>JADLDO010000001.1 GCA_020846635.1 Caldilineaceae bacterium
GGATGCGGATGATCTGTTCTTCCTTGTACCGTATTCCCTTGCTTGCCATGAAACTATCCTCCTCGCTTGAAAATTATACAAGATAGTCTCACTCTTCTTGGTACAGTTTTTCGGGGGACAGATCAGATGTTGCCGCCATCAAACAGGCGGTTGACTTGGTTGAGTTAGCCAAGCGCTACACGTCGCTCCAGCAGATCTCACGCGCTGGCGAATATGCTGGCCCATGCCCGCGCTGTGGCGGTGAAGACCGATTCCACATCAAAGATAATCGCTTTTACTGCCGGCAGTGCTATCCCCGCGGAGGCGATGTCATTGATCTCGTCCAACTCATTGAGAACGTGAGCTTCCGTGAGGCCTGTCAGATTCTTGCTACCGACTTGCCCTTTTTCTCTGAAAGGCAATCAGCTCATTCTTCACGACAGGAGAAATCCCACCACGCAGATACACTGTCACCGATTGAACAGACTGAGGCGTTCTTCGAGTCAGCGCGCAAGACAGTGGCCGCCACCAACCGCCGATTGTTTAGCGCAGACGGCGGGGCAGGGCGCGAGTATTTGCAACAACGTGGGCTATTAGAGACAACGTGGCGAACATTTCGACTCGGCTACGGCACAACATTTCATCCACTGCACCAGAGGAACGAACCAGCTATCTTCATTCCCTGGCTGAGTGCCGACGACCAGCGCGTCGAGGCGCTTCGCCATCGGTTTATCGATCCGAAGTTGCCAAAACAGGAGCGTTACAGTCTCAAACCAGGATCCCATACGGTTATCTTCGGACTTCACACGCTACGGCCAGCACAGCATCTTACTGTGGTAGAAGGGGAGTTTAACTGCATGGCGCTGCATCAAGTCGGCCTGGCTACTGTATCGTTAGGATCGCAAACCGGAGCCCAGCAGCAAGCCACACTAGAGCGGCTTATTGAATTACTACCACAGTACAAAACAGTGACGATTTGGTTAGATGACCTGCATCAGGGACAGCGACTTGCTGATCGGATAATCAAAGCGGAGCCTTTCAGAAAAGAAAAAGTGCAGGTGCTTGCCAGCCATAGCTATGATGCAAATGATCTGCTACGCAAAGCTGAACTGCTAGCTTATCTAGCCTCACATGGCATCACTCCGCACACCGAGCAGTTGTGAACTCAAAACGCATAGTGTCATACAGTCACACTATCACAAAGTAATACAAGGCACGCTATTACTGATAGAGTAAGAAGTTGCGGGAAGTGAGCGACTATAGCACACTCCTGGGGGAGTAGTGTCTTAGAGTCTTTAGTAAAAAGCATAATGCCGTGACCACTGGCAGCGACGACAGTTTTCCTGCGGATCTCGCCGCACAATTTATCTCGGTCACGGAAGCTGCCCAACTCAGCAATTTGACTCCTAGTTTCATTCGTCGGTTGCTACGACGCGGAGACATTGATGGGGTCAAGGTGGGCGCAAGTTGGCTGACAACGGAAGCAGCCATACGTGACTATCTCAAACGCGATCGTCGCCCTGGCCCTAAGTCGAAATAATTGACCCTTTAGGACCGGCGCGTCTATAGCTGTTTTGACAATTAGTACCGATATAGGTACTATTACGCGGCTTGCAGGCACCCTCGCGAACGTGTGGCTCTACTATAGAGAAAGAGGTGCTGTCATGGCTCGTGGCGGCGGCAGCGGCGGTTAATCGACACCACCAGGTGAGGACCGCGGCTTCATCTGGTGCAACACCTACCATGTCCACCGCAGCGTGTACATCTCTAAGTGACGAACGTGAGTTGTTTCAAACTCCACTAATTGGCGCCCATCAGCGAGCTGGTGAAAACACTCAGGCCCCAAGACCTGCATGCGATTGCGTTTGCGTTCATGTAGGGAAGCCCGTTGGCATTTACGCGCCTCTGGGAAGATGACAGCCATCCGCAATCGGCGTGTTGGGTGGCGGATCTCTGCCTGATACCACTCATCCTGTTGGGCGAACCCGTCTGTGATGGTGCGCTCGATGTGGAAATCCGTTACATCACCCCGGCTTTTGGTTTCTCGCAAGGAAATGAGAATGTTCCAGCGGTCGCCGTCTTGGTAGCGATCAACGGCCACACCGGGTGAGCAACGGTACTCGGCAAGAATATCCCCATCACCCCAGACGAAATCCTCGAAAGCAATTACATTATCTTGGAGAAAGCGCACCTGCTGGCGCTTGTGGAAAATTGCTGTCTGGCCGGTTGGGTCGAGTAGCTCAAGGGTAGAGTCGTAGTTGAGAATCTCATAGACTCCCTGCTCAGATCGGTGGGTAATCCAAGCAGTAAGCCGCACAAAGAGCGAAGCAAGCGATTCCCATTCATGGAGGCAAACTGCGAGTAGTTGGGCAAAGAGCGAGGTTGCGATAGATGCTCACTTCGTTTGGGTTGCTACATAGCAGCATCATAATGAAGCAGGAAAGTATCTGCAATAGGGTGTTGCTAAGCCAATGCCTCCTTTTGCTTCCATGAGGTGACGAGGCTTGCTATACTCTTTGTATATGCCGGAGCGTGAACGAAGACAGCCGAATCCCTCTTGGGCTGAACGTGAGCGAGCAGAGGACTTGGCCTGGCTCGGCGAGAACTTGCACGGATTCCGGAAATCGGCTCGCAGTGGGTATACAGCGCAAGGACGAGGCGCGTTGGTTGCTGATGTAACTGCCAGACCCACCGGTGTTGGTCATCCATTCGGGTATGTTTCGCAGGGGCAGATTCGATAGCTAGGGGCCAAAGATGAGATGCGGATGATCGCTGCCTATGCTGCCTCATGGGAGATGGTCATCATCCTGTTAAAACCACACGACCGACTCAGCTCCTACCGCGTGGGTGTCCATGGACAGCAACCCAAACCAAATATCATTTGATGGAGTCAATGGCGCATGGGCTAGGAAGACTCGGGCGCTGTCAAGGGGGTGAAAAGCAGACACAGGTAATCATCACCAGTGAAAGTATCGCTGAAATCGGTGCTCTATAGGCTCTGCGAGAACAGCGCGACGTCCGCAATTTCAGCAGTTATTAGCCTGTTCTGTCTAATCCAAATAATCTAGCCACTAGCAGCACGACTAAGTGCTGCGTCCGACAAGTTGGTTGAAATCGTAGGGGCCGTCCCCCCGTGGCGGCCCGCTGGCGGACAGGCACAGGGGCCTGTCCCTACCCGTTAAATTTCTTGCCGGATCAAGCACTAAGTCTCTCCACTAAAGAAATCTGCAGGCATCCATTGTTGTGGCCTTTTTGCAACAAACGATTTTCTAAACGGCTGACTGAATTTGCTGTAGGGTACCACTGCAACCTACGCGCTGCCATTCATTATGCACAGCACCTCCAACAGCATTTAACTGAGCCTTTTGGTTCTGCGGCCACTCTTTGTGGTGTTCAGAATGTCTCGACTACTAAAGTTCTAGGCAAGGCATAAAGCGACATTGACGCCCCCTCTGAATAGTGCTACACTCCGAACAAGAACGATAAACAATCGAACGAACGTCTACCCAAACAGTATTTCAATAACATTTAAGTCTATCTCTCCACTTTTTCACTATGAAAACCTGACAAATGTCTTCGAGCATGGATGACGTGGCGCGCCGGGCCGGACTGTCTAAGAGTACGGTTTCACTGGCTCTAAACGGTAAATCTGGGGTTTCGTCAGAAACCCAAAACCGCGTGCTGCAAGCCGCTGCCGAGTTAAATTATCGGCTTCCAGGGCAGCGCACCCTCTCTCATGACTCCAAGAATAAAACACTTACCGTCGTACACTGTTACTTCGATCGCGAACGCGAGTATTCTGGCCCAGAACCCACGGGTCTTTATCTAAAATATTTACAAGGGATTCAACAGTTTGTTCGCGAACAAGAAAACATCAATCTAAATGTGATTGTTGGCTATAGCGAAGGGGACACAAGTCATCTAGCCTTCCATCTGCTGGAAGGCGACGAATACAATGCCGATGGGTTGATGCTCATGGGTGGGGGTGTCCGCCAAAATAGCCGCCTTGTTCAGCGCATTATTGACCGGCAGATTCCTGCCGTGGCGCTCAGCCGCAATTGGTTCGGGGTTCCAATCAGTACCGTAGGTCAGGATCACTATCAGCAGAGCCAAATTGCCCTGGAGCACCTCATTGGCTTGGGACACCGCAACATCGGCTTTGTAGGCCGCAACACCGATCAAGACTATGACTGGTTTGAGCCACGTCTCCGCTGTTATCAGGAGACATTGACCCGCCATCACGGCACGTTCAATCCCGACTGGATTGCATTTGATGTGCACGCAACGCAGTCAACGAAGGCGCTTTTGGCACGCTCCCCAGAGGTTACTGCCATTTTTGCCATCAATGATCGCCGCGCGCTGGATGTCGCCAGGGGGCTGTATGAACTTGGCCTGCGTACTCCACAGGATATGTCGCTGATCACGCTGGATAGCTCAGTCGCGACGCCGGAAGGCTACCCGCAGTTTACAAGAGTGACATTTCCCTATGTGAAGGTAGGGTATTGGGCAGCAGAACTCCTGTTGCGGCAGGTCAATCAGGAGGAATTATATTACTCGAATGTGTTGGTGCGCAGCCACTTATTCGATGGCGAAACCTGCGATGTCCCGCGCCAGGCCAAGCTGTAAGCACATCTTTTCAATATCCACCCACGATAAGGTCTCCCTACAAACTCGATCTGTGTCTATTTAGCGATCTGACTATCGGTCTTGTTCGCTCTTATCTAGCCATAAAACATCTGTGTTCATCCTGGTTTGGGTTTGGCAACTGAGTCGTCACCATTGCTACAACATAAGGAGAGTAATGCCATGTACAACCGTAAGTTCATCTCAAGACGTGAATTCATGCGCCTGTCCGCGTTTACGGCAGTCGGTGTCACCGCGGCTGCTTGTGCCCAGAGCAGCGGGCCAGGCGCCGCGGCCCAACCAACCGCGGAGACCCAGACCGCGGCTTCAGGCGGCGAGGCCGCGGCTAGCTCGGGTGGCTATAAGGAAGCGCCTATGCTGGCCGATCTGGTGCAACAAGGCAAGCTGCCGCCGGTCGAAGAACGTCTGCCACCCGAACCAGTCGTCATCGAACCGTATGAGTCTGCCGGTCAATATGGTGGCACCTGGCATGGTGTGATCCGTACTGCTAATGAAAGCCTCTATGGTGAGCTTTCCTATGAACCGATGCTGCGCTATGCCATGGGTGGTCAAGAGATTCTGCCCAATGTCGCGGAACGGTGGGAAGAAGATGATGAGGCCAAAGTCTTCACCTTCTACATGCGCCAGGGTATCAAGTGGTCGGATGGTCAGCCATTGACTGCCGATGACGTGGTTTTCTGGTTTGAGGACATGGTGAGCAATGAAGAACTCTTCCCGGCTTTCCCGGTCTGGTTGACCGCAGGCGGCGAACGCTGCACCCTGGAGAAAGTCGATGACTACACGGTGCGTTTTGTCTTTAACACGCCCGCACCCTTCTTTATTCGCCAGATCGCCTATCCCTGGAATGAGGCATACCGTCCGCGGCACTTCCTCGAGCAGTTCCATGTCAACTATGCCGACGAGGCCGAGCTTAATCAGAAGATCGCCGACGGTGGATATGAGACTTGGGTGCAATTGTTCCTGGCGAAAGAGGACTGGGACGTCAGCTTGGATGTGCCGGTGATCTTTGGCTGGATCAACGAGACGCTGGACACGAACCAGCGGACAGCAGTGCGCAATCCCTACTATTGGAAGGTCGATCCGGAAGGCAACCAGCTTCCCTACATTGATCGCCATGTGGGGCGCATGGCCTCGGATACCTCCGTTGCGCAGTTAATGGCTTTCTCAGGTGAGGTAGATTATACCTCCTTTGCAGTAGGCCAATTCCCCCGTGATACGATGACGCTCAAGCGCAGCGAGGAACAGGGGAATTATCATGTCATCCCCGTGCCCATCAGCGAGCCGAATGTCTTTATTCTGGCGTTCAACTTGAACCACAAAGACCCTGTCTTGCGCGAAGTCTTTAATGACCGCCGCTTCCGCATTGGCCTCTCCTACGCCATTAACCGCGAGGAAATCCGCAATCTAATCTACCTGGATCAGCCGAAAGAAAGTCGCCAGGTCGCGCCCCTGCCCGAATCACCCTATTATCACGAAGCGGCAGCCAAAAATTACACGGAATATGATGTCGATCAGGCCAACGCCATGCTCGATGACATGGGCCTCACCGAGCGCGATGCCAACGGGATTCGCCTGCGCCCGGATGGCGCGCCCCTTGCGGTCACGTTGGAAGTGATGGGTGATCGTGACGATTTCGTGGATGCCCTGGAGTTGATCGCGGGCTGGTGGAAAGCGGTCGGCGTCGATACCTCGGTCAAGGCACAGGAGCGCACGCTCTATCAGACGCGCATCAGCGGGGGCGAAATTGATGCAGGTGTCTACTTCTCCGGCGCGGGTCTCTTCGTGCCCCTTGCGCCCGACCGCATGATCCCGATCAAAGCAAATTGCCTTTGGGCACCCGCTTGGGGGCTTTGGTATGCCACGCGTGGCGAGTCCGGTGAGGAACCACCCGCCGAGGTCAAGCAACAACTGGAGTGGTATGACGAGATGCTGCTGACGCCGACGCTGGAAGGACAACAGGCGTTGTGGAATCAGATCATGGATGTCAACGCCGAAAATCTGTACCACATGGGCATTTGTGATCGTGCGGCTGTCCCTTGCACGGTTTCCAACCGCATGCGCAACGTCCCGGAAACAGGTTGGGATATTGCGTGGGAAGCGGGAACGGTTTCCACGACCAATACCTGCCAGTGGTATATGTCGGCCTAAGATAGCCATGCGACCGGCACAGTCGCCAGCCATCCGGGGCAAAGCGCGCTAGTATGTCATGTTGAGCGTAGCGAAACATCTCTCTGAAGTATCCTCTGAACCGCAGGGAGATTCTTCGCTATGCTCAGAATGACACTTTTGAAACAGTCCCCAACAACTTACCGAGTAGATTGTAAGAGGATGCTGTGCAGAAGTTCAGCGATGATAGTATCATTTGGGATTTTGCAGCCAGCCTTGCCCCTGCCTATGTGGTAGAACCGGGCGAGGTCTTTGGTGTCAAGACAGCAGACGCGCTGCACGGGCAGGTACGCGAGGGGATGACCCAAAAGCCAGCCATCCAGCGCGCCAACCCCGCAACCGGCCCCATTGCAATCCAGGGTGTGCAGCCAGGCCAAACACTCGCCGTCGATATTCTGGGGATCGACTTGGTCGGCTCCGGTTATCTGACCTTTGGCGGGCGACCCCGCTTCTTTAAGCAGCAAGGCGGCGTCATCCATTTTGCGCCGGGCGTGATCATGGACATTGCGCCCATGATCGGGACGATTGGTGTGGTGCCCGCGACTGGCTCCATCAGCACCCATATCCCCGGTGATCACGGCGGCAACATGGATACGCGGGATGTTGCGCGCGGCGCGACGCTCTATCTCACCGCGCAGGTTGATGGCGGATTGTTGGCGCTGGGTGATGTCCATGCGTTGCAAGGCGATGGCGAGACATCCGGTCAGGGTATCGAAACGGAAGCCGAGGTCACGTTGCGCGTGCGTGTGCTAGACGCGGGTCTCTCTGCCCGCCCCTATATCTATAAGGACAACGCGCTGATGGTCATTGTCTCCGCCGAATCCTTGGACATTGCCGCCAAGCAAGCTGTCGAAGAAGCCGCACAACTCATTCAACGCCACAGTGAGCTTGGCTATGACGAGGCGCGCATGTTGTTGAGCTTGATTGGCGACCTGCGCGTCGGTCAAATCGTCAACCCTTGGAAAACGATGCGCATGTCGTTTCCCCTGGCCGCGGTGCCGTGGCGTGTTCCCTTACCACTTTAACGCAGGCCAGTCATCGGCTTGCATAGCCTTGCGCCTGCCTCATCGACTGACATGAGCCACATGCTAGAAAGATAACCGCCATGAATCAGAATACTGTGAATCAGGATACTGTGACTTTAGATGATGTTGTCTTGCTCAAGGAGGATTTTGGCGAGCTTGCGTTGGGCGCGACCTCTACGTTCCCACCGACGGCTGAGGGCGAATATCATGTGGTAAACCGGCGCATGGGGCGTTGGACAGAGGCCACCATTCACGGTTCATGGCGTCGCGCGCGCAGCGCCAACTGGAAAGTGTTGAGCGAAAACAACCGCCATGTGATGACGCATACGCAGGTCACGAAGATCGGCCCGCCGATGCTCATTGCGGGTGAGCCATCCTGGGGCGACTATGCGCTCTCTGCCGAAGTGCGTCCCCAGAGCTTTGAAGGCGCGTGCGGTTTGATTGTGCGCTATCGAAATTGCCGGTGCTATGTCTCTGTGCGCATCACGCGCGGGCATATTGCCCTTGTCCACCGCAACCACAATGCCGAGCGGCTGCTTGCGTCGCGCGGCTATGCCTTTGATGTTGATCGCTATTATCACTTCCGCGTGGAGTGTCTCGGGTCAAAAATCTCGGTATCAATCGATGGCGAGCAGATTTTGGTGGGCGAGGAAGACGAATATTTGCAGGGCAAGCTCGGCTTCTGGGCAGAAACGCCCGCCCGTTTTGCGGCGATTGAAGTGACGATGAGCCAAGCCGCCCAAGCCGACGCTCAGCGACGGGCGGATGCAGTTGCCGCAGAAGAGCAGGCGTTGCGCGCATCCATACCACAACCCGAACTTTGGAAAAAGATTTCCACCGCGGGTTTTGGCACAGATCGCAATCTGCGCTTTGGCGATCTCGATGGCGATGGCCGGTTAGAGATCGTCGTCGCACAGCGGATCGAACTCGGTGACGGCAACTTCCCGGAAGTCAACTGCCTCACCGCACTCAATCTTGATGGCGAGGTACTATGGCAGATTGGCGAACCTAGCGCCAATTTCCAGCCGGCTACTGCCGACATCTGCTTTCAAGTCGTAGACTTTGACGGCGATGGCCGCGCCGAGGTGCTCTTTTGCAAAGATTTGCGGATTTGGCTGGCGGATGGGCGCACGGGCGAAATTATCCGTTCTGCACCCACACCCCGCTCGCGTGTCTCGGATGTGGCAGGGGGGCGTCCTTATGAGCGCATCACAGGTGACTCCGTCCATATTTGCAATCTAAGCGGCAGCGCGTATCCTCAAGAGATTTTGATCAAGGATCGCTATGCCAACATTTGGGCGTTGGACAGCGACTTCAACGAGTTGTGGCATCACGAGGGGGTCACGGGCCATTTCCCCGCCACCTATGACATCGACGGCGACGGGCGCGACGAGGTCTTGGCAGGTTATTCTATGCTCGACCATGACGGCACGCTGTTGTGGGAATTGCCCTATGGCGACCACCAGGATGCGATTGGGATTGGCTATTTTGACGCGGAGAATCCCGATCAATTGCTCATCGCCTTATCCATTGGCGATGAAGGCTTCCTCCTGGTGACAGTTGAAGGCGAGGTGCTGGCGCAGCACAAGCTGGGCCATGTGCAGAATCTTGCCATTGCCAACGTGCGTCCGGAACTGCCCGGACTCGAATATGTCACCATCAACTATTGGGGCCATCCAGGGATCATCGCGGTCTTTAACAGCCGCGGCAAATTGCTGGATACCTATGAACCGATTCATTATTCCAGCGCCTTGACCCCTGTCAACTGGACGGGTGACGGGCAGGAATATCTGTTGCTGTCGTCCCACCCGGTCGAGGGCGGGTTGATCGATGGGCATTGTCGCCGCGTGGTGCTGCTACCCGATGACGGACATCCCTATTATTGCTACACCTCGTTGGATCTGACCGGCGACGGACGCGACGAGATCGTGACGTGGGATACGGAGTCGATCTGGATTTACCGCGCCAATGCGCCGGTGAAACCTGGGCGGCGCTATCATCCCATCCGCCAGCCGCACTACAACGAGTCAAACTATATGGCGCGTATATCCCTGCCGAACTGGCGCGATGAGTAGGTACAACGAATAGAGTATAACGGATAGATCACGCCTAGATGAGCCGTTTGCCGCGTGAGCGAAGCGCGGTTCATCTAGGCAAGCTGAGGGGCAAAATGGATAGGCGCTGTTGCAGGAGAAATGTACGTTATGGTTAAGTTCATTGTCCGTAGGTTGTTGATGACAATCCCCACCTTGATCGCCATTGCTATCGTCAGCTTTGCCCTTATCCAGTTGCCCCCCGGCGATTTTATGACCTCTTACATCGCGCAGCTAGAGAGTACCGGCACGATCCTCGACGATTCGCAGGTGGCCTCGCTGCGTGAGCGTTATGGGCTCGATCAACCGATCTATGAGCAGTTCTTGAAGTGGTCTTGGAACATGCTGCATGGCGATTTTGGCGTCTCATTCCTGTGGAACAAGCCCGTGAATGAACTGATCTGGGAACGGTTGGGGCTGACCTTTATCATCTCCATCACGACCTTGATGTTCACTTGGGTGGTCGCGCTGCCCATCGGCGTCTATTCGGCGGTAAAACAATATTCGGTCGGCGACTATGCCGTTACTTTTGTTGGGTTTCTGGGGCGCGGCATCCCCGACTTTATGCTGGCTTTGGTGCTCATGTACGTCATGCTGACCTATTTCGGCATCAGCGCAGGTGGTCTCTTCTCATTAGAATATCGCGACGCGGCATGGAGTTGGGGCAAGGTCTGGGACTTGATCCAACATCTCTGGGTTCCCATCATCGTGTTGGGAACCAGCAGCACCGCCGGGTTAATTCGCATCACGCGCAACAATCTGCTGGACGAATTGCACAAACCCTATGTCGAAACCGCGCGGGCGAAGGGTGTTTCGGAATGGAGGCTGCTGTGGAAATATCCGGTGCGTTTGGCGCTGAACCCTTTTATCAGCACGGTCGGCTGGGTGTTGCCTACCCTCATTTCCGGCTCGACCATCGTTTCGGTGGTGCTAAGCCTGCCGACCACCGGCCCGCTGCTGCTCAACGCGCTTCTTGCGCAAGATATGTACCTTGCCGGTAGTTTTCTTTTCATTCTCAGTGTCTTTACAGTCATTGGCACGCTGATCTCGGATATTCTGCTGGCCTGGCTGGACCCGCGCATTCGAACGGAGTAGCCGAATCCATTATGTTGACAAATAGCTCGCGAACCGAAACCGAGGCGGCGAAGAAAAGTAGCATTGCTGAGTTTGAGAACCCCGTGCTCCCGGACGAGACCAACGAAGCCCCCAAGGTCTATGTTGCCTCGCAATGGCAGTTGATGTGGTGGCGTTTCCGCCGCCACCGGCTGGCGGTCGTCAGCACGCTCGTCGTCCTGCTGCTCTATCTGATTGCGCTCTTCTGCGAATTTATTGCGCCCTATGACCCAGCCGCCTACTCCGTGGATTACACCTATGCGCCACCCCAGCAGATACACTTTTGGGATAACGGCGAATTTCAGGGCCGGCCTTTTGTCTATGGGTATCTAGCGGAGCGCGATCCCGAGACATTAGAGATGGTCTATAAGCCTGATCCTGCGACGAAATATTCGCTCTACTTCTTTGTGCATGGCACGCCCTATAAAATGTGGGGGCTGTTTGACAGCGACCTGCATCTCTTTGGCATTAAAGAGCCGGATGGGGCACTCTTTCTATTTGGCTCAGATCGCAATGGTCGCGATCTCTTTACACGGGTGATCTATGGCGCGCGCATTTCGCTTTCCATCGGTCTGATCGGCGTCTTTCTCGCCCTCTTTCTTGGCATCCTGATTGGTGGCGCATCGGGCTATTATGGTGGCTTTCTCGACAATATTTTGCAGCGCACCATCGAATTTCTCCGCTCGATCCCAAGCATCCCCTTATGGCTGGCGCTCAGCGCGGCGCTCCCTGCCGACTGGTCGGCATTGCGCGTCTATTTTGGCATCACCATCATTTTGTCGCTGATCGGCTGGACTGATTTGGCGCGCGTGGTGCGGGGCCGTTTTCTCTCCCTGCGCGAGGAGGACTTTGTTTTAGCTGCCGCGTTGTATGGGGTCAGCGAGATACGGATCATCCTGCGCCACATGGTTCCCTCCTTCTTGAGCCACATTATTGCTTCCTTGACACTTGCCATCCCCACCATGATCTTGAGTGAGACGGCATTGAGTTTCTTGGGGGTGGGGCTGCGCCCGCCCATCGTGAGTTGGGGCGTGTTGTTAAAAGAGGCGCAAAACGTCCAATCGTTGCAATTTGCCCCCTGGCTATTCATCCCTGGGGCATTTGTCGTCGTAACTGTATTAGCCTTCAACTTCATGGGGGATGGCTTGCGCGATGCTGCCGATCCCTATGCACAATAGGGGATAGCGAGGGTACCCCAATGAGCCGTATTGCTTTTTCCTATGAAATCCCGTTTGTCGATTCTGTGACCATGCCGGAACGGTGGGCAAGGTGGTTGGCCGCGCAGGGTTCAAGACCCAATACGCAGCTTGGGCACGCGCCGGTGGTGGATGGCAACATAACCTGGCGCTTTCAGGAACATGGTTTGATGCCCTGGATGCAGTTCTTCTATGACTGGCGTTTTGCCGACCTAACCGGCGACGGCAAGATCGACTTTCTCTTGACCAGCAGCGCCCAACGCCAGACTGCCTATCGCCAGGACGGGACGATTCTCTGGCAGTATGAAGACCCCGACGCCAGTTTTATGGACATCCGGCTAGATACGAATTTCCCGCTGCTTGACCTGAACGGGGATGGTGTCACCGAGTTGGTCTGTGCGCGCATGATCGATGGCGCGCTTCACCTCTGCATTGTCAATGCGCGCACCGGGGAGTTGATCCAGAGCATCCCGTATCCAAATCTCGCGGATCGTCCTAATGATAAGCGTGGCTCGATCACGATTGCCAATGTCTCCGGCAACCAGACGGCTTCTGATATTGTGGTGGGCTGGGATTATGCCTCACTAACCGTCTTCGACCGCAATTTGAAACTGCTGTGGCAGCGCAACCTGGCAAGCGAGGCCGGGCGCAACCACCGCACGATGGGCCATACACCCTTTTGCGCAGATGTCGATGGCGATGGGCACGACGAGATTTTGGCCGGGTCATGCCTGCTGGATCATGACGGCACAGTGCTGTGGGTCGCGCCCGATCTACCTGCGCTAGTGAAAGATACCCATGCCGACAGCGTGCAGGTCGCCTATCTGGATGATGATACTGGCAGCCCCTACATCGTTATGAGCACCGGAGCCTATTGCTTTTCGCTGGATGGCAAACTCCTGTGGGGACGCGACGATCTCAAACACGGGCAGGCATTGCGCGTTGGCAAACTGCGTGCGGATGTCCTAGGCAAGCAAGTAGTCGTCTATGAAGGGGCCAGCCGCGTGGACAAAAGCCTGCCCGACAAAGTTGTCACGCTGGATAAGGACGGCAACTTGCTTTGGGAGATGGAAATTATCCAACCCGACGTGCAAGAGGGCGGTTTTGGCTTCTGGCTGGGCGACTGGGATGGGGATGGTTTCGACGAGATATTTGTCAACGACCAGGAGAAAGTCAATATCCTGAATGGCGCGGGCAAGCTTATCGATACCATTCCGGGCCATCTGATCTATGTCTTTGATCTGGTTGGCGACCAGCGCGCCGAAGCTGTGATCTTGACCGGGATTGAGCCGGGGATGCAGATGCAAATCATCACCAACGACCAACCGAATCCCAATCCAGCCACCAACGCGGTGATCGACCAGCGCGCCGCGACGAAATCCATGATCAACGCGACCCGGTACTAATCGGATTGTACTGATAGAACTGTAGGCGGAGTAGATACTATGAGCCAACCACCATCGGATGCTCACGTCCTTCTCGAGATACGCAATTTGGAAAAGTATTTTCCGATTCAGAAAGGTATTTGGGGCAGGACGGTAGGCCATGTCCGCGCGGTTGACGATGTAAGCTTTCAGGTACGCGAAGGGGAAACTCTTGGGCTAGTGGGTGAAAGTGGCTGTGGCAAGACCACCACGGGCCGCGTCGTCCTGCGCGCACACCAGCCGACCGCGGGCGAAGTCTGGTTCAAGGATCGCAACCTGGGTTGGATCAATGTGCCTGACCTGGACAAGCGACACCTCAAACAGGTGCGCCGCAACATGCAGATGATCTTTCAAGACCCCTATTCATCCCTCAACCCGCGCATGACCTTGCGGCAATTGATCGGTGAGCCGATGGAAGTGAATAATATTGCGCATGGCAAAGAGGTGGAGGAAAGGGTCTCCAAATTGCTCCAGGTTGTGGGGCTGCGTCCCGAGTATATGTCGCGCTATCCCCATGCCTTCAGTGGTGGTCAGCGTCAACGCATCGGCATCGCGCGCGCGCTGGCGCTGAACCCGCAACTCATTGTTTGCGATGAGCCAGTCTCCGCGTTGGATGTCTCGATCCAGGCACAGATTTTAAACCTGCTCAAAGATTTACAACAGGAGTTTGGCCTCACTTATCTCTTTATCGCCCATGATCTCGGCGTGGTACAGTACACCTGCGACCGGATTGTGGTGATGTATGTGGGCAAGATTGTCGAACATGCCAAAACCAAAGAACTCTTTGGCAACCCGCTGCATCCCTACACCGAGGCTTTGCTATCCGCCGTACCCCAGCCCGACCCGTTAGTCCGCACTGAGCCGATTGTCTTGCAGGGCGAAATTGCCGATCCGGCCAACCCGCCTACGGGCTGCTATTTCCATCCCCGCTGCCGCTATAGCGATGGCACCCGCTGTGTGCATGAAGAGCCACCGTTGCGTGAAATTGTTCCGGGGCACTGGGCAAGCTGCCACTATGCAGGGGAGTTAGAACTGCAAGGTATCTATAAGCCGGTTATGAATGTGCAAGCGGTTCAACGCCCTGAAAAGGAGTAACACAAATGCACACATCTCGTGAACCACGTGTCCCGCTACTCGAGGTGAAGGATTTGAAGAGCTATTTCTTCTTGAATCAAGGAGTTGTGCGCGCGGTCGATGGCGTCTCCTTTCATGTCCATCGGGGTGAGACGCTCGGCGTGGTGGGGGAGAGCGGATGCGGCAAATCGGTAATGGTGCGTTCGATCATTCGCATTGTCACGCCGCCGGGGCGGCTGGTGGACGGTGAAATACTTTATCACCGGCCCGCTGAAGATCATGGCGCAAGCGCAACCATCGAAACGTTGGATCTCGCGACCTTTGATCCAACCGGGTTGGACATCCGCAAGATTCGCGGCGCTGAGATTTCGATGGTGTTTCAAGAGCCGATGACATCACTCAGCCCTGTCCACACCATTGGCAACCAAATTATGGAGGCCATTCTGTTGCACCGCAATGTGACACATGATGAGGCGCGCCAGATTGCCATTGATACGCTGGACAAGGTGGGGATGTCGCAACCGAGCCGTACCATTGATCGTTATCCGCACCAGCTTTCCGGTGGGATGCGCCAGCGCGCCATGATCGCGATGGCCCTCTCTTGCCATCCCAATCTGCTGATCGCAGACGAGCCTACGACCGCGTTGGATGTGACAACCCAAGCCCAAATTCTAACCCTGATGCGAAGTTTGCAGCAGGATTTGGGGATGGCAATCCTGTTTATTACCCATGATTTGGGCGTGATTGCCCAGATGACCGACCATGTCATTGTCATGTATTTGGGCCGGGTGGTAGAATCGGCCCCCGTTTATGAAATCTTTTACGAGCCGAAGCACCCCTATACCCAGGCATTGCTGCGTTCCATCCCGACCGTTGGCACCGAACCAACCGAACGTCTCAGCGCCATACGCGGCACGGTTCCCGACCCGTATTCGATTCCGACCGGCTGCCCGTTCCATCCTCGCTGTCCATTCAACGATCATAAACGCTGCATCTCTGACACGCCGGAACTGCGCGAGATCAAGCCGAACCACTACGCTAGCTGCCACTATGCCGACGAATTGGAATTAGCCGGCGTGTCGCCCGTGCAGATGGCAACGACGACAAGCCGGCCTGATCTGGCACCGCAAGATCGTTGATCACCGCAGGCCATGCCCATTTCAGTCCATATAACGCAACAGAAACTCAGTAGAGGAGCTATCATGTCCACCCGAAAACGCTATGCGCTGATCGGCACGGGCGGCCGATCCAAGATGTACTTGGATGCTATTGCCGGACAGTACAAAGAGCACGCCGAACTGGTTGGTCTGTGCGATATCAGCCAGAGCCGCATGGACTGGCACAATCAGCAACTCCAACAGTCATACGGTCTTGCGCCCTGTCCTACTTACCAAGCTGACCACTTTGGCACAATGATTGCAGAGACTAAACCTGACATCGTCATAGTTACCTCCATTGACTATACTCATCACTTGTACATCATTCAGGCAATGGAGATGGGTTGTGACGTGATCACCGAGAAGCCAATGACCGTTGACGCAGAAAAAGGGCGCGCCATCTTTGATGTGATCGAGCGTACTGGTCGCCATCTGCGCGTCGCCTTCAACTATCGCTATGTTCCGCTCAGCACCCAAGTGCGCGACCTGCTGATGCGCGGCACTATCGGACGGCCCCTGCATGTCGATTTTCAATGGGCCTTGGATACCTATCACGGGGCCGACTACTTCCGCCGCTGGCATCGGGAAAAAGACAAGTCTGGCGGGCTGCTGGTGCACAAGGCCACGCATCACTTTGACCTGATCAACTGGTGGCTCGCTTCCTATCCCGAACAGGTCTTTGCGTTTGGCGATCTTGCTTTTTATGGGCGCGAAAATGCCGCCGCGCGTGGCGAAAGCTACAGTTATGACCGCTATACAGGCAACCCCGAAGCGCGGCATGATCCTTTTGCATTTTTTCTCGATGAAGACCCCAAGCTCAAAGGTCTCTATCTCGACGCCGAACAGGACAGCGGCTATATCCGCGACCGCAACGTCTTTGGCGACAATATTACCGTTGAAGATACCATGAGCGTGACCGCGCGCTATCGCAATAGGGTCATCCTCACCTACTCACTGGTTGCCTATTCGCCGTGGGAAGGCTATCGCTGTATTATCACCGGTACCAAAGGCTGCCTGGATGTCAGCTTGGTCGAGAAGGTCGGGCGCACCTTTGTCGCCGGCGAAGAAGAAAGTTTGGAACAAATGGAAGAAGCGCAACGTCGCTTCAGTGACAAACACCTGCGCATCTTTCCCATGTTCGGGATTCCCTATGAAGTCGAAGTGCAGGAGGCAACGGGCGGTCATGGCGGCGGCGACCGTGTGATGCTGGATCAGATCTTCCTCCCCGACCCGCCACAGGACCCCTATCATCGCGACGCATCCCACATCGACGGCGCAGCCTCGATCCTGATGGGGATCGCGGCCGACGTTGCCATTGCCACCGGTCAGCCGGTTTGTGTTGACGATCTGCTACAGTTACCCAAAGTGGAATTTAAGTAACTGATGTGACGCAGTTGGTCGGGCTTGAGCCAAGACGAGGAGTTGTAAAGCCTGTGAAGATTGAAAAGCTGAAAGTAAAGCTGAGAGATAGAGTTTTGATTTCAAGGCATAATGGTTGAGCTTCGTGGGTATGCAGCCATTCCAACTTGACGAAAGTGCAGAGTGCGGGTTGCACTACCGGAGAGTCCTGGAGTTACTTTCTGGTTACATAAGGTGTACTACTAAATTCTTGACCAATAGATTGCAGATAATTGTTGAGGGTATCAATGGGCCGCTTGCCGCAGTTATGGTAGCCTTCGTGAGTGCGCTCATAGTTGTAGTAATGAAGCCAAGTGTCGAAATCGGTTTGTTGGCTTTCGGCTGACTCGTACATGGTCGTGCGGAAAGCAATTTGGCGCAGGGTGCTCATCTGTGGGACGATCTGCACATAGTCATAAAAACATACAATCACACAATCATAACGCTTCTGCTTAACAACCCAGATCAATACCTGGAGTGTAGAACTACACTTATAAGTACTGATCCCGATAGTCTCAAGTTCTCTTTTTCTTTTCTGAAAAGGAATTCTGCTCATGCAGTCTGCCCGACGGTGACGGTGGTAGTTACCTCTATGACAGTCAGGCCCAATACGTTCTTCCTGGCTAGCTCTCAGTTCGACAAAATAGACATCGCCTCCCGATTGTCGAAATATTGCGGCATAGGAGTCGATTTGCTCTTTATCGCCAGGATCATCGAGTGACCACACAATGGTGCAGATAAGACACGGCAGGTCACTCACGGCGGCTTCTTCAAAAACGCGGCGACGAAAGTCACTGACGAGACGGTAGAATTGGGGGCTGAAAGGAAAGAAATTGAGAACAAGCTCAATGGTCATGTGATTATGAAAGAGCTTATAGCTGGTGAGTTGGGAGAGCGCGTGTCCCACTGTCATCTTCCCAACAGCAGGTGGCCCGAAGATAATGATGAAGTTCATTGTGCATTCCCGTGGTGAGGAACAACATCATACCGGAAAGCGCCGTTGATACGGCACGTGCAGCTTCTGAACCGCACTGCGCTTGGCCTGTTCGCCGCGGCGATCATATCCTGCTGTCGTATTGGCATTGGCATGACCCATGAGCTTTTGTACGGTGGCAAGATCCGCACCGGCATCTAGGAGATCGCCGGCGAAGGTGCGGCGTAAATCATGAGGTGTGAACTTGGCGGTGCGTGCCTCTTTACTTCGTGTGTTCAGAATGTGGTAAATCCCTTGATCCGTCAGCCCTTGTTGGGTGACCTGATTCCCCTTTTTAATCCGTACAAACAGCGAACCTGACCAATCGCCACGTACATATAACCAATCGGCCAAAGCGTCTTTCGCCCCGTTGTCCTCAATGGGCACAATTCGGGTTTTGTTGCGCTTGCCACGCACGCGCAGTGTGCCCATCGTTTGATCATAGTCTTCAAGCTGGAGCGCAGCCACCTCAGCCCGACGCAGCCCACAGACTTTGAGCAAGGCGACGAGCGCGGCATCGCGCACCCCAGCTGGTCCTGCATCCGCTGCACAAATGGCAAAGAGGGCGGTCCACTCACCAAATGAGAGGGCGCGGCCTGCCGCTGCATCGGGCTTTTCACCACTGACCGGCTGGATATCTGCTACCCGCTCATACTCATCTGCCGAAAGATACCCCAACCGCCACGCCATCCTCAGCGTCTGCCGCAGGGCCGAGAGCATCTTGTTGGCCGTGGCCGCACTATACCGTTCCATCAATACGGAGCGAACTGCCTGCACATGCTGAAAACGCAGCGCGCCCCAAGGCAAGGTACGATGATCGAACTGCCCAGCAGTCAGAATACCGGCCATGACATCCAAGGCCTGTCGCATCGTGCGACGGCTGCCGGGTGCCAAACTCGCCAAATAGACCAATGCGGGATGTTGATCCGCAGGCACCGTGGTGGCGGTGGTTAAATCAGTGGTTTGTACGTGGGTGAGTTGGGTGGTGATTTCCATAGTTTTACTATAGCACATTGCTTTTGAGAATTTCGATTCTCATAAGTAAAAGTTGGCTCAACCTTCGGGAAATTTTTCCATGGTTGGACTAGCGGGGGCATTTGAACAGAAACCTACGGTTTCGGGAGAGATGATCCGCGAATGACCGTCGGCTCATGTTCAAATTTTTGCCAATATCGAACAATGGGTAGTGTCATGAGATTATCTCCCACCTCTGCCCTCCTCTGAGGCTCGGTGATAGTCTCTCGTTACTACCCTAGCCGACACCCTATCTGTTACTGATTGTTCGCAAGTGTAACTGATCTGTCCCCCGAAAAACTGTACCAAGAAGAGTGAGACTATCTTGTATAATTTTCAAGCGAGGAGGATAGTTTCATGGCAAGCAAGGGAATACGGTACAAGGAAGAACAGATCATCCGCATCC
>JADLDO010000002.1 GCA_020846635.1 Caldilineaceae bacterium
CAGAACAGGAAAGCGGCACCGTCTCGCAACGATGCCGCTTTACCGTCTGCGTGCGGCGCTTGCTCGCCTCTTCCTGACCTATCCCGCCTCACCTATCCCACTTTGGCAAAATTCGGGATGAGTCATGGCTATAATTGGGTTTTCTCCACGCAAAAGTCATTAACAGGCTCTAACAGTGAGCGCCGCCGGTGAAGACTCTTGTTCCGCTGTGAGAAACCATGCCGCACGATTTCTCACAAGCGCGCCCACATGGCAACTCACGGGTGGCGGTATCCATGCCAAATGGCTGCCGGCGCAGGTGGACGGGGTGACGTGGAGTGCCGTAGGCAGTTTGAATGGGGGTGAGATCAGTTACAAGGTCAATCGTGAGGTGGTGCTGATGGTGGATGATCCAGTGGTCTATGAGCGGCTGTTGGCGGTCTTCCGGCACGATTGGGCGCTAGGTGCAGCGCAAAAAAGTCATTGGGTTGACCAGCAACTTACAAGCACAGATTGAGGATCAGGAATCGCTTATGAAAACTCTACTGGGCCAGACAGAGATTCCAGTAGAGTTTTGGCCTCGATTAAGTCAGGTGTGTCAAAGCCCTCGGTGAACCATCCATAGACCCCAGCCAATAGATCATGAGCTTCGGCACGCTTGCCCTGGTCTCGCCAGAGCCTGCTCAAACTCATGATTGCCTTCAACTCGTACATCTTGCCTTGCTGTTGCTGGGCACATTCGATGGCTCGACGGAAATACTCCTCGGCATCCACAGACTCAGCAACAGAGCGGCCTTCATCTCTATCACGTAACCGTATCGCTTCTCCCATAAGCCGGTAGACTTCCGCCTGCCAAAGGCGTTCTTTCGTCTTTTCGATAAGCGTTTCTGTCTCTGTCAAGACAGCGGTTGCCTCACGCGCCTGTCCGGCAGACAAATATACTTCGGCCAATGTTACAAGAAGGCGAGGCTGCCAAATGATGGCGCCTGTGCCTTGCCAGGCGCTTATACCCTCGCGCATCTGGACAATGCCCTCGTCCTGTCTCCCTTGGAGCGCAATCACCCATCCTTCTACCCAGGTGATAGCCGCCGATAACATAAGGAATCCTTCTTTGGCACTGAGCGTAGTCGCGGGATCGAGGATTTCCTCCACCGCGGCTACTTCGCGCCGGAGCAGATGAAACCAGGCAGCATAGTGCATTGCATAGGCAGATGTGTAGGGATGATCAACTTCAGAGGCCATCGAACGCGCTTTGAGGCCGGCACGCAGCGCCTGATCGGAGTAACCGAGATGCCACAATTGATTGCTCAACCACGAATAGAGGGCGACCCCTGGTTCCTGACCATATAGAAAGGCGCTCTGATGATGTTGAGCCGGGTTATAAAGGGTCAACCCTCGTTCAGCATAGTCGCGCGCGAAGGTGAGATTCCCCAACAGATAGCTCGATGCGTTCAACATGCGATAGGCTTCGAGCAGCATACCGCTGTCCTGTGTGCGTTCTGCCAAATCCAGACACTGTCTTGCCAATTCAAAAGCGATCTCATGCTCACCATGGGTTAGGTTGAAGCCGCACAACCCATAGATGACCCGAAAGAGTGGGGCTGCTTCGCCGATTTGTTGGCATAACTCGCGCGCCCGTGTATACGCTGCGGCGATTTCCGGCGTCCCATAGCCCTTGGTTGCAACGAGAGGGGAGTAGAGGGCAATCTGCAAGTCCAACTCTGTACGCGTACGATTAGGGGTATCCGGCAATTCTCGCAACAGCTCGAGCGCTCGATTGTAGAAGGTTACGGCTTCGTGATATGCGGAAAGACGAACCGCATGGTTGCCTGCCATCAGAAGATACTCGACTGCCTTCTCCTCCTCGCCAGCCTCGTCATAGTGGCGGGCTAACTGCACCGCGATTCCATCCAGGCGATCTTGATATAACTCTTCCAGCACGCGCGCGATCTCGCCATGTAAGAGTCGCCGTTCGCCGGCTCCCAGTTCACTATAAAGATAAACCTGAAAAAGACCATGGACGAAGCGATAGCGCGAGAGGTATTGGCGTCCTATCTGTATCTCTTTCTGTTCCAGCACCAGGCGATGACGTTTTTCCAGCTCGCGCGACATGGCCTGCAATACCCTCCTCTCGTGCAGGTTTTCAACACGGGCAACGACTTGGACCGTGAACTCTGGCCCCTCTACACTAGCGATGGTCAGCAACTGGCGCAATTCATCTGTCAGGCGGCGGATCCGCTCCTCAATTACCCCTTCCACACGCGCCGGTAAGGTTTGCCAGTTGAGCGTCGGCCCTTCGATCCACCGTCCTTGCTCATCGCGTACCAAGTCGCCACGTTCCTGCATATCATGAAGAAGTTCTACTGTAAAAAGCGGGTGGCCTTCTGTATGCGTGTATAACGCTTGCCGGAAGCTATCGCTCAGCCGGTTGGGCATCGCGCCAAGCAGAGCATTGACCAACTCCTTGCCTTCTGTCGCCGCCGCTTGCGTCAGGTTTATCTCAATCTCGCCATAATAGCGTTTGAGTTCGGTCAATACCTTTTCGAGCGGATGGCGTCCATCATCTCTGCCGATGGCTACTTCATCGGGGCGGTAGGCGCCAATCATCAAAATCGGGGCCGACTCGATGCGTCTGCTCAAGTGGAAAAGCAAACTGGTAGAGGCGCTGTCAACCCAATGGAGGTCATCTAGAATGAGCAGCAGCGGTTGCTCACGAGCGAATTGGAGCAGAAAATTGGTGTATTGCTCGACCAAACGGAGCTGTGCTGCCGGCGATGGGTCGAAGTGTGCTCCTTGACGCTTTTGGCTGGCGACCTCTTCCATCTTTTCTAGCATGCCCGTCTTTTTGAGTACAGCCTGAGCGATTTTGCCCGTCAGCGCGGCGCCGGGGATAAATACGTCAATCAAATCGGGGCCTGTCTCCACAAGAACTTGCAGAGAGCGCGCCAGCAACAACTGAAGTCGCCGGCTGTTTTCTGTCGCGATCCCACCTTGCGCTAGTCTTGCCCCCGAAGCGCCGACTAGTTGTTCCAGAACCTCGCGGAATGGCAGATAGGGATCGCCCGTGCCGGAGTAGGCGTTGCAATTGCCCGCTGCCACGACCAGCGTGGCGTAGTCAGCCTGGGCACGACGGGCAAACTCCTGAAGCAATGCGCTCTTACCAATGCCTGCCTCTCCTACCACAAACGCCACCTGACCGCGGCCGCCCACAGTTCGCCCCAGAAACGACTGCAACTGGGTGAGTTCTCGCTCGCGTCCGACGAACATCTATGATATGCCTTCCTGCCCACCGAGAAAGGTTGGATCAGCACAAAAAGCGCCATGAACTCAACCTGTGAGCGCACACTATGAACTCTGTACCGGAAACCGAGATCCTACCAGGGAACGATCCATGCGGCAAGCGGGGCATATTGGACCCCACTATCCGGCACAATTTGCCTATCTTTTCACCCGAGATGATTGCTCATATTTTCTGATCCTCAGCAGCGACACGAACCCTTACAGGTTATCACACAATTCCCGGCTCAAACAGGAGCCTGCTCCCATGACAGCGGGATTAAACGCATGCTAGACTCGATCCCATGGCGCAGTCGAACAGCTATGAGTCGAGATGATGTCTGATGAACCGCTTGCCAACGGGGTCACGAATTTTCGTCACGCCATCAGGATCAGGGATCGAGCGAGCCGCGCAATCGCCGGATGGCAGTTGGTCTGTACATGCGCTGCTTGGCGGCACAGATGTGCGCTGTTTGGCGGCTGATCCACTGAATCCCGCTGTCGTCTACGCCGGGTCAAATAATCAGGGGCTGCTGCGGTCAACAGACGGCGGCGAAACATGGGTCCAAGCCGGGTTGGAGGGCATCGCCATCCGATCGGTCGCGGTCAGCCCGTCGCGCAGCGGCATGGTGTGTGTCGGAACCAAGCCGCCCGGTCTGTTTATTAGCCAGGACGGCGGAACAACCTGGCAAGACCTCCCGGCCTTTCGCAAACGGCGGCAGTGGTGGTGGTTCACGCCGGCCGAACCGAAGGACGAGTATGTTCAGGCGATTGCATTGTCTCCAGTTGATCCCGATGTGATCCTCGCCGGGATCGAGTTGGGCGCGGTGTTACGCAGCGACGACGGTGGGGCGACGTGGTCAATTCACCGAAAAGGCGCGCTGCGCGACTGTCACACGTTGATTTTCCACGCGCATGACGGACACTGGGCCTATGAAGGGGGGGGCAGCGGGGCCGGCGCCGCTGTCAGCCGAGATGGCGGGCAAACGTGGACCCAGCCGCGCCAAGGCCTTGCAGCCCATTACGGCTGGGCGGTGGCGGCTGATCCGATCCGTCCTGAGATATGGTATGTGGCGACTGCGCCCGGCCCGTTTAAGGCGCATGGCACAGGCCGCGCCGAAGCTTGTATTTATCGCTCTTCAGGAGGCGCAATTTGGGATAAAATTGCAGGGCCGCTTGCCGCGATGCCCTATGCGCTGATTACAGATCCTGCCCAGTCGGGCCACTTGATCGCCGGACTGAGCGATGGTACTGTGATGCAGTCGGCGAATTACGGCGCCACATGGGAGACCTTGCCTTTCAAATTCGGGCAGATTCGACGCACGTTGATCATGACCTGCCATCCATAGAGGCAAAACCGACCATCGCCTCTGTCGTGCAACAAGTGAGGGAGTGTAGGAGCATAGAGAGTATGCAGGCGCCTCTACAATGATCCCTGTATGAGAGGTATGAGAGCAGGTTCCAGGCCGCGCCAGACCCTAATCACCCTACTGATAGTAGCGCTGAATATTAGCTTGTTCAGTCTCTTTGTGGGTCTGCGCCTAACGCAGCCTGCCGATGGTGCGCGTCTTCAACCAGGCGAGCCGGCCATTTATGCGGATGGGGTGATTGTCACCGTCATTCCCGACGCGGTCAGCGATCTGCAAAGCGGTGACCGCGTGGCGGCGATTGAGCACCGATCCATCGAGAGTTGGGCAGAGGCCTTGTTGTGTCTGCCGCCGCTGTGCGCCGCGCCTCCCCGTCCGTCCTGGCAAGTGGGCGATACCCTGACCTATACCGTTGTGCGCGCCGGCACGACGCGCCAGATTCCCGTGACGCTTCATGCCTATCCGCTGGCGGCGAATCTCCGGCAGGATTGGGGCGCGATGGTCTATGCCGTTGCATTGTTCCTTACGGGCGGGTTTGTATTCTATAAACGCCCTGATGTGCCTGCAGCCGGTGTACAACTGCTGGGAGGGTCGGCCATCCTGGGGGCGACGACCTGGTCCTTTGGCCTGCAAGCGCTAGATTTCGCCTATCCGGTTTTTTGGCTGCACCGCATCACGACGGGCGGTGTCTATTTGTTGTTCTGGGCGTCCGTCCTGCATTTTACGCTGATCTTTCCGAATCCCCATCGCCTCGTCCAGCGATATCGTTGGATTGTGCCGACAGTCTACACTGCGCCCTTTCTGGTGCTGACGATTGCTCTCATCGGGACATATCTAGCGGCCTCGAATACATTGGATTGGTTTGCGCATCTCGGCCCTGATCAAAATGCGACGGTCACAGCCTATCTGTTGTTAAGTGTGTCGGCGCTGCTCGCAAACTATCACAACCAGTCGGACACAGTCAGCCGCCGGCAGATCAGGGTTGTCGTGTACGCCCTGAGTGTCAATGCCGTTCTGGGCATACTGTTGTGGCAAGTACCCCAGTTGATCTACGGTGAACAGAAGCTTAGCTCCAATAACATCGCCCTGATTGGCCTACTCCTGCCTGTGTCGCAGGCGGTGGCCATTGTGCGCTATCGGTTGTGGGATATTGACATCATCATCAATCGCACGGCGGTGTATGGCTTGCTGTCGCTTCTCATCATCGGGCTGTATGTCGTGTTGGTGGGCGTGATGGGCGCTTTGTTTGAGCAGCGCACCAGTCTAGTGTATTCGCTGCTTGCCACCGGCGTCGTCGCCTTGCTCTTCCAGCCGCTGCGCGAAAGATTGCAGCATATGGTGAACCGGATGATGTATGGGGAACGGGACACGCCCTATCAGGTGGTCTCCCGTTTGGGGCGCCAGTTGGAACAAAGCGCTGCGCCTGAGGATCTGCTCGACACCATCACCCGGACTGTTGCCGAAGCGTTGAAACTGCCTTTCGCCGGGATTGCGCTGCTGGAGAACGCCGCGTTGACCATGCTGTCGGAATATGGCATGCGTCCTGCCGAACCGCTTGTACTGCCGCTGATCTATCAGCGCGAAGTAGTGGGACAGTTGGCTGTTGCGCCGCGCGGCCCGCATGATCCGCTCACCGAACCGGATATGCGCCTGCTGGAAGATATTGCCCATCAGACCGGCGCGGTGGTTCACGCCGTGCGGCTCAACCGTGATCTCCAGCGCTCGCGCGAACGCTTGGTGATCCGGCTGGAGGAGGAGCGCCGTCGTCTGCGCCGCGATCTCCATGACGGGTTGGGGCCGACACTGGCCGGCTATACGCTTAGGCTGGATGTAATTCTCGATCTGATCGACAGCGATCCGGCCCAGGCAAAAGAACAAATCGACGCGCTGAAACAGCAAACGAAGGAAACAGTCATAGACATCCGGCGATTGGTCTACAAGCTTCGCCCGCCGGCGCTGGACGAGTTGGGGCTGATCGAAGCTCTCTATACTCATCTAGGGCAAATGAACAGGGCAAGCAGCGCCCCGAACATCACCCTGATCGTGCCGCCGGACGGTCTACCATCGCTCTCGGCTGCGGTGGAAGTCGCCGCCTATCGTATCATTCTGGAGGGTGTCACCAATGTGCTGCACCATGCGGATGCTTCCACCTGCCAAGTACTGCTGCGCGTCGAGCCGGGCCCAAAGGGCTCTCCACGCGCATTCCTCTGCATCGAGATCATTGATGACGGTGTGGGGTTGCCGGAACCCCTGCACGCCGGTGTGGGTCTCGTATCGATGCGCGAGCGAGCGCTGGAACTGAGCGGCGAGTGTACGATTGAGAATAATCCCGGTGGGGGAACGCGGGTCCGGGTGAACCTGCCCATCAGTGAGCAGATGAACTGAGAAACGATGACACGCATTCTTGTCGTAGATGATCATACCCTGTTCCGCGAAGGCCTCGCGGCGTTGCTCGAATCCGCTCCGGGGATTGAAGTCGTGGGCGTGGCGGGCAGCGGGGGCGAAGCCGTCGCAATGGCATTGGACCAACAGCCGGATGTCATTTTGATGGACATTATGATGCCGGAGATGAATGGCATCCAGGCGACCCGCCGCATTCTACAAGCGCACCCGGCGACCGGAATTATCATGCTGACGATGCTCGAAGATGATGACTCGCTTTTTGCGGCGATGTGTGCCGGCGCACGAGGGTACATTCTAAAGGGTGCAGATAAAGCTGAGGTGCTGGCCGTCATTCGGGGCGTGGCGGAAGGACGTGCGACCTTTGGTCCTGCGATTGCCGCGCGCCTGACCCATTTTTTTCGCCGACTTGAAGCCACGCCGCGCCAGGCAAATATTGTCTTTCCGGAGCTGACTGAGCGAGAGCGCGAAGTGCTGGAAATGATCGCGCTGGGCGCAGATAATCAAAAAATCTCGGAAACCCTCGTGATCAGCCCGAAGACGGTCAGCAACCATATCTCCAACATTTTCAGCAAGCTCCAAGTGGCCGATCGCGCTAATGCAATTATCCGGGCCCGCGAGGCAGGTCTTGGGGCCGGCAAGGCCAATGATGTGACATAGCCCGTCCCACCCTTTCCTCATAGCGCCTCAAGCGGCCCGCGCCACGATGAAGTACTGCCCCTAATCGCTTTCACCCGATTTCACCCACAGCTGAATGAGAGATTTCCCGGCCCAAATAGGGGTCTGCCCTCATGACGGCGGGAAATCCCCTCTGTAGACTGCGCAATAGGCGCCGGCTCTGTAGACTGCGCAATAGGCGCCGGATTGGAAGGGGATGAATGGATCCATGGGTTGAGCGGCGGATCACCGCGATTCTGCTGATCGCTTGCAGCCTTGTCTTTGTGCCTGGGGGCATCCTCTACACCCAACGGGGGATCTGGAAGTGGCCCGCTGCGCAGACAACGACCCATTTGATGTGGGAGCGGGGCTTTGTGATCACCGCGGCACTCGTCAATCTTATGGGATTCGTGCTGCTTGAAAACTCCCTGCGCCGTTCGGGAGACGCCATCCTCGCGCCGCCGGCATTGACCGTGTATGTGATTGGTACGGCTGTCTTGATGGCGGCGGAAGGCACATTTCTCAGCAACCGAGAGTGGGTGTGGCCGCAGGTGGCGCTATATGTGATTATAGCTTTTCTGGTTCAGGCGGCGTTTGGCCTTGCACTGCTGCGCACCGGCCTTGTGCCGGCATGGGCAAGCTGGGCCACCATCGTTTGGAACCTGGCTTGGTTGGCAGCCTTTGCGCTCATTCGCCCCGCTGACATCTACTATCCCGTGCTCCACCATGTAGCGCCTCTCCTCATCGGAATTACTCTGCTGGTGCGTAGGTAGCGGTCAGGCGCTTGGCTGATCGACCTTATCGAAATCTACTTTTGGGTCTGATTCATTGAGCAAGTTCTTGAGAGAAGGAGACTGATCATGGCGGTTCTAGTCAACGGCATACAAGACAATCGTTTCAAAATCGGGTGGATGCTTCTCCTCATTGCAGCGGGGCTCATGGCGATCAATCATATTATGATGATCTTTGTGCTGGACGAATCGACCCTGTTCATCGGATACGCTGTGTTCAACGCCTATTCGCTCGCAGTACTCTACATCCCGTTTCGTCGCGGGGAGCGATGGGCCTGGTACGCCACTTGGATTCTGCCGATTGGGTTGGCGGCTGCCGCCTTCACCGCTCCCGACGTCGCTGTCCTCTACTACTCATTTGCCGCACTCTGCGTAGCTGGGCTGCTGCTCACCATACCGCGCTTCTTCGCTGCGGACGCCATGTGACGTGGCGCAGCCGCAATCGCGGCGGGTATTGGCCGAGCTGAAGTCGCCGAGCCGGTCTCGCTTTCCATTGACGATTTATGCGTGTCGTTCCCAGGAGCAGCAGCAATGACGGATTCTGTGCAACCTCGTGTGGCCGCGGTTTTGCTCTGGATTACTGCAGGAGGACTTGGCGTATTCTGCTTGCCCGCCATCCGCAATCTACTCACGGGGCACGACATTCCCTACATCATGGGATTTCCGGCGTATGGTAGGGGGCCGTTTGAGCGCATTGGCATCCCCACGACAGTTCCCCTCTTGGCCGTGTTTCTGCTTGTCTGTCTACTCGAGGGTCTGGCCGGTTGGCTGCTGTGGCGCGGTCATAAAGGAGGGGGCACGCTCGCGCTCGCGCTGCTACCCGCCGGAGCGACACTTTGGTGGGGTTTTGCCCTGCCCATTCCGCCGGTTATAGCGCTCGTGCGTACGGTTCTGATTGTGTTGAGCCGGCAGCGCCTCACATAGCCGGTCATTTTCTCCAACTCGGATTCAAGTTCTTTGGTACGCGGTGAGGAGGCTGTGGCGGGTTGGCCC
>JADLDO010000003.1 GCA_020846635.1 Caldilineaceae bacterium
AAGAACCTCTTCTGCTTGCCAGCCGTACAGGCTTGCTGCTGCGCGATTCCATTCGGTGATGCGGAGGTTTAGATCTAGCCCAATCACGGCATCGGAAATGCTTTGCAGAAGTGTCGCCTGGTACTCATTGCTTGCGTCCTGCTGCTCATGAATTTCCTGAATCTGAAGTTGGAGGTGAGGAAGCGAGTCAATACGAATTTGTGTTACATGCAAAACGAAACACAAGAGGTCGCTGCCCGAACGCTGCCACTTAATCTCCTGCTGCAAGGGGAACTCACCACGCACCGCACGCTCAAGCAGCGCAGTCACGCCAATTTCTCGCCATAGGGGAAGATCAAATAGCTTCTGCTCGATGAAGTCACCGCGCGCAACACCTAAGAGCGCCGGAATGTCGTCGCTCACCAGCAGACAGCACCCGTATGGATCGTAGAGCAGTAGACCGCCGGTAGACACCGGCGCAAGGTTTGGACGGTTGGCTATGGACATCGGGCCGTAACGCGTCGGTGTAAAAAGTCGCTTCTCTGTGGGGAACGCGGATGACCCATTAACACCTGCGGCAACAACGTATCCATGTACTCCATCAGGGGGCGAGTGTTGCACAAAGGATGAGACTTTTTCAAACGGTGAGAGTTCTCCAAAAGGCGAGTCAGAAGCGTCAGTTGAAGTGTCTTGGCGGCTATGCATCGATTTGGAATCCTCTGTGATTTTCTAAATTTGCTTGCGCTCACTACAACCTCCGACAGCAAAAAGACCAGATCGAGGTGCAACGTTGAAGTAGTGATGAATCTGGCAGGCACAGTTTAGTCGCTTACTAGTTAATACGCACCGTCCGCAATGTTGGTTCGCTTCCTGGTCAACTGGACAGTGTGTGGCGGATCGCATTGTCCGTATGTGGCTACTATTGCGGCTACTATGATAGGCGAGCATCTGGCCTCCGTGCCAACCAGAGGTTGCCGCGCTTCTATCACTCCTAGCCCTCAGACCAGGAGGCCAACTGTCATCTCGACCAGGCAGAAAGCTCCACAACTATTGGGTACCAAAAGGGAGAGTCAATGTTATGCTCGACTTGATGTTATGTTCGACTTGAAGTTAAGGTCGATTTGAACAACGTCAGGCCGAGGTGGCCGGGCAGCAGGACGCGTCTATGGCTGTGTTGGAAGTGATCTCTCAACAGGAATGGGAGCATGTATGTACAAGACAATTCTGGTTCCCCTCGATGGCTCAAAGCGTGCGGAACAAATTCTACCCTATATTGAGGCGATTGCGTCAATGCGTGAATCGACCGTCATTCTGCTCCAGGTGGTTGAAGCGGCGGCCCTCACGGTCGGCCCCTCCAACATGCTCTTCTATGAGGAGAAGGATGCGAGCAATCGAGCCTTGTCCAGCACAAAGGCGTATCTAGAGGCCTGTGCGGATGATTTGCGAGCTAGAGGTATTGCTGCCAAATATATCGTGGAATATGGCATTGTTGTGCAAAGAATTTTGGAGGTGGCAGAGCGTGAGAAGGCAGAGCTAATTGCGATGGCAAGCCACGGACGCACGGGTCTTGCTCGCGTCTTCTATGGCAGTGTGGCGGCAGGGGTGATGCAGCAGACTGATCGCCCTTTGCTGTTGATACGTTCGGCAGGAAGTTGACAACGGCGTCCATTGCGTCCGGATTGCGCATGTGCGCGGACCCTGGCCGCTCCTGCCCGGAATTTCGCAGATGAGCCAGGGGAGAGGTTTCAAGGAGAAAGATATGATTCGAGGGTCTTTACGCCCCTACTATGTCATGGGGAGCTTGATCGTCGTGCTGCTGGTCGTGACTGCTGGGGCCGGCGTGCTACACAACGACATGTACCGGCCTTTTCTCGGTGAATCGATCGTCGCCTTTCAATTCTTTCAAGACCTAGTCTCGCTGGCCTTTGCTCCGCTGCTTGCTGCAGCCATGTACTGGACAAGCCACGGATCGCGTCGCGGCTTTGTGTTGTGGACAGGGGTGTTGGTCTTTGTTGCTTATTACTATTCATTCTATGGTTTCGACTTTGTGTACACCCTCTATTTCCCACTCTATTTGGCTTTGATGGGGTTGAGCATTTATTCGCTGATTGGCCTGCTCACCAATGTGGACGCGGAGGTCTTCCGTGCCGGAGTTGCTGAGCGGATGCCTGTTCGCCTGGTTGCCGGCGTTCTCGGCATGACTGCGCTGTTCGTGCCCATCTGGTTGAGCATGATTGTTCAAGGGATTCGCACCCAACAGCCACAGGCAACTGACCTCGCCCTTGTTCTCGATCTGCCTTACCTGATTCCGGCGTGTGTGTTTGCAGCCGTGCAAATCTGGCAGCGGCGAAGCATTGGCTATTTGTTGGGAGGGCCACTGCTTTTTAAGGCAGCCATCTCTGGGGTCTTGTTGACCGGGGGAGAGATGCTGAAGATGCAGCGCGGATTGCCGCCTGCGCTTGACCAACTTGCCATGTACCTCTTTCTGGCTGTGGTTGGGCTGACGGGTCTTGTGCTTTATCTGCGCCACCTGGATGCCTCACAACCAGTCGAGATGGCACAGCCCTCAGTGAAGTCCAGCCCTGTCCTGAAATAGCGGGGAAGGTTTGTCCGTCGAGCGTATGACGTTGCCCGAAGGTTACTTTGTTGCTTTGAGAGGATTCTGAGGTACTTGTAAATGGCTACTTTTCCTATGACAAACCGGCGGCAGGTTGGGGAGCCGCGTAAAATGCATGGCTCCTTGCTGGCCGCGGGCGTCCTGATATTTCTGACTGCCATTGGCTGGCTGGCGACCAATCTACAGCCCCCACCTTTTGCGCCCACGGCACAACCCGCTGCTGCGCCTGCAACTGTGCCACTGCGTGACGGCTTGCCCGCGCCCGTGGCGCGCTTCTACCGCAACCTCTACGGTGAGCAGGCGCCGGTGATCGAAAGTGCAGTGATCAGTGGGCGAGGCACGATGCGGATTCCGCAGTTTTTTAATCTGACCTTGCCTGCTCGTTTCCGCTTTGTCCATGAAGCGGGGCAAAGCTACCGCCACTACATCGAAGTTTCCCTGTTTGGGCTGCCTGTGTTGAAGGTCAATATCAAGGTGGATACATCATTAACGGCAAAAGGGCCGTAAGGAGCGAATGGCGGCGTTGCAGCAGCCGGCACGGTGCCGGAAGGGGGTTGTAGCCTACCGGTGGTTGTAGCCTACCTTGCGTGATGCTACAATTCGATGACAATTGTGCATGCTGCTGCACTCCTGCGCGACCTGGCTTGGCTGTCGTTCGGGAGAGTGCCAAAGGAATTTCCTATTCATGTCTCCGTTGTTTCGGGCTGTTGTGGGCTACTTTTTTGCGGCAATCATCGTCACCTTCCCTCTTGTTTTATCCCTTGACAAATCCTTGAGCGATCCGGTTGACCCGGTACTCAACAGTTGGATCCTGGCGTGGGAACACTATGCTTTGCTCAACGAGCCTGGCGAACTCTTCAACGCCAATATCTTCTACCCATACAAGAACACACTCCTCTATTCGGAGACACTGCTCCTGCCCTCATTGTTGTTGCTCCCGATCCAGATAGCAGGGGCAAACGCTGTGTTGATCCACAACTTGCTTGTGTTGTTGGGGTTCACACTGACCGGTATAAGCGGTTATTTGCTGGGCAGGTGGCTGTTTCGCAATGCATGGTCGGGCTGGCTGCTGGGCGGCATCTTCGCCTTCAATTCCTACACCTTGAGCAATATCGGCCAAGCACAACTCTTGCATCTGGAGTGGCTGCCATTGGCACTGCTCTATTTGGGGAAATTGCTGCGCGTGCCCACTGTGCGTAGTGCGGCGCTGCTCGCTGCATTCCTCACGGCGCAGTTTTATACGACCATCTACTATGGCATCTTCGGGTTTCTGCTCATTGCACTGGTGGGAGGCGTTGTCTGGCTCTTCATGGACTATGCCAGGGTGGAAGTGCGCTGGCGGGCGCTCGTCTTGCTGGCGTGTGCGATTGGTTTGGCGCTGCTGCTCTGCTTGCCCCTGGGTGTGCGCTACTACGAAGTCAGCCAGGCCAATCACTTTTACCGTACACTTTCTGAGGCATGGCCTTTTTCCGCTTCGTTTGAAAACTGGCTGGCTGCTCCACCAAACAACCTCACATGGGGATGGTATTTCGCCAAAGACCTGCCGGTGCTTGGCGCCTATCAGATTGATGCTTTGTTCCCTGGCATCATACTGGCGCTTGCAGCCATCACCGGCTTGGCGCTTTGGTTGGCACACGCGTTGACAAACAAAGGCCGCAGGGGCGCAGCCTGGCGTTGGCCGTTGCTTTTGCTGCTGGCGCTTCTCTTCTTCTTCGTTTTGTCATTTGGCCCCTATTTCCAGCGTGAGAGCTTGCAGCCGGACTTTGCACAGCGTTTGCCCTATGCATGGATTCATGAATGGGTACCTGGCTTCAGCGCGCTGCGCGCGCCGGTGCGTTTTGCTACCACGGTCTACTTGGGGCTGGCAACGCTGGTGGCCTATCTCGCTTACCGGATGCGGCGGCGCATCCACCGCATGGCGTTGCTTATGCTGATCGCTGTTGAAGCGGTTGCGGTTACGCCCATGACAACCTTTGTCCCCGCTGCCACGAGCGATCTACAACAAGCGCAGCGTTGGTTGGCAGAGCAGCCACGCGGCGCTTACCTAGAGTTGCCCATCTATTCCTTTGCCGGCGAGGGTGATGAGTTGCAGTGGCTAGAGAGCCAATTTCAGAGCATCAACCACTGGCACGCCTCGCCCTTTGGTTACAGCGGGTTTTTCCCGCCGCGCCACTTTGAGCTACACGACTTTCTGACCGCTTTTCCGCGCAAGGAGGTTGTCGCCTTCCTGCAAGCAAGCGGCATCGAGTGGGTCGTGATGCAGCCGGCGAAGATGAGCGCTGACGAGTGGCCGGCAATTCAAGAGGCAGCAAAAGAGCGCGGCTGGCAGTTGCAGCATTGGGGCGAGGTGTGGTTGCTGCAACTGCCGAATGTGCCTGTTCAGGAGCCACAAGTCAGCTATCATGTGCCGGAGGTGGCGCAGCGGGGCGGCGTTGTGACCATTGGGGCCGTGTTTGTGAGTGATCAGCCGGTTCCAGTTGTGGCGGACAGTGATTTGGGAAGCGTGAAGGCCGAGTGGTGGCAAGGTGAGCGGAGGGTGTTGACTGCATCCAGCGTTG
>JADLDO010000004.1 GCA_020846635.1 Caldilineaceae bacterium
ACTTTTCGGTCTTGACAATTGGGTCCACCTTATTCCCAGCTCTGTTCAAAAGCCTGTTGGAAATTTAAAGAGTTAGCCTGAAGCGGAAATAGTTGAGCCCTATCGTCGGCGACGTAGTTTCTTTACCTCATAGGCAGCAAGATCATGCATGAGTCAGCTATGGGGCAGAGTGTCCAGCCGGATATCGTCATTCGGGCAAGGTTAGCGGATCGGGGCATATGCTTGGTCAATACTGACAGTGATATGAGCTTATAGTTTGTCCGCTTGCTCAGCACGCAGCATTCGCATGACCACGCCCACACTCAGGGGCGCTGAAGCGACAAAGATTCCCATCGCCAAGAACGGCAAAAAGGCCAGTTGGCTATCCTGCAGTGTCACCAACAGACTTGAGGCAATGGCGTTCTCGACCCCATCTCAGCCAAGGGCTTTTGTATGGCAGCCGGCAGGCGTTCAGTATCTGCCGCATACGCGCGTTGGGTGTGGCCTTTCCTGCCACGCGTTTCCTGGGCGTTTCACGTCATTCGCGGCGTCGCAGGACGTAGAAGTCATTCTGCACAATCTCCGCGGTGCGGCGCTGTAAGTCCTCTATCGAATCCCTCGTGTCGATATGCCGTCCCGTGAGGGCGTCCGCCTGACCGGAGACCAGAAACAGCAGCATGTTGGCACTCTGCTCAATATCGCCCTCTCCCCCCTCCAGATACTCACGAAATCTTGCGCTGACTTCAGCCGGCACATTGGGTGAGGTGGCGACCACCTCGATCATTGCCGTCGGGCCGTGAGGAGCCAGGGCGAACACACTAAGCCCATACTCCTTCACAGTCTCGGCCAGCAAGCGGGTCATGTGGCTGAGCGCCGCTTTGGATGTGCAGTAGGCAGAAAAATAAGGATACAGTCCGTAAGCGCCTACGCTGGTGACATTGACGATGCGGCCTCTGCGGCGGGCCATCATGCCGGGCAGCACCCAGCGCGTACACAGAAAGGGCGCCCGCACATTGACCTCGAGCGCTCGCCACCACTCGTCGGGATCGACCTGCCAGTCACGGCCCATGGGGCCGGGTGTGGCGGCGTTGTTGACCAGCAGGTCCACCGACCCTAGCTGTCTTTCCACCTCAGCCACCACTTGTTGCATGGCAGGCTGGTCTGCCACATCGGACGGAAAGGCAATGACGGTCCCCCCTTCCCCCTCAATCAGGCGTACAGTCTCGAGCAATTGGCTCTCTGTTCTGGCTGTAATCGCCACGGCAGCGCCTGCGGCAGCGAGCGCCTGAGCAAAGGCTCGGCCTAAGCCACGCCCACCACCAGTCACGATTGCGACTTGACCCGTGAGATTCCAAGCAGCAATGGCTGGCCCTGTGTTCGTCGACATAGACCTTCCCTTCAAGAAACACAAGCTAAGTGACTATTCCAGGTGTACAGTCCCACAGGATGGTGACCCTTTGAATTCCGGTTTGGCCTCAGTTGCTTACGCCTATTGCATGACGCCTAGTTGTTGCATCAAACCGAGTGCATCATAGTAGGTGGCGTGCCTGATAATCTTCCTGTTCCTGAGCTGGTACGCATCGCATAAGTGCAACTCGAACTTGCGACCGGTTGGCGGGATATCTCCAGCAGGGGTATGCAGGACGCCGGTGTGGGTGCCACGCACGATAAACTCAACCACTGCATGCTCCTCAGTGGCAAAGATGCCGGTCACTTCCACGCTGCTATCGGGGAAGGCCGTACTAAACCCCAGGAGAGATTGCCTGAGACCATCGGGGCCACGCAAGACCATACCAGAGGGAATGTCAACCACTTCGCCGTCCTCGGCAACATCCTCAGTGGCATAGTCGAGCCAGTGCGGGTCCGATTGGTGCACGTTGTAGGCATCATATCCTCTCTGAATGAAGGCCACAATCCCCTGTGTAGTCATGATAACTTCCTTTCGAGGGAGTACATCGCTCCCTAATTCGCATCGTTGGACGACACTTGTGAGACAACGGGGTGAGCAGCAAAATCTACTTCAGATAGATTTTGTTCATTCAAGGCCGCAATCCAGTGCGGGACACTGGCCTTGTTTGTTTCGCCATGATAAAGTCTCCATATTACTCGTGGGAAGGACACCCAGGTGGGGCGGGGGAATGTTTGCTTTGCCCCCGCAAATTGCTTTCCGCCCCACCTCGCGCCCCTAGTTTTACTCCTGCAACCCCTGCATCAATTCTTCCAGGGTACCGTCAAAGAAGCTGACATTGTGGAACGCACTCTTGGCGATCTCCGCAGCCACGGTGCGGGCCTGTTCGCCATCTGCTCCAAAGACGATGATGCGCGTGTTGTGATCCTGCATGGGCAGGCGCTTGTCATCTTTGGCCGTAGTCACATCCGCGATGTCGACGATGTTGACCGCACCCTCCAGGCTGCCGGCGCCGAACTCATCTGCGCTGCGGGTGTCGACCCAGACCGCCGTCTTGTCACCCGCCATCACATAGCGCGCCCCATCCACTTCGATCTGCGTCAAGCCGACTAGTGCTCGCCAGGTGGGGATGCCCAGTTGATAGCGACGCACGTCACTGAATCCGGCTGCCAGCAGTTCGCCGGATAAGCGTTTGCTCACACCGCAGAAAGGACCGTTGCAGTACAGCACAATCGCGGCGTCTTTGCTCTGCACCACGCGTTCGATTTCGGCCACGTCGGAGACATACTGCGACATCTCTACCCCTGGCTTGGGCGCCACGTTGAGCGCACCGGGGATATGGCTGATCGAATACTCTAGATGCGGTCGCGAATCGAAGACAAAGGTTTTGCCATCGGCCAGAATCGCTTGCAGTTCTTCCGTGGAGATTTGGCTATTGACCGGTTTCTCCTCTTGCAGTGTGGCCTGATAGATGCTCGATGCTGCTGTGTCGGTTGCCGGCGCGGCCTGCACCAACGCCGGTTGGGCAACGGTAACCTCGCTGGGCATGACGACCGGTTGGCAGGCCGTGACTAGGCCAAACATTACGCTCAAAAGCATTCCAATCAAATATCTATTCTGTAACATCATCAATCTCCTGTAGTTGGAATTGGTAATACTCGATTGAAACAGTTGAAAAAACGACAGATCAACGCCATCGGTCCACTTAGGCTTGCACGCCCAGTTGCTGAAGTAAGCTCCTACTATCGGCTTTGCGGACAAGCGATGTGATCTTATGATCAGCCAGTGTATAGAGATCAAGCCCATCCCACTCTACGCTCTTGCCACTGGCCGCAATGTTCTGAAAGGAGCCGAGATGAGTGGCATGAAATGCCCACCAGACAGCGACTTTGTTTCCTTCTCCAATCATTTCTTTGATGGCAATCTGCACATCGGGGAAGGCTTTGGTAAAGCTGTCAAAAGAAGTACGCAGCCCTGCTTGCTGCTCCTCATCCCACTGCGCTACTGCTGCCTCTACATCGTGTGCATTGCGCGCAGCAAGCCATGCACGAATTACAGCTTTGTTTTCTTCTACTGACATATCACCACCTCCTGATCTTGCTTGGTGAACACAATGGGAAGAGTTAGGGTTTACTGGCTAACCCTAAACGCAATTTATGCGATGACATGAGAACGTCTTTGTTCGAGCCGGACCGGCTCTCCAGTCCGGTCAGATTTGATGATGGCGTCTAGCACTTTCAAGACACGTCGACCATCCGTTACCGTGACAGCAGGTTGGCGGCGCTCCTGGATCGCTTGGGCAAATTCCGCCAGTTGCGGCAAATGCATCAGCATTCTAAGGTCGTCCATCTGAGGGATGTGGATCGTGGTGGGTTGCGCATAGGCGGGCAGGACGCTGCTTACGATCTCGATAGTGTAATGAAAACCGGCGCTGCGCAAGCTGATCCGTCCCTGGCGACCATGAATGTCAAGATTGTGGAAAAAACCAATGGCGGTCTGGGTCACCATGCCCTGCGCCACGGCTCCGCGGCCAAACTGAATTTGAAAGGTTGTGGTTTCATCGGCACATGTATCGGCGCGATAGCGGACATCGGCTACCACTGCAATGGGGTCATCCTGTAAATACCAGAGCATCAGATCCACTAAGTGCGAGCCAACGTAGAGCAACGGGCCACCTCCAGTCTCTGGGTTGGCTCGCCACCCCGACGACATTGGCCCAACACCGATAGCTCCAGAGATGGTGAGAATGTCGCCCACAGCGTCAGCCTTCAGCAGTTCGTGCACTTTTTGGAAGGCGGCCATATAACGGAACGAATAGCCCGCCATAAAGCAACCAGCAGTCTCCAGCACGGCTGCCTCCAGTTGTGCCGCTTCTTTCTCGTCTATGCCGATCGGTTTTTCGGCTAAGACATGCTTGCCGGCACGCAAGGCCGCCAGCGCGGTTTCATACAAGACATCATGCGAAGTTGCAATGATGACAGCATCCACGGTCGCCTCTTGGAGCAATTCCTCGATCGAGGAATAGACCGCAATATTGCCTGCCATCCCGGCAACTTGCGCGGTTCGCGTTTGATCTGGATCAGCACAAGCAATCACCTGGAGCGATGTTGTTTTGCCGATGGCTTGGGCCATGATGCCGCCTTGATAGCCACAGCCGACGATTCCAACGCGTACCGGTCTTTGTTTGTCCATATGCGCCTCCCTGGCGATGAGTGAGTTGTTGTCGCTTGCTCTGTCAACAATACTAGGGGGGCGTTTCTGACCCGTTTCATGGCGCGTTTCATGTGCGCTTAGGTTTCGGAGTCGTGCCGGTCGCATAAAACGCTGTGCGAAAGCTCACACGATCCTAGTTGTAGCGTAGCGAAAATAGTGGGGGGTTGGAGGGGGTATGCTAATTCGACGGCTCAGAGGAAGTGGTACTGTTGCCCTAGTGCAATTATCTCTTGGAGAAGCGAAGGCATCTGTTTAGAGGTGTCATTTTCCCAAGCCGCGAGGGCTTGTTCAAGGAGGGTAGTCAGATCGTCAGGCAGACGCTGTTGCGTAGGATTGAGTAAGAGACGGATATAGTCAATGCCATGCGCAATTTCCCCATTGTGAAGAGCAAGCGCGAGCAAAGGGTAGAGCGCAGTCCATTGACTCAAGGTACTGCCATGTCCAGTGGGTAATTGCCGCCATGCTTCGAGCGCCGCACAGCCATGCCGGCGAGCCTGCTCGAAGTTACCTGACTTCCAGGCTACCCAAGCTAGATTCGCCTGCGCCGTGCCGATGTATTCAGGCATGTGCGCGCTGTTCGCAATTGCCAAACTGTGCGTGGCTGCTTGTTCTGCTTCGTCAACTCGCTGACATTGTCTTTGCGCAATGGCTAGATAGGTGAGACAACGCGCTTGCAAGGAGAGATCGCCTGTTTGTTCGGCAGTGGCGAGCGCTCTCTGCATTGGCTCCAGCGCGCCCTGCGGATCGCCAGACCATAAGAGCACAAAGCCCTCCAAAAATTGTACGGAGGGAAGAACAGTGTACGCTTCGGCGGCATGCAACAGGCTAAGTACCCTTTGAGCAGCAGCGACCATTTCTTGGGTTGCAACGCCACGCCTTCGTCTGAAATCGATCATGATACCTTGTTGCAGAAATTTGGCCTGTTGGTAGGGGAGGCCATAGCGATCGACGGCTGGTTTTAACCTCACATGCAGCTCATCGCTCGCCTGCACTGGACCAAGCCAGTAATGCACATAATCGACTTCGAGCAATACCTGGATCCATTCCTGCCACCAGGCAGGCGTGCGGTCGCTCTCTGCCTTACCTGTTGCATCGATGACGGGAGCCACACCCAGCACCCGCTCGGCTTCGGTGTAACTCCGCTGTGCTTCTGGATACTGATATTGTTCGCGCCAGGTATTTCCGATTTTGCGGTGTAGACGAGCCTGGGTAATGCAATCCGCCGCTGGTACATACAACATGGCGCGCTGCAAGGCGATCCTGCTCTCATCCACCTGACTGGTCAAGAGGAGGATCTCGGCCAGATGCTCATAGAGAAGGGGCGCAGCCCCCTGCTTCTCTGCTGCCAGCCCCTCCAATAGCGCCAGGGCGTGCCGGTAGGCGCGAATCGCTTCCGCATTGGCATAAAGCCGTTGTGCTACTTCCGCCACACGTTGATAATGAGGAACGGCCTCTGCGATCAGTCCCGCCATCTCATAGTGCGTCGCCACTTGCCCGCTCACCGCATCTGACATCGGCTGATGAATTGTCGCGAGCACATGCGCAATCCGTTGATGCAACAGCCGCCTACGCGCCGCGCTCAAACTGTTGTAGGCTACTTCCCGAAGCTTGTCATGGGTAAAGTCGTACCCGTCTGTATCATCTTCGCGCACGATGTTAAGTCGGCATAGTTCATCCAGGCTGTTAACTAATGTCTCTTCCGCCTGACCAGTGGCCTTGGCCAACACAGGATAGGAAAAGGCACGGCCAATCGTCGCGGCAAGACTAACAAGCTCGCGGGCGGGCTGAGAAAGCTGCGCTAGGCGCGACTGAATTACCGTGTGAATTTTGGATGGAAGGGCATGAAGTTGAACGGCGTTCTGCTCTCCGCGTTCGATTCTGCGCGCCTCAGTTTGCATCGTTTCGACCACAAACAACGGGTTGCCTTCGGTTGTTTGGTATAAGTGCGCAGCCTGTGCCGGCGAGAGCGCGCCACCAGCCAAATGCATTGCCAGCGATGCCGTTTCGTCAGCATTCAGTGGACCAAGCGTCACTTCAGTCAAGAGGTTCTCCCGGCGCAAAGAAGTCAGTAGCGCCTGCAATGGATGCTCTGCGCTAACCTCCTCACCACGCACTGTGGCGAGGAGCAACAGGCGCGCTTTTGGGTCAAAACGGGGCAAATAGTGCAACCACTCAATCGTATCGCTGTCTGCCCATTGCAGATCGTCGAGGAACATGAGCAATGGTTTCTTTTGCAGCAGCACCGCCCGCGCTAATGCCTCGAAAAAGCGTTGGCGTTGCCAGCCCTGCGTGATGGGCGTAGGCTGCGGCAGATTGGGTTGATCGATCACCAATTCGGGTAACAAACGGGTCAGTTCGCTTCGCCAAAAGGCATCAAACTCCCCTAGCATTGTATGAATGGCCGGCGACCGCAACCACGCAATCACGGGCGTATAGGTAAGCGACCCTTCGGCGGCATAACAGCGCGCCGTGGCCGTTGGAAAACCTTGGTGCGCCGTCCAAGCCAACAACTCCTCGGCGAGACGCGTCTTGCCAATCCCAGCTTCGCCGGTCAGGAAGAGACAGTTCGCTTTACCACTGCTTGCTCGATGCCAGGCATTGAGCATGATCTGCCACTCGCCTGAGCGTCCAACCAGGGGCAGTTGATCTTGCGCAACCGCTCGATCGACGCTATTCCCTGTCTGTGAAGGTGGTCTTATCTCAACAGTCAAGAGGTGCTGATAGAGTTCCTGGGTCGGCGAGGCGGGAGCGGCGGCAAATTCCTCCTGCAAAATCTCCACGCAACGATGGTAGACGCGCAGCGCGCCAGCGCGATCGCCGTTGGCCGCGTGCAGGCGCATCAAGGTACAGTAGGTGGTTTCATCGAAGGGATCGTCTTGCAGCAATCGTTGGGCATAGTCAATGGCGGTGCGATAATCACGTTCGCTTTCCAGCAAGCCGACCAGTTGGCGGAGTGCGTCCATCACGCGCCGTTGCAGATGTTGGCGTTCGGGCAAAATCCACTCATCGTAGCAACTGGGCAACAGCACACCCGCATAGAGTTTCACCGCCATTTCTACTTCGATGCGCGTTGTCGCCTGGTCCAGAGCCGACTCAAAGTCTGCGACATCAAGGGTAAATGGGGCATCTGGTCGCCATTGCACACTTTGGGTCTCCACCAAGAGAAAGTGATCCGGCTCAGGCAAGGCACGGCGTAGCTTGTGTAACAGGTTGCGTAAGTTCGTCAACGCTTGCCTCTCGCTGGTGTCCGGCCAGAAGAGAAAGGCCAGATGTTGGCGCAGTTGTGGGGCCTGGCGATGGAGGAGTAGATAGGTCAGAAGAGCTTGCAGACGTGCGGTACTGATACCGGTCACAGCTTGACGGTCATAGACCAAGTGGAAATCGCCCAGCAGGTGGATCTGCAGAATAGGCATCTCTTTCACTCTTGTTTTGAAAGGGAATCAGGAAAGCACAAAAGAAATCGTCACCCATTGTAGCACAAATAGGACGTTTTTTTCGGCTTCTTGAAGTTGATGAGCCGATCCGGCTTCTGGCTGCCAAGTCGTCCTCTCCCGAGCAGCAGCCTGCCCGACACAGACCACCTGATCCATCGCCGGCAATCTGCCGCATGGCATTTGGGCCATCACCAAAACGGGCTCGAGTAAATCGCATCCCGCAGTTATCTATACAAGAACGTTGTCGAATAGATGTAGGTCGTGGTAAAGCCGCCGGCGAGCGCTGTAGACTTGGGCAGAAGCACTGAGCGGGCTGCCGGCACGGCTACGCCGCGCACTGTCCACCAGGCTGGGGTCATAGGGCAGATGTAATCGGTCGAGCAGCAACCCGAAGATGCGCTGCGTGGTCAGGTTGGC
>JADLDO010000005.1 GCA_020846635.1 Caldilineaceae bacterium
GGATGCGGATGATCTGTTCTTCCTTGTACCGTATTCCCTTGCTTGCCATGAAACTATCCTCCTCGCTTGAAAATTATACAAGATAGTCTCACTCTTCTTGGTACAGTTTTTCGGGGGACAGATCAGTCATACGAGACAGTGGGTTCGTGCCATATTAACGCATGCTGAGTAACTAGCTGACGCAAAGCCACGATGAATTCGTGCGCCCTTTGCGGCACACTTGGGATACGTTTGCGTTCCTGTAATGTTCGTGTAAAAGCACTCATAGGTTTGGACATATTTTCAGCTTGTGCAAGCCGATCTGTCCTCATCGGGACACCCGAAACAACAGTTGTACTGAGCAAAATGGCTGCGGCAGTAACGCTTTGCTGGATCATTCTGAAATCGCGGGGTGTCGATTCGGTCGGGGATCTCATTCTGCATCCTTTACAAGTATTTTCAGTGTGCTATGTGCCATTTCGTAGGCTTTGGTAATGATCTCAGAAGCAGTTTCCTGGGTTGTGAAGTAATCATCAACCTCATTAAAGGCATATCGATCATTGTAATCAATTAGTACCTGTATACCTCTTCCGATAGCACTACTATACGGACGTCTCACGACTCCCGACTGCTGGGATTCATCCGGCCAATCTCTATAATTAGCAATTGCAACATTAAAATAATACTTTTGCTCGACAATTTCAGTGCTCTTAGTCTCTATATCAATCAAAGATGCCTTGTAGGAATTCCCTAATAATGACCTACTCAACTTTTGTAGAATTTGTTCATCGGATACATCAATGCCTTCGATTCTCACTCTGTAGTTCAAACCCACAAAACTTGGCCTGTCAATCTGGCATTCTTTCAGCAACTCGAACATCAGGGGGACTCTTTCCTCAAGATAAACTCGGCGGCTTTCATTGCTTAATTGATAGTCAGGAGAAAAGCTCATCACATTTAGCGATATGGAAACCTGTGATATTGCAACTTGGCTAAAGCCATGAGTAGAGCTGAAAATGAGGCGCGGGACCTCTGGTTCAAAGTCGTCAGGTACACCAAGAATAGTTGGCTGATTATACTGACCTTTCAGCACATCCTCGAGCTTATTTGCAAGCCGCCGGATTTCAGGCTTACGGGGAAATATGATGCTAAAACCACCTTGGGCAAATTTGGGTTCAGCGAACACTTATGCCACCTTTGTATTTTATCCAGCACTCATTATTTATTTATATTTGCCAATACAGACGTGGCGAGACGTAAATGAGAACGTTCGTTGACCATGATAACGCTACGCTACTTTGTACGCAAAACGGCCTAGAGACACTAAGAAAGGCTAGTCCATATTTTTGTCTTTGGTTCAGGTGCCTCCCAATTACACTTCATACCCAAAGAGATCAACCCGTAAAGCGATAGCTCATTGACCCATCGGCCCGCGGCGTGTAGTGCCCATAGAAGATCGGGCCATCGCCTAGCGCCAGGGGAATCACGGCGTAGAGGTCATCGAGCAAGGGATAATCATCCAACTGCGTCAAGGGTATCCACTCCGGCGTGCCTTCAGCGGAAGGCGTCACCTCGCGCGTTTGCGTTTCACCCACCAGCACAAAGATCAGCACACCGGGGCGTTGGCCTTGCTCGTCCACGCCCGTATCGATGTTGAGCACCCCGCGCAGCGTCAAGGCGATACCCGTCAGCCCTGTCTCCTCTGCCAATTCGCGTTGGGCAGCGGCTAGCACATCCTCGTTGGCTTCAATATGCCCCCCCAGCCCATTGTAGCGGTTGGCCCACAGCCGCTTGGTGGGCGCGCCCTTGAGCAGCAGCAGTTCGCGTTCGTGGCTGTCGGGATTGAGGCTCGTGATGAGCAGGAGGGCGCGCGGGATGGCCTGATAGCGGCGGCGGCCTGGTTCGCGCACCCCCTGTTCATTGGCTTGCATCAGGCGCTCATTTCCCAACGCTCAAGCGTCACTTCATCCAAATAGACTTCGTCCACATCGGCCCCACAGCCTGGCGCGGTAGGCACGCTCAGGGTGCTGTCGTCGTTGAGCGTGAAGGGGTTGGTAACGATGTCGCGATGGAAGTAGCGGGCGTTGGCGCTGATGTCGCCAGGAAGGGTGAAATTGGGCAAACTCGCCAACGCTACATTGCCGGCGCGGCCAATGCCCGTCTCCAACATGCCCCCATGCCAAACGGCAATTCCCGCGCGCTCCGCCAAGTCGTGGATGCGCTTGGCGTCGGCATAGCCACCGATGCGGCTGGGCTTGATGTTGATGATGTCACACGCGTTCATCTCAATCGCCCAGCGCGCATGGTCGGGCGAAACAATGCTTTCGTCCAGACAAAGCGGCGTTTTAAGATGGGGCTTGAGCTTGGCATGGTCAAAGATGTCGTCATGTTCGAGCGGCTGCTCGACCAGCAGCAGGCCGAACTCGTCAAGCTTGGCAAGATGGTCGGCGTCACTCAGGTGATAGATCGAATTGGCGTCTACCTGGAGCTTGAGGTCGGGCCAGGCGTTACGCACGGCGCGCGTCGGTTCAATATCCCAGCCGGGCTTGATCTTGAGCTTGATGCGCTGGTAGCCATCTTCCAGATAGGCATTGACGACCTTGAGCAGTGTATCAATGTCCTTCTGAATGCCCACACTCACGCCGACGGCAACGCGGTCGCGCGTGCCACCCAGCATCTTGGCGAGGCTTTCGCCGCGCGCCTTACCAAAGAGATCCCAGACGGCAAATTCCAGACCTGCCTTCGCCATGCGGTTGCCGCGCACTTTGGCAAAGGCAGGGGTCACATCTTCCGGCCCGTTGAGGTTGGCGTCGAGCAGCATACGCGCCAGAAACTCTTGTTGGATTGACCAGACGGTGTTGGTTGTCTCCTCATTATAGAAGGGTGCGCCGCCGACGGGGGATTCTCCCCAGGCGACAATGCCGTCGGCATCCAGCCGGACGATGACGGCAAAGGAGCCTTCTTCGCGCCAGCCGGAGGTCTCGAAGGGGGATACGTAGGGCAGCCGAATTTTGCGTAGTTCAATGCGTTCAATCCGCATGGGGTGGGTTTGCTCCTTCTGTTGGGTCAGGTTTTCGGATGAATCGGTCTATTTAAGTAAATGACTATATGACAGCAAAACTAGCTACTGTCACCCCGTAGGGGTCTCTCTGCCAACGTACCTCAGAGAGACCCCTACGGGGTGACAAGGTCTAGTCAATTTTCATAGTGCAATCTACTTATTTATACGTACTCGCGCACCAAGATATAGTGCCAGCCCCGTTCCGGCAGATGCACACAGTCTACCATTGTATAGCCTGCATCAAAGGCTTCTTCCAGGAGGGCGCGCAGATAGAGCCGCCACTCCAGCGAGAGCGCGCGGTCGGCGCGACGGATGGCAGCAACATCGGACGGAATCGGCAGCGCCAGCGGGCGACCGTCGTCCGGCAAGGTGCGCGTGACCGGTGTGACAAAGCCTGCGGCGTTGATCTGCGTGGGCAGAATCGCCAGGTGGTCAGGCTCCCAGGTGACATGGAGGGCGGGCGCGGCGGTGTGTGCCTGTACCTTTTGTACAACGTGCGGGCTGTTGAGCCGCCAATCGACCTGGCAGCGGTCGGAGGGGACGCCGCGGTTTAGCGCATCGGTCATTTCGCCATAGATGTTACGCATATAGGTTGTGCTGGTCGCACCCAGGCGGTGGATATTGAAAACCCCATTCGCGCGGTAGAGGGGGTCATAAGTCCAGGTCATCCAGTCGGTCAGCCCCTGCGCCAAGACGTGCTCGCGTTGGGCCAGTTTAAGCCGCAGCCCCACATGCTTGCCCTGCCACGCGGGGAGGACACCCGCCATGTGGCTGCAAAATTTGAGCTTGGGTGGTGAGTCGGGCCGCGCAGGGTCAATGCCCGTTCCCAGCCAGCCCATTGCGACACCCACCATGCCACCTGTACTTGCAGGCCCATCTGTGGCAAAAGCCCCCAACACCAGCCCGCCATTCTTGGTCAGTGTGATTAAGACGTGAGTTGGCACAACATCTACATCTTCGCTGCCCCAGACAAGCCGCTCGATCTCTTGAAAGTACCCACAGGCTTCGACGTCCTTGAGGGGCCGAATGGTGATGGAATCGGTTAGTGGCTTGGTCAGTGAACCCATGTTTATGCCCATAACTTGATGATCTCGTCGGCAGCGAAAGTGGGGAAGGGTACGCGTTTGCCCGATGCCAGGGCAATGAGCGTTTGTGAGCGTCCCGTGACCGGGTTCGTCATCTGTGGCGTGCTTTGTTTGGTGTTGTGGGTGAGATGGCCGATCACGGTTCCAGGCCAGCCCACTTGCGCCCATGCCTGGAGCACTCGTTCAGCCTGATCGGGCGCACAGGTTGCCAGCAGCGCGCCGGAGGCAATCGTCCCCAGGGGATCCAGCCCATAGGTCGCACAGAGCTTGGCTGCCAGCGGCGACACCGGAATAGCGTCGAGATTGATCTCCATGCCCACACCCCCGGCGACAGCTAGCTCATAAAGGCCGGTGGCAATGCCGCCCTCGGTGGGGTCGTGCATGGCTGTGATCGCTCCTGTTTTGACCGCGGCTTGGGCGGGAAGCAGAATGCTGATGCCCGGATCGTGCAGATAGGCGGCTGCCTTGTCTACCTCTGCGGTTGTCCAGCCGCGTGCCAGCAGGTCGGCGCGCTTTTCACGCGCGATGATGCTGGCCCCCTCGATGGGAATCTGACCTGCCAGCAGCACCACATCCCCGGCACGACAGCCGCGGCTGGAGAGAAACGCATCACGCGCCACCTCGCCCAAGAGAGTCCCGGCGATCACAGGCTGGTTGACTGCGGCAGTGACTTCGCTGTGTCCACCGGCCACGACAATATTGAGCTTGGCACAGGCCGCGCCGATCTGGGCAAAGATGCTGCGAACCATTGCCACATCGGTGCTTCCCACCGGCAGCAGCAGGGTAGGTAGGTAAAAGCGGGGCGTTGCGCCGGTGACAGCCAAATCGTTGGCGCAGACATTGACGGCATAATAGCCGATTTCGTCGGTGGCAAAGGTGATCGGGTCACTCTTGGCGACGAGCAGGCGGTCACTCTCTGGCGCAAAGTCGATGACAGCCGCATCTTCGCCAACCGCCGGCCCCAAGAGCAGTTGTGGATGGCAGGTGGGCAGATCGGCCAGGAGATCAGCCAAGAGCGTGGCCGGGAGTTTGCCCGCGACAAGGGGCTGTGAAGGGTGCTGTTTCGGCATGAAATTCGGCATAAAATATAGCGTGTCTAGGGCACAATATGAACGGGCATTCCCAAGAAGGCCAGGTCAAAGAGGGTGGCTGCGTCCTCATCATCCAGCATGGCACAGCCAAAGGTGGCGGGTTGGCCGATCAGCCCTTCCCAAATCTTTTCGCCCGTTTCCCAACGAATGGGCAGGCCGTGGATGCCATTCTCATAGGTTCCGACATCATAGATGCCCAGCCAATAGGGCATATCCAACTCATAGGCGGTACTTTTCGCCATCTCCATCTTGGTCTGCACAGCAAAGTTGCCGGTGCGCGTGATCCATTCGCCATAGCCTGTGCTGCAATTCCAGGTGTAGCGCACGGTTTCCCCTTCCAGCACCCAACATTGCTGGCGGCTGAGGCTCACTACAAAGCGGCTGCCGGAGAAGGGGATGGGAGGGGCGGTCATGGGCAAGGGGGGCGGGCCATAGGGAATACGCAACTCCAGCCCTGCAAAGACGGTCTCAATATCGGGCAGATTGTTGTATTCGAGCAAGGCCAGTTGGGTCGAATCAAATTCGCGTGCGAGTTCAGAGAGTGTGTCCCCTGGCTTTACGGTGTAGTAGAAAAAGCCGCTGCGCTGGCGACCGATGGGCTTGGGCGAAGCCGCTTCTGCTGCGCTGTCGAGGCCGGCGTTTTGTGCCTGCTCGCCGGTAACATCTGTGGGCGTGGAGGGCGGGATGAGAAGCTCCTGTCCCACATAGATGGCGTCGGGGTTGGAGATTTGGTTGGCTTCCATGAGCGCGGCCAGCGACAAGCCCTGATCCTGGGCGATATGACCCAGGCTGTCCCCGGCTTGAACGGTGTAGCGTGGGGAGCCCTCTGCCGCCGCGCTCTCCGTCTCCTCCTCATCCGTTTCTGTTTCACGTTCAACGGGCGCAAAATGCAGTTCCTGCGCGGTCGCGGGCAGAATCAGCACTTGACCTAGATCCAGCAGGGTACTACCGTCCAAGTTGTTGATCTGGCGCAGCGCGCTTTCGTCCACGCCAAAACGCAGCGCGATATAAGGCACGCTGTCCCCTGCTGCAACCGTGTAGGTGCGGTTGAGGGTGGCAATTGGGTTGCCGCTGCTGGCGGGGAGGGGTGTGGGGGCGTCGGGCTGGGCCGCTTCGGTGGCAATGACCGGCGTCAGGCGCAGGCGTTGGCCGATGACAATGGTATCCGGGTCGCTGATGCCGTTGATCTCCATCAGTTCATCCATCGTTAGATCATACATTTCCGCGATGCGACTGAGGCTTTCGCCGGGCTGGATCAGATGCTCGATGGGTGCAGTCTCTTCTGCGTTGAAGGGCTCATCGACTTCGATAGCTGGGGCTGGTTCGGCATCGGCGGGCGTGGGCAGCACCAGGATTTGCCCAGACACGATGGCGTCGGGGTCGCTGATGCTGTTGAGTTCCATCAATTCGGCGAGGGGGATGCCGTATCGCTCGGCGATCTGGCTGAGCGTTTCGCCCGGCTCGATGGTGTGCGTCGGCGATGATTGGGCATAGACAGCCCGCGCTGTCACCAACAGCATGGCTAGCAGTAGGGCAAGCGCAAAGATATGGCGTGCTGCCCGGTATGCTGCCCGGTGTGAGATGATAGAGATACTCAGGTTGTGGCGCGTCATGGCGCTTATTCTAGATCAAATTACGATAGGGGGCTAAAGCGGAAATGCCTTCGACAATTTGACAGATTTGCATGGAGGGTTTTATGCTTGTGGGTGATGAACCAGATTGCTTTTGATTGCCCATCCCTTCAAATGGCACAAGTCAGCTCCTTCCGATTGGTGGGGGCCGGTTTGGCGCGCCCTGTTGTCGCTGCTTTGCTGGTGTCTGTGCGCGCGCATTGGAGGCTGTTGGCGTAATCCGTCGATCTGTTCGGCATCACGCGGCCTCCTGGGTATAGGAGGCTGTTTTTATTTTCTCTGGTTTCATTTGCCTCCTGCATCCACAATTCTCTGTCACAATTTTTTTACATTACTGCTTTTTGCAGGGGCATAGGAGTTAATTGTTATGTCTATGTTAACGCTAACCAATCTCGGACAAGCCTATGGAGACTTTGATGTCTTCTCCGGCATCAATGCCAGCATCCCCAACGATGCCAAGATCGGGTTGGTGGGGCCAAATGGGATTGGCAAGACTACGCTGCTGCGCGTCTTGGCGGGGCTGGATGCTCCCCACAGTGGCAATGTCAACGCGTCCCAGGGCACGCGCATTGGCTATCTGCGCCAGGAAGCGATGGATGCCTTTGCCCAACGCACCAGCACCGTCTATGCCGAGATGCTGACCGTCTTTGGTGATATCAAGAGGCAAGAGGCGATGCTCCAGGAATTGGAGCATCGTATGGCCGAGGGCGATGCGTCGTCTGAATTGCTGGATGAGTACAGCGAGGCGCAGCAAGCCTTTGAACTGGCGGGCGGCTATGAGTATGAGACGCGCATTAGCCAGGTGCTCTATGGTTTGGGCTTCGACAAGGAGGATTGGGAGACGCCGCTGACGCAGTTGAGCGGCGGGCAAAAGACGCGCGCGCTGCTGGCGCGCTTGCTCTTGGAAGCGCCCGATCTGTTGATCCTCGATGAGCCGACCAACCATCTAGATGTACAGGCGATTGAATGGCTGGAAGGCACGCTCAAGACATGGCCCGGTGCGCTGCTGATCGTTAGCCATGATCGCTATTTTCTGGATAAGGTCGTGGATCGTATCTGGGAGATGAGCCGCGGCGGCATCGAGCTGTACCGGGGCAATTACAGCGCCTATCTGCTGCAACGCCAGGAACGGTGGGAGCGGCGCGAGATGGAATTTAACACGGTCAAGGAAAAGTTTCTCAAGGAACTGGACTATGTGAAGCGCAACATCGCCCGTGATTCCACGACCAACATGGCAAAAGGACGCTTAAAGCGACTGATTCGCGAGGTGCGCGTGGTACAGGCGGGTGGGCTTCAGACCATGCTTGACAAAAATTGGGGTCAGGTGATGGAGGAGATAGCGATCTCGGAGACGCGCTGGGGTGTGATGGATGTGGAGCAGGCGATCAAGGGGCTGCAAAGCCCTGTGCAGCGTCCACCCGCTCTCGCCATGCGCCTAAAGACGACCTTGCGTTCAGGCAATCTGGTCTTGCGTACCACGGCAATGGAGATTGGCTATCCAGGGACAACGCTCTTTCATGCTGACCCGATTCAACTGGAGCGCCAGGAGTGCGCCGCCCTGATTGGCCCGAATGGGACCGGCAAGACAACCTTCTTGCGGACGCTGATGGGGCAGTTGGAACCGCTGGCGGGCAAGATTACCTTTGGCGCAAGTTTGAAGGTGGGCTATTTCGCCCAGACCCAGGAAAGGCTCAACCCTGACAATACCGTGTTGGATGAGCTGCTGCGCCACAAGCATATGCTGCTCGGCCCGGCACGCAATTATCTGGCGCAATATCTGTTCCGCGGCGAGGATGTCTTTAAGCCGGTGCGGATGTTGAGCGGTGGCGAGCGCGGGCGGCTGGCGTTGGCGATCCTGGCGCTGGATGGGGCGAACTTCTTGCTCCTGGATGAGCCGACGAACCATCTTGATATTCCGGCGCAGGAAGTTTTGCAGCAGGTGTTGGAGAATTTTGAGGGGACGATCCTGCTGGTTTCGCATGACCGTTATCTGATCGACCGCTTGGCGACACAGATTTGGGAGCTGCGCGACGGGCGGCTGCATGTCTTCCCCGGCACCTATGCTGCCTATGTGGCCGCGCGTGAGAATGCTGACCTCGCCGCTAAGGCCAATGCTGCCGAACAGCGCGCCGAAAATCGCCGGGTGCAGCCTGAAGATCGGCAGAGCAAGAATGAACTGCGCCGTCGCGAACGGGCTGCCGCTGAAATGGAAGAGACTGTCCACCGGCTGGAGCAGGAACTCGCCCAGATCGAACACGATCTTCAGTCCGCCAGCCATGCCCAAGACCTGGAGCGCATCCAGCAATTGAGCGCGGCCTATAGCGAGACACAGGCTAACTTGGAGCAATCAATGGAGGCATGGGCGGAGTTAGCGGCGTAGTGAAGATATAAATCTGAGGGTTCCCTTCTGCTTGCCTGGGGCGTATTGTATTTACCGTCACTTTTTAAGCAGGATATAGCCGTCAAGATCGTGCCTGGTCGTGTTGACCATTCACAACCCCGAATCTTGTCTATAGCAAGGGAGCCAATCATGTCTTTACAGTCTGCTCACTTTCCCCCGATGATGCATATACGCCTGGGGATTGCATTGCTGTTGGCTTTGGCCGGCGGGTTTATCTTGAGCCAACCGGCCCTGGCTGCCAGCGATCAACCGTTAGATGCTCTGGCGCTGATAGTGGTGAATACAACCAATCCCGCTATCAATGGAGGCGATGGTCTTTGCTCTATTATTGAAGCAGTTGAGAATGCAAACGCCGATGCACAGATTCACACGGACTGTGCATCCGGAAGTAATGCCGATACGATCTCCTTACCCGCAGACGCACCGCTTATCTTCACGGCGGCACACAACAGCATCGGGGGAGCCAACGCGCTGCCCGTCATTACCGGCACTGTTACCATCCAGGGCAATGGCGCAGACCTGATCCGCGATACCAATGCACCCAACTTCCGCTTCTTCCATGTAGCAGAGGGGGGTACGTTGACGCTGATCGATTTGGGTTTGCGAAATGGTCAAGTGGAACTGAGCGGCACCACCCAACTGCTCCTGGGCGGCGGGGCCATTGTCAACCAGGGCACGCTGCACATTCGCGACAGCAACTTGAGCTATAACCATGCCTCCTATGGTGGGGCAATCTACAGCCAACCCGTCACCGGCACATTGGCGCTGAGCGATACAACCTTTAGCTACAATATCGCTGACCTGAATGGCGGCGCGCTCTACAACTTTGGCCCTGCCACCATCGACGGTGGCCTTTTGCGCTTCAACCAGGCCGCGGTCAGCGGTGGGGCGGTTGTACATACGTCCAGTACATTGACTGTCACCAATGCCACGGTGCAGGATAATGTGACCGATGGCTCTGGCGCCGGTATTGCGGCTTATGCGGTTCTGACCGATAGTCAGGTTTGGATTCGCGCGACAAACCTGATCAGCAATGTGGCGGCTCTGAACGCAGGCGCGCTGCTGAACAGCGCTGGTGACGGCATGACCTCCGTTATGGAGATCGAAGCCAGCAGCATCACCGCCAATCGTGCGTCCTCAACAGCCTTCAACGAGGGAATTGGGGGTGGCGTCGTCAATGGGTGGGTGTTGGGGGGTGGTGGCGGCGTAGCAACCATGCGCCTGAGCCAGAGCCTTGTCGCTGACAATGTCGCCCAAAGTGGTGGTGGCGTTGCCAACCTGGACCTGACAGGCTATCCCACACGCACTGCCGAGATCCTGATCAGCCAGAGTACGCTGTCCGACAACACTGCGGCGGGTGTAGGGAGCGAACGGGGTGCAGGGGGTGGTCTTTTCAACAGCAACGGCGAGGCCACAGTGGTCAATAGCACCGTCAGCGGCAATCAAGCGCTGGGTGATGACACGGTGCTTGGTGGGCGCGGTGGCGGCATCGGCAACAGTGGCCGCGGTGTTACGACGACGTTGCAACTGTTGAACTCTACCATTGCCTTTAACGAGGCGAGTCAGGCCGGTGGTGGTGTTGCCGTTTTGGGGCCGGTAACGACGACCGCAACCTCGATGGAGGCTGGCAATACCTTGATTGTCAGCAATGTATTGACTGTCAGCGAAACCATCTCGAATGCACCTGTACTGGCGACCCTCGCTTCGCCCCAGGTCATCGTCGGGACAGAAAGCTGTTCCATTGAGAATGGCACATCAAACTCGTTGGGTGGCAATATCGAGGATGGGGCGACTTGTGGTTTTGATGCAGCGGGAGACTTGACCGAAACATCTGTCCCGCTGGGCAACCTGGAGAACAACGGCGGCTTCACACCTACCCATCTCATCACTGAGGGCGGGGCTGCCTACAATGGCGGGGTGGATGCGCTGTGCAATGCTGCGCCTGTCAATGGCATTGATCAACGTGGGGTGATACGGCCACAGCAAGAACGCTGTGATGTCGGGGCCGTGGAGCTAGAGGTGGAACAAAAGAATCCTGTTATGTACTTCCCGGAGATCTATCTCCACTTTACGTTCCCGTAGGTGCGGATGGTACCCAGTTCTGTGTAAAGTTGCAGTGCGACCCTCCCGGAAGCGGCCCAGAGGGCTCCCCAGCTTCCGGGAGGGTTTTCTTAGTGCCTTATCATGTAGCGCGTCAGTCGCCGGAGGTTAAAACGGCAGTCCTATGCCCGGCGCAGTTTGCGGTAGGTGATGCGATGGGGGCGATCGGCGATTGGCCCCAGGCGTCGCCGCCGGTCTTCGGCATATTCGCTGTAGTTGCCTGGGAACCAGACCACTTCACTGTTACCCTCAAAGGCGAGAATATGGGTGGCGATGCGATCGAGGAACCAGCGATCATGGGAGATGACCAGGAGCGTCCCCGCAAAGCTCTCCAATGCATCTTCCAGCGCGCGCAAGGTGTTGACGTCAAGGTCGTTGCTTGGCTCGTCCAAGAGAATGACATTGCCGCCCGACTTGAGCATCTTGGCGAGGTTGACGCGGTTGCGTTCACCCCCAGAAAGCTGCCCCACCTTCTTTTGCTGGTCTTGCCCCGCAAAGTTATAGCGAGCCACATAGGCGCGCGAATTTACCAAGCGGTCGCCGATTTTGATCTGCTCATTGCCTTCGGAAATCTCCTCCCACACATTCTTGTTGGGGTCAAGCGTGTCGCGCGACTGTTCGACATAGGCCAACTGTACCGTGCTGCCCACCGTCATCGTCCCGGCATCGGGTGTATCCTCCCCCACGATCATGCGGAAAAGCGTAGTCTTGCCCGCGCCGTTGGGGCCGATGATGCCCACAATCGCCCCGGGTGGCACATCAAAGGAGAGATTCTCATAGAGCAAATTGTCGCCAAAGGCTTTGGCAATGTTCTCGGCGCGGATGACCACATCGCCCAAGCGCGGCCCTGGTGCGATGTAGATTTCGCGTTCCTCCCGTGCCCGCTCCACCTCTTGGGCGAGCAGTTGGTCATAGGCGTTGATGCGTGATTTGCGCTTGGTCTGCTGCGCTTTGGGCGACATCCTGAGCCACTCCAATTCGCGTTCCAGCGTCTTTTGGCGTGCGCTGGCGCTCTTTTCCTCCAGGGCGAGCCGCTGCTGCTTCTGCTCTAGCCATGAAGAATAGTTGCCCTTCCAGGGAATCCCATGACCTCGGTCTAGCTCCAAAATCCATCCTGCTACATTGTCTAGGAAGTAGCGATCATGGGTGACGGCAATCACTGTGCCCGCATACTCATGCAGGTGATTTTCGAGCCATGCGACGGATTCGGCATCCAGGTGGTTGGTGGGTTCATCCAAGAGCAGAATGTCGGGTTCTGCCAGCAGCAAGCGGCAAAGCGCAACACGGCGGCGCTCACCACCAGAGAGAACGCTGACAGGTGTCTCGGCAGGTGGGCAGCGCAGAGCGTCCATTGCCATCTCCAAGCGGCTGTCCAAGTCCCAGGCGTTCATGGCCTCTAGCTGATCTTGCACTTCGGCCTGGCGTGCCATCAACGTGTCCATCTCGTCGCCGGAGAGATCTTCGCCGAACCTGGCATTGATTTCGTCGAACTCGGCGAGGGCGTTGACCACCGCCTGCACGCCTTCTTCGACAACCTGGCGCACTGTCTTGCTGTTGTCAAGCTGCGGCTCTTGCTCCAGATAGCCAATGTTATAGCCATCCGCGAGCATCGTCTCGCCGTTGAAGTCCTTTTCCACGCCTGCCATAATACGCAGCAGCGTGCTTTTGCCCGAACCGTTAAGACCGAGTACACCGATCTTGGCCCCATAGTAATAGGAGATGCTGATATCGCGCAGGACTTGATTTTGCGGTGGATAGGTCTTGCTCACCCGCATCATCGAGTAGATTATTTTGTTGTCAATCGTTTGGTCTTTTGGTTTAGCCACAGGTTCCCCAACTTTTTTAATAGATTAACTCAGGTTGCCACTCTCTGCCGTCATGCCGTAGGCATGACAGACTAACGTGCCTTGTCACCCCGTAGGGTCTCTCTGCCTGCGGCATGAGAGAAGAAAGCCGCAACTTGAGCTAATTCACAGAATCAATTTAATACCAACTCAGCCGCATAGTATAACACAGGGCTCCAAGTCTAGCTTACTCTTGGCGTGTTGGGGTGTTTTTCAATACGGGGGCGCGGGTGGGGTTTCTAGGAAACTGCTTCCGTTGAGATTCGCCGGATTTTTTTACCTCTTGCCTTATCGAGTGTACACTATGAGGATGCAGGAACGACGTGGTACACGAAGTCAATGGCCCAAGCTGCGCTGGTCAAGACGCCAACGCTCATTGTGGATCTTTTGGGGCGGGATTGTCCTGGTGCTGCTCCTGGGATTGGAACGGATTCTTGCCGATCCAGACCAAGCCAACAATGCCCCCGTTGGCTCTGTCGTCATCAGCGAGTTTGGCGCGGCGGGCAGTGGGCCTACCGATGAATATGGCGAGACGCCCGATTGGATCGAACTGCACAACCGCACGCCAAGCGCGGTCAGTCTCACCGACTGGGTACTCACCGATGACCCGACGCAGCCGGACAAGTGGCGTTTTGACAAGGTAACGATCGAGCCGGGAGCCTATCTGGTCGTCTTTGCTTCCGGGCGCGATCAGAATGAGTTGGATGAAGACGAGCTTTTTCTCCACACCAGCTTCCGATTGAACAGCGACGGAGGCTATTTGGCCCTCTATCCCCCGACCGCGCGCCAATTTCTCGACGGCACTGTCTACGAGTATCCTGCTCAGCTTCCCCAATACTCCTATGCGTTGGTGCAAGATGAGAGGGGGCAGTGGTCGCCCCGCTATCTGGCACACCCGACCCCTGGCGCGGCTAATGATACCAGCGTGACATGGGCGAGCATCCTACCCCCTGTAGCCGCCAGCTTGGCGCATGGCTTTTATGACGCGCCTATCGATGTGGCGTTAAGCGCTGCCGTGGCTGATGCGCGCATCCAGTACACCACCGATGGCACGACGCCGAGCGCCGAACATGGCACACCCTATACCGAGCCAATCCCCATCCGCCAGACCACAGTCTTGCGCGCCGTGGCGCTGCTGCCCGACTATGCGCCTTCCCCTGTGACGACACAGAGCTATATTTTCCTGGAGGATGTCCGCAATCAACCCGCGGCCCCGCCTGGTTGGCCGCAGACATGGGGCATACACTCGTTGAGTCGAGGCCCCTATGTAGAAGGAACACCGGTGGAGGCTGATTATGCGATGGATGCTCGCGTGGTCAACGATCCCATTACCGGCCCATGCCTGGAGGACGGGCTGTTGGCAATCCCGACGATCTCGCTGGTGACGGATCAGGCAAATTTGGATATTTTCGCTACGCCGCAAGCGCGCGGGCGTGAGACGGAGCGCACGGTTTCGGTCGAGTGGATCGATCCGAGCAGCGAGGGTGACGGCTTCCAGATCAACGCCGGGCTGCGCATCCAGGGCAATGCCGGGCGGCTGGAATATATGCCCAAACATTCCTTCCGTCTCTTTTTTCGCCAACTCTATGGCGCGGCCAAGCTCATCTATCCACTTTTTGCCGATTCGCATCTGATGGAGTTTGAGACGCTGGTCTTGCGCGGCGGGGTCAATCGCAGCTTTGCAGGCGATTTTGTGGACGAGGCGGCCAACCTCGACCTGCGTGAGAAGACCACCTATCTGCGTGACGAATGGGTGCGCGCCTCGCAGATCGCCATGTCGGGCGCGGGCGCGCATGGGCGCTTTGTCCATCTCTATATCAACGGGCTTTATTGGGGGCTCTATAACCTGGTAGAGCGTCCCGATGCCTCTTTTGCCGCGAGCTATTTGGGAGGCGATGAGGATGCGTGGTCAAGCGCCAACCACGGCGGCGCGGTCAGCGGCCCGCCGGATCGCTTTGCGGCTCTGCTCGACCAGGCCCGCGCCGGTGGCATGGAAGACCCTGCGCGCTATGCCACCTTGTTGGAGTTTCTGGACCCTGCCCAATTCAGTGACTATGTGATCGTGAATTGGTACGCGGGCAACGTGGATTGGCCTGAAACCAACTGGTACGCCAGCGTACACAACCCGGCGGGGCGCAACTACTTTTGGGTATGGGATGCTGAAGCCACCTGGGACGAAGGGGCCAAGATTCGTCTGGGCGATGAAACAGCAGCGGGTGCGCCCTATCCGAATGTGGTCAAGCTGCTCTTTGAAGCGGCCTGGGCGAATTCCGACTTTCGCATGACCTTTGCCGACCGGCTTTATCACCATCTTAAGGAGAAGGGTGCGCTGACCGATACGGCGTCGGTTGCGCGCTGGCGAACGCTGCAAGCCTCTATCGAGCGCGCCATTGTCGCCGAATCGGCGCGCTGGGGAGATGTGCGCTATGCCGAGCCGATCACATTGGCCGATTGGCAAGCGGCGAATGAAGATGTGTTGCGCCAAATGGAGGGCAATGGAGCCAAATTGATCGAGCTGGCGCGCGCCGCGGGCTATTACCCGCCGCTTGATCCGCCTACGCTCTCACCTGCCGGGGGAGAGTTTAGCGGTGAGCAAACGGTGACATTGGCCGCGCCTACAGGGGCTATCTACTATACGACCGATGGCAGCGACCCGCGCGCGGCGGTGACGGGGGAACCTGCGCCCAACGCTCAGCGATACAGCGCGCCCGTCCCGATCACGACGACGAGTGTGCTGCGGGCGCGGCTTCTGGTGGATGGCGTGTGGAGCGCGCTGCAAGAGGCCAACTTTGCCGAGAGCAGCGAAGCGCCGCATCTGGTCATCAGCGAGATCATGTATCGCCCCTATCTGAATGAGGCGATGGAGTTTCTTGAACTGCATAATGTGGGCAACACTGCGGCAGATTTGTCGGGGGCCTACTTTGAGGGCATTGATTTCCGCTTTGCTGCGGGGGTACGGCTCAACCCTGGGCAACATCTGGTCTTGATCCGCGATTTCAGGGCATTTCGCGAGCGCTATCCCGACGCCGAAATTGCCGGACAGTATGGGGGCAAACTTTCGGACAAGGGCGAAACCATTTCGCTCTATCATCCCCAGGGTGAGCTTTGGCTGGAAGTCACCTATGATGACAACTATGGCTGGCCTCTGAGCGCCAATGGCGCAGGCGATTCGTTGGTGTTGATGGACCCGCTGGGCGATCTGAGCAGCCCGCACAACTGGCGCGCTAGCCAAACACTCTATGGCACTCCTGGCGCGGATGAGCCTGGCGGAGAGTAGGCAGTGCGTCCAAAGAGCGAACTGCGTTATGAACTGAAGTACTTGTTGCGCCGCGAGCAGGTGGAGCCACTTGTTGCCGAACTGCGCCAAACCTTGCAAGTCGATGCGCATGGCAACGAATTGGGCACCTATCCCATTACAAGCCTCTACTATGACACGCCGGACTATAAGGCGTATTGGGACAAGTTGGATGGACAGCGCAGCCGCCGCAAACTGCGCGTGCGCGTCTATGGCGACGCATTGGTTACACCGGAGACACCCGCCTTTGTCGAGATCAAGCAGCGCGTCAACAAATTGATGCGTAAGCGGCGCGTGGCGCTGCCCTATGGCGACGCGGTTGATTTAGATCGCTACGATGAGTTGGGGGTGGCCTTCGACGAGCAAGGACGAGCGGCAGATCGGGCGCTCTTGCACGAGGCGTATTATCTCTATCGCACGTTGCAATTGGCCCCGGCTTGTGTCGTAGCGTATGATCGGCTGGCTTTTGAAGGAGATCCGCGCACACCTGATCTACGGATTACGCTGGACACGAACTTGCGCGGGCGTATTCACGACCTCTCCCTGTTATCGACAGGCAGCGCGACCGATCAGCAAATTCTAGGGCCGGAGTATGCGGTGTTGGAGGTCAAGGCGAATCAGAATGTGCCGCGCTGGGTGGCGCAGCTTACGGCGCGACATCGCTGCACCTTCTATCGCATCAGTAAGTATTGCCTGGTCTTGGAAAAGACGCGGGCGATTGCCCAACGGCAACGTATCATCGTGGGACCAGCTTGAAGGGATGAAGGATGAAGGGCAGAAAGACCGTCTCTCTCAATTCATCCTTCATCTTTAGAAAAGATAGGCAATAGAGAAGTATGGATTTCAACGCGCTGCTGGCGTCATTGCAAGATACAACCGAGGTCTTTACAAGCTATGACATTATCTTAACGATTGTGTTGAGCTTTGTCCTGTCGCTGCTGATCGGCTTCGTCTATCAGCGCACACACCGCGGCGTTGCCTATTCGCAATCCTATGTGCAGACATTGGTGTTGATGGCGATGGTGGTCGGCATTATTATGTTGGTCATCGGCTCCAACATTGCCCGCGCCTTTACGCTGGTCGGCGCGCTCTCGATTGTGCGCTTTCGTAATGCCGTCAAAGAGACGCGCGATGTGGGCTATATCTTCTTTGCGATGGCGATTGGCATGGCCTGTGGCACGCGCTTTTATCTGCTGGCAGTGATCGCTACGGTGGTCATCTGCGCGCTGCTTTGGGCGATGGATCGCTTCAATTTTTTCGCCAGGGAGAGCGCAAGCCAACTGCTCAAGATTCGCCTGCCTGCGGATATGCCCTATGCCACGCTCTTTGAAGCGCTCTTTGACCGTTATCTGCATCGCTATGAATTGGTGGCAATGGAGACTGTGCAGGCGGGCACGCTGTTGGAACTGGTCTATAGCGTGGAGACTAAGCGCGGGGTGGATATACAGGCGTTCCTGCGTGAGTTGGCGGCGCTCAACGACAACAATAAGGTTGTTCTGGTGACGGGACAGCAGGAAGTTGATCTGTAAGAGTCGTTGTCGTGTTGATTTTGGAGATTTCCAGATGAGCAATTCTATACATGAGCATGCACCTGTCGCTGATGTGATAGATCGGCTGCGTGCCGCAGGCTATAAGATCACGCCTCCACGTTTGGCTGTGTTAGAGGTGATCGAACAGCGGGGGGAGCATCTCAACCCAAACGAAATTTTGGAGCAGGCCAAAGCCATCCACCCGGCATTGGGGCGCGCCACGGTCTATCGTACCCTGGAACTGCTGACCCAACTAGGCGTGGTGCGGCCAATCTACGTGGGCGAGAGCGGCCCCACCTATATCCGCGCCGATGGCAACCATCATCATTTGGTCTGTTCGGGATGCGGTCAAGTGGTAGATTTTGATCAATGTGTGGCTGACCAGATGGCGCAAGAGCTTCGCGCGCGTTTCGGCTTTGAAATCAGGAGCCATCTGTTGGAGTTTTATGGCCTCTGTGTCCACTGCCAAGACTGATTCTATTTGCACAAACATGTGCGCGATTCTGTAAGATCGTAACCAAGCAACCTTGACAGACGTAACAATCAAGCGAATTGTATAGCCCGCGTGGACGATGGCGTCCCCGTTTGAGCGCAGCTTTATCATGGGCCTGATTGATGTGCCGGGTCAGCTCACTATTACTTATTTCTCGAATGTTCATTTCTCGAAGATGAGGCAACTATGAATGTTACGCGTCAACTAGGTTCGCTTAGTACCCTACAGGCGGCTAAACGTGTGGGATGCCGGCTGCTCTTGCTTTCCCTCTTGCTCATGCTCATGGCGGCTTGCGGCAGCGAGGCAGCCACTACAGCCGCAGGGGAAGCAGTGCCGGTCGTTGAGGGCATAGGCGTAGGGGCAACGCCAGAACAGGCTGATCCTGGCGCGGCAGAGGTGCTGCCGGCGCTGGAGCCTGTGACACTGGCAGAGGGCGAGAAGCTGCGTGTCGTCGCCACCACCAGCCTTGTGGCGGATGTAGCGCGCCGGGTGGGTGGCGATGCGATTGAACTGACGACATTGATGCCGCTGGGTGTCGATCCCCATAGCTATGCGCCGACCCCCGAAGATTTGCGGTTGCTCAACGATGCCCACCTCATTTTGATCAATGGTCTGGGGCTAGAAGAAGCGTTGATGCCGGTTCTGACCGACCTGGATACCCCTGTGCCGGTGGTGAGTGTCAACGCCGGGCTTGCACCGCTGACCTATGGCGAGGGGACTGAGGCCGAGACGGTGGTTTCAGAAGAAGCCGCTGACGAACAGAATCACCTGGTGGATCCGCATACCTGGTTGAGTGTGAACAATGTATTGATCTGGATTGATAATGTGGCGGGTTCCCTGGCGATGTTGGACACGCTCAACGTCGATAGCTATTTTAGCAATGCGAGTGCGTATCACGATGAATTGGCCGCGTTGGATGCTGAACTGCGCGGCCAGATTGACACGCTGCCACAGGAACGGCGCAAGTTGGTCACTGATCACCGGGAATTTAGCTATTTTGCCCAGGACTATGGCTTTGAGATCGTCGGAGCCGTAATTCCTGCCAGCAGCACGATGACCTCTCCCTCTGCCCAAGAGCTGGCCGCGCTGCAAAAGTTGATTCAGGCTGAAGGCGTAAGCGCCATTTTTGTCGGTGAGAATGTCAATACAAGCGTCGTGGATCAACTGGCGAATGACCTGAGGCTTAAGGTGGTCAAGCTCTATACCAGCTCGCTAAGCGATGCCGATGGCCCCGCCCCCGATTACCCGACCCTCATGCGCTACGATGTCAATGCCATCGTCACCGCGCTGGCAGAGTAGGGATGAAGGATGAGGGATGAATTGGCAGAGGCAGAGAGATCCCTACGGGGTGACAGTCGTAGGTCACGCCAGAGACGTGACCTACGACATCGGATGACTCTTGACAGTGCTACTTCACCCCTCATCCCTTTACCGCGCTCCCGGATAGCTGACGGGTGGGTGTTTGAGCAGTTCTTCCTCGATCAAGTCTGAACCAAGACCGGGCCGGTTGCTCAGTTGTAAATGGCCGTTGCGAATCTCGAAAGGATGGGTCATGATGTCGTCGCGCCACGGGGCGTCGTCCACATCAAACTCATGGATAAAGAGGTTGGGGATGGTGGCGCAGACGGCGGAGGAGACGAGCGTGTTGATGGGGCTGTGGCAGTTGTGCGGTGCAATCAGCGTGTCGTAGGCATGGGCAAAATCACAGATCTTTTTGCCCATCGTAATGCCATTCCAGGCAAAATCGGGCATGAGCACATCTTGGGCGTGTAGCTCTAAATAGGGCTTGTAGCCATGTGTGCCATAGAGACTTTCCCCTGTACAGATGGGCGTCTTGGTGGCATCGCGCACCATGCGTAACGCTTGGGGGTCGAGTGTCTCAGTCTCTAGCCACATCAGATCATAGGGTTCCAGCGCACGCGCCAATTTGATCGCTCCCCCCAGCTTAAAGGTAAAGGCCACATCCAGCGCAATACCCACATCCGGGCCAAGTTCCTCGCGGAAGATGCCGATGACCAGTTCGGCGTTGCGGATGACCGAGGGCGGGCAATCTCCTGCATGGTTGCTCATGCGATTGAGCAGAGGCTGCGCTTCGGGGTGATCCTCCAGGGTCAGCAGATTGGTCTTGATCGCGGTGAAGCCCTTCTCACGCACCTCGGCACAGAGACGGCGCAGATCGTCGGAGGTTTTGATCGGCGGAACGCCGAGACGGTCGGCCCAACGTGTGCGGATTGAGCCGCAGTGGGACCAGTAGAGGCGCATTTCATCGCGCATCTTGCCGCCCAATAGCTGCCAGACGGGCGCGTTCAGCGCCTTGCCACGAATATCCCAGAGCGCCGAGTCGATGCCCGCCATCGCCTTCCAAGCAATGCCACCGACATGGCGCAGTGAGGCAGTGGAGAGATCCCACCAGATCGCTTCTGCCTGCATGGGGTCGCGGCCAATCACCCATTCGCTGTAGCGTTCCACTGTAGCCGCCACCGGCCCAGGCGAACCCCAATCGGTGCAATCGCCCCAGCCCACAAGCCCTGGTTCGCTGGTTTCAACTTTGACAAAGGTCCAGGGGCGAAAGCCGCCATCGACGATAAAGGTCTTGACTGCGGTAATCTTCATGAGCGTCTTCCTTGATTCGTTTGGGGCAAAGTGTTTGTATATTCTTTATGCTTGAAATGGCCTTAGAGAACTGCTATACTCGCGAACAGATGTTCACGTGCAATGATCCCTCATGTTCATCCCCTTACATCAATACTTATATCAATAGTAGTCTACCCCTACAATGGGTGCAAGGATTAGCGCATGGATGTGACGCACTGGCAGGAACTTTTCGATTATAACTTTTGGGCCAACCGGCGGGTGTGGGCATGTGTGATTGCGGTAGACAGGACGCTCTTTGACAAGCCACTCTCCGGCGACAGGCCCTCGCTGATGGCGCAGTGTGTCCACATCCTGGGTGTCGAATCTTGGTGGATTCATTTCTTGCAGACGGATGTGGTCGAGTTTGTCGATGATGAGCAGTTTCATACACAAGAAGAAGTGCGTGCCTTTTGGGATCAGGTCGAGGCGAATGTGGGAACGTATTTGGCCCAGTTGACCTCCGACGAACTCACGCGCACCGTACGCCCAACATTCTGGCAAGATCCGTGGTCGGTGCAGGTGTGGCAGGGAATGATGCAGGTGTTAAATCACTCGACTGACCATCGTGCCCAACTGCTCGATTCGGTGCGTGAATTGGGTGGGCCGACCGAGGAACAAGACTACCTGAGCTATCTGCATGAGCGTGCGATGGCCGCGCATGAACGGCGCATCCCTCCCGTTTGATCGGGTCGCTGTCACTGGAGGACTTTCGTACGAAAATTTGTACAAAAAGGAGCAACGAGCGATGGTGGAAATCTGGATTTGCAACGGCTTTGTGGTGATCTATGATGGGATGGGACGGACACGCGCAGAGGGCAAGGCGGCGGAATAGCCTGCCCTATTATTTTTGTAAGGAGCGTTATGCTAGCAGATATTGCAGATGACGGGTTGTTGGCGGAGGCCGCGGCGTTGGCGGGGGCATTTGTCGCCATTGTCCAGCACAGCGGGCGGCGTGGGACGCATGAGGAATTTGAGACACTGGTGCGGGGGTTGGAAGATGCAGGTGTCGAATATCCTGAGAATGTCTATGTGCAAGCGCTGTTGACACCCGCCACTCGCCAGCAGATTGCGGATTTTGCCCAGGAGTTTGAGGAAGCGCCCGCGCAATCGATCTTCAATGATTTTAAGATGGCGGCGCTCAACCGCTGCGCGCAGGCAGCAGAGTGGCTGGCGGCGCATGCAACCCCTGAGGCTGCCGCTGAGGTGAAGGCAAGCATCGTCGCCGTCTGTCGTTTGGTGGCAGCAGCAAGCAAGGAAGAGGGCGCAATGAACAATGCGCCGGGCAATGTCGATGACTTTGAAGTGAGCGCGATCGATCAGGTTTCGCGCGCGCTCGGCATCGGTTAATATTCCTGGTTAACGCTTCTGGTTAACGCTCCGTCGATTTAGCGCGCGTAGGCTTTTTGCAAGCGCGCTTCCATCAGCCGCACCAAGCGCGTGAGCAGCACTACCAGGATGAGGTACATAAAAGCCAACATGGTAAGCGACTGCAAATAGAGGAAATTGCTGCTGTAATAGAGGCGAGTGAGCTGCGTCATGTCTTGCACGCCGAGGATGGCAACCAGCGATGAGTCCTTGACCATCGAGATGAAGTCGTTGCCCAGAGCGGGCAGGATGCGGCGGATTGCTTGAGGCAGGACGATGAAGCGCATGGACTGGAAGTAATGCATACCTAGCGCGCTCGCCGCCTCCCGTTGGCCCAACTCCACTGACTGGATGCCTGCCCGAAAAATCTCAGCGGAGAAGGCTCCATAGCCAATGGCAAGCGCGACCATCGCCCGTAGTTCGTTGGGGATGTCGCGCGTGGTGATGGGAACACCAAGTGCATTGAGAAAGTTGGCAACGAGGGGCGTCAGGGCAAAGGCGATATAAAGCAGCAGCACCAACATGGGCACGCCGCGCGTCAATTCGACATAAAACGAGGCGATGTTGTAGAAGATTGGGTTGGACGACGAGCGCATGATGCCAAAGGTCAGCCCGATCAGGGTGGAGAGCATATAGGCCCCCACCGCTACCGTCAAGGTGACAACAATGCCTCGAAAGAGGATGCGCCCTGCGCTGATATCTTCGGGGTTTTGCCCGGAGATAAACCAAAAGGTCTTGCGTGTCTGTTCATCAGTGATGATTAAAAAGACAATATAGAGGGCGATGAGAATGGCGACTAGCAGCCACCAGGGCCAAGTCGCTAGGGAATCGCCGGAGCCAAGAAGTCGCGAGCGACCAGGTATAGGTTGAACTTTGTCCTGCGGGATGGATTGGTCGATGGTCATGAGTTTAGATTAGAGGCAGTTCGTTCTAGGAAGATGACGGCCCTAAAGATATTAGCCTTTAGGGCCGTTGGCTGCTTGCAGAGAGAGTTTATTCGGTCACAAACCACTTCTCATAGAGGGTGTCAATTGTGCCGTCCGCGGACATATCCTCTAGGCCCCAGTTGATGGGTGTGACCAGGGGGCTGCCCTTGCCGAGGATAAAGCCTAGTTCTTCGCTTTGGACAGGCTCCCCCGTGAGTTTCAGCGAGTCGGCATTGACGCCGACATAGCCGATGCCCGCCACGTTGTCGATCATCACGGCATCCACGTCGCCATTGATCAACGCTTGCACCGCCGGGCCGAATTGGTCATAGGCAACGACGCGTTCTTCGCCCACCAACGCCACAGCCGCATCATAGTTGGTGGTTCCCAACTGTGTGCCGATCAGCAATTCGGGGTCAGCGGCAAAGTCTGCCGGTTCGACAAAGCGATCTTCGTCAACACGCACCAATAGCACCTGGGACGAGGTGATGTAGGGAATGGTGAAGTCTACATTTTGGGCGCGCTCTTCGGTGATGGTGATGCCATCGGCACCCACATCAAAGGTGTCAAAGCTGCCTTCTCCGCCCATGACTGCCACCATTGCATCCCAACTGGTCTCAATAAACTCCGGCTGGCAGTTGATGCGCGTGCAGAGGTCGTTGAAGATGTCATAGTCATAGCCCACCGCTTCGCCCGTTTCAGTATCGATAAAATTGAAGGGCTGATAGGCATTTTCAACGGCGATACGCAGGACACAGCCGTTCAGGTCAGGCTTGCCGTCTGTTTCGCTGATCTCCGCCTCGTTACAGGGGACGCTTGCGGTGGTCCCCCCAGGCGATTGAACGGGCTGACACGCGGCCAACAGCAGCACAAGGAATGTGCTAAGTGCAACCAAGCTAATACGCAATTTCATCTCATCTTTCCTTCATTAAACAGAGTAATAAGGGTAATAGCGGTGCTGATAAAGAGGCATCTGCGCTGCGAATCGCCGTCACAGATGGCTCAGAGAAGATTATGCCTAGTAGTGGGCCAAACGGCAAGCCACTTTTTGGTGCCAATGAACAACGAATAGACAACCAGAAGCCGGCGATGGTGAATCCCTCATATAGAATTCAGGTTAAATCGTCAAGATACCCTACAATGGTCATAGAGCGTCTAAAACAATAGAGACAAATCATCTCTTGTTTGCATACCGGTTAAATGAGTACGAGCCGGTTGGATGAGTACGGGTATGCAAAAGCGGTTTTTCAGGCTATAAGCATACCATGAGTTGAATAGATGAGCATAGGAAAATGAATCTAGGACAAACGATTTCTTCTCGTCGCCCTGGTGCGGCGCGTTTTGATATTCTGGCAGTGCCGGGGCTGAGTCACTTTTTGCTATGGAAGCACAGCCGCACTGCTGTACAGATCGTGCTTTTCGCGTTGGCCGCGATCATGGTTGTGGATGGGCTGATGGGGAGCCAACTGGCGGCGCGCAACACGGCAACGGTGGGAGCCTGGGTGCATTACCGCGGCTTTATTGTGCTGGCGCTGCTCCTGGCGGGCAATCTCTTTTGCGCGGGGTGTCCCTTTATCCTGCCGCGCAAATTGGCGCGCTGGATTGGGAAACCGACACGGCGTTGGCCGAAGGTGTTTCGTAACAAGTGGCTGGCGTTGGCGGGGCTGTTGGGCATCCTCTTTGTCTATGAACTCTACGATCTCTGGTCAAGCCCGTGGCTGACGGCGTGGGTGATCGTTGCTTATTTCGTGACGGCTTTTGTGTTGGAGATGCTTTTTACGCGCGACAGCTTTTGCATGTATGTCTGCCCGCTGGGCACGTTTAACTTCCTCTATAGCACAGTAAGCCCGCTGCAAATTACCAACCGCAGCATGGATGTCTGCAAAAGCTGTGTAGGCAAGGATTGTATCAATGGGCGATGGGATGCGCAGGACAACTTGATCCAGCAGGGCTGCCAGCTTGAGTTGTATGTGCCGCAGCTCAACAGCAATATGGACTGTACGCTCTGTCTGGATTGTGCGAAAGCCTGTCCCCACGACAATGTGGCATTGGTCACGCGCCCGCCAGGCGACGAGCTTTTCCGGCAGAGTTGGCCGAATCGGCTGGATCTGGCGTTGTTGGCGATTATTGCAGCCTGTGTGGGGTTGGTCAATGCCTTTGCGATGACGCCGCCGGTCTATCAATTGGAGCAGTGGTTGGCGGTTGCGCTCAACACCGACCAAGAGGTTTTTGTGTTGGGGCTGATCTTCATCACGGGGGCTGTGCTGCTGCCATTGGCGCTGGTCTATGGGGGGGCGTGGTTGAATCAGCGTTTCGTGCCTGGCAACCGCGCGCGCAGCCTTGCGCGCTTGATCATGCGCCATGCCTATGCCTTTGTGCCATTGGGCTTTGGCATTTGGGCCAGCCACTATCTCTTTCACCTGCTGATTGGGCCATTGACCTTGATTCCCGCCTTGCAGACCTTCTTTGCCAATGTGGTCGGCGTGCCGCTGTTGGGTGAGCCGAATGTGCTGTTGGGCGCGGCCTGGGTTCCGCCGATTGCGGTGATACAGGGAATTCAAATGCTGACGATGGCCGCGGGGATTGGGGGCGCGTGGCTGGTCACATGGAACGCGGCGGCGCGTGCCCACAAAGATCGCAATGACCGGCTGCGCGAATTTCTGCCCTGGGCGTTGATCCTCCTGCTCATCGGTGCATTGGCGATCTGGGTCTTTCTACTGCCGATGGAGATGCGAGGGAATGTGTTGGCCTAGTATTCTCTGTCTGCCCTGCAATCGCTATGCTTCTGAGTGCCTTATGTCCTGACCGGCGCATGAACCAGTCGCTTGCTAGGCGTGCCACCTCCTCCAATGCGCCGGGTTCCTCAAAGAGATGGGTGGCACCTGGGATGATGGTGAGCTTCTTTGCGGTGCCGAGGCGAGCCAGCGCCGCCTGATTCATGGTGATGACGGGGGTATCTTTGCCGCCAACAATCAGCAAGGTCGGCGCGCTGACAAAAGACAGAATGTCCCCGGCAAGATCGGGGCGACCCCCGCGCGAGACAACGGCGCGCACCACATCCGGTCGTGCAGCCGCCGAGATCAAAGCGGCTGCCGCGCCGGTGCTGGCTCCAAAATAGCCGACTGGCAGCGAATGCGTCTCAGGCTGCTGCACAAGCCAATCCGTTGCGCCTGTCATGCGGTTGGCGAGCAGTTCGATGTTGAAACGCAGATGGCGCGTACGCAGGTCGATTTCTTCCTCTTCAACCGTCAGCAAGTCAAAGAGCAGTGTTGCCAGGCCATCCTGCTGCAAGAGCTGTGCCACATGCTGGTTACGCGCGCTGTGACGGCTACTGCCGCTGCCGTGGGCAAAGACCGCCAGGCCCTGCGCGGCGTGTGGAATCTGTAAAATGCCTTGCAGTACAATCTCCCCTACGGGAATTTGCGCCTCAAGGCTGTGGGCTGCTGTTGATATCATCCTGCTGTCTCTCTCTCTGCCCCTTCTCGTTGCGCTGCTTCTTGCATGGTCGCGGCGCGGGCAAGCAAAGCGCGCACTTCTTTGTCGCTGGTCTGCTCAAAATTGGCATACCACATGCCTACACCAAAGAAGGGCTGTGGTGTTTCAGCGCAGATGATGGCATCAACATATTCCTCAAATGCGTCGCATGTCTCCGGCGCTGCCGTAGGGACGGCGACGACGATCTTTGCTGCACCCTGGGCACGTACGCCGCTGACAGCCGCAGCCATTGTTGAACCGGTGGCTAGGCCGTCGTCCACCAAAATGACGGTCTTGTCGCGCAGATCGGGCACCGGGCGACCTGCGCGGTATGCTTGCTCACGACGCGCTAGTTCCTGCTGTTCGCGCTTGGCTACGGCATCGATCACGCTGCGCGGAATCTCCAAAGCTTCCACAACTGCCTCATTGAGCACCAGCACGCCCCCGGAGGCAATGGCCCCCATCGCCAGTTCTTCATGTCCAGGCACACCCAGCTTGCGTACCAAGAATATATCCAGCGCTGCGTTCAGGCTATTTGCCACTTCAAAAGCTACGGGCACACCCCCACGCGGCAGCGCCAGCACCACGACATTCGGGCGCGCGTGATAATCCTCCAGTTTTGACGCCAACTTGCGTCCGGCGTCAAAGCGGTCTTGAAAAAGTGGTTGCATCATGGTTGCGTCCTTCACTTTCTTCTCTACATCCTACCTTCTTCTCTACATCCTACCTTTCATGCACCCCACGGGCCTTACACACCCCACGGGCCTTACACACCCCACGGGTAGGTATCTGGCGGTTCGTTCGTCTCCGGCTCTAGGTGCAGGGGATGCAGCGCTTCTGTCTCATCCAAATAGAGGAATGCATCGTAGCGGTCGGGCAATACGCTCGGTACATAGTTGCCCCCTTCGTGCGTGGGATCATAGACAACACCAATCGCACGATGTCCACGTGGGGCCGAAGCCCCAGGCAGCGCTTGGAAATCGGCCATACGCAAGAGATTGTTGCCGCCAGCGGCCCGATGGAGCAGATCTTCCCAGCTACCTGTCTGGGCGCGAGGGACCTGCATGCGCTGCATCGGCGCGCCCCAGCGCTCACCAGCAATGACAGTGCCGCGGTGTGAGCCAAACCCTGCCAGGAAGACACCCTGGTCGTCATGCCGTTCGCGCACAAGTTGGCCTACATTCACCATGCGCGCAGATGCCATATCGGTGGCGCGTGCATCGCCGATGTGGGTATTGTGTTCCCAAACAATTGCCCTGGCTTGTGTGCCATGAAAATCCATCAACCGATCCAGGGTATCGGCCATGTGCGTGCCGCGTATATTCCACGATTCGGCATCACCGCGGATCATCGTGCGATAGTAGCGCTCGGCTCCTACCGTAACCCAGGCGTTCTGCTCGGCATTAAAACCGGCTTCGGGATCGGATGTGTAGGGATAGCTTTGTCCGCGCAGTTCGACCAGCAGCGCGAGCACCTCATCCTCACAGGAATCGGGCACCATCGCCGTACTCCAGGCGTAGGTCTGGGGATCACCCCCATAGGGTTCAAAACAGCGCACCGCGCGCTGTGCCGCTTCGAGGGCATCTGGCCGGTTGGTCGTGATATAGTCGAGCAGAACCGCCATGGATTCGTGCAGGCTGTAGACATCCATCCCATAAAACCCCACCTGCGACCTGGGATCGCGTGCGCTGTTATATTGGTGCAGCCATTCCGCCAGGGCAACCACTTCCCAATTAGCCCACATCCACGTCGGCCAACGCTGGAAAGCATGTAATACAGTGTAGGCATCTGCGCCGCTGTCGTTGTAATGCTTGATATAACGATTGACCTGATAGCAGTCAGGCCAATCGCCTTCTACCGCGATGAAGGAGAAGCCCTTTTCGCGAATCAACCGCCGGCTGAGGCGTGCCCGCCATGTGTAGTAGTCCGAGGTTCCATGTGAGGCTTCGCCCAACAGCACAAAATGGGCATCACCGATCCAGTCGAGCAGCGGAGAGAGGTCGTCAGCATCCTCTAATTTGTACGCATGTCTGCCAATTTCCTCGACCAAGTCTGCCGTCCGGTCGTTAATGACCGGGCTGCGTAATCTATCGCTTAGCATGGCGATACCATCCCTTTCCATCGTCACTGCCATATCTTACGAACCGGGTTTTGCAATGGCTGGCAGTGAGTTCAGCTCTATTAGAAGCCTGGTTCATGATCGAGATTAAGTCAATAGATGAGTGTACAAGAAACTGACCTATTCACAGATAGAATCGCTTCTTTCCTCCCTCAACGCGAGATACGCCCCATTTTTCGTTGACACTGATAGGTCGCTCTGCTATACTGGCACTGAATCGAATATCCTGTACCCGTACAGGTGCGCTTGTTGCTCGGATGCAGAGCGCATAATGGGGGAAGCTTGGTGATGCCGCCGATTTCATAGCCGCGGCTAGTCCAGCACTGTCCCGCAACGGTAAGCCTGGTCATTGCTCTACATATTCATTGTTCTATGTGGATTGACCGAGAGGCAAGTCCGATACCCCACCTGTATGGATGCTGGAGCCACCTTCGTGGAAAAGGGGGGCTACGCGTGATCGCCTTGCACGATAGGCCCGCCAATTTGGCGGGCTTTACTTTTGCGGTCATGTGAATACCCTGGCAACGATGGCGGCTCCCTTGCTGGGAGTCATTTTTGATTGGTGTAGATTTGATTGGTGTAAAAGAGAAGATGCAACCATGATCGCAACCCGCGCATCGCTGCAAAACTGGATTGAGCAAATCAAACCTTTGCATCGCCCTGCGATGGCTGAGGCGGAGGCGCGCCAGGCTCGCTTGACCAAACCGGCGGGCGCTTTGGGACGCTTGGAAGGGCTGGCGACACAGCTCGCCGGTATCACAGGCGAGCCGCGCCCCCGGCTTACTCACAAAGTCGTGGTGGTCATGGCAGGGGATCATGGTGTTACAGCGGAAGGGGTCAGCGCCTATCCGCAGAGTGTAACCGCCCAGATGGTCTTGAACTTTATAGCCGGAGGCGCGGCGATCAATGTGCTGGCACGACAAGCGGGCGCGCGTGTGGTGGTGGCCGATTTGGGAGTTGCGTCACTGCTGCCCACACGCCCCGACCTCTATGATGGTAAGGTCGCATTGGGGACGGCGAACATGGCGCATGGGCCTGCGATGAGCCGCGAGCAGGCGATCCAGGCAATCGAGAGCGGGGCAGAATTGGTTCGCCGGGAAGCGGCTCAAGGGCTGGACATTTTGGGGCTTGGCGAGATGGGCATCGGCAACACGACCGCCGCCGCGGCCATTGCTGCTGTGCTGATCGGCGCGGATCCCGTCGAGTTGGTGGGGCGAGGAACCGGGCTGGACGATGCAGGGTTGATGCACAAGATCGAGGTGGTGCGGCGCGTGCTGGCGGTGAATCAACCTGACGCGAGCGATGGGCTGGAGGTCTTAGCGAAGGTGGGTGGCTTTGAGATTGGCGGCCTGGTGGGAGCTATCTTGTCGACGGCTGCCCATCGTCGTCCGGTCATGGTAGATGGTTTTATTACCACCGCTGCGGCGATGATTGCGGTGACGCTGGCTCCCGCGATACGTCCCTATTTGCTCGCCGCCCATCATTCGGCGGAACCGGGGCATGGGGCCATGCTGGCGTGGCTGGGGTTGGAGCCGCTGTTGTCGCTCGATTTGCGTTTGGGCGAGGGAACTGGCGCTGTATTGGGGATGCAACTAGCAGATGCGGCGTGTCGTCTGTTGGATGAGATGGCAACTTTTGGCGAGGCAGGGATAGATCAGGGTTAGGGGGCGAAAGATGATGTCTATGAGCAATTATGCGCGTTGGCGTGGTGTACTGTTGGCGGTGGTGATGGCGGCGGCGCTGATGGTTTTGTTGGTGGCGTGTACGGGGGCTGTGCCAATGACCCCGGAGGTGAGTGTTGAGGAAGTGCAGCCTACCGCGGTTGCGACTATCAAAGAATCAACCGAGGAGGCGGCAGGCGACCAGGCTACGCTGATTGTACAGCTTGACGATGAGCGCACACTGGTACGCAAACTCGACTTGACCGAGCCAATTTCGGGGCTAGCCCTGTTAGAGCAGAGCGACCTGGATGTGGTGAAGGCTGACTTTAGCTGGGGTACAGCGGTGTGCAGCATTGAGGGGGTGGGCTGTCCCGCTGAGGATTGTTTTTGCTCTGAGAATACCTTCTGGAATTATTTGTCGTGGAATGATGATGCCTGGGTTGGCTATCCTGTCGGCCCGGCGCAAAGCGTGATCAGCACGACGGATGCCGTGGAAGGGTGGCAGTGGGGCATGGGCGACAGGCTGCCTTTGCCACCGGCGCGCGCAGAGGCGGCGCACGATGCGCTGACCTGGCTGCGTTCGCAGCAGGTGATCACCGATGGCAGCTATGGCAGCAGTGTTGGGGCCAGTGTCGAGACGCTGCTCGCGCTGGGCGCGAACCATGAGGATGCAGATGCATGGCGACCTGCGCCCGACGCGCCCTCACTCCTGGACTTTGTGCTGGAACATGGGGCTGAACATTCGCAAGGCGGGGTGAGTGAAGCCGGGAAATTGGCAGTGGCGCTTGCGGCTGCGGATGCCTGCTGGCCTGCCGGTGCGATGAAGCCCTCCGACTATTACAGCCCAACGCTAGGCGCGCTGCATTCAGATGCGGGGTTCTTGGCCTGGGGCATTTTGGGCACGCTGGCGCTGGATGAGCCGACGCCAACGGATAGCGTGGAGTATCTGATCAACTTGGCGCTGCCCGAAGGCGGTTGGGAGTGGACGCCGGGATGGGGGCGTGACACCAATTCAACGGCGCTGGCATTGCAAGCGTTGGTGGCAGCAGGAACCCCCGTGACAAACAGCGTAATCATCAGCGGCTTGGGCTATCTGCAAGAAGCGCATACGCCGGAAGGTGGCTTTAGCTATGACCCGCTTGGCTCGTGGGGCAATGTGGCGGATGCGAATTCCACCGCCTATGTCCTACAGGCGTTGGCGGCGTTGGGGCTGCACGCGCCGGATAGCCCCCTGCAAGCGATGGGCGATCAGGCCATTGACTTCCTGATTGGCTTGCAAGTGGACGGGGGCGCGTTGGGCTGGCAAGTGGAGCAGCCCGCGCCGAACCTGGGTGCGACCCAACAGGCGATCCCCGCACTCCTGGGCCAGCCCTATCCAATCCGCCGGGTGGCGCTGCCGGTCTGTGGGGAGTAGGGATGCGGGAGCGTAACGCGGTAATAGGCAGAGATTATTTCAATTTGGGCAAGGCCAGGGTAGTGGCGATGCTGCTTCTGGCCTTGATCCTGGGGATGGGGCAGGCTGCACCTGTCGCCGCGCAGAATGATTCGACACCCAACCGCGCCGGGTTGGTCGTGGTGCATGAGGATGGCAGTGTGGTGAGCCGCTGTGTGGGTTTTGATGAGGAGAGCATCAGCGGCTATGACCTGCTGGTGCGGGGCGGCTTTGCCCCGCGTGCGGAAGTCACCGGCATGGGGACTTCTGTGTGCAGCCTGGAGGGGCAGGGCTGTGGCGAAGGGGAGAATTGCTTTTGCCAATGTATGTCATCCCCCTGCATCTACTGGACCTATTGGCAGCTTGGCCCCGAAGGCTGGCGCTATTTCAACATGGGCGCTTCCGCTAATCAGGTGAGCGATGGGGCTGTGCAGGGTTGGCGTTGGGGGGAGAGCAAACCCAATGCCCCCGCCGAGATTGCGCCACCGACGATGACCTTTGCCGATATTTGCGCGGCTGACGCGGTCGTTTATGGAATCGAAGACGCGATCCCGGCGGCATCACGCACCGGAGTTGGAGCCGAGCCCTGGCTGGTCGCCCTGGTCGTGGCTGTGCCGCTGCTGCTGGGCGCGGGGTGGTGGCTGTTGCAGCGGCGCAGGGGGGGGCAACCATGAGCAGATGGCAGGAGCGTCTTTCTGCGTTTCTTCTCTATGGCCTAACGACGCTGATCGGGGTGGCGGCCTTTCTCTACCCCTTCTGGCTGCCTGCGGTCACACAGAACCCGCAGACGGGCATGGCCCATGCGGATGACGCGCCCTTGATGCTGACCTTGTTGGTGGGGTTGGCCTTTGCTGTACTGCTTTTAGAGGTGCAGAGCGCGGCGGGCAGCGCCAAGATGGTGGCGCTTTTGGGTGTGCTGGTGGCGATCAACAGTGTGCTGCGCTTTGCCGATGCTGCCATTCCAGGGCCGGGCGGCTTTAGCCCCATCTTCGTGCTGATCATCCTGGGTGGCTATGTCTATGGGGCGCGCGTGGGCTTTTTGCTCGGTGTGCTGACCTTGCTGGTTTCGGCGTTGATCACAGGCGGCGTTGGCCCGTGGCTGCCCTATCAGATGTTCACCGCGGGCTGGGTGGGCATGAGCGCGCCGCTTTGCCGCCTATTGGCGCGCCTCTTTGGTTGGCGAGAGAAGGGGGGCGAGGTGCTGCTGCTGGCGCTTTTGGGCGCGCTGTGGGGGCTGGTCTATGGCGTCGTCATCAATCTCTGGTTCTGGCCCTATGCCGTGGGGAGTGCCGATCAATACTGGACGCCCGGTTTGGGGCTGGTGACAACGGTGCAGCGCTATGCGCTCTTTTATGTGACGACTTCGCTGGCGTGGGACAGTATGCGCGCGATTGGCAATGCGTTGATGATCCTGGCCTTTGGAGGTGCGATTTTGCGCGTGCTGCGCCGCTTCCATGCGCGCTTTGCCTTCACCTATGCGCCCTTGCCTGTTTTGCCCAAAGCACCAGAGAAAGTTGTCTATCCACCAGCCACGCGTACCCCTACGCCCCTAGAGCAACCATGAGCGTGCAATCGTGAGAGATCGCGCCGCCATTCATGGGCTGGCGTGGCTGGCATGGCTGGGTGCAATCGTGGTGTTGACCACGACCACGCGCAACCCCTGGTATTTGGCGCTGGCCTTCTTGTGGGTCATCGTGACAGAGGCCGTTGCCAAACGCCAACCGCTCTTGGGCCGCAGCGCGCCGATCTGGTCGCCGCTGCGTTTCGGGCTGCTGGTGATTCCGATAGCCGCGCTCTTTAATGGGTTGACGGTGCATGTGGGTGCGACCGAATTGTGGCGCTTGCCGTTGCATTGGCCTCTGTTCGGTGGGGCCATTACGCTGGAGGCGATGCTCTTTGGCGCGCTCAATGGGCTGGCGCTGACCATTCTCTTTGGCGCTTTTGCCGTGGTCAACCGCATGATGCCGCTGCGCGCCATTATCCATCTGATTCCACGCACTTATTACCCGGTGGCGATTGTGGCGGCGATTGCGATCACCTTTGTGCCGGTGACGCTGCAACAGTGGCAGCAGATTCGCGAGGCACAGGCGGTGCGCGGCCACAAGTTGCGGGGAATTGGCAGTTGGCTGGCGCTCTGGCTGCCCCTGTTGACGAGCGGCATGGAGCGCGCACTGCAATTGGCCGAGGCGATGACCGCGCGTGGATTTGCCGGGGGCGTGGCAAGCCACAACCCGGTGCAGCAGAGTGCGCTGGTGGGCGGGCTGGCTGTGGTCCTGGCCGGGTTGCTCCTGCGTACCGTCTGGGGGCAGGGTGTGGCGGGGCTGCTGCTCATGGTGGGCGGTGCGGCGTTGGTGCTGGGCATTTTGCACGCCGCCGGTCGCCAGCATCCGCACACGCGCTACCGTCCTATGCCCTGGCAACCGCAGGATTGGGTGGTGGTGGCGGGCGCACTGCTGACGGCGCTGGCCTTTCTTTTGCCCGTTCCGGGACGAGCGACGATCTTTTATACCCCCTATCCGACCCTGATGCCGCCGGAGTTTGCGCTAACGCTGGGAGTGGCAATGTGGGGACTGCTGGCCCCGGTTGCGGTGTGGTTGGTGATGGGGCGTGAGGTTCTCTATGATTGAATTTGACCGTGTAACCTATATCTATCCGGGCGCAAAGCGGCCTGCACTGCGCGATTTCTCGCTGACATTGCCTACGGGCGAAGTGGTGGTCGTCGCGGGGCCATCGGGCGCGGGCAAGTCTACGCTGCTGCGCTGCATCAATGGGCTGGTTCCCCACTTCAGCGGCGGCACGTTGACAGGCAACGTGCGTGTCCTGGGGCTTGATCCGGTGGCGGCAACGCCCCAGGTGATGAGCCGCCATGTCGGGTTTGTCTTTCAAGACCCCGAAGCACAGTTTGTCATGGATCGGGTGGAGGACGAGATCGCCTTTGCGCTGGAGAATGCGGCGATGTCGCCGCAGGAGATGCGTGTGCGCGTCGAGGAGACGCTGGATCTGCTCGACCTCGCTCCCTTGCGTTCCCGTCCACTAGCCGAGCTTTCAGGAGGTGAGAAACAGCGGGTAGCGATTGCCGCGGCGCTGGCGCTGCGCCCTGCGATCCTGGTTCTGGATGAGCCGACCTCGCAATTGGACCCCAAATCCGCCGAGGATGTGCTCAATGCGCTGGCGCGGCTCAACAGCGATTTGGGGTTGACGGTCATCCTGGCTGAACACCGGCTGGAGCGGGTGCTGCCTTTTGCGGACCAACTTCTCTATCTTCCTGGTGAGGGGGGCGCGCCGCTCTTGGACAATCCACGTTCTGTGCTGCCGGTGATGGAGCAGGTGCCGCCACTGGTGCGTTTGGCAAAGCAGTTGAACTGGTCGCCGCTGCCGCTGACCATCAAGGAGGGGCTGCGCTTTAGCCGTGTGCTGACGCCGCAGCCCGTGGATGGCCCATCCCGCGCCCTCCCTGCACCAACGGTTGAGCGCCCCTTTGCAGCGGCGCAGCAGGTGAAGGTGCGCTATGGGCAGACGCCTGCGCTGCATGGGGTGGATTTTGCGCTGCATCCCGGCGAGGTTGTGGCAGTGATGGGGCGCAATGGTTCGGGCAAGAGTACGCTGTTCAAGACGCTGGTGGGGCTAGTGCGACCCGACGCCGGACAGGTCCTGGTGATGGGGCGCGACGCTGCCAAGCTGGATGTGGCAACCATCTGCCAGAGCATCGGCTATCTGCCTCAGGACCCCAACAGCCTGCTCTTTGCCGATACGGTCATGGAGGAGTTGTCCTTTACACTGCGTAATCATGGCTATGATCCGGCGGGCAATCCAGCCGCACTGCCTGTTGACCCTGGCGCGCTGCTGGCACAGTTGGGGATCGCAGGGCTGGCAGATGCCTATCCGCGCGATTTGAGCGTCGGTGAGCGGCAGCGGGTGGCGTTGGCGGCGATCTTGGTGGTGAAGCCGCACGCATTGTTGCTAGACGAGCCTACGCGCGGCCTGGACTATGGCGCGAAGGGGCAGTTGGCGCAATTGCTGCTGGGCTGGCGGCAGGCGGGCATGGGGATTGGCGTGGTGACGCATGATGTGGAGCTGGCCGCGGCGATTGCAGATCGCGTGGTGTTGATGAGCCAGGGGGAGATCATCGCCCAGGGCGCGCCCGCCGAGGTGTTGGGGGCATCTCCCTTCTTTGCGCCGCAGATTGCGCGGCTTTTTCCAGGGACGGGGTGGTTGACACCGGAGGATGTGGCGGGGGAGTTGGTTGGGCGTGAAAGAAACTGAGAAAACCCTCCCGGAAGCTCAGAAACTTCCGGGAGGGGGTTATAGACGCGAAAGGGATGAATTATGCCACGGTTGACAAAGATTTATACGAAGCGCGGCGATAAGGGGGAAACCTCGCTGGGCGGGGGGCAGCGTGTGCGTAAGGATACGCTGCGCGTGCAGGTCTATGGTACGGTGGACGAGTTGAATTCGCAGATTGGTGTAGCGCTGGCTGTGGGCTTGTGTGAGCGGCTGGTCGAACTGCTGCCTTCGATTCAGAATGAGCTGTTTGACCTGGGCTCTGACCTCTGCTTTTTGGAGGAAGATAAGGCCAAATATCCGCTGCCTCAAATTGAGTTGCGCCACGTGACCCGCTTGGAGGAGGTGATCGATGAGATGACCGCGGTATTAGGGCCTTTGAAGAATTTTATTCTGCCGGGTGGCTCGCTGGGGTCGGCACAGTTGCATGTCGCGCGCACCGTTTGTCGCCGCGCGGAACGGGAAGCGACGACCCTGGCGAACGAAGAAGGGGTGGGCGAGCATGTGTTGACCTACCTCAACCGCCTCTCCGATGCGCTCTTTGTGATGGCGCGCTACGAGAATTCGCAGCAAGGCGTGGCGGAGCCGTTGTGGCAGCCGCGCGCCTAAGCCGGCTTTGGGGTGAGTTCTGGCTGGCCGCGACCTTTTTGACTACCTTGCCCGCGCCCAAATTTGTGGTTCCACCTGGGGGACTTGGCCCGGCGGGACGCTGGTTTCCGCTGGTCGGGCTGCTGATTGGGCTGCTGCTTTGGGGGGTGCAATTCCTTGCCGGGCATTTCTTTCCGGCATTGCTAACCGGGGCGTTGGTTGTCTTGGCTTGGGTGGCGCTGACCGGGGGGCTGCATCTGGATGGGCTGGCGGATTGCTGCGATGGGCTGCTGGCGACAACAAGCCGCGAGCGGCGGCTGGAGATCCTGCGTGATCCGCGCACCGGCAGCTTTGGTGTGCTGGGGCTTGTTTTGACGCTGCTGCTCAAGGTGCTTGCTGTGTGGCTGGTGACGGCAATGTCGCTCCCCATGGCGCTGATCATTGCGCCTGTTTGGGCGCGCTGGCTGCTGCTGTTAGCTGCACGCCAACCACAGGCGCGGCCAGAGGGGTTGGGCGCGCTCTTTGCCGCGGGGCTGACACCGGGCGTGATCGGCATGGCCGCGGTGCTGCCACTTTTTCTGCTCACATTCGCCGGCGGGCGCGGCATCGTGGGCGTGCTGCTGGCATCGTTGGCAATGCTGGCGCTGGTGCGGCTGGCGCGGCAGCGGCTCGGCGGGGTGACAGGCGATGTCTATGGGCTGGTGGTGGAAGTGTGCGAAGTCGTGCTGCTTCTGGTCTTTGTTGCCCAACCCTATTGGGGGTGGGGAGCGGGCGCATGGCCCGTTTTATCAGAGTACACTGTACTCTTGAATTAGGACGGGCGATAGAGCATGGGCAAAGGGTTGACATTGATCTTAGGTGGGGCGCGCAGCGGCAAGAGCAACTATGCCGAGCAGTTGGCGGCGCAGCGCGGCAAGCGCGTTGCCTATGTGGCGACGGCGCAGGCGTGGGACGATGAAATGGCGCTGCGAATTCGCAACCATCAGGCGCAGCGTGCCGCGCATTGGATTACGGTGGAAGCATCCCAACAAGTGGGGGCGACAGTTGCCGCGGCTGAAGCCGCTGCTCATGCCGCAGGGGAAGCATGGGAGGTGGTGCTGGTGGATTGCTTGACGCTCCTCGCCAGCAATGTGATCCTGGCGCTGCCGGAGCCGGTGGAGACGCCCGCGGCAGAGGCAGCTTTACGCGTCGAGGTCGATGCGCTGCTGGCGGCTTATGCGGCAAGCAACGCAAGCTGGATCCTCGTTTCAAATGAGGTGGGGTTGGGAATTGTTCCGGCCTATCCGTTGGGGAGAGTCTACCGGGATGCGCTGGGGCGCGCCAACCAGCAGCTTGCCGCGATGGCGGATGAGGTGCTTTTTATGGTGGCGGGGCTGCCGATGCGCGTGAAGTAGCACCGCCGGAGGTTAAAACCATCCGACTAGTAAACAACGCCCCCTGAAGGAGGCTTACCGCTAGGCGACCCTAGCCCCGTTCAGGGGGCGTTGTTTGGTAGCCCTGCGGCTTTAGCCCTGGGCGGCCTGGTGGCATGTGAAATTCTCTCCAAAGAGACCCCTCGCGGAAGCCTGAAGCTTCCGCGAGGGGTGATAGGGAAGGGAATGATCAGACAAGCAGGTCGGCAGGGAGGTTGGCGAGGTCAGGGAAGCTGCTTTGCGTGCCGGGTGATTGGACACTGATGGCGGCGATGCGATTGGCGCGCTGCATGGCTTCGATAACGGGCTGCCCTTCCGCCAAGTAATAGGCAAGACTGCCCATAAAGGCGTCGCCTGCTCCGGTGGTGTCGACGGCGCGCACGCTGGGCGCGGGAATGTGCCGGCTTTCCTCTGCCGTAACCAGCAAACTGCCTCGCTCGCCCAGGGTGGCGATAACCATGCGTGGACCCCGGCTCAAGAGTACTTGCGCCGCGGCGGTAGCTTCCTCAAGGGTGGTGACGGGCATCCCTGTCAGCCGCTCGGTTTCACTCTCGTTGAGACAGAGAACATCGATATGGGCGTAGAGTTCGGTAGAGATTTCATCCTGGGCAGGTGACGGGTTGAAGAGGGTGGTGACCCCTGCCTCGTGAGCAATCCGCAGCGCGGTGAGAACTGTGTCGGTGCGGATTTCCCACTGGCAGACAACGACCTGGGCGCTGGTCAGCGCGATCGTGGCATTTTCAACATCCTCTGGCGTGAGCAGCTCGTTAGCGCCCATCGCCACAATGATGGCATTGTGGCCGCTACTCTCCTCAACCCAAATGGGCGCAACCCCGGTAAACGAGTCCGGCGTGGTGTAGACATAGGTGGTATCGACGCTGCACTCGACAAAATTCTTGCGCGTGTCCTCACCAAAGAGATCTTCGCCCAATTTGGTAATGATGGTCACGGCTCCGCCTAACTTGGCTGCCATGACTGCTTGGTTGGCTGCCTTGCCGCCAAAGCCTTTTTGAAAATGGCTGCCAAAGACCGTCTCGCCCAACTTGGGCAGGCGCGGCGCATAGGCGATCAGATCAATGTTGGATGCGCCGACAACGCAAATTTTAGGACGTGGCATGGTGATCCTGTCTGGGTGGGTCTGGGTAGATAAAGATTGTAGCTGGATAGACCGTTTTGGCTTTTAGATCTTGACCACAAACACGTCGCTGCGACCACGCTGAGCAGCGTTGAACGAGATCCAGCGGCCTGTGGGATCTGAGTGTGGGTGCGGGTGGCTGTACTGACCGGGCAGCGCACCCCAATCGGTACCGTGGCGGGCGATCACTTCGACGCGGGGTTGCTCGCGATCATAGTAGAGCCAGAGTAGCATGTCAGGGCTCATGTTGCCATCCAGAATTATCGCCGGACGGCCTGCCATAGCCGAGACGTGTCCATAGTGGGGCGCGCCGTAGAAGCCGTACTCGCGGTAGCTCTCGCCGTCCGGTCTGATCGCACCGATGTAGTAACCTCCCTGGGCGCTACGTCCATGATAGAGCACGTATTCGCCATCCCAACTCCACACCGAGTGGACTTGGAAACAGGCGTCGTCCTGAGAGGGAAGCTCGGTCAATGCGCCGGTAGAGGGGCGCAAAGTCCAAATGCGGTTGGTACTGCCATCACTGCCGCCCCAGAAGCGGGGTGGAAAGTCCCGGTCGATGAGTAGCAGATCCGGGTCAAGAGGTGAGTGCGTCATGTGTGCGCTGCCGGCCCCATCCTCGCTGTAGATAGTGGTGACCTCGCCGCCCGCCAGCGGGACCTGTAGGACGCGCAGATTCATCTCACCGTTCGTGAAATGCTCCATGTAGGGTTTACTCGCCCGTTTGTGCTGCTGCACTTCGGGATGCGCACAGACCAAAGGCACGGTCACATACGCTTCATTGAGATCGATACTGGGTATTCCTGACACCCACTCCTGCCCAATATCCTCGATTAAGGTACGTTCCTCCAATGTCTCGATATGTACCGCCCGTAGTGTGCGCGCGACCGTAAAAACGGCCCAGCGGCTGCGCGGGGCAATGCACATCGCTCCATTCACACCCATGCCGTTGCCGACTCCAGCAGCCCAGGAGGAGCCTGCTTGTTTATGCAAGGGAGCATAGCCACCCACACCATCCACGGATTCGATCAGTTGGGTGATGTCTCCGCTGGAAACGTGCGCGCGGAAAATGGCGCTCTTGCCTTCACGCGCCGAGCCGAAGATGAGGAATTCGCCATCTTCCGTAAAGCATACGTTGGTGTGATAGGTGGGCGTCTGGTTATAGAGTCCACTTGTGGTGATCCGCCGCACCTCGCGCAGCGTCCACCGATCGTGATAGACTTCGGATTCATTCCATGCTTCGCCTTTTTGGGCCATGCTGTATCCTCCAGGAGTCTAGAGCCTTACCTGTGTGAGAACCACGTATTGGGGCCAGTATAACAAGATCGATCCTTGTGGACAAGCAGGGTGGTTCTGCCTAGATAGCCACGCGGTGTCCTGCCTGGCTCAACGCTTGTGTGGCGCACTCTTGTTGCTCGGCCTTGAACAGCAGATAGTCCGTCTGATAGGTTGCCACAGCCAGCAGCACCACGCCCGCCGCGGCCAATGGCGCACTGAGCGTTGCCAGCACGCCGGTCACATCAAAGTCGAATGGTCCCTCGACACGCAGCAGCACCCAATTCCGCGCCACATCGAGAGCCACTGTGTCTATCTCCCCTGGCAGAGAATCCTGGGGGCAGATGATCGAAAGCTCATCCGCGGTGCGCGTGATGGAGCAGAAGCCATCGCCGTTGGCCCACGGTGGAATGGGGGATGGCGGTGGCAGGTGGCAAACGGCATAGCGCCCTGGCAGTAGAGTCAGGGTAAAGGCTGTCATGCGCTACGATCGAATCCGCTCCATCCAGATCTCCGGCTTGAGCGGCGCAGTGAAACCAAATTGGGCATAGAGACCGTGAGCGTCGCGCGTGGCAAGCATAAAGCGGCGGATATTTTGCAGGGCCGGATCGTTGACCATCGTATCGATCAGCCATTTGCCCAAGCCATGCCCCTGGTTTTCTTCCAAAATAAAGACATCGCACAGATAGGCGAAGGTTGCATAGTCGGTGATGATGCGTGCTAGGCCGACCTGGGTACTATTTTGGCTAGATTGATGGTAGACGCCAAAGTTGAGCGAGTGGCGCAGCGAGAGTTCAAGGGTTTGGCGCGGGCGTCCGGTTGCCCAATAGGAGCGGCTGAGATAGCCATAGATCACATCCACATCCAGGCGCGCGGGATCGGTGCTGATGGTGTACTCGCCGCGCGTATAGGTATGATATTCGAGTGAGGGATCAACGATCGTTTGGTCGCTCATGGGGGTGTTCATAGATTGGCTGGGATCTCCGCGTCGAGACATTGGCGTAATTCGGCAGGTGAGATGTTGCCCCCGCTGAGGATCAGCGCGACCTTCTTGCCGCGCAGTTGATCGCGCAGCCGGATCGCGGCGGCCAGGGATGCCGCTCCCGCAGGTTCGCTCAATGTCTTGGCCTTTTCCAGTAGCAAGCGCACGCCGACGCGCAGTTCATCATCTTCGACCAGCACAAAATCGTCAAGATGCTCCCAAAGAATTTGCTGGGGCATCATAAAAGGCTCACCCGTCGCCAGACCACCGGCAAAGGTGTTGATCGAGGCTGTGCGCCATGCACGCGCTTGCCATGCCAGAAAGGCCGCGGGCGCGCCTGCCGCTTGCACAGCGATCACCTGAATGGCCGGATTGATGCTCTTGGCGACCAGGCAAGCGCCCGCGACACCGCTGCCGCCGCCGATGGGTACAATGATCGTCTCAATGTCCGGTTGAGTTTCCAGCAGTTCCAGCGTGTGTGTCGCCACGCCTGCGATCAAGAGTGGCTCGTCACCCGACGAAACAAAGCGCAGCCCTTCCTCCTCTTGGAGCGTGAGACAGTGACGCTTACACGCTTCAAAGTCTGCGCCATGAAAGACCACCTCGGCCCCATAGCTGCGCATCGCCTCCACTTTGACGGCATTGGCCCCTTCGGGGACGACGATGACCGCACGCACGCCAAAGAGTTGGGCGGCAAAGGCAATCGATTGACCGTGATTGCCGGTAGATGCGGTGACAACCCCGCGGCGGCGTGTCTCATCGTCGAGTTGTGCCATAAAATTCACCCCACCGCGTACCTTAAAGGCACCGATGGGGTGATAATTTTCATGTTTAATATAGAGTTGTGCGCCAACTACCGGGTCGAGGGCTGGATAGTTATGCAAGGGGGTGGGCGCAAGATAGCGCCGGATGACATTACGCGCGACCAGTACATCTTGGAAAGTGGGGTGCGCCTGCGTCGCTGATGGCAAAGCTGGTGGCATGAAAGTCTCCCAACATGGAGGACAGCCACCGCTTAGTGTTCGTCGGCGCTGTCCTTGCGGAAATAGCGGTTAAGTCGATATTCGTGGAGCGCGCGCATCACCGAGCCGGTGAGCAGCCAGACGCCCGTTCCTAACACTGTTCCAGTTGTTGCGCCCAGGATGATTCCATCCGAACCGCCCCACATTGCACCGCTGATGGAACCAGAGAGTGCCCCGGCCAACGCCAGGATCATCAGTAATAACATCGCCATTGTCTCCTTCATCCCATTGGGCCGGTGATCAAAGCAGCACGAGGAGTAAGAGTCTGCTGTCCACCCTGCGTGGTTATTATCCCCCAATGGGTATCGCTGTATTGATGGTAGCCGTTACGGGCTTCAACCAATATACGACAAAAATGGCGGCAATGGTGCGGGCTAATTGGCGGCGTATATTTGGCGTCTAATTGCGGTCCGAATTCAGTCCGCGGCCTCTCGATTAGCGTTGGCGACGCATGGCGCGCCACATCATGAACATTGCGCCGATGGTCGTGAAAAAGGCCAGCGCGATTTTGGTCACATCGACAATCGGTTCAACCTGGACACCTTTGGGGCCGATGATGATGGCGGCGACGGGCCGCCCTGCCGAGCCGCCACCCCCTCCTCCCCCACTCCCTTCGCCGCTGCCACCATCATCGTCGTTGCCGGAGCCATGCCCAAAGCCTAAACCCATCGCGACATAGACTTCCGCCGCGGTGATCACAGTATTGTCGTCCACTGTAATCGGCTCGCTAAAGACCACGCCCGGTTGGTAGACATCGAATAGCTTGCTAATGGCCCCCACGGCATCGCTCTCACCGTGAAGATCGGAGAGATCCAGGGGCTCGATGCCATCCGGTGCGTGCAGGTCGTCGCTTATTTCTGTTAATTTGCGGTTACGTCTAAACATAGGTGTCTCAACCTTTCTTCTTCCCTTGTCGCTTGCGCTTGCGGCTCGACCACAGAGCAAAGAGCGTGGCAACAGCGAACAGCAGGAGCAGCGTATACAAGAACCAAACGGCAGAGCGTGTAGGGTCGGCAATGGGCAACTGTTGCTGCGTTCCATCCTCCTCAGCAACCTCTACGGCAAGAGGAAACTGCCAGAGCCATCCCCCATTCGGCCAGCGCAGCCCCACCGAGCGCATGACCGGCGTAATCGTATAGGAGCCGATCTGATGCGTGGGTGTGGCGTAACGCTGCCAGATCCAAAATCGTTTCATGGATGCACCTCCTGGTTAAGATCAGGCTGGTTAGGATCAGGTGTGGAGACGCGCGTTGGCGGGCGTTTAACGATGAAGCTGGCAATGGCAATCAGCAGCGGTAGCGTCAAAAGCAGATTGAGCGCGTAGCCATAGCCGCCCGTCAGATCATAGGCCAGTCCCAGCATAAATGTACCTAAGGCAGTACCTCCCACCGTGCCGATCATGGTTGCGCCACGAATCGAGCCAAGATGAAGCCGCCCGAAATATCTCGCCCAAACAGTCGCGTCCATCACACGGAAACTGCCTGTCGTCAACCCCATGAGCGCCGAGTAGATCACCACATCCAACATGCTCTGGAGCAGTTGCATTTGGACGATGGCTGCACCCAACAAGATCATCTGCAATGCCAAGAGGCGACGGGTCGGAACATGATCGAAGAGATAGCCAATCCCCAGGTTGCCTACAATGGCAAAGAGCGCCTGAAGTTGAAAGCACAGCACGGTCAAACTGCCATCGACCCCATGCACCTCAAAGAGCGATGTTTGGTGAAAGACCAACCCCGCGGTAATTATGGAAAGGACTGTGCAGGCCACAGCAAAAAGCCAAAAGATGGGCGTGCGCCGCGCCTCAGCCAGTGTCCAATGTTCCTCCTTGCCCGCAGCCGCCACCTCGGCAGGCGTGGGCGCGCGGCCATCGGGCAGCAAGCCATAGAGTTCGGGGCGGTCGCGGAAAAAGAGCCAGCCCGCCGGCAGCATGACCGCCAATGCCAGCGCCCCCAATGTCACCCAGGCCATGCGCCAGCCTAATTCGCCGATGAGCCAGTTGCTCAAGGCGGGATAGATGAGCAGGCTGATCGTAAGGCTCTGCCCGGCAAGGCCCATGACCAAGCCGCGGCGGCGCACAAACCACTGCGCAATGACATTGTTGCTAATCAACTGCATCGAGCCAAAGCCCAAGAAGCGCACGACCAGCATCATGCCCAAAAGCGACCAGGGCCCGCTCAATTGTGAGAGTAGCATAATTGCCAGCCCAAAGGCGAGTGCATTGACTACAATTAGCCGTCGTGTGCCATAACGGTCGACCAGCCGCCCGGTGATGGGCAGCAGGAAAGAAGCGGTCAGGGTGGCAACGCCATAGAGCAGCGAAACGATGGAGCGCGAGATACCGAGGTCTTGGACAAAGTGGTCGATAAAGAGGCTAATCGTGAAGGTCTGGCTCGGCCCCATCATCACAATGCCCAGCATCCCTGCCATCAAAATGATCCAGCCGTAAAAGAAGGGCGTGCGGCGGATCATGCGGCTGGTACGCAGCGGAGGAGAGGGAAGGGTGGGCGAAGTCGAAGCAGCCATAAGCGTAGAAGATAATTCCCGATAAAATTGCCGATACGGTCTCTTGCAAGACACGCGAATAGAACACGAGCCACTATCGTTGATTATGGCACAGGCGCAGAGAAATGGGCAATCTATCGCGGGCAGACCATTTAGGAATCAGGCAGGTTTATCTTCAGGGTGTAGGGATGTTATGATCGGTCAATATCACTACTGGAGATAAAGCATCAGGGACGCGCGCATGTCGGGATTTGCAATGGGGTGGAGTCGATGGCTGCGAGAACCGTTTGGCCTGGGGTTTGTGCTGCTGTTGCTTCTGATCACCTTGTTTTTGGCGAAACCGCTTTTTACGGACCAGGCGCTGATTGCTGCCGACCTGCTCTTTGAGCTTGATCCGCTCTGGCAACCGCTGGCTCCTCCTGATTTTCGCGGCCCTGCCAACCAGGTTTTGAGCGACCAGGTTCTCCAGTTTTACCCGTGGCAGAAATTCATACGCGCAGAGTTAGCCCAGGATCGCCTCCCGCTCTGGAATCCCACTGTCAATGCCGGTCATCCTCTGCTCGCCAATGCCCAATCGGCGCTCTTTGACCCCTTCAATCTGATCGCCTTGCTGTGGCCTCTTGCCAAGAGCTTTGTCGTCGTTGCCTTTCTGCGCCTGCTCTGCGCGGGCACCTTTACCCTGCTCTTGGCGTTGGAGTTGGGGCTGTCGCGCATGGCTGCCTATCTGTCGATGGTGGTCTTTGCCTTTGCGGGGCCACAGATTGTCTGGTTGCTCTATCCAAAGGCGAGCGTGCTGGTTTGGCTGCCTGCCCTGCTCTATTTGAGCGCGCGCCTGATACATACGGGCAAATGGCAGAATGTCACCTGGTTAGGATTGGCAATGGCGGCGCAGCTTTTGGGTGGGCATCCAGAGACATCTTTTTACCTTGTGCTGGTCTGGTTGGCCTTTGTGAGCTATTGGCTGTGGCCCGTGGTGCGGCGAGGGAAAGCGCCCACACAGCCGCGCCGCGCTGTGATGCAATTGGCGTTGGCGGGGGTGCTGGGGATGGGTGTGGCGATGATTCAGTGGCTGCACCTGGCAGAAACCCTGCTGCAAAGCGAAATCCTCTCAACACGCAGCCAAGCGGCGTTGAGCTGGCAGTCGATTTTCTGGCAGTGGCGAGAATGGCTCGCCGCGCTGACAATGCTCATGCCCGAATTCTTTGGCAACCCTCGCCACCAGAGCTACTGGTATCCCTTTAGCAATTACACCGAACAGACTCTTTTTGCGGGCGTTCTGCCTGTGGGACTGGCGCTCCTGGTCGTGATTGCCGGATGGCGAAGGCCTGGCAGCTTCGCGCTCAACCCTCACCAGCAGCGGCAGGTGACTTTTCTCATGGCTTTGGGCGGCATCATGTTGGGATTCGCGCTGCGTCTGCCCGGGTTTCCGCTGCTTGCCGAACTGCCCGGCTTGAGTGTGACCAATCCGGGCAGGCTGCGCGGTGTCTACATCCTCATTGTCGCTTTGCTGGCAGGGTATGGGCTGGACTTCATCCGGCAGAGCCTGGCGACCACAGAGGATGGAAAAAAGCAGTTTCGGCCTACAGAGATGTTGGCAAGGCTGCTGATCGCGCTGGCTGTGGGTGCTGCGTTGATTGCTGCTGGAGCCTATGCAGGGGTCACGCTCTACTTTGATCAACTGGTCGAGCTAGGGCGCAGCCAGGCAGCAGCAGCACAAGGCAACCCCTTCTTCTTTCGTCCGCTGGCGGAATATCTGCTGCTTGCCCAAGTGCGCGTGGAGCAGATGCAAGCTGCCTTTCATCCGGTAAACTGGAGAATGTACCTGCCACTTTTCATCGTGCTGGTGACGCTGGCAGTGGTGGCGACCGTGCGCCGTTTGGTGCGCACGCCGGCGCGGCGCGCCGAGATCATTTCTCTGGTGATCGTGGGGCTTATTGTGGGCGAGCTTTGGCTTTTCGGCGCGGATTTCAACCCAACGATTGCGCCGCAGTGGCTCTATCCCATCCCTGAGCTGGTGGGTTATCTGACGGAGAATGAAGAGGCGCAGCCTGACGAGCCCTACCGTGTGATGGGAACCGGGCTGGCCCTGCTGCCCAATGTGGGAATGGTCTTTGGGCTTGAGGATGTTCGCGGCTATGATCCGGTTGCACTGCGCCGTTATATGCAACTGATGGCGCGCCTGGAGGGAGCGTCACGCGTGGGCCATCATCTGCTCTTTACGCAGGCCGCGGCCCCGCTCTTGGATTTTCTCAATGTTCGCTATGCCTTTTCTGCTAGCGAGCTTAGTGAGGAATGGAGGCCGCTTCGCGAGCGTCATGGCGTCACCCTCTATGCCAACCAACAGGCAATGGCGCGCGCGTTCATGGTCTATACCAGCCAAGGTGCCAGCACACCCAATGAGTCGCTGGAGATGATGCTTGCGCCCGATTTTGATTTTCGCAAGAGCGTCATCCTGGAAGCGGGCAGCGCGCCGGTTGAAATAGACCTTCAAGGCGTGCCTGCTGTTCCACCACAGGTGGCGATTTCACGTGATGCGCCGGGAGAGATGACGGTGCAAGTGGATACAGCCACACCTGGGATTTTGGTCTTGAGCGAACCGTACATGCCGGGGTGGGTGGCGACGGTGAATCAGCAAGAGGCGGAGATTTTGATCGCCAACCATGCCTTCCGCGCGGTGCCATTGCCCGCAGGCAGCCATACGGTACGCTTTGCGTATAGACCAGCGAGTTTTGTCGCCGGTGCGTGCATCAGTGGGATTAGCCTTGCACTGTTGATTTTGATTCTGATCTTTTTGCCGGAAAAACAAGGAGCCAAAAGGGAAACCCTATGAAAGAACTGCTCGATGCCACAACGCGGGCTGCCTTACGATACCTTGACGGGCTAGACGAGCGTAGCGTCTTACCAACGCCCGAAGCAGTCAGCCGACTTTCGAGATTAGGCGGCCCGCTGCCTGATGACCCTACCGACCCGTTGGCTACGCTTGCTCTCCTGGACGAGATCGGCTCTGCGGCGACGGTTGCTTCGGCTGGAGGGCGCTATTTCGGATTTGTGACGGGCGGCTCGCTGCCGGCGGCGCTCGCCGCCAACTGGCTGGCAGGGGCGTGGGATCAGAATGTGGCATTTACGGTCATGTCGCCTGTTGCCGCGGCATTGGAGCAGATTACATTGGGCTGGCTGCTCGATCTGCTGGCACTGCCGCCTGGCTGTGGCGGCGCTTTCATCACAGGGGCGACGACGGCTAATTTTACGGCACTGGTCGCCGCGCGCCATGCGGTGCTGGCAAAGGTTGGGTGGGATGTCGAGGCGCAGGGTCTCTTTGGCGCACCTCCGGTGCAGGTTGTGGTCGGGGGAGAGGTGCATGTGAGCTTGCTCAAGGCGTTGGGGCTGGCGGGCTTTGGGCGTGAGCGGGTGATCCGTGTGCCTGCCGATCATCAGGGCAGGATGCAGCCTGACGCGCTGGCTGAACTGCTCCCTTCACTCTCTGGGCCGACAATCATCTGCATTCAAGCGGGGAATGTCAATACGGGGGCCTTTGATCCGGCGCGTGAGATTTGCGCGGCGGCAAAGGAGGCCGGTGCGTGGGTGCATGTGGATGGCGCTTTCGGCCTGTGGGCAGCCGTGTCACCGGCCCGCGCGCATCTGACCGCGGGGCTTGGGGAGGCCGATTCCTGGGCTGTGGACGCGCATAAATGGCTGAATGTCCCCTATGACAGTGGGCTTGCCTTTGTTCGTGAGCGACAAGCACTGCAAGCGTCGATGACGATCAGCGCTGCCTATCTGTCGCAAGGAGAGAACCGCGAACCTGCACACTATACCCCTGAAATGTCACGCCGCGCGCGCGGTGTTGAGATTTGGGCAGCCCTACGCTCTTTAGGCCGGTCGGGTTTGGCCGAGATGATCGAGCGCACTTGCCAACATGCCACTCGCTTTGCCGAGGGCTTAACGGCTGCCGGTTATGCTGTCCTCAACGAGGTTGTGCTCAACCAGGTGCTCGTCTCCTTCGGGGATGCCGCCACGACAGAGCGAGTCATCGCGGCGGTTCAAGCCGACGGCACTTGCTGGTGTGGAGGAACCGTGTGGCAAGGGCAAACCGCCATGCGGATTAGCGTCTCCTCCTGGGCCACTACGGAAGAGGATGTGGAGCGAAGTTTGGCGGCGATGCTACGGATTGCAAAGGCTCATGCGTAACGGCCACCCTGCCGGAAGGCACGAACCCTTCCGGCAGGGTGGCGCATTGTTTATGACTGCACGACGCGCTGTTGGGCCAAGTGGCGACCTGTGTCGGTGAGCAGGAGACGACCGGCCTGGCGGCGTACGGTTCCTTTGCGCTCGGCATAGCGGATGACCTGCTCGGCAAAGTTGGGCTGCCAGCGGATATGCTCGACCAGGTGATCCACCCGGTTTTCGTCGCTGGTCGGGTCGGCCTCATGTTGGAGCAAATGGACGGTCAGCATGGCCTGGGCGAAATCCCAACGCTGGCGGGCGCGGCGGCTGGCGACTGCGACCAGGCCGCGGCTGGGCGCAAAAAGCAGCACCACTAGAAAACTCACGCCTGTCATGGTTGCCATTGCGCCCGCAATGTTGCCATCCAGCGCGCGTGCCAGCCAGTAGCCCGCAATGGCGCTTGCCCCACCAATCAACACACTTAAGCCTATCATGGCACGCAGATCGTCGGTGAGCAGATAGGCTGCGGCTGCGGGTGTGACCATCAGCGCCACCACCAGGATCGATCCCACAGCATCAAACGCGCCCACAGCGGTCAGCGAAACCAGCCCCATCAGCGCATAGTGCAGCAGCGCGGGCGCAAAGCCCAGCGTCGCTGCCAGCCCCGCGTCAAAGGTTGCCAGCTTTAGTTCCTTGTAAAAGAGGAGGATGAAGGCAAGATTGAGCAGCAGGATCACGCTCATCACCACCAGGGCGCGCGGCAAGTCGAGGCCAAAGAGCGCCAGCCGATCGAAAGGGGCAAAGGCTAACTCGCCCAGCAGCACCATGTCCACATCCAGATGGACGCCGCGGGCAAAGCGCGAGATGAGGATGACTGCCAGGCTGAAAAGTGCAGGAAAGACCAGGCCGATGGCGGCATCTTCCTTAACCAGCCGCGTCCGGCTCAACAGCTCCACCAGCCAAACGGTGAGCAGCCCCGTTGCTGCGGCCCCGACAATCAGCAGGGGGGAGGATAAATCCTGCACCACAAAGTAGGTGAGGACGATGCCCAACAGCACCGTGTGGCTGATGGCATCGCTCATCATGGCGGTTCGCCGCAGCACCAGAAAGACGCCCGGAAGCGCACAGGCAGCCGCGACAACAACGGCAATGGCTTGAATCTCTAGCTGGGTTGTGCTCATTGTGCTTCCCTCCCTGCACTGCTAAGCTCTGCCGGAAGGGGGGTGTGGGGATGGACGAGGCTGTGAGCCGCGGCGACGCCTTGTTTGGTCAGCGCCCACTCTTCACCCGCCACATTGCGCACGAGCCCTTGCTCGGCAAGCGTGTGCAGGCTGGCATCGACTTCTTTGACGCGTGCCCCCATCACCTGGAGGACGCGGGCGTTATGGGCGTGGGTGGGGTCGTCATGCTGCATCGCCAGCCGGTAGAGATTGCTCAAGACTTGGCTGGTGTGCAAGCGGCGTCGTTGGCGGCGGCGAAGCAGCCAATTCCAGAGCAGGCCGCGGTTGGGTGCCAGAAAGAGCGAGATCGCTACCAAGAAACTGGCACAGAGGACAATGACCGGGCCTGTGGCGAGGTTGCTGCCTGTGCTGCTGATCAGCGTGCCAACCACGCCCGACAGCGCCCCAAAGATCGCCGCGATCGTCACCATCAGTCCCAGGCGATCTGTCCACTGGCGGGCGGCGGCAGCGGGAGCTACGACCATCGCGCTCATCAAGACCACGCCCACAGCTTGCAGACCAATCACAATGGCGATCACCAAGAGCATTGTCAACAGGATTTCCAAGCCCTGCATGGGCAGGCCCAGACTGGCCCCAAAGTCGCGGTCAAAACTGAGCAGCTTGAATTCTTTCCAAAAGAGCATCAAGAGCACCAACACTGCGCCGCCAAAGATCGCCATGACGATGACATCACGTTCGAGCAGCGTCGCCGCCTGACCGAAAAGAAAGGTCGTTAAACCGGCCTGGCGGGCATCGGGGCTGCGCTGGAGCCAGGTGAGCAGAAGCAGGCCAAAACCAAAAAAGACTGACAGAATGATGCCCAACGAGCTATCTTCTTTGATGCGCGTGTAGCGGTTGATGACTACCATCAGCAAAACCGCGGCGATGCCCGCACCGGCTGCACCTGTCATCAGGACCACCGGGTTCTTCTGACCGGTGAGCATGAAGGCGAGGACGACACCGGGCAATGCGGCGTGGGACATGGCGTCGCCCAGCAGGCTTTGGCGGCGCAGCACGGCGAAGGAGCCCAACGCGCCGCTGACCAGGCCCAACACGACTGTACCCAATGCCACGGTTCGCAATGTATAGTCGAAGAAAAGATCGTGGAGCAATGCGCCCAGATCCATAGAAATAACCCCCTATCGGCTCGTTCCGTCGCGTCGATCACCCGCGGGCTGGTTGACCACGGTGGCGGGCGAATGTTGGCTATGACCATGCCCATTGCCGTTGCTGTCGCCATTGCCATTGCGGGTCAGGAAACCCACGCGCCCGCCATAGGTCTGGCGCAAGTTCTCGTCGGTAAATACCTCGTCCACCGGCCCCGAAGCTACGCGCCGCACATTGAGCAGCGTCACCCAATCGAAATATTCGGGCACAGTTTGGAGATCGTGATGCACGACGACCACCGTTTTGCCTGCTGCGCGCAGCGACTTGAGCAGATCGACAATGGCGCGCTCGGTTGTGGCATCGACCCCCTGGAAGGGTTCGTCCATAAAGTAGACCTGGGCATCTTGCACCAACGCGCGTGCCAGAAAGGTACGCTGCTGTTGGCCGCCGGAGAGTTGGCTGATCTGGCGGTCGGCATAGTCCGTCATCCCTACTTGCGCCAGTGCATCGAGGGCCAGGGCGCGTTCGCTGCGACCTGGGCGACGAAACCAACCCAGCGCGCCATAGCGCCCCATCGTGACGACATCGAGGACACTGGTGGGGAAATCCCAATCGACGCTGCCCCGCTGGGGAACATAGCCCACCAACTGCCGCTGCTCGCTGTATGGCAGCCCATAGATGAGCACCTGCCCGGCGGCGATGGGGAGCAGCCCCAGGATTGCCTTGATCATGGTGGTTTTCCCTGCACCGTTGGGGCCGACAATTGCCATCAAAGTACCGGGTGGTACGGTCAAATCCACATCCCAAAGCACAGGGCGTTCACCATAGGCGACTGTCAGGTCGGTCACTTCGATCGCGGGGGTTGCGGTCGTGCTGCGTGTTGAATCCTTTTTGACTGCCATCATGATTCTCCCAGGAGTGCGCCGACAATGGTGTCGATGTTGTGACGTACCATAAGGATATAGGTGTTGCCGCCACTTTCGGCGTCGCCCATCGCATCCGAAAAGAGGTGACCGCCGATTTTGACTTCGTAGCCCTGGCTGGCGACCGCGGCTTGCAGTGCTTCAATGTTGCGTACCGGCACAGAGGTTTCCACAAAGATGGCGGGGATTTGGCGCTCGACGATAAAGTCGGCTAGCGCACGCACATCGGCAGTTCCCGCTTCGGTGGCAGTGCTGATGCCCTGGAGACCGCGCACCTCAAAGCCGTAGGCTCGGCCAAAATAGTGGAAAGCATCATGCGCCGTGATCAACACCCGTTTTTCAGCAGGGACCCGCGCCGCCTGTTCCAGCACATAGGCATTAAGTTCCTCTAGCTCGGCCAAGTAGGCGTCGGTGTTGGCCTGATACTCTGCGCTGTGGTCGGGGTCTACTTCGATGTAGGTATCGCGCACTGCTTCAACTGCCTGCATCCACAATTTAACATCGAACCAGACGTGGGGATCATACTGGTCGGCGTACTGCGCCCAGTCAAGCAGATCTTCCGGGTTAATGCGCTCGGCGACAGCAGTGACGGTCTTGCGCTGGCCCAATTGTTCCAGCACTTCGGCCATCTGTGCCTCTAGAAAGAGACCGTTGTAGAAGATAATATCGGCCTGTTGCAGCAAGTCCACATCGCCTTCGCTGGCAACATAGAGATGGGGGTCAATGCCTGGCCCCATCAGGCCGACGACCCGGACATAGTCGCCGCCCACAATCTGGGCGATATCAGCAATTTGGCCGATGGTGGCGACGACCCGCAGCGGGCCATCATCTGCATTGTTGAGCGGTGCAGTGCTGTCGCCATTGCTGGAGGAATTGCCACCACACGCGGCAACACTCAGGAGCAAGAGGGTAAGGATGAGGAGACGAGAGAGGTAGGTATACATGGGTGAGGACTCCGAAAGTTCTATGTAGGCTAAATTTAGCGACTATTGCCTAAAAAGTTTGTCATAGCTAACTTTAGCTTATGGTACAGTATAAATTTCTTCATGTCAACAACAACAGTTGGGCAAATATGGGTATCAGCTAGGGAGAAAAAGCACCCTCCCGGAAGCTTAAAGCTTCCGGGAGGGTTTGTGACAGGTATATTCTCTAGTGTGATGAGTGACTAGGCGCTGACGACTGTGGGGTCTGCGATGCCGTCCTGGCTCTCATCGTCTGCTTCGGGAGCAGTTGCGGGGATATTCGGGTGGAGAGGGTGATACTGCTGATCCACGATTTGTCCGTCGGTCAGGGTGATGGTGCGGCGTACCTGGTGTGCCATCTCATCATCATGCGTCACCATCAGAATGGTTTTGCCGTCGTCCACCATCTGGGCGAAGAGCTGAAAGACCGCTTCTGCTGTGCGCGAATCGAGGTTCCCGGTTGGCTCATCCGCCACAAGCAAGGGCGGGTCATTCGCCAGGGCACGCGCAATGGCGACGCGCTGCTGTTGACCACCGGAAACCTCCGACGGCAGTTTATAGGCATGTTCGACCATATCCACCTGTTCGAGCAGATGCAGCGCGCGCGGTTCACGTTCGCTCGGTTTGAACATATTACAGAAGTCCATCGGCAGCATGACATTTTCAATGCACGACAGCATGGGCAGGAGTTGGAAGAACTGGAAGATAATGCCAATGTTGCGCCCGCGCCATTCGGCCATTGGCCCCTCTGCCAGATTGTGGATGGCGGTATCGCCCACATAGATTTCGCCGGAGGTCGGGCGGTCGATCCCCGTGATCATGTTGATCAGGGTCGATTTGCCGCTGCCCGACTTGCCGACGACGGCGACGAATTCGCCGCGCCCGATGGTCAGGTTGATCCCGCGCAGCGCAATAAATTCACCGACCGGCGTTTGATAGGCCTTGACCACGTTCTGGATGCGGATGAGCGGCTGCTCGTTGCCATTCTTCTCTTTGTTATAGCCATTTTGCCCGTTGCCGGTCTGTTTGATAGGGGCCTGGCTGGCGCTTTCCTGCCCGTTACTCGTTTGATTTGCTTTGGACCGATTGAAAAATCTATTCATAACTCAATACCTCGCGTACAGTCAGTTGTGAGGCCCGGCGCGCCGGCATAAAACTTGCCAGGAAGGCCACCACAAGCACAATGCCCAGCCACAGAATTGCCCCTTCGGTCGAAAAGATATAGCTGGGCGCGGCTTGCAGCAACGCTGTGCCGACGGTGTCGGTCAGCACACGGCTGGCAGGCAAGGCAATAATGCCGCCAATCGTCCAACTCAACAAGCCGATGATCATCCCTTCGACCAGGATAATGCGTAAAATCGAGCCATTGGAGGCGCCCACGGCGCGCATGACGCCGATCTCGCGCGTGCGCTCTAGGACGTTGATGCTCATCGTTCCCATCAGCCCCAAACCACCAACCACGCCCAAGAGCAGGGCCATAAAGAGCAGGAAGATGATAATCACATCAAAGATGGTGCTGATGGTCGTGCGTAGTTGGTCAATGGTAGACATCTGCTGCACACGAAAACCGCTATCTCGGTAGGACTGCTCAATGATCTGCCCCAAGTGCAATTGGTTGGCAGATGAGCGATCGTCCAGCCGCACCAGCGAAACCGAGGCGCGATCGACCGAGTTGGTCACACGCGCCAGGTAATCAAAGTTGACAAACATATTCGGCCCCGTCAGCACGCCGCGGATAATGCCGACCACGACCCATTTCGTATCCTTGTCATTGATCTTCAGGGTGATGGTGCTGCCCACCCCAATATCGGCTTCGTCGCCCTCGACATCTTCTTCGTTGCCCACGACATCCGAGTTGATGACCACGGCGTTGGCATCGTTGGGCAGCAGCCAGCGCCCTTCGACAATGATGGGGGAGAGCATAGTCGAGTCATAGGTTGGCCCATAGACGACGATGTTATCGCTTTCTGTCCCATTGGGGCGCACGATGCGCGTGGAGGTGAAGCCCCATGTTTCTACAGCGTCGATGCCAGGGATCTTTTCCAATTCGCTGTGAATACGCTCGGTGCGATAGGGCTGGTCAAAGATGATCTGTACATCGTAATCAAAGAAGGACAAGGCATCGTTGAGCGTTAGCTGCAACGATGCGCGAATGCTGAAGATGGCGATAAAGATGGTACTCGCCAATGAAAGGGTGATCAAGGTGAGCGTTAGGCGCGATTTGCGGCGAAAGGTGTTGCGCAGCGAAATCTGCATCGGGCGACCTATGGGCAGAATGTAGCGCAGCATGACAATGAAACGGTCAAGCAAACTCTTGCCGAACTGCCCCTTGCCCAGCCCTTGTTCGCTGATTGCCTCGCGCACGCTGATCCGCACCCCGCGGATGATGGGAATGGTCGCCGCCAGCAGGGGGGCCGCGAGGCTGATCACTACTTGAATGGTGACTACCTGCGGATCAAGGCGTGCGCCACCCACATCAAAGTTGAGCAGCCCCGCAAAGATGTTGGCAAGGCCCACCGCGCCCAGCGCGCCGAGGGGGATGGCAAGGAGCAGCGACATGATGCCAAAGAGCAGCACCATCACATAGTACATCCCCGCGATCTGCCCCACACGCGCGCCGATCGATTTCATGATCCCAATCTGGCGCACATGCTGGGTGAGAATTGCCGACAAGGTGTTGACGATTAGAAAACCGCTGAGCGCCAGCGACAGCCCGCCAATCGCCCCCAGAATGAGGGAAAAGCCATCCAGAAATTGTTGGGCGGGATGATCACCGGGGGGTGGCACAAAGGAAAAGAGAACGTCAACCCCTGCGCTCTCCAGGCGAGCCTCGACTTTCTTTGTGACTTCACTGATATGGTCAAAGTCCAGTTTGTTTTCTTTGACCACGAAGACCACCTGGTTGTAGTTGCGCGGTTCGCCCAGCCATTCCAGCGTGTCAAAGGTAATATAGCCATAGCCCGAACCGTTGATAAACGCGGGGAGTTGGCTCATGTCATGTACAGTGCCAGCCATGCGTAGCTGTCGCTGCTTGCCATTGGGCGCTTCCACTGTCAGTAGATCACCGATGGCAACATCACCTAGCCCCAGCGCGGGTGAGAGCGAGGCGCGCTCAATCAATACCTCACGTTCACCGGGAGGATAGGAACCGCTTTGGGGTTTGATCTTGTTGATCGTCATCTCCTCATAGTCAGAGATGGCAGTCAACTGCAAGTTGCGCCATTCGCCTGCTTTGGTCAAGAAGCGGACATTGACCACGCGCAGCCCGGCGGCATCCTCAATTTCCGGCATCGAACGGATCGATTCGACCATCTCATCGCCAAAGGTGTCCAGGCTGAACATGATGGCGTTGGAGGGATTGACCGCGGCGTAGGCTTCGGGCAGGTTTTGCGCCACGATGATTTGGGAACCCATGACCATGCCGAGGGCGCTCACCCCCACAGAAATAGAGAGCAGCACCAAAATCGTACGTGTTTTGTTAGACCATAGGTCGCGCAAGACCTTGCGCCAGCGCGGGGCAAGGAACTTCATAGATAGATTTCCCTGATAGAATCTTGTAGGGCTAACCCCTACTACTCTGTGGTCTCGATGATGACGGAGGCAGTCATGTTCCAGCGCAATCGTTCATCGCTACTGTCGGGGATGATCGTAGCTGTGTAGGTAATGTCGCCTTGCTTATTCTCGCCCAACGGCTTAATCCGTTCCACGGTTCCTTTTAATTCCAGATCGGGCAAGGCGTCGATGCTGATGGAGACGCTGTCTCCTTCTTGCACAAAGACCACGTTGATCTCGGTGAGATCATCTGTCTCAATGCGCCACTCATTCAAATCGGCCAAGCGGACAACAGGCGCAGCGGCAGCACCGATCTGCTCGCCTATTTCCAAATCCAATGAGGCGATGGTTCCGGCAAAGGGCGCTTTCAATTCCGTGTCCGTCAACTCCAACTGGCGCTGCATCAAGGTCGTTTGGGCCGCGGTCAGGTCTGCCTGGGCGGCGGCAATGGATTCGGCCCGCGTTCCTGCTTCCAACAGGGCAAGCTGCGCTTCGGCACGTCGTACCTCTGCCTCGGCAGCCGCGATGTCACTCTCCGTAGTGGGAGCCAGCGACTTGTCCAGCGTTGCCTGGGCTTGTTCGACCTGGGCGCGGGCGCTGGCGATTTCGCTTTCGTTCGCACCCGCCACCAGGAGGTCATAGCGGGCGCGGGCCGCTTCATAGTTGTTGGTGGCGCGCTCTAGCTCGGCAGCCTGGGGGAGTCCCCCCACATCGTTACGCCACTTCACTTGATCATAGGCAGCCTGGGCCTGGCGCAGGGTTGCTTCGGCGTTGGCAAGATCCGCTTCTGCTTGGATCAACTGCTCATCCTCGGCCCCTTTCAACACTTGCTGATAGGCAGCTTGGGCCGCGGCCAAACCTGCCTGGGCGGCAGCGATGTCTTCCGGCCTTGAACCTTCTTGGATCTTGGCGAGATTGGCGCGGGCAATGTCGACAGCCGCTTGGGCCGATGCCACTTCTTCGGGGCGTGAGCCGGCCTGCAATTCGGCAATGCGAGCTTGCGAGCTGCGTACCTGGGCCTCCGCCTGGGCGATGGCGATGACCTGGCGCTCGTTTTCAAGGCGCGCAATCACCTGGCCCGCTTCCACAAAATCGCCCTCTGCGACCGGGACTTCGGCCACAATGCCCGCTGTGGCAAAGCTGAGTTCGGCAAAGCGCGCAGGGACGACGACTGCATCGACAATGATCTGGGGAGCGGATTCAATCGCCGGCAGCGGTGTAGGCACGACTGCTGCCCCAGGTGCTTGTAGCTGCCCCTGGGAATAGAAATAATAGGCCGCGCCACCTGCAACAACGATCACTATAATAAGAACAACAATCCATCTACGCATATTGCACCCGGCTCTACATCCAGTATGTGTGTGGTTATGCTATCGGTCGGACAGCCCACCCCTTAGAATAACAGATTTTTGATAGACAGATTGAATGTAAGTCTGGGTAATTCGCCTAATTTATCCAATAGTTTTATCGAACGCTCCTACTGTAGACTGTCATAACATATTGTCAAGTGCATAGGCTCACACTCCGCGGCAAATGCTTTGCCCGCGTCCGCACTTTCGCCGAAACGAGAAGTGGCTCATACGCGCATCGACATACATCTCAGGATGCGTCTCAGGATACGTCTCGGGGGCGCATTGCCTACGCCTTCTGTGCGTAGTGCCTGCGTATGGTCAAAGGGCATCCCCTTTCTCTACGTAGAGAGTGGTCGATTGGTTGCGACAAGAAATCTCCATTTTACAAATAACCATAGGTGTGAGAGAGTCAGAGTAGTTCTTTACAGCATAGCAAGGTAGCACCTGGATAGGATAGGGGCTCTTTTCAAAAGCTTCTGACGACACTGAAAGTATCTGTTAATCACCGAAAGTAATTAGTCCGCTATACTTTAGCCCGTGAACTCTGATCGTAAAGACATCGCTGGAAAATCATAGCAAGTCGGGACAAATGACCGCCAGCTTCCGAAAGCGGCTATGACTTTTGTAGGATGCGGAAGTTTCCTCAATGGGCTAGTCTATCGGTGTCTGGTCTTATGCCATTGTTATCTGCGTATTGACGTAGATTGTCATGCCAGGCGACTTCATGGCTAAGTCTAGGCATGTGTGATTTTCCGTAATAAGTTTGTCTGTATTGATCGAGTTCGCAATTTATAGAGATTTATGGAGTTCTAAGGGCACGACCTATGCGTGTCCTACCCACCAATATTTTAACCAGGACATTTTAACCAGGGACATTTCCCTAAGGAGCCACATGATGACCTCGAGTTCGTCACCTCGTCCTCAAAATGTGCCGGCTGAGTTGTCATACCCCCGTAGGCAACCTGCTATCGGGGAAGTGCTACAGGCGAGTCGCCGCCGGGCAGTAGACGCACCGCGTTCACTTGTATCTGCTGCGCTGTTTGCTCTGTTCTTTGCGCTCGTCGTCACGTTGCTTTCGAGCGAACATGCCCTGGCACAGGCTCCACGCAATTTTCGGATTCCGCCCTATGTGCTGCCCGATGTGGAATCGTCTGAGGCGGAGGCAGATGCGGCTGCGCTGCCCGATAGTCCAGCGGCAGCGCGTAAAGTAATTGTGGATACTGACCCGGGGGTGGACGACGCGGCCGCGCTGATTTGGCTTTTTACACAGGATCGTTATGAGGTAGATGTGTTGGGGGTGGTCACAGTTGCCGGCAATTCGACAATTACGAATACGACAAATAACGCCGGGTTAATTCTGGACTGGTTGGGCGTATCTACCCCTCTGATTCGGGGCGCAGATGGCCCGCTGCTGCAATCCCTGACACTCGTTCAATGGTTGATCCACGGGCCTGATGGTTTGTGGTCTCCATTGTACCCCGACCCTACGCCCGAAGCCATCCCCGATTCGGTCGATGCACCGGCTTTCTATTGTGAGCAGCTCGCCCTTGAAACGGGCGTGCTGGTTCTGGCATTGGGGCCGCTCACCAATATTGCGCTGGCAATCGAGGCCTGTCCTACCCTCTGGCAGGATGTGGAGATTGTAAGTCTGGGTGGGGGCAAGTTTATGTCTAACCAGACCCCTGTAACCGAATTCAACTATTGGCAAGACCCCGAAGCCGCTGCGAAGGTCGTGAGCCATAGCATATCCAGCGAAGCTTTGGCGTTTATGGAAGGTATGGAACCTATATCGCCAACCCTGCAAATCGTGCCGGTAGATTCTTTTGCCCAATTCGAGATACAGCCAAGCACGATGCGCCAAATCGAGAAGACGGGTGGCCCTGCCATTCAGAATCTGCTACCCGCATTGATGACCTATGATTTCACCTTTAGCAGCCAGGGCGAGGCATCCACACTGCCCGACGTGTCGGCGGCGATCTATGCGCTTGATAACAGGCTGGGCACAGCACAATCTGCACAAGTCGAGGTGTTGGCAGGAGTGCCGGAGGTGGCGCGTGGGCAGAGTGTGATTGGGTTGACCTTCATCGAGAAGATTGTGATGATTGCGGGCGATGCCGGGATGAGCGCGCTGACCTTTAGGATTTTTAATGAAGGGCTGACAGATGAGCAGGTTGCCGCCGAGATGGGAGCCATTCTATTTAGCCGGCCCGATAATGCCATGGTTGTTACTGACATCGATGCCCGTCGTATGCATACAATCTTCTTGCAAGGACTACGCCAGCGCCGAGCCACGCCAACGAGCGAAGGGCCTGGTGTGGTGAGCGAGATGGAAGATTATGAGAACCATCTATTTGTTCCCTTTGCCAGTGACTAGGAGAAGACCGGCAGAGTAACGTACAGAATCCATTAGAACATTAAAAAGGATCTCCGCGCCTATGTCTATTGCCTAGAGCGATTGTCTATAAGGATAGAGCGCGGACAATTTACAGAGTAAGGGTATATTCATGGAAAGTTCGACCTCCGATTTGCTTGCTAGACTTCGGTCTGTGATCGCCCAGTTGGGCAACGATGGAGGCCTCATCAGTCCTTCAGTTTATGATACAGCTCAAATACTTCGTCTTCATCCTCCGCGGGAGGGTGTTGAGCCCGGTCTTGAATGGTTATTAACAGAACAACGGCAAGATGGGGGATGGGGGGAGCCAGGAGTGCCGGCGGCTCGGGACATACCAACGCTAGCCGCAGTCCTCGCGCTTCATACCTATCGGGATAAATTTGAGGTTAATGAGAGGATTCAGGCCGGATTAGACTTCCTCAAGGGGCAGGCCCATCAGTGGGAGTCGCTCCATATCGACCTGATTCCGATTGCGGGCGAGATGATTCTGCCTCACCTTTTGGATGAGGCTGCGCAGGCAGGGCTGGAAATCGATCAAGCGCCCTATGCACGCATCTTTGAACTGAAACGCACGAAACTTAATTATTTGGCTCGCCAACCGATCTCTCCCAATTCAGCCGCTACCTATTCATGGGAAGCGCTGGACCATCCGCATATGGCGGAGGCCCTCAATGCACATACAGGGGTTGGGCATAGTCCTGCGGCGACCGCAGCGTGGCTGCGTACAGCACAACAGATTGGCGAAGATGAACGGCTCTGTGCGCAAGCCGAGGCGTATCTGGCGCGGGCCGCGGCGACCACGGAAACAGGCATCCCTGGTGTTATGCCCATGGTCTACCCGATCACCGGGTTTGAGCTTGCTTACGGCCTGTATGCGCTGCTGTTGACAGGCTTGCTCGACCATCCAGCATTACAAGACGTCGTCATGCCCAAGATTGAAGAATTAGATGACATGGTCGTGCGTGAGCAAGGATTGAGTTTTGGCGAAAATTTCGTGGCTGATGTGGATGGCACAGCAGTGGCAGTCGCCGTATTAAGGGCGGCCAACAAGCCCGTTGATGTAGAATTAGTGCGCCGCTTCTGGCGAGATAATCACTTCTATACCTACGTCCACGAATTGAATCCCTCCGTCTTTTCCAATGCCCATGCACTCCACGCCCTGGTATTCTGTGATGAACGCTGCCAGTTGACCGAAGATTTCCTGATTCAGCGACAGACCAAGAGTGGCGCATGGATGATAGATAAATGGCATACATCGTGGCGAAGCTCAACGCTGGAAGTGGTGGCAGCACTGCTGCCATTGGGATACGAAGATCAACTCTATGAGGCGGGGCGTGCGTTGGTTAAGAACCAGAACCCGGACGGCAGTTGGGGCTTGGCGAATGGTGCGCCGATGTTAGAAAGCGCGTATAGCCTCATTGCGCTGCAAATGCTCTCCTCAATTCCCCACATCGCCAGCATGACCATGCCCGCGCTTGATCGGGGCTGGCGTTGGATGTGGGAACAGCGAGACAATTTAGCTTCTTTAGAACGCATTTGGCTTGGGAAAGAAGTCTATTCAGCCCTGCTTGTGGATGAAGCGTACCGGCTGTGCGCTATTTTGTCACCGATGTTACACGCGATCCGTCCGCGGGTCAGCAAGCCCATAATGGCTCCTGCGCTCATGGCGAACGTGTATGAGGAGTCCGTATAACCGTGATGGAAGCGACATCGACCTCCGCACCACGCGCAGTAGCACAGCCGTCTTTGGCAGAGTTTCTGGCTGCACCCCTGGAGGAAGTGCGTAAGGTGGCTCCGGTGACGATGATTTTGGGCACAGGAGGCACGCGCCGTAGAGCCGTTTTAGCGGGTCTATCCACACAGGGCGAGGATTATGCCCAATGCACGCGCGAACAGATGATGGCCTGTTATGAACTCATCTTTCAACATGGCGTGCAGCATTTGGTAGCGCTCATGCTTGTGAGCAGCCATAACGATGAAACCACGCCAGGGTATCGAGAGAAACTTGTGGAATGGACAGCATGGGCCGTTGTGGGCGCTGAGGCATTGGCGATGTACACACGCCTCAACTGGCGTGTACGCCTGATCGGTGTAGAAAGCTGGCCCGAATTGATGCCTGTCGCTGCACAACTGATAAAAGCTACGGAAACGCACACCGGGCCGACCCTCTGGTATAGTGTGGCATCGAGGCCCGAAAGAACCTGGTCGCGCATGTTGCAGGTGGCTGTGGAGCGGAAGATCACCAGTCGAACAGCGTTGATTGACGCGCTCTATGGAGAGGCGATCCCACCCGCCACCCTCTATTTGGGCGCGGGCAAACCCCAGGTGGAAGAGTCTCAAATTCCACCGCTGCTGACGGGTAAACTAGAATGTTATTGGCGGCAGCATTTGGGCTATGATCTGGATGCAGTGACGCTGCGTAAAATTCTGTATGACTATGCTTATCTGCGACCCACCTGGCAAGCCGACAAGACAGGCCGAGCCGAGCAGGTGACTGCTTATGCCCAGGCGTGGCAAGACCCACCCGTTATCGGGATGGGGAGACGGCTAGGCCCCTTCTGGTATCCCGCTCCTATAGCCTCAATCTCAGAGGAGATTGATTGACGGAGGTTTTGTCTGGATATTCAAGCCATTATCTTAGATCGGGATGGCGTGCTGACTGATTTCGATTTAGAGGCAGCAGCACGCTTCTTTTCGCCACGCGTGCCTCTCTCTGTGTGGGAGATTTTTGGTCGCTGGCAAGCATGGGGCGAGCAATGGGGTTTTCCTCGCAGTACTGCTGAGGAGCGCGCCCTCTTTGAGGGCTTTTGGGATAGTCTGTGTGACGACCTGGGGTTGAGCCAAACGACGCGCAGTGAGTTGCAGCAGTTCGACTATACCACCTGTTTGACTGTCTACCCTGACGTGATTCCCGCGCTGCAAGCGGCACATGCGGCCAATCTTCGCGTCGGCGTGCTTTCTAATTTTGCGCTTGCCAGCCTGGAGGCGTCATTGCGGGCAACGGGGCTGGCGGCTTGGATTGATGTCGCCTGTGCGGCGACGGTGATCGGGGTTTCAAAACCGGAGCCTGCGGCCTATGCGATCACAGCCGAGCGCCTGGGCGTTGTGCCTGAGCAATGTCTTTTCTTTGATGATGAGACAGCGTGCGTAGCTGGAGCGGCGGCAGTGGGAATGCAGGCGTATCACGTTGACCGTACCTTGTCTGCACATGATATTGCCGGACGCAAGGTAGCGGACCTCAGCGGACTTGTCAGTCTGCTAGATCAAATAGTGCTAAACCAACCGAGTTAACTCAACTCCGGGTTTTCGAGGTAACGCTCTAGAGCGTGTTGCAAGTCCTCTAGTGTAGCAGGCTTAGAAACAAAGTCATTCATCCCGGCCTGCAAACACTTCTCCCGATCCAATTCCATTGCTGCCGCGGTCATGGCGATGATATAGGGTTGGTGGCGTTTTCCGTTTTGCACAGAGCGAATTTGGCGAGTCGCCTCTAGTCCATCCATTTCCGGCATCTGTACATCCATCAAAATAACATCATAGGGTTGCCCTTCAGCCGCGCGCAGCGCTTGCAAGCCATTGATGGCTACGTCGGCTTCATAGCCCAACCGTTTTAACATGCGCAGCGCAACTTTTTGGTTGAGCATATTGTCTTCGGCCAAAAGGATACGCAGAGGGAAACGGGTTCCCAAGTCGCCGTCAATAGACGAGGCCACCGGCTGGCTACTCGGTTGGGACACAGGTGCGCCAAAGATTTGCGTGAGCGTCTCATACAACTCAAGAGGCTTGATAGGCTTCACTAAGATACGATGGGAACCTACGCGGCTGCTGCCCGCACGCAGGTGGGTGTCGGCAATGCTGGTGAGCAAAATGATTGGAAGATTCGGCTCGCGTGCATGTTGGGCATCAGCAAACGCCAAACCCTCCTCGTCGCCGAGATGCGCGTCGACAATCAACAGGTCGCACGCAGGCATCTGCTGCATCGCGGCAGTGGCTGCTGCACTGGTGGAATAGGTAACGACTTGCATGCCCCAGTATACAAGATAACGCTCAAGCAGCGTCAGCACAGTGGCGTTATCATCAACGATCCCCACGGTGCGTTTCGCCAGCAGCGGATGTGGGGACGCCGCGATCTGTTCCGGCAGCCACTCGATTACGGTGGCGGGCAGCGTCAGGGTGAAGGTAGAGCCTACCCCTTCCTCACTCTCCACGCGGATCATGCCCCCCATGAGTTCGGCTAGGCGCTTACTAATGGCAAGACCCAGCCCTGTGCCCCCATAGCGACGGGTGTTCGATGTATCCAGTTGGCTAAAGGGTAGGAAAAGCCGGTTCAGATTCGCGGATGCAATGCCGATGCCTGTATCACGAATGATAAACTCTAGCTGAACCTGGTCATCGACGAGTTCCCTCGCTTCAACCGCGACATAGACTTCACCTTCGAGCGTGAACTTAATGGCATTGGAGAGCAGATTGACGAGAACCTGGCGCAGGCGGGTAGCATCACCCTGGATCATGCGTGGCACTTGGGGCGCAATATAGTAACCTAGCTCTATCTCTTTTTCCGCAGCTTTAGGCGCCATGAGATCGAGCGTTTCTTCGATGCTGCGCCGCAGATCGAGAGGTTGGAATTCTAGCTCTAGCTTATCGAACTCTGCTTTCGAGAGGTCGAGGATATCGTTGATGATGATGAGCAGAGAGTCGCTGCTCTCGCGTATCGTATCGACAAAACTGGCCTGTTCAGGGGAGAGCGGGGTTGCTTGGAGCAGGCTGGTCATGCCAATGACACCATTCATTGGCGTGCGAATTTCATGGCTCATATTTGCCAGGAATTCGCTCTTGGCACGCGTGGCGGCTTCGGCTTGCTCTTTGGCTAGACGCAGGTTTTCTTCGTATTCCTTGCGCTCTGTGATCACGGTCAGGGTGGAGAGAACCTGGCGCGGGCGTCCATCAATTTCACGCGACAGAATACTTTCGCGGCTCTGAATCCACTCCCATTCACCGCTTGTGCGCTGCATTCGATATTCAAGCTGGCCTGTTTGCATATCGGTAACGTGCGTCCACTCCCAATATTTTTGCAGGCGTATTCGATCATCAGGATGGACATAGTGGAGAAAGGAGTCATCCTCCAGCACCGTCTTGGCGGGGTGATCCAAAAGCTTTGCCCGGTTGTAATAGGTTGGCTGCGACAGGGGAACATCCCAAATGTAGATAAAGTCGGGCGAAGCCTCCGCCAGGCCACGAAAGCGCGCCTCACTCTCCTGGCGTTCGATGATCTCATCGGTCAGGTGGCGATTGGCAAGCGCAAGTTCGGCTGTACGCTGTGCGACCCGTTCTTCGAGCTGCTCCCGCGCCTGCTGCAAGAGCCGCTGGTTGGACTCTAGCTGGCGATTGGATGCGGCTAAGGCCGAAGCAGCGCGCTGTGCATCGTCTACGCTGTCCTGTAGGTCGGTCAAAAGCGCACGCACGAAGGCGGTGTTAAGCCCCAAACCCATTAAGATGATGATGAAATCATCAAAGGTCGCGTAGACGCCGCGCAGGGGGACGATCACCCCTGAAGTTTCTAAGAAATAGGTGGCAGTAATGCATAGAACCGACCAAAGCGCGGCTGAATACATGACCCTCATCCCAAAAAACAGACCCGTCATTGGGATGAGGAAAAAGTAACCAATGATGCTTGGATCATGGACTGTCTTAAAGACAAAAGCATGGGAATAAATGGTCCCCAAATAGCCTAAGATAACAATGATCCACGCAACAGGTTTTACATAGCCGCGTCGCAGGGAATAGATGCCCGTTAGGAATAGCAGGATAATGCCGACTTGTGCTTCAAGAAACTGAATCTTTGTCCGTGTGTCAAATGTGCTAAAGAGAAGCGTAACGGTCAGGATGCCCAAAAGCAGTATAAAGAGCCACAGGATGAAATGAATCCAACGCGCGGCGCGGGTTCTTTCGCGTTCGGGGAATATGGGGGGTGTCAACAGACTACGCAGAAAGGTCATCATGGGATAACAATACTGAATTTGTCAGCCAAAGCGATGAAGTCGATTATGTAGAGCAAACAAGTAGTATAATTTATGGTGGGTAATCCAAGCTGTCGAGATACTGTCAAATTCACGTATCCGCTTCAATCATCCTTAAAACCAGCCAAGAGACCAATCCGTTGTGTCCATTTTCGCATTTGATTGTATCATTATCCCTGTCTAGTCAAGAGGACGTTTACGTCACGAATTGAATACGAAAGTTGACGATAATCATGCAAACTCATTCGGATAGTCATACCCCTGCTCTGCTGCGTGGGATTTTTGCGCCGACGTTGACCCCGGTACATGCGGACCTCAGCCCTGATGTGGAGCGTTGGGTGGCGCACAGCAAGCAGTTGCTTGCCGACGGTTGTCATGGGCTTTGCCCGTTCGGTACCACCAGTGAGGCCAATTCCTTTGGCATCGGTGAACGAATCGAGATGCTAGAGCAGTTGGTCGCCGCCGGCGTGCCTGCTGCACAGTTGATGCCAGGAACCGGCACCTCCGCGATTCCCGACACGGTTCAATTGACCGCGCATGCGGTAAAGTTGGGGTGCAGCGGCGTATTGGTCCTGCCCCCCTTCTATTATAAAGGCGTCAGCGATGACGGTATCTTTAAGGCATTTGCGGAGGTGATCGAACGCGTGGGGGATACGCGCTTACGGGTCTATCTCTACCACATCCCGCCGGTTGCCCAAGTCGGCTTTAGCCTGACGCTGATCGAACGCTTGATCAAAGCCTATCCTCAAACCGTGGTGGGAATCAAGGATAGTTCGGGGGATTGGAACAACTTGCAGGCGCTTCTAACCAACTTCCCTGGCTTTGGCACCTTCACCGGCTCCGAGCGTTATCTGTCGGAGACGGTGCGTTTGGGTGGGGCAGGCAGCATCAACGCCGTTGCCAATGTCATTGCGCCTTTGCAGCGTCGTCTCTATGACAAACTAGGGAGCGATGAAGCAGCCGAATTGCAGGAAGCCGTCAATCAAATGCGTCCGGTTTTCAAGGATGTCGCACCGATTCCTGCCCTCAAGACTATCGTCGCCCATGTGCGCCAAGACCCTAACTGGCTCAACTTGCGCCCGCCATTTGTCAATTTGACTGAAGCACAGTCTCAATCTGTGCTTACGGCGTTGGCACAAAGCGGTCTGTTGGAACGTCAAGCCGCTTAATTGTACCATTGTCTTTGGCATGGATACATGGGTCTAATATGTTTGTTTTAATGGCGTTGTTTTAATGACTTTCATCGTATCAGACAACTCGATATGTGAACAAAACGCCAGAGGCACTGCCTCTGGCGTCTCAATTTGCTTTATCATAAGGTGCAAATCTCACTACAACGACGCTAGGACCGGTGTCAGCGGGCGTGCAAAGAGGGTGTAGCCGCGGAAAGGTCGAGCTGTGTGTGCGCTAATGCGCCGCGAGCGGTTTTTGACATGCATCAATGCATGAATGGCCCAGCGATAGCCCAAATGATAGGCCTGTGTGTGGACCGCGGCGGTGAGCAGGCTTCCCAAGCCCTTTCCCGCCAGGCTCGGCAGCACTGCCAGGGTTTTGAGAATCACGGTGTCTATGGCTTCGCCGCGTTGCGCCTGGCTAAAGTCGGGCAGCGCAAAGAGAAAGCCGACCAATTCACCTGCGCGTTCCGCCAGCACCACCAACTCTGGCGAAAGGAATGAACGCACAGGTGCATATTGGGCGATGAACTCGACATAAGGAGTAGGCGTAAAGAGCGGGTTGGTGGCAAACGCGGTCATGACCAGGGGATAGATACGCGCTAATTCTTTGTCGAAGGCCCCAGAATCTGGGGAAGTCGCATTAAAGATAGCAGGGTCCAGGCCGCGCAGTTGGATTCCCTGCTCTGCAAGCGCTGTGGTAAGCCTCTCTAGTTGCGGGTCTGGCCCAGAGAGTGGAGCCAGCGCTGAGACGTACTCTGACCACGGCGTGAAGCCTGCTGCGATAAAATCGGCGGGCCACGCATCAGGATTATCCGGCTCCAGCAAGAAGGGAGGCCGGGGTTCTCCTTGAAAACTCCGTTGCGTTATAAAGCGATAGGAACGAAACGTGCTGCCATCCAGCGGCCCCACGGCAAGCGTACAGCCTGCCGCGGCTAATGCTGCCGTGGCCGCGTCAAGTAGCTCTGCCGCGCCTGTGCGATCTGTCGCTGCATAGCGCCCAATGCAGCCAATACGCTCACCCTGGAGGTGCGGAACCGAACTCCACCAGAGCGAACAACGGGCCACGGCGCGGCCTGATCGATAGGCGACAAGATGTTGATTGGCTTGCCCTTGCGCCAGTTGTTCAGGAACAAGCGTAGGGGCCAGGCTGCAAAACTCCTGCGCTTGGGCAGAAGTAGTGACGGAAACCACGGAAAGTCGAGAAATGTCAGAAGCGATCAAGTTGGGAACCTATCCTAAGTAAACGTTTGGCCGGGAGCAGCGACCTGCTCAATCACCAACGCACTGTAGAAAAACGCATGGTCTTGGCGATGCAGCGTTGCGGCAAGATTATCCAGTGATATGACTCTGTTTGCAAACTCCGCAGGGCGACGACGCGGCGCAAGCAAATTCCAGTAGACCATACGCGCGTTGGGACGGGCCGCGCCTATCAATTGTTCCAGCAGCTCGTGATAGGCGGACAGGCTCATATATTCGAAGATGTTGCTGAGGTTGAAACCGTCAAATTTTTCCGATTTGGTCTCGGCTAGATACTGCTCTGCCGCCAGCGTATGCCATTCGAGACGATTGAGGTGACGGCGAATGGCCTGAAAATTCTGTGGGCGCAGCGCAAAGGGCAGCGCACTGCCATGTCGTCCGAGCAAGATCCACTGGAGATAGGGGTTGTGCGTGGGGTCAAGCCGTGTCAGCGCATTGCGCGTGCGCTCGAACAGGCCGGTGGCGATATCGCCCTCGGCATAACGAAAGAAGGCCGGGTCTCGCCCCAACCTGCCCATGACCAGGCGCGAGAAGAAAACACGAAAAAGCAGCCGCCAGCGCCAAGTGTCCCAGACTGTGGTATAGAATTTGCAGCGTGCTACCAAATTGCGACGTTGGAGCAGTGCATTGCGTACGCGCGCTGGATGAATGAGCGGGAGGATGCGGCGGCTAAAGAGGCGCAGATAGCGTTCGAAGCGTCCTTGCGCCACGACCCCTGCGCGAATATCAGCGGCGTGATCATCCCAATAGGTTTGGCTGGAAGCGGAGAGCAGGGGGCGACAGAGGGCGTAGAGATCGAGTCTCTGCTCATTCGACTGGTCTGCGGGCTGGACACCAAGCAGTTGCATAGCCGCGGGATAGTCGAGGCGGCGATAGGCAGCGACGCGCAGTTCTAGCGCCGCGATCTGCACCGCGCTGAGATCGACAGCGACAACACGTTCCGGCCCATGCGCCAAGAGTGCCAGCGTATTGTCTCCGGCGGAGGCAATTGAGAAGATGCGGTGATAGCGCATGGGCGCAAGTACACGCAAAAGCAGGTCGGCGTCTTCCCAACATTGTGCATAGCGAAGCTGAGAAAAATCGGCGCGCCGGCTGATCTCTGTATTCATAGATGAGGATTCAGGGGTCGTCTCATGCATGAAGATTCGGTTTCTCTACTGAGCGGTCGTTGGTTCGGGCTGGGTGACAAGATATTCCCATGCACTGAGTGCGGCTTTGGCACCCTCCCCAATCGCAGCCAAGACTTGTTCGCTGGCGATATTGGTCACATCCCCCGCGGCAAAGAGACCCGGCACGCTGGTTTCGCAGCGTTGGTTGATCAAGATGTGTCCTTCTTCGCCTACCTCTACAAAATCGCGAACCATTTCGTTGTTTGGCAAGAGCCCCATCTGCACAAACACGCCCTCCACCGCCAGTTCGCGTGTTTCGCCATTGGCTCCCACCAAACTGATCCCGCTCACAAACGCATCGCCCAGAATCGCCTGGATCTCCCAATCGTTAAACGAGGTGACATTGGGCAAGGTAAGGACTTGCTTCGCTTCGGGCAGTTGCGACATCGCTTGGGGCAAGGGGGTAATCAGGTAGATTTGTCGAGCAAGGGGCGCTAACTCCAGGGCTGCGATCAGCGCGCGGCGGCTGCCCCCTACCACTGCCACATCACGCCCCGCAAAATAGGGCGCGTGGCTCACAGCGGAAAAGCTTACCCCGTGGCCCCAAAGTTCCTTCTCTCCTTCCACATAGAGGCGTTGGGGTGCGGCCCCTGTGGCGAGGATGACCGCTCGCCCCTCCAGGCTGCTGCCATCTGCCAATTGCAGTGTAAAGCCGCCTTTGGCGCTCTTGCTAATCCGGGTGACCTGCTGGCGAATATGGTGAAGTTCTGGCTCCCCCGCCAGGATCGATTCAAATTCGGCGACAAGCTGGGCCCCCCAGACAACGTGGACAGGCTGCGCATCACGCAGGGCAAAGGCATAGCTGACTTTACCCCCTAATTCTGGTGTAACGATGGCCGTGTTCAGGCGCGCGTGGAGACAGTAACGACCTGCCACCAACCCCGCAGGCCCGCCGCCGACGATGACGACATCATGTGTTGTCATAAAATGCTCCCCCTAAGTGCAAATTTATGGCTCTGCGGGAAGGGTAGAGCGTGCGCCTTTGTGCCGCATCGCTCTGGGCGCACGCTTATTTCCTCGTTCATTCCCTCGTAGCGTAACGTCTGCAACTTCACTTAAGGAGTGCTGTGTACGAGCTGTGGGCCGGCAGCGGCTATCTCCGCGGGCACTTGCGCCGCAAAACGGGCAAAGTTTGCGCGGAACATCTCGGCCAGCTTGGCAGCCTGGGCGTCATATTGGGCCGGGTCCGACCAGGTGCGTCGCGGGTCGAGGACCTCATTCGGAACGTCTGGGCAGTGGATAGGGATTTCGAGATTAAAGAGATCATCATGGCGAGTTGGCACAGTACGCAGGCTGCCGGAGAGCGTTGCGCGGATCATGGCGCGGGTAAAGCCAATATCCATACGTTTGCCCACCCCGGCAGGGCCGCCGCTCCAACCGGTATTGACCAACCAGACATCAACCTGATGTTGGGCAATCCGTTCGCCCAGGAGCTTGGCATATTCAATGGGTGACAAGACCATAAACGGTTCGCCAAAGCAGGCGCTAAAGGTCGCTTGTGGTTCCGTGACACCATTCTCGGTTCCAGCCACCTTCGCCGTATAGCCGGAGAGAAAATGGTACATCGCCTGGGCTGGTGTCAGCCTGGCAATAGGGGGCAAGACACCAAAAGCATCGGCGGTGAGCATGAGGATATTGGTTGGATGCCCCCCCATGCCGTCGCGCGTTGCGTGTGGAATGTGGCTGATGGGATAGACGGCACGCGTATTCTCGGTGAGCGAGTCATCGGTCAGATCCACGCGGCCACTTTCCGGGTCAAACCCCACATTTTCCAAGATGGTGCCAAACTTGCGGGTCGCTTCATAGATCTCCGGTTCAGCGCGCGCCGAAAGATTGATGGTTTTGGCATAGCAGCCCCCTTCCAGGTTGAAGATGCCGTTGTCGCTCCACCCATGCTCATCATCGCCGATCAGGGTGCGCGATGGGTCTGTCGAGAGCGTGGTCTTGCCAGTGCCCGACAGGCCAAAAAAGACCGCTACATCTCCATCGGGGCCATAGTTGGCGGAGCAGTGCATCGGCAGCACCTTGCGGAAGGGCAAGAGGTAATTCATTGCACTAAAGACAGACTTCTTGAGTTCACCGGCATATTGAGTGCCGCCGATCAGGATAAGCCTTTTGCCGAAATGCACGATGATAAAGACCTGCGAGTTGGTGTCGTCCAGCTCCGGCACAGCATGAAAATTAGGGGCCTGGATGACGGTGAATTCTGGGGCAAAGCTCTGAAGATCTTCCTGATCGGCGCGGATGAACATATTACGGGCAAAGAGAGAGTGCCATGCCGTCTCGGTGATCACCCGCACCGGCATACGATACGCTGGGTCGGCTCCGACGAAACAATCCTGCACAAAGAGCTCACGCGCTTGAAGATAGGCCAGCAAGCGCCGGTGCAGATTGTCAAAGCCCGCTTCCGAGATGGGTTGGTTGACCTTGCCCCATGCCACATACGCCTCTGTGCTAGGCTCTCGAACCACGAACCTGTCTTTGGGCGAGCGGCCTGTATGTTGGCCTGTACGCACCAGAAGGGGGCCAAGATGCGCCAAGCGCCCTTCACGTCGTTGGATAGCATGTTCATAAAGGAGGGGGGTACGCAGCGTCCAATAGACGGCACCGGCATTTTGGATGCCGTGATGTTCGAGGCTGTGACCATTTGGATATGTTGCCATGAGATGAGTCCCTTCTCTACGTTGAGTTTTCTATACTCTGCCGTCCTCGGCGATTCTCGATTCAGCTTCCTAGTTTATTCTCCGTTTCTCGATTAGGAAGTGATGTTCAAGGCATTTTGCGTCTGATTGGAAAAGTGCTATGGCGAAGTTGTTCCAGTGGGAGCGCGGGCGACCACGACTTCGGCAAAGCGCAAGACACGGTTGTCTTGGCGAAAGCCCCGGCGTATCTCGCGCACAATCGTGTTGGGGGGCAGATCGGTGCGTTGTTCGCTCTGGACAATGACATGGAGCCGCGGGTCAAAGGGCTGGCGCAAAGCCTGAATGGGCTGGATGCCCTCTTGCGCCATGAGCGTCAGGAAACGGTCGCGCACCAGTGCCAGCCCACGGAGCCAGCCATTCAGGGCTGTGGCTGTGGCAGCCGCGGCCATCGATTCCGGCGTGGGTGTCGCTTGGGGTGCGGGGGCGGCTTCCGGCGTTTCACCTTCTCCCGCAAGCTTCGAGCGCAGGCGATGTACCAGGCTCCCCGCTTGGGGGTGTCCGGTTTGGGCCTGTCCGCTTTGCGAACGGTCGCCAGGGGCATTGCCATGCAGGTGATTCATTTCAGCCAGATCCTGACGATGGCGGGCCAACAGCACACGACCCTCCTCCAATGCTCCCTCCAGCCCATCAATCGCAGGCAAGAAGAGCGCCGCAAATTCGCCACGCGCCTCCCGGCGTATCTCCTCCAGCCGTCCGGCATCCATCACAATCTCCTGCTCCTCAAGCTGGCTGCGCCGGTTGAGAAACGATTGAACAGTGCTGAGGATGTCTGTCACTTGACGCCCGCGCGCCTCGGTCAATTCATTCGTGCGCTGTTGGGCGCGGGTCAATTCTTGAATCGTTTCGCCCAGATCCATGACTTGGCGCTGCGTCGCCACCACCGTTGCCAGGCGTACCAACTGGTCTTGCGTTGCCAGTTCGGTCAGCTTGCGGCTTAGAAAGGCAAACTGATCGTGGTCTGCGCTCATCTGCTCGGTCAGCTCTACCAGTCGTTCTTGCAGCGGATCGCTCTGCTCCGGCTCCTTGCCGAGGTGGCCCAGCAGTACGTCGATCTGTTCACGTTCATGGGCCATCGTGGAGGCCAAGCGGCCCACCTGGGCTTGAAGCGCATCGAGTTGGCCCGCAAGCTGGAGAAAGCGTTGGACCAACTGCGTGGCGATGGGCGGCTCCTCTTGGGGAGGATGCGCTGCATAATACGAGCTGTCAAATTCAGTGCTCATAGGCTAGACATCATTGTGTGTGACGAGATTTTATGATGGGATTATGTGTGATGGGCGGTTTATGCATGGGGCGACGAGTCCGCGCGCCACGCTGCATGGGCCTTGTGAATTACCTCTAGCTGCACCGGCGTGAGCGCGTATGTCTCCAAGTTCGTCATCTCCACCCAGGTCACGGCGGCTGCATCATCTTGGGCCACAGGCTCACCGTCTACATACTGCGCCCAATATTCCAGCACCACATAATGATACTCTACAACGCCGTGGGCGTCGCGATAGATGGGTTCAAAGGTTGTGACCAGGTCGCCTACGGCAATCGTGATCCCCACTTCCTCCGTGACCTCGCGCACGACGGCTGCCGCTACTTTCTCGCCCAGGTCGATGAGCCCTCCCGGCAGCCCCCAAGTGCCCAGTCCGGGCGGGCGCCCGCGCTGCACCAACAGCAGCCGCCCTGCGCGGTCAAACACCGCCACGCCGACGCCGACCATCGGCGCGGCGGGATAGCGGCGAGAAATTGTGACGGGCGTTGTCGAGGCAGATTCTGTCATGGTGTCGCCCACTGGTGGAGCAGGTGGGGCAGTTCGGCTAGATCGGTCACGCGCGCATCGGGCTTGACTTGGTTTGCCAGTTGTTCATTGCTAAAGGCGACTTGGGGCGTGGTGGGTTGTTCGACCAAGACGGTTAGGCTGCCCAATTCGATCCCGCCCGCAATATCCTGCGCCAGACTATCGCCCACGATCACGACCTCATAGGCGAGGGCGTCCCAACGTTCGAGCGCGATGTCGAAGATCTTCGTGTCCGGCTTGCGATATTCGACACTGGCACTCGACAAGCAGATGTCAAGATAGGGGCGAATGCCCAGATAGTCGATGGTGCGTTGAAACACACGGTCGGCATTATAATTGGAGATAACCGCCAGCTTGTACCCCTGGGCGTGGAGCGATTGCAGCAGCGATTTTACGCCTGGGCGCAGTCGCCACGCCGTCATCTCCGGCGCGTAGAAAATATCCACGGCACGCTGTAAGACTTGCGGATCCATCTGGCTGGCAGGATAGCCAAAGAATTGCAGCAGGAAGCTCATAGCATCATCGGCAATATGCTCTTCCTGTTCTTCTTCAGACTTCTCTTCGGAAAAGCGGCGAGCTTCGATGATGTTATTCCAGAAATCGTCGGGCAACTCCATGCCCGTACTCCGCATATAATCCGCTGCGGCTTTGGCCCCTGCTTCCAGCAACTCGGCGTGGGGCTGCGTTAGCTCGGCAAGGGTGTAATCAAAATCAAAGATAATGCCGCGCAGGAGTGAAAACCCTGGCAGCCTCTCATTGTCGCCCAATTCGGGAAAGAAGTTATCCTGAAGCTGTGCCAACGCCGCCTGATCCAGATGGGCGGGTTGCATCTCTGTCACCTGAAATTGCGGCTTCGGCGCGGGGGCTGGTTCTGGCGGCGGGCCAAAGATCGCATATTGTTCTTCGGAGGTGAGCGAACGCCCGGCGGCACGAGCGCGCGCCAGGAAAGCTTCCTTTTCTTCCGCGGTCAATGGCTCCATGCCAGGGCGCAGCTCGTCACTGTCCGGGGGAGTTCCCTGGTCAGCGGGGTCAGCATGAGTGGGTTTGTCCTGCGATTTGCCTGAATTCATCATTCCATTATCATTTGAAACAGGATTATTTCCTGGAAAGAAGTGTCCAATCGAATAGTGCCATTGTAGGCTAGAAGCCTTTGCGGGGCAAGATAGAAGTATGAACGCGCCCCCCCCATTGGCTGTGATACAATGGGCTTCGGTGCTAAGGGGAACTGCCATCTCCCCGGTGGTTGTTACCTCTTGGGTCAAGCGCATAATCGGTGGTCGAGCGCATAAATCGAGCAGGAGCGAGTGATGGTCTATACGGTGCAGGTGGGTGGGGTGCGTTGTCATATTCTGAGCGATGGCCTCAATGTCGCCGATGGCGGCGGCTTTTTTGGCGTGGTGCCGCGTGTCATGTGGCAGCGGGTAATGGTTGCCAATGAACTCAATCAGGTCCCCAATGATATTCGCTGTATGCTCATCGAGTCAGACGCGGGGCTGATCCTGGTGGACACAGGGAACGGGGATAAGCTCAACCCCAAACAGCGTCAAATTCTGGGGCTGGACGCACGCAACGACCGGCTCCTGGGGGAGATGGCAAAGGTGGGCTATCAAGCCGCAGATGTCGATGTTGTGCTGTTGACCCATTTGCATGGCGACCACGCCGGAGGCAATACACGCCGCGAGCCCGCAGAGGGCGCGCCAGGGCCACTCGTCGCTACCTTTCCCAACGCCCGTTACCTGGCGCAGCGTATTGAGTTGAGCGAGGCGCACTTTCCCAACGAGCGCACCGCTGCTACCTACATACGGGACAATTGGCAGCCTCTCTTGACAACGGGGCAGATGTCAGTCATTGATGGCCCGCAGCGGCTCGGCAGCCAGGTGCGTACCGCCATCGCGCCCGGACATACGGCCGCGCTCCAGGTGGTGTGGGTGGAGGCTCGGGGGGAGCGGCTGCTCTTTTTGGGGGATGCGTGTAGCTGGGCTGTGCATATGGAGCGGCTAGCGTGGGTTCCTTCCTATGACATTTACCCCATGACCAGCATCGAGACAAAGCGCGCCCTGCGCCAAGAGATCATGGAGAGCGACACGCTTTTGGTCTTTCAGCATGATCCCCAAGTAGTGACGGGTCGGCTGGTGACAGGGGCACGCGGGCCGGAGGTGCAGCCGCTCTTACGGCGTGAAGGCTGGGCCGACCCGCTGGCTGATCATCAGCCCACGATTGAAGCCAATTCCGGCGCATAGCGCGCCAACTGCTGGCGCAGCCGTACCAGGGCTAGCTCCTTCGCTTTGGCCTCCAGCATGATGTCAAAAGCGGGCAGCCCTGCCTCACGCGCATCTTGCAAAAAGTCGATAAATTCAAATGGGTGAATAAAATCGCTGTGCTGGTTGGGCAGCGGTAGCTGCAAGTGCAGCGCACCGCGGCGCACGCTGCGGCGCAGCTCGGTGCGCGGGCTGCTGAAGTGGATTTTGGGCTGTTCGCCAGGGGGCCAACTCCCCAATGCCAGGGCCAATGCCTCGGCGAGGGGCAGGCGCGTGGGGTTGTGGCAGCGATGGTGCAGCACATCGAAGACCAGCCGCACTCCCGTTCGTTTGTGGATCCACTGTAGATCACTGATGTCATAGGTGCGGTCATCATTTTCCAATGCCAGCCGCGCCCGCACAGCAGCAGGCAAGCGATCATAGGCGGCGACAAAGCGTTCGCGTCCCGATACCGCATCTCCGAAGGCGTTGCCCACATGCACCACAATGACGGCTTCACTGCCCAGGCCAAAGCTGTCCAGCAGCGCCGTGGCCGCGCAAAGTTCTGTCTGGGCGCGGGCGACCTGCGCGGGGTCGGGGCTGTTTAGCTGGACATAAAAGGCGGGATGCAGGGTCAGGCGTAGGTGATATTGGCGCGCCAAGTCACCCAACGCGGCTAGCTCGGTGGCGCACTCCTCCAGTTGGCGGTGAAAGTGGGGCAGGTCGGGGTGAGTCAGGTAGGGCGCAAGCTGCCCGGCCAGCCGGTAGAGGCGAATGTGATGTTGGTAGAGATAGCCAAAGAGGTCGCGCAGATAGGCAAGGCTGACGCTGAGGTGGGGCTGTTGGGGCCAGCGGCGGCTGTCATAGGCGCGCAGCGGCGCACCGACCACCTTGACGGGGATACCGAGGCGGTAGTGCATTGAGTGAGGCTAATCTACGGCAAGGAGCGGCCAATTCACCATATCCAGCCGCTTGGCAAAGTGGAGGAGCGGAGGCTGCGGGGGCAGTGTAATGCCCGCTGCCGCGGCCATCGTATTGACGGCAATCTCGGCGCTGGCAGGTTGCAGCGGCCATTGGAGGTGATGAATCTCCGCCCGGTAGAGCCGCTTGCCGCTGGTGGTATAGAGGCAGTAGCGTTCGGTCAACCAATGATCCAATGTGTCTCGTTGGGTTGTATAGATTGCTCCTGTTGGGCCATAGCTGCCTGTGAAATCCGCGGCTGGTGCGCCGGAGTGGGTGCGGTGGCTGGTATAGTGGATGCGCTCCCCTTGCTCTGTGAATTTCATCTTTGCGTTGAAGTAGGGCAATTTGAAGCCGGTGCGCGCGCCCATGACCGCGAGCGGATTGGCTGCATCCAGGCTGAAGAAGTAGACCCCCGGCTTGGTGACAGCCGGATCATGGAGATCGGCTCCGGGGGGCGCGGGGGCCATTACATAGGTACGCACGTTGAGTTCGGGGAAGGTGGAGATGCCGGGAATGTTGGGCACGCCGCGCGGCGCAACATTGGTCATGCCAAAGGGGACAACGCCAAGCCACGCCATGCCCTCAAAGGTGTCCAACTGCATTTGCGGCGGCACTAGCGGGCGCATGACTTCTGGCGGGATGGGCCAATGGGCAAAGAGCAGATCATACCAGGTTTGGCGCATGATCCAGGGCATCTGCGGCAGCGTCCACAGGCGATGAGAGGTGTGATTGACGAGATCTGCGTGCGACATAGGGGTATTATAGCGCAATCAGTCGTGTTGTGTCTTGTGCCAATCACTCGTGGGATCGATCTCAAAATGGAGGTTTTCCATCAGCGCGACCTCGCCTCCAAGCGCAAGAGAAAGAGATCAAGTTCGTTGGTGTAGGCGGCGTAGGAGATGCGCTGACCGTCGGGATGCCATTTGGCGTTGGTGGGATGCTGATTTGCGCCATGTGGGTTTTGGTATTTGGTCATGTTGCTGCCGTCGATGCTCATTGTATAGAAGTCAATCTCGAACGCGTCAGGGGTCTGCACTTGCCCGACAAAAAGAATTTGGCTGCCATCCGGCGAGAGGACGGGGTAGCTCTGTTGCAGAGCGTCGTGGGTGAGGTTGACTAGATCGCTGCCATCGACGCGGATATTGTAGATATCCCACTCGTGATTTTCCGTCGCGCCAAAGAAGAAGATGCTATTGCTATCTGGTGCCCAAAATGGATCATTGGCGAAGAGGGCTTCATCAGAAGTCAGAATAGTGGGTTCGTCACCATTGGCCTCCATCACCGCAATGGAAGGATTGTTGCTGTTCTCCTTTACTCTTATATAGGCGATGCGTGTGCCATCGGGCGAATAGGTGGGCAAATGCTCACTTTGTGGTGTATCGGTCAACTGGATCAATTCACTGCCATCAGGACGGATGGTGTAGATGTCTCCGGCTGTGAGTTCTCCCGTTGTGCGATCGTGCTGGATACGCGTAAAGGCCAGCGTGCTGCTGTCGGGCGACCAAGCGGGTGCCACGTCGGAAAAATCCTCGCTGGCTGGGTCAGAAAGCGGGCGCACTTGTCCCGTAGCGATGGTGTAAACATAGAGGTCGTGGAGGATATGGCCGTTGGCAGGACCCGAGTTGGAGAGACTACCAGGTCGTGAGACGATCAGCGCAATCTTCGTGCCGTCGGGCGAGTAGCGAATCAGGTTAATGTTGCCCATCTCCAAGAGCAAGTGTCTATTTTTCCCCTGCTCGTCCATCGCATAAAGGCCAGATGGGCCGTCCCCGTCACCATAGAAGGCGATAGTGTGGCCATCGGGCGACCAATCATAGGTCATGGTGGCACCTGCATAGCCGGTGGTCAGGTTGCAGGCGTAGAGGTAAAAGTCACAGGTGTTGATGAGCGGGGAAGCGATTACCGGCAAATGGGTCAGTTGTTTGGGGGGTACGGTTTGGTTGGGGAGATGGGCCACAGGCGTAGCCCAGGATGCAGGCTTGCCAAGCGTGGTAAGGGCGATGACAAGGAGGATAACGATCCACAGCAACGCACGTAGCGAGCGGCGCAAGCGAGAGAACGGGGGCCATTGACTCATGGTTACTTCCTTTGTGTTGGCGAGTGGTAAAATAAAGCGGACTATGAAGAGACCGGTATATCTGGGGCTTAGGATAGCAGAGGGGCTAGGGTAATGCTTGACCAGAGTCGGTCTGCGGGGCTACTGTGCATCTCGTAGTCCCTTGGCTGCGGGTGTATTATGATCTGTGCTAGTAGGGTAAAACAAACAGGGGCGGCGCATGCGCGCCGCCCCCAAATTCTGATCCCTCGCAAACAGGCAGGAGTCAAGAAACTTACATACCCATGCCCATGTCGCCGCCGCCACCGGGCATTGGCTTCTCTGGCTCAGGAATGTCTGTGACCAACGCAGAGGTGGTCAGGATCATGGCGGCGATGGAGCAAGCATTCTCCACAGCGCTGCGGGTGACCTTCGCCGGGTCAATGATACCGGCTTCGAGCATATCAACGTAGCCGTTCTCGATTACGTCATAGCCGTAGGTCTTCTTGCCTTCCTTCTGCAAGCCACGTACCCGCTCGATGACGACAGGGCCGTCGAGACCGGCGTTGGCGGCGATCATGCGCATGGGCTCTTCGAGCGCGCGGCGCAGGATGCGTACACCTGTGGCTGCATCGCCATCGAGGCTGATGCTGTCCAGGGAGGGGATGGAGTTGATGAGTGCCACACCACCACCAGGGACGATACCTTCTTCGACAGCCGCACGTGTGGCGCTCAAGGCATCCTCAACGCGGTGCTTCTTTTCCTTCAACTCGGTCTCGGTCGCAGCACCGACGCGCACGATGGCAACGCCACCGGCCAACTTGGCAAGACGCTCTTGCAGCTTCTCGCGGTCGTAATCGCTGGTGCTGGCTTCGATCTCGGCGCGAATCTGCGAGATGCGGTTCTTGATGGCATCTGCGGAACCGGAGCCGCCGACGATGGTGGTGGCATCCTTCGTGCTGACGAGCTTGGAAGCGCGGCCCAAATCCTCAAGCATGACGCTGTCCAACTTGCGCCCCAGGGTTTCGGTGATGACCTGGCCGCCCGTCAGGTTGGCAATGTCTTCGAGCATGGCCTTGCGGCGGTCACCAAAGCCAGGGGCCTTGATTGCCAGCGCATTGACCATCCCACGCAGCTTGTTGAGTACCAATGTTGCCAGTGCTTCGCCATCCACATCCTCAGCAATGACGACGATCTCGCGGCGACCAATCTGGACCAACTTCTCCAGTGTGGGGACGATGTCCTGGGCGCTGCTGATCTTCTTGTCGGTGATCAGGATATAGGGGTCTTCGATGACGGCTTCCATGCGCTCGGAATTGGTGACGAAGTAGGGGCTGAGATAGCCGCGGTCAAGCTGCATACCTTCCACATACTCGGTCTCGAATTCGAGGCCCTTGCTCTCCTCGACGGTGATGACGCCATCCTTGCCAACCTTGTCCATCACCTCGGCCAACAGGTCACCAATCACCTTGTCGGCAGCGGAGATGCTGGCAACCTGGGCGATGCCGCCCTTGCCGGAAACCGGGGTCGCCATGTCGCGGATGGCCTGGACAATCGCATCGCGGCCAGCCTCGATACCGCGCTTGAGCAGCATCGGGTTTGCACCGGCGGTCACGTTCTTCAGACCTTCGGTGACGATGGCCTGGGCCAAGACGGTGGCAGTGGTGGTGCCGTCACCGGCAACATCATTAGTCTTGGTCGCGGCTTCCTTGAGCAACTGGGCGCCCATATTCTCAAAGGGGTCTTCCAGTTCGATCTCCTTCGCCACGGTCACGCCGTCGTGGGTGACGGTCGGGCTGCCCCACTTCTTGTCCAAAGCGACATTGCGTCCCTTGGGGCCGAGCGTAGTCTTGACGGCATTGGCCAATGCATCGACGCCAGCCTTCAGACTCTTCCGCGCAGCATCTTCAAAAATAATCTGCTTCGCCATTTTTTTTCTTCTCCTAGAGATTCAAGATATTCGTCTACTTAGCAACGCCACGGTTCTGCCACGGAGTGTTTGATTCTCTGTGCTGAATACTCTGTGTTTTTACTCTTTGGGTCTAAGTAGAGTTACTTCTTGCCGTTCTCGACAATTGCGAGGATGTCGGTTTCCTTCAAGATCAGGTATTCCTGACCATCCAGCTTGATGCTCGTGCCGGCATACTTGGCATAGAGCACAGTGTCATCCACCTGTACATCGAGGGCGATACGCTCGCCACTTTCCTTGCGCGCGCCAGGACCAGCGGCAATCACTTTGCCCTGTTGCGGCTTCTCTTTGGCTGTCTCCGGTAGGAAGATACCGGATGACGTTACATCTTCCTGCTCTGTTGGCTTAACGACCAGGCGGTCGCCCAGAGGCTTGAGGTTCATGGATTGATCCTCCTAGAACTAAATTTGGGAAAATAACCGAGTTCACGTAATCTTAGCAGTCGTGCATACACCGTGATTTCTACAGCGTGAGTTTGCCCGTACCATTTGTCCATACACAAACGTTCATGTACAGATGATTACGTGCAAACCCGTTAGCACTCACACGCTCCGAGTGCTAACGGGTTGTATCATACCGTATCCGTTTGGGCCATGCAAATTATCGAGCGGCTTTTTTACTCTGATTAACTGCAATCTCTGTCAGAATCGCGCTACGGTTCTGTTAGAACTCTGTTAGCACGTACAAATTCAATCATTTCTTCCTCTTCTTCCACATACTCAACGAGATTAAAGGCCGCATAAAGATCGCGGCTCTGCCGGAAGTATGCCTCTGCTTGATCCCAAGCGCGCTGTTCGGCGGCGACATGGCCGAGATTGTGCAGCGTCGCCGCCATGTCGGTCCAGGCGTTGCGCTCGTCTGCCAGGGCCAAGTCCAGCTCATACCACTTGACCGCTTGGGCAAAGTTGCCCTGTGCATAGGTCACAGAGCCAAGATTGTTATAGCAAGTGCTAATCCCCAGGGGATCGTTGATGCTGCGGAAAAGCGCCAATGCCTGGGTATAGGCTTGTTCTGCCTCTTGCAAGCGTTCAAGCCCTTCCATCGCCAGCCCCATGCTGTTATAGGCGCTGGCGATCTGTTGGTTGTTGCTCAGACGCAGCGCAATACGCAGTGCCTTGCGGTAGAGCTGGAGGGCGCGCTCAAACTCGTTAAGGCCATAATGGGCGCTGCCCAAATTGGTATAGGCGGTTGCCAGGCCGCGCTGATCGCCGAGCTGCGCCACACATTCAAAGGCGGCGCGGAAATAGTTAAGCGCTAGGCGTGAGCGATCCAGCACGCGATAGGATGTGCCCAAGTCGGTAAAGGCATAGGCGAGTTCGGTCAACAGGTCGCGGCTATCAAAGATGGCAGCGGCGCGCTTGAGCCATTCGATCGCTTCTTCTACCTGCCCCGTAAAGAAGTATTGGCGACCCATATTCATTTGCAACCATGCATAATCGCGTACATCAGTAAGGGCGAGCGCGGCGGCTGCGCCCGCGGCCAGCCACTTTTGGATGCCGGGGGGATGCCGCCAGAATGCGTAATGGGCCAACGCCATGCCATAGGCCCGCGCCAGCCGCAAATCTTCAAGCCAGAGTTTGGCTTCGGGAGGCAGCACCAGGATTTGTGTATCCGCTTTGGGGTCGGCAAATAATTCGAGGGGGGGATGCTGCCAAAGCCGCTCCACGCGCGCCGCGCACCAGTCGGCTCCCTGATAGATATTGCCCCATTCGGGGTCAATTTGCGACCAACGCTCCAGGGGCAGAACTTGATATTGCTCTACAATCTTGCTGTAATAGTGGGCGTGGCGGCGTTCCCAATCTTCGCCCAAAATTGCCGCGTTCTGGTCCAAATAGCGGCGAAGCGTGGGGTGCATCACCAAGCGCTGCTGGTAGATGTCACGGTCGAGCAGCGCTCGCGCTTCGAGCGCGGCAACGGTTGGCTCCAATTCGGCAGGTGCGCCCAGACCGGGCCAAAATAGCTCCTCAAGCGCGGCCAATGAAGCGCCGCCCGCAGCGGTCACCAAGCGGTCTAGCAGGGGGCCGGCATGGGGCTGGATCGCGGCGAAATTTTCCGCGGCAAAGGCCACCAACTCCGGGGTCGAGCAGCGACCGTCCGGCTGTACTGTGCTTTGTAATAACTCGCGCAATTCTCCCCACGGATAATCCAGCATCAGCCCCAAAATCAGGCGCAGGGGATAGGGTCGCCCGTGGGTTAAGTCGTAGAGTTCATCGACATGCGCGAGCGCGGTTTCTTGGACTTGTGGCGGAGAGAGCCGCTGGATAAATTGAGGAAGTTCGGCTGGGGCAAGCCCTTCCAGGGTGATAAGTTGGTGCTGGCAGAGTTCGGCAATGGCAGGGCTAAGATTGCGATCGATGAAGAGAACGCGCGAATGGCCCCCCGATTCATGGAGATGGGCAATGATATGTACCAATGTAGCCAGCTCTTGTTCGCTCGTGCCGGAGAGTTCATCCAGGATCAATAAGCGCCGCCGCCGGTAGAGCTGCTCCAGAATACTCAATCCCCAACGCTCCTCGCTGAGACGGGTCATGGTCGTGCCAAAGACCGAATCCATCGTACGCACCACATCATAGAGGCGAAAGCTTGTGACACCTGCCGCGCCGACACGCACCACGCCATCGGGGAAATCGCGGATGTAAGTCCAGGCCACAGCGGTTGCTAGGGTCGTCTTGCCGCTGCCCTGCTCGCCGCCGATGGCAATGGCGGGCAAGTCGTCGCCGCCGGTCAGCCACTCGTGCAATTGGATCAACTCGGCGCGACGCCCGACAAATCCTTGCAGCCGGAAGAGCGCAAGGTTGTGGGGAATGGTGGGCTCTGTAGTGATGGGTGGCTCCGGTGGCACAGCCTCCGGTCGTGGGAATCCCTGCATGATGCCCCTTGCTAACTCCCTAGCAGAATACAGGGGTAGTCGCTGGAGGCCCTCATTTCTTCGATCATGGATTGATTAAACGCGGCCCCACCGGAAACACGGCTAAGAACATTGAGCGCAGCAGGATCGACCAGGATGAGATCGGGGCGGATGCGCCGCGCGAGCGTATTCATGTTGACGGCTGTCACGGTTTCTACAAAGTCAACCTTGTCAATCACTCCCTCTTTTACAGCTTGAGGACGATCGCTGTCGGCGGTAATCACAACGTTGATCTCATCATTTTTTTGCAGTTGCCGCAGCGCCGCGGTTCCTATTTGTCCTGCGCCGATCAGCCAGACACGCATCGCTTCTCCCATTTCTGCCGAGTCACCGGCGCTAGATCCAACCGAATAGGCTAATGATGTAGAAAAAGAGAAAGACAAAAACGGCAGAGGGCAGCCCCACAATCAATCCTGCCCGCATCATACTTTTGCGATCGACCACGCCCGTAACCGCCACCATGGTCATGCGTGCCGATGCGCCTGGGAACATATAGGCCAGCGCCACGGCGATGATGGTGGGGATGACAAGCCGGGTTGGGTCGATGCCACTGGCTTGGCCTAGTGTAATGAGCACCGGGGCCAGGATTGCGCCGAGGGTCACATTGCTCATCAACTGGGTGAGGGTAAAGCCGACCAATATCAACGCGCCGAGAATGACCACATAGGGCAGACCGTATAGGAGGGGGGCTAGCATTTCTGCAAACCAAACGCTGGCGCCGGTCTTGTCGAGCGCATCGCCCATGGTCAGCCCCGCCCCGATCACGAAGAAGATACCCCAGTTCACACCTTTGAGATCATTCCAGTCGATCACTTCATCGATGGAGAGCAGGGCCACCGCGCCAATGGCGACGACGGCGCTGCTCAAGAGGGTCGCGGGTAGATCAAAGAACTTTTCTATCGAAGCGCCGGTGATCCAAAGCGCCACAGAAACCGTCAAAACGGCGATGATCTCTCGTTCCGGCCCTTTGAGCGCGCCCAGACGAACCATCTCTTTCGCCGCCGGGTAGGTGTCGATGGTCACTTGTCCGATGGGAAGCGCTCGAATCAGCAGAAAGCCGCTGAGCGGGACCAAGACAAGGACAATGGGCACGCCATACTGCATCCAATCGACAAAGCCAAAACCTTTTAGCTGATCCAAAAGGCCGCTGGCAATGGCGTTTTCGCCACTGCCCATGATCGTCCCCATACCGCCGATGCTGGCACCCATGGCGATGCCCAGCACCAGGACTTCGAGGACACGCGCCGCTTTCTCTTGGGGCTGAACGCGTTGGGCGATGGTGATGGCGACGGGAATCAAGACAGCGGCGGTCGCGGTGTTGAGAACCCACATGCTCAAGATCGCAGCGATCCACATCAGCCCCATGAGCAAACGGCCCACGTTGCCGCGGCTGACCACAATCGTATAGAGCGCCATGCGTCGCGTTAAGCCATGCTTACGCAGCGCTTCGGCCAAAAAGAGGCTGCCCAAAATGAGGAATAGCACCGGCTGACCAAAGGGCGCAAACGCTCCCTGTGCTGTGTCAATGCCCAGCGCGATCTGGCAGATGGGAACAAGAAGCGCGGCAATCGGCAGCGGGGCGGGCTCCAACGCCAGGATGCTGCCTGTAAAGACAAAGAGCGCGATGGCTCGCTGCCCTGCCTCCGAAAGACCAACAGGATCGGGCAGCAAGAGAACGATGCCGGTCAGCCCTAGCACAATCAAGAAACGGCGTAAGTCAAAGACTTTGCGCATCCCTGCCTGCAAAGGCTGTTGCAGGATGGTGAGCGGGGTTGGGCGCCGCTGCAAACGGCGTTTGCTGGTGAGTGTCCGTTCAGCAGGGTTGGCGACGCGGCCACTGGATTCGCCCGTCGTGCGGACGGCATTGGCCGCGATGGTAGGTTCTGGTTCCGGCTCTCCGTTCTGGGCGTGGCGCAGCGGTGAGAGGGTGGCGCGCGGGGGCAGACTTGATTTTAGACGGGGTCGTTTTAGGGTCATGGGGGGGCTACGCCAGCCGAAAGATTGCACAGCCGCAGCCCTTCCGATGCCGGCGTAGCCCCGGAATGCATTTCCAGCGCCTTACGCAGCCAGGGTTCTGCCTTGTCACATTCGGAGGGCGATTTGTAGATATGCGCCAATCCTGCCGTATAAACCTGTTCGATGCGCGCTCGATCGCCTAAGATTGCCAATCCCTTTTCCAGATAGGTAGCAGCATCTTCATAGTTGCGGCGAGCATAGTAGGCCATGCCCAAGTGGACGAGCGCGGGGCCATAGGTCGGGTCGAGGTCCACAGCGCGCCGCAGGATTTCCACCGCGCCGAGTGCATTGCCCGCGTTATACAGCCCGTCGCCCAGCGCGTCGAGCGTGACCGGCGCTTCATAGGCTTCAACCGCTTGGCGATAGGCGGCATTGGCTTGCTCGAAATCGAGCAGCCCGACGCGGTATTGACGCCCCTTGCCAACATAGAGATCAAAGCGATAGGGCGCAGCCGCAATGGCCGCGTCATAGGAAGCAATCGCTGACTCATAGTCGCCCTGAATCTCAAACCAATAGGCCTGGTTGCGCAGCGCCATGACATTTTTGGGGTCGATCTCAAGGGCTTGGGTCAGATAATCACCCGCCACAAACCAATTGCCCTCATCCGTGTAGATTTCGCCCAGGATGGCAAGGGTCGTCGCATTCTGGGGATCAAGCTCCTGGGCATCAAAGGCGTAGCGAATCGCTGCCTCATTGTTGCCCTGCCAGTTTTCAATGCGCGCCGCGGCATTGAGCGATTCGACATCGCGTGGGGCAAGTTTAATGGCTCGTTGGGCCAACTCATGCGACTTGTCGAAGTCTTGGAGGATCAAATAGAGCGCGGATAAGTCCGCCAATGGTTTGGGGTTTTCGGGCTCCAAACGCATGACCTGCTCATAGGCGGCGATGGCTCCGTCGATATTGCCCGAACGGTAGGCAATGTCGGCGTCGGCGAGAAAGGAGACGGCGCTGCGCGTGGGGATGACGGTCGGTTCCGGCAACCCGCCGACAATCCAGGCGGGTTGCTGCTCATAGAGAATAATGCCGAGCACAGCCAACAGCATAAAGGGCCAAAAGCGACCCAAGCCGCGCCGCCGTCTTCGTGGTCGATAGGTGCGATCTAGATACATGGTGCTGATTATATCATGGGCAACGAGGGGAACCAACCCTTATTGGGGCATAATAAATTGCGTACCAGCCCCAGACTTTGCGGCTGACTATTCCTGCACTATAATAGGTCTGCTACCTCTGTTATTGTGCCCCGGTAGCTCAGTGGATAGAGCACTAGCCTCCGGAGCTAGGTGTCGGGCGTTCGAATCGCCCCCGGGGTACTAAGCACTATATGTTGGAAAATCGAGTTGGTAGACCACTGCATCTAGTGCGCAAGCATGGAAGGTGGTCTACTAATGTCGAAAAAGCAGCACAAGTCCCTATCAATCTCCGATACATTTCGCCTCTTTTATCTCCGTTGCCAAGCTGAACGATTCCAACCTACTACACTTGAGTTTTATCGGTCGATGTTGCAGCCATTCATTCGGTGGTGCGGCACTCAAGGGGTCACCGAACTGGATGCTGTGACTTCTCACCATATTCGTGGCTATATGGTCGAAAAACAGGTGTTGAATCGTGGCACTGACAAAGAGCGTGTAGCATCTGGTAACTATGGTCACACCATAGCACGAGCTTTGAGGGCATTCTTTCGATACTGCGTGGCAGATGAGTTATTAACTGAATCGCCAATGGCAAGCGTCAAAATGCCACGTAGACCAAAGAAGATTCTCGAAGCCTTTGACACTGCCGATATTAAGCAACTTATACGTGCTTGCAACGATGACAGAGATAAAGCATTAGTGCATTTCTTGCTGGATACGGGGGTGCGGGCCAGCGAGTGTATTAATATCCGAATAAGTGACGTGGATCAAGATACAAACAGTGTTCGGATCCGTCATGGCAAGGGCGACAAGGAACGAATCGTCTATTACGGAGCCACAACAGCACGTTACTTAGTTCGCTATTTGCTCCGGCGCGGTGAGGTTCAGCCAAGCCAACCATTATGGTACAACCTGCACACTGGCAAGCCATTGACCCGATCGGGACTGTTTCAGTTATTACGCAAAATTGGTAAGGCTGCTAGGGTCAGCCAGTGCAGCGCACACACTTTTCGGCGCACCTTTGCTCTTAGTTGCTTACGCAACGGAATGGACATATACACGCTTGCGGGGCTGATGGGGCATGAGGATATTATGGTACTGAGGCAATATCTCGCCATAACGAAACAAGATTTGAGGAATGCTCACAAGCAATTTGGAGTGGTTGACAATCTTTGACGCTCAAGCTAGTCCACATAGTGAACTCATATCCCGTACTTGCCACTTCCCATTTGAGAGGCTACTGCAATACTGACGCAAAGCTGCGTATATGGCTCTGTAGGGCTTGCTACAGGCATCCAGCAAGCCCCTGCTGCCTGTCACCTGACCTATTCGCCACTGGGCGGCATACAACCCAACTGACCAAGAAACTGCACCACACCAAACTCCACCCTAGAGAAAACTGGTGTGGTGCAGGGTGCGGGGAACTCTATACACCTACCAGTCACACCATGTTGGGTATACACCCCCCAAAGGGGGGGAGGGGGTGTATCCCTACCATGTTGTGGAATTGTCAATTTGAAAAACGATATATTCTACTATTCATCAGCAGTATCAACGTTGAGCAGTTGCGAAACAATTAGGCGAGCTCCTCCTCACTGATTAACCCGCCACTATCCTCATACTCAGCCATAGCAGCTTCACCAGCAGTGGTGATAGTCAGTTTTGTATCTTCATTATCGATTTCCAGAGACGAACTGATATATTCCTTCTTTAGGAGATAACTCAGTGCTCTTGTACATCGGTTCATGATAGGTTTGGTGCCTTCCTTTGTGTGCTTAGATACAAGCAAGTTCTTGATTTCTCTCCTTAGTGGCGAATTATCTTGAATAACTGATAAAAATTCGTACCGAAAATCGGTTTCAAGTTCATCATTTGGGACAGGTACCGAACTTGGATCATATGGTTCAAGCAACCCATCCTTAACATTCTGGACAAATTTTGCTGCCAAGATGATCGCCTTCTTCTTATTTGGCACGAACTTATTCTTACGAGAGAAGATCGAGACAATACCCTCCTTGCTTTGTTGAAGAAACAACAAAACAGGACAATCACTTTCAAAGCTACCTGCACCAGAATAGTCAACCTTACCGCGATTTGTATGGTGGATTAGGAGACATGCTGCATTACCAAGAGCCTTGCATAGCATTTTTACATTAGCAATAATCCTCGAAATTTGTGGAATGTCATTTTCATTGATAACGCCAGTTGCAGTAGCTGTACGGAAGGTATCAATAATGATTAAGTCTGGTAACTGACCAAGTGCCTCATATTTGTGTAAATAGAGAGCCGCAATCTCAGCAACCCAATCCCGATCATCTATTTTTACCTTATCAACATCACCGTTTAGATACCGGAAACGATCTTTGAAAACATCCTTTCCAACCTTGAATCTTGCAGCAATTCTAAAATACCGGCCATTAACATCGTTGTCAGTTTCAGCCGCGATATAAAGAACAATTCCTGTTGTGGGACGTGTATTCCACTGATCTAAAACTTTTCTATTTAGGATTATCGAAGTTGCAATCTCAGCAGCGAGATAGCTCTTACCTGCTCCAGGTTCGGCAAAGAGCATAGTTGTAAATTCCGGTAAAGAAAGCGACGCGATTTCGGTCTAAAAATCAGCACTCAAGCCGAGTACACTTCGTGCAGATTATGGTTGCCTGTTCCACGCAGGGAGCAGGATCTCTGACACGAAGGGAC
>JADLDO010000006.1 GCA_020846635.1 Caldilineaceae bacterium
CGATCGCGTGCCTGGCGGTAGAAGATGCCTGCCTGGCTGTAGATGCCACCGAAGTAGACTAACTCAGGATTGGCGGCAATGATCGGTGTGATGATGCCGTCAAAATTCGCCTGTTCCTCTGTGCCTTCAAAGCCCAACACGGTCATGCCCGCTTTCTCCGCCGACTGGCGGAAGAATTCGGCAATACCCTGACCATAGGCGGTTTGGTCGTGGAGGATATAGACGCTTTGGATGCCCAATTGATCGGCGGCAAACTGCTGCCCCACAACACCCTGGATGTCATCGCGACCGACGACGCGGTTGATCTCAGCATAGCCACGGTCGGTGATGACCGGGTTGGTGTTCGCCGGAGAAACCGCGGCCAGACCACCGTTGTGATATTGTTCCATGCTGGCGATCATGACGCCGCTGTTCAGATGGCCGACCAAGCAAAGCACATCTGGGTCGCCAATGATCTGGGTGGCGTTGGCAACACCTGTGTCCGGGGTAGCCTGGTCATCATAGGGAGCAAGTTCAAAGGTGACGCCTGCAACGGTTCCGGCCTCGTTGGCCTGTTCAAGCGCCAATTGTGCGCCGTTCTTGATGGCAACACCCAAGACAGATTGCGCGCCGCTCAAAGGCGATTGGGTGGCAATCTTGATCGTAACGCCGTCACCTGTTGCCGCTGCTCCCTCGGTTCCGGTGGTTTCTTCCGTAGCCGTCGTTTCTTCCGTGGTTGTGACTTCTTCGCCAGCCGTTACTTCTTCAGTCTCGGTAACTTCCTCTGACGCTGTTACGTCGGCAGGTTCCTCTGTGGCTTCGGGGGCTTCAGTAGCCGCAGGAGCCTCGGTTGCCGCAGCGGGCGCTTGGGTAGGGGCTGGAGCGACTTGGTTACCACCGCCGCAAGCTGCCAGCAGCAGGATGAATACAACAAGCAGACTGACAACTGTAATCTTTCGAGACATATGCCTTGCTCCTTAAATTGCGTGAGATATTGCGTGAGATTAGGTTGCGTGAGATTCAGAAGTATAGAAGTATGGAAGTGTAGAGTAGAAACGGGTGAAAATCTCAGGTCAGAAGCACCGGAGTATAAGCAGATAGTATAGGTGAAAAAATGAGGTTGTGTCAACCTCGCAAAAAGTGCGTTCAGGCGAGATGCTTTATCATCTGAGCGCAAGAGTATGGTATAATTGGCGCTTCACTTAGTGATTCGCTATCTGTTATTTTCTATGATCAAACTGCAATTTGTTGTGCCAGAGAATCTATGACTGCCAATTCCCTTGTAATCGGCTTGACGGGCAATATTGCCACGGGCAAGAGTACAGTGTTGGAGTACCTCGCGCGGCTCGGTGCCTATATCATTGACGCAGACAAGTTGGCGCACCAAGCCTTGACCCCAGAAGGCCCTGCTTATCAGGCTGTGATCGGGGAATTTGGTTCTGCGATCCTGAATGCCGATAAGACGGTCAACCGTAAGGCATTAGGCTCAATTGTCTTTAAGAATGCGGATCTGCTCAACAAACTGGAGCAGATTGTCCATCCCGCGGTCTTTGATATGACCTTGAAACTGGTGGAGGCTTCGCCTTCCAGCGTGATTGTCTTGGAGGCAGTCAAGCTATTGGAAGCCGGGCCGATGTTCTCACAATGTGATGAGGTCTGGGTTGTGACAGCGCGGCCAGAGGTGCAACTGCGGCGTTTGATGGAGACACGGGGGATGGACGAGCCCACCGCACGCCAGCGAATGGGGATGCAATCACCCCAGGCGGCGAAGATTAATCAGGCCGACCGCGTCATTGACAACAGCGGCACACTGGAGGAGTTGTATGCACAACTGGACGAGATTTGGGCTGCTTTGAAAGTAGCCTATCCCAGGCGCATGGCGCGACTTTCCATCCCGGCTGCCGTAGAGCTTAATCAAGCGGGGGCCACGCCAGCCGACCACAACGCCGGTGTGAATACCGGCGCGAGTAACGGGGGTGAGAGGTCACACCCATGAACGGGATTCGGCGATTCTGGGATACTCATCCGGTGCTTTCCAATTGGATTGTGCTGGCGATTGGCATGGTGGTGATTCTCTATTTTAGCGCGCGCCATGTGGGCTTTTTGCCCGGTCAATGGGCTGCGCTGATGGGGGCGACCGTGGTGCTGGCAGGATTATGCGCCTGGATCATCAGTTGGGAATGAAATAATTTACACGGGCATGGCACTGGCATGATCCCGTTCATGAACTGGCGATTTCAGCGTGGATTTGAAGTGAGAACGGAAAAATATGAGTAAGCGTGACTATTATGAGGTCTTGGGAGTGGAGCGCGATGCCGATAAGGATGCGCTAAAAAGAGCTTTCCGCAAGCTCGCCCAAAAGTACCACCCCGATGTGAATAAGACCCCAGAGGCCGAGTCTCTTTTTAAGGAGATCAACGAGGCCTATCAAGTGTTGAACGACGACCAGAAGCGAGCGGCTTATGATCGTTTTGGGCACGATGGGCTGCAAGGGGCCGGCTTCAACGATTTCAATGGCGGGTTTGGCGATCTGAGCAGCATTTTTGAAGAGATATTTGGTGGCTTTGGGCAAACCAGCGCGCGCAGCCGTCGCCAACCGCGTGCGGGCGCAGATTTGCGAACCGATGTACGCCTCACCTTTGAAGAGGCGATCTTTGGCACCGAGCGGGATTTGGATATTCCACGGCTTGAGGTCTGTGACCGCTGTAAGGGCAGCGGCGCTGAACCGCCGACATCGCCCGTTACCTGTTCCACCTGTAACGGTGCAGGAGAGGTGCGCCGTCGCCAGCAAAGCCCGCTCTTTGGCGCGGTCATCACGGCAACGACCTGCCCCACCTGCAACGGCACAGGAGAGGTCATCCCCTCGCCTTGTACAAAGTGCAATGGCAACAAGCGCATCCGCATCAATCGCAAGATTAATGTGAAGATTCCTGCGGGCGTGGATGATGGTACGCGCATCCGCTTGCCAGGTGAGGGAGAGGCGGGCCAATTGGGGGGGCCTCCCGGCAATCTCTATGTGGTGATTGAGGTTGATCCCCATCCCGTCTTTACACGCAACCAATTCGATGTGCATATCGACCTGCCCATCAACATCGCCCAGGCCGCGTTGGGTGCAACCGTGAAGGTGCCGACGCTGGAGGGTGGGCAGCAAGAGGTGGACATTCCGGCGGCGACGCAATCGGGGCGGCAAATCACGCTGCGTGGGATCGGCGTGCCGAAGCTGCAACGGAGCGGGCGCGGCGACATGATCATTACGGTGAAGGTGATGACACCCACCAATTTGAACAATGAGCAGAAACAGCTTTTGCGCGACCTGGCAAAGACCTTTGGCGATCACAATGTGGAGTCCCAGCACAAGGGCTTTTTCGACCGGATTTTTGGCAGCGATTAAAGCTATATGGGGCGTTCCCCGAATCGTGGTAACAGCGATGATTCGAAGATAGATGGAGAGAACGGAGATCGGCAGCAGGCACGCCGGTCTCCGTTTTTGCTGAAATTTCCCACTTTAGGTGGCAAGGCAGATAGGTGAGCAAGAGATGAGCGAACCCCAGGCGGTCCAGCCCGGTGAGATTTTGGAGATCAGCGTCGAGGTTGATTCGGAAGCCGCGGAAGCTGTGAGCGAACTCTTTAACCGCTATAACGGCGGCGGCTATGAAGAAGATAGTGAGGCGGGCGAAGCGAGCGGCGGGGGGGCAGTGATTGAGGCGACGGGCTTTGATGATTTCAACCAGCCCATTGATGGTCAATACAAGGTCGTGGTCAAGACCTATCTCAAGCCTGGGCCGCGCGGCGAGGCGATCCGCCGCCAGATCGAGGAAGGGCTTTGGTATCTGGGCCGCATCTATCCGATCCCGGAGCCCCGTTTTACCCTCCTGCGCGAAGAAGATTGGGCGCACGCCTGGAAGAAATTTTACAAGCCCATGCGCATCGGGCGGCGGGTGGTGCTCAAACCTAGTTGGGAGGAGTTTGCCCCTGAGCCGGATGATCTGGTGGTCGAGCTGGACCCAGGCATGGCTTTTGGTACGGGGCTGCACCCGACGACGCGCCTCTGTGTCGCTGCGCTGGAAGAGACAGTGCAGCCGGGGGATGAGGTATTGGATGTGGGCACAGGCAGCGGTGTGCTCTCGATTGTCGCCGCCAAGCTGGGGGCTGCGGCGATTGTCGCCACGGATATTGACCCGATTGCCGTGGATGTGACGCGCGAAAATGTCGAGATTAACGGGCTGATGCTGGCTCCGGCAGGTCTGATTGATGTGCGCCAGGAGAGTATTCCCACGGGGATGGCTGGCCGTTTTCAGGTGGTCGTTGCCAATATTCTTGCCGAGGTGATCGCCGGGTTGTTTGATAGTGCCTATGAGAATGTGCCGCTGCTCGAACCTTTGGCTGCCGACGGCACGATGATCCTTTCGGGCATTATCGAAGAACGCGCGTTTTTGGTGGAGGAGGCAGCGGCGCGGCATGGGCTGGCTGTGGTGCGGCGCAAGCAAGAGGGCGATTGGGTGGCGCTCTTTGTGAGAAGGATGAAGGATGAGGGTTCATGCCACGATACTGAAGAAAGCAGGGAATGATCCGCAATGCAACGTTTCTTTATGCCGGCCCTTCTGCCTGCTGTGGGCGAGATTATTTCGCTAGGCCCGCTGCATCACCAGTTGCGGAGCGTTTTGCGCGCGCAGCCTGGCACGCAATTTCTGCTGCTGGACAACCAGGGCGGCGAGCGGCTGATGGAGGTGGTCAGCGTCGAGCGGCGTGATACGACTGCGCGTGTGGCGGAAGTGCGCCCAGCCGCGCCGGAGCCTGCGGTGGCGGTGACGCTCTATCAATGTGTGCTCAAGTTGGACAAGTTAGAATGGGTTTGGCAGAAGGCGACCGAGTTGGGAGTGACAACCCTTGTCCCTGTGATCAGCCGGCGCACCGTGGCGCGCGCTGGGCGCACGCTGCAAGCCAAACAAGCACGCTGGGAGGCGATTGTGCGCGAGGCTGCGGAGCAATGTGGGCGCGGCGGCTTGCCGGTCATCGCACCGAGTGTCAGCCTTGCCGAAGCCTTCACGAGCGCACCCGGGACGCGGTTGCTGCCCTGGGAAGAAGCGGGAGGGAATCCGGGTCTGCTGCATGCGTTGGCACAGGCTGCACAGCCCATCGACGCCGTGAGCCTGTTGATCGGGCCAGAGGGGGGCTTAGAGGCCGGCGAGGTAGAGCAAGCGCGCGCGGATGGGTGGCAGGTTGTATCGCTAGGGCAGCGTATCTTGCGCGCGGAGACAGCGGCAGTAGCGACGATAACCGTGGTCAGGGCTGCGCTTGGCGATTTGGGGGATGCGGCGTCGGTCAAGGTGGGCGCTTCCGCTGAGGCGATTCAGAATAATGGGAATCCGCGGGACAGTGATGCTGCGGACGCTGGTGATAAAGTAAAAGGTGGGGAGCCGGATAGTGTAGGGAGTACTACAGTTAATAGCGTTTGACTGGGTTATACTCTGGGTATATAATGCACTATAGAAAGTATAGTGGAAAGATGCAGTGAGAAAATATAACGAGGTTTCCCCAGAAGATTTGACCCTTGCGAGCTTTATTTGGGCACAAGGAGGGGAGAAACCGCGTCAGATAAGCAACAAGATAGGAGAGGGTTTCTAAAAATGGCAACAGGACAAGCTTCTACAAACGGGCATGTGGGGCATAGGCCCGTCGAAGATGTGATCGTCATCGGCAGCGGGCCGGCAGGCTTCACCGCGGGACTATATACGGCGCGTGCCAACCTGAACCCGTTGTTGATTACGGGCAATGATTACGGCGGGCAGGTGAGCATTACCTATGAGGTGGAAAACTATCCCGGCTTTCCAGAGAGCTTGAGCGGGCCGGAACTAGTGGAAAAGATGAAGCTCCAGGCGGAGAAATTTGGGACGCGGGTCGAGTTTGACTATGTCTCCGAGATTGACGTGGAGAGCCATCCTTTTGTGGTACGCACAGCCAACGGCAAGGAATATGTCACCAAGTCGATCATCCTGGCGACGGGTGCTCGCCCCCGTTATCTGGAGATTCCCGGCGAGCAGGAATATACGGGCAAAGGGGTCAGCTACTGCGCTACCTGTGACGGCTTTTTCTTCCGCGGCAAGGATGTGATCGTGGTGGGCGGCGGAGACAGCGCGGTGGAGGAGGCGCTCTTCCTGACCAAGTTTGCCTCGCGCGTGCGCGTGCTCCATCGCCGCGATCAACTGCGCGCCAGCAAAATTTTGCAGGATCGCGCCTTTAGCAATGAGAAGATCGAGTTTGTCTGGAACACGGTCGTCAATGAGGTGTTGGGAGATGCCGAGGGCAAGGTGCGCGGCGTCGTGATCCAAAACACTGAAACGGGCGTGGTCAGCGAGTTGCAGACAGATGGCGTTTTTATCTTTGTCGGACATCTGCCCAACAACCAGCTTCTTCAAGAAAAGTTCGAACTGGACGAGGATGGTCATTTAATCGTCGATACGAAGATGCGGACGAATGTGCCTGGCGTTTTTGCCGCGGGCGAAATCATGGACAAGGTCTTTAAGCAGGTGGCGACCAGTGTAGGCCAGGGCTGTGCCGCGGCGATGCAGACCGAACGCTGGTTGGCCGATTTTGAAGCGCATGGCTTCGAGGGCATGGAAGACCCGCGCGTCTTCCGGCTGCCGCAGCAGAGAGTTACTGTTTAGCAGGATTCGGCTTCGAACAACTCAATTTCGTATGGTTCGGCAGCGTTTGCATGACGCGTCGCCATAGATTGCTTCTATAGCAGTGTACCCAGGGGATTCCTCCCGTGTCGGAATGACAGCCTTTGTCACGCTGGCGCAGGAGGAATCCCCTTCTCTATTCCCCCTCTATGTTACAATCCGTGGCATGAGTGAACCGGAGCAGCTTGCGAATGTAGAAAGTCCAGCGGCTGTCCAGCCGGGTTTGGCGGGCAGCGCCTCGCTGCTGGCGATGGGCAGCGCAGCCAGCCGGATTCTTGGGCTGGCGCGCGAGGTGATGATCAATACGCTCTTTGGGGCGACCGGTGAAGTGAGCGCGTTTCGCATCGCCAGCCAAGTGCCGCTGATGCTCTATGATTTCCTGATCGGCGGGATGTTGAGCGCAGCCCTGGTTCCTGTCCTGAGCCAATATGCCCAACGGCGTGATCGTGGCGAATTTGGCCGGTTGGTCGGTATATTGGCGACAATCCTGGGCGCACTGTTGTTGTTCTTGGTTGGGTTGCTACAACTCTTTGCGCCACAGCTTACTCGGTTGCTGGCGCGCGGCTTCGAGGATGATCCCGCGCTGCTGGCGTTGACGACCTACATGATCCAGCTGACATTGCCGGCTGTCTGGCTGCTCTGTATGGCCGGATTGGCTACGGCAGCCCTCTATGCACTTCAGCGTTTTTCGTTCCCTGCCCTAGCGACTGCGATTTACAATCTTGGCCTGTTGGTAACTGCCCCCCTCTTGGCCCAGCAGTTGGGCATTGTCGCCCTGGTGGTGGGCATGGTGGTGGGCACTGCGGCGCAGCTTTCGGTGATGGCGTTCGACCTCTGGCGCGCGGGAATACGGCTGCGCCTTTGGGCTGATTGGCGGCATCCGGCACTGGCTCAGATTGTGCGCCTCTATCTGCCGATCGCGCTGGGGGTTGTGGTGAGCCTGTTCCAAGTGGGGCTGGATCGCCGTCTTGCTACGAGTACGCAGGCGGAAAGCGTTGCGTGGATGAGCAGCGCCACAACGCTGCAACAGATGCCGTTGGGGTTGATCAGCGTGGCGATCTCGATGGCCGCGCTGCCGCAGTTGAGCCAATTCTTTGCTCAGAAAGATGAGGCAAGCTACCGGGCGACGTTGGGGCGCGGGCTGCGCATGGTGCTGCTGCTGATTGTACCGGCGGCGATGCTGCTGTGGACGCTTGGCGAGCCGCTGATCCGGCTGCTTTTTGAGCATAACCAATTTAAGCCCACAGACACCGTTCAGGTGGCAGCCGCCTTGAATATCTATGTCGTGGGCATGATCTTTGCGGCGGTTGACTATCCCTTGAATTTCGCCTTTTATGCGCGTCACAACACAAGGCTGCCCGCTATTGTCGGGGTCATCAGTGTGGTTTTCTATCTGCTGGCAGCCTGGGCTTTATTGCAGCCGCTTGGCTATCTGGGGCTGGTTTGGGCAGACAGCGCCAAACAGATCGGCCATATGCTGATCATGCTCACGCTGCTAAACCGGCAGGTGGGAATGCGCCGGGAGATCCTGGGGCAAGGCACGCTTTGGATCGCGCTGGCGGGTGTGGGGGCGGGCCTGGCGACTTGGGCATTGACGCTGGGGCTCAACGGGCTGCTGGCTCCTGGATTGGGGCGTGATCTGGCGCTGTTGGTTGGGGCAGGAGGTGGGGGGCTGCTCTGCTATGTGCTGGTCTTGCGCTGGGCGCGCCTGCCCGAGTTGGTATCGGTTGGCGCTTGGGCGCAGCACCGATTTGGGCGAGATACGCAGGAAAACGAAAGGTAGGGGATGATGGAATTCGGTGTCTATAGTTTTGGAGAAGTCCCCGATGCTTCCGCGCGCAGCGCGGCACAACGGCTGCACGATCTGATTGAGGAGGTCGAATTGGCCGATCAGGTCGGGCTGGAGGTCTATGGGGTGGGTGAGCATCATCGCCCCGACTTTACAGTCTCCGCGCCCGCAGTTGTGCTCGCGGCGGCAGCGGCACGCACCAAGCAGATTCGCCTGACGAGCGCGGTCACGGTGCTGAGTTCGGATGACCCTGTGCGCGTCTTTCAGGACTTCGCCACCCTCGACCAACTTTCCGAAGGACGCGCCGAGATCATGGTCGGGCGCGGTTCCTTCATCGAGTCTTTTCCGCTCTTTGGCTATGACCTCGATGACTATGACGAACTCTTTGCCGAGAAGCTCGACCTGCTCTTAAAGCTGCGTAATTCGGAGCGGATCACTTGGGCAGGCAAGCACCGGGCGGCGTTGGACAACATGAGCATCTACCCGCGCCCTTTGCAGGAGCCGCTGCCGGTCTGGATTGCTGTCGGTGGCAGCCAACATTCGTTTGTGCGCGCGGGGATGCTCGGTTTGCCGTTGGCGGTTGCCATCATCGGCGGCTCATATGAGAACTTTGTGCCAATGGTGGAGCTTTATCGCGAGGCGGCGCGCAGAGCAGGACATGACCCGGCGCAGCTTCCGGTGAGCATCAACTCGCCTGCCTATATTGCTGATAGCTCGCAGCAAGCCGCGGACGAGGGCTATCCCCCCTATGCCTTGATGATGAACCGGATCGGGCGTGAACGGGGTTGGGGGCCAATGAACCGCATGGGCTTTGAACAGCAGCGTTCGCTGCGCGGGGCTTTAGCCATTGGCAGCCCGCAGGAGGTGATCGAAAAGATGCTGCGCCAGTATGAACTTTTTGGACACCAGCGTTTTTTTGCCCAACTCAGCATTGGCCCGGTGCCACACGCACAGGTTATGCACGCGATCGAACTGCTTGGAACCGTGGTCGCACCCGCCGTACGCAAAGAGATTGAGCGTCACAAAGCGATGTAGCCAACGGCAATTTCGCCTTTGACCAACCAGGTTTGATCTCGCGGTGCGTGGGGCGTATAATTGACGCTTGGTGTGCTGGCATGATGCACAATGAGCAACTGCCTGGCACAAGGCAGCTATTCGAGATACGTATGAATCGAGGAAATTGATGGCGAACGCAAGACGGCGCACACAACGCGCCAGCCGCACAGGTACTCGCAGCACGACAACACGTTCCGCCGGATCGGGCGCATCAGCCGCCACGATGGAAGCGGAGGAAGTGCGCGCGGGCAGGCGCGTCGATTGGGCGAATGAATTTGTCTATATCAACAAGGATCTGCGCCAGCTTTTTATTGTTACGATTATTCTGTTTGTGCTGCTCTTTGTGGTGGGTTTCTTCCTATAGGGCTGTAACCCATCCGGGTGCCTTTTGGGCGCGCACCTCTGGCGAGAGTCAATCGGGTTAGCGGCGGGTGTAGAGCATACGCAAGGGGGCCAACGGGAGCAGCGCGGGCGGCGCGGTGAGCAATTGCACAGCCGCATGCATGACCCAGCAGAGCCAGAAGTTGCGTGTGTAGAAAAAGAGGATACTGGTAGTTGTGAGCGCAACCAGTTGGATGAGCAGCGGGAAAAAGCCTGGGCGTAGCAGCAAAAGCTCGATTAAGATTACCGCTGCGGCGCACCAAATGGCCCAATATCCTGCTAGCTCCGGTGGGTTTGGCAGTGTCTGAAGCGTTTCCCAGATGCCTCCCCGCAAAAAGACCCAGTGAAACTGTTCGATACCACACCAGAGCAGTGTGTTGCTGATGGTCTGCCAGCCGAGGTGTGGGTGCTCGGCTGTGTCACTCTCATGCTCCGCGGGTTGGCCCAGATCGGTGATAGCCCGGCCTAAGGTGAGGAGTATCACCACGGCAAAGATCAGCCCCAAGCCAAGCCCCAATCCTGCCAGCCAATCATGGCCCGCTAATCCCAGCAAGCGGGGTGAAAGCCCTCCAACCAGAAGGCCGAGATAGGGGATCAGCAGCCAGTGGGCAAACCAGATGGGCGCACGCCATGACCGGGGAAGATACGCTTGGCTGGAGATGAGCAGCGTTGTGCCGAGAATGCCCACGATCAGCCAAAAGCCGGGGGCATAGGGGTTGAATTGGGCGCTGAGCCAGCTTATTGACATGTGCAGATTTTAACAGAAGCCTGTTCTTCGGCAAGAATGGGCAGCGGGCATGCACAACACCTGGAACCGGCATCGCGCAGCAGGCACAATTTGTTTATGAACACACGAACCTTTTTAGTCTTGATCCTGGTCATCATTATCGTGACCCTCTATCGGCCGCGCGGCGTCTGGCGAGAATTGATGCGCGTTTGGGGGCGGCGTGACTATGTACTCAAGGTTGTCGTGGTGGTGCTGGGGATCTATTTTCTCTATGGCCTTTATAATATGTACGAGCAGGGCATGTTGAGTTGGGATTGGTATCAATAATGAGCGAGCGTGTTGTACATCCCGATCAGGACGAAGCTGCGCTGAGCGAACTGTCGCTGGCGCAGATTCAAGCGGCGCGGCGGCAGATTGGCACGCGTGTGGTGCAGACGCCGGTCTGGGGCTGGCAAGATCGCGACCTGGCTGCGATTGTGGGCGACGAGACGCAGGTGTTGCTCAAGCTGGAACTCTTTCAGCACACAGGAACGTTCAAACCGCGCGGTGCGCTGAATGTGATGCTGTCGCTGGAGCCTGCGCTCTTGGCGCGCGGCGTAACCGCGGTGAGCGCGGGCAACCATGCCATTGCCGTGGCCTATGCCGCGCGCTTGTTGGGTACAACGGCCAAGGTGGTCATGCCCAAAAACGCGAACCCGCTGCGTGTGGCGCGCTGCGGTGACTATGGGGCCGAGGTGGTCTTGGTGGAAGATGTCGCCGCGGCCTTTGCCCGCGTGGAGGAGATTCAGGCCAGCGAAGGGCGCACCTTCATCCACCCCTTTGAAGGACCGCTGACCTGTGCGGGCACAGGCACGCTGGGGCTGGAGTTTGCCGAGCAAGCGGGCGAATTGGATGCGGTGATTATCCCGGTGGGCGGTGGCGGCTTGATTGCGGGTATGGCCGCGGCCATCAAGCAGGTCCAGCCCCGCTGCCAGGTCATCGGCGTCGAGCCGGTCGGTGCGGATACAATGTTCCGCAGCATGGCGAGTGGCAAGCCCGAACGGATTGACAAGGTGCGTACCATAGCTGACAGCCTGGGCGCTCCTTACAGCACCCCCTATACGTTGGGATTATGCCGCCGCTATGTGGATGAGATTATTTTGCTGGAAGATGACGACATGCGTCGTGGCATGGCCCTGCTTTTCCGCACTATGAAGCTGGTGGCGGAGCCAGCCGGAGCCACGGCAACTGCGGCACTCTGCGGCCCCTTGCGCGAGCGGCTGCGCGGACAGCGGGTGGGCGTGCTGGTCTGTGGCAGTAATATCGACCTGGCGACCTTCCAACGCGAGACGGCTTTGGGCGAAGCATTGCTCGGCGATTGGTTGGCATGAATTAGCAGAGCGAGTGCCGACGAGGCGCTCGACAAATCGCACAAAAATAGGGCATACCAGAAAGCGAGCGCAGCGGAGCCGGTACAAGACCTGGAGGCAAGCTTTGAACAACCTTTCAGCGTTTATGCAATTTGCCGCCCAGCAACCTTCCTTCATAGGCAGAGAACAAGAAATCCTGGAGATTACAAAACTCCTAGAAACCCCCGGCTGTCGCTTGCTGAGTTTGGTGGGCATCGGCGGCGTGGGGAAGACTCGCCTGGCAATCCAAGTCGCAAGCCAGCTTACGCATCGCTATGCCGACGGTGTCTATTTTATCCATCTCCAGCCGGTCAGCGCTGCTGAGTTCCTCCCTTCGACCATCGCCGGCGTGCTCGATTTTTCGCTTGCAGGCCAAGACGAACCCGCTGTTCAACTCCTGCGCCATCTGCAAAACAAAGAAATACTCCTGCTGCTCGACAACTTCGAGCATTTGATGGACGGGGTTGACCTGGTCATTGAGCTATTGGCAACGGCTCCCAAACTGCGGATTTTGGTCACCTCGCGTGAGGCGCTGAAGCTCCAGCAAGAATGGGTGTGGCGTGTACAAGGGCTGGCGCTGCCCCAAGAGAGTGCCACAGAGCAAGCAACCTCCTTTGGAGCCGTCCGGCTCTTTGTCGAGCGTGCGCGGCAGGTCAACCCCAGCTTTTCTCTGACGGCAGAAGTCATGGATGTTGTCCGCATCTGCCGCTTGGTAGAAGGGATGCCGCTCGCACTGGAACTCGCGGCCTCTTGGGTTAGCTCCTTGACCTGTCATGCCATTGCTGCGGAGATTGAGGAGAACCTTGATTTCCTCACCTCTGATTTGCACAATGTCCCAGCGCGCCATCGCAGTATGCAAGCGGTCTTTGCCCAAACATGCCAGATGCTTAGTGAGCAGCAGCTCGGCGTTTTCCAACAGCTTACAGTCTTTGGAGGCGGTTTCGCGTTCGAATCCGCACAGCAAATCGCCGGCGCATCTGTGCGCACGCTGGCGCAACTGGTGGACAAGTCGCTGCTGCGTAAAGATGCTGCGGGACGCTACCAGATTCACGAACTACTCCGGCAGTATGCGGAGACACAGCTCCGGCAGGCTGGAGAGCTAGCCTCGGTCCAAGCGCGCCATTGTGCCTACTTTGCGCGTTACCTACGCACGCGCAACCCACCCATGAGTGGTGGCAAACAGGTAGAAACTGCCCAGGAGATTGCCGGAGAGCTTGAAAACATCCGCGTGGCTTGGCAATGGGCAGTGGATCACAACCAGGTGCAGGCGCTTCAAGAGATGGCGGATATCCTTTATCTCTTCTATCAATTTCATAATCTTTACAGCGAGGCTGTAACTGCGTTCGAGAAGGCAGCTCATTCGCTTCGTGCCATTCGTTCTACTTCGGCTCAAATCGTCCTGGCTGAGATCCTCTGCCTTTTAAGTTGGATGTACATTCGGCTGGGGCGGCTGCAGGATGCATCGCAGACCGCGGCGACGAGCGAGCAGCTTTACGGGCAGCTTGGCATCGCCCATCCGTTGAGCAGCCTGGCAACCGACCCCAAAATTCCATTGGCAACCTGCGCGCTGATTCGTGGCGACTATCTCCAGGCGAGGAAATTGGCTGACGCAGCACAAATCAGCAACCGGCTGCATCAGCATCGTGGCAATCTGATGGTTTCCTTTTACATACTGGCAAGCATTGGGCTCGCCCTGGGCGACTATGATGAGGCGCAGAAATGTGCGGATGAAGGCTATGCTTTGGCACAAGCAGACGCAAATGAGTGGTTTGCGGCCTACTGTCTCATCACGAAGGGTGATGTTGCGCGCGCGCTTGGCAACGATGAGCAGGCGGCTCATTATTACCAGGCCAGCTTTGCGCTGCGCGAGAAGTTCCAAGATCGAGAAGGGATGGGATTGGCGTGCAGCCGTTTGGGCACAATTGCCCTACAGCGGGGTGCATACACGGAGGCAATCCACTGCTTCCAATCCGGTCTTGCCTTCTATCAAAATCTCGGGGATCCGGGTGGGCTTGCAAGTGTGCTCAGTGGCCTGGGTGACGCAACCTTTCACATGGGCGACAAGCGCATGGCCGCGCGCTACTTTCGTCAAGCCCTTGATGCCGCAGCGCAGGCAGGTACTCTCTCCCTGATCTTGTCCATTCTGGCAGCCACTGCCGAGATGTTGATACAGGGGGAATATACCGAAGATGGCGCTGAGATTTTGGCATTTGTGCTGCAACATGCGGGCTGTCCGCAGGAGGTTAAGAGCCGCATTGAGCGCGATTTGTCGGCCTATGGAAGCAGGCTTCGTGCCGAGGATCTCCACGAAGCCCGCACTTTTCAGGGTTCTTCGCTGGAAAGTGTGATCTCTTTTTTGGATGACAAACTCGCCCTGGCAGAGCAGCTTCAGCACAGCCAAACCGCTTCACACCACCCCCTGCGCGAACCGCTGACGGCGCGCGAGCTGCAAGTGCTGCATTTGCTGGCCCGCGGCCTCTCCAACCGAGAGATGGCACAGGAATTGGTGTTAGCCGTAGGGACTGTCAAGACCCATATTCACCGGATTTCCAGCAAACTCGATGCGCGCAGCCGTACCGAAGCCGTAGCCCACGCCCGCAAGCTGCATTTGCTTTAGCTAGGCCAGGTCACAAACAACCCACCCTTGTAAACCCCGCCCTTGTAAACCCCCTAGGTAAACCCAGAATTCAATCCTTTGCTTGATGCGAAGCAGGCCCGCTCCGGCTAATATGTCTGCATGCGACGAGGGGTATATCTGTGCCCATGAAAGGAGTTTGGTTTTATGCAGCAGACACGGGATATGCGGCAAGGCGGTAATGGCGTGCCGCGCACAGCAACCACTGTTTCCAAGATTGACGACCAAGCTTACCAGGAGTTGCAGGCGAATTTTCAGGGGGAGTTGATTCGCCCCGGTGACGAACAGTACGAAAGCGCACGCGCTGTTTTCAACGGCATGATCGACCGCTATCCGGCGCTGATTGCGCGCTGCGCCAATGCCGATGATGTCATCAAGGCCGTCAACTTTGCCCGGCAGCGCGGGCTGGCACTGGCTGTGCGCGGGGGCGGGCATAATGGTGGCGGTTTGGGCACTGTCGATGATGGGCTGGTCATCGATCTCGATCCCATGAACCAGGTCGAGGTCAATGCGGCGGCGCGCACCGTCAAGGTCGGCGGCGGTGCAACCTGGGGCGAGGTGGACAACGCCACCCACGCCCACGGCATGGCAACACCCAGCGGCATCATCTCCACCACCGGCGTCGGCGGGCTGACACTGGGCGGCGGCATGGGCCATCTCACACGCCGCTGCGGGCTGTCTATCGACAACCTCATCGGTGCCGATGTGGTGCTCGCCGATGGCAGCATGGTGCGCGCCAGTGCCGAGCAGAACCCCGACCTCTTTTGGGCGCTGCGCGGGGGTGGTGGCAACTTTGGCGTGGTCACTTCGTTTGAATTCCGCCTGCACCCCATTGACATGGTGACCGTCGGCATCACGCTCTGGGAGCTAGAGCATACGCAGCAGGTGATGAAGTGGTATCGCGAGTTCCTGCCCCGCCAGGCAGATGAAGTCAATGGCTTCTTTGCCTTCCTGGTTGTGCCGCCCGGCCCTCCCTTCCCCGAAGCGATTCACCTAAAGAATGTCTGTGGCGTGATCTGGTGCTACACTGGCCCGCAGGATCAGGCAGAGAGCCTCTTTGCCCAGGTGCGTGAAGTGGCCCCGCTGCTCTTCGAGTTTGTGGCCCCCATGCCGCAGCCCGCCATGCAGAGCATGTTCGATGCGCTCTATCCGAGGGGGCATCAGTGGTACTGGAAGGCAGATTTCATCAAAGAGATTCCCGATGCCGCCATCGAGCAGCACATCGCCTATGGCAGCAAACTGCCGACGATGCAATCGACCATGCACCTCTACCCGATTGACGGGGCAGCGAGTCGCGTGGGTGCGGAGGAGACGGCCTGGGCGTATCGCGATGCGCATTGGGGCATGGTGATCGTGGGCGTGGACCCCGACCCGGCCAAGAAGGAGGAGTTGATTGCGTGGACACGTGCCTATTGGAACGCGATTCATCCTACCTCGGCGGGCGGAGCGTATGTCAACATGATGATGGATGATGAGGGACAAGAGCGGGTGCGCGCTTCCTACCGCCACAACTATGACCGCTTGTCACAGGTCAAGCGCAAGTATGACCCCGACAATCTTTTCCACATCAACCAGAATATCAAGCCTGCCCCATGAGGATCCCTCGAACGGAACAGGTGGCAGACAGCGAAACCACGCTGGCGGCGGTGCAGCACTTTAATGAACTCTTCAACCGTCAGGATCTTGCCGGCCTCATGGCCTTGTTGGGCGATGATTCTGTCTTTGAGAACACCTATCCGCCACCAGACGGGGCTCGTCACGTGGGTCAAGCCGCCATTGGCAGAGCCTTTGCAGACTTTTTCCACGCATCCCCACAGGCAAGGTTTGAGAGCGAGGAAATCTTTGCCACGGGCGATCGCTGCGTCGTGCGTTGGATTTACCGGTGGACGGACGAGGGGAACAATCGGGGCCATGTGCGCGGCGTTGACCTCTTTCGTGTTCGAGAAGGCAAGATTGCTGAAAAGTTCTCCTATGTGAAAGGGTGACAGCGAAAGAGTGACGGGGCAGGGGTGACACAAGCCGGTATTCAAAACAAAGCGGCCTTCCCATGTGGGAAGGCCGTTCTTTTGGAGCCGTTGACCGGACTTGAACCGGTGACCTGCGCATTACGAGGGCGCTGCTCTACCGACTGAGCTACAACGGCGTGAACCTGTTCAGCGAGCCTCCAGTATATCCACACCGCTTCAAATAGGCAAGTTTGCGGGTCTGCACAAGCCGCCTGGGAATGATCTTGGCGACATTCCAGGCGGGAGGTGCGCTGCTAGTTCTTTACGCGGGTGACATAGCTGCCGTCGCGCGTATCAACGCGGATGACATCGCCTTCGGTGACGAACATCGGAACCTGCATCTTGAGGCCCGTCTCCAACTCCACTTGCTTGGTGGGGGCGTTGGCGGTATCCCCTGCCACGGCAAACTCGGCCCAGGTCACTTTTAGATCGACCGTGGTCGGCAGGGTGACGCTAATGGGTTCGTCCTCATAGGTCTCCAGGTTGACGACCATGTTGTCGGTCAGATATTCAACCACACCCTCAAGCGCATCGGGTTTGAGCATAATTTGCTCAAAGGTCTCGGTCTCCATGAAGTGGTAGAATTCACCGTCATTGTATTGGTATTGCACATCGCGCTGCTCCAGCCGCACATCCTTGACACGCGCCCCGTTGTTGTAGGTCTTTTCGACCGTGGAGCCGGTGCGGACGTTGCGAACCTTGAGCCGGATGGTAGCGCCACCGCGTGCTACTTTAATATGTTGATAATCGAGCACGCGCCAGAGCTGGTTATCTTCTTCGTAAATGTTGCCCTTACGCAGTGTTTGTACTTCAGCCATAAATTTTCACCCTAATGGTTCTCTTATATTTTGCGATATTTCACAAGATTTCACGCGCCCAAACATACGGATTATAAATGGGGCCAGGTGATGTGTCAAAGATTGTGGCTTTTGCAGAAAAAAGATTCGCTACTACGTAAATTGGTTCAGGGCTAGGCGAAGACGTTCTTCAACGCCCTCAGCCTCTTTGGGAAGCTTTTGCACAGCGCGTTGCGCTTCCACGACGCTGTAGCCCAGGCTGATCAGCGCGTCAATGACTTCGCTATCCACATCGCTGGCATAGGCAATCGTTTGCAGACCGCTTGTCTGTTTGACCTTGTCACGCAGGTCGAGGACGATCTTTTCGGCAGTGCGCTTGCCCACACCAGGCACGCGTGCAATCATCGCCGGTTCCTCGGCAGCCACCGCAGAGCGCAGCATATCAGGGCTGAGCACGCTCAAAGTTGCCAGCGCCACCTTCGGCCCTACACCATTCACCCCCAACAGGATTTCAAACATGGCGAGTTCTTCGGCATCGGCAAAGCCAAAGAGATTGAGGGCATCTTCCCGCACTTGCAGATAGGTATGGAGGATGATCTCCTGGTTGTTGTCGGCAGCAAGGGCGGCAGGTTCGGGCACAAATACTTTGTAGCCCACGCCGTTCACATCCACCACTAGAAAATCTTTGCCCCGTCCTACGACGGTTCCTCGGACCATACGAATCATCTGCTTTTAAACCTTTGTTTGGAATTCTCTAGCTCTCTGGCGCTAGATCCTGAGCCTGACTGACAAACTTATAGCCGACTGTATGTACGGTGACGATCAGCTTCGGAGTAGAGGCGTCTTCCTCGATCTTGCTGCGTAGGCGGCGGATGGCAACCTCGACCAGGTTCGTCCCGCCCACCAATTCATAGCCCCAAACCTGCGAAAAGAGTTCGTCTTTGCCAATGGGACGGTCGGGACGGTGCATCAGATAGCGCAGCAGACGAAACTCAATGGGCGTCAGATGGACTTCTTTGTCACGTACGGTAATGGTTTGGGTGCGTTCGTTAAGCACCACGCCGTTGAGGTTGAACTGATCGCTGAGCGGGCGCGCCTCGATCCAGCGAATTCTACGGAGGATCGCGTCGATCCGTCCTTGCACCTCACGCAGGCTAAAGGGCTTGGTGATATAATCATCGGCCCCCAAGCTAAAGCCTTGCACAATATCTTCTGTGCGATTGAGCGCGGTGAGCATGACGACAGGTACATCGGAGAACGTACGGACTTCGCGGCAAATATCAAAGCCGCTCATGTCGGGCAGCAAAATGTCCAAAAGGACAAGTTCGATCGGTTCATGACGGATCATGTGCAACGCTTCGCTGCCGGTTCGAGCGAGGCTGACGGTGTGCCCTGCCCGCTCCAACGACAGCTTTAACATTTTTTGGATTGCACGTTCGTCTTCGACCACCAGGATATGCACAGTGGTACGGACAGGGGTATTCGAAGATTGGGCCTGGGTCATATGCGCCGTCCCTGGTTTTGAGTTTGGAGGAACAAAGTTCTGGAATGTAGCCAAGGATCACAGCTAGCGAATCATTGCTAGACAGAGGCATCTACTCCTGCCTCCGCGTCGGCAATGCGGCGGTGATAGGAGAGTGACTGGAGATGACAGACGGCAATCGCAACCCCGTCAGCCGCATCGTCGGGACGGGGTATTTCCGGCAGGTCTAGGAGCCGCTGCACCATCTCTTGTACCTGTCGTTTATCGGCATTACCATAGCCGGCAATGGCCTGCTTGACTTCAGCCGGTGTATATTCCGCAACATTCAGTTGCGCGAGCGCGGCTGCGAGCAATACAATTCCTCTTGCCTGACCGACGCTAATGGCAGTGGTCACATTACGCCCAAAGAAAAGCTTTTCAACGACGAGTACCTGCGGGTGAAATTCCTCGATGAGACTACACAGGTCGTTAAAAAGCTCCTCCAGGCGCAGGTGCATGGCGGTACGCGGTGGCGTACGGATTACGCCGCAAGCCAGCAATGCGAACTCACCGCTTGGGAGCAACCCGACTACACCATACCCCGTCGTGCCCGTCCCAGGATCGATGCCCAACGCAATGTACTCGTACCCTTGGGCTTCAGCGGCGTGTTTCGGTTTGCCGCGCCGCGAATGCGTTGGCAATGACATGGATGTCGACTAGGCGAATTGAGCGACCATCTCGTCGGTCAACTCGAGGTTGTGATAGACATCGGCGACGTCGTCCAACTCCTCTAACGACTCAATGAGGTTGAGGACTGACGCAGCTTGGTCGGCCTCCAGGCTAAGCGTTGTGTTGGGCTTGAGCATCAGCCGCGATTCGTCGGCAACAAAACCCGCTTCGTTGAGGGTTTGGGCAACCTGGGCAAGGTCGCTGCGTTCGGTATAGACCTCGACAACATCCTCGCTGACCTGTACATCGACTGCGCCCGCCTCCAACGCGGCCATGAAAATCTCGTCGGAATCAAGCTTTTTGGATTCGCCCTCTTCGTCAACAAGATTGAAAGCGAGATAGCCATTCTCGGTGAACTGCCATGCAACCGAATTCGGTTCCCCCAAACTGCCACCCGCACGACTGAAACAGCGCCGTACTTCGGAGATGGTGCGGTTGCGATTGTCGGTGAGACATTGAACGATGATGGCGACACCATTGGGGCCATAGCCCTCGTAGGTCACTTCTTCGATCTCGGCAGCATCTTTCTCTAGCCCGGCCCCGCGACGAATGGCGCGGTCAATGTTATCTTTGGGCATATTCTCCGCGCGAGCGCGATCCACTGCCAAGCGTAGGGTAAAGTTTGATGTGGGGTCGGCCCCACTGCGCGCGGCAATCTGAATTTCGCGCGCGAGGCGTGTAAAGACCTTGCCACGGGCGGCGTCGTTTGCGCCCTTTTTACGTTTGATGGTTGACCATTTAGAATGTCCAGACATTTTTGCCTTCCTTTGCCACAACCGTCAGCCGGCGACTCGATACCCTGCCTTTATCTGATTCAGATAGAATCTCATTATGACATAGTGTGGGATGCCTGCCAACCGTTGGCTATATTCTCTTCTGCTTCTCGATTTACTGCGCGGTGACTGCCACTTCTCTGTTGTCTTGCCGCCGAAACCTTGCCGGAAGCTTAAAGCTTCCGGCAAGGGGGTATCGTATCTTGTTAGGATACGGTTGTCACCAGCGATGATGGGACTGAATTGGTATGGCTGATCGCTTCGGCTTTGTTTTCGTCGCGATAGGTTTGTGCCGCTTTGACCAATCCCAGGAACAATGGATGGGGACGGGTGGGGCGGCTTTTGAATTCGGGATGGAACTGGCTGCCCACCATATAGGGATGGTCGCTCAGTTCGGCAATTTCGACCAAGCGGCCATCGGGTGATAACCCGCTGAAGATCATGCCGTTGGCTTCCATCTCGGCGCGATAGTGGTTGTTGAACTCGAAACGATGGCGATGGCGCTCTTGAATAATGCTGCCAAAGCCCAATGCTTGATAGGCCGCGGCGACGCGTGTGCCTGCCTTTAGGTGACAGGGATAGATACCCAAGCGCATCGTGCCCCCCATGTCGGCGATGTCGCGCTGGTCGGGCATGAGGTCGATGATGGGATACTTGGTGCTCATATCGAACTCAGTGCTGTTGGGGTTGTCACTGTGGAAGATGTGACGCGCCAGCTCAATGCACATGACCTGCATCCCCAGACAGAGGCCCAGGTAGGGTACTTTGTGTTCGCGTGCATAGTTGGCGGCGACGATCTTGCCTTCGATGCCACGATAGCCAAAGCCACCGGGGACGACAATGCCATCGACTGTCTCCAGCCGTTGTAGGTTGCGCCCCTTCTCCAAGTCTTCCGAGCTAATCCACTCGATCTCGACCTGATTGTCGATGGCAAGACCGGCGTGCATGAGCGATTCTTTGACGCTGAAATAGGCGTCTTCCAATTCGACATACTTGCCTACTAAACCAATACGCAAGGTCGGTTTGGGCTTGCGCGCATCCTCCACAAACTTTCGCCATTCCGCCAAGCCTTCCACCGGGTCGCGGCTCACCGGCAGGCGCAGTTGGCCCACAAGCCAATCGCCTAGCCCCGCTTCTTCCAGGATCACCGGCACAGCATAGATGGTGTCGCTGGTGACGAGGGGAATGACGGCTTCCTGCTCTACATCGCAAAAGAGCGCAATTTTGCCGCAGACATCCTCATCGACCGGATGGTCGCTGCGTAGGACAATGACATCGGGTTGCAGACCAATGCCGCGCAGCTCACGTACACTGTGCTGGGTGGGCTTGGTCTTCAGCTCTTTGCTGGCTGCCAAATAGGGCAGCCAGGTGACATGGACATAGAGCGTGTTGCGGCGACCGACATCCTTACGCATTTGACGAATGGCTTCCAAGAAGGGCAGTCCTTCAATATCGCCCACAGTGCCGCCAATTTCCACCAAGATCACATCGGCGTTGGTGGTGCGTGCGACAAGACCAATGCGCCGCTTGATCTCGTTGGTCACATGAGGAATCACCTGGATTGTACCCCCCAAGTAATCGCCCCGGCGCTCTTGGTTGAGCACATAGTGATAGATTTGGCCGCTGGTGATGTTGCTCAGACGGCTCAGATTTTCGTCGACAAAACGTTCATAGTGGCCCAAGTCTAGATCAGTTTCAGCCCCGTCTTCGGTGACGAAAACTTCTCCATGTTGGTAGGGAGACATCGTGCCTGGATCTACATTGAGATAGGGGTCGAGCTTCATGGTAGCAACGCTGATACCACGTGCTTTGAGAATCCGCCCAATGGACGCGACCGTGACGCCCTTACCCAATCCAGAGAGTACACCCCCTGTGACAAAAATATACTTGCTGCTGTTCTCTGCTTGCTCGGCCATTGTCTTTCTCCCTCACATTCACATCCAATATTCAGTTAGTATACCATGCCGGGAGCAAATTTTCACGTGGGGAGACATCCAGATGACAGATGAATCTGGATCGTGCTTGAACGGGCGGCACATAGGGCTTGGCAGCGCGGCAGCTTTGGTTGTGTCACTGCATTGTGTATGATAAATGTCGAGGGCCAACAAACCTAGTGGGATGGCTGGGCAATCTCTCGGTGTAAAGGCTCGATCAGACTCTCCCAATGTTCTGGATAGCGCATACGCCAGTTTTCCCAATCCCTGGGGGACATAGTCTGCATGGCCTCACGCAGCCCTGGCATCTCGTCTATGTCATCGTGATAGGCCATGAACTCCATGATATGACCGAGAGCTTCAGTCAGCCCCCACTCCGTCGATTCATAGGGCATATCGTGATAGTCTTCAAAAGCCTTCTTGGTTAAATTAGCGAACTCGTTCATGGGTTTTCCTCCTTTTTGTCCCTGTACCTTCCATTTCTCGTCAAGAGAGTTTAGTATGATATGAACTGAAATCGAATCCGTCCTTATCTAGACGCAATGTATATCTTTGGTTCCAGGATTATTCCAGGGGAAAGCAACCCAGAGGAAATTGAAAAGATGGACGATCCCATTCTGACGCGGCTGATCGAGAGATTTGCGCAAGCCGAAGCCTGTTGGTTTAGCTCTACACGACCGGATGGGCGCGCCCACTTGGCCCCTATTTGGCATGTGTGGCATGAAGGGCGCATCTATGTCGTAACGCAGCCCCAGTCGGTGCGCGCACACAACATTGCCCAGCAGCCCGCGGTCAGTCTGTCACTGCCCGACCCCGTGAATGTGATGATTGTCGAGGGCACAGCACGCGCAGTCTCGGAGCAGGCGGCGGCGCTGGCTCCCTTGTTCAAAGCCAAGTATGATTGGGACTACAGCGAGGACAACCCCTATAACCTGATTATCGAGGTCACACCGCGCAAGATTATGGCATGGGGGGGCACGGATGGCGAAGGGCGCTGGCATTTTGACGCCAATGGTGTTCGCCTGCTGGAAAGTAATAATATATGAGCGATTCGCAACAAGCGCCCTATCCGGTAGATTTGCAGCTTCACAGTACCGCATCAGATGGCACAGACTCGCCCACTGCGCTGGTGCAACTGGCCGCGCGGCGGGGTGTGCGCGCGATGGCTCTGACCGACCACGATTCGGTCCTGGGGGTGGATGAGGCATTGATCGCTGCGCGTGCAGAGGGCGTTTGGGTGATCCCGGCGCTGGAGTTTAGCACCCGCAGCGAACTGCAACGGGACTATGCCGACATCAACATCCTGGCCTATGGCATTGAGCCCCATGACCCGGATCTCGATGCAATGCTGCAACAGGTGATCGACTCGCGCATCGAGCAGAAGATTCGACAGATTGAGCGGCTGCAAGCCTATGGGCTGGATGTGCCTGTTACAGAAGTGTTGGCATCCGCCCAGGGTGTTCCGGGTCGCATCCACATCGCGCGCGTGGCAATGGCACGCAACCCCCAAAAGTTTTCCTCGATTCAAGATGTCTTTGCCCAATATCTTGGTGCAGACTCGCCCAACCCAACCTCTGTGACGCGTACATTTAGTTTGACGGTTGAAGATGCCATTGCGCTGACACACGCGGCAGGGGGGATTGCTGTCTTGGCCCATCCGGGTATTTATACACGCGTGCGTGATGTGGATGGGGCAGTGCGGCGCATGCAGCAGGCGGGGCTCGATGGCATTGAAGTTAGCTATACCTATGCCCAGAACCGGGGGCACTTTGGCGCATCGGCCTCTGCGGTGACGGCGATCATCGAACACTTTGGCGCGCTGGCGGATACATTGGGGTTGTTGCAGACAGGAGGCAGCGACTATCACGGCACTTCCAAGCCTGGGATTCTGCCGGGGCAAGCGGGGTTGACCTGGGAGGCATGGGAAGCGCTCGCCAACCGCCTGGGATGGGAGCAACCTGCATGGCTGCGCTAGTCCCAGAGCGACCCACCTGGCTTGAGATTGATCGCAGCGCACTCTTGAACAATGTGCGCCAACTGCGCGCACTGCTCACCCCTCCCTCTCTCCTGACGGGCGTGGTCAAGGCCAATGCCTATGGACATGGCGCGGTGATGGTCTGCCGCCTTTTAGTGGAGGCAGGAGTAGACCGTTTGGCGGTGGCGACCGTGGGTGAGGCATTGGAATTGCGCGCCGCGGATATTCATCTACCCATTCTGGTCTTGGGTTATACACCTGGTGCGCTGGCGTTGGAGGCTGTGGCGCAAGAGATCACATTGACGGTCTTTGATCTGGAGACAGCCGGGGCTATTGCGGCTGCCGCCCAAGCATCAGGTAAACGCGCCCGCGTACACCTGAAGGTGAACACGGGCATGAACCGGCTGGGCGTTGCCCCTGGAGATGCGCGGGCCTTGCTTTCGGCATTGAGCGAGATGCGTTCGCTTGAGGTCGAGGGTATCTTTACCCACTTCGCAACCTCCGACACGGATCGCGCCTATGCTGAGGAGCAATTTCGTTGTTTTGTGTCCGTGCTGGATGAGCTTGCAGCTGCGGGTTTGCGCCCAGCCATTGCCCACGCCGCCAACTCTGCCGCTACGTTGACCATGCCCCATGCACACCTGGAGATGGTGCGCTGTGGCATTGCGCTCTATGGACTGGACCCCGACGAAGATGATACGCCACTCCCATCCACTTTCGTTCCTGTGATGAGTTGGAAAGCGCAAGTTGCGCAGGTGCGTCATTTGCAGCCGGGAGATGCGGTGAGCTATGGGCGCGAGTTTGTGGCGCAGCAGCCAATGACGGTGGCAACCATCCCGGTGGGCTACGCGGATGGCTTTCCACGGCGACCGCGGACATGGGGCAGCGTGCTGATCCACGGGCAGCCTGCGCCGCTTGTGGGGCGGGTGTGCATGGATCAATGCGTAGTGGATGTGACGAGCATCGCGGCCCAACAGCCCGTTCGCCAGGGAGATGAAGTAGTCCTGATCGGTCGTCAGGGGAGGGCGGAGCTTTCCGCAGCAGAGGTCGCGCGGCGCATTGGTACGAATAACTATGATGTTGTGAGCCGGATTCTGGCTCGCGTGCCTCGTTATGTAGTCGAAGGCTGTGTGGGGGATGAGGGCAAGGTAGGAGATGAGGGTAGGCATGAGTGAAACGGCCATTCATATGCCAAGTGCAGACGAGCTTTTGGCAGCGAAGGCGGCAACCATCTATGCAGGGCTGAATGAGTTCTATGGTCAGCCACAATGGCAGGGGGGCGAAGACCCGGTTGATGAGTTGATCTGGACGATTCTTTCGGCCAATACCAACGATACCAACAGTGGTCGGGCATTTCGCCAGTTGAAGGCGACCTTTGGCGACGATTGGGAGACGGTACGCAACGCGCCGCTGGAGGCGATTAAGGAGGCAATTCGCCCCGCAGGGATGTATAACCAGAAAGCGCAGAATATTGTTGCGACGTTGACCCGAATCAAGGAGTTAGAAGGGGAGTACACGCTCGACCATCTGGCGACGATGACTGTGCCGGACGCTTTGGCCTATCTGACGGCGCTGCCAGGCGTGGGACATAAGACCGCGAGTATTGTGCTGCTCTTTAGTTTCAACCGCGGCGCGTTTCCGGTGGATACGCATGTCCAGCGCATCAGCCAGCGTTTGGGCATCAGCGGGCGGCGTGATTCCCCTGAGAAGATCAAAGGGATTTGGGAGAGGCTGCTGCCGCCGGAAACCTATTATGCGCTGCATCTCAATCTCATCCGGCATGGGCGAGAGATCTGCATCGCGCGCAATCCCAAGTGTGAGATCTGCCCCTTACAGCGCGTTTGCGACTATTACAGTCGTGCAGGGGAGTGGGCGGAATGAGCCACGCTTAATTTTCAACAGTGGCGAGTGCAACCTGGGGCGCTGCATCCTCAAAGACAACTGCTTGCAGGCCGGGGAGGTAGCGTGCCATCATCGACAGGTTGGCATAGACAACAGGGCGAAAAAGGCTGTAGCTCAACCTATCGCCTTCTACATCAATGCTGGTCTTAAAACGTACAAGACCGCTGTCCATATCCATCTCGAAATTGCCCAAAATGAGGTTGTAATTGGCACGCAGCAAGTATTCAGCACCCAGCCACAGCTTGGGACGGGTGATGGTCACAGGCGCGATGGAGTAAAAGACAAACTGCTGCTCCTCTTCCAATGCCTGCGCGTAACAACTCCAGGCATTCTCCTCTGTCCAAAACTCCATACGGAGCAGGGGCTGACTTTCTGCTTCCTCAAAGTGCCACTCATCTTGTGTAAAAAATTCTTTTAGCGATTCAAGAAGTGTCGCCATGATGCCTTTCACTACCGCTCTGCTTTTGGTACCCCGAAAACATCAAGGCGAACCTTTTGTGGATTGATGTAGGATGTCCAAATTACGCGCCGGCCTTTGGATATTCTTCTCCGAAGTACATCGACCACCAGCTTAACCAGCACCAGTATGTATTGCCCTCATAGACAAATTCAGCCATCACATCGCCCGCTGCGGTCTTTGTGTTTCCTGTAGCGCCGATTTTGGCAGGTGGGCGGATCGTTCCGGCAGAGCCGCCTTTGTCATTCAGCGTCCCCATATGGGGGCCTTTGTCGGGCAAGATGAATTCTTTGATCACTCCTTTGGCGCTGCTCTGCGACGTGGTGTCCGACTCACCCATCGGAATGTGCTCGCCGGATTCGGAGACGAGGAAGGATTCTTCATCATCAAACCCTTCGGACTCATCTTCGCTATGCTCATCACCGAACAACATGCGTAACGGCACAAAATAGGTATGTGAGAAGAAGACAATGCGCCCGCGCCCATTCGCTTTGGTCATCTCGTCGGTAACATGCACGACAAGTTTTTCTCCGGGGAATAACTCCACGGCCGTATGATAGGGGGTATCGTCAGCTTCCGAAGCAGGCAGTTTGAGAAAACTATTGACCGTAATGGTGTGGTCGCCCGCCGGGTAATTCTTCGGGTTCAAGCCGGTTTCGACCGTGACTGCGCTTTTGTCAACAGGGCTTGAGCCAGAGATGCTCAGGCTGCTCGACTCGCTTCCGCTCTCACTCGTACTATCTTCATCTTCAATGGGTGCGACCACCCCCAAGAAGTCCTTGATTTCGTCGGTTTTGCCGAAATAGGTGAGGGCCCCATCATCCTCGTCACCTTTAAAGAGAACCTTGCTCCAGCCGGGTTCCATATCATAGGGTGCATAACTGATGATGTCTGACTTGTTTGTGACAGGAAAGTCCATGTAACCTTCATCACCCACGACATTCATGTACAGCTTAAGCTTTTTCTGGGGCTTGGCAACCGGCACAGGAGTGGATTTCTTGCCTGCAACGGCGTCCAAAAAGACTTTTAGTTCATCGGTCTTGACGAAGTAGGTCTGTGCGTCCGTTACATGGTTAATTTCGCTCCAACCATCTTCATCTTCAACGGTGCCCCAATCCTCGACAACATAACCCATCGATTGGCTGATTGTGGTGGCAACTTCGGAATCTCCTACCTGCTCATAGGCAAGGAGTACGAGGTCCTTCACGATCTCATCTTCTGACTCGTCTTCTGATTCAGAATAGCTTGATGAGTCATCTACGTCGTTGGAGATGGTAGGCCGCTCGCCCAGGTCTAGCTTGGCTCCGCCGCGACCGGTCTGCTTCATAAAGATATGATAGTAGGGATCCGTCTTTGTGGGTTTTTGCCGTTTGGTGATGGTAAAGGAAGAGCCAGGAGGCAGCACGACCTCATCCTCGTTGGCGACCTCAGAGATTGTGTGCAGATCCTTGCCTGCGGTCACATCCATCTCAAGGATATACTTATACTTCGCCGTATTGAAGTCGTCGGCAAAGTCTTTGGCAACTTGGATATCTGTGGACGCGCTGCCGACTTTGTCGAACTTGAAAGACTTACCCATGTAAGCAAATTTGCTGTTAGACGCCGAACCGCGATAGACATGACCTTGCCAATCCGGCAGCATCGTCAGCCCGCTTTCGAGCATCGGAATAATCTCGCGCGCTTCGGCAATAAGCTGCTTGATGTCCAGGGTCCCATCCTTCAAACCGGCCTGGAACTGGTACATCTCATCCTTTTCAAGAATGGCTTTCTTAATCATCTCCTCTGCTTGGGGGCCGCCGCGCAAAACCGGATTGAGAATGAGGTAGCCAAATGAAGTATAGAGCTTGATCGCGGCAGCGGCAGGCCCGCTCAAAGCACCTGCTTCACTGCTCTTCTTGTCCTCTAAGTCATCCTCGGCATTATCAATCTCATCGTCTTCCATAATCGTCTTCATGCCGCCGCTGTCAAATTTGCGCTTGAACGCGAGTTCATGCGGGAAAAGGCCATCTCTGGCAACATTTGAGCGCAATTCATTGACGGTGAGTGGCGCTACATCCATATAGGATTCGCGGCCAGGGCGATAGGGTAAACCATAGTCCGTAGCGGCGATCATCATCTCGTGGAAGGTATGGTCATTGGATGAGAGCATCCAGCCCAACACAGCCAAACGCCAATCGGCTAACGGCACCGGCTTATTCAGCCATTCCCATAGTTGAAGCATACGCGTCATGGTGCCGGAGGGCCCCGCGACAACCGGCATTTTTAGGGAATTCTTGGCCTCTTTTACCCACGGATTGTTTTCATTAATTTGCCAGTTCGTGGCTCCCTCGACCCACTTCAGCCTCTCGCCGCTAATTTCGTTGTTCTGCTTACCGGGAAATTGGAGCGCCTTTTCGCGGTCGCTCAGACCCACTGGATTCGGCCCCTGATCCAGTTCGTCCACAGTGCGGTCGCTTTGGCCCTTTACCTCCGTACGCATCTTGTCACCAAAATCTTGGTAAGAGCTTTTATTCTTGCGGTCATATTTGAGATAGGGGTTGCGGTAGGGATCTCTTGCGCCCGGCGTAAATATCATTTGGCGTTTACGGCGTTTGAGCTTCTTCGCATCCAACCCTTTGGCTTCTAACTCGGCCCAACGCCCTTTCTTGAGCGCAGTACGCAAATACTCCTTAAAAGGCCCAAACATGGCATTCATCAAGGCTGTGAGCTGTTCGCGCAGGTTGCCCTGTTTAAGTACCTCCAGCACAGGTTCAAACTTTTTGCCTACTTGACCGGCGCTGGTAGAGTTGTCACTGCCAAACGTGTTGGTAACCGCGTCACGTTGTTTGCCGTCTTCCGTGTCGATCTTGTTCAAATCTCCGATCGTCACCGAGATCATTTTGTTCAGCATGCCCTTGGTAGACGATTCCGACTTGGCGTGATTATAGGTATAGCGCCCCAGCCGTCGTTCATACTCTACCGAATCGGCAAGCTCTTGACCGTCGGAACCGGACGATTTATTGGTATCCTTCGTGTCAGTGACGCTTGGCGTCGGGGTTGGCGTGGTAGGCGTCGCTTTCTTCTTCGAGAACTTGCTTTTGATCCAACTTCCCAATCCTTTGCGCTGAATCACGCCTAGTTTGGGAGCGCGCTGGACTGTAACGCCAGCGGGCATATTCCCCGCTGCCCCTTGCTGTACGACATGCGTTAATTCGTGTGCCAGCAGTCGTTTATCGTTTACTGAGCCATTAGCACCCAGGTAAATGTGATTACGATGGGTGAAAGCTCTGGCGTCTATCTTGCGATTGAGTTGGTTAGATTCACTCCCCGTGTGGATACGAACGCCGCTGAAATCAGTCCCAAAGCGCGATTCCATAAAGGTGCGCGTAGCATCGGGGAGTGGATTTCCCCCTGTGCTGGAACGAATCTTATTCTCTTGCTCTCGGTCCAGGGCAAAGCCGGCAGCAGTGTCCTGCGGCTGATCTGTCTTGCGGTGGAGGGTAGTCGTTGGAGATTTCGCAGCGGAAGATGCAGTGGAGGATAAGGATGTAATAGACTTAGCAAGCGGCACGCGCTGCATCGCCTCATCCTCCTCTTTGCGATTCACTTTGGATGACGGGGCAGGAGAACTCACCTGCGGTTGCGAAAGCACCTTTGCCGCAACGCGATCCGCCTCTTCCTCATAGTGATCTTTTGCCGGGCCAACCATCAATTTAGGTTGCAGGAGCAGCGATGGCCCTGGGGCAGGTTGCTGTTTGCCCAGCAGATCGGCGACTGCGTTGTTGCCGATTGTTCGTTGCAGATAGATCACCTGTGATGGCGAGAGGGCTGAAGGCTGTTGTGCTGCTCGCTGAACAACGATACCCGGATTGGTAGCCCCTGCAATTTCAGAGGCAGATTGCTCTAACCCAAGTCCCGCGCTTCCTGCGTTCTGTGGGGAGACGGTCTTTTCCGGTTTAGGGTTGATTTTATGGGATTCTGACACGCTTCACCCCTCATGATCGCATTTGTGCGTTGGGTATTACAAGGCTTGGTCACTATCTGCTTGATACTATCTGCTTGATACTATCTGCCGGATGAGGTATCCATCCTATGGTGAATCTGTTTTGTGAATCTAACTATAGGTCAGGCAGCAATTGCCTAATGCAGCGGCAAGAAGATGCCATGAGGATGCAACTTATAAAATATACACCGACTAGAGGCTTGTTTCAAGCGTGTAAGCTGTCAAAATGTCAGAATTTGCTTGCAAAATTGCGATGTTGTACGCTGCTGCATAGCGCAACGCTGCGTGGGGAACGACAAAAAGCCACCGCAACATGCGCCGCGGTGGCTGTATCATCTAGGGTTGGTTGGCGACCTTAGGCGGCTTTGTTAAGCGCCAGGTAGAGGCGACCCTTGCGACGGCTGGCGTTGTTGGCGTGGATCACGCCCTTCGAAGCTGCTCGGTCGAGTGCGCTCTCTGCCGCGCGAACCAGCTCTGCGGCATTGGGGTCGCCCGTGGCGATTGCTGCGCGCGCCTTCTTGATCGCAGTGCGGGCGCTGCCGCGGACGATGCGGTTCTGTGCTTCGGCCTTGAGCCGTTGGCGATTGCGCTTTTCTGCCGACTTAATATTTGCCATGCGTAATTGCTCCAGTTGTTCCTATCCCAGCGTACCGGGTCTGCTGCTCGGATGTTGCTCTTTGACTCATTACTTCCACGATAGATATCTTTAGATATCCAAAAACATCTAAATTACTCAGCCGAGCCATCCCGATAACGATCCTGCCGGCTGTCATAGTCACAGCAAGCCAGTATAGCGTATGTGGGTGCAATTGTCGAATTTGGAGTGGGCTGAAATCCAAGCGTATTTGTAGGGTGTGGGTCGTGGTGTGAAAGACCTTCCCGGAAGCGGCCCAGAGGGTTTCCTACTTCCGGGAAGGAGTACGATAGAGGGCTATTCGTTGAGTCGCCAGAGATTGAAGTTGTCGAAGATGGAGTGAGCTTCGGGGGTGGAGTAGGTTTCCACTGCTAGGGCGAGGGTACCAAACTCGACGTCGGCGTCGTCAACCTGCGCGACGACCGTCCCGTTGATGGATAGGGCGATGGTGCTGCCTTCTGCCAAGACGCCGATGCGGTTGACCGCGCCTTCGCTGTCGTCCGCGACATCGCTCAGCGTCCATGCAACAAGGTCGCTATATTCGCCCTCTACGCGCTTTTGCAGTTGGAAATAGCCGATTTCGTCCACCACAAACTTGTAGAAGTTATCGGTATCATAGAGACGAAAGACGATGCCCGCTGCGTTTTCGCCTGTGAGCGTGACAAAGGAGGTGTCGAACTCGACATAAAAATCGGTGAAGTCGACGGCGAGTTCAGCATCCGGGTCGCCATAGTAGACGGACCAGATAATACGTTCCTCTGTATAGGCCTCGATATTGAAGGCGCGGCCTTCGTAGAAGTAGGAACCATGCTCATGCGGCACAGTATCCCACGCCCCATTGTCGCGGCGGAAGTCGTCGCTGATGTCTGGATCGCCGGCGACAATTTCCTCAATTCTCTGGGTGACTTCGCTAAAGTCCTGGTTGGCTGCTTCGTCTGTAGGCTCCGCAGTCGGTTCTGCGGTTGGTTCTTCAGTCGGCTCCGCTGTAGCTTCCTCCGTGGCTTCCTCTGTGGCAACAGGCGTTCCAAGTTCGATACTGCTCTCGTCCAAATCCCACAGACTGACATTGTCGAAATGCATAACCAGATCGACTTCGTCAAAGGTTCCCGCGGCCAGCGCCACGCTGCCCGATGGCGGGGCATCATTTTCGATCTCTGCCAGCACCTCTCCATTGGCAACCAGCAGATAGCTCTCGTCTCGCATCAAAAGCCCGATGCGGTTGGTGTTGTCCTGCCCGGATTGCAGAGCGGTTGTATCGCCCCAGGGCTGGACTTCTTCCCAACTATTGTTGGCTAACTGCCAAACGCTAAAACGGTTGAGGTTGTTGATCGCAAAGAGGTAGAAGTTTTGGTTATCCTCATAGTTGAAGATAATGCCATACTCGGCGGCTTCTGTGGCGGATGCGAGTGTGGCATCTACCTCGACATAGTAATGCGTAGGCGCTTCGGGTAGCTCTGCCCAAGTGAGGACATTGGCCGTGTTAAAGGCGAATTCGAGCTGCCCATCGACCACCTCATAGGTGACAGTATCGCTCTCGAAGAAGATCAGGTCCGTCGTCTCGTCGCTGAAATCGGCGCTGTAGAGAGGCGTCTCCGCTTGGATAGCTGTGATGATGTCGCTGGGCGCAGTGCCGGTGATCGCTTCGGTGACTTCCGCTGTGGGTTCCGCAGTGGGCTCAACAGTAGGTTCTTCGGTCGGTTCCGGGGTTGCTTCGACTGTCGGTTCCTCGGTGGGTTCGGCTGTCGGTTCTTCCGTCGGTTCTTCCGTCGGTACAGGTGTGGGTTCGTCGGGAGCAAGCGCGGTTGGGGTGGACTCCGCTTCTGGTGTCGCCGTGACTGTGCGGCTGGGGATGCGTACGGGCGCTTGTCGAACAGGCTCCTCTACGGGTTCGTCCAGGTTCCAGAGACGGAAGTTATCAAAGCCTAACTCGATGGGCGGTTCAGCAAAGACGCCAGCGTTCAAGGCAAGCCCTGTGCCGCTGAGGGTATCATCGCTGGCTTCGTCAATGATAAAGTCATTGATCAAGAGCGTAAATGAATCTCCCTCCGCCAAGAGCCCAAGCGTGTTGACCGCGCCCTCGCCGATCTCGATGGCATCAGACTCCTCCCAATCGATGATGGGTGCCCACTCCCCGTTGTTATTGAGTTGCAGCGAATAGTAACCGTCGCTGCTGACGGCAAAGAGATAGTAGTTGTTGGCCTCATCAAAGCGAAAGAGAAAGCCGAATTGGTTGTCCAATGTCCCTTCGCGGTGAATGGAATCGACCTCTACATAGAAGTCATGCACCTCTGCATCCAGCATCGACCAGGCCAGGGTGTTTTCTTCTTCCACGGCAATGCGCAGCTCACTCGACCGGTAGTAGACAGAGGTCGTGCCTTCGAATGGGGTATCCCATAGGCCGGAATTTCTTGAGAAATCGTCTTCGATGTCCGCATCTTCGCTGCGTATATCAGCGATATAGTCGGCAACTTCATCCTGGCGGATGGGGGCTAGGGTGGCGAAAGAGGGAGCGGCATGTGCGGGGAGTACAGGCGCGGCCACCGACAGGAGTATGGTGCAGATCACGAGCCATGATAGATAGCGCAGGCGAAGCATAAAGGTCTCCTTCTGGATGTAGATAGTTCACAAAGGTGCAAGCGCAATGATTGATCTTTAGCTGCCTATCTCATGCAGCAGCAAGCCTTATTCCTGTGATGAGTATTTGCGATATGATGGTGCGAAGTGTTTTGGTGAATTACCTTCTGGTGAGAGTAGTATAACCAGGTGAGAGGAGCAAATCAAGCTAATTTTCAGCCCTTTGCCGATCTCGCCACCCCTATGGAAGAATCCAATGCATAGAGAATACGCTATTTTACCCATCAAGGAGCGATTGCATGAGTGATATTCGCAATGATGCCACCGGTAGTGACGACACCGGTAGTAACGCCACCGGCCCAACCAATCACGACGTTCGCCCGATCCAGATTGCTGTCGTGGGGGTGGGCAAGGTGGCTGTGCAGAACTATTTGCCCGCGCTGGTCAAGCACGATGATGTGCGCCTGCGCTATTACAACCGCACAGCCGAAAAAGCCATCGCCGCGGCCCAGCAATTTGGTGGAGAGGCCGCGGCTACGCTCGATGATCTGATGGCAGGCAACCCGGATGCTGTGCTGGTCTTGACATCCGAAACGGCGCGCGCCGAAGTCATCGACAAGCTGCTGGCCTATCGACCCAAACGGCTCTTTTTCGAAAAACCGCTGGTCGCGGAGTTTGGGCAGGCAGCCGTAACAGAGGCGGATTTCTGGCGCGCGCGAGAGCTTTGGCAGCGCGCCGAAGCAGGATACACGGCAACGGCGATGGTCTTTAACTATCGCTTCTTTGAGCAGACGCAGAAGGCACGCGCGCTGATTTCTACGCTCGATTTGGGAGCGCCAGTCCATTTTAGCGGCTTGGTACATTATGCCTGTTGGAGCCATGCCATTGATCTGGTCTTGGATTTTATGGGGCCCGCGGCGACCCTCAGCGCGCTGGCGGATTTGCGCGTGGGGCCTTGCATGGGCAGCGAGGCAGTACAGAGCGTGAGTGTGGCGGCGCGCATGGAGAATGAGGCGACGGGCACGCTGATCGGCACCTGTGGCATGGATTTCAAGATGCCGCTCTATGAGTTGACCCTAGCCTTCGCCAACGGGCGCGTGCATATGCGTGATCTGGATGGCGATTTGGAGCTGCTTGACTATCGCACGCGCCGCCATGAGCTTCATGCGCTGCCGCGCGATGTCTCGCGCTGGGATCAATATCGCGCCTCGTTTGGCAAGTCGGTTGATGCGTACCTGGCTTCGATCCGCGTCGGGACAACGCCTCCTGTGCCGGGGATCGCAGGGGTACGCGAATTGCAGTTCGAGGCAGGGATCAAGCGTTCGCTGGCAGAGGGGCGACCTGTGAATTTAGCAGAGGAGCTGCCGCTGGGGTGATCCTCTGCGCGAGACACAGAATTGTCTCGCTAGAGACGCAGGACCGCGGAGAAAGAAAAGCTGTTTAGGGCGCGGTAGCGGAGTTGGGGCGTGATTCGGTTTCGATCACCTCTTGCATGGCGTCTTCGACGTAGGGGTAGGCCAGCCAGACAGAGGCAAGGCCGAAGAGTGCGCCGGTGACGGTTCGCAGCCACCAGTTGCTCTCGCGCAATCCCACTAGTTGCGATAGGCCATCAACAGCGATGGGAATCAGGAAAAGGGCATAGACTTTGAGGCTGGGGGCGCGCACTTTTCCTCGCCGGCGCAGGAGAGCAAAGACCAACCCGCCGAGAGCAACGGAGCCATAGATGGCGATGTCCCGTTCACAGAGGGCCACTTTGTAGCCGATCTGCGGGTTGCCGATGAAGGAACGAAAGAGAAAGAGGTTGGATGCATCGGGCGCGCCCGCCGCCATCAACGCTTCTGCCTGGGGTACAGGGGATTCGCCAAACAAGAAATAGCTGTGGTCGGGCAGTTGGTGGCAGGTGAAGGAATAGAGGCCATAGATGGCGCGCGCGGGGGTCATATAGCCTGCTTGCATCAAGATCGGCGCGATAAAGGGCAGGATCACATAGAGCGCCCAGGCTGTGTTAAAGAGCGCCAGCCAGTGGCGTGCAATCCACAGGACGAGACGGTTGGCCGCGTCCGCCAGAGCAGAGGGGGGCGTCGGTGGCTGTGTTGGTGGCTGTATGGATGATGGTGCCGGTGGGCGTGCGTTGGGCGAAGTCATGGCGATTTAGGCAGAGGCATTGTCGCGCGCCGCGGCGATCAACCGTTGGCGCATTTGTAGTAGATCGTGCGGCGGGTTGTAGAGTACCCCGGCGATCTCTACGACAGGGATGAGGTATTGAAACTGTGCCTTTAGGGCAGGATCGTCATTGATATTGTGGCTGATGACCGTGAAATCCAGCTCACGCTGCAACCAGGCTAGATCATCCATCAGGGTGTCGCATAATGAACAGTTGGGCTTGCTATAGACTGTTATCTGCATGGCGCACGTTATTCTTTGGCGCTGCTGTTGCCCACAGCCGCGCTGGAGAGAAAGCCGATATAGGCAGGCACAAGCGGCAAGACACAGGGGCTTAGGAAACTGAGCAGACCGGCGAAAAAGGCCAGGGGCGCGCCACCTGCGACGGTCATATTGCTGACGGTGCTCTCCGCAGCGGAGGCGTCAACGGCTGCATATTCAAGGTCCAAGAGCCAGTTGGTAAGCCCGGTGAAGCGAGCTGTCAAGAGTACCAGCGTATCGCTCCAGAGCAGATAGGCCACATAGAAAAGAAAGATGCCGCTGATGATGCTGACAATATGCGTATGGCGATTGAGGCGGCGCAGGAAGGTTGTGGCAGAGCTAAACGCGGCCCCGGTGATGAGAAAGGGAATACCCAAGCCGAGGCTATAGATCGCCAGCAGCGTTGCGCCTTCGCCCACTCTGGCGCTGCTGCTCGCCATGACCAAAATGCTGGAAAGAATGGGACCGATGCAGGGAACCCAACCCGCGCTAAAGCTCACCCCCAACAGGGCACTGCTGAGAAACCCCCACTTGCGGCTGACCTTGTGCATCTCGGTGACGCGCTTCTCGCTGTAAAGCAAGTTGTTAAAAAACTCGAGGATGCTGACCAGCGCAGCGGCGGCAGGATTGGTCGCCAAATCTGTGCTTTGGCGGATGCGGTGAGAGAGCCAACGAAATACGCCCAATGTCGTCAAGCCAAAGATGACGAGCATGATGGCCCCGAAGCGTTGGAAGATGTCCTGGTAGACGGTCAGCCGTTGACCAAAGAGCCCCAACGCTGAACCCAGGAGCGTAAAGACCAATGTGAAGCCCAGGACGAAGGCCAACGCGTGCAGAAAAATCAGCCCCCGGTTAGACGTTGTGGCGGGATGGGGGATGCTGCGCGCAGGTTTGATCTGCGGTTGTTCAAGTGATGTCGCCATACTGATTGTTTTCCTCAGATAGACCGAGAACGACCTATCGCTATTTTCGCTTGTCCTGCAACATTTCTTGCAAGACCTCAAGCTCCTGCTCTAGCTGGCGTTGGCGACTGCCCAAATAGAGCAGATAGCCGGTGACCGCTACCCAAACGGCGATAAATGCAGCAGCTAGATAGAACATTACTCAATTTCCTCTCGTAATTCAGCGATGCGATCTTCCAAGCCAAGCTGACGCCAGCGGTAAAGCATCAACGTAACACAGAGCAGCGAGAAGGCAAGCGCCGCAATGCCCACAGTTTGACCCATGCTCGGCCCAATGTCAAAAGCGCCCTGTGCCTCTGGGTTGTCGCCGGAAAAGACGACCGGATGGATGGAGCGAAACCAGCGCGTGCTGTAATAGGTGAGTGGCAAGCTGATAAAGGCGAACAGGGCATAGATGCTGCTAAAGAGGGCGCGGCTGTGACGCTGATCAATGCCGTTGCGAAAGAGCATGTAGGCGATGTAGAGCAGCACGGTGATGGTTGCCGTGGTGAGCCGCGGGTCCCATGTCCAGTAGGTGTTCCAGGTCGGTTTGGCCCAAAAGATGCCCGTGACAATTGTGCCGATGCCGCAGATCGTCCCGACCTCGATGCTGGCTTGTGTGATGCGATCCCAGCCGAGCTTGCGCGTGAACAGATAGCCCACGCTGCCTGCCAGCGAGACGGCATAGGCGACCAGCGCGCCGATGTTACAGCCCATGTGCAAATAGAAGATACGTTGGGCGGTTTGCTCATCCCCTGCCAGGTTGGACGCAGGCCGCGCATAGAGAAATGCTGCCCACATCAGCAGCCCCATCGCTATAATAGTAGCGATGTTGAGCAAGAGCAATAGAACGCTGCCCACCCCAACGCGGTGGGTGCGGGCGACGGCGAGTGTACTCACGCTTCCTCCCAAATGAGATCAAAGACAAGATAGGCCACGGTGACAAAGATCAGGTCATAGACGACCATGATCCAGAGCCAACGCTGAAAGTCGCCCAGGGTGCGACCATCCAAGACATTGGCAGTGAGCGCGACTCCGGCAATGAAGATCGGAACCATGACCGGCAAGAGCAGGATCGGCAAAAGCGATTCGCGGGCGCGACTGTTGGCTGCCAACGCCGCAAAGAGTGTACCCACCGCTACATAGCCCACCGTACCTAACAATACGCCGGCGAGTATCCACGGTTGCAGGACATTAATATCAAAGATGACGAGGGTGACGGGTAAGATGATGGCGGCATTGAGAAGCATAAAGGCGAGATGTGCCAGGAACTTGCCAAAGTAGATCGCACTGCGATCCACGGGCGCAAGCAAGAGCGCCGCCAACGTACCCCGGTCAACTTCGGCCCCAAAAGAACGGTTGAGCCCCAGCACGCCAGAATAGAGAAGCACCACCCACATCACACCGGGTGCAACCATCGTGGCCTCGGGCACACGCAAATCAAAGGCCAAGCCAAAAATCAGAACTGCCAACAGGCTAAAAGCGATCATTACACTTAAAGACTCTTTTGCGCGCAATTCGGCACGCAAGTCTTTGGCGGCGATTGCCCGGACTTTGCGTAGATAGGATGCTATGCCGCCGCCTGTGTGCATTTGCACCGGCGATGGTTCCCGCTTGGCTGGATCGCTTGCAGGATTATAGGGGCGGGCGACTTGCTTTTGGGTCGGGACCGAGAGCGTCATGCTTCCTCTCTGAACACCTGGCGGGACTCTGCGCCGCTACTATCCGGGCGCAATGCTGCATCGCTCATATCTGGGCGCAATGCTGCGCCATTGGCCTCGGCATAGACCTGGCGCAACTGCGCGCCGCTTAACGCTGCCGATGCCTCTTGATAGACGATTTTACCACCAACCAAGAGGCTCACCGAATCTGCCCACTCGACTGCGCGGTCGAGATTGTGGGTAGACAGCAGAATGGCGCGGTTGCCAGCTCCCAACGAGCGAATCAATTCATGCAGCATCTGCGCGCTGCTCTGGTCAAGGCCGGTATCGGGTTCGTCGAGGAGCAGAACAGGCGGATTGTGGAGAATGGCGCGGCCAATGGCGAGGCGCTGTACCATGCCGCGGCTGTAGGTGCGTACGGGATCGCGCCGCCGCGTCCACAGATCAACCTCATGCAAGATGGTGGCAATGCGCGCAGAAGGCTCCTGGATGTCATACAGGGCGGCAAAGAAGGCGAGATTTTCCTCGGCGCTGAGGCTGTCATAGAGCAAAGGGGCATGGCTCACCAGCCCGATATAGCGGCGCAGCTCATGCCCCACATTCTTGAGTGAAATACCATCCAGAAAGATTTCGCCACGGTCGGCTTTGGCGAGCCCGCTGATGATACGAATCAGGGTACTCTTGCCCGCGCCGTTATCGCCTAAGAGCGCCATGACTTGACCGGCTGCCACGCTCATTTCGACACCGCGCAGCACGCTCTTGCGACCATAACGCTTGTAGAGGCCGCTCACGCCAATGAGCGGCCCCGGTTGCGTTGGTGCTGTAGTGGCCTGGAGAGGGCGTTGCGTGTCAGCCATCGCGCGGTGGGTTGGGAAGGTCGGTGAGGTCGTTGTTGGGGGCGTCTGCATTCTCCGCATCGTCCCACTCGACCGCGCTGGCTAAAATCTCCAACGCCTTTGCCGCCAGTGCGGCGGGAACCAAGACTGTGGCCGCGGCCAAAGAACCTGTGGTCAAACCATAGATCGCACCCAGTGATTCGCCGCGAATGATGGCAGGAATGTCTTCGCTGTGGAGACGGCCCGCCACAATTTCGGCTTCCATGCGGTTCGCCGCCTCCCAGACCACAACGGGCGATTGGTCATCCCTGCCGCCGGTTGTGGCCCCAGTCGTAGTCATCTCGTCGGAGTTTGTTTCCGCACCGGATTGTGCATCTTCATCGGGGCGGCGTCGAAACCAGCCAGGTAATGTTCCAGGGTTCGCAGTCATGGCAGCCTATTTTAGCGTAGTTACTTCACCGTTACCGTAATCTCATCGTGATATTGCGGGCCATCCTGGGCGATGTGCGCGCCATTCGCCATCTGCAAACGCAGCGTGTACTTGCCGGGTTCCAGCGTCAACTCGGTGCTGGTTTGCCCCTTACCGAAGTGCAAATGTGTCTCATCGGTGGGGATGGCCTCACCCCCAGCCACAAACTCCTCGTTGATGAGCAGGTGCAAATGCCCGGCGTTGGGACGGATGGAACTGCCCGCGGCTTCGATGATCAGCCCGCTCGCTGCCCAGCCCACCAGGAAGGGCGAGGTGACGGTCGCGCCATCGGCTGGCTTGACGAACATGACTTGCTCGGCGGGTGCATCTTCGGCGACGATGATTGCCACCTCGGCGCGGTATTGGTCGCCACTTAAGGCATGGTGTGTGCCATCAGCCAATTGCAGGCGCAGCAGATAGCTGCCCGGCTCCAGGGTGAGCGTGGTGGTCAACTGCGCCTTGCCAAAATGCAGGTGGGTATCGTCAGCCGGGATGATTTCGCCCGCGGCCACAAAAGGCTCATCGATCAGCAGGTGGAAATGACCGGCGTTTTCGTTCACAGGGCCAGCCGGTTCCACGTTGATACCCGAAGCAGCCATGACCACCGTAAAGGTGACGGGAACGGTCGCGCCGGATGTAGGGCTGACGATACGCACAGCCTGTTCGGGTGCGCCATCGACCACGTTGACCACGATCTCTTGGCGGTATTGATCGCCTTCCAGCGCGGTGTGGCTGTTATCGGCATATTGGAGCCGCAAGATGTGGCTGCCGGGCGCGAGAGACAATTCAGTGCTGGTGGAGCCATCGCTAAAATGATGGTGCAACTCATCGGCAGGAATCATCTCGCCCGCCGGAATGAAGTCGCTATCGATGATGAGATGCACATGACCTGCATTGGTCGCGCCCGCGCTGTTATGTGCGTCTGACCCGGCTTCATGGGACTCGTCTGCTGCCAGAGTGACGCCGGTGTAACTGATGACCACGGTGAAGGTCATGGGAACCACGGCGTTTGTGGTCGGTTGCAGGAAAAAGACGCGGGTATCGCTGGTGGCTGCCGCAGCCGTCAATGCTGTGGTTGACGTGATTTCTGCTGATGAGGTAAACGCTGCCGGTGGGGCGACCTCGGCGCTCTCTATTGCGGCATGGGTTTCGTGCGTATGGTCGGCTTCTGAGACTTCCTCGCTAGCCGTGACTTCCTCAGTAGCCGTAATGCCTTCCGTTGTCGTGATCTCCTCCGCTGCGGTTGCTTCTTCGCTGGAAGTCACCTCATCACTGCTGGTCGTTGCCTCGCTAGCCGTAATCGCCTCGGTTGCCGTGACATCTTCTGATGCCGTGACTTCTGCTGTCGCGGTGACTTCGTTTGTCGCGGTCACCGTCTCGGTTGCTGCCGGTTCTTCGGTAGCCGTCGCCTCAGCCGTGGGCTCGATGGCAACCGGCTGCGCTGTAGCGGTTGGTTCGGCGGGAACAGGAGTGGCGGGGGGGGCCATCGTCGCCACCAGGGTAGCGGTGGGCAAGACTGTGGCTGCGGGCGTGGGGGACTCGGCGGAGCCTCCACAGCCTGCCAAGACCAGCAACGCCGCCAGCAGCATCACGCCTAGCGATGGGTGGGCAAAACGGCGCGCAACAAACTCACGATTCATCTTCGACTCCTATGCGGTGGTTCCGAAAGTACAACTCAAAATCACATCACTCAACGTCATGCAATATACAACTATGAGTTATACATCGGTTGCCGATTGCCCCACAAATGGATTGTGTGCGCGTTCGTCGCCAATCGTGGTGGCGGGGCCATGACCGGGCAAAACCGTGTAGTCGTCGGGGAGGGTGAGAAGCTGTTCGCGGATGCTGCGAAAGAGGGTAGGGCCGTCGGCTCCCGGCAGATCAAAACGCCCCACACTGCCGTTAAAGAGGGTGTCACCGGCAAAGACCATGCGCGATTCATGGTGAATAAAGACGACGTGACCGGGGGCGTGACCAGGCGTGAAACGTACTTCGACTTCTTCATTGCCAAAGGTGATGGTCTGCCCATGTTCCAGATACTCATCAGGATCGTCAATCGAATCGATCTCAGTATCCAACCACAAACGCGCCCGCTCCGGCACATCATGGAGAACGGGCAAGTCGTCGCGATGGAGATGGAAGGAAGCACCCGTGGTGGCGCGGATGGCATCAACCGCCATCACATGGTCGAGGTGCGCGTGGGTATTGATGATCTTGGCGATGGTCAGCCCTTCTTGCTGCACCACCTTAAGGATCGCGCGCGCGTTATCCCCAGGGTCGATGATGACGCCCTGGCGCGTACTCTCGCAGCCCAGAATGTAGCAGTTTTCCTGAAAGAGGCCAACCGTTAAGCCTTTAACGATCATACAGGGAAGTTTCTAGGTACGTTGGCTCATTGAATTGGTGCTGCCAATTACCTGATCACTTCCAGGATTGACCGTTGGCTTTCGCCCGCACAGCAGGGCTCTTGACCACCACAGAGCCAGGTGTTGCTCCACTTGGTGATCTCGCGGATGACCCCATGCAGTTCGTGGCCCATTGGCGTCAGGCTATATTCCACATGGGGTGGAATGGTGCTGACCTGGGCGCGATGGACGAGGCCCTCCTCTTCGAGCATCTTGAGGCGGCTGCTGAGGGTGCTGGGATTGACGCCGCCCAATGCCTCCTGCAATTCGCAGAAGCGGCGCGTGGAGTGATCCAGCAACTCGTGGACAATTTGCAATGTCCATTTCTGGCCGATGATGCGCGCGGCTTCATCCACAGGACAAATAAACTGCTCTAGGCTGCTCAACTGCCCACGTTGAAGTTGCCCATTCTGGGGCTGTTCACAATCTTCAATTTGGATTTGGTTCATAGTTTGCCCTCGAAACTTTGTCTCATTTAGCTATGCTATAACAAACATAGTGACCTGTCAAACTGGGAACCGCACCCCTGGGGCTATCTCCTGTGGATGGCAAAGTTGTTGGAGATATTCTCTCTCTGCATATTCCGCGGCTTTGGGCGCTAGCGGGGCAGAGGGCGCAGTTTTGCGTGGTTGCCGTTGACTTCGAGCGTGGGTCTGTCACTGCTCCCATCAAAAAGCAGATCAAACTCGCCGCGCACCAGTTCGCCTGACTGCCACATCGCAGTTGGATAGTCTCCACCGGCGAGGAGTGTGCTGAGGCTTTGATCTCCCACGTTGATGGTAAAGCCCAGGTCGGCGGGCCACTCGGCGGGGAGTGGGTCGGGGGCTTGCCAATAGAGGGTAAAATGCACGAGATCACCGGCTTGCAGCGGCGTCTCTGGCGCAAAGCTGTGACCCTTCTTATAGGCGTCGTAGCCGACAAGCGTCACCGGGCCAAGTTGCGCGTCGAGCCGGTGCGGTATGTCGAGTACATCCAGGGGTAAGGCGCGGTCGGGGCGGACTACTTCCACCTCGCCCAATGCATAGGAATCACCCGCAGGCGTAGGCAGGCGCGCGCCGCTCTCGTCGTTATAGAGCGCGACGATTAATTGGTAAAGACCTGGGGGTGTGCCGAAGGGTATGGGCAAGCCGTGGTTGTCCGTGATCGGGGTGTTGGGCTGCCAGGTGTTGGTGGGGAGCGAACCACCGGCGGGCGCGGCGTCGTGTTGGGCGATGACCTGGTTGCGTGTATCCAGTAATTGCACCGTGACCTTGTACTTTTGGGTCAATGGCTCCTGCGTCTGCCATTGCAATCCCAATAACGCGACTTGTCCAGCGGGGATGCGCTGCGGCAAGTCGGGCTGGCACTGGGCGAGCAGACGAATGGCTTCCCCAAAGGCGATGGGCGGCGCAAGGTCGGTGCAACTCATTTGGTTGGGCAGGGTATAGACCACAAAGCGCAGATTGCCTTGCCAGCTTTCCAGGCCGCGAAAGGCATGCTGGTCGAGCCACGACTCGACGATACGGTCGGGGTCGGCTTCGTCCGTGGCCCAAAAGAGGGCAAAGACATGGCGGCGATCCTGCACAGCTTCTTCAAGGTGGGCCAGGGTGGCGGCGGGGTCGGGCGGGCGGCTCTGTGGCAGGCCAATGACGGGCAGGTCTGGCGCATAATAGCTCCATACGTCGCCTTGCCCTGGCGCATTGAGCAGCACCAGGTCACTGGCAGGGTCGCCCACAGCCTTTACATAGGCGGCAACCCCCGCGTAGTTGTCACGTACAGTTGGAGAAGTGTAATAGCTGGGCAGGACGCTTGCCGCCAGCGTAATGCCGCCAATGGCAACCAGCGCATTGCCCCAACGAGGTCGTGGCAGGAGCAGCGGTGCAGCAGCACAGAGCAGCACCCATGCGGGCGACGCAGTGAGCAGGAACTTGAGAAAGGCGTCGCTAAAGAGGCCCAGCCCAAACATCAGTGAAATGGGGGCCAACAACCAGGGCGCTAGGGCGATGCCTTGTGGATAGCGCGCCAGGGCGATGATGCCGAGCAGGGGTAGGGCGGCTGCCACCAGCAGCCAGGGCCAGAGCGGGCTGGGCAGATCGCGCAGGGGGCCAAAGGTCAGCGTGCGTAGGCTCAGCAGCAGGCCATCGGCCAGGGAGGTCGCATCACCCCCTTGAGGCCAGTGCAAAACACGGTTGATGGCAGTGGGCAGCCAGGGTGCAAAGGCCAAGATCACCGCTAGATTGGCAAGTATATAGCGGGTAATGGCGCGGGTCGGCTGTTGCTGGCGGCGCAGGAGTGCGCGCCAGTGCCAGAGATACGCCAGCCCTGCCGCGCTGAGAAGGATGGGAAAACTGTAATGAGTCCACAGCCCCAGCGCACCGCATACCACAAACCAGGCAGCGGGCGCGGTCACGGGCTGCCCCGCTGCCTCGCGCTCGATCCAGAGCAGCAGCGCCCAAAATAGCCCGGCCCCGGCCAGCGCCAAAAGCAGGTACATACGTGCCTCTTGGCTGTAATAGAGCTGGAAGGGATTGATCGCTGCCAGCCAGGCCGCGGTCAGGGCGATGGCGGCGCGGTTTCGGGTGAGCGCGTCGATCCGTCGCCCAATGGCGTAGATCACCATCACCAGGAGCAGCCCTGCCAGGGCAGAAAAGGCGCGCAGCGCGGCTGCGCTGCTGCCAAAGAGAGCCGCCCAGAGCTTGAGCAGCCAATAGTAGCCAGGCGGGTGGATGTCGGCGGCGGCATCGCGGGCGATCTGGGCAAAGGAGCGTTGAACCAGCGCCCAGGTGTTGCCCTCGTCGCTCCAGAGGCTGGAGCCATCGAGCGCATAGAAACGCAGGGCCGCGGCGATGAGGAGCAGCAGGATCAACCAATAACGGCTGTGCAAAGTGGGGATATGGCGTAGGTGTTGGGCCGGCAGCGCCGTATTCGGACGCGTGCCGGTGGCGATAGGACGAGCCATTGCTACTCGGCAGCGCGCAGGCGCGGATGATCGGCTACAGCGGCGGTGTACTGCTGCATCGATGTATAGACGGGCTGGGGAGTAAAGTCGGGCGCAAGCAGGCGGAAGTAGGCTTCGGGCATCCCCTGCTGCTCCCATTGATCAGTAGCGCGTTTGAGATACCAGGCATTGGCAACACCCACCCACGGCCAATCGTCGAGCACGCGCTGGTAGGCCAGCGGCAGATAGCGCGCCTGCTGTTCGAGGGTGACGCGACCATAGCGCGGTTCAATGCCTTCGGGCGCAACATTCCAGTTCATCTCCGAAATCCAAATCGGCTTGTGTGCATCACCATTCTTAACCATCAGATCGCGGATAAAGAGGTGATGGCTGATGTTGAGGACGCGTGGGTGCATACGCGTGTCCGTGGGGCCGCTCCACAGGCCATAGCCCTGTACTGCCATAATATCAAAATAAGGCGCGGCTCCGGCATCATACATGCGCTGCAAGAAGATGAGATCGCTCAAGCTTTGCTGATCGGGTACAGCGTCGGGCTGGAGATTGATGGTCGCGGCCAATGCCCCGGCAATGATGACCACGTCGGGGTCAGCAGCGCGTGCTGCCTCTGCGCCAGCGCGAAGTAACTCGACATAAGCCTCAGGATCAATGGGGTAATAACCCCACTCAGGATAGATGTTTGGTTCATTCCAAAGCTGGTAGTAGCGGATACGTCCCTGGTAGCGGCTGACCACTGCTGCGACAAAATCAGCATAATCCTGCACGTTGTCGGGCGGGGCAAAGGTGCCCACATCGTCCCCCTGCGCGCGGCTCCATGCGGGGGGCGTGCTGAGGCGCACAATCAACTCAAGCCCCTGCTGCTCGGCCATCTCCACAATCTGGTCATATTTATCCCAGGCAGAGCGGTAGGGCTCATGGCGGCGATCTTCGAAGTCGCCTTTGGCGTGGATCTCAATGTCTTGCCAGGGAAATTCCTGGCGCAACCAATGAAAGCCCGCTTCATCGGCCATTTGGATCAGTTGGGCGCGCTTGGCCGGATCGACCTCCTGTTCCAAGAAGGTGTTGACGCCAAAGGGATTGACGTTAACAAAGTCCATCTCTGCGTCCGGCTGTAAATCCAGGGGGGGACGTAGCTGGGCGGAGAGAAGATCGGTCAGCCCTTTGACCTGGGCGAAGAATTCTTCCTCGCCGGTGCGCTGCCAGAGCCAATCACGCGTAGGCGATAGACGCAGCAGCAAAAAGGCCAGCCCACCCAAAATGAGTAGGCTGGCCCAGAGAATCACGGTTTGGCGCGCGGCGTTTGCAAAGCGAGGCTTCAAGTGCATCGTTACTTCTTGTAGAAAGTGATGCCGGTACACTGTTCGCTTGCATTGATGGTGCGCGTCCATTTGGGCGATTGCGGCGTTAAGTCGCCAAAGCCACTTTGTTCGGTCTGTCCCCCAAAGGGCATATTGCCGGAGCATGGCACTACAAAGATTTCGACGGTTGTGCCGGGATCGGCAGGACCACCAAAGGGGTTGAAGCCCCAAATGCCATCACCGACGCCATCGCAACCGGAACACTTCGTTGTGCGCGGCCCATAGAAGGCAATGTGTACGCAGACGCCGTTCATGAGGTTGTTGTTGCTGTCGCGTATAAAGCCGCTGAAATAGGTGTTACCTGCATTGGGAGCACACGACTCGGTCGCTCCCAGTGTAAAAGGAAAACTATCATTGTTTGCAGGGGGCTGCTCGGCTGGGGGCTGCTCTGCCGGAGGTTGCTCGGCGGGTGGCTGATCTGCGGGCGGCTGCGTTGGCTGTGGAACCGGGGTAGGAGGCACAGGGGCTGGTGTGTTGGTCGGCGGCGGGGCCGGAATATTAGGGGCAACGGCGACAGCTTGTACATTCTGAGCGGTCACTAATTCGCCAAAGACCCAACCAGCCTGACCGTTAAAATTGATTTGCCACCAGGTGCCGTCGTTGTTCTTGCCCGTCACAGGGTACCGTTGGCCTGCGTTGGCCGCGCCCACAATGTTGTAATTTGTGCCGGGGCCACCGCGCACGTTTATCTGCGAGTTAATGACCACCTCGGCTGCTTGTACAACAGTTGGAGTCGGTGCAGTGGTTGGCGTTTCAGCCGGAGCGGCTTCTTCTGCCGCTGGCTGGGTCGCGGCTGGTTCCTGCGCTGCGGGTTGCTCTGTCGCAGGTTGTTCAGCAGCAGGCTCTTCTTGTGGGGCCGCCGCTTGGGCGGCTGCGGTGGCTGCCGCTGCCTCAACCGCAGGGTCCACAGCAGGGGCAGCGCCTTCGGTTGTGGGTGTAAAGGTTGGGGCAGGCTCGCGGGTGGGAATCGGTGGCTCGGCGGATGTACCACAGGCCGCGAGAAGCATCGAGGCTGCGACCATTGCTCCGAGCCAACGGCCCATTGAGTTGCGTTTACGGTCGTTCATACGATTCTCTCTCCAGGTCAAACTATCAGCAGTGGCGGCCTCTGTTTTGCTCCAAGCTGTTGCGTTGGAGCAAGAGCGCCAGTGCGAGTATAGCACGTTACCCTAGTACGCCAAAAAGCGAGCTTTAGTTCCCTGGCTTGCTGGCATTAGCTCTGGATCATGTCACGTTTTGTCTGTCTGCATCATTGTACGGCAGGCGCGGGAGCTGGAGAGATGGAGCTAATGCAGGACGAGGTCAAGTTGTTTACCTTTTGAATGGTCTTCGAGGAAAATTGGCGGACAGAACTCAGCAAAGCAATTTAGCAATTCTAGACAGGTTTCAAGGCAGCAAGCTTTCGATGTCCGTGCGAAGAGCTTCGGCCAGTTTCTTCCAGTGCTCGATGGCCCCTGTAAGCGTACCGGCTTCAAGGTGGGTAATCGTTGTGTGATCGATGCCGCTGACCTCAGCAAGTTGCTGTTGCGTCATGCCGCGATCCATGCGGAAGGCTTGCAGATAACTAATTTCACCAGCCAATGCTGGGCGGAGAAATTCCATCTGGATACCCTCCCATCCGTTCTCTTCCATCTCACGTCTTGCCTCATCGGCCGCACGGATGTCTTCCAAGTCCTCCATCGCTTCCAAGTAGTGCTGATAGTCGGATTCTGGTACCAGTACATAGCGCTCGCCATTTTCTTCAATCGTTTTCAGAGTCATTGTTTGTATGCGCCCCCTCGAGATGTAATAGTTAATACACGGATGACAAGCCGGTCATGATGTAGCTCATAGATCACCCGCCAGTCGCCCACACGAAGCCGGTACTCATTTTCTCGACCAGCCAGAGCTTTAATATCGAGATGTTCGGTCAGTGGATCTGTAGCAAGCTCGGATAGCTTGTTCGCTATACGCTGTTTCAGATTGGCAGGCAGTTTCTTGAGTGCCTTGAGTGCCGCTTTCTCAATGATTAGCGTGTAGCTCATGTAGATAATGTACCATAAGTGTTTGCATAAGCCCCTTAGCTCATCGATCTGCGACGGGGGCGCGTGTTACCCTCGGCGCGGGGACGGCGATAGGCCGGGATGCTTAGGCCACAGAACTGGCAGCGCGCTGTGTCAAACATGCGTGTACGCAACCAGGGTTCGATCTCTTCGGGTGTGGAGCTGGTGGTGATGACGGTGGGGAGCAGGGCGCTATAGCGATAGTTGAGCAGTTGGAAGAGCTTCTCTTTGGCCCACGGCGTTGCACTTTCTGTGCCCAGGTCATCCAAGACCAACATGGGTGTGTTTTTCACCGCGTCAAAGAGGCGATCATAGGAGATGTTGGATTGGGGGCTGAAGGCCGAACGCAGATGGTCTAGCAGGTCTGGGACCACCACAAACATCGATTCCACGTCGTTCTCATTGCGCGCAGAGGCACTGTTGGCAATGGCCGCGGCGAGATGGGTTTTGCCACAGCCATAGGTTCCTGCCAGTACAAGCCAGCCTTGCGGCTTTTCGGCAAAGTGTGTGCAGACATTGACGACCTCTTGCAGATTCAGATACTCATCGCCCGCAAGTTCGTTGCGGCGACGGTCGAAGTTTTCAAAGCTCTTGTCCTGATGCAGATGCAGGGTGCTGAGCGTGGTCTGGCTGGCATTTTTCCCGGTACGAAAGTCAGGGGCCAGAATGGCAAAGACCGAAACCAGGTTGGGGTCATGCAAGCGGCTGCGTAGCCGCGGCTCCAGGTCATCAATGCGCTGGTTGGTGGTGATAACCGTGGGCAGGCGCGCACTGTAGCGATGGTTGAGCAGTTGAAAGAGCTTTTCCTGTGCCCAGGGGGTGGAGCTTTGGGTGCCCAGATCATCCAGGATGAGCAGCGGCGTATTACGTAGTTGCTCAAAGAGATCATCATAGCGCGTTTCGCTCTGCGGGTTGTAGGCAGATCGCAGATGATCGAGCAGGTCGGGAATGACCATAAAGATGGCCGGTTCGCCCATCGCCACGCGCGCGTTGGCAATGGCCGCGGCCAGGTGGGTCTTGCCACAGCCATAGGTCCCGGTAATCACCAGCCAGCCATCCGGCTCCTGTGCATAGTAGACACAAGTATCAAAGGCGCGGTGGACGTTATAGGCAATGGGTGGGGGCAAATGGGATGGTTCTGGAATAAAGGTTTCGAACGTAAGCCGCTGCAGCGCGGCGAGGCTGCTCCGCTCTTGCAGCGATCGGACGCGCTTCTGTAAGCGCTCCTGCTCTCGACAAGTGCAGGGGATGGCTTTGCCAAAGTCGGGATGGCCCATCGGCACATCCAACGTGACAAAGCCCGCGCCACCACAGCGCGGGCAGGTATCATCCAGCAGGGAGGCAGTTGGGCGTTTGCTCAACGCAGCCCCTCCTTTGTCTTGCGGGCTAGACGGATCAGCCGAGGATGATGTCAGAGTATTTATCCGGGCGGTAGTCTCGCCGGCCACGTTCTTCAGAATTTCGTCCAGCGTTTTCATCAAAATCTCCGTCGCGGCCTTTTGTCTCCCAACGCTTTAAGATGTTGTGAATATAGTTCAGATGGCGCTTGTTGTTGCCAATCGCAATCTCAAAGGCGTCGATGATCCAGTCCGGCGCGTAGGTCTTTTCTATGTCGCGCAACTTCTCGGCGATCAGCGGTGTGAGCACACCGATATTTTGTTCATAAAGGACAAAGACATTGGGCCGATCGATGCGGATGCGCGCCTCGTCGGGTAGGACAGACTGGACTTCGCGCAGCCTGCCTTGACGGATGAGGGCGATGGCCTGGCGTCCCTTGACCGTATTGATAAAGTACCAATCTTCGGTGATCTTGGGCGCATTGGGCTGGTCTGGACCCATGTCGATCTCCATACGCAGCAGCGTATTGCGAGCCACGGCGCGTGACAGCGCTTCTGCCAGGGCTGCCTGGGGGGTGCGTAGCTCACTGTCGAGCGTCAGGCTGGCGAGCAGGGTATTGTCGCTGCGCAAGTCTTCGCCGCGCAGATAACGGTGTTCACCGCTTTGGTCGTTGAGCAGCCAAAAGCAGTGTAAGGTCAATTTTAATTCGGCCAAGTCATCGATCTGCGGCAGTAGGTCGCTGAAGAAAAGGTCAGGAATCTTGACCGGGCGTAACTTTGTGTCGGGAAAGCCGATGAATCCGGCGATGTTAGCCATAATTCCTTCTTTAATACTCCAGTTCGGTACGCTGGATTTCCAGGTCACGGAACTGGGTCAATTCTTTACGGAAATAAAGACTAACGTTGCCCGTCGAGCCGTGGCGATGTTTTGCGATGATGATTTCAGCAATGTTCTGCTTCTCTGAATCTTCTTCATAGTAATCTTCACGATAGATGAATAATACCACATCGGCATCCTGTTCGATGCTCCCCGACTCGCGCAGGTCGGAGAGCAAAGGCTTTTTGTCGGAGCGTGATTCCACGGCACGCGACAACTGGCTGAGGGCAATCACGGGGACGTTGAGTTCACGCGCCAGTGATTTGAGAGAACGGCTGATATAGGAGATTTCCTGTTGGCGGTTCTCGCTGCGCCCATTCCCTCCCGACGATCCTGTCATCAACTGCATATAGTCGATGATGATCATATCCAGCCCATGTTCGGCATAGAGGCGGCGCGCTTTTGTGCGTAGGTCGCTGACAGTGGCCCCAGGGGTGTCGTCAATAAAGATCGGCGCGGTTCCCAGCATGTTGGCTGCCTCTAACAAGATGGGCCATTCATCCTCATGGATGTCGCCCATACGCAGGCGGTGGCTGTTAATGGCCGTTTCCATCGAGAGCAGGCGCTCGACAAGCTGCTCGTTGCTCATCTCTAGGCTAAAGATGGCGACACGCGCGTTGTTGTGACGCGAGGCGTTGAGCGCCATGCTCAGCGCAAGTGAGGACTTACCCATACCCGGGCGTGCGGCAAGGATGAGCAAATCGCTCTTTTGCAGCCCGCCCAGCAGACGGTCGAGCATCGTAAAGCCTGTGGGCACGCCCATCAGGGTGTCTTTGTTGCGCGTGAGAAAGTCGATGCGCTCTACCACATCAGAGATGATGGCGCGAATAGGGGTAAGGTCGCGATGGATGCGGCTTTCGCTGATGCCAAAGATGATCTGTTCGGCGCGATCCACCACCTCATCGACATTCTGGCTTTCATCATAGGCCAGTTCGGCAATTTTGCCTGCGGCGGAGATAAGGCGGCGCAGGATGGCAGTCCGCTCGACAATGCGGGCATAGTGATCCACGTAGATTGCGGTGGGCGTGCTGCTGATGAGGTCGGTGAGGTAGGCAGGACCACCGACTTCTTCGAGTTGCTCGCGCCGTTCCAACTCATCGGTTAGGGTGACAAAATCCAGTGGTTCGCGCCGTTCGTTGAGCGAGGCCATTGCATCATAGATCCAGCCATGCCGCTCACGGTAGAAATCTTTGGCGCGCAGAAAGTTGGCGACCTTGATAATGGCATCGGGGTCGATCATCAGGGCACCCAAGACGGCGCGCTCGGCCTCAATATTGGCGGGCACGCTTTTGAGCGGCACGGCTGTTTCTGTTTCGGAATAGCCATTTTGCATGGGATAGTCCATGCGTACCTCCTCTACATGCCCCGTGATGTGTTGCTAAGTGACAAATACCCAGCCCATGACCCCGATGGGGATAAGCTGGGCACAAGCTGTGGATAAGATTTACGGGCGCAAAAACGGCGAAGCCAGCAGTGCGGCTTCGCCGTCTTTCAACGCCTGAATATGAAAGCGCGCGCCGGTTAGTTGCCCAACAGGCTGTCCAGATCTAACCCTTCGACAAAGTCGGTAAAGACGCCGAGGTCTTCCTCTTCCTCGTCTTCACCGATGGCGCGCTGTGATTTGCTGGGCGCGCCGCCTTCGGTGAGGGTGATCTCTTCTTCGGGTTTTAGCCCTGCCTGGTCCATCACTTCGTCAGCCACATAGATAGGTGCATTGACACGCACCCCTAGGGCGATGGCATCGCTGGGGCGACTGTCGACCTCGACGGTATCGCCATCGACATCCAGCACAATGCGGGCGAAGTATGTATTCTTTTCCAGCCCACTGATGACAATGTGCAACACCTCGCCGCCCATCGTCTCGATGACTGTTTTGAGAAGGTCATGGGTGAGCGGGCGCGGCGGGTCAACGCCCTGGAGTTGAAGCGTGATGGCGTCTGCCTCAAACGGGCCAATCCAGATGGGCAGAAAGCGAGCGCCGCTCTCTTCTTTGAGGACGACGATGCGATGTTGGGACATCAAACTTACACGGATGCTGTCAATTGTTACTTCAATCATGTTGATTCCATTTCGTGCAGCGCTCTTTGCTCTGGGCAAACTTGCCAATCCGGCTTGCTTGCCTGCTGTTAACGTTAATCTTCGACCAAGCTCTCGAAGGGTAATCTTTGGACCATCACTCTTCTGACCATCAGAGGAACACGCAGATGCCACAGCGGTACAGAGCAAAGCAGTGGTGCAGAGCAAAGGAGACAAGCCTCAGTCATGCGACGGATTATAGCACACGAACGCACGCGCGCCAACTGTATTTTCCTCCGCTGTTGGTGGATTGTCAAGCCCAAATTTGGCATCCAGAGAGGGGTAGGCTATACTGCAAGGTACAGTTTCGGGGCGTAGCGCAGCTTGGCAGCGCGCGTCGTTCGGGACGACGAGGTCGGAGGTTCAAATCCTCTCGCCCCGACTGGACTAGCCTCTGTAAGCCGGTGCTGCCGGCGTAGAGGGTACAGAAATAGGTCATGTTTTCCGCCGGAAACGGTTGAGGACGTGGCCTTTTTTGTTGCCCCTAGCCTTTTTGTTGCGCAGAGCCTCTGGGTGTAGACAATTCTCCATGCTGGTTAGCCGAATGTATTTATTTGGCTGGAACCGTACACTATATCTATTGCTAAACGTTTTACTATTGAGTACTCGCTTGCATAAAGCTAAAGCACCATCGCCTGGGGCAGCTATGAACTATCATGAATCCTAGTCTTTTACTGATTACCGACCGTACTTCGCTTGCGCGGTTACCAGCGCAGATGCTTGTACAGAGTGGAATCGAAGTTTCGATTCTAAGTGACGCCGTTGCCAAAAAGAAGGTGGCTGGTCGTAACCTCGAAGAGTACGATCTGATTCTGCTCAACATGTATGAAGCGGATGGCAATGGGCTGGAGATCTGTCGAAGTCTGCGAGCCGGTTACGATAACCCGATTCTGATCTTGACCTATGAGCAAGATGAGCGCTATCTACTGAGCGCATATGAAGCGGGTGCTGACGATTGTCTGGTCCAGCCCTTTAGCATCAATTTGCTCCTGGCAAAGATCCAGCCGTGGCTGCGGCAGTCTGCTATCTCGGACAAGACCATCGGTGTCATAGAGGCTTATGGCTTTTGCTTCGATCCGGTTAAGAGCGAGGTTATAACACCTCAGAAGGATATCATTCGCCTGTCACAGCTTGAATCCCGGCTATTACAATTGTTGATGAGCAAGAGTGGGCAAGTTGTAGAGACAGACCTCATTATCCAGCGTGTGTGGCCCGATCATGGCACGCGTGATGGCGACCGACATCTGCTCAAGGCGCTCGTACACAGGCTTCGCCGCAAGATCGAACAAGACCCGGTCAATCCAGAATATATTCACACCATCCCCCACCAGGGCTACAGCTTTCGCCGCGAGAGTTACTAGCCCTGATCCGCGGCACCGAGCCAGCGTTCCAGCATGACGGAGAGCTCTGCGGGGCGAATGGGCTTGGAGAGGAAGTCATTCATACCGGCGTCGAGGCAGGCTGCGCGGTCGCCAGGTAAGACGTTGGCGGTCATGGCGATGACGGGTATTTGATGGTCACGCACTGCGGAATTCGGATCGCGGATGACTTTGGTTGCCTGATGCCCATCCATCCCCGGCATTTGAACATCCATCAGGACGAGGTCATAGCGCTTGTTCTGCAGCGCGGCGATGGCCTCTTCGCCATTTTCGGCTAAATCCACACGATGGCCCAGCTTCTTCAGCATCGTAACGCCCACGATCTGGTTGACGGCGTTGTCTTCCACCAGTAGAATCTCTCTTTCGTGGAGCCTAGCGCCGGTGCGCATGGCAACCGGAGCGGGATAATCGCTGGCGTGCCTGGGCTCATTAAGAACTTGTCCATTCCTCGCGTTTCTCTCGTCTGTTTTCTCGCCTCCGAGTTTGGGGACGGTGCGTTTCAGCGCGGCAGCCAGACAAGCGCGGAGGGGGATACGCTTCACGGGCTTTGAAACTCGATGAACGATGCCCTGGTGCTCCAGCCGAATCGGCTCTGCCCTGTCGATGAGCGGCGAGATCAGGACAATGCCAACGTTGGCAAACCGGGGATCTTGCCGGATTTTCAGGATCAGATTGTCATTAGAGATGCCGCGGAGTTGTTGCCCCATCTGCTGATCAATAATGACCGTGGCAAAGCTGTCTCCCTGGCTATGGGCCGTATGGAGGAGCGCGAGCGCCTCTTCTGCATCTGCTGCCACGATGGAGCGGCAATGCCAAGCCGTCAGATAGTGCATGAACACCCTCCGACTGGCTTCATGGTTGGTGATGAGCAAGATGCGCGTGTCCGCGGGGATCATCTGTTCCGTTGATCGGGCCGGTGCTTCTTCCGGCAGCATCTGCGTTGGGGCAATGTCAAACAGAACTGTGAACCAAAATTCTGTGCCCTTGTCGTCGTTATTACGCACACCAATCTCGCCACCCATCAACTCTACCAGTTGTTTGGAGATCGCCAATCCGAGGCCGGTACCGCCAAAGCGGCGGCTCGTGGATGTCTCCAACTGCGTGAAGGGTTGGAAGAGTTCGTCAAACCTCGCGGAATCAATGCCAATGCCAGAGTCGCGCACACTGATATGTAGATTAAGCTGCTGACTAGCTTCCGCAGTCGTCCCGGCATGTGCGCCATTCTCGTCTGTAAGGCGCACTTCAAGGATCACTTCACCGTGGTCTGTAAATTTGATGGCATTGCCGAGCAGATTGACGATGACTTGACGCAGCCGCGCGGGGTCGCCGATGAGCCTCGGAAGAGGCTCTGGTGGAAGCAAACAGAGCAACTCTAGTCCTTTGACCTGTGCGCTTGTTGCCAACGTATCGACTACGGCCTCTATGACTTCCTCAAGATTGAACTCCACTTTATCCAACGTGAGCCGATCCGCCTCAATTTTGGAAAGATCCAAAATGTTGCCAATGATTGCCAGCAGATGTTCGCCGCTCTGACGAATAATCGTGGCGTAATGCTGCTGTTCCGGTTGCAGCTCTGTCTCTGCCAGAAGCCCAGCCATGCCGATGACACCGTTCATCGGTGTGCGGATTTCGTGGCTCATGTTGGCAAGAAAATGCGTCTTGGCGATGTTGGCGGCTTCAGCGCGAATTGCCATCTCATTGGCCCGTTGGACGGCATCCTCAAGCCGTTTGAGGTCATCCTTGCGCCGGAACCCTTCATCGAGGGCACTCGCCATATCGCGTAGGGTTTCCAGGTCTACTTCATCAAACGCGTTCGCTTCCGTGCTGTTGACTGCCAGTGTGCCAAAGGTAAAAGGAATATCGACGACGCTGCGGATTGGCACGCCCATCCCTCTGCTGAGACGCTCCCTTTCCAAATAGGGGTCATCTTTGTCGAGGTTCCGGCGGTAGACAATCTTCTGTCCCTGCCAGAAGTGGCGCAGGGTCTCAACTCCGCTCCTACCCCTTTCCAGGTATAAGCGTTTGATGCCGTTGCCGGAGTCTGTATAACAAACGATGTGTGTGGAGTCCGGCCCTGTATCAACGACGTTGACGCCATAGGCATGAAAGCGCAGAGAGAGTTGCACAAGCCCCACGCGTAAGGCTGCCATGACACGGTCCATATCATCGCTGTGTTTCATGGCCCAGATCGCGTCGCGGAGGTGGGCCATCACGCGACGCCTCTCCTCATGCCAGGTAGGATCTGTGACGAACTGTCGAAGCAAAAGCGCGCCGGTGACTTCTCCAGCCCGGTTGTAAATTGCTTTGCCTTCCATTTGCAGGTAAGCAAGCCGGTGATTGGCCTGCTGCTCTGGAATCTGGCGTGAGCGCGCGTAACCGGCAGCAAAGACTTCCTCAATAAAGTCCCAGGTGAATTTGCGGTACTCTTCTCTGGCAAAATCACAAATATGATGACCGACACGGTCGGCACGCGTGATATGACGCCCGACAGAACGCGCGTACGCGATGAATGCGGGGTTGATATCGAGAATAATCCCCGCACGATCGATCAGGGTCGCCGGTGTGGGCAGCGCATTGAAGACGCCTTGATACATCGTGTGCATATTCTCTATCAACATCCTACAAGTTCCTACGCCTGGGCGGTTTCGTTGCGTTCAAGCACAAAAATATCTTCCAGCCCAGCCTCTTCATCCATGTGCGACCCAACCTTGCGGAAGCCAAAGTGATTCGCAATCCGCAGCGAGGGATTGTTCCCTGGGCTGATGGAAAGCACAAAGCGCTGGACATTCTGCTCCTGCATCGCCCACCGCATTAACGCCGCGACCGCCTCTGTTGCATAACCCTGCCGCCGGAATGCAGGAAAGATCGTATAGCCCATTTCAACACCACCTGGCGCAATCGTTTGTAGATAAGCAGCACCCGGCGCCGTATGAAAACCGATATGTCCAATCATGCCCCCCGTTGCGCGTAGGATGACGGCACGCAGCAGCCACGGTTGCAGCATGGGCTTGAAGCGTAGCTGCCCTAGCCGGATACGCATTAATCCTTCGTCATGCAGCCATTCGGGCGGCAGCGTCCGCCCCAACAGCTTCTCTGCCTTTGCGATGTCACCGGCCAAAGATGCCGAGAGGAACGCGGCTGTCATGGGGAGTAAATCCAGTCGTTCGCTCTGGATACCACCGGCGATCCCTCGCATGTCTGCCTTTGCTGTCATCTTTATACTGGCGTCTTTATGCTGTTGACTCTCTGTATTCGACTCTCTGTTATTGAAGTGCCTGCGCGTTGTTGGCAAGGGTGGCGGTTTGGAGCGCACAAGATTCGATCAAATCACTGGCGAGCGTTGGGCTGAAAGATCGCGGATCGGCAAGCCCGCCGGCAAGGTAGTTGGTTCCTTGTTCACAGATGGCTGCCGCATCGGTGACTTGCGTATGAAAATTTTCATAGCCTCGTATGGGGGCAAGGTCCAGATATTGGTCTACGCCAGCCGAAATAATGGTTATCTGGGCAGTGACTTGGTTGCGCCATTGATCGCTAAAGGGCTGCGGATTTTGTAGGAGCGCGCGGAGGACAGGGGCGACGTTGCTCACACTTGTGCTGGCCTCGGCTACCTGGAGAAGATAGGCGGCTAATGGCTCTTCCCCCGTGGAGGGCTGCTCTGTTGGCAGCGCTGGAGGTGTCGGGGTGGCTTGCGTTCCGTTTGTCTCGTCCTCATTATTATCATTATTGTTGCCATTATTGCGGTTATCGGTGGTTGGATCCAACAGGAAAGCTGCAATCCAGCCGCCACCCTCCAGCTCCATCCAGGAACCGTCGTTATTTTGACCAACGACGATGACAACATCTCCGAAACGAGGCTTGCCCACAATCTCGAAGTTCGTGCCTGGGCCGGCGCGCAGGTTTGCATTGGCATTGACAACGTAGCTGTTCGCCCCTCCCGCGAGGGGTTCACTGGCGTTCGCCCCCTCGTCTGCTGCCGGAGTTGGCGCGCTGGCAGCAATTGGGTCCACGATGCCGCGCTGTATGGATGCGCTCGCATCGCTGGGGCTGGCAATACCGATATACATGCCTGCCTGCTGTTCAGTTTTAGCGATAATTGAAATATCAGGAGAGCCATTTTCGTTTTGGGCGATGAAGGTCAGATCGACCGGCACAACAATGACCTGCCCCCCTGTGATGGCTACGGTCACAGAGATCGTTGTTTGGGCATTCAAAGTGAAATCCGGGATAGAGGTTTGGGCCACAGGCGCGGCTGAGACCGGGAACGCAAAGAGGTAGATGGCGATTAGAAAAGTGACTGCAATTGCAATGCGGGTACGCATGACGGAAACTCCGTTACGTGGAAAAGAATGGATCAATAACTAAATTGTAGTGTGCTGGTGATACGCTTGCAAATGTGTTTTTGTCGCTCTGGTAAATTCTGCTGTTTATGATCGGATTTCGACTCATATTGTCCTTATTCAATGATCTTTGTCTAGCCAGCCCAGTATGACAAAGGGCTGATCCTGCCCGGGTTCGCCGCCAAAGGGATAGAGTGTGACTTCCACACGATAGCGACCGGGGCCGGCCCAATCCGGCCAGCCAATAACGTATTCATCGCGCACACGCGTACCCGCAGACCAGTGATCGCTGCTAAAGCGACCATACCCTGGGGATCGTCTCCATTCCCATACCAACGTGCCATCCTCGGCAGTAACGCGCAAATCTGTGCGCCAATCCACCATAGGCTGCTCCGGGCTGTGCCAGTAGAGGATGGGATTGTCTTCAAGCGTCCAGCCGCTTAAGGTCAATTCGCCAAAGTAGATCGAGGCTTCGGCAGGGTTGGCTTGTGCCAATTCGTTTGGCGGGGGAGGGGGAGGTGGCGCAAAGGCAGGCTGGATCACGCCGAACAGCCCATACAATGTCAGCAGCGTTAGCCCAACAAGGAACGCTGCGCCCAGCCAGCGGCGCGCTTTGCCTAGAGGCAGGCTTGCCAGCCCCAACGACAAGAGTAATAACAGGGGGCCGATGGCCGGAAAGAGAAGTCGCCCCTGGTCTGTGCCCAGCGCCAGCAGCGAGTAGCGCCACATCGCCAACGCCACTGCCAGCAGTGCCAGGGCTAAGAGGTAGAGCGCAATGTGCTCACGGCGAGCGCGCCCCCATGTGTAGACAAGCCCGCCCAACCCTATCGCGCTCACCCCGGCAAAGAGCCAATAGACCCAACCGGGATAGGCAAGGTGGCCTACCGCGCCGAATTTGCCCCAAAAGGAGAGAAACCAGCCTCGCAGCAACCAGCCACTATCAGCCCATGTCCAGGATGTTGTGCGTAGATCGATGGTCTGCTGCACCAACGCCATGCCGCTTGGATCGCCATAGAGCCGCCAGTTGCGCAGCAGCCAGGGCGCGGCCAAAGCCAGCGCGGGCAGAAAAATGATCAATCCGCCCAGCAGCCAACGGGGCCAGTTGCGCCACAAGCTTTGCCATCCACGCTGCCAGGTGTCGGTCTCCCCGTCCCGCTGTCGTGCTGCGCCAAGCAGGATGCACAAGGCAACGATGGGCCAGAGTGAAAGGATGCTGACCTTAGACAAAAGCCCGAATCCCAGCGCCAGCGGTGTCCACCAGCCTGCACGCCACTGCCCTTGTGCCTGGTAGATGGCAAAACCACCCCACAGGATGAGGGTTCCAAAGAGCGCGGCGGCATTATCGTTGTTGACAGCGCCACCGATGAAGGCGAATTCGGGGAGGGTCGCGGCAAGTCCCGCTGCTAAGAGTGCCACGCCGGGACGATGGGGGAGCGCGCTGCGACCGAGGCCATAGACGGCGGCGACGGTGGCGCTGCTCAACAAGACAGACCAGAGCCGCGCCAGGTGGAAGGCGCATACTCCCTCCTGCCAGGGCCAACTTTCCAGAGTTGTGTGGATAAAGAAGTTGGATGATTGGGTAGGGCCAGGGTCAATGGCAACGTCGGGATTGGCGCGCAGAAAGTCGAAGCGCGGTGTGGCAAGGGACGCCACCGCGGCCGCGGTGGCATGATAGAAAGGAGGATGTTTGCTTTGGGTGACGCGTGGGCCTTCGGGCAGGCGGCGCTCACGGGCCAGATAGACCACATAAGCCCAATGGTCGGCCTCGTCGGGCGCTTCGCCCAGTGGATTGGAGACGCTATAAGCAGTTGCCAAGAGCAGGTGGAGCAGGACGAGTAGGCTGGCCGCGATCTGGTTACGTGACATAAGTGGGAACTTGATACTCATGGCGCGGCCAGTCCTGGACAAGCCTTGCGCGAGCGACTCATCTAGATCAAAAGTTAGATCAAAAATGCCCTGGCAGAGAAGTTCGGCCAGGGCGTGTCGGTGCGAGTGGATTGCTGACCAGGCATATATCGGCGCAATTAGGCCGGCTTCTCGCGGTTGCTTCTCCTAGCAGGTGTGTCCTCCGCCTCAGACTCTCCTGTTTCGGAATCACCGGCTTCGGGCTCATCTTTGAGGGAGCGCAGATGGGGAAAGAGAATGACCTCGCGAATGGTCTCTTTGTCTGTGAAGATCATCGTCAGCCGGTCGATGCCCATGCCAAAGCCGCCTGTGGGTGGCATGCCAAAGCTCAGCGCATCGATGAAATCTTCGTCAATCGGGTGCGCTTCGTCATCCCCGTGACGTGCGCGGTAATTTTCATCGACAAAGCGTTGCAGTTGGTCAATGGGATCGTTTAGCTCGCTAAAGGCATTACAGAACTCCATGCCCCCGATAAAGCCCTCGAAGCGTTCGACCTGGCGTGGATCGTCGGGCGATCCCTTTGCCAGCGGGCTGATGTCGAGCGGGTAGTCGATGAGAAAGGTGGGCTGGATCAGGTTTGGCTCTACAAAGCGTGCCATAAGACCATCTACCAACTTACCCCATGTGCTGTTGGGGTCGGGCGAGAGGCCGATTGCACGCATGGCCTGGGCCAGCGACTCTGCATCGGGATACTGCTCATAGTCAATATCAGATGCCTCAAGAATCGCTTCACGCAAGGGGATGCGCCGCCAGGGGGGTGACATATCAATCGTATGCCCCTGGAAGTTGAGGGTATTGCCCCCTGTGACCTGTTGCGTCACATAGGCCATCATCTCCTCGGTGCGGCGCATGACACCTTCATAGTCGGTATAGGCTTCGTAGAATTCAAGCTGAGTGAATTCCGGGTTGTGCTTGAAGCTGACACCTTCGTTGCGGAAGTCACGCCCGATCTCGTAGACGCGATCAAAACCGCCCACGATCAGTCGTTTGAGATACAACTCAAAAGAGATGCGCAGATAGAGGTCTTGGTGGAGCTGGTTGTGGTGGGTGACAAAGGGCTTGGCCGCGGCACCCCCATAGATGGGCTGGAGGATGGGAGTTTCCACCTCAAGAAAGCCCTCGCCGTCGAAATACTCGCGCAGGGCGCGCAGGATGGCTGCACGCGTGCGGAAGATATCGCGCACTTCGGGGTTGGCAATCAAATCCACATAGCGGCGACGATAGCGTGTCTCGCGATCGCGCACCCCATGCCACTTGTCGGGCATCGGCTTGAGTGTCTTGCTCAAGAACTGGATCGAAGTGGCATCCACGCTCACCTCGCCCGTTTTGGTCACGGTTAAGGGGCCTGTCGCCCCAATGAAGTCACCCAGATCGACAAACTTCTTCCAGATGTTGTTGTAGAAACCTTCTGGAAGATTGTCACGGCGCAGGAGGATTTGGATTGTGCCGCTGCCATCTTCGATGTTGGCAAAGCTCATCTTGCCCATGTCGCGGATGCGCTTGAGCCGCCCGGTCACAACGACAATCTCTTCGCTAGCGCCGGATTCATAGAGGGCGCGCGCTTCGGCGATGGTGTGGGTACGCTGGACGCGCGCCGGATAGGGGTCGATGCCCGCGGCAATCAACCCCTTCAAATTGGCAAGGCGCGCTTGTTCTTGGTCCGTTAGGTTGCTGGGGTCAAACAAGTCCAGAGGCGAATCGGTCACCGTCGCTGTCCTTTTGAATCTATATGGCTTTTGAAAGATTGAGCTTACAGCGATCGGCCCGCAGATGACAAGTTTGGCTTTGTCTCAAATGGGAGTTGCACAGCCGATGCAGGGGCGTTATTTGATCTTCAATACTTCGAAGATAATTTCGCCACCAGGAGATTGAACCGTCGCCTTGTGACCGACACGTTTGCCAATCAATGCCTTGCCAATTGGGCTGCTGTTGCTGATGCGCCCCTGTGTGGGGTCAGCTTCCACCGAACCAACGATGGTATAGGTCTCCTCGAAATCTGTGCCCTCTTCGCGCACAATCACTGTGCGACCGAGTGAGACTTCACCCTTGGGCTGCGCATGATCTTCGATGAGTTGGGCATTCTTGAGTAGGTTTTCTAACTCACGGATACGGCCTTCTAAGAAGCCTTGCGCTGTCTTGGCCTCGTCATAGCCTGCGTTCTCGCTGATATCGCCCTCGGCCTTCGCCTCCGCGATCATCTGCGCGACTTCCTTACGCTTGGTTTCCGTAAGATATTCGTATTCCTCTTGAATCTTCTTAAGACCTTCACCTGTTAAATAGACTGGTTCATTGTTCGCCATAACCGCATTTCTCCATGAAAAAACACCGCCTGGTGGGGCGGCGCCTCCAAAACTACTGTTGTGCTTAGCATAAAGTAATGGCCGACCTGCCCTGTGTGCCAGTTGTTCGTACGAGACTGGACTTTACACAGCGACTTAGGGTCGGCTCAATCTTCTTCTCCCTATTATAGCTCATATGTCCAGATATGCAAATCCAATTTGGCGCTAACCTGGAGACAGGGCTATGATCGAGTGCAAGCGACCTGCTGTGATTCTCGACTGTGATTTTTGGTAATGATTTTTGGCAAAGGCTCTTGCCCACATCTGCGGCGAGCCTAAGAAGATTTGGATATCCCATGACGCAAGCAACCGAGTCTACCCGTCTGGTTTTTGACCGCTTCACCCGCTTCTATGACGAGGATTACCGGCACTATGACGAGGACATTGAGGCCATTGTCCACTTGGCGCAAGAGATGGATGGGCCGGTGTTGGAGCTAGGGTGCGGTACGGGGCGGCTGCTGCTGCCGCTGGTGGCGGCTGGGTTGCCGGTCACGGGCGTGGACATTAGCCCGGCATTGCTGGCGCTGGCACGCGCCAAGTTGGGCAAGGTTCCGCATGGCGACCGTGTGACGCTGGTGGAGGCCGATCTGCGTGACTTGACGTTGCCCCAGCGCGACTACGCCTTTGCCTTTTGCACCAGCAACACGTTGATGCACCTGGCTGATGCCGCCGACCAGTTGACCGCGTTGGAGCGCGCTGCGACTCATTTGCGCCCTGGCGGTCTGTTGATGCTTGACCTGTTTCACCCCGACATTGCACGCTTGGTAGAGGTGCATGGCGTGATGGAACTGGCCGATCAATGGCTGCGGGAGGATGGCACAGAGGTGATGAAATGGAGTGTGCGTACGCTCGATTTGGCGGAGCAACTGCAAGAGACGCTTTTCATCTATGAGGAGATCGGCCCCGACGGCAGCGTGCGGCGAACGCGCTGTCCTTTTACCTTGCGCTTTCTGTGGCGCAATGAAGCGGAGTTGATGCTGCGGCTGGCGGGGCTACAGGTGGAGGCCGTCTGGGGCGATTTTGAGGGTACGCCCTATGACAATCAGAGCGAACATCTGATTCTGCTGGCGACAAAGCCTGATAGCAGCAGGTAAACTTTGCAAACTGGCGCACCCAGAAGAAACTCACGTTCAGAGTGAGCTTCTTCTGGGTACGTATGGGTAGATATTCTCGGCGTTACGCTTTTTGACCAGCGATGTTCACCATCCAGTTAACGCCGAACTTGTCAGTGAGCATACCAAATGTGTCACCCCACGGGGCCTTCTCGAATGGCACCGTGATCGTGCTGCCGCTCGAAAGCTTGTCCCAGTAGCCTCTTAATTCTGCCTCGTTTTCGCCACTGAGCGATATACTAAGCTGTGACCCCTCGCTGTATTCCATGCCATTGGGTGTGTCAGACGCCATCAACGTGATGCCGTTGTTCGCTTCCAACTGCGCGTGCATAATTTTGTTGTCTTCGCTGGGGTCTTGAGATGCATGAGATTCTTTGAAGGTGTTCAGCGTAAGGTTGCCGCCAAAGACGGATTTATAGAACTCCATCGCCTCGCGGGCATTATCCTTAAAGCTAATGTACGGGTTGAGTAGGGTGGGCATAGTTCCTCCTGGGTTCGCGCTTATATGACAAAACTGTCTGTAGGATAGAGGGGATGAGCCGTTGGCATCCGTTCAGGTTTGGCTCAGGTCAGATGCCTGCACACGAAATTATAGAACAAAAGTTCTGATATGTCAACGTCCAATTTTTTTCTTGAAGGGGACGTTTGTATCAGAAATATAAGTTTGGCGTCATGAAGTATTGACATACTGTGGTATAGTAGTATGTAGCGAGCTGGGTGGTCACAGGGCAAATGAGTGCCCCTTGAGGGTAGCAGGCTTCGCCTGACCGTGTGACATTTATGTCCCTCGTGGACTTCCCCAGCTTCTTTTATTTCTGTAATAGACGAGCGATCTCCTCATAGCTAATTACGCGTTCGGCTGTTGCCTTGCCATCGTATATCTGCTTTGCCAGCCTATCAGCCTTGCTTCCTTTTACGTTCTCAAAAATGATCATCCCAGACGTAGCATCTGGCTTATTGGTACGGATGAGTGCCAAGAGTAGATTCTTGATCGTTGCCTCTACCTGAGGGCCGTCATAATCCTTGTCAATGACAATCAAGTCAATTGTGCCGAATGACTCACGCACGACTAGGTACACCAGTACTGCCAGCAAGCGATAGCGATCTGATTTTACTCCATACAGTTCCTTAATCAGTCTCCGAGCCTTCTGCTTTACATTGTGGGGTACCATATAGGCTCGTTGCTGTTGGTCATTTGCCATCACTATGGCGCTGTTTCGTACCCAATGCTCTATCTTGGCACTGAGATCGACGTAGACTGTGATTGCCACTCGCGTTGATTCTCCTAAATGAAGCTTGCCCATGTCTGGAACAGCCTGACGTTAAGGAGCCAGAATCTTGGCAACAAAAAACGTCCCTGATCGGACGGTTAAAGAAGGGGTATTGGGTATCTTTGTACGCGATTTCTAAACAGTCAGTAATTAACCGTGTCTTTACATAGGATATATAGATGTAAGGGATTGGACCATATGGTCCAATCCCTTACATCTATATCGGCGCATGATTAAACGCGAACTTTTACCCCTAGCACTCGCTGTACCCACACGTTGCACACTTGCGGCAGCCTTCGATGTTGAGGAAGGCTGCTTCACCACATTCGGGACAGATGTCGCCGATGGGACGTTGGGCGATGGGCAGAGCTAGCTGTTCGTGCCGTTCTTCCTCGCGCATGGGGGGTAGGTCGCTTAGATGCTCGGCGAGGACTTGGGCGACGCCATCGGGCAGACTGCGTACGCGGTTCGCACCAAAGCCCAGCGGTCTCCCGCCACCGATACCCGCCATTTCATCCAGCACCCAGCGCAGCCGTTCGTTTGCCGGTAGAGCGGAGGGCATGCGCAGGATGAGGCTGATCAAACGGCCTGTGGCCTCGGAGACGGCGGCAACATCGCTGCCGACCTTACCGACATTGAGGAAGACCTCAAAGGGTTCGCCACGCTCATCGCTGTTGACGGTGATGTAGGCAGTACCGAGCGGCGTCTCCTTGCGATAGGTGCTGCCGCGCAGGATCGAGGGACGCGGGCGTTTGGTGACGACCGGCCTGACATCATGCACCGCCGGTGTGATCTCGGCACGCTTGCTTTCATGGCCCGCGGTGCCGTTGCCATTGGTCCCGTTCGCATATGCAGCTTCGGGCGCGTGCCCATTTGCCGTAATGGCGCTGACGGCGACGGGCGCATCGTCAGTCTTCTTCTCTTTGGTCGCTTTGGTCTCCAACACAACCTCTTGTCGGCTGCCCGTGACGTAGACGGTCAAGCCCTTGCAGCCCAACTCCCATGCCAACAGATAGGCATTGGCAACATCGGCCTCGGTCGCACCTTCGGGGAAGTTACAGGTCTTGCTGATGCTGTTGTCCACAAAGGCTTGGATGGCCGCTTGCATGCGTACATGCTCGTCGGCGCTGATGTCGCTGCTGACGACAAAGGTATGGCGCAACGCTTCGGGCAGCTCCATGATGTCTTGGCAGCTTCCACTCATGGCAACCCGCTGCTTGATCGACTCCTTCTGCCTCTCGCTCAACTCGGTAGCATTAAGCGCCTCCTCAAAGCGGGGGCTGGTGTAGGGCAGTTCTACATTCTTGTCGCCGTCCTTAAAGTGGCGAATATAGCCCAGAGCAAAGACCGGCTCACAGCCATAGCCTTCGCAGCCGCAGACCGTGGCAATCGTGCCGGTGGGGGCTACGGTGGTCTGGGCAGCGTTGCGGATGCCATGTTCTTCAATGCCACCGACGATCATTTGCCAATCCAGCGAAGGACGGCCCCAATCGCGGCGGAAGGGGGTGACAGGGGTAGGGGTCTGCCACTTCATGCCGCCCGCCTGCTTGGGATCATAGATGGAGCCTTCGTAGGCGAGAAATGGGCCGCGGTCGCCTGCAAGCTCGATGCTCTTTTCCATGCAGTGATAGCGCACAAATTCCATAATCTGGGCGGCGAACTCCTGCCCTTCTTCGCTGCCATAGCGGATGCCCAGGAGGTACATCATATCGCCCAGCCCCATGATGCCCAGGCCGATACGACGGGCGCGATAAGCTGCCTCCGCCACTTCGGGAATAACCGGCACATAGGCGTTGGCTGTCACAACATTATCCAGGAAATGGGTACTTTCATAGATAGAGCGGCGCAGCAGATCCCAATCGACTACCGGCTTGCCGTTAGCGTCATACGTGACATGGACACCCAAGTTGATTGAGCCAAGGCAGCAGTTCTCATAGGGGCCGAGCCACTGTTCTCCGCATGGGTTTGTCGCCTCCAGGGCATAGAGATGAGGGACGGGATTGGAACGGTTGGCGGCGTCGATAAAGAGCGCGCCCGGCTCGCCGTTGTGGTGGGCATATTTGACGATCTTGTCAAAGAGGTCGCGGGCGCGTACGCTCTTCCAGACTTCGCCATTGCGCGGGTTGATCAGCTCAAAATCGGTGTCATCCTTGACCGCTTGCATAAAGGCATCGGTGATGGCAACGGAGATGTTAAAGTTGGAAATGGAGCCTTCTTTGGCCTTGCACTCGATAAATTCTTCGATGTCCGGATGATCCACGCGCAGGACACCCATATTGGCACCGCGCCTTGTGCCGCCCTGTGCGATCTCACCAAAAGCTTGGTCATAGACGCGCAGGAAGCCTACCGGGCCGGTGGCGCGACCGGCAGAGGTGTGAACAATGTCGTTCTTGGGGCGCAGGCGGCTGAAGGAGAAGCCGTTGCCACCACCGGTCTGTTGGATGAGGGCAGCGACACGCAAAGTGCTAAAGATGCCGTCGCGCCCCTTGCCCATATCATCTTCGATGGGCAGCACAAAACAGGCTGCCAGTTGGCCCAGGGGTGTGCCTGCGCCGGTAAAGGTAGGGCTGTTGGGGAAGAAGCGATATTCGGAAAGCAGCTTATAGAATGCTTCTGCCGCGCCTTCGGCATCGCCCTTGTGCTGGTTTTCGGCCTGGGCAATGTGATAGGCGATGCGATAGAACATGCCCGCCGGGGTCTCCAGCAGATTGCCGTCGAGGTCGCGGCGCAGATAGCGCCGCTCCAGCACCTTGCGGCTGTTGTCGGTTAGGTTGATCTTGCTTTCCTCTACATAATCGGGTGGTGTGAGTGTGACACGCTGCCCGGCCACATTTTCAATGACAGTCGTTGCCCCATGCCGGTTGGTGGGAGCAGTGTCGGCGGTCAGGGTGGCTTTTGTTTGCATGATCGATTCTCCTCCAGGTAGACACCACTATGATAGCTAGGCGGTTTGCACAACGCAGATACCAAACTGCCGCAATAGAAATTCATGCCAAAGCAAGCCTCAAAGAGCCGCACTGGCACATGGGAAAAAAAGCGCAGGCTGCGGCTGGGCCAAGCCTGCACTATGAAGAAGTACTTCGACTTCAACTGTGCTTAAATTGAAAGGAACCTAAGAACGATGACGAAAGCTACACCATTTGGCTACGCCGATTTAGATACATTTCTCGGTCTAGTTGGGGTCTAGCGACCCATCAAGCGGTCGATCTCGGAGCGCAGTTCGTTGAGATCGTTGATCTCCAGATAGACACTGGCAAAACGGATATAGGCGACTTGATCGGTTTGGGCCAGATGGTCGAGAACCAAGTTGCCGATGATGTTGCTGGACACTTCAGAGCGACCGAGGCTTTGGAGTGCTTCTTCAATCTGCACGACGATGTGCTCAATGGCGTCACTGCTAACGGGGCGTTTGGTGGCGGCGATTTGAATCCCAGAGAGCAACTTTTGCCGGTCATAGGCTTCGCGGCGTCCATCACTCTTGACGACCAACAGGCTGGCGGCGACATGCTCATAGGTAGTAAAACGCTGGTCACAATTTTCACAGCGCCGCCGCCGCCGGATGCCATCGGCGGCATCGCGGGTATCAATCACTTTGTGTTGAGAATGCCCACAATGGGGACAGCGCATAGCAATTTTGACTAGATCTGTTTAGAAATTTGATTGGAAAGTTGGTTAGAATTGAAACCTACGCTCTCTCCCTTTTGCCTATCCAATGGGGCCGGGGAAGGAGACATAACTCACCATATATTGTGTTATTGTTAATGAATGCTACTATATATAGGCTGTTTCGGTGCGTAGTGTAGCATACCTTTACGGGGCTTGCAAATAGAAAAACAGGTGTTCTGTCAGGAGAACAGGGGTATTTCCAGGCGTGCAACCAGAAAATTTAAGGTGGGAAGATCTGTTGCGATTCGGCATACTGGATGCAACAAAAGAATGGGGAGGAGAGGGATCGCCGTAGATAGAATAGGGCAACGCCAAAGGCGGATAAAATGAAACAGAAAAAGCGGGTGTATCGACTAGACACACCCGCTTCGGGGCTGCAAAAGTGGGGGACAGAAACCTAGAAATCAGGGGAGAATTGGCGACGGTTAGCGCCCGTTGCTGCGTGAGCGGCGCAGGAAAGACGGAATATCCAGGTCGTCGCGCTCAAAGGTACGCACCTTGTAATCGTTGGGAGGCGGGGGTTGCTGTGGCCGGCTGGTCTCTGGACGCGGCTGATTTGAACGATTGTCATAATTGCGCTGGTTGTTATATTGCGGCAGATCCTCGCTATCCTGGCGATCAAAGCCGGTGGCGATGACCGTCAGATGGATCTCCTCCTTGATGTTCGGGTCGATGACCGCACCAAAGATGATATTAGACTCAGGGTGAGCCGCAGCGCGAATGACCTCGGCAGCTTCGTTGACCTCAAAGAGGCTTAGGTCATTGCCTCCCTTGATATTAAAGAGGATCGAGCGTGCACCGTCGATGGAGACATCGAGCAGCGCGCTGTGGATGGCCTCCTGCACAGCATCTTTGGCGCGATTCTCGCCCGTCCCGCGGCCAATTGCCATCAGGGCCGCGCCGCCTTCGATCATCACCGCGCGCACATCGGCAAAGTCGAGATTGACCAAGCCAGGAATGGTGATCAATTCGCTGATGCCCTGAATACCCTGTCGCAGCACATCATCGGCAGTGCGGAAGGCTTGGTTGATGCTGACCTTCTTGTCCACTACCTGTAAAAGCCGGTCGTTGGGGATGGCGATGAGCGTATCCACATTGTTCTTTAGCTCATCCAGCGCGCCTTCCGCCGAACGGCGGCGATGGCTGCCCTCAAAGGTGAAAGGCCGCGTGACGACGCCAATGGTCAGCGCACCCAAATCGCGCGCAATACCGGCGATGACCGGCGATGCACCCGACCCTGTGCCGCCACCCATACCCGCGGTCACAAAGATCATGTCTGCGCCTTCGAGAACCTCTCGAATCTCCTCGCGGCTTTCTTCCGCGGCGCGCTGCCCGATCTCCGGGTTGCCACCAGAGCCAAGCCCTTTGGTCAACTTGTCGCCAATGCGTAGACGAATCGGGGAATTCGAGAGCATGAGCGCTTGGGCATCGGTGTTGACCGAAATGAATTCGACACCTTGCAGACCTTCTTCGATCATACGATTGACCGCGTTTTGACCACCGCCGCCAATCCCCACTACTTTGATCTTGGCAAAATTTTCAACGAACTGAGGCTGAGAATTACTTCGCGCCATGTTCTGCTCCTTCTGTTGACCCATATCTTGTCCAAACGAGTCCATTACACCACCATCTCCCTTGACATAACAACCGTACTTCCCTACATCCATACTCAACCGATATGCAATCCTCTACCCAATCTCTGCTTAATTCTCTGCTTAATTCTCTGCTTAATAAGGTCAGTGTAGCCACATGATGATAGATAATAAGAACGATGATCTGTGGGGCTGCCTTAGCACGTGGTTCCGCAACTAGATAGCGGCAATGTGGTCATTGTGTGCGTAATTACTACGTGATTATGTACATAGTATAAATGGTTAGACCTATCACGGCAACAAGCCTCGCAGGAAGTCTAGCGCGCGATTCTTCCAGTCAATCCCTTGTCGAGGTTGCGCGTAGTTCTGGCGGATCTTACGCGCATCTTCGTGCAAGCCCCACAGCAGAAGCCCGATACTGGTGGAGTAAGCAGGGCTTTGGAGCGTGCGGCTCATCCCTGTCACCGGCAGGCGGTTGGAGGGTGTGCCAATGCGTACCGGCATCGCCAGCACACTGCGCCCAAGCTCTGTCAGCCCCGGCACTTGGCTGGAACCTCCTGTGAGGACAACACCCGCCGAAAGATGGTCATAGTAGCCACTCTCATCAAGCTTCGTGCCGATGATCTCAAGCATTTCGACGGCGCGCGCTTCAAGAATTTCGCAGATAAAGCGGCGGCTGAAGCTGCGCTCTGCTTTTTCGCCAAAGACCGTTGCCCACACCTTGTCGTCTTCGGGGACGCTCTCCGGCAGCACACTGCCATAGCGCAACTTGAGTTCTTCGCAGGTTTCAAAGGGCGCATGAAGCCCCACGGCAATATCTTGCGAAAAGTGATTACCGCCCATATCCAATACAATTGTGTGGCAAAGAGCATCCTCTAAAAATACAGCAATATCGGTTGTACCCCCGCCGATATCGACAACCGCCACACCCATACGCCGCTCATCCGCGCGCAGAACCGCTTCGTTGGCAGCCAGCGGCTCCAACACCAATTCGTCGACCGCGACATCGTGGGCGGTTACACATTGGGTGATGTCTTTAATTGCCATGCTGCTGCCCGTGACCACATGAGCATCGACTTCCAGGCGAAAACCGCTCATGCCCAACGGGTGCTGGACATTGTTTTGTCCATCGACAATCCATTCACGGGCGATGGTGTGGACGATCTCTTTGCTTTGGGGAAGCGCCACCGCGCGCGCCCCTTCAAGCGCCCGCTGCATGTCGTGCATGGTGACACCCTGGCGGGCATCGACTGGACTAACGCCTTTGCTGTTGAGGGTGGCGATGTGACTGCCGGCAATGCCCACATAGGCGCTTTCCATATGCTGGCCTGCGTCGGTTTCACATCGTTCGATGGCCTCACCAATGCAAGCAATGGCTTCGGTGACATTGACCACCACGCCGCGGCGGATCCCCTGGCTCACCGACGTTCCTTCGCCCAGAACGCGCAGCGCCAGATTGCCCAAACTGTCATGGGTTACACCTGCAAGCAGGGCACATATTTTGGTCGTGCCAATATCAATGGCAGAGATAAATTCTTCCATGCGCTACTTTTTCACTCACCAACTCTGTTCAATTAACGGACATAAGGCCGGTCTATGAAGCGGACATCCAGGATTTGCGCTGGTTCTTCGGCATTGCGGATCAGGTCGCGCGACACCGATAGATTCTCTAACTTACTTTCCATATCAAAACCGTCACCCCAGTATACCCAAACTGCGGGATCTGGCAAAGGAAAATTCAAACCTATGGACTTGTTATAGCGGATGATGCCATCCAACTCCGGCATAGCTTCCACCAATGCCAGCGCGCTGGTCAGGATCTGGGGGTCAATCGCAAGCGGGCCATCGCCGATGACACGCGCTTCCTGCAAGCTGTCAATAATTTGGGGGAGGGCCAGCTCCGGCAGGGCGCTTTCTTCCAGCGTGGCAACGGGAAGCGCAGCGCCATTCGCCGCCAGCCAATAATTGCCTGCATTTGTGACCCACACCGCGGCGGGGGGCATCTCTATGACATTGACGGCAACGGTCGCGGGTAGGCTGACAGCGACCTGGGCATCCTCTACCCAGGGGAGGGCAAGAAGACGAGCGCGGATCGCTTCGGGTTCCAGCCAAAAGATATTCCAGCCGTCTAGATCGGCGATCTGATAGAGATCGTCGCCGCGCAGCCGGATTAGGTTGTGGAAGCGCACATCTTCGCGATAGACAAACCACTCCTCTGCGGTGTGGAGCATAAACAGGCTTGTCAATGCGCCCACCACCAAGAGCAGGCTCAGCGCCTTGCTCAGAGACCAGGGGGTGGGTTGCAGTACCGCGGGCATTTCAAGCCCCTGCAAGTGGCTGCCCAAGTCCGTGGGCATAGGAATGCGCGCAAAGACTGCCTCAAAGCGACGTTTCTGGCGTGAGGCCGCACGCTTGCGCCGCGCCTGATGATAGGGATTGGGCAAAGTGCTTTTGCTGCGCCCTGGCGAACGATTTGGGGAAGGCTTTTGCGACGGCTGTTGGGCCGGTTTCTGCCGTGATCCGCGGGGCGATCCAGAAGCAGATGTACGCAACACGGGCTGGCTGTTCATGGGCAGTCCCTAGTGAGTTGTGCTGTTTTGTTGGCGGTCATCATAACGGGCCAACGCTAATTGTACCAGACGATCGACAAGTTCGGGATAGGGGATACCGCTCGCTTCCCATAGCTTGGGATACATGCTGATGTGCGTAAAACCAGGCATGGTGTTAATTTCATTCAAATAGAAATTGCCGCTTTGGTCATCCAGCAAAAAGTCAACGCGTGCCAGCCCTGTGCCGTCAACGGCATGAAAGGCAGCGATCGCCATCTCCTGCACGCGGGCTGCCTGGTGGGGCGTGAGTTGTGCGGGGATGAGCAGTTGGCTGGAATCATCCAGATACTTGGCGGCATAATCATAGAACTCGCGACCGGGGATGATCTCGCCCGGCACGCTGGCAATGGCGTCGTCGTTGCCCAAGACACTGACTTCGATCTCGCGACAGTGGGGAACCGCCTCCTCGACCAATACCTTGCGGTCATAGCGCGCGGCGATGCCGATGGCCGCGCGTAGTTCTTGCCGGTTGCGCGCTTTGGTCACACCGACGCTGCTGCCCATGTTGGCAGGCTTGACAAAGAGGGGATAGGGCATGGCTGCTTCGATGGCGGCACAAATTGCCTCTGGATCGGCCTCATAGGCATTGCGTAGGATCACGCGGTGCGGCGCTTGGGGCAGCCCTGCGGCGGCAAACAATTGTTTTGCCAGGGCCTTATCCATCGCCAGGGCACTGCTGGCAACGCCGCAACCCACATAGGGTAAGTTCGCCATCTCAAGCAGCCCCTGAATCGTGCCGTCTTCGCCATAGGGGCCGTGGAGAACCGGGAAAATTACGTCGATGGCCGCCAGTTGCGGCGCCTGGTTTGTGCTGGGCAAGAGCGCCCAATTCTCCGTAGGCTCACCCTGGTCTATCGTCGTTTGGCCGTTTTCGGCGTAGGGCGAACCTGCGGCGTTGTCGCTGAGAAGCTTCATTGGGTCGCCACCAATCAACCAACGCCCGGCGGGCGTGATGCCGATGGGCGCCACTTGGTAGCCGGCGCGGCCAAGCGCATCGATGACATTGGCGGCGCTTGCCAAAGAGACTTCATGTTCGCTGCTGCGCCCGCCAAAGACAACGCCGATGCGCAATGGTTTTTCAAAGCCGTTAGGCTTAGATACATTTTGATCAGTCACTGGACCATTCACCTATAAGCTGTACTTCCGGCGTTAGGACGATGCCGAAGCGCCCTTCTACGGTAGTTTGGATTTGCGCCATCAAGCGCACGACATCTTGGGCCGTGGCTGCGCCCACCCCGCCAGGATTGACAATGAAATTGGCGTGAAGGCTGCTGACCTCCACCCCGCCGACGCGGGCTCCTTTGAGCCCGGCTGCTTCGATCAGCCGTCCGGCATGGTCGCCGGGTGGGTTGACAAAGGTGCTGCCCAAACTAGGCTCCACCGGTTGGGTGCGCCGCCGGTGCTGGAGAAACTGGTCGGCGCGGCTGCGAATTTCGGCTTCTTCGCCCCGGTTCAGGCGGAAATAGGCGCTCAACACCACTGGATTGAACCCGGCACGCAGCGCCGTAGGCTGTTTGAGCCGGCTGGCGCGGTAGGCATAGGCGAAATCTGGCTGCGGGACTTCCACCACATCCCCGGCGGCGTCAATCAGCATGGCGCAGGCGAGTGTATCCTTGACTTCGCCGCCATGCGCCCCGGCATTGCCCACCACCGCACCCCCCACAGTGCCGGGCACACTCACGGCCCACTCCAGCCCGGTCAACCCCTCGCGCACGCTCTGGCGCGCAACCCCGGCCATGAGCGCACCACTTTCTGCCATCAGATAGGGCCGCGGATCGTGCGGCTGATCACAGCGGGGGGGAGCTTCCACGCGCACTTGGCGACAGCGGTTGTGGATGACCAAGCCACGAATGCCCGCATCGCTGATCAGCATATTACTGCCGCCACCCAAGAGAAAATAGGGCAGTTCTACCCTGCGCGCCCATTGCACCAACTGTACCATCTGCTCCGTGCTCTTCACGGTGGCAAAGTATTGTGCAGGGCCGCCCACCTTCATAGAGGTGTAGGGCGCAAGCATGACGCCGCTTTGGATGGTGAGCCCCAGTTGCGCGGGAAGTGCCAGATCGAGCAGGTTTGTTGTTCCTTTTGCGTTCTCCGGTATAGCCGGCGGCATGGCTACTGCTCTTTGCTTTCTGGTTTTCGCGCCAACTGCCGGTCATGGAGTTGGGCCAGGAGCAATTCCCCGATGCGATAGCTGTCGCCTGCGCCGAGGATGATGACAACATCGCCCGGTTGCACGGCCTCGGCAAGAGACTCGGCGCTTTCTACCAGACCGCCGCTGTAACGGATGGCGGGGTGGGGGCTGGCGGCTACCACGGCCTCGGCACTGACGCTGCCGTCATCCTGTTCGCGCGCCGCAAAAATGTTGGTCACAAGCACCTGGTCGGCGTCGCTGAAACTGTGTGCCATCTCATGCAGCAGCAGGCGCGTGCGGCTAAAGGTGTGGGGCTGAAAGACTGCCCAAATGCGACGCGTGGGGAAACGGTCACGCGCTGCGCCCAATGTCGCCCTGATCTTGGTGGGATGGTGGGCGTAGTCATCAATGACCACAATGTCATTGATCTCGCCGATCTGCTGGAAGCGACGATCCGCGCCGCGGTAGCTGCTGAGGGCGTTGCAGGCGTCGGTGATGTCAACCTCGCACCAGACCGCGGCGGCAATGGCGGCGAGGGCGTTGCGTACGTTGTGATGCCCCGGCACTTCTAATGTGAGCGTACAGGCGGGCAGCCCCCAGTGCAGCAGCTCGGCATGAGAGCCACTGCCGGCAACCGGCGCAAGGTTGACGGCTTGCAGGTCGGCTGCGGGGTCAAGACCATAGGTGATCCAATCTGGCCCGCGCGAGAAGCCATAGGCGCGCAACTGTTCGGCCCCAGCATCATCACGGCAGGTGATCATCAATCCCCGGCGGTCAACATTATCCACAAATTGCATAAAGGCGTGGCGGAAGCTGGCGGGCGTGGGGTAGCAGTCGGGATGGTCCCACTCGACGTTGGTGATGACGGCAACGGTGGGATGGAGGCCAAGAAACATATGGTCATATTCGTCCGCTTCGACGACAAAATACGGACTTGTCCCCGCGGCGGCGTTGCCGATCCCCGGCAGGTCGGCCCCAATGATGTAGCCAGGGGCAAGACCGGCGTGGGTCAAGATATGGACGAGCATGGCTGTGGTGGTGCTTTTGCCCGCGGTGCCTGCCACCGCAATGACGCGACGGCCCGCCAAGAGCGCAGGTAGAAAATCCAGGCGTTTGACGACTGGAATACCCAACCTTTCCGCGGCTTGACGTTCTGGATTCTCGCGATGGATGGCGCTGCTGATCAGCACCACATCGGGGCGTTGGTCAACAGGCAGGCCAAGCAAGTTCTCTGCGGCCTGTTGGGGGGCGACCATTGCCCCGCGCTCGACCAAGCGCTCGGTCTTGGCATTGGGCTGGCGGTCGCTGCCGCTGACACGTATCCCCATGTCGAGCAGGACATGGGCGATCGGGCTCATCCCTGCCCCGCCGATGCCCAGCAGGTGGATATGCAGTTGGGGATCGCGCTGCTCAAGACGTGTTGCCCACGGGTGAGCGATTACATTCGGATCCGGAAAGTTCGGATCAGGCAAACTCGAATCAGACAAGCTTGTGTCCCTATCAGTCGTGCTAGCCACGCACGCGAATGATCAATAAGACCGCAACCGGCACAATCCAATAGACTGGATTGTCAAAGAGCACGGGGGGAAGGTAATCCACCAGGGTCGTCGCCAGGTTGGTCAGTTGGTTGTCGAACGTTACCAATTGACCGATAGGATAGCCATAGGCGTCCTGGTAGTACCAGAGTGTTCCGGCAATCAGGTAGCCATTGAGCAAACCAATCAGCAGGCTGATCAAGGTTCCCTGTGGAGGGGGAGCGGGCGTTCCGACAAAGTTAAGCGTCCGTCCAGAATAGGCCCCAAAGACAATGATAATAAAGATGAGGCTATAGAAGGTGCTGAGAAGCAGGTCGTTTGCCGTGCCACCCTCGCCGCCACCGCCAAAAGAAGCGCCCAGGGCTGTGAGCAGGCTTGTCAGTTGATCTTCAAAAAAAGTCAAAATGAAAATCGCCACCAAGATGATCAGGGTGCTGCCTAGCTCTTTGACATAGCCGCGGGCTAGTCCGATTAAAGCCACCATCAGCGCGATGCTGATAAAGACAAGTTCAACTGGTCCCATGATGCCGTCGCATACGGCTCGTCCAAGTAGTCGCCAAACGGCTTGCTGCGTCTGAAGTTCATGCCGTTTCAGCGCCGGGCCGGGTAACGAAGAAGAAAGTTACGTTTTTGCTTTGGCGCCACCTTTGATGGTGGTGGCAGCCAATACCAAGAGCAGGGTTAACAGGATGACAAGCCCCAAATTGCCTGCCGAGGTGACAACACCCCACAGGCTGCTGATACCGTCCCAAATTAGTTGCAGCCCGCCGCCCAATAGGCCCGACAGGTTGAGCCCTTCTTCATCGACGATGGTGAATTCGCCGCCAGGAGCAAAGAGCGCCACCAGGCTTGGCCCAAAGGCAACCGCGAAAAAGAGGCCGTTGAGAATGCCGAAAAGAATTGCCCAGCCATTACGCAGGCTTTTCTTATCGTCGATCATGATATTGGAAAGTATATAGGAGCCCACAAAGAGCGCCACCCAGGCCACAAAGAGAAACGATGTACGCGCATCTTCGGCGACCAGGGCTGGGGCGCTGCCAATGGCGGCGAGGGCATCCTCTTGGTTGCCGGTAAAGCCACCCTCTTGGGCAAAGGTCAACGCTGCACCCCCCAAGTTGGCGATGTTGATAATCATGTCGCCTTCTTGTTGCAGCAAAAGCCAGGCAATGAGGGCAATGAGAAAAACGGTGAGTTCGCGGCGTGCGCCCCGTCGCCATCCCAGCCATCCAAAAAAGGCCAAAAATATGATAAAGGAAATGATAATCGCTGCTTGGCCGGTCATAGCCTGGATGCCCGCACCTCTGGCGGGCGTTACACTGGAATGTTCTTATCCTTTAGCGGTCATTGCGATCAGCGTATCGGCAATGTTCTGCGCGGCGTTGGGTTGAGCCAATGCTGCCGCGGCTTCGGCCATTGCAGTGCGCCGCTCACTTTGGTTTAGCAACTCTACCACAACACGCGCCAAATCATCGGCTAACTTGTTGTCAGCGACGATGACCGCAGCTCCATGTTGGGCCAGTTGTTCGGCGTTGCGCTGTTGATTGACGCCGGTTTGGGGCAACGGCACCAAGATGGACGGTAGCCCCGCGACAGGAAATTCACCCAATGTACTCGCCCCTGCGCGTGCCACGGTGAGATCCGCCGCGGCCAGAGCCAGGGACATCGTTTCATGCAGATAGTCCACAGGATGATAGCGACGCAGCGACCCTCCATCCAAAATCCCTGTCGCGCGTATCGTCTGCATCTGCTCTTTGGCAAGCCCCCAATCACGCTGACCCACGACATGAAGCACATGCGCGTGGGGAAGGAGATCGGGCAGGGCCGCCCAAGTTGCCTGGTTGATGCTGCGCGAGCCTTGACTGCCTCCCCAAACCAAGACCAGCGGCAGGTCATCGCTGCCATCCATCGCTGGGCGGTCGATCGTCCGCGCGAGTTGCTGGCGTGCGCTTGCGCGGCTCTGTGCTGCCTCCACCAATTCCCGGCGTACAGGATAGCCGGTGACGACTGCTTTGCCCCTGGGTGCAAGACCACCGAAATAGCTTGCCGCTTCGGGAAAACTCACTGCCACTCGCTGCGCCAAACGACTTAACCAGAGAATGGCCGCGCCTGGTATCATGTCCGGCAGATAGATCAGCACTGGAATCCGCCGCCAACGACAGGCCAGAACGACAGGGGCGCATACATAACCCCCGGTTACGAAACAGACATCGGGGCGAAAATCGCGCAGGATGGCAAGACTTTGACGAACCCCTTTGAGCATCTTGCCAAGATTCGCCAGTGCCGTAAGTGGGTTCTTGCCACGCAGTTGACCGGTGTCGATGCCCCGGTATGGAATTTCGGCCCGCTCTACCAAGCCCTGCTCCATGCCGCCCACACTACCCACCCAAAGCAGTTGAACCGCCTCAGGTGCGGTGGCTGCTGCGGGAGCTGTTGCGGGGACGGACGGGTTGTCCGGCGCTGCGGCTGTTTGTCCCACTTGGGCCAGTTGTGACGCTACGGCTAGCGCGGGGTAGACGTGTCCCCCCGTTCCCCCACCCGAAATTAAAACGCGCATAGGCTGTCTGCGGATCAGTTGAGATTGGGGATGCCGCGGTGGCCTCCCGGCTGATACTGAGTAAGATTCCGACGGCAGCCATTACCGTCAACAGCGAACTGCCCCCATACGAAATGAAAGGCAGGGTGATACCTGTTGCTGGGGCAATGGCAAGCGCCACGCCTGCATTCAGCAGAGCCTGGAGCGCCAACAAGGATGTGATGCCAGTCGCAAGCAACATACCAAATGTATCGGGGGCGCGCAAGGCAGTGCGTAGCCCTCGATAGACCAACAGGCAGAAGAGGAAGATGACCAGGAGCGTACCCAAAAGCCCCAGTTCTTCACCGATAATGGCAAAAATATTGTCGCTCCAGCCCAATGGCACACCCCCAGGAAGCTTATAGTCACTGCCACCAAGTCCTTGACCGAAGATTCCCCCGTTGACGATGGCGCGCAGGGTGCGCGTTGCCTGCCATTCCTGGCTTTCCAGCGGGTTGGAGATTCCCTGTAAATAGCGTTCGATACGCGGGCCGGCATAGGCGCTGTAGTGAATGATCAGCCAGAAGGTGGCGCTGCCCCCCAACCCCACAACCAATAACTGGCGCAGTTCGGCCCCGGCAATGAAGAACATGATGGAGGCTGTGGCAACAATCAGGACGGCTGTACTAATTTTGGGTTGGGCCACCAGCAAGAGGGTGACAATCCCCATCAACACGGCAAAGGGAAGCAAACCGACCTGGACATTGCGGATGCGTTCGCCCTTGCTGGCGAGCCAGGCGCTGACATAGACAATAATGATGATCTGGGCGGGTTCGGCGGGCTGGATACTGCCGGAAAAGAGTGTGCGTGTCGAGCCGAGAATCTCAACGCCCAAGACAATGACCGCGGTGAGGGCGAGGAAGGCCCCGATCATCAGCAGCACGCTCCAACGCTGCCACAGGGTATAGGGAATACGCATCGTCACAATCATGGCGACCGTGCCGACCCCCAGCCACATGAGCTGCCTGATGAAGTAGTAGAGGGGGTCATCAAATACGTAGATGCCAATCGTGTAGCTGGCGCTAAAGACCATGATGACGCCGAGCGTGAGCAAGGTCGCCACGATGGTGAGCAGTCCCCAATCATAGCTGCCGCTGTGGGCTTTGGTCGAGGATGGCTTGGAGGTTGCTGGCTTGCTTGGCATTGCTTTGGCTGTCATTGCTCTGGTTGCCATTTTTGTAAATCGCTCGCTGTTAATCGGCCGCTGTTAATCGGCGTTGGAGCCTACGCGTGTTTCGGAAACTTCGCGTTGTTGTATAGTACGACGTACAAGTTGCCGAAAGTGTTCGCCACGTTCTTCAAAATCTTGATATGCGTCAAAACTGGTGCCGCCGGGCGAGAGCAAAATGACACTGTTGGGGCCTGCCACGCGCGCGGCCAACTCCACTGCCTCGTCGAGCCGTTGCACCACGGCACAGTTGGGGGCCTTCTGTTGCAGGAAGCGAGCGCGCTCCTGCACTGTACGTACGATCATCGGCCCGCTTTGTCCAAAACCGATCAGGAAGTTGACCCGTCCTACGGCTTCGCTGGCAAAGGTATCCCAGGGCAGATTCTTATCCTTGCCGCCAGCCAGCAGAATGATCGTCTGCTTGGCAGGGTCAAAGCTGCGAATGGCGGCGATGGCGCGTTCCGGCGAGGTCGCGATGCTGTCGTTGATCCAGGTGACATTGCCCGTGCCGCCGATTACTTCGAGCCGGTGGGCGACTCCATGAAAATCGCGGGCGGTTGCGCTCATGGCGGCTGTTTCTGCGCCAGCCGCATAGGCAACTGCACAGGCGGTCAGCAGATTGCTGATGTTGTGGTCGCCGCGCAGTTGTACTTCGTCGCGCGTGCAGATGGGCTGGCCGTTGATCATCAGCATATTGCCTGCCAGCCATGCTCCCTGCTCAAGTTCGGCTTGGCGTGAGACGGGGACAATTTGGACGCCTTGTTCTTCGAGCGCGGCGCGCGTCTCGGCCAGCATATCTTCCAACTTCCAGTCGCCCGGCAGTTTGCGCCGCTTGATGTTCTTGAGCGGTGGCGCGAGGCGGCTGGTCACTGGGTCATCCAAATTGACGACCAGGGTCGAGCCGGCCCCCATTTGGCACAGGAGGTTGAGCTTGGCCTCGGCATAGGCCGCCATGTTGGGATGGCGATCCAAATGGTTGGGTGTTAGGTTGGTAATGGTCGCAATATCTGGCCCCAGGCGTTCCATCGGCCCCCAAGCGATGGTGGGGTCAAAGAGTTCCAACTGGAAGCTGCTCAGTTCAAGAACCAGCGGCTCATGTGGCTCCACGGTCTGCAAGCGGTCAATCAGCGGTGCGCCGATGTTGCCGCCCACGTGTGGCGTTAGCCCTTGCGCCTCTAGGATTTTGCCGATGAGCGTGGTCGTTGTGGTTTTGCCACTGCTGCCGGTGACGCCAATCAGCGGCCCCAGACGCAAAGTTTGTGCCATCTGAAAGGTCAAGAGGCTGTCGTTGCTTAAAGGAATGTTTTGCGACAAGGCTGCTTGCACAAATGGGTTCTGTGGGGGAACGCCGCCGCTGAGGCAGAGCAAGGCGCACTCATTGAGGAGCGACAGCGGATGGCTTCCCAAGACCAATTCGATGGGTAAGTCTCCCAGAGAGACAATCTCGGCGTGCAATTTTTCGGGTGAAGCGAGATCGCTGATGACGACATTGGCCCCGACACCCGCAAAAAAGCGCGCAAGCGCCAATCCCTGGCGTGCCAGGCCCAAGATCACGACTTTGCGTCCGGCAAAGGCTTGTGCAACCGTCACTTTGCTGGCGAGATGCGGAATGGTGATGTTCCCGTTGTTGCCCACGACAGTCACTCTCGTTTCAGCCTTGGGAAGGAGGGTCCGAACAGGCGTCGCCGCGCGCCCGCCTGGGGTGGCGAGGGCGGGATGCTGCTCTTGCCGGATCTGTTCTGGTTCCCAATGCACATTTTTTGTGCCTCGTATTGCGGTTCCACCTTTTGATCGTCGCACGATCGCCCTCCCTTGGCTGCTTCAGCACAGCAGATACCGATCCAGAGCGGGCCACCTATGTCCTGTATGGAACAGGGGGATGGTCCCTACGAAGCCGCTCCTTCTAGATCAAGGCCAGCGCCACACCGAGCATGCCACACAATACACCTACAATCCAGAAGCGTTCTTTTACTTGCATTTCACTCCAGCCCAGAAGCTCAAAGTGATAGTGCAGCGGCGACATCTTAAAGATACGTCGCCCTTCGCCATAAAGACGCTTTGTCCACTTAAAGTACGAAACCTGCATGATTACGCTGAGGGCTTCGGCCACAAAGACAAAGCCGACAACGGGGAGCAGCAACCACTGTCCTGTCATGACGGCGACGTAGCCCAGGGTTGCGCCCAGCGCCAAACTGCCTGTATCGCCCATAAACATCTGTGCCGGATGGGCGTTATACCAGAGAAAAGCCAAGAGCGAACCGACAATTGTAAAGCAGAAGATCATCAGCGGCTCTTGCTGTTGCAGATAGGCAATCAGCCCATAACAGGCGAATGCCAAACTGGCAAGACTTCCAGCGAGACTGTCCAGCCCATCGGCCAAGTTGACCGCATTGCTCATGCCGACGATAACCAGCACCGTGACTGGAATGATCCACGGCCCGATCTGGAAAAAGTCGGGGAAGCCAGGAACACCCACGTAATCCCAATGGGGCGGGCCGAAATAGATGATCAGCGCCAAAATGGTGGCGAAAAGCACCTGAAAGCTGCTTTTCATGCGGGCGCTCATGCCCTCGCCGCGCCCCCGAATGCCCTTAATCCCCTGCCAGTCGTCAACCGCCCCCAAAATGGCATGAGAACCGAGACAGAAAATGTGAATGAGGGTACTTTGACCGATCGAGTTGAAACCCAACAAATTGCCGATATTGAGAATACCTGTGATAAATACAACTGGAACGACGACCAAAAACCCACCCATTGTGGGGGTGCCGGTTTTGAGTTGATGCCCTTCCGGCTCTTCGACCCGAATCTGTTTGCCAATCCCCAACCGCTTGAGCAAATTGATTAAGGGACGACCCCAAATGACAGCCAGAAAGAAACTGACTGTCCCTAATGTCAACGCATACGCCATAGGAACCTTATTCGCGGTGGTTAATGCGACTGTTTAATCTGCCTAGTTTTTAATCTGCCTAGTTCATGTGCCCGATGAATGGCTTTGGTTCATTTTTGAGCGAATCAATGATGATGCACGCTTTGATGAGCAGTATCATCGCGGCTGATCGCCGGCACAATCCGGTCCATGCCCAACGCGCGGCTGCCTTTTACCAGCACCATGTCATTGGCATGGATGGCCCGTTGGATCAGGGCAATGGCTTCTTCGGATGTTTTGGTGACGAAAAGTCGTTCGGGTGAAAGTCCGACTGAACGCGCTTCCTCACCAATCGCCCGCCCTAATTCACCCACTGTAATCAGAATGTCGACCACATCCGCAGCACGCCGCCCGACAATTTTATGTCCCTCGTCGGTATGGTCGCCCAACTCGCGCATGTCGCCCAACACAGCCACACGACGTCCCATGTTCTCTGGCGCAATGTCGTTGAGCAGATTGAGCGCGGCGATCATGCTCGCTGGGCTGGCGTTGTAGGTGTCATCGATCAGTGTAGAGCCATTGATGCCAGGCACCACCACCAAACGAATTTGGCTGGATAGACTTTGCAAGCCTGCGACAATCTCCTCCCAACTCAATCCCTCCACAAGTCCCAACGAGGCGGCACGCAGCGCGGTATGGACGCTATGGCGGCCCAGCAGGGGGACACGCACATGCAGCGATTCCACCTTGCCACCTTTCGGGCCATCTTCGGCGTGGCGTTGATGGAAGCGGAAGCGGATACCGTTCATGCCGTCGCTACTGATCTCGTCTGCCCAGAGATCGGCTTCAGGGGTCAGCCCATAGCGAAAGATGCGCGCTGTCGTCAATTCGGCCATGCCCTTGACCCATTCGTCATCCCAATTGAGAATGGCGACGCCGCCATCTTCGGCGGAGGGCAAGGCACGCACCAATTCGGATTTTGCCTGGGCGATGTTTTCGATGCTCCCCATGCGGCTGAGATGGACCGGGCCGACATTGGTGATGATACCAATGCGCGGGCGGGCCAATATCGTCATGGTGTGGATTTCGCCCAGGGCATACATCCCCATTTCGAGAATCGCGCGCTCATGCTCCGACTCAAGTTCCAGCAGCGTTAAGGGGAGGCCCTGCTCGCTGTTGAGGTTGCCCTTGTTGTGCAGCGTCTTATAACGCTGGCGCAGGACGGCATAGCTCAATTCTTTGGTGCTGGTCTTGCCCACGCTGCCGGTAATCCCGATCACGCTGAGATTGGGATTGGCGCGGTGGATGCGCTGAAAGCCCCCCACTCGTTGCAGCCCCTCAACACTGTTATCCACCAGGTAGACCAACGGACGTCCTGCCAGGCTGTTGGTAGGGGCATCCCGCCAAATTTGTGTGGCAGAAGCCGGGGCCTCGCGGCGGCAGTCGATGATCAGCGCGCCCGCCGCTTCGGCCTGAATACGCCCGCGGCTTTCACAGATGACAGCCTGCGCGCCACGGTGGATCGCCTGGCCTACATAGTGATGACCGTCGGTCTGTTCGCCTTGAAAGGCAATAAAAAGATCACCCGCGTTCATGTCGCGGCTGTCCAACCCGGCGTGTGCAATGGGCACAGGCGGAAGCGCGAGCGGTGGCAGGTCGCCCGTAAGCGCCTGCCACAGCAGATGTTGGTTGATCTGAGTCGGAAGAATCGGTGGCAATGTTACTCCCCTGATCCTGACGCAGCAGCCAAACGCAGATCGTCGGGTGGCACGCTGAAATGGTCAAGCAATCGTTGCGAAATGCGGCTAAAGACGGGGCCTGCGGTTTGGCCTGCCCAGACGTTAATTTCGGGGTCAGGGCGATCCATTTTGACCAGCAGAACGAACTTGGGATCATTCGCTGGGGCAAAACCCACATAGCTAACAATCGTTTCCCGTTGTACATAGCCTTCGGGGGAAGGGATTTGAGCAGTACCGCTCTTGCCCGCCACAGAATAGCCCGGCACGCCGGACAGCGAACCGTTGCTGTCTACCACTGCGGTCATCATCTCTGCCATCTCCTGCGCGGTTTCCGGCTTAATGACCTGGCGCGCAACCACCGGCTCGGTGACCTGGGCCTGTCCACCTGCCACGCGCGCCTCAACAATATAGGGCTGCACCAAACGCCCACCGTTGGCAATGACGGCAGTGGCGTTGAGCATCTGGAGCGGCGTGCAAGCAAGCCCCTGCCCAAAGCTGTTCGTGCCCAAATCGGCTGGGCTCCAGTTTGGGTCGCGTGGGGTTTTGATGATGCCGTTGATCTCACCGGAGAGATCGACATTGGTTGCTTCACCAAAACCAAAGAGGCGTACATAGCGATAGAACTTCTCCGGCCCCAGGTCTTCAGCGATCTGCGCGGTGACGACGTTGAGCGAGAGGGCCAATGCATCCGTGGCACTCACGCGCCCGTTGGCGGTGCGGGTGCTGTTAAAGATGACGCGCCCGCCAATGGTGATGCTGCCGCTATCCGTAAAGATGGTTGTGGGCGTTATGTCGCCCGCATCCAGCGCCGCAGCCATCGTGATGATCTTGTAGACTGACCCCGGCTCGTATTGGGCGCTGACGGCTGGATTGTTAAAGAGGTTGTAGCTCTCCTGGGGAACCATCTCGTAACGGTTGGGGTCATAATCGGGCAAGCTCACCATGCCGTAGATGGCCCCCGTATGCGGATCCATGGCGATGGCTGTGCCGCTGACTGCTTTGAATTCTTCCAGGCCGCGCATCAACTCCTCGCGCAGAATCCACTGCACAGTGCTATCCAGCGTGAGCACCAGATCCTTGCCCACTGATGAGGGGACAAAGCGCAGGACATCTTGCGAGAGCGTATTGACCGGGATGCTCTTTTGACCCAAAAGCCCGGCTCCATGTTGCAGGAGGAAGCCGTTGTAATACTCCTCAATGCCGGTGACGCCGCCGAGGTTGGGTTGGACAAAGCCGAGCAGATGCGAGGTTAACTCCGCCTGGGGATAATAGCGCTTGGTCATGGGAACGGCTTCGACATACATCAACGGAAAGCTGCTGCGGCTTTCGTTGAGCGCTTGCTGCTTCGCCGCGATCTTGCGCGCATCCTCCAGCGTAATCGCATCCGCTAACTTGGCCCACATCAACCCCGCCGAATTGGTGAGGGTATCAAAGGTCTGCTGATAGGGCAGTGCGATCAACTCTTGGAGTTGTTGGGCGATTTCATGCCGCTCTTCGGGCGTTTTGATATGGGCGGGAGTAACGGTCAATTCGAAGAAGTACCGGTTGACCACCAAAGGTGTGCCATTGTGATCGACAATGGCACCGCGTGTATCCATCACCGTTGCAGCGGTTGTCCCTTCCTCGATTTTGGAGGGGAATAGTTGGTAGCGGAGCAGTTGTGCAACAAGGGCTGCCAACAGGAGCAGCATAAAAGCAACGACCACCCAGATTCGCCACGGGGAACGTGCTACAGGAGTCCCCAGAGCTGTATCCGGTGGCGTATTGTTTGGGGCTGATGTGCTGGTGCTGCCCGATGGCATCAACCGTGAGGTGGATTGCATGATTAGGCTCCGCCCATTTGCACAAAAGTAAAAAATCGGCCCTGATTCACAGCCGCGCGTGCCTTCGTATATGCCGGTGTGCAGCCTGGCGCGCCCCAATTCCCGCTAAGCTTCAAGGTGTGCATTATTGGCTGCCAAACTGATCCAATAGCTTTGAACCTTGAGCGGTCACTTGTTCCCACCAGGTTGTCCACTGGCTGGGCGTGGCGCTAGACGCGTTGGCGCGGCTGGAAGCTATGTTCGTTGTGCTGCTCGTTGTACTACCCGGTGCAGCGTTGACGCCTGCGTTTGCGGACGCTGCGCGCCAGGTCGTATTCCAGAATTCGCCCCAGCGCGCAAATTGGCTGCCGTCCAAATTGATCGTGGGCAAGTTAACCGCGGGCAATCTGGGCGCGGCAAAAGCTGTGAACGCTGATTGGCTGGAAGCGGCTGGATTGGCGTCACTGTTGGGCAGCGCGTCGGGTGCCGCATTGGCCTGGGCGCTCTCCTCGACCATTTCGACATCGGCCAGCGATTCACTGGGAAGGAAGACATACTCACGATCGCGCACCGGCTCATAGCCCTGGGCGATAATTCGCTCCTGCAGACGCGCCATGTTGGTTTCGCGCGCAATCTGGAAGATGATGTCGCCGTTCTGTTGTTCAATGGCGCGGTATTCTTCCTGGAGCCGGCTCAGCGTAAATTCCGCTTGCATGATCTGGGCCGCGACCAGGACATGCAGAAACGCGCCTGCAAAGACAATGGCAAGCCCTGCCAGGTAAATCATAAATGTGCGTGGTGTGTTGGGCAGGCGCAGCGAACTGTCCAGCACGCCGATGAGTTGCTGGAGCCGGTTTAACGAGGCTTGTGGGTCCAATCCATCCTTGTCGAAGGAGGGAATTGAGGCCACTGACAGAGGTGGCGAAACTGACATGGAGGAGATCTGGAGGCTTGGGTTAGATGAAAAATGAGTACCTGGTTGATGCATGGTCATCCCTACCTAAGTTCCTAAACCGAATCCTGATAAGTGCAAGACACAATCCATAATGATGAGAGCCGATGATGAGAGCTATGAGTTAGAGCCGTTCGACAATTCGCAATTTGGCGGAACGGCTGCGTGGGTTCCGTTCAACTTCCAATGATGACGCTGTGACAGGTTTGGGAGTCACGATCCGCACTGTTGGCGTGCGTGCGTAGCCGCCGTATGGATGCATCCGGTCATGCACAAAGTCCGCTGCCTCGGCCTGTGCCCACTGCTTGACAATCCTGTCTTCCAGACTGTGAAAGCTGATCACTGCCAGCCGGCCCCCTGGACGTAACAAAGATAAAGATTGGGGCAGGACTGTCGCAAGTTGTTCTAGCTCTCGGTTGACTGCAATCCGCAGCGCCTGGAAGGTGCGAGTCGCCGGGTGAATACGTTCGCCCCGTCGCCCACCGGCTGCCCGTGACACCAACTCGGCCAATTCCTCTGTGGTGGTAATCGGGCGGTTCTTTACCAAAAAACGAGCAATCCGGCGGCTGTGGCGTTCTTCGCCATATTGATAGATCAGGTCTGCAAGTTCCTGTTCGGGCCAGCTATTGACAATATCGGCTGCGCTTGGCGATTGCTGCGGGTCGAAGCGCATATCAAGCGGCCCCGGCTGCATCAAGGAGAATCCTCGTTCGGCTTGATCCAACTGGAAACTGCTGACCCCTAAATCCATCATCATGGCATCTACTTGGGCAAAGCCGTTCGCTTCTGCCACTTGCGACACCTGTTCAAAGGCGGATTGGGCCAAGACCAAACGACCCGCAGCGATTTCTGCCTGGAAGCGACTTGCCACCCGCTCAATCGCATCGGGATCGGCATCGAGCCCCAACACCCGGCCTGTGGGTGCTGTTTGCGCCAGGATTTGTGCCGTGTGCCCGCCGCCGCCCAGAGTACAGTCGATGGCTGTCGCGCCGCTGTGCAGCTTCAGCCCTGCCAGAACTTCATCCAAGAGTACCGAGATGTGACCTGGCTCCGCGCTAGACTCAGACATGGCTCGACTCAGACATTGAGGGCTGCAAAAAGCTCTCCGTCAATGGCTCCGCTTTGCAACTGTTGCAGAACCTTTTCTTCCCACATTTGCGGCTGCCAGAGTTCGATAAATGTGTTGACACCCGCAATGACGATGTCAGTCTGAATCTGGGCATACTCACGCAGCCGTTGGCTAATCAGGATGCGCCCCTGCCGGTCGGGCTTGAAGTCTTCGGCGGCGCTAAAGATGGCTCGACGCAGCAGCGCAGAGCGAGGGTCTGCCAGCGGCAAGGCGTTGACCTTGGATGCCACTTCCTCCCACTTGTCCTGCGGCATGAGCAAGAGGCAGCGATCCTGGGGACTGCGCGTTACAACCAAGCCGGGTGCGAGTTGGTCACGAAACTTAGCCGGAATGGTTAGCCGGCCTTTGCTATCTAGACTGTGACTAAATTCACCTAGGAACACGCTGATGTTGCCCGTCTGGTTGGCTAGTGTAGGAAGCGCCCCACAGGTTGCTGCGCATATCCCAAATTAATCCAAGTCGACGCTCAAGCGGCTCTCATTCCCCACAATTGTGCATCGTCTTGACTGCTTTCAGGCATTATACCCCACTTTACCCCATTACGTCCCACATTATAGCGAACATCAAAGAATGTGACAACCCCGAAATTAGGCAGAATCGGGTATTGAATTGGGATATTAGATTGGGATAAAGAGAGCTAGCTTACGGTGTTACAGGAGAGAAAGGCCTATAATGTGGGCTCGTGATGACGTTGTACGCGAAGCAATTACAGGGAAATATTTAGAAGATCAGCGTAATTTTGTGGCCGGAACAGCGTCAAAATAAATGGAGATCTGTTTCCTGGATTCTCTACAAGTCGTTAAAACAAGCGCGTTAAAACACAATCAAATAGGCTGCTCAATGAAACCCTCGCGATTGGCATCCGTTTTTTGAATTTGGGATTTGACAATTGAGCTACGCTGTGCTAACGTTATAAGTCGCGTTCAAAACTATGCATGTAGTCATAATGTACAAACATATCGCATAGTGGTATGCTATCGTAGTAGAGTCGTTGTAGAAGCGTAGTATAGTGTGTATCCATGTGACGATCCGAATAGCCGGAAGGTGGCGAAGGGGTCGTTGCGTTAGGGCTGAAGATGGGGTCTCGTACCCAATTTGTCGGCCTGATAATGTTCCCTGACTGTACATTCTGAAGGTATTTCCACACAGGCCGGATGTGGAGACAGGCGGACGTTACGTATGAAGATCAAGCGGCTGGATGGGCTTGCGCCCTATGTAGGTTGGGCCTGCGGCTGGAGGATAGCAACCCAAACGGATGCCCTATGATCTTACAGATAGGGAACTGGTTGCCCATGTGTTTTATGCGACAAGGTTCCATCTGGAACGGGTGCATGGAACGCATTGGATTTCCAAAAGCCGTTTGTGCTGTTGTAACTCGAACTTGCCTTGAAATATCAAAGACACCTGAAGTAGGTAGTGATTTAAGCAGCGGCGTCGCTGGTTAGTAACTATCTATCCTGGTGTCTTATTGCTATTTTCCGGTCAAATGAGTTTTTTGCTTGCTTTTTTGAAAGCAACCAGATGAAAAGTCGCGGGTTAAAGCGTAGGTTTGAAGTGATTTTGCGAGGTTATTTCATAGATGTATGGGCTGTTTCCGATCTTTCATACAAATCAGGCCTCGTCCATAGTTGTGTAAGGAGCTGAGTGCTACATGAGCCTATCCTCGAATGGTATTCAAATGCCAACTCGGAGTGCGCAAACTGCACGCAAGTCGTATGCGCGCACCCCAACCATCTTGGATTTGCCTCGGCTGACCGAGGTGCAGTTACGTAGTTTTGATTGGTTCAAAGGCGAGGGGCTGAGCGAACTGTTCAGCGAGATTTCGCCCATCGTCAGTTTCAACAAGAATCTTGAGCTGCATTTCGGCGATTTCTATTTTGGTGAGCCGAAGTACCCCGAAGATGAATGTCGCGAACGTGACATTACCTTTTCCGCTCCCTTGTGGGTCAAGGTGAAGCTGGTCAACCGGGACACAGGCGAAATCAGCGAGCAGGAAGTCTTTATGGGTGACTTCCCGCTGATGACGGAATCTGCCACCTTTATTATTAATGGCAGCGAGCGCGTTGTCGTGAGCCAGTTGATTCGTTCGCCTGGTGTCTATTTCACGGTGGAGGAGGATCGCGCCACAGGTCGTGACCTGGCGGGTGCAAAGTTGATCCCAAGCCGTGGGGCATGGCTGGAGTTTGAAACCAGCAAGCGCGACATTATCAGCGTCAAGGTAGACCGCAAGCGCAAGCTGCCAGTGACTATCCTGCTGCGCGCCGTTGGTTTTGGTACGGATCAGGAAATCCGCGATCTCTTTGCCGATACTGATACCAACCTAGATCATCAATTCATCGAGTCGACATTGGAGCGCGACCCAACCAGCAACCCCACCGAACACAGCCAAAAGGGTGTGGACGATGCTTTGCTGGAGTTCTATAAGAAGCTGCGCCCCGGCGATCCGCCCACGTTGGACAACGCCAACAGCTTTCTCCAGGGGCTTTTCTTTGCGCCGCGGCGCTATGACCTGGGCAAGGTGGGGCGCTATAAGCTCAACCGCCGCCTGGGATTGAATACACCATTGGAGACGCGCATCCTCACCAACGAAGACTTGGTGGCAGTGATCAAGCGTCTGATCAACATCAACAATGGCCCGGCGCGACCGGATGACATTGACCACCTGGGCAACCGCCGCGTCAAGACGGTAGGCGAGTTGATCCAGAACCAACTGCGTATCGGCCTGCTGCGTATGGAGCGCGTTGTGCGCGAGCGCATGTCGATCCGTGACCCAGAGCAGGTGACGCCGTTGGGGTTGATTAACATCCGCCCTGTGGTAGCAGCGACACGCGAGTTCTTTGGCGGCAGCCAACTGAGCCAGTTTATGGATCAGACGAACCCGCTGGCTGAGTTGACCCACAAGCGCCGTTTGAGCGCGTTGGGGCCGGGTGGTTTGCGCCGCGAGCGCGCTGGCTTTGATGTGCGTGACGTCCACTTTAGCCACTATGGTCGTATCTGTCCGATTGAGACGCCGGAAGGCCCGAACATCGGTCTGATCGGCTCGATGGCGAGTTTTGGCCGCGTCAATGACTTTGGCTTTATCGAGACTCCCTATCGTAGGGTCTTTACCGAGCTGGACCCCAAGAGCGATGACATGCTGGGGCATGTGCTGGATGAAGAACTGAGCGACGGTGATACAGTCATTGCCGAGCGCGGGACGGTGATTGATGAGCCGTTAGCCGCCAAGATCAGTGACTTCTCTGCCAAGCATGATGGACGCGCCATCAGGGTTAAGCCCTATGCCAGCCGCGATGTGGTCTATCTGACCGCTGATGAGGATGAAGAAGCCTCGATCGCGCAAGCGTCCTCCTTCTTGAACGCGGTGGGTGAATTCCAGACACAGCGACCTTCGGCGCGACGTGCTGAGACCTTCCTTTTTGAGACGCCCAACCGCATCCGCTACATGGATGTGTCGCCCAAGCAGATCGTCGGTGTGTCGGCGGCGTTGATCCCCTTCTTGGAGCATGACGACGCCAACCGCGCGTTGATGGGTTCCAACATGCAGCGCCAGGCTGTGCCACTTGTGCGCCCCGATGCGCCCGTCGTGGGTACGGGGATGGAGTTCCAGGCTGCCATCGACTCCGGTCAGGTGATTGTTGCCAAGAACGCGGGCGAAGTGGTCAGCGTGACCGGCAATGAGGTAGTGGTGCAAGAACATGACGGTACACGCCGGGTCTATCACCTGCGTAAGTATAACCGCAGCAACCAGAGCACCTGTATCGACCAACGCCCTTCGGTCTATAAGGGTGATATTGTCGAGGCGGGGCATGTCCTGGCTGATAGCTCCAGCACAGAGAATGGCGAATTGGCCTTAGGTCAAAATGTGGTCGTCGCCTATCTAAGTTGGGAGGGTGGCAATTTTGAAGATGCCATCCTGGTCTCCGAACGCTTGGTGCAGGATGACAAATATACGTCGATCCACATCGAGAAGCATGAGATCGAAGCGCGCGAGACAAAGCTGGGGCCGGAAGAAATTACGCGTGACATTCCCAATGTCGGTGAAGATGCCCTCAAGGATTTGGATGAGGATGGCATCATCCGCATTGGTGCAGAAGTAACGCCGGGTGACATTCTGGTCGGCAAGATTACGCCGAAGGGCGAGACCGAATTGACGCCGGAAGAAAAGCTGCTGCGGGCCATCTTTGGCGAAAAGGCGCGCGAGGTGAAGGACAGCTCGCTGCGTCTGCCACATGGTGAGCGCGGCAAGGTGGTCGATGTCAAGGTCTTTGACCGCGACGAACACCGCGATATGGCTGCGGGTGTGGAGAAGATCGTGCGCGTGGCTGTGGCCCAGCGCCGCCGCCTGACCGAAGGCGACAAGATGGCCGGTCGCCACGGCAACAAGGGTGTTATCTCTAAGGTTGTGCCTGTGGAAGATATGCCCTTCTTGGAAGACGGCACGCCGGTAGACATCATCCTCAACCCGTTGGGTGTGCCGGGCCGTATGAACATCGGCCAGATTCTGGAGGCGCACTTGGGTTGGGCTGCCAGCCAACTCGGCTTTATGGCAGAGACGCCGGTCTTTGACGGCGCGAAGGAAGATGAGATCGAGGCCGAATTGGTGCGTGCCTGGTTGATCGACCGCGCATGGCGCGATGCGGCAATCAAGGCATGGGAACTCATCAAGGATGAGGACTTCTCTGAGGAAGAATTGCTTGATGACGCTGATGCCCGCCGTATCTACTTAGTCAACTGGCTGGAGCCGTTGGGCTATGACGGCGAACGCATCTATCGCGATGAGGGTTATGCCCGCTATGCCTGTCTGCGTGAGTGGTTGCGCGACAAGGGCTATGCGCCGGAGACGTTGATGCCCGATTCCTATGGCGTGCGCCGCACCAGCAAGGAATCAAACGAGATGGCCCGTGAGGTGGCGCTGCGCGAGTGGATGGCCTATCACGGGAGCGGACCGGCTGACCTGCAAGGGGCCGAGCTGGAAGCTGCTGCACACGAACTGAGCCTGGATACAGGTTGGCCGCTGCCCACAACAGGCAAGCAGCGCCTGTATGACGGCAAGAGTGGCGAGGCGTATGACTCTCCGGTGACGATTGGCGTGGTACAGATGTTGAAACTGCATCACTTGGTCGAAGACAAGGTCCATGCCCGGAGCACCGGCCCATACAGCTTGGTTACACAGCAGCCGTTGGGTGGTAAGGCGCAGTTTGGTGGACAACGCTTTGGTGAGATGGAAGTGTGGGCGTTGGAAGCCTATGGTGCAGCCTATACCTTGCAAGAGATGCTCACTGTCAAGTCTGACGACGTGAGCGGTCGCGTCAAGACCTACGAGGCGATTGTCAAGGGTGAGGAGATTCAAAGCCCAGGCGTCCCGGAGAGTTTCCGGGTGCTGGTCAAGGAACTTCAGAGCTTGGCCCTCAACATCGAGGTCATTAACGAAAAGAATGAGGTCATTCAGTTTGGGAAGGAAGACGGCGACGAGCATTTGCCGAAGCTGGGCTTCAGCCTGAATGTGCCGGGGCCAATGAGCCGCAGCAGTGAATAAGGAACTGCGCCCATGATTTATCCGGCGCAGAGATGAGACTATACCGGCTGTGGGGGTAATGCAGAATTGCCCCCACAGTTGCCCCAGAATGGTGAATTCTGGGCCGGAAATAGCTCGCCTTCCCGAGGTTGTCCGCCTTCTGTGGAGCGAAAGAGAAGGAACAAATGGAAGTAAAGAATTTTGACGCGATTCGTATTTCACTAGCCTCACCCGAAAAGATCCGAGAATGGAGCTATGGTGAGGTCACCAAGCCTGAGACAATTAATTACCGCACGCTGCGCCCGGAGCGTGACGGTCTGTTTTGCGAACGCATTTTTGGCCCAACCAAAGATTGGGAGTGTGCTTGTGGCAAATACAAGCGGGTGCGTTATAAGGGCATTGTCTGTGATAAGTGTGGCGTAGAGGTTGCGCCCAGCCGCGTGCGCCGCGAGCGCATGGGGCATATTGAGCTGGCTTCGCCTGTCAGCCACATCTGGTATGTAAAGGGCGTGCCCAGCCGTTTGGGGCTGCTGCTCAATATCAGCCCGCGCCATCTGGAGCGTGTGCTTTACTTTGCCCAATACATCGTCACCAACGTCAACGAAGACGCGCGCAGCCGCGCCATTCTACGCCATGAGCGCGAACTCTCTATGCGCCTCAGCCGCATTGATAATGAAGTGGCGGACTCTATGGGCAGCCAGGAGAGCGCCCTGGATGCTGCACTCAACGCGCTGGATGAGGAAGAAGAAGTGCAGGTGCGCGAGTTGGACGAGCGGATCAACACTGAATCGTCCAAAGTAATTGCCGAAGCACAGACGCTGCAAACCTGGCTTTCAACCCGCGTCGGTCAAAAGGCCAGCGAGCCCAAGACGCTTTCCTGGTCGGATCAGCCGATTTTCCAGAGTGGTGAGGTCATCTCACGTGACCATGATATTCTGATCAATGATTTGGTGCAGGATCGCTTGAATGAGCTTCAGCACCAGTCGGACGAAGAAAAGACCGACATCCGCATGATGACCGGGGCCAAGCGCGAGCATGTGCGCCGCGACCTGGGCGCAGAGTTGGACGAGCTGCGCCAAAGCGTTGAGGAGAAGAAGGATCGCATCCGCCAGGCGATGGAGCGCGATCTGGATGAACTCAAGACGCTGGAAGAGCGGATGCTGTTGACCGAAAATCGCTACCGCGAACTGGCTGACAAGTGGGGCAATGTCTTCACGGGTGGCATGGGCGCGGAAGCTGTGCGCGATATTGTGGCAAAGGTAGACTTGGAAAAGCTGACCAAAGAACTGCGCCGCGAGATTCGCACAACCCGCAGCAAGCAGCGCCGCAAGAAGGCTGCCAAGCGGCTGCGCGTGGTGGAAAACTTCCGCAAGAGTGGCTACCGGCCCGATGGCAACCATGCCGAGCCGAACCGGCCCGAGTGGATGATCCTGACCGCGCTGCCGGTCATCCCCCCCGATCTGCGCCCGATGGTGCAGTTGGATGGTGGGCGTTTTGCCACGTCGGACTTGAATGATCTCTATCGTCGTGTGATCAATCGCAACAACCGCCTGCGCCGTTTGATGGAACTGGGCGCGCCGGATGTGATTGTGCGCAATGAAAAGCGCATGTTGCAAGAAGCGGTGGATAGCTTGGTGGACAATGGGCGGCGCGGTCGTGCGGTCAGCCGCAGCGGCAAGCGCAAGCTCAAGAGCCTGAGCGATCTGCTCAAGGGCAAGCAGGGCCGTTTCCGTCGTAACCTGTTGGGCAAGCGCGTGGACTACTCCGGTCGTTCGGTGATCGTGATTGGGCCAACGCTCAAGCTCTATCAGTGTGGTTTGCCCAAGAAGATGGCGCTGGAGCTGTTCAAGCCCTTTGTCATGCGCCGCTTGGTGGAAGAGAACTTTGCACACAATATCAAGAGCGCCAAGCGCATGGTGGATCGCTTCAGCCCCGAAGTGTGGGATGTCTTGGAGGAGATCTGCCATGAGCGTCCTGTGCTGCTCAACCGCGCGCCGACGCTGCATCGCTTGGGTATTCAAGCCTTTGAGGTGGTGTTGGTAGAAGGCAGCGCGATCAATTTGCATCCGCTGACCTGTGCCGCATTTAACGCCGACTTTGACGGCGACCAAATGGCTGTGCATGTGCCTTTGAGCGAACAAGCTGTACGCGAGGCGCGCGAACTGATGTTGGCAAGCAAGAACTTGCTCAAGCCCAGCAGCGGTGATCCCATCGTCGGGCCTTCTAAGGACATGGTGATGGGTGTCTACTACCTGACGGTTGTGGAGCCGCGACGCAAGCAGCGCCCTTCGCCCTATGCGAATGGTAATGGCAGTAATGGCAGCAACGGGCACAGCGAAGAAGATTACTTGCCCGCGTTTGCAACCATGGAGGAGGCTGAATACGCCTATGACATGGGCATTATCAAGCTGCGCGAACCGATTCGCGTCTGGTTCACCAACAAGTTTGACCAGATGCCACTTGCCGACCTGGTACAAGGCTCTGAATTCATGGCCTCAAAGGGCGAAGAAGCAGGGCTGAGCCAGCGGGCGCTAGAGGCATTGGAAAACTTTGGCATCAAGAGCGTGGGCGAGTTGATGGATCACTTTACCCGCGGCGAAGCCGAGATGGTCAAGGAGATCCCTGACTTCGGGGCTGCGGCAATGAATGAGACGCGCGAGGCGTTGCGGGTGTTGGGGATGTTGGGGGCCAACTGGCCTGCCGACCGCCTGATCACCACCACCGTTGGGCGCATTATCTTCAATCGCCATCTGCCCGAACAGTTGTGGTATGTCAACGAAGTGCTGGACCGCAAGGGCGTAGATGCAGTGGTCGCCCGATGCTACAAGCACCTAGGCCGCGATGTGACCTCCGACGTGGTGGATAACATCAAGGACATGGGCTTTAAGTATGCAACTCGCTCCGGCATCACCATTGCCGTCAGTGATATCCAGGTGCCGGAGGTCAAGGCTGAGATTCTGGATCGCACGACACGCGAGGTGGAGCTTTCCGAGCAGCAATATCGCCGTGGTCTGATTACTTCGGAAGAGCAATACAATAAGATCGTTGAACTGTGGACGCGAGCCACAGATGAAGTGACCGATGCCGTTAAGTCGCTGCTGAGTCCGGCCCATGGGCTGGGTGCAATGGCGCAGTCGGGCGCAACGAAGGGTGGTATCAATCCGATTCGCCAGTTGGCGGGTATGCGCGGTTTGATGGCTGACCCCAACGGGCGCATTATCCCGCTGCCGATTCGCTCGAACTTCCGCGAAGGCTTGACCGCGTTGGAATACTTCCTGAGCACCCACGGCGCACGCAAGGGTCTTGCCGACACCGCGCTGCGCACGGCAGACGCAGGTTATCTGACCCGTCGTCTGGTGGATGTGGCCCAGGATGTGATCATCACCGAAGATGACTGTGGCACTGTGACAGGTATCTGGCTCGACGCGGCGCAGGCTAAGGCCATCGGCCAGACTTTCCAGGATCGGATCACCGGTCGTTATCTGGCAGGTGAGATCACCGACCCGAAGACGGGTGAGGTCCTTCTGGGGCGCAACGCGTTCTTGGATGAGGCTGCGCTGGCAACGATTGCGCGGCACAACGTTACGAAGGCCTTTGTGCGTAGTGCGTTGACCTGTGAATCGCGCTTCGGCCTCTGTGAAAAGTGCTATGGTGAAGACCTGGCCCGCGGTGGTATTGTCGGCATGGGTGAAGCAGTGGGTATCATCGCTGCACAGTCCATTGGCGAGCCGGGTACACAGTTGACGCTGCGTACCTTCCACACAGGTGGTGTAGCGGGTACGGATGATATTACTCAGGGTCTGCCCCGTGTCGAGGAGTTGTTCGAGGCACGTAATCCTAAGGGTGAAGCTGTCATTGCTGAGATGGATGGCCTGGTGGATATCTACTGGGAGGGCGAGGTGCGTATGCTCAAGGTGAGCAACACCGAGCTCAAGAGCCGGACGATAGAAGTTCCCGCGGGCTATTCGTTGTTGGTAACGGACGGCGACCGCGTCCAAGAAGATGTGGTAATTGCGCTGCCGCCGGGCGTTGATGCGTCGGCCATCCAAGCGGCTGCCCTAGAGGCAGAAGAGGGTGAAGAACCGGAGAGCGTTGGGCTTGTTGCGGGCATGGGTGGCGAAGTCTTCCTGGAGAACCGGGAGGATGGCAGTGTGGTTGCCACCGTCCGCCGCGAGGAAACCAATGTATGGGAAGTGGATATTCCCGCCAATGCCCGCCTGCGCGTTGAAAAGGGCGCAGAGGTGAAGGCCGGGGATCAACTCACCGAAGGTGCGAAGAACCCGAAGGAGATTCTGCGTATCCAGGGGCGCGAGGCATGCCAGATCTATCTGTTGGAAGAGGTGCAGAAGGTCTATCGCAGCCAGGGTGTCGGTATCCACGACAAGCACATTGAAGTAGTGCTGCGCCAATTGCTGCGCCGGATTATGATCCGCGCCACAGGCGACACAGACCTGCTGCCCGGCGAATTGGTGGATCGCTTTGTCTTTGAGGACATTAACAACGAAGTCATGGCACAGGGTGGCAAGCCCGCCCGCGGTGAGCCGATTGTACTTGGTTTGACCAAGGCCGCGCTTAACACGGAGAGCTTCCTGGCCGCTGCGAGCTTCCAAGAGACGACCCGTGTATTGACCGAGGCAGCCATCCGCGGTCAGCAGGATGACCTGCGCGGCTTGAAGGAAAATGTCATCATCGGTAAGCTGATTCCGGTGGGGACAGGCTTCCATACGCGCGCCGAGCGCCAGCAGAATCGCCAGTTGAAGATGGCTCCAGATAGCGAGCTGTATGAACTGGCAGAGGACGATGTCGATCTGGAGATGGACATGGAGATGGACGACCTGGACTTTGCTGACCTGGACATTAGTGATATGTCCGGTGTGGCAGAGTTGGGGATGGACTCTCTGGACGGTGATGCCACAGGTCTGGATGACGACGAGGATGAGGACTTGGAACTCGACTTCGAGTCGTTTGATGACAGTGACAATGATGAGATCGACGTAGACATGGGCTAAGGGCCTGTGTTGCGGATTGTAGAAAAGGAAACCCTCCCGGAAGCTTCTGAGCTTCCGGGAGGGTGTAGAGTAACGAGGGGAGTGACTGATTTGTCAGTCACTCCCCTCGTTTTTTGTTAGGATATTCGTGATTTCTAGCGCGCGCTAAGCCCTGCTACAACTGCGGCGTGAGCGGCGGGACGTAGATGGGAGATGGGCTCAGGGTTGCGTCCGTGGTAGACGCGATTGGTGAGCAATGTCACCACCAAGTCGCGATCCGGGTCACACCAGATCGAGGTGCCGGTCGTTCCCATGTGACCGAAACTACGCGGGCCGAAGGCGGTGCTGCATGACACATCGGGATCGCTGCGTAGCATCCAGCCCAAGCCGTGACGAATATCCGTTGCCAGCGTCAAAACCGCGCTATGATGGCCCCCAACCGGCGCCAAAGGGATGCCGGCGGCGCTGGTTTCGATCTGCGCGCTGATGCTGGCGGCAACGGTGTTGCGATGCAGCAGCTTGCCGCCTCGTTCCAAGTAGAGGTTGCCAAGACGGCAGAGGTCGGTGGCTGTTCCAAAAAGACCGGCATGACCGGCGATGCCACCCAGACCGGCAGCATTCTCGTCATGGACCTCGCCGTGAAGGCGGCGCTGTCGCCATGCACAAAATTCGGTGGGGGCGACACGATCCACGACCACGCTCGATGGGTTGAAGTGAGCGCCGAGACCTAAGGGCCTCAAGACCCAGTTGCGTAATGTTTCGGCGACGGTCGGGTCGCCTGCACAAGCCGCCAGCGCGCTGCCCAGCAGTATCGGCCCGATTTCGCTGTAGATGGAACTCTCACCGGGTGGATAGGCGAAGTTGAAGCCGCAGATGGCGGCAAGCCCCACGCGTTGGCGGCGCAGCAGTTCGGCGCGATGGGTGGCATTGGGGCGTTGCGGGATACCGCCACAGATGGAATAGAGATTGCGCCAGCCAGGCAGACCAGAGCTGTGACTCAAGAGTTGGCGGAAGGTGATCTGTGTGGCGCTCAAGGCCCCTGTATAGTTGCGCCACGGGTCAGGAGGTGGCACAGCCTCTTTGGTGATTGGGTCTTCGACCGGGCCAATATAGCGCGGCCCTGCAAAATCCGGCAAAAAGTCGGACACAGGCTGATCGAGGTCCAGCAAGCCTGCATCGTGCATACGCAGACAGGCTGTGCTGGTAAATAACTGGGTGAGCGACGCAAAGTCAAAGAGGGTTTCGGTGCATACTGCTTGTCGCTTGAGCATCGGGTTGATCCACCCGTAGCCGCGTGCAAAGAGTACGCGGCCCCCCTGTTCAACCTGACAGACCAGAGCAGGGGCGACGGTGGGGACAGCAGCTTGGAGCAGGTGATCGAGCTTTGTGAAGTTCATGACTATGGCCCAGACGCGAAACTATAATGGAAAAATGGATTATTGGGACTGAGAATGGTTTTGTAATAAGAGGGAGCGGGCGGCTAAAGGCTGCTGTCCCCGTTATTGTCGAGCAATGCACATTTGCTAGAATGATTAGGCTTTCTTAACAAGAAAAGACGTACCTTGTCATAAAAAGGTACGCTCTCCTACTTTAATCATTGGTGTACCCCAGTAGCGAGGTCGCCCAGAGCTAAAGCCACAGGGCTACCAAACAACGCCCCCTGAACGGGGTTTACCAGGCCAACTAAGACCACCCTCCCGGAAGCTTCTGAGTTTCCGGCAGGGTTCATGCCAGGAGGGTTCAGGCCACGATACTTCGTTTAGTATCCGGTATCTGATTCGGTACGTGAGATAGTCACTTCACTTAGTCTAGGGTTTAGGCTCTAGAGGCTTGGAGAGGATGAGATAACTGCGGTAGGGGGTGAAGCCGAATTTGCCGTAGAAGTCCAAGAGGTTAGTCCAGTCAATCACACAGCCGTTGACGCCGTTGTTGTGGAGCCGACGCAAACCGGCATCGAGCAGGGCCGCGCCAAAGCCCTGGCCGCGGCGATCTTCGCTGACACCGATGGAGCCGAGTTGGCCCCAGGGGCGTGGGAGGCGATAGGGGTAAAAGCGTTCGATGGGATGGTGCGAGTCCTCAAAGGTCAGCATACAGCAGCCATCCACGCCGCGCTCTGTCCACAAAACCATGAAGTCGGCGATACGCGTGCCTTCTGCGACCGACTGCTCAAATTCATAGCGCCAGCGGTCTGGGAACTCACGTTGTAGGAAGGCTAGGATCGCCTCATAATCACGTGGCTGGGCAGGGCGCACAAGGCCATCAATCTCGCGGACTGTGCGGGGGGGTGTATAGGTGGCGAGGTTGGCGGCTACATCCCATTCACGTATCGCCAATTCAGGCTTGCCGCCATAGCCATGTCGCTCAAAGAATCCCACACTGTTCAGTTCTTCGGGAACACCGGGGACAAAGGGGCGCAGACTGGCCCCCACTGTCATGATTTGTGTGCCTTTTTGGTGATGCCACGCTTCGGCCCATTGCAGCAGCGCCGTACCTATCCCGTTTCTTTGTGCGTCGGGCGCGACGGCAATGGCATCGATCCAGCCGGAGTGGGGCGCGGCGACGGTGGGGTCATTGAGATAGGAGGTCGAGACAAAGCCGACCGGGCGGCCCTCATGCCATGCAAGACACGCGGCTTGATCCCCGCCAGGGCTAGGGCGCAAGTTGTAGGTAACGAAGCGTGGGGAAATGGCGAGTTCCTCGCCACATGCCATGTTCCAAAGGTTGACCACTTCTTGGATGTGCGTGCTGTTGGCTGCATCGATTGGTTGGAATTCAACGGGTATTGTCATCATGTGTCTAAGTGGGTGTGCCTAAGTGAGTGTGCTTAAGAGTGGGCTTGGTTCTATGGATTAACTGGCGTCTGTTGCAGTGGGCGACGGTTCGGGTGTAGGGTCGGGCGGATCGACGAAACAGCGGATGCTGTCGGCGACCCCACGCGCGGCGCGGTCTGCCTGCTTCGTCAACAGCTCTTGGTCGCCCCCCAGGAAACCCAGTTCGAGGATGGCCGCCGGTGTGGTGGGGCCAACCTTGCGAAAGGCGTGATATTCGGTCATATTGTGGGTGATGGTATTGGCATGTTGGGTTAACCCTGTGGCCGCGGGATAGTAAAGGTCAATGCAATCGACCAAGCGCGCATCCTCGGCGGGGATTGTGCTGTATAGATAATAGGCAGCTTTATAGCCGCTGGCATCGATGCAGCTATCGGCGTGGAGGCTGACCAATGCATCGACTTGCAAGTTATTGATCCGTGGATCATATTCTTCCAAGATGGCTACATCCATGCCCGCGCTGCGCAGCAGTTTGGCGGCTCGGTCGGCGATGTCGGCGCTGACTTCGGCTTCTGTCAGCATGGTGTTGCCCTCCTCATCGGCACAGATGGCCCCGGAATCAAAGCCGGCATGCCCACTAATCAGGGCAATCTGTTCTTTGGGGGCGGGTACGGGTAGGGGCAGCACTACATTTTGTGTGATGGGAAATTGCTCCCAGGAGAAACCCACGTTGGCGATGCGTGCCACGATCAAAACAATGCCGACAAAGGCTGCGAAGCCAATGATGGCGAAAAGTCGCTGAATACGATAGATTGCGGCTCGGCGCATGAGATGCTTCTCTGTGAGGCTCCCTGCAAGCTAGCTATGCCAGCCACATAAAGCCGGCTATAGGCAGGCGGCTAGGCGATGAACTCCCCAGCTATTGTAGCCTGTGACGCAGGGCTGTCAACTTCGCAGGCGCGGGGGCGAAATCGCACAGAAATGGTATACTAGGGAGTTGTCGGGTATAATTCAGGCATAATTACAGTATAATTGACAAAGGCTGTAGCGCACGCTAGACTTTCTGGCATGGTTTGCCCAGGCGTGGCGTTGTAAAAAGCTGCAAGAGCGTCAATAGATTCTATAAAATCCGTATGAGCGTGTGGTATAGCAGACGATTGGTACATAGTGAACACTTTTTCGCGCAAACCCTCCCGGTCTGATCCTTCAATAGCTGTATTCCCTTCCCCTGGGCGTGGCGGAGCTTCTCCGGTCCATGCATTGGGCGGTATGCTGCGCGAGCGGCGCGAGGCGATGGGCGTCACCCTGGCAGAGGTAGAGGTCGCCACGCGCATACGCCAGAAGTATCTTTCGGCGCTAGAGGCGGAAGATTGGCATCTGCTACCTGGCGAGGTGGTAGGGCGCGGTTTCCTACGCAACTATGCCGATTATTTGGGGCTAGACCCCCAGGAGATCATGGACCGGCGGCGGGCCATCACCGACGTGGGCATGACGCAGGCGCTTTCCACGACCAGCGCGGGCGCGCCGCTGCCGCCGGAGCGCGAAGTGGATTATCGCCCCAAAGAAGTTGAGTTAAAGGATGAGGGCGATGGGATTCAGCGCGGCGAGATCCGGCTGACGCCGATCCTGGCGATTATCGGCGTGGCAGTAGTGGTCGGCCTGGGCTTGTGGGGGCTGTCCATGCTGCGCGAGCCGTTGAGTGCCATGTTGTCGGGCGCACAGGCGGGGGTGATGGAGATATTTGATCGCCCCGACCCCACAGCGACGACGACAGTGAGTTCGGCAATCGGTGTCATCAACGAGCAGAATTTGAACAACGGCCAAGCGGCTGGGACTGAGATGACGCCAGCCGTAACCACGGATAACAGCGTGGACGAAGGTGTTGTGGTTTTGGGGAGCGGCAGTGGCACCGCGCCCGCGGAGGGCACGCAAGGCGGTGGTGGAGAGGTAAATCCGCCGCCACCGGCAGCACCCGTAGGTCAAGAAGGCGGCGTGATTTTGGTACCCACGGCGACACCAGGGACTGAGGCGATCCTCGCGCCAACCGCAACGCCGGAGGTTCCAGCGGCAGAAGCGGTCGCACCGATGGCGGAAGTGCCGACGGCGACGCCGGAGATGCCGACTGCTACGCCGGAGCCGCCTACGCCCACCCTAGAGCCGCCGACGGCGACCCCTGAATTGCCACCGACGGAGACACCCACACCAGAGCCACCACCCGCGCCTGTGGTGGTCGCTGCTTCCTGTGGCGACCCGCGTTCTGTGATCAGCGCGCCAGGTGTCAACCAAGCGTTGGCGGGTGTCACCACCATCAGCGGCGTGGCTACGCATGAGGCGTTCCAATTTTATAAGCTGGAGTATGCGCCAGGTGCGAATGCAGGCGGAGGCTATACCTATTTTGGTGGTGGGCAAGTTCAGATTGCCGGTGGGGTGTTGGGCAACCTGGATACGACGGTTTTGCCGAATGGCGAGTATACGATCCGGCTGACGGTGGTCGACCAGGTGGGTAACTTCCCCCCACCTTGTGATGTTTCGGTGATCGTACAGAACTAAAACCTCAAGGTATAGACTGTTTCTGACCGTAGGGACACCCTAGAGGGTGTCCTTTTCGCATTTCTACCGGCGAATCCATGATGATCGGCTGAATGGGGTGCTACTTATTGCGCCGCGGCTGATAGTGGAGAGCAACAACGCCCGTATCGAAAGTCTTTGCTTCTAAAAGTTTCAGGCGAGTTAGATCGATCTTTTCAAAGATACGTTCTCCGCTCCCGACCACAACCGGGAAGAGCAGAAAGTGGAACTCATCGACGAGGCCATGCTGCATCAACGTATGGGTCAATTCTCCGATGCCATATTGCAGAATGTCTTGACCCGGTTGCTGCTTTAATTTGGCGACTTCTTCTGCTATATCCCCTTTGATCAAGGTCGCATTCCACTCCAGCGGCCCTTGCAAAGTCCTCGAAGCAACAAACTTGGGGAGGCGATTGATTCGATCCGCAAACTCATCTGTCCCGGCAAGAGTAGGCCAAACTTCGGCAAATGCCTCGTAGGTCACACGCCCCATCAAGAGCGCATCCGACGCAGAGAGTTGGTCTTTGACATACTTCTCGATTTCCTCATTGTGAAAATCAAAGACCCACAACTGTGGATTCTCCATCACTGCATCAAGCGATATCTCGGTCTGGACGATTACTTTTCTCATCATTCTCTCCTTTTGCTGTTCACGTTGTTTGCATATCATAGCGTCACAAAAGGAGATAGTCTTGTATAAAAACGCATCTACTCGTTCTCGCGCAGACTAATGAGCGGCGTCCCCAGGATGTTCGTCGGTAGATTATGTTGTAGATTATGAGGTCGATGTTGGTGAGAGTGTTTCGCCGATGGGAATCGCTTCGATCTCGCCTTCGGCGTTCTTGACCAGCCGGTAGACCTGTTGGGCGCGGTCGGTCATCAAAACACCATGCAGGTGGTCGATCTCATGTTGAAAGATACGAGCAAGCCAGTCGTAGACTTTGTAGCGCACTTCGTTGCCATTGCGATCCTGGGCACGCACAATCAGTTGGGTTGCTCGATCCACATCCGCTGCTAAACCGGGAATACTTAAGCAGCCTTCTTGGGCAACCTCGGAGCCTTTTGCCTTGATAATCTCCGGGTTGATCAACTCGTAGATGCGTTTCGTTTCTTCGGGCCGTTCTTCATCATCGGGATATTCGATGACTGCGATGCGTTGGCCTAGACCAATTTGAGGGGCAGCCAGGCCTACACCAGAGGCACTGCGCATCGCTTCTATCATTTGATCCAAGAGGCGATGCAGCCCTGGCCCAAATTCGCGGACACGCGTTGCTGGTTGGTGTAATACAGCGTCATCGCGATCACCGGCAACTACAATTTTTAGTTCAGACATATCTTCCTCATACAACACGCATCCGTGGACAAAAACGGCGATAGGATTGGGTCAGAGTCAGCCGTCGCGACAGACGATTGTAGGGTATCCGGCAGGCTTTGTCAAACCTTTAGCGGGTGTCCCCTGTGCTAAAGTATAGCAAAGGTGTCCAGTTCGCTCTGTGCGGCGACTTCCGATGACCGGCCTGCCGCGTGGAGATTGAGCTGAATCCCCGGTGCAGAAGAATGAACGGGCTTGGCATTGCGCCAAGCCCGTGTACTTTGCAGCCGTTGCAGATCTCTATTGGGCTAGTTATTGCCCAGCGAGGGGAGATAGAGATCACCCGGAGCAGAGGGTTGCTCTGTGGGTGGCTCATTGGTGGGCAACAGCGGATCGAGATAGTCGGGGATGCCGTTGCGGTTCCAATCGCCAGTCCCTTCTTCGTTGTCGGGAATCCCATCCCCGTCCTGGTCTTGGCCCGGTGCGGAGATGGTGACGGTTGCTTGTGCGACAGCGACCACGGGAATTGTCGCCTGGAGCGCGCTGATAGTGGGCGCTACCTGTTGAGTCGTGGCGTCTGCTGTCCAGGTGGCAATGTTGGTCGTGTTGGTCTGGAGCGTGCTTGTGACCTTGATGCCAACGTCCACGGTAGAGAAGCTCTGTCCTGGCCCCACATCGCGCTTGAAGGCGCTGAGAATGGTGCCGAGGAGGTTATCCGTCAACGTATGGGTGCTGAGGGTATAGCTACCGGTGTTGGTGATGGTATAGCAATACTTCACCGCGCTGCCGACGGGAACGGTGATCGCAGATGCCAATGCACATTCGGATGGATTGAATTGTGGGTTGGACGCATCTCCCCCATTCACCTCGCGATAGCCATCGACATAGGCTGTCTTGGTGAGGATAAAACTGGCGACGACGACTTCGGCGCTTGCTGTGTCGCTGACGCGCGCACCGGCAGGGCCACTTTCGAGCAGCGCAACGCCTCCCGCCTCAATCGTGTTTACAAAGTTGCTGGTGACTGCGGGTTGTGAACAACTGAAGGTGATGCTGCCACCCACAGCCAGATTGGCAAGCGAACGCGTACAACTGGGCGTATTCGCGTCTGCAACGGCGACATTGGTCAAGGCAATGTCACCCATGTTTTGGACAGTGACGGTAAAGACTGCGCTTTGGCCTGTAGGCACAATTTGCATAGCAGGCGATTTGGTCACGGCGATAGCTGGGGTGGCGACTGGCACGTTGAGGATGGGAGACAGACCACAAGGGCCATCTAGCCGTACCGCCATGACCCCAGGGGCTGTAGGCGTCGCTGTGCCGTTGATATAGGTGTTGAGGATGGACTTCGCCGGCGGGCTGTCCACGATTGTGCCGTTGGTCGCACTGAGATTGAAGATCGGGCCGTTGTGCGGATCGCCTACGCCATTCTCCAGGAAGTAAGTCGCTGCCGCATCACGGAAACGATACTCAAGCGAGACGGGGATACTGGGAAGCGTTGGGCTGGGGACTGCCGTAGCCTGGAGGGTGTTGATCCACGGGTCGAATTGCAGCTCTACTGCATTAGCAGCGATGGTGGGCTGGATATTGAGCGGCGCGATTTCAATCCTGTTCCCGGCGCCGTCCTCATTTCCGGGTGCATAGGGGCCGGTCGTGCTGCCCCACCAGTTGCCGCGCGCATCCACACTCAGCAGGAAATCGCCAATGTCCTGGGTGGTGATTCCACGGCCGCTCAGTAAGGCAACTTGCTCTGCGCGCAGGCCGACGCCGTTTTCACAGAGAATCGTGCTGTGGACAGCGTTGGTCGAGATAGGAGCAGGGGGGAAACTCACATCTTGTTGGTAGATCAGGCCATGAGTCACGTTGCCTTGGATGAGTGAATTGAAGATCAGCGTTCCAGGTCCAACGTCACTGGCGCGGAGAGTGGGGCTATCCACACTGCCTACGCATAGGCAATCATCGGATGCGAGAAACGCAACGCCCGTAATATTGGATAAGGCACTGATATTGGTGAGCGTGACGGGCAGGAACGGATCGATGACTGCAAAGCCTGCGCCGCTGTTGGCGATGGCGCTGCTGTTGCTGATGACGAGACTTGGGTTGAATGCAATCGCCTTGACTTCATAGCGGGCTGCGGAGGTGCGTTCAATGCCTGCTTTGGAGATGCTTTGTCCACCAGCCGCGACTGGAAAAATCCCGAGACAGTCAGTGCCATAGCTGAAACCGTCGCCAAGATTGGCTTCTGCCAACGCGTCCTCAACAACGGCATCGAGATCACTATAGAGGCAGAAGCCAAAGCCTGTATTCCCCTCAGCGATTGTCCCATCACCTACCCAAATCCCTCCACCGCTATCCAGGCTGATACCGCCAAAGAGCGGGTCATACGGTATTGCAACCTCGATGTCGCCCACTGAATCAATGATGGGTGCATCGCCCCACCCGTTATTCGCAGCATAGCTGTCTGCGACTTCGATGCGAGTATAGGAACATGGAAGCCAACTGTAAACATCGAGACCCGTGAGACCGTTGTCGGTCACTTCAACGTCATTGGCATAGACATCTACCCCTTCATCGACCCAAATGCCGTAGCCCAGGTTGTCATTTGCCGACACTGATTCAAGTAGAATAAAGGGCGCATCACCAACCCCACAGAGGGCATAGTCATTGCTCCGGTAGATGCTATAGCCCTGGTAGATATAGATGCCTTCCCCATAGCCGTTATATTCGACTTCTAGGCCATTGCCGCTGGCTTCCGTATTGTATATCTCAATATTTCCAGGGCTCTCGATGTAGATCCCATCCAAGTAGTTTCTGTTCGCCGTGACGCCATTTAGGTAGACGGATGGAAATGGATCGACTGACACGGGCTCATGATGGATTTCTAGTCCCTCGAAATAATCATCGCCGCCCAGGGAGCTATTGTTGCTAAAAATACTGTTCTCAATTGTGATATAGCCTGTGGCGCGGATGAACGCCCCCCACTCAGGATTATTCGTTGTGTGAACATCGGAGAGGACGACGCTGCCGTCCACAATACTCTCAGCACCGTCGTTCGGGCTGCCCAAGTCAATTCCGCTACCGGTGCCCGTGTCCACACGGATATTCATGATGGTGATGTTGCCGGGGAATGTGTCATTCCAGCCAAGATAGAGGCCAGAACCGGATGCCGGATTGATGAGTACGTCACCCGTCGAACCGGGACGTTTGCGTAGGGTGAGGTCGCCCCTTTCGCCCCCGCCGCTGTTCGAAGCCATCGCCGAGAGATCGACGGATTCGGGATAGGTGCCGGGGCAGATGTTGATGACGGTGCCAGAAATGGCTGCGTTGACGGCATCCTGAATGGTATCGTGATCTGAAGCGAAACCACAACGAACGAGGCCACCCACGGTGATCTCACCGGCAGCCTGGGCCACTGGCCCATTTTGCATGGTGACGATCAACATTGAGAATAAGAGCAAAGGCACAGCGAGAAGGACAATCCACCGCGAAACGCGTGGTGGAAGATGCGAGCGCGCGATAGCCGCGCGGTCGTCGAGGGAGTTCATCATGATTCTTCCTCCAGAAGAGAACATATGAAAATATAATGGTATGATCTTGGACGGGGAAACTGCCTGTGGCTGAACTTGTGGTCAGATACTGCAATGGCCCCAAAACTGTTGTCTGCCCGTAGTATAATGTTGGATTCGGAGATCATCAAACATTTGCAGAGTTATGGGTGGATTATACGGAGCGAATTTTTGCCCTACCACTAGGTCATATAAGATCTACGGAACAAAAGGGACGCTTAGAGGTAGATTGACAGACAATTCTGCGTCGTGCTATACTGAAATTGTTGAAATGGTCAGACCATTTCATTTGCAGCCTCTGATGCAGGGGTTCCCCTTCCCAAAAAATTATCAAACTCAAAGCGTAGTTAGGAGCCACCATGAAACTCGTTACATACAAGCCTGCTGGTGCAGGCGCGCAATTAGGCGCTCTGGTTGATGGCAAGGTGATCAATTTGGCCGAGGCGTCGGGCGGGCGCTTGCCGAATGATATGCGTTCTTTCATCGAACAGGGCGAATCCGCTGTGGAGTTGGCGAAACAGATTGCCGCCGATGGAAGCAGTCAAGGTGTCCCCGTGGGGGATGTGAAGCTACTGGCTCCCATCAGCAACCCCTCCAAATTGATCGCAATTGGTCTGAACTATATGGATCATGTGCGCGAGACGGGTTCCAAAGTGCCCAGCATTGCCGTCATGTTCACGAAATATACCTCGTCGATTATTGGCCCCGGCGATGAGATTCGCTGGGACCCGACCCTGACACAGAAGGTGGACTTTGAGGCTGAGTTGGCTGTTGTGATTGGCAAGCGCGCCAGCAAAGTCAAGGAAGAGGATGCCTTTGATTACATTTTGGGCTACATGAACTGCCATGATGTCAGCGCCCGCGACCTGCAATCGGAGCGGGGCGACCAGTGGATCATGGGCAAGTCGCTCGACACCTTCTGCCCGCTTGGCCCCTATTTGGTGACAAAGGATGAGGTTGCCGATCCGAATAATTTGTCAATTAAGTGCATTGTCAATGGCAAGGCTCTGCAAGATTCCAACACGCGCGAGATGATCTTTAAGATCCCCTACCTGATCGCCTATCTGTCGCGAGCGATTACGCTGCTGCCGGGTGATGTGATCACCACGGGGACGCCCGATGGCGTTGGTTTTGCCCGCAAGCCACCCGTCCTGCTCAAGAATGGCGATGTGGTGACGGTGGAAGTTGAAGGGCTGGGCCAGTTGACCAACACCTGTGTGGAGGAAGTACCGGCATGAGCGTCGAAACCTTCATGCTGACCGGTTCCATGGGCTGCATTGGCGCATGGACACTGCGTAACTTGGTGCGTGAAGGAGTGCGGGTGGTGGCGACTGACCTCGCCACCGACCCGGTGCGCCCGCGCCAGGTGATGTCTGAAGAGGAACTGGCGCAGGTCACTTTCGCCAAGCTCGATGTGACCGACCTGAACGCCGTCAAGCAAATTGTGGCAGAACAGGGCATCACGCACGTCATCCACTTGGCAGGGCTGCAAGTGCCCTTCTGCCGGGCGAATCCATCGGTGGGCGCTGCCGTGAATGTGGTCGGCACTGTCAATATCCTGGAAGCGGTGCGCGCCCATTGGGGGCAGGTCAAGGGGCTCTCCTATGCCAGTTCATTGGCGGTATTGGGGCCAGCCGACCAGTACCTGGAGACTCCTGTGCGGGACGACGCGCCGCTGCTGCCCGCCACGCTCTATGGTGTCTATAAACAGGCCAACGAGTGGACAGCGCGTATCTACTGGCAGGATTGGCAGATCCCAAGCATTGGTCTGCGCCCCTACATTGTCTATGGCGTGGCGCGCGACCAGGGGATGACTTCGGACATTGCGAAGGCGCTGTTGGCTGTGGCGGCGGGGCGACCCTACCATCTCCGTTTTGGTGGGCCGGTGGCGCTGCAATATGCCGACGACGTGGCGCGCATCTTTATCGAGACGGCGCGGTCGGGCTATCAGGGGGCAACCGCCTGCAATCTGCGTAACGACGTGGTGGATGTGGGCGACTTTGTGGCGATGGTGAAGGCGCGCTTCCCCAATGCTCAATTGACCTACACAGCCGATAATCTGCTGCCCTTCCCCTATGATTTGGATGACAGCGGGCTGAAGAGGATTTTGGGCACTGTCCCGCATACGCCACTGGAACAGGCAATTGATGAAACCGTTGTCATGTTCAAGACACTTCTGGCAGAGAATCTAATCGATCTCAAGCAACTCGACGGATAGCACTGGATACATACAATGAACAGCTTGCAACCACCCCAAAATCAATTGGGCAACCGCGATGTCACCGTTTCGCGCATGGGGTTTGGCAGTGCGCCGATTGGCAGCTCCAAAACCGTTTCTGTTGAGCAAGCGATTGCCACCATCCATTATGCATTGGAGCAGGGCATTACGCTCTTTGACACGGCTCCGCTCTATGGCGCGGGGCGTTCTGAGGAGATCTTGGGGCAGGCCCTGTCGGGCGTGCCGCGCTCTGAATTTGTGCTTTCTACCAAAGTGGGGCGTGTCTTGGATGAAGGGACGCGCACGCTGACCTTTGACTATTCGCGCGATGGCGTGCTGCGGAGCCTGGAGAGCAGCCTCAAGCGGCTCAAGCTGGATCATGTCGATCTGCTGCTGATTCACGACCCGGACGACCATCCAGAGCAAGCCCTGACGGAAGCCTTTCCCACGCTGGAGGAGTTGCGCCGCGAGGGCGTGATCCGCGGGATTGGCGCGGGGATGAATCAATGGCAGGTCTTGTCGCGCTTTGCCCAAGAGGCAGACTTTGATTGCTTCTTGCTGGCAGGACGCTATACGCTGCTCGAACAGACTTCATTGGATTTCTTGGAGCTGTGTCGCTCTAAGGGGATTGGTATTTTGTTGGGTGGGGTCTTTAACAGCGGCATCTTGGCGACAGGAGCCGTACCGGGCGCTACCTTTCAATATGCAGCCCCACCCGTTGAGATTGTGGAAAAGACGAATGCCATCGCCGCCATTTGTGCGCGCCACGGTGTCGCGCTCAATGCCGCGGCGATCCAGTTTGCACAGGCCCATCCCGCTGTGTCGTCGCTGGTGCTGGGGGCCGTTTCACCGCAGGAGATCGAGGCGAACCTAACAGCGCGCCAACTTTCTCTGCCTTCGGCGCTCTGGAGCGACTTGGTGGACGCGGGCTTGGTGCAAGCCGACGCACCACTGCCTAGTTAGGGATGAGGGATGAGGGAACTGTCGGGAGCCCGCGGGTCGCGTAGGTCACGGCTCCGGCGTGACACTAAGCTAAGGATGGGGGATGAATTGGCAGAGAAGAACCCCTCAACCTTCATCCCTTCACAGTCTAGCGTGTAGGTTTAAGAAAATTTGGGGCAATTTGATGAAAGTCCGAACGTCCGACTCACTCTTTGGCACCTTTAAGAAAAGCTCTATCTCGGAAGACATTGTAGAGAACCTGCTGACTTTGATCCGCGAGCGAGAACTGCATCCTGGCGATAAGCTGCCGCCGGAACGCGAGCTGGCGGCAACCATGCAGGTGAGCCGCCCATCGCTGCGCGAGGCATTGCGCGCGCTGGCGATTATGAATGTCATTGAGATCCGGCAGGGTGACGGGACCTATGTCACGTCGCTGGAGCCTAACCTGTTGATGTCACATTTGGACTTTGTCTTTGCGCTGAATGACATCGCCTTTTTGGAGTTGTTTGAGGCGCGCCGTATCCTGGAGCCAGGGCTGGTGGAGATGGCGGCTAAGCGCATCACCGATGAGGAGATCGCCCGGCTGGAGGAATGTGTGGCGCGCTCGATAGAAGTGGTTGATGACCACGAAGCCTTTGCCGAAGCCGATCTGGAGATGCACGAATTGATTGCCAAAGCGGCGGGCAACAGTATCTTGGAGCGTTGTATGGCGGGTGTCAGCCAACTGGGCAAAGTCAGCCGCCGGCGTACGGTGGCACTGCCAGGGGTAACACAGCGCTCGGTGCAGGATCACTTGGCGATTGTGCGTGCGCTCAAGGCGCGTGACCCGATGGCCGCGCGCGAAGCCATGCTGAACCATCTGCGCCATGTGGAGGATGAGCTAAAACACTTCGTGCCGTCCGCTGATGATGGCGACTCTCTGGACGGGAGCGACTCTCGAGGAGCGTAACGCTTATGTCCGAAAGCACACAAACATGGCGAGGCACATCCCATGAGGTGCAGCACTCCGGGCCGTTGACCCGGCTGGGGATGCGTCTTTTTGGTGGCAGGCGCAACTTGCAGACCAATATGACGCTGACGTTGATGGCGCTGCCTGGCATTTTGATGCTGCTGGTCTTTGCCTATTTGCCGATGGTCGGTTTGGTGATTGCGTTTAAGGATTACCGCTTTGCCGATGGCATTTGGGGGAGCGCCTGGGTGGGGTTTGAGAATTTTCGTTTTTTGTTTGGCACAGATACCGCTTGGCGCATTACGCGCAATACCCTGCTCATGAATAGCCTGTTCATCACGACCAGCACAATCGCATCGCTGGTGATTGCCTTGTTGATGAACGAAGTCTACACCAGTTGGCTGAGCAAGTATTACCAGACCATGCTTTTCTTTCCCTATTTTATCTCTTGGGTCATTGTCAGTTACTTTGTCTTTGGCTTTCTCAATGACGGAACGGGCATTGCCAACCAGGCGCTGACCGCGCTGGGGCAGGAGAAGGTTGCCTGGTATCGCGAGCCAGGCTACTGGCCCGCGATCCTCACATCAGCCCATCTGTGGAATGGGATGGGCTTCGGCAGCATTGTCTATCTTGCGGGGATGCTGGGGATTGACACTTCCTACTATGAAGCCGCCGAGATCGACGGTGCCAACAAATTTCAGCAGATCCGCTACATTACATTGCCCCTGATTTTGCCCCTGATCATCATCCTGGTTTTGCTTGCGATTGGGCGCATTTTCAATGCTGATTTTGGCCTTTTCTTCTTTGTCCCGCGTGACAATCCAATGCTCTATAGCACGACGGATGTTATCGACACCTTTGTCTATCGCTCGCTGGTAAAACTCGGTGATATCAGCATGGCGGCAGCCGCCGGCTTTTACCAGTCCGTTGTTGGATTCGTCCTCGTCGTCCTGGCAAACTGGCTGGTGCGCCGCGTGAATCCAGATAATTCGCTCTTTTAGCCACAACGGTTCTGTACACTTTCTGACTTTACTTTTTGACCTTGCGGATGCTCCCAAATCTATCATTCGCAGCCAATCTGATGTGTGACAAGTCAACCTAAGGAGGCAAAGGCAATGTTGTTGAAACGGCGAAGTTGGCTGTTGTTGGCAAACCTGTTGCTGTTGGCGGTATTGGTGGCGGGTTGTGTCACGCCCGCTGCGACTCCGGCACAGAATACAGGCACGACAAGTGAGGGCAGCACCGCGCCAGCCGAAAACGCTGGAGCCATCGTAGATGTAAAGTATAGCTATGCGGGGCGTGGCGTTCCGCGCGATCTGCAACAGGTACAGGACGCCATGAATGTAATTCTGAACGAGAAGATTGGCGTCAATCTGATCTTGGACCCCATAGATTTTGCGGCGTTCAATGATCGCATGCAGCTTCAGTTGGCGGCAGGTGAACCCTGCGACATTATCTTCACCGCACCGTGGATCAACAGCTATACCAACAACGTTGCCAATGGCAGCTTACTGGCGTTGGATGACTTGATCAAAGAGGAAGCCCCTGGGCTGTGGGCGAGTATGCCGGAGACAACCTGGGACGCGGCGCGCATCAATGGCAAGATTTATGGGGTGATCAACCAGCAGATCTTTGTCACGCCCTGGGGTGTGCATGCACGCAAGGATTTGCTGGAGAAGTACGATTTTAGCCTGGATAACGTGACCAAGTGGGAAGATATGGAGCCTTTCTTGGAAGCGGTGAAGGAAGGCGAAGGGATTACTCCCGTCTATGCCGATGATGGCGGCATTGGTTCCAGCCTATTTCTCTCACAGTATTACGGGTATGATGCGCTCGATGATGGCATCGGTTTTATCGGCATCAAGGCAGATGATGAGACGCTGACTGTGGTCAACCTGGTTGAGACTCCTGAGTATCGCGAGGCGGCGAATCTCTCTAAAAAGTGGGTGGATGCAGGCTACTTCCCCAGCACGCTCGCCGCAGTGGATGAGGCAACCGCCGCATTTCGCGCCGGTCTTTTTGCGATGGGCTATCACAACGAAAAACCAGGCGTCAATGCGGAATGGATGCAGCAATATGGTTGGGAATTTGAGAGCAAAATCCTAACCGACCCCATGATCCTCAACACCGCTGGCGCAACTGCCACGATGAACGGCATTTGTACGACCTCTGAGCATCCGGTGGAAGCCATGCGTGTGCTAGAGCTTTTGAACACCGATCCGGTTGTCTACAATCTGCTTTCGCGCGGCATCGAGGGTGAGCATTGGGTATGGGCCGACGAAGCCAAGAAGGTGATCGACTACCCTGAGGGGATCGATGCTTCCACCAGCGGCTATGATCCCAATACGGACTGGATGTTTGGCAACCAGTTTAACGCCTATTACCGCAGCGAGGCTCAAGTCGGCGCGTGGGAAGCCACCAAGAAATTGAACGATGAGGGCTATCCCTCTAAGGCAATGGGTTTTGTGGTGGATCGCACGCCGATTCAGACCGAAGTTGCACAGACGACCGCGGTGCTAGAGGAGTTTGGTCGCCCGATTACGTATGGGTGGGTTGCCTATGATGAGGCTGCGCCAGACTTATTGGATCGCTTGAATGCGGCTGGCGCCCAAACCATTATTGACGAAGTGCAGCGCCAGTTGAACGATTGGAAAGCGGCGCAGGAATAGTAAAGTAAGCCGCCCCAGGGCAGTCAATGATGCGGCTGCCCTGGGGTACAACGGGGCTATGCCATATCAAGGGCCACATCAAAGGCCGTAGCCCTGGGGTCTATAAGAGAGGATCCGGCAGACGTGACATCCACGATAACACCAGCACCGATGCAGGCGCGGCGCGCTCGCCAGAAACCGCGTGTGCAATGGGGGCATCTTCTGGTTCATTTGCTTTTGATTACCCTCGGCATCGCCTGTCTGATTCCCATGCTGCTTATTATCTCCATTTCGCTTTCGGATGAACGCGCGATGGCGCTGCAAGGGTATAGCCTGCTTCCTGTGGGCTTTTCGACCTTTGCGTATGAATACATCTTGAAGGAACCGGGCCAAATTCTGCGCGCCTATCTTGTGACAGGGGTTGTGACCGCTACCGGTACGCTCGGTGGCCTGATCCTCTGCTCTTTGTTGGCCTATCCCCTCTCACGTAAGGATTACAAACTGCGCGGCCCTCTCTCTTTTTACGTCTTTTTTACCCTGCTTTTCAGTGGGGGGATGGTACCTTTTTATATCTTGATGACGCGCTATCTGGGGCTAAAGGATAATCTCCTGGCGCTGATTCTGCCCTATATGGTCACGGCGTGGTACGTGTTGATCCTGCGCACATCGTTCGCCCAACTGCCGGTCGAATTGTTGGACGCCGCGCGCATTGATGGGGCAGGGGAGTGGCGCATCTTCTTTCAGATTGTGCTGCCGCTCTCCAAGCCGGTTCTGGCGACGGTGGGGCTTTTCTTTATCTTGCGCTATTGGAATGATTGGTTTTTGGCGCTGCTCTTTATGAACAAGCCTGATTTCTATCCGCTGCAATACTTGCTCTATGTGTTGATGGCGAACATTAATTTCATGGCGTCCAACCCGCAGACAACAGGGATGCCGATCCCCACGCAGTCGGCGCGCATGGCGATGGCGGTGTTGGCCTTTGGCCCTGCCTTATTCTCGTTCTTACTGCTGCAAAAATACTTTGTACGTGGTATCACCATCGGTGGGCTGAAGGGGTAGAGGAATCGGCCTTTTCGACTCGCACATGGTTTATTGTTTCCGGCACTACCTACAAGCGCTCCCTAATCTGTTTTTGATAGAAAAATCAATCGTTGGCAGGTCAACCTGAGGAGGTAGAGGAAATGTTGTTGAAACGGCGAAGTTGGCTGTTGTTGGCAAATTTGGCGCTGCTGTTGGCGTTGGTGGCTGCGTGTGCGACACCCGCCGCGGCTCCGGCGCAGAACACAGGCGGCACTGAGTCTGTGGCAGCCGAAAACGTGGGTGGCGGGTTGGTGAATGTCACCTATAGCTATGGCGCAAGCGGCATCCCGCGCGATCTGCAACAGGTACAGGATGCGCTCAACACGATTTTGAACGAGGATATTGGCGTGAATCTCACGCTGGAACCGATTGACTACGCGGCCTACAATGATCGCATGCAGCTCCAGTTAGCGGCAGGTGAGACTTGTGACATCATCTTCACCGCACCGTGGATCAACAGCTATACCAACAACGTTGCTAACGGCAGCCTGTTGGAATTGGATGACCTGTTGAAAGAGGAAGCCCCTGGGTTGTGGGCGAGTATGCCGGAATCAACCTGGGACGCGGCGCGCATCAACGGCAAGATCTACGGCGTGATCAACCAGCAGATTTTCCCCAAGCCGTGGGGTGTGCATGTGCGTAAGGACTTGCTCGAGAAGTATAACTTCAGCCTCGATACCGTGACCAAGTGGGAAGATATGGAGCCTTTCTTGGAAGCGGTGAAGGAAGGCGAAGGGATTACGCCCGTTTATGCCGATGACAGCAGCGGCTCTAGCCTCTGGCGTTCGCAATATTATGGCTATGACCCGCTGGATGATGGTCTTGGCTTTGTTGGTATCAAGGCCGACGATGAGACGCTAACAGTGGTCAATGTCATCGAAACCTCTGAATATCGCGATGCCGCCAATCTCTCGAAGAAGTGGGTCGATGCGGGCTACTTCCCCAGCACACCCACTGCCGCCGATGAGGCGCGCGCTGCCTTCCGCGCCGGTCTCTTTGCGATGGGCTATCATGTCGAAAAACCGGGTAACGATGTAGAGATGCAGACGGCTGTGGGCTGGGAATTTGAGATCAAGAACTTGACCGATCCCTTGATTCTCGACACCGCGGGCGCAACTGCTACGCTAAACGGCATCTGCGCGACCTCTGAGCATCCAATCGAGGCCATGCGCGTGTTGGAGAAGTTGAATACTGACCCGGAAGTCTATAACTTGCTGGCGCGCGGCATTGAGGGTGTGCATTGGGTTTGGGAGGATGAGGCCAACAAGGTTATCAAGTACCCGGATGGCGTTGATTCCTCGAACAGCGGCTATGAGCCGAACACCGACTGGATGTTTGGCAACCAGTTCAATGCCTACTATCGCAGCCAGGCACAGGTCGGCGCGTGGGAAGCAACCAAGAAGATGAATGATGAGGCCTACCCATCGCAGGCATTGGGCTTTGTGGTGGATCGCACGCCGATTCAAACCGAGGTGGCCCAGGTAACGGCTGTCCTCGAAGAGTTGGGTCGCCCGATTGCCTGGGGCTGGGTCGCCTATGACGACGCCGCACCGGAACTGCTTGATCGTATCAATGCTGCGGGTGCGCAAACCATTATTGACGAAGTGCAACGCCAGTTGAACGATTGGAAGGCTGCACAGGGGCAGTAGACCCTTGCGCTCTTGCATTTGCCGAATGGCACACCGGGGGGCCGAGCGGTCCCCCGGTCTTTTTGTGTTGAGTCACATATATTCATTGATACAACTCTGATGGAAAGAAACAGACGATGCAGACAATAACCGCCTCAGTTCCCTGCGAAATGCCGCCTGCCTGGGCGGTGCTGGAGCGCAAGCTGATGGAGGTGATGGACCAGGCAGTCTATCCCTTCTTGGAGAAATACACGCGGCCCGACGGCACGCTGATTTGGAATGAGAAGTGGTACAACTCGCGCGACGGAGCCGATGATTTCTATGAAAGCTCCTATAATTGGCCGCTCTATTACTTATTGGGAGGCGGCGATCATCTGCTGGCATTGGGGCAGCGCCAGTGGGACGCGATCACGCGCCAGTTGACCGAATTTGGGCTGGTACACAAGGAATATGAGTTTGGCTATGACCAGTTTCACCAGGCCGAAAGCTACATTTACTTCTATTTCCTCTGTCTTGCCGACCCCACAAACCCAACCAACCTAGAACGGGCGCGTCGTTTTGCCGGCTTCTATCTGAACGAAGACCCCGACGCACCCAACTATGACGCCGAGCACAATATCATCCGCGCCAGCCACAATGGCAGCGGCGGACCCCGTTGGGGCTTTAGCGATGGCGACCCAAGCTATGGCTGGAGCGCGAGTATGCGTGTCTACGGGCTGCCTTACTCCGATGTGGAGGGGATCACCCACTACGATGACCTGAAAGACCCGGAGAAGGCGCGGCGCATGGGGACGATCATGCAGGAGCGGATGGGGAAAGGGGACGTTGCAACCAATCTGCTGGTGACGAGCCTCTTTGCCAACGCCTATATGATGACGCAGGACGCCAAATACCGCGCATGGACAACCACCTATGTCGATGGCTGGATGGCGCGTGCCCAGGCCAACGGCGGTTTGCTGCCCGACAATGTAGGGCTGAATGGGCAGGTGGGCGAGACGATGGGCGGCAAGTGGTATGGCGGGCTATACGGCTGGACCTGGCCGCATGGCTTCTATAACATCGGCATGGCCGCGACCGTGGCAGGGGCCAACGCCTATCTGCTCACGCGCAATCCCGCCTATTTAGATCTGCCGCGCGCCCAATATGACACAATTGCCGCGTTGGGCGAGCGGCGCGATACGCGCGAGTTGGAGATGAGCTTGCGCCATCACTGGATCGGCGCGCTGGCAGACGAGGAAGTGGCGGCGCTGGACCCTGTGACCTGGGTTGCGCCCTACCGCTATGGCGATGAAGGTTGGTTTGACTATCAACCACTTTCGCCCATCTATCCGACCGCTATCTGGAATGTCTCGATGGATGAGGCAGATTGGGCGCGCATCGAGGCCATTCGCAGCGAAGAACCGCTTGACTGGCGGTCTGTGGGCGTTTTTCGCACCAAAGAAGAGAGTGGACATGAACGCCCCTGGCTGCGCTATCTAGCCGGGGAGAATCCTGACTATCCAACGCGGATTTTGCAGGCGGCCTATGGCGCGGTCTGTCGCCGTTTGGCGTTGATTGCCGCCGACGAGGCCGATTTAACTCAGGTCTATATCCATCACTGGCAGGAACTCAACCCCGTCGTCACCGAGGCGTTGGTGCAATTGACGCTGGGCGCGCCGCAGATTATCTACAATGGCGGGTTGTTGTTCTGCCCGCTGCGCTACTTCGACGCCGACCGGCAGCGACCTGGGCTGCCCGCCGACGTGGCGGCGTTGGTGGAACGGGTGGGTGCTGATGAAGCTGTGGTGACATTGGTAAACCTGAGCCCCTTTGCGGCGCGGCGGGTTATTGTGCAGGCGGGTGGCTTTGGCGAACACCGCTTTACGACCATCGCCTATGATGAGCGCACCAGCGACTACCCCGGTTCGCAAAAACGCTATGCGGCCCCGCAACTCACGACCACCACAAAGACGGCGATAATCGAGGCGACGACCTTCCAGGTCGAGCTTCCCCCCGCCACCACGATCCGGCTGGAACTGGGCATGGATCGCTTCGTCAACGATCCATCCTACACCTTGCCGTGGATGTAAGCCATCCACCCTCCCGGAAGCGGCCCAAAGGGCTCCCCAGCTTCCGGGAGGGTCATCTCCTTATTATAACGCGCAGCACAAACTTGAGGGACGAATTTCATGATTGATACCCATTTGCATTTTTGGGATCTAGACACCTACCAACATCAGGGCTGGTTCCAGGACAAGCCTATTTTACAGCGAAGCTGGCTGCCGCCGGACTTGAAGCCGGAGTTTGACGCCTGCGGTGTGACCAGCGGCGTGATCATTGAGGCAGGCAAAGATGACCATGCGCTCAATCTCTGGTGGCTGGAATTGGCGGAAAAATATGAGTATATCGGCGCGGCGGTGTTGGGCTGTACATTGGAGCATCCGAACCTGGTGGCGTGGCTGGATGAGTATGGGCAAAGTCCATACTTTGTGGGCTTGCGCTCCAACCCCACGGGCGATCCGCAAGGCTGGAGCAGCAACGCGGCCACTCAACGGGGGCTGGCAGCATTGGCCGAACGCGATTTAAGCCTAGATCTGCTGGTGGGGCACAACGCCTTTGCCGCCGTAGCGGAGATCGCCGCGGCCTATCCAACGCTGCGTATCATCCTTGACCACTGCGCCCACCCTCCCATGCGCGAAGGCAATCTGCGCGTATGGGCTACAGCCCTGGAGCCGTTGGTCGCCTATCCCAATATTCAGATCAAGTATTCTTCGTTGCTGCTCTATTCCTATCCAGACAGTGAAGAGGCGCGCTTGCGCGGGGTGACTGATTTCCTGTTCTCGCGTTTTGGCGTTGGGCGCATGATGTGGGGGAGCAATTGGCCGGTTGAGTTGCTGGGCGGGAGCTATTGGGATGCGCTGACGGCCATGTCGAGCTGTGCGGAGCCACTGAGCGGCGAGGAGCGGCAGGCGCTTTTTCATGACAATGCCGCGCGATTTTACCGCGTGCAGACGCCGGAGCAGCACTAGAAAAGCCTGGGGCATCGTCCTAAAAGTGTGCATCCCAAGAATTAGGAAATGGGTGCGTCCGTCGCCCCGCTTGCATGACAGAACGCTTTATCTCGTGTGGCAAAAATTCGCCGAGTTCCTGGGATAGACCCACCCTAAAATCTGAGTTTGACATGTAGATGCCAAGTGGTAAAATTGGGGTTGTCCTCTGAGTCGTCCCCGATATGGCGACTCACGCAACAGACTATTCACAACTTCTCCAAACGAACAATTTGAAAGCAAATCCCAGTTCCGGCTGGGATTTGACCCGACGCCGAAGCTGTGCGTCACCGAATCCCGTAGCGTCATCGAACATGGATTCCACTCATTGGTGTAGACGCGATGACTGTTATCCTGATGTTGTGCAGTATGAGATCGACCTGAATGATGCCACTTGGAGGCCAACCGGGAAAAGTAAGCCTATTGCGGTCAATCTATATGGCAAGACGACGATACGATTGATGATTGATATCTGTCAAGTGCCGTTATCCAATTTTGTCCCAGCAAAAGGAGCCGAACACATGAAATGGTCGAGGTATGTACTGGTCTATCTGACACTTATTACGCTACTGCTGCTGAGTGCATGCGCCGCACCGGCGGCTCCGGCTGCGAGCGGCGGAGCTGACGCCCCAGCCGCGGATACCGGGGCCGCGGTTGTACCGGAAATCGAGGGCATACCCGATATCCCCAGGAATCGTACCCTCATCGTCGCCCATCTGACACAATTTTTATCGCCAGAAATGTGGAGCCCATACAACCTGGGTGGTACACACCAACAGGGCGTCGGGCTTTTCCATGAGCCACTGGTCTACGCCGACATGCTGGACGGTCACCAGTATCCGTGGCTGGCGGAGAGTTGGGAATACAATGACGATAAAACCCAACTTACCTACCATCTGCGCGATGGCGTCACCTGGAGCGACGGTGAGCCGTTCACCGCATCGGACGTCGCCTATACGCTGAACACGCTGCGCGATCTGGGCGGCAATGTGCGCCAGGGTGCCATCTACCAGACCTTTGTCAAAGAGGCGGAGGCCATCGACGATCTCACGGTGACGATCACCTTTAATGCGCCTGCCCCTCGCTTCCACGATGAGGTGATGGTCGCTAAGGGCGATTCGGCGACCTTTATTGTACCGGAACACATCTGGAAGGATGTGGACTGGGCCGAATACACTGCCTATAACGATGGCGCAGGCCCGGTGACCACAAGCCCCTGGCGCTTTGCCTACGCCGATGATACGCGGCGCATCATCGACCGCGTGAAGACGTGCGAAGAATGGTGGGCTTGCAGCACCGGCTTTGCGGAACTGCCGGAAGTCGAGCGCTTCGTGCAGATCTTCATGGCAGATCAACAGGCGCAAGCAACAGCCATGATCCGCAACGAGATCGACCAAACCCACGACATCCGTGTCGACCTGATCGAACAGATCCTAGCGCAGAACCCGGAAGCCACAACCTGGACGGGTCGCGAAGGCCCCTATGGCATGGTTTCATGGTGGCCGACGTCGATGTACATGAACCTCAATGACAAACACTTGAGCAACCCGGAAGTGCGCTGGGCGATCAATCGCTACATTGACCGCGACAAGCTGATCGACTTCGCCTTCAACGGCAATGGGCAGAAGTCCGTTTGGCCCTTCCCGCCCTTTAGCGGCTTGCAGGCCAGTATGGACAACCTAGCTCCGCTGGAGGAAAAATACCAGCAAGGGCTCTACGACCCGGCTGATGCGGACGCGCGCCTGACCGCGGCGGGCTATACCAAAGATAGCGACGGGTCTTGGGCCGACGCCAGCGGGGAACGCATCCAGTGTAACATCCTGAGCCTGCCCCACTTCTCCGATTCGGGGCCGATTGTGGTGGAAATGTTGAAGCAGGCCGGGATCGAAACTTCATTCTCACAGCCGCCCGACATCGGCACCCGGTTGGCTGCGGGCGACTTCCAGTGCGGCCTTTGGGGACACAACGGCTCGATGTCCGGGGATATCTACCGCACGCTGCTGATCTACACAACGGGCGATCCCGGCAACTATTCGAAGTATTCCAATTCTGAATACGATGCCCTTGTGGAACAGATGGCGACGGCGACGGACGACGAGCAGATCCGCACGCTGGAGCGCGAGGCGATGGACCTCTGGCTGCGCGACCTGCCGGAAGTGCCACTGCTACAGTTCTACAACCGCACCGGCAACAACGGGCACTACTGGACCAACTGGCCGTCCACCTCCACCGATCCGTACATGAACGGTATCCAGATGCATACAGGCTTCCCTTATACCATGTTGCAGCTCAAGGCTACCGACGCCCCCTAGGGCCAGGCAGCGTACGGCGGGGTTGATTTTGGAAATGACAACAGGAGCGCAGCATCCTGCGCTCCTGTTGATCGCCAGAGTACACCAGCAGCAACCACGATTTCGATAGGATTTCGATAGCGCCAGTGCCGTCCCTTACGCCTACTTAGGGATGTTAGGGGGCAGTGCAGGGTATCTCCTTCCCGATTCCCAGGATCCATCATGACTCTCAGCTATTTCCTCAAACGACTTCTCCAGTTCTTCGTCGTCGCCTTTATCGCCGCCACCATCAACTTCTTCTTCCCGCGCATGTCCGGCCAGGATCCCGTCCGTCAGAAGTTATTCCAACTGGCGACCGAGAATGTCACCGTCACCGCCGAAGATGCCAAAGCCCTCATGGAAACCTACAATGCCAAGTTTGGTCTGGATCGACCACTTTGGCAGCAGTACCTTAGCTATCTCGGCAACATGGCCCGCCTGGACTTTGGCGTCTCTATCTCGGAGTATCCCTCTACCGTTCTTTCCAGCCTGCGGCGCACCGTTCCCTGGACTGTCGGGCTGCTCCTGATGGCAACGCTGATCAGCTTTGGCATCGGCACTTTCGTCGGTGCGCTGCTCGCCTGGGACAAAGCGCCTTGGTTCTTGCGTACCATCTTTCCGGCCTTCTTTACTTTCTCTGCCGTCCCCTTTTATCTCATGGGCATTGTGCTGCTCTACCTTTTTGCCTTCCAGATTCCCATCTTTCCCCTTTTCGGTGGGTTCAGCACGCAGCGGATTCCCAATCTTAGCTTCGATTTTGCCCTGAATATCCTCTATCACTCCATTTTGCCTGCGCTCTCCATTGTCCTGGCCCAAGTCGGATTCTGGGCGATGGGGATGCGTTCGATGATGGTGACGATCCAGGGCGAGGATTATATGTTGCAGGCTGAGGCGAAAGGGCTGACCGATCGGCGCATCTTTTACCGCTATGCCATGCGTAATGCCATCCTGCCCCAATTCACAGGGCTGGCGCTCTCGCTAGGTACGATCATCTCTGGGGCCATTCTGGTTGAAGTGGTCTTTTCCTATCCGGGCGTGGGCAGTCTCCTGCTCAAAGCTGTGCGCGGTTTCGATTGGTTTGTCATCCAGGGGATTGTCTTTCTGGTTATCCTGTCTGTCGCCTTCACCATGTTGGTGATCGATCTGGCCTATCCTCTCTTGGATCCGCGCATCAACTATAGGAGTGAGTAGCGTGACTGAAATGGATGTGACGATCAACTCCTCCAACCCGCAGGCGCTGTTGGAGCGAAAGCCAACTTCCCCGCGCGCCAAGCGGATGCGCAACTTTGCTCTCTATCTGCGGCGTAACCCATCCCTGATTACCGGGACGATCCTGCTGCTGCTGATAGCTATCTTCGTCATCATCGGGGCCGCGGTTACGCAACCCGAAGATGCGCGACCGCTCGCTTTCAGACCCAGCCAGGCACCTTCCGCCGAGCATTGGCTGGGCACCGACCGGCTGGGCAAAGATATTCTGGCTGTCATGGTGGAAGGAACGCCGCAGACCATCCGCATCGGCCTGATCGCCGGGGCCATCGGCGTCGCCATTGGCACAATTCTGGCATTTTTTAGCGGCTACTATGGCGGCATCTTCGATACAGTGGTACGCTCAACGGTCGACATTCTGCGTACCATTCCGGCCCTAATCGTGCTGGTGATTATCGCCATCTCCGTACCCGGCGAGATGTCAGTGGAGATGATGGCCCTGATCATTGCGGCCCTCTCCTGGCTCGGCCCAACGCGGGTGCTGCGATCGCAAGTGCTGGTGATCCGGCAGCAGAACTACGTAGAACTGGCCCGATTCACCGGAATGAGCGGCCCGGAGATCATTGTCAGGGAGATGATGCCCAACCTGGCCCCTTTTATCGTGGCGACTTTCGTCTCCGCTGTCTCCGGCGCGGTGCTGGCCTCCATTGGCCTCGAAGCGTTGGGGCTTGGCCCCTTTGAAGCAAACACCCTGGGGATGACCATCTACTGGAATATTTGGTACGCTTCTTTGATCAATGGGTGGTGGTGGTGGTGGGCGCCGCCCATCATTATCATTCTTATGCTCTTCGTCGGCCTTTTTCTCGTTTCACAAGGGCTGGACGAGTGGGCCAATCCCCGTCTGAGAAAGAGTGTGTAACGGTGCGTGTCTTACAAGCGCGGGACTGGGAATCATCCGGCCCGATCCTTCAGATCAAGAACCTGCATGTGCATTACCTAACGGCGGATGGAGCCGTTCAAGCGGTCAGAGGTGTCGACTTTACCCTCAATGCCGGGCAACGCCTGGCGCTGGTAGGCGAATCCGGCTGCGGCAAGACGACCCTAGCGCTGGCGATTATGCGCCTGTTGCGGCCACCGGCGCAGATCGTCGAGGGTGAAATCTGGCTCGATGGGCGCAACCTGCTCGCGCTCAACGACGAAGAGATGCGCCTGACGCGCCTGGCCGATGTCTCACTGGTCACCCAGGCGGCTATGAACGCGCTCAATCCGGTGATGCGGATCGAAGATCAGATCATCGACGGCTTGCAGGATCATGGCATCCAATGGAGCAAAGACGAGTTTGGCGGCTATGTTCGCTCCCTGCTGGCGAATGTAGGGCTGGACGCTAGTGCGGCGCGCATGTTCCCGCATGAGTTGAGCGGCGGCATGAAACAACGTGTGGGCATGGCTACCGCGACCGCGCTCAAACCCAAGCTCATTATCGCCGACGAACCGACCAGCGCGCTGGACGTGGTGGTGCAGCGCCAGGTCATGACTACTCTCGGACGCTTACAAAGAGAAACGGGCGCGGCTGTCATCCTGGTCGGTCATGACATGGGGCTGGTGGCCCAGTTTGCCGATTGGGTGGGCGTGATGTACGCCGGCAAGTTGGTAGAGCTGTCGCCGGTCGAACAGATCGTGCAAGACCCGCAGCATCCTTATTCCAAGCTGCTTATCCAGAGTGTGCCTGGCCTGGAAGAGAAGCGCGAGCGGCTTATCGGTATTCCCGGCATGCCGCCGCGGCTCATCGATCTGCCATCCGGCTGTCTCTTTGCCCCGCGTTGCCCGTCAGCGATGGAGCATTGTCTCCAGACCGAACCTTCCCTGGAACCGGTAGCAGGCAATCGACAGGTGGCGTGTTACCTCTACGCCGAATCCTATTCTCAAAATAATGGGGCGGAGGTAAACGCGTGACGGCTATCCTAGAGTTGCGAAATGTTTCAAAGGTCTTTGGCGAGGGGCTCTTCAGCCGCAGCCGCACCGTGGCAGTCGACGACGTGACCTTCTCCATTGCGTCGGACGTTCCTGCCATGACGGCAGTTGCGGGCGAAAGCGGCAGCGGCAAGACTACACTGTCCCGCCTGCTCCTCGGCGTGACCAACCCAAGCTCCGGTCAGGTTCTCTACAAAGGGGACGACCTGGCGAAGTTGCGGGGAGAGCGCCGCAAGCAGTTTCTGCTCGACGTACAACCGATTTACCAGGATCCCTTTGGCGTCTTTAACCCCTTCTATCGGGCAGACCATCTTCTATTTGCCGCGGTCGCCAAGTTCAAGCTGGCAAGTTCAGCACATGAGGGTCGCCGCCTGATCGAGCAGGCGCTGGAAACGGTCGGTCTGAGAGCAAACGAGATCCTGGGCCGCTTTCCCCACCAACTGAGCGGCGGCCAGCGGCAGCGTGTGATGATTGCGCGCGCACTGCTTCCCAAGCCGCGCGTGATCCTGGCCGATGAACCGGTCTCTATGGTCGATGCCTCCCTGCGCGCCACGATTTTGGAGAGTCTGCGCGCACTCAACCGGGACTTCGGCATCTCGATTCTCTACGTGACACACGACTTGACCACTGCCTATCAGATCTGTACAAACATTATCATCATGTATCGCGGCTCGGTGGTCGAGGCCGGCACAGTTGAAGAGGTCATCCGCTCCCCTAAGCACCCCTACACACAACTGCTGATCGACTCCATTCCGCGCATGAGAGCCGTACGGAATTGGGAACTGGAGGAGGAAGAAGAGACCACGGACGCGGCGAGTGACACGCGCCCATCGGCGGGCTGCAAATTTGCTGCTCGATGTCCAGTCGCGATGGAAAAATGCTGGAAGCAGGTTCCCAGCCTGTACCGGACAAGCGAGGAGCAGATTGCACGCTGTTTCCTCTATGAAGATCAGGCAGTGTTCAAAGAGGCAGATATCGCGAAAACCTTTGCGCGACCGCAGCCGGAGCCTATGCACAGCTACGAAAGCAGTCAGCAGATGCCCTAGCGGCCCAAAGGCGCGCTGATTCCAGGCAGTTGACACACCCATAGGAATTCGCTATACTCTTGCCAGATTCCCATCGTCGCTCACAAAGTAAGTCTCAAAGCCTGGGCCTTGTGGCCGCAAGCACCCAACCAGCCACCTCATACCTTCGTAGGTTTGTTCTTCCTTTTCTAAATCCTGTTCAACGGATCAACGTCTGGGCCAAACCTGCACCTGCTCCTACTTGTGGCTGCTGAGATAGGTGATTCCCTAATCGTTTCGGATGGACGCCTGGTCATCTCTCGCGTCCATTGCCAGAGCCACAGAATAACGGACGAAATATAGCAGAAAAATCATAGAGGAGGCCGGTATGGCAGTCGCAGTACCAGTGACAGCACCTACACGTCGCAAACGTGGATGGCTCGCCTATTTGGTAGGTGCCGACTCCAAGCTTAACATCAATGAAGCGGTTTGGGGATACATTCTGACTCTGCCCTGGCTGATTGGTCTGCTCGTCTTTATCGTCGGCCCGATCATTGCTTCTGCCTATTTCAGCCTCACCGAATACGATGTGATCTCGCCGCCCAAATGGGTTGGGCTGGCAAATTATGAGCAAGCCTTTTTTAACGATCGGCAGTTCTGGCCCTCGCTTGAGCGTACGCTCACCTATTCATTGGCGGTTGTGCCCATCGGCTTAATCGGCTCACTGGGTTTGGCGCTCTTGCTCAACCGTGGGGTTGTGGGCACGAATACCTTCCGCACCCTCTTCTTCCTGCCCAGCCTCACTCCGGCGGTAGCGCTTGCCGTCTTATGGACATGGCTCTTTCACCCCACTGTGGGGCCAATTAACCTCATGCTGAGCTGGGTAGGCATCCCAGGGCCAGGATGGTTGGCTAGTAAAGAGTGGGCCATGCCCGCGCTGATCATCATCTCGCTATGGACAGCCTGGGGCGGCAACAACATGCTGATCTTTTTGGCTGGCTTGCAAGGAGTTCCGCAAGAGTTCTATGAAGCCGCAGAGATCGATGGCGCCGGCCCCTGGTCACAGTTCCGTCATGTAACGCTTCCTCTCATCTCGCCCACCCTGCTCTTTAATCTGATTCTAGGCGTGATTGGCGCTCTAAAGGTCTTTACATTGGCCTTTGTCGCCACCAGTGGTGGCCCCTCGTATGCGACTTGGGTCCTGGCGCTTCACATCTACCGCCATGCGTTTGAGTATTTCCGTATGGGCTATGGTTCGGCGTTGGCCTGGGTCTTTGTCGTCATTGTCCTGGCCTTTACCTATCTACAAATGAACTGGTCTCGCCGTTGGGTTTATTACGCTGGGGAGTAAATGTTGATGGCAACACAGAGCCAATTTCTAAGCAAGGTGGGTGACAGCCCAAGCAAGCCACGAACTTCGCTGCGCGCCCGTAACATCCGCACCACGGGTGTGCTTTACCTGTTGATGATCGTCCTGAGCGTTATTTTCATGTTCCCCTTTTTCTGGACAGTCTCCAGTTCGCTCAAGCAAGTATGGGAGTTGCGAACCTTTCCCCCAACTTGGCTACCGGAGTCTCCGCAGTGGCAAAACTATGCCGTCGTGCTGCAAACAGTGCCTTTTCTGCTCTGGACATGGAACAGTATCTATGTGGTGATATTGAGTACCGTAGGAACAGTGCTTTCGGCATCTGTCGTGGCCTATGCATTTGCTCGGCTGCGCTATCGTGGACGTAACCTGCTCTTTATCCTGACGTTGGGGACGTTGATGCTGCCGGCGCAAGTCACCTTGATTCCCCAGTTTATCTTGTTTCACAAATTGGGCTGGATCGAGACTCTGAACCCGCTCTGGGTCCCCAGTTGGTTTGGGGGCGGGGCCTTTTTCATCTTCCTCTTTCGCCAGTTTTTCCTCTCGCTGCCCAGAGAACTCGACGAGGCCGCGCTCATTGATGGCGCTTCCTATCTTCGCATCTTCTGGAATATTTTGATGCCCTTAAGCAAGCCAGTGCTGGCAACCGTAGCCGTCATCTCGTTCATTGCCGGATGGAACGACTTTGTCAACCCACTCATCTACGTACACTCCGCGGACAAATATACACTGGCTGTGGGGCTAAATTACTTTCGCACACTCCCCGACATTGCTGGAGCGCCGACTCAACATCTGTTGATGGCGGGCTCCGTGATGGTCATTGCTCCTGTGCTGATTGTTTTCTTTAGCGCCCAGCGTTACTTTGTGCAGGGTATTGTGCTGTCGGGCATCAAGGGCTGATGCTTTGTTTCTACTATCTAATCCCGAGGAGGAACCATTGTGACTGACCAAAGAGTATCGCGCCGTTCGTTGCTCAAGTGGTTGGGTGCTAGCACAGCGGTCGTAGGTCTTGCCGCCTGCGCTCCGGCTGCGCCCAGTGCGGGTACGACCTCCAATACTGAGGCCGCTGCCCCAGACTCCGCCAAGAAACAGATGAGCATTGCCACCTATGCGATTGTTTTCCATGAATGGCAGCGTCATTTTGCCAGAGAATGGGCCGCCGAGCATCCAGATGTCGAGCTGGAGGTCTTAGAGATCGTCTACGCCGATATGCCCAAACTGCAACTCACGATGCTTGCCACCGACACGCTGTGGGACGTACTCTTTAGCGGTGTCAAGTGGTATCCCTATTCGGCGCTTTCGGGCGCGTTCCTGGCGCTGGACGATTATATTGCGGGAACTGGCTATGACATTGATGATTTCTTTGCAACGGCTGTGGAAAGCAGCCGCGTCGATGGGGTGATGTACGGGCTGCCCTATGAAATGCACCCCGGCAACCCGGCGCTCATTATCTATAACAAGACCCTTTTGGACGAAAAAGGGCTGGATTACCCGCAGGATGATTGGAACGTGACGCAATATGCCGAGTTGGCTGCACAAGCCACCGACGCCGAAAATGGCATCTTTGGAACCCAGTACCTCCCTGGCAACTACTATGACTTCTCCAGCATCTGCCGCGCCTTCGGCTCCGAACTCTTTGGTGACGAAGGGCGTGAGTTCCTTTTTAATACCGCGCCCGAATCCATCGAAGCGGCACACTGGATCTGGTCTTTACGCAACGATATGAAAGTCGCACCCTCGCGCGATGAATCCGAAGGGCTACTCTTTAGCGCCGGCACGTTGGCGACCTCCACGATTGGTCTCTATGCCGTACTACAGCAAAAGGATGATATTGGCGACAAATTCGAATATGATTTCAGCCTCCATCCGGTTGGGCCGCGCGGACAGCGCGGATACAACGCCTTTGTCTCGATCTTCTCGGCCTCCTCTAGCACAGAACACCCTGACGAGGCCTTTGATCTGATCAAATATCTCTTGCGTACCGAATCGGGCATCTGGGTGATGCAGAACCCGCCCTCCTACCCAATCCCGCGCAAGACGGTGTGGGAGTCGCCGGAGGTGACGGCGTTGCCGACGATCTTCCAGCGGTCGCTAGATATGATGACCGATCCCTCTATCCCAGGGCCATTTGCCATGCCCTATAATGTGCGCTTCCAGGAATTCCAGGATACGTGGGCGAATACGATCCCGGATCTTTTCTATGGGGACATCGACTTTGAGACCCAGATGCAGTTTGTCCAGGATGAGTGCCAGGCTATTTTGGATCTGCCGCGACCGACATAGCTGCACCGTAGGCTGACAAACGGGTGCAGCGGTCTAGTGGCTGCGTCCGCAATGGCAATCGAGGGGATGATCCACCCAGGGGATCATCCCCTTCTGTTTATGGCCCTGCCACTCTCAAGAGTAGATGAGCATAAAGAGGCGCAGCGGGCAGTTTCTAAGTTGCTAAATATACACGTTATGCTAGATTATGGGATGTAGGATCGTTGGGCCGAAATAACCCGCAATTTCGGCAACACCCATTGTACAGTGGATTATCATGCAACTCGTCGTAATCGGGTTGCGATTTTGTCAAAGTAGTCTGCCAGCCACAACCAGTAGAAGCCGGTAGCCATGAACCTTACCCAAGTGCAGTCATATTTACGTGAGCAGGGCTATGATGGCTGGCTGCTCTATAACTTCCGCGACCTGAATCCGATTGCGCAAAGTGTCGTCGGTCTCGCGCATGGTGGCAGCCGCCGCTGGTTTTGTTGGATTCCGGCGCAGGGCCAGCCCTCCTGGCTGATCCACGCCATTGAGGGCAATATGTTTGCCGATCTACCGCCTGAAATACAAGGCTCACAGACGCGCTATGTCAGTTGGCAGGAGATGGCCGAGGCGTTGCCGGGCCTGATCGGTGTGAGCAAGGGCCGTCGCCCCAAGATTGTCATGGAATATAGCCCTGGCAATGCGATCCCTTTTATCAGCCGTATTGATGCGGGCATCAAGGAAGTGGTGGAGGCAAGCACCGGCGCGGAGATCCATTCCAGCGCGGATGTGGCGCAATTGGTGCTGGCTGTGTTGAGCCCCAAGCAGATTGCGACCCACCGCCGCGCGGCGACGGCTTGCCTGGAGGCAAAGGATCGCTGCTTTGACTTGATTGCGCGCAAACTGCGTGCGGGCGAAGCGATTACCGAATATGATGCGGCGCAGTTCGTGGCCCAGCAATTTACCGCGTTGGGCATGGAAGCGCATATGCCGATTGTGTCTGTCAACGCCAACGCCGCAGACCCGCACTATGGCCCCAGCGCCAACCGTCACAGCCCCATCCGCGAAGGGGATATGGTCTTGATTGACCTCTGGTCGCGGGAGCCGGACGACCCGACCAACTGCTTTGCGGATTGTACCTGGACAGCCTATGCCGGGAGCGATGTACCGGGCAAGGTGCAGGATGTGTTTCAGGTGGTCGCCACGGCGCGCGATGCCGCGGTGCGTTATATCCAGGCGCAACTTGATGCGGGGCGCACCGTCCACGGCAACGAAGTTGATACTGTGGCGCGTGACATCATCACCGATGCGGGCTATGGAGAGTATTTTATACATCGTACCGGTCACAGCCTGGGGCCAACGGGCCATTACCTGGGCGTGAACATTGACAACCTGGAAACGCAGGACCAGCGGGTGCTGCTGCCGGGCGTCATGTTTACCATTGAGCCGGGAATCTATATGCCCGCGTTCAACTTTGATGACAGCCCCACGGCTAAAGGCTTGGGCATCCGCAGCGAAATCAACTGCTATATGCACGCGGACCGCGTGGAAGTGACGACGCTGCCCACACAAACTGAGGTACGTCCCTTGTTGGCCTAGTGGCTGACAACCGGGGTTACTGATCCGACGGTTGGGTTTGCCAACTGCCTGCCGCCGGTTTTTGTCATATCTTGCGGTGTACAAGTTGGCCGTTCTATCAAGGGTAGTTCTGAAGATTGTTCAAAACGAAGGAGTCTGTATGCACAAGCAAAAATGGATCATGGCGCTGCTGCTGTCCGCGGTGTTGGTGTTGTCGGCCTGTACGACAACAGCCCCTGCCGGCCCAGCAGCACCCGCCGCAGATGCCACCGCAGCCCCGGCGGCAGAGGGCGCGACCGATGACAGCGCGCCTGGCCCGGAGGATATGGATGGCACGTTGATTGTGGGCCGTGGTGGTGACACGGTTTCACTGGATGCAGGGACAGCCACCGATGGCGAGTCCGCCCGCGTGATCCAGGAGATCATTGAGCCATTGGTGCGCTTGGAAGGTACGTCCACCAAGCCGATCCCCTGGCTGGCTGAATCCTGGGAGACCGAGGACAGCCAGACCTGGACGTTCCACCTGCGCCAGGGGGTGACCTTCCATGATGGCACGCCCTTCAACGCCGAGGCTGTAAAGTTCAACATGGATCGTTGGATCGATCCTGACAACGAGTATCGCTTTGGTCGCACGTTTGAGTATTACTCTTATGAGTTTGGCGAAACGTTGTCGATCAATGAGGTCAATGTCATTGACGATTACACCCTCGAAATTGTGTTGTCGCAGCCTTCGTCGGTATTGCTGAACAAGCTGTCGTTGTCCTTTGCCTTTGGCATCAACAGCCCGACCGCGATCCAGGAGCAGGGAGATACCTATGGTACGCCTGCGGGCACGTCTGTGGGGACAGGGCCGTTCAAGTTTGTCGAATGGATTGCCGACGACCATATCACCGTCGAGCGTAATGACGACTGGTGGGGGCCGCGCCCGAACCTGGCAAGCATTATCTGGCGCTCGATCCCGGACAATTCGGCTCGCTTTGCTGAACTCCAGGCCGGGACGATTCACCAGGCTGATCTCGCGCAAACCGACCTAGAGTTGGCGGCGCAAGACCCGAATCTGCAACTCTTTACGCTGCCTTCGACAAGCACAGGATATATTGCCTTCCAGCAGTGTACCGAGCCCTTTGATAAGCTCGAAGTACGCCAGGCGATTGCCCATGCGGTCAACTGGGAAGCCCTGATTCCTGCTTTCTATGGCGACTTTGGTCAGTTGGCCGGTTCATTCCAGCCGCCCGCCATCTTGGGCAGCAACCCGGACGTTCACCCCTATGAATATAACCCAGACCTCGCCAAGGAGCTGCTGGCGCAGGCCGGTCTGCCCGATGGCTTCACCACCGACTTCTGGTATATCCCTGTGATTCGTGGCTACTTCCCCGATTCGAAGGCCATCGGTGAAGCGATTGCCGCCGACCTGGCAAAGGTGGGCATCAATGTCAACCTGGTCACTGAGGACTGGGGCGCGTATCTGGAAGACCGCAACGTGGGCAAATTCCCCATGTGGATGCTCGGTTGGGGTTCGGATAATGGTGACCCAGACAATTACATCGGCTATCACTTCTCGCATGCAGTGGGTGAGCCTCGAGAAGAGGATTGTTACGACAACGATACGTTGGCGGAACTCCTGATCGAGGGTCGCACCATCGCCGACACTGCGGAACGTGAGAAGATCTATCAACAGGCCGAGCAGATCGTCCACGACGATGTCGCGCGTATCCCTGTTGTGTGGGCGACAACCCCGATTGTCTTCCGCTCCAATGTCAAGGGCTATGTGCCGGTTGTCTTCCGCTCTTGGTACGAGTATATTTGGATTGACAGCAACTAAGCTGTAGGGTTAGCTGCGACTGCCGAACCGTAATCATGCGGTTCGGCAGTCTGTTTTTCTCTTCTATAAAGGTCTTTACGTTATGACACAGTATATTTTACGCCGGTTGTTGAGCCTGATTCCAGTGCTGCTCGGCGTCTCCATCGTGGTCTTTGCCCTGATCCGCATGATTCCGGGCGACCCGGTGATTGTGATGTTGGGTGAGCGCGCCCGCCCGGCTGATATTGAGCGTGTGCGCGCGGAACTGGGCTTCGACCGTCCGATCTACATTCAGTATGTGGAATGGATGGGCCGGGTGTTGCGCGGCGACTTGGGCACGTCGATCATCAACCGCACCGAAGTGATGGTGGAACTACGCACGCGCTTGGCCGCAACATTAGAATTGATTCTTCTTGGTCTGTTGATCGGCATGGTGGTGGGTGTCTCAATCGGTATTATTTCCGCCTTGAGACGTGACTCCTGGATCGATCTGACCGCTACCGTGGGGGCGCTTTTGGGTGTCTCCATGCCCATCTATTGGTTAGCGTTGATTGCGATTTATGCGTTGGCAGTTGACCGGCAGATTTTTCCACCCAGCGCACGCCTTGACGCCACCATGAGCGTGGATCGTGTGACGAACTTTATGCTGATTGATACCCTCCTCATGGGGGATTTTGAGAAATTTCGCAATGCCGTCTGGCATTTGATTTTGCCGGCGACCGTTCTGAGTACAACAGTGATGCCGATCCTGGCGCGCTTGACGCGGGCGAGTATGCTCGAGGTGATGCGCCAGGATTATGTACGTACTGCCGAGGCCAAAGGGCTGCCTGAGCGTACGGTGGTGATGGGTCATGCGCTCAAGAATGCGCTGCTGCCGATTGTCACGGTGATTGGGTTGCAGTTGGGCGGGCTGCTTGGGGGCGCGCTGCTGACAGAAACAATCTTCTCTTGGCCCGGCATGGGGCAATGGACCTATCGAGCCATTCTGAGCCGTGATTATCCAATTGTGCAAGGGGCTGTGCTGGTGAGCGCCACCATTTATGTGGTGGTGAACTTGCTGGTGGACATCTCCTATGCCTATTTGGATCCGCGCATTCGTTTTCAGGGTTGATGAGGGTGAAATAGATCATGACAACGAATGTTGCTGCCCAACCAACACTGCTGGCAGAGAGCGAAGTTCGACGTTCACGAGGATTGATGCAAGATGCGTGGCGGCGGCTGCTCTCCAGTTGGAATGGACGAGTGGGGCTGGTGCTGATTACGCTCATTTTGCTGATTGGCGTCTTTACGCCAGTGGTTGATCCCTATGACGCGCGCACCGACTCCAATTTGGCGGAGGCGCGTCAGGCTCCTTCATGGGAACATCCTTTTGGCACAGACAGGCTGGGGCGCGATGTCTTTCGGCGCGTGATGCATGGCGCGCGCATTTCGCTCGTAATCGGTTTTGTAGTGGTCTTTGTCTCCGGTGCAATCGGCACAACGCTGGGGCTGATCGCCGGTTATTTTGGCGGCTGGTTGGATACGCTGATTATGCGCCTGATGGATATTTTGCTCGCCTTTCCCGCGATTCTGCTGGCAATAGCCATTGTCGCTGTGCGAGGGCCAGGGTTGACGAACACAATCCTGGCCGTAGCGGTGGTGGGTATTCCTGGCTATGCGCGCGTGGTGCGCTCGATGGTGCTTTCGCTTCGCGAGCGCGACTATGTGGATGCGGCGCGCATGGTAGGTGTGAGCAATGCACGTATTATGTTCGGCCATATCCTCCCCAATGGTCTGACACCGATCATTGTACAGATGACGTTGGGCGTGGGGGGGGCGATTGTCTTTTCGGCGGCGCTGGGCTTCTTGGGGCTCGGTGTGCAGCCGCCGACGCCCGAATGGGGTGCGATGATTGCGGATGGCCTGCCTCTCTTGAACCAGGCCCCCTATTTGGTCTTTTATCCAGGGATGGCGATCATGGTCACCGTGTTGGCCTTCAATCTTTTTGGCGATGGGCTGCGCGATGCGCTTGATCCGCAACAGCGCATCTGAGGCGGAAATCGGTAGGCTTACGGTAGCGTTGCGGTAAACTCTCCCGGAGGCTGCAGAGCCTCTGGGAGGGTAGTAGATATCAAACGCCACTTCTTGTATATCTGTACTATACTGAACATCCACGCACTATAATTATACCCAATCCCTACAGACTAGAGGAGGAAGAGCATGGCACGCGACCTTGCAGGTGAACTTGCAGCGCGCCCGTGGGATGGCAGCCCTATCGGCTATCCCGATCCCGCGGTTGAGGTCGTTGATCCTCGGTTTAAGCCTTACACGATTGGCAATGCGTCAGTAGAACGGCTGATGACCGGGCTGCGTTGGGGCGAGGGGCCGGTCTGGTTTGGCGATGGACGCTATCTGCTCTTTAGCGACATTCCCAACAACCGCATGCTGCGGTGGGATGAGCAGACAGGCGTAACTTCAGTCTTTCGCCAACCATCCAACAACTCGAATGGCAACACGCGTGATCGCCAGGGGCGGCTGATTAGCTGTGAACATCTGACGCGCCGCGTGACGCGTACGGAGCATAACGGTGAGATCACCGTCCTGATTGATTCCTATCAGGGCAAGCGGCTCAATGCGCCCAACGACGTGGTGGTGCATTCCGACGGTTCGATCTGGTTCACTGACCCAGGCTATGGTATTTTGCTGGACTATGAAGGGGAGCGGGCCGAGTTTGAGCTAGAGACGGCAGTCTACCGGCTAGACCCGGTGACAGGGAAGGCAGCAGTGGTAGCCAATGATTTCAAGCGTCCCAACGGCCTTTGCTTTTCGCCCGATGAGTCCAAGCTCTATATTGTGGATACGGGTATTTCGCCTTCCCCCATCCGTGTGTTTGATGTAGAGAACGGCAGGTTGTCGGGTGGCGGCGAGTTTGTCAACATGGGTGGCGGCAACTCGGATGGCATCCGTACGGACATTGACGGCAATCTCTGGTCGGCGGCAGGGTGGGGCGGCATGGGCTTTGATGGCGTGCATGTCTTTGCGCCCGATGGCGACCTGATCGGGCGTATCCTGCTGCCGGAACCCTGTGCCAATCTCTGCTTTGGCGGGCGCAGAAAAGACCGGCTCTTTATGACCGCCAGCCAGTCGCTTTATTCGCTTTTTGTGAGCACACGCGGCGCTCAGACGCCTTGATACAAATGTGTTCTCCATCACCCGCCCGGAAGCTCAGAAGCTTCCGGGCGGGTTGTTACGAGTAACCAAACGACAAACTGAAAGTCCTTTCCATGAGTAGCAAGATCAAAATTGCGTTTGCCGGAATTCGCCGCGCAAGTTCATTTGTGCGCGCATTCCAAAATCACCCGGAGACAGAGATCGTCGCGCTGTGCGATCTGCACCAGCCCACATTGGCAGAGACGGGCAAGGCGCTGGGTGTGGATCAACTCTACACGGTCTATGAACAGATGCTGGATGAGGTGAAGCCGGATGCGGTGGTGGTGGCGACACCAATGCAGTACCACGCGGCGCAGTCCATCGCCGCGCTGGAGCGGGATATCCATGTGCTGAGTGAGGTGACGGCAGCGGTGGCGCTGGATGAGGCGCGCTGGTTGGTGCAGGCTGCCCGTCGCAGCAAAGGCATCTACATGATGGCGGAGAATTACATCTACCGCAAGGAATGTGTATTGGTGCAGAGCATGGTGGAGGCGGGTCTTTTTGGTGAGGTTTACTATGCCGAGGGGGAGTACATCCACGAACTGTCTTCTCTGCATCACACGGCACAGGGTAAACCGACTTGGCGCTATTACTGGCAGGTCGGCGTGAATGGCTGTACCTATCCGACGCACAGCCTGGGGCCATGCCTACAGTGGGTCAAGGAACGTCCAGCGCAGATTAGTTGTGTGGGCACGGGCGTTTGGACAGATCCGGAGCATGCGATGGAAGACACAGTGCTGCTGCTCTGCAAGAGCGCTACGGGCAAGTTGATTCGAGTTCGTCTAGACATGCTCTCCAAGCGGCCCCATGCCATGACCAATTACACGTTGCAGGGGACGAAGGGGGCGTTTGAAGGCGCGCGACGCGCGGGTGAGCGTAGCTGGGTGTGGGTGGAAGAGCGCTGTTCTGACCCGAATACGTGGGTTCCGCTGGCAGATTTTGAAGCGGAATTTCTGCCGGAAATCTGGCGCAATCCACCCGAAGCGGCGTTGCAGGCAGGGCATGGTGGCGGGGACTATTTCGAGGTGATGGATTTTGTCGATGCAATTCAGGGGCGCAAGCCACCCACAGTGGGCATTGATTATGCAATGGATATGACGCTGCCGGGGTTGGTGAGCCAGGAATCGATCAAGCAGGGCGGGGCTTGGCTGCCGGTGCCGGATTCGCGAGCGTGGTAGACGTCACTACGGTCGGCTCGACCTAGCAGATTAGCCCTTTTTTGGCGTCGGGGCCGTGGGCGATGGGGTTTGCGCCAATCCAACGCTCGTCCACGGCTTCGCTTGCGAGTTGGTAGCGTGAGTCGGTGGAGAGCCGGACACGGTCAGTACAGTTGTCGAGGCTGGCGTGGAGTGTGAACATGCTGAAGATGAGCAGGTCGCCCGCCTTGTATTCACTGCTAAGCCAACGCCCACCGATCTCTTGGCGCACGCCGATGGCATCTTTGGAATAGGAGCCGCCCCCGCTGCCCCATGCCCAACGTTCGTGCGCCTCGTCATTCTTGTCGTCGACGCAATAGGTATCTACGTCGAACTCCCAATATTCGCCCAAGTGGTCGCGCTGGCGATGCGAATTCTCCAGGACAATCAGGCCGCCCAACTCGTAAGGGATGTCATCGAGTGGTGTCCAGACGGTGTATAACTGCTTGGTGCCGCGGTTCATAAAGACGATGTCACAGTGGGGCGTGGTGGCTGTGTTGGGACCAGGAGCTTTTGCGCGTAGCCATGTATAGTCGTAATGCAGCACCGGGCCACCCAAGAATTCACCCATAAAGTCCATGATGACACCGCTGTAGAGCAGTTGGTGGATGACAGGGTTGCCATTGGCAAGATCAGCGCGAAAGGTGAAGTGGACACCGGGAGCAATGATACCCGATTCGAGTGGATGGTCGGGGTGCAGCGCTCCTTCTGCCTGAAGTTTGAGCAGGATCGAGCGACGGGCATCCATGACCGCGTCCCGGTCCAGCATGGCAGGGAGATAGAGATAACCGTCCTCCTCCATGCGGGCGCGCAATTTGTCTGCGTCACCGAGGAGATCGCGCGAGTCACGCAGCGTGCCGAAGTGGGTAGGGGCAGTGATAAGTTGGCGACCCTGGTAGGTGAGGATAGGGGCCACCACGTCTTGCGTCGTCATCGCTTTTTCCTTGCTTTTTGTTTCCCATAGATGAGTGTGCTGTAAGGTAGTTTGCCATAAAGTGAGCTATCTTGGAAGTGCGTAACGAGGATGATGCTGATTGACAGGGATTGCGCCTCTTGTTACGATGAAGCTACCGCTAGCTCCCAGGAATTGCCTCATCATGTGAGGAGAACATCAGATGAAATTTACACGTATTACCATCGATCCAAAGCAAATGGACGGACACTCCTCCCAATGATCACACACACCTTTCCCCTTGTTGAAGTTTCTGGCGATGCTTATGAGATGGGCTACCAGCATGGCGCGCAGGCGGCAAACCTGATTGAGCGTTATTTGCTGCTGACGGAACGGCTGACGGGCCAACCGCGTGATTTGCTTTGCCAGAGAGCGCTGGCCTTTTTGCCTTACATGGAGAAACTCAGCCCTGCTTATGTGACCGAGGTGCGTGGTTTGGCCGCGGGTGCCGGGATCAGCTTTGAGGAGGCGTTGCTCTGCCAGGCGCGCGCCGAAGCGGGGCGTGTGCCTGATGGTGGCTGCACAGCTTTTGCGTTGAAGGGCGCGGCGACTGCGGATGGCGGGTTATTGGTGGGCCAAAATCAAGACTTAGAGCCGGAGTATGCCGATGTCGCTGTGCTGCTCAAGGTGAAGCCCAACGATGGTCGCCCGCGTGCGCTGATCTTTACCTTTGCGGGTCAATTGGGCTATTCGGGCATGAACGAGCATGGGCTGTGCCACTTTGCCAATGCGCTTTATGATGCGCCCTGGCAGGTGGGATTGCCTCATTATCCACTCAAGCGGGTGATGTTGGAGCAGCGTTGCGCCGATGATTGTGTCGAGATCTTAGCTGCACACCGTACCTGCTCAGCCGCGAATGCCTTGATTGCCGATGCGGAGGGTAATGTGCGCGATATTGAGGTGCGTCCAGAGGGGATTTCACGCTTTGCCGATGACCATCCCGATTGGATCATCCACGCTAACCATTACCTGACGCCCCAGTTTGCCTGTCACGAAACGAATTCGTTGGCCGATTCTTGCCCGCGCCTGGAGCGGATGCGCGCCCTGGTGCAGGCCGAGTGGGGTACGGTGACAGTGGCAACGATGCAGCGGCTCTTGGCGGATCATCAGGGTGATCCGGCTGGCATCTGTCGCCACGGTGACAAAGGGATGCATTCGATCTCCGGCTATATTGCCGAGCCAGGCAAGCGGCTATTTCATGTGCGCCGGGGGCATGGCTGTTTGGGTAGCTGGACGACGTATGAGGTGTGACGTCGTTATTGTGCTAGAATAACTTCTTCCGGAAGCCTGAAGCTTTTGGAAGAAGTAGTTTTTACCCGCTTCTTTTCCCACTAGAAATGAGAACTTATGCGATTAGCAACCACGGGATTTTTGCCCGCGGACTTGCGCCAGGTGGACGACTCGGTCGCCCAGCGGTTGCGCGCGGCTGGTTTTGTTGGGTGTAGCTGCGTGTTCTCCGACCCAACGGCACCAACCGCGTCAGAATTGGACCGGTTGCGCGACACGCTTTGGCATAATGGGGTTGGTGTTGCCCAGGTCAACGGCAGGTATGAGAGTTTGGTGAATCCTGACGAGGCGCTGCGCCGGCGAGGGCTTGAGACGTATCGATCCTTGATTCAGATCTGTGCGCGCTTGCAGGGAGACAATGTCTATGTGCGTCCTGGCTCGTTGAATCCGGGTGGGCATTGGTGGCCTCATCCAGAGAACCACAGCGAGGCAACAATCGACCGGCTGGTAGACAGCTTGAGCCAGATTGCCCGTGATGCTGAGGAGGCGGGTGTGGTCGTGGTGGTCGAGGGGCATACGGTTTCGCCGCTGGATACGGCGGCGAAGGTGCGTGAGGTGATCGACCGCGTAAATTCCTCCGCGCTCAAGTTTAATTGTGACCCGGTGAACTTTGTCTCCTCTGTGCAGGATGCCTATCACTCACGGCGGGTTCTGGATGATCTTTTTGATACACTGGGAGAATTGAACTGGGCGATCCATGCCAAAGATATGGCTGTGGAAGATCGCCATGTGGTGCATATCAGCGAAGTGGTGATGGGGCGAGGGCGCATGGATTTGGGCTATATGCTAGAGCGTTTTGCTGCGATACGTCCCGAAGGCTATGTGATCGTGGAGCATCTCCCCGATGAGTTGATTCCCGAAGCGCGCGATGCACTGTTGGCGGCAGCGGCAAAGGTGGGCATTGTTTGGCAAGATCAGCCGCACGCTCTCAAGCGATAATCCATAACTATAATCCATTTACGTAGCTTCAAAAACTAGAGCCTAAAGGTATCTTATGACGCAAGCAGACTATCCTGGCGATCTGACGGGTAAGGTGATTGTGGTGACAGGCGGCGCGCAAGGCATCGGCGGCGCGGCGGCGCGGCTTTGTGCCGCGCGCGGTGGGCAAGTCGTGATCGTCGATTGGAACGCCGCGACGGGTGCAGAGGCAGCCGCAGCCTTGAAGGCGGCGGGTCACAGCGCGTGCTTTATGCAGGTCGATGTGCGCTCGCCGGAGGCGGTAGAACGGTTGATGGGAGAGATCCGGGCAAGCTATGGGCGGATCGATGTGCTGGTCTGTGCGGCTGGAATCTTCAAGGGGGCCTTTCAGCCGCCAGATGAACTGAGCGTGGAGGATTTTGAGGCGGTGATCGATGTCAACGTCAAGGGGGTCTTCCTTTGCACCAAATATGCTATGCCCCTCTTTGACGCGCGCGGGGCCGGTGGCACAATCATTATCATCGGGTCGGGCGCCGGGGTGACAGGCGCAAGTGGCTCGTTGGCCTATGGCGCAAGCAAGGGAGGCGTCAATGGCTATGGTATGACGCTGGCACGCCACATTGCCAATCGTCAGATTCGGGTCAATGTGCTCTGTCCGGGTGGCATTAATACGGAGCTAAAGCTCGGCGTTGTGGAGGCACAGGCGCGACGAGAGGGGCAGGTGGTAGACTCTGCCCTGAACGAGGCCAAGCAAACGTTGGGTGATCCTGAAGGAGTGGGCCGCGTGATTGCGTTCCTGGCATCGGATGAAGCAGCCTATGTGCGTGGGACACTCTTTACGCGCTAGAAGTATGTTCTAGAAATGGTCTATACGTGCGCTTTGTGGGGTAGAGTGCTATGGCAAAATCTGCGATAAGTACAGAGGATCTCGACAGCCAGTATCGCCGGCCCTCCGGTACGCTCGGCAGGCGCATTGGCCGCGAGATGGCACAGAACCATCTGCCCGAGAACCTGTGGACTGTGGCGCGGCTCGATCCGCAGCCAGGAGACTACATTCTCGAAATTGGCTTTGGGCCGGGCGTGGCGATTCAAGAGCTTTCAAGGCATGTAACAACGGGCTTGATCGCTGGGGTGGACTTTTCAGAAACGATGGTGTATGAGGCAAGTAGGCGCAATGCGCGGGCTATTCAGACCGGGCTTGTGAAATTGCATTGTGCTGACGTTGCAACCTTGCCTTTTGATGATGCTTCGTTTGATAAGGTCTATAGTATTCACAGTCTTTATTTTTGGCCGGAACCACTCAAGGCACTCAAAGAGATACAACGCGTGCTCAGGCCAAACGGGATCGTTGTGGTTACGGTGCTTCCTAAAGACAAATGGTCCGCCAATCCCCCAGACTCGGCACTTAAGTATGGCACGCCAGAATGTATACCCTATTATGGGCACGAAATTGAGACATTAATGGCGTCTGCTGGTTTTGATTCGACGCGAGTTGAGGCCGATGCAGCGACAGGGAATGACTCTAGCTATTCAGTGCTCGGCATGAAATAACGATTCAATTGCGTTTATAGAATGCGTTGTTCTGCACCCTCCCGCGTCCAAAGGGCTCCCGTCCGAGGCCTCCGGGAGGGTTTTCTCATTGCCGGTATTTTGTCAGCGTCATCAAGCGACAGAAGAGATTGCGCCTTTACTGGGCTACTTGCCACCTAGAGCCTCTAGCGCGAAATGTCGTACCTGTTTGGCGTAATAGTCGTGATGCTCAATCAGACCCAAATGTCTGGCTGGTTTGAGTACGACAAGTCGTGAGTCCGGCACATTTTCGTCGATAAAGAGACTTGCTTCAGGCTTGCAGAGCGGATCTTGATCGCCGGGAACCACGAGCACAGGTACATCAATGGTCTTGAGTGTCTCGGTGGCATCATAGTGGAGCATGCCAAACATCCCACGCGCCAAGACAGCGGGCGAGGCATGGAGTTGGTAGCTGGTGGCAAATTCGATCTGATCCCAACTTTCGCCGCCTGCATAGCTCGTCCACTTGGTGGCGAGATGAGCAGAACCATTTAGATAGCGCGTCCAGTTCATGAGCCAAACCAGCGGTGATAGCCAGATCGTTAGGTAGAGCAGCGGCACGATGACTGGACGCTCTAGGGCCGTGAAGAATGGCGCTCCTTTGACGGTACGCACTGGGTTGGTATAGGTAGTATGCGTGAGTACCAGACCCCTTACACTTGCGCCGAGGGCAGTAGGAAAGAGGCGGCAAAACGTTTGGGTGATCATGCCTCCAATGCTATGTCCCAAGAGAATTGCTGGGCGACCTTTGGCTAACCCTAATACTGCTTCTAGGTCACGCGCCATCTTTTCCAGACTATAATCGCGGTTATCCGGTTGCGTCGAAAGCCCCAGCCCGGGCTCATCCCAAACAATAAGCCGGAAGTGATCGGTCAACTCTTGCTTTAGATAGTGCCATTCTGTGCTGTTCATGCCCCAACCATGAGTCATGACAATGGGCGGCCCGCCTTCTGGACCATAGAATTCGACCTGTAGCTCTGTGCCATCGGGACGCTGCAATCTCTGCATTGAACCTTCACGCGTCTGCCGAGGCGGATCCAGGTCGGAATGTTTTCTTTGACCACTGCCCAAGAGCAAAGGTAACAACGCTCGGCCCGCAAAGGCCCAAATAAGTAGAATGAGCCCTGCGAGCAGCATGGCTGTCAGTGCATTAAAGCCAAAAGTGGGCTCGAACACAAAACGGTTTAGCTCCGGCTCGTAAGTCCAAACACGTTGGTACCACTCATAGAGGAGATAAAAAGCGCCTCCAATAATCCCGAAAGAGAGCAAACCAAGTAACCAGGATGTGATGATGAGTGATGGAATCATAGATAAAGTGGAAACCTCAAGTGATAGTAAACCAAACAAGGTACAAGCGTAGGAGGTAGGAGATAGTTTTTCGTTGCAGGCCCATTAGACGGGTATGTTTAGACACAAGTGAAAGAACAGTGCTCGACACTCAGATAAAAAATAAACGTGTCGAGCACTGTCACACATGCTGTTCAGCATACTGGTATAAAACCGGAGACTCACGGTTTAGACATGGGGCCTCGTACCTGTGGTGCTGCTGGGTTTGCTGCTCTTGCTACTGCTCATGCCTGTGCTGCTACTGCTACGGGTACTGCTTCCATTGCCACTTTCGCTGGCAGCGGTATTCCTCCAGGCATTCTGGCTGTTCTCGAGTGCCTGTTGTGCGCTCATTTCGTTCGTGATTGTTACATCGTCCCGCAAATCCGCCACGACCACAGCGGGTATGATCTGGTTGATTTCCATGATGAGCGACGCATAGTGTCTCAGATGGCGCAGCGCAAGATCCGCCGTAGCCTGATCTTGTAGGGCGAGTCCGGTCGTGTGCAGCATGGTGTAGCTGACGGCAGCCAAGTTCAGCGCCGTATAGTCATCGCGTAACATCTTCGAAACTGTCTCATTACGCATCTTGTCATACATGCCGGCAACGGCTCCCATGACCGTGGTAGCCATTTCTTTGATCCCCTTGCCAGGATCACCGCCAAGTAGCTCAAGGTGTTGCTTCAGATGCTGTGCGTGCTGCTCAGTCATCTGTGCAACATCATTGATAATCTGGCTGGCTTGCGGATTGTGCTTGTAAACGTCACTGTCCTCCGTCTGGCGTTTCACAGCAGTTCCAATGTGATCCTCTACCGCGATCATATCACTCACGTACTTTTGCAAGATCTCATTGCGTTCCTTGCTTTTGTTATCCTGAGTACTCATAGACTCTCCTTATTTCTCTGCCTACAACGGGCGCAAACTATCCGCCTTATTCCCACGCTACTAGAAATAACAATTTACTAGGGAGAGTGACAAAAGTATAGGTGTCGGGATATAGGTTAGGGTTGGGAAGAAGGGTAGGTTACTACAACTTCTATGTCAGGAAAGGAGTGCTGCGTGCCATCGCTCAAGTTTGACCGCTGTGGGGATGGAGCGATTGGCGGGGCTGGTGGAAGGGAGGGGAATCAGGGTCAATGGCTCCTGTATAGAGGCGGGAAGGGTGGGCAGAACCAGGCGCGTAAAGGCAGTTGCGGCCTTAGAACCATTCAAGCAAATGCGCTGGATAGTTGGATAGGTCGTCAGCAGCCAGCCAAAGTCGTTGGGGAGTTCGCTGGCAGGCACAATGGCAGTGTCGAGGCTGCCTTCGCGCTCGCACTCTTTGAGTACATCCCAGAGCGCCACCCCTGCTGTTTGGAGTGCCTGCAAGCGTTCGGCGTAAGGAGCGGCGGCTTCAACACCGAAGATCTCTGCCATAAAGGGCCAGAAGAAATTGTGGGGGTGGGCATAGTATTGCCCGGCACGCAGCGACCGGCTACCTGGCATGGAACCGAGGATTAGCACGGTCGCATTTTGCGTGACAACGGGCGGAAAACTGGTTAAGCGCATTTGGCCTTAGAGCATACTCAAGAGAATACTACTGCCACTCGTAAAAGTCCTTGCGCGCCCGCTTAAACTCACTTGGGTCGCGGTTCATGTCACAGGCCCCACCGGAATCGACTAAGATAATGTCGGCGCTTACGGGTTCATAGGCAGCGCGTGGGGCGACTGTGCCTTTGGCGACGAGGATCTTTTGCTGCTGTGGCACGATGCCCACCGAAGTCAACTGGTGGATGCTCATGGGGGAAGTCCGCCGGCTGTTGAGAACCAGCAGCCCACCCTTGCCGGGTGTAGTGCGGTTGACCTCTACCACGGCGCTCAGTCCGGCATTGCCAAAGCGCGCGCCCCCATGCCGCCGCTCGGTCTCCTCAAAGGTCCCATCGTGCAGCGTACGCACGCGGCCCGTGATGGGGATGGTTGGCCCGTGGAATTTATCGGCCTTGCCGCCTACGTTGAGCGAAACCGTTGCGCCAATGCCCGCTTTGGCACACGCCTCGACTGATTCGGGGTCATAAATGGCGATGACCCATCCATCGGCCTTTTGCTTGAGTAGCTCCTCAAGAATGAGTGTAGAGTCCGCTGCCGCGCCACCGCCTACGTTGTCGCCCGCATCAAAGAGCGTCACCGGAGTTGCACTGGCACTCATCGCCTTGCGTACGGCCTCCGCCGGATTGGGCAGATTCGGGGTTAGCTCGTTACGCGCTGCCCACATCAGGCCGGCAATGCGATCGGCACCTCGTTCTGCCAACTCCTGGTCGCCATCAGCAACCACGACGATGCTCGGCCCCATTTCGGGTACATCAGCATATTGATAGCCCGCGGCAATGCTGACCGCGAGGATGCCCGGCTCTTTTTCCAGGTCAATTGCGGCTTGCATAATCGGCTGCATGGGGGGGAGGCTGGTGTTGTGAAAGGCGATATTAAAGAGGACTTTGGGCTTGCGAAAGGCTGTGACGGGGTTGACCTCTTTGCGAATGGTGCGTACCAGGAGATCGGCGGCTTGTAGGCCGCGCTCGCGCTGGTCGATGTGGGGGGTGGTCTTGTAGATGATCAGCGCATTCGAATCGCGCACCAGTTGTTCGGGGATGTTGCCATGATAGTCGTGGGTGACGACGATGGGGAAATCCGGCCCCATCAACTCGCGCACGCGCCGCACCGTCTCTCCGTCGCCTTGTGGATAATCTTCGGCAACCATCGCCCCGTGGAGCGCGAGTAGAATACCGTCGATCTGTCCTTTGGCCGCGCGTAAGTTATCCAGAATTTCACCGGTAATGGTTTCGTAGGCTTCGCGGGTGACTGTACCCGATGGGGTTGCGTTGGCCCCTAGTGTGGCGTGAAGGTCAAAGTCATATTCTTCAGCCCCGGCAATATAGCCCGCCACTTCATGAAAGGTGGGGGCGAAATGGTCGATCATGGCCTGGCCGCGATGGATCGTGAAGTCTTTGAGCGCGGTGGGCGTGGCGGCAAAGGTGTTGGACTCATGTGTAAAACTGGCAATGGCAATACGCATAGATCTCCTCCGCTGGGGATAGTGCCGTGTGGATGGGGTATGGCTCTGAGCAAATAGGATGCAAGTACGCCTAAGATTAAGATTAGGATTGAGATTGAAATTAAGCTAGGGGCTACGTGGTTGTTTACACAATCATGGCTTGTTGTGGAGAATTATGCAAGATTTCAGAGATGATTTGGCATTTTGCCCCGTTTACAAGTAGACTTGACAACAGCACACCGGATGGCACATCCGGCTTGTGCGCCACCATTTTCCTCCGGTGATGCTGCTTCACACGACGACAGATGGCACATCACCTCCAAGCTCCTGGTCTGCCTATACATCACTTTTTGAGTCCCTGTAACTTCATTTTTCCGAAACTGTGGATCTTCCCAAACTATAGATTCTAGTCATTGAATCTAATCAGTGGATCTAATCATTGGAAAGGAATCGAGATGTCTGTAGGTCTGGCTTCTGCCAACAAGATGAGCGCCGGTGTTACGAGTGCTAAGATTACGGAAGTGGAGCGTATTTTGCTCGTAGTCCCCTTTGTGGATCGCGTGCGGCGCGAGATGGAGCGGGCGCGTATTCATACGTGGTCGGAAGTCGAGGTGATCCGCGTTGTCACTGATGCCGGAGTGGTCGGCTATGGCGAGACGCTCCAGAACTATACGTGGGGGCGCGTCAACCTCGCCGAACGGGTGATTGGCCGCTCGCCCTTTAGCCTGATGTGGGATGACAGCCTGGGCAGCGGGTTGCAGATGGCGCTTTTGGACGCAGCGGGAAAATTGGCCGGTGTGCCCGCCTACCAACTACTGGGTCAGAAGGTGCGCGATTGGTGTCCTATCTCCTTTTGGGATCACGACATGTCGCCGGAGAAGTATGAAATTGAGGTCAAGAAGTCCGTAGAACTTGGCTATACCTGCATGAAGATCAAGGCGCGCCCCTGGTTCGATGTCTATGAAACCATCGAGCGCATGAGCGCGGCGACCCCTGACTACTTTAGCATCGATGCCGACTGGAACGATTTTCTGCTCAACGTTTCCAACGCTGTGCCGGTGCTGCGTAAGTTGGAGGAGGATTTCCCCAAGATTAAGATCTATGAGGGGCCGATCCAGGCTGATGATGTGCCAGGGAACAAACTGCTGCGCTCGCAGATTCGCACCGCTACCGCTCATCATTTTGGCAGCGTGCCAGGGCGCACAGCGATTGGTGAAGGTTACTGCGATGGCTTTGTGATTGGGGGCGGTTTGAGCCGTGTGATCGCAGATGGACATTCCTCGGCGATGGCGAATATGCCTTTCTTCCTGCAATTGGTCGGCACTGGCTTGACAACACTGAGCGCCTTGCATCTTGGAGCCGTGTTGAGCCATGCCCAATGGCCCGCCATCACCTGCCATGAACTCTACTCGCACTCGCTGCTAGCGGAGCGGATTGAAGTTGTTGGCGGCTATGCGCGCGTGCCGGAAGCGCCAGGGCTGGGGATGGAGATTGACGAGGCGGCACTTGCCAAATACCGTGTTGAGGAGGCTGACCTATCTCTGCCCAAGCGGTTGGTCAAATACAGTCGCACCAATGGGGTCAATGTCTATTTTGCCGACAATTCGCATAGCACTGCGCCGATGTGGCAATACTTCCGCCAGGCCAATCAGCCGCTCTTTGAGCGCGGCGTGAAAACTGAACTGCTCGACGATGACGGCAGCCCCGCGTTCGCTGACCTGCACAAGCAGGCCTTGATCGCGCCCGTGTTAAGCCGCCAATGAAGAGCACCCACATAGAAACCTAGAAGTATAGCGTGAAGAATTAGGATGCACGCAACCGGAAGATGACTCGCGCAGAGACGCTGAGAAGAAACCTCTGAATGCTCTGCGCCTCAGCGTCTCCGGGCGAGAATCTTCTCCATATCGTCCGACAACAACTATCTTGCTATGACCCCAACTTTGAAAGGCAGAATGATGCGTACCAATATCTTGCGCGAAAAGCTAAAGAGCGGTGAACCAACGTTATCGACCCATATTCATTCCACATGGCCCTCGGTTGTAGAGGCTATCGGCCATGCGGGTCTATATGATTATGTGGAATTTGTGGCCGAATATGCACCCTATACGCTGCATGACCTGGACAATCTATGTCGCGCGGCGGAGGTTGTCAATATTGATATGATGATCAAGATTGACTATGACACCCACCAGTTTGTCGCCCAAAAAGCGATTGGCTCAGGCTTCACCTCTGTGCTATTCGCCGACTGTCACAATGTGGAAGAAGCGCGCCATTGTGTGCAGTCGGTGCGTCCCGATACGCTGACCGATGGCGGTATGCATGGGGTAGGTACGCGCCGCTTCACCTACATGGGCTATGGCGGCACGCAAGCCTATGTCGATCATCTGCGCGATATCGTGGTGATGTTGATGATTGAGAAGAAGAGCGCGGTGGATGAACTGGAGGCAATTCTCGACATCCCTGGCGTGGATATGGTGCAGTGGGGCGGCTCCGACTACAGCATGAATATCGGCAAGCCCGGCCAGCGCAACATTCCAGAGATCAAGGAAGTGGAGAAGTACGTGATTGAAACCTGTATCAAAAAGGGCGTGCGTCCCCGCGCCGAGATTGGCAAGCCGGAGGATGCGAAGGAGTACCTGGATATGGGCGTGAAAGATTTTAGTATTGGTACTGACCTTTTCATTCTTTACCAATGGCTCAAAGACAATGGGAAAGCGTTGAAAGATCTCGTCTACGCTGCCAAGTAAGTCGCCAAGTAACCATAAGGAAGTGAATCTATGGATTTAGGATTGCAGGGGCAAGTGGCTGTCGTGGTCGGTGCGGCGAGTGGTATCGGGCGCGCTATCGCCTCGGCTTTTGCTGCGGAAGGGGCACGCGTGGTGCTGGCAGACCGCGCCGCCACCGTGACGGAGACAGCGGCGGAAGTGGCGAGCCTCTATGGGATACAGGCGTTGGGTGTGGTGGCGGATGTAACCGATTTCGCTGCCATGCAGGGAGCCGCCACGATGGTTGACGAGGCCTTTGGGGGCGCGGAGCATTTGGTCTATGCGGCGGGGATGGGGTCAGGCAAGGGGGGCTTTCCTTTTTGGAATCTACAGCCGAGTGATTGGCCGCGTGTTCTGGAAGTGAACTTGCAGGGCGCGGTCCATACGGCCCATGCCTTCGTGCCTGGCTTTGTGGAGCGGCAGCGCGGTTCGTGGCTTTTGATTGCCTCGGTGGCGGGCCAAATTGGTTCGCAGACCGATCCTCCCTACAGTGCGGCCAAAGCGGGCATGATCAACTTTGCCCAATGCGCGGCCAAAGACCTTGCGCCCTATAATGTGCGTGTCAATGTGCTGAACCCTGGCATGGTTGCCACGCCGCTCAATCGTGGCGTGTGGGAAGGGCAGATGCAGAACTTGCCCCCAGAGCAGCGGGTGGATTTCGAGACTTGGGGCGCGCAGAAGATTGCTAAGGTTGTGCCGCTCAACCGCTGGCAGACACCGGAAGATATGGGGGATATGGCGGTGTTCCTGGCATCGCATCGCGCCAACAATGTGACAGGGCAATGTGTCAACGTCGATGGCGGCTTTGTGATGCACTCATAGCGGCATAGCAGTCACCGGATGGTTAGGAACTCTGCTGCGTGATATGCAGAACCCAGTCGCGTGAATCGGGCAGTGAGAAGGAGAGCGGGCTTCCCCCCGTGACGGGTGGCAATGTCGTTGACTTGCCGCTTTGGGGATCGAACCTTTGGACGTTGTATGTACCATCGGGCAGTGGCAGCGTGAAATCGCCTCCTGCCGCGGCATACACCACATACTCTTTGCCCAGATCGGCAAGGAGATAGACCCGTTTGCCATCCTCAATCAGTGCGTTGTGGGGGGCCATCTTCCAATAGGGGATTTGGTTGGTTGTCCAGAAATCAACCAAATGCTTGATATCCTGGTACTCTGCGGCGTCATGCCAGTGTGCCGTCATGAGGACGCGGCCCCGTTCGCCCTGGGGGCCATCGTTGAAGAAACGTCCGTCTCCTGCCGAGGCATAGCCGCCACCGATGACCGTACCCCACAGCGCATTGCGATGGAGTGTTTGAGTGAGCGTAATTGTCCGCGTCTCGCCGATGTAGCCGTACTCATCGTTCACCACCGGCATCTCATGACCACGGTTCTGCACAATGCTGTAGTTGCCCCACTGGTCACCGAACTTGAATTGGCCGTTGCGTACGCCATATTGCACGATGGCATGAACAGGCCATGAACTGGCAAAGTAGGAGAACTTGCCGCCAGCCGTTCCCCCCGTTTGATTGTGGATGGACAAGGCGCGGTAGGCATCCCCCTCTACCATCCACGGATCTTCGCTGTGTACAATCTCCCCCATCGTGTCCCAATAGGCTTGGTCTTTCGCGGTATATTCCCACTCATTGCTAAGACACCAGATCACATTGGGGAAGGCCGCATAGCGCGCCAGAATATAGCGCAGATACCGTTCGTCTTGAAGCTGCGTGCCAAAGGCCAAGTCGCTATTGGTGAAAAGCAGCAGATCAGCCACCATCCCCTGCGACTCAAGATAGCGGATCACATCATCCAACCGCTGCCAGTACCGAATATCCAAGCGGTCATGGTCATTGTCCACGAAGGGGAGAGCCGTGGGGTAGAAATCGGCCTTAGAGTAGAAACCGGGTTCCTCCTGGGAGCCGGGAGCCCCCCACGGATGGACGAGCATACGCACTTTGTTGATGCCAAATTGCTTGGCGTTCTCCACGGCTACCTGCCAAACCGCTTTCTCGCTTGTGTCTGCACATGCAGTGCGTACGATTTCATAATAGGTGGTTCCCATCATGAAATAGCGTTCGCCATTGTCATAGACAAAGCTTGTGGGGTAGGCCGGATCTCGTCTTACAAAGCCTGTTTGGGCAGAAGATGCCGCTGTCACCGTAAAGGAGCCGCTTTGCGTAAGGCCGGAGTCGGCGGGCGTCGAACTGATTTTGTATGACCAATGGCCCGGTGCGGGCGGCGTGAAGCGTACCCGAAAACGCTTGCCCCCATCCCAAAAGCCCCGCACCGTTTTTTGCGCACCGGCGGGGCCGCTGAATTGGGCGGTGATCGTGACATCGGTATAGGGGTTGCGAAAATTTCGGGCCGCATTGAGGGCTAGTTCGTGCATCTGCCATTGCACCGGCTGGGGTGTCTCCGCAGAAGCAGCCGCCTGCGGCTGCTTCTGCTCTGTATGATCTGCCCGGCACTTCTCCGCTGATTCAAGACGTAGATGGGGCGTCAGACTGAAAAAGAGCAGCAGCACAAGCAGACTGCCCGCAAATGGCTTCCAGTTGGCCGACAATCGGCCAACTGGGTGAATCAACTTTTTCATGTGATTAAGCATGTTCGGCATGTGAAGCCCTCCTCCGGCTGCTCGCGGCCTCGCTAGATGGCATCACTTTGATCGTTCCTGGCTACATCTGGTGCGGAACCGCTGTGGTTGTGTTATGGCTCCTGCGCTGCGGATCTGCCCATTTTCTGAACAAATAGACCCCCGCGACAATCGCGCCCACGGTTGCGACACCGGCGAGATAAGCGAACAGGATATGTCTACCGCTCAGTCTTGTCGGCATCAGGCCGCGCAGGTAGGTCAGCGGCGTTTGGCGCGGTGGATTGGGGTTAACGAGGAAGTTTGTGAGAATGGTGGCTTCTGCCTCTGTGATTCCCAAATTGGGCATTGCCGAGTACATGGTATCGAAGCGTGGCTCTTGAATGTGATCCTTGACCCACAGGCGTATACGATCCATTCCTTCTGTGGCTCTCAATTCCTCGCGTGCGGCTGTCCAGGAGACATAGGGCTCTGTATCCATCTTGTCGATTTCTGCCAGGACAGCCAGATAGGTATCGGTGTTGAGCCGCGCTTGCAGCCGCTCGACCAGCGCGGCTTCTTCCAGGTTGGGCCCTGCCGAGCCACCATATCCCCAATGATCGCCGACAGAGTGGCATCCGGCGCAGCCCTTCTCGATAAAGAGCGCCGAGCCATTTTCCACTTGAACGGTGGTATAGGGGTATCCCTGCGCGGGATCGTAGGTCGCTTTGAGAATCGGTGTCTCACCGGCAGCGTTGGGCATCAGGGGTGAAAAATACAACCCGTCCGGCCCGAACGCAACCCCCGTCACAGCCTGATACTCGTCGCCCCGGTATTTCACAAAATATTGGGGGATGTCGACCATTTGGTTTTCCTCTAGCCCATATTTCAACATCATAATGCCGGGTGTCTTGCTCCCATCCGCGTCAAAGGCGGACAGGCCAACATAGAAGGTCTGCGTATAGTCAGGGGGAAAAAATGAGCCGGTTGCAGAGAGGTAATCCATCTGCACCGGGGCCAAGCTGGGGACGAATACGTAGGCGGCGTTGGTAGCAATGGTCTTGTCGCTGCCATTCCACTTATAGTTGGTGCCGGCATGGATCTCGAGAAAGCGATCGATATTCTGCCCGTTGTCTGCAACAAAAACGCGATCATCCACGATCTTAAGCCCGAATGGATTACGCAGCCCATAGGCCCAGATATAGTTTCTTGCCTTTTGGATATCGTCGTCCTGGTAGAATGGGTTGTCGGGTACTGGCTTGCCATCCAGCGTCATGCGAATCAACTTGCCATGCATATAGTCCAGATTCTGCGTCAACTGTGGCTGCCACGCCTCACCAACACTTACATAGAGCAAGCCATTGTTGATCTGGCAAGGGCCAATGTGATGTGCCAAGCCACTTTCGTAGGGCAGAAAAACATCTGTAAAAGCAAGTTGGCTAGCAGGCTTGATCGAAAAGGTCTGGGGTTCGGCCTGGAAGCGCATGATGTTGTTGCGCAAGGTGCCATGCTCATCTTCGTAGGCGAAGGTCGCGAAGACATAGCCATGTTCAGGCTCCAGGCAAATACCAGCCAAACCCACTTGGCCTTGTCCACTCGGCAATTCCTGGCGCGGGTGTACGTACATGAAGTCTTCAGCAAACGTATAGATGGAACGGTCGTTTGTCACGACCTTGATCGTTCCTCTCACCTCGGTGACGAAGTAGAGGGGATCCTTTGGGTTTGGGCCGGGATTGGGGACAAATGCAATTGCGCTGGGGAATTGGTAGCCCGTGGTATCAATCGCCAACGCAAAGCCTGCTTCGACTGCCCAATTCTGCTGCCAGTCAAAGGGTTCGACCTGTGCAAACGCGTGAGCCACGAAAAAAAGGCCGGCGAGCAAGGCCAGCAAAAGGGAATGTACAACTTTCATTGAGTAGCCTCTCCAACCTCATACAGTGATGAAAACATTAATGTGGCGGCATGAGAAAAGCTGCCTGCTTTGGAAGATCGCCCTGTGCGCGTCCTTGCTGAAGTCGATCCATGCTGCGTCATAGCATGCGACCTTCGCCGGAAGGGCATGCTTTTAGCTGGTTTCGTACATCGCTTGACTGTGACCACGGTCACAGCCTACTGAATCAAAGCGCTGCTTGCTGGGCTAACAGCCCTTACTCTAGCACCTTCTGGTTACGTACCTGGTTACAAGAGGAGTTAAAGTGGGTTACAAATCTGTGCGCTTGGCTAGCATGTGGCCGTTGCCTGGCACCTGTTCATCCACGCATCATCCAATTACGCATTACCCGATGCCAAATCACAACGCCTGAGAGAAAATCTGCTAAGATAACGCAAACAGATCACATCCGCACTCCCCAATCTATATCTGTAACATGACATCTGTAAGTAAGAGCTATTATCAAGGCATGTAAGCAAGGAGAAGTAATGCAACCGATTCGACTGGGCGTTATTGGTGCCGGCCTCATTTGGCTTCGCCGCCATCAGCCCACGCTCGCAACTTTACAGGACGCGTTTATCCCTGTAGCGTTTGCAGACCCCAGTGCAGAGCGGCGCACGCAAGCCGCCGCGGCGTATCCCAATGCAACGATTGTATCCGACTATCAGGAACTGCTGGCGCTGCCGCAAGTGGACGCTGTCTTGGTCTTGACGCCGATTGTGCTGAATGCCCCGGTTGCGCTGGCGGCGCTGCGAGCGGGCAAGGATGTCATCATGGAAAAGCCCATCGCGCGGTCGGTGGCGGAAGCGGCGCATTTGTTGGCGACGGCAGAGGCAGCCGGCAGGCGGCTCTATGTGCTAGAGCAGATGGGCTATCGCCGCGCCGACGAGATGGTGGCAGAGCTTATTGCCTCCGGCGAAATTGGCGATCTCGTCATGTGGGAGCGGGTGGAACACATGGAAGGCGACAAGGAGTTGGGACCGATGAGCTTTGCCTCGACCCCCTGGCGCAAGGAAGCCAACTTCCCGCTGGGCACGCTCTTTGACGGGGGTATCCATGTGATTGCCGGACTCACCAAGATCTTTGGCCGCCCGGAGCGTGTTTGGGCCACAGGCAAGAAGTTGCGTCCAGAGTATGGCGAGTTTGACCATGTGGCGATGCTCTTTCATTATGCCAATGGCAGCACAGGCATGTTGAGCCACTCCAGCTATCTCTCCCCCGACCAGAATCATTTCACGGTCTACGGCACAAATGGGACGATAGTGGTGGAGTGGAAGCGGCTGCTGGTGCGTAAAAGTGGTCAAGAGGCGCGCGTGGTCGAACTGCCTGAAGAAGATGCGAATGTGAACATGTGGCACGCGCTGGAGAAGGCCTTTCATGAGGGACATTCGCCCTTTTACACAGGGACAAAGGCAATGCAGGATGTGCTGATCTTGGAGAAGGTCGATCTGGCGATCCACCAAAACCAGGTGATGGCGTTGACCGAAGAAGATTTACTGGTCAAGCCTATATAGAACATTGAAGTGAATGTATTTTTGCACAGTTAGATCATCCAGCCCTTAATCTGAATGGAGCCAAAGATGGATCAGGCGCAGCAACTATCACAGCAGCAGATGTTAGAAGAGTTAAAGAACTTTGACACCCCCTCCATTACCAATGTGGTGGCAACCTATCCGAACAGTTCTACTTGTCTGGGTCTCTACAATCCGTGGACCGAAAATTGGTACACCGACCAGACAATCCGCTGTATGTATCCTGAGTTGGGGCGCATAGTGGGCTATGCCGTCACTTGTGTCTATGGGCTGCCTGACCCGAATTACAACCGCCTGACCTTTGCCGACGTGATTGATGCGCTGGACGCAATGCCCAAGCCGACGATCTTGGTACTTCAGCAGAAGTTCCCGCCGGAGATTGCGGGCAAGGTGGGGCTGGCAGGGGGCAACATGGTTTCGGCGATGAAGGCGATTGGCTGCGTCGGCTTGATCTCCAACGGGCCATCGCGCGATCTGGATGAGATCCGGCCTATGAAGTTCCAATACATGCTGACAGGTGCCACTGCCGGTCATGGCGCGCAGGCGGTGCAGGCGATCAACACGCCAGTATCGGTCGGCGGCATGGATGTAGCGCCGGGTGAGATCATCCACATGGATGAGAATGGCGCGGTCAAATTTCCTGCTGATAAGCTGGAGGCTGTGCTGACGAATGTCCGCAAGTTGCAGAAGGAAGAGGAAGCGCGCATGTCTGCCTTGCAAAATGCCAAATCGGCGGCGGAAATCCGCGCAATCCTGAGCGGGCATGCCTATGGGAGCCAAATCAAGAAGGCGTAAGCAGCCTGTTCGGTAGGCAGAAAGTTCTCGCTCAGAGGCGCGGAGACGCGGAGGAAAGAAACAAAGGGCTTTGCACCTCTGCGTCTCCGCGTCTCTGGGCGAGAAAATCTCTCCCTCTCTGCGCGAGATCTTTGTTAGCTGTTGCGCTGGCGGACTACTTCGTACAGCAGTAGCGCGGCGGCGACAGCAACGTTTAGTGAGTTGATCTGCCCGCACATGGGCAGTTTTACACTGATATCAGCCCCACACAACCACTCTTGGCTAAGTCCCTGCTGCTCGTTCCCAACGGCAATGGCGACAGGGCCGCGCATCTCTACATTGGTGTAGAGCGTTTCGGCTTGCGGCGTTGCGGCCAACATCAAGACCCCATGCGCTCGGCACCACTGGATCGCTTGTTTCGGGCCGGCTGCCAGGAGGGGGAGCGTAAAGAAGGTGCCGACGCTGGCGCGCAGCACATCGGGGTTGAAGATGTCCACCTGGGGATCGCACACAATGAGCGCATCCGCACCGGCTCCATCTGCGGAGCGGATGATCGCGCCCAGGTTGGATGGTTTCTCAATGGCCTCTGCGACCAGAAAGAAGCCGCATGGCCGCGGCCGGTAGCCCGCCAGCGTGTGGCGAACTTGCGGCGCGAGGGCAAGCAGCCCGTCTGGTCTTGGCGCGGTTGTCATTTTGCGAAAGGGTTCGGTTGACACCTCCAGCAGTGTCACACCGGCTTGCTCGGCGTCGCGCAGCAAATCAGGCTCCTGCTGACCATAGAATAACTCTGGGCAGTAGTAGAGCGTGTGCAGGGGGTAACGATTTTGCATCGCGCGAAGAATGGCACGATAGCCTTCGATCACCATCTTCTGTTGACGGTCTCGCTCTTTTCGCTGCTGCAATTTCACGCAATTTTTGATATGTGGGTTTTGTAGGCTTGTGATACGCATCGTTGCGCCCTATCTCTAAGGTACTCAGTTCTAAAAGAAAGCTCAACAACAAAAGGGCCAGGGAGATCATTCCCACGGCCTTTGCTGCTGATTGGTCCCGAACGGTGAAGCAAGCAGGATCAAAAAAGCCGTGGACGAGAGGAATCTGTCCACGGCTACGAGTCGAAAGCTACGTTAGGTTAACATAACTTGACTGGCGCAGGGCACACTCCTCCTAAGGTCAAGGAGCGGCCTCCAACGGGAGAACTATATCTTGTAGAGAAAGAGATAATTTCAGTCATAGTTGCAAAATTTGGAACGGTACAAATGCTCAAATTGCAGAATAGCAGAATCTAGAGCGGCTGTCAATGCAAATTTTTCTCTCTGTTCTTGCCAGCCCGCCATTTCAAATAGGCAAGTCTATAAAATAGAGGGAGAAATGAGGTTTGGCTTTTGTGAAGCAAGGGCTAATCCAATGATTGGAAGAAGATATTGACCTCAGTTAAACTGATGACAGACACTGTTACAACACAATGAGGAGGCTTCTCGATATGCGGCCTAGACAACCAACGTTGTTCTCGCCAGAATCTGTCAGAAATTTTAATTTTCCATTTCCATCAACGCGATATCAAGGCAGTAAGCGAGTGCTCGCTGATTGGATTTGGGAGAATGTATGCGACATGAAATTTGACACTGTGCTCGATGTATTTGGAGGCACAGGCGTCGTTAGTTATATGTTTAAGAATGCCAGCAAGCAAGTGACATACAACGACCACCTGCGATTTAATTGGTTTATTGGCCGAGCATTAATTGAGAATCATGACGTGCAATTAACGGATTCAGATATGGAATTGATTCTACAGTCGCATGAGGTAATCTATCCAGATATTATCAAAACTACGTTCGGAAGTATTTACTATACAGACGAAGAAAATGCTTGGCTTGATCGAGCCATCTTCAACATTAATCATTTTCTAGCAGACCCATATAAACAAGCCTTAGCCTTCTTTTCATTATGTCAGTAGCGGGTGATAAAGTACTGTAAATCGCGGAATGAGAAGTCCTCTAAACGTCGCATAGAATGTACCTTGAGAAAGGGGTACAACTATGCTAAGCCAAGAGGACTTCATCATGATTAAAGCA
>JADLDO010000007.1 GCA_020846635.1 Caldilineaceae bacterium
GGCAACTTAATAGCTGGGCTGATTGCCTACACCTGGCGACCCCTCAAGCCATCGTTGGGCATCCGGCCTGATAACCACCTCGTGCCTGTCGCTATCCTTTAGTTCTCTTACATCGAACTGACGTTAATACAAGTTTCGCCAATAAAAAAAGAGGTTTGACCCGCAGGCCAATCCTCTTCCTTTGCCATTCGCAATCCCTAGATGTAGCCCTAGGGGTTGAAGTGGTCTTAGATCTTGCGCACGTGAGCGGCGGCTGGACCCTTAGGACCGTTCTCCAGAGTGAACTCGACGCGGTCGCCTTCACTCAAAGTACGGAAGCCCTGGCTCTCAATCGCGGAGTGGTGGACGAACACATCCTTGCCACCTTCCACGGAGAGGAAGCCAAAACCCTTCTGGTCGCTGAACCACTTCACTGTGCCAGTGAGACGCTGCTGACTCATTGTTGGAAACTCCTTGTTTCTACTTACTACAGATACAGATGTTTGCTACAAAACGTCGTCGTTCCCACAATGAAGCAAAAACGCCGTTCAGACCTGAAGGGGTCGAACGGCGTTTTACTCACCTTGATCAGAACCTTCAACATCTTGTAGAGATATTCTACTGCAACATTTGATACATGTCAAATTCGGAAATTGCAAAACTTAACAAGTGTGAGGAAATTCTGACAATCTTTGCTCAGGTGGGTTGGCATCTCTCACCAGCAGCCGCACGTATCACTCTGTTTCTTTCGCATTTTGACAGCGATGTGCGCCGCACGACTTCATGCGGCATCATCTGGCGACGCGACTGGCATCTGGTGCTTTCCAGCCACTTTCACGCCATGTGTCAGCTTGCCGGCGGATGTCTACCAAGCCTGGCCGCTGCATCATCTGGGTAACAGCACTAGCGCTTGCATCAGGCACCTGTACGATCACAAGTATGTGGCCGCGCCGCAGCCCCTCGGAGTAGATGTGGGCTTCTTCGTCAGGAATACCTAGATCCACCAGCGCACCGACGATGCCACCGGTCACTGCGCCAATACCGGCGCCTGTGAGTAGAGCTAGCAGCGGCCCCGCAGCGATGACCGGCCCCACACCTGGGATGACAAGCGCGCCGAGGCTTACTAGCAGCCCGCCAAGACCACCAATGGCCGCGCCGAGGCCTGCGCCCGCGGCGACGTCGCCGCCATCTGACTCGACATACCGGTCATCCACATAGGCAGCATACTCGTTATTCGGATCATGAGCAACGACACTAATATCATTGCGACTATAGCCGGCACTGATCAGATCGTTTGCCACAGCGTAAGCTGTCTGGATATTGTCGTATGTACCTACTACGGTCTTCATCATCAATTCCTTTCCTCATGCCTCTTCTATTCATTTGCCTGTTCACAATGTAAGATAGCGCGTAGAGGAGCCGGGCGTCATTGCCTGGCTCCTATATCATGTACGCACTTTTTCCGCGGCAAATCTCCTAGAAGATCAGTTGCAGCAGGAAATAGACGAGTATGATCAATACCACGGCAGCAATGATCCAGGTAAGCATCGAGCCGCTTGACCGAGTCTCGATGGGCGCGCGATCTTCCATCATGGATGCTGATGGACGTAGGGATGGATCGGTCTTTGCATCTACATCATTATCAAAGACCTCGACGCCACCGACACCTGCCGCACCCATCGTTGTGTTGGGTGTTTCGTTTACTCGCGTCTGACCATCTGGACGACTGGTTGTTCGTGTACCTTGCACATTTGTAGCCATTCTTCACTCCTTCTTCAGATAGACTATTCTGTCCATCAACCTCTCTATGTTCAGTTTCTGGCTGTCGTCAAACTTCCATGCTCTCATGAATGGGGGTGATTTCAGCATACCTTGATTGGGCGGGTAGAAACAGGGATAAGGGTATAGAAGCTCTATATAGGGCGTGGTACATCTCAGGATCGTCAGCGGCTGCACATTAAAGATGCAGGCTGTGTAAGAGAAACCGGACAGTAGTCGTCGCTGGGTGCTTGATCTCTACTGCGGGTCGCGCTATGCTATTCGGCGATTCTGCGGAAAATTCCTAGTAGATCCGAAGTAATCGTAACTACTTGATGACACGTTGAGTTTGGCTAACGATGGGACTAAGATTGGGGGCAGGAGCCGCTATGAATGTCGAAGAACTGCGCGCTCGACAAGCGCCACTCAAAGAACAGTATCGCCAGGAGCCGGAGACGGCATTGATTACGCTCAAGGCACAAGGGCAGATTGGCGCAGGGGTCACTTGTCGTATTGAAACAGGCAGAACATTGGTCGAGGCAGGGCTGCATCCGGCAACGGGCGGCGATGGGCTTTCGCTCTGTTCGGGTGATCTGCTGCTGGAGGCGTTGGTGGCTTGTGCCGGGGTGACGCTGAATGCAGTGGCAACAGCCATTGAGGTGGAACTGCGTAGTGGCACAGTGCGCGCTGAGGGCGACCTGGACTTCCGCGGCACACTGGGCATTGACCGGGAAGTGCCCGTCGGTTTTCAGCGCATCCGTCTCCACTTTGACCTGGATACGGATGCACCCGCCGACAAACTCGCCACCCTCATCCGCCTCACTGAGCGCTATTGCGTCGTCTACCAGACGCTTCGCCAAAGCCCAGAGATCGTTGTGGGCTATGATGTGATCGGGCGGCAGAACGCCCCCTAAACAAAGACCACGCAGCCGCGCGCCTCAAGATCGTGAATCCAGGGGGGCGGTGCAGCCAGTTTATTCCAGCTCAGATCTAGCTTTTTAAGATTCTCTAGCGCGTGTAGGGTTGGGGGGAGATGGCGCAACTGGTTTGCGCGCAAGTCCAGGAAGCGCAGCGAGCGCAGGTTGCCCAATGATTCCGGCAGCGTTGCATGGATCATTGGCTATCCTACGCTCCCCTTTAGGCCCGTACAGGCTGAAAAGCAGTACGTACGAGAGCCGGATCGAAGGCGGGTGTCTCTACATGTTCGGCAGCGTAGAGATAAACCGCCGCTTTGTAAATGCCGGTGAGCGCGGTCTGGATGACGGCAAGCAGGGCAATGAGAATAATGACCAGTGCCAGGAGGACAAGCGCTGCTGTGCCTTGTCCTGCACTTGCCAACGCTACGATGCCAAAGATACCACCGATCACAAGCAGGATGAAGGGGATGGCAAAGACTACGCCGATCCCGGCGTTGCCGATGATCTGTTCACCCCAGGTCTTCTTGAGGAGCAGCGTGCTCTCCTTCAACGCCTCTGGTGCGCCGACCGGACGGCTAACGATAATCGGTACGGCAAGAAAGGACGCAAGGTTCCATGCAAATTCGGTCAAGCCTGCCGCTACACTACGTGCTATGTTCCGGTTCCGTTGGTTGCCGCGGATGATAGCCGTGAGAACGCCCACCGTCGCAGACAGGATGGCAAAGACGAAGATCGGGCCAACGTGTTGATTGGCGATGCGGATTCCATCACCAAAGTTCGGATCGCCCCCGCGCAGCCGAATCAGGGCAGCTCCCACCAAACCACTGCTGAAGTAGGTGACGATGAAACTGGTGACCAGATAAAAGATAAAGAGGATTACAAATCCACCCACAGTGCCGGTGTTATTGCTCTCATTGCTGAGGGCATTAGCTGCTCCTGGGACAAAGAGGCCTATCCCTGCTAGGATACCGGTGAGAATGAGTACAGCGATGAAGCTGATGGTAGCAGATAGCACCGGGAAGAAAATGAGCTCCTTATCTGCTAACAGGATTCTTGCCGACTCTTTTGCCAGTTGCCAACTACGTGCGAAGCTGCCCATCAGATTCACCCCTTCCGCGTGAATACGCTGTAGAAAACTCCGTTTATTCCCTTGATAATTCTTGAGTTGCTGCGCGGCGGTGTAGGCTGGCGCAAGGAACGACGTAGTGATACATTCATACTACACAATCTCTATATTCCAAGTCAATGCGCCCTCACAGGCTGGTGTTTCCCTCTGCGTCTCAGTGGCTCTGTGCGAGAAAATTTCTGGGTACGAAGCCGCTGCCCGCGGGCCACACCCCATTTTGAGCAAGGCCGCTTCTGCTGTATGGTACGCTGTTATGATAGGTCTATTGATTGCTGCGTACCATGAGTTACCCAGAGAAAGTCATCTACATGCTTGCCACACCCACCCTGGATCAACTGCTTGAGCGTTCCGCCGCGCTGCATCGCCATCTTTGCCCGCGCCAAGTCCTGGGCGTCCGCATGGGCATGTGGGCGGGGGAGTTGTTGGCGTTGGAGCTGCCACAGCAAAACAAGCGCCTTTTGACGATTGTCGAAACCGATGGCTGTTTTTGCGATGGGGTGGCGGTGGCAGCGAACTGTTGGGTCGGGCGGCGCACGATGCGCGTGGAGGATTATGGCAAGGTCGCGGCTACATTTGTGGACACGAAAACGGGCGCGGCGTGGCGCATCGCGCCTCATTCCGATGCACGCAGCCATGCCACTGCCTACGCTCCTGAAGCGACCAACCGCTGGCAAGCGATGCTCCTCGGCTACCAGCGTATGCCCGACGCCGAACTGCTCATCGCCCAGCCTGTCGAACTGGTCACGCCCATTGGCGATCTCGTCAGCCGCGCCGGTGTGCGCGCCCACTGCGCCCGCTGTGGCGAGGAGATCATCAATGCGCGGGAGGTGCAGGTCGATGGCGAGACATTGTGCCGGGCATGTGCGGGTGATGGGTATTATCGGGGACGTTAGTCACTTGGGGTGAGAAGTTGAGGTATTGACAGAGAATGTTGCTGCAATTTGATCGGCGACTGGCTAATGCAAGCGCTGTGCCGTGGGTGCGCTATTTTGGCAATGCTCAGTAAATAACAAATTTTTGCGCCAACCTTTGCAGCATTTCTGCAAAGGTTGGCGGATTCACGTAGGGATTGTTTGGTCTGGACCGCAGAAACCTTCTCGAAAGCCCGAAGCTTTCGGGAAGGAGTGTAGCCGTTAGTTGAGTGCGGGTGTGATATCGAGCCAGGTGGTGCCGCCATCGGGTGTGCTGAGAAGGGCGTTGTGCTGGATGCAGTCGAAGGGGGCTGCGTCGGCGGTGCTCTCCTGTTCGGGCTCTTGCTGAGTAGGCTTGGTTCCGCTGCATAGGCCATGTTCGACAAAGACCCAGCCGTTGCCATTGTCGAGGAAGGTTGTGGCGGTTGCGCCCATCGCGGCTGCTGATTGCTCTACATTAGTAGTCACTGCGGTCAGGGGCGACCCCTCTGCCGGGTTCCAGCTTGCGCCACCATCCGTGGTGATCTGTGCCTCTGCATCGCTGGTCATAGAGACCGTCCAGCCTGTTGCGGCGTCTGCGAACTGAACGGGGCTGTTGCCGGGAACGGCGATCTCTTGCCAGGTTGCGCCACCATCCACCGTTTTGAGCAGGGTATGGATGTCAAAGCTGCTGCTGGAGGCAAGCTTGATCTGTAGAGTGCCATTGTTTGCATCAAAGAAGTTGAGTTCAACGGCCCCCTGGGTCGAGCCTGGCTCAATGGGGTTAAACTCCGTCAAGGGGCGCAGTTGCCAGGTGCGCCCACCATCCTCTGTCTGGCCCAGGTAGAGCGGGGAACGACCTTGTGCGTCCGGTTGGGCTGCGCCGACGAGCCAGCCGCGGTTCAGGTCGAGGAAGTTGGCGGCGCGCATGTCTAGCGCCATCTCGCTGGGCGTGCGGTTGAGCCAGGTTGTGCCGCCATCGTCCGTCCAGAGGAACTGCCCCTGTGCGATCACCCAGCCGCTAGCCCCTGTCGAGCCTTCTGCCAGCAGTTGCATGTCTGTAATTTGTACAGGCTGCCACGGCTCCTCTGTTTGATCATTTTCCGCGACTTGCACCCGTGGGTTGCGTCCAGCCACCCGTCCATCAACGATATTGCTGTCAATATACAGCGTGATGCTGCCCCAGCGTTCATTATGATCGCCCGCATACTGCCTGATGCGCTGGTGATTGCTCCACAGGCTGTTGTCAATACAGGAGACATCCCACACGGTTGCGTCTGGATTGTAGGCTGGATGGATCCACGCGGCGGGCCAAATCTGGTCAACGGTATAGGGCGCAGCCAGCACCCAATCGGTCACATAGGAGGCACACGCCGCCCCATAGGCCCCGGCTTGGTTGCCAAGCTCGTGCAGGCGGCTGGCCCATCCCGCCATAAAGGACTTCACCGTTTCTCGACATTCGGGGTTATTGGGGTAAGGCTCCATGTCATAATAGATGACAGTGCCGCCCAGCTCTTGACTGGTGAGCCCTAAATTTCTGGCCGCGGTGGCGGCTTCACCCGCCTCGTAACGTCCTTCGGCAAAGGCGACTTCAGGATTGCTGCTCATGGTGTAGAAATTCTGCGTGGTGCAAGGCGCTTGCGGCCCGACCCAAGTCGGGATCAGGTTCCAGCCTTGACCGCGCACAGTCGAAACCCAACTGGCGTTGAGATGTTCCTGGTTATGCACTCGACAGCCGCTATTGCTTCCGCCGATGTAGATGCCAAGCTCATAATAGGGGCTGTTCCCCCACCAGGTTTCCGTCTCGCTTGGATGGGGCAGGAAACAGGTATCGAAAGCCTGGCGGTTGCTGACCGTGGTGTCGCTGCGCAGCCAGCGGAATTGTGCCAATGCTCCGCCATCGTGTTCGTAATATTCCACGCGGATCGTGTGCTGGCCCCCGCTCACCTGGCGCGTTGCCAGATTGGGGGTGGCGGATTGGTCTTGCCAGTTGTTGATGATCTGCTCATTGTCCAGCCAGACGCGCATGCCGTCGTCGGCGACCGTGACAAAGTTGTAGGCCCCGCTGCTAAAATCAAAAGTGCCTGTCCAGCGGATCGAGAAATCGTCATGGCCGATACCACTGCCCGGCCCGGAAGTGCCCCAGTTATGATTGAGCGGGGGCTGCTCGCAGCGTATGAAGAGAGGGCTGCCGCTCAATTCCTTGTTGTTGAAGTATTCAGCCTTGAATCCACCAGGGCAATTGGCCCCCACCTCTTTTTGAACGCGTACCTGATCGACAAAGGCCCCGCGGTCAGTGATCCTGCCATCGCTGGTAAAGCGGAAGGCAATCCAGACAGAGGAATCGCCGCGCAAGTTGCCCACGACGGGGACAGCGCCCAGGTCGAGCGTAACCGGCTTCCAACCGAGCGAATTCCCACTGACGCGCATACCATAGAAATCTGTGCCGTTGGGCGATGCGTACCAGCCGAGGAAGTCATAGTGCATTTCGGAGAGATTCCAATAGCTAAAGTTTAGCTGTGCGCTGGAGGCATCGCTGAGGTCAAAAGGCCCATAGACCATCCAGGTCTGCAAGTTGTTGGGATAGTTGTAGTATTCGGGGTCAAGACCATTCTGACCGCCATTCGCCACCCACGCGCTGCGGACACCGTTATAGGACTTGGCATCATCGTCGTCCCAGAAGTATTCGCCGTTGTTCGTGCCGTCACTGTCAATGACGCGCCAATTCCCTGTGGGGAAGGCCCCCTCGAAATCTTCGTGCAGCAGGGTCACTGTGCTATCGAGTCTCTCTGGGCTTGCTGTGGCGTCTGCCTCTGTCCCCTTGGGGAGAGTGGGATCGGGTTGGGCCGGATAAAGCTCCTCACCTGGCGGCGGCGCTGGAAGCAGGCTGCCTCCAGCCGCCTGTGGTGCATCCGCCGGTTCAGCTTTATTTTGGCTCTGCGCTTCGGTCTGGTTGAGCCGGACGACGTGAACTTCTAACGTCTCAACCTGCGATCTATCACGGGCCAGGGTAGGCAAGTAGAGGCCAAAGGGCGCGGCAATGGCGGCGGGCGTTGGGCCTGTGTCCGTGTTCATCTCTGTGTAGGGAGCGCGATCGTCCTGGGCAAGAGATACTTGCGCGCCCCGCGCCAGAGAAGCAGGGACAGGCGCGGCCAAAGCGCCTGCGCCGCTTGTGAGGATGGACAACGCTACAAGCAAGAGGCTGACCAACTTGTGTACCGGCGCTCTTGTCGATCTATGGCTGGAAGGGATCATTTTGGATCAAGCTCCACCTATGGGAATCAATTTCACTCTGTTTCGTTTGTCCAGCTATCTAGACAACCAGGTACCAATAGGACGTTATCCCGCGTCGAATGTTCCCTGTGGGTATACGTTTCGGGCTTTGAAATCGGTCCACTTTTGAGGATTGTATTCAGTTGGCACTGGCTGGGAGTTGCCTGATTGGGGAAGGGTTTGGTGCGATCAAGGGCGTGCGACGCTGGGCAGATAGAGGAGTTCGATACCGAGTTGTCCGCTTGTCTCAGCGGCCCATAGCTCGTCGCCATTTACCTCGTCGTACGCGTTGAAATAGAGGGTGCTGCCTACTTTTGCGTGTGCAACACGAGACAATGTCGAATCACCGATATCTGCGGCAAGCGTCGCGACGAACTGGGTGCCGAGAGCCGTCCCGTCGGTGCGATACAGTAGCACTGCTCCCGTGTCGAAAATCGTGAAGAAGATTTGACCGTTATGGGCCATCATGGCGGTCGCCCGTTCAGACCAATGACCAAAACCGATCAGGAGAGGGAATGTACTCTCGTCTGTACCATCGCTTTGCCATATCGTGATGGACGGAGGAAGGCCTCCGCCAAAGTTGTTATGATCCATGAGATAGAGGCGATCTCCATCTGCTGCCATCCCGGTCGGCGCTTGCGAAAAATCGGCAGTACCAAAGAGTGTCGCTAAGAGTTGAGTGCCTCCAACAGTTCCGTCGCTGCCCCACAGATCGATAGGCTGTCCCGATTGCGCATGTGCAACATACAAGCGATCACCGGCTACACTATCTCTGGCGATAAAAGAACTGTTTCCCTGGGGGGGAGGAGCAAAGGCTTTGACCTCAAAGGTGCCGTCGGTCGTGCCGTCAGAACGCCAGTAATGATAGGAGCCATCACTGCCGAGCCATTTCCCATAGACAAGATGGCTGCCCGCGAACAGTGCATAGGCGTGATAGCCAGGAATCCGATATGTTCCTTCGTGCGTGCCATCACTTCGCCACAGACCACCGCCTCCGGCAAGGCCATAGTTTTGGAAGAATGTCTGATGGGGTGTAGATACAAATCCGATTGACGAGTAGTCCGCTCCGCCCGTCTCCCAGATGTTGAAATTGAATAGGAGTTCTAACCCATCGTGGCTGTCGTTCAGTCGCCACAGACCCCAATTCACGCCCATTTTCTGATCTTCCAGCAAAAGAAGTCGATTGTTTGTCACCGTCAGGCTTGCTTGATAGCCGGGCACGTTGTCTACAAGCAGGCGTGTGCCGTCTGCTGTGCCGTCGCTCTGCCATAGTCCATACCAATGTTCTTCAGGAGTGTAGCGATATCGAGCCAGGAAATAGAGGGTATCGCCCTGTGTGGTAAGCTGCCGGGGCGCTGTCCATTCATTGTTGAGGGTTCGGTTCGGCAATACAAGTGTTCCCGCCTCTGTGCCATCGGTGCGATAGACATGAGGCCCATTGCGCCCTTCGTCTGCGACAAAATAGAGATAGTCGTCACCAGCGGTTAGTTCGGTGGGCGCAAAGGAGACATCCCGATAGGGGGGTAGGAAAACGGGCGGCGGAATGGGCTGCGTATGGATGTTTTTTACCTGCCAGGTGCCGGAGGGCGTGCCGTCGCTGCGCCACAACTCTGCCCCATCAATACCATCGGTGGCAGGGAAGTAGAGAATTCCATGAAATGCTCCCCAATCTCCCTGATTGACGATGCCTGCACCGAAGCCAAAGTTAATATCGCTCACGATGTGATATTCATAAGCACCGGCTGCGCTGTCATAGATATGAACTTCCCGGTCTGGCCCATGACTACGCGGTGTAAAGAAATGTTTGTTGCCGATGATCGTGTAAGAAGGCTGGAAGAATAGATCCGGGTGGAGAATGTCTGTCCCCTCTGGCGTGCCATCACTCACATAAAGCTGCGCATTCGGGCGCGATAGATGGTCAAATGGATAGCGTGTCATCCAGAAATAGATTTTGCTTTCGTCGTGCATGAATTCGTCCATGTGGGCATAGAAATCAATGCGTTTCACCATGCGCGTGGTTGCAGGCGTGCCATCACTGCGCCATAGCTCCGAGAATGCAAAAGAATAAGGGGAGAACTGCTCTGGAAAGTAGTAGGTGAAATAGATCTGATCCTGGCCGCTATCGTCCGCAAACGTCAACAGGCGCGTTTGGGTGGCGGTGATTGGCGGGGTGGTCAGTAGGGGGACGGTTTCTGTAAGTGTGCCGCTGCTGCGCCAAAGCTGGTTGCTCTCGTCACCTGAGACGAAGAAATAGAAGCGGTCTGCGCTGCTGCTCACCGCACTGGGCCAGCCATCGAGCGTGATCAACGGCTCTAACGTGACATCGCTGTGCATTGCCGAATAGATTGCCGGTGCTTGACCTGCGAGTTGGGCAACGAGATAGATGAAATTGGGTGTCGCCTGGAGGAAAACAGTGCTCGTCGAGTCTGCGAGCGCACCGGATTGCCAAAGCTGCAGCGGGGTTGGCGCATCGGGTTGGACGCGCCAGAGGGTCACGCCACTGGCGGGCGCGGCTGCTTCTCCGGTAACATAATAGAGCGTATCGTCGCCACCAACCGCCTGGGCAAGTATACGCTGACCGGCGGGAATGGCCCCCAACTGGGTTGTGGTGTCGCCATCTGTGCGAAAGAGATATACTCTGTCCTCCTGCTGCGCGAAAAGATAGAGCCAGCGGCGTCCTGCCTGGTGCGGGAGGTCGCTGCGCTGAAAGCCGGAGAGGTTGATCGCGCGTTGGGTCCCGGCTTCTGTGCCATCGGTGCGCCATAGCTCCCATCCGGCACCGCTCTCCACTTCTAACTGTTCACTTTCGATGGTGGCAGGGGCGACCATGAAAAAGAGATAGCGCTCAGTGGCGGTGAAGGATTCGATGGCAGAGGAAGCGTTGGCTTCTAGAAGGGCCTTGCCGCTCAAGCTTTTTACCATTCTCACATCAGCTCCTGCCTGCATTGTGCTTGGCAGGGTTGATTGGGCAGCAGCCGTGTCGGAGGATGTGATGAAAATGGCGGGTATCGTCAGGAGCAAACAGGTAATGCGGCGAATGATGGCAATGGAGGGCATAGAAGGGACAGGTTCCTTCTCAAGAGCGACGCGTAATTCACTATGAATTCCAATTATACAATACTATAATCATAAGCATGGAGCAGGGGGAAATATGCTGAAAATTCGCGACTTCGCGCCGGCGGATGCGGAGGCAGTCTCCGCGTTGATCCGCCAGACGATGCGGGTGTCCAACAGTAATGACTATCCGTTGGAGCGGCTACAGCCTTTGATCGATTATTTCTCGCCGGAGAAGGTGCTGCTTTTGAGCGAGGAAAGGCACTGTCTTGTCGCCGAGGTCGATGGGTGCGTCGTTGGCACGATTGCACTGGAGGGGACAGAGCTATGCACCTTTTTCATCGCCCCGTCGTATCAAGGGATAGGCATTGGCAGCCAACTGCTGGCCGCGATTGAGGCGGTAGCTTTGGCGGCGGGGATCGACACAATTCGCATGGATGCAAGCCTTACCGGTGTAGAATTCTACACCAGGCGGGGCTACCGGAGGACAGGGGGTGAATTAGAGGGAACGGCAGGCGTGCAGGTGGGTATGGAAAAACGGCTTGCGCGCTGACCGGGCTATGCTTTGGTCAGAATCACCATATAGCGGATGTGTCCATTGCTGGCGTTGAAAAGACCGTGCAGCTTTTGCGGGTCAATGACCATGACTTCGTTGGTGTGCAGGGGAAAAGTCTCTCCCTCAATCTCGACTGTGCCTTCGCCTTCCAGCATATAGAATGCCTCGTAGCCGCCGTGACGGTGGGGCGGATGCGAGCGTGTTCCAGGCTCAAGCTCGCTGATATGGACGTGAATCGGTTCGCCTTCCAAGTCGGCATCAAGCAGGCAGCGCGCCACGCCCTTGACAGACAGCTCGCGTACCGTGACCGCCATCTTTTCTTCCATCATTTCTCTCCTTCTGTTTTCTGCTTTGTTTGGCCCATTGCGTTGGCTCAAACCGACTCTTTTTGCAGCCCTCTTGCTCGACGTTCGCAACGTCGAGCAAGAGGGTAGGAATTCGTTGTGTGCTACCGGATTGCGTTGTGAGGCGACACAAAACCGGGGATGGCGAGAAGCATAGCGAAGGCGTTTTCAAAGCGATGACCTGCGATCCCGTCCACGGTGGCAGGCGTCACCACAATCGAACCGGGACGTACGGGGATGACCTGTGTATGTGTGGGATCGCTGTCAGCTTGCGGGTAGATGACGACGCGGCCTGATTCCGGCTCATCTACGGGCGGCAGACCGTAGACGGCGCGGGGCAGCACCAGCGCGGTTTCGCTGTGATTCACCATCTCGCCATCCCCCACGGTAACCGGCCCGTGATAATGGGGCTGTGGACGCGGATCGCGATCCACGCGCATGTCCAGCGTGTGTTCATTGACACGGTTGACGCCGCGCTTGTTCGGCGCATCGGCGAGGGCGCGCACAGGTGGCAGCGCCTCGCGGCGAAAAGCGCCCGGATAGGCCGCGCATCCCCCTGGACGGTCGCCTAAGTGGCGCAGAAAGGCCACAGCGGGAGAGGGGTAGGCAGTGGCTTCGCTCTCCACCAGAAAACAGGTCGCTTTGCCCGACACGTTGAGCGGCTGGGCGCTGTCTACGCAAAGCACGTCACCAGGCCAAAGCGCTTCTTGCACAGCCGCGGTCGCTTCGGCCCACTGCGGCTCCTCAAGCGGTTGGTATGGCCCGCCAGGGGGGATGCCGCGGACGCGATGACCGGGCGCGAGGCTGACGCGTGCGTCTGTCGCGTCCATGATGAAGTAATAGCGCCGGCGACCCGGCTGTGCTGCCAGGCCGGTTTCTCCTTGCCAGCTAGTAGCGGCAAAGCCATATGCATGTCCGTGGATCGCCTGCAACGTTTTGCAGACCGCATCCATCGAGCTAGCGTCGGCGATGTGACCGACGGCAATCGAAATCTGTTCTTTGGATGTTGAAAGGGCCATTGCGTAGCTCCTTGTGGTCAATCTGTCTTAGGCGCGCGCTCTTTGGCTGCCAACTCTCTCGTTCAGCAGACCCATCTTGTCGCTGTAGGTGTAGTGAGCAGCCATCTCTTCATGACCTGGCATTTGCAGCAGATCATCGAGTACCTCGACGGCTTGATCATACGAACTCGTCTGGGGACTGTCAAGGACGTTCCACAGCAGCATCGAGCGGTCGCCACTCTTGAAGGCGTGCAACTCTCGCTCCATGTCCAGCCATTCGGGCAAAATCTGCTCATAGAGGATCTTGGGTGGCAGCGAACCGACATGGATCGGTTGGATGCCCTTCTTGTTGACGATGGCAGGAACCTCGACCACCACATTGTCGGGTACTCCTTCGAGCGCGCCGCGGTTGGGCACGTTCACCTGGAATTGCCCCTCGTTGTCGTTGACCAGCCCGTCGATGATCGGAACCTGCTGCTCGCGTGTCTTGTCAGCGCCAAAGGCTTCGACCAGGCTGGCCTTCGGATCGTTGGCGATCTCAGTCATCTGTGCGATGCGTTTTTCGAGGTTCTCCACAAAGAAGGGGCGCGCCAATTCGGTATCAGGGCCACCCCACGGTTCGCCAAACCAATGTTTCTTGGTCTGAAGATCGGTGTGATACCACCAGCCGCCGCGGCGCGGGGTGTCGCCAATCGGCATCAGGCCAAACATCTGGTATTGGTGGATGGTGCCGCGCGACATTTGGATGTCATGAGTACGCTTAGCAACGTGCGTGCGCCAATATTCTTCGCCCTGCGTCTGAATCCACTCATCCAGCAGCGGGTAGGCATCCTGCCCCTTGTAATAGAAGTGGGTGAGCCAGATGTTGTGGTTGAGGCCGGGAGCTTGCCAGGTCAGATCCTCTGGGTTGCTCATATCTAGCCCCAACACCTCGGCAATTGTATAGACCCCATAATGACCGTGGCAGAGGCCGCAGACTTTGATACTCGTCTCGCGCGTCATGAGGGTGCAGCCTTCATAGACTGGGTTGCCCGACTGGATCAACCAGGCGTCGGGGCAGACCTCCTCCATCGCGTGCGCTACGTCGAGCATCAAACGCAGTTGGTAGAAGCCGCCCAGGTTTGTGCCGCCGTAGTAGTAGCCATGTTTGGCACTCACCTCGCGCATGGCGCGCTGGTGGTGATGGCTCTTGACCGCTGCTGTGCTGATCACAAAATCGGCGTCGGTGAGCGAGGTATAGAGGTCGGTTGTGTTCTCAATCTTGAGATCCTGGCCCAATTCATTGCTATAACGAGAGGCCAGTTTGCCGATCATATCCAGCCGTTCTGCGTTGATGTCCATGAAGTGGACCATGCTGCCCGCCAGGCTGGGGGTGAGGCAGATGTCCTTCACAAGGCCAAGCGAAAACTGGGCGCTGCCTGCGCCGATGACCGCAATCTTGATGGGTGTAGCCATAGGAATCCTTCGTTTCTAGCTTGTCTGGTCTTGTTTGTCTAGTTGTGTTTGTCCTATTACTCGTTGACTCCCCACAAGGCATTCATTACGCTTGCTCATTGAGGGCAAAGTTAAGGCGCATCTGTTGGTCTTGGAACTGGATGATCATTTCTTCTGCGGGCAATTCCGCTTGGCAGTAGGGATTGTCATAGTGGCGGAAATCGCTCGTCTGCTGCGCGCTGCCATCGACGAGCAGAGGACCCTCCCAAGAAAAGGCAAGGCTCTCACCACGCAGTGACTGGAGATTGACTGACAGGTCGGCAAATTGGGGCGCATGGGCCAGGCACGCATTGATAAAGTCGGCGAAAGAGCCATCCTCTGACTGGCGACCCATCTGGCAGATCCAGATGTTTTGCAGCCCCGGTGAGCGAATCTCGCGATAGGCCCAGGGGCCGCGTTCAAGCAGTTGTAAGCCGTTGGCAGCGGTCAGCGCGATATAGCCATCCCCCTTACGACCAAAGGCCCAACCCTCGCGCATTGCGAACTCGTCAAAGGCTTCGGTGGGGAAATAGGCATGGGTGAAGCCCATCCAATCATCGGGCGGCAGATGGTAGATGCCGATCAAGGTCTCTTTCCACTGTACCACGCGCGGCAAAACGCCGTTGCCACTCCAGAAATTGGGGCGCAGGTGGTTCTCGTCATGGACGCAGACGGGGTGATTGACAAAGACCACGGCATCGGGGCTTAGGGTCGCCTGCCAGATGTGCTGCTGCATACCTTGCTCGCCGGGCCGGTAATCCTGTGCCGAACTAAGCATATAGTCTGGAGTCTTGTAGGTAACTTTGTTGATCTCCCACTCGCCCGTTTCGCGGTCGCACCATTCTTCGCGCTGACCGGCATGACGTTCGCGGTTCCATAGCTGTTGGGGCTGATCCAGGGCAATGGCTGCAATGATCGGGGGCAACTCATAGGATTGCGCGCAGGCAAGACTGACGCTCCCGGTGATGCGATCATTCAACACGCCCTGTCCCCAGAGCAAACGGCTAGTGCCCGCAGTCCGTTCGTCACGTCCACTCAAGATCAGCGAGGTGTAGGAACGACCATGCGTGGAGCCAAAGACTCCCTTAAAGGAGTTAAGGGCCATTGTGAAACTAAGTTTGTCCAAGACCACAGCCGCCATTTCAGCCACCGTGTCATCTTGGGCCAGGTCGGCAAGATGCGCCAGCGCCAATACATCTTCGTTGAAGTAGCAGTTGGAATCCCACTCCATAAAGCCGCCGGTGGCACGCTTGCGTAACCAGGACAAGGCTCTCTGTTCACCCATCGCCCGATGCCAGATGCCCAACTGCCCGGCATTGGAAAAATGGGCATGGGGGAGCAGTTGTCCTGCCAACAGTTGGCAAGTGTGGAATAGAATCTGATGGTTTTCCGTCCAGTAGCACATGGCATCATCGCCCGGCTCATCCATCCAATACTTGAAGCCTCGCACACACTCGACCAGGGGCGCTTTCAAGGCTTCAGGAAAGTTGGGATCATTGCCATAACGCAGGAGCGCGCCCAGCAATCCCACCATATCAAAATCCGAGCAGTCAACGCGCCGGTTGATGCGTTCGACCGAATGTAGCACCGCGTCTACGCGCACTTTTTTCCACTCACCGAGCGCCATCCGTGCGATCTGCGAATAGAGATCGATGTCACGCTGGGCGGCATGGCGCAGCGTTTCCATGCGCCGTTCTTCAGGTGTTCTAAGTGGTGTGCTAGGTGAAGTACCGGCGGGCGTCTCTGCATACTTGCCGTTGTAGACATACAGAGGCAGGTGGCGCGTCACTCGCATTTGGTCCAGGTAGTACTCGTTGGGGGTGGGCATCAATACGGCTTCATAAGGGCCATCGGGCAGTTGATAGACCGGGCCGAAATTGACCCTTGAGCCACCGCTTACATCGGGCTGGGCTTCGGCATAGATACGGCCTGTGGGCGACTGGAGGCGAACCGTGATCTTGTCCGACAGCTTCATGTCATCCGGCCAATAGATCGGCAGCTCATCTTGGCGATGGTAGACGCTGCGCTTGAGATAGGCTTGATCGAAGATTTTCTCCAGCTTTTCACGTCGCGCGAGCGGCGCGAGGGTCGTGGGGAGGCGAAGCTGCGCCCAGGAGTCTGCTGCTTCTGCCGGGGGCGGCTCGATGTGCAGCGCCATCAGAAAGGGACAGGCGCGCGCGGCCACGACCTCAAAACGGATCAGCAGTTCGTTTTCCCCCTTGTGCAAGGTGGGCAGGAAGCGCCTGCTTTGGGGACGCTGGAGCGCGTGATGCTCCTGACGGTGGGCGTGCTTGCCGTTGATCCAGAGGTCGGCAGGGCCATTGGTGGTCAAGGTCATCGCCACGGAATTGAGCGTGGGCACGACGACTTTTACATAGGCCCAGGCATACAGATAATGACAGGTGTGGTAGAAGCCGGACAAGTTGACGTAATGATCGTCACCACAGTGGGCAACCTGCCAGGTGAGGGCATGGCTGTTGCCCCTTGGATCTTCCACGTGAAATGTGCGACCTTCGGCAGGGTCTAGCTCTACATCTGCCTGATTGCGATAGTAGGCGCGTGCAATCTGCGCCTTGAAATCCACACCTTGATAGCGATCTAAATCATTGACCGGGGTTTTGATGGGGCCCGCAACAAGCCATGAATGGATGTAGCCCCCCTGGAGTTCGTATGAGAGTTCTCCAAGCGCTTCATCACTTGTCTCTGGCCCAAGTTCATCGGGGGTCTGGACTTTCTCACTCATAGAGTACACACCTCACCTTATGCCCAGCTTCCACTTCGAGAAAGGGCGGGGCTTTTTTGTCGCACACACCGGCAATTGCCTTGCGACAGCGTGGATGGAAGGGGCAGCCGGAGGGGATCGAGTAGGGATCGGGTACGGAGCCGCGGATGGCGGTTAGGCGGCTGCTGACGCCGCGCGCCGATTTGCGACCCAAACGGGGAATCGAGCGCAAGAGCGCTTGGGTGTAGGGATGCTTCGGATCATAGAAGATCGAATCTACGTCAGCGACCTCTACCACCTGTCCCAAGTACATCACCACCACATAATCCACCATCTGCGCGATGACGCCGAGGTCGTGGGTGATGAAGATGATCGCCATGCCAAACTCGCGCTGGAGTTCTCCCAACAGCGACAAAATTTGTGCCTGTGTTGTCACATCAAGGGCCGTGGTCGGTTCGTCGGCAATGAGCAGTGCCGGTTGGCACGAAAGCGCCATGGCAATCATAGCACGCTGGCGCATACCACCGCTTAATTGATAGGGATAGCGATCCAGCATGCGTTCCGGCTGTGGCATATTGACCTTTGTCAGCATCGCAATCGCCTGTTTGCGCGCCTCTTCTTCGGAAATGTCCTGGTGCAGCCGGATCGCTTCAAGAATTTGGTTGCCGATGGTATGTACGGGACTCAGCGAGGTCATCGGCTCTTGGAAGATCATGGAGATTTCGCCGCCACGAATGGAACGAATCTGCGCGCCTCTGGGGTCTAGGTTGGCGAGATCGATCACCTGTTCCATCTGGGATGTGGGCGCGCTGTCGCGGCCATTGGGCTGTTGGTGAAAGAGGATTTGGCCTTCCACAATCTTGCCGGGAGGTGGCACAATGCGCAGGATCGAGCGCGCCATGACGGATTTCCCGCAACCGCTCTCACCCACGATCCCGACCGTTTGGCCGCGCAGTACGGTGAAATCCACGCCGTCTACTGCCTGCACCGTCCCTTGATCAAGAAAGAAGTGGGTCTTTAGGTTCTTGACTTCCAACAGCGGCTCACTTTGGCCGTGGGTCAGCCATGCGGGCTGTGTGCGTGAAGCAACCGGTGTCGCCGGTGTGTTGATAGACATGCAGCAGGCTCCTACTTGGCGTATGGATCGGCGGCATCACGGATGCCATCACCCAAGAAATTAAAGGCCAGTACAGTGATGATGACAGCTAGCCCCGGCAGCAGCACCCACGGCGCGAGCGCCACTGAGCGCAGATTCTGTGCCTCTTGCAACAGAACGCCCCAACTTAGGGCGGGCGCACGCAGCCCCAGACCGATAAAACTCAACCCGGTTTCTGCCAGAATGATGGCGGGAACTGCTAAGGTCAGGCTGGCGATGATGTGGCTGAGGAAGGAGGGCATCATGTGGCGCAAGATGATACGCATTTCGCTCGACCCGGACAAGCGCGCGGCCATCACAAAGTCTTCTTCGCGCATACTGAGGAAACGACCGCGCACGACGCGTGCAAGGCCCGTCCAGCCGATCAGCGAGAGCAGGAGCGTGATGCCAAAGTAGAGGCGCACAACCGACCAATCCGTCGGCAGCGCCGCGGCCAGCCCCATGATCAGCGGGATTTCGGGAATGGAGCGGACGAACTCAATGGAACGCTGGATGATGTTGTCGGCAATGCCGCCGTAATAGCCGGAGATTCCGCCCAGCACAATGCCCAGCACCAGGCTAACCACGACGCTCACCAGCCCAATGGTCAAAGAAATACGCGCGCCGTGACACATGCGCGAGAAGACATCACGCCCTAGCCTGTCGGCCCCCATCAGGAAAATCCCTTGCTCCTCCCGGTCTACGTCCAGGCCAAAGAGGTGGGTGTTGCTTTCCCAGATTCCCCAAAACTTATACTCCGGCCCCTCGACAAAGAAGCGGATGGGATAGATGAGTGAACGATCCTCGGTATAGATGCTGCGTAATGTTTCGGGATCACGGGTTCGATCCATGCGATAGACAAAGGGGCGGCGCAAATTGCCCTGGTCATCCATGATATGAATCGCGGTCGGTGGCGCCAACTTATAGCGAGCAAAGGTGTTCTCAGGGTCATAGGGCGCTACAAATTCGGCAAAGACAGCAACGAAATAGAGAAGGATGACGAGCACCGCACTGATGACAGCCATGCGATGGCGCAAAAAGCGCCACCACATCAGTTGCCCATAGGAGGCAACATCCACCTTTTTGTCACTGCCGGCAGATGCGTCTTCGGCCCAATTTTCTTCTTCCGGCAGCGCATCCTCATAGGAGGCGTCGTCATACCATCGTTTTTGAATCGATGATTCCATTTGGTCTCTTTCCCTCCGCGTTTCTCCGGTAGATTCTCTGCTCGTTTCTCGGTGGGACAGGAGCTATGTAAGCCGGATACGCGGATCGACAATCGCTAACAGGATATCAGAAATCAAGGTGCCGATCACCGTCAACGTGCTTAAAAGCAAGATAAAGCTGCCCGCCAGATACATATCTTGTGATGTTAAGGCGCGCAGTAGCATCGGGCCTGTCGTTTGCAGGCTCAGCACAATCGACACCAGCGTTGTTCCAGAGATTAACGTCGCCAATGACCAACCCACTGTGCTGAAGAAAGGATTTAATGCCACGCGCACCGGATATTTCCAGATCAGATTGCCTTCCTTCATCCCTTTTGCCCGCGCTGTCTCGACATAGGGTTTATTCAACTCGTCGAGTAGATTGGCGCGCGTAATGCGGATATTGCCCGCGATGCTGCCAATCGAGACAATGATCAGCGGCATCCAGAGATGTTTAAGCATATCAACTACCTTAGCCCAGTTCCAGGGGGCCAACATATATTCTTCTGAAAAAAGCCCTCCGACATTCATGCCAAAATAGGACTGGGCCATAAACATCACAACCAGGGCCAGGAGAAAGCCCGGTGTGCCTAGACCAATAAAGCTGAACGCAGTCATTGCGTAATCCCAAAATGAGTATTGGCGGGTCGCCGAATAGACCCCGATTGGGATGGCGACGATCCAACTCACAAGAAGCGCAGTGCCGGAGATGACCACGGTCAAGGCAAGGCGCTCCCAAATCAGATCGCGCACAGGCTTGCGCCATTCTAATGACTGGCCCCAGTCGCCGCGCAAGAGAATACCGGAGATCCATTTACCATATTGCACATAAAAGGGTTGATCCAGTCCATAGCGGTCGCGCAGCGCCTGTAGCTGGGCGACATCCACGTTATCACCCATCTCGCGCAGTTGCGCTGCATACGATGTCAGGAAATCCCCCGGCGGCAACTGGATGATCAGGAACGAAAGCAGGGAAATGGCAAAGAGCGTCGGGATCATCATGAGCACGCGACGGAGAATGTATTGCAACATGGAAGGCTACCTCCCCAAATTTAGGATCTCACGTTACGCATACAGCCTATGTAGAGACGCAATCTATTGCGTCCGTACAGGCGAGCAGGTGCGTAACATCTGTATAGAAGGAGCTTTTGGCGCAGGCGAAACCTTGCGCCAAAAGCCCTCATCCGCAGCACAAACAGTTCGCTAGACGTGATTCTCCGGGTCTTCCCAGAAGTAAGTCTCGGTATTGAGCAGATGCTCGTCGCCGGTGACATCATCAATCGGGAAGCCAGGCAAGTAGTTGCGTACGCCGTTCTTGACGATCACCGGAGCCGGTGACTCGCCCAAGTAGCCGATCATGGGCAATTCCTCTGCCCAAATATCGAGAATCTGGGTGAACATTTCGTTCTGGGTGGTCGGGTCGGGTTCCTGCGCCAGTTCATCCCAAATGCGCCAGAGTTCCCAGATCCAGTGACCCTCCGGCGGTTCCTCGGCGGCGGGGTCAGTTGGGTCGAGGCGATAGTAACTCCACGCTGGACACCAGGGGCGATCCGGTTGGGTGCCGATGAAGATAATCGGCGCAGCAAGCGGCAAGACGGTACGGTCGCCACCCCACCAAGCCGCCTCAATTTCGTTGGCCTGATAGTGCTCGGTATAGAGCGCGCGTTCCAACGCTTTGTAGGTTGCCGTAATGCCGATGTCTGCAAGATAGCGGATCACCTGCTGCACAGCATCTTCATCGTTGGAGCCCGCCATCGCGGTGCCTTCGATGTTGAAGCTGATCGGTTCGCCGCTTCCATCGTTCCAGACGCGCAAGCCATCTGCGCCCAGTTCATAGCCGGCGGCGTCGAGCAGCGCACCCGCCTGCTCTGGATCATACTCAATGTATGCATCGGAAAGTTTGGGATAGTAGTTGGGTGAGGTACTCAGCGGGCTGTACTGGCGCGGTGTCAGCAGACCGTCAAAGACCAATTCGTTGATGGCCTCGCGGTCCACAGCCAATGAGAAGGCAATGCGCACGTCACGGTTTTGGAAGAACTCACGCAGCCGTTCATTCTTGGTCGTCTGGTTCAACTGCAAGGCCTGATGGCCGGATGCAGCGCCCAAAACAACCTGGTAGTCGCCGTCTACTTCGCTCTCCTTAAAGAGCGTGAAGTTACCAATGGAGACATGGCGGGCCTGGAAATCGATCTCGCCGTTGATGATCCAGAGGTTAAAGACATCATCTTGCTCAAAGAGCCGGTGATTGACGGTATCGACATAGGGCAGTTGATTCCCCTCTGCGTCTACCGCAAAGAAGTAAGGATTGCGCTCCATGAGGAAAAGCTCGGAGGACAACTGGTTCTTGGCGATCCATGGGCCTATGCTCGGCCTGTCTGGGTTCAAATACCAGTTGTTGCGATCGATATAGAGCTGTACCCAGGACTCAAAGCCTGCTTCCTTTATTTGGGCTGCCAAGCCATCGGCATCGTCGGTCAACTCCTGGTGGAACTGCGCCATATAGTGACCTGGGACATACAGACCCTCGTTGCCGTTGTCGCCAGGGCTCACACGCCCCATCTCATAGATAAAGAGCGGCTTCGGGTCGACGAAGGTCATCTTGTACGTAACATCATCAACGACCTCCAATTGCACAACGTCGCGGTCAGGGCCAGTCGAATATTTGGCGGGTGGAGAGGGGGTCAGATCGACGTTTAGCAACTCGTTGTCATACCACCACTGGATATTGGCTGTGGTAAAGGGTTCGCCATCAGACCACTTCATTCCTTCGCGCAGATGGAAGGTCCACTCGCGCCCATCGTCGCTCAACTCCCATGACTCGGCAAGCCGCGGGCGCATCGACAATTTTGGGTCATACCAGGCAATTGAACGATCCTGGAGTTTGGTGGGCCCCCAGCGATCCGAGACGCCCTTGAAACCGCGGCGGAAGGTGCCACCGTAGTTGCCAATTGATTCCTGCACTTCCATCACCAGCGGATTGCTGGGCAAGCGTTCGTCTACGGGCGGCAGCGAGCCGCTTGCTACCAGATCTGCCAGCATGGGTGCTTCGTTGAAGGTGGTCGGCGGCGCGGCGGGCGCGGCTGGAGCAGCAGCGGCAGGTGCAGCCGCGGCGGGCGCTTCCGCCGCAGGGGCCTCTGCTGCTGGTGCGCCGCCGCAGGCTGCAACGACCGCACCGGCTGTTGCCAGTGCCGATAGCTGCATAAACTGGCGGCGGGAAACCTCTCGTTTTACCATGAATGTCCTCCTTTTGGGTTCCTCTGTACGAGTTCCTTGCACAAACTAGGTACGCAGCATACTTTATGCAGACGTTGTCTCTGCCGCCAACCAGGGGGAGAAGGGAAGCTTCTGTTCATTCAAATGGCTGGCGTAGAGAAAACGAAATACATCGCTCACATAGAACTGTGGATAGGGCTTATCCGGGAGGGTGTTGAGGAAATGGCCCTCGACCAGTTCTGCCATGTGGTCATCCATACCCGATTCCACTTCATAATCAAAGTAGATTGCCAGGTCTTTGTCCGGCTCTTCAATGATGCGCTTGACGTTGTACGATTGCGGGAAACGATGCGCCGGTGAATCGCGCTCCATCAAAAATGTGCCCAATGCGGCTGAATGTACATACTCTTTGTGTGCATAGAGGAAATTCACTGTCTGCTGGGCATCGGCGATGCTCTCGCCAGGGAAGCCGAAGAAAAGGAACGTATGATTCCAGATGCCCGCGCCCGCGCTCTCACGCAGAATACGGCTCATATGCTCAAGTTCAGTCCCCTTCACCATCAGGTCGATGATCGGCTGTGATGCGCTTTCCAGCCCAAAGAGGATCATCCGGCAGCCGCCCCGCTGCATCTGCTCCAACAGTTCGCGCGTGAATACTTTCTCGAAGCGCGCACAGCCGCCCCAATGCAGTTCCAGGTTACGCTGTGGGAGGATGGCTGAGAGATTCTTGAGGTTGCGGGGAGTCACTGCCTCATCGGAAAAGAAGATATGGCGCACACCGTAGCGTTCGTGCAATGCCTGCATCTGATCGGCGAGTTGTTCGGCGCGCAGTTGGCTAAAGGTTTCCGATTCGCCATAGCCGACGTTGCAGAAGGCGCACTTGCCAAAATAGCAGCCGCGCGCTGTCATCAAAGGCAAGACCAGGCGCGGGGCCAGGTAGCGATCCAGCGGCAAGCCATCGAAATCGGGCAGCGGTAGATTGCTGATCTTCTCCGGCACTTTGCGCGCGGTGACGCGGATTTGGTCATCCTTGCGATAGATGAGATTGGGGACATCATCCAGTTCGCCGCGCCCGTCGAGCGCCTCTGCCAGGTGCAGCAGCGGAACCTCGCCATCAAAGATCACGGCGCTGTCAATCAGTTGGAAGATGGCGGGCGTCTTGGCGATCTGTTCGCGCAACATGCTGACATGGGGGCCGCCGACCGTCACATGGCACTGCCGCCCACTCTCTTTGGCGCTCTCTTTGACGAGGTGGGCGAGGGTCATGGCTGCTAACATCTGCGGCATGGAGGGGATCGAAATGCCGACAATGTCGGGCGCTTCCCGCTCAATCTCCGGCAGGATTGTGCGCCGGTAGAGGTCAATGAACATATTGTGGCGCGTATCACGCACCCCCTGGAGCAGACTGCGGCTGCTGTCCACCGGGATTGCCGCCTGATAGCTCTGGAGATGGAGTGTCGCCGGATAGTAGGGCAGGGATGCGATCTCGAGGCACGCGGCCACGGTCTGGAATGCGCGCAGACCGACCGGCCCATCAAAGAAAGCCTCCGAGCGAATCACCCGCTTGGCCTGTTCCACTTGGTTTGCCAGCAGCGGCCCCTGCTGCAATGCCCAACGCACTCGCTCGGCAGGCGGGCTGCCGGGTGCATGATGCCCTTCAGGTCGCCCCGAAAATTGGTCGCGCAGGCGCACAACACTTTCGCGCAGATATTGTTGGGTCAGAAGGGTGTCAAAGAGTTCGAGGTTCAAATCCCGCTGAATGACGGAGACGCCGTGGGCGCGTAAATAGGCGGTCAGCGTAGGCAGCGCCAAGTGGGGCATGGTTGGCGTCCAGTTGGGTGGAGCACAAAGCATGACTTTCATCGCTGATCCTCCTTTCTATGCAAATTAGAACCAAATTAGAGCGTTGCTACACCCGTCAGTTGCAGCGTCTCGGCGTAGTGGCAGCGCACGAAGTGACCGGGCTTGAGTTCGCGCAGTTCCGGTGTCTCGTTGACACATTGCTTGCCATCGTTATAGGCACAGCGCGGATGGAAATAACAGCCCGATGGCGGGTTCGCCGGGTCTGCCACATCGCCGGGGAGAACGATGGGCGCGCGTTTGGCGCGCGGATCGGGCTGTGGCACTGCCGATAGCAGCGCCTCAGTATAGGGGTGCAGTGGGTTCAGAAATAGTTCTTCTGTCGAGGCGCTTTCCACCAACTGGCCCACATACATCACGGCGACGCGGTCGCTGATATGTTCGACGACGCTGAGGTCGTGGGCAATGAAAAGATAGGTGAGGCCGAATCGCTGCTGGAGGTCTTGCAGGAGGTTGAGAATCTGAGCTTGTACCGACACATCGAGCGCGGAAACCGGCTCATCCAACACAATCAATTGTGGGTTGAGCGCAAGTGCGCGTGCAATGCCGATGCGCTGGCGTTGTCCACCGCTAAAGGCGTGGGGATAGCGGTTCATATATTCGGGGCGCAGACCGACCACGCGCAGAAGTTTGGCGACTCTATCTTCCAGTTCCTTGCCCTGGGCAATCTTGTTGACCAGCAGTGGTTCACCTACGTTCTGGAGCAAGGTCATGCGCGGGTTCAGCGAGGAGTAGGGGTCTTGAAAGACCATCTGCATGTTGCGGCGCAAGGGCTTGAGCTGGCGAGCCTCCAGCGCGGCAACATCAATGCGCCCCATGCTCTGGTCGTCAAACCAGATATGACCAGATGAGGGATCAATGGCACGCATGATGACGCGCCCCGTGGTCGTCTTGCCACAACCGCTCTCTCCCACCAGCCCCAGCGTCTCGCCATGCTGCACATTGAAATTGACACCATCTACCGCTTTGACGTGTCCGACCGTTCTGGAAAAGAAGCCCCGCTTGATGGGGAAATGCTTCTTAAGCCCCTGGACTTCCAGGAGGGGGGTCTTGCCGTTGGTGGCAGGCTTGACCTGTTGATCCTGCGGTACATTCGCGCCCGCAACCCTTAATCCGTCTCCACTCGTCAACTCATCCCTCCCAGCTTTGTTGAATCAGGAAAATCTAATCAAAAAACGGATTGCAAAGATAACGGCAACCACAATTGCCTGTGACGCGGCTAGGTAGGCAATATTGCGCCACAAACGACCTCGTTCAACAGCCACGCGTAGATAGTGTTCCATCCACATGAGGGCAATGAACCAGCCGAGGCCCAGCACAAAGATGGACCAGCGATCAAAGCCGCGCACTTGCCAGGGACTAAGGCCGGCAACGATCATCAACTCGACAATCAATGCTCGGATTTCCAACATCAGCCATAGACCACTGGCGGTAAAAGCTAGCCAAAAGAGAAAATAAATGGCATAGGCGAGGATCTTCTTCCACAAACTGCCCTTTGTGCCATCTTTCGGGGCATCGTCTAGAAACATAGAAATCCATTCAAACTCAAACAGCGGCTCGGATTTGCCGTCTCTCCGCTCGGATCCGGCAGGCTCAGCGTTGAGTGCAAGCCACCAATCAACTCACCTCGAAGATGCCCAAAATAGGCAGTCTTGTGCTTGAGATAAAGAGAATCCTTGCCCAGAACCAGCGGCTCTGAGCCTATGCAGAGGAATCGGCGCAACCGTATACGCCTATGGAATTTGTCGAGAAATATCGCTTGACTGGTAAAACGTTTTGAAAAGTCAGGAAAAAGGTAACACGGCCTTAAAATAGGGGGTTCCATTCAGCCGTGAAATCAGATCCTAGTCACAATTCTATTCGCTGCCCAACGAATTCTTTGGGGAGAACGATGTCTTGTGCTGTGAATCAACAGCGCAACTCGTCGTTTTGGCAGCGCTTACGAATCGCCTCAAGGAAAGTATGCGTGATTTTATAGAAGGCGCATCGAGTTGTCAAACCGCAATCCTCGCTGCCCATCCTCTTGGCAGAGACACTATAATTAGCAGGAACGAGCTAGTTTGCCCTTGTTTCGACTTCGGGCATGCGTGTACTGCGCCGCACTTTGACGATTTCGGCCATGACTGCCAGCGCAATCTCCTCCGGCGTTTGGGCGTCGATCCTGAGGCCAATCGGGGCATGGATGCGCTCGATTTCGTGGTCTTGGAAGCCCTCTGCGCGCAGCCGCTCGACGCGCGCATGATGCGTTTTGCGGCTGCCCAGCGCGCCGATATAGAAGACGGGACTACGCAGCACCCTCTTGAGCGCGGGGTCATCGATCTTGGGATCATGGGTCAGGAGGGCAACGGCCATATTCCGATTGGGGGGAAGCTGGGCGAATGCATCTTCGGGCCAAGCGCGCAGCAGTTGATCGACGTGGGGAAAGCGTTCGACGTTGCCAAAAGCGTGACGCGGGTCTACGATCACTGTGCGATAGCCCTGGGTCTTGGCGAGGGTTGCCAGCACAATGGCGATATGCACGCCGCCGATCATGACCAGGGTCGGCGGGGGCAGCAGCGTGTCAATAAAGAGTTCAATGCCCTGATCGGCAAGCGTGACCTGTGTACCTTTGCCCGCCTGAATGGCCTCGTGGGCAAGTTCGGCTGCGGCTGCGTCCACAGCGTCATCAATGCTGCCCAACCACCCTCCTCGACCACTCTCCACCAAGAGTTTGCGACCCAATAGGGCGCTTGGGCCTGCAATCACGGTGACTACTGCGCCCGCGCGCCGATCAGCAATCAACCCGGCGACAGCCTCAAAGAGTGTCCTGTCCAGCGGCTCTACAAAAATGTCGATATTGCCGCCACAGGCCAGCCCCACTTCCCAACTGGTCTCGTCGGCGATGCCAAAGTGCAGCAGTTTGGGCTCTCCCGACTTGAGAACGGCGAACGCTTCCTCGGCTACAGCGCCTTCGACACAGCCGCCGCTGACCGAGCCGGCGAGCTGCCCACCCGCTGTAATCGCCATCTTGGCCCCGGCCTTGCGCGGCGACGATCCCCAGGTTTGCACGACGGTTGCCAGCGCCACCGTCTCTCCCTGTTTGCGCCAGCGTTGGAGGTCGGCTAGGACTTCTTCCATTTGCTTCCTCGTCCCTTGATAAATGCCGCGCCCGTCAAATGAGCCGGTCTGCCCGGCAGGTGATCTTCGTTTAGGTGGCGGAGATGCGCCGCCAATGCTTCGAGGCTGGCAAGATTATGCATCGGCAGAAAGTCATCAATCGAGCCCAATGCAGCCTGCATGCCGCGCGTCAATGGCTGATACTGCTCCGAGCCAAGCAGCGGGTTGAGCCAGATGAGCCGGTGACACAGCCTGTGCAGGCGCGCCATCTCCTCATGCAATAAGAGAGGGTCGCCCCGGTCCCAACCGTCGCTGATGAGCAGCACCACCGGGCCACCGCGCAGCACCCGTCGCGCCCATTGGTAGTTAAAGGTCTTGACAGCTTCACCGATACGCGTGCCGCCGGACCAATCCTGCACAGCATCGGTTACCTCTTGCAGTGCCTCGTCTATATCTTTGTGGCGCAATTGGCGCGTTACATAGGTTAGCCTTGTGCCAAAGACAAAGACCTCCACCCGCTGTCGCAGCCCATGCTTTAGCCCATAGAGGAATTGGAGCAGCGGGCGCGTATACTGCTGCATCGAGCCGCTGATGTCGGCCAGCACAACCAGAGGGCGCAATTTGATCTTGGGCGTGCTGTATGACCACTTCAGGATTTCGCTGCCATAGCGCAAGTTTTGGCGCATGCTGCGGCGAACGTCGAGCAACCCCGCACGCCCAGGCAGATAGCGGCGCGTCCGCCGCTGCCCCAATTCCCAGACCACTTCGGCCATCATGCGTTTGACCGCGGCGAGTTCTGCCGGTGTCAGATCGGCGAAATCCTTATGGCGCAGCGCCTCGCGTTCGCTGTAGGTTTGGGTCAGTTCTACGACTTCCTGCCACTCATCGTCGCTCTCTGGTTCGGGGAGTGCTTCTTCCTCTTGCGCTGGCTGTGGCGGGATGACCAACTGCTCTTGTAAAGGCGGCTCTTGCTCTGCTTCTTCAAACAATCCATCCAAGTCCATGCCGCTGCCTTCGTCATGCGGCTTGCGCCAAAAGAGATTGAAGGCAGCGTCAAACAGGGGCAAATCTTGCTTGCGCTTGACCAAGAAGGTACGCAGCGTGTGATAGAAGTCGGATTTACGAGCCATCGAAACCTGGGCGAGCGCCGCCTGTACCTCGATCATCCGCCCTGGATTCACCTCAAGCCCAAGCTCATGCAAAATACGGCTAAAGAGGAGCAGGTTATGCAGCAGCGCGGCCTTTGGTGGCTCTCCATTAGCCGCCTGTCCACTTGGCACTTGTCTATCTGTTGCAATGAGGGGATCTTCGTACAAGTCGTAACCTTATCTATTCACCGCACGATTGTAGACGGGTCTCAAGATTTCATTCCTGACCTTGTGAACGTCGTCTTTGTACTTCAGAATGACGCCCAGCGTTTCCTCTACAATGGACTCATCGAGCGCGGTCTGATTCAGGGCGACCAGCGCCGTGGTCCAGTCGATGGTTTCGGCGACACCGGGCAGTTTGTAGAGATCCTGCGTGCGTAGTTCCTGGATAAAGGCCGTTACCTGGTGCGCCAGGTTGGCGGCGGCATCCGGCACTTTGGTATGCACGATCTCAAGCTCTTTCTGGAAGCTCGGATAATCGATCCAGGAATAGAGGCAGCGCCTCTTGAGTGCATCATGCAGTTCGCGCGTGCGATTGGATGTGAGGATGATTACAGGGCGGTTGACGGCTCTGATCGTGCCGATTTCGGGTACGGAGATCTGAAAGTCGGAGAGAAGTTCGAGTAAGAAAGCCTCAAATTCCTCGTCGCTGCGGTCAACCTCGTCGATCAGGAGGACACAGGGCTTCTCCCGGCTCTCTTCGATGGCGCGCAGCAAGGGCCGGCGCAGCAAGAAACGCTCATCAAAGAGTTCGTTCTCGTCAAAGGGTGCATGCTGTGCTTCCAGCGAGCGTATGTGCATGATCTGGCGGGCATAGTTCCACTCGTAGACAGCCTGACTGACATCGAGCCCTTCGTAGCATTGCAGGCGGATCAACTCTGTATCGAGCAGATTGGCAACGACTTTGGCGACTTCAGTTTTGCCGACGCCCGGTTCGCCCTCCAGGAGCAGCGGGCGTTGCAGTTTGAGCGCCAAAAAGACCGATGTGGCGAGCCCACGGTCAGCGATGTAAGCCTGCGCCTGCAACGCGGCTTGCAACGAATCGATTGAGTCCAGCAGCATGAAATTTCCTTAAGAGCTAGGCGATTTTCATTCAACGATCTTCCAGAAAGAGTTCTTATGAGTGATCTTGTCGCCCTGGAACTCGTAATGGTCACATCCCCAAACATCGACCCGAACACCTGCCGTTGTCGTGCCGGTCAGGTTCCATTCGGAGACACCGTGATTGCCGGAAACCCAATGGCGGTCTTGGCCGTAATGCACGTCGGGAATTCCTGCGAAGCGACTGGCCAATGCCTCGCGCACCTGAGCTTTGCCGGTATAGCGTTGGCCCCAGGGGTGGGGACCGCGCGGCATTTCGAGTGTACATTCTTCGGCAAAGAAGGAGATGACAGCATTCAGATCATGATGGTTGAATGCTTCCAAGAGTCGTTTTAAGATCTCTAGCCTCGAACCCTCACTTGCCACTTCATTCTCTTGTCCGTTTTCCATATTATCTCCCTCTTTGCCTGGAGTCCCAATCGTTAGCAGGGTGCTTAAGCACTCGTATGCGCTGTACGTGCTGGATGCGCGCCTTTCTCAATTGGGCCGCAGATCAGCGCGATCTGCGGCCCAGTCTACCTATGTTGAAAAGGCTGCTTATCCAGCGCGCTGAATGGCGTCGCGCAGGGCGCGTGCAACCAGCACGGGAGCCATGCTGCGGCGGTAGTCGGCGCTGGCGTGAATGTCGCCCAGGATTTGATCGCCCAAGTCATTGTCCACGGCTGCGGCTGCGGCTTCAATCACCTCGTCGTTCAATGCGTTGCCGGTGAGCGCGGCCTCGACCGAAGGGGCTTTGGTGGCGTTGGGGGTCAGCCCACCCACAGCCACACTCGCATAGGTGCAGACGCCTCCCGCAAGGGTGACGACCGCGGCAGCACCCACCATCGCATAGCGCGAGGCCGGGTTGATCAGCTTGGCATAGGCCGACCCTGTGCCCTCTTGTTCGAGCGGGACATCCACCGCAATGAGGATTTCATCCTCCTCCAACGCCGTGGCGAAGAAGCCGGTGAAGAACTCCTCGGCTGCAATGGCTTGTGTCGTTCGCTCTCCATGCCCACTGCCATTGCCGGTGGAACGCGGCCCGGTGATTTGGATGGTGGCATTGAGCGCCAGCAGAACCGTTGGCAGGTCGGAGGCCGGATCGGCATGGGCGATGTTGCCGCCCACTGTCCCGCGGTTGCGTACCTGGGGGTCGCCGATCAGCCCGGCTGCCTCGGTTAACGCTTTGGGCAGCACTTTGGACGTTTCAAGGGCCACATGCGGCGTCAATGCACCGATGCGCACGCTGTCGTTGTCTGTGGAGATGCCGCGCAGTTCACCGATCCGGCCAATGTCGATCAGTGTCCCTGGATCGGACAAACGCATCTTCATGAGCGGGAGCAGGCTGTGACCACCAGCCAGCAGCTTGGCCCCTTGATGCTCTTGCAGGAGCGCCAATGCTTCGTCAACCGACGCGGCGCGGTAATAATTAAACCTGGGTGGATACATTATGCCCCTCCTCCATTGTGATTGCCGCTATTATGCCCGTTGCTGTGGCCCGCAGATTGAATGGCATTGTAGAGCTTCTCCGCGGTCAGTGGCATATCAATATGACGCAGGCCCAGGGGGGCTAGCGCATCCATGACAGCATTGGCGACGGTGATGGTCGAGACGATGGTGCCCATTTCGCCCGCGCCCTTGACACCCAGCGGATTGGAGGGCGAAGGTGTCTCGATACGCCCGACATTGATCGTGGGGAAGGCATCCGCACGCGGCAGCGCATAGTCCATCATCGTGCCGCTCAGAAGCTGCCCCTCATCGTCATAGACAGCACTCTCCCAGAGCGCTTGACCGACACCCTGCGCGATGCCACCCACGATCTGCCCTTCGACAATCATGGGGTTGATCACCTTGCCCACGTCGTCTACTGCGCTGTAGTGCGTAAGCTCGACATGCCCCATCTGCCGGTCAATTTCGACCACGGCAATATGCGCGCTGGAGGGGAAGGTAAAGTTGGCGGGATCGAAGAAGGTAGTTTCTTCAAGACCTGGCTCCATGCCGTCGGGGAGTTCATGCGCGGTCAAGGTTGCCACGGCAATGTCGGCGAAGTTCTTGGCCCGGTCGGGTGAACCTTGCACGTAAATTTTGCCATTGCCGGCATCATAGACCATGTCCTCAACCGCTGCCTCAAGCTGGTGCGCTGCAATCTTCATCACCTTATCACGGACTTTTTCGGCGCTGCGCAGCACCGCAGTGCCACCGACCGCCGCGCTGCGACTGCCATAGGAGCCGAGACCGAAGGGTGTGCGCCCGGTATCGCCATGAATAACTTCAATGTCTTCGAGCGGGATGCCAAGCGTTCCGGCTACGATTTGGGCAAAGGTAGTTTCGTGGCCTTGTCCATGCGCGTGTGATCCGGTCATGACCGATACCTTGCCGGTTGGGTGGACACGTACCACGCTGCTTTCCCACAGACCGACGCCAGACCCCAGCCCGATCACAACTTTTGAAGGCCCCAGGCCAGAGGCTTCGATGCAGCCACTGACGCCCACGCCGACGAGACGGCCCTCGCTGCGCGCGGCTTCGCGCTGCTGCACCAAGCTTTGATAGCCGGAAAGCTCGACCAGCTTGTCAAACATCTTGTCATAGTCGCCGCTGTCATAGAGCAGCGCCACAGGCGTCTGGTAGGGGAATTCGTCCGGCTGGATGAAGTTCTTGCGCCGCAGTTCGATGGGGTCCATCTTCAGGTCACGGGCCGCAATGTCAACCAGGCGTTCCACGACATAGGCGGCTTCCGGGCGTCCGGCCCCACGATAGGCGTCCACGGGTACGGTGTTTGTCATCGTGCCGTAGCTCTCGCCGAAGATGACCGGAAGTTTGTACAGCCCGGACAGGAGCGTGATATAGAGCGCGGTTGGGATCAAGGGGGCAAAGGTCGATAAGTAGGCCCCCATGTTGGCATAGGTGGTAACATCCAGCCCCAGGAAGGTTCCGTCGTTGCGTACTGCCAGCTTACAAGTCGTCACATGATCGCGCCCGTGTGCGTCGGAAATATAAGCCTCGCTGCGCGACGCCACCCATTTGGCTGGGCGGCCTGTCTGCTTGGCGATGAAGGGGACGATCACCTCTTCGGGATAGTGGAAAATTTTGCTGCCAAAGCCCCCGCCTACGTCGGGCGAGATGACACGCAATTTGTTTTCGGGGATGCCCAACGTGACCGCGCTCAAGAGAAAGCGGATAATATGCGGGTTCTGGCTGGTGGTCCAGACGGTCATCTCCTCCGAGAAGTCACTCCACTGGGCGACACAGGCGCGTGGTTCCATTGCATTGGCGATCAATCGTTGGTTGACCAACTCAAGCTCGACGACATGATCCGCCTCGGCCAGTACCTTGTCGATCTCCGCGCGCTCGCCGATTGCCCAGTGAAAACTGACGTTGTCGGGAATCTCATCATGCAGTTGGGGCGCGCCCGCCTCGGCAGCTTTTTTGGCATTGGTGACCACAGGCAGAGGCTCATAATCTACCTCGATCAATTCCAGTGCGTCAAAAGCTGTGTAGGGGTCTTCGGCAACGACTACGGCGACGCCATCACCGACATAGCGCACCCTGTCAACCGCCAGCGCATAGTGGGGAGCTGTCTTAATGCCGGGGGGATTAAAGCCGCAAGGCAGCGATCCCATGCCGCCATCGACTAGATCCTGCCCGGTGTAGAGCGCAATCACCCCTTTGAGCGCCACGGCAGCATTGGCGTTGATACCCCTAATATGAGCATGGGCATAGGGGCTGCGCTTGATGGCGACATAGACCATACCCGGCAATTGCAGATTGGCAACATAGCGACCTTTGCCCTGCAGAAAGCGCGGGTCTTCGACTCGTTTGATGCTTTCACCTATGCTCGCTGCCATTGTTTGTCTCCTGACTCGCTCTGCATCGCTTGCGCGGCTGCCTGCACCGCCTTGACAATGTTTTGATAGCCCGTACAGCGGCAGATGTTGCCTTCCAGACCGTGGCGAATCTCTTCTTCGGAGATTGCGCCGTTCTGCTCGGCGAGCTTCACCGCGGCCATGATCATGCCCGATGTGCAAAAGCCACACTGCAAACCGTGGTTGTCCCAAAATGCCTGCTGTATGGGATGCAGCGTGCCATTTGTGGCGATACCTTCAATGGTGGTGACTTCGCTGCCATCGGCCTGAACGGCCAAAGCGGTACATGACTTGATCGCTTGCCCGTCCAGATGGACGGTACATGCGCCGCATTGCGAGGTGTCACAGCCGACATTGGTGCCGGTCAAACCCAACTCGTCGCGTAGGAAATCGACCAATAACAGGCGCGGCTCTACATCGCGTGTAGAGCTCTTGCCATTGACAGTCACTGTTACTTGCATAGGACGAACTCCTTTGGTGGTAAGGCTCTGGGGAGACAGATTTGAATTTTCGGCAATAGGCTTTGTGAACGTCAATTCCTTTCCACAACTTGAACAAAGTAGCCTGAACGAACAGGTGATATGTTAACTGACGTTGCGCTGTAGCCCTGGGCGGCCTCGCTGCGGTACATCAGCTAAAAAGATTCCGCCAGAAGCAAAGTAGGAGGCAGGCGCTTACTCGATCCGCCGGGCCACACGCCGTGCGATCACGTTGGCCCACCAATTGAGATAGAGATGGATGACGAGGAATCCAAGCCCAGCCAGCACCCATTTCTGTTTGTCGGCGGGCACGAATTCGTCAAAGAGTTCTTTGGCAATGCTGGAGGCAAACTGGAACGTCGAGGCGGATGTCGTTTCCGACCCTGATGGCACAGCACTTGCAGAAAAGGGTAGGCGTGGTTCAGATGCCGTCTTCGACGCTGCGCTCTCAACTGGAGCAGAGGGGGGAGCCTCATCCGCCACAGGTGGTGCGGCTTCGGGGGGCGCGGCTTGTGGATTCTGAACCGCCTCGATCTGTTTTTCCAGGTTTTCCAAGCTTTGCTTGGTAATGGCGCGCGCCGATGTATCCATCAGTCGTTGACCGATGCTGGCAATCTTGCCGCTGACCCTGGCTTCACCTGCATAGTGCATGATGGTCTTGCCCTCAACAGCCTCTAGGCGCACGTCTCCTTCCCCGTCCACGATGCCCGCCGGGCCTTTCCCCTGGACTTGCATCCGGTAGCTCTCCGGCGGATTCAGGTTGGCGAGGGTGACTTTGCCCTGAAAGAGGCCCTGCACCGGGCCGACCTGGATCTTCATCTTGCCCTCATATTCGCCCTCGCCGACCTTCTCCAATGCCTGACAGTTGGGCATGACCTTTGCCAGCACAACCGGGTCGAGGAGCATGTTCCAGACAAGCTCCTGGGGAGCGTCAAATTCGTAAGTGCCCTCAATGTTCATTCAAATCTCCTGGGGTAACGCGTCCAAGCACGAGAAGTAAGCCGGCCATAGAAATGGCTGCGCAATTCTGCCGCTCGATGCAGCGAGTTCATGCCTGGGGCCGATTTCTACATTGCTTCAGAATGTCCCGTGGTATCGGTAACAAGAAGTATCGGTAACAAGAATAGGTTTGATGAAGTTGGTTAATAGGTGGTGAGATTATTCTACAACAGACCTTTTGGACTTGGCAATGCCGTGGAAAGGGGCAAGGTCAGGGGACTGAGTGACGACGGTTGCAACCATGCTTTCGCTGTGCTACGATTTGTTCGCACCTGTAGGGGCTAAAATGAAATGACCAGGAGGACACCCGATGGGAAAAGTTATCTTTGATGTCAGTATGTCCCTGGATGGTTTTATTACCGGCGCAAACCCTCGCCCGGAAGAAGGGTGGGGAGGATTGGGTGAGGGTGGTAAGCGATTGCATGACTGGGGATTTGAAAGCGCTGATCCTCGCAACCGCGAAATTATAGCAGGATGGGCGACCATCGGCGCGGTACTTGTTGGTCGAACCACCTATGACCTCTCCATACTCAATTGGGGAGCAGACGGGCCAACCGGTCCTGCTCGGACACCAACGGTCGTCGTTTCGCACAGTGTACCCCAGGACGTACCCCTGGGTGGTGTGTACACTTTTGTGAATGGGGTTGAAGCCGCATTTGAAACAGCGCAAAAATTGGCAGGAGGTCAGGATATATCAACGACAGGCGCAAACGTTGCACAGCAACTCATCACACTCGGCCTCGTTGACGAAATCTCGATCCACCTCGTCCCCGTGTTGTTTGGCAGCGGCACGCGCTTGTTCGAGGGCCTGGACAGCGAACATGTCCCGCTTGAAACGATCGAAGTGATTGAAACTGCTGAGGCGATCCACCTGCGATTCCGCGTCGTGAAATAACCGTCGTGTTCCTTTCTGCTACACTCCCTCCTTCCTTTCCCCACTGCCCGCGCGCCGCTCATCAATAAATTCCAATGATTGGTGGCGGAAATAGGTGTTGTAGAGATCGGCATAGTGACCGCCGCGGGCGAGCAGTTGCTCATGGCTGCCTTCTTCAATGACGCGCCCGTGGTCCAGCACCAGGATACGGTCTGCGGCTTTGACCGTGGAGAGGCGATGGGCGATGACGATGGAGGTGCGCTTGTGCAGGATCAGATCGAGCGCGGCCTGAATTTGTGATTCGGTAAAGGGGTCAACGCTGGCGGTTGCTTCATCCAAAATGAAGATGGCAGGGTTGAGCGCCAACATGCGCGCCAATACCACCAACTGCCGCTGCCCCATGCTGAGACGGCTTCCCCGTTCGCCCACATCGGTCTGCAAACCTTCGGGCAAGGTTTCCATCCAGTCGCCATGTCCAATCTGGCGGGCGATTGTCTCCACGGCTTCGTCGCTCATCTCGGGGCGGGCGTAGCGAATGTTATCTGCTACGCTGCCCGCAAAGAGGAAGGGGCTTTGCGAGACAATTCCCAAGTGCTGGCGATAGCTGCGTAGGTCGAGGTCGCGAATATCGCGGTTGTCAATCAGCAGTTGCCCGGCTTGGAACTCGTAATAGCGGGTGACGAGTTTGGCGATGCTCGATTTGCCCGCGCCTGTATGCCCCACCAGTGCCACGCTTTCGCCCGGGCGGATATGCAAGTTGAAATTTTGGAGAACCGGCTCATCGGCGCTGTAGCCAAAGTCCACCTGCTCAAAGCGAATATCGCCGCGCAGTTCCTTGACAGGCGTGCTGCCGGTCTGGATGACCACCGGCTCGGCATCAATCAGCGCAAAGACGCGTTCGGTGGCGCTCAATGCCCCCTGGAATTGGCTCCAGAAGGCCGAGAGGTTGAGCATGGGAAACCAGAAGCGGTCAACACTGTTGATAAAGAGAAACCAGGCCCCGGCGTTGATGGTTTGGGTGTAGACGCTCACCCCGCCAAAATAGAGCAGGGAGGCGGTTCCCAAGCCGCTAAAGAAGGTCAATGTGGGAAAGAGGCTGCTCAAGACCATGCCGCGGCGCACCATGATGGCATAGCTGCGCCCGTTGACCTCAAGGAATTCGTCATAGATGCCTTGCTCACGGCGAAAATTTTTGGCGACAGAAATGCCGGTGACAGCCTCTTGGATGCTGACGTTGACATCGGCAATGGCCTGTTGGCTGCTGCGTGTAATTTGTCGCACCCAGTCTCTAAAGCGCGCGGCAATGATGAAACCGACAGGAGCAAGGAAACAAAGCACCAGGGTAAGCTTCCAGTCGATCTGGAGCAGATAGACCAGCAGAATGATTACCAGCAGGAGTTGCGTGATCAGATCGGTCACCAAGACGGCGACACGCCCAAACTCGTCGGTATCGCTGGTCACGCGGCTGACAATGCGCCCCGACTGGTATTTGTCGAAAAAGCTGAGATCATGGTTCATCACCGCGTTAAAGGCATCTTGGCGCATCGCCAGGATGACATCCCCGATCAGTTTGCCCGTTTCAACGCGCCGCGCCCAGTTGACCACCCAGGTGAGGACGCCCAGGGCCAGGACGATCACAACCAGGATCGTGGTGATGGTTGTGGCGTTTGCCGGACTATCCACCAGAACCTCGACGCCGCGCGCGACCACAATGGGCAGCGCCACGCCAAAGAGCGACATCAGCGTCACCATCAGCGAAATCAACATCAGCCTGCCCGCCCACGGTCGGAAGTAATAGGCGATGCGCCGTACCAATTCACGGTTGGGGTACTCTCGGTCATAAGCTTCTTGTGTTAGACCTGCGCGAAGGAGTCCCATATGCAATCGACTTTCTAGGGGAGATGCTTGCTTTCATAGCCGCCAACTACTACAATCATCGCACGGATGGCAGATTCGACAAAGAAGCGAAGGATGAGGGAGAGGGATGAAGGATGAAAGAGGTACATAGAAAGGAGAGGTTGTTGTCTGAGCGAATCAAAGCCTTTTTGGAGGGGTCGGGCCGACTGCGCTTGATCTGGTTGATTATGGGTGCGCTGTTGTTGGCGGGTTGTGGTTCGCCTGCTCCAACGGCAACGCCCGCGCCGGTCGCTACTGCGAGTCAAACGGCTGCACCTACAGAAGCGCCTAGTGAGGCGAATTTGCTGCCCACTGTGACCGCGCCCGTAGCGGCAGCACCCACGGCAGAGCGGGTCGCCGCACCGACCTTTGACCCCGCCCAAACCCAGGTCGTTTTGCAGCCTGTATACGAAGGATTTGATCGCCCTGTCTTTGTCACTCACGCCAACGATGGCAGTGGCAGGATTTTTGTGGTAGAGAAGCAAGGATCGATCCGGATCGTGCGCGGGGGCGTGGTGGAGCCGGAGCGGTTCCTCACGATTCGCGATCGCGTTACCTCCTCCGGCAATGAGCAAGGATTGTTGGGGCTGGCCTTTGCTCCTAATTTCGGCGAAAGCGGCTATTTCTTTGTCAATTATACCGATGTGGCAGGCGACACGGTGATCTCCCGCTTCCAGGTGGACGCGGCGAATCCTGATGTGGCGGATCCCAACAGTGAGTTTCTGGTCTTGCACTTTGACCAGCCCGCCCGCAACCACAATGGCGGTATGCTCGCCTTTGGCCCCGACGGCTATCTCTGGATTGGTACAGGTGATGGCGGCGGCGCGAATGATACCTATGGCAACGGCCAAAATCCCAATACCTTCTTGGGCAAAATGCTGCGGCTCGATGTGACCAGCGATCCGGGTGTTGCCTATCGGATTCCGCCGGATAACCCTTGGGTCGATGCGGACTGGAGCGGCGTGGACGTGTTGGATGAAGTCTGGGCTGTGGGGCTGCGTAATCCGTGGCGCTATAGCTTTGACCGCGCAACGGGCGACCTGTGGATTGCCGATGTGGGACAGAATGTCTATGAGGAAGTGAATTATACCGTGGCGGGCAATCCAGGAGGATTGAACTACGGGTGGCCCATTATGGAAGGACTCCATTGTTTCCAGGGAGGCAATTGCGACCAGACGGGCTTGGAGCTTCCCGTGGTTGAATATGACCACGCCAATGGCTGTTCGATCACGGGTGGCTATGTCTATCGGGGCAGCCTGTTTCCTGACCTAGCCGGTGTCTATATCTTTGCCGACTATTGCAGCGGCTTGGTTTGGGCCACCACGCGCGGTTCCGATGATGTGTGGAACACGACGATGGTCTTTGAATCAGGTGCGCTAATCAGTTCGTTTGGCGAGGATGAGGCAGGCGAACTGTACGCGACGGATTTGAACAGCGGGGTTGTCTATCAGGTCATGGCGCAGTAGGATTCACCAAGTCGTCCATGAAAAACCTCTCGGAGGCTCAGAAGCCTCCGAGAGGGTGGTATACAGGATTTTGGCTTAAATCATTCCTGTATCGTATCGGTCGCCGGAGGCTAAAGCCATCCGGCTAGCAAACAACGCCCCCTGAAGGAGGCTTACCGCTAGGCGACCCTAGCCCCGTTCAGGGGGCGTCGTTCTGTAGCCCTGCGGCTTTAGCCCTGGGCGGCCTGCGATACATATCTTCAATCACCAATCTTCAACCAGTTCTTCTCGTTCGCCGACCACTGTGAAATGACGTTCGTAGGGTGCTTGGGGCAGCCAGCCGCCGTTGGCGGGGGTGGGCTGATGAGCGCCGAAGCCTTGTGGCCCCGTTACCAGAATGATGGGCGGCTGTTGGGGGAAGTAGGGCGCATTCCACCCATTCATGGACAAGGCAGACGCCTGCCGCTCGCCTCGTGTCGATTCATCCCCGCGCTTTTCAACAGGGCGCTGCCGTCCCCCTGCCATCACCAGGAGCGCAGTAGGCACACCCGCCATCACACCAAAGAGAACACCGACTGCCATACTCAGCGCATCAGGACTCAAGGCCTCGCCAATGCGCCATCCCGCAGTTGCCACAAAAACCAATAGCGCCAATCCTAACCACCGTTTCATCGCTCCCCTCCCTCAATCCACCGACTGTTTCTGACTGCCAACTTAGGATGATTTCTGTGTTTGCGCCATGACCACGGGTAAATCTTCTGGGCCGAACCAGGCCGCCTGGAAACGCAGCGCATCGCCGCGGGCAATGAGCAGAAAATCGCCCTTGCCCTCCAATTTCTCTGCGCCACTATCGCGCATCCCTGTGGCATAGCGCGCTTCGTCGCGGCTTGCCACGGCTCCCACCAACCGTACAGGGAAGTTGGCCTTCATCGCGCCACCGATGAGCGCAGCGGTGGGCTTTTGTGTACAGGCGACCAAATGAATACCCGCCTCACGTCCGCGCTGTGCTAGACGGTTGATCAGCCCTTCGACCGCTTTGCCACCTGTTTGCAGCAGATCTGCTAGCTCGTCAATGGCGACGATGAGTAGCGGCGTGCGCTGGTTGGCATGGTCGCGGCGTTCCATCTCTGCCACGACTTGCGCCAAGCAGGTCGCGCCTTCGTCGGGCGTTGCCACCACTTTGCCCTGCACATGGGGCAGTTTGGCAAGCGGGCCAAAGCCGCGTCCCTTCGGGTCGATGAGGATCATCTGTAACGCCGAGGGCGCATTGAAGTAGGCCAGCGAGGCAAGCAGCGTACGCGCCAGCGCGGTTTTGCCGCTGCCGGTTGTGCCTGCGATCAGGATATGCACGACATCGGGTGAGGGCAAGCGCAGCAGCAGCGGTGCGCCAGTCGTTTCTACCCCCAGAATAGCCGTGGCTGCGGGGGCTTCAATCTCCTGGCACAAGGGCATGAGCTTAATCGGCGCTGTGTTGCGCCGCGGGACTTCCACGTTGATCTTGCCATTTGAGCGGTAGACGCGCGCCTCGCGGCTGTTGAGCGCCAGCGCGATCTCTTCCGATAAGCCGGTGATTTTGTTGACCTTAACGCCGACCGGTGTCAGCAAGTGAAATTGCAGCAGGCGTGGGGTCACGGTGGCCCCCTCCACGCGCACCTGCAGCCGGTGGCGCGTCAAGACGGTTTCGATGCGGTTGCACATTTCATTGAGAGATGCTCGTGAAAGCGCCATCGCGGTGTCGCTCCTTTCCTGGCTTCGAACCCTTAGCGGCTCGCTTGCCGTTCTGCTCTCTATTCTATTAGAACTTTTGTTCTATTGTCAAGACTCAAAATGAGAGCATTGTGATACGGAGGGATCAACAAAGGCAAAACGGTGTGGTATATTGGCGTTCAAACCGTACTGCACACGAACAAATAAGGGCCACCCGTCTCCTGTAGGGAACAGGCGGATGGCTCCGACCGAATAGAACCCACAAACGATGGAGCCTTAGTCATGAGTCCTGAGAAGCAACTGAAGGATCAAGTCGTGATTGTCACAGGTGCGGGCAGCGGCATTGGTCGTGGCATTGCCCTGCGCTTTGCTGAGGAAGGGGCCGCAGTGGTTGTGGCAGAAGTGAACCGCAGCCAGGGTGAGGCAGTCGCCCAAGAGTGTGAGCAGGCAGGGGGGCGCGCCCTGTTTGTACGGACGGATGTGTCGAAGGCGGCAGATTGTCGCGCCCTGGTGCAGCAGAGCGTGGAGGCCTTTGGGCATGTCGATACGCTGGTCAATAATGCCGGTGTGAACTTTGTCAAGCCGACGCTGGAGATGGATGAGGCCGATTGGGATCGGGTGATCGATGTGGACTTGAAGGGGACGTTCCTGTGCAGCCGTTATGCGTTGGAGGCGATGGTGCCGCAGCGGGCGGGCAACATCATCAACATTGCCAGCGTACACACGTTGGCAACGCTGCCCGAAGCCGCGCCCTATGCCGCGGCCAAAGGCGGCGTTGAGATGATGACCAAGTCGATGGCGATTGAGTTTGCGCCCCACGGCATCCGCGTCAATGCCGTCAGCCCCGGCTTGACTGACACGCAGATTTGGGCCGATATTCAAGAGGCTGCCGCCGATGTCGAGGCGGCGCGCCAGCATTGGTATGACAATATCCCCATGCGCCGGGTGCAAAGCCCGCGCGAGGTGGCGAATGTGGTGCTGTTCCTGGCTTCGGATGCGGCAAGCTATATCACAGGGGCCAATATCTTCACCGATGGCGGCATGACCGCGCAGTTGATCAACCAGGCTCGCTATGCCAGCAAGGCGCTGGAGGGCCAGATCCGCGGCGACGTTGAGTAACATTCTCCCCCTCCGTGTCTCAGCGTCTTTGGGCGAGCAAACGTCTGAATCTCGCCCAGAGACGCAGGGACGCTGAGAAGAGAGTGCTAAGAGAAATCATAAGGGAGCAAGCGAACGAGGAGATTCTTATGCCCAACTTCCCGATTGTCGATACCCATTTGCATTTGTGGGACACCGGTTATCTGCGTTATCCGTGGCTGGATGATATTCCGCTGTTGAACAAGCCCTATTTGTTGTCCGACTACAACCGCGCGACTGGCCCGGTGGAAGTGGGCAAGATGGTCTTTCTGCAATGCGAATGTGAGCCGTCTCAATTCATGCAGGAGGCCAATTGGGTGACAGAATTGGCATCGATTGACCCGCGCATCGAGGGCATTGTGCCCTGGGCTCCCTTAGAATTGGGCGACGGGGCGCGCGTGCATCTGGAGGCATTGGCGCAGAATCCGCTGATTAAGGGGGTGCGTCGCATTATCCAATTTGAAGCCGACCCGGAGTTCTGCCTGCGACCTGATTTTGTGCGCGGGGTGCAAGCGCTGCCGGAGTATGGTTTGAGCTTTGATATTTGCATCCACGAAGGACAGTTGGCGAACACGATCAAGATGGTGGCGCAATGTCCCGATGTGCAATTTATCCTGGATCACATTGGCAAGCCGCAGATCAAGAATCATCTGATGGAGCCGTGGCGTACGGATCTGCGCCGCTTGGCAGAGTTCCCCAATGTCTGGTGCAAGATGTCGGGGCTTGTTACGGAGGCTGACCACCAGCAGTGGACGCCCGCCGATCTGCGCCCCTACATTGACCATGTGCTGGCTACCTTTGGCTTTGACCGTGTGATGTTCGGCGGCGACTGGCCTGTGGCCTATCAAGCCACAGAATACCCGCGTTGGGTCAGTACGCTGGAAGAGGCTGTGGCGGGTTCTTCCGAGCGTGAGTTGCGCGCGCTCTTCCGCGACAATGCCATTGCCTTCTACCGGCTGCCTGCTGAATAGATATGGACTTGCGATCCGGCCATCCTTACTGGCTTTTGAAGAATGGGTTGATGGATGCCTATCCCGCCCTAGAGAATGACGTTGACGCTGAAGTGGTGGTCTTGGGCGCAGGGATTACGGGCGCGCTTGTCACCTATCAGTTGGCGCAGCGGGGCGTGGATGTGGTGGTGTTAGACAAGCGCGAAGTGGCCTGGGGCAGCACCAGCGCCAGCACCGGGCTGCTCCAGTATGAGATTGACACCAATCTCTATGAACTAGCGGCATTGGTGGGGGAGGCCAATGCAGTGCGCGCCTACCGGCTGGGTGTGGAGGCGATTGATGCCCTGGAGCAAGTGGCGCGGGAAGTGGGGGTACATTGCCACTTCAAGCGACAACCGAGTATCTATGCGGCGCGGCGACGGAAGGATGTGGCGATCCTGGAAAAAGAGTTTGCGGCGCGCCAGGCGTCTGGGCTGCGCGTGCGTTATTTGCAGGAGGAGCAGCTTTGCGAGGAGTTTGGGGTCAAGGCGCGAGCCGCTATCGTTTCAGAGGATGCCGCCCAAATAGACCCATACCTTATGGCGCACCATCTTTTCGCCGAGAGTGTGAAGCGGGGGGCGCGGGTCTATGCGCGTACGGAAGTAACCAAGATCTCGAGTGAGGAGAAGGGTGTGCGCCTTGCCACGGATCGCGAGACAGAGGTGCGTGCGCAGAAACTGGTCTTTGCGACCGGCTATGAAACGCAGAAATACCTCCAAGAGCATGTGGCAGATCTGCACTCGACCTATGCGCTGGTAACGGAACCAATCACGGAGAAAACAGGTTGGGTCAACCATCTGCTGTGGGAGGCAGCGCGCCCCTACTTCTATCTGCGTACAACGCAAGAGGGCCGTTTGATCATGGGGGGCGAGGATGAATCCTTTCGTAATCCTGAAGCGCGTGACCGGCTGATCGCTCGCAAAAGTGCAAAGCTGCTCAAGGCGTTTGCCGGTTTCTATCCCGGTCGGGCCGTGCCGGAGGTTGCCTTTGCCTGGGCAGGTACGTTTGGCGAAACGAAAGATGGTTTGGCCTATATCGGCGTCAGCCCCGAAGTTCCTCACGCCTATTTTGCGCTCGGCTATGGCGGCAATGGCATTACCTACAGCATGATTGCCGCGCGCATCATCGCCGATCTTTATCAAGGCAACCCCAACCCCGACGCGCAGTTGTTCCGCTTTGGACGATAGGGGAAAAGAGAATTTCCCAGTTGCTCTCCTATCGCACCAGCCGCCGGAAGGGTTCCTTTTTGATGTCGGCGACGAGATATTTGTCAAGGTCGCCTTCGTCGAGGGCGCGGCGGATGAGGTGACAGGCAGCGGTCGCTGCGCTTTGGGTGCGGGCAATCTCCTCCTCACCGTGGGCAAGGGTGGCTTTGAAGCTGACGAGGGTGTGGATGCCGTGGCGCGCCATCTCTTGGATAAAGAGGGTGTTGACCTTGCGCCGATCCACCCCGTCGGGCAGGGTGAGTGAGAAGTAGGGGTTGGCGGCAATACCGCTGCATGAGCCTTGCAGCCCGGCATCGGCAATGGCGCTGTTGAGCGCGGCGCGCAGGGCTTCGCCCACCTGCTGCAAATAGGCCACGCCGTTGCGCCGTTTGAGTTCGCGGATGGTGGTCAGCGCGGCAATCAAGCCAATGTTGTCACTCCAATAGGAGCTTGAGATAAACATGGTGCGCGCGGCCTCCATGACGGCGCGCTTGCCCACGACCGCGCCCATTGGGTAGCCGTTGGACATGGCCTTTGCCACGACGGTCATGTCGGGGATCACGCCTGTGACTTCCTGCATCCCGCCCAGGGCTGGACGCCAGCCGCAGGAAACCTCATCGAAGATCAACACCACATCATGCGCTTGGGTCAGACGGCGCACTTCCTCCAGATAGCCTTGCGGGGGTAGCTCCGAACGGGCCGGTTCCATCATCACCGCTGCCACCTGGCCGCGATGCTCCGCCAGAAGCTGCGCCAACCCGGCGGCGTCGCCATAGGCAAAGGGGATGACCGTTCCTGCCAGGGCGCGGGGAACGCCAATCGGCTCAATGCCCGCAAAGGGATATTCGCCGCTCTCCGGGTCAACGCCAAAATTGGCGGCTTGATACCAGTCATGCCAGCCATGATAGCCGCAAAAGAGAATGATGTCGCGTCCCGTTGCGCCGCGGGCGATGCGCGCCGCCACCGCACACGCCTCGCCACCCCCTTTGGTATAGCGCACCATCTCGGCACTGGGGATGGTGGCGATCAACTCCTCGGCTAGCTCGATCTCCAAGGGGCTGTTGAGGGTGTAGATGCTGCCGCGGTCGATCTGCTCCTTGACCGCGCCATCCACTACGTCGTCGGCATGGCCCAGGATGATCGCGCCCACGGCGTTAACCCAGTCGATGTACTCGTTCTCATCCACATCGAGAAAGCGCGCGCCTTTGGCCCGTTGCGCATAGATGGGGCTGACGCCATTGGCAAATTGGTCGGCGCGACGGCTGATCAGTTGGGTCCAACCAGGGATCAACTCGCCTGCGCGCTGGTAGAGTGCGTTGGAGTGGTCAATGGATGGAAAGGCAGGACTAGAGACGGTGGGGCTGGCTGTTTTGTCGGCAGGCATAGAGTGGTGGCTCCTGGCTAGGACATGGTGTAGAGGCGTGGCAAGGCGAGTAGTTGATGCTAAGATACTTACTTTACAGTGTGTTGAATGGCGATAGGTACATTGTACGAGGAAAGGTGAGGAGGAGCAATGTTGGGTCTATCCCAGGAAATAGGCGAATTTTTGCCACAGGGGATGGCGTGTTCTGTCATGCCTGCACCCCAGAGAGACCCCTACGGGGTGACAGCAGGGCAAGCGGCATGACAGACCGCACACCTATTTCTCAAAACTTGGGATGCACCCGTCTCATTCAAGCATGCGATCGTCCAGTCCATATTCATGCACAAGATGGGCATTCCAAGCATCCAAAAACTCTGATACCGAATCGCCAAAGACGGTGGGGATGATCTCCTCCCACGCGCCATAGCGAACGAGGCCAAGCAGCAGGTCGGGCACGCGATCGCGCCCATAGTGATCGACGACAAAGGTCATAAAGGATTCGGCAGCGAGATAGCGCAGGATCACTTCTTCGCGCGTGGGGCGCACAGTGGTGCGTAGGTCGGTGATATGGCTGAAGCCGATGGGCAGGAACTCCGGTGCAGCCTCGCGCAACACGGCGCTGGCCTCCACATGCCAGGGTGAAGATTGTTCTAGAATATCGTCGCGCAGCCAACCGCGCAGCCCCCACACCAGGATAGGCCAACGATAAAGATAGCGCACTGTCATGTTGGGCGCGGCGTCGCGAATGGCGCGATAGGTAAACCAGCCCATGACTTCATAGGCAAAATACTCGCTGTCGCTTTGGCTTTCGGGAATCTGGGCCAGGAGAGGCGACGTTACTTCGAATTCGGGCATGGTAGAGGACCAACGCGTAATCGGGCGGGGAAGGACTTTGATTACCTGTATATCGTCGGGCGGGTTTGGCAGCCCCAGCGTGCGATACATCTCCACATAGGCCGCTTCGAGCTTGGGCGCTGCTGCCTCGACCGCGGGCGCGTCAAGCTCATAGTAGATAAAGTGCAAATGCCGGGTCGTTAATTCGTGCGTATCGCCCCAATGGCCGGCGGGTGGCACTGTACGCAGCCAACGCTGGTTGACGCGGCGATAGAAACGTTCTTCGCGATAGGGGTTGGTCTGCCACCACTCAAAGGCAGGCTGCTGTGTGATGACCGTGGCTTGCATAAAGCCACCGGTTTCACGGACATAGAGCAATTTCGCTTCATAGTCCGGCTGGCTCTCTACCCCGGCGCGCCAATAATCTCGCCACTCATCCACCCATCCATCATCGAGGTTGGGGTCAATCAGGCTCTCATAGAGACGGCGATCCCGGCGCTGCCAAGCCTCATTCTCCAGTGACAACGTGAAGTTGATGCCCTTTTGCGCCTCGCGCCGCTCACGTTCGCTGTGGCTGATCCCCGTGGCTGACGCAGCGGCGATGACGACCAGGAGAAGGGCCAAGCCACGCAGCACACGTATGGCGATGATCTGCTCGACGCTGCTCGGATTAGCTGGACGACCCGCGCTGTCGGCATCCAGTGCGCGCCAGAAATCCACCCTGCTTTCTTCCAAGACCCACTCAAAGGTGATCCGCTGCTGTGCCATGAGGCCTGCTCCTGTGGGCACGACCATGCAGCAAGGGGCGCATGGTGATCCGCACTGTCGCAATCTGCACTGTGACCATCTGTCCTGTAACAACCTGAATCGAGGTCGGGGTCTGCGCTGGCCTGACGCTTAGAATGACGGTTTACAAAATCGGATGCTGTGCGCCACGTTCCATTGTCCCAACGAACAATGGTAGCTTTCGAGGTATATCTTCGAACGCACCTATTTTAATCGCTATATCGTCATGATCACAAGAGCTAACCTTCAAGATAAAAGTCCTGGTTGCCTACATCAAATTCATGTGGGTTAGCGTGATCTTCGTCGTTCCCCCGTGGTTCTGCGAAAGGAAAAAATTGAATATGTCTAGGATGGCACAATTTCGTCTCAGTATAGGGGCGATCCTCATTGTAATGCTAGGGTTCGCCTGGATTCCTCAAGCCGTGAGCGCGTCCGAAGGGGAGCCGCAGGACGGCCCGTCGGGTCCAACTGCGTCCCAATATGGGCCTGGTAATGGTTACGATGATGGGTACAGCGGTGATCGCAATAGTGACTACAACAATGACTATGGTAATGATTACGGTGGTGGGTACAACGATGAGCGCAGTAGCGACTACAACAACGAGCGCGACGGTGGGTACAGCGATGAATACAATGGCGGGTACAACAACGAGCGCGATGGTGGGTACAATGGCGTAAATAGTCGATCCGGTGTCTGTTCGTCTATTCATACAGTGGGGCTTGGGGAAAATCTCTCTAGGATCGCTGAGCAATATGGGGTGAGTGTAGATGATTTGGCATCGGAGAATCATCTGGACGATACGAATCTCATCTATGAAAATCAAGCGCTTTGCATCCCGATCTATGGATCCGGCCCTTCTTCCGGCAGCCGAAACGACGGATACAACAGCCCGGATCGCTCTGGCGGATACGACAATCAGGACAACGGGTATGGCAATCAGGGCGGCTATGGGCGACCCGGTGAGAGCTATGACCCAAGCCTTCGCTACGGCGACCAAAGCAATGGCTATGGCGAGCAGAGCAATGGTTATGGCGAGCAGAGCAATCGCTATGGCGACCAGGGCAACAGCTATGGAAACCAAAGCAATAGCTATGGCGATCGGGACAATGGCGATGAGCTACAGCCAGGCCAATCGCGCTGGAGTTCGGACTAAGGCATCGCTGCCGAAATTCCTCTGCTGCGAATAAAACAGTCATTTGAGGATCACCGGCTGGTGCCAACCGGCGCAGCCACACAAAGCCTACTCAAAAAAGAGACCTTTCCAGGTTGGAAGGTCTCTTTTTGTTTGAATTGAAACTGCGGTCGCCGCTGTCGATTGTTGGCGGGTGATGTGTCAGCTAGGCACTGGCGACCTCACCCTCGCGCATCCTGTGTGCGGCTTCCCAGCCGATGAGCGCGCGTTTGCGTGTGGCTCCCCAGCGATAGTCACTCACAAGCCCACCCTGGCGAATCACGCGGTGGCAGGGAATCAGGTAGGCGACGGAGTTGGCCCCGATCGCGCTGCCCACAGCGCGCATGGCCTTTGGGCTCTCGATGGCGCGCGCAATATCCGCATAGGTGCAGACAGCACCCAGTGGGAGGCGCAGCAGGGCTTCCCAGACTTTGATCTGGAAGTTAGTGCCTTTGACCAGGATACGCAAGGGGGGCAGATCGTTGTCTTGCCCGGTCGCTGGCCCATTCTCCTGGGTAGTAGGCTGGGGCGCAAAAATGCGCTCGATCAGCGGCGCAGTTGCGTCGGGGTCAACTGTAATGGTCGCGGCCTTCCAACTCTTGTGAAGCTCGTCGATTGCCTGTTCCCACGAATGATCGGGGTCAAGGAAATTGAGCGCCACGATGCCGCGCGGGGTCGTGGCAAGCAAGCAGTCGCCAAAGGGGGTGCTGTGCCGCCCCACGCTGATTTTGAGTCCGGCCCCCTGGCTTTTGTACTCGCCGGGAGTCACCGCTTCCAGTGTGACAAAAAGGTCATGCAGCCGCCCCGGCCCAGAGAGTCCCGCATCATAGGCCGCATCCAGAACGCTTTGCGCGGCCAACAGGCTCGCCTTCGCATAATCTACGGTCAAGAATTGGAGAAAGCGTTTGGGGCTGATGCCCGCCCAACGGCTAAAGACACGCTGGAGGTGGAAGGGGCTTATATTCAGCCGCACCGCTAGATCGTCGAGGCTGGGCTGTTCTTGAAAGTTCTGGCCCAGATAGTGGATCGCTTGGGCAACCAGCGCATAGTCTGTCGATTCGGTCTGTCTTGCGTCCAGCATATCGGCGGATCGTATTTCAGTCGGGATTGTTCGTAAATTCACCACGTTTCTCCTGATCTCTCCTCGTACTCTCCTTGTATCCATCATACCTCAATGGGTCCATTGTAGACCATGCCGCGGGTGATTGCCACCCGATTCTTGCGCGTCGCCTTGCGCCTGGTTTATGCTGGTGCTACTTCCATACGTACGGATACAATTCACCATGTAGTGTCACCATTCACTATCACCATGTACCCTAAAGGATTCACTATGTCTGACGTCCTTCCCATGATTCAGAATATTCCAATTTTTGACGGTCACAACGATACACTGCTCGCTCTGCACTCGCCTGCGTTTAGTGACGGTCATGTGCGCGGCTTTTTTGAGGCGAGCGAGTACGGTCATATTGACCTGCCGCGGGCGCGGGCGGGCGGTATGGGAGGTGGCTTCTTTGCCATCTTCACCCCGTCTCCCCGTCATCACGACGCGCCCATGCCAGGGGTCACAGGCAGCGCGCCCAGCGCGAGCTACGCCATTCCCATTGCGGCGGAGGTTGACCAGACTACCGCGCTCAAGCTGACCGTGGACCTTGCTGCCACTCTTTTCCGGCTGGAGCGGGAAGGACAGGGCGCGCTCAAGGTAGTACGCAACGTTGCGGAGATGGCGCACTGTTTGGCGGATGGTACCTTTGCGATGATCTTCCACATTGAAGGGGCTGAAGCGATTGACCCCGAACTCAATGCGCTGGAGGTACTCTATCAGGCGGGGCTGCGTTCTTTGGGGATTACCTGGAGCCGTCCCAATATCTTTGCCTCCGGCGTGCCCTTTGCCTTCCCCTCGTCGCCCGACACCGGGCCTGGTCTCACCGATGCAGGCAAGGCATTGGTACGCGCGTGCAACGAACTGGGCATCTTGATCGATCTTTCGCATCTCAATGAAAAGGGCTTTTGGGATGTGGCAAAGCTTTCTTTGGCGCCGCTGGTGGCAACGCACTCCGGCGCACACGCGCTCTGTGCCTCGGCGCGCAATCTCACCGATCGCCAGCTAGACGCGATCCGCGACTCGGATGGGATCGTGGGGGTGAACTTTCATGTAGGTTTCTTGCGTGAAGATGGCAAACGAGACGCAGCGACAACGCCGCTGACCGAGATCGTGCGTCACCTCGACTACATGGTGGAGCGCATGGGCATTGACCATGTAGCGCTGGGGTCAGATTTTGACGGTGCGACGATGCCGGGGGACCTGCGCGACGTGGCGGGGCTGCCCAAGTTGATGGAAGCATTGGCCGCGGCGGGCTATGATGAGTCATCGCAGCGGCAGATTGCCTATGGCAACTGGCTGCGCGTCTTGGGGAAGATTTGGAAAGCATAGAGAATTCCACGCAGAGTCGCAGAGGAGAGAGTTTCTTTTACAGAACTATGGTTTTCTGGACAGGTTTTAGATTGGCATGATGAACAAACAACCCAATAGTGATAACTGCTTTATCTGTGGCGTTCAGAATGTGGCGGGCGCACAGGTTGCCTTTTATGAAGTGGCTGCGGAGGATGGCACGCCGGAACTCTTGGCGCGCTTCACGGGTCGCGAGGTCCATCAAGGCTATCCGGGGCGCATGCATGGCGGGGTAGCATCGGGCATCCTGGATGAGGTGATGTCGCGCTGTATCGCCTATGGTGAGGACGCGCTCAATCCGCCTGTGTGGGGGGTGACGGTCGAGATGGCGCTGCGCTATCATGCGCCGGTTCCGCTGGGCGTGGAGTTGAGCGCACGCGGGCGGATCACGCGTGACCGCAGCCGCACTGCCGAGGCCAGCGCCGAGATCTATTTGCCCGATGGTACGGTGGCAGTCAGCGCCACAGGCAAATTTATCAAGCTGCCGCTGGATCAGATTGCCGAAGGGGCGACGGATGCCCTGGGCTGGCAAGTCTACGCGGACGCGCCGTAGGCAAGGCGGCGGCAAATGGTGGGTGACGGGTGGCCCTGTGACGGATGTGAAGCAGTGCAAAAAAGGCGGCTGGCAAGAAATGGGCTTCAAGAATCAGGGCGAATGTGTGGCATACTATGCTAGAGAGTTCACCCCTTCCGGTTTTGGATGGAGTCTCGATTGGAATGACCGTGATGGTCGCTAGGATGGCGATAGACGTTAGGCCCGCAGCAAAGTTTGAATCCACCTCACTCCCTTTTGCCTAGAATGGAAGCCGCAACCCCATGTCCGCACTTACCTTTACCAAGTTTCGTGTTTGGCAAGTCGTCGTTCCTGCCCGCCAGGACATTATTACTGCCCCACCCACCAAAGGCTTTCTCTATCGGGATAACCTGAGTTGGCCCGAAGTCCCTGTCCATTTGATCGAAGGTACGACTTCAGAGGGCTTTACCGCAGTGGGTGAGGCCGACCGCGGTACGCCACAGGCGACCGTCGAGGCGACCCTGCGCGATCTGCTGGGGCGCAATTTGCTCGAAATGTCTCCCGCCACGGTGTGGATGGTGCCGCGTGAGGCGAGTGTCCTGCCCTTGAGCTATCCAACCTGGTCATGGCAAGCGGCAGAGGGCAAGCACTATTTTACGCTCGAATCGCTCTGGTTCGATGCCGTGGGCAAGGCGTCGGGGCTGCCCGCACACCGGCTGATGGGCGGCGCGGTGCGCGATGTGGTGGCTGCCGATTTTTGGGCCAACCGGCCCGCCACGGCGACATTGGGCGCGCTGGTGAAGGAAGCACAGGAGCGCGGGCTGCGCGGCATCAAGATGAAGTGCGACAGCACCGGCGACATGGTCAAGGCGGTCTTGGCAGTGGCTCCCGATGTCTCCCCGGATTTTCGCTTTACCATCGACCCGATGTATGCATGGCGCTCGATGCGCGAGAGTGCGCGCTTTTTTGAGCAGCTTGCCAAGCTTGAACAGCCGGTGCAGATCGAAGACCCCTTCCCGGTCACGGTCGAAGACGACTGGCGGCGCGCCCGCGAAATTGGCCCGATGACCATTATCTGCCACCCGCGCGGCTCAACCTTGTTCCGCCATGCCTTGCGTGAGGAACTTGCCGACGGCTATAACTTGGGGGGTGGTTCAGCCATCGAGTTTATTCAGATGGCGCAGATTGCCGAGTTTGCCTCTAAGGATTGTTGGCATGGCAGCTCGATTGAGATGGGCGTCTTGCAGCATTTGCGGCTGCACGCCTCTGCCTGTGCGCGCAACTGCCTCCTTGCCAGCGACCTGTGCAGCGAGTGGGTGCGCGAGCATACGCTGGTCAAACAGCGCATGGAGTATCGCGATGGCGGCGCGGTCGTGCCCAACCACCCAGGGCTGGGCGTGGAGTTGGATCACGAGGTCATCCAGAAGTACGCGCGTAAGGAGTTTGAGATCGCGGCGTAGGGCCGGGAGGAGAGTGACGATTGAGGGACACTCACACGGAGTGTCCCTCAATCGTCACTGCGGTTTCACCCTGCTACCCTTCGCCCACAAACTGCGGATAGATCGCCTTGTAGCCCAGGGCTTCGGCAAGTGAGCCAAGCGTCGCCGCCAATAAGTCTTGCACCCAGCTTGGCAGCTTGGCATCATAGCCACCATACTTGTTTAAGGTCTTGAGGGTGGCGGCTAGTTGCAATGGATCTTTCAGCTCTCCATGCGAATTGACTTTGCCTTCGCGAGCCAGTCCCGCAATCGTCGCAAAGACACCAAGCACATCTTGTACGGCTTGCGCGTTGGGCCGCTCAAACTGATCGAACTGCCGGTAGACGAGAGTTGTCTCCCCGGCGTTCCAGGGATGAATGTGAGGCTGGCGCGGCTGCATGATAATCGTATCGCCCGCGCTTGCCGTTTTCTCAACGCCGTCAAGCTTATATAATGCTGTGCCGGAGATGATCTCAAAGGTCTCCGTCCACGTAAGATGCATATGTTCGGGAATCTCCGGTGAGGCATGGGGAACGCTGTGATGCTCCAGCAGCCAGCCATTCCCGTTCGTCTCAGCATCGCTCTTAAGCACAATGGTACGCCCCTTCGTGATCGGGTTCTCGAAGGTAAAGCCGGCTTGGATCATCATCTCCTCTTTTCGGGGTAAAGATTTCCAGGGATAAATCAGGACGAAAGATGTGTTGTCATCGTCTCCTATCGCGTCAACTGCTCCATCACCCAGCTTGCACGCGCGCCGGATTCGCCGGTGCTGGGGCATTGGCCGCGGCCTAGAAGCTGATCGACGACAGTCTGGATAAGAGGCTGTTGTACGTGGGCGGGCATGGTGAACTGTTTTTCTTCGGTCTGTCCCTGGCGCACGACCACCACTGGCCTATCGAGGTCAAAACAGGCAAACTGGATGCGCCCCTTGTCGCCAATGAGTTCGATCTGGTCGCGCTGCTCATGCGCATCGACTGTGAAAGACCAGACCCCTGTCCCTTGCACACCCGAAGCAAAGCGGAAGGTTCCGGTCACAATATCCTCAGCGGCATAGAGGCCCGCTTGGTTGCCCGTCATCCCCTCTGCCTCAGTGATGGGGCCTAACAGATAATCTAAGATGTCGAGCTCATGGCTGGCGAGATCAAAGAAGAAGCCGCCGCCGGAAAGCTCCGGCGTGATTCGCCACGGCAGGTTTTGCGCGTCATAGACCACTGGCTTGGCGGCTTGAAGGAGATTGACCGTGACTGCGCGCACTGCGCCGATTGCCCCGGCGTCGAGCAGTTCTTTGACGTAGACAAACTGCGGCAGGCGTCTGCGGTAGTAGGCGACGAAGAGCGGCACGCCCGCCTGGTTGCAGGCGTCGAGCATCTCACTGCACTCGGCATAGGTGCGCGCCATTGGCTTTTCGACATAGACAGGTTTGCCCGCCGCAGCCACGCGCTTTGTGTATTCGGCATGGGTGTTGGGCAGGGTGGCAATATAGACGGCATTGACCTCTGGATCGTGAATGATGGCGTCGGCATCATCGCTCCATTTGGCGACACCATGACGCGCGGCGTAATCTTTCGCCTTCTCGCCGTTGCGCCGCATGACCGCCACCAGCGACGATCCCTGCGCCTTTTGCAAGCCAGGGCCGCTCTTGACCTCCGTGACATCACCGCATCCGATGATTCCCCATCGTACAACGTCCATCTTACTTGATCCTTTTTGGGTGGGCCTTTGGATTGAACTGCATCCTCTGGGTGCAGCCGGTTTTTGTCAATTGAAATGATGAATGGGAAAACCCCCCCGGAGGCTCAGAACGGGAGCCCTTTGGGCGCGGGAGGGTGTAGGATGGTGATTTATCGCTCAAGGGTGATGGCGTAGTGGCCTTCGATGTAGGGGAATTGCTCTTCCAGATTCGGAGCCAGGTCAACGCCAAGACCGGGCTGGTCGGGCAGATGCAGCCAGCCATCGACAATGGCGGGTGGCTCGGCGAGGATGCCCCATTGCAGCGGGCCTTGAATGAGGCATAGCTCCACGACATTGTGATGGCGGCTTGTGTCGCCCTTTGCGCGGTGCTGCACCGGCAGCGCGGCGATGGCCTGGGCATGGGCCATGCACATCAGGCCGTTGTGCCACGAATGGGGGACAAGGTCCACACCATAGCGATTTGCCACTTCGGCGATACGCAGCAGTTCGGTGATTCCGCAGATGCCCGCATCGGGTTGGACGATGTCGTAGGCTTTCTTTTCAAGATAGGGACGGAACTGCTCGACCGTATGAAAGGTTTCGCCGCCGCTGATCGGCATCTCCACCGCGGCGCAGAGACGCGCATAGCCATCGATATTCTCGCGGGCGATGGGCTCCTCGAACCAGGCAAAGCCCAGACGATCCAGCTCTTTGGCAATCGTCAGAGCCTCCTCCTCGCTCCAGCGCAGGCCCCCATCCAGCATTAATTCCATCCGGCCATCGACAGCCTGGGCCAGTTCGCGCACAAAGCCGAGGAAATGGTCAAGGGTAATGCCGTCCCAACTCCAGTCGGTGCCGGGCCGAAATTTGAGCGCGCGATAGCCCTGGTCGATATACTCCAATGCCTCGTCGATCAGTTGCTCCGGGCGGCTTCGCCAGTCAAAGCGGCAGCCGCTGGAGGCATAGAGACGCACTTGACCGGCGGCGTTGGGGTTGATCAACTTGGCGACGGATTGGCCTTGAATCTTGCCGCGCAGGTCCCACAAGGCACAGTCAATGCCCGCGACCGCTGCATCGTGGGGGCGTGTGCGCCCATTGGGATGGGGCATGATGGTGGGATCGGTGGGGTCTTTGCCGATCAGGTCGGGGGCGAGGAAATCCACCCATTCGCGGATCAACAGGGGCCAACCATAGGCGCTGGCTTCACCGATGCCTGTCACCCCTTCATCTGTGTGGATGACGACAATGGCGCAGTCGGCTTTGATGGTGCGGAAGCGAGATGTGAACCACTGGCGTTCCGGCTCATGCGGGCGCGACAGTGCGATCGTTTCGAGCTTTGTGATCTTCATGGCGGGGTTTTTAGCCTTTCAAGCCACTCATGACAATACCACTGATAAAGTAACGTTGGGCGACGAAGAAAATGATGATCGCCGGCAGCGTGAAAACCACCGACGAGGCCATCAGCAGATGATCGCGCGGTTCGCCTTGCTCCATCGGGACAACGCGGAACCAGGTGAGGCCGAGCGGGAGGGTGAAATTTGGGGCTGTGTTCAGATAGATAAGGGGTTCGATAAAGTTATTCCAACTCGCCAGGAAGCTAAAGATGGCGACGGTGCTGAGCGCCGGTTTGGAGAGCGGCAGGATGATGCGCCAAAAGACGGTAAACGAACTGGCTCCGTCAATGTAGGCGGCTTCATCGAAATCTTGCGGAATGGTCATGAAGAACTGGCGCAGTAGGAAGATGTTAAAGGCGCTGCCCCCGAAAAAGGCAGGTACGATTAAGGGTGTCAACGTGTCGATCCAGCCAAGTGTCTTGAAGATCAGGAAGCGGGGGATGATCGTGACATAAATGGGCAGCATCATCGTACTCAGGAGCACAACAAAGAGAAAGCCACGCCCCGCGAACTGGAAGCGAGAGAAGCCATAGGCAACTGCCGCCGCAGCCAGCACTTCTGCCAGAATATTGAAGATCGCCACGTAGACACTGTTGACCGTCCACTGTGCGAAGGGTACAACCTGCCAGATGGTGAGAAAGTTCTCCGGCTGCCAATTCCGGGGGAGGAACGAGGGCGGAAAGATATAAAGCTCCTGGCTTGGCTTGAAGGCACTGGACAAGGTCCAGACAAACGGCAGCATAAAGACGGCTGCCAGCGCAATGGTGAGCAGATATAGCCCCACTGTTTGTATGATCTTCATCCAGAAAGGCCACCGGCTGTATGTGATCGTGCGCTCGGCCAGCATAGGACTTGTTTCATTCAGACTTCCCATAAGTCACTCCTTCTATTCACCCTATTTGCCTAGCTGCCTGCATAATAGACCCACTTGTCCGAGAGGCGCATCTGAATGATTGTAAAGACCAGGAGTATGACGAAGAGGATGAGGGAGAGCGTTGACGCATAGCCCATGTCGAAATACTCGAAAGCATTGGTATAGATATGGAGCGCGAAGAACCAGGTGGCGCGGCCAGGGCCACCGCGCGTGGTGACATAGGCCGTGGTAAAGACCTGGAGCGCGCCGATGATGCCCAGTACCAAATTGAAGAAGATCGCCGGGGAGATCATGGGGATGGTGATATAGCGGAACTTGGCCCAGTCGCCTGCGCCATCGATCACCGCGGCTTCATAGAGTTCTTGCGGCACACCCTGTAGACCTGCCAGGAAAATGATCATGCGCCCGCCACCGATGCTGGTCCACAAGGTGATGATGACGATCGAGGGCATGGCCCAGCGCGAAGAACCCAACCAGGGCGGGCCATCGATGCCCACCAACGAGAGCAGGTAGTTGAGCAGCCCTACTTCCGGGTGCAAGATCCAGATCCAGAGGATGGCAGCAGCGACCAGCGGCGTTAGGGAAGGAAGAAAGAAGAAGGTGCGAAACCACGTTTCGCCGCGCAGCCGTTGGTTGAGCAAGATCGCCAGCAGCAGTGACCCCAGCAAGCCGAGGGGCACGCTCGCCAACATAAAGTAGAAGGTAATAGCGAGGGAACTCCAAAAGAGATTGTCTTGGGTGAAGGCGTAGCGATAGTTTTCCAGCCCAATCCAGCGGGCGTCGTTGATGACCCGATAATTGGTAAAGCTGAAGCCGAGTGAAGCGAGCATGGGGCCGAAGGTAAAGAACAGAAAGCCCAACAGCCAGGGGGATATCCAGAGATAGCCAAGTAGATTTTGACGCAAGGTTCGGCGGGACAATTTGCGCCGGCTGGCTGGTGGGGACGCAATTGTCGTAGTCATGAGCATTCCTCCGCTGCAAGAATGAGCTGTTTGCGAGGTCTTTACAGAGACCCGCAGGAACCGGGTTCTCGACATGAGCCTGGTTCCTGCGGGGCGAGCGAGTCCTTTGCGCGAGGATTATTCGCGGGGTTTATCTAGGAATTCTTGGAAAGTCTGTGACGCCTGCTCGAAAAATGCGTCATCCGGCTGTGCGTCGCCCACCCAAAGCGGGTCGAAGATGGCCCTGACGGTGGTCTGCATTTCCTGCTTGCGTAGGTTAGCAGGGTTAATGTGAGCAGCCGCTTCGGCAGTGGACTGGCCCAAGAGGACGAGGTGCGGGTTTTCGGTGATCCGTGGGTCTTCATAGACATCGGGTCGTGCCGCAAGCCCAATCTCCAGACCGATTCCCACACCCGCTTCGAAATCGGTTAAATATTTGCAGAACTCATAGGCGAGATCCTTGTTTTCAGACTGGGCCGTGACAGCCTCGCCATCGACATTCAGATGCCCGCCGCGCACACCTGCCGGCCCCTTCGCCATGAGGATCATATCCCAGGCAAATGCATCCTCGACCACATTCTTGATGCTCAGGTTCCAGCCGCCGCTTTGGAAGCTGGCGAGCGTCTGTGCCAGGAACATCTGCTGGAGGCCGCCCCCGCCTGCGCTTTGCTGCGGCATCTGTTGTGGCGTCGGTGCTGCATTGGTGTCATAAAAGAGGCTATGCACCCAGCGAACCCCCTCTTTCACGCTGTCACTGTCAATCAGCGAGGTGGTTCCATCTTCGGAAAGCAGCTCGCCCCCATAAGGCAGCGTGTGAATTCGGGTCGCGTCGTAGTCACCTGTTGCCGGCAGATAGCCAAAACGATCATCCGTTGTCAACGACACGGCTATATCCAAGAGGTCGTTCAGCGTCCAATCTTGGCCGGGGATTTCGATCCCTTCCGCTTCGAGAAGGTCGCGATTGAAGAAGAAGCAGTCATGCGTGGCATGAGCGAGTTCCGGCAGAGCCAGCACGCTTCCGTCGAGGCTGAGGGCCTCCACCGCGCGTGGGTAGTACTCGTCCAGGGTGAAGCCTGTGTTATCGGCTGAGATCAGATCATCCAGCGGGGCAAGTGCATTGTTCTGGGCCAGGAATTGGAAGGAGCCACTGCCGATTGCCAGCCAAGTTGCATCACCAATCAGGCCGGATGCGACCAGTGACACAATCTTGGGGCCATACTCGGCGGAACCCGCCGGAAATTCCTCTACCACGATTTTTGTACCCGGATGTGCTTCTTCAAAAGCCGCGATCCGTTCGGCATAGACCTGCCACCCGCCAAGACGGTGGTGCCAGCGCACTTCGGTTGCCGCTTGATCTGCTGTTTCGCCGCCGCTTGAGGCTGATTGCGGGCCAATCTGTGGCGCAGCGCAGGCTGCCAGCGTTAGGCCGAGGGTTGACAAGGCGGTCGTCTTTAAGAAAGCGCGACGGCTCAATCCGTTTCTGCTCATTTCTGCCTCCCAAAGTGATCTGCATGTTGAAATCTTATGAAGAATCAGACATATCCCCGGCCTTCATTTCATAGGCAAGCCTCCTTTCTCCAACCCGTGTGATCGTTGGCGGCGATTTTGGCAATGGTTAAACTTGGGAGTGTGGGCTGTTGTGCCAATGGCGATTGCTGCCGGCTGGGTATGGAAACGGGAATAGGGTCTACTCGTACACGGTCTATTGGTACACAGTAGACGCGATGCATGGGTTCGATGATTCGTTCAATCTAAGAGGTGTCTAAGGAGATAATATACACTTTTGCTGTAAAGCGCAAACGGTTTTTTGACCCTAGGGGGAGGAATCTAGGGTGTGATCTCCGTCGGCCAGGTGAAGCGGAAGGTGGCACCTTCACCGGGGTTGGATTGCACCTCAATCGTACCGCCGCGGCTCTCGATCAGCTTCTTTGCCAACGCCAGCCCAATGCCGCTGCCTTCTACTTGGTCGCGCGGCTGCAAGGTCTGAAACATTTCAAAGATACGCCGGTGAAAGCGGGGCTCGATGCCAGGGCCATTGTCACTCACCACAAACTCGACAAAGTTGTCGTGAAACTGGGCGCTGATCTCGACCTTGCCCTCGGCTGGGTTGTGGTGATGTTTAATGGCGTTGTCGATGAGACTGCGAAAGACAGATTCGAGCGGGATGCGCTCAACAGTCAAGGGCGGCAGGGCCGCGGGGATGCGCACCACAAAACCGCGCGGCGGCGTCAGGATCTCGACCACATTCTGAATCAGAGCGGTCGTCTCTACTGGCTCTGGCTTGTGGCGCTGGCGTCCTGCCCGCGAGTAGGCCAACAGATCGTTCAGCAGCATGTCCATGCGACTCACGCGCCCGTGCAGCTTGGCGAGATGCTCCTGAGAAGCGGGCGGCAGTAACTCCCCTGCGTCCTCACTGATCCAAGTGGCGAGTTGGCCGATGCCACGTAGGGGGGCTTTGAGGTCATGCGAGGCGACGTAGGCAAATTGATCAAGTTCGCGGTTGCTGCGTTCAAGCTCGGCTGTGCGCTCATCGACGCGCTGTTCCAGCGTAGCGTTCAGTTGCCGCAGCGCATCCTCCGCTTGTTTGCGTTGGATGGCATGGGCGACATCGCTTGCGATGGTCTGCGCCCACTGGACTTCCTCTTCGGCAAAGGGGTGGGGTTCGTTGTAATACAACATGAATTTGCCCAGCAGCTTCCCTTGATCAACCAGGGGAATGTAGGCAACGGCCTGAATCCCTTCCGCAAGATTGGCTTGCTGGAGCGACCCCAAGTTTTCCGCCTGCGCGACATCGGGAATTAGGACAGGCTGCGGATGCGCTTGATTGATGACCCAGAGCGAGTGCCCTTCTATCTGTTGGCGATAGCTTTCCGAAAGCCCATGCGCCGCCTGAAAATGCATGACCCCCTCGGCGTCGGTGAGCAGGATGGCTGCGCGATCCACATGGAGCACGCGCTTGAGGGCGACCAGGGCTTGTTCATAGGTTCGTTCGAGCGGTGCTACACGGTTCATGTCCTGACGTAAAAGATAAAGCGTATGCAGGCGATCCTCGACCTGCTTGCGCTCCGTCACATCGCGCATTGTCCCTGTGAGACGACTTGGACGATCTTGCTCATCTTTTTCGACAAGGCCATGCACTTCGAGCCAATGAATCGAGCCATCCGGCCATCGTATCCGGTATTCATAGTGAAAGGGCTCTGCCGTTGTGATGGCGTTGTTCACACTCTGTTCCACTCTGGCACGATCTTCAGGATGTACCACGGTAAGCCAATCCGCCAGCGTCAAGTTATTACTCTGGACTTGGGTAATGGCGTGATAGAGCGGAGAGAAGTAGGATTCGCCCGTACGCAGATCGTGGTCGAAGATGCCAATTTTACCCGCTTCGGTGGCGAGGCGCAGACGCTCCTCGGATATACGCAGGGCGTTTTCTGCCTGCTTGCGCCGTGTGACATCCTCAAAGACATTGATCGCACCGATCAGGCTGCCCGAATGGTCATAGAGCGGGTCGATATTGACCGAAGCAAGCACCATCGTGCCATCGGGCCGCAGAATATGAATTTCTTCGTTGCGCGTACCCCGTCCTGTGCGAACCGCGATGCCCATGGGACATTCTTCGTGAGGTAAAAGCGAGCCGTCGGGCCGGTAGATGCGAAAGGAGCCACAGTAGCGATCTTCTGGATCGTGCAGCTTGGGGTGCCGCCCCCAAAGCTGCGCTGCACGCTGGTTATAGTAGGTGATCAATCCCTCGCTGTCACAAACGAAGACGGCGGTTGGCATGACTTCTACCAGCGTCCGTATCTGCTGTTCGTTGAGTTTGTCTGCTCGTTCTGCCTGTGTGTGCAGCGTCTCGCCTGCGTCTTGTAGCTTCTGCCCCATCTTCCACTCCTCTGTAACTACCAACACTTTCAATAGCCCGTATCATATCATATTGATTAATGGGTTCGACGTAGGCAAACCCGCATTGAAGCGGGGGCAACGAAAAAGCGCCGCAACCCGCAGGCTCCGGCGCTTTTCTCAACTTCTTACTGCAACGTTAGGGATTCTTATAGATGCCCGGCAGGATCAGCTGCGGCGTGGGTTCGTTGGGCGAATTCTCGCTGCAATTCTCGTCTACCACAATGGTATGTGTACCGATTGTGACGTTGCCATAGGTGTCTGTAACCTCTGCGCGCACGTCATAGGTGCTGCATTTGGCATAGACGTGGCTGATTTCAGGCGTGGTCTGTGAAGGGCTGTAGGGCGTGCCGTCGCCAAAGTCCCAGCGATAGCTGACCGCTTCGCCCTCTGCCAGCGTTGCTGTGAGCATCGTCAGCAAGCTCCCATTCTGCGGGGTCGTGTCGCTGATGATCGCTGTGGATGGGTTGGCCCAAGTCCAGTCCAGCAGCGTCCCCAACAGTTCGGAACGGGTGGTCGGCGTCACGTTCAACGAAGCATTGAAGGTGTTGCTCATCCCTTCCAGCCCGAAGGTTGTGTAGGCAGTGCGCCCCAGGTAGGTGATGCCGGGATTCTCCAGTGACGGCTGCTCGCGCTTCACCAGGGCTACAGTGCCGTCCGCCAAGTTGTGAATCCCTGGATAGTAGAGGACTGGCACACTGCCAAAGTCATCGCCACCTGCGGGGGCCTCTGGGACACCATAGAGCTCGTTATCGACTTCGTCGATGTAGGGTTGGTTGATGAGGGCCTCAAGTTCGATCTGGTCGCGCACTTCCCCACCGGGGTTAGCGGTGGTATGAACATTGATATAGAGGTTGCCCGCAAATAGATCCGTGATCTCGTTCGTGGTGAGGCTCGGCGTGACCACACCCGACAGGGTCAGACTGTCTGTGACAAAGACAGGTAAGGTTAGGCCCGCAATATCCGCCAGATCGCGAATGACGGGGCCTGCAACGCCAGGCGCGCCGGTGTGAATGTGCGCGCCGGTGACGGTGATGGGCGTGGTGTCGGTTGGCATCACCGTGACGGAGAACTCCAGGCGGTTGGCGTCTCGATCATAATAGAGGAAAAAGTCGCCGCTTGTGTCTGTGTTTACGGGGGGTGTCTCCTCATCGCCGGAAAGCTCTCCTTCGGCGATATAGGCGCGTGTTTTGGTGAGATCAACGGCTAGATCCTGGAATACCTGCGGCGCATCGTTGGCAGGCAGGATGAGTGTGGTGGGCGTCTGCTCGTCAGTAACGCTGTCTTGGAGCCAGTTGGCGCCCAGGTTCGCCCCATAGAAGAAAGGCCCTGACCCGCCGTTGATTGCATCCGCATTGAGCGTTGCAGCCAGGTCTTGACCCATGGCGATCAGCGCGCCGCCATTGTTGAGATATTCCGTTAGCCGGTCGGTTTCCTCAATGCTGAAGCCGGCTGCTGTCACATAATTGTCGCCCGTGAAGTAGAGGATCGCTTTGTAGGCGAGCAGTGTCGTGGGGTCCGGCAGATTCTCAAGATCATAGTTGACAACTTCGTAGGTATAGCCTAGCTCCTCCAGCGCATTTGTGTAATACCAGAGGTAATCAGAGTTGAAGTAGCCTACGAGTGGCCCTACATCACTGAAATCGTTGTCGAGAATCAGCACATCCGCCAGCGCAGTCGCATGGGTGGCGCGCGCCCAGGCGGGCATGTGCGCGTCGTGCGTTGGCCCGTCGAGCAGGATATAGCCCTGGTTCTCGCCCAGTCCTTGACCCGTCGCCGAATTGAAGGTCACGCTGATCGTCTTGGTTTCGCCCGGTGCGAGACTGAGCGAGGCAGGTTCGACCGTGAAGCCGGGCAGGCTCGTCGTCTGTGTGAAGCCGTCGCCGGTGTAGAGCGTGCTGAGGTTATAGGTTTCGGCGGCGTTGGCGACGCTGGTCACCATCACGCCAATCGTCTGCTGCGTGCCGGTGGGCACCAGTCCGAAGCTGAGGCTCGGCGGATCCAGGATGACGCCTGGATCAATGACGTGGGTCAAATCCAGGCGACCCGCGCCCATGTCGAGCGGCTGCGCCGGGGTTGTGCCATCTGCCAGGTAGATGTCCATATACTTGGAGGTAGACATCAAGGCAGACTTGACGTAGGCGGGCGACCAGTTGGGATGCGCTTGCAGCACCAATGCCGCAGCGCCAGCGACATGGGGGGAGGCCATTGATGTACCGGACACCTGACCATAGCCCAAATGACGCGCTTCGCCTGTCACGTTCGGCGCATAGCCTTGTGCCAGGATATTGACACCGGGCGCAGTAATATCCGGCTTCAAGGTGTTGCCCACGCCAGGGCCGCGGCTGCTAAAGGAAACGATCCGGTCGGGGTCATTGCCTTTTTGGAACGCGCTGGTACTGATCTGGATGATCGCCGTTGCCGGATTGTCGGCAGAGTGGGCGGTATAGTAGTTGACGAGCGCGACACCATTGTCATGACCAATGAAGATGGAGGACTTGGTGACTTGATCGCCGACAGCGCCGGGGGCCATATTCACAATTTCGTTACCGCCAGCCGCATGGTTGTAGATGACAATAAAGTCTGCGCCTGCCTGCTCGGCATTGAGCACCTTGACCCCATACTCGCAGTCGCCGCGCTGGATCAGCGCCGCCTTCCCCGTGAAGGTGCCTGCGGCCCAGGCGGAACAGCCGTTGATATTGCCTGGGTTTACGGCAACCGAGGGCAGATAGGGGTAGTTGAGCACCTGGCTGATGGGCAAGGAGGCCCCAAAGTCGGCGCTGGCAAAGGCAATGTCTTGCAGGGCCGGGTCGGTGGGAAGGCTCACCCTGCCTGTGGCGAGTGTGCCACTGGTGCTGCTTGCCGCAACGCTGATGTAATCGGCTGAGGGATGATCGGAGGTCGATGAGCCAGGGCCGGCATTGCCGGTTGACATCGAGACAAAGACGCCCGCATTGGTCGCGTTGATCAGTGCTTGATCCAGGGGGTCAAATTCGCCGCCGCTGCTGCCGGGGCCGCCACCCCAGGAGTTGTTCACCACATCCGCACCGTCTTTGACAACATCCTCAAGCGCGGCTAGACCTTCGGTTGTGTAGAAGGACTCGATGCCGTTGACGCTGGCATAGAAGACCCGGTAACTCATGACATAGGCGCGGGGTGCAACACCGCTTATCGTGCCAATATTGAGCCCCAAGTAGGTGACATCTGTCACCACTTCGCCCGCAGCGGTTGAGGAGGTGTGCATGCCATGCGATGTGCCGTTCTCACCGGGCCAGGGATTTTCATCACCGGGCGCGGGTGGATCCCAGGGGCGGAAATAGGCGCGCGAGACGATGATCTTGCCATTGTTGTTGGCTGTCAGCCCCAAACCGTTGGGGCCATAGCCGGAGGGATAGGTGTAGCCTGTCCCGTCCATCATAGGCGCGTCTTTGTGAACGCCGCCATCAACGGAAGCAAACTTGATGCCCGCGCCCCCATTTTCGCGGCCACCGATGGCGGGATCATTCCAAAGAAGTGGCGCATTGATCAGCGCTGTGCTGGTATAGAGCTGCGTATAGTAGGGCTGGTCGAGATAGACCATCTTGACCCCAGGAATCTGGGCGAGACGGCGGCGCGCCTCCTCGCGATCCATCGACCCGACATCGACGGAAATTCCATTAAAGAGCACCTGGTAAGTGGCTTGCTCGGCAGTATTCGTTTCGTTGATAAAGGTGCTGACTGTGGCGTCGGGGACTGCTGCCTGCATGGCACCGACAAAAGCAGCCTGTTCCGCCTGCAATTGGCTGATGTAGGCTTGAGCATCGGCAGCATTGATGTCCAACGTGCCATTGGCAGAAGCCGCTTGTACCTGTTCCCCGTAGGCAGCCGCCAGGGGAGGTGCCTGCAACTCAACAATCAATCGAGGAGATGGCTGTGCAACTTGCGCGGCAACATCGCTTGAGCCATCACTGACTGCCGGCGGTGGCACTTCGGCAGCTGCTACCTGCGTAAAGAGCAGCAAAAAGACAAGTGCCGCCGACAGATTCCGCAAGAACGGTATTCTTCGCATAGGGAATTCTCCAGTTACCCTTCTAGAAACAGCACTGCATGAAGAAGATGGAGGCTACCGCGTAGAGAAGTCAGCGGTAGTAGCGCATGATGAGGATAAAGCAAAAATTGGCGGTTGGCAAGAGGCTCATCAACATTAACAGGCTTGTCGCTGGATATCCCACACTGGAACCAATCGAGTGTTCGCTTGTCTGTATCGCAACTTGTGTCCTGATTCTATAACTCGATTTATTGTATCTGCCGCGCCATCCACTTTACTAAAGATATACCTAAAAGTATCTGAAATGGAAGATTTAGCGAGAACTGATCTCATAACGACGATCAGTGAAAGGAGCCAAGATGCTACGCAGGGCATATGGACTCATTGGGGCCAAGATTCACGCAATTGACGGTGAAATGGGCCATGTTGACGATTTTTATTTCGATGACCTTGAGTGGACTGTTCGCTATATGATCGTTCGCACCGGGTCATGGTTTTCAGAAAAACAGGTCATGCTCTCACCTGCTGTGATTCGCGATGTGGTGTGGGAAGAGGAAGCGATGTATGTGGATCTGACACAGGATCAGGTGAAAAACAGCCCCGATCTGGACATGGAAAAACCTATCACCCGCGAACAAGAGATGGAACTGGCGAGTTACTACCGGTGGCCCACCTACTGGCCCGCGGGAGCCGTCACGGGCATCGGCACGATGGGCGCGCCCGGCGCAGGTATCTTCCCTCCCGGCGCGCCAGTCGCAGACATGCCCGGTACGGATGTACCCAGCGAGATCGCCACTGACATCTTTAGCACAGATATTTCAAACGCAAGCCTGTTAAATCAGGAGGTGTCGAACACGGCAGAAACCAAGACCGCAGCCGAACTTAGGCGGGCCGCACAAGCGGAGGGCCTCGACCATTATATACATGGTATAAAGGAAATTACAGGCTATCATATCGCCGCGACCGATGGTGATATCGGCCATGTTGATGATTTCTTTATCGACGAGGAGAGTTGGCAGATCAACTATCTGCTGGTAGAGACAGGTGGTTGGTTGACAGGTCGAAAAGTGCTGATTTCGCCGAAGTGGATTACAGAGATTAGCTGGACAGATTCCGATGTGCGCGTGAAGGCGACGCGCGAGCAGGTCAAGAACAGCCCGGAGTACGATCCGCATGGAACCGGAATCATTGACCGTCGCTATGAGAGCGATCTGCATACACATTATGGTTTCCCGCCCTATTGGGTCTGATGTCAGAAGGGGAGAATTTCTCCCTTCCCTCTCCAACACTTTGCCCCTACCGTAAGAGACGCCCGCTATGAGCATCGGTGAGGCGTCTCGAATTCTACTTGTGTAGAATTGCATCAGCGCGTACACTATAGCTGCCGCCGAAGTAACAACCCCAAATCTTGGCTTTCTGTTGTTGGTTATTGTCCTCTGCCCCCCATTTTCTATCACGTCGCCGCCTGTGGATTCACAGGAATCTCATAAGTCATGGGGTCCGTACCAGGACTTTCTCTGGCGTATTGCGCCTGCAACCCGCAGACCAGGACCGGCCCCAAATATCCAAAGGAGATGGCACAGATATGGGCACATATCGATTGTTACGCGTCTTTGGCAAACGGTTGATGCCGCAGTTGCTTAGGATGGGGAAAAAGAGCCTGTTGATTGGCGCGCTGGTGGCTTGCCTATTGCCCCAGACGTTGCTGGCTGCTGTCACGTCCGATGTGACGGCAGGCGTGTTGATGGTGGCGAGTGATGATGCTGATCCTATCGCCGTTACATGCGATGGGGGGAACGTAAAGGTCAATGGCGCTGACCCGACGGGCGGCCCCTTCGCTTGCAACACCATCACGGCGATGGATGTGACGGGTGGGCCGGGTGACAATCTCATCGATCTGAATGTCGTGGACAGCGTGGTATTTACTTCGCTGGTGACGGTCACGGTCGATGGGGCCGGGGCAAACGATGTCATTACCGGCACATTTTTGGCCGATACGCTCAACGGCGGCGAAGGCAACGATACGATTACGGGCCATCGCGGCGGCGATACAGTGAACGGCGGCGCGGGCGATGATACCATGATCTGGAACAACGGCGACGGCTCCGACACCAACGATGGTGGTGGCGGCAATGACACCACCATTGTAAACGGTGGCGGTTTGAGCGAGACATTCACGATTACACCGGCGACCACTGGTGTACTTTTCCAGCGGCTCACACAAGTTCCATTTTCTGTGAACATCATCTCGACAACCGAGAACCTGGAACTCAACGGCAATGCCGGCGACGAAACTGTGACCGGCACGACCGGGTTAAGTGGCGTGATCACGATGACGCTTAATGGCGGCGATGGCAACGACACGATTACGGGTGGCGATGGCCCCGACACGCTCAATGGCGATGGCGGCAACGATACGCTGACCGGCTTCCGCGGCAGTGACACGGTCAATGGCGGCGAGGGTGACGACACCATGATCTGGAACAACGGTGATGGTTCCGACACCAACGATGGCGGCGGTGGCAACGACACAACCATTGTGAACGGAGGCGGCTTGAGCGAGACATTTACGATTACGCCAACGGGTACGAGTGTCCGCCTTGACCGGCTCACGCAAGTCCCATTTTTCGTGGACATCATTTCCACGACTGAGAACCTGGAACTCAACGGCAATGCGGGCGATGAAATCGTGACCGGCACTGAAGAATTGAGCGGCGTCATCACGATAACGATCAATGGCGGTGATGGCAATGACAGCATCACCGGCGGCGACGGCCCTGACACGATTAATGGCGATGCCGGGGATGATACGCTGGTGGGCTTCAAAGGCGCGGACGCGGTGAATGGTGGCGATGGCGACGACACCATAATCTGGAACCCCGGTGACGGCAATGACACGAATGATGGCGGCAGCGGCAACGATACGACCGTCGTCAACGGTACCGGAATTAGTGAAACCTTTTCGATTACACCGACGGGTACGAGCGTATTCTTCCAGCGAACCGTTCCAAGTTTCTTCTCCGTGGACATCCTTCCGACGACCGAAAACCTACTGCTGAATGCAAGAGGGGGGGCTGATACGGTGACAGGCGCGTCGGGGCTGAGCGGTGTGATCACGATGACACTCAACGGCGGCGATGGCGATGACGACATTACCGGCGGCGACGGCCCCGACACGCTCAATGGCGGTGATGGCCCGGACGCGCTCAATGGGAGTGACGGCGATGATATTCTGGTTGGCTTCAAGGGCGACGATACGATGAATGGCGGATCGGGCAACGATACGCTGGTTTGGAACAACGGCGATGGCTCTGACCTGATGGATGGTGGCGACGGTGATGATACAGTGGTGGTCAACGGCGGCGCGATCAGCGAGACGTTTGCCATCACACCGGCTGAGATTGTGGCTGCCGCGGGTCTGCATGCTCCTTTGGTGGGCAGCGTCTTCTTTGAACGGGTGTCACCGAATCCATTTGAGCTTGACATCGAGGCGGAAAGCGTGGAGGTCAACGGCAATGACGGCAGCGATACGCTCAATGTGACGCCGCTCGATTACACCGATGTGTTCTTTAACGGTGGCAGCCAGGCGACCGCCGATATACTCCGGGTGGATGCACAGAACCGTACGGTGCAAGTGAATCCCAACCAGATCGTGGTGACGGGCAAGCAGCCGGTCACATTCTCGGATGTGGAGGTTGTGGAGATACTCAACGACGCGCTGCCTGTGAAGCTCTACTTCCCGTTGATCAAGTTGAATGACTAGCTGATGTACCGCAGGCGCGAGGCCGCTGGATGGTTTACCGTCCGGCGGCCTCGCTGCTGTAAACTCGCACCAAATCACTCTCGAAGCGGAGAAGCACCCGATAACCGTCGTTCCACGGCGCGGCTTTGCCGAATTGGCCGACGATGCCTGTGACCTGGAACTGCTCGCCTTTTTGCACATAGGGGCGTCGCCAACCGAGGCTCGCGCGTATGGTGACGCGGATCGGTGGCGCGTCGGGATTGGCGGGGTCGCCGAGGAAGATGCTGTCGCCTTGCCAGCCGGTGACAAGGCCGCTGAAACTCACCAAGCGCCCCTCCAGCGATTCGCCAATTTCGCTGACGGTGATGGGCAGCGGGACGAGCGGCGTACCCGGTGCAAAGGACCATGCCTGCCCCGGCTCTTCGATCTGAATCTCCATCTCACCGCGGAACGACTTGACCACGCCCCCGCGCACCAAGAGCCAATCCCCTTCCTGCATGGGCATAAACTCCCCCGCGCGCAAATAGACCTGGATACCTAATCCAGCGGTGGGCATGGGCACGCCGTTGGCATCGAGCGCGGCATCGGCTACATAGATGGCGGAAGGGAAAAGACCGGGCGGCACAATGACTTGACCGGTGAACTCTGTGATGGTCTCCAGCCCGCGCAGCTTTGCCAGCGCCACCGAACCGGGCGGGCCTGTGGCTTGTCCAAAGTTTGGGCTTTGCGGATCGCCGACATCGGTAGGATCGACGGGCGGGGGATCAGGTTCGGGCGGGGTGGTTGGCTCTGGCGGTGGGAAGGGTTGGTTGGCATGCCCTGGAGTGGGCGGCGTGCGTGATTGCCAATCGCCACCATCGGGGATGCGGCTCAAGGATGCCCCGGCGTCGCGCTGCTCCCAGGCGAGCCGATCCACCTGCGTGCCGTTAGCATCCAATAAGTCGAGAAAGTCGCCATCGTCATTCAGGCTCAGCCCGCTGTTGGCGCGCCAAAGCAGCAGCCGTTCGCCCGCGCCAATAAAGCGGTCACTCCCGAAGGTGAAGCGGCGGCTTCCCGTGGCGCTGGCCGCGTCACCCAATGAATAGCCTGCCAGGGACAAGGGCGCGCTGCCGGAGTTGAACAGTTCGATGAACTCATCATCGCTGTTGACCTGTCCATCGCCGTTGTGGTCAGTACCGGGCGCGGGCAGCACCTCATTGATGAGCACAGCGCCACCCGCAGCCGGGGCGACAAAAATCGGCGCGGTGATGGCAAAATCGCCATCCAACTGCGTCGCCACAGCATAGAGCATCGTGCCGGGTGCAGCAGGCAGGGTGAGCGTCCAACGACCATCGGTGGGGGGTAGGTCAAGTTGGCGCACAATCTGGTCGTCTTGCCAGAGCGCCAACCCCGCGCCGGTACTGCTGCTGTCGCCATAGGCAATGTGTAAGGTTAATTCTTTGGCGGGCGCAACGGTGCTGCCCATCCATTCGCCGCCCTCTGTGTGGAGTGTGAGCCACAGCCCTGGGGACGAGGTGAGCCAGCCGCGCCGCTGCCCTAGCGCGTCCAGGAGCGCGGACGCATTGCTGTCCGTCGCCGCCAGCCCGGTGTAGTGGGGTGCGAGGACGGATGCGCCGGGGAGGGGTGGCGTGCTGTTGCCCGCAGGCAGCAGGGGCATCTCTAAGCTCTGCCACAGCGCTTGCAGATCGGCCAGGTTGCCGGGCGCAGAGACGTTGTCGGCGGTTAGGAGGGGCGTGCGCTGGCTGGCATAGCCGATCTGCGGGGGGAGTTGGGCCAGCACATTCTCTTTGGCGAGGAAATCATACAATTCACCCCAGCCCAGCAGGGAAGCGGTAATTTCGCTGTAGACAATCGCTTGATGACCTTCTGGATGATGCCAGCGCCAGGCAGGAAGGGCAACGGGGCCACTGCTTTGGGCGCTGACAACCATATCCGCAGGGGCGCGGTCGCTATCGGCAATGGCGGTAAAGTCCAGCCCCAACGCACCCGCAGCCGCAAGCAAGATGTGGGGTGGCATCGTGCCGCCAGGGCTAAAGGTGCTGGCCGCGCCCAGCGACCCCCATTGGGCGATCATGCCGCCGTCCAGGGCAACAGGGGAATGGGCGGGCAGGCTGGGCAGGCTGAAGGTTCCAAAGGGATCGGGCGGCAGGAGCATGAAGCGGTGGCGTAGATCGCTGACGGTGGGATAGGGCGCGCCCGGAGCTTGGAAAAGGGCAGTCCGGCTGGGCATGTCGAGATGGCCCGCAAGACCCAAATTGGCATAACTTCCATCTTTCCAGGCCACCGCATCCGCTACGGCTCCATCCGGGTCAAAGAGCAGCAGTTCATCGCCCTCGTCGGCCAATGCCATCTCACCCGCAGCAAGGGTGGTATCGGGCAGCAGTTGGGGGAGGGCGGGATCACTGTTGCCCCATTCGGCATCGGGGGCGCGACCCCAAATGGCGCGGAAGGTGCTGGCAGAGCGAGCGACGATCCAACTGGCTCCGGGGGAAAGAACAACGCTCTCCGGCAGGAACATCAGCCCTTCACGGTCGCCCGGCACTTCGGCATCGCCCAGCCGCCATCCGGCTAGGGCAATGGCTGCGTCACTACTGTTGCGTAAAACGATATATTCCTGGTCACTGCCCTCGGCATAGACTTGGGCAATGATGAGGGGAGAGGGCTGGAGACGGCGACCCCAACCTATGGGCAGTGCTGTGGGCGATGGCATGGCCGTTGCGCTGGCAGTGGGGGTAGGCTGCGCGGGCGGTGCTGTGTAGGGCGCGCCAGGGCTGCCCAGGTCGCCGGCGGAACCAGGCCAGGGAGCATGGGCAGTCGTCCAGGTGGCCGCGGGTTCAAAGCTTGTGCGTTCGAGGCTGGCTCCATTGCTGATCTTGAGTGTGCCTTCGCCCCAAATCAATTGATCAACCGGCACGCCCCACGGTGTAATCAGGATCAACTCGTCTGCTTGGTTGGCAAGTTGCAGCCCGCTGTAGCCCATCTGCGCTGGTACGCCGCCATTTTGCGTTGGATCGCTCACGCGTGCCAAGAGGGCATAGCCACCGGGCGCTAGCCAAAGCTCACCGGCAAGAACCGCGCGGTCACTTCCCTGATCTGCCAAAATCCAGCCATCGAGATTCACCGGCACACTCTCCCCATTGTAAATCTCGATCCATTCGCCTAGATCATCGCCCACCGCTGCGGGGTTAGCCATGATCTCGCTCAAGAGGAGGCGCGGCGGGATGGCGGGCGGCACTGTTGACAAAGGGGTGGCGGTGGGCATGGGTTCCGGCGGTGGGATGTAGGGCGCGCCGGGGCTGCCCAAATCTCCAGCAGAACCGGGCCAGGGTGCATGGGCGGTTGCCCAAGTGGCAGCGGCATCAAAGCCGGTGCGCTCCAGGCTGGCCCCGGTCGAGATGTTGAATGTGCCATCACCCCAAACCAACTGATCCACGACCAGCCCCCAAGGGGTCACAAGCAGCAGCTCGTCCTGCTCATTGGCAAGCTGTAGCCCCGTATAGCCCATTTGCACCACTACACCGCCATTCAGTGCCGGGTCGTTCGTGCGCGCCAAGAGGGCATAGCCGCCAGGAGGCAGCCACAGTTCGCCGCTGAGAATGGCCTGATCTGTATCCTGGTCGCGCAAACGCCAGCCATCCAGGTTGACGGGTACGGTGTCACCATTATAGAGTTCGATCCACTCGCCCATTTCATCACTCGCCGCACGAGGGTCGGCCATGATTTCGCTGAGAAAGAGGCGCGGCGGAATCGTTGGCGGGGGTGTGGGCGATGGGGGGAGCGGCGTGGGTGTGGGAGGTGGACGATAGGGCGCACCAGGGCTGCCGAGATCACCTGCGGAACCGGGCCAGGGTGAATGCGCCACCACCCACGGCGCAGCGGGGGAAGGAGCCGAGCGTTCCAAACTGGCTCCATCATGTGCTGTTAGTTCTGTCCCTTCACCCCAAGCCACGCTATCTTCGATTTCGTTTTCAGGAGTATGCAGGCTTAACCGTTCGCTTTGGTTGGCTAGGGTGATCTGGGTGTAGATCGCGGCGGGTTGTACGCCGCCATTCTGGGCAGGGTCCTGCTGGCGCGCCAGGATGAGATAGCCACCAGGGGGAATCCACAGCTCGAAGGGGAAAACATGCTCGCCACCACCCTGGTTGGTGAGGCTCCAGAATTGGAGATTGACGGCTTCGCTGCTGAGATTGAATAGTTCGATCCACTCGCCCATCTCGTCGCCTACGGCGTGGGGCGCTGGGTGAACTTCGCTGATGATCAAACGGGGAGGGATGGAAGGCTGCGCCCAGGCGGACAAGTGACCGCTGAACCAGAGCAGCAGCCCCGCAAGCAAGAAGCCAAGAGCAGGCGCGCGCCCACTTCGACCCTGTGCGGACGATACCAGGACGAAGTGCAGACGCACCCCGTATCGCATGGGGGATCTCCTTCGATGGAGGCTTCAAGGAAGCGACGGTGAAATTGAGCGTTCAATGGTCGTGCGAAAGGCTTTTGTGCTCGCGGCGGCTCCATTATGACACAGATTTGCCGACCAATGTTTTACAATATCCTGTCAAATGTATTGGCATCTCGCCGCCCCTTGTGCCATACTAGCCATGTACTCACCTCATGAGTACATGATCAAAATTCCTCAGCAGATGCATGAGGCAGAAACGTTGGCACTAGAGGATACTTACAGTCCATCATGACGGGTGTTCCACTGGCAACATCCACGCCGCCACCCACTACCCGTTCGCGGTGGAGCACTCAGCAGCAGGCGATACTCCTATGGGTTTTGAGTCTGCCCTTGATCGCGTTCTTGCTGGTGCCGTTGGCAGCGCTGTTGTTGCGTCTTTCTCCCGCCGCGCTGTTGGCGCATCTGGTTCAGCCCCAGGTCGCCCAGGCGATCGGTCTGAGCATGGCGACGACCAGCTTGACGCTGCTGATCACACTAATCGTTGGGACGCCTGTCGGCTATCTGCTGGGTCGCGGCGAATTTGGCGGGCGGCAGCTTCTGGATACGCTGATTGACTTGCCGATGGTGCTGCCGCCCGCCGTGGCGGGGATTGCGCTGTTATTGGCCTTTGGGCGGCGGGGACTCTTTGGGCAATATCTGAACGAAGTGGGAATCACCATCGCCTTCACACAAACAGCAGTGGTCATGGCGCAGCTTTTTGTGGCTGCGCCTTTCTATGTAAAGGCAGCGGCGGCGGGGTTTTCGGCAATTGACCGGGAACTGGAGCAAGCCGCAGCGTTGGATGGCGCAAGCGGATGGCAGGTCTTCCGGCTGATTACGCTGCCGATGGCACGTACGGCGTTGTTGGGGGGAGCGGTGATGACCTGGGCGCGGGCCTTAGGAGAATTTGGGGCGACGATCATTTTCGCGGGCAATTTTCCGGGGCGCACACAGACAATGCCTTTGGCGATCTATTTGGGTTTTGAGCTTGATTTGAATATCGCCCTCACGCTGGCTGTGATCTTGCTGGCGGCGTCGTTCTTAGTCTTGCTGGTGGTCAAGGGGTTGTTGGGTCAGCAGGTACGGCTTTAGGCGTAGGAGAGTTTTTTGCGATGGCGGCTTTGCGTGACCGGCTTGAGATTCGGCCTTTTGGCGTGGGTGACCAGGAGGCGGCAAAGCAGTTGGTGGTGATGGGGCTGGGCGAGCGTTGGGGGTGGATTGACCCGACGCTGAACCCTGACCTCAACGATATTGCGACCACCTACCAGACAGGTATTTTTCTTGTCGGCTATCTCGATGATCGCCTGGTCGCCACCGGGGCGCTGCTGCCCGAGGTGACGCCTGGGGGCATTGATGCGCTGCGCGTGGTGCGGATGTCGGTGCGCGCAGATTTGCGGGGGCAGGGAATCGGGCGCCGGATGCTGGATGCGCTGCTCGACTATGCCCGCGTCACCGGCTGTCGCCACATTGTTTTGGAGACAACCTCCACTTGGATCGATGCAGTGCGCTTTTATACTCGCTATGGTTTCCAAGTGGTGGAGGAGCGAGACGGAGAAACCCACATGACATTGGAGATAGGAAGCTAAGAGATGCGGCTGGAATCACAGGTTGCGATTGTTACGGGGGGAGGCCGGGGGATTGGCCGCGCGATTGCCAAAGCGTTTGCCCAGGAAGGCGCGGCGGTGATCATCGCCGAGTTGGATGCTGACCGGGGGGAAGCCACGGCGCAAGAGATTGTGGCGGATGGAGGAACGGCGCGTTTTATTCAGACGCAAGTGGCAGACCGCGCCAACGTGGAAGCGATGGTACAGGCGACTGTAGCCGAGTTTGGGCGCATTGACATTCTGGTCAACAACGCGGCCATTCTGGGCGAAAATGGTCATGTGCTGGAGGTGAGCCAAGAGGTGTGGGATCGGGTGATCGCGGTCAATCAAACGGGGGCCTTTATCTGTTCGCAGGTAGCAGGGCGGGTGATGGCTGAGGCGCGACGCGGCAATATCATCAACATTGCTTCGGTGAACGCCTTTGTGCCTCAGCCCCGTTGTGTGGCCTATGGCGCGGCCAAAGCCGCGATTGTTGCCATGACTGTGCTGCTGGCTGGCGATCTTGCCCCCTATGGCATTCGCGCCAACGCTATTGCGCCGGGGCCGATCCAGTCCAATTTGCCCGATGATACCGCGCCGCGGCCTTCGGAATCGACGTTATTGGGGCGCGCAGGGCTATCGAGCGAGATCGCCAGCGTCGCTGTCTTTCTGGCTTCGGACGACTCCAGCTATGTCAACGGGCAGTGCATCAAGGTGGATGGGGGCATGTTGAACAATGGCTATCGCATTTTTACGCTGGCACGTCCCCAACCCTGAAACTGTGAGCGTGTAGGAGTAGCGATGACCAAAGGGATAACCAAAGGAGGAGGTCAATGGCAGTCTGCCAACATCTCAATCAGATAGAAGTGGTCACGCCGAGTGGCGACGGCTGTAAAGAGTGCCTCGAGATGGGTGATAGCTGGGTGCATCTGCGCCTCTGCATGAGCTGCGGTCATGTCGGCTGCTGTGACAGCTCGAAGAATAAGCATGCAACCAAGCACTTCAATTCGACCCACCATCCGATTATGATGTCGTATCAGCCTGGCGAGGAGTGGGGCTGGTGCTTCGTGGATCAAGGCTATTTCGAGTCACTTCCCACGATCATGGCACAGATGGGAATGCCTGCGCCTCCTGTGCGCTAGGCGCACCGACCGCTGCCCCACTCCTCTCCTATTCTGTTATCAAGGCGCTGTGATCAGGGCTGTCCTCAGCGGTAGACCGTCTGAATCAGCCCGCGCATATAGCCCACGGCAAAGGCCACCCCTCCCCATTGGGTCTGTTCGGGGGTGGCGAAGGTGGGCGTGTGATCCATCATGAAGGGGCCGTTGAAGCCGATATCGCGATAGACCTCCATCATGTGTACCATGTCCACCTGCCCCTCGTCCACAAAGACCTCACGGAAGTCGCGCGGGGTTCCCTGGATGTTGCGGAAATGCACATAGGTAATTTTGTCCAAGCCGCCGATGGTGCGGATCGCCTGTTCCACATCGGTTCCCATCTCTGCCACACAGCCCTGGCAAAAGAGCATGGCATTCGAGGGGCTAGGGCGCATGTTGAAGATTTGCAGATAGTCTTCGATGCTGGAGACAATGCGCGCCGCACCCCCTAAAGGCTCCGGCAGCGGCGGATCATCGGGGTGGAGCGCCATGCGTACGCCTGATTGCTCGGCTACGGGGATCACCCGCTCTAAGAAGTACGCAAGGTTGGCGCGCAGCGTCTCTCCATCGATGACCTTTTCGGGGACATGCGGCGGGTTCTGCATGAGTTCGTCATAGTTAAAGGTGCTGTAGCGCACGCCGCCGCGCCCAATCGCCGAGGTGGTGCGGAAGTTGCCAATGGGCTTGAAGTTATAGCCCATCGTCGGGATGCCCACCTCACCCAGGTTGCGTAAGATGGTACACCACGCCTCAATCTTTTCGTCCCGGTCTGGCTTGGCGAGGGTGATTTCGTCCCAGCCGTGGGTGGCTACGTTATTGAGTTTGAGGCCATGCTTCTCGGCCAGTTTGCGCATCTGCCACCAATATTCGCTGCGGTCGACTCCGTCGCGCATATCCGGCCCAGGGTAGATGGCAAGATAATCGACGCCAATGGCTTTATAGAAGGCGAGATTCTCGTCGTTGACCCGATCCCACCGTAGTTGTTCCTGTATATACACGCCGCTTACTCGTTTCCTTGTATTTGCTTGGTCTGTTTTTATTGGCAGATCGCTTTAGACCGGGCGCGCCAATAGATCGTTGATGGCGGTTTCCAACTCGCCAAAGAAGGCGTCATCCGGCTGGCGCTCACCCAGGTAGACCAGATCGGTCATATTGCGGATGATCTGCTCCCATTCCAGCCCGCGATAGTTGGCCCCGATGCGATAGGGCACTTGGCGAGAGAACTCATAGAATTGCAGTTGAATGAAGGGATCTTCCGCTGCTGGCCCAATTTCCTCCAATTCATTCGTGCGCCCGACCAGATAGCCAATCTCATTTGCATTCAAATAGGCGAAGCGCGCATCGGAGAGCGCATAGGTCAGCTTGAAGCTCTCCAATTTGTGTTGCGATTGCGTTGTACCCGCGTGCGTGTTGAGGCTTGCTCCCCAGCCATTCGTATTGGGCCCTTCTGCCAGGCCAATGGCGCTCCAACGGAATCCACCTGTGCTGCCATCCTCCGGCCCAACCGCTTCACGTACCTGTTGGTTGGTGCCGCGTGAATTCACCATCAGCGGTAAGCGGCCCGCGGCAAAGAGGCCGATTGTGCCGCCTGTGCCGATGTTCGCGTCCAGGGGCATGACCTTGTCCTCTTGATAGAGCGCATGGGCAAAGCGGATCGAGCCTGTCCAGCCATCATCCATCACGGGGGACTGTGTGCCATCCTCGGTCAATTCCCAGCCGCCAAAGGTGCGAATGGTGTTGATAATCATGGCGATGCTGTTGGTGGGCAGATGGAAACCATAGACCTCGCGCTCGTCCGGTTCGCCTGTGGCAAGAATATTGGCCCACTCGCGATATTGCTCCCAAGAGGTCGTGCTTACATCGGCGGGCACTTCAATGCCCGCGGCTTCCAGCATATCATGGTTGAGCCAAATATAGGCTTGACCTGGGTTGGCTGTCTTGGGCAGGCCATAGACCTTGTCGTTGGTGATGCAGGTGCCAATCACCATCGGCAGCCACTCGTCGCGGCTGATGCCCTCCGATTCCATGAAGTCGTCGCACTCTTGGATCAGGCCAAAATGGACCGAGCGGCTGTGCTGCCAGTTCTTCTGGTCGGTAAACATATTGTCGCCCAATGTGTTGGAAGCCGCGAGCGTTTCAATCTTGGCCCAATACTCTGCTCCCGGAATCGGCTCCAACTGTACCTGGACGCCGGTCTCTTCGGTGAATTCGGCGGGACGTGTCACATAGATCGCTGCTTCGGCAGTCTCGCCACCCGCGCGCATGTGCAAGCGCAGGACAATCGGCTCTTCGCTGGGCGAACCGCTCTCGCCGCTGCCTGGAGCGGGCGCTCCTGCCGGTACGGCGCATGCCGCCAAGACCAGGGCTGCGCTGGCCGCGGCACCGCGCAAAAAGCCGCGACGCGAGAAGGCTGAAGATCGCAAAGGGGACGTGTTGGACATGATTTCTCCTCAAACTATTTGCCTGAAATTTGTAGAATAAGATTGGGGTGAATGGGTTGGTCAATGGATTATACGGAGGTGTCGTTGTGTTCCGGCAGACCACTTATTAAAAGATGCCCGGCAGATCCATACGCTTGGCGGTGCGGTCGGCAATGAGTACCATCACCATGCCGATCAGCCCGTTAAAGAGGCCGGCGGCAGTGGTAAAGTCAAAGCGGGCGCGCTGGATGCCGACGCGATAGATGAAGGTTTCGATGATGTCTGCGGTGGATAGCACCATCGCATTTTGGAGGATAAAGATCTGCTCGAAGCCGACATTGAGGAAGAAGCCGATTTGCAGGATAAAGAGGGTGATGATGGTCGTCCGCAGCCCTGGCAGAGTGACATGGCGCATTAGCTGCCAGCGGTTGCCACCGTCCATAATCGCCGCTTCATAGAGCGTAGGATCGATTGACGAGATGGTCGCCAGATAGATAACCGCCAGGAAGCCAGTCTCCTTGAGCAGTGATGAGATAAGCACAATGGGCACAAAATAGTTGGGCTGCTGGAAGAAGGCAATCTTTTCGGCTCCGGTCATGGCGATGAGATTGTTCACAAGCCCATTTGCCGGTGACAGCACAATGTAGAGGATCGCCCCGTAGATTACCCACGACATAAAATGGGGGGCATAGACAATGGTCTGCAAAAAACGCTTGTAGCTGAGGTGGGTAATCTCATTGAGAAAGAGCGCGAGTAGGATGGGCGCAGGGAAGGCGATGAGCAATTTAAGGAGCGCAATCCAGACGGTGTTCCAGAGTACGCGCCCAAACGTGGGGTCTGAAAAGAGATCGGTGAAATGTTCGAGGCCAACCCAGGGACTGCCCCAAATGCCTGCAAGCGGCTTGAAATCCTTAAAGGCGATGACGCTGCCCGCGATAGGATAGAAGCGAAAGACAAGGAAGAAGAGGATGGGCGGCAGAAGCATCAAGTAGAGATAGCGATGATTCCACATCTGAACGCCCAGCTCGCGCCAATAGCCGCGCTTGGCAGCGCGGATCGGCCCTTTGACCTGAGAAACAGCAGAGGTTGCCACGGATAACTTTCCTTACCCTATATCTGACTTGCTTTCCCCTTGCCGGAAGCCGCAGTCGCTTCCGGCAAGGGGCGTGATATAACGAACGACTACAGTTGGTTGACCTGTTCGGTGATCTCGACGCCACCGTTGGCATCAAAGTAGGCAAGCCATTCTTCCCAGCCCTGATCCAGATCAATGTTGCCGGCGACTGCTTGGGAGATAAACTCGCTGAAGCGGGTCTGTAGGCCAGGCCAGCTCTCCTTATCCGCCTCGACCGGTCGCTTTTTGGCGGTGAGTTGGATATATTCCTGCGAGATATCGCGCGCTTGCAGCGCAGTTTCGGAGTACTTGTTCGCCAAGATTGCCTCGAAGTGCGCTCGCATATCATCGGGGAAGTTGGGGAAGATCGGTGTGCCTCCTACTGTGTTATAGGGCAGCCACAGACCTTGATAGGTGGTAATATCCAATACTTCGGTCGTCTTGTTGGCCCAATCGTCACCCATCGCGGCCTTCTCTTCGCGGGTGAATTCAACACACCACCCATTTTCATCCAACCCCTTGTTGGTGACACCTGGGACGCCTTCGCAGAAGACCTGTGCCACGATATCAGGCGTGTAGAAGAAGTCCAGCACTTGCACACATTCGGCGGGATGCTGCGCGCTCTTGGGGACGACATAGCACCAGGGCCAGCCTTCGCCGGTAAAGCCGCGACCACCTGGGCCTTCTGGAGCCGGACCAGGGACAAGTTCAACTTCGGGGGTAATGGCATGCAGCCGTTCTGTGGACGAGTCGATGCTGGACCACGACGAGTACTGGTTGCCGACAAAGCCCGCAAGGAAGGCATCGCCTCCATGACCCAGGGGGATGCTGATCGAGTCGGGATGAAACGCCCCATCGGCCCACACATCGCGCATCCACGCGAGGGCATCCTTCATCTGCGGCTGCACCCAGTCCAGCGCCAATTGCCCGTCCCGCTCTCGCCAGAAGCCATTCATATGGTGGCCCACGGCAACGCCAAAGGCATGGAAAATGTCATCGTCAAAGCGGATCGTGTTATAGAGAACACGACCGTAGGTGTCGGCCTGTCCATTGCCATCGGGATCGTCAGTGGTAAAGGCGCGCAATGCCTCGCCATATTCATCGATCGTCTGGGGTACGCCCAACCCTAACTTGTCGAGCCAATCCTTGCGGTAGATTGTGAGCCAGATGTTCAGATCATAGACGTTGTGGGCGACAGCCACCTGCATGCCATCATACAAGGTCGAGTCCCACGCCTGTTCGGGAGTCACCGCCAGGATGTTCTTGCCATGCTCTTGCAACAGCGGCCCAACGTCGCCCAAAACATCGGCTTCCATCATCAAGGGGATGTCGTTGAAGGCGTTGCAGAATTGGAGATCGGCCAGGTCGCCACTGGCGATTGCCAGGGGGATCTTTTCCAAATAACCAGCATAGCTTACCCAACGGTTGTCGAACTCGATATTGGGGAAGGACTCACGCAGCAGCATCATGCGTTGGGACTTCTCCGACCCTTCGAGGCTGCCACCCCCAATATGAGAGATGGAGATGGTGATGCGTTCGGCAGAGGCGGAGCCATCCCCTTCTGCCGCAGGGGCGGGAGCTGTGGCGGGGGCGCAGGCGGCCAAATAGGCCGCGGCGCTACCAAAGCCGAGCAATTTTAGCGCGGTACGACGAGTGTACTTCTGCTCTAGTTTCATCGGGTCATCACTCCTCAGGTTGGGTACCAAGAATGTTAGGAGACTACTGGCAACAGACTACATCTGATTGAGCAACTACAATTCAGGGACTACATTGATGTAGGACAACACATTGATGAGAGCGGAGAAGCATAGGGGTAGCACCGGAACGAAGCCCTCCGGGCTGTGAAACCGCAAATGATGCAGGCATTTAGCCTTTGATAGCGCCCAGCATAATACCCTTCACAAAATAGCGTTGGAAGAAGGGATAGGCAAGGAGCATAGGAATGGCGGACATCAGTACGCTTGCGGATTTCAGTGCTTCAATGCCGACCAACCTTTCAACATCATCCGCGCTGGCTGTTTGGGTCGCCAATTGCATAGACCAAATCATGTCGCGCAGCATTACTTGCAGCGGCTGCTTGTTGCCATCGGTGATGAAAAAGATGGCAGGTAGGAAAAGGTTCCAGTTGGCGACAGAGTAAAAGAGGGTGATGGTCAAGAGAACCGGCATCGCCAGCGGCAGGATGATATACAGTAACACTTGAAAGTCGTTGGCCCCGTCGATCACCGCTGACTCCTCCAACTCTGGAGGAAGCGATTGAAAGTAGCTTTTGAGCACAATCATATTGAAGGTGTTGATGCCATAGGGCAGGATCAGCGCCCACCAACTGTCAATCAGCCCAATATCGCGTACGGTTAGATAGAAGGGGACTAAACTCGGTGGAAAGATCATCTGAAAGATGATGACTGCCATGAGCAGGTTGCGCCCCGGCAGATAGCTGCGAGAGAGAGGATAGGCACAGAGGGTCGTCAACACCATCTGTACCGCAGTGGCGCTAATGGTGATGATAAAGGAGTTGCGATAGGCCTGCCAGAACTGGTTGCCCTGCATCAGCCGGATATATGCGTCAAAGGAGAAGCCTTTGGGCCAAAGGTAAATTTCCCCACGCAGGATCGGTGGCTCGGCGCTAAAGGAGCGGGCAATCGTATGGAGAAAGGGCAGAATAGCCATCAGGGCAAAAAGAGTGATGCCCAAATAAATCAGGAACGTTTCGAAGCGATACCAGAAACTGCGATTGGCGACCATGTGGATTTACCAGACATATTCCTAGACAAGTAGCTTGCCGGAGTGGAGGTGTGGCAAAAGTTATTGGATCTGCAAAATATCGGGTGATGTCGTTGCGCTCCTGGAGGAGGAGGCGGTTGCGAGTAATCGAATTGCTCTGATGAATAAGTCGATGCTATCATCATTCGTAGAGGGTGTCAATTGCGTTTTTGGGCCTTTTGGGATTGGGAGGATATTGACGTGGAACAGTTGCGTTGATAAGATTGCCCTATACATCCTCCACAATCTTCCAAGAATTTTCTATCCTGTAACTCTCTCACCAACCAAGCAGATTGAAGATAAATAGCTATGCGATTACGTGACCAAGTTGCCATTGTGACAGGCGGGGGCCACGGCATTGGCCGCGCCATCGCCAAAGGCTTTGCGAAGGAAGGCGCGGCTGTGGTGATTGCCGATCTCAACGTGGAAGATGGCAACGCGACCTGCCAGGAAATTCTCGACAGCGGCGGGAAGGCCCGCTTTATCGAGACGAATGTGGGCGATCCCGCCCGTGTGGAAGCGATGGTGCAGGCGACTGTCGCCGAGTTTGGGCGCATTGACATCCTGGTGAATAACGCGGCGATCCTGGGCGAAAACGGCCATGTGCTGGATGTGAGCTATGAGGTATGGCAGCGGGTGATTGGTGTGAATCAAACCGGCGTCTTTCTTTGCTCACAGGCTGTGGGCCGGGTGATGGCGCAGGCGCGGAGCGGTAACATCATCAACATCTCATCGGTGAATGGCTCCGTACCCCAACCGCGCTGTGTTGCCTATGGCGCGGCGAAGGCTGCGGTGGAAAATATGACGATCTTGCTGGCGGAAGACCTGGCCCCCTATGGCGTTCGCGCCAACTGTATCGCTCCGGGGCCGATTCAATCCAGGATGCCCGACGACGCACCGCCGCGCCAAACGGATCGGGTCTTGGTGGGCCGCACCGGGCTGCCCAGCGAGGTGGCTGCCGTCGCCATCTTTTTGGCCTCCGACGAATCGAGCTATGTCAATGGTCAGGTGATCCCGGTCGATGGCGGCCTGTTGGTCAACAGCTATTTGATCTATGGCGCTGAACGACCGAAGGTGTAAACCTGACGGACACTGCGGTACATTACAGACAGGCACATTACAGACAGGCACATGACAGTTGATCCTGGATTCCACAATGAAAGAAGATGAATCGCATGACGAAAAGCGCGCGCGTGGGTCTCTATTTAGATCCGGAAATCATCGTCCGCAACTCCGGCTATTTGGAGGCATTGCGTGACCGGATCGGATTGAATTGGGTCATTCTCACCTTTAATGGCAAATTGCCGCCGGAGGTACTGGCGCACAGCCCCTATGACAGCGTGCCGCCGTCGCCCGCACGCGTGCGCGAACTGATTGCCTATCATCTCGACGGGCAGCCTTGCACAGATGATTTGACCGTGGCGCTTCGGGGCGTGGGGCCGCATGTGAGCGCGAGCACGCCGCAAAAGGACGCGGAGATGCGCCAAGCAATTGCCATGTGTCACGCGGCGGGGCTGGATGTCTGGTTCATGGCAGGGATGTACACAGCGCATGAATCGCTGATGTTTTGTCCGGGCAACAAGGAGAATGAACGCTGGTATGAGGCGTATTATACCCATTTGGCAACAGCCTACGGGGTGCAGGGCATTGACATAACCCATGCGCGTTTCCCTAAGACCAGCCTGCCGCGCGGTATTTTTCTCTGTGCCTGTGCTGCCTGTACGCAGGCGGCGACTGAGCTAGGCTATGATATGGAGGCGATGCGGAGCGACATTGCCCACGCGCTGACCCGCTTCAAGCAGCTAACTCTGAAACAGTTGAGCACGCTGGCGACAAATACGCTGGGGCCGCTGGATGCGCTGCATTTTGTAGGCTTGCGGCCTGGGCTGCTGGATTGGTTCCGTTTCCGCGCCGATCTCATCGCCCGCAATATGAAGCATTTTCACACAGTGGTGCATCAGGCAGCGGGGCCTGATTTTGTCTTTGGCGCGGATAACTATCCTGCCTCGCTCTCGCTCTTTGCCGGGCATGATCAGACACGCTGGGGTGAATTCTCGGACTTTGCCAGCCCGCTGCTCTCGCATGTAGACGCCTTCCCGATGAAGACCTGGGCGGCGTGGGCGCAGCAGTTCCAGGTGTGGTTCCCGCAACTGCCGGAAGCGGAGGCGCTGCAACTGGCCTACCGATTGGGTGGCTATGCCGACTTGGATTTGCCCGACAACCTTGCCGACTTCGCGCTGGGTGAGCCGGATTCCGAATATCGCCATATGCCGCTGCGTGAGATCGTGCGCTCGGATATGGCGAAGGCCAAACTCTACCTGCCGGAAGGGCTGCCTGCCTACCCGATCATCCAGGGGGGCGGCGCGCCGTGGGATTGGCCCTTGCCAACTGTGCAGCAGTTGATGGCTGATGCGTTGGATCTTGGCTATGCCGGCTATATTTTCCAGGGGACACGCGTGTTGATGGATTATGATCTGAAGTAGTAGAAGTAGCAGTAGCAGAAGCAACAATCGTGAATGCATCGACAAACTTTACTAGCACTCACATACACTAGGAGATTCGGCTATGGGCAAGACGCCGCGAGTTGGGTTATATCTGGGGTCGCAGGTCATCGTCAACAACCCTGGATACCTGGAGGCGTTGCGGGACAAAGTTGGGCTGAACTGGGTCATTATCTGGTTCAATGGCGAACTGCCGCCGGAGGTGTTGGCAAAGAGCCCCTTTGATGGTTCGCCACCATCGCCAGAGCGGGTGAGCAGCCTTTTGGCGCAGCACCTCGACGGTCAGCCGTCCACTACCAAGCTCGACTCGGCGCTGAAATCGGTGGGGCCGCATATAGGCGCAGAGCATAATGAGGCCGAATTGCGCAAGGCGATAGAGATGTGTCACGCCGCGGGGCTGGATGTCTGGCTGTTGGCGGGCATGTATACCGCCAGCGATTTCGATGTGTTGATGTACTCCCCCTATTTGGAGGAGAACAACCGCTGGTATGAGGCGCTTTATACGCACATGGCGACGGCTTATGGCGTGCAGGGGGTTGATATCACGCACGCGCGCTATCCCATGACCAGCTATCCGCGCGGGCTTTTCCTGGATATGCGTCCAGAAGGCGCGGCAGTGGCAGCGGAGCTAGGCTATGACATGGCGGCGATGAAGGCCGATATACAGCACGCCATCAGACGCGTCAAGCAACTGGACTCGGTGCAGTTGGCGTCGATTGCCGAAAGCGACTTGGGGCCGTTTGACCTGTTCCACTTTCTTGGGTTTCGCCCTGGTCTGATGGATTGGTTCCGCTTCCGTTCGGAGGTGTTGGTACGCAATGTCAGCCGTTTCCGCAAGGCTGTGCATCAGGCAGCGGGTGACAACTTCATCTTTGGCGCAGATACGTATCCCGCGTCACTCTCGATTTTGGCTGGACATAACCAGACGCGTTGGGCCGAATTCTCGGATTTCGCCAGCCCGCTGCTCTCGCATGTAGACATCTTTCCGATGAAGACACTGGTGGTCTGGGCGCAAAATCTGATGGCGCTCTTTCCGCAACTGGGCGAGGCACAGGCATTACAGATCGCCTATCGGGTTGCGGGCTATGCCAGCCTCGATTTGCCCAAGAGCATCGCTGACTTTGCACTGGGCGAACCGGACTGCGAGTATCGCAACATTCCGCTGCGCGAGTTTGTCAGGCTGGATATGGCAAAGGCTAAGCTGCTGCTGCCACCCGATACTCCGGCATATCCCATCATCCAGGGGGGTGGCGCGCCCTGGGATTGGCCGAAGGAGATTGTGGAGCAGTTGCAGGCCGATGCGATGGCATTGGGCTACGATGGCTATATCTATCAGGGGACGCGGGTGATCCTGGATTTCCCGCTGAAGTAAGCAGAACAGAAAAGTCTCGCGCAGAGATGCAGAGCCGCGGAAGCAGATGTCTCTATCTTTTTCCTCCGCGGCTCTGGGCGAGAAACCCTCTGATTTCCTCAATTCGCCGCCACAATTTGTTCGATATGCCCTGCCATCTGTTGCGCTTCGTCGGGTGTTAAGACACCGGCTTCCATTGCAACGGAGTAAGAGGCTCCCGCGGGCAGAATTTTGATGTTGCCTTTGGCCTTTTCGGCGTGATAGCCCTCCGGTTCGGCGGTGGCGGGCAGAACCATGCCCAGTGCGTCTTGGTCAGGTGTGCGGCAGATCCAGCGCACGCCCTTGTCAAGTTGGTCGGGGCGATGGCGGATGTAGTCGGCGCTGCCATCGGGATAGCGTTGCATGGTATGTGCCCAACCTTCGCGGTCTGCAAGATAGTCAATTGTAAAGACGATCTCCGGGTCGAAGGCAAGGTCCGGGGTCAGGAGGTGATGGCGCTCCGGGTGCTGCTCTAGCTCTCGCATAAATTCGCGATAACCGGGGCCAGGGCGCACGTGTGAGGGGATGCTCTTGCGAATGCGTACATGCTCCGGTGTGGCGTGGGCACTGTAGACGAGTTCACCCTGATCGACCGGGCGGAAGTTGACATGCGCCAGGTACATGAATTCCATTGGCGTGCGCTTGAGGTTGGTAATGGTCAGGTCGATGGTGCAGCGCGCCTCTCCTGCGTAGAGCTTGACCAACGGATGCGCCACGTAATTATGGTTAAAGGCAACGGTGTGGCGGTATTCTCCCCCCAAGCCGATGTATTCCCCTCGTTCATCTTCTCCACAAACCAACCACGCTTGTTGATAGGGCGCATTGGGTAACTCGCCGTGTAGCGCGTGGTCATCCTCGCCCATCGGCACGCCCATTGCGGTTGCGCCACAGTGAAGGAGAAAGCCGCCATAGGTTTCCAGGTAGTTCTGCGTAGGGCGGGGCTGGTCGAACATCGATTGCATGGTGATGTTGCGTCCGTCAAAGTGCGTCGACCAGATTTGCTGTCCCTGGAACGGGAGCATGACCAATTCGCCGCGCTGGTTGCGCAGGCGCAGGGCCGGCACACCAGAGGGAAAGCGAAAGAGGCTGGCCGAAAGCTCGCCCCGTTGCAGGCAAGGACGCTCGGCTGGGCTGAAAAAGTCGGGAAAGAGATGGATGGTGCTTTCGGAGTGGCTCATGGGATGCAGTTCTTCCAACTAGATTGTGTAGATAAGTGTGATCGTTTTAAGAAGGAGCAGGGTGGATCATAGCAGGGCGTAATTTGGGTGTCAAAGCGTCGCCGGAGGTTAAAACGGGAGCCCCCTGGGCGCGGCTAGGAAACGACGCCCTCTCAACGGGGCTTGGCGAACCGCGTCTGAAGCCCCCTTCAGGGGGCGTTGTACTGTAGCCCTGCGGCTTTAGCCCTGGGCGGTCTCCAGCGACACTCGCGCAACCAGCGCGCGTACCTCGCCCACGCTCCCCACACCGACGCCGGGCGTCATCGCCGCGGCGGTTCCGGCGGCGACGCCCCAGCGCGCCATGCCGGCAAGTGGCAGCTTGTGGTGCAGGGCATAGAGCAGCCCTGCTAGGAGTGCATCGCCCACGCCGACCAACGTTTGCACTGCAACTTGGGGTGGGCGGGCGTAAATGCTTTGATCGCCATTGGTCAGCAGCAGCCCATCTGCACCAAGCGACAAGGCGACCCACTCTGCGCCCTGGTCGATCAAAGCGGCGGTGGCACGCCGGGTGGATGGCGCGTCGCTGATAGTGATGCCAGTCACGCCAGCAGCTTCTTCGGCATTGGGCTTGACGAGGAAAGGCGTAGCCGTTAGCCCCAGGCGCAACGCTTCGCCGCTGGCATCGAGGCAAACAAACGCGCCGTGGCTTTGGATCAAGGTAGTCAGATCGGCATAGAGGCTAGGCGGCGCGCCTGGTGGCAAACTGCCGCACAAGGCCCAATAGCTGCCTGGGCGGAGGTGGGCGAGGATGCGTGCGCGCAATGCATCTATTGCGGCTGCATCAATGGTTGGCCCTGCCTCATTGACCTTGAGATGACGCCCGCTGCCGCTTTCCTCGATGACGGTGTTGGTACGTGTCTCGCCAGGAATTTGGACAAAATCGGTGGTGATGCCGAGGTCAGCCAATCCTTGCGTGAGCATCTGCCCGGTGAAGCCGCCGACGAGGCCGAGTGCGACGCTCTCCACTCCTAAGGCTTGCAAGGCGCGGGTGACATTAAAGCCCTTGCCTCCCCAATCGAGCTTCGAGCTTGTGGCGCGCAGGACGCTGTTTTCGTACAGCGCGGGGACGGTTAAGGTGCGGTCTAGTCCGGGATTGAGGGTGACGGTGTAGATGGGTGGCATGACGGATCATCGCTGTTCTGGCATCTGGGAATACCCTCCCGGAAGCCTCAGAAGCTTCTGGGAGGGGGGATGAGCTGGTGCATGAGGGCGCGGTTTTGGGCGTAGGCTTGGCGAAAGAGGGGGAGTCGCTGTTGGTAGGCGGCGTGAGCTTCGAGGTTGGGCTGGATTGGGGCTTCGGTGCGCGCCCAGGCTTGGGCAGTGGGCAGGAGATCGAAGTGACCAATGCCTGCTCCGGCAAGGAGAGCCGCACCTAAGGCCGATTGCGCGCCGACCGCTAATGGATGGACAGGGCGACCAAAGAGGTCGGCGATGAGTTGTCGCCAGAAGGGGCTGACCGCTCCCCCGCCTGCCAGCACAATACGGTCGGGTGCTGCGCCAACATCCTGTAGTACGGTAAAAGCGTGATAATAGGCCATGCTGATCCCTTCCAAGACGGCGCGGGCGATTTCAGGACGACCGTGTGTGAGCGTCAGCCCGATCAGCGCGCCGCGGGCGTGGGCATCCATATAAGGGGTGCGCTCGCCGATGAGATAGGGGAGGAAAAGCAAGCCGTTTGCTCCCAACGGCGCGTGCGATGCCCAGGTGGTGATCTGGGTGTAGGCGTCGGGCGTGGTCAACGCCCACAGTTGGTCGCGCAGCCAGCGCAGCACCAATCCAACATTGAGCAGCGCCGCCATTTGATACCACCCTGGCCCTGGGGACGCTTCGATCGCGCTGCAAAAGGTGTGGATGCGCCCTTGTGGATCTACAGCTATATCCTGTGTGGGGATGAGCAATTGTCCGCCGCTGCTGAGGGTCAGCAAAAGCGTGGAGGGGCTGACGACGCCTGCGCCCAGCGCGCTGCATGGCGTATCCGCCGCGCCTGTCACCACGGGCACGCCGGGGCGCAATCCCAGGGCTTCGGCTGCTTCCGGCAGCAATTCTCCGGCGAGCGAACGCGCGGGCTGGATGGGTGGCAGCCATGCCGGGTCAATCTCCAACAGGTTGAGCAGGGGAGTGGCCCATGTGCGCGTTGTGGCGTCAAGCAGGAGTGTGCCCGCGGCGTCGCTGGGGTCGGTGGCAAAGTGGCCTGTGAGCCGCCAGCGCAGATAGTCTTTGGGCAAGAGGACGCACCGGATGGCAGCCCAGGTCGCAGGGCGGTGACGGTGCAGCCAGTGGAGGGTGGCGGCTTGAAAGCCGGTTGCTGGCGGGCTGCCCGTGATATCAATCAGCTTTGCTGCGCCCACTCGCGTGGTGATCTCCTCCACTTCGGCATGGCTGCGTTGGTCGGGCCAGATGATGGCAGGGCCGAGTAGCTGATCGTTTCTATCCAGCAGCACTGTGCCATGCATTTGCCCGGTGATACCCAGCGCGGCAATGGCATCCTGGTCCGGGAGCGCCGCGAGCGCCTCACGCACAGCCTGAATCGTGGCGCTCCACCAGGCTTGCGGCTCCTGTTCGGCATGGCCGGGCAGGGGAACCAGGATCGGATAGCCGCTGTTCCCCTGCCCCACCACATGACCGGCGTCATCCACAACCAACGCCTTCACAGACGAAGTCCCCAGGTCGATGCCCAAGAAAAGGGGGCTTCCCGCTTGGGTCATGCGAAGAAGGGCTCCAGCCAGCTTTCCGGCACGTCCAGCCCAAAGCCAGGGGCATCGCTGGGGATCAGATAGCCGTCGTGCGGCACAGATTGGCCGGGAAGCCGGGGGATTTCCTCCAGCGGGATACCAGGAGCCGATCCCACAAAGCACTCAAGCCAGGTCACCGCGGGCATGGCATAGCTAAAGTGCTGCCCATAGGCATTGCCGCCGCCGCCGTGGAGCATGACTTGGATGCCTGCTGCTTCTGCTGCGGCGCAGATTTTGCGCGTGGTCGTCACGCCGCCGCACCAGTTGATGTCAGGCTGGAGAATATCGGCGACGCGATGGCTGGCAGCCCATTGGAAGGGGACGTGTGTATACCAATGTTCGCCTGTCGAGAGCGCCTGCCAGGGTAGGCGCTGGCGCAGTTCGATATGGCTGTCCAGTTCTTCGGAGAGGAGACATTCCTCCATCCATTTGAGCCGGTAGGGGCGCAGTGTTTCGGCGAGGCGTACCGTGTACTCGACGTCGAAGGCCATCCAACAGTCGAGCATCAGGTCACAGTCGTCGCCGATGATCTCGCGTGCGTTGGCGACAAATTCTTCGTTTTTACGCAGGCCATCCAGCCCGTCGGCAGGGCCATAGGGACAGGCGAGTTTGAAGGCGTTGAAGCCAAGTTCTTTGTACCAATCCACATCGTTGCCGGTGGCATAGCAGAACATCTTCTCTTTGTGCGCGCCGCCCAGCAAGGCCCAAACCGGCTTCTCCAGCAATTTGCCCAGGGCATCCCACAACGCTAAATCCACCGCGGAAACGGCATAGGAAGCAAGGCCGGTGGAGCCATAGGGCTTGGTCATGCGGAACATCATGTCGCTCATCTTTTCCAGCGCAAAGATATCTTCGCCGATGAGGTTGGGCGCGAGATGGTCATCGATGACCGCGGCCACGGCGCGTCCGTGGCTGGTGCTGCCCAGCCCCCAAGTGCCATCTTCGAGTGTGACTTTGCAATAGACTTGCCCCCAACTCTTGGGCAGCCACAGCCCACGATGGCGTTTGACCTTAGGAAAGCGCGACATGGGGTTGGCGACTTCCGCTTCTTGCACCCAACCGGGGCGGCGAGCCTGGCTCTTGGGTGTCGTAGCGGGCTGGTTGACGCGTACTGCACGAATGTCGGTGATCTTCATGACTTCTCCAACTAGGTTGTGCAAAGCAAGGACTAGGTTGTGCAAAGCAAGGACTAGGTTGTGCAAAGCAAGGACTAGGTTGTGCAAAGCAAGGACTAGGTTGTGCAAAGCAAGGACTAGGTTGTGCAAAGCAAGGA
>JADLDO010000008.1 GCA_020846635.1 Caldilineaceae bacterium
AGGAACGCTGGATCAACCAGGTGCGCCAACTCTTGGCGGGCGATGCCGAACTGCGCCACGCGGCCAACGAGCCTGTGCTGATGGCGCACACGCGGCTGCTGCAATTTGGCGACTCGAGCAGCTTGCAGGTGGCGATGCCGTGGAGCCATGAACGGCTATTTCAGCTCTGTCCTGTAGATTTTGCGGAGACGTACGCGACGATTACGATGCGCTGGGAGGGACAGGCGATCAGCTATGACCCGTGGCCCTTTGATGTAGATCACTTTACAGTGAGTGTGCAAGGGCGGCTTCTCGACCAGAGTACGTTTGCCGACAATGTGGCGTATCGGGCGGCGTTGGCTGCCGCGCCGCTACACCAAATGCGGTGGGATGTTGCGCCGTTGCGCGCCTGACAAGCGGATGGCAGAGCCGCCAAGATGGCGGCGATCCCGGCGTTTATGGTCGAATCTTGTCCAGGTGGCGCGTCAACTGCTGTGCGCTGGTGATTGGCCCAGCGACCCCCCCTTGAATTTTCCCCTCGGCATCAATGAAATAGGTTGTGGGCAAGCCAATGATGCCAAAGGCACGGCTCCACACATGATCATCGTCGGCTCCGTTGGGATAGCTCACCCCAAACTCAGCGAGAAAGGCATCGGCGGCGGCGCGTGTATCTTGACGATTAACGCCGACGAAAAGGATACCGTTGTCACGCTCAACGCGCCAGGCATCCTCAAACAACTCCGCCTCGACACGACAGGGTTCGCACCAACTCGCCCAAAAGTTCACCACGATCCCTTGCCCGGCCAGCGCGGTGAGGTCAATGGTATTGCCGTCAAAGGTTTGTAGGGTGAGCAGGGGTGCATCGCCCTGCATGAGCGCGGGGCGATCTTCGGCACCCGTCAGCCAATGTACGCCAACCCATGCCGCAGCGACCAACGCAAGCACCGGAAGCAATCGCTGCCAGGCTGGGCGAGCAGATGCTTCCGGTGCTTGTTGTCCTTCTTGTGTAGGTGCCATCAAATTTACCAAAAACTACTTATATTGATGAGCCTTTACGACCACCATCAATATTCTTCCAGGCAGCGACGACAGCCACGGTGATGACTGCCGCGATCACCACTTCGGCGATCACCTGGGGGATGAGCGTGGGAACCGCAGCAGCAGGAAGATAGCCGCGCACGATCAGCATCCCCACCACCAGGATGGTATTCGTCAATGTGCCGACGATACTGCTGATGATGATGGCCGTATACTCGTTCGAGCCGCGCAATGCCACATAGCTATAGTATGCGGCAACCCCAATAAACAAGCGCGGCAGCACAGAGACCAACGGATCCGCAAAGATTGTTCCCCCACCCTGTAACATACTCGTAATCCCAAAGATTACGCCCACCAGCGTCCCCACCACTGGGCCTTCAAGAATTGCGCCGATGATCACCGGTACATGCATGATCGTGGCTTCGCCGGAGAGGTTCGGTACGGGGATATAGCCAATGCGTGTTACGCCCAGCAAAATCGAGATGGCTGCTAGGATGCCGGTGATCACAATACTTCGCACCGACAAAACCGGATTGCTTTGTGTGGATTGCATAGTCTATCTCCTCGTTGACCTACTTCAAACTAAAATATCTTACAACGCAACAATAGGCGGGATGGCACCTGGATACACGCCTCGTTGCGTTTGGTAAGCACCCAATATGGTTGCACAAGAGGGATGGCAATGCAGTGAGCTGGCCACACATCCTCTACGATCACCCTAGCTTGTTATAGGTCTATCCCCTGGTCACAATCATACGATACTCCCCTGTGTGGGGCCAATCTGTGACTACCCTCATCAAGTATATCGCCAGTTAAGTGCGCTAAAGCGATGCCATAAACGCCTCTTGCTTCGCGCTTCATCCTCACCGCACGCGCCGCGGGGCAGATTGGCTGCATACCCCCATTGAATCGGCGTAACGGCTGTGTTAGTTTATAGCCGACCCGGCATCGCGGGTTGTAGGGGGGGAAGCTGCCGATCTGGAGACGCGCCCAGGTCGGCAGCAATACGACTGGCATCTGTAACGTTCAAGAAAGGCGACTTTGCCCTATGTGTGACCGACTTGTTATGCTGGCGCGGATTGATCACCGCCGTTGGGTAAGCTGCTGCGAACATGGGACCACGCATCTTGCATGGGACAACGTGTCGGTGCGCATCCCTCTGCAAAAGTTGGTCGCAATCAGCCCGTCGCTGCAAGAGTGCGCCCAGGTTGCCCGTCGCTTTCGCATTGCCGGAAGTGGCGAAGTCTGCGTGGTCTACGATCAGTATGACCTCTACCAAGTGTGGCTGTGTGGTGTCGGTCTTTGTCTGTCGCCCGACGAGTTCACCCTCTTTTGCAGGCTGATCCAAGAAGCTGGGGAACACCCGACAGCGTGCGCAAGCAGCAACCAAGCAAGCGACGCCGCGCCAACCACCTCCGATCCCGACGCCCCCATTCGCACCACCTATCACCTCTTCTCGCTCAACTAGCAGACCCTCTGCTGTCCAAAGCAGAGAAGATGACGGAAATTCTTGTCGTTACCGGTGATTAGGTGATTCACATCTTCCCCAGTATACTGAATAGTTGATCGGTGTATAACGTTTTGTTAGGCCAAAAATTTCGCGCTGTTGCCCCTTGGGCTTACCCTTTGGCCCGACGATGCTCACATACATCGTTTGCAGCACCTTTCCGTTTACCTCTGGCAGGCTGCGTTTTGCTTCTGTTGTATAAAAACACCTTGACGCAGCAAAAGGTACGCTCGCAAGAACCTTGACCTGTCGTTTTTTGAATTCCATC
>JADLDO010000009.1 GCA_020846635.1 Caldilineaceae bacterium
CTCCCTTCCGTAACGAAAACAGTTGCTTGCTGCTCTTCTATGCCGTCATGAGAACCGTCAAGTATCAGCGCATTTCTATGTCCAGGAGCCGCACCTAACTTTTACACACAACTTGACATACCACCCCGTTCAGATCCGCGCCCTCACGCAGCGAGAGGACTGCGGTCTGTAGACCGGCCGCCCACCCTTCACACAACGTCGCCAGGTTCTCAACCTGCCGATTGGATAATTTCAGCGTCATGGCGCGCGCAAAGAAGTCATGCGTTTCATCTAGAGTAAAACGCAGATCCCGCGCGCGAATCTCTGTAATCAGTCCACCCAACCGCAGGCGGGCCAGCGGAATAGCGGGATCCATGCGACTAATCAGGACGAGGTGTAAGTGGCTGGGCAAACTGCGGATAAGCTCCGCCAACACCACATGGACCTCTCCCTGTCGAATCACATAATAGTCATCGAGAACCAAAAACAGACGCGGGCCGGACAACCGGCACAACTCTTGTATCAACACAAGGGTGAGTTGCTCTTGCGGCACAGTTCCCTGGGCGCTGAGCAGGGCCAGACTATCCGTACAAGCCTGCGGATGGACAGTCTGGATCGCGCCTATTACATGCGCTAAAAGGCGTCTGAGGTCGTTATCCTTCTCGTCCAGAGATAGCCAGACGCTATCGGCCGGCTGGGTGCGCCCGTCTCTATCGGACGGCGCAGTGGGCAAGCTCTGGAGCCATTGCATAGCGAGAGTCGTCTTGCCATAGCCGGCAGGCGCGCAGATGAGAGTCAAAGGCCGCTCTAGATTTTCGTTCAGGCGCGCCAGCAGCCGCGCCCGCGCGACAATATGTCCGGCCGGCCGCGGACGAAGGAACTTGGCGGGGAGCAGGAGGGGCGGCAGTCCGGATTGTGAGCTCACATCATCTCCCAGAGCAGCGCCTAAGTAAATCAGTTGCTTGGGCGCTGCTATATATTGACATGTCAAAACCAGAGTCTGTATTAGCCGGGAAATTCAGAGGTGGGAGCGGCAGGGGCAACGCCTATTCGTATACGACCCTTGTCCTTGCTGTCTAGTCTACCATACCCATGGGGGGATGCAATCATTCACGGCCATCCCATCCGAGTGGACAAGCGGCGAACTGATTTCCGCCGCACCCAGTCTCTCTCCATCATCCATAAGGATGAAGCGTGGTTCACCATGCCGCGTAGGCAAGGCGCGGCTGTAAAACCATCCTAAGCGGTGATGCGGTGGACAGTGGCTTCGACTACGCTATACAAGGAGTTCGTAGTGCGTCCACCAAGACGGGGCAAGAGGCCGTGAGCGTATTATGGGAAATATAAAGGTCTCTGTGGTCCTGGTTTCCGAGCCTAGCATTCACAAGACTTCGCTCCTGGCAGTGCTCTGTTCTGCACCCGCTCTCCAACTCGTTGGGATCGCGGGGGGATGTCTGTCGGCGCTCCACTTGGTACAAAAGCTTCATCCAGATTTTGTCTTGATTGCCGCCGACTTTCCGGAAGCGGAAGTGATCACCTTCATGCAATCGGCGCGTTCTGCCGCGCCCCAGACCCGGGTGATTGTGTTGCGCAAGGCGCCATGGCGCCGGTCGCTGCTTCTCGATGCGGGGGCCAGCGCCGTCTTGAGCCAGGACAGTAGCGTGAGTGCCCTGCTGGCCGAGATGCATGGCGAGACACCCTAGCCCGATTCACATCTCGGCCAACACAGCGTATGCAAATAGTCCATGCGCAGGAGACTTACGCAGCATGTTCGACCAAGACGACCAGCCGACAGGCGGTGCTTTCGTAGCCCAGACAAAAGAGCAAGCATCCAACGCATGGTCGTCCATGCGTGCCATTCGGCCCACGCGGCGCACCCTGCCCTCTGATCTCATTGCCGGATTGACCTTCGCCGCAGTCAACATCCCACAGGGGTTAGCCTACGCCCTGATGGCAGGGATCAACCCGGTCACCGGCCTCTATACGCTGATGATTGCCACCCCGATTGGTGCGTTAGCCACCGGTTCGGTCTTTATGAATGTCTCCTCGACCAGTGCGTTGGCGGCCTCGCTGGGCGATGTGATGCGTCTATACCCCGCCGATAGCCGCATCACAGCATTGATCACACTCGTCTTGTTGATGGGGCTATTCCAGGTTGTATTGGGTCTGCTGAAGCTCGGCTTTGTCATGCAGTTTGTGCCGAACTCAGTCATGGTCGGCTTCAGCCAGGGGGTCGCCGTTCTGATCATCTTGGGTCAATTAGGCGATCTCACGGGCTACTACAGTGCGCGCCAAAATCGGGTGCTGCAACTGACGGATGTCCTCCTCAATAGCCATCTCGTCGTGCTCCAGTCACTAGTGATTGGGCTGATCACTATCGGGCTGATCTTCCTGCTCGAACGCAGCCGCTTCTCGATTGTGCGCAGTCTGGCCCTTTTCCTTGCGATGGCGCTCACCTCTGTCGTTCCGCATCTCCTGGGGTGGGACGCTGTAGCAATAGTACGCGATGTAGCCCGCATCCCTCAATCCCTGCCCAAGCTAGCCATGCCTGACCTGGCGCTCGTGCCTGACCTCTTGTTGCCCGCCGCCGCCCTGGGGATTTTAGCCGTGGTGCAGGGCGCGACTGTGGCGCAAATGTACCCAAACCCCAATGGCAAGTATTCCGACGTCTCGCGCGATTTTCTGGGGCAAGGGATCGCCAATCTGGCAACAAGCATTTTTCAAGGCATTCCTGCCGGCGGTTCGATCTCCGGCACCGCTGTCGTGGTGGGCGCGGGCGCGCAGACGCGCTGGGCTAATATCTTTGGCGGTCTCTTGGTCACACTAATCGTGCTGCTCGTCGGCGCCCAAGCCGAGATGCTGGCGATGCCGGCCTTGGCGGGCCTGCTGATTGTTGTTGGGCTACGCATGCTCAAACCCAAGGAGGTCGCGACCGTCTGGCAGACCGGAATGGTGCCGCGTGCCTCCGCGACGATCACTTTTGGCGCGGCGCTGGTCGTGCCGCTGCAGATAGCGATCTTGGTCGGCGTGGTGGTGGCGATTCTTCTGCATGTCTTCCATCAAGCGCAAAAGATACTCTTGGTCGAACTCTCTTGGTCCGACGAACTCTTTCCGGAAGAACGCCCGGTACCCAAGGAACTGCCCAGCCATGCAGTCACAACGCTCCAGGTCTATGGCAGCGTCTTCTTCGCAGCAGCAGGGACCTTTGAGAAGCTATTGCCCGCAGTCGGGAACTCGCAGCGCGCGATGGTCATCTTGTTGTTGCGCGGCTACAGTGAGGTGGGCAGCACCTTTATCAACGCCCTCACCCGCTATGCCCGGCAATTAGAAGCCCACGAGGGCCGGCTCATCCTGGCCGGTGTCAGCGAGGTGATCTATCACCAGTTAGAGAAAACCGGCGCCATCAACTTGCTGGGCCGAGACAACATCTTTCCAGCAGAGCCTCAGTGGGGACTCTCCGCCCAGAAAGCCTATGGTGCGGCGCTCGGCCGGCTTGGCCACGCGCCACATACCTATCCGGCCTGGATCGGAACCTACGAAGCATCTCTAACGGCCTCTCCCACTGCTGCCGAGGCCCAGACGGAGCGGGGCTTCTATCTAGAGGAGCTAGAGCGCCTGAGCGAGTTGCACAAAAAGGGAATTCTGACGGACGAGGAGTTCACGTATAAGAAGCGCCTGCTCTTGGGTATGGATGCAGGGCAACAAGAAACCTAACCGCCGAGATGGCATATGGCAGCATGATCTGGTGCAGTCGTTTGTCGAGCGTCGCGCTGCCTTTGCAGAACAGGCAAAACTCTCACTCCGCTTGGACTAGTTCCCGGAGGTAGGTCACTTTACCCGGTCGTCACGACCGGCTTGCATCTGTTGTAGTTCCTCCTCTGACTGCGCGCGGTTCGTCGCATCCATCTATACCTCCCCACTCGTCCTGCCATGCCAACCTCTAGCATTGCAGGATTATACAATATCTCTGCACGAAAATCATACCAACCTGCGCCCCAGAAGCCTTATAATTGACCTTGATCAGGGAAAATTCGCCCCGAACGGTACAGGCGCTCCGGACTTCTCTTCAAGAGGGGTGAGCAAACTGTACAGTGTGTAATGAACCCAGGAAGCTGGACACGGAAAACGTGAAAGTTACGGGAGAGAAGCAAGCAACACCCGGACAAATTGCGCCGGCGTGGCTGCCGGCCCAAAAGTCGTGGATTGTACCGATCCCCGGCACGACCAGGCTAACCCGTTTGATCGGGCTGTAAACTACCCATAGATATTATGCATGGAGGTTGACTGATGGAGATTAAGCGAAGTGGCTCACAGCCTTCGGGCAAAGGGCCGGCAGAGTATTTTACCGGCAGTGTACGCGTAGACCCGCTCTTTACGGCCCCTGACCCGGCGCGTGTGCGCGGTTCGCTGGTTACCTTCGAGCCAGGTGCACGGACTGCCTGGCATACGCATCCGCTAGGCCAAACGCTCATCATCATGTCCGGTTGTGGTTGGGTGCAGCGCGAAAGCGGGCCGGTTGAGGAGATTCACCCCGGTGATGTGGTCTGGTTCGAGCCGGGCGAGAAGCATTGGCATGGAGCAGCACTCACCACAGGCATGAGCCACATTGCTCTTCAGGAAGAACTCAACGACGAAGTTGTCAAGTGGCTGGAACACGTCAACGACGAACAATACCTGGGGAACACAGCAATGAGGGGGAAAGCATGATGATAGCACCTGAGGAGGGCGCATTATAGGCAGAGCAGCGTTCGTGCCCGGGGCCTCCGGCGGCGTTGGCAACGCAGTTTGTCTAGATCTCGACACCTAGCGCCATGTCGGCAGCCCGCAGCCGCTGCACGTCGCGCCTCAGCGGTTGACCAAAGTGCCGCTTATATTCGCGGCTGAAGTAGGAAGCGTCTTCATACCCAACGTGAAAACCGGCGCTGGCCGCGTCGAAGTTTTCATAGAGCATGAGCCGACGAGCCTCGTGCATGCGCATCCGCTTCTGGAACTGCATGGGGCTCATGGCCGTGACAGCCTTGAAATGGTGATGGAAGCTCGAGACGCTCATCCCGACACCCTGAGCGAGCTCTTCGATCTGGAGGGGTTGATCAAAGTCCTTCTGCAACCGTTCCAAGGCCACGGCGATACCGTGGCTGTGGCTGCCTTTGACCGCTGTATGACGGAGCCAGCCGCCCTGCTCTCCCTTGAAGAGACGGAAGATGATCTCGCGGATGACGAGCGGATGCAGGAAGCGGGCCTCGTCTGCGGGTTCGTCCTGAAGCCCGATAAGCCTGATGAGGGCATTGAGTAGTCCTTCATCTAGCGGGCTTACGTTGAAAGCTCTGGTGGGGGTTTGATCTTGCTGCGAAGGGTGTGTAGCCTCGATGATGACTGAACCGACGATAGCAGGGTCGAGATCAAGAACCATCCCCAGACAAGGCCGTTCCTTCGTGGCCTCGGTGATACGGCTCTCGATGGGCAGCGCGGCAGCGGTGATGAGATATTGGTTCGCATCGTAGAAATAGAGATCGTCGCCAAGGGTAACCTCCTTACGGCCTTGTACGATCAGACACAAGGCCAGGCGCGAAAGTCCATGTCTCGGTTCCGTCGGCGATGATTCTCGGAATAGCAGGAACCCTTCCGCCCTTTCAACCGCTCCATCTTCATGGATGGCCTGTGCGATACGCTCGACCAGATCATCAAGTTGGTTTTTGATACGTTGTTCTTCGCGCTCTACCAGAGCTTGATTACTCGAATCCATGTCAGTCTCTCATCTGCCCCAATCTCAACTCCTTGCAGAATAATACAGAGATTCGCAGAATAGTACAAGGATCCCAGACGATTGTTCTAACACCTTGCTAGGGACTGAACTATACTTCGATAGAAGACCGGACTCGAAGTGAAAGAAAGGACTTGTCATGTCAAAGCAAGCAGACGGTTACACTTTTGGACTTTCAGACAATGTAAAGCGCACGCGCGTGACATACAAAAACCGCTACGGGATCGAGATTGCGGCCGACTTATACGCCGCTAAAGGTCTCGATGAATCGGTCGAGCACGCCGGCTTGGTCGTCGGTCCGCCCCATGGTGGCGTCAAAGAGCAAGGTCCTGGTGTCTACGCCAACGAGTTGGCGCAGCGCGGGTTTGTCGTGCTAGCGTTCGACCCGTCGTACAACGGTGAATCGGGCGGCGAACCACGGCATGTCACCTCGCCCGAAATCTTTGCCGAAGATTTCAGCGCTGGCGTGGACTTCCTCGGCACGCTGCGTTACGTTGACCGCGAAAAAATCGGCGTCATCGGTATTTGCGGCAGCGGTGGATTTGCACTCAGCCAAGCGTCAATCGATCAGCGCATCAAAGCAGTTGCAACGTCCGCCATGTACGATATCAGTGGTGCCACCCGCGACGGTTGGATGTATGAAGGTAGCAACGAGGCGCGACGTTCGATGCTCGCAACCGGCTCAGAGCAACGCTGGAAGGATGTGGATGCAGGCGAACCAGCGCTACAGCCACAGTTTCCGATGGAGATGCCAGACGAAGGCCTCGACCCTATCATCCGCGAGTTCTTCGAATACTACGTCAAGAGCAACAACCGTGGATGGCACCCACGGTCGATCGGAGCGTTCACCCTAACGAGCTTTCCAGCGCACGTCAACTTTGGGCAGTTCAAAAGTCTCGCCGACATCGCTCCACGCAAGGTCATGCTCGTTACCGGCGACGTCGCCCATTCAAAATGGTTTAGCGACAAAGTGCATGAGCAGATTCCTGAGATCAGCGAGTTGGTCGTCGTACCGGGAGCACGCCACATCGACTTATACGATGATGTCAACCTGATCCCGTTCGACAGGCTCAATGCGTTCTTCGCCGAGCAGTTGGGGGCACCATCCCGCGATGCCGTGCGGCAGATCGTCGGCTCCCAGTCGTGACACGCGTCTTCATGGTCAGCCTTAGCCACGAGGCAAGGCGTATCATCGCCGCGCTAAAGGGCGCTTACCACGAACCTGAGGAAGTCCGCGCCTTATTCTCCAAACTCATCGGAAGGCCAGTGGAAGAATCCTTCCTGAGCATTGCCACGTGGCAATTTTACTCGAAACAAGGGTATTCAAATGCGTGCAACTGTCATGTATGGGGCGGGCGACGTTCGTATTGAGAACGTCCCCGACGCCAAAATTGTTGAACCAACTGATGCGTTGATGACAGTCACCTATGCTTCTATCTGTGGCAGCGATCTCTGGCCCTACCGAGGATTGGCACAATTCAGGGAGGGTGGCAACCGGATGGGGCATGAAGCGATTGGCGTGGTTGAAGCGGTGGGCGCGGATGTGCGGCACATCAAAGTCGGCGATCTGGTTGCCATGCCATTCGCCTATTCCGATGGCACCTGTGTGCACTGTCAGGCGGGAATCCACACATCGTGCATCCACGGCGGTTTCTTCGGCTCACCCGATGTCGGCGGCGCCCAGGCCGAGGCAATCCGGATTCCGCAAGCCGATGGGACGCTCGTTGTTATACCAGGCGGCAAGGATGACGCACTCATGGCCTCCCTGCTCACCCTTACCGATGTGATGGGTACTGGGCATCATGCCGCAGTTACCGCCAGGGTCACTCCTGGGAAGACAGTCGCTGTGGTTGGCGACGGTGCGGTGGGCTTGTGTGGTGTAATCGCTGCCCATCGTCTTGGGGCCGAACAGATTATCCTGTTGGGTCGCCACGATGACCGCATTGCGCTGGCAAAACAGTTTGGTGCAACCGACATTGTGAGCGAACGCGGTGCCGAAGCGGTTGGACGTGTACGCGAACTCACGGGTGGCTATGGTGTTCACTCCGTGCTGGAGTGTGTTGGGAATAACTTGTCAATGGACACAGCGCTGAACATTGCCCGCCCAGGTGGGGCAATTGGTCGCGTGGGGGTTCCGCACGATGTCACGATTCCCGCGGCCGCGCCGACCTTTTATAAGAATCTGACCATCAGCGGTGGTCCTGCCCCAGTGCGCGCGTATATTGAGGAGCTGCTTCCAGAGATGCTTAGCGGCAAGATTCAACCCGGTCTTGTCTTTGACCGCGTGGTCAACCTCGACCAAGTGCCGGATGGTTATCGCGCCATGGACGAACGGGAAAGCATCAAAGTCATGATAAGAGCATGACGATTTGCTGCCACGATGGAGTATCCCCATTGTGGTAGCAATGATTAGGCCCATTTTTCACTTGCGTGAAAGGAGATGCGTTCATGACTACGTGGACGGATGACGAGTTAAACAAGATAGGCAGTGCTGAAGAACTGGAGATCGCGTCGAAGCGAGGTGATGAGACGTTGAACAACCCACGCACGATTTGGGTGGTGCGCCTTGGTGATGATCTTTATGTGCGCTCCGTAAACGGACGTACCTCTGCCTGGTTCCGCGGCACGCGGACGCGCCATGCAGGTCGTGTTTGGGCAGGCGGTGTCGAGCAGGATGTCACACTCGAAGATATCGACGACGCCGAACTCAACAACCAAATTGACGAGGCTTATCGCGCCAAGTATCACCGGTATTCCGCCGGCATTATCAACTCGATTGTAAGTCCTACGGCACGGTCGGCGACGATCAAACTTGTGCCCAGAACATAGGACCCACAGAGTATCAGTCTGGATTTGCGAGAGGAACGCGAGATGCTGCCGCTCTGCCAGGATCAGAAGATCGCTGTGATCCCCTGGTCACCGCCGGCGAAAGGGAGATTGACTCGCAAACCAGCGCAAGAAGAGCAAGAAACGCTTCGTGCACAGACCGATGCGATTGGTAAGCGTTTTTATATGAATGAAGACCTTGCGATCGCACAGCGGGTGTCCGATGTAGCCGCAACTCGCGATTTACCCATGGCCCAGGTGGCATTGGCCTGGATGCTCTCGAAACCAGTCATAACCGCCCCAATCATCGGTGCAACTAAGGCGCATCACCTCGATGATGCTGTCGCCGCGGTCTCCGTCCAACTCACCTCGGAGGAAGTTCGCTTTCTAGAAGAAGATTATCAAGCGCATCCGATACTCGGTCACGCGTAATGCGTTCTACTTGGCGACACTCTCTGGGGAAAAAGCGGATACCGAAATGGGCAAGGCTGAACAACACTAAATACGGCTGATCTACAAAAATACGTTCGTGCAGAGAAGGAGTTCAAAAACATGCAAAAGCGCACACTTGGCAACAGCAAACTTGAGGTTTCAGCGATAGGATTCGGGTGTATGAATCTTAGCTGGGCCTACGGGCCGCCCACGGACAAGGCAAAAGGGATTGAACTGATCCGGGCTGCTTTTGATCGGGGCGTTACCTTTTTCGACACGGCTGAGGCCTATGGCCCTCGCGCCAACGAGAATATAGTCGGCGAGGCATTAGCCCCTATGCGCGAACAGGTGGTTATCGCGACGAAATTTGGTTTTGACATCACACCGAATGGTGAATTTAGGGGTGTAAACAGCCGACCTGAGCATATCAAACGCGTCGCCGAGGAGTGTCTACAGCGCCTTAACACGGATCGGATTGATCTTTTTTATCAACACAGGGTGGATCCCAACGTGCCGATCGAAGATGTTGCCGGCGCGGTGAAGGAACTGATTGAGGCGGGTAAGGTTCTGCACTTCGGCCTTTCCGAGGCAGGCGGAGCGACTATCGCTCGCGCACACGCCGTGCAACCTGTCACAGCCGTTCAGAACGAATATTCGGTCTGGACGCGCGATCCGGAGCCGGAAGTCTTGCCGGTTTGCGAGAAGCTTGGCATCGGCTTCGTGCCCTGGAGTCCACTCGGCATGGGGTACCTGACAGGGACAGTCACTCCTGCAGTCTCGATTAATTCGAATGCAGATCTGCGCGTGGGATTTCCGCGATTCACTCCCGAGGCACGCCAAGCAAACTGGCCGCTCGTGGAACTGCTCCAAGGGGTCGCAGAGCGTAAATATGCGACACCAGGACAGGTGGCACTGGCCTGGCTTCTCGCTCGGAAACCGTGGATCGTGCCTATTCCTGGTACTACCCAGCTAGAGCATTTCGAGGAAAATCTCGGCGCGCTCGAGGTTGAGCTTACCACCAACGACATTACCGAGATCGAAAATGGTTTCGTCGCGATAGGTGTGCATGGAGCGCGGACATCGGAAGCTCTGCTAGCCGGCATTGATCAAGGTGCCAAGCTAGGAACGCGTTCCATCAATGTAGATGAGATATCTTAAGCAAGGGGACTTTTCCTATGTTAAACCAGATAAATCGGCGAAAACTCGTGCAAGCAGCTGCAGCGGGATTAGGTATGGTGACGCTTAGCCGGGTTTTGACCGCATGTCGTGCGACAGAAACGCTTCCACCAACGGCAACACCAGACAGCACGGCAACGCAGGACGATGCCAACATGGACGAAACCGTCCTAGCCGAAACCGTGCCAACCGAGCCGTCCGACGAAACGCCCGTCGTATACATGACTACGGAGATCACCTCCGAGGCACTGATGGCGATCTACGCAGCTTTGGGGCGTCCAGCAACCGGCCATGTGGCCTTCAAAATCAGCACGGGCGAGCGTGGTGGAAACTACTATCTATCACCTGACCTGATCAAAGACCTGGTTCAGTCGGTGGACGGAACAATCGTCGAGTGCAACACCGCATATGGCGGCTCCCGCGCCGACACGGAAAGCCATCGCCAGGTTGCCCAAGAGCATGGATTCACCGCCATTGCCGATGTAGACATTATGGACGCGGAGGGCGCCATCAGTCTGCCTGTCGCCAATGGCAAGCATTTGACGGAAGATGTGGTCGGTGCGAATTTTGGCAACTATGATTTTGTCGTCGTGCTGTCTCACTTCAAAGGTCACGCGATGGCCGGTTTTGGCGGCGCGATCAAGAACATGTCCATTGGTATCGCATCATCCATGGGCAAAAGCCTGATTCACAGCGCGGGAACGGCAACGACTGGCTTTGGTATGGGTACGCCGCAGGACGATTTCTTGGAATCCATGGCAGAAGCGGCCAAGGCGGTTGCCGATTACGAGGGAGACCATATTCTTTACATCAACGTCATGAATCACCTGTCGGTTGATTGTGACTGTGATTCACATCCTGCCACACCAACGATGGCGGACATCGGCATTCTTGCCTCTCTCGATCCCGTTGCGCTGGACAAAGCTTGTGTGGATCTCGTTTACGCGGCTCCGGACGGCGCAGACCTCATCGAGCGCATGGAGTCGAGGAACGGTATCCATGCGCTTGACCATGCAGCGGAAATTGGACTCGGCAGCCAGACCTATGAACTGACAGCCATTTGACGACCGGTGTACTCAGACATGACTTCGTCCGTCGTTACCCTCCCAAACATTGTTTGTATGTGGGGGCCGGCATACGGTTCTCATCATCAGGCGATACTGATTTCGGGGTAGAATCGATATGCCGCACGGCATAGATTTCACATCAGGGACGGTTGCGCTGTTGTTAAAGATAAGGATTCGCAATACGAATGAGGATACAAATCGCTCTCGTCTTGGGCGCATTCTTGTTGTTGCTCGGCTTGCTGCCGACAAAAGCGCAGGCACAGAGTAGCATAGCTTGCACACATGATGTCATCGTCGTCGTAGGAGATACGCTCATCGACCTGGCAAACACCTACCTGGGCGATCCGCTCGTTTACCCAAATATCATCGCAGCTACAAATGCCGCGGCAGCGGTAGACGACAGCTATGCAACGATTGATAACGCCGGCCGCATTATGGTCGGGTGGCGGCTCTGCATTCCTCCCGCTCCGGGCTTTCCCCTCACCATGCCGACACCTAGCGCAACGCCGCCTCCGACGACATCGGAAACGACAACAGAATCGTCTAGCATGACGCTCTGGTCTACTGATTCGCATCCACTCCAAATCGAAGTGATGCGGCAGCAGTCATATCCAGGCAGCCTGATTACTTTTGAGCAGACCCTGGAGCCGGGGGCCAACTACAGCCGCTACATAGTGTCTTATCTGTCCGATGGATTGAGGGTCTATGCCCTCATGACAGTACCTAACGGGCAGAAGCCTGCTACCGGCTGGCCCGTAATCGTTTTTAATCACGGCTATATCACACCCGCACAGTATCGCACCACCGAACGCTATGTTGCATACGTCGACGCGCTTGCTCGCAATGGCTACATCGTCTTCAAGTCCGACTATCGCGGGCACGGCAACTCGGAGGGCGACCCTGTCACAGGCGGCGGCTATGGTATGCCGGGATATACTGTCGATGTACTCAATGCGGTCGCGTCACTAAAAGCGTATGCAGACGCTGACCCCAATCGCATTGGTGCATGGGGGCATTCGATGGGCGGCCAGCTTGCGTTGCGTGCTATGGTCGTGTCGTCAGATATCAAGGCAGGCGTGATCTGGGGAGGAGTAGTCGCCCCCTATCCGGATGTCATTGAGCAATGGAACCATATTCCTTGGGGTGCTGTTCGCGATAACTCGGAGAACATGGCACAGCACTGGGGTTCGAGCTTTAACAGTTGGGTTCAGGACTTTAGCAACCTATATGGCGCCCCCTCACAGAATCCAGACTACTGGGCCACGATTTCCCCCAATAGCTATTTGGCCGATCTTTCCGGCCCCATTGCGCTTCATCACAGTTCCACCGATGAGATGGTGCCGGTTGCTTGGTCTGAGATACTGGCAGAAGAACTTGAGGCCGTGGACACCGTCCCATTCGAACTGCACATCTACCCTGGCGACAATCACAACATCAACGCCAACTTCAACATTGCTATGCAGCGCACCCTGGCCTTCTTTGATGCTAACTTGAAAGGTCAGTAGGGCTTTTTTGCCCGTGGGGAGGGGGCAGCAATCACGTGGAATAACGCGCCGCCCCTCCCTATGGGGCATGGACGATACTTATCAGTATGATCAAGATACGCTACGCTGCCGTATAGGCTTAACAACTACAGGAGAAAAAGCATGAATACAACAGTGGTTTTGAACAACGGGGTAGAGATGCCCCTCTTAGGGTTTGGCGTTTTTCAGATGCACGATGCTGAGGAATGTGAAAGGAGCGTATCTGAGGCAATCGGCGCGGGCTATCGGCTGATTGATACCGCCGCTGCCTATGGCAATGAAGAGGCTGTTGGCAGAGCCATCAAAAGCAGCGGCGTAGCGCGAGAAGAGCTATTCGTTACGACCAAACTCTGGGTTCAGGACGCTGGGTATGAAAGTGTCAAGCGCGCATTTGACCGCTCATTGCAGCGGCTGCAACTGGACTATCTCGACTTGTACCTGATTCATCAACCTTTCGGCGATGTCTATGGCGCATGGCGGGGGATGGAGGAGTTGTACCGTGAAGGCAGAATCCGCGCCATCGGCGTGAGCAACTTCCCGACCGACCGGATCATGGACCTAATCGTGCACAACCAAGTCGTGCCGATGGTGAACCAGATTGAAACCCATCCCTTCTGCCAGCAAATTGAAACGCAGAAGTTCCTGGTGGAAAACCAGGTGCAAATTGAATCTTGGGGCCCTTTTGCCGAAGGCCGCAACAACATTTTCCACAATGAATTGCTGGTTGCCATTGGCGCCCAATATCACAAGAGTGTCGCCCAAGTCATCCTGCGCTGGCTGACCCAACGTGGAGTCGTGGCGATTCCCAAGTCGGTGCGCAAAGAAAGAATCGTCGAAAACTTCAACGTCTTCGATTTTGAACTCAGCCCTGAAGATATGGCGGCGATTGGCACATTGGACACCAAGGCAAGCCTCTTCTTCGACCATCGAGACCCCGCCGTAGCGAAACGTTTAGGTGAAGCCAAACTCAATACCTGAGAGGTTAAACCCATGTCGAAAATTCTGATTCTGGGTGCCAACGGACAACTGGCACGTAATACCATCCCATTTTTCTGAAACAGCCGGATGTTCACCTGACGCTGTACTTGCGTCGGGCCAATCGGCTTAAAAACCCCGACCCCACCCGCGTCACTATTGTAGAAGGAGACGTGCTGGATGTTGAAACGCTGAGGTCTGCCATGCAGGGGCAGGATGCCGTTTACGCTAATCTGGCAGGTGCGATGGAACAGCAGGCAGTGGGGGAATTGTTGGGTGAGCACAAGCTTGAGGATCGTCTAGCTGAACTGCACGCGATCATCCGGAGGATGGACATGCGCTAGGATAACGGGCTGTTTGTCGA
>JADLDO010000010.1 GCA_020846635.1 Caldilineaceae bacterium
CACGCAATGTCCAAAAGATGTTTGTGGCATGGTGTATTGCTGGTAATGGCGGCATGGACCTTAACAGCGTGCCGCAACTCCTCCGAATCAGCCGTCGATCCAGCCGTCATATCCCAGGGCAAAGAGCTATATGTCCAGTACTGTGCGGAGTGCCATGGAGCGAACCTAGAAGGGCAGCCCAACTGGAAGGCGCCCGATGCCAACGGCGTCTACCCGGCCCCACCGCATGACGCGACGGGACACACCTGGCACCACCCCGACGCACTGTTGCTGGAGATTATTGCCGACGGCGGCTCGATGCCCACAACCGCCATGCCGGGCTTTGGAGACAAGCTAAACGAGGAAGAGATGCGGGCCGTCTTGGCCTATATCAAAAGCTACTGGGGAAGGGATGAACTGAGATTTCAGGGGGAGGTCACGCGCAGCGCGCAGCGGTGAGGGCTATGAACCATCATCCGTCTCCGATTCAAAACTCAGGTCACGATGTGACAGTCATGCGGTTATTGATGCGTCCATACTGAGACCTCGCCGTCGCCCACAGTGGCGGGAAACGTCTGGGACCTTGACCAGTCTCTAGCGATCCGCGCGTCAAGGTCAGGATAGGCCAGACGAAGGGCGCGCGGGAAAGTTGTAACCACAAAAGTGCGCGCCCCCGGATGCGCAGCCAATACAGCATCCAGTGCTTCAACTGAACGAACCAAGAAGTAGTCCTTGCCTTCTTCGAGGTTGAATTGCGGGCCGTAGAAGCGATAGCCTCCTTCCGCAAGGAAGACCGCGATAATGATGTCTCCCGGCTGTCGCTCAGCTTCGATATATTGCAGAGATGCCCGAAACGGTTGCTTTGGCACGGTATAGTACCCCCTAAGCGACAGGAGAGAAAGGGCGCACAATGCGAGGATCAGCGTCGCGGGCAGTCCGGTCGTCACCAAAGCACCGTCTTTCCCAATGATCTTGCCAAACCACTTGGTAAGGGCGTAAATACTCTGAACGCCCACAAGGATCGCCAGGGGCAACGCAAGCAGAAAAATGCGCGGATAGAAGGTTAGGCCACCCAAGATAAGGGAGAGGACCGTCAGGATTTCAGGCAAGGTAAGCGCCAAGGTCAGTGCCCATTGACGCCGCAAGAGCATCAAGAACCCGACGGCTCCCACCGTCAGCCCCACAAGGACAAACGGCAACACCGCAAAGACGAGGCCGGGAGCGAAGCCGGCAGATATGCCCCGGATCACCTCCTGCAAGGCTTCTGTCGAAAATAGGGCAAAACCACCGCCGGCCGTGGCGTATGCCGATCGCACCCCCTGATACACCTGGGCAAGGCCATTGGCATACAGGGGAAGCGCCAATAGCGCAGTCACGAAGAAGACGACCATGAGACGCCTCAACAGAGGTAAGCTAGAACCTCCACGCCGCCTTACAAGGACGAGGGCGACAGCCCCTACAATGATGTGGGCGATAAACACATAGCCGGCGATCATGATCGAGGCGAGGTTCAACACCATTGTGACAATGTAGAGGATCCAAATACGAAGTCGATCCTCCTGCATTCCCTTTATGAGTAGGCCAGACGAGAGCAGCGAAAACAGAACATACGCCGTGTACCCGCGCGCATCCTGTGAGAAGAAGATATGATGATAGGAGACCGCAAGCAGCAGTGCTGCCCCCAGGCTAGCCCGCCAGGGCAATACCGTGCGGGCTACCCAGTACATCACTGGAATCGTAGCTGTTCCGAAGATCACTGCGGGCATACGGATCGCCCACTCTTGTTGTCCAAAAATTGCGACTGACAAGTTGACCAGGATGGTGTTTAGCATGTGGTTGCCAAGCGAAGAACTGCCTGCGATCACTTGTAATGGGGTTGCCTGGCCGTAAACCAGAAGTGGCCAAATCTCATCAAACCACAAGTCCGAATTTAGGTGGAATAGGCGTAGGAATAACGCCAACACAGTGATACCTGAGAGAAGCCAGGCGGAGATACGCTTGGAATCGGCTGTGCTTCCGATAAGTATATAGGATAATGGCAGCCGCTCCGCCGGGTCGAGGGTCGTGAACGTCGGGCGCGTGAGCAAGAACCAAATGAGTACCAAGCCATCCACGATCAGTAGAGTCTGTAATACAGTTCTTCCCGAAAATGGCACGGATTCCAGGGCTTGGGTCGCGAGTAGAAGGATGTCACCAACTCTCTGGTAAAAAATCCCAAGCCCTACGAGCAAGCTGCCCGCAATGAGCAGTGCCACAAGCCGTTTCATAAAGCGCATGTCTCGATAGCGGAATGCTATTATGTTGGGCCTGCCACCATACCTGGGCGGCATCATCCGGCGATCGATCATGTCGGGTGGGTTGTCCGACGCCATGGAAATCCTCCTGTGCCACTGCAATACTACCCCTTGTGAATGTAGCGTTGCGCCAATGCCATATGCGCGGACTGTAGCGATTTGCTGCATTGCCCTCAACCAAATTGTGTTGCGCGTTGTCTCACTCTCCTGAGACCCTGGGCAGCCGATGTCTCAGTTCATACAGATGTGCAGCATTTGCTACGGTTTCGTCTATGGCTTAACAGCCGGTGGCCGCCAAGTGGATGCGGCTGCCAAACGCAGTGCCTATAAACTAGAGCCAACGGGGTCTCATTCCATGCTGACGGCGGTATTGGCGGCGATAGGGTATTTGGCGTCAATTGCTGGATTGGCAGCAGTGCCGCTATCTGCTACGATTCGCACCATGTTTTCGCGCCCTATCTCCCTAGCTAGATGGCAATGGTCATGGCGACCGCTTGTACTCATCGGCGGCTTGCTTATCGTGACACTCTTGCATTCCTCGATCGTGCCCGGCATTAGTCGGTTCCATACGGTCTACCGATACTTTTACTTCTTGCCCATTGTCTATGCAGCCCTGCGCTTGGGCTTTTGGGGCGGTCTGTTCGCATCCTTGGCTGCCACGCTGGCCTTTGCTCCCTATATTCTCTTCAGTTGGGGCGATGTTCACGGGGATACCCTGAACGACCTGCTTGTCATTCCGGTCTTCTTCGGTGTCGCTCTGATCACTGGCGCTACCGTGGAACAGCTGCGCGCAGCAGAAGCGCACCAAGCTCAGACGGCTCGGCAACTGGCGGACTCGCTGCGCCAACTCGAGGCGCAGGGCGAGGAACTGCGCCGGGCTGAGCGGCTCAGTTCGCTGGGAACGCTGGCAGGCGGGCTGGCGCACGAGATCCGTAACCCCGTCGGCATTATCCGCGCCAGTGCTCAACTGATTAGCCTGGAGTATGGCGAACGTGTGGCGGAAAGCGTGGCTGTGATCCTCCAAGAGAGTGATCGGGTGGACCACTTGATCGAAAACCTGCTCAACTACGCCGATGGGGAACAACTGCAGCGCAGGGAGACAGACATTGCGGTGATGTTAGCCCAAGTACAGGAACGCATACTGCCACTCACACGGGCCGCTGGCGTCGAAATGGTTGTCGAGGTAGCCTCTCCGCTTCCAACGGCCTACATAGATGGCGAACAGGTGGAACAAGCCCTTGTCAACCTGTGTATGAATGCCATCCAGGCGTTGGATGGTCCTGGCGCCATTACGTTGGCTGCTTGTGTCGCGCCGGAAGCTAAGGACGCGCTCTTGCTTTGGGTGGGGGATAATGGGCCTGGCATTCCGCCAGAACAACAAACCCAAGTCTTTGACCCTTTCTTCTCGACCAAGGACCGCGGCACAGGTCTGGGTCTCAGCGTCGTGCAACGTATCGTTACGAAGCACGCCGGCCGTATCTGGGTTGAATCAACCTGCAGCATAGGCACAACGTTCATTATTCGCTTACCCTTACACCCCCCGACTGCTGCATCACTCGAGCGTCCGGCTCATGCCTAGAACCATCTTGGTGATTGACGATGAACAGAATATGCGTTGGGTGCTCAAACGCGCCCTCGAGCAGGCAGGCTATGAGGTGCTTTCTGCCGAAGGGGGAGAGCAAGGGCTGAACCAATTTGCCCGTCACCCCGTTGACTTGGTTCTGCTTGATCTCAAGATGCCGCGCATGGATGGCTTGACGACCCTACGTGAACTGCGCCGGCGCAACGCACAAATCCCGATCCTGCTGTTGACCGCCTACGCCTCGATCCCGACCGCAGTGGAAGCACTTAAGGTGGGGGCAACCGATTACCTGCGCAAACCATTTGATCTGGAGACGATGTTGGCGCACATTGCGCGTCACTTGGCCCAACAGGCAGAGGCTACCCCGTCTACTGAACTCTTGCGGCAGGATAGGTTTGGCGATTTTATCGGCGCTTCGCCTGCGCTTTTGGGGGTGCTGGCGCGTGCTGAGACGGCAACGCAGGCTATACATCCAGTTGTGCTGGAGGGAGAGGTAGGCACAGGCAGGCGACATCTCGCCCATCTCATCCACCAAAATTCCCCCGCGACTGCCAAGGGAAGGCTGTTCGAGATCAATTGTGCACACTGGCCGGAACCGGCACTCGAGTTGGATTTATTGGGTGAACCTTCGGGCGACCAGCCAGGTGGTCGTTGGCAACAGGCGCTGGGCGGTTCACTCCTGCTAAGTGAGGTAGCGGCTCTGCCCCTCCACCTGCAAGAGAGGGTGGGCCGCCACTTGGCCGCGTATCTATGCACTCCGCAGCGTCCACACGGGTTGCGGCTATTGCTGACGACAACGGGTCCGGTAGCCGACTGGGCCCCAGTCCTTGACATGGCGCTGCATATCTTTCTGCCCGCCTTGCGCGACCGGCTGGAGGATCTCCCGTTATTCCTGGCGCATTTCGCACCGCAGGCAACGTGGAGCCGCGAGGCGAGAGCCTGGCTCACTGGCTATGTATGGCCGGGAAACGTGGCCGAACTCCAGCGCGTCGTCCAACAGGCCGCCCGCCTGGCCGCGGGGGAGACAGTGGAGCCCCATCACCTTCCTGGCCAACTTGCACCAGCAGATGGCCCCGCGTCCGTTGGAGCCTACCGAATTCCACCGGAAGGAATCGATCTCGAGCAGGTCGAACAGGACTTTATCCGCCAGGCATTGGCAATTTCTCAAGGCAACAAGACACAGGCCGCCCAGATCCTGGGAATCAGCCGCGCCACACTGCTCTATCGGCTGGACAAATATGCCATTGCGACCTCTGAGCCGGATACAGGTTAGCCACAACTTAATCCAGTGCGTCATGAGTAGGCAAAATGGCGTACAGACGGCGCCTCTAGTCTGTGCTAGCCTAGATGTCAGCACAGACCTCGCCGAAGCAGACACCTACTACGATGCGTGTCTCCCCTTCCGTTGGATTAGGCATGGCCATAGTATCGTCTACTAGAAAGGCAAACGAACAAAGTATGTCAAAGCAATTACGCAAGCCGCGGTTCGCTATCACTCTTGCGGTCGCGCTGGCCGTTGTCAGCTTGGTTGCGCTCGCTGGGAGTCTGGCGCTGGCCGCGCCCTCGGCAGCCCCTGAAGCGACACAGACCCGCCAAGAGACCACGGGCACAACCGCTATCACGGAGACCACAGCCGTCACCGACACCGCTGAGCATCTGCTGCACCATCCGGAAGAGGCCGCCGCCCCCGTCACTGAGACCGTCTCGGTACCCGGCATGATGGGCATGATGGGCGAGATGATGTCCATCATGAGCGGCATGCAGGGCATGATGGG
>JADLDO010000011.1 GCA_020846635.1 Caldilineaceae bacterium
CCTGATGAGAGAGTAGGTCAATTCGACGTAGAGCCGGGTGACTTCTATGCAACTGGGCAGAGGGGCCATCCCAGTGCGCCTGTATTCATTGACGGAGATTGGGCATTACATGAACATGCTGCAGAACGTCACGCGCCGCGTCTTGCGCAAGGCGCGTAGGACTATTCACCAGTGGACCAGCCCACCGCTTGACCCGATGGCGAAGTATGCCCATGTAAGCTACGGCTCCCAAGGCGAAGATCACCTACTTAGGTCGCTTTTTTCCATCAAGGTGCCGGGATTTTATGTAGATGTCGGCGCGTTCCATCCGGTTCATTTATCGTCTACATACATTTTCTATAAGCGTGGCTGGCGCGGCATCAACATCGATGCAAGGCCAGGAAGTATGGCGGAATTCGAAAGAGTACGCCCCAAGGATACCAATCTAGAGTTGGCGATTGCCAATCGTCGCGGTACATCTACTTATTACATGTATGAAGGGGACGAGGCGTTGAACACGCTAGACGAACATTGGGTGAAAAACCTGCCACCGAGTCTAGCGAAATTCCAGTTGTCCGGCAAAATCGAAGTGCAGACCTATCGGTTGGCCGATATTCTCGACCGCTACCTTCCAGCAGGGCAAGTAATCAGCTTTATGAATGTTGATGTCGAGGGTCTGGATTTAGACGTTCTACAGTCAAACAACTGGGACCGGTATCGTCCTCGTGTGGTGTTAGTGGAGCAACTCGGAATTCATTCTTTGGATGCTTTGCAGGATGATCCCATCACCAAATACATGACTGGTCTGGCATACACATTTATCGTCAAAACGCTCAATACTGTGTTCTATGCAGCATGCGAACAACCCTTTGAATGGTATAGACCAAATGCATGCTGAGGTGGCAAGCCTATGACGCCTGAAGCTACTCCCCGGGTATCGGTTGTGATGGCTGCCTACAATGTCGCAGCTTACGTCAAAGCAGCAGTCAACAGCGTCTTGCAACAGACCTATACTGATTTTGAGTTTGTCATCATTGACGATGGCTCGACTGACGGCACTTGGGGCGTGCTGGAAAATCTGGCGGCGCAGGATAAGCGCGTGCTGCTGGTGCGCAATCCGAACAACCTGGGGATCGCGCGCACGCGCAACCGTGGGAACGCAATAGCGCGCGGGGAATTCATTGCTATCATGGATTCGGATGACTGGTGTCCGACCGACCGACTTGAAAAACAGGTGGCCTATCTGGATACGCACTCCGATGTGGGCGTTGTCGGCGGGCAAATGGTAGTCTATTTTGATAAAGAGGGCCGGTATTCACTAGCCGAACCTTTCCCGTTGACTCCTGGCGAAAGCGCGTGGCATTTGCATTTCGTTCCGCCGGTAATGCATCCTACAGTTATGATGCGGCGATCCCTATTGGCTAATAAAGGCTATCAACCTGAGTACGCTCCGGTGGAAGAGTGTGAACTATGGCAGCGGCTTAAGTACGCCACCAAGTTTGCGAATATTCCAGATGTTGTCCTTTTTTATCGGCGCCACGACACTAACATCACGCGCGATGGTGAGCGATTGCGCCACATGGCGGCGCTTGCCGCTCGGCAATCGGTTGAGGCAACCCTGGCTACCGAAGTGCCGCTCGAGCAAGTGATGGTGATGATGCGCTATCGTCGCGCTGAGCCGGATCAAGTCGCTGTGGTTAGCCGGCGGCTTTATGAATTGGCGATGAGGTTTCGACAGTCTACATCCTTGACACGACACGAGTGGCAGTTGGTCAAACAGGATGCTGCCTCTCGAATTGTCCGGGCAGCACGTCGCCAAACACCGTGGTCAAGGAGTGGAGCCGAGGCGCTTATATATGCGGCGCGCTTAGATGTGGTCTGTGCGGTTCGGTGGGTGCTCTCCACTATGAAGAAATCTGCACACTACCGATGGACGGCGGGCTTGAGACTGGTACAAAGGGGCAGAACTCGATGAGCGGCCTCCCTCGTGTGTCAGTCGTGATGGGGACATACAATAGTGCATTCCATCTTGAAACGACTGTCGACAGTATCCTGCGCCAGACATATACCGATTTTGAGTTTGTTATCATTGATGATGGCTCGACTGATGCTACCTGGCCGATTTTGCAGCGATTGGCGGCTCAAGATTCCCGCATCGTCTTGCATCGCAATGCGCAGAACTTGGGTATCTCGGCCACGCGCAATCTGGGGACTGAGCTTGCGCGCGCAGAACTCATTGCCATTACGGATCACGACGATATAAGTCTGCCCGATCGCTTTGAGAAACAGGTAGCTTATTTGGTGACCCACCCAGAGATTGGCGCGGTTGGTGGTGCGATTCGGTTTATGGAGGGAGAACGGCTTGGCGAACCCATTGAGAAAATGCCAACTTCGGAGCTTATTTCATGGGCAATGTGTTTTGGTATGCCGTGCGTTCATTCCGCCAGTATGGTCCGCCGCACAGTCCTGGTTGCGACTGGCGGCTATGATGCGACCTACAAAGTCGCCAATGACTATGATCTCTGGCTCCGAATCAGTAGGCAAGCTCGTCTTGCGAATCTGCCTGATGTAGTCCTGCTGTATAATCGTCACGGCGCAAATTACTCAGTCCAGCAAGCCGCAATGACATGGCAAGAAACAGCCTTGATCGCACAGCGTGCCCTGCTTGAAATTCTAGGAATACAGCTTTCGCTTGACGAACTATTGCAGATAGTCTGTTTTCGTTTCATCGAGCCCCATCTAGTCGGCACACGATGTCAGCGCGTTTTCGAACTTGCCCATCACTTCCGGCGGTCTACACCCTTGACGCAATCTGAGTGGCGGACAGTCAAAAAGGAAGCAGCTTCACGATGTATGCAGTTGGCACGTCATCAAACACCGTGGTCCAGACACGGAGCGCCGGCATTCTACTATACAATGCAACTTGATCCGGTCGTCGCGATGCAGTGGGCAGTCTCTACCATACAGAAGTCGGCGCGTTACCGCTTGGGCTTTGGATGGTTGAAGGGAACAAGTTCTCGCAATCTATGAGTTCCCCTCGTGTCTCGGTTCTGATGGCGGCCTATAACGCGGTATCCTATGTGGAAACAGCGGTTGACAGTATATTGCAGCAGACTTTCAGCGATTTTGAGTTGATCGTGGTTGACGATGGATCGACCGATGGCACTTGGGAAATACTGGAACGCTTAGCAATACAAGATGGCCGCATCCGTCTAGAGCGTAACCCGAAGAATTGTGGCATCGCGCGCACACGCAATCGAGGAGTGGAACTTGCGCGCGGCGAGTTCATAGCCATCATGGACGCTGATGATATTAGCAAGCCATACCGGTTGGAGAAGCAATCGGCCTATTTGGTGAATCATCCTCAAGTTGGCGTGGTAGGAGGCGCTATCTGTTTCTTTACCGAAGGTGGCGCCACCCCGTCACGAGTCAAGAGCTTCCCGCTAACCCCCTCCTTGGTCACTTGGACTCTATGTTTCGAGTCACCCTTTGCCGATCCTGCCAGCATGATCCGGCGATCCCTGCTGGTTGAGATGGAGGGATATCGGACTGATCATATAGTGGCTATGGATTATGATCTTTGGCAGCGTTTAAGCCGTATAGCACAGCTCGCCAACCTGCCGGATGTGGTTCTACACTACCGCTGGCATGGTGACAACATTTCGCATCGCAGGGCTGAAGAGGGTAACCGTTTGGCATCACTGATCGCGCAGCGGGCGGTGGAAGCGATCTATGGGCAGCCGATCCCGCTGGACGCGGTGAAGCAGATGTTGCGCTATCACGGTACGCCGATCAAGGACATGATCGTGGTTGCCCAGATGATTGATGCGCTGGCGCTGCGTTATCGCGCCGGCGCGAGGCTCACCCCAGCGGACTGGGCCGCCATTCGGGCCGATGCGGCGCGGCGCATCCTTTGGTTGATGCAGCATCGGGCCGAAAACGGCAGCATGACGGCGCTGGCCTATGCTGCGCGGTTGGACCCGGTCTACGCAGCGCGCTGGTCGCAATCCATGCTGCGCCAGGCGGCTCGCCGCAGGCTGCTAGAGCCGCGGCCACAATGAACATCTGTATTGCCACCGGTGAATATGTTCCCCAACCGGGCGGCATCGCCACCTTTTATCATGCCCTGGCGCAGCTCTTGACCCAAGGCGGGCACGCAGTCACGGTCCTGACGAGCGGGCAAGCAGGTGACTCTGCCGATCGTGGTGTGGAGGTGGTGCGGCTGGAGGATGAGATTGCGCGGCACGCACGCGACGTTAAGCGCAGCCTGCGAGGAGCCGCGCCCTCGGTGATCCGTGAGGTCGCAACCGGGTTTGCCATGCAGGGCTGGTTGGAGGCCAACGGCCAGCGGCGTGGGTTTGACATCGTCGAGACGCCGGAGTTTGGCGGCGCGGGCGCGTTTCTGACCGGTA
>JADLDO010000012.1 GCA_020846635.1 Caldilineaceae bacterium
CTCTGCCTTCGACGTTCGAATGTAGCGCTGGTATGTGCAAGGATCGCAGGCAATCCTCTCTGGCTCTACAAGCCGCCACTGGTTCTCGACCAATTGCGCCAGATCATTCACTTCTGCCGGGTGAATGTCCAGCGCAACTTCAAATGGCTGGCCGCTCAAGCGAGGGATTGCCATAAATTTCCGGAATTCATGTACACGTAGACCATACGTCTGACCTTGATATTCCAGGGGCGCATAGGGACCACGCCATGCACCAACGCTGGTGAAAGCCCAGTCGCTGCCACCGGAAGTATAGGGCCAGCGGTCGAGAACAACGGGTTGACGCCATGTGAGCCACGGCAGCCCACAAGTCGGAATCGTGCACTCTGCCAAGCCGATGTTCTCGCCAATCGTCACATAGTCATCATGACCTCGAAAGAGATTCGCCAAAGCTAAGTCTTGCCACATCTGCCCAAAACCCGGGTCAGTGTCCAGAAAGACGCGTCGTGGGGCCGCAGCTAAAATCTCTTCGTCCGTCAAAAAGCCCATTACATTTAGCAGAAATGCCGACTGTTTCACGCGCGCCAAGACTTCCGGCCGTGCGAGCCCGGCAATGTGCTTGCCATGATCGCCAATCAGCGAGAAGGCATCTTGCAAAGAGAATTCGTCCATGACTGCAAGGAAGTAGCGTAAATTCTCTGATTGTTCGATTGGACAAGGCCTACCCGCCAGGTCAACGGATAGATTGGATTCAAGCTGGTCAAGAAAGAGCACATCCCAGCCAAGACGATTGAAACCCAAAAGATACTGCATAAACTGCCAGGTATGGCCTGCTTGTCGCGGTTTTTGAGCTATTGCGCCCGCAATAGTGATTGTTGGTTTCATGCTTGTCTATTGCCTTATCAAGCCTTATCGCGCACTTGTCGCTTGAGCATCTATAGCCGCGCAACGCGCCCGCGCACACTACGTCCAGCCATTGCATTGCGTGTATCCAGGATCAGGCGACTGCATTGGCTGATTTGGTCCCATGGGAAAACGCTGTGGTTGGTGACGATGAGAACACAGTCTGCCTCTTCCAATAGCTCATTGGTGAGTGGCTGAGCCTCCCAGTGCAGTTCATCAATTTCAACGTTTGGAATATAGGGATCGGCATAGACGACCTCCACGCCCTTCTCGTGCAGCAGCTTGAGGATGTCGAGAGATGGAGACTGGCGCACATCCGCCACGTCGGATTTATAGGCGACACCGAGCACAACTATCTTTGAACCGCGTAGCGCTTTGCCTTCATCATTCAAGGCATCACTCACCCGCGTGACCACGAAGTGCGGCATTGCTGTATTGATCTCGCGAGCCAGATCAATATAACGCGCCGTTTGGTTGATGCCACGCAGTTTCCAGGAGAGGTAGAGCGGGTCAACGGGGATACAATGCCCACCAAGACCTGGTCCAGGGAAAAAGGGCATATAGCCAAACGGCTTCGTGGCCGCGGCCCCAATCACTTCCCACACATCGATGCCAAGTTGATGGCACCACATGGCAACCTCGTTGACAAGCCCAATATTGACCATACGGAACGTGTTCTCCAGCAATTTGACCATCTCCGCGGTCTGGGTCGAGGAGACAGGAACCACTTGTTTCACCACCTGCGAATACAGGGCTGCGGCAAGTTCGACACAAGCGGGTGTTGTCCCACCCACGACCTTAGGCGTGTTTTGAACGCCAAAATTCGCATTTCCGGGGTCAATCCGTTCTGGTGAATAGGCCAGCCAGCAATCTTGACCGATTGTGTAACCGGCAGCTTCAAGCAATGGCTGCAAGATATCGGCTGTGGTGCCCGGGTAAGTCGTGCTTTCCAGCACAACGAGTTGGCCGGTGCGTCCAAATTCTGCGATGGCTTCGGCAGCCCCGCGGACAAACGAGATATCTGGTTCATGTGTCTTGTTCAGCGGGGTCGGTACACAAATGAGGATGGCGTCTGCTTGTCGAAGAGCCTCGGGTTGTGCGGTGGCCCGAAAATTTCTCGACTCAATCATGCGTGCTAGGCGTGTGCCTGGCACATCGGCAATATAGGAGTCACCTCGATTCAACAGGTCGCATTTCTCAACACTTACATCAAAGCCGAGTACATCAAAGCCTGCCTCAGCAAATTCGAGGGCAAGCGGCAGGCCTACATACCCAAGGCCCATCACCACCACAGACGCATGTCGCTGCGTGATCCGCTCGAGGAGCGCCCGTTGATCTCCTGCAACTGCTGGGGTTGTTCCATTCACGTGAGCATTGGTCTTCGTATATGTGTGCATTTCTATCTTTGTCCTCCCGAACGAATCTTCTGAACGTGCTAATTCATATGCCGCAGGAGCGCCACGATGCGGTTGGCGGCCTTGCCATCCCATAGTTCGGGCCGCGACAGGGTTGTTTGTTGGCGCTTATCGGACAACGCCGCGCGCACGGCATCAATTAGTTGCTTCCGCTCGCGCTGCACCAAGCGATTCGAGCCTGACGTAATGGTGACGGGGCGTTCCGTGTTAGGCCGAACGGTCAGGCAGGGTGTCCCCAAGTAAGTCGTCTCTTCCTGCACACCTCCAGAATCGGTGAGGACAACGTCGGCATGCGCCTGTAGGGCAACAAAGTCCAAATATCCTACCGGCTCAATCAACTGTATCC
>JADLDO010000013.1 GCA_020846635.1 Caldilineaceae bacterium
AGGCGGTTGAGGCAGAGAAGCCGCTGGTGACGACACCCAGCCGAGCGTAAAGGTGCGCTAACCAGTATCCAGCGAGTCTGAGGGCGCAGGTTTACCCCAACTACCTCTCTTACTATACTCCTCGCAAGACCAGCGCCCCACACAAACGTGTGGGGCGCTGGCTTTTTGCTGCGCGGCGGATGGCGTTATTCGGGTTCATCCAGCAGCTTGTGTTGGAGGGCGAAGCGCACGAGCGCGGCGCGCGTGGTCAATTCCAACTTTTCCATGATACGCGCTTTGTAGGTTTCAACCGTTTTGACGCTGAGAAACAATTTCTCGGCGATCTCTTTGTTGGAATAGCCCAGGGCGATCAGCGTGAGAACTTCCTGTTCCCGTTCGCTGAGTTGCTCCAGCCGGTTATCGCTTTGCGTTGGCGTGGCAGCCGCGCTGGGATCGGTGAGGAGTGCCTGGGCATGGGCAGGATGGAGAAAGGTTCCCCCGCTGTGGACAGTGCGAATGGCGGAGAGCAGCTCTTTGTCGGCGGCTTGCTTGAGGACATAGCCTGCGCCTCCGGCACGCAAGACTTGACGCAGATAGGTGCTGTCGTCGTGCATGGTGAGTACCAGGACGCGGCTTTGGGGAGCCGATTGTTGCAACAAAGGCAACACCTCCAGCCCGTTCATCCCCGGCATGTTGATATCGAGCAGGATAACATCGGGCTGTACCGCTTGGGCGACGCGCAGACATTCGCTGCCATCGGAGGCTTCACCCACCACAGTCAGGTCAGGTTCCGCATTGAGCAAGGCCGTAAGCCCTGCGCGCAAGACGGCATGATCATCGGCAACGAGAATACGAATTGGGTTCATAAGAGCTTCGTCATAGGAGTCTAGTCATAGGTTTCAAGGAGCGACAGGTCGCTTTCGAGTGGCGCAGCTTCCGCATCGGCAATAGGAATTTCGACATAGACCGTGGTGCCATCGCTGCTGCTTTCAATCTCTAGCCTACCGTTGAGCAGTTCGCTGCGTTCCGTCATACTGTGCAGACCGACACTGCTGCCCGCACGCAGCGCGCTTTCCACATCAAAGCCGCCGCCATTGTCCTCAATGATGGTATGGACATAGCCGTCACGCTGGCTGACGACTACGCTGAGGCTGGTTGCGTCGCTGTGCCGTGCTGAGTTGGTCATGGCCTCCTGGATGAGACGATAGAGTGAAGTGGCGAGGTTGGGAGGCAAGCGACGAGTGAGTTTGCAGTGGAGATCAACCTCCAGGTGTGGAAAGCGCACTGCAAATTCTGCCACATAACGCTCCAGGGCCGCGGCCAACCCCAGGTCGTCCAGCGAACTGGGGCGCAACTCCCGGCTCAACATACGTACATCGGTCAAAGTGGCATCCACCAACTGGTGCAGTTCGGCCATGCGTGCTTGGGCAGCAGGGTCTTGTTGTTGTGCCAATACTTTAATATGGACAAGGATCGAGGTCAACGCCTGCCCAACGCCATCATGGAGTTCACGGGCGATGCGTTTCCGCTCCTCCTCCTGTGCGCTGATGAGCCGCGAGAGGAGATGGGTGCGTGCGTTCTCCTTTTCGATGATCGATTTTTGGCTGGCTTCCAGTTCGGCGACCATTTGATTAAAGGCATCGGAGAGCGCGCCGATTTCATCGTCGTTCCAATGGGGGGCGCGCACGCTCAAATCGCCCTGTCGCAGCCGCTCGGTGGTTGTCACCAGGTCAAGGATGGGACGGGTGATCAACCATGTCAGCAGCATCGCCGCCAAAATGCCCACGCCTGCGACAATCAGGGTCGTGAGCAACAACTGCTCGGTGACGTCGGCAATCATCTCCCAGACGCGTGTTTCGGCCAAGCCCAGCCGGATTGTACCCAATTCGCCATCACGGATCGGCACAGCAAAGTCGTGAATCTGCCCCTCGGCGTTGTAATAATGCACATGGGAAGGCTCGGTGGGCGAAACAATACGATTGGCGGCAATGATTTCGGTGGGGACAGGTTCCCCACTCTCGACCACGCCATTCGCATCCCGAAACGCACTGAACAAGGCCCGGTCTTGATTGTCCAACACAAAGGCATAGCGGGTATCGGGGTGATGCTGCATGGTATCCGCCAGTAGAATACCTAGACCCTCACTGTCGCCGCGGCCCATGAGCACAGCCGCGCGACCTGAAAGATCGCTGGCAACGGCAAATCCGCGGTGATCGAGTTCGGCCAAGAGTGTCCTGACCATGACATTCCGCACTTGCAAGGTCACGGCGAGGCCCAGGCAGATGGTCAGCCCCAACACCATGCCCATGATCTTGGTGCTGACGCTGACACTGGTAATGGCAACCAAAAGGCGTTGCAGCCAGGGATGACCTTTGGCCCATTCGCCGGCGCGGTCTAAAGCAAGGGTATCGGATGGCTGTGCAGATGATAAGCGGTTCATGTCTTGCGATTATAGGGGAGAATGGCGAACGCGTCCAGATACACCCGGATCGGACGAGGGCTAACTGACGTGATAGAATCTATGGATGATAATGGTTGTGAATTTTGGGACAAACGCTCTTGTAGAAAACAGATAGCTTGGACGGATGGGACGCGATGACTATGCAGGCACAAAGAAATAAGCGATGTAAAGGGTATCTCTGGACGCTGTTTCTCCTCGTCCTGCTCATGGCGGGCTGTGCGCCCTCGGCAAGTCGAGGGGTTGCCAGCGCGAATGTCGTGGCCGCGCTGAGTGGCGAGGTCGATGCTGCCTTTGCGCGCGCCTATGAACCGATGCCCTTCAACTTTCCGCATGACCACGGCGCCCATCCACAATACCAAACCGAATGGTGGTATTACACGGGCAATTTGGCCGATGCCCAGGGCAATCCATATGGCTTTCAGTTTACGATTTTCCGCAGCGCACTGACGCCCACCATGCCCGCGCGCGAATCCGACCTGGCGACCAATCAGATCTACATGGCGCACTTTGCCGTCAGCGATGGCCCTGGCAACAGCCATGAGAGCTTTGAGCGCTTTAGCCGCGGGGCAGGGGGCTTGGCGGGCGCAACTGGCGATCCCGAAGTGGCGATCTGGCTGGAGGATTGGCAGGTGACACAGCCTGTCTCCGGCACGATGCGGATACAGGCGCAGGCGACAACCGAGGATGGCAAGCAGGTGGCGATTGATCTGCAACTGCGCGAGACGCGGCCACCTGTGCTGCATGGCAACGCGGGGTTGAGCCAAAAGGGGCCGGAGGCGGGCAACGCCAGCTATTATTACAGCCTTGTGGGGCTGGAGACAACCGGCACGCTGACGACGCGCGGGCGCACAGTGGAGGTCAGCGGCCTAAGCTGGATGGATCACGAGTTTGGTACGAGTGCGCTCAGTGGTAACGCCGTGGGCTGGGATTGGTTTAGCCTGCAATTGGAGAATGGCGTGGCCTTGATGTTGGCGCAGATTCGTACCGCCGATGGCGGTTCGATTGGCGAATTCGAGGGCACGCTGGTCATGGCGGATGGCAGCCAAACACGCATCACCAACAAGGATTTTGCGCTAGAGGTGTTGGCCCAGTGGACAAGCCCGACCACAGGCGTCACCTATCCCGCGGCCTGGCGCCTGACCGCACCCGCCTTCGATCTGAACCTGGAGATCACCCCACTGCTGCGCGACCAGGAGATGAAGGTCAGCTATGTCTATTGGGAAGGCGCGGTCAACGCCGAAGGCAGCATGGCAGGCGCGCCCGTTGCAGGACGCGGCTATGTCGAACTAACCGGCTACAGCAGCGGTGAGGGCTTCCATCGCTGAGTCTCATCCATGAAGCGCCAGTGAGCAAGAATCTCTGTCAAAAGACGTACCACTTCTCTTGATTTTGCCATAGGCAAAGCCTCTCAATGCTACTTTAATAGAGACATGGTCTAGTAGAGCCTGAACCTCCTAAACATTCTTCGTTTTATGGCGTTTCGGTACTCTCATATTCCATCGCGATTCTATCCAAAAGTATCTAAAATTTGAGAAAGAGAAGAGATGAATCTTCGTAGTCTGCGACGTACAATCATGCTATCGCTTGTTTGTCTACTGTGTGCAGGAATTCTGGCGCCAACCGCGCAGGCAGAAAGCACAGCCGTAGCCTCTGGTTTCACCTATCAGGGCGCATTGGTGTTGAGTGGAACTCCCGTGAATAGCACTTGTGATTTTGAATTCACACTCTATGATGCCTTGACCGGTGGCTCTGTGGTGGGGAGTGCGTTCACGCAAAACGATGTGGCGGTAACAAGTGGGCTGTTTACGGTGGAACTGGACTTCGGCGCAAATGTCTTTGACGGCGCGCCGCGTTGGTTGGCGATCCGTGTGCGCTGTGGCGAGGAGGCAGATTTCAACTTGCTTTCGCCGCGCCATAAGCTGACGGTTGTGCCCCAGGCGTTGTATGCCCGCCAGGTGTCGTGGAACGGCATCACGGACGTGCCTGCTGCTTTGGCTGATGGTGACAATGATACGATCTATACGGCAGGATATGGTCTTACCATCACCGATAGCTCCTTTGCTGTCAACACCAGCACAGTTCAGAGCCGGGTGACGGGCATTTGTGCTGTTGGGGAGGGAATCCAGCAGATCAATGCCGATGGCACTGTCGTTTGTGACAACTTCACTGGTACACCCGCTCCCAGCCCATCCAACATTGTGTGGGTGGCAAAAGTAGACGGCGACTTCACGACCATTACGGCTGCTCTGGACAGCATCATCGACGCTTCGGCAGAGAATCCCTATCTGATTAAAGTCGCTCCGGGTGTCTATGTGGAGCATATCACTCTTAAGGATTATGTGGACATTGAGGGGAGCGGCCAAAATGTTACCATCGTTCGTGGCTTCCTCCCCATGGCTACCGTCTTCAGCAACGGTAACACCACGGCAGAGGTACGCTCTTTGAGCATAGAAAACAACATGGGTGACGGCATTTCAACCGTTGGTGACATTAGCACGCCTTCGGATAAAGTTCGATTTGACCAGATCGCGATTCGTGTAGTCCCTACTGCCCCTGGCGTTGCTGGGGTTCGCAACAATACTTCATCCCCGACATTCTCTAATGTCACAATCGATGTAGAAGGTACTAGTTCGGTATTTGGCATGGACAACCTCGGATTATCATCACCTTCCCTCTACAATGTTACTATTGTGGCAGAAGGCACTCCCGGTTTTGGCCTGTTAGTGAACGGGGGGGCAGTTACCGTTCGCGAGTCGTCTATTACAGGTAATGTAAATAGCGTGTTTGCTCCTATCCCTGGATCGACGAAGATTGCCAATACGATGTTGGGTGGGCTAGCAGCCGGTATCGGTTTAACTTGTGTTGGGGCGTACAATGAGAATTTTGCTGAGCTTCCCCCAACTTGTTTTGGCCTTCCCTAGGATCAAGGGAAAAGAAACGCTATGATGATCCACAAAGCAAAGCGGTACACGTTCGGTGCCATGCTCTTGATCGCAATGATCCTGTTCACCTTGCCCTACGCAGCACAAGCCGCCGAGCGACAGATCAGCAACGGCATTGCCCGTTGGACGATTAGCAACGGTGGCGGCAGCAGCAGCGGCAGCGGCTATCAACTGACAGGAACCGTGGGCCAGCCGGACGCCAACTCCATCAGTCTCACAGAGAATGGCTATGGATTGAGCGGAGGGTTCTGGGGGCCTGGCGTGGGTCGAGCGCCGACCGCGCTTGACCCGTCGGAGCAGCCATCCCCCAATGAGCCTGCCCGTCGCATTCTCCTACCGTTGATTCAACAGTAACATCATCCACACCCCTTCCCGGAAGCTCCAGCCTTCCGGGAAGGTTTTTCTTTGGCTGAACTGCCTATTCCTGCAGGCGCGCCTGCGCCAAACGCAGCACTTCGCGCTCGCCCGCAAAGGTGAGGATACGGGCGGCGTGATCCAGGGAGAACCAGCCCACGGCATCCACCTCATAGCTGTCATCGCTCAACGCACCACCAGTTGCTCGCAGCAGATAGAAATCCACCGACTTGTGGACTAATTCGGGTATCTCTTTGCGATAGGTGTCCCAATACCAATAGTCAATGCGTTTGAGAAAGGCTTCATGCTCGGTGTACAGGCCGACTTCTTCGTGGACTTCGCGCATGGCAGTCTCTAGCGCGGACTCATTCCCCTCGCGCGAGCCTTTGGGCAGTTGCCAGCGGCGACCGCCGCGCGTGGCGATCAGCGCCACTTCGATGGTTCCCTCAACCGTTCCTGCATCGCTCCCTGGCCCATCCACGCGCCGGTAGGCCACGCCCCCGGCAGAATTGTCGTGCCGGATGCGTGCCCAGGTCTCTTTGGTCTGTGCCGAGATTTCGGGCAGAGATGAACGCTTGATGCTCACAGGCGAGAATTTCCTAAGGTTCAATTTCCTTATGTTGATCTTGCTCTTGATCCTGCTCTTGGCCCTGCCCGGTATCTTGTTTTTTCCGCTGCCGGTGAGGAGTGGTTGTTGGTTTGCCCCGCAGCGGGCCATCGGCCAGAGCAACTGCCAGCGCTTGGACGACACGCAGCCAGTTGTTGGGGGGCTGTGCCACCAATGCGTTCGGCAGCCACATAGGATTGACAAAAATCATGGCCCCGGCAAGCTCATTGGGCGTCCATACCGTGCGCGCCCGCGCCACGATTACAAAGGTATCCATCCACTTATCAAGCAACACCAACCATGAGGCAATGTCCAGCGCCATACCCACATGGAGCAAGGGATAGGGAGCCTCTCCCGCTTCAAAGTAGACGATCAACGTGCCGTCCGGGGTAGCCCATGTGCGTTCGGCGGTAAGCAGCCCCGGTCGTTTGCCCAGCGTGCCCCAGGCTTGCAAACTGCGATGCAGTTCGGTGACGATTGGGGGCAGGAGGGACGCGCCTAGTTGGGCCAGCGGCTGTGCGCCGGCGGGCGGTTGGTCGGTAGAGACAAGGGCGTGATCACGAATGAAATAGTTTGGCATCGACGTTCTCTCTAGGTCCTGCTAAAGCCAGTTGCGGCGACGGAAGTAAAGAACCATCACCGCGGCGATCGCTAAAAAAATGAGCCAGACCAGCGGGTATGCCCAGGGCCGGCTTAACTCCGGCATAAAATCAAAATTCATGCCATAGATACCTGCCACAAAGCTCAAGGGCATGAAGATCGTCGAGATGATCGTCAGCACCTTCATGATCTCGTTGAGGCGGTTGCTAGCAAGGGTGAGATGGGTTGTCATCGTGCCTTGCACCAACTCGCGCATACTTTCTGCGATGTCGACAAAGCGCAACATATGGTCATAGAGGTCTTGGAAATAGATACGCGCCTCGGTGGGAATGGTGCTGAGATCGTCATGGGCGAGATGCTCGAAGACCTCGCGTTGGGGCAACAGAATGCGGCGTATACGCAGTGTGCTGCTCTTGGCCGTGAGGATTTCGTTGAGAATGGCACGTTCGTCGGAGGAATTTGACTGAAAGATAATATCACCCAACTCCTCAATGCGCGTCTCGAACTGATCCAACAGCGCCATATAGCCATCTACCTGTCGATCCAGCATTTCGTAGAGGAGCAGGGCAATACCGCGCGCCAATCCTCGATCCTGATGATATTCCTTATGCCACATCTTGTTAATGGTGACGCTGGGCGTTTCATGGACGGTGACGAGATAGTTTGGCCCCACAAAGACATCAATCTCGCGCGTATGAATATCCATCGGCTCATCACCCAGCGAGAGCGAATGAAAGACCAAATAGAGATAGCCGCCATAGTCATCGACCTTAGGCACATGGATTTCGTTGATGGCATCTTCCACAGCCAAGTGATGGAATTGAAAGAGCTTGGTCAGGACCATCTTCTGGTCCTCATCACCGGCGGACTCCATATCCACCCAAACGCGCGCTTGGGGATCTTTGAGCGCGTTTGGGACCTGGGCAATGGGCAGATCATCCACCAATGCACCGCTGCGGTGGCGATAGAGGACGCGTATCATACGGAGCGCAACCTATTCGGACTTGGATATCGTCGGTAGATAGCTGGAAGGAGTCGGGGTTGCCGTAGGCTGGGGAGGCGCTGTAGGCAGCGGGGTCGCCGTTGGAAGTGGCTCATCAATTTGGTAAATCTCGCCGCCATCATAACTGACCACATAGACATTTCCAGTTTCATCGTCGCCAAAGGTCGTAATGCGAAAGTCGGTATTCAGCAGTTCGCTCGTCGCCCAGGCCGCTCCATCCTTTTGCATGCCCCAGATACGCCCGGTACAGAAATCGCCATAGAGATAGATGGGCGCTTGGTTGGGGTCGAGGGATGCATAGACAAATCCACCTGTGACCGAGCAGTCTCCGTTGGCGTGGTCATAGATGATAACGGGTGCGGTCAAGCCTGTGCGGTCACAATCCTGTGCGCCGCCGGGTGGATAGCAAACATTACCCTCGACAATGGGCCAGCCGTAGTTTTGCCCACCATTGCCAATATCCGCCGCGGCAATATGGTTGATCTCCTCATAATTGCCCTGCCCCACATCGGCAATATAGAGATCGCCTGTGGCGCGGTCAAAGTGGAAGCGCCACGGGTTGCGCAGCCCCCAGGCCCAGATTTCATCACGAAAGCCTTGTGTATCGACAAAGGGATTATCGGCAGGTACGGTGTACGTGCCTGTCGCTCCCACTTCAATACGCAGAATCTTGCCGTGAAGCGAGGCCGGATTTTGGGCGTTATCAAAGAAATCACCCCCCTCGCCGCCATCACCCATACCGATATAGAGATACTCATCCGGGCCAAAGAGAATATGCCCGCCATTGTGATTGCTCGCGGGTTGGTTGATTTTCAAGATCGGTTCTTCGCTGGCTGCATCAGCGACATTCGGATCGTCACTGATGTGAAAGCGCGCAATGACCGTGTCATGTATCGTGTTGGGATCACCTGTATCGGGAGGCACCTGATTGGTTTTGCTGATGTAGTTGACAAAAAAGTAGCCTTCCTCGGCAAAGTTCGGCGGGAAGGCTATCCCCAGGAGGCCGCACTCACCGCAGGTGATGAACACCCGGTCGGATATGTCCAGAAAGGGTGTCGTAAGGCGCTGCCCATCCTGTACAATATGGACGAGGCCGCCCCGCTCCAAGACAAAGAGGCGATTGCTGCCGTCGTTGGCGTGGGTCACTTCAATCGGGTTGTTAAAGCCATCTTCAATAAGCCGCAAGTGGATGGCCGGCCATGTGACCGCGCCAGGGCTGGCATAGGCGTTCATGATGCCCAGCAAGCCTAGCGCGAAAGCGGTTGTCACCAAGATCATGCTGATGTGCCAGCGGCGCTGGCGACGTGAAGAATTGATTTGACCTGCGGGAAGATTGGCGGTTGAGTCAAAGCGCGCGTCCAACATCAAGTCACTCCTAGCTCTCTTGATCATAACCTGCGAGAGGCACATGCAGGTATCCATACCCCCGTCTGCTGTCTAGTCTTCCGCAATCATACCATAGCGCCCAGAGAGCGGTAAACAGGAGAACCCGCACCGGAGACCCCACCCTAACCCTCCCCAAACAGGGAGGGACCTGTGGTTTCGTAAACACCGATCCTGATCCGTTGACCGCGGCGCTCCGGCTCCCTTCCTGTTTGGGGAGCGCGCCCAGGGGGCTCCCACCTTTGGGCGCGGGTGGAAGTTCTGGTTTCCTCCCACAACAAAACCGTCCTCCCCAGCTTGGGGAGGACGGTCGTGATCTACTATCTCTGTTAGGCCCCGCGTGGATTAGCTGCGATCCATCGAAACTTCGAGTTCGTAGGGGTCGCCTGTGTCCTCTGGAATCTGCCAGTCGTCCACGGCAACGGGCTGGTAGTCGTCATGGACAACGACGATGCTGTAGAACTCACCGGGGATAACGGTGTTGTCCAGTTGGAATTCGCCGCGGCGATTGCTGTTGGCAGTTCCGTGGATCATGCTATCAGGGAAGTCTTCGTCAATCCACTCGTCCACCGTGAAGCCTGGTTGTAGGAAGACGACGAGCGCGCCGGAGATGGTCGTGCGCTGGTTGTTACGGTCATTGACGACGCCGATCACACCGACTTCGGTGGTGGGTGCAACGCCGCCATCCTGAACGGTGAAACTGCCGGTCTGGAAGATTTCGCCCTGGACTTCCAACTCCAGGTCAAATTGACCCACGGGCAGACCGTCGGGATGGTAGATGCTGACCCAACTGGTGCCGTTTGCGCCACCATCCCAGGTTGATGGTGTCTCCAACACAAGCTGATCTTGGTAGTACCAGCGGCTCGTCCACGCGGCCCCATTGACCATGCCTTCATAGTCAAAGAAGCCATAGACCTCTTGGACATTGGCAAAGCTGGTATTGACCCCCTGCGGCTGGTTGCTGCCGGATACGCCTTCGGCAAAGGTAATGTCGCCAAAGGAAGCTGTGCCGGGGTTGACCGGATCGACAAGGTTGCCTTCCCCGATCATCACACCACCGCGATAGATTGAGGTGCCACCATAGAGGATTTGCAGCTCGATAAAGCCATCGGGCAGGCCGTTGTCATCGTAGGTGCTGACCCAGTTGGTGCCGCTTGCGCCCCCATCCCAGCCAAACGCATCGCGTGCGATCTCTTGCCCGTCGGCATACCAGACGTAGCTAAAGTCGCCACCATTGGCAAAGCCCTTGTAATCAAAGACCGCATAGATGTCGGTGGTTCCGGTGGGGAACTGCGTGGCGGGGTTGACTGCCTCGCCGCGGCGGTTGATGACTTCGGCATATTGCACATTCGTTACCTGTGGGCCGTCGCCCGCAGGATTGGGGAAGTAGCTGTTGACAAAATCCAGCGCCAGGTTGCCGGAGCGCACCAGCCCGATCTTGCCTGTGTCATCTGTGTTGCCCGCGGTGGGAACACCGACAAAGCGTCCGAGATCATCCGTGGAAAGGCCGCCGGAGTTGCCGTGGTTCAGTTCGGCGTCGGTCTTGATCCACTCATAGACGCCATTGCGATCCTCATCCAAGAAGCCCGCTACTGTGCCTTTGGTATAGGTGGGGGTGTTGCCGCCGAGGCCAGGATAGCCAAACATATTGATTTCGTCGCCGATCATCAGATCGTCGCTGTTACCATATTCGATGGCCGGCAGCCCCAGATTTGCGGGCAGCGGCGCTTCGGGATCATCGACCAGGCCGATAATTTGGACGAGCGCCAGGTCAATATCCGCGTCCGTCTTGGCGATGACGCCAAAGTATTTGATAATCGCCTCGCCGCGCAAGTCGGCAGGCGGCACAGCAATGAAGGCCAGTGCATCGTTGTTCATCAGCCCGTTGCGAGATTCGCCTTCGACCACATGGTTGTTGGTCAGGATCAAGCCATCGGTGTTCATGACAGTGCCGCTGCCCAGGCTGAACATCTCGAAGTCATTGTCAGGCACAATGACTTGAACGGTTGAACGTAGGGCTGTTGAAACCCCCTCGCGGCTCAAGGCAGACGCGGGTTGGACGGCGACCGCGGTCGCCAACAGTGCCAAAGCAACCACCAGACCACGAAACAGATGGGCACGCTGGATCTGTCGTATGCCGCTGAGAAGGCGGCTGGCTGCCCCCGCAATTCGTCCGGTCGGAGGCGCTCCGTGCTGCGTGTGCATCATTCTCCACCTTCCTCAAATTCGCTCACTACATCGCTGTTTTGTATCCGCATGTTCAGGCTGTCCTGAATGATATCGATGGCTGCTTGCTCGTTGTCCCAGGTGGCAGCGTCGGCGGCAATGGTGACAATCACCGCGTTGCTTCCGCTGGGGAAGATCAAATCTTGGGCCTGGACGACGACCGGCGGTGCAATTGCGCCTTGCGCACGCGTGGGGTCAGCGACATAGGCATAGGTGACCAGGATGCCGGGTTGACCGTTGACGGTAACAGGCTCGGCAGCCAACTCGCGATAGCGCAGCAGCTCTTGGGTGCGTTGCAGCCCTAGCGAGGTGCGTGCGGCGACTGCATCTTGTCCGGCAGCGAGGGGGCGCGTCATCACGCTCACCTCGGCGTTGAAGATGCTGGCGCTGCGCGGGTTGCGCGCGCGGAACAACATGCCTTCGGGCTGGCCTGTAATCCAGTTCGAGGGAACCTTGATGGATGGCAAGCCTTCGCCCAACTCAATGGTGCGGCTGGCTCCGACGGCATTGTTGCGAATGCCAAAGCCCAGAAACAGGGCAAAGATGATCGTGATGAGTACGGCTAGGTCGATGCGACGGAGTTCTCCTTCGCTCGGTGGTTCATTGGTAACACTTGGCTTGGTCAGTGTAGCGAGCCAGGTAGACATTACGCATTCTCCTGTGAATCTTGCGCCGCGGGTGCCTCTGGCGTAGAAGTGCTAGTGGCTGAAGTCGCTGCCGGGGGTGTGGCAGGAACGGGTACGGGCATGGGGGGCGTGGTGACGATGCCGTCACGGATCGTTCGGTGGGCGAGGCGCAGGGTCTCCTCGTTGGCCCGTTCGATGAGCCAAAAGACCACTGCCAAGCTGATGACGGCAATGATGGCTGCGAGGATCAGGTCTCCCCAGGGGTTATAGCTCAGGCCGCCGCCGAAAGTGCGGTCGAGCAGATACCAGAAGAGACCGTTAAAGACCGCTGCCAGGGTGAGCCCGGCGGGCATGTACCAAATGGGGGTCTTTTCAAAACGGGCCTGGCCGATGAAATAGCCCATGATACCGGCAAAGCTGGCATAGGCGAGGGTGTTGATGACCATGCGGATCGAGCCGATGTCCAGGTCAACACCGTTGGAGCGAAAGACATAGTAGAAGTTCAATACAGTGGCAAGTCCCAACCCGGCGGCTACGCTGTAGATGACGCCATCCACTCGCTCATCGAATTCGGGGTGGCGAAAGACAGTGAAACGTACGGTGGCATAGATGATGGCCTGTTCGACAAAGCCCACGATCAAGATGCCGCCCAGAAGATGGCCCCACCAACTGTTGTACTGCCAACTGCTTACATTGAAGATGTCATTGATGATGAAGTCATGCAGCGCGCCCGTCGCCAATGCCCCGATCACAAAAACACTCAGAACTAGGGTTTTGGGTTCTGCTTCCAATCGATCAAGGCGATAGAAGAAGTAGAGCCAGATGAAGGCAGGGATCAAGCTAAAGATCACGCCCACCAGCATCAGGGAAACCCCGCTCAGATTATCGCCAAAGTCAGGCAGGATAAAGTTAAAGATGCCGGTAAAGACCAGCAAGCTAACCAGCGTGATGACGATTGCCACCCACAGCCCGCTGCGATTATGGGCAACGCGCTCAACCCGGCTGAGTTCGTCCCCGCCACTATATGTCGTTTGCACTGCACTCCTCCTTGTTGCGCAATCAGGTTGCGCGATGTTGTTGCGTGATCTTATCGTTCTGCATTCGACTGCAAGCCGTGTAACGGCTCGTGTTGGCAATTCGTGCTTTTGCGTGAAAAGTCTTTGGTTTCGTTCTTTTTGATAGTCCGGTGGTGGTTGATGGATGGTTGATAAAGTTGATAAAAAAGGATGCGCGACAATTCGGTGTAACCCTAGTGAGAAACACGCGGGAACGAGCCGTGCATGATACCAAATGGCGATCCTGGTAGCAATTCTGACAGCGATCCAAGCGAGGTGCAGCAGACCGGCGCATGGTACTGGCCCCGGTGTAAATTGCGTGGCGAAACCGCGTGGCTTGACACCCTGTAGAACTGTGAGTACCATGTTGCGGTCAATGACGCGATTTATTTTACATGATTCTACATGATAACGTCCACAGGGCAAACCTATTTCTATGACTGCAAGTCGTTCATCTAACCCGAACCTGATTTATACGCAGGCTGCCTTTGCTGAGATGATGGAACATCTCTGGACACATAAAGTCGTGGCATTGGACACCGAGAGTGACAGCCTTTTTAGCTATTATCCAAAGATTTGTCTCATCCAAATCTCTACCTTCGCAGATGCAGAGGCCGACCCCAACGTCGTCACCGACTATCTGGTTGACCCGCTGCGCTTTACTGCGCTGGCTCCTTTAGGCCAGCTTTTGGCCGACCCGACCTCATCCGTCATTATTCACGCTGCGGAAAATGACATCTATCTCCTCCAGCGCGAATTTGATTTTAGCGTCTCCAATCTCTTTGATACGCAGCTTGCCGCGCGCATCCTGGGCTGGCCGCGCGCCGGGCTGGCTGCCATCTTGGAAGAGCAGTTTGGCGTAGTCAGCAACAAGAAGATGCAGCGCACGAACTGGGGCAAGCGCCCGCTGACCCCCGAACAAATTGCCTATGCCCAAATGGATACACACTATCTGCTGGCCTTGCGCGCACGACAGACCCAAGAATTATACGAACGAGATCGCTGGGAAGAAGCGCAAGAGGCCTTTACACAGTTAACCACGGTGGATTACCGGGAGCGCGCGGCCGCGCAACGCTCCGTATGGCAGATGAAAGAGGCGCGCACAGTTCCCCATGCCTTGACCGGGATGCTGGAGTCGCTTTGGCTCTGGCGGGAGCAGGAGGCGCAAAACCAGGACCGTCCTCCTTTCAAAATTGTCAGCAATCCGGCGTTGGTAGAGCTGGCACAGCAGCAGCCCGCATCGCAAAACGAACTGCGCGAGGTGCGGACGCTGAGCTCAAGCGAGATCCAACGCTATGGCGCGGCGTTGCTCCAGGCCATTCGTGAAGGTAAGCAGCGGCCTCTGCCCGCCTTGCCCGAATCCACGCCCCGCTATGAACAATGGTTGGAAAAGTCCACGTTGGATCGTTTTGATGCCCTGCGCCATTGGCGCAGCAAGACCGCCGCCGCGCGTGGCGTTGCCCCGGAGATTGTCCTGACCAACGAAATCCTGATGGAGATCGCCAAGCGCCAGCCCCGCACCGTGGAAGAACTGCGTGAGATCGAAGCCATTGGCCCCTGGAAAGCCAAAACCTACGGCGCTGATCTGCTGCGGCTGGCGCGGGTGTAGCAAATAGGCTACCGCCCCAACTGCGAACGAATAAAGCGGAATCCCATTTGTACGAGAAACCAGCCACCGGCAAGGGCAAAGCCCAGAAGGATGCTCCCAAAGATGAGGGCATAGCTCTGGGTGCTAAAGCTCTGTTCTGCCGCGCCCAAGAGCCAACGCCAGCCACGCGGGATCGCTTCGCCTTCATCAATGCGATAGACGCCCACCAACGAATCGCCTAACAGGCCGCTGATGAGCGTGCAGAGCGCAACCACGCCCAAGATGGAATAGCGAATGACAAGGCTATCATTGCCCTGTACTCGCTGCGACGGCGGAGATGGTGGTGGCGTGTATTGGCGTGGGTCCATGCCTATTGTCCTGTCAAAGTAGCGGCGAGCGCTTCGGCTAGGTGCAAGGGCAACCGGCCTGTGAAATGATCGATCGGGTGGCGGCAACTGGTGCCGCTGGCAACCAGCACTGTATCCGCAGCGGCGGCGCGCACAGCAGGGAAGAGGCGATCTTCACCGATGCGCCGGCTGATCTCATAGTGGTCACGTTCATAGCCAAAATCGCCCGCCATGCCGCAGCAGCCGCTGGGGATGACCTCGACCGTATAGCCCACGGCACGCAGCGCAGCCACGGTGCTTTCGTTGCCTACCAATGCCTTGTGGTGACAGTGACCGTGGAGCAGAGCCTTGCGCGGTTGGCTGCTGGTGGGTGGGGCAAAGCGTCCAGCTTCCGCAGCTTGGGCGACAAACTCGTCAAAGGTCAATGATTGGCTGGCGACCAACTGCGCGCGCTTGCGGTCGCTGGCGAGGCCGAGGTACTCATCGCGTATCGTCAGAATACAGCTTGGCTCGACGCCGACAATGGGGATGCCCGCCTGGGCATAGGGAGCGAGTAGGGCAACGTTGTGATCCACCCACGGGCGCGCCTGATCTGCCTGACCGCCTGTGATGAGGGGGCGACCGCAGCACTTGCGCCCATCTGCCAGATGGACGGAATAGCCCGCAGCCTCTAACACCTGCACCATCGCCTTGCCGATCTCTGTCTCGTTGAAGTTGACCCAGGTGTCATGAAAGAGCAGCACAGGCCCGTTGGGCGCGCGGGTCGAGGCAATCGGGCTGTTGTGCTGGGTGCGGCGTGCAAACCAGGTGGCAAAGGTTTCAGGCGCATAGGGGGGCAAGTCGCGTGCCGGGTGGATGCCGATCTTTGCCAGCACAGCCTTCGCCACAGGTGTCTTCAAGCCCCAGTTGACCACAGGTGTCAGAAAAGGGGTGAGTTTGTAGAGCAGTTCGTTGAGCGTGGGCAGCAGCCCCATCATCCGGTTAAAGAGGGGCAGCCCGTTGCGGTGATAGTAGTGAACCAGATATTCAGCCTTGATCTTCGCCAGATCCACGGACGAAGGACATTCACTCTTACAGGCCTTGCAGCCGAGGCACAGGTCCATCACCCCATACATCTCATCGCCGTAAAGCTCCTCCTGGGGGATGCGTCCTGCCATTGCATTGCGTAGAGCATTGGCACGCCCGCGGGTGGTGTCATGCTCGTCGCGGGTTGCCATGAAGCTGGGACACATGCTGCCCGCGCCCAACTTGCGACAGACACCCGCGCCATTGCACATCTCGATCGCCCCGGCAAAACCACCGTCGCTGCTCCAATCGAAGACAGTCTGTAGCTCGATGGTCTGGTAGGTCGCGCCATAGCGCAGGTTCTCCGTCACGGGTGGCGCATCCACAACCTTGCCGGGGTTGAGCAGGTTGGCAGGGTCAAAGGTGCGCTTGACCTCTTGCAGCGTGGCATAGAGTTGGGGGCCAAAGAGCTTGGGGTTGAGCGCGCTGCGCGCCAAGCCGTCGCCATGTTCACCGCTCATCGCACCGCTAAATTGGACGGCAAGGTCACAGGCAAATTCCCCTAACACCTGCATCAACTCCACCCCGCGCGCCGTCTTGACATTGACCAGCGGGCGCACATGCAGACAGCCCGCCGACGCATGGGCATAGACCGCCACATCGGGAATGTCCCCCTGGCTGCGGCAGAAGCTCAAAACTTGGCGCAGATAGTCGGCTAAGTTCTCCTGCGGCACAGAGACATCTTCGATGCCGGGAATAGGCTTATAGTCGCTGCGGCGGCTCATGAGGAGATTGAGACCTGCCTTGCGCACAGCCCATACATCATTTTGTTGGGCGGGCGTCATCACACGCAGGACCGCGCCATGATAGCCACGCGCCGCCAAATGCTGCTCCAGCCTCTCCAACTTGCTGACCAACTCTGCCTCGCTGCTGCCATAGTACTCGGTCAGCAGCACCGCGGCGGGGTCGCCCACAATAAAGTTGAGCCGCTTGGCCCATTCAGGTTGGGCGCGCGCCAAGTCGAGCAACTGCTTGTCGAGCAGTTCCGAAGCGCTGGGGTCGGTCTCCAGAATATCGCCGATGGCAGCACAGGCTTCCACCACATCGTCAAAATGGACGACCGCCAGCACCGTTTGGGGTGGTTTGGGGACAAGGCCCACGGTAAGCTCGGTCATTACCGCCAGCGTGCCTTCGCTGCCGGTGAGCAGTTGCGCCAGATTAAAGCGGTCGATGCGCGTGGGATCGCAGATGGCAGGGCGGAAACGAGTGTCAAAGCTCAAGCGGGCGCGCTGGTCGGCGGGCAAGAGGGCCGCGGCCAACCGATCCAAATTGTAGCCGGAGGCGCGCCGCCAATGTTTGGGCCAGCGCGTGACGATCTCCTCCATCGAATCTTGGATCAGGTGGGGGATGCGTTGATAGATGGTGGCTTCGAGGCTGTCCCCGCGGCCTTTGGCGGCAAGCGCTTCAGCATCGAGCGGGCCAAAATGGACGCGCGATCCATCGCCCAGGATCGCCTGGGTCGATACCACATGGTCGGCCATCATGCCGTAGAGAATGCTGTGGCTGCCGGTGGCGTTGTTGCCCACGGTTCCGCCGACGGTGGCGCGGTCGGCGCTGGCAGGGTCGGGGCCAAGCATCAGCCCATGTTGGCTCAACGCGCGGTTGAGCGGCGTTACCACAACGCCTGGCTGCACGGTGACGGTGCGTGCCTCCGGGTCAATGTGTACTACCTTGTCCATGTACTTGCTGAAGTCAATCACAATCGCCGCGCCCACTGCTTGCCCTGCCAGCGAACTGCCGCTGCCACGAGGAAGAATAGGGATCTTGCGTTTGGCTGCGATCTCGACGGTGGCCTGTACATCTTCCTCGCGCTTGGGGATCACCACGCCGACCGGCTGAATTTGATAGAGGCTGGCGTCGGTGCTGTACAACATGCGCGAAATGCCATCAAAGCGCACTTCCCCCTTTACCACACCCTGCAATTCCGCGACCAGATCGCGGCTCTCCTCAATCACCGGCTGCATGTCGGATGGGGCCAGTTTGCTACGTGTCACAACGGCGGCCATACATGGACCTTTCCTGGCAAAGACGAGTATGTAAGCTCAAGGGTATCCTTGAGGATCATCTATCGTGTAATTTACTGTGTAATTTACTGAGCGATCTATAGGGTCACTTTATCCAAAGCAGGCCAAAACGACAAATCGCCAAAGGATCGCCATCCATATTCCGAGAAGGTACTCCGCGGTACATTCGGCAGCGAGATTGCAGGGTTAGCATAAAGTGTTGTTGCTGAATGTAGATGAAAGGTGGAATAACGACATGGCACACGCACAGGTTCAAACGAGCGCACAGGAGCGAACAAGTTCACAGATTGCGAAGAGAGGGTTTATTCCGGCATTGGGCTTGTTTCTGCTTGCCCCTCTGGTTGGGGAGTTCCTGTTGGGCAATTTGCCGATTACCTGGTTGTGGGCATTACTCACATTAGCCCCCCTCTATGGTGGCGGCGCACTCCTAATACGTGAAACGACGCGTCGGCTTGGGCTAGGTTGGCCCAGTATGATCATTTTTGGGCTTGTCTACGCCATCATTGAAGAAGCATTTGTGACGCAATCTCTGTTCAACCCCAACTATGTGGGACTGCGCTTGCTCGACTATGGCTATATCCCCAGTTTGGGGATTAGCGCCTGGTGGACTGTCTTTGTTTTGGGAATTCACACCATTTGGAGTACAGCCGTACCCATTGCTCTGGTTGAGAGCTTTACGCCGCAAAGACGCCGCACGCCGTGGCTTGGCCCCTGGGGGCTTGCCATCACCGCGCTCATCTTTGTGATCGGCTGCGTCGTTACGTTTGCGTTCCAGATGCAAAGCGCCCCTTTTATGGCGTCAAATGCACAATTTTTGGTGAGCGCCGTGATCGTGGTGATATTGATTGTCATCGCAATTGCTCTAGGTCGCATCCCTGTAAATGCTGAAAGCGGCACGCAAGCGCCGCCCAGCCCACAAGTGGTTGGCGGCGTCGCCTTTGTATTGGGGTCTGCTTTTATGGCGCTGGCGAATGTGCATGAGCCGGTTCCGGCAATTCTCACGGTAGCCGGGATGCTTGGCTTGCTGATCGCAGGCAGCCTATTGGTTTGGAATTGGTCTAGACGAGTGGGCTGGTCTGAACGCCACCGGTTGGCAGTGGCGAGTGGATTGTTGTTAGTCTATGTCTGGTATGCGTTCGTGCAGGTCCCCTCAGTGGGTGATACCACCCCCTTCGTGGATACCATCGGCAATGTAGTGTTTGGCATTGGCGCGTTGATCTTGCTTTTCGTGGCCTGGCGGCGAGTATCTGCAAACCAACTCGCCGGAGGTTGAAACGCGTCGTACTGCGGCACCGCCTTTGGGCGTCGCACACTGTAAACAAAGTATTGTGGCCTTAACCCTCCCGAAAGCCCCCGAACCAGAGTTGGGCTTCCGCGAGGGTGTCCGCGTTCCCTATTTTGTAGCACGATTAGTACGGCATCCCCTCCAACGCCTGTTTGGCGGGGGCGAAGTCGGGATTGAGGACAAGGGCCTGGTTCCATTCGGTCTGCGCGCTCGCGGCATCGCCCAGCCCTGCCAGCGCGCGCCCGCGCCAGTAGTGGATCTCCTCGATGCCCCCTGCGGCAGAAGTGAGCGTGGCTTGACCTAGCTCGATGACCTCTTGATAGCGCCCAACTTCAGTGTAGGCAGCAAACGGGCCAAATTGATACCAGAGCATACGCCAGGGCAAGCCCAGCGAGCGCGCTTGGTCATAGGCTGCGGCGGCTCCGGCAAAGTCGCCCGCCTGCATCAAGCCTGTGCCTAAGTTGAAATGGGCATACGGGTCAGCCGGATTGGCGGCTATCTCGGCCTGCGCCGCGGCAATAGCCCCTTGCCACATCACCGTGGAATCATAGGCATCGCCCAGGATGCTGCGTACAAGCGGGTCACGGTCGGGCGGGTAGACCAAGACATAGGTGCGGTTAAAGACCTTCCACCACGCTTCGGTCTGCTCATAGGCCATGTAAATACCTTGATAGGTATTGGGGTCTGCGCTGACCGGGTTAGTGTGTGCATAGCTGTCATAGACAATCCAGCGCGCGCTCATGTCGTCATAGCCCACCAAGAGGCGATAATGGCCCATTCCATCGCCGGGTTCGTCCTCAAGCCACGTTTCGATAAGCAGCGGGATGCCGTTGCTGATAAAGGTGCGTGCTAGGTCGGCGCTGCCGTTGACGCGCAGTTGCGCCATATAACCTTGACCCTGGGCAAAAGAGACTAATTCCTCTGGGCTGACATTCTTGTCGTCGGCATAGCGGCGCAAGACATCGCCAATGTCCGCCTGATCCAGCGTGCTGCCATAGAAACTTAGGTTGGTAGCCAGCGTGGCAGGGCCGCAATTGTTCCAGGTCTGCCAGAAATGGCGCAGCCCGGTCAACTGCGCTGCGAGCTGGGCAGGCTGGTGGAGGGTCGTGATCACGGGTGCGGCGGTAGCTGTGGGCGGTACAGCCGTTGGCAGCGCGACAGTGGGCAATTCCACCACAGCGATTTCGGTTGGCGCGGCGGTGGGCGTGGGCAAAATGATCGACGTGGGCTCCGGCGCAAGCGGCAGTTGCGCCACGGCGATGGTAGTGGGCGGGCGTAGCTGCGGCCCGGCTATGAAGATCGGCGGACGCCCATCATCCGCTTGGGCGGTAACAGCCAGGGCTTCTTCCGGGCTGCTCCATTGGCGTATGCCGCCAATCAGGACAACGGCCAATGCCGCGGCAATGACCATTAGCAATGCCCACTGGAGTGGATTCGCTTGGGTAGATCGAGTACGTCGCATGATATTAGTACGGTGCGGAGCCATACTTAGTTCCGCATAAGTCTACATAACTTTCGTTCGCAAAGGTATATCTTTTTTGTGTGCCTTCCTACGGACGATTATCCTCTTTCCTATCAGAATGGATAATCGCGGCCTGAAACCAGGGTACTTAGTATTCTACCGCTGTCGATTCGGAAATGGCGTAGGTTCTGCCCCAATGGTTGGGGTGAGAGCTGACAGTAGCGTGAAAAGTTTAGGAATTACTGAACGAAAAATGAGAAATGAAGAAGATATGATGACCGACAATGGGGAAGCCTCTGCCCCGATTGTCATGTACACCACGGCGTGGTGTGTCGATTGCTGGCGCGCCAAGCAAGTGATGGATTCAATGCAAGTGGAATACACCGAGATCGATATTGCCGAAGACCCAGACGCGGTTGAACTGGTGATGCAGCTCAATCGGGGAAACCGCAGCGTGCCTACGATCATCTTCCCCGACGGCACTGTGATGACCGAGCCGCGCACAACGGCACTGGTAGAGAAGCTGGCAAGTTTGGTATAGGGAGAAAATGGCCCTCACCGCGCCAAGCCCGATTCTCGCTGCCAGGCCAATTGTGCGCGCAGCCCTTCGAGGAGGGTGGTCTGCGGTGCATAGCCGAGCCGTTCACGCGCTTTGGTGATGTCGGCAGCGGTGCGACGTTGATCGCCGGCGCGGGACGGGCCGTGGGTGGTGTGGGCTTTGATGCCGGATAATTCTTGCAGCATCTCTAGCACCTGGTTAACCGTTACTTCCTCGCCACCACCGATGTTAAAGGTTTCGCCCACGCTCTGGTCGGGCTGCTCAAAGGCCAATATTAGCCCCTGCACAACGTCCTCGATGTAGGTGTTGCTGCGGCTATCGGTGCCGTCGCCATCAATCGTGATTGTCTCACCGTTGAGGAGACTGCGAATGAAGATGTGATAGCCCATGTCCGGGCGCTGACCAGGGCCATAGACCGAAAAGAGACGCAGGATCGTGGTGGGTAGGTCAAAGCTGGTGGCGTAGGCTTGTACAAGATGCTCCGCGGCCAGTTTGGTGATGCCATAGGGGGAGATGGGAGCCAGGGGCGCGCCTTCATCGCCTGTGGCAAAGCGCCCATAGACCGATGAGGTGGAGATGTGCAGCAGGTGCGGACGGCTGAGCTTGGCAGCATCCAAGAGCCGCTGCGTTGCCAGCACGTTACAACTCATGTAGCTCTCAAACTCTTGCCAACTCCGCAACAGCCCCGCCTGAGCCGCCAGGTGAAAAACAGTATCCACACCCTCAAAAAGCGGAGCCAAATCGGCAGTACGCAAGTCCAGTTCATGGAACGCAAAACGTTCCTGGGCGCGCAAGGGGGCCAGGTTGCGCTTTTTGAGGGGACGCGGGTAGTAGGGGATAAAGGCATCGACGCCGATGACCTGGTGACCGCGCTTGAGCAATTCAGTGCTGAGATGGGAACCGACAAAGCCGGCTGCGCCTGTGACAAGGCACGTTGCCATAATGATTGTCTTGCCTCTGATGTTTTGTGATTAGGTCGGTTTGTTCAAATAGTGATGCCAGAGTAGCCGCGCGGCCACAGCGCGCCAGGGTCGCCAGGCTTCGGCAATTTCGATCAGTGTCGCTGTATCGGGACGCTGCGGCAGCCCCTTAATCGTTTGCGCGGCGACCACAAGCGCAAGATCACCCGCGGGCCATGCATCGGCGCGACGGAGCGCCATCAGTAAGTAGACCTCGGCGCTCCACGGGCCAATGCCTTTGAGCGCGACCAGTTGGCCGCGCACCTGCTCGTCGGGCAATGTTTCGAGCGCATTTACATCCAGGCTGCCGGAGATGATGGCATTGGCGAGGTGACGCACATAGGCTGTTTTTTGGCGACTAAAGCCAATGCCTCTGAGCGTTTCGTCGTCCAGCGTGAGCACACCATCCGGTGTCAGCGGATCGACGAGCGCGCGCAGCTTGTCAAAGGTGGCGAGCGCCGAGGCAATCGACACCTGCTGTTCTAGGATGATATGGACGAGGGTCGGGAAACCAGGTTCCCGCGGCCAAAGCGGTGGCAGCCCCAAACGGGCATGGATAGCGGCTAAATCGGCGTCGCGCGCAATCAGTTCGGCGACACCCTGGGCGAGCATCGTTTCGTCAAGTGTGATCGGGTTCATGGCTGATTCTGCCAGACGAGCGCGGCTGCACCGACGGCGCTGGACATGACTTGCGCCGGGACGATCTGCAACGTTTCATGGCTTTGGGGCAAGGCGCGGCGGGCGATCTCCACGCGTGCCGCCGGGATGAGCAGGTCAAAGGCCGAAAGACCCAGCCCACCCCCTACCACGATGGCCGCGGGGTTGAGCAAGGCAACATAGGCAGCCAGGGCAATGCCGAGCCAGCGCGCAGTCTCTGCCAGCGCGGCCAATGCCAGCGCGTCACCTGCGCGTGCCGCCGCCACGACATCCTCGGCATGGAATTCAGCGGGCAGCGTTGTCTGCCCACCTTGCGCCAAGCGTTCGCGCATGGACTTGACCAGACCGGGGCCAGAGACGACCGTCTCCACACAGCCGCGCAATCCACAGGCACAAGGACGACCGTCGGGGTCAAGCGAGAGATGGCCTAGTTCGGCAGCGGTATAGGTGGCTCCAGCAATCAGTTGGCGGTTGGCGATGATGCCCCCTCCCAGCCCTGTGCCAATGGCGACCAGCGCAAAGCTCTCCAGCCCGCGCCCTGCACCAAAGATGAATTCGCCCACAGCTTGGCTGTTGGCGTCGTTTTCAACCCAGACGGGCAGCGCGTTCCCTGTTTGGGTGGCAATGGCCCCTGCGGCTTCGTGCGCCAGGGCTACTTCTGTCCAGCCCAAGTTGACCGCGTTGCGCACAATGCCCGCTGCGCCATCCACCAGGCCAGGTGTCCCAATACCGACGCCCATCACAGGTTCGCTTGCCTGGGCAAGCAGTTGGGCAACCACCTCGGCAATGCGCGCCACCACGGGCTCCACGCCCGCCTGGGCATGGGTGAGGGCACGCGCTTCGGCGAGCGCATGCCCCTGTTCATTGACCAGTGCGCCCGCGACTTTGGTTGCGCCTAGATCGATGCCAATTGCAAGCGTCATGGGCGCGGCTCCTTCGTGTCATTTGATGTGTCGTTCTTGAGTGCTGCCACTTGGCGGCGCATTTCGCTCATTTGGGCACGCAGCCCAGAAAGCTCGTTTTGCAGCGCGGCCACTTCCGTAGCTAACAAACGATTGTAATTGACTTGACGCTCCAAGATGCGGTCGAGATAGGCTTCTTTGACGTGGGTGGTCGAGTTATTACGAACCCACTCGATGAGCCGCCCGACCACCGGCGCGCCCGACCGCACCCGGTAGTCGCGGATGACGATGTCGGCATATGTAGCCAATGGCGGCGCAGCGAGGGTATTGGCTGGTGGGCGATCCTGTTGAGCCAGCTTCATAGCCTCATCTATCACAGCAACCACGTTGGTCGCGAAACGTTCTTTGCTGAATTCACGCACGCGCGTACGCCCCTGCGCCACCAGCGCGCTCCGCAAATTGGGGTCATCCAACAGGCGTGTAATCTGGGCAACCAGGTCATCCACATTGCCCTCGCGAAAGAGCAGACCAGCAGGTTCGGTATCCGGGTTTCCTTCATTGGCTGCGCCCAATACCCAGGGCAGCGCACCGCTGGCTGAGGCGATGACAGGCGTGCCCGCGGCCATTGCCTCGGCGACGGGTACGCCAAAGCCTTCGTGTTGGCTGGGCAGCAGCACAATGTCGGCGAGATGCAAGTAGGGGGTCACATGGGGCACGCGTCCGGTAAAGACCACTTGATCCGCCACGCCAAGCTGCGCGGCGAGTGCTTCCAGTTCGGGGTGCAAGATGCGCGAAGCATCATTCATGACCACGTCGCCCACCACCAGGAGCATGAGATTCGAGCGTTGCAGTTGGGCCAGGGCGCGGATCAGGAGATCGATGCGCTTGTTTCCGGCAATGCGCCCGACGTAGAGCAGGATGCGTTTGCCCTCGGCGTGCCACTGGCGGCGCAGCAGGTTCAGTTCATCCTCGCCGGGTCTTTGCGCCAATGCCCCCACATCGATATTGAGCGGCACAACGCGGATGCGCTCGCGCGGGTAGTCGCTGTGACGGTGGAGTTCATCGGCAGTGAAGGGGCTGGCTGCCACAGCCAGATGCGCGTGCCATGCCAATTCGGTGCGAACTTCGGCAGTCTGCACCATCTCTAAGCCAGGTCGCGCTCCCCACAAGGAAGGAGGGGTGACGCCGTGATACCAGAAGATCGCTGCACCCGCTACCTGGCGAAAGCGTTCCGCCAGCGGGAACCAGACCGGGTATTGGAGGATAGTCAGGTCGGCGTTGGGGTGATATTGGGCATAGTCGACATGCTGCACAAGGGGCTGAATGTCGTCGGGCAGCGGGCCGTTTGGGTAGTTATGAAAAATCTGAATCGCCACGCCACGCTCGCGCAAGAGTCGCACCAGATCAAAGGTATGCTGGCTGGTGGCGTCACCATTACGCATGTTGGCGACGAGAAAGTGAAGGGTACGCAGTTCCATAGATGGGCCTAACATTCAATGTTCAATAAAGAGTAGTCCGCTTGCGCGGAGATGATTTTATCGGCTGGATCGCCCAGGGCTAAAGCCACAGGGCTACCAAACAACGCCCCCTGAAGGAGGCTAGGGCCGCCTAGCGGTAAGCCCCTTTCAAGGGGCGTTGTTACTAGCCGGATAGCTTTAGCCTCCGGCGGTTCTGGCGGCGTCTCAAGGCAGCAGATTCAACCTATACGGCACAGCCTCGATCTGCAAATCTCGATATTCCGGCTCGATCTCGACAATCCCAACCGTCCATTCGTATTCTCCGGCTCCATGCTGGATGACACTGTGTGCGCCGTTGAGATCAAGCCGCAAAATGTAAGTGTCGTCGATCTGGCGAATCAGCTCTGCCCCCGCCTTTGCATCGTGCGCGCCATAGTGGATGATCGTCTCGCCCTTGCGCCACAGACGCACCTCAAAAGCCTGATTTACCGGCAGGGGTTCGCCTGTCCACTGCCAGGCAAAGTCTACGTTTCCACTCTCGACATAACTATCTGCATAAGGATGGATCAGGTTCAATGTCCCGATGTCCGGCGCGCTGCTTGCCGGAGGGGGCGTGGGCGATGCTGCGAAGTCGAACGATGCCGCCTGGGCCGGATCGACGTGCGCGATCCGCAGCTTATCCACAAAGAGTGTCCCATGTCCCGCATATTTTACACGAATTTCGACATCAGCTTCTTGTTGTAGGTCGAAATAGCCCATCATGACGCTTTTGCCGGTGGACTCGATTGCACCTGTCTGAAGCAGTTCGACCCCCTCATCGCTAATGGAGACAACTTCCCAAGCGCCGGTATTAGCGCTGTCTGCATAGAGATCAAAGGCCACTGCATAGGCTCCCGCGGGCAGTGCTTGCAGGCGGGCATAGGCCAGCGTGCCATCGCCATTGTCCCATTGCTCACTCACGCCCTGGCTTAGCCCGATGGCGACGCCGCCAATCGCTGATGGCAGGGCATAGCCATAGAAGACTACCGCATCGCCCACGTGCGCCAGCTTGTTCGACTCGGCAACAAACTCCGGGCGATTGGCAAACCAGCGACGAATTTGCAGATCCGATGGACGATTGTAGAGATAGATTTTGCTGCTCTCGCACTCAAAAGTCCCTGCGGGCTGCCCCCATTTTTGCAGAACAACTTCTTCGCGAAGCTGCCGATCTGCTGACGCATCCTTGTCGATTATAACAAACTCAAAGGGTGCCTGGTAGCGCGCCGGATTGTTGTTCCAGAAGATGGGCGAGAGATCGGTTGTAACAGGCACGATATTCAACGCGCCTTCGGAGAGCGCAGTCGTGGAATCGGCCTGCCAGTAATCTGCCAACCCATGCCGGATCTGCCGTTGTGCCGACTCTCGTTCTAGGCACACTACGAAAGCATCCTCGTGATCGATGAGGGCCGCGTAGGTGATGGGCTGGCCTGTGACAAGCGTATAGAGAATGTAGGTCATGGCTGTGAGAGCGAGCGCGCTGGTTGTGGCAGCCAGCATGGGCGCAAACCGCTGCGATACATTGCCCGGTCGCGCACGAAAGGGCAGCCATGCAGCGAAAAAGAGGGGCCAGCCTGTCAAGATGGGCAGATAGAGCGTGGGCAGGAGATAGCGGGCTGAGAAGGCATCCTCAAAATTGCCGCTCATAATCGCGGCGAGCACGCTGAGAAGTATTGCGCCGAGAAACAGGGTGGCAACCAGCGCAAGCGGGCATTTCTCCTGTTGTCCCTCTGCCTGCCGGCGCAGCCCGGAAAGCGTGACGGCAAGCAAGGCAAACAGCGAAGCCAGCCAAAAGAGGGCAAAGAGCGGATCGTGGGCAGCCGCCTGTCTGCTCCAATCGACAAAGTTTGCGAAGGATGCAGCAGCCATCCCCTCGTCGCGCTCGGCATAGACGAGGAATTTGCTGATGGGGACAATCCACTGGCGAAGCCACTGTCCAGCGGCGGCAGAGAGCAGAAGCCCACCATTAAGCGAGAGCAACTCCACCCACCTGATTCCTGGTCGCTTCCCCCAGAGCAGCGCAGCGAAAATGGCCGGCAGCACGAACTGAATCACAAATAAGGTGTCGGATAGGGAGGTTACGAGCGTGAGTGCAAACAGGAGATAGGCCGCGCGTCTTCGTTCTCCCGCATTGCGCGCAGGCTGCAACGCTCGCAGCATCGCCAGCGTGGTGAATGGAATCACGACCAGCGCGCCCATATGGTGGACACTCATCAAGGGGTAGGCATAGAAAACCTGCCTGCCTGTTGCGATCAGAAGCATAGAGGCCGTCAGGGTGAGCAGCGTGATCGTCTGTACCAACCGGCTTGTGCCGGAGAGATGGCGCTGCAAGAGCAATATACCTGTGATGAGCAGCAGAAGTTGGAGCATGCCATAGAGGATAGCCGCGAGGTGGATGCTCTGAATCAGGGCAAGCAGGGGAATAAAGAGCGCCATGTCGGGGAAGAAATAGGGATTTGTGGGCAAATCCCAGCCGCTCAGGTCGCCACGTTGCAGCAGATCGCGGAAGAAGACCGGGATAAACATCGCATCGGAGTTATACAGGAGCGCGTCATAGCGGTGTGCAATGCCATAGGTGACAACAATCAAGAACAGCGCGCCCATCAGCGCCAGCCAGGCAAGCCCATAGCCGCTGTTGGCCCAGCGACCGGCCCATCTATTCGGGGGTGCGTGTGGACTCATGGTTGGGCAAACTGGCGTTGGGCGTTTGCTCGGCTGGCGGGTATGTGCTTTGGCGCAGGGCATCGATCTTCTGGCGCAGCTCTGCCACGGCTGCATCGCGCGCGGCAGGGTCCGCCTGTGCGACGGCATCCAATTGGGTTGCCAGGTATTCCAGCACGCTCTGAAGTTGCGCTTCCAGTTGTGTCACACGCTGGTCGATTGCCGCCGGATTGCCTGACGGTTGCTCCAAAAGGCGGTTCACCTGGCGCATAGTCTGCACGACCAGCCAGTTAAAGCGTTCTTGGCGGCGCAAGGTCGGGTCGAGATACGGCTCGCGCAGATGCGAGGTGAGATTGCGCCGCAGCCAAACGATCAGCGGCCCCACCACCGGCAAGCCGGATCGCACCACATAGGGCTTGAGTACGGCGTCGGCGGCCTGGTGCAACTGCTTGATCTCATCCTGCAAGGGCAGGTCGAGTAGTTCGGCGGCAACGGCACTGCCCCCGTCGAGTCTAGGAGGGCCTGGGAGATGCAAGGGACGTGATGGACGAGCGACCAGCCATTCTTGCACCTCGGTAATGATCTTCGTCCAGCCGTTGTTATAGGCTTCCAGCGAGAAATCCAGGGCGCGGCGCAAGCCCCGCTGGACAAGTTCGCCGTAGAGGCTGTCGTCGCTCAGCACAGCAATGATCTGCGTGGCGAGTTCATCGACATCGCCCGGCTCAACCAGGATGCCCGCGTCTCCCAAGACCCACGGCTGCGATCCAACGCGGGTCGTGACCACCGGCAGACCGGAGGCCATCGCCTCGATCAGCGGCACGCCAAAGCCCTCGTGCAGACTGGCAGAGACATAGAGATCGGCAAGGCGGTAATGAGGCGGCAGATCATCGACGCGGCCTGTAAAGACCAACTCCTGGGTAACGTCCAACTGGGTGGCGCGCAGGCGGATATGCCTCGTCACCTCGTCAAAGGCGGGGTTGCTGTTGTGGTCGCCCACGACCAGCAGCATGATATTGGGGATTTGCGCTTTGACCTTTGCCAGCGCCTCAACCAGCAGATCGACGCGCTTGTTGCCTGCCACTCTGCCCACATAGAGCAAGACCCGCTTGCCCGCCAACCCATAGCGGCGTACCAATTCGAGGTCAGCTTCGCCGGGCTTAAAGCGATCCAGCGGCACAGCCAGGGGCAGCACGCGGATACGCTCCGGCGCAACGCCATGCGCGCTCTGTAATTCCTCGGCGTTATAGAGGCTGTCGGTGACAATCAGGTCGGCATAGGGGGTATATTTGGCGACTGCGGCTTGACTTTGTGCAAGTTCGGCGCGGCCTGTTTCGGCTCCCCACAGTTCGGGCGGGGTGACATTGTGATAGTAAAAGACCACCGCGCCACGATCCAGCCCCTTGATGGTGTCGAGCAGCGCATAACGGCCCGGATAGTGGTAGATGTAGAGATCGCTCTGCTGGAAGAACTCATCCTGACGACCGAGCAGATCGATCACATCGACCACACGCACAGCCTCGCGCACGTTGTCGGGTATCCCTTCGGGCGGGTGCATGACATAGACCCGTACCTCATCCCCGCGGCGCTGGTGAAAGCGCAGTTGGTGGAGCATAGATTGGCCCGTGGCATCCGCGGCGATAAAGTTGAGGTTAATCAGACTAACGCGCATTGTTCTTGTTATTTTCTATCAGGGAGTGAACAGTTTCCAATGGCCTTCGGAGACAACTTCGACCGCGCCGTCAATCACTTGGAGGGCGGTCTGATCGTCAATCGCGTACCCCGGCATCTGCATCCCGGCAGCCCATTTTTCTGCGTGGGCCAGGGTATTGTATGGCATCATCTCGTGATCCAGGTGTGGAAATATCGTAAAATCAACCAGCCCCAGCGTTTCATCGCCACCAGTAGGCGGAGTCCATTGGACGAAGTATTCTCCGATTCTGGGGGCCATCACCATGCTCCCGGCACTCAGTCCCACGTAGACCGCACGCAGCGACGGCAAGAGGTCGGCCACTCCAGACTGCTGCATCCAGTGGTACAGATACAGGGCATCGCCACCTTCCACCAGGAGGGCGTCAATCTCCTGGAGCATGGGGAGCCAAAGCTCTTCTTGGAGGCTGGGCAGCGCAGTCAGTTCCAGCACGCCCAACGACTTCCAATCCAATCCAGACAAGGCCCCCATGTGTTGTCCGCTGATCGCCCGCCATGCCGCGACAGGACCGGCCAGGGGGTGGGCGTATATTGCGGTAGGAATGAGCAGGGCACTGGACTCGGCAACCGGTTTGCCCAGTAGGTTGACCAGTGAGTTCTGGATGCTTGAGTTCGTGATACCACCGGAAGTGAGCAGTAATTTCATGATTCCTCTCCTTGACGGTCATGTTGCGTCACGGTCATGTTGTGTCACTGGGCTATACCCGCGGCGGGTGGCGCTGGCTTTTGTGGCGGCGTCGGGCACGAATATAGGCTGCCTCTGCCACTTCGCCGATCCGTTCAATTGTGTGGCGGCGCAGCAATTTCGCATGACCCGCCGCACCGGCAGCTTGGGCGGCTTCGGGGTGATCTGCCAGCCATGCCAGGCGCGCCGTGATCGCCTCCACCTCTGTTGGCTCAATCAGCCAGCCATCGACGCCGTCGCTAATGAGCGCAGAGACAGCCTGGATGGGCGCGCCGATCACCGGCTTGCCATAGGTCCAGGCTTCCAAATAGACAATGCCGAAGGCTTCACCGCTCGATGGCATCAGGAAAACATCCGCCGCGGCCAACGCCGCCAGCCGTTCGTCATCGCTTACGGCATCGCGTACCAGGAGATTTGGCACCTGATCGATCTCCTGGCCCAATTCCTGGCTTACCTCTTGCCAGAGCTTGCGCGATTCCGGCGTCTCTGGCCCCATCGCCACAAAATAGGCGTGGGGGTGGCTGCGCTGTAACGCCCTGAACGCGGCCAGGCTCGGCTCCAGCCCCTTATAGGCGGTTTTGCGACCCAAGAATAACACGACAAAGGCATCTGTGGGTAGTCCCAGGCGGGCGCGGGCGGCTGCGCTCTCCTGCGGGGGAAAGCGCGAGAGATCGAGGCCAACGCCGCAGGTCGCCACCTGGAGCGGTGGATAGCCCTGTTGCAGCATAAAGTCTCGTTCGGCTTCTGTGTCAGCCAGAATGAGATGGCTTTGGCGCAGGATTTTCTGCATATAGGCCACATCATAGGTTTCGCGCTGTTCGGCGTGGAGATGGGGCGTCGTGATGATGGGGACGCCGCGCAACTGTGCGGCGGCAAAGGCTGTGGCCGCGTGGGCATAATGTAGCTGGTTGATGTGGATCAGGTCATAGCGATGTGCCTGGGTCAGGACTGCCCAAAAAAGTCCCGGCGAGACAGGGCCATTGCCATAGAAGATAAAGGGCGCATAGGCAGGATTGCGTTTCGGCCAATAGTGCCGCATCCCAAATTCCAGCGCGCGCCAGGTGTGGCCGCGGCGAGGCAAGGCAGCAAAACGGCGCACGTTGACGCCGTTGATCGTCTCGCGCGCCGGAAGTTCGTTTTGCCAGGTGCGATAATCGACAGCGCGGCTTGTAAAGAGATCGACTTCATGGCCGCGGCGCACCAATTCTTCGGACAGGTTGATGATATAGCGTTCCGCACCGCCAATCGCCGGTGTGTATTGGTGGCTGATATGGAGGACGCGCATCAGCCCACCTGTCTTGTGCAAAGCGCGGGATTGACCTCTGCGTAGACGGCTTGTGTGCCATCCAGGTGGCGTTCGAGCGTTAGGTGCGTGCGTGCCGCTGCCACACAGGCCTGGCGCATCTGTCGCCGTTCGTGGGGGGGGCGCGCAAAATGTTGTACGGCTTTGGCGATCAAACTCTCGTGATCGTTGGGAGGAAAGAGATAGCCGGTTCGTCCTTCATCGATCAGTTCAGGCACGCCGCCGATGGCGCTGCCCAGCATGGGCGTGCCTGCCTGGAAATTTTCATAGATGACGACGGGTGAGTTTTCGGGCCAAATCGAGGCCATCAGGCTGAGATCTGCCGCGGCAAAGAGCGCGCGCATCTCGCCAAAGGGCACTTTGCCCAAAACACGCACCTGGGGCGCATAGCGGGCGAACTGCTGGAAATATTCGCTTTCGCCCGATCCGGCGATGACGAACTGGAGATTGGGGATCGCGTCCAGCAGCCCCGGAATGGCGCGCAAAACCACATCTGCGCCCTTGCTGACCACGCCGCCCCCTGCAAAGACCATCGTGGGCCGGCTCTGCGCCGCTTGGATGGCTTCGCGCAATTGCTCATGGTGCGGTTCCACCCAATCGGGCGTATCCAGCGCATAGGGCACAAGGCGAAAGCGTTCAGGGTCAAAGCCGCCTGCCACATGCAGATCGATCAGTGCCTGGCTAGGCGAGATGAAGCGGGCGACATTGCTGGTCAGCCGCTGCATCCACTGGCGGCGCTGGGGCAGATCGGCCCAATACTCATAGCGGCGGAAGCAGTGCCCGCACCTGCCGTCGGGATGCTGCGCCGGGTCACAGACGGTGCCATCGGTGCGAAAGAGCATGTTGTTGGGGCAGAGCATCCAATGATCGTGCAGGGTGCAGAGCGTCGGCGTGCCGCTTGCCCGCGCGGCCACAAAGGGGGCAAGGGTCGCCTGTGCCACATTGTGTACATGGAAGATGTCGGGACGCAGGCGGCGCAGGTCGCCGTAGACAAGCGGAAGCACGCGCGCATCAAATAGATCGGTGGTGGGGCGGCGTTTCTTGGTGCGCCACGTCACGCGATGTACCGGGATGCCGTCGATCTCGAACCATCGATCACTGCGGTCACGACCGCGGGCATTGACTGACAAGACCACGCAATCAAACCCGCGCGCCTGGAGACCGCGGCAGGTATGATAGAGCGATACCTCGGCCCCACCGATATAGTCCGGTACAAACGAATGGGTGAAAAAGACAACGCGCGCCAAGTGATTAACCCTGTGACCTTTGCTGCGGGGTCTGGCGCAACTCGGCGACAAGCCGCTTGAGGCGCTCGACCTCCTGGGCCAACTCGCTAATTTCGCTTGAGTGCCCTTCCAGATACTCGGTGAGGACCAACGCGGCGCGCTGCTGCTGATCATGCTGTTCTTGGCGACCTTGCGTGAGTGCGGTCAACAGCAAGGCGTTGAAGTGGGATTGCTGGCGAATCATCGGCTTGACATACCACTCAGTCGAAACCCGGTTCCACTGTTGGCGGAAGGCAGCGATCCAGCGTCCAATGATCGGCACATTGGAACGAAAAGGCTGCTCGTGGATGTCAGCCAGCAGTTGCGCCGCCTGCAATGGCCTGAGCGGGGCAACTGTCCTGTCGGCGCTCGTTCCCATGAGTTCCAGCGGATAGACCCGGCGCAGTGCCAACAGAAGTTGGGCCACTGTCTCGATGGCTTCGGGGGCCTCGCCCAACAGCGCCTGTCGCCATGTGGAGAGATCGCCCAAATTGAGCAGTTGCACCATATAGCCATGATGCGCGGCTGCCAGCCATTCTTCCTCAAGGGGTTTCAACTGGGTCATCCAGGCAATTTCGGCGGGCAGAAATTCATCACGCAGCCGCTCGACGGGCCAATGTTTGAAAACAAAGCGGAGCCGGTGGCGATGATAGAGCAGCGCGCCTGCATAGTTGGGCGTGGCCGCGGTGCTGCGCTCATTGTGGACAAGCACAGATTGGGGTGCGTAGACCACGCGCCATCCCGCGGCACGCGCTCGCCAGCAGAGATCGACATCTTCCAGATAGGCCGGAGAAAAACCAGGGTCAAAGCCGCCGATTTGCTCATAGAGCGTGCGGCGCAAGGCCAAACTTGCCCCGGTTACGTACTCTACATCGGCGAGATGGTCAAACTGCCCCTTGTCCTCTTGTCGATAGCCAAGATGCGTACTGGCCCCCCGTACGTCAATCACGCCACCGGCATGCTGAATCGTCCCATCCGGGTAGAGCGCCTTGCTGCCTGCGATGCCGATGTCGCTGTTTTCTTCCAGCACCGAAACCAACGCGGCCAGCCAGCCGCGCTCAACAATTGTATCCTGGTTCAACAGGACAAGAATGTCGCCTCCGGCCTGTGCCATGCCCGTATTACACGCGTCCCCAAAGCCTCTGTTCTCGTTGTTGCAGATGAGGCGGACGGAGGGATGGTAGGTGGCGATCCAGTGGGCAGAGCCATCGGTGGAAGCGTTGTCAACAGCGATGATCTCCAGCGTCGTGTGGCTTTGATCGGCGAGTGCAGAGAGACATGCGGGTAGATCATCTATACCATTCCAGACTGGAATGATCACTGAGGCAAACGCCATTCACACAACTCCATGCTAGGTTGACCTAGCTATGCAATAAAATAGAACTGGCTCCATGCTACCATCAGCACAATTTGGAGCGCAAAAAAGAGGGCTTGGCAAAGCCGATCTAGCCATAATCGCCCACCCCACTGGGCCAGCACGATAAACCCCGGCGCTGCCACCAGGATAAAGCGCAGGGATGAAGTCATGATCCCGGTAAAGAGGGCGGGCATGATCAGCGCCAGCACCCACAGCCCATAGGCCGCGCTGGGCAGCCGCCAACAGGCAACCACCCCTAAGAGGAGAAAGAGCGAGACAAAGATCTGACCCAGCGGCGTGAGCCATTGATCGGGATAGGCGGGGGTCAGGAGTGTCTCCCAGGGCCATGCAAAGCCGCGAAAGTAGGCTTGTTGGGCGTTGAGCGGCGCGAGCCAATCACCTGTAGCTTGCCCCATCCATGCCAAATAGAGCAGAAACGGGAGGGGCGCTAAGAGCAGCCAGAGAAGGCTAGGGCGCACATTGCGGAATCGCCAGCCCGCAGCGGAGAGATAGATCCAGCCGAGAATGGGCAGGATCAGGATGCCAAGCGGGCGGGTGATGGCGAGCAGGGCGGCTGCCGCCGCGGCCCATGCCCACTGCCGCCGCTGGGCGGCATAGAGGGCTGCCACAGAGAGAAACAAGAACGCTGATTCCGTATAGAAACATGAGAGAAAAAAGGCAGCCGGAAAGAGAAGCAGATAGAGCACAGTGCGCTGGGCCACTTGGCGTTGGATCGGGGGCGCATCCTGGGTCACTTCCTGCGCCAAGAGGTAAAGCAGGATCAGCGCACCGAGCAGAAACAAATTAGAGACTACGACCCCAACCAATAGCACAACCCCATCGCTCTCCCAGCGATCGGGAATGAACCAGAGCAGAAAGCGCACGATCATGGGGTAGAGGGGATAGAAGGGAAGGTTGGTTTGCTGCTGTGTATGGTTGCCTTGCAGCATATAGCCATCGCGCACAATCGACAGATACCAGCCTGTGTCCCAGCGTCCCCAAATATCGAGCAGACGATAGGGGGTGAAATGCCAGCCGCGCACTGCTGCATCTGCCAAAGGATAACCAGGCGAGGCAGGGAAAAAGCTCGCAAACCAGCCGGTTACGAGCAGGGCCAGGCGCGTCGTCAAGAAAGGGAGCAGGATGTCGTCCCACAGTTGGCGACGGGTGATCGAGATCGGTGGGGCAATGCCTGCTTGGAACGCTGCGGTTTGGGCGTCCAGCGGCGGGGAGATGCTTGTCACGGCTTGCCCCACAAACGGCGCTTGAGTTGGGCGAGCCTGTGCATGGCACGCATAAAGCGCCCCTGCTCATAGCGCGTCACCAGCCCGCGCCAATGGGCGACTTCGGCTTGCAGTTCTTCGACCTGATGGGGGTTGGGCAGCCAATGGTTGCTGCGGTCGGGCGCGCGGCGCGGGGCGCGGCAGAAGGCGACGAGGGGAGCCGCGGCGCGCTCCCAGCTTAGATCTGTGCGGGCACGCGCAAAGGCTTCGGCGCGCAGGGCCGGGGCTTCGTCTATCAGCGTGACAAGGGCCGCGGCCACTGCTGTCGGATCATTGGCAGGCACTTGGATGCCCAGCCCATAGCCGGCAATGAGGTCACTGGTGGCGTCGCCCATCGTGGCAACAACCGGCAGTCCTGCCCAAATATATTCAAGCATACGGCTGCGAAAGGCCAGGCGCGTCTCAATCGAATCCAGGTGGAGTGTGAGCGCCACGTCACTTTCCAGCAGTACATTGGGCCAATCGGTATAGGCGATCCAATCGCCAAAAAAGACCTGCCGGTCGGTTAGCTCCAGCGTATGCGCCAGCGCGCGCGCTTCCTCCAAGCGGGTGGGCATGGTGGCTACATTGGGATTGGGATGGCGCGTGCCGGGGAAGATCAACTTGATCTCTGGGCGCGAGGGAGCCAGTTGGTGGATGGCACGAATGGCAGTCAGCGGGTCGAGCCAGGGCCACAATCCGCCTCCCCACAGCACGACTTTGTCCGCCGGAGCGATGCCCTGCCAAACGCCTTTGATCATTGGGCGCGTGGCGACAGGCGGCTCCACAGGCAGCCCATAGGGCACAACATCCACCAGTTGGCGCAGGGTGGGGTCAGCCTGGTAGGTAGCGGGGTTGACGCGCCCGCGCGCCTCCAACTGCCCCAACCACCAATCGCGCTGCCGTTCGCTGGCACAGATGAAAAAGTCACCCAAATCATAGGCCGCGCTCTGTTGGGCCAGACGATGCTGCCACGGCTCATGCAGTTCGTCCAGGGGCCGGTGGGCGTAGACAGCCAGCCATTCGGAGAGAACGGGGTCATAACCGTCGATGACGAGCGCAGTCTCTACTTCGGCAAACTGGCGAAAGCGTGCAACCAAGTCACCAGGCAGAAGGCAGACGGTTGCTTGTGCCAGCAGGGGGGCCACTGTTTGCCACTCGTTCGGCTGGTAGGTGGCAAGGCTTACGCCCGCTAGGTCAGCGGGCAGCTCGGTGGCTCGCTCTGGCTGTTCGGGCGCGGCGAGGGTGACGGGCAGATGGCGCGCCAGGACGCGCGCCAGGTGATAATAGCGGATACCTGGCCCGGCCATTTGGCTGCCCACAACATCGTGGCTGAGGATCAGCAGGGAGGGTGCGCGGCTCATGCCTGAGTTCTCATGCCAGCGTTCATTGTAAACGGGGCGTGTTGGCTGTGGGTGGAGCGCCCTGGGGCTTGATGCCGGTGGCAAAACACTCAAAGGGGCCGTTTATCCCCTGGAGATCGCTGCCCAGGCGGCGTACCTCGTCATCCAACGCGGCCAGCCGTTCATGGGCTGCTGCTGCCAGGCTGTCGGTCAGGGGCAATACCAGCCATTGCACCAAGCGCCGTTTGATCGTATAGCTCAGCCTGTTGAGCAGCGAGTTCCCTTGCGGCGGCACTGTACGCAGGTAGGGCAACCGCTGCCCAGGGGCATAGGCGGGTGCGCGGCTTGCCGTCGCTTGCACATTGGGCAGCAGCGGCGAAGCAGTGTTGGGGTTCACGTCATACGCAACGCTGCCAAAGCCCTCATGCTCCAACAAGAAACTGAGAAGCCGAGGATGATAAAAGCTGACATGCCCAAAGTGCAGATAGTACATATCCAAATGGGACCAAAGGCTGCGACAGTCGGGGGTCGCCAGGATGATGCGCCCGCCCGGACGCAAGATGCGCGCTGCCTCGCTGATCAACTTGAGCACTTGGGGATAGGCGAGATGCTCGACGAGATGGGCCGAGAAGATGCCGTCTACACTGGCGTCAGGTGTCGCCTCTAAATAGTCAAAGACATTTTGACAAACGACGGGCAAGCCTTTGGCCTGGGCATCGGCACAGGTCTTGACATCGGCATCCACGCCCAACGCATCTATGCCCTGCTCCAAGAGCAGCGCCACAAAATCGCCATCGCCACAGGCCAGATCGACCACTTTGTTACAACCGGCGAAATAGGGCGCATAGAACTTCTGCACCCCGCGCTGGCCTTCGGGATTCATGCCGATGAAGCGGTGGAAATCGTAATCGAGGCTGTTGGGGTCTGGCTGGATGGCGATTGCAGCCTGTTCTTGAATACCCACGGTGACTTATGCCCTTGTCAATTGTGCAATTGGGCGCGGTGTATTCTCGATCTGCCAAGTGCCGTGCAATTGCACCATGCCATAGCCGGCGCGCAGCGGGCTGTAGGCGACGCGGAAGTTATAGGCGCGGTCGTGATAGTCGTAGGTGACGGTGTCCGTGTCATTGACTGCCGCCACGGACAGCACATACTGTCCTTCCAGCAAGGGCAGTTCGGGGATCTGATAGCTGATGACACCGCTGTCGCGCAACTGATCGATCTTAATTTCGGCAAACTTTGTGTTGGGGCCAAAGATGTGGACGCCATTTTGGTGGCTGATGCCAAAGCCAAAGACCGGATGCTCCACCGGCTGGGCGCAGCGATAATGGAGGCGGATGGTCAGCGGTTCGCCCGTGTTAAAGGTCGTGCGCGGCTGGTCGCTGGCGCTGCATAGCTCCACTGCGGTAATCTCAAGTTCGCGTGTGCCCCACCGCTGCCCATCACCCACGCCCTCGCGCGGCATGGCTTCATTTTGCGATTCCTCCAACTCCGCCATGTGCTGTTTATAGGCCATGACGACATCGGCGGGCGCACCCTCGGCGGCAACCAAGCCATCGTCAATCCACAACGCCCGGTTGCAAAGTGATTGGATCGTGCTGAGGTCATGGGAGACCAGGAGCAGCGTGCCTCCCTGGCGACGGAAGCGATAGATGCTCTCCATGCAACGATTTTGAAAGGCCACATCGCCCACAGCCAACACTTCATCGACCAAGAGCAGGTCGGGGTCGGTGTGGATGGCGACCGCGAAGCCCAGGCGCACATACATCCCCGATGAATAGTGCTTGACAGGTGTATCGATAAAATCGCCTAGCCCGGCATAGTCGATGATCTGGTCAAGTCGTTTGCTCATCTCGGCGCGGCTGAGGCCATAGATCGATCCGTTGAGATAGATGTTTTCGCGGCCAGAGAGGTCAGCGTGAAACCCTGCACCCAATTCGAGCAGCGAGGAGACGCGCCCGCGCACAATCACATCGCCATGTGTGGGGGGCAGGATGCCGGTGATGAGCTTGAGCAGCGTGCTCTTGCCCGAGCCGTTGGGGCCAATCACACCAATGCAGTCACCAGGGTTGACGGTGAGCGAAAGATCGCGCAGGGGCCAGAAATCATCGCTGCTGGGACCGCGGCGACGAAAGAGGCGAATGAAGATATCTTGCAGCGAACGGCTGCGGTCGAGCTTCTTGGTAAAACGGCGCGCCACATGGCTCAACTCGATCAGGGGTTCGTCTGGGGCAACTTGGTGAGTGCGTAATACGCTCATACTTCCTCACCAAACCGATCGCTGTAGCGTGTGAAAAACCAGTAGCCAAAGGCCAACGCCACCAGGGCTGTCAGCGTGGTACGAATGAAAAAGTCGATGTCAGTGCGATAGCCGTTGTAGAGCAGGTCACGATAGACGTTGATCAGCGAGGCCATCGGGTTGAGGATGTAGAGAATACGCTGGACGGGTAGATTTAACTCCCCAACCTTGTAGAATTCCGGCAGTTGCGCCGCCCGGTAGAGAACGGGGGTGAGAAAGAACCACGCCAGCATCACGACTTCCATCACCAACTGTGTATCGCGATAAAAGACCTGCAAGGTACTCAGTACCAGCCCAATACCCAGGGTAAAACAGGTCTGGATCAGGATGATGAGGGGCAGCGTCCACAGCCAGGGGCTAAAGTTGGTGCGAAAGATGATCAGCGCCGCAAAAAGCACCACCAACGCTAATAAGAAGTTGACCAATTGCGCCAGCACCGCCGCAATGGGCAGCACTTCCCGCGGGAAGTAGACCTTTTTGACGAGGTTGCCATTGTTTAGAACGCTGTTGAGGCTGCTGACGACGCTGGCAGAAAAGAAATTCCACGGGAGCAGCCCGCAGAGTAGAAAGATTGGGTAGTTGCGCACTTCCTGGTTGGGCCACAGCACGCCAAAGACCACGCTGAAGACCAACATCATGGCAAGCGGATTGAGCAGGCTCCAGACAAAGCCCAATACGCTGTTCTTATAGCGTGTCTTGACCTCGCTGACGACCAAGTTGCGGATGAGATCACGATAGCGAAACAACTCGCGCAGGCGGGCAAAGACAGAGACAGAAGATACGGGGCGCTCTGTTTTAGTGGCAATAGCCAAGAGTTAACCAATTCCTTTAGATAAATTCTTCGTACCGCGAACAGGGTCAAGCCATTATGCGCTGTTCCCTATTTTGAGGATGAGCATACCAAAGGCGACGATAGTTTGTAAAGAATGGGGCTAAGTCATGTATCTTGCATTGGGGTTCTCCGCTGCCAGCGGTTCAAAAACAGGCGGAGTAAATGCTTTGGGTCACTTCTCAATCGCTTGATCTCGGCAGCCTGTGTATGAATACAATAGCGCATGACCTCCAGGCTGCGCCCGCGGGTTTCGCCATCGTTCCACCAGGCAGCCGCAGCACGCACCTCTGCGTCCGGATCTTGCGCCAAGCGGCACAACAAGTCAATCAATTCGGGGTGGGCCAATTGCGAAAGCGACAGGGTGGCCGCGATGCGCGCCACATGCGCGCGTGGGTGGGGGTGGTCTGATTGAGACGCAGCGACGAGCTGCGGTAGGAGATCGACAAATTCGAGCGCCGGAGAAAGCTGCTTTTGGAGCGTGGGGGGCAATGGCTGTTTGATTGCCAAGTAATCCACGCAGACTTCGGGCTGGCAGAAGTTGGCTGTAACCGGCACCAATCGCTGATCTCCCTGGATTAGATAGCAGCGATAGCCAACCGTTTCGAGCTGCCGCAATAATGACTGCGGTGTTTCATCAAAGAAGTGCAGTGTGTGGCCATTGGATTCAACGAGAATTGGTGGAGCGTCCGGCTGCGTGAGCTGCTCCGTCATGGCGCGCAGTACGGCAACCTCTGAACCTTCTACGTCCAGTTTGATCAGGTCAACGTGCGCCCACCCTTTTTCGGCTAGGATGTGGGTGGCTGTGGTCATGGGTACGGTGATGGTGGGATCGGCCAGGTGGCTGTTGGCGACCGCTCCATAAGGCCCTGCGGATACAAATTCAATGGTGCCAATTTGATCGCCTACAGCAGTGCGTACCACCTGTGCTCGTTGTGCGAGCGCGTTGGCTTCGATATTCTGCTGCAGGATCGTGGCATTGTGGGGTGAAGCCTCTACGGCGATGACCTCACAACCCCAGGTGGCCGCGGTGACGGTGAATGTCCCAATGTGCGCGCCCAAATCTAACACCCTACCCCCCGCCGGTAGCAGCGTCCGCACAAGACCAAAGGTCGAGGGCAGCGCATAGGTTCCCGCACGCAGCCCTTGTGTGATGTCATCCTGTGTGTCATCCACGTAGAGGGTGGCGGCAAAGGGCGCCTTGAGCGGCAGCGGATAGGGATGAACATCAACCGCCATGCCTGTTTCCGGTACGATTAAGGTCTTTGATTCGGGAGTCATGGTTGTTTGCTGGTGATTTGGTTGCGACTTTACCCAAAATCATATAGCATAACGTGAATTTCGGCTAGAGAGAGCTGTACATAGGGGCAAGGTGGTTGCACAGCGAAAAAGCTGGCGATCCTCGAACTAGAACAAGATGGACTATGCAAGCAGAATTGAGCCGGAGCCGGCTGTGGGTCAACCCGGATTGAGTCACGATTCCGCCCGGCCCTTTGCCCTGTCCGCCAGCCATTGGAGCCTCCGCAGCCTCGCGCCAAGCGTCGTGCATGTCGCCCTGATCTTCGTCGTCGGGTTGGGGTTGCGCCTGCTCTTTTTGGGCAGCAAGAGCCTGTGGCTGGATGAAGCGCTCAGCCTCGGATTTGCAGGGAACCCACCACAACTGCTGTGGGGAAGCGGTTATGACAATGCACACCCGCCGCTCTACTATACCCTGCTGCACTATTGGCTGCTGCTCGGCGACTCGGAGTTTGTGCTGCGTCTCTCGTCGGCTTTGGCGGGCAGTCTCGCCGTTCCACTTGGCTATGCGTTGGCGGCAAGCCTGGGCGGGCGCAGGCTTGCTCTCTCCACCGCATGGCTGATCGCGCTTTCACCCCTGCTGGTATGGTATTCCCAAGAACTACGCAGTTACAGCCTGCTGCTGATGTTGAGCCTCTTGGCTGTGCTGGCGTTCGTGCGCCTGCTCATTCGCCCACACCTGGGATGGTGGCTGCTCTTTATCGCATCCATGAGCGCGTCGCTCTATACCCATTATGCCGCCGTGGCATTGGTTCCTGTGCAGCTTGGGCTGATCGCGCTGCTCTCGCTGCAAGAGCGAACGACGCGTCGAGGGGTATTCCTGTGGCTGGCCGCGTGGCCGCTGATCTTCCTGCTCTATTGGCCCTGGCTGACAACGCCGGCAATGAACGAGTTTATCAAGCTAATGGGCAGTACAGAACCCTATCCCGTTGAACTGCTCGCCTATTATCTGCCCATCTCACCGGCGTTCGCATCCACACTGGTAGATCTGGCGCTGTGGCTCGCCATTCCTGTGGCGTTGGTCGCGGGTTATTGGGTGCTGCGCCAAGAGCGCGCGACGTGGAACCGTTGGGCTGCATCACGCTTTGTGCGCTATGGCCTGCTGCTGATCTTCCTGGCGCTCACGCTGGCGTTCGTCATGCCCCGTGGCTATTCACTGAAGAAACAGTTGGTACACCTTTGGCCCTTTGGGCTGCTGCTGGTGGGTTGGGTGTTCCCCTGGCGCATGTCGAATCGACTGCCATTGGCCCTGCTCTTGGCAGCCTCGCTGGTCGGGTCATTGGTAAATGTGCTGTTTATACCCAAAGAACAGTGGCGGGAGACGGCTGCCTATATCGTGGAACATGGGGAGCCGGGCGATGCCATCTGGGTTGTGCCGGGCTATCATGCCCTACCCCTCAGCTATTACCTCGCCCGCGCCGATAACAGGGAGGGTGAAGCCGGTTCAGACGTTATGTTTGATCAGCAAATGTTTGATCAGCAGCCGGTTTCGTCGAGCATGAACGATAGTGACCTTGAGGCCCGACTGGAGAAGGGGCAGCGCGTGTGGTTGGTCTATCACACGGTCAACGTGCGCTTGCTGGACCCGGATCGCAGGCTAGAGCAGTGGCTCAATGCTCACTTGCAGCCGGTTGACCAGCTTCACCTGTTCAAAATTGAAGCCACTCTCTACGCACCGCGGCCCTAATTTGTGACTTGTATGCTGTGGAAATTTGGTGTATAGTAAAAGGGCTCCAGTAATCTGGGGACAGAAGGTTATCACCTTCAGGTGCAGCTCTTATGGGCTGCACTTCCCTTTTCTAGCCCCTCATCCCTTCGCATAGAATCCTTTCGCACAGAGCAAGAGTTGCGCCTGCACTGTCTTGTTCTGCCCGGATGGTCGCTAGGTTGTACAGGGGGCCACATGAGAGTGGCCCCCACTGGGTTGTCGTCCTGAGTTTAGGGGATCGTCAGGTCCCGGCGTAGGTCCGGGATGAGGAGTTGTTGGTCGGTAAAGCTCACCTTGACGCTGCGTTGGTTATTGCTTGTGTCAAGCTCCGCAGCGTTCGAGCGCACATCGACATAGACAGTGTACTCCCCAGGAGCAACGCCTCCCCATGCCAGGCGGACGGTGCTTTGCTCACCGCAGCCCTGGAGGCTCACCATCTGCTCCTTGCCAATCTGCACACCCCCGCTGCTGGGGTCGCCATTGAAGAAGCGCACAGTCGCACCCTTGCCAACCCCTAGGTTGCCACTGTTGCCTATTACCGCTTCGAGTGTCACCGTGGTGGCTCCCTGGCTCGTCAGCGGCGGCGCGCCGGTAACGGTCAGGTCCAGCGCGGAGAAATCCACGCTCTCCTTCATCGCATTGCCATAATTGATAAAATTGCTGCCCATATTGGTCAGGCTGATCTCGTGGGGAAGGTCGCGATCAAAGAGGTAGCCGTTGTGGAGTGACTTGTCGTCCACGCTGTACCAGGCAAAGCGCTGCACAAGTCGATTGTCGTCAGCGGGATAGCCCGTGTTCGGGTCGGTAGCAGTCATCAAGAAGTCAAAGGACTCGTTCATAAAGGTGTTGACGCGCTCTGGCGTAAAATCCGGCTCGTACCATCCCTGGGGCATGAGGATGCCAAATTCGGAAAGGAAGGCGGGCGTATTGCGATAGCCACGGTCTGCCATCCACTGGCGGAAGCGAATGACCTGCTCTTTGAACAACTCGATGTCATCATTGTCCTGTACATCCACGCGCAAGCCTTCGACTGCGTCTACACCAGGGGGAATATCCGCGCCCCAGCAAACGGCCCGCAGCCCCTCGGGATTACCGGCGAAAAATTGGGCAAAGTGCGAGCAACTCACCTCATTTAAGATGAAATTATGGAAGGCCCAACCGTCTACCGGCATGGCTTGTTTGTATGTTTGGTAATAGCTCGATAGGACCAAATCGAGATATTGCAGCCGTAGCGGTGTGGGCTGGACAATGGTTCCCGCCACGACTTTGGCGGTGGGGTCTTCGTCTTTGATGATCTGATAAAGATCATGGTAGGCCGTGGCATAGACGTGGGGATCAATGTCGTCTTGAAAGAGCAGGCGATCCGGCTCATTGCCGATGAGCCAATAATGACCCAAGCGTGCCGCAACCGCAGCGCGCAATTGGGCCTCCGTCGCACTGGCGCGCTGCGCGGCGATTGAATACTCATAGCTGTTGTCTGTGATCTGCCTTAAGCGTATCACTGGGAAGTAGCTGGTGCCTGGCACATCATTCGCCTGCGACGTGTAATCTATATACCAGCCCAGACGCAGCGGTTTCGTGGGATAGGAGCCGAGCGCGCCATTGATGCCCAAACGGCAGAGAGGCACATCTCCATTATGGAGGAGCGGCATATAGCTGAATTGAGCCTGCGCCGGACGTGCGCCGAGCCAAAGAGCCGTCAGGATCAGCGCACCACCCAATAGGCCGTGAAGTAAATACCTCAAAATAGAATTTCTCCTAAACCAATGTCTGTACAATTGGCCGGAAACGCACAACAGCAGATGACAGGTGCTCGCCACAAAGGCAACGTATCGGGGTTGCACAGAGGTAAGCACCTGTCATTTCCAGGTCAATCGCAGACGTGTCGGTCTCCGCTTTAGCTTATTACCGCTCTAGTTGATGACAATGTAGATCGGGCTTCGTGGCACTGTCACCGTGATCTGACCATCCGTAGCCCCGTCAGCCCCATCGCTTATTGTCTGCATCAAGCTACCATCTTGTGCATATATGGTAGCGTTGCTGCCGGGTGCTTGCCAAGTTTGGGTCACGCTGTCGTCAAAGGTTTGCGCATGCTCGGCATTAAAGGGCGCAATCGGGTTGAGCCAGGCAGTATACATCGTCTTGTTCGTGCCCGCCTCGCGGAACTCGTAGATTTCTAAGTCGTTGGTTTCAGTCGCAGGCATAACGACCTTGACAAAGGTCGCATTTCCCAGGCGTCGCACTGCTTCCTGATAGACCACGTAGGAAACTTTGATCGAATTATTGGGCCGGAGGATGCCTGTCTTCCACGGATAGCCGTCCAAATCCTGCAATGTCCACCAAATTGTGGCGACGGCATTGAGCGCCATGGACTGGGCTGCCATCTGCACAACGTGGCGCGCCTGAAAATCTTCGTTGCTGGGGTTGCTGTCGGGGCCGCCGCTGTGCCAGCCAATCTCGGTGATCATCATGGGCTTTGTCACGCCATGATCGGCCATAATCGCATTGACACTGTTAACTTTTTCAACCAACCCCGAAGAATTGGTCTTGGACCAATTCACCCTATGCCCAACGAAGGGATAGTAATGGACATTCATAATGTCAAAGTACTTTCCGGCTTCGGGCTCCAGGGCCGTCAACACATTATCAAAGAATTCGCGGACAAAAAGGCCGCCGGTGCTGGTGAAATTGTCATAGGCAATGCCGCCAAAGACCACTTGGGCGTTGGGGTTGGCTTGTTTGACGACGGGATAGACTGCCTTGAGCATATCTGCATAGCGTGCGGGATCATTGCCCCATCCACCACCGCTAGGAGAAGCCGCACCATCCGGCTCGTTATAGAATTCCCAATGATTGACGACCATGCCGCCCGGTGCGTCGTCGATATTGTCACCATCGTAGCGTTCGACAAGCGCCCGTGTGAACTCGACAAATCTGGATTGGTAGGTGGTCTTATAGGGTGAATGTTGGTTGCCGGTCGTCGCCCACTCTGGAGTGCCTGCAATGGTGATGATCATGTTGGCACAATTCTGCACTGCGGCGCGGACAACTTGATCTGCGTATCCCCAATTGTATTGGCTGGGGGTGAGATCCTGCGGCTCGACCACGCTCCAGTCGATACCGTTGCGCAGCCATGAGCTTTGTGTATTCTGAATCTGGTTAAAGAGGCGGGTGCTGTATCCGGTTGGGCCATAGACTTGGAGACCGATCGGATTGCTGGCATCGCGCGTGCTGCCGCAGACGTTGTTGCGCAGGGAGGGTAGGTAGCTCGATGGGCTGATCGCCGGTGTATCGGGCGCGGCGGGTGCTGCCATGATGGTGCTGGGTGTGACCAAAACGGTCGCCACCATCAACAGCCAGCTTGTGAGTCGAATCCATTTATTTTGTCTGTTTGTCATTTTCTGCATAACGAAACGTTATCCTTACGAAATTGGCTTCTGCCCCGATGGCTTTGCCTGAAGAAAGAGTACAACTGCTCCTGAACTATTCTTGGGGTATCGCTATTTGGTTGTTGGCGACTGAGGCAATATAGAGCCGGCGAATATAGGGGTCGACCAGCTCATAGAGCAGATTGCGGCCTGAGTCTGCCACCCAAATATGCCCGTCGGTGGCGCGAATGATCCCCCATGTGTGGCCCGGTGGGTTGGCAGGGCCGACCTTCTCGCGACCTAATAGGTCAAAGTTGCTGAGTTGCAGTCTCCCGATGGTCCCTGTCCTGTTTTCGGTCACCCAGACCTGCTGTATCCCCTCTGCGTCGTCGAATACGAGGATGCCCGCGGGGCCGCCATCCGGTGTGGGGGTGTCAAACCAAATCCAGACAGAGACCGTTGTCGGCGTAAAGCGCCCGATGCGGTTGCTTCCATTGGCTGTGACCCAAACGCGCCCGGATTCTATGAAGAGCCCCGACGGGCTGGTTTCGGAGGTGGGGAAGTCAAAGAAACGCTCGCGGGTGGAGTCAAAGACGCCCGCGCGGTTGCCATCGGGCATGGTGAACCAAATGTTACGTGCGTCCTGATAGACGATGTCTTCAATGCGCGGCGTCTCTGCCATGAAGTCAGGCAGGAAGAATTCGACCAATTCCTCCGTGGTCGGGTCAAAGCGTGAAATACGCCCATTGCTTTGGGCAATCCATACCATCCCCGTTGGGTCCACGTCGATCCCGGTTGGGAGCGCGCCAAAACTCTCGAGGAGATAGGTTTTGATCTCGCGCGTAGCGACATCAATGCGCCCTAATGACCTGAGCCCGCGCAGCGTAAACCAGACGACGCCATTGTGATAGTCCAAGTCATAGGGTTCCGATGTTTGACCCAACCCATAGAAATCGGTGCGGTAACGCACAACGGGATCGCCCGGCTCCGAAATGACTTCGAGAAAACCAATGCCACCTGCATCGGTGGAGGTGTACCAGATGCGCCCTGGCCCTTCTGCCACCATGTTGCGCGGGCCGTTGGGAACCGCATATTCATTGCCAAAGGACGAGCGTATGGCGTTGGCTTCGCTGGTTTCGTGAATGATATTCGTCTCCGCGCGCACAGTGCCACTGTCCAAGAGGGAGGCGAGCGCTATCGACGCGACCACGAATAAGGAGGATAAGACGAGACGCCTCCACTGATGAGAATAAAAATCAAATGAGCGCATGCGATAACTCCTCGGCTGTACAGCCGGAAATGGTAGGCTGCGGGCTAAAGCGCAGGTGAGCCAGGATTGATCTCCGCTCCAAGATTTTGATCGTTGCGTTGGGTCGCCAGCCGTGTATGGCTGGATGGCCCCGTGTTGGATCGTCCGGTGCGGCGTTCGATCAACTCACGGTAGGTGTTCACAATCATCTGCCCCGCTTGGTCCCAGGCAAACAATTGAATGACACGCTGGCGCAGGCGTTTTCCCATCTCCTGGTTCCACTTGTCGGTCGCCGCAGGATAGAGGGACGCCAGAATTTTGTCTGCCAAGCTCTCCACATCGCCGCGCACCGCTAGATGACCGTCTGCGCCCAGATATTCGCGTGCAACGGGGGTGTCAAACGCCACGGTGGGCAGCGCAACCGCCATGTAGTTGAGCAACTTGCCCAGGCCTTCGGTCAGGCTCAACTTGGGGGCAACGGCAACATCGCCCAGGGCAAGATAGCGCGGCGCATCCTCATAGGACATGCGCCCCGTAAAGGTGATGGCATGGTCGATGCCCAATGCCTTCGCCTGTTGCCGGTATTGTTGGACACCTGGAAAGCCCATCAGCAACAAATATACGTCAGGGTGTGTGGCTAGGATGCGTTGCAGCGCCTCGAGGAGCAGCCCTGTGCCCTGGTATTCCGCCAGCAGGCCCAGGTAGACAATCACCTTATGCCCGTCGGGGATATTGAGCTGGCGGCGCAGGTCGGCTTGGGCTGTTGGGTCAAGGTCAACAGATGGAAGAAAGACATCAGCGTTGACACAATCGGGCAACACGCGCACCTGGGCCGGGTCGCAGCCGAACTGCTCCAGCAAATGGCGCTCGGCATGGGCGGAACTGGTGAAGATGATCGACGAGGTGCGGTTAATCCAACGTTCCAGGCGGCGCAACGGCTGGTAGAAGAAGCTCTCGCGCTCCAAAAAATGATGGTCGATCATCTCCTCGGTCAAACTGCCCTGAAAATCAAAGACCACGGGCAGCCCAAAGAGTTTGCCCAAAAGGTGGGCAATCAGCGCGCCTTCGTGCAGATGGGCATGGATGATGTCATAGTGACCGCGCGCCAAAAGCTCTAGGGTTTTTAGCCCCAGAAGTGCGTCAAAGACAAGCTTGTGGCGGCTGGAGCCTACCTCATAATGACGCCGCCAGGGAATGGGCAGCGTGCGGCGAATGTCGATGCCTTCGACATTTTTGCCATTATGATAGGTAGCAATCGTCACTTGATGGCCCAACTTTTGGAGAATACGCGTCTCTTCCAAAATACGCACATGACAGCCGTAGTCGGCAAAAAAGCTGGTAGGCGCGACCATGAGCACACGGTAGCGAGGGGGCGGGGTATCAGCAGGCGACAATGACAACCCGGATTGTGATTTAGATGGCGCTGTTGCGAATGGGTGGGATGCGCTGGATGGCGTGGACGTTGGTAATAAGCTCATAGGCTAATGGGTATGTGGCTCTTTCGTCAGTATCTCTGACAACATTTTGTTGCAGCGGTGCGGTGAACCACAAAATAGGATTATAACGAAGCCATGTGCGACAAGCAAATCATCCACCCAAGTCGCGCTAGACGCTTCGTGTGCGATCCGGCAGCTTTCGCACTTGCCAGAGTGCCAGCGCCGCGCCCAATGCCTGGGCAGCAACAGTACCCCATGCCGCGCCCATGCTGCCCGCCAGCGCCGCGCCCAATGGCAGCAGCAGGGCCAACAGGAGCAGGTGCGCGAGCGTGATCACAAGGGCCGTACGTGCCCGCCCCACGACCAGCAGCCAGGTGGTGGCATAGAACTCGAGGAGAAAGAGGGGCGCTTGCCAGATCAACCAGGCCAATGCGCGGGCGACTTCGGCATCTACCGCACTTCCGCCTGTGCCTTCTGTCACGCCGTAGATAAAGCGCACGATGGGCGTTGCCAATACGCCCGTCAAAAGCGCGCCAAGCAAGCAAAGGGCCAGCCCCCAATAGAGAAGTTTGGTTGCCACCCTGGATGCACGTTCGGGGGTTGCGACATAAAGGCGGGCTAGGGTGGGATAGGCGCCGCGCCATACACTTTGCAGCAGTTTGATCGCCACGCGCACCAGGTTGTAGGCCGCGCTGTAGGTTCCCAGCAGCCGCGCATCGGCAAAGAGACTGAGCAGCAGAATGTCTAGCCGCTGTAGAAGTACATCGGTGAGGCTCAGTCCAAAGAAGGGCATTGCCCCAGACAGAAGCTTGCGCCAGGGAAGTGACTCCGAGAGTGGAGTACCAGAAAGTGGAGCGTCCACAAGGGGGGCAGGAGCCAAGAGGCGGCTGGTGAACAGCAGCCCCAGCGCCAGCATCATGCCGATTCCTTGCGCCACGACCACCACCAGCAGCAAATCCGCCACGCTCTGCTGCTGCCAGAGCTGCCATGCGCTCAGGAGCAGAATGAGCAGGTTGATCACGATCTCAACGACAAAGGCCAGTTCCATACGCTCGGCAGCCTGGAATTGGGTGGCGCACGCCGAGGTAATGGCAAAGAGAGGCAGCGATGCACCCACCCAAAAGAGGGCGGTGCGCGTTACCAGGGGATAGGGCAGCAGCATCACCAGCCCAACCAACCCCGCCCACAGGAGCAGCGCGGCTGTCATCTGGAGCAGCACGCCGCGCCGGAAATAGAGGGTACGCAGGTGGGGCGCTTGGGCTAGCTCGCGCACCATCCAGAGCGGCAACCCCATTTCACAAAGCACCTGGCTGATATTGAGATAGGCCATTGCCACCGTATATTGGCCGAGCGCTTCCAGCCCCAGCGCGCGCGCCACAAGGAGCTGGACGAGGAAACTGACGACAATGCGCCAGAGATTGGCGCTCGCCAGCGCGCCCGTGTTGACCAGGACGCGGCGGCGCAGGGTGGTCGGCTCACGAAAGATGTTCAAGGTAGGAAGCGGCTAAATGAATTGACCTAGCGCGGTGGTCGTCCCGTCAGCAGAAATGTGAGCAGGCGGCGTGGATGGTAGAGCCTATGCCGCCAGATGACCCACGCCAGCGCAAGCATCCCGCCAAGCTCCCACACCCACAATTCGGGGCGACGGGTGAAGGCGAACCAATAGGCACGCCCCATCGCTTCCTGCTCCGAGCCTTGCCTGCGCCAGACATGAAAGCGCCAGCCGCGCAAAGGCCAAAAGAAGGTGTCGGGATAGAACCAGATGCGATCCAGGATGGCATGGCCCAGCCAGGTCAGCCCATAGACCGCGCCACGCGGCCAGCGCTGCCAGGTCAACGCGGCCACGGCTAGATAGGCAAGGAGCGTATGGGCAAAGAGGACAGCGGCTCTGTGTTTGCGATAGAAATAGGCGGCGGCCAACGGTTTGTCAACCAGGTCAGAGCCCATTGCCGCCAGCGCTACCCCCCGATAGTCAGCGTTGGGAGCAACATGCAGCGTGTCTTGCAGCAGCGACAGTGTAAACCAGGAGTAGGCAACATGGGCGGGTGGTAGCAAAATAATTCCGTTCTAGGCCCCGCGCTCTTCGCGCACATAGGGCTGGCCCAACGCGGCGGGTGCGCCCAGGCGGCGGCGCATGGCGGCGCGTGAACCGATGATAAGCACGATAATGGTAAAGAGATAGGGCAGCATGTTCGTGAAATAGCCGAGCGCCGGGTTACGCAGGAAGATGCCGACATTTTGCAGATCAAGCGGCAGGCGACGGATCGCCCCAAAGAGATAGGAGCCAATCGCCGCGCGCACAGGATCCCATTGGGCAAAGATAACCAGCCCCACTGCGATCCAGCCTTGCCCAGAGGTGATCCCCTCGATCCAGCGGGGCGAAACCGCCAGGGTCAGCGCCGCGCCGCCCACGCCCGCCAACAGCCCCCCCACAAAGACATAGAGATAGCGCAGGGCAAAGACATTGATGCCCTGGACATCGGCAGCGGCAGGATATTCGCCAATGGCGCGCAGTTCCAGCCCAGGCCGCGTGCGGTAGATGTAGAACCAGGCCAGCGGAATCAGCAGAAAACCGAGATAGACAATGACATTATGATTGAAGAAGATGGGGCCGAGGATGGGAATATCCGCCAGATAGGGGATGGGCAGACCGGGCAAGCGCGGCGCTTGTGGCACATTGACGAGGGGCGCACCCAGCACAGAAGCCAACCCTGTGCCGACAAAGGTCAAGGCCAGCCCGCTTACCACTTGGTCGGCGTGGAGCGTCACAGTGACATAGGCATGGAGCAGCGCCAGCAGCCCACCGACCAACGCCGCGGACAGCAGCCCCAGCCAGGGGTTGCCGCTGTAGTGCGCCACGCCATAGGCGCTCATGGCCCCCAGGATCATCATGCCCTCTACGCCCAAGTTCAAGACGCCCGCGCGTTCGGCAAAAATTTCACCGATGGTTGCAAAGAGAATGCTCGTGCCGGTGCGGATACCGGAAGCGAGTAGGTTAACGATGAGGGCCAGTTCCATGAAATTGCCTTGTGTAAAGGGTTAAATCCAAGTCCAATAAGTACATTGCAAACGCGGTCATCACAGGTCAACCGCGCACCAGACGTACACGATAATGGAGCATCCTTTCGCCGCCCACCACAACAAAGAGGATGACCCCTTGTAGCAGTTGGGCAATCCCCGCGGGCTGAATCGCATCGGCCCCGACCAACAACCCGGCAAAGAGATAGGCAACCAGAATAATGGCGAGTGGATTGAGCTTTGCCAGCCATGCCACGATGATGGCTGTGAAGCCATAGCCGGGCGAGAAGCGCTCTTGCAGCCGGTGGACAACGCCGGCGACTTCGCTCATGCCCGCCAACCCTGCCAGCCCGCCACTGAGCGCCATGACCAGGATGATATTGCGTGTCAGGTTGATGCCCGCATAGCGCGCCGCACGCGGATTGTCGCCCACGACGGTCACTTCAAAGCCCCAACGTGTGCGCTGCCAGACGATCCAGAGGACGAAGGCCAGGATGATGGCAAGGAAGATGCCAAAGTGGGCTGTCATGCCGCGCAAAAAGGGAAATGTGTCCGCAAAGTCGGTGAGGCGAGGCAGCCACGCGCTGCGCGGGAATTGCGGCGTCAGCCCAAAGCCGCGTTCGCTCCAGGGGCCATAGATAAAGAAGTTGTTCCAGAGCATGGCGACATAATTGAGCATCAAGGTCGTGATGATCTCATTGACATTGAGCTTGGCCTTGAGAATACCGGGGATGATGCCCCAAATGGCCCCCCCGATAAAGCCGGCGATTGCCATTGCGGTAAGCATAAGCCAAGAGGGAGAATCGGCAGGCAGCCAATGCAGCGCAACCCCCGTTGCCATAAATGCGCCCAGGAAAAGCTGGCCCTCTGCGCCGATGTTCCAAAGCCTCATGCGGAAGGCAATCGAAACCCCCAACCCAGCCAGAATCAAAGGGGTGGCTTTGATCGTCGTGTCCGACCAGCCAAAGGCCGAGCCAAACGCCAGTTCCGCCATGCGCTTGTAGACGGGCCAGGGATGCGCCCCTGTCAGCGTCAAGAGCCCTGCCCCCACCAGCAGCGCCACGGCAATCAAGATCACGGGTGAAATCCAGCGCAGCCAGCGCGGTTGTTCCGGGGTGCGTTCGATGCGTATTCGCAGCGGGGCAGCGGTGGCTGTTGAAGGGGTCATACTATCCATGACCACCCGCCATCATCAGGCCAATTTGGTCGAGCGTCGCTTCTTCCCCGGACATTTCGCCCACAATCTGACCTTCAAAGAGAACGAGGATGCGATCCGCAATCGCAAAAATCTCGTCCAGGTCCTCCGAGATCAGTAGAATAGCCGCGCCCTGGTTGCGCTCGTTGACAAGAATACGGCGCACATTTTCCGTTGCGCCCACATCTAACCCGCGTGTGGGATAGGAGGCAATGGTGACAAGCGGATGTTGGGCAAGCTCACGCGCCAAGATGACTTTTTGCAGGTTGCCACCACTGAGCAGGCGCGCCGATGTTTCGGGCGAGGGCGTGGCAATGTTGAATTGCTGGATCAAATTTTGCGCCTGGTCGCGCATGGCGCTGCGGCTCAGAAAAAAGCGCCCGCCGCGGCCTAATCTACGGTAGTTTTTCAGCGCGAGATTTTCGCTAATCGAGAGATTGGGCGCGCTGCCTGTAGCAGAACGATCTTCCGGCACATAGGCAATCCCCGCCTCGATCATCACAATCGGCGGCGCATTGGTGACATGCTGGCTCGAAATGTTGATAGTGCCGCTTTCAGTGGCGCGCAGCCCGCTGATTACCTCGGCTAGCTCGCGCTGACCGTTGCCCGCCACCCCCGCGACCCCCACAATCTCACCCGAATGAACCCGCAGCGACAGGTCACACAAGGCCATGATGCCCTTGTCATTACGCGCCCGGACATTCTCCATCACCAGGCGCACTTCCCCTCGCTGCGCTGGCGGCTTATCGACGCGAAAAAGTACATCACGCCCCACCATCAAGCCGGCAAGCTGAGTTTTGGTCAGTCCTTGATTCTCTACTGTGGCTATATAGCGTCCACCGCGCAGTACGGTGATACGGTCGGCGATGGCGAGTACCTCGTCGAGCTTGTGACTGATGAGGATAATCGTTTTTCCCGCTGCGGTCATCTCACGCAGCGTTTGGAAAAAGGCTTCCGTCTCCTGCGGGGTCAAGACCGCGGTGGGTTCATCCAGGATCAGGATTTGCGCGCCGCGATAGAGCAATTTGATGATCTCGACGCGCTGCTGCTCACCGACGGACAACTGCCAGACCTTCGCGCGCGGGTCAACCGGCAGCCCAAACTCTGCGCCAATGCGTGCAACGTCGGCTTCGATCTGTGTGGTGTCCAGCACAAAGGGCATATGCTGTAACCCCAGGATCACATTTTCGGCGACGGTTTGGGAGGGGACGAGCATGAAATGCTGGTGAACCATGCCCACGCCTGCCTGAATCGCATCGCGCGGGGAATGGAACTCGACAGGCTTGCCGTTGACCAGAATGGAGCCGGAGTCGGGGCGATAGAGTCCGCACAGGATGTTCATGAGGGTGGACTTGCCCGCGCCATTTTCGCCCAGCAAAGCGTGGACTTCGCCGCGCCGCGCGTCAAAGCTCACGTCGTCGTTTGCCAGCACGCCGGGAAAGCGTTTAGTGATGTGGCGCATTTCCAGCGCTGGGGTGGAGTCGCTCATCGCTGCGAGTTAAGTGTACGTGATCGCGTATAGAATACCCTCCCGGAAGCTCAGAAGCTTCCGGGAGGGTTGTTCAGTCTAGTTACGGCAACTCGGCTTCGGGCGAAATGCCTTCGGCAAGCCAGTTCATACAGAAGGTACATGCCTCGCGCCCGGTCTGCTCGGCGATGCTTGCATCAATGCCTTCGAGGTCAGACTGGGTTAATGAGACACCAGCGGGGACGATCTCCTCGCCCTTGTTGTTGTTGATGGGGCCGGTAAAGACATCAAAACGGTTGAACTCACCCGCCAACATTTGATCCAATACCTCGCGCACTTGCGGGATCACCTCTTCGGGCACTGCCGGGGATGGCTCTTGACCTTCCATAAAGCCCAGCAGCCCCAGCGCGCCGCTGTCTACATCAAAGTAAAGGTCTTCGGGGACAAAGGTGCCGTCGATCATCTGCTGCACCATTTGCACATAGAAGGGGCCCCACTCCCAATACGGGGTGGTCAGACAGGTGTCGGGTGCGACATCACAGGAGTTGCGGCTGTCATAGCCGACGCCATAGACACCCAGTTCATCGGCGGCTTGCACCGGCCCGGTGGTGTCTGCGCCGGTAATGACTACGCCCGCGCCCGATTCGATCAACGATTCGGCGGCTTGGCGTTCCAGATTGGGGTCAAACCAAGTGAAGATCCAGCGAATCTCCATCACACACTCCGGGCAAGTCACACGCATGCCCAGGGCCGCGGCGTTGAAGTGGCGGATGACTTCGGGGATGGGGAAGGGGGCGATGTAGCCGATTGTCGTCTTGCCATCGGCTGCGGCACGCGCACCCGCGATCATGCCGACGAGGTACTTCATGCTCTCCATGCCGCCAAAGAGATTGGCAAAGTTGGTCGCGTTCTTCTTATAGCCGGAGACGTGTACAAAATAGATGTCGGGGAATTCTTCGGCAACGACTGCCGTGGCGTCCATATAGCCAAAGGAGGTCGTGAAGATGGCATTAAAGCCGGCGCGTGCCAGGTTGCGGATCACGCGTTCGGCATCGGCTCCTTCGGGCACTGTCTCCAGATAGGCGGTGTGGATGGCGTCGCCCAACTCATTCTCTAGATAGAGGCGGCCTTCGTTGTGGGCATAAGTCCAGCCGCCATCACCGATAGGGCCGACGTAGACGAAGGCGATATTGAATTTTCCTTCTTCGATTTCAGGAATTTGAATACTGCTTGCGTCTGCGGCGGGTGCTGCCGCGGCAGGTGCTTCCGTGGCTTCTGTGCCTGCGGTTTCTGCGGGTGTCTCGGCGACAGTCTGGGCAGGCGTGGCTGTGGGGGCACAGGCGCTCAGTACCAGTGTGCCGACCAACAGCAAAGGCAGAAATCTCCAAAGTTTTCTAAGCATACTCTTCCCTTCGCTCCTATGGGTGGTGATGGATTACTTTGCGTTATGGCACAAAGAATAACACAGATGGGTTTGGAATAAAATGGCGCGCCCCTGTCGTGACGCCGGAGATGCGCTCACAGATAAAAAAGCCTATGCAACCCCTGGTGATTATGCTAAACTATCGACTATCATCAAGCTGCTAACGTAGGCGCTATATAAATGGAACTCGAACCAGAGATCATTGGTGACATCACTGAAATTGAAATCATCGCCGTCAACACTTCAATACGAGAGTTGTCCAGGTTGAGAGAGAAATATGGTGGCAATTGCTGGCGCAAGCTCAAGGGCATAGCCTACTTGCGAGTAGAGGATGGGAGCATAATGTTGGCAGAAGTTCACTGGTATGAATGTCATGGCATTGGTCGTCGTGATTTGAAGATCAAACAGCCTTTGGAGGATTAATGGCTATACAGTATGTGATGTGCATCAACAACGCGGGGTATCTGGTGTCCCTTACCTTGCACAAGGTTTACAAGGTCATACCAGATGAAAAGGGTGAAAGGCACGCCATGATTCGCATTGTGGATGATACAGGGGAGGATTATTTGTTTCCGGTCAGCCGTTTCGTTCCTGTTCAGATTCCTGAGGTGGCGGAACAGAGCTTTGACTTGGCAGTTGTGGAATCCACACCATAGCGATAGCAGCCTGGATAACCTAGCGAATGACCAACGGCAGAATCAGCGGTTGGGCAAGGGGTGCAAGATCCGTGGGTCGATAGAAGTTCACCAGTAGCCGTATAGTCTCCGGCAGCGGTTCCGTAAGTGGTAAATGATGGCGCACGACTACCTGTTCGCCGGCCTTCCATAGCGAAGTAGGATAGTAGTCGCCCCCCGGAGCGTGATCGTCTTGGGCAATTTTATTGTCGTTGGCATCAAGCAGTTGCGCGGTGGCGACGTAGTTCTCCCCGAATGGCTCATTGAGTGGCTCATTCACCTGCCAGTGCAGCGCAAGTTCTGCGCTCTCCCCGTTCACAATCAAGTCATAGCCCAACAACTGCAAGGGGCCGTAGGGCTGGTCTACGACCACGGTCGGTGGGGTCGCCGCCGGGCCAAGTACCCGCACAAGTGGTGATGCAGCAGGTGCAAGATCAAAGCGTACCTCCAGCCCCGGCATGGGCTTGATGAGGTACACAGGCTGGTCGCCCCCCTGCGTCAAGGCTGTCTCCAGCGTTGCGCCGATGTCACTAAAGCGCGCATCGGGTGCAATGCCCGGAAAAAGTCCCGTCATTCCCATCGCCCGATCTTCGACTTCTTGCAGATAGAAGAGGGGGACGATCTCGTTGCGGTCATTGCTCACTAAGATGGCATTGTCTGTTCGGCCACTATGGCCGTCATAAGCAGGGGGCGAGGCGGCGAGGATGCCTTCCCACTGCTGGCGCGCGCCATTGCTGTTGGATTGGTCGATCTGCGCTGAGGTGAGCGGCGCGTCACGGACGGCCAAGAGCAAAAGCGCTATCCCCACCACCCAACCCACTGGCCCCAAGCCGGCTGAACGTGACACCGGGGGTGCAGCGGCAGTGGATTGCCTTGCGCGCCAGTCGCCTGTCACCAACCCTGCCAACCCAAAGCCCGCCCATATAGCCCCTACGAGGTAGAGCGGAATATAGTAGACGAGAATGTCACCGATGTTATAGTAGAGGTTGAAGATTTGTTGGACAATGACATAGAGCAATGAGGGGATGAGAATTGCATAACGGCGTGTCATCCCCAGCCAAACAAGGCCCGCTGCGATCATCGCCAAGCCTACCCAGCCAAAATGATAGTGCCACAGCCAGGCTGCTTGGGGAATTTGCGCCCAGGCGTCGGCGGCACTGCGAAAGCCCGCGTCAATCGATTTTCCGCTGATGAAGGCCCAGAAGGAGGCCCAATCATTGCTGTAGAGGGTTAGGACGCCATCGCCCAAACGCTGGTGATACCAGGGGGATGCTTCTGGCCCGGCGCGCAGCGGAATATAAGCGTAGAGCAACAGCGGCAAGAGGGCCGCGACAAGGGCAGCGCCCCAACTCCCCAACGGGAGCCGTCGCCAGCCCGAATCTGCCAGGAGCCAATAGAGCAGGAGCGCGGGCAGCCAAAGCAGCGTCAGCGCGTGGTGCGTGAGTGCCAACCCGGAGAGCGCGGCGACGATCAGGAGTTGCCGCGTGGAGGGTGCGCGCACAAGCGCTTGCGCTGCCAGCAGCAGCGCCAACATGAAGACGGTGTGCAGCGCATAGACCTCGGCGATCAGCGCCTGTGACCAGTAGGTGAGATTGGCCGCGAGCAAAATGCTGCTGTAGAGGCCGGCCATGCGGCGGCGCGGCGTGGGCAGGGGCGTCCACTGCGCCATGACCAGATAGAGCAAGGCTACACCCAGCCCGGCAGTAAGCGCGCTCAAGGCGTTAAGCGCCCAGGCAGGACTAGCGCCTACCAATGCCAGCGTGTGCTGCCAGAGCCAGCCCAACAGCAGGTAGAAGGGGTAGCCCGTTGGATGGGCCAAGCCTAGCTGCCATGCCGCAAATTGAAATTCGCCGGAGTCCCCCGGCAGCAGACCGGGGGCGAGTGTACGCAGGTAGAGCGCAAACGAAACCGCGCCGAGGATGGTGGCAATTTGCCGGTCGGTGCGGTCGAGCCGAATCCGTTCGGGGAGCGGATGCGCTGCGGCGTTTTGCTTTGGCGCATGCGGGGGAGGCTGCAACGGGTCTGGGGCAGATAATTTGACCACGACTATGATTTTCCTGATAATGACCTGATTGTGGGCCTCAATCCTCACCGATTGTACTGATGGTTGTCGTGATTGATGGCAGGACGAGATGATTTTTTTCTGGTGCAGCACCCAGGCTGTGCCCAGGCAGAATGGAACAACATGCAGCGGGCTTGGTCGGGTGCGGTACTGATGATTGTACCCACCTATAACGAACGGGAGAATTTGCGCGCATTGGTGAGCCAGTTGCGCGCGCTCCCTGGCAATATCCATGTGTTGATTGTTGACGACAACTCGCCCGATGGCACAGGCGCGATGGCGGATGAACTGGCCGCGTCCGATGCGGGTGTGGCTGTCTTGCACCGTGAGGGCAAGCTAGGGTTGGGTACGGCGTATAAGGCCGGTTTTGCCTATGGTTTGGCGCGCTCCTATCAATATATCTGTACAATGGACGCCGATTTTAGCCACAATCCTGCCAGCCTGCCCGCGCTGGTCGACAAGGCCGCGGCGGGGGATGACCTGGTGATCGGCAGCCGCTATGTGCCTGGGGGGAATGTCGTCGGCTGGCCCGCCGGGCGCAAGTTGATCAGCTTTGTTGCCAATCGACTGGCCCACATCTTTCTCGGCATTACGGCCCGCGACTGCACAGCGGGTTTTCGCTGCTATCGCCGCACCGTCTTGGAGACGATCCCGCTCGAGAGCATCTTTAGCGGCGGCTACAGCTTTCTAATGGAGATGGCCTTCCTCTGTGAAGCCGCCGGTTTTCGCATTGGCGAAGTGCCGATCACCTTTGTCAATCGCACGCAGGGGGCCAGCAAGATCAGCAAAGTTGAGATCTACAAGGCGATGTATACCCTTGTGCGTCTCCGCACCCGCGCCCTCCCCTGGGATCGCTGGGAAGGCTACTACCAGCGGCGTAAAGCGCGCCCTTCTGGCTGATTGGCTCTTTCCAAGACACCGCCCCGCCGGAGGCTAAAGCCGTCCGGCTAGCAAACAACGGCCCCTGAAGGGGACTGGAGATGGGCGTGTCAAGCCCCGTTTAGGGGGCGTTGCTGTATAGCCGCGCCCAGAGGGTTCCCGTTTTAACCTCCAGCGTTTTCACTGCGCCTGTTCCACTTTCACCCAATCCACTGCCGCGGCCAAAGTGCGCCGGTCGCGCACCAGGCTGATGCGTAGGAAGGCGTTGCTTTCGTGCAGCACCCATGCCCCGCTCCCTGGCGCGGCCCCTTGCACACCCACCGCGGCTAAGTAGTTACCCTCCATTGCCTCCAGCGTCACCTCAATGCCAAAGCCCTGCAATTGTGTCACGGCTTCGGCTGTCAGATGGCTCCAGGCGTCGCCATAGCTTGCCACCAGGATCATCTGCCCGGCGGGAAGCGCGGCGAGATAATTCGCCAGCGCGTCGCTTTCGTGGCTGTTGGCGGTTGTGTCAAAGCCCGCTTTGTCAAGTACCTCACCCGTAGCGGGGTCAATCACTGTAACATTGATGCCGCGTCGTCCTGCCGAGCCATCGCTTTGCTCTTCTTCTTCATCAAAGAGCGCAATATAGCCGCCATCGGCAAACGCGGTGATGTCGGTATCGATGGGCAATTGGACGCCAGTCGTGCCGATGGCGCGGTCGCCGCCCAGGACTTGACGCGGGATTGCCGCATCGTCCCAGGTTAATTCCAGCCGGTTGAGCCCATCCGCCAATGCGCTTCCCGGCAGTTGCCAGGCCAGTGTTTGCCATTCTCCCGCGAGTGGCTGCGTCGTGAGCTGCTCATCGTTGACCCCTAATGTGACGCTCTGTTGGGGGCTGTCTGGATAGAGGTAGGGATGCACCTGCATCGTGACTTCATAGGTCGCAGCCGTATCAACTTGCCGCAAGGGGATAAAGAGACGGCTTTGGGTGGCAGTAGCCCAGATAGCCGCGGCCTCTCCAGGAATGTGGGTGCGTACCAATGGATCGCCAGGGCTATCCACCTCAAGCGCATCCCAGCCCTCGCCGCGATAGGGATAGGTGCCAGGTACGCCTAAGTCCAGGGTAAAGGCATCTTCGCCTGCGGGCTGCACAACGCGATAGGCTTCAACGCCATCCTGCGCCCAAAAGGGTTCAGCCTCCAGCGGAAGCGTCTCCTTGACAAAGGCCCAACTCTCCTGCCAATGATCCACATAGGGGGGACGGTTCGGAATGGGCGGAAAGAGCAGCACATAGCCGGTGTTGTAGAGATAGACGAGTTGCTCAGCTTGCGCTTGTGCCTCTGTGACCAAAACCGGGTCGGGGTCGTCGCCAAACTGGATGTCGCGCATGACCGCAAAGAAGGGGATGCGCTCGAAATAGCCCATTTTGAAATCAGGCGCGCGGCTGATGTTGCCCCCCAACATCGGTTTGCCGTGGGCAGTTTGGTAATATTGGAGCAGCGTCATTTCCGGGCCAAAGACACCAAAGCTGTTGCGCCAGCCCAGCGGCACTTGCAGCACACTCACCGGCGCGGGATCGGGGGCGATGGTCTGGTAGACCTCCGGTATGCGCGCGTCGGAGAGGGGCAGGGGCAGCGCTAAATGCTCAAAGAGCAGCAGCCCGCAGAGCAGCCCGGCAAGCCAAACTTGGGGACGACGAATGAAGTTGACCGTCTCTTGTCCGCGGCGAGTTTGCAGCAGCCACGCCAGCGCATAGCCGACCAATACGGCCAATGCCAACATCAGCAGCACGCTGTTGCGGTTGGGGGCGCGGTTGGCCTTGATGATGGGCAGGTAGTGGAGCAGGGCAAAGGGCAGCGGGAAGGTCGCCTCAACACCATCCAGGTCAAAACGATAGCGCCCGTTGATTTGCAGGAAAGGGCCAAGACAAAAGAGGCCAAAGACCAGCGCTGTCCACCCCCATAGCTTCACGCGGCGGCGATAGCGGATCAGTGCCAGCAGCGCCAGGGTCATGGCTGTCCAGCCTAAAAAGACGGTGTTGATGTCGCGGAAACCTGTCACCCCTGCTTCGAGCGCGCGCAACTGCACCCGGCGCAGTTCCGCCACCAGATCACTGCCCCACAGCGGATGTAGTACCGTAGGTTTGAAGAAGCCAAACAGGTCCACGCTCAGGGGGATCGCTTCACCCCAGCCCGACAGCGAAAAATCGTTGGTGAGGAACTGGGTGAGGATCGGCACCAGCGCAGGCGACCAGATGACAACGGCTGCCACTGCTGCCAGGACCAGCGCCAACGCGATGCTGAGCAGGCTAGGACGGGGCGCGCCGCTTGGCTGGCTGCGCCGTGAGGTCAGGATCACAAGCAGCACAATGACCGTAAAGATGGCGAGAAAGAGCGCCGTGATCATCTCTGCCAACCCGTTCAGGGCCATAAAGAGTCCCGCCCACAGGGCCGCTTGGCGACGGCGGCGCGGGCTTAAGCCGCCATCCAATGCGCGCAGCAGCGCCAGGGCATAGAAGGGGATCCACTGCGTTGTCACCATGTCATAATGGCCGAGCGTGGCATAGATGGCGCGGTTGGAGCCAAAGGCATAGAGCAGCCCCGCGCCAAACGCTGCCAACAGGCTCGCGCCAGGGGTAAGGCAGGACAAGCCCGATCCACTTGGCCCCAACAGATAGCGCACAAGCAAAAAGACGCCATAGCTGCTGAGGATGGTGCTGATCACCAGCGCCAGGTTGGATCCAAAGGGCAGGTTGACTGCCAGCATCGCCGGTTGGGCCAGCAGCGCATGGAAGAAATTATAGGTGTAGAGGATCAGGTCGATGCCCAACGGATACCAGATCAACTCTGTGTGCAGCGGGCTGGAGAGTTGGTCAACCAGGGCATGTTTGAAGTACCAGATGTTCCACAGGAAGGTGGATTCGTCAAAGGCCCATTGGGCGACGCCAGGGACATGGGTCGTAAAGTGGCGCACCAGCGGCCAAGTCAGCAGCAGGGTGAGCGCCGTATAGAGGCCAAGAATAGTGAGATGGCGGCGCAAGGGTGAACGCACTGATGGTGATAAGGGCGGTGATAAAGAGGGTGAGGATTGGGATAGCTTCATCGACAAATTTGACTCGTTGTATACCGGATTACGCCGCTCTGTCTTGCTCTTGATTCAAGGTTACTGATGGCGCGGCCATGCGGCGACAGTGTATCATAGCTTGAGGAGGATGCAGGAAAGGAAGGGGGTCGAGTGGCTGAGAGTCGCCCGTTCGACACTTTTTCAGTTAGGCCGGTGCTTGACTGTATCATCTATAATGAGTCAAACTAGTCGCAAAACGAAGCGAGTGATTTCTCCATAGCGTGAAATATATAGCGTGGAATATGAGGAGATGCGATCGTGGCAACATCGCTTAAGTTAGCGGTTCCTACTGACAAGATTGCGGAGTTCTGCCAACGCTGGCGCGTCCAAGAGTTTTCACTCTTTGGCTCTATTCTTGGCGAACGCTTCCGATCAGACAGCGATGTAGACGTACTCGTCAAGTTCGTACCGGGTGTTATCTACACTTTTGGACAATTCGACGAGATGCAAGAGGAGTTAGAGGCAATCTTCGGACGTTCTGTTGATCTGATTGACAAACAGGCAGTGCTAGAAAGCCCTAATTATATTCGTCGCCGCGATATACTGGGTTCAGCCCAGGTGATTTATGCGCAGTGATGATGCGCTCCTGCTGGATATGCTCATAGCTGCCCGCAAGATTCGACGTTTTGTGACAGGGATGACAGTGGCCGAGTTTAGGGTGAATGAAATGGTACAGAGTGCAGTGATTCGCGAGTTGCAGGTAATTGGCGAAGCGTCGCGCGTGATTACGGATGCAACACGGGTATCTTGTACAGGAATTAATTGGCGGGCAATGGCCGGAATGCGTAACCGACTTGTCCATGAGTACTTTTCGGTACAGTTAGAGGTTGTCTGGAAGACTGTTCAAGATGACATCGTACCGCTTATATCGCAACTAGAGCGGTATATACCGCCTGATCTTGGGATAACTGAGTAACCATCAATGCGTGTTTATTTGGATCAAATCGGTTGTCGTCTGAACTATAGCGAAATGGAGACCCTGGCGCGGCGTTTGCAGGCTGTCGGGCATGAGACGGTGGCATCGCCGGAACAAGCACAGGTGATTGTCTTTAACACCTGCGCGGTCACTGCCGACGCGGGCAAGGCCAGCCGCCAACGCTTGCGCCATCTGCATCGCGCCAATCCTGATGCGCGCATCGCTGCCACCGGCTGTTGGGTGAGCTTGGAGCCGCAGGCCGCGATGGCGCTGCCCGGCGTCACACTGGCAGTGGAGAACACGCGCAAGGATCTGCTGCCCTTGCTTCTGGAGCCGTGGAGCGCCGAACTGGATGATCCGGCGGATTTGGCGCGCCTTCAACCCGACGGTGTGCCTTTTGACCTGGCCGATAGTCTCCCTTCGCATGGCGATGACCGGACAGCGCGCACACGCGCCTTTATCAAGGTGCAGGATGGCTGTAATAACCGCTGCACCTTTTGCGTCGTCACCCTGGCGCGGGGGGAGAGCCGCAGCCGCACGCTTGGCGAGATCGTGGCCGAGGTGCAAGCGTTGGCTGTTGAGGGTGTACAAGAGGCAGTGCTGACGGGTGTGCATTTGGGCAGCTATGGACGCGATTTGACGGATGGCGCACGCACGGATTTGAAGGATTTGGTTGCTGCGCTTTTGCGTGACACGGAAATTCCCCGGCTGCGTCTTTCCAGCCTGGAGCCGTGGGAACTGGCAGAGGGCTTCTTTGATCTGTGGGAACGTTGGCCGGAGCGGCTTTGTCCTCACCTGCATCTGCCGCTGCAAGCGGGGAGCGATGCACAACTGCGGCGCATGGCGCGGCGCTGCACGACCAGCAGCTTTCGCCAGTTGGTGAATGATGCGCGCGCGGCGATCCCCGACCTGATCATTACGACCGATCTGATTGCCGGTTTTCCGGGGGAGAGTGACGCCGATTTTGAGGCAGGGCTGGCATTTGTCGAGGAGATGGCCTTTGCCCATGCCCATATCTTTCCCTACAGCGCGCGCACAGGCACAGCCGCGGCTTCCTTTGCGGATCAACTGCCTACCGCGATCAAGAAGGAGCGGGCGCGCAGACTGCATGCGCTGGTCGAGCGCACCGGGCGCGCCGAGAGGATGCGCTATGTCGGGTCACAGCGTCCGGTCTTATGGGAGCGTCCGCAGGGCGAGTTGGCACTTGGGCAGGGAGAGCAAGGCGTGGCGCGTTTGTGGACAGGCTTCACTGACAACTATCTGCGCGTCAGCCTGGAAGCGCCACCCACACTGGATCTGCACAACCAAATCGTGCCGACCTACCTGGCAGGATTGCATGGCGACACGATCTTTGGTACGCTTGACGAATATTCAGTCGCGACGGCTCCCCATGCGGGCTATCGTTAAGATTTAGAGACACGAGGCCGGAATCGTATGAGTACATTGTTGGCACAGTTAGCAGAATTACAGGAGCGCGCGTTGGCGGCGTTGGCGCAGGCCGATTCCTCCGAGGCGATGCGTACCTGGCACAGTGAGTATGTAGGGCGCAAAGGGCAGTTGACCACGCTCCTTGGCGGATTGGGGCAGTTGCCGCGCGAGGAACGACCCGCGGTGGGCAAGGTTGCCAACGAGATCAAGGTGGCGCTGGAAAGCGCATTGGAAGAACGGCAAGCCGCCATCACCGCGGATGAGATGACTCGCTCTCTGAGCGCCGAAGGAGTGGATGTCACGCTGCCTGGTCGCCAACCGCTGTTGGGCCGCTATCATCCCACCACGACCGCGCTGCGCGAGATCTCCGATATCTTTGTGCAGATGGGATTTCAGATCTACGATGCGCCTGAGGTAGAGACGGACGAACTTAACTTCGGCCTGCTCAACTTCCCGCCGGGTCACCCAGCGCGCGAGATGCAGGATACCTTCTTCACCACCAACCCGGATGTGATCCTGCGTACGCACACCAGCCCAGGGCAGATCCGCGCCATGCGCGAATACGCGCCAGAGCCGGTGCGCGTGATTTTGCCGGGGAAATGCTATCGCAATGAGGATGTGACGGCGCGCGCGGAGATGATGTTCTACCAGGTCGAGGTGATGGTGATTGACAAGAATATCACCTTTAGCGACCTGAAGGGGGTTATCCTCAACTATGCCAACCAGATGTATGGTGAAGGGCGCGACATTCGCTTTCGCAAGTCCTACTTCCCCTTCACCGAGCCGAGCGTGGAGATTGACGTGGACTGTGTTCTGTGCGGCGGGAAGGGCTGCCGCATGTGCAAGTATTCGGGGTGGCTGGAGATCATGGGCGCAGGGATGATCCACCCGGTGGTGCTGCAAAACGGTGGCTATGACCCAGCGGTTTACAGCGGTTTTGCCGCGGGCATGGGCATTGAGCGGCAAGCGATCCTCAAGCGCTCGATTGATGACATCCGCCTTTTCTACGACAACGATGTGCGCTTCTTAGAGCGTGTGGCGAAGTAGGTAAGTATTAGACGTTATAGGCGAGTGCAGCCCCTTCTGTACTCGCCTTTTTCGTGGTTTTGCTGAATGGTTCCTTGTATCCCCTCCTCGCGATAATCTCGATAGCTTCCCATAAATGGTCTAGTTGCCGGCAATCTTGTTACAAGAGCAGTCTGTCGCTTAGGTGCTATCCAGTGCTATCAGGAGGAAAGCAGCATGAATACCCTTGCCTCGTTCGTCAAGCGTAATTCGTTTATCACCTTTGTTGTTCTCGCCTATTTGTTCTCGTGGTGGCCTGCACTTCTACCAGATGGTGGATTGCTGCCCCATGGCCCGATGCTGGCTGCATTGATCGTGGTTGCGATTGGTGAAGGTAGGGCAGGAATAAAAACATGGTGGAGCCGGGTCGTGCATTTTGGCACTTCCTGGCAATGGTATGCACTGGCTGTGGCGATCCCTGCTGCGATTGCCCTTGCAGCAGCGGGAATAAACATCCTGCTTGGCGCGCAGGCTCCGGTGCAGATTGACTGGACCGTTCCCATTAAAGTGCTGCCGATCATGCTCTTGTTAAGCGGCATGTGGGAGGAACCAGGCTGGACAGCCTACGCTTTGCCTCACCTCAATGCGCGCTTTGGCTCCTCCCCTACCGGCACGTTCGCTGCTACGTTGGTGACTGGTCTCGTCCGTTCGGGTTGGCATCTGCCGCTCGTGCTGAGTGGCAGCATCTACTGGACGGATTTACTGTTCGTGATTGCTTTCCAAATCGTGTTTACGTGGCTGTTCAACAGCAGCGGCGGTAGCGTGCCCGTGGTCATGCTGTCGCATCTGGTAAGCAATGTGATCGGTGGCGAACTGGTCGGGACGTGGTTTACAGGCGCAGATTGGGCGCGCGAAGCGTGGCTGCGCGGGGGATTGTGGCTGCTTCTGGCAGTAGTTCTGCTGCTTGTCGCCGGTCTTCGTCTTGGACGCAAGCCGGGGGTGCAAATGGAGAAGACTGGAACGGGCCAACCATTGGCAGCATGAGATCGCCAGGGTAGCTTGCTTTATAACGTACGGCCATGCTCTTGTCGGTTCCAAGAGCATGGCTACATCCGATAAATCGGAATTGCTCAATATTGATAAATTTCGATATTGACAAACTTCGATTTACTTGCTAAAGTGGGCTCAACACAAAGGAACATAAATGGATACACAAATGATTAATCGCGAATTCACCATTGAACTGACTCCATCACAAGCGGGCTGCTGTGCACCGCCGGTTACGCTGCGCTGGAATATGGCTGAGGCGGAGGAGTTGGCGGCTATGCTCAAGGCGCTGGCAAATCCAGTGCGTCTACAGATGGTGGAACTGTTAAGCCGGTTGGGGGGAGAGGTCTGTGTCTGTGATATTGAAGCACAGTTTGACCTGGCCCAACCAACCATCTCGCATCATCTCAAAGTACTGCGCCAGGCAAAGCTGATCGATTGCGAACCGCGCGGGGTCTGGATTTATTACTACACGCGCCCGGAAGCGATTTCACGGCTGCGGATGCTGATGGGCGATCTGAGCGGCAGCGGGGCTGCATAAGGCTAGAGCCGCAGAAGCAATAGAGCAATCCCCGCAGCTTTTTTGGCTCCGTTATATCGAAGTTTATGAATATAGGCTTTTCTGGGAAGAACAATAAGCGAACCTTGAAAGGAAGAACCCAAATGTCCTTGCAGAAGATTGACCTAAGCGTTCCGTCCATCAGCGACACGCACCAAGAGGTGCAAGAGTACTACGGGGCCAGGGCGCGCAGTGCCGATAGTTGTTGCGGCGGCGATAGCTGCTGTAGCAGCAATGGGGAGAGTTGCGGGCCATTGCAACTCTATGACAGCAGCGAACTGGCGGCGCTGCCGGAGGATGTGGCCTCCTTCTCGCTTGGCTGTGGCAATCCCCTGGCGATTGCTACGCTTAAGCCGAGTGAGGTGGTAGTGGATTTAGGGTCTGGTGGTGGGCTGGATGCTTTCTTGGCGGCGCGTGCCGTGGGGCCAACGGGCTTTGTCTACGGCGTTGACATGACGGATGACATGCTCGCTTTGGCGCGGCGCAATGCCGAAAAAGCAGGCGTCAGCAATGTAGAATTTCGCAAGGGCAATATCGAGGCGCTGCCGCTGCCCGATAACAGCGTTGATGTGATCATCTCCAACTGTGTTATCAACCTTTCTCCCGACAAGGAACAGACGCTGGATGAAGCCTTCCGCGTGCTCAAGCCGGGCGGGCGCTTGGCAGTATCGGATATTGTCATTGATGGCACGCTGGACGATCTGCCGTTGAGCGAGGTGCAGGTGCGTGCTGCGCTCCATTGGGCCGGTTGTATTGCGGGGGCATTGACTCGCCAACAGTATCAAACGCTCTTGGCTGAGGCAGGCTTTACCAAGATTCAGGTGGAGGTGCAAAGCCGTTACTCTGCCGAGGCAATGGCGGGCGCAAGCGAATTGGCGGCCTGGGATCCGGCGTTGGTGGACAAGGTAGCGAACCGCTTTACCAGCAGCGCTGTGACTGCGGTGAAGCCGGAGTAGGGAATCGTGTGCAAGACTCTGTCATGCCGCGCCCAAGGGCGGTGCCGCTGCACAGCACGGCGCGTTCGCTTGCGGGCCGCAGGCCATCTCTCTGGGCTGTTGGCGTGGCAGAGAGACCCCTCCGGGGTGACAGCAGGGTGATAGATTGGGGATACTCTGTGAGGGTGCAACTTGAGTTCAAGAAGCAGGCAGATCGGGAAAAGTGGAGCGAGGCAGCCATGCGAGCGTTATGGCTGCCTCGCTTTTTGTGCTAAGTTTGTGGTAAATGATCTTTACAACCCCTTTCATCTCTCTAACAATGAGCATTGCACATTTCGGCGTCTAGCCGCATTCTATTGAGATGACGATATATTGAGATGACAATATTGAGGCGATGATTAAGGAGAAGCTCATGCGCGAACCTACTCCTCCCACAGACTTTCAGCTAGATAGAATGCAGCTTAGGGAACGACCGGGCTGTTTGTCGGGCCTTTTGAAGCTTCTAGCCCTGGGTGCAGTGTATGATTGGCTTCAGGATAATATTGGTTTTGGCCGCGGCTGCTGGGGTACGGGCTGTGGCATTATCATATTCGTCGTTGCTGGCCTCTTTTTATGCTCCATTATCTTTGGCACGAACTGGTTTGATTTTGGCTTTTAGGCACATAAGTTTGTCTCCCCGGTTCGTGTCCCAATACCTCCTTATAATTCCTGGAAAGATGATGATTTATGAGTTTCCCGCTTTCAGTTCTCGACCTTTCTCCCGTTAGCTCCGGCTCTACTTCGGCCCAGGCTTTGCGCAATAGCATTGCACTGGCGCAGGTGGTGGATCGCCTGGGCTATACCCGCTATTGGTTTGCCGAACATCACAACATGCCCAGCATTGCCAGTTCGGTGCCAGAGATCATGATCGGGCAAGTTGCGCGGGAGACGACCCATTTGCGCGTTGGCTCCGGGGGCGTGATGCTGCCCAACCACCCGCCGCTGAAGATCGCCGAAACCTTTCGCATGTTGGAAGCATTGTATCCAGGGCGCATCGATCTGGGCATTGGCCGCGCCCCCGGCACCGATCCCTTGACTGCCTTTGCCCTGCGGCGCAACAAGGATGCCCTTCACGCCAACGATTTCCCCGACCACTTGAGCGAACTGATGGCCTTTGCTGCTGATGACTTTCCCAGCGAGCATCCTTTTCGGGCGATCACGGCGATGCCCAACGATGTGGGTTTTCCCACAATTTGGCTGCTGGGTTCCAGCGCGACTGGTTCGCAAATGGCGGCATCGCTGGGGGTTGGCTACGCCTTTGCCCACCACATCAACCCAGAGAACGCCGTGGCCGCGCTGCGCGGCTATCGCGAGCATTTCAAACCATCCAAATATCTCGACCGGCCCTATTCCATTCTGACCGTGGCGCTCATCTGTGCCGAGACGACAAAGGAAGCTGAACGGTTGGCCTCATCGGTGGCGCTGTCGATTGTGCGGCTGCGCAATGGTCAGCCTTTGCCATTCCCTAGCCCAGAAGAAGCAGCAGCCTATCCCTATACGCCCGCCGAGCGCGCCCAAGCCGAGGCCTATCGTAAATCAACACAAATTGTGGGTGATCCTGCGACGGTACGCAGCCAATTGGATCGCTTGGTGGCGGTGACTGGCGCGGACGAGGTGATGGTTGCCACGCTGATTCACAGCCATGAAGCGCGGGTGCGTTCCTATGAGCTTTTGGCAGAGGTCTATGGGCTGGAACCGGTGGGGGCATAGCTCTGGGGTAATTGCCGCTTTCGGGAATGGTTGGATTGTCCCCCTGGATAGACCTGGGCTGTATTCGGAGATTGCTTTCTGGATACAGCCCTTTTTTCGCAGCGGGTTACAAACTCAGGATCAGGGCGATGAGCAGCAGCCCAGCGGCGCTGGCGACGAGATAGCGATTTGCATAAAAGACTTCGCTCCAGCTTTTCTCAATGGATTGCACGCCGTACAGGTTTGTAGACGCGGTGATTTGGTGGGGGAGGGGCAGCGAGCCAAAGAGCATTTCGCGCAGTTCGCGAATGTTCGCAGGGCGCTCGTTGGGGTGCATTGCCAGGGCTTGAAAGACAACTCGCTCGATACGTGGCGAGACTTCTGGATTGAGTTGGCGCAAGGAGACCAGCACCCCAGGACGCAAGAAACGCTCTTTGGCGTCGGCAGGTGGAATGCCCGCCAGCAAATGATAGAGCGTGGCTCCCACCCCATAGATATCTGTGCGTGCGTCGGTATAGCCTGTGTCACCCCCATACTGCTCCAATGGGGTATAGGCAACTGTGCCGCGTCCCTGCACAACCGTCACAGTGCGGCTGTCGTCATCGTGCAAGACTTTGACCAGCCCAAAATCTACCAACTTGACAATGCCGCGCGGGGTGACTTTAATATTGCTGGGCTTGACATCACGATGGACAACGGGTGGGTCCTGTTCATGGAGATATTCCAGCGCATCCAGCAGTTGCCCGGCCCAGCCCAATACCTGCTGTTCGTTGAGCAGGCCGCCGGATTTTTGTTGCTCGCGCACAATCTCATGCAGATCCCGCCCTTCGACAAAGTCCATGACCAGATATTCACGCCCGCTTGACGAGAAGTAGTCGGAGACTTTGGGCAGATTGGGATGATCCAGACGCGAGAGTATACTGGCTTCAATGCGGAACTGTTCCGACATTTGATCCAATTCTTCTTCGGAAAGCGCGCTGTCCGCCAGGGTCGGCAACACTTCTTTTAGGGCACAGACGCGCCCCTCCAGGCGGCGATCGGCAGCCTTGTAGACGGCACCCATGCCGCCCTGTCCAACCAGCTCTAGGACTTCATAACGCCGGCGCAAAATCGTGCCAGGTTCAAGGATATGTTGCAATCTGTATTTCGCCCTTTGATCAAGTTTGGTATAATGCGAACCATGTTGAGCTTAACATCCGTTTGCTCCGGGCCCAAGATACGGTCTGCCTGTGCAACATTGGCTGGCTTTCACAGCGGTCTCTTGTGGGTCCCTGTGCCCCATTATGCGTAAGCGCCGAGTGGCTGTCAATCTATTGAGATTATGTGTCCAACGTATGGAATGGCCCTGTTTGGGGTTCCTATGGGCGCGATGTAGATGATTATGCGCGGGATCAAACGTAGATGATTTTCAAAAAAAAGGTGCTATGAGTACACAACTGGAACATCCAACCGTCGACCGAACGGAAACTTTAGGTACGCTTAAACATCGTGAGACTGCGATGTTGGTTCTGCAGCGAGGTTCCGAGGCCGGACGGCGTTGGCCGTTGGATCGCACGCGCCCGCTGGTCATCGGGCGCAGCGATGAATGTGATATTGTGCTGCCCGACCGTCAAGTGAGCCGCTATCATGCGCAGATCACCTGGCAAGGCGACCATTATCATGTTGAGGATATGGGGAGCAAGAATGGAACCCATGTCAACGGCCAGGAATTGAGCGGCCCGGTGGGGTTGGGCGATGGCGATGAGATTCAGATCGCGCTGCGTTTTAAGTTGGCCTTTGTTGATGCGGGTGCAACCGCGCCGCTGACCATGGAGGGAGGCGAGCAAGGCTTGCGCTTGGACAAGGAGACGCGCCAGGTATGGGTCAATTCCCATCAGGTTGATCCCCCATTGAGCCTGCACCAGTTCCGCCTTTTGGAATCGTTGTGGGATGCCGGGGGCAGCGTCATCAGCCGGGATCGTGTGATCAATGCGGTCTGGCCTGAAGCCATCAGCGAAGGCGTGAGCGAGCAGGCTATCGACGCGTTGGTGCGGCGGCTGCGCGAGCGATTGGCGGAGACCGATGAGGAATTCCGCTATATTGTGACGGTGCGCGGCCACGGCTTCCGACTGGAGAATCGCTGACGTTGTATCAAACCAACCAACCTCATCATGGCCCAGCACCGGCGGAAAGGGCCGGCGCATTGGCAGCCCCAACACGATCAGCGGCGATACCGGCGTCAATATCGGGGCCAGCGCCAATGGGTCTCTATTTGCATGTCCCCTTTTGCGAGCGCAAATGTCCCTATTGCGACTTTAACACCTATGCCGGGTTGCAGGGATGGTTTGGGCAGACGGTCGATGCGCTCACACGGGAGTTGGCAACCTGGGCCGCGCCATTGGCGGGACGCCCCATCACGTCGATCTTTCTCGGTGGTGGCACACCGACTGTGCTGGATGCCAAACAGCTAGAGCAGTTATTTGGCGCGCTGCATGAGAATTTGACGCTGGCTGCGGATTGCGAAATTACCTGTGAAGCCAACCCTGGCACTGTGGATCGGGCCAAGTTTCAAGTGCTGCGTGATCTGGGTGTCAATCGTTTGAGCCTGGGTGTACAGAGCTTCCAGCCCGACGAATTAGCCTTCCTGGGGCGTATTCACAGCGTGGACGATGTGGATCGCGCATTTGCTGCGGCGCGGGCGGCTGGCTTCGACAATATCAATTTGGACTTTATCTTTGGCCTGCCCCATCAACCCCTGGCGAACTGGGCGGCAACGCTCGAACGAGCCGTAGCATTGGGGCCGGAGCATTTGAGCCTTTACAGCTTGATTGTGGAGCCGAACACGCCGCTCAATCATTGGGTGGAGGTGGGCAAGGTCGATGCGCCCGACGACGACTTGGCGGCAGAGTTATATGAGTTGGCAGTGAGCCGGCTCAACGCCGCGGGCTATGTCCATTATGAAGTTTCGAATTGGGCCAAGCCTGGTCAGATGGCACAGGATCCGGCACAGACATTGAATCCTGGCTATGCCGCTCGACATAATCTGCTTTATTGGCGCAACCAGGAGTATATAGGCATCGGCCCTGGCGCGCACAGCCATTTACGCCGCGTGACGGATCAAGCTGAGGATGAAGTGGTGAGCCGTCGCTGGAGCAACCGTAAGCCGGTGCCGGGCTATGTTAAGCGGATGGTGGCAGGGCAGCCGGTGGTCGATATGGAAGAAGTACTGCCGTCACGCGTCTCTATGGGCGAAACAATGATGCTTGGGCTGCGGCTGGTGCGCGAGGGCGTGTCATTTGCCCACTTTGCCGAACTGCACGATACCGACCTGCGCGCGGTCTTTGCGCCGGAAATCGCACGCCTTCAGGCACAAGAATTGATCCAACTGGACGAGCAGCGAGTGCGCCTAACAGAGCGTGGGCTGCTGGTGGGCAATCAGGTATTTGCGGAGTTTTTAGGTGAATAAATAGGGTTCGATCATCATACTAGAAAGAATGCACATGACGCGGGCCTTGTACCCAGGCACTTTTGACCCGATCCATAATGGGCATATCGACATCGCCACCCGCGCCAGTGCGCTCTTTGAGGAGGTGGTCGTGGCGGTTTATGATGCGCCACCGAAGAAATTGCTCTTTACTACCCAAGAGCGCGTTGACCTTGCCCAGCAGGCATTGACTCACTTGCCCAACGTCTCGGTGATAGCCTATACGGGTCTCACGGTCACCGTTGCGCGCGAGATCGGGACAAAGGTGATTGTGCGCGGGCTGCGCAGTGTGGCCGATTTTGAGTATGAGCGGCAGATGGGGTGGGCCAATCAAGACCTTGCGCCGGAGATTGAGCTTTGTTGTCTCCTCTGCACCGGCGATTATGCGAGCCTAAGCGCCACCATTCTCAAGGAAGTTGCGAGTTTGGGTGGCGATTTTCATCGCTGGACGCCTGACCATGTACAGGCAGCATTGGAGAGCAAATTTCCACGCGCTGAAGCATTGTCGCCCTCCCGGATGCTTTCGCGTAGCGCCGGCAAGTTGGGCCATCGCAGTTAGCAGACAGAACATTTACCCTGAGCTATCGTTAGCTCTTATTCTTTTCTCTTATTCTCCCTTAAATTTTCTGTCGTCTATGATTCTGCAGGAGGTGCGCTATCGCTATCTTACAGTTGATCGATCAACTGCATGTTCTCATCAGCCAGGGAACCCCCGTTCCTTTTTCTGCCTACCGGCTGGTGCGGGCGCGCGATATCGAGCAGTTGTTAGAGCGGATGCGAATCACAGTGCCGGGCTCCATTCGCGAAAGTGAACGGACTCTGGCCGAGCGCGACCGCATTATGAACGAAGCGCGTGCCGAAGCCGACCGCATCATCCAGCAGGCGCGGCAGCAGGCAATGGATATGCTCAGCGAAAAGTCGCTGATTGCCACTGCCCAAGTTGAAGCCGAGCGCATCATCGGTGAAGGCAAGGAGATCGCTCGCCGCCGCACCGAGGAGGCTGACACCTATGCCGTCCATGTATTGAATGATCTGGCCCAGCAGTTGCAAAGCCTCTTGCACCAAGTCGGCAATGGCATCGATCTGATGCAGGAGGAACAAGGCGCGCCGCTTGAACCACTTGAGCAGCCCGAACGGCCTGCACGCAAGCCGCGCTTTCTTTCAAAGGGATAGCCCCAGCTAAGAGATAGCCAGTGGTCTGCTGAGGGATTCGCCGGACGTTTCGCCAAAGCGATAGAAATCGAAGTCAATGCGGGACTTCTGCTGCTGTGAGCAGGACGCATTTTTGACAGTGAATCGTGCCGCGCTTATACTATACGTCTGCCTACTACACAGGTAGAACGCTGCTTGCTGCGCGTCATCCGGGAATACGCAGCAGCCGCGAGCGCCTTAAAAGCAGGTCATAGAGAAACCAAAGGGCGCGCGTAATGGTGTGGTGGCCGGGAGCGACACGATGCAATTTAACGTAGCACAGTTGCTCAAAGAACCCATCGGTGCCATGCGTCGTTATGAGCTAGTCGAAGATATTGGCGAGCTCGATCCAGAGTTGGCCGCTTTGGGGCCATTGGTAGGCGAGGTGGAACTCATCCGCATCCACAGTGGTATTCTGGCAAGGGCCAATCTCAGCACTGCCATGCAGGTAATGTGCAACCGCTGTTTAGAGCCGATTGCCCTGCCTGTGCGCTTCACGATCGAGGAGAGCTTTCGCCCGCTGACAGAGGTCAATACAGGTCGCTATATTGCCCCTACGGAGTTTGAGGGGGAAGAAGAGGACCTGGAAGACGAGGCACTGATCATCGACGAGCATCACGTTCTTGATTTGTCGGAAGTAGTGCGTCAGAGCATATGGGTGACTTTGCCCATGTATCCAAGTTGTAACTGGACAGGGACGGGCGAATGTCCGAACCTGACTCGCTATCTGCGTGAATTGAAGGCAACGCAGGAGCAAGCAGGGGAGGAGATTGCTATGGACGAAGACGAGGCGGTTGATCCCCGTTGGGCAGCGTTATTGGAGCTACGCAAACAGCAGGGCAACCAGGGTGATTAGAGCATTATCATTATTAGGAGCAAAAAATGGGACCATTACCAAAGCGTAAATTGAGCAAGGGGCGACGTGATCGTCGTCGGGCACATGATGCGATTGGCGTGCCGCATCTGGTGCAATGTCCAAATTGTAAGGAAAAGATGTTGCCGCACCGGGTTTGCCCCAACTGTGGTCAATATCGAGGACGGCAGGTCCTCAATCTCGACGCAGCAGCGTAAGTGGGTTGCCGAGACATGCTAGGGGGATTTGGATGCAAGCGCCAAATCCCCTTTTGTTTTTCTCTTACTTTTTAGTGACAGGGAATCTGACATGGCTGGATTTGATTTTGTGGCCGCGGGGCGTGGTGTGGCCTTTCTCTTTCCTGGGCAGGGCAGCCAGGCCGTGGGGATGGGGCGCGAATTGGCGGCAGCTTATCCAGTGGCTGCGGCGACCTTTGCCGAAGCCGATGAGATTTTAGGCTTTGGTTTGAGCAAGCTCTGTTTTGAGGGGCCGGAGGCAGAGCTAACGGACACCATCAATGCACAGCCGGCCTTGTTGGCGACGGCAGTGGCGTTGCTGCGAACGGTAGCGCAAGAGTTGGGTCAAGCGCCCGCAACAGGAAGTGATGCACCGGCCTATGTTGCCGGTCACAGCATGGGTGAGTATTCGGCGCTGGTGGCTTCGGGGGCCGTAGCGTATGCCGATGCGCTGCGCTTGGTGCGCGAGCGTGGGCGCTTGATGAAACAGGCCGGCGCGCAGAATCCAGGGATGATGGCTGCGATTTTGGGGCTGGATGAAGCGCCGGTGGCGGCGATCTGCGCGGAGGTTGCCGCCGAAACAGGGGGCGTGGTGCAGGTGGCAAATGATAATTGCCCAGGCCAGGTGGTTATCTCTGGCGATAAGGCCAGCATGGAAGCGGCTATGGTTGCGTTGGGCAGCGCAGGCGCGCGCAAGGTTGTCCCCTTGGCGGTGAGCATTGCCGCACACAGCCCGTTGATGCAGCCCGCGGCTGTAGAATTGCGCGCTGCGATTGATGCGACCGAGATCGCTGACCCGCGTGTTTCTCTGATTGGCAACATGACCGCTCAACCGTTGACCACTGCCGCCGCTCTGCGTGATGAACTGGCTGCACAGTTGACAGGCGGGGTGCGCTGGACGGCTTCAATTCAACGCGCCGTGGCGGATGGGGTGACGAATTTTGTGGAACTTGGCCCCGGTGAGGCATTGGTGGGCATGGTGAAACGCATCGACCGCACTGCCACTCGCCACAGCGTAGGCGACCCGGCTGGCGTCGCCGCGTTTGTAGCGTGGTGGCAGGCGAAAGGGAGTTAACCCCACCCCTTTTCTCTAAGGCAATTCGCACGATTCCCAATTCGACGCTATACTTAGGCCCATACCGGCATAAAATAGAGACGCAGAAATAGAGCAGCAGATGGATTTCACAGGCAAGAGTGTCCTGGTGACGGGCAGCAGCAGCGGAATTGGCGCTGCCATTGCCCAGGAGTTTGCAGGCAGAGGCGCAAAGGTCGCCATCCACTATCGCGGTAATGCACAAGGGGCGGAGACAGTCGCCGCTACCCTGCGCGAAAAGGGCGCAGAGTGCAGCCTTTACCAAGCGGATGTCTCCGATTCAGCGCAAGCCGCCGAATTGGTCAAGCAGGTGCAAAGCGACCTGGGTGGGCTGGATATTCTGGTTAATAATGCTGGCACGACGCGTGATACACTGCTGCTCTCGATGAGCGATGAGCAGTGGGATGCGGTGATCAACACCAATCTACGCAGTGTGTATGCCGTGAGTCGGGCGGCGCTGCGCGGCATGATCCGCAAACGCTGGGGACGCATCATCAGCATTACCAGTGTCGTGGGGCTGACCGGCCAGGCCGGTCAGGCCAATTATGCGGCAAGCAAGGCGGGGATTATCGGCTTTACCAAGAGCCTGGCCCGTGAAGTTGCCAGCCGCAATATCACCGTCAATGCGGTTGCCCCCGGTTTTGTGCCTTCGGCGCTGACCAATGTGCTGACCGAAGAGCAGAAGGCGGGTATCATCAGCAATACACCGATGGGCCGGATGGGCACACCCGACGAAGTAGCGTGGGCCGTGGCCTTTTTGGCTGCGGAACGCTCCGGTTTTATTACGGGGCAAGTGCTGACGGTTGACGGTGGATTGGTAATGATGTAGGATCGTTCTATTGACTTTTGGCCTCAATTTGATGCCGGTTCTTTGTACGGCACGCTATGTACATGAATGTAACTCACAAGTTGAATAGCAGCGAACATCACGAGTTGGTCCAGCAGCGCCGACTGGCACGCAAGCTGGCAGTCCAGGCGCTCTTTGAGATCGACAGTGTGGGCCATCTCCCTGGCTCCGTAGTGGACGAGCGGTTGGCCTATAGTTATCCTGGGGAACAGGGCGCACTCTATTTGCGTTGGTTGGTGAGTGGTGTCGTGCATCATCTCGAGATGCTCAACACCCTCATTGCCAAATATGCCCCGGAATGGCCCGTGGACCAGCTTGCCATCATCGACCGCAACATCCTGCGGTTGGCCTTCTTCGAGATTGGTGCCCACGACTCCGATACACCACCCAAAGTGGCGATCAACGAAGCCGTGGAACTCGCCAAAGTTTTCGGCAGCGACAGTAGTCCCCGCTTTGTCAATGGCGTGTTGGGGTCTGCGCTGGACGAAATTCGTAAGCAAGAGTTCTAGAGCCTGCCATGGATAGCTTCTTTGGAATTGGGATTGCCGAACTGTTTATGATTGCCGTGGTCGCGTTGATTGTGTTGGGGCCGGAACGGCTGCCGGGCGCGCTGCGCGAAGTGGCGAAATTTATCCGAACCATTCGTAACTTAACGAATGAGTTGACATCGCAATTTGGCGATGAGTTCAAGGCGCTCGAGGATCTCAACCCACAGAAGCTCCTGAACGACTTGATTGACGACCCCGAAGAGAAGGCGAAGGCTGCCAAGACAGCCGCAGCCAAACCCGCCGCTAAACCCGCGACCAAGCCAGCTACACCAAAACCCGCCACGCCAAAACCGGCTACGACGACCGCTAAACCTGCTATAACGCCCAAGAGTGCTGGCGCTGCGGCGACGAGCAAACCCGCTGTGACTGCCGCGCCAGCTATTTCAACGGCTGCTGCGGCGGAGGCTGTTGCAACGGTGGAAGGCGAGCCGATCACAGCGGAAGAGAGTCCTGCGCCTGTAGTGGCGGACGCAACCCCGGTTGGCGTCAACGAGCAAGATGCCACAGGGCAACAGGAGACTGTGCAAGCAGGCACTGAGCAAGCAGACACCGGGCAAGCAGACACCGGGCAAGAGAATGTTCAGGTGGGCGTGTTTTCCGTAGAGGATACAGAAGCCCCGGTCTCAGAGGTTGTGTCAGAGCCTGCTGATGCCGAGACTGTACCAGCCACCCTGCCTGAAGCCGCCCCGGATGAGCCAACGATCTTGCCTCCGGCGCTGCGCGAACAAGCAGCAAGTGAGACAGTCAACACAGAGCAGACAGCACCGGTTGAATCTGCTGAAGCTGTTGATGCTGAGATGGCATCCGAGGTTGCTTCCATCATAGAAGGCCCTGCTCCTTCTCACAGCGAGGAAGTTGCAGCCGACAGCGTTGCAGAGGCAGTTGCCGACACCGCCCTGGATGCTGCCCCAGCACTCAATACGCCAGATTTGAATGAAGACAATGAAGCCCCGGCAAGCGAGACACCCGTTGAGGCAAAACGGTCGCCTGCGAGGATGAAGAGCGCTAGCGTGAATGGCACCAATGGACCTTCTGCCGAGAACGAAACATGAGCCAAGCAACGACGATGGAGCCGATGAATGATGGTAGCATGAGCCTGATGGAGCACCTTAAGGAACTCCGGACCAGGCTCATTTGGATTGTAGGCGGGCTGTTGGTTGGCACAGTGGCGTCGATGGCCTTTGTTGAGCCAATCCTCCAGTTTGTCATTGAGCCGCTGACGCGAGAAGGGGTCATTCCCCAAGCGTTAGGGCCGACTGATACCATAGGCATCTTCTTTAAGATTAGCTTCACGGTTGGCGCGTCCATCGCCATGCCAGTGATCATCTATCAGATCATCGCTTTTGTCTCGCCCGGACTCTATCCCAACGAACGGCGGGCGCTGCTGCTGACGCTGCCTGGAATTATGGTGTTGTTCCTGTTGGGCGCGGCCTTTGCCTTCTATTTATTGATGCCCGCTGCGGTAAACTTCTTGCAAAATTTCCTCGGCACTGTCATTCGCCAAGATTGGACAATCGACAAATATATCGGTTTTGTCACACGCATTGTCTTTTGGATGGGTGTCGCCTTTGAAACGCCGCTGGTGGTTGCTTTCTTGGCGCGCGCCGGCATCATCACCGGGCAAAAGCTGTTGGCCTTTTGGCGACACGCCATTGTGGTCGCGGCCATTGTGGCCGCGGCCATCACGCCCACGGTCGATCCGGTGAACATGACCATCGTCATGGGGCCGCTGGTTGTGCTCTACTTTGTCAGTGTGGGGATGGCCTATCTGCTCTATCGCCCACGCGTAGCGCGCACCTTTGATGACGACCTGACAGGGGATAAATAGGGCGGTCTGGAGAGGCGCAAAGTGGATCGTGAAACGCTCATTGCGCGCAAGCACACAGTGCGCCGGCAGATTGAACGCTGCCAACGTCAGCTTGAGCAGCTCCGCCAGTCCGAGCCGCTCAATGCGCGGCGCATCCGCACGCTGGAAGCGGAACTAGATCGGCTCATGGGCGAGGAATACACTCTGCGGCTGGCAATTGACCGGCAGCGCATCACCTAGCGCACAAGTCAGATAGCCAATCACCCTTATGGCATGACCTGTGAGGAGTTTGCCGAACGTTACGGCAGTTGAATTGGTTCGCCCAATCTATTTCTCGAGAGATGGAAGATGGAGCGAATGGCTGAACGGAGCAAGCGTGGAACCGATCAGCATATTCAACTGGCCTCGACCTCCGGTAGCCTCGGCAAATGAGAGAATATAAGAATCTTCTTCGCCCATTGCGACTTGCGCCCATTGCTCATAGAAGGCCAAGTCTGCTGAGGAAAGCGCTTCCTCGCTCACCACGATCATTGCTGCACTAAAGTCCTTTTGACTTGTCGCAGGGCCGGGCGAACGAACGCCGAGTAGTGCCTGGATTTCTTCAATCGTGACGCTGTCCAGCCCATCGGCCCTAAACGTCATCTTTGTGTCGTCTGCCGGGTCCGGCTGGAGCGAACTACAGTCAACGTTTGTCGGGATCTGGATGGGCGGCACCTCGTTTGCTTCGATGTAACCGGCAAGATAGAGTTCAAGCGGCACATAGGGTACAGAATCGCCCCCATTGGCAACTCCACCAAAATAATCCACTGTAAAAGAGCCGTCTCCGTTGTTGACCAGTGTGGCTGGATCAAAGCCGCCCAGTTGACCATTTCCCACACCTGCGACGCCCCAGTGACTCCTATCTGTGCATTGCGTAAAGCCAAGCTCCTGTAGTGGATTCCCGGCAACTCCCCAAGTATGCATGATCTCATGCATGGTGGGACCATTCTCCCCATAGCGGTTTAGAAAGATACTGCCTTTTAAGCGCCCGGCACTTCCATAATCAGCCGTGAGGTCGAAAATGCTTTTGCCGATCCCGGTCACATCATTTCGCACACTATAATAGCGACCATAGGCTTCGCCCTCGATCGCTGCTTCGGGCATGAAGATGAGAAAATCATACTCGTCCTCGAAACTCGCATAAAAGCGTTGTGCCAACGTACTCAATTGCGAGAAATCAAACGGCTCTCCAAACATATTCACGACATAGCGTGTCATCTGAATCCCATCACTAACCTGGATGGGGTCTTGTGCGGTGACTGCCGGGGAGGAAGCATCTGTAGGAACTGGAGAGGCGAAGGTTGGGATGGAAAAAGAGCAGAAAAAGGAAACAAGAGAACTGCCAATGGCGACACGCATCCAGTGCTTCATAGGGTCGGGCTCCGTAGGTGTGATGGATAGCTGCAATGCACAGAACTGTTGTAAAGTATTCCCCCATCGATTGTAGCCGTATGGGCAGACCGTGGTGATTTTATGCCGCTTGCTTTTCGCCTGTTTGCGCTGCGGCGGCTTGCTTGGCGACATCTTCTTCCACCAGCAGCCGCCGCAGCACCTTGCCGACCAGGCTCTTGGGCAACTCCTTGCGAAAGTCCACCAGGGTTGGAACCTTATAGGGGGCAAGGTACTGCTTGCAGAAGGTGCGGATCTCCTCCACCGTGGCGTTTTCCCCTGGCTTTAGCACCAAATAGGCCTTGACTGTTTCGCCGCGCCGTTCATCGGGCACACCGGCGACAACGGCATCTGCGACCTTCGGGTGCATAAAGAGCACTTCCTCTACCTCGCGCGGGACGATGTTATAGCCGCTGGCGATGATCAGATCCTTCTTACGGTCTACGATGTAGAGATAGCCATCTTCATCCATGCGGGCGATGTCGCCCGTGTGCAGACCACCGAGGGCGTTGATGGCGCGCCGGGTCTCCTCCGGGGCATTCCAATAGCCTTTCATCACCTGCGGGCCATAGAGCACCAGCTCCCCTGGCTCACCCAGCGGCATGGGGGGGTATTCACCCTTCTCGTCCGGCTGGAGGGAGACAATCTCAACGCGGGTATTGGGAATGGGAATACCCACCGAGCCTGCGCGCCGTCTTGCCCCGCGCAAAGGGGTAGCGAGCGCCACAGGTGACGCTTCACTCAGCCCATAGCCTTCGGCGAGGCTGCCGCCTGTCATCTCCTCAAAGCGGCGGGCTACCTCGATGGGCAAGGACGCGCCGCCACTCATGCAGCCCTGGATTGAATGTAGGTCATATTCGTTGACGCGAGGATGGTTAATGATCGCCACGTACATGGCGGGGACGCCAGGAAAGTAGGAGATATGCTCTTTGGTGATGATCTGTAGGATGAGTTCGATCTCGCGCGGGTTGGGAACTATGATCAACTCTGCCGCCATTTGGAAGCCGACGAGTACGGCGAGCGTCATCCCATATGCATGGAAGAAGGGGACTGCACCCAACGCCTTATCCTGTCCGTCCTTCGTAAAGGTAAACCAGGCACGACACTGTGTGGTGTTGGCGACAAGGTTGTGGTGGGTCAGCATGGCGGCTTTGGGGACGCCGGTGGTGCCGCCTGAGTATTGCAGCACGATCACATCGTCGGGCGTATAGGTGACTGCCGGCGGGGCGGCGGGCGCTTGGCGAATCAGATCATAGAAGTTGTAAATATGGGATGCGGGCGCAATCTCGACCATCATGCCTGTGGCGCGCACTTGGCGCGCGGCCAATTTGCGCCAGAGCCAGGGCAGCGAATCCACCACATCGGTCAGGATCAGCCGTTTCAGATCGCTCTCCGCTCGAATCTCCTCAACACGGGCACAAAGACCACTCAGCGTAATCATGGTTTGCGCGCCGCTATCCTTCAGCAGATGCACGATTTCGCGCGGTGTGTAGGTAGGATTGATGTTGACGACGATGGCCCCTGCCTTAAGGACGCCAAAATAGGCAATGACCTGTTGCGGAATGTTGGGCAGCATGATCGCCACGCGGTCGCCCTGGCGCACCCCCAGTTTGTGCAAAGCCGCGGCAAAGCGATCTGTGGCCTCTTTGACCTCCGCGTAGGTCATCTTCGAGCCGACCTCTAGCCCAAATTTAAGCTGTTTGAGTACCAGGTGCAGCGCCGTACTACGGGGATGGCGCGCGGCATTTTCATCTAGGATATGATAGAGGGGAATATCGGGAATTTCAACCGTATGGGGAACACCCTTTTCATAGTGGCGATGAAAATCGGGCAAGTCAGGTAAGGTCGTCATCATTGTCCTTTTATGGCTGCAAATAATGGCTACAAAATCAGTAGCGCAGTCTCGTCGTTTGGGTGACGCGCATCAAGGCCGACCGACAGATCGGCCAGCAATTCTCAGGCTATAAAGTCGGAATGCTGGTGCTGCGTGGTGATCGTGCAAGTATCATGTAGGAGCGTCACACTCCTGGGCGGAACGGTCCCCCGATATTGCGGCCTAGTATAGCATATACGCTAACTTTTGACATCCATCGTACGCGGGGCATATACTCAGCGCCAGAGCAGCGGCCCGCGGGCGGCTGCCTCTGATTCTTGATGATCTTTAGAAAGTATGGCTAATGCTGCGTAAATTGTTTGGCCGCAAACCCAAACCTCCTATGCTGCCCCTGGAAGATCGTCCCCAATCACTGAGCATCACGGATAGCAGCCATCCAACGTCTACAGTAGAGAATGGCGCGGAGATACGGGACGTGGTGGATGCTGATTTTGATGACGTAGTGCTTGGGAGTGACCGGCTGGTGGTGGTGGACTTTTGGGCGGAGTGGTGCCAGCCTTGTACCATCATGTCCGCCTACGCGGGCTGGCTGGCGCGCGACTATGGCGCGCAGCTCCTGGTGGCTGCATTGGATGTAGATGAGAATCCCGAAATCCCGGCCCGGTATGGCATCCTGGGATTACCCACGCTGCTCTTTATGAGGGGGGGCGTTGAGGTAGATCGCCAGGTCGGATTGTTATCCTATGAAGAACTCCAGGCCAAAGTCGCTGTACTGATTGCTTAAATTTCATTTGTTGTCCTGGTTCAAACCCACCCGCGATAGATATATCGGAGTAGATTTCCATGCGAATGTCCAATCTCTTTTTCCAAACGCTGCGCGAAGCCCCGGCAGAAGCCGAGATCATCAGCCACCAGTTGATGGTGCGCGCCAGCCTGATCCAACCGATTGCTGCGGGCATCTTTGATATTTTGCCCCTGGCGCAACGGGTGAAGCACAAGATCGAAAATATCATGCGTGATGAGATGGATGGCATCGGCGGGCAGGAAGTGACGCTGCCGGTGGTGCATCCTGCCGAGTTGTGGCAGCGATCCGGTCGCTGGTCTCAGATCGGTGATGACATGGCACGCCTCAAGGATCGCAACGATCGCGAGTACTGTTTGGGCATGACGCATGAGGAGATCATGGCGGATATGGTCAGCCGCGTGGTCAACAGCTATCGCCAACTGCCCTTTATCCTCTACCAGATTCAGACCAAGTTCCGCGACGAGCCGCGCCCGCGTGCAGGGGCGATCCGTATGCGTGAGTTCACCATGAAGGATGCCTATACCTTTGACCGCGACTTCGCGGGGCTGGATGCGGTCTATCCTTTGTTCTATCAAGCTTATTTCAATATCTTTCGCCGCTGCGGGCTGGATGTGATCGCCGTGGAGAGCGACACGGGCATGATGGGGGGGACGATGGCGCATGAGTTTATGGCGCTGACTCCGGTGGGCGAAGATACGTTGTTGATCTGTGATGTCTGTGGCTACAGTGCCAACCGGCAGATCGCCACCTTCCGCAAGCCCGCGCCCGCCGCGTCTGCGCCTGCTCCGCTTGAAGAGGTACATACGCCCCATGTCACCACGATTGCGGGGCTGGCAGATTTCTTGAAGATCGATCAGGCGGAGACAGCCAAAGCAGTCTTTCAGGTGGCGGAGATTGAGGAAACCGAGCAAAAGAGCTATGAGAAATTCGTCTTTGCCGTGGTGCGGGGTGATATGGAGGTCAACGAAACCAAGCTCGCCAATGCGATCAACGCCAAGCGGCTGCGCCCTGCCACAAGCGAAGAGATTCGCGCCATTGGCGCGGAACCGGGCTATGGTTCGCCCCTGGGGATTGACCGCAGCCGCGTCTTGCTGGTGGTGGATGATCTCGTGACCACCAGCCCGAATTTGGCAGCAGGAGCCAATCGTGTCGATTATCACACGCGCAACGTCACCTATGGCCGCGACTATAGCGCCGATGTAGTGGATGATATTGTGGCTGCCGACGACGGTTATCCTTGCCCGCAGTGCGGCAACCCGCTGCGGACTGTGCGCGGAGTGGAAGTGGGCAATATCTTCAAACTCGGCACAAGATACAGCGTGGCGATGGGCGCTACCTATCTGGATGAGAATGGCGAAAGCAAGCCGATTGTCATGGGTTCCTATGGCATTGGCACCGAGCGCATGATGGCCTGTATTATCGAACACCATCATGACGACCAGGGTATCCAGTGGCCGATTACGATTGCGCCCTACCAGGTGATGTTGGTGAGCTTGGGCACCGAAAAGACGCCGGAGGTGGTTGAGGCTGCCGAACGGATTTATATCGAGTTGAAAGCGTTGGGTGTAGAGGTGCTGTACGACGATCGCGATGAGCGCGCCGGGGTGAAGTTCAATGATGCGGATCTGTTGGGCATTCCGCTGCGTTTGACCGTGGGGGCCAAAGGACTCAAGAGCGGGGCGCTGGAGCTAAAGCAGCGGCGTAACGGCGAACTGCGCGAGATTGCGGTGGAGAATGTGGCGGCAGGTGTCAAGGCAGTGATCGATGCGGAGATTGCTGCGATCTATGCCACGCTCAAGCCGGAACCGCTGGCATAAGGCGGCATCTTGAACCTATCTGAGCAGTTGTTTGGAGATATTTCTGAGGATCGCCCTGAGCGCAGCGTGCGCAACTTTCCCTATTACAACACCCTGGACCAGATTTATCATGCTGAATGGTCTACAGCAAAACTGGCGCGTCTCGAACAACTGCGCCGCTCCATCCACAAACTATGGCCGGAGGGGCATCCCACGCGGCTCATTCATGTGGCAGGGACGGCAGGCAAAGGCTCGACCTCGCGCATGTTGGAAGTTGGCTTGGGCGCGGTGGGTCGCAGCGGCGCGTTTATGGGGCCGCATCTCTTTGATTACCGCGAACGCTTCAGTATTGACGGCGAGTTTGTCTCTCAAGGAGCGATTCACGAACTCTGGCAGCATCGCATCCAGCCCTTTTGTGTAGAGATGGCCGCAGACAATCCACAGCGCGTACACAGCTTCCATGAGGTATCGATCCTCATGATGCTGGCGCTTTTTGAGCAGTATGAGGTCGAGTGGGCCGCGGTGGAGACGGGCGTGGGTGGACGCTATGATCAGACGCGGGCGCTAGATGTGGCGGCGACGCTGTTGACCAATGTGGGGAGCGACCACGCCCATATGCTGGGGCCGATGCTTTGGCAGCGGGTGCTGGACAAGGCGGGGATCGCCCGCCCAGGTGTCCCCTTCTTCACCACCGAACGCGATCCGCAATCGCTGGAGATTATCCGGGCTGTCTGTAAAGACGTAGGCGCGCCGCTCACAGTGGTAGATGAGGAGGCCGTAGCCGCATTGCAGGCGCAACTTGAAGCGCCCTTGCCGGATCAAGCCTTGCTGACCGCTGCCCACCAACAGTGGAATGGCGCGCTGGCGCTGGCCGCGATCCATCACCTTTGCCCCACGTTGGAGACAGAGGTGATTGTGGAGCGCTTGAGCCGGGCGCAACTGTTGGGACGCTTCTGGCGCGTGGAAGAAGGGGTCTACGCCGATATTGCCCACAATGTGGAAAAGATGCGTGTGCTGGTGGCGGAGGTCGAGGCTAAGTTCCGCGATAAGGGTAAAATTCTGGTGGTGGGCATTTCCGGGCATCGCCTAGCGGGTGAGGTCTTCGCGTCGCTGGCGGGCGTTGCCAAAGCCGTGATCGTCACCGCTGCTTCCTACAAGGGGCAAGACCCTGCGACTGTGCGCGCATCGATTGAGTCTTTCACGGGCGACGTGCCCACGCTGGCGATCTCTGACCCGCGCGAGGCATTGCAGGTGGCGAAGTCGATGCGCGGGGAGCAGGACATTATTCTGCTCACAGGTTCGACCTATATGATCGAGCAGATGCTCAACCCAGACCCCCACCTGCGTCACCTGCACGCTACCTTCGGCTGGCGCAACCGCGGGCCAGAGGGCAGCAGCCCGGCCATTTAGGGGGAGAGATGAGAGGAATGTGAAATGTCTGACCTACAGCATCTTTTGGATGAGCCGGAGGAATCCTTGCCGCCGGACCATCGCAGCGGCTTTGTGGCGGTGATTGGGCGGCCCAACGTGGGTAAGTCTACGCTGCTCAACCGGCTTTTGGGTCAGAAGATCGCCATTACCAGCCCTAAACCGCAGACGACGCGCGACCAGCTTTTGGGCATTTTGACCCTGGAGGACGCGCAAATTCTCTTTCTGGACACACCTGGTATCCACAAGCCCCAGCACCAGTTGGGTGAGCATATGGTAAAGGTTGCGACCGAGACGATTGACGATGTGGATGTGGTTCTGTGGCTGGTGGATGTCAACACGCCGCCGACCGAGGAAGACCAGGCGATTGCCGAGTTGTTGGTGAAGCTGGCGCGGCGAGCAAAGCCGAAACTTGCGCCGTTGGTGCTGGGGCTGAATAAGCTGGATCAGGCGGATGCGGCGTTGGTGGATCAGCGCGGCGCCGAATATGCAGCGTTGATCGGCGATATGCAGATCGAGACGATGGGCTTTAGTGGGCTGACGGGGCTGGGCGTGGATGAACTGCTGGAGGAGTTGCGCGAGCTATTACCCCAGGGGCCGCGCTATTACCCGGCTGACCAGGTGACGGATTTGCAGACGCGCTTTATCGTCGCCGAGTTGATCCGAGAGCAGGCGCTCCACCTGCTTGCCCAGGAACTTCCCCACAGCCTGGCGGTTGTGGTCGATGAATTTACCGAGCGCGACGAGAACATGACTTACATCTCCGCGGTCTTGTATGTGGAGCGAGAGACGCAGAAGCCGATTGTCTTAGGCCAGGGCGGGAAGATGATCAAGCGCATTGGTCAGCGCGCCCGTCCCCAGATCGAGGAGTTGGTGGGGACAAGAGTCTATTTGGAACTGTGGGTCAAGGTGTGGGAGAAGTGGCGCAGGCGCGAGGGGATGCTGCGGCGCTTGGGCTATGCGACAGAGCAGCGCAAGGCGTGACGCCCTCTCCAGCCCTCCCCAAGCTGGGGAGGGTTAGGGTGGGGTTCTTCGGGCGTGGACGGGGTTCTTTTTGAGTCTACGCCAATTCCTTCGTCTTGCCATTCAGGGCAACTACAGGTTGTCGCCCTGGCACAGCCGCCCCTCTGCGGTCATCGATGTCACCGGCATACGACAGCGCCTCTTGGCCGCGCTCGCCTGTGCGGATGCGGATGACGTCTAGGACCGGATAGACAAAGATCAAGCCGTCCCCGGTTTCGCCGGTGCGTGCTGCGTTGCAGATCGTCTCAATCGTCTTGTCCACGTTGTGGTCGCTGAGTACGATATTAAGCTGAATCTTGGTGAGCATGTCGACTCGATAGGAACCTGTGCGCCCCGCTAGCTCGATGCCACCCTGACGCCCATGCCCGCGTACTTCAAAGACGTTCATGCCGACGATGCCAAGCTCGCGTAGTGCCTCTTTGACATCGTTGAGCCGCTCTTCTCGAATAATCGCTTCAATTTTGGTAGCCATAGCCGGTTTGCGTTCTCCTGGGAATTTCTGAGGTGATGTCTGAGTAGACTGTACCGATATGTCTTTCGGTGTAACCCACCCGGAAGCTCCAAGCTTCCGGGTGGGTGTTCTTGGGGCCATTCGCTTATGTATACGCGCGTTCGCCATGTTCGCTGATATCGAGGCCGACTTCTTCTTGCTGCGACGAAACGCTCAAGCCAAAGATGGCGTCGAGGATCTTCGCCAGGATAAAGGTCACGACGAAGGCAAAGGCGGCCGCGGCAAGGGTGGCGATCAGTTGGATCGTCAACTGGTTCGGGTTGCCATAGAAAAGACCGTCAAAACCCGCCGAATTGACCGTTGTTGTGGCAAACAAGCCTGTCGCCAAAGCGCCCCACACGCCCGCCATGCCGTGACAGGCCCAAACGTCGAGCGACTCGTCCAAGTGGCGGCTGTGGATAAACTTGATGGCATAGTAGCTGATGGGCGCTGCAACTGCGCCGATCACGATGGAGGCAAGCGGGGTGACAAAGCCGGAGCCAGGGGTGATGGCAACCAGGCCCACTACTGCACCGGTGACAATGCCCAAGACACTCGGTTTCTTATCGTTCCAGGCTAAGAACATCCAGACCACCGCAGCGGCAGCAGCAGCAGTATTGGTGTTGACAAGGGCGGCGACGGCAAGCCCGTTGGCTGCCAGGGCGCTGCCGCCATTAAAGCCGAACCAGCCTACCCAGAGAAGCCCTGCACCCAACACAGTAAAGGGAATGTTGTGGGGCTCGATGGGGACAGTGCCATAGCCTCGCCGCGAGCGAATTGCCAGGGCAAAGGCCAGTGCCGAGAAGCCTGCTGCAATATGCACAACCGTACCACCCGCAAAATCCAGCGCGCCTGTCTCGCGCAGGAGCCCGCCGACTGCCCAGACTGAATGGGCCAGCGGGTCATAGACCAGGGTTGCCCACAAAAGCGCAAAGACCAGATAGACCTTAAAGTTTACACGTTCGACAAAGGCCCCTGTGATGAGTGCCGGGGTGATGACGGCAAAGGTCATCTGAAAAGCGGCAAAGGCCAAACCGGGGATAGTCGTCGAGTAGTCGGGGTTTGGCTCGGCACCGATTCCTGCTAGCCCTAGATGGCTTAGCCCGCCAATCATGCCGCCGATGGTGGGGCCAAAGGCGAGTGTATAGCCGATGAGTACCCACTGAAGGCTGATCAAGCCCATCGTAATGATGCTTAAGTTAAGGGTTGAAAGGATATTTTTCTTACGCACCATACCGCCATAGAAGAAGGCGAGGGCGGGTGTCATCATCGTAACCAGGGCGGTTGCGATGAGTACCCATGCGGTATCTCCTGAGTTAATGGTATCCATCTTTTGTTGCCTCGTGGGTTGAATTCTGATAAATTCGAGATTGTGTGCTGAGATCGTGTGCGCTGAGCAGCCTCTACACTATAGCAATCCCTGGTCACGCGTTCATTAGGCAAAATGCACAAAATTCAGTTCTCTGTTTTTGGCAATAGCTCACAAGGAATCTGTCACCCCCGGAGGGGTCTCTCTGCCAATGTTCCTCCAGAGAGATGCCTACGGCATGATAGAGGGACCAGCATGACAGAGTACCGTGTCGAAACCCGAATACTTTGTGTTACTTTTTCTAGAGTATGATATGATCCGCTTGTTTTTATTGCGTATGATGATTGAATGCTCTATCCGGTTATCTGAGTTGCCTGTTCTTTTGGCCTGTTCTGTCCAGTGGATCGCTGATGAACCCGCGAACGCTTAGAGTCCTTGAATATGACAAAATCCTGGCGCGTGTCGCCGAGTTTTGCGCGTTTAGCGGTGGCGAAGATCTCGCTTTGGCGCTCCTGCCCAGCGACGATCTGCTGACGGTACAGGAGTGGTTGGCCCAGACCAGCGAAGCTTATAAACTGCTTGACCAAAAGACCGACATTAGCTTTGGCGGCGTGCATGATGTGCGTCCCCTGTTGGATCGCGCCGAACGCCGCGCGATGCTGCTGGCTCAAGAGTTGCTGGATATTCGCAACACATTGCTGCGCTCGCGCACATTGCAGAACACATTGACCCGGCTGGAACACAGCTTTCCCCGTTTGGCCGAGATTGCAACCAACATTGAGCCATGCAGCCATGTCATTGCTGAGATCGGACGCTGTATCAACGAGCGCGGCGAGGTGGTCGATGGCGCGAGTGAGGCGCTGTCGCGGCTGCGCAGCGAACTGCGCGTGGCCCAGGAGCGGCTGCTGAGTACGCTGGATCGCATCATTCACAGCGGCGATTTTCGCCCCTATTTGCAGGATGCGCTGGTTACCCAACGACAAGGGCGTTATGTGATTCCAGTGCGCGCCGAACATAAAGGGAACGTGGCGGGGATTGTCCACGACCAATCTGCCAGCGGGGCTACTCTCTTTATCGAGCCGCTGCGGGTCGTGCAACAGAACAACGCTGTGCGCGAGTTGGAATTACAGGAGGAGCGCGAGGTTCGCCGCATCCTGACCGAACTCTCTGAATTGGTCGCCGACGAGGCGATCTATATTCGCCGCAATATCGGGATTTTGGCCGAGTTGGACTTTATCTTTGCCAAAGCCAAGTACGCCTATACCCTTGAAGCGAGCGCGCCGGAGGTAGTGCCTATCCTGCCTGCCGCAAAGCCGATCCCTAGCTCGGTAGTAGAGGATGACGACAGCCAGGCAGTCTATCACCCCGGCACAATGCTCGACCTGCGCCGGGCGCGCCACCCCCTGCTTGACCCGAACACGGTTGTATCGGTGGATGTCTATTTGGATGACGAAACCTATATCATCGTCATCACCGGCCCCAATACGGGTGGCAAAACGGTTACGCTCAAGACCGTGGGGCTGCTGGCGCTGATGACGCAGTCGGGCATGATGATCCCGGTGGAGCCGGGAAGCAAACTCAGCATCTTTGAAGGCATCTATGCCGACATTGGGGATGAGCAGAGCATTGAGCAAAACCTAAGCACCTTTAGCAGCCACATGACCAATATCATCGAGATTTTGGAGGAGGCCGACCCGGCAAGCCTCGTTCTCTTGGATGAGTTGGGCGCAGGCACCGACCCCGATGAAGGCTCGGCGTTGGCAATGGCGCTGCTGGATAATTTGCGTGACCGAGGGATTACGACCTTTGCCACCACGCACTACAGCGACCTCAAACTCTATGCCCATAACACGCCAGGGGTACGCAACGCCTCGGTAGAGTTCGACATTGAGACACTCAGCCCCACCTATGAATTGAGCATTGGCTTGCCGGGGCGCTCCAACGCCTTGATCATCGCCAATCGCCTGGGACTCAATCCGGTGATCGTGGAGAGGGCAGAGGGCATTGTTCGCCCCGATGCATTGCAGGCGGATGCGCTCCTCGATGACATCAAGCGCGCCAAGCAGGAGGCGCAGCAGGTAACGGCGCGCGCCAAAGAGCGCGAGCGTCAGGCGCAGTTGGTGGAGGCCGATTTGCGTCACCAACTGGCCGAGATCGAAGAAGCGCGGCGTACTGTCATCGCCGAGGCGCGCACGACCATGCAGCGCGAGTTGGAGGAAGTCCGCAAGGAGATTGACCAGACTCGTCGCCAACTGGCGCGCGCTTCGCAGTTTGGTTCTGGCGCAGGCAGCCATGAACAGTTTTTGGCCGAAGCCGAAAAGGAAGTCACCCGCCGCCAGCGCAGCACTGAAGAGGTTGATACCAATGTGGTGCGTCCTAGCGGCGATCGTGTGGGTGGGCCAATCGAGGTGGGTGACCGCGTTTGGGTCCCCACGCTGCAAGCCAGCGGCGAAGTGCTTGCGCTCAACGAGCGCGCGGGCGAAGCCGAGGTGCAGATTGGCAATTTTCGTCTCAAGCTGCCGGTCAAGCGGCTGGAACTGCGCCTCAAGGCGGTTAAGGATGAAACGCCGGATCGGGTGAACTTGCTGGGGGGCAATGCCCAGACGGGGATGGTCAATAGCCCTGGCATTGAATTTGATATGCGCGGCGAACGAGTGGAAGAGGGACTTGCCAAACTCGAACGCTATTTAGATGATGCCTATCTGGCGCGCCTTCCGTGGGTGCGCATTATTCACGGCAAAGGTACGGGCGCGCTGCGCGAGGCAGTGCGTACCCTCCTACGCCAACATCCTTCGGTGGCAGAGTTTCGCAACGGGGATACGGGCGAAGGAGGCGATGGCGTGACCGTTGCCAAATTGGTGAGTAGCTAAAGGAAACGACGGATGTCGGGTTCAACCCAGCAGAAATTAGTGTGCAGCATTGGCATAACCGCTTACAACGAGGAACAGAACATCGGTCATCTCATGGAGGCATTGGTGGAGCAGCATCTTCACCAGGTCGAGATTGCCGAGATCATCGTCGTCGCCAGTGCCTGCACCGACCGCACTGTACCGATTGTGCAGCAATTTATGGCGCGTGACTCGCGGATTAAGCTGATTGAGCAGCCCAAGCGTGAGGGAAAGACGAGCGCCATCAATCTCTTTCTGGCCGAAGCGCAGGCCGACATCTGCGTTTTGGAGAGCGGCGATACCATCCCTCACGAATATGCAATAGAGCATCTGGTGCGTATGTTTGGCGACCCGACCGTGGGCATGGTCGGCGCGCAGAAGATGGCGGTGGACACGCCGGAACATATTGTGGGGTTGTTGAGCCATCTGCGCTTGCGGATGGAGCATGAGTTGTGTCTGGAGATCCCGCGCTTGGGCGAGATGATTGCCTTTCGCAAGCTCTTTGACCACATCCCGCCAGAGGTGGCGATGGATGAAGCCTTTGTGGAGGCGTTTGTGGTCAAGCGGGGGATGAGCGTGCGCTATGCGCCCGATGCCATTGTCTATAACACAGGCCCCGATAACATTGCCGATTTTGTACGCCAGCGACGGCGCAACCATGCCGGCCATCTCTATCTCAAGCACAAGTATGGTTACGCTGTCAGCAGCATCCAGAACTCGCGCGTCATGCGTATCGCCTTCAAAGAGGTGATCGGCGTGATCAAGTTGCTCTGGGTGTTGTTCTTGCTGGCTGTGCTGGAGGCGTGGAGCCGTGTCCTGGGCTGGTATGATTTCGCCATCAAGCGCGATCGCCATGTGGTCTGGGATATGGCGTGGAGCCAGAAACAGGATGTGTTCGAGGTGCGCCGGGCCAACCAGCCGACCCATACTCGCGTCTCCGGCTCCTATGCAACTTCGTCCACGGCGCGCCGCGGTACTGAGGTGCTGGGCGCTGATGTCATGGTGGATGAGAGCCGGCCTGCCACGCAAGCCTGATCTGGATAGAGCGCAGCGCAAGTTTGCTGGCGGGATGGCGTGGATAGCAGGTCGCAATCAGCTATGAAACAATCGTTGTGGAATCTGCTCAAGCTGGTGATTGGCTTGGGGCTGCTAGTATATCTTTACACCCTGTTGGAAGATCCGGCGGGGCTTTGGCGGCAGATCGTTGAGGCAGACAAGTGGCTGCTGGCGGCGGGCGCGTGTTGTTATGCAGCAGCGGTGGCGCTTGGTGGCTACAAGTGGGGGTTGCTGCTTGAGTCCGCAGGTATCCAGGTCAGCCTGGGCCGTTTGCTGGCCTACCAGTGGGTCGCAGAGTTCTTCAATAACTTCCTTCCTGCCCAAGTGGGTGGCGATGTCATGCGCGGCATTGCCCTCGCCAGCGATACCCATCGCACAGCAGATGTGGCGGCCAGCGTCCTCATCGATCGATTTATCGGCCTGATGGTCTTTATGGTCGCGGCGGCGTTTGGCTCGGCGGCGATGCTTGTTTGGGGGCGACCTGATGGGCTGCCCTTTACGCCGGAACAGCGGGTCAGTGTGCAACTGATCGCGCTGGGCAGTGGCGGGGCTTCGCTGCTGCTCCTGGCGATGCTGGTGGCAATCCTCAGCCGCCGGCTCAAGCTGTGGGTCGAACGGCTGCTCAATCGTCTCTCCTTTCTGCGTTTTGCCCTGCCCATCTGGACAAAGCTGGCAGAGGCATTCAATGTCTATCGCCACGAATACCGCGCCTTGCTGCTCACCGCGCTGTGCAGCGCCCTGATTGTGCTGCTCACCAGTGTCAACATCTGGCTGATTGCGGAAGCGATCCAGCCCAACAGCATTTCTATGCTGGAAGTTCTCACCATCAACCCCATTATTGTCTTTGTGGGGCTGGTGCTGCCCCTGTCACCGGGGGGCTTGGGGGTGCGCCAGAGCGCGTTTGCGGCAACTTTCCTGCTGATGGGCGCAGGAGGAGAATTAGGCTTTGCCGTGGGGTTGTTACAGCAGTTCATTGGCTATTTGGTGAGCCTGCCGGGGGGCTACTGGTGGGTGAGAGGGAACGCACGCCGCGCCGCCAATCATCATCCGGTGCAGCCCACACCCTCCGATACGTGATTGATCTTCTCCAGTGGGAATAGAGCCCAACCAGGCAGGGCGCACCACCTATCCCCGTTCCTGCGTATAACCTATGGCCTCGCACCCACAACCCGATGATGGAGATCCATCCCATGATTCCTGCTCTGATCAATACGACTTTTCTCACCGACGATGAAGCGCGCGCTTTGTATGCTGGGGGCGATGCGGCGCATGATTTTGACCATGTCTGGCGCGTGACGACGCTGGCGATGCGGATTGCACAGCATGAAGGGGCCGATGTGACGGTGGTGCGTCTCGCTGCGCTGCTGCATGACGTTCCTGTGGAAACGGTCGGGATGGAGGGGGATGGTGCGGATGCCGGGGGTCAAACTGCCAAGCGGCGACGTGCCGCGCATCACCTGGCCGCGGCGGATTATGCGCGTGATCTACTCCTTGACCGGGGTCTGGGAACTGAACAAGTGACGAACGTCGTTCATAGCATTGAGGCGCATCGTTTTCGTGACCAGTCGGTGCAGCCTCAAACCATAGAGGCCCAATGCCTCTATGACGCCGATAAGCTGGATAGCATTGGCGCAATTGGCATTGGCCGCGCGTTTGCCTATGCAGGCGCGCATGGCAGCCGCCTGTGGCATGAGCCGTGGAGCGCAGTGCCGCCGATTGCTGCCAAACCGAGCGGCGGCGATTACACGCCGGTCCATGAATATGTCTATAAACTGCGGCGTATCCTGGCAACTTTGCACACGGAAAGCGCGCGCCGCATCGGTGCCGAGCGCCACCGCTTTATGATAGTCTTTTTCGACCAGCTTGACGCCGAGATGCAGGGCAGGAGTTAGGTTTATAGAATTCTAGTGATTATGCAAAAACCAACGAAATGCTGGACAATTCCGCTAGTTCTACTGCTGGTGCTGGGGCTGCTGGTTACGACTATGCCTATGCAGATCCAGGCGCAAGACAGCTCGTTTCCTTCAGATGGTTCTGGGGAGCCTGGCGCGCATCTCCTTGCCCAAGATGCGCCACCGATTCCCCCTTTTACGCCTGGCGTGATCTTGGTGGGCGTGCGGGGAGATGTGGTGGCGGCTGCGTCCACCTGGGGGGGAATCGAGGTGAACGCGGTGGAGCCGCTGGATTTACGCACGAGCGCGGTGAGCGCGGCGGCTACAGAGGGAACAGCAGCGGGAGCAGATGCGGAGACATTGACAGGCTATAAGCTCACTGTCCCAACCGGAACAGAATGGAACGCCATTGAAACTTTGCTTGCGCGCGCGGATGTCGCCTTTGCCGAACCGGATTGGCTTGCCCAAATTGCACAGATCGAACCTGTTGAAGCTACTGTCGAAACGCCCTTTGCGATCTCCGATACGCTCTATCGGGAGCAGTGGTATTTGCAGCGCATCCGCCTGAGCCGAGCTTGGGTGCTTGCTCTATCAGAAGGCGGGCTGGAGCCGATTGAGGTTGCCGTGATCGATACAGGGGTGGACTTTGGGCATCCCGACCTGGCAAACCGGCTTTTGGCAGGGCGTAACTATATAAGTAGCACCCAAACGCCGATGGATGACAACGGTCATGGCACCCATATTTCGGGGCTGATTGCCGCCGCGGCGAATGGCGCCGGGATGGTGGGGACAGGGCGGCAGGTGAAGATTCTCCCGCTCAAGGCGCTCAACGGCAATGGGATGGGGGGTGTCAGCACCATCGGTCAGGCAATACGTGACGCGGCGGATGAGGGCGCGCACATCATCAACCTGAGCCTGGAATTGGCGATTGACACGTATGCGATGCGCACAGCAGTCGAATATGCCGCATCGCAAGGAACGTTGGTGATTGCCGCCTCCGGCAATCAAGGCAGGTCGAGCGTGAGTTATCCCGCTGCCTATCCCTCTGTGCTGGCGGTGGGGGCTACAACGTATGACGATGTGCGCGCCTATTATAGCAATCGAGGGCCGGAGCTGGATATTGTGGCTCCGGGTGGCAGTTCAAGCCATTCGATTTTGAGTACATGGACAGAAGATGCGGGGGCCGTTTGCCCTTCATCAAAGCGCCAGGTCAATGGCGGCTTGTATTGTCAGGCCGACGGCACAAGCATGGCGACCGGCATTGTTTCGGGCGCGGCTGCGCTGGTGTGGAGCCTGCGTCCAGAGCTTGGGGCCGATGAGGTGCGGGAGATCCTGTTGGAGACAGCGGCTCCCATCTCCGGCAGCGCGACCGACGTTGGACGCGGGAGGCTGGACGCCGCTCGCGCGGTGCGCCGTACGCTGGGGCCGCAACTCCTGTTGGGCCAAAGGTTGGTGACGGCTGCAGCCGTGGAAAATGGCACACCGGTTTCCCGCACGCTTTTTCTGGGGAATTCCAGCCTAGCCCCCTTAACGGTAGAAGTGACACCCACCCATCAGGTTGCTTGGGTGAATGTTGTGGGGCCGCCCACGGGAGAGGCACGCTATGGCGAACCGCTCGCTGTGCAACTGCTCTTTACACCCACGGCTGCCGGTGTGGGCAGCTATGCGAGCGATTTGCGCGTCACCGCGACGAACGAGGAGGGCGGGCAGAGTATTTATACGGTTGGCACACGTCTGGATGTTGCCCCCGCAGCGGTGCTGCATCCTACCAAGGTATTCATGCCCTGGGCGGGCCAGAGGGTGCATTTCCCCATTTGGGCTGAACCGGCGCAGAGCGGGCGCACAAACTATGCGATCTCCGGCGACAGCAGTATTGTCGTCGATCTGCCCTTTACAATGACAGTGGGCGAGCGCACTTTCTCGGATGTGCGTATCTTTGTCGATGGTTTTGTGGTGGCACCCGCCTCTGCCTTTGCGCCCAATCTGCCCAACCACTGTCTTGATAACCAAACTTGGCCCTCTTTTGCGGTCTATGGGTGGTGGAGTGATTTGAGCCCCGGCGCGGGCAGCACGCTCTCTACCTTTCAGCCCGACGCCGATCACTTTGTCGTTGAATACAACAATTTCGCCGGCGCGGGGAGCAGCGATCCAGATAACCGGGTCACTTTCCAAATTGTGCTGCAGCGCGAGGGTCAAATCGAGTTGAACTATGCCCAAGTACCGGAAGATGCTCCCGCCAACCTCACGGTGGGGGCGAGCGCGGTCGATGGGCGTTTCTATAACCAGATCACCTGTTTTATGGAGGGGACTATGCGTATCGGCGAAATGCCACAGGCCCACCAATCCTTCTTTTTGCAAGCGGAGGATCTCTACTGATGGGAACACCCGATCATCATGCCCAGGCTGCAAGCCAGGGGCAAGTACCCCTTGCCATTGTCACCGTGAGCGACACACGCACGCCGGAGACAGATACCAGCGGCAAGCTGATTCGCCAGTTGGTAGAGGATGCGGGCCACCTGGTGGTGGGCTATCGCATTGTGCGTGACGAGCCGGATGAGGTGCGCGCCGCCCTGGAGGAGTTCACCGATGGGCGGGCGCGCCTGCTGATCTTCAACGGAGGCACAGGTATCAGCCGCCGTGACCGCACCTATGACGTGATCAGCAAAGCATTGGAAAAGACGCTGCCCGGTTTTGGCGAACTCTTTCGCATGTTAAGCTTTCAAGAGGTGGGAGCCGCGGCCATGTTGAGCCGCGCCACAGCCGGGGTCTATCGCGATACGGTCGTCTTTAGCACCCCCGGCTCACCCAACGCCGTGCAAGTAGCTGTCGAAAAGCTCATCCTGCCGGAGATCCAGCATTTGGCGTGGGAGTTAGTGCGGTAGGGGTGATCTATCAGCCCCGGTACTCTAGAGGCTTAATGAGCCAGCCGCGACGGTTCGCAAGAAAGGCTAAACTTACGCGCAGTCTCCTGAAAGTACCCTTGCTTGAAATCACTGGAGCCGGTTCAATTTGAGCATGGGCATGATTATCTTCTTCTGGCACGTGGATGACATCTATTTGGTGTTTAATAGGAGGATTACTGTTTGTAATGATATCGGCAATGGCTCTCACCTCATGTGCCAGTAGGAAGACGACTCCATTGCGTTCGTCGTCCTGTTGTGTCCAGCTTGGATTATTACTACATAGTCTGGCACGATCCACCGATGGCTTGTTCTGTGGGTCGCTAAAAGCAGTATGTGTCACACGTAACTCACCCGTATCGTCCATATGCCAATGATCGGGTTTGTAGGTAATCCGTCTATACAGCGTCTCGTCATCTTCCACGAATGTCACCATAAGATCATGTGACATCTAGGCATACAGCCATTGCCACAGATTGATAAGTTGATCACTTGATGGATTCTCGCCATCTTCCATTTCGTTAAAGATATGCGGTCCCCATGCTCTCAAAAAGGTGATTGGGCTAACCGGTTCCACTGTTACGATAAGAGATTTGTTCTCTCGCCACCAGCTTATTTCAATCATGTTCTCTTGTTCGTCATGATCTGCCCCCAGGAACTAGTCCAGTTGGAGTGAGAGTTTTGACTTTTGTGCAAAAGCAGCGGGCGGCGTATAGCCAAGGCTGCTATGCGGACGATGATGATTGTACTCTTGTCGCCATTGCTCGATAACTTCCTGGGCTTCTCGTCCATCGGCAAAGACCCAACGGTTCAGACACTC
>JADLDO010000014.1 GCA_020846635.1 Caldilineaceae bacterium
CATACTAGCACTTCGTGTCCGTGTTGTCAAGCCCCCAAGCTCGTTGTTTGCGTTTGACTTCTGTTAGCGACAGAAGCGTTCTGCCGCCATCCCTAACCCGCAAACTCCGCACCAGGCTCTCAACAAGCCACCTCGGCACTCACTCGTTTGTTAACCTCACTGCTTACTGCGTAATCCGACGTTTTCGTCAGACACAAGAACTGAGTTTACCTCATTGTGAAATCTGTGTCAAATGCGCTACTCAACTTTTGGCACATCATTCCGTTCTTGCAGGTAAGGTGCTTGGTGCTTTTGGCACCATCTTGCCCGCCTCTGTCAGCGGGCAAGGTTGGGGAGTATACCCGGCTTATGGATGGCTGTCAAATCGTGCAAACACGAATTCGCATTACATTCCAATCTTTTGCTTCTCACTGACCCATTGTGCAACTTCTGCTACAGGAGCCGCCCAAATATGCGACGCGGATCGCTGCAAATGCGCGCACAACTCCGCCAAATCGCCTTCGGCCACCGAGAGATGCCCTTCCTGGATCCCATGAAAGGTCAAAATCGCCCATCGCCCTTGCACCGCGGCCTGCTCGACAATTCCAATCAATGTCTGCCCGATCGCCCTCTCACAAGGCCACGACCAGAGATAGCCCAAGTCACAATAGCGCGGATCATTCGATTGCTCACCACGTCCCCGCCCTGCCACACATCGCTCAAGCACCACCGGCACATAGCTCTGCCGCTTCGCCCCGCGCCCCACAAAAGGCTGATAACAAGGATAGGCAAATGAAACCGGCCCCCGTTGTGGCAAGACTTCGCCCAACCGCCGGTTTGTCTCATCAATCTCCCAAGCAATGTCAGCGAAATTCATCTCCTCTAATGAACGACGCCCGAACTCACTAATAAAAGGAAAGTTCTTAGAGCAAGGATGATTGACCGTGTGATTCCCAATTTCATGCCCAGCCTCAGCAGCAGCACGCCAACCCTCCAACATAGCCGCGTAATCATCCTTTGGATTGACATAGAAAGTCCCCCGCACACCATACTGGTTCAACAAGGGTACTCCCGTTTCCCGCTGCGATCGCATCCCGTCATCAAAGGTCAATGAGATTGCCGCTTCCGCGCTATGGGGCCATTCAAACGCCATTCTTCGCTCCTTCAATTGTTATGCTTGTTCAATTGTTATACTTATTTGTGCGTACTAGGCTGATACCCACTTGTAATTCGAACTGGAATCCAACTTGGAAATAGTCTACTCCTGCCCATCCCAGCGCAAATCAACAACAAGGGCCTGATGATCGGAGCCCATTAAAGGAGTTGTCCACGTCTTCGTTGCCTGCCATGCCGCATTGAAAAAGACATGGTCAATGCGAATCAACGGGAATGGCAACCAGGAAACTCTCGTCCTCGGTGCCGGATAGGTGAAACCAAGTCCCCAACCTGCGGCCTCATGCGCATCTTCCAACCCCAATTGATAGAGTCGCTTGTAGCCCGGCTGCCCCTCCGTCGTATTAAAATCCCCCAAGACGATCAGCGGCTCATCACTCTCTTCGATCTGCTTTGCAAGAGCCGCATAGCTCAACACCTGGTTGGACGCATCAAAACGCCTGACGACAGGAATTCCACGCCGAAACTTAACCGATGTGTCCGGCGCCCGAATATGCACGACGATGACCCGGATGGTTTCTCCATGCCATTCAATCAGCGCTTGCACGCAATGGCAACCAAACTGATCATCGTCAACCTTCTCAATCGTAACAGGCACTTTACTCAGGATGGCGATATTATAGCGACCCCGAATTGGTGCATGCACTTGATAGGGCCACACTTCTTCCGCTTCCTTCAAATCCTTGCGAAATGCAAATTTCACTTCTTGCAACGCAACCAGGTCAGGTTGCCAGCGTTCTACAGCCGCGGCAAACGTCCCTTCTTCGTCAACTTGATTCCATGTATTCAACGTCATCACCCGCAGCGTCGCCCCCTCAGCCTTCGCAATCGCCAATGCAGGCGTGGCGGGTAGAAACAACCCGCCATATTCGCTGCCAAACCAGATGAGAGGAATCAACAGACCGGCCCACAGCCACCGGCTGCGCCCGATGACACCGAGAAGTAACAAGACCGGCAGCGGAGCAACGCTCCAGGCCCGAAAAACCTCACTCACTTGCAAAGGCCACCAGCGTTCATAGAGGGGCGATGCCACCAGCAGCCGCCAAACGACAAAGCCAAGCACATAGAACAGAATCACACCAGTCGACAGCCGTCGTCCCAGCCGCATCATTGCCGTCCAGCCATTTCAATCTGCAATCTCTATTACCTCTCACTCCACCATCACCGCTTGTGGCTTCTACCGCATGAGGCCCGACCCGAAAGCATCCAATAATGATATGAATATAGTGATATGAATGATGTTACGAATCATGTTACTATAGTATACACAGTATACACCTTGCCCACACCCATTGCTTCAAGCGGACATCCGGCTATCACAATCGTTTGCACATGCCGAACGTGGTATACTAACAAGAAGCAATGTGCGAAATTTCACACTCCCAAACACCACCACATCCCAAAAATCATGCCTTGCCCTAGAGGAAAAATTCATGAGTAGCAAAAGCAATGGCAACTTGCGCAGCCGAGAATGGTTCGGGCGTACCGACCAACTTGGCTTTATCCATCGCAGTTGGATCAAGAATCAAGGACACCCAGACCAGATGTTTGATGGTCGCCCTGTGATCGGTATCTGCAACACCTGGTCAGACCTAACCCCATGCAACGCCCACTTTCGCATCTTGGCCGAACAGGTCAAGCGCGGCGTCTATGAGGCCGGTGGCTACCCGCTCGAATTCCCAGTCATGTCATTGGGCGAAGCCATTATGCGCCCCACTACTATGCTCTACCGCAACCTCGCCAGCATGGATGTTGAAGAGTCAATCCGCGCCAATCCCCTCGATGGCGTTGTGCTCTTGGCAGGTTGTGACAAAACCACCCCCTCCACCATCATGGGTGCAGCCAGCGTCGATCTGCCAACCATCGTCATCTCCGGCGGCCCTATGCTCAACGGCAAATTTCAAGGGCGGGATATCGGCTCAGGCACAGATGTCTGGAAATTCAGCGACGACGTGCGCGCCGGACGCATGACCCAATACGAGTACGCCGAAGCCGAATCGTGCATGTCACGCAGCGACGGTCACTGTAACACGATGGGCACAGCCTCCACAATGGCCTGCATGGTCGAGTCGCTAGGGCTAACGCTCCCCAGCGGCGCAGCCATCCCTGCCTCCGATTCGCGTCGCCGTCGCCTCTCCCACATTGTCGGCAATCGCATCGTCGAGATGGTGCATGAAGACCTGACGATCTCAAAAGTGTTAACCCGCCAGGCCTTCGAAAATGCCATCCGCGTCAACGCGGCCATCGGTGGTTCCAGCAATTTCCTCCTCCACCTGCTGGCGATTGCCGGTCGCGTTGGCGTCGATCTCTGTCTGGAGGACTTTGACACCCTCGGCAGCCACATGCCCTTGCTTGTCAACCTCATGCCCTCCGGCCAATTCCTCATGGAAGATTTCTACTACGCTGGCGGCTTGCCTGTGGTCATCCAAGAATTGCGCGACCACCTGCACATGGACGCCATCACGGTGACGGGCAAGAGCATCGGCGAGAATACCGAAGGGGCGAAATGCTGGAATCGCGACGTGATCGCGACATTCGACGAGCCCGTACAAAAAGAAGCCGGTATCGTTGTCCTGCGCGGCAACCTCTGCGAGCGCGGCGCAATCGTCAAGCCTTCCGCCGCATCACCCGAATTACTCCACCATCGCGGACGCGCCGTGGTCTTTGAATCCATTGAGGACTATCACAGCCGCATCGACGACGACAACCTAGATATTGACGAGACTTGTGTTCTCGTGCTCAAGTATGTTGGCCCCAAAGGCTATCCCGGCATGCCCGAAGTCGGCAATATGCACCTGCCGCCCAAACTGATCAAAAAGGGCATCACCGACATGGTACGCATCTCCGACGGGCGTATGAGCGGTACTGCCTTCGGGACGGTCGTGCTGCATGTAGCACCCGAATCCGCCATCGGCGGCCCATTGGCTCTGGTCGAAAATGGCGACATGATCGAACTGGATGTGCCCAATCGACGGCTGCACCTCGACGTCTCCGACGATGAGCTTGCCCGCCGCCGCGCAGCCTGGCAGCCACCCACAGCCCCCCACACCGAGCGCGGCTATGCCCGCCTCTATGTAGAGCATGTGACGCAGGCCGACCAGGGTGTTGACCTTGAATTCCTGCGCGGCAAATCGGGCGCGTTCATCCCGCGCGATTCCCACTAACTTATGTGTCGCAGTCACTGACTTAAGTAGAATGCACCGTGAAAATTGACTAGACCTTGTCACCCCGAAGGCATCTCTCTGGAGTACATTGGCAGAGAGATGCCTTCGGGGTGACATCCGCTAGTTTTACTGTCATATAGTCACAGCAAGACAGATTGGCTACACAACATGGCACAAGCACCACAACCCACCCGACCCAATTGGCCCATCATCTACACGGCACATCACGCCGCCTTAACACCCCAACAGGTCGATCACTTTTTCGAATTGGGAAGCCAATGGCATCTGGCACCTCTTCTCCAGGCGGGTGGAGTGGTGGTCTTTCCCCACGCCGCCGTACAGGATTGTGGGCAGCATGTCGCTGCCGCAGTCAACGCGGTGTTGGACAGCGGCGCACCCAAAGTTTTGGTCGTGGGTGTGCTCCACGCCTGGACGCCGGAGATGCAGGAAGCGCGCGAGCGCGTGGCCGCCGGCGAAGACCTGACCGGCCATCCGTTGCGCGGCATCCACAGCCCAGACCTATTCCATAGCCGCGATGAGTGGATGCTCGACCACTCGCTCATCAGTTGGCGCTTCTTCTGGCAGCTCGCCTGTAAACGACGCGGCCTGGACAACCCAAAGGCGCGCCCCAGGGTTCGCGAGGTCTACCCCTTTTTAGCCGGAAACCAGCCGCAGACCCTCCCCAACTATGACGAGATCGCCAAGTGGGCCGAAGACGCGGTCATTGTCGCAACCGCCGATCCCTTTCATCACGGCATCGGCTACGGGGATGAGGCCACAGTCGCCCGCGCGCCCGAAGAAGGCGGGCTGGAGTTGGCACGCGCCAGCATCAACGAGTCAAATCGCCTCTTGGCCGAAGCCAACTATCCAGCCTACCTCCAACAATGCACCGTGGCGCGCAACGATGCGCGCGATTCTGGCCCCCTCTTTCGTCAACTGCGCGGCCCGCTCCAACCGGCACTGCTCGACCTGGGGGCCAGCGACATGGCGGCTATCTATCAATCTCCGCCACCGACCTGGGTCGCTGCCGCACTGGTGGCATGGCAGCCGAACGAAGTGTCCTAACTACTCCACCGTCACGCTCTTCGCCAGATTGCGCGGTTGATCAACATCGGCCCCCCGGCGTACCGCAGTCTCATAGGCAAAGATCTGCAAGGGCAGAACGGATAAAACGGGCATCAGCAGTTCGTGGCTGTGCGGGATCGGCAGCACATGGTCCACTTTGCCACGAATATATTCGTCATCACCATGCGCCACGGCCAACACAGTGCCGTGGCGCGCTTTTACCTGCTCAACCTGGCTGATCATCTTGTCGTATACGCTGTCGCGCGGGGCAATCACCACCGTTGGCATCTTGACATCGATCAGCGCAATCGGCCCATGCTTCATCTCACCCGCGGGATACCCCTCGGCATGGATATAGCTAATCTCCTTCAACTTCAATGCCCCCTCGCGCGCAACCGGATAGTGCATGCCTCGCCCCAAATATAAGAAATGCTCATAACGGTGGAACTCCTCGGCCAACCGTGTATAGCGATTCCCTTGCGCCGCTTCTTCCAACAACTTTCCAGCCAGCCCAGGCAGCGTCAAGAGCGCCTGCGCCAATTCTGCCCGCTCAGCGTCGCTGATCGTGCCGCGCAGTTGCCCAATATAGATCGCCAGCAGCAGCAGATCGGTCACTGATGCCGTAAATGCTTTCGTGCTGGCAACGCCAATCTCCGGCCCTGCCTGCATATAGATCACCCCATCACAGACCCGTGACGCCTGGCTCCCCACCACATTCACAATCGCCGCGGTAAACGCGCCATTGGCTTGCCCTTCTTCAATTGCCGCCAGGGTATCCACCGTTTCACCGCTCTGAGTAATAGCTAGCACCAGGTGATTTGGCTTCACAACTGGCTGGCGATAGCGAAACTCGCTGGCATAATCGACCTCCACCGAGATGCGCGCCAGTCGTTCGATATAGTATTTGCCAATCAGCCCGGCGTAATAGCTTGTTCCACAGGCAACGATGGTAATCTTGTCAATGCGTTGCGCGGCGTCAGCACTCAGATTGAGCGTCTCCAGCTCCACGCGGTTATGGTCAAAGTCAAAGCGGTTGCGCAAGGTGTCTGTCAGGCTGCGCCCCTGTTCAAAGATCTCTTTCTGCATAAAATGGCGATAGGCGCCCTTTTCCGCTGCGGTTGGGTTCCAGTCAATCAGTGTCGCTTCCTTCGTCGTGACATCCCCCGCCAGGTTCGAAAACTGCACTCCCTCGCGCGTGACCAGCGCCAACTGGCCGTTATCAAGAAAAACCATGCGCCGCGTATGCGTCAGAATGGCAGGAATGTCGCTTGCGACAAAATTTTCGCCTTCTCCTAATCCCACAGCCACGCCGCCGGCATTGCCCAAGCGCGCCGCCACCAACTGCTCAGGGTGATCCTGGCTCACAACCACAATCGCACTAGGCCCCTGCAAATCACCCAATGCCAGCCGGATCGCGCCCATCAGATCCCCTTGCGATCCATTCCGGTAATAGTGATGGATCAGATGAACGATAATCTCGGTATCAGTATCCGAACGAAACTCATACCCTTCCCCCTTCAGTCGCTCGCGCAACGCCACAAAATTCTCGACAATCCCATTTTGCACTACCACCAGACGCCCATCGGGGCTGGCATGTGGATGGGCGTTGCGCTCAATCGGCGCGCCATGTGTCGCCCAGCGCGTGTGGCCCACTCCTACCTTCCCTTCAACCGGAGACTGGGTCAGCAAGTCGGCAAGGTTGTTCAACTTCCCGGCAGCACGTCTCACCTGGATTGTCTCCTGCCCATCAACAACCGCCATGCCCGCCGAGTCATAGCCGCGGTACTCCAACTGCCGCAGCCCTTGCAACACCAACGGTGCTGCCTCTCGCGGCCCCACATAACCAACGATGCCACACATAATCCTCTCCTTACCGGATTGTCCTCCGGTGGGTAGATTCAAAAGTAGTCTGTTTGGAAGTAGATAACGAATAGATAACGTCGAGCGCGTCGACGAGCGCCCAGGACATGCCGCAAAATGCCGCCGATCCGCGTTCGCATACGCAAAGCTAGGCTGCAAGCTGCCACGTCAACCACTGCGGTGACGGACATTTTCCTCAAGCACAACGCCCATCGTCGCGCCTTGAGAAGCTGTCACCTACCGTTCGCGGAACGCGCGGTTAGATAAAATCGATTGCGGCAAGATTCCACTGCGAACTATGATTGCGCCGGAAGTTGCCTGCCGGGATTACACGTCCGCTTCATTTGGGTGGGGAAAGATTCTTCCAAAGCCGGGTGGCTCTGGTTTGGGCCGGTGGAAACGACCCAGGGGCATCCGCTGATCCTTCGATTTTCCCGTGTGCGTGATCTCTGTCACGTCACACGGTTAGCCCGACATCGCTGCCAGGAACCCCCTCCTCGTCACCCACAGCAGCACACAAGTTGTGCTTTCTGTCTCCATCAAGCTGTGGGCCATGCGCTTTCTTCCCCGTTCAATTGATTATCGCTCCATCTTCCTCCTTTCCACCCAATGTATTCGCTTCCGATCCCATCCTTATCCCATAGTACCCCACCCGCACGCCATATGCAAACCCCCAAAAAACACGATTGGCGCGTTTCCAGCCCTCCACCTATAATCCTGAATCAATAGTCAAGCACCCAGCAGGTTAAGCACCCAGACCATAGGCAGCCCGCCATGAAATATCTCTCGATATTCCGACACGCCAAAGCTGAACGGACAGAAGATTTCGCCATCGATTTTGAACGCCCGCTCACGCCCCGCGGGCAAAAGGATAGCCACCACATGGGTGAAATCCTGGCGGGTCTAGAACCTCCCATCGACTGGATTGTAAGTTCACCCAGCCAACGCACCCGCGAAACCACAGACATTTTGACCAAAACGCTCAAATTTGAGCGCGAGGCAGTCTGGCAAGATGCCATCTATGAAGCCGATGCCGAAACACTCCTCACCCTCCTTGCCCAAGTACCGGCTGAGATGGAGCATCTCCTCATTGTCGGTCACAATCCCGGCATGGAAGAACTCGTGTCGGGGTTGGCTGCGGGCGCACCGACTCGCCTGGGTATCACCATGCCGACCGCAGGACTCGCCCATCTGACACTCGAAATCTTTGGATGGAACCAAATCCGCTGGGGCTCTGGCACACTGCACCTCTTACTGCGTCCTAAATCAGTCCGCGCAAGATGACTACTTCAAACAACCTCACCGCGCTCCGCCGCCTGCCACGACCCGCTGGTGTCTATCCCTGCGTGAACTGCGCCGCGGTAGTAGGCACAAACTACCCTACCTGCCCAACCTGCTTTCTAGCCATCGAGCGCTATTGGCTAGCCGATTGGGATGCCTTCTTGGCTCAGGAGAAAATACAACCCGGCAGCGCCGACGAGCAGACGATCGCGCACATCATTATTGACGAGGTTGAGCGACACCCCTGGACGGTGCTGGACATCGCCATGACGCTGCTCACCTGCAACAGTTGTGGCAGTGAACTCGGAGGTGGCCCACCCGATTGCACAGAATGTGCAGCGGCATGGGGCAATACACTGTGGGCAGAGCATTATGCTGCGCGTCTAGGGTTGGTCACAGGCAACGAACACGCATTGCATGTTGGGCGCATGATCCTGCGCCATTCCCATCGCCAATCTGCCAGCATCTTCGCAGCCTGGCGACGTTCCACACCGCGCCTGCTTACCGGTTGGCTGCCGACCACTGAATTTGCACAACGCTATATGGCCCTCATCAAAGCAGGACGACTTGCCGAAGTAGACGCAGCCCTACACGAGCTAGACCAGACCCTCAGCATGCGCCTAGCATAAACAAAAACCAGGGGCCGTTTTTCACTTGCCCCTGGTCTATCACTCTATTTTTTCTGTATCCCTCTATTCGTCTCTTATCCGTAAACGACGACCTTCTCACCCGCAGCCGCCGCGCCCTGATGCAACGCCTGCTCAAATGCCGCCACCACCGCCGGCACATCCTCAGCCGTCACATGGTGATTCATCACGGCGCGCATTCGTTTTCCTGCTCCGGCATTTAGCACAACTCCACGGCTGCGTAGCGCCTGCGCCAGTTGCACAGGCGTCATATCCGGCTGCGTCAGCACAAAGAAGACGATATTTGTCTCTACACTGTTCGGGTCGATTTCGATGCCCTCAATCTGTGCCAAACCCTCCGCCAATGCCCTGGCGTTGGCATGGTCATCCGCCAAGCGCTCAACCATCTCCGTCACCGCCACGATCCCCGCCGCGGCCAAAACACCCGCCTGGCGCATCGAACCGCCTACCACCTTCCGGTTACGGCGTGCCTTTTCAATAAACTCGGCACTACCCGCCACCACCGATCCCACCGGTGCGCCAAGCCCCTTGCTCAAACAGACGCTCACACTGTCTGCCGACCGCACAAGTCGCGCAGGGGCAACATTCAGCGCCACCGCAGCATTCCAAAGCCGCGCGCCATCGACATGCAGTTTCAGCCCCCGCTCATGCGCTAAATCACCCACGGCGTCCATGTAATCAACCGGCAGCGCACGACCACCACAGAAATTCTGTGTATTCTCAAGACAGATCAAGCGCGTAATCGGGTTATGCGGATCATATGCACGAATGGCAGCCGTCACCTCATCAAGGTCGAGCGTGCCATCAGGCTGGTTACGCACCGTGTGCGGATGCACACCGCCCAACGCCGCCCCGCCTCCCTGCTCGGCACGAAAGATATGGGCATAGTCGCCCAAAATCATCTCATCGCCGCGGCCACAATGGCTGAGTACAGAAATCAAATTGCCCATCGTCCCGCTGGCGACAAAGACCGCGGCCTCCATCCCCATCATCTCCGCCACCATCGCCTCAAGCCGGTTGACGGTGGGATCTTCGCCATAGACATCATCGCCCACCTCCGCCGCTTCCATCGCAGCACGCATCGCCGCAGTCGGCTTGGTCACCGTATCGCTACGCAGGTCGATGACCTGTCTATCCTGTTCGCTCATCTATCTCTCCCTATCACTTGTGTAGGCCAACCTCGATTACCCGCTGGATGCCATAGCGGTATGACACTAAGCCGCCAAAAACTCGTCCATTGCCGCAAAGAGCCGCTGCATATCCGCTTCCGTTACCTCGCCCATATGCGCCAACCGGAACGCCTTATCCTTATAGATGCCGTAGCCGTTGGAAATTTCCATATCCGCTTCTTCCAAATGGCGATTCAACGCACCCACATTGATAGCTAGATTGTTGGTGACATTGGTCACGGTTGGCGAGCGGTATCCTTCCTCTGCCGCCAACTCAAAGCCATGATCCAACGCCCATTGCTGCGTCAACTGCGCCAAATGCGCGTGGCGAGCAAAGCGTTCGGCCAACCCTTCCGCAAAAATATGATCCAACTGCACACTCAGCGCGCGCATCAGCGTAATCGCAGGTGTGGAGGGCGTAGTGTTCTTCTTCAGCGACTTCTCCAAATTCAAGAAATCAAAATACCAACCTCGTCCAGTCACCTGCTCTGCCCGCGCCAAAACACGGTCACTCGCCGCGCAAAAGGCAAGACCTGGCGGCAAGGCAAGCGCCTTCTGCGACGAAGTAAGACAGAGGTCAATCCCCCACGCATCCACCGGAATCTCGGTCCCGGCAAAAGAAGAAACCGCATCCACCAAGACCAACGTCTCCGGGCTGATGCTCCGTACGGCAGCAGCGATATCGCCGACCGGGCTCACAACCCCTGTGCTAGTCTCGTTATGCACAACCGTGATCGCATCCACCGGGCCATCGGCCAACTCCTGCGCCAATGCCTGGCTCACCGTCTCCGGCTTGACCGCGGTATTCCAGGCCACATCCACACGGATCGTCTGCTTGCCACAGCCCTTCGCCGCATCATGCCAGCGCTGGCTAAATGCGCCATTGACAAAATTAAGCACGCGCCCGCTCACGCAGTTACGCATAGAAGCCTCGTGCAGTGCCGAACCGGACGCGGCCACAATATAGACACGTGATTTCGTAAAGAAGAGCGCCTTCAGTTGCTCCTCAACCTTCGCAAAGAGCGCCTCAAACTCATCACTGCGATGACCAATCATCGGCGCAGTCTGCGCCGCCATCACATCGGGTAGAACATCAGTGGGGCCAGGGATAAAGAGTCGTTGCGCTGGTTTGGTCTGTGCTGCATTGCCCGCGCTGCCTGCTCTTTGAATCGTTGTTGCCACTCGCTTATTTCCTTCCTGCTTCACCGTTCGTCGTTGCCAAAAACCCAACCCATTTTGCCACCGACGCGCAAGCCGCGCAACAGTCACCCCCTTTGAGATGCGCTCACATAGAGGTCGTTGAGTTTTGTGCCTTGTCCATTCCTGCGGCAAGATCATTCCAGCGTGCGTATACAACCGGCCCCAATACATCCGATCCTACAGGAGTTATTCATGGATATCCAAGATTTTGTTCCAGAACTCGAAGATCGCTTCTTGCGCTATGTCAAGATCGACACCCAATCCGACGAAAGCTCGCCCTCTGTGCCGAGTACGTCCATACAACTTGATCTCCTCAACTTGTTGGCTGACGAACTGCGTGCATTGGGTGTCAGCGACCTGCTCTTGACCGACTACGGCTGTCTCCTTGCCACCATTCCCACCACCGTCGATTTTGACGTGCCGACCATTGCCTTCATGGCCCATGTGGATACAGCGCCCGCCTTCCATGCCAGCGGCGTCAAGCCCATCGTCCATCGCCGCTACAACGGTGAACCCATCACGCTGCCCGATGACCCTTCGCAAGTGCTTTCGCCTGCCGATTATCCGTTTTTGCACCAGAAGATTGGGGAAGACATCGTCACAGCCAGCGGCACAACGCTCTTGGGCGCAGACGACAAAGCAGGTGTCGCCATCATCATGGCAATGACGGGTTATCTGTTGGCGCATCCCGAAATCCCTCACGGCCCTATTCGTATCTGCTTCACCACTGATGAGGAAATTGGTCGGGGCGTGCGTCACATCAAACTCGACGACGTGGGTGCTGCCTATGGCTACACGCTGGATGGCGGCGATCCAGGCGAACTGACCTATGAGACTTTCTCTGCCGATAAGGCGGTGATTACCATTACGGGCGTTTCCACCCATCCGGGCACTGCCTTTGGCGTCATGGTCAATGCGCTGCACCTTGCCGCCAAATGGATTGACTTTCTGCCCCAACACACACGCACGCCGGAAACCACGCGTGACCGTCAGGGCTTTATTCATCTCTACAACATGCAAGGCACTGCGGCAGAAGTGGAGATCCATCTGATTCTGCGCGACTTCGAATTAGAGGGATTACAGGCTCACGGCGATCTACTGCGCGCCACCTGCCAGGCGTTAAGCCTCTCTGAGCCACGCGCCAAGGTCAACTGCGCGATCACGCCCCAATATCGCAACATGCGCTATTGGCTGGAACGCGACCTTACGCCCGTCAACCTCGCCGAAACTGCCATCCGCCGCGCCGGACTAGAGCCAGTCTACACCCCTGTGCGCGGTGGCACCGATGGTTCCCAGTTTACCGAGCGGGGATTACCCACCCCCAATCTCTTTACAGGGATGCAAAACGTCCACGGCCCACTGGAGTATGTCTCGTTGCAAGACATGGCACGCGCCACCCAAGTCTGCATCGAGCTAGCCCAACTCTGGAGCCAACACGCCGCCGAACAAGCCACATAGCCTTCACCCCCTCCCGGAAGCGGGGAGCCCTCTGGGCCGCTTCCGGGAGGGCCCTTTCTAACACCCCTACCCCACCTTACCCATCACCCTACGGCAAACGCCGCACCGACGGGATCAAATACAAGATCACAGCAGCCGTCACCAGGCTAAGCCCCGCGCTCAAAACCATTGCGCGGCTCAACCCAATCCACTCCGACAACGACCCGATCATCAGATTGCCAAACGGAGTAAAGCCAAAAAAGGTCAACGTATATAAACTCAATACGCGCCCCCGCATCTCATCCACCAACTGCGTCTGCAACAGCGTATTGATCAAGGTAAAGGTCATCATAAAGCAGACCCCCAGCCCCACAGCCAACACCAATGTCAGTGGATAAAACGTATTCAGCGCAAAGACAGTCAGCACCAACGGAAAGCCCAAAATTGCCCAAGACAACCAGCGACCACGCTGGCCCCTGTCGCCCCACTTCGCAATAATAAACGCGCCCGAAACCGCACCAATTCCCGTCATGGCGTTCACAGTGCCAAAGGCAGCCGCGCCCTGCGCCAACACCTTGTCAACAAACGCCGGTAATACGGTGCTGTACGAGATGCCAAAGAGGCTAAAGGCTAAGGCCATCAGCAGCAAGGCGCGCAATTCCGGCTGGTGACCCAGATACTCCAAAGCACTCGCCATCTGTTTCCACGGCGAAAGATTGTTACCATTTGGCTTGCGCGGCGGCAGCCGCATCATCAACAGCCCGGTAATCACCGCCACAAACGTAAGCCCATTCAACAGAAAACACCAGGCCGCGCCCACAAGCACCAACACCAGGCCACCAATCGCCGGGCCGATGATGCGTCCGCTGTTAAATGTCATAGAGTTCAGAGCAATGGCATTGGGCAAATCCTCACGCCCAACCATCTCGACGACAAAAGCTTGGCGCGCCGGCCCATCAAACGAATTGACAACACCAAGACCTGTCGCCAGCAGTACAACATGCCACACCTCCACAATGCCCGTAAAGGTGAGCGCCGCCAACGTCAGCGCCAAGAGCATTGCGCCCGACTGAGTAACCACCAGCAAGGCCCTACGCGAAACCCGGTCGGCAACGACACCGGCAAAAGGCGAAATAAGCAGTGCGGGGATCGCAGCGGCAAAACCCACAATCCCCAGCGCAAGCTCCGATCCGCTAATCTCGTAGACCAGCCATCCCTGGGCAATGATCTGCATCCAGGTTCCAGCCAATGAGATAAACTGGCCGATCAGAAAAAGGCGATAGTTGCGATGGCGCAGCGCCGAAAAGGTCTTGGGGATTCGAAACTGACGTGCCCGCAGCGGCACGATCTCAGGAGGAAGGTTGGGAGTGCGCGGAGGCCCCGTACGCGCCATGTGACTACAACTCCGTCTAGGCTTCGCTGGATTGGGTTGATGCTTCGTCTGGGAGACAATCAGGGGAAGGTGGAGCAAAGACACGTGCCAATAAGTGCATAGCCTCAATCACAACGACACACTCGTCTGAGGACAGCACCGAGAGTGTCATTGCCAAGTTTTCTTGGGCACTTTGGCGCGCGGCATCCAGCACAGACTCCCCTTGCTCCGTCAACTTCAATGTCACATAGCGGCGATCTTCTGGGGCAGTCGCGCGATCGATCAGATCGCGTGACACCAGCCCCGATACCTGGCTGGACATAGAGGGCAAGGTTAACCCCACATGTTCTGCCAAGTGCGAAAGCGTTGCTCCAGGGTTATTGCGCAAAAAAGCAAGCGCGCGTAGCTGCAAAACCGACAGATCGGGGCCGCGCTGCCGTCGCATCTCTGCGCGCAAGCTCTGCATGACCTGTGGCACAACATCAAACACAATATGAGCACACTCGACGTTTTTCGAGTCGTCAGCGGGAGTATGTGATGGAGCGTTGCCGGTTCCGTCGATCTGGCGGCTCATCTGAGGCTTCGTCTTCTCGTCAGTCATGGCCTTCAATTCGCGATTCATTTGAATGGCTAACTCTATGCTCATTCCGGGGTACTGTCAAACCACTTATCTGATAAAGGGTGTATTCCAAGATTGGGGAGTAGGTTTGGCCTCTGGCCAGACAAGGTGCGTGGACGCATGGTGTCATGCCGGAGCCATGACCTACGCGCTCCATGCTTCGTAGGTTCGGCCTCTGGCCGGACAAGGCGCGTGGATGTGTGATGTCACGCCGGAGCCGTGACCTACGCGGCCCGCGGCCTCCCGACACTGTTCCTTCATCCCTCCGATGGGGCAAGGCTACAGAGAACGCTCCAGCCCTATGTTATGCTGGAAAAAAGTCCATTCCTCCACAAAAAACTGGCGGAACCTGCCGCCAGAGGGTTTCGTTGACTGTACTATGAGACAGCGCATTTTCTTACCGGCTATCGTATTCATTCGCAAACATTGGCTCCCCTGCCTGCTTACCGTCCTCCTTCTTATCGGGGGGACGGCACTGGGCCTCTATCAATGGCTTTTGTCCGATCTTCCTCCGGTCAGCGCCGCCGCACAACGGCTCATCAGTCCGACAACGCAGATTGTAGATCGCCAGGGGCGCGTGCTTTACGAAGTATTGGACCCCGACGCCGGCAAACAGATCAATCTCGACCTAGATGCCCTCCCCAGTGCCTGTATTGAGGCGACATTAGCCACAGAGGACAGCCGCTTTTATCATCACCCTGGCGTCGATCCCATCGCCATCGCTCGCGCTGCCTGGCAAAACTTTCGTGCCGGTGGTGGCGTGGTCAGCGGAGCCAGCACGCTCACGCAACAAGTCGCGCGCAATCTGCTGCTTCCAGTCAACGAACGCTATGAACAAAGCCTTCGTCGCAAGCTGCGCGAGGCATGGCTGGCGTGGCGCTTAGAGCAACATTACTCCAAAGACCAGGTGCTCGCGCTCTATCTCAACCAAATGTACTATGGCAATTTCGCCTTTGGTATCGAAGCCGCCGCCGAGATTTTCTTTGGCAAACCCGCGCCCCAACTGAGTCGTGCAGAATGTGCGCTGCTGGCGGGCTTGGTCCAATATCCCACCGGCTATAACCCGTTGCTCGACCCCGATGCAGCCAAAGCGCGCCAATTGACTGTGCTGCGCCTCATGATCCAGGCGGGTTATCTGGATACAGCAGAGCGTGACCTCATCGCCGCCGAGCCGTTGCGCTACCGCTCCCGTCTCTTTGACATCAAAGCGCCTCACTTTGTCATGTATGTTCAAGACCAGGTCTTGCAACGCGTGGGCGCAGAAGCAGTGCGCGCGGGTGGCTTGCGCGTCATCACGACGCTTGATCTGGATTTGCAGCTTGAAGCAGAGTCGTCGCTGCGCTATCGCCTTGACCTGCTCAATTGTCGAATCCCAGGACTTTGCGACGCCAAGACCGATCCAAATCGCCGTGTCGATAATGCTGCCGCGGTCATCCTCGATGCCAACAGCGGTGACATACTGACCATGATCGGCAGCCCGAACTATTTCGATGCGCGCATCCAGGGTAATGTCAATGCCGCTGTCGCCCTGCGCCAGCCGGGCAGCGCCATCAAGCCTTTCACCTATGCCGCGGCCCTCGATCCTGCTTGGGCAGAGTCGCAAGGCTTGGCCCCCCTGACCGCCGGCACCATTCTGCCCGACTTGCCTGCCACCTTTTATACCCGCGACGAAAAGGGCGGCAACGTACCCTATCAGCCCTTGAACTATGACCGGCTCTTTCACGGCCCTGTCAGCGTGCGCACCGCGCTCGCCAGCAGCTATAACATCCCGGCTGTGCGTACATTGGACTATGTCGGCGTGGACACCCTGCGCCAACTTGCCACCCAAGCGGGAATCAGCAGCTTTACCGACGAATATGGCCTGGCCTTAACCCTGGGTGGTGGTGAAGTAAAACTGCTCGACCTCGCCACAGCCTTTGGCGTCTTTAAGGAGGGCCGCCGCCTCGACACGCGCGCCATCCTCGATATCCAGCGGCAAGACGAGAACGGCGTCTGGCATTCTCTTTTGGGCAAACAAGCTGTCGAACCGGGCACGCATGCCGAGAGCGGCCGCACGACGAACAGCACACAGGTCATCTCGCCAGAGGCCGCCTATCTCATCACCGATATACTCAGCGATCCCACAGCACGCATCCCTGCCTTTGGTGAAGGTTCGATCCTCGAACTGCCTTTCCCCGCGGCAGTCAAAACCGGGACAACAACTGACTGGCGCGACAACTGGACAATTGGTTATTCGACGCAGCGCATCGTCGGTGTGTGGGTCGGCAACGCGGACAACACACCCATGCTCGATGTCAGTGGCATCGACGGTGCAGGCCCGGTTTGGCATGACCTCATGCTTGCCGCCCATCCCAGCACCCCCCCTGATTTTATCCGTCCCGATGACATTGTCGAGCTTCCGATCTGCGCGCCCAGCGGCTTGTTGCCCTCGCGCGATTGCCGGCGCATCCGCAACGAACGGTACATCGCCGGCACAGAGCCCACCCAGGAGGACAATCAGTTTGTGCCCTTGATCATCGACCAGGCGACCGGACTGCTCGCCTCAGATGAAACTCCCAGCACCCGCCGCAGTGAACGCGTCTATTGGCTGCTGCCGCCGGAATATCATGATTGGATGATCAGCCAGGGAATTCCTTTGCCCCCTCCATCCAATACTGCGCTGGCAGCCGCCAGCACAAACTCGATCCGGGCCACAGGGCCGCTCATCTTGGCTGCGCCCACCTCCAACACAGCCTATCAAATTCATCCTGGCGTACCCCGAGACCGCCAGCGCATCGAGGTAAACGGCTATGTCGCCGATGGCACACCCTGGGCCGAGCTACGCTTGATTGTGGATGGTGAAGTGCTTGCCGACGCCCAAGACGCGACTCGCCTGCGTGCATGGTGGCAATTCACGCCGGGCAGCCATCACTTCTGGCTAGAGGGCAGGCGCACAAGCGACAGCGAAATCGAACGCACAAACCCGTCACTGGTGCTGATTGAGACGGGCGCGGCGACCACCGTGACAAACATGGGCAACTAAGCCGAAATTCGCGCCATGCAGAGTCTACTTCGTTGCCTTCCGATCTAGATTGTGTCTGTATTGGATATTATACTGAATACACTGTAGGGGTATTAACCCTCCCGGAAGCTCGGAAGCTTCCGGGAGGGTGGTCACGACAGATTAACCGTACTGAAAATGTGTTTCTGAAATAGTATAGCTCGATAAATCTTTCTATTAATCTGTATCAATATGCGCCACGCATCGCACGTCAATTCGAGGGTATCAACATGGGTCGTTCCTCCGTCGTTCAACGCACAGCTATCATTCTTGCCTTTGTACTCCTCTTCTTAGTGGGCTTAGGCATCACAGGGCTAACACCCGCATGGATGTCGAGCCGGCCCGCCGCGCCTGCCCAAGTCCAGCCCGCGTCCATGCAGCAGGACGCCGGTGAACTACCCCCGGTCTTGGTCAGCACGACACCCAGCGCGAGCCAGGTGTGGGTCGATGGCCCGCTCACCCTTACCTTTGATCAGGCGCTTGATCCCGCTGTTGCCGAATCAGCTACCATCCGGCCTGACCTGGCAGGTGACTTTAGCGTGGAGAGTAACAACCTCGTCTTCACCCCCTCCGCCACACCAGAACCCGGCGCGGTCTATACCATCCGCGTCGATGGCACAGCACAGTCAGCCACGGGTGTCCATTTCGGCAATGCCATCGAGGCATCCTTTACAGCAGCCACACCCCTGCTCGTCACCTCGACCCAGCCCAGTGATGGCACCGCGGAGGTCGATACCGATATACAGTTGCTCATCGTCTTCAACCGCCCCGTGGTCGCATTAAGTGGCGTGGACGACCAAGCCAACCTGCCCGATCCACTTACGCTGGAGCCACAGGTCGAGGGCGAAGGACGCTGGCTCAGCACCTCCATCTATGCCTTCCAGCCCGACACAGCTTTTGCCGGTGCGACCACCTACACGGCTGTTGTCGATGGCATCAGCGATCTAGAGGGAACCGCCCTCTCCGAGCCATATCAATTCACCTTTACCACAGCAGCGCCCCTTGTTGATTCCTCCCTGCCCAGCGGGAGCTTGGTGCGCCCTGATGCGGTCGTGACCGTCCAGTTCACTCAGCCGATGGATGCCGAGAGTACCGCCGCGGCTTTCAGCTTGCGTACCGCAGCCGGCGACACCCCGGTCGAGGGCGAGATCGGCTGGCAGCAGAATTTCACCACGCTGACCTTTACGCCGACCCAACCGCTGGAATTCGGCGCAATGTACCTCATCGAAGTCGATGAATCGGCCCAGCCTGCCAGCCGCGAAGGCACGCTCCGCAGCAGCTATAGCCGCAGTTTTACCGTCGTTCCGCTGCCCGCCGTAGAGACTGTCTCCCCGGTGCAGGATGCACAAGAGGTCTCGCCTGACACCTCTGTGGTTATCCGCTTCAATGCGCCGGTTAGCCCGACCCTGGTTACCCAAAACATCGAAGTGAGCCCGATGCTCACCACAACCCAGGTCTACAGCTACTACTCTGAATATCTCAACGAGCTACAGATCAGTTGGTTCAAGGAACCCAATACGCGCTACACCGTCACCGTCGGCTCCGAAATTGCCGATGAGTATGGCAACACGTTGGGCGAAGATTATCATCTCAGCTTTACAACGGGAGACTATCCGCCCTTTGTGCGCCTCGAAGCGGACCGCTTCACCCATTTCACAGCCTATTCGGACACGCGCATCAGCGTCCTCTATCGCAATGTCGATGCGTTGCAAGTCGATCTCTATCGTCTGCCCGAATCGGAACTGTTTGCGCTCACAGGGAGCAACCAATGGGAAATCTGGCAGAACTACCACGTTCCCAACCCCGACGCCACACGCATTTGGTCTCGCTCCTATGAGGTCGTTGAAGATCGCAATGTCAGCATTCGCCAAGTTGTTACCTTGACAGATGAACTCGACAATGAGCTTGTGCCCGGCATCTACTTTGTAGAAATTGCACAACCCGGTTCCGCGAGCAGCACATCAGAGGCAACCGATGTTAACGCCAACAATGTCAGCCAAGCGCTGGTTGTGATCAGCAACCTCAACTTAACACTCAAGAAGAGTGACAGCGCCGACAGCTTGGTCTGGCTAACCGACCTGCGTACAGGGGAGCCTGTGGGCGGACAGCCCATTCGCTTCTTCAACCAGGGTATACTAGTAGACGAAGGCAAAACCGCGGCGGATGGAACACTCCTGGCAGAGCTGCGCCCTGATCCGAACCTGAATTGGGCACCCGTTCTGGCAATGGCAGGCGAACCGGGAGACGAAAACTTTGCGATCGTCTCCAGTGAATGGTCAAACGGCATCGCCATCTGGGATTTCAATCTTGCTGGCGGCTGGTCCCTCGATCAACTCCAATCCTATTTCTACACCGACCGTCCTATCTATCGCCCAGGGCAAACCGTCTATTGGAAAGGCATCGTCCGGGCCCTCGTCAAGGATCAATATCAACTGCCACCGAGCGATCTAGCGATCCAATTCACCCTGCGCGACCCGCTGGGCAACGCCATCCAGGAAGAGGCGTTTACGCTGAGTGACTTTGGCACTGTCAATGGCAAAGTCGAACTGAGCAAAGAGGCCCTCACCGGCGGCTATTATATAGAGGTGCGCCTGCCGCTGGGAGGGGATCACTTCGTCTATACCGGCGCGACATTCACCGTCGCCTCCTACCGCGTGCCAGAATTCGAAATCACGCTCACACCCGATCAGCCCGAATACCAACAGGGCGATACAGTGCGCGTTACGCTCCAGGCCAACTACTTCAGCGGTGGCCCACTTGCCAATGCACCTGTGACCTGGCGGCTCTTCTCCGATCCCTATACCTTCAGTTGGGACAAAGGCCCTAGCGATCGGTTTTTCAGCTTCCAGCCCTTTGACCCGGATCAAGATGTCTATGATCCCTATTCCGGCAGTTTCTATCTGGGGCTAATTCGCGAAGGGGTTGCGACGACAGAGGCAGATGGCAGCTTTGTCATCGAATTACCCGCCGACATCTCGGTTGCACCCCAAAGCCAAAACTGGGCCTTCGACGTCACCGTACAAAGCCCGAACAACCAGTTTGTCAGCGCGCGCACCACGGTCCCCATCCATAAGGCCGACTTCTACATTGGTGTCAGCCCGCGCCAATACGTGGGCCGCGTGGGCGAACCAAGCACCATCGACTTCGTCACGGTCACGCCACAAGGCGATCCCTATCCAGACGCCGATCTGGACGTAACCATCTACGAGTATCAGTGGAACAGCGTCTATGCCCGTGGCACAGATGGCATCTTCCGCTGGGAAACCAGCATCGACCGCAATCCGGTCTATACCACCACGCTCATGTCGAGTGACGAAGGTATGGCTGACCTTGATTGGACGCCGGAAGTCGGCGGGCAATATCAAGTAGCTGTCCAGGGTACCGATGAAAAAGGCAACGACACCTCAAGCAACGGCTTCATCTGGATCAGCCCAGAGGACCCCGATGAGTTTGTGGCATGGCCGCGCGCCAACAATGACCGCATCGAACTCGTCGCCGACAAGCGGCTTTATGAACCCGGCGACACTGCCCACATTCTGGTTCCCAGCCCCTTCACCGGCCCTGTCCAAGCCTTGCTCACCATCGAGCGCGCTGGCGTTGTCTCTGCCGAGGTCATCACGCTTGAAGGCAACAGCGAAACCATCGATCTGCCGATCACCGAGGCGCAGATCCCTAACATCTTTGTCAGTATTCTCATTGCCAAAGGCATGGATGAAACTAATCCCACACCTGCCATGCGCATTGGCTATGTGCAGATCAATGTCGATACCGGCGCCAAAGAGCTGGCCCTCGACGTGGCATCTTCGGCGCAGCGAACGGAACCGGGCAGCACAGTCGCCTATACCATGACGGTGACGGACATGAATGGCGATCGTGTCCCCAACACAGAGGTCAGCGTGGCGTTGGTAGACCGCGCCGTTCTCTCCCTGGCCTTCCAAAGCGACCAAGACCTGATCGATATCTTCTACTACCAGCGTCCATTGGGCGTCTTGACCTCGGCCCTCCTCACCATCAACCGCGACCGCATGAGCGCGCAGTTGTCCGAGGGGGCAAAGGGTGGTGGCGGAGGTGGCGATGGCGGCGCGTTGGATGTACGCTCCGAATTCCCCGATATTGCCTACTGGCGCGCCGAACTGACCACCGACGAGGATGGCATCATCACCTTTGACGTCGATTTGCCCGACAACCTGACTACCTGGCGCTTGGTTGCCAAAGCAGTCACAGAAGATACGCGCGTGGGCAATACCATCTATGATGTCGTCGCCACCAAAGAATTGCAGGTACGCCCGCTGCTCCCGCGCTTCTTCACCGCTGGCGATCGCGCCGATATTGGCGCAACGGTGATCAACACAACCGCCGATGATCTGGGCGATGGCGAACTGACCATTGCCATGAGTGGCGCTGAGTTTGCCAGTGATGTTGAGACGGCTATCCCCTTCAACCTCGCCGCCGGTGAATTGGTGCGCAGCGATTGGCCCATTGTTGTTGACCCCACAGCAACCCAAGTCGTGATTACGTTCACTGCCACAGCCACCAGCACCGGTGGCGAAAAGGGGCTGGCAGACGCCGTACAACTCACCCTACCGGTCGTGCAATATATCGCGCGTGAAACAGTCGCCACTTCGGGGCAAGTGCCGGCAGGTGGTGTGCTGGAAGCAATCCGTGTACCCGACGCCGCCACCGATGAGGGCGAGTTGGAAGTCACAATCGAGCCAAGCTTGGCAGGTAGCATGGTTGCCGGTCTGGATTATCTTGAGAACTATCCCTACGAATGTACCGAACAGACGGTTAGCAGCTTCCTACCCAATCTCTTTACCGCGCGCGCGGTCGAAGAACTAGGGCTTGAAACGACCGATCTCTCCGCGAACCTGGCAACACAGATCAACGAAGGCGTACAGAGCCTGGTCAACCGCCAAAACCAAGACGGTGGCTGGGGCTACTGGCCTGGTGAGCGCAGTTCCGTCTTTATCACAGCCTATGCTCTCTGGGGTCTTGTCACAGCGGACGAACAGGGCTATACCGTACCCGCACGCACCACCCAGAACGCGGTTGATTTCATTGAACGCTCTTTTGTGGCTCCCGACCGCATTGAGAGTACCTGGCAGCTCAACGAGCTATCTTTCATGCTCTATGTGCTCTCCGAGATTGACCAGGGCGACCCAGGCCGCACCAGCACCCTCTATGACGTGCGCGAGCGGCTGAGTCTCTATGGCAAAGCATTTCTCGCCATGACCCTGGATAACCTCCAGCCGGAAGCAGGCAGCGACCCGCGTGTCGATACCCTGCTCGACGATCTCTATGGAGCAGCCAATATCACGGGCACAAGCGCCTGGTGGCAAGAAGATAATATCGACTTCCGCAACCTCAACACAGACACACGCACAACCGCCATTGTCTTGGCAGCGTTTGTCAAACTCGACCCCGAACAAGCCATCTTGCCAAAGGTTGTGCGTTGGTTGATGGAAACCCGTCAGGCAGGTCATTGGGCCAACACCCAGGAAACCGCATGGTCGCTGATTGCCTTGACCGATTGGTTAACGCTGACGGGCGAAATGCAAAGTGACTACAACTGGACAGTCACCCTAAATGATTCTGAACTGGGCAGCGGCAGCGTGGGTCCAGCCAATCTCACCGAGCGCGTAACACTGCGCGCCGAGGTGAGCGAGTTACTGCGCGACGAAGCCAATGCCCTGCGCCTCAGCCGCGACAATAACCAGGGGCGGATGTACTACACCACCTATCTACGCTACACCTTAGATGCCGCCGAAGTCGAAGCGCGCGACCGCGGCGTGGTCATCGAACGGCGCTTTGCGCTGGCTGAAGCAAACGCCGAGGAGCGGCAAAACAGCGAAGCGAGTGAGACAGGTGCAATCAACAGCGCACAGGTAGGCGACGTGATCAGCGTCACCGTCACCATTGTCGCCCCCACCGACCTCTATCAACTGCTGGTCGAGGTGCCAATTCCGGCGGGGACTGAACCAATTGATCCCAACCTCGCAACCACCAGCGATAGCTTCGTCGATCCGAGCATCACGATGGAGGACAAGGTCAGCGGTCCAACATGGTGGCGATACTGGGTACCCAGTTATACCGACATGCGCGATGACAAAGTTGCCGTCTTTGCCACCTTCCTCTCTGCCGGAACCTACGAATACACCTTCAACGTCCGCGCCGGCATCCCTGGCGAATTCAGGGTTCTCCCTGCCTACGCCGAGCAAATGTACTTTACGGAAGTATGGGGAAGAAGCGCCGGAGATACGTTCACGATCACCGAGTAACAAGACCGCCATAACAACAAGAAGCGGGATGGACATTACGATGTCCATCCCGCTTCTTACGACCCTTTTCAGCTTCATCATTTTCACTAATTCAGCAGTTCAACACCTCGGTGACTATTGGGGTGGCTGTTGGATGCTGCCATCCCCTCGCCCCACTGGACGAGCATCGCCCCGGCCCATATCAGACCACCACCTGACCACTGTCGCCAGCGCGCAGGTTGCCGCGGCGCTTGAGACAAAAGCTGGTGCAATCGTATCTCCTCTTCAATTGCTTCACGTCGCCACTCTGCGAGGGCAACCAGTTCATCTGGCAATAACATGATCAGTTTCTCTCCTCTGTGTAATCTTTGGAGTTATGAATATTACAACCATCGAACCGAGGGAACGCTAGTTAAATTTTAGCACAAAATTTCTGTTTCGTCAACCTCTAATTTTAATTTGACCAGTTAGATAATGTGTGTTATCGTCAAGCTATGAACGGCACAAATCCTTCACTCATGCTCGATATAACCACTCATTTGGATGCCCCAGACGTGCTGGACGCGGGCAAATTGTGTCTTGAATTTGCCAATACATCGGACTGGCACGCATCCGAGCAACCAGTCGAAACCATTGGCTCCTATCAGGATTTGGTGGCATGGGCAACCCGCGTAGGAGTTCGTTCCGACGAGTCTGCCGCTGAGCTTCTTACGCAGGCCCAAGCACGCCCGGAGATGGCTGCCCAGATATATAGTTGGGCCATTGAATTGCGCGAGGCGATCTATCGCATCTTCTCAGCCATTGCAGAGGACCAAAAGCCCGCCGCAGCCGATCTCACCTTGCTCAACGAAGCGCTGCTCTGCGCCTACTCGCTGCCTGAAGTCGTTGCAACCGAGGGCGGCTTTGGTTGGCGCTGGCGGGGCGATGAAAATGGGCTCGATGGTATGCTGTGGCCTATCTTGCGTTCTGCCGCAACCTTGCTCACCGCCGGGGAGCTAAACCGCGTCGGCCAGTGTGCCGATGACCGCGGCTGTGGCTATCTCTTTTATGACACCAGCCGCAACCGCAGCCGCCGTTGGTGTGATATGAACTCCTGTGGCAACCGCGCCAAGTCACAGCGCCACTACGCTCGCCACCGTCACGACACGCCCGCATGAAGCACACACCTAAAATGCGGTATAAGGTCAGCCACGTTTGACGGATCGATCATCGTCGTTTAGCATTGCCAACGATAATTGCCAATAATGGATGACGGTGACACCTTTAGCAGAAAGCCCAGTAATGTCTGACGATATGGATGTGATCAACAAGTTAGAACGTCTCCCCAGCGGAATGCGTGAGATTGTCGAAGAGTTTCGCAGCGCAACCCCACGCGAGCGACTGGAGTTGCTGCTCGAATATTCGCAAGACCTACCGGACCTGCCGGAATATCTTGAAGAAAAGCGCGATCAACTAGAGCAGGTTCACGAGTGTCAAACACCCGTCTTCCTGATCACCGAAAGTGACGCGAAGGGGGTCCATTTCCATCTCGATATTCCCCAAGAATCGCCGACTGTACGCGGTTATGCTGCCATTTTGGCCGATGGTTTTGATGGGACCGCGCCGCAAGAAGTCATCGATTCGCCCGATGACATTTACAACCTATTGGGACTCAATGAGGCCATCACGCCGCAGCGCCTGCGCGGGCTACATGCCCTGATGGTCTATATGAAACGCCAAGTTAAGAAGCTGGCATAGGCATTGTCTGGGAACCTGCCCTCGAACATATCCGTGGCTGCTGCACCGTCCACACCTCGCCTATCGAGTGTGGACGGTGCTCTATTTGCGCTGCTTTTGCTGGTCGATAGTCTGCATTTGGTCTTTGCCCGCGCCTTCCTCCCCTATTTTGAACCTGTACTCTCTGCCACGCTCGTCTTGGGAGTGGGAACCATCCAGGTTGGCATCTATGGTCTATGGCGCGGCCAACTGCATCTTTCCTCGTTGCGTAAACATTTTTGGTTCTATCTGGCTGTTGGCTTTCTGGTCGGCGCAAGCACCGCGTTGAGCTACACAGCCGTGGGTTTCATCGACACAGGGACTGCCTCGATGCTCGCCAAGACCTCCACGCTCTTTAGCATCGGCATTGGCCTGTGGTGGCTTCATGAACGCTTGCATCGCTTTCAGCTTGCCGGTGCGCTGTTGGCGCTCATAGGCGTCGTCGCCATCACCTTCCAGCCGGGTGATCTATTCCGCTGGGGGGCCCTCCTGATCATCCTCTCAACCGCCATGTATGCGCTGCACGCCGCGTTGGTAAAGCGCTATGGCAACGATATAGAGTTTGTCGATTTCTTCTTTTTCCGTCTGCTCTTCACCACATTGACCCTCGGCGCAATCGTGCTCGCGCGGCCCTGGACAGTCAATGCCCCACCATCCATCTGGCTGCTCATCCTCGTCGCCGGAACGGTCGATATTGTCATCAGCCGCACCCTATACTATCTCGCCCTGCGCCGCCTACCCATGAGCCTGCATGCCATTATTCTCACCATCAGCCCGGTAGTCACCCTGGGCTGGGCCTATCTATTTTTCGACACCTTCCCCGGCCCACTTCAACTGCTCGGCGGGTTCGTCGTCATCATCGGTGTCGCCCTGGCAGCCTATTTTCGGAAACCATAGGGACGCTGATCACAAAAGGATTGACATATTTAACTTTCACCATCTTTCTGGTATAATCGCCCTGGTATAGTGGCTAAACATACCGCCGATCATCACTCCGATGCGCTCGCCTAACCGCAGCCTCATTCCTTCGGGTCTTTCGAAATTCGTGCCACCAATGAATTGGAAGCTGCCGCATCCAGCGTTTGCAGAACTCCTAACCGCCTTCAGTCAAGCCCATACCCCCGTCTATGTTGTCGGTGGAGCAGTGCGCGACATGCTCCTCCACCGTCAGACGGAATTGACTGATCTAGACTTGGTCGTTGGAGGCTCGGCAATTCCAATCGCACGCCGCGTTGCGGATCAGCTTGGTTGGGCGTATTATCCATTGGACGAAGCACGCGATGTCGCTCGGCTTGTCTCCACCAGCACGCCCTCCCCTTTGGTTTGTGATATTGCGGGGATACGGGGCGGAAGCATTGAAGCAGATTTGCACCTGCGTGATTTCACAGTCAATGCCCTGGCATTGGCCTACACAACAGCGTCACCATCGCCCAGCTTGATTGACACAGTTGGCGGGCAAGCCGACCTGACACACAAACTCATCCGGCGTGTCTCACCAACGAGCCTTGCGGACGATCCGGTTCGCCTTCTGCGTGCGGTGCGTCTAGCCATCCAGTTTGATTTCAGGCTGGAAGCCGAAACCGAAGCCCAACTCCGCGGACTTGCTGCGAACGTACAATCGGTCAGCCCGGAGCGGCTGCGCGACGAGTTGTGGAAGTTGTTATTGGTGTCCGATCCCCAACAGGGTATCGAGTTGCTCAGGGAAGTGGGGCTCCTCGGCTATCTCTTGCCCGAAGTTGCGGCAACGGTTGGCGTCGAACAGTCATTGCCCCATCTCTATCCCGTCTATGAGCACACGCTCAACACGGTGGAAAATGCGGCAGGGCTGCGCGATTGGCTCTTGGGGACGAGCAAGAAACCGCGTAACGAGGCCCATGCCCTTGTGCAACATAAACTTGCAGCCTGGCAAGATCGCCTGCAACATCATTTTCAGACCATCATCGGCAGCCAGCGAAGGCGCGCCGATTGGCTGGTCTGGTATGCTCTATGCCATGACATTGGCAAGCCGCAGACTCGCACCTTAGAACTGCTTGATGACGGCACCACACGCACACGCTTTTTTGAACATGAAACCATCGGAGCCGAATTGAGCGACCAGCGGTTGACAGCCCTGCGCTTTAATCGAAATGAAGTTGACCTAGCCCATGCCGTGGTGCGCGCCCATATGCGTCCCCACCATCTACATATGAGCTTTATGGGGCAAACCATCAGCCGTCGTGCCAGTTTCCGTTTCTTCCGCGATGTGGGCGGCAAGCAGACCGGCATTGGCCCAGGGCTGGATGTGCTGCTGGTTGCCCTCGCCGACCGCCTCAGCGTTGACCAGGAGATTCCGCCGGACACCTCCGGCTACCTTGATCATGTGGAGCAACTTCTACACTATGCCTTTGACGAAGCCCCACAACTGCCGTTGCCGTTGGTGGATGGTCACACCTTGATTAAACGGCTAGGAGTCAAGCCGGGTCCCCGATTGGGGCTTCTCATGGAGCATCTGATGGAGGCACAGGCAGCCGGGGAGATCCAGACCCCGGAAGATGCGCTGCAAGTGGCTGCGGGTTGGTTGGAGCAGGATGGAGCCTAGTTACAGATGACCACCCAGCAGGATACCCAACATCCCCCAACCCATTGTCCCTATCTGGGCGCAGAAGCCGGCGACAACCGCTTTAGCGAAGCAGTCGAATACCCTAGTTTTGAAAACCGTTGTTGGACAACGCCGCGTCCCATTCCACTGCTCCTGACCGATCAAGCCACGCTCTGCCTGTGCAGCGGCTTCCGCCACTGCCCGCGCTATCTGGCCGCGCGTGCGGCGCGCCAGGGTCAAGAACGACCCGCCACGATCCCCGCGCCATCCGATACCGACACCATCACCCAGGCCATCAATGAGTTGGAAGCGGATGTCCAAGCCACGAGCGCAGCCCAGACACAGAGCCGCCGCCGCTGGGGTTGGATCGGGGCCGGGCTGATCTTTATGTCAAGCTTACTCTGTGGCGGCTTCTTTGCGGCCTATGTCGGCTGGCAGATGGTGAGCGAAGAACTCGCCGCCACACAGCCCGGCAACATCGACACCTTGACCGCGCCCGCCGCGCAGGCCCAGTCCAATGTCCAGCCCCAGCTCTGGATCATCCAAACTGCCACCAGCGAACCCCAACCCGAAGCAGACGTCCAACAGACAGGCCCCTTGCCCGGACAGTCTATTCTCCCACCGGCAGACAACAACGCCGGTGGCACGACCCAGCTCTATCCCGAAGCTGTCCTGCCGACGGCAGCACCCGATGGCAGCGTCGCGCTCCAGCCGCCTCCCTCGCTTGCCGAAATTGCGGAGGAATCAAACGCCGCTACCAACGAACAGTTGCCCGCAGCCACGCCGATCCTTGATTTCGCGTTGGAAGTGCCAACGCGCCGCCCAACGCCTTTCCTGGACATTCCTACCAGCACGCCAGCCGCCGACGTGACGGCTACCCCAGAACCAACAATGACGCCCGTACCGCCATTGGGAACACCTGTCGTTATCTTCTATGCCGAGGATACAACGCTGCAACCGGGCGACTGCACAAATGTCTCTTGGCATGTCGAAAACGTCAAGGCAGTCTATTATGAAAACTTGGGCGTCGATGGCCGAGGCACCAAAGAGGAATGTGTCCGCGACGATATAGGCGACTATAACCTCATGGTGATCTTGCCCAACGGCGCAACGCAGTGGTATACCGTGACAGTCGGCGTCGTCGCCCCCACCGATACACCAGCCCCAACGCCAACGCGCACAGAGGAGCCACTGCCCACCCCCACCTGGACGCCAAACATCCCAACGGCAACACCAACGCCGCCGACACTCTATGGCGCGCGGCTGGAAGCAGGGGGGAATACCGAGCTAAGCTGCGCCCGCGGCACGACTTGTGAACTGGATTTCTATGCCTCCAATACCGGCAGCGGCATTGATAACATCAGCATACGCCTTACCGAGGCATCCTTGTGGCCGCGCCAGTTGTGCCGACTCGACAGTGTCTGTTCCGATAACCAGATCACATTGGTCGATATGGGCCCCAGCAATACAGGCGTTGTGCGTCTTCGTGTTACGATTCCACAAGATGCTGAAACCGGCCCAATGACCTATAAGCTTCAGGCAGTCAGCGACGGATCGGCTGGCGACGCACGTTCAGACAACATCACCGTCCAGGTGACAGCTCAAGATGGCTCCTCAATACAGGATTCATCAGCACAAGGCACAGACCAGGTAGACAAGTAAGCCCATGCGTGAGTCGACAACTCACCATCAGACAGTCAAAACCAGAGGCATCGGCTCTTGCCCAATTTGCCCACAGGATTATGTTCGCAACACCACTGATCATTATAGCCGTCGTCGCCCTGCTCATCGGCCTCACCGGCCTCTTTGTCGCGGCTGAGTTTTCCGCGGTCAGTTCCCGCCGCCCGCGCTTGGCGCAACTGGCCGACGAGGGCAACGCGCTCGCCCGCTACATGCTGGGTGTAATTGAAACGCCGCATACCCTCGATACCTACATCGCAACCTGCCAACTGGGCATCACCCTCGCCAGCCTGATCCTCGGCTTCTATGGTCAATCCCAGATATTAGCGCTGCTCGTCCCGCAGATTGACAAACTTTCGCCCAGCATCCAAATCGCCGCCACCTCCATCGCCTCAACCGCCATCCTGCTCTTTCTGACCATTTTGCAGGTTGTCTTGGGCGAGTTGATGCCCAAGAATATCGGCATCCAATACCCAGAGCAATTGGCACTTGCAACCGCGCCCGCCATGCGCTGGTCGGCTGTCCTTTTCCGCCCCTTGATCTGGTTCTTCAATGGTTCAGGGCAGTTCCTGTTGCGTCTCATGGGCCAAACACCTGCAACTGAACATGCCCACCTCCATTCACCCGAAGAAATCCTTATCCTCGTCGAAGAAAGTAGTGCCGGTGGTGTCCTGGATGCAGAAGAGCGCCGCCTCCTGGTGAATACACTGCAACTCCGCAAGCTGACCGCGCGCAACGTCATGATCCCGCGCACCTACATGCTCACCGCGCCCGTTGAGAGTAGCTGTGATGACCTGTTCGCCCTTCTCGCCGCGTCACCCTATTCGCGACTCCCCCTTTATGAGGAATCTGTGGACTCGATCATCGGCGTCATCCACCTAAAAGATCTCATTCAGGTCATCTTTGAACGCGAAGTCAGCAAGGACACGACGCTCCAACCCACACCGCGCCACCTCGTACACCCGGTGGTCTATGTACCCGATTCATCACCCGTTGAAGAAGTGATGGACATCATGCAGCGTGACCGTGTCAATCTCGCCATCGTCATCAATGAATATGGTGGCACAGCAGGGATGATCACCTTTGAGGATTTGGTGGAGGAGATATTTGGCGAATTCCAGGATGAGTTTGACATCGAAAACCCACCCCTGGAACTACGCCCCAACAATCGCGCCCGCGTTCGTGGCGATCTCCTCATCGAAGATCTAAACGACATACTAGGTCTTGACCTGCCCACAATCGAAGTCGATACCATCGGAGGCCTGGTCCTGACCATCCTGGGGCGTGTTCCACAGCCGGGTCACGTGGCACTCGTCGGCGATCTACCCTTGCGGGTAGATCGCATGATTGGAAATAGCCCGGTTGCCATCAGTTTCCCTGTGACTCCTGAACAAGCGGCACGTCTGCGCCAGTTGGCGTCCGAAATGTGATCATGGTTGAATACGGTGTTCCAATCCTCATCATCCTTTTCCTCTGCCTCATCAACGGATTCTTCGTTGCAGCCGAATTTGCCATTGCGGGGGCCTCGCGCCCGCGCGTTGCCGGTTTGGCCGAAGCCGGTTCCGCCTCAGCCCAGCGCGTGCTGCACGTCTTACATGACCCTCAATCGGTCAACCGCTATCTGAGCACAGCCCAGATCGGCATCACCATCGCCAGTCTAGGATTGGGCATGTACGGCGAACACGCCGTCGCCAAATGGCTTGTGGGGCCACTGGAGCATTTGGGCTGGTTGAGCAATGCCGCCGCGCACACCATTGCCTTTGTCATCTCAGTGGCGATCCTCACCTATCTGCATATGGTGTTGGGCGAGATGATCCCCAAATCGCTGGCGCTTCATTCTGCAACAAGCACCGCAATCCAACTCTCAGCGGCGATGGCGATTACGGATTGGTTCTTCAGACCAATCACCATCGTCCTCAACTGGATTAGCAATTGGCTGCTGCGGATCATCGGAATTCCGATTGTAGGAGCCGAAGCTCGGTTAGTCTCAACAACCGAACTCTCCTACATTGTCGAAGAAAGCTCTGAGGGTGGTTTGATTGACCCTTCCGAACAGATCTTTCTGGAGAACGTCATTGATTTCAGCCAGCGCAGCGTCAGTCAAGTACTGACACCACGCACACGTATGGCCGCGCTCAGTGCAGACGCCGACCGTATGACAACATTGTCGCTCATTTGTGAGGAACACCATTCCCGCTACCCGGTCTACGAAGTCGATCGCGATCATATTATCGGCATCCTCCACGTCAAGGATGTCGCTCGCCACCTCCTAACGAATGACCAGGAGTGGGACCTGCGCTCCCTCGTACGTCCAGCGGTCTTTGTGCCCGAATCAATCTCGCTCGATGACATGCTCGCCCAGTTCCGCACCCAACACTTCCAGGTTGCCATCGTGATGGACGAATATGGCGGCACCGCAGGCATCGTCACCCTGGAAGACCTTGCTGAAGAGATCGTCGGCGAAATTCAAGATGAATTCGACGAAGAACTTCCCCCCTTTGTTGCACTGGATGAACATACCCTGCGCGTACGTGGCGATCTCATCCTCGACGAATTGACCCAGCACTATGATCTAGATTTCGAGATCGAAGAAGCCGAAGACTTAGAAACCGTGGGTGGCTTGATTATGTCCGTCTTAGGGCATGTCGCCCAACCTGGCGACGAAGCCGTTGTACAAAATGTGCGCTTTGTCGTCGAAGCCGTGGATGGCCTGGCCGTCAGTACGGCACTCGTCTACCTTCCCGAAGAAAGCGCCGAACGCCCAGAACCCGACGCCACAGATCAAGATCAAAACAACGAATTGCCCGCTCCCCCACAGCTACCGTAGTGGCCTCTCCTCATGGTCAATGCACCCTTCACTCACAACCCTACCTCGTAATGCTACCCAAAATGAGAGAGACGATACTGCCTCTTGCCCCCAAAACTGCTTGAATTGGGCTTATGGCTGACGCACTACTCCAAGTCACCGAGCGCGGGCTTTACTGTGCCGCGGGCGATTTCTACATTGACCCCTGGCAGCCAGTCACGCGTGCCGTCATCACCCATGCCCATGCCGACCACGCCCGCCCAGGTTCCAAACGCTACCTAACCTCTCCCACAGGCGCGGCGATGTTACGGCTGCGCGTTGATTCGTATGCACGCATCGTTGCTCAGCCGTTTGGCGAATCCCTCCACGTCAACGGTGTCCGTGTCTCGCTCCATCCCGCCGGCCATTTGCTGGGCTCAGCGCAAGTCCGTGTGGAGCATCAGGGCGAGGTCTGGGTCGTCAGCGGTGATTACAAAACCGAAGTCGATGCCACATGCGAACCCTTCGAGCTAGTCCCCTGCCATACCTTCATCACCGAGTCTACCTTCGGCCTGCCCATCTACCGCTGGCGACCCCAGAGTGAGATCTTCACGGACATCAACCAGTGGTGGCAGCAGAACCAAGCACAAGGGCGCACCAGCATTTTGTTCGCCTATGCCCTGGGCAAGGCACAGCGCGTGCTCGCGGGTGTGGATGCCACTCTCGGCCCCATTCTCATCCACGGCGCGGTACATCGCTTCGTCCATGCCTACCGCAATGCCGGAATTGTCCAGCCCACGACTCTCTATGCCGACAGTGACGCCGCACGCCGCTATCGGGGTGAGGCACTGGTCATTGCGCCGCCATCCGCTGCGGGCTCGTCTGGCTGGTTGCGTAAATTCGGCCCGACTTCGCTCGCTTTCGCCTCCGGCTGGATGAGAATTCGCGGGGCTCGTCGCCGCCGCGCCGTAGATCGAGGCTTTGTCCTCTCCGACCATGCCGATTGGGATGGGCTGCTTACCACGATTCGGGCAACGGGCGCAGAGCGCATCGGCGTCACCCACGGCTACACCAGCACCCTGGTGCGCTACCTCGTCGAACAAAGTATGGATGCGTTTGTCATGCTAACGCGCTACGAAGGCGAAACCAGCGGCGATGCGATTGACAATGAGGATGCCGCGCAGGATGCTTCCGGTATCACGGGCGACGAAACAATGGCTGACAATGCCATGATCAGTGACGCCTCTGCCTCATCCTTCGGACACGACGAGGAATAGCCCTCATGCAACGCTTCACTGCCCTCTACACCGCTCTCGATGAAACCAACCGCACCAATGAAAAGGTGGCTGCGCTCGTCGATTATTTTGCGTCCGCGCCTGCTGCCGATGCGGCCTGGGCACTCTATTTCCTAACGGGTCGTCGCCTGGGACGTGTCATCTCCGGCACTCTCCTCCGCACCTGGGTCGCCGAGGAGAGCAGGCTGCCCTTGTGGCTGGTTGAAGAATGCTATGACGCCGTCGGTGATCTGGCGGAGACGTTGGCCTTGCTCCTGCCCGACACAGCACAAACCATCGACCTTCCGCTGCATCAACTGGTGGAAGAGCGGATCAAACCGATTTCTACGCTAGACAAGGCAGGCCAACTCGATCTTGTGCGCCAGACATGGGCCGACCTGCCCACAAACCAACGTTTTGTCTGGCACAAGCTCATCACCGGCGAATTCCGCGTTGGGGTGGGGCGTACACTGGTGGTGCGCGCGCTGGCCCAAGTCGCCGGCCTTGACCCCGCCGTGATGGCTCATCGCGTCATGGGCAAGTGGGAGCCAACCGCCCAAGATTATGCCCGCCTGCTAGACCCCCACAGCGAGCCGGTTGACCACACGCAACCCTATCCTTTCTATCTCGCCTACCCGCTGGAAGGCTCACCGGCTGACCTCGGCCCGCGCGACCAGTGGCAGATTGAATGGAAGTGGGATGGAATCCGCGCCCAGGTCATCCATCGCCAACAGGAGATTTTGGTCTGGACACGCGGCGAAGAGCTGGTCACCGATGTCTATCCCGAAATCGCTGCCGTGGGTGCTGCGCTCCCATCCGGTACGGTCATTGACGGCGAAATCCTCGCCTGGCGCGACGAAAGCCCGCTCTCCTTCAACGTGCTCCAACAGCGTATTGGGCGCAAACGCATCGACGCGGCACTCCTGCGCGATGCGCCTGTCCTGCTCATCGTCTATGACCTGCTCGAATGGCAAGGTGAAGATTGGCGCACACGTCCTCTAGAGGAGCGTCGCCAACAGCTTGCGCATCTCATCGCAGAACTTCCAGCCGGTGCAGCCTGCCGCCTCTCGCCCCTGGTTGAGGCCCCCGACTGGCAAGGTGCAACCTCGTTGCGCGCAGAATCCCGCAGCCGAGGGGCAGAGGGCTTCATGATCAAACGGCTGGATGGTACCTATGGCGTCGGGCGCGTCAAGGGAGATTGGTGGAAGTGGAAGATAGACCCTTATACAGTAGACGCCGTGATGATCTATGCCCAGCCCGGTCATGGTCGCCGCGCCAGCCTCTACACCGACTACACCTTTGCTGTGTGGGCGAACGACGAACTTGTGCCCATTGCCAAAGCGTACTCAGGTCTGACAGACGAGGAGATCCGCCAGGTCGATGCCTTTGTGCGCCGCAACACCACGGATCGCTTCGGCCCTGTACGTGCCGTCAAACCAGAATTGGTCTTTGAACTTGCCTTTGAGGGCATCCAAAGCTCCAGCCGCCACAAATCAGGAATTGCCCTGCGCTTCCCGCGCATGGCGCGCTGGCGACACGATAAACGCCCGCATGACGCCGATCATCTCTCTACCCTCCAAGCTCTCCTGGGCGAGCATGTGCAATGAGTGATCCGATTCTCGTCAGCCAACCGCCATCCGCTTCAAAAGACGCGCCTGTTTCGCCTGGTCTAGCTGCCGTACGCCGTTGGTTTGCCGCCAAAGGTTGGCAGCCTTTCCCTTTTCAAGAAGAAGCCTGGGCTGCCTACCGCGCCGGAGCAAATGGCCTGATCCATGCGCCCACAGGCACAGGCAAGACCTACGCCGCCTGGCTCGGCCCGCTGAGCCGCTGGATCGACGAACATCCCGACCTGGAGCAATGGCCGCGCGAAGCGCCACCACTCCACATCATTTGGCTAACGCCGCTACGCGCCCTGGCAGGTGATACGACCGAAAACCTACTCAATGCCGTGGTCGAATTGGGGCTGCCCTGGACCGTAGAGTTACGTACGGGTGACACCTCTTCCAGCGTCAAGCAGCGCCAACGCCACTCGCTGCCTACCGCACTCGTCACAACGCCAGAGAGCCTCACGATCATGCTCTCCTACCCCGAATCGCGCGCCATCTTCACCAACCTGACGACTGTGGTTATCGATGAATGGCATGAATTGATGGGCAGCAAGCGCGGCGTCCAAACAGAACTCGCCCTGGCGCGCCTGCGTCGCTGGCATCCCAACCTGCGTATTTGGGGCCTCTCCGCCACGCTCGGCAATCTCGCCACTGCTCTGAACGTGCTGGCCCCACCCATGCCGGCATCGAGCGAGGGCAGTACGCCCCATGACGCCCGCCTGATCAGCGCCGACCAACACAAGCCCATCCAGATCGACACCCTCATTCCTGAGAACATCGAACACTTCCCCTGGGCGGGTCATCTCGGTCTCAAGCTGCTCCCCCAGGTTGTCGCAGCCATCAATCAGGCCCGCACAACGCTTGTCTTTACCAACACGCGCGCCCAAACCGAAATCTGGTTCCAGGAACTCCTAGAGGCCCATCCCGACTTTGCAGGGGAAATTGCGCTGCACCACGGTTCGCTCCAATATGAATTGCGCCAAGAGATCGAAGCTCGCCTGCGCGATGGTCGTCTGCGCTGCGTAGTCTGTACCTCAAGTCTGGATCTAGGCGTTGACTTCACACCCGTTGATCAGGTCATCCAGATCGGCAGTCCCAAAGGAGTCGCGCGCCTGCTGCAACGGGCGGGGCGCAGCGGTCACCAACCGGGCGCAAGCTCGCGTATCCTTTGCGTGCCGACCCACGCTTTTGAACTCGTGGAATTCGCCGCCGTACGCGAAGCCATCACTAACCGCGAGTTGGAAAGCCGCCAACCGCTGATCGCGCCGCTGGATGTACTCGTCCAGCATATCGTCACAATGGCGCTGGGCGGCGGCTTTGTGGCGGACGAATTGCTTGCCGAAATCCGCAGCACCTATGCCTACCGCACGCTCACGGACACGCAATGGCAGTGGGCGCTTGACTTCGTCACCCACGGTGGCAGCGCGCTGCGCGCCTATGAATATTATCGTAAAGTGACGCCCCGTAACGGCATCCACCGTGTCACCTCGCCCGAAATCGCCCGCTTTCACCGCATGTCCATCGGTACGATCACCGCGGATGTGATGCTCACAGTCAAGTATCTAACCGGCACTTCGCTCGGTTCGGTTGAAGAGTCATTCATCGCCAGGCTGCGCCCAGGCGATCACTTTGTCTTTGCCGGGCGTCTGCTCGAACTGGTGCGCGTCAAGGACCTGACTGCCTATGTCCGCACAGCCACAGGAAAATCGGATGGCATCGTCCCGCGCTGGAATGGTGGGCGAATGCCCCTCTCCACCCAGCTAGCCGCAGCCGTTCGCCGCCAGCTAGCCGCCGCTGCGGATGGCGTTTTCAGCCAAGACGAAATGCGTGCGGTTGCGCCCATCCTCGCCATCCAGGCCAAATGGTCGCGCATCCCTGTACCCGGCGAGTTCCTGATCGAAAAGGTCAAGAGCCGTGATGGCTATCACCTCTTTGCCTTCCCGCTCTATGGCCGCGCCATCCATGAAGGTCTTAGCACGCTCCTGGCCTATCGGCTGACCTTAGCCGAACCGCGTACCATCAGTGCCTTTGCCACCGACTATGGCTTTGAGCTGCTTTCCTCGACTCCGTTTGAATTGAATGAACACGACTGGGAGCAGTTGCTTAGTACCGACCACCTGCTTGAGGATATCCTAACTTGTGTCAACACCACCGAACTTGCTCGCCGCCAATTTCGTGATATAGCCCGTATCGCAGGTCTCATCTTCTCCGGCTATCCCGGCAGCAAAAAATCTATGCGCCAGCTTCAAACCTCAACAGGGCTGCTCTATGAAGTCTTTCGTGACTTCGATCCAGGCAACCTGCTCTTGGAGCAGGCCCGCCGCGAAGTGTTGGATCAACAGTTGGATCTGCAACATCTGCGTGCTGCACTCGTTGAATTAGCGGCGATGCGGCGCGTGATCATCGAGACACCCAGGCTGACCCCCTTTGCCTTTCCCATCTGGGCCGACCGTCTCCGCACCCAAGTCACCTCCGAAACCTGGACGGATCGCATCCAACGCATGGTTCTGCAACTCGAGAAAGCCGCCCATTAATCCAAGACTATGCCAGCCTCCATCGACATCACGCTACCCGCCAACAGCACCCTCGCGTCTCTGCGTCTCTATGCCGAGGGCGCAATCTTTTGGCACGAAGGGGCCACGCTCTTCATCACCGATCCCCACTTCGGCAAGGCCGATTCCTTCCGCCATGCGGGCATCGCCATCCCCACAACCGTTCTCGATCACGACCTCGCTCGCCTCACGCGGCTGCTCGCTGCCAGTCAGGCTACCCGCCTCATTGTACTGGGCGATTTCTTCCACAACCGTCACAGCCAGAGCGAAAACACGCTAGCCACACTAGAAACCTGGCGCAGCCAGTACCCCAACCTTGAAATCATACTCGTCCTGGGTAACCACGATCTCCACGCCGGAAATCCCCCTGCCCATCTCAATATCCAGGTTGTCAATGCTCCCTTCACACTCGGCCCCTTCCAATGCCATCACCTGCCCCAAACAGAACCAAGTCCACTCGGCTACATTCTCGCCGGTCATCTCCATCCCTACGTCATCCTGCGCGATCGCGATGGCACTACGCTGCGCCTGCCCAGCTACATCGTTGGCCCCGACCAAGCAATCCTGCCCGCCTTCGGCAGCTTCACCGGAGGACAATCCTTCGCACCCTCTCCCAACGACCGCGTCTTTGTCATCTCTGAAGGTGAAATCGCAGAAGTCCCCACCAGCCGCCAACCTCGCCCCCAATCAGCGCGCCGTTGATCTCTTCTGCTTTCTCATCTCTCCCTCTGCGCGAGCTTCCCCGCTTGCACAGAACCGCCATCTCTGGGACAATGTCGCCTTGAGATATGTTCAATAGGAAATGGCAGTTCAGGCGGCGCAACAAACCGTGGAAAGAGGTTCCAAGCGATAATGGCCCAGGAGCGAACCACCCGTCCAGCTCAAGATCAATCGAGCAGCCAGTCACAAGAACTCATCATGCAGCGCATCCGCGAATCAATCAATTGGTTGCGCCGTACGCCAACGCCTACCAGCGCGCCCTCCCAACAAAGCGAGCGCAACGTACGCGACGCCATCCGCCAACTCTCACGCCAACGGGTCAGCGATCTACTCCGCCAACTACGCGCCGCCCACGGTCTTTCCTATGAACAGGTCCACGACCGTACAGGGCTCTCGCAACAATTGCTCTTTGATGTGGAATTCAAAGATCGCCGTCTGGCGCTCGACGAACTACGCCGTTTGGCAAGCTGTTACCAGGTCACGGTAGATGACCTGCTTGGAATAGACATTGACGTCTAGTATGGGCGCCTGATATGAGTAAGTTTGAGATATGAGTAAGCTTGAAATCCAAGTAGCCGTCGAAAAAATCAGCAAATATGCCAGCGCCGAAAGCGGTGATACGGTCGAAATCGTCGAACGGCCCCACGGGGGCATCAGCATTGTCGTCGCCGACGGTCAGCGCAGCGGGCACAGCGCCAAAGCAATCAGCAATCTCGTGGTCAACAAAGCCATTAGCCTCCTGGCAGAGGGTGTGCGCGACGGAGCCGTCGCCAGAGCGACGCATGACTATCTCCACGCCCAACGCGGCGGCAAGGTCAGCGCCGAACTTCATATCGTCAGTGTTGACCTGGTCACGCGTACGCTTGTCATCAGCCGCAACGCGCGCTGCCCGACCCTTCTCCGTCTCGGCGACGAATTCATCTGGCTGGATGAACCGTCGAAAGCGGTCGGAATCTACAGATATACCAAGCCCGCCATCACCGAGCGTCAACTGGAACCCGACGTCACCCTGGTTGTCTTCACCGATGGTATATGGAGTGCAGGCACTCATACCGCTCCCACCATCGACATTCCGGGGATCTTGGCCCAGTTTGACCCCCATGGCCGCGCCGAGCCGGCGATTCTTGCCGGATCAATCCTATCCGAGGCGCTTCGCCTCGACCAGGGACGCCCACGGGACGACGCCACGGTCCTGGTGCTCAAACTTGTCGCGCTTCCCGTCGATGACGGTATCAGGCGCTTAACCATGCGTTTTCCCATCTAAATAAGCGAGCCACTGCCTATGCCAGCTAGCCGTAACAAGCGCAAAGCCCGCAAGGCAGAGGCGCTCCCCGCCGAGGCTCTGCCATCTTTCTCCAGACCGCTGCCGGTCATCAAGGTCGTAGGCATCAGCGGCAGCGGTAAATCGACCCTGGTGCGCGCCCTACGCGCCGCAGGGTACGAGGCGCGCCCCATCAGCCAGGAACATAGCAGCGTCCCCGACCTGTGGCGGCAGTTCGGCCCCACAGCCTATCTGATTTATCTAAATGCGAGTCTGGAAGATCAGCAGGCTCGCCGCCAGGATGTCACCTGGTCAGCCGCTGCCCATCAAGAGGAAGTACAAAGACTGGCCCATGCTCGTGAACACGCAGATCTGCGTATCGACACAGCAGCCCTGAGCCCCTTAGGCGTTTACGAAGTTGTCAGATCCTTTCTCACGCGCAAACGTATTCGTCACGCCGACCACCCTCTCGAACCACTCCCCGCTACAGGTGCGTCCTCAAAAAAGTCGCCGCCGAATCCTGAGCCATAAGGCCCCCTCTCCTCTTCCGCCAAAGCGACGCAGCGATGTATCTCACCCCGATCTTCGTATCGGTCTTCGTGCCATTCCTCATGCAATTCCGCGGCGCTCGCAACGGCATTGCCATTCTTCTCCACGTCAGCCTCATCCAGATGGCTCTCGACCAGATGCCGGGAAAAAAGCAGCGAGTCTTCATCTTCTAGGGCTTGGTGCAGAGGATCAAGCGCTAGTTCCTGGCGGTCGATGCGCTTACGCAGCATCCGCATCAACACAAACGCCACACCGCCCACCAACACCGCCACGCCAATGGCATGTAGGCTGTGCTCAAAGTCTTGAATAAACGCAGTGGTGTGATAGCCAACCCAGACGAGCAAGATCGACCACAGGGTTTCCACCACAAAAACGATCGGAAACCATTTGCGCCAATGGACGCGTGCCATGCCCGCGGCGACCAGCGTCGGCACAATTAAGCCATAGGCGATCTTGGCAAAGATGATCAATTTGGTTGCGTGTGCGCGCATCTCACGCTCCAAACGGGCCACATGATGAGGACGCAACCCCAGCCAACGCCCATGATCATAGAGCCACTGCATCTTGCCCATATAGCCGACCGTGTACCAAAGACAGTCTCCGACAATATTGCCGCACACCGTCGCCACCAAGACCCACTGCCACTCCAGCATCCCCGCCGCAGCCGCAGAAGCGCCGATCAATGTGCTCAGAGGGCCTTCTGTTGCCACCAAAACGGCCAGCAGAATATAGCTCCAATGCCCTAACTCTGGAAAAATACCAGCTTGCAAACCCATAAGCAACTCTCGTAGAGATTCAAACCACTCCCACACAGGCATCGACACCTTTCCTGGGTGTTGCAACATTCTGTAATATTAAGACGTACAGCACTGGAAAACGTTTCACAAATAACGCATTGTACCAAATAGTTTTACGCTGAACAACACAAGCTTTTGCAGCGTTGTCTTTCTCGGTACAATTTGACATACGCCAATCAAGCGCATACGATTACACCCAAATTTACCACACATTCTCCAACCAAGCGCGGATGCGCCAGCCGCTATCAGTTCAGGCACAGTACCGCAGCTTTCAACCAGGATCCACAAGCTCTGAAAGAGAAGACCATGCGCGTAGGGTTTGTCGGCGCAGGAGCAATTGCCAGAGTTCATGCCACACAATGGCTCAAGTTGCCGGTGACGCTCGCCGGTTGCTACGACCGTCATCTCGACCGGGCAGAGGCATTCAGCGCACAATACGGTGGGCAGACTTATGCTTCTCTCGCCGAATTACTCGCCAATGTCGATCTCGTCACCATTTGCACCCATACCGACGGTCACAAGGAAGCAGTCATGGCTGCCGCTGCCGCACGCGTTGCCATGATCTGTGAAAAACCGCTGGCGCGCCATCTGCACGATGCCCAGGAGATGGTCGCGGCCTGTGAAGCCACCAATACACCCCTGTTTGTCGCCCAGGTAGTACGCTTTTTCCCTGCCTATGCTCGCGCCAAGCAATCCGTCGCTGCTGGTACTATCGGCACTCCAGGGGTCATCCGCACCATGCGCGCCGGCAGCTATCCCGCAGCCGGAGCCACCTTTTCCAGCCCCTTCTATGGCGACTTTGCCCGCAGCGGTGGCGTAGCTCTCGATCTAGCCATCCATGACATTGACTATCACCGCTGGATCGCCGGCGATGTCGAGCGGGTATTCGCACGCGGTCTTACCTATCGCGGCTTGCCCAACGCCGACCACGCTTACATTGTTCTACGCTTTCGCTCCGGCGCAGTCGGCCATATCGACGCCAACTGGGCGCTGCCACCAGGTCTTTTCCGTACTCGTCTGGAGATCGCCGGGGATCAAGGTCTGATCGAGTGGGATTCCTTCCAGCCTGATCCTTTGATCGCTGCCTTTCACGATCCAGATCACCCTGGTCAAGCCAATCAGAGCAGCGCCAGCCCGCTCGCCGCACAGGACGATCCCTACTTCGCCCAACTGGCCCATGTGCTCGCCTGCCTCGAACAGAAGCAGCCTTTCCTGGTCACGCCGCACGACGCCGTCATGGCGCTTAAAGTCTCGCTCGCCGCGCTCGAATCCATGCGCTGCGGTCAACCCATTGAGCTTGATTCATTCCAGGAGCCTAGCCCATGAGCGCCGAGCAAACAGTGCGGATTGGCATGTTGAGCTTTGCCCACGGTCACGCCAACAGCTACGCCGCTTCCCTCAAGCAGTTGCCCGGCGTGCAGATCACCGGCATCTACGACGATGATCCAACGCGCGGTCATACCGCAGCGGATCGCTTCAACACGACCTTTCACGCCAATGCAGAGACACTCCTAGACGAAAATCTGGATGGCGTCATCATCTGCTCCGAAAACGCCCATCATGCGGCCCTGGTTCATTTGGCCGCGCCCAAGACTCGCAACATTCTCTGCGAAAAACCGATTGCTACGACGCTGGACGATGCCCGCGCCATGATCGAACGTTGCCAATCCACCGGCACTCAACTCCAAATCGCCTTCCCGGTGCGCTTCTCCCCCACCATCCAACAGCTAAAAGCCATGTTGGATGATCAGCAGCTAGGCGAAGTTTATGCCGTTAAATGTACGAATCATGGTTCCATGCCGGGTGGATGGTTTGCCGATCCCCAACTTGCGGGTGGCGGCGCGGTCATGGATCATACGGTCCATGTCATCGATCTGTTGCGCTGGTTTTGGAAAACCGAAGTAACAGAGCTATACGCCGAAGTCGGTACAGGTCTATTGCATCCCGACCTTGCCATTGATGACGTGGGGCTCCTCTCCTTCCAACTCGCCAACGGCATCTATGGCACGCTCGATACCAGTTGGTCGCGCCCCTCCAGCTACCCCACTTGGGGCGATGTCAAGATCGAAGTCGTGGGTGAAAAAGGGGTTGTCACCGTCGATGCCTTTCGCCAAGCGCTCAGCGTCAGTGCCAACGCATGGGGCAAGACGCGCTGGGTTCCCTGGGGCAGCGACATGGACCTCGCTCTCATCGCCGATTTTGTCGAGATGATTCGCACAGGACGCGCCCCTTTCATCTCCGGCGAAGATGGCCTGCGTGCCCTTGAGGTCGCCCACGCCGCTTATCAATCTGCTGCCAGCCAGCGCCCCATATCGCTTGCGCCTGCCAACGCCAACCCTGTCTAGAAGCTTCCTGCATGTCACTCACCTCAACCGCCACGCTCACAGACATTCTAGAACCGTGCTATGGCCCCACTGTAGCGCAGCAGATCGCCCGCTACGAGGAGGCATTGACCGATTTCCATGCCCTCTATGGCAGTGGGCCGGTGCAACTCTTCCGCGCGCCGGGGCGCGTCAACGTGATCGGCGAGCACACCGACTACAACCACGGTTTCGTGCTGCCTGCCGCCCTCGATAAGGATGTGGTCATCCTTGCCCGCCCGCGCAGCGACCGCACCCTGCGTGTCGCCAACGTAGAAGACGCCTATGCACCGCTTGAATTTGAGCTTGCGGACGAGATTGCGCCCGCGCCCCGCGGCCATTGGAGCAACTATCTGCGCGGCCCCGCCCAAATGCTGGCGCGCCAGGCCGATCTGCCCGGCTGTGACCTGCTCGTCGCCGGCGCGCCTCCCCACGGCGTGCCTCGCAGTGTAGGGCTCAGTTCTTCCTCAGCCGTTGTCGTCGCCACCGCGGTAACGCTGGCGCACCAGGTTGGCTTGCCCCACGCCACAGCAGCCTTTGCCCAATCTTGCGCCGATGCCGAGTGGTATGTAGGCACACGCGGCGGCATCATGGATCATTTTGCCGCGCTCCTGACCCGTCGCGACCATGCCCTGTTTCTCGACTGCCGCGCCAGTCCTGATGGCAGCTACCTCACACGACACATCCCTTTTCCACCAAGCCACCGTCTGCTCGTGGTCGATTCCGGTGTGCATCATGACAACATTCGCGGCGAATTCAATATGCGCGTGGCTGCCTGTCGCGCCGGAGTCGCCCTCCTGCAAGCCGCCTACCCGCACATAACACACCTGCGCGATGTACAGGATGTGCCGTGGTTATCCCTTGCTCCCTATCTGCCCGAAGTCACGACTGCCCGGCAGCTCACGCAAACGGGTATTGAGTTAGGTGATATTCCGGGGCTTGAGCCGGACGCGCCCCTGCACGTTCTGCGTAATTGTCGCCATGTCTGGCATGAAAACGCGCGCGTACTGCAAACGCTGGACGCACTTGCCGCAGGTGACACCAGCGCGGTGGGCGCGCTCCTGACCGCAGCCCATCTCAGCGCGCGCGATGACTATGCCATCAGCACCACAGAACTGGATTTCTTGGTCAACAGCGCGATTAGCCTGCCTGGGGTCGCCGGGGCACGACTCACTGGGGCCGGTTGGGGCGGCTGCATGCTCATCATGGTCGATGCCGGCGCAGTCGAAGCGGTGCAAGCACAACTGGGCGCGGCCTATGCCGCCAGGTTCGACCATCCCCCCGCCATGTTCATCTGCCAAGCCGCACCTGGTGCCGCTTATCTTGGCACATTGAATCAGTGACTAGAAACAGGAGACTTTTTCCATGTCGCGTCCACTTGAACTTGTCCTGATCGGTGCGGGCAGCCGCGGCACTCGCGCCTATGCTTCCTATGCGCTAGAGCACCCAAACGAGGTGCGATTTGTCGCCGTCGCCGAACCCGATCCGATCCGGCGCCAACGCTTTGCCGATGAACACGACCTTGACGAGGCACAATGCTTTACCTCGTGGGAAGAACTCCTGGCACGCGGTCAAATGGGGCAGGCGGCAATCGTCACCACCCAAGACCAAATGCACGTGGCCCCCGCCATCGCCGCGCTCGAAGCTGGCTATGACGTGCTTCTCGAAAAGCCTATGGCGCACACCCTCGCCGGTTGTGTCGAACTGATACAAGCCGCCGAGCGTACCGGGCGTATCTTACAAATTTGCCATGTGCTGCGCTATTCCCCCTTCTGGCGTACCCTGCACGAGGTGCTCGACTCTGGGCGGTTGGGCGACATTATCACCGTTGAACACCGCGAAAATGTCGCATACTGGCACATGGCGCACAGCTTTGTGCGCGGCAATTGGCGCAACGAGCGCCTCTCCAGCCCGATGATCCTTGCCAAATGCTGCCATGATCTCGATATCTTGGTCTGGAATCTCTCGTCGCCGGTGCAGCGCTTGAGTTCCGTTGGTTCGCTGCTCCATTACCGCGCCGAAACGGTTGGCCCGGAGATACCCCTGCGCTGCACCGACGGCTGCCCGATTGAGCCACAATGTCCCTTCTCTGCCATCAGCATCTATCTCGACCTAAAACCATTTCCGCAGCTTGTCGCCGACGCGCAAGCCGGGAAGATTGACCTAGAGGCCCCTCAAATCTGGCCCTTCACCGTCCTTACTCCCGATGTCAGCCGCGCCGGTCGCCGCCAAGCCATCGAAAACGGCCCCTATGGACGCTGCGTCTATCGCTGCGACAACGATGTCGTCGATCACCAGGTGGTGACGATGGAGCTGGAATCAGGCACATCGGTGGTCATGGTCATGCATGGTCATTCCAATGAAGAGCATCGCTCCATGCGCTACGACGGCACACGCGCCACCCTGCGCGCCCGCTTTGGACATGAGTCCGAGATCACCATACATGACCACGGTACGGATAAAGTCGAGCATGTCCCGGTCGCCCAAAAAGTGGCGGGCCACGGAGGCGGCGATCATGGGCTGATGGGGGATTTCTTGGCCGCGGTGCGTGGCGAAATACCACCCTTGACCAGCGCCCGCGCTTCATTAGAAAGCCACCTACTCGCCTTTGCGGCCGAGGAAGCACGTCTCAATCACAGCGTCATCAACATGCAGGAGTTCCGCGCCCGCGCCGAAATCCTACCGCAAATACGATAGAAAATACCCAAGAGCCGTTTATCTACAACCACAATGATCTACAACCATCCGCGCCGCTCGCCCACCGGCCTGCGGTGCGATTCGCAGGAGAAAGAAATGCAGCCCCTTATTTGGTATGAGTTCACAACCGACGAGGCCAACCGCAAGCGGCTTGAAGCCCACGCCCAGGTTGTCTGTGGCGGCTCAGTCACCGACCTAAACAACGTCTTTGCCGTCGTCATCGGCTCTATTATCGACGCCAACGGGGACTTTATGGATCGCCTCGGCCCCTCGCTGCGTGCCATCGTCCGCCCCGGCATCGGCGTCGACAACGTTGATCTCGCCGCTGCCACCCAACGCGGCATCATGGTCATCAACACCCCCGACGCGCCGACCGAATCGACCGCTGAACATGCCGTTGCGCTGCTGATGGCCGTTGCCAAGCGCGTCGTCACCGGCAGCCGCTTTATGCAAAACAACGACTTCCCGCGTACCGAACTCTTTGGCACCGAAGTGCGTGACCGCGTTTTGGGGGTAATTGGCTGTGGGCGCATTGGTCGCCGCGTGGCCGAAATCTGTGCGTTGGGCTTCAAAATGAAGGTAGTGGCCTATGACCCCTTCCTGACCAATCTTGAATTGCCCAGCGTCGAGTTCACCAACGATCTGAATGACCTGCTGGAGCGCGCCGACTTTCTGACCCTGCACATTCCCCTGACGCCTGAAACCCATCACCTCATCGGCGAAGCACAGATCCGGCGCATGCAGCGCGGCTCCTACCTGATTAACGCCGCACGCGGCCCCGTCGTCGACGAACAGGCATTGATCCGCGCTCTGCAAGATGGGCATCTCGCCGGTGCGGGCATCGATGTCTTTGACCCCGAACCCCCTACGGGCGATAATCCACTGCTCTTTATGAACAACGTCGTCTGCACACCTCACGTTGCCTCCTACACCGACCGCGGGCAGGGAGCCATGCGCAGCGGCGTCGTGGATCAACTCATCCAACTGATACAAAATCAACGCCCACCCTTTATTGTCAATGCCCAGGCATGGCCTGGTCGCATGGCCTAAGGCTCTAGGACTGCCCATGACTTCATCTATGAGTGGATCAAAAAGCGCCTCCCAGGCGACGCAAACCAAAACCGTGGCGCAAGTGATGGCCGAAAAGCTCCATGCCGCAGGTGTGCGCTATGTCTTTGGCTTGCCCGGTGGTGAAACGGTGGAACTGCTCGAAGCGCTCCGTCTGGCGGGCATTGAATTTATCCTGGTACACAATGAGTCCTCCGCCCTCTTTATGGCCGATAACTATGCGCGCATGACGGGCACAGTGGGCATCTGTCTGACCACGTTAGGCCCTGGTGCCACCAACGCCACGGTCGGCCTTGCCCATGCCTACCTGGATCGCGCCCCCGTGATCCTGATCACTGCGCAAAAGCCCGATGCGCTGCTGCCTGACTATACGCACCAGGTACTCGACCTCCAGGGCATCTTCCGCCCCATCACCAAAGAGACCATCAAGATCGGCGCGCACAACGCAGCCAGCTCGCTGGACAGGGCGCTGGCGCTTGCTGTAGCGGGTCGCCCTGGCCCCATCCATCTGCAACTGAGCAACGAAGATGCCGCGCAGCCGGTGGCAGAAGAAACATCAAGACCTGCGCCACAATCCAGCCAACCACCCTTCTCTGCTAACGCCGTGGCCCAAGCCAAAGCGCTTTTCAGCCAGGCACGCCGCCCCTTGATTCTTGCCGGTGTTGGCCTGGAGCCACAACGGCCCTACGAATTGCTACGCGAACTCGCCGACCAGGCCCATGCCCCCGTTGTCGTCACACCGAAGGCGAAGGGCGCGCTCAGCGATGACCATCCCCTCGCCGCGGGTGTCATAGGGCTTACGCGTACTGACCCTGCCTACGCAATCATCGACGAAGCCGACTGCATCCTTGCCATAGGCTTTGACGTGGTCGAGCTTGTCAAGCCCTGGAAAAGCGACGCGTCTCTAATCTGGCTGGCTCCCTGGGAAAACGACGACCCTGTCGTACCCCATGCGGTCAGCCTCGTTGGCGACCTTCACGCCGCCTTAGGAGAACTGGTCGATGCCATCTATACACCTGAGCCGACCTGGGGTACGGCACGCGTCGCCCACTACCGGCAATCGCTCCTGACCGAACTCCCTGCACCCGCGCCCGGACGCCTCCTGCCCCAACAAGTGCTGGAGAGCTTGCGCGCAGCATTGCCCGCAGAAACAACCTTGTCCGTCGATGTGGGTTCCCATAAAATTCTCAGTTCGCTGGAATGGCCGACGCTGGCCCCCAACTCCTTTTTCCTATCCAATGGCCTCTCCAGCATGGGCTTTGCGCTGCCCGCAGCCATCGGCGCGCAGCTCGCCGCCCCCCATCAGCCCGCCGTCTGTCTCACCGGCGACGCGGGCATGGCAATGGTCATGGGTGAATTAGGCCTGGTCGCCCGCCGCCAAATCCCCATCCTCATCATTGTCCTCAACGACGGAGCCATTGATCTGATCCGCTCACAGCAGGTGCGCGCGGGCAAGCCTGTCTATGGCACAGTCTTTGAATCGCCCAATTTCAGCCAGATCGCCGCGGCCTACGGCATTGCAAGCGCGCGCGTCAGCACCACAGAGCAGCTTGCCCAGGAGTTCGCGACCTATGCGGCTTCGCCCATGCCCCGTGTCGTCGAGGTCATGCTCGATCCGATTAGCTACCCAACCACACCGCGCGCCTAATGGCGCCACCACTCAATTCTGATGACAAATACTCTGATGACAAATACAACTCAACTGGGGAACCGATATGCGTTTAGATGGTAGAGTCGCATTGATTACTGGAGGGGGAACCGGCATCGGTCAAGCCACCGCCCAAGCCCTCGCCAATGAAGGCGCACAAGTCGTCGTCACAGGCCGTCGCGCCGCCATTCTCGAAGAAGCGTGCGCGGCCATCCGCGCCCTGCGCCCGGTGCGCTCCTACGCCACCGATGTGGCCGACCGCGCCCAAGTGGACGACATGGTGGCGTGGGTACGCAGCGAGTATGGCCCGGTGGATATTCTGGTGAACAACGCGGGTGTGAACGTAGTGAAACGGCGTCTGTCCGAGCTGGATCCTGAGGATTGGGATACCATCATGCAGGTCAACGCCACGGGGGCCTATAACGTGATCCACGCCGTCTTGCCCGACATGCGCGCCCGACGCGATGGCGTCATCATCAACATTTCGTCGCTGGCGGGTGTTCGTCCCGCTGTGTTGGGGGGAGCAGCCTACAGCGCCTCCAAGCACGCGCTATCAGCCTTAACCAGTGTCTTAGCGCAAGAGGAAAAGGATAACGGCATCCGCGCCACCAACCTCTGCCCTGGCGAGGTCAACACGCCGATCCTCGATGCCCGCCCGGTCAAAGTGAGCGAGGAACACAAGGCGCAAATCCTCCAGCCCGAAGATGTTGCCGCCGCTGTACTCTTTATCGCCACCCTGCCGCCGCGTGCCCATGTGCCGGAGTTGTTGATCAAGCCGACCACACAGCACTTTGCGTAAGTTCCGCGCCATCTATTCGATCTGGCCTGGCACCGATGGCGTATTGAGATTTTGCAGCATGTAATGCACAGTTTTCGTATGTTCCAGTGCTGCCTGTGCCTGTTTGAGATACTCGTCTCGCAAGCGCGCATTGTTGCTGTTGGCTGCCATTCTCTCAAGCAGTATGATTTGCTCCTTAAACGCGCGCATCGCTGCCCACAAGGTATGTTCGATTTGCTCGCCATAGGCAGCACGCAAGCTATCAAGCCCAAATACATGGCCGACATGACACTGAAACTGGATGAGCCGCCCCTGTTCGTTGAGTTGTAAGCCGCCGCCACACTCTGGGCAAATCAACGTATGGGGTTGCTCTCCAAAAATATCTTGCTCTCGCATGCTTGCCCTATCTGCCATACCTTCCTCCTTCCCGTGGCGAAGCTCGCCGTTTCGTACCACGCGCATGGCATTTTGAATGATTAACCCTGGAATCTCGGAAAGTGGGGCAACAGAATCAATTCCGTCCACCTGCTCAAGCGCACTCTGTGGCATCTCGCCGTACGCTGCATCAGCAGGGTCTTGGACGATGGCGATACCGCCGCGCATCTTGACCGCCATGAGCCCTGCGACCCCGTCGTCCCTCGTGCCTGTAAGAAGTACCCCAATGGTTCGCATTCCATAGACACGCGCGGCTGTACGAAAAAGTGGATCAATTGCTGGGCGATGCAAGTTCTCTCTTGCCCCGCGAGAGAGTTCCACAACCCCCGGCTGGTGCAAGAGCAGATGATAATCGGGAGGGGCCACATAGATTCTTCCAGGTTCTACCACCTCTCCATCCTGAGGGTGATGTGCTGGAAGCGCACTCGCGCGATTCAGCAAGCGCGGAAGGATCGTAACCGCTTCAGCATAAAGATGTTGTACCACGAAAATAGCAGCAGGCAGATCGGCAGGGAGTTGGCCCACTAGTTCAGGCAGCGCTGCCGTACCACCTGCAGAAGTGCCAATCACGACAACTGCATAATCATTCATCTGGTCATGGCCTCTCCTGTTGACACGAGGTCAACATGTGAGATGGTGGGAGTTATGCACAGTAAAAAAGTCCTGCGGGATTGGTAGGGGCCATGCCCCTCTGCTGGCCCGCTCCCATTTCTCAAGCGCAGTTTTAGGAAATCCAACGGGAAATCACCGCAGATCAGCGAGACGCGCGCAATCGCCGGCGGTCATCCCTTGCTATCATCAGAATTGCTATTCGTTTCTGTCATAGGAAGCACGACGGTTACACGGGTTCCTTGCTCCGGTTTGGACTCGAAGCGAAGATCCGCACCTAGCCAGTTAAGCCTTTCACGCACCTTGGTTAGCCCAAATCCCACCTTAGAACCCTCGCTCCCAGAAGGGAGTATCCCAGAGGAGAGTATCCTCGTATCGAAACCTCGGCCTTTGTCTTCCACTTCGATCCATAGCTCGCCATCATTTTGCACGACTTTCATTTGCGCTCTATCGACTCCAGCGTGCTTGACCACATTAAAAAGAATTTCACGGACAACTTGCTGGATGACCATCTGCACACTATCATCTGTGATCGGCTGGTCCTTACCTACTTCCAAATTCACAATCAATCCATGCATTTCCTTCATTCGCATTGCCAGCGCGGTCAACATTTCGGCAAGATCAGATTTGTCCAGCACGCGCGGGGCTAAATCACTAATCACAAGACGGGTCAAATCAATGGCTTGGACGATGATTCCATCCAAATCTGACAACAACTCTGGAAGTGAGGCCATCTGCTCTTTGCCCACCTCATCAGTGATGACCTTGATGTGCATCCTGGCACCATAAAGTACTTGTTGCAGGTCGTCATGTAAAACTTGCGCCATTCGCTCCTGCACCTGCTGCTCGGCTGCCAATAGTTTAGAAGCCAATGTACGGACTTGCGCCGTTCGTTCCGTAACCCGTTGGTCCAGGCCGGCCATCAGTTTCTGCAACTCTTGCTCGTGCTGGATGCGTTCGGTAATATCAACGAACGTAATCACCACCCCACTGATCCGATCTTCAATTGTACGGTAGGGCAGTAGGCGCATGAGGTAGCCGCGGTTTTGGTCGCTGCTCACCTCGCGCTCAATCGGAACCAGCGTACGTAGTACCGTAGACGCATCTTCGATGAGCTTGCCATAGCCAAGCTTGTGTGTAATGTGCGCTAAGGGTCGTCCTCGGTCGCTCATCAACACATTGAAGAGTTCACCGACGCGCGGCGTAAAACGTGTAATCCGTAGATCTCGATCCAAAAAGATAGTGGCGATGTCGGTAGCAGCCAAAAGATTCTGTAGATCGCTAGTCAGTTGGCTGAGTTCTTCAACCTTATTCTTGTTCTCCTGGTTGACGGTAATCAATTCCTCGTTGATCGACTGCAATTCCTCTTTGCTCGTCTCCAATTCCTCTGCTGTCGAGCGCAGTTCCTCATTAATCGATTGCAGTTCTTCATTCGATGCCTTCATCTCCTCCTGCGACGTCTCAAATTCCTCGGCCATTGTCTGTAGCCGCTGGCGCATAGCCGCAAGGTCTTCCTCCAGCATCATGATCGTAGAATCGCCTGTTTCCTCCTGCGCGGGTGCCTCTGTATTCTCTGGGATACCTAGTTCATCGCGTTCATAGAAGAGGATTAATACGACATCTCTCTTGTCGTCTTCAGAAGCGGGCCATATCCCAACTGTCACCCATCGCGCTTTACCATCCATCTGTACCCGAATCGGGCGCGAGATGCCAGGCTCTTTGCGCTCGAAGGCCCGAAAGAGCAACGTTGAAAACTCAGGCCGAAATTCCTCACGCACGCGCTCAAGCACACTATTCGTTGGCGTACCCGGAGGCTGATAGAGAAAACGCGAGATTCCCGGCGAAAAATGGATAATGTTATAGCTCGAATCCACTAAGAGGCTGGGAGGCGCATAGCGTTCTAACAGTTGGTTATGAAGGGCCCCATAGCTGGCTGTGTTCTCACGTGGAACGGACGGCAGGAAAGATGACGGGACGCTCCGATAGACCGGCAAGCTCAAGGGCAGCATGGGCAGGTGACGCTCCTGCCGGGCAATATCTTGCTGTTGATAAATGCTGTGTGCGCGACTGATAGGAAGGAAGAGTTCCGAATTGTCAAGTACCTCTGATGACCCCAAAAAAAGATAGCGATGGGGGCGCAATGCATAGTGAAAAAGCTCAAATATTTCATGCTGCACGTCCCGATTCAGGTAGATGAGCAAGTTGCGGCAACTAATAAGGTCGATTCGTGAGAAAGGAGGATCCTTGAGCAAGTTATGAGGCGCAAATAGCACCAGCTCCCGTACATCCTTGCGGATGCGATAGCCTCCCTGTTCCTTAACAAAGAAGCGTTGCAGACGCGTGCCGGACACATCAGCCGCGATCGTCTCTGGATAGAAGCCATCGCGGGCGCGGCGCAGCGCAGACTCGCTCAGATCCGAAGCAAAGAGTTGTATCGACGGAGGGTCGTCAATGGTGTCGGCATGCTCCAGCAGAAGCATGGCGATTGAATAGGCTTCTTCCCCCGTTGCACAACCAACAATCCATACACGGACTTGATCATGATTCCCTTTGCCGACAAATAACTTCGGGATCACCTCGCGTTCTAAGGTTTCAAAGGCCGACTGGTCGCGGAAAAAGTTGGTCACCGTGATGAGAAAGTCGTTAAAGAGTGCATACGCTTCACCCTGTTGGCTGCGTAGAATCGTGAGATAATCGTCAAAATCCGTTAAACCGAGAATCTGCATCCGGTGCTGGATCCGGCGCATAACCGTAGCAGCTTTGTAACGAGAAAAATCATGCCCTGTATGAATACGCACCTGAGTAAGAATTTTCTGAACCGTATCCTGTAACCCTGGGGCAAGCACCTCACTTTCCTCAACATCGGGAAGCAGGGTGCTGTGCCGCAAATATTCAATAATCTTGTGCGGCATCTCACGAACCGGCAGGACAAGATCCACCTGCCCTGTCGCAATCGCGTTCTGCGGCATGCTGTCATACTCTGCATCCTCAGGATCTTGCGCCAGCGTCAGCCCTCCCATTTCCTTGACTCGCTCTAGCCCAATTGCCCCATCTGCCCCAGTTCCAGAGAGGACAATGCAGATCGCTTTGGGGCCATGAGTCGCCGAGAGAGTTCGGAAAAAATGATCGATTGGCGCACGCGCCCGCCGGTCCTCTTCCAACTGCTCCAAATGAAGTTGAGTATCGATTGAGGACAAATTCCGGTTTGGCGGAATCACATAGACATGATTTGGCTCAAGTGGTACAGTCTCCTGTACTTGCTGAATCGGCATTGTCGTCGCAGACTGCAAGAGTTCTGCCAAATGGCTCTCGTGATCGGGAGCAAGATGGGTGACGATGACAAAGGCCATACCACTGTCGTTGGGACTCTGCTCAAAAAATTGGCGCAGAGCGCGAAGCCCGCCCGCCGAAGCGCCAATCCCCACAACAGGGAAGCGCGGTTGGACGGGTGGCTCTTTGGATGTCTCGAATTCACCGCTTGTTTGCGGTTCCGCTTCGCTCATAATACAAACCCCCTTATCAGAAGAGGAGTACCCAATCAGAAGAGGAGTACCCAATCAGAAGAGGAGTACCCAATCAGAAGAGGAGTACCCAATCAGAAGAGGAGTACCCAATCAGAAGAGGAGTACTCATAAGGTTACTACTAGGGCGAGGCCTACACTTTCTACTAACGAACCGAGCGCGCCAGCCTTGACTCGCACTCCAGCATACTCTGAGATCTGGCTCGATTTCCATTATATATGATATAGATGATATTTTCGAGATAGAATAAACAATCCTGAAGTACCAGTGGCACCGCGCCTTGACAGCCCGTATCTGCCTCGTTATACTTACGTCAACAAATGCAGTAGCATATTGCCAATAACGTTGCACCGGAGGAGTACGCCGGAGACCTGCCAGAGAGACAGTGCCATTGGCTGCAAGCGCTGTCCAGGTCAATGCGCGGAAGGTCGCCGGGAAGTTGATGAAGTGACCCCACCAGGTTGAAGTACCTTGTATAAAAGTGGGCTAGTTTCGTCCGGGTACGCCCGTTACCGCGCTGAGAGAGATGCAGCCTTGACGCTGCATCTAATCAAGGTGGTACCGCGGAGCCGCTTCGTCCTTGAAGACAAGCGGCTATTTTATTGCCCGGAATTCATCATGCTCCACGGCAGTATAGCGATCAGATATAGCCAAAACGAGGAACAATAGGTCATGAACGAACCTCAAAACAGTGCAACAACCGATTCTCTAAATACCCCCGCGGCCCAAATGCCAAAAGCCTACGAGCCCCAGGCCGTGGAGGACGATCTCTATGCCTGGTGGGAACAGAATGGCTATTTCCGGCCCGAAAAACAGGCTGAGTTGGGCCAATCCGACCCCAACGCCAAGCCCTTTGTGATTTCGATGCCACCCCCCAACGTGACCGGCGCGCTCCACTTGGGCCATGCGATCACCAACTCGGTCGAAGACCTGCTCATCCGCTACCACCGCATGTTGGGCCATCCTTCGCTCTGGGTTCCCGGCACCGACCATGCGGGCATCGCCACCCAAAACGTAGTCGAACGCGCGCTTGCCGCCCAGGGAACCACACGCCAGGAGATGGGCCGAGAAGCCTTTGTGCGTGAGGTATGGGATTGGAAAGACGAATACCACAGTCGTATCACCGCGCAGCAAAAGCGCATGGGCAATTCCTGCGACTGGACGCGCGAACGCTTTACCCTGGACAGCGGCCTGAGCGAAGCTGTCATCAAGACCTTTATCGATCTCTACAACGAGGGTCTTATCTATCGCGCCAACTATCTAGTCAACTGGTGTCCGCGCTGTACAAGCGCCATCAGTGACCTAGAGGTCGAATATGAAGAGGTGCTTGGCAAGTTCTACACCTTCCGTTATCCACTCAAAGAGGGTGGCTATCTGGAGGTCAGCACCACGCGCCCCGAAACCATCCTCGGCGACACCGCGGTCGCCGTCCACCCCGATGACGAACGCTACAAACATCTCATCGGCAAGACCGCGCTTGTGCCCATGCTCAACCGCGAGATACCGATCATCGCCGACGACTATGTGGACCCAACCTTTGGCACAGGCGCGCTCAAGGTGACGCCGGGGCATGACCCCAACGATTACGAAATCGGCAAGCGCCACAACCTGCCCATGATCAACATCATGAACAAGGATGCATCGCTCAATGAAGCAGCGGGGCCCTATGCAGGACTAGACCGCTTTGACGCCCGCACCAAGTTGTGGGCCGACATGGAGAATGCCGAGCTTACCGTACGCGTGGAAGAGCGCGTCCACCAAGTCGGTCACTGCCAGCGCTGCCATACCATCGTGGAACCGCTCCTCAGCGAACAGTGGTGGGTCAAAACCGCGCCGCTCGCCGAACCCTCGATTGCAGCGGTGCGTAACGGCGACATCCAGATCATCCCCCAACGCTTCGAACGCGTCTACTATAACTGGATGGAGAATATCCGCGATTGGTGCATCAGCCGCCAACTTTGGTGGGGTCACCGCATCCCCATTTGGTACGGGCCGGACGGCCATACCTTCGCAGCACGCAACGACCAGGAGGCTCAGGAACAGGCCATCGTCCACTATGGCAAAGCCGTCCATCTGGAGCAAGACCCTGATGTGCTGGACACCTGGTTCAGCAGCGGCCTATGGCCCTTTAGCACGCTGGGTTGGCCCGAAGAAACCGACGATTTCAAGACCTACTATCCAACCACCGTCTTGGAAACCGGCTATGACATCATCTTCTTCTGGGTGGCACGTATGATCATGCTCGGGCTCAAATGCACTGGGCAAGTGCCCTTCAGCTACGTCTACCTGCATGGCCTTGTGCGCGACGATCAGGGGCGCAAGATGAGCAAGAGCCTCGGCAATGCCCTCGACCCGCTAGATCTCATCAGCGAGTATGGTGCCGATGCCTTGCGCTTTAGCCTGCTCACCGGTGGCACACCTGGCAATGACATGAAAATGAGTGTGCAGCGCATCGAAGGCAATCGCAACTTTGCCAACAAAATCTGGAACGCTGCCCGCTTTGTCATCATGAACCTGGAGGGGCGCGAACTGCCGTTGGCACACGATGCCGACCGCTTTAACATCAGCTACCAGTTGCCCGCCAAAGACGATCTAGCCCTCTCCGACCGCTGGATTCTGAGCCGCCTGGAGTCTGTGCAGCATGAGGTGACGCGCCTGATCGACACCTGGCAATTTGGCGAAGCCGGTCGCCAGCTCTATGAGTTCCTCTGGAACGAATACTGCGACTGGTACATCGAAGCAGCCAAAGTGCGGCTCTATGAAGGCACTCCCGCCCAAGCCAACGCCACCTGCCAAGTCCTGGCCTATGTCCTGGAACATAGCCTGCGCCTGCTCCATCCCTACATGCCCTACCTGACCGAAACCATCTGGCAGAACTTGCCGGGTCTTGCGGTCGAGGGTCGCGCGCTCATCATCAGCCGTTGGCCCCAGGATCGCGGCTTGGCAGACACCCAGAGCGATGAGGCTTTTGGACGGCTGCAAGAGATCGTTCGTGCCATTCGCAATGTGCGCAGCGAATATAACGTCGAGCCAGGTCGCCGCATTCCCGCCATCTTCAGCGCAGGCGAACATGCAGCGCTGATCAAGCGCGAGTTGCCTTTGCTGGCAAACTTGGCGCGCCTGAACAGCGAAGGTGTCGAAATTGGTGCAGAGATCGCTGCACCAGACAAGGCCGTCACCATTGCCACAAGCGGGATCGCCCTCTATGTGCCATTGGCAGGCTTGGTCGATCTAGAAGCTGAACGCACCCGGCTCCAAAAGGAGATCGACAACCTTACGAAACAGATTGAAAGAAGCCAGGGCTTGCTTGCCAACGAAGGCTTTGTCGCAAAGGCCCCCCCTGAAGTCATCGAGCGCGAGCGTTCCAAGTCCGAAGAACTGCGCGCACGCCGCCAACAGCTAACAGAACGCCTGGCAAGCCTCTAATCTCACTATCACCCCTTCCCGGAAGCGGCCTAGAGGGCTCCTCGCTTCCGGGAAGGTCATCGCCCAATTCCCCAATATTGCTTATGGCCCCATCTCATCTTTGTGAAATCCGCTACAAACAGTACAATATCAGCGCGCTGTCCATGCACTGCATGACAATAACGATAGCCGACCGCACATTCATTTACATGGATAGACGTTACATAGATGTTACATGGATAGAAGCACCTCTTGAATTTGTGATAATTTTGACAAGCAAGAGGCGTATGCTATAGTATGAATCCGATTGGAACCACAATCACACAGCAATTACGCACGAATTTTACAAGAGTAACAAGCACGCGATACTTCCAATTTTATCAACTTTGGTATACCGGATCGATGCCCGATAATCGGTAAGGCTCTACGGGTGTCACAATGGCAAGCGTCACAAGCACCACAGCAGAGGGATTGCGACGCGCTGCCCCACGGACAACCAACTGCCGCTTGATCCTTGGTTGAAGGAGACATTACCCAGATGGCGAAGATATCCGAACTCACCGGCGAGGCGCGGGAAGCACGGGTTGCCGAACTAAAGCAAAAGATGAAAGAGGCAGCAGCTAGGGCGCAGGCAGCACACGCCGCAGGTACGCCACTTACCCTCTCAGGCGAAGCCACAGCCGTTGCGGACGAACCGGCAGAGGTCGAAGTAGAAGCCGCACCCGTCGAGGTCGCCGTAGCAGAACCGGTCGCTGATGCAGGTGTGGGCGGAAATGGCGCAACAATTTCCAAACCGCTGCCCGCCGCGGCTCCTGCTGCGCCAAGACCAGCCGCAAAGCCCGCACCCAAGCCCAAGTCAGAGGAAGAGGTTGTACCGACTCTGACGCCGCAAGAGATGAACCGCCGCGAGTTTCTCACCTATGCCTGGGGTGCAGCGCTAGGTGTCTTAGGATTAGAGGCGGGCGTGGCATCGTTCCAGTACCTCTATCCTCGCTTCCGCGCAGGCGAATTCGGCGGGACCTTCGATGTACCCCTTTCCGAGCTGCCCGATCCAAGCGCAGCGCCGATTCCCAACACGGCGGGCAAGTTCTGGCTGGTCACAACCGAAGATGGTTCACCCAAAGCGATCTACATGGTCTGCACCCACTTGGGCTGCTTGTACAAGTGGGAACCCTCCAACGTGCGTTTCGAGTGCCCCTGTCATGGTTCGAAGTTTTCCCACGATGGTTTCTATATCGAGGGGCCTGCGCCTCGCTCGTTGGATTACTTTGACGTCTCGGAGGAAGGTGACGTGCTGGTCGTCGATACAGGTGCCAAGATCACCGGCGCGCCGAGTACCGAGTCGCCCGCGCGAGCCGTTCCTGCCTAAAGCAGCAGTTTTCACGTTGCACAAAAATCTGTCCAAACTCTTTATCTAGCATTCGGCTTCTTGACGAGTGAATGTTCAAGAAACGGGGTAAAAAATGGCTGTACAACCTGGTACGCAAAAAAAGGGGTTGCTCGCTACAGTCCTGGATCTTGCTGACGACACATTTACCCGCATCACATCCGGCATCAGTGCCGGTGAGTTGCGGCGTATGTTGCGTGGCGAGCCGCCAGGTCGTCCGAATCCGCGGCTAAAGCCCCATTCGGAAGGCTTCCTGCTGCACATCAAGCCGACCTATTATCACGAAAGCGTCACCCGCTTCACACATACCTTCCGCCTGGGTCTGCTCTCGACCTACCTCTTTTTTATCGAGACGATCACAGGCATTTTCCTGATGATCTGGTACGCGCCCTCGCCGGATCGTGCCTATGTAGACATGATTCGCCTCCTGAGCAATGTGCCCTTTGGTCAATTTATGCGTGACCTGCATCGCTTGGGCGCAGAGCTGATGGTGATTGCCGTCACGCTCCATATGGTACGTACCTACCTCACGGGGAGTTATAAAGCGCCGCGCCAATTTACCTGGTTTACCGGCGTCATTCTGCTCGTCGTAACGCTCTTCCTGAGCTTCTCCGGCTATCTATTGCCCTGGGATCAGCTAGCATTCTGGGCTGTGACCATCGGAACCTCCATGGCAGAGGCTGTGCCGCCCGCCATCGTCGGCGAGACGGTCAACCTGCTGGCCCGCGGCGCGCCCGACATCAGCGCCAATGGGCTCTTGCGCTTCTACCTGCTGCACGTCTTCTTCCTGCCGCTGGTACTCTTCCTCTTCTTCTTTGTGCATTACTACAAAGTCGTACACTTCGGGATTAGTTTGCCCGCCCATGAGGAAGAAGTTGGGCAAGACACCGCCAACAAGATTCCGGCAGATCGCCGTGTCTACTTCCTGCCCGACGTGATGATCGACGAGACCATGTTCTTGCTCGCCTTCACCACCATCTGTATCGTTCTCACAGGGTTCTTCTTCCAAGCGCCGCTGGAGTCGATTGCCAACCCGCAGTCAACGCCGCTGCATACCGTAGCACCCTGGTACTTCTACTGGCTGCAAGGTCTGCTCAAGATTGCCGATAAGACGATCGCCGGTGTCATCTTGCCGGGTGTGCTGCTTGTCCTCTTGATGTTGATTCCCTACCTGGACCCCAACCCCAGCCGCCGCGCCAAAGATCGCCGCGTTGCCATCATTAGTGGCGTCGTAGCAGGCATCGTCATGATCATCTGGAGCTGGATGGGTACACCCCAATACGCAGTGCAAGGTGCGCCCGCCATCGAGGTTGTGCAAGAGTTGATGCCCGAAGAAGGTGCAGGTCATGTGCGCGAAATGGGCTACGAGCATCTGATCATTGGCAGCTATGACACGCGCGAAGAGCTTCACACCGGCGACGAGGAGATGGACCATCTGCTGCACGAGTTCGCAACATCCATCGCCAACTTCGATGAGACAGACGCAGACTTCAACGAAGCCTATGGCGTCTTGACCATCACCGAAAATCAGGCTAGCCTCAAGAAGATCGCTTGGGAAATCTATTGGCTCAGTGCAGACGGCGCAGAGGAATCTTTCGAGCGCAACTTCTACTTGCACAAAGACTCAATGTATTGGGAGCAATATGGCCTAAGAGACTTCAGCTATTTTTCGCTCAACGAAGATGGACAGGAGTAAGTAGGCCGCATGGAAAAGCCCTGGTACTCGTACTTATACATCAAGTCCCCCATCGCTAAAATCATGTGGGGCATTGCATCCATCCTGATTGCTATCGTCGTCATTCTGGCCCTCGGCATCATGGAAGAAAGCCGCATGGCCGCGCAGACCCGCAACTGGGAAGGGCGCAGCATCGAAAAAGGCGCAGAAATCTACGCCAACAACTGCTATACTTGTCATGGTCTTGAGGGACATGGTTCCCCTGGTGTTGGCCCAGCCCTCAATAGTCGCCACTTTTTCGAGAAGCGCATCGCAGAAGTGGGCTTTAGTGGAACGTTGGAAGATTATATAAAGCTCACCATCGCAGCCGGACGGCCCAGTAATTCCCACGGTCAATGGCTTCAGGTGATGCCTACCTGGAGTTCAGCCTATGGCGGCCCGCTGCGCCAAGACCAAGTGCAGCAGGCGACCGACTACGTGATGAACTGGAGAAGCACCGCCATCTTACAAACGCCGGAGGAAGACCCCTTTATTCCTTTCAACAACATCCCGGTCTCAACCGAGACAGTGACGGATACGGCAGCCACTACAGAGACTACGACCACAGAGGTCGCGGAATCACGCCCTCCCCAGCAACTGTTCCAGTCACTCGGTTGTGTTGCCTGTCATAATCTTACAGAGATGGAGACAGCCAGCAATCATGGCCTCATCGGCCCCAATATGGGCAACCTGAACGAGAACGCGCCAAACCGTGTGCCGGGTGAAGATGCCGCAACCTATGTCCACAACAGCATCGTCACACCTAATGCCCATGTCGTTGAGGGTTACATGGCAGGTACGATGCCGCCAAACTTTGGCGATCTGATGACGCCGGAAGAGATCGACGCACTGGTTGCCTGGCTGTTGGACCCGAACCGGGAGCAGTAGCTCACTTAGGCTCGGTTTCCACCGTTAAACAGCCTCAACTCAAGACCGCGTGATTCACCGATTGATCGAAGAAATAAAAAGACCTGCCGCGCGGCGGCAGGTCTTTTTACTCAACAGGATGCTCATTGGTTGCACGACCCCATGACCGACAACATTTCGATTACGCGCGACCCAATCTATTATTTCACGGTGGGCTTCTTTGCGCTGCTCACCACGGCTCTGCCCGCGCTCATGGGCCAGCCGCGCTTTCTGCCCATCATTCAAACCCTTGCGCTCACCATCTTTGTCGCCGTCGCCATCCATCGCCATAACGTGCGCGGCGCGCTCAAAGTCATGGCGCTCTGGCTGCCCATTCAGTTTATTGTCTTGACCCTGCTCACCGTCGCCTTTGGGCAGCGGCTTGAAGCCGCCTTTGCCAATGGCTTTCTCTATCGCGGTGCCATTACCGCCTGGTTCTTTGCGGGCACGCTCTTTCCTGCCGGACTCGTGAGCGAGCCACTCACCTACCTGATCGAAGTGACTGGTATACTCCTGGGCAGTCTCGCAACCGCCGGTCTGGTCGGCACTTGGTTTCTGGTGCGCCTCGTCAATCAGGCGGCCTATGGTACAGGCATCCTCTTGGCCGCGCTGGAAAATCCAGGCCAGAGTTTTCTGGTTCTGCCCTATTGGACATTGCTGCGCGCCGCAGGCTATGCGGGCCTCATCGTTCTCTGTGCCGAACCACTGTTGACCAGTACCTGGTCCCCCGGCTACTATTGGCAGCAGCACCGTAGATTGCTGCTCATTTCTGTGACGCTTGTGCTCTTGGGGTTGGTGCTAGAGCTATTCCTTCCCGGCATCGTCACACGTACGCCCGCAGCCTAAGCGCATAGCCAACCATTCCCTATGCTGATCAAGCGTGTTGTCATTCAAGGCTTCAAGACCTTTGCCAAACGCACCGAGTTCGTCTTCGATCCCGGCGTAACGGCCATTGTTGGCCCTAATGGCAGCGGCAAAAGTAACATCGTAGATGCCATCCGCTGGTGCTTGGGCGAGCAAAGTTTCAGCCTGCTCCGCTCCAAAAAGACCAGCGATGTCATCTTCTCCGGCTCCGACCAGAAGGCGCGCTTGGGCATGGCCCAGGTCAGCATCAGCCTCGACAACTCGCTGGGCGAACTGCCGGTGGACTTTGCCGAAATCGAAGTGACGCGACGCGCCTATCGAGATGGCGACAACGAATATCTGCTCAATGGACAGCGCGTCCGCCTGCAAGACATCACCGACCTGTTGGCTCAAACCGGGCTAGGTCGCCGTACCTATGCCCTCATCGGTCAGGGGTTGATCGACAAGGTGCTCTCGCTGGCCCCCGAAGAACTGCGCGGTCTCTTTGAGGAAGCCGCGGGCATCACCGGCTATCAACACAAACGCGCCACCACCATTCGCCGCCTCGACGCCACCCAACAGAACCTGACGCGCGTCCATGACATTCTTTCCGAACTCAGCCCGCGCCTCGGCTACCTGCGCAAACAGGCCGAGCGCGCGAAAGAGCGCGCCCAACTTGCCAACGACCTGCGCGACATGCTGCGCGACTGGTATGGCTATCATTGGCACACGACGCTCGCAGAGTTGACCCGCAGCCATGCCACAGCCGACCAACTCAAGCAAAAGGTCGAAGCCGATCACAAGACCCTTACCCAACACTCGCAGCGTATTGAGCAGATGCGCGCCCAACAGGGCCATTTGCGCGGCCAGGTGGGCGAATTACACCACAGCAGCAGCAGCCTCCATCGCGACGCCGAACAGAATTCACGCGAACTCGCAGTCGGTCAAGAGCGTTTGCGCCAATTGCACGCCCGCCAGGAAGAAGCGCGGCGCGAACTCGCGCCATTGCGTCTGCAATCCGAGACCATCGCCGCCCGCATCGACGACCTCACCCGCGAAGTCACAGAAGCCGAATCAAGCTTTCACACCCAGGAAGCCATCGTGCAGGGGTTACAAGAGCAGGTAAACCAGCGCCAACAGGAACGCCGGCAAGTTCAAGGTGCGGTCACTACGGCACGCCAAGAAGTCGAGAGACTCCAACAGCTTCAGACCGAAGCCACCAGCCGCCTGGCCCAAATCGAAGAGCGACACCACGCACTTACCACCGAACAGAACACAGTCACCAGCGCGGGCAGCCAGGCAACGGGGGAGACAGAGAAGTGGCAAAGCGAACTCCAGCAGCGGCAGGAGACGCTGCATGCGTTGGATGCAGAGGCGGCTGCGGCCCAACAGGAGGCGGAACAGGCCATCGCACAGCGCGAGGCCACGCGCGAGCAGTTGTCCACAGTACTGCAAGCGCGCCAGGACGCAGAGCGCATCATGGATCGCCTGCAAACCCGGCATGATATGCTTGCTCGTCTACAGCAGGAAGGCGCGGGCTATGCCAGCGGCGTTCGCACCGTCCTCCAGGCCGCTCGCCCCAGCAGCAAACAGCCTACCCCCCAACTCAGTGGGATCTTGGGCACAATCGCCGCACTTGTCCAGGTCCCCGCTAATCTTGATAAAGCGATTGAGACAGCCTTAGGCGGCGCGTTCCAAAACGTCGTGACGCAGCGTTGGGCCGACACGCAGGCAGCCATTGATCTGCTCAAGAGGACCGGCAATGGCCGCGCCACCTTCCTGCCGCTGGATCGTCTCTCTGTCCTCCCTGCCATTCCTGCTCCTTCAATGGCGGGTGTTCTCGGCAACGCCGCGCAGCTTATCCAGTACGATCCCCAGGTGGAAGACGCCGTCCAGCAGTTGCTCAACCGTGTTTGGGTCGTCGATACACTGGAGACAGCGCGACGGGCGCTGGACAATTTGCGTGGGCAGGGCCGCCCCACAGTCGTCACCCTGGATGGCGACATTGTACGGCCTGGTGGAGCCGTTACCGGCGGCAGCGACCAGAGCCGGCGCGACGAATCGATCCTGGCACGCGAGCGTGAACTGCGCGAGCTTCCGGCCCAGATTCGACAGGCCAACACACAGCTCAGCGCGCAGCAGCAGCAAGTCGAGGCACTGAGCAGCAGCGACGAGACTCTGGCACGCCAAATCGCCACCGCCCAGGAGCGTCATGCCGCCATCACACGTCGCGAGCGCGAACTTCGCACACAGACAGAAGAAGTGCGCCGCCAACTGGATCGCGCACAACAATCTGCGCGTTGGCACCAGGATCGCCACGCCCAAATTGAAAAAGAACTTGGCTTGCTTGCGGAGCAGCGTACCGAACTGGAGAGCCAGCGCCAAAGCGTGGCAGATACTCAAGGAGTCGCGCTCAGTCAGCTTCGAGCGTCTGAAAGCGCGCTAGAGGAAGCAGGCAGCGATGACCTCCTGCGCCAATTGGGTGACCAGCGTGCCATCGCCGCTCAGGCGCAAGCGGCTTGGCAAAACCGGCGCGCCCTGCTCGAAGCGCAGCAGCGCAGCCTGCAAACGACTATCGAGCAGATCTCCGCCAAAGAGCAGTCGATCACCCAACTTATACATGAGGAGAAAACACTCGCCACACGCCTGCGCGAACTGACCCAACGTGAGGATGAGCTCAACCGAGCCATAGCCGAACACCAGGCCAAACTCAACCCATCCGAGCAAAAACTGGCCCAACTGGAGAAGGAGCAGGCCGCGCTAGAAAGCCAGGAGCGACAGGCGCAAGAACAATTACGCAACAACGAAAGCGCGTGGAACGCCGCCCAGCTACACCACCAGCGCACAGACGACCAGTTGCGCCAGCTCCAGCATGACATAGAGCAAGATCTGGGCTTAGTGCTGCTGGACATGGGAGATGATCTCGCCTATCAGCCACCGCTGCCCTGGGCTGCCGTGGTCGAGCAACTCCAACCTCGTGCCGAATTGCCCGATGGATTGGAAGCAGAGGTTCGAGACCTGCGCGCTCGCCTCAACCGCGTGAGCAATGTCAACCCCGATGCCCCACGCGAATATGCCGAAGCCGCCGGTCGCCATGAATATCTCATCACCCAATCCGCCGACCTCGAAGCCGCCATCAGCGACCTGCGCAAGATCGTTCGCGAATTGGATGAAGTCATGGAGACCGAGCTATCGCGCACCTTTGCCGCCGTCTCCGAACAGTTTGTTCACTACTTCCAGCAGCTATTTAATGGGGGTGCGGCCAAACTTGTCCTTGCTGACCCAGAGGACATCACCAACTCAGGCATCGAGATCATTGCGCGCCCCCCTGGCAAACGCCCGCAAAACCTCGCCCTGCTTTCGGGTGGAGAACGCACGCTGGCAGCGTTGGCGCTGATCTTCGCCATCCTGCGCGTCTCACCCACCCCCTTCTGCGTGCTGGATGAGGTTGACGCCGCGCTCGATGAAGCCAACGTCGATCGATTCCGCATGACTGTAGAGGAATTGAGTCACGACACGCAGTTCATCATCATCACCCACAATCGCCGCACGCTCGAAGGCACTAACGCCATCTATGGCATCACAATGGCGAGCGATGGGGCCAGCCGTGTCATCAGTCTACAGTTGCAGGGAGAGAAGATCGTTCGCCAGGACGACCCCAGCAGCGACACGCCGCCCAATGGCCCCGACCCGGATGTGGCTGCCATCGAAGAACTCGTACAGCTATAGCCTGCACGCATAGCTCACAAGAACGAGAAACCTGCGCCCTTCCACACTACATCTCTGTCGCTAATAGAGCGTTTAGCTCCGCGGCGGCTGCGTCCAATGCCTGGCGCGGTTCCAGCCGCTCCGCCACGACCGTCTCAATCATTTGGCGAAGCCGATTCTGGATCTGTAACAATTGAGGGTGGATCGGCCAGCGTCCTCCATAGGGCAGTTCATCAACAAAGACCTGCCGGATCGGCTCTTCACGCAGCAGCATCTGGTATTCCTCCGATGCTGCTACCGATTGGCGCACAGGCAAATAACCGGAAGCCATATCCCACTTCAAAAGCGTCTCTGGTCGAGTCATCCATTCGACAAACTGCCAGGCCGCTTCTTGACGGGCGGCATCGGACTTAAAGATCACAAGACTTTCGCCGCCGTTGCCGCTGAAACGCGTCATCTGGTGAGAGGCGGGGAATGCCCCCACGGTGAACTCCGCTGACTCACGATAGACAGGTATGCGATACGAGCCCTGCATTTCCAGCGCGACTTGTCCGTTCTCAAAGCCGCCCGCGATTGGAGGGGTGGGCGAGGTCTGCATTTCATAGGCCCAATTCAGGTATAGATTCATGACCTCAACACCCGGCTCGCTGTTGAAAATCACCTGAGTAGCCTCGTCATTTAGAGCGGCCCCGCCAGCCTGCTGTAGAAAATCGTCAAAGACGCGGGGAATAGAGTTGATCTGATAGCCCCATTGGTCGAACGCTCCATCCCCATCGCTATCCAGCGAAAGGGCCACAAGGAGATCGTTGAGCTGCGCCCAACTGGGGCTTTCAGTCGGTGCAGCAACGCCCGCAGCCTCTAGGAGTTCCTGGTTGTAGAACCAGACGAGATTGTTGGTGTCAAAGGGGATGGCATAGAGCGTATCCTGCCACTTGCTGGTCTCCCACAAAAAGGGATAAAAATCCTCTACACTGTCGGAAAATGCCAGCGACCCATCTACATACGAATCGAGTTCGATAATCGCGCCGCCTGGTGCCAGCACGCCAACATCCCAATATGCCACCCACATGCTATCGGGCTGTGTGTTGGACGCAATCGCCTCGAGCAGTTGCTCTAGATAGTTGCCGGGAATGTGCTGCGCCGCAACCTGCACGCCATCACCTTGCTCGTTATAATCCGCTGTCAGGCTTTCCATATTTGCCTGGTTGGGGCCACCCACATAGAACCAGTACGCCAACGCAAGCCCTTCCCCCGAAGGTATCTCTGCTCCATCTTGCTCGGCACTTTGCTCTGCTGCGCCTCCACAAGCCGCCAGACCAACCAGTCCGGCGGCAGCCCCAAAGCGCGCGGCGTTCTGCAAGAAGTGGCGTCGCGAAAAGGTAGACATCAATTCTCCATCCTTCAGATAGGTTTAGCGGATCGGGTCAGGAGGAAAGCGTGACTCTAGCTCGGCATTGGGGAGGTATTCTGGGGCAAGTTGGTCAAGATGATAGAGCGCCATTGCGGCAGCGGCTTGCGACGCCTCTTGTTTGCTCGCGCCTTGCCCCACACCATAGCGGTGATCGCGAATCGTGACCTGGAACATGAATGTTTTGGCATGGTCTGGCCCGGCATGATCCACCTGCTTATATTTCGGCAAAACACCGAAGTTGCTCTGTGACCACTCCTGAAGGCGGCTTTTGGGATCTTTGTGCAGCGCTTCCAACGTCTCGCGCTCAATATCTGCTTCTACAATCGGCAGCACGAAGCCGCGCACCGCTTCGATCCCTCGGTCCAAATAAATCGCCCCGACCACCGCTTCAAAGGTCGCGCAGAGGGTGGCTGCGCGCTTACGCCCTCCACTCTCCTCCTCGCCATGCCCCAAGTAAAGATAATCACCCAACCGCAGGCGGCGTGCAAAGCGCGCTAATGCCTCACGTCGCACCAACGCTGCGCGCATTGCCGTCAATTCCCCCTCGCGTGCCTTCGGATAGCGGCGATAGAGCAACTCACTCACGACAAAGCCCAGGATCGAGTCCCCCAAGAATTCGAGACGCTCATTATCATCCTGGCCCTGGCTATCATCGCCCAGTTCATTGACATAGCTGCTATGGACAAATGCAGTTTTGAGTAACTGCTTGTCGCGAAAGTCAAGTCCTTGTTCTTGTTCAAAGTCAGAGGGGTCGCGAGTTATCATGAAAAGCGATTGCAATACTAGGTCTGGAGGTTGGATGAAATTTGGTTCAGTTTTGAATTTGGGTTCCTGCACAATGATAGGTGCAACAGACACCAGTCCAAACAGACAGAAAACTAGATGCTGGGTGGATTCTTCAATCCATGCCCCGTCAACACAGACACGACCGTTTCACCAGGCTGAATCAAGGGTCGGATTTTGTCTAGTGCGGCGGCTACCGTGGCGCTGGTTGGTTCGACAAAATAACCGCATTGCGCCAGCCTCTCATGGTACGCTAACACTTCCTTTTCCGAAACCGCCACCGCTGTCCCCTGCGAGCAGCGCAGCGCCGACAACAGCGCCGTCGAGCGCACCGGCTTGCTGATGGCGATGCCATCCGCGCTGATCTTTTCAATATGCGTACTGGCCTCAATCTTGTCCAGGTTCGCATGAAAGGCTTCATAGAGCGGCGTATACGGTTCAGCCTGTACCGCGACGAGCTTGGGTAGTTTGTTGGTCACGCCGGATGCCTGTAGATGTTGAAAGCCACGCCACGTCCCCAAAAGCGAACCGCCGTGACCTGTCGGTGCAATAAACCAATCAGGGACTCGGCGGCCCATCTGCTCCCAAATCTCCCAAGCTGTCGTCATCTGGCCCAACAAGAATGCAGGATGCCAGGCGTGCGATGCATACTTAATCGACTTGACCATACGGCTCGCCGCGGCGGCAGCCCTTGACGCGGCATCCCGCGGCCCCGGCACTTCTACCAATTCCGCCCCATAGATGGCAATCTGCGCCTTCTTTGGGACCGGTGCGCTCTCCGGCACATAGATGGTCGCCTGTAGATTCGCACGCGCAGCATAACAGGCCAAACTCGCCCCTGCATTGCCGCTCGAATCATCCACCACCGTTAACGCACCCAATCGCACCAACCAATTGACCATCACGCTGACGCCTCGATCCTTATACGAACCCGTGGGCATCAACGTATCCAGCTTCCAGAACACCTCCCGATCGCCCCATCGATCACGGATCAGCGGGGTCCATCCCTCTCCTAATGTAACCCGCTCCTCACCTTCGCCAATCACCGGCAGCATCGCCGCATAGCGCCAAAGCCCCACCTGGCTTTCGTCGATCTCATTCGGGTCGAACGGCGGAATGTTGGTATATTCAAGGGGATCATTTGTAGCAGGACAACGCAGGGGACTTAACTCGGCAGGAGCACGAAACTTGCTCGTAGGGCAGTACGCTATCAACAAGGGGATCCTTTCAACATCCATTGGGTGTAGCATCACTCTAGTTTCGCCCATATTGTTATGGATGTCAAAGCAACCGGACCATCTCTCCGCGTCTCTACAACTCCGCGGGAGATATTCTCACCCCTTCTCTGGGCAATGACGCTGCCTGCAACGCGAGATATACCCCAAATTGCCCCAAAGCTTGGTCGGGCGGCGCTTTTCATGATATACTACGGGCTTGTGGGCTGCTCCGTATATGATTGTTCTATGACAAAATACCCGGAAATTGTCCCTTACATTATTCATAACCTGTAGGAGTAAATGCTTTGCTGCGTCGATTATTTGGCAAACAAGAGACCAAAACCCAAGACGAAGTGAAGTTGGAGGAAAGCCTCCAAAAGACACGCAATACCTTTTTCGGCAACATCGGCAAACTCTTTCAAGAGAACGAGATCACCGAGGAGCTTTGGGAGCAGGTCGAGGAGACGCTCATTACCGGCGACGTGGGCATGAATGTCACGATGGAGTTGGTGCAGCGTACCCGCGACCGCGTTCTGCGCGAAAACATCAAGAGCACCCGCGAGGCCTATTTAGCCCTCAAGCAGGAGATGGTCAAGCTTCTCACTTCGGATGAACCATTGCACATTGACGAGCCGCGCATCCTTACCGTTGTCATGGTGGTGGGGGTCAACGGTGCGGGCAAGACAACCAGCATCGGCAAAATGGCCCATCTCTACAAGAACCGTGGGCGCAGGGTACTCATCGCCGCCGCCGATACCTTCCGCGCCGCGGCCATCGACCAGCTAAAGATCTGGGGCGAGCGCGCCGGCGTCGAGGTCATCGCCCATGAACCCGGTGCCGATCCAGGGGCTGTCGTCTTTGATGCCATCCGCGCCAGCCAGGAAAGCCGCCAAGCCGACCTGTTGATCGTCGACACAGCCGGTCGTTTGCAGACTAAATTCAACCTGATGAAAGAGTTGGAAAAAATCACACGGGTAGCGGCGAAACAGGTACACCGCGCCCCCCATGAGGTGCTGCTCGTCCTGGATGCCTCCACCGGCCAAAATGCCATCTCCCAGGCAAAAGCGTTCAAGGAAAGCGCCGGGGTCACAGGCATCGTGCTGACCAAGCTCGACAGCAGCAGCAAGGGCGGCGCCATCCTTAATATCAAACATGAATTGGGCGTGCCTGTGCGCTTTGTGGGTACGGGCGAAAAGGTGGGTGACTTCGCCCTTTTTGACCCGGTAGCATTTGTTGAAGGACTGTTGGGCGACTGAGTGCGCCTTGTGAACAGGATTTAGACAATAGGATACGAGACATGAGTGAACTCGAAACGCGCTTGCGACAGATTGTCGAGCAAATTAGTAAGATCCGGAGGCGACTTTGACATCCCTGGCAAAGCAGAAAAAGCTGCCGAGCTAGAATTCGAGACCGGCTCCTCGGATTTTTGGAACGATCAGCAACTCGCGCAAAAGAAAATGCAGGAATTGAGCACCCTACGCGCGCAAGTTGAGCAATGGGAGACGCTTTTTCGCCGCGCCAATGACGCGCTCGAACTCGCCCAGATGGCCGAAGATGACCCGGCACTCTTAACCGAACTGGATCAGGAAGCCACGGCGCTGGAGAATGAATACCAGCAAGGCGAATTTGCCCTCGCGCTGAGCGGCCCGCATGACGCCGGCCCTGCCATTATCAGCATCCACGCGGGCGCAGGCGGCACAGAGGCACAGGATTGGGCACAAATGCTGCTGCGTATGTACTTGCGCTGGGCGGAAAAACGAGACTTCAAGACCTCGATCACCGACATGACCGAAGGTGAGGAAGCGGGCGTCAAAAGCGTCACCGTCGAGATCGATGGCCCCTATGCCTATGGCTATCTCAAGGCAGAAAAGGGAACTCACAGGCTCGTGCGCCTCAGCCCCTTTGACTCAGCCAATCGCCGCCACACAAGTTTTGCCAAAGTGGAAGTGATGCCGGTTTTGGATGAAGATATCGACATCGAAATCAACCCCAAAGAGATCGAAGTCGAAGTCTATTTAAGTGGTGGCGCAGGGGGCCAGAATGTGCAGAAAAACGCCACTGCTGTTCGCATCCGCCATCTACCCACAGGAATCGTTGTCACCTGCCAAAACGAACGCAGCCAAAACCAAAACCGGGAGTCAGCCATGCGCGTCCTGCGTGGCAAACTCTACGAAATTGAACAGGAACGCTTGGCAGAAGAAAAGGCCAAGATCAAGGGCGAAAACGTACAAGCCAACTTCGGTGCCCAAATTCGCAGCTACGTGCTTCACCCGTACCAGATGGTCAAAGACCTGCGTACCGACGTGGAGACTGGCAACACGGGTGCTGTCCTCGATGGCGAACTTGATCCTTTCATGGAAGCCTGGCTCAAACAACAGGTAGGCGTCCTGGACGAAGCCGTCTAGGCCCATCTAAAACTGTACATCAGCGGCCTTTTATGGTAAGGTAGGACGTGTTGCTGCTGGACATCTCTGTGATGATTGTCAACGGCGCGACAGCCAATGTGCAAAGTGTTTTATGGAGAGGTCGCATAGTCCGGCCGAGTGCGCTCGTCTCGAAAACGAGTAGGGTTCACGCCCTCGAGGGTTCAAATCCCTCCCTCTCCGCTCCCAAGCGTTCTACATCACGGTGTAGAACGCTTTTTGTTTGACGCCCTCGTCACCCGATGCTATACTCGCAACCACCAAAAGGGATGGCGTCTACGTTTTCTTACCCCTATATCTCAAAACGAAGTCCCATTGCAGCTACTCAAAGCCTAGTCGTAAACGGAGCCAGAAGTGCAAGGTTCACAGACCTTTCGTATCCTCTTGCTACTCATGGCCTGTTTATTTCTTGTTGGCTGCACAGCATCACCCACATTGCCCCCTACCCCGGTGCGAATTGAGGTTGAGGTTCCTGTCGAGGTGACCCGCCTCGTTACCCAGCAAGTCACACAGCAGATCGTCACCGCAGCCACACCCACCCCGGCTGTTCCCTGTGCGGCCTTGCAACCCGGCGACGGTGCGATTGTGACGATAGGGGCTATTATCCCCCTTTCCTCTCCCGGTGCAATCTTGGCCGGTTTCGCCATGCAGGCAGCGCTCAACATCGCCGTCAGCGAACTCAACGAGCAGGGTGGAATCGAAGGCACTCCCGTTCGCCTTGTCACCTATGACTCAGCCGGAAGCCCCGAACGCAGCGCCCAATTCGCCGAGCGTCTCATCCTTCTCGATTGCGCCGTCGCCATTGTCGGCCTGTATCACAATGGCGAAGCCCTCGCCGTTGCCGATGTTGCCCACCGTTATGCCATTCCGGTCATCGTCACCGCGGCCACCTCTGATGATATTACGCAGCGCGGCTACGCAGAGATCTTTCGCATTGCGCCCTCCAACAGCATGTTGGCACAAATGCCTGCACTCTGGTTAAAAGATGTGGGCGACTACAACCGCGATGGTGTCATTGTCGCCACGTTGATTGCCGATGCCTCTCACAATTCCTCGACGCTGGTCGAAACTACGCAAGCCACGATGATCCAGGCGGGTATCGAGACAGAAGTACTGCGTGTCGATCTCCCCTCCACGAACTTCTCATCAGTCGTTGCGCGTCTTGTCGCGCGTGAACATCTCCCCGATGCCATCTTTATCTATATTAAAGGCGAACCCGCCTTGCTGCTCCAGGCAGAGCTTCTGGCTGCGGGGATTGGCCCCCAACGCTCGACGCTTTTCGTTCAAAATCATGCCGGTCTCAACAGCACACAATTCTGGAGCGAAGTCCCCGGCGGCACAGGAACCATCGTCACCCGCATCGGTGCATGGCCTTCCACCCTCACTCCACGCGGCCAAGACTTTGTCACCAAGTATGATCAGTATGTAGGACAATGGCCCGAATCCTACGCCTTTGCTTCCTATGACGCCATTTGGTTATTAGCAGAGGCGCTGACCGGCGCGCCCACCTGGGCAGGCAGCGATCTCGTGCCAATGCTCGAGGCAACCGACCAGGAAACCACAAGCGGGCGTGTCACCTTCCGCTTCTCCAGTGCAGGCACAGATACCGGCGACCTTCCTCCCTCCCTGTGGCATCAATGGGATGAAGGCCAAATCCTCTATCTCCAATACACGCTGCCGGATCAGCCCGCGGATGCAATGCCCATTATCTGGCCCCCTCGCTTTCGCACAGCCGATCTCCAACCAGCCACCACCCCCGCCAACCCCTAATCTTTCAAATAGCATGGCGCTGTCATTCCGACGCAGGAGGAATCCCCTTCTCCGCTGCCCGACACAGACGGGGATTCCTCGTCACATTGCGCGCCCAAGTGCTAAAACCTCGATCTTTTAAGCAAACTCTCATCTTTATTTCAACGCGCGAATGTCCTGCTGACACGCCCGATCTCTGCTTTTCTCCTAGATTCCACCCATACGGCCAACCTGGCAATACAATGCATTGGCAAGCTGGCGTTTGGACAGAGCCACTGGTTTCGCTACAATTGGTTGTTGGCCCATCCCTGTGCATCACCAACCGATCGCGGAAGTTGCCAGGTGTTCCTGCACAGAAGGCCCACGTCATCCAACGAAGGGACAACTTATGATCGAAGCTCACAATCTGACCAAATCCTATGGTACGGTTCAAGCCTTGCGCGACGTCTCCTTCAGTTTACATGAAGGGGAGATCGTCGGTCTGCTGGGGCCAAACGGTGCCGGCAAGACGACGACCATCAAGATTCTCACGGGCTATCTCCAGCCCGACAGCGGCGAAGTTCGCATTGACGGCCTCGATGTGCTGACACAAACACGCGCAGTCCAACAACGATTGGGCTATCTGCCGGAGAGTGCCCCACTCTATCCAGAGTTAAGCATCCAACGCTATCTACAGATGATGGCGGACTTGCGCGAAATCCCCGCGGATGAGCAAACGGAGCGCATATCTGAAGCGGTCTACGCAACCAACCTCACAGACCATCTCACTCGCCCGATTGGCGAACTGAGCAAGGGTTTCCGGCAGCGCGTAGGTCTGGCCCAGGCAATATTGCACCGCCCCAAACTGCTCATCCTCGACGAACCCACCATCGGCCTTGACCCAACCCAAATTCTGGATATTCGCCGCCTCATCCAGCGACTCGCCCGCCACAGCACAATCCTCTTCTCCACCCATATCCTATCTGAAGTGGAAGCATTGTGCGATCGTGCGATTATTGTCCTCAACGGCGAAATCAAGGCCGACGCCCGCCTCTCGGAGCTAGCCTCCACCGCAGATGCCATCCTGGTGCTGCAAGATCGCGTCTCCGGGCTGGAAAAGGAACTCGGCAAGCTCTCTGGCGTGCGTGGTCTGGAGCCCATGCGCTCACAGGATGGTTATCCCGCCTACCGCATCCTGGGCACGCAAAAGGCCGACCTCTGTCCTTCCATTTATGATCTCGCACGCGCCCAAGCATGGCCTGTGCGTGAGTTGCGTCGTGATGCGAAGACGCTCGAAAGTGTCTTCAATAACCTCGTTACTAGCGCGTGACCGTCTGGCTCGCCTGAATTCGTTTGATCACGCGAACGGAGCAACACATATGAAGCAAATTCTAGCAATTACCCGTAAAGAGCTAAACAGCTACTTTGGCTCGCCAATGGCCCTCATCTTCATTGGGGTCTTTCTGGCAGCTACACTCTTTACCTTCTTTTGGCTCGACACCTTTTTTGCCCGCGGCATTGCCGATGTCCGGCCCCTCTTTCGCTGGATGCCACTGCTGCTGATCTTCTTGGTCGCCGCCTTGACCATGCGCCAGTGGAGCCAAGAAGCCCAATCGGGCACGCTCGAAGTTCTGCTCACGCTGCCCATTCCCTACTGGAAGTTGGTCCTGGGCAAATTTTTAGCAGTCTTGACGCTGGTGGCGCTTTCCCTGCTGCTGACAGTTTCTCTGCCCATTACCGTCAGTATGCTGGGCAATCTCGATTGGGGGCCTGTCATCGGTGGCTATCTCGCTGCCCTGCTCATGGCATCCGCCTATGCCGCTCTGGGGCTCTTTATCTCCTCACGCACGCGCAATGAGATTGTCGCCTTGATTCTCACCGTTGTCGCCGGCGGTATTCTCTATCTCATAGGCACGCGCGGCGTCACCGAATTCACCGGCGAGACCGTGGGCAACATCTTGCGTGCGCTGGCAACCGGCAGCCGCTTTGAAAGCATCGAACGGGGTGTGGTCGATCTGCGCGACCTCGTCTATTACCTATCGCTCACGGTGCTATTCCTTGCGCTCAACGTCTTTTCGCTCGATACCAAACGCTGGAGCCACGGCAACCGCTCCCTCGCCTATCGCCGCAATGCCAGCCTGGGCATAAGCTTGTTAGCAATCAACCTGGTGCTGCTCAATGTCTGGCTCTATCCACTTTCGGCCATTCGCGCCGACATAACACAGCAGCGCGAATACTCTCTCTCACCTGTGACGCGCGACTTGCTGCACAATCTACAAGAGCCGCTGCTGATCCGCGCCTATTTCAGCGAACGCACGCATCCGCTGCTGGCTCCGCTCGTCCCGCGCATCACCGATATGTTGCGTGAATACGAAGTGGCGGGTGGTGGGCAGGTCAATGTCGAAATCGTTGACCCCGCCCAGAACCCGGAATTGGAAGCCGAAGCCAACCAAACCTATGGCATCCGCCCTACCCCGTTCCAGATCGCGGGTCGCTATGAGGCGTCGGTGGTCAATGCCTACTTTGACATCCTGATCCGCTACGGCGACCAAAACGAAGTGCTCAACTTCAGCGATCTGATCGAGGTCGAATCCTTCCGCGATGGACAGATGGAAGTCAAGCTCCGCAATCTGGAATATGACCTGACCCGTTCTATCAAGCGCAGCGTCTTTGGCTTTCAAAATCTCGATTCGATCCTGGCTTCCCTCTCGGCTCCGGCAAAGCTGACACTCGTCGTCACCCCGGATACGCTGCCCGCAGAGTTGGCAGAAGCCCCAGCCACCATCCAGCAGGTCGCAGAGGAAGTTGCGGCGTCGTCAAACGGCAACTTTGCCTTCGAGCAGATCAACCCGGACGACCCCAACGCGCCCCTGAACCGGGATGCGCTCTTGGAGGGCTACAACATTCAACCCTTTGCCGCCTCGCTTTTCGCTGACAGCACCTACTTCCTACATATGCTGCTGCAAGTGGGCGACAATACCCAGGTGATCTATCCCTCCGGCGATCTCAGCGAAGCATCGGTGCGTCAAGGGATCGAACAAGCCCTCAAACGCACGTCATCGGGCTTTCTCCAGGTCGTCGGCATCTGGCGGCCCACCATCGGCCCCGATCCCACAATGGCACAGATGGGGCAAACGCAGCAGCCCCCCTTCTCTACATGGAACACGCTCTTTCAACAGTTGAGCCAGGATTACGAAGTTCGTCCTTTGGACCTGGTGGATGGTCAGGTCCCACCGGATATTGATGTCTTGCTGGTTGTCGCCCCGCAGCAAATGGCCGATACGCAACGCTACGCCATTGATCAATTCCTCATGCGCGGCGGCGCGGTCATTGTGGCAGGAAGCAACTTCCGCGTCACGGCTGATCCCTTTACCGGCATGCTAACGCTCGCCCCCATCGCCGATGGGCTGAAAGAGATGTTGGGCCACTATGGCGTAAACGTCGAAGACTCGTTAGTCCTAGACCCACAAAACGAACCCTTCCCCATCGCTATCACGCGTGATGTGGGTGGCTTCGCCATGCAAGAACTGCAATCGCTCAACTATCCCTACTTTGTCGATGTACGTACCGATGGCATGGCATCGGGCAACCCGATGATTTCCAACCTGCCCGCGGTCACGCTCAATTGGGTTTCGCCTGTGCGTGTGGATGAAGCAGCCAACAGCGGACATGAAGTGACGACGCTGCTCCACTCCACTGCCGGCGCTTGGACAAGCAGCGACACCAACATCCAACCCAACCCGGATCAATACCCTGAATTCGGTTTCCCACCGGCAGAAAAACGCGCCGAACAACCGTTGGCCGTCTCTATCATTGGTTCGTTCGACAGCTTCTTTGCCGGAAAAGAATCGCCGCTGACCGCGCAACCCGCTGAAGGAGATGCCGCGGCTCAGACAGCAGCCCCGACACCCGCCGCGCCCACCACAGGCACGATTGAGAAATCGCCCGAAACCGCCCGCCTGGTGGTCATCGGTTCTGGTGATTTCCTCAATGATACCGTCTTCACCATCTCCTCGCAGCTTGCGGCAGACCGCTACTTGAACAGCCTCCAATTCGTGCAAAATGCCGTCGATTGGGCCGTTGAAGATCTAGACCTGCTCACAATCCGCTCGCGCGGGAGTTCGTCGCGTGTTCTCGAACCGTTAGCGCCCGACGAGCAAAGCATGTGGGAATTCGCCAACTATGGCTTTGCGCTCGTCGCGCTTGTCATCATCGGTCTGTGGTGGGCTTCACGCCGCCGCGCCGAACAACCAATGAACCTCTCGCCCAATCCTTTCGAGAAACCCGACCAGGAGGTGTCCCTTGAGCGTCTCTAATGCCGCACCAAGCGTCGTCTCCCCAGCCGAGACGGCGCGGCCCATCAGCCGTACCAATCTCATCCTGCTCGTTATCTTGTTGGCACAGGTGGCTGTGACGGCCTTCGTCTTTTGGCCGCGTGCAAGCGCCACCGTAACGGGAACCCCACTTCTCGCCGGTGTCAATGCCGACGAGGTGACAGCCCTGACCATTACAGACGACAATGACCGCAGCGTCAGCTTTACAAAGACCGATGGTGTATGGACATTGGCGGACACCGAAGGCTATCCCGCCAACAGCGACAAAATCAGCCAAACGCTCACCAAGCTCGTCGCCATGACTGCCGATCGGCTCGTCACACGCACCCCCGGCAGTCATGGTCGTCTGCAAGTTGCCGACGATGATTACCTACGCAAGGTTGACATCACCACCCCCAGTGGCGTGCAAACCCTCTACCTCGGCTCGTCTACCGGCGCATCTGCGACGCATGTGCGCGCAGCAGGCCAGGATGCAACCTATCTGACCAACGAAATCGCTACCTGGGAACTGGACACCCTGCCCACCACCTGGATCAATGTAGCCTACTTCAAGGTTCCCAAAGAAAAGATCACAGAAGTAACGCTGCAAAACGCCAACGGCACATTCACCTTTGTCCATGACAACGAGAACCCTGAGGAATGGACGCTGGCGGATGCGACAGCCGACGAGCCAATCGCCTCTGCCAACATCAACACCCTAATCGACCGCATTGCCACGCTCAACCTGCACACAGTCCTGGGCAAGAGTGAGTCACCGGAATATGGTCTTTCCGAGCCGCTGGCGACCCTGACGGTTTCGACCTCGGCTGTGCTCACAGAGACAACCGGAGCGGAAGCGGGCACAACAACCCTGCTCGTCGGCGCAAAGGATGACGAGACGAACACCTACATCTTGAAGTCATCCGGCTCAGAGTTCTATGTGCGCCTGGCGGCGTTTACGGGTGACGAATTCGTCAACAAGCAGCGCAGCGACTTCATGATCCAGGGAGACGCCGCAACAGAGAACGCACCAGAGAATGGTGCGACGAGCGTCGTAACCGGCACCAACGAGCTAGAGAGTGGAGCAGCCGTTACGACAACTGATGCCCAGACGAATACGAGTGAGCTAGAGAGCGAACCAACAGCCGAACCCTCCGTCGAAGCTACCGGTACGCAGACTGACACCACTGACTTGGAATCAACAGACGAAACCACCTCCACTACGACCCCGGAGCCATCCCCCACCCCAACGAGCTAACCAAATGCTCGCAAAGCCAAGAGGGGAACCGTAGCTTGCTGTGGCTCCCCTCTTGGCTCACCATGAATTTGCAAACCTTGCCACCACCAGGCAAAATTCTTCCACCCACCTATCGACCCGCGCGTCGCAGCGCCCGAATGCAGCAGGAACGAAATCGCCATGCTATTAGCTCTCATCATCAGCCTCGTTGCTGCAACTGTGCCCACGCTCCTCTACGTGCTGCTCTTTTACTGGGCCGACCGCTATGAGCGCGAGCCGCGCTGGCTCGTCATCGTTGCCTTTTTCTGGGGCGCGCTACCCGCAATCGTCATCAGCCTGATCGCCGAACTCGCGGTGGGTGAACCTTTCATCACCGACCCGGAATCGCTCGCGGGAGATGTCGTATCCGGCTCACTCGTAGCCCCCATTGTCGAAGAACTTGTCAAGGGCGCGGCCCTCTTTGCCATCTTCTGGTGGAAGCGCCAAGAGTTTGACGGTGTTCTGGATGGTATCGTCTATGGCGCGCTCATAGGCTTTGGTTTCGCCATGACCGAAAACCTACTTTATTTCGTGGGTGCATTTGATGAAGGCGGCTTTGGTTCGCTTTCAGTCATCATCTATCTGCGCTCCATCCTCTTTGGTCTCAACCATGCCTTCTATACCAGCCTCATCGGCATTGGTCTTGGCATTGCCCGCCACAAGCGCACATTTGCCGCTCAGTTCCTTTGGGCTATGGTCGGATTGGCTGCGGGCATCTTTGCCCATGTCCTGCACAACTTGGGCGCAAGCCTTGCCGTCGTCAATGTTGCATCTTTTGGCTTGAGTTTGCTCGTCGCCGGGGCCGGGCTAGCCATCACCTTGCTCGCCATTGGCCTCTCCTGGCAGCAGGAACGCAACATCATCAGCACCGAGCTTAGCCCCGAAGTCGGTCGACTCCTTAGTCAAGAAGAGTATGGTCAGCTTACAGGACAGTGGCGACCCCCTAATCGTGCCCAAAGACTCCCCACAAAGGAACGTCGCCAACTACTGGTAGAATATGCCAATCGCCGCTTTCGCCTGCGCCGCCACGGCCTAGAGCAAGAGCCGGAACTGGCCGAACAGCTAGCCGAGTTGCAGACCGAACTCGCCACAGGCTACAGCGCTGCCTAACTCTATGCAATCTTATGAGTACACGATAAACCCTCCCGGAAGCTTTGGAGCTTCCGGGAGGGTAGTCGCGACTGACTTATTGCATAAAAAACAGCCGAGACAGGTATCTGTCTCGGCTGTTTTTTATGGTAACTTGGGCAAACTAACTCTGACGCGCCAACATCTTTGCCTGGTCGATCACCTCGGCGCGACGCACCCGGTCTACAGGCCAGCCGATGGCAGCCGCCACCTCGTCTGGTGATGCCGCCGCCAGTTGGGCAAAGGTCAAGAAGCCGCCATCCTTCAATCGGCGCGCAAGTACGGGGCCAACACCTTTAATACGCAGGAAGTCATCACCCTCGTCGAGTGCCTCGGTTGTAATTACTTCCTGCGCGGTCACATAATCGATCGGTGCAGCCACATCAGTCTCCACAGTCTCATCCGCGCTGCCTGTCTCGCTATTTGCAGTCTCCCCAGATACTTTTGTCGCTCCACGCGCTCGCGGCTTTGTGGTCCGGCTTGGCTTGGCAGCGGCCTGCTGCTCGGCAGTCGCATTGACTTCCTCTGCCGTCACATGGTCAATCGGTGCGTCCAATTCATGTTCGACCATCTCAACCTCCTCCGCTGGTGGGTTTGTAAATGCTGCAACAGAAGGTGCAGTACTACCACGTTCCCCCGCAATATTCACTTCCTCTGCCGTGACATAATCAATCGGCGCAGCTACATCAGTCTCCACGGGTGCAGATGCAGACGGCACAGGGCCAACAGGGCCACGAGGCGGCAGATCATCCCCACCGGCGCTACCCGCTTCGCCACCCCTGCGCCGGTTGATCCACGGCACCATCACCGCTCCCGTCCCCAGTGACGAGACAGCAAGCACCAACAAGAAAGCCAATGGACGGAAACAGCCCCCCATCGCCCATAACAGCGCACAAACCCCGGTCAGGACCAGCGCCCCCGCCAGGATCGTCAAGGAAGGCTGAACTTCCTGCTTGGACACAGAGACAATTCGTTCACCCACAATCTGCGAAGCCACTGCCCAACCAACCACATTCAACGCCAGCAAGCCCAACATGGGCAACAGCGCCAGCGGCAGCAGGCAGATCGTCACAGCCAGCAAGCCCGCCAAGAAAAGCAGCACCAGGTTCGCCAGCAGCCCAACCACAGCACTCAGGGCAAGTTGCTCCTTAAGATGTCGCCGGGTGTCAGCAATCAACTGGGGTCGCATGTAGAACAGGCCGCCGACCAGCAGCATCGTAAAGGCTGTCAAAAGTGCAGCGCTCAAAAGACGACCCACAAAGCCCAAAATCCGGCTAAAAAAGCTCGGAGCAGGCGGCTCAAAGCTCACACCCGGCCGCGCGCGTGGCCCATCACCAAACGGCGCTCCAAAACGGAACGACGGCCCTTTCGCAACATTGCCCCCAACGGATGCCCCATCCGCACGATCAATGTTACCGCTCACCACGCTGACGTCGCCATCGACCTGGGCTGTGGATTCAAGCTCCACATTGCCGCTCCAATTGGCAAGGTCACCACCAATATGCCCGGCGACAGTCACATTGCCGCTGTAGGTAGTCACATCGCCATCCACTGCCGACGATTCATCAATCTCAATATTGCCGCTAAAGACCAATAGATCGCCGGTAATCCGCCCACCGTCGATGACCTCTACGTCGCCACTATAGACATAGACGTCATCTTCGATCACTTCCCCTGCCCCAACAGTCAAATCATCGCCAAAGACCTGGCGCGGACCTTGAACAAGAAGCGCCTGCCCCTCATTTAAAACAAGGAAGTCATCGCCGGGTTCTGCCGCAGCCACAGGCAACGCCAACGTCACTGCCAAAAACAGCGAACCCAGCATCACTGCCAGCTTAAAATTGAACCGCTTAGGTTTTATCGTCAGCATAATTCCACCTCACCTATGGCCGGTACATTCGTGCCGGTTCCTGATTTGAAACGAAGTCCCCCCGCAATAGCCGGGAGACGGCTGCTTTTGAATCGTATACTTACGAATTGTGCTACTGGATTGCTACGCTTCCACAAAGGGGGGCGTCCGCATAGATCGCCGCAAGAAGACGAACCATGCTGTCAGAATCCCCATTGCCGCCATAACATAGCAAATAAAAATCGCCCGCGCCTGGGGCGTGGCCCATAGAGACTCACCGGTATTCACCAGCGCCTGCCCAAACTGTGCCAGAGCACTCCACCAATAGGCAAAATTGTGAACCAGACCACCAAACCAGGCACCTTGATTTGTCCACATCAATGCACCGAGCATGATCGTGCCACCCAACGCGCCCCCCCAGAGGATCACCGCTGCCAGGCCAAAGATAATCCCAGTACGCAAACGCCGTCGCCGCTCCCAGATTGCCAGCCGCTGCTCAAACTTTGCGCCAAAATCGACCGGCGGCAGCACAGCAGGCATTTGCTGAAACTTGGAATCCAGCGCCTGCCACGCAGCCCAACGTTCAACATGCTCTGGTTCTTGTTCCAGGAGCAGATCCAATCGTGCCGCCTCGCGCGCATCCAGGGCATCATCCAACGCCAGCGACATCAGCCACTCCAACTCGTCAGTGCTATCTTGCAGTGGCATATTCTGATCTTGTTCAAAATCCCCAAAGGTCATTGGTGTGTCTGCATGTGGATTCATAACCAACTCCTTTGCCAAATCGCTACGCATATCCTTCACTCCTACCCATTATGATCTGGGCGAGAACGTCTGGGTTCGAACCAGGGACTAGATCTGCGCCAATGCGCTCAACATCTGCATTGGGTGTCCGCTTCCCTGTTTTGTTTCCTTTGTCCTAACATCACTCTTGCCGGCGCGCGCCCCCGTACCCGGTGGGGTCGTCGCAGCCTCTCGCTCTCCATAAAGTTTAGCCACTTGCTGGCGCGCCCGGAAAAGACGGCTTTTCACCGCGGCCACCGTAATATCCATCGCCGTGGCAATTTCCTCATAGCTGTACTCTTCCCAATAACGCAGAATGAGCGGCAAACGATATTCTGGTTCCAGTTCTTGCAAGAGCGTCTGCATTTCATCACTCTGCTCGCGCATCAACGCTTGCCGCTCCGGCAAAGGTGATTCTCCAGTCAAATTCTCTAGAACTGGATTGTCATCAATCGAAACGAACGACACACGCCGCTTGCGCAGACGGTCAATGCAGTGGTGATTCGCAATTGCAAACAACCACGTACTAAATTTATGCTCTGGTTGATATTGGCGGAGGCTGGAATATGCCTTCAGAAAAGTTTCCTGTGCGGCGTCCTCTGCCTCGTGCGCATTGCCCAACATTCGATAGGTGAGGTTGAATACAGGCTTTTGATATGCCTGCACCAGAAGGCCAAAGGCGCGTTGATCGCCTTTCCTTGCTTGCTCAACCCATGTCATCTCCTGATTACTCATGATTAAAAGCCCTGACAGGATTTGGGTTGCCTTGCTCAAGACAACGAATAGTTCCCTTTGCAACCCACTACGTATACGATAGAAAAAGGTTTCAAACTAAAAGGTTCAAATAAACTGATTATACTCGCGTGCGCCTGAACTGCCCTACAACTCTCCTCCATTTTAGCGGCGTTGACGCATACGCCCAACTGGCGTATCGCTTAATCTACCAATCCACGAACGAGCCACATGCAACTTGAATAGCACATAAGCGCGCATCTTTTTGTATCTGCTCTTGAGACTCGTTTATAATGAATAGACTTGACATGGGGGCGAGGCTTGCCTTGCCCCCATTGATTGCGTAAATGCGTAATAGTTTTTTTACTTACGCACTTTGCGATGAAGTGCTTTTTGGTTAAGCACTTTTTGGTAACGTGATTGCTTACGTAACAATCGTTAACGACTGAAGGACCAATCCCATGCGCCTTACCTATCCATTCTCCGCCATCGTGGGCCAGGAACGCATGAAGCGCGCCCTCATCCTCAATGCCATCAATTCGCAAATTGGTGGCGTCCTCATCCGCGGTGAACGGGGTACGGCCAAATCGACTGCCGCACGTGCCCTCGCGGCACTGCTACCCAGCCTTGAGGTTGTACAAGGGTGCCCTTTTAGCTGCGATCCAGATCGCCCCGATCTCTTCTGCGATGAGTGCCGCGCGCGCCTGGCACAGAACGGCCAATTACCGACCGAACATCGACCTACGCCCTTTGTTGACCTCCCGGTCAGTGCCACCGAAGACCGCGTAGTCGGTACACTCGACATCGAGAAGGCCATCCAGCGCGGTGAACGTCACTTTGAGCCTGGCATCCTCGCCGCCGCCAACCGCGGCGTTCTCTATGTGGACGAGGTCAACTTGCTCGATGACCACGTCGTAGACCTGCTCCTAGACAGCGCCGCCATGGGCGTCAACGTCGTCGAGCGCGAAGGCATCAGCTTTCAACATCCGGCGCGCTTCGTGCTGGTCGGCTCCATGAACCCGGAGGAGGGCGATCTTCGCCCCCAACTGCTCGACCGCTTTGCCCATGCGGTTGACGTTGTCGGCCTGACCAACGCGGGACAGCGCGTCGATGTCCTGCGCCGCCGCATCTACTTCGAGCAGGACCCAGAGGGTTTCAGCGATTCCTATGCTGAGGCCGAAGAAGATCTCGCCGAGCGCATCATGTCGGCGCGTGCACGCTACAGCCTCGTCAAATATACCGACAAGGATATGTATACCATCGCCGCGCTGACCTCCAGCTTTAAGGTCGATGGTCACCGTGCCGACATCGTGATCCTGCGCACCGCGCGCGCTCATGCAGCTTACGAAGGGCGGCTCCAGATCAACGACCGCGACATCCTGGTCGCCGCTGAACTGGCCCTTCCCCATCGTATGAAGAAGCAGCCTTTCCAAGATTCCGTGCTCAACCCGGATCAGATCCAGGCCAACATGCGCCAGGCGCGCGCCGAGGCAGAGCAGAATGTCTCCGAAGAAAACGAGACAATGGAAGCCCAAGGGGCAGCGGCGTCAGACGAAAAAAAAGCATAGAGGGCGATGAGACCGACCTGGGGGATTCTGCTGATGCCGGTGAAGGCGGCGTCTCGCAACCAGAGGCGTCCCCCCAGCAAAGTTCATCGCCCGGAGACGACAAAGGTTCTCGTAAACCCGTCCAAGTAGGCGATATGTTTGAGGCCAAACGCCTGGACACGCCGCTGGACAAGATGACCCGTGAGCGCGCCGGCAAGCGCTCCTACACACGCACCGACCGCAAGCGTGGTCGCTACATCAAGGCGCGCCCGGCGGGCGATCATCCAGAGGATATCGCCTTTGACGCGACGCTGCGCGCGGCTGCCCCTTTCCAAAGGGAGCGCAAAGCGCAAGGCGAGAGTCCACTCGCCCTCCGCCTGCGTAAAAGCGATCTCCAGCGCAAGGTGCGTGTCCGTCGCACAGGCAACCTTATCCTCTTTGTGGTGGATGCCAGTTGGTCTATGGCAGCCTCTGAGCGCATGGAAGCGACCAAAGGGGCCATCTTCAGCCTGCTGCTCGATGCCTATCAGCGTCGTGATCAGGTGGGCCTAGTGGTCTTCCAGCGTGACAAGGCGCGCCTTGTGCTGCCCCCCACCAGCAGCGTTGACCTGGCGCAAAAAGCCCTGCGCGACTTGCCCGTAGGGGGCAAAACGCCGCTAAGCAGCGGGCTTTTCCTTGCCTGGCAGGTCATCGACAGCGCACGCCGCCGCGACAGCGAGCAGCGACCGCTGATGATCCTGCTGACAGACGGCGCAGGCAACGTCAGCATGACAGGCATGCCCGCCCAAGAGGAGGCCATGCGCATTGCCGACCTCTTTGAACAGGCGTCGCTCCGCAGCATCGTCGTCAACATGGAACATGCCGCCTTTGACCGCGGCTTGGCGCATAAACTCGCCGACGCCCTGGGTGGCTCTTGTTACAACTTGCCCGAACTTCGCGCCGACACACTGCTCTCTACCGTCAAACGCGAAATCGACAGCTAGACCTACCTCCCTGCCGGAAGCGGCCCAGAGGGCTCCCCGCTTCCGGCAGGGTTTCTAGGCAAAATGACCCATCCTATGCACGATCAAGGAAACAATCTTACGCAATGAATACCGCCACGCCCCAGCGTTCTGCCCCCCGTCCAATCAAAGGTAGTTGGGAAGACCTCCATGCCCAGGCGCAGCAGCATGCCCGCAACTACAACGACGAGGCCATTACCCTCTATCAGCGCGTCTTCAACGGGCTCATGGCGCTTCCCCCCGCGGCACGCGCCGCAGGCAACAAGCGGCTCTACAACCTGATGATGGTGGCGGGTGTTGAACTACAAGGCTATCTAAACCTGCGCGACCGCTATGACGATTCGCTGGCAGTCATCGACAAGATTCTCTCCGCTGCCGAGGAAGGCGACAAGCCCCAAATCGTCGAACTCAAGAGCGAGGTACTGCTCCAGTCTGACCATGACGCAGAAGCCATTGCGCTCCTGCGCAGCGAACTCGAAGCCGGAGACGCCGACGTGGCAGAATGGGGCCATCTCATCGCCGCCTATATCCGGCTCAAGCAACCGGAGAACGCGCTACAGGTGGTTGACGAGATGAGCGCTTGGATCGAGGCGCAGAGCGCTGCCGGAACGCTGGCAGCCGACGAAGTACGCGAGGCAAAGTTCTACCAGGAACGTTTGCGCGCCGCCGCCTTGATGGAGATGGGGCGTATGGATGATGTAATCGCCATCTTCAACGACCTCTATGGGCAAGGTGGAGCCGACGCCTTCAGCCCGCATATGCTGTACACGCGCTTGACTCAAGATGGCAAGTACGAAGAAGCCCTGCGCTATATTGACCGCGACCAGGCGCGCCCTGTGCGTGCAGGGTTCTGGCGTGGTCTCATCCACCGCTACATGGGCGAAACATCCAAAGCAGAGCGCATTTGGGAAGCCGCAACCAAAGAAGATATCGTACGCGGCGACACCGCAAGCATTGTCGAGCATATCCTCACCCTCTACTACTTAGGCGATCCGAAGGGCGAAGGTCTCGAACTGATGCTGCGTACGCAGCGCGAGCAGCAGCGCATCTCCTGGGTCGTTTTCCTGTTGACCGGCCTCGGCTGGATCCTGCGTGGCGACTACGGAGCCGCCCACAGCAATTTCAAACTGGCAGTAGCGCAAGTCAAGTCAATGGGCGAAAGCAAGACCCTGCCCCATCACTTCTGGCGCTTCCTGCAGGATTTGAGCCCCGCTGACCAGGCTGCACAATTTGCCAAATACTTCGACACGCGGACGGAAGCCCTTGCCACAGACGAGCCTTTGGGCAGCACGCCCGACTCAGCCTCTGCAGAAACGGCTGTATCCGGTACCGATCAATGAGCGATCAATCCCACGCTCTGGCGACTGACCCCGCTGAAATGGTTGAGTGGCTGGCTTTTGCCCGCCACTTGGCCGATCTCAGCGCCAGTGTCATCAAGCCATACTTCCGCAGCGACCTCCAAGTGAACCTCAAGGCCGACCTTTCGCCTGTCACCATTGCCGACATGAAGGCCGAGGAGGTCATGCGCGAAGCGATCATGGCGGCTTTCCCCGACCACGGCATCTTGGGTGAGGAGTTTGGCAATCACCAGCCCGACGCCGCCTATCAATGGGTGCTGGATCCGATTGACGGCACCAAGAGCTTTATCACCCATAGCTATCTTTTTGGCACGCTTATTGCCCTCGTCAAAGAGGGCAAGCCCATCCTGGGGGTCATCAATCACCCGATCTTCGACGATTATCTCGTTGGAGATGGGCAGCAGACGCGCCTCAATGATCACCCTGTCCATGTACGCCCCTGTCAGCGTATTGAAGACGCCGTGTTGCTCAACACCTCCCATTGGAGCGTCTATAAATATCAGGATGGCGAAGCCTTTTCTGCTCTAACACAGCGCGTCCAACGGTACAACAACTGGGGCGACTGTCATGGTTACTACCTCGTCGCCTGCGGTGGTGCCGACATCATGCTCGACCCCATCCTCAACCCCTGGGATCTCATGGCGCTCATCCCCATCATCGAAGGGGCAGGTGGACGCATCACCGACTGGCAAGGCCGCCACCCCATCACCGGCAGCGGAGCTGTCGCCACCTCCGGCGATATCCACGACCAGATCATCCGCGCCCTCAACCCCAATCTCTATCCCGCCGAATAAAAAGGCCGGTATCCACATGGACACCGGCCCCAAACATCACCTATACGTACGGACACAATCCATTGTGTCCTTTCTCATCGCGTCCTCGCCCCCGCAGGGCGCACGCCACCACCCTACGGCAGCATGTACAAATACCAATAAGGCTCGCGCGGATAGACCTTCTCCACGCGCGGGCTCCAAATAAAACCGCCCGGCTTGCCAAACTCCTGGATACGTTTGTCAATCCGGCGCAGCAAAGTCATCAAATCTTCAGGAACATCCTTGCCTAGCTGCTTGAGGATTTCCTCAACGCGCTGACGATTGCGCATCTCAAACGGATACTCGACACGACAACGCTGCCGATCACCCCCGCAATCATCAAAAAACCAGCGCAGGCTATCCAAGCGCGCCTTCATCTCCCGCTGCAAACGCTGGTTAAAACGCGTCTTTAAACTATAAATGATCTCCTCGGCCTTGCGCTGCGCTGCGTCAAGACGCTGTTGTTGGGCGGGGGTCAACGCATCACGCTCACCATGCAGCCGGTGTAGTCGTGACAATAGGTCCCCACCCGTCATACGGATATTCTGCTCCCCAGACGACGTTGGCAAGATGACAGTGCGATAGACATCGTCTTTGATGATGTAATCCTCCAACTGCGGAATCATGCCTTCCACAATTTCCAAGTCGGTACTTGGGTCTTCCACCAAAACGGTACTACCGTTCGTCATGTGTTACTCCTGTCTCCTGATCCCTGCTCTTTTGATTGCTATCTACCCCTGATAATGATGCCTAACCATCTCCAATCGCAGTGACGTAAGCTACAATAAGCACACCACCACGCTCGCCTAGTCTCTATCACTTCATCAGGACTGCACTGTCCAACCATAACGTCACCGGCCCATCATTCACCAGCGCGACCGCCATATGCGCCTGAAAGACACCTTGCGCCACAGGCACACCCTCCGCTTTCAAAAACGTGCAAAATTGCTCATAGAGCGCATTGGCATCACCCGCCGCAGCCGCGTTGGTGAAGCTTGGACGTCGCCCCTTACGCACATCGCCATAGAGCGTGAACTGGCTCACCACCAGTGCAGCCCCTCCGACAGCCGCCAGCGCCAGATTCATCTTTCCCGCCTCATCCTCAAAGACGCGCAGCCCTGCAATCTTGCGCGCCAGGAAGCGCGCTTCCTCCTCACCATCCGCATGGGTGACCCCCAAGAGAATCAGAAATCCCCGCGCAATCGCCCCTACCACACTGCCATCTACCGTCACACTTGCCTGCGTCACTCGCTGCACGACCGCTCTCATGCCACCATCCTACCTCAATTCTTAAATTATGTCAATTATATGCAAAATTTTTGCACTTAGTATAATTGTGACAAATTAAAGTGCCATCCAAAACTTATGATTGACAACAAGAACATTTGTTCGTATACTGTACCTATGGACTTCAAAATAGCGCCTGATGCCTATCAAAAGCTCTCCCTACTTGGCGATACCATGCGCTTTGAGCCGGCTGGAGCCCAGCCGCAAACAGAGAAAGAAGCCCCGGCGCAGCGCACCCCAAAGCCGCTGCCTTGTATCTCCGACGTCGCCACACCCACCGGCAAGAAGCCCATTCTCAAGGCGATGATGACCACAGCCTGTGAGCGCAACTGCTTTTACTGTCCTTTCCGCGCCGGTCGCAACCAGACCCAACGCATCACCTTTAGCCCCGATGAAATGGCTGCCACCCACATGAAACTGGCGCGCGCCCAAGTAGTCGACGGCCTCTTTCTCTCATCAGGCATCATCAAAGGCGGCGTCACCACGCAAGACAAGATCATCGACACTGCTGAAATACTAAGACGCAAGTATGGCTATCGCGGGTACCTTCATCTAAAAGTCATGCCGGGCGCAGAATATGACCAGATCCGGCGCACCATGCAGTTGGCCGACCGCGTCTCGGTCAATTTAGAGGGCGCAACAGCTCAACGCCTGGCCTTGCTGGCTCCCAAAAAGGATTATTGGGGAGAACTGATTACCCGCTTACAGTGGATTAGCGACCTGCGCCAACAGGAACAACTGCGCGCCAGTGTCGTCACACAATTTGTCGTCGGAGCCGTGGGCGATACTGACCTTGAACTGCTCCAGGTGAGCGACAAACTCTTTAACCAGATGGGCCTAAAGCGTACCTACTATTCCGCCTTTCGCCCCGTCCGCCACACACCTTTCGATGGTCTTGCCCCCACCTCGTCCCAACGCGAGTTTCGCCTCTATCAGGCCAGCTTCCTCCTGCGCGATTACGGTTGGCAGGTGGAAGACCTCCCCTTCCAACCCGACACCAACTTGCCCCTGGATGCCGACCCCAAGCGTATTTGGGCCGACAGCAACTTGCTGGATGCACCTGTTGAGATCAACGCTGCCAGCCGTACCCAGCTACTGCATGTACCCGGTATCGGCCCGGTTGCCGCAGATGCCATCATCCAGGCGCGGCGGCAGGGTCAACTGCGCGAGCTAGCGCACCTCAGCGCACTCGGCATCCGCGATATCGCCCGCACCGCTCCCTACATCCTGCTCAACGGCCAACGTCCCACCCAACAACTCTCCCTTTTCTAATCTTTCCCTCCGCTTACTTCGTCACTTCACCAGCCTTCTGACGCTCTGCCCAATCCGCAGCCAACCAATTCGGCAGCGCAGGCTCCACCCATACTGCCGAATCAATTTGCACCGCGCTGGCCCCCGCTGCCAGTGCTTGCTCCATTTGTGCCACGGTATGAATCCCCCCACACGCGATCAACGCCGCCGGCAGTTGCAATCTCGCCAGCGCACGCAATGCCGGGAGCATCAAAGCAAAGGTCAGGGGGCCATAGATCCCCCCATTCACCAAACCCGCTGCATCCGACCCCAATTGTCCCCGCGGCGGCTGCCCCACCACCAGTCCATTAGCGCCCATCTCGACCAGTGGCTCTGCCCAGGCAATCGCCTCAGCAAGCGGCAGCTTCACCCACACCGGCAGATCACTCTCCTGCACCGCGCTGCGTACCATGCGCGCCGCCACCTCAACCTCACGCGTCAGCAGCACCAACTCCAACCCCAAAATGCCACGCGCGCCCGCCATGCGCGCTGCCAACTTCCCCATACTGCGTGCATCCGCGTCCACCAGTTGCGCCACCACCGGACAGCCAAGACTGGACCATAGCTTGCCATGCCGCGCAATCGCGTTGCTCACCCCTCGATTCTGCCAACCCGTCTCCAGCACCATGCCGCCAACTGTCTCCGCGACCCGCGGCAGCGCGGCCCCTGCGCGACTGCTTGCCAGGATCGGCCCAATCACCACCCCGCCTAACCCCGCCATCGTCAACCCGCGCGGCGCAGCCTCTCCATACCCTACCATTCCCCCGGCAATCCACACAGGATTCGATGCAGGCAGGCCCTGTTTATGTCCCGGTGCCAATTCGATCATCGCCACCCTCTTAATTCATTGGCTCCATACAAAGCGGCTGCGTAGCCAGGGAATCGCTTTCCCCAACTACGCAGCCGTACTCATCTCAATTTCCCATCAGGTCTGTGACCAAATGAGCCTATTGCGGAGCAAAAGTCCCAATGATCTGGTCGAAGACCGGTTCCTTCGCCGCGCGCTGGGTGTCCTGCGTCACCAAAGTCAAGACATAGATCTTGTCATTGGCAATCATCGCCACCACCTTAGCAAAGACCGAGGAATTCATCCCCACCGAAGCAAGGTTAGCGGTTGCTGCCCCGCGCACCGCAGGCATATTGTTGACCGTCGCCGGTTCCAGGCTTTCAATCGTGGCATCGCCCAACATGCTGGCGTTGGCGTCAATCATCCCTTCCAGCCATGTCGTCAACGACTCCTGTGTGACGCCTGGCGCATCAATCACCGACACATTCAGTGCTGTCGGCAGACCACCAAACATCGCCGACATCAGGTCTGTCACATAGATGACGCCTAGAGCCTCTCCTTCGGGGCTTGCCAAGAAGTCATTGAGAGGGCCAAGCTGTGCGCCCATGCCAAAGGTATTGGCAAGGTTCTGGAACTGGGCGCTGCGCAGGTCCAACTCGCTCCAGCCGCCCGGCACAGCCAACGAATAACCACGCTGCTCATCCACAACCGGCGCAAAGCCATTGGGGATCGTAACTTGCGGGGTCGGCACTGCGGTTGGCGTCGCCGGAACTGGGGTCTCGCCCGGTTGCAGCGTTGCTGTCGGCTCGGGGGTATTGGTCGCCGTGGGCGCAACCGTCGGTGTAAAGGTCGGGGTGGGTGCTAGAAATGGCAAATCAAACGGCAACTGCGATAGGTCAATGGGCATACCCGCGCAGCCCGCCAACGTCAGCGCCAAGACCAACACTGTGCTTGCCAGCACCGTCTTGGGCATCAGCTTAGGGGTGCTCCCAAACGGCTTTCGCATGAGGTCCTCCTTGGTGTGAACTAGGTTGAATGACTTTGTTTTGTTGACTTTGTTTGATAACTTGGTAGTACAAGAACAACTGGAGAAATCGCATGTAGTGTACAGCGTTCTGGCCCTATTTGGCAACCAGCCTACACGGAGGGGAGCAACTGCCGGTCGCGGCAAGAGGTGGCAGAGAAGAACCCCAAATTGACATCTCCTATGGAACCCACTGGATCGCATGTTCCAACCAAGCAACCGGCTGCCCGCTAATTTCACTCAAAAGCCGTGTCTCACCCCCATCAATACTGACATACCACAAACGCCAGCGTCCACCGCGGTCACTCATAAAAGCTACCCACTTGCCATCAGGGCTGACGGAAGGCAGCCCATTTTTGCTTGGATGATCGGTCAAGGGCACGATCTCACCTGTCTGGAGCGTATACCGGTAGATTTCCTCCCAATCGGACACATTATTGCGGTCTTTACTCATAAAGACAATGTATTGACCGTCGGGCGTCCAGGTCGGGCGCTGATCATTGCCGTTGATCGTTAGCCGCGTGCGCCCTGTTCCATCGCTTGACATCAAAAACAGACCGGGATCGCGTCCGCCATCAGTGCCATTAAAGACAATCAAATCCCGGCTAGGATGCCATGCCGGATCTTTGCCGTCGCCCAGATCGGTTGACGAGCGATTGTCATCGGCGGAAGTGACATAGACATGCGAGGCTTGCCCCCCATAGCTAGCGCCATAGGCCAACAGCGTGCCTCTCCAATTCCAACTCGGCGGGCCATCACGGCTGTCCTCCGGCGCACCGCTGTAGCGGATGGCGCGATCATCGGCTGAACTCCCCAGCACAAAGCCGTATAAACCTTCTGCGTTGGGCGCGCGGCTGTTAAAGGCCAACATAGTGCCATTAGGGCTGAGTCGGGGCTGCGCTCCATTGTTGACAATGAGCGTTGATTGCATGGCAGTCAGGTTACTCAGCGTGATCGGCAGCCGGAAAATATGATACCTGCCACTACTCTCGTCCACGGATGAATAGAGGATGGAACCACCTGTCTCAACAAGGCCCGCGACGGCTTCCTCTGTCGCACACAGTTGGGTCAATTCGGCTTGACGATCTTGCAGGCTCTCGGAGTCAAAAATCTTCTGCGCGTTTTCAATCTGAATAACCGCACTACAGACCCCATCGTCCTTCACCAACCGCTCGCCATAGCCGCTGAAAATCGCTGCGAGAGCTTCCCGCAGTTCCTTACGCATCTCCTCTGCCGTGGCCTCGTTGGAGTCCTCAAGCTTCGCTAAGCCTTCAATTGAAGAACGTATATCCAGCAGCGTCAGATCATCGGGCGCGATCTCCAATGCTTTGTCCAGTAAATCAATTGCCTCCGCCCATTTGCCCTGGGTAGATGCGTTCGTCACCAGGCCCAGATAGCTCCTGATCAACATCTCGTCGACTAACGCTGCATCGATCTGTGCTTCAAAAGGCGAGTCCTCAAGCTCCATCTTGGTACGCACGATGTTCAACCACTCGCGCGCCAATGCCCAATCCGTTTCATCATAGAATGCTTGGGCATTATCCCAGGCAAACTCTAATTCCACAGCGGGAGGTGGCTTGGGTGTCGGTGTAGCAGTCGGCCCCGCGGCTGTGGGTCGTGCAGTAGGCTCGCCGTTTGCCACAGGGGTCTCGTCCCCCTCGCTGCCCTCCAGCCCAACCGCAGGAACTTGCACAGTGCCATCCACCGCAACCGCAGCAGCCGTGGGGGTCACATTTGCTGACTCAGGAGTGGCTTCGCCCCTTCCTGGCAGCCAATTGCTGGCGACCATTGCCCCCAGCGCAAACATCAGCACGACCAAAATGGCGCCCAACGTCATCATACCCCATCGCTCTCGGCGCGATCTTGTGCGGCGAGCGTTCGGTGGAGGAGCAACGGGAATGGCACGCGGTGGGGTCGTCGTTGGCGCAACCACGCGTGGCACAGGTTTCAGGGCAGGACGTGACGAACCAACGGACGCAGCGGGAACCAGCACGCGCGAGGTCACGGACGTTGGCGTTTGCGTCACAGGCAGCGAAGCCATCGTCATCGTCGGATCAGCCACCTCCGCAGAGGGATCAACCGGTGGCGTCGACGGCAGATCGGCCACAGCTTGCAATTCAGCCGCCATCAACTCAACGCTCGCATATCGTTGCGCCGGCTCCTTCATCATCGCCCGCGCCATAATGCGCACTGCCTGTAGGGGCAATGCATCGGCGACCGAATCCGGTATCAACAACGGGTCATAGACATGCGCGTGTAAAATCTGCGTCGTACTCCCCGCAAAAGGCGCTCTGCCCACCAAACAGCGATAGAGTACCGCACCCAGCGCATAGACATCGGCGCGTCCATCAATCTCGGAACTGCCCGCGCATTGCTCCGGGGCCATAAAGGCCGGTGTGCCGATGGTGCGCCCAGCGTTCGTCAATTCCGGCGCATCCAAAGCCCGCGCAATCCCAAAGTCGGAGAGGAGAGGAATCACCGGATAGGGCAGTAGCTCAGTCATCACACTGTTGGCCGCACCCGGATTGGCACGCTTCAAGAGGATATTGCTCGGTTTCACATCGCGGTGAATAAAGCCGTGGTCATGGGCAAAGGCCAATGCCTGGGCAATCGGGGCAAGGATCCGCGCCGCATCCCCAACGCTCAATTTGCCATACCGGTCCAACAATTCACCCAAGCTGGATCCCTCGACCAACTCCATGGCGATGTAGATGATCCCACCGCTTCGGCCTACTTCAATGGTGCGGACAATGTGCGGATGCTCCAAAAGGCTCACCGCGCGCGCCTCCTGGCGGAAACGCGCCTGCATAACGCCATCTGCCCCTGGCAGCAAGACCTTAATGGCAACATCTCGCTCAAGAACCTGGTCGTAAGCGCGATAGACCGTTGCCATAGCGCCGCCACCTAATCGCTCGCCGACAAGGTAGTGTCCCATCGTTGTACCCGTAAGGCGCGCAGACAGTTCCGGCGTGCGTGCGTGTGCACCGGCTCCTTCCCTCTGCTGGGCTTCTTCAATTGGCAGAGATGTCCCCGCTTCGCGCTCAGACAACTCTTCTGCAGCTACTTCCTTAGAACTTTCGTCCATACCCCGACGGTCAAATCTAGACATCGATCCTCATGCCTAGCGCAGCACCGACCTTCCCCTTTACTCCTGCTCAACCTTGCCGAAAGACCCAACGTGGGATATGCTAACGTCATCACGCAATCACGATCAATGGCCCTATACCGCCTCATACAGCCAGACGTATATCCGTACAAACGTATATAAATACAAACCGAATCGGGTTACCAGGTCCATTGTAGCACAACAGCGCATAGTCTATGAGCCACGCGCGATGACAGCGCTCAACAGGCACTAAACTCAACAGACAATAGAACAGACAATCAAAGGGTATCCAGTGAGTCGCTACGGAAAATTAGTCTGCCTTAGTGGTCCACGCGCTGGGCGCGAATATGATCTGCCCGACAAAACAGTCATCATTGGCCGCGCCCCCGACGCGGATATTGTTTTGGATGATCAATTTGCCTCACGCCATCATGCCGAAATCCGCTACGTTGATGGTGCCTATCAGATCTACGATCTAAACAGTAAAAACGGTGTGGTTCTCAATGGACAAAAATTGCCGCCTGGGGGCGCGGCCTGGCTGGAGGACGGCATCGAAGTCCTCATGGCATCCACCTCGTTCCGTTTCCATGATCCTGCCGCCACTGTCACAGCCCCTTCATTGATTGCTGTGCGCGAACCTGCCCTGCGCGTGGACCCCACTACACGCCAGGTCTATGTAGATGGCGTTATCCTAGACCCACCGCTCAGCGTCAAGCAGTTTGATCTCCTCTGGTTTCTATATCAAAGCCGAGGACGCGTTGTCAGCAAAGATGAAATTGCCGCTGCCGTCTGGCCCGAAGCCCAGGGTGATGTCTATGACGCCAATATTGACCGCATGATCAGCCGCCTACGCAGCCGCATCGAGCCAGACAACAACGACGAACCCCGGTTTATTGCCACAGTGCGCGGCTACGGCTATCAAATGCTCATCCGCTGATCCCTCCAGAATCCCCGTTATTTCCTCTCCATTCCCCCACGCAATCAACGCGCCTATTCTGCTTCCACCCGCACGTAGGTCAAGAGTCTGGAAACTGTCCGCCATTGCTCAGACTATTTTAAGCTTCCTACCCTACAATCAAAAGGGTGCCTGACAGCGCGTACCCCGTCGCGGGCATTCTACGATCATAAATAGGGAGACAGCCATGCACAACCGTGACACACAACAACGCGGCAGAGCTCGCGGCTCAGAGGAGACATCTATGCCCGCCGACTGGCGGTTTGAAGGGAATAGCAGCATGAGCACAGCGGTGATGGAGATGCCCGAATTAATACAAGCCGCGCGCGGTGGTGATGACCTGGCGTTTACACATCTTGTGAACCATTACCAAGCCGCCGCGCAGCGCCTGGCCCAGCAGATCCTGCGTACGGAAGAAGCTGCGGCAGATGCCGTCCAAGATGCGCTGATCAAAGTTCATCGCGCCCTACCTCGTTTTCAGGACGGCAATTTTCGCTCTTGGCTCTTGCGAATCGTCACCAATACTTGCTATGACTATCTACGCAGCCAGCGACGTCGCTCGACTGTCAGTCTTGACGAATTAACGGATCCCTCCGGCGCAGAGTTCCCACAACTTCGAGCCGACGAGCAACAAAATCCGGAGCGGCTTGTGACGCAACAGGAAAGTCTCCAGTATCTTCTTCACTCGATTGAACAATTACCCAACTGGCACCGCGATGTTGTCCTCCTGGTAGATGTACATGGATATGACTACACCGAAGCCGCGGAACTGCTCAACTTGCCCCTCGGCACAGTCAAATCACGCCTGAGCCGGGCACGTTCCGCGCTGCGCGATCAGCTAATCGACTCTGGCTTTGTTGCCAGACAGCCTTCAGCACCACCCCAATAAACAAACCGGGCCAGCATCATGTTGGCCCGGTTTGTCTTTTCCACTCACAACCGCCAGACCGCACATCATCGCACCACTGGCGACAATCGCAGCGAACGCCAAATCCCAATCGCACGAAACCCAATCTTGGCATAGACGCGCCCAGCCACAGGATTATCCCAATAAAGGGCAGGCTGCCTGCCTGTTTGAATCAGTTCATCACAGAGGGCGCTACAAACCGCCCGGCTCAGACCACGCCCGCGCCAGGCAGGCGCCGTGTAGACGCCACCCACCATCGCCAAACGCTCGGTTTCCGCATTCGTCAGCGCAGCCGACACCACCTCACCTCCCTGCAGCGCAATCCACACGCGGCGATCACGCAGCGGAAGTTCGATCCCAGCCGCAGATCGCGACATCTTTCCCGCATCGGCAAAAAACGCAACCAACGCCGCAAGATCGTCAAGCGTTGCGCGGCGCACCACAAAGCCGTCGGGGGGCGGCTGTCGTTGCAGACCATCAGCAGGCAACGCCATCAGCACTTCTTCTGAAACATGCGCGGCCTCATACCGTTGCAGGTAAGGGAGTAGGCTCGGCACACCGCCAGGGTTGTCTTGCAGGCGTTCAGCCACAACCGCATGATGGTCGATCACCTGCCCCAAACCGGCCCAGTCCGCGCTTGCCTCTCCAAAAACCGTCCAGCCCGTCATATAGCGGTTGATCACGCCATGCACGCGCCCATCCACCACATCACCCCAGAATTCACAAAACTCCTCCCCAAAGCCATGTGCATCCAGGTTGCCAAGCAGGTAGAGGTTGAGTATTGGTGCTGCTTCCAAAAGAGCAATTGTCCCAAACCTGTCGGCTTCACCCAAACGCCGGATCATACGCCGCCCTTTCCCCCCTATTCATCCAAAAGTTTCCGGCAAGACCCTCTCACCAGACGACCCACGCGCCACTTACACAGGGTTACATCGGGCTAAACGCCCAACGTCCAGGGCCATGCACATCTAAGTATAGATTAACCGCATGGGCAAGATCCGCTGTATAACTGCCCGGCTGATCGCGCAGCCACACCTGGAAATCACTCACCCACGGATCTCCCGTAGCAATGGTCTGCCAGTAGAGCGGCCCCAGTGGCCCATAGGCTTCAAAGAGCCCCAGCCGGTCGAATGCCTCGCGCACCAAGCCGCGATCATACGCCACCTGGCGAAAAACAGGCTGCCAACTCCCTCCAGCCCCATCCAGCAGCATATACTGTGCGCGCGGGTCACCATTGTAAGGCATCCCCACGCTGCCCGGATTAAACACCTGCTTCCCCGCCACAGCACGCGCCAGCGGCCAATGCGTATGCGCGCTGACCACCACAGGCTCCTCAATATCGGCCACCTTTGCGCCAATCTGCTCATCGCTAAGTTCGGGGGACAATCCCTCAAACGGGTTATCCCTCAATCCATGCAGCAGCCGGATCGGCGGGCCATCCTCGCTCGAAATCAGTTGTTCGGCGGGCAGAGCGCGCACCTGTGCCAAATGCTCCGGCGTCAGTTCTTCCAACGTCCACCACAGATCGGCAAAGCGCTGCCGGTCGTTAAAGAGTGGATGACCATCAGGTGTGTCCAGGCTTGCGAGAATCACTTCATGGTTGCCCCGAATGGCGGGCCATCCCTCATCCTCAATCAGTGCCATCACCTCGTTGGGCCAGGGACAGCGATTCACCTGATCTCCAGCCAAAAACACCCTGTCCGGCGCTACCAGCCGCAAATCCGCGCGTACAGCCTCCAACGCGGGTAAATTTGAATGAATGTCTGCCAAGATCGCAATCCGCATAACCACAACCTAATTCTCTAGCCACTTCTATATCACGCCTGAGTGCCCACACCGATAATCCCTCATCTAACCATCCTGCTACACTACCGAATTCTGCTGGCTGTGTCAATTTACCTGCCCACCCCATTGCAACCGCTGCTTGCTTCCGCCGAAGTCACCCAGTACAATCGGTGATGAGTCGGGCAGATCGCTTGCCGAAACCGTCAGCTTTTTGTCATCATTGCCTGAATCTACACCAACACATCTACACCAAGCGTACTGGAGTAATATTGGAGTCATCGATGAACCTGCTCATTCTCGGCGGCACTGCGTTCCTCGGTCGCCATCTCGTCGAAATCGCGCTGGAGCGCGGCCATACAATCACACTTTTCAACCGCGGGCAGACCAACCCAAAGCTCTTTCCGCAAGTGGAAACGCTGTATGGGGATCGCGCACAATCGCTCGATCCATTGGCAGGTCGCCAGTGGGATGCTGCCATCGATACCAGCGGCTATCATCCTCAATATGTACGCGCCTCCGCCCAGTTACTCGCCCCCAACATCGGTCGCTATCTCTTTATCTCGACGATTTCCGTCTACAGCGATCTCACCGTACCCCATCCTGACGAAAATGCCCCCGTCGCGCGCCTTGATGACCCCGACAGCGCTGAAGTATCCAATGAAACCTATGGCCCGCTAAAGACCCATTGCGAAGATATTGTACAAGAACTCTATGGCGCACGCGGCCTCATCATCCGCCCTGGTCTCATCGTTGGCCCCCACGATCCCACGGATCGCTTTACCTATTGGGCAGTGCGCGGCCAGCGCGGCGGCGAAATCCTGGCTCCCGAAGGCCCAAACGTCCCCGTCCAATACATCGACGTGCGTGACCTGGCAGCATGGACACTGGATGCAGCTTCCGTCGAATTAGGGGGAATCTACAACGCAACCGGCCCCGCCACGCCCACAACAATCGGCCAACTGCTGGACACCTGCCGCCATGTCACAGGTGTCCCGTCTACAATGACCTGGGTCACGCCGGAATTTCTCACCACACATGCGGTTGCGCCCTTTATCGAAATGCCTCTCTGGGTTCCCTCCACAGTGGCAGGGCTGCTCACCGTCGATTGCCGCCGCGCCATCGCCGCAGGCTTGCGCTTCCGCCCCGCCGCAGAGACCATTCGCGCAACCCTGGATTGGCATGCATCCCGCCCGGCGGAGACTCCACTCAAGGCCGGACTCTCTCCCACACGCGAAGCCGAGCTGCTCGCGGCATGGCATCAACACGCCGCCTCGCCTAGTCAAAGCGCTAGTTGACAACCGCTCCATTCCCGGCCAAGATATAGCCAACAAAAGGACTCAAAATCAGAGGGGAATTAGTAGAGGAAATTGGCGAAGGTATGTCTGACGAAGCAGTTTCATCCAAATATCGAATGTTGGTCTTTTTTGCCCACCCAGATGATGAGGCGTTTAGCTGTGGGGGCGTCATGGCGCTGAACCGCCAACGCGGCGTCCATACAACGTTGGTCTGTGCGACGAAGGGCGAAGCAGGCGAGATCAGCTCGCCCGAATTGGCAGACGCATCGAACTTAGGTCTTGTGCGTGAACAGGAACTGCGCGACGCCGCACAGCAGATGGGGGTAGATGACCTCTATTTTCTTGGCTATCGTGATTCCGGCATGGCCGGCACAGTAGAGAACCAACACCCCAATGCGTATGCCAACGCCAGCGCATCGGCGGTTGTGCCCCGTCTCGTACGCTTCATCCGCTCGATTCGCCCCCAGGTTATCATTACCTTTGATCCCACCGGCGGCTATGGACACCCTGACCATATCGCCATTCACCAGCACACAATCGCTGCCATACGCGCCGCCGCTGACTCTGCCTACGCGCCGCAGCTAGGCAAGCCCTGGCAGGCTCAACGTCTCTTTTATCCAGCCTTCCCGACCGAAATGTTTGATGCCCTGGTGCAGCAACTCATTGCTCAAGGCATCGAACCACCCTCCTGGGGAGAAGGCGGCGAGATCGAGATGACCGCACAGCCGATCCATGCGCGCATAGACATTCGAGCGGTGAGATCCGCCAAATGGGCAGGGCTAAACGCCCATCGCACCCAGTTTGGAGACAATCACCCTTTCCGCCAGGTGACAGAGGAGTTTATGTTGGAGCTGCTCAATGATGAGTGGTTTGAATTAGCTTGGCCCGAGGAGAAGCCAGCCGAGCCGTACGACGATCTCTTTGCCGGTTTGGTTGGTGCCGGTTTGGCTGGTGATAATACAACTCACGAAGGATAAAAATTCACAAAAGGCAGACCCGAACAATGAGTGAATCCCTGAATCAGTCGATGAATCAATCAATGTCCGATCCACATCTGGACGCGCCCATTTACTATGCAGGCAAGCCTTTGGGCCAGTCACCCAACGCCATGATCATGCTGCATGGGCGCGGCAGCAGTGCCGACAACATCCTGAGCCTCGCCGCGGAGTTCCAGCGCCCCGGCTGGACCTACATTGCACCCCAGGCAACGAACAATACCTGGTATCCCTATCCCTTTCTCGCCCCCATCCCGCAAAACGAACCCTATCTAAGTTCGGCTTTGCAGCTCATACAATCCCTGTTGCTCCGCTTGGCGGACGTGGACATTTTGCCCAGCCAAACCGTTCTCCTCGGCTTTTCCCAGGGAGCCTGTCTAGCCACAGAATTTGCCGCGCGCCATGCCCAGGCCTACGGCGGCGTGATCGGGCTCAGTGGCGGCCTCATCGGCCCGCCTGGAACCCCGCGCGATTATCCGGGGGAGTTTATGGACACACCTGTTTTCCTGGGATGCAGTGACCGCGACGCCCATATTCCGCTGGAACGGGTGCATGAGAGCGCAGCCGTCTTTGAAACGATGGGGGCAAGCGTCCTTACGCGCATCTATCCCGGCATGGCCCACACCATCAATGCCGACGAATTGACCCATGTAACCGCGATCCTGGACCGCGTTGCCAACCCTGAATCACCGGCTCCCTAAAGATCTAAAGGATATGCGCCTCATGAGCCTGTGGCAGTTCCGCCATCGATCACAGGCTTATGGCTAAACCACAACACATAGCCATCGGGATCACGCAAATAGAAATCCCGCTTCCCCCGGCCCAACTGCAATGCATCCGGCACACTCTCATAGCCGCGTGAGCCAAGATAGACCTGCAACGATTCTAAATTGTCATGATAGAGGAAGAACATGCCATCACCATGCTGGCTAGGGGCATCCTCTGAATCTCCCTGCTGGCTTACGCTCAACATCAGATGCACCTGATCACAACACAACAACGCCCACTCGGTTTTGCCACCCCACTCCACTTTATCCTGTAAAGTAAAACCGAGCGCGCCACAATAGAATTCGATAGAAGCATCGACATCGCGCACGTCAAGTACAGGAACCAAACTCCGCAGTTTCATACCGGCCTCACGCGCTCCTTGCTGAGTTGTTGACGCTGGTGACGCCACGTCACAATCCATACCTCACCCAAACTTTCTTGCCTTGTCTTATTTGTCTCTGTTGCCTTTATTGTACGAGCGCAACTATCTCTCAACCACGTCCTTTTGTTGTAAATTAGCGACATCAAGAGTCACCCGTGAACAGCACGCAGCCCCGGTACGAATGCAGCAGTGGCAGCAGTTCGAGCGGTCGGAATGGCATAGACAATATCGGTAATTAGCTACATCATTCGTCGTACGTCATCTGTATCGGCCCACTCAGTGTGTGTAGGAAGGCCACAAGTTGGTCCAGTTCTGTCTCCGATAATTGCAGCGGCTCCACTTCCGAGTGACCCGCAGGAGCCGTGGGCGCGGCGTTGTAGTGTGCCAGCACCCTGTCTAGGGTATCGAACTGTCCTGCGTGCATATAGGGGGCGCGTTCGGCCACATTCCGCAGCGATGGTGCTTTGAATTGTCGCTCTAATTCGTGCCCCTCGGCCACCATAAAGCGTAACTCGCCGCAATCCTCCGGCATCGCATCGCTATAAGGGCTAAGACAGTTAAACTCGTCGGCAAGGACTTGTTGCGCGCCCAATGTCCGACCTGTATCCTCCGGCAAACCTGCCGCTGCGGGGACGCCCGTATTGTGGAAATGATTGTCGGTCAGCAGTGGCCCATTGTGGCATTGCAAACAGTTGGCCCTCCCAATGAAAAGGCGCATGCCGGCGACTTCGTCGGCGGTGAGTATCGTCTCCATTGCCTCTGTATCCCCATTGAGTACCGCCTCTACATAGGTATCGAACCGAGAAGCGGTAGGCATAATGCGCCGTTCATAGGCCGCAAGCGCCTTGCCCAGATTGGTATAGATCCGCGTAACAGTCTGGCGGTTCTGTTCGCTCATGGCATCCCAGGCGGCGCGAGCCTCGGCATCCGCCACAGGCCCGGCGTTGGCGGGCAGGTCGGAGAGGTCAGGCAGCGGCCCAAAGATTGTCTCATATTCCTCTCGATAATGTTGTGCGATCAGGTGGGCATATTGGGTGCGGTCGCCCCCATGCTCCACTGGATTTTCCAGCGGCCCCAATGCCTGTGCCCACAAACTGTCTTTGCGCCCATCCCAAAAGAACCAGGGGCTATATGCCGTTCCGGCAATGGGCATGGAACGGCGGTTGCTGATGCCGACGCCTTCGGACAATTGCTTGCTATCTTGATAGCCCAACTGAGGCAGGTGACACGTTGCACAGGCGACCTCGCCATTGCTACTAAAGCGCACATCAAAGAAGATGCGCTCGCCCAACGCCGCGGCTGCCGGATCGTCGCCATAGCGGTTAGAAGCATCGGGGGCCAGTGGCGGCAATGTGCCGATCCAGAGCGAACGCAGCGTTGCGATTTCGCCCTCGCTCCACGCCGGTCGCGGCCACAGGAGATAGGCGCTTGCCCCACCCGCCAGGACAATCACGGCAATGACAAGCATGAGGATGAACTTGGATGATTGCGCTTTCATAAATTTCTCTCTCAACATCTTCTCATTGGAGGGTTAAGAGCGGCGAGATTGTCCTCGCCGCTCTTAACCCTCTGGGGCCTATCTCTACTTCAGCATCATGTTGAAACGTACTGGGTCACTCTGTTCGCCCACGGTGATGACAAAATCCATCACCCACCAGCCTGGCATGTGAAACTTGAGCCCCTCCACCAGATAATCGCCGTTGCCCAGATAGTGCGTTACTTGCGGTCGGGTGGGCAGGCCATGACCGTGTTGGGGCATGTCCCCATCAACGGTAATTGTGGCGTTCTCCACGGCTTGACCCTCTGCCGTCTCTACATGCACTGTCCAACTCAGCATCTGGTTGACGGGTACGGGGTTGATCTCGGCAACATAGCTAACTTTGTACATACCCTGTTCGGTGAGCCGTGTTGTCGAGTAGTCGAGATCGCTTGGCACATAGCTCATGTAGGCCATCATCGCAGCCGCGGCAACCAGCAGCACAATGACGATTCCGCCAGCCCACAGCAGCCAGCGCGGCATCTTGCGCGGTTGCTCTGCGGGTCGTTCGGTGGGTGGGACAGTTACAGTGCTATTCATCGTTTTCTCCTCAATTTTCGAGTATTTTCGAGCTAGTCAATGTCAAGTTAGTTTTGGAGTTAGCCATAAAAGACGCGTCATTCATTACGCTGCAACGGGCTTCACGGTAGCAGCAAGTGGCTGCCGGCGATTCGTACGACCTCGTTTTTGCAGCGTCCAGGCCACAGAGAGACCAGCCAGCCCAACAAGCAGAGCCGAGCCGAGGCGTTGCAGCGGCCAACTGCGTCCTCCAAGTTGCAGATGGTATGCCGGATACTCCAGCGTGGCGAGCGATGTGCGGGCATCCACTTCGCTGCTGCGGCGGGCCAAGTCGGTAATCGTGATGTCATAGGCAAAGGGCCGCGTCCCACTTGCCACAACGTCAGTGGCATAGAGAATTTCCGGGGCCGGACGCTCCTCATTTTGCAGCCAGTTGACCAGGCTTTGGGCAGGAGCCGAACTGTCGCCCGGTACAAGGATGCGGTCGAAGTCGCTTGCCGTCGTGAAATCCTGGCGGGGAATCAGATAGAGACCATTGCGAGAACGAATAACCTCTCGCGCAGCAGCAAAAGTCGTCGCTCGTGCCGTGAAGGTGCTGCCATAGGTGTCGAGCACTGCGCTCAGGTCGATTTCACCAACGCCTTCAAAGAGGAACGCTCCAATTTCCTGTCGATTCCAGTAGAAGGCACCATTCAACCCTTTGGTAATCTCGCTCATCCCGCGCGCGGGCACTTGAAAGAGGGGCGCATCCAGGAATTGCACATGGGGGTAATTCAGCTTATGGGCCACATCGAGCGCGGCTTGCTTGCCCAAAAGTCTGTCGATGGCATGAAGGCTGGCGTCAATACCGCCGGTGATGCCCGACGAGGTGATGGTCATACCGTTGTCGGTATAGCGCACGTTACGCACCAGCTCAAGATTGGGATATTTCTCCGCCATGACGCCGAAATAGGTTTGGTGGGTTGTGACCCGTCCACCATCGAGCAGCCCTGTGGCAGCCAGGGTATCCACACCCGCACAGATTGAAACCACTAACGTATCTGGCCCAGCATGGCCGCGTATCCACTCCACGATCTCAGGATTCTCCGGGTCCTTGAAGAAGGGGATGACGATCACATCTGGATCTTTGCCCAACAGTTGATCCAACTCGGCAAAGGAATAGTGCGGCATAATGTCCAGCCCGCCCCACATAAAGGGGGTAAAAGTACGCTCCGGCGCAACGGCATAGACATTAAACGCACCTGTGGTGGCAAAGACCTCAAAAGGCGCAAGGAAATCCGAAATCTCTGTTCCCTGGTTGCTGGCAAGAACGGCAACAGTGCGCTTGGTCGGGTCGTGAGCAGGCGGTTGCAGCGCAGTGCCCGCATATGGTTGCGGAGCAGGCTTGAAGAGCGCAGTATAGGCGCTCCACAGGCCGATGGCCCCTGCAACAAGCGTTGGCACAATGAAGGCGGCGAGCAAAAGCAATGCGCTTTGGATGCGGCGTATGGATGAAAGTCGGGTTGAAGATGGCTTATTCATTTTACGTTTCTCCTAAAATGTTTGCTGGAATCGTTCCCAAAGTCGTGTCGTTCTTGGTACTATCGCTTGTCTGAATTTCTTCACGCACTTCTTCACGCGCATTGACAGCTCGCAAGCATCAAATCGGCAGGTTCGGGCCAGCATAGTGCGTCTGCCACGGCGCGGCCATCCTGGCGCGCGTCGATGGCACAATGCCAGCAAGGCGAAAGCGTCAGGCGCGGATCACCCTCCAACACAGGAACCTGCAACAACGTCGCCGCCGTGACAATTCGCTCACCCGAACCCGTGGCAATCAGGCCTGGTTCTCCCTGGCGTTGGAAAGAAAGGTGGGCGACGCTGGTGAAGCCGGCCTTTTGAATCCCTGCGCTCGACGCATGGTTTTCCGGGGCGGCAATGATCCAAAATCGCTTGACATACGACGGCTCGCTGACAAGGATAGCTTGCAGCAGCCGTGGGTAAATTCCCCGACCGCGCCACGCTGGCAACGTCGCAAAGTCCCATAGATAGCGATCCGCGTGAGGCAGGGCAATGGTGACATCAAGCTCGCCAATGTGCGCCCTTTGTGTGGCGACCCAGCCATAGGCCACCGGCTCGTTACCAATCCGGGCGACATAGGGGCGATGGCCTTCATGCAGCCGCCGCTCGACTTCGCTTACCTCCAGCTTTGCCATCCGCGCAAGCAGTTGTGCATCATCTTCGATGCCAGCGGAAAATCCGTTGATCTCGCTCAATGCAGGCAAAAGATCGCCTTGCCACCAGATTGCAAATGCCATTTGAAATCTCCTCCATCGCTTGACTTATGAATGTTTTTCTCTCTTGCGGTTCGCAAGAGCCGGCTACAACCCTTGCTCTGAGAGTTATGCGCCGCTCCTGAGTTCCAGCAGCGTCACGTTGAGATCGCGCAGAGAGACCAAAACCCCATACAATGCCGCTTGGTCGACGAGCAAACCACTCAGGATCGCCTCGCCTCCCTCCAGATTGGTGATCGCCAGCCCTGCCAACCAAGCCGAACATTCGAGGTCGAGGTGCTGACCAATGCGAATCTGATACTGCTTACCTTTTGAAGCGTTGGGTTGTGATGCGCTGAATCTGTTCATCATTGTTTCTTATCCCTGTTCCTCCTCTGATCGCTGCCTTACAAATTTCGTTTTTCCACTTCGTTCATGACTCATGTGCATAGAATAGCGGCGAGAAGCTGAGCGCGCAGTAGATCAAAGGAGTATTGCAGGGAGTATCGCAAGGAGTAGTGTGATGAGTAGTGCGGGTAGTATGAGGGGCGCGGCGATGCGTAGCGCGGGGCAAGTAGTCGAGGTTAGGCGAAAATCGGAGCAATAATCGCCGCAGGAAGGGGTATGCCCTCCGGCGGTGATCGCCGGAGGGTGCTAAAGAAGGCCGAGGCGGCGGGCGCGCGCACTCGCTTCGGTGCGGCTCGTAACGTCGAGCTTCCCGAAGATATTGCTCATGTGCTTGCGAACGGTGTGGATGGAGATGACAAGTGTTGTGGCAATCTGCTCGTTGGAAGCGCCTTCGCCTACCAAGCGCAAGACCTCTTGTTCGCGCTCGGAGAGGGGTTCAATCAGCACAGCAGCGGGCGGGCGTCTGTTTTCAGCAACGTCGCTTTGCAGCGCACCTCTTTGCTGCTCTGGGCCAAGCAGGAGGGCGAGCAAGCGCTCAACATAGGGGCGCAGGTTGGCTGCGGAGGCGCGGCGACCCACGGCGCGCAGCAAATCAACCATCGAAGGGCCCGTCTCCATCCATTCGCTTTCATCCACAAAGACGCGCAGATATTGTTCCGGCTCTGCAAGCGTCAAGGCGCGTTCCAGCATGTCGATGGCAGCATTACTTTCATTCAGTGCCGCGTGGGCGCGGGCTTGAAGCACCAAAATTTCAATCATGCTGCCAACACGTTCGTCCGCATCAGCCGCGGGCAAAAGGCCCGCCAGGATATGCCTTGCCGCGTTAGGCCGCGCTTGCGCCAGCAGCAACCGGGATTGCACCAACATTTCCAACTCGGTGACGAGCAGGTCAAGTGTAAGCGTGTGGTCGCGGCCGCGTTCCCAGCGCGCTGCCGCCTCGATCTCGCCAAAGTGCAGATGGATTTGTGCCTCAATGGCCTGGGCGCGGCGCGCCATATGTGCTCCTCCCACTTGGGGAGCCGTCTCCTGTGCGCGCTGCACCATTGCCAACGCTGCCTCCCTTGCGCCCAACGCAGCCCTGACCTTTGCCGCGGTGAGCGTAGCATGATAGATGAGGTCAACCATGCCGGACGCGTCGCCCAACGCCAGCCCGGTATCAGCATGGTACGCCGCGGCATCGAGTTCATTCCACTGAAGCAAGACCTCGGCTAGACCCATATGGGCATAGCCGGCGGCTGGCAGTTGTCCTTGCTGCACAATGGGCAGCGCCAGCAATTGGCGGCAGGAAGCGGCGGCTGCGTGCAGCCGCCCCAGGGTAATCTGGACAGGGGCAAGGCGGCCTAACGAACCAATTAGCAGAAACCAGTGATCGACCTTGCGCGCGTCTTGGGCTGCCTGCTCATAGGCTTGTTGCGCCGCAACAAGGTCACCTTGAATCGCGCGCACAAGCCCAACAATAATCGAGGTGCCGCCGCGATAGGCCGGAGTATCTGGGTCATTTGGGTCATCTGCAGGCAGCAGGGTAAAGACTTTTTCGGCCTGGGCCAGGGCTTCAGTGATTTCACCCCGGCGTGCCGCCAGCATCCCGCGCAGCCACGCGGTTTGCCCCATCTGTTTGCGTGTGGCATATGGCGGCACTTGCGCCACATCGGACGCCTGAAATCTCGCCTCGGCCAGTTCCAGCCGTTTTTCTGCCAAGTCCAGTTGCCCTGTGTAGGCCAACAGCGCACCCGACCAAAAGGCAAGGTCGCGGTGCTGTTGGAAGGCGGCTTCCGGCAAACTTTCTGTCCAACGACGCAAGGTAGCCAACGCACTGCGCTTCCAGAGAGGAAAAAACGCGCCAATGATAAGGTCGCCTGCACGCTGGAGGTCCTGCGCGGCCACGGCGTGTTCGATAGCTTCGTCGAGCGAACCCTGCGCTTCATACCAGACGCTGGCCCGCTGATGCAATGCCGGAATCATGTCGGGCTGGGCGTGCTGCAAGCGCACGCGCAAAACATCACGAAAGAGATGATGATAGCGATACCACTCGCCATGTTCGTCCAGAGCAATGGTGAAAAGATTTGCGCGGTGCAGAGCCTCTAGCGTTTCTTGGCTCCTGTGTGCGCCGGTCACTTTGTCGCACAAATCGCCGCAGAGTCTTTCGAGAATGGCAGTCTTGAGCAGAAAGTCTTGCATGTGGCTGGATTGGCGGGCCAGGACTTCATCGACGAGATACCCCAGAATATACCGATGGCCGCCGGTGAATTCTTGTAAGAAATGCTCGCGATCCGTTCGCCCACGCAAGGCAAGCGCCGCCAATTGCAGCCCCGCAGCCCAGCCCTCGGTGCGCGTTTCGAGCGCAACAACCGACTCTGGCGACAGCGACAGGCCCATCGTCATGTTGAGAAATTGCGCGGCTTCCTCTGGCGAGAAACGCAAATCATCGGCCCGCACTTCGACCAGTTGGCCGCGCGCCCGCCAGGTCGCCAAAGGCAAAGAGGGATCAATCCGGCTTGTGAGCAGAATATGAAGCTGTGGCGGGCCATGCTCTACAAAAAAGGCCACCGCATCGTGGATAGACGAGTTCTGAATCAGGTGATAATCATCAAGCACCAGTACATACTTGCGCGCGCCGCCCACCGGACTCATGGGCAACTGGTTGAGCGCATTAATGAGTACGGTAATGATAGCACCCGGCGAAGGAGGTTGAGGCGCACCCAAAAGGGCGAATACCATGTCACTCAGTCCAGGGTTCCACGGGTCGAGTGCTTTGCTTAGGTAGGTGAAAAAGCGCGTGGGATCATTGTCATCCTCGGTGAGAGCCAGCCAACTCACATGAATCAAGGGTGAAAAATCCGCATGGTTCATCTCTGCCAGCCCCCGCGTCTCACTCCGCTGCCGGATCCACTCGCTAACGATGGTTGTCTTGCCAAAGCCAGGTGGCGCGGAGACAAGCATGAGCGGATAGCCAAGCCCGGCATCCAACTGTTCAAACAAGCGAGGGCGCGCAACAAGGTTGGGTCGCGTCGGTGGAATATGAAACTTGGTGGTCAGGAGCAAATCAGACACAGGGCCTATCTACCGTAATCAAAAAAGCGCATAAACATTAGAATTGTACATAAAGTATCGGACGCGCCGCGCGCTACCAACCTGGCATGTTCATGGGGAAATGGTACAATACCAAATCCTATTGTTCATAAACACAGACTCAGGAGAATTCCCATGCATACAATTGAACTGGGCCAAACCAGCCTACAAGTCTCGCCAGTGGCATTTGGCTGCATGAGCCTTGTCCCCGAACGCAAAGATCAGTCCCTCGCCGCAGTCCAACGCGCGTTTGAATTGGGCATCAATTTTTTCGACACAGCGGATGTCTATGGACATGGCGACTCGGAGACAATTCTCGGTGAAGCCCTGGCCGCGGGTGGGATTCCACGTGACCAAGTTGTCATCGCGTCCAAATGCGGGATCGTCTTTCAGGGCATGAATCCCGACTACACCTATAAGGCTTACGATCTTTCAGCATCCTACCTCAAACGCAGTTGCGAAGCTTCGCTCAAGCGCCTGGGCGTCGACTATATTGACCTCTACCAGCCGCACCGCATCGACTACTTGACACATCCCCAGGAAACGGCGCGTGCGCTGGAGGATTTGCAGACTGAAGGCAAGATCCGCCATGTGGGTATCAGCAATTACACGATTGATGAAATTCGTGCGTTGAGCCATTATATTCGCATCGATTCATTACAAACGCAGTTCAGCCTCATGTTCCTCGAGCCGCTGGAGAGCGGGCTGACGGCTGTCTGCCTCGAAAATCAAATGAGCGTACTCTGCTGGAGCCCCTTGCATAAAGCGGCCCTAACCGGCAAGCACAATTTCGGTCATGACAACTGGCAAGCACAGCGCGAAGCAGGCATCGTCGCCCAACTGCGCCCCTTCGCAGAGCAGTATAATGTCTCGCTGACCCAGTTGGCGTTGGCATGGCTCATGCAGCTTCCCGGCGGCGTAATTCCGCTTGTGGGTACAGCGAATCCTGACCACATTGCCGAAGCGGCAGATGCAACCGACGTGACGCTTGAGCGCGACGATTGGTTTGAGATGTTGGTCATTGCGCGCGGGCGTCCCATGCCGTGGGGCCAACGACCCTATCTGTATGTCAACGAACGCTAGTCGCAGAGATGAACCCCTGCCCGGTAAACAGCAGGCACTAGACAAAGCTCACGCCATCGCATAAGATATCGCATAAGATAAAGTCTGCCGCCGTGTCATACATCCTAGCGGCGCATGACGATCTGTTCTCAGAAGCCCTAAAGTGAAACAAGGAGAAACGCCATGCGAACGGGTCATGCTGTGGTGGTTCACGGACAAACATTTGAGGTTCGCGAGGTCACGGTTCCCGATCCCGCGCCTGAAACGATCCTGCTGCGCCAGGAGATGGCCGGCATCTGTGGCACCGATCTGCACAACTGGCAGAAAGGGTTTGCTGAACCTACCTTTCTGGGACATGAGAACGTGGGGGTCATCGAAGCAATCGGCAGCGGTGTGACCCATGACTATGTTGGCAATCCGTTAGTCGAAGGGGACCGCGTGATCTTCCACCCGCGGCGGGCTGGGTTTTCACACGGCTTTCAGCCCGAGCGACCCGGTCTGCCACCCTTTAGCGGCGGGTTTGGCGATTACATTTATCTCACCGACCCAACTGCCTGCTTTATCAAGACGAGTGCACCAGCCCAAGTGGCAGTACTCATCGAGCCGTTCACCATCGGCGTCCATGCCGTGTTGCGCGCCAACGTGCAGTTGGGCGACACGGTGATCGTGCAGGGGTCGGGGGCAATCGGGCTGCTCACCGCGGCCGCGGCGCGTTTGGCGGGCGCGGCCAAAGTCATTGTGGTGGGCGGTCCCGCGCGACGGTTGGAATTGGCGCTGCGTATGGGCGCGGATGTCACGGTGGACATTGCCGCTGTGCCCGACATGGCAGAGCGCAAAGAGATCGTGCTGGCCCACACGCCGCGCGGCGCGGGCGCGGATATAGTTTTCGAGTGCGCGGGGTTCCTGCCGGCGGTCGCGGAAGGGCTTGAGTATATCCGGCAGGATGGCGTCTTTGTCGAGGTCGGCCACTTTGTGGATACGGGCACTGTGACCATCAGTCCCCATCGTCATCTGCTGCGGCGCAATCTGCGTCTTGAAGGCGTCTGGGGGTCTCAGCCATCCCACTTTGTGCGTGGGCTGCCACTGCTGGAGCGCGGGGATTTTCCCTACGCCGAAATGGTTAGCCACATCCTCCCGCTCTCTGAGGCACGCCGCGGTTTTGATGCGCTCAATGGCAGTTATCAACTGGATGGCGACACGGTGATTAAGATTGCGCTCCACGGGGACGCGGCCTCTTCATAACTGATTCAATCCGCGCTTTCTATCACTCACCCCCCCGCTTCAGCCAGCACGCCCTCGCGCCGCAGACCGCGCGCCAGTGCCGCAATGCCCTCGCGAATCTGCTCCGGCGTACAGTAGCCGAAGCAGAGCCGCATTATATTGCGACCGGAGACGCCGTCCGCCGCAAAATTCGTGCCGGGAAGATAGCCTACATCGTCGGTCGCCAGAATCTTATCGCGCGCCGCCACCACATCCGCGCCTGGCGGCAACTTTACCCACAGATAGAGACCACCCTGCGGTTGGCTCCACGTCGCCTGCTCGCCGAAATGCTCCTCCATCGCCTCCAGCATCGCATCGCGCTTCTCGCGCTGAATGTCCACAATCTCCTCAATATGCGAGTGTAGTTGGCCCGTCGCATAACGATGCACCGCAAACGCAGCAAACGTGTTCACCGCGCCGCCACTCTTTACCGCCAATGCCCGCTCTAACATCGGGCGCGGCGCAGTCATATAGCCGAGCCGCATCCCCGGTGCGATGATCTTCGAGAACGACGCCACATACAGCACATGTCCTGTGCCGTCCAATGAATAAATCGAAGGCACGTCATTGCCGTCATAGCGCAGGTCCACATAGCAATCATCTTCCAGGATCGGAACGCCATACTTCTGTGCCAACATCACCAATGCTTTGCGCCGTTCCAGTGACATTGTCCAGCCCTGCGGATTCTGGAAGGTTGGCACCGTATAGATCAGCTTCGGTGGCTTTCCGTCATTAATCGCCTGCCGCACCACCGCTTCCAGCGCATCCGGCAGCATCCCTTCATTGTCGCACGCAACCCCGCGCAGATCAGCTTGAAAGCGTCGAAAGGTGCTGAGCGTGCCACTATAGACAAAATCCTCTACGACCACCGTATCGCCAGGGTCGAGCAACACCTCGGCGATCATGTGGATCGGTTGCCCAGATCCGTCGCCCAGAATAATGTCGTCGGCGGTTACGTAGATGCCACGATCGCGCGCCAGCTTATTCGCCACAAACTCGCGCAGCGGTGCATAGCCCTGCGCATGGGCATAGAGCGCAAGATCCTCACCCTCTTCCGCCAGCGCCTCGCGCAGCCCGTCTATCAGTTCGTCAAGTGGGATCGAAGTCGGGTCGGGATATGCTACGGCAAAATCATAAGTGCCGCGACGCGCGGTTCCGAGCGTCCGGCCCGCCGGCGCGCTGCGAGCAAAAAGCCGATCAAAGTCTAGTGGAGCAGTTCCAGTCATAATCGATTCCTTTTGGCTAGCACCTGCATAAACTGGAGATTCGCGACAAGACTAAGGATGGTCGCGCAGAATTGACATGGCCGCGTTGCGTCCATTCACCCCAATCACACTCCCGCCCGGATGAGTGGCCGCGCCACATAGATAGACACCCGGCATCGGCGTGCGATAACTCAAACGCTGATCCCACATATACGCCGGCAGACATTCCCCCTGAAAGATGTGACCCCCGCTCAGACCTACCTTGCGTTCAATATCCGGTGGCCCCATCACCTCATGGGCCCAGATGGCTTCTGGAAGATTAGAGCAAAAACGTGCAATCGACGCAATGGCAACCTCTCCAACCTCCGCCCGCCTGCTCTCCCAGTCCCCCTCCGCAAACGCATAGGGAACATATTGGGCAAAGACACTCATCACATGCTTGCCCGCAGGTGCCACCGTTTGATCATGCGCACTCTGGAAATAGAGTTCTGTCCAAAGACGTTCAGGCAATTCACCCGCTTTTGCCTGCTCAAAGCCTGTGCGCCACTCTGCCTTAGTCAACGGCGTATTGATTTGCCCCAAATGATGCGGCTCCTGCACACCGGGCCGCGCCCGAAAATTGGGCAGCTCGTTGAGCGCGACACTGAGCTTGACTGTGCAGCCCTGCATCGGCACACGCTCTACTTGTGCGCGCCACGCTGACGCCGCATTCTCTCCCAAAAGACGCAAAGCCACACGGGGATCCGCATTGGAGACCACGACAGGCGCAAAAATACGCTCGCCTCCAACGAGTTCCACGCCTTCGCCAGGAACAATGCATGCCACCGGCACACCCGCGGCAACAACCGCTCCGGCCTCGCGCGCCACATCACAGAGCATAAATGAAACTATGCCCATGCCACCGCGCACATAGCCCCAGGTGCCAGGATAACCACCTTGCCTGCCCGACGAGTGGTGAAAATTGATATAGGCAGTTCCGGTCTCAAAAGGACTGGCGTTGGTCCCGATCACCCCTTGCCCTAGCAGCGCAATTTGAAGACGCTCATCGTGTAGATAGCGCTCCACATACTCTGCCATAGACCACTCAAAGAGCAGCCCGATTGCGTCCGGGTCATGCCCGACACGCGCCTCGATCTGCTCACGCGTCGGGGGCTCGCCGACCCACAGATCGCCGTCACCGGTAGGACGCAGCGCATCACGCACACGCGCCATCAAGTCTTGCATGGCCTGATACCCGGCCACATCCTTCGGTGACAACGTGCGAATCTCCTCAGCACACCGCTCGCCATCATCCCACAACTGTATACTGCTGCCATCTTCAAAGGGGACAAACATGCCATTGAGCGCGGGTGTCCACGCAAACCCGTGGGCAGGAAGGTTCAACTCTTGAATCACCAGCGGATGCAGCAGACCAGCCAAATAGGCACAGGGAGAGACGCGAAAACCGGGCCACGGTTCTTCTAATGTACAAGCGCCGCCGATGCGCACTCGCGCCTCTAGCACCAAAACACGTTTGCCCGCACGCGCCAGATAGGCAGCACAAGCCAGCCCATTATGCCCCGCGCCAACCACGATCACATCCCAACGCTCCGCTGCCAGTTCCTTCACCGGACGCGGCAGCCCAACCAAACCAAGCACATGCGCGGCTGATTGCTGATTCGCATTGTTCATCGCGTTACTGTGTCTCCCATCCCGCTGCCGCAGGCTGCGCGGCCAGCCAATAGGTCGCTATACTCAGGGCTACTGCGACATTGAGCGACTGCTTGCTGCCGTACATCGGCAGATAAATCACCCGGTCGGCGATCTCCACCAATCCAGGGTCAACGCCAAGCACCTCATTACCTGCTGCCAATACCACCGGAGATGCACTTGGTAGCGAAGTTATGTCAAACAAAGAGAGCGCCACGTCATTGCGCTCAAGCACCCAAATCTCTGTACCCGCAGACTGCAATGCCGCAGCCAGTACCACCGCATCTGCATGATAGCTCCACGCCACAGACTGCTCCGCACCAAGCGCAGTTTTTGCCAATTTGGGCTGTCGATCCGGGGTCGCTGTAATGCCGCACAGATAGAGATGTTGCACACCGGCCCCATCCGCCGTACGAAACGCCGCACCCACATTAAAGAGGCTGCGCCAATTGTCCAGCAGTAAATGAATCTTGTTGCCCATGCTCGGCACTGCCACTCCCGGGCTGGCCCCTCCATTCGCCGCGGCGTTCTCCGCCAGCTCCACCTGGGCGACCAACTGTACTGGCGCGCCACAGCGTGGGCAGCATCCGCGAAAAGGATCGCCAACCGTTACCGGGAAGCGCATGCCACACTGGCTGCTGTCCACGCAACGATAAAAGGCTCCGCTCGAACCAGGTGCAACGCTAGAGGGATCGACAAGCAAAGCGCGACTCATGGCTCTGGAGCCAAATAGTCCAGGGCTTGCGCCTCATCCAGGACCGTCTCAACATAGGCCCACACCGCGGCCGCGCCATCGCCAATGGGTCGCAGCCGTGTATTGACCATGCCCCGGTGCAGACCATGAGCCCGCCACGTCCCCCCTTCGTTGGCAGCATTTTGCAGGACTGGAATCAGCCGGTCTAGTGCCGTGGCAAACTTGGCTTCTGCCGTCTCACCCGCCTCGAACTCCGCCCACAATTCCAGAAATTCAGCCGCTTGATCAGGGGGCAGAATCCCAAAAAGGCGCGCCGCCGCAAGGTTCTCGCGCTCAGCCTGGCTTGCCTTGCCTGCCATATCATAGGCAAAGGTGTCACCCGCGTCGATCTCAACAATATCGTGCATCAACAACATCTTGATCACGCGGCCCAAATCAACCGTCATATTGCTATGCTCTGCCAGCACCATAGCCGCCAGGGCAATATGCCAGCTATGCTCCGCTGAATTCTCCTGGCGGCTGCCATCCATCAACCGGGTTCGACGAAGCACCGTTTTCAGTCGATCCACTTCACGCAGAAATGCCAGTTGGGCCAGCAAGCGTGAGCCGTCATCATTCATGGAAGGAATCCCCTTTTCACGCCACCAGCAGCGCGGCGTATGCAAACCAGCGCAGATGCTCATCTAACTCCGCGTCCGTGACAGAATTTCCCAGCAAGGCAGCTACATCGGCAAGCGAATGATCGCCATCCAAAAAACGCAAAAGGCTCTGCTGCACAGGCAGAAGTGTCACGCGCTCATGCCATAGATTCGTTACAATCGAACGCGTCTGTGCCTCGAAGCGCGCCATACGACTTGCCACAGGCTGTGCGCTCACCGTAGTCACCAACTGCGGATGAAAACTGTTCACTTCCACCAACTGTGGACTTTGCCCACAGGCGCGCAACAACGTAGAAACCAGCGCCATTTCCTCCTGCCGCCCATCCAGTTCGCCGCTGCCACCACGTATGCCCACGACCTGCCGCGCCTCCGCCAACAGGTCATCATAACGCAGCGCACGCGGCCATGCCTTCGCCAAAATCTCCATCGCTGCAACGCTCAATGGGTGATCCGTAGCCAGCGTTGCCTCGTCTTTGCTGCTGAACTGCACAACACCGGGCCTTTGCGCTGTCGCATCCATCGTCGTCCGTTTCGCTTGGGAACGAAGCCACCCTCCCATTAGCGCATGTGGCTGAATTCTGCGCGCGACAGGCACTTCGGTATGGCAAACCAACGTCTGGCGAAACATCTGATTGCGTAGGAAATCCATCTTCTGTTCCAGATCAATGGCATCCTTCGCCATCTCCTGCAAGGCACTTTGCGTCCCTGCCGTAAACGACAGCGGCAGCACCGTCCGCAAATCTGCCTCAATCAGATATTGCAGCCCATGTTGCCCGATATGATCGACAAATTGGTAGAAATAGACCGGGTCATTGACTTCGGAGAGCTCATCATGCAGCAGAAAGGAGTTGTCTGTCCCCTTGAGATCCTTGTTGAGTAGTTCAACATAATGGCGAAAGATCTCCTTGTGGATGCCATCATTCGCATGGTGCGCCAAAAAGGAAGCCATCTCGCGCCCCTGCACAGCCTGTTCCTCAGGGGACGCGGCATTGCGGCTGTGATACATCATCGCGTCGCGCACCAATCCCAGGGTGTGCCAGCCAGGATAGGTATTATAGCTGATATAGGCAACGCCATGCGGTCGCAGCACGCGTTTGCATAGCGCCAACAGGGCGTCGCGCACCTGGGGCGGCGTCCATGAATAGACGCCATGCGCGACAAAGTAATCAAAAGTGCCCAATGCGGCTTCCATTGATGCATCGATCTCTACCAGGTCAGCACAGATCAGTTGCACATTGTTCAGCCCCAATGCCGCAATGCGTTGCTTGCCCTCCTCGATCTGGCGCGCCGAATAGTCAATGCCGACAAATTCGGCGCGCGGCAGACCATAGGCCATCGGCAACAGGTTGCCGCCCGCCGCACAGCCAATCTCCAGGACGCGACATGCTTCCACGGGAGCCGGCTGCTTGCCCAGGAAACGCGCCATCGTTGCTAGCCTGTTCGGGTGCGTCGCCACGTAGGAGAGATCGATGTATGGGGTAACATCGTAGGGATTCATGCGCAATCGATTCCTGACACGCGGCTTCACAGGTGGGGATTTATAGAGGTAAGGCTATGCTTCTATGATGGAACTGAGTTTCATCGGGCGATCGCGCCTGCCAAATTTCGCCTGAATGACCACATCGCTCAACTCCTCTGCCGACACATCCGCCAGTGTCAAGAGGGTTTCATACGGATCATCCGAGAGGCGGAAGTATTCTCCAAAGGCAGGCTCAGTCTTCATCCCGCCCAGTTTCAAATCGCGAATCGCATGCACAGCTTCCTCGCCCCCCTCGCGCAGCAAACGTGCCTCTGCTACCATATGCAGATAGGCATTTTGCTCTTCGGACGGGCGCGGCTGTGCAAAAATCTCAATGGGGATATTTTGATAGTGGAAGTTGCAGATCACGGTCGGCAACCCGTTCTTTTCAGTATGCCGCAGGTCAAAGCCATCCTGATCACCATATACGGCTGTCACCAGGGTAGCAAAATGCTCCAAATCCTCGGCATTACAAAGGATATCCAGGTCGCTTTCCGGTGTCTCAAGCCCCAACGGAAAAGTCCCTGCCAGCACCGGCTCAAAATCAGCCAGCACACTCATTAGGTCAAGTTCGATGAGCACACGAAAAGCGTCCCGTTGACGGTCGCTCCCCCGGTTCAAATAGGTCAAATCATTCCAGAACACAATTCGCTCCTACAATGCTGAGCCGAGGTCTGTTATCGGCATAACGCCGCGCCAACCTGCGACATTCAGATACACTATACAACAATCGCGTATAAAACAAAACGGCCCAGCAAAGGCTGAGCCGTTTTCTAGGTGGAGATGGCGGGAGTTGAACCCGCGTCCGAAACACTCGTCCAGAGATATCTACAGGCGTAGTCGCTTTACTTAGATGTCATGTCGTAGTCCCCAAGCGACAGGGTCCTTTACGACATCAACCGATTAGTCTTAGGCGACACTATCGGTGTCCAGTCGCCGCATCCCTACAGTATTTGACGGTTACCGCGCGACCTGTGGGCTACATCGCAACGGACCGGGACCCTCCGCAGAGAGTCCGGTGTCTTACTTAGGCAGCCATTGCCGCAGGAGCAGCGTTAGCGAAACCGAAGTTGAAGACTTTGCCTGTGTTGGCATTTATAGGGTTTGCGCCTATTTTATCGTAGTCGACGCTCTACGGCCTGCAATCAAAGAACAACCTGCCCCGTCGAAACCGGTCATCCCCTTAATTGATTACACCTAAAGAATAGCACATTTGGTCCCTGCTGTAAAGAAGGCTAGCCTACAAATTCAAGCACATACCTATATTGCACACCTATGCAGTGCCGCAGCCTCACTCCTTTGACACCCCCAATCCCCGGTTGTATACTCGACAATAGCGGCATCGCTGGTGCCTGTCGCCTTCCAGAGCAAATTGTGTCGAGTATACCTGTTAACGCAAGTACGCCTGTTAATGATTAGTATGAACCGAGCTGCATTCCCTTGATAACCCAAACACCCTCCCAACCCTATGAGGTCGCCATCATTGGTGGCGGCATTTCCGGCCTCGCAACCGCCTATTATCTACAACGCCATGCTGCCCAAGCCAACCGCCCACTGCGCTATACCCTCATCGAGCGCGCACCGAATGTAGGCGGCAAGATCGTCACCGAGCACGTCCACGGCTTTGGCGATACCCCGTTCGTCGTCGAAGGCGGCCCGGATTCCTTTATCACCCAAAAGCCCTGGGCCTTACAACTCGCACGCGAACTCGGTCTGCATGAGCGGTTGTTGGGCACCAATGATCATCTACGCAAGACCTTTGTACTCAACAAGGGCAAAACAACACCCCTGCCCGATGGCGTCATGCTTATTGTGCCGACTCGCTTTATGCCCTTTGCCCTCTCACCGCTGATTTCGCCCCTGGGCAAGCTGCGTATGGGTCTCGATTACCTCATTCCTGCGCGCCAGGATGACGATGACGAAACGCTCGCCGATTTCGTGCGGCGACGCCTAGGCGACGAAGCTCTAGACAAGATCGCCGAACCCCTACTCTCCGGCATCTATAACGCTGAAGCAGAGAAACAAAGCCTGCTGGCAACCTTCCCCCGCTTCCGCGAGATCGAGAAGAAGCATGGCAGCCTCATCCGTGGCATGTTGGCCGGGCGCAGCCAGTCAAAGCCCGCTGCTACAGCCCAGGCCACTCCCCCACAAGCCAATGGTCAGCCTGCCAAACCACCCTCCATGTTCATCTCCTTCCGCGATGGCGCACAGGAACTCGTGGATGGTCTACTGCCGCAGTTGACCGGGGATATACAGCTGGAGACAGGCGTCACCAGCATCACGCAATCCAATGCACCGGCGCGCTATCAACTCTCCCTGAGTGATGGCTCCACGGTTGGTGCTCAAAATGTCGTCTTGGCGACGCCCGCTTTTGTCAGTGCCGATCTGCTCACCAACCTCGCGCCCGACGCCGCCAAGCTGCTCTCCGCCATCCGCTACGTCAGCACAGGCACGATCTCGCTGGGTTTCCGCCGCGATGAAGTGAGCCACCCACTCAACGGCTTTGGCGTGGTCATCCCTCGCAGCGAAAAGCGCCCGATCAACGCCATCACCTGGAGTTCTACCAAGTTTGACCACCGCGCTCCCGCCGATCACGTTCTGATCCGCGTCTTCTTTGGTGGCTCGCGCAACCCGGAGATTGTCGAACGCAGCGACGAAGACCTCCTGGCAATCGCGCGCCGCGAGCTTCATGCGCTGCTGGGGATTGATGCGACGCCCGTCTTTCATCGCCTCTTTCGCTGGCGCAATACCACGCCACAATATGATGTGGGCCATCTCAAGCGCGTGGATGCGATTGAAGCCGCCCTCCCTCCCGGTCTGTACGTGACGGGCAGTCCCTACCGCGGCATCGGCATCCCCGACTGTGTACACCAGGCGCAGCAGACCGCCGATCTGCTATGGCAGCAGATCGCGGGATGAACAAACGCGAAATAAACAATCAAGAAATGAACAGATGTCAGTTTTTCTTGACATAGAGCCTTTGTCACTCTAAAATTGTGCTTTGCTATGTATCTTACTTACCTGCCCGGCCTAAACCGGACAACAGGAGCTATCTATGTCCCGAACGCACGAACTTCTTCCTGCGACCGAAATCGTGACCCACGAAGTCGCAACTGATAAATCCAGCAACGCCGAGCGCAAATATCATATTTGGACCATCGGCTGTCAAATGAACGTTGCCGACAGCAATCATGTCGCCGCCGAACTGGAAAAAATCGGCTATGGCCCCACAGAAAGTCTGGACGATGCGGATGTCGTCGTCCTTAACACCTGCGTCGTACGCCAGAGTGCCGAAGATAAAGCCGTGGGCAAACTGGGCAGCCTCAAGCCGTGGCGCAAGGCCCGCCCCGACCGTACCCTGGCCCTCATGGGCTGTATGGTCGGTGTCAAGCCCAGCCAGCAGTTGCTCGACGCCTATCCCGATGTCGATGTTTTCATGCCCCCCAGCGAGGCCACGCCCCTCGTCAATTTGCTGCGTCAAGCCGAGATCGACGCCGAAATGGAACATCTGGAGCGCCAACAGATCCTGCAACGCTATCGCATCCAGGACGAACTCCAGCCCGTCGGCTCCCAGCAGTCGATCAAGCATCTTGCCCTCAGCGGTCAAGCTCCCGTCGCCGCGCATGTGCCCGTTGTCTATGGTTGCAGCCACGCCTGCACCTTCTGCATCATCCCTTTCCGCCGCGGTGTCGAACGCAGCCGCCCCGTCGAGGAGATTGTCAACGAGGTACGCGGCCTTGTCAGCCAGGGCGTGCGCGAAGTGACGCTGTTGGGCCAAATTGTTGACCGCTATGGCTATGACTGGCGCGGCGAGTTGGGCAACAGTGCCAGCGTTGCGCCCTTCCTGGGCCAAACCGAGCAAGCTGAACCAGAGTTTGACCTGGCAGACCTGCTCCGCGCCATCCACGAAATTGATGGCCTTTGGCGCATCCGCTTTCTCACCAGTCACCCCAATTACATGACCGACCGCATCCTTGAAGCTGTGCGCGACCTGCCCAAAGTTTGCGAACATATTGAGGTGCCGATCCAGGCAGGGGATGATGAAATACTCGAACGGATGAAGCGCGGCTACACCAACGACCAGTACCGCGAGTTGGTTGCCCACATCCGCGCCACCATCCCGAACGTTGCCATCCACACCGACATTATCGTCGGCTTCTGCGGCGAAAGCGATGAGCAGTTTCAAAAGACTTATGAGGTTATGGCAGACCTCAAGCTCGACAAGGCACATCTGGCACGCTACAGTCCGCGCCCCGGCACAGTCAGCGCGCGTCGCATGACCGATGATGTGCCGGAGGAAGTGAAGGCAGCTCGCCACAAGCAATTGGACGATCTGCAAGAGTCCATCTGCGCCGAGATCAACCAGCGTTCTTTGGGCGAAACCATTGAAGTGCTGGTTGAAGACCTTCACAAAGGCAAATGGCGCGGACGCACGCGCACAAACAAGCTGGTCTTTATTGATAGCCCGCTCCCGCTGCGCGGACGGCTCATTGACGTAGAGATCACCTGGACAGGCCCGTGGAGTATGCAGGGACGCTTCGTGCGCGACGTCTCGCCCCTGCCCGACAAAATCAGCCCCCCCAAGACGACAATTCCAATCTTAGCAGCCGGTTAATCAACGGGCAGGGTAAATGGGCGGCAAGCCTACTTCTCAGTCGATTTCAGATTGTCGATTTCAAGTTAAAGGGCGTCCATGTGACGCCTTTTGCTTTGTCTGGCATGTCGCCTACCCTGCTCTCCACACGATGAAAGGTAGACGATGGCACAGTGGCTTAACGATCTCATATTCTTTATTCTTGGTTTTATACTCTTAACATTTGGTGCCGATTTTCTGGTGCGCGGTGCCAGTCGCCTTGCTGCGCGCATGAAGGTGTCGCCGGTTGTCATTGGACTCACGATTGTTGCCTTTGGGACCAGCCTTCCCGAACTTGTCGTCAGCCTCGTCGCCAGTGCCGAGGGTGACAGCTCAATTGCCATCGGCAATATCGTAGGCAGCAACATTGCCAATATTGGCCTGATCTTGGGGCTTGCGGCAGCGATTGCCACAGTACAAGTTGACCATTACATGATACGCCGTGAAATCCCCCTTCTCATCGGCTGCTCACTCTTGTTCATCATCCTCTCTTGGAACGGACAACTTGGATTGACCGAAGGAGTGATCCTCGCCGCCGGTCTTTTGGCATTCACCTACTACAGCTTTTCCAGCGTGCGTGAGCGGCCCGAGCAGGCCGAAGAAGCTGTCGATACCCTGGAAGCCGCGGAGGCTCTGGATGAGGAAATCGCCGGACCGAGCACCCATCCACTGCGTGATGTAGGGCTGATCGTGATTGGTCTTGTTGGCTTGATTGTGGGTGCAGAGTGGCTGGTCAATGCCGCAGAATCAATCGCCCGTGCTCTGGGTGTGAGCGAGTTGGTGATTGGCCTGACTTTGGTGGCTGTGGGAACGAGCCTGCCCGAACTTGCGACCACCCTCTCTGCCGTCCGTAGAAATGAAGCCGATATTGCAGTCGGCAATGTCATCGGCTCCAATCTCTTTAATATGCTCTTCATCGGTGGGGTCAGTGCCGCTGTGCGTACATTGGACATCCCCGCCCAAGTCCTTGCCGTGGATTATTGGGTGATGCTTGCCATCACCATTCTGGTCTTTGTCATGGCGCTGCCTAAACCCCACCGCCTCCAACGTTGGCATGGGCTGGTGCTGCTTGCTTTCTATAGTGCATATACCATCTGGCTTTTTCTCGCTGACAGCACACCACCTGCATAGCCGGGGTTGGCTCTCATGCCGAAACCACGGAACGCCGCAACGCTGCCGCCATCACGGTAATATCCGCCGGTGTCGTACGGCAGCAGCCGCCAATCAGGCGCGCACCCGCCGCATACCAGGTGCGCGCCAATGCCCCAAACGCATCAACGCCGCTCTCCGCAATCCAGCATTTGGCAATGGGGTCCCATCCTTCGCCGCGGTTGGGATAGACCAACAGCGGCTTTTTCGCAATCGCTTGCACATCGAGCAGCAACGGCTCAATAAACCGGGGCGCGGTGCAGTTCACCCCGACTGCCACCACCTGCTCGCTCCCATTCACAAGCTCCACGACCGCACGTAACGGCTCGCCATGCGAGAGATGCGCCCCATCCCGACAACTGCAACTCAGCCAGGCTTGTACATGGGGAAACTCTGCCAGCAACCGCACCAATGCCTCAGCCTCCAGCAGCGATGGCACTGTCTCACAGGCAAGCAAATCCGCGCCGCTCTCCGCCAACACAGCCAAGCGGGGCCGGTGAAAATCCATCAACCCTTGCAGCGTCAGCCCATACTCCCCCGTATACTCCGCGCCATTGGCGAGATATGCCCCATACGGGCCGACCGAAGCAGCCACCAGCGGCTTCAGTCGGCCTACTCGATGCGCGGCAGCGGCCCAGAAGGCATCACGCGCTTGGAGCGCCAACGCCACACTGAGGCGCATTAGCTCCGCCGCCTCATCCCTCTCCAGCCCGCGCCGGGCAAAGCCCTCGAAAGTCGCTTGATAGGAAGCGCTCGTCGCCACATCAGCGCCCACTACAAAGTAATCATAATGAACTTGGCGGATCAGCCCCGGATCTTCCATCAGCAGTTTAGCCGACCACAGCGCATCGCGCAGGTCGGCCCCGCGCCGCTCCAACTCCGTCGCCATCGCCCCATCCAGGATCACGACCCTTTGTACATCCAGGAACGGCGTTATTGGATTTCCTGCAACTTCTTCCATGCTTTACCCCGCACTACCTTATCCTGCATTACTCTGCCCTGTACGCACAACAGCTAACCGAGCGATTTTGCCAACAGCGGATGGTTCAACCGTTCTTGCACCCCGCGCCATGCCGCCGCAACCTCTGGCTTGGCCTCCATCTCTGCCGGGTCAGGATAAAAGCCAAAATCCAAATAGACCTTGAGCGCCCATGTACGCTCCGAAGAGGTCCCTAGCATCGCCCGTGGATGGCTGGCAGCCAGCCGCTGCATGGCTCTTGTCATCATCGGCTTCGTAATCCCACGCCGTTGGTGAGCAGGATGCACCACCACCCAGTGGATGCGTCCCCGTTCCAGCAGATTATGGCGATCATGTTCCCACCATGCCGAGATGCTGGCGGCTGGTTCTCCCGCGTCCGTTTCGACAAAAAACATGCGGTCGGGCAGCGCATCGAGATCGTTGCCATACTCCCTCGTGAACAATTGCGGTGTCACTTTAATAATCGGCTCCGCTGCCATCTGCAAGGCAGTCCATGTGACATCATCCCCCTCGCGATACATCCGAAACCGATACCCCGCCGGCAGTTCGTAGAGAGGGAAATCCGCAACATCGTCGCGTATCATGTGTACGCTGACATCAGTCGTCACGCCATCGCTCATGCGGGGACTCCTTGTGTGGCCGCGGGAACAAATTCGCCTTGCTCGATAACGACAACCTCACTGCCATCTTCACGCAGTCCGACCACGCGCATCGTCGAGTTGCCAATCATCACATCCAAATGTGCATCGGCCTTGTTCACCCCCAGAGCGCGCAACTCCTCCTCAGGCAGCTTAGAACCATCCATGACACCATCGGGATACGCCTCACCAAAGGCGATATGGCAGGCAGCGTTCTCATCAAAGAGGATCTCATAAAAGACCACGCCCGCCTGATTCACCGGCGACTTCACATCCACCAACGCCACCTCACCCAAGCGCCGCGTCCCATCCAGTTCAAAGAACTGTTCCAACACCTCGCGCCCTTCCGCGGCATCAAATTCCACAACCTCACCACCAGCAAAGCGAAAAAAGCCATCCTTCACCTCGCGTTGGAAAGGAAACGCGGGCTTAGAAAGGCGTACATAGCCCTCGGCACGTTGGTTGTGCGGCGTGCTAAAGACTTCCTCTGTCGGCATATTGGGCAGAAAAGGCAGGCCATCGGTTCGCTCTGCACCGCCACCGAGCCACTGCGGCCTATCCGTCAAGCCAATGGTCAAGTCTGTCGCCGGAAGCCCATCCGGCCCACTCTTGCTGTCTACAAAGCGCAAGCTGCGGACTTCGTTGCGCATCAGAAAATCGGCAACCTGTTTCAGCGTGGCGTTGTGCTTGGCCCATGCCGCCACCGGGTCGGCTTGATCCACCCGGCACATGCGCAACACCTGCTTCCACAACTCCGCTACGGCTGCATCAGGGGCTAAGTTGGGATAGACCTTGATGGCCCATGCCCGCGTGGGTACAGCCGCCACACACCACTGCATCTGGTTCGCCATCATCGCCTGCATATAGAACTTCAGCTTTTGCGACCGTGTCACAGCAACCGTCCGCATCGCGGCAGGGTCCACATCTTTGAGCAGGTCAGGGAACTCATTCCCCACCAACGCCAAGCGCGCCCAGCCTTCGTCAAGCATTTGCCTGTGTTTGGCGCTCTCATAGTCGGGAAAGTAACTCAGATATTCAGCCCGGCTGTGCTGCATACGCGCCCGCGCAATCGGCGTATCATTCCACTCCACCGCCACAAAGGGCGCACCCTGGCGATAGGCTTCTTCGACCACCAAACGCACAAAGGGCGCATGTTCCAATTCCGCGCCAATCCGCAAGCTCTGCCCCTCCTGCAAATTCAGCCCAAACTTCACCAATGCCTCAGCATACCGGCGTTGCTGTTCCAGTTGCGTATCCATCATAAATCTTGTCCTCTCTCATTTACGAAGATGCTCTATCCCCTTCCGGAAGCTTTAGACTTCCGGGAGGGTTTTCTTACCTGCATGCGGTATCGTATGTACCTGGCACCTGCCCCACCAAAATCACCGTATGCGGGATGGCACGCAACGGCGAGAGCGGCGAATCCTCCGGCCAAAGCTCATCACATACCTCCGGCGGAGCAGGGGCCTCTATCACCCCCTGCAATTGCAGCCCGGCCCCCACCAGCCACGCCACCCACTGCCCCAACGGTCGATGCTGCGCCTGCATCGGCATCCCCTCGCCAAACTGCCAGACCAGCGGTTCCGGGTCAAAATAGCTCCGCACAGGATAGGGGCTCAGTTCATCCAACTCCATATCTACAAAGCAGTCTCGTATCGGGTGGTCAAGGCTGGCGATCAGCCTCCCTCCTGGTCGCAGCAGCTTGCAAGCCAGCCGCAAGAAACCTGCCGGATCATCCAAATAGGGAAGCACCTGGATCGCCAACACAAGATCAAAGGCCGCACCCTGCCACCGCTCAAGGCTGGCACTGTCGCCATGCTGCCATTCAACCTTCACACCATGCGCCTGTGCCAGTTCACGCGCCGCGGCCAACTGTGCCGCGCTCAGGTCAATCGCTACCACATGGGCACCCGCAAGCGCACAGGCCACAGCATTGTGCCCGCCACCGCAACCAAAGTCCAAGACCCGTTGGCCGCGCAGATCCCCCAACAAGCCGACCGCATCATCACTCGGCGCAAGGTTGCCATAACTCACTACACGTACATCATTGCCCCGCCGCGCCAAATACGTCTCGCTGGCGCGATCCCAAGCCTCTTCCATTCCGAACGGATCGTTCTGCCCCATATAGCCATTATGTTCGTTCGCCACGCCCATGTCAACGCCAAAGCCCCCCAAATCGAAATGCACACGCTCGGCAATGGGCAGCAGCCACGAGATACAGTATCATAGGGCAAATGCAGGAGCCGTACGGTCCAGAAACAGTAACAAGGAGAGGCACATGCTCATCGTCCACGTCTTTGTTCATGTGAAAGAGGATCAGGTGGACGCTTTCAAAAGCGCCACCCTTGACAACGCCGCCAACAGCATCCAAGAGGCCGGTATTGCCCGCTTTGACGTGGTGCAACAGGCGGATGACCCCACCAAATTTGTGCTGATAGAGGTCTATCGCAATGCCGACGCCCCAGACCGGCACAAAGAGACAGCCCACTATCAACGCTGGCGTGAGTCGGTCGCTCCCATGATGGCCTCGCCGCGCCAGAGCATCAAATATGCCAATGTCTTTCCTGCCGATGCAGATTGGTAGGTCGCCAAAGGGGAGAAGATGGCAACAACATTTGAATTCGCCACCGCACAACAGATCATCTTTGGTGCGGGCAAAGCCAACACCATCGCCAGCCTTGCCCAGGGCTTAGGCCGACGCGGCCTCATCGTCACGGGTCGCTCCACACCACGCGTGCAGGCATTGATCGACGAATGGCATACTCAAGGGTTCGTGGCGGAGAAGATCATCGTCAGCGGCGAACCTTCGGTTGAGGATATTATCGCACATACGGAGACGGCTCGTCATGCTGCTTGCGATTTCATCATTGCCATTGGGGGTGGCAGCGTCATCGACACCGGCAAGGCAATTGCCGCGCTCCTAACCAACCCTGGCGATCCTCTGGATTACCTGGAAGTGGTGGGTCGCGGCCAGCCTCTACAGGCGGCTTCAGCCCCCCTCATCACCGCGCCCACTACGGCCGGCACAGGGGCCGAGGTGACGCGCAACGCGGTCTTGTCCGTCCCGGAGAGGCAAGTAAAAGTCAGCCTGCGCAGCCCCACCATGCTGCCGCGCATCGCTCTGGTTGATCCCGAACTCACCTATTCCATGCCTCCAGTCATCACCGCCAGCACCGGCTTGGATGCACTGACCCAGTGTATCGAACCTTTTGTCTCCAACCAAGCCAACCCCATCACCGATGGCCTTGCGCGCGAGGGTATCCAGGCTGCTGCACGCAGCCTCTTGGCTGCTTATCGCGATGGCACGAACAGCACAGCGCGCGCAGATATGGCGCTTGCCAGTCTATGCGGCGGCTTGGCGCTCGCAAACGCCAAGCTCGGAGCCGTCCACGGCTTTGCTGGCGTCCTGGGGGGCATGTTCCCCATCCCGCATGGCACAGTCTGTGCGCGTCTCCTACCCTATGTCGTGGCGACCAATGTTGCGGCGATCACGGCGCGTGCGCCGGATTCGCCCTACCGGTTACGCTTTGATCAGATTGGGCAGTTGCTCACGGGGGAAGCAAACGCCACAGCGCATGACGCAGTCGAATGGATTCAAACCTTGTGCGCTGCGCTTGACGTACCTCATCTGAGCGCATTTGGCATCACCCCGGCCCATTTTGACGAGATCATTACCAAGTCCAAGCAGGCTAGCAGCATGAAGGGCAATCCCATCGCCCTCAGCGACCTAGAACTTCACCAAATTCTCACAGACGCCCTCTAGCCTCTCACAAACAAAAGGGCAGCCTCTTTGTGATAACACAGGCTGCCCCACGATACTCCTATCCTACCCTCCCGGAAGCTTCGGAGCCCTCTGGGCCGCTTCCGGGAGGATTCTTTGCATATCCCTCGCAACGTCGCGTCCTATCCCTTCCCTTCCTCCGGCAGCGCAGGTTGATTGTGCAGATGTACAGGCTGACCACCGCCGCGGAAGCGCATATTTACCAGTTCGACCGCAAACGAGAAGGCCATTGCAAAATAGGCGTAGTTCTTCAGATGATACTCATGCGCCACTTCCGGCAGCACACCTTCAATGACCAACAAGGTCCCGATAAGAATCAAGAAGGCCAACGCCAAAATCTTCATGGTCGGATGGCGCTCCACAAAGCTGGAGATAGCCCCAGCAAAGAAGAGCATCATGCCGGCCGCAATGATAACAGCAGGAACCATCACCCACAGATTGCCCGAAATCCCTACAGCCGTGATCACCGAATCCAGCGAGAAGATGATATCGACAAGGACAATCTGAATAACCACTGAGCTAAGTGACACGACCTTAGGGATTTGGCGCTGCGTATGCTCGGTCGCCTCAATCTTCTCATGGATCTCGAAGGTGCTCTTGCCAATCAGGAACATGCCACCCACAATCAGGATGATGTCGCGGCCCGACAAGCCCCAGAGGATCGGCGTCGTAAGCCGCATCACCCAAGTAATCGCAAGCAAGAGCAGGATACGCGTCACCACAGCCAAGCCAATGCCGAGACTGCGCGCCTGCGCCTGCTGCTCCAGAGGCAATTTACCGGAGAGAATCGCGATAAAAATCACATTGTCAATGCCCAGCACAATCTCAAGGGCAGTCAGCGTTAGAAAGGCAACCAAGTTCTGTGTTGTGAAAAGATCAGCCATACCTACCTCTGTTTGTGTTCATGATTATGTTCAGATGATGGACTACACATCGGCCAACCCTTGACCGCTAATCTCCTCAGACCTGCTGATAATCTTTTGCGACAAGAGAACTATTATATGTCCAGTTGACCGCTACTTCCAAGCACTTTTCATCAAAACAGGGTAATTCGTCTGGGGGCCTATTTTGCCAGGATTTGTTCGAGCCCTACAGTATGCTACAATGCAGGCGGCTTCCTCAATCAACCGGGTACTCTATGAGGCAGCATGCAGAATACGCGCCCCAGAGACTTAATACGGACCCTTAATACAGAGACTCAACCCAGGAACTCGGCCCAGAGACTCGATACTATGGAACAAACCCTCACGCGCCCAGCGCAGAGTACGCGCCGGATCAATTGGCTTGTGGGAGCGATCGCAGTGGCTGTGGTCGTGATACTTCTCGCGCCCGCCATTCAACGGATGTCCTTCAACGTCTGGCTCGGCGCGCTCGCGACCGGCCTCGGCTTTGGCTTTGTTGCTCTGGGTGTCTATCTCACCTTTCGTATCCTCGATTTCCCGGATCTCACGATTGACGGCAGCCTGCCCCTGGGTGCAGCCTTGACCGCTACCTTGATCACCGCAGGCATGAGTCCCTATCTGACTTTGCCCATTGCCTTCGCAGGGGGCGCAGCAGCAGGAACCATTACGGCGCTCATCGCCACGCGGTTGCGTATCCACAGCCTTCTCGCTTCGATCCTCGTCACAACCGGGCTTCTCAGCATCAATCTGCGCATCATGGGTCGTTCCAATATTCCCTTGCTCAACACAGAGAGCATTTTCACACCCTTTGCCGCCTCCTTCCGCGCTCTGCTGGAAAGATTGGGGGGTGAAACATTGGCGCGCATGTCGAACAACATGCTTGCCATTTTGCTCTTTGCGCTGCTCATCCTTGCCACCAAGCTTGCGCTGGATTGGTTCATGCGTACCGAAATCGGTTTGGCCCTGCGTGCCACCGGTGACAATCCGCAAATGATGCGCGCATTAGGTACCAACACCGACGGCATGGTCATCCTGGGTCTTGCCATCAGCAACGGCTTGGTCGGTATCTCCGGGGCGCTCATCGCCCAATACCAGGGCTTTGCCGATGTCAATATGGGCATCGGCTTGATCATTGCTGGACTGGCCGCGGTCATCTTGGGCGAAACCCTGCTGCGTCCCAACCACTTTGCAATCGCTTCCACTGCCGCCATTGTAGGCATGGTCACCTACCGGATCGCCATTGCCGCGGCCTTGACCATCAGCATCCCGCTGCCAAACGCCCAGAACTTTACGATTGACGCCCAGGATGTCAAGCTTGCCACAGCCATCTTGGTCTTTGTCGCCCTATGGCTAAGTCGTGTGCGCCAAAATAGCTAGTAAAACAGCCACTTAAAGCAATCGCCTGCATCAATATGGATCTGCAAGGTGCCATTCAATGCTGCAAATCGAGGCTCTCCACCAACTCTTTTATGCCGGCGAAGTCAACCAGGTCCACGCGCTGCGCGGCATCGACCTGCTGATCCCAAGCGGTCAATTTGTCACCGTCATCGGCAGCAACGGGGCCGGTAAATCCACCCTCTTTAATGTCGCCGCTGGCCTTTTCCCCCCCACACAAGGGCGCATCCTCATTGATAACATCGACGTGACACGCTGGCCCGAACACCGGCGCGCCGCCTACATTGGCCGCGTCTTCCAAGACCCGCGCATGGGCACAGCCGCCACCATGACCATCGCCCAAAACTTGACATTAGCACTCCTGCGCGGGGAAGCGCATCGCCTGACCATTGGCGTCAGCCACAAGCGCGAAGAATACTTTCGCGGCCTGCTCGCTCCGCTTGACCTGGGGTTGGAAAAGCGCCTCGATACCAAAGTCTCGCTGCTCAGCGGCGGCCAACGCCAGGCGTTGACGCTCCTCATGGCAACGATGACTCAGCCCAAGCTCTTGCTGCTGGACGAGCATACCGCCGCGCTCGACCCTGCCACCGCCGAGAAGATTCTCACGCTCACCCAACAGATTGTCGCCGAACAGGAGCTGACGACCCTGATGATCACCCACAACATGCAGCAAGCGTTATCAACAGGGGATCGCACGCTGATGATGGACGGAGGTCAGATCGTCCTGGATATTGCCGCCGAAGAACGCCGCGCCATGACCGTAGCAGAGCTGATTGCCAAATTCACCCAAGTTCGCCAAGTTGCCCTGGCAGACGACAAACTGCTGCTTGCCTAGACCACTTCGACAACAACCCAAAGGAGAACGTATGCAATATCTGAGAAAGACCATTGTTCCTCTCTTCGTGCTCATACTCCTCGTGGTGGGCTGTGCCGCACCCGCAGCCACATCCCCCGAAGCGCCCGCTGCTGAGGCCACTGCCCCGGCAGGCGATGACGCTGCCACAGAAGCTGCGCCCGAAGCCACCGAAGCCCCTGTCGAGGAGGCCGCACCGGAGTCTGACGCCGGGACGGAAGCACAGGCAGATTTGCCCGTCGTGGGGCTCATGAAGCTGGTCAGCCATCCCGCGCTGGATGCTGAACAGGAGGGCGTTAAAGAAGCGCTCGCCGCCGCAGGCTATATCGACGGTGAAACGGTTCGGCTCATCGAAGCGAATGCCGAAGGCGACATCGCCACACTCACCACCATCGCCCAGCGCTTCGTCGATGAAGGTGTCGCCTTGATTGTTGCTACAAGCACGCCCGCCTTGCAAGCCGCCTTCAACGTGACGCAAGACCAACAGGGCCCGCCCATCGTCTTTAATGCCGTGACCAGTCCCTATGCCGCGGGGATTGCCGCTGCCGCAGATGATCACCCGGCCTGGGTAATTGGCATCCAAGCATTGGCCCCTGTGGAAGACGCCCTTGCCCTGATCCCAGCGATCATACCCGGTGTAAAAACAGTCGGATATATCTATAATCCCGCCGAGGCAAACTCTGTGGTCAACACAGAGATCGCCCAGCCGGAAGCGCTGAATCTGGGGCTAACCTTAGAAGTCACGACCATCAGCAACAGCAGCGAGGTTCAAACCGCAGCCGAGGCATTGGTGGCGCGCGGAGTGGAAGCCTTCTTTGTCAGCACCGACAGCACCGTCGTCGCCGGCCTTGAGGCATTGGTTAAGGTCGCCAACGACAACGACATCCCCCTCTTTGCCAACGACCCATCAAGCGCCGAACGGGGTGCAGCCGTGGCATTAGGCCTGGACTACCATCAGGATGGACTCGACACTGGCGCACTGGCTGTCGGCATCCTCAAGGGTGAGCTAGACATCGCCGCCACGCCCATCGAACGCCAGCGCAAGGGCAGCCTTGCTGTCAACCTCACTGCCGCGGGCGAACAAGGTCTGGAGATTCCCCAAGAATATCTTGACCAGGCAGACATCACCTTCGAGTAACAAGGCTATCCACTGAATCAAAACAAGAATCCTCGGAGCCTCTTTGATTACAGAGACTCCGAGGATTCTTGTTTCGCAACTTATGTATAATCGGCTAGAGAATGTGCGCCTATGCGAGTTGCTTCGAAGGGACAGCCAGGCGTGTGCGTATGGCATCAATGATCGCATGGCTCTCTGGGAAGCCACCATCGCGCGACATCGAATGTACCAAGTCGCCATCGACGGCAACATCGAACATGCCATCACTCCACGGGATCAGTTCGATCGATGAGAGATTGGCACGCAACTCACCCATCAGCGCCGAAGCCAGCTCAAGCGTCTGGGGCTCATAGCCACAGTCAGCACAGTAGGTAATGCTGACCTTCACAGACCCATCAATTGCTTCTTGGGAAGGGCGCTGCCATGCAGGCTTTGGCCCGTTACCGGCCCCTGAAACAGGCACAGAAGCGGAGGAGGAAACAGGAAGGGTCGCAGGTGCAGGTGTACCACTCACCACGTTCCGCACCGAACGCACCACTTCCTTCACCGCAAGCGGGCGATTCTTGGCGCTAAAGGCCGCATAGGCTTGTGAGAGCCGCTGCCGCGCATCCTCCGGCAGTTCGCTGGGCGAAAGTGTCTGCGGGTAGGCCGAAATGACCGGGTCGTTTGCATAAAGGTCATTCCGCATTTCCTGCATCAGTTGCGTCATGCGCGCCGGTCGCTCGATAAAGTATCCCAGTTCGTTAAAGTCAGCATCAAAAAAGACAAAGACAGGAATCGAGCGAAACTGCCCGTCCTTCAGATACTGGTCCATGATGTCAAGATTTTGGTCACGTAGGAAAACACGTAGATTAAGTTTCCCACTTGCCTCAGCCAAACGCCCCAACACCGGAAGATTGTTGATGACATCACCACACCAATCTTCAGCCAACACCAGGACATTCAAAGGCTCAGGCAACGCCTGAAAAAACGCAACATCGTCAGCATCAAGTTCAAGCGTCCGTTCGTTCTCCTCAAAACGTTCTTGATTCTTGGTCATCTGTGCCTTGTAAGCCTGATAGCTTAACCCCTGTTCAAATCGTTCTCTACTAACAGCCAAAACTCGTCCCCCTATTCATTGTATGTCAAGAAATTTGCTAAACTTCGCTACAATCCCAACTACTTCTATATTATGCCTCTACAGCGTCCGTATCGCGCACAACAGCACTGTCCGTCACGGGCACGTCACAATGATCCCCTTCACAGAGACCCATGCCCTCGCCTTGTCCAAGCGTAATCAGTGGATGCGATGCGGCCCACGCCTTCTCCAGCGCATCGAGAAACGTATCCGCCGGCTGGGCACCAGAAATGCCATAGGTTTCATCAATCGCCACGAAGGGCACGCCGCGAATGCCGAATGTACGAGCGCGCTGAATATCCGCGCGCACCTCGTCCGCATAAGCATCGCTCGCCAGCATTGCCCGCACAGCGTCCACCTCAAGCCCGAGTTCGCCGCCAAGTTTCACCAGCGTTTCGGGATCGCCAATCGCAAGCCCCTCGTTGAAATAGGCATGCAGCAGGCGCTCTTTGGCAGCACCCTGCACGTTGTGTGCCGCGGCCATGTGAATAAGACGGTGGGCATCAAATGTATTGCCCGGTTTGGCCTGGTCCAACTTGTACTCCAACCCTTCCTCGGCAGCAAGTTCGGTTAGTTGTACATGCATAGCCACGGCTTGGGCTGGACTAACGCCCAGTTTCTTCTCAATCATGCTGTTCAACGTTCCGGCTACCTGGCGTGGAGAATTGGGGTCAAGTTCAAAACTCCGCCAAACAATCTCAACCTGGTCGCGATGCTTAAAACGCGCCAATGCCGACTCGAAACGCCTCTTACCAATATAACACCACGGGCAGACAATGTCTGACCAAATTTCGACTTTCATTCAATTCCACTCCACATTCATTATTTTGGGTTATCGTTGTCCAGATCGAATCTGCACAACATCAGAAAATTAGAACGTTTTACGCAAACGGCAAAACAAAGTATGCTCGTCTCGCTCTATACTGCTTATCTTACGACAGATTATACCCAATCTCTGTTGTCTATACAACAATTGTCGTTTATGGTAGAATAGACGCATGCACACAAAAAGCGCTGATAAAGGGACAACAAGAGCTTTAGCCAATGACCTATTATCAAGAGAAGGATTATCAAGAGAGGGAGGTAAGAGCGAAGTGATTTTGCCCCAAGTAGATTCAGAGGAAAGGGCAGAGAATCGAATTGATCCGCGGGTCAAACGCACTCGCAAGCTACTGCTGGATGCATTCCTCGTGCTGCTGGCAGAAAAACGCTATGAAGAGATCACCATTCAAGATATCGCCACGCGCGCGACAGTCAACCGAGCGACCTTCTATGCACACTACGTTGATAAATGCGCCCTGGTCGATGACTTCATCCGTGAAACCTTTGCACAGACCTTGTGTCGTCACCAATCCACCTCAACAGACACAATAGACAGCACGCGTGAATATCTGCACAGTCTCTTTTTGGCAGTGACGGACCACTGGACGAGGACCAACGCCGAATGTCCGCAGGACTATCAGATGTTTGAATCGCTTGCTGAAGCCCAGATCAAGATGCAACTGCGCGACAATGTCCACGCGTGGCTACGCGCGCACACGCGTTATGGCACGCAAGATCACCAGCGTCTGGAGCTAGCCGCGACAATTGTCAGTTGCTCTGTTTATGGGGCTGGCAAACATTGGATCCAAAGCGCAGGCAAGCAACCGCTTGAGGTGTTCGCAAACGAGGCACTCCCATTCATCGCTGCCACCATTGCGGCACTGGATACGCAAACAGCCGTTTCCTGACTGGTTAATAGCCACGCCACCAATCCTTGCGCGAGCGTGGGTCAGTAAAAGTTCCTCTGTCACGCACGCCAACCAGCACTTGATGATACGCCGCGGTACCCACAGCCTCACCATTACGAAGTCCGGGCAGGTTGCCCCGCCCCCCCGCATTGTTCGCCTGATAGAGCGCCAGCAAGTTCGGATCGACGCAGAACTCCTCCAGGTGAACCGCATAGCCATTGGCAACGCTGTCTTCGCGCGTATAGACCAGGGTCAAACGCGCGGGGTCAGCATACAACACCAACGCCACATAGCCCCCACCATAGATCTCTGCGCCCCGGTTGGGTACATGAATGACCTCACCAGGAGTGCTTTGCAGGGCCACCAGCGACACCTCCACATTCCCCAATTCTTCCCCGCGACAGCCCCCGCCACCACACGCCCAATTCCAGTCACGCGCGCGGTAGGCGCGGCCAAAGCCCGGCAAATAGCCCAATACACCCGCCAACTGCGGTGCATCGCCATCCGTTGGGCCATTGATGTCTACCAACGCCAACGCCGCCTCAGTAGGCACATAGCCGCGCAGCGCCAAGTTCAAATCACCGTGGAGAGAGTCGGGGTATTCCGCGTGGCCGCCAGCCACCGGGATGGCCGTGTACTGGTTGCTGGAAACGGCAGGACAGCTACCGTCGCTGCTGACCGCTTCAGCCGCAGCCACTTCTACAAGCGGTGCTGCCTCGACCTCGGAGAATGTCTGCAAATCAGCAGATGGAACCACCGCGGACAGCGCCACAGCTTCTGCCGCCGGAACAGCAGCAACCGGCGTCGGCGTGGAAGTAGGAGTGAGCGTAGGCGATGGCGCAACGGGCGTTGGCGTTACCTCTACCAAGCGCACAATCTCGACCATTCGTGTCACCTCAACCACGCGCGTCACTTCGATAACCTGAGGCGAAGGGGATGGCATCGCAAAAACCGTGGCGCGCACTGCCAACTGAATCAGATTGGGATCGGGCTGACCCTCACGCTGGAACGTATAAAGGGCAAGTACCACCAGCCCTGCGGTCAGAATGAACACCAAGCGTTGCATATCGCGCATAGCATACGCCGCCGCTGCCGATCCCGCAAACGCCACCTACCCTAACATCATTCCATCCACCCCAACGACACATAAATCGACACACAAAAAGATCAAACTGCCCCAAAGTTTGACAAAAAGCGCCCCATCGCCTAAACTATTGAAACAATTCGCATGGCTCACTAGCTCAATTGGCAGAGCAGCTGACTCTTAATCAGCGGGTTATAGGTTCAAGTCCTATGTGAGTCACCTACCTACTCTATGTAGTGTCCAAAACATTTGTACTTTGTGGTTCCAGTCGCCTTTTTTCACCGAGGGCGACTGGAACCATGTCTTTCACCCTGCTGAAGCCACAAACCGGTTTTGCGCTGGAAGTCTCCTTGCTGGATGCCCAAGTGCGCGCTCTTTCGCCACGTATCTGCCACCTCAACTGAACCAAATCCGCCCATTGACGTTTGTCTGCTTATGCTGCTTGCCCGGCATGGAACATTTGCGAATACAACCCCTCTTCACCTAATAGCTCTTCATGCGTCCCACTTTCGACGATTGAGCCCTTGTCCATGACGAGAATACGGTCAGCATCCCGTATCGTTGACAGGCGATGCGCGATGATAAAGCTCGTACGGTTCGTCGTGAGCACTTTCATTCCGTGTTGAATGAGCAGTTCAGTACGTGTATCAACAGATGAGGTCGCCTCATCGAGAATGATAATCGGTGCATGTTTGATGATTGCGCGGGCAATCGTGAGCAACTGTCGCTGGCCCTGCGAAATGTTCATTGCGCCTTCAGACAACAGGGTCTCGTAACCGTTGGGCAGACGTTTGATGAAGCTGTCGGCGCGGGCCATTTCCGCAGCATTCTCAATCTCCGCATGAGAAACATCGGCGAGCGTTTGACCAGACTCTAAATGTGCGCCGTACGCGATATTGTCTCGAATCGAGCCTTCAAACAGCCAGGTATCCTGCAGCACCATGGCGAAAGCCTTGCGCAGTTCTGAAGTCGCGTATGACTTTGTATCGGTGCCATCCAGGAGGATTTTGCCGTCCTGGATTTCGTAAAAGCGCATCAGAAGATTGACTAACGTTGTTTTGCCGGCGCCGGTCTGACCGACAATCGCAATCTGCTGGCCCTGCTTGATGTCGAGAGATATGTTCACAAAGAGCGGACGCTCAGGCACATACGCGAAATCAACATCTTCAAAGGCGATGTCGCCTTGTACAGTTGTAGGCTCGAGAGGAGCAGTGCCAAACTCGACAATCTCTGATTCATCAAGGAAATTATAAATGCGTTCTGCCGATGCCAGAGCGCTCATGATCGTGTTCATGATGCCAAGCACCTGCTGGAAGGGTGATGTGAACATTTTTGTGTAGCTGACGAAGGCCTGGAATTCACCAATCTGAATTACGCCATTGATCACATACCAGCCGCCCAGGATGCTCACAAGAACATAGTCGATATTGAGCATCAGATCGCCTGCTGGGCGTGCCATGAACGACACATAACTCGACTTCCATTCGGTCTCATAAAGCTGGTCGTTCAAATCCTTGATCTGCCCCTTAAGCGCGTCCTGCAAATGGTAGGTGCGCACAACATCTTTCCCCTGGAATGCCTCTTCGATCTGGCCGTTCAATTCGCCGGTGGTCGAGGCATTTTTGCGAAAAATCGGTTTGGAGCGGTCGACCAGCGCTTTCACAACCCACGAGCTGATTGGCACGATAACAACGGCGACGAGCGTGAGCAGGGGATGGATCGTCAGCATCATGATAAAAACACCCACCATCATGACGACCGCGGTAATGGATGAGGTCAGGCCGGATTGGAGCGTGTTCGACACATTGTCGAGATCATTTGACAACAAGCTTGAAACATTTCCAGCCGAACTTGTGTCGAAATAATTCAGAGGAACACGGTTCAATTTCACATCGATCTGTTGGCGCAAGGATGCGACAACCTTCTGCGTCAGCCGAACCATCGAAGTAGTGGCGGCATAGGTGGCTGCGAAGTTCACCATATAGAGAACCGCTAGGATGATCATCGTGCGTAGGATGCTCTCCCATGGGACAGGTACTCGATCCGTGATTGTGCGCGTGATCGTCGTAATCATGCTGCCAACCAGCCGCGGGGCAATCACCTGAGAGATCGTGCCAATCAAAGTCAAAATGATGGCGACAATGAATACGACTCTGAACGGTCTGATCGTGGACAGGAGCCTGGAAAGCGTCTCTTTACTATCCGCCGCCTTTTCGTCCGTAAGGAGTCCCTGTATACGGCCTGCGCCACCCACGCCTTTCTCGACAGATGGCAGTGCATCACCCTGTCTCTTTTCCGGGTTAGCCATTATACATACTCCTCTTGAATCTGAGATGCGATAATTTCCTGATAGACCGTCGATTGGGTCAGGAGTTCTTCATGCGTTCCGCGGTCCGTGATGACCCCGTTATCCATGACGAGAATTTCTTCCGAATTCTGGACGGTGGCGACGCGCTGTGCAACGATAATGAGTGTTTTATTCGCTAGCAGTTCCTGGATGGCGTGGCGAATCTTCCGCTCTGTGGAGAAGTCAAGTGCCGAGAAACAGTCGTCAAATATGTAGTAATAGGTGTCGCGGATCAGGCCGCGTGCCAACGCGATACGCTGTTTTTGGCCGCCAGAGAGGTTGACGGCATTCTGAGCAATTTGAGTATCAAGCTTATTCTCTGATCCTCTGAAGAAATCCCCCATCTGACACGCATCGAGCACGCGCCAGATTTCGTCGTCTGTCGCATCCGGCTTCCCGGCGCGTATGTTCTGGCGAATCGAATCGCTAAACAGGAAGGTCTGCTGGGGGATAATGGTAAACAAGCGGTTGAATTCGTTTTGGCTCAGTTCCTTACTATCTCTGCCATCCACAAGAATAGAGCCGCTGGTCGCATCATAATGACGCATGATGAGGCGGAGCAGAGTCGATTTACCGCTGCCTGTAGAACCAATAATCGCCGATGTTGTACCAGGCTTTATCTCCAGAGAGACGTTATCAATGGCAGGATACGAAGCTCCGGGATAGTAGAATGTAAGGTTTTTAATCTCTATCCCAGAAAGTCCGGCTGTCCATACCGGCGCAGCCTCGCTTTCCTTCGGGAAATGAACCGTTTCTTCGGTGGAGAGAATTTCGCCGATGCGCTTCAGAGAAACATTCGAGCGCGGCAGAACGGTGATAATTGCCGCAAATTGTTGGACATTGTTTAGGGCGAGCGTAACATACTCGATGATAGCGACCAGAACACCGATCTGGATCAGGCCGGATTCTGCGCGTACTCCTCCGGCTGCGAGAATGACCAGCACCAGGATATTCACGAACAGCAGCACAAGCGGAGCCAGCAGCATCATCGTGCTTTCCGCTTTGACGTTCGCATCGTAGGCATCCTCAACCGCATTGGCAAACTGCTGTTCTTCATATTCTGTCTTGCCAAAGGCCTTGACAACGCGAATACCGCTCATGTTCTGTCGAAACAGGCGGTTGATGTTGTCGATGCTCGAACGAATTCTTGCATACTGCGGGAGCGCGTGTGACGTTAACCTAGTGGCCAGAAAAAAGACAAAAGGCACGATCAGGAGCATCAGCAGCGCGAGCTGGACATCCAGCATAAAGGCGATAATCACCGAGCCGATAATCGTGATGGTCAGGGTATATATCTTGCGCAACGCCAAATCCACGAAGTTCGAGACTTGCTTAACGTCATTGACATTGCGCGTGATCAGGGTCGAGGTGGAGAAATTCTGACGAACCTGCTCCGACCAGTCAATGACCTTCTCAAAGATATCGCCGCGCATATCGCGCGATATGCCCGCATTCACATGGGTCAGGAAATAGAGCATGATCAGGAGACTCACGACATTAACGATAGATGTGGCGACCATCAGGAGCCCGATCCGCACGATATAGTCCATATCGTTCAGCATGATCCCCTTGTCGATGATCTCAACCATCAACCGCGGTATGAGCAGTTGGGAAGCGACCCAAATCGTTGCAAAAATAAGCTGCAGGACGATCAGCGTGCGATAGCGTTTTGCATAACTCATTAATGTCCTCATGAATTCGCAACCTCCTGCACGAAAGTTGAACAGCGCGGGCTCACACTCAGCCCACTTCGCATGGAACAGTCAACCCAAGTAGCAACCGTTACAATGATACTAAATATATCCTAGACAGAAATTATTCTGAAACCAGTAGAGCTTGGTTGATCTCCATTTCTGTTTTGTGTATAATGACAACACAAGGCTAAGGAGGTATCAGATCAAGAGGTTGATCGCTTACCGCCTACCCCTTGCGCTCCGATAGGTCCCCGAATACAACTTAATAATCTGGCAAGATTTTGTCACCTCTAGCGCATTTTCTCTAGCGCATTTTTTTGAGGTGTGCAAGACGGCGCATCTACTTCTTTTCCAAAGATTTGGAATGCACCACGGGCTCCCTTCATTCTAGATTCCGCTGACAGCGACGCGCTCAAAGAGCATCGACATAAACACCGCGGGGAGTTGGCTATTGCGCTAACATTGAGAATCGGCCTAGCCGGTTGTGTGTGCGAGAGGAGTAAATCGCATGTTTGCCAATTTTGGAGGTCGTACCCTGTTCCGAGTATACCGGAATGGCTTGCAGTGGTTTGCGATTATAGCGGCGATTCTGATTTTTGGAACTGCCAGCACGCAGGCCCAAGTCACCATCCAAGCTGTTAGCGAAGTGCGTACCTACTATCCCAGTGAATCGGCTGTTGAAAATCCTCTGGCGTTCTCCTACTCTGCTACTCTGAATCAATTTTACTCGCTTGTGCAACCAGACATGGCTTCAGCAAACGATGCCAAGTCGACGGTTGATGCATTCACTCTCTATGAGGAGTTGATCGATACGACCCCTCTCAAATCAGCCCTCGGTGACACCACCCACATGGCGTTTGACGATGCCAATGGCCGCCTCCTTTTGCTCAACAGTCGTTTCTCGCAGTTGGTTCAGATCAGCGTGGACAGCCAGGGGCGCTTGGACCCGGCCACTGAAGTTGTCACTGACATCACCAACTGGGGATTGGGCAATATTAAAGGCATGGTGATTGACAACGCAGGCGGAAATCTGCTATTCCTAGATAGCGCCGCCTCACAACTCATCCGTGTGAAGTTGGATGTGAACAGTGAAGGGGCAAGCCTCGAAACGATTGACCTAGCCCATCTGGGTGTTCATGATTTACGAGGTCTTGCCGTTCATCCCGCAACAGGCCATCTCTATATCCTGAGTGCGGCGAAACGCACTCTCTACGAACTAGATCAGTCCGGTCAGTTGGTTGCTGAATATAACGTGAGTGGTTTAGCGTTGGCTGACCCACGCGCACTGGTGATTGCGCCAAGCGCTGACCTAACCGACCCTGCCGACACGCTTCATCTCTACATTGCCGACAGTAATTCGGCAAACGGGCAGGTCGGCCAAGAGGAAAACCAAGAAGAATCCTCTGTCAACCTCCCCTATAATCTTTTCCTCCCGTTCAGCGCCCAAGAGACCTCCAGTGACACCCCCGTCACGCCGGTAGCATCGCAAAAGCCGGATTTTGACAGAATTGTCGAAGTTTCGTTGGAACAAAATGATCTGCTGGTTCATACAGCCAGCGTCCAAGCGACAATTCTGACTTTTGTCCAAACAATCGACATGTCTCAATTTTCCCCGCCAAGCCCTGATTCTTCAGGCATTACCTACATCTCAGATACCGATACGCTCTTAGTCGTAGATGGCGAGGTCGACGAGATGCCGATCTATTATGCCGGCGCAAATACATACGGCGTTACGCGCGGCGGCGCACTCTCCTCTACGATGACGACTGTGCCGTGGTCGAGAGAGCCAACAGACGTGGCGTATAACCAAAACGATGGTCACATCTTCTATTCAGATGACAACCGAAAAACCATCTTCGAGGTAGCTCCCGGTCCTGATGGCCTCCACGGCACCAGCGACGATATTCGCACTTCATTTCTTACGTCCAGTTTCAATTCAATGGACCCGGAAGGCTTGGCATATGACCCCACAAGTAACGATCTGTTCATTGCCGACGGTGTGAACAGTGAAGTATATCGGGTAAATCGTGGGGCCAACGGCATCTTTGACGGGGTTCCTGCCAGTGGTGGAGATGACGTCGTCACAAACTTCGATACCCTTGTCTGGGGTATTCAGGACCCGGAAGCGATTGAATTTGATACAACGACCGGCAATCTCGTCATGGTCGGCAAAAGCCTCATATCGCGTCTAGTGTTCGAGCTAACAACGTCGGGTGACTTGGTAAACACCTATGATGTATCAGCATCGGAGGGTCTCAAACTCGCAGGTGTGACAGTCGCACCGGGAAGTGCCAACCCATCGGTTGCCAGCTACTACATCGTTGATCGAGGCATCGACAACGACAATGCCCCGACCGAGAACGACGGTAAAATATACGAGTTCTCAAAGGTTCCTGCGCCTCCGCCGGGCGATGCCATCTTTGCCGATGGTTTCGAGTCGGGCAACTTCTCCCAGTGGAGCGCAAGCAGCACCAATGGCGGTGAGGTAAGTGTCAGTCCAGCCGCGGCTTTGGTAGGAAGCCGGGGGATGCAGGTCTTGATCAGCGACAACACGGAACGCTATGTCGCCGACAACCGGCCCGCAGCAGAGCCGCGCTATCGTGCGCGCTTCTACTTTGACCCTAATTCCATCCCCATGACCAGCTCCGATAACCACGTCATCTTCCAGGGCTATAGTGTCGCAGAACAGCCCATCTTGCGTGTCCAGTTCCGCTTCTTCAATGGGGCCTATCAACTCCAGGTGGGCATACGCGATGACAGTTCCACATGGACTAACAGCAGTTGGTTCAACATCACGGATGCCGGCCATGTCGTCGAAGTCGATTGGCAAGCAGCCACCGCAGCCGGAGCGAACAATGGCTATGTGACGCTCTGGATCGATGAGGCGCAAAGAGCCAACCTCACCGGCAATGACAACGACACCCGTCGCATCGACAGCATACGCTTGGGGGCAGTCCTGGGCATTGACAACGGCACACGGGGGACCTACTACTTCGATGCCTTTGAATCGCGCCGCCAAACCTACATCGGCCCTGCCGATGGCACACCCCCCACACCCACGAATACACCCACTAATACACCGACGCCTACCAGCACAGCGGTGATACCTCCCACAGCTACAGATACGCCGACAAACACGCCGACGCCAACCAACACGCCCACAGCCACGGATACACCGACAAACACGCCGACGAATACGCCGGTGATACCGCCCACAGCTACGGATACACCGACCAATACACCGACGCCGACCAATACGCCGGTGACACCCCCTACATCCACAAACACACCGACGAATACGCCAACCAGTACGCCACCGTCAGCGGATATCATCTTTACCGATGGCTTTGAGTCGGGGAACTTCTCTGCGTGGAGTGCGAGTAACATTAATGGTGGTGACTTGAGTGTGAGTACAGCGGCAACGCTGGTGGGCAGCCGAGGGATGCAAGCTCTACTCGATGACAACGTCGCAATCTACGTCACTGACGATAGGCCCGTCGCTGAGCCGCGCTATCGGGCACGCTTTTACTTTGATCCGAACTCCATCCCTATGACCAGCGGTAACGCCCATTTCATCTTGCAGGGCTTCACGGGGACATCCCCTGCGGTGCTGCGGATAGAGTTCCGCAAATTCAACACAGAGTATCAACTTCGTGCTGCCTTGCTCAATGATGCCACCACCTGGACGAACAGCGCTTGGTTCATGATCACCGATGCCACTCATTTTGTGGAACTTGACTGGCGGGCGGCAACGGCAGTCGGGGCGAATAATGGCGGGCTCACGTTTTGGATCGATGGGACACAAAGAGCCGACCTGATCAATATCGACAATGACACGCGCCGCATCGACCGCATGCGGCTTGGCGCGGTGGCAGGCATTGACAACGGCACGCGCGGCACCTACTACTTCGATGCCTTTGAATCACGCCGCCAAACCTACATCGGCCCTGCCGCCGGTGCCCAGGTCATAATGGACGAGTCCGTTGTGATAGATTCGGCAGAACTCCATGTCTCGACCGAGGAGGAAGCCGAGCCGGAGGAGAGCCCAGAATCGGGTCTCTACTTACCCTTTGTTGACCAATAAGGGGCGAGAAGTTCGGGGAATGCTTTGAGAAGGGCGGAACTGACCCACAAAAGGGTCGGTGACAATAAGAAACGCGTTTGGCGGACTTCTCTTTGCCGGTTTGGCAAAGAGAAGTCCGCTGGTTTGCCTCACCACAATACTCGAACCGCTATCCCCTTCTCCAGATCAATCCACAAATTGTTGGCAGTGCGCAACGACATCATCTTAACAACGCAAGAGCTGGAGCACTGTACATGGCTGGTTTCCACACAGCAACCCACGTCGATAGACTGAAACCGCACCATTCAACGAGAACAGTCCGTATCTCTATTCTTCTGTGTCTACTCATCATCCTTCTTACGAGTTGCACGCTTCAAGTACCCCTAGCTGTGCCGGTAGCTGGCCCAAAACCGCTCACAGCCATCTCCGAACAGCCCGTCACCGTTATTGAGTTACGCGGCCCACTCTCCAGACGCAAGGCCCAACTCTCTGGGTTAGCCTGGTATGGCGACTATCTAATCCTCCTGCCCCAATATCCAGATCGCTTTGAGAATCAACTTTTCTACCTCGAAAAGCAACAGATCATTAGTTTCTTGTGGGGTGATACGCATGAGCCACTGAGGCCACAACCCATTCCTCTGATCGCAGGCGACCTGCTTGCGCAGATTCCTGGCTTTCAAGGGTTCGAGGCCATTCTATTTACCGGCGCCCGAGTCTTTCTTACGATTGAGGCAGAAGCAGATCAACAGATGGTGGGCTACCTGGTATCAGGTATGATCACGCCGAATTTGAGCGAATTGCGGCTGGATCCAAAGCTGATGACCCCGATCGCACCCCAGACCAACTTGCTGAACTTGTCCGATGAAACGATCCTATCTGATGGAGAACATATCGTTACCATCTATGAAGGCAATGGCGCAATCATCAATGGATCACCTGTTGCCCATCTATTTAATCCGCAGGATTTACAGCCGCTCGGCACCATTCCCTTCCCCCACATCGACTACCGCATCACCGATGCCACCGCATTGGACAATGCCAACCGTTTCTGGGCCATCAACAACTTTTCCCTTTCCAACAGCGCGCTAAAACTGGGGCCGGACCCGCTTGCTACCCAATATGGAATAGGGCCCACGCATGCCGCCAGCCCATTCGTCGAACGCCTTGTAGAGTTTCAATACTCTACAACCGGCATTACGCTTGTGGATACGCCGCCCCTGCAACTCCAACTGCTTGACGATGCCGCCCGCAACTGGGAAGGCATCGCGCGGCTCGAAAGCCCAGAGTTTGCTGGATTTCTCCTGGTCACAGATAATCGCCCAGAGACCATTCTGGCCTTTGTGCCACAGCCTCACTAGAAATCACATCGATTTACCAGCCACGCCAGATCGCCCGCATCACGTACGTTATTTAGTGACGGCGCTCGCTGAATCCGCGCGCCCACACTTTAACGATTTATTAACAACACGTTCACAAATCGTTACCCCATTGTTAACAATCAAAGAATAGACTCTAAGAACAACGAGAACAAAAGCAAACAGGCAACAAGTAAAGTCTCGACAAGCAAGCATCGTTCTCAAAAGGTTAACTTATACAGGCTAGTTATAAGAAAGCTACGTTGTCTATGTCCAGGCCCTATCCTTTGCGCCTGCCTTTTTGCAGTCGGTTTCCCATACATTCATCCAGGATCATCGCGCCCTTTTCCACGTCTGTAGCCCTTCTCCTGCTGATGAGCTGGCTGCTCACCGCGTGCAGTCAAGCCATCGCGCAGGAACCCGCTACACAGCACCTCCAACGTGCGCTCCAGAACAAAGGCTCCGACACGATGGTAAACTTGGCCCTCGCTTGGGCTGAGAGCTACCGCCTCGTCAATCCCGACCTGCTCATTGCCGTCACAGGTGGCGGCACAGGTACGGGCATCGCCTCCTTGATCAATAATACAGTGGATATAGCCAACGCCTCGCGCCAGATGAAGGCAGACGAGATCACGCAGGCGCGCGCGCGTGGCGTCGACCCGGTTGAATTTACTGTCGCCATCGATGCACTAGCAATTATCGTTCACCCTTCCAACCCGATAAGCCAGTTGACCATCGATCAGCTAGCAGACATCTATACGCAGCGGATTACCAATTGGAAAGAACTTGGCGGCAGTGACGCGCCGATTGTGCTGCTCTCGCGTGAGACAAACTCCGGCACACACACCTACTTTTTAGAGGAGGTTGTGCGCAAAGGGGAAGATGACAACAAGGACATCTTTGCCCCTCAGACGTTGCTCATGCCCTCCTCAGTCGGCATTACAAGTGAAGTCCGCCGCAATCCCAACGCCATTGGTTACGATGGGCTAGGTTATGTCGACCCCGCACACGAAAAGATCATTGCGATTGCTGCCGACGCTAACTCCCCTTATATATTGCCTTCCGTCGCAACGGGTATGGATGGCAGCTATCCCATCAGCCGCCCGCTTTACATGTATACCGCCGGACAACCCACTGGAGCGGCCGCTGACTATATGAAGTGGATTCAGGGGCCGGAAGGTCAGCGGATCGTCGCCCAATTGGGCTTTGTACCACTCTCTGTACAGTAACTATGTCTAGATCAGCTATCTCTAAATCAGTTCTCTCAAAATCTTTGATTGTCCAAGGAGCGCCCGTTCAATGTTGAACACCGAGCAAGCGATCCCCCTTGACAAGACGCCATCCGCAGTGGTCACGCCGCGGCGGCGATGGGGTGAATGGCTGATCGAACGATTGATCCGCGCTGCCGGAATCTCAGCCATTGTCATCATCGGTTTAATCTTCATCTTTTTGCTGCGGGAAGGGCTTCCTGCATTTATACGCGTTTCACCACGCCAATTCCTGAGCATCCGTTGGTATCCGATTGAGGAGATGTATGGCCTGCTGCCTTTGCTTGTCGGCTCATTGCTGGTAACAGCCGGTGCCGTGGTCATTGCCGTCCCATTAGGTCTGACCACGGCGATCTACCTCGGTATGATTGCGCCGCAGTGGCAGCGTGAAATACTCAAACCTCTGATCGAGGTGCTTGCTGGCATCCCCTCGATTGTTCTCGGCTTTCTTGGCTGGATAGCACTTGCCCCCCTCATCCAGCAGGCTGGAGCGCCAACCGGCCTGACGGCTTTTACTGGCGCATTAATCCTGGCATACATGGCATTGCCTACGATCATTAGCATCTCGGAAGATGCGCTTTACGCTGTGCCGAAAGAGTACCGGGATGGCGCGCTGGCGATCGGTGCGACCGAATGGCAGACCATCTGGCGCGTCATCGTGCCTGCTGCACGCTCTGGTATTGTCATTGCGATTGTGTTGGGCATTGGCCGCGCCATTGGTGAGACAATGGCGGTGATGATGGTGACGGGCAACGCCGCGAATATTCCGGCGCTGGGCTCAGGCATGCTCTTCCAGCCGGTGCGAACCATGACCGCAACCATCGCCGCGGAAATGGGCGAGGTTGCGCAAGGCAGCTTGCACTATCAGGTGCTCTTTGCCATTGGCATTGTGCTATTCCTGATTACCTTTGCAATCAATTCGCTAGCCGGCTTACTCATTGGCGGCAAGCGCGGCTAGTGGCGTGGGCAAACCAAAGAGGAATCTATGACTCGTCAACAAATCGACCGGATCGCGCACATCGTCATTTCGCTGGTGGCAGCCCTGGTTGTCGTGCCGATCATCTTCGTCATCGGCTATCTGGTCTACAATGGCATGGGTGCATTGTCGTGGGAATTTCTGACCGCAGTGCCGCGTAATGGCATGCGCGAGGGTGGCATCATGCCCGCGCTCCTGGGCACGATCTTCCTGACATTGGGAACCGTAATTGCCGCCATTCCCCTGGCAATTGCGACAGCAATTTACCTGGCGGAATATGCCGGCGACAACCGATTGACTCGCTGGATACGTCTCGCAATTGTGAATCTGGCCGGTATCCCCTCGATTGTATATGGATTGTTCGGCCTGGGCGTCTTTGTCCTATTTCTAAACTTGGGCACCTCCATCATCGCCGGATCGCTGACGCTGGGGTTGATGACCTTGCCGGTCGTGATCAGTACAGCCGAGGAGGCCATCCTGGCGGTGCCGCGCGAGTTTCGCACTGTGAGTCTCAGCCTGGGCGCCACCCGCTGGCAGACCATCCGCTACCAGGTGCTCCCCCATGCGCTGCCCGGAATGATTACGGGCATCATCCTGGGGCTAGGGCGCGCCGCCGGGGAGACTGCGCCGATTTTGTTCACGGTTGTGGCCTTCTACCTGCCGGAACTGCCTCATTCGATCTTTGACCAGACGATGGCCTTACCCTACCATCTCTATGCCATCTCTACCCAAGTGCCGGGAATGCCCATATCACTCCAATATGGGACAGCGCTGGTGCTGCTGATCGTCGTACTCTCCTTAACGCTTGTGGCGACCGCGCTGCGCACGAACATGCGCCGCCGGCGCGAGTGGTGACCCGTCGTGAATCAATATCAAGCGCCCAAGATTGACATTGAGAATCTCTGGTTCACCTTTCCGGGCAATGTCATCGCACTGAAGGACGTAACACTCCAGGTGCAGCCCAATATGATCTTCGTGCTCTTTGGCCCGTCGCGCGGCGGCAAATCAACCTTGCTCCGTCTCCTCAACCGCCTCTCCGACCTGAGCGAAGGCACGCAGCGAAAGGGTATCGTGCGCTTCAATGGGCAGGACATCTTTGCGCCCACCGTGGATGTGACAGAACTACGCCGCCGTCTCAGTATGGTCTTTTCCACGCCCACGCCCCTACCAGGAACGATTGCGGAGAACCTCACCTATGGTCTGCATATGGCAGGCCTGCGCGACCCGCAGGTGATCGAGGAGCGTATTACACGCGCGCTAAAACAAGCGGCTCTGTGGGGCGAGGTAAAGGATCGCCTGCATACTTCCGCCTTTGCCCTCTCCGGCGGACAAAAGCAGCGGCTTTGTTTGGCCCGCAGCTTGGCGCTCGAACCCGATGTAATTTTGCTTGATAATCCAACCTCAGGGCTGGACCCGTTGTCCACAGCCCTGGTGGAGGAGTCATTGAATGAGTTGAAGCAGAAATACACGATCATCATGGTGCCGCACAGCGTCCAGCAAGCCGCGCGCATCGCCGATCGCGCCGCCTTTTTGCTGGATGGCGAGGTGATTGAAGTTGGAACGCGCCAGCAAATCTTTATCAATCCCACGGACACACGAACAGAGGATTATGTTATCGGTCGATTCGGTTGACTTAAAAAACAAATTCGAGATCAAGAATTTAGATTTTTACTATGGCTCCTTTCAGGCGCTCTTCGGGCTGACGCTGCCAATTCCCGAAAAGCGCATCACCGCGCTGATTGGCCCATCGGGTTGTGGCAAATCTACCTTTCTGCGTACGCTCAACCGGATGAACGACATGGTGCCCGGCGCACGCGCCGAAGGCGAGGTACTCCTTAACGGGCAGAACATTTACGCGCCGGACGTGAATGTAACAGACCTGCGCCAGCGGGTAGGCATGGTCTTTCAGCGCCCCAATCCCTTTCCGCAAAGCATCTATGACAATGTTGCGTTTGGCCCTCGCGTGCTGGGAATGCTCAAGACGCATGACTTGGCGGAAATCATCGAAAGAAGCTTGCAGGATGCCGCGCTGTGGGACGAAGTGAAAGACAATTTGCATGCCCCAGCGCTCAGCCTAACGCCAGGCCAGCAGCAGCGGCTTTGTCTGGCCCGCACCCTCGCCGCGCAGCCCGAAGTGATTCTGATGGACGAACCGGCATCGGCACTTGATCCCGTCGCCACCTTGCACATCGAAGACCTCATGTGGCGACTGGCTGAAAACTATACGATTGTGATCGTAACGCACAACATGCAACAGGCGGCCCGCGCCTCAAATTTCACAGGTTTCTTTTGGCTGGGCAAACTAGTGGAGTATCGACCAACCAAAGACATCTTTACTGCACCCAAAGAACCCCTGACGGAAGCCTACATCACGGGGCGACAGGGCTAGTTATCAAGTACTACGTCGTTTGTCTCCCCTGTAGAGGCCACAGGCACACCATTCGTCACATGCACAAGGCTTTTAACGTCTATATACTACAGGTAGCCGAAAACGGAGCCTGTCGTCTATAGGGGTCAAAGACATCATGATCATCACCATCCTCGTTACCGCTTTCTTAATGATGAGTGCAATTTGCACGACTGTCCTCATTGCTGCCTGTGTTGTTGCCAAACGGTCGGAAGAGGCCATCGAAGACACTCCGCTGTTTACGCAGTACGATGCGCCTGTGGAGGCCTCCGCAAAGCCGATCACCATGAAGCCAAAATCGTCTCATATTTCAACGACTCATACGCTCGGTAAGGCCGTGTCAAGCTGAGGTTACAGAGCGCGTTGGGCAGATCAAATGCCCATGCAGCCTGACCGGCTGCAATGATCCAACGCTGTGTAAGCTAACAGGCTGCTCTGCTGCCTTCAATCGCCGCAATAAAACCTAAATCCCCTCCCCACTCCGGCTGCATAACAAAGGTTACGCAGCCGCTTTTGTTGTGCTATAGTAGCGGGCAGTCTCGCTCGACCTGCTCTATTGAGCCCAAACGTAAGCACAGATGGGATGGACGGCATGAACGATCGCGTAAAACCGTGGATGCTTGGGATTCTTACCCTCTGTCTGTTGCTGCAGGGATGCAAAGCGATCACGCGGCCCGCTGATGGCGCACTATCAAACACCAACGCCGGGCCAGATGTCACAACTTCAGCCAATACACCATTAACGCTCACGCTGCTAGGGCCAGAGACACCGGCACGCAACAGCCCCATAGAGTTCGCCATTACAGGCATCCCCAGCGCCACCAATCCATTTGACGCTGCGGAAGTCGATCTCCAACTCACCTTCATTGGCCCCGAAGGCGCGACCGCAACGGTGGGAGGCTTTTGGTATCAGGAATACGCACCAGAGACACTACACACACAAGGCGCTCCCGGCTGGCGCGCTCGTTTCACCCCGCAGGTTAGCGGCGAATGGCGAGTCAGCGCGTTGGTTCAGCCCTCTGGATTATCGAGCAATGAAATGCGCTTTACTGTTGCGGAAAGTGCATCCCCAGGCTTTGTGCATGTGGACCCTGCCCATCGCCGCTACTTTGCCTATCAGGATGGCTCGCGCTTTCTGCCGGTGGGCGTCAATATGGGTTGGTGGGATGATGACCCAATCGGAGACTATACGCGCTGGCTCGATCACTTCGCCGCCAATGGCGGCAACACCATCCGCGTCTGGATGGCAAATAGGGCCTTTGCCCTGGAGTGGAATGATACGACCTTGGGTGATTACCGTCCCAGGCTGAAGCAAGCGTGGCTTCTGGATGAACTGCTGCGGCTGGCGGGCGAACGTGGGGTCAAGGTCATCTTGGTCCTAAACCACCACGGACAATTTAGCACCACTGTGAATCCACAATGGCAGGAAAATCCCTATAACGCAGCGTTGGGCGGGCCTTTGGCTGCACCGGATCAATTCGCCAGCGACCCCACAGCGATCGCATTCTTTCAGCGGCGGCTCCGCTATATCATCGACCGTTGGGGGTCGTCACCAAGTTTGCTTGCTTGGGAATGGTGGAACGAATACAACTTCACACCCATTGACGACGCACAAATGGAACCGTGGCTGAATACGATGGGCACATATCTCTCAAACCGCGATCCCTATCATCACCCCGTGACCATCAGCGGGCCAGCCGGGGCCGATTCACCGATCTGGCAGCTACCGTCGATTGACTTTGTCTCTGTGCATATCTATACCACAGAAGATCCGCTGTTCGTGGCCGCGGAACTGGAGGAGGAATACGCTCCTGCCGTCCCAGACAAGCCGCTACTGCTGGCAGAATATGGTTTTGCCACAGGCACAGAGGATGCCGATTCGTTTGACCAAACAGGCATTCACCTCCACAACGGTCTCTGGGCAACCCTCTTCAGCGGGCACGCCGGAACCGGCATGTACTGGTGGTGGGATACCTATATCGAACGGCTGAACCTATGGCATCATTACGCAGGGATAACGAACTTTCTTGGCAAGGTCGATCCAGCGGAGTTCACACCAGGCAAGGCTACAATCGTAGCGGCAGAGGGCAAATCAGCGGGTGCAGAGGGCTTGCTACTCGAAGCGCCAGATACGCGCTTGCTTTGGGTACGCAGCAAGCAATATACAGCAGCCGCCGCAAACGAAGCCCACGTGATGGCAATTCGCGCGGCGATCCGCAGCAAACAAAAACTGGAAAGCTATACCTATACGCCCACACCCATCCAGGGTCATCGTGTGGAACTCACAGGCATCGAGGATGGCACGTACGAGGTGCATTGGTATGACCCGCAATCAGGCGCCTGGGGAGAGATAGCGCACGCTCAAGCAGAAAATGGAACCATCTCAATCCCTCTACCGGCATTTAGCCAAGATATAGCAGCAGCGATTCGCCCCGTTCCCTGAAATCAACAAGGCCCTCCTGCTGTGGACGCAAAACATCTCAGGATACAAGACAAAGGATAAGCACACCGGAAGCATGGGAACAGAGGAAAGTCTGAGACAAAGGTACCTTTGCCCTGTTTATTTGCTTTATTGAATCGGCACTGAGAGGAGTCATCTTTGAATCAGAACTTCGGCATTGTGGTTGCGTTGATCAGTTTTGCCATTATCGCGCTTGCGTCGGACCGCATTGGACGCTTATTTACACAGATTAAGTTGCCGATGATTAGCGGATTTCTCCTTGTTGGCATCCTCACCGGCCCCTTTATTCTCGGATTAATTTCGACAGAAGCAATCCGGCACCTTTCCTTCCTAGACGACATTTCTTTGGGTTTTATTGCATTTGCCGCCGGCAGTGAACTTCACCTCCCGGAGTTGCGCAGCCGGCTCAAGAGTATCAAGTGGGTAACCACCACCAACAGTCTCATCATTCCTGCCGTAGGTGCCGTTGCCACCTTTTGGCTAGCCGATCTGATACCCTTTATGCAGCCGCTCTCCACCAATGGGCGCGTGGCAATTTCCCTGCTTGCCGGTGCCATCCTCGTCGCGCGCTCGCCTTCGTCCGCAATCGCGATTGTCAATGAATTACGCGCACGCGGCCCTTTTACTCGCACAATCCTCGGCGTCATCATGGTTTCAGACGTCGTTATTATCATCCTCTTTGCCATCGCTGTCTCAACCGCACATGCCCTCATCAACAGCAGCGGCTTACAGTTTGACTTCATCCTTCTCTTGCTGGCAGAACTGCTAGTCTCATTCGCCATCGGCTATGCACTGGGCAAATTCTTGCATCTGGTTCTCGCCTTGCACATCAAGCGCATGCTCAAGACAGCGCTGATACTTTTGGCTGGTTATGTGGTTTTTCTGCTGGCAACACTGTTCCGTCAATACAGCCATGTCTATCTACCCTTCGAATTTACAATCGAGCCCCTCCTAATCTGCATGATTGGCGGCTTTGTTGTCACCAACTATAGCCCGTACCGGACAGAATTTCTACGCACGCTGCATGATGTCGGGCCGCCGATTTACGTGATCTTCTTCACGCTCACCGGGGCTGCCGTGCGCCTGGATATTTTTATACAAGTCTGGAGTGTCGCCCTTATCATCTTTGGCGTGCGCCTGCTTGCCATCTTCATCTCCTCCTATTTGGGGGGGTGGTTAGCAGGTGATCCGGCCCAACACAATTGGCTCAGTTGGATGACCTATGTAACCCAGGCTGGCGTTGCACTCGGCCTTGCCAGAGAAGTCAATTCCGAATTCCCAGAATGGGGCGCGGCCTTTGCTACCATGATGATATCCACCATTGTCCTAAGTCAACTCCTGGGGCCACCCCTCTTCAAATGGGCAATCCAACGTGTCGGTGAAGCACACCTGCAAGCACCGGGGCAAGAGTTTGATGGCGTACGCGACGCCGTGATCTTTGGTCTGGAGGGACAATCTGTCGCGCTGGCAAGACAATTGAACGCCAATGGATGGAACGCAAAGATCGCAACGCGCCAGCCGTCGAAGGTGGAGGATGTCGCTGCCACAGATGTCCAGTTCCATGTTATCCCTGGGCTAACCGTGGAAGCAATGCACCAACTCAACCTGGGACACGCCGACGCCGTAGTTGCAATGCTTTCCGATGATGAAAACTATCAAATCGCGGAGATGGTCTTTGAACGTTTCGGAACCAAGCGCGTGATTGTGCGCCTTAGCCAGCTTGAAAGCAGCGATCGTTTTGCTCAACTCGGTGCAATCGTCGTTGAGCCTGCTACCGCCATGGTAGGTCTTCTTGACCATTTCGTGCGAGCGCCAACGGCCACATCGCTGCTTTTGGATCGAGAGCCAAATCGGCACGTCGCCGATATTCAAGTCACCAATCCCAGCGTACAGGGTGTGCCAATCCGCGATCTGCGTCTTCCGCTCGATGTCCTCATTGTCTCGGTAACACGCGACGACGTGACACTGGTATCACATGGTTACACCCAAATCGAAATCGGGGACTGCGTGTCCGTCATCGGCTCGAGCGAGGGTTTGGAGCAGGTGCTAAGGCAACTTGAGGCATGATGCGCGCTGATTAGCTACCATCGCAACGACAGCAGGCTTATGCCTGAGGCTCAACGCCAACGAGCGTAAGCTCCGCAGCAAAATGGCACGCAGCAAAATGGCCCGATTGGATCTCCGCTAGCTCCGGCTCTTGCTCCTGGCAAATTGCCTGGGCGTACTGACAGCGAGGATGAAATTTACAGCCGGAAGGGGGATTGGCAGGGCTGGGCACATCACCCGCCAAGACAATCCGCCGCGACTTCTGGTCAGGGTCGGCATGGGGAATCGCAGACAGAAGTGCTTCCGTATACGGATGTTTCGGATCCATGTACAAGTCAGTTGCCCGTGCCAACTCCACAATCTTGCCCAAGTACATCACAGCCACGCGATCGCTGATATGCTCTACCACCGAAAGATCATGAGCGATGAAAAGATAAGTCAGGCCGAATTCCTGCTGTAAATCCTCCAACAGATTGATCACCTGCGCCTGGATCGAAACATCCAGCGCCGAAACCGGCTCATCCGCCACAATCAGTTTAGGCTGCAAGGCCAATGCGCGCGCAATGCCAATGCGTTGCCGCTGCCCGCCGCTGAAGGCATAGGGGTAACGGTTCATATGCTGACTTTTCAGACCGACCATCTCAAGCAAGTCACGCACACGCTTATTCAGCACATCCTGATCATTCTCGCCGTGGATAACCAACGGCTCCGTGATCAGATCATAGACGGTCATGCGCGGGTTGAGTGATGAGAAGGGGTCTTGGAAGATGATCTGCATCTCCCGGCGCAGCGACTTTAACTGTCGCTTGTTCATCGTGGCTATATCCACCATGCCTTCGTTGCGACGGAAGAGTATCTGTCCTTCGGTCGGCTCAATGGCGCGCAGAATCAACCGTCCTGTAGTGGTCTTGCCACAGCCTGACTCCCCCACCAAGCCCAACGTCTCCCCCGCGTTCACGCGTATATCAACACCATCCACCGCGCGCACATGGCCGACCGTACGCCGGAACAGCCCGCGCTGGATTGGAAAATGCTTCTTCAGATTATGGACTTCCAACAACGTCTGTGTACTCATTCACGCATCCCTTGCGGTCTAGCTCAACCAATATCAATCCAACAACGCCGCGCAGCAGGGGCCATGCCCCATTCCGCTGCCTCCGCAACCTCATGGACATAGATCATGCTGTCTACGGATAGAGCGTACACCGCACCTTATGCCCCGGCTCAACTTCCAGCAGCTCAACAGGTTCAAAGCATGCGGCTCGCTTGGGTGCCGGACAGCGCGGCGCAAAGGCACAGCCGGGCAGTATGGTCAAAGAATCCGGCACAGAGCCCGGAATGGGCGTCAATCGCTCTTTGGTACGTTGGCCCAGCCGGGGGATCGACCGCATAAGACCCACCGTATAGGGATGCAGGGGGCGGCGGAAAATCGTGCGCACATCACCACTTTCGACGATTTTGCCCATATACATGACCGCGACATCATCTGCCATTTCCGCAATCACACCGAGATCATGGGTAATGATCAAGATCGCCATGCCCAGTTCTTGTTGCAGCGACTTCATCAATTCGAGAATTTGCGCTTGGATGGTGACATCCAGCGCCGTGGTCGGCTCATCGGCGATCAGCAGGCGCGGGTTACATGAGAGCGCCATTGCGATCATGGCGCGTTGGCGCATCCCGCCCGAAAAGTGATGCGGATATTCGTCAAAACGCTGGCTGGCATTGGGAATGCCCACCTGCTCCAGCAGCCGGATCGTGCGCAGCCGCGCCTCCTGCTTATCGACATGCTGGTGCAGCGCCACAGCTTCGGCAATTTGCGCGCCAATGGTGTAGACAGGTGAAAAGGAGGTCAGCGGCTCTTGGAAGATCATCGAGATCTCATTGCCGCGGATGGAGCGGATCATTGCGCCATCAGGGTTCAGGCGCGTCATATCGACGACATCTCCCCCATTGCGTTGGAAGAGGATTTCGCCGCCGACAATCCGGCTCGTACGCGGGGGCAGAAGGCGCAGAATGGACGCTGCCGTCACACTCTTGCCACAACCGGACTCTCCCACCAGCCCCAATGTGCGCCCTGGTGCGATGGTAAAAGAGACGCCATCCACCGCGCGCACCTCACCATCCATCGTATCAAAATAGGTCTGCAGCTCCTGAATTTGGAGCAGAAATGAATCTTCAGTTGCCATTCAAAGCTCTGTTCATTTGGATTTCCACAACAGGGTTCCTATGCCTTCCACACAGCCACGCCTTAGCGCGTGTAGGGATCAGACGCATCACGCAGGCCATCGCCCAGGAAGTTAAAGGCAAGAATGGCAGCCACGATGAAGATAACAGGCGTGAAAACCCAGGGATAGATAGCAATCGATTGGATATCCTGTACCTCTTGCAGCAGCACACCCCAACTGGTAATGGGGGGCTGTAACCCCAGACCGAGAAAACTCAGCGCCGTCTCAGCCAGGATCATCGAGGGCATTGAAAGCGTGGAGACCACAATCACATGGCCGATACACGCCGGGATCAGGTGTTTAAAAATGATGCGTGAATTGCTTGCACCCATCAGCTTGGCCGCGGTGATGTAATCGTCGGTGCGCAGCGACAATACTTTGCCGCGCAACTGGCGCGCAAGCCACGTCCAACCAATCAGCGACAGAATAATGGTCACCGCAAAATAGGTCCACATCGGCGGCCACGTCACCGGCACAGCAGCAGAAAGCGCCATCCACAAGGGGATGGACGGGAAAGAACGAATCAACTCAATCGAACGCTGGATCAAATCATCGATCCAGCCGCCGAAATATCCAGAGACAACACCCAGGATCGTGCCAAAGGTCAGGCTCATAAAGACGCCAACCAAGCCGATGGTCAGAGAAATTTGGCTGCCGATCAAAATACGCGTCAACATATCTCGACCCTGACGATCAGTTCCCAACAAATTGATCGCCCCGCCATCGCTTTGAAAGAGATGGACATCGGCATCAATCAGTCCAAACAACTTATACGGTTCACCCTTCGCAAAGAAACGCACAGGGTATTTTTCATCTACTTCTGCAATATAGGTACGCCGGAAGCTGACCGGATCCATCTCACTCCCGACCCCATAGACATAGGGGCCAAAAGTGCCATTGTCAAAGAAATGGATCGGCTGCGGCGGCAAATAGATGCGGTCCCGAAAGCGTGTGGAGAGGGTATAGGGTGCAATGAAGTTGGCAAAGAGCGCAACCACATAAAACAGAAGCACGACAATACCACCCACCAGGGCAGCGCGGTTGCGGATGAATTTGCGCCACATGAGCTGCGATTGCGACAAGGCATAGCGCGACTCATCCTCGCGCACGGCAATCTGCCCACCCGCACGCATGACAGCAGCGGCTTCTTCCGCTTCCAGTACATGCCGCCGGTCAAGGTCGCGATAAAGTTCAAAGAGCTTTTCAGATTGAAGTGAGGAACTCATTGGTATGCAATCCTGGGGTCAACTGCCGCCAACAAAACGTCAGCAATAAGGTTAGCCACCATCAAAATGAGCGTCATAAAGAGAAGAAAGGTCCCTGCCAGATACATATCTTGCGTCTGTAATGCCCGCAAAAAGAGAGGCCCCGTCGTCGGCAAAGACATCACAATGCCGACCAGTGCCGATTCAGAAATAATCTTGGGAATCTCCAACGCCAACACACTGATCAGGGGATTAATCGCCACGCGCACACCATATCGCATCACGACATCGCGCTCTCTCAAGCCCTTTGCGCGTGCGGTGGTGATGTACTGCTGCCCCATCACATCGAGCAGGCTGCTGCGCATAATACGCTGCAACTGTGCCGTACTCGCCAACCCCAAAATGATCGCCGGCGGCCAGAGATGATTCCAATAGCTCCAGATCTTTTCCCAGGAAAGGGGCGCGTTACGCAGCTCCGTCGCAATCACACCGCCCACGTCAATACGCAGCACGATGGCACCGACAAAGAGCCATACGAGCGCGAGCAAGAACCCAGGCAATGACAACCCTAGAAAGCCAAAGAAGGAGAGCGCATTGTCACCAAACGAATATTGATGGGTGGCGGAATAAATACCCACCGGAATCGCATAGCTAATCGTAATCAGCAGCGAGAGTGTTCCCAAAAGAATTGTATAGTTCAGGCGGTCACGCACCAAAGGCCACACAGGGCTGTTCCACTCCAGCGACCAGCCGAAATCACCTTCAGGGAAGCCTTGAATCCACTTGAGATACTGGACATGAATGGGCTGATCCAGTCCATAGCGCAGCCGCAAAATGTCATAGGTCCGTGCATCACCACCGCCACCCGTTTCGGCAACCATCGCTTGCAGACTGGTAAAGTAGTCACCCGGAGGCAACTGGATGATCACAAACGTAATGATCGACACCAGAAAGAGCAGAGGAATCATGGCGATCAGACGGCGGAGAATATAAGCTAACAAAGGCGCTCCTTTCGCGCTCGGATTGCGGTATTACTGTGGGCGGCAGCAGATGTGCTGTGCTGCCACCCACAGTCTACGAGCCTCTATTCCTCGTCACCAAAATAGTAGTGACTTGGGTCTTGCGTGCCGGGAGCCATAATGATCCAGTCGCCGACAAAGCTCTGGTCCATAATGACGTTGTGGAAGTTGTTCTTGGCAATCACAAGCGCCGGTGACATGCCAACCGTTGGGATAACAAAGAGCTGTTCGGTGGCAAGCCGGACGATCTGCTTGCCGATCTCCACCTGTTGTGCAGAATCAACCGTTGTGCGGTATTGATCGTACAGGTCCATCACCTCTTTGAAGTACGCCGGGGGTTCTTCACCGTCTGTGCCACCACTCTTATACCAAATGCCAAAAGAGGGTGCCATCCAGGAGCGTTCGTCAAAGGGGAACTGGTAGACGGGATCGACCATCGGCACAAGGCCACGGTCTGTACCCCAGGTCGCGATCATGACCTCATTCGCTATGGCGCGCGGCCAGTAGATGTCACGAGTCATGCTGCGGATGCTGGTCTTCAGACCAATATCGTTCCAGTTTTCCGCCACCAGCTCGATAACATCCAATGCGGCCCCGGTGTCCTGTGTTTCGATGACCAAGTCGATCACGGTGCCATCTTCAAAGGTGCGGAAACCGTCTGCCCCTACCGGCAGCCCGATTTCATCCAGCAACGCTTTGGACTGATCAGGATCGAACTCGCCATAGAGATTCACGATATCCTCTTGGAAGTAGGGCGAGGCATCGACCACGGTCGTGGTGCGCGGGGTGCCTTGTCCCAAGTAGGCAATCTCGTTAATCAGATCACGGTCAATCGCATGGGAGAGTGCAACGCGGAAGTCCACATTCTGGAAAAGCTCGCGGTAGACCGGGTCAGAATAGCTCTGGTTGGGCATAAAGCTCAGATTCGAAGCGGATGCACTCGACCACAGCCCCACACGGTAATCACCCGCTTCCGCATTCTCCTGGAAGACGGTGATCTTGGAGAAGTCCATGCCGCGAGACTGCATGTCAATGTCGCCTGCCAGCGCCATGAGGTTGATCGCCTCGTTGTCGGCAACAAGCTCAAAGTGTACTTGGTCGATATACGGCAGTTGTCTGCCCTCAATATCAACCTTCCAATAGTAAGGGTTGCGGGTCGCCAGCATCTCGGTGCCACCCGGCTCAAACTCGGTGATGACCCATGGCATCATCACGGGGCGTTCGGTGTTGAAGTCGTTTGCCATATCTTCAAACATGGCATAGTCGGTATATTCATCGTTGTACTTGGGGTGGAACTGCTCCAAGTAATGGCGCGGGGCAAAGAAGCCAAAGCGTTCAAAAGCCAGCGGCCATTGGTTGCCATGAAACGCGAGCCCAACCGTTTCCGCTAAACCATTCGGGCCGGCAAATTTCAGCTTGATCGTCACATCATCAATGACTTCCAGCGTCATCGGTTCGCCATTGACCACCCACTCCGCATGGGGAGTCGGCGTGATATTGGTGTCTAGCTCAATATCTTCCCACCAAAAGACGATGTCATCCGTCGTAAAGGGCGCGCCATCCGACCACTTCAAGCCCTCGCGCAGCACCAATGTCAATTCAGTGCCATCCTCGTTGAACGACCATTCTTTGGCAAGTCCGGGCTGCACAGGATCGCTTGGGTTACGCGGCCAGCGCAGTATCGGGTCATAGTTGATACGCCCATAGGCATGGAAATCGGCGATTCCCTTGAAGGCACGTCGCCAAGTGCCACCATACTGACCGACAGACTCAATCGGCTCCACGACCAGCGGCTCGGCGGGCAGTCGTTCCTCAAGAGGCGGCAGCTCGCCGGCAGCGACCATAGCCGCCAACATGGGAGCCTCTTTCGCATCAGCATCAGCCGGTGCTTCCGCCGCTGCTTCCTCTGCCGCGGGTTCGGTCGCCTCTGCTTCGGCTTCCTCGGCATCAGCCGGTGCTTCCGCAGCGGGAGCCTCGACATCGGGTGCTTCAGGCGTTACGTCTGGCAGTGTCGGGCGAGCACCACATGCGGCTACCAAAAGTAGCGTGAGCAGCAGCGCAAGCGCAGTCGCCAGATGGCGTGCAGGCTTGGTCATTGATTCCTCCTAGGTGGTCTATGCGATTGTGTGATATACGGTTGTGTGAGTAAAAACCAATGTGTGAGTAAAACCAATGGATGAAGTACGTTCATCGTTGCCCGGCTTTATACAACCTGGTAGGGAGTTTGCCGGGCGGACGATAGAATCGTGGGCTAACTCTACTAAACGTTTTACATCCTGTCAAACGCTTAGATTTGGAATGGCAAAGAGATGAGTGGATCAACTCTTGATCCGGTTTTCCTCGATATATTCCCAATTGATCTCATAGCCCATTCCTGGGGCTTGGGGCAGGTGGACATAGCCCTCGGCATCCATCGCATCGCCCAACGAATGCAAATAGGGTGGCGGCGTCTCGTAGTCCATGCCCGGAGCCAACAACCCGCGCTCGTAATATTCGCACACATCTTCGCTGGTGGAGCCGAGGACTTGTAAATTGGCAAAGCCACTCATATGCACCTCGCACCTCACCCCAAATGCTTCGGCAATCGCCGCCATCTTCTTCTGCCCCGTAATGCCACCGCGCAGCACATCCATGCGTGTCATATCCGACGCACCCCGCCGGATCCATTCGGCACGTGTATAGATGCTGCCCGCGGCAATCTCCGGCGACAGGATCGGAATCTCCAACTCGCGACAGAGCTTCTCATAGGTCGCCACCCGGTATTCAGGCATGGGATGCTCATACCAATAGAAATTGAGCTTCTCCAACTCGCGCCCCACGCGGAAGGCTTCCTCATAGGTACGATAGGTCCCCCACGGATCAAAGCTCAACACCATATCATCGCCCACTGCCTCACGCACCAAGTGACAGAGTTCAATATCTTGCACAATGTGCGAAGGGCGGCCTGGGTCCGGCTGCTTCTTCACCGGGTCCCAGAAATAGTAAGGATGGATTTTATAGTGCGTATACCCCTGTTGCTTGCAATCCAAAGCGTGCTGGGCATAATCTTCAGGCGACCCCATGTTGGGATAGGTGCTGGCATACGCCTTCACCTTGTCACGACAGCCTCCTAGCAGCTTATACAGAGGCAGCCCAAAATGGCGCGCTTGCAGATCCCAAAGCGCCATATCAATCACGCTGATCAAATTTTCTTCCACGTTGGCGACCCACAGCCAATGCCAGAATTTTTCACGGTCAAATGGATCATGTCCGAGCAGCAACTGCTTCAGACGCCCTTGCAAGGTCGCACGCTGATCCGGGGTAAGGCCATCCGCGTCGCCATGACCATGCCCGCCAAAGTAATATCCCTCTGCGCCCTCGTCACTGATGATCTTGGTCAACGTCTGAACGGCTTCAACTTCAGGCAACACTTCACCAGCCCTGAAGCCTTGTCGTTTGACGCGGAACGGGATGACTTGCAAATCAACGATCTTCATGCCAAACTCCTCTAATTCTGGGGATCTGTCACTTGGGATTACACTGCAAAAGTAAGTATGTTGGCGTTAATCCTCCTGAAAGCTTGAAGCTTCCAGGAGGGTGGTGACGATAGGATGATGGGTAGCGGGCTGCTAGAGGCTGCCCACTGGATAAAGCTCGCCGATCAAATCCTGCAACTCGCGCTGGGTCAAGTCGTCAATGGCAGGCGCAGGGCTGCGTACTTTGGCAGTGGCAATGATCCCGCGCCGGCGCAGCAATTCCTTATGCACATGATAGAAGATACCCGCTCCCTGGCTGGCGATGCGGTTCATAGGCGCGATCACCTGGTCAAAAACGGCGCGCGCCGTCACTTCATCTCCACTCTGCACCAACTTCCATACCTGTACAAACGCCTCCGGCTGCGAGCAAAAAGGCATGGTTCCCATCGAGCCGCGGCGCATCTCCTCGATAAAGTAGCCGCCGCCAGCCCCACCAAAAACCGTCAACTGATCGCCCGCCTCCGCCACCATCGCCGCAACCTTATTGGTGATGGGTACGGTCTCTACCTTGATATAACGCACCCACTCACAGGACTCCGCAATTTGCCGCGCCAGCGATGCACTGATCGGCGCGCTTGGCACATCCTGCAAGAAGATGGGAATTTTCACGGCATCAGAGATCGCACGATAATATTCCAGCACCTCAGCAGGGCCGGCAGGCATAAAGGCAGGCGGAATCACCATCAACGCGTCTGCCCCCAATGCTTCGGCGCGGCAACTATACTGCACAGCCAAATTAGTGCCAGGAGCGCCGGTGTTGATGACCACAGGCACACGCTGGCGCACCTGGCTCACCACAATCTCCGTTACGACGTCCCGTTCATGTTCCGAAAGCTTGAAGATTTCGCTGCCCAGTGCCACGCCGAGACCATGCACGCCGGCATCAATGTTAAAGTCAATCAGGCGGCGCAGGCTTTCTTCGTCAATCCTGCCCTGCTCGTCAAAGGGGGTAACCAGGATAGGAAACACGCCTTGCATGCTTCCTGGACCATTCTCTGAAGTCATCAATTTCGCTCCAATCTCGGCGTAAAGCTTGTATATTCTTGGAAGTGGGGTAGATTTTGGATAGAAGCCGGTTGCCTGGCTCGGGCAACAACTTGGGGTTATGTCAGTTGAATCACCTGATTGCTTGCTGCCGATTCATATGCACTGTATACCAAGCGCATGGTCTTTAGATTATCTTCGCCGCTCGTCTCCGCGGGCCTGCCCGTCTGGAGTGACTGGAGAAGATGGGCGTTGCAGGGGACAATACTGGCGTGTGCCACGGCATAGCGTGGATCAGCCCATGCATACGTAGGAGGTGCATGGCGCTCGGCAGTGGTTCCTGCTGCCGTCGTCACCCGCAGCCACAAATCTGGAGCCAATTCAATCGTTCCCTTGCTCCCCTCAACTAAGATCAGCGTTTCTGGAAAGCACTGCCGCTCGACATTGGACGAATAGCTGATGTCACAGGAGCAGATCAGATCGCCAATGCGCAGCATCGCTGAAGCCACATCTTCCCCTTTAATATCCGGGCGCGTGCGATAGGTCTGTGCATAGATACTTTGCGGCTCACCAAAGAAAAAGCGCGCCAAATCAAAGAGATGGCTGCCCACATCGGTAAAGGCAAATCTCTCAAGCTCCTTAAGAAAAGGCTGATTTTCGAAGATCGCCGGCAAGCCATGAATAAATTGGATGCGAGCGCGGAAAGGATGGCCAATGATACCCGAGTCAAGAACCTCTTTCAAGGCGCGCATCGGCGTCTGCCAGCGGAAGTTTTCGTGAATCATAAAGGTCACACCCGCCGCGCGGCACGCTGCCACCATCGCCTGGCAGGTGGCATAATCACCCGCCATCGGCTTCTGGCAAATGACAGGCACCTTGTACTTTGCCGCAAGCTGGACCAACGGCGCGTGGGCGGGAACTTCGGTGATGATATCAACAAAATCCAGCTTTTCACGGCGAAAGAGTTCCTCTGCATCCCCATAGACACGCGGCACATGATACTTGGCCGCCGCTGCCTCGGCTTTGGCAACCGTACGATTGTAGAGCGCCACCAACTCCACACCACCTACCTCAAACCAGGCAGGGATCTGAAAATTCGACCAAAACCCAGTCCCTAACACGGCAAACTTCAAATCGGACATTACCTGCTCCCCTATAATTCGCGTTTTGTACCTCTCATCTTTTTCTGCGTCATTTTGCTCTCCTCCTGCTGGTTTCGATGGAGATATCGAACCTTAGTGTCCTCTCTGCGCCAACAGCCTACCATGCCAACAGTCTACCATGTAGTAAATTCCAGGGTCAATGCAATCCACCTTCTGCCTTACCGAGATACCTGATAAGTCCACTGACAAAGGGATGAAGATCGCCCTGTATCACCTCACTTGACTCCAAGCAGCGTAAACAGCATATCCCCCGCCGTCGCAGGTCGCTGCGTAAAGCCCCCTACCACATGAATCTCTCGAAAGCCCGCATCTTCGAACAATGCCCGCGCCTGTTCCTGCGTGTAAGAACGACTTGCCGGTGAACGGCGATGATGCTCTACCGCCACAAGCTCACCCGCAATCAGCACTTGGTACAAATCCTCGGTATGCTCACATGCGTCCTTTGGATCATACCAAACGCGCCCCATGCGCTGGAGCATCGCCCCATCTTCTTCACGAATCCGCACATTCTCCCACTCCCTCTGCAACGGCAATCCCTCTTTCCACAGCGTCATAAAGGGCGCAATGAGCATCCCACCGGGCAACAGGTGAGCATGGAGCTGCTCCATTGCGTCCCGAACCGCTGCCCCACCGGTGATGAGTTGCAGCACACTAGAAGAAGCCAGAATTATACGGTAGCGTCGCGGCAGCGAAAGGCTTTCAAGCGCCTGTTCAAACAGCCGCGATGACAGCCCTCTCGTTTCGGCCTTTTCGTGGCATAACCGCAGCATCTCAGGCGAAATGTCCACCCCATCTATGTCAATCCCCGCATCCAGATAGTCCAAAAGCAAACGCCCAGTGCCGCAGCCCGCATCCAGCACCGGCTGTCCAACCTGCGCGATCAACCCAAGATAAAAATCACGATCATCACGCCCAGACGGATCACCGCGCAAGAAGTCCCACGTCTCCGCCATCAGCCCGCGGTACTCATACGCCAACGTTGCCCCCCGTTCCATCAATATTGTCCCCTAGCGTACATCGTGTTGGGCGCGCCGGTTCACGGCCCCTTGTGCCTCGCGGCCATACTTCCATCTAAAACTGTATCATCAAATCCTATCGAAGCACATAGTCAAAACTCAAGAGCACGCCCATGCTATTGATAGTCACATTCCATCGTCACATTCCATCGTCACGATCAGGATTCACTTTTGTTGCCCTGGCTTGCGTCTCGCCTAGCGGCTGGAAGCCCCACAGAAACTACTGCTGGCTTGTCAACGCGACTTGTCCAATTAACTGACCAGGGCATTGAGAAAGAGATTTTGTATGTTCCACCGTGAAACACCCGAGGCGGCAATTTTGGCAATAGGAACAGCCGTACCGCCCTATAAGGCGCGGCAGAGTGATGTTGGCGAATGGATGTCCGCCTCCTTTGTGGATGCCCCTGTGCCCGCCCGCCTGATTCGGATGCTCTGCGCCAACTCCGGCGTTGAAACCCGCTATTCGTGTGTAGAAGATTACTTCCTGCCGCCCCAAGAATCCCGTTTTGCGCCCGGTGTCCCAACTGAACGCAGCCCTTCCACCGCCGAACGCATGGCGATTTACGAGCGCGAGTCGATCCCCCTGGGAGCAGACGCCGCGCGCCAAGCAATATCAACCTATGCAGCAAAGCGAGGTGACACGTACAGTCTTATTGCCGGGCAGATCACCCATTTGGTCGTTGCCACCTGTACCGGCTTTTTTGCACCAGGGCTAGATTTTGCCCTCGCCCATAGCCTACACCTGTCGCCCACCGTCGAGCGCACCCTGATTGGCTTCATGGGCTGCTCTGCCATGTTCAACTGTCTGCGTACCGCCAACCAGATTGTCAAGGCCGACCCCAACGCGCTGGTGCTGGTGGTGAGTGTTGAGTTGTGTTCGCTGCACAGCCAGCCGGAACCCCTGCGCGACCAGCTAGTCGGAGCCTCTTTCTTTGCCGATGGTGCTTCTGCTTGTCTTGTGGGCACGCCCAACGCCTTGCCAGGTGATTACTTCACACTTTTGGACTTCCATACAAGCATGAAGCCCGACACAGAATCGGAGATGGTCTGGCAAATTGGCAACTACGGATTCGCACTTCGCCTCTCGCCACGCATACCCGAACATCTTGCAGATGCCGCGCCCGCCACGCTGGCAACCCTCTTTCCCGACAGTGCGCCCGACTTCTGGGCAATCCACCCTGGCGGCAGCGCCATTATCGACCGCCTTGCCAAGAGCTTCGGGCTTGACGAATCGCAAGTAGCCGCGAGTCGTGCGGTGCTGCGTGACTATGGCAATCTCTCGTCAGCGACAATCCTCTTTGTGTTAGCAGAACTGCGGCGCAGCTTGCTTGCAGAGAGACAGCCTGCCCCCGATCTAACTACGGATAGAGCTACCCGCGGCGATAATCTGTCGGGCGTGGCGATGGCATTTGGGCCAGGGCTGGTGATCGAAATGGCGCGGATCGCCTATGCCGTACCCGATACGCCCATCTCATCTGCATCCACCATTGCAGCCACAGCCGCGCTCGCGCTGCCCTAGAAAGCAGGTGGATGATGGCAGTTGGCACAACACCCAGCCCCAGCAATGAATCCACTCTTTATGATGTCGTCATCGTGGGGGCAGGGCCGGCGGGCAGCAGCCTGGCGGCTTCGCTTGCTGAGCATGGCTGGCATGTCCTCTTGGTAGAACGGGAGCAGCTCCCGCATCACAAGGTTTGTGGGGAGTTTATCTCGCCCGATGCCCAACTCGCCCTAGACATACTGGGACTCTACGATGAGGTGAGCGCATTAGGGCCAGTGCCCCTCTACGCAACCGAAGTGACATCTAGGTTGGCAGGCAAACTTTGTCGTCCTCTGCCGGGTGTCGCCTGGGGCCTCAGCCGCTATACATTCGATGCCGGTCTCGCAGCGGCAGCGGTCGCAAGAGGAGCGGAACTGCGTACAGCCACGACCGTCACCCGCCTCATCAGGCACGACTCAATGCGCGGCGGGCATGTTGAATTGCACCTGCACCATCGTCACAAGCCAACCCGTGTCTATGCGCGCGCTGTTGTCATGGCTTTTGGTCGGGTGGGACTGCCAGGGCTCACCGCCAGGCCCACCGCGCCAGGAGTGCCCGGCCATGCACGCTATGTCGGCGTCAAATGCCACTTTGCGGAGGTCTACCTGCACAATCGGGTTGAGCTATACTTCTTCCCCGGTGGCTATGCTGGTCTTAATCCAGTGGAGGGAGGTCATGCCAACCTCTGTGTTTTGGCCTCCTATGAGGCATTTACACAAGCAGGGCGATCCATTAGCGGCATGTTGGAAGCTGCCATAGAAGGCAACCAAGCCCTGGCAAAACGCATGGCAGGAGCGCAAGCCATCGTAGAGACAGAGTGTGCCGTTGCCCCTGTGGACACCCATCGTCGCGCCCAACCCTGGGGTGAGATGGCGCACCTGGGCGACAGCGCGGTCATGCTGCCGCCCCTCTGCGGCGACGGCATGGCAATGGCATTGCAGTCTGCACGCCTCTGCGCGCCATTGGCAGACGCCTACCTGCGTGGCCATATCTCCCTCGGTCGCTGGAAAATCCTCTACCGGCGCGCCTGGTCACAAGAGTTCCGCAAGCGCGTCTGGTTGGGACGCAGGCTCCAACAGCTCTTGCAGGTTCCCATTTTGGCCGAGGGATTGTTGCTCACAGGCACACTCTTTCCAACCGTGGCGGACTACTTCATTGCCTCCACGCGCGGCCAGGTTCCAACCGCATCAGTGTCACCCCCGAGAGCAGCGGGATAGCCAATCGTGTAAAGTATCCCAATCGGTGAAAGAGGACTGCGCACGCGCCCAATATCCCAGATGTATGAATTTCCTTGCACTCCCGCAATCAATTCAGCCATCTCACTTGCAGAATAAGTACGCAAGCAGGAGACAATCCCGTCGATACACAAGACCAACGGAATCGCAGGCAGCAAGTAGGTCCAAAAGAGTCGCGAGAGCCGAAAGGGCCGGACAAACGGCACGACAATCAGCGCGATCAAGGGCAGCAGCAGCATCACCAAGATCGAGAGCGGTTTCCGGCTGGTCTGCTCAAAGATGCCGATGCCTTGTTGTCGATTGACCGCATCCTGCAAGATCGCGCGCGCGACCGTGGGCGGAAAATGGTGAAAAGCCGTAAAGAGTGTGCGAAAGCCCTCAAGTTCAGCGTCCAGGTGCGTAGCATCGACCGGAGTGGCGATATAGCGGATTTGTTCGTGCGACTGCTTCACAGCCGCCTGCATCGCCGCTAGATTGGGATAGAGATCGGTCAGCAGAACCTCAAGCGGCTCCAACTCTCCTCCCGATTGAAACCGAGAAGCAAGTTGGAGCCACGGCCCACCCCCACCAGAACAGAGATCGATCACGCGCCGCGCCTGGGTTTGTTGCAGAGCATAGCGCAGTTTGGGGACAATGTACGCATACTGCCGTCCCCAAATGGCAATCACATTCAGACAGTCTGTAGCCCCATCGCGCACTGCCGGTGGACACCAGGGCTGTTCGTGTATCTCCCACAACTGCACGCGTGGCATCTTCTGACCGCCCTACCAGGCTGTCCACCCTCCATCGACCAGGATGTTTTGGCCGTTGATGTAGCTGCCTGCCTCGCTCGCCAACAGCACAACCAACCCCTTAAGTTCTTCCGGTCGCCCCATGCGTCCCATTGGCGACTTGCCCTCCAACCGCTCAATAAATTCGGGCATGGTCTGTGCGGTAACAGGCTTGGGAAAGGGACCAGGGCTAATCGCATTGACGCGCACATTGTCCTGTGCCCAATAGACCGCCAGATGGCGCGTCAAGTGTACCAGCCCGCCCTTCAGCCCATGATAGTTCGGCGGGCTGTTGGTAGGCAGTCCCGTATAGGCATCAGGGTAGGAGGCGACGACCCCGTACATGCTGCCGATGTTGATAATCGAGCCGGGCGCTTGCCGCTGCCGCAGGTGGTTCACCACCTCACGTGCCAACAAGAAATAGGCTGTCACCCCCACATGATAAGCACGGTCGAAATCCTCTGCCGTAGCGCTGTCAATGCTGGGCGCTGTACTCCCATAGGCATTGTTGACTAGAATATCGATCCGCCCAAGCCGCCCTAGTACCGTCTCAACAAACGCCGGGATCGTCTCCGTATCGCCCTGTTCAAAACCAATGCCTATATGCCCGCTGCCCGGTAGAGAAGCCGCAAACGATTCAGCTTGGTCAGCCTGACGGCTCGTCACCACCATTGTTGCGCCCGCCTCAGCCAGTGCACGGCTCATCGCCGAGCCGAGCCACCCTGCCGCGCCCGTCACAATGGCAACCTTGCCGCTTAGATCAAACAACTGCTGAACCGAACGTTCTGCCTCTGCCATACGCATATACTCCGTCTAGGATCAAGTCTAGGGTCAAGAATTTAAGGTCGAGAATCAAAAGTCGAGAAACTAAGGTCGCATCGCCAAATAATCTTCAAGCCTGTTTGTCACCTGCAACAGCCCTTCACCGACATGGACACGGTGAAGACGCCGCAGCATAATGACAACGCCATCGGCTCCCGCCGTAACTGTTGCCAGCGTGTTACCAAAGAAGTCAAGGAGGCTGCCCAATGGTTCTCCGCGCTGCACAAAGTCCAGCAAGGCCACCGACGGGCGGAAATAGCCGGCAACAGGGGCCGTCGTCACAATATCGAGGTTGCCATCGCCCACCAAATGCAGTGAATGCGCCGGTGTTTCTGGTGTACCTGCCAACATACCCAAGTGGCGCATCAGATTCAGAATCCCGCGACGAAAGCACGCAACATCAGCCGGTCGCGCGCTACCACCCCCCGGCGCTTCGGTATAGAGACAAGGCACGCCCAGCGTCACCGCTGCTGACAAGCTGCGTCCAGGTGGCATGGGCAGTGGATGCCCCCACATCACGGGCGCGCCAAACGCCTGTGCCGCGGCCAACGACCGCTGCCCAAGCTCACCATCGTCATGGATGTAGCCAACCAGCGTGGGTATCTCATACGCAACGCCCCCGCTGTGCAGATCCAACAGGAAATCCGCGTGACGAAAAAGCTGCTCAGTCAGTGCATGCGCGATCCGCTCGGTCACAGTGCCATCCACCTGCCCCGGAAAGACTCGCGCCAGGTTCAGGCCATCGACAGGGCTGCTACGCAAAGCAGCCTCATAGGCAGGCAGGTTACAAACAGGAACCATCACCAGCGTCCCATTCAGCACCGCGGGGTCAATCTCAGCAAAGGCTTGCGGGATCGCCTCGACACCCTCATATTCGTCGCCATGCACAGCCCCCAGCACCACCAACGTTGGCCCCGGCTTCGATCCACGCACCGACAGTACCGGCAGCCGCCACATCCCGCCATCGACGCGCGGGGCCACCTGCATCCAGCCTGTTGTCTTCACACCCTCTGGCAAGGCATCCAGGCTAAACTCAAGCATGCACGTTCACCGCTTCGCTTGCCGCCAACTGCCGCATCGCCTGCCCCACAATATCCATCCCCACGCGCTCGCTCCATGCAGCCAATAGCCGCTGCGTCACCGTCCCCACCTGACCGTCCCCCACATCGAGCCCATTGATGCGCGTGGCGGGCATGATGCAGTAGGGGGTACTCGTAAAAAATGCTTCGTCTGCGGTATAGATGTCATAGAGCTGAAAATCGACAACCTGCGTCGGGATGCCAAGCTCTGCCGCCAATTCCAACACGGTCGCGCGCGAGATACCCGCCAGCGCGTTGCGCGTGGTGGGTGTCTTCAACACGCCTTCGCTCACAATAAAAAAGTTGCCACCCTTATTCTCTGCCACATTCCCATCCACATCCAATAAAATGCCCTGGGCTTGCGGGTCCACCAGTTTGACTTCCATCTCCGCCAGCGTATAGGCCATGCGGCTGCGATTCTTGATACGCGCATCCAACGCCTGTGGGGGGATCGCCCGGCTCATCGGCGTCACCGCATGGCAGCCCTCTCGATAGAAGCGCGCCCAGTCAACCAGGATCATCGGCTGTGTAAAGACGATCATCGTCGCCGCAGAACGCTGCTTGGTCGGGTCTGCCCCGGCCACCGACCGCCCGCGCGAAATGTTGTGCACAATCCACACATCTTCGTCAGCAGGCACATGCGCCAGATTGCGCTCCAACACGTCCAATGTTACCTCGGTGAGCTTCGCCGGGGTCATAGCAGGGTCAATCCGTGTCACCTTCAGCGACTTGTACAGACGATCAATATGTTGCTCAAGTTTAAAGGGTTGGTGGCGAAAGGTGCGCGTGGACTCCGTGACCATATCCCCCAGCATCACCGCCGCATCAAAAACTGAAATTTTCGCCTCATCAGGAGGAAAATACTCGCCATTGATATAAACCAAATGTTTGCTCGCGTCGTGCCCCATAGCCTAATCCTTTACCTTACCCCTCCCGGAAGCTCAGGGCTTCCGGGAGGGTTCTTGAAAATCCATCAACTTATGTCAACAAAAAGATTCCCATATTATGCAGCATAGCGCGCAGTTTTCTAGCGCGTCAACCGTGGGTCAAGCGCATCGCGCAGCGCATCTCCCAGAAAATTGATCGACAACACCGTAATCGTGATCATCAGCCCAGGCGGAATCCAGAGCCACGCCATCTGTTCCAACGTCGTCAGCGACTGCGCCTCAGTCAGCATGTTGCCCCAGGTCGCCGTGGGAATCTGCACGCCGATCCCTAAGAAGCTCAACGCCGCCTCAGTCAAAATGGCGCTCGCCACAAAAAAGGTTCCCGCCACGATGATCGGTGCGACCACGTTGGGCAGAATGTGGTGAAAAACAATGCGCGGACGCGGCACGCCCAAGCAGCGCGCCGCGGTGGTAAACTCCCGCTCGCGCAAGCTCAACGCCTCACCACGCACCAAGCGGCAGGTTCCCGGCCAGCCAAAGATGCCCAACACCACCATCACGTTATAGATCCCCGGCCCAACCGCTGCCACAACAGTAATGATAATGATCAAGGTCGGAATCGTCATCACCACATCCGTCAGTCGCATGATCCAGAAATCCACACCGCCCCCATAATAGCCGCTGATCAACCCCAGCACCGTGCCAATCACAATGGCAATGCCCGCGGCCACCAGCCCCACCGAGAGCGATATGCGCGCCGCATAGATCAAGCGGCTTAACACATCGCGCCCCGCCCCATCGGTTCCCAGCCAATGCGCCGCCGAAGGGGGCTGCTTCAAGGCTTTCACGTCAATTTGGTGGGGTGGATAAGGGCTGATGATCGGCGCCGTCAGCGCGGCAAAAATCAGCAGCAGCAGCACCGCGCTCCCCACCACCGCCAACCGGTGACGCACAAAACGCCGCCAGAAGCGCGACCGGAAGAAACTACCCGTCACAATGGGCGCGCTCACAGGGGCGCTTGCATGTAAGGAAGAAGCAAGATTCGTCATCAATTCTTTCCCAGAGAGCGGCTAACCAACTAACTATAACGTATCCGTGGATCAGCCCACGCGTAGGCAACGTCGGCGAGGAGATTGCTAATCAGCACAGCAACCGACGTCACCAGGGCAACACCCATCAGCACCGGATAATCGCGCTGCGTAACAGCAGTGATCGCCATCTGTCCCATCCCCGGCCAAGCGAAGATCGTCTCAACAATGACCGAGCCACCGAACAAGGCGGGGAGGCTCAGCCCGATGATCGTAATCACCGAAATCAAGGCATTGCGGAAGCCATGCCGCCAGACACGTACCCCGTCCGCCAGCCCTTTGGCTTTGGCCGTGGTCATATAATCCTGGCTCAACACCTCAAGCATACTCGACCGTGTATAGCGCAGAAAACTTGCCACCCGATCCAATCCCAACACCAATGCAGGCAGCAGCAAATGATGGAGCCGCTCCACAAAATACAAATCTGCGTCGGGGTCACCCATGCCGTTGGAGGGAAAGAGTTTCAATTTCAGAGCAAGCACATAGATAGCCCCCAACGCCAAAAAGAAGCTCGGAATCGAAATGCCGCTGAAGGCAAAAAAGGTCAAGAAATAATCCAGGCGTGAATATTGGCGCAGCGCCGACACAATCCCCAGCGGAATTCCCAGCCCAATCGCAATCAGCAGCGCGGTCAGCGTCAGTTGCAGCGTATTCGGCAGCCGGTCTGCAATGCGTTGCGTAACAGACTCGCCGGTACGATAGGAGAAGCCCAAGTTTCCTTGCAACGCCTCGCCCAGCCACAGCCCATAACGCACAAACATCGGCTGATCCAGCCCCAACGACTCGCGCAGATTCTGGAGATCAACCGGATCCATCGCCACGCTAGGGTCAATCATGGCATCAATGGGATCACCCGGTGCAAGGTTGTACGCAACAAAGGTCAGCAGTGTAATTCCCAACAACACCGGAATCGAAATCAAGATTCGCCGCAAAATGTAGGTCGCCATGCCAAGTCCCTTTAAGCGGGTTTGAGGGGAGAGCTAGCTCTCCCCTCAAACCCGCTTCTACCTACCCCACTTCTATCTACGATGACTATCAACCCAAATGCTATTCGCCAATCGTCCACAACTGCACATCATCCCAGTTGTACTGGTCATAGGTAAGTGTCACGTTGTCGGCTGCGGCGGTGATGAGCGGGTCCACCCACAACGGCAACACCGGCAATTCCTGGTTGATGATTTCCGTCAGCTCTTGGTAAATAGGCTCGCGATCGGCCTGTGTCACCGTGCTCTTGCCCGCCTGTACCAGCTCTGTGACGCGGTCGTTGCAATAACGCGTGCCATTAAAGCCATTGGGATAGAGCTGACCACAGACAAAGAAGTTGTTGGCCGCGACATTCGGGTCAGCGCCAGCGCCATAGGGAACCATCGTCACATCGAATGTACCATTTTGATAGAAATTCTCGACAAAAGTCGGGCCATCCACGGTGCGCGGTACCATGTTGATCCCCGCCTCGGCAAACATCTGCTGCATAACCGCATGGACGGGCTGCACCTGGGGGGCCAAGACCATCCAATCTACTTCCCAACTGTTGTCCCAGTTGATCGATGCCAGCAGTTCGCGCGCGGCTTCCACATCATAGTCATATTCCACCAGGTCAGGAGAACAAGCCCATTCCTGAAGGAAGGGACAGGTCTGGCGCTTCGGCAATCCCTCCAGCACATCGTTAATTAGCGCATCCAAATCCAGCGCATGATAGAGCGCCTGTCGAAACTCCGGTGTACGCATGGCGCTCTTCTTGGGGTCGTCTTTGCTCTGATCCGAATCGACAAAGAGGCTGGTGGGCGACGGTGATGGTTGGAGGTAGGTAACAATGCCCTCTAGGCTGCTCATCCGGTTATACTCAGTGGTCGGCACTCCCTGAGCAATATCGATCTCCCCATTTTCCAGCGCCACCAAGCGCGTATTGTTGTCGGGAATAACCAGGATGCGGATGCGCTCGATCTGGGGTGCGCCGCGGAAATAGTCGGGGTTGGCAACCAGCTCAAAGTATTGGTCAGTCTCATAGTGGTCGAAAACATAGGGTCCCAAGCCCGGATAGGGCCGTCGTGTTGCATATTCGGAGGTGGCAAATGCCTCCGGTGAAATAGACTCCACCACATGCTTCGGCAGCATGGTATGGCCGTTGGTGATCGCCATATCCACCAAGAAAATGGCGCTTGGCTCACGGAGCGTAAACTTCACTTCATAATCGCCCAATGCCTCGATGCCGCTGACCGTGGTTGCTGTCCCCGCGGCGAACTCCTCCGCACCGGCGATAACCTTGAAGTTATTGTGCAGGCGTGCGCCCATCGCCGGTGTCAGGATGCGCTCAAAGGTAAAGACCACATCTTCGGCAGTGAAAGGCTCCCCATCGTGCCAGGTCACTCCTTCGCGCAATTTGAAGGTAAAGACCGTTCCATCCTCCGACACTTCCCAACTCTCTGCCAGGTCGCCCATCAATTGCCCCTCGCGGTCAAAGGTCACCAACTTGGCATTAGTCCACTTCTGCGTAAAGCCCTCAATCCCCTGCACAACATCCAGCGGATTGAAGTTATTGGGCCGTTGGCTATAGCCAAAGCGCAACAAGCCGCCCGATGCATCCCCTTCTGCTGTGGCGGGTTCACTTGCTTCTGTTGCCGCTTCCGCCGGTTCGGCAGCCGGAGCAGGGGCAGCGGGTTCGGTGGGCGTGGTTGGCGTACACGCAGCCAGGATCATGCTGAGCAGAAGCGCCAGTGCCAGCATCCCCCGCGTGCGCGGCCACAAGATCAATCGCATCATGATCGTTCTCCTTGTGGTTCGTTCTGTGTACCGTTGGGGCGCACCAGAATCACGATTGCGCCGAAGCGGCCTCAACCTGAAACTACCCGATATACGTCCGCAAGCGATAGGAGGCCATTTCAAAACCTACAGCTCGCCAAAACGCCAATGCGCGTGGATCAATAATCTGCGGGCGACCGAAAAATTACATCCAACTGGCCGATGCTCAACGGCACAAAGCCCCGCTGCATCTGCTCCAGCGCCAGGTCAATATGCTGTTGACCGTTACGCAGCGTAAAGAGCAAATGTCCCGGCAGCAGCGCATCCACCCTGCGATTCGCCAGCCGTGGCAAAAACTCTCGATAGGGAGCCAACTCTGACCCTGCATAATTGATCAAGCCGATCAATCCATTCTGAAAGACAATGTCAGCAGCAAAGAGCGCGCGATAGCCATCGACCTCCAGCAAGTAGGCGCAGATGCCGGGGCTGTGTCCTGGCACTTGGATCGCTTCGAGGCACAAGTCGCCCACAGCAATCCGGTCGCCATGCTGGATACCCACGTCAACCGGACAGGGGATGCTCCCCGCCCTATCCATCTCTAACAGTGCCCGCTCTGTTTCCGGCAGATAAACCCGCGCCCCCAATTCTGCACGCCAACCCGCCGCGCCTCGCGCGTGGTCTGTATGCGAATGGGTCAGGATGATATGCCGGATGCGCGCCGGTTCCAGCCCATCCTCAAGTAGATTGCGCCGGATCATCGCATAGGAGGCAGGACGCCCACCCCCCGCGTCGATCATCGCCAGTTCGCTGCCCCCATCCACCACATAAACATGGCAATCCCACGCGTCAGAAAGCCCAAACTCGGCACTGCCGGCGAGATAGATACGCGGATGTAATCGCATGATCGACCCGGTGATTCAACGCCCTGCCAGGAGCAAAATCTCATCGGCTTTGATCAGCGGCAGCGGCACATGCTCAACCATGCGCTGGATGGCGTTGGCATCCTTAAACCCAATGCCCGTCAGCACACAGACCACGCGCTCATCACCGCGCAGCCGTCCAGTCGCCCGATCCGCTTCCACACCCGCCAGGCTGATCGCCGCGGCCGGTTCAACGAAAAGCCCTTCCTGTCTGGCGAGTTTGGCTTGCGCCGCGTAGGTCGCTTCATCGTCAATCGTCAAGGACCACCCACCCGATGCCGCCAACGTCTGCAAGACCAACTCGCCATCCGCTGGCGCGGCCAGTTGCAGCCCGGAGATATCGCTCTTACATTCCGCAATCGGCTCTACCTTGCTGCTGCCCTTGAGCCACGCCTGGTGAATGGCATCGCACCCGGCAGGCTGCACAGCCACAATACGCGGGGTGCGTGTCGCATAGCCCGCTGCCTGCCACTCGACGAAGCCGCGCCAAATCGCAGCACACAAGCCACCACCACCTACCGGCACATAGACCACGTCGGGCACTTCCCCCTGCAACTGCTCGGCAATCTCATAGGAGATGGTCTTGACCCCCTCCATTGCATGTGGGCTAAAGGCATGGGCCGTCACCAGCATCAACCATTCGTTTGCCTGGCAGACCTTGCGGATATTCGCCCATGCGCTCAACTCCGCTGCCGGGTCATAGCCCATGCGCTCCACAGCCATGACCTGCGGCCCATAGGCCATAATCTGGGCAATCTTGGCGCGCGCCGCCTTCTCCAATGTAAAGAGATAGCCATCCACGCCCGCGCGCACCCCATACGCCGCCATCGCCGCGCCCGCATTGCCCGACGAGGTTGCTGCCCATGCGCGCTTGCCCAACTCGCGCAGCCGCGCCATGCCCACAGCGGCAATCCGATCTTTGTACGATCCGGTAGGATTAGAGCCTTCCAACTTAAAGTGTAACTCCCTGACCCCGATCGCTTGCTCAAGACGCCCCGAACGCAGCAGCGGCGTATTGCCCTCGCCCAAACTCACGGCAGAAGCGACGTCGCGCAGGGGCAAATGCGCCCCATAACGCCACAGCCCTGGCTGCTCCGGGCGCACCTCTATGGCAGGATCGGCATAGGCAACAACGAGAATACCATCGCAGTCGGGACAGAGGCTGATGTCAGCATCCGGCCCATGCCATTCGCAACGGCTACATTCCAGACTAAATTGAGTTGCAATCTCTGTCATCGTTTTACTACCATCGCCTTAAGTATCATTGATGTTACGCACCTACCCGCCGGAGGATAATACAAATTAACTGAATAGATTGGTAACTCATCCAACGGCGATCGGTTGCCTTGTCATGCCGGTCCCCCCTGTAAGGGTAGGCATCCCTCTGGAAGCGAGGTGGCATAGAGACCCCTGCGGAGCCCTAGGCGGCTAGGCATCATCCCAGCGGAACATGACACCCAACCAACCTTCGCCCCCCTGTGCCATCTGCTCATAAAGCGCAGGGGCCTCGCGATAATCCACCAAGTGGCTCACCAACGGATCAACCTGGAGCGCACCGCGCCGGATCAAATCCCAGATCACATGATGGTTGCGCGGCCGCGACCAGGGCCAATAGGGATGTGGTTCGCTCATGCCCGTCTCATACGAGCCCATCACCTTGAGTTCGCGCCGCAGCAGTTCATGAGACTCAATCGTCACCTGTCCTGCCGTGGCCCCAATCAGCACAATGCGCCCCCGATCCGCCGCGGCCTTGAGCAAGGTTGGGTAATTGCCGATATACGAAGTCGCATGGATCTGCACATCCGCGCCGCCATCCGGCGCTAATCCAGGCAATGCGCCCCGAAAGCGAAAGGGGGTTTGGGTCAGGTCACGGATCGCGCTAACAACATCTCGTTCCGCCACGTTCACCACATGGCTTGCCCCCAGCGACTTCGCCAGTTCCAGGCGTGCCGGAACCATGTCCAGCCCGATCACTGGATACGCGCCCGATATGCGCGCAAGCTGCACCGCCAGCAATCCAATCACGCCCTGTCCATGCACCGCCACCGACTCACCGATCTGGATCTGTGCGCGGCGGATTCCATGCAAGGCAATATCACCCAAAACACAAAAGGCCGCCGGAACATCGTCCAGATCATCAGGCAGCCGCTCCAACATAAACTGCTGCGGGATGCCTTCAGCAGCATATGCCAGCCCAGGTGTCACCAGCCAATGCGTGCCGTGATTGCCGCCACACAGCACCCGGTCACCGACCTGCCACCCCGTCACCTCGCTGCCAACCTCGGCCACGGTTCCCAGCGCGGTATAGCCCATGCCCACGCTAGGAAAGTTGCCACCCGGCGCACCCCGGCGCGAACGGATGCCGTTGACCTCGCTCCCTGCCGAAACCTGCGTCACCCGAATCCGCACCAGGACCTGATCCGGCTTTGGCCTGGGAACCTCATAGGTTTCAATCTTGACGCTGCCATCCGCCTGTAGAACTGCGCGTTTCCCTTCCACCCTACACTCTTTCTTGTTGGTTAAGCGGGAACACCTTGCGCCAGCGGCAGATCCACACGCACATTGCCCTGGTGGTGTGACTTGAGCATTGCCAGCATGATCTCCAGAGTCTTGCGTGCCTCGCGCCCCGATGAAACCAGCGGTTTGCCACTCTCCAAGCAATCGACCAACTCTGCTACCGCCGCCGCCTGGTAGGTAAACATATAGTCACCCGGCAAGATCGTGGAATATGACCACTCGTAATGGCTAATGCCCCGGATCAGCGTCAACCCACGATCCGAAATCTCAATACGCCCGTTGTCAAAGGTCAGATCAAATTGCGACCCCGGCATGGGAACCTTGACGCTGTTGTAATAGCCGCGTACCCCATTGGCAAAGCGGATATAGGCCGAAGCGGATGGATCGGTGTTGGGATCATGCCCGCCATCGCTCTTATACTCGGTGAAATGCTCAAAGCCCTCTTCCAACTCGGCAAAAACCCAAATGGGGTCAGATTCAGCGAAAAAGACAATCACATCGACCATATGCGTGCCATTGCGAAAGAGCATCGAGCGTGGGCTGTACATGTTCGAGACAACCGTACGCAGCCGCCCCAAATCTCCCTGCCGCGCCAGTTCACGCGCCTTCTGAAAAGTAGGCGACCAACGCCGCGTATGCTCCACCGAAAGCAGCGCCCCATTCGCCTCCGCCGCGGCAATCATGCGGTCGGCATCGGCGAGCGTGGTCGCAATCGGCTTTTCGCACAGGATGGCCCTGGCTCCCCCCTCTGCCGCGGCAACGGTAATATCAGCGTGCAGATGGTCCGGCGTCACCACGCTCACCAGTTCAGGCTTCTCCTGGCGCAGCATCTCTTGATAGTCGGTATAAAGCCGCACCTCCGGCCATACATCACCCCATCGTGTGCGGAAATCTTCCAGTGCCTGCGGGCGAATGTCACAGACTGCCGTGAGTTCAGTCGCCGGGTGACGATGATATGCCGCGGCATGTGAGCGCGGCATCCCCCCAAATAGCGGAGTCTCCGCCGGTTCAGCGGGACGATTCGCCCCAATTCCAGTTAAACCAACGATCACTGCCTTGTAAGATTGCATAAAGGGTCTGCTCTCTAGTCTGATTATGGGATGGTAACAGGCACTTTTTCCGCACTCGTTAGGCCGTCACAAGTTGTTCAATCTCGACGCGCTTGCCCGTCCGGCTCGACTCATACGCAGCATCCACAATGCGCGCCACAATCAGCGCATCTTCCCCCGTTGTCCACGGTGTCGTGCCCTGCTGTGCGCTTGCAATAAAGCGGCGGATAAAGTCCTCGCCGGACTTGCCCCCATAGGCGGGTGACGTACCGGCGACATACTGGCTGGCCCATTGGGGCGCGCCCGCCCAATCGGGGTGTGCCGATTCCGCCTTCAATTCTGACGGCGCGCCTGGCGAGCTCCAGTGAATACGCCCCAACCGTCCATTGATGCCAATATAGGTGTCATAGCCTGCCGAGTTATGATAACCACCACCACTCAGGGCAAGGATATAGCCGACATGCAGCGAAGCCACAGCCCCCGACTTGAGCCGCAATGACAACACTGCCACATCTTCCACATCAATCTTTTCACCGGAGCGCGTTGCCACCTCTGCTTGCACCGAGACAATTTCGTCCTGCGTGATGTAACGCATGAGGTCAATGTAATGGCAGCCCAGCCACGACAACATACCGCCACCCGCCTTTTCCTTATCAAAGAGCCAATGTTCAGGCTTGCGGAAGCGCACTGCTGTCGTAATCATGCGCATCTCCACCGTCATCAGCGGCCCCAATGCCCCCGCTGCCACGATGCGGCGCGCCTCTTGAATCACGGCATTGGCCCGGTTCTGATAGCAGACACCCAACTGACGCCCGGCACGCTTGGCCGCGGCAATGACTTCACTCGTTTCCGCCGCATTACGCCCAATCGGCTTTTCCGCCATCACATGCTTACCCGCATCCAAACAGCGAATGAAAATATCCTTGCCCAGATCGTTACGCAGCGCAGCAATCACAAAATAAAGATCGGGCTGCGCCAGTAACTCACCCAAGTTGGTGTAGGTTCCGACCACCTTATCCGGCAGTTCCTTGCGCACGCGCGCCAAAGCCTCCTCGCTGCTGTCCCAAAGGTAGATGCGCTCTACTTCGGGCAATTGTTGGAGCGTGCGAAGATGGGCCAGCGAGTGCGGATGCTCCACCCCCAACAGCGCCGCGGAGACCGGATTGATCTTCTGAATGTCACTCACACCTACATCCTTGTCTAGCTTGTCTATATGTTTTGGTAATGTTTTGGTAAATTTGGTGGCAACTTGTCTTACCTAATCCCCTTACCTAATCCAAGGTCATGCGTGGATCCAGCGCATCGCGCAAACCGTCTCCAATAAAGTTAATCGCAAGCACACAAAGGCTAATCATCAGCCCCGGTGGAATCCACAGCCAGGGGAACGATTCAATCAACTGAATCGACTGCGACTCATTCAGCATGTTGCCCCAACTCGGTGTTGGAACCTGCACGCCAAGCCCCAAAAAGCTCAAACTCGCCTCGGTGAGGATCGCCCCGGCAATGCCAAAGCTACCGGCAACGGTGATCGGCCCCACAATGCTGGGCAAGATATGCCGCCGCAAAATCTGCTCTTCGGGAACCCCCGAAGCCTTCGCTGCCAGCACAAAATCCACCGTACGAATGGATAATACCTGGCTGCGTACCAAACGCGCCACGCCTGTCCATGAGATCAGCCCAATTGCAAACATGACATTTTGTAGACCGGGGCCAATAATGGCAACGATACTGATCAGGATCACAATCACAGGAAAGGCCATCACCGTATCCGTGATACGCATGATGATCGCATCGACCCGCCCGCCATAATAGCCCGCCAGACCACCCAACACCGTACCAATCGTCATAAAGATCAGCACAGCAAAAAAGCCCACAGCCAGCGAAACCCGCCCGCCATAGACCACGCGGCTCAACACATCGCGCCCGATCAGGTCAGTGCCCAGCGGATGCTCCGCACTCGGCGCTTGGCGCACAGCACGCAGATCGGTCTTTTCCGGCGGGATGGGTGCGACCAGCGGCGCGAGTGGAAAAGTTACCAAAGTCAGGATCACCATAAAGACGGACGCAATCACCGCCAGACGATGGCGCAGAAAGCGACGAAACGCCCTCCTGCCGGGCGACTCGATCTCGGTGCGCTGCATCTCCAGAGCCGCCGTCCGGCGTACAACGCCATTCGATTGTAATTCGTCTTGAACAGCCATCTATCACCTATTCATTGGCCCTACTCATAGCGCACGCGTGGGTCAGCCACGGCATAGGTAAGGTCGGTTATCAGGTTGCTAACCACGATCACGAGCGCCGAAATTAACACCATCCCCATGATCAGCGGAATGTCGCGCGTCGTCACACCATCCAGATAGAGGCGGCCCATACCCGGCCAATTGAAGATTGTCTCGATCACAATCGCGCCACCAAAGAGGCTGGGCAACCGCAAGCCAATAATGGTGATAATGGGCAGCAGCGCATTGCGTAGGGTATGGCGAATGGTGATGAGCAGGGGCGACAAGCCTTTGCTGCGCGCCGTGGTGATGTAATCCTGGCGAATCACATCCAACATGCTCGCCCGCGTATAGCGCATGATCGACGCCGAGCTTTCAATCGCCAACACCAGCGCAGGCAGAGCCATATGATGCAAAATATCCAGGACTTGCCCGATTGGCCCCAAATTTTGACCAGGGGTGGAGTAGCCACTGGTGGGAAACCAATTCAATCGCACCCCGAAAATATAGACAGCCGCAATCGCAGCAAAAAATCCAGGCACCGAGATGCCCATAAAGACAAAGCCCGTCAACGCATAATCGGCGAATGAATACTGGCGTAACGCTGTGTAGACACCAAGCGGCAGGCCAATGGCGATGGCAATCACCACAGCCACCACCATCAATTGCAGCGTCGCGGGCAAACGACGCCCAATTTCCTCGGCAACCGGCGTGCCGCTGAGGATGCGCGTACCCATATTACCCTGGAGTAGCTCCCCCATCCAACGCACATAGCGAATCGGTGCGGGCTGGTCTAGCCCATACCTTGCCCGCAGTGCCGCCGTGTCAATATTCCCGGCACTTCCTTCAGCCGTCATCAAAAGACCCGACACGGCATCGCCCGGAGCCAGTTCGATAAAAGTAAAGGTAATAATCGTGATACCAATCAAGACAGGTATCGATTGCAGCAGTCGTCGTAGTAAATAGCGGCCCATAGTTGGCGTATGCCCATACGGTGCGGCCCTGTTTTAGCAGAGCCGCACCGCACCCTTCTAGACTCAGAAACCGAGATGCTGTTGGCTAGCCAGAACGATCAAGAACCGGGCTTGAGGAACCAAGTTTCCGGGCTGCGCTCCGGCCATGTGATGTTCGACCATTGGCGGAACTGGTAGTTACAGACATTGGCGTTGATGGCGTGACCACGATCCTGCTGGAAGAGCGTGAGATGAAGCAACTCATCATTCGTGATCTCGCTGATCGTATACCACATCTGCTTACGCGCCTCTGGATCGGCCTCACTGATCGCGTCGGTCACGAGCTGATCAATCTCTTCGTTGCAGTATGCCGAAGCATTGACACCAGCAGGCGGCACATTGGCACAGGAGTAGCGCGAATACTCAAACGGAACCGAAATGCCACAACAGCCATAGCCCAAATCAAAATCAGGCTCTTCATAGACACGCGCCGCCCAGGCGGGTGACTCCATATGCTCAACATTGACCTTCACGCCCACATCCGCCCAATACTGCTGCATGGCAGCCACGACGTTGCGATCCAGCTCTGTCAGATAGTAGGTAACAAACGATAGCTCGCGCGAAGCGTCCCACCCGGCATCAGCCAGCAGTTGCTTTGCCAGTTCGGGATCATAGGGATAGTCAGGCACATTCGGGCTGATCCAGGTGTGATTCGGGTCAATATTGTCAAAGTCATAGACAAATGCCTGGCCCGGTCCATAGATGCCCGTGGTGATTGCCTCACGGTCGATGGCATGGAAAAGTGCCTGCAAGACTCGCTTGTCGGGGAAATTACGGTGATTCGGCCAGATCGCCATCGCGCCAGGCAGCGGTGCGCCGACCACCGTCAGCCCCTCAGTCGCCATGACTCGCTCATGATCCAGCCCATTAACCGTACTGCCCGCTTGAATCTCGCCGCTTTCCAGACCCGGCAGCCAGGAAGCCACTGTATTCAACCCAATGCGGAAGATCAAACGATCCAGATGCGGGCGGCCATCAAAATAATCTTCGTTGGCTTCCAAGATGTAATACTGGTCGGGGACAAATTCGCCCATCTTGAAGGGGCCGGAACCAACCACATCTTCGCGCACCAGCGTTGATGTATTAATATCAATATAGTCCATGCCCTCGAACGGGTGCTTGGGCCACAGGTTCATGCCTGCCATGCCATAGAAGAAGTCGGCGCGCGGTGCAGACAGCGTCAACTGAATGGTGTGGTCATCGATCACCTCGGCACCGCTGATTTCGTCTGCCGTACCCTCTACGAACTCTGTATAGCCGGCGATGCCCGACAGCGGCAGCACAGTACGCACCGTGACACCAGAATCCGGGTGTGAAAAGAGTTCAATTGTCCACTTCACATCTTCCGCGGTCAGCGGCTCGCCATCGTGCCACAGCACATCATCGCGCAGATGGTAGGTGAAGACCAGGCCATCGTCCGATTCTTCCCAACTCTCCGCGACTTCGGGTTCAAAGGTTGCGGCATCTTCAATGCTCAGGTCAACCAGTTGGCTAAAGACAAACGGCTCATTGGTCGAGCCATAGCTCAACCAGGTTTGAGCGCCCATCGCTGTGCTGCCCGTAGCCAGCGTGATCTCGCCGCCATCGACAGGCTCTTCCTCACAGACATTGATCCAGGTTCGCCCCGATGCCACAGGCGCCGCGGCTTCCTCAGCAGGAGCCTCCGCAGCTTCGCCTTCAGTTTCTGCGGGTGCTTCTGCAGCGGGTGCTTCTGCGGCTGGAGCCGTTGGCGCACAGGCAGCCAGCAGCAAGCCCAAGATCACGCAAAGCAGTCCATACCAGCGCGTCTTATTAGACATTTCATCGCCTCCCTTAAGGTTCGTGTGAATGTGAAACGCAAAGCAGGTTGACTAGTAGATTCACTGCGGCAAAACAAATGGATGGTGTTGAATGACAGAACCGTGGTACAGGGTGTCGCTAGAGTCGCCAAATAACCTATTTGTAGTGGTTCCGGTTATTTGGATTGCATCCGGTTGTTTCCGGGGTAAACATGAATGATAAAAAGTGAGTAAAGGCAACTTGAGCAAAGGCAACTGAGGTATTGTGATGCTGCCATGCGGCTCAGTGGACGTTTGACGCCGCGGTTGCGTTACTATACTATAAGATGAAATTTCACGTCAAGGGCACTTTGTTCCGCCTGGTGAAACGTCATTCCACATCTGGCTCCACGTCACCCCAACACAACCACATCTCGCGGAGGCTTTATGAGCAAACTACGCTATGGGATTCTCGGCTCAGGCTTTATGGGTCGCACCCATGCCGAAGCCATTCGTCATCTAGACCAGGCGGAATTGGTCGCCGTCGCCAGTGGCACGCGTGCGCCCAAACTGGCTGCCGACTATGGTGTCGATCTCTGTCAGAGCAGCGAGGAGTTACTGGCTCGCACAGACATCGACGCTGTTGTCATCGCCACGCCCCAATTCATGCACGCCGAAGAAGCCCTTCTCGCCGCGGCCAACGGCAAACATCTCTTTATCGAAAAGCCCATGACGACCATGGTGGAGGACGCCGAGCGCATCATCGAAGCCTGTGCCAAGCGCAATCTCAAGCTCTCCGTCGGCTACCAGCAGCGCTACCGCACCGTCCCCCGCGCCACCTACGAGCAGATCCGCGCCGGAGCCATCGGCCAAGTCCATACCGTCCAATTCAACCAGGTCTTTCAACTTTTCACCGACCCCGCTTTTGGCGGCGATTGGAGTTGGTGGGCGAATCCCGCCTCAGTGGGCCACATCCTGGCTGGCGGCGTCCACTCCATCGACCTCATCCGCTGGATTCTCGGAGCCAATGTCTCCAGCGTGGTCGGCCATTCACGCACCCTGCGCGAAGCGCATGAGCCGGAGAACACCACCATGGGACTGATCGCCTTTGACAATGGCACCATCATGGCGCTTTGGGCCTCCAGCGCCAGCCCACAGCCTGGCTTTCCCAACCAGGCCTTCCGCGCCCTCATTATGGGCGAAACAGGCATCATGGACATGGATGCCTACGAAACGCTCAAGGTTGCCAACGACGGCAGTTGGCGAGTGGTCGCCGAGCAACCGCCGGTCAATACCGAATATGCTGACACAGCATTCCGACAACCGCGCATGGCTGCCTACATCGAACAGCTAGGCGTCTTTACCGATGCCGTCCTCGAAGACCGTGAGCCACCCGTCACCGGCAATGATGGCCTCGTCGGTGTCGCCGTAGCCCTTGCCCTCCTCGAATCCTCCCGCAGCGGCAAAGTCATCAACTTCTAACCGACCATACCACCTCCCGGAAGCTCTAGGCTTCCGGGAGGGTTCTTATTACCTACTCCACCTCCAACGCCACACCATACTGCTCCGACAGCGCCGTCAAATCCGCAAACACATTCGGCGGCAGCGGAACCCCAATGGTACTGCGTCGCGCTTTGTTCTTCGCCTCCGGCTCACCCGCCACCAGCACCTTCTCGCGCCCCTCGACCGTTGGCGACTGGTGGAACGCATCGATCATGGCATCCATGCCTGCCTTAAAGTCCGACACCGGACGGAAGGCATCCACGCGGATCGCCATCATAAAATGGGCGTCACCAATCTGCTTATAGCCCTCCTCGCTCTGATCCCAGCCGCCCGACAAGAGCGCACAGAAGATCTCGACCATGACAGAAAGGCCATAGCCTTTATGCCCGCCTGTCTCGCGTGATCCGCCCAGCGGGAACAATTGGCGCGCCGTTGCCGGATCGGTGGTGGACTGGCTATTTTCATCCAGCGCCCAACCGGCAGGGATCGGCTGGCCCACTTCTTGGTAGAGCATCACGCGGTTATACGGGGTAATGGAGGTCGCCATATCCAACAGGAAAGGGGCCTCAACCCCAGAGGGTACGGCAACGGCAATCGGGTTGGTCGAAAGCATCGGTATCTTGCCAAAAGTAGGCAGCACACCGATCACATTGCCTTTGGGCCACATCAGCCCGGTCAGGCTCATGCCGATCATATCCTGGGGAACCGCCATCATCGCGTGATAACCGGCTGCGCCATAGTGATGCGAATTGCGTACCGCCACAATCCCCACCCCATGCTCCTGTGCCTTACGCATTGCCAGGCGCATCGCCCACGGCCCCGCAGCCAGCCCCAGCCCGCGATCCCCATCCACGCGCGCCGTGACCGACGTTTCGTGTTCAATGCGGAACTCGCCTTGCGCCTTAATTCTTCCTTCAAGAATGCCCTTCACATAGTTCGGTCTGAGATTGCGCACGCCATGTGTATCCACGCCATGCAAATTAGCCCACACCAGCACATCCGCCGCGTCCGCTGCTTGATCGCGCGGGACGTCCACCTGCTCCAAAATGGTCTGGGCAAATGTTCGCAGCTTATCCGCTTGAATCCGTACTTTGGATGCTTGTTCCGTTACCGACGATGCGTGTTCTAATACTGACACAGGAGTTCTCCCGATCTTCTAGTCCAAACTGTCTGCCGTTTTGGTCTGCTATTTAACGGCGGCGCAATTCACGCCGTGGCGTTACTTTGGGGTTCATCACATGGCGGGGCAGGTAGCCTTGAATGACATCGCTGACCGTGGCTGTCACCGCAGCGCGCAGGTCTTGCACAGCCTGTTCCGAATAGGCCGCCAGGTGGGGGGTCAGTATCACATTGTCCATTGCGCGCAAAGGGCTGTCTGCCACCAACGGCTCTGGATCAAAGACATCCAACGCCGCCCCCGCAATCTGGTTGGCCTGCAATGCTGCAATCAACGACGGCTCGTCGATCACCGGCCCGCGGCTGGTGTTGACGATATAAGCAGTCGGTTTCATCTTCGCCAGTTGCGCCGCACCGATCAAACCGCGCGTCTGCGGCATCAGAGGCGTATGCACCGAAACATAGTCGGATTGCTCCAACAGTTCGTCCAACGAAACCATACGCACCTGATAGTCTTGCACCTGCTCCTGGCTCACATAGGGGTCATAGGCCAAGAGGGTTCCAAAGATATTCTCCATGTTGCGGGCTGCCCGGCGCGCAATCCGCCCAAACCCCACAAAGCCCACGCTCTGCGTCGAAAGACGAGGCATAAGCCCTGTCTTGCCCACAGCGTTCGCCCAATGCCCCTGCCGCACCCAACGATCCATCATCGTGACGCGCCGCGCCAGCGAAAGAATCAGCGCGGTCGCATGGTCAGCGACCTCCGGCACACAGTACTCAGCGGCATTTGCCACCACGATCCCGTATTTCGTCGCCGCGTCCAAATCCACGCTGTCCATGCCAATGCCAAAGCGTGCGATTAGTTGGCATTTGGGCAGTTGTGACAGCACCCTTTCTGTAAAAGGGGTATACAATCCCGAATAGACCAGGATTTCCGCATCTTTGCAGCCTTCGATGATCTCATCTTCGCTGCTGCATTGCGCCAGTTCTACGGTTGCGCCCAACCCCTCCCAGGCACTTCGTTCATTGGCAAATTGATTGCCCATCGCGTTGATATGCGTATCAACAAAAATAACATGCGGACCAGACGCCACGAGCGTCTCCTTTCCGATGGAATCCGATGAATAGAGAGCAAAAAGGCTAGCTAGAGGCGGGAGGCAGTGTCAGCCCATGCATATAGCCACCGTCCACGCGCAGCATTGTCCCCGTCACATAATCGGCAGCATCCGACGCCAGATAGACCACAGCCTGACCAATGTCATCTATTGTTCCCAGCCGCTTCCAGGGCAGCCGTTTAGCCCCCTGCTGAATTTCTTCCTCAGTCGCAAAATTGCGTTCCCCTGGCGTATCGATCCAGCCCGGATTGATGACATTGACGTTGATGTGATAATCAACCAACTCCGCAGCCATCGTGCTGACCAGATGATTAATCGCCGCCTTTGCCATGTTATAGGCTCCGCTACTAGGCACAGCCAGTTCGGCATGGATGGAACTGATCACAACGATCTTGCCCGCGCTGCGCCCACGTTGTTCTTGTCGCACCATCTGCTGTGCTGCCAACTGGCAGGTGTGAAAGACGCCAAATTGCGAAACCTCGAGCGTACGCAGGACATTCTCCCACTTTGCGGTCAATACCGGCTCGCGAATGGACATGGCAGCATTCGCAACCGCAATATCAATCCGGCCAAAATGGGCGACCGCACCGGCAAACATCTCCTCGACGGCTTCACGCTTGGCAACGTCGGCTTGCCACACCAGCGCGCGCCGCCCCATCCCTTCAATCTGTGCCGCAACATCCTGCGCTTCGTCGGGATGCGAACGATAGTTGACAACGATATCTGCCCCCTGCGCCGCCAATGCCAGCGCGCAGCCACGCCCAATGCCGCGCGAGGCCCCCGTGATGATCGCGACCTTGCCCTCAAATTGGTTCATTATGTCGTTCCTTCAGACCTTCATGCGGCGATCCAGCCTCGCTAATGACGCCATGTCAAAAGGTACTCTGTCAGATGAATATTGAATGAATGTTGAAATAGTGGATGATTTAGAGATGCCAACAACTGCTACGTATAACTTCGTACAATCAGCGCTCCGAATTGATACGTGTCAGGTGGTCTAGTGGTAGTACCAATGTACTATGGGCACAAACCGATTGTCAAACAGAGCTATACACCCGCGCAGCAACTTTGGTTGACACAAATCAGGCCCATTGGTACTATCAGAATACCACCTAGACGGCAGGCTAGGGTGCAGTGGCAATACCCTCTCAACATTCGCACCCACAGCAAGAACGCCTGCCATCACCATGAACCAGTAACCACTGAAAGATAGGGATCAATGGAGTACAGAGCTTTAGGCAAGACTGCGCTGCGCGTGAGTTCGCTAGGTCTCGGCTGTGTCACCTTTGGCCGCGAAATCGACGAGGCCGCCTCTTTTGCCGTCATGGATCACGCCCGCAGCCGCGGCATCAACCTCCTGGATACTGCCGAAGCCTACGGCGGCGGCGCATCGGAAACCGTCGTCGGACGTTGGCTCAAAGCGCGTGGCAGCCGTGAGGAGATGATCGTCTGCACAAAGGTCAGCGGTAATCTCACCCCAGAGCGCATTCTCACCTCTGCCCAAGCCAGCCTGCAACGGTTGGGAATCGAAACCATTGACCTCTTTCAACTGCACCGCTTTGACCCTTCCGTTCCGTTGGAAGATCAGCTAGAGGCGCTCAACCAACTGGTTCAAAAGGGCTATGCTCGCTATATCGGCTGCAGCAACTTTGCAGCGTGGCAACTGGCGAAGGCGCTCTGGAAGCAGGATGTCAATGGCTGGGCGCGGCTCGAATCCGTCCAACCGATTTACAACCTGGTGGATCGCAACATCGAGCGCGAACTGCTCCCTCTCTGTGCAGACCAGCAGATCGGCGTGATCTCCTACAGTCCGTTGGGTGCGGGCTTTCTCACGGGCAAATATCGCCGCGACGGTGAAGTCCCCAAAGGAACCCGCTTTGATGTCATTCCCGGCCACCAGCCCCTCTACTTCCACGAAACCGGCTGGCACGTGGTTGAAGGCTTACGCGCCAAATCTGAAGAGACAGGCAGAAGCATGATCCAACTTGCGATGGCGTGGGCCATCGGCCAGCCGGGTATCACCTCTGTCCTCATAGGCGCGCGTGGCACAGATCAGGTTGACCAGGCCTTCGAGGCCGAAGCAGTGGGCCTCAGTGAAGAGATGCGCGCTGCGCTGAACCAGTTGTAGTCTAGACTGACAACAGCAAGCAGGCGTTAAAATGCGGATTGACACCATACGAGGGCTAAGGTATAGTGGTTCTACCATAGAACCAGTACACCCAGAGTCTTTCAGATTCATCGTCCTCTGCAACTTTTACGTCTGATCCAGGAAATCATGGCGATCTTACGACCGCTCTCACGCGATACCTTAACCAAACAGGCTGCCGACACGCTGCGCCGTTTCATCCTCTCCGAAGGATTACGCGCCGGTGACGCGCTGCCCAGCGAACGCGAGTTGAGCGAAATCCTCTCGGTCAGCCGTAACATTGTACGCGAGGCGTTGACCGTGCTTGTCTCCGAGGGGTTGATTACCAAGAAACCGGGCAGCGGCATCTTTGTCACCGACTTTGACCCTGCCACCGTCACCCCGCAGATTGCCGTCAACATCGACTACGATGCGAGCCATCGCAATGCGCTCAGCGAAGCCCGCGCGGTGGTGGAACTTGGAGCCGTTGAATTGATGGTCTCGCGCATCACTGCCGAACAACTTAACGAGCTAGAGCGCATCAACCAGGGGCTAACCCTCAAGTTGCAGCAGAACCGCAGTTCCATCCGCGACGACATTGACTTCCACACCATTCTCTTTCAGGCAACCCACAACCAGGTGCTCATGGATCTGATTCCACTCCTGGTGGAACACTTCCGCCTCTCTGTGGCACAACGCCCGGCAGCCATTCGCCACAATCCGGCGCGCATCGCTGTCGAGCACCAACAGATCATCGACGGCTTACGCAATCGTGATGTGGACGCAACCAGGCGGGCGCTGCTCGCCCATTTAGACCCACCAGGCACATCCCCCTGGCGACAAAAAAGCCAGCCGGACTAAGCAACTTTGATTGCGGGTAACCCATCTACCCGATCCAAAGCATGACCCGCCGGCTGGCTCTACGTAGTTTTGTTCCGATCATCTTCTACTAGAAATGCGAATCATTATGCCCAAAATTCTGCGCGGCATCTTCCCGGCACTGCTCACCCCCCTCAGCGATGACGGCAGCGAAGTAAACTATGGCGCGTTGCGCCAACTCGTCGAAATGCAGATTGCGTCCGGCGTCCACGGTTTCTTTGTTTGCGGTGGCAGCGGCGAAGGGATCCTGCTCACCGCCGGCGAACGTCGCCAAATTCTGGAGACTGTCCTAGACCAGGTCAATGGCCGCGCCCAAATCATCGCCCATGTCGGAGCCATCAGCACAGCGCAAGCCCAGGAATTGGCCGAACATGCCGCCTCACTGCACGTGGATGCTATCGCCGCCATTCCTCCGATCTACTTCAAGGTCGATGGCGCGGCGCTGCATGACCACTACCGCCTGATTGCTGAATCCGCAGGCGATACACCGCTTTGGGTCTATAATATCCCCAGTGCCACAGGCGTAGAGATCACCGCCGCGGTGATGGCAGATCTGCGTACCATCCCCACCGTCAGCGGCATTAAGTATTCGTCGTATAATCTCTATGATATGAAACGCATCACCGGCCTCAGCCCGGACATTACCGTCCATTCCGGCTTTGATGAAGTCTGTATCGCCGGGCTCACCATGGGCGCGCATGGGGCCATTGGCAGCACTTATAACGTGCTGCCCTCCACCTTCGTCAAGCTTTTCAACGCGGCCTCGCGCGGCGATTGGGCAGAGGCACAGGCAATCCAGGGACGCGCCAACCAGGCCATCCAAGCATTGCTCTCGGTGCCGCTCATCGGCGGCATGAAGGCCATTCTCACCGCATGGGGCATTCACTGTGGCAGCGCACGCCGCCCGCAACGCCCTTTGACCGACACCGAACGCAGCACCATCCTAGCCGCCGTTGAAGCAGCCGGAATCCAGGATCTAGAGCCCGCTGCCAAAGCCACTGTGCGTTAATCTGGGTGACTACCACTTTCCGCAGCATCGAACCGTACGGACATCATGGATGATGTCCTCTACCCAGCCCTCTCAAGAGGCCGTACGGACACGATAGCTCGTGTCCGTACGGCTAGCAAATACGGTACAAGAGTTACAAAGTTTGGTCGTTCACGATTCCATCGATTTACCGTTTCCAGGTTTATCTCAGATCAAATTAGATCAAGGAGGAGTGTATGTTCCAACGGATGTGGAGGCTTGTTTCGTTCTTGATGGTCATCGGCCTGCTCGCAGCCTGTGCGCCTGCCGCGGCCCCTGCTGCGCCCGCGGCAGAGGCAACGTCTCCGGCAGAGGAAGTTGGTGAAGCAGCAGCAGCCGCAGAAGCGCCCGCAGAGGAAGGTGAACCCGTTCAGATGTCCTTCTGGATGAATTACAACTTCTCAGAAGCCGTCAACGAGTTGGTACGTACCCAGGTGCAAGAATGGGCCGATGCCAACAACGTGGAGATTGACATCCTGATTGCGCCGGATGCCGACCTCGATACGCGCTGGTCTGCCGGCTTGGAAGCGCCCGACACGTTGCCGGATGTCTCGGTCGTCTTTGCCCAATGGCTTCCCCGCTTCTACGATGCAGGTTTACTCTTGGATGTCAGCGACGCCTTTGCCAACCTGAATGAGCTAGAAGGCGGCTTCTTCCCTGCCGCGGGCGAAGTTGTCACTGTGCAGGGCATCCAATATGGTGTCCCCTACATCGGCTCTGTCACACCGGCCTATTGGCGCACCGACTTGCTGGAGCAGGCAGGCTTGAGCGCACCCCCCGCCACCTATGAGGAGATGAAGGAGTTCTGCGCCCAAGTCAATGACCCTGGCGTTCTTTGGTGCTATGGTCTGGGCTTTGGCGGCTTCTCCGACCCCGAAGTGCAGATGCGTAATCTGCTTTGGAGCTACGGCGGCAAGGTCACTGAGGAAGATGGCTTGACCATCGCCCTCGATTCGCCGGAAACATTAGCCGTGTTGAATTGGCTGGTCGAAATGAATGAGATGGGTTCCTTCCCGCCGGATTTCCTGGTGGGCGACGACTCATCTAACAACAACTGGTACCAGACGCGCTCAGTGGCAAGCATTGTCAACACCGGCAGCGTCCTCTCCTGGATGACCGAGAATGACCCAGAACTCAAGGAACTGACGCTGCTAACCCCCAGCCCGGCTGGCCCCAATGGCATCCATGCGGCAGGTGGTTTTGGCGCAGTCCTGGGCGTATTCAACACGACCGAACACCCGGAGCTTGCCAAGAGCCTGTTGGAGTCCTTTGCCTCACCGGAGCAAGTTTGGGCACGTTCCGAAGCGGTCAACTTTGGCAACCTCCCCGTCCATGTCAACGCCGGCAACGATCCGGTCTGGGATGATCCCTACCTCAAGCCCTTCATCGACCAACTCCAGTATGTCCACCCCACCGGATGGCCTGGGCCTGGCACGACCGCTGCCTACGAAGTCCAGAATCAGCAGGTACTCACGCGCATGGCAGTGCGTGTGCTGAGCGGCGAACAGACGCCCGAAGAGTCCATTGCCCAGGCAGTCGAAGAGGTCGAGAAAATCTACGCTGAGTTCCCGCCTTCGCTCAACTGATCGCGCTGAACAAGCCGATGTTCGTTTGATACCACAGAAGTGTATTGTACGAAGTGTATCGTACCGTGGATGCCAAGCCCCAATGGCGTTTGGCATCCACACCAACCAGGACGATCACCATGAAAGCTGACAACCTGCGGGTTGCCTCCAAGACCGCCATCAAGCCGATCTCACGCCGTTTCTTTGGCCCGGACGCGGGACTTGCCTGGATCTTTGTCCTACCGCTCATCCTCTTTATGATCGGGCTGATCGCCTATCCCTTTATCTCCGCGCTCACATTATCCCTGACCAAAAAGACACTAGGCCAACCTGCCGAGTTTATCGGCCTTGCCAATTATGTAGAGCTGCTCACCGCCGACAACCGCTTTATGCGTGTGGCGATCAACAGCATCGTCTATACGGTTGTCGCCGTTCTTCTCAAGTTGGTGATCGGCATGGTCATGGCGCTGGTTTTGGATGAGGATATCCGCTGGCGCGGCTTCTGGCGCGGCCTGCTGCTTGTCCCGTGGGCCATGCCCACAGTCGTCACAGCCCTGACCTGGCGCTGGATCTTTGACGGCACTTTTGGCGTCCTCAACTACATGCTGCTCAACACCGGCATGGTCAATGCGCCCGTTCCCTGGCTCTCGGATCGTTACTTTGCAATGGTTGCCGTCATCCTTGCCAATGTCTGGCGCGGCTTTCCCTTTTTCGGCGTCAGCCTTCTGGCAGGATTGCAAGCCATCCCCCGCGAACAATTCGAGGCTGCCGAAGTCGATGGCGCAACCCTCTGGCAGCGCTTCCTCTATGTCACCTTGCCCGGTCTCCAGCCCATCATCATTGTCACGCTCATGCTCTCGACCATCTGGACCTTCAACGACTTTGCCCTGCCCTTCATCATCACCCGCACCGGCCCCAACGATGCCACCAACATCTTTGGCACCTATACCTTCCAACTCGGCTTTGTGGGCAACCGCCTCGGCTATGCCATCGCCGCCACTGCCATTATGATGCCCTTCCTGCTCGCCCTGATCCTCTATCTTGCACCCAAAATGTGGCAGGAGGAATAGGCATGTTCTACGGGATACGCGCGCAAAAACGGTGGCGCAAAATTTCGGCCTATATTGTCCTCTTTTTCTTTGTCGTCATTGTCTCCTTTCCACTCTATTGGAACATCCTCACTTCACTGCGCACGCCCAAAGAAGTCTACCAACGCCAGGGCATGTTGATGCCCGATGCGCTGACCCTGGAGAATTATCAGAAACTCTTTGACGGCACGTCCATGCTGACCTGGCTGCTCAACACCAGCATCGTCACCCTCGTTGCCACCTTTGTCAGTCTCGTCGCGGGCATCTTTGCCGCCTATGCGATGGCGCGGCTGCGTTTTCGTGGCGGGCAAACATTGGGCAAACTTGTGCTGCTGCTCTATCTACTGCCCCAAACCCTGCTGTTCATCCCCCTCTTTGTCCTGCTCAACGACCTGAGCCTGCTTAACACGCGCATGGCCTTCTATCTCACCTACCCAACGCTCGTCCTGCCTTTTATCACCTGGCTCTTATTGGGCTACTTCAAAGGCTTGCCCGTGGAATTAGAAGATGCTGCGCGCATTGACGGCTGCTCGCGCGTCGGTGTCCTCTATCGCATCATCTTACCGCTGGCTGCCCCCGGTATCATCGCCGCCGCTGTCTTCAGCATCACCAACCTTTGGAACGAATTCCTCTATGCGCTGGTCTTTGTCCAAAGCGATACCCTGTGGACCGTACAGATCGGCTTGCGCTCTTTCCAATTAGCGGATACCATGCTCTGGGGCCTGACGATGGCAGGCGCGGTCATCACCACCGTTCCCCCCGTACTTGTCTACATGCTGCTCCAGCGTTTCGTCGTCGGTGGCCTCACGATGGGCGCAGTCAAGGGCTAATGACTCCCTTTCCGCAAGCCCTGTACGTTACGCAAGCTCGCCTACAGCGAGATTTTCCCATGAGGCAACAATCTCATGTCTACACCTCTACTCACCAACCCCCCATCAGGCATCCTGCGCTGGTTTCTACGCGCACCCATCCAACTCTACCGTCTCGGACTAGGATCGGTGCTCGGCGGACGCTTTCTCCTCCTCAACCATACCGGGCGCAAGTCCGGCCAAGCGCACCAAGCCGTGGTCGAAGTCGTGGCGCACGACAGAGCAACCGATACCTACTACATTGCTTCTGGTTGGGGCTACAAAGCCAATTGGTACAAGAATCTACTTGCCTCACCCACAGTCACCATTCAAGTAGGACGACGCAAACTCTCTGTACGCGCCGAAACCCTTTCGCCTGAAGCGGGAGCCCAAATACTCCTGAACTATCGCGTGCGACATCCGTTTGCCGCACGCGAGCTAAGTCGATTGATCGGCCTTGACATTTACAGCGGCCCCCCAGAAAAACTCGATGAAGTCGTGCGTGAATCACTGCCCATGATTGCCCTCCGCCCGCGAAACCAAACGGGACAATCGGCCGTAGGGTGAGCGGAAACTTGTTCTGGCGGTTGGGTACTCACTGTCAAAATATCCTCGCCAATTTGCCCAACGCGCACAGGACGGGTACTATGGGAGCATTGCATATTGCCCGTTCGTGAATAGCGTTACCCTGCCATTGTGCAGGTACGCCTTCTTGATGGATACCTTTGTTGATATATAGTACGAAAATACTGTGCAACCTACTTTGCCACTGACACTGCCCACGCCCTTCACTATCAGCCACATCGAGCCGGAGAACTATCGCACTGTTACCATTGTGCTAGACGGGCAGATCGACGCCTATCCCGGCCAGTTCATCATGGCCTGGCTGCCGCGCTTTGATGAGAAGCCCTTCTCGCTGGTGAGCGCCAACCCCATCACGCTCATGGTGACAGCCGTCGGCCCCTTTAGCCGCCTGGTTCATGCGCTGCAACCCGGCGACCGGCTCTGGCTGCGCGGCCCCTTCGGACGCGGCTACCATCGACCCGCCACCCAAACGCGTTTGGCATTGGTGGGTGGCGGCTATGGTGTGGCACCGCTGCTTTGGCTGGCACAGACAACCCTGCCTGAAGTAGATTCCATAACCGCCGTCATCGGCGCGCGCACAGCCGCCGATCTCCTCTATGCAGATCGTTTTCAGCAATTGGCAGCCCAGCACAGCCATTTGACCCTGCTCACCACCACCGAGGATGGCAGCGCCGGGATCACAGGGCGCGTCACCGACGCATTACTGCCCCTGGCAACCACCCATGCCCTCGACGGCATCTATGCCTGTGGCCCGCATGGCATGTTGGCGGCACTGCAAACGCTCGGACAGCAATACCAGATCCCCAGCCAGCTAAGTTGGGAAGCCTATATGCGCTGTGGCATCGGCATCTGCGGTGCTTGTGAGCACGATGGGCAAGTCCTTTGTCTCGATGGGCCAGTGTTAGCGCACGCCGCGTAATCGTGCCACTTAGACATAGTTACGGAGTAAAAAGCCACGAATGAGCACACAATTTAGTGATACCGAAGTCTCGTTGGGTACAGCACTGCGACAGATCATTGACAGCATCGAGGGCGAACAAATCACCCTGCGCGACCTCTTGTCCCTGATCGGGGAACAGGGCCTGCTCCTCTTCTGCATCGTCCTGACCCTTCCTTTTATGCTTCCTGTCTCGATTCCGGGCGTAAGTACGGTTTTTGGATTGGTCATTATCCTGATCGGTGTCAGCCTTGTCCTCAACCGGCTGCCCTGGTTGCCTGCCCGCCTGATGGATCGCTCCATCAGCAATGAGCATTTAATTCCCACCCTGGAAAAAGGTGTTCAACTTTTCCAGCGCATGGAACGGTGGATGAAGCCCCGTTTGATCAAGGTCACCACCGGCGCGTTTGCCAATCGCCTCAATGGACTGGCGCTCACTGCCGCAGGCGTCCTGCTGCTCTTCCCGCTCAGTTTCGTGCCCTTCTCGAATACGCTGCCCGCTGTGGCAATTCTTCTCTTTGCCCTGGGCATGTTACAGCGCGACGGCTATTTTATTATAGGCGGCTATGTTGCGCTGCTTGCCACCGTCATCTATTTTGTGGGGCTCGCCTTACTCGTCATCCTGGGCGGTCAAAGCCTTTTCCATCTTAATTTTTAGTGAATGGTTTTTAGTGAATCGTGTCTAGTGAATCCATTGGCCCCTTCTCCCATGCCTAGCTCCACTTCACCGAGTCATGCCGGAAAAGTCGCCGCAATCGTGGCGGCTGCCGGGCGCAGCACGCGCATGGGTGAACCCAAGCAACTGCTGCCCTGGGGAAATCGCACAGTCCTCGGCACAGTGGCGATCCACTTGGCCGAAGCGGGTGCTTGCCCTGTGCTTTGTGTGGTCGGTCATCGCGCAGAAGAGATGGTCTCCGCGTTGGGTGATGCACCCGCCCAACTGCTCCACAACTCCGACTATCTTCTCGGCGAAATGCTCAGTTCCTACCAAGTGGGCGTGCGCCATTTACAGGATGCTGCATCCCCCGCACTGGGCGCACTTCTCGCCCTCGGCGACCAGCCCCATATCCCGGTGGAGGTGATCCGACAGGTCATCGAACAAGCCAACAGTTCGCCCGGCCAGATCGTCATCCCCAGCTATGAAATGCGCCGGGGCCATCCCTTCTATCTCCCCGCGCGCCTATGGCCCGAACTGTTGGCGCTCACCCACGACGACACACTCCGCACACTGCTCCAACGCCACCAATCAGCCATTACCTATGTCAACGTCACTACCGATGCCATCCTGCGCGATATTGATACCCCTGCCGACTATCAAGCCCTGGCAGCCAAAGATGAATAGATAATAGGTGAAGAGGCATAGCGACCAGGCTTACCGCTTGTGTGCGCGCATGTGGTAAAATAGGAATATAAGAAACACTATATTCTTGTCACACACCTTCCTGGATGCTCGGCGCATTCAGGAAGGTTTCTGCGAATGAGAGACAAACCGGGAGCAAAAATATGTCCGCAACCCTATATCATCACCTACACAACCTCGTAGACGATGGCCTTACGGTCGCTGTCGCCACCATCACCGATGTCAAAGGCTCTGTCCCGCGCGAAGTGGGAGCCAAGATGATCATCCATCCCTATGGTCAGCATGTCGGCACCATCGGCGGTGGCTGTGGCGAGGCCGATGTCATCCGCGCCGGTCTTGATGTCATCCAGGATGGAGAAGCGCGTAACATCTTTGTAGACCTAACCGAAGAGATTTCCATGCAAAGCCTCGGCGTTTGCGGCGGCGTCATGAATGTCTTTATTGAGCAATGGCGTAAAGAGGGTGCATGAACGAAGACCTTCTCCAAGCGCTCTTGACCTCACTAGAGGAGCGCGAAGCTGTGGCGTTGGTCAGCGTAACCAACGCTACGGGTATCTATGGGGGCACAATGGGCCGGCATGCGCTCTTGTGGCTGGACAAAGAGCGCATGCCGCTGGGCGATCTAGGCGTCGGCGAGTTAAGCGAGCACATCATCTATGATGCCCGTCGCGCCCTACTCGACCGCCAACATCGTCACCTTACCTACACCCAATCTGATGGCGAAGTCAAGGTCTTTGTCGAGGTACAGGTACAGCCTCCCCACCTGATCATCGTAGGCGCGGGCCATATTGCAGTGCCCCTCGCCTCGATTGCTGCCACCTGTGACTTTTCTGTGACTGTGCTGGACGATCGCCCTCAATATGCCCACCCGGCCCGTTTTCCCACAGCCAAGCAGGTCATTGCCGGCCCTTTCCGTTCCGAACTTGCCAAACTGCGCAGCACAGCAGGGTTGGACAAACACACCTATATCGTCCTGGTCACGCGCGGCCATCAATATGACGTGGACTCTCTGCTTGAGGTCCTGGATGATCCTTTGGGCTATATTGGCATGATCGGCAGCCAACGCCGCATCCGCGCCGTCTTTGAGCTGTTAGAGCAAGAACAGGGGATACCCCCTGAAAAGTTCGACCGCATCTATGCGCCGGTTGGGCTCGATATCGGCGCACGCACACCAGCAGAGATCGCCGTCTGTATCATGGCCGAAATCATCAATGTGATGCGCCAGGGCCCGGCCATCCCCATGAGCGAACAGATTCGCCGGGAGCGCCAAGCGCGGCGCAATCGGGTCGCCACCGCACACGCATCCTAATCACAGCTGTGCGGCAAAGCGGAAACAATTGCGCCCGCATGCCGCGGCCTGCCTATATCTACTACTCATCACCTAGTCCACAAAACAAGATCATGAGGCCCCATGCCAGAGCTAATTTCTCCTCAAGTTGCCACCTATTTGGAAGAGTTGGTCCCGCCTCGCGCTGCTGAACTGGCGGCGATGGAAGCCTATGCAAAGGAACACAACTTCCCTATCGTCGGCCCCACGGCTGGACAGCTTTGTTATCAATTGGCGCGTCTCACCGGCGCGCAGCGAGTTTTTGAGCTTGGCTCCGGTTATGGTTATTCCACGGCCTGGTTTGCTCGCGCCGTTCAAGAAAATGGCGGTGGCGTTGTCCATCATGTCGTTTGGGATGACAAGCTGTCACAGATGGCGCGCAAGCATCTCGGCGCGCTCGGCTACAGCGACATCGTACGTTTTCACGTAGGCGAAGCCGTCGAGACATTACGCAACACCGACGATACCTTTGACATCATCTTTAATGACATCGACAAACAGGGCTATCCCGATTCGGTACCGGTCATTGTCGAGAAACTGCGCCCCGGCGGCCTTCTGATCATCGACAACATGCTGTGGAGCGGCCAGATCTTTGACGAGAATGACAAGTCTCCGTCAACGGTGGGCGTGCGCAACGTGACGAAACTGCTCACCGACAGCAGCCAGTGGATTACCACCCTTGCGCCCATCCGCGATGGGCTCATTGTCGCCATGAAGAAGTAACCCAACTCACTCCAAATCGTCCTACACAGGAGTAGCTATGTCTCCAGAACCCTTGCGCGTCGGCATCGTCGGCTGCGGCAACATTGCCGGTCCCTACGCCCGCACCATTACTCCCTTTCCCCAAGTAAAGTTGATGGGTGCTACAGACATTGACCTGCCGCGCGCCCAGGCATTGGTCGATCAGTATGGCGGGCGCGTCTATGCGAACCTGGAGGAGATGCTGGCCGATCCGGATATCGACCTCATCGTCAATCTCACCATTCACCACGCCCACCCTGCCGTCATCACCCAATGCCTCAACGCAGGCAAGCATGTACACAGCGAGAAGCCATTGGCACTCACCTATCAGGAGGCCAAAGCCCTGGTGGAATTGGCCGAAGCCAAAGGACTGCGCCTGAGCTGTTCGCCCATCACCTTTATGGGGGAAGCCCAGCAGACGACCTGGAAGGCGATCCGCGATGGCATGTTGGGGAAAGTACGCGTCGTCTACTGCGAGGTCAACTGGGGGCGCATCGAGTCTTGGCATCCCAACCCCGGCCCCTTCTATGAGGTCGGTGCGCTCTTTGATGTGGGTGTCTATCCGCTCACCCTGGTCACAACATTCTTCGGCCCTGCCAAAAAAGTCACTGCCTATGGGACGGTGCTGCACCCGGATCGGGTTACGAAAGAGGGCATCCCCTTCCATATCGACACGCCCGACTGGGTAGTCGCTGCGGTCGAGCTAGCCAATGGCACTGTCGTGCGTCTCACGACCAATTTCTATGTGGGCAATCACAGTAAACAGAAAGGGCTAGAGTTCCACGGCGACGTTGGCTCACTTTTCTTGGGCAGTTTCCAAGACTTCCATGCCCCCGTCGAATACGCCGAGTTTCGCGGGACATATGAACCCCTGCCCTATGTCAAGGAGCCATTCCAGGGCATCGAATGGGGGCGTGCGGTCGCAGAGATCGCTGAGGCGATGGACGAAGGCCGCCCCCAACGCGCCACGGGGGCCCAGGCCGCGCATGTGGTCGAGATCATTTGTGCCATCCAGCAATCCTACACCGAAGGCCACCCGGTCGAAGTCACAAGCAGCTTCACCCCACCAACGCCGATGCCCTGGGGTGAATGATACTTTGACGCTGCATACTCGCGTGGGATAATAGCCAAAGCGTGAATGACAATCCATCCACCTCGATAGAATAGGAGCACCCGATGGCGATCCCTGTAGGGCTTAACATTTTTTCCGGCCTCGTCGCGGCAACCATGCCCTATCTGGATGCAACGGTCGCGCCCTTCGAATCGATCTGGATGCCCGATCACGTCCAATATGCCAATCGCAACGTGGCAGAAGGCTGGAGCCTGCTCGTCTATGCCCTGGCGCGCTACGAAGACAAGGTCTGTGGGCATCAAGTTCTCTGCAACAGCTTCCGCAATCCCGCCCATCTCGCCAAGATGGCTGCAACGTGCCAGACGCTATCAGGGGGCCGCGTGATCCTGGGCATCGGCGCGGGCTGGAACGAAGAAGAATACCTGGCCTATGGCTGGCCTTTTCCCTCCAACCGTGTGCGTATCGAACAGTTGGCCGAAGCCATCCAAATCTGCCGCGCCATGTGGAGTGATACGCCCGTTACCTTCCACGGCAAGCACTATCAGCTAGAGAATGCCTATTGTGAACCCAAGCCAGAGCCAGCCCCACCTGTGATGGTCGGCGGCTCTGGCGAAAAGTATCTGCTGCGCGTGGTCGCACAACACGCAGACTGGTGGAATTACATCTACCAAACGCCCGATGCCTATGCCCACAAACAGGAAGTGCTCAAGCAGCACTGTCGCGAGGTAGGCCGCGACTATGACGAAATTGTACAGGTCGTTGCCTCACAAATCCTGATTGCCGAAACCGAAGACGAAGTGCGCCGCATCCAAGAGAGCGGTACGACCCGTTCCGTCAGCAGCAATGGCCTTGTGGGCACGCCTGACCAGATCATCGAGGCGTTGCAGAGCGCGCTGCGTATGGGTGCCGGGCGCATCAACGTCAGCTTTGCAGACACGCCGCGCACCGACGGAACCCTGCTCTTCAGCGAGCGAGTTCTGCCCCATCTCGCCGCCTAATTACCGATAGCCGACACGCTAGAATGCACCTGCTCCATCTATGCTGATGAATTATGTCCGCGCGTTGCCGAACCTAAACCGAAATGTGCTGCTCTATCTCGCTGCGACCGCCTTGCTTGGTTTAGCCTTTGATGGGGGCGTCTTTTCTGTCCTCTTTAATCTGTACCTTTTGCGTTTAGGTTTTGGCCCCGAATTTATCGGACAGGTTGCCGCAGCAGGACTGTTGTCCTTTTCCCTGGCGAGTTTGCCCTCCGGCAGTATGGGGGAACGCTGGGGCTATCGCTTCATGATGGTGCTTGGCCTCATCATGATCGTGGGCGGTGGGGTGCTGCTGCCACTCGCCGAACTCCTGCCGAAACCGTGGATTGGGCCGAACATCGTGGCCCTCTATGTCATCATGTTCGCCGGTCTGGGCTTCTATTTTGTCAACGCCGTACCTTATGTCATGGCGATCAGCAGCGACGACGAACGCAATCAAGCCTTCTCCATGCAGACAGCCCTATTGGCCCTAGCCGCCTTTACCGGCTCGCTTGCCGGAGGCTTCTTGCCACGGCTCTTTGCCTCCTGGCTTGCGCTCGATTCGCAGCATCCCGCCGCCTATCGCTATCCCTTAATCCTGGCCGCGGCGCTGCTCTTGCCGTCCATCTGGATTCTCTTTCGCATCCGTCGCTCTGAAACCGAATCACCAACCGAAGCATCAACTGAACCAGCCACACAGGTGACTGAACATCCATCGGCAACGCCCCTTGTCGCGCCCTCTCGCTGGGCGCTCTATTCCCCCGTGATCATCACCCTGCTGCTCCTTTCGATTGTGCGCTTTTTCCAGGTCAGCGGCACAGCCACGGTCTACACCTTCTTCAATGTCTACATGGACAGCGCTCTAGCAGTGCCTACCCCCCAAATTGGCCTCGTCGCAGCCTTTGCGCGCCTGATTGGCGTCTTTGCTGCGCTCAGCACCCCACTTCTAATCAGCCGTTGGGGCGCTGCCAACACCGTCTTGCTCGCCTCTTTCATCAGCACCGTCAGCATCTTGCCGCTTGCCCTCATCCCTGTTTGGCCCGCGGCAGGTCTGGGCTATATCGGTGTCACAGCCATCTCCTCCATGCGCTTCCCGGCCTATATGATCTACTCCACAGCCCTAGTGCCGCCCAATTGGCGCGGCACGTTAGCCGGACTCGGTGAATTCGCCGGTGGGCTCAGTTTTGCAGGATTAGCCTTTATCGGTGGATTTATGGTGGAATCGCAGGGCTTTACGCCGCTCTTCTTGCTAGGCAGCGCACTGACCCTTGTGGGGACACTTCTCTTTTATGTCTGGTTTATGCTCCCGCGCAACAAGCGCGTCCCCGCGCCAGCCGCCTAATCACCTCACCTATAAGCACCCTCCCGGAAGCTTCCGACGGGAGCCCTTTGGGCGCGGGAGGGTTATACTTCCCGCCACCTAGCGCGGTGCTTCAGCAGCCGCGCTAATCTCCTCCAAGCGCACCGGGCGATTCTCATCGTAGGAGCGGCGCGCCGCCATCCCCATCACCACCGGCGCGCGCCCATCCGCGCCCGTCACCGGCACTGGCTGGTCGTCCGCAATCGCCGCCACAAATGCCGCCAATTCCGCTACATAACTCTCGGTATACCGCTCCATAAAAAAGTTGAGCGGCAGGTCACGGCAGACGGCTGTGCTGGTGCTGATCACAGCGCTATTGGGATAAACATTGCTGGTCGCGGCGCTGCCCAAGCTGCCAAAGACCTCCACCCGCTGGTCATAGCCATAGACAGCGCGGCGGCTGTTGTCGATCACCCCCAACGCGCCATTGTCAAACTTGAGCGTCGTCAACGCCGTATCAATATCGCCTGCCTCGCCAATCGCCGGATCCACCATCACCCCACCGGCGGCATAGACCTCCGTGACCTCGGAGCCCATCAGGAAGCGCGCCATATCAAAGTCGTGAATGGTCATATCCAAAAAGATGCCTCCCGATACCTTGATATAGGCCAGGGGTGGCGGCGCTGGATCGCGGCTGATGATGTGCAGCAGATGGGGCTGGCCGATTTCACCGTTGACAATGGCCTGTCGCACGCGTGCATGGTTGGCATCAAAACGACGGTTGAAACCGATTTGCAGTTTGACACCCGCTTGCTCGACCGCCGCTAACGCAGCATCGATCTTCGCCAGTGTCCTATCGATTGGCTTCTCACAGAAGATATGCTTGGCCGCAGATGCCGCCTCGATTATGATCGGCGCATGCGTATCGGTCGCTGAGCAGACAAGCAGCGCGTCAATCGCCGGGTCGTCCAACAGCCGCCGGTGATCAGTGGCGGCATAGCCACCCCATTGGCTGGCAACCTGCTCTGCGGCTTCGCGATTGACGTCCGCCACCGCCACCAATTTCGCGCGCGGCATCCGTTGGGCAAGATTTGCCGCATGCACGCGCCCAATGCGCCCCGCACCAATCAGCCCGACACCAATGCTTGCAGCAGCCATGTTAGACCCCGATGCTCAACAGATAATCACGGTTCCGTCGCGCGCTCTCTTTAGGCGTCCCCATCCCCGGCAGCACATCCTGCTCCACCGTCAAATAGCCATCGTACTCACGCCGACGCAGCCAGGCCGTCACTTCAGGAAAATCGACGCAGCCCTGCCCCAACTCGCAAAAGACCCCCTGGCGCACTGCCTCAAAATAATCCCAATTGCCCGCATCAGCGCGCTTCAGAAGTTCGATGCTGCAATCCTTATAATGAACATAGTCAATGCGCTCTGCAAAACGATCCAGCGCCCCCAACAGGCTCTCACATCCCCCTGCGCCATAGGCGTAATGCCCTGTATCAAAGACCAATCCCAGCAGTGCCGGATCGGTCATCTCCAGCAGCCGCGCAATTTCGTCAGGGGTTTCGACAAAGCCCGCGCAGTGATGGTGAAAGACCGTACGCAGCCCCGTCTCTGCTAGCACTGCGCGCGCCATGCGCTCTGCTCCCCGCGCAAAGATCTCCCACTCCTCATCGCTCAACCCCATATTCGGGGTGATACGTCCGGCGTGAAGCGTACGCGTCGGGTCAGTGCCGTTGTCATCCGCCAAGACCAGGAAGGGACGCACGCCCGTCGCTCGTTTGTCAGCGGTTGCAGCCAGCAGCCTGGCCGTCTGCGCCACCCGCGCCTCCCCTTCATCATGGGCTTCCGGCAAACGCAGCGCCACACCCACAAACGCCCCGGTCAGATCAAGTTGGCGCGCCGCAAACTCCTGCGCCAACGCCTCCGGCTCTGTAGGCATGAAGCCCCAATCGCCCAACTCTGACCCGGTATAGCCCGTTGCTACCAACTCATCCAACATCTGATGATAGGTGAAGCGCCCGCCCCCAGTCCCGTCAAACTCCAACGTGCCCCAAGAACAAGGAGCATTGCCCACCCGGATCGCCATAGTTAGACCTTACCTTTTGTGAGAAAGGATGAAGGATGAGGGATGAAAAGACTTTGTCACCCATCTGTCACCCCGTAGGGGTTTCTCTGCTAACATCACCAAAGCGGAGAGATGCCTACGGCATGACAGAAACCGCGTGCCGCTCTCAACCCTCATCCTTCATCCTTCATCCCTACTAAAACTGCCGGCTCCACTCCTGAGGCCAGCGCTCCACCACCACCTTCGTTTGCGTATAAAACTCAACGCCATGATGGGCCTGTGCATGCAGATCGCCAAAGAAGCTCGCATTCCAGCCGCTAAAGGGGAAATAGGCCATTGGCGCAGCCACACCGATGTTGATACCCACATTGCCCGCATCCGCCGCATAGCGGAACTTGCGCGCCACCGCGCCGCTGGTCGTAAAGATGCAAGCCATATTGCCAAAGGCGCGATTGTTGACCATTTCAATCGCCTCATCCACGTTCTTGGCATTCATCAGGCTCAACACCGGCCCAAAGATCTCCGTCTTGGCAATCTCGCCGCCTGGATTCACATTATCGAGAATCGTGGGAAAGAGCCAATAGCCATCATCATAGCCATTCACCGAGCGGTCGCGCCCATCGACCAAGACATTAGCCCCTTCTTGCGTCCCTTTGGCGATAAGACCTTCAATGCGCGCCTTGCTCTCCTGGGTGATGACGGGCCCCATCTGGATCCCCTCATCCAGCCCATAGCCGACCCTGCGACTCGTTGCCACATCGGCCATCAATTCGTTAAAGGTATTGCGCGCCTCGCCCACCGTGATCGCCACCGACGCAGCCAGACAACGCTGTCCTGCACAGCCAAAGGCCGAATCGCCCATGATGCGCGCCGTTGTCTCCATGTCGGCATCGGGCATAATCACCACCGGATTCTTTGCGCCCCCCTGGCATTGGGCGCGCTTGCCGTTAGCCGTGGCGCGGCTATAGACATACTGCGCCACCGGCGTAGAGCCCACAAAGCTCACCGCCTTCACCGTAGGATGGTCAAGCAGCGCATCGACCGTCTCTTTGCCGCCATTGACCAACTGTACCACGCCCGGAGGAAACCCCGATTGCTCCAACAACCTAAAGAGCAGTTGGCTTGTCATCGAAACCTTTTCGCTGGGCTTGAGGATAAAGCAGTTTCCGGTCGCCAGAGCATAGGGCAAAAACCAAAGCGGAATCATACCCGGAAAGTTAAAAGGCGTAATAGCGACGACCACGCCAAGCGGCTGGCGGAACATATGCTCATCAATGCCGCGCGCGATGTCCTCATTGTTAATGCCTTGCATCAGCACAGGCGCGCCACAGGCCACCTCAACATTCTCAATGCCGCGGCGCATCTCGCCCACGCTCTCGGCGTAAATCTTGCCCGATTCATTTGTGATCGTGCGTGCAATCTCGTCCAGGTGTTCTTCCAACAGCGCCCGGAACTTAAAAAGAGGCTGGATCCGATCCCCCACCGGCGTCATGCGCCAGTCGGGAAAGGCCTTAGCCGCAGCCTGCACCGCAGCATCAACCTCTGCCGCGGGCGAAAGAGGCACAGCCGTCAGCGTCTGCGCCGTGGCGGGGTTGACCAGGTCAATATATTGGCTGCTGCTAGAGCGCTGCCACTGTCCGCCAACAAAGTTCATCAAATTGCCATTGCCACTCATCTTGTTTCTTTCCTTGCTATTTTGCTAATGGATGTTCCATCCACACATTTGGCTCCATACAGATCGCCTCGTCAGCCTCCCGGTCTACGCGCAGCGGAGCCAACAACCCCGGCCCCACATACTCACCAGACGTAGGCAGAGGCAAATCCAGCCACATCTCCCACTCCGCCACTGTCCCCGCCAGCGGCTGTGACTGGTTGCATGGCTTAACAACGCGCGCGCCCAACCGCGCATGAACCCGCATCCACGGATCCAGTGGCAGCCCCTCGGCATTTGTCCACCGGCAAAACACTCCCATGGGCGTAATCGGATAGCGCGCTTTGGTTGTGGGGCGCACAGGCACAAAAAAGCGCTTAACCCCTGTCTCCTCAACAAGTTGCTTCATGGCGCGCAAGGTAACACCGCTCAGACGCTGCCCGCGTCGCGCCGGATTGATCGTAACGGAGAGTCCACAGCCCATCGTGGGCGTGCGTCCAGCCTCAAAATCCTTCCTCGCCTGGTGCATCGCCCAATTCCAACCCGTGTCGGGCAGTTCCTCAGCCGCACCATCCCACGCCAGCGTCAGCGCGTTACACGCCGCAACCATCTCCCCATCCACTGGATCGAGCAGCACAAACTGAAGTTGGGGCCAAAGGTCATAGATGCCAAACCAGCTAAAGGGCAAGGGATGGCCCTTTGGGGAACTGGATTGTGTCACAAAACTCGGCCAGACACTGTCGATCAACCCCTGGATGCGATCCACCAGCCCCGGATCATCGGCTACCGTCTGAATCTGGAAACCATCAATCTCGCGCATCAGTTCGTCACCCTAAAGATAATATCGTTCCTGGGCACGATGCTCCGCCCATTCTTCACGCGCCGCGTTGACACTATCCATTTCACTCACCTCAGCCACAGGCACATCCCACCAGCTATGATAGCCCGGCACGCCCACATAGCGGTCGTTGCGTACATGGATGACCGTCGTGCGGTCAATGGACTTCGCCGCGGCCAGCGCTGCCACGAACTCATCATAGCTTGCACACTGAATCACATGCGCGCCCAGGCTGGCAGCGTTGGCAGCCAGGTCTACGGGCAGTTCAGCCACGGCATTTACCGAATCATCCGGCAGTTGGCCCTGTGCCGGATAGACATAGCGTGTGCCAAACCCTGTCTGTCCCAGCGAGCGGCTCAACGAACCAATGCTCTTGTAGCCCGAATTGTCCATCAGCACAATGGTCAGCTTGTAGCCCTCCTGGATCGAGGTCACGATCTCATTGGCGAGCATCAGATAGGAACCGTCACCGACCATCACATACACCTCACGGTTTGGTTCCGCCATCTTAATCCCCAGACCACCCGCAATCTCATAGCCCATGCAGGAGTAGCCATACTCCAAGTGATACTGTTTGGGATGGCGCGCCCGCCACAGTTTATGCAGATCCCCCGGCAAGCTCCCCGCGGCACAGACCATCACCGCATCGGGATCACCCAACTCGTTGACAGCCCCGATCAACTCACCCTGGCTGGGCAGCGGCGTATTCCGAATCGCATAGATCCGATCCACCTCCGCTTCCCACGCATCGTGCAGCGCGCCAGCTTCCTGGCTGACACGCCGATCCAGCCAATAGCCCGCCAGCAGCGCCATCAGTTCCTCCAGCGTTGCCCGCGCATCTCCCACCAGCGGCAGCGCATGGTGCTTATGCGCGTCAAACTCTGCCACATTGATATTGATAAAACGCACATGGGGATGTTGGAATTGGGTCTTGGACGCGGTTGTAAAGTCACTATAGCGCGTGCCGATCCCGATAATCAGGTCGGCGTCGTGGGCATAGAGGTTTGCCGCCGAAGTGCCGGTTGTGCCGACAGCCCCCAGATTCAGCGGGTGGTCATAGCGCAAACTCCCCTTACCCGCCATCGTTTCGCCCACAGGGATCCCGCTTTGACCGACAAAACGCTGCAACACATCTGTGGCCTCGCTGTACAACACCCCGCCCCCGGCAATAATGAGCGGCTTCTTCGCCTCTCGAATCCAGTTCGCAGCTTCAACCAGCGCCGCGATGTCGGGCCGGTTGCGCGGGATTCGCCACACCCGCGGCTGAAAGAGTTCGATGGGATAGTCGTGGGCTTCCGTCTGCACATCTTGAGGCAGCGACAAGGTCACGGCTCCCGTCTCTGCCGGGCTCGTCAGGACGCGCATGGCTTCCGGCAGCGCCATGATGATTTGGTCAGGGCGATTGATGCGATCCCAATAGCGGCTTACCGGGCGAAAGGCATCGTTGACCGAGACATCCTGGCTATGCTCCGACTCCAACTGCTGCAAGACCGGCGCAACATTACGCCGCGCAAAGATGTCTCCCGGCAGCAGCAGAACGGGCAGCCGGTTGATCGTCGCCGTGGCCGCGCCGGTAATCATGTTGGTTGCGCCGGGGCCAATCGAAGAAGTGCAGACCAGCGTTTGCAGCCGGTTGCGCTGCTTGGCGAATGCCGTCGCCGTGTGTACCATCGCCTGCTCATTGCGCGTCTGATAATAGCGCAGTTGTGGATACTGCTGGAGTGCCTGCCCCATCCCTGCCACGTTGCCATGACCAAAGATACCAAAGCAGCCCGCAAAGAAGGGTTGGCTAACCCCATCCCGCTCCACGACCTGCTCGGTCAGAAAACGAACAATAGCCTGCGCCATCGTCAGGCGCACACGTTGGCCTTCACTGATTGGCTTGCTCATAATTCCCTCTTATCGCTGGCTGGGAGCGGTATCATCAATAGAGCCTATTTTACCACGGAAAGAACCCTACTCTAACCCACCCCGCTCGTTGACAAAGGCCATGACCTCGTCATAGGTCGGCATGAAGTTGGCGCAGCCATGCTTCGTCACCACAATTGCGCCGCAGGCGTTGCCCAACCGCGCCGACTTGCGCCAGCCCCAGCCATTGATGTGCCCATAGAGAAAACCAGCGCCAAACGCATCACCAGCCCCTAAAATATTATAGATCTCTACAGGATAGCCAGGCGCATCGATCACTTCGCCATCTTTCAAGTGGATGCGCGCCCCGCGCGACCCCACTTTCTCGACCACGGCCTTTGGCCCCAGGCTGAGAATATAGTCAATGGCGCGTTTCGTATCTCCTTGCACCTTCGTATCCGAAACTTGCGAGTGCGTCAATTGCATCTGCGTCGGGTCGGTCAGCATTGAGGCATTGATCTCGTCTTCTGTGCCAATCACAATATCCACCAGCGGCAGCACCGAACGCACCACCACCCCAAACGCACGCGGGTCATGCCATTGGTCGGGCCGAAAATCCACATCAAAGACGACCTCGGTTCCCACCTGGTGCGCTGTCTCCGCGGCAAACATCGTTGCAGAACGGCTCGGCTCCTTGCTCAGGTTGGTCCCGGCAAATTGCAGCACTTTGGCATCGGCAACAGGAGCCGCCAGCACATCATCAATCGTTAGCTCAATATCAGCACAGTTGTCTCGATAATAGACCAAAGGAAACTTGTCGGGTGGTTCAATCCCCAACACCACGGCACTGGTGCGATGCCCCGGCTTGCGCGGGCTGAATCGCGTATCCACTCCTTCATTTTTGAGAAAGTGCAGTATGAAATCCCCGACAGGATCAACGCCCAAGCCGGTGAGCAGTGCCGTCTTGAGCCCCAGCCGCCGCCCACCCACGCTGATGTTCGTGGGCGACCCACCCACGTAGGCCGCAAAGCTCGTGATTTCTACAAAGGGCGCACCCACGTCGTTGCTATACAGATCAATCGACGACCGCCCCATGTGGAGCGAATCATAGGTGCGTGTGCCGCGGTCACTCATGGCCTATCCTGCTTTCTTTTATTTCGGACTTTATTATAGAGAAGTATATCGTTGATGGGGGGAAGGGCTGCCCGATTGGTAGGGGCCAGTCGCCCCCTGGACGCGCTGGCCCTCTTTGCCTCAATAGAGAGGCAACCGCGGATCAACCCCACTGTAGCTGTTCTTCACCCACGCATAGCGCGGATCATCCTGATTGGCAAGGCTTTGCGCGCTTCCTGCCAGGACATTGAGATAATAGGTCGTATAGCCCGGCGCGCTTACCACCGGGTGATAGCCCTCCGGCACTAACACCGCACAGTTATGTTCGGCGCAGACCAGCGCATCAATGGCAAAGCCGGCTTGTTGCAGCGGTGAGTCTTGGTCTGTATAGACCCGCTGATACGCATAGCCCTCCGGCTTGTCAATCTGGTAAAAATAGACCTCCTCCAAATCCGCCTCAATCACATTGCCCTGGCTGTCCTCGCGATGCACATCATGTTTGTGACCGGGATAGCTGCTCCAGTTGCCGCTCGGTGTATAGACCTCTACCAGCACCAGGCGATGAACCGGCGACCCCGGCGGCAAAAGATCGTTGATCTGCCGGCTCGCATTGTCACCCCCGCGAATTGAAACAGGCACATCTTCAGGTTGAATCAACCAGGGCTGGTGATCCTCGTCGCTCGGCACCCAGGTCACGGCAAAGTCACCTGCTTCCTCCGCGCGCACTGTGAACTCGGTTTCTCGTGGCAAATAGAGCGCATGAGCCGCGCCCTCAAAAACATTGCGCCGCCCTCCGATTCCCTGCCACTTGCCCCGGTTCGAAGCGACCGAATAGCGCCCGCTCAAATTGACCAGGGCCAGTTCATTCTCGTCCGTCTGAAATGACCACTCCTGCCCGCCCGCCAAATGGCGCACCTGAAACGAAATGTAATCCCATCCTGCCTTTTCAGGTGTAATCGAGAGAATCAAGTCCGGGTCGCGCGCATCACGCTGCGGACGCACCAGCAGGTTTTGTGCCGTATATTGTCTGGGCTGAGCCATTTTGCAATTTCTCTCTCTAGGGTGGGACGAGCCTGTGCAGCTTCATTTTTGGAGCGGGCCATCTGCCGGCAGATAACCCCCTTTGGGCAATCTAGCATAGGGCCGCGCCGCTGTCAATTGTCGTACCGCCAGGCCTATTCTATCGCCTGTTGACCCTTCTGACTCCCCTCCAGATCGGCTTATTGTTGTATTGACCCAAGCTCAACTCAGTGGTATGCTGTGCGCTCGCGCAGGGGTGCGGTAACTGGATCACACCCCACAACACGTGAAAATGAAGATAATGCCGTACCAAACAAACGCAGGGGCTGAACCACAGTCCGACCCGGATAGTAGTATTGTGCCCATAGTCTGTATGGAAAGTTTTGTAACACAGACCGTGGGCCATCCCTCTATCCGCCAACAAAAACGCGGTGCAAACCGCCCATATCTTACCCACAACGGAGCTGCACAGGCAGATTCCGTCAGGGTGCATGCCGGTGGATTCAGGCTCGAAGCGAAATCCCGGCGGCATCGTTGGATCGGGAATGGGTCCTCTCTTTTCATGCAAACGGCTAACCACTAAGCCGCTGCGGTAGGGGGCAGCGACCACGCTCCAGGCCCAGCCCCGCCGCATCACAACTGTTCGCTTCTTCTCGCCTTCACCTATCGACAATCAACCGGCATCACCCATCCTGGCACTGCGCTGGTGCGAAACCGCGCTGATACTAGTGCGAGTCCAGGAATACGCTTGACGCGCCCCGTTTGCTCACCACCACGCCCCGATTCGGCTGGTGTAGCTGCAACGTGCAAACCGTTTCGTCAATGCGAATGGAGGTCGTGTGATGGTCGATCCAATCAAGATGGAAGATGCGCTGGAGCAAATCGAGCTATTGCTCCAGGCCGGTGACTTTGATGCTGCCGCAGAATATATACGTACCCTCCACCCCGCTGATGGTGCTGAGATGCTCAACACGCTGGAGCCAACCGACCAGGCGGAGATCGTCACGCGCATGGAACCTGACGATCTGGCTGGGGTCTTTGAGCAGATGGATGGAGAGGAGGCTGCCGAATTAGGCCAACATCTCGACGTACAAGCCCTCGCCAATGTCCTCGACGAAATGGAAGCTGACGACGCCGTCGATGTGCTGGGTGAAATGGAGCCTGCTGATGCTACTGCTGTCTTGGAACAGATGGATGAGGCCAACACAATTGCGCCACTTCTAGCCTACCCGGAGGACAGTGCCGGTGGCATCATGAATCTGCCACCCCCTTCGCTGCGCCGCGCCATGACGGTAGCCGAAGCCTTCCAGTTCATCAAGAAAACCTATCATGATGCCAGCGAAGTCTTTTACCTGTATGTATTGGATCGCTATGGACAACTGATTGGCGTTGTCAATTTGCGCGCCCTGATTCTAGCCGAACCAACTCAGACCATCGACGAGATTATGATGCGCGATGTGATCAGCGTGCGTGTTGATACGGATCAGGAAGAGGTCGCCCAGATTTTCTCGCGCTATGATCTGTTGGCGCTCCCGGTGGTCGATGCCGAAGATCACTTGGTCGGTATCGTCACTGTAGATGATGCCGTGGATGTCATTGAAGAGGAAGCCACCGAGGATATCTATCACTTGGCCCAAGTCAGTGCCGATTCCGAAATCTTTGGGCCGATTATCCACTCGATTCGCACGCGCTTGCCGTGGCTTTATGTCAACCTACTTACCGCCTTTTTCGCCGCGGCTGTCGTAGCCATCTTCGAAGATACTATCGCAGCAGTGGCAGTCCTGGCAGTCTTTATGCCCATTGTTGCCGGACAAGGCGGCAATGCCGGCAATCAAACCATGACGATTATGGTACGGTCATTGGCATTGGGAGAGATTGACGTTAGCCAGGCATGGCGCGCCCTACGCCGCGAATTTTTGATTGGCCTGCTCAATGGTCTAAGCCTGGGTATCGGTGTGGGGGCTGTAGCATGGCTTTGGGAGGGCAATCCTATGCTCGGCCTGATCATCGGTCTTGCCATCATGGGCAATCTTGTGGTCGCGGCGATTGCCGGGGTGCTGGTCCCCACGACACTCAAACGACTCAACATCGATCCGGCCCTCGCATCGAGTATCTTTGTCACCACTGCCACCGACGTCATGGGTTTCGCCCTCTTTCTAGGGCTGGCGACACTATTAATCAATTGGTTGTTATGAAGAATTGATGAGAAAAAGCTGTCTCCTACAGAGGAGCAGCACTCGCCAACCGGTATTTGTGCAAAAATTTGCATATTTCTTACTTGACAGTTACCGCAATCTATTCTATACTCACGCACAGCTAGGCAGTTGGCAGCACTCCCAGATACTCAGGCTAGATGGTCAAGCCAGATAGTCAAAGAACTGTTCTGGGGTCAGAAGTGAATGAGTTGCCCGCCCAGCCTTAACAAGCTATCCCATAAGAAGGAGGTGGTGCTAATGGATTTTAGTAACAGTATTCGTCTGGTAGCGCTACCTCGAGGTTTTAATCTCTAAGTCGCTACCAGACGACGCAAACGAAAACGCCTCAGCCTTACGGCTGGGGCGTTTTCTATTCCAGAGAGAATATTTCAGAGGGAAATGCTTCGCACTCCCTAAAGCGCCTCATCCTCTGCCTTGTGCCGCCGCGCAACAAGATTTTCTTGTTCTTCAGGCACAATGGAAATCTTGCCATCAGACTCTAGGATCGCCCAGCGCACTTGATCTATGCGTTCAAGACCGGACTGGTGGATTGCATTGTAGATCTCTTCCGGTGAGATCCGCTCCTCATTCATTTGCCTGTCCATATATTGCCCGTGACGGACGACGACCGTGGGTTTACCGTTGATCGCAGCATCAATCTGCTTATTGTTGTGCTGAAGCAGTGAAGAGATATAGACCAGTACAATCAGCGTAGCGGTCCCGACCAGCGCATTGGTCATTGAGTAATCATTTTGCGTCAATGCCTGCGATACCATTTCTGGGATAATCAACAAGGTGACCAATTCAAGCGAGGAAAGTTGGCTGAATTCGCGCTTTCCGACCACACGCAGTGCCACAACAATGAAAATATAGATAACAATGACACGGATAACAGTTCCCATAAGAGAATCTCCTTAAAACTCCTGGCGTAAAGCATTGCACTTATGGATAGGTGGTCGTGCTGACCGTAACCGTAACGGGTTTGCCATCGAATAGCGATGCCGAGATCGTACCCTCCTGCGTCCAGTACCCCTCGCCTAGTAGCTCCAGCTTGACCAGTCGCGTTTCACCACTCTCCATACCGGCGACTTCCACCACATAGACCTCATCTGTGATCTGCTCTGCGGCAGGGACAAAGTTAATTTCAGAAAAATGCGCTAGGTAATCTCGATCAAACGCCACGTTGATGGTAGCAGGTGCCTGTTTCGACAGATTCGTTACGGCTACTGTCATCGTATCGCGCATCGTATAACGATAATGTGATATGTAGTCAACCTGGAGCGCAAGCTCGTCATTGGCAGCATGCGCGGTAGCCATGCCCGAATCAAAGATGCCAAACAGGGCCAGGATCGGGAGGATTGCCAGTAGAGGTATACCAATGAGCTGCACAGGCCCGATCTGCAGCTTGCGCTGAAACGGTGGCGGCTGCGGTACTTCTTTATCAGCTCCATTCTCCGGCTTCTCAGTGGAGTTCTGCTTTGTATTCTGCTTTGGCATATATTCTAGCCTCCGCGCAGTGATAGGATCAGTGCCCAGCGTCCATAGGAATTGTGCAGAGCCGGTTCTCTTGATCAAAAAAGAAACGCCTTGTCCGTGTAGCGCACACAGGCAAGGCACCCTGCAACGTCAAAGACGCATATCATGTGACAAAAACAGTGTTGGTGCCCTCAAAATCAGCAGCTAGTCATGCAAAGAGAGAGATACAAGCGGAGCATAGCAGAACCGAAGATAACAGTTCCATCTATCAGGATACAGTTCGACTGTAGGCAGTCGTATACAGGTCTGCCAGGAGAAACGTGGACGCAGGGAGCAAAAGAACGATATTCATCAACTCCACGCGCTATGCAGAGCTGGCCGGGGCTGTCGCTTTGGTGCGCGCGCCCAAACGCATGTAGCCCCAGAGCAACAGCCCCGACATAAGCGCCATGATGGCCCCTAAGGAAAAGAGAGTGCGATAGCCAAAGGTGGCAATCAAGTACCCCCCAAAGCCCGCGGCAGATGCCCACCCCAAAGCAAGACCAATCGTAAAAGCAGCAGACATAGTTGTGCGCCACTGCGGAGCCACGATTTCCTGGCTGAACAAGGTGCGTGCCACGGCAGAAATCGAGATCGTCAGGAGAACACCAATATAACTCACCGAGGCCGCGCCCCAGTTGGCAAAATAAGCCATCACAAGCATAAAGACGCTACTAACAAGGCCCATCATCACAATTGTACGGCCCGTTCCCCAGCGCGCCATCATCAGCGGTGCTGCCAACGACGATACAATCGGAAGGAACTGGCCCATGCCCATCACCACGCCAATTCGTGACGTGGGAACCTGCAGGTTGGTGTCAAGATAGACGTTGAAAAACGCGCGGATCGTGCCCTCACCCGCCGTCTGTAGAAAGACAATCACCCCAACAAAGATAATGAGAAAGAGCGGCATCGCGGCATGATATTCGTTTTTCACGCTCTCTCCAACCGGTAGCAGTGGTTGCGTGCGACACAGAAGCAGCACAGCGCCAAGATAGGAAAGCGGCGTCAACCACAGCGCATACCAATAGACGGTTGAACCATCCATAGATGCGCCGGTGACTCTCGCCAAAAGACCGGGCAGCAGCCCCGCGGCCAAACTCCCGGCAAAACCAAACAACCCTAAGGAAGCCTGTTGGATTGCAAAGATGTTGTGCCGGTCTTCTGAGGGTGACATCTCCATGATATAGGGCGTGCTGTTAACAATCATCAATGCACTCCCCACCCAACTGCCGATCCACCAGATTGCGATCCACACAGTGAGCAGCGACCCAGGAAGCGCCTTGCCGAGTAACAGCAGTCCAATCGCCGTTGCGGCAATGGTCATCCCTAGAATCATGGCATTGCGATTGCCGATGCGCCCACCAATCAGCCCTGCCGGAATGGCGGAAAGACCCCATACCAGTTGCCCACCGCCAACCAACAGCCCAATCGTCTCCGGGCCATAGCCAAGCCGCAACAAATAGAGGTTAAAGAGCACACCCAAAATACCAAAATAGCCAAAACCAACAAGTCCCCATGCCATGATATAGAGACGTATATCGCGCGGCAAACGTTGGAAGGTAGTCAATGAGTTGTGCATCGTTGCCTCCGATGGCAGCTATCAACAATCGCTCCACGCCAGTCAACGCCAGAATCGCCCCAAGGCGTCTGAGTCGTAGCCAATTGCATGTTCTCCATTGGAAAAAGCGCTGCGCGAGGAGGGAAGCGTTAACTCTATCCTTATCACAAGGGCTTGTCAAATCAGCTTTTGAACTCTTCCCGCAGGAATCAGTCACGAACCGCCGACAACTCCTTCCGAGCGACTGCAAAATAACACGAAGCTCGAAACCCCATTGACGTATACAACGCCAGAGCCGCCACATTGTTGGGGTCGAAGCCAACGACAGCGCGCTGCATACCCGCGGCCTTCATGCGGCGCAGCCCCTCGCCCATCACGACCTTGCCTAAGCCCTTGCCTTGAAAATCAGGATGCGTGCCGACCGGCTCAAACAAGCCCACGGCATTCACCGCATCGAACCAGATCGTGCAAGCAGACGCGCCCCGACCATCGGGCGAGCGCACAAATAGATCGCGTTCGCCGTTGTAGACCTCAGAACCGATGAATTGCGCATACTCCGCCCAATAGCTGTCCCAATCGTCATTGGGCCGAAATGCGCCCTGGGTCACGCGCGCACGCAGCCGCCCATCGTCTAGATTCCTCACCCCTTGCACTGTAAACCCATCCGGCAACTGGATCGTGGGCAACTCGTCCAACGAGCGTTCAAAGAGTGGCGGGGCTGGGTCAACCTGGACCACCTCATACCCGCGCGCCCTCATCAAGCGGTCCAAAACCTTGTCGTAGGCCATCGCCCAAAAGGGCGAAATCTGTTTCAGCCCGGCCTCACGTGCCCTCGCCTCGGCCCACGCCACATACTCATCCATCAAGCTCTCGTGTATTTGCGTCCCATATAGAGCAGGATGAACAAACAGATCAAAACTGCCTTCGTTGTGCAAATATATGGCCCACGCCACTAATATCGGCTGATCTTCATCCATGCATTCCCATAATCGCAGGTTGCGCCGCCGCCTCTCCTCATTGGGCGGGTAATGGGTCGCCCACTCTAAACAGCCAGGATGTGCGTAAGAAGCTGAAATATTGGCCTGGCTGCCGGTCACCAACAACTGCCGCATACGCGCTAGATCCCTGGCATCGCGGTAAGGTCGAGCTTGGATTTTCATCGTGCTATTTCTCCCACTTATATGACCGCTCACCAATAGAAAACAGCCCCAACCATCTTGGTAGATGATTGGAGCCGCTCTCCTGTTGTATACACTTCACCAACTGAATGGCATTGGGGCGCTTGATGGGGCTCGAACCCACAACATCTAGATCCACAATCTAGTGCTCTGCCATTGAGCTACAAGCGCCATAATTTAAGGATGCCAAGCAAATAAAGACCGAGGCAGGATTGAGTGCCTGCCCCGGTGCTGGCTGGGGGACAGGGATTCGAACCCCAATTGACGGATCCAAAGTCCGTAGTCCTGCCGTTAGACGATCCCCCATTGGCTAGCCCGCAAACCGTGTCACCCCATACATCGTGCCACATAGACTATCCATTGACTGGACCTAATGGCCCATCAGGTGCCGAGACCCAGACTTGAACTGGGGACACCAGCATTTTCAGTGCTGTGCTCTACCGACTGAGCTATCTCGGCAAAAAGGCCGGCCAGGTGGCCGGCCACTCTAGAGCGGGCGATGAGATTCGAACTCACGACCTTCTCCTTGGCAAGGAGACGTTCTACCACTGAACTACGCCCGCATAGTTCGACCTGCAATGGCAAGATTGCAGATCATTCAATTGTCAAAGAAGCCAAACGCCCAATTCACCTTACGCACCCCTGGCCTGGGAAGTGGACCCGGTCGGATTCGAACCGACGATCTTCTCCTTGCAAAGGAGACGCCTTCCCGCTAGGCCACGGGCCCC
>JADLDO010000015.1 GCA_020846635.1 Caldilineaceae bacterium
ACTAGGTTGTGCAAAGCAAGGACTAGGTTGTGCAAAGCAAGGACTAGGTTGTGCAAAGCAAGGACTAGGTTGTGCAAAGCAAGGACTAGGTTGTGCAAAGCAAGGACTAGGTTGTGCAAAGCAAGGAAAGTTAGTGGGCAGCCTCTTGGGTCATCTTGCCCTTGTCAGCGGCGGCAGCGTTGGCGCGGGCAGCGGCTTTGTCCTGGGCCATCTGCTCCACACTCTTGATTTCGATACGGGCTGCGCCGCGGTTTTCAACAGTCTTGACGCGCGTGCCAGTGCGCTCGGCTTCTTCCAGACGCGCCTGTGCCTTCGGGACTTCGTGCGCATATTGGGGTAGCCATTGGGCCTGGGCGACAAGCAGCTCATCGGTCATCTGCCAAATTTCTTCAGGGTTGCAGACGGCAGCGGTCAGCGGGTCGTGGAGCATGGCTTGCTTGAGCAAGGTGATGTCGCCAAGCACCGCGGCCTCGACTGCCATCTCCTGCACGCGCACGCTGGCCGAACAGGTGGCGGCACAGGCGAGCGGCAAGTCGCCCAGGACGGGCATGTTGATGCCGTTCTTGTCCACATAGCCGGGGATTTCGATCACACAGCCGTTGGGCAGGTTGGTGATATGGTTCTCGTTGAGAACATTGAAGAAGCCGCGATAGATGCGCCCTGTCTCCAACGCCTCGATGATATACGATCCATGTTCTTCGCTGCGTTTGTCGGCGGAGATCACAGGCGGCTCCTGCGCGAGCCAGTTGGGGAAGTCGGTTTCAAACCAGTTGCGCCCTTCGGTACAGACGCGCAGATAGCCGCCAGTTTCTCCATTGATCCAACTGGAGAGATCGATCCAGTGGTTGATCTCCTCTGGACGCTTGCGATACCAGGGCACATATTCGCTGACATGGCCGTTGGATTCGGTGGTATAAAAGCCAAAGCGGCGCAGCATGTCGATGCGGATCTTCTCCGTGGTGGGATAGGTGGGGTGCATCTCGAAAAGTTCCAACAGGCGCGGCGTCATGTCCATGCCGCGCCACTGCACCTGGAGATACCAGGTCTGGTGATTGATGCCGCCCACAACAATATCCACGTCGCGGCGGTGGACGCTTTCATCGGGGCCGATCAGCCCTTCCTGTTTGGCCCAATGTTCGATACAGCGGGCGATCTGCCAGTGACCACCCTGGACACCGTGGCAAAGGCCGATGGTGGGCACGCCGCCGTAGGTGTTGCAGGCCCAGACATTCATCGCCATGGGGTTCGAGTAGTTGAGAAAGAGACAATCCGGCTGCGCGACCTCGCGAATGTCGTCGCATATCTCCAAGAGCGCAGGGATCGTGCGCTGCCCATACATGATGCCGCCCGCGCAAAGGGTATCACCGACGCATTGGTCGATGCCATATTTGAGGGGAATGTCGATGTCCGTCTCAAAGGCGGCTAACCCACCCTGGCGGATCGTGCAGATCACATAGTCGGCGTCACGGATGGCTTCGCGGCGGTCGGTGGTGGTGAGGATGGTGGCGGGCAGGTTGTTGGCGCGGATGTCGCGTTCGCAAAGTTGCCCCACCATGCCCAGGTTTTCTTCAGAGATGTCCATCAAGGCGAAGGTGGTATCCGCCAACTCCGGCACAGCTAAGATGTCGTGCATGAGCTTGCGTGTGAAGCCGATGGAACCGGCACCGATCATTGCAATTTTGATTGACATGGGGTGAATTTCTCCTGCTTAGGAACGGATAGAAACGAATCGAGAAGTGCATATCTCGTGCAGCGCAGCGGAGAGACAGAGAGCAAAGTGTACGAGCAAAGTGTATAAGAAAAGTATACGTGTTCGGTGGGAAATCAGATAATTTACTCGTGCATCAGCCGCCGGACGATTCACCCTACCCCGCGCTTTTGCACTGGCCTCTCTGTTGCACGATAATCCTCGTAATCTACCTTCGAAAACCAGCAGAAAGAACGATATGCGGACGGTTTTGTGGGATTTGGATGGGACGCTCGCCGACACGTCGGCGTTGCATTATCAGGCTTGGCAAGCGACGATGGACACCTTTGGGCTTCGCTATGACTACGCCGAATTTATAGCAGGATTTGGGCGCAACAACCGGAGTATTCTGTCTGAGAAGCTTCAGGTTAACGCGGACTCGCCGCGCATCAGCGAGATTGCCGACTACAAGGAGGCGATGGTTCGCCAACTGCTGCCAACCAGCCAGGTGCAATTGCTGCCGGGCGTGGCAGAGTCTTTGGCAATATTGGCCGCGGCGGGTGTCTATCAGGCAGTTGCCTCTTCGGGACCGATGGCGAATATCGTGGCGATGGTGAATAAGCTGGGGATTGGCGACTATTTCTTGTGCCTACTCTCTGGCGCAACGCTGCCCCGCGGCAAGCCGCACCCTGACCTCTTTTTGAACTCGGCAGCAGCGGTGGGGGTAACGCCCGCTGCCTGTATCGTGGTCGAAGACAGTATTCATGGCATTGAGGCCGCGCGGCGCGCAGGGATGGCGAGCATTGCCGTGGGCACACTGGCCCATAGCCCTGTGCTAGCGGAGCGTTTGGCAGTGGTAGCGGGGCCTTGCTGTCTCTCTGCGCCCACTTTGGCGGAGACGAGCTGGGCGACCTGGGAGGATCTATGGACTCAAGTGGGCGCTTAGAACCGTCCTCACGCGCTGTCATGCAGCGTTGGGAGGCAATCCCCGCGTGGTTTCTTACCAAAGATGGCTATTGGCTCTATGCGCGACTGATCCGCCACGAGGATGCCCCGCGCTTGCTCGAGATGTTTGATCGTCTTTCATCCGAGACGCGACGGCGGCGTTTTCATGCGACCGTTGACTACATTGACGAAGCGGCGAGAGCCTACTATGCACATAATTTTGCGACGGTGGACAACCTGCATACAGGGGGTGCAGTCGTCGCTGTGGATCATCAAGGTGCAGGTCAAAAGATCGTCGGCGTGCTGCGGCTGGGCGCGCCGGAGGAGGGCTGCGCCGAGGTGGGCGTGGTGGTGCGCGATGACTTCCAGGGGCGGGGCGTGGGGCGCGCATTGCTCCAACGTTTGCCTACACTCGCTCAACGCATGGGGGTACATACCGTGACCGGCAGCATGGAAGCTGACAACCTGCCTGCGATCCGGCTCTTTCGCGGTCTCCATTTTCCCATGACCCTCAACACCAGTCACGCCGAGACTCAGATGCGGATTGCGCTCTCTTCTCCTGCTTTGCCTTCCGCCTAAACTTCTCTGTGCCACTTCTGCCGAGGCTCTTGCAGCAGAGATTGACAGCTTTTTTTTCGGCACTTGACAAGCCAATCAGAAAAATGGTACATTCTTTATAGATTGGCTGACAGACACAGCCAATTTCTCGGCATGCTGGTTGATGGTCAGGGCCGAGCGTCGTAAGACAGCAGTTCTCGCACTTCTCTTCACGTACTCATAGATTTTAGGTTGATAGGATATGTTTGACGCACCGGCGAAAGCGATGCCGGGTGTCGTCCGCACGCACAATGCGGCAGTTGTGCTGCATCAGCTTCGCTTGCATGCACCTCTCTCGCGCGCGGACCTCGCCAAGCGCATTGGGCTCAACCGCAGCACCGTCTCTAGCATTGTGGCGCAACTGCTCCACGCTGGATTGATCCACGAAACCGCGTTCCAGACCGATAAGTTGGGGCGACCAGGGCTGTCGTTGGCGATCAACCCTCTGGGGGGCTGCGCTGTGGGCGTGGAGATTGACGCGGCAGGCGTGCGCGTCTTTCTGACGGATTTTGTGGCGAACACGGTTTGGTCCCGGCGGATTCGTCTGGGGGAGGGCGAACCGCAAGAGACTTATCTGCATTGTGCGGAGGAGATGGTGCGCCAGGCGCTTTTTCAGGCGCAAGTGCAGGGGCTGCGCGTCTTGGGGATTGGGGTCGCGCTGCCGGGGTTGGTGGATGTTCACGAAGGGGAGTTGCGCTACGCGCCATCGCTCCACTGGCATGACATTCCCTTGCGCACGCGCTGGAGCCAACGCTTTGGGCTGCCCGTCTTGATTGAGAACCATGCGAACGCTGCCGCGCTTGGCGAATTTTACTTTGGCATCGGCCAAAATGTCCCCAATTTCCTCTACATCGGCGCGGGGACGACGATGGGAGGCGGCATTGTCATCAACGGCGAGTTGTGCCGCGGGCGCGGCGGCTTTGCCGGTCAAATGGGGCATATGACACTTGACCCGAATGGGCTGCGCTGTAGCTGTGGGCGGCAGGGATGCTGGGAGACATTGGTGGGGCCGCGACAGGTGGTGGAACAGTATAAGATGCGCTCATCGTATGCGGATCAGGTGCTGCATGAGGAGGGCGACGAAAGTTGTTTCGCCCAAATCGTGCATGCTGCCGAGGCGGGCGATCTGGCGGCGCTGGCAGTGATGCAAGAGATGGGGCACTATTTGGGGGTTGGCATCGCCAATTTGGTCAACATCTTTAATCCGCAATTGGTGGTGCTGGGTGGGCATTACAGCCTGGCTCACGAAACCGTCATCCCGGTGATTAAGGAGACGATCAAGCAGCACAGTCTCTTTCCAATGCGAACCGCCCTGAGCGTGCTGCCTTCGCAGCGGGGCGTGGATGATGCGATTCTGGGTGCGGTGGCGCTGGTCTTGGATGACAGGATGCGCGCGCCGGTTTAGCTTGATTGTGCCTGAGTTGCGGCTGAGGAGGGTATAGATAAGAAGTAAGGCCCCAGGGAGATTCTCCCTGGGGCCTTACTTCTCTTAAAAAATCTTCCCGGAAGCTCCCATAACGGAGTGTAGGCTTCCAGGAAGCGTGTAGGGCTAGACGTTGCGGAAGGCGTAGGTACGGCGGTAGCCGTAGTCGGTGCTGAAGCTGCCGAACGCCTTTTTGCTGGCTTGGCTCAGTGGATAACGCCAGAGCGAGCGCATGCCGCGCCGTACAATTTGGCTGGGGCTGTAGGTCTTGCGGCAGAGCCAGTCATAGGCCGAGCGCAATTCATCTACGGTGAAATTCTTGGGCTGGAAGGTCACATGCGCGGTGTCGTAGGTACTCCAGGGCATGTCGAGCAGGCGATTCTCGCGGATCAACTCTTCGCGGAAGGGCGTGCCGGGGAAGGGGGTCAACATGGTCGTGCTGACGCTGTCTAACTCGCTGGTGCGGATGAAGTCCCACATGGCCTGGAATGTCTCAGGGGTATCCTCGTCAAAGCCCATGACAAAGAGACCGACCACGCCCACGCCGGTGGAGCGGATAGCGCGGATGGCTTCACCCGCGGTCTGCGCTACCCCTTTGGACTTGCCGCCTAGTTCGCTGCGGTTGTGGGGATTGACGCTTTCAAAGCCAACGAAATGCTTGTCTAAATGGGCGGCTTTGCTCATTTCCAGCAATTCAGGGAACTTGGCAATGCTCATTTCCGATTGGCATGTCCAGCCGTCAAGGTCGAGCTTGGCAAGCGCATCAAAGAGATTGGCGCAATAGTCGGGGTCAATCGAGAAGTTGATGCCAAAGTTGTCGTCGGTCAAGAAGAAGCGTCTGATGCCACGGCGTTTAATCTCATCGATGACTTCATCAATGGGACGGAAGCGCATACGTCGCCCACTGACACGGATGGCTGTGCAGAAGGAGCAGTTACGCGGGCAGCCGCGCGTGATTTCCAGATAGGGCGACCAGTAGTTCTTGTGCTCGTCCATCATCTTGATCACACGATCCGAGATCGTGGCGATGCCGTGGAGATCCGCCCATTCCTCATCGCGATAGATGGGCTTCATGCCCTGGATGCCCTCGGCGGCGAAGTCCTGGATCAGTTGTTGCCAGGTGAAGTACCCTTCGCCGATAAAGATGCTATGGGCAAAGGTCTGGGCATGTTCGGGCAGCAGGGTTGCATGCACGCCGCCCAGCACGACACCGGCCCCTTGTTTCATGGCGCGGCGCGCAATGACCTCGGCACGTTCAATGTCCGTGGTCATGGAAGTAATGCCGATCAGGTCGCCTTCGCGCATCGTCTCTAGGGGCAGGTCATATAGATTTTCATCCCAGATTTCAACGGGAATCTCTTCAGGCACAAGCGAAGCAAGCCGCATTAGGGTGTAAGGTGACCCCGGTGCCTTGCCAAGAATCCGCCCATCACGACGAGGACGGATTAAGACTACACGTCGCATAATTCCTCCGTGGTCGAATCAGTACGTAGATAATAGAGTGGAGCATACCACACGGAAAAGTGAAGGGCAAATTACTCTAAAATAAACTAGAAAAATTATTCTCTCTATATTCGCTATATCATATTCATATCATATTCGCTACATCACGAGCAGCGTATAGACGATGCCCACCAGCGCGCCGACAAAGACTTCGATGGTGGTGTGGCCCAGCAACTCTTTCAACTCGCGTTCGCTGATGGTATGCCCGCTAAAGAGTTCGCGCACGATCTGGTTGAGGATGCGCGCATGTTGGCCGCTCTCCTGGCGCACGCCGCGCGCGTCATACATAACAATCAAGGCTAATACGCAGGAGATGGAAAAAAAGGCACTGCCGAAGCCAAATTGAAGTCCTGTGGCAGTGGCGAGGCTGGTCACGAGGGCAGAGTGGCTGCTGGGCATTCCGCCTGTGCTAAAGAGCACGTGGAGGCTCAGATCTCCCGTACGAAGCCATTCGCGGGCAAATTTGAAAATCTGCACCCCGACCATTGCGGAGAGTGGCACAAGCAGGGTTAGATTGTTTGAGATGTTTGCAAAGAAATCCATAGCCAGTTTCGATTTGCCCTGGTGCGGTTGACCCTGATTGCGGTTTGCCCAAACGAGGTGCGTGGGTAATTCTGCCGAAGTTAGGCTTCCTGCCAATCATCGAGGCTGCTGATCTGGTCGTCCGGCTGCCATTGGCGCACACGCAGTTCGGCTTCATCTAGCTTTTGCGCGCAATAGGCTGCCAGCGCTGCTCCCAACTCATAGAGCTTGAGCGATTCTTCCAGGGGCAAGTCGCCGTTTTCTAAAGCCTGGAGAATTTGTTCGAGTTGTTGATAGGCTTCTTCATAGCTGGGGTTGCCCTGCGGTACTTGGCTCATCGAATTACCCTTTTGGCCCGTTGGTTTGCTCTCTATGTGAGGCAGTCGGCACGCGGATTGTCCTGCGTTGTTGCCCTGGCGCAGCAGGCCAGGACTGTCCTAGTATACCAGAGACGCGCAAAAGCGGAGAACAGAGGGTAGAAAAAGATAGAGGCAAAGCATTTCCTAGTGGGGCGAGTTTACAGTATCGCAAGGCATTGTGCGATAGGATAGGTCTATGCAAACACCCGATCCATTGCCCATCACGACGACAAACAGTCTCCAACCCATTGTGGCGAATGGGGACGACCTTTTGTCCACGACACGCTTGGAAGATCTGATTCTGCGTCAAGGAGGGCGTCCGGTTTTGGTGGAGACGCCCGACGCGCTGGTGGTCGCGGTTGATTACCACTTCCCGGTGTTGGTGCTGGTTGACCTCAATCTGCCCGGTGATTGGGCCGGTGCGATCCGGCTCTGCAAACTGCGACCTCATACGCGCCAGATCCCCATCTTTGCCTATGGCAGCCATGTGGAGACTGCCGCGCTGGCGGCAGCGCGCAAGGCTGGCGCAGACCACGCCTGGGCGCGCAGTAAGATGATGGCGGAACTGGCCGCGGTGGTGGATCGCCATCTTCACCCGCCGGTGCGCTACCCGCAGGGGTGGGATGAGCCTTTGCCCCCCGAAGCCGTCTTGGGTGTGCAGGAGTTTAACGCGGGCCATTATTTTGAGCAGCACGAACATTTCGAGACGGCATGGATGGCCGAGTCGCGGCCCATTCGTGAGTTCTATCAAGGGGTCTTGCAGGTGGGGGTGGCTTTTTTTCACATCGAGCAGCAGAATTGGGTGGGTGCGTTGAAACTTTTCCGGCGGGGATTGCCGCGCCTGCGTGATCTGCCGCCGGTCTGCCAGGGAATTGACCTGGCGGCGCTGCGCGAGGCGGCAGAAGCCATCCATCTGGAAGTGACGGCGCTTGGCCCGGCAAGGCTAGCTGAGTTCGACCAGAGCAAGTTTCCAAAGATTCGGATGGTAGAGGGGTCGGCCTATTAACGTATGGACACAATCCATTGTGTCCATACGTTAATGTCAATTACCAGTCCAGCGCCAGCAGGCGCAGCAGTTCTTCGGGGGTGGTGGTGCCGCGTATGCGGATGCGCCGCATTTGGAAAAGGTCGTCGCTGTGGTGGGTTGCGCCTTGTTGGGTGGTAAAGCCCGCCCAATAGTTGGCGCTGCGGAAGATGTCAATGGTGTTTTGGTCATATTCGCCCGCGGGATAGGAGATGAAGCGCGGGCGCACCCCGATTTCTACCTCAATGGCCTCATAGCTCCCCAACGCCTGCCAGATAAGATAATCCTGATCTTTGTTGGCGAGCGAGACATGGTTGCGTCCGTGGGCTTCGATGGACATGCCACCTGCGTACATCTCGCGCACCATGTCCCATGTGAGATATTCGGGACGCTGGTCATGGATAAAGTCGGTGACGATGAAGAAGGTCGCCGTTAGGCCGCGGTCACGCAGCATCGGAAAGGCATTGGTGTAGTTGTCGCGATAGCCATCGTCAAAGGTCAACACCACAGGCTTTTCGGGCAGGGGAGTACCGTGGGTGAGATGGTCGAGCAGGGTATAGAGGCTGATGGTGGTATAGCCTGCCTGTTGGATGGCATCTAAATGCGCGGCAAACAGATCGGGCGACACCGAGAGATCTTTGCGATAGATATCGGCGTCGGCAGGGGGGATGCTCAGATAGTGGTACATAACGACAGGCACAAGCGCAGTCCGTACTGTGCCATCCGGGGTTGGATTGATGGCAGGGGTGGCAGCCAGCGCGGGGGCTGGAAGCGATTGCGCTTCAGCCGCAATCACCCCTTCTGCGGGCGTTTCTGCCGTCATTTGCTCATCGGGTGAGTTGGCCGCGGTTGCCGTTGCCACAATGCCTGCCAAGCCGCTGGGCGCAACGGGTTGATCCAACGCTTCGGTGATCGAGCGGGTCGGCGTGGGCGTGGGAATGAGCAGGAACGGCGCTTCGGGTGTTGCACTGGGCTCCACCGTGGCTGTCGCTTCTGACTCTGCCGTTTGCGTTGTGGTGAGCGTGCCGGTAAGGGTCGCTGCCGGAGCAAGATGCGGCCCTACCTGTTCCGTTGGGAGTGGTACGACGTGTGTCGCTGCGGTTGTGTGCGTGAGTGCAACGGTCGGCGTGAGCAGCGGTGACGCCACAACCTGCGTTGCAGTTGGAAAGGGTGTCCAGGTGGGCGTTGGGCGACGGGTAGAGGTCGGCGTGCTTGTCGCTCTCTTGGTGGCTGTGGCAGAAGCGATCGCGGCGCGGGTCGGGATGCGCGTGGAAAGTTGGGCCAGTTCAGATGGGGAGGGCGCTTGCGCTGCCGCCTCTCTGCTGGCGCGTGCTAAGAAAGCAGAGCCGGTGACCAATGCCAGCAGCAGCAAGGCAAGCGTGATCAGCCCAGGCCAGGTGCCCAAGATGGCGCGCGTGTGGTGGGTGATGCGCTCGGAGAGGTGCGAAAGTTGTTGCCGAAGGTCAGCGCGCCAAGACATAGGGGGCCGATTCTACCATGTGGAAAACACCTGTGCAAGACTTTGTGCAGTGTGATATGCAATGAATGGTGAATGTGTAGAGCAATCAGCGATACAGAAAGATACAGATTTGCAACTGTATCGTACTTCTTGCGCCCATGCAGAAACATGACGTGTCACGAAATTGTACAAACGCCGTGGTTATTATCTGAGCAGGTTGACAAACCAGGGTGTCTCCCCTATACTAACGCTGCATTTGTGACGAAATCTTGTCTGAAGTGGTTCCCTGTCTCCGTGTAAATCATAGGGCATCTTCATGTGCCGCTCATCGTATAGATTGTAGCATAATCCCAGGCTATAGGTCATATGAGTGCTGGTTTGTTGCTTCGTCTCATTGGCTAGACTGATGGCTTGACCCTATAGGTTGACCTTATGATTTGCCCGTCTGATTTTTCCATGACCTACGCGCGTCCATGAACTGACACCTTAACCGGATTCGAGGAGCAATGTACAGGGAAAAAATCCGCGAATACTACGATCATCTGAGTCGAAGTTACCGCAAGGTTGCCGACTACATCATGAGCAATTATTACGAAGTATCCTTCATGACCGCGGCACAGTTGGCTTACGCAGTAGGGGTGGATACGACCACCGTGGTGCGCTTTTCACAGCGTTTGGGCTATAACGGCTATCCTGAACTGCTCAACGATATTCGTGAGCAAGTAAAATCGGAGATCTACGCTGCGTATGAGCCTAAGGAACTGTTGGCTGAAGATCCGGCGGGTGCTTTCAAGGATCGGGCCGAGCAGGAACAGCACAATCTCAAGCAAATGTTGATCCACAATCCGCCCGACCATATCCGGCGGGTGGCGGAGATGTTTGCGGAGGCCAAGCATGTGGTCTTGGTGGCAGAGGGCTATGCCGGGGTTGTGGCGGCGATGATTGCCGAGCAACTGCGCCACCGGGGCATTTCGGCGGAGGCCACATCGAATGACCCGGTTTTGATGGCGGGGACGCTGATTAGCCTTGTCGACGGTACGTTGGTGGTTGGCATCAGCGCTACCGAATATGGGGATAATGTGGCGAAGGCATTGGCCTTTGCGCGCAGCAAGGGATGTGCCACGCTGGGCGTGGTCGGGTCGCTTGCCAGCCCGGTCAACCGGATGTCGGATGAGGTGATGTTTGCGCCTACGGATGTGGCGGGGCCTCTGCCCTCGATTGTGGGGTTGACCGCGGGGCTGTCGGCGCTGGTGCAGATTGCTGCCAAAGAAAGCAGCGCCTCGGTGGAGAAGCACCAGGAAGAATTCCAGCGCGCCTTTACCTTCTTAACGACTTCGGATGTTTCGGATCCGCCTGAAGACGAGGCTTAGTTTTTCATGTCGCTCTGTTGCCCTGCGGCTTTAGCCCTGGGCGGCTGATCGAGACTGCTCAAGACGCCCAGCGCCAGGAAGGCAAGGATATAGCCGAGATAGTTCTCGTTGAGGAAGCGGCTGCCATAGAAGAAGGCTAGGAGAAAGAGGCCATAGTGCCAACAGGCCAGCGACAGATCGTTGCTCTGCCACTGTCGCCAAAGAAACCAGATCAATAGGGGGAGCGCCAAGAGGGCTTCGAGGATGAGGAAAGGCCACTGGTCGAAGCGGTCCTGCACCCATCCCAGCGCCAGCACAAAGTTGCTGGCCCCCCAGCCCCAAATCTGATAGCCGGTTTCGCCCTGACCGTTGCTCCAGCGCCAGACGTCGTCATAAAAGGCGGCGGGGTCCCAGACGATATAGGGACCTACGACCAGCAGAAAAGTAACCAACGCGGGCCAGCCGCGCACCCAGAGGGTGCGGCTGGCCCGTTGTAGTGCTGCCCAGGAAAGCGGGCCGCCTGTCTGGTCGGCAACGAGCAGCAGTGCATAGAAGGGGGCAAAGAACCAGGCGGTCGGTTTGCTGGCACAAGCAAGCCCATAGCAGATTGTGGAAAGCAAAAGCCACCTGTCACCCTGTTTGATTTGTCGTTGTCGCCAGATCGTCCAGCCGACCAGGCTGAAAAGTAGCCAGCAGAAGACAAACGCATCATTTTGCCCAAAGATGATGTCTAGGTTCATGACGGGGTTGAGCGCGAGCAGCGCCACCAGCGCCAGCTTGGCGCGCGGCGTGGCGGCGAGACGGGGTGCAAGCGCCAGTGCCAACGCCATCAGCGCCAGGTAGAGCCATCGCTGATCATAATGGCCCAGCGCTTGGCCTATTAGGTAAAAGGGCGCGCTAAAGAGAAAGGTCCAGGGGAGATACGGGTAGTGATAGAGCGCAGTGCGAAATTCACTAAAGCCCCATTCTGCCATAGGCGTTTCCAGATAATCTTCCACATAGGGGTTCTTGCCCGCCAGCAGAAATTCAATGGTCGCTTCGGTCTGGATGACGCCGCCATCGTGGGTGTAGGAGGCGGGGCCGCTTTGGGCGCGGAGCAGGATGAGCTTGGCTGTGGGCAGAAAGAGCGCCGTGAGCAAAATAAAGAGCAGTGCCGCCCACTTCAGCCGGTAACTCGCACGCGGCCACGGCAGCAGGTCGGCGACAAGGTAGCCGAGCAGACCTAACAAGGCCAATGCATTGAGAAGCAGGCCGATGGGATCGCCAGGGTTGGGGCCAATTTCGCCCATTGCTGCAAGGCCCGCCGGAGAGAGCAGCCCGCCCAACCAGGGGTGGCGTATTACGTCTGCCACGCGCGTGGGCAGCGCCGCGCTTTGTGCAAAGCCGCTGATCTGGAGTGCTGCCACGGTGAGCAGCGCCACCAACAGCGCATCCCAGCCTGGGCGCGCTGGGCTGTTGGCTGGTGTGCTAGGGCGTGGTGTGGGGGGAGTGGACAGGTCGGGCATAGATAGCTTTTCTTTGCGTTGGCTATTCGCTTGCGATTGCGTAGAGGCGGCCATCTACACCGGGCACAAAGATATTGGGGCCGGAAACTGCCGCAGAGCCGCCCGCCTGTGCGGGGATATTTTGGCCGGAGAGCGTTGAACCGCTTTGGGCATCGAGCATCTCAACACGACCCGACTCGGTGACGACCAGGATGCGGCTGGCGTCGATAAGTGGCCCGCCCAGCACTATCCCATTCACCGCCGCGCGCCACAGGTCGCCTCGATTTTGACGCGAGATCGCTTTGACATAACCATTGCCCGCCACCAACAGGATACTCTCATTGAGGGCTAGGCTCGTCGCCCGTTCCGATTCGTTGATGTCTCGGTTCCAGAGTTCTATGCCTGTGTTGGCATCCAGCGCATAGAGGCGGTTGTTGCCGGCGACGACATACAATTCGGCCAAACTGCTTGGCCCTGGTGAGGCATAGACGGGGCCGGCAATCACGTCTTCAAAGTTCGTCTGCTCCCATACCTCTTCGCCATTGATCACATCCAATGCGGTGACATGCCGATCGGCGGCATAGACCAGTTGATCGCCAATAACCGGATAGCGCAACCCTGGGCCGTTGGTTGCGAAACGCCAGCGTACGGCCCCGTTGTCGCGATGCAGGGCCAGCAGGATATGGTCTGCGTCCTCGCCCGCTGCAATAAAAAGGGTGTCACTAAAGATATTGAAGCTGGTAAGTGGGGGCTGCTCCAGGGTAATACTCCAACTTCTGGTCGCGCCATTACCATGATCCTCAAGGGCCGAGACTGTACGATTTTGGTCGACCACAAAGATTTCGCCTTGATAGGTCATGGGCGCGAGGCTGACAATTTGGCCGAGGTGAAAGCGCCAAAGTTGATGTCCGTCATCCCGGTGGAAGCTGTAAAGTTCGTTGTCGGCGCTGGCGACCAGCACGCTCGCCCCCATGACCGCTACGGGCGAGCGCAGGCTTTGCCCTGCTTCGGCACGCCACTTGATGTTGAGATTGGGAGCAGGCAGTTGATCCACGCGCCCCTGACCCTGCCGGTTATAGCGATAGAGCGGGTAATCGTCGGGCCCAGGGGGGACAGGTGGCGGCAAAGCAGGCAAGTAGGCAGGTGGCGGCTGGATGGGCAGCCAGCGCACATCATTAGGATTTGTGCCTTCGGGCGCGCCGGTCGGCGTGGGGTTGCCATTAGGGCGCGCATAGGCTTGGCGTACCCAATAGGGCGTTTGGTTAGCCAGGCAGCAGACATAAATCCATTCACCGCTGGGATTACGGCCAATGATGGTGACGGGGGCGTTTTGCCCCAACTGCTCTGTGGTGGCAGTGTAGACGTTGCTAGGCCCCAGTCGAAGCGATGTGCCATCGTCGCGAATGTAGCCTTGCAGCCGCTCGACCACAAAGGGCTGGCTGGGTGTGGTCGGGGTAGGCGATGGCGGTACGATGGTCTCGGTGGGGGTTGGGCTTGCCGGTTCCACGGTCAGGGTCGGCGTTTCCGTCGGTATTTCTGTGGGTATCTCGGTCGGCGTCTCAGTTGGGGCCGGTTCTGTCGCCAGAGGTGGTTGTTCGGCAACCTGGGCGGACGTTGGCGTACTCACAGGGGAGTTGTCACCCACCATCGGCAGCACAACCACGTTGGGCGTGGGCGTCTCCGGTGGGGAAAGTTCCCCGAGCGCAAAAGCTGTGGCCGCGGCCTCCGCGGTTGCTTCCTCTGCTGAAGGGGTCGGCGTGAAGGGTGAATTGACGCCGGGAAGCCGTACGGTAACAGGTGTGGCGGTTGCGTCGGGTGTGCTGTCGGGCAGAGATGGTGGAGGTGGCTCCGTATCCAGGGGCGTAGGCGTGATTGTGCCGAGCAGCGCCATTTGATAGGCCTGCTGCGTCAGAAAGTCCTCCGCAACGCGCGTCGCCAGATAATCGGGCGTCGCGGTGCGCGCTGCCCCACGCGTCGGCGTTGGGGTCGGCGTTGGGCCGAACGCCAGGCGCGCCTGTACAACCCATAACATTCCCCCCAGTCCCAACAGCATAAAGGCCGCGACCAAGAGGCTGATGGTGATGATCTCGGCGCTGCGGTCACGCGGTGGATAGGGGTAGGGATCGGATGGGTGAGAATAGGGCGAACGGCTGCCCTGCGGTTTGAGCGTTGGTGATGGCGAACGACGCCCTACGCGCTTCGTCATAGGAGCATTGTAGCATAAGCCCACTGCATCGAACTGTTCTCGACTTGCCCATCGAGCAATCAAGGGACAGAGCAGGGTAAGAAACGCTTGCATTTTGGCAGGTGGGGCTTATAATGACGGCAACTGCACAGCGTTCCTGCTGCGCTTCAAAACTAGCCACGAATGAATGTTCTCGTACTCTACCATCCACGTATCACCACGTATCACCACGTATCACCACGTATCACAAGGTAAGCACCCCATCTGTATCATTACCTATTGCTATACATTTGGTTCGCCTGTTAAATTTGATTGCTATAGTTTGTTGGGCTAGCAATGGGCCATATTGGTCTAGGAGCAAATCTTGAACACAAAGAGTGATGATCGCCTATCAGTGGCACAGCCTGCCGAAAAATTACGTTATTTATCTGAGCTGACCGTCTTTCAAGACCTCTCGCCGCGCGAGATGCAAGAACTCAACCGCATCATCACCATGAGTCACGTCCCTAAGGGACGAGTTTTCTACCGGCCTGAAGAACCGGGTGAGGTTCTTTTTATTCTGAAAGAGGGCCGGGTGCAGTTGTATCGTATTAGCCCCGAAGGTAAAAAATTAGTAATTACCACCCTGGGACCCCATACACTTTTTGGTGAGATGGCTCTCTTGGGGACAAAAATGCACAATACTTTCGCCGAGGCCATTGAAGATTGTTTGATCTGTATTATGAGCCGAGCTGATTTGGAACGGTTGATTCTCAATAAACCGCAGGTGGCGCTGCGTATTTTGGAGGTCACGGGCAAGCGGCTGCGCGAGGCTGAGGAGCGGCTGGAGAACATGGCCTTTAAGGGCATCCCGGCGCGCTTGGCAAGCCTCTTATTGCGCTTAGAGGAAGAACAGGGCAATGACGAGATTTCCGGCCTAACGCATCAAGACCTGGCAGAGAGCGTGGGCACTTATCGCGAGACAGCGACCCAAGTGCTCAATGATCTGAAGTCTCAAGGACTGATTGAGATCGGGCGTAAGCGCATTAAGATATTAGACCCGGCAAGGCTGGCAGAGATTGCCGAAAGTTAAGCGTGTTGAAGAGCTATCCTTTTTCGTCCGGGCAGTTGACAATTGTCAAAATGGTGGTTACAATCGAGCAGATGTGACTTTGTGCAAACTTGAACAGACCAACGCTGCGTCGCGTTGAGTCTAGAGTGGAGTCTAGACCAGGCTCTCAACCGACCGTAGTCAACGCAAAGGCACGCATCTAAATCGAACGTGGCTCTCTTGATCTGTCAATACCAGAGAGTTCATGATTTGTAACTAATCATCGTGGTTTGGCAACCATCTGCAAGAGGAGGTCCCTTCAATGACGCATGTTATTTTCGATCTGTGCATTCGTGATGGCGCATGCGTAGAGGTCTGTCCCGTCGAGTGTATTATTCCAGGTATGCCAGAGGACGAATGGCCGTGGTACTATATCGATCCCGATACCTGCATCGACTGTGGCGCATGTGTGCCCGAATGTCCAGTTGAGGCAATTTTGCCGGAAGAGGACTTGCCGGAAGAGCAAGCGTATACTACAGAGTTGAACGCTCTATTCTTTACGGAAGGCCCTGGCTACTCGGCGCTCGAACAGATTTAATCCAGCGCTTTGTTGTATAAAGAAAACCTCTGCTGCGGCAGGGGTTTTTTTGTTGTGGCGCTCTCTCTGCTACTATCTTACTAGAACCTATTCATCACCGCTTATTTGATTGCCGCATGGCGCTTTGCCCGATGCGGTAGAGGAGGATTTATGGCAGAAGAGACTCCATTGCCAGGACCCGATTGGGAAAATGTCAAACGGGTTTTGGTGATTATGGCCCATCCAGATGATCCGGATTTCACCTGTGCCGGCACTGTGATCCAGATGGCACGCCAGGGCATCGAAGTGACCTATATGATTTTGACCAACGGCGACAAGGGCAACCATAACCCAGAGATCACGCGCAACCAGTTGATTGCCATGCGTAAGATCGAACAGCGCGCCGCTGCCGAAATGTCCGGCGTGAAGGATGTATTGTTTATGGGCGTGGAAGATGGCTTCCTGCGTTCCACGCGTGCGATCCGCAAGCGGGTGACGCGTGAGATCCGGCGCATCCGCCCGGAGATCATCATCTGTCCCCACCCGGATCGCTATCTGGTGGGTAACAGCTATATCAACCATCCTGACCACCGCAATGCAGGTTTGGTGGCGCTGGATTCAATTTTCCCTGCCGCCGATAACCCCATGTTCTATCCCGACATGGCGGACGAGGGCTATTTGCCCCACAAGATCAGCCAACTCTATGTCACGGGTGATCCCGAACCGAGTATTCATATCGACATCAGCAATGAGATTGACCTGAAGATCCAATCGATCCTCTGCCACAAGTCGCAGATTTCCATGCCCGACGAAGCGTTGGAGAAATGGAAAGAACGCTGGGGCGAGAAGCAGGAGGATGGCAGCCTGCGCTTTTTTGAACGCTATCGTGTGCTGAAATTTACATAAGGATGTGATAGGGTGACTGCCACCTGAAACAAAAAAACGGCCCGGAGCAAACTCACTCCGGGCCGTTTTTTTTATACGTTAGCGATTGAATAGAAGGGGATCTATTGGACCTCTGCCATCAATTCTTCTTGTACCTGGTTGCCAAATTCATTGGCGGCGTCCAAAGTGGCTTGGATGTCACCACCCTGGATGATGGCATTGAAGTCCTGCTCCAGGCGATCGCGTACTTGCTCGTAGGAGATCAACTGTGGCTCATAGGTCCCATAGGGCAGGAGTTCTAGCGCCTGGGCCCACTGTGTACCACCTACGGCGGTGGCGACATAGTCGTCTACAGGGGTGCTGGCGCGGGTTGGGAAGTAGCCACTGGCTGCGACCCACTGTGCTTGGATGTCTGGGGAGGTGAACCACTTGACGAAGATCCAAGCGGCCAACTCTTGTTCCGGCGTGGTGACAGGAATCATCACATCACCACCGTAGATGTTTTGCACAGGATCGGGTGTGGTATGCGGGATCGCGGTGACACCCCAAACGTCTGCGTCACGACCGGCCTCTTTGGCGACGGTGTCAATGGCCTCTTGATAGAAGGGAATGCCAGAGCTGGAACCCTGTGTAAAGACAGCGTTGCGCGCGGCAAGTTCAGTCTCAGGATAGCCTTCGGTGAAGAAGTAGGCGCACCCATCGTTGTACAATTCCTGCAAGAAGGTCAGTGCCTCAACCGTGGCAGGGCCGTTCAAAACATAGCCGGTGCCTTCCTCGTTGAGGATGTCGCCCCCAAATGCATAGGTCCATGCAGCCGTTGCCGAGGCATCGGCGCGCAGGATATAGCCGCCGGTTCCGTCACCCTTCGCTTCCGCGGCTGCACAGGCCATTTCGCGTAATTCTTCGGGTGTGGTGGGCGGGGCATCATAGCCAAGCTCTTCCAGCAATGTCTGGTTGTAGTAGAGCATTTCTTCCGAGCGGTTGGGGGGGAAGCCCAGGCGCTCGTTGTTGAAGGCAGGATGGAGACCCTGCTCCCAGAAGACCGGATAGAAGTCGGCAATCTCTTCTTCGGTCAGCCCCCAGGTTGGGTCGTTGACGAAGATATTGAAGTCGACCAATGCGCCATTGAGTTGGTAGAAGGCCTGGTCATTCTGATAGCCCACAATCAAAGCGGCAGGAACTTCACCGGCAGCAATACCCGCATTGACCTTGTCACGGATGTCGCCGTAGCCACCCTGATTTTGTGCGTCAACGGTGATGCCACACTCGTTGTCACTGTTGAATTGATCAATGATCGCCCCCAGCCGTTCTGCGCGCGAGCCGGAGTGGTTGTGCCACCACACAACGGTCTGCCCGCTTGGATCGACCCCAGCCAATTCGCCATCCGTGGCGGGTGTACAAGCGCCTTCGGTCACTGCTGCTTCCTCGGCTGGAGCCTCGGTAGCTTCGGCGGCAGGTGCTTCAGCGGTAGGTGCTTCCGCAGGGGCTCCAGGGGCAGGGGCGGCTGCTGGACACGCTGCCAACATCAGGGCTGCGGTCAATAGCATAGCCAGCAGCCAAATCTGCTTGCGTAGCATATGAATAGTTCTCCTTCTTTGACTAGTTGAACGGTACAGTATTTGTTGGGTGCTGCTATAGAGTGCAAACAGGACAATTGAGCGTCCTGGTTTTGCCGTGTACCTGTGTATTGCCTTGCTTTAACCCTCCCGGAAGCTCAGAAGCTTCCGAGAGGGTTGCCGTGGGTGCGATGTTGTTATCCCTTCAAACCTGAAGTGGCGATCCCTTCGATGAAGGTGCGCTGGGTAAAGAAGTAGAGCAGCAGGACCGGGGCCATTGTGATGACCGCACCGGCCATTTGCAGATGGAAAAGCGCCCCTGCCTCATCCAAGAAGCTCAAAAGCCCATAGGATACAGGCCGCCAGTCGGGCGTGGTCGTCACCAAAATCGGCCACGCCAGAGAGTTCCAGGAGCCGATGAAACTGAACAAGACCACGGTCATGATCGGCGCTTTGGAAAGCGGAACCATGATGCGGATCAGATAGCGCAGATGGCCCGCACCGTCGATTTGCGCCGAATCCCACAGCTCTTTGGGAATTTGTTGGAAGAACTGGCGCAGCAGAAAGATGGCAAAAGCCCCCGCCATAAAGGGGATGGTGAGCGCAGGCCAGTTGTTAAGCCAGGGAAGCGGCCCTATGCGACCCAACCATGAAACGGTGATGTAGTTGGGAATCCAGACAACGGCTTCGGGCAGCATGAGCGTCGCCAACAAAAGGTTGAACAGAAAGGTCTTGCCGGGAAACTCCATGCGCGCAAAGGCATACGCTGCCAGCGTACAAAAGATCATCTCCCCGACAAGCGTAATCAGTGTGATCTTGATGCTGTTGCCGATATAGAGGGCAAAGTTTGCATCTTGCCAAGCGTCGAGATAATTTCCCCATTGTGGCGTGGAGGGCAGCAAGCGTCCTCCTGTGGCCTCGGTGAGATTCATGAGCGAGACGCTGACGGTATAGACAAAGGGGATCAGCGCAAGGATTGCCCCAAAGACCAGCACAATATAGATCAGGGCGTTTCCAATGGCAATGCCAGGGTTATTTTCTTTGCGCGCCGTGACGCTCTGCGCTTGAGTGACTGAGTTGGACGAAGCAGAAAGCTGGCTAGCCATAGAAAACTCGCTCGCTGGCAATACGGTTGTTGATCGCGGTCAGGGCAAGAATGATGACTAAGAGCAAAATCGCCAATGCCGACGCATACCCGTAGCGTGTCGTCTCCCGAAAGAGCGCAAAAATAACGACACTGGCGGTGTCGGTTGTGCCCAGGGCGGCGGGTGTGCGTAGCACATAAATATGGTTAAAGGCTTTGAAAGTGCCAATCACCGAATAGAGGGTTAAGAAATAGATGGTTGGCGAAAGCAAGGGCATGGTGATATAGCGGAAAATCGCCCAGCGTCCTGCGCCATCCATCGCTCCCGCCTCATAGACATCACGCGGGATGCTGCCCAATCCGGCCATGAAGATGACTGTGTTAAAGCCGACAAAGGTCCAGACCCCATAGACCATGATGACGATCAGCGACAGACTCGGCCCGGCGATCCATTCGGGCAGTGTGACGCTGTTCCCCAGCAGCAGTTGAAAGACCCCCGTTGGCTCGCTTAACCATCTCATGGGGTCGCCCCCGAAGAAGCTGATGAGGCTGTTGAGGGGTGTGCTTGGACGGCTGGAGAAGAGGATGCGAAAGACGGCAGCCGTACCGACAAAGGGCGCAATGTAGGGGATAAAGTAGATCATGCGAAAGACCGACTTCCCCTTAATGTCCTGGAAGAGCAGCACTGCCAACAGAAGGGCAATGGCAAGCTGTGCGGGAATTGTGCCTAATGAGTACCAGAAGGTGTTGATGACACCAAGCCACCAGCGACGATCCCCCGCGGCCAGTACAACCGGCAGTTCGCCAATCAAGAACCAGGCTCCCACCAGCAGCATCGCCGCCGCGCCCAAGCGCCAAACAAACCCCAGATTGCTCGCGCGCCTGCTTGCGCTCTCCCACAGCCACCAGGCGATGCCCAAAAGCAAAAAGCCTGCGCTCATGGTCAGGATGTTGGCCCACAAATCCAATGGCGTGCCGTCTGCAATCGCTTCGGCATAGGCATTGCTGATCTCTGTCCAGGTGAGCCAAGCCAGGAGAGCCGCCAACCCCAACATCACCGTGGCGTTGATAAATGGCCCGGCATAGTTGTTGGCAGGTCGTGTGCCGCTGCGCTGGCGACCAATCCAATAGAGCAGACCCACCCCAATGGCTAGCACCAACAAAGAACCCCACAGCGCAAGCTGAACCGACGGAGTCATAAAGGCTTCGCCGATGAGCCTGCGGAAGTTTTCGGGTGTGTTATTGCGTCCACGTAACTGCCCTGGGACTTCGAGCAGCAGCGGCAGCGTGTGGAAGATAAAGTAGACAAGCCCCAACAACCCCGCACCGGTAATAATTCCTGATGTTGCCCAGCGCCACACGTTTTCGTTGCGCTCGCGGGCCAACGTCACTGCCTCGACGATGCCACGAAAGGCAAGAAAAATCAGCAGCGCCGCGATCCAGAAGAAAAGGACATAGGCGAGGTCGCCAATCGCCTGGACATAGTTGCCCAGACCGTTATAGGGGCCAATGATGTTGTTGAGACCGCGCCGTGTGCTCTCGAAGCCGGCAAAGAGAAGTGGAAAGAGGCCAAAAAGACCTACAATGAGGAAGGAAGGAAGGAGGAATGCATAGGCAAGAATCGCTTCACGGATGCGCCGCCCTTGATGCCCCGCCATCCAACGGGTACGCGCCGAGACGGTGGAAGTGGGCTCTGTTTTGCGAGTCAACAAGGTGCTGTCCACGGATTTTTCCATCCTCTATTGACAGAATAACCGGCTGGAACTAACAGCGCTGCCATCTACCTCTCTCGCATCGTCACACGTCGCAGAGCCATACGTTGTATGGCAATCTATCGCGTAGCCATCTATCGCGTAACGACAGCGAAGAACCCTCAAACTTGGGGACGGGATTATCAAAGAGGTTGAACAGGATGACATGATTGCAAGGTATTCTGGATAGATTGGCATGCCGTCTGTTTGGTGATTTCACCTATAAAAAGTATAGCCTACCCAAGATAGCACGTCAACACACTGCTGTGCAGAAAAAGGCGCACTCGTTGAGCGCAAGGCAGAGCGGTATCCGCTCTGCCATCAAAAGCCATCGCTCAGAGGATAGCAAAGCTATATTAACGAATACAGTAACCTCACCCACCTAGATTGTTAACAGGTTGTTAGGACTTAACTCACGTTACGCACGCGTCGGGCACTCCAGACCAATACAGCAACACCCATCAGCCCCAGCCCTGCCAACACTTGGCCCCAGCGCCACCCAAGCGGGCGAAAGTGGAGTTCGACCGTGGATTCTCCAGCGGGGATTGGAACGGCGCGCAGCGAGCCATTGGCATGAATTACCATTTGCTCCATCGTCTGCTCATCACCCTCGACTGTGGTGTGGACTGTGGCTTGCCAGCCGGGATACCAGAGTTCGCTGAGGACGAGAAAGCCTGCTGCCGCGGCATTTACGTGAAAGGTGAGCGAGCTGCTGGTGGCAGCGCTGAGGGTCGCTTGGCTGGAGCCGGGATCAAGGGGGCCGGTAAGCGGGCCATAGGGTGTGGAACCTGCCAGTTCCTCGTTGTCGAGAAGGATGACAGTCGCCAGCGGATCAAAGTCCGGCGCTTGTATTTGGCTCAAGGCATTGGCGACATCGCTTGCTACACGCGCATCGTGTACAACCCATGCCCGCGGCATAAACGTACTGTTGCTGTAGACGGCTAAATCACCGGGCGCGTCAAAGGCCAACTCGAATTTGCCTTCGGGGAGGAGTGTGCCGTCGCGCACGATGACATATTTAACGTTGAGCATGTCATAGGCGCGCGTGGCGCGCCCGCCCGTGGCTTCCCATTGCGCTTGCCACTGCTGCAATGCCAAAGGATTGACAATGCCCCCCACATCCTCCAGGCCATAGAGCGCGGCGGTATCGGGCTGCCAAAGGCTGTCGATGTCGGTGCGGGTGTCGATGCGGAAACGGTCGGGGTCGGCGCGCAGAAAATCGACAATGGCAGGATGCTCAAAGCCAATCGTAGGGTCAAGCGGGCTAACGTCGGTGTAGGCTCCGGCGGAGGTCAGGTCAAAGAAAAGGAGTGCGATCAGCAAGCCGGCTGCGGTCATGCTCGACCACCAACCGGCGCGCAACCCCGCCACCACAGCCCAGGTTCCCAGCCACCAGAGCGCGGCGAAAACCAATGCCAGAAGCGCCACCGAGGCGCGTAGAAATGTGGTTTCGCTCTCTTGCGTCAAAAAGAGAGTCAGGTAGCCCAGGGGGAGGATGATGGCGAACCAGAGTTGTGCGCCACGGCGAAGCAGGCCGCGCCAGTGGATGCCTCCTGTGCCTGCCAGCGCGTCTTGCCCGGTACGCAAGAGAATATTCACGCCCACTGCTGCGACCACGGCGATGCCCAGGTTCCAGAGGATGAGAGCGCGGGCAGGGGCGCGCATTTGCGCCAGCGGGGGAATCAGCAGCGTCAGCCAACCGTGGAGGATGGCATAGACGCCCAGGGCTGTTCCTAAGCCAATCGCGGCGATTCCTATCCAGGGCCAGAGGCGGCGGCGCAGGTCGCTGGGGGCCATGAGCAGCGCGCCCACTGCCAAGAGCGCAGTGGCAACGCCGGCAAAGGGAGTCTCAACGCGATCCCATAAGCTCCAGTGCAGCGCGGGGCCGCGGCCAAAAAAGCCAGGGGTCAGCACGCCGATCAGTTGCGTGGGGGCCAAAGAAAAGGCGGTTGTGTCCTGATAATTGAAGCCGCTGCGCTCCGTATAGGCGGTTAGCTCAATCGCGGGGAGCAGAATCGGGGCAGTAAGCAAGAGGGCAAGAATGCCCACGATTGCCAGTCGCAAGGCGCTCGCCCCCACCCCGCGCCAACCATCCTCTCGCCATTGGCTGAACGCCCAGCCAAGCGTGTAGATGCCCAGCGCCAGCCCCAAGTAGAGGCTGCTTTGGGCATGACCGGCATAATTTGCCAGCGCAAAGAGGAGGCTCGCCACTGCCAACCAGATTCCTCCTCTATCATCCCTGTTGGCAAGCCCGCGACTGTAGACCGCCAGCACCCAGGGCAGCCAACTGAGAAGCGCGATCAGGTTGAGGTTGCCCAGATGGACCAGGAAAGAATCACAAAACATGAAGGCCAGCGCGCCAAAGATCGCGGCGGGGCGACTGACGGGCGTGTTGGGCCAGCCCAATGTGCGTAAGAGCAGATACATGCCGATCCCGGCCCAGGCAATATGGCCCAGGACAAGCCACTGCATGGTGGGATAGCCAAAGTTCGGCTGCAACAGAAAAAGCAGGAGGTTGGGTGGATAGAGAAAGCCCGCTTGGATGTCACTGATAAAGGGTGCGCCCCCATAGAGCGTGGGGTTCCACAAGGGCAGCGTTCCGCGGGCAAGTTCGGCTGCGGCAAAGTGGTAGGTGGGAAAGAGAAAGCTGACCAGATCGCCGCCATCTGCCGGTTGGTAGACATCGCCGCTCACCACGCGCCAGAAGAAGGCCAGGGTCGCCAGCACCAGCCCTCCCGCTGCGAGTAGATCGCGATAGAGGGTGTCCTTTGCATGATGGGTGTGACGCCGCCAGGCCCAGCCCAGAGCGACCAGCCAGATCAGCGCACAGATGAGGAGAAAGCCCATAGATTCCTTATCATATTCGTGAAACGAATTGCCATGATAGGCCCATCGAAACAGCTATGCTATACTACACAATCGCTGCACCGCTGGCAAAGCGGGCGCAACTTCTCGTGCATGGAAGTGTTTTTCCAAATGCATAAATTCGTGCCGGAGGGGTAGGGGGCAAGTTGGACTTGGTTCGTTGCCTCGAAGGTAGGGCATGAGTATTTAGAGAAGGAACATTCGCACCTTATGAACATCGCACTCGATGTAATGGGCGGGGATCATGGCCCAGGCGAGATCATCGCTGGAGCCGTGGAAGCCGCGCGTGCCTACAAGATCACCATTTCACTGGTCGGTAAGCCTGATCTGATCCAGGCTGAACTCTTAAAACATAACACCGCGGGGCTGAAACTGCCGGTTGTTGCGGCAACGCAGGTGATCGAGATGGAGGACAAGCCCGCCAACGCAGTGCGCGCCAAGCCGGATAGCTCGATGGTCGTCGCCTCCAAGATGGTGCATAACCATGAGGCGCAAGCCTTTGTCACCGCGGGCAATACAGGCGGCGCGCTGGCCGCGGGTATCTTCCAGGTCGGGCGTATTCCCGGTATTCTGCGCCCGGCCTTGATTTCGCCCTTCCCAACCCATCGCGGTTTCTGTGTGATCTTGGATATTGGGGCCAACGCCGATGTGCGCCCCGAGCATTTGCAGCAATTCGCCATCATGGGCAGCATCTATGCCAAGCATGTCATGGGAGTGAACAATCCTACTGTGCGTATTTTGAGCAATGGCGAAGAAGAAGGAAAGGGCAACCAAACGGTGATTGGGGCCTATAATGTGCTGGCAGCTACCCCAGGCATTAATTTCAAAGGCAATGTGGAAAGCAAAGAGATCGTCGAGGGGGGCGTCGATGTGGTTGTTACCGATGGCTTCACCGGCAATATCTTTATCAAAACAGCCGAAGCAACAGCCAAACTGATGCAGCGGGTGATGGTCGAGGAATTGACTGCCGGGCCAATCAGCAGCATGGGCGCGTTTTTGGCGCAAGCCGCGCTGCGCCGCGTGCGTGCGCGTATGGATGACAGCCAATATGGGGGTGCTGTCCTGTTGGGGCTCAACGGTATGGTGGTTGTGGCGCATGGGCGCAGTCGCGCCAATGCCATCTGTCACGCCATTCGTGTTGCCAAACAAGGTATTGAGCAGAATTTGGTGGGCAAGATTGGCGAGGTTGTCAAATCTGCCTCGTCCCCTGTGATGGGACAGATCGATGATAGCGCCCTTTCGACGGTGGCTACCTGATTCAAGGCTTCCAATGAGCGTATCGCCAACGGTGAATTGTTGCGACTCATGAACGGTGCGGTTTGTTGAAGTATACTGACGAATGGTTGATTTACCCACTTTTCCGGCTGCGCCACCTGGCCCAGCTCATTGAGAGAAATTTTTATGAAACTCTATCGCAACGTTTCTGAGATTCGTCGCAAAGAAGGCTTGGGCCGCCGCCTGAGTCTGATTGGCCTGGGTATTCTGTTTATCGGCCTGCTCGCCAGCTTTGTGCCCAGTTGGTTTCCACCTTCGGAAGACCCTTCTGTCACAGTCAGCGCCCCTGTCCGCTTTCTTCAGACCTATTGGACCTGGATTAGCTTTGCCGCGCTGCCATTGGGCTTTATCTTTGCCAGTTTTGGCAGCTACTTCATCAACCGCTTTGCGCGGCGGCGCTGGCCTGGCATCAAGACCATCGCGCGCCCCGATGAGGTGCTTGAGCGCAGCATGAAGGGCTTTGACGACAAGTATGCCTATTTTGCGTGGAGCCTGCCCGCCAATCATGTGCTTGTGGGGCCAAGCGGTGTAATGGTGCTGGCGGTACGCAGCGACCGCGGCAAGGTGACGGTGCAAGGCGACAAATGGCGCGAACCCTTCAATCTGGGACGCTTTTTCACCGTCTTTGCGCGTGAAGGGGTCGGCAATCCGGCATTGGAGTTGGAAGATCAAATTCGCAAACTACGCGCGTTGATCGAGCAGGCTCCGTTGCCGAATGGGGTAAGTGCTGAGACGATCCCGATTGAGCCGGTGGCGGTTTTCCTCAATCCTGAGATGCAGATCACGCTGGAGAATCCTTCTGTCGCCGTGTTGCGCGCCGACCAACTCAAGGATTATGTGCGGCGGCGTACGCGCGAGGTGAAGGTGTCGCCCGCGACGATGCGCGCGGTGAGTGACTATTTGGCGAGCCACAGCGACCACCAAACCACAATGACCACCGCTACTGCCGCGGCATAAGGCTTTTTCTGAGGGCTTGATCAGGCAGGATGTTCTATAATCGGTAACAGGAGCCTTGAAAGCGAGGAAATCCTTTACGCACCCAACAGCCCTTCGATCAATCTCCAAAGCCGATCTAGTCCTGTTCTGCCAGCGTTGGCAAATTACAGAACTGGCCCTTTTTGGCTCGGCATTGCGCCCGGATTTTGGGCCGGACAGTGATATTGACCTGCTTGTCACCTTTGCTCCAGGTGCGAAGTGGAGCCTGTTTGATCACATGAGCATGGAACTAGAACTGGTCGATTTGTTCCAGCGCGAGGTCGATCTGATTGACCGTCGCGCGCTGGAGCAGGGCGCGCCTTCGCGGCGTCGGGCGGAGATTTTGAACAGCGCTCAGGTGATCTTTTTTGCCCCTGAAATAGATTCTGCCCCTGAAATAGACCATGCGGTCAGATAACGAAACGTTGGTTGACATTGTCCGCGCGGGCCGTCGTATCCAGCTTTTCATTGTAGGAATGTCAGTTGAGGAGTTCTTGGCTGACATTAAGACCCAAGCAGCGGTTCAGCATCAGCTTCTAGTGCTTGGTGAGGCGACCAAACGCATTTCCGATACTTTTCGCGTCCAACATTCAGAAATCCCGTAGTCGCCAATGGCCCGTATGCGCGACAAACTGATTCACGCGTATGATGTGGTCAACCAAGATGAGGTCTGGCGTACAGCGACTGAAGATATTCCGGCATTGCTCGCCCAACTAGAGCCACTTATTTCAGACACACCCTCATGAGCGTCAAGGGGATTGCCGCTATGATCCCCGCACCACTCGCGTCCCCGTCTCTCCATGCAGCGCATGCCCCAAGTTTTCTGGATTTGTAATTAGCGCATAGGCATCGGGGTTCTGGCTCTGCTTTAGAAAGCGGATGCACGCCTCGATCTTGGGCTTCATGCTGCCGGGCGCAAAGTGCCCTTCATCCATATAGTGCTGTGCCTCGCTGATGGTCATCTGCGCCAGGTTGTGCTGGTTGGGCTTGCGGAAGTTGAGCGCCACCTGCTCTACGCCGGTGCTGATTAGAAAGAGATCGGCATGGATGCGGCTGGCGAGCAGGCTGCTGCCCAAGTCCTTGTCCACGACCGCGGCTGTGCCGCGCAACTCCCCCTGGCTGTTGCGTGTGACCGGGATGCCGCCACCCCCCATTGCGATCACAATCCAACCCGCGGCCACAGCTTCGGCAATAGCGGCTTCCTCGATAATCTCCACCGGCTGGGGAGATGCAATCACCCGCCGCCAGCCGCGCCCCGCATCCTCCACCACCTGCCAGCCTTCCGCCTCAAAGCGGCGCGCTGTGGCCTCGTCCAGGAAACCGCCAATCGGCTTTGAAGGCTTGAGAAAGGCGGGATCATCGCTCTCCACGCGCGTCTGTGTGATCAACGTCACACACTGGCGCGGCATCTTGCGCTGGAAGAATTCATTGTTTAGCGTCTGTTGCAGCATATAGCCAATTGCGCCTTGTGTGTCGGCGACAATGAGGTCAATGGGCGTGGTATGAACTTCTAGCATCGCCAATTCGTTACGGCGCAGGATAAAGCCGACCTGTGGCCCATTGCCGTGGCTGATGACTGCATCCCAGCCACTTTCGATCAAATTAGCGATGTGGGTCGCTGTCTCCCGTACAGCATCCCACTGATGGTAGACCTCCGGTTCCTTGCTGTTCGTGATGAGCGAGTTGCCACCAATGGCAATGACGGCGAGGGGACGCTTGGCGCTGGGGCCTGTGCTCATTGGCTACTCCAGCCGCGCGCGGATCAGCGCGGGCAAAATTGCATAAAATTCGGTCGCCTTGACCACATCGTCGAGCAAGACGGAATCGTTGACCGTGTGCGCGGTCTCCTCCTCGCCGGGGCCAAAGCCAATCGAGGGGATGCCCGCCTTACCCGCCCAGTAGATGCCGTTGGTGCTGAAATTCCACTTGCCTGGCTCATGTTCGGGCAAGCCGATACGCTGCGCTGCCTCCAGCCCTGCCTGCACCAATGGGTGCGTCGCCTCCAACGCCCATGCCGGAAAATACTTGTCGACGGGAAAGACAAAGCCTGTGTAGGAGGGCTCGGCATATCTGAGCATCTCCACCGTAATCTCGCCATTGCTGCGGTGCTGTTCAGGAATCAACTCGCGCACCTGCTCAATGGCATTCTCAACACTTTCGCCAAAGGTCAGGCGGCGATCCACGTAGGCAATCGCCTCATTGGGGACTGCGTTGATGCTCGGCGTCTCAATCTTCATATCGGTCACCGTGATCTTGCCATGCCCCAGGAAGGGATCATCGCCCAACTCCGGCTCCAACTTGCTGATGCCTTCGATAATGGGCAGGAGTTTGTAGATGGCATTGTCGCCCAGGTGATTGGAGGCTGCATGGGCGCTGCGCCCTTTGGCAACCACCTGCATCTCCACCCGTCCCTTATGCCCCCGGTAGACCTGCATCTTGGTTGGCTCGCCGATCACGACAAAATCGGGGCGAATCCCTTCATGCTCCACCAGCGCGTGGCAGGCAATGCCGTCGCACCATTCCTCCATGTTGCCAAAATAGTAGGCGGTAAAGCCCTCCAGCAAGCCCAGACGGTGGGCAATGGCAAGGCCATAGATCATCCCCGGCGTGCTCCCCTTTTCGTCGCACGCGCCGCGCGCATAAAAACGCCCATGCTCGGTCTTGCCGGTGAAGGGGTCCCACTGCCATTCGCTGGGGTCGCCAATGCCCACGGTGTCGATGTGGCTGTCATAGAGCAAGATGCGCGGCCCATCACCGATGCGCCCCAGTGTGTTGCCCATGCTGTCAAAGCGAATATCGGTAAAACCCAATTTGTGCATCTCGAACTGGGCGCGCTCACCCACCGGCCCGATCATCGAATCCATAGAGGGGATGGCAACCAATTCACGCAGAAAGGTGATGATCGCCTCGCTCTGTTCGGTGACTTGCTGCTGGATCGCAGCCATGTCAAGCGTCGGCATGAGGAATTCCTTTGTGTGGGGTGGCGGTGGCCTGTTCTGGTATCAAGCTGGGCAACACCGCGGCGGTAGGATGGAAAACCACCGGCAGGAACACTGGGAAGCCAGCATCCTCAACCGGTGGGTGAAGGCGGCGACAAGGTATGGATGAAACTGTACTTAGTATCGCGGATTATACGCGGAGAGGGGGGAGGGTGTCAACGAGGGGCAATTTGTCCTTAACGGTTTCAGTGTTTCGGACGCAAGCAGGTGACGCTGAATGTCCCGCCGTAATCACTGCTATCACTCACCCCATCCCCAGTTGCTTATAAAAGAGCACAGTTCCGTGCAATGCGCCTGTGCTACTGCGGGCAAACTCCGGGATGACCCCCACGCGCTGATAGCCCAGCCGTTCATAGAGCCGTTCGGCATGGCTATCTTGTTCAGTGTCCAACACGACGAGCGAACGGCCTAGTTTTTGCGCCGCTTCCTCTGCCGCGGCCATCAGCCTGGTTGCCAGCCCGCGACGACGATAGGCAGAGTGGACGAGCAGCTTTTGGATTTCGGCGCGGTGGTTGGCATTGGGTTGGGTGGCGATTGCCAGGTGTACGCAGCCCGCCATCTGACCATCGACACGGGCGATGAAGACCATGCGTGTCCCCCTCGCAACGTCCGCACTGACGCCATGCCAGTAGGCATCCGCTGCCTCGCGCGCCAGCGGAGCCAAAAAGCTGACCGATGCGCCACCTTCCACAGCATCGATCAGCAACGCCGACAGCTCAGGACAGTATTGAACGATCTCTTGCGCTGATAGTTGTGTGATGCTCATGGGATGCTCCAAACATGAACCAATTCAAACAATACGAAAGGAGCGCAATGTGGTCACCCATGTACCATCCATATTATACAGTTTGTGAGCATTTGGAAAAGTGCGCCGCGGAAACTCACTCGCGCAAACCCTCCCGGAAGCTCGGAAGCCTCCGGGAGGGTTGTATTCACAGGATTGTGTTTAGGGAGTAGTGGGTCAATCGACGCGTTGGATGCGCGCGCCGATGTTGCGCAGCTTTTCGTCGATACGCTGGTAGCCGCGGTCGATCTGTTGGACATTGCCGATGGTGGTGACGCCGTCGGCAGCCAGCGCCGCCAAGACCAATGCCATGCCCGCGCGAATATCGGGGCTGCTGACCGGTTGGCCCACCAGCCGCCGCGGGCCTACAACCACGGCGCGGTGCGGATCGCAGAGGATGACCTGCGCGCCCATCGTAATCAGCCGGTCTACAAAATAGAGACGGCTCTCATACATCTTTTCGTGGAGAATCACCGTACCCTCTGCCTGTGTCGCCACCACCAGGGCGATGCTCATCAGATCGGGCGGGAAGGCGGGCCACGGCGCATCATCGATCTTGGGGACGGCTCCGCCAAAGTCGGGCGTGATGCGTAGTTCCTGGTTATCTTCGACTACTAAGGTATACGCCTGTTCGGGTGCAGCATGAGGATCATGCTCGATGTGCATTTTCACGCCTAGCCGTCCCCCAAAGACCATATTCATCATGCGGAGATGGTCGGGAATCACTCCTTGAATCCGCAATTCGCCCGGAGTGATTGCGCCCAGGCCAATAAAGCTGCCCACCTCAACAAAGTCAGGGCTGACATAGAACTCGCCCCCGCGCAATGAATCCTGCCCATGCACAATCAGCGTGTTGCTGCCGATGCCCTCGATTGGGCAGCCCATCTTGACCAAGAGATTACAAACGTCCTGGACATGCGGTTCGCTGGCGATGTTGCGCAGGATGGTTGTGCCCTGGGCCAGGGCTGCGGCCATTACACCGTTCTCTGTAGCCGTGACAGACGTCTCATCTAGTAGGATGTCTGCACCGCGCAAGCGGCCATTGGCGTTGAGCGCAAACTTGCCGTTGATTTCACGGCGTGCGCCTAGCCCTTCCAGCACTTGCAAGTGGGTGTCAATCCGTCGCCGCCCGATGTCGTCGCCGCCTGCCGCTGTGTTGACGCTGAAATGTTGGAAGCGGGCCAAAAGCGGCCCCATCAAGGTTAACGAGCCACGAATCTGGGCAAAGAGTTGGGCATTGGGGTCGGTGCGGTTGACGTGGCGGGCGCAGAGGGTAATCGTGGAGCCACGACGGTCGATCTCGACGCCAAGTTGGCCCAGGATGGCGAGCATGGTATTGACATCGCCAATTTCCGGTACATTGTGAAGCGTAAGCGCTTCGTCTGTCAGCAAAGAAGCTGCCAATAATGGCAGTGCTGCGTTTTTATTTCCAATCGGCTGAACCGTCCCATGCAGGGGGTAGCCGCCTTCTATGACAAAAGATGCCATCTCCGTTCCTCGTTTGGTTTGCGATGGTTGCCTTAAGAATGAGGTATCGAGCGCGAGCGGCTCGGAAGTGTGCTCTGTTTTCGGTTGGGTTGTGTTCGTGTATTGTTGAACTGCTGGATTGCTGATTGATTGTGCCATGACAAAACACCTGTGAATTTTAACGAATTTGATGATAAGGCGCTAATCTTTGCCATGCTTCGTCTTGAAAGATGAACGCCGGTTAGTGCCATGATAGGGTTCTGCCCAAATTTATAGGGTAGGTTGCATGCCAATGACTGCGGCAAAAATAGGCTGATTTTCAACCATAAATTGAAAGAACGGACGAACAGATGTTCCCGATCTACCAGGCTAAAATTCGCTTATTCAGTCAAGTTATGGTATACTAGACTCTTGGTGATGGTGTTGGACTTCACTCGGACGATTAAGCTACACGGATAGGCTAGATGGGCAGACTGCCCGTGTGTATTGATGGGTGCTTAGGATGAATGAGGGATCACTTGGGCGTCATTGACAGCTTATCAGCAGGCTATCGCTTTGTGGGCAAGCGGCTAGAACTGCTCTTAGCCCCCATCTTGCTGGACCTCCTTTTTTGGATGGGCCCGCGCCTGAGCATTGCACCGTTGATGCAGCGGGCTGCAACCTTCTATACGGAAGCCTCCACGGTTGAAGGGATGCCCGCGGATATGGCGCAGATGAGCAGCCAAATGGCCACGCTGCTGAGCGAGGCGGGCAAAAATTCGAACCTGTTGGCTGTCTTGGCAAACTCGTCGCTGCTGCATGTGCCTAGCCTGCTGGCGGCGATTGGGCCAATGAACGAGCGTACCGTGATTGAGGTGCAAAGCCCGCTGGCAGCGTTCTTACTCTTTGTCGGTTTTGGTCTGCTAGGGGTGCTGGTTGGCGTGGTCTATATGAACATGCTGGCGCGCACGCTGCCGATTGGGGATGCGCCCAAACCTACGAGCTTTGGGGCCTTTGTAGGAGCAGTGCTGCGCCATTGGTTGATCGTGTTGTTCTATGTGGCGCTTGTGGTTGTGGCGCTGGTCATCGGCTCAATTCCGGTGACGTTGGCAACGGTCTTGCTCAGTCTGATCAGCCCGGTCGTCGGCTCGCTCATTTTCATGCTGCTGAGTGGAACGATTCTGGTTCTTTTTTTCTATCTTTATTTTGTAACGGCAGCCATCGTCGTGGATAACTTGCCCGCCCACCGGGCCATTGTCCAAAGTTTTGTGCTTGTACGCAACAACTTTTGGGCCACGTTGGGCTTTGTTTTGCTCTACAACGTCATTACCCTCGGCTTTGCTTTTATCATGGCAAGCCTGGCAGCCATGACGCCATGGGGCACGCTCGCCGCCATCTTGCTCTATGCCTATATCGGCAGCGGGCTGACCATGGCGCTGCTCGTCTTTTATCGCACACGTATTCTGAAGCAGGAAGAACATCTCGCTTCCGCGCCGCGCTGAAATCAGTACGGACTTTGTAGGGAGGAAATCTGTGGCAAACACAAAAAACAAAGACTTTGTTTATGGGGCTGACCAAATTCAAGTGCTGGAGGGTCTTGAGGCCGTCCGTCGTCGCCCCGGTATGTACATTGGTGGAACTGAAGCCAAAGCACTGCACCACATGGTCTATGAGGTGGTGGACAATGCGATTGACGAAGCCATGCAGGGGCGCTGTGATCGCATCACCATCACGATCCACAAGGACGAGAGCGTCTCTGTGGAGGACAACGGCGCAGGTATCCCGGTTGAGATCCAAAAGCAGACAGGCTTGCCCGCGTTGACAGTCGTGATGACCAAACTGCACGCAGGGGGCAAATTTGGCGGCGGTGGCTATAAGGTCTCCGGTGGTCTGCATGGTGTGGGCGTCAGCGCGGTCAACGCGCTCAGCACATGGATGGAGAGCAAGGTCAAGCGCAATGGCAAAATCTATCGCCAACGCTTCGAGCGGGGCGTGCCTGTGACCGATGTCGAGGTGATCGGAAAATGTGACCCCGACGACACCGGCACGATCCAGACCTTTTTGCGTGATGATACGATCTTCCAAGTGCTGGAGTATAGCTGGAGCACGCTGGTCAACCGCTTCCGCGAGATGGCCTTCTTGACGCGCGGCGTGGACCTTTGCCTGATTGATGAGCGACCGGAGCAGCCCCATGAGATGAACTTCTATTTTGAGGGGGGCGTAAAATCCTTTGTGCGCTATCTCAATAAGAATCGTACGGTGCTGCACCAGCCGATCTATGTGGATATGGAAGTGGAAACGACCCAGGTCGAAGCGGCGATCCAGTATACGGACAGCTTCTCAGAGTCGGTCTTTGCCTTTGCCAACACCATCAACACGCCGGATGGGGGCAACCATATTACGGGGCTGCGTACAGCGGTGACGCGTTTGGTCAATGACTATGCGCGCAAGCAGGGCTTTCTCAAAGAGAGTGAGCCGAATTTCACCGGCGATGATACGCGCCAGGGCATGACTGCTATCGTCTCGGTCAAGGTCATCGAGCCGCAGTTTGAAGGGCAGAACAAGCTCAAACTGCTCAACAACGAAGTGCGCTATCATGTGGATACGGCGATTGCCGAGGCGATGGGCAAGTGGATGGAAGAAAATCCGCGCGACGCCCGCCAGATCATCGAGAAATCGCGCACAGCCTACCGCGCCCGTGAGGCGGCACGCAAAGCCCGCGATCTGGTCATCCGCAAGAGCGCCCTGGAGAGTCTGACGCTGCCGGGTAAATTGGCCGACTGTTCCAGCCGCGATCCCAAGGAATGTGAGATCTACATCGTTGAGGGTGACAGCGCAGGCGGCACTGCCAAACAGGGGCGCGACCGTCGCTTCCAGGCGATTTTGCCTTTGCGCGGCAAGATTCTCAACATCGAAAAGACCAGTCTCGACAAGGCTCTCGGCAACAAAGAGATCCAGGCATTGATCACGGCCTTTGGCACCAACATTGGCGAGAACTTTGACCTGTCGGGGCTGCGCTACCATCGCATCATTCTGATGACCGATGCCGACGTGGACGGTTCGCATATCCGCACGCTCTTGCTGACCTTCTTCTTCCGCTATATGGAAGGGCTGATCGACAATGGGCATCTCTATATTGCACAGCCGCCGCTCTATCGTGTGGGGGTGACGCGCGTGGAGAATGGCAAACGCAAGCGCACCAGCGAATATGTCTATGATGACAAGGCGCTTGAAACATTGCGCCAGGAACTTGGCGAAGAAAACGTTCGCCTTGAGCAGCGCTACAAAGGCCTGGGTGAGATGAACAACGAGCAGCTCTGGGAGACGACCATGAACCCGGAGAACCGCACCCTCCTCCAAGTCAACATCGAGGATGCCGCCGAAGCCGACCGCACCTTTGACATGCTCATGGGCAGCAATGTGCCGCCTCGCCGCCGCTTCATCCAGACCCACGCCAACCAGGCGCGGCTGGATATTTGAGCATTAGCCACGTATCACTGCTGCACTTGCAGCAGTGATACGTGGCAGTTCCATTTTATCAATGTTATCGTCGATTGGGGTTAGACAGCGCGCCCACCGCGCTCAGCGCATAGATAGTTCGGGCGTGCGTTCAAACCTATAAATCTCAACCCCTTTTACAGAATAGGCAGGCTCAAAAACCCAACCGGCTGGCGGCGTCCATGTTGGCAGCCGATCTTTTTCTACTACAACAATCCAGACACGATTTCCGAATTGCATCAGACGCTCAGGCGTCCATTCCGAGAAATGCAGCCAGGGGGCATGTCCACGGTACTCTGACATGTAATACCAGAGCCATCGAGGATCATCAGCGATGATTTTCTCGCCGGGGCGAATGTTCCATCGTAACTGTTGTGTTGCCGCCTGATAATCATGACTAGGGGCATAATACAGACGCTCTACTTCGGGCAAGAACAGTACAATCGCCACAATCGCAGCACCAGCGACCAAGGCGATCATGCGCCTTTGTGTTATCCATAGCCCCAGAGTGCCCGCCAAGACAAGCCAGAAGTAGGGTAAAAACGCAACCACATGGCGACCTCCTATACCGTATCGCGAGACAATACCAATCACCAGCACGCACAGCAGGCCGACAACGGAAATCCCCCAGACCAGCCATAGCGATTGGTTTCGCCTCGTGTAGGCAACCACGGGAGCAGCCAACCACAATAGCCACAACGGCCATGCGGCAATACTCGCGGTGATGGTTGGTGCATGAATTCTAATCTCTGACCACAGGTGGACAGGTGCTGTATTCGTCGTGTTGGCTCTCAGGACAATATTGTCATAATAGAACCACGGTGCGAACAATATCAGGGCAGTTATAGAGGCCAATGTAAACGGCACAGCCTGATCGCGTTTGAAGACAACTAGCCATAGTAACATTGCAGGAAGTAGAAATAGAGTGTAGTAGTGGGCATACAATGCAATGGCGAGCGCCATTGCAAATACGACCCACCCGTGCCAGCGTTTGCGCTCTATTGCCAGCATAAATACCCACACTACAATCAGAATCAAGAATGTTCCCAGGCTGTACATGCGTACTTGTCGTGATAATTCGATATGGAGGGGGCTTAGGGCGAGTGGTAAGGCGGCAGCGGCAGCAGGCCAATGACCGAACAGACGAAGGCCGATCGCGTACAGGATGACGACTGACAGCGATCCCCATAGTACTGGGGCGAGACGCAAGATGCCGTCAGAATGTCCAAGTGCGCGCCAGGTAAGCCACGTCATGACATAATCGAGCGGAACGCTCCCGACATGTGCAAGTGCCTGCTTGATTGTATCTACCAGGGGCGACTGTGCATAAAGGACAACGCCGATTTCGTCCAGGTTGAGGTTGTTTTGTTCAATGTTGAATAAGCGTAATAACAAGGCCCCCAAGAAAAGTCCTAGCATCCAAGCGTGGCGCATGGCTCCCCTCCCCAAAAATCACCTCCGGTGGCTGCTTGCCTAGGGCATGCCAACGAAAGGCGATCTTAGTGTAAGGTATAACTGTGCGCCCCAGGCCCCATGATTTTATGCACGATGACCGGAAAAGTCCACATCGCAGGCCAAAAAAACTCCCCAGTCACAGTTTATAGCACATCCTTCCTCAGGCGTATCACGATTCTCGTCGTATCCCCATCTCCTCGTATCTCCATCTCCACCCAATAACCTCTCGATCAGAACATATAAGACAAATGTACCTTGCATCTCGCGCGCGGGTTGTGTAGGGTGCATATGGTCACAACTTCTGATTCTCCCCATTATCATTATCACAATAGAAAGTGGATCATGACTTCCAAGACACAGCGTAGTAGGCTTGCACCCAAAGAGTCGCTGCCGCGTCGCACTTTTTTACGCGGGGCCGGTGCCCTACTCGTCGCCGGGGTGGCCGCGCGCCATCATGCCCAGCCACAGCCGGTCGTCGCGGCCAGCCGCGCCACCTTACCCACGCGTCCCAACTTGGTGATTATCCTAACTGACCAGGAGCGCCAGCCCAAACATTGGCCGGAGGGTTGGGCGGAAGCCAACTTGCCCAACCGCCAACGTCTTGCCGACAGCGGGCTTTCCTTCACCCGCGCCTTTTGCAACAGCGCCATGTGTTCCCCCAGCCGCAGCACGCTCTTTACCGGACTCTATCCGGCGCAGCATGGGGTGATCGCCACATTGACGGCGGGCGGCACCATCTCGCCCACCGAGCCGGTGCTGCCGTTGGATGGGCAGAATATGGCAAAGCTGCTGGCCTCTGCGGGCTACAACGTTCACTTTCGCGGCAAATGGCACATGAGCAAGGGCGAGGGGGGCGGCGATCCAAGCAGCGAGGATGTCGCCGCCTATGGCTTTCAAGGCTGGCAGCCACCAGAGGCAGGTCAGGATACGGCTCCGGCTAATTTTGGTGGCGGCTGCGCCAACCATGATGCGCGTATCGCCGGTGAAGCCGTCGACTTCATCAACTCCCTTGACCCTGACAGCGATACACCTTTTGCACTGATTGTCTCCTTTGCCAATCCTCATGATCTGCTGGCCTATCCGCTCACCTGGGACGAAGAGAGCGAGGGCGGCTGCGACAACTACAAATCGCTCGCACCGGGCTGTTTTGAGCAGGGGATTGAACTGCCCCCCACCTATGACGAAATGTTGCACCTCAATCATAAACCGGCCGCGCAGGTGCAAAGCCGCTTACTCCTGGCTGGGCTTGGCCCTCTGTCGGGGCCGACAGCGCCAGAAAACGCGCCACTCAACTATGTCAATTTCTATGCCTATCTACAAAAGGTCGTGGATGAGCACATCGGTTCCGTGTTGGATGCGCTGGAAGCCAAAATAGGGCTGCTGGACAAGACGCTTGTCATCCGCACCGCTGATCATGGGGAGATGGGGCTTTCGCATGGCGCACTGCGCCAGAAGATTTTTAACGTCTATGAGGAGACTCTCAGCGTGCCGCTGGTGATAAGCAACCCGGTACTCTTTCCGCAGCCGGTACAGACCGGCGCGATGGCCTCGCTGATTGACCTGATGCCCACCCTTGCCACGCTGGCTGATGTGCCCAACCGCAGCGCATGGACTTTTAAGGGCACCGATCTGACGCCTGTGATTGAGGATGCCATTGATCATCCCGCTGCACCCACTGTGGAAGTGCAAGACACGATTCTTTTCACCTTTGACGATGAGAATTGCGGCGGGCCAGATGGTCAAACGATTGTGAAGCAGCCCAACCACATCCGCTGTATTCGTGAGGGGCGCTGGAAGTATGCGATGTACTTCGATCCGGCAGGCGTGGAACCGGCAGAATATGAGCTTTATGACCTGCAAGAAGACCCGTATGAGATGCACAATCTCGCCAATCCCCGCAATACAGAGGATTATGCGCCCGAACAACAGTCCGTTATGCATGCGAAGCTGCTCGCCAAGATGGCGGCGACGGGGACTGCGCCCTATGCCGCTTATCTGCCGGTGACAATGCAGGGAGGGTAAGGGATGGGGGATGAGGAGAACTGAGAACACCCTCCCGGAAGCTCGAAGCTTTCGGGAGGTGATACCCGCTCTTTACCCGCGCAAGGCGAACCCCTGTACACCCTCTACAAAGTATCTCTGCAAGCGCAGGAAGAGAATCACCAGGGGCAGCGTCGCAACAGTTGCCAGGGCAAAGGCGAAGGGGTAGTCTTGAATCGACGTGCCTGGTGGATAGCCCTTAAGCTGGGCTGTGACGAGCAACGAACGCTGGATCCCCAACGACATCGTCCAAATTTCGCGGTTACCGGAACTGATGATCAGCGGCCATTGATAATCGTTCCAGATATTGACAAATTCGAAGATCACCAGCACCGTCAGCACCGGCTTCAACATGGGCAGGTAAATATCCCACAAGACGCGCAGGGTACTAGCTCCATCGACGCGCGCCGCCTCCTCAAAGTCGGCAGGGATCGTATAAAAGGTCTGGCGCAGCATAAAGATATAAAAGACATTGACCAAACCAGGGAGCAGCAGCCCGCCAAAGCTATTGACAAAGCCATGTCCCCCTTGCCCCATCCAGTCATTGCCGCCTGCGCCCGGAAAACGGGCCATGATAACATAGGTCGGGATCCAAAAGACGATGCCGGGAATCATCAGCGAACTGAGCAGATAGAGAAAGGCGGCATCGCGCCCCCAGAACTTCAAGCGCGCAAATACATAGCCTGCCAACACGGCTACCGTCCCTGGGATGGTGATGTACCAGGCGATGCGTATGAGTGTATTGAGTACCCACTTCCACAGCGGGGCCAGCTTGCTAAAGGCGGGGGTAAAGAGAACGGTGTAATTCTCCAGATAAAGTTCCTGCGGATAGGGCAGCCACGGATGAAGGTAGAAGGTTTCCATGCTGTTCAGCGACCCCAATACCGCATAGACCATCGGATAGGCCATGATGATGCTGCCAATGATGAGGAAGGCATAGATGAATATCCGGCCTGGTTGCAGCGTTCGGCGTTTGCCCATTGTTGACTCTTTCTGACGAATCCTACTCTGTTTGTCCACGGCTCATGAGGCGCATGTTGGTGATGCTAAATCCCAACAGCACAATGGCTACCACCATCGAGCCTGCTGCGGCCAGCCCCAGCCGCGTATTCACAAAGGCGTCGTTGTAAATTTGCAGCAGCATCACATTTGTCGTGTTCGATGGGCCGCCGTTTGAGATCAACAGAACCGCTTCAAAGATCTGGAAGCTGGCGATCATGCTGGTCACGACCACAAAGATAATCATCGGGCGCAAGAGCGGCACAGTGATATAGCGCATTTGGGCCCACCAGGTCGCACCGTCAACCTTGGCAGCTTCGTAGATTTCGCGGTGAATACCCTGGAGCGCGGCCAAGAAAAGCACAACCGGCACACCAAGACCGCGCCAAATTGAATACAAAATGATAAAGGAACGCATCCACGAGGTGCTGATTGTCCAAATGACAATGTCCTGGCCGAATGCCTTAAGGACTGCGTTGAAGATGCCGTCATAGGGCGAGATAAACGCAAAAAAGACCTGGGATGTGATAGCGGCAGAGGTGAGGGTGGGAATATAGAACAAGGCTCGGTAGAGGCCGCGGCCCACAACCTTTTCGTTCAACAACACCGCTGTAAAGAAAGCTACCACCGTCTGGATCGCCAAAATGGTGAGCGAGAAAAGCAGCGTGTTAAAGAGGATCAGTGGATAGGGCGGATTGAGATAGGTGCGGTAGTTGGCAAGCCCGACCCAGCGCGGCGCTTGGTAGACGCCGCTCCAACTGGTAAAGCTCACATAGAGATTTGCCGCGACTGGGAAGATAAAAAAGAAGGAGTAGTAGAGCAGGATTGGGGTAAGAATCAGCCAAGCCTCAAAGGCTTGACGGTGGCGGTGCCGCCAGCGCGTGAATCGCTGTGTCCAGGGAACATCCCCTGTGCCGAGGGATGTAGATTTGGCAGACACACTCATGAGAACATTTCCTCCATACATGACGCGTGATCGAATGGCGCGTAACACCATGCGCCGGTGAAGCCGCCGGAGGTTAAACCATCCGGCGGCCTGGTCAGCCACCGCGCAGGTGGCTGTCACCCTAAAGCTACTGTGCTAGGCGCTTGCCGACATCACCGCGTCCGCTTGCTCCTGCGCCTGATCCATCAGGGAAGTCACCGCGTCCTCTGTGCTGAGCAGCTTGGTGATCAGGTCATTATACGCAGTCCAGATCTTTTGGGGATCCTTGCGCCATTGGGGCAGCACACCCAAGTCGGCGTTGAGCAGCATGTCGATAAAGATCGTGTTGGCTTCTTCGGTATTGGCGCGCATTGCCTCCAACGCGCTGCGTGTGGAAGGCAGCCGTCCCAGGACCGAATTGACCAAATTCTGCACATCGTCCTCTTGCAGCACGCGACAGAAATAGGTTGCTTCTTCTGGATGCGCCGATTCTGACAGCGCCGAGACAATGACATTCCCGACGACGCCGGTGGCAGGTATGCCGTTTTCGTCCGGGATGGGAATCGGCGAGTACATGGCGTTCTCTAGCCCCTGATCCTTAGCCCATTTGACATGCCATGAACCGGCAATCTGATAGGCAGATTTACCCTGGAAGAGTTGGCTATAGACCTGACCTTCATCGGGGTTAAAGCTGAGTCCTGGAGGGGCAAAGCGATGGATCTCGCGCAGGAAGGTCAACACCCGTTCACTCTCAGGGTTGTTAAACCAGGGATAGACATCCTCCTCTTTGGCAAGTTCAGCACCGGCTGTCTTATGATAGACGGCAAAGCGCAGGATACCACCGATCAGGAAGCCAACCGGCCCTTGCAGGGTATATCCATAGTACTCGCCATTGCCGGCAGTGGTGATCTGCTCGGCGTGCGAGAGCAGTTCATTCCAGGTCGCGGGCGGCGTGCTGGGGTCAAGCCCCGCTTGTTCAATCACGTTGGGGTTGCGCTCAAAGCCAAAGCAGCCGGTCAGTTGCGAAACACCATAGATCTTGCCGTCATAGACCGCAGCCGCGTAGGTGCCTTCCACCATGTTGTCTTTGACATCGGCAATGGCATCGTCCAGCGGCAAGAAAGCCCCTTCAATGGCATAGGGCTGAATGTAGTTCTCGCCCACAATCAGGTCTGGTGCTGTGCCGCCCAATCTGGCTGTCACCAGATTCTGGCGTAGTTCTTCATCCCACCCCATGTTCACAAGCTCGATGGTGGCATCTGGGTAACGCTCATTAAATAGGCCCAGCGCGACATCCCGATAGGGTTTTTCTAGATCAGTATTCTCCGGCAGAAAGCCGACATTCAACCACCCGACAAGAGCTGCACCAGCCGCGTTCGGGGCAGCCGGTTCAGCGGCAGATTCCGTACCGGCTGCCGGTGCGGTTGGGGCCGCACAAGCCGCCATCACAGCGCTGCCCGCTACTGCACCAGACCACACGAGAAACTTACGACGCGAAAGTCGATTGGCACTCATTTGGACCATTTCTCCTTTGATAGTGATTGGGGACCGCACCTAATGATGCGAATGGAACACGGACTCTTCTCGACGCTACTTTTCTCGACTCGTTTGAACTAAGCAGGAGGAGGGTGCGCGCAGCAACGAGCGCAGGCCAGTGCAACGAGCCTGTTGTGAGGATGACCATTGATTGTACTGGTCTGATCGTAGATCATGTCGAGGATCTAGCAAATATTCTGACGATCTTAGCGAAATAAAGAATCAAATCTGGGCTGGCTTTGAGTATAGCACCGACCATTTTCGGATGCAACAGGCTCTTGGTGTACGATAGTCAGCATGCTGCCATTCTTTTCTGACTACAATTCGCTGGACGATGCGCGTGCTGCCTCCCTGCGTTGTATCCGCTGCCCCTTGAGCGCGGGGCGCAACCAAGTGGTCTTTGGCGCGGGCAATCCACAGGCCGCTATTATGCTCATCGGTCAAGGCCCCTCGCTCACCGACGATAACACCGGCCTGCCCTACACAGGCCCCGCCGGGGAGTTTCTGGATACTGCGCTGCACCAGGCAGGGTTGAGCCGCGAGGAAGTCTGGCTCACCAACCTGCATAAATGTGTGGCGACCAAGATCAACAAAGAGACGGGGCGACCGGAGATGCGCCCACCCAAAGCGGAGGAAGTCGCCGCCTGTGATATTTGGCTGGAACAGGAATTGTTTTGGGTGAAGCCCGTGGTGCTGGTTGCCATCGGCGGCCCTGCCGCGCAGACGCTCTTGGGCAAGGAATTTCAACTGACAGAGCAGCGCGGGCAATGGTTGGCAGGCCCGCATGGCATCCCCACGCTGGCGACCTATCAACCCACCTACCTGAAACGACTCAGCCAATGGGATCGCCCTACCGCTGTGCAGGGCTGGCGTGACCTTGTGGCCGATCTGCGCTTAGTGCGCGAGCGGGCCAGAGAGCAAGCCTAAGCTATATAAACACCTAGATTGCTATGATGATATTCCCTAACTTTGCGGCTGCGCGCGCCTATCTGGAATCCTTTGTGCAAGCCTCTGGAACTGCTGCCACGCCCCTCTTTGCCTTGCAGCGGACGCAAGCGCTGATGGCGTATTTGGGCGATCCACAAGACGCGCTGCCGGTAATCCATCTGGCAGGTACGTCGGGCAAGGGCTCCACCGCCACCATTCTGGCCGCGCTGCTCCAGGCTCACGGGCTGCGTACCGGTCTTGGGCTTTCGCCCCATGTGCGCCATCTGCTAGAGCGCATCCAGATCGATGGCGCACCCGTGGATGAAGCAGCCTTTTGCCGCGCCCTGGGCGAGATGATGCCGGCTATCCGCGCCATGCAGGCGAGCGAGTGGGGCGCGCCCACCTTCTTTGAGATCCTGATTGCCCTCTCCTATCAACTCTTTGCCCAAGTACCGGTCGATGTCGTCATCATGGAGACGGGGTTGGGGGGGCGATATGATGCCACGAATACTGTAACCAGTGCCGGCAAAATTGCGCTCTTTACCCACATCGGCTATGACCATGTTGAGATACTAGGCAGCACGCTGACCAAAATTGCCACGCAAAAGGCAGGGATCATCCAGCCGCATAACCGGGTACTTACCATCACCCAAGCGCCCGATGCCCAAGAGGTACTGCGTGCGGAGAGTGCTGTGCAAGAGGCGCAGATCACCGTCTTTGATCCGGCTGCCTCGATTCACGCGGTTGAGGTGCAACCTGCACAGGTGGTCTTTGATCTGATCTTGCCCTCCTATCCGCCGCTGCGTTCTCTGCATCTTGCGCTGACGGGCGCGCATCAAGCAGAGAACGCGGGCTTGGCGCTGGCTGCGGCCCAGCTATTCTTGGAAGGCATGGGACGCACGCTGGACGAGAAGGCGATCCGCCATGCGCTGGCCCATGTCACGCTGCCGGGACGCATGGAGCAGCGCACCTGGCGCGGGCAGCCGCTCATCCTTGATGGCGCGCACAATCCCCAGAAGATTGAGGCTCTTTGTAATGCCTTGATGGCGCTCTATCCCGGCCAACGCTTTGTCTTTGTGGTTGCGTTCAAAGAGGGCAAGGATCACGCGGCCATCCTGACCCAACTCCTGCCGTTGGCCCAGCAGATCATTCTTACCCATTTTGAGAACCACGACCAGGGCATGTTAATCACGGCTGCCGACCCGTATGCGTTGGCGGCGACGCTGCCCAGCCAGACCCGCGCCCAAGTGACGGTTGTGGCGGATGTCGCTGGCGCGCTTGCCGCGGCTGTGACCCGCGCCGCGGCGATCCCGCCTGCCCCCGATCCTGTGCCCATTGTCGTGACCGGTTCGCTTTATCTGCTGGCGCAAGTCTACGCTGTCATCGACGCCACACGCCTGGAATCATCTTAGAATCGTCTCGGCCAAAAGGCCGCCAAAAAACGCGTTTGCACGCCGATTTAACTCTGTGCTATACTCTCCGTCAGCAGTACCCCTAAAATCATCCCTGCACGCATTGGGGTGAACCGCGTTCCATAGTAGTACGTAAAAAATTCTCAAAGTTTCTACCCTTCGTGTTGTATGTTCGTTTAAAGGAGCAAAAACTAAATGGCAAGCGTAACGTTCGACCATGTCTACAAGCGGTTTGGCGACGTTGTTGCGGTCAACGACCTGAATATCCATGTGGAAGACAAGGAATTCTTGGTCTTTGTCGGCCCTTCTGGTTGTGGCAAAACAACGAGCCTGCGTTTGTTGGCAGGGTTGGAAGAAATCAGCGATGGCAACATCCTGATTGGGGATCGCGTCGTCAACGACGTACCGCCCAAAGACCGGGATATCGCCATGGTGTTCCAGAGCTACGCGCTCTATCCACACATGAGCGTCTATGACAACATGGCCTTTGGTCTTAAGCTGCGCAAGACCCCCAAGTCGGAGATCGACCGCCGCGTGAAGGAAGCCGCCGACATTTTGGACATCGGCCACTTGCTGGATCGCAAGCCGAAGCAGCTCTCCGGTGGTCAGCGCCAGCGTGTTGCTGTAGGTCGCGCCATCGTGCGTGAACCCGCCGTCTTCCTCTTTGACGAGCCGCTCTCCAACCTGGACGCCAAGCTGCGCGTGCAAACCCGCTCGCAGCTAACCCGTCTGCATCAGCGCCTCGCCACCACCTTCATCTATGTGACCCACGACCAGGTGGAAGCCATGACCATGGCCTCTCGCATCGCGGTCATGAAGGATGGTCTGTTACAGCAAATCGACACGCCGCAGCATCTCTATGACCACCCAAACAATGTCTTTGTGGCCGGCTTCATCGGCAGCCCCAGCATGAACTTCTTCGATGCGACGCTGGCCGAGAGCGATGGCAAGTTGGAGATCAATGCAGGTGGCTTCCGCTTGGAAGTCCCGGCGGCGAAGGCCAACGAGTGGCGGCAGTACAAGGGCCGCGAGGTGATCTTCGGCATTCGCCCAGAAGATATTCACGCCAAGCCCTTTACGCCTCCTGGCATCCTGGAATCTGACGTGACTGCTCGCGTAGACGTCACCGAGTTGATGGGGAACGAAATTTTCCTCTACTTGATGACCAAGGACAACAAGCAGTTCATCGCCCGCGTTGACCCGCGCGTCCAAACACACCCAGGTGATGAGTTGGATCTCGCGATCAACATGAGCAACGCTCACATCTTTGACCCCAAGACTGAGGTCAGCCTGGCCGGTTAATCCGCCACCCCTAAATGTTATCAACAGCCGGGCCAGCATATGCTGGCCCGGCTGTTTTTTGTGTTATGCTCTAGGCAGTATAGAACCTCATTTAGAGCCAAAGGATGACCCATGTCGCCATTTACTGAATTTAGCCTTATGCATGAGTTACAGCAAAAAGGGGGCAAGATCGTCTTGCTCGTCCTCGATGGTTTGGGGGGCTTGCCGATGACGCCCGACGGCAAAACTGAGTTGGAGAGCGCCCAAAAGCCCAATTTGGATAGGCTTGCCAAAGAAGGAAGCACCGGTCTGAGCGTCCCCATTCGCCCTGGCATAGAGCCAGGCAGCGGCCCTGCCCATCTCAGCCTCTTTAGCTATGATCCTGTCACCTATGAAATTGGTCGCGGCGTGCTGGAGGCATTGGGTATTGGCTTTGAACTGCAAGCCAACGATTTGGCCGCGCGCGGCAATTTTGCCACCGTAGATGCAAATGGCGTGATCACCGACCGTCGTGCCGGGCGCATCAGCACCGAGGAATGTGAGCGTCTGACTGCCAAACTCCAGCAGACAACCGGCGATCTCTTTCCGGGCTATCAAGTGTTTGTCCTGCCAGTGAAGGAGCATCGCTTCGCCTTTATCCTGCGCGGTGAGGGGTTGGGTGGCAAACTGACCGAGACCGATCCCCTGGTCACAGGCAAGAAACCGCTGCCGGTGGAAGATGAAAGCGGCACACCTGAAGGCGCGCATACGGCCCAGATGGTCAACCGATGGGTGGAGGCTGCGCGTGCCGCGCTGGCTGACGAACCCAAAGCCAACAGTCTGAATCTGCGCGGCCTTGCCAAAGACCCTGGGCTGCCTCGTTTCCCGGAGATCTACGGGATGCGCGCCGCCGCGATTGCGGTCTATCCGATGTACAAGGGGGTGGCGCGGCTTGTGGGTATGGAGCCGATTAGTTTTGAGGGTGAGCGGCCCGAACATGAGATTGCCGCTTTGGAGCGCGTCTGGAATGATTACGATTTCTTCTTTATCCATATCAAGAAGACCGACAGCTACGGTGAAGATGGCAATTTCGATGCCAAAGTGCATGAAATCGAAGCTGTTGATGCCGTAATCCCGCGTATACTGGCGTTGCAGCCTGGCGCGATCATTGTCACGGGCGACCACAGCACGCCCGCCAAGCTCCGCAGCCACTCTTGGCATCCGGTTCCCACCCTGTTATGGAGCGCCACTGCCATGCCCGACCAGGTGACGACCTTTGGCGAGCGCGCCTGTGCCAGCGGTCATTTGGGCATCTTCCACGCCACCCACCTCGTACCGCTGGCGATGGCACACGCCGGTCGCCTGGTGCGCTTTGGGGCGTAGATAAAAAGACCCTCCCGGAAGCTTCAAGCTTCCGGGAGGGTTATGGGCAGCACAGTAATTTATCGTTTGTATCGTTTGACATTTGGCCCCGTGACTCTTATACTGCGCTTTCATTGGCACTCATACATCGATTATATGCAAACAATTTGGTAGTATCGTACCCGTTCACACCCATTGCGAGGTATTCTCATGAACAGGTTTGTGTCTTCTCAGATAAAAGAAAGACGTTCAGTGTCGCTGATACGCCGCGCTGCTATCACTTCCCCCGTTGCCCCTGCTTTTGCCCACAGCTCTACCCTCCTCTCCTCCTCCTGTTGTTGCTGCTGTTGTAGCTGCTTGTGTTCCTAGACGCCAGTCTCGTTTCGGCGTCCTAATCCCAACCAACTGCTGAACCCAATTACATATCGGTCACTGTCATGACGCATCGCCGCGTTCTGGCTAAGTTGATTGTGCTTTGATTGGCGCACAACTTTAACAGGTGACTTGGGCATCGCGCCGCTGTGCGCGCTTGTTCTGGATCTCTATGCCTATTTCTGGGCCTCTTTCCGCTCGCGGCTGCCAGCCGTTGTGTTTTCTGATCCCATTTTGTGGTTTTTCGCGATTACCAACCGATTGGAGGGACGTACAATGTCCGTAGAAGATGTCAAAATCAATAGTCGAGGATTGCGCGGAGCGCTGCCAATCCAACTGCACGAGCCGGCCCCCAATTTTGATGACGATGTTAAGAACCTGCTCAAGTTTCACGGTATCTATCAGCAGCACAACCGTGATGTGCGCGGGCGTAACAATCGCTCCTATATGTTTATGGTACGCAGCAAGCTGCCCGGTGGCCGCCAAACTGCCGAGCAGTACCTTGTCCATGATGCGCTGGCGGATCAATTCTCCCAGGGCGATTTCCGGCTGACCACGCGCCAGGGCATCCAGTTTCACGGCGTCATCAAGAGCGATCTACAACCCACACTGCGCGCCATGAACGCTGCGCTGCTCACCACGCTGGGCGCTTGTGGCGATGTGCAGCGCAATGTCATGTGCTGCCCGGCCCCCTTTGGCGACCCTGTGCGTGAATACTTGCAGGATTTGGCGCAGGAGATTACCCGCCACTTCTTCCCGCGCAGCGGCGCTTATCACGAAATCTGGCTTGAAGATGAGAATGGCGAAAAGACGCGCCAGAAGTTTGATGAAGAACAGCCGGAGGTCGTTGAACCCATCTATGGCAAGGCCTACCTGCCCCGTAAGTTCAAAACCGCCATCGCCTACCCCGGTGACAACTGCATCGACGTTTTGAGCAATGACATTGGCATCGTGGCGCTGATTGCCGACGATGGTGTAACGGTTCATGGCTTCAACCTCTATGTGGGCGGCAGTATGGGCGCAACCCACAATGATCCGGCGACCTATCCGATGCTGGCGGTTCCCCTGGGCTATGTGCCGCGAGAGCAGATTCTGGATGTGGTGGAGAAGATCGTTTTTGTCCAGCGCGATTATGGCGACCGCACTGACCGCAAACATGCGCGCATGAAGTATGTCGTTAAAGAGTGGGGCATTGACGCTTTCCGCGCCAAAGTTGAAGAATATCTAGGCTATGCCATTGCTCCCTTCCGCGAGGACATGCCCCCGCTGGAATTTGAAGATCATCTGGGCTGGCACCAACAGGTCGATGGTAACTGGTTTATCGGCGTCTATGTCGAGAATGGCCGCGTGCGCGATGTGGCAGATCGACGTATTCGCAGCGGGCTGCGCGCGCTCATCCAACGCTTCCGTCCTGGCGTCACCATCACTGCCCAGCAGAACATCCTGCTCGATGGCTTTACCACCGAGCAGAAAGCCGAAGTCGAAGCCATTCTGGCCAATTACGGCATCCCCACCGTCGAGGAGCTTTCGCTGGTGCGCCGCAACAGCATGGCCTGCCCGGCGCTGCCAACCTGTGGGCTGGCACTCTCCGAAGCTGAACGCTTCTTGCCCAGCGTCATCGACCAGGTGGAGGTCATCGCTGCGAAGTTGGGACTTGATGACAATGTCTTCTCGATCCGCATGACCGGCTGCCCCAACGGCTGTGCCCGTCCCTATGTGGCTGATATTGGCCTGGTAGGACGCACGCTCAACAAGTACAACATCTATCTGGGCGGCAACCTGGAAGGCACGCGCATGAACAAGGTCTATCGCGAATTGGTTGCCGGTGGCGACCTTGCCCAAGAGATTGAGGCAGTCTTGAAGAGCTATCTTGCCCAACGCCTGCCGGGTGAGCGTCTGGGTGACTGGGCGGATCGTGTCGGCGTCGAAAACATCAACGCTCGCCAAGAACAAGAATTAGTGCAAGCCGCTTGATCTAAGGAGCTTCGTATGGCTGTCGCACTGAAAGCCGGGCCTGGTGCCGGCTTCATGGAATGGACCTATCTCGTTTTTTCTCGTCTCAACTCTCGCTATGAACAAGGGACAGCCGAGAGCATCCTGAGTTGGGCGATTGATACATTTGGCACAGGTCTTGCCATTGGCACGTCGTTCGGTGCCAGCGGTCTTGTGCTGATGGATATGGCGCTCAAGATTCAACCCGATGTGGACATTTTCTACATCGACACCGGCTATTTCTTTCCCGAAACTCAGACTTTGGTCGAGCGTATCCAGGATCATTACCAACGCAACCTGCGCCGCATCTTGCCCGAGCAGACCGTTGCACAACAAGCCGAGGAATATGGCCCCGCGCTCTACCAGCGCGACCCTGATCTCTGCTGCCAACTGCGTAAGGTCATGCCGCTGCGTGTTGCGCTGCAAGACAGCACCGCCTGGGCTACTGCCATCCGTCGTGACCAGACCAAGACGCGCAGCAGTACCCCCGCTATCACCTGGAATGAGCGGCACAACGTGGTGAAGATTTCCCCGCTCATCCACTGGCGCGAGGATGAAATCTGGCAGTATGTACACAGCCACAAACTGCCCTATAACCAACTGCACGACCAGGGCTTTCCTTCCATCGGCTGCGCGCCCTGCACGCGGCCCGTCCGGCCCGGCGAGGAGTTGCGCGCCGGACGCTGGCAGGGGAAATCGAAGATCGAGTGTGGTCTACACGTTGACCTTGTGAGCGCATAGGAGCATGCCTGGTATGCATACCGAGGGGCAGCAGGATCGGAGAAACGCGGTGATTCTCATCGGCCACGGCAGCCTACGCAGCGCCAGCGGAGCCTCGATGATCCGCATCGCCGCGCGGCTGCGCGAGCGTGGAGTTGCGCCTGTGGTTGAGGCAGCGTTTCTCAACTACAGCCGCCCGACGTTGGCGGAGGTCGTAGGAAAAGTCGCGGCGATGGGGGTGACGAGCATCACCATCCAGCCCTACTTCTTGATCGCCGGGGTCTATGTACAAAACGACCTGTATTCACTGATCACAGAGGTAAGTAGCCTCTTTCCTGCCCTGTCTTTCCAACTTGCGCCCGTCTTGGGCGACCATCCAGCGCTGATCGACCTGGCACAACGGCGTGTCCAGGTCGCGCTGGAGGCACGCGATGCAAACGTGGCTTTGCCTTCGCTGCTGCTCATGGCCCACGGCACACCGCTGCCCGCAGCCAATGCGCCGCTCTACACCATTGCCGGCACGCTGATCAGCCGCTTGGGGTTGGCGGAGTCGCAAGTCGCTTATCTGGACTGCAATACGCCCACCATCCCTGAAGCCATTGACCAACTCGTTGCAGAGGGCGCGCGCCAGATTGTGGCGCTGCCCTACTTCTTGCACCTGGGGCGTCATGTCGCCGAAGACCTGCCAGCGTTGATCGCCCAGGCCCAGGCACGACACCCCCACGCAGCCATTCTCTTGGCCCATCACTTGGATTATGACATGTGCCTGGTCGATGCAGTACAAGAGCGCTTGACCTCTGCCCGATCTGTGGCCCGATCTGTGGCACTACCCGTTTAGTTGATTACCCGTTTAGCCGATATGGAGAAAGATGCGATGCGAACTCTACGCCTGACCCCACGCCGGGGCAAAGCCTACTTAATTGGTGCCGGCCCTGGCCGCGCGGATTTGATTACGGTACGCGGGCTGACCCTGCTGCGCCGCGCCGATGTCGTCATCTTTGACCGGCTGATCGCCCGCGAACTCCTGGACGAAATCCGCGCCGACGCTGAGGAAGTCTTTGTGGGCAAAGAATCGGGCCACCATACGCTGCCGCAATCAGCGATCAATGAACTGATTGTGGATCGTGTGCGCCAGGGCAAACAGGTGGTACGTCTTAAGGGGGGCGACCCGTTTGTCTTTGGCCGCGGCGGAGAAGAAGCGCAAGCCCTGCACGACGCCGGGCTGCCCTTTGAGATCGTGCCGGGCATCTCGTCTGCGCTGGCGGTCCCAGCTTATGCGGGGATTCCTGTCACCCACCGCGGACTCTCCACGGCGTTCGCCGTTGTCACAGGCCATGAGTGCAGCGGCAAGGCAGCCTCTACGACCGACTGGGACGCACTGGCACGCATCCCCACGCTGGTGGTGCTGATGGGGCTGGGCAATGCCGAGTGCATCGCCGAGAAGCTAATCGCCGCCGGTCTTGCGCCCAGCACCCCTGCCGCGGCCATCAGCCAGGGCACGACCGACGAGCAGCAGGTCATCACAACGACGCTCGTTGATCTCGCCAACGCCATTGCCCAAGCTGCGCTTCCCTCGCCCGCCATCCTGGTGATTGGCGCAGTGGCGGCGCTGACCGAGGAATTGGCCTGGTTTGCACCGAGCGGGCAAGCCGCGGGCTTTCTCTCGCTGGCAGCCACGCCAGGGCTGCGCGTTGCTCATGCCTAGCACCATCCATGTCAACGGCGAAGCCGAACGCCTGCGCGCTATGCAGCCGGTCTACCCGCTGATGTTGACGAACTTGGCGGGTACGCATGTGGTCGTGGTGGGGGGAGGGATGGTTGCCAACCGCAAGGTGATGGGGCTGTTGGCGGCTGACGCTGCTATTACCGTGATTGCGCCTGAACTTGGCGAAGAACTGCGCGTCTTGCATGGGCAGGGCGCGTTTGTGTGGGAGCCACGCGCTTATCAGTCAGGCGACCTCGTTGGTGCGCGGCTGGCCTTTGCCGCCACCAATGTACGTGCTGTAAATGCCCAAGTCGCTGTCGACGCCGCCGGTGAGCGTATCCTCTGCAATGTCGCCGATGACCCCGCTGCCGGTGACTTCCACGCCCCTGCTGTCCACCGCGCCGACGGCATGGTCATCGCCGTGAGTTCCTCCGGTCAATCCCCGCGCCGCGCCACCAGCCTGCGCAACCGGATCGCGAAGTGGCTGGCGCAGGGGGAATAGACGACCATTCACGTCTCTATTGACACCCTACGTCCTCAACCTTACAATAGAACTAGCTTGATCCTCGCTTCCTACCCTGTTGTTTTTCCCGCGATTGTTTGGACCATTCGTTCATAGGTAAAGGAGGAAAAATGCCTGCCTATGTCACGCTGTTCAACTTTACTGAGCAGGGAATCCGCAATATCAAAGACTCACCCAGCCGGGCGAAGGCTGCCGCCGATGCGGCAAAGAGCGCGGGTGGACGCATTATCGGCATTTGGTGGTTGCTCGGCCAGTATGATGGCATTGTCATCACGGAAATGCCCGATGACGAGACGGTGACTCGGTTTATGGCAACCACCGGTATGCAAGGCAACATCCGCACGACGACTATGCGCGCCTATAGTGAAGAGGAGATGGCGCGGATTGTCGGAGGACTCTCCTAGGCGGAACTGCTGCGGTGCGATTGATTTGAGTGACGATTGTTGGGTTTGATGGATGGTTTTTCGGAGCTTTTCATTTCGTGCTGCAAGGTAGGCGCGATTCGAGCTGCACATACCCCCGCGATCTGAAGAAAAACGGGGGCTGCTCATGAGGGGCAGCCCTTCGTCTGAGAGTCTCCTCCGCGCAGGTGCCTGATGATATACGCTGCCCCTGGATGCCGCTGCCGCTCCAATGCCTCTATCACCGCGGCGCGATCATAATCAATCCGCCTATGCTCTACTTGATAGCCCGTTTCATCAGCCGTAAGCAGGACGTAGCTGGCTCGCCGATCTTGCGTTAGCGGATTGCTGAGGCTGCCCAGATTGACCACATGCCAGTCACCCACGAAGTGGTTCAGGGCTTGATGCGTGTGGCCCACACAAATCAGCCGCGCGCGACACCCTTGCAGCCTATCGCCAATCTCTTCGTCATGCATCCTCGGCGCAATGCCATCGCCATCGTCGCGCCCAGGTGAGGCGTGAACTCCGAGCAGGCGTGTGCCATCGGGCAGTACCTCATCGATCTCAAGCGGCAACTGTGCCAACCACTCCAGCCATCCGCATGTGGTAAGCGCGCCTTGTGTCCAGGAGAATGTCTCCGCCACCTCAACCAGTCTCGCTAAGAGGCTAGGGTCTGCTTCAGCATCCGCCAGTGACGGGAAGGGACGGTCGCGCGCAAAGACATAGCGATCCGTGTTGCCGCGCACAAAGCGCACGTTGGGCAGTTGGGTTAGTCGCTCCAACACGCCAACCGGGTCATGCCCAATCGCAACCAGATCGCCAAGTACCCAATAGGCATCGACGCCGCCTTGCGCTGCAATGTCCGCCAGAACCGCGTCAAGCGCAATTGAGTTACCGTGAATATCCGAGAAGAGTGCAATTTTCATCATGGGATGCCATCCTGCCTATGGGGAGGATAATCTGGTAGAGAATGGTATACTTTCTTTATTTACCCTGTGGAGCGGCTCATGGACCGTGTGACCCTGCGCGCATCTTGCTTGCGGTTTCCGCTTTTTGGCGAACTACGCCTTAGCTCCGCTCTTCTCTGGGGCGGCCTCATGCTTTCGACAGTGGTCGTGGTCGCCTTTGGGCTGATGCTAAAAGATTTCGCTGTAGATGACGCCTATATTACCTTTCGTCATGCACAAAACCTGGTGAGTGGAAACGGCTTCAGTTTCAATCCGGGGGACAGGCTGCTGAGCACGACTTCACCGCTCCATGCCTTGCTGCTCGCGCTCCTTGCATGGCTCGGCTTCACCAATCTACCTCTGGTTGCCGTTTGGTTGAGCGTTGCCAGCATGGTGGTTTTGTCTGCAAGTATTCTGCTCAGCTTCATCCATGTGCGCGAGCCGGTCGCAGGGCTTCTTTGCGTCATTCTGCTGATCTTCCAACACTGGCTTTACCGCTTCTTCTCGCTGGAAACCATTCTGGTGCTGGCCCTCAACGTGACAGCGGTAGCCCTGGCGCTGCGCCATCGCTGGGCGTGGGCGGGTCTAGCGGCAGGAATCGCCATGATCGGGCGTCCTGACTCGATTGTTTTGTCGGGTACTATTGGCCTCTTTGCCTTGCTGACCCACAAGGCTTCTTTGCGAGCGTTTGGGCGCTATGCAGTCGCGTGCGCTGTTAGCTACGGTATCTGGGTTGGGTTTTCAATCTACTACTTTGGCAGCCCGCTGCCTAATACGCTTGAAGCCAAAAGCGGCTTTGAAACCTGGTCTGTCTTTGCCGCTGCGATCTGGCCCAAAATGATCAGCGACCTGATTCCGGGCTATTGGCAACTGGAAGCAATCCTGGTCATCCTGGCGGGTGTTGGTTGTGTTGATTTGATGATCAAACGGTCGCCGCTGTTGATCTTTCCTGTCTGGGGCGTCTTGCATACGTTGGGCTATACACTCCTGCAAATCGGTACGGCATTTGCCTGGTATTATGCGCCCCTGATTTTGATTGTCATTCTGCTTGGCAGCATTGGCGGTACGGCCATTCTACGCTATGCACTCCGTTGGAGACGCACCAAATTTCATGCATTCGCCTGGCCTGTGGCAGCCACGATACTGTTGTTCTTCGTTGTATTCAGCGCGCTCAGTGTGCAGGGGAGTTGGACGTTCCTCTCGACCTATAAAACCGCTTACTTTGCAGGGGCGCGTGACCAGGCGTATCGTCAAGTCGGTCACTGGCTGAACGAGAATACTCCACCTGATGCAACGGTTTTACTGGTTGAAGTGGGAACCATCGGCTACTTTAGCAAGCGGCGGATCATCGATCTGGCGGGCCTTGTGACCTATGAACTCCGCAACCTCTCCAAACAAAGAACCTATCGCGAAGCCGTGGATGTGCTGCGGCCTGACTATGTCATCGCCAGCCGCGGGATACCACCTGATCCAGAGCTAACGGGTCTAGATGGCTATACTGTTGTGCAACAGTTTCCTAAAGGAGAGAATAATCAATTTGAGGATATCGTCATCTATCGTCTGATGCACAAATGAGATCTCCGGGCCCCTCTTATCGTCTCGGTCGTATGTGTTGATAGTAGACCTCCCACTGGGCTCGCACCTGGTCTTCCGTGACCTCACGGTCATAGGCAGGCGAGACAAGCGGCAAGGCCCGTTGAACTTCGACCATGACGATGGCTTGGATGCGGCGGGGAGCGTCAGATAGCCCTTGCTGCTGCCCTTGTTGATGATAGAACGAAACGAGTTCGTTAAATAGCTCTCCCGATTCAATCACCGTAGCGATGCCCTTAAAGCGGTACCCTTTGCGTGTAAACCAGTCAACGACATTGATCTCGATTGAAGGATTTTGTTTCAGATTTGCAATCGTTCTCGGCGAGTGGATGTCAGCAAAAACCAAATGATCATCGTCCCATACCGTTGTCGTCCCTTTTGGAGATAAGTTGGGAGTTCCATCTGGGCAGACAGTCGCCACATAGCCAAGTCGTTGTTCACGAATGACCTGCTTCATCTCTGCGGTTAATATTGCCATCTGCGCTTTCTCCTATCGCCCGCTACAGCCAATGGGTGGCTGAATCCATGTAAGGCGACACGCATGCGAACTCGGCTAGGCGCTGATGTTTCCTGCCCTAGTACGCGGATAGTACGCGAAACAGAGAGGAGCATCCACCATAACGGGGATGCTCCTCTTTATTTTACACCGTTCTTTGTTCTATAACCTTAGGAGAGGCGGGCTCAGGAAGCCTTCTCTGTGCTTGTGCTTTCGTTCGTGCTTTTGCCCTTGCCCGCGCTGCTCTTCTCTTTGCCTGCGCCGTTGGTGCTGCGGATCAGGCTTGTGTCCTGGAACTTCTTGCCCTCCTCAATCAACATCACGGGGATGCCATTGCGGATGGGATATTTGTAGCCGTTGCGCGGGTTGAGCAGGAACTTCCCATCATCCACCAACTCCAGCGGCCCCTTGTCCTCTGGGCAGACCAAAATCTTGAGCAACTCATCACTGATCTTGCCGCCCAGGGGCGCATCGTCCAGCGACTTTACCGGCTCGATGGGCAGCACGCCACTGTTGGCTCCCTGCCCATCCTGTGCGGTCAGCTTCTTCACCACATAGGCAATTGCCGCCAGCGCAGCCACAAAGACAACCGCACGAAAAATGAAACCAAAGAAGCCCTTCATCATTAGCTCCTAAAATCTACAAAAGGATGACCGGGAAGCACCCAGCCACACGACCACGAAAAGAGTCACAAAAACTGTCTATATCCAGTGATGGTAGCATAGTTGACGGGTGTCGGCAATTTTGGCGAAGCCCTCAGGGTGCGGGTGGGGTTGCCTTGAGCCGCCCGACTCGCTTGACGCAGGGGTGGTTAAAGACATCGGCATCGTGCGGTGCATCGGCCAACTCTGGCGTCAGATCCTGCCCCGGCCAGTGCAGGTTCTCGTGGATGCCCCGACGCCATTTGGGGCAGCGCGTTACATCATAGACCACGCCTGCGTAGGCCACATACATCGGCATCCCTCGCTCACCAAGAAAGGCGCGCAGCTCGCGCTCGCTAAATTCCCGCTCCGGCACAGGCTCTATCGTATCAGCAGCATCGCTCATGCCTGGCTAGGCTCGGTTACGATAGAGCTCGGGATTGACGATCTTCACCATTGCCTGTTCGTCGAGCGTATTGTCGATGAACTGATTGATGGTGCGTATATGGCTCTCTGGGTCGCGCAGCATGGCATTGTAATCTATATCGAGGGTTGCAAAGTTGGGCTGGGCGCGCAGCCACTCCTTTACTTTGGTGAGGTGCTTGGCAAAGAGTTCGGCCATCTCGGCATCGTTGGTGGCTTCCACATTCTCGCCGCGGTGGGATAACATCTTGCGCTGCGAATTTAGCACTTCTTCGATATTGCGGTTCATGAAGATGACCCGGTATTGGTAGTCGGCAGGGAGATATTCCAGTAGCGCCGAAATGACCTTGACCGCCTTGCCCTGCGCCTCCGCCACCCACGCCGTATCGCCCTTATCCAACTCCTTGACGCGCTCGAACTCATAGTAGCCTTCGGGGTTGTCGGTATCGGCAGAGCGCAGCCCGTCAATCAACACCGGCAGCCCCCCTGCCTCCAGCGCCTTCATCATCATCGACGTGCCTGACCGCGGCAGCCCTGAAACCACCACCACGGGAGATGTTGAGGCGAGTTGGCGACCTCCTGTGGCCGGATTGACATCACTGCGTCCTGTGCCGAAGAACTTGTTGATGAAATTTTTCATGTGTTTGCCGTTTCTATGCAATTTCTATGCAAGAGCTTCTAGACAAGAGCTTCTTCCCAGGGAGAAACTACGAGGAACTTCGCCATTTCATGAGCCAGGGCATGATGCGCGCCATCCACATCGATTAGCAGCGGGCCATCAAAAGGCGCACGCTCCAAGAGAGTGATCTGGACGTTTGGATAGAGTCCCAACGAGCCCAAATAGCGCAGCCGGTCTTCATCCTGCACCAACACCCGCACCAGGCGTTGCGGCTGGTTGAGTTCAACACTGCTGAGGGGCAGCCCCGCCACCTTCTCGATCTGTCCTTTTTTGGTCGGGATCGGATCGCCGTGAGGGTCTACCAGTGGATTCCCCAACGCCACAGCAATGGCATCTTCCAATGTCTCGCTGATGACATGCTCCAGCCGTTCCGCCTCAGCATGGACTTGATCCCACGGCAGCTTGAGTTCTTGGTGCAGGTAGAGTTCGAGCAGCCGGTGATGGCGAAGCACTTCAAGCGCCACCTTTTCCCCTGCTGTTGTCAGCGCAATGCTTTGATAACGCTCATATTTGACCAAGTTAAGGCCAGCTAGCTTTTTGACCATGTTGGTTGCCGAGGCTGGAGAAACGTCCAGATGGTTCGCCAGCGCCGAATTCGTCACTTCGGTCGTCTGCGAGGTAAGGACATAGATCGCTTTGAGGTAGTCCTCATGCGCTGAGGTCAGTTTTTTACGCCGCGCCGCCATGTTAGTTTTAGCCATAGTTAAATCTTAGCAATGGCTAGGCTGCTTGTCAAGCGGCGCGCTAAGTATTCTCCTGAATATCCAGGCAGACCTTCTCACAGAGTGAAAGCAGCCGCGGCTTCCAGCGTGTATAAAGCTCCAGCGGATCGATCCAGTTGACGCGATGGGGTTCTGCGGCCATCTGTGGCAGCTCCCAGGCTGTGTCATCCGCCACCCGAAGCTGCACCTCGCGCCCCGGCAGATGCCCATATTGCCCCTGTAAGACCACCAGGGGCGGCACGCGGTAGACTGTCTCTGCCTGCCAGCGCATGATTTCGTTGAAGAAAAGACGCAAGGGATGATAGCGACGATGCACCGCCGGCGCGACCAGCACCAGTTGATGCCAAAAATCGCCGTTGGTGAAGGCACGATCCCCTTTAGCAATCTCAAGGTCATAGAGCGTAGCCAGCGTCACCGCGCAGCTATCCAGGAGCGCGCGGCAGGTGCTCAAGAGACCGAGAAAGAAGGAGCGCGTCAGGATTGCCGCCTTCTCATCCTCCTTACGCTCAATCGAGTTGCGTTTGCGCGTATCTTCTAGCAGGAAAGCGTACATCTCTACGTCTGCCATGCGGCTGCAGACGCTTTCCGCCAGCAATACCGAACGATGCGCATAGAGGTTTTGGTCATAGACCAACGCCTCATCAAAATGGTTGTCCAATTTCAAAAAGCAGTCTGGAACGGCATCATCCGAGAGCTTATAGGCTGTCCGCTCGTAAAAATAGGTCTTCATACGTGTTTGTTTACGGTCATTTCATTTGATAAGGGCAGGATTAGTTTTGGTAATATCAACGAATAAATAGAATCTAGGGCTGCACTTGCTCACGCCCGGCAAAGAGCCAATAGCTGTGCAGCGCGGCCCCGGTCGCCACGCCCACTGCCAGTTTCACCCACCAGGGCAAGCCGCTGGGGCTGACAAAGCCTTCGATCAATCCAGCCCCCACCAACAGCGGCGCACAGCCCAAGATGACCTGCACCGCGGCGCGTGCCCGCTGGATGAGCGCCGCCGCACGACTTTGCAGCCCCGGACGCAGCAGCGCATCACCAATCGACAGGCCACAGCCACCCGCCACAAAGATTACGCTGAGTTCCACAAAGCCATGCGCCACCACAAATTCAGCCAGCCCCGCACTCAGTTCGTGGGCTTGCAGCAAGCCAAAGATTGAACCGATACTCAGGCCGTTCATGACCAGGATCCAGACGGTGAAGATTCCCGCCGTGATCCCTCCGGCAAAGGTGGTGAAGGTGACTTGGATATTGTTGGTGAGGATTGTGGCAGAAGCCGCCGAGCGCGCTGCGGGTGCGATCTCCGTCCACAGCTTGCCCTGCTCCACCTCGTTGACCAATGGCGCAATGTTTGGCCCGGCGATCAGATAGATCAAGTCCGGATCGCGCCAGACTGCGCCAAAAGCCACCAGCGCCGCAACCGCAAACAGGGCAAAGGCCACACTCGTATAGGGCAGAAGGCCGCGGTATAATTGCGGAAATTCAATTTGTGCAAAGCGCCGAAGCTGCCGCCAGCCTACTGGTTCGCTGCGATAGAGGATCGTGTGCGCCTGGCCCACCAACTGGTTGAGATAGAGGGTGATCTTTTGCTTGGGGAAATCGCGTTGGGCCAACGCCAGATCCGCCGTTGCCATCCGGTAGAGGCGACCGAGGCTTTCGATTTCGTCCAACGTCATCTGTTCCGGCTTGCGTTTGACCCGTTCGAGCATTGCTGTCAACTGCTGCCAAACGGGGCTGCGCTGCCGCAGAAATTCATCTAGATTCATACACCTATGACCGACTACCCAATGGATCCGAAGGCTGGCTCACAAGCCGACCGCCATGCCCGCGATCATAGAACGTCCCATGACCAATTATCCGAAGAGTATACCATCGACACACCGGAAAATGTAAGCTTTGGCTATGAGGTGGCAGGCATCGGCAGCCGCTTCATCGCTGCGCTGGTGGATCATCTCATCCTGGGATTGCTGTTGGTGGGGCTGAATATTGCCATTGTCGTCCTGCTCAGCAGCTTGGCGGGCGACACTTCTTCAATCGAGCAAAGCCTGGAAGAAACGCCCGAAGATTGGGTGGCGGGCTTGCTGATTGCGCTCTATGCTCTGTTCAACTTTGCGATCTGGTGGGGCTATTATCTTCTGTTTGAGTGGCTTTGGCATGGGCAGACCGTGGGCAAGCGCATCGCGCATATCCGCGTGGTGCGGCTCGATGGCGCGCCGGTCGGCTTTGTGCCGGTGGCGGTGCGTAATCTTGTCCGCATTGTCGACTTTCTGCCGATGGGCTATGGCGTGGGTGTGGTCACGATGTTCTGTAATCGCCAGGCGCGCCGCCTGGGCGATTTTGCTGCGGGAACGCTGGTGGTGAAAGACCAGGGGGAGCTTACGCTCAATGCGCTGCTTACACCCGTCCCCGCTATTACACCGCCCCTTGTCCCGCAACCGGTATCAACATCTGAAGCTATGGCCGAAGCTGCCCCAGACATTACCCCGGAAATTACCCCAGACCAGGATTGGAGCGGGATTCGCCGCCTGACGGCTGCCGATTATGAACTGGTGCAGGAAACGTTGGCGCGCTATCGAGCGGGCAATCTGGACCGCGCCCTATTGGCACGCGTCGCCACGGCCATCGCAACCAAACTAGACCGCGCACCGTCATCACAACTAGACCAGTCCGCCGCCGACCCTGTTCACTTCCTGGCTGATGTCGCCACCGCCTATGTTCGGTGGGTGAAATAACAACCCTCCCGGAAGCGGCCCAGAGGGCTCCCGAGCTTTCGGGAAGGTCAAACCGAGTGAGCGAGTAGGAACACAAGGAGAAAAATGGAGCAAACTTCTTCCCCCGAATACAAACCGATGATCCGCGACCTGCCCATGGATCTGCGCCCGCGCGAGCGCATGGTCTATGCCGGGCCTAGCGCGCTCAATGATGCTGAACTGCTGGCGATCATCCTGCGCGTGGGTGGACGCGGGGAAAATGTGATCCGCATGGCAGAACGGCTCTTGGCAACCTTTGGCAGTGTTGCCGGACTAGCCCAAGCCAGCCTGGATGAACTGGCCGCGCAACATGGCATGGGGCAAGCGAAGGCCACACAGATCAAGGCGGCGTTGGAGTTGGGAAAGCGGCTGGCAGCCACGCCCAGCGGACGCGCCCAGGTGCGCAGTCCAGCGGATGTGGCGAATCTGCTGATGGTCGAGATGGGGCTATTGGAGCAGGAACACCTGCGTACAGTGCTGCTGGATACGAAGAATTTTGTAGTGCGCGTTGTGAATGTCTATGTGGGCAGTTTGAACAGCGCATCGGTGCGCGTGGGCGAGGTCTTTCGTGAAGCGATTCGCTCCAACAGCGCCTCGATCATCGTTGTTCACAATCACCCCAGCGGCGACCCGACCCCCAGCCCTGAAGATGTGCGTGTGACCGAAATGATGGTGGAGGCAGGCCAGTTGCTCGATATTGAGGTACTCGATCATTTGGTCATCGGTCGCAACTGCTATGTCAGCCTGAAAGAACGCAAGTTGGGGTTTAAGTAACGCAGGTTACGCAACAATCAATCGCTTCAATGGAAAATGTTGAAATGAGGGGCTATCTGTATCTCCTCATTCGTTCCCCAATCGCATCCCCCAATCTGAATGGAGAAGTTGGCTAGGGGCTTGTTGACGCTGCGCCTGATCTTCAAAGGGGGCATTGATGGAAAGGGAGCAAGTTTCATCGACAAATTTGGCATCGGTTGGCTATGACCCTGCTACACAGATTTTGGAAATCGAGTTCCACAGCGGGGGAGTCTACCAATACGCTGGTGTGCCTGCTGCGCTCTACGAGGGGCTGATGGCTGCAAGCTCGCATGGCAGTTACTTTGACCACTTTATTAAGAAGGCCGGGTATGAGTACCGGCGGATTCGATGAACCAGGTACGCAAAAAACAAAAAGCACCCAGGAAATGGCCTGGGTGCTTTTTGTTGCATGGAGCAGATTGCACTTGTGAAAGGCGCAATCTACCGCAAGTAACTTATTTCGGATAGCCGTTGTCGGCGAGGAAGGCATCGACCTGGTCGCAGAGAGCGGGGAGCGCCTCGGCGGGGGTGGCATCACCAACCCAGATCTGCTCCAGGGCCGGACTGATAATGGAGCCGTTGATCTCATTCCACTCGGGGATCAAGGCAATACGCCCTGGCTTTGCGCCTTCACCTTCGGTGATGAAAGCTTGGCGATTCGCCGGGGGTTGATCTGTGCCGAGGAAGGCATCTGATTTCGCCGTGGATTGCAGCGCCGGCAGAATTTCGCCGGATTGGGTGTAGATGCGCTGACCTCCATCGGTGCTTTGCAGCCAACTGAGGAACGTCCAGGCAGCATCCTTGTTGTCGCTGGCCGCGCTCATGGTCCATGCGGCGCCCACGGCACTGGCCGAACGTTGGCCTCCTTCGGGAAGCGGTACTGTGGCAACGTCGTAGTTGAGGTCAGCCTGGTTGAACTGGGAGACACGGCTGGCGTTCTGAATGATCATGGCTGCTTGGCCGCTGGCAAATACAGCCGCGTCGCCACCGGCCTGGCTCAGGTTGGCGTCGCGCATAGCGATGCCGTCGTTCATCATCCCGGAGAAGAACTCAACGGCCTCAATCGCTTCCGGCGAATCCAACGTACAGGCAGAGGGATTGTTGAGATCATCAAAGATAGCACCGTGGTTTTGGCCGACCCACAACTGATACTTGCCACCTTCCATTGCCAAACCATAGCGGGTGACCTGATCACCATCACGCACTGTCAAGGCTTCGGCCGCGGCACGCAGGTCATCCCATGTCCAATCGTCCGTGGGATAGTCAATGCCCACCTCATCAAAAATGTCCTTGTTATAGTAGAGAACCTCAAGGCCACTGTCGCGCGGGAAACCATAGACGCTACCTTCATAGGTGGCTGGATCCAGCAGTGAAGGCCAATAATCTTCTAGATCATACCCGGCTTGCTCGATGTAGGGGTCGAGGTTTTCCAGCACACCCTGGGCGGCATAGGGCAGCACAGGGGTCAGAAAGAGGACATCCGGGATCTGGTTGGCGTCACCGCTGGCCCACAAGGTTTGCATCTTGGTGAAATAGTCACCCCACGGTTCGCTGGTGATCTCGATTTTGATCTCCGGGTGTTCGGCCATGAAGGCATCGGCCACCGCTTGGTGCGTGACAATTTCCGCCGGGCTGCCCCACATGGCCCAGGTGAGGGTTGTGGTGCCATCTTCCGTGGTGCCTTCTGTGGCAGCGCCTCCTTCTGCGGCAGCTTCGCTTCCAGTATCAGCGGCAGGTGCAGCCGGTGGGGGTGGGGGGACAGCACAGGCGCTCACCAACATCGCCAACAACACGGCGAGCGTCACGACCATCCATAAACGGTTCTTCGACATATAGCTCTCCTTCACTTGTCTAGTACTGGCACTTGTTTAGGACTGGCACTTGTCTGCAACTACTTATTTATAAGGGTAAAGCGAGAGCCCCGTTTCGCCCTAAAACGATCCAGGGCCAGACGAGGTAACGTCGAACTCTACCTAAACAGGGCCGCCGCCGGCATGGACAAAGAATTCATTGTTTTCGGTGGCAACTGCTTGGGCAGGTTTGGCGGCCAAGAGTTCATCAAAAAGCGGTAATTTGCCTGTGTGAACCGCATTGTCGGCGTAGAGATACATGGCGGCAGACCAGGCTTGCTGGGCATAGCCCATCGGGTGACCTCGTTCACCATGCAGCCACTCGTTGAACTCCCACTCATAATTGACCCCCTGGCGGTTGGCTTCGGCGAGAGAGAGCAGCATGGCTTCCGCATCCCCATACCAGCCGTGACGCACCAGGGTTGCCACATGCAGCCCGCCGATCAGGGGCCAGATGCCGCCATTGTGATAATGATGGGGCAGGTTCAGGTTGCGGCTGCGATAATATTCGCGCCAGTGGCTTTCGCCTGGGTAAATGGGCGGGTAGATGGCTTTGGTGGGGTAGGGTTCAGCCATCCCCACTTGGCGCATAAAGCGCAAAATATGCTCAGTGCGATGCCCATCGGCTACGCCGGTGAGGATTGCCAGCAGGTTGCCCATACTATCACACCAATCGCCATATTCGCGAAAGGCCACCCAGGGCAGGTAGAAAGGTCGGCTAGAGATGGTGCCCATGTTGTGATAGAGCATAAACCATTCCAGGCGGATCGTCTTGAGTCTTTCCAAATGGTCGGCAAAGTGGGTGGCGACCCAGCAGCGGTCGATCCACATCAGCAAGTTGATACGCTCATGCACCCCTGCGGCATCGACAGCAGTGCGATAGGCAGATGCTTCTGTGCCAACGACCTTTGCCAACTCCTCATGCGCCAGCAGCGCGGCGTAATAGAGGATATTGTCATAGAGAATGTTATAGCGCACCGCCAGCAAGTCCATCCAATTGCCCGCTTCGGGAATCTCCAACAGGCCACACTCGTTCATGTCCTGGTATTCCAGCCACATGAGCGCTTTGTCGATGACCGGCCACTGCGTCAGCAGAAAGTCACGGTCGCCGCTCAGTTGATAGTGGAGAAATTGGCCTAAAATATACCAGAGATTGCCATCCGCCGCGCCTGCGTTCTCCGTACTGACATGGCCCGTATCGGGGTTGACGTTGAGTTGGATCAGGCCGCGGGCAGATTGAAAGCGGCTCATAGTCTCCAGCGAGGCGCGCCCTGCGGCCATTAATTCGGCGTCGTTGGCTGCCGCGCCCCCCAGGAAGGTGAGCACGCTGTCACGCGCCCAAACTTGCGGATAGCCCGCGGTCAGGGCAGAGGCCCGGAATCCGTTGGGTGTGATGCATTGATGAAGGATGTCAAGCGCACGCGCACGCGCTTCATTTAACAGAGAACGATTCTGGTTGGACATATGCGTATCATAGCACTAGGCTTAGGTGCGAGCAAGGAGATAGAAGCCGCTCATGCACTGCTTTTTGTTCGAGCATGTCACAATGTATGATAGACCCCATGACATAGGCTATTTTTCCGCTAGCCTTTTCCTGGCAGTCTTTTTTGATCGCCTCAAAGATGAGTTCTTGCCAACGTTTTTTTGTTGTGAATCTTTGGGGTTGTGCCTATAATAGCCTGTCGCTATGTGGAGACAGGACGAAAGGTACAATGGATCGTGAAAAGGCCATGAACCAAATTGGCCTAGCGGTTCGGCGTCTTGTTTACAGGCGCATCATTACTTCGATATTGATTACGAGATTGATGACGAAATAATTGTTACGAGATCATTGTTTATGAGATAGGCTGCCGATGCGGCCTTGTGGTGAGATTGGATTTAGTGTGTTATGACGAAATTAGTCATTGTCGAGTCGCCAACCAAAGCCAAGACGATCCGCGGCTTTTTGCCTGAGGGCTATCATGTCGAGGCCAGCATGGGCCATGTACGTGATCTGCCTGCTTCGGCAGGAGAAATTCCCGAAAAGCACAAGGGGGAGTCTTGGTCACGCCTGGGTGTCAACGTTGAGCAGGACTTTGACCCGCTCTATGTGATTCCCGCCGGCAAAAAGAAGGTTGTCGCCAACTTAAAGGAACTGCTTAAAAAGGCCGATACTTTGATCCTCGCCACGGATGAAGACCGCGAGGGGGAGAGCATCGGCTGGCATCTGAGCGAAGTGCTGAAGCCCAAAGTGCCGGTGCAGCGCATGGTCTTTCATGAGATTACTCGCGACGCCATTCTGCACGCGCTGCGCGAGACGCGTACGATTGACCAGAATTTGGTGCGCGCCCAGGAGACACGGCGTATTCTTGACCGGCTGGTGGGTTATACGGTTTCTCCCTTGCTGTGGAAGAAAATCGCGCCGCGGCTTTCGGCGGGACGGGTGCAGAGTGTGGCTGTGCGCCTTTTGGTGCAGCGCGAGCGTGAGCGGCGTGCGTTCCGATCCGGTACCTATTGGGACTTGACCGCGCATCTCAACAAGCGACCGGATCAGGCATCGCACCGCTTCACTGCTCAATTGGTGAGTGTGGGCGGCGTGCGTGTTGCCAGCGGGCGTGATTTTGACGAGGCGACAGGGCAGCTTGCCACAGGCAAACGAGGCAGCAAGGAACTGCTGCTTTTGGATCAGGCGCAGGCAGAGGCATTGCGTGACCGGCTGCTGCGGAGCCATTGGCGGGTGACGGAACTGGAGGAGAAGGATCAGCAGCGTTCGCCCGCGCCCCCCTTTACGACCAGCACCCTGCAGCAGGAAGCCAACCGCAAGTTGGGGCTGGGCGCAAAGGAGACGATGCGTATTGCCCAGTCGCTCTATGAAAATGGCTATATCACCTACATGCGTACCGACTCCGTGAATCTGAGCGACCAGGCAATCAGCGCTGCGCGCCAGCGGATTCGTGAACTCTATGGGAACGAATATCTTCCAGAGAAGCCACGCCACTATCGAAGCCAGGCCAAGAATGCCCAGGAAGCGCATGAGGCGATTCGTCCCGCGGGCGAGCGCATGCTGCCAGTCGATCAACTGCCGCTGCATGACAGAGAGGCGCGGCTCTATGATCTGATCTGGAAGCGCACCGTGGCGTCGCAGATGGCGAACGCACGCCTGCGCCTGACCACGGCGACGCTCCAGGTTGATGATGCCATCTTCCGCGCCACGGGGCGCACAGTGCTTTTCCCCGGCTATTTCCGCGCCTATGTGGAAGGTTCTGATGACCCGGAGGCTGCGTTGGAAAGCCAGGATTCGCCACTCCCCCCGCTGCGTGTGGATGAGGAAGTGGACTGCCGCGATCTGGAGGCTGTGGGCCATGAGACAAAGCCCCCGGCTCGCTATACAGAGGCGACGCTGGTCAAGGCACTGGAAGCTGAGGGCATTGGTCGCCCCAGCACTTACGCCTCGATCATCGACACCATTCAAGAGCGGGGCTATGTCTTTAAGCAGCGCAAGGAATTAGTGCCTACCTTTACGGCCTTTGCCGTGACCAAGCTAATGGAGGATCATTTCCACGACTTGGTTGACCTCAAGTTCACGGCCAACATGGAGCAGGAGCTTGACGACATTGCTGCTGGCGATTTGGATTGGTTGAGTTATCTGCGCGAGTTCTATCAGGGCGAAGCAGGTCTGGAGAACCAGGTACGCACGAAAGAGACGGGAATTGACCCGCGCGTTGTCAGCGCCGTGGAACTGGATGAGTTGAACGCCGAGGTACGCATCGGCCAGTTTGGGCCCTATGTGGCGCGTGAGGAGAATGGCGAGCGGCTGACAGCGGGCATCCCGCCCGATCTGCCGCCTGCCGATTTGAGCGCGGAACTGGTTGGGCAACTGCTGGCACAAAAGAGCGATGGGCCTCGTTCGCTCGGCACTGATCCCGACAGCGAAAAGCCGGTGATGCTCAAGGTCGGCCCCTATGGCCCCTATGTGCAGTTGGGCGAGGATGAAGGCGGCAAGAAGAAGCCCAAGCGCGCCAGCCTGCTCAAGGGGATGAACCCCGATGAGATGACGTTGGATGTGGCGCTGCAACTGTTGAGCCTGCCGCGCACGTTGGGCGGACATCCGGAGAGCGGGCTGGCAGTACAGGCAGGCGTGGGCCGGTTTGGCCCTTATATCGTCCATGATGGACGCTTTGTCAGCCTGAAAGCCCCTGACGATGTGCTGGACATCGACCTGGAGCGCGCACTGGAGCTATTGGCTGCTGCCCCTGTTAAGCGTGGCACCGGCAGCCGCAGCAACGGAGCCGGTGTGCTGCACGATCTGGGCGAACACCCAGAAGGCGGCCCCGTTCAGATTTTGTCAGGTCGTTATGGCCCCTATGTAAAGCATGGCAAGATCAACGCCACGATTCCCAAAGAGATTAAGCCGGAGAGCGTGACGCTGGAGCAAGCCGTAGAGTGGATTGCTGCGAAGGCTGCCAGCGGGCCGAGCAAGCCCGCGCGCGGGCGCAAGTCGGCGAGTACAACAACAAAGAGTAAGAATACAGGCACGAAGAAGCCTGCCGCAAAGAAGAGTACAGCCAAGAGTACGACCAAGAAGGCTGCACCAAAGAAGAGTGCAACGAAGAAGGCCGCGGCCAAAGACACCGAGTGAGCAGAAAATAAGAAAACCCTCCCAGAAGCTTCGAAGCTTCCGGGAGGGTATCCGGCCTATACTATAGTGGGGGTGTGCAGACCCCCTGCATGGGGTCTACGGTGACTACACTGGTAGACCCCATGTTTGTCTTTAGATTTGGTCAAATGCCTGCGCCACGTCGGCGAGCAGATCTTCGGTTTCCTCGATGCCGGTGCAGAAGCGTATCAGGCTCTCCGAGATGCCCAGCCTGGCACATTCTTCGGGCGATACTTCGGCATAACCGATCAACGCTAGGGGGCTGATGAGGCTCTCCACGCCGCCGAGGCTGGGGCCGATGGTGGGAATTTGCAGCGCATCAATAAAGCGATAGGTGCGCTCGGCGTCGCCATCGATCTCAAAGGAAACTACGCCGCTGTAGCCTTGTTGGGTGGCTGTGGCAACCGCATAGTCTGGATGGCTTTCCAGCCCCGGATACCAAACCCGGCGCACCTTTGGGTGGCTTTCCAAAAAGCGCGCTACCGCTAGCCCGTTGGCATTATGCCGTTCCATACGCAGCGCCAGCGTCTTGAGGCCGCGCAGGATAAGATAGGCAGCGTGGGGATCAACGATGCAGCCCAATGTGCCTTGTGCCTTGCGCAGCGGCGTAATCTCCTCAAAGCTGCCGATGACGACCCCTGCCATCACATCGTTGTGACCTGCCAGATATTTGGTTACGCTGTGAATGACAATGTCCACGCCATACTCCAGCGCACGTAAGTTCATGGGCGTGGCAAAGGTTGTGTCGATCACCGTCTTGACATTGTGACGGCGTGCGATCTCAACGAGGCGCGGGAAATCGAGACAGCGCATAAAGGGGTTGGTGGGCGACTCAGAGTAGAGCAAGCGTGTGTTGGGGCGGATGGCGGCTTCCATCGCTTCATAATCACCGCAGGGTACAATCGTTGCTTCCACACCATAGCGGGGTAAGAAATTCCGGCAGAACTCCAGCGTGCTGTGATAGCAATCGTTGGTCAACACCAAGTGGTCACCACTTTTGACCAGCAAGAGCAGCGTAGCCGTGACCGCGGCCATGCCGCTGCTGACCAACATGGCATCCTGCGCCCCTTCTAGGGCTGCCAACTTGGCTTCGGCGGCGCGCACAGTCGGGTTGCCGTAGCGCCCATAATCCTCGCGCTCCGGCTCCTCCCAAAACATCTTTTCATCCACATAATCGAGCAAAGCGCCTGTATTGCGGAAGGTGTAGACCGATGTCTGCACGATGGGAACGGTGAGGCTGTCATGCGCCCGATAGCGACTTTCGCCCGCGTGGACGGCTTGGGTCGAGCGGGGGGCGGTGGTACGGGTGGTCGGGGTGGGAGCCGTAGTCGTTTCTCCATTCGGGGTGAATGTCGCGCGGTCCGTTCCAGGCGGTACAGACATAGAATAGCCTCCGTGGCATACAGCAAGTTCAAGGTGTGTATCGACAGGATAGCACCCGTGATGACATTCTGTAAAATTTTGCGGCAAATTGGGATGCCAACAGACAGGCGGCGAGCAGAAAACGGGATAAACTCTGAAAGATTCTGCACCAAATGTGGAAGGGCTTATCGCCTTCATGCTGTGCAGAGGCAGCATTGCTTGATGGGATAAAGTCCTGAACCAGGTGGATTGAATTGGAGGGTCTTGGTTGTATGGTATAATCCACTATCGCGTTCCTGCGTGATGTTTTGCATCCCAATGATTGGCTCTCGCGCGCGGCATGCACCTGAAATCAGGCGGCCCGCTCAGTAGTGACTCAGTAGCAATATCGACAATATACTTTGACTATGCTTTGATTTGCTCTGGTTTGGATAGTTTGTTGCTGATTTGTTTGGCACTTGCGGTCAATGCTTACTTACGTGAGCCTCTGAACAAAAATAAAACGAACAACAATCTGCTTTAAGCAGAGGAGGCAAGGCGAGGATGTCCCCTCTGTCTAGTCAATTTGTCCATAGGAAGGATGTTCCATGACAACATCAGTACAAGCCAGCGTGCTCTCCTCCAACGCGGCAACCAAAGTGAAAGCCAAAAAGCTGCCGAATGAGCAGCTTTTAGAGATGTATCGAACCATGTTCATGATCCGTCGTGTGGAAGAGTCGCTGCTGGAGTTGGCGGAATCGGGAAAGATTGGCGGCGCAATGCATACGGCAATCGGCCATGAAGGTGCAGCAGTCGGCACTGCCGCTGCCATGCGCCCCGATGATTATCTAACTTGCACCTATCGCGGCCACCATCACTCATTGGCGCGCGGCATGGATATTAAGCGCGCGGTTGCCGAAGTATTGGGCAAGAGCGCCGGCTTTGCCAAAGGCAAGGGGGGGTCCATGCACTTTGTAGACCCTTCGCTGGGCCTGATGGGGGCAAACGGCATTGTGGGCGCACAGGTTCCTCATGCTGCGGGGATGGCCTTAGCGTCCAAGATTCGGGGTGGAGAGCAGATCGCGATCACCTTCTTTGGTGAGGGCGCACTCTTTCAAGGGCTCATGCATGAGACCTTCAATATGTCCTCCAAGTGGAAACTGCCGGTCATTTTCTATTGTGAAAACAACCGGTATGCAGAGATGACACCCATCTCCCGCGCGTCCTCGATTGAAGAAATCTACAAATGGGCCGAAGGCTATAACATACGCGCTATGCAGATCGACGGTAACGATGTCGAGATTGTGCATGCGGCGGTGAGCGAGGCCGCCAAGCGGGCGCGTGCGGGTGAAGGCCCCACCTTTATCGAGGGCATCACCTATCGGTTGGCTGGTCATATGGCGGGCGATCTGGAAACCTACCGCACTTCCGAGGAAATTGATGCGGCGCGCGCTCATGAACCGCTGGTGGTTCTGCGCGCCAAGCTGCTGGATCGGGGCATTGCCGAAGAAACGCTGGAGCAGATCCGCGGCGAGGTTGAGAAGGTGGTGGCCGAAGCGGTGGACGCCGCCCAAAACAGCCCGTGGCCCGATCCGGTGGAAGCCTATACTGATGTCTATGCCGTCTAGGGCTTGCCCCACGGACCGGCTACTACCTTTGAGGATAGAATGATGCGAAAGACGACCTATATTCAGGCGATCAACGAAGCGATTAAAGAAGAGATGCGGCGGGACGAAAGTGTCTTCTTGATTGGCGAAGACGTAGGCCATTATGGTGGCCTTTTCCGCGTGACTCGCAACTTGATGGATGAGTTTGGCACAGAACGGGTCATCGATACACCCATTAGTGAACAGGGTTTTACAGGGATGGCAGTGGGCGCAGCGATTGTGGGCATGCGTCCCATCATGGAATTGATGTATATGGACTTCTTCATGGTCTGTGCTGACCAAATTCTGAACCAAGCTGCTAAGATGCATTATATGACGGGTGGGTTGTTGAGCGTCCCCATGGTGATCCGCGGGCAGCAAGGGGGCGGCAAGGGCTATGGCTCGCAGCACAGCCAATGTGTCGAAAGCACCTTTGCTCAATATCCAGGGATCAAGGTCGTTTGCCCAGCGACACCCTACGACGCTAAGGGGCTGTTGGTTTCGGCCATCCGTGACCCAAACCCGGTGGTCTTTTTGGAACACAAGATGCTCTACTTCACCCGTGGCGATTTGCCCGATGTGGGTGAAGAGGTCGTGGTGCCGATTGGCAAGGCCGATGTGAAGCGCGAAGGCAAAGATCTGACGCTGGTGACCTTTCATTATTGTCTGTTGCAGGCGTTGGAAGCGGCTGACGAACTGGCTGCCGAACAGGGTATCGACATTGAAGTCGTCGATCTACGCAGCATTGTGCCGTTGGACATGGAGACGATCTACCAATCTGTTGCCAAGACTGGGCGGCTGTTGGCTGTCCACGAATCCCAGTCCAACTGTGGTATCGGCGCAGAGATCGTGGCGCGTACGTATGAAGAAGCGCCCCATCTGCTCCAGGCTCCGGCGCGACGCTTGGGCATGGCCCCGGCATCCATCCCTGTTTCCAAGTCGCTCGAAGAAGAGCTTCTACCCTGGAAGAATAAAATCAAGGCCGCGGTTTTGGACATGATGCTCCGCCCCGTAGCCGTCTGATCTGGGCCTGGCTCCTGCAGGGGGTCTGTAGGGGGTCAGCACAAAGGACTAATAAGACGAGGAACGATCATGGCGACAGATGTTAAACTCCCAGACTTGGGAGAGGGCGTAGAAGATGCCACCATCAGCCGTTGGCTGGTGAAAGAGGGCGACGAAGTCAGTGAAGGCGATGTTTTGCTGGAGGTTGCCACAGACAAGGTTGATACGGAGGTGCCTTCACCCGTAGCCGGGAAGGTGCTCAAAATCAATCAGGCCGAAGGCTCCCTGGTCACGCTGGATGATGTCATCCTGGTGATTGGGGCCGAGGGTGAGAGCGCGGGCAGCGGCGGCGAAAAAGCCGCAGAAAAAGCCCCGGAAGCAGCCCCGGAAAAAGAAGCAGTGCAAGAGGACGAAAACGCGAGCAAGGCCGAAGCGACTCCCCAAGTGGCTGCACCATCTGAGAATGGGCAGGCGCTCAGGGCATCACCCGTTGCCAAGCGTGTCGCTGCCGACAAGGGCGTTGACTTGGAAGGCGTCGCCGGTACGGGGCCTGGTGGACGTATCACCAAGGATGATGTGTTGGCCTCTGCCGATGGTGATAGGGAAGGTGGCAAAAGCAAGGAGAGGGAGGCTTTGCCTGGCGACCTTGCCGACGCCGCGCCGTTGAGTGTCTTGCGTTTGGCGGCAACCTACAACATTGACTTGCGCGACATTGCACAGGGGCGTCCGCTGAGTACACTCACCCGCTACGATGTGATGAGCGCGGTGGAAAGCCGGGAGGCAGGCAAGGACGTAACGGTGGAGGCTCGCTTTTTGCCGCCGCGTGCTGTGCCGGGAGAAGAAAAGCCCGCCGCACCGGCAAAGGCTCCTGAGAAGCCTGCCACCGAACAGCCTGCACCCAGCAAGGAGGAGGCAACCAAAGCACAGGCTGCCGCGCCCGCAGAAGCAGGAGCCAATGAGGAGTTGGTCAAGCACACACGGATGCGCCAGGCGATTGCGCGCAATGTTACGCAAAGCTGGACAACCGCGCCCCATGTCACAACGGTATGGGACGTGAACATGGCAGCGGTGATCAATCATCGCAAGGCGCACAGGAGCGAGTTCGCCGCGGCAGGGGTGAATTTGACCATTACTGCCTATTTTATTGAAGCCATGATCGCCGGTGTCAAAGCTGTCCCCGCGGCAAACGCAAGCTACACCGATGAAGGGGTCATTATCAAGCGTGCCTATAATATCGGCATGGCAGTGGCATTGCCACAAGATGCAAACGGTTTAGGCGGGCTGATTGTGCCGGTGATTAAGAATGCGGGTGATTTGAGCCTGCTGGGCATCGCGCGGGCGGTTAATGAACTGGCCGACAAGGCGCGCAAGAATCAACTGCGCGCCGATGACTTGGCCGATGGGACCATTACCCTAACAAATTACGGTACATCGGGCAGCCGGGAACAGACACCGATCATTATCCAGCCACAGGCAGGCATCCTCGGCGTCGGGGCAATCGAGAAGCGTCCGGTTGTGATCAGCCAGGGCAGCCCCCTTGAGCCCAATGTGGGTGATTCACTCGCCTTCCTGCCCATGATGACGATGAGTTTCAGCTATGACCATCGTGTCCTGGACGGTGCAACGGCAGACGCTTTCTGTGCCGCGGTCAAGAAGGCGCTGGAGAGTTACGCGTAGACTCGCTATACCCCTCTCCCGGAAGCTCTAGGCTTCTGGGAGGGTTACGCCTGAATTGATATTCGCAAAAAAACTGCGTCTCGACAGCCGAGGCGCAGTTTTTTGTTGGAGTGTTTCTTTGTGCGCAATGTTACGCCTAATTCGTGCGGTGGAGCAAGCCTTCAGCGAGCATGAGCAGGGGCGATGATGCTGCGCGCGGGCCTAGCGCGGCTTCCAGCGCGGCCAGCGCCAATTCGTGTTGATTCGCCATCTGTTGCTCTGCAAAGCGGCGTGTTTCGGCTTGCTCTAAGAGTTTCATCACACTCTCAAGCTGGCTTTCATCTACAGGGAGGGCGAAGGCCCCCTGCATCTGGTCTCCTATCTGCGGGTGGTTCAGCGCATGCAGCAGAGGAAGGCTCTTCTTGCGGCTGAGAATGTCGCTGCCGACCGGCTTGCCGGTGATGGCCGGATCGCCCCAAATGCCCAAGATATCATCCTGGATTTGAAAGGCCAGGCCCATCGCCTGACCGAACTGGAGCATATCTGTCTCCTGGGCAGAGGTAGCCCCTGCAATGCGCGCGCCAATGGCGACGCTGGCTCCGATCAGCGCAGCCGTCTTGCCCTGGATCATGTGCATATATTCATCAATACTGATCACGGGCCGATCTTCAAAGCTAATATCCAAGAATTGGCCTTCGGTTAATGTAAGGCAGGTCTGCGTGAAATGCGCCAGCACAGCCAGTGTTGCCTTGCTGTTGATTCCACGCTGCGTGAGCCGCTGTATCGCATCAAAGGCCAGCGTGAACATACCATCGCCCACATTGATGCCCAACGGCATGCCCCAGACCTTCCAGACAGTCGGGCGGTGATGGCGCATTTCATCACCATCTTCGATGTCATCGTGGATCAACGAGAAGTTATGGAGCAGTTCGATGGCGGCAGCCGCAGGCAACGCCTGGCTTGGATCGCCACCCAATTCGGCACAACTCAAAAGACAAAGGATTGGGCGCAAGCGCTTACCACTGGGCGCTGGACGTAGATGGAAATGTTCATCGGCCCAGCCCAAATGATAGCGCATCATGCCATAGTGGGCAGCCACGCTGTTGTCCCGGCTGCCGATGACATTGTTCATTTCGGCTTCAATTTGGGGCAGCCAACGCCCAATGAAGCCGCTCAATTCACCGTTGGACATGCTGCGAGAGTTCCCCTCCATACGTGAGTACGCCAGGACGGCGTAGGGCAGTAATATCAACGGCTGCGGAGCAAAACATAGCAATCCGCAGCTCGGCTTCCAATATTTCCATTTCGTCCGCTACAGCCTCAGCAGACTCAACCGCACGCTTGAGAAAAGGTGAGGCTAACCCAACCAGATCGGCACCCAGGGCAGCACATTTAGCAACATCTTGCCCGCTGCGGATACCTCCGCTGGCAAAGAGAGGGTGGCTCTCAAGTCCCATCTGCGCGCGCACAGCGTAAACCGTCCGCAGACTCTCCGCAGTGGGGATGCCCCAGTCGCTGAAGGCGGCAGCGAGGCGGCGCAGCCTTTCTGTTGGTGCGCGGTGCATTTCCACCTGGCTCCACGAGGTTCCACCTGCTCCTGCCACATCAATGGCGGCAATCCCTACATTATATAGAGAGCGGGCGCTCTCGGCGCTCATCCCCCAACCCACTTCTTTTGCCACTACGGGGACGGGAAGGGTGCGGCAGACTGCTTCAATCTTGCTTAATAACCCGCTCCAGTTGAAATCACCCTCGGCCTGGAGTACCTCTTGGAGCGGATTGAAATGCAAGATGAGGCCATCGGCTTCGATCATCTCTACCGCACGCGCGCATTGATCGACTGTATAGCCATAGTTAAGCTGCACAGCCCCTAGGTTGGCAAAGAGCAGAATATCGGGCGCAACATCGCGCACGCGAAACGTCATCGCTACGCCATCTTGCTCCAGACCAGCACGTTGGCTGCCCAGGCCCATCGCCAGCCCTCGTGCTTGCGCTGCCTCGGCCAAATTGCGGTTAATGCTTTGCGCTTGCGCTGTGCCGCCGGTCATCGAGCTGACCAGGATCGGTGCGGCCACCCGTTTTCCAAATAGATGTACCTGTGTCTCCACATCCGCCAGATTCAGTTCGGGCAGTGCCTGATGGACAAAGCGGTAGCCCTCTAAACCAGTTGTCAGCGTGGGAAATTGGACATCTTCTTCTAGATTAATCCGAATATGTTCCGCTTTGCGTTGATCGATGCTCACCACGAACTCCTTCTGGACGCTCCTTTCGGCTGCGTGAAAATTGAGTCTGCGGTCATGATACTGCATTTTGGTCAAATCCATATGAATTCGACCGTATTGATTTAGCAGGGCTCACGTCATTGGTATGTGATGGGGCGAGAGGCGCGGAAAAATGCCTCGAAAAATCGCCAATCTTGGCGTAACGAATCGCCAGCCATCACGTCATGGATAACATGACAGGCCATTGTACCCCAGCGTAAGCGAATCGAATGGTGGGTTCTGTGCCGGAAAGTTCCGAGTACAGAGGAGAGGCACCAGGCGAGGGGGCAAAGGCAAGATAGGTCGAAGAGGCGCGAAGCCAACTCGCTTATCACACGCAGCTTAACAAGTGAAAATGCGAGGACTGGTCAAGCAGTACATTGCTGAACGGGGGAGGATGGGTGCGATGTAATTATGCAGTGTCAAATGTAGTGCGCCCCGCCAGGCGCATTGAGTGGTAACGAAGTACGCAATGAGAAGTACGTAATTAGAAGTAAAGCGTAGGAAAACAATCTGTAAGTTTGAAGTCTCATTTCACTAGGGTCTAGGAAAGGAGTAAGGTATGTTTCCAACCCAGTCTAAGGTAAATCGGACCAGCGGCCTCTGGCTGCTTCCGGTGGTCGCCTTAGCGATGTTGTTGGTAGGGTACGCTGTCTTTGCGGCTTCACCGGCGCAAGCGCAGGTGCCTTCTGGAGACGTATGTGTTGAAGGTATCGTGATCGATTGGGAGGAGAATCCTCTCGCCGGCTGGGTGATTACGCTGACAAGTGATATCACGGATTTCACGCCCATCACTACGGTCTCAGCGGCAGCGCCTGAGGACGATGATTTCGATTATTACAACCGGCACGACAAGAAGAGCAAGAAGTATCCCTTCGAGTATCCTGAGAACGATCCTGATCTCGAGAAGGGTGAATTCAAGTTCTCCGAGGATGATATCGCTGATGCCACACCTGGGGCTGGCGATCTCTCCGGTGGTGCTTTGGCAGGGACCTACACTGCCACTATCGAGACGCGTCCCGGTTGGGAGGGCGTAACGCCGACCACCATTAGCTTCCCGATTGAGGTGGGCGACGATGGTTGTGCGCAGATTCGCTTTAAGATGCGCCGTATCGTTGTGGTAACAGTCTACAAGATTGATGCAGACCACTTGCCTCTGGGTGACTGGCGGATCACAGCCGTCCCTGGCCCTGGCAACCTGTTTGCGTCGCCACAGCAAGAGACAACTGCTCTCACAGATACTGCTGCGACAACGGATACTGCGGCAATCTCAGCGGGCGCAGCGGTCTTCACCTTGACACCTGGTCTGTGGATCTTCACAGAGCAGGCGCCTAAGACAGACATGAACGATCCGCGAGAATCGTATGTGCCTGTGGTCCCGCCCAATGGTCGCCAGGAGCTGTTGATTCCCGATCCTGAAGACCTGGATCCGGATGAAGCATTCACCCTCGTCTTCAAGAACGAACTTGTGACGGGTTGTTTCATCGTCCGCAAGGACAGCTTTGTGCCGGCGCCTCCTCCTCCGAACGGTGAGCCTGTTGTGGCATCGCCGGTGGCAGGTGGGTACAGCGTCGCTGGTTGGGGTTTCCAACTGCTCCGCAAGGACGGTTCGGTAGCTCGCCAGGGTGTGACCGATGGACGTGGTGAACTGCGCTTTGACAATCTGCCTTTGGGTCCATACACGATTGTTGAAGAGGATCGCGCTGGGTGGAATGAAATCACTGCCCGCACGCTCGACTACATCGTTGCAGGCAATGCTTGTACCGACCCAGCCGACGTGATTGTCTTCACAAACGAGCAGGACGACAGTGGCTTCTGTATCGAAGGTCGCAAGATTGACGCCAACGGTGGCTACGGTCTTGCCGGCTGGGAAATCAAGATCAAAGCGCTGGACGAAGGTGGTGCTAAGCCGGTCGATGATATCAACGCCGATGCGCCTGCGGAGATTAGCAGCACCCTGACCAACGGGCTTGGTAAGTTCCGCTTCGACTTCCTGCGCAATGACTATCGAGTGCCCGGTGGCACCTACGAGGTCTGTGAACAAGAAGTCGATGGATGGCAGCCACACAACCCGACCTGTCAGACCGTACGTCTGCCCGAATGGCCCGGTGCCTGTGTCCAACTCGAGGACTTTGTGAACCAGCAGGTTGGTCACACCGAGAGCCAGGATCATGGTAAGGGCTATGACAAGGACTACGGTAAGGGCGGATATGACAACAAGGGCGGGAACCGCGATGGTGGTCCTAGCTACGGCGGTAACGACATCCGCTGCAGTGAATACCATGTGGTTCAAGCCGGCGAAGGTCTGTTCGACATCGGCAATCAGTATCATAAGTCCGCACAGCAAATGCTGGATGCCAATCCTTCAGTACGGGATGGCGACAAGCTGTGGGTTTATGAAGGTCAGAGAATCTGTATCCCGTAACGCCTCTCCGGACTGGGGCTGGTAGCATTACTCGCAAGAGCATCTGTGCTTGCCAGTCTCATTAACAACCACCCTATATCCTCAGCCAGAAGGAGCCGAGTTCGCAAGAACTCGGCTCCTTCTCCTTTCTGGATCATCTCCCCTTTGGGTTACAATCGCATGATGCATATTGGCGTTTTGACTCACAATTATCCGCGCTTTGCGGGCGATTTTAGCGGCACCTTTGTAGAGGCGCTCTGCCAGGAATTCGCGGCACAAGAGGAGCAAGTAACCATTTGGGCCCCTGACGATGCCGCCTATGCGCGCCCGTTGGACGGACAAGTGCGGCTGCAACGCTATCGCTATGCGTGGCCTCCGGCATGGCAGCAGCTTGGCTATATGCGCTCGATGCAGGGGGATCTGGCGTTGCGCTTGAATACATATGCGTTGAGCCCAGGGTTTTTCGCTTCCGGGATTGCGACCGTCTTGCGCCAGGCGCGCAGGACACGCCCAGATGTGCTCCATGCCCACTGGATCCTGCCCAATGGTTTTATTGGCGCGGTGGTAAGCCGCCTCTTGGACATCCCACTGGTGGTTTCGGTACCGGGTTCGGACGCGCAAGTGGCTGGTAAGAACCCACTCTTTCGGCGCATGGCCCGTTTTGCCTTTGATCAAGCAGGCCTGTTGACTGCTAATAGTGAGGCGCTGCGCGATGCGGTGGTGGCGTTGGGGGCCGACCCTGCCAAGTTTGACATGATCATCTATGGAACCGACCCCAATGCGCTGCGTCCACAGACAGAGGGTGTGGCGGCGCGTCGTACCGAGCTGGGCATTCCCGCGGATGCCACGGTGTTGCTCTGTGTGGGGCGCATGGTCTATAAAAAAGGCTTTGATGACCTGATCCGCGCGCTGGCGCTCTCGCCGCTCAAAGAGAGCAATGTAGTCGCCGTCATGATAGGACAGGGCGACCAGTGGGCCGAGTGGCAAAGACTGGGCGAACAGTTGGGTGTGGCGGAGAAGCTGCGCTGGGTAGGAAATGTGCCCAAGGATCGCATTGTCGTCGATTACAACATGGCGGATGTGCTGGTGATGCCCTCGGTGAGCCGTCCCGCTGATGGGTTGAACGTCTGTGTGTTGGATGCCATGAGTTGTGGCAAGCCCGTGGTCGCTTCGAGCGTGGCCGGCAACGCCTTAGCCGTGGTCGATGGCGTAACGGGCTATCTTGTACCGGAGCAGTCCCCCGCGGCGCTGGCAGCGGCGTTGGCGCGGCTGCTGCATGACCCCAACCTGCGCCAACAGATGGGGGCAGCAGGGCGGGCGCGCATCGAAAATGAGTTGGGCTGGCCCCACTTGGCGCGGCGCTACCGAGCCCATTTTGCGCGGTTGGCGAACCTTCCCATTGAGAATTAATCGCTGATGTACCACAAATGAACCTGCAATTTTTAACGGTGTAAACGATCCATATGGATTATCTGGCTTACTACGAAAATAAATCGATCTTGATCACAGGTGGGCTCGGCTTTATCGGCTCTAATTTGGCAAGGCGTTTGGTGGACCTGGGCGCGCATGTCACCCTGGTGGACTCTATGATCCCCGACTATGGGGGCAACCTATTCAACATTGCGGGTTATGAGGATCGCTTGCGGGTCAACATCGCGGATGTGCGCGACCCCTACTCGATGCGCGCCCTGGTGCGCGGCCAGCAAATTCTCTTTAACCTCGCCGGGCAGGTAAGCCATGTTGACTCGATGCATGATCCCTTCACCGACTTGGAGATTAACGCACGCAGCCCACTCTCGATTTTGGAAGCGTGCCGCCATGAGAACCCGGCTGTCAAAGTTGTCTATGCGGGCACGCGCCAGCAGTATGGCAAGCCGCAGTATCTACCGCTGGACGAGAATCACTTGCAGAATCCGACCGATGTCAACGGAGTTAATAAGTTGGCGGGTGAGTGGTATCATATGGTCTATTTCAACGCCTATGGGCTGCGAACGGCCTCGCTGCGCCTGACCAATACCTATGGCCCGCGCCAGTTGCTCAAGCACAACCGTCAGGGTTTCATTGGTTGGTTTGTGCGGCTGGCTGTGGAAGGCAAGACCATTCAGCTCTATGGCGACGGCAGCCAACTGCGCGACCTTTGCTATGTGGATGATACAGTCGATGCGTTTTTGCGTGTGGGCGCGGCAGAGGAAGCGAACGGTCAGCTCTATAACCTGGGTGGTCAAGCGCCCATCAGCTTGTATGACCTCTCCCATCTCATTGTGCAGCTTGCCGGGAAGGGCCGGGTGGAGTTGGCTCCGTGGCCCGAAGACCGCAAACGCATTGATATTGGCGATGTCTACTCTAGCTATACACGGATTCACGACGCGCTGGGCTGGGAGCCGACGACGCCGCTGGAAGATGGATTGGCGCGCATGATCGGCTATTACCGTCAATATGGACGCTACTATTGGTAGCATATGGGCGGCACTGCCTTGAAGATTGACCCCTATCGGCTGATCCTGTTCACCCTGATCCTGGTCTACACATGGCTTTTCACCGGGTTGGCCTTTGCACAACACGCAGGGATGCGGACGCATAAGGCCGACCTGGGACAGATTGCACAAGCGGTCTGGAACAGTAGCCGCGGGCGTTTTGTCGAAATGACCGATAACGGCTTTGTCGCCACACGCATGACCGATCATGTGGAGCCAATCCTGGCGCTGATCAGCCCGATCCTCTGGGTGTGGGATGATACGCGCGCGCTGCTGCTGCTGCAAGTGGTGGCGGTAGCCATCGGCGCGTGGCCTTTGTATGAATTAGCGCGCCTGCTCTTTGTGCGCACGCTCACCCCGGCGGCGCGCCGTCACATTTGGGAAGTAGAGCCGCTGCGCCAGTTGACCGACCCGTTGGCGTTGGCAGTGGCAATCGCCTATCTGTTGGCTCCACAACTGCAATCGGCACTGCTGACCGAGTTCCACGCCGTACCCCTCGCTGTCCCCCTGATCCTTTGGGCGCTGTGGGCTGTGGAGGCGCAGCGTTGGCGTCAGTTTGCTATTGCGGTGGTCCTGGTCGCGGCAGTCAAGGAAGAAACGGCATTGCTGGCTGCCTTATTGGGGCTGTGGGCAATCTGGCGCGTGCTAGTATCCCGTCGAGGGGATGCAGACTCTCCGCAGGGGGTCTTGCGGATCACCCTCCTGGGAGCAGGGTTAACCCTAGCGGCAGTGGCCTGGTTCTATGTAGCAACCTTTGTCATTGTGCCGGCCCATGCCGTTGAGGTCTATGGAGTCAGTGAAAGTACCTATTTCCGACGCTATGGCGCGCTGGGTGATTCACCTGTAGACATCCTGCGTAGCTTCTTCACACAACCGGGTTTGGTATGGCAGCTCGCTACAGAGCCCGCACGCCTGGCCTATCTGCGCGATCTGTTGACCCCTTTTGGCTGGCTGGCCTTGCTCGCGCCTGAGGTCATCCTGTTGGGCGCGCCGGTACTGCTCGCCAACCAACTCAGCGCCTATCCGGCTCAATATTATGGGGAGTTTCACTACAGCGCGCCTGTGCTGGTCTATTTTGCGGCAGCAGCGGCCCTTGGCTTGGCACGACTGTGGCGCTGGGCAGCATCCCGGCTCAATCAGGGTTCGGCTAGCTTCCAACATCTGCCCGCGGCAAGTGCCTCGACAATGGCCGCGATGGCGCTGGTACAAAATTCGCGTACGGCGCTGCGCCCGCTGCTGGCGCTGGTTTTGGGGGTGTGGCTGTTGGGCTGGGCTGGAGGCAGCTATATTGCCGCAGGACGCGGCCCCGGGGGCGCGCGCTATAACCCGACACCCATCACCGCGCATCATCGACTTTTGAGCCGTTTCACTGCTCAGATCCCGCCCGATGCTGCTGTCACTGCCACCGCGGCTGTACACCCGCATGTGAGCCATCGCCGTTCTGTCTACCAGTTTCCAATCGGGTTGGAGCCGCCAGGGGAGGCCGATTGGGCGCTGCTCGACGTGACGACGGCTACGGACATGGCCCCTGGTGATGTACGTACCGCGGTTGAGTCGATGCTGGCGGGTAAGTGGGGCGTAGTGGATGGTGCAGACGGCTTCCTGCTTTTGCGTAAGGGCGCTGTGGAGAAGCAGATTCCGCCCGCGTTTTATGACTTTGCCCGTACCAGAGCCAATGGCGGCGCTGCGCCGCTTACGCTGATGGAGGCAGCGGCTGCGGATTGGCCGCGCTGGCGCGCGACCCAGATCGTTACCGTGTGGCAGGTGGGCGCGGGCTATGATGCAGCAACCATGTCCCCCTCGATTGAAATTCGTACGCCAGGGGGGGACACGCTCTATCGCTTTGACGATGCCATGCCGCCCGCGTTGGTCTGGTATCCACCCGAAGCGTGGCAAGCAGGTGATCAGGTGCGGGTGACGACCTTGCCTCTCTATTTGCCACGCAGCTTTGGCGTCGTAGCCGAGTGGACGCCAGGATTGGCAGTGCTGCCGGTGGGCGTGGGGAATGAGCAGGCACAACTGGTGGCGGCTTTTCAACGCGGGACGCAGCAACAGTTGGTCAGGCTCGATACCATGCCCATTGACAGCGCCCAGGAACTTGGCGCATGGCTGACGGGAGTGCAGGCATCCTCTGCCGCGCCGTTTTCCGCTCGGTTTCGGTTGGAGAGTGGCGAGAGCTTGATCTTGACGGCAAAGCTTGGCTCGGATGCGATTTGGCCTGGGGGAACGGTGGATGCGCGCCTGGCCTGGCAGGGGGGTGACAACAGCATTTGGCCGCCAGGGGTGATTGCCTTTGTCCATTTGCGCCAGGCAGCAGTAAACCAGAGCCAGCAGGATGGCCTTCCGCGCTACTTTGTGATTGACCCACTGCCCACTGTTGGGAAATGGGCAGATTGGCGGCAGCTAGACGTACCATTGGCGAGTGAACCGGATGTATGGCAGGTGGTTGTGGGGCTCTATGACCCCGTACAGGGGACGAGATTGCCCGTCGTCGATGTGGCAGGGAATGTGATTGGCGAGGAAGCCGTGGTAGGGACGTTAGTGTGGCGTGAAGCGCCTGTGCCCGACCAAAGTTGCGCGCTGATCCCGGCAACTTGTGCGTCGCAGGCGGTAGAGTAAAGAGTCCGCCCAGGGCTAAAGCGGGAGCCCTTTGGGCGCGGCTACGGGACAACGCCCCCTGAAGGGGACTCCGCGGTCCGCTTCTGAAGCCCCTTTCAAGGGGCGTTGCACCATAGCCGGATGGTTTACCGTCCGGCGGCTGATGCTCCGGCGACCGATGCGGTACATCAGATAGCCAATTAAAAACGTCCGGCGTCTATATGACACCGGACGTTTTTTGTCTTGTCGTGATCAGATCAGTCGCCGACTGGACGCAGCCCCAGGTAGACAACATCTCCGCCCAGGGTGCGCAGGATGCGATCCGCAGGGAGCCACGGCAGCAACTGGTGCAGCTCGTTGGGCGAGAGGGCAGCATTGTTGTTGGCAAGAAAGATGCGGAAGCAGGCCGAAGCCAACGGCAGCCGCTCGTTGATATAGTCGGGGTCATTGGCGCAGCGGGTACGCAGGCACTCGCGCAGCGCATCGGTCTGGTGTACTTCGCCTGTATCCGGGTCAACCCAATCGACATTCTCGGTATTCTGGTGGTCGGCAAAGCGTTCACGGCATTCATCACAAAGCTGGTCACGCAGGTAAAGACGGAAGTCACGACCGCTCTGCTCCCACCAATCATAGTCGATGTGGAATTTTGTACTGACGCTAGGGCGGAAGCGGGTGATCCGGCGAATGTTCACAGCTTGGCTCATGGTTCTATTTCTCCCCAGGGTGTAATCTTCTGATTACACGTCAAAGTCATACAGCAACGTCATATCAGGACCAAATGCTTAGGCCAGGGCAAAGAGTCCGCCGCCTGCATCACGGAAGCGCCGGTTGCTCAACAGCATATAAAAGACAGGCCCAGGGGCCACGCGGCGCACAATATTGACCGCGCTATAGACGCTTTTGGCATGGACTGTACCCTGGGGGTTGAGCTTGGTCAGCTCCGGCACAATTTGATCGATCAACTCGGCGAGTTCGACACCAGCCAACTGATCGCGCAAGGTGTCGATTGCGGCGGGGTCTTGATCCGCGACGATCATCGCCTCATCGTATTCACAGGCGATTTGAATCTTGTTCATCTCGAATGTCAGGCGCAATTCATCCAAGTCAGCCGTGGCGATGCGCGCCCATTCGCGCTTGGGGCGGCGAGTGCGGAAATCGACGACGATCTCGTTGGGGTCAGCCGTGCGTTCGAGCGTGATCAGCGCGCCGACCGGCATCGCATGATCATCCATCCATTTGCTCAGCCCTGTGACATAGCGACCTTCATGGACAACCCAGCCGGTATACCTTTCACCCCAACGTCCGTCGATGAGGGTGACGGTCGCTTTGCCATCCTGACCGCTGGGAAAGAAGGTGCGTGTCCGCCCGTTGAGCGGGATGGTCCCATAGCGGCGATGGGGATAGATCAGCGTGAAACTGGTGTTGGGCACGACAGTGGGCAGTTCGCTGCTCAGGGTGCTTTCGCCCCATTCGTCGTCCAATTCCCATTCAGTCTGGAGTAGCTCCACACTTAAGATCGCTCGGTTATAACGAACATTGGCCGGACGCAGCGCTGCGGGAATCCTGTTGACCTCCGGGGGTTCCATGCGGCGCAGGAACCAAGCCATTTGGCCTTCACGCTGGACTTTGTCAAAGCGCTCGTCGCGCGCAAGCGCATGCTCTAGGCTGATGCGCTGCATGGTCGCACTGACGTTGGCATCCAGATCAAGTTCTGCCAGCAATTGCTCAGTGGTCTGCGCCTCGGCGTGAACGTCGATAAGTGCCTCGGCAATGTTGAGATGCCCTTCGTGGATGTCGGCGAGCATGTCCGCCAGCAGCCAAACACCGTCCACCTCGACAAACTCGGCAGCGCGGTCGCCTTCCTCTAGCGCGTAGAGAATGCTTTCATCAATTTCGTCTTGATAGAGGGCGTAGATTTCTTCAGCAGAAAGTTGGGCGTCGTCGTGGAGTAGCTGGTTGCCGTTGGTCTGGTTGAGCCGGTGGCTGGTTTGTAAATCGGAGGCAAATTCGCGTGAGCCGGAGGAGAAACGAACTTTGATCACGTTGAAGTTACCATGTTCAGGATTTTGACCGGGGCGAATCTCGGTGACTTCGCCTGTGGCAAATTCCAGCGCCGGAAAGACCAGAGTTTGCCCAACTTCATATTGGCTCTTGGGCAGATAGACCGTGCCTTTGGCAAGCTCGGACTCAATTTGCGCATTCTCGCGGCGCATATATTCTTGAATCAGCGCCGTTGCCAAGTCTTCCAGGTGCTTAGAGGACTGAGTGTCCAGCAGCAGGTTGTAGAGAAAATCCAGATCGTTTGCAGTGACTTCAAACTGGTCGCGCCAGAAAGCTGCTGTTTGAGTTTGGCGTTGCAGCACGCTTTCCTCCTATGGTTGTGAAAGTATTGTGATAAGAATAACGGTAAGAGTATAGATAAAAGTGTTCAATATGAATGTACGGAACCGTACGACTCAATTTCAATCACTTTTGCACGTTCTTAAACGATTTACACCCTTTTATGTTGACGTAAGTCGCAAAAAAGTATTATACCGTCATCGCGGGGCAGCCCCAAAAAAAAGTTCGGCTGGCGGGCATTAGTGCCTTGTGTTGAACTATGTTGCTTTTTCGATTAGTATGAGCTAACACTTTTTACTCTGAGATTTTATCTACCCTGTGAACCCAGCGTCCATCAACGAGCGGAGCTATGAAAACGATTGCAATGATCTTGGCGGGTGGTGAAGGAACGCGGCTCACTGTCCTCTCTGAAGAACGCGCCAAACCGGCTGTACCTTTTGCGGGGAAGTTCCGCATCATTGACTTCACGTTGAGCAACTGTGTCAACAGCGGCATTTATACGGTGGGGATACTGACGCAATATCGCCCCCACAGCTTGAATGATCATATTGGCATCGGCAAGCCGTGGGATTTGGACCGCGGGCGTGGTGGCGTGCGCCTGCTCCAGCCCTATCAGGGGCGCAACCGGGGCTCCTGGTATGCAGGAACCGCTGATGCGATCTATCAGAACCTGGACTTTGTCACCGAGAACCGCGCTGATACGGTGCTGGTGCTGTCGGGCGACCACATCTACAAGATGAATTATATGCCGATGATCGAGCAGCATTGGGCGACCGGGGCAGATATTACGGTGGGCGTGATGCCTGTCCCCATTGAGGAAACCAATCGCTACGGCATTATGCAGGTAGATGATGAGTTGCGGGTGACTCAATTCCACGAGAAGCCCAAAGATCGTGACAAGGGCAACCTTGCTTCAATGGGCATCTATGTCTTTAACGCGCTGACATTGCAGAAGCGCTTGAGTGAAGGCACCGAAGAATCGCCCCGCACCGATTTTGGCAAGGATGTCATCCCTGCCATGATTGCCGCCGGTGACCGCGTGATTGCCTATCGTTATGAAGGGTATTGGGTCGATGTGGGGACGATCGATGCGTATTGGGCGACCAATCTCGACCTGCTCAAGCCTGATCCCGCCCTGGATCTTTATACCGATGACTGGCATATCCATACCAAGTCGGAAGAACAGCCCACTGCCAAGCTAGGGCCACAGTCCAAAGTATTGAGCAGCATGGTCTCCAACGGCTGCATCATACGCGGCATGGTGGTCAACAGCGTTCTAAGCCCTGGCGTCTATGTCAGCCCTGGCGCTGTGGTCAAAGACAGCGTGGTGATGAACGACACCTGGATCGGCCCCGGTGCGCTGTTGGACAAGGTGGTTGTGGACAAAGAGGTGCGCGTTGGCGCAGGCGCGGTCTTGGGGATGGGTGACGAGTCAGTCGCCAACCAACAACTGCCCGATAGGCTGTTTGCAGGCATTACCGTCGTCGGCAAAGGCACCTATATCCCCGATGGCGCGAAAGTGGGGCGCAACGTGCTGATCAATAGCGGGCGCGATTCCCAACACTTCCCCGAAGACGGCGTCGTCGCCGACGGGCAAACTATTTGATGGTTTGAGAGAATGGAAGATTTCGAATTCGAGTTGCTCAGTGAAATCACTGATGTTGAAACCATGGCTGTGGGCAACCGAATCCACGATCTAGATCGCCTACAGCGAGACTATGGTCGAGGCCGATGGCGTAAACTCAAAGGGACTGCGTTAGTGCGCTTGTTAAAGAGTGGCCGTGTTCGGTGGGCCGAGGTTCATTGGTATGAGGCACATGGGATCGGGCGTCGTGATTTGAAAGTGAAACGATATCTGAGGGACAGACAATGAGCAGTAAATTTGTGATGTGCATAGACAATAAAGGCTACAAGTTTAGCTTGACTGTCCACAAGGTTTACCAACTCTTGCCGGATTCTGAAGCTGAAGCGGATGGCATGATTCGGATTGTTGACGATACGGGTGAAGATTACCTGTTTGGCGAGCAACGATTCGTGCCTGTAGATTTGCCGCCGGCGGCACAAGAGTCGTTTACTAAAGTTGCTGCGTAAAACTCGGCGGAAATGCCAAGCGACAGGGCAATGATGTTGGCCGCTGCAAGCTGACTTACTTTAATGCAGTAAATCAAACCGATGTAGGGATATGAGGAGCAACGATGACCCGCGCATTTGCCATGATTATGGCTGGGGGCGCAAGCGAAAGCCTGAGCGTCCTGACTGAAACTCGCGCCGAACCGGCTGTCCCTTTTGGCGGCAAGTTCCGGCTGATTGACTTTCCCTTGAGCAACTGTGTTAATTCGGACATTTACAACGTGGCGGTATTGACCCAATATCGGCCGCGCAGCCTCAATGACCACATTGGCATCGGTAAACCGTGGGACCTTGACCGCGCCAGCGGCGGCGTGCGCCTGCTTCAGCCCTATCGAGGAGGACCTTATGGCGATTGGCAGCGAGGGACAGCAGACGCAGTGCGCCGCAATCTGGATTTTGTCCAAGCACAAAACGAGGATCATGTCCTGATTTTGGCCGGCGACCATATCTATCTCATGGATTACCGGCCTATGCTCAACCACCATGTCCAGAGCGATGCCGAGTTGACCGTCGGGGTGCGGCGGGTGAATGCCTATGAAACCCATCGTTATGGCATCATCTCCGTAAACAACGAGAATCGCATCGTGGAGTTTCATGAGAAGCCCCGACGCACGCGCCAGACGCTGGCCTCTATGGGCATCTATATCTTCCGCAAAGATTTCCTCATGAGCATGCTGCAAAGCAGCGATTATGTGGACTTTGGCTATGATGTCCTGCCCGCTATGGTCGAGCAGAGGCGCGCGGTAGGTGCCTACACCTTTCCAGGCTATTGGGCCGATGTCGGCAACGTGCAAGCGTATTGGGAGGCGAACATGAGCCTCTTGGCGGAGAATCCCGCGCTGGATCTATACGACCGCGAATGGGTCGTACACACACGCTCTGAGGAGCGCGCGCCCTCTAAGATTGGCCCCAAAGCGCAGGTCAACGGCAATCTACTTGCCAATGGCTGTCGTGTCGATGGGGTTGTGGAGCGAAGTATATTGTCGCCAGGTGTTTATATTGCCGAAGGGGCTATTGTGCGCGACAGCGTGATCCTCAACGATACCATCATCGAACCAGGCGCAGTGGTCGATCGTTCGATCATCGACAAAGAGGTTCATATCGGCGCAGGGGCGCGCGTGGGCGATGGAGATGATAATACGCCCAACCGGACGATGCCGGAGGAGATCAATACCGGGATTTCGTTGGTAGGCAAGGGCAGCGTGGTCCCGGAGGGCTATGTACTCGGACGCAATGTTATCGTCCATTCGTACACAGGCGAAGAAGCCTATGGCAAGCGCAAGAAGATCGCCAGCGGCAACAATGTAGGAGGAGCCGCGCGACGGTAGGGATGAGGGATGAAGAAAGCGCATTATTGCTCTGTCATGCCGTAGGCATCTCTCTCTGGGATTGTGGTAGCAGAGAGACCCCTACGGGGTGACAGAATTCCTTCATCCCTCATCCCTTCTCAGCCTCCCGCGCGCTTTGCTTGATAGCCGAGTTCTTTGAGCAGGGCGACGATGATGTCGCGATGATCGCCCTGGATTTCGATGTCGCCATCTTTGAGCGTGCCCCCTGTGCCTAGCTTGGTTTTGATCAGCTTGAGCAACGCCTCTTTGCCTGCGGGGGGACTCATCACCTGTTTGATGACCGAGACACTTTTGCCGCCGCGGCCTTTGCGATCCAGCATGACCAGGACAGGAGTATTTTGCTGGCGTGAGCGGATGGGGGCGGCGGGGTTGGCGGGCAACTGGATGGATGCCGCTGCTGCTTCCGGTTCGGGATCGGTGGAATAGACCAAACGCCGGTTTGCCTCGCCTGCTGGATTGCCACCGGCCTTATCTCCGGCATTTTTTGCGCCGCTTTTGCCCCCGCCAGACTTAGGCTTGCTCACAACTAGCCTTCCTCTTCCTCGATAGCGATGATGGCTTCTTCGGCAGATTTGCCACCAAAGACGACCGATAGGACACCGGGCAGATAACGATCCATCGTTTGAACCGCGGGGTACATGACATTGCGAATCAGCCCTGGCGTCAGCTCAACGCCCTCGAAGTCTACACTGCTCTTGTAGCGCACCTCACCGTCATCGAAATCCATCTCAAAGTTGCCAATGCGTAACCCATAGTTGGCGCGGGTCAGATATTCCGCTACGGCCAGACGCATCTGTGCAGGAGCGCGGACGGGCATGACGACATAGAAGATGAATTGCTCCAGGTCGGCGCGTATTTGTGCAAAGCAGGTAACTTCGCCGTTGTGACCGACAAAATAGGCACGATAGACAAGGTTGTCTTCAACGGCCTGTGGATGCCAACCATCATTCTCCATAAACTTGCCCAGCGTCTCGAAGGCGCGCAGGCCGGCTGTCAGGTCAGCATTCTCATCCAAATGATCTTCCATCATCCACTCCTGGGAATCGTCTAGGGGTTGCCCATCACTCTGCTAGAGTTTACAGGCCAGGGGCGACGCTGGCAAATTTATCTTGAAAGAAGCTCTAGACACGAGGATCCACCGCGGCGCGTGCGGCGAGATACTCATCGTAGTCGCTGCGGCTGTAGCAGACACAGAGGACACGTTCCAAAGTGGGGTTATAGTCCAGGATGCCGAGCAGGGTACGCAAAGCAATGCGCGAGGCGCGGCGGATTGGGAAACCATAGACGCCGGTGCTGATCGATGGGAAGGCAATGGTGCGGATGCCATGTTCCGTCGCCAGGGTGAGCGAGTTGCGATAGCAGCGGGCCAACGTCTCCACCTCTCCTTGCCCGCCACCGCGCCAGATCGGGCCGACTGTGTGAATCACATAGCGCGCCGGAAGATTGTAGCCGCCTGTGATCCGCGCCTCACCAGGGGGACAGCCGCCCAACGTGCGCGTTTCGGCCAGCAGCCCTGGCCCTGCTGCCTTGTGGATAGCCCCATCTACACCCCCACCGCCCAAGAGCGATGAGTTGGCGGCGTTGACAATGGCGTCCACGGCCAGGGTGGTGATGTCGCCTTCGATGATTTGCAGACGCATGTCCTGCATGACCAACTTCCTTTCAGTTAACGAGCCATCTGACCACCGTCCACCACCAGAACGGCCCCGGTCGTGAAGGATGAAACCGGCGCAGCAAGATAGAGCGCCATGCCGATCAATTCGTCGCTGTCTGCCACGCGCCCCTGTGGGATCTGCTGGACGAGTTCCGCATAGCGCGCGGGGTCATCCCAGATTGCCTGGCTAAAACGAGTACGCACATAGCCAGGGGCAAGGGCGTTGACCTGGATATTATCCGCTGCCAGTTCGGATGCCAGGACTTGGGTCAGCATGATCACAGCGGCTTTGCTCACACTGTAGATGCCCATGCCCGGCTGGCTGCGTAATCCGGCGATGGAGGCGACGTTGATGATTTTGCCCCCACCCGCCGCACGCATGGAGGGGACACACGCTTGCGCCATGCGCCAATAGCCCATTACATTGACATCGAGCGTCTTTTGCCAATGGCTAGGTTCGGCATCTAGGATGGGGCCGAAGTGGGGATTGGTGGCGGCATTGTTGACGAGAATATGAAGCCCCCCAAAGCGGTCTAGTGTCTGCTCCACCAGGGCTGTGACTGCGGCATCATCGCCTGTATGAACCGGCTGGGCGTGGGCTTTGCCGCCTGCTGCGCGAATCGTCGCGGCGATGGCCTCTACGCCTTCCTGTTTACGGCTGGCAAGCACCACCGTCGCCCCGACCGCAGCATAACTTTGGGCAATGGCGGCACCAATCCCGCGCGAGGCCCCGGTGATCAGGGCAATTTTGCCGTCAAGGCGGAAGCTGGATAGGGGATTGGAGAGAGGATCAGCCATGATGATTTCCGTCTATTGCTCCAGAAGTATCGGTTCAGAAAGCCTTGCTTGCTCACGCTCTGGGGCTATGATAGTGTTGTAACGTGGTGTAAGTATAGCACTGCTCACCAGTTGGCCCCGAAGTATAGGGGGCGTTCTATCATTCAGAGGCTATGATCCAGAGTCAGTGATCCAGAGGAAAGGAACAGCGATGGCTCTCAACGACGCAGGGAATACGAAAGCGCCCGCACAGATTGATGTGGCTCGCTATCGGGTGAAGCCGGGCGCGCGTGTGCGTCTGGATGAATGGGAAACAGATACGACTGGTGACTTTGATGGCGGCAAGAAGGAGGGCAAGGATCTGCTCTCCAACCTGACCAAACAGCTCGCAAAGTATCAGGAAGTTTTCTATGCCCAGGGCAAGCACCGGCTGTTGATTGTGCTGCAAGCAATGGATACGGGCGGCAAGGACGGTACAATCTCACACGTCTTTAAGAAGGTAAATCCACAAGGGGTCAAGGTGGCAAATTTCAAAACGCCGACACCCCAAGAACTCGCCCATGATTACCTATGGCGCATCCATCCGCATGTGCCGGGCAACGGCGAGATGATGATCTTCAACCGCAGCCACTATGAGGATGTGCTGATTGTGCGCGTGCATGGACTTGTGCCCAAAGCGGTCTGGGAGCGGCGCTATGAGCAGATCAACGCCTTTGAGAAGATGCTGGCGGATGAGGGGACGACCATCGTCAAGTTCTGCCTTTATATCAGCAAGGATGAGCAGAAAGAACGCTTGCAGGCTCGGCTCGATGATCCCACCAAGCATTGGAAATTCGATGTCAACGATTTGGCCGAACGCAAGCGATGGGATGCGTATATGGATGCCTACGAGGAGATGCTCGGTCGCACAAGTACATCTTATGCCCCGTGGTTCATTGTGCCTGGCGACCGCAAGTGGTATCGCAATCTGGTTGTCGCCCAGACGCTTGTACAGACGCTGGAAGGGCTCGATCTGCACTATCCAGAGCCCGAACAGCCGTTGGATGGGATTGTGGTTGAGTAGAAAATGGGGAAATGAAAATGGGAAAACCCTCCCGGAAGCTGGGGAGCCCCCTGGGCCGCTTCCGGGAGGGTGTATTTATTGGCGGCTAGGATTCCAGGGGTAGGACCTCTTCGGTTGCGGTCACAAGCGGCGGGAGTTGTGCAAGATCGCGCGCGGCCAGGGCTGCGCCGATGATGCCGGCTTCGTTTCGCAACTGGGCAGGGATAATCTCGGCCTGCGTTTTGAGCAGGTGCAGAAATTTATGGTGCTTCTTGCTCACGCCACCGCCGATGATGAACAGATCGGGCGAGAAAAAGAATTCCATCAGCCCCAGGTATTCGTTAACCCGTTCGGCCCATTGTGACCAGCTCAGGTTTTCATCGTCACGTATTTTTGCCGAGGCGCGGTGTTCGGCATCCTTGCCGCGAATGGGCAAATGGCCGAATTCGGTGTTGGGCAGCAGATGACCATCGACAAAGATGGCTGTGCCAATGCCTGTGCCAAAGGTCAGCATAATGACGACCCCCTGGCGATCTTTGCCCGCGCCCACAATCATCTCCGCCAATCCGGCAGCGTCGGCATCGTTGAGCACGCGCACCGGACAGCCGGTACTCTTTTCAAAGAGGGTCACGGCGTCAGTGCCAATCCACGATTTATCCACATTGGCCGCGGTATAGACAATGCCGTGGCGCACCACCGCGGGGAAGGTGCAGCCGATAGGCCCGTTCCACTCGAAGTGACGTGCTAACTCTGCCACGACCGTTGCTACGTTTTCGGGTGTCGATTTATCCGGCGTGGGGATGCGATGGCGTTCGGTGGTCATCTCGCCCGTTATCACATTGATCAGCGCGCCTTTAATGCCACTGCCACCGATGTCGATGCCCAAGACTTCCACGATGTGCGTCTCCTTCCTCCGTATTGGCCCGCCCAATTGGCCTTACATAGTGGCCCGTCGTGTATCAACCTTGCCCAATTAACTCTGTATATCCTGTGCCGCTTAATGTTCGCCCGCTTGGAAACCACTGGCCCGAAAATGGCTTCCGCAAGACGAGGCGTTGTGACAGGTGCAGTCTACAACCTTCATCCGGTGCGCGCAAACCCAGGATAGAGAATCAGGGGGCTTGATGCTGTAGGGGAAATCCCTGACAGGGGATGGCGGGGAATGCCTGACAGGGTGATGGCAAAGTGGCGGGAATCTCCTGCTACCGGGGGTGGGCAAAGCGGGCTACAATCAGGACGTAACGAAAGACAGTCAGTTAAGTGAAAGACAACAAGCGCAAGCAAATCAAGCGCACACATACAGTATAGATCAGAAAGGTAGAGAACAAATGAACGCCCTCACGACTCGCAAGAATGCCGTGGTACAGGACCCGCCCCTGGCACGCTTCCTCTTCTCCGATACGCGTGCCAGTTGGCTGTGGTTGTTGGTGCGGCTGTGGCTAGGCTACAA
>JADLDO010000016.1 GCA_020846635.1 Caldilineaceae bacterium
ATCAAGTGGACATGGCCCCGATTATGCAGGTTTCCACGCTGCAGACGGTGCTTGCCCAGAATCCGAAGGTGATGACCTTCACCGGCCAAGAATCACCCTATGGCTATCTGGACTGGTGTCCGATTGACCTCAACATGAACGATGACGTGGCCCCCTATAATGACAAGGACATCCGTTGGGCCATCTCGCATGCCATCGACCGCGAGAAACTGGTGGCGTTGGCCGAGTCCGGTGCAGGTGTGGCTGCGCTGCACCAGTTCACCCCCTACGGCTGGTTCGCTCCCTTTGAGGATGCGCTGCAAGATGTCTTTGCCAAGTATGAATATACCACCGCGGCCAACCTGGCAAAGACCGATGAGATCATGACCGCTAAGGGGTGGACCAAGAATGGCGATGGGCTGTGGGCGAATGCAGCGGGCGAAACCTTTGTCATGAATATGTATGTGCCGGATTGGCTGCGTGGCTATGGCCCACCACTCACCCAACAGTTGCGCGATGCAGGCTTTGATGCCACCTTTGACAACTCGCCAGGCTTGGGTTCTGCTGTCCAGACGGGCGAGCAAGTGCTGTCCGTCGGCTGCAAAGGCCCCAGCGGCGTGCTCGGCATGGACCCCTACTTCATGTTGGCGGTCTATTCTGGCGATTACTTCCGGCCCACAGGCGATCCGGCCCCGATTTCATGGGCTACTTCGCGCTGGCAGAATGCCGAGTATGATGCTCTGGTTGAGCAAATCGCTCCTTTGAAGGCTGACGACCCGGCGATGATGGACTTGTTCGTTCAAGCGATGGATATTTGGGTGAGCGAGATGCCCGACATCTACTTGGGCCAACTCATCATCCGCTATCCTATGAGCACAGAGTATTGGACCAACTGGCCGGATCAGAACAATCCCTATGGCTTCCCGCACTCCTGGCAAGAGGAGTTGGAGAAGACCTTCATCAACCTGGAACCAGTTCAGTAAATGTGAAGTCGCTGTACGAGGGTAAGTCCTGTATCTGAGCGCGGAGGATCGCCACAAGGGCAATTCGCACCGTCCAGGTGCAGTGTGCCTGGCTGGAGAGGGTACCCACAAGGGGTACCCCTACGGTTAGGTGTGTGATCAAGAACGGGGAGCCTGGAATCTTCCAGGCTCCCCGTTTATGGGAGGCAAACACGATCACGACTGAGCAGCACCCAGAGAACTAGCCCTGCTGTCCGAGTTCTGCCAGCAAATGGGCTGTAACTGCATTGGCTGCGGAGTCCTGTAGCTGGGCAGTGAGACCACCGTCGGCGACGAGGGCGTGACCTGTGACGAAACCGGCATCGTCGGAGAGGAGGAAGCGGATAACTTTGGCGATGTCATCCGGGACGCCGGTGCGCCCGACGGCATAGATGGACGCGGCGCGCTGCAGATATTTCTCCTCAATCGCGCCATCATTGGTGATGATCCAGCCGGGGCAGACTGAGTTGACACGGATGCCATCCTGCCCGTAGTCGAGCGCCATGGCTCGGGACAGGTTGATGACCGCGGCCTTTGCTGCATCATAGACGCCATAGCGGCGGTCGGCGGCGAGTCCATGCACAGAGGCGATGTTAACCATTGCTCCGCCACCCTGGCTGCGCATGATCGGGAAGCCATACTTGCCAAAGAGGAAGATCGCTTTGAGCATGATGTCCATCGAGCGATCCCAGTCGCCTTCACTCAATTCCTCCACGTTGCCGTGTGCGGACCAGTAGGCATTGTTGACGATGTAATCGAGGCGACCCAACTTCGAGACGGTCTCTTCGACACAGGAGCGAATGGCTTCGTGCTTGCCCACGTCGGTGTGGATATAGATGGCTTTGCCGCCGGCAGCTTCAATGTCGGCGACAACCTGCGCGCCACCGGCATCATTGATGTCGGCGACCACAACCTGCGCGCCGTCTCCGGCAAGTAACTTGGCGGTTGCGCGCCCGATGCCGTGGGCCGCGCCTGTAACAATGACGACTTTTCCTGTAAAGTTGCTCACGATATTTCCTTAGAAGGCGGCAGTGGGCCGCAACAGAACTGACAAATACAAACTAACAGATACAATAGAAGGCACGTAGATTGGCTGGGCGGCAGTTAGCGTTGGAAGAGCTGCCACGCACGACCGGGGCGCTCGACGCGAAAGGTTTCGATGTTGCCGCGGTCGGCGACTGTGACATAGCAGGTGCAGCCATCGGGGCCACCAAAGGCGATGTTGGTGCAGTTCTTTCCCGCTAGCTCCACTTCCAGCAGCACCTCGCCTTGCGGTGAGACTTTGGCGATGGTGCCTTTGCCCCAGCGTGTGACATAGAGGTTGCCGTCAACGTCGCAGCGCATGCCATCCATGCCGAAATCCTCAAACTGGAGCAGCAGGCGTTTATTGCTGATGTCGCCTTCGGGTGAGAGGTCATAGGCCCAGATATTGCGCTGGACGGTTTCATTGACATAGAGAGTGCGCTCGTCGGCGGAGACTTCGATGCCGTTGGTTGTACCCATGCGCGTCTCTAACAAGCTGACCCGACCGCGCCGGTCGACACGCCAGATTTGACCCCACGACTCGCCCCAATGGGGATCGCTGGCAAAGATGACATCCTGGGCGCTGATGGCAATGTCGTTGGGTTGGTTCATGTTTGGCTCATGGCCGTAGACGCTGATAGCGGCATTGCGATCTGCCAATGTGGTGGCACGCGCACAGGCTGCCATGTTCACGCGCAGCACGTTATGGTTGGTATAGTCGGCAATGTACATATCGCCATAGCTGTCGAAGCGGATGCCGTTGCCAATGCTGCCCCTGGGCAATTCGAGGAAGACGCTGCTCTCACCGCTGGGGGTGACTTTGCCGATGGTATGCTGCCGCTCGAAGTTGACAGCGTATAGATTGCCGGCGCGATCACAGGCGGGGCCTTCCACGCCCGATGTGAAAGAGTCCACAGGCGTGAACTGGCTGGCTGTATAGAGTTGGCTCGTCGTGGACATAGGATTCTCCTTGCAGGTTGCTCTGTGTGAGCTTACCCTGTGTGATCTTATCCTGTGGGAGCGTGCGATCAAAATGGGCGCAGCAGGCTTGCGCCGCTACGCCCAATCGATGGCATACAATCCGGTAAGATGCCTACTTGACTTCAAAAATGATTTCGACCTCGACAGCATAGTCGGATGGGATCTGCATACCGACCGCGCTGCGCGCATGGCGACCTGCTTCGCCAAAGACTTCGAGGAGGAGATCGCTGCAACCGTGGATGACAGCAGGGGTGTTGGCGAAGTCGGGGGCGACGTTGACCATGCCCAAGACCTTAACCACGCGCACAACGTTGTCGAGACTGCCCGCGGCATTTTTGACTGCCTGGAGGCAGCCGAGCGCAGCGAGGCGAGCGCCTTCATAGCCCTGCTCGACGGTCAGTTCACGACCGACTTTGCCGATGACCTCTTTGCCGCCAAAGCGGGAGACGTTGCCGGAGGTGTAGACGAGATTGCCCGTACGCACCGCACCCATCAATTTCCCCATGTTGAGATCGACGACCTGGAGTTCATAGCCTAATTCTTTGACTTTGGCTTCATAGGACATGCCGGAGTTCCTTTCTGCTCTGGAGACGAAATTTGGCAGTTAACCGCTAGGGCCAACTGAGGGTCTAGTGGATTGAAAACGATCGTTGACCTATTTCGCTCCCCATTATAGTAGCAAGAGGCAGGGATGTCTATTGGACAGGGCTTTGGGTGTATCTCACGAAAATGGATCGGTAGCACCGCTAGGGCTTGGTTCTTGGCGCGGCTGTCAGTATAATGTCGCGTATCAAAGCTGCGCGCTCCATCTGCCATGCGCGCACCGGGGCCTAGACCACGCACGCTCATTCACGCCTATAGGCCGGAGAAGGAACCCAGGATTGCATGAGTCTCCATATGAAGATTGTGACAGCCGCAAATCGTCTTTGCGTCAAGGATGGCACTGCTACCGGCTATAGAAGGTTGGCGGCATGAGAAATTCTCGATTGGCGTTTGATCCCCAGGCGCAGCGTGCGCTGCTCAAGGGCTTTAATAAGCTGGCGAGCGCGATGATTGTGGCCCTCGGCCCGCGTGGAAGAACCGTGGCGGTGAATCGGGACAACTCGCGCCGCCCACCTGAATTGCTCAATGATGGCGCGGCGATTGCGCGTCGTTTTACTGGCTTTCCGAGCCGTTTCGAGACGATGGGGGCGTTTATGGCGCGCCACATTGCCTGGCAGGTTGAGGAGGCAGTAGGGGATGGCGCAACCACAGCCGTTGTCATCGCCCAGGCAATTCTCAACGAAGCCAATCGCTATGTGGCCGCGGGCTTTAACGCCATGCGTATTCGGCGAGGGATGGAGAAGGCGCTTGTCACTGCGCTGGCTGAATTGGAGCGGCAGGGGCAGCCGTTGGGGAAGTTGGAGCAGATCCGCAGCCTTGCGACCAGCATCACCGGTGATGAGACCATCGGCCAATATACCGAGGAAATTTTCGACATCGTGGGAGCCTATGGCGCGGTGCAGGTACGCACTCACTATGGCCGCGGCCATGACCGGCGCTTTATCAACGGCACCTTCTGGAATCAGGGGTGGGCTTCCTCCTATTTTACGACGGAGGGTGGTACGGCGATTGTCAAAGACCCTTACTTGCTCCTGACCAATCGCCATCTCAATAGCGCCGATGAACTGCTGCCCGTTCTGGAGTTAGTGCGGCAAACGGGCGAAGGACGCGGCCTCGTCGTTATTGCCCCCACCATCGCCGGGGGCGCGCTCAATCTCTTGGTAACGAACAAGACGCGCGGTTCGATGTCCACGTTGGGCATCAAAGCGCCGGGGCTGGGGCCGGAAAAGGCTGAAGTCCTGACCGATCTGGCGATCCTGACGGGTGGGCGAGTCTTTTACGCTGAAGCGGATGACCGGATTGAAAAAGCGACTCTGGCCGATTTGGGCCAAGCGCGCGAGGTGCAAGCCATCCGTTCCGGTTTTACGTTGATCGGTGGCAAAGGCCGCCCCGCTGCTATCCGCCAGCGCGCACAGGAGCTACGCAGCCGCCTGCCCGATGCACCCTATGGCCGCGAGCGCAACCGGCTGGTTGAGCGCGCGGGCAAGTTGCAAGGGGGCGTGGCGCTGTTGGAGGTGGGGGGCGCAACGGAGACGGAGCGCGACTATTTGAAAGAGCGAACTGAGGAAGCGGTGCATGTGGTACGTTTGGGGATGCAGGGAGGTGTCGCGCCCGGTGGGGGTGTCGCCTATTTGGCCTGTGTGCCGGCGGTATGTGCGCTGCAACTTAGCGACGAAGAAGCGCCCGGCGCGGCGATTCTTGCCCATGCGCTGGCGGCTCCCATGCGTGCCATTCTCGAAAATTCCGGGGTGGAGGCAACAGCGATTCTCGCCCATCTGCACAGCGCCGGGCCTGGTTGCGGCTACGATGTCATGCGCCTCCAGTTTACGGACATGATGGCTGCAAACATTATCGACCCGGTGAAGGTGCTGCAAGTTGCGCTGCAAACGGGTGTGAGTGGCGCACTCATGGCGTTGACGACCGATGTTTTGGTACACAAGCCGCGCTCCAATCGCAACGAAGAAGTGGACTTTCGACCATGACGACGATGAGCCATTTGCCGCCAAATCAGGCGATTGAGTGGGAAGAAATTGGGGCCTGGCAAGCAGGGACGGTGGTTGGTGTTGCCTTACAGAAGAGCGGGCATGGCAGAGGGCGCGGGCTGCTGGCAAGTCGCACCGGCGTCTATGGCTGGCAGCAACCAGGTGCCGCATTGGAGCCGCTCATCGCGGGGATGAGTGACCTGCATGTGGTGGCGGTGGCCTTTGCGGGCGGCGATGCAGAGTCACCCGCAAAGGCACTGGCGGCGACAGCGACAGGGCGTCTCTTTCGCTTGCAGGAGAACCGTGAATGGCAAGAGATCAGCAGTTGGGCAGGGCTGGGGGTGGCTGTCGTGCTGGTGCCGTCGCCTGCATACGCGCAAGATCACACGTTGTTTGCCGGTACACCAACCGGCATCTTTCGCACGCAAGACGAAGGGAAGAGTTGGGAAAGTTGTAACTTTGGGTTGCTTGATGAGGATGCACTCTGTATGGCCTGCGCCCCCGATTTTGGGGAAAGCGAACTGCTTTGGGCAGGGACAGCGGGCGGAGGTCTCTACCGTTCGCGCAACAGCGGGCGTGCCTGGCGAGAATCCGGCTATGGGCTGCCCGATGCTGCGGTGCAAGCGCTGGCGATCTCGCCCAACTTCAGCCAGGATCGGACGCTCTTTGTGGGCATGGAAGCGCATGGGGTCTATGTCTCACGCGATGGGGGCGAGAATTGGGTGAGCCTGGGGCTGCCCGGTCAAAGCGTCAACTCGCTTGCCTGTCCACGCGCCGATCTGCTCTGGGCCGGTACAGAGGATGGGCTGTGGCGTATGGCGGCCGGCAGTGGCGAGGCTGTGCAAGTCGGCGCTGCGGGTGAGGTCGTGCTGTCTGTGGCGGCAAGCGCCGGTGGGCAGGTCGCTGCGGGCCTTTTTGGTGGCGGTTTGTGGCTTGTCGAAGAAGAGGGGACAGGGTCGCAACCGTTGGTAGGGCATACGCCCGCTTTGGCTGTCCATGCGCCACCCGTCATTGCAGCAAGCGGAGCCGACCTCTTTGCGTTGGATTCGGATGGTCTTATGGCGCGCTCGCACGATGGCGGGGCGCAGTGGTCGGCGATGGAGAGCGCAACGGCTGAGAGCATTTTTGCGCTGGGTGCGGGCTTGGATGGGGAGGGCAGCCCGTCGCTCTTTGCCGCGACGGACATGGGGCTGTCGCGCTGGGATCCTGCCCAAGCGCTTTGGCAAGAGGTGGCTAGCGAAGTGTTTCCCGACCAGACTGCTCTGGCTCTGGCATTGTCCCCCACCTTTGGCAGCGACCAAACGCTGCTGGTCGTTGCCCCTGGGGGCGCGCTGCAACTTTCCCAGGATGGCGGCGCAACGTGGCGCAGTATCACAGGGCCGTGGCGCGGGCAGAGCCTGCTGCGCGCCCAGTTTGCGCCCGATACGCCGCGCGAAGTGATCGCGCTGACCGTACAACCGACTGACGTAGGCCACTTTGATGTGACGGCCTGGCATACGATTGACCTGGGGGAGAGTTGGGAAGTGTTGGCGAACTTCTCCAGCGGGGTTCCTGCGGTGATGACTGCATGGCCGGAGGATGCCCAGGAACATGCGCTCTTCTTGGCGACACAGCACCGTGTGGTCAAGCTCTACAATCAGATAGAACCGCCTGAATTGCAGGTTCACCAGCACTTCTTTGATGAGCGCCTGAGCGTCACCGTGTTGGCTCCTGCGCCTGACTATGCCGAAAGTCACAGCATTTGGGCCGCAACCACCGGGGGCCTCTATCGCTCGGTGGATTGCGGGATGAGTTGGGGGCTGATGGCGGAACTGCCTCTGGGTTTGCCTCTGATCTGGCTGGAAGTTAGCGCCACACATCTTCATGCAATTACATTGGGTGGCCGCGTCTGGCGCGCAACCCTCTAACAAGGCTAAGGCTGGGAGCGATGACCGAAAGTTTTACATCAACTGTCCAGGATTTTGCGACGGTGGGGCTACGCAGTGATAGCGTAGAAGTGGTGGTGATGCCCGAATTGGGCGCGAAGGTACTCAGCCTGCGCAATCTGCGCAGCGGGCGCGAGTGGATGTGGACGCCACCCGAAGGCGCACTCTTTCAGTATGTGCCCAAGAACGCGCCCTTTGAGGAAAGCAGCCTGGTCGGGGCTGATGAGTGCCTGCCGACCATTGCCGAGAGTGAATGGCGCGGGCGATCCATCCCCAGCCACGGCGAAGCCTGGTCAGTGGCGTGGGAGGTGGACCGGCTGGCGCTGGCCCACGGGCGCATTGTGACCCGCTTGCAACTGCCAGTGTCACCTTTTTGGGTGGAGCGTACGGTCTCTCTGGATGGGAACCAGGTGAAATTTGAGTATGCGCTGCGTAATTTGGATTTTGCGCCACAGGAATTTATGTGGGCCTTTCACCCCTTGATGAACATTGAGCCGGGTGACCGGCTGGAACTTCCGGGCGTTACGCAACTTTTGACAGAGTCGGCTATTGGCGTACCCTTGGGGACGCGTGGTGATCTGATCCAGTGGCCCTATCCTGTGGATGGGGTGGCGTTGGATCAGTTGGATTTTGGCAGGCCGAACGCGGCTGTGAAGCTCTTTACAGAGGAAGGCGCAGCGGCGAGCACAACCATTCGCAACGAGCAGACCGGGGACGCATTGCGCTTTGACTTTGATCCGCGGCGTGTCGATACGCTCGGCATTTGGTTGACCCGCGGCGGGTGGAATGGCTATCACCATTTGGCCGTTGAGCCGGGGATCGGTGCGCCTGACCCGCTGGATATTGCGGTGGAGCAGTGGAAGCGCTTTGCCCTTGTCATGCCCGACCAAACCTATCGTTGGCGTTTTACGGTGACGCTTACGCCATAAGGAACTCTAGTTGCTACGCAATAGAATGTCGTACTCTGTCATGCCGCGCCCAGGGGACACTCGATCTCTCCCAGTTGTACGTTGGCAGAGAGATGCCTACGGCATGACAGAGTAAGCCGCCCTTTATCGGCAACAACTTGAGCTATTTAAGCAAGGGATAAGAAGAGCATGCAAAATGATTTCAACAGCGTAGTCCAACCGATTCTAGAGAGTCTCGTCGCATCAGGCGAGGAAGTTGGGTTACAGGTGGCGGCGTATGTGGATGGGAAGCTCGTCGTTGACGCCTGGTCTGGCGTTGCCGACGAGCAGAGTGGGCGTCCGGTTGATGGTGACACACTCTTTACTTCTTGGTCCACGACCAAAGGCTTTGTGGCGACCTGTATCCATATTCTCGCCGACCGCAAGCTGCTTGAGTATGACGCGCCGGTGGCGACCTATTGGCCTGAATTTGCTGCCAATGGCAAAGTCACGATCACGGTGCGCCACCTGCTCACGCACAGCGCGGGCCTGCCCCAAATGCCGGAGGACGTAACTGTCGAGATGATGACCGATTGGGATGCCATGTGCCGCGCCATTGCTGGTCATACACCGCTCTGGACGCCGGGAACGCAGACGGGCTACCACGCATGGACATTCGGGTGGCTGCTTGGGGAGGTGATCCGGCGGGTGGATGGGAGGCCGATTGAGCAATTTGCCCAAGAGGAACTCTGCCAACCGTTGGGCATTAAAGACTTTTATATGGGAATCCCCGATGCAGTGGAAGATCGTGTGGCAACGCTGCGCCAAGAACCGGCACACGCCGCCTTAGAGAATGAGTGGAACGAGCTGCAATTGCGCGTCACGCCGCCGCATGTAACAACGGCTGCGGTGGTGAATCGAAGCGATGTGCGGCATGCGGTGATTCCGGGAGGCGGCGGCATTATGAATGCGCGCGCCATTGCGCGTCACTACGCTATGTTGGCCTGTCATGGCGCTCTGGATGGCGTACGCATTTTGTCGGAGGCGAGAATTGATACGATTCGTGCCGTACAGGTGAACGAGGTAGACGCGGTCTCCGGGGGGCTGGCGCGCAGAGGGCTTGGCTATGCGCTGGGCGGGGATCCGGCTGAAGGGGGCGCGATCAGCATGGGTACGGGTGGCGGCGAATTTGGTCATGGGGGCAATGGCGGTTCGCTTGGCTTTGCCGACCCGGAACGCAAGTTTGCTTTTGGGCTGACCAAGACGCTGATGAAGGCCAATCCCGACCCCAAGCAGAGCAGCGCCTACCGACTTGCCGAGGCGATCCGGCAGCAGTTGGCGCAATAGCATCAAGGCGTCATAAATACGTCTACCCTACGATTTGTAGGTAGTGTACGAAAATGGTCTGAATTCAGACTGTACGTAGTCCGAATCAATTTGCTGGATTGCCGCGCCTTTGCTACTATGGCGGCGTATGGTAACTTCAACAGCGAAACACAATCTCCAATCTAAGATAACGCTACTCGTCCTGGCACTCCTGGTCATCCCCGTGGCTCTTTGGCCGCGTGCGGCGATGGCCCAGGATGCCGCGGGGGCAGTGATCGCCGCTATTAACCAGGCGCGCGCCGAGAATGGTTTGGGGCCGCTGGCTGTCAACCCCCTGTTGAACCAAGCTGCCCAGGGCCATGTCAACGACATGATCAATAACTACGTCTACGGCCATTATGGCAGCGACGGCTCAACGGTGCAGACGCGCGTGGCGCGCACCGGCTATTCTGCGACACCGTGGGTGAGCGAGAACTGGGTTTCGGCGAGTGATGCGGGTGGCGCGATGCGTTGGTGGATGAATGACTATATTCACCGCGTGAACATCCTCACTGCCCGCTGGGTAGAGGTGGGTGTGGGCGTTGGCTCGCGTGGCAGCGAAATGATCTTTGTGACGGTCTTTTCGGCAGGGGGTGGCTCCAGCAGTGACACCGCCGCGATTGCCGCTGGGACGCCGCCACAGGAAACACCGCCACCGCCATCTGTACGCATTGAGCAAGTAACTGTGCCGCCGGAAGGTTTGGATTACACCGTAAAGAGCGGCGATACGCTGTTGGCAATCGGTTTGCGCTATGGATTGCCCTGGGAGCGAATTGCCGAGGCAAACGGGCTTGATGAGACTTCGCTGCTGCAAATCGGCCAAGTGGTGAGGGTTCCCGGCAGCGGTGCGCCCGCAGCGCCGCCCATGCCGGATGTGGAGACTGAGGACTACACCGTCCAGCCCAATGACACGCTTTATACGATTGCCGCGCGCCGCGACATGTATTGGGATGAGGTTGCTGCCGTCAATGGTTTTGGCGAACACACCGTCTTGCAGATCGGTCAGGTCATCCAAGTTCCTGTTGTGGAAGAAGCGGAAGAAGAGGACACTCCGGCGACAACTCTCCTGGTCAGCACACGCCAGAGTACGGTTGGCCCTGTCGCAGCGGGGGACTTTAGCAGTTATACGCTGACGCAATTCAATGGCGGGCAACCTGTGCAAGCGAATGGGGCGCAATTGGTGGCGACGAGCACTGGCACAGGCGGGCCAACGACTGACGCCGTACAAGTGGCAATGGCTGAGAATGATGGGGCCGGGGCAACGGCTACGGTGCTTGCCCAACATGCCCAAGCAGACGAGCCTTTGCTTTATGTCGTGGAGCCAGGTGACACGATCATCAGCATTGCGGTCAAGCACAATTTAGAATGGGGCCCATTGCTCGCGCTCAATGGTCTCAGCGAGGATACGGTTTTACAACTGGGGCAGACCATTCAGTTGCGATAGCGCAGATTGTGTTTGAGACAAGCAAGTCCAGATAGTTTGACAAGCCTGCCGGTCTGTACTATATTTGGAAAACAATTGAAGATTTCGCTCTTATCCAGAGAGGTGGAGGGACCGGCCCGTAGAAACCTCGGCAACCCGGCAGTGGCGCGGCAATGACGCCGCACATCGCGCCAGGGTGCCAATTCCGGCAGACATGTTCTGGAAGATGAGAGAAGGAGTGCTCATTTTTGCTGAACCTTCGGGAGAAGTAGCAAACTCCACACAGCAGAAACAGCCAAGAAGCCAGGCCCTCTCATCACTTGATGAGAGGTTTTTTATTTGTAATATGCGAGAAGGAAAAGAGAACAATGAGTGACGAACGCTCTTTTGGCTTTGCCACAAGACAGCTTCATGCAGGGCAAACTTCTGATCCCACAACGGGTAGCAGCGCAGTCCCCATCTATCAAACGACCGCCTATCAATTCCGTGATACAGAACATGCCGCCAATCTCTTTGGGCTGCGCGAACTGGGCAATATCTACACGCGTATTATGAACCCGACTACCGATGTGTTGGAGCAGCGCGTGGCGAGCTTAGAGGGGGGCGTGGCAGGGCTGGCAGCCAGCAGCGGCCATGCTGCACAGTTGATGGCCTTTATGACGCTTTGTAGCGCAGGCGATCACATTGTGAGCAGCAGCCGCCTCTATGGTGGAACGTTTAATCAGTTTACCTACACGCTGCCGCGTATGGGCATTGATGTGACAATGGTTGATCCCACGGACCCGAGCAACTTTGAAAAAGCCATTCGCCCGAATACGAAAGTCATCTATGGCGAAACATTGGGCAACCCCGACATCAGCGTCTTTCCCTTTGCCGAGGTTGCGGCGATTGCACAAGCGCATAACATCCCGCTGATGATCGACAATACCTTTGCCAGCCCTTATCTCTGCCGGCCATTTGAATGGGGCGCGAATATTGTCCTTCACAGTACCACCAAATACCTAAATGGGCATGGCAACTCGATCGGTGGTCTGATTGTCGATGGTGGCAACTTTGACTGGAAGAGCGGGCGCTTTGACAACTTCACGACACCAGACCCCAGCTATCATGGCTTAGTCTATGCCGATCTGCCGCTGCCTCCCTTTGCCATCAAGGCGCGTGTGCAAGTCTTGCGCGACGTGGGTGCGTGCCAAGCGCCTTTCAACTCGTGGGCAACCATTCAGGGGATTGAGACGTTAAGTTTGCGTATGGATCGGCATGTGGCAAACGCCGAGGCCGTGGTGCAGTTCCTCAGCGGTCACAAGGATGTGAGTTGGGTCAAGCATCCCAGCCATTCCAGCCACCCGGATCATGATCGGGCTAAGAAGTATCTGCCTAAGGGCGCAGGCGCGATTCTGGGCTTTGGGATTAAGGGTGGACGCGCGGCAGGTGAGACCTTCATTAACAGTTTGAAGCTCTTTAGCCATCTGGCGAATGTGGGTGATGCCAAGAGCTTGGCGATCCATCCGGCAAGCACGACGCATAGCCAATTGTCGGACGAGGAGATGACAACCGCAGGGGTCTCCGCTGACTTTGTGCGTTTGAGCATTGGTATTGAGGATATTGACGATATTTTGTGGGATTTGGATCAGGCATTGAGCGCGGCGACGAAGTAGAGCTGCGCCAGTGCGCGCAGAAGAGGATAGCCTGAGATGAAGCAAGAACAATCGGTAGGGGTGGTCGAAAAGCACACTTTTACCTTTGCCACAGAGGAGCCCATGCATTTAGAGAGCGGGGCGAGCCTGGGGCCCGTTACCATAGCGTATGAGACCTATGGGCGGCTGAACGCAGAACGCACGAATGCGATTCTGATCGTTCATGCCCTGAGTGGAAGCGCACACGCGGCAGGCTATCATCGCGCGGATGACGCTAAACCGGGCTGGTGGGATGAATGCATCGGCCCGGGCAAGGCTTTTGACACAGATCGTTTCTATGTCATCTGTAGCAACGTGCTCGGCAGTTGTTATGGCTCAACCGGGCCATCTAGTGTGAATCCAGCGACGGGGAAGCCTTATGGTTTGAGCTTCCCCGTCGTTACAATTGGTGACATGGTACAGGCCCAGGTGAAGCTGCTTGACCACCTGGGCATCGACCAACTGCTCTGCGTGGCAGGGGGTTCAATGGGCGGGATGCAGGTCTTGGAATGGGCGGCGAATCACCCCACGCGGCTCAAGTCTGCGATCCCGCTGGCAACCACGGCACATCACAGCCCGATGCTGATTGCCTTTAGCGAAGTGGGTCGCCAGGCGATCTATGCCGATCCGGCGTGGGCCAATGGCGACTATTATGAGCTTGGCAAGAAACCCGATGCGGGGTTGGCTGTGGCGCGCATGGTGGGGCATATCACCTATCTCAGCGAAGAGTCGATGCAGAAGAAGTTTGGGCGCAGGCTGCGCAGCCTGGAACAATATGGCTATGAGTTTGAGACTGAGTTTGAAATTGAAAGCTATCTCAAATATAACGGCAATAGTTTCACGCGCCGCTTTGACGCCAACAGCTATCTGTATATTACGAAGGCAATGGATTACTTTGACCTTAGCCGGCATACAGGATCGATGGCCGCGGCCTTTGCCAATGCGGAGTCTGTCAAGTTCCTGGTCGTAAGTTTTACCAGCGACTGGCTTTATCCGAGCTATCACAGCAAGGAGGTGGTCAGCGCACTGACCGCGGTCGGTGCGGATGTCTCCTATCTGGACATCCAGAGTACCTGGGGACATGATGCTTTCTTGCTAGAAGTGGAGACGATGACAGCCCTGCTCGGCAGCTTCCTGGATCGCCTGGCGCATGAAGAAGGGGTCACATTCCCACCCGTAGAGGGTGAAGACCGGGGTGAGGATCGTCCTGCGTCTGCGCCGGAGAGGGTCATGGTGTGAGCATCGCATCACCAACGGCAAAAGGCCCCGATACGCATGGTGTCGCCGCCATCCCCGCGGCAGCCAAATTACGCCCCGACCTCCAGGTGATCGCCGATCTGATCCTGCCTGCCACCAGAGTGCTGGATCTGGGATGTGGGAATGGCGAATTGCTGGAATATCTCATCCAGCAGAAGAAGGTGCGCGGGCGAGGAATTGAACTGAGTGAGGCAGGAGTGCTGGCCTGTGTGCGGCGAGGGTTGAGTGTGCGCCAGGGCAACTTGCAAGAGAGCTTGGCGGACTATCCGGCGAGCAGCATGGATACAGTGGTATTGAGCCAAACGTTGCCGTTCCTGGACGATCCAGCCCTGGTTATCAACGAGATGTTGCGCGTGGGGAAGAGCGCCATTGTCAGCTTGCCCAACTGGGGTCATTGGCGCTGCCGGCTCGAATTGCTCTTGACGGGGCGAATTCCACAGGCCGTAGATTTGCCGCAGGCGTGGTATGAAGCGCCGCGCTGGCAAGCCTTTACGATTACCGACTTTGCCCAACTCTGCCGCCAGATCGGTGTTAACATCCGCCACGAGGTCTATTTGGCGGAAGGGAGACGGATTGAGGTGCAGCGCTATAAAAACTTGATGGCGACGACAGCAATCTTTGGCTTAGAACGGGCAGACAACGTGGCTTAACCTGTTGCAAAGAGCTGCGCCGAAAAACCGCAAAAGAGGAACAGAGCCGGTGGCAACCGAACAACGCATCCAGGTTGAAGCACTGCGGGAACTGGTCTCCAAAATCTTTGAGCAGGTGGGCATGGACGCCGCCGACGCCGATCTGCTGGCGGATTCGCTGGTCTTTGCGGATCTGCGTGGCATCCACTCGCATGGCGTGCTGCGTGTGCCGGAATATGTGGAGAAGCTGACGACCAAAGGCGTTGACCCCAGAGGCAAGCCATACATTGTCAAGGCATTTGGTGGCTGCGTCGTCGTGGATGGCGGCAACAGCATGGGGCAAATCGGCATGCATTTTGCGATGAATGAGGTCATCGCGCGCGCCGAGGATCATGGCATCGCCGCCGCTGCGATCCGCGGCAGCAATCACAGCGGGGCAATGGCTTACTTTGCGATCCAGGCGCTGCCTCACGATATGATCGGCATCGCCACCACCAATGCCCTGCCCACGATGGCCCCGTGGGGCGGCGCAGAGAAGATTGTGGGGATCAACCCCCTGGGCGTTGCTATCCCCACAAGCGCTGAACTGCCCATCGTCCACGATGCAGCCTTCAGCGGCTCGTCACATGGCAAAATTCGTATTTACCAGCAGAAGGGCAGCCCGATCCCCGAAGGTTGGGCACTGGACAAAGATGGGCATCCAACCACGGATCCGTCGGCAGCTATCGAGGGGCTGTTGCGCCCGATTGGTGAATTCAAGGGTGTGTCGCTGGCGCTGATCATGGGGATTCTCTCCTCCATGCTCTCCGGCGCGGCCTACGGTCTGGAACTGGGCAACATGGAGGAAGGGCCGCGGGCGGGGCAGGATGGTCACTTTGTCGCAGCCATCAAGATTGCGGCCTTTGAGGAAGTAGAGCGTTTCAAAGCGCGCGTGGATCAGGCCATCCGCCAGATTCACGATGTGCGTAAGGCCCCTGGCTTTGACCGCACCTACGCACCAGGGGAGTTAGAGCAGTTGCGCGAGCAAGAGTACCAGCGGCATGGTATTCCATTGAATGACGTGACGCTGGCAGACCTGCAACGGGTCGCCGATCGCTTCAAGCTTGCGGGCGTTATGCGCTAGTGAACCATTATCAGTAGACCATCATCGCTGCAACTTGGGTATAAAGAGGAACGCTTGGCCGGGCTGGGCGGGTTCGATAGGCTCATTCGGTTCAGCGGTACTGGATACTTTGGCGTTGAGCGCTTCGGTGATGGCGATCTCTACATCGTTGTCAGCCTGCACCAACCAGTAGTGGTATTCTTGATCGACCTCAATCTCCGTATCGTCGTAGCTTCCCGTCGCCACTGCGGGTATTTCGGCAATATCCGTGGCTGCTTCAAAGACCGGCACAATTGAGCGATAGATGACGACCGTATGGTCTGCGGCAATGTCTGCTTGGGTCCAACTGAGTTGGATGCTGTCTGCATCGGCGTTCGCCTCAACATCTGCCACGTTGAAGGAAGCCATTTTCGGTACGCGGAAGTGGCCGATGCGGATATTACCGGCGGCAGGACTCACCGCTGCCACTGCCCGCCAGGCCGTCACGCGACCCCACCCAAAAATCTCATCCCAACCTGCTTCGCCCAAATCAGCCGCAGAGCTAATCAGCGTGTTCTCCAAGTCAGCCAACGACAGTTTGGGGTCAATGGCAAGAATGAGGGCTGCCACGGCGGCAACATGCGGAGCCGCCATGGAGGTGCCGGTCAAATAGGCGTAGGTCGATCCCTTTTCTTTGTCGTAATAGGTGTTATAGATGTTGGTCGCGGGGGCCGACATATCGATCTGTTGACCAAAGTTTGAGTTATTGTATTTTTGGTCAGCCTGATCTGTACCGGCAATGGTAAATGATTCAGCGAAACTGCCCGGATAAAAGGGAAGGGCATTGCCGCGGTTGCCGGCTGCGACGACGACGAGTACCCCTTGTTCACGCGCATAGATGAGGGCGTCGTGTAGGCCGCTGTGGTCGTACGCGCCACCAGAGGTGATCGAGAGGATGCGCACGCCATGATCCACTGCATAGGTGATTGCCTGCATCAAGCGGCTGTAGCTGCCCATGCAGTTATCACCGATCACCTTGAGGGGCATGATCGCCGCCTGGTGCGCCACGCCCGCCACGCCAACCGCATTGTTGGCTTCAGCGGCAATGATGCCTGCGACGTGGGTGCCATGCCCACAGAGGTCTGTGGTGTCGGTGTTCTTGTCCACAAAGTTATAGCCTGGCACAACGCGTCCTACAAATTCGGGGTGCTTGTGATCAATGCCGGAGTCCAGCACTGCCACGGTAATCGTCTGACCTGTAGAAAACTCCCATGCGACATCGGCACCAATCTTGTCGAGCGCCCATTGGGTGCCCTCTGTATAGCCGGGGTCGTCGGGACTCCAGGCAAGCTCTAAGGGATAATCTGGGGTGACTTCGAGGACGCCTGCTGTGGCTTGCAGCTTGGCGATGGTCGCATCCGCTTCGCTGGCGTCAACCTCGACGACTTGCCACCCAATCTGCGGCAGTATGCTTTCGGCGGTGGCTACGGTAGAGGCGATTGCGATCTGTGTGTCGTTTTGTGTTGCTGTGTCGAGTTTGATCATTAAGCGGACGCGTTCACTTGCTGGCGCTTCTGCCTGTGCAAACGAGGCCGCATGGGCGATTCGTGGCGCTCCGATGAACAGCGTGAAAAAGAGGCAGGCTAACAGGATTTTCCACGCAGATACTAGCTTGACCATGATTGCATTTATCCATTCCACTCTTGCCAACTCAACATGTGCCTAGTTTAGTGGGAAGAGATTTGGAATGAATCAGTCGAACGCTTCAATTCTTTGCGCCAATGGGTGTAAGCTTGGTGTAAGACATACCGCCAAAGCATGGTGGAGAAAGTTGCCAATCCTGGCAATGCCACTTTGTGGACGTTCTTGCCAAGAATGGCAGTGAAGGGGTTGAGTCTATTGCCGGAAATGGCAATGCCGGTATGTATGCTCACTCAGGAGCATACATACCGGCATTGATATCTTTAGAGGGTTATAGAGTCGTTAGTCTTCTTCGAAGAGGCGGTCGCCGTGGTGGAGACGTTGGGCGATTTGGTATGTTTGACCCTGGGCGCGCAGGGTGGGGGCGTGGGCAGCGAGGTAGCGGGAAGCAGCGACGAGGAAATGGGTACGGATGGTGGGATCGTCGGTCTGTCCTACCTGACGGAACGCTGCCTCGATCATTTGGATGGTATGAAAGTCCCGATCCTCGCGCAAGAGTAGTCGCCCGATCTGCGCCAACAAGGGGGCCAGTTCGCCATTGCCAAAGAGATAATGGGCGACCTGCTGCCCCGCTTGGTTCACCTGCTGCTGTCGATCCAGGAGCTGCGTCAAGTCGGCCAAATCGCTTTCGCTTGCCTGGCGATTGCCGTTTGGCTGCGGGATGCGTGCGGCAGGGATGTTGAGGAAGCGGTCAAGATAGATACTCATGGCCGCATCGAGAACACCGCGGAAGAGTTCGGGTGAGGGCGCGCGCCGCAATCCCTGTTGGATGGCGTTGGCAAAGGTAAAGGTATGGAGCGCGGTGTCCCAATCGCCCAATTCGTTGCTGGTGTGGAAGCGGGCGATACGCAGCGCCGCGGCATAGACGACTGCCCCGGCAACTTCTTCGGGTTTGGCCCCCGCGCGCAGGCTCGCGATCAAGGCGTCTACCGTAGCTTGGGGGTCGTCGCCCAAGAGCTGTTCGGCGTGACGGGTACGTAGCTCTGCCGGCGAGGGTCGTGTGCCGCTCTGCTGTGCGCCTTCGGCCCAGGCTGCGGGCAGTTGCTCAAAGGCCGTTTCGAGAATGGCGATCAGGTCCACAGGGTTGCGCCAGGCGTTGGATTCCTCCATGCGCGTCGCATTGGCATAGCCGCGTACCAGACTGGTTAATACCGGCTCGGCATATTCCCATCCGGCCTGATCCAACGCCTCGAAAGCCTTATTGGTGAAGTCGGCGGGATGGCCGATGTCGATATAACGATGGTCGGTGACGGCAGCAAAGAGCATGTCCGCCAACTGTTGTGCATTAGCTCCACCGCGCACTGCAGAGACGACACAGCGCTCTGCGCCTTCGTCATCGCGTACCGTGATAAAGCGGCGCAGCCAGCGCTTGAGTGTATCAATATCCTGCTCGCCACCGGGCAGCGGGGGCACAGCAAAGCGGGGTGGGCGTCCCGCTGAGTCGCGTGCCACGGCAGAGAGGCCATGATAGAGCGCGCGCGGTCGATCGGCAGGGGCTAAGTGGGGCAGCAGATTCATCATGCAGGTGTGCATGGTCAAGCCCTGGCCCCATCCCGCATCGCGATAGTGGACGCCAAAATCAAGCCCACTGCGGAAAGGCTCCAGACCGGATGGCTCGGCGTCGAGCAAGACGAGGACAGCCTTGCCAATGACGAGGCTGATGTCACGCTCCAGGCCGATACGCAGGCGTTCGCGCTGGTGGGCAACGGGATTGGCGCGTGGTGTAATGTCCACGTAGATATCGTCATCGCGCAGGGTGACGGGGAAGACGCGCACGTCATCGGCAAATTGATCAAATGTGCCGCCTGTACAGACATCAAAGCGGGCATAGTGCCAATAGCAGGTCAAGATGCCGTCATGTACCGCACCCCGATCCAGCGGAAAACCCATGTGCGGGCAGCGGTTGTCCACGGCATAGACCTGATCGTTGTGGTAAAAGAGCGCAATTGTATTGCCCTGGAGTTGAACGGTCAGATAGCCGCGCTTGCGAACATCGGCCAATGACGCAGCGCGGACAAGGCCGGAGGGTGACTGTTCCCTCACCTGTGCCGTATTTTGCTGCGTGGTCTGTTCTAGAGCCTGTTCCATCGTGGTTCCTCCTTTAGTCTAAAGCAACCTCATCTGCGACCGTGAGGTCTGCGTCTGCGAGCGCCTCTGCTACTGTTTCGTGGCGCACGATACGTGTGATCAAGTTTGCGCGCACGCTGAACGCGCTGGCTACAAGCTGGCTGCCGGTGATTTCTCCTGTCTCTGGCGACAGCCATTCCCCCAATTCTTCGACAACGACACGACCCTCACGCGCAAACCAGCGCTGTGGCAAGAGCCGGACGTTGGCGCGACCGAACCACTCGCGCACAATTTCCGCTCCACTCGTGACGCCGCGTGGGCCTCCAATCTCTACCTGCGGGTGGATAAAGGTCATCATTTGCTCAACCTGCCCTGCATTGAGCGCTAAGTGCCACTGTTGAACAGGTGAAAGTGAGGGAGGAATCATCGAGTCTATCTTCCAGCCACCACTCTACACGCTGACCGGGACGTTGAGCGCAGCGGCGTCTTCGGTCAAGAGTTTCCAGGTCGCATCGTCGATTTGGATGCCTTCGGCGCTGCGTGTCGCTGCCATGCTCCGTTCCGGTTCGCCGGGGAGCAGCACACGATCAAAGCCGGGGGCGGGCTTCGTCGCTTTAACACGTTGGGCGACTGCCTGGCTCTCTTTGTCATAGGCTGCGGGAGGGCGGAAGGCGGCGATGTCCAGCACGATAAAGAGGACACCGTTGCCAGGAGTGTAGCCCGGCAATACGGGCGTGCCACCCCCTGTGAGCAGTCCTGCCATAAACTCGACCAGAACGGAGAGGGCATAACCCTTGTGTGTCGCTGCAGGCAGCAGCATACCGCCATCGTAGAGATCGGCGGGGTTGGTGCTGGGCAGCCCGGCATTGTTGAGAATCCAGCCTTCGGGGATGCTCTTGCCGCGGTTGCGGGCGACCCGTACTTTGCCCTCGGCAACGGCGCTGGTGGCAAAGTCGAGGATGATCGGGGACTCGTCCCCCACAGGCAGCGCGGCGGCAAGCGGGTTGGTTCCCAAGAGCCGCTCCGCGCCGCCAAAAGGAGCCACCGCACCCGTAGGGCCGCCACCATTGCAGAAGGCGAGCGCCAACGTCTGATGCTCTGCGGCAAGTTCCACCCACTCGCCCAAGCGCCCGACATGACCGCTATGGATGAGACCGGCAGCGGCGATACCATGCGTCTTGGCGCGGCGGATGCCTTCGTTGATGGTGAAATGGGCGGCGACCTGACCAAAGCCGCGCTGGGCATCGACGGTTACAGCCGCGCCCTGTTCGTGAACGATCTGAGGGCGGGCGGCGGGATTGAGATCGCCGCGGCGGATTGCATCGAGATATTGGCGGACGCGCACGCTGCCGTGGGAATCGTGGCCGACGAGGTCGCTGCCAACAAGCGAAGTGGCTACCAATTTGGCAATGTCATCCGGCGCCCCGGCAGCGGCAAAGATGCGCGTGGCGAGGTCAATCAGGGTGGAAGGCTGGAGCAGTGGCATCGTAGAACTTTTCAAAACTTTCTAGTGAATGGGTGAAGTTAGGCTACGTCGTATTATGCAACTGTTGATTATGCAACTGCGGCTTCGGACGCGAGTGTACGCTGTCCCGCTTCCAGCAGTTCAATGATGCGGTCGACATCATAGACACAGCCGCCCCAGGTGCCGCCGCCCACTGCTTGCAGTGCCGCCCAGAGGCGTGTGTCGTCGGGGAGGCGTGGGTCGGCTGCAAGCGCCGGGTTTGTGCTGCGTTGGGCCAAGACAGCCGCGCCCGTGGCAGGGTCGTAGCGCTGTCCATCGTGGCCCACCAAGTCGATTGTGCCTTCCAAATTTGCCGTGTCAATGGTGATCTGGATCAAGTCGCCATCGCGTACGCGTCCAATCGGGCCACCTGCCAGCGCTTCGGGGCCGATATGGCCGATGCAGGCCCCTGTGCTGACGCCGCTGAAACGCGCGTCGGTGATGAGCGCGACCTCCTTGCCCCACTTGAGATATTTAAGCGCGGAGGTGAGTTGGTATGTTTCTTCCATGCCCGAACCCATCGGGCCACAGCCAGCCACTACAATCACGTCGCCGGGGTGGATTTCGGTGTCGCCCTGCCCTTTGATGGCAGCAATGGCGGCGCGTTCACTGGTAAAGACGCGCGCAGGGCCGAGCTTGCGATAGACACCGTCGGGATCGACCACACTGCGGTCGATGGAGGTGCTTTTGACGACGGAGCCTTCGGGCGCGAGGTTGCCGCGCGGGAAGGTGACGGTGCTGGTAAGACCGCGCTCGCGCGCGGCTTTGGGGGCCATAATTACCTGGTCAGGGTCAATGCCATCCGCTTGGTGCAGATGCTCGCGCAGCCGTTTACGCCGTTCGCTGCTAGCCCACTCATCCAAGAGTTGATCCAGCGTGCGGTTATGAACAGTCAAGGCGTTGAGGCGGAGTAGTCCTAGATCGCGCAAATGCAGCATGACCTCCGGCACGCCCCCTGCCATGTAGACTTGGACCGTCGGATGGCCGACAGGGCCGTTGGGGAGGGCATCCACCAGGCGCGGCACGCTGCGATTGATGCGTACCCAATCATCCACTGTGGGACGGGGCAGACCGGTGGCATGGGCAATAGCAGGGATGTGCAGCAGCAGATTGGTGCTGCCTCCAAAGGCGGCATGAACCACCATCGCGTTGTGGATGGCGTCTTCGGTGAGGATGTCTGCCGTCGTGCGCTTATGCTGAAAGAGTTGGATGAGCGCTTGCGCCGAACGTGTGGCAAGGTCGAGCCAAATGGGTTGCCCGGAGGGGGCTAGGGCCGAATGGACAAGCGACATGCCCAATGCCTCGGCAACGACCTGGCTGGTGGCCGCGGTGCCGAGAAATTGGCAGCCACCACCGGGGCTGGCGCAAGACTTGCAGCCCAGGTCAGCGGCTTCTTCAACGGTGATCTCGCCCTGGGCAAAGCGTACGCCGATGGTTTGAATTTTGCCTGCGTCCTCTCCTTCGGTCGGTGGCAGGGTGACGCCACCGGGAACGAGGATGGTGGGCAATGACTTTTGGGCGGCAAGCGCCAACATCATGGCCGGTAGTCCCTTGTCGCAGGTGGCGACGCCCATCACCCCTTTGCGTGTGGGCAGCGAGCGCACCAGGCGGCGCAAGACAATCGCCGCGTCATTGCGATAGGGGAGGCTGTCCATCATGCCGACTGTACCCTGGCTGCGTCCATCACAGGGATCGGTGACATAACCCGCGAAGGGAATCGTGCCATTGGCCTTGAACTCTGCGGCGGCGGCTTGCATGAGCAGACCGACCTCCCAATGGCCTGTGTGATAGCCGAGGGCAATAGGGGTGCCATCTTGGGCGCGGATGCCGCCCTGGGTGCTGAGCATGAGAAATTCGGGCTGGCGCAGCGAGCGCGGCTCCCAGCCCATGCCCGCGTCTTGGGTCAGGCCAAAGAGATCGCCGCTGGGCGCGTTGAGCAGTAGCTCGGCATCCAGGGGGAGCGTGCCGGTGGGACCGGCGGCGTTGGTCTGGATTTGATAGAGAGTTGGGTCGGCGCTGTCGATGGGAACTGCGCCGTTTGTGTGGCTGGTCATGGTTTCCTCAAGGAACTAGGTGGACAAAAGAGCGATGTGCAATCGTTTGTATAGTGTATGCGGTATGTGTGTAGCATGTATGTATGATGTTGCGGCCTGTGCGTTTCTGCGAAATCTTCCCCGAAGCCCGGAGCTGCCGGGAAGGGGTATGACAGGTATTGATGTATGCCGGATATGTTTTTTGGAGTGGCTTGCTCTATTTTGCCCCAAATGGGACTGTTCAGCAAGGGAGGGCTATGCTACGATGGGAAGCAACCAATATTCATACAAGATCAAGAGGCGAGAGGGTAGGCAGGGAGGAGTGGTGCATGGAGAGGTCGCACACTGAACAGGTCAAGCGCCCGCTGCTGGCGATTACACTGGGTGATCCTGCGGGGATTGGGCCGGAGGTGATCCTCAAGGCGCTGCAAGAAGGCGCGGTCTATGAAAACGCGCGCCCGCTGGTCGTAGGCGATGCGCGTATTTTGGCACGCGCCCAGCACTGGATCGAGGGCGCGCCGTTGGCGCTGGAGGTGGTGAGCCGACCGGGGCAAGGGAGCTATCAGGCCGGAACGCTCACGTTGCTGGATTTACAGAACGCTGATCCCGAAGTCATTCCACCGGGTCAAATCAGCGCGGCTGCGGGCAAGGCGGCTGTGGAGTATGTCTTTGCTGCGTGTGACCTGGCGACTTCGGGCATGGTGGATGCGGTGGTGACGGCCCCTTTGAACAAAGAGGCGATGCACTTGGGGGGCTATCCCTATCCAGGTCATACGGAGTTGTTGGCCGAGCGCACCGGGGCGACGAAGGTGAGTATGCTCTTGGTCGGGCCAAAGCTGCGGGTGGTGCATGTGAGTACGCATGTGTCGCTGCAAGAGGCGATCCGCCGCGTGACGCAGGCGCGCGTGCGCGAGGTGATCGAAATTGCACAGCAATCATGCCTTGCACTGGGCATCGAGAACCCGCGCATTGCCGTGGCAGGGCTAAACCCTCATGCCAGCGAGGGGGGACTCTTTGGCGACGAGGAAGGCAAGGAAGTTGTCCCGGCGATTGCTGCGGCGCGGGCCGATGGGCTGACTGTTTCGGACCCCATGCCACCCGACACCATTTTCTTGCGCGCTGTCCAGGGCGAATTTGATATTGTGGTTGCGATGTATCATGACCAGGGCCATATCCCGATGAAACTGCTGGCATTTGACTCCGGTGTGAACGTCAGCATGGGCTTGCCGATCATTCGTACTTCGGTCGATCATGGTACGGCCTTTGACATTGCCGGAACAGGCAAGGCACGCGCCGAGAGTATGCTGGCAGCGATTGAGGTAGCGGTGCAGATGGCACATGCACAGGCGAGGGTGAACGCATGAGTAAAAGAGCGATGCCTAGCGTGGTGATTGTGGCTGACGACCTGACCGGCGCGGCGGACAGTGCAGCGCGTTCTGTGCAGGCTGGATTGACGGCTGAAATTTGGTTGGAAACTTCACAGAAGGCAAGCGAGGCTGATATTGTTGCCGTTGATGTCATTGCTGTTTCTACCGATTCGCGCTTTTTGGCTCCAGAGGAAGCGGCTCAGTGTGTGGCAAAAACGTTGGCAACGCTGACGAGCTTGTTTGGAGCGAACGCAGCTTGGTATAAGAAGATTGACTCGACACTGCGCGGCAATCTGGGCGCAGAATTGGATGCGATGCTTGCCGCGCGGCCTACGAGTGCGATTGTCATCTGTCCTGCGTTCCCCGCGCAAGGGCGCGGGCTGGAGGGGGGTAGGTTGGTCTATGCCGGTGCGCCGCCGCACCATCTACCCACATTGTTGCGCGAGCAGAGTAACTCTCCCGTTGGGGAGATTGGGCTGGCAACTGTGCGCCAGGGGGCTGACACGCTGGAACGGGCCTTGCAGGAACGGCGTGAGCAAGGGGAAAAGCTGCTGGTGGTGGATGGCTTGACCGAGAGTGATTTGGACACGATTGTCGCCGCTGCCCAATCTGAAGAATATATCCTTTGTGGCAGTGCGGGGATGGTGGCTCCCCTGGCGGCGCAGTTTGCATCGAAAGGGGATGATCTCGTCGCCGCGCCCGCGCAAGTGCCGCCAGGGCCACTCCTCGCGGTGGTGGGGAGTGGCAGCGCGACAGCCCACGCACAGGTAGCCGAAGTGGCAGCCGCGGAGACGATGCGGGTGCGCGCCCTAGATAGGGACTGGTATGGAGTCGATCTGGTGGGAGCAAAGAGCCATCCGGTGGGGGATTGGTTGATTCATTTGGAGCCCCCTGCCGACGGCATGGAACTAGATGGGCCGGTCGCACGCGCCCAGGCCGCGCGCCTGGCTGATCTGGCTTTTGCGGCAGTAGACAGGCTCCAGCCGAGTACGCTGTTGGTGGTGGGTGGTGATACTGCCTATTACGTGCTGCGGCGTTTAGGGTTCGAGCGATTGGCTGTGGTGGAAGAACTACAGCCGGGGATCCCGCTGACGGTGGGCGTAGATCGGGCGGGGTGCAGGCGCGCCGTGGTGCTCAAGCCCGGCAATTTTGGCGACGAGCAAACGCTGGTGCGCCTGCATGAGACGGTGCAGGGCCAGTGAGTTCAGCGATATGCTTAGGGATACTTAGCGTTCTTCGGGCCGCAGCGTCAGTTGTTCGTTGGGCGAAAAGACATGCGAGCGCACCAAAAGCGTACAAAGCAGGGAAGTAGTCCCAGACGTAGCAAAGATCATGGCGATGACGACAAACTGGTAGATCGCTGCCTCCAGCGGGTCGCTGCCTGCCAGCACCATGCCTGCCATGAGGCCCGGAATCCAGACGATGCCAAGTGAGCGCAGATTGTTGACGCTTGGGATCACACTCGCTTCCACTGCCGCCTGCACGTAGGGCGCGATGACGACGTTGGACGATGCGCCCAATGCCAGCCCGGCTTCGATCTGCCCGGTGTGCGCCTCTACCTCCGCACTGAACCGATCCAGGGCTAACGCGGATGTGTTCATGGCGTTGGCGATGATCATGCTGCCCACGGGGATTAGGGATGCCGGGTCGGTGTCGAGGAAGCCCAGGAGCAGCATGACACCCATGACCAACCCTGCGCCTAACAGGATGGCGGTTAAGGTCACTTGTATGACATTCGGGATCTGCTTCGTGCGCCGTGAAGCAATCACCGCACCCGTCACCATCATGCCCAGAAGCACAATCGCGCTTAACCACTGCGCGCCACTCAAAATGAAGGTCAGCACATAGCCGACGATAATGATCTGAACAAAGCCGCGCACGAGCGCAATCGCTGTCTCACGCTCCAGATGGATGCCGCGCCCACGTGCCAGGAATGCAACGACCAACGCGAAAAGTGCCGCGCCCACCGCCTGTGCGATGCGTAGAGCAAACGGGTCATTGAAGAACTGATTCAGCATGCAGCACCTCCTCTACAGTGCCGTTTTCTACTAACCGTCCCGCGTCAATCAGAATGGCGCGGTTGGCGATGCGTGCCGCCTGTGCCGTGTCGTGCGTGATCATCATGCAGGTAAGCTTGTAGTCGCGGATGACGCGGGTCAGCAGCGCCTCAACTTCCCGTTCTGCCCTTTCGTCCAGCGCTGAAGTTGGTTCGTCAAGAAGCAAGACTTCGGGACGGTTCGCCAACGACCGCGCCAGCGATACACGTTGTGCTTCTCCGCCGGAAAGACGTGTCACGTCCCGACCGGCAAACCCTTTCAGGCCAACCGATTCCAATAGCTCATCGATCTCCGGTGCGGTTAATTCGATGCCCTGCTGGCGCGGGCCGAAGCGTACATTATCGGCGACGGTGCCGGGAAAGAGGTAGGCGGCCTGCATCATCATGCCCACGCGCCGTCGCAGTTCGCGCGGGGAAAGTTGGCGATAATCCTGACCGTCCAAGTAGACAGTTCCATAGGTCGGTTCGTCCAGGCGGTTGATAAGGCGCAGGAAAGAGGACTTGCCCGCGCCGCTTTTGCCGAGGATCGCCATCATATCGCCCGCGTAGACATCTAGGCTGATATGGTCAACAATCAGCTTGTCACCGGCCCGACGGGATAGTTCGTGGGTGCGTAATAGTGGTTCTGTCATGGACGGAGGTACCTACACGGTTGTATTCTTGAGCGCAAAGTAGGCGGTGACAGCTTGTGTGTGGAGGGGCCATGCCAGTTCTTCGGGTGTGGGGATGAAAGAGCGTTCACTGGCTTCTTCATTATCGACAAAGAGCGGCAACTCGGCACTGTGAAGCGGCGCGGCCTGGCCCACAATGATGATGGTGCCATCGGGCGCGCTGTAGACTGTGACCAACTGAATTCCGGCGGGGTCAATAGTGACGCCTGTTTCCTCAAGTACCTCGCGTGCTCCCGCCTCTTGCCAACTTTCGCCCAGATCGATATAGCCCCCTGGTAGGGCTAACTTGCCCTTGTGTGGCTCGATGTTGCGCCGTACCAACAGCAATCCCTCGTCAACGGGTACTAGGACGATGGTGACCGGGAGGGGATTTTGGAAGGTCATGTTGTTGCAATGGGCGCAGCGACGGGGCCACGGCTGATCCTCTGCATAAGAGTGACCGCAGAAGGAGCAGTGGCTATTTCTGCGATAGGTGTGTAACGAAGATTGTGGGGTAGACAACTTCAATCCTGCGCATTTTCTAGCCCTTGAGGCCCTGGGTGGCAATGCCTTCGATGATATAGCGTTGCAGGATTAAGTAGATCACAAAGATGGGGATAATCGCTAATACGGCTGCGGTCGTAAAGAGGTGATATTCGACAAAGAACTGACCCACATATTCCACCAGCCCCACTGTGATCGGATACATCTCTGTGCGCTGTGCGACCACCAGCGGCCAGAGCAGGTCATCATATTTAAAGATGAAGACAATAATGGCAAGGGCGGCGATGCTGGTACGCACCAGTGGCACGACAATGCGCCAGTAGATGTCGAATTCGGTTGCTCCGTCCATGCGTGCGGCATCCAGCAGATCGCTGGGGATGCCAAACATGGCTTGGCGCATGAGAAAAACGCCGAAGGGAAAGACCACCCAGGGCAAAATCATCCCCCAATAGGTGTTGATCATGGGCATCCCTGTCCAGCGTTGGATGCGGAGCAGGGTATTAAAGAGGGGCAGTAGATAGGTGACAAAGGGGACCATGGAAGCAGCCAGGATGAACCAAAAGAGCAGGTTGCCCAGGCGCGAGGGGTCTTTGACAAGCACATAGCCGATGAGGCTGCTGGTGAAGAGGACGACAATTGTCGTGCCACCGGAGTAGATAAAGGAGTTGAGAAAATAGCGCGCAAAGGTGGCGCTCCAGACCTCGCCATAGTTGGCAAGGGTAAAGGTTTCCGGCCACCAAGTGGGCGGGAGCGCGCGCAGTTCCGCCGCGGTCTTGAAGGATGCGACCAATACCCAATAAAAAGGCAGAAAGAAAATGATCGCGGCAATGCTCAACAGCAAATAGACCAATGCTCGCCCTACATAATGCGCGGTACGGCCTGTCCTGAGTGTGCGTCTATCAGTGGTTGTGCTGGTTTGCAAACTGGCGCGTGATGCAGTTTCCATCGAGCCTCCAGGGTGGTGTGAAACGTGACCGGATTAGGGGGCCGGGTGGATGGGATCGACCCAGTGGACTGTTTCCGGCTGCTCCACGGCAGGAATGTCTAGGTTCACGACAATGGCTTCTTGGTCAGAGCGGACGAGTACACAGAAAAGTGGTTCGTCCGGGCTGGCGTTGATCTCTTGATGGGGGACAAAGGGCGGGACGAAGATAAAGTCACCTGGGCCGGCCTCGGCGACATATTGCAGTTGTTCACCCCAGCGCATACGCGCTCTGCCGGATACGACATAGATAACGCTTTCGAGTTCGCCGTGATGATGCGCGCCGGTTTTTGCATCCGGGTGAATGGTGACGGTTCCCGCCCATAATTTGTTCGCCCCTGCGCGCGTATGGTTGATGGCTGCGGCGCGCGACATGCCGGGAGTTTGGGGGGTGTTGGAATCGAGTTGGTCGCCGGGGATGACACGGACGCCCTGGGTACGCCAGTCGGGTGAAGTCATAGCCTTATCTTTTCGTAAAGTGGCAGTCGCCAAGAGATGAATGGTCTAGATTAATCACTGATGTACCGCAGTGGCGAGGCCGCCCAGGGCTAAAGCCGCAGGGCTACCAAACAACGCCCCCTGAAGGGAACTCCGCGAGCCGCTTCTGAAGCCCCGTTTAGGGGGCGTTGCCTATAGCCGGATGGTTTACCGTCCGGCGACTGTCGCGATACATGAGTTAATAGTCATAGGTAGCGCGGATGAAACGGTATTGTAGGTAGCCCACTGCGACCATGATGAGGAAAAAGATCGCCGCCATCGCGCTGCCATAGCCTTCATGCCCATAGGCAATGGCCGTGTTAAAGATGTGAAAGGCCATTAGATTGGTGGCAAAGTTTGGCCCGCCGCGGTCACCACCACCCGCCTCAGTGGTCATCACATAGACTTCGGTGAAGGCCAGGAAAGCGGAAAGCGTTGTCACAATGACAACGAAGGCCATCGTGGGCGTCAGCAGCGGCATGGTGATATGGAGGAAGCGCCGCCATGCGTTCGCTCCATCCACGGATGCCGCTTCAAAGTAGTCCTTCGGGATCGATTGTAGGCCCGCAAGGAAAAGCACCATTGCATAGCCGGCTTCTTTCCAAATGCGAAGGAAGGCAATCGAGCGCAGCGCCCATTCGCTGACACTTAGCCAACGAATAGGGCCGAGGCCCACCCAACTCAGCATCAGGTTGAGCAGCCCCTGTTGCCCAGGAAGATAAATGTAGCGCCAGACGAGGGCAACGGCTACCAATGGCACGACATAGGCCATGAAGAAGGATACTGTAAAAAAGCCGCGTATGGTGAAGTTGCGGATGGTGTTAACGGTGATGGCAAGCAGAAGGCCCAAGACGACAATGCCGGGTACCACCATCAAGGCAAAGGTAAAGGTGACGCGCAAGGACTTCCAGAAGACGTCGTCATCCAGCAGGTCGACATAATTTTCAAACCCGGCAAACATAAAGATGCCAGGTTCTTTGACAAAGAAGCTCCAATAGAACATTTCGAAGATTGGCAGCCAGATCATCCCCAGCATAAAAAGAAACGCGGCCAAAAGGACGATGCGCCCCATCGTGTGTTTGGGCAGCCAGTTTTCGGTGGTCATGTCGCCTGCCTCTCGCCGAGTAGGGCTGTGCGCCCTGACGTGGTTAGCGTGCGCCGATCACCAGGGGCGACCGGCGCACGCATCGAATCCTTACAGCCTATGTCTAGCCCGTAACCGTTAACCACTGGGGATTGGCATCGTAGTCGGCTGCGCTGAGAATGCTCCATTGTGGATTCGCTGCCAGGAATTCGTTGGCAGCTTGCTCCTCGCGCTGGAGTACGGTCGTGATATCTTCGCCTTCATCGCGTATAGAAGGGGTAAGCCGGTTCGTAATGGCGACCAACTCGGCGGGCCAGAAGCCGGGATCGACCGTGTTTTCGGGCCGGTTCTTCACAGCAATCGCTGCCCAATGGGGGCCTGACTCCTCGTTGAACTCTGGTGTCTCCCACATGCTTCTGAGGCTGGGTTGGATGCCGCGCAATTTGCAATAGCGGGCAAGATAGTCGGGACCGACCAAATAGCGATAGAAGTTTAACGCCGCATCCAAGTGATTGTCGTTTTGGGTGGTCAGGGTGAAGCCCACATCTGGCCCGCGGCGACCATAGATCGGTTCACCGTTTACCGAAGGGGGTACGAGGATTCCCCAATTTTCATCGGGGTATTGAGTATCCATGAAGCCATTAAACCATGTCCATTGGTAAAGGGTTACGGCATTGCCCGCGCCAAAGCGATCGCGCGAGATCAGGCCTTCGGCGATGCTGTCGACTTGGTGAACATTGTACATGTCCATGATAAACTGCCACGCCTGGATGCCGACATCGTCGGCAAGGCGCATCGTCTCTTTGGTGGGGAAAGGATTGCCATCTGACGTCCCGGCATATTGATAACGCAGATCTTCCCAAAGACTAAATTCATTGGCAAAGAGGGCGCAACCTGCTGTCGTCAAGGTATTGCCGTCCCATACTGATACTTCCTTCGCCCACAGCAGGAACTCATCCCAAGTGTTGGGAATGTCTTCGGGGGTGTAGCCCAATTCCTCTAGCAACGTGTTGTTGTAATAGAGAGCGGAGCTAAAAACACCATTGGGAAGGCCATAATAGCGCCCGTCGTCACTGCCCTGGGGAAGTCGATAAAGAAAGGCGGTCAGTTCACCCATCTCACTGTTCACGTCTAATGTCTCTTCAGGGATGGGGCGCAATACCTCTTGTTTGGTCAGGGTATCGAGGAATGTCTCGTCAATTGAGGAAATGTCAGGCGCGTTGCCTGCGGCGTTGGCAGTCAGGAGCTTCTGTTGTAGCTCTGCTTCCGGGACAAACTGCATTTCAACGGTGATGCCGGGGTTACGCTCTTGAAACTCTGGAATCGCAACCTCTTCGGTCATCGCGTTGATGGTGCTGCGATCGGTGAACCACGCGAGCAGATTGGTGGTATCGGAAGCTGCCGCGCCACCGCTTTCTGCACCGGTTGTCGCTGGTGCTGCTGCTGGAGCGCAGGCGGCCAGCAAGGCACTCGTGGCGGTGATGCCAGCGAGCGCCATAAATTGTCGTCGCGTAAGCCGGTTGGGATGGGTCATGGGTTGGTCTCCTTTGGCTAGAGGGAAGAACGAAATGGCCGACAGCCGGAAGCAGAACTGGCGGACAAACGGTAAAGCCCCGAAGAGCCGTGTTAGATAACACGACGATAACCAACGAATGAGCGACAGATGAAGATCGCGTCAACTCTATTGGGCACGGTCGTTTAGGAGCGATGATGACCCAATGGATTTGGGGAGAGACGCGGTAGCAAGGATCACTGCCTGGGGAATGGCATTCTCGATGCAAGCAATGTGGAATGATCTCTGGCTGCGAGCGCTACTTTACCACAAACAGGGGCACGTGGCAATGTGCCTGTTGGAGGGAGCCCATAGGAGAGCGGGGGATGCCACAGGCGATGATCCTGGATTGGGGCATGATCATCGCCTGTGACGCCTATCGTGCAATGCCGCTGGTTAGGCCGATGCCTCGGCGATACGTTTTGCCTGTTTGAGACAATCAGTACAGATGGCGAGTGCATCCGTGGGGTGGTGGGGTTCTTCGCCCAGCAGCACTGTGACCTCACGATCTTCGCCACATTCGTTGCAAATGTTTTCTGTCCAGCGGTTGTCGCCGATGATGGCTGTGATGGCGTCCTCGCTTGGTTCAGGGGGGAGGGCGGTCAGTTGGGCATAGAGGGTGGCTGCTTGGCTACCTTCCGCCGTGGGCAGCCATTCGTCGCGTCGTTGATATGTCTCTCGATAGCGTTCGGCTACCGTGGCAAGCAACGACTGTTTGGTGATAACACGCATATCCAAAATCCTTGTCTAGCCAATCTCTTTGGCGGCTTACCCGCCGACTTGCTCCAGAGCATCGAGGAGGCTGCGCTCGACGAGGTCAACCAGTTCGTCAATATCGCTGCGTTCGGCGATGAGGGCAGGCGCCACCGCAAACCAAGTGGGGTCAACACGCATGATCAGGCCATTGTCGAGCGCAGTGCGCTTGAGGGCGCGGCCCAGTTCGGGGAAAGGCTGTAGGTTTTGGGTGTCGCGCACCAGTTCGACACCGCGTAACATGCCCTTGCCGCGCACTTCACGAATGACACCGTACTGCTTGAGCCCCTCTAACTTTGTTGTCAGGTAGTCGCCTATCTCGCGCGCTTTGCAATCAAGCTGCTGCTCAACGATCTCGTCCAGCACTGCCAGGCCGACCGCACAAGCCAGGGGGTTTCCGGCGAAGGTGTGACCGTGGGCAAAGCTGACCTCTTGTTCGGCGGGGCCTAGGAAGACCTCGCCCATATCCTCACGCGCGATCATGGCACCGAGCGGAATGGCACCACTCGACAAGCCCTTGCCGCCACAGATAATGTCGGGGGTGACGCCAAAGGTCTGTGCGGCAAACATATTGCCTGTTCGGCCATAGCCGGTGATGATCTCATCAAAGATGAGAAGGACGTTGTACTTGTCGCAGATCTCGCGCAAAATCTGGAAGTATTCGTCGGTGGGGGTGATGATGCCCCCTGTGTTGCCGATGGGTTCGACCAGGATGCCCGCGACCGTCTCCGGGTCCTCCATCAGGATCACATCCTCGAACATGCGCGCACAGAAGCGGTTACATTCCTCCCAACTGCTAAAGCGATCCCGGTAGTAGGTGGGGGGAAAGACCTTGACGAAGCCAGGGGTGTGCGGCTCAAAGGGGCTTTTGCGCTTGCCGGTTCCGCTGGCTGCCATCGCGCCAAAGGTGCCGCCATGATAGCCATAGTAGCGGCTGACAAATTTGAACTTGTTCGGATGGCCCGTTTGCTTGAAATATTGGCGGGCAAACTTGAGCGCGGCTTCAATCGACTCCGAGCCACCGCTAAAGGGCTTGACATAATTTAGATTGCCTGGCGCAATTTCACCCAGCCGTTCGACCAGGTCGAGGCCAACATCGGAAATGGCATGGAGCGGCGGCGCAAAGCTGATCTCCTCCATTTGTTTGTGCATGGCTTCCATGATCCGGGGATGCCCATGCCCCAAAACGGCGACAAAGATGCCGCCGATGCCGTCAAAGTAGCGTTTGCCGTTGTCATCCCAATAGTACAGTCCTTTTGCCTTGTTGATGATCAAGGGCTGTTCAAGGAACTCGGACATCTGGCGATAATCCAGGAAGGTGCGCCGTACAAGTTGGGTGCGGCGGGCATCTAGCGACATGAGATATTCTCCAGGTAATGATCTATGTATCTGGCGATCTCTCCAGATACAGGGTAGAAACGTGCGAGTTATGAAGCCTAAACGGTTTGGCCGCAAAAGTGCAATGCCGTCAGCGCATAGACGCGCGCCACGCGCACTAATTCATCCAGGGTGACCGCTTCGTGCAGCGTATGTGCGCCGGTCGCAGCGGGGCCGTGGGTGATGGCGGGAAGGCCAGTTTCGCCGATGATGATACTGCCATCATCGACAAAGGGCTTGTTGCCCAAAGGCAAGGGCGCACCCGTAACGATGTTGTGGGCAGCTTGGAAGGCAACCATCAACGGCTCATCGGCGCTAATGCTGAAGGCGTCGCCGGGAACGTCAAATTCTGCCGTGATGGTGGTTCCTGTCTCGGCGGCCAATTCGTCGAGCAGCGCACGAAACTCGGCCAGGACGGGCTCGCGTTGGCCGGGAGTCACCCAGCGACGAGCACCGCTGATGTGACATTCGGTTGGCGATTGGTTGAAGATTTCACCGGCGTGAAATTTGCCCACAAAAAAGGAGTCGCTGCCGACATAGGGCGCGGTGATGGCACTGAGCGGGCCGTTTTGCGCGTGCAGCCGCCGGACAAGTTCGGCCCCGATGGCAATGACATCGGGCGTCCCTGGTGGGCGCAATACCTCGTGGATGGGAACCCCTGGGCGGGTGATGGTGATGTCAAAGATGGCGGAGCCGCGGCCAGCCACCGGCAGCCGGTCGGCGAGATATTCGGGGATGAGGACGCCATCGCCAACATAGCCATCGCGTAGCAGCGCCCGCAGTTGTCGCCGGTCACCCCAGGGGCCTTCGTGATGGTCGTGGGCTGTCAACAGGATGCCGCCACCAGGAAGCGTATGGGTGGCGGCTAGGGTGCGTAGGGCCTCAACAAAGGCCGCAATACCTCCCTTCATATCCGAGGAGCCGGAGCCATAGAGAACGCCATCCTCGAAGCGAGGTGGGATGAAGGGGAGATGGACGGTGTCCAGATGACCATCGAACTGGAGCCGGCGACCGGGGCGACCGCTCTCATAGCGCACCACAACCGCGGGCGCTTCGGGCCAATCAGCAACCGGGCGCTCGACCTTGAAACCATCGGCACTCAAAATTGCAGCAAGTTTGTCTGCCACTGCACCGGCGCTGCGCGTTGGGCTAGGAATGGCGACCAATTCTTGGGCGGTTTGCAGCAGCCGTTGGGGATCAATGGCCGCAAGTGTGCGGTCGATTTCGGTTATGGCGGGTGCGGACATAGAACGTTCCCCCGAGTACGTTGGACAGAGATGTCAGTCTGATAACAATGCCGGATTGAAAGACCATAACATGAGACATAACATTGAAAGATCGTAGCGAAGAACGGTGTAAGCGTCAAACTGGCAGAGAGTTAGCCTGCACGACAAGCTGCCCGCTGCCGTTGCCGCTGGGCAGTGTGATCTCGACGGTTCCGGCGACGCGTGTCTTGCAGGGAACTTGCGTTCCATTCCAGGTTGCGCTGTAGCTGCGATCCGCGGCCAGCGTGGCTAGCACAACGGGCGTTTGGCCTGGGTTGCCGTACAGCAAGAGAGCCGCCGCCAACTTTGAATGGTCGGGCGCAATCGAGAGACTCTCTATCCAGACATTATGCCCGGTGGTGAAATGGCCGGGACGGTGATAGGCGCTATACCAGTTGACGACCGGAGCGGAGAGCGCGCCAAAGTGATGCCAACCGGCCCCGCGCCCGCTGTCGATTACAAAATGTTCAAAGCAGTTGTAGGTGCGGTCAACTTCCTGCTGCCAGATTGTGAGTGCTGTCTCGGCAATGTGATAGGCGGCGTCTGCTGCGCCCTGGTCCAGCAGTGCCTTCCAGAAGAACCATTGGTGCGCCATCCAAACCGCCCCATTCCAATAGCCATCGTTACGGTAATAGGGCGCTCGCTGATCGACAGTGGAAAGACCGATGGGCGACCCCATGCGCCCAGGCGTCATAAGCTGTTCGATCAGGCGACTGGTTTGGGCCGGGGTGCAGCAATCTGCCACCAGCGGTGATGCGCCATCCATGCCCATATTGAAATTGACTCCGCTGCTGTGGCGCAAGAAGCCGCGCGGTACTCCCTCATCATCGTGTAGGACGTAGCTGAAGTAGCCGGCTTCCTCATCCCAAGCGTAGTCTTGCAGGGCTTGGGACAGCTCGACAATGTCTGTGTCATATTCGCTGATAGCCTCGCCCAGGGCGCTTGCCGCCATGCGTAGGATTTTAGCTGTGCGAATGGCGTGCGCGCTGTTGACGACGGGGGTCATGAAGGCGTAAAGGTCATGGGTGCGCGCATAGACCTGGGGTGGATAATCATCCCAACCGCCGGAGTTGTACCAATAGTCCCAGGTGCGGATCAGGCCGGATTGCAGGGTTCGTGTGGTCGAGCTGCCCAGGCGACCCATCAAAAAGCGATGATATTGTTGCAGGCGCGGATAGAAATAGGCAAGGAGTTCGCGATCCTGTGTGCGGTTCCACAGTTCCATAAAGAGATAGAATTGGGTGGGGACGGGGCTGCCATGATGGATAAAAGCAGCGTCGCGATCTCCAGGCTCGGTGACGTAGGCATTGAGCACGTCTATCGCGCGCTCAATGTCGAATTCCAACAGCCCTAAGCCGATGAAGCCGGAATCCCACGTATACAGACAATCCCACCAGCGACCCGGTGTATAGTTGCGAATCCAGGTGCCGCGCGTGCGGATGGGATAGACGACATTGGTGCTGAGGGTTGCCGCCATGCGCTCCTGGCTGGAGCGGTAGGGCTCGCCCGCAGGGTTGGGGGTGAGATTGACGACGCGGCTGCGCGCCTGGGCGACGGTGGCATGCCAAGCGTCGGGCGATGGATCAAACGCGGCGAGACGGGCGTAGACAGCTTCCTGGCTGCCGGAGCAGACCAGCCCGACCGTGGTGTGGCTTTCGCCGGGTGGCAGAAAAATCGGCTGCATGAGGATATTGGTATAGTGGCCTTTGCCTTCACCCTGAAACGTAGTGGCGACATGCTCGTGTACCTTGAGCCGCAGTATCTCGTCCAGTGATTCGGCGTAGACCTCGCGCACGAGCGAGGGCTGCATACCCCAGGCTAGCCCATAGATGACATTGGCATGATCGTACTTGAGCATGAGCGTGTTCTCAGGTCGATGAGAGGGCAAACGCGTGGGGACGGGATTCCAGATCGCGGGGGAAAATATGACCTCCTCCGCAAGTGGCTCATCGACAACCACAAAGCCGTTGATCTCGATTTCCGGTAGATCGCTATCCTTGTCAAGTATGGTAAAGGTTATGTCGTACTCGCCTGGTGTAAGGGGGCCAAGCCAGAACGGGAATAGGTGAAGCTCGTCTCCGCTGCCTGAATACTTGATGGAAGCCTTGCCGATGCCATCCAGGCGAATGGTGGCACGCTCACCTTTGGGCCAGCGTGCGCGCAGCCAGAGCATCCCATTGATCATCGGTTCAGAGAGCGTAACCCGATAGTGGACACGGTCGCCCACGGTCGCGCCCCAGCCACCACCCAGCCCCAGCCCATCGACAAAGCCGTGGGCGCGAATCTCGCCGCGCACCTGTCCATCCCATGTGAGGTTGGCGCGCGGGTCAAAGCCAGCATATTCGACCGCGCGATAGTGGATCGCGTTGACCCAGACCGCGCCATGCGGCAGGCTTACTTTGTCGGGTTGCAGGACTTCACGCGAATAGGGTTCGAGTGGAGGAAAGTGCAGCGCGGCGGCGTAGTGGAGGGAGAGTTGCTGGAGTGCATCACTCTGGTTGAGGGCTGTGCAATGTACCAATACTGCGTTTTCGTCGAGACGACAATAGGCAATGTCGTAGGTGAGTTGGTCACGCCAGATCAACTGGTGACGGTGACTGTAGTAGGAGAGGTCGGGCGCGGCCTCCCAGGGATGATAGCCCGACTCCCACATGACATTGGGCACTTGCACAGCGCGACGGTACAGCCCTGGAAAGACACTGAGATCAAAACGCAACCCCGCCCTCACATCAGGAATGTGCGAGACACCGACATAACGCTTGCTGTATGGCCCCCACGCCGGCAGGCGCAGGTCATGGCTGCCGGCTAAGGTGGCGAAGCGGGTGTGGGTTGTCGGCATGCTAGTTGTTCCCTCTCCGTCTTATCTACTTGGTTCATCGGCCTGGAATAGAGTCTAGCGAATCATCGTAAGGAAACTAGTGGCAATGCCGGAAGGATTTCTACCGGCGCAACTATCCCTGCTCTATATCATGCCCTATAGGGAATGTGCAGACTGTCCCCTATGCTTCTCACATATTCTTAGATCATGCCAGTGCCGTCATAACCCATTGCGTCACTTTTGGCCTGAAGGGAAAAGACCATGCCAAGGGGGAAGATAATAGGAGATAAGAATGCCTGTGCTGCTTGTGGTCGAGGATAACGCAGTTCTCGCCACCACGCTTGTTCGTTTCCTGCGTGATCAAGGTCAATTGACTGTAGCCGCGGTCGCACCGACGGCGGAAGCTGCAATTGAGCAGCTCCGCCATCTGGCCGTCGATCTTGTTTTGGTGGACGTTTCGCTGCCCGCCATGAATGGCATTGATCTGGTCGCTTTCCTGCGCAAGCAATACCCGACTCTCCCTTGCCTGATGCTTTCCGGTCACAATGAAAGTCACTATGTGCGGCGTGCGCTTGCTGCTGGCGCAAAGGGCTATGTCATCAAGCAAGATCCAATTGCCATCCTGGTGGCTGTGCAGCGCGTTCTGGTGGGGGAAACCTATCTCAGTGAGGAATTGCGCAGGAAATTATATCACTGACCCCACTTTCTTCATTTTGAACATTTTCCTCATTTTGAGGATTTCGCGGCCTCATGCCAGGACATAGCCTCACCGCGCACGAGCCGCGCCCGGCGTTCGTAACGTCCGGGCCACTCGACCGGCAAGTCACCATTTTCGACCATCAACTTGAGGGGATTCACGCGCGTCTTGAGCGGCATGTAGATCCGTTGCCGTTTTCGTGCCGATTCAAAGAGCGCCATCATGATCTCCTGCACCGCGCGCGCCCGTTCTGCACCGCTGATCGGCGTTTCGACGCGACCTTCTACCCAATCAATCGCTTCTTGACATTGATGAGCCCAAGCGTCATGCCAGGGTGCTTCAACCTCATTCCACCCGTTTGACGACGTATTGAGATACCTCACGGTGCCAATTTCATAGTTATAGCGTGCTGATGGGCCTTCGGGCATGTACATGGGCGCATCGGAGGGGATTTCGCTGTCGGGAAAGCGGGTGGTATCCAGTTCCATGATGCCGTCAGTGCCGATGACGCGGCAGCCCTGTCCAAGCCCGCGCACCAAGTTGCCCTGAATCAGGATGGTCGCGCCATTGTCGCACGCGGCTAACCCCAAACAGGCGTCCTCCGCCGGTAGACCGCGCTCAACCTGGTCGGTTGTGCGCTCGGCAGTGCCCATCACCCACTCGACCTGTGGCTCGTCCATGAGAAAGAGGGCAAGACGGATGTTGTGGGAGTTGGTGTTGAGGATGTTGCCGCCATCGTCCAACTGGATTTGTGTGACCTTGCCGATCACGCCTTCGCGTATGAGTTCGCGCGCCTTGAGCCAGGTGGCATGATGGGGACGTTGGAAGGCGATGATCAGCTTGACGCCGTTGCGTTCACAGGCTGTCAACATGTCGTCGGCCTCGCCCAAATCGACGGCCATTGGTTTCTGACAGATGATCGCCTTGGGACGGCGCGCAGCCGCGGCGATGACCATTTCGGCGTGCTGTTGGTGCCACGAACAGACATCGACAAAGTCGGGTCGCTCCTTGTCGAGCATCTCGCGATAGTCGGCGTAGCGGTGATCCTCGCCTACCTTAAAGAAGTCGCCATACTCGCGGCGGGCATCCGGGTTTGTGTCGGCGATGGCCCCGATTGCGGTGGGCTGGCCGGGAACGCCGAGCCACCCGCGGCCATGCACGCGCGCGATGATGCCACAGCCGATGATGGCGGTACGATACTTACTCATGAAACTCTCCTAGCGTGGTTTGTCATTTTTGGCATATGACGATTTTGTTACAGAGAAGTGATAGAAGTTGAGCTAGGCTACATGAGCCTATGCCTTTGAATTTGGTTGGGCAATAAGAGCGTAATACGAAACGGCTAAATTTACTAAAATGGCGGCTTTCTTTACGAAGATATAGCCCTGCGCTATGACAATTGGCCTAGAAATCGATAGATTCTCTGCGGCAATTAGCCCTTTAGGATGGCAGGCTCGTATATTATACTGATAGTGGTAGGATAGACCGGAATCGGTCTTGTTTTTGTTTATTCATAATATTCATATTGGCAGAGTTACACTCGTTTTGCTCTTCGTTGGCATGTTGCGTTCCTCGCTGTCTCCCTGATCTGAAGTCCCGCAATTGTAACGCCCCGGATCTGCCCTATACCCATAGTACCGTTTGACTTGTATTGTACTTAGAAAGTCTGTCATGCGTATTAAACCTTATATTGTCGTTGCTCTGCTCCTATGCCTGAGCTTTGCAGTTTTGTTTCACTTGGGCCGAGCCGTGTACGCGCAAAGCCCGGACGAGAGTTCGGCGACTTTTTATTCCTATTTGCCATTTTCGGGTACGGGAACTCCCCAGATCGACCTGGGGCTGCTCGATGAGACGGTTATAACAGACGAGGAGACTCCGGTTGTCGTGACGCTGTCGGCAGCCAAACCAGATGCGACGATCCTAGAGTTCGCCATCGCCCAGCCTCCATTGCATGGCTCGCTGGGGAGTATCAGCGGCGCAATCTGTGCAGCCGGCACGCCCAGCATTTGTACCGCCACTGTCATCTATATCCCTTCTGTTGATTTTGCGGGTAACGACTCCTTCAGCTATCGAGGCAGTTCTGTTCCCGGCAATGCCCCGAATGCAGCCGCCGGAGAGGGAATCATCTCGATTACTGTCAACCCGATCAATGATGCGCCTCGTTTCACAAAAGGCGCGGATGTGACAGTGGAGAGTACGGCGGGCGCGCAGAGCATTCCGGCGTGGGCGACCCAGATCAGTGCCGGGCCTGCCGACGAAGCAGGCCAAAGCCTGACTTTCGTTGTGTCCAACAGCGACAACAGCCTGTTTGCGGTGCAACCCTCAATCAGCAGCGCGGGGACGTTGGCCTTTACGCCTGTTCCCACTGCCGGTGGCACAGCCATTGTTACTGTGCGGCTGCAGGATGATGGCGGCACAGCGAAGGGGGGCAGTGATGAGAGCGCGGCACAAACCTTTACAATTACAATCGAGCCACCTGCGGGCGAGCCGGTGGGTAGCAACCAAGAGGTGAACGTACATGAGGGCGGGCAGGTGACGATAGCGCTTTCTGCCACGAACCCCTCCGGCATGGCGTTGACCTTTGTGATTGCTAACCCGCCCAGCCACGGTACACTCGGCCCGATTGGGCCGGTGACCTGCGCGGGTGCTGCGCCCAACAGTTGTCGCGCCGAGATAACATACTCCCACGATGGCAGCGAATCTACAAGCGATCTATTCACCTATCAGGCGGGCAACGGGGTTGTGGAGTCCGGCCTGATCACTGTCTCAATCACGGTGACGCCAGTGGATGATGCGCCTATCGCGGTGGACGATGAGGCCACAGTCAACGAGGATGCGGCAGCGACGTTGATCGATGTGCTCGCCAACGACACGGACGTTGACGGTGGGCCGATGAGCATTGCTGCCGTGGGCAATCCAGCCAATGGAACTGTGCTGATTGCCGGTGACAATCGCAGCCTCACCTATCAGCCTGACCCGGACTACTGTAACGATTCGGTGTTGAGCCGTGATACCTTCACCTATACGCTCGCGCCGGGCGGAGATGAAGCAACTGTCGCCGTGACCGTAACCTGTGTCAACGATGCGCCCGTCGCCGATCATGACAGCTACAGCCTCCTTGAAGGGGCCACGTTGACGATTGTCGCGCCTGGGGTGCTGGCGAACGACACAGACATTGAGAATGATCCGCTGACTGCGGTCATCGTCGCCGGGCCAGCCCATGCCGCCTCTTTCACCCTGGATGCAGAGGGTGGCTTTACCTATGTCCACGACGGCAGCGAGACTGCAGCGGATCAATTTACCTATCGAGCTAATGACGGGCTGGTAGAGAGCAATGTGGCGACGGTCTCTTTGACGATCACGCCGACGGATGATGCGCCGCTGGCTGTGAATGATGCCATCACCGTGGTCGAGGACTCCGGCGCGACAACCATCGATGTCCTGGGCAACGACACTGACACGGATGGCGGCCCCATGAGCATTGCTACGGTTGGCGACCCGGCCAACGGCAGCGTAGTCATGGCGGGTGACAACCTGAGCGTGAGCTATGCGCCCGACCTCAACTACTGCAACGACCTGCTCAGTGTGACCGACAATTTCACGTACACGCTTGCTCCTGGCGGCAGCGAAGCGACCGTCTCTGTCACCGTTATTTGTGTGAATGATGCGCCCGTGGCGATGGACGACAGCATCACCGTCACCGAAGACCTCCCCTTTACCGGCAGTGTCCTGATCGACAATGGCAATGGGGCCGACAGCGATCCCGACGGAGATCCGTTGACAATCGCCACCACCCCGGTTGTCGCTCCAACCCACGGATCTTTGATCCTGCGTGTCGATGGCACGTTCACCTATACGCCGACGCTGGACTACGTGGGGGATGACTTCTTTACCTATCGCCTGTTGGATGGCAGCGCCTTGTCTGACACAGCCCAAGTCACGCTCACCGTGCTCGCCGTGAATGATGCTCCGCTGGCAGTGAACAGAAGCGCCAGCGTCATGGAGGGCGGGTCCATAACGGTAACGCTCTCCGCAACTGACAACGAGGGCGACGCCTTGACCTTTGCGATTGACACGCCTCCTACGCATGGCGCTTTGGGAGCCATTGGCAGTGCGTCTTGTGATGACAACACCCCTAGCACCTGCACCGCAGAGGTGGCGTACACCCACGATGGAAGCGAGACAACGTCCGACAGCTTCACCTACACGGCGAACGATGGGGCGGCTGACTCTCCAGTGGCAAGTGTAAGCGTGACGATTACGCCGACGGATGATGCCCCGTTGGCTGTGGATGACGTGGCTGTGGTGGATGAGGACTCTGGTGCGACAACGATTGACGTGCTTGCCAACGATACCGATGTAGATGGTGGGCCTAAGAGCATCACCTCGGCTGGCGACCCAGCCAATGGCACAGTGGTGGTTGCGGGCGATAACCTCAGCCTCACCTATAAGCCTGACCTCAATTACTGTAACAGCGAGGCAGGCACGACCGACACCTTTACCTATGCCATAAACGGTGGCTCCACTGCGACTGTCGCCGTGACGGTCAACTGTATCAATGATGATCCGGTGGCAGAGGATGATCTCTTTACGACCGCAGAGGACACGGAACTGGCGGATGGCAATGTGCTGGATGACAACGGCAACGGCGCGGACTTCGATATTGAAGGAGACACGTTGACCGTAAACACAACGCCGATCACGGATACGCTCCACGGCGCGCTTGTGTTGAATACAGATGGCAGCTTTGTCTACTCCCCAACACTGAACTTTGCGGGGACGGATAGCTTTGGATATGAGCTTTCTGATGGCAATGGGGGGATTGACACAGCCGTCGTAACCATCACAGTTACGCCGGTGGATGACGCGCCGGTGGCAGTCAACGATGCCGCTACTGTGAGCGAGGACGCCGCGGCGACCACTATCGACGTGCTTGCCAATGATACGGATGTGGATGGTGGGCCAAAGACGATTGTGGCGGCAGGGGATCCGGCCAATGGGACTGTGCTGATTGCTGGTGACAATCTCAGCCTCACCTACCAGCCCAACGCGAACTATTGCAATACGCTCGTTGGCAGTTCCGACACATTTACCTATACGTTAAATGGTGGCTCGACCGCTACCGTTGCCATGACCGTTACCTGCGTGAACGATGCACCCAGCGCGGATGATGACAGCTATTCGGTCAACGAAGGCGCTACGCTGAATGTCGCTGCGCCGGGCGTGCTGGAGGGCGATACAGATGTCGATAACGACACGCTCGCGGTGAACACGACGCCGGTCTCTGGCCCGATGAATGCGACTTCATTCACCTTGAGTGCCGACGGCTCGTTTGTCTATACCCATAACGGCAGTGAGACTACCTCGGACAGCTTTGTCTATCAGGTTTGTGACGATGCCGCGATCCCTGCATGTGACACGGCGACGGTGAATCTCACAATCATCCCGGTCAACGATGCGCCTGTGAACAGCGTACCCGGCGCGCAAACAGTCAACGAAGATACTGACCTGATCTTCCCCGGCTCCATTGCCATTGACGACGTGGATGCTGGCACCAGTGCTGTGCAGGTTACGTTGAGCGCGCTCAATGGTCTGCTCACCTTGAACGGCACAAGCGGGCTGACCTTTAGCAGCGGTGACGGCATTGATGACGCGACGATGACCTTTACGGGAATGGTGGCAACGATCAACAGCCGGTTGGATGGGCTGACCTATCGCGGCAACAGCAATTTCAATGAGACCAGAGGCAGCGAGACGCTGACCATCACCACCAACGACCTGGGCAATAGTGGTCTGGGCGGCCCCCTCTCCGACACAGACAGTGTGGGCATCACGGTGGTTGCAGTCGGCGACAAGCCCATTGCCACGGCAAAGAATTATAGCGCCCAAGCGAACATGCAGATTGCTATACCGGCAGGGAATGGATTGCTGCAAGGTGTTACGGACCCGGATACTGGTGACTCCGGCTATAGCCCCACTTTCACAGTCGGCACAGTGGGTGGTGCGGCTCCTTCTGGTGGCACAATCATCCATACTATTGCCAATGTAGGCACAGTGAACGTTTCGGTTAGTACGGGAGAGTTTAGCTTTGACCCGGCTCCTGGCGTGACAGGTAGTGTTGTCTTTACCTATACAGTCTGCGACAACGGCAGCCCAGACTCATCATGCAGTGACCCGTCGAATGTCACTTTCAACGTCGGCGGGCCTGTGATCTGGTTCGTAAACCCGGCAGTGGCGGGGCCTGGGGATGGCCGGTTGAGCAATCCGTTTAAGTTCCTTTCGGGGAATCCAGGTGCTAACAATGATGTGGATGATGTCGATGGTGCCAATCATCGTATCTTCCTCTACAGCGGTACGGCGACTTCGGGCATTCCGCTCAATTCCGGCGAGTGGCTGATTGGACAAGGGAGTAGCGGGACAAGCTTTGACACATTCTTTGGCATCATACCGCCCGCCGGTACGATTGCCCGTCCCACGCTCAACGGTACCCGTCCGGTGGTGCAGGGGCAAGTCACACTGGGCACGAACGGGGTGGTACAGGGATTGGACATCACGCCACTCTCCGGCGTCCGTGGGCTCAGCGCCAGCGGTGCAACAGGGCTGAGCGTTAGCCAAGTCAGCGTCACTACAAATAACGCCATTGCGGTGAATCTTGTTAACTCGGATGGAACGTTCAACTTCACAAGGATCAATGCCAATGGAGGGACGAATGGTATTGTCTGGACGAATAATAGCCTTGCCACGGGTAGCTTTACAGTTGCGGGCAGCGGGGGAACCTGCACAGATGCGAATACGAGCGGCTGTTCGGGTGGCACCATCCAGAACAGTACAGGGGCAGACGATTCTTCGGTGACGCCTGTAGGCACTGGCATTGTCCTCAATAATGCCCACGATGTCTCCTTGACACGCATGTGGATCCATGACCATTCCAACTATGGCATTCGCGGCACAAGTGTCGATGGCTTTACGTTAGATAATAGTGTGGTGAATGGTTCCAACGGCACCAATGTCGCCACACCCTATAATGATGGGAGTTTGGTCTTCTTTGGTGTGACCGGCGCATCTGCTGGGATGACTGGAAATAGTTCGATTACCAACAGCACGATTCGTGGCGGATGGCAGCGCAACATTGCGATTGACAATTCAACCGGCACGCTCAATCTGACGGTTAGCAACAACACCATCCGAAACACCAGCCCAACCTTCGGCGATGATGGTCTGTTTATCGAAGCTGATACGACGGCCAATATCACCGCGATTGTTACCAATAATACCTTTGCTGCTCATGGCGGCGATCACTTCAATCTGAGCCTGCTGAATAATGCGGTTGTCGATTTGACCTTTACGGGCAATGCGCTTTCCGGAGGCCATGCAACAGGACTGGGTCAGGGTATCTTCATTCTGGGCGGGGCCTTCAACGGCAGCCTGACGTATGACATCTCGAACAATGGCACGGATGCGGTTCCCTTCAGCGGCAGTAATCAGGGGGGCGCGATCAACGTGAATAAAGGCAGCGGCAGCGGTATTTTCAGCGGACGCATTGAAAACAACGTCATCGGCGATCCGGATGTGGATCACTCCGGTTCGTTACAGGCGTTTGGCATCATCGTCGGTGCTCGCGGGGCCGGCTCGCACACAACGCTCATCAACAACAACAAGGTCAGTCAATTCCATGACACAGGGATTGTTCTTGAGGCAGGCGAGGGGAGTGCTGCGCTGAATGCTACAGTGACGAACAACAGTGTATCGGATTTCGCAGACGCTATCAATTCGTTGCACGGAATTTATTCCGTCAGCGGCATCCTTGCGGGAGACAGCAACTCGGTCTGTTTGGATATCCATAGTAACAGTGTCGCCGACGCCGGCAATGAGGCGCAGGGGGGTGCCGATATTCGGGTGCGCAAGGGAACTCAAACCAGTCTAGGTGTCCGCCTACCTAGTTTGATGGGCAGCAGCAGTATGGACGCAATGAACTTGATCACTGGGAACAATCCGACAGCCACGACTGTTACTGTCACTGGCGCAGGGTACACCGGTGGCGCTGCATGTGCTCAGCCCTGAGCATTTGGGCGGTAGGTGCGGGGCACTCTCCAGAGTGCCCCGCACTCATTTGTTTTCAGCTATCATCCCGTTGCTGCCGCGGCAGACTTCAGCAGCGGTACTCTAGAGCAAGTTGTCATCCTTTTTGGATTAGCGGTATAGTTAGCGGAATTGCTTTGTAATTGCAGGCTAACGCAAGAAAGGGAATCCTATCGATGGAGCAACCTGCCATGATTGATACGGCGACACGCGGCCAGGCAATCGCTAGGCTGCGCAAGCTGCCCGAACAGGTGGCTGAGCTGACAGCAGGCTTGACGCCGGAGCAATTGACGACACATTTTCTGGATGGGGAGTGGAGTGTGGCGCAGAATGTGCATCATTTGGCCGATTCCCATTTGAACAGCTATATTCGCCTGAAGCTGATCTTGACCGAGGAGAAGCCCACGGTGCGCCCGTATGACCAGGATTTGTGGGCGCTGACGCCAGAGGCAAACTCGGCTGATCTGAGTGCATCGCTGATGCTGCTACAAGGGCTGCACCAACGATGGGCGGATCTCTTTGCGAGCCTGGATGAGTCCCAATGGCAGCGTACGGGATTGCATCCTGTGAATGGGGTGATCACGCCGGAAGATCTCCTGATCTCCTATGCTGCACATGGCGAAGGACACCTTGACCAGATGCAGCGGACGCTGGCGGCGCAGCCGCGCTAGGTTCTGTTATGATCTATCAGGATGGAAAGGATCACGAAGACATTGCCCACCTGAGCGCCGAACCCATCCCCATTGAGACAATGCGGGTGGAAGTGCAGGCGCGGCGTTGGACGATGCGCGTCATTGCCCTTTTGCTCTCAGGGCAAGCGGCTATCCTGGTGGCGATCATCTGGGTTACGATGGCAAAATTCAATTGGGAACTGCCATTCGAAGTGATGATGCGCTCGATCCGCGTGATGGATTCGCTGCTGTTGGGTGGTCTGCTTTTGCCCATGGCAATCTTTGATCTGGTCACGGCGATGGGGCTGTGGCTGGGGCAGCGCAGCGCGTGGTTGCGCGCGATGATGGCCCAGGGCATTCTCTTGATCTTCTGTCTTTCAAGCTATGTCGCCGATCGGGATGAGCAGTTTATTTACCTGCTCATGTTGACCTGTATTCTTCTTGTACTCTATCTGAATACCTATGACGTCCGCCTTTCTTTCAACAGCCGAGAACCCAGGAACCAAAGCCATCACCGCTGAGTTAGAGTTGGCCCTGTTGCGCCACTTTGAGCCGGTGCTGCGCTTTACGCGCGGTGAGCAATTCTTCCCCATCGACGTGGAACGCTATGTCCAGATCGCAAGCCTCTGGTATCAGCGTCCTGGTGAAGATGCTGTTTGCGTATTGGGGCAGGGTGAAGTGACACTCGATATGCTCACACGCGTCGATATGGGGCGCCCCGATGCTGTCTATTTTCTCAAGTTTACCGAGCCGTTGGATGCGACTGAGCTAGCGATCTACCAGGACCAGCGCAAGCAATCTTCACGCGCGCACATCTTCACGCCGGGGCGGGGACGTTTGGCGAGGGTGGGCTATGTTTCGCGCTTTGTGGAAGCGCTCTTTAGCGTGGCACTGCTGGCGCGCGGGCGTGTCCCTGGTGACACAGCAGCGGCGGCAACGCTGCGTTATGAGAAACTTTTGGAAGAATGTGAAGAATACACCTATCACGGGCGTGTGGTACACGAGGCGGGGTGGGTGGTAATTCAATATTGGTTCTTCTATGTCTACAACAATTGGCGGTCGGGCTTTTTTGGGGCGAATGACCATGAGGCCGACTGGGAATTGGTGTCGATCTATTTGGCCGAGCGTGATGATCTGCCCCCGTTGACTGATGGCGCGGGAGAGAGTGAGCCTGACCTGAGTTCACTCCTTGAGCGCTATCAGCCGGAGTGGGTGGCCTATGCTTCGCATGATTACCAGGGCGATGATCTGCGCCGCCGCTGGGATGACCCTGAGTTGGAGAAGATTGATGGGCATCCGGTGGTCTATATTGGCGCGGGTTCTCATGCCTGCTATTTCCGCCGCGGCGAGTATCTGACTGAGTTGGAACTCGCCTTTATGCAGCCATTGGCAAAGGTCATCGACTGGCTGCAACAGTTTTGGTATAACCAGCTAAAGCAATATCAAGACGAACCGGATACAGAGCAGCCGGAACAGGCCTCTAATCTCTTTCGTATTCCCTTTGTTGATTATGCGCGCGGGGACGGAATGACGCTTGGCCCGCAGCAAGAGAAGCAGTGGGGGCCACCGCATGTGCTGAGCGCGGGACAAAGCTGGGTGCGAGACTATCGCGGGCTTTGGGGTCTGTATGCGCGTGATCCCTTTGCCGGTGAAGACGCACCGGCAGGCCCGATGTACAATCGCGACCGTACCTTGCGGCGCTCTTGGTATGATCCGGCGGGTTGGGCAGGTTTGGACAAGGTAGCGCCCGCGGACGAGGAACTGCGCCTGATGGTGGCACAGCAGATGACGCTGGGCGACCGGCAGGGCGAATTGCTCAATGAAATTCAGCAAAAGGCCTTCGAGCTTCGTAATTTGGGTATTGCCGCGCGTGCCATGCGCCGCCAACCCCATCTACACCGGCTGCGTTTGGAGTATGAGCAGCGGATAGGGGCACTCTCGACCGAGGTGGCAAAGTTGCGCGAGGAGATGGCGTCGGGGCAGGCATTGCTTGGCTCGTTGGGTGATTACGCCAAGATGCGCCGGGCCGGCGTGCGCGAATCACCCCGCGCTCATATTCGCCACGCGCATACGCCAACGGCTGACGAGCAGTTCCGCGCCGGAAGGTTGGCAGAGATTTGGGCCGCGGCGAGCATTGGGCTGCTATTGGTGGTGATGGTGGGGATCTTCTATTTTGCACGCCACTATTTGGTCTTTGGTATCTCGGCGCTGATTGCCCTCTTTGCCTTTGTGGAAGCAACCTTTCGTGGGCGGATTGTACGCATGGTGACAAGCGTCACGATTGGGCTGGCTGTTGTGGCGGCGTTGATCCTGATCTATGAATTTTTCTGGCTCATGGTGGCGTTGACGGTGGTGGTGATTGCCTCTTATTTGCTGTGGGATAACCTGCGCGAGCTGTGGTCGTAATCTTTTTATGGGCGCAGTTTTGAAAAGCCGGAGCCGATTACTTCTTGCGTAATGCCAATGCTGACAAAGGCAAGTGGATCGACTTTGCTGATGACCTCTTTGAGATCATTCACCTGGGGCCGGTAGATGGTGCAAAAGATCACGGTGCGCGCCTCGCCTGTGTAGCCGCCTGTCGCTTCCCAATGGCTGACGCCGCGCTCTAGTTCTGCCATGAGTGCCTGCGTCATTTTTTCGCCCTCTGTGGTGATGATGATAGCGTTGCGGGCGCGGCTGGGGCCTTCTAGCGCATAATCGGCGGCTAACCCACTGAGAAGCAGCGTCAGCATGGCATAGAGGGCAGACTCCCATCCAAAGACGAAAGCTGCGGTGACGACAATGACACCATCGACCCAGAGGTAGATCTGGCTGAGCGGGATGCCGGTGCGGAATTGCAGGATGCGGCCTACGATGCCTGTACCGCCCATAGTTGCCCCGGCGGCGAAGATCAAGCCGGCGCCAATGCCGCCGATGAGTCCAGCAAAGATGGCGCTCAACAGGGGATCGGCTGTAATCGGTTCAGGGCCAAGATAGATCGGTAGGTAACGCTCGATTGCTTCGGTTGCTGCTGAAAAGAGGAGTACCGAAATCACCGTGTTGAGCAGGAACCGCCAACCTCCCAGCGTGAAAAAACCCAAGACAAAGAGGGGCAGGTTTGCCAAGAGGTAGAAAGCCCCAACGGAGAAGCCGGTGAAGTGATTGACAATAATACCGATGCCACTGACGCCGCCTGCTGCAATGTTATAGGGCACTTGGAAGACGGCGTAGCCAACGGCAGCGATGAGCGTGCCAATGAGCAAGAGCAGAAAGCGTCGAAACTCCGCCCATAAACGGGTCAGCCAGGGCCTTGCTCTCATGCATCCTCCTGCGGGTACATTGCGCTTTGTGTCATCTTTGTATCATGGTCGCTCGAGTATATCACAGAGGCGGTAAATGCCTGATCCGGCCCATTCTGGATTCATCCCGCGGCAAGTAACAGCCATGCAGCGATGTCACTTGAACACCGCTGCATGGCTGTGTTTGATTTTGTGGACTCTCTATTTATCCAGCATCAACCAGGGAAATGATTTGCTGCATGAGCTATGCGCTGCATGAATGGCGTATTAGCTGCGATAGTCTCCGTTGATGCTAACGTAATCGTGGCTTAGGTCGCAGGTCCAGACGGTCGCCTCGCCATCACCCAGACCCAGATCGACGCGCACATCCAGTTCGGGTTGAGCGAAGCGCGCGGCTGCTTCGCTTTCGGCATAAGGGAGTGGTGTGCCACCGGCGACCAGTTGCAGTTCCGGCCCGCGATCCGCCGCACTTGCCCCGCCCGTAATAAAAAGGGCGCAGCGGGCAGGCTCTACGGTGATGCCTGCCCGCCCGACCGCGGCCAGGATGCGCCCCCAGTTGGCATCGTTGCCAAAGAAGGCTGTCTTGACGAGCGGGCTGGTGGCGATGGTGTTGGCGGCGCGGTGCGCTTCCTCGGCGGATTTGGCCCCGTGAACGTGGATCGTGACGAACTTTGTGACTCCTTCTCCGTCGCGCACAATTGCTTGGGCTAGTTCTGTGGCAATCTCCGTTAATACAGCCAAGAAGGCGTCGTAGGCGGGGCCTGTGCTGGTGATCTCCGGGTTGCCCGCAAGCCCATTTGCCAGGAGCAGCACTGTGTCGTTGGTGCTAGTGTCACCGTCGATGCTGATGCAATTGTAGCTGCGTTCCACGGCGGCGCTGAGGGCTTGCTGGAGCAGCGGCTGGCTGATGGCAGCATCAGTGGCGATGCAACTGAGCATGGTCGCCATGTCGGGGTGGATCATACCTGCGCCTTTGGCGATGCCGGTGAGGCGCACCGTTTGCCCGTCGATTTCGGCGCTGCGCGTGACGAGCTTGGGGCGCGTGTCGGTAGTCATAATGGCCTGCGCGGCGTCGGCCCAGCCATCGGGGCGGAGTTGATCCACTGCCTGGGGGATACCCTGGGTCAGTTTGTCCATCGGCAGTTGCACGCCGATCACGCCCGTACTCATCACAAAAACTGAGTTGTCATTGGCCCCCAGGGCTCTTTCAACCGCCTCTGCCATCAGCCGCGCATTGGCATCGCCCGGTACTCCTGTGCAAGCATTGGCGCAACCGGAGTTGATGACCACGCCGTGGATCGCTGTTGGATTCAGCGACAGCAAGCGACGGTCATACTGCACAGGGGCAGCGGGAAAGGCGTTCTTGGTAAAGGCGGCGGCGGCACGACATGGTATCCGGCTGACGATCAACGTCAGGTCTGGGGCTCCACTTTTTTTGATCCCCGCAACAATCCCGGCGGCATCAAAGCCCGGGACGACAAACTCTGCATCCATACTGCCTTCTCCTCGCCCATTTGGGCGCGTCCTATCCATAGGATGGAATCATGAATCTTATGATAAATTGAAAGAATTGTGAGCCAATTACGTGATGACCCAGCGGATGTCCATGTCGGAACGTCCGGCAAGCTCATCGCGCAAGAGTGAAACCAGCGCCGGATCTGCGCCCTGCTGGGTGAAATAATCGAGCGTCGCCTGATTGATGTAATAGTCCCTGTCGGTGGCGGATTCTTCCTCCAGTTGGCTGATCAGGAAATCCAACTGGCTTTGCGTAATTTCACCGATTTCTGTGTTGGTCTGTACGTTTACAAGCTTAATCATGGTCGTCTCCATAAGCTGATTGATGGCTGAGGAAGGCACACGAAAGATTATCTCACCTGTGTCTAGACAAGTTGGGCATAGAAACAGCCAAATGGGCCAATTTTCCAGGTGCAGATGGCAGATGCAAAGCCCGCAGCCTGTAGCAGTTCAAGATGGCGCTCGGCGCGCAGCCGTCCTGGGTTGATGTTTTCCTCTGGCGGCTCGACAGCCAACATATCGGCATAGATGAACTGGCCTTGCGGGGCCAGGTGTTGGGCGGCGAGGCCAAAGATGCGTGCCACTGCGCTTTCGTCGCCCAAGTCGTGGAGCGATTGCAGGGACATAAACGCATGAACGGGTGTAGCAAGCTGGTTCAGCCAGCCATCCTCGTTGAGGTCTGCCTCAAGCCAGGTGATCTGGCGGGCATGGCTAGCCAAACGGGTGCGGGCCAAATTGAGCAGCGGGGCCGTAATGTCGATGCCTGTGTAGGTAATATGCGGGTGGTCGGCGAATAGCTGTGCAGCCAGCGCACCGGCCCCGGCGCAAAACTCGACAATATGGGCAGTGGGGCCAACACCTAGCCGGCTGCTCAAATGCGCTTTGAGCGCGGCGCGGTCAGGCCAGCGCTCATCGAGGCTGGCTGCATAGGCAGCGGCTTCGTCGGTGTCGGCAAAGGTACGGAACGCCATGCAAGGGTATCCAATCTGGTGAAATTGGCTGGGTCGGGTCTGACAGAGCGTAGGCGCAACCCAAAGTGTAACATTAGAGTACGATTACCAATCGCCTGCATAGTCCAGGCTGTAGGGTTGGGCGAGTTGGCGTTGATAGGCAAAGTGAAGCTCAACCAACTGGCGCAGGTGCAGCAGATCATGGGCGACCCAGGAGGCCAAGAGATCTCCGGCGCGCAAGGAGCCAATGTCTGCGATCTGATGTTCGTTGCGCCAGTCGGGCGCGTTCAGTTCGCGCAGCCACTCAAGGGACTCTTCGCGTTCATCCAAGAAATTCTGCAACGACGGCAGCAGTTCGCGCCCGTTGTAGTTGCGTTCGGTTACTTTGGCAACCGGATCATTGGCGGGCCACGCGGCTTCTGGATCGGAGAGCGTCAACTGGAGACGGATGCGAAAATCTTCGATCTCCTCATCATAGAGGTGGTTGACCACTTCAAGCATCGACCACTCCTCTGGGGACGGCTTCCAGCGCGCTTGTTCTTCACCGATCACCTCCACAAGTTGGGCGATGGCAATGGCCTGCTGGGTCAAACGTTCAATATAATAACGAAGATACATTTGTGGCTCCCTCGATTAGCCGCTTGGATGGCGAACACGCCCCAAAAGGTAACGGTGGTGGGCCCAGATGGCTTTGACCTGCCAGGGCAGGGGCGCACGATCAAGCCAGGCATAGCGAATCACGCGTTCATAAAGCTCCGGTTCTTGCCCCAGGTAATAGGCCATCGTGCTCCACTGCCAGCCATCGCCGGTAAACTGCTCCTCAAGTTTGCGGCTGCGGATGCCCAGGCGTTTGAGGACTTCGTTGGCGGGCATCACGGTATCGGGCCAGGGGGGCACATCCAACACCCCCTGCTCGATGATCTCCACGCCTGCTTCTTCCAGGATGGCGCGGATGCGTCCAATATCCGTCCAGCTTTCGTCGTGGGTGCGAAAGAAGTCGCGGTCGATCACCAGCTTACGCATCCAGTAGCCCACCTGCAAGTTGTTGGGCATGGCGACAAAGACGAGATCTTTGCTGGTGCGTACAAGTTCACGCAGCAGCCCGGCAGGGTTATTGATATACCAGAGTCCGGCCCACTGCCAGGTTAAATCAAAGTGAGCATCGGGAAAGGGCAGATGATCCCAACCACCGGCATCGACACGCACCAGGTCAATTGGGAGGCGCAAGTCCTCCTCCCAGATACGCCGCACGCCTTGAATACGCTGTGGGCTGTCATCCACCGCGGTGACCGCGATCCCGTTTTGTGCAAAGATGACGTTGTTGATGCCGCTGACACCCGCCATGCCATAGAGCGGCGCTTCGAGAACCGAGCGTATAGCGTGGCGTTGGGCCAGGTCGGCGAGAAAGTCGTTGAGGACAAAACGCTCATAGACCAGCCCCAACCCTTCGTTGTAGTCAGTCAAATAGCGATGCCAGGTGTTGGCCGTTTCAGTCATGATTCTTTATCGGGCTGAGTGGGTTGCTCGCCGGGCGCGGAGGGCGGGACGACGGCAACAGATGCGTTGTTGATGGGGGCGACGCTCAAGGTCAGTCCTTCCCGCGCAAGCACGCGGACGGGTGCGTTGGCAGCCACTTGACCGCTGGTCAATCGTGCGTTCCACCATTCCCCCTGGACAAAAATGCTGCCCGTTTCGCCCGCAGTCAACGGGGCGCTGGTTACGCCTGTGGCTCCAATCAGCGCCTCGCTCCCTGTGACCACGGGGCGGCTTTGCGCCTTGAGCGCCTGTTGGCCGATCAGGATCGTTAGCCCGCCGAGCATCAAGGCGAGCAGAATCAGGGTGGGCCAGGGAGTCGCAATGCCGGGCGTGTCAAAGAGCAGCGCACCCCCCAACAGAAAGGCGATGATGCCGCCCGCGGTCAGGACGCCAAAGGTGGGGGTGAAGGCTTCTGCCACAAAAAGGGCCAGGGCAATCACCATAAAGGTGAGTCCTGTGATATTGGCGTCCAACTGTCCCAGACCATAGAAGGCCAGGATGAGGCAGACCGCGCCGAGGATACCCGCCACCCCAAAGCCGGGTGTGCGAATTTCTACCACGAGCCCCAGGACGCCGAGGCTGAGCAAGATGGTCGCCAGGTTGGGATCGACCAATAAGTTGAGCGCGCGCTGGATCGGCGTCATTTCCTGAATGACGATCTGTGCATGGGCAACATGAAGGGGCTGCGCTCCACCAGGAAGTTCGACGCTTCTGCCTTCTAGTTGCGTGAGCAAATCGTCGAGGTCGGTGGCGATCAGGTCGATGACACCCAGATCCAATGCTTGTTTAGCGGTCGCGGCGGCGGCGTCCTGCACAGCCGCGATGGCCCATTCGGTGGCAGCATCCCCGCGACGGCTGGCGAGGTTCTCGATGTCGGCACTGAGGATGTTGGTGATCTTGGCGGCGAGGGTCGCATCGACATCTTCGCCGCTCATGCCGACGGGGCTTGCGGCGCCGATGCTGGTGTTGGGGGCCATTGCTGCCACATGCGCAGCGAGGGTGATGAAAGTGCCGGCACTGCCTGCGCGTGCGCCGGAGGGCGACACATAGACAACCAGCGGGATGGGCGAGGCCAACATATGCTGGATGATGGATTGGGTAACTTCCACACTGCCGCCAGGGGTATCCAGTTGCAGGATCACCGCTGCCGCGCCTGTGGCTTCGGCATTGTTAATAGCCTGGATCAGGTAGCTTTCCAGCACCGGCGTCACCGGCCCGGCAAAGGTGAGGAGATAGACGCTTGTGGCGTCAGAGCTTTCCTCTGCCGTTTGGAGGGGCGCGGCCGCGTCGAGTGGGGTGGGCTGGAAACTGCCAATGAGGAGAAAGGCCAGCCATGTGATGATCACCCGGTAGGGTAAGCATGGACGGGACAGGCGCGGGAAGGGAAAAGCCATCACAGCGCTAACCACTCGACTTGACACGGGCCACATCCGCCATCATCTCTTCTACCGAGCGCCGTCCTGCTTCCGAGGTGGCGCCCAACATAACCGTCAATTCTTCAATACGCTCTGCTGCGTCCAGGTCACGCACGACGGTGCTGGTGCGTTCTTCACCTTCAACTTGAAAGACGCGCTTGTTGACCGTGAAATGTTTGTCGCCATAGGCTGCCAGTTGGGGCAGGTGGGTGATACAGAGGACTTGATGGGGCACGAACTCTTCGTCTGTGTCGTGGCCCTTCTCTGTAACTTCTGCTGTGGCTTTTTCTGTGATTCTTTCTTTGGCAGACTTTTTTGCTGTCTCTTTGCGGGATGGGCCGCTGCCATTGACGCCATGCTGCTGACCTGTCAGGAACCAGAGCTTTTGCCCGACAACAGCCCCCACGCGCCCACCGATCCCCTGATCGATCTCGTCAAAGATGAGCGTTGGGGTGGCATCGGCATGGGTCAGCACGCTCTTGAGCGCCAGCATGAGGCGGGCTGTCTCACCGCCGGAGGCCACCTTTGCCATTGGTTTGAGCGGCTCACCGGGGTTGGCGCTGATCAGAAATTCGACCTGGTCAATGCCCGTATTGTCAAAGGCAACGCGCCGCCCGTCGGGAAGATAGGCTCCATCGGCGCGTTCGCTCTGTTCAATGGCAACACCAAAGCGGGCGCGTTCCATGCGTAGATCCGCCAGTTCGGTTTCGACGCGGCGCGCCAGCGTTTCACCCGCCTGTCGCCGCTCTGCGGAGAGTTGCCATGCGAGCTTGCCGATGATGTGGAGCAGCTTATCTTCTTGCTCCTCTAGCTCGGCAGTTTTGACCTCCCAATTGCTGAGTGAATCAAGTTCGGTCTGGGCGCGCTCGCCAAAGGCAATGATCTGCTCCAGCGTATCGCCATACTTGCGCTTGAGATTGGCGATGAGTTCCAGCCGTTCTTCTACCTCTTGCAGCCGTTCCGGGTTAAACTCCAGTTGGTCTGCATAGTCTTGCAGGCTGCGCGCCAGATCGCTAAGCTGTTCCAGCAGCCCTTGCGCGTCATCGGCGCTGCTTTGCATGGAACGATCGATGCGTGCCAGCCGTTCGATGCGCCCCGCGGCTTCGCTGACCAGGTCAATGGCTCCGGGCATTTCGCTTTCGCCCACATTGAGAATGGTAGCGGCAGCTTGCGCAAGTTGGAGCAGCGCCTCGGCATTGCCCAAGCGGAGGCGTTCGCTGGCGAGCGTCTCTTCTTCACCGGGGCGGAGGCGCGCCTGGGCGATTTCTTCGGCCTGGAAACTGAGCAGATCGACACGCTGGGCAATGGTACGCGCATCCTGGCGCAGCCGTTGCAGTTCGGCCCGGATCTTGCGCAGCATCGCCACCTGCTGTGCCAGTTGGTTGCGCAGCGGCATAAGACTGGCAAAGCGATCCAACAGGCGAATGTGGGTGCGCGGGCGCAGCAAGTTCAGATGCTCGCCTTGTCCGTGGACATCGATCAGGAGCGCGGCGACATCGCTGAGGATTTGCAGGCTGACATTGCGCCCATTGACCCGGCAGACATTGCGCCCGTTACGCCGGACTTCGCGGTTGAGCGTAATCCAATCGGGCGAGTCCGGGTCATCCAACTCTTGTTCGGCGAGAATACGGCTGACCTCGGTTTCGACCTCGCTGCCAGAAGGAAGCTGGAAGATCGCCTCAATTTGGGCGAGTTCCGTCCCGGCGCGCACCCATTCGGCAGCGCCACGGTCGCCCTGCAGCAAGCCGAGGGCATCAATAATAATCGACTTGCCCGCGCCCGTTTCACCGGTCAGGATGTTTAAGCCTGGGCCGAAGGTCAGGTGCAGGTCGTCTATAATAGCGAAGTTGCGAATGCTCAATTCGTGCAGCATAGATGCTATTTTATCACATCCAAGTGGAAACTTTAGAACACTCCTAGAACAATTGGCTAGAAGGATTGGGCCGATTCTTGAAGCAATAAGCTACTTGGCATCCCTGTACAGCAATGTTATAATGGCAGCTATTGAGCATGCTAATTTACCTGTCCCTGTTTTCATGCACGCTCTGAACCCATTTTGAGGAGAAGTTAGGATGATTCCAAAGTTTGGACCCGTTGAGTTAATCCTGATCCTTGTGATCGTGACCATGTTGTTTGGTGTCGGCAAGCTGCCTGAGGTCTTTGGTTCTGTAGGACGTGGGATTCGCGAGTTCAGGAAGAATTCGACGGATCCTGTAGAGCCGGAGAGCGTTGAGACCGTGGAAACCGTCGAGACCGTGACTCCAGCACCCGCGGCACCCGTTTCTGCTGCACCTGTGTCAGAGCCGGTGGAAAAGCAACAGGCACACTAAGGTCAGAACGGTTGGCAGGGTGCTTGTGCTGATGGGCAATCCCCATGCACCTGTGCCCAATCCCGTTTTTCCAACAGACATAGAAATCGAATAGAACTGCCGCCATCGTGCGCGCAGTGGTGGTTGTATGGGGAAAACCCGGTTGTCGTGCAGAGATGATCAACCGGGTTCTCTTTTTCTCTATTCTTTGTTTCTGATATTTATTTCCGGTATTCATCTCGATTTTCATATAAGCTCTTATCACTTCACGTCTACCCCGTGAAAGGTCGTATGTGTGCGACTGGTGCGTCTTGTTGCCCTGACCGCGGTCTTGGCGACTGTCTACTTTGCCCAGTATCTGTTTGATACCACCAGTCTGGCTGACTTCTTCCCGTTGTGGCTCTTGCGGTTGTGGCCCCCGCTCACTGCGATGACGCGTTGGACGCCAGACGATTTGGTTGAGTTGGCTATCTGGCTGACACTCCTGGGGCTGTTGAGCTTTGGCCTGTTGGCTCCATGGTGGCAAGGTGAGCATGGGCGCGCCTACCGGCGATTGCGACCGGGGCGTGCGGTTTTGCGCGTTTGGTGGTGGGTGGCACAAGGCTTGTTGCTGCTCGCGCTGCTGAGTACGGTGGCAGTGGCATGGCTGGAGCGACAAAGCGGGATGGAAGGGGTTTCCATCGGGCTGTGGGCGGCAAGTTTGGCGCTCTATGGGCTTGGTGGAATCGTCGCCAACCATGTGCGCCCTCCGGTGATCTATGGCGACAGCTATGTGGAGACGGTGCGTCCGTGGGATGGTTGGCCCTATTGGGTCGCGCTTTTGATCCTCTTTGCGCTCCTCTATTCCTACCGTCTGCTGGAGTTGCCTTTGCGGGTCGATCCTTTGACGGCACGCGTGGGATTGGCGGCGCAAGCCTGGGTGCGGGAACTTGAAATCCCGCGCTTGGCGGCAGACCCCAACGATCTGCCGCTGCCCACGATAGGGCTGGTCGCGCTGGCGCGCTTGGTCTTGCGCGATAATCTGTGGGCGGTGCGCGTGGCAGGCGTTAGCGCCGCGCTCGTTTTGATCACGGCGGTTTGGCTGGTTGGCTCTGAATTGTTTCGTCGCGTACCTGTTTATGGGCTGTATGGTGAGGTGTTGGAGGACGATGGGCGTTGGATCGCGTTGATGGCGATGATCATCACGGGGGTCAGCCTGCCGCTTTTTCACTGGTCGCGTGTGCCGCTGGTGCTGGAAGGGGTGGCGCTGGGGACGTTGGGGGTGTGGGCGCTGCTGCGGGGCTTGCGCCGTGATCGCCCTGGGCTATTGGGGCTGAGCGCGCTGTTGTTGGGATGGGCAATTTTTTATGGCCCGGCGGGTCTGCTGTTGGGCCTGGTGGCGCTGCTGATCTGGTGGGGTGTCCTGCTGCTGGAATCAAGCTGGCTGACGGGCAAATTGGTGGCCCATGAGCGGGATGGGCAAGCGGTTCAGGTGCAGCGCGGCGTAGGCTGGCGCGGTTTTGGCTATTGGCTGGCCGGCGTTGTCGTCTTGGTGATGCCGCTTTTGAGCAAGTGGCTGATGATCCCCGGCTCCTTTGCTGCCCACTGGGCATGGCCCGGCGGCGTTGTTGTTCGCCAGAGCAGCGCACTGCTGGCGTGGCGCGAGCGGCTGGAGATGGCGATATTGGGGTTGAACTACCTACCCGATGCAACGGCTACGCTCCGCTACGATGACCATTTTGTGCATAGCTTATTGGCTCCCTTGCTGGTATTGGCGCTGGGTGCGCTGCTGCTTAACATTGACAGCTTAGTCGGGTGGTCGCTGGTGACGTGGTTAGTAACGGCGTTGGTGGGGGTTGGGTTAACGGTTCCTGTGGTGCCAAACTGGATGGCAATGGTTGTGCTGCTGCCTGTGGTCGGGCTGGCAGTGGGCTTTGTGCTGGACCGGCTGCGCCTGCTGATTATGACCTATGCGGGGACATGGACGCTGCAAGCTACCGTCTATCTGGCTATGGGTGTGGTCGTGGCAGCAGGCTTCTTTGGCTGGATCGACTACTACAACGTGGCGCAGCGTGACAGCGATTTGGCATCAAGCGTAGGACGAGCGCTGCGTGATGCTGCGGGTCAGCCCGTGGTGCTGGTGAGCGCCAACGTCGTGCTAGAGCAAGTGCTGGCCGATCCGGTTGTGCAGATGCTTGCCGCCGAGCGCAACGACCTCAGCCAGATTCAAACGGTTAACGCGCGCAACTGGCCGCCCCTCACGCCCGCTACGCGCTTGCTCTTGGCACCGGGTGACAGCGCCTTGCAAGCAGCCGTTGAAGCGGCCTATCCAGGGGGGCAGCTCACCGTTATGCGTGATCTGCACGCTAATCCTTTGCTCTATATCTATGACCTGGCGGCTGCACCCGCAGTGGCGCTACACTAAACCGAGAGCCGCAGGCTTGCGCGTGAAGATTTGTGATGGGTAGGATGTGGGCTGGTACGCGGCGGATTTGGGCAAGAGCGCGCGTCTTTGATATACTGGCACAGTTATCGAGTGGTGTTCGTGTGAAAATAGAATCGAATTTGATATAGCGGATTGATATTCCGATTGAGCAAGCAGGAGAAAGACCATGAATTTTAGCTCTTATATGATGATTGCGACGAATATTGTCGCCATCGCCTTGATCGCGGTCGTCTTGATCCAGGGACAGACCAGCGGAGGGCTAGGCAGCGCCTTTGGTGGCACCGATATTTACCGGACACGCCGCGGGATCGAAAAGACGCTTTTTAATTTGACCTTTGCGTTGGCGGCGATTTTTGGCATCTTTTCGCTGATCACGGTCGCCTTCGAGTAGCATATTGCCGGTTTGGAATCAAAATTGAATTGGACAGGCAGAGAAGTTTACTTCTCTGCCTGTTTGTGCTTAGTGAAGGGCTATTCAGAGCGTACGACCCGAAACCCGTAGCCGGCCCCGTCGAACGGGTCGCGCCTGTAGCGGTTGGCGCAGCGCACCCAGCGCTCGTTGTTGTCCCATTGACCACCGCGCAGCGTGCGGCGGTTACCCTCCTCTGGCCCAGGCGGGCTACCGCCAGGGGATTGCGCGTAGTACTCCCCGCCATACCAATCTGCGGTCCATTCCCAGACATTGCCGGCCATGTCCAGCGCGCCATAAGGACTTGCGCCCTCTGGATAGGAGCCTACTTTGGTTGGAGCGCCCACATTGCCATCGAAGTTCAGCCGCTCTGAGTTTGGCTCGTAAGCTCCCCAGGGATAGATCCGGTTGTCCAGGCCCCGGCAAGCCTTTTCCCACTCTGCTTCCGTTGGCAGCCGTCCGCCCACCCAATGTGCGTAGGCTCCAGCCTGCTCCCAGTTGACGTGTGTAACAGGGTGATCGGCAAATTCAGGCTGGTTCCAGAAATCATTGGCCGGCGGATCGCACCTACCTATTGCCGCGGCCACGCAGCGAGCGTATTGAGCATTTGTTACTTCTGTGCGCATGATCCAAAAACCGGGAAGGTCAACCTCGTGCTGCGGCTTTTCATCATCAAAGGCGACAGTGTCCTCCGCGCGGGAACCCATGAGGAACGGCCCGGCTGGTACAAGCACGTATTCTGCTCCCACCTCGTCATGCAATAACGCTACGTCACGGTTCGTGCTATTCCCCGGCGTTGAGACAGCGGTCGAGGGTTTGCTTAGCACTGGCATGGAATTTGTCGTTGACGAGTTCATTGAAGTGGGAAACGCAAGGGGTGCGGTCGCAATCGCAGGTGCTCTATTTTCTATCAGCGGCAGCGAAATACCCAGTCCTTTCAAATCTGCCAATAGGCTAATCAGGAAAAAGAGGAACGTTACAGTGCCACCAAGTGACCACAAAAATCGGGGATGGTGCTGCCAGCAGAAATGGCTTCCCGGCAGCGCGCGTCGCGTACATTGCCTTTTTCTGTCGGTGAGGTAATACCTGCATTGTTCTTGTATCTGACTCATGATGCTGAACTCCTACTGGCGAAGTTGAGCCACGAATTCGGATAAGATGCATGGTGAAACCAGCGTCGGCACAATCATTGAGAGGGAATTAATGGGGGCTGTAAGGAGAGCAACTGCTTCTGATTATGTATCAAACGATCAGAATAAACAAGACCCTGTGCAACACTCGATAACAGCGCCAAAGCTGGGAAAAGTGGATACAACGAAAGACAAAATGCGCGCAGGGTATTGACTTTAGTGGGCGGAATGTGGTATCTTTGAACTCTTGCAACGAGTGCAAAAAGAGGCGCAAACCATGCTGCATTCCCACTCCCTTTTCTATCCACAACCGCCTACCGTCATCCACATGACGATAGACCCACTGAACGCGTAGCCCACCGTCCACGAAGCATGTTTGCCACGGGTGTACGTTGCCCGTGGGTTTTTGTCGTTCCAAACCGTTGCGTCATTCTCTGCGTGGAGGAACTGATGGAATATCCGATTGTGCGCTATTGGCAGCTCTTGACACACTATGTGCGCCCGTTGCGTGTCAAGGTTGCGCTGTTGACGCTCCTCATCTTTGGCGGGATCGGCCTGCAACTGGCGAATCCGCAGATCATGCGTTTTTTTATCGATACGGCGTTGTCGAGTAAACCGGGTGAAGGTCTCCAACCGCTGATGTGGGCAGGAGGGCTTTTCCTGGTAATTGCCTTGCTGTTGCAGGTTGTCACGGTGGCTGCTACGTATGTGGGGGAGGATGTCGGGTGGCGATCAACCAATCAATTGCGGGCTGACTTAGCAACTCACTGTCTGAATCTGGACATGACCTTTCACAACGAGCAGACGCCAGGGGCCATGATCGAGCGCATTGATTCCGATGTAGCCGACATTGCCGTTTTCTTCTCGCAATTCGTCATTCGCATTGTCGGCAATTTCCTCTTGATTGTGGCGGTTCTGATTACCTTGTCGTTTGAGGATTGGCGGATTAGTCTGGCGCTGCTGGCCTATGTGGTTTTAGCATCGTCGGGGCTGATCTACATGCGTCATCTGGCAGTTCCCTACTGGAAGGCATCGCGCCAGGCGAGCGCCGATCTCTTTGGCTTCTTGGAAGAACAACTGGCGGGCACAGAGGATACGCGTTCGAGCGGCGCGGTCGGCTATGTCATGCGTAACCTTTTCAGATTGAGCCAGGTGCGCTTTGACCGGGAGTTGCGCGGGCGTACCATGAGTATCCTGGTTGTGATGGCCTGGATGCTCTTTTATACGCTGGGGCTGGCGCTTGCGCTGGTGCTGGGCTATGTCTTCTACCAACAAAATATCCTGACGATGGGCAGCGTCTTTCTGGTCATCTACTACACCGAGGTGATCTTCAGGCCCATGGATCAGATCTCACGCGAGATTCAGAACTTGCAGAAGGCTGCGGCAGGGATCGAGCGTGTCGAGAGCCTCATGGGCATCAAGAGCAAGATTGGCGATGAAGGGCAGGCGACACTTCCCTCTGGCCCTTTGCGTGTCGAGTTTCGCAATGTCTCGTTTGGCTATCGTGCCGATGAGCCTGTCTTGAAGGATGTGTCGTTCCTGGTCGAGCCGGGTAAAGTGCTGGGATTGTTGGGGCGCACAGGCAGCGGCAAGACAACACTGACTCGCCTGCTCTTTCGGCTTTATGATCCAACGGCTGGCGCGATTTATTTGGCCGCGCAGGATAGCGAGGAGCCTTTAGCGCTCACCGAGTTAAGCATGGAAGGATTGCGTCACGGCATTGGCCTGGTGACACAGGATGTGCAGTTGTTCCGCGCTTCTGTGCGTGACAACTTGACGCTCTTTGATGAAAAGATCTCCGACGAGCGCATCATGCAGGTGATCGATGAGTTGGAGCTTTCCGATTGGCTAGACCGTCTGCCGCAAGGGCTGGACACGGAGCTGGCTTCGGAGGGAACCAACTTGTCGGCGGGTGAGGCGCAGTTACTCGCTTTTACACGCATCTTTCTCAAAGACCCTGGTCTGGTGGTGCTGGATGAAGCCTCCTCGCGGCTTGACCCGGCCACGGAACATCTGATTGAGCGTGCAGTCGACCGGCTGCTGCGTAATCGGACGGGCATCATCATTGCCCATCGCTTGGGTACTGTCGAGCGCGCCGATGCCATCGTCATCTTGGAAGGAGGACAATTGGTGGAGTATGGCGAACGGGTACAACTGGTCGCCGATCCGGCTTCGCGTTTTTCTGGCCTTTTGCGTACAGGGCTGCAGGATGTGTTGGCCTAATCCAAGTAAGTCATATAGAGGCTGAACCATGATACTAGAGAACATGGACGAGAAAAAGGAAGAGGAGATCCCGCCGGTGGGGGAGCCCACTTGGAAGTTTATCTGGGGCATCATCACCTTTCGCGGTCGCTACTATCTGTTCAACAACATCGCCTTTATCGTTATGATATTGGGTTGGTTGGTGCCAGGGCTGATCACGCGCGAATTCTTCAATCTGATTACGCCGGATGCACAGGCGCGGTTTGATGTTGTCTCGCTGCTGGCGATCTTGCTTGCCAGTGGTATTGTGCGCGTCTTTGGTGTATTCGGGCTGGTGCGTACCAATACGCCGTTTGAATATCACAACCATGCCTTATTACACCGCAACATGCTGGGGAGAATTTTGCAGCAGCCGGGGGCGCGGGCGCTGCCGGAATCGCCCGGCGCGGCCACGGCGCGTTTCAATGGCGATGTCAATGAATTGCCCTTGTTTGCGCTGTGGATGAACGACCTAATCGGTGCGCTTGTGCTTGCCGTGGCCGCGGCCATTATTATGACGAGCATTGATCCGTGGATTACGCTGTGGGCCTTTGCGCCCATGCTGCCGATCATCGTGGTGGCAAATGCGGCAACGTCGCGCGTAGAACGCTACCGGCGGGCGACGCGTGAGGCGAGCGCGCGGGTGGTCGGCTTTATTGCTGAGACCTTTGGATCGGTGCAGGCCATCAAGGTCGCCAATGCCGAAGGCCGGATTATCCGGCGCTTTGGCGGTTTGAACGAGCGGCGTCGCCAGACAGCGCTGGCTGACCGGCTTTTTAATGAGATCCTCGGTTCCATCTTTCGCCACTCAGGAAACTTGGGCACAGGCTTGATCCTGCTGTTGGCGGCGCAAAGCCTGCAACGGGGTAACTTCACAGTGGGTGATCTGGCGCTCTTTGTCACCTACTTGGGTTTTATTACGGAGTTTGTCGGGCTGGTCGGCTTTATGTGGGCGCGCTATAAGCAGGCGGGGGTGGCGGTGGGGCGCATGACGCGCTTGCTCTCCGGCGCGCCGCCGATGTCCCTTGTGGAGCCGGCAAAGGTCTACATGGATGGGACCCTGCCCGATATCCATTATCCGCCCAAAAGCCCTGCCCATCGTCTTGAACGACTGGAAGTCAAAGAGCTTACTTGCCTGCACCCGCAGTCGACACGCGGCATTGAAAAGATCAGTTTTACGGTTGAGCGTGGCTCTTTTACGGTGATTACCGGGCGTGTGGGATCGGGCAAGACGACACTCTTGCGCGTCATCCTGGGACTCTTGCCAAAGGACAGCGGTGAGATTCTCTGGAATGGGGTTGCCATCGACAATCCGGCGGATTTTCTGACACCGCCGCGCTGTGCCTATACGGCGCAGATTCCCCGGCTCTTTAGCACAACGCTGCGCGATAACTTGCTTTTGGGGCTGCCGGACGGTGATGAAGCAATACATCAGGCGCTGCATGCCGCGGTTCTCGATACCGATGTCATGGACTTTGCCGATGGACTTGACACAATGGTTGGGCCAAAAGGTGTCAAACTCTCCGGCGGGCAGATTCAACGCTCTGCCGCGGCGCGCATGTTTGTGCGGCGACCGGAATTGTTGGTCTTTGATGATCTGTCGAGCGCGCTGGATGTTGAGACGGAGCGCACGATGTGGGAGCGGCTTTTCGCTGCGCCAGCCGGCAACGGCGCGCAGAATGGTCATGCAACACGGCCTACGTGCCTTGTAGTCTCGCACCGGCGCGCGGCGCTGCGGCGGGCGGATCAGATTATTGTGCTGAAGGATGGGCGGATTGAGGATCAGGGGACGCTCGATGCGCTGTTGGCGCGCTCGGCGGAGATGCAGAGATTGTGGGAGGGAGATTTTGCGCGGTAATGTGAACCTGACTGGATAACCTGGCTGCAAACCTTCCCGCGCCCTTTTATTCACATCACGCATCGTGGAATTGGGGTGAGGCATGCAGCCTAACGAGCGTACCATGCCGAGATTTCTTTCCGCGTCGTTATGATGTAAACTGAACGGCTGTCTGGAAAGGAATCAATACATTTTCTATGCAGGAACTAAATTCGTCCCGTCCCTTTACCTCCGATGCCCCTGCCGCTGCCATCGGTCGCCACCTTCGCTGGCAGGTGGTGTTGGCGCTGGCGGGTATTCTGCTATTGGCAACGCTGCTCGGTTTTTCTACCTACAACTTGGCGACTGTCCTGGTGCCGGATCGGGGAGGCGTATTCCGCGAAGGAGTCGCGGGAAATCCGCGTTATCTAAATCCACTGCTCTGTGATGCCACGGACATTGACTTGGATCTGTGCCGCTTGCTCTATCGTGGCTTGACGACGATTGACAAGCATGGGCGGGTGGTGCCGGATTTGGCGGAATCGTGGTCGGTGGAAGGGGGCAACGTCTACACCTTCCGCATGAAAGCCAATGAATTCTGGCACGATGGTCAGCCTGTGACGGTTGATGATGTCCTCTTTACGATCAACATTCTCAAAGACCCCGAGGTCTTTAGCCTGCCCGATCTGACAAGCCTTTGGCGCGCCGTAGAGGTCGAGAAGGTGGATGATTTGACGGTGCGCTTCCGGCTGGCGCAGCCCTTTACGCCCTTCATGGATTACACCACGATTGGCTTGCTGCCGCGCCATATCTGGCAGGGCGTCCCCCCGGCGGAGTTGGCGACGAAGCCACTCAATGCCACGCCGATTGGCAATGGCATGATGCGGGTTGTTGAGACTGCGGCGGATCATATCCGTTTGGAGCCAAGCCCTTTTTATCGGGGTGAGCGTCCCTATCTGGCTGCTGTTGATCTGCGCTTTTATCCAGACCATTCCAGCCTCTTTACTGCTTTTATCAACGGCGAAATTGATGGCATCAGCCAAGTCTTGCCCCAGGATTTGCCGATTGCGTCGGCGCGCGATGACCTAAGCCTCTTTTCCGCGGTGCAGTCGGAGTATTTGATCGTCCTTTTCAATATGACCAATCCCGATGTGCCCTTTTTTCAAGAAAAGGCAGTGCGGCAAGCGCTGAACTATGGGGTCAATCGGGAGAAACTAGTCAACGACGTGGCGGGTGGACAAGGGATCATTGCCCATAGCGTTGTGCTGCCGGAGAACTGGGCCTATAACGCCGAGGTGATGCGCTATGGCTATGATCCTGTGCGCGCCAACCAACTGCTCGATGAAGCAGGATGGGTGGATCTGGATGGCGATGGCGTGCGTGAGAAAGATGGCAAGCCGCTGCGCTTCTTGCTTTATTCGAATGATGACCCGGCGCGTACGGCATTGATTGAGCAAATGGCCGAGGATTGGCGGGCGATTGGGGTGGACGCACAGCCCACGCCGGTAACATTTGCCGGGTTGGTTGCCGATTTTCTCAACCCGCGGCGCTTTGATGCCGCCTTGATCGGTTGGGAGACAACCGGGGATCCTGACCCGTATCCCCTCTGGCACAGCACGCAGGCGATTGGGGGCGGGCAGAATTACAGCGGCTGGGACAATCAGGAGGCGGACCAGATCATGGAGCAAGCGCGTGCATTGACCGACGAGGCCGAACGACGGGCGCTCTATGTGCGCTTTCAGGAAATCTTCGCCGAAGAAGCGCCGTCACTGTTGCTTTATTATCCCGTCTATACCTATGGGGTGAGTACACGGGTACACAATGTGCAGATCGGCGCGCTCAACCAGCCATCGGATCGTTTTGCTACCTTTGCAAATTGGTACATTCTCACCCGTCGCGTGCCCGCCAACCAGGTGCCACAGGCAGTGCCGCCCACGCCCCCCGGTAGCAAAGCCGTACCGACGGTGGATACAACGCCATAGAAATGCTCGAGCAATATGCCATAGCAATGTAGCAACTCACTAGCAATTTGACAGCCCAATGGGGGCGTGATATATTTCTCTCCTACGAGTTGATTGCGGTGTCGCAAACCCGGGCACAGCAATCGATTGTCAGAGAATTGAAGGCAGGGTGCGCCGCAGTGGCGGAATTGGCAGACGCGCTACGTTCAGGGCGTAGTGGGCAATAGCCCATGGGGGTTCAAGTCCCTCCTGCGGCACCTAAGAAGGGGAGATGATCGCTCATCTCCTTTTTCGTTTATCGACCTGGCGGCGTACGCGGGCCATTTGTCCGGGACAACTCCCACCGGAAAAACGGCCGGAACGTGACACAGGAAAGGGATACTCCGCATGAATTCCGCCCAATCCATGACTTCACTGCCTATGCGTCCATCACGAAAACCTCGCATCATTCTTATTTTCCTCATTGCCCTGTGCGGCATCTTTGTCTATAGTTATACCTCGCGCTTGATGGAGAAGGCGCAGTTGGAGGCACAGATTGCCGAGGTACAGGCGCGCATTGATGCCGCGAAAACAGAACAACTTGAACTCTTGGCAGAGCGGGATAATCTCGACCAGCCCAACTATATTGATTGGGTGGCGCGCGAGATTTTTGGCTGGGTGAAGCCTGGGGATACAGCACTGATGGTGATCAAAGAGTCTGCGCCTTCGCCCTTCGCCGAAAATGTCGCGGCTGCGGCTTCGTCCATCTCTACGCTCGATTTGCGCAACCTGCCGGTGTGGCAGCAATGGGTTGTCTTTCTGACTAGCTGGTAGAGCCTTTGTGTGTAGCACTGTGTCTACCGTGGTGTTGTACCGCGTTGTTGTAGTATCCACGCTTTTCGCCGCCTGAATTATTCTCAATAGAATCGAGTCCCATGAAGATCAAATTCTACGCGCACGCCAGCTTCCGCTTGGAGGGGGACGGGGTTGCAGTGGTGACAGATCCGTATACCCCTGGCCCAGACGTTTCAAATTTCGATCCGATTCAGGAACCTGCTGACTTGGTAATTATGTCGTCGGCTACCGATCGCTTTCACAGCGATCCGAGCCACGTGTTAGGCAATCCGGTTGTGGTCAACGCCGTTGAGGTGGTTAGCCAGGCCGGCAAGGGAGCCAACCAGATCACAGTGAAGGGCGTGCCCATTCAGGCGTTTCCCTCTATGGAAAGCTTGACGTGGGAGTATGGGCGCGACCCGGAAGACAATGCGATGTACCTGTTTGAACTGGAAGGTATACGCTTCCTTCATATTGGCGATATCGGCAACGCCTTGTCCGAGGAGCAGCTTGCGGCTTTGGCGGGGCAGGTGGATGTGATGTTTGCGCTGGCGGGGGGCAATGCCACCATCGCTTTGGATGATCTCGACGCGGCGATCCAGGCGATTCGCCCGCGCGTCATCATTCCCATGCACTATTTTCACCCCAAAGGTCGTTTGAAGATTCTGCCCGTTACAGAGTTTATCGATCGTTACCCAGCGGAAATGGTGACTTTCGTGAAAGGGTCAGAGTTGGAATTCACTCCTTCCACGCTGCCAGCAGCGCAGCACATCTATGTCCTAGAACAGTCGAGGTAGGCGTTCATGTTTGCGCTGATCAAGGAATTGACCGAGTTGGTTGGACCAATCGGTCAAGAGCATGCGGTGTTGGATCGGGTTGAGGCACTCTGGCGCGCCGAGGGGCTGACAGTTGAGCGCACCAAGATCGGTAATCTCTATGCCCAGGTGGGCGGCAGCGGGCCGCGTGTCGTCATGGCGGCACATGCCGATGAATTGAGCTATTTGGTGCGCGCGATTGACCCCGGCGGCTTTTTGTGGCTGGCAGGTGGGCAAGCGTGGACACGCACCAACGGGATGAGAAACAGCTTTACCATTGGTCAGCGGGTGAAGGTGTTGGCGCGAAGTGGGATTATCCCTGGTGTGATTGCGACGACGACAGGGCATTTGGCCTCGCTGGCACTGCCGGAGATGCATGAGCTAACGTGGCGGGATTTCTGGGTAGATACGGGCTTGAGCAAGGAAGAACTGCTGGTGGCCGGGGTGACACCTGGAACGCGCGTGATTTGGGATGCGACCACCGACCAGTTTGGCCCGCATGTGGTGGGTAAGGCGATTGACGACCGCGCGCTGCTGGCTGTGATGACCGAAGTGGTGCGCCGCGTCCCTGTCAGTGAGATGCGCTGCCAACTGACACTGGCGGCAACGGTACAGGAGGAGATCGGTCTGATCGGCGCGTCGGCGTTTACGGCACGCCAAGACTTTGACGCTGCCCTAGTGCTGGAGATCGGGCTGGCGGGTGATATTCCAGGTGTGCCGGAGGATATGATGCCGCTGCATTTGGGGCAAGGGCCTGTGCTGGTGCATAAAGATTCGCGCGTCCACTATGACTATCGAGTGACACAGGCGCTTGAGCGTACGGCGGCGGATGCGTCTATCCCCATCCAACATGCGGTCTTTGGCTCCTTTGGCAGCGATGGCGGGTCGTTTATGCAGGCGGATATTCCGGCGGCGCTTCTTGCTTTTCCCACGCGCTACACGCATACGCCCTTTGAGACGGCCCATCTGGGCGATATTGAGGCGATGGTGGCGTGGCTGTCGGCGTTTGTACGCAATGCAGAGGGATATTTGGCGGGAGTGTGACAAGGAGAGAACCCTCCCGGAAGCGAGGAGCCCTCTGGGCCGCTTCCGGGAGGGGGTGTGGGCTATAGTTTTGCCATTTCTTGCAGGAAGGCGATGCTGGTGCGGATGCCGTTGTAGAAGTTGGGGATGTGGAATTTTTCGTTGGGCGCATGCAGGTTGTCGTCAGGCAGGCCAAAGCCCATGAGCACGATGGGCGCGCCCAGTTCTTTTTGAAAGACGTTGACGACGGGAATACCACCCCCTTCGAGCGTGAAGATTGGCTCGGTCCCGAAAACTTGCGTATAGGCGCGACCGGCAGCCTGGATGGCGGGCGTGTCATAGGGCGTGAGGAACGCAAAGGCTCCGTCGTGAGACTTTTGCACATCAACGCGGACGGTGGGCGGCGCAAGCTGCTTGAGGTAATCTGTGACCAGTTTGCCGATGCGGGCCGGGTCCTGGTTGGGAACGAGGCGGCAGCTAATCTTGGCAAAGGCCTGGCTGGGAATGACGGTTTTGAAGCCTTCCTCGATGAAACCACCCCACATACCATTGATCTCCAGGGTGGGGCGCGCGCCGGTGCGCTCTACGACCGTGTACTCCGGTTCGCCATAGACCGCAGGCGCGCCACTGTCGGCGAGAATTTCCTTGTCGCCATAGGGTACTCGCGCCAGGCTCGCCCGTTCATCTGCTGACAAGACACGCACATCATCATAAAAGCCAGGAACCGTAACCCGTCCAGTGCTGTCATGCAGCGCGGCCAGGATTTCGGCCAATGCTTGATTGGCGTTGTGGATCGCTCCCCCATAGCTGCCACTGTGGAGATCGTGACTGGCTCCGGTGACGGTGATCTGCGCACGCCACATGCCGCGCAGGCCATAGAGAATGGCAGGCTGGTCGGGTGACAGAATGTGTGTGTCGGAGATGAGGACAGCGTCGGCTGCCAGTTGGTCGGCATGGGCGGGCACGTAGCGGTTGATGGCTCCGCTGCCCGATTCTTCTTCGCCCTCGATGATGAATTTTACATTGACCGGCAGCTTGCCGGTGGTTTGCAGCAGCGCCTCGACTGCCTTAACGTGGATGAAGGTCTGCCCCTTGTCATCGGAAGCGCCGCGGGCAAAGAGATCGTCGCCGCGGACAGTGGGTTCAAAGGGTGGCGTGTGCCAAAGGTTGAGCGGGTCTACCGGCTGCACATCAAAATGCCCATAGATCAACACAGTGGGGCGATCGCTGCCTGCGTGGAGCCAATCCGCATAGACCATCGGCTGGGTGTCCGTATCAATCAGGGTGATGTTCTCAAGTCCGGCCTGGCGCATGTTGGTGACGAGCCATTCTGCGGCGCGGTGTACATCGCCCTTGTGGGCTGACAGTGTGCTGATGCTGGGGATACGCAGCCACTCTTGCAGTTCGGCCAACTGGCGCGGTTGGGCATCGTGTAGATAGGTGTTGAGTTTGGGTTCCATGCGGAAGTCTCCAGAAAAGGCAAAAAGAGAGACGGCATAAGGCCGTCTCTCGAATCTACATGAACTAGCGGCTGGTACTTACTTGACCAGTTTGGCGTCCAGCGTAATTTCTTCGACGGCAGCCAATGCCTTAGAGACGGGGCAGCCCGCCTTCGCCTGGTTGGCTAGCTCGGCAAATTGGTTGCTGTCAATGCCGGGGACTTCTGCTTCTGTGACCAATTCAATCTTGGTAATAGTTGGCCCTGCGCCCAGGTGAACGGTGGCAGTGGTGTGGACGCTGGTGGGCGGGAACTCGGCCTTGGTCAGGAGCGCGGAAAGGAACATGGAGAAACAGCCGGCATGGGCCGCGCCAATCAATTCCTCTGGATTCGTGCCTTTGCCTTCTTCAAAGCGAGAGGCGTAGGTGAAATCGCCTTCATACGCGCCGCTTGCCAATTTCATCGTGCCGCTGCCTTCGCGCAGCGTGCCCTTCCAGGTTGCTTCTGATGTTCGAACTGCCATGAGATATCTCCTATTCGCTTCTCTTGAATGGTTGAGATGAAATTTGTCGCTGTGCTACGGTTGATAGCCAGGCGGTTGATATCTTGCCCTGTGTCAAGCACTAGCCAGTATACACCACCTCGCTATAAGTCACCCGCTTGCAGGCATCGTGGTTAGCCAAAGTGGATGCCTTGAGCAAGGGGGAGGTCGCTTGTCCAGTTGATGGTGTTGGTTTGGCGGCGCATGTACGCTTTCCAGGCATCCGAACCCGATTCGCGGCCTCCACCTGTCTCCTTTTCGCCGCCAAACGCGCCGCCGATTTCCGCGCCGCTGGTGCCAATGTTGACGTTGGCAATGCCACAGTCTGACCCGGCAGCAGAAAGAAACTGTTCGGCGGTGAGCAGATTGGTGGTGAAGATGGCACTGGATAGCCCCTGGGGTACGTCGTTATGCAGCCTGATGGCTTCGTCCCAATCGCCGTAGGGCATAATGTACAGAATGGGCGCAAAAGTCTCCTCGCAGACGAGTGGTGTCTGGGTAGGCATATGCACGATCGCAGGCTCGACAAAGGTTGGGCCGAGGTCAGGACGCAGCCTGCCACTGGTGAGCAGTGTGCCACCCTGTGCCTGGGCTGTGTCTAGCGCGGCTTGCATCGCATCCACCGCTTTGGCATTGATGAGCGGCCCCATCAGTGTATCGGGCTGGAGCGGATCGCCGATGGGAACGGTCTGGTAGGCGCGCAGGAGACGCTCGGTTAGCTCCTCTATAATATCTTGGTGTGCAATGATGCGGCGGGTGGAGGTGCAGCGTTGACCGGCAGTGCCGACTGCGCCAAAGACAATGGCACGCACAGCCAAATCGAGGTTGGCGTCTGGGGTGACGATGATGGCGTTGTTGCCGCCAAGTTCGAGGATCGACCGTCCGAGTCGCGATGCAACCACCTGCGCTACATGGCGACCGACGCGTATGGAGCCGGTGAAGCTGATCAGCGGGAGGCGTGCGTCGTGGATGATGCTTTCCCCAATCGGATCGTCAGGGCCAATTAGCAAGTTGAAGATGCCCTGTAGCCCGTGGTCGGCCATGACGCGATTGCAGATATGTTGGACAGCCACGCTCACCAATGGCGTGATGGATGAAGGCTTCCAGAGCATGGTGTCGCCACAGACCGCGGCGATGGCTGCATTCCATGACCAGACGGCAACCGGGAAGTTGAAGGCGCTGATGATGCCGATTGGCCCTAAAGGGTGCCACTGTTCATACATGCGATGTCCGGGTCGCTCGGAGTGCATGGTCAGCCCGTAGAGTTGGCGCGAGAGGCCGAGGGCAAAATCGCAGATGTCAATCATCTCTTGCACTTCGCCAATGCCTTCGGCGCGGATTTTGCCCATTTCCAGTGTGACAAGTTCACCCAACGGCTCCAGATTGTCACGCAGCGCGCTGCCCAGATCGCGCACGACCAGCCCCCGTTTCGGTGCGGGCAGGGTGCGCCAGGTGCTAAACGCCCGCTGCGCGGCACAGACTACCTGCTCATAGGCCGCGGGCGTGGCCTGCATGACGGCAGCAATGGCATCCCCTGTGGTGGGGTTGTAGGAAACCAATGGCGTACCCTGGGGATCGCTGATCCAGCCATCCGCGCCGGTACAGGCACCTGGATTCAGGTTGGTTAGCTGAAGCTTGGCTAGGAGTGGCTGCATGACATACCTTCTGGTTATCACTTTGAATGTGCCGGCGTGAGATACGCCCAACTTCTGCTGCGAGTTTGACAAGGAATCGGCTAGCCCGCATTATATAGGTGGCGCACACAACTGTCGAAGCCCAGACTCCCATAGTGCCGGAAATACTGTGCCGGAAATGCCCAACCCATGCTCACATCGTTCAACTGGCAAAGGTATCTATTTTGCGCGCCAGGTCGATGTCGCGCTGGCTAATGGCGTCGCCCGCATCATGGGTTACGAGGTCGATGGTGACACGATTATAGACATTGCTCCATTCGGGATGGTGTTGGGCGACTTCGGCGGCACTGGCAACTTTGGTCATAAAGGCGAAGGCCTCGGCAAAGTCCTTGAAGCGAAACTCGGCATGCAGTTTGCCGTTTTTCACAGACCAGTTGTGCAGGCTGGAAACGGCGCTTGTCACTTCTTGTTGCGTTAGGGGTGCAACTTTACTCACGGTGATGTTCCTTCCTTTGCGTCTTAATCTGCCGGTCATATCATGACCCTAGCAAATGACCCTACTCAATGACTCTAGCAAACGTGTATGGGTTGAGGATAGCATAGGGAGCAGATGGCGTTCCGTAAGATACGTTGAGGTTGCCGGCGAAACTGCTGACACTTCCACGATCATCTTAAATTTCAATTCTTTATTCTTCTTCACCCTATTTGCGGAGAAATTGATATGCACATTTTGGTTCATTATCCCTTTGAACCGGAGCAGTTTGAGGCGTTTCGGGAGTTAGGCGCGCAGCATGGTCATACCGTGACTTGTGTGACCGAGGAGGCTGATGCGCTGGTGGCTGCACCCGAAGCAGAGGTGATCTTGGGGCATTTCCGTCCGGCAGTCTGCGCGGCTGCGCCCAACCTGCGCTGGGTGCAATCCTTTAGTACCGGCATGGATAAGTTCTTGTTCCCAGAGATTGTGGAGCGCGATGAGGTGGCGATCTCTAACGTGGCGGGCCTGTATGCCAGCCAGGGCGGGGAACATGCGTGGGCCTTGTTGTTGGCGCTTACCCGGCAGATTCCGACCGCGGTGAAGAATATGGAGAAGCGGGCATGGAGCGCCGGCTCTGTGGTCGAGATTGCAGGGACGACGCTGGGGATTATTGGCATGGGCGGCTTTGGTGTGGAAATGGCGAAGCGTGCCCAGGGCTATGACATGAATGTGATTGCGATTGATCCGGTGCGGACGGAGAAGCCTCCTTTTGTACATGAACTGCGCCCCACCAGCACCGAAACGCTGCATGACCTGCTGCGCCGCTCGGATGTGGTGATGACGGCGTGCCCGCTGACGAAGGAAACCTATCATCTGATCAGCGGGCCGGAATTGGCGATGATGAAGCCAAGCGCCTATCTGATCAATGTAACACGCGGCGGCATCATCGACGAACCGGCGCTGGTGGATGCGCTCAAGGCCGGGCAGATCGCCGGGGCTGGGCTTGATGTGACGGAGAAGGAGCCGCTTTCCCCGGATAGCCCGCTGTGGGATGCGCCGAACATCATCCTGACTCCGCATCGTGCGGGGGCGTCGCAGCATCGTCCGCGTAAGATTTTTGAGTTCTTTTTACAGAATATGAACCGCTACATCAACGGCGAGAAGCCAGTAAATGTGATTGATAAGCGGAAGGGATATTGATTGTAGGGGTATAACGGCAAGATTATAGGAGAGACCTTCCCGGAAGCGGCCCAGAGGGCTCACCAGCTTCCGGGAAGGGTGTGAATACTTAGTAGCCGATGCCGCGTAGGTATTCGACCATGCGCTTGGAGCGTTTGGCTTCGCTGATGGGGTCATCGGCTCCGGGGATGGATTCACCAGGGCAGGCTGTTACCCAGCGCGTAAAGTTGATCTCCTCCAGCGCATCCTTGATGGCGGGGAAGTCACAGTTTTTCCCTTGACCGACATCGACCCACACAGGTAGATAGTAGCCGTCGTCGCGGCGCGAGGTAGAGGCATAGTCCTGTAGATGGACGTAGTTGAGTTGGCTTTGGAAGTCGCGTAGGGACTGCACCTCATCATAGCCCCACAATTTGGCATGAGAGACGTCGATGCAGAGCTTGGCCTTGTCCAGGTAGCTCATGTACGTCTTCCAATCTTCCACGGAGTCTACCAGAAGGTTGGTGTGGATGTGATAGCTCAGTTCTAGCCCAGCGGGTGCGGCATATTCTGCCCACGCTTCGGCCCCTTCAGCGGCGGCCTTGAGGTCATCGTTGGTGACGGCGCGGCCCTCCGGCTTGGGGCCATTCATAAACATAAAGCAGTCACAGCCGACCTCGGCGGCGAAATCCATGCGGCGCTTGTTGCGCTCCACGACCTCGGGGTCACGATTGTCGGGCGAGCCGCTGGCGGTATAGACCACTAGTGGCATATCTGTGTTGGCGCAGATGCGGCGGACACGGGCGGGCGTGCCGAGCCAGTCAATGGGCAGCCGGCCTTCCCAACCATCCCAACCGGACTTCTTGAGTTCTTCAAGGGCGGGTTCAAGGTCGGGCGCTTTCCAGCGTAGGCTAGCATAGCCAAGCTTAAAGGACATGCGGGTTTCTCCTCTGTGTCAAGGTGTTAGATGTGTTAGGTTTTGCTTTATGTTAGGGTTTTGTTAAGACCTTGTAAAAACTGGGTTGAAAATGAAAATGCAGCCTGTTTGGTCAAGTGCCGACCTTATCAGGATGATGAGAATCTCGACAAGTTCGTGTATACTAGAGGGGTTTAGGCAACATCCTGATTCTATCATAAGACGGGTCATTTGACCGTTGTGAGGATCGGGTGTGCTGCACTATGCTAGATCGATGATTGCGGGTTGAATCACATGATTGAACTAGACGCAATTGAACTAGACGTGACTGAATATAGCGCATCAAATTGTGATGCATCGAATATGACGCCGGTAAGCGTCCAGACATACTCAGAGCGGAGATGTACTGCGGGGGCGACAATGGAGTCTGCCACGGCATGTAATGCAAGGGTGGACATACTATG
>JADLDO010000017.1 GCA_020846635.1 Caldilineaceae bacterium
GGCGCAAAGAAGAGCGGGTCTAGGTCAATGTAGTCCAGGCCAAAGCGCTGGAGTTGGAGGTCCTGTACAATGGGGGTGTGATGAATCAGAATGTGGGCCGAGCCGCCGAGGTCAAATCTGTAGCCGGGGATGATCTCTTCGGTGACGACCGCACCGCCGATGGTGTGGCGACGTTCAACCAGAATGACTTTGTAGCCTGCATCTGCAAGGTAAGCGCCACAGACGAGGGCGTTGTGTCCGGCGCCCACGATCACAACATCACAATCGAGCATGTTCTCCAGGCCCCCGATCTAGACCGGAGTTATGCGCCGGGGGACGGGCGGAAGCAGGCCGAGTTCGCGAGCGCGTTGGACCGCTTGGATGCGGTTTACCACCTGTAGCTTGTCAAAAATGTTCGCAACGTGATTACGCACTGTATGCGTGGAAAGGGTCAGCTTCTTTGCTATCTCCTTGTTGGAGAGACGATCGCCGAGCAAATTCAGGATGTCGAGTTCGCGATCGGTCAGCGGATCAGGTGATTCAAGAGTGGGCGCTATCGGCGGCGTCGCGAGGGAAGCGTCCGGATAGGCAGCCAACAGCAGCCGAACATGGTCCGTATGCGCGGGCTGCTGTCCCAGTTGCTGAAGCAGAGACTGCATCATCTGACCTTGCGCGATGAAGGGGCCAACCATGCCGTTGGGCACGGCGCGCTGCACTGCTTTGGCGAGTGCTGCCAATGCCGATTCATTTTTGCCCAGCTTTGCCCAGGCCAAGGCCTGAAGGATGTGTACTTCGACCAAGCGATGCCATGAGTGCTCGCGTTCATGGCGATGGCCCAGTTCCAACAGGATCTCTAGAGCGGCCTGCAAACTTGCGGACGATCCTTCGGCCAACCAGATTTGGGCACGGATCAAGGGGATGCGATCTGCGCCATTGTACATTTCGCCGCGCGACCCCGTAAGCGCCCAGCGCAACGCCGCCGCCATATCACCACATAGCATGGCGAAATACGCTTCGAGGCCCGCAGTTTGGTTGAGCAAGTAGGGCCTGCCCATCAGCGCGGCATGAGTTTTGAGCCGTTCAAGTTCAGCGCGACCTGTCTCGAACCGGCCATCGCGCGCATAGATGCCAAGCAGGGAATACAGCTCCATCACCGCTTCGCGGCCGTTGTTTAGACTTGGGTTCTTGAGCGCCTCCAGGTGGTGGGCTTCCGCCGCGTCCAGTTGATTGCGCGCGTCGGCAATGGCGCCCAGGCCATGATGGCTGATAGTGGCAATGAGGGGCAGATGATACTGTTTGGACTGCCGCAGATTCTCCTGAAACGTTCGCTCGGCCTGGGCCAGATTCCCCTCGCACCAATAGAGGAAACCGGCGGTATGCAACAGGCGGCAGCGCGTCACCATGGGCCACATCCCGGCCTCTTCCAGAGTCGTGAGCACTATCTCGAGCGCCAGTTTGGCGTCCCCAAGCCGCTGACTTGTGTACGCGAACCATAGTGAGACATTGCAGTGGGTCAGTGTGAGGTGTGGTCGAAGGAGTGTCCAGCTTGCGCGGATGAGGGCAAGCGCCTCGTCAGGGCGCAGTGAGCTATCGAGAGCAGTGCGCATCGCGACTAGCTCGGCCCGAAGAATCTGATGCGTCTCTGGAGGAAGCGCGGCGGCATGCTCGCTCAGGAGCCGTTCTGCCCGTTGGGCCGTGGCGAGACATGCGGCACTATCCAACTGATCAAAGCAGGCCCAAGCATGGCTAATCAGCAAAGCCGGACGGCGATTGACCAACTGCACGGGAACGAGTGCCAACCAGCCCTCCAGATCATGAAAACGCTGCTCATTGAGCGCTGCCACACGCTGAGCCTCGATCAAGGCGACAGCGGCATCATAGTCTGGGATCGCGATTAGGTGGTGAAGGGCTTCGTCGCTCTGATTGTGTGCGGCCAACCAGCCTGCGGCTCGATGATGAAGCTCTGTGATCCGGATGCGATCATGCCGTTCATGCAACCGGCTCAAGAGCATGCTCTGGAATTGGTGGTGATAGCGATACCAGAAAGGGGGAGAGCCTAACTCCACAAGAAAGATGTTGTTGCGCACGACATAGTTGATGTGTTGTTGCGCAACTGATTCGTCAACCCCCAAGAGTGTGGCGCAGAGATCGGCGCAGAAGCGGTCGAGGATGGCCGTGCAGATGAGGAATTCCTGTAAGGCTGGTGGTTGATGCTCCAGGACATCGTCCACAAGATAGTCAACGATATAGCGGCTGCCGGCCGCCTCAATGTTGGCAGTGAATTCTGCATAGTCCGGCTGAGTGCGCAGCGCAAGCACGACCAAGCGCAGCCCCACCGACCAGCCTTCTGTGCGTTCGTGCAGGGTCTTGACCATGGCGGCACTTGGTCGGCGCTCCAGGTTTCCATGCAGAAACGTGGCGGTTTCGACCAGGGTAAAGCTCAGGTTTTGCAGACGCAGTTCATTCATCCGGCCCTGGGCGCGCCAGCGGTTGAGCGGCAAAGGCGGATCGATCCGCGTGATGAGCACCAGATGAAGTCGGTTGGACGAGTGCTGGATCAAGTGAGCCAGAAAGGCATACACGGAGGCATCGTCAATCGAGTGTAGGTCGTCCAATACTACGATCAGGCGGGATGGAATCCGGGAAAGTGCATCGAGCAGGGTATCGGCTAGGGCTTCAATAGTAGGAGGCTGCGGGCTGTTCACGATGGCCGTGACTATCGCGCAACTAGCCGGGAATTTTTCCTCGATAGCGGCGACTAAGCCATGAGTAAAACGCGGGAGCTGATTATCGAGTTCCTCGATGGCTAACCAGCATGTTGCCAGGCTGGGCGTATGCGACGATGCCGCTTGGGCTTCAAGCTGATCCATCCATTGACTTACGATGGTGGACTTGCCAAAACCGGCCGGCGCTGAGACAAGGGTGACTTGACCGTGCAAACCATCTTGCAGACGCTGGAGAAGAACAGGCCGTGGGATGGCCGTAGGAGGCGGCGCCGGCCGATAGAGTTTGGTGCGCAGGAGGGCTGAATGCATCATCGTCTCAAAGCATGAATAAGCGACCGATTTCTAGAGCGAAAGCGTGGCGGGAGGCTAGGTCCGCCATCTCGCCGGCGCTTCTGCTCGTGCTCATCGGGGTAGAAGGCACCTTGTTCTGTATCCATGTCTATCATAACGTGGTCTATCATAACGTGAAAGGTACAGCCGGGCAAACGTTAGTACATTTTTGGTACATATTGTACCTGGAAACTGATCGGGAAAAACCCTACCCTTTAGATGTGTTCGAAGTAAACAAGCTTTGTGACCCAACGCGCCGGTCGCTATGGAAAGACCTGACGATTAAGCCTGTCAACTGCCAAGGAGCCCGCAATGGTAGGTTGGAACGAGTCTGACGAGAACCCCGCGTCGGCTTTGGTGTCGACCGGCAAGCTGCCGCCTGCACAGCAGGTGCAGTGTTTCGTAGATGAGGCATATGAACGGTTCAAGACCAATCAAGAGGGCGCGAACTCGGAAGTCTATCCGGCGCTGGCTAGCGTGCCGAGTGATCTTTTTGGGATCTGCGTGACCGGTGCGAGCGGTGTGATGTATGTCGCAGGAGACACGGACTATGCGTTCACGATCATGAGCGTATCCAAGCCGTTTGTCTTTGCGTTGGTCTGCCAAGCACTTGGTGCGGAAGAGGTGCGCGTGAAGGTTGGGGTCAATGCGACTGGACTGCCCTTCAATTCGGTGGAAGCAATTGAGCGAAACCCGGATCGATTAACGAACCCGATGGTCAATTCAGGCGCAATCGCCACGTCCAGCCTGACGCCCGGTGAGACACTGGAGGCCAAATGGCGCTTCATTCTGGATGGGCTGTCGCGCTTTGCGGGTCGCGAGCTTGCCATTAACGAAGGGGTCTATGCGTCGGCCACGGCCACAAACCATCGCAACAAGGGAATTGCGCGCATCCTTCAAGGCTTTGGGCGCATCTACAGTGATCCGCCTGAAGCAATCGATCTCTATACCAGACAGTGCTCGCTCAATGTGACCGTAAAGGATATGGCGACCATGGGGGCCACCCTGGCAAACGGGGGTGTGAATCCTCTGACCAAAGAGCGGGTCGTTGACATGATCCATTGCGAACACACCCTTGAGGTCATGGCAACCGCCGGTCTGTATGAGACGTCCGGTGACTGGCTCTATGCGACAGGGCTACCCGGCAAGAGTGGGATTGGCGGTGGGATTATCACGGTCTCGCCGGGAAAAGGTGGGTTGGGCGCCTTCGCGCCACCGCTGGACAGAGCGGGCAACAGTGTTAAGGGACAACTTGTGTCTCGGTTCTTGTCGGAACAGTTGGGACTCAGTTTGTTTGCGTCAAAGCCCGTTGAAGTCTAGAATGGATGTTGCACACGATATTTCCCGTCAAACCACGCTGCATCCAACTTTAGGAGTGCTGCACACGACTGCTTAGCGGGTCTGGTAACGGCTAGAACTGCCGCGTGCCGGCGCGTCACCAAACCTGCTTGGCCTGTATGATGTGTGGCCCGACGTGACGCGAACTTGGAGAACCTATATGGCGCAAAAAGCTGAACTATCTACCGATGCGGGCGCAACTGGAACTGCCTCCTGGTTGCCCATGGTCATTATCCTCTTAGCGCAGATTCAAATGGCCTTTAATGTCAATGCGCTGCCGGTTTCGATCGGCCCGATTGTCTATGAATTGGAAACGTCCGCAACGGATGTCGGCACCGCGCTGGTCGTCTATTCGCTCTTTGTGGCGGCGTTTGTCATGTTGGGCGCCAAGATCGGCAAGATATTTGGCGAACGGCTCGTCTTCCAAGTGACGGTGGTGCTGCATGGCCTGGCGATGGGGATGATGGCCTTCAGCCGCGATGCGAACATGATGAACAACGCGCAAGCGCTGGCCGGGGTTGCGGCGGCTGCACTGGTGCCGA
>JADLDO010000018.1 GCA_020846635.1 Caldilineaceae bacterium
GCCCTTCAAGGACAGCACCTTCGTAATCGCTGCCGTCAATGAGGTCTTGCCGTGGTCAATGTGCCCAATCGTCCCCACGTTGACGTGGGTCTTCTTCCGTTCAAATACTGCTTTGGACATTCGCTTACTCTCCTTCGTCGCAGGGTAAACCTGTTTATGCTCGTACGGAAAACCGCCGAGAATGCACCATCCCTAATGGCGCAACTGCACCGCCGGAGCCGTCACGGCGGTGCAGAAGTCTTACAGTTCTGGCTTGCGGGGTGACTCAAACGACTCTAAAGAATAGTCATTGAATGCCGCAAACCTAAACAGTATACATGAATGTTGTTAAGGTTGACAAATTTCCACTGTGCCAACATTCACATGACTTCTGACTACGCCACCACGTACTGACTCGACCGACTCAGCCACGCGTGTACAAACCTTCTGTCGCGTACGGACACAATCGATTGTGTCCGTACGCTCTCTATCGTGTCTCTTCTATATAGTGTATATCGTGTTGATAGTGGCTCGACTGCCACCACCAACCTTACGCCGCGCCGCTCTTGATCACCTTCTCAGCGATGGACTGGGAGACAGGCGCATACTTATCAAATTCCATGGTAAACGTACCACGGCCACTGGTCATCGAACGCACATCGGTTGCATAGCCAAACATCTCGCTCAACGGCACGCGTGCAATAATTGCCTGCACACCACCCTGGCGTGGCTCCATGCCTCCAATTTCACCACGACGGCTGGAGAAGTCGCCCACGATATCACCCACATAATCTTCGGGCACAACCGTCTCCACCTTCATAATTGGCTCCAACAAGATCGGCGAAGCCTTTTGCGCGCCATCTTTGAAAGCCATGCTGCCTGCAATCTTGAAGGCCATTTCGCTGGAGTCCACTTCGTGGTAGCTGCCATCCACCAGTGCGACCTTAACATCGACCACCGGATAGCCGGCAAGCACACCGCTCTCCATCGCCTCAGCAACGCCCTTTTGCACTGCAGGAATATATTCACGCGGCACCGAACCACCCACAGTCTTATCTTCAAAGACAAAGCCGCCACCCGGCTCATTGGGCTCCATTGTCAACCAGACGTGACCATATTGACCACGGCCACCGCTCTGGCGCACAAATCGTCCTTCGATGCGTACAGGACGGCTGATGGTTTCACGATAGGCAACCTGGGGCCTGCCCACGTTACATTGAACGCGGAACTCACGCTTGAGACGGTCAACGATAATATCAAGATGCAGCTCGCCCATACCGGCAATGATCGTCTGCCCGGTCTGGTCATCATAGTTGACACGGAAGGTCGGATCTTCTTCTGCCAGCTTGATCAGCGCCTCGGTGAGCTTATCTTGCTCGCCCTTAGACTTCGGCTCCACGGCCACCTTGATCACCGGCTCCGGGAACTCGATGGTTTCCAACAGCACAGGATCGTTCGGGTCACAGAGCGTCTCCCCCGTGAAGGTCTGCTTGAGACCGACAATGGCGCAGATGTCCCCCGCTTCACATTCCTTGATCTCTTCGCGCTTGTCGGCGTGCATTTGCAGCAGGCGGCTTACGCGCTCTTTGCGATCACGGTTGACATTAAACGCCATGCTCCCCGCCAACAGTTTGCCGGAGTAAACACGGGCATAGGCCAAACGACCCACAAAGGGATCGGTCACAATCTTAAAGACCAAAGCCGAGAAAGGCTCATCCACATCGGGCTTGCGCTCGACAGGTTCGCCCGTATCGGGTGAAACCCCATGAATCGAGCCGATATCCAGCGGGCTCGGCAGATAGCGTACAATCGCATCGAGCAGCAGTGGCGTGCCCTTGTTGCGCAGTGAAGTGCCGCACAACACGGGGACGAGTTCGTTGCGGCGGACTGCCTGACGCAAGGCGGCATACAACTCCTCGGTCGTGAGTTCCTCCCCCTCCAAATACTTGAGGGTTAATTCCTCATCAGTTTCAGCAATACGCTCAACCAACTGTGCGCGCGCTGCCTCGGAAGCTTCAAGCATATCAGCCGGAATTTCTTCAATCGTGGGATTGGCTCCCAACTCATCGGAGAAAATATAGGCTTTCATCTGGAAGAGATCCACCATGCCGCGGAAGTTCTCCTCGCGCCCAATCGGCAGTTGGACGGGCAGCGGGACCGCGCCTAAACGATCCACGATCATTTGGCAGGTGCGTTCAAAACTTGCGCCAACACGATCCATTTTATTGACAAAACAGATGCGCGGCACATGATAACGGTCGGCCTGACGCCACACCGTCTCCGATTGCGGCTCTACACCAGCGACGGCATCAAAGACGACAACGCCGCCATCCATGACGCGCAGACTGCGCTGCACTTCAGCGGTAAAGTCGATATGTCCTGGTGTGTCAATCAGGTTAATCTGGCACTCCTCGCCAGTGACCCGATCTTTCCACGCCGTGGTGATAGCGGAAGCGGTGATCGTGATGCCACGCTCGCGCTCCTGTACCATCCAGTCGGTGACTGCTGTGCCTTCATGCACTTCGCCCATACGATGAATGCGACCGGAGTAAAAGAGAATACGTTCGGTCGTCGTCGTTTTGCCGGCGTCAATATGGGCAATGATGCCAATATTGCGTGTACGTTCTATTGGATAAGCATGATCTAGACTCATAAATTGCTTCCTACTTTTGAGCAAAATAGTACGGCGCCGAACAATCCACCAAGTGTGCCCCGGTGCGGGTTAACAATCAACCATCTCAAGTGGATCGCGTCCTCGCTCTCCCGATGATTCATCATTAACGCGCTGCGTGATGGTTTACTTGTGGCAAAGGCGCCGTACTGATCGCAGACTTGACGTCTATTCGGTTGCACGAACAACGGCTTCGCAAACCAAGCTTAAATCATACACCCTGTTGCAAATGACCGTCATATCCCCTACTCCGAGTTCATCCATCAAAACCCATCTAAACACTGTTACCAAACAGCGAGGGGTTTTGAAAGAAGGACTTTAGTAGCGGAAGTGGGCGAACGCTTGATTGGCTTCGGCCATGCGATGCGTATCTTCACGCTTCTTGACCGTATTGCCTTCGTTACGTGCCGCGTCCATCAATTCTCCAGCCAAACGCGCGGCCATATCGCGGCCACTGCGCTTGCGCGCGCTATCGATCAGCCAACGCATTGCCAAAGCCATCCGGCGGTTGGCACTGATCTCCACGGGAATTTGATAAGTCGCGCCACCCACACGCCGGGGCTTTACTTCCACCAGCGGGGTTGCGTTCTTCAGTGCATCCTCAAAGACCTCCATAGCCGGACGCTTTGTGCGCTCTGCTAGGGTGTCCATTGCCTCATAAACAATACGCGTGGCGAGACTCTTCTTGCCACGTTCCATTAAATTATTCACAAACTTTGCCACGACCACGCTATTGTAACGTGGGTCCGGCGTGGTCGACCGGGTTTCTGCTCGCTTGCGTCGCATTCGTAACTTTCTCCGCTCTGCTTAGCTCTTGGGCCGCTTGGTGCCATACTTGCTGCGTCCGCGCTTGCGCTTGTCCACACCAGTGCTGTCCAACGCACCACGTACGATGTGATAGCGCACGCCGGGCAAGTCCTTAACACGACCCCCGCGCACCAACACCACACTATGCTCCTGCAAGTTGTGGCCTTCTCCCGGAATATAAGCCGTGACTTCCATTCCGTTGCTCAGACGCACACGAGCCACCTTGCGCAAGGCCGAATTCGGCTTCTTGGGCGTTGTGGTACGCACTTGGGTACAGACACCTCGCTTCTGCGGGTTGCCCTTTTTCATACGCCGATTGCTGCCCGCCAACGTATTGAGCGTGAACCGCAATGCCGGCGCTTTTTCTTTCTTTGCAATACTCTTACGGCCCTTACGGACCAGTTGGTTAATTGTCGGCAAAAGACTCCTCCCGATCTTCCTTTTTCATTCGCAACACAATAACGGCAAAAACTGCTTTGCATGCTACCAAAGCTGCATGCGGCCTACATTGTAAAACCAAAGTAAATCCAAATGTCTTCAATAAATTCTTCGTCTACACCAGCGTGTGCCCACTGCATACCGGCACACGCCTGTTTGCGATCAATTACCGCCAAAAGTGCCACAATCGCGTAAAATAAAACAACTTCCGCAACGCCGGCATCTGCCAATTAGCTGCCCGCAAACGCCTGCAGAAGCACATCGGTCGCGGCCAATAGAATACACAATGGGTAGGCGACACCCACGATCAATGAGTGTATCATACAATCAAAAAACTGGTCAAATTCGCGCCTCTCCTGTACATAATTGACCTTCGCCAGTGCGCGTTGACCGCCAATCCCGCCAAAAAACGTCACTTCTCCCCAAAAAAAGGGACCCGGCATGCTTCTGCCGGGTCCCTTCAGCTCATCAAAGAGGAGACGGAATTACATCCCCAAACCAACTGTGATCTTGCCGGTGTCGGTTGTCACGTTGGCGGCCACACCCAAGCTGGGATCGGCCAATGCTGCATTGATTTGCGCCGAAATGGGGGCCAACATCGCACCCGTGATGCTTGTGTTGCCAACACCTGCCTGTTGCAGGTCAACCACGACGTGGTTATTTTCCACGGCAATGGTACCAGCCAGGTCGAGCGTATTACCGGAAGGGAGAACGCCCTGCACGAGATTTACGCGGATAAAGACCTGATTGTTTGGCTCAAACCAAACGGAGACGCCTTCCACTGGGTTGTTCTCACCGCCATTCTGCTCCAGCAATACGCTCAGCAGACTGCTGAATTCGGCTTCTGTCCACTCGGCGCTACCCATCATCAAGTTGCCGAGCTTGCCCTGCGCTGCCAGAGCCGTGTCAACGTCTACTGTGATAGGCCGGTCGGGAACAGCAACCGGTGCCGCAGTACACGCAGCCAAGCTAGCGACTAAGAGCAGTCCGATGATTGATACCACCCAGTTCCTTCGCTTCAGCATAGAAACCTCCCTTTGTGTCTTCTGACAAATTTGGTTAGAAAACCCTTTTTATTCCTACAGATTACGCATGGATACCAGAATACGAACCTGCATGAACAAATTATACAGCACGACAACTCTGGGCAAAAACGTCTACAATCTTTGCCGTTCCTCCTGCAGCATCATACAATTGCGTTAGGCAGAAAGTGGAGAGTGAACTGGCTCGGAAGTACTCGGCATTTATCCAGTTCTACAAACAAAAACCCACTCCCATGCGCCACAACATCTGACTGGTAGAGCAGAAGGCATACCTTGTAGGAGGGTCTCTATTATAGCAGCATCCTTTGACCATTGCAACATGCTGTCTATGACCAGAGTCCTAATACTGCCTACATGAAATATCCTACCGCGACCAGGATTGGTATCCAACCAACGGCATTTGTACGATTTGCGCTGTCTCTCTGCTTTGGTTGGCGTGCGGCTGCTTCTAAAGATGCGATTACCCTACGATTCGCCCACACTTCCAGACAGAGATGTATCAACCAGGCCAATAGTAACGAATTCACGACCCAAGCAGCCACCAACGCAAGCCATAGCCAGCCTATTTGTATATACCGCCCTCGTCAGGAAGCATACTCCCCATTAGGATAGCTTATCACGGTATATCTACTAGGAGCTAGCGCGGGAGGAGTTGCCCTGCACAGTATTCGCTAATTGCTGCTCATACCCACTCAACACGGCATAAAGCACTTCGTCAATAAAGTGGTCAATCGCGTTCTGGACGCGTAAATCATCTGCATCCAGCCCATGCGCGTGTTCGGCACGTACGGCCTTACTCAATTGGCTGCGGAAGAACTGCACAGCCCGCCCCGCCTCCATCAACGGCATGCCGCCAAGCGCCGCTTCGATCCCATATTCAAAACCCAAGCGCCGCCCCTCTACCAACAGGGCAGGACGTTGCGCGGGCTTGACCACGAAGGCAATCGCCAACGAAAAGAGCTGGCGACCCCGTTGACGGGTAAGGTCGCGCTCCGCTTCAGTCAACGACTGTGCCCATGCCCCATGTTCATGGCGGACCTTCTCAATCTCTGCACGCACCTGCCCCACTGCGGCATCAACAAAGGCTTGTGCATCGGTGGGTGCATCCTGACCGGCGCGCTCCTCTAAAAAACGGCGCAGGTCGGCCACACTAAAGCGCCTGTGTCCCCCCGGTGTACGAAAGACGCGGATTTCGCCCTCGTCCGCCCATTTGCGCAGCGTCGTAAAATGAATACCAAGCAGCACACTGGCTTCTTTCAACGAAAGCCAGTGGTTCCGCGGCGGATAAGACAATTCTGTCGACTGAGATTCAGATTCTGACATAGGGCCATTGTACGGCCTGACAGGACAATTTTCAAGCCACAACCGGATCGCAACAATATAAGTAGGGGAAATTCTCTGGGCGAGTTTATTTCTGCTACGTGCCATCTACCAGCAATGCACCCCGATTACAACACTGAAACCGGATCGACATCCACACGCCAGCCAAAGGGGATGGTAATCCTACGCAGCACCACGGCAGGATCATCGGTCAGCAGCAAAAGCTGCCAGCGATAGTAGCCGCGGAAGCGCGCAAAAAAGGCCGGTGCCGGGCCAATCATGGTGGCATCATCCGGCCCCAGCCCCAACTCGCGCAGGCGCGTCTGAATGGTCGCGGCCATCTTCTCCGCCTCGGCTTGCGCCTTGTCTGCTTTCTTTTCCCAATAGACGAGCCGCGCCATGCGGCGCAAAGGCGGGTATCGATATTCCTCCCGGTAGTTCACTTCGCGCTGGTAGAAACCCGTAAAATCATGGCGCGCGGCGGCTTGAATTACATAATGATCCGGGGTGTAACTCTGGATCACCACGCGCCCGCCATGCCGGCTGCGTCCGGCGCGCCCTGCCACTTGGGTCAATAGCTGAAAGGTGCGTTCACCGGCGCGGAAGTCCGGTAAATAGAGCCCCACATCTGCCGCAACGACCCCCACCAGCGTCACCAGCGGCAAATCCAGCCCCTTGGCGATCATCTGCGTTCCCACCAGCACATCCGCTTCATGAGCGGCGAACTGCTGGAGAATCGTTTCGTGTCCGCCTCTGTGGCGCGCCGTATCCGCATCCCAACGCAAGACGCGCGCCTCTGGCGCAAATTCATGCACCAGATCTTCAATGCGCTGTGTCCCCGAACCAAAAAAGCGAATACGCTTGCTCTGGCAGTTGGCGCAGATGACAGGAATGGGATAACGCTGGTTGCAGTGATGGCAGATCAGTTGGTTTGCCCGCTCATGATAGGTCAAAGGCACATCGCAGCGAGGACATTCTTCGACTTTGCCACAGTCGCGGCACATGACAAAGGTACTGCTTCCGCGCCGGTTCAAAAAGAGAATCGCCTGTTGTCCCGCGTCCAGCGTGGTACGAAGCTCCGATTGCAGGCTGCGGCTGAGGATGCTGCGGTTGCCGGCGCGCAGTTCCAAGCGCATATCGACAATCTCCACCGGCGGCAACTCGTTATAGGCAACGGGCGCAATGGGTGTACCGTCCGTGGCTTCTGCTGCCACACCATGCCCCAAGACGCGCCGCGGCATGTTCAAGAGCGTTAAATCCCCCTGCTGCGCCACATAATAGCTTTCCAGGCTGGGGGTAGCGCTCCCAAAGATCACCATCCCGCCCACCAAATCAGCCAGCTTGCGCGCTGTGGCGCGGGCATCATAGTAGATCTTGTAGCTGCCCCACACCTCAGCATCCTGTTTATAGGAAGGTTCATGCTCCTCGTCCACCACAATCAAGCCCAGGCGCGGGAGCGGCGCAAAGAGCGCGCTGCGCGGGCCAACCACCACATCGTAAGCCCCTGCGCGCACCTTGCGCCAGACATCATAGCGTTCGCCCCGGCTCAATCCCGAATGGACAACCGTCACCCGCCCCGGAAAGCGTCCGGCAAAACGGGCAACCGTCTGCGGCGTCAGTGCAATCTCCGGCACAAGCACAATCGCTTGGCGGCCATGTGCCAGCGCCTCGGCAATGGCGTGGAGATAGATCTCGGTCTTACCACTGCCGGTCACGCCGTGGATCAAGAAGCCGATGGACTTTCCGGGGCGCAGCACGCCTTTGGTCAGGCGATCCGTCCCCTGGCTGCGGACTTTGGCCCAAACTGCCGCCTGTTCACCTGTCAGCGAAGGCGCGGTCGTCGGCGCATAGATGCGACCGGCCAATGGATCGCGAAAGCGTATCCGCTCATCCAGCGCCACCAACCCTTCATCCTGCATTTTACGCAAGGTAGGAAGGTCAGTTTCGACTTCGCCATAGAGGTCGCTTTTCCACATGGGAGCTGCTGCCGCGCGCAAAGTCTCGACAACCGGCGCATACTTCTCCACCCCGCGCAGCCTCGCCAGCGATTGCCGCGCCTCCTCTGCGGTGACTTTCAATTGGATCGCTGAATCGGTACGTATGATCAACTCCTTTTCAGCAAGACCCTTGAGAAACAGTGTTAGCTTGCTGTGGGGCAATTCCAACGCACTCGCCAATGCTGAAATCTCGACTACGTCCGCATCCTGCTCCAGCAGCCAGGCCAGGACGCGCGTCTGCTGTGTATCGCGCGCCAGCCTTGACAGCGCATCCTCCACAGAGAGATCGCCACCGATCCAGCGCACCTGGAGTTCTCGCTTGGTGCGCACGCTTGTCTCGCCATCCTTATTGCTCAACAACCCCGGCGGCAAAAAGAGCTTGATCGCCTCAGCCAGCGGCGCAACATAGGCCTGGGCCAACCACTGCGCCAATTCCAGTTGCACAGCGATCAGCACCGGCTCTTTGCGCGCCAGTCGCAGCACCGCTTTGGTGGGGACTGGCGACGAGTCGGCAAAGCCCAGCACAAACCCCTGCACCTCGCGCGCGCCAAAAGGCACCCAGACCAAATGACCTGGTTGGACAATCGTTTCGAGTTCGGGCGGAAGATGATAGTGAAAACTTTGCGTTTCCGGCTCGGCGGAGGCAGCCTGCTCGCTCTCTAACTCGGCCATCGCGCCGAAGAATTCCGGTTCCGGCGGTGGCCCTTCCAATGCCTGGCGGCTAAAGGAACGACGAATGGGGACGTTAACAATCACTTCGACGAAACGCATCACGCCACAATCATCTTAAATAACGTGAATCTTAAGTACGTGTGCCGTAGATAGATTCCTGGCTGAAACCAAAGGCAAAGGCGGCGACCGTCGGGATAATGGACGCGGTTAGGCTCTGCGATGGATCAAGACCCACCAGCGCAAAGATCGCACCAAAGATCCAATAGCCCAATGCCCCCACAACCAGCCCCATCAGGGGCAGAATCAACCCGCGCAACCCATATTTGCGGTCAAAGAAACTATGCTCTCCGCGAGCATGTGCCCGCATGGTATAGAGTGCGCCGATTGCGCCGCCCAGAGCACCCGCAAAGGCTGCGCCGATCCAGGCAGCCCAGTGGCTTACAAGCAGGCTCCCCCGATCCAGCCCCGTGATCCACATCAATGATTCTTCCATATCCATTTGGAAGATGAAGCGCGCGATGACAATTACGACACTCAGCCCCAACCAGCCCCAAAGATAGACATGCAGCCGGTGGCGATAGAGGTCCGACCATTGACGCGCCTGGTGTAGCCGCTGCACAATGGTACGTACCTGCTGCATATAGTATTCCACTTCGGCGGAGCGCATCGGATCGCTCTGTAGGATGGAATAGGCTTTGTCGAGCAGATGGCGCGCCCGTTCGCCGGTTTCATTGCCCACCGGCAACAGCGCGGCAATCTCAGCGTGTAGGTCGGAAATCTCGCGGTGCAGCGTATCCACGTCCAGTGTAGACATGCGCGGCAGTAACGTCGAACGTTTCTTGTTGCCCATCACCGACATGGCGCTGACAAATTGCGCCGGGTCGTGACGAACGGAGCTGTTCTCGTCTGCAAGCCTGCGTTCCGGTGCGGGATAGCCGTCTGGAAAGAGCGGCTCCTCTTCTTCAGGATTCGCGCCGAAATCCTGATATTCCCACTTATCCGGCCCCGTCGCCCACTGCGTGTGCTCATCGACAGGCTGGGGCGTTACCCGCGGCGGCGTCGCCGGTGTCGAGGCGCGCGGTCGCGCAGGCTCAGGCGAAGTCAAAGGCGGTCTGGATGCCACCGGAGGTGGTGTTGGCGTTGTGGGTTGGATGTTGGCGCTTTGCTCGCGCCGGAACTGCTCATATTGCTGTTCCACGTTATAAAGCCGGTCGGTGCGCGCTGTTGAGTCGCCGCCACCAGAAACCGGCGCGTCATCCATCGCCGTATGCATCGTTGTATGCGCCGGTGTATTGATCGATGTCTTTAAGGACGACGGTTCGTCCCCACCATCCCCACCAGGGCGATCTACATAGGGCCCATCCTCGCGGCGCAGCGGTGGTTCTGCACGACGCGGCGCAGAGATGCCATGCTCGCCGGACTCGTCATCAAACGCATAGCTCGATGCGCCACGTGCATCGCTGTCGCTCGTCAGCGGTAGCGGTGCAGCCGGTCGGGTGGGTGCTGGGCGCAAAGGCTCATCGTAGGCGCGGCGGTCAGCCGTTTCGGGCGCAGCAGGAGGGTTAGCCCCTGCGGAACGGCTGTTGTAGCGCTCATCATAGCGACTGTCCCCCCCTGGAGGGTTGGCATGAGGAGGCTCCACCGCATAAGGATCAACGTGCCAAGTCTGACCGCTGGCGAAATCCTCGTGCGGCGCTCTGTTTGGATAGCCCCCGCCATTTGTGCCACTGGGATGGTGCTGCCCATTGGTATGCGTGCCGTTCGCATGACCGGCATCCTCATGGCCGCGTCGCTCATAAGGTGGGGTGCGTCCGGCGTCGCCATGCCCTGTGCCACCGTTTGTGGACGGTCGCGTAGCAGGCGGCTGAGGGGCGGGTGCATGAGGACGCTGCACAACAGGCGCATCAACACCAGAGAATGTCCGGTGACCATCGGCAGCCGAAACGTCTACCCCACCCATCATCATCTCATCCATGAGCAGGTCAGCACGCCAGCGCAGCAGTTCAGGGCTTTCCTCTACATGGCTGCCGTGGCGCGCCGAATTGTAGTGGACAGCCTGTGTCCCCGGCGTGGCCCCCGAAGTTGACTGAGTTGTAGGGCGCGAGACACTCTCCCATTCAGTGGGTTCGTGTCCGGGTTCTCCTGTCATGCTGCCTCCAAACTACATCGATGTTGCATACCAATTGCATATGTTATCATCATTAAAGAGTTTTGCAAAGAAAAGTCTGGATCCATGCCATGCGCTGTCCCTCCCTTTGCACTTCGCAGACCTACCTAATCTGACGCACAAAATGGCCGCGCGGTATGCCATCATGATGAGAAACCAAGAGGACGCCAGTAAATTTGACATAGATCATGCGCCGCGCCTATAATACTGTTTTGAACATTCTGGATGAGCGATGACGACACGGGCGCGCGGACTTGGTTACTGGCTTGGTCTCCGGCTTGTGCATGCGAAGATGAAGAAGGGATTGAAACAATGCCAAAGAGGACATGGCAGCCTAAAGTACGAAAACGTCTCAAGACACATGGCTTTCGCGAGCGGATGAGCACCCCTGGTGGGCGCAACGTCCTCAAGCGCCGTCGCGTCCGGGGCCGCGCCCAATTGACAGTCAAGCTGACAACCCGCAAATCGATCCACTGAGTATCCTGATAGCCTGAGAGATATTGACGCTGCGTGAAACAACGCTTCCGAGTTCGCAAAAATGAACGCTTTCAAGAGATTCGAAAACTTGGACGTTCTTATACCAACGAACTCTTAGTTTTGTGCCTATTACCAAACCACTTACCCTATAGCCGTTGTGGCTTCTCGGTAAGTAGTCGAATCGGAAACGCTGTACACCGCAACCGGATTAAGCGCCGCTTGCGTGAAGCGATGCGGCTGCGAATGGATACAATTAAGCCCGGTTGGGATTTGGTCTTCATTGCTCGACATCCCATTCGAAGTGCGGATTATCAGGAGATGGATACCGCCTGCGCCCGCCTTCTTCGGCGGGCGCAGTTGTTCCGTACACCGAACGAGGATACGGCTCTATGCACATAACACTTGGGCAACGGATATTTCTTGGAATCATCCGCTTCTACCAGCGGTTTCTGTCGCCACTCCTGGGCAGCAATTGCCGCTATTACCCCACCTGTTCGCACTATACCTATGAAGCCATTGAAAAATATGGTGTGACCAAAGGGGGCTGGATGGGTCTGCGCCGCATCATGCGCTGTCATCCCTGGCATGAAGGCGGATATGATCCTGTGCCCTAGCGGTAGCATAGGGGCGCGGTTTTCAGCACGCAGACATATATTATGAACGTATTACTATGAACGTATTACTATGAACGTATTACTATGAACGTATTACTATGAACGTATTACTATGAACGTATTACTATGAACGCGTTACTATGAACGCGTTACATTGCCGTCACGCTAAAATTGTTATAATTAAGTTGCGAATGACCGACCAGCCGGCGACCTTTTGCTGATAGAATTGCTCACAGAAGCATACAGAAGCATGTCGTGGCTGGCGTTTTGAGGAGACAAGACCAACGTGAGACAGAAAAAGCTCCTGGCGCTGCTAGTCGTCGTATTGGCCGCCTTTATTCTGAGCGGTTGTGGTGTCAATCATTCAGGGGTCGATATTACAACGACTCCCCCCGATGGCTTTTGGCAGACATTGGTTGTGTGGCCGCTTGGGCGCGCGCTGATTTGGCTGGATGGTCTATTGCAGGCGGCGAACATCCCCTACCATTGGGGATGGGCCATTATCCTCTTTACGCTAATCATTAAGGCGATCACATTTCCGCTGACGCTGAGCCAAATGCGAGGTATGCAGGCCCAAAAAGACTTGCAGCCCAAGATTCAAGAGCTTCAGAAGAAATATGGCAAGGATCGCGAAAAGCTCTCGCAAGAGCAAATGAAGCTTTACAAAGAGGCCGGTGTTAACCCGCTCAGCGGTTGTCTCCCCCTGTTGATCCAAATGCCGGTTCTCTTTGGTCTCTATGCCGCCCTGGTTGCGATTGGCCCCAACCTAGCCAACGCCAACTTCTTCTGGATTCCCAATCTTGGCTTTCCAACCTATAGCCAGGGCATGAGTTGGCTGACCGAGGCATTTAACAATGGCGATTGGTATACATTGATTGCCTATCTCATCCTGCCCGTTTTGCTGATGATCTCGCAGTTCATCATGCAAAAGTGGATGACGCCCGCCATGCCACAAGCAACGGGCGACAGCAACAACCCCACAGCCGGCATGACCAAGCAGTTGACCTACATGATGACCTTCATGTTTGGCTTCTTCACCTTACAGGTGCCTGCCGGTCTTACACTCTATTGGGTGACGAGTAACCTCTTGCAGATGTTACAGCAGTGGGCCATCACCAATAACCGCCTGGGTCTTGGCAGCCCAGCACCGAACCTAACGGTTGCCACCGCGACGGCAGGCAATGGCGGAAGCAGCACAGTCAATGCCGCCCTGCCTGAACCCCAAGTTGTGGAGAGCAATGGTGCCGCCAACACCAAAACAGGGGATACCAGCAACCCATCCGATAAAGCTAAAGAGGCGCGTCGTCGCCGTGCGAAACGGAGATAACAACATATGGCAGCGAGCGGACAAGACCAGGGTGGACAAGAATTCAGTGGGCGCACTGTTGACGAAGCGATTGCCGAAGGGCTTGCCCAACTAGGAATTCGCAGCGATCAAGCTGAGGTTGAAGTTCTCAGCCGTGGCAGCCGTGGCATCTTTGGACTTGGCAGCGAACCGGCCCGTGTTCGCATCAGCCGGCGCGCGCCGGCGGCATCGCCGACACCAAAGCCCGCACAACCGCCGGTGCAGTCACAGACTCCAGCGCCACAGCCAACACCAAAACCAGAGCCACAGGCTCCGGCAAAGCCCGATTCAATGCCCACGTCTGTTGCCAGCCCTACCCCTGCACCCGCATCCCCAGCCGCTACAGAAGCGAGCCGTCCCCGCGTCAGCAATCTCATGGACGACGAACGCGAAGAATATGACGGGGGAACGGCTACGGACCAGGTTGAAGCCGTCAGCGATGAGGAATTGTCTGTCATGGCGGTCGAACTCCTCACGGAATTGGTGCGCCACATGGGCTTTGAGGCCCAGGTCAACGCCGAATGGCACGAATCCGACGACAACGGCGAACATTACCTGCTCTTGGATATCCACGGTCATGAGCTTAGCCCGTTGATCGGTCGCCGCGGTGAAACCCTGGCAAGCATCCAATATCTAGTGCGCCTGATGATCAACCAGCGCATCAAACGATGGAAGAACATTGTCGTCGATGTCGAACAATACAAAGAGCGTCGCGTCAACCAACTGACTCAGCTTGCCAAGCGTATGGCCGAGCAAGTAACCGAATCGGGGCGCGCTGTCTCGTTGGAACCGATGCCCGCCAATGAGCGCCGTATTGTCCATCTCGCCTTGCGCGATCACCCCTCGGTCTATACCCAAAGTTCGGGAGAGGGTGAGCGTCGCAAGGTACATATTGTCGCACGAGACTAAATACATCTTCCCAACATATTGTCGCAGACGTATTTTCGCAGACAGAGCGCCGGCCCCATTGAAGAAACTCGCTTGATTCGCCCCGCCCAACTCAAGGGCGGGGCGATTTTCTTCATCCAGCGGCGATTTTTCACCTAGCTTTGACCAAGGATAACAGACATGCTACAATCGCAGCCGGTGCAGCCGGCGCATACAGACCAGAGCAAACCAGACATCTTGTTGATCGGACACGTGACCTGTGATCTTGAAAGCGCAGATCGCGACAGCGCCTATCGTCTTGGAGGCACAGTTAGTTTTGCCGCAGTCACAGCCATGCGCTTAGGTCGTCACCCAACCATCATCACCCGCGCCGCTGCCACCACCGACCTGTCGGACTTGCCAACCGATTTGGACCTGCACGTTCTGCCCTCGCCCGTGACAACGACCTTCGCTAATCTTTACACCGATCAGGGTCGTGTCCAATATTGCTATGCACAGGCGCTACCCATTACCGCAGACGACATCCCCCTCGCCCATCGCCACCCGCAGGCCGTCTTGCTGGGGCCGCTGGTCAATGAGATTAGCGCAGACGTGGCATCCATTTTCGGGTCAGAGACTCTGGTTGCGGCTGTCCCGCAAGGATGGATGCGCCAGTGGGATGAGACGGGGCACGTCCATGCCAAGCCCTGGGAAAATGCCGAAACCATTTTGCCCCATCTCTCTGTGCTGGTGCTTTCGCTTGAGGACATTGACCAGGATTTGAGCCGCCTCGACCCCTGGTTCGCCCATGTAGGGCTGATCGTCCTGACCGAATATCGCGATGGCAGCACCATCTACCAGCGCCAAGCCGATGGCAGCATCGTGCAAAGCAAGATTCCGCCTCGTCCAGCCCAAGAAGTTGACCCGACCGGCGCGGGCGATGTCTTTGCCACTGCCTTTCTGATCCGGCTGCAAGAGACAGGGGATCCTGCGCAAGCGGCGCGCTTCGCCAATATTACGGCCTCCTTTAGTGTAGAGCATCCTGGTGTCACCGGCGTCCCAACTCGCGCCCAGGTTTTGGCCTATCTCGATGCACACCCTGTGGAATATGAGACTGTCAACTACGGCGTGTAAATCATTTTACGCGGGTGATGAAGGGCAACAATCCAAGTTGGCAGCCCAAGTGAAACTATGCGATGTGGACTATCTTTAGTACCATAGGGAACGTATGAGACTCTTGCAGACTGTGAGCATACCCTAATCCATGACCGCGCGCGTATACGTTTTTGCCAATCAAAAGGGCGGGGTCGCCAAAACCACCACAACCGTCAACCTGGGGGCCTATCTCGCGGCTGCCGGGCGGCGCGTTTTGGTGGTCGACACCGATCCCCAGGGCAACGCCACCACCAGCTTGGGGGTGGATCCACGTTCGCTGGAAGTGAGCCTTTACAACGTCCTCATCGAGCAAGTACCCATCCAAAAGGCCATTACCCTAACCGACCGCGTCGGCTTGGACATAATCCCGTCCACCACAGACCTGGCCGGGGCAGAAGTGGAGATGGCGCGGCTGATGGCACGCGAGCGGCTCCTGGAACGCAGCCTGCGCCCATTGCTCCCCCTCTACGACTATATCCTTATCGATGAGCCGCCGAGCCTGGGGCTGCTGACCATCAATGGGCTGACCGCAGCCACTCACGGTGTCATTATTCCTGTGCAATGCGAATATCTGGCGTTGGAAGGATTGAGCCTGTTGTTGCGAACCATCCAACAGGTCCGTGACATCCTCAACGAGCAGTTGACCATCGCGGGCGTCGTGTTGACCATGTACGATGGTCGCACGACCCTCGGCCAACAGGTCGTCCAAGAGGTGCGCGACTATTTTCCAGACCAGATCTTTCAGACCATCATCCCGCGCAGCGTACGCCTCAGCGAAGCGCCCAGCTATGGCAAGACGATTCTAAGCTATGCGCCATCCAGCGCCGGCGCGCTGGCCTATCAAGCGCTGGCGCAAGAATTTATGGCACGAGCCGAAAACCCATCGGCCAGTCTCGTCCAGGCATAACGCGCCGCTTTATCATTCCGGCTCACTCTGCGAATTCACCACGGGGAGGAACGCATGACCAACGGTAATAGCAGCAATCCCGCGGGCAGCCCCACCCCCGCCAACAAACGGCGCGGACTGGGGCGCGGATTGGGTGCGCTGATCGTCGATACCCAAACGACACCGCCGCCCGCATTTGAAGAAACCAGTGAACAGACAGGCGACCATCCCTATAGCAAGTCAGAGGCTATGACGGGCGGGCCACTCCCTGCCACCCGCGGCCAGGACGCAGAAAACGCTGCGCCGTTGGGCGAAGGGGTGCGCCAGCTTGCGCTCGACCAGATTTCGCCAAACCCCCAACAGCCACGTACCTATTTTGACCCTGCCGCACTCGAAGAACTAGCCGCCTCCATCCGCGCGCATGGCATCCTGCAACCGCTGATTGTCACCGCCAGCCCCAACCAGTCTGCACACTACTGGCTTGTTGCCGGGGAGCGACGCTGGCGCGCCGCGCGCCTGGCGCTCCTCGAGACGGTCCCCGTCATCGTGCGCGAGGCATCGCCCTTGCAATTGGTCGAATGGGCGTTGGTGGAAAACCTGCAACGAGCCGACCTCAGCCCCCTGGAAGAAGCCGCGGCCTATCAAACGTTGGTCGAGTCATTCACCCTGACGCAAGCTGAAATTGGTCTGCGTGTGGGCAAGAGCCGCGCCGCAGTTGCCAATACGCTGCGCCTGCTCCAGCTTCCGCGTGAAGTTCAGGAAGCGCTGATGGATGGACGCTTGAGCGCAGGTCATGCCCGCGCCTTGCTGGCGCTGCCCGATGAAGACCTGATGCGCGTCGCCCTCGAACAAGTATTAAGTCGTGGGCTGAGTGTGCGTCAAACCGAAGAACTGGTGAAACAGTTGGCGCTCCAAGCAGGGGAACCAACACCCCCGGCAGAAAAGCAGCCGCAAACCGCCGGTGACAGCCAACTGGCCCACATGGAAAATCATTTCCGCTCTATCTTGGGCACGCGCGTCAATCTCAGCCGCAACCGTGACGGCAGCGGGCGGCTTGTGGTGCATTTTTACAGCGACGAGGAATTAAGCCAGATCTACCAACTGATCGCCGGGGACGATGAATTTTAGACTGCCACCGCTGCCGAGCGGCGAAACGCTCGGCTGGGGTCTTGTCGGTGCAAGCACAGTGGCAGGTGAGGCCCTAGTACCCACTCTGCGTTTCCTGCCTACGCTCGCCGGTGGCAGCCGCCATGCTCCCCCCGACAGCGTTGCCCTCGGCATCTTCAGCCACAGCGAACACCGCGCCCGTTTCTTTGCCGACCAGCACGCCATTCCCCATGCCTTTACCAACCTGGCGGATCTCCTCGCCCAGCCTTCCATCCACTGTATTTATGTCAGCAACCACCCGCGCCACCATGCCCAAACCGTACTGGCAGCCCTGGCAGCGGGCAAGCATGTCTTTTGTGAGCCACCGCTGGCGTTAAGCGTGGACGAGGCTGAAAAGGTCGCGCATACCGCGCTCGACCGTGGGCGCATCTTAGCGACCAACTATCCTCGCCGCGGCGACCCTGCGCTGCGTACCCTGCGCGAACTCCTGGCTGACCACACGATTGGCGATCTTTTGGGCGGGCGCATCAGCCACACAGGACTCCTACCCACGGCACGCCAAAGCTGGCGGCTGCGGCCCCAGGGTGGCGGCGTCCTTCTCGACCGCACCGCGCACACCGTCGATCTCCTGCGTTTTCTGCTGCGCGACGAAATCGGGACGGTCTACAGTGTCAGCACACAGCAGCTATTGGGCAATGAAGTCGAAGAAGACCTGCTTTCCATCCTGAACTTGCGACGCAACCGGCTGCTTGTGCAAACGCACGACTCCTTTATCGTTGCCCACACCGCGGCCGCGGTCGAGTTCTATGGCAGCACAGGCACACTCACCGTCAATCACTGCTGGCACAGCCACCACCCCAGCGAACTCTGGCTGCAACGTCACGGTCACTCCACGCTCGTCCCTACGACCCATAAGGCCCCATTTCTGGCAGCAGTGCAAGCCTTTGTCCAAGCTGTCCGTACCCAAAGCGCCCCATTGGCAGGTGGGGCCGACGGGGTCAACAACCTTGCGATCCTCCAAGCTGCCCAGACCTCACTGGAGCGCGGCCAGCGTGTCCCCGTCGCCTTGCCCATGCGCCGCGCCACCGATCGAGCCATCTCCTAAGCCCACTCCCCTTTTCGATACACACTTTTTTCGACCGATTGTTGAGAGATTGCACAATGTATGTTAGCATTCAACCAGCTTTGTATATACCTGGGTACTGTAGTAGCGCTCTAGAATTTTGTGTAGAAGTAAACGAGGGTTGTGTGAGTACGGGTCTTCGATTGGGCGAATACGCCATTACACCGTTATACAACATCAAAGCCGTTGTACAGGCAACCGGCATTAGCCCCAGCACGCTGCGCGCATGGGAAAGGCGTTACAATATCGCACGCCCCGAACGCTCCGACAGCGGCTACCGGCTCTATGCCGAGCGCGATGTGGCTGTCATTCGCTGGCTCAAGGCGCAAGTCGATGCGGGAATGTCGATCAGCCAAGCGGTTTCCTGGCTGGGCACTATCGTCACCGACGCGGGCAAAATGGAGCAAGCCGTGTTGCCCGTCACAGGGGGTGGCGCAACGCAGCATGACTCGTTGGCAACAAGCCCCGGCATCCATCGGGAACAGGTGCGTGACTTCACAACATTACAGCAAGAACTCATCGGCGCGCTGGCGAACTATCATGAGGAAGGCGCCGAAGCAGTCGTCACAGAGGCCTTTTCGATGTTTTCCGTAGAGCAGGTAGGTGAAAAGCTTTTCATACCGGTTCTACACGAAATCGAAGCGCAGAGCGAACAAGGGATCATCCGTATTACTACCGAGCATTTTGCCAGCAACTATCTGACCCAACGGCTCGGTTCACTGCTGCGCTTTATCCCCAATGGCACAGGTGGCCCGCTCATTTGGGTGGCCTGTGGGCGATCCGAGCTACACGAGGTGAGCGCGCTTTTGCTGGGTATCTATCTGCGTCGTTCGGGCTACCAGGTTCACTACCTGGGTCAAAATTTGCCCACGGAAGAACGGGCGATTCAGGACTTTATCAACGAGGCCGCGCGCCAGCAGCCCAGCATGCTCCTTTTCAGCATCAGCACAGTAGAGGCTGCCGAGGAACTGGGCAACCTGACCTCGCGCTGGAGCGAAATCGCCCAGGCCCACTCCTTGATCGGCTATGGCGGCTCCATTTTTAGCCAAAAGCCGGAACTGCAAGCGGCTATTCGTGGGGCCTATATGGGTGCAACTGCCGGTGAGATTACGCAGAACATGGAATCACTGTTGTCAGAGAAATCTCGCACAGATAAAAGACCCGAATCCAAAAAGGATATATAGATGGGTATAGAAAGGATATATGCCCTTTGTCATTTGTATGGCACATATACGGCGTGCATAGCAGCGTGTACAGTACATATGGCAAAAGTGACAGCCAAGATACAGAGCGCGTGGCCTATAACCCATGACTAATCAACAGCTTCTTAGCGATTTCATTGCCGAAATAAATGAAGTTCAGAACACTCTCCTCGCCGCCACCGCTGACCTCATCAGTCCATTGGGCGATCTGGTGCGCGCCCAAGTCAGACATTCCCAACCGCCTATCTGTGCGGCTGTTGTCTTGGCTGTGGCAAGGCCGCCAGTGCGCCGCGCAGGCACATCACCCGCAGAGGATGGGCTGCGCCACAAGCGAATTGTGTTGGCCGCGGCGTTGGAAATGCTGCATATCGCGCTGAATGTACACCGGCTTCTGGTCAACGCTGCGCTGCGTGAACAACAATCCCCAGGGGAGATGTCTCTGGATGCCTCGTTTATTGGGAGCACGATATTGGCAGGTGACTATTGTTTTAGCCGCGCCGCGCAGATGGCAGCCCAGACCGAGCATGCGCGCGTTGTGGCAGTTTTTGCCCTTGCCCTCCAGACTGTGAGCGAAGGACTCTTGCGCGAACAGTTTGCACAGGACTATGCCGGTGATGGAAATTATGGTGATGGAAATTATGGTGACGGAAATTATGACGAAACGCGCCAACTCCTACATTCGGGGGCACATGCCGCCGCGCTTTTGGTCGATTTGCCTGAAAACCGGCAGCAACAAGCGGTTGCCCTAAGCCAAGAACTGGCAACCCATTGGGCGATTGACAAGCGTCAGACTTTGAGCCACCAGGCCTTAACTCACCAGGGTGAACCATTGCCGGAAGGCTGGCAAACGCTGCTGCAATGGCTGTACCAACAGCGTGCAAACGGCGAAATGTCAGCCACTCCGCCAACGCGCCTCCCCTAGTCCCTTCTTCCCTTTAACCGAATAGGATTTGACGTCCGCGCAGAGTGCGGACGTTTTTTATGGCTCCGTTTTGTGGTTCTGGGCCGTCAAAGGGCATAGACCAGACACACTAACGATGTATATGGTTCCTATATATCGATACATTGCCTTACAGCTCCCGAATTGTTAATGTAATTCCAACACTTTACCAATCTGCTTCATATACTCTGATGCTAACATAAATGGAATGTAGATTGCATTGGGAACGCCACGGCAATTTACTCAAAGAGCTAGACAAAGCCAACAAACTATGTTTTAATTATGCATAGGGTTTGTATAGACAGACAAAGCTTTAGGGGTGAGTATTGAAATACCCTGGGTGCTAGGGAGCTTGCAGCACCCCGCCCTCCATATTCATACATATTCCATTCATAGACATTTCAATGGAACGCCGGCGCACTAGACATAGTACGGGCAGATGGTTGGGCAAACTGCTGGATAGAAGAACCCACAAGCTGAGGAAGAAAGGATTGCAATTATGAACTTTGCCACACGCGAATCACACCGGGAGCTACACCGCGACTTTCAACCACTTGGTTTTGCGACGACACCGCCACACATTGCTATACACAACGGGCAAACGGCTAGCAGTGCAGGTACGAACAATCTGACACAGGTGCTGACGGCGCTGCGCGACGAAGACCCGGCCTTTAATAAAGTCATTACCATCAAGCATTTAGAGCGTGGGGATATGGTGGCAACACCGGAAGATCTCGCACACAAGATGTATATGCTCATGAACGGCAAAGTCAATCTTGTATGCACCAATAATGAAGGTCGTCGCCTTGTCATTGCTACATTGGATCCCGGTGCCATCTTTGGCGAAGGGGCATTAGATTCACCGGGCGACCCCAATGTCTTTGTGGAAGCAGCCGATAAAGTATCGGTTTGGGTTGTACCCGCAAACGAGGCACGCAACATGACCATTCAATACCCAATTCTCGGGTGGGGTATGCTCCAAACCTATGGTGAAAGGCTCCATCAAGTCGAGAACAGTCTGGAAGATGTTGCCTATAAGAAACTCCCCGAACGGCTGGCGATGCTGCTCTTGGATTTGAGCAATAATCAGAATGGCTTGATTAAGGGGGTAAGTCACCAGTCCCTTGCCGACCATTTAGGAACTTATCGTGAGACAGTGAGTGCGATTCTGCGCGATTTTAAGCGCCAAGATGTGGTAGAACTTGGCTATCGTCGTATCACGGTTGTCGATGTGGAAGAACTCAAAGCCATTGCCGGCATCTGGGAATGGTAAGCAGCGTATCGAGGCGCATGATTCGTCACGCGCCCTGGACATAACGGGAGAGACAAGCCGGAACGTGCTTGAGTAAAATCAGTCGTTCTGGCTTGTCTACTACGATGGAACAGGTGGCTTAACTCGCAGTTGACGACAGACGGAAGCATTGCTATAATAACACTAGAGCTTAATGCCCTCATGCTCTGGTGTGGGTACCCTCAGTCTGTTGGTTACTGCCTTTCTGTCCGCTTGGTACCACGCTCGTAAGTCTCCGCCGACTGTTTCACTCTCTCGTCGCAAACGCGATAGAGCGACACGGCTGACAGGAACTGCCTTCACATCGGGCATCACCGCGCAGACATTGTGTCAGATGCGATTGTGCCGGCCCAAATTACGGTTAGGTGGCAACATAGCAAATCATTCGTCATGGTGCTTCGTCCGCCGTCATCGTAGCACGATTCACAGCACAGTTAAACGACACAATTACAGCGCATCCGCAACTATCACAACTTGATGTGTCTGAGCAACCTACGGGTTCATTACACAGCAATCATGAATCAGCGATCATGATGTGTATGGTTCCGAATAGGCTCAACACAGACCCTCACCCGAATGTCAAACCAGGCCAGCGGCGCACAGCAGGCTCCGTGTGCCTAAGCTATCGTATGCCACTGGTTTTCACCACCTTGAAGCCCATCGCGAGTTACTACCATTTGATCTAAAACGATAACTATTTAGGCGCGAAACCGAACGAGACCTCCAAAACTGGCCCGCAACAATAGACGCGCAACTTATTGATTTACAAACTTAACAATAACTAGACATGGCGTTCGTACGTCTTGTCCAATGAAACGTTGGACAATCTTGCCGCAAATGCGCCACAAAAACAACAATACGTCCCACTCATCGCTCAAGACAATGAGATGACGGGCAACTACCAACCGAACCAGAATCCACTCTCGTTACGGGAATGAAATAAAGGAACCAAAAATGTCCGAACAGCTTAGTACAATGACCATTTCCCAACTAGACGCGCTGAACCTAGATGAATTGCGCGAGATCGCGCGTTCGATGGAAATCTCCGGGTATACGCGGCTAAAAAAATATGATCTGGTCATCCGCCTCTTGCGGGCCAATGCCGAACGTCAAGGCTTTATCTTTGGAGGCGGCATCTTGGAGATTGTCCAGGATGGCATTGGCTTCCTACGCAGCGATCACCTCCTCCCTGGCCCAGAAGATGTCTATGTGAGCCAAAGCCAGATTCGCCGCTTTGGGCTGCGCACAGGCGATTTTGTAATTGGGCAAGTGCGCCCACCCAAAGAGACCGAGAAATATCACGGTCTGCTCAAGGTCGAAGCAGTCAACGGACTGGATCCGGAGGAAGCCAAGCGTCGCCCCGTCTTTGAAAAGCTCACCCCCATTTTTCCCAATGAGCAACTCATTCTTGAGACCCGCGCCAATGTCATCTCCACGCGTATGCTCGACTTGCTGGCCCCCATTGGCCGCGGGCAGCGTGGGCTGATCGTGAGCCCGCCCAAAGCGGGTAAGACGACCATTCTAAAACGCATCGCCAACGGCATTACCGCCAATTACAAAGATATCCATCTAATGGTCGTGCTCATCGGCGAGCGCCCGGAAGAGGTCACCGACATGGATCGCTCGGTCGATGCCGAAGTGGTCAGCAGCACCTTTGACGAGCCTGTGCAAAACCACGTGCGAGTAGCCGAGATGGCACTCGAACGCGCCAAGCGCCTTGTAGAGAGCGAGAAGGATGTCTTTATCCTCTTGGATAGTGTCACCCGCCTCTCCCGCGCCTATAACCTCACCGTCCCCCCCTCTGGTCGTACGCTGACAGGTGGTATGGACCCCGCCGCGCTCTATCCCCCCAAACGCTTCTTTGGTGCCGCGCGTAACATTGAAGAAGGGGGCAGCCTGACCATCATCGCCACTGCGCTGGTCGATACCGGCAGCCGCATGGATGATGTCATCTACGAGGAGTTTAAGGGGACAGGTAACATGGAACTGATCCTCAACCGCAAACTCTCCGAGCGCCGCATCTTCCCCGCTTTCGACATCGAACGCAGCGGTACACGCGCCGAGGAAAAACTGTTGGATGCAGAGACATTGGCAAAGGTCTATACCCTGCGCCGCATGATCGACGCGATGGGTGGTGGCAGCGAAGCCATCCTCCCCATTATCGAGCGTCTCAGCCGCACGCGCGACAACCGCGAATTCCTGGATACGCTCACCAAGCGCTAGACGACCGAAAGCCGTCCCTGGCGCGCTCGTTCCCACCCTGAATCTACCCATACAATTCCTAAAAAAGACCGCGGCTATCATTTTGACAGCCGCGGTCTTTTTGCGCTCGCATCCTGCGTCCCTTTTCCCTGGACATTGAGGCGCATCGTCGTTCCAAACGGGCCGCCTGACTCCCTTTTGCCGAAAACGAAAGACAAATTAAAGGTCATTAACAGAGCGCTAAATCGGATTTAGCCGACTCCTTTAGCGGCTCCGACAAGCAAAACTGAAACTTTGCCCGAAAATTCTATTGAAACGCACCTACTCGCATGATACGCTTGGGTCGAAGTTATCCCCCGCTCTTACACATCAGTGGGAAAAAATCCACCAACTCATGCTTGAAGGAATCTTTGAATGAGATTGTTGCGCCGTACTGTCTATCTTTGTAGTGCCATGTTCCTCATCCTCCTCATGGCTGCCTGCCAAACACCAGCAGTCCCTGTAAGCGAAGCAGCAACCGATACAACAGAAAACAGTGGAACGGAGGCTGCGACGGAGACAAGCGCCGTTGAAAGTGCGCTTGAAGTAACCGATATTGCAGGTCGTACGGTTGTGATTTCGCAGCCGGTCGAAAAGATTCTGCTGGGTGAGGCACGCCAAATTTATGTAATTGCCGCCTTAGAACAAGAAAATCCTTTTGCTCGCGTCGTTGGCTGGAATGATGATTTCCAACCGAACGATCTCAATACCTATCAGCTCTATCTTGAAAAATTCCCAGAGATGGCCGATATTCCGAACTTGGGTTCGGTTTCTAATGGAGAATTTAATGTCGAGTTAGCCATTACATTGGAACCGGATTTGCTGGTGCTTGCCCTACAAAATCTCAACGCGGCACAGGAGACAGGTCTACTCGACCAGTTGGAAGCCGTGGGAATCCCGGTCATCTTTATTGACTATCGCGATCACCCCCTGGAGAATACGATTCCTAGCACCATCTTACTGGGTGAAATCTTAGGGCGTCAGGCAGAGGCCACAGAGATCGTTGCCTTTTATGATGAGCATATAGACCCGATCCTTGCGCGGGCTGCCGAGATTGCGGAGGAAGATAAACCGACGGTCTTCTTTGAGCGTGCCGCCGGCTTGAGCGATTGCTGTGCGACATGGGGCAGCGAAAGTTTGGGGCATGTTGCCGAACTGGTTGGAGCGATCAACATCGGCACAGAGATTCTGGGTACACCGACAGGCACGATCAATCCCGAACAAGTCATTGTCTCCGACCCCGAAATTTATATCCTGACAGGTGCCAACTGGTCATTGAATACGCCCGACAACAGGGCTGTCTATTTCGGCGCAGGTGGCGACCCCCTGTTGATCCAAGAACAGTTACAAAGACTGGCTAGCCGGCCTGGGTATGAGACGCTGCAATCCGTACAAAATTTGCGCTTTCACGGTCTCTGGCATCAGTTCTACAATTCACCTTACTATTTTGTGGCCTTTGAATTGATTGCCCAGTGGGTGCAGCCAGAGGTCTTTGCCTACCTCGACCCAGAGGCTACATTCAAAGAATTCCACGAACAATTCTTGCCAATTGACTACGTACCCGGCTATTGGGCAACCCTGGAAGCTGCAGACTAATCGCGGCGATGGATCATGCTTGAATCATTCAAACAGGAACGCTGACCCTGAATCCACACGATAGGCGTGCATGGCTGCGACCCATCCCGACTTGTCGCAACCATGCACGCCTCTATTTGTGAATTTACTGAGGAAATAATGACAGTAACCAATACAGTAAACAATACCTTTGAGAGCAGGCTGGAAATTCCACAGCACCTTGTCAATGCAAACGAAATCAATGCCAACGAAGGGGTGCGAATTTACCGGCGGTTGGCACAGCGCAAGGCGCTGCTTGTTTCTGTTGTTACGCTCATTTTGCTAACAAGCTTTTTGCTGGACATAGGGCTTGGCCCCGCTCGATATTCCATTTTCGATATCATCAATACGCTCCTGAATTCCGATTCCGTACCCGTTGCCATGCGCGCCATCATCTGGGATATTCGTTTGCCCATTGCCTTAATGGCTGTGTTGGCAGGGGCATCGCTTTCCATTGCCGGGGCGGAGATGCAGACAATTCTCAACAACCCCCTTGCCAGCCCATTCACGCTGGGAATTTCTGCCGCAGCCGGATTCGGGGCTTCCGTGGCATTGGTGATTGGCTATAGTTTTTTCCCGTGGGCAGGAGGCATCTTCTTTGTCTCTGCCAATGCCTTTGTTTTTGCCATACTCGCCTCTTTGCTCATCTATGCCCTGAGCAAAATGCGCGGAGCGAGCACCGAAACGATGGTGCTGCTGGGCATTGCGTTGGTCTTTTCGTTCAACTCTTTGCTCTCACTCATTCAATATATTGCGACCGAGCAAGCGTTACAGCAGGTTGTTTTTTGGACATTAGGCAGTTTGCTCAAAGCGAGTTGGCCCAAGATCGGGATTATCGTACTTGTGCTGGCTGCGATTATCCCTTTTTTTCTGCGCCAAGTTTGGGCGCTGACGGCTCTCCGCTTAGGCGATGAAAAAGCACGCAGCATGGGCATCAACGTGGATCGGGTGCGGCTGAACGCTTTGATTGCGGTATCGGCGTTGGCTTCCGTCGTGGTGGCATTTGTCGGCACGATTGGCTTTGTCGGCCTCGTTGGCCCCCACGTTGCCCGCATGTTGGTCGGCGAAGATCACCGCTATTTTTTGCCAATGTCCGCGGTAACAGGTGCTGCGCTGCTCTCGGTGGCTTCGATTGTTAGCAAGTCCATTGTACCTGGCGCAATCATCCCGGTTGGGATCATTACTTCGCTGGTGGGGATTCCATTCTTTCTAAGCCTCATTCTGACCCGAAAGCGACAATCATGGCAATGAAACTCACGGTCGAAGGGATTTCATTTCACTATGGCAGCCGCGCGGTTTTGCAAGATGTCACCTTGAAGTCTGCTGAACCTGGCAAGCTTACCGCGCTGATTGGCCCGAATGCCGCGGGCAAGTCCACCCTCTTTAAGTGTATGGCAGGGCTTTTGCATCCTTCAGGACGGCTGCTTCTAAATAATCGCCCGTTGACGAGTTATACACGGGAGAAATTGGCCGAGCATATCTGTTATCTGCCCCAGGAAGTCACAGTGAATGCAGTCTTGACGGTCTTTGAAGCGGTATTATTAGCACGCAAACAACATGCTTCCTGGCACGCCTCAGATGACGATCTGATGGCGGTTGCCAACGGCTTACAAACATTGGGTATCAGCCATCTCTCACTGCGCTATTTGAATGAACTGAGTGGCGGGCAAAAGCAGATGGTTTCGTTGGCGCAAGCGTTGGTACGCAAGCCTGATATTTTGCTACTGGATGAGCCAACCAGCGCATTGGATCTGCATCACCAATTAAAGGTATTGGAATTAGTCCAGCGGATCACCGTCGAACGCCAGATGATTACCTTTATTGCGCTGCATGACCTCAATCTGGCGGCACAGTTCGCCGATCATTTTGTTGTCATCAAAGATGGGCGTATCTATGGGTGCGGCAATGGGCGTTCGATGCTCACCACCGAGATGATCGGCACAGTCTATAACGTAGAGGCGCAAGTGACGCCCATTCTTGGGGAACGTCTAACCATCACACCACAACGGGCATTAAGTCGAGAGGCAGTGTAAATAATGAGTGAAGTTATGCATGAAGTTGTAACAGAAATCAACAGCACAAGCGCGCCAGCAGTCGATTGGGGTGATTGGCTGAATCGATGGGAGGCGCAGCAATCGGGGCTAATCGTAGAGCGTGAAGCTCGCTTTAGCGCCATGCTCGATGTGCTGGAGGTCTTACTCCCCGCAGATTTTGTTGCCCTGGATTTATGCTCTGGCCCCGGGTCAATCAGCCATCGCGTCTTGAAACGATTTCCGCAAGCACGCACCGTGGCAGTGGACCTAGACCCCTTTCTACTTGCCATTGGCAAAGGTGCGCTGGGTGACTTTGGGGGGCGTCTTTCTTGGCAAGAGGCAGATTTACGACAGCCAGCGTGGATTGAGGCTCTGGGCGCAACGCACTTCGACGCAGTTCTAACCACCACTGCGCTGCATTGGCTGCCTTCGCCCGATTTGGCGCGTGTCTATCACCAATTAGGCAATCTAATCCGCCCTGGTGGGATATTGCTGAATGGAGACAACTTGAAATTTGGCCCGCATCAAGCTTCATTTAGAAAAGTGGCAGAGACACTACGAAGCCGTAAGCCAGCCAGCAGTAGCGACTCGCCACGCGCAGAGGAGTGGGCAGAATGGTGGGAGGCAGCACGTCAGGACGCATCCGTCCAAGCGCTCGTTGCCCAGCGTGATGAGCGTTTTTCGTGGCGCTCCCCAGATAACTGGGTCAACCCCATCTATGACTTTCATGCAGCAGCTTTACGCGAGGCAGGATTTGTGGAGGTAGATACCATCTGGCAGTGCTTTGGCAACCGGGTCTTAATGGCAGTACGCTAGGATCATCCCTAGGCCAAGATGCGTGTCCGCTTCAACCATCTTGGCCTACGTTTTACCTACAAAAAACTGACGATACTATTTATACTGTGAAAAATGGCTCAAAAGCCATCGAAATGAGGCCCGATCCGACAAAAGACGCTTTGCATCGTCAGCCCGACATGCTATAATCCACGGCATCGTAGGAAGCCAAGAGTTCACCCCTCTGCCGCTTACAAGTTCGCAGCGCACATTGGGCGGTATCTGTTACTCGAAGGCCCCTAACTAAAGATCGCTGCATGGAGAGTCAACTATATGTCAGCAGACGCTAACTCGGCGTTTGGCGATGCCCTAAGCGGGAAGCGCAGCAGGAGACTTCGCCACGACGACCGGGGGGATAGCCCAGGCTCGCTGTCGCAAGATTATCAGCCCGTTGAAGATTCTACCGCCCCAAGTCAATCACATGACACCTCTAAACGGGGCCGCATCCTTGCTACTTCTACTACCAATGCCCAGGTCGCTCCTTTGACAACCGGCACCGACTGGTTTGATCAATCGACGCTCGCGCCCTCACCTTTGGAGATCTGGTTACAAAGCGTACAGCAGCAGTTGAGCCGTACCTTTGCCGACCAAGTCACCCCGGTTCGCCTCGCCAGCCATATCTCTGTCTTGTTGGTGGCGACCATTATCCTAGTCCTGAGCAACGTCGATATTCCCGACCTGAACTTCTCGTTCCGCCTCTTTCCCAACAGCGCCCTGTTGGGCACAAGCAGCAGCGATTTGTCGTCACAGTTGAATTCACTGCTCGCTCGCTCGAATGGCGCTTTCCCTGGCAACGAGTCGTTGCAGCGCGCAGCCGTACCCTTTACCACCGTTCATGTTGAACCCACGCCTGAGGTTGCCGAAATCCAGTTATACACGGTGCAGCCGGGTGATACCGTGTTAGGCATTGCCGAAAAATTCGGCTTGAAGCCAGAGAGCGTGCAGTGGGCAAACCCAGGGCTGGAGGCCAATGCGGACCTCATTCGCCCTGGTGATTCATTAGCCATTCTTCCCATCAATGGCGCTTTGCATACCATCACATCGGGCGACTCCCTTATGAGCATCGCCAACCAATACAAGGTGACGGTCGAAGATATCGTCGGCTATGCGGGCAATAATTTGACTGATGCCAACACAAAGCTGACTGTCGCAGCCAAGTTGGTCATTCCCAACGGTGTCAAACCCTTTATCAACCAGCAAGCCGTCGCCTATAGCGGTGGTGCGGTGCCCGCTACCGCCAAAATTGGTGGTGGTAACTTCATCTGGCCCGCCAGCGGTTCCATCAACCAACGCTACTGGGGTGGTCACGGTGGCATTGACCTGGGCGCTTGGACAGGCGCTCCCGTCAAGGCAGCCGACGGCGGCTATGTGGCTTTGGCAACGGGCGGCTGGAACGCAGGCTATGGCAACCATGTCATCATCGATCATGGCAATGGCTTCGTCACCCTCTATGCTCACCTCAACAGCATCTTTGTGAAGCAGGGTGAGAGTGTGGCTGCAGGACAGCAGATTGGCAGCGTGGGCAACACCGGCAACAGCACCGGCCCCCATCTCCACTTTGAAATTCGCTATCAGGGCGTCCCCCGCAACCCGCTCAACTATCTGCCATAACGGCACACCCAAGAATACAAAACGGCCCGGCGTGTTCATCTACGCCGGGCCGTTCTATCTACACCACACAGCAACGCCACTAGACAGCAGTTACCTACGCCTCCTGAATCCCGCCCTCCGTCAACTGCCGTGGATCCAGCAGACGATCCAACTCCTCTGCCGTCAAATCGGTCAATTCGAGCGCGACTTCCTTCAACGAGCGCCCCTCGGCATAGGCTTTCTTGGCAATCTTGGCCCCCATCTCATAGCCGATGACCGGATTGAGCGCCGTCACCAAAATCGGGTTGCGCCCGACCAAGCCGCTGATATGCGCCTCGTTGACCGTAAAGCCCGCCACTGCCTTATCCGCCAGCACGCGGCTAGCCGCGGCGAGCAGGGTAATACTTTGACTCAGATTATAGCCAATCACCGGCAGCATCACATTGAGTTGGAAGCTCCCCGACTGGCCGCCAATGCTGATCGTGACATCGTTACCCATCACTTGGGCGCAGACCATCGTCACCGCCTCCGGGATCACCGGGTTAATCTTGCCGGGCATAATGCTGCTCCCCGGCTGCAAGGCGGGCAGCACAATCTCGCCAAAGCCCGCAATTGGGCCGCTGTTCATCCAGCGTAGATCGTTGGCGATCTTCATCAGGCTCACCGCCACCGTCTTTAACTGCCCGCTGAGTTCCACCGCGGCATCCTGCGCGCTCAACCCCTCAAAGAAGTTAGGCGCTTTGACAAAGGATGCGCCGCTCATTGCCGACAACTTCTTGGCAAAACGTTCGGCAAATTCAGGATGCGCATTGATCCCCGTCCCCACAGCCGTCGCCCCCTGCGCCAGTTCAGCCAAGCGCGGCAGGGTTGCCTCGACGCGTTGAATGCCGTGGGCAATCTGGCTGGCCCACCCACCCAATTCCTGGCTCAGACGCACTGGCATCGCATCCATCAGATGCGTGCGCCCCGTGGTCACTACATGATCCACGGTTTTGGCCTTCTCCACCAAGGTCTCATGCAGGTGTTGAAGCGCAGGCACTAACTCCCCTGTCACCAGCAGATAGGCGCTCACATGGATCGCCGTAGGGATCACGTCGTTGCTGCTCTGGCTCATATTGACATCATCGTTTGGATGCACCTTGCCGCCCAAGCGTTGCGCCGCCAACGTCGCAATGACCTCATTGGCATTCATATTGGTGCTGGTGCCCGACCCTGTTTGGAAGATATCCAGGGGGAAATGGAGATCATGCTTGCCCTCGGCAACTTCTGCCGCTGCTTGCTCAATCGCCTCCGCCTTCTTGGCATCCAACAGCCCTAACTCAGCGTTCACCGCGGCTGCCGCGCCCTTGATCATCCCCAATGCTCGGATCATCGCGCGCGGGAAGCGCAGGTCGCTGATGGGGAAATTATCCACAGCGCGCTGGGTCTGTGCGCTATACAGGGCATCTGCCGGTACTTGAATGTCGCCCAGGCTGTCGCGCTCGGTTCGATAAGCTTGCTCTGACATAACCACTCCTCGATTTTGAAGCGAAAATGAATGAATCTATTTCTATTGTATTACGCTAGCCTCTTACTCTCTAGTCTCTTACTCTATTGTATCACCCCATTCTATCACTGTGGATTTTACCAAACAATTTGACACGCTCTCTGGGCTAGCCTAGAATCTTAGCAATGACAAAAATTAAGGAACAAAGGATTCCATGAGCGAAACGATTCTCGTAGTAGAAGATGACCGGCGCATCCGCGACCTTTTGCGCCGGGGTCTGATCTTTGAGGGCTATGTTGTCGATACCGCCGAAGATGGCGAAACCGCGTTGCGTGCAGTGCGCGAAAAAGAACCCGATGCCGTGATCCTCGATCTGATGCTGCCGGGAATGGACGGGCTAGAGGTCTGCCGCCGCTTACGTAATGCCTCCAGCGTCCCCATTCTCATGCTGACGGCGCGCGACACCGTTCCAGACCGAGTAACAGGGCTGGATGCCGGGGCCGATGACTACATGGTTAAGCCCTTTGCCTTTGATGAACTGCTCGCGCGGCTGCGCGCCATCTTTCGCCGCCATCGTGCCGAAGTCCCCTCCGATACGGTGCGCTATGCCGACGTGACCCTAAACCCACGCACACGCCAGGTCTTTCGGGGCAAAGACGAGATCCAGCTTACGGCCAAAGAGTTTGACCTGCTCGAACTCTTTATGCGCCACCCCAACCAAGTGCTGACGCGAGAACTGATCTATGAACATATCTGGAACTATGACTTTGGCGGCGAAAGTAACATCATTGAGGTCTACGTCCGCTATCTACGCACCAAGCTCGAAAATGGCGGACGCTCGCGCCTGATCCAAACCATCCGCGGCGTGGGCTATGCGATGCGTGAAAGCTAACCGATGATCCCTTCAGCGACCTTTCACCCGAATTTCATCTTGGCTTCAACTGATGACCCGAAGATGAGGGTATGGTTCCACGCATCGCGCCACAACGCAGCCGGTCTTTTACGCAGCCAACGCCGCTGCCTGTGGTTCTTCCAGGCGCGCCTGCACGCGTCGATTTTCCCATGACCATCCGTCTGCGGCTGACGCTTTGGTACACCGCGCTCCTGGGCTCTACGCTGATCCTCTTTAGCTTTATCTTCTATTCCACATTGGCGGGGAATCTGTGGATGCAGAGCCAGCAGGATGCAGCACGCCAAGCGGGCGAGGTCGCCAACACACTGGCACAGCAGTTGCAGGGCAACATCCTCATCATTCGCCACAACCCGACACGCGTCCAGTTTCCCGACCTTGACTTCTTTAGCAACTCCGTGGGCGTGCAGATCATTGACCTCAACGGCATGATCCTCAAACGCAGCAACAACCTCGGCCCCATGTCGGTACACAACTATGCCATCGCGCTGCCCACCATTCGCAACGGCAAAACACACCGCTTTTATACCACCAGCGAAAACGATGTCCCGCTCTTGGTCTATACTGTGCCCATCATCGCCAACCAGACCATTGTCGGCGCGGTGCAAGTCATCAAGCCTGTGGCAGGTGTCGAAAATACCCTCAACCAAGTCAGCCGCTATCTCATCATTGGCACAGCGCTCAGCCTGATCCTGGCTGCAATTGTGGGCGCTTTCCTGGCGCGCCGCGCGCTCGCGCCCGTTGACACCATCACCCAAACCGCCGGGGCCATCAGCCGCACCAAAGACCTCAGCCGCCGCCTCAACATCCCCAACGACAGCAGCGAAGTGGGACAACTGGCAGCAACCTTCAACGAAATGTTGGATCGCATCCAACAGCTTTTCAAGACCCAGGAACGGTTGATCGCCGATGTGAGCCACGAACTCCGCACACCGCTAACCACCGTCCAGGGCAATCTCGATCTGCTGCGCCGCTATGCCGCCACCGTTTCCCAAGACCCGGAGCGCGCACAACAGATCGCAGGCATGTTGCAGGAGACCATGACCGAAGCCGAGAGCGAAACCGCGCGCATGAGCACCATGATCACCGACCTCCTGACCCTGGCGCAGGTCGATAGTGGTGCGCTGCAATTGCAGCGCGAGCCGGTCGAGATGGATACATTACTCTTGGATGTCTACCGCCAAACACGGCGCATGGCCCAACAGCGGCGCGGCCCGAATGCACTCGAAATCCGGCTGGGCAGCGAGGATCAGGCGTTGGTCTATGGCGACCGCGAACGGCTGCGACAGATCTTGCTCAACCTGGCGGACAACGCCATCAAGTACACACCGAACGGCGGAATGATTACGTTGGGGCTGGAAAAGAGCGAGGAATGGGTCAAAATTTCAGTCAGCGACACAGGCATGGGCATCAGCACCGAGGATCAGCCCTATCTCTTTGACCGCTTCTATCGCACCGACAAGGCACGCAGCAGCCAATTAGGGGGCAGCGGCTTAGGTCTTAGTATTGTCCAATGGATTGCCCAAGCACATCAGGGCAAAGTCACTGTCAGCAGCGAACTCCAAAAAGGCAGCACCTTCACCCTCTGGCTCCCCGCCTATCACGAACCCTAACCCCTACCCCCTCCCGGAAGCGGCCCAGAGGGCTCCCCGCTTCCGGGAGGGTTCTCTTTTATTACAATCTCAAGTTACAATTTTACTGCAACTTCCAATCCCTACTCCAACCCCACCACCGACTCCACCAGTGCCAGAATCTCATCTTCCTGACCCAGCGCGCCCTCAACATCACCGAAAACAACGACCACAACAACACCGCTGCTGCGTATGTCGGTGTAGAAGACCACGGGCATAGACAGACCATCCCCCAAATCTGCACCCCCAGCCAAACGCACCATCACAGCCCCTTCGCGCGGGAAAACATCGCTCTGATCTTTATCCAACAGCATTGGATTGCCAGAATCAGCGATAATGTCCAGAATCGCATCGATCACCGTGTCATACTCTTCCGGCGCAAGTTCCCTCGTTGCCAGTTCCAAAATCTCAGGGTCAAATTCCGCATCAAAAACAGCCTCGGTGCCAATGGCAGCAACATAACGAATCTCCGGCTCGGCTAACATCACAGGGAACTGGAGATCACCAGTATTCATCGCATACCACCCACCCGGTACTGTCACCTCCAACGTCTCATCGCTGTCAGTATGGGTCACAGCTTCACCCCCCGCCGCGATGAGCGTAATCAGTTCCTCGTCAAAGGTAATGCTCTGCGCAATCAGCTCGATCCCTTCAGCCGCATACTCCCACGACTCCTGGCTCCCTCCGGCAAGGAGCATATAGGTATTCTCATTCGGCGCGACGACATAGAAGGTTCCTGCGATGGCCGTACCCGCATCCTCGCCCAAAAAGACGAGCTTCGCAACCGGCAAATTTTGTGGAGTAAAAACCGTGGCAGATGCTTCAACTCGCGCTTCCGATCCAAAATCACGGGTCAGCAGTTCAGCCTGCGAACGAAAAAGGGCAACGCCCAACAGACTGGGGAAATCCAAACCGGCATCAGCATCCAGCGAGAGCATCAGGTCTGTGTCCGGGATTTCAATATAGAAGAGTGTGTCCCCAAACGGATCGACTTCAACGTTCCAATCCACAGGCACTTGGATCGTCACGCCGTCGTTGGTATACTCCGCCAGATCAGTCAAATCCAATTCGGGCAGATCAAGCGGCTCATCCACAGGTTCCAATTTGGGTTCTTCAGCTTCGGGCGCGGGTGCAGGATCTTCAATCACCTGCCCAATATCCGCAGGACGGCTGAGGCTCGGCACAGCTCTATAGCCAATCTCTTTTGCCAGCGCTTCCACGCCGGCGCGCGCCTCGGGATCAAGGCTCTCGGCTTGGGCCATGACCGTTGCGGGGACACCCGCGAGCGTCATCACAATCATCAGGATCACAACTCCACCTACCCCCAGCAGTCGCATTCGTTACTCCTTTGGCATTGTATAGCTTGTTGTTTTGGATTTTATTTTTGTCTAACACTGCGGATTGGTAATCAGACACCCTCCCGGAGGCTTGGAAGCCTCCGGGAGGGTCATAACAAACGTGGTCTAAACACTCTTACAGCGCGGTCGTCAATGCGGGCAGGGCATCCCCATGTTCCACGGGCAGCGCCACGAAAAAAGTGGTTCCTTTCCCCGCCTCACTGCGCGCCCATATCTGCCCGCCATGCGCCTCGACGATGGCCTTTGTCAGAAAAAGCCCCAGACCGGCCCCCATCGTATTACGGCGCAAACTGCTGTCCACCCGGTAAAAACGCTCAAAGACATTCGCAAGTTCATCCTGCGGAATGCCAATGCCCTGATCCGCCACAAAGAGCACCACACGCGCCGGGCCATGCTCGTTTGTGCTGTGTTGTGTCCATCCGCCCACGCGGATGACCCCGCCATCGGGCGAGTACTTGATCGCATTGCTCAACAGATTGGTCAACACCTGGCGCAAACGTTCCTCATCACCCCAAATTAAGGGCAGCGGTTCGGGAAAATCCAACTCAAACTGGTGAACATTGGTCTGTGTGCGATAGGCATCTGTCACCTTGCGCGCCAAAGCCTCCAGATCGACATCTGCGTAATCGAGCCGCAGCCCGCTCGCCTGGATACGGCTGGCATCCAGCAAATTGTTGATCAACGCCTCTAGACGGTCTGCTTCTTCCTCAATGATCTCCAAGCTCTGGCGCGCCGTAGTCGCATCCCATTGGGCATCAGGCCGCGCCAGCGTCTGGGCATAGCCCTTGATCAAGGCGACAGGAGTCTTTAGTTCATGGCTGATAATCGAAGTAAAGGTAGACTTCATCTCCTCTTCTTCGCGAAAACGAGTAATATCGTGGACATTGACAATGAGGTTCACCAGATGCGCTGTTTCATCATAGAGGGGCGTATAGGTTGCGGAGACAATAATACGGCTGCCACCCGGACGGATCAACTCGCCTTCACAGCGGCGGCTGCTGCCTTCTGGAAACTCATCCAGGGACTCGGCCTGGCACAGATCATCCCCCTCGACATGCTCCAAAGGCAGGACTTCAGCACAAGAACGACCGACCGCATCCGCTTCAGAGAGCCCCACCATTGCCGCCAACGCCTGGTTAATCACGACCACGCGCCGGTCTGTATCCAGAATCATGATGCCGTCGGCGCTGTTTTCGATAATGGTCGCCAGGCGTGTGCGCTCCGTCTCTAATTGATGATAGAGGCGCGCATTACGCACCGCAATCGCCGCCTGGTCGGCAAAACCTTGCAGGAACTGCCAATCCATCTGCGTAAACGCATATTCGCTGCGAAAGAGATAGATGATCCCCAATAGCTCATCTTCAAAGAGCAGCGGCAATCCCACCACCTGGCCTAGCGTGATCCCCAATTTTTCTTCCACCTGGCGCACGCGCGCTTGCAGGTCTACGTAGTCAGTAGTTACGGTGCGGGGAGTAGGCTCCGCCGGTTCAGCCTCATCAGGCTCACTACCCGGCGCGTCAATGATCTCCTCCTCGTCGCCTATCTCTTCTGTGTGCATCAACGACGCCACATCCAACAGCGGTTCAAAGGCGGGCCAGGCTTGAGGCGGGATATTATAGACGGCCCGAATCTGAAAGCGCGCATGTTCGTCCACCGGGTCGCCTATCCGCACCAGTGTCCGCGCCAGCACAATCAACCCAGCGCGGCAGCCCACCATCTCGGCAGCGCTGCTCAAGATCAATTTGAGCAAGCTGGGCAAATCCAAGCGCGAGGTCATTGCGCGCGTAATCCGCAGCAGATATTCGCGCTGGCGCAATTGATAAGTGGCTAAGAGAGCAGGAACATTCATAATCACAGATACTATCGCAAAGCGTGGGAGTCAACAAGTAGAGTGATCCGAGTTAGAATACAGTGAGATCCCAATAGACGATTTGCGCGAATGTTAACAACATGTTAATGTTCCGGTTTGGAATAGCGCTCTGCACCCCTCACCTATTCCAATGCTCAATTCCCCAAGAAGAAAATCGAATCGAGTTGGTGCTGTCATGCGTCTTGTCGCTTCCTGACGATGACAGATTGTGTCGAGCAACTGCATGCTCAATCGCGCAGGTGCAGCGACGCCTGATCGACCGTTCCACCGGAGAAGGGAGATGCCGTGGAATTACTCTGGCTAGAGGATGCGGCAGCGCAGGATCTGCGCCAAGTAGGCGGCAAGGTCGCCCATCTGAGCAGGTTGGCAGCTCGCTACACAGTCCCCACAGGTTTCTGTCTCACGACAGAGGCATTTCACCGTTGGACCGACAACGCACTCGCTACGACACTAGAGATACCATCAGATTTGCACGCGCTGCTCCTGGTTGCCTACAGTGCGCTGGCTGAACGTACGCACACCGAGACGCCGCGCATCGCGGTCCGTTCTTCAGCCGTGGATGAAGATGGGGCCGGTGCGTCCTTTGCGGGACAGTACGATACCTTCCTGAATATCACCGGAGTTGAAGCGGCGGCACAGGCGGTGTTGCGCTGCTGGCAGACGGCTCGCTCCGAGCGTGTGTGTGCCTATCGCCGGCAGCATGGTCTCCCCGCCAATGGCATACATATGGCCGTCCTGCTCCAACAGATGGTAACAGCCGATGCGGCGGCCTTTATTTTCAGCGCCAACCCGATTACAAACGACCGCAGCCAACTAGTAATCAATGCCGCCTGGGGCCTGGGTGCCAGCATTGCCGACGGTACAGTGACGCCTGACACTTACATCGTGAGCAAGGAGGAGCTATCCATCGTGAGTTGCCAAGTGGCAGACAAGCAACAGATGACGGTGATGGGGCCAGATGGCACGCGTGAAGTGCCCGTCCCCCGTTTTCTACGCATGCAACCGGCCCTAACCGACAGCCATATCCAGAAAGTGGCCCAACTGGCGCTGTCACTCGAAGCTGAAATGGGCTGGCCTGTAGACGTCGAATGTGCGTGGAGCCGTGATCAACTTTACCTCTTGCAGTGTCGCCCCGTGACGGCGCTGTTGAAAAGTCATTGAAAGGGTGGTTGTTGTCGATCAGATTACGTTGATAGAATGACAAGGAGAAATGCAATGAGCGCGGAAGCCACAACTCAACCCATTCCGATCTCTGCCGAATTTCCCGTTGCGTGGGAACAACCAGGCGATGAAAAGCTCTTTTGGTTCTTCGACCGTATGCATACACCGAGTCAAAGTTCGCCAATGGATCTATCCTTCTGGCGCATTCTGTACTCAGGGTTCAAGGAGGGTCACGCATTTTACGCCATTCCAATGGATATGCGCGTACAACAGATCAACACCTTTGTCTACGCGACCAATCTTGCGCCGCCGCCGACGGAGGAAGAAGCAAAGATCATCCCGGAACGGATAGGCGCGACGATGGGACAGTTACAGTCGCTCTGGGATGATGAGTGGCTGCCCACCATTCGCGAACACCTGGCCTTTTGGGATGGCTTTGATCTATCGGCTGCGTCGATGCCCGAACTGATTACTCACCTCGACGAGTCGATAGAGCGCACTAAGCAGTTGTTCAGCCTGCATTTCCGCATTGTCGTGCCGGTTTACAGCGCAATCAGTGGCTTCGACGATTTTTACCAAGAGGTATTCGGCAAGGAAAGCCCCTTCGGTTCCTTTGCGCTATTAGAGGGCTTTCCCAACAAAACGGTCGAAATCGGCCAGGCGCTCTTCCGGCTCAGCCGCCAAGCCATCCTCGATCCGGCAGTGACGTCGGTTCTTGTCTCAAACGATGGCAGCGCAGAGGCAGAGCTGCGGCAAACCGAAGCAGGGCGACGCTTCCTGGTTGCGTTAGATAAATTTTTGCAGGAGTACGGCCATCGCAGCGAATTGTGGAGTATCAGCTATCCCTCCTGGATCGAAGACTCCACGCCGGTCTATCGCACCCTGCGTGACTATCTGCGACAACCTGACCTCGATCTGGACAGCGACTTGGCCGCAGCAGCGACGCGGCGTGACGAACGCATTGCTGCCGCGCGCGCCCAATTGCAGGGCTACCCACAGCCGGTGGTCGAGCAGTTTGAATTTCTCCTACGCGCCGCTCAAGTCGGTACCGTCCTCAGCGAAGATCATGGTTTCTGGATCGACTTTCACGCTGTCGATAGGTTCCGCCAGGTCATCCGGGAATTCGGGCGGCGGCTCGCCGCGATGAATGTGATTGACCTGCCGGATGATGTTTTTTTCCTGACCCAAGAAGAGATGCGCGCCACAGCCATTGCACAGCCCATGCCGGATCAGCGCAAGCGAGTGGCGGAGCGTAAGGCCGAGATGCAACGTTTTGCCGGGGTGCAGCCTCCCCCTCTGTTGGGCACCCCTCCCGCTCACCAGCCAGGAGACAGCCCGGCAGAACGTGCGGATCGCAAGTTCTTTGGCGGGCCGCCCCCAACCGATTCCACGCCGCAGCTGATCCGTGGCAACAGTGGATCACCGGGCAAGGTACAGGGACGAGTGAAGGTAGTCCACAGCCTTGCAGAAGCCTCCAAACTGGAGCAGGGTGACATTCTGGTGGCCGTGACGACAGCGCCCCCGTGGACACCCCTCTTTGCCACCGCCGCTGCCGTCATCACAGACACAGGAGGTGTACTCAGTCACTGCGCCGTGGTAGCACGCGAATATGGCATTCCGGCAGTGGTAGGAACCGGCGTGGCGACAACCTTCCTGCACGACGACCAATGGATTGAGATTGACGGCGAGGCCGGTACAGTGCGTGTGTTGGAGGCTGTGTGAGCCGAACACGAGAAACCATGCTCGATCCAGCGTCACAGGCACTCCCCATTCTGGAAAACGAATCCAGCGAAGGGCTTCGTGTCGAGCGGGCGCTCTTGATCATGGTAGCGCTATCCACAGCACTGGCGCCGCTCAATTCGACGATGATCGCCGTGGCGCTCCCCAATATCATCCAAGACCTGAATGCCGGTGTGGCCGTTGCGGGATGGTTAGTCACCGGCTATCTGATCGCGATGGCTTCGCTACAGCCGGTTGCTGGAAAACTTGGCGACCGGCTGGGTAGGCGCACGCTGATGCTGGGGGGGCTGCTCTATTTCGGGCTGGTCTCGTTGGGTGCAACGCTGGCACCCAACATGCCCTTGCTGCTCTTCTTCCGCATACAACAGGGCATCGCCGGCGCGATTGTGTTTCCAAATGGAACAGCCCTCTTGCGTGAGGTGGTGCCATCGCAGCGGCGCGCAGCACGCTTCGGACTGATCGGCTCGATCACCGCTGTGGCAGCGGCGTTGGGTCCTCCGCTGGGGGGCCTGCTGGTGGGACTCGTCGGCTGGCGCGCAATCTTCCTAATGAATGTCCCCCTGCTGCTGCCTGCGCTGCTCATTGGCTGGCGCTATATCCCGCGCAGCGTAACGCACACGCGTGACTCGCGTTTCGATATTGCAGGGGCGATTTGGATGTCCGTGGTGCTGGTGGGAATGGCCTGGCTCTTGACACAGAGCCGTCAAGGAGAGACACGCTATTTACTGGGAGGCGGACTGCTTGTCCTCTTCTTGGCAATTTTGTTTATTCTCTTCGAACTGCGCCATGCCGACCCGGTGCTACAGCCGCGCTTTTTCCGCCACCGCTCCTTTGCCGCAGCGTGTGCAGCCATCGCCTTTAGCAACCTCTCCATGTATTCGACGCTGTTGGCGCTGCCCATCCTGCTGGCGCACCAGGCCGGCTGGAGCGAAGTTCAGATCGGATTTGTGCTGACGACTCAATTTGCAATGTCGATCGTCTGTACTCCGCTAGGCGGCTGGCTGGCGGATCGTCTGGGCAGGCGCTGGCCTACCTTTGGAGGACTAGCGCTCTCAACAGCAGGCATGTTCATTCTGACCCTCTCCATTGCCGGAGCCGAGTTTTCGAACGTCTCTACACCCACAATGTTGGGAGGACTGGTGCTGGCGGGCATCGGGCTAGGGCTGTCGTCGGCAGGAATGCAAACCGCAGCCGTTGAGGCAGTGGATGTGCGCGAGGCCGGTGTAGCGGCTGGTGTGTTCTCAACCAGCCGCTATTTAGGCAGCATCGTGGGCTCAAGCGTCATCGCCGCGCTGCTCAATGGAAATACGACAGGAGATGGTAACTATGGTGCTGTCTTTGCCATGATCGTGGCGGCAGCAGCCATCGCCACCCTGGCAAGTTTGGGGTTACACGACCGGGCGCAGGCAGAATAAAAAGGCGATCCGTTAGAATGATCAACAGGAAGGCAGCAGAAATCTTCAAGTGAGCAAGCTGGAGCGGCTAAACGAATCCGGCAGCAGTTCGCGCACAGAGGTCACGCGAAAATCGCCCTGTTCGTCGCTGATATAGACCTTCATCTCTGGCCCCAACTCAGCCATCACCTGGCGGCAGATACCACAGGGAGTGCCTCCATCACGCGTGGCAACGGCAATTGCGCGCAAATTGCGCTTGCCCTGGGCAATGGCTGCGGTGAGCGCCACCCGTTCGGCACAAATCGTCGCCGGATAAGAGGCGTTTTCCACATTACAGCCCAGGATCACCGTCCCATCCGCGGCCAACACTGCCGCGCCGACAAGATAGTGACTATAAGGCGCATAGGCGCGTTGGCGCGCGGTCAGGGCATGTTGCACCAATTGGGCAGGCGTCAGTGCATCGCTTGCCGATTCAGCCATAGTGGGCGTTTAATCCGATGCTGAGTATTTGAAAAGCGGCGAAGTTTCTTGCGTAGAGGCGCTGTCTTGCACCATCATCTCAGCACTGTCCACTGCCTCTGCCGGTTCGTTCTCGGTAATGGCTTCCACAAGCACCTCTTCAATGCGGCGACCTTCCAGCGAAAGCACCGTGAAGCGCCAGCCGCCAACCTCCACGGATTCGTTGGGCACAGGTACATGGCCTAACTCGCTGTAGATCAGACCACCCAGCGTGTCGGCGTCTTCTTCCGGCAATTCCGTATCCAGCAGCTTCGCCAGCGAATAGAGGTCCAAGCGCGCGTTCAACAAATAGCGATTCGGTTCGAGCACCTGGACATAGGTTTCCTCCTCCAGATCATACTCGTCCTGAATCTCGCCTACAATCTCCTCCAGAATGTCCTCAATCGTCACCAGCCCGGCGATCCCCCCATACTCGTCCACCACCATCGCGATATGGACCCGATCCTTCTGCATCTCGCGCAGCAGCGTGTTGACCTTTTTGCTCACCGGCACAAGATAGGGCGGGCGCAGCAAGGCACGAATCGGAACATCCACCTGGTTGGTTTCAAAACATTTGAGAACATCTTTGGCATAGAGAAAACCGACAATCTGATCAATATTCTCTTCATAGACTGGAATACGGCTGTGCCCGGCCTCAATAATTACTGCCAAAGCATCGCGCAAGCTGGTCTCCACAGGCAGCGCTACCATATCAATACGCGGCACCATCACCTCACGCGCGACCGTTTCGTCCATCTCCAAGATCGAGGCAATCATCTCTTTCTCGCGCTCTTCGATTGGCTCTTCTTCTTCCGCCGCGCTGATCAACCGGCGCAGACCCCCTTCGGATAAGAGCGCCGTATCCACACTGGTATCAACCTCGTGGTCGCCAACCTGTCGTCCTACACGCCGCACCAGCATTGTAACCGGCCAGAGCAGCACCACAGCCCCCTGCATGATCGGTGCCAGTGCCAGCGCGATCTGGAGGCTGCGGGTTTGCACCCAACTTCGCCCCATCGCCTGGAGCATTGCCAACAGCACCCATCCAATCACCACCACACTCAGCAGCGACATAAGCGGTAATGTATCGGGCACCAACCAGGCTACCGCAGCGCCCGCCGCCAGGACACCACCCGTCTTGAGCAACAATAACGTCAGCAGCAATTGCGCCGGGTCGCGCAACAACCAATCCACACTCTTGGCCCGCCCATTGCCATCTTCACCCAATATCCGCACATTGCTGCGGCTGGCAGTTGTCAAGCTCGTTTCTGCCGCAATCGCAAAGCCAACAATCAGCAAGGCCGCAAGCAAAATAGAAAGGGGGACAGGGTCAACGTCCACTAATTACTCCTCCACATAGTAGAATAAGAAATCGAGCCAGATTACTTTGGCGCACGTGCAGGTACTCCATAGACCAGGCTGTCGGCTGGCACATCGTGCGTCACCACCGAGCCTGCACCCGTACGAGCGCCCTCGCCAATCTCCACAGGGGCAACCAAGAGCGTATCACTGCCAATAAATGCCCCCTCACCGATAACAGTCTTGTGTTTCTTCACACCATCAAAATTACAGGTAATCGTCCCCGCGCCAATGTTGGCATTCGCGCCGACTTGAGCATCGCCCACATAGCTAAAATGCCCCATTTTGACACCAGGGCCCAAGTAACTGTTCTTCACCTCGCCAAAGTTGCCCATATGGACACCCTCGGCCAAATGTGCGCCCTTGCGTAGATGCCCAAAAGGGCCGATCTCGCTGTGCGCCTCCATGCGCGCCTCTTCCACAACCGAATAGCTCACGCGGCAATGGTCGCCAATCTCACTGTCTACAATCTGTGCGTTTGGCCCAATCGTGGCGTGACGACCAATATGCGTCTCTCCCTGCAAAACACAGCCCGGCCAAATCACACTATCCGCGCCAATCGTCACACCCTCCTCCACATAACTGTTGGCAGGTTCCACAAAAGTCACACCGTTCAGCATGTGCGCTTCAAGGATACGCCGCTGCAACAACTGTGATACCTGCGCCAACTGCACCCGGTTGTTGATGCCGTTCACTTCCTCAAAAGGCGCTTCTAAACTCAAAATGGGCCGCCCCTGTTCAACCGCAATCGCCACCAGATCGGTCAGGAAATACTCCCCCTTCGTATTCAGGGGAATCTTCGGCAGATTCTCCCAGAGCCACGCTGCGTCAAAGCAGTAGACACCCGGATTCAACTCCTTGATCCGGCGCTGCTCCGGCGTGCAATATGCCTCCTCGACAATCGCTTCAATCTCGCCCCCTGCATTGCGTATTACACGCCCAAAAGCCTGGGGATCGTCGCGCACGACCGTCAGCATTGCCAATGCGGGCTTTTTGCCTGCTGCAACTCCTTCGGCAAAGAGACCGGCAAGCTGCCGTTGTGTCTCGGCACTGAGCAGCGGCATATCGGCATAAAAGACCAATACCGCATCTGCTTTGCCTTGCAAGGCCGGGACCACCTGCATCACGGCATGCCCTGTCCCCAGCAGCTCACGCTGCACAACATACTCCGCCTGCTCACCCAAATAGGCTTCGACCAGTTCCCGCCCATGCCCTACCACGACGACCGGCTGGCGACCACTCACCTGTGTTGCACTACGCACCGCCCACTCGACCATAGGCCGCCCCAGCAAGGGATGCATTACCTTGGGCAATTCCGACTTCATGCGAGTACCAAAACCGGCAGCTAAGATCACATTCACCAGATTCACAGACAGCTCCTATGGGCGTGAGATCGAAGACGTAACTGATCACGAAAATCCAGGATCAACAAAAAAGACCAGGCGCGCTTACCCACCGGCAAGCTACCTGGCCCGATCCGTCGACCTTAGATATAGATTGGTTCCGAAGCTTCTCCCCGGTCAAATGACCAGGCGTAGAGTTCGGAGGTTTATCGTCATCCATCAACTTTTTAAGAAATGACAGTCGCAAGAGTTCGCCTGCCAGTGTATCATGGCGGCATAAGACAGTGCAACCTACGGTTGCGCTGCGACTGTCGGACAAACCATCTAGTCCGTTGCTATCGTACTGCAATTATGTCGAAAAATGCGGATAACACCTAGACATAGTATAACCACTAGATGGTCCAAAAAAAAAGGCAGGGGTGAGGGAAGATGAAGGTTGGCAATGACCTACTCTCGCATGCAGTTACCCACATACTACCATCGGCGCTGGCGGGCTTAACGGCCGGGTTCGAGATGGGACCGGGTGTA
>JADLDO010000019.1 GCA_020846635.1 Caldilineaceae bacterium
GCCCTTCAAGGACAGCACCTTCGTAATCGCTGCCGTCAATGAGGTCTTGCCGTGGTCAATGTGCCCAATCGTCCCCACGTTGACGTGGGTCTTCTTCCGTTCAAATACTGCTTTGGACATTCGCTTAAAGCCTCCTTAGCCAAAGAATCGTCCAGCCATAAAACCAGCGATAAAAAGGTCTTTTGAATTATGAACCGCCCAATCGTAAGGGCGGCCATGCATCAGACGTTGGCTGAATCCGCCGCCAACCACCCTAAGATGGCAGGCAAAGCAGGTTTGGAGAGGAGCCCACAATCGGACTTGAACCGATGACCTCATTCTTACCAAGAATGTGCTCTACCGACTGAGCTATGTGGGCCGACACTCTGGTGAATCAAGTAGTAAAAGCTTGTTTCAGCCAACAAGAATACGCTATATAAGGCGCAGTCGTCCTGTAATATACACCGCATTCCTTCTAGTGTCAAAATTTGCGTCCCTCGTCTTGTCGAACGATTTCAATAGACGATCTGGAATTGCCCTTTGGCCGGTTTGAACCACTTAAGTACGTTCCGTTTGAGGATGACCATAAGGCGCGCTCCTCCATTAGCCCGGAACTTCTGCACGGCGCATAAATATCTTTTGCCTAAGTCCGTTCATATCGCACTATAAAATCTAACGTCATAACCCGTGGGTAAGCCGTTTAAGTATTTCCACGATATGTATGGCGAGAGATGCTGTGATACTAATTGAGTGAGGTGACTCGAGATTTTGCGGTATAACGAAATGTGCGCCCAAAGCACCAGAAGGAAGTTGTTGATGAACAAGGAACGCAGTAGCCTCTAGAAATGTATTAGAAACAGGCAAAGTGTGACGTGCCATGTCAGCCAGTAATGAAGCAAGCACGTCTAGATCATAGTGGCGTGCAGCCCGTATAAGTATGCCGTCAAACAATACCAGAGACAACTCATCGCTCTTTAAGGGGGCATCATGCAGAATCTCTGTCCAGAGTTCTTCGGATCTGTTATAAAAGTCTGACCATTTTGGAAGGAGGGCACTCGCAACTTCAAGACTAAATCGTGCGGTTGGAACGAGATTAGCACTCAAAGGCTTAATCTCGGTTAAATTTCTACTATAATTTGTCGGTGAATTCTGTTCTTGTGCGATTTCTTGGTTATGCCTTGATGAGAGATACAACTGCTGTTGTTCACAGAAGTCCAGTGCCAAGCTGACCGCGCGCTCGCAAGCCTCGATAAGTTCCAAGTCAATGCGGTTTGTGGCACTCGGCGAAGGCATTCCACGACCATCATCTTCTGTGTTATGGAGTAAAAGGGCACAGAGCATTCCACCTACATAATTTGTGTGGTAAGTATACCGAAAGATGTAGGATGACGCTTCATCCCCTAGTAATGAGGAATGGACTGCCCCCTCAAAGTCAGGCCCCGGCAAGAAGCCCAGATTGTCCCAGACACTGACGAGCAGGTGCCAACCAAAGCGGCTGTAAGATGACCACGGCTGGCGAAGAAGCGTTGCGGCAAAGAGAAGTTCGCCAATAAGATCTAGATCCTTGCTCACAGTGCTCCAGGCAAGTCCAGCATCAATCATGTCAGAAATCCGACTAAGATCGAGCGATGCGGGGACAGGGGTATCCCCAAAGTCAGTAATATACATAAGCTCATGAGTTAGTGCATACGCATCAGAGCGGGTCATGTAAATTGGATGAGCACAGCTTGTAATAATCGAGAGTGGAAGTAAATCCGTGAAATCTGGTCGTGTGTTGAAGAGCAGCGCACGCACCCAGCGAATATCCATATAACGGAAGGGAACTCGCGGAACTGAATCAACTTGCCCCATGGTCATGGCACGACGCAATAGAACATCAAACTCCTCGTCAGGCTCATCCAAACGCGTCAGAATAATATGGGCAAGCCCCAGTTGCGTAGCAAAATTCGGATATCGTAGTAATAGAATCCGACTCTGTGCGCTTCGGACAATCATCGAGAGTTGATGGCGTAGGGTAACGAGTAGACTTCGAGTTTCATCACAGGGTTCAGGGATTCGAGAAACGAGAAAGACTAAAATAGCCGTTTCGGCAATCACCTTTTCCACGAGAAATAAAATTGGATCCGTGTTATCCTTCCAAAACTTGGCATAATGATCAAGCTGGTCCAAGTTTGCACTAGCAAATTTAAGGACCTTTATGAGACGAGGGAACAGCTCATCCCTTTTTAGCGACTGCGGGAGATTTTCGCGTGAAGTCTTTATTTCTCCGTTTATCAGTGTATTCATAGGCGTGATCGCATAGGCCCCTAATGCAGTAAGATTAAATACTAGCCTTAGGGCTGTTAAATACAGCCCTAAGGCTAATTAGGACGGCTTTCTTGGAAGGGAGTAGCTGACATTACCGGGTTGTAACTAGCGATTCCTGCTACTGGTTTATTATCTGCGATTCAAGGGATTTTAGACCACAGACGATAAAATAGTGATCTCCACCAGCAACATACCAACCAGCCAGAACACCAGGATCTTCTATCTGGATTGCGGCAGACGATATGAGATCACGGACCGGTACATCAAGGTTTACTACCCGTTTCTCAGCAAGCATCTCAACCAGTCTCTGTAGCTCTTCCGGCTTAATCATCACCCTTCTCCTTTTCGTACATTGGGGTCAGTATCCTCTTCGCTAGAGAAAGCAGCCTAATCCGTAGTAGACTGAGATTAATCACATTCCCGAATTAGAAATATGGATGAAGAAAGAATTCAAAAGTGGTTGGATCTATGACCACTTACGTTCGATCGACATGGCTGACCGGGCTTCTGCTATGCAATTGCTCTTGGACGGCATTGTTGCAGCTAGGACTGTTCCGTAACGGGGTTTTTTGAAGGACTTGCCAAACTTGGTTCTGAGCGCTATACGTGTGGAACCCTGCAACCAGTCCAACGCAATAGGCCCTTTAGGTACATCGCAGCTTACGTGAGTAGGTTTTTGAACAAAGGAAACACTTCAGTGCCCAGAGATAACGGCTTCCGGCAGAGGGTGGCAATGACAATACGTCTACCCTGCTCTCTGGCTCAACTCTGCCGCATTCCGCTGTGGCACCAATGGTAACCAGCAAACCAAAGTAAAAAGCGTCACTACCTCTTATTCAAATGGGAAAAGGTGTGTAGCAAATGCACGTATTAAGAAGAACAGCATGCCACAGAGGATGCAAGGCACGCAATGGAGGAGTTCTAAATATCTACGAATAAGAACCTTCTAGTTATCAAACAATATAGATGATAATAACTCGCTTGTCAATGCTGAATTTTTGGGTAGGTAGGGCAATCGCGAACTATGAAATTCGTAGTGGAATAAGGCCAGAATACATGGATTTGCGGCCAGATTCAGAGCCAATTCGACCCGGCAGAGGCAAAATTCGGCCATTTTTGTCTCCATTCAGGCCATTTCTAGTGGTTGAGCGTATTTCTTCAAGGTACGCAATTGCCCTATTTGGGCAGGTAAAGCACACCCTCATCCTTGCTAAGGATGAGGGTGTGCTTTACCTGCTAAGTTGTGTGGGCGAGGGCGGATTCGAACCACCGTAGGCGTCGCCGGCTGATTTACAGTCAGCTCCCTTTGTCCACTCGGGCACTCGCCCAAACAAACCACTTCATACTGAATTACTGCATACGAATACTGACTGCTGCAACCTTCTACTACCGGCAGCACCTTCACCGCAAAGTCAGCAGAGCCGACGAACGGACTTGAACCGATAACCTGCTGTTTACAAAACAGCTGCTCTGCCGATTGAGCTACGTCGGCACAAGGCTTCTGCATCCCTTTTGGCCCGTATTAGACAGGCGGAACAGAGGCACATGTTGTTGAACATGTACTGGCAGATTATAGCACATCCAATCAATAGGTCAAATTAGCGGGGGTTCGCGCAAAGATGAAGATCGTGTTCCACATGCGCGATACCCCTTTCCCAGAGCGTGCTGGCCCTTGTCACCTCACCCCAAACCCTCACCCCAAACCATAGACGGGAAGTGACACACCGTGGATATCACGCGCCGCGCCAGAGGCCAGAAAGAGAATTACCTCTGCCAGCGATTCCGGCTTAACCCATTTGCGCGTGTCCGCCTTGGGCATAGCGGCCCGGTTATCGGCGGTATCGATGGTTCCGGGCAGCACGCAATTGACGTTGATGCCTTGATCACGCACCTCTGCCGCCATGCTTTCCGTGAGGCGGATCACCGCGGCCTTGGAGGCTGAATAGGCCGCATGGTTGGCGCTGCCTGCCAGCCCGGCGCGCGCTGCCACATTGACAATCTTGCCGCGGCCCTGGCTCAACATCACAAGGAGGGCCGCCTGGCACATCACCAGCGTCGAGCGCGCATTCAGCTCAAACATAAAATCCCAGGTCGCAAGGTCCATCTCATGTACCGGCTTGCCCGCTCGATAGCCACCAATCGTATTGACCAGCGCATCCAAGCGGCCAAAGCGCGCCACAACCTGGGCCACAACCGCTGCGCCCTCATCCGGCTTCGTCACATCCACCGGCGCGGCCAACCAATGATCGGGCGAATCGGCCCAGTCGGGAAATCGCTCCCGCTGCTTCTCTGCGTTGCGATCCACAAGAATGACCTTCGCCCCTGCCGCAGCAAAAGCGCGGGCTACCGGCCCGCCCAAGTTGCCCGTTCCCCCTGTGACCATCACCACCTGACCCGAAAAATCACCCATTGCCCCTCCGCGGAGACATCCGCTATAATCGCACCAAAACCGCATCAAAATCATTAAGGACAAGCACTATTCTATTATGATCCGCTGGCTCATCCAATCCGTTGTGGATCACCCCGACCTGGCTGCAGGTCACCCGCCTGCTGGGCTGCTCACACCGGCGGAATTGGCTCAATTCCAAAGCTATCTCAGCCCACGCCGCCGTCGCGATTGGCTGCTAGGTCGCTGGACAGCCAAACGGTTGATCCAGACGCACATCGCCACAACGCATGGTTTTTCTCCTGCGCTCGACAGCTTCACTGTGGAGTACGATCCAAGTGGCGCGCCTCATGCCAACAGTCATCATCCGGCCTTGCGCGGGACGCCCGTTGATGGACATATGCCCATAGCCCTTTCCATCAGCCACAGCCACGGCTACGCCTTTTGCGCGCTCTGTGCAGACACGATGGGCCAAGCACGCTTGGGGGCAGATATTGAATTGGTGGAATCGCGCGCGGACACTTTTGCGAACGAATTCTTCACCCCCGACGAACAAGCCCATCTTCACAGCGCATTATCCACCCAAACCGCTCTGCTAGCGACAGCCATGTGGAGCGTCAAAGAAGCCGCGCTCAAGGCAGCTCGCGCTGATCTGCGTGCCGATCCGCGCAGCATCCAATGCCTGCCGCGCCCCATCGCCCCGCGCCACTGGACAGCGCTGCGCGTGACGATAGCCAAGCAAAATTCGCCAGAGTTAGGGCCTCTACACGCCTGGTGGTGCGTGCTAGACAACCGGCTTCTCCCCCATTCCTCCTTCGTGCTGGCGATCGCAGCTTATGGAGTCATCCTATAGCCGGCTAGGCGACCGTGGCGATCTTGTTGACCAGCTAAAGCATCATATCATTCCCCATCAAAGAGCTTGCGCGCATAGGCCAAGTCGGCCTCTAGCAGCCGGTCCGTGTACGTATCATCGGTATATTCAGCCGAAAAGGTCAGTGGGCCGCTGTAGCCCACGCGCTTAACCCCCTCAGCGACATCGGCCCAGGAGGTACGTCCATGTGGCCCGGCACAGAAGTAGGCTCCCCAGCGCGCCTCGCTGCCATCGGGCGGATTGGTGCGCCGCCAATAGGCATTCTTCAAATTCACCATGCAGAGATGCGACTGCACCAGTTCCAGCCCGGTCAGCGCGTCTTCGCCTTGCAGCGCATTGTGCGCCGGGTCCCAAATCGCCCCCACCCAACGCGGGTCATACTCCTTGACCAACTGGTAAAGACCCATCGAATTGATCGGCACAGAGGCTCCATAGTGATGCTGCACGCCGATCTTCACGCCATAGCGTTCGCATAAGGGGAGCGCCGCATCCAACTGGCGGCGGGCAGCGGCCTCAGATTCCCAATAGCTGGGATGGCTGCGCTTGAAGATGACCCGGTTCATGCTAATGTTGTTGGCAGCACAGGCCGCGTAGAGCCGTTCATCCGTCAGCGGCAGCTCCACCGTCAGATTGACAATGGTGATCCCCAATTCGGCTAGGAGTTTGACAGCACCGGGCAGATCCTGCTCAATCCGATCCGGCTCAATCGGAAAACCAGGACGCACCGGTAGTTCAATCAGGTTAAAGCCCAACTCCTGCACGTGGAGCGCCAATTTGGGCAGGGAGAGATTCTTCCAGGGCTTCACAAAGACGGCAAATTGGGTTTTGTCGCGCTGAAAATTGGCACCATTCATCATGTACGGCTCTTTCTAGACGTGGGTGGGTCGCACAGAAATCAGGTCAATGTTGACATGGGGTGGCATGGATGCCACCAGCAGCGCCACGTCCGCCACATCCTGCGGCTGGAGCATCTTCTGGCGTAGTTCCTGCGGCGGTGGTTTGGGGCGGCGATCCAAGAGCGGCGTATTGCCCACCCCTGGGCAAAGCAGACAGGCGCGCACATTGTGGGGGTTGGCTTCCTCATTAGTCACTTGGGTCAGCGAATCCATCCCCATCTTCGAAGTGCTGTAGGCGACGCCACCCGCCAAGTGGGGATGGAGCGCAGCACCCGACGCCACATTGATAATTGTACCGGCAGCGCGAGAAACCATCCCCGGCAGCACCAGTTTCGTAAAGATGAAGGCGGCAGTTAAGTTGACATCCATCAACTGACGCCACTGCTCTACGCTCGTATCGGCGATACTGCGCTGTGTGACATTCATGCCCGCGTTGTTGACCAATATGTCGATTGGGCCGAATGCAACCTGCGCCTTCTCGACTGCGGCCTGGATCTGGGCTTCGTCGGCAATGTCCGCCGCACAGATCAGTGCGCGGCCCCCTTGCGCTATGATTTGGACGGCAGTGGCTTGCAGCCGGGCATCATCGCGCCCCACAAGCGCCACCTGTGCGCCCGCGGCAGCAAAAGTCACGGCAATCGCCTGCCCAAAGCCACTGCTTGCGCCTGTCACCAGCGCGCTCTTGCCTTGTAAAGTGCTCATCGTCTATTCCTCGTCGATATTTCTCGTCGTTATTCCCCATCGATTGGGGCTGGAAGGTCTATTTTTCCAAGATCACATCGCTGGTCACAGTGGGACACCAGAACTTCTCAATATACCCCACTACCAATTGCGTGCCTGTGTCATGATCCACATAGGGCGCGCGCGCCGGGTTATACATGGCATCGGTCAGGTCGCGCACCAACGCTACATTGACCCCCCACTTGACCAATTGCTTGATACCGAAGGAGCGGTTGAGGATGCACATATTCGTATGTACCCCCATCATCAACACCTGGCGGATGCCATGCTGCTGAAGATAGTTATAGATCTCCTGCCCATTATCAGAGATACCATCCACCGTGTTGTCAATCTCCAGTTCGGGATGCTGGCGCGTCCACACCCGTTTTTCCTCAGTCTCACCCGTATCCGAGCCACCGTCAGAGTCATCAATAGGCAAGGGGGGCGCGGTGCGCTCCCCTTCGGTGGGTGGCGAAATATAGGGCGCGGCACGCAGATGCCGTCGCGCCAGCGTCTCGGCATAGTAGCTCATCGTGTCCGAGGGCGCATGGATAATGCGGATGCCCTGGGCACGCGCCGCCTTGAGTACGGCATTCATGCGCGGGGCCATTGCCTCCACTCGTTCGGACGCGCCCCGGCTCCAATGCTTGTCCCACATATCACAGACAATGATCGCAATCTGCGCTGCCGGAATGGTGCGGCGCACAATCTCCTCGCGCCAGACATTGTGGCCGTTCGCCTCTTGCATCAAGTAATAGCGCCGGAAGGGGAACAGCAATTGTCCCGCAAAATCAACACCGCGGCTTTCGGTGCCCTCTGTTTCGAGCTTTTTCTCCACGTAGATTCTCCCTCAACTGCGCTCCGCTAGGAGTGCTTGGGCCAAGATTATCTCGGCAACCTCCATCGTCTTGAGCGCGTCGGCAAAATTCGATTCCGGCTGAACGTCATGCTTGACCGCGTCGATAAATTGACGGTTCTTCGCCTCAAAGCCTCCAAAGACATGGAATTCTTCACTATTGGCAACAGTGCGCGTCTCATAGGCAATGCCCTGGGTATCACCCTCCGCAAAGAGCCGCCCTGTGCCTTCATGTTCCGCTTCGGCACAGATGCCCGGCGCATGCATGGCAACACGAAAAATACGCCGCCCGCTTGTCCACTGGTTCATCAACACGCCCACTGCCCCGTTATCAAATTCCAACAAGGCGCTAAAATAGTTAATGTCCGGCGTACCCCAACGCCGGGTGACACCCTGCACACGGGTGACCTCGCCGCCACAGAGCCAGCGCAGCGTGTCAATCGCATGAACCCCATCATCCATCATGTGGTCGCGCGCCATCACAAAGGGCTTCGGCTCGGACTTATAGAACTCGCAGGTCGCATGGCGAATCGGCCCGCGCGCCAGGCAGGCATCACGCAGTGCCACCACCATCGGACAACTGCGCCGTTGAAAGCTTACTTGGGTGATACAATTGTGCGCCTCCGCCAGATGGGCCAACACCCGCGCCTGGTGCAGCGTCATGCCCAGCGGCTTTTCAATACACAAATTCTGCCCTTGCTGCAGCATCCACACCCAGATATCAAACATCAGGTGAGGTGGGCCAATCACATAAACCGCATCCGGCGCGGTCTCCTCGACCATGCGCCGGTAGTCGCTGTAACGCGCCTCGATGCCATAGCGGTCGGCAGTGGCATTGAGACGCGTTGGGTCGAGATCACAAATTCCCGCAAACTCTACGTCGGCAAAAGAAGCCAGCGACGGATAATGCACCCGGTTCGCCATACCCCCGGCCCCTACCATCGCTACCCGCATCCGTTCCACGCTCATACGCCCGCCTGCCCGTTGTGGCGCTTTGCCAAATAGGTACGCAATGCAGTTGCCGTGAGGGGTGTAAACGGATGCCCTCTATAGGGCTGTGACGGGTCGATTTCCGTGAGGTCAGCATAGTACATGGCTTGACCCTCGCCCAAAACCAGATCGTCCAACGTGGCGTGTGTCGTGAGATAATAAATATAGACATGCCCCTCGCCGGCATGGGGAAAATCCGAACCCAGCCGCCACGCGCTGACCATCGCCGGCGTCAGTTGCAATTCTTCCTCTAATTCACGCCAGAGCGCCTCATCTGGCGTTTCACCGCTCTCCATATGCCCGCCAAAGAGCCCCCAATGCAGCGCATAGGTGGGCGCAATATCATCGCGCAGTTGCAGCAGCAGCCCCAGGTCAGGGTGTTCGATGATCGCCCCGGCGAGTGATATAGGGTGTGGATGGGAATTTGGTTCTGCCATAATCTTCCTACGTTTCTAAGCCCCTACGTTTCTAAGCCATCGTTGCCAGCATCTCGCCGGTCACTGCATAGCGCAGAGGCTCACCACTGAAGAAGCGGATGACTTCCTCCACGATTACACTGCCCTGGCGCAACCGCGCTTGGCGGCTGGCCCCTGCCACATGCGGCGTCACGATCACATTCTCTAGCTGCAAAAAGGGGCTGTCGGCGGGCAATGGCTCCTGGTCAAAGACATCGAGCGCGGCCTGAATCCGCCCGCTCTGTAATTCGGCCAAGAGCGCGTCATTATCAACAGCGTGCGAACGTGCAGTATTGACGAAGATAGCACCATCCGGCAGCGACGCCAAATGGCGGGCCTTGACCATGCGATAGGTTTCGTCGGTGGGTGGCGCTTGCATCGTCACAATCGCGCAGTTGGCAAAGAGTTCATCCAAGCTGACGCGTGTTACGCCCAACTGCGTGGCCCGTTCCGCATCCAAATAGGGATCCGCCACCCACACCTCAGCATCCCACGCCCGCAGCAGCCGGATGACACAGCGCCCCGTATGGCCCGCGCCGACGACACCCACCCGCTGCCCTGCCAACTCTTGCCCCATAAACCTCGTTTCATTCCAGGGTACACCCGCCTTGAGCCTGCGATCTAACTGGTGTACCTGGCGCAGCGAAAGCAGGATGAGCAGCACCGTCATCTCCGCCACAGCGGGCGCAATGGCCGCGGCGGCATGGGTTACATGGAGTTCACTGTCAAAGACCGCTGGCGGCAGCATCTTCTTGATGCTCCCCGCCGAATGGGCAATCAGGCGCAACTCCTGGGCCGCAGCCAACACCTGAGCCGTAAACGTCGGTGTCCCCCACCCTGTGATCACCGCATCAAAACCGCCGATACGCTGGGCCAGTTCCTCGCTTGTCCAGTTGCGCTCGCCCTGGTTAAAGCTGACACGCGCTACTTCCTGCAAGCGTGCTTGCGCCGCCGGGGAAAAGAGCTGCTGGTAAAGGCTGGGTGGGATCGTCACCAGCACAGTCGGTTGAGACATGGCTGTAGCCTCTTTTATAGATGAGTCTTGGCGGATGGTTTGGGCTGATAAATTGAAACTACAATGAGCAGTACGAGTGTAGTGTTCTGCGGAGTATACATTGCCACCCCCTCCCGGAAGCGGCCCAGAGGGCTCCCCAGCTTCCGGGAGGGTTTTCCTTCAATCTACAAAACTACCCCAATGCCTCCAGCGGTTCCTTGATATTCGGGGTCTTGCCGCCGCCATAGGTGAAGGCAAACGAACGCGTGGGCGCGGCCCAACGTGTGCCATTAGCAATCACCTGGCGCACGCCAGGGTGGAAATAGGTGGGGTGTGTCTCATGACCAGGGCGGAAGTAGAAGATCTTGCCATGCCCGCGATAGAAGCAGCAGCCGGAACGAAAGACCTCGCCCCCCTTGAACCAAGAGACCATCACCAACTCATCGGGGGCGGGAATGTCAAAGTGCTCACCATACATTTCTTCTTCGGGAATGTCGATGTAGGGGTCAAGCCCTTCGGCAATGGGATGTCCTGGCGAAACGATCCACACACGCTCATTTTCACCCGCCTCGCGCCAGCGCAAGCTGCATGAGGTCCCCATCAGCCGCCGGAAAATCTTGGAATGATGGCCGGAATGGAGCACAACCAGTCCCATACCCTCCAGCACCCGCGCCTGCACACGATCCACTGTCTCGTCGGCGACCTCTCTGTGCGCCATGTGCCCCCACCACAGCAGTACATCCGTCTCGGCTAGTACCGCCTCAGACAGCCCATTCTCCGGCTCATCAAGCGTAGCTGTACGTACGTTCGTCAGGCCATGCTCGCGCAACCCATCGGCAAGCGTGTTGTGAATGCCGTTGGGGTAAACCTTCTGCACTGCTTCGTGACTCTTTTCGTGACGGAACTCGTTCCACACGGTAACGCGTAAATTGCTCATGAAGAAAGCTCCTGGGTAAATTCAACCGGTAAATTGAGTAGGCAAATTCAAGCAAACAGTCTAATCATTTTATCATAGGCGAACGCCGCCACCGACGTTCGCCGCCTATCGCAGACGCATAACCGCCGATCTGATCTTCCAGGTCGGTTTGGTCACGAAAAAAGGTGCTGAGTTGCGAACGAAACGCGGTCACTGCTGCATATTTCGCAGCCAACGCACGCGCATCAAGCGCCACCACCTCCGCCACCCACCGAAAGCCCTGTTCCTGCGCGCACGCCGGATCAATGACTTGGGCGAGTTTCCCTTCCTGTTGAGAATACGGATAGTCCTCATAGTAGAGGTACGCATTCGGGTCAAACGCGCTTTCCGCCGCCAGCCGCGTCAATTGGTGATCCACATGCATGCCCACTGCCAGCGGCATAACCACCTGCCGCGCCGGGGGCAGTGCGCGCATTTGCGCGGCGAGTTCGTCCACCAGCCCCATCTCAGCGGGCGCGACCGCTCCAAAAATATCATCATCGGAGACATAAAAAGGGTTTCCCTCTGCGTCCACCCGGTAAATGCAGTCGGGCACGCGCCAATGCAGCGCGTCTGCGCCTAAGATGGCTGACGCGGCTAAATCCTCGGCGCGTCGTGCAGCCGTGGCATCTACGACCAATTCCCACCGGCTGTGCAAACTGGCCGCGTAGTCCGAAACAGGCGCGACCGGATCGCCCGCGGTGATTGTGACGATGAGCACCCGCGCACCCGCCTGCGTCGCGGCAAAAATCTGCCCGCCGCACGAAAGCGCGACATCATCCAAATGGGGAGAGAAATAAATCCAGTCGTAGGCCAATGGTGTATCCATGATCGATATCTTTTCCGATTGCCCGCTTACAGATGCAGGGCTACTTGGACTATACTATTCATAGCGCGACCGTAGGGTGCATTGGGAGCCCTACTATTCATCTCATCGCACCATTCTGTTTCAAGGAGTATTCATGCAGACCCTTTTGGAGCAGCCGATCCGCCGCATTGCCATGCTCAGTGTTCACGCCTGTCCTTTGGCGTTGATGGGTGGCAAAAAGACTGGCGGAATGAATGTCTATGTACGCGACTTTTGCCGAGCTTTGGGTCAGGCGGGCATTCAGGTCGATGTCTATACCCGTTCTCAGGATGATTGCCAGCCGGTAATTAAGCGTGAACTAGGGCCGGAAGGCCGTGTGATCCATATCGCCGCCGGGCCTGAACGCCCGATCCCTGTGGGCGATATTCCGCCCTACCTGGACGAATTTGCAGACAACGTGATCGCCTTTGCTGCCCGCGAAGGCATCCGCTATGACCTGATCCACAGCCACTATTGGCTCTCTGGATTGGTCGCCGAAAAGCTGCGCCATGCCTGGGGGCCCTTGCCCATTGTGCATATGTTCCATACCCTGGGCCACATGAAGAACCAGATCGCCACGGATGAAAGCGAACGTGCGCCACAGATCCGCCTGGATGGTGAAGCCAGAGTAGCGCAGATTGCCGACCGTCTCATCGCCGCGACACCTGCCGAAAAAGGGCAGTTGATCGAATACCTGCATGCCGATGCTGCCAAAATTGCCATTGTGCCCCCCGGCGTAGACCTCAGCCGTTTCCACCGGATGGACAAAGAGGAAGCCAGGGCACGCGTGGACATTCCCTGTGGCAAGCACAACATCCTCTTTGCGGGGCGCATTGAGCCACTCAAGGGCATTGATACCCTGCTGCGCGCCATGTCCATCTTGCAGGCGCGCCACCCCGCCGCGGTCGAACATTCCTGTGTTGCCATCATCGGCGGCGACCCCTGGGCCGACTCGCTGGATGCTGAGATGGCGCGCCTGCAAGCGCTGCGCGTCGAATTGAATATCCACGACCTGGTCACATTCTTGGGCGCAAAAGACCAAGAGGTGCTGCCCGCCTATTATGCGGTGGCGGATATGGTCGTCATGCCTTCGCACTATGAAAGCTTTGGCATGGTTGCCCTCGAAGCGATGGCAATGGGGACTCCGGTGATTGCGTCGGAGGTGGGCGGGCTGGCCCATCTGATCCAACACAGCATCAACGGCTTCCACGTTCCCTCGCGCGATCCCGAAGCCCTTGCCGAGCGCATCCTACAACTTCTTGAATCTCCCACCCTGCGCAGGCAGCTTGGGCACAACGCCTGGGTCTATGCCCAGCAGTACGCATGGGAGAAGATCGTGCAGCGCATGTTAGTGGTCTATACAGAATTACTCCACGACAAGGATAGGCAGCGCGACTTTACCCAGACAGCTATGCTCTGTGCTTAGCCCGCGTCCAGCACTTCCACACCCAGTGCCGCCAGTTCCGCCGCCAGGTCGATCCCCGGCTGATAGTGGATCGCCGCCATGCCCACAGCACGCGCCCCCGCAATGTTGTGGGCAAAATCGTCGATAAAGACCGCTTCATGCGGCTCTCGTCCCAGTTGTGCCAACGTCCACAGGAAAATCTCCGGCGCAGGCTTCATCACCTTTTGATAGGCCGAGCCGACGATCAGATCAAAGGCATCCGCCAAAGGGTATTGGTTCGTCACCACCTCCAGCAGATCATCCATCGCATTGGAGATAATCGCGGTCTGATAGCGTTCATGCAGCCGCCGCACCAGCGCCAACAACTCTGTATCCAGCCGGTCGCCGCCAAAGAATTCGGCGCGGAAAGCCGCCAATCCGGCGGCGTCTAGCTGCAATTCCGCCTGCACTGCCGCCCATAGTGCCTGGCTTGTCAGCGCGCCGCTCTGTGCTTGTATCCCCAGCGGCCCATTAAAGACCAACATCTCCGCAGCCCCAGGAGCCAGCCCCAGGCGTGCCTCCAGGTTGGCGCGCGCGTTGCGCGTTTCGGTGCGGATCAGCACGCCGCCTACATCAAAAATGATCGCTTTGATCATGCTGTCTTTCTAGGAACATATCCTGCAAAACCCCCTGGCAAAAACTCTCCCGGAGGCTTCTGAGCCTCCGGGAGGGTAGTACACTTCATGTCGCGCATGGCTGCGAGAGTAGAGTAAGCGGAACTAGACGCTGCCCACGCAGACGGGTTGGCCGTTTTGCGCGGCAGAGGCGCGAATGGCATCCCACAGCCGCGCCATCCGCAGCCCTACTTCCGGCGGGCAAGGATTTTCCAATGTACCGTCACGCACTGCCAAAAACTGCTGCCAAACGCCCAAACTGGGCGGCACTTCGATGTCAAACCAATCGTCATTGCCCCAACGCTGGACGGCGAGCTTCTCACCCCAAATCCCCGTATAGAGATTGCCCAGCGTGCAGGCAACCCGCACATCGGAACGGGCACGCCCCCCGGCATCGCCACAGGCATGGAATGTGACCATGCCGCCCGATGCCAGCTTTGCCATTGCAACCCCGATGATCTCTACAGGCGTATCGCGGTTGTCAAACCAGGCGGCGACTTCGGTGAACTCCTCGCCCGCCAGATCAGCGATGGTGTTGAGCATGTGCGCGCCGGTATCAAAGAAGAAGCCGCCGCCCGCTAATTCGGGAACCTGCCGCCAGGTTCCCAGGTTGGGCGTGCGCCAATGCTCCCAGGTCATGCCATGAATGGTCAGCAGTTCGCCCAACTCACCGGCGCGCAGCATCGCCGTAGCGGTGCGGATGCGCGGCGAGAGGCTGCCGGGAAAGGCCACGACCAGCAGCTTACCTGTGCGGTCGCGCGCCTCAATCAGCCCTTCAGCCTCCTGTGCGTTGACCACCATGGGCTTTTCCAACAGCACATCCAACCCGGCCTCTAGGCAGGCTTTGGTCTGGGCATAATGATAAGCGTGGGGTGTAATGATAAAGGCGGCGTCTAATTCGCTGCCATAGGTTTGCAGCAGTCGATCCAGATCCGGCTCATTGGGGGGCGCTGCCAGCCCAACTTCCTCATACTGCGCCACCAGTGCCTCATAGGCCGCGGCTGCCGGCTCAGAGACGACAACGACTTGGGTGGTATCTTGTTGGGCGAGCATAGAACGAATATGGGCGCGGGCCATGCGCCCACACCCAATCATAACAGTCCGTGTAATCGATTGACCAGAAGGGCCCATACAGGTGTGTGAACGGTCGCAGACCGGCGACCTACGTCTGGTGCGGAGCCTAACGCCCCCAGTCGAGCATCTGCTCCGCGACAAAAGTGTAAATGAAGGGCAGATCGATGTCGAGACGGCGCTGATTACCCCCATCCGCATCCATCACCCAGACTCCCCACACGCCCGCCGACTGGTTTGGCTGGCGATTGCTCAGAAACACGATATGATTGCCGTCGGGACTCCACGCCGGGGCCACATTGCTCGGCAATTTTTCCACCAAGGTAAAATTGGGATGTGTCAGCGCAGTCAACCCGCTGCCATCCGCGGCGACACTGTAAATCTCCCAATGGTCATTTTCACGCCGCTGAAAGATGATGCGCCCGCCATTGGGCTGCCAATCGGGGTCTAGCTCATATTGTTTACGGATATTGAAGAAGACGAGCTTTGTCTGCGCGCCGGGCTGGTCTTGCGTCATCTGAATCCCACCGGGCGACTGGTAGACAATCCCCGCGCTGTTCCAATCCGGCACGCGGGCGCGCGGCAAGACAGGAATGTCCTGATAGTTATTGCCATTGACATCGACGCGGGCCAATTTCTGCTGTGTTTCCGTGGCGTTTTCAGGTTCGCGGTCAATCAGACAGGCGCTCGCCGGGTCATCCGGGTCGCTCAACGTACAATTCAAGAATTCGTCGCCCCGCTCAAAGAGGATGTACTGTCCATCCGGGCTCCATTTGGGCGAACGGAATTGTGTACGCTCGCTGAAGATCAGCCGCTCGTTACTGCCATCCACGTTGATCAGATAGAGCCCATGCTGACCACCGACGCGCGTAAAGGCTACCTGCTTGCCATCCGGGCTAATGGCAGGATCATAGCCACCTGTCAACAGCCGCAGTTCAGCGGTTGCCAGATCATAGAGATAGATATCGCCACCCCAGGAAACCTGGATCGCCAGCTTACCGCTCAACCCTGTCGCCACAGCCGCGGGTTTCTCGTTTTGGGTAACGACTTTGCTGCCCTCATTGACACTAGCGGGCACACCTGCGGGACGATACAAAGCCCCCTGCGCGTTTGGCTCGACCGGCTTCCCTGCATCAACAGGGGCCGGTTGCCCACCCTTTGTCTCAGGAACATTCTGCTGCTCCTTATAATCCGGGGCATTGCTCACCTCGTTGACCACAGGCAAATCGGCGATCACCTCATCAGTCGTCAGGAATTCGGCTGCGGCCCAGCCAAAGCCCCCCACAACATCGGGCAGCGCCAGTTGCAGCCACTTGCTCGTCGCATCGCGCCCCAAGATCGCAAAACGTTCATTGGGCATCGCCTTCGCAATGACAGCATAGCTACTATTGGGGCCTGCGCGCAGATTGAGGCGTGAATCCTGGAGCGCCACCTCGGCGAGCGGCGCCTCCCCAGCCACAGGCGTTGGACGCAGAACCGGCACTTCCGTGGCGGCACTGCCGGCTTGCGCCGTGGGCATGGCTGCGCTCCCGCTGCCTGTGGGCGTCGGCGTGATCGGCATGATGACGACCGCTTGGCTTGCGAGGCGGTTGCCATCAAAGACTATCAATTGCTCGGCAGCAACCCAACCCTCGGCCCCATCTTCCAGAGAACCATAGAGCCACAGGCCATCTTCCGACCGGGCTGTCGCCGTGAAAAGCGCGCCTTGTGGTGCGCGTGCCGCAAGCAGCCCCGTATCTCCATTCCACACCTCTGCCCCACCGATGGCAACCACCGCTTCCACAGAGGCAAGCGGCGGCATTGGCGTAGAGGTCGCGGTCGGCGTCGGTGGCACCAACGTCACTTGCTGGACAGGTGCGAGTTGGGCGAACAGATTAGCCGCGCCCGCCCCAACATTGGTTCCGGCGCTGAAATCGTTAGAGAGCTCGCCACCCGCAGCAGAAGGCAGCATCGCGCCCGCATCGGCGACTGCCGGTGCAGCAACGGTCGGGGTCATCGTTGTGGATGTCGCCTGGGCCGCCTGATCGGGCAAGGTTTCCAAAGCGCCGCGCGGGATCTGGGTAATCCAGAAAAGCGCGCCGATCACCCCTGCCATCACCCCAATAGACATCATCAAGAGGAGCCGCCCGCCGGGCCGTTTCCCCTCCGGCTCAGCATTCACCAGCCTGTGCAGAGGACTGGTGGCTTTCCCGCTTCGAATTCGCTCGCGGTTCATGGTCATCAGTTGCTAGGAGTGGCCGTTGCCTCAGCAGCAGGCTCCTCAGTAGGTTCAGGCGTCGCTTCTTCGGTCGCTTCTTCTGTAGGCTCCACAGTGGCTTCTTCTGTGGGTTCTTCGGTAGCTTCCTCTGTAGCCTCTGCGGTTGGCTCTTCTGTTGCTTCGGCTGTGGCTTCCACAGTCGCTTCTTCCGTCGGTGCAACCGTTGGTTCGGCAGTGGCCTCTGCCGCCGGAGCAGCGGAAGATTCTTCACCTGCCACCGGCACAAAGGTCGCCGAAGCAGTCATACCAGGCAGCACCTTTTCTACCGGCCCATCCGTAAAGCGGATGATTACGGGGAAGGTGACAAACCCGGTTTCTGCGTCCGCAATCGGCGCGATCTGCTCGACAACCCCCGTAAATGTATCTTCCGCCAGCGCATAGATGGCAATATGCACCTGCTGGCCCACGGTCACGCGGGCGATATCACGCTGCTCGACATTGACCGTCAGATTCACATCAGCGGTGTCGGCAAGGGTCGCAACCACGTCGCCTGCCGATGCCTGCTGCCCCAAGTCCACGTTCACAGCCAACACGGTGCCATCAATGGGGGCGACCACCTGGGCGCTCGACTGTGCCAAGCGCGCATCCTCCAGCGCAATCATCGCCTGGCGCACGCCCAACTCTGCCTGGCGCACTGCTGCCTGTTGTGGCCCTTCCTGAACATCTGCCAACGAAGCTTCGGCCTCTGCCACAGAGGCTTGGGCCGAAGCCAACTCTGCCGCTGTCGGCTTCAGCCGCAGTTTATTCAATGCATCCTGCGCGCTTTGGGCTGCGGAGGTTGCCGATTGAATTTGCGACTGTGTGGGCGGCTGGTTGGCCTGATCGTAGGCAGCTTTGGCCTCCTCATAGGAGATGGTGGCAGTTTGCAGATTGTCTGCTGCCGTCGTTGCCGCGGCTTCAGGCAGCCATGCAATCTTGTCATATTCACGTTGTGCAGCCTGGACAGCAATCTCTGCCCGTCGCAATGCCGCCTGTGCGAGGATGATCTCGGAATCAGTTGGCCCTGCCTGTAATTCATCAAGGGCTGCCCATGCCGCGGTAGCCGAACTTTCGGCTGCTGCGAGTTCTTCCGGAGTTGCGCCCGCCTGGACCACGGCTAAATTTTCTTGAGCCAACAGCAAGTTGGCTTCTGCCACGGCGACATCGGCCTCGTCGATCTCCTTACCGGCCTCCTCAAAGTCGATGCGCGCCGACTCGAAACCGATCTCGGCCTGTTCCACAGCCCAATCCAAATAGGTGGTATCCAGCGCAATCAGAAGATCGCCCGCGCTGACCGGATCACCGACTTCGACGGCAATATCATCGACGCGGCCACTGGCAGCCAGCACCACTTGGCGGTCACGCACCACGGCAATGACACCCACGGCGTTGAGAGGTCCTGTCGAGGGGCCGCTGGTGGTAGGAATTGTTTGGGCCACATTGGCGGCAATCTGCGCGCTCCCAGCCGCCAGCGTGCCCACAGTCGTCTCGTTCGACAGCGGGGCCAGCGCAGGCAAATCTGCCGCGGCCACTTCGGCGAGATCCACCGTAGTCATCTCCGCCGCGCGGTCGTCGGCAAGGGCTAACTCTCCAACCGTGGGTTGAGACGACGCGGGCAGCATCGCCACAAAGGTCTGAATGACTCGGTCACTATTGGCAACCAAAAAGGTCGCCCCAAAGCCGAACACGGTGCAAATAACGCACAAAATAGTCCATTTGGCGATCTGTCTCATGCTACTCTCCTGACCATGTGGGGACAGTCCATATGGGTATGCAGATGACGCGCCGAAGGCGAAGTCAAAGCAAAATGAAGTTGAAACGCAGAAATAAAGAACTGTTGTATCGTATAAAGAGGATAATGCAGTCAGGTATGCCCCGACTGCCATACAGCATACCACCGATTTTCAGTTCTGCGCAAAGGTTGATCGCCGCGCACAGCCACAATAGGGGGATTGAAGACGCTGCAAAATCGGCTATAATAAAACGGATCGGCACGCCTGCCCAACGCCGCCATTCACCCTGCGTACCAGCAGCAGGTATTCTCTGTTTGAAGTTTCGTCCATGACTCTAGGAAAGCCGATTCTATGCTGGCTCCCGGTGCTTTGCTCCAAGAACGCTACCAAATTATCTGCTTAATTGCTCAGGGAGGCGTGGGGGCTGTCTACCAAGCCGTTGACCAGCGGCTCGGCAACACGGTTGCCATCAAACAGATCATACGCGGCGATGTGACGCTGCGGGCTGCGTTCGAACAGGAGGCGCGCTTGTTGGCCGCGCTTCGTCACCCCGCCCTGCCCAACGTAACCGACCATTTTAACGATGCATCCGGCCAATTTCTCGTCATGGAGTTTATCCCTGGCGATGACCTCGCCACCCTGGCGCTGCGACAAACGCAGTCACTCGCCGTAGGCCGGGTACTCCATTGGGCCGACCAACTGCTCGATCTCCTTACCTATCTGCACAGCCAAACGCCCCCCGTGATCCACCGGGACATTAAGCCGCATAACTTGAAGCTCAACGCGCAGGGAGCCGTGATCCTGCTCGATTTTGGGTTGGCAAAGGGCGCGCCAGGGCAAACACCCGCCGGCAGAAGCATCGCCGGCTACACCCTTCACTATGCCCCCCCGGAACAACTGCGTGGTGAACAGAGCGAGCCGCGCTCCGATCTCTATTCCCTGGCTGCCACCCTCTATGATCTGCTGGCAGTCACCAGGCCGCCGGATGCGCTCCAGCGACTCGCCACCATCGCCACAGGCCAACCCGACCCCCTCCAGCCTTTGCAGACGCGCAATCCCGCTGTCCCTTTGACCGTTGCCGCTGTGATCCACCAGGCATTGGCCTTATCGCCCCAGGCACGATTTGCCGATGCCGCGGCCATGCGCCTCGCCTTCCATTCTGCCGGAGGCGACAGCACCGAGATCGTTTCTCGCACAGAACATCTCTCTACATCACATCCCTCGATACCCGGGCCCACTCACAACCTGCCTGCCCAACTTACCTCCTTTGTCGCGCGAGAAGCAGAAGTCGCCGCGGTACAGCAGCTTCTACAAGGCGATGGCGTGCGCCTGGTGACGCTCACCGGGCCGGGCGGGATTGGCAAATCACGGCTGGCCCTTGCGATTGCCACTCGCTGCCTGGCAAACTTCCGTGATGGCGTCTTTTTCGTCCTACTCGCCTCGATTGACGAGATCGCGCTTGTCCTCCCGACAATCGCGCAAACGTTGGGGCTGCGCGAGATGCCCAACACCACGGTACGGCAGAATTTGCATGCACATCTCCAGGACAAAGAACTGCTGCTTGTGCTGGATAACTTCGAGCAGGTTGTGACAGCCGCAGCTGAGATCACGGCTCTGCTGGCAGCGGCTCCGCGTCTCAAGATACTGGTCACCAGCCGGGAGGCGCTCCAGGTGCGCGGCGAACAGGAATTTCCTGTACCCGCGCTGGAATTACCCGACCTCCGGCAACTGCCTGCGTCGGAAGAAGTCGTCCATTATGCCGCCATCCGGCTCTTTGTCCAGCGCGCCCAGGCTGTCAAACCAGGCTTCACGCTCCACAGCGCCAACGCTGCCGCCATTGTCGAAATCTGCAAGCGTTTGGATGGGCTGCCGCTGGCCCTCGAATTAGCAGCAGCCTCCGTGAAATTCCTCTCCGTACAAGCCATCCTCGTGCGGCTGGCAGAGCGCTTCGAACTGCCCACCATCGGCTTGCGCGATCTGCCGGATCGCCAACGCACCTTACACGCTTCGATTGGATGGAGCTATGATCTGCTCACCGCAGAAGAAAAAGCCCTCTTTCGGCGGCTCTGTGTCTTTTCCGGCAGCTTCACGCTGGAGGCCGCCGAAGCCCTGGGCCAAAACACGGGCATCGGCAGCGTCCCTGTCCTCGACATCATCGTCTCCCTGACCGGCAAAAGCCTGCTCAAATCGCTTGAAATTGGCGAGGATGAACCCCGTTTCACCCTACTGGAGACGATTCGTGAGTTTGGCTTGAAACGTCTTGATGAGGCCGGGGAGACGCAAGCCGCGCGCGCTGCCCACGCTGCCTACTATGACCAACTTGTCCAGGAAGCGGAGCGGCGCATCTGGGGCGCAGCGGTCGCAGAAAGCGTAAGCCACTTGGATGCGGAAATTGAGAATCTGCGCGCGGCCCTCAGCCATTACCTGGCCCACCCACAGGGAGCCGAGGCGAGTCTACGCTTCGCCGGTTCGCTCTGGCGTTTTTGGGAGATACGAGGTTACATCCAGGAGGGGCGGGCCTGGCTTGATCGAGCCTTGCAGCGGCGCGCCGAAGTGCCCCCTGCCAACCGCTGGCTGCCACTGCATGGAGCGGGCAATCTGGCCGTTGATCAGGGAGACTATGCCCTTTCCAATGCCTATTACTTGGAAGCGCTGCATCTATTACAGGAGATGCTGCTAACCCTGACCGAACCGCTTCAAATCTGGAGAACCCGTCGTGCGATTGGCAACACATTGGCGAATATGGGACATACGGCCATGCTCCAAAGCCAGTGGGAGGAGGCGGTTGCCCTCAGCGAGGAGGCGATCACCATCCATCGCCAGCTCATTGACGAGCAGAGCCACAACCGCACAAATGGCCTGGTTGGGCTGGCGATCCCGATTACGAATTTGGCCCTGATCAAACTCTATCAAAGTCACTATGACCAAGCGGAGGCCTTCGGCACCGAGGGGCTCACGATCTATCGTGAACTGGGTGATGAGCGCGGCATCGGCTGGAACCTACACACATTAGCCACAGTAGCACGCGATCGCGGCGATTATGGGCAAGCCACAAAGCTCTATCAAGAGGCAAAACTTCTCTTTGAAAAACTATCGAACCAGACCGATATGGCTTCTCTCTACTTCGATCTAGGAGAGCTGGCAAGAGTACAAGGCGATCATGCGCAAGCAGAGGTTGAGTACCGGCGCGGCCTCACCCTGGCCCAGACCTTAGGCAGCAAAAAAGAGGAAGCGAACCTGCTGGGCCGCTTGAGTCTATTGGCTCGTTGTCGCGGCGATTATGCAGCGGCAGCCACTTTGAGCGAACAGAGTATTTTATTGCAGCGCGCAATCGGCAACCTGTTCGGCGTGAGTGACGCTCTCCAAATTCGAGGAGAGCTTGCCTTTGCCCAGCGAAATTTTCCCGCAGCCGCCGCCGATCTTCGGGAGAGCCTGAGGCTCAAGGCACACTTGGGGAAACGAAAAGGCATCATTGCCTTGCTCAAAACATGGGCTTCCCTGGAGATAGCAGAATCGGGCAGGGCGGATCGAGCCGCGCGCCTGCTGGCTGCCGCCGAAACGCTGCGCCTGACGATTGGGGTCAATGTGCCACCGTCTGAACACGATACGGATGAGGCCAGGCTCCATGAAATCCGCGCAGCTTTGGGGCAAAACACCTTTGCCGCGGCCTGGGCAGAGGGTGAAATGATGGATTTTGAACAGGCCATCGCCTCTGTTTTGAATGAGAAGTAGCAAGGAGAGATTGCGGTGTCCTCGCACCCATCCCAACCGTCTGCACATTTGCTGGCGCTCCACGAAGATGTCCAACCGGCGGAAAGCACGCTGGACGCCGATGTCTATACCCTGGGCCGTTCGCCCCTCTGCCAGATCGTCGTGCAGCGCAGCATTGTCTCCCGGCTCCATGCCAAGATCGAACGCGAAGGGCCTCGCTATCAACTGGTCGATGCCGGGAGCGCCAATGGCACTTTTCTCAACGGCAAACGCCTCCAAGCTCCGCACATCTTGAGTGACCGTGACCTGATTGGCCTCGGTGCAGCCACGGCCATCCTGCGTTTTCACGACCCCGACCCGACGGTGATCCCGATGACCCGTCTGCGCTATGACGAACGCAGCATGATTTTTTCCCTGGGCAATACACCGCTTGACCTCACCCCCGCCCAGTTTCGCCTCCTCCACCATCTCTACCAGTTTGCTGGTGAAGTCTGTACTCGCGAAAGCTGCGCCGCAGCCCTCTGGGGCCACGACTATGATCCGGGACTGGATGCGGATGCGCTGGATCGCACGTTCAGCGCTTTGCGCGGCCAGTTACGTCGCATTGATGCCGGTGCCGACCTGATCGAAACGCGCCGCGGCCTGGGCTACGTACTCAACCTCTAAACCCCCTCTTCTTCCTATCTACTGCTCCTCTTCTCTTTTCGCGCCCAAAAAGCTTCCATACAAACCTCCCCAAATCCTCAGACAACCAAGAGGTAAATCGCATGTACAGCGGATGCGATTGCCACTATCTTGGACGTATAGGGTGATGCAGACCCGATGAGCAAGGATGTAGGCATTTCAGAGGCATATGCATGACGCGTCCAAACCAGCCCGCTCGTCTCATACAGCTTGAGACAGGGCAACCGGCCAGCTATCTGCTCGATGGTGACATCTTCACGATTGGACGCTCGTTACTCTGCCAACTTCGTGTCCCGTATCCGATTGTGTCACGGCTGCATGCAAAGGTTGAGCGCAACGGCACCCAATATCTTCTCTCCGACATCGGCAGTGCGAATGGCACCTTTCTCAATGGTCGCCGCCTTTGTAAGCCGCATCTGCTGTTGGATGGAGACTTGATTGGGCTGGGCAGCGCCGCCCCCATCCTGCGGTTTGAGGCCTGAGATTCAAAACACGAGATTCCACGGAGGCATAATGTTACGCACGATTCTACTCTCCACGATTATTTCAATCTTACTGCTGGCAATGGGGTTGGCAATCGCGCTGTTCTGGAGCGATCGCTTCGCATCGCCGGTCTTTGCCGCCGATATCGAGACACGCCCCCTCTACCTCCCGGCAGTGCAGAGTGCGCCAGCCGAAGGAACGCCAAACCCCGTAACGCCAGCCCCAGCAACTCCAACGCCGCCCACCCCCCCGTTGACGAGCGCGTTTTTTGCCGATATGCAGTGGCGAACGAGCAGCGCCAGCATCGCCACCGACGCCCAGGGGGGCAACCACCTTGCCTATGTCTATTATCACGGGCTGGCCGAAAATGTCCCCAACACGGGCGTCTATCAATTCTGTGCGCGTGATTGTGACACAGCGGCACAGTGGACGGCTGTCCGCCTGGGTACGGAAGTGAATGAGATCCAACTGGCGCTTACGCCGCAGGGTCGCCCGCGCATCCTCTATCGCACGCGCGCCGCCAACAACGGCTGGCATTTCTACTATGGCTCCTGCGATGATCAGTGTACGGACGCCGCCCACTGGACATTGACGCACGTCGCCTCTAACGAGGGCATGGCTCCCCTTGAGATAAGCGACGACGAGCTGCCGCAGCGTTACTTTGCGCTGGATGGAGCAGGCCGCCCGCGCTTTGTCTATAATGATCGTGCGTCCACCCATTATGGCACCTACTATATCTTCTGTGACGAGCGTTGCACCGATGCGAGCCAGTGGCGCGAAGTGCGTATCAACAAGGACAATGGCAATGTGGGGCCTTATCGGGATGAAGATCTCTTCCACCCCGCGCTGACCTTCTCTCCCAGCGGGCAGCCCCGCGTTGTCGCCGACGGCGTGTCGATGCAGGATGAGTTCTTCCTCTACTACGTTGCGTGTGACACCGGCTGTGACCAGGTAGGGAATTGGCAGAGCGCTCCCTTGTTCCCGCGCGGCAATGGCTTTGAATTCTCTTATGACGTAGAAATCAACGCCGACGGTGGTCCGCGCATTGCTTTCTATGAAGGCGCGCATGTCAATGGAGGTGGAAACCGCCTGTCGTATGCCTGGTGCAACGACAACTGCACACAGGGCGCAAACTGGCAGCGCAGCGAGCTTGGGCTAGAGACGCTTGAGGGCCAGGAGCCGGACTTGGAGTTGGACGCCGCCGGACGACCGCACATCGCCTATGCACTCTATCGGGGTGGTGGGCTGGGCTATTCCGTCTGTAGCGCCGCATGTGAGGGTGCGGGCGCGCAGTGGCAGCATCAAGTCGTGGAAAACCGCACCAAGCTGCAAGAGGATTGGTCTGTCCCCCTGCCGCTCATCTGTAGTGGCGGGCTGTGGGATGGGCTGACACCGGTGCTTTCCCTGGATGGCAACGGCAACCCGCACATCGCCTATGATGTCACCCACTACGCACGTTGTCACTATGTGGGCGAGAACGAGTGGGAACCGTGGAGCGAGATGAACCTGGTCTGGCGTGCGGTGCGTGTACGCCTCTCCGGTCGCGGCGCGACCCCCGGCACGCCCACCGTTACCCCGACCGTCACGCCAGGCACGCCCACAGCGACTGTTACGCCAGCCACCCCAACCCCCACCGTCACAGTCACGCCTTCTCCCCCACTTCCGGCGCGACTTGGCAGTGGCCTCTTTCCAGAAACAGCGTGGCGAACGAGCAGCAGCGACATGGCAATCGACCAGGCGAATGGAATCCACCTTGTCTATGTCTACACCGAAGCCCTGATTGCACCAGACCCGGATGGGGCCAACAATCCAACCGCTGCGGTCTACCGCTATTGCCCAAGCGCGTGTGAACAGGCGCAGAGCTGGAGCAGTGTGACGCTGAGTGAAGCGGTAAGCGAGGCGCAAATTGGCATCACACCGGGCGGGAAGCCCCGCCTGCTGCTGCTGGTGCGAGCAGAGGAAGCCACCGGCCCGGCTGACCGCTATCTCTACGCCGAATGTAATGCGAACTGCACGACGCTCAATGGCTGGCAGCTTAGCCCAATCGTCACAGTCCCGAACGACCTCAGTTGGCACTGGATCGATGACCCGCAGGACATGGAGGATTGGGCGCGAGAGAGCCAACCCCGGCGCTACTTTGCCCTCGATCCCGCAGGACGCCCCCGCTTCGTCTATTACCATTACAATACGGATGTCGATCCAAACGGCGTGGGAGCCTACTACGCAGCCTGCAACGACGCCTGCACCACCCCCGGCAACTGGACACATACACGCGTGAGCGAAGTAACGGATTGGTCAGGCACGCTGGAATGGGAAATCCTGGAAAGACCAATCCTGGCCTTCACCCCCGAAGGCTCCCCGCGCATGCTCGCCGCGGTGCTGCCCCTCGGCATCCTGCGCTTTCCCGGTCTCTATTACCTCGCCTGTGACGCAAACTGTGCGGAGGGAAGCAACTGGCAGAAGGCGCAGATCGGCAACGGTGACGACGCAAACGGCAATTGGGACATGGCGCTTGATCCGGCAGGACGCCCATACGTGGTGATTTCGACCTGGTGGCAAGAGGGCCTGCGCTATGCCTGGTGTGATGCCAACTGCCTGGACACCACTAGTTGGCAGGTGGCACAAGGGCCAAACCTGGATGCTCAGGGGCCTGATTTGGAAATGGATGCTCAGGGAGAGCCGCGCATCGTCTACAAGACCACAGACTATGACGAAACGGGCAACAATCCAGACAACAGCCTCTATTACCTCAAGTGTACCGGCAACTGTCGTTCAACGGACGCACAATGGCAGAGCGTACGCATTGAAACCAGCGAACATCTGCGCGCAGAGTGGCCCGCAAGCGTACCACCCGCCTGTGCAGCGGGCGAGTGGTACCAGTTCGTGCCCTCGCTGGCCCTGGCTCCCGCAGGTACGGCACACGTCGCCGTCGACACCGGCTATATTGCCCCATGCCAATACGACGCGGCAACGGGGACATGGCAGCCGGGCGAAGACTACACCTACAGTACAGTCTGGCGTGCGGCCCGTACGGTTACCTTCCCGCAGCCCTAAAACGCCTGGCATCAGTCGGGCGATGAAACAATCAGTCGCAGGCCAATAAGCAGACAGGCCCCGCAGCCAATGGCTGCGGGGCCTGTCTATCAGGGGTTTGTCCTGGTTGTCAGTGGTTATGAAACCATCACCCTGCTGCTTCAACGATACGGCGATTACGATCGAGTGATTGTTGTAACTCCTCAATGCGATTCGACCATATTTCAATTTCAGCTTTGTGTGCGCACCTGGATTTCTCCATGCGCTTGTCACCGGAGTATATCAACCAAAAGGCGCTGAGTGACCAAAGCAACATCAGCCCCGTCGCTCCCATTTCGGCAGAATTGACCGCGGTTAGGCTTCCATAGAGCGAAAGAGCCAGTCCGATTGCCATCAAAGGAAAGAGCCAACGCCGCGCCGGCGGCTTCAGCAGTTCTTGCAACAAGGCTTCCTCCAGCTCCCGCAGCTCATCTTTGGCATAGTCAATCTCTGCCGCCAACTGCCGGATCGCCAACTCCGCAACTTCTTTATCGAGCACGATCGACATCGGCTTACTTTCCAAAACTGGTGTCGAGGACTCTGCAATCTCTCTATCAAGCCACACAGCATCTTGCGATTCGGAGGATGCTCCGGCGAATAACCCACGGTTCGAGTTGACCTCGACATTCGCCACATAGCGCGAATAGGACGATATCAGTGCCTTCGGCATACTAATTTTCCTTTTGCATTCCTTTTTGCAAAGGTACCACTACCTCAATGCACTATAGTGGGTGATCCCACGCTTAACAACCGTCAAATGTCTGACATTTCTAGCCAATTCGCCATTCTGTGGTCAACCTGGTCAGCCTCGATAATGGGCGGCAAAAGAACAGTGGGGAACTATCTTTGGAAACGCAGCAGGAGCCAGGAGTTGCTCCCAACTGGTTCTGGTGTACGTCAAATGACGGAGGTCTGTCGGCGGAATGTCGGTTGGGCAAGATCAGTGTTTACCCAAGAACTCTAGGACGATGCGGTTAAACTCTGCCGGTTTCTCCATGCTGGGCACATGGGCGCACCCCTCTAAAATGACCTTCTCTGCTCCCTGGATCCCTGTTGCCATCAGTTCAGCGGCGCGCAAGACTTCGGGATGGTCCAGCGCACCCGCCATCACCAGCACCGGCACATGCAGATTCTGCAACTGCTCCACAGCGGGCGGCACCAATTCATCAATGGATTGTGTATCCGCAACCGCCCACGTTTGGTTGCGTACCGCAATTTGGTTCATCTCTGCCGCCCGCTGCCGCACCTTTGGATCGACCTCCTGGGGTTGGCGAAAAGGCCCATCGATCCAGAGGCGAATTTGTAGTTCAGACGTCCGCTTCAAGTCCCCTTTTTGCATCGCCTCGATCATCGCCATGATTTCGGCGGGGGGCTCGCCCTGCATCTCAAAGCCGGTGGGCGTGCTGTTGACAGTGATGAGCCCCAAAACCATCTCTGGATGTTCAAGCGTGAAATCAATCATCATCTCACCAGCCATCGAACAGCCGAGCAGATAGGCAGACTTGACACCCAAATGGTTGAGCAAGCGGAGCAACTCATCACGCCGCGAGACAGGCCCTTGCAGCGGGTCAGATTTCCCATAGCCGCCCATGTCATAACGGATGACACGGTAGTGCTGTGCAAACGCGTCCCACTGCCCATCCCACATCCCGCTGTCCAGAAAACCAGCATGGGCCAGCACCAAAAATGGCCCTTCACCACCCACCTCATAGTACAGCTTGCGACCCTCAATCTCCATTGTGTCTGCAATCTCTGCCTGCATCGTTCGCGCTCCTATTTCTTATGTTGCATTGACCAGCATCTCTACCGCACAAATGAACCTGGGTAAAGACGCGAAGCAACTCATACATGCGCTCTAGCCCCTACTGATCACCATCAGCACTATATCCTTCTTTGTATAGATACTCTGTATCTTTATCCCTAGTGCATGATACCCACTTGGTATATTCTCAGGCCAATAACAACGATATATGGATAAGAATCTATATATTAGGCCCCAAAGTTCGTGACAGCCATTAACATCTACGGTACAACAACGTTATGGCTGCCTCTGGTACCACAGATTGGGGCTGTTGGATCTCCTACGTACAATGGCTGGTTTGCATAACGCCAGCCTACAACCGTTCTTACTGTTGGTGCGCTCATGGCGCACCTTTGGTTTGCTCTGTTTTCAGGCATCAGTTGCGCCCCTCAGCGATACCTGCACGTTCAATCGGGACAATTTACCTATGCAAGATTTAGTCTGCGTTAGCCATCTGCGCTGGGACTTTGTATGGCAGCGACCGCAGCATCTTCTTTCTCGCCTGGCCCAGACACGACGTGTGTTCTTTGTCGAAGAACCGATCTCCGTGGGTCCGCATGAGCCTCTGCGGCTGGATCATTACTGTTGGCAAGGGTCAAGGGGTGAAACGGTAGAGGTATTCCGCCTGATGCAGCCCACAGAAGGGCCGCGCTGGATCGGTCATGGCGATGCCCTCACAGATGAACGCTATCGCACGCTGTTAGCGGATGCGCTAGCAGAGCGAGGAGTGCAAGCCCCGCTCTTGTGGCTCTACACCCCCATGGCGCACGGATTTATCGACACGCTTGCTCCCGCGGCTGTGATATACGATGTCATGGATCAACTAGCCGCCTTCAAGGATGCGCCGCTGGAGTTGAGCCAGCGCGAGCATAACACGCTGTGCCAGGCCAACATTGTTTTTACCGGAGGTGTCAGCCTCTACCGTGAGAAATCGCCCCACAACCCCAACACCTATCTATTCCCTAGTGGCGTCGAGACCGGCCATTTTGCCCAGCGTGAGGGGCTTGCGTTGCCCGACGATCTGCGCGCGCTGCCGCGTCCAATCTTAGGCTACTTTGGCGTGATTGACGAACGAATGGATTTGGAATTGCTCGCCAAAATGGCACAACAGCATCCGGAGTGGTCAATTGTCATGATCGGTCCTGTCATCAAGATTTCTCACGAGGAACTGCCACAAGCGCCCAATTTGCATTTCATCGGTATGCGCGCCTATGCCGAACTACCGGCCTACCTGGCGCATTTTGATGTGGCGCTGATTCCCTTTGCCATGAACGATTCGACTCGCTACCTAAGCCCAACAAAAACCCTTGAATACATGGCGGCCCACAAACCCATTGTCTCTACGCCGGTCCCCGATGTGATCGAGTTGTATGGCACTGTCGTACGCATTGGCGCTACCCACGCCCAATTCATTGCTCAAGTCGGAGAAGCCCTGCGCGCCAACGATGCCGGTCAGCGCTTACCGCTGGAACGAGAACTATTGGCGCAAAACAGTTGGGATGCCATCGCGCAGAGGATGGCAGATCTACTCGAACGACAGACAGCTTGATGTGCAACATCGTTCCCTATCTTTGCTAACAACTCTTTATTAACAACAGACGCTTCGACAGGTACTTTGCCCTGCTTCAAACTTGCAAGGCTTTCGTTTAGCGCGGCTATTTGTCGCTCTAATAAATTATTCGTTCCAGCAAGAGGAATCTATGAAACATAAGCAATCACCCCCCAACGCGCCCGAAAAGAAGATCGTCATTTTGGGTGCCGGCCCCACTGGACTAGGCGCAGCGTATCGCCTCCAAGAGCTTGGATACCGCAACTGGGCAATCTATGAGCGCCATGATTATGTGGGCGGTCTAGCCACAAGCTTCGTGGACGATGCAGGCTTCACCTATGACATCGGTGGGCACGTTATGTTCTCGCATTACCCTTATTTCGACACCCTGGTCGACAAACTGTTGGGTGACCAGTATACCGAGATTGAGCGCGAGGCATGGGTATGGATGATGGACCGCTTCTTGCCCTATCCGTTCCAGAATAATATCGGCTATCTGCCCCGCGAGGTTGCCCTTGAATGTATCATGGGCCTGGTCGAAGCCCAGAAGAATCCAGACGCGATTCAACGGGTCAACAACTTTAACGACCTGATCGATGCCCAGTTTGGCGCAGGTATTGCCAAGTACTTTATGAAGCCGTACAACTTCAAAGTGTGGGCACACCCGATCAGCCACATGAGCCGAGATTGGTTGGGCGAGCGCGTGGCAATGCCCAGCCTGGAACGCATTTTGGGCAATGTGCTGCTCGAGCGTCCCGACAAAGGCTGGGGGCCGAACAACAAGTTCAAATACCCGCTGCATGGCGGCACAGGCGCGCTCTATACTGCTTTCCTTCCCTACGTACGCGATCACCTCCATCTCAACAAGACGGTGGTTCAGGTGGATGAGCGCGCCAAGCAAGTTCATTTCAGCGATGGCGAAATCGTTGATTACGATCTCCTGCTCTCCACCATGCCGCTCGATCTCCTTGTTAACCGTCTGGCGGAGGCACCGGAGTATGTACGGCGCGCCACACGCGGCCTGCACCATTCCAGCGGCTTTATTGTAGGCGTCGGTATAGAACGGCGCATTGACAGCAGCAAATGCTGGATGTACTTTCCTGAACCCAGCGCGCCCTTCTATCGAGTAACCTATCTCAATAACTATTCGCCTTACATCACACCGGGGCCTGATTATACGCTCTTCCTCACTGAGACCAGTTACAGCCCCCACAAGCCTGAAGATAAGGCAACTATTGTGGATCAGGTTGTCCAGGGGTTGCTTAATGTCAAACTGCTCGAACCGTCCGATCTACCGCTGATTCGCTCAACCTATCTCATTGATGTGGACTACAGCTATCCTGTCCCCACGGTCGACCGCAACGCCGCGCTCAACGTTCTCCAGGGCTACCTGGGTGACTATGGGATCCGCAGCCGGGGACGCTTTGGCGCGTGGGAGTATGAGATCGGCAACATGGATCATTCTGTAATGCAAGGGGTCGAGGTGGTCAATGCATGGCTGTTGGGTGAGAAAGAAGTGACTTGGAAGGACTTCAGCGGGTCGAAGTCACACAGCGTCCCCGTGTACACAAATGGCGCAGTCCTCCATGCAGTCAGCGGTAAGGGTCTGGTCGAAGCGCGCAGATACCCGCTGCCGCAATTCGCAACCCAACCGGCGGCCCACCGTCCTATCTCGAAGATGCAGACCGGTTCGCAGCCGCCTCACTAGGAATGAATAGTCTAGGAGTGAACATGGAATCGAAGCTCTTTCGCAGCTTCTTCATCGGCGGGATCGAGGCGTCTACACACCGGCTGCGTTCCGGGCGGCGCCTCGATATCATCGACTCAACAGAGCATACCCGCTTTTTTCGCCAAGATTACAGTCTCTTGCAGTCGATGGGGATGCAGACCCTGCGCAGCGCCATACGCTGGCACCTGATCGAAACGCGGCCCGGTCACTATGATTTCTCCAGCGTACTACCAATGGTACGCGCGGCACGTGAAATGAAGATACAGATCATTTGGGATCTTTGCCATTACGGCTGGCCCGATGACTTAGACATCTTTAGGCCGGAGTTTGTCACGCGCTTTACCAAGCTGGTGAGCGCATTTGCCCAGCTTCTCGCCGCGGAAACTGACGAGATCCCCTTCTTTTGTCCCATAAACGAAATTTCCTTCTTTGCATGGTGTGGAGGTGATGCAGCAGGTCTCAACCCGTTTGCGCGTGGTCGTGGGCCAGAGCTTAAGGTGCAGCTTGCTCGCGCCTCCATCGAAGCCATTGAAGCCATCTGGCAAGTGCTGCCCCAAGCACGCATTACCCACATCGATCCGGTGATTCACATTGTAGCCGATCCTGAACGGCCCGAAGATGTGCCGGGCGTAGAGGCCTACCGCCTGGCACAATACGAAGCATGGGACATGATCAGCGGGCGCAAATGGCCGCAAATTGGGGGAGACCCCAAATACTTGGATATTCTGGGCATCAACTACTACTGGAACAATCAATGGATGCACAACGGCCCAACACTTGATCGTTTTCATCCCCTCTACCGCCGCTTTTACCATATCGTGCGTGAAGTCTACGAGCGTTACGAACGCCCGATCTTTGTCGCCGAGACAGGGATCGAAGGCGATGCGCGGCCCGAATGGCTGCGCTATGTCTGCGGAGAAATTGCCGAAGTGATCGACGCTGGAGTTCCGGTAGAAGGGTTGTGTATCTATCCAATATTCAACCATCCGGGGTGGGATGACGACCGGCACTGCGAATGTGGGCTTTGGGGCTACGCCGGTGAAAACGGCGAACGTCCCATCTACGAGCCATTAGCAGCCGAAGTACGCCGCCAACAGCGCCAGTTCGCACGAGCATTTACCACACGCCAACCGCGCGTCGAAGCGCAATACCGTACCTTGCCCACAGCCAACCACCCTGCACGTATCTGCCTCTTTACAGACAGCCTCGAACCCTCCGGTTTGGGCGAGCATATGCTCCTGCTGGCAGAGCAGCTTAAAGAGCGCCACACCCTCTGGTTTGTTTGTCCGCCCGGCGCATCCGGCGAACGGTTCTTGCAGCGCGCCGCGCAGCTTGGCATCACCACGCTGCCGCTGGCAGTCTGCGGCGATGACCGGCCCGCCTTCGAGCAATTCCGCGATTTCCTGGAGAAAGAGGCCATCGATTTAGTACACGTCCACGCCGGTATCGGCTGGGAAGGGCATCAAGGCATCTACGCGGCCCATTTTGCCCATGTACCGGTCATTGTACGCACAGAGCATTTGCCCTATCTGCTGACAGACCCAGACGAGCAGCGCGACTACGCCAAAATGATCGCGTATGTCGATCAGGTGATCACCGTCTCCGAACGCTCCCGCAAGAGCTACATCGAGCAAGGGGTGGATGCGAACAGGGTGAGGGCCATTGCCAATGGCGTGCGACGTTTCTCCAATGTCCCCATTGCCGATCGTTCTGCGCTTCGCCAAAGTCTAGGACTACCGGAAAACGCATACGTTGTGATAACCGTGGGACGGTTGACAGAGCAAAAGGCGCACACGGATTTGCTGGCAGCGATTCCACAAGTATTGCGCCAGCAACCGCAAGCACTCTTTGTCTGGCTGGGCGACGGCCCCTTGAAAGCAACGTTACGCGACGAGATCAACGCCAATGGATTGAGTAAGCAGGTACTCATGCTGGGAACGCGTAAGGATGTTGCGCTCTTTATGCAGGCAGCCGACCTGCTGGTGATGCCCTCGCTCTTTGAAGGCATGCCGCTTGTGCTGCTGGAGGCGATGACAGCCGGATTGCCCATCGTCGCTACCCGCGTGGGTGGCAACTCTGAAGTCATCGAAGATCAGGTACATGGCTGCCTTGTGCCTCCGGCGAACCCTCCGGTGCTGGCCCACGCAATTGTGGATGCATTGGCGCACCCAGAGCAGACAGAGCGCTGGCGCAAAGCTGCACAACTGCGCTTTGAGAGCAGCTTTACCGTGGAGCGAATGGCAAACGCAATGGACGACCTCTACAGACGGTTGTTGCGTCAAGCCGTTCCGCATGGGGAACAATGGACGAGGCGAACTTCTACACTGCCAGCGGTCACGACGTATGCCAATGGCGATCAGGCCGGCTACGACTCAACCCAACCTTAAGACTCTGACAGTTCCGTAGAATCATTTTGCATGGCTATTTTGGCTAGTAAGGATAGGGGTTATGGAACAAGTCCATATCGGCTTTATCGGCGCAGGGGGCATTGCCCACCGCCATTTTGAGGTACTGCGCGGGTTCCATGATGTCAAGGTAGTCGCCTTTGCAGACCCTTTGCTGGAGCGTGCGCTCACCTTGTCGAGACGGTGCAACGCCAATGCCTATGAAGATTACCGAGTCATGCTCGACAAAGAGCCGGTCGATGCACTCTATATCTGTGTGCCACCTTTTGCACATGGCCCTTTTGAAATGGCGGCGATAGAGCGCAATCTGCCCTTCTTCGTTGAGAAGCCACTGAGTACCCAGTGGGAAACTGCTGCGCGTGTAGCCCAGGCAATCGAGGCAAAGGGGCTGATTACCGGGGTGGGCTACCACTGGCGCTACATGACAACGGTGGATGAAGCAAAGGCGCTTGTGGCACAGCACCCACCGCAACTGGTGTTGGGCTACTGGCTCGACGGCACACCGCCGCCAGGCTGGTGGGTGCGCGATGCAGAATCCGGCGGGCAGATGGTCGAACAAACGACCCATATTTTCGATCTTGCACGCTATCTTGTAGGCGAAGTCGAATCGGTCTTTGCCCTGGGCGCGCGCTATCCGCGGCCCAATTTCCCCGATGCCGATATATTCGAGACGACGACAGCAGCCTTGCGCTTTGCATCAGGAGCGTTGGGCAGCATCAATTCGACCTGCGTACTCAACTGGCAGCATCGTGTAGGGCTGCATCTGTTTGGAGAAGGACAGGTCATTGAAATTTCTGAATTCGACGCCATGATCGACGTGGGGCGTGGGCGTCCGGTCACTCGCTCAGAAGGCGATCCGGTGGTGCGAGAAGACCGGGATTTCGTTGATGCGGTTCTGGGCATGGGCAACCATATTCGTGTGCCCTATGCCGAAGCGCTGAAAACGCTTGGGCTGACCCTGGCGGCGACGCGCTCTGCCAAAGAAGGGCGCGAAATTACGCTTAAGGATGAACTGGCTTATGCCTAATATACGCTGTATCCGCTCAATAGGTGTAGAGCGAGAAGGGTCAATCTACTTCTTCAGCTATGATGAGGGGCCACCCCCCGAAGGTCACTTTCGTGTCGAAACCCTTTACACCGGGCTTTCCGCAGGTACAGAACTGACCTTCTATAAAGGTACGAATCCCTATCTACATTCGCATTGGGATGACTTCTTGGGTACTTTCTGCCCAGGGCAGCCCTCCACGCAACTGCCTGTCCCCTTCTTGGGCTATATGGAGGTCGGGCGCGTCATCGAAAGCCGCACCGCGCATGTGGAGGAAGGACAAATTGTCTGCATGGCCTATGGTCACAAGACCGGCCATACCGCCAACGCAGCCCATGAGCTGTTCATCCCCCTGCCGCCTGACATTCCGCCCATCCTCGGCATCTATGTGGCACAAATGGGGCCGATCTGTGCCAACGGTATTCTGCATGCGGCAGCGGATTGGGTCGGGCACGATGTACGCAATCTCTATGAAGGTGTGCGTGGGCGCACAGTCCTGGTGGTTGGTGCGGGTGTCGTCGGCCTACTGACTGCGCTCTTTGCCCGCTATGGCGGCGCGTCAGAAGTCGTCGTGGCGGATCGCACACCGCAGCGACTGCGCGCTGCGTGCGCCCTGGGCATGACTGCGGTTGATGAAAATGAAGTTGAGGCATGGCGATATTGCAAGGAACGCTGGCATCAGCAGGGCGGCGATCGGGGCGTAGACCTTGTCTTTCAATGCCGCGCGAACTCGACCAGCCTGCAAACTGCGTTACGCAGTCTGCGCCCGCAAGGGACTGTGATCGACTTGGCTTTTTATCAGGGGGGAGCGGACGAGGTACGTTTGGGCGAGGAATTTCACCATAATGGGTTGGCGATCCGCTGTGCCCAAATCAACCGTGTACCCCGCGGCCTGGCACATACCTGGACACGCCGCAACCTTGCCGAGGCAACCCTTGATCTGCTGCGTGCCTGTGGCAGCGAGATCCGGCAGCAGATGATCTCCGACATCGTGCCTTTCAACCAGGCCCCCACACTCTTCGAGGATTTGGCGCAGCGACGGCGCAGCATGATCCAAGCCGTGTTTAAGGTCTTCGATGAATAACTTTTCACTGAACAACTGAATGGGATCACTGAATGGATAAGGCAGCCCCTATGCACATTTTGTTCGTCTTTTCCTGGCTTGTCGTCGGGGGAGAGGAGACAGAGGTGCGGCTATTGGCCCAGCACCTTGACCCGCGTCATTATCAGCTTGACGTGGTGGCCTGCTTCCGCAAACCCAATATGCCGGAGCAAACCCACCAACAGCTTGCCGCACTAGGTGTGCAAGTGGATACGACTCCTTACCATCTCTCTTTCGAAGATACGGTCGCCTATCTAGTGCAGAAGATTCCAGCTTATGATCTGGTGGTCGCGTGCCAAGCTGTGCCGGATCTCTATCCCGCGTATGAGCGGCTGGCGTGCCGTCCACCGCTGATCGAACACGGCGGGCTTGTCTCGGAGGCGCTCGCCGGCCCCAAGCACCTTACGACTCGCTATGTCGGTGTCTGCGAATCCATCCGCGCTGCCGCTGCTGCCGTGATGCTCGACCGTCCCCACCATGCGCTCAGAATCCCTTCGATGGTGGATCTAGCTGAATTTGACCCAAAATGCCGGAGACAATACCGGGCAGAGGTACGTGCAGAATGGGGTATAGGCGAAACCACCCCTGTGATCGGCTGGGTGGGGCGACTCGACCGCAAAAAGCGCGTTGAGGACTTCATCCGCGCAGCAGCAAGCGTACACAAAAAGCATCCGCGCGCACACTTCGTTATCATTGGTGGCGCGGATGCTTTTATGCCCGAATATGCAGAAGAGCTACGTGATCTGGCGGAGATGCTGGGTTTGCACAGAGTGGTACACTTCTTGGGTGACCGCGCGGATGTGCCTCGCCTGCTCACAGGGCTAGATATTTTCGTATGGCTCTCACGCGGGGAAGGCATGCCTCATGTCATCGCCGAGGCAGGAGCAGCGGGGCTTCCCGTCGTTGCCACCTGTGACAACGGCTCCGGTGAGCAGATCACACATGGCGAAACAGGTCTGTTCGTACCAGCAGAATCCCCCGACTCCACAGCAGCCGCGATCATGCGGCTGCTGGATGATCAAGACCTGCGCCGCCACTTGGGGCAGAATCTACGCAAGAAAGTTGAATGTGAGTACAGCACCAAAGTCCTCATCCCGCGCTGGCAGGCCCTTTTCGACGAGTTGGTCACAGCTTCACACTCCGCAGCCGCAGCGCATTGCTCACCACGCTGATGCTGGAGAAGGCCATTGCGCCCGCGGCCAAGATAGGATTCAATTGGCGCAGGAAGTCCGGCACCCAGGGGAAGGGAGCGAGAACACCGGCGGCAATCGGGATCAGCGCCACGTTGTAGCCAAAGGCCCAGATCAAATTCTGGTGAATGTTACGCATCGTCGCCTTCGAGAGCTTGAGCGCCTGCGGCACGCTGCGCAGATCACCGCGCATCAACGTGACATCGGCGGTTTCCATCGCCACATCGGTTCCTGTGCCAATGGCAATGCCCACATCAGCCTGAGCCAGTGCGGGCGCATCGTTGATGCCGTCGCCCACCATGCCCACGCGATAGCCCTCCGCCTGGAGCTTTGCCACATGCGCGGCCTTGTCCCCTGGCAGTACTTCGGCAAAAACCCGGTCGATGCCCACTTCATTGGCAATCGCCTGCGCCGTTGCCTCATTGTCGCCGGTCATCATCACCACCAGCAGCCCCAATTCCTTGAGTGCCGCCACCGCCTCGCGCGACCCCTCCTTCACCGTGTCCGCCACGCCGATCAGCGCGCTGGCTTGCCCATCGACTGCCAGCCACATAGCTGTTTTGGCCTCGGCTTGCAACTGCTGCGCCTTTGGCCCCAGGCCATTGAGCGCAACTTGTTCGCGCTCCATCAGCCGCAGATTGCCCAACAGTACCTTGCGCCCCTCCACCTGGGCAGCAATGCCATGACCGGCGATGCCCTCAAAGGCAGCAGGCTCACTCAGCGCCAGCCCTGCCTCTTGCGCGGCACGCACAATCGACTCGCCCAATGGGTGTTCGGAACCCCGTTCGGCAGAAGCCGCCAGCCGCAGCAGATCGCCTTGCGCCATGCGCGCGTCACTGCTCACGACCACATCGGTCACAGAAGGTTGGCCGCGCGTAATCGTCCCCGTCTTGTCCAGCACAATAGCGGTGAGCTTTTGCGCCTGCTCCAACGCGGCGCTGTTCTTAAAGAGAATCCCCGCCTCGGCTCCCTTGCCCACGCCCACCATGATCGAGGTTGGCGTCGCCAGCCCCATCGCGCAAGGACAGGCAATGACCAGCACAGCCACCAGACGGATCAGCGCGGGCACAAAACCGGCCCCGCTCAAATACCAAATTGCAAAGGTCAACAGCGCCAGGACAATCACAGCCGGGACAAAGTAGCCGGAGACCTGATCCACCACCCGCTGAATCGGCGCGCGGCTGCCCTGCGCCTGCTCGACCATGCGAATGATCTGGGCGAGGGCTGTCTCCTTGCCCACTTTGGTTGCCTCAAATCTCAATAACCCTTGCTTGTTGAGCGTCGCGCCAATCAACTCATCGCCCACATGCTTTTCCACAGGCAGACTCTCGCCCGTGATCATGCTCTCGTCAACCGCGGAATAGCCCTCGATCACCCTGCCATCCACCGGAATCTTCTCGCCAGGACGCACAATCACCGTGTCACCACGCTGCACTTGTGCAATGGGGATGTCCATCTCCACACCACCGCGCACAATGCGCGCGGTCTTGGCTTGCAGCCCCATCAGCTTCTTGATCGCTTCGCTGGTACGCCCCTTGGCGCGCACTTCCAACAGCTTGCCCAGGACGATCAGGGTGATGATCACCGCTGATGTCTCAAAGTAGAGATGGTGCCCAAAGCTGTGATTCCCCATCGTGGAGGCAATCAACACGACCACACTATAAAAATAGGCGACCGAAGAGCCCATTGCCACCAGCACATCCATGTTGGCGGAGCCATTGCGCAGGCTCTTGTAGGCCCCCACATAATAGTCCCAGCCCACGTAAAATTGCACAGGCGTTGCCAGGGCAAAGAAAAGCCAGTTGACCCAGGTGGCGTTGGCCCAGTCGCCCACAAGCCCAAAATCGCGCCCCATGCTCAACAGGAACAAGGGCAGCGTAAAGATCACGCCCACAATCAGGCGCGTCCATTGGTGGCGGATTTCTGCGGCGCGGGCAGCGGCTTCGGCATCCTCTGCCTCCTCCGCACCTTCAGGGCTTGCCACCACATCATAGCCCGCCTTACGCACCGCGGCCACCAAATCCTCGCGGCTGGCAACACCAGGCAAATAGGTCACGGTAGCGCGCTCGTTGGCATAGTTCACTGTAGCCTCCATCACCCCCTCGGTCTTGTTAAGACGACGCTGGATGGTGTTGGCACAATTGGCGCAGGTCATCCCCAATAGAGGAAGCTCCGCCGTCGCCGTCGGGATCGTGTACCCGGCGCGCTCCACCCGTTCGATCACCCCATTCGCCACCGTCTTGAGGTCGCTCTTGGCAGGATCGTAGCTGACGGTTACTTTTTCGCTGGCAAAATTGACATTGGCATCGGTGACGCCTTCAACTTTTTTGGCATTACGCTCCACGCTCACCACACAATTGGCGCAGGTCATCCCCACGACGGGAAGCGTAATTTGTTGTTCATTTGCGGACATAGTTGTCCCCCTCGTCCTTCACTCTTTGGCCCTAAACCCTCAGTTTATACCTTCCCGCGCCCAATGGGCGCGGGAGGGTGAGATTGTATCTACTGCAAAACAACCTGATTGGCGGGTGGGTAGTTGATCTCTTCCAATGTCTCAACGATCTTGTCCCAGGTGGCGGGCGCATCAAAGGCAACCGTCACCTGCTTGGTGGCTTGATCAGCCTTTACACTCTGCACGCCGGCCACGTCGGCAAGTTCGCTCTCGATGGTGTGTGTGCAATGTCCACAGCTAATGTTGGGTACAACAAAGGTCTTGGTTGTCATCGGAATCTCCTGTTGATAAAAATGTTTACTTAGAGTTTGTTACTCATGTCAAAGACGCTGGTCACTTCACGCAGGACAGCCTCGCGCTCATCCGCGTTGTTGCCCTGAATGGCAGTGGTGACGCAGGTGTGCAAGTGATTATCTAGAATTAAGCTGTTGACCTTATTCAATGCCGCCTGTACTGCCTGGATCTGCTTGATCACGTCGATGCAGTATTCGTCATCCTGCACCATCCGCTCGATCCCTTTGATATGTCCAGCCGCACTGGCAAGCCGCTGAGTCACGGTTTTACGCGTTTGTTCATCCATCGGTGTCTTTCCTCCCCGCTTTCGCCTATCCCCTCCCCCCCGGGATGGGGTACGAATGTTAGTGTAAAGTAGATTTGATCATTTGTCAACCCCCATGCTGGATTATTGGGCATGGCTTTAGTATGATGCGAATAGTAACCGCTGCGTATGCCGCTGAATCTGGTGTCTCTGAATATAGAAATTCAGTAAAGGATCGCACCTATGTATCTCCCACCCGCCTTTCGTGAAGATGATGCAACAAAAATGGTCGCCTTTATGCGCGCCCACTCCTTTGCCACCCTTGTCTCCGTGGTGAATGGCGCGCCCTTTGCCACGCATCTGCCCCTGACCGTTGAAGAGCGCGGCGAAGCACTTGTGGTGACGGGTCATGTCGCTAAGCCAAATCCACACTGGCAGGGCTTTGACCACGCAGAGTCGCTTGCCATCTTCGGCGGTCCCCATGCCTATATCTCGCCTTCGCTCTATGAAAAGGTGGAGAGCGTCCCCACCTGGAACTACATTGCCGTCCATGCCTATGGCGCGCCGATCATCTATACCTATGCCAATGCCCCGGAGAAGGTGCAGGGGATGTTGGAGGCGATGATGCAGAGCTATGAGCCGAGCTATCTGGCACAGTGGGAAACCCTAACAGACAAATATCGAGCGGGGATGATGCAGGGAATCGTTGCCTTTGAAATGCCGATCACGCGTCTCGAAGGCAAGTATAAGTTGAGCCAGAACCGCAGCATGACCGACCAAGCAGCGGTTGCCGAGCATCTGCAACAAGCCGCAGACCCAACCGCCGCTGCCATCGGCACTGCCATGCAAAGCCGCATCGAGCAGGAACAGAAGTAGGGGAACCCTCCAGGCAATAAACAGGGCAAAAAGGTGACAGCTACTCTGAAAATGGCTGTCAGCGCATAGAGAAACGGGGAGAATCCAATGAGCAAAGAGTTGGTGCAAAAACAATTTGGCGCACACGCAGAGGCGTATGCGACCAGCCGCGTTCATGCGCAGGGGGCCAGCCTCAAGCGTCTTGTGGAGCTAATCCAGCCCCAGGCAGATTGGCACGTATTGGATGTGGCAACCGCGGCGGGACATACGGCGTATGCCTTTGCGCCCCATGTCGCCCATGTCACCGCCACCGACCTCACGCCGGAGATGATCCCGGTGGCGGCAAAGTTGGCAGCGGAAAGGGGCATCACCAATCTTACCCTGGAAACCGCCGATGCGGAGGAACTCCCCTATGGCGACGCATCCTTTGACCTGGTGACCTGTCGCATTGCCCCCCACCACTTTCCCCACATCGACCGTTTTGTCAGTGAGGCGGTGCGCGTCTTGCGCCCTAATGGGCTGTTAGCGGTCGTGGACAATGTAGTCCCCAACGATCCTCCTGCCGGCGACTACATTAATGCCTTTGAGAAGTTGCGCGACCCCAGCCACGGGCGCGCCTTGAGTGTAGAGGAATGGCTGGCAGCGTTTGAACAGGCGGGACTAACGGTCATCCTCCATGAAACCGCGCCCAAGAGCATGGAGTTTACCCCCTGGGCAGAACGCATGGGGGCTACGCCGGAGGTCATTGCCGAATTGCGGCGACGTCTCCTCGAAGCGCCACCAAGCGCCGCTGACTTCTTCAAAACCTATATGACAGAGCAAGACCTTTTCTTCAATTTGGACGAAGCCATCATCCTGGGGCGCAAAGCATAGCGCAGAAAGTAAAGGAAATTAGAAGGTAATGCTGCCCATTCCCGTCCCACCCCACTTTCGCATCATTGCCCACCGCGGCGCATCCGCCTACACACCCGAAAACACCCATGCTGCGTTCGAGTTGACGAAGCGCATGGGCATCAACGAAATCGAACTGGATACGCAGCTCACGCTTGACGGCGAGATTGCGCTCTGCCATGACAGCACATTAGAACGCTATGGGCATGGGCCGCGCCTGGTGGAAGAGATGCAGTGGGCCGAGTTGGCTGGCCTGGATATGGGCTCTTGGTTCTCCCCTTTCCTCTATGCGGGCGAAAGGATGATTACGCTTGATGATCTGTTCACGACCTATGGACAGGCATTTACCTACCATGTCGAGATCAAGGGCAAAGCCGCGGGGCTAGAGGCGGCTGTCCATGCCGCCATCCAGCGCCACCACCTGCGCGACCACTGCTTTGTTACCTCATTCCGCTATGATGCGCTGGTCGCCATGCGCGAGTTGGATGCCGGTTTGCGCCTGGGCTGGCTGGTGCGGGAGATCGACAGCAGCGCGGTTGCCCAGGCCAAAGCGATTGGCCTGCACCAACTCTGCCCAATCGCCAAGTCTGTCACTCCACAACAAGTGACGCAAGCGCGCAAAGAGGTCAGCGAAGTGCGTGCTTGGGGGCTACAAGGGGAATCGACCCAAAACCACGCGGCCGAGCTAATCCGGCTGATTCATCAGGTCGTCGATAGCGGCTGCGACGGCATGACCATCAACTGGCCCGACTGGGTGCGCCATACAGACTGAGAATTGACTAAACCTCCAAAAACAAAGGATCATCGCAGCATGAGTCTGCAACTGTATGAGGGATCAAATCCCTTTTCCCCCTTCTTTTCGGTCATTATCTGCACCTTTAACCGCGCCCATCTGCTCCCGCGCGCCCTCGATTCGGTCTTAAAACAGACCGAGTCTAGTTGGGAAGTGATTGTGGTAGATGACGGCAGCAGCGACAACACTGCTGACGTGGTACGCCCCTATCTTCAGCTTGCGCCCAGTATCCGCTACATGGCGCACAGCAACCGCGGCTTGGCGATCTCACGCAATGTGGGCATTGCCGCAGCCGTTGGCGACTATGTCACCTTTCTCGATTCCGACGACTGGTATGCACCGGATCATCTCGCCAGCCGTCGCGCCCTCTTGGCCCAGCATCCTGGTGTGGAGCTTCTCCACGGCGGCTGCGAGATCATCGGCAACCCCTTTGTACCCGACAAGCACAATCCAGAACGCATGTTGGACCTGCATGATCTGGTGGTGGGCGGCACTTTTGTCTTTCCGCGTGAATTTGCTGTGAAGATCGGCGGCTTCCCCGCATGGTCGCCCTATAGCATCGACGGTGATCTCTTTGAAGAACTCGAAAAGAGGGGGACAGAGATCGTACACACTGACCACCGCAGCTATATCTATGACCGCACCACCCCCGATTCGATCTGCCACATTGTCGCCGATGGAGGTATCGAAGCCCTGGCAGAGTATCGGCTCAAAGGGCATTGGGACAGCGCCCATGCCCGCGCCGATGTGACAATAAGGGAGCAGGCCGCCCAGGGCTAAAGCCACAGGGCTACAAAACAACGCCCCCTAAACGGGGCTTTAGCCTCCGGCGGATAGCCGCGCCCAAAGGGCTCCCGTTTTAACCTCCGGCGGCTCCGGCAGCCTATGGTAGTGCTTCTACGGGTACACGCCCTACAGATGCGTACGTAGTGCCTTGAAGTACGTAGTGCCTTGAAATGGAATTGTCGAACATGTGTACCACCCTCTCCACCCCATCAATTCGCTCGAAAACCCCTGTGCGACGGATGAGTTTGCAAAGGCGACGAACCTATCTCGCCTACCTCTTTCTAGCGCTCGCGCTGATCGGCCTGATTACATTTCTGCTGATCCCCCTTTTCTGGGGAATCGGCATCAGTTTCACGCGCTATACGCCAGGTGTGCCCAGCGTCTTTATCGGCTTTGAAAATTACAGCCGTGTCTTTAGCGATGAAATTGTGCGCGCGGCAACTTGGGCGGTGCTCAAATACGCGCTGATCGTCATCCTTGTGCTGGTGGTCATCCCTCTGCTTATGGCTTTCCCTTTGAACCGTGAGTTTGCGGGGATCGGCATCTTTCGCGCCGGTGTCTATTTTCCTCATACCGTCTCAATGGTCGTCGTGGCAACCATGTTTATCTACATTTACCGCAGCGACGGCATCATCAATCAACTGCTTTGGCGGCTCTCTAGGCTGTTTGGTATCGAGTTCGAACCCATCTCCTTTCTAAAGACGAGCACCTGGGCACTGCCCGCAGTCATGTTTGTGACGCTCTTCAAGGCGAGCGGCTACTATGCAATCCTCTACCTGGCGGGCCTCCAGAACGTGCCTAGCGAACTCATCGAGGCCGCGCAAATTAAGGTCGTTCGCGCAGGGTCCAAGTGCCGTGGGGCAATCTGCTGACGATCCTGATCATGACGCCGCTCCTCTTTGCCTTTCTCTATCCCTTTTTGTGGATGTTTGCAGTCTCCGTTTCGCCCTCCTCGATCAACCCCTACGCGTATCCGCCCAATTTGCTGCCCTGGATTGGCGGTTGGGTTCCCACCGTGGAGCATTTTAGCAGCCTGATGGATCAGTTCCCCTTTTTTCGCTTTTTGATCAACAGCTTCATCTATGTGATCGGCGAGATCATCCCCATGCTCTTTGTCTCCTCCCTGGCGGGCTATGTGCTGGGACGCTGGCTCTTCCCCGGTCGCGATCTCATTTTTACCTTGATCCTAGCGACCTTTATTGTACCGGCAGAGGTGACGTTGATCCCCACCTATCTTGTCGTCAAGACATCGCTAGGGCTGAACAACTACCAGAGCTTGATTGTGCCGGTGTGGACCAGCGCCTTTACCATCTTTCTGATGCGCCAGGCCTTCCAGGGGTTGCCAAGTGAGTTGGAATCGGCGGCGATTGTGGATGGCGCGGGCGAGTTTCGTATCTTCTGGCAGATCATGTTACCCTTGACGCGCCCGACACTGGCTTTCGCTGCCACCACAGCCTTTGCAGCTACCTGGGGCGACTATCTACGCCCGCTGATCTACCTGACCAGCGAAGAATTTTACCCGATCACGTTGGGGATTCTCATGCTGAACTCGGCCTTTTACGGCAGTTTCAACGTGATTGCAGCGGGCATGGTGTTGGGTACGCTGCCGATCGCCATCGTTTTCTTCCTGGCGCAGAAACACTTGTGCGCGGCCTGTCAGAAGGGGCGTTGAAGGGCTAATGGCGGGCTAGGCATTAGCAAAATATTTTCTAGAAAGCACTTTGATGGAAGCGTGGAATCAAGCATGGCAGACAGAGGAGGGGCGCGCCGATTGGATGACGCCGGAGCCTTTTGTCGTGGAGTCGGTCGAGGTGTTGCGCGCGGCAGGTGTCAAGCGTATTCTTGACCTCGGCTTTGGTGTGGGACGCCATGCCATCCTCTTGGCAAAGGCTGGATTTCAAGTAGAGGGCATAGACGCCAGCAGCAGTGGGCTTGCCTTTGCCACGGAATGGGCCGCGCGTGAAGGACTAACGCTCCAGCTCACCACGGGCGATATGGCACACCTGCCCTATGCAGATGGCGCGTTTGATGCCATTCTCACCTGGAATGTCATCTATCATGGCACGATGGATGTGGTACAGCAGACAATTGACGAACTTGCGCGCTGCCTCAAACCGCAAGGCTATCTCATCTGCTCGCTCATCTCCACCCGCCACCACATGGCTGGACAGGGCGTTGAGATCGAGCCGCGCACCTTCGTTATACCTGGTGGTGGCGAGCGCGAACATCCTCACCACTACTTTAACCAGGCAGATATCGACCAGGCTTTTGCAGCCTTTGATCAATTACGCCTCGAAGACGTTACTCAAAGGACAACCAGCGACTACCACTGGCATATGCTCGCGCGGCGCAACTAGGCATTTACAGGAGGAGTGTCAAGATGAACACCAACATAAGCCAGAATATACCGATTGCCTGTGATTTAACCGTCATTCCCGCATCCGAGCGCGAGCAGCATAGCGCCACCAGCCGGCAAATCTTCCAGGCCGCGCAGGAAGTTGAGGAATTGCCAGATGGTTACGCCTTCCGCTTCAACAACGAGCCGGGTATGTTTATGGCGCTGGCGAGCTTTGTCGAGAATGAACGGCTTTGCTGCCCTTTCTTCCGTTTCGTCCTTGAGGTTGAGCCAGGTGGCGGGTCACTCCGGCTGCACTTAACGGGTGGCGAAGGGGTGAAGGAGTTTGAAAAATCGAGCCTGATCGACCCGCACGAAGCCCTACGCACACAATTGATCTAGGCTGGCTCCGATGAAAATTTGGGTAAAGTCATCACCCAAACCGCGGCTGCTTTTACGTCAAGTCACCACCTGCGGATTCTGCGGGTGCTGGAGTTGCTCCCGTTCATTCCAGAGATCGACCAGATCAAGCCGCCGCAAAAGCTCTGGGCCGGGCGCGCAAATGTCGCCCGTCACCGCAATCTGTGCCTCCAATTCAATGTCGAGTTCGCGCTGTACATGGGCATAGTCCCGGTCATCCACCAAGTTGATCAGTTGATACGGGTCATTCTCATTGTCATAGAGCAGCCACGGACGCCCATCCAGCCAGCGCGCATAGGTGTAACGCTCGGTTCGCAAGCCGCGCCATTCGTCCATATTCTGGGCGTGGGATTCATCCATCCGCACCATGTCCATCAAAAAGAGCGACGAGGGCGCAGTTTGCGCCTCACCGCGCAGCGTGGGGGCCAAGTCAACACCTTGCAGCCGCGCCGAGGCTTCAACCCCACAGAGGCTTAAGAGGGTGGGCAGATGGTCGATAACGCCGAAAAGCGCATCACTGACCGCTCCCGCCTGGATCTGCCCAGGCCAACGGATGAGGAAAGGGATGTTGATCGATTCCTCCCACGGCAACTGCTTTTTCATACGTCCGTGTGACCAGAGCATGTCGCCATGATCAGATGTAAAGACCACAATCGTATTCTCCACCAGCCCCGTTTCATCCAGAAAATCCAAAATCCGGCCTAGCTGGAGATCCAGCGCGCTGATGGCTGCGTAGTAGTTGGCAATTGTCTCGCGCGTCTCCCAGTCACGCGCCAGCGGGGCCGCGTCGGGATGTACAGCGCTGACATTGGGGCGCAGATAGATGGTGGCAGGGTCATATTGATCCTTAAAGACCTCCGGCACTAACGGGTAGGGATCATGCGGTGGCCCCCAAGAGAGCAGCAGGCAAAAGGGACGTTCATCCGTCGTCGCCAGGAAGTCCAACGCCAAATTCGTCTGCACCTCCGGCTCATAGCCCTCCATGCGAATCGCCACCGGGAGATCGCGATAATATTTGTCGGCGCGAAAATAGTCGTGCGAACAGTTGTAGGCCGCCCAATGCTCAAAGCCGTGACGGCGCGGGCCGGGTGGTGTCCACTTGTTGCGCGGCACGCCATCCAAATGCCACTTGCCGATATAGCCCGTGCGATAGCCCGCGCTGTGGAAGATATGACCCAACGAGGGCAGTTCGACCGGCAGCGGCAGATCGTTGGCAACCACGCGGTTGTTGGCGGGATAGAGCCCCGTCAATAACATGGCGCGGCTGGCAGTACAGACCGGCGTGTTGGCATACGCATGCGTCAGACGCATACCCTGTTCTGCCAGCCGGTCGAGATTGGGCGTGTGCAGTTGTGTGTTGCCTACACAGTGCATATCCATACCGCGCATCTGGTCGGCAAAGATATAGAGAAGGTTGGGGCGAACAGAATTTGGCATGAGGTCACGCTCTACGGGCTTTATGGGCTTGTGGGGTCTTGCACAGCTCGTCTAGAATTTTCGCCTACTATAGCACAACTTGGGACGGGGGCGTGAACCCTCCCGGAAGCTTCGAGCTTCTGGGAGGGTGGTGGGAAGATTGTTCCTTCCGCAATTTATCTAGGAAGCTCACTGTCGTTCTGCAATGCATCTCGAAAAACAGCTCAATCTTGGGTATTGACATTAGAACGCACGTTCTGATATAGTGATAACCAGAACGTGCGTTCCAGATTTGTCCACACCCGTTCTACCTCATAGCGCAACCCCAGACTCAAATGCGTGCCTACTAGCTGCTGCGAGCCTGAAAGAAGAAGCCTGGTCGTATGCGCCATTGGAAAAACAGCGTCGCCCATTGCGATCGCTCGATTCCAACGCCGATCAGGCTTTTTTGTATTCAACCACGCCCACAGCGCGACAGATAAAGTGCAGACTAGAGGTGCCAAGATGGCCTATCGCAAACGAACATTGGAGATGCAGGCAGATACGATTGAAGCTGTCATGGCACGCCACAAGGTGGCAGGACGCGTCAAGGGTGGCGTTGTCACCCCTCGCTTTGTCCAGTTTCAGATCAGCACCGAAGTGGGCGCAAAAGTAAAACAGATGACCAGCCTGGCAGACGAATTTGCGCTGGCGTTGGGCAAACGTGAGGCGCGGGTCTATCGCAAGGGGGGGGCCATCAACGTGGAGATCCCTCGCTCAAAGACGGAGCCTGTGCGCTTGCTCCCCCTCTGTTCTCGTCTAGCCACAGCCCCCGCCTTCGCCGCGGTCTTGGGTGTAGAAGAAGATGGCACGCCCCTGTTGGTACGGCTCACTGCACCCGATGTCGCGCACATTCTGATTGTGGGGACGACGGGCAGCGGCAAGACCGCGCTGGCACGCACGCTGCTGACCTCGCTGGCGATGCACAACCGCCAGACCCAAATCCAGTTGATCCTCATCGACCCCAAAGGGCGCGGCTTTGGCCCTCTGGCACAGTTGCCCCATGTGCTGGGTGGTGTAGTCGCGGATACCGCAGCCGCCGTGGAACGGCTGCGGTGGGTTGTCGAGGAGATGGAACGGCGCGACCGTGAGCAGGTCAATCGCCCGCTCCTGGTGGTGGCAATTGATGAGTTGGCAGACCTGCTGCAAACCGGCGGAGCCGCCGCCGAAGCATTGATCACCCGTCTCAGCCAGCGCGGACGCGAGGCAGGTATCCACCTGGTCGCCTGCACGCAAAAGCCAAGCGCGGCATTGATCGGTGGGGCCATCCGCGCCAATTTCCCCGTTCGCCTGGTTGGAACCGTCGCCAGCCGCGATGAAGCGCGCTATGCCACAGGGCTGCCCGATAGCGGTGCGGAGAAGTTAGAGGGCAAAGGCGATTTTCTACTCATCTCCAAAGGGGAAACTGTACGCTTTCAGGCGGCATGGTTGGGGCCAAATGACCTCAATACCGTTCTAGCGGCATTGGTCGGTGGGCATCGCACCAGCCGCCGCTGGGAAGATGCGGGCGAAAGCCCTCCAGCGCCGGAAACGTGTAAGCCCACCGGCTTTTGGTCCAAACTTTTTGGCGGCAGATAGGTTGCAAGAAATCATCGCAAACATTCAGAAAGGATCGTACTCATGCGTCAATATATCGGACTGGCTGCACTCATTTTTGTCGGAATCGCAGCGTGGCGTATCGCCGGGCAGTTGAGCGCCGACGCTCTGGGGATGGCTGTGGGCGTTCTCTTTGGGGTGATGGCGGGCGTGCCCACCGCGCTCATGGTCATGGCTTCGGGACGAAGGCGCGCTGCCGAGGAAGAAGAAACGACCAGTCGCCGCCGCCAACAGCAGAACATGCCCCAACATCCCGCCTACTATGGTGGCTATGGCCCCGGCGGCTACCCCCCACAGCCCCCCGTGATCGTTCTCGCGGGGCCAGGCATGGGGCAACAGGGCTATCCACAGGGCTATGGCGACCCCTACGGGCAGCAGCGGATGCGCGCGCTGCCCGCGCCCGAAGCTGTGGACGTGCGCCAATTCAAAGTCGTCGGTGAAAAAGAGGAATGGGTGGACGAGTGGTAGCGTAGCGCGCTGCTTTGGGCCTGTGGCGCTCAAAAGACGCTGGTGACGGGGCCGGTCGGCGGCAGATCCATTTCGCCGCGCGGGCGCACGCTGTGGTCGTCCAGATTGAAACCTTCGCCAGCCTGAAGTTCGTAGTGACGCGCGCCTTCAATGCCGTTGGTGTTGGCACTCTCCAAATCAGCATCCAGATCAGCAACACTGATCTCCTGCCCATCCACAATCATCAGCGCAACTGGGCCATTCGCCTGGAGTGTGTTGTCGGGATAGAGAATCGCCGCGCTGCCGGGTGCAACGCCCACGCCGATCAAAAATGGGTTCGAGGCGACGGCAGCCAACAAGCGGGTTTGGGAAGCGGCAGAAGGTGCGGTCGATGTAGAGCCGGCATCCACAACCAGGCGGTTGACCAATCCCAGACCAGGGCCAAAGGCGACTGTCCCACGCAGGCTCATAGGCTGCGAAGCGGGGCTGATCATATGCTGGCAGAGGAAGGCTCCGGCTGTGCCCATACCGCCCACCAACTTGCTGCGCGCATTGGCGCGCCGGATGGCCTGCGCTAAGGGTGTCCCGCCCAACGTCGCCGCCAGACGCCGAGGATCATCACCGATGAACACGATCCCCGTTGCCTGATCTACACTGACTGCATGCGCTGGGTTGCGCGCCGCGCTGCGATTCAATGCAACGATCTGATCGAGCCGGTCACATTCCCAATTTGCCAACTCTGCACGCAGCGCCGCCAACACCTCGCAATAGGCGGCTTCCACTGTAATCAGTACCAAGCGCGCCCCATAGCCGCCCGCCTCGCGCCAAATCCACTGGCGCAGCCCCTGCTCGACGGTGGGATCCGGTGATGCGCCCCAAAACAGGATGGGGCCGCGCGTATACCCTGGTGGAACAGGAGCAGGCATGTGGAGACTTCCTCCGAAGGACTAGACGGCTGGATCGCTGAGCGTAACCGTACGAACAATCCGCAAAAATTCGGGCTGCAACGCGGCATAGCGCTCGGTCGTGGTGGTAAAGGTCAAGACAATAAAGTGGTCGGCGCTCTCGCCAAAAAAGGCCACCTGCAAACCGGCGATGGTCTGCTCGGCGCTGCCCGTGGCGGGGGTGGAAGCCGCTGTGTACTCAATGACAGAGGCGGGCAGGACACCTACACCCAGCGTCGCCTCGATCTGGGCGGTGATCACACTGGTGTTGGCGATGCTGTTCAACTCGCTTTGTGTCGCCGCCAAATAATCATCCAGCGTCAAGCCATTGGCAGGCAAGACACTCACCGTCATCTGTGCCACAGGCACCGCGGCATTCTCCTCCGCAGGCAGCAGCGCGATCAGTTCGAGCACAGCGCCACCTTCACGCTCGCGCACCCGTTCGGAGAGATCACCCCACACCGGCAGATCGCCCGCATCTTCCAACTCTGCCAGGGCAGATTCCACGGCAGTACCCGGCGTGGGCAGTGCCAACCAACAGCAGGGCAAAGCGACCGTATAACTATAGCGCGGGCTGGTAAAAATGGCCCCTTGCCTGGCGATACCACTGGATGCAGGCTCCGTGGATGCGGGAGTTGCTTCGCCTGCTTCAAAGGCAGATGTGGTGGTTGTCGCTGCGGTTATCACCGGTGTTGTTGTCACGACCCCATTGGCGATAACAGGTTCGGCTGGGGTAGGGCCTGGTGGCGTGGGGGTGGCAGCATTAAAACGGTTACAGGCGCAGGATAGCACCGCCACCACCAATAGCACGCCCAACCGTTGACCCCATGCTTCTACAGTATGCCAGCGTAATGCCATCAAGAGCTATACCCGATTTTCTTCTGCTAGACGCTTCTTGTGCTAGATTCTTAAACGAGCGATGAAGGACAAAGATGGCTGATGGTGCAGATCGCACAGTTGGGCTTGCGCGCATCGCAGACGCGCCGGCCCTGAAAGATTAGCAGATGCGAAAGGTCGATCCACTCCCCACGCGGGGCCAGCGCCATCAAATCGCGTTCGATCTTCTCTGGGGTCGTTTCGCTGCTCAGTGCCAAACGCTGGGCAAGGCGCTTGACATGGGTATCCACCACCACTCCCTCGGCAATGCCAAACGCATTGCCCAGGACCACATTGGCCGTTTTGCGCGCCGCACCTGGCAGCGTCTGTAATTCCTTGATGTCTGCCGGAACTTCGCCCCCATAGACCTCGACCAAACGACGCGCCGCGCCCTGAATACTCTTGGCCTTGTTGCGATAAAAGCCCGTTGAGTAGATCATCTGTTCAAGCTCGGCAATATCGGCTTCGGCGAGATCCTGCGGCGTTGGATAGCGCGCAAAGAGCGCCGGAGTCACCTGGTTCACCTTCTGGTCAGTACATTGTGCCGACAGGATCGTCGCCACCAGCAGTTCCCAAGCATTGTTGAAGTCCAATTCACACTTGGCATCGGGATAGGTTTCATGTAACAGCCTGATAATCTCCGGCATCCGTTCCGCCGCGGGTGCAGCAGCAGTCAAAGTCGTCATCTCAATCTCCTGGCCCAAACTTGTTCAGTCATCTGATATTAGGAAACGATGCTAGGAAAGAGGAAGTACCGGATGGGCCAAGACCCGGTAATCCGAATCGTCAATACGCTGCCAGGGATAATGGATGAAGTCTTCGGTAATTTCGGCATAATAGTCCGGTTCATCGTCCGCAAAGGCGCTGTTCTGCTTCTTCCAATGCAGCACAGCCAACTCCGGCATGCCACCGGCGGTTTCAATGCGCCCTTTGACCGTCATGATTGTACGCCCCTGGTGCCAGAGATTATCCACCACCAGAATCTTGCGCCCTTCCAAGAGCGAATCGGCGGGGAATTGCAGAAAGCGCGGCCAGCTTAGCCTGGAGTGTTGCAGCGTGCCAACCGGCTCCGACGGGTCAGAGGTGAAAACCACGGCAGCGGTCAAGACATTTTTCATTTTGAGCGCCTCGGCGATCATGCCGCCCGGAATGATCCCACCGCGCGTAATCGCCAGGATCGCATCATAGGGGGTATCGAGCTTAAAGATCAACTTGCTGACCAACTCTTCCAACTCGTGCCAGGTCAAATAGACATGCTTCATACAGTAGCCCTTCGATTATTCACTAAGCCAGAACAGGGAACCAGAACCATTAAAACAGATTAGAAGCCATAAAAACGCCACCCACCTGGGTACGCTCAGTTCAAGGGAATCAGCATGTCGGTAAGCCAGGGCGTACTCAACGCCACCCACGCCCCCGTCACGGCAGTTGCATGGCGCACACGCGGCGCACTGGCAAGCCGCAAGCCCACGCCCGCGTCAACCAACTGGATTGGCTCCTCCAGCAAAATCCAGGCAGGCGCATCAAATTGCAGCATCACCATCCCCTCCGGCAAACCCCACAGCCGGTAATCGCCGCGGGCATCGGTGGTCGCGTGCGCCATCACCAAGCCATCGTCATCGCGCACGCTGACGCTGATCTCTCCCCACGCCAACGTGCCGCCAATGCTGGCGGCCCCACCTGGACGCACGCGCAGCACGACTGGATCGTGATCGCTGTGCGCTAAAGGGCTCTCCCCGGTGGCGGCATCGGCGTGTAGATGAAGAATCTGTACCAACGCCAACTGCGCTGCCAAATTGGGCGTCACCAATACATGATCGAGTACCTGGGCCGCGCCATTAAAGAGATAGCTGTAGCGATCCAGCGGCGGCAGCCACGCATAGGGATGAAACAGGCCGGTTGCGCTCTGCAATGCGCTGACGGCTGCCCCTCCATAGAAATCGTTGAGGTCGCCCAAGACCGCCACCTGTGCGGCGGGGTCAACGGACAAAATGGCTTGTACGCGCTGCGCCACGACAGCCGCCTGGGCAGCGCGCAAGCGGGCATTGGCGTTCTCATCGCCCGACTTGCTTTTCCAATGATTGTTGATCACCCAAAGCGTTTGCGCCTTCTCCCACGGAGCCTCCTGTGGCCCGGCAATGAGCAGTTGCGCCATCAAGGGGGGACGGTCAAAGACCGGATACTCGCCCAAAGGACAGACGCCAGGGGCGACGATGCCATAATCCTGCGCCGCGCAGCCTTCAACCGCATCCGCCAATTGCACCGTCACGCGCGCGCTATCGACCAGCAGGCTGTTGGTGAGCGGGAACTCCGCTTCACCGCTCGCCGGCCCTTCGATCGCCAGGGACGTATAGGCAAGGCCAAACTCTGTGCCAAGCACTTCTGCCAGAGCTTGGGCATCGGCGGGCGATCCCGTCTCTTGCAGCGCAACCACGGTACAGCCCACAAGTTCAGTGGCAATGACCTCTGCGCGCTGGCGCAATGCCGCGGCATAGCCCGCCGGATCGGGGAACTGCGCCTCGCCTTGCCCCAGGCCATGTACATTCAAACTGCACACCCCATATTCATCGGGCCGCACCGCTGGCAGCGTGATCTTCTCAATCTCAGCCGCCGTTGCCATCAACGCCTGACCCGCCCAGGGCAGCAGTTGGTACTTGCCAAAGTTATAATCGAGCACGCCCACCAATCCACCCGCACCCACCTGCACGGTATCACCCCAGCGGGCATTGGGCAATGTTGCACCCAAGCGGTTGCTCAAATAGAGCAGGCTCGACAACGCTGGTTGATCATGGAAAAGATGCCCAGCGCCCACATAACGCGGCCACGGCTCCGGCAAGAGCGCCATTTCCTGCTCACCACTGGCGAAACGCTTGGTGGGGCCATGAACCGTTGCCTCCAGCGCATCGAGCCGCACCACCATACCTTCTAGGGCTTCAAGAACCTGCACCGGATCATCGCCAGGGCGCACCAGGGGCAGCGCAACCGGGGTCACCTGCTCCGCGCCACATTCCGTCGTGGGTGTAATCGCAGTGAGCCAGTTCAACTCCGTCTTGGCAAAATACTCCACGACCTCGCCCGTCACGCGCACACATTGCCCGGCTGTAACGGTTGGCGCGCTCCAACTGTAGACAAAGAGACCGTCGCTGGTGTGCATGTCGCCATCGCCGGTGGGGTCCTGCAAATAAAAGCCATCACTTGCCACCCCTGTCACCAGGCCCCAGGTGGCGACTTCTTGACCATCAAAAGGTGATGCAGGCCCAGCGCCCTGGATGACCGCAATCGGTGTTAGATCAGCAGGGGTTCCTTGCGCCGCGGCCGCTGGTGGCATCAGGACAAGGCAGAATGTGCCAAACCCCAAAGTCCACAATAGAGCCCAGGGCGAATAGCCCCGAGATAGCCGCAGCAATGCATAAAGTAGGTTCAGCGATGGACGCAAGCCAACAATCAAGGCGAAACCCGTTGGTTGAATAAGACTCTAATGGATGGTATGCACAGGCTGAACGCCCTGTAAACAGTGGGTAAATCACCTGTGGCGCTGCGACTACCTTCTTATGTCCATTGTACATACGCAATTGTACATTTTCAGCGATGGCTGGTCAAAACAAATGCAGCAGCGGCACTTGCCTCGTAACCGGCAGGCATAAAATCCGTCTTTACTCACAGAGAGTTAACAATTCAAATTGTCTCCAGGGACAATATTTCTCAAGAAATGGAGAATTTCCAACGATTTCTTCCCTTGCTATAATGTCTCTACATGCTTCCGGCCTAGCAGTGGTCCACTTGCCCCAACAATCTTGTGCTAGTCAGCCTTGTACCAGTAATCCCTGTACAAGTGAACCTTGTGCCCGTGAGTCTTGCGAAGATGAAGTTTTGCAGAGTTCAGGAGTGTCGTTCATGGTTGAGAATGGTTTAGACGAGCATGGCGGGTTATATGACTTTGTCGGCTTTGGCGAACTCGCCGAAACCACAACCCAATTGTTGGCCCTCAACTTGCACCACACGGCGCAGTCGGGTGGCGAGAGACGCAGTGAACCAGGCCAGGTGGAGACGATGGTGCTGCAACAAGCGCGCGACTATCTGCACAAGGTGCGCGAGGGGTTTGTCCTCAGCGTGCGCGCCGGGCAGATTCACGATCAGAGCGAGCTGCGCTATCTGCTTGACCGCGTCATCTCCGACTGGTCGCAGCTCAGTCACGAATTGGGGCTTGCCGAACCGGAGGAGAGTTCTGCGAGCCATACAAGCGCAAGCAATGGAGGCACAAACAAAACAGGCATCAGCAGCATGAGCAGTTCTATGGCAACCGCCAACCGTTCTGGTGCGGAAAGCGTTCCCGACAAAGTAGAACGCGTGCGCCAGCAACTACTCGCTTTTGGCATGGCCGTTGTCGCGTTGGGTCACCTTCCCCGGCTTCCTTCCAAACAAATCACCTTCCCACACAGCTACAGCACGCCTCCCACCTACAGCGATATTCCTGTGCCAAGCACCCCAGGCGAAATGCTCTGGCGTATCGAAGAACTAGAGCAGATGGTCTGGCGTCTGATGTCCGACGATCTTCACGATCTCGTACAACGACGTTATGGCTCACTGCGCCGCACCTATGGCTTTTTTGAGACCAGCGCTTGGCTCTCGCACAAAGAAGCGGTACGCTTCGGTGTCAAAAAGGCCGGGAGTTCTCTGCTCGGCTTTTAGCCGCTATTCCTATCATCTCATGTCACGCGCGCAGCAACATCAAGCATCTGCGTAACGTGAGTTATAATCCGCTGACGACGTGCGGCGCATCTGCATAAGCGCAAGGTGCGCCGCCTACCGATCTTTTCCCTGTTGCAAACGAGTTCTTCATGCCTCACCGTTCTTGTGTACTGCCCCGGTCTTTCTCTGGGTTTCTGTTCTTGCGCCCCCTGCTTCTGTGTACTTTGCTCCTGACCATCTTCTATGGAGCAGCGCCAGGTTACGCGACCAGCCAGGAGAGCCCAGCGCCGATTCCTCCACCAACGACTGAGCTTGCGTCCTCCACAAGCGAAGCCGACCGCCCTTTTGCCAGCTATATGATCCAACTAGCCGATGCGCCCGTCGTGGAACTCTACACAACATTGGCTGCGGGTGACCAGGCCCAAAGCGCCAACGTCAGCGCCATTACACAGGCGCATTTGGCCTCGGTGGAGCAGGCGCAGCAGCAGCTTATGGGGACGCTGGCGGCCTATGATGCCCAGATTCTCTACCGCGTGCAGCGGGTCTTTAACGGTGTAGCGGTCTATGCACCGGCGGATCAGGTGGCAGCACTGGCAGCGCTGCCCAGTGTACGGGGTGTCTATCCTTTGATACCCAAGACGCCAAGCAACGCCCGCACAGCCGAGCTATTGCATGCCCCTGCGCTTTGGGAGGGCATCGAACGCGCCGGATTGACGGGCGAAGGCATCCGCATCGCCATTATCGACACCGGCATTGACTATCTGCATACCATGTTTGGCGGCCCTGGCATAGGCTACGCCAGCAACGACACCAATGTCACCGGCGATGTCCCCAACTTTCCCGGCCCCAAAGTGGTGGGCGGCTATGACTTTGCCGGGGATAGCTATGATGCCAGCCCCTCCTCCAGCGTCTACCAACCTGTGCCTGCACCCGACCCAGACCCGATGGATTGTTATGGCTTTGGGCATGGCACACACGTCGCAGGCACAGCGGCAGGCTATGGCGTGCAAGCCAATGGCACCACCTATCCCGGCCCCTATGACAGTGCCATTCCGCTCGATGCCATGCGTATTGGGCCAGGGCTTGCGCCCCGGGCGAGCCTCTACGCGCTCAAGGTCTTTGGCTGCTCCGGCAGCAGCAATATTGTCGATGCAGCCATCGAATGGGCTGTAGACCCCAACCAGGATGGCGACTTTAGCGACCATGTGGATGTGATCAATCTGTCGCTGGGTTCCAGTTTTGGCTCCGACTTTGACCCGACAACCATCGCCGTGGAAAATGCCGCCAAGTTGGGCATCCTTGTCGTCTCCTCCGCAGGCAATACAGGCGATGTCCACTATGCCGTGGGCAGCCCAGGGATCGCGACGCGTGCCATTGCCGTGGCCGCGACCGGCATTAACTCGACGGGGATCAACAGCCTCAGCGACGGCTCCGTCGCCCAGTTTTCAGCGCGCGGGCCGCGCCGCGGCGATCATGGACTCAAGCCCGATCTAACGGCCCCTGGCGTTAACATTCTGTCGGCGCGCCGCGCCAGTGGCAGCCAGGCCATTTCCAGTTCGGGGACATCCATGTCTTCGCCCGTGGTGACAGGGATCATGGCGCTCCTGCGCCAAGCCCACCCCGAGGCGGGCGCGCCCGGCTGGCAGGCGCAAGAGCTGAAAGCGTTGGTGATGAACACGGCGACCTATCCCTTGCAGCGTGCAGACGTGGAGAGCCCCTACAGCCTCCTGCGCGTGGGGGCTGGACGTATTGATCCGGTCGCTGCGCTGCAAAGCAACCTCATCGCCTATGATGCCGCCGCGCCGGAGCAAGTCAGTATGAGTTTTGGCATGGTGGAAGTATTGGATCACGCAACCGTTGTACGCGCCATTCGCCTTGCCAACAAAGCAAGCGTTCCTATCTCGGTGACGGTCGGCTACACCGCAGTGAGCGATCTGCCAGGAGTTCATCTAGATGTGGGGGCAGGCACGATCATCACCCTGCCAGCGGGTGGCTTTGCCACTGTGCCGGTGACGCTGACCGTTGACGCCGCCAGCATGAGCCGCCGTCCCGACCCCGCACGCCAGGTGAGCCCTCCCGATGCTTATCCGTGGGTGGACGAAGCGGGCGGCTATGCGACCTTTACGCCGCTTGTCCCAACAAATGGGCCTGCCATCCATCTGCCGATCCTTGCCCTGCCGCGCACAGTGAGTGCGCTGGGGTTGGCAAGCGCGCCGCTTGATCTTGGCGACATGACCACAGCCACCTTCCCTTTAACGCTTACCGGGAGCGCGCTCACCAGCGGCGCAGCCCCCACGACGACTGTGCCGCTGATGGGCCTCTTTGCTTTGGCCTATAACAGCCCGCCCATCACCAAAGCGCCGGTGAATGATCCGATCCTAGAGCATTATGCCCAGGCCGATCTCCGCTACGTAGGCACAGCCGGGCCGGTGACGGTGGACGGTGAGTTGATGCTTTATTTTGCGCTTGTCACTTATAGTCCCTGGTCAACCCCGCTGGAGGTGACTTTTCACATTCAGATAGACACCAATGGTGACCAAATCGTGGACTACCGGCTGCAGAACCGCGAAAAGACAGATATTAGCGTCTTTGACTTTGCCACGACCGACGATTTTATCAGTCTCCTGGAATCGAGCGATTCAGTACGTACCATACAAGGGCCGCTCAATATCTTTCCCGCCACACGATATGACACCCGTCTCTACGCCGGCAACATCGTCGTGATGCCGCTGCGCTTGCGCGATCTGGGGACGACTGCCAGCCAAATTAATTACCAGGTGATCGGTTACAGTCGTGACGTCACAAACGCCACCCAAACAATGGAACCCGTCGACCAGACACCGCTGCTTTCTGTCCAGGTCAGTAAAGCGGCGCTTGCACAAACAAACACCGTCGAACCCCTTTTCCCGGCAGCACCGGGTGACATCCTCAACGTGACGATTGATCGTGCTGCTTTTATTCAACAACAGAGTCAAGGGCTGTTGGCGCTCTATCTCCACAACGAGCTTACCAGCCGCACCCAGGTCTTCCCCGTAGCGTTCGACTACTTGTATAAGCAATACTTCCCCCGCATACGCGGCAATTGAACGCTGTAAAGGAGGTCGCAGCCCACTAAAAACCCTCCCGGAAGCTAGTAAGCCTTTGGGCAGCTTCCGGGAGGGCGATCAACGAATTTATTTCACATTCTCAAGAATGAATGCAGCAAATTTCTGATCCCAGCCGACAGATTCTAATCTGCCACCTGCGATTGCCGAAGCAACCCCTTCCTGCTGCCACGCCAGGCAGAGGGCTTCTCTCTATATCAGAGGATAAAGGCTAATTATCCCCTACACCGACCCGCAAGATCAACTATTCGATGGGACCAAATAGCGGCCACAGCTTGGGCAGATGACAAGCGTCGTAGCGCCACGCAGGCCGTTCACCACACCCGTGGGAATGGCGACATGACAGGCGCTGCAAATGCCATTTTGCACTGAAGCGATGGCAACCCCCGCCTTGCGCTTGCGCATGGTTTCATAACGATCGCGCAGTGTCTCGCCCATGCCTGCTGCCAGTTGTTCACGCTTGCGCTGGAGCAGAGCGCCGTTATGCTTGAGCTTGGTCTCTTCCTCGCGCAATTCCGTTTGGTTGCCGTTCCAACCACTTTCCAACGAGGCCAGCGCGCTCCGGTAGCCTTCCAACTGCTCTGCCAGGGTTTCAGCCTCCGTCATGGCTTTCACCCCCTCCTCTGCCACCGTTTCCCGATGGCGGCGGAGAGCCTCCAAGCTCTGCTGGAGCGCCTCAAGCTCTTTGGCGTTGCGAACAACTCCACTCATCAACCGCTCTTCGGTACTCTTGATCCGTTCTGCCAGTGATTTGTCTTCTAACTCTGCATTCTTTTGCTTGGCGTTCCATTCACGGAGTTCTGCTTCCGCTTGGGCAACCTGCTGGCGAGCAGAACGGAGCTCGTCGCTTTCGCCCAACAACGCCTGGAGCTGCTGCAAACGGCGCACGACCTTCATTCTCGTCAGATCGACCCGCTGCAACTCGTACATCTTTACTGCTTCATCCACATGCCACCTCCCGATTTGGAGACCCCCAACGTGAAGGTCCCCTGACTTGAAGACCTCAGTGCTATCAACCTTGCCCCGCATCGGACTGCACGTCTACATCACGTCTACATCACGTCTACATAAAGCCAGTATAACACCATCATTGGTGATGGCAAAACAGATTGTCATAATCTCCAAGTTTTTGCTTCCCGCGCCAATTATTCCTTGATTTACCCCCGGCTCATGTATCTAGATACATAGATTGAATAGGACTCTCACCGCTAAAATGAGCTAACTGCCAGTGTGGAAACCTCTACGCGGCGCGCCACACTGGCGTGTCACGATTGATTCATCATCCATAAATCAAAACAGTGACACGTCACAATCAAAAGGCAATCGAGGTTGCTAGGGACAAGGGACATCGCCATGGTGGTATCAACTTGGAAACTTTTGCGGCAAACGTTCAAGGAATGGAACACCGACAGGGCTTCCAGCTTGTCGGCTGCCCTTGCCTATTACACAGCCGTAGCCATTGCGCCCCTCCTTGTCCTATTAGTCATGGCGCTTGGCTGGTTCTATGGCTCGGATTCTGCCCAAATTCAAGTCGTTGGACAGTTGCGCGGCATGGTGGGGCCACAAGGGGCCGATGTGGCACAAGCTGTCATCGAGAGCGCCGATCAGCCTGACCTGGCACGAGTGGCGGGCATTTTGAGCCTCTTGACGTTGATCTGGGGTGCATCCAACGTTTTTGTACAGTTGCAGGATTCGCTCAATATCGTTTGGGGTGTCGAAACTAAAAAGAATGTGGGGATTCTCTCTTTAATTCGTGAACGATTCTTGTCCTTTGGCATGATTTTGGTGATTGGCTTTCTACTCCTGGTTTCCCTAGTACTCAGTTCTGTTCTAAGCGCACTCGGTGGAGCCCTAACCGGCATGATGCCAGGGATGGCAATGCTCTGGGAAGCAGTGAATTTTGTCGTTTCGTTTGGTGTCATCACCTCGCTCTTTGCCCTCATCTACAAGGTATTGCCGGATGCCGAATTCGCGTGGCGCGACGTTTGGGTCGGGGCAGCCTTCACTGCCCTGCTCTTTACGGTTGGCAAATGGCTCCTGGGACTCTACCTGGGCAACCAGAGTATGAGTTCGGCCTATGGCGCTGCGGGTTCATTGGTCGTAACCCTGATTTGGATCTATTATTCTGCCCAGATCTTCTTTTTTGGGGCCGAATTTACCCAAGTCTATGCCCGTCGCGCAGGGGAAGGCGTTGCGCCCGACGAAAAAGCACAGCCAATCAGCAGCCGCCAGCCAGGCGAAGCAAAGTTCAGCTAATCGACATAGCCCCTACCCCATCTTCACTGCACGCAGCGCCAGCAAAAGCGGAATCTCACTGTTTGCTCGATTTTCCGCCTCCGCCTGCTTTTTGCCCCGGCTGCGCTTATAGGTTGGAATCTCGTTGAGCGCATTGAGCCATAACCCCTGCGCGGCTAATTCATTGATATAGCTGTGCAGGGGGCGATGAAAGCTGCGGCTGACCCCTTCAATTCCCCCATTCTGAGTATTCACCTGGTACGACTTGAGCGGAACCGCCACCGGCGTTAGATAATGGTCAACGCGCCTGTAGCGCAATTTGCGCGCCGGATCCCATCCCCAGCCGCTTTGGCGAGGCACGCGAAAGCTAGGATGCGTCATCACAATCACCACTCGCCCACCAGGGGCCAGCGCCCACGCAGCCGCGGCCAAGACATGCGCCAACGGGTCCATGTCTTGCAGGCTGAGCAGGAATGTAACGCCTGCAAAAGCGCCGGCGCGCAGACCGGGCAGCGTGTCCAAACGGCGAACATCACCGGCGAGAAAACGCCCCTGATTGCCATGACGCTGGCGCGCCAGTTGGATAAGCTTTGCACTGGCATCAACGCCTGTGTACTGTGCATGGGCTTTGGCAATATAGGGCGCGAGCACACCCTGACCTGCGCCCAGGTCTAGGATCGCTTCATTGGGTTGGGGGCTAAGTAGATCGAGCAGGGCGGGGATTGCCAGTTGGCGATGGTGGTGGCTGCCTTCATTGCCGACCCAGCCATCATACCATTCGGCTAAGGGTTCCCAACTGGTGACAACGGCGCGGCCTTGACCGGCCTGAGGCGCGGAACGACGTTTTTGGATTTTCATGATACGTTCTCACCGGGTGAGCAAAGGGACTGATCTCACACACAGGCCGCGACACCCCTGATTAGGGATGGAGAGCGATTGATCTGGTGGAGACGTTGACTAGGCTTACCGCTCCGGCTTCAAACCGAGAGCGAAAAAGAACCACCTAGCCCCATATTCGTATCATGCACATCATCACAGGCTACCTTACGAGGAACTCAACACACTGGAAAGTAGATACTTCGATCTTAACCCTCCCCGAAGCTTCCGACGGGAGCCCTTTGGACGCGGGAGAGTGGTTACGGTATGTAGAATACACAAAATGGGCGCGTCCGGCAAAATTTGGCAGCGAGAGACGGCTGGCTTTCACTAGTCCGAATGGGCCGATTCCTGCTCGAATGGGCGCGATGACAGCAGATCAAAATAGGCCGGAGTGGTAGGATCGCCATACCACTTCATGGCATGGCGCAAACGCACCGGATGGCCCGGCGATAGGTCATCCCACGGGATGGCGTCGAGTGCAAACCATTGCACATCAAGAGTCTCGTTGCTCACGGTCGCCTCGCCGCCTATAATCGTTCCAGCAAAGAGCAGCAAATAGAGATGACGTCTACTATTGCGACGATAGCGGGTCTTGTCGAAAATACCCAATAGGTGCGTGATCTCTACCTGGTAGCCTGTCTCCTCCCACACCTCGCGCGCGGCGTTCTCTGCGGGCGTATCTCCTACCTCTGCCGCACCCCCTGGCATCGCCCACTTGTGATTGTCGGCGCGCCGGATCAAGAGTATCCGCCCTGCCTCGTCAAAGACTGCGGTATCCATCCCTGTCAATGGCGTACGCAAATCTACGTCGGTCAGAAAGACCCGTTTGATTTCCTCAAGCGATTGTGTCGCTGCCATGCTCAACAACTCCGCAGCCAGCCGCAACAATCGTTGATAGCGGTCAATGTCATAGGGGTCTTTGCCATAGAAAAGACCATTGTTCGCCATCGCGCGAATCTGGTCGGCAATCTGCACCAGACGCCCCGCGGTACCTTCCGATGTCGTTTCAGACGGATTCACACTCATGCGCGAATCTGCTTGTAGTAGTTGATCAGCCCGTTGGTCGAAGTGTCATGACTGCCGATGGGGTTGTCGCCGTCGAGTTCGGGCAGAATGGCCTTTGCCAGCACCTTGCCCAACTCCACGCCCATTTGGTCAAACGAATTGATCTGCCAGATCGTACCCTGGACAAAGATCTTATGCTCATAGAAAGCAATGAGCTTGCCCAATGTCTCCGGGGTCAGCTTGCGAAAGAGGAAGGAATTGGTGGGGCGATTGCCGGTAAAAGTTTTCGCCGCCACCAGGTTCGCCAATGAGTCACTACTGACGCCTTGCTTGACCAATTCGGCGCGCACTTCGTCCGGCGTCTTGCCCATTGCCAATGCTTCGGTCTGGGCAAAGAAGTTGGAGAGCAGAATCGGGTGATGGTTGCCCAGCGGATTCTGGCTTTGGGCTGGAGCAAGAAAGTCACAGGGAACGAGTTTCGTACCCTGGTGGATCAACTGGTAAAAGGCATGTTGGCCGTTGGTGCCTGGCTGTCCCCAAATCACCGGGCCTGTCTCATAATCTACCCACAGCCCCTCTTTGGTCACGCTTTTACCATTGCTCTCCATATCCCCCTGCTGGAAGTAGTCAGCAAAGTATTCGAGGTATTGATCATAGGGCAAAATCGCATGGGTTTCGGCCCCATAAAAATTGTTATACCAAATGCCCAGGAGCGCCATGATCACCGGGATATTCTTGACAAAGGGCGTGGCGAGAAAATACTCGTCCACCGCGTGCGCTCCATCCAGCAGCTTTTCAAAGTTGTCCATGCCGGTGTAGATCGCAATCGAGAGGCCAATCGCTGACCAAAGCGAATAGCGTCCGCCCACCCAATCCCAGAACTCGAACATATTGGCGGGATCAATGCCAAAGGCACGCACAGCCTTTTCATTGGTCGAGAGCGCGGCAAAGTGCTTGGCAACCGCTGCTTCATCTTTGGCCGCCTCCAGGAACCACGCCCGCGCCGAGTTGGCATTGGTCATCGTCTCTTGCGTGGTAAAAGTCTTGGACGCAACCAGAAAGAGCGTCGTGGCGGGGTCCAGCCCCTTCAGCGTCTCCGCCATGTCCGTCCCATCCACGTTCGAGACAAAGTGGACATGTAAACCAGGCTTGGCATAGGGGGTCAGCGCGCGCGTCACCATCTTCGGCCCCAAATCCGAGCCGCCAATGCCAATGTTCACGACATCGGTGATGGCTTCGCCCGTATAGCCGCGCCATTCCCCGTTGCGCACAGCCTCGCTAAATTTGCGCATCTTCGCCAAGACCGCGTTGACTTCGGGCATAACATCCACGCCGTCCACCAGGATCGGGCGGTTGCTGCGGTTGCGTAGGGCAATATGCAAGACGGCGCGATCTTCGGTGGTGTTGATCTTCGCGCCATTGAACATCGCCTCAATCGCCTCATCCAGAGACGCTTGCCGCGCCAGCGCCAACAACAGGTCCATCGTGTCCTGCGTAATGCGATTCTTGGAATAGTCAAAGAGGATGTCGTCAAAGGTCAAGGAGAAATGCTCAAAACGATCCGGTTCTTGAGCAAAAAGATCACGCAGATGCACACCTTCCATCTGCTGCCGGTGATTGACAAGCGCAATCCACGCGGTAGATTGAGTCAAGGCAGGCGCAAGGGTGGAGATAGACATAGTGGCTCCAAATCATGGCTGTAGGGGGGACACGGAAACCTACCCTTCCCGAAAGCTCTGGGAAGGGTTTCTTATTACTCACGCTAGGTAGACGAGCGTTCGCGCGCCAAATCATAGTCCATATACAACAAGCGCACCCACCGTTTACCCGATTGCACGCGGCTGCTCTCTCCGGTCAGGGAAAAGCCCAATGCCTGCAAAAAGCGCAGTGCATTCGGGTTAAACTGTTCGATCCCGGCGCGTGCGCTGTGCATCTGTGCGCTTTGCGCCAGCCAGGGCGCAAGCAGCCGCCACGCCGCGCGGCCAATGCCCTGGCGTTGATACGGCTCCGCCACCATGATCATTCCAACATAGACCATGTCGGGGTCGGGCCAGTGCATACGAAAATCAACGACGCCCACCATCTCCACCCCAGCCGCAGCATCATTAGCGTCAATGCGGCGCACGATACCCATCATGCTGCGTCCCGGCGTGGATGCTGCCGCCTCTAGGTCACGTTCGGCCTGACCCGTGGGGCTGCTCGCCAGATGGTACATCTGCCAGTAACCCGGCGTGGCACGATAAACCGCCTGCAATGCCGCAGCATGATCCGCTGCGTTCAGCGGGAGCAGTGAGACGATGGGGGCGGTTGTGTTTGCTACTGTAGCCATATGTAACTCACGATATACAGTCACCGCGTAGACATTATGCCGTTGAAGCCGCGGCGGCACCGATGGCCTGGATGTTCTGGCGCAGCACTGTCACCTCGACGCGCGCGCTCTGCAAGTCCGCCTCAATCCGTTCCAGCTTCTCCCGCTCCACGCGCACAAAGCGCGTATAGGGCGCAATCGCTTCGTGGATGCGCTGGATGCTGGTGGCGAGTTCCTGCTCAAATTGGCGTTCAAGCGCGCCTTCAAGCTGCCCGCGCAGCAGATTGATGCGCTCGCGCAGTTCATTCTTGACCTTCGCGCGCCGGTAGGGCAGCACATAGAGCCCCAGCGCCGCCACTGCACCAGCCCCCAGGATGCCGGTAATATCCAGCAAGGTCGTATGCAGCACTGCTACCAGTAGCGCGCCCAGCCCCAACGCGCCAACCTCCAGCGCGGCGGTCTGGATGATGGCCCGCTGTACCTCTTGCGCCAGCTTGAGCGACTCCGCCTCGCGGTCATAGCTGTTGACCACCTCTTGCGCCTCGCGGCCCACGCCCGCAAGCATATTCTGGCGGTTAAACTCGAAATCACTGGTGACTTGGCCCACCATCTTATCGGCGTGATGCGTCGCACGCCGCGCCATATATTCCATGACCGCACGCCACTGCCGGTAATCCCGATCCACCAACCAGTCGATCAACTCATTGACATGGCGCTCGATCTCAAGGCTTGTATCCGCAATGACCTGGCGCTCAAACTCGCCGCGCACCTTCTCGCTATTGACCAAGTCGAAGATGCGCCCAATCCGCAGCACCTCGTCAAAGAAGCGGTCGCCCCGTTCCGCCATCTCATAGAGCACATTGTCCACATGGCTGCGCTGAAATCTGAAATCGCGGCGCATGTCGCTCTGATAGGCGTCAAGCTGTTCCTCAATAATGTCCAGTGTTTGGAAATCCCCTTTGAGGATATCCTGGCGCGAGCGAATCAGTTCACTATAGCGGTCAAGTAAACGCGTGGCAACCCCCAAAGGATTCTCCAACTTCAGGCGCACGCGCGCGCTGGCGTCTAGGCTGGTCAGGATGTACTGCTCCAGCGCGGCAAAGCGCGAGCGATCCCACAGCGGGCCATAGGGCATGTCGCGGCCCGAACTGCGCGCCAACTGCTTGGCCTGAAGTGCCTGTTTGGCGCTGACAGGGAAAATCTGCGGCTCCATCCCCAACAAATGGCGCGCATTCGTACGCACAAATTCGAGAACCTGGTCGAGTTCGGCTTCACTCTCCAGCAGATCAATCTTGTTGACAATGATGACGATCTTTTTGCCCCAGGAACGAATCCGTTCGAGAAAAGTGCGTTCACTTTCGCTAAAAGGACGGTCGGCACTGGTGACAAAAAGCACCAAGTCGCTGCGCGGGACAAAATGCTCGGTCAACTGCTGGTGGCGCTGCACGACTGCATTCGTGCCAGGCGTGTCCACCAGGTTGATCTCGCGCAGCCAGGGCACAGGCACATGAATGATGGTATAGTCGTCGGCGGTTGGCTCATGTTTGAGTTCCGCGCCATAGCGCAGCAGGTGGATTTGTGCAGTGGTCGGGGTGACGCCCTCCGTCAAGAGGCGGTCGCCCAACATGGCGTTGAGAAAAGCGGTCTTGCCCGCGTTGAATTCACCCACCACCACCAGCAAAAACAACTCCTCAAGCTGGGCTAAGGCACGCTGGAGCAAGGCTTGATCCTCGTCCGGGGCATCCAGCCGCGCCAGATAGACACGCAGATTCTCCAGCAGCGCCCGCTCCCGGCGAAGAAGTTGATCGTGTTCTTGCGAAATTAAACCTTGCAACGCGCCTTCCTTACCTTCTGTGCCACACTTTATACATTTACTTATTACTTCATCCAGAGCAACCTGGGCTGTAACCACCCTCCCGGAAGCTCGGAGCTTCCGGGAGGGTTATCGCAAACGCGCCCATACAGCGCACAATGCCCTATACTCTATACGAAACGCCGGACGAGAAGTTGCAACCGAGCCATGTGCTGGGCGTTACAGCACCCATTGTAGCATATCTCTCTCCTTGCAACGCGCTTTGCATCGTAGCAACGAATTGGAAAAATTGCTACTGGACAAAATTTCAAAACAGATGCACAATCCTGTTAGTGTTATATTTACATTAAGTGAGCGTAAGGAACTGACTCCGACGCCGCCCACTTGTCAGGAGGATTGCAAATGACTTTTCCCTACATACCCGGCGCGACCGTAGAGGTGCCGGAGATCGCCTATAAGCCGCACCTGTCGCTGCCCGCGGCCAAGAGCGCCGTGATTGTGGTGGACATGCAAAATGACTTCGTGACGCCGGGAGGCTCATTGGTAGTGCCTGCCGCCGGGGAGACGGTCCCTGCCATCCAAAAGCTCTTAGCAAAGGCGCGCGCTGCCGGTGTGCATATCGCCTACACGCAGGATACGCACTTTGCGGGCGACCCGGAATGGCAGATTTGGCCCGAACATTGCCGCGCCGGAACCTGGGGGTGGGAGATCATCGAAGCCCTTGCGCCCCAACCTGGAGATTTGGTCGAGCAAAAGAGCCGCTACGATGGCTTTTATGACACATCGCTGGATCACTATCTGAGCCGGGTGTGGAAGGTAGAGCATCTTGTCATTGTCGGCACTATCGCCAGCATTTGTGTGCTGCACACTGCCGCTTCGGCAGGGTTGCGGTGGTTCCATGTTGTGACCCCTGCCGACGGCACTTCGGCGCTCACGCCCTTTGACCAGGCAGTAGCCTTGCGCCAAATCTCCTGGCTCTACACCGGGTCGGTGACGCGCAGCGTGGATGACATTGAGTTTGCGAAGTAATACGCGGTACCGGCATACTTCTCTGAGAAAAAATGAACGCCCGCTGGAAATAATCCAGCGGGCGTAACTGATCATCTGGGCCGCCACTCCTAAGAGCTGGACGACGCAGTTGTACGCTTAGCCTACACGCGGCTGCAACAGGCCAAACTGCCCGTCACGACGGCGATAGACGACGTTTACCCCTTTCGCATCTACATCATAGTAGATAAAGAAGTCATGACCGAGCAGTTCCATTTGGGCCAGGGCTTCTTCCTCGTCCATCGGCTGAAGCAGAAACTCTTTGCGACGGATGATGTTGCCCATCTCCTCATCCTCTTCTCCCCCTAAGTCTTCCACGAGGGCTGTCGTCAACTGCGCTTCTGCATTCACCGCGGCTGCCGCAGACTGGCGGCGACGGCTTTGATAGCGACGACCCTTGAATCGTCGAATCTGGCGCGACATCTTATCAACGACCGCATCGATGGAAACCACAATATCGGCGGTTGATTCTTCAGCACGCAAGATGTTGCCGTTGGCCCAAATCGTAAGCTGGGCCGTAAAACGGTCATCGGCTGCGCGCGTGGCATTGTGCGACAATTCAATACGCGCCTCCGAAACCTGGTTAAGATAGCGTTCGAGCCTCCCTACTTTTTTGTTGACATACTCACGAATCCAGTCTGTCACTTCGACATTGCGGCCATGAACTATCAGTTGCATGGTCAAACTCCTTTCATACGTAAGGGGATGCATCGATCTCGCCAACAGGTCTGCCCGGAATGTCCGGCGTGACCCGCAAGAAAACAATGGAAGAAAGCGATGATTTCCAGCCTGGTTTATTTACCGTCATTATTCACGGCTAATTAATATTCACTGTTTATAAGGTGCAACAAAGCCACCGGGTAGCAACTCCGGGTTGGTCAGACAGCGACAGGAACATCGCCTGTGCCGCTCGTAAGCTAGATTGGCTAGTTTGGGCTGCTCACATGCCGACGCCAGAGCCGCTGGGAACGGATAGAGTCGTAGAGCCTTGCGCTTGAGTATGGAAACAGCAGTTGGTCGCTCTTTGTTCGTGTCGGCATTTGTGCGTTCCTACCTACCTCTATTGTAGGTGAGATGACTCTTTGTGTCAAACGTATTTTGACCTATCCCCGGTCGCATAGCAGTTCGCAGGGTTACAATTCACCCGCCCACGACACACGATCATCAGAGGCAGAATCCATGCTCGATTCCCTCACCCTTGTGGAGTAGGCGCGGCGCACAGGTTGGGCGAGCGTCAGCCCATAGACGGCTGTTGCGCCCGCAGCCAGGGCCGCAGTGGCACAAGCGCGCAAGGTCGAGCCGGTGGTATATACGTCATCAATCAACAATAGGCACTGTCCCGCCACCTCCTCTGCTGCATAAAAGGCTCCATCGACATTCGCATGGCGTTCGCCGGGCGCAAGCCCCACCTGCTGCCGAGTCTCACGCGTCCGCTCCAGCCATGCCGGCTGCATGGGCAATCCCACGGCGCGGCTAAATGCCGCCGCCAACAAAGCCGACTGATTGTAGCCCCGCTCTTGCAGGCGTTGGGCGTGCAGTGGCACAGGTACGACCGCGCTGATAGGCTGCCGTAACCCCGTCCAGGGTGATTGAGCATAAACAGCGACGAGATAACGCGCCAACAGAGGGGCGAGTTCCGGCTGTGCCTGGTATTTGAAGGCGTGGATCGCCTCGCGCAGGGGATGGCTGTGGAGAGCCGCTGTGCGGGTAAGGGTAAGAGGATCATGCGCGTGGCGTTGACAGTTGGCACAGCGCGCGGTGGGCGCAGGCAGGGGAATACCACAGCGGGCACAACAGGGCTGTGGTACGGCCTCAACCGCTTGCGCGCAATCCGGGCAGAAAAGCTCTCCCAGCCGCCCACATCCCGCGCAGACGCGTGGAAAGAGCAGATCAAGGCCGATGCGCGCGGCGTGACGCAGCCGAGCAAAGAGTCGTTGCGCCATCGCACCCCCTGTGAATATTGGGGTTTCTTAGGAGGGAAACCAGGCTTGAAAGAGGTCGTTGATAAAGGTACGTAGGTCGTCACCCAAGATCAACAGAATCGAGAGCAGCACAATGGCGAAAAGGATGATGATCAGCGCAAATTCGATAAAGCTCTGACCGCTGCGGTTAGACGGCAACCGGGACATATTGTGCGCTGCTCCTTCCCATCCTTAAAGCATCACTTCAATCAAAGAAAATAGTACCCCAGGAGAGGTTCGAACTCCCGACACCCTGTTCCGAAGAAAAGTTATCTAAACAGGCGATGTGTCGGGGGTCGTTTTTCGAGCCTAACTAGAGATAGGTTCGATATGGACGGGGAACTTTCCCCAGTCAATATCGATCTTGCTCAACGGGCTAACATGGTGCTCTTGCAGGGCACCGACAATTCTTCGTTTGTTTTTCCCATTCAGGTAGTGCTCCTCCGTAATATCTTGCCCTCGCAGACTGTGGCCCAGTTGCTTTTTAAGCACGGCGCGATAGTCCATGCGATGCACTTCGTCCCAATGATCGGTAAACAATCGCCGAAAGGCGTGTGGGCTAATGTCGGGCAAATCCGCCGTAGCTCCGTGGCGACTGATCACCTGGGCGACGCCTTTATCTGTCAGACCAAATATCGTGTCTTCCGGGTTACGCAGCACGCTCCTCAGATAACACTTCAGCAGCAATCCGGCCTCTTTGCAAAAGGCAACGTAACGCCCGCCCCGCTCCCCCTTGTTGTCGCCTTTGGTGAATCGCAAGTGGCAATACCCCGCGTGGTCATGACCCAACATCACATCGTTAAGCGGTGTGTTGAAGGTGATGTTTTCCACCGTGGCGTTTGCCGTCTCAAAAAGACGCGCTCCGGTGCTGGTCAACCACGCCATGATAGCGATGTCACGCAGGCGATATTCATCGCTTGGCATTTCCATCATCAACGCCAGTTCATCAAGAGTAGGGAAGTAGAGCTCGGAATTACCGCGGCGCAACTTGGGGCACCACTCCGCCACATTAATTGTGCCAGTGCAGTTGTTGCGGAAGGCCCAGTTGAGTACGCCACGCATCCGCGTAAAGCAGTTGAAAACCGTGGTCGGATGGGGATGTTTCCCCAGCGTGTTTATGTATTCATTTTTAATCCAATCTTTGGCCGCGGTAAGGATGGCAGGCGACAGGGTGTATTGGTGAACATCTACTTTCTGTTTCCAAAACGCCATAAAGGGCAGCAGTTGGATTCGATAGTTGGACATTGTTACCTCGCTGATGTCCGTGGCTTTGGCCTCGAAATATGCCTCGATGATTTCGGGCAAAATACGCGCATCTATCGACACCTGCTGGTGAGGCAGGGTCATGGCGGATGACATGGGGACTTCTCCTGTATTGAGTTGGGGGCTTGGAAGACGAAAGGTAATAGCCATGACGTTGCTCCTGATGATTTGACATGCGACAAATGACCGATTTCCCGCACCCCACACGACCCAGCGCCACTTGTAGTCGTAGGATGCCGGCTTGTTCTTTTGCACCAACATAGCAAGCAGCCAGCGAGAGACTCACGATTTGCACCTTTTTTGTCGCGTTTTTGTAGAGATTCGGTTCTCTATTGATCTTTTTGCACCCGAAATGGGAATGGGAGTTGAGATGTACGAAATTTTTTCAGACGTAGAACTGGAGGTCGCTCTACAGGAAGAGTTCGAGGCCGATGCCCAGGTCGTCGTCCAGAGCGATGCCATTGCGCGACGTCAGGTCGGCAAGCGAGAGTGGAAGAACGATCTCCAGGAAGTGCTGGACAGCGAAGATGACGATCTGCCGACGTTGCGCACGCTGCGGCGTCGCGTGACCGATGGGGAAAGCATCAGGCTGATCAGCGAGTTGTTTGAGCGCAAAACGGTGCGCGTGATGACCCTCAATAAGTTGTATCGCTATGGGGAGAAGGGATAGGCATGAATATCTTCCACATCACACCACGCAGAGACGGTGGGACGCGTAGGCAGCAGAGCGAGCTTGCCGGATGGATCGCCATTGCCATCTTCAGCCTCGTCCTTGCCGCGCTGGTGCTGGGCGCTGTTTTCTCGCACGCAAACCCGATATGGGCACGGTTCATCGTGTTGGGTATGTGTGGGGTATGCAGCGTGGTTGTCTGGGCGGCATGCGCGGTAAGCGGCAACCGGGACAGCGACTAATGCGCGCCGTGGCCCGCGGCCTGCGGCTGCTGTTTTTCTTAGCCTTCTTTAGCGCGCTGATTCTCGCGAGCGTATGGCTCGTGGAAAGCGTGGGCGCACAGGGGCTAGACCCGATGCCACGCTTGGTTATAGAGCATCGGTTGCCCTATGTATCAACAGGAGTGTCACCCTGAGTAGCAGGCAACGCCAGTAAGAATCTTCGCAGCGTTGGCATGGTGAGTAACCCCCCAGGGCCACACCGCCGGTTCGACTCCGGGGCGCTGCCACTTACGCCGCAGCCGTAAGCAACCGGCGGGAAACCCTACGGGGTAACTTAGTCTCGACATGCAAAAAAACGGGCTTTGCCAGGTGGATCCGGTTCAGACTGGCAAGGCAGCGGCGAGAAATTTCCTTTGTGGGGCAGGGGTGCTGACATTCATCCCTGCCCAGAATCCAAGAGAAGGCCGAACCGATTTGGTTGAGCAGCATGTGGTTGTGTTGGGTGGGCTGATCCAGTTTGCCGCCCAATATGGCACGCCACGAGCGAAGACATAGACACTACTACGCCGCAGCCGCGAGATGCGCCGGGGATCAATCTTTCCCCCCGTTAAGACAGCGGCAAGCCGGGCCAGGTACGCGCACTGACTGGCAGCCAAAAAGCAGGTTGGCAAACCACCGGCAGCGGGATTCCTCCAAAGGGCGTAGGTGGGGATGCTGTCCCGAATACATCCCCACCTATCGCAGCACACGCGAACTGACAGGGCCAGAACGGAGATAACAATGAGTGGTCGGTTGAATGTGTTGGCACAGGTGGCGAGCGTCTTTGCCAGGGACATGCGCCACGGTACGCACCAGGAGTGCCAGGCGCGTGGCGTTCTGCTGGCACTGGTGGCCGCCATCCACAACGATAGCCTGGACTCCCTGGTGGAGCAGGTGAGGCCGTGGATGAGAGAGGAGGTAGCGCGCATTGATGCCTTGCGAGATGCTGAGGCGTTCGAGCAGGCGAGTGAGGCGGCTGCGGAGATGGAACTGCCGAGCGCGGATCTGGACGATTACTGGCAGGTGGGCAACAGATTGCCGGGAGATGAAATAAGCGATGTCCAAGCTCCTGATTGACGAGCGGCCTCTTACGGTATTGCCTTCATTGGTCAAAGTTGTCGGCATGGAGCGCGCCGTCATTTTGCAGCAGATCCATTGGCTGATGCAGGGCCGCAACAATGGTATTGAGCATGATGGGGAGAAGTGGGTTTGGGGCACCTATGAGGAATGGTGCGACGAGTATTTCCCGTTTTGGAAACCCGATACCTTGCGAAAGCACTTGGTCAAGTTAGAGGAGAAAGGCTTTGTCTTTAGCGTCCAGATCAAGGGCTTTGACCGCACAAAGCATTACCGGATCAACCAGGAGAAGGTTGAAGAAATCGAAGCTGCCATGCGGCACGATCATGCCACATCGAAGCGGAAAGATTCTGTATTCCCCAAGCGGCATGATGATGCCACATCCATGCGGGACGATCATGCCGCATCGAACGGGCACAATGGTATCGCATCGAACAGGGACGATGATACCGAATTGATGCGGGATGATCATGCCAGTTCTTATATTACAAAGACTTCTACAAAGACTTCCAAAGAAAAAATGGTTGGTGGTATCCAACCAACCAACCAGCCGCGTACGAGTGTGAACGATCCCACGACCCACGCCCTCGCCATGGCGCTATTGCTCAAAGTGGGCATGGGCGGAGGAACTGCCAAACGGTTGGCGGATGCTGTCTCCTTCATAGAAATCCGTCGCCAGGTGGCTGCGTGGCTGCCTGATTATGGCCGCGGCGAGGCGAAGGTTCCGGCGCTGATCTGGCGGATCGAGTCGGGGGAGTGGTCAGCACCGGATCTGTCACCTGAGTTTAGGCGCTCTGACCTGTACCGGCAGTTCAGGACGCCGGAGGAGGTGCAGGCCGACGAAGCTGCGGAGGCAGAGACCCAGGCGCGCATCGCTGAGTTGGATGCGCGGCAAGACGTTGAGCTTATGCCCGGTGTACATCCAATGGCCCCAGCTCCTACGCCTGCCCAACCGCACCCGCTGCCCGCGCCGATGCCCACAGACGACCCCTGGGCGATCTGCCTGTCTGAGTTGTCGCCCAGCCTGCCGGGTGTGGCTGCATCGTACCTAATCGGTAGCCGCCTTGAGGCTGCGGGAGAGGTGGAAGGCCAGAATGGCAAGCGCCTACCGCTCTATCGGGTGCTGGTGGGCGCGAACGCCGCGGCGGGCATCACCTGGTTGAGCGCGCAGGCGGGACCAGCCATCCGGCGCAAGTTGGGCGGCATCCTGGGCAAGCCGGTACTGATCGAGATTGTGGCGGAAGAGGCGGTGGCTGATGGCGTATAGCGAAAGCGACGTGGCGAAATGGCTGCGTAATAACCCTGAGCTTGTCGTCGAGGGCGATTTGAACCAAAAGGGATCAGCCGCCCAACCGCAGGAGCCAAAGGCCAAGCGCCAGACGCCCGAACATGATCTCCAGGTGGCTGTCATTGCCGAGTGTGACAAGCGCGCGGCCACAGACCCGCGCTGGGGCCTCATTTTTGCCATTCCCAATGGCGGGCATCGCAACCCCATCGTGGCTGCCAAGCTCAAGGCCGAAGGGGTACGCAAGGGTGTCTTGGACCTGATGATTCCCGTGGCGCGGCATGGCTACCACGGGCTGTTCATCGAACTCAAGGCCGAGGACAACAAGCCCACACAGGAGCAGCTTGACTGGATTCGTAGTCTCCGGGCGCAGGGCTATCGCTGCGAGGTAATTTGGGACGACTTTCACGAGGTTATCCAGCGTATCGAGTGGTATTTGGGCGACGATGTGACCGTAGCCAGTGCGCCCAATCCGGCATAGGCATTCAACTTTCATCTTCATTCACACAAACACAGGAGCTATCAGATGGACGGCGAAACAAAAACACCCGAAAGCTATGCGTCTTGGTCGATCTTGGAACTGATGGGCAAAACCGTACTGGCAGGCTATGTGACCGAGGTAAGCATGTTCGGCACAACCATGCTCCGCATCGATGTGCCTGCCATTGGCGACATTCCTGCTTGGTCCAAAGTTTTCGGCGCGGCGGCGATCTTCGCCTGCACCCCTGTCGGGGAGGAAGAGGCGATGATCGTCGCGCGTGGGCGGAAGGCACGTCCTTTGCCGACCTACGTCTTGCCTGTTGCCAAGCCGATGACCATGCGGCTGCTGGAGCAGGGAAGGCCGGACAGGGTGCAGGAATTGGTGGATATGGAGGCTGCCGACGACCACACCTGGGACGATGACGAAGAGGACTGGGATGGCGACGAACCGAATTTCTAGTCGCCGCCCGCGCAGCCCATCGGAATGCTGCCGGCGCAACTGTCCAGAGGGGCATTCATGCTGTCTGGCAGTGGAGGTGAGGCACGAACTCTGCATTTGCGATGATGAGGAATGCGCGTGCCACTGTCAAGAACGCTACGAAAAAGCGAGGAAGGATCGGAATGGGAAAGTACAAGAGAGCGCCTGAAGAAGTCATCGCCTTGGTCGAGCAGGTGATCTATGACTGGCACGACGAGCTTGCAGAGGCGCGGATCGGTATCCTCATGCGCGCTGAAGCGCCGGTTTCCAAGGGTAGGGCGACGATGAGCAAGTCCAAGAAGATGGCCGACGACATGCGTGCTTACTTGGATTATGACTTCGTGATTTGGTTTGCCGCGGATTGGTGGCTGCTGCTAACCGAAGAACAGCGCACAGCGTTGGTCGATCACGAACTCTCGCACTGCCGCATGAACGAGGCGGGCGAAACCTCAATGGCCGACCACGACATCACCGAGTTCAACGATGTGCTGGCACGCCACGGCTTTTGGTGGCCGAGCGCAGAGAAGACGATGGAGGCCGTTCAGCCCCACTTTGAGTTTATTGCGGAAATGTCTGGCAACGGGGTGGTGGAGGCGGTGAGTCCTGAGCATTTCAATGAAGCCGACGTGCTGGACCAGGTGGGCGGCATGTTTGGTGACAGTAAGCAGTCCAACGGATCCGCGACACACGCGGACATTGAGCCTGGAGAGGATGAGGACGAATGAAAATTCTTGCCGAGAAGTTGCAAGCTGTGACGGAGGAGATCAACGCGGCGATTGCTGACCACCATGCGAAGTGGGGCCTGGACAATCCACCGCGGTTGCTGGTGGGTGTGGTCGAGGTCGCCTATGACGTGCTGATGGATGAGCTTGTCAAGGAAATGGTAGAGAATCAGGTGCCTGCCTTCATACGCCATTCGCCCAGCAACCTTCAGCCATTGAATCCTGCTCCGGCAGTCACGGGCATTCCAGCCGACGAAGTTAATGCGGCGCTATCTGCCGGGCTGGAACGAATCTTCCATGCGGCGATGGAAGAGCCAGTGCCGGAAAACGGCAAGGCGGTGGCGGGCGCGGCGCGTACGAAGGTGAGTGATGACGATCTGCGGGCAGCGGTCGCCGCGGAGATGGAGCGGCTCACCCGCCTGTTGGGGCGCGCACCAACGGTGCCGGAATGGAACCAGGAGCGCGATCCGTCGCTGCCGACAGCGAAAGGGCTGTTCGCACGCCTCAAGAGCAAATGGGCCGATCTGGTGGGCACTGTGCCCAGCGCAGCGCAGCCTCCAAAAAAGGACGAAAAATTAACCAGTGAGAGCGAGTGGCAAGAAGCGGTTGAGGAACTGGTGGGCGTCGAGGCGCTTGAACGGTTGGAGTACGGCACTGACACCGAACCTGTCACCCCGGAGGTTAAGCCCAGCACCAACGGCAACAGCGCACAGGTGTCGCCCGCGATCACGGCAGCGCCGGAACCGGCGACCGTTACGCCCCTCAGGATCGAACCGGCACCCAGCATAACCAAAACCGTGCCGCTTCAGACGATACGCAAGCCGCGCACGTTGGCCGAAGTAGACGCAGATGCGGGGGTCGCTGTCCCGGATGCGCCCGCTGCGGTCACGACACCTAAGCCTGTCTCCAAGCCCGCCGATCCCAGCTACGTTGAGCAGATGGCTGCCAAGCGCAAGGAGCTACGCAAGCGCTTCCTGGCCGTGGTGGCGGAGATAGCTGTCGATGGCACCATGCCCACCATTGCCGAGTTTAACGAGCGCAAACCTGCCGATATGCCGCGTGCAGGGGAGCAGATGAACCAACTAGGCTATACGAGTTGGGACGAGGTTGCAGACGATGCCGGGTTGAAGTTCGCTGGACGCAGGGTGCCCATGAAGGTGAAGGGCGGTCGTCGCTGATGGCTATGGCAGATCCCGCTGCGTCTGCCCAGGCGGATGTAACGCTCGCCCAAGCTGCCGGTTTGTACCAGAGCGCGACGCACAACATTCGCCGACGGCATGATCCACAGGGTTGGCTGCCAGGTGAGGATTGGCCTACGGCGACGCGGCATGTAGTGGCAGGCATGGGTGACTGGGAGGCAGCGGTGATCCTGCGCTATTTGGCGACACAGGCGGATCTGCCTGAGTTGGATGTGATGATGGCGAAAGCCCTGGCGGTGAAGCTGGGGCTTGAGATCCAGTTTGAGCGCAAAGAGTTAGTGGATTGAGGTAGACATACATGTCCGAGTCACTATCACCCTTATTCGAGCTAGATGCCCCACTGCCAAATCATCCAGCGAAGTACACGGATGCTTTGCTAGTCGAGATGGCAACGATGTTGCGAGGGCGGCAGCGCATCTTGGATCCGTTTGGCGGTACGGGGAAGGTGTTTGCGCTCAACCACTGGCTGCCAGACGCGCAGATCGAGGCCGTTGAGATTGAAGCAGAGTGGGCTTCTATCCATCCACGGACAACCTTGGGCAACGCGCTGCACCTGCCCTGGGAGGATGGGTACTTCGATGCAATTTGCACATCACCAACGTACGGAAACCGTATGGCTGACGCCACATTGAACTCTCCGACCGGCAACGCTTGGCAGACATACACATGCCAACTAGGGCGGCAACTGCACCCCGAAAACAGCGGACAGTTGAATTGGGGAAAGAAGTACCGGGACTTCCACCATCGTGCATGGAAGGAAGCGCGGCGGGCACTCGTCGAGGGCGGTGCGTTCGTGCTGAATATCAAGGATCACATTCGCGATAAGCGGCGCGTCTATGTCACCGACTGGCATATTGGCTGCCTGTGCGCCTTGGGTTTCCGGGTACGTAAGCACGAAATGATCGAAACGCCCTCTTTGAAGTATGGGCAAAACCATGAGGCGCGTGTGCCCTATGAGAGCGTGATTCTCTTTGAACTGGAGCACAAGGCGTGAGCAAGCATCTCCTCCATGTCAACATTCACGAAACGGAACTGAGCGGCGGGGGTAAGAAGTCGGCGGGTACATACCGCGTCATCGCCAATCAGCATGGTCATCTGCTGCCTGATGAGTTGACGGCTCGCCTTGCTGAACTAATCGACGAGGGCTATCGACTGACAATCACCGTGCTGGCGACCAGGGACAAACGCAAGGCAGCAATCGTCCTGCACGATGAGCACTATATGATCCCCCGCTGTGATCGCCATAACTGCCCTGAGTACGCGACGGCGATGGATCGTCTTTCGGAATTGGAGCAGACTCAATGAACTTCAATTTGCATTGCGGTGATGCGTTTGAACTCATGCGCGGTATGGTCGAGGGTTCGGTCGACCATGTGATTACTGATCCTCCATATGGCGAGCAAACCCATAAAGGAGCACGCACGCGCAAGGGTATCACCAACGGTCATTCCAGCGGCGGTGCTACCTTAATTGACTTTGACAGCGTTACAACGGAGCAATTCCTGCTGTTGTGTGCCGAGTCGGTTCGAATTGCCCGCCGCTGGGTGATTATGACCTGTGAGTGGCGGCACGCTGCCGCGGCCGATGAGAGTGGTCTGCCGGTTGTGCGGCTAGGGGTGTGGATAAAGCCGAATTCGGCTCCTCAGTTCACCGGCGACCGTCCAGGTACGGGCTGGGAAGCAGTCCTGCTCCTCCACCGCGATGGTAAGAAGCGCTGGAATGGTGGCGGCCACCATGCAGTGTGGACACAGAACGTGATCCGCGCTGAGCATCACCCAACCCAGAAGCCGTTGCCGTTGCTCAAGAAGTGGCTGGCACAGTTCACCAATGCAGGTGAGACGATATTTGATCCCTTTATGGGTTCGGGAACGACGGGTGTGGCTGCGCTCCAAATGCAGCGACGTTTTGTCGGGGCGGAGATCGATCCGGCGTACTTCGCGCTGGCGGAACAGCGAATAAGTGAAGTGTCGATGCAACCGCATTTGTTGGCGGTTTAAGTTTGAAATTGGGGGAATCATCATGGCCGAAAACAGCAAGATAGAGTGGACAGATCACACGTTCAATCCCTGGATGGGCTGCACCCGCGTGAGCGAAGGTTGCCGCCACTGTTATGCAGAAACGCTGATGGATCACCGCTGGGGCAAGGTGCAGTGGGGGCCGCAGGGGGTGCGCGTACGCACGACTGAGGCCAAATGGCGCGAACCGTTGAAATGGAATCGACAGCAATGGGGCGAATGCAACCACTGTGGATGGCGCGGGGCTGAGCGTGGCGATCCGCTGGCAAAAGCAAAGGGGTTTGTCTGCCCAGAGTGCAAGGCGGGATTGGCATTGCGTACCCGCCAACGGGTGTTCTGCGGTTCGCTGTGTGATGTGTTCGAGGATAAACCCGATCAGCGGGAGCAGCTCAATGAATGGCGGCTGCAACTGTTTGAGTTGATCGACCGCACACCGCATCTGGATTGGCTGCTGCTGACCAAGCGGCCTGAGAACATCAAACGCCTGTGGCCTTTTGGCTGGTATGACGACCAGTTCACCTGGCGCAACGTCTGGATCGGCACGTCCATCGAAAACCAGAGAAGTGCCCACGAACGTATCCCGGAACTGATCAAAATCCCCGCGGCGATTCGCTTCCTCAGCATCGAGCCGTTGTTGGGGCCGGTCGCTCTGGGGGCCGCGTTCCCATGTGGTTACTATTGCGATCCCGGTATGGATGGCGGCGGCCACCACGATCACCCCTTCTGGAGCCGGGTCAATCCTCAGATCCATTGGGCGATCATTGGCGGCGAGTCAGGGCCTGGTGCCCGGCGCATGGATGTGGGCTGGGTACGTGACTTGATGCGGCAGTGTGACTATGCCCAAGTGCCTGTCTTTGTGAAGCAGATGGGTACTGTCCTGGCCCACGAACTCCATCTTAAGGACAAAAAGGGTGGCAACATAGAGGAATGGCCCGCTGATCTGCGCGTGCGCCAATTCCCGCTGTTACTGCCCTCGACGAGTGACGTTGCGGAACTGGCGGCAGCTTGGCCGGGAATGCCCGACTTGGAGGGTGGCGTGGATCTGTTCGCAGCGAAGCATGGCGAGCCGACAGGGAGCGAGGTGGCATGATGCAACGGCAATCCCTCTTTGAGAGCGAGCGTAATACTCTCGACGACTCCATTGAACTTAGCCTTGCTAGTCTGCGCGAGTACGGCGAACGCTACCCGCATTGGAGCGTGGCTTATTCCGGCGGTAAAGACTCAAGTGCTAGTGTCACCTTTGTCGCCTGGGCAATCAAGAGCGGCAACGTGCCAGCTCCCAAGTCGCTGAGCGTCCTCTATGCCGATACGCGCATGGAGTACCCACCGCTCTACGCTACAGCAATGGAATTATTGGCCGCATTACGCGCGGATGGCTTCGATGCACGCGTGGTGCTACCTGCCCTCGACGAACGCTTCTATGTCTATATGCTGGGCTTGGGCGTTCCTCCGCCAACCAACCGCTTCCGCTGGTGCACGCCAAAGCTCAAAGTGCAGCCGATGATGGATGCCTTGCAGTCCGTGCGCGAGAGCAGCGGCGAAAAGCTCCTGAGCATCACCGGCGTTCGCATGGGCGAATCGGCAGCGCGTGACCAACGCATAGCCATTAGTTGCAGCCGCGACACGGGCGAGTGTGGGCAAGGCTGGTTCCAGGTCACACCGTCTGAGGCTGTCGCTGACACGCTTGCGCCCTTGCTCCATTGGCGGTTGTGCCACGTCTATGACTGGCTTTACTTCGAGGTCGAGCGGCATGGCTATCCCCAGGTCATCAACATCGCCGATGTCTATGGCGACGGTGACGTTCGCACTGGCTGTATTGCCTGCAATCTTGCCAGTAAAGATGAGGCGTTGCGCCGCGTGGCACACCAAGAGAAGTGGCACCGGCTGGAAGCACTTCTAGAGTTAAAGCCGCTGTATGCCGAGCTGAAGATGGCGAAATGGCGACTGCGTAAGGGAACACCAGAGGTCAACAAGGATGGTCGCTATGCCACCAACGGGCAGCGCATGGGGCCGTTGACCTTCGAGGGACGCGCCTATGGGCTGGAGAAGGTGCTGGACATCCAACGCCGCGCCGGCGTGGACTTGATCAACGCCGAAGAGGAAGCGCGCATTCGCGAACTGTGGGAGCTGGGCGCGTGGCCGCAGGGGTGGAGCGGGGAGGAGATCGGCGCGGCAGAGATGATTGATTTGATCTCCGTGGTCGGTGATGAGTTGGTGGTGCAGCCGCTATTGGTAGGAGTTGAGGGATAGAGCAATGAGTGCAAAGAACTCTTACATCACAGTAACCGATCAATTTTGCGGCGCAGGCGGCTCTTCGATTGGGGCTGTCGCAGCCGGTGCCGAGTTGAAGCTCGCCATGAATCATTGGCCGCTCGCCATTGATACCCATAACACTAACTTTCCTGATGCTCTTCACGATTGCGCTGACATGAGCGCGACCAATCCGCGCCGCTACCCGGCAACCGACATCCTGATCACCTCCCCAGAGTGTACGAATCACAGCTTGGCGAAGGGGGTGAAGCGCAAGACATCGCCACAACTCAATATGTTTGGCGGCAAGGCCAAGATCGATCCTTCCGAGGAGCGCAGCCGGGCAACCATGTGGGACGTGCCGCGCTTTGCCGAGATTCATTGCTACAACATCATCATCGTTGAGAACGTGGTCGATGCCCGGTATTGGGAGCTGTGGGACGCCTGGCTACATGCGATGGATCTGTTGGGCTATGACTACCAGATTGTTTACTTCAACAGCATGTTCGCCCACCCGACGCCGCAGAGCCGCGACCGCATGTATGTCGTTTTCTGGCGCAAGGGCAACCGCGCTCCCAATTTGGAGTTCCGCCCGCATGCTTACTGCGCCAAATGCGAAACCAACGTCGAGGCGGTTCAGTCATGGAAGAAGCCTGAGCGCCGGTGGGGACGCTACCGCAAGCAATATGTCTACCTCTGCCCTACCTGTGCCACCCAGGTTGAGCCGTACTACTACTGCGCGGCCAACGCCATCGACTGGAGCTTACCGGCCCCGCGCATTGGCGACCGGGCGAAGCCGCTCAAGGAAAAAACACTGTCGCGCATCCGGGCGGGGCTGGAAAAATTTGCGAGGCCATTCCTCTATGACACCGTTCACACGGCGCGCGACGGCAGGCACCAAGATATGGTTTGGCCCACAACCGGCCCTGGGCGCACGCAGATCGGCAATTCAACGCATGGGCTGGTGGTGCCGCCTTTCACGGTCGAGACAGCCTACAGTCATGCGGAGAATGACCGTACGTATGGGGTTGACGAGGCATTAGGAACGCAGACCACCCGGCAGACAGTTGGTGTGGTAGTGCCGCCCTTTGTCACATCGCTTAATCACAGCACCGACCGCAGCCGCCCAATTACGGATGAGTTTGCCACGGTCATGCCGCATGTGTCGCCCAGTTTGGTCGTGCCGCCCTACATGGTGGATCTGCGCGGCGAGAATGCGCCCAAAAGCATGGAAGATGCACTCTCCACCGTCTGTGCATCGGGCAACCATCATGGGGTCGTGATGCCATTTATTTCCAGCTACTACGGCACGAACGAAGGCTCTGCCATCGACGATGCGCTTCCTACAGTGCCGACGGTCGATAAGCACGCGGTGGTCATCCCTCCCTTCATCGTGAGCTATTACACGCGTGAAAGTGGCGTTGGTGCTGCGCTGGCCGGGGTGCATGAGTCATTGCCGACGCAGCCGACCTGGCCTGTGCATTACATCGCCCAACCAGGCGAGACACCGACGGTGGATGACTGCGGCTTTCGGATGCTCCAGCCGCATGAGATCCAGCGGGCAATGGCATTTCCTTCCGATTATGTGGTGCTGGGCAACGGGCGGGAAAAGGTAAAGCAGTTGGGCAATGCGGTCACACCTCCTGTTATGGCGATGTTGATGGAACGCTGTGTGGAGAGCTTGGCATGATCCAAACCCGCACGCAGCAGAGGCGCATTATCGAAGCTGCCACGCTGGACGGCAGCCTGGATACCCTCTACTGGTATCCGGTTTCTGACCGCGGCGGGGGCAGGACGGAGGCCGTTGGTGTCAATGAGCAGATTCCCATCGTGCGCGTGGCCCCGGACCCGGAAATCACCCAGCACGACGCCCACATCATGCTCGAACTGTTCAAGCAGAAGTCGCCGGAATTGCTGCTGCACCTGGAGCTAACGGCCATTGACATCTTAGAGGAGGGTGGCTTCAAGTATTTCGAGTTTGGCACAAGCGACCTGATCTGTCCCATGTGCGCGGCAGTTGGTTGGGAGAGTTGCATCTGCCAGCCGACGCTCTGGCGCATAGAGGAGCCGGTCGAAACCACCAAGAACCAAGAACGAGAAAGGATCACCTTGTGAACGGAACACCCAGCACGCTCATTCGCTCAGAGACAGACGGCGCACCATCTCTCTCCGCGGCGCTCTTTATCGCGGGCTTCAACGCCGTCGCACAGAGCCACCACACCGCAATGGTCTCCAAAGGCTTCTGGGACGAGGATCGCAACGATTCCGAGGCCCTCATGCTGATTGTGACCGAGATCGCCGAGGCGTGTGAGGCCATCCGGCATGGCAATCCACCGGATGACAAGATCCCAGAATTTAGCGGCATCGAGGCTGAATTGAGCGACGCCATCCTGCGTATCATGGATCTGGCTCAGGGGCGAGGGCTGCGCGTGGCGGAGGCCCTGATCGCCAAAATGGAATACAACAAGACGCGGGCGCACAAGCACGGAAAGGCATTTTAGCGATGACCGAATGGGCAGTGACGTTTCTTAACAGTTCGGCGGGTGATCTTTCTTTTGTCGAGTGGCTGCTGCTGGCCTGGGCGTTTCTTGTGGTCGTCCAGCTTGGCGAGATGGGAAGAAAGAGCAAGTCATGATCCAGAAGATTAACAGACGCTTCCGCAAAGCAATGGGGATTTTTGCCATCATAGCGCTTGTGCAGGTGGCGGGCTATAGCTATCTCATGGTCAAGTATAGCGCCTGGGAGATGTGGCCGGTGATTGTGCTGATAGCGTTGTGTGGCGTGTATGTCTGGCTCCGGCATCGAGGCTGGCTGGAGCTAACGCCATGAGCAGGGTCAACGCACACGTCGCCACAGAGCTGGCGCATTTAGCGGCGGAATGGGAGGCAGGCATGGTCGAGGGGTACGACGCAAACGCGAACCGAATGCCCGCGTTTTGCTTTGACAGGCCCTATGCCAACCTGACGGCGCGGCAGCGTGGCTATGTGTTTGGCCGGGAATTGCGAATCCAGGAGGGAACGGAAGAGAGCGGCAAATTACGCAACGGTTGCACACGTCCAACAACCGTGCTAGGATAGGAGTAAGCGATGCTGAGAGATGCGCCGGTAAGAGCTGTGGGTTTGACCGAACTGACGGAGTGGCTTCACCTCACCATTTTGTCGCTGGAGCAAGGTAAGGCCCAGATTGTCCTCAACCTCGACGGTAACACGGTCAGTACAGAGGTGAAATTCACCGAAGAGGGTCGAGACCAGCAGGGACAGCGGGTGCGTGTTGAGAGACGCACGTTTAACCAGTTGCGAATTGAGCGTCCCAGGGCTTAGTTAACGCATCTGTCAATCAATAATGGCGACCGCATAATGGCGAGCCGATACGAGTTTTCATTCGTATCGGCTCGCCATTTTTTGTTCTGGTATCTACACCAGCGCGGCGGCTGTGCTGGCATGGCACGCAACATTGCAAGGCAACATTGTATTCGAGACAAGGACGCAGCGGTGTGGAGCAGCTAAACAATCGAGTAGGAGTCGTCGAGCAGCGTCTCTGGAGACATGAGGACACGTTGTCGAACCATGGCGCAAGAATCGCATCATTGGAAACCTCGCGGGACAACGACCGCGCACGTCACAGCAGTACACCTGTCTGGATTTCGTTAGCCATCTCCGGCTTTGTCGGTGTGACGACGCTGCTCTTTAGTCTCTATCTGGCAGGAGTAACCCCATGAGAGACCTGTTATTTGGGCAGGGAGCGGTGGTGATGTGGTCCTTCGCTGCGGCCGTCTTTGGCGCACTGGCGGCCCATATGTGGCTGATTGTCTGGGAGGTAGGCGGGATTCGGGGCACTTCAATGGGCATCCTGTTCAGCGGTTGTGCGATCACCGCTGCCGGGTTTGCAGCCATTCTCTCGCACAGCCCCATGTTACCCGGCTATGTCATGGGTGCGATTATCTCAGCGGTGTGGCCGCCCATGCTCCTGGCGAGCTTTATCCTGGCCGATATTTACGCCGCTGAACGCAATTCGCACCGTGCCTTGATTACCAAGATCTATCTCTGGTTTAAGCGCGAATCAGAGCAGAACCGACAGGACGCAAGTTGACGGTACGTCCCGTAGAAAGGAAAGGCAATGAACACAAACCGCACGCAGCCCGAACCCGTGATGAATGCCAGCTATCTCAGTGGCTTGTTGATTACGCTGGTGATGGCTGGGGTTGCCATGCTCTCCGGTCTGGGCGTTGTCCAGTGGGATACCACGCAACAGTCTCTCATCAACGCCTTTGTCACCGCTTTGATTAACGTGCTGATTGTCGTGGCAACCATGTGGTACAGGGCGCGCCCGAAAGTCACCCCGCTTGCCAATCCCCGCGATGACACCGGCGCTCCGCTCGTGCGCGTTGATGGTCGCGATCCGGTGGTGAAAAGCTAATGGGCAGTTACCTACCGGGTATCCACGAACCGGATCAGCAGGCAGCGGCGCTGTTTGTCGGCAAGCCAGGCACGGTTGTTTTTACAGAGGCCATTGGCTCCAACCCTAACAACAAGAGTGGCGGGGATTATCGTTGGTGGGCCGAACGTGGATATCGCGTCATTGTGCGGCTGAACAATGGCTATAAGCCGGATGGCACCATCCCCGCGCCGTCTCTCTATGAGTCATTTGCCCAGCGTTGTGCGACCTTTGTAGCAGTATCGCAGGGCTGCCAGAGATGGATTATTGGCAATGAGCCGAATCACGAGCAGGAGCGCCCCAACGGGCAGATCATACGGGCCGTTGACTATGCCCGCTGCTTCATGCTGTGCCGTAATGCGATCAAGCGAGTCAACAGCACGCACAAGGTCATTGTCGCAGCCGTTGCGCCGTGGGATCAGACAAGCGGCGATTGGCTGGCTTACTGGCGAACGATGCTGCAAACCATTGCGGACAATGCCATTGCGGACAATGCCACTACGAATGACGCCGGTGCGGACGGGATCAGCCTCCACGCCTACACACACGGCCCAGATCCCAGCCTGATCACCAGCGAACACAGAGAGCATGGCTGGCTTTGGCATTTTCGCACCTACCGCGATCAACTGGCCGCCGTACCCGCTTCCATGCGCCACCTGCCGGTGGATCTCACCGAAACGGATCAGCTTGAGCCGTGGGCAGATGCCAACACAGGCTGGGTGCAGATGGCGATGCGTGAGGTAGACGCATGGAACCGCACATCCGGCAACCAGATGATTCGCAGCGTGGTGCTCTATCGCTGGCCTCGCCACGACAAGGTGTACTCGTTCGCGGACAAAGCCGGTGTGCAAGATGACTTTCGGGAAGCGTGCAAGCAAAGCTATGTGGTGCCAGGTGTGAGTGTGCAGACAGAGCCGGAACAGACATTTATGCCAAGTGTACACAGTGGGAGCCAAGAGGCGACATTGCCAGAGCGGAAAATTGACGCGGATTTCACCCGGCGCGTGCCAAAGTTTACTCCCTACAAGGAAGTGCCTGGGCGCAAGGTCTACCGGCTGATCAAGGCCGAATATGTGCCGGATGGAGCGCGGCGCTTTGGCCCGGATCATCACATCCTCGTCGATGTGCTGGACGCCAGCGGCAAGCGGCAAATGGGCGTGCCGGTCAACTTCTATTGGGACAGCAGCATGTTTACCACCCCTGTCAACAAGACGAGCGAACCCTACGGCGCTGATTACGGCATGAATGCCCACAGCCAGAGCTATGGCGTGTGGGTGGGCAACTTCCGCGAGGCGAGCGACGACGTGTTTGGCATGGGCTTGGGAACGATTGAACAGCCGGACTGGAATCACCACGTTGACTACTACCTGGTGTTCCAGGAAGTGACAATTCCCGCAGCAACTCAGCCTGCGCCAACACCTGAGCCTTCTCAGCCTGCACCGCAGCCGGTGCCAGCGACGCCCGCACCATCCCCACAAGAGCCAAGCCCCACGCCTGCAATAACCAAGCTGATTTGGCCGACCAATGCCGTGCGTACCCAACGTTGGGGCGAGAACCCGGAGTTTTACCAACAGCGGCTGGGTATCCCCTACCACAACGGCATTGACCACGGCGCGCCAGTGGGGACGCCGGTTGTGGCGATGGCCGATGGGGAGGTGATGTTTGTAGGCACCGATCCTGGCTATGGCAACTATGTGCGCGTCTACCATGCCCAATTTGGCATTCACACTTTTGTTGCACATCTGCATCGCTCTACCGTGGAGGTGGGGCAGATGGTCAAGCAGGGGCAGGTGATTGCCTTCTCCGGTGCTACGGGATTGACAGCCGCCAGCATCGACGGTGGTACGGCAGACACCTCGCAACCTGCACCCCATACCCATACGGAGATCCGCCTTGGCTCTCGTGATGCTTACGCTGAGGGTACCTTTGGGCATGGCAACGGACGTGTGGATCCGGAAGCGGCGATGTACCTGATCAATCGCGTGGTCAGTGGCAGCAGTGGCGCGCAGCTTGCCACCATTGATCCGCTGGTCGCAGAGGCACTTTGGCAAGTGGAATCGAGTGGGGAAGGCTTCGAGGATGGCGAGTTGAAGATTCGCTTTGAGGCGCACATCTTCGAGCGGTATTTGAACAACCCCACGGTCTTTGCCCAGCATTTCCGCTATGACAAAGCGGATCCTCTCAAGGCGTGGGTCACTACCCCGGACCGTACGACCGAGGCGATGTATCACCAACGCGGGCAAAGTGGCGAGTGGATGGCATTTGAGATTGCGTCGAAGCTGAACCGCACCGCGGCCTTGCTGTCCATCAGCATGGGCGCGCCGCAGATCATGGGCTTTCATTACGCGGATATTGGCTATCACACGCCACAAGCCATGTTTGAGGCATTTTCCCGCGCCCTGGCACCGCAGATCATGGGCTTTTGGCAGTTGTGCCAGCACAAGAAACTGGCGGAACCCATGCGAGCCAAGGATTGGCCGGAGATTGTGCGGCGATACAACGGGGAAGGCTTCGAGGCGATCTATGTGTCGCGCTTGGTGCAAGCGTACCGGGAGCTAGGTGGCGCATGACCGCCAATACCGTCGGCATGATCATCGCTCCACCATTCTGACCGTGGCACTTGGTGGGCTTGTGTGGAGCGTTTTTCAGCGAACTCGTTCGTAATTTGTAGCATCCCACAGGAGGGACAAATGAAACGCATTGTGATCGCATTGATGTTGGCTGCATTGTTGGGCGTTGGGTTCGTGGGTTCGGTCGCTCAGATGCCTGATGGGGAGACGCTCGCTGTGAATTGGAACAGCGGCGCGGGGAACGGATAGGCAGTCGGCGCATGACAGGCACACTCGCGGGCATCGTCACGATTGTTGCGGTGGGGCTGCTGGTGGGTGTGCTGCGTTTCATTTTCAGCCGCAAGCGTGGCTAAACCAATTTTCAAACATTGAGGAGGGCAGTATGGATTCACTGATTAGCTGGGTACCCGCCATTTTGGGACTGTTGGCTCTCATCGTGGCCTTTGTTTTCGTTGTGGCAAATCGGGGCAACAACGCTCCCATCGACTTAGGGGCCGCACTGGACTTGGCGGAGGATGGGCTGGAGTACGTGGAGGATGAGGGCGTTCGCTTCATTCAGACCATCATCCCCGCGGCCAAGGAGTTTGTGAAGGGCGCTCGCCAATTCTACATTAGCGGCGAACTCGAACTTGACCAACTCAAGCCAAAGGTCATGGAAGAGATGAAGTCGATGTTCCCCGACGTGGACGAAAAGCAACTGGAATTTGCCGTCGAAGCTGCGGTCTTTGGCGTCAAGCTTGTGGCGAAAGAGGCATGGCATCGTCTGCCGCAGGGGGGTGAGGAGGGCGAGATTGTACCCCCCGTTCCTTACCTTGCCGCATATATTCGCGACCAGGGTGGGCAGGACAAAGGATCGTGGAAGTAACGCCAACGGGCTTGGGGTAGGGAAGTAGGACGTTATGGCAGTTGAGTTGGTCGCTGGCGAAAAGTTACCCGGCGAAAGCAAAAAGGCGATTATTGCGTGCAATGACTGGTTGCGACTTGGGCCTGGTCGAACTTTGGTTGCACTCGTGGGGAAATACGCCGAAATGCACCAAAGTACACCGCCCACAAGGTCTTTGCATACCCTGAAGCGATGGTCAACCGATTTTGGCTGGCAAGCCCGCGAAGAAGCCTATGACGCCGCTATCGAAGCGGTAAAGAACGCACGTCGTCGCGAGATTATGGAGTCAGGGCTGGCGTTGGACTATGAGCGAGTGGTCAAGCTCAAGACGCTGGCGGATTTCCTGGAGAGCCAGATCGCAGAAGAAGATCCTGCCGGTAAACGAGCCAATGTTTGGGTCAAAGACTACAAGCGCCTTGGTGGCGGCGAATTTGGAGAGACGGTCGAGATTGAGCGTTTCAACGCCGCTCTGATTGCCGAGTTCCGCGCCTCTCTGGATGACCTAGCTAAAGAGACAGGCGGGCGCAAGCAAAACGTGAAGATGGAACACAGCGGTTCGGTGGATTTTACATCCGATGACGCGGCCAAGGCCAAAGAGGAACTAGACGCATTTGAACAGCGTAGACGCGACGACGCTCAGTCTTGAGCGACAAAAAATCGAATGGCTGAAGTGCTCGATGAGCATCCATTATTGGCTGTTGAATTACGTTTACATCTTCAACGCCACTGACAAGAATTGGGTGCGTTTCGACTTGTGGCCCGCGCAATCTGACACGCTCGACAGGCTGGCGCAGAGGCGGCAATCCATCGTGCTCAAGGCGCGGCAGTTGGGGTTATCGTGGCTCACGCTCTGCTACGCGCTCCATTCGATGCTCTTCCATCCCGCAGCGACGATCCTGATGTTTAGCAAGCGCGACGACGAGGCGATTGAACTGCTTGACCGGCTCAAAGACATTTATGCGCGACTGCCGAGCTGGATGCAAGCGCGCTCGATCATGGCAGACTCTCAGCACGATTGGGAGCTTTCCAACGGCTCCAGTGCCAAGAGCTTCCCTTCAACGGGAGGCCGTTCTTACACCGGCTCCCTGGTCATCGTGGATGAGGCGGATTTTGTGCAGGATCTGGACGGTCTGATCAATGCGGTCAAGCCGACCATCGACGCGGGTGGTCAGATGATCATGATCTCCACCGTGGACAAGAGCCGCCCTGAAAGCCCGTTCAAGCGCATCTATCGAGGTGCCAAGCGCGGGCATACTGACTGGCAAGCGATCTTCCTGCCTTGGCACGCACGCCCAGGCCGGACAGCCGCTTGGTATCAGGCGCAAACTGCCGACGTGCTGGCACGCACTGGAGCGCTGGATGATATGCATCAAGAGTACCCCGCGACGGACACGGAAGCTCTGGCCCCGCGCAGCCTCGACAAGCGCATTTCGCCCCTCTGGATTGAAGCGTGCTACGAAGAGCGTGAACCGCTGGATCTCCTGCGTCTGCCCAAAGATGCACCGGCGATTGTTGGGCTTGAGGTCTATGTTCTGCCACAGAAGGATCGGGAATATGTGATTGGCGGCGACCCGGCTGAAGGCAACCCGACCTCTGATGACAGCGCCTTGACGGTGCTGGACAAGTTGACCGGCGAAGAGTGTGCGGTGCTGGCCGGGAAGTTCGAGCCCAGCGTCTTTGGCTCTTACGTGCGTGAGGTGGGCATTTGGTACAACAACGCGGCGGCGATGATCGAGCGCAACAACCACGGTCATGCCGTGATCCAGTGGCTAGAGGAACACGCCAAGTCTATTACCCTGCTGGCGGGCCATGATAGCAAAACAGGCTGGATGTCGAGCAGACTCGGCAAGTCGCTGCTCTATACCGAGGTCGCCGATCATTTTCGCCAAAATGCCGGGAACCCTCTGGGTGTTGGTGGCTCAGCATCGCCCACCAAGGTGCTGCACTCATTTGCATCCTATCAACAGATTGCCAGCATCAAGGGTGCGACCCTGAGCGCGCCCGATGGACAGCACGACGACCGTGCGGACAGCTATGCGCTGGCCCACGTGGCGCGCGGTGCCGATGTAGAGGCAAACGTGGCTGTGGCTGTCCAGGCCACGCAACTCTATGGCAGTCGCGGGCGGCAGCAGGTCAGTCCTAACGAACCCTATCGCAGTCCCAACCGCGGTGGGAGCCGTGGAGGAGGAATTTATGGCAGTCGCGGTTAAACGCCCTTCCCTGTGGACACGCGTGCGCGGTGTCTTTGCGCGGCCCGCTGTGGTCTCTGAATTGATCGGTCGCTATGCGGTCAGTACGGCCCAGTTCTTCATGTCGCGCTTCAACGCCGCGCTCAAGACCGTGGATGAGACGATCCCCGACTATGAGTATTGGGATCGCCTGCGTCGCGGCAAGCTGAGCGGCTATACCCTGGGCGGTCTCTTCTCTGACCGTATTGAGCGCGTGCTGGCAGCCTGGGTGTTGGGCGATGGTGTGGAGGTCGCCTTGCGCGAGGATGAGGGCGATGCAGAGGACGACGAGGACGCGCAAAAGATTGACGACGCTCGTCGCGATTATACCAATGCCGAGTTGAAGCACTTCATCAACAGTCTCTTGGACTCCGGCCAAAGTGACGAGAATGAGGGCAATGAGGACTTGGATGATGTCAACAACTCTCTGCTGCTTACGGTCATGCGCGACAGCATGGGGCTGGGGGATCAGTACATCTTTGTCAACCCCGATGGCACGCTATCTGTGCCCTCCCCGGAGACGGTCACGGTCACACGCAATGCGCGTGACTACCGGCGCGTGGAGAAGGTGGTCATCACCACACGCACAACCGACGGTGAGGTGATCACGGATGAGTACCGGGCTGATGGGCGCACCATCACCATCAAGCGCGGCAATGAGGAGGTGGAGGTACTCAACTTTGCCAACCTGATTGGCCGCATCCCGATGGTGCATGTCGCCTTTGGGCGCAGCCGCAATGAGACCAACGGCCATTCGATCCATGAGGCATTGCGCCCCCTCTATGACCAGTATGACGACGTACTCTTCAAGCAGATCGACGGGGCCAAGCTGCTGGGCAACCCCATTCCCACCTTTGAGGGCATGGAGAAGATCTCTGAGGTCATCAACGCCAATGCGCCGGTGGTAGTGGACTCCTATACCGACAGCGAAGGCAATGAAGTAGACCGGCCCCAGGTGACGATTGACCAGAACGCGGTGATCTTCGTGGGCAAGGGTGGGCGCTTTCATTTTGCAGCGCCGCCAACAGGCTTCACCAAAGACACACAGCAGGTGTTGAAGACGCTCTTCCTCCTGCTCTTGGACCGCACCGGTATTCCAGAGTTTATCTGGGGCAATGAGTTAAGTAGCGCCCGCGCCTCGTCGGATACGCAGATGGTTCAGTTCACCAAAGACATCCAGGGTTGGCGGCGCGACCAGGGAGGCTGGATTGTCAAGCTCTGCAAGATCTGGTTGCAGGTGCGGGCCTTGACCGACCCCATGATTGTAGTAGGGCCATTGACGGCGAATTGGCCTGCGCTCCTGGATGAGGATCAGGAACTGCGCCTGAAGCGGATTGAGGCGGCCAAGAAGGAGGGCACTTTGACCAACAAGACCTTCCTGAAACTGCTCGACCTGGTGAAGAACCCGGAGCAGGAGGCAGAGGAGGCTGAGGCGGAAGCCAAGAAGCGGCAGGATGAAATGTTTCCGGATGGCAGCACACCGGCTTTCAACAAGAATCTGAAGGACGGTCAAAACGATACCCAGGATGATCAGGACGAAGAGGAGGATGAGGACGAATGATCCCAGACCTAGATCGGGGAATTGCTTGGACATGGCCTTTCGGTGCGGTGCGCGGCAATAAGCGACGTGCTGGCTTCACCACCAACAAGGGTAAGCCGCGCAACAAGGCCCGGGCCAGGATGGCGCGGGAGAGCCGCAGGAGGAACCGCGGATGAACAGGCGCACTTTCTTCGGGGTCATCAGTGCGCTGTGCGCGGCGTTGACAGTGGGCCGCAAGTCGGAAATTCGCTTTGTGGAGTTTGCCCCACCCGGTCAGCCACCGGCGATTTGTTGGGCGCCAGGCCATGTGCCTGAACGTTTTGCGTGGCTGTGGAGTGGCGATTGGGGGACTGACCGCATTCCGCCAGAGCAGATAAGACTTGGCTATGCCACGCGCCAATTGTCGCTTACGGGTATGTATTTGTCAGATGTGCCGCGGGAGGGCTTCGAGCCAATCACGTACTGGATTCGAGGGGCATCGGCGTAAACCGCACGCACATCGCCGCGGAACGTGCGTGCAGATGGGTTGTAGCAATCGAGATCGGAAAATCCGTAATTGAGCCAGGAGGCTAACTACCATGTCAGAAAACAGAATGACGAGCAACAGGCCAATTGAACCGCGCGAGCAGCGCGAGTGGCAGGAAAACGTAGAGAAGCACTTGGCGAAGATCGCTGAGGCGATGAGCGAACCTGCGGAACTGGAGCCGTTGCAGACAGAGGCACCAACCTTGCCGCAACCGCTGATCATCGTCGTCCAGAACGACCAGGACGTAGACAAGCTCGTCGAGGCATTGCGGCAGGCGACAAGCGGAGGGCAGTCTAACGTCATCGCGAGCGATGGCCTTACGGTCACTAAGGTCAAGAAGCCTGCCGATGCTGTTGGCCCTGTGACCGTGGAAACGGTCGAGGTGGTTGAGGAGGAAAAGGCGACTCCGAAAACCACTGACAAGGCCGATGAGAAGCCCGCCGCGAAAGCGACTGATAAGGCCGAAGCCACGCCGGCCGCGAAGGCCGCGGAGAAGGCGGACGACAAGCCCGCGGCCAAGAAGAAGTAACGAGATCCACGCGTTGACATTGGACGGGGAGCCGCAAGGAGTCTCAAGTCCATTCGGCTTGAGAGCTAGTCGATAGACGAACGCGAACACAGAGGGGCGGCCACGCCGGGACGCGGCAAGACCGGCATCAATGACGAAGCTCAAAAATCAACAAGGAACGGTGGAACATGGACGAAGAGATCAAGATAAGCGTAAAGCCAAAGGCAACCGCTGGGCTAACTGAAGGCCGTATGGTTCATTATGTGATGCCAAACGGCAAGCATCGCCCTGCTGTGGTCGTGCAGGTTTGGAATCAAGAACTGGGCACGAGCAATCTGCAAGTGTTTACAGACGGCGACAACGATGGGGGGTGGGGCGAGAACGGCCTGTACTGGGCCACATCTATCATGTACTCAGAAGACCCTCAACCCGGCACCTGGCATTGGATCGAACGCGCCTAATGACCGAGCCAAGCACGCTTGGCAAGCAACTGCTAACCTTGCGTTTAGAGAATGGCTACGGTTACGCACGCGCGGCGGCAGCTATCGGCATCTCTGCTAAGTTGCTGCGTATTTTCGAGTGGGGTTGGGAAGTGCCGAATCCAGCCACTCTTGAGCGCATAGCGAATGTGTACGGCGTGACGGCTGAAAGCCTGCGAGCATTGCCGACTGTCGAGGAGCGTCCACGTCCAGAAGAGGGAAAGTTCCATATCATCATCTCGCGCAGCAGGGAGGACGACAATGCCTAAATTCCGCAAGAAACCAGTTGTGATTGAGGCTTGGCCTGTTCGGGAGCTTCACCGAGCCGCAGCGCAATCGTGGAGCGATTTACCGGAGCCGGTAAAAAGAGCGTATGAAGCGGGCAACGTGATATTTGCTAACGATCCGCTTCGCATTGAGGTCAAGACGCTCGAAGGCTGGATGACTGGCAATGCCGATGATCTGCTCATCTGCGGCGTTCAGAGTGAGCTTTATCCTTGCAAGCCGGACATTTTCGCGGCGACTTACGACGCAGTTGAGGAGCGACTTGCAGATTAGGCGCGGCGTGACTCGTTCTGTGCTGCTCATCGGCAATCTTGCGATCAAGTTTCCAAGCCTTCGCCACGGGCAACGCTATTTCATCTACGGCATGTTGGGCAACGTCCTGGAGAGTTCGCATTGGAAGCAGTGCAATCACCACAACCTAGCGCCGGTCTACCACTGTGGCCCTTTCGGGCTTTGGCTCGTGATGAAACGCTACCGGACAATCTTGGAGCGCAGCTTGACCGCTGATGAACTGGCGACCCTACCTTTCATCGGCATTGACAACAATGGGGCGAATGTCGCAGTAGAGGATGGCCGCTTGATCCTCGTGGATTACGGCAACGTCGGTTGGTACTACATAGCGGAAGAAAATAGGAGCGAGAGTTTGGCTACACAAGCCCAAGAGGACACTGCACCCGCTTTACCGGAGTCGGTCAAGATTGCCGATCTTGTCTACAAGATCACCTATGTGGACAACGCCAGCGAGGTAGACATCCACCGTCGGCAATCGCTGTGGGGGCAGATTGACTACTGGACGCGTACAATCCGCGTCTACAAGGCAGAGCGCGACCATGCCGATGTCATGCAGACGGTCTGGCACGAAGTGGTTCATGGTATCTGCGACAAATTCCATATCGACGTGAGCGAAGGTGATTTAGGCAGTCAGGAGAAGCCACTTGATCTCCTGGCGACGGCAATCAACCTGGTTTTGCAGGACAATCCGGGGTTGCGGAACTTCTAATGGCCCAGACCAACAAGGCGCGGTTTCTCGCGGTCATGCGTGCCAATGAAGAGCGCATGACCCTGCTCTTTAACAACTTGGCGGCTACTATCACCGCTGAAGTGCTGCGCCGCGCCGACGCAGACGGCAACGTGCCGAGGGCTAAGACGTTTGAGCTTCAGAAGGTTGTGGGCGATTCCATCACAGCCTTCTTCCTGTCGAATTGGCGCGGCGAGTTGGTACCCTTCACCACGCAGGTGGATGGTACGGTGCTGCCCTTGTCCCCCTACATGCGGGCGTTGTGGCGCGGCATTGCGGATGTCATGCGCCTGCCGGTTGAGCAGCACGCCAAGTTGTTGGCGGCAAAACTGCCGGATGAACTTGCAGTGGCGATGCAGGGGGCGCGCAGCAATCCGTTTGCCGTGGCAAAGGCGATGGTGGCAGAGCAAGTTTTCCATCCTAACCCGCTCGCCACCTACGATGCACCGCATACCTGGGTGGATCCCAACGGCTACCGGCTCAGTGACCGCATTTGGAACACGGCGAGCAACACGCGGCGACGGCTGGATGCGTACATCGACGAGGCCGTTCGACAGGGGCGCGGTTCGTTGGCAATCTCGCGTGAGTTGGAGCAATTCCTGGTGCCGGGTCGGTCACTCACGCGCACCAAAGCGCCCTATGGCACCGATGCCTCCTACGATGCCATGCGCCTGGCACGCACGGAGATTGCCAGGGCACACGCCCAGGCGGGGGAGATGTCGGCGGCCATGAACCCGTTCGTCGAGGGCTTGGCGGTGGTATTGAGCCACAGCCATCGCAAGCGCGATATCTGCGATGACGCTGCCGCGGCGGGGCCCTGGCCGAAGGATGCAGTGCCGGAGGAGTATCGACCGCCGCTTCATGCCCACTGCCTATGCCGGTACAAGTATGTCATGCAGGACGCCGCGGCGACGCAGGCCACGTTGGATGCGTTGCGCGATGAGATTCGCACGGCGAGAGCCGAACTGACCGCGTTGATTGGCCCCCTTCAGGTGGAGGAGTTTACCAATTTGCTCTTGGGCCGCGCGTTCACTGTCACAGGCGCGCCGGGTGTGCCTGTGACGATAGGCTTGCCACTGCCGGTGCCCATTGTGCCACCTGTTGCGCTGCCGCCTGTCGTGCCACCAACGCCGCCAGTACCGCCAGCACCAACGCCTACAGCGCCACCAACGGCTCCTGTGGCTCCCGCGGCGCAGCCTGCACAGTCCTCCCCAACGAAGGTGAGCGCCGCGCTGGAGGGGCCCTCGAAGGGCAAGAGCAAGACGGTGGTGGATCGAGTGGCCGGGGCAATTGACGCGACACATGACGATGGCGGGTTGGAGGTCGTGCCGGTGAAGTTTGGCAAGATGACAAGCCGCCACGGTCACTATAGGTCTTATACCAACGGCAAACCGATTGAGATCAAAATCTCGACGGTGAGCGAACATCCGCACACGACAATGGCGCATGAGGTCGGTCACTTCGTGGATGGGCAGAAGTTGCAGGTGCAGCGCACCTATTTGCAGTACGCGCGTGACCCAAGCCAGATGCCACAGGTTTATCGAGACTTCTTTGAATCAGTGCAGCAGTCAAAGGCATTCGATACGCTGACCCAGCTCCGCAAAGGCACGCGTAAAGTCAACTGGATCGTGAATGGCAAGCGACAGGAGATGTTTGCCGACAGTCAATATGTGGGCTATTTGCTGCGCTCTGACGAAATGTGGGCGCGGGCCTATGCACAGTACATCGTGCAGAAGAGTGGCGATGCGGTGTTGAAGGCGGAACTGGCGGAGACGTTGGCGAGCTCTCCCTATCCGACGCAATGGGACGATGCGGACTTTGCGCCGATTGCCAAGGCGATTGATGCACTGCTGAGATATGTGGGGTGGTTACGATGATCAAAGAATTGTTGGCTGACGGAAGCACCGAGGCCCAGGTATTGGCGGTATTGGTCGCCAATGGCTTTGATGCGATTGAGGCGCAGTTTGCCATAGATCTCGAACTTGGACGGCAGGAGGGGGACAACCTCGTGGTGGACGCTGATGGGGAAGAGAGCGCGGTCGACGCGCTGATACTGGAGCCTTTAGGAGAGGATCAAGATGGCTAAACGTAAACCAAAAAAGCCCGACATGCCCGCCGTGGTACTATGTTCCCTCTGGCGAAATGACGAAAAGCGTAGGCTCGTTGACCGTGTGGAGCATCTGCTTGCTAAGTCGGAGACCTACCCCAACCTACGATGGGTATGGTGCGTAGGAGACAGCAAGGACGATACGGCCAAGGCATTGGAGGAGCTGTCCACGGGCTACGATGTGAGCATCATTCATCACGATACAGGGATCCGCGGCGAGGCCATGAGTACGCGCACGCGTCGTCTAAGCGAAGCCGCTAACGCCATGTTGGGGGGCGTCAAAGAAACCGACGACTACGTGCTGGTGCATGAGAGCGACTTAGTTAGCCCCGGCGACGTTGTTAAACGTATGGTTGCCCATGCACAGGCGGGACGCTGCCCCATTGCGGGATGGACGACGCTAGAGGTACGGCCAGGGCAGACGGTCTTTTACGATACTTGGGGGACACGCAAAGATGGGGTGCGCTTTACCAATCATGCGCCCTATCATGTGGCCTACACAGCGGATGCGCCATTCACGGTGGATAGTTTTGGCTCAGTATTTATGTTTGAAGCGAAGGATGTTGAGCATATCAATATGACAACAGGGGGCGTGCTGGATTTGTGTAAACAACTCAAAGAGCAGGGGCGCGAGTTGTGGATAGACCCGCGTCTCCCTATTGTGCAACCCGTTGACCTGTGGACATTCTACGATGCACCATGACAAGCCATGAGCAGGGGGTAACACGGATGGGTATATTGGAGACAGCATGGGAAGTGCGGGAGGCACAGCAATATCATGGGTGACATTCACAGTTTTGCCTATATTGACCCAAGCGCCCGTGTGCTTGACCCGCAGTTATCCATCTTCTTGCAGCCGGAGCGTATCCGCATTGGCGCACACAGCCGCGTTGATGGTCTGGTCAAGCTGCAAGGGGGCGAAGGGCTGACCATTGGCAAGCACGTCCACATAGCAAGCCACTGCACCATCAACGCAGGGGGTGGGACTGTCGAGTTTGGGGATCATTCTGGGTGCAGTAACGGTGTGGTCATTGCCTCCGGGATGCCCGATTTGTCGAGCCTGTACATTTCCGCGGCTGACCCCATTGAACGCCAGTGGCCTTTGCACCTCAAGACCGTGATCGGTAAGCATGTGGTCATCTTTGCCAATGCGACGATCCTGCCAGGCGTGAAGCTGGGGTATGGGTGCATCATCGGTGCAGGGGCTGTCGTGACCAAGGATGTGCCTGCGTTTGCCGTAGCAATGGGCGTCCCCGCTCGCATCGTAGGGCGACGTGTGAATCAGGCAGATGGCACGATGGCAATTGAGTACCTGCCCAAGCTGCGCGACCTGGCAGCCGAACGCGACATTGAGCGGGTGCGGGCGCACTATGGCAATGCCATGCCGGAACAGATGGCGGTTGACCTGGTAAACTTCGTGGACGAACTAACGCGGGAGATGGTACCTTGAGCCAAGAGCGCGCACAACTCGTGTTGAAACCTGACACAAACCATGCTACACTGTCTACAGAGATGGATACGTTGCGCGCTCAGTTGGTCGATGTGGAGCGCCAATTGCTCTCTCTCTTGGTAACAGTGCAGCGAGCCTTGGGCAAAGAGCCGAGTGTGATGACGCGAGCGGAGAGGCGCAGGGGATGAGCGTTGAGACGCCGCCTACAGAAGCAGTTCGCGTGGGTAACTCGTACTACTTCTGTAGGCAATTGTGGCACGTTCGCGCATTGGTTGACGACCAGGTTGTAATACGGCGCTGGAGCAGGCACAAGCAGGATTGGGTATACAAGTGCGAACTTTTGGAGTTCTTTGGCCCTGAGCATAATTTTTACACAAAGAAGAAACAGCGAGTGACGAGGGCAGAGAGGCGTAGAGGATGAAGGTGCAAGAACCGCCATTGGCCAGTCCCTTGTCACTCATCAAGAGTGGCATTGCTAGAGAGATAAAGCAGCGGTACCCAAAGGCGCGCTTTCTCTTCTTTGAGCCGCCAGATGTAGATGAGGCATTGCGAGTGGGCGTTGAGGTGGAGGGACGGCAACACTGGACTCTCTTCACAGAGGAGTTGATAAGACACGAACGCCCTGATCTGTGTGTCAAGCTAGGCGTCGAACGAATAATTGGTTTAATTGAGAAGTAGCGCAATCTAGTACAATCAAATAACCACGCCTTACACTGAAAAGTCTGCGGCGGTATCTGGATTAGGTTCCAGGTATCGCCGCTTTTTTATTGTTTCAAATTCTAGGGAGGCAGTGCCCTGGATCCAATTCAGACAAACGAGATCGGCGGGTCGCTGAACGACTTCATGAGTTCCGTGCGCGCGGCCTTCGAGAAGCAGTTCCCACCCATTCGTAAGGCCAATGGCCTGATCGAAGATCGCTTCTGGGTGCGCGATATCTTTGAGGAAGCGGTGATTGTCCACGATGAGACAGAGCGCCAGCTCTATCGCGTCGCCATGACCCGCGGCAGTGACGGTATCACTTTTGAGCCGCGCAACAAGTGGGCCAAGGTGAAGCTCACTTATGCAACCGAGATGGTCACGGACAGCGTGATCACCGAGTTCAAAGGCAAACCGCCGGAGGTTCCAGTGCGCGCCGGGATTGACCTCGCCGAGTTGACAAAAGGCGATGACGATCCCTTTTTTCTTACCCTTGAGATCTCGACCGAGGGGCGAGTCTCCAAGAATGGTTTGGTTCACGACGCGGCGTTGGGAACGACGCTCCTGAACCATATCAACGGCCAAGCTGCCGAGGGCATCATGGGCCATATCAAAGAGGCAGACCGTAGCTCTGCCTTTCCTGTGTCGGATGTGCATTGGCTGGGCGCGGCTCGCCAAGGTGGATCGACATGGGCCAAAGGCTACATCCCCAAGACTGCGGTGGCTCAGCGTGAGCATTTTCGCATCCTGCTTGCCACCAACGGTAAGGCCGCAACCTCGATCACCGGCCCGGCAGTGCGTGAGTTTGTGGACAAGAAAAAGGGGACGTGGAAGGCCAAGAATTTTCAACTGGAGCAGTTGGATTTGGCCCCGTATACCCGTGCGGCGCTGCCGCCGGAGAGCGACTTCGTGATTACACGCGAAATGAGCTATGAGCGAGAGGAACAAACCGAAATGACCAAAGAAGAACTGATTGCCGAGTTGACGGCAGGGGACATTCCGCAGGCGCTGCGCGAGTCCATCATTGCCGAGCATACGCGGGCCGCGGGCCAGCAGAACCACGTGACCGAGTTGGAGACCAACCTCAAGCAGAGCCTTGAGATGGTGGCCGAACTGACTGCACAGGTTGAAGCCTATGCGGTCAAGGAGTTTGAGGCGGCGGTCGATGCCAAGGTTGCTGAACTGAGCGACTGGCAGGTGACGGAGGAAGACGACAAGAAGGTGCTGGCGTCCTTCCGCAAGAACCTGCGTGCGCGCATTATCAGTGAGATGGGCGACGACCGTGCCCTGGATCGCATCCAGGAGATCGCCCAGAGCGTGTGGGCGGACTTTGAGGTGCTGGCCGAGACCGTACGCGACCGGCTGGCTGGGCCTGCGGCAGTGGTGGCAGGTAGAGGGGCCGGTGGCGCTGGCAGTACTCGAACCGAGGCGTACAAGGATGACCTGGTGAAGCGGGCGAAGGAGTTGCGCGCCCAGCACGGCATCTAAGGCCGCAAGGGACGACGACAGGATAGCAATGTTCACGCGGCCATAGGGCCGAGGTAGAAGGAAGAGAGGGGAGAGCAAAATGTCTGATTTTACTGTGACTGCCCAGAACGTGCGACCACTTGACGGTTCGGTGACGCGCAGCTTCACCCTGGGCGCGGCGCTGGCACCTGGCGACGCATTCTTTATCGCCTCTGATGGTGACATCGAGAAGGCGGATGGCAACGTGGATGCGGCAAGTGCGAGAGCACGGGGCATTGTTGTTGCCATTCAGGGTGGCAAGGCGTTGGGGGCTGCGGGTGATAAGGCAACCGGCGTTGTCTTTGGCCCTGTGGCGGGCTTTAGCGGCTTGACGCCTGGGGCGCAGGGCTATGTCTCCGACAACGCAGGCAAGATTGCGGATGCGGTGGCGACCTTTGACCGTTTCCTGGGCTACTGCGAGAGCGCAACGGTCTTCTTTGTCATGCCGGTGTTGAGCGACGCTGCCAGCTAAGCGCGCTGACTGACCTACGCGTTCGTGACTCGAATGTTTGACCACCTGGATGGGTGAGAGGAGATAGACAATGGCACTTTTGGGGGCACGAGCCCTGATTGACCGGGTGATTGGTACCGGGCTGGATGCATCTGAAATTCTTAAGTTCCAGATGCGCGACGGTCGCACGGCCCAGGAGATTGTCCTGGAAGCCGCCGCCATGATTGGCGATGTGAACGAGGAGTTGAGCCGCATCTATGGCGGCCTGTGGTTTATGACCGAGCGCGATTATGCGCGCTATGCCAATGGGGAGAGCGCACGATCCGCCACACCGCGTAAGGCCGAGTTCAAGCGGGCCGATGGGGTGCGCGCGTCGATGATCGGGCACATGCTGCCCCTGCACGACAATGAGGACGCGGTGGAGTGGACCAAACTCTACCTGCGTGATGCCTATTCTGAGGACATCACGGCTGATCTCCAGCTGATCACCGACCGCTGGCGCAACCGTGTTGATCAGGATGCGATCACGCGTGCCTTGACCAACACCGAGAACCCCATCGGCTCTGCCGGGTATGACGTGGGTTGGGCGATTGGCACGGGCGTGAATGTCAATTACATCCCCCCGCAGTATGGGGCGACGGTCTTTGACTCAAGCCACTCGCACTATGTGGTCAAGGACAGTGCGACCCAGGACTATGACGACCTGGTGGAAGCGATGATGGCGGAGCTGCGCCACCACGGTCACATGGGCACGTTGACGCTGTTGGTCTCCCAGACGGACGTGGGGGAGTACGCTGCGTTCCAGACGGCGGGGCTGTACGTGCCGTTGACGCCTCCGGGCATCCAGGTGATTTCCGGCAACTCGAATTCGCCGGTCTTTACCGCGAGCGGGGAGATCAACGGGATTCCAGGCGAGTTGATTGGCTACTGGAAGTCGCCGACCTATGGTCTGGCCGAAATCCGATCGCACGCCCGCATCCCCAGCGGCTATGCCTATATGACCAAGAGCTACGGCGTCAACAACGCCCGCAATGGTCTGGCGCTGCGTACCCACCCGGCACAAGGCTTCGGTCTGCGCGTGGATCCGCAGGTGACACGCTCCATCAACCCGGAGTTGGAATTCATCCTCTTCGACGGTACCCACGGTGTGGGTGTCAACGACCGCATCAACGGCGTGGCAGGCTATATCGCCAACGGCGCAAGCACCTGGGTGAATCCTGCCATTAACTAACCGCCGCGGGCGGGATGAGGGGCAATGCAGATCAACTGGATCGGGTACCAGTACGACCAACATGACGGCTATGGGCGCTTTGGCAGCCGCATGATTCAGGCGCTTCAGCGAGCAGGGGTGCAGGTTGCGCCCTTGCTCATGCAGCACTGTGCCATGCCCTCCTGGATGCAGGATCAGTTGGGCCTTGCCTGGGATCGGCTGACGATCTCAGGCCTGCCGCCTTACTTCCTGAAGCCGGTGCCAGGGGAAGGCCCTCACTGGCTGCTGAGTATGACGGAAGGCAGCCAATTGCCCGATGGCTGGGCGGAGATCATCAACCGCAGTGGTGTCGAACGCGTGATTGTGCCCTGCGAGCACAACGCCGCTGCCTTTCGTGAGGGTGGCGTGTGTGTGCCGGTGCATGTTGTGCCTGGTGGCACGGATCCGGAAGAGTTCCCGCTGCGACCGCTGGATCGCAGCCTGAGCAGGCCCTACACCTTTCTCTGCCTGGGCGACCGCGGCGGGCGCAAGGGCTGGACGGAGGTGTGGTCAGCCTTCTACAAGGCGTTTGGCCCCTCGTCGACAGGCGTCCAGGATGTGCGCCTGATCATCAAGCTGCGCCTTGAGGGCAATCCAGAGATCGATGTGATCGCCAAAGCCGGTCATCCTGACCCGCGTATCGTCTTCCAACGCGAGGACATAGCCCATGCGCGTGACATCTACGCCCAGGCGGACTGCTTTGTGATTCCAAGCCTGTCGGAAGGATGGGGGATGCCTCACCGGGAAGCGGCGATGATGGGCGTGCCGGTCATTACGCAATGCCATTCGGGATTGGATGACGGCCATACGCATGAATGGGCCACTGTCGTCGAAGGTGGACGCAGGGTACGCATTCCCTCCGATGCAGAAGCGATCAAGGGAGAATGGGTGCGCGCCGACACCAACGCTGTGGCCGCGGCGATGCGACGCTGCTATGACAACCCGCTTGAGGCCGCCAAGAAGGGGCAGCGGGCGGCGCTGTGGCTGCGGGAACACCAGACGTGGGATCACGCCGCGGCCAAACTGATTGAACTGATGCGCGCCGAGGGTGCGCTGGAAGAAAGGCAGGCAGATGCAGCACTTGCCGAATTTGCATAAAGAAGCGACGGAGATGGAACGGGCACTGTTTGCAGATCGCAGTGTCGCCGACGGCGATGCACCGACGGTGCATGTGGCCGCGGCAATGGCTGATCTTGGGAAGGCGTTGGCCGAGCGAGACGAACTCTCTGCCGCGCCCAGGGAAGCGGTTCCTGGCTTCCGTCGTGCGGACGATCCACGCATTCCCGCGGGGTACAGGCGGCGCGTGCTGGAGCGGCACGCGTTGCGACGCCGGAGGTAGGTCATGCCGCTAGATGACGATCAACTGCTGGATATGCGCGGGGACTTGGGCATTGGCCCGGAACCTGCGGTCTTCACCAACACCCAATTGCAGCGGCTCTACACGCGTGCCGGTGAAAACTACAACACTGCCGTCTACATGGCATGGTTGCAGGTGCAGGCGGGCACGGTGGGCTGGATTGATTACAAGGTGGCGCAGACGAGCATGAGCCGCAACCAGGCCTATCAGCATGTCAAAGAGATGGTGGCGCATTGGGGCAACATGCCGGGTGTCTCTCCCGCGCAGGTCAAGATGGTGGGCTTGGTGCAAATGCCGCCGCGCGACAAGCGAGAGCCGAACGAGGGGCTGGAAGATTACTATGATCAACTGCCCTATCGCCGTCACTTGGGGTACTAAGTTATGCCCGATATGAGCGGATACCTATCTGAATCGCAGCCTGCCGCCATTGGGGAACTGATTGCGCTCAAACCGACCAGCATCACCGTCGTGCGTGGCAGCACAACATTGTCACCGCAAACCGTGCGGCTGGAGACGTTGAGCAGCCAGCGCCAGATCCAAGGGGCGAACAACGTGATCCATGTGATCGACGCGATGGCGCTCGGCTACCGGAACCATCCAACGCAGGATGATACCGATTTGAAGGCAGGCGACAGGTTCTTTGTGGATGGCACGGCGTTCGAGGTTGTCGTGGTCATGCCCGCCCATGTTGACTGCCTTCAAGCCTATCTCAAGGTGCGTGCGTAATGCCCAGCGGGTTCACCTGGACGGATCCACCGTCGGCTCTTTTCCCCGCGGGGATGGAGGTCTATGTGACCAAAATCCACGTGGGTGTCAAAGCAATTGCCGAGAAGTGGGCACCCGAAATTGAGAACTGGATGAGGGCCAATGCACCCTGGACGGACAGAACGGCCAACGCACGCCAATCGCTGTGGAGCGATGTCAACGAAGTGGTTGGGGTGATGGTCGAGATCATCATGGCGCATGGGGTGGAGTATGGCACCTATCTCGAAGGCTGGGATCCGCGGCACAGCCGGTGGATGCAGAACGCGGGTACATGGGCGGTTGTGGAGCCTGCCCTGGATCATTTCGCTCCGCTGATCTGGGCCGATGTCGTGGCAATGATGAGGTGATGATGGAACCAACCATTCTGAAGGTGTCAGGCGGCTGGATCAACGCCAGCGCCATTCGTTATGCGGAGACCGCACCCGGGCCCGCACTGATTGTGGGCGTCGAGGGCAAGGCGCAGCCGATCATGCTGAAGGGTGCGGATGCCCAGAGGGTCGCCGCCTATCTCAACAGCCGGACGTGGCAGATGCCGGAAGCAGAAGCCGAACCCAAGACTGAGGTGATCGTCGAATGAGTTCAGTGTCCGCTGTCAAGACTGTCTTAGAAGCAGACGCAACGCTTGTCGCCCTGGCAACGGGCGGTATCTGGGATCTGAATGAAACCGGGCGCATGGGCCTCAACCGCTCGAATGAGGCAACCGCAGCGGCTTTCACCAACGGCATGATCAAGCCTTGCATCCTCGTCAAGCTGCGTTCCAGCAACCCGGCAGGCGATGCGGTCGATGAGGGCGAGAAGGTGATGAGCGCCCGCGATATGGTCAGCGTTTGGTTCTACCAGGACAGCGGACTTGATCAGATTGACCTAATGCGGGAGCGGGTACGCACACTGTTGAATTTCAAACAGTTGTCGGGCAGCGGGCGATGCCTGTGGGCCGGGGACTCACAACCGGATCACGACATCGACCTAGACGCCAATGTGCAGCGCAGCGACTATGCAGTTTGGCACATACGCAGGTAAGCACCCCCAACGGGGAGAGAGGGAGATAAATCATGGCATTTGATTCATACGGCGATCCGGCCTTTGGCGTCCGGGATTGCAAGGTAGCGAAGTACACCGCGACCGACACCTATGAGGAAGAAGTGGATGTGATGGGCATCCAGATGTTTGCTTCGACGCTGGTGCCTGTGTCGGCAGAGTTACCAGGGGATGACCGCATTATTGCCGTCCACTCGATCATGACGACCGGGCGGATCCGGATGCGCTTTGCCGGTGCGCCGGTGACGGTGCTGGCCGCGGTGATGGGCATTACGCCAAGCTCCAGCCTGACAACGCCCAACCAGGTCAAGAACTTGCAGGTTCCGGGCGGTCATACGTTCCCCTACTTTGGCGTGATCGGGCAGTCGGTGGCCGCAGAAGGGGTTGGCGCGCAGGAGGTCTTTGTACCCAAGTGCAAGATCATGAGCGAGATCCAGGCGACGATGAATGAGTATGGGGCTTTCCAAGTCTTGGAATTTGAGGTGCAGGCTGTAGACGACGATACCTATGGCTTGATCAATATCATCCAGACCGAAGCCGTGCGGGACCTGACCATTCCGCCACTCGATATCGCGCCCATCAGCTAAGATCGCGCATCGTTTTACCAACCAACCCTGACCAGGATCAGCATAACAAGAGAGCAGGAGCATGATGAGTGACCTACTGAATGGGCGGCAGCCCACCCCCGCCGCAACATGGAAGCGACCACGATTGGAGGGCGTGGTTGTGCCACTGCCCTCCGGCTTTGAGGTGCGCTTGCGCCCCATCCCGCTGACCGAGTGGGTGTTGGGGCGCGGCAACATGCCGTCAGAGTTGACCGGGCTGGCCGCCAAGACGCTCTACAGCAACATCGACCTGGACAATGTGAGCGATGCGGTGGAGCGGGCCAAAGAGTTTGTCGAACTGCTGCAATTTGTCGCCAAAGAGACGATGCTCTATCCGCGCGTGACGGAGGATGGGGCGGGGGAGGATGAGATCACCCTGTCTGACATCGACCCCGACGATCTGATTGCCATCTACAACTACGCTACGAGGTACGCAGCCGCGTTGCGTCCTTTTCGTCTCCAACAAGGCGCAGATGCTGCGGTTGTACCAGACGGCGGAGAAGACAGGGCAGCGGCCTAGCGCGCTGATTGACCTCGACGATGCCTACACCGCGCTGGACTTCGACAATGCCGTGATCTACGCAGGCAGGACGCTGGAGAGTGCGGCACAGGAGCAAGAGCGCGTCGGTAGTGGCCCCACGGCGCAGTGGCGGCACAAGTACCCGATAGAGCAACTGCTCGACCCGAATTTCCGCCTACCGTCACCCAAGACGAAGCAGTTCGGCGGCGGACTGTTGGCGCTGATGGCGATGGCGAGCAATCCGCGTAGTGGTGTTAAATTATGGCGAGTTGCCAAACCGGACGATGGCAGGACGGAGGGAGCCGATGAGCGTGCCGCTTAAGTGGTTGAACTTCGTGCGTCGTGTCTTTGGCCTCCAGCCAGGTCGGTATGTCATCTTGTTGACCATCAATGATGACTCCTGTGCTTATGAGGTGATGGAGCGCAAAAAGACAGAGAAGTAGAAAGGGAGCGGATGCAGTCTGCTCCCTTTCTACTGTGCCACACCGTGCCGCGCCATGCCAGGGCGGCTAAGACGTGATGAGGCGGGACATAGCCCCGCCTTCTTTGCTCAGTCAAATGACGTGCGAACATCATAAAAAAGCTAGTTGCCGCTTCTAGGGCGTTATTGGTACGCTTGCCAAAAACTACCAAGGTTAAGCCCCCAGGAGCGAACCACATGCCCGAAACAGAAAATATTGCCCTGTCTTGCACTAACTGTGGTGCAAGGCTGGAGATTACGCCCGATATTGACCGCTTTGTATGTCTGCACTGTGGTACGCAACAGATTGTGCGACGTGGCGGGGGGATCGTGTCGCTACAGCCGCTGGTACGGGGACTTGAGCGGGTGCAATATGGGACAGACAAAACAGCCGCAGAGTTGGCGATCAAGAGGCTGACAACAGAAGCCCGACAGGCAGAACACGAAGTGAAGGAATGGGGGACAATGCCCCTTGATGATGTGGTGCCGCCAGAGATAATAGAGCAACTCTTGCCTGTGGCGGCGGTGGTGGCATTACTTGGCGGATTTATCTCGGTCACGATTGTTGAGATCGCACCGTGCGGTGGAATGTTATTGAGTCTTATCCTTTTCTGCCTGTATTTGTATATAAGAGCGAACAGAAGGCAAAAGGCCAAGGAAAGAGCGGATGCCGAAGTCGAGGTATGGTCAATCGATCTCCAGAGATTACGAGGGGAACTAGAGAAGAATCGGCGAATTGTAAACATGTAGCTTTCACGGTAAAATAACTGCTAGTGCAGGGCCAGGAACCTGGCATCGCTAGGCCACACGGCAATGCAGTTCGTCAATCAAACAGGTAGCGCACCCGGACATCGGCCAGACCGATCTACACGGTGCGGCTAAGGCAATTTCGCCTTGGTCGCACCGTTTTTTGTTGTTGGGCCAACTGCTTATGAACGCAACACCACCAGGGGAAAATTTAGGCACTGCCAGAGGCTCTGTCATTGTCGATACAAGCCAGCCCGAACAGGCCGCGGGGCGGATGCGGCGCGTTGGGCGCGATATGGAGTCGGCGCTGGGCCGCGTGGACAGTGGCGCAAAGAAGGCCGAGAGCGGCTTGGTGCGCGTCTCGAATACCATTGGCCGTCTCCAGGGGCAGATCGTCGGCTTGGGGGCGACGAGCGCTATCCTCACCGGATTGGGCGCACGCATGGCGGGCAACTTGGAGGTTGCCGAGATTCGCCTTAAGGGCATGACCGGCAGCCTGGGCACGGCACGCGCGCTGATGGACGATCTACGCAAGCGGGCGGTCGAGGCGGGGGTACCGTTTAGTGACATGCTCGCGGTGGCGACGCGTTTGCTGCCGTCGCTCAATGGCAATACGAAGGAGTTGGAGCGCTGGTATGGGCTGGCGCGGCGCGTGGCGACGCTCAACATGCAAGAGGGGTTGTCCGGTGCTGCCTTTGCCATCAATGAGGCACTGACCAGCGGCGGCACCGATCTTGTGTCCCTCGTCGAGCGCTTCAACATCTCCCGCGCGCAGATGCGCGCAGAGCTGGCGCTCAACGGCGGCGACTTTGCTGCGGCGCTGGATACCGTCTTGAAGCGCATGGGTATCACCGATCAGGTTGCCGACGAGATGGGGCAGAGCTTCCAGGCAGCGATGCGCGTGGGCATGGATGCAGCCCAGCAGTTCCTGGCCGCGGGGATCACACCCCTGCTGCAACAAATGACGCCGTTGCTGCAAAGTGGCGCGGCCTGGTTGAGCCAACTCCAGCAGACCAACCCGGAGGTGGCAACGCTGACCTCTGGACTGTTGGCGGCCTTGGCGGTGGCTGCACCGCTGGCGATTGCCTTTAACCAGATGGCAGAGGCGGCTAAGACGCTGAAAGCGGCGGGGGTGTTGGGTGCAGCCGGCAAGGTTGCCAAGGGTGGCTTGTTGGCGGGTGCCGGGGCGGCGATTGGCGTGGGTGCGGCACGCGGCGCGGGGGCGGTCTTGGGCATGGGCGAGACGGATCCGGCCATGAAGGCGCGCTATGACCGGCTTGCCAACTACACGCCTGAGCAGTTTTGGAGCGATGCACGCGATCTGTTGGTGCGCGTTGCCTTTGACCTCAACGATTTTGTCACCCAGGTACTGGATGGGTTGACCGCGCTGGCTTCAGGCTTTGCCGAGCATGTGGCCTTTATGATGCGGGCGATGTCGGACTTTGTGGGCGGTATTTCGGACATGCTGCCCAAGTTCGCGGGCAAAGACGCCATGCAGATCCGGCAGGTCGAGCTGCGGGCCGCGTCTGACCATCTCATCAAGTTTGCCGCGGAGCTGCGCCAAGCCAATACGGCTGGCTCCAATGCCCGTTCAGCCCAGGTTGCCGATCTCACGACCCGGCTCTTCCCGGTGGATACCATCAACCCAGCCGAGATGGCACAGCAGATGGCCGCGGCAGAGCAGGCGGCCTCGCAGGAGCGCACCGAGGTCATCACCGAATATTACCGCAATGTGGATCGCATTGAGGCCGACGCTTTCAACCAACGGCTGGCCGCGACGGAGCAGTATGAGCGGCAGCGCGCCGAGACAGTGCGCCAGTACAACCAGACGCTTGCGCGTGAGGCAGAGGATTTTGCGCGGCAGCGCCAACGGCAAGAGGCACAGTTACAAAGCCAGATCCAGAAGATCAACGAAGATTCAGCCCGCCAACGGCTGCGTTGGGAGCGGGATTTGGCGCGCTCAATTGCGGAAGACCAGGCTGACAGTGCCGAACGCATTGGTAAGGCGCGTAAGGAAACCAATGAGCGGCTGAGTGAGCTTGATGAAGACTATCAAAAGAATCGCGAACGGGCCGAACGGGATCATCGGGAGCGTCTACTCGACGCGGCGGGTAGCCTGAATGCTGTGGCCGTGCGCGAAGAACAGCGTCGCTTTGCCGACCAGAGCAAAGATGCTAAAGACGCGTATGATGAGCGACGCAGTGATTTGCAGGAGCAGTTACAGGAGCGAATCGAAGAGGAAAAAGAGTCGCTTGCCAAGAGCATCGCCCAGCAGCAAGCGGCCCACGCACAGCAATTGGCAGATCAGGCCGAGAACAACCGCTTGCGTATCGAGGAGATGAAAGCGGCGCAGGTCGAGCAGCAGGGAATCGAAGACGAAGATCGGGCTGTCCGGCTTGGGCGCATGGCCGAGGATCACGAGGCACAGCTGGCCGAGATGGCGCGGGCGCACGGGGAGCGCATTGCCCAGATCAACGCCCAAGAACAGGAGCAGTTGACGGCACTTGCCAACGCGCACAACGCGCGCATGGTGAAGTTGGGCGAGCAGCTCACGGCCTATGAGAAGATGGAGAAAGAGTACCAGAAGAACGCCTTAGAACGATGGGAAAACTATTACAAGGCGCTGGAGGCAGCGTCCCGCCCCCCGGTTGAAGCCGCTCCCTATGCTGACCGCCCATCGTTCCTCCCTGGCTTTGCATCGGGCGGCCCTGTCAACCGTGATATGGTGGCGCGGGTGCATCAAGGGGAATATGTCCTCAACGCGCAGACGGTAGATCGGTTGCGCGGCAATTTGGGCAACTTCACCCAACCGCAACTGGTGCAGGCCGCAATGGGGATGGGCGGCAACAGCAAGTCGGTTACTTTCACGGGCGATGTGAACGTGACCATCGCCGGCACCACAGACATGGACCGCAACACGCTGCGTGATGTTGCACGCGAAGCAGTTGTCGAGGCGCTTGAGGAGTACGCCCAGTGACCTACAAAATTGCCACAGGCTGGAATGTCGCGCTTGAAGACCTGGATGACATTGTACCGCAGCCATCCACACCCGGCTTGCAGTATACGCGGCGGACGTTTGGGGCAGATGATACTGTCTATGATGAGGGGCCATTCATCCCACTCAACTTTGCCGCGCTGGAAAGTGCGGAGGAATACCAATCCCTCTTGGCACAATTCGGCCTGACCAGCGCCAGAATCGCCTTGGTCACGCTCTACGCGCAGAACGAAAACTATGTGTGGAAGCGATTCAACGGCAAGATCGTCAAGCCGAGCATACCGGGCGACGGCAGCCGCTCTAACTTCTTTTTGCGCGGCTTCGTTTTTCTCGTCAAGAGCCTGGAGGCGCTGGACTAATGGCCGTGCCTGTCATGCGCCTGTACATGCACGCGCCGGAGATCGTTTTTGCGGCGCGTGTGAATATGACTTCTGTCACCTACCCGGTCCAAGACATCACCTATGACGGTGTGACCACGGGAGCGTATACCGATTGCACGCCGGATATGTTCTTCACGCTGGGGAGCGCGGCGGGCTTGGATGACTATGGCCGCGGGCGATTGCGAGCCATGCCAACCTCCTCGATTCTCAAGGTGGGGCGCGCCTCGCAGGGTACGAACGACGGCGAGCTAGATGTGGTGGATGACGCGTATATCACGGTCTACGATGACTTCAGGGTATTCGCCAAGATCCCCTACATTGCGTCCGACGGCACGATGTACAAGGACGCCGACATGCCGGTGCTGGATCGCACAGAGCAGCCGCCGCCCGTTGCCAATACGGGGCCGGGCTTTGCCAAGACCATCGATCCGGTCACAGGGACAATTGTGGCCTTCTTTCCCGGCAGTGACTCGATAGCTATTGCCGACGGCGCAACCATCGTGAGTTGGGCTTGGGACATCAAAGATGGCACGTACGAATTTGACACCACAGCCACGGACGCTGACATCTTTGCATCGTTTCCCCCTGGCTTCCGCTGGGTGGCATTGACCGTCACGGACAGCAACGGCAAGACGCACTCGGCGCGCTGCCCGGTCTTTGCGCGTGACCCGGATGACGATGCCTGTGTGCAGAGTTGGCAGCCGGTCAAATACAGCCGCAGCCAAGCGGGGGTTCGGTTCGATTTTCGCATTGTGGAGGATCTGCCGCGCAGCACCTACCCCGATGGGGCATTGGTCATGTGTTGGAAAGAGGGCAATTTTGAGCCGCAGAGCCGTTTGCAAATGATCTTCACGGGCTGGCACCAAAGTGACAAGGTGACGGCGCGCAGCACGGAGACGGCACTCTTGCGCGATACGACACTAGAGTGCGTTGATGTGATGGGCAGGCTAGATGCGCTGCCAAGTTTCTCGCAGAGCATCGAGGTTCCGCTGGAAGGCGAGACTGTCACCTGGTATCACATGCCCGCCGCGACAGTAGATAAGTACATTCACTATTTATTGCAGTGGCACTCGACGGCGTTGGATCTGGCGGACTATTTCCCCAGCGGTACAGGCAGCGACTATCCGTTCGTCATTTTTCAGAGCAACGAAGGTCAAAATCTCTACCAGCAGGTCAACTGGCGCGCCAGGAGCATTGTGCCGGATCATGTGTTTACCTGCAATCGTCTGGGGCAGTTGCAGGTCATTGTCGATCCGATGTTGCAGGATGTAGCAGACCGCACGACCACGATCCAGGGTAGTTTTCTGGAGCAGCACTGGAGCGATCTGGAGTTCACCTATACGCGCCCGCCGCGTGTGAGCAGGCTCCTGGGCAGTGCGCTGGTGACACAGAGCGCGTGGATCCTAGTCGATGATGTCAAAACGCTGGAGGATCCTGTGTTTAGCGTTGCGCCCGGCAGCGCGCCCAGCCAGGGCACGCGAGAGGTGACGCAGGGCGAGCAGCTTGCCCAGAGCCAGGCGGCGCTCAACGCTGTCACAGGCCATCGCTATGCGCGGCTCAACGCACGACATGGCCCGATCCGCCTCTCCCCAGCATCGGGCGACGACCAGAACATCGAACCCGCAGATATGACATGGGTCTATCTCTATTTTAGCGATGATACGGCTCCGCAGCGCGGGCTATCCTTTGACAGCAGTTTGCCCACAGGCGCACTGCGCGCCTTGCCGTTGGAGGTAGACATTACCTGGCGTTTTAGCGAGACAGGGGCAACGCAGGACACGACGATCACGCTGGAGCTTGAGACCGTAGGACGGCCTGCACTGGCGGACACGCGTGAAGCGGCACTGCCAGTAGGAGAAGAGCCGACCGCGCCGGTGGTCTATGTACCGGATTATGGGCTGGTTCCCGACCAGACGCTTGTGGCGGCCATCACCCCTACCTACCTGCTACGCACCAGCGACTTTCATACACCCGCTGGAAGCGGCGGGCCGACCTGGGAACAGGCACTGCGCTTTGACGAAATTATCA
>JADLDO010000020.1 GCA_020846635.1 Caldilineaceae bacterium
ACGCGCTAGAAAGGAGACTCCCCACTGCCGATGTAGCAACAACACCGCCATTTAGTGGACATCCAAACCGTTGAACAGAGGACTTTTCGAACCGCGATTCTGCGGACATCTCATCCCGCCCTTGACATGGGCGGCTTCCGGGAGGGGTGTAGGGTAGATGTGTTCTCATCCAGCGTTGACTGGGTGGGGACTTTTTTATTGGGCGAGTTCCTGGGTATTGATCAGGGGCGGGTAGATGGCGAGGCGGCTGCTGAGGCCACCGTCTATGTAGAGCACTTGTCCGGTCATGAAGCTTGCGGCAGGGGAGAGCAGGAAAGCAACCATCGCCGCGATATCTTGCGGCTTGCCCACGCGCTCCCAACTGTTTTGGGCGGGGGCTGGCGCGGTCGAACCGGTTTCGGCAATATAGCCAGGTGCGATGGCGTTGACGCGAATCTCGTGGGGAATGAGTTCGACAGCAAGCTGGCGCGTGAAACCGGCAATCGCCCCCGCGGCTGCGGCATAGAGTGAATGACCCGGAATGCCCGCAAAGGCTGCCACCGAGCCACTGTTGATGATGCTGCCACCTCCGCGTGCCTCCATCCAGCGTACCGCTTGCTGGGTACAAAAGAAGGATCCGCGCATGTTGGTGTTGATCAGTTGCTCGAAGCGCGCGGGCGAGACTTCTAGCAAGGGGGCGGCCTCGGCGATTTCGGCATGGTTGACCAGAATATCGAGACCGCCCAGGAAGGTTGCTGCCTCGTCAACAATATGAAAGCACCCGTTGACCTGGACGAGATCCCCAGTGATGGTGGTGGCGCGGCCTCCAGCGGCGACAATGGCTTGAACAGTGCTGGTGAGGCTTGCAGCGCGGGAGTTATCTGGGAGATCATGCAGCGCGACCGCGGCCCCCTGGCGTGCCAGTTCGGTGGCAATGGCGCGGCCTGTGACGCTGGCGGCCCCTGTGATGAGGGCAAGTTTATTGGCTAGGGACTGTTCGGTCATGTCTGGTTCCGTTGGCGTGACATAATACAGGTTTGCATAGTATCTCTACCGCCTTACAGCGGGGGCGCATCCACGGCGAGCTTGGTTGTGGTGCCGCCATCGACGTAGAGCGTTTGGCCCGTGATGAAGTCGGCAGCGTCGGAGAGGAGGAAGGCAGCGGCTTTAGCCGGGTCTTCCGCTCTGCCCACTCTGCCCCATGGGGAGAGACGCGCGCCTATCTCGGTGGTGTAGCTGGGTGCAGCAAAGTGGCGTGGCACTTCGATATGACCCGGTGCGATGGCATTGACGCGGATGTGCTGCGGCACCAGTTCGATGGCAAGTTCGCGGGTGAGCGCCACAATGGCCGTTTTGGTCGAAGCATAGACGGCAAAGTTAGGCACACCCCCAAAAGCGTGAATCGAGGCAAGGTTGAGGATGGCACCACCGCCACGCTGGTTCATCCAACGCACAGCTTGTTGGGTGCAGAAGTAGTGGCTGCGCAGGTTGACGTGGTAGAGATGGTCAAAGAGTTCGGGTGTTACCTGGAGGAAGGGCACTTTCTCGGTGATGCCCGCGTTGTTGACTAGAATATCAAGGCCACCCAGGAAGGCGGCGGCTTCATCGACCACACGCAGGCAGTTGTCCACCGTAGACAAATCGCCGTGGACTTTGCCCGCGCGCCCGCCATGCGCGCTGATCTCTTGAATGAGCGTATCGGCTCCGGCGGGCGAGAAGGGATAATGGGCGACGACCGCAGCTCCCTGGCGCGCAAGCTCGCGGGCAATACCGTAGCCAATGCCGGTGGCTTCCACGCCTGTCACCAGGGCAAGTTTGCCTGTAAATGAGCCGGTAGTCATGAACTTCTCCTGTTACTAGTGGGTGAGGCTTAGCCTTGCTATTCGGCAGGCGTGACGCTGTTATCGGTTAGGTTGAGGATGAACGCTTGCCCTTTGCTCCATGTGTCTGCGTCCCAAATTGCCAATATGAGTTCATCCGGCGTGGGCCATGCTGCGGGTATCAGCGGGCGTTCGTCCCTTTGCAGATGAGGCGTCAGGCTCATCTCTTGGATGTTGACTGTATAGATCGAGGTCGCTGCTGCCCAGCCGCCCATGCATGGTTGGTGGGCAACGACAAATGCGACATGGTTGTTGTCCGGCGACCAAACGATCTCGCCCAGTTGATCGCTATCGCCAAGAATGGGCGCGACATCCAGCATGGTATAGTCGTAGCTTGCCATGTCAAGGACGTATAAGGACTTTTCGTCTTGATTTCTGGCGTGGTAGGCAACGCGTTTTGAATCTGGAGAAACAGAGAGTGTCCAAGCCGAATCTGGTGGCAGAATTCCGCGGCTTTCACCCGTTGCCAGGTCAAGCTCATATAGATCAGAAGCATCCAGAAACAAGGCACAGCCGTCTGGATGAGGAACATTGCCATAATAGAGTCGTGTACCGTCTTGCGACCAGGACTTTGGCTTCATCACGGTATAGCCAAGACCAAACGGTGCATAGCCGTCCAGCAAACTATATTGGATCGAGCCATCCACCTTTTCGACCACAAAACGTTGGTAATACTCGTCTCCGGGGCGAGGTGTTTGCAGTGTGGAAGTGGCGATCCATTCGCCATTGGGCGAGGTGAACTGTTCCGTTGTCGTCACGCTGTTTTCTGGAGTTGGTGTGGCTGCCAGTGGCGATTCGGCTGGGGTGATGGGTTGAATGGGCGCACAGCCGCTTTGCAGAAGCAAAAGGGCGAGTAGGGCAGCCGGCCACCAGCCTAAGCGCGCGGGCAATGGGATCGGCATGGATGAACTCTCCTTTCGAGAGGAGCGAATCAAACGCAAATTCAGTCCAAGTGAAAGACGCGCCGCGCTGTGCCGCCGAGAATGGCGCTGAGTTGGTTGTCGTCTAGCCCAATCGCGTGTAGCTTGGCAAGCTCTGGAGCCACGTTGGTCAGGTGGTCGGAGCCGAACATGACTCGATCCGCCCCTAAGCTTTTGGTCATGGCTTCGACCTGGAAGCTAGGGCTCCACGAGTGTTCGAGAATGATATTGGGGCAGACCTGTGCCGCGACCAGGGCTTCGGCATAGTAGACGCCATATCCGGCATGGGCCAAGACGATGGTGAGGTCGGGATACTTAAGCGCTGGTGGAATGGCGAGGGCAGGCAAGGCAAAAGGCGCACCCAACCCGGTATGGATGATGACCGGCACGCCAAGCTCCTGCGCGGTGGCAAAGACGATTTCGGCGACAGGGTGATTGGGCGCAACGGCATGGACGGAAGGGTCGATCTTGATGGCCTTGAAGCCCAGATCGCGGATGCAGCGCGTCACCTCGCGGCGATAGTCGGCTTCGGGCAGGCGACAACTCACGTTTGCCATGCCATAGATCGCTCCTGGCTGTGCCTCTGCCAAACGTGCGATGCGGTCATGGATGGCAACGACCTCTAGCCCCTGGAATGGTTGGGGCATCACCAGCGCCACATCAATACCGTGGCCGCGCATGGTGGCGAGCAGCCCTTCTTCGCTGATGTCAACGCCGCTCAAGAGCGATTGGCCGAGGTGGCAGTGGGCGTCAATGACAAATTTGCCGCGGATCATGGTGCATGGCTCCAGAGTGTGGCGGTTGGTTCTATTATGGATAGTAGGCAGTGGATAGATTGATGTGCCTATCTCTTGCGACTATATCATCGGCGCAATGACTTTGCCAATCCTGGCAGAGAGAGCGGCTGCGTTGTATACCCAGAGCAAAATCGAATTGGCCTAGTGGCATGTTTGCATCTTCCTTACAGTGCCACTACGATCTGCGTAGTAACATAGTTTTGATTCCAAAGTGCTGGGCTGTGCCATATGGCTAGGGGACCAGGCGGAAAGGAAATCTTTGTGTCACAAAAGCGTACTTTTATTGTTGTTGTCGGGATTATGCTGAGCCTCTTTATGGGGTCAATGGAGGGGACTGTCATCGCGACGGCGATGCCCACCATCGTTGCTCAATTGGGTGGGCTGGAGATCTATAGCTGGGCCTTCTCCGCCTATATGTTGATGTCAACCTGTACGGTGCCGGTCTATGGCAAACTTTCCGATATTTATGGGCGGCGCAATATTTACGCCGTGGCGATGACGCTCTTTCTGATCGGGTCGGTGCTCTGTGGGCTGTCGCAAAGCATGGAGCAGTTGATCTTTTTCCGGGCCTTGCAAGGTGTTGGCGCGGGTGGTGTGATGCCGCTGGCCTTTATCATTATTGGCGACCTCTTTTCGTTTGAGCAGCGCGCGCGTATGCAGGGCTTCTTTTCCGGCGTGTGGGGCGTCTCGTCGATTATTGGCCCTGTCCTGGGTGGCTTTCTCGTCGATCAGATATCATGGCATTGGGTCTTCTATGTCAATGTGATTCCCGGCATTGTGGCCTTTGCATTGGTTTGGTTTGCGTGGCAGGACCAAATTGGGCGCAAAGAAGGGGTGGCGATTGACTATGCGGGGGCGGGCTTGCTGATCGTCTCTGTGGTGGTGCTGCTGCTCGGCCTGACTGAATTAGGTACCCCGCTGGGAATGGGGCTGTTGGCAGCGGCAGTTGCCGGTTTTATCTTGCTCTGGTTCGTGGAGCGGCGCGCGGCTGATCCGGTCTTACCGCTCCACCTTTTTCGCGACCGTCTTTTTGTCACGGCGACGCTGCATGGGGTGTTGTCGGGGTGGGCGATGTTTGGCAGCTTGTCCTATGTACCTCTCTTTGTACAGTCTGTGATGGGGGCTTCGGCAACCGAGGCAGGCACGACAATCACGCCGATGATGCTGGGCTGGGTGGCGGCGTCAATTGTGGGAGGGCGGCTCTTGCTGCGCATGGGCTATCGTACCGTGGCATTGGTCGGGATGGTGCTGTTGACGTTGGGCGCGTTTTTGGTTTCGCAGACAGGCACCGACGCCAACCGTTTCGAAGTGATGGTCTATCTGACGATGATGGGGGTCGGCATGGGCCTGTCAGTGCCTTCCTTCCTGATCGCGGTGCAAAGCAGCGTACCCAAGCACAGTTTGGGTACTGCCACCTCCACGCTCCAATTCAGCCGCAGCATGGGTGGCACGCTCGGTGTCAGCGTCATGGGCGCATTTTTGGCCGCGCGGCTGTCTAGCGCGCTGATAGCGGCTGGGTTGGACCCCAATGCGGTTTCGCTCGAAGGGATGATCGATGGCGCAGAAGGCGCTGCTGCGGCGGTAACAGGCCCCATGCGTGATGCGATGGCAATCGCCATTGAAGGGGTCTTTGAGCTGGCGTTTATCGCTGCGGCGTTGGGGTTGGTTGCCACCTTCTTTGCACCCACGGGTCGCATTGGTCACATGGCGCAGCCGTCCACCCAGGCTGAAGAAGTTGGCGCGCCGGTCACGGATTTTGCATCGGAGTTGTAGACGAAGCGTGTGTTGACGCAGATGTTGACGTTCCTGTCACACCTACGCTGACAGGGCAGTGACGTTCTGCGTGTATGATGGGGTTAAGAAGAAATCAATCATCTTAACCAATAGAAAAAGGAGCAGACAGATGAATGCCAAACGATTTGACGGCAAAGTGGCTGTGGTCACCGGAGCGGCTTCCGGTATCGGTGAGGCAATCTCCCGCCAACTGTTGAGTGAGGGTGCGCGCGTGGTCGCCGCCGATATCAATGCGGAGCGACTGGCGAAGTTAGAAGCGGAGTTCAGCGGCAACCTCGTCGGCGTTGTCACCGATGTCACCAAGGAGGACGCTGTTGCGGCGATGGTGGCAACCGCAGTGGAGCGGTTTGGTGGTCTGGATGTGGCCTTTAACGTCGCAGGCGCGGCGCGTGCAGGAGCGATTGTGGATTTGGCCGAGAGCGACTGGGATTTCACGGTTGACCTCGTGCTGAAGGGCGTTTTCTTGAGCACTAAGCACGAAGCCAAGCAGATGCAGAAGAGCGGTGTTAAGGGTGCTATTGTCAATATCTCTTCCCTAAACGCACATGTGCCGATGTTTGGGGGCAGCGCGTACGCTGCGGCGAAGGCGGGTGTGGAGATGTTCACCAAGAACGCCGCCCTTGAATTGGGCCGTGACGGGATTCGTGTCAATGCCATCCTGCCCGGTCTGGTACAAACGCCGTTGACATCAGGGATGACAGGCAACGAGGCGCTTAACCAGGATTTCATTAACCGTATCCCTTTGGGGCGATCGGGCGTGCCGGATGACATTGCCTCCCCTGCTGTCTTCCTTGCTAGTGACGCAGCGGCCTATGTGACTGGGACAAGCCTGGTGGTCGATGGTGGATGGGAGATTACCAACTACCCGGATTTGAGCAAGTATATGTAGTGGGGTAGTACATATCTAGCAATGACTTATACCCTCCCGGAAGCTTCAAGCTTCCGGGAGGGTCTTTTTTTACCCCAACATGCGCGCAGCGATCAGCCTGACGGGGGGGGAGCCGTAGGAGAGCAGCGTATCGTGGAAACTCTTGAGGCTGTAGTCATCGCCCTGTTGCGCTTGCCAGCGGCGGCGCAGATCGTGGATGGCAGTCTTGCCCAGCAGGTAGGCGGAGGGATAGGTGGGATTGTCGTGGGTGGTGTAGCGGCGTACTTCCCCTTCTGCCATGCGGCGATCCAGATGGACTTCGCTGACCATCAGATCGACCGCTTCTTCAAACCGCATTGAGCGTGTATGCAGCCCGCTGTCGACCACCACACGCGCTGAACGCCAGAGCGCGTTACGCAGCTTAAAGAGGCGCACGCCCGGCTCCGCCATAAAGCCGGTCTCCTCCATCAAATCTTCGGTATAAAGCCCCCATCCTTCCACCAGCACCGGGCTGCTGAAATAGCGGCGCATGGGTGAGGTGGCGGTAGCTAATTTGTGATGCACCTTTTGGGTGTGATGGCCCGGATAAATTTCGTGCAGCGTGATCGAGCGGGCAAAGGCAGTGCAGTTGTCGCGCATGTGCTGTCGCTGCTGGTCGGCGGGCGCGCCGGTGTCAAGCGATGTGATGACGAGGTCGCTGTGCAGCCCCGGCGCAAAGGGGGGCGTCGTAAACATGAGGCCCAGCGGCGCACCGGCGCGCAGATATTCGGGCAGCCACTTGACATCTGCCTCCTCACCTTCGGGCAGCGTAATCAACTCGGCGGCAACACAGTGGGCGCGCGCCCGTACCATCTCAGCGTGATAGGTCGCCAGAAACTCTGAACCCTGGGGATGGTTGTCCTTCACGCGCTCGATCTGCTCCATCCAACTGCGCGTAGGGTCAAGCGCTCGCGCATAATCCTCCAGGGCTTCCCGGTCGGCTGCCATCTGAGCGAGGCCAAACTCGTGGAGCTGGCGATGATCCAGATCGAGCAAGTGGAAGTATTTGAGCAGATAGTCGAAGTGATCTGGGCCACAGGCGAAACTGCCCGTGGCATGGGCATGGAACTCCTCAAGGAATTGTTCAAACTCATCCAGCGCGCTCTGCACAGCGGCAGTGGCATGGGCGAGGTCTTTTTGCAGCGTCTCTTCTAATTGGCGCGCAAAACCGGGAATGGCTGTGGCGAGAAAGTGGCGCAGCCCCTTGACCGCGGCAAGCGCCATCTCTACATGCAGCGGCGCGGTGATGGCGGTGAGATTGGTCTGGACGGTGGCAAGATAGCGGGGAGCCAGCCGCAGCCGCGCCCAAAGCCGTTCTGCCTGGGCAATGGGCGACTGCCCATCGGCGCGCATCAAAACCGAAAAGGCTGTCCCCAACTGTTCGACATACCAATAGGGCGCGCACATCCAAATGGCGCGGTCTTGCAGGCGGCGCAGGCTGGTACGCACATCGATCAGCGCCAGTTGATGATCCATGCGTGCGTCAGCGTCTAGGAGGGTGGGGTCAATGGCATGGAAGCGGCTCAGGAACACCTGGCGCTTGGCAATCTCTTCGGTATAAGCCTCGGCACTGTGATCGCCCAGGGTGGAATCATAGTCACGGATGCCCAACTGGCTTGCCTCGATGGGGTCGGCAGCAAAAACCAGTTGGAGATACTCGTCGATCAGCGCGGCGAGTTCGGTTTGGGTGGTAGTCACAAGTCTCTAGCTTTCTGGGCAATCTTTTTTGCGGTTTATTATCGGCATATTTGATAACAATATTTCAGTTCACTATATTTCAGATCATTCAGATCAATAGTAAGCACAAGAGCATGTTTTGCAAAAACAGTGTGCGCAACAATCCTCTCTACAACAATACCCTCCCGGAGGCTTCGGAGCTTCCGGGAGGGTTGAATGCGAGGATGTAGTGCGATATGGAGGGGGCAGACGAGACGAGGCTAGTAGACTTTGGCGAAGGTGCCATTGGCGAGGTCTACCCCTGGCATGCCTAGCCCCTGTGCTTCTAGCCCGGTCAGTTCGCTGCGGAAGATGGCCCCGCCCTTCATCACCACTTGGATATTACGCAGGTCGCGGATCTGTTGGTCGGGCTTGCCGTCGATGACAAGCAGGTCAGCTTGCATCCCCGCTGCCAGCGTACCAGTGGTGCTTTCAATACCGCAGATTTTGGCGGATTGCGAGGTGGCGGCGGCGAGGGCCTGCAATTCGGTCAGCCCCGCCTCGACCAGCAGTTCTGCCTCACGGATGGTGGCGACAGTGCCATCGACCGGGTCGCTGGGCAGGAGGTCGGTGCCGGTGCCGATGGTGACACCGGCGGCGATGGCGCGGCGAATGGAGGCGAGGTGTTCTGCTGCGGCGGCTTTGGCCTTGCTCAGCATCCACTCCTGCACACCATGACGGCGCATATAGTCTAGCTCTTGGGTGACACAGAGGGTGGGAACCAGATAGGTTCCGGCCTCGGCCATCATCTGCGCCGCTTCCTCGTCAAACTGGTAGCCATGCTCGATACAATCCACGCCCAACCGCACACAATCCTTGATGGGGTTATTGCCCCCTGTATGCGAGGCGACGATCTTGTGGGCGGCGTGGGCGGTTTCCACCACGGCGCTCACTTCGTCGTCGGTCATCTGCTTGTCGGCAGGTTTCTCATCTTTTGTGCCGATGCCGCCGGTTAGGCAGACCTTGAGCAGATCTGCGCCTGCGCGCAATTGCTCGCGTGCCAGTTGGCGGAATCCTGCCACGCCATCTGCTTCCAAGCAGCCAATGGAGTTGTGACCGTGGCCGCCTGTGGCGATCATGGCATGGCCTGCGGAGAGGATGCGCGGCCCTGCTAGCACCCCTTTATTGATGGCGTTGCGCACGTCGATGTCGGTGAAATGGGCTTCGCCGACACAGCGGATGGTGGTTGTGCCGGTGTCGATGGCTTCCAGCGCGCGGCGATAGACGAGCATGGTGCGATAGCCGTGGGTGAACTGGTCAATGCGCCGTTCGGTAAAGGGCAGGCGCAGCGCGAGGTGGACATGGACGTTAAAGAGACCGGGCATGACCGTCTTGCCCGCAACATCGACTACGCGGTCGCCGCTGCCAGGCTGAGGGGCTTGTGCTGCCGCGCCTGCGTAGGCGATTGACGTGTCGTTAATGATGACGGTGGCATCTTCCACCGCCGGCGCGCCTGTGCCATCGACCACGCGGGCGTTGGTCAAAAAGGTTTGCATGAAGTTCTCCTTAAAATAACTGCTTGAAATCACTAATCTTTGCGACGGCTTAGGCCATCGCCCATGAGATTGCCGCCGATGACAAAGAGGGCGATGGCAACCCCTGGGAAAACGGCGTTCCACCAGGCGATGCTCATAATGCTGCGCGCTTCGCTGACCATGCTGCCCCAGGCGGGGGTGGGGGGCTGCACGCCGAGGCCGAGAAAGCTGAGTGATGCCTCGTTGAGGATCATGGCAGACATGTTGACGGTGGCAATGACTGCCAGCGGCGGCAGCACCGAGGGCAGCAGATGCCGCCAGATCATGCGCCCGGTTCCCACGCCGATGGCACGCGCGGCCAGCATGAATTCCTGGTTGCGGAGGCTTAAGGTTGCGCCGCGGCTGACACGGGCATACTGTACCCAACTGACCAGGCCAAGCACGATGATGAGATTGGTCAGGCTTTGGCCCATGGCGGCGATGATGGCGATGGCAAGAAAGACGGGCGGAAAGGAAAGCTGAATGTCCATGAGCCGGGTCAGGAGGCGATCCACACCCCCGCCGAAGTAGCCGGCGATCATGCCCAGGGTAATGCCGATGGCCCCGCCGATCAGCACAGAAAAGAGGCCCACTGCCGCGGAGACGCGCGCCCCAAACATGAGGCGTGAGAGCAGATCGCGGCCCAGCCGGTCGGTGCCGAGCAAATAGGCCGGGTCGCTGCCCTCCATCCAGACAGGGGGCAGCATGCCTTTGGTCAGGTTTTGCTGTGCATAGTCGTGGGGGCTGAGCCATTTGGCAAAGATGGCGACAAAGATGATCCCCAGGATGAGGATGAGTCCTACCCAAAATTGAGCAGGACGCCGCGTCCATTGGCGGCGGTTCTCGTTTTGTTTGAACATTATGGTTTAGGAGTCATGGCTGATGCGCGGGTCGAGGCGGCTGTAGAGCAGATCGACGGCAAGATTGATCAGAACGAAACCCAGGCCGATCACCAACACCACAGCGCGCACCAGCGGTAGGTCACGATTCTGGATGCCCTGGAGCATCAGCCAGCCGACGCCAGGCCAGGCAAAGACCGATTCGACCACGACTGAACCCCCCAGGAGCGCGCCCAATTGCAGCCCCAAGACAGTTACCGTGGGGATCATGGTGTTGCGCAGGGCATGACGATAGAGAACGATCTGCTCGCGCAAGCCTTTGGCGCGGGCGGTACGGATATAGTCGCGCTGCATGACATCGATCAGCGTAGAGCGTACCAAGCGCGAGAGCAGGCCAATGCTGTAGATCGAGAGGGTAATGCCGGGCATGAGGATATGCTGCCAGGAGGCCGCGCCCGACGAAGGCAGCCAGCGCAGTTTGTCTGCAAAGATCAGAATCAGCAAAATACCCAGCCAAAAGGAAGGAATACTGATGCCGATAAAGGTTAGCAGCGACACCACCCAATCGACAGCGCTGTTGGGATGGCTTCCGGCCCACAGCCCCAGGGGAATCCCAACCAGGATGGTGAGGACGAGTGAGAAGAGCGCCAAGCGGAGGGTGGCGGGCAGTTTGTCCATGACCATCTTCAGCGCAGGTTGGTCATAGCGAAAGGAATCGCCCATATCGCCTTGCAGCGCTTTGACGAGAAAATTCCAATATTGGACGATCAGCGGTTGATCTAGTCCATAGAGAACACGGATACGCTCCACATCCTCCGGTTTGGCATCGAGCGGAGCCAGGAGCCGGACAGGATCGCCGGAGAGATAGATGAGCAAGAAGACGAGGATGCTGACCGCCAGCAGCACCCAAAAAAGATGTTCGAGGCGACGCAGAAGAAATTGGGACATGGATAAGCCAAAAAGCTAGTAGATTCGTGTATTGCGTATGTTCTTGCGCGTGATTTCGTCTAAACCCTCCCGGAAGCTCTAGAAGTTTCCGGGAGGGTGGTAGAGTTTGACTAGGCGGCGAGATTCACGCCCAGCAGGTGGAGAACGCCATCGGGGTGCGGCTCCCAATCCTGCACTTCTTCACGCACGCCGGTTAGCCCGCGCGTGTTCCAGAGGAAGACCCACGGACATTCCTCATAGAGGATTTGGCCCATGCGCTTGTACATCTCGTTGCGCTCGCCTTCATCCAGAATGGTGACGGCATCGTCAATGATCTGGCTGACCTCATCATTGGAGTAGCCCTGCCACGCTGCGCCTTCGCGGCCCGCATGGAAATTGGTGCTGACACCGGCATCGAGAGGCACGCCCAACTGGAAGAAGAAGAAAGCGTCGTGTGTTTTGCCCAACACGCCTTCGACAAAGGGGCTCCAGTCCATGACCTCGACTGTTGTGCGTACCCCCACTTCCGTCCACATGCCGGCAATCGCTTCGCTGACGATGCGGTCATTCAGATAGCGACCATTGGGCGTGGTCAGGACGAGATCAAAGCCGTCGGGATAGCCTGCTTCCGCCAACAATTCACGAGCCTTGTCAGGGTCAAATGGGTAGGGCTGGAGGTCAGGATCGAAGCCGGAGAGACCAGGGCCAAGCGCGCCCGCCAAGCGGACGGCGTTGCCTTGCATAATGGTGTTGATAAGCGTGTCGATGTCGCTTGCGTAGTTCATGGCTTGACGCACGCGCACATCTTTGAATGCCTCTACCTGGAGGATATTCAGTACGATACACTGTGAACTCAGGTTGAGGAACGACAAGACCTTTGTAGCCGGGTCGTCTTCGACTTCTTGCGCCTGCACCGGGTCTACGTTGGTGATGATGTGCGCCTGGCCGGTTTTGAGTTCGACGACGCGCGTCGTGCCTTCGGCGACAGGCCGCCAGACCAACCGCTGCAACTTGGGCTGCCCGCTAAAGTGGGGCTGTTCCGCTGCGTCCATCACCATGCGGTCGCCCGGTGTCCATTCCACAAATTGATAGGGGCCGCTGCCAATGGCCTGTTCGGCAGGGTCAACCTCGCCGCTGGTGATGGCCTGGGGCATGATCTCACAGTATTCGCAGAAGACTTCCATGAGCAGCGCAAAAGGCCCGTCGGTATGAATATGGACGGTGAGCGGGTCAATGATCTCGACCTCTGTTACCTTCTCCAACTGTCCGGCATAGATGTTTTTGACGTTAGGGTCTTTGAAGCGGGCGATGCTGTCGCGCACATGGTCGCCGCTGAACTTTTCGCCATTGTGAAAATAGACTTCATCGCGCAGTTTGAGCTCCCAGGTTGTATCATCCAGCGTGCTCCAGGATTCGGCAAGCCAGGGGATCATCACCATGTCTGTGTCACGCTTGGCGATTGTGTCATACATGGCCCACATCATGCCTTTGGATGCGCCAGAAGTGGTCACATAGGGGTCGAGCGATTCGGCGTCCACCCCCTGGACGAGAATTAACTCGCCCACAGGCCCCGCATCTCCTGCGCTGGTGGTCACTTCGGCGGCAGGCGCTGCGGGCGCACCAGGGGCCGCCGGGGTGCAGCCCCAGAGCAGTCCTGTTGCCGCACCGGCCCCGATCAGACTCGATAGGTGGAGAAAACGACGGCGATCCATGTGGAATCCGACAGCGGTAGGGCGTTTCTTCTCCATACGTGGCTCCTCATTTTTGATAGATAGAATTTCATGCAGCGAGTTTATAACACAAACAGGCGGTGACTGCTACTCTGTCAAGGCGCAGCGATGGGTGTTGCGCTTGCAGAAGGTGGCAGTCATCCTGGAGTGATTGCGCTCTTAGGTGTGCATTCCCAGACTGGGCAGCACCTTTTCACCTAAGAGCCGCAGCCCTTCTTGGGGGGTCAGGCCGTGGGGCGTGCCAAACTCGACGCGGGCAGCGCCCTGGGCAAAGAGCGCTGCGGCGTGCTCGGCAACTTCGTCGGGTGTCCCGGCAAAGGCAAAGCGGTAGAGCAGGTCATCGGAGATGAGGCCCGCGGCTTCGTCATAGGCATAGCGGTCTGCGGCGGCACGAATACGCGCCAGCAACTCCGGGTCAAGTTGCAGACTAGGGTCGAGACTGGCGACGACGGGCAGATAAAGCGCGACCTCGCGGCGCGCATGGTCACGCGCCTGCTTGCCATCCACATCCACGACCGTCACCGCGCCGACGACAATGCCCACTTCGCTGCCTGCGCGGCCCACCGCTGCTGCCGCGTCGTCAATGATCTGGCGATAGGGCGGTACAACATCCGGGTTGGCGGATCCCCCGATTTTGACTTCGGTGATCTCGCGGATGCAGGCTTGGATGGTCTTTGTCCCCCAACTGCCTAACAAAAAGGGAATGCCGGCGCGCTCGATCTCCCAGCGCAGCACATCACCCCCGGCGATGGGGAATATCTTACCCGCATAGGGGGCCGGGTCGCGGCGCAGCAGATGGCGCACAGCTTCCATTGCTTCACGCAGTGCTGTGACCGGCTGTTGGGGGCGCAATCCCACATAGTCGAGCCAACTGCCGCGGGCGATGCCGAGATAGGTGCGCCCTGCTGCCACTTCATCGATCTGTGCGATTTGGCTGGCGATGTTCATAGGGTGGCAGGTGAATGGGTTGACCGCGGCGGGACCGATGCGCACGCGCCGGGTTGCGCGCGCAATCTCCAGCAGCGGCAGCCATGCGGGCTGGTAGAGCATATCGTTGTAAACCGTGACACCGTCAAAGCCATAGGCTTCGGCAGCCGCTGCTAGCGGGCCATATGCCTTAAGTGGCTTATCCGTTTGAAAGGCAATGCTAACTTCTGGTTGGCGCACCAGTGTAATCTTTCTGGCCCCGATTTTGAGGGCTATTGGGTTGTGGCTGTGGTCAGTCTGATCTTCCGGCGCACCGTCGAGGATGGCGGGGCACCACTACCGGAGGCCGCACATGAACTACCATCAGATGAATTACCAAGAAGTATCAGGAGACTTTGTATAATCCGCGCCACGTTGCGTGTTGAATGCTTATTGTCGCATATAGGCTTATGCTGTGCCATTATAGCCACGATGGCGTGCTTTCACAAGAGTCCGCTATGCAGGGCAGCACATTTTTCTTACTCGCCTGAAATGTAAGGAATACTATGCTATCATTACCTTGTGTGCATTTTGATAATAGATAACCCAAGTTGCTACCTTATCTTTTCGCTGCATCTTTTCACTGCCAGGAGAGCGGTCACTCTGTCATTCCGACGCAGGAGGAATGACAGAGTACGCGAACGCGCTAGGTATCTATACCTATGACGACGATTTTGACCATATCCGAGGAAGTACGATCAACCGGCTCGAACCTTAAATTCCCTCTCGTCCTTGCTATATGCCCTGCCATTGTCGTCCTGTCTGCCGTGTGCTACCATAGTATTCTGATAGCTGCTTAACCGAATAGCAACCAGAACTGTTCTGATTACCGAAGTGCCAGTCACGCAACCTTCTGGAAAGTGAGTTTGTCGATGACAGTTCGCCCCGAAATGAATCCCGGTGGGCAAGATCAGCGCATTAAGATCGTGGTGTGGGATAAGGTCGGCAATGTCATGTGGGGCGTACGGACATGGGATGAATGGTCGCTGCGCGCCCAGAGTTATTTGCTGATGGAAGATGCCGATGCGCGTACCCACGCTCCGAGCTTTGCTGACCTCTTCAAGGAGTACAGCGTTCATCTGCGCCATGTTGAAACCGTGGAAGAATTGGCGACCGAGATTGCGGATGCTGATTTCCTGGTCGTGCATAAGAACAACGTGCCCCCAGAGGTGCTGCGACAGGGCGAGAAGCTGCGTCTGATTCAGCATTTGGGTTGGGATCATCGTGGAATCCCCATCCAGACCGCGCGTGAAATGAGCGTGCCGGTGGCTGCCACGCCCCTGGTCAACTATTTAGCTGTGGCAGAACATGGTTGGGCGCTGATGCTAAGTTTGCTTAAGCGGCTGCCCGACCAGCGGCGCTATATGGATGAGCGCGCCTATTTTGCCCACGGTTGGGGCATGGTTCCAGGGGTGCGGTTGGTGCGTGGCTTGACGCTGGGGCTAGTGGGCTTTGGCGAGATTGCGCGGCCTTTGGCGCGCATGGCCGAAGCGTTTGGCATGGACTGTGTCTATTGGGACATCGAGAGCTTTCCCGAACTGGAAGCGCAGTACAAGGTGCGTTCTGTGACGTGGGAAGAACTCTTTAGCCTGTCGGACGTGGTCAGCGTGCAGTTGGCGCTGAACGAGCAGACAGAAAATATCATCGGGGCCCATGAGTTTGGGCTGATGAAGCGCGATGCTCTTTTTATCAACACGGCGCGCGGTAAATTGGTGGATCATCGCGCATTGGTAGAGGCGCTTCGCTCGCATCGCATTGGCGGCGCAGGGCTGGATGTCTTTTATGATGAGCCGCTGCCCGCGGATGATCTTCTCCATGATCTGCATATGGACCCGAGCTACAATGTCACGCTTACGCCGCATACGGCCTGGCAGGGGCATTGGACGCATATTTATGATTCGTTGGAAATTTGGTATAACATCCTTCATGTACTGCGTGATGAACCAGTACAACACCTAGTAGGCGATTGGAACTTATGAGCCGTCCCATCTCTCGAATTCAATTTGGCTTCTGCCTGCCCATCTTTGCTGCTCCCGGCGCGCGCTTCTTTCGTACGCCCAATTATCCACAACTAGACCCATTGACCACGCTCAAGATGGGCCAAGCCGCCGACGCATTAGGCTATGATTCGCTTTGGGTTGCGGATCATTTGATGTTGGGGCGAGACGAGGCGATCATGGAGGGTTGGACGACGCTGGCCGCGCTGGCAGGATCGACCCAGCGGGCGCGGCTAGGGATGATCCACCAGGGGCATTTTTTCCGCAATCCCGCGCTGGTCGCCAAGATGACAAGCACGCTCGATCATATCAGCCAGGGGCGCTTTATTTACTTTGTGGATGCCGGCTATGGGCAGCGCGAACATGCGGCGTATGGTCTGCATTATCCAGAGACGATGGAAGAGCGCATGGCGGAAGTCGTGGACGGCTTGGAACTGACGCTGGCGCTTTGGGGCGCAGACAAGCCGCTCACCCACCAGGGCAAGTACTTCCAGGTGACGGATGCAGTCAATATGCCGCTGCCTGTGCAGCAGCCCCATCCGCCCGTCTGGTTTGGCGAGGCACATCCCTCTGTGCTGGCTGCCTGTGCGCGCTATGGCAACGGCTGGAACACTGTGCCGGTTGGTCTTGCGGAGGTCACGCGGCGGCTGGAACTGCTGGCGGAGGCATGTGAAGCCGAGGGGCGTTCGATTGACGAGTTGGAACGCAGCCTGGAGACACAAATCCTGATTGCCCCCGATGTTGCGGCATTGCGGGCAACCTTGCAGCAGATCATCAGCCTAGACCCGGCGGGGGGTAAATTGCCCGACGGACTCGATAGTTTTCTATCGGGCGCAAGCGATACGCTGCCGCAGAGTGTCAAGAAAACGTGGATTGTGGGCACGCCCGTTGAGGTGGCAGCACAACTGCAAAGCTATATTGACCTGGGTATCACCCATTTTCTCTTTTGGTTTATGGATGCACCCAACTCTGCCGGGCTGGAACTCTTTGCTCGCGAGGTTGCCCCGCGATTTCAGGCTCAAAAGGCTATCAATAGCTTATAAATGGATGTATCAAGACATTCACGAGCCGTCACTTGGTGTATCGAATCGCTGATTCCAGCAGATCAATCTGGGAATAATCATCTACAAACACAAGAAAGGGTTCCGGAGGTCATGAACAAGTATCTGGTCGAATTTATCGGTACATTTTTCCTGGTCTTTACGGTGGGGATGACGGTGATCGAGCCGGGTGCAGGGGCGATGGCGCCGCTGGCGATTGGCTCTGTGCTGATGGTGATGATCTATGCGGGGGGCCACATTTCAGGCGGGCATTTCAACCCAGCCGTGACGTTGGCGGTGCTGATGCGGGGTAAGACAGATGTGCAAGACGCCGTCATCTATATAATCGTCCAACTGATCGCCGGTGTAGTTGCTGCCCTCTTGGTCGGCTTCCTCAAAGCTGGTGCTGAAGTGACGGCTATCCAGCACAACGTCACCGCTTCCTTGTTGGCCGAATTCTTGTTTACCTTTGCGTTGTGCTATGTCGTGCTCAACGTCGCCACGGCGCGGGCGACCACCGGCAACTCCTACTTTGGGCTCGCCATCGGCTTTACTGTGCTTGTCGGCGCCTATGCTGTCGGCGGTATTTCGGGTGGTGCCTTCAACCCGGCAGTTGCCGCGGGCATCAGTGTCATGGGCCTCTCAAGCTGGGCAAGTTTCTGGATCTATCTGGTCGCTGACTTTGCCGGTGGAGCCGTTGCGGCCCTGGCTTTCCGCGCAACCAGTCCTGGCGACTATCTGCCGGAGGAAGCAGTGCCCGCGCCGCCACCCAGCGAACGCACTGCTCAACCCGTAAGCCGTAAACCGGCAAGACGATCCCGCTAGGCGAGACATTGGCTTTTGCGGGAAACTTCCAGTCGCATGATCTCCGGGCATGGTTCAGCGCATGCGCGCAAAAAGGAACATGACATGGGCATAAAACTGGTTTCGCACTATCATAATAGAACGAGTAATAGAGCGAGCATGCTCGCTCTCCTTGTGATCGTTGGCACCCTCATGCTCTCGGCGTGTACTCCAGAGGCGGCGTCCCGCTGGGCCACGATCCAGGAGGCCAGTGAGGGACAGCGCGCCACTGCGCAAGAGGCAGTGGCGGGGGGCGAGTTCAATAAGTTCTTTCCAGAGTCTCGCGGCGCATTTGAGGTCGTCTACACACAAGAAAAGATCGGCTTTGCTGAGGCAAATTTGAAGGAGGATGGTGACGACGTCGCCACCCTTGCCATTTTCGACACCGTAAGCAATCCGGCAGCCGCCGACAAATATGCGGAGAGCCGTGAGGAATTGGAAGGGTATCCGCTCGTTGCTGTGGGCAGCAACACCAACGCCATCTTGGTTGCGGATCGATTCCAGGTTCAAGTGCGGTCGAGGAGCGATGAGTTTACCGAAGATGATCGCAAGGAGTGGCTGGCAGCATTTGATTTGGATGGATTGGCTGCACTGAAGTAGGCGCAGGATATTCAGGCGATTCGCTCGACTAGCGCAGTTGTGGAAAGGCTATGGGAGGAACAAGCTATGGCGCGAGACAGCATTTACGAATTAGTCGATGACCTGCCAACCAATAACATGACCACTCGTGTCATGCGTGCCCTTGACTTCATTGCCCCGAATGAATGGGAAAATTTGGTTGGGTTTGAATATACGATCCGCGCAGTCACCGGTGAAAAGAGCGATGCCATGATCCAGAAGATCGGCGAACGTGCCATCGCGCTCTATGAGGACAAGAAGCAGGGCTACCAGCGTGCCATGTGGCTCTATCGTACCGTCGATAATATCGACACGACGCTTGCCAAGCTGGCGATTGCGAACACAGTCGGCGAACAGATCCGCTGGCTCGGCTTTCTCAACCGCATCACGCCGAAGGCCGATACGCTGCAAGGGCTTGACCTGAGTTTGAAATTGGCAACGGAACTGGCGGCTTTCTGTCTGATCAACGGCATCCCCGGCGATAGCATCAGCGACTTTGTCAAGGCGCTTGGCGAATATGGCAAAGAGTCGCTGATGCGGATGGTGGCTTTGGTCGCGCTCGATGGCATCGTGCCGCTGGGGCCGGATTTCATCGGCAAGATTGCCTCGATTCTGGATGGGACGGATCCAAAAGAGTTGGAAGGCAATCGCCTCTATCAAGGGATTCGTGACTATATTCCTGGCGCGACATCACGCGAGAAGTTCAACGTGATCCAGAGGAATTTTGATTCTACGAGTGGATGGATGCGTGACCTTGTATCGAAGAGCGGCGTGACTCGCGAGAAGATCGTCGATAGTCTATCCACGTTTGTCGATGTCACTGACCGTAAGCTCGACTATCTTGCCGCGTTTATGGACATGACAACCAATTACTATGAACACACAGGCACCCAAACGCTGGCACGTCGTTTGATCGAGCGCGCCGTCAATGAGATCTAGTTGGCGTAGGTGGGAGCCTGGTGGCGAGAAGAGGGGCATGAGCAGCGATCAATTTGAGTTGTATGATCTGGAAGTGGTGGTGGAGGCGATTGAGGGCCATTGCACTTGTGCCATGCAGGTGGGCGACAAGGTCTATCTGCGTGGCGGCAAGGTCAGCCTGCCGGATAGAGCCGATTTCTGCGTCTATGCGTTGCAGGCTGCGATCCCGCTGCTGCCTGCCAAGCAACGGCGCAGCCATCCGGCGGATTGGATGGAGACTGATACACGCGTCACCTGTCCCGACCCGGCCTGCCGTCTGATCATGCGCATTGACCGCGTTTCCACGCGCACTGTGCGTCACGACGATGTGAGTCCCATTCCGTGGGAGCAGATTGCGCAGGGTGACGAGACTGGTTAAGGAGAAAACCCTCCCGGAGGCTCAGAAGCCTCCGGGAGGGTGGTATATCCAGGGTGGTCATTTAGCTTTACATAGCACTGGAATGTAGCCACGAAGGGCTAGTTTCGGGTACAATGGGCCTATGATGAACCTAAATTTGCCACCCAAGCCCATTAAGCCCCCACACGAGACCACGGTCGTTGTCGCCATGAGCGGCGGCGTAGATAGTTCTTTGGCCGCTGCGCTCTTGGTAGAGCAGGGCTATAACTGCATTGGCGTGATGATGCGGCTGTGGGCCGAGGTGGGGCCGGGCGAAGGCTCCACCAATAAGTGTTGCAGCCTGGAGAGCGTGCATGATGCGCGCGGGGTGGCGGATCGGCTGGGCATCCCCTTCTATTTGATCAACGTGGAACAGCCCTTTAAGGCCAATGTGGTGGATTTTTTCATCAATGGCTACAGCGCGGGCCAAACACCGAATCCTTGTCTCGCCTGTAACCGGCACATCCGCTTTGACTACCTGCTCAACTATGCGCGCAAGCTGGGGGCAGACTATTTGGCGACGGGCCATTATGCGCGCCTGCGCCGCCAAGAGGATGGTACGGTACATCTGCTTCGGGCGGAGGATGAGAACAAGGATCAGAGCTATGTACTCAGCGTGATGGGCCAGGCAGAATTGCGCGATGTGCTGTTTCCCATCGGCGACTATCCCAAGTCGGAGGTACGCAAGATGGCGGCGGCGCGCGGCTTGCCCACAGCCTCCAAGCATGATTCGATGGATTTGTGCTTTATCGCCGACGACGATTATCGCCGCTTCTTGCAGGATTGGGCGACCGATGCTATGCGTCCTGGGCCAATCCTCGACCGGCAAGGCAATGTTTGGGGTGAGCATCAGGGGTTGCCGGGTTACACAATTGGGCAGCGCAAGGGGTTGGGCATCAGCGGCACACCAGAGCCACTCTTTGTAGTGGAACTTGACTCTGCGCGCAATGCGTTAATTGTGGGTACGGCAGCCGAACTGGGGCGCGACCGGCTTGTGGCGCATGGGGTCAATTGGACGTTGGATACCCCCGTTGCGGCCAATACGCCTGCCCAATGCAAGATTCGCTATCGAGCGCAACCCGCAGAATGTACGCTTCACCCCCTGGATGATCGTACGGTGGAAGTGCGCTTTGCCGAAGCACTGCGCGGGGTTACGCCAGGGCAAGGGGCGATCTTCTATGACGGCGATCTCTGCCTGGGGGGCGGCATCATCGCCTAATGCTTGCGTTTGTGCCTCCTGCGCTGCTGCTGGGTATTTTACTGAGTGTGGCCTATGCCACGCTTTTGCACCTCTGGAAAGGTCGCTCGCTGCGTGATCTGCTGCTCTATTTGGCGGCATCGGCGGTTGGCTTTGCGGTAGGGCAGTTGCTCGGTCTGCTCCTGCAAATCCCCTTTCCGCGCATGGGGCAGGTGCATGTGGTCGAAGCATCGATCTTTGCCTGGCTGGCATTGATTGGCGTACGCGAGTTGACCGTGGCGCGCCGCACCAATCCGTAGCAATGGGATCATCCTCCCGGAAGCTGGGGAGCCCTCTGGGCCGCTTGCGGGAGGGTTAAATAGTGGCATTATTGGACAGATAAACTGGAGACGATTGATCCGTGTTATCCGCAACAATCCGCGACATTGCCATCATTATCATTGCCATTCAAAGCATTGTGATCGGCGTGCTGATTGCCGTCTTGATCTGGCAGATCTGGCGGCTGGTCAAGATTGTTCAGACAGAACTCAAGCCGATCATCGAGGATACGCAGGCGACGGTTCACACTGTGCGCGGGACAGCGACTTTTGTAAGCAATAATGTCGTGGATCCCGTCATTCGCACCAATACGCAGATGGCAAAATGGCGCAGGACCAGCCAGGCGCTCATGCGCGATCTGGGTATTGGCAAGAGAAAGAGCCTGTGACAATGCCCAAAGTGCGTAAGATTGAGTGGGGATCGCTCAGCGGTACACGTCCGCGCAAGGCGGGGAGCAATGCGCGGCTGGGCGAACATGGCATTGGCGTGCGTGTGCCGCTGGCGCGCATTACGTTGGACGATGATACAACCGGCTTTGGTTCTTGCCGCGCCCCGGTTGAGGCTGCCCAGGCTCTCATAGGGCAACCGTTGGAGGCGCTCTTTGACCCGCGCTGGGGTACGGCGGCAGGGACGATGGGCTTTGATTTTCCGCTGTGGGATTTGATGGCTAAGCGCGCCAATTTGCCCGTCTATGCCCTGGCTGCCCAAATGAGCGGCAAGAGCGTTACAACCCCTTTTGAAGTGCCTTGTTATGATACGTCCCTCTATATTGACGATCTGCATTTGGCGGATGACGCTGCCGCGGCTGCGCTGATTGTGGAAGAAGCACGCGAGGGGTGGGCGCGCGGTCACCGCGCCTTTAAGCTGAAAATCGGTCGGGGTGCGCGCCATATGCCGCTGGAGGCGGGCACGCAGCGCGATATTGCTGTGATTCGCGCTGTACGCGCGGCAGTGGGTGATGAGATACCGCTGCTGCTGGACGCGAACAATGGTTACAATCTGAACCTGACCAAGCGGGTGCTGGCGGAGACTGCGGACTGTGGCATCTATTGGATGGAGGAAGCCTTCCACGAAGACCGCGTGCTCTACGATGATCTAAAGACATGGCTGAACCGGGAAAGGCTGCCGGTTCTGATTGCCGATGGGGAGGGGCAGGCTTCGCCGGCGCTCTTGGAGTGGGCAGAAGCGGGTCTGATCAATGTCGTGCAATATGACATCTTCAGCTACAGCTTTACGCCGTGGTTGGCGCTGGGCCAAAAGCTCGACCGCTGGGGCGTGCGCTCGGCTCCTCACCACTATGGAGGCCATTACGGCAACTATGCCGCACCCCATCTCGCCGGGGCGATTGGCGGTTTTACCTACGTGGAATGGGACGAGGCGACCACCCCTGGGCTGGATGCTTCCGGCTATGCCGTTTATGAAGGAAAGGTATGCGTGCCTTCCGCGCCCGGTTTTGGGTTGGGGCTGGAGGAAGCGGTCTTTCAGGGCGCGGTGATGAATGGCGGGTACGTGGTTGAATAGATGAATAGATGATAAAAAACGCCCGCGGCATGTGCCGCGGGCGTTTTTTATTCACATAAAGAGAATTACGCTGTTACCTTTTTGGCCGCGGCGTAGTTCTTGGCAACCTGATCCCAGTTGACGACGTTCCAGATAGCCTTGAGATAGTCTGGGCGGCGATTCTGATAGTTCAGGTAATAGGCATGTTCCCACACATCAATGCCAAAGATGGGGGTGTCACCCTGCATGTAGGGGCTGTCCTGGTTGGCAGTGCTGTAGACATCCAGGCTGCCATCCTTCTTGACGACGAGCCAACCCCAGCCGCTGCCAAAACGGGTGGCAGCCGCGGCAGAGAGCTTTTCCTTGAAGGCATCAAAGCTACCGAATGCCTTGTCAATGGCGCCGGAAAGTTCGCCGCTGGGATTGCCACCCCCCTTGGGGCCGAGAACCTCCCAGAAGAGATTGTGGTTGGCATAGCCACCGCCATTGTTTTGCACAGCAGTCTTGATGTTAGCAGGAACGGAGTTGATGTTCTTCAAGATCTCAACAATGTCCTTGCCGTCAAGGTCGGTTCCGGCAATGGCGTTGTTTAGATTGGTTGTGTAGGCGGCATGGTGCTTGTCGTGGTGGATCTCCATCGTGCGCGCGTCGATGTGTGGTTCCAGCGCGTCCTTTGGATATGGCAGGTCAGGTAGTGTAAAAGGCATTGGTTCCTCCTAATGCTGTCCTGGTAGTAGCTTTTTTGTGGGTAAAAAATGTGTTTGTAAGAGAGATACTCCCTAATACTCTAACAGGCTACAGGATAGTTATCGATCTTACAGTACCCCAGTATACAAATGGCTTGTGAGAGCCGTCAAAAGCCCCTGGTCAAGAGATGGACAAAATTCGTCCGGGTGGAACGCAGTTCTTAGCTTTTGGCGGCAGGTAGAACGGTAATCAGCGTGATCTGTGGCGCGGCTCCCAAACGGAGCGGGATACCCTCACCGACCCCGCGCGTGATATAAACTTGTGTCTTGCCCCGGCGCAGATAGCCTGAAACCTCCTTGCGCGGTAGGTGGCTGGACTGTGTGTGAGCTGCACCGAGCAGTGGCAGGACGATCTGCCCACCGTGGGTGTGACCTGACAAGATCAGGTCTGCCTGTTCGATGCCCGGCTCCAGCAGGATATCCGGGTTGTGGCTGAGGAGAATGGTGGGCGCGTCGTGGGGAATCTCACCCAGCGCGTGGTGCAGTTCGGGTGTGCCTTCCACCACATCATCTACACCCGCCAGATAGATATCCAGGCCCACTTCGGGATGCGTTAGGCGAATCGAGCGGTTGTGGAGGATTTGAACCTGGTGCGTTGCCAGCGCAGCTTCCAGGGCATTGACATCGTTGCGCCCTGTACGCTTGAGGTCCAGCGGTACGTTGGCACAGTAGTAGCCGAATTCATAGAGCGTGCGCGCGCGGGTTAAAGCTGTGACGCGGCCATTGCTGCCATTCTGCCTGCTGCGCGTGCTGGTGAGCGCGGGCGTTGTCGCGCGAGTCGCGCCGGAGCCATTTACACTGCTCTGCGTGTGTGTGCTGTCATGAACATTCATACTGCCACTCAGCGCTTCTTCTGAGCAGACGGTTTCTTGGTGCATTGCTTGAAACCTCGCCCAGGCGCGCGGCAGCATCTCACTGTGACTGTAGAGACTGTAATCATGGTTGCCAAAGACCCCGTAACTTCCCAGACGGGGCGCGGGCAATGCATCCAGCAGTGTCAATACATTGGGCAAGCCGCTGTCATGGTGAAGAAAGTCGCCTGTGTGGATCAGCAGATCATATTCCAGATTGGCACAAGCCTTGCGAATACACTCGATTTTGGCTTGCTCGCGCCAGTTGGCACCGCGGAAATGGGTGTCGGAGAGATGGAGCAGGCGCAGGCCATTCGGCGGGAGGTTGCCCGCAGCGTTGGGGAGATGGATCGTCAACCGATCCAGGCGCACATGCAGTGGCTCGCGCAGAAAGGCATAACTTGCGACCATTGCGCCAATGCCGGCGACAGCACCAACGCCGCTTATGAGCTGTGTACGTGTTCGTTTATCTTGCCAGAGAGCAGGGATACGGCGTGCAAGATCTAACCAAGACATAATTTAGTAACTTTCACTTCGAACTTTGCTCTGTAGATGATACGCGGAAGGTGATATGCGAATGGGCAGAACCGATGGTATCTAGTCCACAGAGCAACCGCAGGTCAACAACGAGGCTATACTTACCACTTTGGCGTACTGACCCGATGTACGCTTTCAACCAATCATCCATCGTACCTCTAATTGCGGTGAGTCCCAAATTGGGTAGTAGGGCGCTTTGGCGTGGGCAGATGGGCTCTCCTGCTATACCCCCCGCCGGAGATAGCCCACGATGGCCCTTTGAGTTGACAAGGCTAGGTCATCAAGGGACAATATAACAAGCTTCGAGCATTTTCGTTGGACATGTTTATGCGTGCCAACTGTCTATTGGGTCAGGCCCTTTGGCGGGACTATAGATTAGGAATCTCTGTTATTCGGAACGCTGTGCCTTTCTCGTATGGGGCGCACCATGTAGGAAAGAGGATTTTGCATGACAACGACCATTCCGGCGCTGGAAGACAGCACGCTTTCACCCACTTTTCGCAACCAGGCGATCAATACCATTCGTATGTTGGCGGCAGACGCTGTGCAGCAGGCCAAATCGGGCCATCCGGGGCTGCCGATGGGCATGGCTGCGGCGGCTTTCACCCTGTGGACGCGCTATATGCGCTACAGTCCCAGCAATCCTGCTTGGCTCAACCGGGATCGCTTTGTGTTGAGCGCGGGACATGGCTCGATGCTGCTCTATTCGCTTCTCCATCTGACCGGCTATGACTTGTCCCTCGATGAACTGCGCCATTTTCGCCAGTGGGACAGCAAGACACCGGGCCATCCAGAATACGGTCATACACCTGGTGTGGAGACGACCACCGGCCCGTTGGGCCAGGGCTTTGCCAACGGCGTGGGCATGGCCTTGGCGGCTGCATGGCTGGCGGCGCGCTATAACCGTCCCAATTTCGCGCTGATCTCGCACTATGTTTACGCCATTGTCTCTGATGGTGACTTGATGGAAGGGATCGCCAGCGAGGCGGCAAGTCTCGCCGGACATCTAAAGCTGGGACGACTGATCTATCTTTATGACGACAACAATGTCACGATTGATGGCAAGGCCGAGGTCGCCTATACGGAAGATTGGGCCAAGCGCTTTGAGGCATACGGTTGGCATGTGCAGAAGATCGATGGCATGGACCCGGACGCGGTGGCAGCCGCCATTGAGGCCGCGCAGGCCGATGCTCGCCCCAGCATCATCGGTTGCCGCACCATTATCGGCTATGGTAGTCCCAAGAAGGCAGGGACTTCGGCGGCACATGGTGAAGCGCTCGGTGATGATGAGTTGAACGCAACGAAGGTGGCGTTGGGCTGGCCTGTGGAGCCTCGTTTTCTTGTGCCGGACGAGGTGCGCCAGTTTTATGGTCAGGCTGTGGGGCGGGGCCAGGCGTGGGAGGCTGAATACAGCGATCTGCTCGAAGCCTACAGCCAGGAGTTTCCCGACGAAGCCGCCGAACTGAGGCGCATTATGTCAGGCGATCTGCCGGAGGGGTGGCAAGAGATGCTGCCGACCTTCCCCGCGGGCAAGCCGGTGGCAACCCGCAACGCCGGTGGCAAGGTCATCAACGAACTGGCAAAGGTCATCCCCAACCTGGTGGGTGGCAGCGCCGACTTAGCCGGTTCGAACAAGACGACTATCGAGGGTTCACCCTTTATTCAAGCGGGCAATTTCCACGGCAACAACATCCACTTTGGCGTGCGCGAACATGGCATGGGGGGGATTCTCAACGGCATGGCGCTGCATGGCGGGGTGATTCCGCATGGCGCGACCTTCTTGGTTTTCACCGATTACATGCGCCCAAGTATGCGTCTTGCCGCCTTGATGGGGATTCGCGTCCTCTACATCATGACCCATGATTCAATTGGCCTGGGTGAAGATGGCCCCACCCACCAGCCAATTGAACATTTGGCCGCGCTGCGTGCCATACCGAACATGACGGTGATACGCCCAGCCGATGCCAACGAGACGAGCATGGCGTGGCGTGCCGCGCTGGAGAATACGGGCGGCCCCACGGTGATCGCGCTCACCCGGCAAAATCTGTCTGTGCCTGACCGGGAGGGGGAAGGGCTGGGCGCGGCGGAAGGCGTGTTGCGCGGGGGATATGTGCTGTATGAGCATGCACCCAATGGGCTGGAGATCGTGCTGATCGCCAGTGGCAGCGAGGTGGAGATTGCCTACGCCGCAGCCAAGACGCTGGCGGATGAGGGCGTGGGGGTGCGCGTGGTGAGCCTGGCATCGTGGGAACTCTTTACTAAGCAAGGCGCTGACTATATCAGCGAAGTCTTGCCGGTGGGTGTGAAGAAACTGGCGATTGAGGCTGCATCTCCCTTTGGCTGGGAGCGTTGGGTGGGCAACGACCCGCATTTGGGCGCGATCCTGGGCATCAACCACTTTGGGGCAAGCGCGCCCTACCAACGGATTTATGAGGAGTTTGGCTTGACGCCCGCCAATGCTGTGGCGCGCGCCAAGCAGTTGTTGGGGCGGTAAGGCGGGAGACTTTTTTGGACGATCTGATAGCACTCTTACGGGACGGCGTGCGTCGTATACGCCAGCACCATGCCATCGAACATGCGACGCTGCATCTGCTGGCAGAGCGCTATCCCCAGCGCACCTTTGCCGGGTACAGCGACCCGGTGGGCTTTGTGATCTATGGAGAGGTGGATAGCCACGCGCTGCGGCTTGCGGTGGAGGATGCGTTGCTGCGTTTGCGCGCGGGCGAGGCGCAATTGGCGATCCACTTCAACTGTGGGACGGTTCTCGCCTCGACTGCGCTGTTGACCACCGTGGCGGCACTGCTGGGTGGAATAGGGCAGCGGGGCGTGCTGGCACGCTTCAGCTCGATTTTAATGTGGGTGTTGGGTGCGTTGGTGCTGAGTAAACCGTTGGGGCTGCGTTTGCAGCAGTATACCACGCTGGCCCAGGTTGCCGACCGGCGGGTGATGGAGATCCGCCCACTCGCCGCGGGCAAGCTTCCGGTTCATCGTGTGACCTTTGAGTGATAAATCGGTAGCAATTTTACCCTCCCGCGCCCAACGGGCTCCCGTCGGCAGCCTCCGGGAGGGTTGTTGATAGCCTGACACCTAGCCAAACATATCCCGTAATGGTCTATCTGTTTCTTGATTGCGATGAATATCTAGCGACCCAGCGCATCCGCGAACTCAAAACGGCTGTGGGGGATGCGGAATTGGCCGATCTCAATATCACAGAATGGGAGGGGGGCCAGGCCCAAGCCGGTGAAATTTTGGGGCAAGCCGCGATGATGCCCTTTTTGGCTTTGCGTCGTTTGATCTTACTGCGCGGCTATCTGGGCCATCTGGAAAAGCGCATGGGAGCCAGCAAGAGCAATGAGAGCGCGGCGCACCAGGAGGCGGCCCAGTTCTTGGACGGCTTAGGCGAAGTCAACGAGAGCTGCGACCTGCTGTTGGTGGAGAACGGGCTGGATAAGCGGCGGGCGATTTGGAAGGGCTTCCGCATGAAGCTCCAGGAGGGCGAGCGTGAGGTGCGCGGGCTGCAAGCGCTGGTCGCGGCCAAAGTGGTGCAGCAGGAGGAATTGGCAACACCCGACGCCAAAGCATTGCCAAGCTGGATTCAGCAGCGGGCGCGTGCGCGCAAGATTGCCATTGAACCGCGCGCTGTGCAGTTGTTGGCGACCTATGTGGGCGGCAATCTGCGCCAGCTTGATAATGAACTGGAGAAGCTCTCCCTCTATGCAGGGCCGCGCGCGATCACAGCCGATGATGTGAACGCGATGGTGAGTGATGCCAGCGAGGCGATGATCTGGAATTTGACCGACGCGCTGAGCCAGCGCAACCCGGCCAAAGCAATGCAATCTCTGCAAGCGTTGCGCCGCGGTGACAACCATCCGATTTACCTGGTGACGATGATCGCGCGGCAGTACCGGATTATCCTCAAGGTCAAGGAGGCATTAGGGGGACGCGGCAGCGGCAATGAATTCGACATTGCGAAGTTGGTAGGCGAGCGACCCTATCCTGTCAAAAATGCAATACCACATGCCGCCAAATATAGCTTTGCAGAATTGGTAGATGTGCTGGACCGGCTTGTGGTGGCGGATAATGCCATGAAAACCGGCGCGGACGCCGAAACTGAAATCGATCTGTTGGTGGCAGAGTTGACGCAGAAACCGCCGCGGCGCGCATCTCGTTAGTACACTGTAAACTTAGGCTCGTAGCCTGGTAAGCCCCGTTTAGGGGGCGTTGTTCCGTAGCCGCGCCCAGAGGGCTCCCGCTTTAGTCCTGGGCGGCCTCGCGCCTGCGGTATATGAGTTCGTTTATATTTGTTCATAGTAGAGAGCCTCTAGATATTCTATTTTGAATCCATGCTTCTTTCCCATCTGAGCCTGACTCACTTTCGCAACTATCGCCATCTCGAACTGGATTTTACCCAGCGTTTGACGCTGCTCCAGGGGCGCAATGCTCAGGGCAAAACCAGTCTGCTCGAAGCGATCTATTTCTTGGCGACCAGCAAGCCGATCCAGGCGTCCACCGAGCGCGAAGTTGTGGATTGGGCCGCGCAGGAAGAACCGATCCCCTACAGCCGCGTGGCTGCTACCATTTACGACCCCGATGGGCATCTGCATGAGCCTGACAGCCACAAACCGCATAGCCCTGTGGAACTGGAGATCCTGTTGACCCCGCGCGGGGATGGGCTGAATTTTAGTAAGCAGGTGCGTATCAACGGGGTCAATAAGCGCAGCCTCGAATTGATTGGCATGTTGCGAGCGGTGCTCTTTTTGCCCGAAGATATTAAGTTGGTGGACGGTGCGCCCGGTGAACGGCGGCGGTATATGGATATCGCGCTCTGCCAGATCGACCGGGTCTATACGCGCACGCTCTCTGCCTATCAAAAGGTGCTGGTACAGCGTAACAGCCTGCTCAAACAGCTGCGCGATCAGGGCGCGCGGGCGGGCAGCGCGGCGGTCGATGCCCAACTGCGCTTTTGGGACGAGCAGTTGATCGAGACGGGGAGTTGGGTGATGGCGCGGCGACACAATTTTGTGGCGCAACTGCAACCGCTGGCACAGATGCGCCACGCTGCGCTTTCTGATGGCCGCGAGACGTTGACGGTGGAGTATTTGCCCAGCTTTAACTATGGATCGTGGCCCGAAGCGGAGTTTGAGCTTTGGCAGGAAGGCTATTTGCTAGAGGATCACACTTGGCCGTGGGCAGGTGCGTCTGAAGGGGCTGAGATGGGTGCCGAGGAGATCGGGACGGTGATGCGCGCCAAACTGCTGGAGCGCCGCAGCCGCGAACTGGCTGCGGGCATGACGCTCTATGGCCCCCATCGCGATGACCTGCGCTTTTTGGCGAATCAGCGCGATCTGCGTGTTTATGGCAGCCGCGGCCAACAGCGCAGCGCGGCGCTCTCGCTCAAGCTGGCCGAGGTGCAGGTGATGACCGACAGCACAGGTACGGCTCCGCTGCTGCTGCTGGATGATGTCATGAGCGAGCTAGATGCACAGCGGCGCAATATGCTGCTGGAGGTGTTGGAGGGGGTGGAACAGGCGGTGATTACCACCACCGATTGGGAGGATTTCGCCCCGGAATTTTGCTTGCAGGCGCAGTGTATCCACGTTTGCGAGGGGAAGTTAATGCCGAAGGAGGGAAGCGCAGAGGGGTAAGTGCTGCTCTCATCTTCCTTGATGTTCTGAACCAAAATAGAGCATCGCCACGTCTTTCGCAATCGCAGCGGGGATATTCGCTGACCAGTCGAGCGAACTGTTGGTTAGCACTATCGTGGTCACTTGGTCATCGACAAAGCGGGCGATGTAGGAGGCGAAGCCGGGGAGCAGCCCGCCATGATGGATCAAGTGGTGTCCCTCGTGTTCGCCGATGACCCAGCCGAGGCCGCGCTCGCTTACGCTGCCATCGGTATGAATGATAGGCGTCCACATCTCCTGTAGGCGGACTTGGGGCAGGGGTTGATCGGTGTAGAGCGCGGCATCCCACTTGGCGAGATCGGCGACGCTGGAGACTAGGCCCCCGTTGGCGAAATGGTGGCGCAGGCCGATATAGGGCGGCTTGCACCAGCTTCCGTCTTCCGCGTTGGTATAGCCACCGGCGCGGTGGGGCAGGATCGCCTGGAGATCGTTGATGCGCGTGGCGCTCATGCCCAGTGGCGCAAAGATGCGCGCCGTCAGCAGGTCATTGAGTGCTTGGCCGGTAATCTGTTCGATGATCAGCCCCAGCAGGAAATAGCCGCTGTTGCTGTAACTGCTCTTTTCTCCTGTGACAAAATCCAACTCGCGCCCGGCGATGATGGCGTACATCTCGGCGTACTCATAGTCGAGGTGCATGGCTGCCGGTGTCGTCCAGTACTCTGCCAAGCCATCGCGCACGAGGCCGCTGGTGTGGGTGAGCAGGTGGCGGATGGTGATCGGCTGCCAAATGGCCGGGGCATCGGGGAAATAGCGGGTGATGGGATCATCCAGCGTGAGTTTGCCTTCCTCGACCAAGAGCATGATCGCGGTGGCGGTAAATTGCTTGCTGACCGAGGCGATCTGATAGAGGGTATCTGCCGTGGCCGCGACGTTGTGTTCAAGATTGGCGAAACCATAGCCTTGCAGGATGACCGGCTTACCCTTGCGCAGTACAGCGAGCGATAGGCCGGGGATGTGATGTTCGGCCATGCGGGCGCGGATGAGGTCATGGACGCTGTTGGCTGGGTCAGTCGCGTTTGGGGCAATTTGCACTTGTGTAGACATGGGGCTTTCCCTGCGGATAGAAGCGGTGGGTCGTTTGTACGGACACGATATATCGTGTCCGTACTTTTGATTAGGCGCGGAACTCCGGGCTAGGTGCGGACTTTTTCGCTGCTGCCGAAGCGGGCCAGCGCAGCGGCGACTTTGGGCGGGATGCCGCGTGTGTGCTGTTGTAGAAATTCGGTGATACGGTCGGTGCTGATGCCTTGCTCGGCGGCGCGTTTGAGGCTGCGCTGGTTGATCTGATAGACAAAATCAGGATAGCTGGCCTGCCAAGCGGCAAAACGTTCGATGCGGAAGCGGTCACTGAGGGAAGTGCCCACCGGCGCAGTGATGGTGAAATCTTCGCCGACGACAACGGGGCGGTGCGTGGCTTCATGGGGCTGTGGCGTGTCTTGACCCAGCCAGCGCGATCCCCATTGGCTCAACGAGAGCAGCCAATCGTCACCCGCCGAAGGTTCGGCCAAATCCAGCGCGCCCAGCCAATGCAGCGGGCCGCGGATGAGGAAGCGCAGCAAGGCCCCTTCGACTGCATTCCACTGCTCGAAACCTTTGAGAAACTCCTGCGTATTTGTATTGCGGATATACCAGGTTTCGTAGTTGCCTGTGGGCCGCTGAAAATCGGCTTCAGTCTCTTTGATCGCCTGGATCACTTCGGATTGGCTATACCACGCGCCAGGCTGGAGTTTGGCAAAAAGCTGGAGAATGGAACCGCGAGACTGGAGTGGATCGTTTCTCCATGTACCTGTCTCAGCACATTCAAGCCCTGGTGTGCGGCAGAGATCGTTCCAGTCGGGCGATTCGCGCCAGGCTTGCCAGAGTGTTTGACGCTGTTCGGCACGAGTTTTCTCAAGGAAGGCTTGCACGCGGTTGCTGGTGAGATGGACACTGCCGTCCTCACCGCGGCGCAACCAGCCAAGCCGGTTGGCAAGATGGAGCAGGAGGGCAAGCCGCACATCCAGGTCGGGATCGTCACTGGTATAGGGGACTTGCAACCGCTGTACAAAGTGGTCGATGTCCTCTGCATGGGGGCCGGTGGGGGTGAGCCGTAGCTGTTCGTGGCGCAAAAAGCCGAGCAGCGTGCCAACATCCTCCAATAAGCTGTCGTCGGCCAAGAGCAGGCGAGATTGGGGTGGGGGTGGCACAGGACGTACGGGCAGCGCACCTTCGGGGGTTTGCCCCTGGGGATTGGGCAGCCAGGGAGAGGCATCGCTAGGAATGTAGATGATACTGTGCGCTTTTTGGCCCGCGCCTTTGAAGCCGCGGCCAATCAGCCCGTAGTAGTAGAGAAGTTCAGCGGTACTCTCCGGCGTGAGCCAGGGCATTTCTCGTTCGAGTTTGGCAGGCCCCATTTGGCGGATGCCGCCGAATTGACGGGTGAACTGGGCTTCGGCCATTTCGCCGCCTTCTTTGAGCAGCATCTCAATGGCCGTGTGGCTTTCGGCGGAGTAGTCGCCAATCTCCTCAAAGGCCATCTGCACCGATGTCGGATCGGTGACTTGGGCGGCTAATAACTCGATGGCTTGCTCACGCGTCTCGGCTGCGTCCATATAGGCCCCACGCAATTCGGCCAGGACTTGGAGCAAAACATCAGAATATTCGAGGAGCATTTGGGAAGTTGTTGGCATGATGACTCTATATTCGGATCTGCCGGTTTAGGTTCTGCTGATTTCGGCTAAAGTAGCTGGAGAGCTACACGGAATAAGTTGTCAGCACCCCTAAATTTCGCTATACTGACCTATATTATGAACCGTAGTGGATACGGTGACAAGGAGCAATACCTTATGAATCAACGAACACCTCGCCAGTCGATGCCCAACGGGTGGAATTGGACGACAATCCTGCGCGATTTGGTTGCAACCTGGCGTCTCCTTTGGGACCCCAGCGTGCCGGGCCTTCTCAAGCTGGCGCTGCCCTTTATGGCGCTGATCTACGTGCTTTCGCCCCTGGACTTCATGCCCCTCATGCCCTTTGATGATATTGCCATTGTGATGCTGGCGGCTCGTCTCTTTGTGGCATTGGCCCCGCGTGAGAGCGTTGATCGGGCTTTTGGGGGTCGCCGCACGTCACCGTTTAATCAATCACCGTTTGAGCAATCACCCTTTAACAGATCGAACCAGGGTGCTTCTCGTCCAGGGGCATCCCCTCAAGAGAGTGGGGAAGTGATTGATACAACCTGGCGCATCGTCGAATAACAAGATTGCGACAGCAGATCATGGCGGGTGATGAAACCCCACGACGAGGCGAGATGCCCCCCCAAAACTTCACGCTTGCCTCGGTCGCGCGGCATTTGGATATTTCTGTCGAGAGCCTCCAACGCTTGCGGCGGCGTTTTAGCCAATATCTAGGGCCGGATGCGACGGGAGCCGAGCCGCACTTCTCCAACGCCGATGTGGCTGCCATTGTCACCATTCAAAAGCTTTTGGCCCAGGGCTATGACGACGATCAGATTGACGAGCATTTGACGCCGGTTAACTTGGATGTAGAACAAACACCCCACTTTTCCACCGATGTCCAGCCCTATACCGACGCTGACGCGTCGGCTGCCCTGCCCCAGGTTGTGGGCGATGTGCTGAATACCATCGTCAATTCGCAACAGGCGGTACTCAACGGGCAATCGAGCCTGCGCGACGTGATGGGCGTGGTCGTGCAGGATAATTTTAATCTGAAGGACGAGAATCGCAAACTGCGCGACAGGATGCTGGAGATGGAGCGGGTGCTGGCAGAGTATCAACGGCGCGAGGAGACACGCAAGGAGCGCATGGAGGGCCGTTTGCGTGCGCTCGAAGCGACGGTCGCGGCCCTCCAGCAACAGGTATCACAGTTGGTGCAAATCCAACGCCAGCAGCAACGCCGCCGCGGCTGGTTTGGCTAGAAATTTCTGTTGCGACCTTTATTCTGTCATGCCATAGGCATCTCTCTGGGAGGGCGCGGCATGACAGAGCGGGGCTACTCTCATGGGTAGCAAGTTGAGTCAAGTTAACTTAGGGCAATATTGCTTTTATTGCTGCTAAAGGTTTCCACGATCAGTGGCTCGCCCACCAGATCATATTCCATCGCCCCGTTGATAAAGACCTCCAGCATGGAACCGGCCGGAACGCCCGAAATGCCGGGGACCAAGACCAGGCCATCCACCTCCGGCGCATCGCGATAGCTGCGCCCCAAGAGCAGCGGTGCGCCGCTGCCCTCGATCTCCCCTTCGCCTTCGATCAAAATTTCCAACTGCCGGCCTACTTGAGCCTGATTCTTACGCAGGCTGATGGGCTGCTGCAATTCCATCAGGCGGGCATAGCGTTCCTCCTGAACTTCCTCATCCACCGGATCGGGCAGCTCGGCGGCAGGCGTACCGGGTTCGGCGCTAAACTTGAACGCTCCCACTTTGTCGAATTCAATCGCCTGTACGAAGTCGAGCAAGCCCTGAAATTCTTCTTCGGTTTCGCCAGGATAACCCACAATAAAGGTGGTGCGCAGCGCAATGTTGGGCATGGCGGCGCGCAACTTGCTCATGTGGTCATAGACCATTTCCAGGCGCGCCGGGCGGCGCATCCGGCGCAGCGTGCGCGCGTCGCCATGCTGCAAGGGCATGTCGAGATAGGGGACGATCTTCGGCTCGCGCGCCATGACCTCGATCAATTCGTCACTGACATGACCGGGATAGGCATACATAAGACGCAGCCAGCGCAGATCGTCCGGCGTGCGACGGCTCAGGGCGGTGAGCAACTGCGGCAGGCTGTTGGGTTCGCCGCGGTCACGCCCATAGTCGGTGGTGTCCTGGGCAACGATGACCAACTCTTTGGCTCCTGCCATGACCAGCGCGTTGGCCTCGTCCACAATCGCTTCCAGCGGGCGGCTGCGCAGCTTGCCCTTGAAGCTGGGGATAGTGCAGAAGGCACAGGGCGCATTGCAGCCATCAGAAATCTTGAGATAGGCGCTGCCCCCCAGGATGGGAGGGCGCGGGACCGCTAATGTATATTCGGCGCTGGGGTCATCGAGCAGGGCAGGCACAGAGAGCGCGTGATCGCCCAACATCTGGTACTGCGCCAGCTTGCGCTTGGACTTGCCCCCACGTACCTGGTTGACCAGTTCCAGCACTTCCATCCAGCGGCGTGTGCCCAACAGCCCATCGACTTTGGGAACGCGGTCGATTACCTCTTGCCCGTTGCGCTGCGCCAAGCAGCCCGCGGCGATCAAGACCTGGTGGCGGCGTTTGTGGCGACCTAATTCGTTTAGGACATCTATGGATTCTTCTTTGGCGGCTTCCAAAAAGCCACAGGTATTGACAATTAAGATATCGGCATCGCGCGCAGAGTCGGTGGCGCGGTAATTGCCCTCTTGCAGCAGCATTTCGATGCCATCGCTATCGACTTTATTCTTGGGACAACCCATCGTAATCAAATGGTATTTCAAAAGTATGCTCTCCCTGGAGATCAACCCCTGTCTCACGCATTTCGCGTGCCCACAGGCTTAACAGTGCTAACGTACTGCGATACCGGCGTTCAGCCATCTTGCGCCCCGGTATCGTATTCATGCTTTCTACGGTGCGCCCCAATACCTGATCGGCAAACTCCGCCACATAGCGCCAGCGTTCGGCCATATCCTTGCCAAAGACATGGGGCGTGCTCAGGCTGATCAGGATAGACTGTGCCCCCAGCTTGGTCAGCTTGTCGGCATCCCATAGAATGGCGGCTTCGATTGGCTCCAGAGGGGGCGCGCCTGGTTCGCGATAAAGGCCAACGTGCCGGCGGATGGCTTCGGCCACAGCCTCGATCTTGGCAGATGGAAAATCTGTAGCAGCCAGAATTGCGCGTGCGGCTGCGGCTCCTGCTGTGCCGTGGCTCGGCTGCTCCTTGCGTACATCGTGCAGCCATCCAGCCGCCTCAATTACCTCTAGATCAGCCTCCAGCAGCCGCCCAAGTCGCAGGGCCAGCGCTGTCACTTGGGCGACATGCTCAAAACGATAGTCAAAGGGCAAAGGCTCCCCTTCGCCAAGTTGCCCCATGCAGCGCTGCCAGGTGTGACGACCTTCCTCTGCCGCTTGCTCTTGGGCAGCGGCAATGGCAACCGCGCGCCAGCCGGATTGTGCGTTGTCGTTTGCCATTTTGTCTTTCATACTCACGTCGCCGGCTCCAAATCGAGCACTTGGAAGGGATAGACGTTAATGACCTCTGTTTCGCAGTAGCGAGTCTGGGTAACAACATCCAGCCGGTAGAGATGGATATGCCCATGCAGCAGATAGCGAGGCTTGAACCAGCGCATAAAGGTTAGAAAGCTCTTAAAACCCTGGTGGGCGCGGTCGGGCTGATCGTGGATGCCCCACGGGGGGGAATGGGCAACCAAGACATCTAAATAGCGTCCGTAGCGAAGGCGATTTGCCATCAGCTTCGGGGCTAAGCGCATGATATTCATCATCATGCCCCGCTCGGTATATTGGTAGCGCGGCGCGCTGTTGTAGCGAATGGAGCCCTCTAGACCGGCCATAATCAAGTTGCCTTCGCGCGCGGTGTTGATGTGTAAATCGATCGCGCCTAGTGGCGCGCGTTTCTCATTCCAGTTGCCGCCCTGGAACTCGATTTCGCGACCGTGGTTGCCAAAGACATAGTAACAAGGGCGATTGACCACGCTCGTCAGATATTCGAGATAGTAAAAAGGCAGGTCGCCACAACTGAGAATGAGGTCCACGGGACCAATCCGCTCATTGACGACACTGCTATATAAGACTGGCTCAACTTTGTCCGAGACTGCCAACACACGCATAGGCAGGGATTGTAGCATTTTCAGAGGGGCGGGGTCAAAGCATCCTGCTTCCATATCGCCCATCCGCGACTTTACGTCATGATTAGCGGGCCTTTGTTGCAACCTTTTGCGTTCTCCTGCGTACTGATGAATGAAAGCATATCGAATAAAGCGCCGACAATGGAGAAATTCCGGCAGAGGCGATGATCGTAGGTGAAAAAGGAGAGCTGTAAGGATGTCTACTGCACAAGATTTTGATAACGAAGGTGGCGCACAGCCACAAGGAGAAGCGGCCTCTCAACCGGAGAGTGGGCCAACGCCGATGGGCCGCATGGCCGAGAATGCGCGTGAGCAAGCGAGCGCGGCGGCGGATGCGCTGCGCCGAGGCGAGTTTATGCATGACGCAACGGTGGATGCAGAGGCGAGCCAGGATGATAAGCTGATCGCGCTGTTGTCCTATGTGACGCAAATTGTGATCCCGTTGATTATGCCGGTGATCGTATTGCTCAGCGAGAGCAGCAAGAAGCGACCCTTCCAGCGCTACCATGCGGTACAGAGCTTGGCATTGTCGCTGCTCTTTATCGCGGTGGCGGCTGCGGCGACCATCGGTACGGGCATCATCCAGGTGATCCCGCTAATCGGTCAACTGGTGGCTTTACTGATGCTCTGTTTGATGCCAATTGCCTGGTTTATGGCGGTGATTGCGCTGCTTTACTACGGCTATCAGGCCTTCCAGGGCAAGCGCTTTGCGATTCCTGGCTTGACCAGCATGCTGCGCGATCAGGGCTGGATCTAGCGTTGAGCTAGAAGCTACCTTGTAACATGAGCTTGTAAAACTCAATAAAAAGGGCGGAGGTCATGACCTCCGCCCTTTTTATTTTCTCAGCGGTATATTGATATTCTTGAAGTAGTTTGTAGGAAATATGTATAAACAGATACAAAATTCGGAAAGAATTAAAACACAGTATTGACAATCCTGATTTTTCTGTTATGCTCTTTTAAGAAATTGCAACTGCATGTAAGAAAAGTAGTGACTGTAAGAAAAATAAGGAGTGATCGCCATGATACATCCTGAAATGCCTCAACACTGCATCCTTGCATTCGACCACCATAAGCGGCTTTTGGAAGAGGCTGAGCGTCAGCGGCTCTACGCCGCTGTGGAGAGGCTGGCAGCAGCACGTCCCCGCCGTTTGCGCCGCCTGCGCTTGCGTGCCGGTAACTTGCTGATCAGCATGGGACGGCGGCTCAAGGCAGATGCAGTGTGGGGATAGGCGATTGCTATCACCCCACAAAACTATCCGTACACGATTACTTACACGATCCTGAGAGGGAGCCTGAAGATGAACCTATTACCCACACACAGTCCCTTTGATGGCGGCGAGATTGTCGTCACCCGTTTTTACTGTCCGGGCAGTGATACGACAGTCGAGGGGCGTTTTGCGGTCGTTGCGCCGTTTCCCCAACTGTCGCCCGAACAACTGCACTTTGTTGAAACCTTCTTGCGCTGCGAAGGCAAGCTCTCACGCATGGAAGGTGAGTTGAATCTCTCCTATCCCACGCTGCGCAGCCGTTTGCATGACATCATTCGTGCGCTTGGCTATGAGCCGGGCAAGGAGGAGCCGCCGGCGGTGAGCGAGGAGCGCCGCCGCTCCATTCTCGACGAGTTGGATGCAGGGCGTATTTCCTTTGATGATGCAATGGCGCAACTCCAGGCTGGAGAGTCATAGGGTTTTTCATAGAAGCTAATCAGGAGCATAGACATGAGTATTGAAAAGAGCTTTGAAACGAGCCAAACCCCTCATCTGATCATCGGCCAGATCCACGGGAACATGCAGTTACGGGCTTGGGATGAGTCGCGCGTGTCGGTCAGCGGCAATGGCAGCGGCAATGGCAACGACTATCGCCTGCGGCAGGAGGGTGACCAGATTGTATTGGGCGACTTTGATGATTGCCGCATTTTTGTTCCCATCGCAGCCAGTGTGACGCTGGGCGATGTCCACGGTAATGCGCAGGTGACAGGGATGCGCGGCCAACTGAAGATCCAGCATATTCACGGCAATCTGCACGCTCAAGAGATCGGCTCGACGCAGTTGGGCAGGGTCGATGGCGACTGTCCATTGCGTGATGTGGCCGGGCCGCTGGTCGTGGGCGCTGTGGGCGGCAATTTTCATGCGGCTGAGGTGAAGGGCAACCTACAACTTGAGAAGTGCGGTGGGAATTGCACTCTGCGTGAAGTCGAGGGGGAAGCCACAGTAGGCCGGGTCGGTGGCAATCTGATGGCACAGGAGACACTGGCATTGGCCGTTGACAATGTGCATGGCAATGCCACCCTCAAAGAATCAAAAGGCGGCGTACTGATTCACAAGGTTTCGGGCAATGTTACGGCGACGGAGACGGTTGGTGAGCTTGAAATTGAGTGGATCGGTGGCGAACTGCGGGTGCGTGAATTGGCGGGCGCTTTGAATGCAAAGGCTGGGGGAACTGCTACCCTGTATTTGCAGGAGCTTTCTACCCCGCAGGTTACCGTCAAAGCCGGTGGCGACATACGCTGCCGCGTGCCGCTGACGCTCGATGCGACATTGGGATTGCGCGCGGGCAATGAAATTGTGGTCAAGAATCTGCCCTTGCCAAACGACTGGGACTCACATTACATGGAGTTTACCGTGGGCAGCGGCGAAGGGCGGCTTGAACTGGATGCGGGGAATCGTATCAAGTTGATCGGCACAGCGGACGATGACAGCACCCCTGAGTGGGGCTTCGAAGAGGAGTTCTCTGCCTACTATGACTTGCATGACTTAAACGAGCGCGCGGCGGAGATGGTACAACAGGTTGCCGAACAGGTGGAAGCGCAGGTGGAAGCCGTGACGCGCCAGCTAAATGAACGGCTCTCGCAGTTGGATAGCGGCGATGCCATTGCCGCCAAAGTCCAGCAGAAAATGCAGGCGGCTATGCGCCGCGCCGAGGAGAAGATTGCCGAAGCCATGCGCCGCGCTGAACAGCAGGCCGAGCGACAAGCCGAACGGCAGGCCGCGCGTGATGAGCGCCGCCGCGTGCGCGTGATGACCCCTTTCCCGTCCGTCCCGCCGATTGTGTCGGTTGGCGCGGTTCCTCCAATTCCACCCCAACCTGCCAAACCCAAGCGCGCCCCGGCTTCCAGCGAGGAGCGTATGATGGTGCTGCGGATGGTGGAGGAAGGCAAGATTTCGGTGGAACAGGCCGAAAAGTTGCTGGCGGCAATGGGTGATTAAGCGCCGTTCCCACTGGACAGAGAGGCGCAAGAATAGAGTGTCGAAAAGAGAGTAAGGAGAATAAGGTGATCTATGCTACCATTGACCCCAGAGAGAACAACTGAAACGGTGAGAGAGGCGGGGGCAGGTGCGCCGCCCGCCCAAGAGTCTGCGACGATTGATGAGGATAGCATGGCGAGCAGCGCCGAACGGATGACAATCCTGCGTATGATAGAGCAGGGCAAGATTTCTGCCGAGGATGGCGCACGCTTGTTGGCGGCGTTGGGTGAGCGCGATCAACCAGAGGCGCAGCCGCGTGCCAATATCTTTGACAGTGCGCGCACTCTCCAGGTGCGCGTGACCGACCTGGGCACGAACCGGCAAAAGGTGAATGTGAATTTACCTGTGGGTTTAATGCAACTGGCTTGGCGCTGGCTGCCTAGTTCGGCGCAGGCGCAATTTGAGAAAGTGCAAGCCGCCATCGACGCAGGCCAAGTGGGGCGACTGGTCGAGGTGGTGGATCAGGATTCGGGTGTGCGCGTGGAGATTACGCTCATGTAGCGCGGCACGAATCACTAGAGCCAGTGACGTGACATAAGTCTACAGCCTTCCCGGAAGCTCTAAAGCTTCCGGGAAGGTGTTTATGGGGCCTACTCTCCTGTGCGCCAAAGCGGTTTGCGGTCAGCGCTACGTCAGGCATTTTGTCATAATTCGGCTACAATGAAGTGGAAACGCGAACCATTCGATTCCCAGGATGGGGTTGTGATGGCATCGCTAGAAAGTCCAAGAAGGGGGACAAAATTCATGGAAAATTGGCTTTCTTGGGCGTGGTTTGTGTTGGCTCTGCTCTTTACCATCGCCGAGATCTTTACAAGCGGTTTCTTTCTGGTCTGTTTTGGGGCCGGTGCTGCGGTGGCGGCAGTGGCGGGCTTTTTGGGTTTTAGCCCATTGGCCCAATTTGCTGTTTTTATCGGGGCATCGGGTCTGGCCTTGTTCTTGGTACGTCCCTTTGCCAACCGTGTGAGCAATCCGAATACGCACATGGTGGGCATTGATCGCGTGCTGGGCCGCGAGGGGATTGTGTTGGAGACGATTGATCCGGCGCGCGGCAGTGGTGTCGTGCGCGTGGGCCATGAGCCGTGGTCTGCCGATGCCGCCGACGGCATGCCGATTGCGGCGGGTGTTATGGTACAGGTGGTGGGGGTGGAAGGGACGCATCTGAAGGTGCGTGTCGCTGTTTGATGGCGGTTATGACATTTGATGCGAAATGCGGCGAATACAAGGTAAGCTTGGATCAGACTTGCCTAAAGATAGACTTTGTTAGAGACAATTAGAGATAACGTAGGATAAAGGAGTGTTGTGATGGGTGATTTTGCCGTCTTGGTTGCGTTAATTATGCTGGCTGTCTTTCTGTTTATCATTGCGCTGACAGGGCTGCGGATTGTCAATCCTCATGAAAAAGGGGTGATCGAACGTTTGGGGCGCTATCACCATACCGCCCAGCCAGGGCTGAATTTCCTTATGCCCATTCTGGACTCCATGCGTAAGGTCGATATGCGCGAGCAGGTGGTGGACGTCCAGCCGCAGGAGGTGATCACGAAGGATAATGTGGTGGTGACGGTGGATGCGATTATCTACTATGAAGCCACTGACCCGGTGAAGTTGACCTATAATGTGGCGGATTTCTATGGCGCAGCGACCAAGCTGGCGCAGACGAACTTGCGTAACGTGGTCGGTGAAACGGAGTTGGACGAGGCGCTAACGTCCCGCGATATGATCAACGCCAAACTGCGTGAGGTGCTGGACGACGCAACCGATAAGTGGGGTGTGCGCATTGTGCGCGTGGAGATCAAGCGCATTGACCCTCCTGTGGATGTAACGCAAGCCATGCACCGCCAGATGAAGGCCGAGCGTGAGAAGCGTGCCCAAATTTTGGAAGCCGAAGGACAGCGCCAGTCGCGTGTATTGGAAGCGGAAGGCGAGGCCGAGTCGGTGCGTTTGGTGGCAGATGCGGAACGTTACAAGCGTGAGGTCGAAGCAGCAGGTCAGGCCAATGCGATCACCACGGTCTTTTCGGCCATCCGCAACGCCAACCCGGATGACAAGCTGATCGCGATTCAGTATCTCGATTCGCTCAAGGCGATCTCGAATGGGAGCGCCAACAAGGTCTTTATTCCCTATGAAGCGACTGGAGTTCTAGGGGCGCTTGGCGGTATTCAGGAGTTGTTTAAGGATAGGGCGAATGGCGCGCCGGTAATTGAGGTGCCGTCGAATCCGAGCCAGCCGCCATCAAATTTGACGTAACTGGTGTTAGATACCTACTTGCCGGAGGCTAAAGCCATCCGGCTATGAACGACGCCCCCTGAACGGGGCTTCAGAAACAGCGCGCGAAGTCCCCTTCAGGGGGCGTTGCCCTGTAGCCCTGCGGCTTTAGCCCTGGGCGGCCTCGCGACCGCTTAACATGAGTGACGTAAGCTTAGAGAGTCAAGAGGGGCAGCCAATGGTGGCTGTCCCTTTTTTATGGGTATTAGCATCGTGCATGGCAGGGAAGGGGTATGATGATTTTATGCCACGAGGCGCAAGCCTAGATTGTGCGCCAATGTGTATGCTGCTTCAACGTCCAATGGGTCTAGCGGCGCAGCCAACGCGCCGCGGACATTGGCGGGGGCGAGGTATTGGGTGAGCAGGCTGACTTCGATGCCGGGGCGTTCGGCAAGCCAGTGGAGGACGGGGACGGTGCAGCAGTGGGTGTGCCCTGGCATGAGCAGATGGCGCACGATGACGCGCTCTCCTGCGCTCCAAACCCGTTCGATACAATTTGTGACTACATTCCAGTAGTCGGGCATGCCGCCGATGCGTTCGCCACAGCTTGCCGCCGGGCCAAACTTGAGGTCGGGGAGGTAGATGTCGATGGCGCCTGAGAGCAGGTTGAGCGCGGTATCGGTCAGATAAAAATTGCTGTTGAAGACGGTGGGGATGGTGCGCCGGTTGCCCACTTCGGCCAATGTTGCCAAGATAAAGGGGATGTGGGGGGTCGGGTCGCCGCCAATGAAGCAGAGCGACCGCGCGCCTTCCTCTTGGCGCTGGAGGATGCGCGCGGCCAGTTGCGTGGGTGTTACCGATACGCCATAGGTGGGGTGGAAGGCAAAGCGCGCGGCGGTGCAAAAGTGGCAGGTCGCAGTGCAGCCGCTAAAGAAGATGGCATGGGCCGGGCGCAGCGCTTCCTCTTCGCCCATGTGCAACATCTCGCTGGCAATATAGCTTGTAGGGCCGACGCGGCAGCGACCTTGGGCCGTGGCGCGCACTGTGCCGCAGCGATGGGGGCAGAGGGTACAATCAGCCAAGTGCGTTTGGGCTGTGGTGGCGATCTGTTGGAGGTTGTGCATGGTATGAGGCATGACGGTACTCAATCGTCGCCAAAGAGGTCGCGCAGCCGGTCATCCGCACCCAGCCGCCGCGCTGTTACGATCTGCCCACCCCCTGAGCCACGCGCCACCACGATCACCGCGCGCGAGAAGAAGTTACTGTCTCCTACAAAGATATAGAAACGCTCATTGCTGACGCGCCGCCAGCGATAATGGGCTACCAGTTCGGCCACTTGCGGGTCGCGCGCCCACGGCTCACCCGTCACCTTGACGGGCGTTGCGTCCTGTTCCAGACTGCCACAGGTGTTGCACAGCCCTGACCAATGCACACAGGAGCGGCAGTAGATCTGCCCACAGCGGCGGCAGAGCGCGGCGTGTTCTTCGCAATGGTAGTGACCACAGATGGCGCAGGGTTCGTCACAGACCGGGCAAACGGGCGCATTGTCGATGTGGCACGTCGCCAGGTGTTCGGCGCAGAGCTGGTGCTTGCAGTCGCTTTGTCCTGTGAGATGGTCGGCGCAGAGCGTTGTATGGCAGAAGTCGCATGTGCCCATGCACTGTTTGCAGCCTTCCTTGCCACACTGCACACAGGTTACGGTATCTGTGGTGAGCTGCCCGCAGCGGGGACATTCATCCAAGCAATCAAGGCAGTAGGCTTTGCCGCTGGGGTCGCGCTGGTAGAAGCCGGGGCCAACTTGCCGCCCACATTCGCCGCATGTAATCAAGCAGTTGGTGCAGAAGCGTTGGCCGGAGGAAGCACAAACGCCAAACTGGGCACTGTATTGTTGGCAACTTGGGCAACGAGTGGCACAATCAGAACAGATGAGCGGGTGTGAGCCATCGGCGTGTGCCACTGCATCGGCGCGGAGGTGGCTGCGACATTGGCGTGTGCCACATTCGCCACATTCTACTTGGCAGGTCAGGCAGACGCTGTCGCCACAGATAGGACAGCGCGCCACATGCTCGGCACAAGCACGCTCACCGCAGGCCCAACAGCTTTGGCCGCACTGCTCACAATTGGCCTTGCCACAGAAGGGACATTCGGCCACACCACAGTCGGCGCAGACGATTTCTTGGCAGGTGCCACATTGGCTGACACATTCATCGCAGCAGAGATGGCCGTTGCGATCCAGAGCAACCGTGGTTGTCTCTCGGTCGCACGCGTGGCAGGTTGGGCGTTGGATGCTGCCGGTGTAGCGGTTGCGGGCGACGTGGAGAGTCGCCTGTCGTTTGCCGTCGCTGAGGTTGATCTCCGCCACTGCCACAGGGGTCTGGATGACGGCGTAGGAGTAGAGGTTGACCTGGACGCGCAGGCGATGGTTCTCGATCTCCTCGGCAATCTTGCGATCCAAGTCTGCTTCCAGGGCGCGCCGTTTTTCGCCGGTGGGGTCATGCGATTCGTAGACTTCCTCGATCTGCTGCCCGTAATAGGTTGTAATCCGGTTGAGTACCTGGTAGAGTCGAGGCAAGATTTCGGCTTCATGGGTGACACAGCGCAGGTCGGCATGGTAGATGGCATATTTGCGCGCCGATTCGGCCAGACGCACAAGGTGGGTCATGGGTGGCAGTTTGGGCGGCAGGAGATAGCCTTCCTCATCTTGCTCTTGGGGTACAGGCTGGGCATCTTGCCAGAGCGCCTCAATGTCCAGTCCATCGCCGTTCGTGTGCGTCTCGCCCAACAGGGGGACGCGCTGCCCTTGCTCATCCAGCACCACGGCATAGAGTTCTTCACGTTTGTCGTCGGCGCGATAGGTGATGCGCCAGTTAAAGAGATAGAGTGAACGTGTCTGCTCCTGCATCTTAAGACCGGCAATGCTGGCATTGAGCGGGCGCACAGCGGTCATCAGTTCCTGGCTGGAAGGATGGCGGTTGGGCAGTGCCTGCATGGTCAGTGCGCCGCGGCGATCCAGCAGCGCCAACATGCGGTCGAAGAGGCGGCTGCCATGCGCCACCAATTCGAGTTCGCTGCCGGGCGTGACCTGGTGAAAGCCCAACTTAAGGGTGGGCTTGCCAAAATGCTCGGCCAAGTCAGCGGGCAGTGTGACCTCCAGCGGGCCTTGCTTGCGTCGATCCAATGGTTGGACGGCGGCGTTAAAGAAGGCGAAGTAGTCTATCGTAAACTGGCGCAGGTCCAGAACCGGCGCTGCGGCTTCGGCATTTTTGATACGTTTGCTCATAAGGAGCATTATAACACAGGATATCTGCGCGTTTTATGCAAAGCCGATTTTATTTTATGCAAAGTTGTGCTATACTCGCGGCATAGGATATAAGGTGCAGGAGGGAAATAATGTACCGCAACGTCACCCAGTTTTTGGACTACATGGTTAAAGAGAAGGATTGTTCGGCCAACACGACGGCGGCCTATCAGAACGATCTGACACAATTTGTCCAATTTGTCACCGACTATGCGCCGCCCACCGGGGCCAAGATTACGACTTGGCGTGAGGTGGATGAACATGTCGTGCAGAACTACCTGATCTTTCTCAAAGAGCAGGAGTATGCCTCCTCGACAGTGGCGCGCAAAGTGGCCTCGGTCAAGAGTTTCCTGCACTATTTGTCTGATATGGGGCAGATCACAGCGGACCCGTCCAAGCGGCTAGATTCGCCCAAAGTGAAGAAAAGTTTGCCCCGCTCCATCCGGCCCCAGGAGATCGATAGACTCCTCGCCGCGCCGTTGGTAGAGCGTTCGCCCAAGACGCTGCGCGACAAGGCTTTGTTGGAAGTCCTCTATGCAACGGGGATGCGTGTCACCGAGCTGGTCAACCTGAACTTGGACAGCGTAGATTTGGAAACCAAGTCGGTGATCTGTGGTGATGGCGGCAAACGTATGCGTACCGTCCCCATTTATGCAGAAGGCATCGAGGCGATTGAAGCCTATTTAGAGTCTGGACGCCCGCAATTGATCGTGGATCCGAGCGAACCGGCTCTTTTCCTCAACCATCGAGGTCAACGGCTAACCCGCCAGGGTTTGTGGTTGATCATTAAGCACTACGTCAAGCAGGTCGGGATTCAGGCAACCGTGACACCGCACACGCTGCGCCACAGCTTTGCCACCCACTTGCTCAATGCTGGTGCTGACTTGCGTGAGGTGCAGGAGCGGTTGGGCCATGCCAGCGCCAGCACAACGCAGGTCTATCGTCAGGTCAACGATGATCACGGCGCTGAAGTGGTGATTGATGGTCGGCCTGTCTCGCGTGAGACAAAAGCAGCGTAATCTCAAGAACCATCCATGAAACCCCAATTTACCCTGCAACAGTATGATGTCGCGGCTGATGCCATCTTGGGTCAGACCGCGCATCGTCCCACTGTGGGTTTGATCCTGGGAAGCGGCCTGAGCGCGCTCGCTGAGGCCGTTGAGCAAGCCACGATCCTCCCCTATGGCGATCTGCCCTATTTCCCGGTCAGCACTGTGGAGGGCCATGCCGGTCGCTTGGTGATCGGCAATCTGGCGGGTGTCCCCGTCTGTGTCATGCAGGGGCGCTTTCATGCCTATGAAGGCTACTCTTTGCAGGCGACAACGCTGCCTGTGCGCGTGATGCAGCGCATGGGGGTGCGGACATTGATCCTGACCAACGCTGCAGGTGGTGTCAACCCGAACTTTGCCGCGGGCGATCTGATGCTGATCGAAGATCACATCAACTTGGCGGGCATGGCCGGTTTCAACCCCTTGATAGGCCCCAATTTGGATGCGTTCGGCACACGCTTCCCAGCGATGAACCGCACCTATACGCGGCGGCTGCGTGATCTGGCAAAGGCTGTGGCCGCCGAACATGCGCTGCCCCTGCACCGCGGCGTCTATACATTCCTCTCTGGCCCCACCTTTGAAAGCCCCGCCGAGGTTCGCATGTTGCGCATGTTGGGCGCGGATGCCGTGGGCATGAGCACCGTACCCGAAGCTGTGGTCGCCCACCATGCGGGCATGGAAGTGCTGGCAATCAGCACGATTACCAACGTGGCGATTGACGAGCTTGACGCCGAGGGCGAGCCCACCCATGAAGAAGTGCAGGCCGCGGGCGCGATGATTGTGCCGCGCTTGACGCAGTTGCTGCTGGGTGTGTTGGCAGGGTTGCAAAAGTAGAGATAGACACAATATACAAATGAGAAACGAACAATATTTACTCCTGTTCGATCACCACTATTGGGCGATGAATCATTTGACCGAAGTGATGAGCAGGTTGCCTGAATCACAGTTAACCACGCAGTCTGTTCATTTCTATCATGTGACAGCAAATCAGACCCTGTTACACATACTGGACGTAGACTGGAGTTGGATTCAGTGGTGCATGGGGTTGCCCGCAAAAAGCTATCTGTGGGAAGTGCAGGCATTGCCGGATATTGAAGCGATGCGTCTGTTTTTGAAAGAAGAAGGTCAACGTGTCAAGGGCTATGTGTCAGGACTGACCGAGCAAGAACTGGATACAGAGATCGACTTCGGAAGTGAATCGGGCAGTACACCAAGACGGACAAAGCGTTGGAAAGTGCTGCTGCACATCATCACCCATGCGGTTGAGCATAAAACAGAGTTGGGACACTTCTTAACAGAATGTGGTCACTCACCCGGTGAGTTGAACTTTATTCATTATCTTGCCAATGTGCGCCACCCGGATACCGAATCCGTGTAGGGCTTTGGCCCAGCCCCCAGCGGGTGCCTTTTTCCTGTTTGTCCAACTCCATGCTCGAAGTCTATAATCTCCCAATCATCTTTCCTCACGAACGATATAGATAAATATAGGAGGAGCATGGCCCATCTCCACGACGCCATTTCCTATTACCATGATCTTTGCACGCAAGAGAATCTGGCCCAGCGAAGTTGGGAGATGATTGTGCCGGAGATGGCGGCGCGCGACCTCTTTTTTGGCACGCGCCCGCTCTGTACGGTGCTGCGCCCCATGTTTCACACGGGGGTGAGTTGGAGCTATCTGTGTGCGCGTACGGATTTGATGATGGGTGTTTTTCGCAAGCTGAGTGACGCCTGCCTGGCTGATGCGTCGTTGCGCGGCCAACTGTTCCTCACCCCACAAGAGGAAGCATTGGTCGCCCTGCCCACCGGCTATACGACCAACGTCCCCACGGCGCGGCTGGACAGTTTTTTTACGCGTCATGATGATGGCGATTTTACCCTGCACTTTATCGAGTTCAACGGCGAAAGCCCGGCGGGGATGGCCTATAACGATGTGCTGGCGGAACTTTTCCTCGAGACGCCGTTGATGCAGCGCTTTGGCGAACGCTATCATGTCGAACCGATCATGAGCCGTCGCCATGCGGTGGATGCGCTGCTGCGTGTCTATTACGAATGGCGCGGCAGCTATGACAAACTGCCGCAGATCGCCATCGTCGATTGGGATCATGTGCCGACCCTGAGCGAGTTTCGTCTCTTTGTAGCCTATTTTGCCCGCTATGGCATCGAAGCCACCATCTGCACGCCGGATGAGCTGGATTTCCACGATGGGCAGATGTTTGCGGTGGGGCGTCCGGTAGACTTCATCTACAAGCGCGTGCTGACGACGGAGTTGCTGCAACGTTATGGGCTTGATCATCCGCTGGTAGAGGCATTGAGCGCGGGGGCTGTCTGCATGGTCAATCCCTTCAACTGCAAGCTGCTGCACAAGAAGGCGAGCTTTGCCCTGGTCTCGGATGAGCGCAATGCCCATCTCTTTAGCGCACGAGAGCAGGAGGCGATCCGCCAACATATCCCGTGGACGCGCATCGTTGAGGATCGCCGTACCCTTGACCCAACAGGGGCGACCGTCGATCTCTTGAGCTACGCCAGTGATCACAAGAATGAGTTGGTGCTCAAGCCAAACGATGAATATGGGGGCAAGGGTGTTTTGATTGGGTGGGAATGTGACACGGATACATGGGAGAGCGCATTGCGTGGCGCGCTGGATGAGCCGAGTATCATCCAGGCGCGCGCGGTCATCGCCTATGAAGATTTCCCCAGCATCGATGAGCAAGGCGCGCTGGAGATCAGTCGGCGACTTGTGGATTGCGACCCCTTTCTCTTTCATGGCGAGTCGGTGGGTGCTTGTCTCACCCGTCTCAGCACTGTCACGCTGTTGAATGTCACGGCAGGGGGTGGTTCGGTATTGCCTGCCTTTTGGGTTGACCCGAAAGTCTAAACACACGAAACACTATGTACTATCCCACACTCAACATTGGCATTGAAGAAGCGTACCAACTGATTGATCCGCAGAGCCGGGAGTTATTGGGCTATGTAACGCAGTCTATGTCGCAGGAGCAGTTGGTTGTGCGCGAGCGTACACCCGATGTGGAATTGGCGCAGCCCTTTGACGAAGCGGTGATCGAGGTGGGTACGCCCGTTTGTGCCGACATCAAAGAGGCGCGTGTCAAGCTGTTGCAGATGCGCGAGTCGATCTTGCAGGTGGCGCATGCAAGCGGCTACCGGGTGATGGCATCGGGCACGCATCCCTTTAGCCGTTGGGAGCGACGCGAGGTCTTACCAGGCTATCGCGCCATCTTAGATGACATGCAGATGATCGCCCGCCGTTTGCTCGGCTTTGGTTTGCGCGTGCATATTGGAGTGGAGGATCGCGAATTGGCGGTGGATGTGATGAATGCCATGCGCTATTTGCTGCCCCACATTCTCTGTCTCAGCACCAGTTCGCCCTTTTGGGCGGGACGCAATACGGGGCTGAAAAGCTATCGCTCGGTGCTGGTAGATGCTCTGCCTCGCACTGGGATTCCCGGCTATTTCAGCAGCTATCAGGAGTATCGCACCTATATTGATATGCTGGTGCGTACCAAGTGTGTGCCCGACGCGCGCCAGGTGCGCTATGACATTATGCCCCATGCGCGCTTCTCGACTTTGGTGATCCGCATCTGTGACATGATGCCCAGCACGCAAGATACGTTGGCGGTGACGGCACTGATCCAGGCTTGTGTAGCGTGGATGGTGGATTTACGCCAGCGCAATCTCTCTTTCCGCCATTATGAGCGGCTGCTGATTGCCGAAAACAAATGGCGCGCTGTGCGCTATGGTTTGGAGGGCAAGCTGTTGGATTTTGGCATTGAGGAGGCATTGCCCGCCCGTGATCTGATCCGCGAATTGTTGGCGCGGGTGGAACCCTATGCCCCCAGTCTCGATAGTGAGGATGAGTTGGCCCATGCCTACACCATGTTAGAGCGCGGCTCCAGCGCCGATCAGCAATTGCAGGTGGCCCAGGCCCATGAACAGGACCTTGCCGCTGTGACCGATTTCCTGATTGCCGAAACGGAGAATTTGGTATGATCTTGCGTCCCTCCCTGACCATCGGTATTGAGGAAGAATACCAGATCATCGACCCAGAGACGCGCGAGCTTCGCTCGTTCATTACGCAATTTATCGAGGATGACCGCGTTATCATGGTGGAACGGGAGATCAAGCCGGAGCTGCACCAGTCGATGGTGGAATTGGGCACGCCGGTCTGTGCCACGGTGGCAGAGGCACATGAGGAACTGGTCAATCAGCGCAGTTTTATTGCCCGTTTGGCGCGCGAGAAGGGGCTGGAAATCATGTGCTCTGGCACGCATCCCTTTAGCCGTTGGGTGGAGCAGCAGGTGACACCCTTCCCGCGCTATCTGGGGGTGTTGGAGGAGATGCAGCTTTTGGCGCAACGGCTGTTGATCTTTGGTATGCACGTCCACATTGGCGTTGAGGATCGCGCGCTGGCGATTGACACGATGAATGTGGTGCGCTATATGCTGCCCCACATTCTTGCGCTCAGTACAAGCAGCCCCTTTTGGCTGGGGCGGCGTACGGGGCTTAAAAGCTATCGTTCGGTGGTCTTTGAAGATTTTCCCCGTTCCGGCATCCCCGATATTTGCCGCAGCGAAGCCGACTATGACAACCTGGTGGGGACGTTGGTGCGGACGGGGTGCATCCCCGATGCGTCCAAAATCTGGTGGGATGTGCGCCCGCATCACAAGTATCCGACGCTCGAATTTCGCATCTGCGACATCTGCACGCGCGTGGACGAGGCGATGGCGATTGTGGCGCTCTTTCAGGCGATTGTGCTTTGGCTCTGGAAACTGCGCCAGTCCAACATCACCTTTCGAGTCTACCGTCGCGATATGTTGGAGGAGAACCGCTGGCGCGCCTCGCGCTATGGGCTGGATGGCAAGATGATCGACTTTGGCAAAATGGCCGAAGTGCCGACGCGGCAATTGGTGCGCGAGCTATTGGAGTTGATCAGTGAGGAAGTGGACGAATTGGGCATCCGTTCTTATCTCGAACCTATCGAGTCGATGCTGATGCATGGCACAAGCGCCGACCGCCAACTACGTATCTATGACAGCACCGATGGCGACTTGAAAGCAGTCGTGGATCATCTGCTGGCAGAAACGGCGCTGGGGCTGGATTTGTAAGAGACTAATACCCATGAACCGCTACGTCATGTGTCTAGACAATAAGAGCCATACTGTTAGCTTAGAAGTCCGCAAGGTGTATAAGGTTATTGATGATCCTGCAATAGAAGCGCGCGGTGCTATCCGTATAATCGACGAGACTGGCGAGGACTATATGTATGAAGCTGGTCGCTTTGTGCCGGTTGAACTACCAGAGACAGCAGAAGAAGTGTTTGAAACCGCGCATGCATAGCTTCCCGATTCACCCAACCCACAATTTTGTGGGTTGAGTGGGTCAGTACAATTATCCTCTTGGTTGTTTTGCAAACATTAGTTTGTCTATGTAGGGTTTGCCCCGTTATACAACTCGCCCAATGCCACGAATTGGCTTGCTGATGGCTTCCAAGTATTTGAAAACATCACAGATTGCCAAAGAGACCGGCGTACACCCGAACACTGTGCGGCTGTATGAGGAATATGGCTTTCTTTCGCCCATCGAGCGGAGCGAAACGGGCTATCGTTTGTTCACGCCACTGCATTTGGAGCAGATGCGGCTGGCGCGTCTTGCCCTGCAATGGCCCTATCCTGGGAGCAGGGAAGGCGTATTTGAACTGGTGAAATGTGCCGCCACTGATGATCTGGGGATGGCGATGGAATGGGCCTACCAGAACCTTGCGCATGTTCGTGTTGAGCGCACCCACGCCGAGGCGGCGATAGAATTCCTGGAGCGTTGGGCGTTGGGGCATGTCGTGGACACCACCAGAGGTCAGTTCCAGATTGGCGATGCCGCGGCGCGCCTGGGCGTGACGGTGGATATGCTGCGCAACTGGGAGCGCGACGGGCTGATTGACATTCCTCGTGACCCCCAGAATCATTACCGGCTCTATGGCGCGGCAGAGTTTGGGCGGCTGCGCGTAATCCGTATGCTACGCCAGGCGGGATATAGCCTCATGGCAATTCTGCGTATGCTGCTGCAATTTGACGCAGGCAGACGAGAAAACCTTCGTCATGTGTTGGATACCCCGCGTGAGGATGAGGATATTCAGTGGGTTGCTGACCATTTGCTCACTACGCTGGGCGAGCAAGAAGCGCGCGCCCAAGCCGTGATCCGCCAAGTTTCGCTGCTGATTGAGATGTCCGCGAACGCCAAATAATCTGCGCCCTCGCGTCTTTGTTGTCTATTCGCTCCACTCCCGCTAATCCCTTCTGTTTGCATACCCGCAAACCCTCCCCCTATGCACCAACCCTTTATTCTGGAACCGTTGCAAAGTTCATTGCGGTTTCGATGGTTGATTTTGGGTGGTAGCCATTGGGAATTCGAAAGGAATATCTTATGAAGCGGGAAAAGTCTTTACAGGAGTCTGTCTTGGACAGCGACGATCTCGATATTTTTGTGCTGGGACGTTATATCGAAACACACGTTGCAGAGAATTGGGAGCCGCTCTTGCAGAAGCACCAGGCGAAGTTATTGGACGCCTATGAGAGAGCAGGGGATATGGCCTATGGAACCTTTCTGGATATGCTGTTCCGGCCTATCCACAAGCAGATGAAAGCGGCGGGGTTGCGCCTTTCGCCGCGGCTGCCGGGCGATTTCAACATCTCGCGGGAATGGGGCGGGGCGGATGAAACTGACCAGCAGCGGTGGATGTGGAGTACCATTCAGGGCAAGGATGGCAAGCCGCTGGGGACAATTGTCACCATTACTTTTCACGACCATACACGGTTTCGCATTCCGCGCCAGCCGCAGATTATCGCTCTAACTGTAACAGGCAAGGAGGCTGTGGTCGGGGCGCTTTCGCAGCGTTCGGAGGATTTCAAGAATGCTCTGGAATTCACGCTTGAATACGAGTTGTATCTGAAAAGCTTGGAAGGCCAAGCGCAAGACGGCCAGTAAGAATCCTTTGCTGTTAGTCGATGGGAGCCATCAGTAGGTCGTTCGGCGCAAGCAGTTCATCGATCAATTCAGCTTGTCCCCGCACCACACCGGCGGGGACGAGCGGATGCTGGGTTGCCGAGCTTGCCGATGTCGTCATGTACTTCTTCGGCCAACTCCAGCAGCACGCGCAGGCTGAGTTGATGCTGTGCGACCTTTGCGCCGCCGATTTGCCCAACGAGTTCTGGCGCGAGCCAATCGTGGCTCGTCCGGCCGTTGTCGAATTTCCAGGCGAACTGGCTTAAGCAGCGTCATCGCCTGGCTTACGTCTTCGATGTAGAGTACGTCGTGCATGACACCTGTCTGTTAAATGCAGTCATTCGGGGTGGCAATGTCAAGATGTCTGGACACCGCCACCCCTGTTTAGACCAATGGTCAAGGCTGGTGGATCTGGATGAGGTTGCCACAGGTATCTTCCAGGAGAGCTTGGGTTCCCCATTCTGTTTTTGTGGGTTCCTGCCTGAACTCTACACCCAGACTTTTCAGTCTTTCATATTCTTTCTGAACATCATCAACCCCAAAGACGATTGGTGGAAGCCCCAGGGCATAGACAGCTTCTTGAAAAGTCTTGCTGATGGGATTGCTGTTCGGTTCAAGAAGCAGTGCAGTACCGTTTGGCTCTTGCGGCGAGACGACTATCGCTAGCTGGGCTTCTGGAATATACATCTGCTCGACAAAGCCCAATACCTCGGTGTAAAACTTAAAGGCTTTGATCGGGTCATCTACAATGACGCTGACTAGTGCAATCTTCATGAGGGTTCCTCTGTGGGTGAAGGTTGATTAGCTCATTTGTTCGGGGTCGTTTCATTATAAAAATAAATTTGTATATTGTCGAGCCCCAAATTGGCGAATGTAGCTTGAAAATTAGGCGTTTCTCGTCCGCAGGGGATAGTGTGATGGGGAGGGAAAGCGGTTGGTTCTGTTCTTTATTCAAGCAGCAAATTCACGCAATAATTCACATAATAAGGGGTCTTTCGCATGAACACTACTAATCGGCGCGGCTATCGAGGGCCGCTAAAATTGGCTGTCTTTGATTGGGCGGGCACGACGGTCGATTACGGCTGTATGGCTCCGGCAGCGGTCTTTGTCGAGGGCTTCCGTCGCCAGGGTGTGACCATCACCCTTGAGGAAGCGCGCGGGCCAATGGGCATGGAGAAGCGCGCTCATATTGAGGCATTGGGGGCGATGCCGCGCATTGCCGCGGCGTGGCTTCAACGTCACGGCAAGCCGATGCAGCCACAGGATGTGGACGCTATGTATGATGACTTTGTGCCGCTGCTGCTGGCCGTATTGGAACAACATGCGGGCGTGATCCCAGGCGTGCTTGGAGCAGTGGACGCGCTGCGGGCAATGGATATAAAGATCGCTGCCTCGACGGGCTATTTTGTGGAGGCGATGGAAATCGTGGGCAAGGCCGCGGCACACCAGGGCTATCGTCCAGAGTTCACGATCTCGGCTAACCAAGTGCCAGCGGGACGACCTGCGCCGTGGATGATCTACCGGGCAATGGAGTCGTTGGCTGTCTATCCACCCCAAGCGACGGTGGCAGTGGGGGATACGGTGCCCGACGTGGAAGCGGGGCTGAATGCCGGGGTATGGACGGTGGGCGTGGCGCAGACGGGCAACGAGGTGGGATTGAGCGAGGCAGAGTTCGCCGCGCTCTCTGTGGCTGACCAGGAGGCTAAACGACACAAGGCACGCGCAACGCTGGCTGCGGCTGGCGCGCATTTTGTGGTGGATGGCGTCTGGGATCTGCCCGCCGTCATTGCGGAAATCAACACGCGGCTGCATCAAGGTGAGCAGCCAGGTTAAAGCAGCTGCATGGCGTAGATGATGTTACAGACAACGGGTGATAGATGACGGATAACGGATAATAGATTAGATCATGGATCAGATTATGTACGGACGCAATAGATTGCGTCCATACGCACATGACATGAGAAAAAATGATATTGAAAAGAGGTACTTACGATGGCACGACCGACCACCCCCCTATCCAGTAAAGAAATCAAGCCGGAGATGTGCAGCCATGGCGTGCAGCGCACGATGCTGCGGCGCACCCCCTTTTTCAGCGGCCTTTCTCTCACCGAGATCGAGAAGGTACATGCGCTGACGCGGGTACAGGGGTATGTCTCCGATGAGTTTATCTTCATGGCGGGCGCGCCTGCCACTCGACTCTACGTCATCGCTGCCGGCAAAGTGAAGGTGCTCCAACCCGCCCTCTCTGGGCAGGAAGTCGTGCTTGACATTCTGACCGGAGGCGAGTTCTTCGGTGGCCTTCCGCTACTCGGTGACGAGACGTACACTGAAACCGCGCAGGCCCTCACCTCCTGTTGCATCCTCGAAATCCGGGCGGAGGTTTTCCAGGAGATCCTCCAGCAATATCCCTCTGTCGCCTTGAAAACCCTTGAATTGGTCGGCAACCGTCTGAAGAATGCACACAAGAGTATTCACCAGTTGAGCGCGCGGCCCGTTGAGGCGCGCATCGCTGCCCTGCTGTTGTATCTGGCGGCGAAGGTTGGCGAGGAGCAAAAGGGCGAGTTGCTCCTGCAAGTACCTCTCTCGCGCCAGGATTTGGCTGCCATGACCGGGACGACCCCGGAGAGCGCAAGCCGCGTGATCAGCCAGTTTAAGAAACAGGGGCTGGTGAGCAGTGGTCGCCAGTGGATCGCGCTCATCGATCAGCCTGCGCTTGCTGAGATTGCGGAAGGTGATCTCTAAGAGATAAAAAGCCCTGCACTAAATTGATTTATATCATGGAAATGCAGCCTGTGATCAGGTATCTTATAGTCAACAAGCGGTTGATTATAGATAGGAGATAATGATATGAAAACTATTTTACGCAGCAAAGAACTGACCTGCCCCTCCTGTGTGGCGAAGATCGAGAAATCTCTCAAGCGAATGGATGGGGTCGAAGACGCCACTGTTCATTTCGCCACCGGGCGCATTGAGGTCATCCACGACCCGGAGCGCGCCCCTGGCGACAAGCTCGTCGCCGCAGTGCGCGAGGCAGGCTACGAGTCAAACGTAAGCCCCTTCTAGGTACATTGCAATACAAATTGCCATGAATACCCTCCCGGAAGTTCCGAGCTTCTGGGAGGGTTAAGTACTACGATACTCGTCTTACAATGTACTCATATAAATTGATAGAAGAAGGTCTTAAAATGATTGAAAAATTACGGACATGGTTGGAACCGTCTGCCGAACAGCGCAAGCGTCTGGTGCTGATCAGTGGGCTGCTCATTGTGATGGGGCTGTCGGCAGAGTGGTTGTTGGGCTGGAACGAGGTTCGCACCACTTTGCTGGTCGCGGCGTCGATTGTCGCAGGCTATGATATTGCCCTGCGCGCCTGGCGCGCCCTGCTCAACCGGCACTTTAGCATCGAACTGCTGGTGACGATTGCGTCCACGGGCGCACTCCTGATTGGCGAAGTCTGGGAAGCTGCCGCGGTAACGTTCCTCTTTATGCTTGGAGCCTACTTGGAAGCGCGCACCCTGAGCCGCACGCGCCAGGTTCTTGAAGAACTGTTGGATTTGGCTCCCGCTACGGCGGTTGTCCTGCGCGACGGTGAGCAGGTGGAGGTTCTCGCCTATGAGGTCGGCGAGGGTGAAACGGTGCTGGTCAAGGGCGGGATGAAGGTCCCGGTGGATGGCGAGGTCATCGCGGGACGCGCTTCGGTAGACGAGAGCGCGATCACGGGTGAATCGATTCCCGCCGAGAAGGAGAGCGGCGCAAGCGTTTTCGCCGGGACAATTAACCAGGATGGCCTGCTGACTGTGCGGGCGACGGGCGTTGGAGCAGATACGACGCTGGCTCGCATCGTGCGGCGCGTGGAAGAGGCTCAGGAGGAGAAGGCCCCTGCCCAACGCTTCATGGAGCGTTTCGCCCGCTGGTATACGCCTGCCATCATCGTCCTGAGCGTCGTCGCATGGCTGGTGTCCGGCGACTTGGCTCTGGCGCTGACGCTGCTGGTCATCGGCTGCCCTGGGGCGCTGGTCATCTCGATGCCGGTCTCGATTGTGGCGGGTATCGGGCGTGCCGCACAGCGCGGTATCCTGATTAAGGGGGGGCAGTATCTTGAGCAGGCAGGCAAGATTACGGCGCTGGCGCTGGATAAGACGGGGACACTGACGCGTGGCAAACCGCGCGTGACGGATGTCATCGCCCTGGACGGGGCGCACCTGTTGGCGGGCGAGGGGATCACTGACCCGGCCCCGGCTGACTCGCGATGGAGCGACGCCGAGCGCAACCTCCTGTATTGGGCGGGCATTGCCGAGAGTGGGGCCGAGCATCCACTGGCCCGCGCTATTTTGGCCGAGGCGCGGCAGGTAGCGCAGCTCCCGCACCCGGACGCTTTCGACGCTCACATTGGCCGCGGCATCTCCGCACAGATCGAGGGGCGCACTGTCATCGTTGGGACGAGCGCCTTGATGGACGAGGTTGGGGTATCCGTTTCTGATGATGCCGCGGCGAAGCTGGAGCGCCTCAAAGCTGCGGGCAAGACTGCCGTATTCGTAGCCGTGGATGGGCAACTGATCGGCCTGTTGGCGCTTGCGGACACGCTCCGTGAGGAGGCCCCGGAGATGATGCGACGGCTCCGGCAAGCGGGTGTCAACCATGTTGTGATGTTGACGGGCGACAGCGCCAGCACTGCCCAGGCCATTGCCGCCCAGGTGGGTATTAGCGATGTCCGCGCAGGGCTGCTGCCTGAGGAGAAGCTAGAGGCGATTCGCGAACTACAGAACAGCGGTCACGTGGTGGCGATGGTGGGTGATGGCATTAACGACGCGCCCGCCCTGGCTCTCGCCGATATCGGCATCGCTATGGGTGCGGCAGGGACCGATGTCGCCATCGAGACAGCGGACGTTGCCCTGATGACCGATGATCTCCTACGCATCCCGGAGGCCATCGCGCTCTCTAAGGCTACGATGCGCAACATCCGCCAGAACGTCATCATCGCGCTTCTGACCGTTGGAAGCTTGCTTACGGGCGTGCTCCTGGGGCAGGTTCACATGGCGGGCGGCATGTTCATCCATGAACTTTCGGTGCTAGTCGTCATTCTGAACGGCATGCGCTTGCTGCGGGTGGGCAAAAAGGATGAGGAAAAGCCTGTGCCCAATGCGCCGCGCCAGCTCCTGCAACCCTCTTAACTACACCATAAACTTGTCGCGACCACCCTCTCGGAAGCCGGGGAGCCCTCTGGGCCGCTTCCGGGAGGGTTTTTATTGTATATGAACAGGCTGTTGGCCCTCTTTGTTTTGGATGCCATTGTCAAAACCGGAAAATGGGAGCATACTAGAGGTATTGTGGGAGAAGGTGTTATACTGCTTCTGACCCGGAGCGGTATGCGGCTGCGCGTGCCGCGTCTACCCGGCGTGCCCTACCAATCGTTCTGATTCGGCAGCGTTTTCCTTTGCTGCCTAGCCATCAGGAGGGATTTTTTCATGGAGTATCGATCCTTGGGCCGGACAGCCACCAAAGTCAGTCCACTCTGTTTGGGGTGTATGATGTTTGGCGGCAAGACCAGCCCGGATGATTCCTATCCAATCATTGACCGCGCCCTGGATGCGGGCATCAATTTTCTGGATACGGCCAATGTCTATAGCCGTGGACGTAGCGAGGAGGTAACTGGCGAGGCGCTCAAGCGTAACGGCAAGCGCCATCAGGTGGTCTTGGCAACCAAAGTGCATGGCATGATGGATGACAATGACCCCAACGCCTTTGGCTCCAGCCGCCGCCACATCATCGAACAGTGCGAAGCCAGCCTGCGCCGCTTGCAGACCGACTATATTGACCTCTATCAGATCCACCGTCCCCGTTCAGATACACCGATTGACGAGACGCTGCGCGCACTGGATGACTTGATCCGCGCCGGCAAGGTGCGCTACATCGGCACCAGCACCTTTGGCGCGTGGCAATTGGTAGAGTCGCTGTGGGTGGCGAAGGAGTATGGGCTGAACCGCTTTATTTGCGAACAGCCGCCCTACCATATCCTTGATCGTCGCATTGAGCGCGAACTGATCCCGATGGCGCAGAGCTATGGCTTTGGCTTGATTCCGTGGAGCCCGCTGGCGGGTGGCTTGCTGACCGGCAAGTATACGCGCGAGAATCCTTCACCCGCAGGGGCGCGCTACAGCGATATTGGCAACAACGCGCGCTTTGCGGCACGCAAGACCGATGAGGTTTATGATGTGGTGGAGGAACTGGCCCCCGTGGCAAAGGCGAAGGGGATTACCCTGGCACAGTTTGCGCTGGCGTGGTGCATGCAACAGCCCGGTATCACCAGCCCCATCATTGGCCCGCGCACCATGGAGCAGTTGGAAGACAACCTGGGCGCGCTGCCGGTGACCATCACGGCAGAAGACCGCGCGGCTGTGGACGCCCTGGTTCCGCCCGGACGGATGGCGTCGCCCTTCTATGAAGCAGATTTTGGCCCGCATCAATATCGCTGGTAGGCAGGTTGCATGGATCAACAGGAAGTGCGCGCACTCCTCGAACGAGTGGCGCGCGGAGATGAGAGTATTGATGGAGCGGTTGCCGCGCTGCGCAGCCTGCCCTATGAAGATTTGGGTTTTGCCACGCTCGATCACCACCGCACACTGCGCTGGGGTTTTCCAGAGGTGATCTTTTGTTCTGGCAAGACACCGGAGCAGGTCGCAGGCATCGCCAGTCGTTTGGCCGAGCGGGGGCCTCGTCTCTTGGGGACGCGTGCCAGCCGTGAGCAATTTGAGGCGGCGCGCGTCCACTTGCCTGACTTGCACTACCATGAACTCTCGCGCTGCCTCTGGCTGGATCGAGACGCCGATGCGCCACGCCATGCCGGGGTAGTGCTGGTGGCAGCGGGGACGAGTGACCTGCCTGTGCTGGAGGAAGCGGCGTTGACACTGGACTTGATGGGCCACGCGCCCCACCGGATTGTGGATGTGGGAGTAGCAGGCTTGCACCGTCTCTTGCCCCACATTCCCACCATGCAGAGTGCCAATGTGGTCGTCGTGGCCGCGGGGATGGAAGGGGCGTTGGTCAGCGTGGTAGGTGGGTTGACCGATGCGCCGGTAATCGCTGTGCCGACATCGGTAGGGTATGGCGCGAACTTTGGGGGAGTGGCTGCGCTGCTGGCTATGCTGAATAGCTGCGCGTCGGGCGTAGCCGTGGTCAATATTGATAATGGCTATGGGGCAGGACACATGGCCGCGCTGATCAATCAACGGATTGTGAAAGCGGAGGGAGATTCTTCACCGCTTTCATAATGACGGAGCGTTAAGGGCGTCTGTGGCTCGCGGCCATCGATGCCCTTTGGACTGATAAACATAGATAGAAGGAAGATGAGATGAGCCAAACGATGCTTGAGGTTGGGCAAGTGTTGGCCCCGGAGGTCGCCGCCAAACTGGCGACATTGCGGAGCCTCCTGGCCGAGTTCGAATCGGTGCTGGTGGCCTACTCAGGCGGTGTGGATAGCGCGCTGGTGATGGCAGTGGCCTATGAACAGTTGGGCGAGCGGGCGTTGGCCTGCATCGGCGTCTCGCCCAGCTATCCCACGCGCGAGATGCGTAATGCGATCAAGGTGGCTGATGAGGCGGGGATACCCTACCGGCTGGTCAACACGAACGAGTACCTTGACCCCAACTATGCCGCCAATCCCACCAACCGCTGCTATTTCTGTAAGTCGGAATTGCATGATCAACTGCATGAGATTGCCGAGGCGGAGGGCTGGAAGCAAGTGGTGGATGGCAACAATGCCAGCGATGTAGGCGACTTCCGTCCGGGGATGGACGCAGCGCGCGAGCGCGGTGTGCGTTCGCCGCTGCTGGAGGCCCAGATCACCAAAGCCGAGGTGCGGGCAATTGCTCAACATTTGGGCTTGCCGGTGTGGGACAAGCCCGCGATGGCCTGTCTTTCGTCGCGCGTGCCCCACGGCACAGCGATTACGCCCGAACTCTTGCGCCAGATCGAGGACGCTGAGGATGTGCTGGTTGCGTTGGGCTTCGCCCAATTCCGCGTGCGCCACCATAAAGAGATTGCGCGCATTGAACTGCCCGCCGAAGACTTCCCCCGCGCCATCGCACAGCACGAAACGATTGTCAAGGGAGTTAAGGCCGCGGGCTATCGCTTTGTGACGCTGGACTTGGCGGGTTTCCGCAGCGGTTCGCTCAATGGCGCAAGTGCCGCGTCGGTGGTCGTGCCTGTGAGTGATCTGCTCTCGCTATGATTGCTTATTTAGATATGCCGTCGGGTATCTCCGGCGATATTTTTCTGGGTTGCCTGGTGGATGCCGGTTGGCCGCTAGAGAAGCTGCGCGCCACCATCGAACGGTTGGGGTTGCCCCCAGGCAGTTGGAGCGTTAAACAAGAGCGAGTGATGCGCGGGCCATTGGCGGCTACGCTGCTCAAAGTGGAGGCGGCAGAAGGCGACCAGCATCGCCACCTCCACCATATTGCCGCCATTCTCGACCAGGCTGACCTGCCGCAAGCGGTCAAAAGTCGCAGCCTGGCAGTCTTTCAGCGGTTGGCCGAGGCAGAGGCCGCGGTACATGGTTCCAGCGTTGAGGAAGTCCACTTTCACGAAGTCGGCGCGATGGATGCCATCATTGACGTGGTGGGTGTTTGTGCCGGGCTGGAGGCCTTGGGCATTGGGGAACTCTATGCTTCTGCGGCACCGCTGGGCGAGGGCTGGACGAACAGCGCGCATGGACGGATTCCGCTGCCTGCGCCCGCAACCCTGGCAATCCTGAGCGGGGTAGGCGCGCCCACACGACCGGCTCCAGGGCCAGGCGAGTTGGTGACACCGACGGGCGCGGCATTGATCGCAGAATTAGCCACCTTTCGCCAGCCGCCCATGCGTCTCCAGCGCATTGGGCTGGGGGCCGGACGCAAGGAGTTTGTGTGGCCGAATGTGGCGCGCTTGTGGTTGGGCCAAGCCGATTCGATGAGTGGGCCAGAAATTTTTGGCGGGGGGCAGATCGAGGCGATGGTGCTGTTGGAGACGAATATTGACGACATGAACCCGGAGCTTTATGCCGGGGTCAGCCGCGCCTTGTTTGCCGCGGGTGCGCGCGATGTCTGGTTGGCTTCCATTCAGATGAAGAAGGATCGCCCCGCTGTGCAGTTGAGTGTCCTGGCTCCTGCTACAGATGAGGTCGCGCTGGTGACGACGCTGCTGCATGAGACGACCACGCTGGGGGTGCGGGTGCAGCCGGTGACCCGTTATGCCGCGGCGCGCACGCTGGAAACGGTGGCAACACAATTTGGTAAGGTCGCAGTCAAGGTGAAGTGGATTGACGGGGAAGCTGTGGGGGCCAAGCCAGAGCATGAGGAATGTGCGCGGCTGGCACAAGCGCATGGTGTCCCTGTGCGTGTTGTCTATGAGGCCGCGGCTGCGGCGGCGTATACAACGCTGCTGGCTGCGGTTTCTCTGAAGTCCCCCTGAACCGCTAATGTCGAGTTTTGTGATGCGTGATTGAGCAAGAGGAGATACGCTATGATTCGCAAGCAGACCTTTGGCCGTACTGGACATGAAAGCACTGTGACGATCTTTGGCGCGGCTGCGTTGGGCCGCGTGACCCAAGCGGAGGCGGACAGGACGTTGGATGTGCTGTTGGAATATGGCGTCAACCATATTGATACCGCTGCCTCCTATGGCGATGCCGAACTGCGTATGGGGCCGTGGATGGCGGAGCACCGCAGACACTTCTTCTTGGCAACCAAGACGGGTGAGCGTACCTATGCTAAGGCAAAGGAGGAGATTCAACGCTCGCTGGAGCGGATGCGCGTCGATCAAGTTGATTTGATCCAACTGCATAATCTGGTACACCCGGACGATTGGGATATTGCGATGGGGCCAGGGGGGGCGTTGGAGGCGGCAGTGGAGGCGCGCGAGCAGGGGTTGGTGCGCTTTATCGGCGTCACAGGACATGGCTTGACAGTTGCCGCCATGCACCGGCGCAGCTTGCTCCAATTCGACTTTGACTCGGTGCTGCTGCCCTATAACTATGCGCTGATGCAGAACGGCAGGTATGCCAACGACTTCGACCGGCTGATCGACCTTTGCGAGGAGCGCAATGTGGCAGTGCAGACGATCAAGGCGATCACGCGCGGGCCGTGGGGCAGCCTGGAGCATACCCACAACACATGGTATCAGCCGCTTACCGAGCAAGAGGACATTGACAAAGCGGTGCATTGGGTGATAGGGCGCGCTGGTCTGTTCCTTAACACGGTGGGCGATACGCAACTTGTGCCCAGGGTTTTTGACGCGGCCAGCCGTTTCAACAGCCGCCCGACGGACGAGGAAATGGCCCAGGTGATGAGTGAGGAGCGGATGACCTCACTGTTTGCGTGAGATTTGTTTGCGTAAGAAGTTCTCGCTTGAAGTAGAGAGCGCCGCCGGTTTGATCCGGCGGCGCTCTTTTTTGCGATGGATGATGGGATCACCCGCGAAGCTTTGGCCGCGCCTCTTTAGATTTGCCTCCTAAATACTATCTAACGCTGTACCCGTATTCTGTATCACGTCCTCTATGTTTCCGGTTGGTTTCTGCTAATGTGATCGATGTACAAGGAAGTCTCCGGGCTGTGGCCTCGCGCAGCTACAGACTGCGGCATGTCGTTCGTACAAATTCCCGTAGAGAAATGGATACAGTTCATGATTTTGCGACTCGATAGAATTGCAATTGATCTACCTGAACCGAAAGCACCCTCACCCAACGCAGCCTCGGCAGTGCAGGAATTGATGGGTGGTCGTTTTGGCGAGATGTCCACGTTAATGAACTATACCTTTCAGTCGTTCAACTTCCGCGGGCGCGATAAACTACGACCTTTCTATGACTTGATTGCCAATATCGCTGCTGAGGAGTACAGTCACATTGAGTTGGTTGCGTATACGATCAACCTCTTGCTGACCAACAGCACAGCGCAGGGTACGGACCCCACCAAGACGCCATTGGCATCGGCGTTGGACGCACGCAACCACTATCATTTCATTGCCAGCGGGCAGACGGCATTGCCGGTAGACTCGATGGGCAATCCGTGGAACGGTTCCTATGTTTTCTCCAGCGGTAATCTCAAGTTGGACTTGCTCCACAACTTCTTCTTGGAGTGTGGCGCGCGCGGCAACAAGATTCGCGCCTACGAGATGACTGACGATCCGACCGCGCGGGCCATGATCGGCTATCTGTTGGTGCGCGGTGGGGTGCATGTGGTTGCCTATGCACGGGCATTGGAAAAGTTGACGGGGGCCGACCTGAAGCCGCTCTTTCCCATTCCCGACATCAGCAACCAAAAGTTCCCCGAAGCGCGCAAGCTGGAGGATCAAGGACTGCATCGCATTATGTTCCGCTTTAGCCCGGAAGATTACCGGGAACTCAGCAAAGTGTGGAATGGGCCACATCCAGAGGATGGCAGCGAACTGGTGGTAGAGGACGCCATTCCCGCGGGTGCGCCACCGCCGAACTTGCCGGAAGAGCCACAACTGACAGCTCCCGGTGTCGATCCTGAAATGCTGCGCGACATGATGAGTTGGATGGAGAACGGCAAGAGGTTCCGCTAGCAGACCGCAAAGTATAGGGATTCAGTCATAAAGCAGGAGCACCGTCCGGTCGCACCGACGATGCTCCTGCTTTTGTGTCATCTACTCGCAGAGAGGGAGATCCCTCCTGCGCCTGCCCTACTCTATTCCACGATCACCTTGTCGCTGGCGGAACGGCCAAAGACTTCGGGCGTGTACATCTCCTCGGCCTTTGCCGGGGGGACAACGAACTCGCCGGGCGTGGTGGCGCGGGCGACGTAGGAGTAGGAGTAGACCCCTTCCCAGAGCAGCGTGGTGAAGGCCTCGGCTCGTTCATCGCGCAGGTTCTGATGTTCATACCAGGGCCACCACCACCACCATCCCACCGGGCGAGCATTGGGATCGGCGGGTACGTCCTCGGAGACAGCCAGCGCCGGGTTGATGATCTCCAGGCCTGCGGGCAGCGGGTCTACCAACGCCACATGATAGCGGCGCGTGTTGGCGACCATGTTGATCTGGACGCGCACGCGTGCCCCGGCTTTGATGTGCCAGGTGCCATCCTCGTCGCGGATGACATCTGCGGCGTCGTCAACGGGTTCATAGACACGCTGCACAGTGAAGCCCATATCCAGCGGGTCGATATCGAGGTCGGTGGGTGCATAGCGCAGCCCCAGGCGATAGTAGAGACGCCCATCACCTTCCTTCGAGAGCGTAATATCCTGGAGATCGTCCGCTTCCGGCTCCACCAGATAGCTCATGGGTACAGTGGTAGCTTGCGTTTCGGTGGTGCGTCCTGCAAAGGTGTGTTCAGCCACATAGGTATCGCCCAGCCAGAGCCGCGCCACAAAGTCGGGTGTGACCGACTCGAAGGTGTTGAAGTAGCGATCCAGCGCCACCAGGACAAAGACATTCTCTTGGGTATTCTGCCAGCGCCCAGCAGTGCGATGGGCGAGCAGGCCGTTGACGACCTTGGGGATCAAGTCGCTGTCGGGCTGGTCGTTGATCAAGGCATCCAGCACAATGGCATCGGTGCGCCGGTTGGAGTGGAGCATGAGATAGGCATCATCGCCATAGGAGGTGATGAAGTTGGCCGCGGAGGCAGTCTCAACGGCGCGGTTGTTGATAAAGCGGCGAATCTGGTCTACTTGCTCCACAGAGGCGGGATCGTCGCTCAACACGTGCCAGAGCCAGGCGATGGCCTCTAGCGACTGTTGTTCGAGCGGGTACGCTGCCAGCAATTGCCGCGCCTTCGCCGTGTCTACATCGCCCATCAGGTCACGCACATAGACGGCATAGGTGCTGAGCGCATGACGAGTCATGGCGCTGTACCAGGATGGGTAGTACTGCTCAATGTTGCGTAGATGGTCGAGCGCGCGGTTGAGCATCTCGTCGGGCACGTCATAGCCCTTTTCTTTGGCACGCACAAGCGCATGGGTGACGTGGATACTGTAGTAGGGGACAGATTCACGCCCGCGGCTCCAAATGGGGAAGCCGCCATCGTCATTTTGGAAAGTGCCTAGGCGGGTGATGTCGCGCGCCATCGATTTTTCGATTTCGTCGGGCGAAGGCAATCCCACCGCATCGAAGGCGGTGAGGACATCGCGCAGCGCGGCCACGCCGAGAATCCGCGACGCAATCTGCTCAGAACATTCGTAGGGATATGAAGTGAGATAGAGCAGGGCATCGGTTAGTTCTTGCAGCGCAGTTGATGAGGTGGAAACCTCCAAGCCGCCAAACTGCGGGAAGACCTCCTGCGGTTTGGCAAGCGGTTGGACAATGGCCCCTTCATCAATGACGCCGTAGGTGGCGAAGGCTTCGGTCGTGGCGGGGGTGTAGACGGGCAAATCCACCGTGGCGGCGTCGGCGAATTCGCCGGATGCCGCAGCGATCTGGAGACGAGCCTGACCGGCGTTGAGCGTTGTCGCCGGGAAGCGTACCTCGCGGCGATCGTTGGCGGGGATTTCAATCTGCTGCCCTGCGCCCTCGGTGAGTTGCAGATTGCCTGCTCGCACCACCACATCCACGGTCATCGCTTCGTCGGTCTGGTTTTGCACAACCACCGGCAGTTCAAAGCGGTCGCCAAAGTTGAGGAAGCGCGGGGCCGATGGGCGTACCATCAGCGGCAGGCGGGCGGTGAGATTGGTTTCGGTGGAGCCAAAGTGTGTGCCATCGGCGACGGCTACCACCATGACACGGTAGCGGGTCAGGTTATCGGGCAACTTGACGGGCAGCGAGGCATGGCCTTCGGCATCGGTGCGAATGGCAGGGTCGAAGGTTGCCAATGGGTTGAAGTCGGTGCGTACGGTAATCGCTTGCTGCTCACCAGAGGCTGCTTGAGAAGCAGTAGACGCATCAGCCTCCTCCACAGCCGCCATATCCATCGCCGCTGCCGGAGCCTCAGCAGGAGCGGCGGCTGCCATCGTGGGCATAGCGCCACCGGCTGCCCTGGCCGACTCGGCTTCCATGTTATCCGTAACGCCCTTTGCTAACTCTCCGGCGGTGGCAAGCACTAAAGCCGCGCGACCGTAAGCGGCGCTGCGGTTGGAATAGCGTTCTTGATAGAAGGTCGTAACCGGGTCGGCTAATTGGTAGTTGGTCAGGGCCAGGATAGCTTCATCCACCACGACTACGGCAAGCTCAGCGTCTTGCACAGGCGCGCCGTTGGCATCCACCACCGTCAGATCGAGCGATGTTTCGCCGCCGGGCGCGAGTTCGGTCATTGCCAGCGTGGCTGTGATCGCCAACTGGCGTGTGAGCGGCGGCACAAGCAGGTTGATCTCCCCAGAGGCATAGGCCGGACGCGTGGGCAGGTCGGGCAGCGGTTCGCCATCATTGCCGGTGCGCTGCGCTTCGCCCACCAGTTCTGCATTGACATAAACATTGGGGATGTGCGCTTCTTCAATGGGCACGCGCAGCGTGTAAGTGCCTTCGGTGATGCTGAAGGTTTCTGTGTCAATGATGCCATTGCGGCTGAGGGTGACAAGCGCTTGCGCCGGACTAAAGGGCGACTGGATCAGGATCTCCGCTGTATCTCCCGGCTGGTAGCTCTCCTTGTCGGGGATGAGGGTCGCCTCCTCCTGTTCGACATTGCGCGCCGCGGGGCGACTGCCGCCGCTGACCCAGCGCGTTAACTCGGTCTGGTTGGCGCGCCCTGCGCTGTCCTCAATGGTGGCGGTGATGCGATATTCGCCACCCAACTCGGTTGTAAAGGTGCAACTGACAGGCGCCAGTTGTGAGCCGACATTGCATGTTTGCGGCTCGCCTGCGATCTGCTGCCAGGAGCCATTTCTATATTCCCAGGTCATGCGTATGGCTTGCATGGCGATTGGGCGATCTTCGACAGGGTTGCCATCCAGGTCGGTGACAATGGCCTGAATTTCGAGCGGGTCGCCCTGCTCGACAAAGGTGCTTGCGCTGCGTAGACCCACATAGAGGCTGGCGGGATGGACAAGCAGGTTGGTGGAGGATGACCAGGCTTGGCGGTTGACATCCATCACCACGGCGGCGGCGTTGACGCTCCACGGGCGGGGTGTGCCGCTGCCTGCGATGAAGTCCATTTGCAGGTAGTGTGTGCCTGATGCGTCGGTTTGACTCACATAATTGTAGGCTGACGAACCCATCTCCGGCTCACTGTAGTACCACCAGGGAACCCACTTGCCAAAGGTAAAATCGGGCCAGTTCGGGGGCGAATAATAGCCGGGTGAGGCGGTGACATTCCATGTGGTTTCGGCGCCGGGCAGCGGCCCACCGGCGAAATAGGAGGCATTGACGGCAACCTCGGCGCTTTCGCCTATGAAGTAGGGGCCTTTGCCCTCGGTGCGCGCTGCCACCTCAAATTCCGGGCGGCGGAACTCTTGGATTTGGAAGGAGTGATAGTAATCGGTGAGGTAAACGCCGGAAGCGCCATTGATCGTCAGTTGGACATTGGCATAGCCCAAGTTGGCTGCGGTGGGCAGGGTAAAGGAGAAATCGAAGCCACCCAGGTTGTTAACATCGGTGATCTCGTCGAACAGTTGGCTGCCCTGCGGGTCAAAGACCTGGTAGCGCACCGAGGTTGCCCCACTGAGCAGACTGACATCGCCCCCTTTTTCGTTGCCGATGCGCCGCACCCAGCCCTTGAGATGGACCTGCTCGCCGGGGCGATACATGGCGCGGTCGTCAAAGACATACCAGCGCATCTCATCCTGGATCGGGCTGCGAAGCCAGCCGTCGCTGTACCAGGGATAGAGGCTGCGCGGCAGGATGGCAATATCATCGCCTTGCTGGGCGACCAACAACTGCGCTTGTGTCGTGGGCAGGGGAAGATGGGCTACGCCATCCGCACCGGTGACACCTGTGCTGTCTGTACCCAGGAGAGAGACATCGACACCGGGCAGGGGCGCGCCATCTTGGAGCGCTGTGGCCCAGGCGATCATCTCTGTGCTGTCGTTAAAGGCATCCAGACCGATTTGCGTGACCTGTACCCAGGCAATAACCGCTTCGCCCAGACTGCTTCTGCGTCCAAAGAAGGGGTTCGACGGGTAATCAACGATCAGTAGCAGATGCCCTGTCGATCCTGTGAGTGCGCTGCTCAGGTCAATTGAGGTCTCCACCAGGGCATCGTTGGCCCCTCCCACGGAGATGATAGAGGAAACCACCTCGCGTCCTGGGGGTGTTGGCGGATTTTCTTGCCAGCGGTTGTTATAGAACGCGATATAGGCCGCCCAGTCATCGGGTGTGACTGCATAGGCGCGCACGCGCAGCCGTTGGTAGTTGATCGAATAGACGGTGAAACTGGGGGTAGCTGCGGATGGATCGACCGTGACGAGCGCATTGTTTGTGCCATAGAGGGACTGCTCTGCCGGGCCTGTGGTAAACGTTACCGTCTGGTCGCTGCCCAGCGTTTGGCCGAATTGGTCCAGCAGATCGCCGTCGAGGGTAACTTTGTAGGTTGTGCGTCCTACGGTTGCACCGCTGAGTTGCAGCGTATAGCCAAAGTTGTTGATGATAAGACCGGGAATCTCCGGCTCGACCGTAATCCAGTTTTCGTCAAAGGCTGTTTGATCCAGGGGGTTATTAAAGGTGATCTCAAAGGGCGTCATGGGCGGGCATTTATCGCCACCCCACGAACAGCGCGATTGTTCAATACGTAAAGGCGCATAGGTGGTGAAGCTGAACGATTGCGCTGCCTCGGTGGTGCGCGGGCCTTCGGCAGAGGGTGTGCCAGGGCCGATATTGACCACGACCGTGGTATTGGCGGGGAACTCCTCCGTTGCGCGGAAAGCTACCCAACGTCCACCGCCTACCCGTTTTGCCAGCGCGGCGATGTTCGCGTTTGCAGCGACTTCCTCGGCGCTCGCCTGCGCTATCTCATAGGTGCGCCCGCCTGCGGTGACGCTGATGGTTTTCAGCACAGCCGCCGGGTCAATCAGTTGATCAAAACCGGCAAAGAGCAAGACACTGCGCGGTTGAGGCCCATAGCTCGGCGCATAATAGGTGAGTTTGGGGGCCGGGGTGGCAAAGGTCCATGTGACCGTCTCCGCCAGTTTGCCGCCGGTTGCCGACTGTGTGCCCGCGGGTATTTCGGCGGTGAAGGTGGTCGCCATCGGGAAGCGTTCATTTTCGCCCCCCGCATATTCAAAGGTGAGCGTTTGCGTGCCTACCCAGCGCCAGATGCCTGGAACTTCGGGTGTCAGCTTGACAGGCACATCGGCAGCGCTCAAGGCGTCTACGGTTGCCAATGGAACCATCGGCTGGTTGAAGGTGACACTGAGGAAAGGAGCCAGCGGGATTTCCCCTTCGGGCGCAAAGCGCAATACCTCAAGCGGGCCGCTGGTGACGGCTGCGGTCATCTCCACGCTTTGGGTTGCGGGGAAGGTGGTGGTGATTGTATCAAACGCCTGCGGTGGGCGCAGCGATTCTTCGGGCAGGCGGAAATCCTGTACATCCCCGGCTTCCGTGGCGAGAGGGGGCAGCCGATCTGCGATCACTTGTACCGCTGCTTCGTCGAGCGGTGTGGCAGGCGCAGATGGGACGCTCTCCACCGGCTGAAGCTGCTCTTGGCCTTCGCTCAATACGATCTGAAGCCCTGTGCCGCTCTCGCCGGAACTGCTCGCTCCGTCTGTGCGAATTTTCTGGCTTGGGTTGCGTAAAATTGGAGCCATCCTGCTAGATGCCTGTACCTGGTTGTTGACGGTTAAGAGTGGGGCTGCAACCATGCCGGCAATCAGCACAATTGCGAGTAGGGCCAACGTACGTCGGCTGCGCGCCCAACGGCGCATGACTCCGCGCATAGCTATCTCCTCTTGGCATCAAGGTTCTGGTTCGCAACTTTAGATCGCAATTTTGGATCACGCTTTGGGATCGCCATCCAGGCTGGTTAAGGTCTACGATTGGTATGAATATTGGCATGAACCGATCCGCTCAAGCCCTAATCAGTTTTGTTTAGGATAATGAGGGATACCGGCCCATCTATGGGACGGTGCATTGGTGAGGATTGTTCCATGAAAGGACGTGGCTGTCTAGTTCGCTTTGTGGCTAATGGCCGCTGCTGATGATATTGAACAGTTCTTGGAGGTAGAGCAGAGGGCCTGCGCCCAGGAGGATCATGAGCACATATTTGATGCTCTTGCCCGCGGCAACGGTTGCCAGGAAGGTGGCAATTCGGATTTTGAGCATCCCGGCGATGATCCCGGCGAAGTCAAAGAGGGGAAAGGGAATGGCAGAGAGGCCAAAGAGCAGAGCCGCGCCATAGCGGTCGGTGAGGCGATGGATCTGCTCAAACTGGGTGCGGCGGCTGCTGGGGATCAGGGCGCGCCCGCTGGTCCCGGCGAGGTAGCCGCTCAATTCACCGATGGCGCTGCCCATTCCGGCGACAATGCCCAGAAGCACAGGGTCAAGGGCAGTACCCATGGCGATGACCACGGCAATGCCGGGCGCAGGAAGAATGATGGTGGCGCTGGCGATTAAGCTGATGACAAACGCACCCACATAACCCCAATTGCCAAAGCTCATCACCCACTGCGGATTGAGCGCGAGCCAGAAGCTGGCAATCGTGATCAGCAGGATCACCGTGATGCTCGCGGCTAGTCGCACCGGCTGCGGCGTTTGGGGTTCTTCGTGCGTATATTGTACTTGGGGGAAGGGTCGTGCCGAGAGTTCTTCCTCGGTCATGCGGAATTCCTCAAACTATGAACGTAACCTGTAAACCCTCCCGGAAGCGGCCCAGGGGGCTCCCCAGCTTCCGGGAGGGTGGTAGGCCGATAAGGGTAGTTGACCCAATTACTCACTGGTGATGGTGATCGACTCGATGGTGTCTTCGGTGGTGAGTTGGGGCAGCACGTCGACCCCCTCTACGACCTGACCAAAGAAGGCCAGCTGCGCGTTGATTTGGGCGGGCGGCTGGACAAGCGCAATCAAGAGTTGGCTGCTGCTGCTCAAAATTGTGCCGTCAGCCGTCTGCTCTACAGGGATATACGTAATGGCACCGATGTTGGTTTCGGCGACCTTCCCGATTTCGGCAGGGAATTTGTAACCGGCATCGTTGAGCGGGTTGTTGTCCGGCGCACCGATGATGATCGAGTCGTTGGGCTGCACCAGGCTAACGGGCGTCTGATCATAATAACCCAGGTTTGCCAAGACCACGAAGTTGTTGACCGCGGTAGGCGCTTCATCGTCATAGAGCCTTACGACCAAGTCACCTTTGCTGGTGCTGATCGTTGCCGTGTAGGTCAGCGCCGTGTCGATGATCATCTCTGGAGGCACGTTGAAGTAGTTGACGCGTTCCTCGGCGGGCACAGTCGCCAGCGGGCGCGCGCCCTCGTCCTCTAGGCTGGTGGGTGCGTAGGGAGTGGGGGTCGTGGTCGGCGTGGCTGTGGGAGGCGACGCCGTGGGCGTGGGCAGAATACTGGTGTCGCTCTCCTCAATCAACACCGTATAGAGTTCGTCCCCCACAAAATCAGGCTGCGTCGAGGGGTCGCGGCGGGTTAGGCGGCTCAGGACTTCTTCCCCTTCGATCACCTCGCCAAAGATGGTGTGGCCGCCATTGAGCCAGTCCGTCGCCGCAAAGGTGATGAAGAACTGGCTGCCATTGGTGCCAGGGCCGGAGTTCGCCATCGCCAAGAGGCCGGGACGGTCAAAGACCAGCCCTGGGAAGATCTCATCGGCGAATTGATAGCCGGGGCCGCCTGCGCCTGTACCGGTGGGATCACCGGCTTGCGCCATGAAGCCATCCAGCACGCGATGGAAGGAGGTATTGTCATAGAAGCCTTGTCGCGCCAGAAAGACAAAGTTGTTAACCGTTTGCGGCGCGCGGTCGGCAAAAAGCTGCACCTTAATATCCCCGCGCATCGTCTTGAACGTGGCATAGTAATATTTGGATGGGTCAATCTCCATCTCAGGCGCAGCGTCATACATCTCGTTGCGTTCCATCGGCATGATGGTAGAAACCGGGCCAGGTTCGGCGATGTCGGGCGGCGGCACGATGATGTCCTGTGTCGGGGCAGCCTGGACGGGCGGCTCTGGTGTCGCTGCTGATTCTTCCGCAGCACCTGAGCCTTCAGTCCCGGCAGCTTCGCCAGGCGCGGCTGTCTCTGCGGCGGTCGCGACTTCCGGATCGGCTGCGCCGCGACCGCAGGCTGCCAGCACGACAAGCGAGAGAAGCAGCAGGCAAAGCAGCATCCAGGGGCGGGCGTGCCACGGTCGGCTCTGTTGCGGCAGTGGTTCGGGTTTGCGGACATACATGCGAATCAAGAATGGCTCCTTATTTGATCACGGGCTGGTTCTGGCTCACGGATGCCTCCGTTGCGAAATTCCAGCCACCAAATACCAAAGATGGCTCCGATGCTGACGAAGATCGCCACAAAAATGGCTTCGAGCCGGGCAGCCTGGGTCAGAAAAATGGCAAGCAGGCCAATGGCACCTGCCAGCAGATAACACAAGAGAACAGCCTCGCGACGGCTGCCAGTGAGCCGCGCAAGGCGATGGCTAAGGTGGTCTTTGCCCGGTGTCGTCAGCGGGTTTTTGCCCCGCCTCAATCGGGATACAAAGACCAATGTAGTGTCAAAGATCGGAACTGCCAGCACCAACAGGGGGATCATCCAGGTAACCGTAACACTGTTGGAGGGAAAGCGCAGTTTGATGGCAACGGCGGCGAGCAGAAAGCCCAGAAAGAGGCTCCCTGTATCGCCCATAAAGATATGCGCCGGGTTCCAATTATAGATCAGGAAACCTGCACAAGCACCTGCCAGGGCGGCGGCGAGCGCGCCCACCAGATATTGGCGGCTCATCGCTGCCAGGAGGGTGAAGAAGACGGCTGCAATCATGGCGATGCCACCGGACAGCCCGTCCATGTTGTCCATGAGATTCATGGCGTTGGTGATGCCGACGATCCAGATCATTGTGAGGATGATATCGATCCAGCCCCCAAAGATCTGGATTTGTACGCCACTAAAGACCAAGATGCCGGCGGCAAGCAACTGGCCTATCAACTTGATATAGCTGCCCAGACCCCAGCGGTCATCCACGACGCCCATGAGGCTCATGAAGGTTGCGCCTACGAAGATCCCCACGAACTGATTGATATAGAAGCGGTCGCCAAAGAAGATCAGCACCAACACAAAGGAGACGTAGATGGCCGCGCCTCCCAAGAGCGGCACAGGCGCGGCATGGAGCTTGCGCGCGTTAGGGGCATCGACCACTGCATAGCGCAGGGCCAATCGCCGCATGATGGGGGTGCTGCCGATGGCAAGCAGCAGCGCGCTAAAGGCAATCAGTAGGTAAGGTGTCATAGGGTTGTCGTTCGCTGCCTATCGTTTTAGCTACCTGTTGTTAAGGTGTTGATCATCTGCGTGATCGCCGCTCTCTGTTCATCCGGGGCCAATGTCAATGCCTGGTTGGCGTAGGTCAAGGCGTCTTGCGGCTGGCCGATTTGCTGTAGCAGTTGTGCCAGTGCCCAGGGGTGCTGATAGTTGGTGGGCTCTAAGGTCGCTAGATTCTGCAAAACCTCGATGGCTCCATTCCAATTTTCAAGCTCCATATAGACATTGTAGAGGCTGTTGAGCGTGTTGATGTCATTGGGGTCTAGTTCACGTAGCTGCTCAAGCTGTGCTGCTACAAGGTCCATCATTCCGGCTTCTTGGTAGATCTGTGCCGCCAGGTTGCGTTGTGTCTTGAGTTCTTCGACATTGTTTTCCGGCGTCACGGCGATGGCGCGCTCTGCCCATTCGATGGCGGATTCGATCTCCCCCATATCGCGGTAGAGGATCGCCAGGTTGCGCATGGCACCGAGGTTGCCCCCTTGCATCTCCAGCACTTGCAGATTGGCATCCACGGCTCCTTGCATGTCGCCCGATCTCGCTTTGACCACGCCTAAATGGCTGTAGAGCTGTACTCTGTTGGGCAGGAGGGCGACCCCTTGCTCCAGAATGTCTACGCCCTTGTCGAACATTTCCCGTCGCTCATAGAAATCGGCCAAGAGAAGGTAGGTCTGGTCAAAGCGGGGGTCAATCTCCAGGCTGTGGAGATAGGCCGCTTCGGCTGCGTCATCTTCATTGAGCGCCAAGTGGGCATTGCCCTTCTCATTCCAGAGATGGGCCGCATTGGGGCTGAGCGTGACTGCCTTTTCATACTGTTCGATACTCTTATCGAGCATCGTCTGGCGCAATTCGGCGTCGTTGGGGAATAGATCAGACCAGGAGCGATAGAGGCGGGCGAGGTTGGCGGTATGGTCGGTGTTGAGCGGGTTGACCCGCTGCGCCTCTTTCAGCACTGTCTCCGCGGCGCGCAGGAGCTGCGTGCGGTTCATCTGGCTGACCGCTTCGGGCGTTAGGTTCACGACATCAGCCAGCGTGGGATTCTCCGGCAGGGTGTATGCACCTTCTTCGGGGGCCAACTTGGCCTGTTCCAAGAGTGCGCGGCCCAAGAAAAGCATGTAGTGGTCTTCGGTGCGGCGTGCATTGAGCGCGCGACGATAAAGCTCGATGCTGCTGACCCAGTTGCGCTGGTTATCAAACTGCTGCCCTTGTTTGTAGATAATATCGGCGCGCACCAGCGCGATGTTGACCGTGCTGATGATGACGAAGATGGCAATTGTCAGCACAGCCCCCGCGCCCAGGCTCAATGCTGCATTGCCGAAGGTGGGCAAACGGCGTTCGCGCAAGAGCGACCAGCCATAGGTGACGCCCGCAACCATTGTCCAAATGACCAAGATCCACGTAAAGACCGCAAAGTGCCCGGCGACCATCGCCAGCTGGCTGTTGAGATCACTTCCGGCGAAACCTGGGATCAGGCGCACGCTTTGGATCATGCCATAGAGCAGCCAGCCGCCCCAGAAGACTCCGGCGTGCAGCCCGTACCCGCGCAGCCACCAGCCGGCATCGGGTGTGCGGTGCTGTTGCAGCGCCGTTGCCGTCAGGCCGAGCGTGGCTGCAACCACCCACGTAAAGACCAGCATGAAGAAGATGGCAGGGCTGGTGATGATTTGGCCCCCTTCGTTGCGCTGGAAAACGCTGCTAAAGAGGATGCCAAAGGGGCTGGAGAGCTGCTGGGCATTGGTGGTAAAGAGAAAGACGATTGTCATCGAGGCCAACAGATCGGTCATAACGGTTGCGGGCAGTGCCGGTAGGTGGCGGCTGACGCGGCGTGGCGGCGTGGAGCGTGTGCCTCGTCGCTTGCCTTTGCCGCTCTCGCGAAGGGTTGCTTCTTCGACCTCGGTTCCTTCCTCCTCATCCTGATAGATGGTGTAGGCCGAGGGCAAGGCCCAGCGCATCCCCACCACCACAAGCAGCGCGGTCAGCACCCAGAAATAGGTGCGCGAGGCGGCGATGGCGATGCCAAAGTGGATCTCGATAAAATGGGCGGTAATTGTTGCCAGGATGGTGATAATGAGCAATTGGCGCGGCAGGTCGGCGCGTTCCCAGCCCAGGTTGGCACGCAGAAAGGAGGAGAGGGTGACATAGATACCCAGCCCCAGGATCAAGCCCGCGGGCAAGGCTACACCAAAGAAGCGCCAGCCCCCATCGTAGACATAGAAGACGGCGACCAGCGCCACGGAGCAGATTGCCAGGAGCGAGACAAAGAGGAGGGTGTCACGGCGGCTGACCAGAAGACCTAACCAGCGCAAGGCCCAATAGAAGATGCTGATAAAGACGGTGAGATAGGCGATAAAGCCGATGATGCCGGTGATGACCAGCGAGTCCCACGTTTCGTTGTGGGAGCGATCCGGGCTGGCATTGCGCGCTTCGACTGACGCCAGTTCTGGTGGATAGAAGGGGTTGAAGGCCACCCACATTGCCTCTGGGCCATAGCCAATCAGCGGGCGTAGGGCGTTGACTGCATCCTGTGTGCCGTCGGGAAAGGTCAACGGTTCGTGGGGCCTGACCATCTCGGAGGCGCCCTGCCAGATCAACACACGCACTTGGCCTGTGCCGCTCTCAGACTCCAGGAGCGTGGTGAGGCGGCCCACATAGGGGACATGGCGCAGACCCGAAAAGAGCGAACTGGTGTTCATCAACACCAACAGCACCGCGCCTGCCACGCCCAGCCCGATCCAGAGCGATGTCCAGAGACGATGCCGTTTGGGGCGCAGCGCCGTAAAGAGCAGGAGCACAAAGAGGTAGACGCCAAAGAAAAGCCCTAGCCACGGCCCGCGGCTCTGTGTCCAGAAGATCGCCAAGAGCTGCACCATCAGGACAAAGAGATAGGCTCCACCGGCTAATGCGGTAGGAATATCCTGGCTGTCGGCGTGCGTGGGTGGCTTATAGCCCAGAAGATAGGCAAAACTGCTGTAGACACGCTCAAGCGTAAAGAAAAAGGCCATGATCAGGTAGGCGGCGAGGAAGATGGCATTGCCCGCGTTGGCAGCGACACGCTCCGTTGTATCGCCGCCCCAGGGCAGCGGGTCGACCTGAAGGTGCTGGATGATGCCATAGATGGCGATGGGCAAGCTGGTGACGACGATGGTGTGTTGGAGACGGCGTATTTGGTCGGGGTGGCGCAAGTGGGCAATCGTTAACAGGGCAATGGTGATATAGCTGAGGAAGGTATAGGTCCCTTGCAGGCGTTGGTAGGAACCCCACCAACTGACAAAGCGCGCCACGCCAAAAAGTGTGCTGATCAGATAGGCCGCAACGAGCAGGAGGATCGGGATGAGCAGCGGCACGCGTGCCATCTGCCGCCACCCGGAGGGCGCGGCTTGCTCGGCGCTCTCTGGGGATTCCTTTGCCCCCGCGCTCGCCGGGGGAGTAAAGGCGGGCAGCCATGCCGGCCCACCATTGGCGAGCTTGACCATCCAGGCCAAAAGCATGAGCAGCGCGATTGAACGGATCAGGCTGATCTTATCAGGTTCAAAGACGCGGCTCGAAAAGACGTTGAAAAAGAGGGGGGCTAGGACCAGTGCTGCCAGCCAGCCTGCTTCGATGATGCCATTGAGCCAAGCGTCAAATTTTGTTTTCGCAAGCATAGGGATTGTTGATCTACCATTCTGTCAAAGTCCAGTTGTCAAAACCTAGCTGTCAAAGTCCGGTCAACAAAGTTTAGATCGTCAGGCACGGTCACAGCAGCTCAGTATCGTACCTTAGGGCGGGATAGTGGGTCAAACTATGTCAAGAAGTACTTCGCGCCCGCTGCGTGCCGATTCATAGATGGCAAGCACCAACGCCAGAGATTTGCGCGCCTCGGCGCCAGGTGTACCCGCTTCGCTCCCTGTCAGCACAGCGTGGACGAAATCGCGGATGACCTCGCGATGGCTGTAACCATAGACGGAAGGGGGATCGACGCGCTGGCTGGTGAGTAGTTCGGCTTCCTGCTCTAACTCTCCCGCCACTTTCCACAACTCAATGCGGTTGAGCGCGGTGCCGCCAATTTTGACCGAGCCATGTTCACCAAAGACTGCTACAGACCCCTCTAGGTTTTGGGGCCAGGTGAGCGTCGAGCCTTCAATCGTTGCCAGCGCGCCATTGGCAAAGCGCACGACCGCCACCCCCACATCCTCGGCTTCCATTTTGTGCGCCAAAGTGGCTGTGTAGGCCTGGACGGAGTGGACAGGCCCCATGAGCCATTGCAAAGCGTCAATGTGGTGGATGCTCTGGTTCATCAGCGCGCCGCCATCCATCGCCCAGGTTCCATGCCAATCATCTTCGTAATAGGATTGGGGGCGATACCAACGCACACAGGCATTGCCCAGATGCAGGCGACCGAGCTTGCCCTCGTCAATCGCTTGGCGCAGCGCCTGCATCGGGTGATTATAGCGATTTTGCAGGACGACCCCCAGTGTGCGCCCACAACTTTGGCTGACCTGGATCATGCGGTCTGCGTCTGCCAGCGTAATGGCGATAGGCTTTTCGACCAGCACATGCTTGCCTGCCTGCATGGCATCGATAGCAACCTGCGCGTGGAGACCACTGGGTACACAGACGCTCACGGCGTCGATGTCGCTGCGCGCGAGTAACTCATGATAATCGGAATAGGGCGCTGCGTCATATTCCTGGGCGAAGTGCTGCGCGCGGGCGGGCTTGATATCCGCCACCGCCACCAGATCCGCTGCTGTGACCTGATGCAGCGATTGGGCATGGCGTGGGGCGATGCGACCACAGCCAATGATGCCGAAGCGCAACCGAGGAGTAGACCCAGGATTTTCAGACAGGGAAGTTGCAGACACAGGAATTTCAGACACAGAATGGGTTATCCATTTAGCTGTTCTTGGAAGAAAGCACTTCTTGATAGAGTTCCAGCGTGCGCGCGGCCATCGTGGCCTGGCTAAAGTCGTTCTGGACGCGCTTCAAGGCTGCGGCTCCCATCTTCTGTCGCAGCGCGTCATCACCCAAGAGGCGGTTGATGGCCGCAGCCATTACTTGGGGATCGTTGGGGGGCACAACCAAGCCGGTTTGCTCATGCTGGTTGACATAGGAGGTTCCCGTCCCCAATTCGGTGCTGATCAGCGGCAGTCCGCAGGCCATCGCTTCGAGCAGGACGATGCCAAAGGCTTCGGCGCGGTTGTTGGAAGGCAGGACAAAGAGATCGGCTGCATGGAAGGCGACCCTCTTGTCGGCATCGGAGAGATCGCCCAAAAAATGAATGCGATCATCCAGCCCCAAAGCGTGCGCTTGGTTGCGCCACTCCTCTTCTAATAGGCCAGAGCCAACCACCAGAAGGTGAGCATCAATGGCGCGCATGGCATCAATCAGCACGTTGAGCCCTTTGTAGTGGCGCAGCCTGCCGACAAAGAGCAGCAGCGGCTTGGGCGCATAGCGCGCCCGCAGCTCGGCGGCGGCTTGGCGCATTTCGGGCGTGGCGACAAAATCATTGAGGTCGATGCCAAAGGGCAGGACGCGGCACTTCTCCGCCACGGGCGCGAGAAAGGGCGATGTGCGGATGTAGGTGGGGCTGGCGACGGAAATGCGATCCGCACGGCGCAACAAGAGGCGCAGGAAGGGGCTGTACAGCGCACCCAGGATTTTTTGGCGTACAATGTCGCTGTGATAGGTGAGGACAAGGCCGCGACTGCTGCCCAAGAGCAGGTGTCCCAACTCGCCGGGGGGATAGGGCAGGTGGGCATGGGTGATGTCGATGCCCTTCTCCAGCTTTCGCAGCCAGGGATAGAAACCCAAACTGATGGGGGCGGACGAGATGTTAAGCTGTCGCCCGGTCTTGATGACCGGAACGCCGTTGATGATCGTCTCCACCGTTTCGGGGCCGGTGTTTGTCACCAAGACGCGCGCATCAATGCCCTGGGCGCGCTGCGCTTGGGCGAGAAGGCCGATGTGATTCTCGATACCCCCCATGACCGGGGCATAATCTTTGTAGATGTGTAAGACACGCATAGGGTTCTATTATGGCAGAAAAGAGCGGATTTCGCCTAGAAGTCAAGCCAACGTGGGCGCATCTAGTGTGGGGTTTTCCTCTGCAACACCTGGCGATAGATGGCTAAGGTCTGCTGTGCGGTGGATGACCAGGAGAAACGACCCGCTTGGGCTAGTGAGCGGGTGTGCAGTTCTGCACGCAAGCCTGGATTCTCTAGCGCTGTGCGTAATGCTGTGACGATTGAGCCTGTATCCTGCGGATCGAAGAGCAGCGCGGCATCGCCAGCCACATCGCGCAGCCCTGTGGCATCGCTGCAGGCGACGGGTGCGCCGCAAGCCATCGCCTCGATAACCGGCAAGCCAAAGCCTTCATACAAACTGGGAAAGATAAAAAGCGTCGCCGCGCTGTAGAGGGCGGGCAGATGTTGATCGCTGACAGGGCCGAGGAAGCGTACACGATCTTCCAATCCATGTCGCGCAACCTGCTGCTTGGGTTCTGGATAGCGCTCATCCCAGACGCCGCCGATGATCAGCGGGGGCGCTGTGGCGTCCAACGCCGCATAGGCATCAATCAGCCGCACGAGGTTTTTGTGGGGCTTGTTGATGCCACAATAAAAAATAAAGTCTCCGGGCAGTTGATAATGGGCGCGTGCTGCCTGGATCACGGCTTCGGGCTGCGGCTGAAAGCGCGGCGCGGCGGCATGGGGTACGGTGGTAAGGCGCTCCGGCGCAATGGGGAAATGGGCGAGTAGTTCCTGTCGCGCCGATTCAGTGCCGATGATGATCTGCGTGGAGGCGCGCAGCGCGGCATAGGCTGTCAGGCGAAAGAGCCAGCGGGCGCGCAATGAAACTGCATCCGGCAAAATCAGGGCGATGAGATCGTGGAGGGTGACAACGGTGGGCAGTCCGGTTCTATAGGGGATGAGGTAATAGGGGCTGTGATAGAGGGCGGGCGTTTGACCGGCTGTGCGCGCTTGGCGTATGAGCCGCGGGATGCTCCACTGCTGGCTCAGGCTAAAGTTTGATGCCGCGGCAGTGAGCAAATGCAAGCGCGCCTGCTGTGGCAGTGTTTCGCTCCAGGGGCGATCCTGGCTGCGGAGCTGCGCCGCGGGAGGGGGGACGAGGATTTGCAGCGCTTCGTCTGGGGCAATCTGCCCTGCCAACGCGGTGACGAGGTTGGTGACATAACGACCAATGCCGGGGAAGTGGGGGGTTGCCGTGCGCGCATCAACAAAGTAGGTGCTCATTCGAGATTTGGCTAACCCTCTCCCAGTCGCAGGCGGCGACGATTCTTCCAGGCACGCAAAAACGCCAACCCGAAACCCGGCAGCTGTGCAGTATGCCACAGGGCGCGCCCCAGGTGATGCATGGCGAGCCCTGTGTGGCGCTGGCGCAATGCCTCTTGTGCAATGGCCCCGTGGTTGATGGCATAGGCTTCATGGCGGGCCAGCGCATATTGCGCCATGAGTGCCGGGCGCTGCGCGTCGAGCCGCTGCAAGATGCCGAGAATACGCTGGCGGATACGCAGCGTGTTGGCGCTGATGTTGCCTGGGTGCAGGCGGATGGCGGCTACGTCGCCTGGGACATACTGAAAGCTTGTCTGCAAGGCCAATCGCAGCCACAGGTCATAATCTTCTGCCACCAGTAGGTCAGGATGCTCGTCAAAACCACCACTCGCTTCGAGCAGTGTGCGCCGCACCAGGATCAACGGCATGAAGATAAAGTTGGCGCGCAGCAATTCGCCAAAGACATTCCCGGATGGGGTCGCAAGTCCTGCCAATGCGTGGCCTGTCATCTTGTCGGGGTCACCGGCAAAGAAATAGCCATCGGAGTAGACAAGGCCGATCTGCGGGTTTGCCTCTAGGATCGGAACCTGCAGCGCCAATTTGTGGGGCAGAAAGAGATCGTCCGAGTCGAGAAAGGCGATGTAGTCACCTGCTGCCACGGCGAGCGCCGCATTGCGCGGGGCTGCCGGTTGGCCGCGGTGGGGCAAGGCCAGGTGGATCACGCGCGGGCCGAAGCGTTTGACCACCTCTGCGCTCTGATCCGTCGAGCCATCGTCCGCCACGATCACCTCGAAGTCCTGATATTCCTGCGCCAAGACGCTGGCAATGGCATCACCCAAGAGTTCGGCGCGGTTATAGGTGGGGATAATGACGCTAACGCGGGGCATAGGCGCTTACACAGTTTTGCATGCTATCCTTGCACTTGTCTTGCCTGGCTCAAGCCCCTAAGCTGATCAAAGAGTTTGCCTGCCACTTGTTTCAAGGGTGTATTCCGAAGCCGCTGCTTGATGGCTTCGTGCTCGCGCCCGGTCACTTCATCATGGCGGGCAGAAAGGCCACCGTCAGCGTAGATGATGAGTGGACGGTCGAAGTTGGTGATCTGATAACCCGCTTCGGCAAGCCGCGCCCACAGGTCATAGTCCATTGCCATGCGAAAACCGAGATCAAAGCCCCCCATTTGCTCCTGGAGATCGCGCTTGAGGAGAACCCCTTGATGGCAGATGCGCGGCCCCAGGAAAAGGTTCCAGCTTGCAAATGGAAATTTCGGCTTGATGAGATCGATCCTGCCATCCAGCCGCCGCACATACCAGCGACCTATGATCCAGTCCGGCAAGTTGTAGCCCTGCGCGAAGTGGTAGAGATCCGCCAACACCCTGTCATCACAGAAGATGTCGTCGCAATTTAGATAGAGGATATATCTCCCTGTAGCAAGACGCATGCCCTTGTTAAACGCGTCGGTGATGCCCTTGTCCGGCTCAGAGAGATAGCGCACATGGGGAAACTGGCGTACTACATCGAGGGTGCCATCGGTGGACGCTCCATCGACCACCCAATGTTCGACAAGTCCCGCAACACCTTGTTGGTCGGTGACACTCTGCAAAGTGGGGCCAATCAGCGTTTCGGCGTTGCGGCTGATGGTGATGATGGAGAAAAAGGGCCGCTCATGGGATTGGGTTGATGGGTTGGTCATACGCTCTGCGGTCATCTTCTCCGTACTCATTTCTACGCTGGGCATTGCTGCGTTTGCTCTCCTCGAATTAGGCGGCACTGGCTTGTAGCTGCCACATGGCGGCATAGCGCCCGCCTTGCGCCAGCAGTGCAGGGTGGCTGCCCTGTTCCACGATCTGACCCTGATCCAGAACGATGATGCGGTCGGCTTTGGCAATGGTCGAAAGGCGATGGGCAATGGCGACAACCGTACGTGTCTTGCGTAGTTCTTCCAATGACTCTTGGATCAGCCGCTCGGATTGGCTGTCGAGCGCGCTGGTCGCTTCATCAAAGAGAAGCAGCGCGGGATCGTGGATGATGGCGCGGGCAATGGCGATACGCTGGCGCTGCCCACCTGAAAGACGGTGACCGCGGTCGCCCACTTCTGTCGCATAGCCCTGGGGTAACTCCTGGATGAACAGATCTGCATGGGCAGTGCGCGCCGCGGCAATCACTTCTTCGTCGCTGGCGTCGGTCTTCCCAAAGCGGATATTCTCGGCAATGCTGCTGCTGAAGATTAATGGCTCCTGGTCAACCACGCCGATCAGACGCCGCCACGAGGCAAGGTCGCATGATTGAAGGTCAACGCCATCAATCAAGATTTGCCCGGCTGTGGGGCGATAGATACCCAAGAGAAGGTTGATAATGCTCGATTTGCCGGAACCGCTGGTGCCGACCAATGCCACCATCTTCCCGGCGGGGATGCGGAAGGTTAGATGGCTGATCGCATCGCGCTCATTGCCCGGATAGCGCAGGGCGACTTCTCGAAAGTCAATTCCTTCAGCGATCTGTTCGATTCGCTTGCCGGGCCGGTATTCAAGCTCTTTGTCTGCCGGATCGAGCAGTTCGGCGATGCGCCAAACATAGGGCCACTGGCGCGCGATGACTCCCAATTGCGAATTGAAATTGGCAATGCGCGGCATGATACGGTAGATGACAAAGGCGTAAGTTGCCAACTCTCCTGCCAGGATCATGCCGCTTTGTGTCACAACCCAAAAGCCGATGCCCAAGAAGAGGGCGACCGCGACAATGGTGAGGCTCTGAAAGAGGGGCAGGATGAGCGCAGAACGCAACAGACCTGTACGCCGCGCCTGAATCCCGGCATTGATAAGGGTGTTGACCTCGTTGACTACCCTCTCTTCACGCACAAAGATGTGGACAACCCTCATGCCCTGAAGATATTCCAAAAGGCGCTCGTTGAGACGCACGCTGAGATCGAGAAAACGCGCTACCGAGCGGCGAATGCTCTCGCGCACTCCCCGCAGCGCAACGGAAAGCAGCACAAGGCCAATGACCGCTATCAGGGTGAACTGCCAGGAGAGCCAGAAGAGGACAGCGACATAGGCCAGAATGATGATCAGATCGTTGAGCAACTGGTTGAGCGCCTGCACCATTGCCCCAATCTCTTGGACTTGGGTGCTGTAGCTTGCCAGGTTGCCCAAACGGCTGTCGGCGATCTGTTGGTAGCGGATGCTGGTTAACTGGCCGAAAACGCGCCGCTGCAAGTCGCCTTCCAGCCAGACACGCAGATAGATCGTGGCGGCTTGACCCGCATAATCTAAGCCACTGCGCGCCAATTGAAAAACAACAGCCAGGATGAGCAGAATGAGAATGGGCTGTTGCGTACCGAAGAAGTCAGCGATCCGCTGCACAAGGGCGCTGAGGGTTCCGCTGGTATCCACCGGCGTGTTCGCTACCATCGCGGTCATCTGGTTGAGCGCCAGCGTGAAGACGCCCAACGTCCCTGCCTCGGCAAAGCCTGCGCCCAAATTGGCAAGCACCGCCACTGTGATCAGCCAGCGATATTTCCAGACCATGCCGCGCACAAACTGCGCCGTCCATTCGTCACCCCCACTGCCGGCGCGCACCATTCTACGCAGCCAGGGGGGCAATCGTTCGGCGCTCTGATCTTGAGCTTCCAGCACACGGGCGCGGATGCGCTGTTGGATCGACCTCATCATCTTGAATCAGTTTGGCATGATCATATTGACATCAGTTGGCGATGCAGCAGTGTATCGCCATTAGCGAATTGCCTGGGGAGGGCGCAAACGGCGCAATGCCTCGAAAGCCAGTGCGGGCGGATTCGGGTCAGAGTCGGAGGTGCGCCCTGTGTTGTAGGTGATGATGAGCTCTTGGCGGGCGCGGGTGATGCCGACATAGAAAAGGCGGAGGCGTTCTGCTGCCAGGGAGAGACGCGCCGTTTGGGTGGCGGGGCCAGAGGTGAAGTCATCCAGGCTGCCCATTGCCAACTGGCGTATCTGCTCGACGGACTCCGCGACCAGGTTCACGTTGTCGCGCGCCCAGTAGCGTTCGCTGCGGTATTTGTCGCTTTCGCTGCCACTTGGAAAGCTAAAGTTGTTGACCGCGGTCAGATAGACCCGATCCCACTCCAGCCCTTTGGCGGCGTGGATGGTTGCCACGGTGATCTTGCCGGGAATCGCTGCATAGCCCCCCTCATTGTCTGTAAAGGTCAGCACACGACGCCGGTTCTGGGCGATATTATCCAACTCTTTGGCGAGTTCCGGCAGCCGCCACTGATCCTGTCCCCCGGCGTGTTCGGCGGCTAGCTTTGCCAGCATCACCGCCAGGTGATGGGTCAACGCCAGATCCGCAGGCTCGGTAAAGAGTTCTGCGCCAATCGTGATCAGTAGTTCGTCAATTGGCAAAATGCCCGCGCGCGTCCACCGCTGCAGATCGCTGCGGAAGGCGTTAATCACTGTCCGCAGCCCGTCCATCTCATCAAGCCAGGTGAGTTCATCCAGCCAATCGCGCGGGCTGGGGAAGACAAAACTCTCCGGGCTGTGGAGGCTGCGTAACGCTTGACCAAATTGAGCAATGGGCGCGGGCAGTTCTTGTTTACGCAGCGCCGATGTGGGCATGGGCAAATCGTCATCGCTGGTGGAACTCTCCCCTTGTTGCTCTCGCAGCAGCCGCGCCAACTGGGGTGGGCCAAGCCGCGGCCACCAGACTTCGCGCCAGACGCGCTCTAGCTGCACCGTGACCTGGGGCTGGGCGATATAGCCGACGACGGTCGAGAGAACTTGGGCTGCCACGCGCGTGGACATATTGCTGCGCAGGAGCGTATCGTCAAAGGGCAGCTCTGCATGCTGCAACGCCTCGGTGATGCGGAAGCCGTGGCGATTTTCCGGTGAGAGAATGGCGACTGTCTTGTCAGAATTGTCGGGCAGCCAGCGCGCCACACTTCTGAGAACCATTTCCACCTCGCGTTCGGGCGAGAGTTGGGCTGTGTGGAAATAGAAGGGCGGCGTGCCTGGTTCGGGGTTCGGCTGCGGATCGCCCAACGGTGTCGGCTCGATCAGAGGTGGGGCCAGCGTCTCTTCGGGCGGCAGATGAGGATGGGCTGTGCGCGACCAGTTGATCAGCGCATTGGCAAGGTCGATAATCGGGCGGGTGCTGCGTCCCGAATTGGGCAAGTCCTGTGCCAGTGCCGGGTTTTGCTCGACAAAATTGCGTAGAAAGCGCACATCCGCGCTGGTGAAAGTCGTGTTGATGGCCTGGTTGGGGTCGCCGACACGCACCCAATTGCCATGCCGCTGTGTGAGCAAGCGCAGCATGGTCTCTTGCAGGAGGCTGCTGTCCTGGGCTTCATCCTCCAAGACATAGGGCCAGCGATCTTGCAGCCGTTCCAGAAAAGCGGCATCCGTTTCGAGCGCACGCAGCGCCAGGATGATGAGATCATCAAAATCGACAGCGCCGCGTACCAAGAGGCTGCGCTGGTAGTCGGCATAGACATGCAGCCCCAATTCGAGCAGCGGCCAGGTTCCCGATTGGCGATCCAGGCTGGCGCGCAACTGGTAGGGCTCCAGGCGCTGCTCTTTGGCGAGACGGATGATGCTATTGGCAATATCGATGGCCGTCTCTTGCAGGTCGCGCTCGATGGTGCGGAAGCGGGCCAGAAAATCAGGGAGGATAAAGGGGGACAGGGTATCGGGATGGGTACGCAGATAGTTGGTGACGGCATCACGCTTGATGTCTGCCGCGGTGCGGTCATCAATGATGTCAAAATTCTCGCTCAAGCCGACCAATGAAGGACGTTCGCGCACAATGTCATGTGCCAAGCCGTGGAGCGTGCGGACTCGATAGCCGACACCCGGCAGCAGCCCGCGCTCTTCACGCAGGAAGCGACCGATGCGTCCGCGGAAGTTTTCCACCGCGCTATTGGTAAACGTTACGATCAGCACTTCGCGATCGCCGAGATCCCCCTCGCGCGCCAAGCGTTCGACCAGGCGCGCGGCCAGCAGACTCAGCGTAAAGGTTTTGCCGCTGCCTGGCACAGCGCTGATGCCCATATAGCCACCCGTATAGGCAAGAATTCGCTCTTGGGCGGGGCGCGGCACAAAAGTTGCTGTGTTCATTGGCCTCAATGCGTATTTATCGACCCAGAATTTGGACACCGCTGGCCGTCGCCTCGGCGATCCAGCCATTGATCACCGCGCCATCGGATGCGGTATAGCGAATGAGCCACCAGGTGAGACCATCGGCAAAGGCGCGCCCGCCGGTTATCTCCACCCTGCCCCCAGGTGGGACTTGTCCAATGACATCCCCCGCGGGCTTACTCAGATAGCCAGGGGCGGCACGAATGTTCACTTGGCTGGAGGTGATATTGGCAGGCTGATCGCCCAGGCTATAGGCCCCACCCGCTTCGCCCGTAATCGTTTCTTCCTGGGCAGCGGGCGTCACGACGGGCGTGGGTGTAACCTGGGGCGGCGACCATGCTTGCCCGCTGTTTTGCAGGTCTGCGAGATCGAGACGGGTAATGCCCGTGGCGAGGACAATCCCACCACAACTTGCCAAGCTCAGCAGCAGGAAGCCGGCTGCAAATCCCGGCCAAAAGAGGGATCGCAACGTACGGCGACGCCGCGGCTCTGTCGCCGGCAGTGGCTCAGGTGTTGGTGTTTGGGGTGATTCGGCTGTAGAGTAGGACGGTTCGTTGGTCATAGTGATGATAAAAATACCAGCCATCTGCGCCTGCATCTGGCTGGTATTTTACATTCTTGAGTGGTCGTGTGGTTAACGGCACTAACGTGACGCAGATAACGTGACGCAGAGGCAGCAACAGCCGGTGAGAGGGCTATCTTGGAAACCCATCCAGAACACGCAGGACACCCACGGCGTTGCCCTTGCTGTCGATGCTGGAGTGTTGCAGCAGAACTGTGCAACTGCGCCCATCTTCCAAGCGCAGCGTCATCTTACTATCGCGCTGCATCTCTACCATCGTCTTACCGGCGTTGAGGCGCGGCGACTTGTAGGTGACGCGGATGGAGTCGGCTGGGTGGTTCGCCTGGTTGTAGTGAACAATCTCTACTTCCTCTAAGATAGACACCGGGTCTGGATTGTTGGGCAATAAGAGCATGGCTTTCATGACGGAGAGCACTCCTGGTATATTCCTGGGTATATTTTCGCATATGCATATGCGGCTATTCGAAACGGGCAAAGTGCCTATCAGATGCACATTGTAACAAATCAGGGTAAGTAGCACCAAACACCCGGCGACTGTGGGGGCATCTCACGCTTGGCCTGGAAACGCCGCCAAAGATATTGTGGCCTTAACCCTCCCGGAAGCGGCCCAGAGGGCTCCCCAGCTTCCGGGAGGGTAGTCGCTACAGGTTCTACTTAGTTTACAGTGTGCTTAGGAGCCTTCCTTGAGCGTTAGGAGATAGCTAACCAGGTCGGCAAGGTCCTGCGGCGGCAGCGTGCCATAAATTTGGAGCATGAGGCCGGGGATATAGCCATCGACCACATAGTCGTTGGGATGGACGATGCTGTTGTAAAGATAGGCCCCGGCGCTCATGCCGTCGATGCGGTGTTCGGCGGTTGTGGCGATATTGTACCAAGTCGGGCCAACCATCGTCGTGTTGGGGGTTGGCGTGTGACAGCCGATGCAGGCATTGGAAAGCGTTAGCTGCTCGCCTCGTTTCGGGTCAGCCGTTGCCATCGCCGCCAGAATCTCATCCGGCAAACCGGCGAGGGTCGGGTCAACGTTGGCGTCATCTGCGGCTGTGTCCTCACTGGCAGCCCCCTCACTGGCAGCCCCCTCACCGGTTGCCTCCTCGGCGGGCGTTTCTTCGGCGGACGCTTCTTCACTCGCCGCTTCTTCCGTTGTGGTTGTGACCTCGGTGGCGGATGCTTCTGTCGTCTCTGTTACGGCATCGCCCGCGGCAACTGTGACCGTTGGGAGCGGGATCAACGGCGTTGCGCCCGTGACTGTGTCTGTCTCGGTGATAGCTTCGCCCTCGGTTACGTCGCTCTCATCGCTGGGGGCTAGTTCACCAGTGCTTGTGACCTCGTCCGTACCTGTGAGCGATTCACCCGCAGGCGCACTCTCTGTTCCGGTCACTTCCTCACTGGTCGTGACTTCTTCGGTGGCTGTGATTTCTGCACTCTCGGTCAGTTCGTCTGAGGCTGCGACTTCTTCGGCGGTAGTATCTTCTTCTGCACTGGCGCTCTCTGCGGTTTCAGTGACTTCTTCCGTCGGGGTCACTTCTTCGCTCGGCGCGGGGGCTTCGGCTGTGGCTGTCGGTTCAGCGGCAACGGCTGCCGCTGTCGCTGTAGGAGCAACGACCACAAAGTCCTGTGCAGAAAGCGTGGGGATACGGGTTGGCAGCGACGCTTCATCAACTTCGGCACGTCCACCGCAAGCTGCCAAGACAAAGATCAAGGCTAAACAAAATGTGCTATAGACAAGACGTTTCATCCGTTACTCCTTATTCTAACTCAATAGATTGTATGTTTTAGGTAGACTGCGCGTAGGTAAGGGCATGGTGGACGATCCGCCCAGGCCACGATAGTGACAAACTGTAATCATATACCGTAGAGACAAGATCGCTGGAATTCTGCTCACATCTTCGCTCCACAGATTTCTGCCTCACAGGTTGTGGCTGTGCCGGTTCGCACCCGGTTCTAATCTGTTCTAACCTTCACAAACAGATAAAATTGTGCCTTGATCGTCCTACTCTGTCAATTTCAAAGGTGGTTAACAGACCCCTCAATGCTGTACACTCTCGGAATTTACCCAGGGATTTGTTCGGTGATTTGCCGAGGAGTTGACGCTTGTTCGTACACTTTGCAGCGTTGTTTCTTTGGCAGAGTCACCAGGTCATCTATAATCGCCCTAGAGATTGATTTATTTGCCCCCACGAAGGGTTCGCCGGCGCGGGCAACTGCGTCTATGAAGGTAGAAAATGACAAATGGCGATTGATCCACAGGACTTCCGCACGACGATGGCACAATGGGCCAGCGGTGTCACCATTGTTACGTCGGTGCATAATGGACAACGGGTGGGCATCACAGCCAGCTCGTTTAGCAGCCTGAGTCTAGAGCCTGCGCGCGTGCTGATCTGTGTTGCCAAACGGCTGTATACGCATCAGGTGATTTTAGAGAGTCAAGTGTTTGCGGTCAACATCTTAGCTGCTACTCAGCAAGAGTTGGGGCTGCGCTTTGCGGGATTGCTGCCGGAAGCGGCTGATCGTTTTGCCGGAATCGACGTTTTCACAGCGGAGACAGGCTCCCCGCTGCTGCCCGATGTGTTGGGCTGGCTCGACTGTCGATTATATGCGGCATATGATGGCGGGGATCACACGATCTTTGTAGGCGAAGTGGTGGCACTGGGCGCGGCGGGCGAAATGGAGGCCAATGACCCCATTCTCTACTACAAGCGCCAGTGGCGAGCGTTGGGGCCTGTGATTCCGTGATGGACGGCAGGATAGCCATCTTCTCATCATAATCCTATCATCATGTCTGAACCTGGTTGTTATCCACAAAACAAGCCGCCGAGGCAGCGTAAAAGCTTCTCTCGGCGGCGTCTTTTGCCTGGCGAATACAAACCGGCAGCTTATTGTTTGGGAATGATGATCCACAGAACGATGTAGGGCAGCAGCCCCGGCAGCCCGCCAGGGATCATCAGCAGCAAAAAGAGCAGCCGGAACCATATTGGGTTGATGCCAAAGAAAGCGCCCAGCCCCCCACAAACTCCGGCTACAATACCGTTTTGGCGGCGCAATTTACTGTCAGTCATATCGTAATCCTTCACCTGAACTTCTCACGCTACACTTCTCGCTCTATTCACGCTTGCAGCAACTCTGCTACATTCTCGCTCATCACTACGCAGCCACAGCGGAAAAGTTGCAGTCACCACGGCGCGCAGTTTCGAGATTGCACTTTTGAGCTTATTGAGGAATGAGGCTAGGCCAGGCTTTGGCATAGTCGGCGAGGATGGCATCCATCGTACGATCCATCGCTTCATCAACCGTCTGCCGCGCTGGGTCGGCGTCGAACCAGCCCATGACCTCTTCTGCGCCGCGCACATAGGGAATCGACGCGGCAAAATCGGGAACAAGTCGCTTGAGCTTGCTGTTGTCGAAGATGACACTGTGCGCCTTGTCGCCCACAAGCCCCGCTCCCCAATTTGGGTCATACATGGCAATCACGTCGGAAGGAACATGGACAAGTTTGGGATTGGGAACACCTGCCGCATCTGCACAAATCTGATAGATTTGGTTCCACGTGAGCAGCTCGTCGGAGGTGATGTGGATCGATTCAGCAATGGCATGATTGTTGCCCAGCAGCGGCACAAAGCCTTTGGCAAAGTCGCGGTGGTGGGTCAGCACCCAAAGCGATGTGCCGTCGCCATGCACGACAACCGGCTTGCCCGCACGCATGCGATGGATGGCCGTATAGCCGCCATTAAAGGGCAGCATCGTGCGGTCATAGGTGTGGGACGGGCGGACGACGGTGAAGGGGAAGCCATTCTCGCGATAGGCCGCCATCAGCATCTCTTCGCAGGCGATCTTGTTGCGTGAATATTCCCAAAAGGGATTGGCGAGCGGGGTGGATTCGCGGATGGGCAGCCCGCTCAGTGGCTTTTGATAGGCCGAGGCAGAACTAATAAAGATGTATTGCTTTGTGCGCCCGCTGAAAAGCTCTAGGTCGGTGGCGATATGTTCGGGTGTGAAAGCGATCCAGTTGACCACCGCATCAAAGGTGAGATTACCCAGGGCGGCGCGGGCAGAGGAAAGATTGCGAATATCGCCATTGATAATTTGCACGTTGTCAGGAATGGGCCGTGAGGTTTGGCCGCGGTTGAGCAAGTACAACTCAATGCCACGATCCACGGCAAGTTGTGAACAAGCGGAACTGATCTTGCCGGTTCCACCAATGAAAAGGACACGCATGGGTGAGACTCCTTTGTGCTGTGTATACCCTGTGCTGTGGGCTGAGACAAGTCTAAGGGTAGAGTGGGCGGATAAAGAGTGCTAGGCGTTAGGCCGATTTAGTCCTCGGCTCGCAATTATACTATAGTGGGTGGCCGAACTTAAGCCGAGGGTTTACCCGTTGAGTCTCAGCGGTCGGACAGGCCCAAAGGATCGTTCTATTTTTGTGCGGTGGCAGGTCAACCAAGACTCACAACGATGAGGGGAGCATATGGCGAATCATAGTGCTGCAAATGAAGCCGGTTCAGGGGATTCTCACCGTAATTTGCTCTATCTGGCATTGGGGGCATTGGGGGTTGTCTATGGCGATATTGGTACCAGCCCTCTCTATGCTTTCCGTGAGGCATTTCATGAAGGGCATGGCATTGTTGCCATTGCCGAAAATGTGTTGGGGGTGCTCTCTCTCATCTTCTGGGTGCTCATCGTCATTATTTCCGTCAAGTACCTCGTCTTTGTTCTGCGCGCCGACAACCAGGGGGAAGGGGGTATCCTGGCGCTTACGGCGCTCATCATCCCCAAACAGGGCTACCAACGGCTGACCAGCACCTGGCTCTTGATCTTGCTTGGTATTTTCGGCACCTCGCTGCTCTTTGGCGAGGGCATCATTACCCCGGCGATCTCGGTTCTTTCCGCGGTCGAAGGGCTTGAGATCGCGACTCCTTTCTTCCGGCCCTATATCATCCCCATTACTGTGGCGATTTTGGTGGTTCTTTTCCTTTTTCAAAATCGGGGTACGGAGGGGATTGGTAAAATCTTTGGCCCGATTACGCTGCTCTGGTTTCTGACACTTGCCACATTGGGCGCTTATTGGATTTTTCAGCACCCCACCGTGTTGGAGGCAGTGAATCCGCTTCATGCCATTCAGTTTTTCACGAGCAATGGGTCGAAAGGATTCCTTGTGCTTGGCTCAGTCATCCTGGTAGTGACCGGGGCCGAGGCGCTCTATGCGGATATGGGCCATTTCGGTAAATCGCCCATTCGTCTCGCCTGGTTTACGATCGCGCTGCCGGCCTTGCTCCTGAACTACTTTGGGCAAGGGGCGCTGCTGTTGGAGCAGCCCGATGCAGTCATCAATCCATTTTATCGCATGGCCCCCACCTGGGCGCTCTATCCAATTGTGATGATTGCCACGCTGGCAACGGTGATTGCATCGCAAGCATTGATTACCGGCGCTTTTTCACTGACAATGCAGGCAATTCGCCTCAGCTATCTGCCTCGGCTGGCGGTTCAACATACGTCGCCTGAGGAGCAAGGGCAGATTTACATTCCGGGTGTCAACTGGATGTTGATGGTCGCCTGTATTATCCTGGTTCTGGTCTTTCGCTCCTCAAGCAATCTGGCTGCGGCCTATGGTGTCGGCGTAGCGACGACGATGGTCATCACCACGATCTTGCTCTGTATCGTCCAATACCAGCGCTGGAAATGGCCGCTGCCTGTGGTCATCCTCTTTGGGCTCTTTTTCTTGGCAATCGATCTGTCGTTTTGGGGGGCAAACCTGCTCAAGATCCGGGATGGGGGCTGGATCCCCTTGATGATCGGGCTGGTCGGCTTTACCTTGATGACCACCTGGCGGCGTGGGCGGCAGATCCTAGGTGAACGCTTGCGTGAGACGACCATGCCGTGGCAGGAGTTGCAGGAGCAAATCGAGCAGCATGAGTTGGTGCGCGTGCCCGGTACAGCGGTCTTTATGTCGGGTGACCCCAACGCGATCCCGCCAGCGTTGTTTCACAATATCGAGCATAACCGCGTGCTGCATGAGCATGTGATCTTTCTCTCGGTCATTGTCCAAGACGTGCCGCGTGTCCTGCTGACGAAGCGCATTGAAGTACATAATCTGGACAATGGTTTCTATCGGGTCTGTTTGAACTATGGCTTTATGGATCAGTTTAACGTGCCGCGCGATCTGACGCTGGCGCGGTTAGAGGGGCTGGAGTTTGACCCGTTGCAGGTGAGCTATTTCCTGGGACGTGAACGCGTTCTGGCGTCGGACAAGCCGGGGATGGCGCTTTGGCGCGAGCAGTTGTTTATCATTTTGAGCCGCAATTCACGCAATGCGACGGACTTTTTCCGGCTGCCGCCAGAGCGGGTGGTGGAGCTAGGGGCGCAGGTGGAGATTTAGAAAAACAAAGCCCTTCCCGGAAGCCCCCAAAACATTGTTGGGCTTCCGGGAAGGGTGTAGCGCGCTAGTCTGCTGCGGCGGCGAGTGCCCATTCTCGATCACGTTCGAGGATGGGGGCGAGGAAGTGGCCGGTGTAGCTCTTGGGATAGGCCGCTACGTGTTCGGGCGTGCCTTCGACAAGGATGTGACCACCCTTGTTACCCCCTTCCGGCCCCATGTCGATCAGCCAGTCGCAGCTCTTGATCACGTCCAGGTTGTGTTCGATAACCAAGACAGTGTTGCCCATGTTGACCAATTCATGCAGCACCATCAACAGCTTGCGTACATCTTCAAAGTGCAGACCGGTGGTCGGCTCGTCCAGGATATAGAAGGTGTTGCCTGTGGCGCGGCGGCTCAGTTCCTTGCTCAACTTGATACGCTGCGCCTCACCACCAGAGAGCGTGGTCGCGGGCTGGCCTAGTTTGACATACCCAAGCCCTACGGCGTTGAGTGTCTCCAGCTTGTTCCGCACGCGTGGAATGTTCTGGAAAAACTCCAGGCCCTCCTCCACTGTCATCTCCAACACGTCGGCAATCGACTTGCCACGGAACTTGATCTCCAACGTCTCGCGGTTATAGCGTTTGCCCTTACATTCTTCACAGGGCACATAGACATCGGGCAAGAACTGCATCTCAATGCGGATGATGCCGTCACCCTGGCAAGTTTCACAGCGTCCACCCTTGATGTTAAAGCTAAAGCGACCGGCCTTATAGCCGCGCGCCTTCGCTTCGGGCAGGCTGGCGTAGAGCTCGCGCAGGAAGGTAAAGAGCCCCACATAGGTGGCAGGGTTGCTGCGCGGCGTGCGTCCAATCGGGCTCTGGTCAATATCAATGACCTTGTCGATGTACTCAACGCCTTCGATGGACGCATGTTTGCCGGGGCGATCTTTGGCGCGGTACATCTGTTGCGCCAGCTTCTTGTAAAGCACTTCGACCACCAGCGTTGATTTACCACTGCCGCTGACGCCCGTGACGGCAACAAACTTGCCCAGCGGAATCTGCACATCCACATCGTGCAGGTTGTTCTCGCTGGCGTGGCGAATGGTCAGATAGTTACCATTGCCTTCGCGCCGCGTTTCAGGCACTTCAATCCGTTTCTCGCCGCGCAGATATTGAGCGGTGAGGCTGGCGGGCGAGTGGATAAACTCAGCCTGTGGCAGCGAGCAGACAACCTTGCCGCCATGTTCACCCGCACCCGGCCCCATATCGACCACCCAATCGGCGGCGAGAATGGTGTCTTCGTCATGTTCCACAACCAAGACGGTGTTGCCCAGGTCGCGCATGCCCTGCAAGGTTTCGATGAGCCGGGCGTTGTCGCGCTGGTGCAGGCCGATGCTTGGCTCATCCAAGATATAGAGCACACCCATCAACTGGCTGCCGATCTGGGTCGCCAGCCGGATACGCTGCGATTCACCCCCAGAGAGAGTGACAGCGGTGCGGTTGAGCGTTAGATAATCCAGGCCCACATTCACCATGAAACCGAGCCGCGCGCTAATCTCTTTTAGCACTTGTTGGGCAATCGCTTGTTGGCGCGGGCTGAGCGGGCTGGGCGCGGCATGACCGTTGCCGTTGATGCTGCTCTGCTCTGGGACAGCGTGACCTTGCAGCCGTTCGACCCAAGCAAGCGCGTCATCCACAGGCCGGCTGGTTATATCATAGATATTCTGCCCATCAATGAGTACGGCCAATGCTTCCGGGCGCAGCCGTTTGCCGCCACAGGTGGGGCAGGGGCGCACACTCATAAATTCTTCCAGCTTGGAGCGGATATACTCGCTCGAAGTCTCTTGATAGCGCCGCTGCAAGTTGGGGATTACCCCGCTAAAGCCTGTCTCATAATAGCGCAGCGCGCCGCCGCTGTTCTTATACTCAATACGCACTTTGTCTTTGCGCGGCGGGCCAAAGAGAATGATGTCGCGCTGCTTTGAACTTAGCTCTTTGATCGGCACATTGTAGGGAATGGCAAACTGCCGGCCTACCGCCTGAAGCAATTGCCCATAGTAACCATCATTATCGTCGTCATTTTGCCGCCGCCACGCGATCACGCCACCATCTGCCAGGCTCAATTCCTCATCGAGGATCAACTCCGGGTCAAACTCCTGCAACGTCCCCAACCCTGCACAGGTGGGACAAGCGCCGTGGGGGCTGTTGAAGGAGAAGGTGCGCGGCTCGATCTCCGGCAGGCTGGTACCGCATTTGACACAGGAGAAGTGCTCGCTGTAGGTGCGGTCTGCGGGGTTGTCACGATCCGTCACATCGGACAAGATCATCACCCCTTCACCCAGGCGCAAGGCTGTCTCCACCGAATCGCTCAAGCGCGTCATGTCTGCGCTCACGGCATCAGGGTTGTCCGGGTCGGGTTCGGCATGGCGCACAACCAAGCGATCAATGACCGCTTCGATGGTGTGCATCTTATAGCGGTCGAGATCGGGAACCTCGGTCACTTCATAGATTTCGCCGTTGACGCGCACACGGACATAGCCTTGCTTTTGCAGGTCCTCAATCACGTTCTTGTGCTGCCCTTTGCGATCTTTGATCAAGGGCGCAAGAATGAGAATACGGCTGCCTTCGGACATCTCCATGATGCTGTCTACAATTTGCGTGGCGGTTTGTTGGGAGATAGGTTCGCCACATTCGGGGCAGTGGGGCTGGCCCACGCGCGCATAGAGCAGGCGCAGATAGTCATAGACTTCTGTGACGGTGCCGACGGTGGAGCGTGGATTGCGCCCCGACCCTTTTTGGTCGATAGAAATGGCCGGGCTGAGCCCTTCGATCTGATCGACGTTGGGTTTTTCCATCAACCCCAAGAACTGGCGCGCATAGGCCGAGAGGGATTCGACATAGCGTCGCTGCCCTTCGGCATAGATGGTGTCGAAGGCAAGGCTGCTCTTGCCGCTGCCGCTGAGTCCGGTGATGACCACTAACTTGTCGCGCGGGATCTCAATCGTGACATCCTTGAGATTGTGCTCGCGTGCGCCGCGTACGATTAATTTATCTAGAGCCATAATTGCTGATCTCCTCCGTCTCAGGGCTATGAGTCAGGAGCGAACGTGTGTTCTTGAGAACACCTATTCTACGTGAGTTGGCGCGCAAATGCAACTCTCGCGCGCCGCGTGAAACTATCCAAATGGTTGCCAAAATTCGATCCAAGCCAATCGTCTCATTGGCAGAAAATCATTGGCAAAAGAGTATTGTAATCGAATCACCCAGACCTGTCACAAATGGCAGGCGTAGGGTACTCGAGAATGCGATCTGGTCAACAGGACAAGAGTACTGTATATTGAAAACAGATGCAGTAATCTAGCCCCAATCCGGCGAATAAGGGTTCTAAGTATGGCGATCATGATGACGATAGAGGTGAACTATGGGTGACGTACAGCCCATCCCCACACCGGCGCAACTGGCTGATGAACTGGAATATTCGAGCCATCTCTTTTGGGAGACATTGGCGGAGATGGAGCCGGAGGAGATTGAAAATAGGCCACTTGGCTCAGGTGCGGATGGATCGACTTGGAGCGCCAAAGCGTTGGTGGCGCACCTTGCCTTTTGGGATGATTACCAGCGGGAGCGCATGGAAGCGGCGTTGGCAGGGACTTCACAGGCGGCAGGGTTTGCGCGCCCGTTGATCGATAATGATGCTCGCGCCCTGGAAGATGCGAATCGGCCCTGGACAGAGGTTGAGCAGGCAGCGAAAAGCGCGCGCCAACGGCTGGTGGAGTTTGCCCGCAATTTATCGCCCGATCTGCTGGCCCAGGAATATCGGGAGGGGGAGAAGACTTTTTCGGTCCTCAAGCAGTTGCAGCATATGGCGCGCCATGTACGCAATCACCGGCGCGAGGTGCAAGCCTACTGCGGCTCGCTGGATCGTTGGGGACGAGCGGGGATGCGTAAGATGATGGCCGAGCAGCATGACAATCTGATGAACGGCATGGCGGGGCTGACCGAGGAGACGATGCTGACGACACCAGTGTGCGGCGTTTGGACGATTCGCGATGTCTATGCCCATGTGCTGAGTTGGAATGAGTATTGCTCCAAGCTCTTGCGCCAGTGGCCCGAACCCGACCCGGAGACTATCCAGGAGTGGGCATGGCAAGAGGGGGATACAATGGCATCGATGAATGATCGTTTCATGGCGGCGCGCACGCATCTGACGATGATTGAGATTGCCGATGGCTTGACGACCGAATACCGGCGCATGATGCGCGTCTTTGACCGCGTCAGTGATGTCGACCTTCATAGTGAGGGGCTGACCTGGGGCGGGCCTGGGGTGATGTCTACCTTCTTCTATGAGATCTTCGTCCACGAAGCGGAACATGCCGCGCAGATCTGGGCCTATCGGGCTGGCGTCATGGAAGAAGAAGCCGCGCTGAATCGCAGTAATGATTCGTAACTCACGGTACGGTATAGGAATAATATGATGTTGGTAAATAAAACGACCGAGCCATGTGGCCCGGTCGTTTTATTTGCGTGATTCTCCCCTTACTGCGTTGGGGGGAGGGGTGCTGCGGTTGCTGCGGCGGGGATTGACTGCGGGATGACGGGATTCAAGTTGCGTGGCAGCTTCGAGACAAGATCGGCGGGACGCTCAACCGGCGTCGCTGCGATTTGTTCTTCAAGCCACGTTTGATAGGCTGTGGCGCGCTCTTGATCCAGCGTTGCCTGGTCCTTCGGGTGTTCGGCGTCCTTCTCCAGCACTTCGATGATGTGATAGCCGAAGTCGCTGCGGATCGGTTCGCTGATCTCGCCGACTGCCAGGCTGAAGGCTGCCTCCTCAAAGGGAGCCACCATCGCGCCGCGGCCAAACCAGCCCATGTCCCCCTGATTGGTGGTCACGGATGGGTCGTCGCTGTACTCGGTGGCAAGGGTGGCGAAATCTTCACCATCCAACAGCCGTTGGCGCAACTCCAGCGCCAGCGAGAGGGTTTGCGCTTCATCACGCGGTTCGGGCGTAGCTTGCGGTTCTGCCGTTTCGCTTAGGGCATCTGTGCCGATGATGGCCTCCGTACCGGTAACAGCCGCCGTATCGGTTAGTTCGCCGGTTGCGGTGATCTCGCCGGTCGTGCTCTCTGTGCCGGCCTCGACGGGAACCAGGCCGGTCATTGCCCCTGTAACGCTCACTTCTTCGGTGGCGCTCACATCCTCTGTCGTGGTCATTTCCTCAGTGGATGTTGCCTCAACGCCTTCCGTGATTCCTTCCGTCGCTGTAAGCCCTGTCGTCGAGGTAATCTCGGTGGTCGGCGTTACGGGTTCTCTGACTTCCAGGAGGATATGGCGCGCATGGACTTGCTCGGAGGTTGCTGCTACCTGCTCCTCACCGATGACTTCCTGTAGCTTTTCATTGAGCACACGCGCCGCCACGATCGGGCGATATTCTGCCAGCGTCATGTCGGCGATGTCCTTGAGGCTCTTCTCCAATGTCTGCAATCCTGTGGTGTACTGCTCATCGCTCAGGATGGTCGAGGTAGGAGGGGGGGGCGGCGTCGGAATCGGTGTGGCCGTCGCAGTGATGACAGCATTGGCGTCCACCGTAGCGGTGGGGGTCGGCGTCCAGCTTTCGGCAGTTGTCGTAGCCGCCGCGCGTGATTCTGCTGTGGCTGTGGCTTGAGGCACTGTGATCGCGCCTTGCTGTGCCGCAACTTCCTTGCGCAAGGCTTCGTCGATCTCGGCGTCGGTGACTGTGATGCCACGCTCCGCGGCCTTCTGGCGCACGACTTCTTCGCGGATCATCTGATCCAAGACTTGCACGCCCAGGGTAAAGGGGCTGCTTAAGGTCGCTTGAATCTGGTTGATTTGGGATGCGAAAAAGCCTTGCCCACCGAATTGTTGTTCCAACTGGCTCATCTGGATCAACTGGTTCTGGAGCCGGTTTTGCTCCAAGAAGGTGCGCTTCCAGAAGTCGCGAGTCACCAGTTGGGTTTCGCCCACAGTTGCCACGGCGCTGTTAGGCCGGATGACAAACTCACTGACAAGCCCAGCAATCACCAACAGCAATGCTAGGCCCACGGCGATGCCGGTGCCTAGCATGAGTTTACGATTGCGTTCGCGCTGGCTGGCGCGTATGCGGTGCTCTTTACGCGTTAATTCACGCGGTGCTTCTTCGGGGCGTGGTTTTCGCCTCGCCATAGATCACCTTACCTGCGCTTGCTGCGTACGATGCGGGTTTGATCAGCCGTGTAGGGCAAGAGTGCCAAGTGACGGGCACGCTTGATGGCCTGGACGATGCGGCGCTGTACTTTGGCGCTGACACGGGTCTTGCGCCGGGAAAGGATGCGCCCTCGGCGATCCAGGAAGCGGGAGAGCAGCGGGATATTCTTGTAATCTACATCTTCGGGGCGAACGTCGCCACCGATGCGGCGACCGCGGCCACTCTTTTCGCGCTGGACATATTCGGCAGGGCCTTCGACGACAGTCTCATCATCACCGTCATCGCCTTCAGCGTCGTCGTCACTCTCATCATCGCTGTCGTCATCGAAATCGTCAGCCGGTTGAAACTGGCTGACTGGGCTTGGCGCAGCCGCGCGAGGAGTTTCGACCTCTGGGGTCTCCGCTGGTTCCTCGCTCGTTGGGTAAACTTGCGGGTTAATTTCGTCGCTCATTGTAATTCCTTTATATCAGGTGTTGGTCCGGCCCATCGCATTGGCGAACCGTGTAGTTGTGTCGGGTTTCGTCGCTTGTTGCAATTCGCTGTGTGCTATTATTCGCCGCTGCGGATGAGCAAATAGCGCATTACATTCTCGTTGAAGCGCAGAAGGCGATCCAATTCCGCCGTCCCTGCCGGTGGCATCTGAAAGCGTTCCAAGATGTAGTGGCCCTCGAAGTTCTTACCAATCGGATAGGCCAATGTCCGCCGTCCCCAAATTTCGGTCGTGGTCACGGACCCGGACTGGGTCTCAATCACCTGATTGAGGCGCTCGTTAAAGTCGCGCACTCCGTCATCGTCTAATGACCCTTGCAGGACATAGACCAGTTCATATTCTCGTTGTTCTTCCAACAATTCGAGTTCGCTGCTCACGTAAATCCCTCTTTCTACATTGTTTCTACACTAAGACGTGTCTCTCTATGGAGGTGCCCGCAGGACCACCCAGCGAGCAGAAAGAACGAGAGGCCGTAGCAATACGGCCCCTCGTTGCAGACCATCGGTTATGGTAACACGCTGGACCCATCACTGCAAATTTTTGCGTGGGTAGATGGATTTTAGGATGCAGGGTTTAGTCCAGGATGGGTGGGTCGGTGTGGTCGATGATGGCGATCTCTTTGGCTGCCGGGCCGCGCTCTCCGGTTTCGACCGTGAATTCTACCAGATCACCAGGGCGCAGCGAGTTTGCTCCTTGAATATCGGAGCCGTGGGCAAAGATCTCCGGGTGGTCACGGCGCACTAGAAAGCCATAGCGTTTGCGATGGTTGTACCATTTCACCAGCCCGCGCTCGCGCCCGGCAGCGGGCAGCAACAGGCGACAGCCAGGGCAATGGCTAGGAGGCTGTGAGGCGGGCGGCTTTGGCGATGCGCTCTTTTGCGTCTCTTTTTGTTCTTCGGCAGACCAGAGAAAGGAGATGCCACAGCGTTCGCAGTAGCGAATCTGGTCAAAAGGATGCGGGTTGCTCATGGGCTCTCTTATATGATTCTCTTAAATGACTCAGGTTATTGAGGCTGGCGAGTCCTCTTTTTTGACATCCGCCAAGCCTGCTGCTAAGATGACTCCATACTTTGATTACACTTTGATTCTTACTTCTTGATTATCAGAGATTGATTATCAAAGATTATTGTTGCAAGAGCAAGTTGTGGCGACGTGGCCAAGTGGTAAGGCAGGGGTCTGCAAAACCCCGATCGCCGGTTCGAATCCGGCCGTCGCCTCTCTAAAATTAATTGCCCATTACAGGGCCGAACTAATTGCTGAAGCGCTAACCATTTTGTGTGGTTGGCGTTTTTTTTATTCACCCCTCTCATCTCACTATTGCACGCTCTTCTTTGATAAATCTCGCCGAACCTTTTGGTGCTGCCAATCGTTTTCTAAAAGAGGGGCTAAGACAAGAATAAGACGCGATAGATTAAGAGCTTACAACGACTTTACAGCTATGTATTTTCGTCTACCTTTCTATCCACCTATTTGGTGTACCCTGGTAGATAGGCAGTGCAGAGGAGGGCGACTAGACTTTAGCGTAACCCCAATCATCGTAGTGGATACCTCTTGGCTGCAACCTTAAGATCACGCAGGCGAATGAATAGGGTTCCTTCCCGTTTGGTGAAGAGAAAAGTGAAGAAGTGAAGAGAAGGCAATCGTCTTTTTTTGACTCTCTGCTTAACTCTTTTCTGGGCGCGGAGATGTGGCTGGGCCTCTTGATATAATTGATGCAAAGAAATGGAACCGAAGCATGACAGGTGGGATGATGAACTTAAAGAGGCTCAAACGGCAAGGCGAAGCCGCTCCATCGCGCCGGCGTCTTATGCGTTCATGGGGAACCGTTGCGCTGCTGCTGGGGATCTTGCTGAGCGGCTGTGGCGGGCGTCTGCCCGATCTATCCAATCTATCCACGGCGCTACAGTTGCCCACCGCGCTCGAAGATATGCAAGAGATTAACCTGACCGAGCTAGAGGTCAGCGATCTGACAGCGAATCTGGGTCAATATCTCGCCGCCTACAATATGCAATACTCTGTGATGCCGCGCCGGGCATCGTCGCCGCTGGCAATTGCCGAGGCTTATTTGCGCGAATACCAGCCTGGCCCAGAGCCGCGCGTCTTTCAGACGACCATGCTTTATGACCGCAACGGCACAAAGTTAGCGGAGATTGTGGATGAGGGCTACCGCACCTGGGTTCCATTGAGCCGTATCTCGCCCGACCTCATCCACGCGCTGCTCGCCACCGAGGATGCTACCTTCTATACAAACCCTGGCTATGACGCGCGCCGTGTTGTGGGTGCGATGATGCAAAACGCCGAGGCAGGCGAGGTGATCTCTGGAGCCAGCACAGTTACCATGCAGTTGGCACGCCAGCTTTTCTTTACCCAAGACGAACGCTATGAACAGACATTGGATCGCAAGGTCTTTGAAGCCTTGTTAGCCCAAGATTTAACCACGACCTATACCAAAGATGAAATCCTGGAGATGTACCTGAACCTGGTGCATTTTGGGCGCACAGTCTATGGCATTGAGGCAGCAGCCAATCTCTATTTCAACAAGAGCGCTGCCAGCCTGACACTCGCCGAGGCGACGCTGCTGGCCGGTATTCCCCAAGCGCCCGCCGACTATGATCCGCTCGTCAATTTTGATGCAGTCAAGCAGCGCCAGGGCGTCGTGCTGAGCCTGATGGTGCGCCACGGCTTTCTGACCCAGGCGCAGGCCAACGCGGTTTTCGCCTCGCAGCTCGTCTTGAACCCGAACATCGAGCGACCTCCGCTTTTTGCACCCCATTTTGTGCAATATGTGGCCTCAGAGGTCAACCGGATGCAGCCGGGGCAGGATGTGCGCCGGTCGGGGATGCGAATCTTTACCACGCTGGATCTCCCCATGCAGACATTGGCCCAACAGATTGTACGGGAGCAGGTACAAGCGCTGCGCCCGGTCTATGACCTGAGCAATGCGGCGTTGGTCGCGCTCAAACCGGGGACAGCCGAGATTCTCGCGATGGTGGGCAGTGCCGATTTCTATGACAATAGCATTGCGGGTCAGGTGAATGTGGCTGTGAGCAATCGCCAACCGGGCAGTGCCATTAAGCCCATTTTATATTCCCTGGCAATGAATGATCTCCAGATTAGCCCCGCCACCATCATTTGGGATGTAGAGGCACGCTATAATCTAGACCCCACAGAGCAATATGCGCCCCTGAACTATGACAAGAGCTTCCACGGGCCGGTGACGGTACGTACGGCGTTGGCGAATTCCTATAATGTGCCGGCAGTAAAATTGTTGGATGCGGTCGGCGTGGAGCGCATGTTGGAAGGGGCGCGGGCGATGGGCATCCGCAGCCTGACGCGTGACACCAATTGGTATGGGTTGAGCCTGACATTGGGTGGGGGTGAGGTGACATTGCTCGACCTGACCACCGCCTTTCATACCATTGCCAATGGGGGGCGCTACCAGCCGCCTCAATCCATTCTCTATACCACGGGCGCAGCCGGTGGCAATGATTTTTCCGGCGTTGTGCCCGCGCCGGTGCAGGTTATATCACCCGAATCTGCCTATTTAGTGACCAATATTCTGAGCGACAATCAGGCGCGCTTGCCGGCCTTTGGAGCAAACAGCGCCTTGCGTTTGAGCCAACCGGCTGCTGCCAAGACCGGCACGACCACCGACTATCGGGATAATTGGACAGAAGGCTTTACGCGCTATCTGGTGACAGGGGTATGGGCGGGCAACAGCGATGGTCGCCCGATGCGTAATGTCAGCGGTGTGACGGGCGCAGCACCCATCTGGAATGCCTTTATGGAAGCCGTGTTGGCAGACCCTCAAATGTTGGCGCTGCTCGACGCGCCCACCGACCCCGCTGCCTGGGCGTTCGTTGCGCCTGCGGGCGTTGTGACGCAGAAGATTGAGTGCCCTTCGGGAATTACCTGTGCCGAGGAGGAGGTCTTTGACCGGCACTGGTTAGAGCTTGTGGGCGAGGATGCTGCACTTGCGGATAGCGCGGTCGTTGCCAACATGAACCTGCTCTATGTGAACCGGGGGCGTGGCAATGTGCCAATGGGAGCTTGCAGCGATGACACAGGCAGCACGCGCCAATTACTGCGGCTGCCCGTGGGCCTAACACGCAGTCTTGCCCAGTTGGAAACAGCTCAGAATAGTTTGAGCACAGCCCTGGTGGCAGATGCCTCCTTCACGGACACAGAGAACAGCGCAGAGCTGCCCCTAGACGAGGAGTTACTCAAGCGTATTCGTGATGAGCAACTAGAGGCGCTTGAATGGAGTGCAAGGCAGGGCGTCCCTCTCTATTTCGGCCCCTGCGCCCAGGTCGAGACAGTTGTGCGGCGCATCTATGGCGATTCGGTTGTCTCGATTGACATTAGCCAGTTTCGCGATGAGGTTGCCTCTGTAGACGATGTCACCGACCGTGGGGCGCGGGAAGCCGGCAACGTGACCGTCGCTGCATCGCAGGAGGTCACTGCCAAACCCTCCACCAGCTATGGCTCGGCGGGTGTGGCCCACGACTCCAGTTGTGGCGGGGATTATGTGTTGGGGTCTGTCTACAATGCGCAGGGACAGCTTATCCCCGCCGTTGCCGTGATCTACAGGGATGACTTGGGCAACCAGAACTATGCCGCCGCGGTCAATGGCGCATATCGTTTCTCAATCCCTGCGCCAGGTACGGCGCGCAACATCTATATTTCGCTGCAAGACGCTGCGGGCAATGCGGTCAGCGGTACAATCACGGTTCCCCATCGCCAGGGGGGTGCTTCAGACTTGGGCTGTCATTACGTGGTTTGGCAAGGGGTGAACTGAGCGGCAGTAGGCAATTTCGCAATTTTCCTCAATTGGAACATAATCATAGGCTGTAGACGTTTTGCCCATGCGCGGGGCTGATCCCGCATGGGCATTTCTTTTCATTGAGCTATCGACAACTGTGTCATCAATCACTTCACAACCAACATCCCAAAACGCTCCAGCCCTGCATTGGAGCCTCTTGGGGAGAGCAGAGCGAAATCGAATCAAGCGAGGGCGGCAACGGCATCTGCGCGTGGCAGCAATGCTGCTCTTGCTTTGGCTGATTTCCGGCTGTGCAGGTGCAGCCGGGCTGTTGGGCAGCAACCGCGCGACGCTGCTAGGGGCAGAGCGGGCAGAGACACCGCTGGCCGCGGCAGAGGCCTATATGCGCCAATATCAGCCGGGCGAACTGCCGCGCGTCTTTCAGACCACGCGCCTCTATGATCGCCACGGCGTGTTGATCGGTGAGATGTTTGGCGAAGGTCGCCGGGTGTGGGTGGCGCTGGATCAGATGGCTCCCGCCTTGCTGGATGCCACGGTCGCGGTCGAGGACGCAACCTTCTATTCCAATACGGGTGTTGATGCGCGGCGTATTGCGGGGGCTGCCATTCAGAATCTACAGGAAGGCGAGATCGTCTCTGGGGCCAGCACCATTACCATGCAGTTGGCACGCAACCTCTTTTTGGGGCCGGATCAACGCTATGACCAATCGGTGGATCGTAAGGTGCTGGAGGCGGGCATCGCCCAGGAGTTGACCGATCTCTATTCTAAAGAAGAACTGCTGGAGATGTATCTCAACCTGCTCAACTATGGGCAGTTGGCCTATGGCCCGGAGGCAGCGGCGCAGGTCTACTTTGGCAAATCTGCCGCCGAGTTAACGATGGGCGAGGCGACCTTGCTGGCAGGGATTCCCCAACAGCCTGCCAATCTTAACCCCTATGAAAATTGGGAAGGCGCGCGAGCGCGACAGCGCGTGGTCTTGGATTTGATGGTGCGGCATGGCTATTTGACGCAGAGCGAAGCGGACGCGGTCTTTGAGGAACCTATTACGCTGGCAGGCGAACCAGGGCTAGCCCCCAACCTTGCGCCCCATTTTGTGCAGAGGGTGATCGAGCAACTGGACGCGGAGTTGGGAGCCGGTTATACGCGGCGCGCCGGTTTCCAGGTGATGACGACGCTGGACTTGGAATTGCAGCGATGGGCGCAGCAAGTGGTGGCGCAGAGGGTCGCTGAATTTCAGCCGGTCTATGATATGAGCAATGCGGCGTTGGTGGCCTTGCAGCCCAATACGGGCGAGGTGTTGGTGATGGTGGGCAGCGCCGACTTTACCAATGATGCCATTGCGGGGCAGGTGAATGTGGCCTTGAGCCATCGCCAACCGGGCAGCGCCATCAAGCCGGTTTTGGTCGCGGCTGCACTGGGCGATGATCTCGTTAGCCCTGCCAGCGTCATCTGGGACATCCCTGTGACGTATACCATTGGACTGCCCGCAAGTTTGGGTGGGGCTGTGACCAGCCGCGAGGATTTGCTCTATCGCCCGCGCAACTATGACGAGCGCTTTCATGGCCCGGTGACTCTACGCAGCGCGCTGGCAAACAGCTATAACATTCCTATGGTGAAGCTGCTGGATCGTTTGAGCGTGCCGCGCATGTTGGAGGTGGCGCGCAGCCTGGGTATCAGCAGCTTGGCGCAGGATGATGATTGGTATGGGCTGAGCCTGACGCTGGGTGGTGGCGAGGTGACATTGCTGGATTTGACCACGGCCTATCACACGCTTGCCAATGGCGGTATCTATCGCAAACCCCAAGTGGTGCGCGAACTGCGCGACAGCCAGGGCGAGCTAATCCCTGACGAGGCGTTGGATGAGGAACAGAACGTGGATACGAATGTAGATACCGGGGCTACAGCAGGGCCGACAGATGGCGAAGCTGTCATTGACCCTGCGGCGGCTTTTCTGGTGACAGATATTTTGGCCGATGACATAGCGCGGCAACCGGCCTTTGGAGCCAACAGCCCGCTGGTCTTGAGCCGTCCTGCCGCGGCCAAGACGGGGACGACGAGCGACTATCGGGACAACTGGACTGTGGGCTATACGCGCTATCTGGTGACAGGTGTGTGGGCGGGCAACAGTGATGGACGTCCCATGCAGAGCGCCAGCGGTGTCACGGGCGCGGCCCCCATCTGGCATGATTTTATGGAAGGGGTATTGAGCCAACCGGAGCTGCTGGCGCGGCTGGAAGCACCCGATGATCCGGCGGCGTGGCAATTTGTGCCGCCTAGCGGCGTAGAGCGGCTGGAGATCTGCCCCCCCACCTTGAGCTGTCGCAGCGGTGGTGAGTATTTCCGTACGACCTGGCTGGATGCACAGGGCGAGGCGGGGCCTTTGGGGGACAGCGTGGCGCAAATGGCTTCGGCTCCGGTCTATGTTCAACAAGAGGATCAGGCGCGCTTTGCCGGTTTTTGCGGGGTGTCCGATGGCGCGGCACGCACGATGCTGCTTTTGCCGGGTATGGGCAGCAAGCCCGATGTATCCTTACCCACGTTCTTTGAAGTGAGCGAGGATAAGGGGGTAGCAGCACCGGCGATGACATTGGAGCAGCAGCATGTTTTGGCGTGGGCGGTGCGGATGGGCGCACCTGTTTATCTTGGGCCTTGTGAGCGTTTGCAGGAGTTTTTGCCACTGGCACTGGCACTGGAGCCGCAGGAGACGGATCGAGATTTGCGCGTGCTGGTGGATTTGGCGGCAGCGGGCGATCCCAATGCTGTCACGATTTCGGCGGATGGCGGCGTGCCCCCGGAAGGAATTCAGCGCGCCGTTGCCGTGGAGGGATTGGCCGGCGGCGCATCGGCTGGACTTGGCGCGCCGATTGTCCATGATGGGTCATGCCCCGGCAACTATGTGATGGGTGTGGTCGTGAACCGCGACGGCGCGCCAATGGCTGATGTGCGCCTAGCAATGACCGATGGATGGGGCAACCAGACGATTGCGGTGAGCAAGAATGGACAGTCGGATTATGGGATGTTTGACTTTCCCATCTACGGCGATGGCCCCCAGAATTTGCAGCTTGTGGTTGTGGATGAGAACAACAACCCGCGCGGCGCGCCGGTCATTGTGCCCCATAGGATAGATGCGGCGTCGGACACGCCCTGTCATCATGTGGTGATCCGGGGGGATTGATGAAAGCGCATTTCAAGGGATGGAGTTTGGTGGTTTTGGCGGTGCTGGTGGTGATGCTGGCGCTGGTTCCTGGCTTGCCGCAGGAGACGGGGCTGATGGCACAGGATAGCCCGCTGACGCCGACTGTGACACCCACCTTCACGATTACGCCTGATCCGCTTACGCCCTCGCCTACACCCACGAAAGAGAAACGGGTGGTGAATGAGTTGCGCCATCCCCAACCGGGCGATGCCGTGGCAGGTACGACGGCGATTATTGGCACGGCGTTGACAAATCTCTTTAACCGCTATGATGTGCATGTTTCGCCCGCGGGGATGGAGAATTGGCAGTGGCTGGCGACGAATATACAAGTCATCCATGATGATGTGCTTTACCAGTGGGATACGACTGCCTTTGATGATGGCTATTATGATATTCGGGTGCGGGCGATTGATGATTCCGGCAACTATACGGAGAGTTTTATCCGCTGGCTAGAGGTGCGTAATGCCAACCCGCCCACGCCCACACCCGACCCCAATGCGCCCCCCGGTTTTGTGTCGCCGCTTGTCCTGCCCACCCCCACGCCTACGCCGGATGCGCGCCGCCAATCTCCAGGAGGATTGGGCTTTTATGCGCCAGACGCCGGTGCCGTGATTCGCGGGGAGACAGCGATTTTTGCTACAGCTGTAGCGCTGCCGGACAGCCCTTTTGCGCGCTATGAGTTGCACTTCTCACAGGCGGGTGTGGAGAATTGGGTGTGGCTCTATACCGGGGAGCGTCCGGCGTGGCAAGAGGCGATCTACTACTGGGACACCACGCAGGTCGCTGACGGTCTTTATGACCTGCGCCTGCGCGTGGTCTTTAAGGATAGCAATTACGATGAGTTCTTTCTGCGTAATCTGAGTGTGGCGAATACGTCCAAACCTCTTCTTGCCTTTGTGCCCCCTGCGGGAATCAGCAACCCGCGCAGCGGTACTACCATTCACGGTGTGGTGACTTTTATGGGTACGGTTCCGGCGCAGGATCTGCTGCGCTGGGAGTTGTATTGGGCGCCGGGTGAGAGCGAGCAGTGGCAGTTCCTGGTGACCAGCGAAAAGCCGGTGGATAATGGCGTGCTGGCACGATTGGACTTGAGCCAGCTTCCCTTTGGGCTGTATGATTTCCGGCTGCGCGTCGTGCGAACTGATACAAACTACACAGATTATGAGATCGTTGGCCTACGATTGTCGGACGATTAGCGTGCGTAGCCACACGGCCCTTCATTCCTTTTCGCCCTACTCGACAGGAATTTCCTCGGTTAATCTGAACACATGGAGCCGTGTGCGTAACTTGGAACGTGTTTCGGCTGTATATTGGGAAGCATAGACACGCCGCACTGTGCGGTTTTCGTCTAGCCGTCTCACAAACCACCTTATAAAGGATTTGGCTTGCGTTTTTGGGTGACGGTATAATCACGGAATTAGTTTTGTCTGCACTGATTCCGAAAGACTGTCATACAGAGTAATTTTCGACTGTCCAATGGCGTGGGCCACAAAGGGTCAACCGACCGAATGTTGATGGAGGTAATAGTCAAGATGTTGCATAGAAGACTTAGGCAGGTCCTTACGACGGCAATCGCCGCAGGTATGCTGCTGTCGTCGCTGACAGCCGTAGCTAGTCCGGTGCTTATGGCTGCACCTGTCGCTCAGACGTTGCAGGCTCAAGAAGTAGCGGGTGTGCTCACAGGCGGTCAGTTTTCCAAGATTTGGCTGAAATTAACGCCAAATAACCGCGGGGATAACGTGACGATCACCACAGATTGGGATCGGAACTTCCCTGAATCCAATGGGGTAGGGTTTTACGTCCTGGATCAGGATGGTCTAGCCTCCGTATTGAACGAGAGCCGGACACTCGCTCAGGCCAATTTGTCGGCGGGGAGCAGACCTGCTCCCAATTCGCCTGACAACCGGCTTGGTGCGCTTGTGCAGGCGACAGGTGGCGAATATACCATCGTCCTGTTCAACGATTCGGCGACCGATGCCGGCTTTACGCTGAGTGTCACCAATGGTACGGTTCACGATGACGCGAACCAGGTGCGTGACGTAAATGCCGCGCCGACAGCCGCGTCGGGTGAAGAAGCCGCCGATTCACCGGCGACCGACACCGTGACCGACACAGTAGAAGCAACCGCGACCCCTGTGCCGGACGCGACGACGGTAACCACTGCGACAACAACAACCACAGAGACGACTGAGGCAACTGCCACGCCCGCTGCTACAGCCGCCGCAACGCCGACTGTCCAATCCGGCGTCGTTGCCACAGGTGGTATCGTGCGCGCACAAGAGATGCGCGGCGAACTGGCGACGCAAAATGCACAACACTACTTCGACCTGGAACCAAGCCAGCGCGATGCAAATATCACGCTGACCCTGAGCATTGAGCCGCAGGACAGCAGCGAGCTTGCGCGGCGGATGAATTTCTGGGTGTTGGACTCGGCTGGTTTTAACCGCTATGCCGACGCCAGTTCCAATGTGGTGCTGAGTGAGATTGCCATTGCCGCGGGCAGCACTGCCCCAGGCTTGCTCCCCCATGAGCGCCAGGCCAAGTTCACGGCATCCGGGATTAGTCCCTACGTCGTGATTGTCTATAACAACTCCACCATACCGGGCGTTTACACGCTCCACGCCGACGGTGCTGTCTTGGTGGATGACTCCAACCAAACACTCACCGCGACCCAATCGGTCACGGGTACGACGGCCACCACCACAACCACGGGTGTAGTCGCTGCCGCCGCAGCCGGTGAAACTGCCGCTGCACCAGCAGCCGCAGCCGGCGGTGGTCGCCAGGGTGAGCCGGGCGGCACTTATGTCGTCGCCGCTGGGGATACCTTGAGCCTGATTGCGCGCGATATCTATGGCGAAATTGGCTTGTGGGACGAAATCTGTGCCTTTAACAACCTGGCTGACTGCAACAACATCGAGGTGGGCCAGCAGATTAACCTGCCCACACGTGAGCAGATTGGCGCAGGCATTACACCTGTTGCAACGACCGCACCTGCGGGCGCAGCGGCAGCCGCAGCAGCGGCGGCTTCTGCTACGGCGACTGCCACACCGGAAGCAACCGCGGAAGTGACCGGCACCGAGGCTGTGACAACCACTGGCACAACCACGACGACCGGCACAACTACAGCGACCGGCACGACGACGGATACAACGACCAGCAGCGCGACAGGGGTGAACCTGGTGGCGACGCTGGAGGCACAAGGTGGCTTTAGCACGCTGCTCCAAGCGTTGAAAGCTGCGAACCTGACCGCTGCGTTGGAAGGCCCTGGGCCTTTCACCATCTTTGCACCCACAGATGCAGCGTTTGCTGCGCTGCCTGCCGGGGCTTTGGATCAACTCTTGGCGAATCCTACAGGCCAGTTGACCCAGATTCTGCTCTTCCATGTGCTGCCGGGCACTGTCATGTCCGAGGATATTGACAACGGGATGCAGGCCACGACCCAACAGGGTAAGGCCGTCGGCTTCGAGGTTGCAGGGGGTACGATTAAGGTGAATGGTGCAACGGTGACTGCGCCCGATATTGTGGCGAGCAACGGCGTTGTCCATGCCATTGACACTGTCATCCTGCCTCCACCGGATGAGCCGCTGAACTAGCTGTTTCACAAACAAATCGTAGCTCTGTAGCAATGTGTGATCACCGGCGGGTAGCGAAGGCTATCCGCCGGTTTTCTTTGCTTGCCCAGCTTCGTACATATGTGCTAAACTCTCGTTATGCCTAACATCCAGAACCCCTCCCGCAGCAAACGAAGCCGCGCATCTGCGCCGGCTTCCCGGTCATCTGGCGTGCTATCGGTCGATGATGCGTACGCACTCGAATTAGACGATGATGCTATCGTTTCCAAGTTGGCCTCCAAAGTGTCCCCAGGGGGTGCTGCCGATGCTGTGGCAAGCGACGAGGAGACGGCAATCGAGAACAGCCCCCTGGCACAGACCGATCTGGCTGAGTTCTTTGGGGCCGGTGGGCCGCTGGCGGAGGCGCTGGGTGGATATGAGCTGCGCCCCAGCCAACTGGAGATGGCGCAAGGAGTCAAGCGCGCGCTGCTTAATCCCAGCGTGGCGCTGATCGAAGCCCCCACGGGTACAGGCAAGTCGATTGCCTATCTGCTGCCTGCCATCCTCAGCGGCAAGACCGTTGTAGTGGCAACGGCCAATAAATCGTTACAGCACCAGCTTTATACCAAAGACATCCCCTTCTTGCGCCAGGTGCTCAACCGCCACATCAGCGCTGTGGTGGTCAAGGGGCGCAGCAACTTCGTCTGTACTCACAAATGGGATAAGGAGCTGCAAGAGCAGCGCTATATCTCGCTCTATGACGCTGAGAATAAGCAGGTCATCCAGATGCGCGATTGGCTGGAGAAGACCGAAACGGGTGATATAGACGATCTGCCCTTTGTCCTCAATCCAGATTTGCGCCCGCGCGTGGTCTCTTTTCCCGATGATTGCTTGCACAACGACTGCCGCTACTATGATGACCAATGCTGGGTCAACATCATGCGCGACCGCGCCACTGAGGCCCAGGTCATTATTACCAACCACCATCTGTTGCTCAATGCGCTGGAGCTTGGCTTTGCCGGAGAGCGGATTCTGCCCCCTGCCTCGGTCTATGTGATTGATGAGGCGCATCAACTGGAACAGACAGCCACTTCGGTCTATGAGACGAGCATCACCGACTATAGCGTAGAGCAGTTATTGGCGCGCACCGTCTTTCATGAACATTTGGATGGTGATGAATTAGACGCGCTGCGGATGCTCAATACGCTGGCCTTTCAAGAAGTTTCCAACCTCAGCCGCGACAATTCCTTCCGCTTCGATGTCGAGCTAGAGCAGATGAAGCGGTTGGGCAATGCGCTGCGCGACTTGCATCAAACGTTGAAGCAGCGCAATCCCTATGGCAGCGGCGACAACGCACCCAGCCCAATCGTGGAGTATCAAGCCGCAGAGGGCAAGCGCGGCCCATCGGTCAGCGAAGTCAACACGGATGAAGCCGAGGCGCGGCGTACCTATGAGCTGGCGATGGAGGCGGTTTCCAGCATCGCAACGAAGGTGTTGACCATCTCTACGCAAAAGCATGACAGCGATTTTGTGCGTTTTGCGATCCGGATCTTTGACCGTCGCCATGTGAGCCTGGAACTTCACGCCGCGCCGATCAACCCGGCAACGATGCTCACCAAGTTTCTTTTTCATGCGACAGATGAGCAGGGCAAACCGCTGCAACGCACAGTGATCTGCACGAGCGCGACGTTGGCGACGAATGGCGCGTTTGAACACTTCAAGGCGCGCTGCGGGATCGAGACAACGAGTGAGGAACTTGTGCTGCCCACGGTCTTTGATTTCCCGCGCCAGGCGCTGCTCTACCAACCGGCGCTGCCCGCCTTTGACTACAGGGCTTCCGATGCCTATTACAACGCCGCGACGCAAGAGATCGAGCGGCTGATCGAGGTGAGCCGGGGGCGCACGCTCTGTCTCTTTACCAGTTGGAGCGGTTTGCAGCAGGTGAACGACCGGCTGCAAGACCCGGCGGCAGCGGTGATTTGGCCTGTGCGCGCGCAAGGCGATGCCCCGCGCGCTGCGCTGTTGAAGTGGTTTATGGAGACGCCGAACGGTGTGCTGCTGGCGACTCGTTCTTTTTGGGAGGGGATCGATATCCCAGGTGACAGCTTGAGCCTGGTCGTGATGGATAAGCTGCCCTTTCCGACCCCCAACGACCCGCTGCACAGCGCGCGTATGAAGGCTTTGGAGGAGGCAGGGCACAGTAGTTTTGCAGAGTATATGACGCCGCTGATGACGCTTACGCTTAAGCAAGGCTTTGGGCGTTTGATTCGCCGCGCTGCCGACCAGGGGGTTGTGGCGATCTTGGATGAGCGATTGACTTCGAAGGGCTATGGGCGGCAGACACGCAAAGATTTGCCCTCGGCGCGTTTTAGCCGTGAGTTTCGTGATGTCCACCGCTTCTATCAGAGCGCGCTCAACAGCGGCGCGGAGTTTGCGCTCAACGTGTGGGCCATGCCGCCTGCGAGCAGCAAGCTGGTGGGGCTGGGAGATGGGATGGCAGGGGCGACACGTTGGCGTTGGCAACTGCTGCGTCTGATGGATGGCAAGGCCGACAGCATGGATGGTGTCTTGCAGGGGGCAACCGAGCCGGAAGCCGAACTCCACGCCATGATCGCCGGGTTGATGGACCTGAAGAGGCGTATTGAGCAGGGCAAGCGCAAGCCCAATGATTTTGTGGTGGAGGTGCGTTGTTCGCAGCCGGCGGCGGAACTTGCGCTTACCGGCAAGACGCCCGCTTGGGCCGAGGCGCGCCACATCTGGGGTGAACTGCACTTTGTTTGGATCGACCGGACACTGCCCGCGGGGGTGTGAGAAAAGAGCGGAAACCCACCCTAACCCTCCCCAAACAGGGAGGGAACTGTGGTTTCGTAGATGACGATTTGGCCTCTTGATCGGGCTGGGGAGGGTTCTGTTCTACTCCTCCCCCAACCTGTGGGAGGGCTTCTTCTTACTCGCTGATCATCTCCGGCGGGAGATGGGCTGTGCGGTTGAGATAGCGCAGGTAGAGCGTGTCGTGCTGTCCAAAGTCGAGGCAGGTGATGGCTGTATTGTTGTGGAAGTAGAAGAACTCGTTTTCTGGAATCTGGCTAAAGAGTGCCTTGATCAACGAGTCGATAAAGGTGCCGTGGGAGACGATGGCAACCACCGATTTGGTGTCGCCCTCCGCTTCCGCATGGGCGCGGCGGCGCAGCTCGCGTGCCACGCGAATGGCGCGCGCATAGCAGCCTGCGATGTCCTCATAGCCGCTTTTCCACCACCCTTCCTCCCCAATCCCATCACAAAGCTCGTAGTCGGGGTAGTCGCGAGCAATGTCGGCGCGTGTCAATCCGGCGTGAACGTGGAAATTCTCACCTGTGTGCGGGTTGCCCATAAACATACCGCCATGTTCGTGGATGTCAATCCAGATCGAGGGGCGCAGTCCCAGCGCGGCGGCAATGGGCTTGGCAGTCTGTAAGGTGCGGAGCATGGGGCTGCAATAGAGATGGGTAATGCCATAGTGCCCTTTGCCGCCCGGAGGCGCGTCGACGGGTGGCTTTCCGGCTAGGTGCGCCGCGAGCTTTTCGGTCTGGCGCACGCCCAACTCGGTGATGACAGGGTCGGCACTGCGTTGTTGCATATAGGCGGCATTGTCGAGATTTAGGGCAATTTTATTGTTGGAGGATTCGGCGTGGCGGATGATCAAGAGTCGCATACGCGGCGCGGTCTTTCTTCTGGCTTGCGAAATTTGAGTTGGCATAGGTTGGGCTGGTGGGCATGTCCGATACAGCACAGAAATTGTGCAAATGCCAGCGCAACCAGGGCAACGATACACCAACTCTGGAGGTAGACCAAATCAGGCGACTGGGAGGCTGTGCTATAATCGATAGAACCCTGGCCGTTTAGCCTGGTTGAGGAAGATGCAAAAGGAGCGATGAGAGAATGCAATCCGGGCCATACACAACATTGATTGAAACTGCGGAACTCGCCGCCCATCTGGATGATCCCCAGTGGGCGATCATCGATTGCCGCTTTTCCTTAAATGACACCACGTTGGGGCGTAGACAGTATTTGGATGCACATATTCCCTCTGCGGTCTATGCCGACTTGGATGTGGACTTGTCCGGGCCGGTGACAAAGGGGGAGACTGGGCGTCATCCCTTGCCCGATGTCAACGTCTTTGCCGCCAAATTGGGCAGTTGGGGCATTGATGAGCGCGTGCAGGTGGTGGCCTATGATGGCGCGGGCGGTATGGTGGCTGGGCGGTTGTGGTGGATGCTGAAGTGGCTGGGCCATGAAAAAGTGGCGGTACTGAATGGCGATTTTCGCGCCTGGCTCCATGAAGAACGTCCTACCGTCAGCGGCGAGGAGAGCCGTACACCGCGTACCTTTACGCCGCGCCCGCAGCCGGAACGACTGGTCGGTGCGAGTGAAGTGCTGGCTCATCTCTGCGACCCAAAAGTATCGCTGTTGGATGCGCGGGCGCATGACCGATTCCGTGGTGAGAATGAGACATTGGACGCAAAGGCGGGGCATATTCCTGGCGCAAAGTCCGTACCCTACAGTGAAAATCTGGACGCCCAGGGCCGCTTCTTATCACCGCAACACTTGGCCGAGCGTTTTCAAGATCTGCTCGGTGACGTACCTGCCGAGCAAGCCGTACTCTACTGTGGCTCTGGGGTGTCGGCGGCGCACAACGCGCTGGCAATGGCGCATGCAGGGCTGGGGACACCGCGGCTCTATGTGGGGTCGTGGAGTGACTGGATTACAGACCCGGCGCGGCCTGTTGCTACAGGCGATGAAGCATAGCGGCGGGAATAGCAGCCGCTAAAATAAGTCAAGCAGTCAACCAAGAGGCAGAGCAAGGAACTTTCGCAATGGAGAAGACATTTTTGTTATTGGCGAGCGTATTGGGCGGGCTGGCTGTGGCTCTGGGGGCTTTTGGGGCTCATGCGCTGGAGAGCAGGATGAGCGCCGATTTGCTTGCCACTTATGAGGTCGGTGTGCGTTATCATTTCTATCACGCGCTCGCGCTGATCGGTGTCGTCGCTGTGTTGAGCCGCTGGCCTGGTTCGGGCGCAGCGGTAGCCGCAGGCTGGCTCTTTGTTTTTGGGATTCTGATCTTTTCGGGGAGCCTCTATCTTTTGGCCTTTACAGGTGTGCGTTGGCTCGGCGCGATTACGCCGATTGGGGGCGTGGCCTTTATTGCCGGGTGGGCTTGTCTGGCGTGGGTGGCGCTGCGGGGATAGGAACGCTCTATGCACTTGAAGCCTCATAAACAACTTCGTCTCGCCCGTCTTTTACTGGATCGGAATTACGACGCGCCCATTACTGTTGAGGATTTGAGCCGCGAGGTGGCGCTTTCCCCTTATTACCTGATCCGGGCATTTAGGCGTGTCTATAAGCAGACGCCACATCAATACCTGGTGGGAGTGCGTATTGGCAGGGCCAAAGAACTCTTGCAGAACTCCGATCTCAGCATCACCGAAATTTGCGTGGCGGTTGGCTTTGAAAGCCTGGGATCATTCAGCACGTTGTTTCGCAAAGCTGCCGGGCTCTCCCCCAGTGCCTATCGAGCCAGCAGTCGCCCTACCTCCACCCCTCACTATATCCCTCTTTGTGTATGCCTGCTCCACGGTCTTGAGGACCCGCCGGGTCCTTGAAAATAGGGCAATTTTCGAGAAGCCACGATAGCACAAATGTGTTATGCTTTGTAGCACAGATGTGCTGTGTTATTCCGAAATATATTGAGGAGGAGATGACTGATGATCAACAGACTTGCGGTTTCGACCATTTGGGTCACAGATCAGAATGAAGCACTGCGCTTTTATACAGAAAAGCTCGGTTTCGAAATCCGCACTGATTTCACCAATGGCGATTATCGTTGGCTAACTGTCGGCCTGACAGGCCAGCCGGATCTCGAATTTCAACTGGCGGCACTGAAACCAGGTGGTGGGCTTACGCAAGAGGATGTGAATCAACTGACCAAGCTTGTTGAAGCGGGCAAGATGGGCAGCGGCCCCTGGAAAACCGACGATTGCCAAAAGACCTACGAGACGTTCAAGGCCAAAGGTGTGGACTTTGTGCAACCTCCAACCGATCGCCCCTATGGGATTATCGAAGCCATTTTCAAGGATAACAGCGGCAACGTTATGGTGCTGGCACAGGACAAGCCGCGACGGGCTTAGTCAGCTGGACTATCCTCCATCCAATGGAAGACTTAAGCAGACGAGGTGGCAGTCGAAACTGCCACCTTTGTTTTTTCACTATTGGTTAACGATTGATGGTTAGTGATTGACCACTAAATCGACTAAGGGCAGATGGAAGAAGGCGGCGACTTGGTTGGCCTGCTTTTCGACCTGTTTCATGACATACTTGGGGAGTGGTTTGAAGGGATTGACCTGGATAATGAGCCCTCCGCCTTTGCGATCATAGCGCCACGTTGCAACGGCCTGGCCGCGGGCAACGACAATGCCTTCGATGTGCCCTGCGGGTCGAAAGACTGCCTTGTAATGGCTGGGAGGGACTACCCAATCCTTATTGCGGTGCGCCAACAGATAGGGGTCAAAACGGTAGAGCATGCGCACAGGCCAGGCTTCGGGCGGTGGCGGCGCTTGCTGGGCCTCGTCGATGGCACTGCTGGGCAGCAGCGCGCTTTGGCCCTCTATCTCCACTTCGACCATTTCGGCCATAAGCTGGGCAAGCCAGCCGCGGGCTTGGCCTGTGGCAACGCCGCGCCAATAGGCAAAGTCTTGCAGCGTGGATGGCCCATAGGCGGCGAAATAGCGCGCGGCCACGGTGACATTAGCCGTAATCGGGTCGGGCGGTTCCCAGGCAAGGTCGGGCAGCCAGCGTTCGCGTGCTACAAAGCGCCCTTCGCCTTCACTGCGACCATAGTGACAGGCATAGCCCATACGTACCAAGTCGGCAAAGATGCCACCCCACGGCGACAACAGCTCGTCGCCCAGCGGCAAACCGCTGGCGCGCAGCTCACGTCGCCCCAATGTTTCTTGGCTGCGAAGCAACTCCGCCACTTGTTCCACCAACTGGCGATGCTCGGCAAGGGCTTGCTCCCCGTTTTCTCCATCCCGCGCGGCTTGTCGTTCCCACCAGGTGCGATTAATCGTGCGCGCGGCGTGGAGTAAGGGCCAGTCATTGCTTGCGTAGAGATGGAGCGTGCCCCGTTGGCCCCACAACTTAACCAGGGTACGGTCGTTGAAGATGTGCGCCTCAAAGTCAGTATGGTTGAAGGCAGGTGTGCGATTCCAGAGGGCCAGGCCCGCTGCTGGGAGGATTTGTGCCTGGACGCCGATGAGGGCTGAAGCCGCGGTGGGCGCGTCGGCAAAAGGTTTTGCCAATCCTGCGCGTTGAAAACGCTGCCAGCGAACCTGCTCTGGAGTCAGACGGTTTGTGGACATAGGAGTAACCTCGCTGGATGGTATCGCTTGGGTCGAACAAATGTGCTGAGGACAGCATATCACAGTGCCGCCGCTCATCAAAACAGCTCGTTCGCTCTAGCGGCATTAACCCTCCCGCGCCCAAAGGGCTCCCCAGCTTCCGGGAGGTTGTCTTGGCTGCAATGGGCTATTTACGAGCGAAGTAGGTCGCAAAGAGGCTCATGCCGGTATAGTAGAGGGCAAAGAGCAGAGAAAACCAGACCAGCCAGGGCGAATGAGCGGGATAGGTGAACAGGATGATTGCATTGGCAATGGCCCACAGTGCGGTCAACAGCAGCGTCAAGGCCTGGTGAAAGTTGGTACGAGAGGGGTAGATATATTTGATCGGCACAAAGACCAGGACGGCAAGGATGGCGACGACAGCAAAATTGACCCAACCATCGAGGTTGAGAATAAAGAGGTAGTAGACCATAATATTCCAATAGGAGGGAAAGCCTTTGAAATAGTGGTCTTCGGTCTTGGCGTCGTTTTGGCAGAATTGGTAGGACGAGGCCAAGAGGATCAGGATCGCGCCTAGTAGGCCAACCGGCTCCGGCAGCAAATTGCTCTGGGACAAGAAGAAAGCCGGCACAAAAACATAGTTGAGAAAATCGAGCATGTTGTCGAGCAATGCGCCGTCAAACTCGGGCAAGACCTCTTTTACGCGTACCTGACGGGCCAAGAAACCGTCAAATGAATCGACAAGGATCGCTGCACCCATCCAACCGAAGGCGAGAATCCATTCTCCATTGGTAATCGCCAAAAGTGTCAGCAAACCCCAAATAGAACCGGTAGCCGTAAAGAGATGGGCGCTCCATGCGAGAAGCCTTTGCCGTTTTGTGGGCGGCCAGATCGCTTGTTCTGCGTCGTAATAATTTTGCATAAACCCGACATTCTTCGCTTTGAAAGGTATGACTTGGTCGCAGCCGCTAAGAACTTCAACTAGACAGATGATGATAGGCTGACTGTACGCTGTATGGAGGCGCGCAGCGGCCTCATTGTAGCAGCAAATGTTCAGAATGTGTACCTTCTCTGAGGGATTTCGCATAATCTTGTGCCTTGTCTTGTGACGATGCTATAATCGTATAGACGGGCAACAGTGGGTTGAGTGAAGGAAACAATGGCAGTCACGACAATGATTGAGAAAGCCAAGAGCGCGGACACCGGACAGACTCCCAGCGACGACTTGGATTTGCGCGCGCGTAAGCGAATGGAAGTCGGGCTGGCTCCGACCCGACCTACGGCGAAGGCGATTCCTCTGCGCCCGCCCGATTATCAGGCGCTGCCACTGCCCCCCGTACTATTGGCGCTGTTTTTGGTGGGCATCGTTTTGGTGACGGCAGTCTTGCTGGCAGCGAATTTGAGCGGGGGGCTGCCCAGTTGGTGGCCTACCTGGACGGGGTTGGCGGCAACAGGAAACAGCAGCACTGCTCCACCGGTCAATCTGCCTGCACAGGATTATGCGTTGCGTTTGGCCGACGACTTCAGCCAGAGCAACTCACCCTTGATGCAGGGAAGCCGCCCGAATGAGTGGCGCACCGAGCTTTTGCCCGCGGAGTCGGTCTATGCGATTGAGGTTTCGCCAAACCATTTGGCGTGGAGCCTCTTGGGGCTGACCGACCTGCAGGGGTACCGCCTTCAGACAAGCGTGCTGGTCAGTGATCAGACACCGGGTGGCTATGCCGGCCTGATCATCCGCTATCAGGACGAACGCCATTTCTATCTGCTGTCGGTGGATGGTAATGGGCGCTATCAGATTCAGCAGCAGGATGGCGACGAGGTGATCACCGTACAGCCGTGGGTGATGGCCCCATTTCTCAACCGGGCGGGCAGCGCCAATCTACTGACGATTGAAGATGATGGCAGCCGTGTACTCTTCTATGGCAACAATATGTTGGTTGCTGAAATCAGCGCTCCGGCCTATCCGTTGGGATTTGTCGGCTTGGCGGGTGGCGCACAGGGACAGGCCGTGGCCGATATTCGCTTTGATTGGTTCCAACTCTACGATGCGATTTCCGCATCTGAATAACGCTCCCCTGTATTTCAGCAATTAACCGCACGAACTTTGCCGGGATCTCCCTAGCTTCCGGCAAAGTTCAACCCTCCTTGCGTATAGTAAAGCCCTTTCCACTTATTAGGCAGTTGTCGTAGGTTTTGCGTAGTCGAGCCAGACGCGTTAAGCCGCGTTGCCTACTTGCGCGGCAAATGCAGATCATGTATAGTACAATCCAACACAGGATAGTGTCGCCGTACTACAGAAGAAAAGCGCAGAAGAGAAGCATCGAAGTAGGGCGGCAATTGTAATCATAAATGGGGTTGACTGACTACCTGTGAGACGGCGCAATCTGCTTAATTTGATATTCGATTCGAGCTAAGCTATAATCGCCGGAATCAGTCTCTAGTCGTTCTGGTTCACCTGTACCCCGGTGTTCAGGACGTACTCCTATCCAAACAACAGCTCATTTTCTGATTTTCCCTTTCCATATTGCGTATAGTACGAAGCTCTGGACTCCTTTCCAGTACGTTCTAGAATTAGATTGCTAGTCGAATTCGTATGCACTTTTTTAAGCGTCCTTTGATTACCAATTCAATTTTTGCGTTTTCTACACTGCGTTCCCTGACGCAGGGTCTGGCACAACCGAATCTACACGCGAAGCTACAGGTCGCGTGGGGGCAACAGGTTATCCTGTCATCTGTTGTGCTGCTGGGTGGTTTCCTTCTGAGTGCGTGTGTGACCGCGGTTCCGGTCGCTCAGACAGCGGGGCAGCCCCTTGCTCAACCTGTGACTGGTGAGCACATCAGCGATATTGCCAATATCACCTTGCCCACGCCGGAGCCTGTAATTGTGCCCGATGTGAGTGCAGAGGTGATTACGGAAGATGCTCGTGCCAATATTCGCAGCGGCCCGGCATTGGATGCACCGATTGTTGCGAAGGCCGACCCTGGTGATGTCTATCAGGTTGTCGGCAGGAGTGATGATGGTGAGTGGTGGCAGATTTGCTGTGTTGCCGGCCCGGCGGATGCGGAGGATGAAGCAACCGAGAATGCCTGGTTGTCCAGTGTGGTTGTAGAGCTGGAAGGCAATGCCGACGCGGTCCCTGTCATTGCGCCCCTGCTGCCGGTGGACCTACAGGCCAACTGGCAGGTCGAGTGGTCATGTGGTTCGGAGCGTTGTGAGATCAAGGAATGTGTGGGGACGATCAATGCCCACGCTACCGAAGAGAACACAGAACAGTGGCTCCAAGTTGAGCATAGCGTGGCATGGACCGATGAATGTTTCGAAGACGATTCATGGGTCTTTGAAGTCGACCGCTTTAGTGGTCGTGAGCGCAGCGGTTCCTTTGTCGATGATTTCCGCTATAACTACTGGGTAGGCGCGCAGCCAGGCCCCGCAACGAACATCTTTACCTTCGAAGATGGGCGTCAGGTTGCTGCCTGGTGTGATGCTGAGCAAACGTTTGACGTACCTGTGGGAGATGGATGGACCAACGCTGTGCAGGGCTACACCTGTCACGATGTCAAGACGGGCGAAATGGTCTACATCACCTACACAACCCGTTGGCTGTATACGGGTGAATATGAAGGACAGAATTATGACCGGGCCTATTTCGGTGACTATGAGACACTGGAACAGTACCTAGTCGACACAAACGCTGAACTTTCTTATCTTGGGGAATAATTTCTTAATCCTTCGTTCAGCGGAGCAACTTCTGTAGGGTTGACCCGGCTGTAAAAGCTGGTCTACCATAGATATGTTATCGGTGAAGTTCATTCCTATCTTTATCATTTTTTGAGTCACAGAAGGAGCTTTGACATGACCCGAATCAAGCAGTTTCGCGTCATCTTTGCAATGATCATGATTGTTGTCATGATGATGCCCGCGGTGGCCTTTGCGGACAGCGGCCCAGCCAAGCCGACCGCTCCCATCGCCGGCCCAGCGCTGAGCGGGACAGGGCCATCCATCCCGCCCCCAATCGCCATCACTGGCCCCCGCGTGAATCCGCGTGTCCACCCTGCCACGACCGTGATTGCCCCTGCCACTGCTTACAACTGGGTGGCAGCCGGTAACGTGCCCCAGGCCCTCGAAGCCAATGCCGCTGATGGTGGCAAACTGCAAGAGAAGCCAGGTCGCGGTATCAAGCAGACCGAGACAGGTCTCGGCAAGGGTATCTCCCTGTATGCGACCCCGAATGTCTGCAACAACTTCAACGCCCACGGTAGCTATGCGGTCGTCAATGGCAAGAGCGACATCTGGAGCGACTGGTACGCCGGTTGGGCTCCGTTTGCCATCGACAATGGCTACTATCAGGCCAAGAACGTTGCCTTCACCATGGAGCGCGTTGTGGGTCCTGGCAGCAAGTACAACGACACCATCAGCAAGGGTGATGGCGAGCAGGCTTCTGCCAAGATCGCCAGCCACGAGCCATACGCCGGTGGTTTCGGTAGCCCGATCATCCCTGTCCCCGCAGACTATGCTGGTGGCAAGGTGACCGTTAGTGTCAAGTACCTCATCTGGGATCACGACCAGGGTGGTAAAGAGGGTGGCAGCGACGGTGCCGATTGGGACTGGGCGTCGATGGGTGTCAAGCCCGGGGCCGCTGGCGACCAGGCCTTCTACGTCAATGGCTACGTCCGTGGCGAGTGGGCAGAACTGACCCATACCGTTGACCTGGGCAACGCCGGTGACATCATGGTGCTGCTCCAGGGCCAATCACCTGCCGTCCTGAACAGCAACATCTACTTCGACGATGTTAAGATTGCCTTCAGCAATGCCGATGGTTCCAAGTCTGTCTACCTGACCGACTGCACCACCGCCGAAAGCATCAAGTAAGTAGAACAGTAATCCGGTTCGCCCGGTGTTATGCAAACGAAGAGCCGTCTCCACTCGGAGGCGGCTCTTTCTATTGGTAGAAATTTACTTCCTAAAAACCTATCTTCCAAAAATAACCCTCCCGGAAGCTGGGGAGCCCTCTGGGCCGCTTCCGGGAGGGTATTCTGTTATATAGCTCTTGTAGAGTCATACTGTCCGTTAGGCGGCGAGTAGAGGCGCGAGCGATGCGAGTGAGGCGAAGTCTGTTGTGTGCAGATAGGCCAGCAGATCGCGGCGGGCGCGCTCAGCATAGGCGGCATAGCGATTGGCTTTGCCGCGGACCTGCTCCTCCATTTCGGGCAGCAGCCCCATATTTGCCTTCATGGGCTGGAAGTTTTCCGGCTCAGCATGTGTTACGTAATGGAGCAGCGCCCCGATCATGGTCGTGCGCGGGAGTTCCAACAAAGGCTGTCCGTTGAGATGGCGGGCAACGTTGATCCCGGCGATGAGCCCGCCCATTGTGCTGCCGACATACCCTTCCGTTCCGGTGATCTGCCCGGCAAAGAAGAGATCGGGGCGCGTGCGGCATTGCAGCGTGGGGTGGAGCAGCGTTGGACTGTTGACAAAGGTATTGCGGTGCATTTGACCGAGCCGCACAAATTCCGCCTGCGCCAAACCGGGGATCATGCGTAGGACTTCTTCCTGTGCGCCCCAACGCAAGTTGGTCTGGAAGCCGACCATATTGTAGAGCGTGCCCGCCACATTATCTTGACGTAGCTGCACAACGGCATAGGGGCGCTTGCCGGTGCGCGGGTCACGCAGCCCAATCGGGCGCATGGGGCCAAAAGCAAGCGACTCTGTCCCGCGTGACGCCAAAACTTCAATGGGCATGCAGCCCTCAAAGTAGCGTTCCAACTCCTTTTCAAATTCCTTGAGTTGAATCTTGGGAGCAGCCAGTACTGCCTGGACAAAAGCCTCGTATTCTTCACGGTTAAGTGGACAGTTGATATAGTCCCCTTCTTCTGGGCCGAGTGCGCTGCTCTTGTCATAGCGGCTGGCGCGGAAGGCAATGCCCATATCAATACTTTCGGCCTCCACAATGGGGGCCATCGCATCATAGAAGTAGAGATATTGTTGCCCTGTCAACGCTTGGATTTGGGCGGTGAGGGTGTCACTGGTCAGCGGGCCTGTGGCGAGAATGGTGGGGCCTTCGGGAATGGCGCTAGCTTCCTCACGAACCAACTCAATGTTGGGGTGGCTGCTGATGCGTTCTGTGACCTCGGCAGCAAAATCCTCGCGGCTGACAGCCAGCGCGCTGCCTGCGGGCAATGCATGTTTGAAGGCTGTGTTAATGATCATGCTGCCCAGGGCGAGCATTTCATTCTTGAGAATACCCATCGCCCGGTCGGGCTGGGTACTGCCCATCGAGTTGCTGCACACCAATTCGGCCAGCCGGTCACTGACGTGGGCTGCCGTCGGGCGCACAGGTCGCATTTCGATCAGACGGACATGAAAACCACGGTTGGCAAGCTGCCATGCGGCTTCACTGCCCGCCAAGCCGCCACCCACGACCGTGACAGTTTGTTGGGGTGTCGCCTGATGTGCGAGAGTCTGGGGCATGGCTAAATATTCCTTCCTTTTGATCAACCAGGATGGCAACCGGCGCAACCCTGGAGCTTCGCTTGACTCGCGATTGTAGCGCAGCGACCAGGTGAGGTCAATTTTAGATGAGAAAGGGATGGGGTTCTGTGCATTGGGGTTGGCGTGAGAGGGGCCACATGCTATGATGGCCTGTACTCATGTTTTGTAACCGTGTCATGTAACCGTGTCTTATAGAGGATTAGAAGCTGATGAATGCCGTCGATATCATTGTGAAGAAGCGCGATGGCGGCGAACTGTCGCCGGCGGAGATAGATTTTTTTATTCAGGGCTTTACCCAGGGCACGATTCCCGACTATCAGGCTGCGGCGTGGGCCATGGCGGTTTATTTTCAGGGGATGAGTGATGCGGAGACGACCGCATTGACGCAGGCAATGGCTGAGAGCGGCGAGCAGCTCGACCTGCATGACAGCCTGCCGCCTGGAACCGTGATCGTCGATAAGCACTCCAGCGGGGGCGTGGGCGACAAGACAACGTTGGCAGTGGGGCCGGTTGTGGCAGCGTGCGGGCTGCCTGTGGGCAAGATGAGTGGCCGGGGATTGAGCTTTACGGGGGGCACGATTGACAAGTTGGAGAGCATTACCGGCTGGAGTCCTGAGTTGAGCGAGGCGCAATTTCGTCGCCAACTGCGCGCGATCGGGCTGGTGATTGCGGGGCAAACCGCAGACCTTGCGCCTGCCGATAAGGCGCTCTATGCCTTGCGCGATGTGACGGGGACTGTTCCCAGCCTCCCTCTGATTGCCAGCAGCATCATGAGCAAGAAACTGGCTGCGGGGGCCGATGCGATTGTGTTGGATGTGAAATGCGGGCATGGCGCGTTTATGGAGACGTTAAAAGAGGCCAATGCCCTAGCAAAGCTGATGGTTGCGATTGGCACACGCGCCGGGCGCAAGGTGGTTGCCCTGATCACACAGATGGAGCAACCCCTGGGCAATGCGGTGGGCAATGCACTGGAAGTTGAGGAGGCAATTGCTTCGCTGCATGGTCAAGGCCCCGCAGATTTCCAAACATTGGTGGAGCAGGTCGCCACGGAGATGCTGCTACTAGGGACGCCACAGGGAACGACACTTGACGCAGATACCGCGCGTGAACAAGTACGCCATGCTATTACATCGGGCGCGGCATTGGCAAAGTTCCGGGCCTTTGTTGTGGCACAAGGGGGAGATGGCGCGCTGGTCGATGAACCCGCACGCCTGCCCCATGCGCCCGTTCAAGTCGAAGTTCCCGCAGCCGCAGCGGGCGTGGTGCAAGCAGTGGATTCGCGGGCGATTGGGCTGGCGGTGGTGGCTTTGGGTGGGGGACGCCACAAGAAGGGCGATCCGATTGACTATGGCGTGGGCGTGATCGTGCATGCCAAAGTGGGCGATGCTGTGGAAGCGGGGACGCCGTTATGTACCATCCACGCAGCAAGCCGAGAAGCAGCCCACGATGTGATGGAACAGATCATAGGCGCGTATACGGTGGCTGATGGCGCGAGGGAACCGCTGCCTATCGTCTATGGGCGCGTTGCAGAGGCGCAAGGTTGAGTGCCTACCATATCGCCACCTTCCGTTCGGCGATGATGCTGCGATAGAGGGTCGCGGTCTGTTGGGCGATGGTGTGCCAACTGTATTGTTGGCTGACCTGGGCATGGGCTTGCAGGCGGCGCACTGCTGCAGCTCCGGGGTCGTTAAAGAGCCGGCGCACAGCCCAAACAATGCTCGGTGGATCGTCGGGATAGACCGTTAGCCCATTGACCTCATGTTTGACCACCTCGCCCAGCCCGCCTACATCCGACGCAATCACATTGCAATCCAGGGCCATTGCCTCCAGCGCCACAATGCCAAAGGGTTCGTACAGGCTGGGGAAAACTGCTGAATCGACAACCTGATAGAGCCAATCGCGCTGTTGGTCGGTCACATAATCGAGGAATTGCACAGCCGAATCCACGCCGAGTTCTCTGGTGAGCGGATAGAGATGGCGGCTGTTGCGGCCTGCAACCAGCAGGCGCGTGTCGGGAAATGCCCGCAAAATGCCCGGCATGGCGCGCAACAGCACATGCAACCCCTTTTCATGCACAATGCGCCCCACAAAGAAGAGCAACTGTTCGCCGTTTGGCGCAAATTGGGCGCGCAGTTCAATCTGCTTGTGGGTGGGGCAGATATAGAGGCGATCTTGATCGATGCCGTTGGGGATGACAACCAGCTTATCAAAGGGCGTGCCAAAATAATTATGCAGCTCGGTGGTCATGAAATGGCTACAGACAATGACGCGCCACGCTTCATGGCAAAGCTGCCCCTCTAGCCCGTTGATGCGGCTGCTGTCATGGTTCGTTACATGACCTTGATGGCGACCGCGCTCGGTGGCGTGCATCGTCACCAATAGCGGGATTTTGTGTTCATATTTGAGCCGCACACCTGCCACGCCTAGCAACCAATCGTGTACGTGGATGAGGTCAAAGGGTTCATCCTGGGCCAGTTGGTTGGCATAATCGACAAAATGGTGATTATTATCGATCACGGTATTGTACATATTGGCCGGGTCAAAGAGATCGGTTTCCAGGCGATGGATGGTGACACACTCGTTGAGCCGCTCGACGGGCGCGCCTCCGGCATAGCGCGTGGTTAATATATCAAGATGGAGGGGGCCATAATGTTCTTGAAGTTCGCCAAGCGCAGGAATGAGCCCCGCGACATGCTTGCCCAAGCCGCCGACCATATAGGGTGGATATTCCCAACTTAAAACTAGGATACGCATATCGTCTCACAAATGCTATGACAGATGTTATTCACAAATGCTCTATTGACTATTCTTCATCGACGTTTGGGTGCTCAATAGGCCAATGCTGCAATTGCCAGACCGTCGCCGTGGGGGATGGGCTGCTCGCCAAGTTGCTGAGAGCAATACAAGTGGCGCGATAGGTCAGATAGTGCGTAAAATCATTGGGCTGTGTGGCAGGATCGGCTGATTGTAACCATTGATTATACTGGAGATCCGTCCAAACCAACCAGTGTGCAGCATGGAGATCGGTGGCATGGGCGGCGAAGATCTCCAGCCCTGCCTGTTCAGCAAGCCAAAATTCCACATCGGGCTGCTGGAGGCGCAGGACGGAGAGCCAGCGTGCCCCTACATCTGGACGACCAGCCCACAACACCACATCGCCTGCTTCGAGGGTTGCAGCGGCACTGTCCAGTTCGTCAATCCGCACAACCGGTACGGCCGCGCGGATCTGCAACGTCCATTCGCCGGGAAGGCCAAGCAGGAGGATGCGCGTTGCGCTTGTCGTGTTGGCGATATACTCCACTTGAGATTCGAGCCATGAAGCTGTTTGGGGGCCTGCAAAGCCGCCCGCAGGGGCGACAAGCGATGGAATGAGCCAGGGTATGTCGCTCGCCTGGGTCATAACCGCTGTAACTGCGGGGACGGCATCCAGCAAGAGGGGGCCGATCACGGCAACCACAGTGGGGTCAACCAAGAGCTTCTGGGCAGCACGCCGCGCCTGCACCGGATCGCCGCTGTCGTCCAGCGCCAGCGGCATTACCTCTAGGCCGGGAGGTGTACATTCTGCCAACGCCTGCCGCATGGCGGCCAGGGCTGCATAGCCACTCTGCCGGTACAGCCCCTCGAAAGGCGCAATTAATCCGATCTTGACGATAGGACGCACAGAGGTACAACTGGTCAGGAGGAGGATGAGTGGGATGAGAGACAAAAATGGGAGCGGGCGCAACGACCTTTGGCATACGACCCTCCCGGAAGCGCGGAAGCTTCCGGGAGGGTTTAGGTGGGCATGATCCTTCACCGCTAAATTATTGATAGCCGTAGATCTGCATGTTTTGCTGGTGTTCGGCCAATGTTCTTGCAAAGACATGGCGGCCATCGTCTCCGGTTGCCACAAAGAAGCAGTAGTCGGTCGGCGTGGGATTTTGCGTCGATTGGATTGCGCTCAACCCTGGGCTGGCGATGGGGCCGGGGGGCAGCCCTTGATAGAGATATGTATTATAGGGGCTGGTAACGCTGGCGTATTCTTCGATGCGTTCGGGCTTCCACCACCAATTGCCTACTGTGCCCTTTGCATACTGCACCGTCGGGTCAGCCTGCAAATAAGTGCCACCCACATCGGCCATACAGGCCCCATTGAGGCGATTGAGATAGACGCTGGCAATCAAGGGGCGCTCATCGGCTTGGACAGCCTCGCGTTCGACAATGCTCGCCAACGTGACAAGGTTGCGCCCGGTCATCCCACTAGACCCGCCGCGCAGCCCACCTTCGCCGATTTTTTCCTCAAAGTTATTGAGGAAGGGAGCCAACACCAACTCTGGTGTGCTGGCAAAGACCGGGAAACGGTAGGTGTCGGGGAATAGATAGCCTTCCAGAGAGCCATCGGCGGGCAGATCGCTCAGGAAATCATAGTCCCCAAAGATGGAGAGCGTACGCGGCGCGCGTACGGCTGCCAAGAAGCGGTCGGACTCCATGACGTTGTTCTCTGACAGGCGCTCGGCGATCTCTTCGACGCGGAACCCTTCGGGGATCGTCACAGGAATTTCTTCAAAGAGCGCGTTTTGCAGCGCTTCGGCAATCTCTGGAACAGTCATCGTTTCGGCCAGGATGAAGTTGCCCGCCTCAATGTTTCGCTCTAAGCCTGTTACACGCAAATAGAGATTAAAGAGATCGGCATCGCGAACAAAGCCCGCGGATGCCAAGCGCGATGCGATAAAGCGTGCCGGTTCACCGGGAACAATGGCAAAGGGGCGCTGCGTGGGGTCATCACCTGCCGGAATCGATAGCTCGGACTCACGCAGGCGCAGATTGAAGGCTAGGATTTGCGCTTCGACGTATTCGGGCGTGAGCGCGTTCTGCCCGGCTGTGGGGTCAATCAGCCCACTAGTTGCCTGGGGCGCGCCCAGGAATTGCTCTGTCAGATGGGCGTCGGCAACAACCCAAGTGCCTAATATCACGGCCCCCACGAGCACCAAGAAGGCCAGCCGGATCAGATTGGTGAGCAGATACTCTGCACTGATCCATTGTCGCCAAGAGTGGTTGCTCTCATCACTTCGCCCATTACGGCTGTTATAACGCGCCCGTACCAGGTCACGTCGATCATGGACGGTCATTTTACTCGTCAACGCTTACTCCCTATGATCATCATACTCATGTGCCGGTTGATCCTGTGCCGGTTCCGACCGCGCAGGCAGGTGGATCACCTCCGGCAGTGCATCACCGCGCTTCTGCGCCGCCAAGAAACTTTGGAGAATCACCGCCGCGGCGACTGCATCTTCGCCCACATGGCGCGGCCACTGGTGAGCCACCTCATGGGCTGCAAAACTGCTCAGACGCTCGTCCCATAAGGCGATGGGAATGGGCGCGCCCAGTAAGAGGCGCAGCGCATGGGCCAGCCGCATGGCCCATTTTTGTGTGGTTTGCGCCTGGGGGCCAACAGTGCCATCCATGTTCAAGGGCAGGCCACAGACGATTCCCACAATCTCCTCGGCCTGGCTGATCTTGGCTAGGTGTGCAAAATCAGCGCGACGGCTGGTGCGAGTCAGGGTGCTGTGCGGGCGCGCGACCAGCCGCAGTGGATCACAGACGGCGATGCCGATGCGTACCAGACCCACGTCCAGGGCCAGTAATTTGCCCTGGGCCGGAAATTGGGCGGCAGATTCATCATTCACTGGGCAGCCAAACTGTCGCCATAATCAATACGAACCTGGATGCGGCTTGGAAACGTGGGCAACGTATTCCGCCATTCCGGGTCGCGGTGAATTTCGGGCGGGCGAGCCAAGCGCCATTGGGCCATGAGGGTCGAAACGGCCTGCTCCGGCGTCAGCCCGGCGATGGTCGAAGTCACTTCGTCCGGGTCAATCGGTACGACATACTCTGCGACCGCGGTCATCGTGAATTGCACCTGCCGGTCGAGGGCAACCGCACCGGGCTCGCGACGTGTTGCCACACTATCGGCCACAAGACGACCGCGGGGCGGCACACTCTTGCGTACCGCTGCCAACATGGCCTCGTTGGTCTGCTCTTGGTTGAGTGCAGTCCCTTGCGCCAGAATTCGCAGATTCAGCGACAACGTATCGCCTTCGTCATCGTTGAATTTATCAAAGACAGAGGCCACAACCAACGTCTGGATCGACTCTGGCGGCAACCACTCACCTGGCAGCAGCTCTTGTTGCAACTGCTCATAGGCGCGTGCCTCGGCGTCGGCCTGGACTTGCAGCAGCAGATTGTCCCGGTCTGCCTGTGTCACCACACGGACCAACGATGCCCCGCCGCCCCCTGTGCCGTTGGTGTTGATGACACGCACACGGAAGCGCAGCGCCCCGTTGACTGTGTTGATGGTGTTGGCGCGCACATTGCCTTCAATCCCCTCTGCTTCGGCTTCAATGGGGACTGTGACACGTGTGCCTACGCCGCCTTCCAGGGTCGCGGGTGTGGTGGTGCGAAAGTTGACCGGCGTGCCTGTACTGGTACTAACGATTGTGCCCGCGGGAATGTTCACCGGAGCCGCGCCGAGATTGTTGAAATCCACATAGCCGGAGGCGCGCGCACTGGCTTTTTGTTCCGAGCCGGTGGTGGCAATCGAGCCGGTCGCCTCGATATTCATTTCGACAAAGCGAGCGGGTAAGCTATTAGTCTCTGGGTCAATCGCTTCCAGCGTGGCATCTGCGGTGAGGGGTACGCTTACCGTCATGATATCACGGCCCGGAGCGAGTGTGATGGTCGCGGCGGGCAGCACATCGCGCACAAAAAAGCCCAACACGATCGCCACAATCGCGGCCATCGCTAGGTAGCCGGCAAAGCGCAGCCAGAAGGGAAGGGGGCGACGGGCTGCCTCCTCAGCGCGGATACGCCGCTGGCGCGTTTGGTGGTGGCTGGGGCGGGCACTGCGGGCGACAATTTCGGCGCGCCGCCAGGGTGGCGGTTCCGGCAAGCCCTGTGCCGGATTGCGCGGGTCTACCAACGGCAGGTCGGGAAACATCTGCCATTGGCGGCGTTGGGCATCTTCGGCTTCCAGAAAGACGGGGATGCCCAACGACTGTGCCAATTTGCGTGTGGATTCCTGGCGAGTGATGAGGGCTAACTGGCGGCGCTGGATCTGGGCCTGACGTTGGAGCAGGCGCAGCCGGGCTACGTTGTCCAACTCAAACCAGCCGTCGGGTAGGGCCAGCGCCACATGGGATGTCTGCCCGCGAGCCAATTGGTGGCGTACTGCCTCTGCATTGGCGTGGGGCGATACAGAAAGAATCTCGACCATAGTTGGGTTTTGTTATTTTAGATTCGTCTTGACCCAAGTGGGGACAGTCGCCAGGGCGTCTTCCAGCTTGGCGGCGTCCTTGCCCCCCGCTTGGGCCATGTCGGGGCGACCACCGCCGCCGCCGCCCATTACTTTGGCAGCCTCACGGAGCAGATTCCCGGCGTGCATCCCCCGGCTGACTAGGTCGGGCGTGACCGCGGCGACCAGTTGCGGCTTGTCGCCAATGACCGCGCCCACCACGACAACGGCGCTGCCCAGCTTGTCGCGCAGCCAGTCGGTCATCTGGCGCAACGTGTCAACATCTGCCGCGTCCAATGGGGTCGTCAACACCGTTACATCGTTGACCTTGACCGCTTTGTCGAGCAGGGAGGCGCTATTTTGCTGCGCCAACTTCTGGCGCAGTTGGGCAATTTCCTTTTGCAACTGCTGATTTTGCGTGAGCAGTTGTTGCGCCGCGTTCTTGAGTTCGTCGGGCTTGGCATGGAGCAGATCCGCTACCTCGTCTACCAACTGCCAGCGCTTCTCCGTGATCTCCTCGGCGACGCGCCCGGTGACGACCTCGATACGGCGCACACCGGCGGCGACGCTGCTCTCGCTGGTGATGCGGAAGCCGCCAATCTCAGCGGTGCTATCCACATGGGTTCCGCCGCAGAGTTCCATGCTGATGCCTTCGTCTTCGCCAAAGGAGACCACGCGCACTTCGTCGCCATACTTCTCGCCAAAGAGGGCCATCGCCCCTTCTTCGACGGCACGCGCATGGCTTGTCCAGCGGATATTGACCGGATAGTTGTCCAGCACAAGGGCGTTGGCGCGCCGTTCCATCTCGGCTAATTCTTCGTCGCGCACAGGCTGTGTATGGGTGAAGTCAAAGCGCAAGCGATTTGGCTCGACCAGTGAACCCGCCTGGTGGACATGGTCGCCCAGCCGTTCACGCAGCACCGCATGCAGCACATGGGTGGCGGTATGGTTACGCATAATGTCCCAGCGGCGCTCGGTGTCAATCACCGCCAGCGCCGGGTCGCCGACGCGCACAGTGCCGCTGGTGACCTTGCCGATATGGGTGATTAACCCTGGCACGCGGCGGCGTGTATCGCGAATCTCCACCGTCCACGCTGGCTGATCCACATCCTCCGGGAAGTAGTAGATTTCGCCGGTGTCGCTGACCTGACCACCACTTTCAACATAGAAGGGGGTTTCGGGCAGAACGATTTCGACCTCCTCGCCCGCCTGTGCCTCGCTGATTGTCTCCCTCATGGCATCATCACCACCGGCATAATTGCGGATGATGGCAGCGACGGTTGTGTCCAATTCGCTCAGGTTCTCATAGATACGCTGCTTGACCCCTGTTGAATCAACGATGCCCTGGCTTTGCAGGTTCCGTAAGAGGTCGGCGTAGAGACCGACATCCTGCACGCCCTTGTCGAGCGCGCTGGCGCGGCTTTTTTCTTTCTGTTCGGCCAAAGCCACGCGGAAGCCCGTTTCATCCACCGTGAAGCCCGCCTCTGCCGCCACATCATTGGTCAGGTCGATGGGAAAGCCATAGGTGTCCCAGAGGTGGAAGGCTTCGTCACCGGGAATGACGGTGCTGCCTGTGGCTTTTAGGCGTTCCATCAACTCATCCAACAGCGTTAAGCCGGTGGAAAGGGTGCGATGGAAGCGTTCTTCCTCGTCAGTGATAGTCTGGAGAATGAAATTGCGCTTCTTGGGCAAGTCGGTGTAATGACCGCCCATCTGCTCAATCACCACATCAGCGATTTGGGCCAGGAAGGGGCCAGGAAAGCCCAAGAGCTTGCCAAAGCGCGCCGCGCGGCGCAAGATCATGCGTAGCACATAGGAACGACCTTCGTTACCCGGCAAGATGCCATCGGCAATCAAGAAAGAGACCGCGCGGCTGTGGTCGGCGATGGCGCGATAATAGGCAAGATTGGCTTGGCGATGCTCGTCGTCTTCTTCCAGCAATTGCTGGATACGCTGCATGATCGGCGCGAAGGTATCGGCGTCGTAGTTGTTGTCCTTGCCCTGGAGGATGCTGGCGACCCGTTCCAGCCCCATGCCTGTATCCACACTGGGCGCAGGCAGCGGAACCAACTCGCCTGTGGGCTTCTGGTCATACTGCATAAAGACGAGATTCCAGATCTCCAGGTATTCGTCATCTTTATTAACACCGTCAGGCGTCTGCTGCGCCAAGTCACCCCAATAGAAGTGAATCTCGGAGCAGGGGCCACAGGGGCCAGTATCGCCCATTGCCCACCAGTTGTCCTTTTTACCAAAACGGAGAACACGGTCGGGCGCTGCGCCGGTTTCGATCCAAAGTCTTTCGGCTTCTTCGTCATCTTCGTAGACGGAGAACCAGAGCCGTTCCAGGGGTAATCCCCACTCGTTGACAAGGAGATCCCAGGCATAGCGAATGGCGTCCCGCTTGAAATAGTCGCCAAAGGAGAAGTTGCCCAACATCTCGAAGAAGGTGTGATGGCGCGGGCTGGGGCCAACGTTCTCCAGATCGTTATGTTTGCCGCTGACGCGCAGGCACTTTTGGCTGGTGACCGCGCGGCTGTAGGCTCGACGTTCGGCTCCGGTAAAGACATCCTTGAACTGCACCATGCCTGCATTGGTGAACATCAGCGTGGGATCACCGGCAGGGACCAGGCTGCTGCTCTCTACAACGGTGTGGCCCTTATCTCTAAAATATTCGAGCCAAAATTGGCGAATCTCATTGGTCGATAGACGTTTCATCCGGCAGCCTTCCCTACATGCGGCCCCACATTGTGGGCCGGAACAAGGATAATCTCTAGATTTATCAGCATATTCGATACAGTTCGATATATCAGTTCAATATATAACGTGTGATTGTAGGCGAACCAGAGCAAGCGTGTCAAAAACTCAGGGAATTCAGGGAGCCGTACGCAAGATGCACCCACGCCATGCGCGCTGATAGAGCTTGAAAGAGATTGATGGTATAATGCCATCTTCAAGATTCTACCCCGGGGCAAGATTTTACCCAGGATAAGATTCACCCAGGGACTCAGGGACGCGCAGAGGGGGCGTAGTGCCGTGGTTTGGATAAGCGTCGACGAACTGCTTGAAACCATCATGCTAAAACTGTATAAGCAGTGGGAACGCAGGCTGTTGAGCCAGGCGCGCCCATTGCTGGATGATGAGCGTTTGCGCTTGGCAAATGCGCTGCGTGCAATGGCATCGGCGCATGTGACCCAAAGCGAGGATGCCATTATTCTCTTTCTGGAGCGGCTTGGAACTCTGGAGGCAGTGGTTGCCGCGGCCCCGGAAGAATTCGTGATGCTGCCGGAATTGAAGCAGGCCATCTTGCGCGGTCGCCGACCGCGTATGCGTCTGCGCGGGCATAAGGCGAAGCCTACGAATCTCTCCCCGGCGCGCATGCAAACGCTGCTCGTCCTGCTGGAAGCCCTGGACCCACCTGCGTATGCCGTGACGCGCATGTTTTTTCCAGAGGATCTGGTGGCGCTGGCCGCGCTCTTTGAAGCGGCGCTGCGCCAGGTCTTTGCCAGTTGGGATAAGCTGGCGTTGGAAACACGCGGCGCAATTCTGCGCATCTTGCATATGGTGCGCGTGGGGCTGACGACGCAAGAGGGGCACCAATATGTGACGGTGCGCAGTGTGGTGGAGACCCTGCACCAATTTGAGGCGATGCCCGAAGTGATTCAGGTGACGCGCGATGCGTTCCTGGCAGGCAAGATGGACAACGCCGCCGAATCGCCCTTCCGTTTTAATGAAATGGTGCCGGTGAGCGACAGGCTGGCGCAGATGATCACGAACCCACCGGCGGTTTCAGCCAGCGCGGTGCCGGTTGATCCATCCCTGCCCGTCCCCGATCACCAGACGCCCATGCCCGATCAGCCGGGTGAGACGCCGGAGAGCGAAGAGCCGGGCGAGACGCCTGAGAAGGAACCGGCGAAAGCGCCGGATGCTGGGCCTGTGGAACCTGTTGCGCCCTCCCTCTCTCTCTACCAACCGCCGCCATCGAACGCCGTCGTGGAGCGGGATTTTTACACGGATGTGCGCTTTCCACAGCAGGTGCGGCTGGGCGATGAAGTGCCCTTGATGGTGCGCCTGACTCGTTCGCCAATCTCCCTGTCGCGTGCCGAAGAAAAGGTCAAAGTGGCTTTTGGTCAGCCGGACCAGCCTGAATATGTGGAAGTTGTGGTGATTGCCCACGGTTTTAACGAGGCGACATCGACCTGGAGCCGCACGATGGCGGTCTATATTGACCGCGATTCCCAACCCGCCATCTTTCTCCTGCGCGCCGAAGGGGAATTGGGCGAAAAGCGTATTACGTTGGACTTCTATCATAAGGGGCGCTATTTGGGGAGCGCAGGCTTTATCACGCGTGTGGTGAAACAGCTTCCCAACGCCGTGGGTGGTGTCGTTGTGGATACGCCTGCCCTCGCTGCGCGCTTTGTGGAGCAGCCGCCACCGCCTGCGGATTTAGAACTGCGTATCGTGCGGGGCAGCCGTGACAATATCCTACACTTTATGCTCCATTCGACGCGGGCCGGTGTGGGTTATCACTGGAAGCCTGTGGGGCAGGTAAAGCTCAATTCAGCCTCACCCCAGAGTTATCTCCAGAGCCTTTTTGCCAACCTGGGCGAATTGGCGGCACAGAGCGTGGATCAACTGGGCGAAGAAGATGCGCGTATCGCCACGGGCGATATCGCGGGCATCGGCCAACAGTTGTTCCGCGAACTCTTTCCACCCGAATTGCAGCATGAGCTATGGACGCGCATCTTGCCCAAGCGGCGTGATGCCAGCCACCCCGATGGCATCATCTCCACGCTGCTGATTACCTCCGACGAGCCGTGGATTCCGTGGGAGATGGTCAAGCCCTATCGTGATGATCCAGAGACGGGTATGGAGCAGAGCGCAGGCTTTTTGGCCGAGATGTTCCAGGTGACGCGCTGGCTGGCGGGACGCAGCCCCGCGCACCAACTGCATATCAAGAATGCCACCCTGGTTGCGCCGCAGAATGAGTTGCTCTATGCCCAGCGCGAGGAAGCCTACTTCCGGCAACTGCCCGCGCACCGGGTGCAGATCTCCGGCCCGCTTCGTTCTACCGCCGACGTGCGGCAAGTGGCACAAGCCGGTGGCGTGCAACTGCTGCACTTTGCTGCACATGGACGCTTTGAAGCGGATAATGCCAATCTTTCGCCGCTGTCGCTGGAAGATGGCGCGCTGACGCCGATTGATCTGGCGGGCGAGCGCGCTACAGGCTTGCGCCGTGAACGCCCGTTGATTTTCCTGAACGCTTGCCATACGGCGCGTCTAGCCTTTGCCCTGACAGGGCTGGGGGGCTGGGCCGAGCGGTTGGTGGCTGACCTCAATGTCAGCGCCTTTATCGGCACGCTTTGGGAAGTCAACGATCTGCTGGCTGCCGAGTTTGCGATTGCCTTCTATGATCGCCTGCTGGCAGGGGATACGCTGGGCCAGGCCTTTTATACGGCGCGGTTGCATGTGCGCGACCGCCAACCGGCAAATCCGACCTGGTTGGCCTATGTCCTCTATGCCGACCCCAACAGTGTGGTCATGTGGGGAATGGGCGATGAGGATGGGGAGCCGCGCGAGGAAGTCGAGGCTGAACCGCCCGCGCCCGTGGAACCGCCTGCTCCTGTCATTGACCCCAAGGAATTGGCGGCAGGTGTAGAGACAGCGTTAGCGGAACTGCTGCCCGATCTTGTACGTCGCACGATCCCTGGCGCAGTGGCCCGGGCGCTGGCGCGCGCGTTGGGGGACGATGCGCCCCCGAAGGATGAAGCAGGTAATGAAGCTGCCGCAGCGGAAGATCACCCTGATCCGGGTATCTTCTTAACGGCGTTGGCTTCGTCGCTTTCCGGCGAGGGCAATTCACATAGAACGGGTGACCACCCGAATGGTGTCAATAGTCATGAGCCAGGGGAGAGCCAAGAGTTGACGGGCCAAGAGTCCGACAGCGACGATGAGCAGACCGGCACATCCACCAGCGGCCCACATGCCGAGGCGTGAACCCTGTTAGGATGATCACGCGATGACGACACCCATGCGACAACAGTATTTGTCGCTCAAGAGCCAATACCCCGATTGTATTCTGCTTTTCCGGCTGGGCGATTTCTATGAGACCTTTGACGAGGATGCCAAGATCATCGCCAGGGTCTGTGATGTGGTGCTGACCAGCCGCCCGGTGGGGAATGACCAGCGCGTGCCGCTGGCGGGCGTGCCTTATCACAGCGTGGAAGGCTACATCGCGCGGCTGATTGAAGCAGGCTACCGCGTCGCCATCGCCGACCAGGTCAGCGAACCTGGCAAGGGGCTGGTGGAGCGCGAGGTGACGCGCGTCATCACCAAAGGCACGCTGGTTGAACCGGCGCTGCTCGATGAAAAGCGCAATAATTATCTCGCCGCAGTGAGCTTTAACAACCGTGGCACGATGGCGGGGCTAGCATACGCGGACATTACCACCGGCGAGTTTGCTGCCACCGAACTTAGCGGCGCACAGCCCGATGAAATTGAGCGGCGCGTGGGCGAAGAGTTGAGCCGCCTTGAGCCGAGCGAACTGATCGCCATTGATTGGCGACCCGCTGAATCCTCCCTGCATGGATTGATTGACCTGCTCCACCCTGTACTTTCCTCGGTGGAGCCGTGGCAGACTGCACCGGATACCGCATACGCAGCACTTCTGCGCCATTTCCATGTGGCAACCCTCGATGGCTTTGGGCTGCACCAGGGGGGCGAAGCTGTGCGCTCGGCGGCGGGACTTTTGGCTTATCTCCAGGCAATGCAGCCGGGCGCGCTCAAGCAGATGACCCGGCTTGCCTCCTATACCGTGGGCGAGTATATGACGCTGGACGAGTCCACACGGCGCAATTTGGAGTTGACTGAGACGCTGCGCGGCGGGGCACGGGGCAGCCTGTTGGAGGTTCTGGATCAGACGCTCACGCCGATGGGGGGGCGGCTGTTGCGGCGCTGGCTCAACCAGCCGCTGCTCGACGTTGCCGCGATCCAACGGCGGCTAGATGCAGTGGAGTACTTTATTGCCAACACCCCCACACGCCTGGAACTGCGTGAGTTGCTGCGCGAGATGGGCGATCTGGAGCGGTGGACCAACCGCGTCACGCAAGCGGTGGCACTGCCGCGCGATCTAACCGGCATCCGTGCCGTTCTCAACCAAGTCCCGGCCCTCTGCAAGATTGTAGCAGGGGAGGTGGCGAGCATGGGCTGGAACGGTCATGCGGCTGGGGCAGGTGCGGCGACGGCTCCGGTACTGCTGCCGGCGCTGCCTCTGTGTGAACCTGTGCTGGAGACGCTGGCGGCGATTGCCGACGAACCACCCGCAACCCTGGCGAATCCAGGGATCATCCGTCCTGGTTTCCGCGCCGAACTGGACGAATTGGTGGAGAGAAGCCGCTATGCCAAAGATTGGATTGCCAACCTGGAGCGCACCGAGCGTGAACGGCTGGACATTAAAAGCCTGAAGGTGGGCTATAACAAAGTCTTTGGCTATTACATCGAGATCACCCATACGCACGGTGCGAAGGCTCCACCAGAGTATATCCGCAAGCAGACCCTCGCCAATGCCGAGCGCTATATTACACCCGATCTGAAGGAGTATGAGGCGTTGGTGCTCAATGCCGATGAGCGGCGGCTTGATATTGAGCAGCAGCTTTTTGCGGAGCTATGCCGCGAGATCGCCGCGCATGCCGCCGATCTGCTGGCATTGGCCGCGGCGTTGGCAGAACTCGATGTCTATACTGCGCTGGCAGAGGTGGCGCTGAATCACCGCTATGTGCGCCCTGTAGTGGATGAAGGCCCCAGCATCGAAATCTCCGGCGGGCGGCATCCTGTCGTGGAATTGACGTTGCGCGACGAGCCGTTTGTGCCCAACGATACCCATCTTGCTCCAGATACCTGTATCCATGTTTTGACCGGCCCCAATATGGCGGGCAAGAGCACCTTTTTGCGCCAGGTGGCGCTGATTACGCTGATGGCGCAGATTGGCTCCTTTGTGCCTGCGGACGCAGCGCGCGTTGGCGTGGTGGATCGCATCTTCACGCGCATCGGGGCCAGCGATGAGATTCACCGCGGCCAATCCACCTTTATGGTGGAGATGGTGGAGACGGCTAATATTCTGAATCATGCCACCCGGCGCAGCCTCTTGGTGCTGGATGAGATTGGCCGCGGCACGAGTACCTATGATGGGCTGGCGATTGCGTGGGCAGTCATTGAGTACATTCACAATCACCCGGAATTGCGCGCCAAGACTCTCTTTGCGACCCATTATCATGAGCTGACCGATCTGCCTGAACGGCTGCCCCATGTAGTCAACTATAACGTGGCGGTGGATGATAGCGGCGATGGCGATGACGTGGTCTTTTTGCGGCGCATCATTCCGGGCAAGGCGGATCGCTCCTATGGCGTGCATGTGGCGCGCTTGGCAGGGTTGCCCAGCGCCGCGGTCACGCGTGCCGAGGAGATCTTGGAAGAATTGGAGCGATCCGGCGCTGCAGGCCCGAAGCGGCTCTTTGAGGCACAGGCAAAACAGGCGGCAAGGGGCAAGGCCGCGGCCTTGCAGGTGTCGCTCTTTGCCGACGTCCACCCGGTGGTGGAGGCATTGCGCCAGTTGGATGTCAACGGGCTGACGCCGCTGGAGGCGCTTAACCGGCTTTACGAGTTGCAGCAGGTGGCAAAGCGGAACTAATAAGGCGTGCAGTTCTATATCTACCGCAGGCGAAATCAAAAGGAAGAATGAAATGGTCGAAGTCCCTCAGCAGTTGGTGGAGATTGGCGAGTATTTTGGGGTTGGATTTCAGCCCGTGCTGATTTTTGACGGTTGGCGTGTGGCGATGAAGCGCGCGGGGGTGGGCACTTCTGCGGCGAAATTCCATGCGGTTGATCGCCATAACGAGACGAACGAGGTCTTTGTGCTGACAGCAGGACAGGCCGATATGTTGCTGATGGAGGGGGGCGATGTACCCACCGAGTTTCATCTCTTTCCAATGGAGTTGAATGTTGCCTACAGCGTGCAGCAATCTGCCTGGCACCATGTTTTTATGTCTGACGATGCCCATATCATCGTTTTTGAGCGTGCTAACACGGCGCGCGAGAACTCGAATTCCTATGAACTGGACGCAGACACCATCGCTGCCATCCGTAGCCGGGTAAGAGTTGGGTAGGAGCGCGACGGAGGCAGAAACCCGTAGAGCCACTGCTTTGACCCATGCGCTAGGGGATGCTAGACTGCTGCAAGCTGTACAACTGCCGAGGGGGCAATCGCGCCGTGCCGATTCGCTCCCTTATTTTGTGTTACGGTAACGTGTCGTCGTGCCGTGTAACGACCTGTTCTGTTGCGTTGTGTTCACTTTGCTATGACTTCCTCAACTGTTTCCCAACTCGACGAACTCTCCACCCCTGAGCCGACCACGGTCGAGAAACTGCGCGGCTTGCCGTGGAGCATTCTCTCCAACGCTGCCAACACGATCTTCTCGCAGTTTACCTTCTTTGGATCGACCTTTGTCCTGTTCTTGAGCTATCTGAACATGGACAAGACGCAGATCGGCTTCCTGCTCTCGCTGATTCCATTTGCCGGGTTGGTGGCGCTCTTTATTTCGTCGTGGGTCGCGCGCTTTGGCTTTAAGCGTACGTACATTGTCTTTTTCGGTCTGCGTAAGGTCATCACCATCGGGCTGCTTTTGACGCCGTGGGTTGCCGCAAACTGGGGCAGCCAGGGATTGCTGCTTTTTATTACGTTGATCATGGGCGGCTTTGCCCTATCGCGCGCCGTTGCGGAGACGGGTTTTTATCCGTGGGTGCAGGAGTACATTCCCAATTCGGTGCGCGGGAAGTATTCGGCGCAGAACAGCATCTATACTACCCTGGTTGGGCTGGGATCGGTGGCTGTGGCGGGCTATGTGCTGGATCGCACGCCGGGCAGTCTGTCCGGCTATATGGGATTGATCAGCGCGGGGCTGATCTTTGGCTTTATCTCGGTGTGGGCAGCGTCGCGCATTCCAGGCGGGGCCGCGGTCAAGGCTGAAAGTGTGCCGTCGCCGTGGCGAGGCATGGCAATCGCTGCGCGTGATCGCAACTTTATGCGCTACCTTGTGGGGGCTGCGCTGATCACCCTGGGCGTTGTGCCGATGGGATCGTTTCTGCCGCTCTATATGCAAGAGGTTGTGGGGCTGAGCGAAGGGCAGACGGTACTGCTCCAGTCGGGCGCGTTGGTGGGGAATCTCGTCTCTAGCCTGCCGTGGGGGTGGGCGTCGGATCGCTATGGCTCGAAGCCTGTGATGATCTCCGGGCTGGTACTCAAGATTCTACTGCCGGTGCTCTGGTTCACAATGCCGCGCGAGTCGGAGATGAGCTTCTATGTGGCAATGGGGATTGCTGTGTTGTTGGGCATCTCGGATATGGCCTGGGGAATTGGCGCGGGGCGGCTGCTCTTTGTGAGCGTTGTGCCGCCAGAGAAAAAGCTGGAATACATGCCCCTGCACTATGCTTGGGTGGGTACGATTGGCGGTCTTAGCCAGTTGCTCGGCGGCATTCTGATCGACCTATTTGTGGGTATTGATGGCACTTTGTTCGGCTTTGCGCTCAATGCCTATAGCCCTTTATTCGCCCTGGGTTTTGTCCTGACCGTTGCTACGACCTTATTGCTGATGGGGATGCGTGCCGATAATGTCTTTGGCGTGGGCGAATTTGCCGGCATGTTCTTTCGTGGCAACCCCTTCCTAGCAGTGAATGCGCTGGTGCGCTATTACATGGCGAAGGATGAACGTTCTACCATCTCCGTTACCGAGCGGCTGGGTTTGACGAAAAGCCCGCTGGCGGTGGATGAACTGGTGGAGGCATTGCAGGACCCGCGCTTTAATGTGCGCATTGAAGCCATTATCTCGGTTGCGCGGATGCCCGCTGACCCGCGCCTGACCGCGGCCTTGCTTGAGGTCTTGAAGGGGACAGAGCTGGCGCTCAAGGCGATGGCTGCCTGGGCATTGGGACGCATTGGCGACAAGGACGCGTTACCGGCATTGCGCGAAGAACTTGACTCCCCCTATCTCTCAATCCGCGCCCAAAGCGCCCGCGCCTTAGGCGCGTTGCGCGATCGCACCCTGATCCCCGAATTGCGTGCGCGGCTGCGGGTTGAAAAGGACAAGGGTTTGCAGATGGCCTATGCGTCAGCGTTGGGCAATATGCGCGCCGAAGAAGCCGTGCCGGATCTCTTGTCGCTGCTCGACCAGATGCAAAATCCAGGGGCGCGGCTGGAATTGGCCTTGAGCTTGGCGCGCATTCTGGGCCAGGAGCATGTCTTTGTGGGGCTTTTGCGCCAAATGCGTGAGGACCCGGATACGGCTACGGCACAGGCATTGGGCAATTTCCGGCGGCGTATCGAACGCGTGCGGATTTTGGGACGATCGCATGTCGAGGAGTTGGCAGCCGCTACCGATGCCTTTGGCCGCGGCCGGCGCGTCGAGGCAATCCAACTGATGTGCCTCGCCTTGCGCGCTCTGCCACCAGGGGCTATGACGCCGGTGGGCGCACGCATTCTGACCGAGTGCCTTCGCCAGTTGGAAACAAGCGGAACGGCCCATATGGAATATCTGCTGTTGACCCTGCATGTGCTGGAAGTGGCGTGTACGGTATAATGACCAGATCCCCCTACCTGGTGGCGGCGCACCCGTCAAGCCCTGCGTTGGCTGACCCAATGCAGCAGTAGGAATCGTTGAAACACCATGCAGAGTGAACCCACCACAGTCGAAAAACTGCGCGGTCTTCGCTGGAGTATCATCTCGAACGCGGCGAATACTGTGATGGTGCAATATACCTTCTTTGGCTCGATCTTTATCCTTTTTCTCAGCGAGTTAGGATTAAGCAAGAGCGAAATGGGTTTCCTGCTCTCGCTCTTGCCCTTTTTTGGGCTGGTGGCGATTTTTGTTGCACCCTGGACGGAACGGTTCGGACTTAAGCGCACCTACCTCACTTTCTTCGGCCTGCGCGCCTTGATTGCCGCGGGGCTGCTCTTGACCCCGTGGGTCTATAGCCACTTTGGCCCCGAGACGACGCTGATTTTTGTGGCGATCACCACCGCGCTTTTTGCCGGGGTGCGCGCCATCGGCGTCACTGCCAGCTTTCCGTGGGTGCAGGAATATGTGCCCAACAATGTGCGCGGCAAATATACCGCCACCAACAACATCTTTACTACCCTGACCGGCTTTGCAGCCGTGACGGTGGGGGGATGGGTGTTGGAGCAGACGATGGGGCTTGACGGCTTCATGATCCTGCTGACGACGGGTGTCCTCTTTGGGTGGATTTCGGTCGCGTTTGCCGCTCTGATTCCAGGAGGCGCACCGCGTACGCCTGTCTCTGGTCAGAAGCGTGATCTGGGCTTCGCCCTGCGCGATTCCACTTTTATCTATTATCTGCTTGGTGTTGGGTTGATTACGCTGGCGACGGTTCCGCTGGGTTCCTTCTTGCCTCTGTTTATGCGCGAGCAGGTGGGGCTGAGTGACAGCGCCGTTGTCTGGTTGCAGACCGGCTCATTGGCGGGAACGCTGCTCTCCAGCTATCTTTGGGGCTGGGCCGCGGATCGTTATGGCAGTATCCCGGTGATGCTTTATGGCATCACCTTGCGTATCCTCCTGCCCATCCTTTGGATGCTGATGCCGCGCGAGGATGCGAGCAGCCTCTATGTGGCGCTGGGTATCGCCTTCCTGCAAGGCGTGGCGGATATGGGCTGGGGGATCGGTTCGGGGCGTTTGCTCTATGTCAGCGTGGTGCCGCCGGAGAAGCGTACCGACTATATGGCGCTCTATTATGCGTTTACAGGCATTGTCGGGGGCATTAGCCAACTGAGCGGCGGGCGGTTGTTGGATGCTTCGCAAGGGCTGTCGGGACAATTGGGCGTGCTGACGCTCGACCCCTTCGTACCGCTCTTTTTGCTCAATATCTTCCTGCCCATCGTTAGCTTGTTCGTGCTGCGTACCATTCGCGAAGAACGGGGCGTCCGTGTGGGGCAGTTTACGGGGATATTCCTGCGTGGCAATCCCTTCCTGGCGATGAGTTCGATGATTCGCTTTCATTTGGCGCGTGATGAGCACAGCACAGTGCTGATGACCGAGCGGCTGGGCCAGGCCAAAAGCCCGCTGACGGTGGATGAGCTGCTGGAAGCGTTGGAAGACCCGCGCTTTAATGTGCGTTTTGAGGCGATCATTTCGATTGCGCGCATGCCGGCGGATAGGCGCTTGATCGATGCGCTGGTGGAGATCTTGGAGGGCAGCGAGTTGGCGCTGACGGTGGTGGCGGCATGGGCGTTGGGACGGTTGGGTGATAAGCGCGCCATCGAACCGTTGCGCCGTTCGCTCAGTGCCTCTTACCGCTCTGTGCGGGCGCATAGTGCGCGGGCTTTGGGCGCGCTGCACGACAGAGAATCTGCGCCGCTGCTGCTGGAGCGGCTGAATGAGGAGAGCGATCGGGGGCTGCAAATGGCCTATGCGTCGGCGCTGGGCAATTTGCAATGGGTAGAGGCGACACCCAAGCTGCTGCAACTGCTGGCAGAGACGGAAAACGAAGGCGCACGTTTGGAATTGGCGCTGACGCTGGCGCGCATTGTTGGCGAGGAACACAATTTCATCTCACTGCTGCGCCAGGTACGCAGCGATCCAGGTACGGCGACTGCACAGGCGTTGAGCAGCTATCGCAAGCGCCACGAAAAGAAGTTGAGCAAGGCGGCGTTGGCGGGGCTGCGTGACTGTGAGGAGACGCTGGCGCGGGGGGAACTGGATCACGGCTGCCGCCTGCTGGGGCAGGTCATTGCGGAACTGCCGTTGGAGAGCATGGGCGCGGCCCGCGCGGCCATCTTGCAAGAGTGCGCGCAGCAGCTAGCGGATTCTGGCGCTGAACATATCGAGTATATTCTATTGGCGATCCATACCCTTTTGGTTGTAGAACGTTGATGCCTGTTCATGTTGATTGCATCTGCCATGACCCTCTGTGAACATCTACTTGGATAATTGAACCTCCAGCTAGGGACGGAATTGCAGCAATGGATAGTAATACGCGGAGTATCGTCCTCTCACTCTATCTGCCCACCTTTTTTCTTTCGTTTGCCACCGGCATGTTAACCCCGATCATGCCGCTCTATGCAAGCTCGTTTGAGATCTCATATGCCCTGATTGGCGTAGTGCTGGCGGCACAGGCAACGGGCAACCTGATCGGTGATATTCCGGCTGGCATCCTGTTGGGCAAGCTGGGGCATAAATGGTCGATGCTGATCGGGGTTGCCCTATTGGGGCTGTCGGTCTTTGCGATGAGTTGGGCGCAGACGGTGATAGAGCTCATCATCTATGGGCTGGTGGCCGGTCTGGGCAATGCCATGTGGAACATTTCGCGCCACGCCTACATGACCGATCTGATCCCGGTGGTGCGGCGTGGGCGCATCAGTGCGACCTTTGGCGGGATTAACCGCATTGGCTCGTTTATCGGCCCCGCGCTAGGTGCAACGCTGGCTGCCAACTTTGGGCTGAACTTTCCCTTTATGATCTTTGGGGCGATTACGATGGTTGCGTTCGTCTTATCAGCCCTTTTTGTCAATGAGGCGGTAGCTCCCCGTACAAAGCGGGGCGGCGTGCGCGGGCATACGAGTCACTTGTTCCAGATCATGCGTACCTATTCGGGAATCTTTACCTCCGCCGGTGTGGCGCAACTGCTGGTGCAGATGATCCGCACCGGGCGCAACTCGATTATTCCGCTCTATGCTGCCGATGTGATAGGCTTGGATTTGCAGTCCATCGGCTGGATTGTGGCCCTCGCTGCCGCGATTGATATGGCAATGTTCTATCCAGCCGGGGTGATCATGGATCGCTATGGACGCAAGTATGCCTCAGTCCCCAGCTTTGCGCTCCAGGGCATCGGCATGGCATTGGTCCCGCTCACGATGTCATTTGAGGGGCTGTTGATGGCAACGCTGGTGATCGGCTTCGGCAATGGCATCGGCTCTGGGACGATGCTGACGCTGGGGTCGGACTTGGCTCCTAAGGAGTCGATGGGTGAGTTCTTGGGCGTATGGCGCTTGATTGGTGACGTGGGAGGAACCGGTGCGCCCCTGGCTGTGGGGGGTGTCGCCGATCTGTTGAGCCTGTCGATGTCGGCGCTGGTCATGGCGGGCGTGGGGTTGGCCGCGGCGGCTGTGTTGGCCTGGGGCGTGCCGGAGACGCTGCGCCCTGCCGTGGTTGAGGTGAAGCCGTCCCTGGGGGATTGAGTAGGATTTATACCACCCTCCCGGAAGCTGGGGAGCCCATTGGGCGCGGGAGGGTTATGTTCGGGAGGGTTGGGAGATGAGCGGATCAGACCTATACAAACAAGCTGGCGTCAATATCGACGCGGGCAATCAGGCTGTGGCGTTGATGAAGCCTGCTGTGCGCGCCACCTTTACAGCCAACGTTTTGGCCGATGTGGGCAGCTTTGGCGGGCTGTATGCGCTCACGAATTTGCCTGCAGAGCCTGTGCTGGTGGCCTCTACCGATGGTGTGGGGACAAAGGTGAAGCTGGCGGCGCAATTGGGGCAGTGGCGCGGCATTGGGCATGATATTGTCAACCATTGTGTGAACGATATTTTGGTGCAAAACGCGCGCCCACTCTTTTTTCTCGACTATATCGCATCGAGCAAGCTTGACCCGCAGCAGGTCGCCGAGGTGGTAATCGGCGTTGCGGAGGCGTGCCAGGCCGCGGGTTGTGCGCTCCTGGGCGGCGAGACAGCGGAGATGCCGGGCGTCTATGTCGAAGGTGCGTTCGATTTGGCGGGAACGGTGGTGGGGCTGGTGAATCGCGCCGAACTGCTGCCTGTGCCGGACGCGATGCAGCCAGGGGACCGGCTGGTAGGGCTGCCGAGCAGCGGGCCGCACACCAATGGCTATTCGCTGATCCGGCGCGTCATCGAGGGGCGCGATTTGGCGATGCCCATTGAGGGCGAACTGACGTTGGGCGAGGCGCTTTTGCAGCCGCATCGCTGCTATCGCGCAGAGGTTGACCGCTTGCAGACCGCGGGTGTGCCTTTGCGCGGCATGGCGCATATTACGGGTGGCGGCTTTATCGATAATCTGCCGCGCATCCTGCCTGATGGGCTGGCCGCGCAGGTTGAAACGGGAAGTTGGGAACTGCCACCGCTCTTTGCCCAGTTGGTGGGGTGGAGCGGTGTGGGTCATGAGGAAGCCTATCGTGTCTGGAATATGGGGGTGGGCATGGTGCTGGTGATTCCAGAGGCGGCGCTTGATGAGGTGCTGGACACCCTGCCTGAAGCGATGGTGATTGGGCGCTTGGCTCCGCGTGCTGCGGGCGGCGCGGGTGTGGAGTTGGTTTAATTTTCTTTCAACATTTTTGATCCTAGAGGAAGCAATCCATGCCCGCTCGTCTGGCTGTTCTGATTTCCGGCAATGGTTCCAATCTCCAGGCGATTCTAGATGCGATCCGAATGCGCGTGTTGGATGCAGAGGTTGTCGTCGTTGTCTCCAATCGCAAGGCTGCCTATGGACTGGAGCGCGCCGCCAAAGCAGGCGTACCCACACGCTATCATCCTCTGAAGCCTTACCGTGACGCAGAGCGCAGCCGCGAGGAATATGACGCTGACCTGGCGCAGATTGTCAAAGAGTTTTCGCCCGATTATGTGATCCTCGTCGGCTGGATGCACATCTTTACCAATCAATTTTTGCGCCACTTTCCCTATCGCGTGATCAATTTGCACCCTGCGCTGCCCGGCAAGTTTCCCGGCGCACACGCCATTGAAGATGCCTTTGCGGCTTTCACGCGGGGCGAGATCAAGGGGACAGGAGTGATGGTTCATCTCGTGCCGGATGAGCAGGTGGATCGAGGGCCGGTGCTGCTGACGGGAGATGTCCCGATTTATCCAACGGACACGCTTGAAACCTTGCGCAATCGCATCCAGCAGACCGAGCATAAAGTTTTGGTGCAAGCGATTGCGAGACTAATTGAGGGGGATGAGTAGGGATTTCGGCTATTAAAACCATTGACTCAATAGAACAGATGTGCTTAAATCAGGGCGATTGACGGCGTATCTCTATTCAATTCTGTAATCGCGGCGTGCAGGAGGTAGGCGCATGAAGTTCGTGTTTGAGCAACGACCCTCGGATTCCCCTTTTGTCGATATGGTTTGGCGCACGCAAAGTGAAAGTGCAGGCAGTTTCATGTCGGCTGCCGGAATCCAGTGGGAGATGGTCGTGATGAAACAATATGGCAAGACATTCCTGACGGTGCGAGGCCCAGAGACAAAAGCTTCGCCTGCACCCTGCCCTGAGAACACTGAATTTTTTGGGATTAGATTTAAGCTTGGCACATTCATGCCAAAGTTTCCCACAAGCAATCTTGTGGATGATGCAGTACACCTGCCGGTCGAGATGCGCAAAGCTGTCTGGGTTGATGGCTCTACGTGGGAAGTGCCTGACTTCGAAAATGCGGATACGTTTGTCGAGAGGCTTGTGCGTGACGAGATGCTTGTGCATGAACCAATCATTGATGCGGCATTACAGGGCCAACTGCAAGGCATATCAGTACGTTCTGTACAGCGTCGCTTTGTGCGCGCCACGGGACTCACACATGGCGCGATCTGCCAAATTGAGCGCGCACAACAGGCAGTGGCCCTCCTGGGGCAAGGTGTGTCGATTCTCGACACAGTGGAGCAGGCCGGCTATGCCGATCAGCCCCATTTGACACGATCGCTGAAGCGTTTGGTGGGCCAAACGCCGGCGCAAATCCTGCGGCGAGAGCTGCCGGTGTGATGACCAGTTGATGCTCGTCCGGCGATAGACGGAAGGAACGCAATCGATTCGGGAGCCCACTGGGCGCGTACGGGTGGCGAAACGCGTCATAGGCAAAACAAGAGGCAGCGGCTACACAAGCGCTTTGATGTCGCTGTCGATGCTGCTGCGGAATTTGCGCCAGACCAGATAGGCTGTGACGGGCGCAGTGAAAAGGAACGCGATCCAGATCGCTGTCAGCCCACCCCCAAATGTGTTGATAAAGATCGCCCCAGGATCACCGCGGCCCAGATGCCCGATGTGCCGACGCGCAACGGGTATTGTGTGTTGCCCGTGCCACGCAAGCCGCCGCTGTTCACCATCGAAATGGCCCAGAAGGGTTGAGTGAGCGCAATGGCGCGCAGGCCTGCGCCTCCTAATGCCACGACTGTTGGATCGGGTGTAAAGATGGCGATGATCTGCTCTGCAAAGAAAAAGAAGACGACTGCCAGCGCGCACATCCAGACCAGCGCCCACTGTGCGGCAATCCTAGTCACAGCTTTTGCCTCGTCGGGACGACGCGCGCCGATGCTTTGGCCGACCAGGGCTGTGGCAGCCAGCGCAAAGCCCATGCCGGGCAGGAACGACACGGACATGGCGTTGAGCGCGACACGATGCGCGGCTAGGGCCAGTGTGCCCAACTGGGCGACGACGATCGACATGGTGAGGAAGCCGACCGAGTTTAGCATCTGCTCCGTTGCCGCGGGAATACCGATGTTGAGGATTTGACGCGCCAGTTTCCAGTCGGGCCACCAACCGTCTGCGCCGCGGATGGAAACACCCTTGACCCCGCGCCACATCACCCAAAAGAGGATGCCAAAACCAAAGACCCGTGAGATAAAGGTACCCCATGCGCTGCCGACCGCGCCCAGTTCGGGCATGCCTAACTCACCAAAGATGAGGCCATAGGTAAAGATCACGTTGATCACATTGGCGAAGAGCGCGATGAGCATTGGTGTGCGCGAGTCGCCAATGCCACGCAGGACGCCGCTGCCGAGCAGCATCAGGGTCAGCACCGACAGCGTTCCCATGGTCACGCGCAGATAGTCGGCACCAATTTGGGTGTATTCCGGCTCCATACCAAAGATGCCAATCAAGGGTTCGGCAGCAATCAGACCGATGAGGAGCAGGGGGATGGAGATGATCACGCTCCAGACCAGAGATTGCTTGGCGAGCCTGCTGGCCTGATCAAGATCCTGTGCGCCCACCGCTTGGGCCACCAAGACGGAACTGCCGACAGAGGTGGCGCTGAGCGCAGAGATGACAAAGAACATCAGTTGGATCGCCGCACCGACACCTGCCAGCGCACCGGGGCCTAAACGCGCCACCATGATTGTATCGACAATGCCCAGCATGGTCTGGAGAAAGTTTTCACCGATGACGGGCCACGCCAGGTCAAAGACGCGGCGGCGCAACGAGGCAATAGAGGCCGGCAGGACAATTTCCGGCAGCCCAGATTCAGCTATAAGCGGTTTTGTCGTATCCATATAGCCATTCTTACTATCTATAATTTGAACGAATAGAGCAAGGAACGATTGACTGAATTTTGCACAGAAGGCCCACTTTAACAGAACTCCTGAAAGTGTGCCAAACCTACGGGTCTAAATCGCAAAGCAACGAAGCCACGACACAAAAAGATGCGGCTGATTTTCAGCCGCATCTGTCCGATGTTTTTTTGGAGTCGAGAAGATTATGCTGCTATGTAGGGGCTCATCTGTGCCGGCGCCGGTGCCGGTACAAAGGTCGTCGGGGGTGTAGACGGCGAGAATGAGCGTAGGGGGCGGCTCTCTCGGATCAGCCCTGTAGTCTCTTGGATCAACTCGCTCTCTGGCAAGTTGGCGATAATCAAGCTATTCTGCGAACCATAACTGTTGTCTGACGTTCCGTCCGCATGGGAGTCGGACCACCATTGCCCGTCAACGACGTAGCGAAATTGATGTTGTGTGCCAATGGGGAGATCAACGGTTGCTTGCCAAACACCGCTCCGTGTTTGCTGCAACACAATGTCGTTCTCTCGCCACTCGTTAAAGTCTCCAGTGAGCGAAATACGATCTGCCCATACGCTAGAGGGTAGTTCAAAAACTACCCGCACGTGACCCGGAATTGGTGAGCGGTACTTGCGAATCATGACCTATTCTTTCGGAACAAACCACACAAGCCTAGCTGCGTGCGCTGCGTTACGCACCAAGTACTTCGCTGCAGAAATGTTACGGTTATCGGTTCAAAATTGCGCTACGCTCTGCCATCGGGACGTACGACAGAGCAAGAGTGCGAGACATGCGAGCTATAAGTATAACAGTAAATTCTTAAAACTCCATGAAAAAAAATATTCAATTTAGCGATGATTTGCCAACATCTTTCGGACTATTGATATTCAATGCAAGTTGTGTCGCAGTGTAAACAAATTTAAGCTCTTTGTTTATAGGCATTTAGACCAAAGATTCAGAACGATTTTTATGCAAGTTGCCTATCCGCTTGCCTATTTGACTCTGGCGTCATGTTGCTTTGGGAAGATTAAACGGTTTTTATTAAGCGAATTGTATAGTAGATGGGTCGATTGTTAAGAAAGTGATCAAAATGTGTAAATAAAAATGGCAAGGAGGTCTGACCTCCTTGCCATTTTTATTGCAAAGCCCTGTTTGGACTATCCAATCACAATATTGACCAGCTTATTCGGCACGACAATGACCTTGCGGACGCCCTTGCCGTCGATCCACTTTTGCACACTCTCCAGCGCCAATGCCTGCGATTCAATGGCTGCGTTGGGCGTGTCCAGCGCAACTACCAGCTTGTCGCGCACCTTGCCGTTGATCTGGATGACTACAGCAACCTCATCGGCGCGGCTCTTGTCCACGTCGCCGTGGGGCCAACTTTGCAGGTGGACACTCCCCGTGTGACCGCGCCGCTGCCACAGTTCTTCGCTGATGTGGGGGAAGATGGGGGCCATCATCAATAGCAAGGTGTCAATGCTCTCCTGCCAGATGGGGGCCAGGGCCACAGGTTGATCCTTGAAGCGCACCATCAGATTGTTTAGTTCCATCAGCGCCGCCACCGCTGTGTTAAAGCGGAAGTTATTCAGATCGTCCGTCACCTTGAGAATGGTCTGGTGCAGCTTGCGCTCCAGTTCGCGTGCTTGGTCGGGGTCGGCTTCGCCACTGGCTTTGCTCTTGTCCAACACCGTATTCCAAACGCGCGACAGGAAGCGGCTGACACCTTCAATGGCAGAGGGATCCCACGGCCCGCCCAAATCCCACGGCCCAATGAACATCAGGTAGCCGCGCACCGTATCCGCCCCATACTTGCCTACATAGTCGTCCGGGTTGACCACATTGCCCCGGCTCTTGGACATCTTCTCGCCATCCGGCCCCAGGATGATCCCCTGGTTGTAGAGCCGCATCATCGGCTCGTCAAAGGGGACAATCTCCAACTTATGCAGCGCCTTTGTGAAGAAGCGGGTGTAGAGCAGGTGCATGGTGGCATGTTCAATACCACCTGTGTACTGATCGACCGGCAGCCAATAATCGCCCTTTGTCTGATCCCACGGCGTGTCATCGGCATGGATGGTTTCGCCCGGCTTCCAGTTGGGCGAGACATAGGCATATTGATACCAACTGGAGTCCATGAAGGTATCCATCGTGTCGGTTTCGCGCTCGGCGGGGCCGCCACAGGTGGGGCAGGTGACATAGCGGAAGCCTGCATGGTACTTCAGCGGGCTTTCGCCAGTCGGCTTGAACTCGGCATCATCGGGCAGCACCACCGGCAGTTGCTCATAGGGGACGGGCACTGTGCCACACTTTTCGCAATAGAGAATCGGGATGGGCGCACCCCACATGCGCTGGCGCGAGATCAACCAGTCGCGCAGGCGGTAATTGATGGCGCGTTTGCCCCTGCCTGTCTGCTCCAGCCATTCGATCACCTTGTCGCTTGCGCCGTTGACCGGCGTGCCATCAAACGAACCGCTGTTGATCATTGCGCCTTCGGTCTTAGAGGAATAGGCTTCGTGCATGGGGCCAGTCGCACCCTCTGGCCCGGTGATGACGCGGCGGATCTCCAGCCCATATTGGGTGGCAAAGGCAAAATCGCGCTCGTCGTGGGCAGGCACAGCCATGATCGCGCCCGTTCCATAGCCCATCATCACATAGTCGGCGATCCAGATGGGGATGCGCTCGTCGTTGACCGGGTTGATGGCATAGCTGCCCGTAAAGACGCCTGTCTTTTCCTTGTCGGCTGCGCCGCGCGTCACTTCATCCAGCAGGGAAGCCTGCGCCTTATACTCCTCGACCGCGCTTCGTTGGGCATCGCTGGTGAGGGCATCGACCAGGGGATGCTCTGGGGCCAGCACCATAAAAGTCGCACCCCACAAGGTGTCAGGGCGCGTGGTGAAGATGACCAGCGGATCGCCCTGTTCGGTGTGAAAGGTGACTTCCGCGCCCTGGCTGCGTCCAATCCAGTTGGTTTGCATGACCTTGACGCGTTCGGGCCAGTCAACCTTTTCCAGACCGCTGAGCAGCTCTTCGGCAAAGTTGGTGATGCGGAACTTCCACTGGTTCAGTTCTTTCTTGATGACCTGTGTGCCGCACCGTTCGCAGCGGCGATCTTCGCCCCACACCTGCTCGCGCGCCAGCGTGGTTTGGCAGTTGGGGCACCAATCCACGGGGGCAAAATCGCGATAGGCCAATCCGGCCTCATAGAATTTCAGGAAGAACCACTGTGTCCACTTGTAAAAGTCCGGGTCACAGGAGACAGCTTCCCGATCCCAAGACCACATGGCCCCCATTTGGCGCAATTGGCCGCGCATACGCTCGATGTTGCCATAGGTCCAAATCTTGGGATGGATGCCCCGCTTGATCGCAGCATTTTCGGCGGGCAGCCCAAAGGCATCAAAGCCGATGGGAAAGAAGACATTATAGCCATTCATGCGCTTGAAGCGCGCCGAAGCATCGCTGGGCGTGAAGGCGTACCAGTGACCTGTGTGCAGATCGCCAGAGGGATAGGGGAACATGGTCAGCGCATACCACTTGGGGCGGCTGGGGTCTTCAACAGTCTTGTACAGCCCTTGCTCTTCCCAAGCGGTCTGCCACTTGGATTCAATTTCGTGCGGATGATAACGGTTTGACATGATCGACTCCTGCTTGTCGAATAAGCGGCGCACATAGAGGGTGGGCCGGTTGAGATGCTAGATGATGCGTCAAGTGTACGCAAGAAACGTTGGGCAACAAAAAACGCGAAACGCAAAGCAGGTGCTAAGAGCTGCACTGCTTTACACTTCACGTTGTGGATTGGCCCGCATGAGGCCCGCAACAGGCCGCGGGCTATGTAAGCGCGATCATGCCACCGACGGCTGTGCCTGTGGGGCTGATACCGGCGGTTGTGATGGAATATGGGTGGGCCGAAGCCCGCTGTGCGTCTGGCATTTGATCCATCATGGAAGCTATTATATACAGCATACGACTCGTTTAACAAGTAAGCAAGCTTACGTTAGAGCCATTCAAAGGTTTGAGTACGTGCGTTACGGAAAGTGCGGGCGGCTTTTCCAGAACAGGAGCAAGCTCAAGAGGGCGAGAGTACCCGCCAGGCCCACATAGGCAGCAGGCAGGCCCGATTGGTCGGCGACAAAGCCCAACAGCGGTTCGGTCATCGCCACAAGAATGGTGAAGATCAGCGCTTGCAGCGAGAAAACGGTCGCGCGGATGGCGTCGGGAACTTCGTTGTGGATGCGGCTCATAACGAGTGGTCGTAGGGCAGCGGTGACAAAACCGATCACCGCCACGAACAGCAGCGCTGGCATGGCCTGGTATGCCGCAAGCAGGATCAGGCTGGCGACGATAAGAAAAGGCGCAGCGGTCAGGAATGATGCCTCGCCAAAGCGCACTTTGAGCTGGTGCGACGCGGTGGAACCTGCCATGTTCATGAACTGCACAGCCATCACCACGACGCCGACTCCGGCAAGCGGTACGCCTAGTGCCAAAGCCTGGGGCTGCAAGAACACAGTCTCCATAATGACAGCAGTCATTGGTACAAGCCCCAGGTAAATCAAAGGATAGAGCAGCGTGGGACGGGTGCGTATCAAGGTGATCGATTGGCGCAAAATCTCCCCGTAGGATTGTCTGACCAGCCCGCCCGTTTCTTCTGTGCTGCGCGGTTCTTTGAAGGTCAGGACAATTGCCAGCATGGTCAAGAGACATAGACCTGCGATGATAAAGGGCAAGCGCAAGTCGAGCGTGGCGAGCAGCCCGCTTGCCAGGTTGCCAATCGCCACGGAGCCGAGCCTGATTGCGCTGGCGCGCCCGGCAAGGCGGGTGTATTCACCGGCGCGCCCTGTGATTTGCAGCGTTTCAAAAAAGAGCGCGTCCTCTGCGCCAGAGAGAAATGTGCTGCCGACAGCCAAAGCCGCATAGGTCAAGATGATGAGCGGAGCCGTCGGCGCAAATGCCCATGCCCATGCCAGAATGCTCACGCCCATCAAGGCTGTGCCGATCCCCAACGATGTTTTGCGCCCCATCGTGTCTGCGACGACGCCGGTAGGCACCTCGCCGAGCGTGACGGCAATCCAGAAAGCCACATCGACAAAGGTTACTTGGGTCAGACTCAGGCCATGCTGCTGCTGTAGGAAGATCACCCACATGGCGGTGATCAGCCCGAAGTGCAAGCCCTTGAGCGACGTGTAGGCAAAGTATCTAGGGATGTTGGCTGCAAACCGGATATTGCTGTGATTTGAATCCATCCCCCTTATCGTCTCATCAACGGCAGGTGTACTCCTGCGTTGAGCGCTTGCGTGCCTTGCGGGATGACGAGGAGGGTGATCGAGTTGGTTGGATAAGTGGCGCTGATGATGCCAGTGGTGATGGGCTGTTCAGCGCCATGCACGATGGCGGTGAGATTGGCATCGGAGTAACGGTAGAGTTGGGCTGGCGCGCTGGCAGTGAAGTTGGCAAGCGTGAGTTGCGCGCTTAGGTCACTGTCGCCCTTGTTGATGATGACCAGGGTCAGCGCGCCGTCGCTGCTGCGTTGGGCGGCGTAGAGGCTGAGGCGCGCTTGATCGCTGCTGGTGGCGGCAACGCTGGTGTCGCCAAATTGGCTACCCGCACCGTCATAGTTGCGATAGATGCGGAAGGCAAAGGCCGCGGGCTGGTTAAGTTGGGGAGGCTGCCACATCGTTGCCAGGTCTACCCCTTCGCGGCCAAAGATGCCCAGGACATCCGCTTGGGCCAATGCGCCGTTGATATGTTCCAGCCCACCCCAGTTATATTCGCCAATGGCAAGCTTTGTGCCTGGATAATTTTGTGCCACCCAGTCGCGCATGCGCGGGATCAACTGCACGATGCCACCGGCTGGCCCTGCATCGGGAATCCAACTCTCATCGACATAGGTCGGGTCCCAAAGCGAGCGTGTGGAGCGCAGACGCCGCGCTTGGGTGGCGGCATCGCCCGCGTCGCCCAGTGCTACGCCATTTGCCTGTGGGTAATAGTGCATATCCAGATAATCCAGAATGCGGACTCCGTGATCTGCTTCATAGGCTGCCATCTGCTGGAGGTACCAGGCAATAAAGGGCGTGCCGCCGTGGGCGTTGCGGTCGTCGGGGTCGGCCCAATCTTGGCGCTGCCCATCATAGGGCGAGTGCCAGTAGTAAGTCCAGCCATGCACGACCGGCCCCAGGATGGCGGCACTGGGGTCAACGGCCTTGATCGCTGCTGCGTATTGATAGGTGAGGTCGCGAATTTCATCATAGGTATATCCGATGGGTCGAACATCGCGATGGGTTTCAAACCAGAGATCAGGCTCATTGTCGGGGTTGTAGAAGCGAATGCCGCCCGCATCGGCGCGGCCATAGCGCCCGACGAGATAGCTGACCCAATCCGCCACAAAGTTGGGGTCGATGGCGATGCTGGTCTCCAGCGGATTGTTGCCGGTGATATAGGAGCCATCGGCATACTTGCCATTGCCACAGTCGGGGCGACTGTCGCTTGCGGCTGTGGCCTGCTGCGGGCCATATTTCTGCACGCTAAAGCCACAGGCGAGGCCATTGTCGTTGCTGACATAGCCGCTCATGGGCAGGACGAGGAAGCTATAGGTACCTGCCTGGCGATTTTGGTCAATGAAGCGGTTGACTGCCGAATCATCGGGCAGGTCGGTGGCGTCACTTTGCTTGACGTTGCCAAAGAACCAGTCAGATGCGTGATTAGAGATGTCAGTCTGCCAGTTATAGCGTGAGGTGGCATTGCCTCCCCAACGGCGAACGGGTATCGCCAACTCCTCCATTAGCGCCACCACATCACCGCTCATGCTGTATTCGTTCATGCCATAAATATAGGGGCTGATGGGCTTGCGCGCCGCGGCCACATCGACATGCAGCGTGATATCGGGGCTAGGAGATGGTGAAGAAGAGGGAGGTGGGGCGGCATTGGCGATGAGCCGGATCTCATCGAGATAATAGACGCTTTGGGGATCGGGCGATTCGTTTTGCCAGTTAATGCGTGCAATTTGAGGAGGAGAGCCTAGTTCGGTCAGCGATACAGTCACTTCGGTCCATGCACCGGCGGGTGGTGTCAAGGCATAGGCGGTTCCTGCTGCGCCATCGTCGCTGCTTTGGGTGTAAAGGGAGAGTGGCGCGCCGTTGCCATAGACCCAGAAGGCCACTGCGTTATAGCCACCCGTAGCGATGGGCGTAGCGGTACGCAGTGAAAGACCGGCCCAGCCCGCGTTGTACGTTGTGGCGATGGCTGCGCTGCCGCTGTGGATGATGTTGGTGGCGGCGAGATCAATGGTGCTATCCCATGACCAATCCTCCACCCAATCCGTCGCTAGGGCATCGTCATAGATGCGCAGATCAGTGGCGTGGGGAGTGGCTTGCGAAGCAATGTTGGCACAACTGATGCCCATAAAGAGCAGCAAGGCCAGCCCGCAGATCAACCCTGTCCAACGAAACGGGGTCCAGCGAAACGAATCATGCGACATTCTGTTCTCCCCTCCACAAAACAGTGGGCGACCGCAGATTCTACAGTCGCCCAGTTTGTTATTATGTAATTAGCAGAGAAGCAAGCCGTTTAGGCCGCCACGCGCTGGCTCATTTCGACGGGGGTCAGCCAGCCCCATGTATCTTCACTTTCACCACGGACAATGCTAAAGAAACGATCTTGGATCGCTTTGGTGACAGGGCCGCGTGTGCCACTGCCCACGGGCAGGCGATCGACCGAGCGTACGGGGGTGATTTCGGCGGCGGTTCCCGTGAAGAAGATCTCGTCCGCAAGGTAGAGCATCTCACGCGGGATGGTGATCTCTTTGACGGTGTAGCCTAGCTCTTGGGCGATGGTGGCGGCGCTGTTGCGGGTGATGCCGCCCAGGATGCTGTTTGCCAATGGTGGCGTGTAGATTTCGCCCTTGTGAATGAGGAAGATATTTTCGCCGCTGCCTTCAGAGACATAGCCGTTGATGTCGAGTGCAATACCTTCGGTAAAGCCGTTGTCTTTGGCTTCCATGACGATGTTTTGGCCGTTGACATATTGCCCGCCGATCTTGGCGAGGGCATTGGCGGTGTCGGGAGCCATGCGCCGCCAACTGCTGACCTGGACATCGACGCCCTTTTCCAGTCCTTCAGCCCCCAAATACGCGCCCCAGGGTACGGTGGCGACAATGGCATCGACTGGACAGCCGCGGCCATCGACACCGAGGGTGTTATAGCCGCGGAAGATCAGCGGGCGCACATAGGCGCTACGGTGCTGGTTGGCACGCGCCACGTCTGCCGTGATCTGCATCCATTCGTCAAGGTCGGTGATGGGCGAGGGAATGCGCGCGACCTTTGCGCTAAAGAGCAGACGCTCGTAATGCTCTCGCCCGCGGAAGATAGCAGGGCCATTGACGGTTTCGTAGATGCGGATGCCCTCAAAGACGCTGCTGCCATAGTGGAGCGCGTGGGTAAAGACATGGACGGTGGCTTCTTGCCAGGGAATGACCTTCCCATTCATCCAAATATAGTCGGCCTGCATAGCAGCCATGAAATCGTTCTCCTTCTCTGCAAAGCTCAGTCGCAGGGGCTGGGCGAGGAATCGGCAATGATGATTGGCTATTATACAGGTAGAAGGGTTATGCCAGAAATATTCTCTTTCTTGCAGCCTCTAGTGCATGGAAAGGAGGCTGTCGATGGCTTCGGTTAGTTCGCCCAGGGTGGCGGCAACCACGACGTTGTCGCAGATGGGCGCATATTTGGGCATGTCACTGTCGCCACTGCCCCAGAGCATGGGCGGTTCGGGGTTGAGCCAGATGGTGCGGCGGCTGCGGCGCGCCATCGTCTGAAAGAGCTTCAGGCGCGGATCGTTGTAGTTGTTGCGTCCATCCCCTACCATGATAAAGGTTGTGCGGGCGTCGATGGTGTCCATGAAGTCGCGCGCAAAGTTCTCCAGACTATAGCCCAAATCGGTGCTGTAATGGCCGGGTGGCATGCGGATCAACACTTCGTTGATGGCGTCCTTTGCCTGTCGCCCCACAAAGTCGGGTGAGATATATTCCAGGTGGTCAATGAAGGCGAAGGCGTGGGTCTTGGTGACCAGATCCTGGAGCGCATAGACCAGGCTGAGCATGAGCTCTGAGCAGTGACGCATGGAGGTGCTGATGTCGCAGATCACGACCAGTTTGGGTTTGAGCCGGTGGTCGCGGTGCTTGATCTCCATCGGCACGCTGCCATGTTTCAGGTTGGCGCGGATGGTGCCTTTGGCGTCAAGTTGGCCGGTCTTGGCGCGCTTCTGGCGCAAGGCGATGCGGCTGCGTAGGCGGTTGGCGAGTTTGTTGACCTCGCGGCGCAAGCGATCCATGTCGCGGTCGGAAAGCGCACCAAAGGGGCGATCCATTAAATCTTCAACGCCTTCATCGGGCCGTTGCTCACTCATGTTTTCGGCGATGCGCTGACCGGCAAATTGGCCCACCTGGTCTTGCATCGCCTGCTGGTTGGCGCGGATCAGTTGGCGCATCTGCTCCAGCCGTTCTTTGCTCATGCCCATCTGCGCCAACAGTTCCATCATCTCGCGCAGCGCGTCGCGCACTTCTTCAAAACGGAGCGCACGCATCATACGCCGCGCCATCCATTCTTTATGGCGCAAATCGTCGGTACGGTTGAGCCCAGTCATTTGGCCTAGCTGGTTCAACTCCTCCTGGCTCAACTGTTCGCCGCGCAGCAGTTTTTCCATCATCTGACGCAGATGTTCGCTGAACATACGCATCGCCTGGGCAAGCATCTGTGCTTCTTCCTCGCTCATCTCCTCGGTCGCGTCCTGCATAGCGGGCTGCTGGTCGGCGGTATCAAAGAAGAGGGGAAAGAGTTCCTCAAAGATGGGCAGGCTGTTGGCATCCTTGACCAGTGTGGCGCGCAGGCTAAGGCGGAACGCCTCGCGCTCCTGGATGCCGAGATTATCGACGGCGCGGAAGGCATCGGCGCTTTCGGCCAAACTCACACGTACACCGCCCGCGCGCAGCGCAGCGATAAAGCGGACAATACGGTCTTCCATTGGGGTATCTCCTTGCTACAACCCTGGCACAGCCCCTACTGTACCTTGCAATCTCTGTGAGTAGGCAACGATTAGCGATACTGGCTGAGGTCGTCGTCTTCTACGCTGACGCCTTTGGAAGAAATTTGGAGGCGACGGCGCACTTTTTGCAGGTCACTTTCATGTTTGAGCAGAACGCTCATCGTATCTTCCAGTGTTTTGACATCCAGGGTCTTGGCGTTGAGCGCAACCAGCGACTTGGCCCAATCCAGGGTTTCACTGATGCTGGGTGATTTACGCAGGTCAAGGTCGCGCAAGCGCTGCACAAGGGCGACGGCCTGTTGCGCCAGCTTGGCGTTTAGCTCCGGCACCTTCAGCCGCACGACATCGAGTTCTTGTTCGCTGCTGGGATAGCCGATAAAGAGATAGAGACAGCGCCGTTTGAGCGCCTCGCTCAGTTCGCGCGTATTGTTGCTGGTGAGGATGACAAGCGGACGGTGGACCGCAGCCAAAGTACCCAATTCGGGGACGCTGACCTGGAAGTCGCTCAGGACTTCGAGCAGGAACGCTTCGAATTCAGCATCGGCGCGGTCGATCTCGTCGATGAGCAGCACAGTCGGCTCCGAACTCAGGATCGCTTTGAGCAGCGGGCGTTGGAGCAGGAAGCGCATGGAGAAAAAGACATCTTCCTCTTGCGCCAGGCGATCCGCTGCCGAAGTCAGGCTGGTTGCCCCGGCGAGCGTCTCTTGCAGTTTGTCACGCAGGAGTTGGGTATAGAGCAGTTGCTTGGCATATTCCCACTCATAGAGCGCCTTCGTCTCGTCCAGCCCTTCATAGCATTGGAGGCGGATGAGTTCGCGTCCCGTTGCACCGGCAATCGCTTTGGCAAGCTCTGTTTTGCCCACGCCCGCCGGGCCTTCGGTCAGGAGGGGTTTGCCCAATTCTTGAGCAAGGTAAACGGTTGTGGCGATTTCGTCGTTGGCGATATATTGCTGTTGGCCCAGGGCCTGTCTTGCTGCCTTTGGGGACGCATACGATTGGATGTTAGACACAGAGAGTCTCCTCCGAACAAGGAACTAAGGCAAGCCACCCACAGCTATCAATGCTGGGCGCTGCCACCGTCATGAGATCGAGTGTACCGCAGGTAGTGGGACTTGTAAACCAACCAAAAGAATGGGCCACTCCGAGCTAGGCAAACTATGGCAAAGCTAGCCGCGAGTGTAGGCGAGAATTTGGCAGATTTCCGTAAGCAAATGTGCCGTAAGCAACTATGCCGGAAAGAGCATCGAGGTGACCCACCCTTGAGGGGTAAATACTGCATACTTTATAAAGCCGCAGGCTACAGCACAACGCCCCGTGAACCGGGCTTACCAGGCCACGAAGTACACTGTAGTCGTAACCACCCTCCCGGAAGCTGGGGAGCCCTCTGGGCCGCCTCCGGGAAGGTTGATGCCACTATGCTTAACGCTTACTCTTGTGATGCCTCGCCTTCACCCTCCGCAGGAGGCAGGGCCTCTGTGTTTGCGCCTTCTACTGCGGGCATAGGTGTCCAGGTGGCTGTTGGGCCAGGGGGTGCTTCTTCCACAGGCGGTGGCGCGGTCGGTAGATCGGCGATGACCGCGGTGGGTGTAATGGTCGGTGTTTCCGTGAGCGTTGGCTCTGCGGGCGGCACGACGACCGTATCCGTCGGTATGGGTGTGTCTACAGGTGGTGCCACGACGGTGTCTGTGGACCACGGCGTTTCTGTCGGCCATGGCGTGTCAGTGGGGGGCGACACAAATGTCTCGGTCGGCCACGGGGTATCCGTCGGCCAGGGCGTCTCCGTGGGCGTATCGGGAACGGGTGTGAAGGTCAGAGTCGGTGGCGGCGGCGTCCAGGTCTGCGTCGGTTCAGGGGTGGGCGTGGCCGCAGCGACAAAGAGACGGACGCGCTGCTCATAGACAGCGTTGTTCTCGCCCAGCACCGACAAGCGGATGGTATAAGGCCCTTCTTCCAGGCCGCGCGTATCCCATTCACCCAACAGGCCGTCGATCATGGGGCTGCCATATGGGCCGCTGAAGGGCTGGCTGAACGCGCCTGGGTCATGGCTCACCCCATATTGCAGTTCAAAACTGCGGAAGCCGGGCGCATTGGCTGAACCATAGATCGGCACAATGCCGCTGACGACTTCGCCTTCGACCGGCTGGCGGATATGAAGCTCAGGCGTAAACTCAAAGACATCGTCGGGGCTGACAGGCGGCTGCGGAATACCATGCTCTTCGGCCCAGCGGCGATATTCCTCTGGATAGACCTTAAAGACCTTTTCCTCAATGGCATCGCCTGGGGTGAACTCGTTGGCAAGTTGGCCGCTGTTGCGATCAAAGCGCACGATCTGATAGAGGTCACGGTCGGCGGGCAGGGGAGGGCGATCCTCGGCAAACCAGTGGCGGCGACGCTCTGGGCAGGCTTCACTGGGCATGGTTCCGGTATCGGCGCAGACTTCAAATTGGCGCACACCCGCGGGCGGGATGAACTCCTCTACCGGCTGACCCGCGTGGGCATAGGTCATAAACTCGCTCCAGATAGGCCCCGCGCCGCTGACGCCGGAGATGTCGCGCATCTCACTGTTGTTGGCGTTGCCAATCCAGACACCTGTGACCAGTTGTGGCGTATAGCCCAGCGTCAAGTTGTCGCGAAAATCGTTGGTAGTACCCGTCTTAACTGCGGCAGGGCGATCTAGCTGCAACACCGAGTTTGGCCCAAAGGCGAGAGCGCGTGCCTCATTGTCGCTGAGTACGTCGGTGATGAGAAAGGCATCAACGGGGCTGACGACCTGCTGCCCGCTGACCACGGTAGGAGGCTGGCAGGGGTTGTTGCTGCCCTGCTCACAGAGAACAAGCCCCTGGCTGTCGGTCACTTTGAGGATTGCCACAGGTGGCACACGCACGCCGTGGTTTGCCAGCACAGCAAAGGCCCCGGTCATTTCAATCAAGGGAACTTCGCCACCCCCTAGTGAAAGACTGAGCCCATAGTCGGGCCGCGTCAAGGTCGTGATGCCGAGGCGGCGGGTTAATTCCAGGAAGTCGGGCAGTTCGACGGTTTGCAGCGCACGCACAGCCGGGATGTTGTATGAGTTTGCCAGCGCGGTACGCACCGTGACCATGCCATGTTCGCGCAAGTCATAGTTGGTGGGCACATAGGGTGGGTTGGCCCCGTCGGGGAATTCCTGCTTAATGTCGGCGATGAGCGTTCCAGGCGTCCAGCGCTCGTTGACAGGCTTTTCGGGCTGCTCGAAGGCGGCAAGATAGACAAAGGGTTTGATCGAACTGCCGGGCTGGCGCGGCGCTAGTGCCATGTTGACCTGCCCGTCGATCTCCACGTTGTCAAAGTCAGCGCTGCCCACAAAGGCAACGATCTCGCCCGTTTCCGGTCGCAGCGCAACCAGCGCGCCGTTAGAGACATTGCGATCCGCTAGCCGCGCCACTTGCTCTGCCACAATGCGTTCGGCAGCATCTTGCAGGTCGGGGTTCAGCGTGGTGGTCACTTCTAGCCCTAGTTTGTAAATGTCATCTGCCTCAAATTTGGTCTCTAGCTGCTGGCGCACATAGAGCGTAAAGTGAGGGTGTTCCATGTCAAAGTTGAGCGGGGCAAAGGTCAGTTGCTCCAGATAGGCAGCATCGGCCTCCGCCGGTGTGATATAGCCATTTTCGACCATGAGCGCCAGGACGACGGATTGGCGTTTTTTGGCCGCGTCGCCTTTGGTATAGGGATCATAAGAGGCGGGGAGTTGGGGCAGACCCGCCAAGAGCGATGCCTCGCCTAAGGTGAGGTCGTTGGCGTCCTTGTTAAAATAGGTATGGGCAGCCGCGTCGATGCCATAGGCCAGGTTGCCATAATAGAGTTCGTTGAGATAAATCTCCAGGATCTTCTCTTTTGGATATTGGCGGCTGATCTCTGCCGAGAGGATGGCCTCTTTGACCTTGCGCGTCAGGGTTTGCTCTGGCGAGAGAAAGACCATCTTCACCAACTGTTGGGGGATGGTGGATGCACCCGAAACAATGTCCCGTTCCAGGACGGCATAGTAGAGAGCGCGCGCTAGCGCAACCGGATCAACGCCCTGGTGATCATAGAAATTGGCATCCTCTGTGGAGACGGTCGCCTGCAACAGATAGGGCGATATACGACTGATCGGCACGACTGTACGGCGGCCTACGTTGGCCGCGTTGGGGTCAAAGGCTTCGGTCAGCACATTGCCTTCGCGATCCAGGATGCGAAGACTTTGGAAGGTAGATGCATACTTTTCTGAAGTAAGTTCATCAGCAGCCGGCAGCGGCGCAGCAATGACGGCATAGCTGATAAACGCCGCACCCATGCCAAAGAGAGCTAAGGCAATAAAGGCCAGCGCCCCGCGCCAGAATCCACGCATGAAAGTTTGTCTGCCCGCAACCAGCGGGCGGCCCTTTGCAGGGCGGACTTTGGGGGCACTCGCCACGCTTTGGGTGTGAGCCGCCGGTGGTGGGGGCGTGGTGGGGGTGTTGGATTTTTTTGGTTTACGCGGTTGTAGGTCAAAACGTCCCATAATTTATCTCGGTATATCCTCACGATGATCGCAGATCGCAGAAACCCTCCCGGAAGCTAGGAGCTTTTCCGGGAGAGGGCATGGCCGCGCCCGATTAGGGCCATGTCCAGGGCAGTGTATTTTGATAGACCCAGGCGGCAGTGTGGAGCGCTTGCAGCACAATCAGCGGGACAAAGCCCGCGGCCAGGGCTGCGTGATCCAACTTGGCGCGGGCGATGCTCACCAGCCAGAGTGTTGCCGGAATCCAGGCGAGGCTAAAGAGATCCCAGTCGCGCTGCCCGCCATAATCCGGGTTCCAGATGACAATCAGCAGCAAGTGTGCTAAGGCTGCCGCGGCCAGAAAGTTTCGCGTCTTGCTCTGTTCCTGGTCAACGCCGCGCCGCGCGAATAGGCCAATCCAAAGCAGGCTGGGCAATACCACGGGCGCAACCAAGAGCATTTGATTGAGCAGATCGCGCAGGTGCAGCCAACTCAATAGTGTATACGCTTGCCAGCGCGTGCTTGTTCCCCACAGCGGCACAAACCATGAAGCATCGCTGCCGCCTGGGCGATCGGTGGTAAAGAGGGCGGCGAGGCCATGCCCGCCCGCTTCCATGAGCGCAAGTGTACCCCCTGCCACGATGAGCGGAGGTAATGCTGTTTCCACAACGACGCGCAGCAGTGAAGCGGTTCCCCTGCGCCATGTCGTCACGCCCAGATAAAGGAGCGCAGGGCAGAGAACGATCGTGCTGGGGTGGGTGGCGTTGGTGATGCCCAGGACGAGCGCAGCCAGCCATAAGGGGCTGCGACCCTGCAAGACGCGCCGTCCTAGCCACAAAAACGCCAGGATGCCCGCGGCGGCGAATGAGTAATTCTCGACATAGCCAAAGAAAAGCTGCATCAGCCCCAACGACGCCAACAAGCCATAGGTCAGCCAGCCGGGCGCAAACTCACGGTCGGCGGCGAATTGCAGCAGCACGCCAAGATAGAGCAGCCCTGCCAGTGGACTGAGCAGGCGATAGACGGGCATGGCGTCTTGCCAGCCGAACTGGGGGCCAAACGCCAGCCAGAATTGACTGTGTAGAAAAACATCGAGCGGGGCTTGCCAGGAGTGGGTCAGCCGCAGCGCCGCATCAGGCCAGGCAATGGCTTGTGAGAGAATGTAGGCGTCGCCCCAACGGGTGTGGGCGATGGGGGCGAGATAGAAGGCGATAAAGAGCAGTGCGCTGACGGCATTGAGCCAGGGCAGCGGTTGGCTTTCTGCTGCCACGCTGCCCGGCGATGTTTGCAGCAGGAGCCGCCACGCCCAGAGCATTGCCGCCAGCACGAGGATGACCCCCAGCCAGAACCAGAATGGCGCAAGGTAGGTGACGGGCCAGAGTCCCCACCAGGCGGCTTCGGCATCGCTTGGCGTGGGAATTGGCTCCAGTGTGGGGGGGAGGGTGCGCACATAGATGTGCAAGGCCAACAGCAATAGCCCAATGCCGTGCAGACCCGCGACGATGACGCGGCTGCTGATGGATGACAATGGGCTTGCCACACCGGCGAGCAGATCGCGGCTCATCTGGCTCCAGGTGCCAGCAATTTGGCGGTGAACCAATCCAGGTTGCGCTGGATGGCATCGGCCAGCAGATGCGGTTCGGTGATGGCGTGACCCTGGCGCGGGTAGATGAACATCTCAACGGGGACGCCGCGCCGTTCCAACGCCATGTAGTATTGCAGGCCCTGCTCCAGCGGCACACGCTCATCGGCGTCGCCATGCTGCATGATGGCAGGTGTGTTGGCTTTGTGAGCCTGGAAGAGGGGGCTGCGTTCGATCATCAACTCAGTCCGCTCCCAGAATTCGCCACCAAAGAAGCCGGGAACAAAGCTAGGGATGTCGGCTGTGCCGATGAAGCTGATCAAATTGGTAACTGGCGCGCCAATGGAGGCCGCGACGAAGCGATCGGTTTGGGTAATGGCCCAACTGCTCATAAAGCCGCCATAGCTCCAGCCGCAGATGCCCAACCGCGCCGGGTCGGCGATGCCTTCGGATATCACCACGTCTATGCCCTGCATCAGATCGTTGAAGTCGCCACCCCCCCAATCCTCTATGTTGGCATAGCGGAACGCCTTGCCATAGCCACCGGAGCCGCGCGGGTTGCAGCGCAAAACGGCAATGCCTCGCTCGCAGAAGGCAGCGGGGGTGTAATAATAAGGTGTGGCGGCGAATTGGCGCTGAAAGATGCTCATGGGGCCGCCGTGGATATGGAGCAGCAGGGGAAGCTTGCCATCGCGCGCAGGATCATAGCCGGTGGGCAGGTAGAGTACCCCTTCGATGTCGAAGCCGTCCGCCGTTTGCCAATGCATCATGCGTGCTTGGGGCAGCGGGCCATCGGGGTACTTGGGGGCCTGGGGTTGAAGCAGTCGTTGCAGCGGCGCAGGGTGGGTTAAATCCGCAGTATAGATCGCTTGCGCTGCGGTGAAATTCTCCAGCACAAAGAGGGCTTGCCCCTGGTCGTCCACATGCGAAGCCGTGATGACACCTTCGGGTTCGCAGAGCGGTTGGGGGGCGCTGCCATCAATGGGCAGGGCAAGGACGACGCTGCTCATCCCGTTTTCGGCCTGGACATAGACTTGCTGGCTGTCGGGCGACCAGCCCAGCAGCGTGGGCTGCTCATCCACCACGTCGTGCAGGACGCGCGGTGTGCCACCTGCCACCGAAAAGAGATGGATACGGTTGGCATAGGGCCATTGGTGATCGTCATGCCCCACTTCACAGGCGATCCAGTTGCCGTCGGGCGAATAGGCAAGGTCACTTTCCCACGAAGCTACCAGACCGCGATCAGTCAGAGTAGGCACAGTGCTGGACGCATCGACAGCGACGGTCGCCAAGCGCGCTTCCGTCCACGAGTCGATATAGGGTGTCGGCTGGTGCATGAAGGCGATCTCTTGACTGTCGGACCGCCAGTCAAAGACCAAGACATGCAAGCGCCCGCTGGTCAATGCACGCGCAGCGGGCAGCTTACCCGATGCAGGTTCAACTTGTAGCAGATGAAGGTGGGCGAAGTTGTAATCAACACGCCAGCGGCGCGTGTCGTCCTTGATGCGACGACGCTGCTCCAACTCCTCATCCCAGGGGACGGTAAGCAGGGCAATGCTTTGACCGTCGGGACTCCACCGGAAGGTGGTGACGGCGTGGCGGATGCCGTTGGCAACGCCGGTCACAGGCCACGGCTCACCACCACCGGCGGGCATGATCCAGATGCCCATTTTGCTCGTATCAGCCGTGGGACGGAGGAAGGCGATCCAGTTACCGTCGGGGCTCCAGCGGGGCTGCGCGGCGTTGGCTTCATGGGTCAGGGCGCGTGGGGCCGGTTTGCCCTGGAGATTGGCGAGATAGATGGTATGGCGAAACTCGCTGCCTGTCTCACCAAAATGGGGCCGGCGTACGGTGTAGAGCAAGCGCTGCCCTTTCGGATCGCGTGCCACATGCTCGATCAGGGGATAGTGAAGCAGGTTCTGCGCGGTCCAGGTCTGATTTGCCGTTGGGTTCTCTGTCTTGCTCATTGTCTTTGCCTGTGTCTTTGCCTGTGATGGTTATGAGGTATTTACAGACGTGGAAGCACTCCCTTGTTTCTGACAGGAGATGGATTGCGCGCCGGATGCTAGCTCTGCACCAGCAGGCGGCGGAAGCTACGCAACCCAAACCAACTACAGAGTATGGCAAAAGCAATCAGCACAGCAAAATTCAGCAGTGCCGGTAGGTCGCCCACGCCAAAGAGCGATTGGCGCAGCCCATCCACAACATAGGTGGTTGGGTTGAGATAGGCAAAGACGCGCATCCAGGTTGGCATGGTCGCCAATGGATAGAGCGCATTGCTCAAGAAGAGCAGGGGGAGATTGAGCACAAAGAGCAGCATGTGATAGCCCCCTGTGGAGCGGCTGCGGATGGCGACACCATTGCTAAAGCCGACAAAGGCAAAGATGTAGAGAAATAGGTAGAGCAGGGCGCTGACGATCCCCGTAATGCCGCCTGTGAGCCGCGCACCCAAGACGATGGCGAGGATCAAGATGATGCTGGATTGGATCAAGGTCTTGACCATGCCGCTGCCTGTGGAGGCAAGGAGGATGCTCATACGCGGGATGGGGGCGACAAAGTATTCTTTGAGAATGCCCTTGATCTTTTCTTCGAGCAAGGTCATGCCGGAGTTGACCGCGCCGCTGAGCGCGGTGAGCGCGATAATGCCGGGGGTGATGAAGGCGAGGTAGCTTGTGGCCCCCACCATTTCCATATTGACGACGCGCTCCATGCCCAGGCCGAAGGTGGCAACCCAGAGCAAGGGCCAGCCCAACGTGCCGCCGATCTCCATGCTGTCGGTGCGAAATTTGTAGAGATGTTTGCGGAAGATCACCCAGCCGCCGCGCCACAATTCGCGCCAGGCGTTGCTCGTGGTGGGTTGGGCGGGGATATAGGCGACGGACTCAATGTGGCTTTGCATAGTTCCTCCGAATCAAGTAACGTTCTACAGCTAGTTTACCCAAGCGACGGGTAAATTGAAAAAGGCGAGGGGTTGCATTCGTTGTCGCTTCGTGAAATCGTGAGATGCACCCAAATTAGGAACTACATTAGCCGGAAGTATCTTGACTGTGGTACAATCGCCTTATCAACGGTAGGGTAGACTGCCTGCCTGCAAATGCTACGTTGGGACGACCCAGCGCAGACTATGTCACCAGGGGACGGCCCCATTGTAAAAGGAGAACATAGGATGGCGTGGGTCATTCTTTTTATCGCAGGGCTGCTTGAAGTAGCGTGGGCGCTTTTGTTGAAGCAATCTGAAGGCTTTACCAGGCCGGGGCCAACCATCGGCTTCTTGGTTAGCCTGACCTTGAGTATGTACCTGCTTTCGTACTCACTTCGGTTTCTCCCTGTAGGCACAGCCTATGCGGTTTGGACTGGAATTGGCGCTGCGGGGACGGCGATCATTGGTATCCTCTGGCTAGGTGAGTCGCGGGATATTCTGAAGTTGATTTCGCTTGTTATGCTGATTGGAGGCATCTTAGGAATGCGACTGACCAGCGGTCATTAGATTGAGATGAATTTGAGTTTCCCAATGTCGAGTGCAGGCTTTGTGATGCTGCACTCGACATTTGTTTGTTTCAATGTCTTCTATATCGGCTTCAATCCAGATATAGAAGCTGCTACAGAGCCGGATGCAGAATGTAGTGTCCAACTTACATGTGAAAATTTGCGCGATTAAAAAGCCGACTGTTATAATCCTGGCAACTCTCGATAGGAGCGGGATGTTTGGCGCGAGGGAGCAAAAAAGACTACATGGTAACACCAGCAACACCACGGATTGATTGGCGAAAGCTTCTGTTGCCATTTCTTTTTATCATGGTTCTGCCCTCCGTATTGGCGATTTTAGCAGACTTTTGGCTCGGATCGCTTCCGTTTATCACCATCGCAGCCATTGTGCTCTGTTTTCCAACCGCGACGATTTTGGTCATGAAGACAGCCTTGAGAGAGATGGATCGGGTGATTGCAGAAGTCGCCCCGCCCGTACCCGAAGAAGCGGCACTGCCGGAGACAGGATTGCCTGAGTCAGAAGTAGCAGCCGAGTCTTCTTAACCTGCCGGTACACTGCCCGTTGAACACTGTGTTACTGATTTGTTTTCGGTTGTTCTATATCAGTTTAGCTGTCTGTTAAGCCCTATTCAAAAGCATTTGGCAGCAGGCTATGCGCTGCCCATATCATCAAAGGGAATTACAAGCATGGAATCCATCCAGAACTTTTTTAAGAACTTCTGGGAGAAGTTCAAAGCTTGGGTCGAGGCCAACCCACGTCGAGCAGGGCTTTGGGCCGCCGTGATTGTCCTCTTTATCATCGGCCTCTTTATTCCCGTCGGTACTCCCCACGTTGTCCTGTCTGGCGAACCGCTCTTTTCCAACGGGCCTGCCTGGTTCACCAACGCCATTCTCACGACGATTATTGTTGACCTCTTCTTGATCCTGATCTCCATTGCTGCGACCGCGCGCATGAACCTTGTGCCATCCGGTTTGCAGAATTTTATGGAGATGGTGGTCGAGATACTCTACAATTTGAGCGAGAGTGTCGCCGGGGATCGGGCGCGTCAATTCTTCCCGTTTGTGGCGACAATTTTCCTCTTTGTCCTCATCTCCAACTACTCTGGGTTGATTCCAGGCGTGGGAAGCATTGGCTTCTATCACGAGGAGGCACACACAGAGGAAGCCGGGGAGCATGCCCTCAACCTGGATGCACAGTTGGCGATGGCGGACGGCAATCTGACCTTTGTGGCCCCGGCTGCCGGTACGCTTGCGCCTCTCGCCCAATCCGTACAGGAAGGTGAAGAGGGGGCTGCTGCCGAAGAAGGGCATGGGCCTAAGTTCGTGCCGCTTTTCCGCGCGCCAAGCACCGATTTGAATATGACCTTTGCGCTGGCAATCACAACCATGGTCACGGTGCAGATCTGGGGTGTGCGCGCGCAGGGTGGCGCCTACTTCAAGAAGTTCTTCAATGCCAGTGGCAAGGGTGCGATGAAGGGGATCAGCGTCTTTGTGAGCTTCCTCGAAATCGTCTCTGAGTTCTCACGTATCATCGCCTTTGGCTTTCGTCTTTTTGGCAACATCTTTGCAGGTGAAGTCGTGCTGGCAACGATGGCCTTCTTGATTCCGTTCTTCCTGCCGCTGCCTTTCTATATCCTGGAAGTGGGTGTCGGTGCTATCCAGGCGTTGGTCTTTATGATGTTGGCGCTGGTCTTCTTCACGATGGCGACGATTGCCCACGGGCATGAGGAGCATCATGATGCCCATGTGCCTGAGAGCCATGAAGCGGATGTGGATGTTTTCCCTGGGACACTTGCCCCAGAGTCCAGCCACTAGGTTTGTTTGTTACCCGAACTACCTAGATGCGCCTCGCGTCTAGGTAACGTTTTCCAATATCGAACAATTTTTAGTTAGCCTGAATTGTGCAAATCTAAGGAGATTACAAATGGACGTAGATGCCGCAAAGGAACTGGGTGCTGCCCTTGCAATTGCTTTGGGGACCATTGGCCCAGGCATTGGCATCGGTATGATCGGTGCGAAGGCGGTTGAGGCCATGGGCCGCAATCCGGAAGCCACCGGCACCGTGCAGACCAACATGATTTTGGCGATTGCATTCGCTGAATCGCTGGGTATTTTTGCCCTGGTTATTTCGTTGCTGTTGAAATTCGTCTAGTCGCAATTGTATAGCCATCTGTGGCCCCTGTTTGCTTCGGGTACAATCACCAGGGGTGAGAGGGGTCGTAGGGGAAATTACTCAGTGAGTCTCAAAGGGGGCGGACCTTGGATCAATTAGGAATTACATGGCCTCTTCTTCTTTCTCAGATCTTTAACTTCTTGCTTTTGATTGTCATCTTGCGGCTGGCCCTCTATGGACCGGTGCTGAAGATGCTCGATCAGCGCAAGGCGCGCATTGCCGAGAGCATGCGCGACGCAGAACGTGTTGCCGCTGCTGCCCAAGAAGCCGAGGTTGATAAGGCGAAGGTGTTGGATGCGGCGCGGCGCGAGGCGCAGGAGATTCGTTCTCAGGCGGCCCGCGATGCAGAGAAGATCGCCCAAGACATTCGTTCGCGGGCAGAGCAAGAGGCAACCGACATTCGTATGAAGTCGCAGGAAGATGCTCAGAAGCAGGTGCAGGTTGCAATGAGCGATGCCAATAAGCAGATTGCAGAACTGGCAATCTTGGCGACCGAGCAACTGCTGGGCCGCGAATTGGCAAAGAAGGATGAGCAAGCACGCTTTGTCACTGAATTCTTGGCACGGCAAAACGGGGGCGCTGCGTAATGGACAGTAAGCAGGCGCAAGCGCAGCGTTATGCTCAAGCCGTCTATGAGGCGATGCTTGAACAATGGCAGTCTGCGCTCAATGAGGTTCAGGCTGTGCTTAGTAAGGATCAGGCGCTCTACGCTTCATTGACGGACGGCAGTAAGGACTTCAATGAGCGGCTCAAAGCACTGGAAGCTGCCTTGCCCAAGAAGGGTTTCCCGGTCGAAATCAAAAATCTGCTGTCGTTGCTGCTGCAGAACGGGAACCTGGAGTTGTTGTCCGATGTCAGTGCGGCTCTGGGCCGTATCGTCAGCGGTCAACAAGCGCCGACGAAGGCCGAAGTTACAAGTGCCGCCGAGTTGTCTGAACAGGAAAAGGATGCGCTGCGTCAATCGCTGGCGAAGCAATTTGGTGCGGGTTTGACCTTCAGCTTCCACGTAGACCCTGCGTTGATGGGTGGTCTGCGGGTGCGTGTAGGTGACAGTCTGATCGATACCTCTGTTGCAAGCCGCTTGTCGGCATTGCGTGAGTCGTTGGCGTCGGCTGTTCGCTAATTTTTGCCTGGGCGGTTTAGCCAGGGTCAAGCACCCTGCTGTGCGCTGGTGCATACTCAACAGCCATGCAGATGTTGCGATGCCTACTCTATCTGTAACGGGGTCTTTGCTTGCAGATAAGGCAGGGTGCGACCTGCATGGTTGTTTGGATACTTGCCTGATCAGGAGGAATGAACGATGGCTGTACAAACAAATGATTTGACAACCCTGCTCAAAGAGCAGATCTTAAACTTTAAGGCCGCGCCCAGCCAAGTTGATGTTGGAGAAGTGATCGAGGTCGGTGACGGTATTGCACTGGTCTCGGGGCTGCGCGGGGCGATGGCAGGTGAACTGTTGGAGTTCACCAAGAATGGCACGTTGGGCATGGCGCTCAACCTGAGCGCCGACAATGTCGGTATCATGATCATGGGCGACTATCAGAGCATCGAAGAAGGTGATCTGGTACGCAGCACAGGTCGCATCGCTTCGGTGCCGGTGGGTGATGCCCTGATCGGTCGTGTCGTTAATGCAGTGGGGCAACCCGTCGATGGCAAGGGGCCGATTGAAACCTCTTCCTATCGTAACATTGAGCGTATTGCCCCTGGTGTAATTATGCGCCAGCCGGTAAATACGCCTGTGCAGACAGGGATTACGGCGATTGATGCGTTGATCCCGATTGGTCGCGGTCAGCGTGAGTTGATCATTGGCGACCGCCAGACAGGCAAGACGGCCATTGCCATTGATACGATTATCAATCAAAAGGGCAAGGACCTGATCTGCATCTATGTCGCCATCGGCTTGAAGCAATCCAGCGTGGCACAGGTTGTGTCCACGTTGGAAAAATATGGCGCAATGGAGCACACCGTGGTCGTCACCGCTTCGGCGGCAGACCCCGCGGCGCTCCAGTATATGGCTCCGTACGCCGGTTGTGCCATTGGTGAGGAGTTCATGGAGCAGGGCCGTGATGCGCTGATCGTCTATGATGACCTTTCCAAGCATGCTCAGGCCTATCGACAGGTGGCGCTGTTGCTGCGCCGTCCTCCCGGTCGTGAAGCTTATCCGGGTGATGTCTTCTATCTGCACAGCCGCTTGTTGGAACGTGCGGCACGCTTGTCAGATGAACATGGCGGGGGCAGTTTGACCGCTCTGCCGGTCATCGAAACGCAGGCAGGTGACGTGTCGGCCTATATTCCGACCAACGTTATTTCCATCACCGATGGGCAGATCTTCCTGGAAAGCGATCTCTTCTATGCGGGTATTCGTCCCGCACTGAACGTGGGTATCTCCGTGAGCCGTGTGGGTGGTTCGGCGCAAACGAGAGCCATGAAGAAGGTCGCCGGGCGTCTCAAGTCAGAGTTGAGCCAGTTCCGCGAGTTGGCGGCGTTTGCTCAATTCGGCAGCGACTTGGATGCTGTGACGCAGCGCCAGCTAGACCGTGGTCGCCGCATGCAGGAGATTTTGAAGCAGCCCCAATACCAGCCAGTCCCGTTGGATAAGCAGGTCGCGAGCATTTGGGCCGTCAGCAACGGCTTCCTGGATAAGATTGCCGTCTCCGACGTGAAGGCTTGGGAAACTGCTATGCACACCTATCTGGATGCAAGCCATCCTGAGATCGGTCAGGCCATCATGCGCTCGAAAGATCTGGACAAGGACACCACTGAAGCGCTGCGGCTGGCACTGACTGACTTTAACCAGACTTGGGTTCCGACTAGCTAAAACGAGGGTAACGCCTTGGCAAGTACACGAGAAATTCGACGGCGTATCCGTTCGGTTCAGAATATCGCACAGGTAACAAAGGCGATGGAGGCAGTTGCGGCTGCCAAAATGCGTAAGGCGCAGCAGCAAGTGCTGGCAACGCGCCCCTATGCCCAGTCCGCACGCGAAGTGCTTTCCTATATCGCCGGCCTTACCAGTGTCGAAGAAGCGTATGGTCACTTGATCAAGCCGCGCGCCAACGTCAAGCGTGTAGGTCTGTTGTTGGTGACTGCCGACCGTGGATTGGCCGGCGGCTTCAACGCCAATGTCATCCGTCGTGCGGCGCTCTATATGCGTGAGCGTCGCCAAGAGGGGGTTGAAATCGAGGTTGTGACGGTGGGTCGCAAGGGGCGCGATTGGCTCTTGCGCTATGATCCGGTGATACGCGCCGAATTCATGGCCCTGCCCGACAGCCCTACCTCTGCGGATATTGGCGCGATTACGCGTGTTTTGATTGATGATTTTACCCAGGGCCACTTTGACGAAGTGATCATGATCTATACGGATTTTGTCAACACAATTCGTCAAGTGCCGCTGGTGCAAAAGCTATTGCCCATTGAGCCGGATCAGAGCATTGGCACGCCGCCGGATTTCATCTTTGAACCCTCGGCGGGTGCGGTGCTCGGCCAGGTGCTCTATGGCTTTACCGAAGTGCAGATTTTGCAGGCGTTGTACGAATCCATTGCGAGCGAACAATCCGCCCGCATGGTCGCCATGCGCAATGCGACTGATGCTGCGAATGAACTGGTAGATGTGCTGACGTTGACCTATAACAAGGCGCGCCAGGAAGGTATTACCAGTGAGTTGATGGATATTATCGGCGGTAGCGCTGCCTCCGTCGGATAGGTTGAAGTGTAAATCTATTATTAGAGTACGAACATAGCATGAACTCCGCGCGTAGCTTCTGAACGCGTCTATTTCGACAGGTATTAGGAGGCCCGAAGTGGCTAAAGAACTGGTAGGTACAGTCCAAAGCGTGATCGGACCAGTGGTAGACTTCTCCTTTCCCGAAGGCGATCTGCCTGAAATCTATGACGCGGTTATGGTGACCGCTGAAGATGGTTCAACATTAACCTTTGAGATTGCGCAGCAATTGGGCAACAACGTGGTGCGCGCCGTTTCCATGGGCAGCACCGATGGTCTCCGTCGTGGCGTCAAGGCTGTGTCGAGTGGCGAGCCGATTCGCGTGCCGGTTGGCCCAGCAACGCTGGGTCGTCTGTTCAACGTACTCGGCGAGACCATTGACAACGCCGGGCCCGTGGAGACGCAAGAGACGCTGCCCATCCACCGCCAACCGCCTTCCTTTGATGAGCAGGCGGCCCAGGCGGAAATCTTTGTGACCGGCGTTAAGGTGATTGACTTGATTGCCCCCTTTACCCGTGGTGGTAAGACGGGCATCTTCGGTGGTGCGGGTGTAGGCAAGACGGTGGTCATCCAAGAGTTGATCCATAACGTCGCCGAATTCCACAGCGGTTATTCCGTCTTTGCCGGTGTGGGCGAGCGCAGCCGTGAGGGCAATGACCTCATGCGCGAAATGATCGATTCGGGCGTTATGCCTTCGACGGTGATGGTCTTCGGCCAGATGAATGAGCCGCCCGGCGCGCGCCTGCGCGTGGGGTTGACTGGCGTCACCATGGCCGAGTACTTCCGCGATGAGGGCCGCGATGTGCTGCTCTTTATCGACAATATCTTCCGCTTTGTGCAAGCGGGTTCGGAAGTGTCGTCCCTGCTGGGCCGTCTGCCCAGTGCCGTGGGTTATGCGCCGACATTGGGCACTGACATGGGTGCTTTGCAGGAGCGCATTACCTCTACGCGTAAGGGTTCGATTACCTCGATGCAGGCGGTTTATGTGCCTGCTGATGACTACACCGACCCGGCTCCGGCGACGACCTTTGCCCACTTGGATGCAACGATTACGCTGCAACGCTCGTTGGCCGAGCAGGCGCTCTTCCCCGCAGTAGACCCGCTGGGTTCCACCAGCCGTATTCTGGACCCGCTGATTGTGGGCGAGCAGCATTACAATGTGACACGCCAGGTGCAGCAGACGCTTCAGCGTTATCGTGACCTGCAAGACATTATCGCCATTCTGGGTGTGGAAGAATTGAGCGAAGATGACAAGTTGGTCGTGGCACGCGCACGCAAGATTCAACGCTTCCTGACGCAGCCGATGTTTGTGGCCGAACAGTTCACCGGCACGCCTGGTAAGTTTGTGAAGATCGAAGACACTGTGCGTGGCTTCCAAGAGATCTTGGATGGCAAGCACGACGACCTGCCCGAAGCCGCGTTCTACATGGTCGGTGGCATCGAAGAGGCTGTGGAGAAGGCAGAACGACTCCGCGCTGGAGGCTAATCACTATGCCTATTCTGGTCGATATTGTGACCCGCGACCGCCGTTTGGTTTCGGACGAGGTTGACATGGTGACGCTGCCGGGGAGTGCCGGGCAAATGGGCATCCTGCGCGGCCATGCACCGCTGCTCTCGACGCTGGAGATCGGTGAGATCATCTTGCACAAGGGCAATGATGTCCGCTATATCGCCATTGGTGGCGGGGTGGTCGAAGTCCGTCCGGACAAGGTGATTGTCTTGGCCGAAAGCGCCGAACAGGCAGAAGAGATCGACGAGGCGCGCGCCGCGGCTGCATTGCAACGGGCGCGCGAGTCACTGGCAGAGAACCCGCCGCGCGAGCGTAAGCCGATTATCGAGGCGGCGCTACAGCGCAGCACATTACGGCTCAAGGTAGCGCGGCGGCGCTCTAGTCGCCCGCAGCGACCAGGGCCATCCTTCGAGGAAGAGTAGCCCTTGTGCCGTTGCCTGGCGAATGGTAGCGACAAGGAAGGAAGCCGGGTTCCTAATGCAAGGAACCCGGCTTTTGTGTCCACAGATATTCTATAGATTTTCTGTGGCTGTTTTGTGAATATGTGGATGCCGGTGGATAGTTGCCAGTGGGTGATGTGACGATGGCCTGTTATAATTCACGCAGTGATGGGCTTCATGGTTATAATTCTCAAGGGTTACAGTTCCCAGACTTATTTACTGCGTGCGGCGCGGTTCCCCTTCATGGGGGAGCAGCCGAGTCGACAACGTGCCAGGGCTGACGCGTGAGGGCGACATAAAGAGCTATGTTTCAGAAACACATTGGGATTGATCTTGGAACGGTCAATGTGCTTGTGCATGTTAAGGGCAGGGGAATTGTCATGCATGAGCCTTCGGTGGTCGCCATTCGCCTGCGTGACAACAAGATGGTGGCGGTAGGTCACGAGGCGTATGACATGCTGGGGCGCACACCGGAGAGCATCGAAGTGGCGCGGCCCATGCGCGATGGGGTCATTGCCGACTTTGTCGTGACCGAGGCGATGTTGCGCTATTTCATCCAGGCGATTGTCGGCAATCTCAATCCACTAACCAAGCCGCTCTTTAAGCCAAAAGTGATGATCAGCACGCCCAAAGGGGTGACAAGCGTGGAAGAGCGCGCTGTGCATGATGCAGCGATGCAGGCGGGGGCCGGTGCTGCGTATCTGATCCCTGAGCCACTGGCCGCGGCCTATGGCGCAGGATTGCCGATTGGCACACCCACGGGTAACATGGTGGTGGACATGGGCGGCGGCACGACCGAAGCTGCTGTGGCTTCAATGTATGACATTGTTGTGTGGAGCAGCGTGCGTGTGGGCGGGAATCGCTTTGATGAGGCGATTGTCAACTATATCCGCAAGAAGTACAACCTCTTGGTGGGTGAACAGACTGCCGAGGAGATCAAGATCGGCATTGGCAGCGCGCTGCCGTTGGAAGAAGAGCGCAGCATGGAAGTGCGCGGGCGTGACCAAGTGAACGGTTTGCCCAAGATCATGCAGATCAACAGCAGCGAAGTGACCGAGGCGATTCAAGAGCCGCTCCAGGCTGTAATCAGCACAGTGCGCTCGACGCTCGAAAAGACGCCCCCCGAATTGGCTGCGGATATCATTGACCGCGGCATGGTGATGACCGGTGGCGGCTCGCAGCTACGCAATATCGCCCAACTGTTGACACAAGAGACGGGTGTGCCGGCCTATGTGGCTGAAAATCCCATTGCCTGTGTGGCGTTGGGGGCCGGTCGTGCATTAGAAAATTACGAAATTATGCGGCGCAGTTTACCCATTGTCCCTACTTAATTCCAGCACTGCGGCAGACTTTTGATCTGAAAGCGGCATAGAGGCTCCTTTGAGTGGAATGTTCAAAGGAGTTACGAGCGCGGCTCTATCTTTCATGTATCTTTTTTGTCACGGGTTTTGACTTATAGCGCAACGTTGATTACAATTTAATCTATTCTTAAGGATTGTGGCGGTTGTTCTTGCCCCTGTATTAATGAACTTAAACTTAGATTATCCTTCATCCTCAACCCAAACGAGGCCCCATAAGTGAATCGAGAAGCGATCGCCACGCAGGCCGCGCCTGCGGCGGTAGGCCCTTATTCGCAAGCAATCAAGGCGAGCAACTTGGTTTTTGCCTCTGGTCAACTTGGACTTGATCCGGCAACCGGCAAATTGCAGGAGGGCGTGGAGGCACAGACGCGCCAGGCGTTAGCCAACTTAAGCGCAGTGTTGAGCGCGTCGGGCGCAAGCATGGCCGATGTGGTGAAGACCACCATCTTTGTGGTAGACATTCGCGAGTTTGGCACAGTCAACAGCGTCTATGGCACAGCATTCCCCACTCCACCCCCTGCGCGCAGCACAGTGCAAGTGGCGGCGTTGCCTTTGGGCGGTTTAGTAGAGATTGAGGCTGTCGCATTGCTGCCGGATAGAAAATAGCACAGTCGTTCGTGTGGCGTTCACGGCCTGTCGTTGAGGCCGGTAGTCGAGGGTAGTGATCATAAGTTCGGTTCAGGTAGTGAATATCAAGTAGTGAGTATGAAGACGTCATAGGCAAGAGATAGAGCAGACAGTTGGGGGGCAAGCGCGAGCTTGGCGGCGATCTTCCGCGGCCTTGACTCGTCTGTAGTTGCGGTATTGTTTCGCCGATTATTCGTATGGCATTTTCTTTATTTTTGGAGGAAGTTTCCTAGTTATGAGCAACGGTCACGACACATTCCAGGCATCCACGATGGCGTTCGGGCTAGCAGAAGGGACAGATGAAGTTCATCCGATGACCCTGCTGCTGGACGAAATCGATAAGACCTTGTTGGAGCCCCAGGGTGGGGATATCCGCACAGGGATTATCGTGGACAAGCGTCCGCATGAGATTCTCGTCGACATTGGTTATAAGTCGGAAGGGATCGTCAGTGGGCGTGAAATCGAACGACTCAGTGATTCTTTCGCATCACTGAGTATTGGGGACGAAGTACCGGTCTATGTATTGCGCGAAGACAAAGACGGTAATCTCCTTCTCAGCATCAGCCGTGCCCAGGCAGAAAAGGATTGGGAGCGCGCGGAGACGCTGATGGCGTCGCAGCATATCTTCGAGAGCTGTGTGGCGGCCTACAACCGAGGTGGCGTGATCGTCAAAATTGGTCAAGTGCGCGGCTTCGTGCCCGCCAGCCAACTCAGCGCTGACAGCCAGAGCCAGGGTGAGGAACAGACCGACGAGTCCGATGATCGCTGGGCGCAGTTGGTGGGCATGAATTTGATGCTCAAGGTGATCGACATCGACCGCAAGCGCAACCGCCTGATTCTCTCTGAGCGTTTGGCTGTGCGCGAGTGGCGTCGCCAGCAGAAGGAACAACTGCTGGATCGGCTCACGGAAGGTGATGTCTATCCTGGTGTGATCAGCAGCATTGCGGACTTTGGCGCATTTGTCGACTTGGGCGGAGCCGACGGGTTGATCCACTTGAGCGAGTTGAGCTGGAATCGGGTGAACCATCCCAGCGAAGTCGTCTCTGTGGGCGACAACGTGAAGGTGCAGATTCTGAGCGTGGATCAAGAGCGCCGTCGCATTGGCCTGAGCTTGCGCCGTCTGCAACCGCAGCCGTGGGACGTCGTGAACGAGACCTACGAAGTGGGCCAGGTCGTGCGCGGTCGCATCACCAAGCTGGTCAACTTTGGTGCCTTTGCCCGTTTGGAAAAGGATGGTATCGAAGGATTGATCCATGTGAGCGAGTTGACCGACCGGCGTATTACTCATCCGAAGGAGGTTGTCTCCGAGGGCGAGGAATACGATCTGCGCATCATCCGTATCGACACCGACAAGCGCCGTATGGGTTTGAGCCTCAAGCAGGCGCTGCCGCCTTCCGCTGAATCTGAGATCGACTGGCAGATTGCGCCAAGCGATGAGAATGAATCAGATGAGAATGAGACAGAGGCCGTGAGCAGCGCTGCGCCTGAGAATGAGGTTGAGTCAGTCGCCGAACAAGAGGCGGAAATCGTCAGCTAATTGACATAGCGCCTGATTCAATCGCATTGTATAATGAGAGAGTCAACGGGGACGCCATACGGTGTCCCCGTTGTTCTGTTCATGGAAGCCGATCTCGTAAAAGCTGATTGATTTGATACATTTGACGCGTGTACCCTACGCCAATTGGGGTTTGCAGCGGAGCGCAGGATTGGCGAAAATGGTTGAAGTTGGATCGGGCCGAAACTTTTAGCCGCACGCAAACGTCTCTTTAAGGGCAACGCATTTTTGAACGTATCCTTCAGCGAAATTGCCCGGTGTTCCCCCCATTGGTCTGTTTTGTAGACATAACTAACCGCATATGGTATAATGAACACTTTAGAGCCTGACGAGAACTAATCGAATGGCTAGGGGGTGTGGGGGGCAGAGCTTGGTTTTGTGGTTGACAAAGCCGACAGCCTATCGTTACAATACGGAGTAGCAGCAGAGCAACTACTTGGGTGAACTACATGCGTGTTTCCTGCGCAGTCTTGCCACGTGGTCTGTTTTTTTCTCCGCTTACTGGTTACACAAGCCACCACATCCGATCCGATGGGGGCTTGCACACACCGAAAGAGGAACGTTAGTTACGACATCTGCCCGCCATGAAGGGTAAGATACGAGTGCCAGGTGATTTTGGTGAGTCACGACTACTTTAGGGACGACAACAATGTCTGATAAACTTGACCGTTTTACAAAGCGCGCACGGCGGGTACTGACCCTAGCTCAAGAGGAAGCATTACGGCTAAACCATAACTATATCGGTACCGAGCATCTTCTTTTGGGCTTGGTGCGCGAGGAGAATGGCGTAGCCGTAAAGGTTCTGCGCGAGCTTGGGGTAGAGCCGGGTCAGGTGATCCGTGCTGTGGAGCGTACAGTGGGCCGCGGTGAGCGACCGCCTTTTGGTAAGCCAACCTTGGCCCCCCGTACTAAGCGTGTAATTGAGTTAGCAGTGGATGAGGCGCGGCTGATGGGCCATCATTACATTGGCACCGAGCACCTCCTCCTGGGCTTGGTACGCGAAGGCGAAGGCATCGCGGTCAATGTTTTGCGCGGCTTAGGAATTAACCTGGACCGGGTGCGCACCCAGACGGCGCGCAATATCTTGCAAACCCAGGCCCAGACGAAGGAAAAGCAGAAAAAGGAATCAAAGACCCCACTGGTGGATCAGTTGGGCTATGACCTGACGGCTGCTGCCGAAGAAGGCAAACTGGACCCGGTGATCGGTCGCCAGAGCGAAATTGAGCGCATGATCCAGATTTTGAGCCGGCGCACCAAGAACAACCCGGCTCTGATCGGCGAACCCGGCGTTGGCAAGACCGCCATCGTCGAGGGTCTTGCCCAGCGCATTATCGAGGGCAATGTACCCGAACCGCTGCTCAATCGTCGCTTGCTCATGTTGGATGTGGGCAGCTTGGTGGCCGGGACCATGTACCGCGGTCAATTTGAGGAACGGCTTAAGAAGGTGATCGAGGAGATCATTCAATCTGGGGCCATTCTCTTTATTGATGAAGTGCATATGTTGGTGGGCGCAGGCGCAGCGGGAAGCAGCGTCGATGCCGCCAACATCCTCAAGCCTGCGTTGAGCCGGGGTGAATTGCAAGTCATTGGTGCGACAACGCTGGATGAGTATCGCAAGTATATCGAGAGCGATGCTGCGCTCGAACGTCGTTTCCAGCCAATCCTGGTCAACGAACCATCGATTGAGGAGACGGTGCAGATTCTGCGTGGTGTGAAGTCTCGCTATGAGGATCATCACAAGCTTTTGATTACGGATGAAGCCCTGACGGCAGCGGCTAGCCTGGCAGCACGCTACGTCCCGGATCGCTTTATGCCGGACAAGGCGATTGATCTGATTGACGAGGCGGGCAGCCGGGTACGCATGTATAAAGCGCCCTATGCCGCCAACCTGCGCGAGACCTTTATGAATCTCAAGAAGTTGGAGAAGCTCAAGGAAGAGGCGCTGGAGACACAGCGTTTTGATGATGCCATCGATCTGCGCTATCGCGAGGTGGAGCTGGAAGCAAAGCTCAACGAACTGCGCGAAGGCTGGAACGAGGCTGCGAATCAGCCCAAAGTGACGCCGGAGGATATCGCCGAAGTCGTCGCCATGTGGACGGGTGTGCCCGTCAGCCGTATCGCTGGTGAAGAACGCGAGCGGTTGCTGGAGATGGAAAAGGTCATGCGCCAACGGGTGATCGGGCAGGAAGAGCCGATCAAGGCGATCAGCAAGGCTGTACGCCGCGCGCGCGCCGGGTTGAAAGACCCGCGCCGCCCGATTGGTTCCTTTATCTTCCTCGGCCCCACCGGCATTGGGAAGACGCTGTTGGCCCGTACGCTTGCCGAGTTTATGTTTGGCAGCGAAGAAGCATTGATCAAGCTAGACATGAGCGAATTCATGGAGCGGCACAATGTAAGCCGCTTGGTGGGTGCGCCTCCAGGCTATGTCGGTTATGAAGAAGGTGGGCAGTTGACTGAGGCGGTGCGCCGCCGCCCGTACAGCGTCATCCTGCTCGACGAGATTGAAAAGGCCCATCCTGAAGCCTTTAATATGCTGCTCCAGATTATGGAAGATGGCTATCTGAGCGACGCTAAGGGCCGCCGGGTGGATTTCCGTAACACCTTGATCCTGATGACGAGCAACATTGGTGCCAAGTTGATCCAGGGTGCTAACAAGCTGGGCTTTGCGATTACCAAAGAAGATGAAGGCAGCCGCGAACAAGAGTATGAGACGATGAAGGCGAAGGTCATGGATGCGCTGAAGAAGACATTCCGGCCCGAATTCATCAACCGCTTGGATGGCGTCATGGTCTTCCGCAGCCTCTCACGCAACGAGATTGCGATGATCGTGGAGCTGGAACTCAAGCCGCTGCGCATGCAGTTGGATGAGCAAGAGATCAAGCTGGTGCTGACCGAGGAGGCACGCCTGGCTGTTGCCGAGGCCGGCTTTGATCCCGACTATGGGGCACGTCCATTGCGCCGTGTCATCCAGAACAAGGTGCAAGATCCCTTGAGCGAATCGCTCTTGGCAGGTCGCTTTGCACCGGGAGATACTGTCCAGGTCGATTATCGCGAGACAACGCGTGAGGACGGGACCATCGGGCCAGACTTCGTGGTCGAGGTGATCGATCATGCGGAGGTCAGGACGCCCGAATCCGAGGCCACCGAAGCGATTGAGGCGATGCTTCAGTAGCTCGCACGCAAAACATAACCCGTAAACAGGGTGCAGCCCCATCCATATGGATGGGGCTGTTGTTTTATTAACCTGTTCCTATACTGGGAAACCCTCCCGGAAGCTGGGGAGCCCATTGGGCGCGGGAGGGTCAGACGTCCGGGAGGGGTATAGTGTAGGCTGCGGTTTGGCTGATTGCGTCTCTGCGCGTATGATTAGGCGCATCACTACCTTTACGACAACCAACCTATACGACAACCAACCTATTCGAGTGAACGATAGGCAATCAACGGGAGGCAAGAGCATGGCCGAGCGAGTCGGTTTTATTGGACTTGGCATCATGGGGCGGGGGATGGCGAACAATCTGCTCAATGCAGGTTTCAAGGTGCGCGTTTGGAATCGCACTGCCAGCCGCATGGATGCACTGGTGGAAGCGGGCGCGGAGGCGGGCAGCAGTCCAGCCGATGTAGCCGCAAACAGTGATATTATCATCACCTGTGTCAGCGACACGCCGGATGTTGAGCGCGTGATCTTGGGCGAGGATGGGGTGATCCAGGGCGCAAAGGCGGGCGCGTTGGTGGTGGATTGCAGCACCATCAGCCCGCAAGTGACCAAAGAGATCGCAGCCAAGCTCAAAGAGAAGGGCGTCCACATGCTGGATGCGCCGATTAGCGGTGGCAGCGAAGGTGCAGCCAAAGGCACACTGAGCATCATGGTCGGTGGCGATGAAGAACAGTTCCAGCGTGCGCTGCCTGCCTTGCAGGCGATGGGTAAGACCATTACGCACATTGGCCCCAACGGCTCTGGGCAGACTGTCAAGCTGGTCAACCAAGTGCTGGTCGTGGGCAACTGCCTTGCCATGTGCGAGGCGCTGCTCTTTGCACAGGCGGGTGGCGTGGATCTGCAAAAGACCTTTGAGGCGATCAGCCAGGGCGCAGCGGGAAGCTGGATGTTTACGAACCGCGGGCCACAGATTATGAAGCGGGATTGGCGACCGGGCTTTACGGTGGCGTTACAGCAGAAGGATCTGCGCTTGGTCTTGGACGCGGCTGATGAGATGGGCGTACCCCTTGCCGGGACAAGCCTGATTTTCAATCTCTATCGCACGCTGGAGGCACAGGGTTTGCAGGAGGAAGGCAACCATGCGCTGATCAAGGCGTTGGAGCATTTGGCCGGTTTTGAGGTGGGCACGAAGCAGCCGGTATAGTGCATTTGTCATTCTGACGGCTGCTTTACGCAATCTGGGAGCGTCGCTATCCCTGGCGACGCTCCCAGGAACATATGCGCTTACACGCGGCTGATGGGAAAAACTGCGTACAAGAAGTTCAGCAAAGAAGATCAGACAGCGCTGGCGACCTGGGCTGCGGCGTGTGCCGAGAGGGTGCTTTCCCTCTTTGAGCAAGCGCGCCCAAAAGACGACAGGCCGCGCAAGGCCCTCGAAGTATGCCGGAGATGGGTTCACACAGGCGTATTCTCGATGGCTGAGATTCGCGGCGCTTCACTTGCGGCCCATGCTGCTGCCCGCGATCTGAAAGATGAGTCGCAAGAGCATGACGCGGCTCACTTTGCGGCGCGCGCAGCCGGTCAGGCAGTGGCAACCGCGCATGTTACGCAGCACGCGTACGGCGCTGCTTACTATGCACTGAAAGCCATCGCCGCGGCCAACCCGGAGCAGGCTGAGGCGAAAGTTATCGAAGAACGCGAGTGGCAGTCACAGCATCTCCCCGAGACGCTGCGCCAAGAGATCATGGAACGGATCATCGTTCAGAGACAGCGGCGCGGCGTTCAAATCAAAATCGACAAAAGCGAGGGCTTCTGATGGATGGAGCAAATCGTGAGATACGCCCATATCACGCGATTTCTTGACAAAGCCTCTGGTACACGGTATATTTGCAATTCTATGGGCGAATAGCTCAGTTGGTTAGAGCGCCTCGCTTACACCGAGGAGGTCAGGGGTTCGAGTCCCTTTTCGCCCACACAATCAGATAGTCAATGGGGCTGACCATGCGGTCAGCCTTTTTGCTGTATGACAGTATGCAGAATTTCCAGAGTGTACGCACCCTACAATTCTTGCAGGATGGAGCCATGACGATCTTTGTAAAGTTGGGTGGATCGCTGCTGACAGACAAACGAGAGAAGGAGAAGCCACGCCAAGCGGTGATCCAGCGGTTGGCCCAAGAAATCCAACGGGCGCGCATGGCTCAACCTGATCTGCGGATTGTCTTGGGGCATGGATCGGGCAGTTTTGGGCATGTCTATGCCAGCACACATGGCACGCGTGCCGGGGTGGCGACGGCAGCACAATGGCTTGGCTTTGCCCAGACAGCCGATGCAGCGGCGCGGCTCAACCGCATTGTCGTGGCGGAACTGCTGGCTGCTGGTGTTCCTGCGTGGGGCATCCAGCCTAGTGTGATGCTGCGTTGTGCCGATGGCCGCGTGGCTGCCGGGCCGGAGAGTACGGTCTTGGCGGCGCTGGCGCGGGGGCTGCTGCCGGTGGTCTATGGTGACGTGGCATTGGATGCGGTGCGCGGGGGCACAATTGCCTCCACAGAGGAGATTTTCCAGGTCTTGGATGATGCGCTGCTGCCTTCAAGGATCATTCTGGCGGGGGAGGTGGGTGGAATCTATTCCGCTGATCCGTTGGTGGATGCAAACGTTGCGTTGATTCCAGCCGTAACCCCGCAAAGCTTTGCACAGATTCGTTCGGGGTTGGGGGGCAGCTATGGTGTGGATGTGACCGGCGGCATGGCTGCAAAGGTGGCGCAAGCCTTGAGCTGGATTGAGAAGCGCCCGGCTCTACAGGTTCTAATCTGCTCGGGACTGGAACCGGATAACCTCTATCATGCGTTGATTGGATCAGTCCATGCGCTGGGAAGCCGACTGCACGCAGCATGATCGTTGAACGATAGTAGAATGATCGTAGACAAGCTAGGTGAGCTTACGGAAAGAAGAAGGCGAAGCTTCTATACTGTTGGAGACAGGTGCGGATGCAGAGTTCGCAGCCTGTGCCAGACGAGCGACGATGGACAAATAGACGGCTCTACGCACCCGTGTAGAGCCGTTTAACGCTGCCCATAGCCTCTCCTGGTTCATTTGCAGGATGGGTTTGCAAACGAGTATAATGCCGCAAGACGTACAACCCGGTGCGTAAGGCTAGTTGCGGCTGTTCAGGGTATAGTCCCGTATGCTGGACTGGCTTACGAAAGGTAGCTTATTTTCAATGTTGATCACGATTGTCTCTTTCATCCTTGTTCTCGGTGTCTTGGTCTTTTTCCATGAACTGGGCCACTATTGGGTTGCGCGTCGCAATGGGATTGTGGTCGAAGAGTTCGGGATGGGCTATCCTCCACGAATCGTCAAACTTTTCCGCTACGATGGTACCGATTTTACAATCAATCTGATCCCCTTTGGCGGCTTTGCGCGCATGAAGGGTGAGGATGCGACAGATATGTCGCCGGGTTCATTTAATGCTGCCAGCCGCAAGGCGCGTGCGGCAACATTGGTTGCCGGGCCTGTGATGAACGCGCTATTGGCGATCATCCTCTTTGCCGCTAGCTTTATGGCAGGATTTCCCGCGGTTGTGGGACACCCGTCGGTGACTGGCGTGGAAGCAAATTCCGCGGCAGCGGCGATTGGGATCGAGCCGAATGATCTCTTGGTTGACCTCAATGGTCAGCCGGTGCGTGTGAGTGCCATCCCCAACTTTGACTATGAGGTGATTCATCAAGTTGAGGGCGACCCGACCCTGGGTGTCGTTACTGTCTTGCGCGATGGCGCGCAGGTGGAACTTCCCCTGGGCCAGCCTGTCAGCCAGGATCAGTTGTTGGCCGGCGTGAGTTTTGTCCCGGTTCTTTCCACCGAGATTATTGCTGTCGCGGAGGATAGTCCGGCGCTGGCTGCCGGTCTTCAAGCCAATGATCTGATCTACAGCGTCAACGACACGGTCATTGGTGAGCATAGCCCACTCAATGAGGTGATCGGCCAGCATTTGGGCGAAGAGGTTAAGCTGACCCTGTTGCGGGGCGATGAGTGGGTGACGGTCAATGTCACGCCCCGTGTGAATCCTCCGGAGGGGCAAGGTTCGCTGGGGGTACAGATCGGGCCGGCGAGCATGTTGGCGAAGCTGCCACTGCTTTCTGCTTTGTGGGAAGGGGTACGCTCCACAGCAGAATATGTGCTGTTGGTCTTGCAACTCCCGGTGATGTTGTTGGCGGGTACGATACAGCCTGCCGATGCACAGTTGACCGGGCCTGTGGGCATTGCCCAAATGGTGGGTGGGGCTGTGTCGGCGACCATTGATACTGGTTATTGGTTCCCGATCTGGCGTCTATCCGCCGTGTTAAGTGCAGCGTTGGCGATTACCAATTTGCTGCCCCTGCCTGCATTGGATGGCGGGCGTCTTCTCTTTATCCTGTTTGAAGTTGTGCGGGGCCGGCGTGTTAACCCAGAGCGAGAAGGCATGATCCACATGGTGGGTTTTATGCTCCTGCTCGGACTCTTGGTGCTGGTTACTGTGCGCGACATCACAACTGCCCAACAAGGGATCGATTGGATCTCGATTTTGGGCCAATAGGGAGTGACATGGTCGCAAACCTAAAGGCTGTACCGTCTGCATGAGTGAGCAATCGGCCACTTCTCAAGATTCGGGCGGAGATGATTGGCAGTTTTCCCCGCAAACTGCCAATGCTATTTCGATTGGTATGGCTGGAACCCGAACATTCACAAAACAGATTTGCCCAGGCTGTGGTGAACACGTTGAGAGCCCGCTAGACACCTGTCCTGCATGTGGCGAGCATTTGGCGCATGCGCCAAAGCAGATTCGTTGTATGTACTGCCACACGCCCGCTAGCTCCGAACTGATGATCTGTCCTGGTTGTGGGCGTGAATTGCGCGAGGCCCCCTCCAGAACGATCACAGTGGGTGTACCCGCGCTGCTGGCCTTGCTCTTGATGGCGCTGGTTGTCAGCCAGTGGGATCGGATTAGTCCAATTGCCTGGGCGCGCTCGAACTTGGTTCGAGGTGTCATTATGGTGGAAGATCTCAGCGCAAGTATTGAGCCTGAGATGGTGATTGTCATGACCCCTATCGTCGAGGATGTTGTTGACGGTCCTGATGGCAGTCCTGATGCCGGTGATGCGGTGGTGGTTGCTGCCGACAGCGTCATTGTGAGCGATACGCAGGCGGTGGCCATGAATGGCGCGGAGAGTGTCGTGACACCTGTGCCCGCAGACGATGCTGGACAGAACGGTTTAGGTCAAAACGATTTAGGGCAGAACGCAGTTGAGCAGGAGAGCTATCCGTCATCGGTGCTGGAATCGGAAGAATCGCCGATTGGTGTTGGGGGGCCAAGAGCGACGGAACTAGCTGCTGCTTCGATCGCTGTGCAGGATGAAGCGCCTAGCGCGGCAGTGCCGGCAACGGATACGCCGCTCTCCACAGCTACACCGGAACCGCCGACCCCGATTGCGGCTGATGAAACGGACGCAGCAGCAGGAATGGCCGCGACGCTGAGTACAGAGGAGTCACCGCGTACGCCCACGCCGACCTGGACCCTGGTCGCCGATAATACACTTGAGCGCAGCGCTGCGACAGCTACAGTGACGCCTGAGGCGACAGCCGAAGCTACGGCTGTGATTGCTGTTGCCTCGCCAACTACGTCTGTAGCGCCCGCGAATGGTCCAGCAGGCGGGATCGCGCGGGCTTCTGCTCTGGCGATCAGCGAGGCAACGCCAGTCGCTGGATCGCCCTCGAGTGGAGCCGAAGCGGTGACAACTGGCATGCCCACCCCAACCGCCATGCCGACTGTCGTGACGACGCCATTGCCTACGCCTACACCCACTCCGGTTGTCTACCAGGTGCGAACGGGCGATACGCTGGTGACGATTGCGGCGAATTATGATGTGACGGTGGAGGCGCTGATGGAGGTCAACAACATCAGCGCGCAAGATGTCTTTGTACTCCAGCCTGGACAGATGCTCTACATTCCTGTACCGGTTGTTGCCGCGGCAGACCTATCACTGGCGTTGCGGCTCGAAGCGCCCGCGTTGGTTGTGCCGCCCGACGATGCACGCATCGGCTGTACCACCGGCGGTAAGCTCATCTGGCAGCGGGTGCAGTTTGTCAAAGACAGCGATAAATATGTGCTGCATCTGGGCTTTGTCAACGGCCAAACCGCTGACGGACAAGAGGATGTGGTTTGGATCCTGGCGCAGAGCGGGCCGGTGACGCAGACCGAGTGGGAACTGGACAGCAGCTTGTGTGACCTTGCGCCCGATCAATTTAATCACGAATGGCGTTGGTGGGTTGAGGTGGTTGAAGAAGTGGATGGGCAGCCGGTGTCTGTCAGCCCGCCGAGTGTTACCCGCGGCTTTGTGTGGGAGTAGTGTGGGAATCATAGAAGTGGTGGAGGCGCGCATTTATGTGTGCAGCAAGGTTTAGCTATGCCAAAACATCGTAAAAACGGACAAAATAAGAAAAATGAGAACAAGCCCCAGATGCCGCGCCTGCCGCACCAAGACGCAGACGATACAGGCGCGCCTGAGGATTTTGATGATGAGGTGAGCGCGGCGGTTGCTGCCTATTTCAGTGGTCTGGATGATACCGATCAGGCTACGGTGGCTGCCGAAGTGCGGCGCTTGTTGGATGCGCTGGGCGACAATTTTGTCATTACGGGGCAGGATGACGAGGACGACGATCTTGACGTGGTAAGCCCAGGTCTGCGCCCCAAAGTGCCTGTCGATCAGTTGATGCAGCGTTTGATTCAGGATCGCGAACTGCCGCCGATTGTTGACCTTTTTGCGCTCTCGGATCTTGCTTCCCCAGATGTTGAAGTCGTACGCCAACAATGGGAGTTGGTGGATGTGGATCGCCGCAGGCATATACTTGCAGAGCTGGTCGCGCTGTTGCAGGAGGACATCGACCTCGATTTGGCGCGTCTCTTGCGCGTAGCGCTTGGAGACAGCGACGCCCAGGTGCGCCAAACGGCGATCACCGGGCTGTGGGAGGATGGCGCGGTTGATCTGCTGGGGCCATTTGTCCAATTCCTTGCCAATGACCCGGATGAGGGAGTGCGTGCCGCGGCGGCGACTGGCTTGGGGGCTTACATCCTTGCCGGTGAGTTGGATGAACTGGATTCGGCGCTGGCGATGCGTGCCGAGGAAGCGCTCTTGGCGGTGTTGAACAACGAGATGGAACCGGTTGAGGTGCGCCGTCGTGCGTTGGAAAGCATTGCTTACTCTGGCGAGGCAGGGGTGCGCCAGTTGATTGAAGACGGCTACTATTCCGCAAACGAAGCGATGCGTATCAGCGCGGTTTTTGCGATGGGGCGCAGTGCCGATGTACGCTGGCGCGGGTTGGTGCGTGCGGAGCTGAGAAGCCCTTCCGCCGAGATGCGCGCCGAGGCGGCTATTTCCTGTGGCGAACTGGGCGCGACCAATGCTGCCGATGATATTTCTGCCTTGCTGCAAGACCGTGATGAACGGGTACGCTTGGCAGCCATCCTCGCACTGGGGCATATTGGGGGGTCAGTGGCGCAGGATGCGCTGGAGACCATGTTGTTAAGCGACAATCCCATTGAAGCGGAAGCCGCCGACGCTGCGCTCGAAGAGATGCAATTCTTCGACCAGACGGATGGCATTGATCTCTTTGAAGAAACCGACGAAGAGGATGAGTTTGAGAGTGACGCCGACGATGAGGAGTGGTACGACGACCTCGACGACGTGCTGGACGATGATCTCGGCGAATATGAAGATGATGAAGAAGAGAGCTAAGAAAAGTACACAGAAAAGCACTCGGAAAAGCACGCGCAAAAGCATTCAGACCGGAGACGACAAGTAGCCTCCCACGCAGAAACAAGTAGGCGGGCGTGAATCTCAAGTTGAAGCGGTTGGTACGCACCAACAGTTCGGAACAGTACGCTCTGTTTGACCTCGACCAAGTGGATGCCGAGGATCAATTGCCGCTCACAATTGGCAAGTTGGATTTACATTATACGGCTGAGGGTGTGTACGGAACCATCCTGCTTTGGGACGAGACCACCCGCCAGCTCAAGCCGAGCCAGCGCCAAGAGTTCATCTATGCGTTGCTAGATGAGATCAGCCAGCCGATGGGCGTGCCCAATGAGTATGTCGTAGAGTTTTTCGCCCCCACCCTCGATCAATATGAGGTTTTTCATAACGTCGGGTTGGCGGGCGATGAAGTGGGGTCTGCCGGGGCTGTGGTGGGTGAGGCGACACAAGGTAGTGGACAAGCAGCGAAATCTGCCTAGAAGCACATGCAGTCCATGTCTGTAGCGCAGTCTCTGCTGCCGATATTCATTGAGACGGTCTTGCCTGTCTTTTTGATTGCATTTGCCGGTTATCTGTTGGCATGGCGCATGACCATTGACGGGCGGTCGCTGGGGCGGCTGCTCTTCTATTTAGCCACACCGTCGCTGGTTTTTCGCAGCCTCTACACAACTGAGGTAGACCTGGCAACCATGCAGCAGGTGGCGCTTATCGCCGTTGCGGTCTATGTGCTTGCCGGCATTGCCGGTTGGCTTGTGGGTTTTGACCAGCCGCGGCGTGAACGCATGGCGATTGTGATGACTAGCGCCATCAGCAACAACGGCAATATGGGGATTCCCATCTGTTTCTTTGCCTTTGGCGATATTGGGCTGGCGTTGGGTACACTCTATTATGTGGTCGCTTCATTCCTCAACAACACCGTTGGGGTTGTCGTGGCCTCGTCGGGAGAAGCCCCTTTGGGGCGGGCCTTACGCAACAGCCTGCAAGTGCCTGTGTTGTATGCCGCAATCGTGGGGCTGCTGCTCAACCAGTTGGGCGGCGAGGTGCCGGTTCCGATCTACCGGGCCGTTGATCTGATGGCGGATGCGGCTGTGCCAGGGATGCTGGCGCTCTTGGGAATCCAATTGCGCGCTGCGCCGCTCTTTCAGCGCCAAGCGGTGATCTGGCGTAGCTCGCTCATTCGCCTGGTGGCGGCACCGCTGTTGGCGCTGCTGTTGTGTATTTGGCTGGCTGTCGGTGGAGTGCAGCGCGATGTGATTGTCTTGCAGGCAGCCATGCCGACGGCAGTGATGAGCGCCGTTTTGGCGACCGAATATGATACCGCGCCGCAACTGGTGGCCGCGGTGATCTTTATGACGACGTTGATCAGCATGGGAACACTTTCAGTGGTCTTGGGGCTGATTCTTTAGGTATAATGATAGACATCATGGACGAATTAGAATTCAAATCAATGCTCAATGAGAGCGCCCAGTTGTTGCGCCAAAACCGGCCTGGTGAAGCGGTCGAAAAGTTGCAACAGCTCTATGAGGAAGCCGCCGACCACCCGGACGTACTAATTAACCTGAGTGGCGCGTATATATTGCAGCGTAAGTGGGACCAGGCTGTGAAGCTGTTGAACAAAGCCGTGAAGGTTCATCCCAACCATGCCATGTTGTGGATGAACCTGGGCGCGGCGCAGCTTGGACGCCTGGAGACAGCCGGGCCAAAGCAGCAGGAAAAGGCGATTGAAGCCTATCAGCACGCGCTGCAAGCCAATCCAGAGGCGCCCAATGCCCATTACCATTTGGGATTGATCTACAAGGAGCGGGGTGAGTTGACCCGCGCTGCGGCCTTCTTCCAGCGTGCGCTAGAGGTAGACGTGGCGGATCGCGATGCGCGCTACTGGTTGGATCGGCTCACGCTGCGCATACAAGAGGCGGCCCAAAATAAGGATGCGTCTGAAGATTTGCCCGGAGATTCACTCGATGATTCATCCGATGATATCCCCGGAGAAATAACGGAGTAATTGCATGAGTTCGGACTCTTCGAGCTTAGTGCATGGGGATCCACTGGCCCCGACGATGGGCGCGCATCCGACGGATGTGCCTGCCAAGTGGCGGCAGAACCCGGAACGGTTGGCATGGGTTGTGCTGCTGGGCAGTTTTGTGATTTTTGTGGTCTTGGCGATCACGCTGCCGCTAGGGGCGCGCTATATCGTTCGTTATGCCACTGTGAGCCAAGAGGCTCGCTTGGAGCCGACGCTGGGCACGCTGCTCTTTTACCCGTCGCCATCCGCAGAGCCGGTGGCTGTGACAAGCATCAAAGAGGGCATTAGCGAGGGCAGCCGCATTGTGGCTGCGGATGAGTCTACGCAGGGGTCACTGGCTTTTATCAGTGACAACGGCGATGCCGTCTTGGGCAGTGTGCAGCTTTATGCAGGAGCTACGCTTGATGTGCTGCGCGTGCGCCGTCCCTTCTTTTCTCGCAGCACAGAACCGTATACTGTGCGCCTCTATTTGGTCAAGGGGCAAGCGCGCATCTTCTCGAACAGTGAGGAGATCGATGCGCGCCCGCTGCGCGTGGATTTAGAGACGCCGCATGGCGTGATCGCGCTGGGGACAGGCAGCTATCAGGTTTCGGTCAATGAAGAACAGACCGAGATCACGGCGCGTTCGGGAAGGGCTGTCTTAACACACCAGAGCGGCGATGGCAGTGTAAGCATCAATGCCGACCAGAGCGCATGGATGGCAGTGGATGACTATGCCCATGAGCCGGAGTCAGCCTCGCGCAATCTGCTGCGTAATGGTGATTTTTCTGAGCCGGAACTCGATGCCTGGCAGACGGATACGATCGCCGATGATGTGATCCCGGGCAGCGTCAAGGTCGACGAGGGGGATGGGCGCTGGGTCGCCCTCTTTTTCCGTGACGGTGAAGACAACGTCAATACAGAGGTGAGCATTACCCAGATCGTGGAGAAGGATGTCAACGTCTATGACGAGTTGAGCATCCAACTTGATGTAAAATTGCTGCACCAGAGTTTGCCGGGTGCGGGCTATCTTAGTTCAGAGTTTCCACTGCGCGTGGAGATCACCTATACGGACATCTACGGCAAGGTACTTACCTGGGGGCATGGCTTCTATTATCGTGACCCCGAAGATAAGAACTGGAAGATTATCGACGGTGAGAAGATCCCGCCTTATTCCTGGTATACCTATCAATCGCCTAACCTGATCGAGTTCTTGGCGGACAAAGGCACGCGCCCGGCACGCATCAACAGTGTGCGTATCTATGCCAGCGGTTGGAACTATCAGAGTATGGTCAGCGAAGTTTATTTGGTCGCAGAGTAAGTGTGGCGCAATCGTAAGATCTGGCTTGCCGCGGCCTCTCTGGTCTATCTGATCCTCACCTGCTATCAACTGGGGTTGCCCGGTCTCCACTATGACGAAGCCAAAGAGGCTGGCGTCAATGCGGTGGAACTGCTCAACGGCGACCCCACGACCCCCTTTCGCAGTGCCGCGCTTCACCTCTTTGGGCGGCAGTTTCCCTTGATGGTACAGGATTATATTGGCGCGCTCAATGTCTATTTGGCGCTGCCCCTGCTCTGGCTGACGGGCGTGGGCGTGCCCAACCTGCGTATGGTTTCCGTGTTGGCCGGGCTGGCAGTGCTGCCTTTGGCAGCCTACACGGTGAGCGTGTGGCAGCGTGCCTGTCACACTGAACACAACGCTTCATCCCTCATCCCTCCTCCTTCATCCCTCCGCTTGACCTGGGGCGGCGTGATGGTGGCGTGGCTGCTGGCCGCGTCACCCAGCTTTGTCTTTTGGAGCCGTCAGGGCATCTTTGTCACCAACTTGATGCAGCCTTTGTGCTTTCTCGCCCTTTGGCAGGGGACGCGCTGGCTGGCAACGGGCGAACGGCGCAAATTGCTGTGGACGATGCTGGCCGCGGGGCTGGCGCTCTATGCCAAACTGCTGGCACTGTGGGTGATTAGCCCGTGGCTGTTGATCTTGGCGCTGCAATGGCTGCTGGCGCGGCGCAAGGGCAGCGCGCCCAGGCTGGATGGCCTGACATTGGCGGGCGCGGCGATGGCTTTTATCCTGCCCCTCTTGCCGCTCATCCTGTTCAATCTACAAACAAGCGGCACGCTGCAAACGTTGTTGGGCAATGCGGGGCAGAGCTATTATGGGGTGGATAACCTCGCCCTCTGGCGCAACGGTGGCGTGCGGCTGGCGCAGTTGGCGCAAAGCCTGCGCGGCGATCAATTCTGGTATCTTGGCGGCTTGTTTGGCAATCCTGCGGCTGTAGGGCTGGCTTTGACTGGTGTGATCGCGGGCATGGGCGCGGCGTGGCGGCGGATGGTGATGCCGCTGGCGCTGCTGCTGATGGCGATTGGCGCAAGCTGTTTTACGATCAGCGACCTCTTTATCACCCATTATGCACTGATTCAACCCCTGGCGCTGGCTGTGGCTGCGTTGGGGTTGGGGTTGGCATGGCAGCGGTGGGCAGGCACGCGCCGGTGGCTGGCGTTGGCTATCGCCCTGTTGGTGAGTGGGTGGGTGGTGCTGGACCTGCGCGCAACGCTGCTCTATCATCAAGCGTTGGCGCGCAGCGGCGGGCTGGCTGACCACAGCGACGCGAGTTACCACCTGGCCTATCATCTGCGCTATAACGGGCTAGGTGCGCCGGTTGCGCTGGATTGGGGCATGGATGCGCCGGTGCGTTATTTGAGCGATAACACGGTGCGCCCGAGAGAGATTTTTGGCTATGAGTCGCCTGTCGCGCCCGATGGGGACTTTACGCTGCGGCTAGGCTCCTTTTTGGGCAATCCCGACAATGTCTATTTGCTCCATGCGCCGGAGCAGACGGTTTTTGCTGGGCGGCGCGAGGCGTTCTTGGCCGCGGTGGCAGAGCAGGGGCGAACGGCTGCGCTTGAAGAAACGTTCACGCAGCGCGATGGCACGCCGCTCTTTGAGTTATGGCGTGTGGCGGCACAGTAGCAGGAATGGCGGCGTCCCCGGCTGTCCCATGAGATGCGCCCATGTTGACATAGTTATTGACGCTGCCTTGTGCTCATGTTAAACTAGCGGCTACAGGCACTTATCATTTTGTCCTTGTCATTTCCTTTTACCTCTTGGCATGGACTTCAAGCATATAGTTGAAGCAACGGACTCGTTTTGTGCAGCTAACTGAACGCGAATTTCTGACGACCCATCCCGGCCATCCAACGCCAGAACCGGCACCGGCGTTGACAGTCCCTACTTTTCCGGGCCGCCGCCCCCCACGCACGACGCTGGAGGCGTTGGTAGTGTTGACGCGTGCCGAGGCGACGCTGGCACTGGTGATGCCGGTGATGGTGGGGGCGGTGCTGGGATGGTGGCAAACCGAGCAGATCAACCTGGTCAACTTGGTGCTTGCCCTGTTGGGCATGACGGCAAACGGCTGGGGATTGGCGGCGTTGTGGGAATATCACGACTATCGCTTTAGCCAGCGCCCAGGCACTCGGCAAATGGCCGATCCTGTTGCCACCGCCTCTGGACTCATGGGGCGTGGCATGATCGCGCCGCAGACGGTACGGGATGTAGGGCGCATACTTTTGGTGATCGGCGGCGTCTGCTGTCTCTGGTTGGCGCTTCTAGCCGGATGGCCCATCCTCTTTTTTAGCGGTCTGAGCTTTTTGTTGGTCTGGACCGTGATCTTCTTTCCCCTGCGTTTTGGCTATCGCGGCTGGGGGATGAGCGAGGGGGCGATCTGGTTGGGCATGGGCGTGCTGCCGCTGCTGACCGGCTACTATGGGCAGGCTGGGTCTATTTCCTGGCTGCCGGTATGGGCAGGGGGCGCATTTGGGCTGTTTAGCGTTCTGCTCTCATTTAATTACAATGCCATGCATTACCGCCGCGATTGGCTGATCCACAAGCGTACGTTGATCGTGAATCTGGGGTTGGCGCGCGCTCTGGACGTGAGCGCCCTGATCACGGTCGCCGCCTATGTGTTGATCCTGCTCTTGGTGACGCTCAGCCATCTGCCGCTGTGGGCACTGACGGCATTGGGGGCACTGCCTGTGGGGTTGGGCATCTTTGCGCGGTTGGACCATGACCACTTGACGCCTGAGGCTTGCTGGTGGGTCTATCGCACAAGCGTCCATGCCACCTGGTTGACAGGCGCGCTTTTCTCGCTTGGGTTGGCACTGGACCGGCTGATCTAGGCGGCGGGCTGTGGCGAACCCTTCGCGTGGCACACTCCCACTGACGCGCAAAGAATTATATGATCTGGCCGCGCACTGTCGCACCTATGCGCAGGAGTTGGCGCGCCACGAACAGACGCGCGTCAACCTCAAACATTGTCATGAGTTTAATAGCTGGCTGGCAAAGTTGAAGTCCTATGACTTGCTCGCTCGTCCACTGGCAACGCTGCAAGCGGCGCGGCCCGTGGCCCGTTGGCAAGTGATGGTGTTGGCGGGCGTTGTGGGGTTGATTCTACTGCTTGTGCTGCCGGGGCGCGTGGATCGGGCGTTGAGTACGGCCATTGTTTATGGCTTTTTTTTACTGCTCATCATCTTTTACTTTGTGCCGGAGCGGCTCTATGGTACTACCATTGAACTGCTGGAAGCTAAGGTGTTGCGCGTGGTGGATGCGCTTGACGAGCTCTTGCACAACGCCGAATTAGGCTTGACCGAGGCGGCCTATTTCCGCGTCAAGGAAAATCTTGAGGCCGCACGCCACGAACTGCGCCAGCAGATCGACCTCGCCCACCGTCGTTTTTAACCCTTTCTATCAACGCGCAAGCTACCAATACGCAAATTATAAACGCGCAAAGATGTCTCGATAGGGTTGAGATTGGGCCATGAGTTCTTCATGCGTGCCCACCGCAGCCACGCGCCCGCGGCGCAGCACCACAATTTTATCTGCCCAGCGAATTTGCGAAAGACGGTGGGTGATGAGAATGGTGGTGCGCCCTTCGGTGGCGGCTTCAATGGCGCGTTGGATTTGATCTTCGGTGGCGCTGTCGATGGCGCTGGTCGAATCATCGAGGATGAGAATGGCGGGGTTGGTCAGGAAGGCACGCGCCAGGGCGAGGCGCTGGCGCTGCCCCCCGGAAAGGGTGACGCCCCGTTCACCGATGACGGTCTGATAGCCTTCGGGAAAGGTGAGAATAAAGTCGTGCGCCTGCGCCGAGCGGGCTGCTGCTTCGATCTCCTCTTGGGTTGCGCTGGCGTTGCCAAAGGCGATATTCTCGGCAATGGTACGGCTGTAGAGAAAGATGTCCTGTTCGATGATCGAAATCTGTTGGCGCAATGCCTCTAGGTTCCACTCGCGTACGTCCACCCCATCCACCAGCACACGCCCTGCTTCAACATCATAGATACGGTTGATGAGCTTGGCGATGGTACTCTTGCCCGCGCCGGTCTGCCCCACCAGCGCCACGGTTTGCCCAGCCGCGACCTCAAAGCTGATATCAGTGAGGGCGTTTTGGCTTGCAAGCTGATCGTCGCCGTTGCTTTGCGTCTCGACAGCATAGCGGAAGGTCACATGCTCGAAGCGAATATCGCCGCGCATGGGAGCCTGATAGCCTGCGCGGTTTTCATCTAGCACCGTCTCGGAACGGATCAATTCAAGTATGCGGCGTGCGCTGGAGAGGCCAGAGGAGACTTGCGAGTAGGCAAAGAGTGAGATGTTGGTGGGGAAGGAGAAAAGACTGAGCAAACCCATGTAGGCGACGATATTGCCGACCGTGATCTCGCCTTGATGAAAGAGGTAGAGCGCATGTCCAAAACCCAGCCCCATCGCGATTCCCAGGAGCAGCAGCGGTAAAAAGCGTGCCTCCACGCGGCTTTGATCGACAAAGGCATTGCGTACCTCGGTCGTTGAGCGATTGAAACGGGCAAGCTCTGCATCCTCTTGGGCCGCGCCTTTGATGGTCTCGATGCCCTCAACCGCTTCGGTTAAATTGGCGTTCATCTCTCCAAAATGGCGGCGCACTGCTTCGGTGACGGGGCGGAGTTCAGCCAGGTAATAGTACATGGCGATAAAGTAGGCGAGTCCAAAGGCGATGGGGGTTGCGATCAGCGCGGGATGGATGCTGGGTGACGCAAAGATGGGCACAATCAGAAAGTTGCCGGAGCCAAAGACGAGGCTCAACCCAGGCGCAACCATCAAGGCCAGTTCACGCACATCGTTGGTGGCGCGCGCCATGATCTCACCCGTTGGGCGCAGGTCGTGGAAGCCCATATTCTTGCCCAAGAGCGAGGCGTAGAGTTCCTGCCGCGTGTCGCGCTCCAGCCGCTGCGCCAGCACCTCGGCGCTGAAGTTACGCCCCATCTGTAGGAAAAAGCGGAGGAGTTGGGTGGCGATGAGGCCAATGGTTGCCCAGAGCAGCGGTGACAGGCTCGGCGTGGGGCCGGTGAGCGCGTCAAACGCATAGCCGGTGTAAAAGGGAATGGCACCGGCTGCGGCTGCATTGCCAATCGCACCCAGAACGAGGATCAGCAGCAGCCAGGGACTGCGCTTGAGATGCGATGCGATCCAGCGTACGGGGCTGCGCAGATCGCTCTTCCACTGGTGATCGACCACAAATTCGCTATGTGCCACGAGTAAGGGGTTCTCTCTATGTTATATTGCCATGCCCATTTAGTTCGGTATCCTAATCATAGGATGGATAGGGGATGAGCGCCAAATCAGAGAGAGGGTGGGTTCTGAATCCTGTGGTTTAAGGACTTTTCTGGCGCAGGAGGCGCGCTTGTTCGAGGGCGCTGGTGATAAGCTGCTCTGGTTCTGGCACAACACCCTGGGCGCGGTGCAGCCAAATCAGAAATTCAACGTTGCCCGCCGGACCGAGCAAGGGCGAAGCAATCAGACCGGCAGCGGTCAGCCCCAGGCTTGCCGCTAGCGCGAAAGTCTCTTGCAGCACGCGTTGGTGGGTCTTGGCATCGCGCACCACACCTCCCTTGCCGACTGCCTCTTGGCCTGCTTCAAACTGGGGTTTGATCAGTGCGACAACCTGTGCTTCGGCGGTCAGGAGTCGAAGCGCAGCAGGCAGCACGAGTGTCAGGCTGATAAAGCTGGCATCAATCACAGCCAGATCGGCCAACACCGCTTCGGGTAACTGCGCCAGGTGGCGAATATTCGTGCGCTCTAGGATGACCACGCGCGGGTCAGAGCGCAACTTCCATGCCAACTGTCCATAGCCCACGTCAATCGCATAGACGCGACCGGCCCCGTGTTGGAGCAGGCAATCGGTAAAGCCCCCAGTACTCGCGCCTACATCAATTGCGATCCGGCCCGTCACGTCGATGGCGAAGGCTTGCAGCGCGGCGGCGAGCTTTTGCCCACCACGACTGACATAGGGAAGGGGAGTACGCACGCGCAAGGTGGCATTGAGCGGAACGCTGTGCCCTGGTTTGTCGCTCACTTGCTCATCCACCAATACCTCGCCTGCCATGATCAAACGGCGCGCCTGTTCGCGGCTCTCTGCCAGCCCGCGCTCGACCAGGAGCAGGTCTAGCCGCTGTTTGCCGCGCGGCGCATTGGTTGGCCGCGGCTGCGCCGGTGGAGCGGAGTGTGGAGTGGCAGGGCGTTCTTCTGGAGTGGAATTTTGGTGTTGGTCGCTCACGTCCATTATCATACCTGAATGACCACGCAAAGTGCTACTTCGCCCACCTTCGGTTCTGTCGTGCGCTCCTTATTGCGTTCCATGCGCTTGAGCCAATGGACAAAAAACGGCATTGTCTATGCCGGACTCGTCTTTGACGGCAAGCTCCTCTATCCCGAACCATTTCTGCGTACCACTTTGGTTGCGCTCTGCTTCTGCCTTGTTTCCAGCAGTGTCTATTTGATGAACGACCTGGTGGATATTGAGAAGGATCGCCAACATCCGCGCAAACGGCTGCGCCCGCTGCCCAGCGGGCAACTCAACCCGGCCATCGCCGCGGGGGTGGCGTTTGTCCTGGCGGTGATCGGCCTGGGGGGTAGTTGGTGGGTCGATCCGTGGGTCGGTGCGGTCGTGGGGCTTTATTTGGTGCAGAATATCGCCTATAGCTTTTATCTGAAAAACATCGTGATCATTGATGTCATGGTGCTTTCGCTGGGCTTTTTGCTGCGTGCAATTGCCGGTGTGCTGGTGGTGCATGTGACCAATTTCAGCCCGTGGCTCTATGTCTGCGTCACGCTGCTCTCGCTCTTTTTGGGCTTCGGCAAGCGACGGCATGAAATTACCCTGTTGGCGGAGGATGCGGCGAGCCACCGCGCAAGCCTCGAACAGTACAATCTTCATTTCTTGGATCAGTTGATCGGCCTCGTCACCACCAGCACGCTGGTTTCCTATACGCTCTACACCTTTGAGGCGCAAACGGCGTTGGCTGGCGGGCGCATGCTGCTGACGGTTCCCTTTGTCTTTTATTTTATCGCCCGCTATCTGTATCTGATCCATGTACGCAAGCTGGGGGGCGCGCCCGATGAACTGCTGCTCAAGGATGGCCCGCTGCTGGTCAACAGCGTGTTGTGGGCGCTGACCGTTGTGGTGCTGATCTATTGGCCTAGTGCGTAGTCTAAACAATAGAACCCTCCCGGAAGCTCTGAGTTTCCGGGAGGGTTTTCGCGTTAGATAGATTTTCGCGGGAATCGCGTTTATTCGTCTTGCACGAATATGGACCAGGGGCCTTCCATGCCATCTTCGGTGACGCCGTAGAAGATGCGGATTTTGCCATCGGCCCGCAGCGCCAGGTCATAGCGTACCTTGCCCGCGCGCCGCTCGATGCCAACAAGACCCATGTTCCCCTGCCATTCAATGTTGGAAGGGGCGCTAGAGTTGTCCTCATGCTGCTGGATGGCATAGCTCCAGAGCTTGCGCGCACCCTTACGCGTGACATTGTGGATCACATGCCCGTTGCGCAGGTCGTGGATGCTGTGGAACTTGTTGCCGTTGCGATCCTCGGTGGCGACAATCTCAACACCGATTTGCGGCAGATAGAACGCATCCTCGGCTCCGCCTTTGGCGGCAGGTTCACTTGAGATATCTGCAACGTCCACCTCGTCTTCGTCCACTGTCGCCAACTCGGTCGGGTTGAAGACCACCGGCTTATTCGCGTCGCCATTGGGCGCGATGGTAGCCGAAAAGGCAGATCGTTCGCCCCCACGGCTATTGCGGCCACGTCCCCGGCGACTGCTCTCTGCCTTGTGGCTCACGGCACGCCCGTTGCGTCCCCGCGGTTGCTCCTGGGGTGAACGCGCTTCTCCTTGTCCGGTCAATGCCTCGCGTACCAGTGCGACTAACTCATCGCGCACAGCCAGCGTGGTTTCACCCTCATCGCGCACATAATACTTATAGTCATCCACGCAATAGGGGCGATCCGTACCTTTGGGTATCTGGAAGCGCAGGATTTTGACTCCCTGGCTCTGGATGATTTCCCACTTGATTTCCAGCGGCGGCGTCATCCGTTCATCGAGGCTCGCCATAATCTCCTGCTGAACCTCGGCAGGCTTGGGGAGACCGCGCGGTTTCGTTTTGCGCGGGCCTGCCCCCACATAGACGACACCCCCGGCGGTATTGGCAAAGGCGCAGATGTCATTGACAATCGCCGTGAGCTTACCGCCGCGTTGGCTGGCTGATTCGTGGAAACTTTGGGTGAGGCTAGGGCCTTCCTCGCGCGCCGCGGCCAACGTGTCCACTGCCTCCGGCTCCGCATGGAAAGGCCGCGTGCGTTCAAATTGCTTGTCGCGCAAGAGGGCAACAATCGCTTCAAAGCTGGGTTCTTCCAAGAGGAATTCACTAGCACGATCACCGATTCCCAACCGTTTCGGGTTTTTGGGATCGGCTTTGATGCGGTGTGCATCACTGCCGGCAAAACTGTGCATGCGCCGGGGATACTCGGTCTTGCTGCCGTCAAAAAAGCGGGCAGTTGACCGATAGCCCCGATCCAGGTCGGTGACTTCTAGGGCGTCCAGGTTTACATCCTGGGTATAGGCAATCTTGGTCTGGCCCCCAAACGGGAAGTTGCGCATGGCAACCCCATGGGTGCTGTTGGCGTGCGCCGCAATGACCAAGCCACCGGCTTGGTGAATGATCCGATATGCGTTAAGAACATCGGTCGCCGCGCCAGTCTCAGTGGAGCCTATATCCAGTTTTTCGGCTGGAACATTCAGCGAGAGCAAAATATGCTCTAAATGCCGAATTGAGGTTTCGGGCGGAAAGAGGCCCAAGATGTGGAAGCCAAAGGTTGCCGTAAATTCAAAACCGGGCAGGACCAAAACTTGGTTGGACAATTCCCGCCATTCGGCCAAACGCGCCTGCTCTTCATCGGTGAGCCGGTTCATCGTCTCTAACTTGGTCAACCACTCAATTTCCCGCCGGATGGCTGCAATGCCAGCAACAGTGTTGTGGTCGGTAATGGCGACGATATCTAGCCCTTTAGCGGCGACTGCACGCATCCACTCCAAATAGCTAATGTGTGGCTCCTCATAGTCATGGGATGCCGGAGTGTGCAGGTGCAGGTCAACTTTGTACCAACGCCGCTGCGGTGCTTTGCCCGCGTTTGCCGTCTGGATTGGCGTCACTGTCGGGGACGCCTGACGACCGTTATTCGGTTTTCTTCTCCTACTCACAGATTTAGTGCATCGCTCCTCGTCGAGAGTTCAAAATACTTATGCTGATTGACAAACAACAAATTCAAAACAATTACCTCAAAATTACTGGCTTGTAAATTACTTGCCTTCAAACTACTTACCTTCTTCAAATACCGAACGATTCAAACTGTCTACTTACTACTGATGACGTTTGTCTCAAGCCAAAAGTTTCATTGCGGAAACTACAAAATTGGCGATAAAGCGAACAAATCTAGCAAAAAACAGACAACGTACACCAGCCAATAGGCGGCAAATAGGCCGCGGTCTATCTGCTGCAACTGAAATTATAGGCGAATTGCAGCAAACTGTGCAACTTGTGATGCGTTCTGCTACAAAGAATCGTGATTATCGACTTCTTTATGCAATAGAAGGCATATGCCTGGGCGTCCGGTAGACTCTATCTCTACACTCAGAAATACCTTCCCGGAAGCTTCAAGCTTCCGGGAAGGTGAGATTACTACTGTAGACGCTCCACAGGGCTCTGCTTCGCAAGGCCGGAGCCGTTAGGCCCAATCTCTCCGCTAGGGTTGGCATTGGGAAGCGGCTCATCCAGTGCCGCGGCCAAGACCTCATCCACTTTATCGACGAGGATGAAATTCATCTGCTCGCGCACGCTTTGGGGCACATCATCGAGATCCGCCTCATTATGCCGGGGCAGGATAACGGTCTTTAGCCCAAAACGAGCGGCGGCGATGATCTTCTCCTTAATACCCCCCACGGGCAAAACCTTGCCGCGCAGGGTAATTTCACCTGTCATCCCCACTTCCGACTTGACGGGCCGCCCGGTGAGCAGGCTCGCCAATGCCGTCGCTATTGTAATGCCCGCGCTGGGGCCATCCTTCGGAATGGCACCCGCAGGAATGTGCAGGTGGATGTCCGAGCGGCGGAAGATCTCCGGGTCGATCCCCAAGGGGACAGCGCGGTTGCGGATATAACTGAGGGCTGCTTGCGCGCTCTCCTTCATGACATCACCCAACTGCCCTGTCAGCATAAAGCCTTTGTCGCCGGGTACGCGGGTGGCTTCTAGGAAAAGCATGTCGCCGCCGGTCATGGTCCATGCCAAGCCGATGGCAACGCCGGGCAATTCGGTGCGTTCGGCGATCTCCTCTTTGTGGATTTTGCGCCGGCCCAGATAGTGGACAAGATCATTTTCCGTGACCACTGTCTTTTCTGTCGTTTCACCCGCGGCTACTTTGGCTGCGATCTTGCGACAGACTTTGCCGATCTCGCGCTCTAGATTACGCACGCCTGCTTCACGCGTATAGCCCTGCACAATTTCGCGCAACGCCCCTTCGGTGAACTCCACTTCATCAGGTTTGAGGCCATTCTCTTTAATCTGCCGCGGGATCAGATACCCCTGGACGATCTTGACCTTCTCATCCTCGGTGTAGCTGCTCAGTTGGATAATCTCCATGCGGTCTTGCAGCGGGCCAGGAATGGTGTCCAAGACATTGGCTGTGGTGACAAACATCACCTGGCTCAAGTCAAAGGGCACATCGAGATAATGGTCGCGGAACTCCCGGTTCTGTTCAGGGTCCAAGACCTCTAGCAGCGCACTGGAAGGATCGCCGCGGAAATCACGTCCCAACTTGTCGACTTCGTCGAGCATAAAGACTGGATTGCGGCTTTCGATCCGGCGCAGACTTTGGATGATACGCCCCGGCATGGAACCAATATAGGTGCGGCGAAAACCGCGAATCTCAGCTTCGTCGCGGATGCCACCCAGCGCCAGACGCACAAATTTACGATTCATGGCGCGCGCAATGCTGATGCCCAAGCTGGTCTTACCCACGCCCGGCGGGCCAACAAAGCAAAGGACCACGCCTTCGCGCTCGCGGCGCACCTGGTCGCGCAAGTCCTCTTCCTGGTCATCCACCTTACGCTCGGCGCGTAGTTTGCGTACGGCCAAAAATTCGAGGATACGGTCTTTGATCTCCTCCAGCCCGTAATGATCTTCGTCGAGCACCTGGCGCGCGTGGTTGATGTCTAAATTGTCTTCCGTTCCCTTTTGCCAGGGAAGACTGACCATCAGATCGAGGTAGGTTTTGATGACACTATATTCGGCAGCCTGGATGGGCATACGCCGCATGCGATCCAGTTCGTGGCGCGCTTCCTTTTCTGCCTCTTCCGTCATGCCAGCCGCAGCAATACGCTCCTCTAACTCGCGAATATCGGAGGCTTGCTCGTCTTCATCCCCCAATTCCTTTTGGATGGCCTTCATCTGCTCGCGCAAGAAGAAGTCGCGCTGCATCCGTTCCATTTCGCCCTGGGCTTCCGACTGAATCTTGCGCCCCAGTTCGAGAACCTCGACCTCCTTGTGGAGCAGTTGGGTCAGGCGCAGCAATTTGTCATAGACATTGTCCATCTCTAAAATATGCTGGCCTTCGCGCGCCTCCAGGCGGATGCTGCTGGCAACCAAATAGGCCAACTGGCGTGCGTCATCGACATTCATCGCCATCATTGCCAACTCATCGGGCATCTGGGGTTCCAGGTCAATGAGGCGGCGGAAAAGCTCCTGCACAGCGCGCATAATCGCCTCTAGCTCGATGTTCTGCTCCATGGTTTCGGGCACAACTTCGACACGGGCACGCAGATAGGGCTGTTCCTGGATGTATTCGACGACGCGGATGCGTTCCATGCCCTGGACGAGCAGGCGGATCGTGCCGTCGGGCGTGCGTAGGACGCGATGAACCTGGGCCGCGGTGCCGATGGTATGGATCTCGTCTGGCCCCGGCTTTTCAATCTCCTCGTCTTTACTGGTGACGAGGGCGACGATCCGGTTTTCCGGCAGGTTGTCTTCTACTAGGCGAATGCTGCGCCGCTGGCCCACAGGCAGCGGCAGCCACATCATGGGATAGACGACAACGCCGCGCAGCGGTAAGACCGGCAGATCATCTGCGGGGATCGTCCCGGACTTGCCTGCCTGGAGGTTAAAGCGTTCATTATATTCTTCGGATTCGTAGAGAACCTGGTCTTCTTCACCATCGTCCCACTCATCCATTTGCATATCAAATAAGTCTTGTTGCATGGTCACTCTGTTGAATTTGCGCGTTTAAGTTCGTAACGCTCCACTGAAAACGGGCCGCGTTATTGTTTACTATACACAGCGCACGTGCATTGTCGAAGTAGTGTAGCACACTAAAGGTTAAGTTAGTGTATGATTTGCGTAAGAACCTCATGTGAATTATGCCGCACTTACTTACATTTTGATCAGGTTCTATCGTATAACCTCTGCTCGTCAGCTCTGAGCTTAGCTTTGGATTATCCCAGTGCGATATTGCCTAGATCGCGCATCTTGGTTAGTTTAGTTCACAGCCCAAAATACTTTTCGCGCATGCGTTTGAGGAAGTCGATGGATTCCTTCATCTCGTCCATGCCGTTCATGCCATCTTCAATGCTAATCCATCCGTCATAGCCTACGCCTGCCAGGATCGAAAAGATACGGTCGTAGTCGTTGAGCCCCTTGCCTGTGACCCCATGCCGTAGGTTGGGTGAATAGCCAAGCGTGCCGTCGCTTTGACGCAGGTCATCCAGGGTCGCGCCCTCGGCAAGATAGCGGTCGCTGGCGTGCATGCTGACCACGCGGTCGGCGACGCGCTCAAGCAGGGCAATGGGATCATCACCTGCCACGATGGCGTTGGAGGGGTCATATTGAACACCGAAATAGCGCCGTTCGGGGATGGCATCGAGTACGCGCAAAAAGATCTCCATTTTCTGGGCAAATTCGGGATACTGCCAATAGCCATCTTTGTAGTGATTCTCCAGCCCCAGGACGATCTCGTACTCACGGGCGACAGGCAGCAGCGCGGTGATGGCCTCGGCAACCCAGGTGAGCCCTTCCTCTACACTCACATCGGGATAACGTTGACCGCTGAGAACGCGGCAGACCGCGCCCGCACCCCCTAAACGCCGGGTGACACGGATCATCGCTGCCTCTTTTTCGATCTCGCGTTTGCGGACTTCGGGGTCACGATGGGTAAAGTTAGGCGAACAGCACATCATGGGCATGGCAAAGCCGGCACGCTGGATCGCTTCGCCGACCGAATCGACAAAAGCATCGTCCAACGTGGGGAAGAAACCTACGTACATCTCTAGCCCTTCGGCGCCCAGATCTTTCGCCATCTCAATCCACTCAAAGACGGTCATCGTGTGGTGGACAGAAATATCGTCTAAATAGCATTTGGGGAAGGCTGCGATCTTCATGGTGTTTGGGCATCCTCGCGTAAGGAATCAGGCGACTACGATGGCGTATACGATGACGTGCCTGCCTACATAGTGGTACGGGGGAGGGTGGGGTATGGTCGCGGGAAAGTTGATCTGTGTTGTGGCTAGATCATGCCACAAGAGCCGCAGGGACGCTAATGGCGCGCAGCGCCCTACGGCCTCAGGGGCTGTTTTGAGTCCCGCCGAAGCTGCCAAAGGCCAGGCAAAAAAGTGACTTGACAATTTTCTGGAGGCATGGGATAGTAAAAATATCCGCGTATCTCAGCCAAATTTTATGATTGAATATCTTGTATCTTAGCTTCCCGCAGAGCGCCTGTCCTTAAGATAGGCAGCTATGAGGATACATAAAACGTTTTAGTCGTAATTTTGAGCCCTTTGCTCTGTAAAGTACGTCTTTGAGTTTTGCCAGCGCGATCCGTCGAGGAACCGTATATGTCTATTCCTGCTCAGCCTACAGCCGCGGCGATGCCTGTGGTTGAGGTGGCTGCACCCATTGATCCCATTTTAGAGATTAAGAATCTGCATACCTACTTCTTTACGGAGCGGGGGATTGTGCGCGCGGTCAATGGCGTGGATTTGCGGCTCGGACGCCAATCTACCCTGGGGATTGTGGGTGAAAGCGGTTGTGGCAAGAGTGTCATGTCGATGTCGGTGATGCGCTTGATCAAGGAGCCGCCCGGCAAAATCGTTCAGGGCGAGATTTTGCTCCATCACAAGGGAGGAGAGCCGCCGGTAGATTTGGCGAAGCTGGACCCGAAAGGCGCACGAATGCGGGCGATTCGTGGGGCCGAAATCGCCATGATCTTTCAGGAGCCGATGACATCGCTCAACCCGCTCTATACAGTGGGCCGCCAGATTGCCGAGACAGTGGAACTTCACCAAAAGGTGGGACGCGCGGAGGCGATGGAGCGGGCGCTGACCATGTTGGAGCGGGTGCAGATCAGCGAGCCTAAACGTCGCCTGCACAACTATCCTCACCAACTGAGCGGCGGCATGCGCCAGCGTGTGATGATTGCGATGGCCCTCTCCTGTAACCCTGATATTCTGATCGCCGACGAACCTACTACGGCGCTGGATGTCACGGTGCAGGCGCAGATTTTAGACCTCATGCGCGCGCTCAAGGAAGATTTCAACTCCTCGATCATGCTTATCACCCACAATTTAGGGGTCGTCTCGCAGATGGCCGACCATGTAGCGGTGATGTATTTGGGCAAAGTAGTGGAGTATGCCGGCACGCGCAAAATCTTCCACAACCCACTGCATCCCTACACACAGGGGTTGCTCACTTCGGTTCCCGTATTGGGAAAGAAAAAAGGGCTGTTGGTTCCCATTCGCGGCATGGTTCCACCCGCCTCGGCGCGGATTCAAGGATGCCCATTTGCCGACCGCTGCCCGCATGTCATGAAAGTTTGTCGCGAGGAGATGCCCCAACTGCGTGAGATACAGCCGGGCCAGATGGCCGCGTGCTGGCTCTATTAATCTGCTGCTTTTGTGCTTTCCTGTCTGTCAAAAAGATAGTCCAAGAGGAGGAGGGGTTTATCTATGTATCGAGCAAGAAACCTTCTGCATTTGCTGGTCGTGGTGGTGATGGTATTTCTGGCTGCCTGTGGCGCTGCCCCGGCGGCCCCTGCTGAACAGGGTGGTAGTGAGGCGGCTGCGACCGAAGCACCTGCCGCAGAAGCCGCGGGTGATGCTGGAACGTTGCAAGGGCCAATTCCCTATCCCGAGGGTCAAGTCTTGGAAGGTAGCCAGCAACCAAAGACATTCGCTGTCGATCAGATGATCGAGTTCCGCTCCTTCGACCAGTATTGCGAGCCGGATTGGGTCACGGCACTGGTCGATGCTGGCGAACTGCCACCCGTTGAAGAGCGTCTGCCGGATGAGCCATTTGTCTGGAAGACCGAGTTTATGTCGGATGGCATCGGCCAATATGGGGGAATCTGGCGCGATGTGTGGGCTGTACCGCTGGAAGGCTGGAACTATGACGCCGGCGCGGTGCAGGGCTGGTTTGGCATTGAGGCCATCGTCCAAGAAGAGCCGATTGCCACGGGCGCGATGTTCTTGACACAGGAGGTCAACCCGCTGCCGCAACTCGCCAAGAGTTGGGAATGGTCTGAGGATGGGCTGCAATTGACCATGAACCTGATTCAAGGGGCCAAGTGGTCGGATGGTGTTGAGTTTACCACTGAGGACATCATGTTTCTTTGGGAAGACAATATCAACGATCCCAACGTCTCCACCTGGACATCCTCTAACTTCTGGACGGTGGATGGCGAGCCGGTGACGTTGGAAGCAGTGGATGATTACACGCTCCTGTGGACATTCCCGCAGCCACGCCCCGAAAAGTTCCTATACAGCATTACCAGTTTGAACTTCTCGCCCGGCCCGGCGCATATTCTGAAACCCTTCCACCCGAAATATGGTGGCGCGGACTATCAGAGCTATAAGGATGCGCTCCCCCCCAACTCATTGCCTGTCGTCACCATGGGACCCTGGGTGCCGGTTGAGTATACCACTGATGAATTCTTACTCTTCCGCCGCAATCCCTATTACTGGAAGGTCGATGAGAACGGCTGCCAACTGCCCTACTTGGATGAGGTGCAGTTCACCTATTCCAAGACCGGCTCTACACGTACATTGAACACAATTGCGGGTACGGCTGACCACTCGAATGTGGAAAACATCGAGACGATGGACGAAACCGTGCGCCAGGCGCAAGACCCGAATGCTCCTTTCCGTGTGGAGTGGGGACCCGAAACGCTGGGCTTCAGTATCTTGGCAAACCAGGCCAAGTACCTGGGTGTGGCGGATGACCGGGATCGGGCGGTACGCGATCTATTGATCGACCCGCGTTTCCGTCGTGCGCTTACCCAGGCTATCGACCGGGATGGGTTGGCTGGTTCGTTGACCAATGGCCCCTTCTTCCGCCCGTGGCCCGGTGGCCTTTTCCCCGGTTCGCAGTTCTTTGACATTAATTCTGCGGTCTACTATCCCTACTCGCCGGAGACTTCCAAGGCGCTCTTGGCAGAGATTGGGTTAGAAGATACGGATGGCGATGGCATTGTCAACTGGACAGAAGGGCCGATGGCCGGTGAGAATGTGCAAATTGGCTTAGCCGCAGGTGAGGATGACACCGCAGGGGCTTCCATCGGACCTGCTATGGTGCTCTTCTTGCAAGAGATCGGTATCCAGGTCAACTTCCGTACGATGGCCGGCACAGCCATGACCGAAGATGAGCGTGCGGGCACTTGGGATCTTCGCATCGCTCGCCCGGGTCAAGAGTGGGCTGCACCGAATGTACGCTGTAACCAAATTGCTCCTTTGGGCGAAACGAACTTGATCTGGCATCGGTCCGGTGACGAGCCGGAAGAGTACCAGGACTTTGAGTTGCAGCTCAACGATATCGCCTCGCAATTCTGTTTGGAGAATGACATCGACGCGGCGCGTCAACTCATGTCTGAATACAACCGCATCCATACTGAGAACGTCTACTCGATCGGTCTGGTGGTGGGGCGCTATGGCTTGATGCTCAACAAGTACTTCAAGAATGTACCCATCGGTACGCCTGCATTCCTCTATCAGTGGGATGCCAACAACTATCTGATGGAGCAGATTTGGTTCGACGAAGCCGATATGTGGGTCAACGGTCAGACCGAAATCTACCCACAAACTGTGCCTTTCTACGAGGGCTGTGATTATATGACGTCAGGTAAGGTTTGTGTCGTAAGTGCTGAATAGCTGAGGCAGCCAGCACGATAGGGTTGCATCACCTGGATGATGCATCACCTAGACTGCGGCGAAAATGTTGGGCTGGAGGTTGGTGGCACAAGTCGCCATTCTCCAGCCCAACCCAATGGCGGAGATCATCATGATCGTGTTTATCCTGCGTCGTATCCTGTCCACCATCCCCTTGCTCATCGGCATCAGCATGGTATCGTTTTTCATCATCCAGCTTCCACCGGGTGATTTTGCTACGGCCTATCAAAATCAATTGATGCGGCAGGGCAATATGGCGGTAGAGGATGCACAGAAGGCGGCTGATCAATATCGCCAGCTCTATGGGCTGGACAAGCCCGTTTGGGAGCAGTATTTGCGCTGGATGAAAGGAATTGTGACTGAGGGAAAATTTGGCTATTCCTTTGCCTATAAAAAGGATGTGGGCGAACTGATCAAGGAGCGACTGCCCCGCACCTTATATTTGGCGCTGGCAGCCCATGCCATTTCAACCATCCTGGGGATTGGCATCGGCATCTATTCGGCGACGCGGCAATATAGCATTGGCGACAATTTGGCGACTGTCTTTGCTTTTACGGCAACGGCTGTGCCACGCTTTTTTATCGCGCTCGTCGTCGTCTATTTACTGGTGATTGAGTTTAACAGCCCCTATGTGAACCGTTTTACCTCGCCCCAATACGCATTTGCCCCTATGTCCTGGGAAAAAGCAGTCGACGTACTGAAATATACATGGCCGGTGATTCTCATCGCCGGTTTTGGCGGCATTGCGCGTAATATGCGTGTGATGCGTGGCAATTTGCTCGATGGGCTGAACGCACAATATGTCACCACGGCGCGCTCCAAAGGGTTGACAGAGAATGCCGTCATCTATAAGCACGCAGTACCCAATGCGCTGCACCCCATCATCATGTATCAAGGCACTGTGCTGCCCTATATGATTCAGGGTGAGCTAGAGGCGGCGATTGTGCTCAATATGCCGTCGCTGGCCCCCATGTTCTACAGTTCTTTGGCTGTGCAAGATATCTATGTGTCGGGCGGCTTCTTGTTTATCTATGCAATGCTGTTGGTCTTGGGCAACCTGATAGCCGATATTTTGCTGGCCTTGACCGACCCGCGGATTCGAATGGCCTAGAGGGAGCATCGTCTATGGCAGGGCAAGTTGAAACCTTGGGGGGGATCGCCAAGCCTGCAAGTGAAGATGTGCTGGCGCGCCTGCAACTGCGCGACTCGGCGCGCGAGAGCTATGCCAATTTGGTCTGGCGACGTTTCCGCAAGAGCAAGATCTCCATTGTGGGGGGGCTGGTGGTGATCGGCCTTTTTGTGCTGGCGATCTTCTCTGATTTCTTTTCACCCTATGATCCGGTTGCGCTCAACATGCGTGACAGCTATCTGCCGCCAACCACCATTCGCTTCCTCGATGCCGAAGGCAATCTTTCGTGGCGGCCCTTTGTCTATGGGCAAAAGCAGATTTTGAATGCCAATATGACCTCTTCGTGGGAAGTGGACACCACAACCAAGTATTATGTCCGTTTCTTTGTGGAAGGCTTCCGCTATAAGCTCTTTGGCCTCATTGATAGCAACCTGCATCTGTTTGGCGTGGACGAAGGCGCGCAGATCCATGTCCTGGGCACAGATCGCTTTGGACGTGACATTTTTGGCCGCTCCTGTCTTGCCGGGCGTATTTCGCTGACCATGTCGCTCTTTGGCACGATTATCAGTGTGATCGTGGGGTCGGTGGTGGGGGTTATCTCCGGCTATTATGGGGGCGCAGTGGATAACTGGATTCAGCGGTTTGTGGAGTTCGTCCAATCGTTCCCGCAACTGCCTTTGTGGATGTCGCTGGCCGCGGTGATCCCGATTACCTGGAACCAGTTTACGATCTTCCTGATCATGTCCAGTATCTTCGCTCTCTTGAGTTGGACGCTTTTGGCGCGTGAGGTGCGCGGCAAGGTCTTGTCCTTGCGCGAGCAAGATTATGTGCTGGCCGCGCGTGAGATGGGGGCATCGGACCGGCGCATCATCTTTAGTCACCTGCTGCCCAACAGTCTGAGCCATATCATCGTCGTGACAACGCTGACCATCCCGACGATTATTCTGGCTGAGAGCTTTTTGAGCTTCCTGGGCATCGGTATTCAAGAGCCATTGGTGAGTTGGGGGACGATGATGCGCGAGGCGCAGACGCTGCAAACGCTGGGCTTTAATCAGTGGATCGCCGCGCCGGTCTTCTTTATTATTCTGGCTGTGCTTGGCTTTAACTTCTTGGGCGATGGGCTGCGCGATGCGGCTGATCCTTATTCGACTTTCTAAAAGATTTCTAAAGGGCAGTCATGGTTGATTATCAGTGGACAATCGAAAAGCGGCCCGCGACTGAACGGCGCAATATCCTTGAAATTAAGAATTTGAAGCAGTATTTCCCGCTGCGTGGTGGCCTTTTTCAGCGGGTGTTGGGCCACATTCGCGCGGTGGATGGGGTGAGCTTCGTCTTGCGTGAACGTGAGGTGTTGGGGCTGGTGGGCGAGAGCGGCTGTGGAAAGACCACCACAGGCCGTACGATCTTGCGCCTCTATGATCCAACTGCGGGCGAAATCTGGTACACCAAAGAGGATGGCACGCGCGTCGATATTGCCAAGTTGAGCGCGGCGGAGATGAAGCCTCTGCGCCGTGAGATGCGCATGATCTTTCAAGACCCGTACAGTTCGCTCAATCCGCGCTTTACGGTGCGCGATGTCATTGGCGAGCCCCTGCTGATCCACCGCGAGGCTAGCGGCAAGCAGGTGGATGAACGCGTGGCGCAGTTGATGGAAGCCGTTGGGCTGAACCCTGCCTATATGAGCCGTTATCCCCACGAATTTTCGGGGGGACAGCGGCAGCGTATTGGTCTGGCGCGCACGCTCTGCCTCAACCCGCGCCTGATCATTGCTGATGAGCCTGTGTCGGCGCTGGATGTATCGATTCAGGCGCAGGTGCTGAATTTGCTGGCGGAACTGCGCGAGCAGTTGGGGTTGACGATTATCTTTATCGCCCACGATTTGTCTGTGGTCGAGCATATCTGCGACCGTATTGCCGTGATGTATGTGGGTAAGCTGGTGGAATTGGCCGAATCTGAAGAATTGCTACGCAACCCCAAACATCCCTACACGGAGGCATTGGTCTCGGCTGTGCCTGCGGCTGACCCGGACATTAAGTCGCTGCGTATTGTCTTGCAGGGCGATGTGCCTAGCCCTGCCAACCCGCCCTCCGGCTGTGTCTTTCACCCGCGCTGTCGCTATGCCCAGGCGATCTGTAGTCAAGAAGAGCCAAAGCTGGAGGAGGTGTCACCGGGCCACTTTGCAAGCTGCCATTTCGCCAATGAACTGTCGCTGGTCGGGATCGGGGGATAGATGAGAGGCGCGATTGTGAGGTCAAACCGCTTGGTAAATTTCCTCATCTATTTGGTTCCCGTGGTAGGATGGCTGTTGGGATTGACCTTGCTGCGCCGCAATTTGAGCGCGCTCTATCATAGCTGCCAGGCGCTGGCGTTGACGCTGGGTTTGGTGGGGATTCCACTGACCTGGGCGGTGAGCGCGTGGCTGTTGGCATGGATTCCTGTAGCGGGCCCGACGCTTTCGATGGCTACGTTCTCACTGGTTGTGGCGGCAATCCCGGCCCTTGTGATAGCATGGGTGTTGGGCATGGTCAATGCCTTGCGTGATGAGGTGAGACGGGTTCCGGTCTTTGGAGCGTGGGGTGAACAGATCTTCCGTCGCTTGACACGTTCATTGCTGGAGGAACCACAGATCCGTTACATCCCGCAGGAAGTTGAACAATAGTAAGTCCTACCTATATTTACAAACCAACCACTAGAAATGCATTGAAATGGCGAAAATTGCTTTTATTGGCGCGGGGAGTTGGGGCTTCACGCGTAAGTTGGTGCGCGACCTCCTCACGTTTCCGCTGTTGGAGAATTCCACGATTGCTTTGATGGACATCAACGCCGAGCGTTTGGATTTTTCCAAGCGCGCCGTACAGAAGATCGTAGACCTGGGCAACTATCCGGCGCAAGTGATCGCGACCCAAGACCGGGCTGAGGCGTTGCGAGATGCGGATTTTGTGGTCGTGACGATCCTGGCGGGCGGGGTGGAGATCTGGCGGCACGATATTGAGATCCCCAAGCAGTTCGGCGTAGACATCAACATTGGCGACACGCGCGGCCCATCGGGTATCTTCCGCGCGCTGCGTACCATCCCGGTGATGCTGGACATTGCGCGCGACATGGAACGGCTTTGCCCCAATGCGTTGATGCTCAACTACACCAACCCTATGGCAATGCTCTGCCGTGCGCTGCAACGAGAGACGGATATTCAACTTACGGGGTTGTGCCACAGTGTGCAAGGGACCGCCGAGATGTTGGCGAAGTGGATTGGCGCGCCGATGGAGGAGATTACCTATACGTGCGCCGGGATCAACCACATGGCCTGGTATCTCAAGTATGAGTGGAAGGGCGAAGATGCCTATCCGTTGATCCACAAGGCTGTTACCGAGTGCCCGGAAGTTTATAACGAGGAGATCGTGCGCAATGAGATGTTCCTTGCGCTCGACCATTATGTGACCGAATCGAGCGGGCACAATTCCGAGTATAACTGGTGGTTCCGCAAGCGCCCTGACCTGATTGAGAAGTATTGCACCCACGGCACAGGGTGGAATCCGGGCGAGTATGCCTATATCGTCAAGCGTTATGTTGAACGTGAACACGATTGGCGTGAGGAGGCGCAGAAGTGGTTTGCCGCCGAGACGCCGATTGACCTTGAACGGGGCCATGAGTATGCGGCCTACATTATGAACGCAATCGTGGGGGGTGAGCCATTCGAGTATAATGGCAATGTGCGTAACACCGGCTTGATCACGAACTTGCCCCAAGATGCGTGTGTCGAGGTACCTGTGTGGGCGAGCCGCAAGGGGCTGACGCCGGTGTATGTGGGCGCACTCCCGGCGCAGTGTGCAATGCTGACCAATTTGAGCGCGTCGATTGAGGAGATGGCAGTGGAAGCAGCGATCAGCGGCGACCCGCGCTTGGTCTATCAGGCCATTGCCCATGACCCGCTGACCGCGGCGGTACTCTCGCTGGCGGAGATCAAAGAGATGGTCAACGTGATGCTGGAGAAGAATCGGGAATACCTGCCTACCTTCCAACATTTCAAGGCATAGCGCTCAAGGTTTTGTCATAAGGGAGTCCTATTGATGCCGAAAATTACCTTTCTCGGTGCAGGAAGCACTGTTTTTGCGAAGAACTTGATGGGCGACATTCTCAGCTATCCAGAGCTAGCTGAAGCGACCATTACCCTCCACGATATTGACGAGGAGCGGCTGCGTACCTCGGAAATTGTGGCACATAAGGTTGCAGAGACGCTGGGGGTTCAGCCCACGATTGAATCTTGCATCGACCGCCGAGCCGCGCTAGATGGCGCGGATTATGCGATCTCGATGATCCAGGTCGGTGGCTACAAACCTTCAACGGTGGTCGATTTCGAGATTCCAAAGAAGTACGGCCTGCGCCAGACCATTGCCGATACGCTGGGCATCGGTGGGATCATGCGCGGGCTGCGCACGATCCCGGTGCTGCTTGATATGTGCTATGACATGGAGGCGCTTTGCCCCGATGTCACCTTCCTCCAGTATGTGAACCCGATGGTGATGAACTGTTGGGCGATCAGCCGCGCCACCAATATTAAGACAATCGGGCTTTGTCACAGTGTGCAGGGTACGGCAAAACAGTTGGCGCGCAACATTGGTATCCCCTTTGAGGAGATCAATTACTTCTGCGCGGGCATCAACCATATGGCTTTCTACCTTCGTTTCGAGCGTCACGTCAATGGCGAGGTGGAGGATCTCTATCCACGCATCCGTCAGGTGATCGAAGAAGGGCGCGTGCCGGAGGACAATAAGGTGCGCTATGAGATGTTCAAACGGCTGGGCTATTTTGTCACCGAGTCGAGCGAACATTTCGCCGAATATGTTCCCTGGTTCATCAAGCGCGACCGGCCTGATTTGATCGAGGAGTTCAACATTCCGCTGGATGAATACATCACTCGCTGTGAAGCCCAGATCGCAGGGTGGCAGAAGATGCGTAAGAATTTAGAAAATCCTGAAACCCAGATTCCGGTGCGTCGCAGCCAGGAGTATGGGTCGGGCATTATCCACAGCATGGAGACTGGGCAGTTGCGTGTGATCAATGGCAATGTGCCCAATAACGGGCTGATCAGTAATCTGCCGCAGGGCTGCTCGGTGGAAGTGCCTTGCCTGGTCGATAGGAACGGCGTGCAGCCCGTTGCCGTCGGCGAATTGCCGCCGCACCTGGCCGCGCTCATGCAGACCAACCTTAACGTGCAGGGGTTAACCGTCGAGGCGGCGCTGACGGGCAAGCGTGAGCATATTTACCATGCCGCCATGCTCGACCCGCACACCGCGGCGGAGTTGGATCTGGATCAGATTTGGCATTTGGTGGATGATCTGATCGAGGCGCATGGGGATTGGCTGCCGGAGTATCATTAACTGATGTTACGCAGCGGGCCGCCGGACGGTAAACGGGAGCCCTGCGGCTTTAGCCCTGGGCAGCCTGCGGTACATGAGTGATTTAAGACAAAATCCTGTATACCATCTTCCCGGAAGCGGTGAGCTTCCGGGAAGGGTGATATTGCCCATTAGGGGTACGCAAAAGCCGGATTCTGATGGAACCCGGCTTGATGTTTTGCAGTCTTCAATTAAAGCGACACCAGCACGTCATTGGTCTGGGTACGAAGATTCTATAATAGCAGATGAGACAGATTAATCTGGCTTGAAAAAGGAAACCCGGTCGAGAACGGCTGTGCAGCCAATCAGAAGCGCCGCAAAGGCGGGCAGCAGTGGATCGCTCTGAACCCCGTTGACTTCGATTACGCCAAAGCTCAGCAGGACGAGGATGCCGAGGCTCAAGAGAGTATTGCTCAGGTTTACTTTGTACATGAATGATAATCCCCCAAAAAAAATTGTAACCAGTGGCGCTGTTGCTTAGGTTACCTTGTAGGTAGTATAACGAGATCGGTTGAGAGGGACAAACGTCATTTGATGTAATTAGACGGGAATTGGACCAAATTAAGACGGCTTCCCAACAAACGGCGACGTTTCGTACGGGAAACGTAGGTTTTCCCTCGGTTTTTCCCTGTCGTTTACGACAGGTCGCGTCAAGTTTGTATGGATGACCCAATAAAAAAGCTCCCTCCCAATTGGGAAGGAGCGATAAGTGCATGCCTGCCTTGAGAAGGGAAGGCCAACTAAGACAGGCATCAGAGGTGTAAGGTAAGATTGAGGCAGCCAAAGCTGTTGTGTAAGATTCTACACATTTGAGTAGCGGGCGTCAAATTGGCGATTCAAAGATTTTTCGATTTGTCGCGTGACTGTTCTAATACAGCAGAGATAAAACCAGAGAGATCAAAGGTTCTACCTCAAGTTTCTCAGGTATAAATGGCCTAAAATATGTATCCTAATCTATCTATCCTAGAGACAAAGAGGGTGGGATGAAGAGCGAGCTAGATCGTTTGATGGCGGAGCGCAACCTGGAAGGGCTGCTGGTATTGGGCAATTCGGGTGGCAACCCGGTGATGAACTATTTGACCGGTGGCGCGCATTTGGAGAATGCACTGGTCTTGAAACGGCAGGGCGGCCCCTTGACATTGGTTCATGGCTCGATGGAGCGAGATACTGCGGCGGCGACAGGGCTGGCACTGGTGGATCGAGATCAGACCTATAACCAGGCTCGGTTTTTGCAAAAGCACGATGGCGATCCAGTTGCCGCGGCTGTGGATTATTTAGGCCAGGTCATCCGCGATAACCGTCTCTTTGGGCGACTGGGCATCTATGGCATGGTCGATGCCGGGTCGGCGCTGACTTTGCTGACCCGCTTGCAGGATGAGATCGAAGGTGTGGAACTGGTGGGCGAATATGGCACGTCGCTCTTTACGCTGGCGCGTGAGACGAAGGACAATTGGGAGATTGGCGAGTTGCGCGAAGCGGGCCGGCTGACCTGTGTTGTGATGGGAGAGGTGCAAGAGTTTATCCAGGGGCATCGTACGCGCGATGAGGTGGTACTCAAGGCTGACGGGTCGCCGCTGACGATCGGTGATGTGAAGGGCTTCATGCGTATGCGCTGTATGGCGCATGGGCTGACTGAACAGAACGACACCATCTTTAGCCAGGGGCGCGATGCAGGCGTGCCGCACAACCGCGGCGAGGAGACGATGCCGCTGCGCCTGGGCCAAAGCATTATCTATGACTTTTTCCCGCTGGTCGCCAGCGGCTATTACCATGATATGACGCGTACGTGGTCGTTGGGCTATGCAACGGATGAAGTGCAGCAGGCGTGGGACGAATGTAAGGAGATCTTTGACCAGTCGATGGCCGCGATCCAATTGGGCGTCCCCTATCGCGATTTGCAGTTGATGACCTGTGATTACTTCGAGAGCAAGGGACATCCTACGCCGCGCTCTCACCCCGGCACCCACAGCGGCTATGTCCACAGCCTGGGGCATGGGATCGGGCTGGATATCCACGAAGAGCCGCGCCTGAGCGCGAGCGCCGGTAATACAACGGTAGCGGCGGCGGGGCATGTTTTCAGTGTAGAGCCTGGGCTTTATTATCCTGAACGTGGCTTTGGCGTGCGTATTGAGGATTCGGTAGCTTTTACCGAGGCGGGAGAATTGATCAACCTGACCGATTATCCGTATGACCTGGTGATCCCGATGAAGTAGGAATGTCCTCCTTTTTTATTTCAGGCTGTCGAGGTGGGCGACGGCGGCTTCGAGGAGGGCGTCTTTGGCAAAGAGCGTTTCCGCGGTGACGGGGACACGCAGGGTGGGGACAACGCCAATGCCTTCGATGTGGATGTTGCCATGCATGTCAACGGCGCGCCCGCTGGTGTATTGAAAGGCGACTTGCTCCGGCAGCAAGAGTTGGGCGATGCTGCCGCCCAAGCCTGCGCTAGGATAGTGGCCCACGATGGTGGCGCGCCCTTGCAGGGAGAGGTCATAGGCGAAGAATTCACAGGCGCTGCTACAGGCGGGGCCGACGATGACGACGAGAGGCCCATCGTAGCGCAATGCAGCGGGCGGCAAATAGAAGCGTTCCACGGTGCGCGGGTCAAAGTAGAAGTCACCCGACTCAGGGTTGTATCGCCCGCTGTTGCCCAACTCCAGGGGGGAGTTAAAGAAATAGGCTGCCATTTGGTCTGCCAAAAAGCCGCTGCCGCCGCCGTTATTGCGTAAGTCAATGATGACACCGGGGCTGCGCTGGCGGTTGAGCGCGCTCAGCAGCCGTTCCCAGAGTTGAATGGTGAGCAGGTCATTGTCAAAGAAGCTGTTGACCTGTACATAGGTGTAGCCGCTCTCCAGAGGGCGAACCTCTACGGGCAGTTCATAGCCACTGCGAGGCGGCTCCAAATAGTTGAAGCTGTCGCGTTCGGCAATCGCAACCAGCGCGGTGTTGATAGGGGCTGTGCTGCCCTGGTGTGTATAGGTGACTGTGAGCGGCGTACCTACCGGGAAGCGTGTGGCATAGCGCAGTTGTTGCAGACGATGGGCGTGGTCTGTGCTAAAAGGCCCATTCCAGGGGATGACGCGGCTGACATACTCGCCGATCGACTGATCGTTGATGGCGAGAATGGTATCACCCAAGAGAATTCCGGCATTTGCGGCAGGGGCGGCAGGCGTCAGGTGGACGGCGATGATGCTGCCATCGTCTAGCTCGGCAAGTGTCAAGCCAATGCCGCCGGTGGTCAGCCGGTTGGTTTCAGCAGCCAGCAGCGGCCCTTGCACATGACCATCGGGGATGGCAAAGCTGAAATCGCGCAGCGCATGTAGATAGGCTGTGCGGTCAGTGGCGGCTTCTGCCGCGGCGATCAAGGGGCGAAATTCCGCGGCGAGGGCATCCCAATCAATCCCCTTATAGGTGGTGAAGGCGTAGGCATGGCGCAGCTTTTCGAGCATGGCATCAAAGGCTGCGGTATAACTCAGCCGCGAAAAGTCATCCAGTGCCGCAAAGTCCGGCTCGATGAGATCAACCGTTGGATGGCGGCTGCGGTCGAAGGTAAAGGGCCGCGTGTCGAGATTGACTACCGTGTAGCCGGGGGCGAGCGTGCTGATCGGGTCGTCGGCGGTGAAGAGGAGGCCATCGGGGCCGAAATCGTTGGGGAAGCCCTGATACGCGGCGGGTGCATAGACGAGCAGCTTGCCGCCGGTAACTTCATCGCGGCGGCTGACTTCCTCGGTTACACGCGTGGAGGCATAGGCCGTTGACCAGCCCCCACCAAAGAGATCGCGCTTTTCTAGGAAGGGATCCCCAAATTTGTTCGTCCAATAGGCGACGGCAAAGACCATGACACCCGGGTCTTCTGTGCCGTCCTGGTCGACATCGCGCCGCGCTCCCTGTGGCTCGATGGGGAGCGCTAGGGAGTAGGTGAAGGGCGATTTGAGGAAATCCGAGGTGATTTGCCCTAGTGTCTGTGACGACGGCGCAATGACAAAGCTGGGATCGCGGTCGATGAAGCCCGCTTGATCTTCGAGGATGATGAGCGGCGCGGCGACGCCCACGGTGAAGAAGGGATTGGTGTAGGTCACTTTGCCGGTCAGCAGCACCGGCCCGCCTTCGTCCAACTTGTCTTGCGCCTGAGCATGCCGCGTGTAAGAGAGCGCAGCCGTCAAAAGAAAGAACAGTAGGACGATTGTCTGCTTTTTGCAACGTTGGTGGAAGACGTCGCGATCGTGTCGTGGCAACAATTTCATGCGTGCTTAGGCGACGGCAACGGAGTCGAGCCGCTGGCGTTCATAGGTGATTACATCATCCAAAATCTCGTTCAGGGTGCGGCTTGGCTGCCAACCCACAGCCTGGCGAATCTTGGTGATGTCCGGCACGCGACGGCGCATATCCTCAAAGCCAGGTGCGTAGGCTTCGCTATAGGGGACATGGCGCAGAGATGAACTGCTCGCGCTGCGCGCAATGACCTCATGGGCAAGCTCGTTGATCGTGACTTCATGGTTGGTCCCAATGTTGTAGATTTCACCCACCGTACTGTCGGGACGGTCGAGCAGGAACTCCAGGGCGCGCACGGTGTCTTGGACGTGGCAGAAACAGCGGCTTTGTTCGCCATCCCCATAGACGGTGATCGGCTCGCCGTGGATTGCTTGACGCACAAAACGGGGGACTACCATGCCATAGCGCCCGGTCTGCCCAGGGCCGACCGTGTTGAAGAAGCGAACGATGGTGACAGGCAGGCCGAATTCGCGATAGGCTGCCAAGCCTAAGAACTCGTCGAGCAATTTGGAGGCTGCATAGGACCAACGGCTGCGCGCAGAGGAGCCAAGCAGCAGATCATCTTCCTCGCTGAAGGGGATTTTGATCCCCTTGCCATAGACTTCGCTGGTGCTGGCGATGATCGTGCGGCAGCGGTAGCGGCGCGCTGCTCTGAGCACGGCATGGGTTCCCAAGACATTCGTTTCGATGGTTTCCGTGGGTCGCTCGACCACCAACTGCACCCCTACCGCCGCGGCCAAGTGGAAAATGGCATCGGCCTGGCTTGCCAAGCGATCCAGCACCAATGGATTGTCGAGGGTGTCGATGGCAAAGGAGTAGAGTGGATGGCCGGTAAATTCGCGGATGTTGTCGAGGTTGCCGGTGCTGAGGTTGTCGAGAATTGAAACTGTGTCACCGCGGGCAAGCAGGCGTCGCGTCAGATGGGTCCCGATAAAACCTGCGCCGCCAGTAATCAATATGTGCATGATACATTCCTTTGCTTGATGGAGCGTTTGCGCTGCATTATAGCAGAGTGGTGGCGGGCAGGCGCAAGCGTGGGGTTTTGACGGCGCGATGGGGGACAGGTACAATAGCCTATCATGCCCAACGAACGTAATTCCAATGAACAATACTCCAATCCATTGAACCCGCCAAGCAGTTCAGCCGGTAATTCACAGAACAAGTGGCAAGACCCTAACGCCTTCTATCACCTTGACCTGCATTTAGAGCGCACCGAAGAGGGCAATCAATGCCAGGTGCGCCAGTCGCCCGCGGGGCAAGGTGAGAACCGTTTTGTCACACCGTTTGCCCCGCGTGATCTCCAGAAGCTGTGGGAGGTGCTGCGCGATGTGCAGAGTATGGGCAAATCCGTGGCGACACAGCGCTCGATGGTGCAGGATGCCGGACGGCGTCTGTTTGAAGCGGCGTTTGCGGGGGAAGTGCTGGGCTGCCTCCGCGCCAGCTTTGACCAAACCGATTATGTGAAAGCGCCCCTGCATTTGCATGTGGACCTGAGCGGAACCCCTGAATTAGAGCAACTGCCGTGGGAATATATGTACAATCCCGAACGCAGCGAGTTTTTGGCATTGACCTCGATGTCGCCCCTGGCGCGCTATACGGAATTGCAGCATCGTGTCTTGCCTGCTAAGGTGAAGCAGCCGCTGCGCGCGCTGGTGGTGATCTCCGGGCCGAGCAGCTACCCACGCGTCGATGTGGATCGAGAGTGGTTAAGCCTGCTCGATAGTGTGGACTTTTTGGGATCCTCCAAGAAGTTGGTGGTAGAGCGGCTGCAAAAGCCAACGCTGCTCGACTTGCAGCGCAAATTGCGCCAGAACGAGTATCACATCATCCATTTCATCGGTCATGGCGTCACTGATAAGGCGACCGGCGAAGGGCAATTGGTCTTTGAGGATGAGACAGGGCGCAGCCGTCTGGTGGGCGGGCAGCATTTGGGCGCGTTGATGCGTGACCATTTCACGCTGCGCTTTATGTGTTTGACCGGACCAACGCGCACGGGGGTCGGCACCGAGTATTCAGCCCTGTTGGATGTGGCGCGCAGTTTGGTGCGCCGGGGGCTGGCCGCGGTGATTGCGCCACAACTGCGCGTGACCCAACCGGCCTGGTTGGCCTTTTGCCAAACTTTATACACTGGCTTGGCGCATCTCCAGCGGGTGGATTCGGCGGTTGTGCAGGCGCGGCAAGCGATGGTGGAAAAAAGCGAGGACCTGGGTTGGGGCGCGCCGGTCTTGTTTTCGCGCTGCCTGGATGGTCATCTCTTTGACGATGGCACGCTGCCCAAAGCGGCACTGCCCGATGACTGGGAGAGCAGCGTGACCGCGCGCATGAACAGCCTGCGGATTCGTACGGCAAGCCGCGAAGTGATCTCGCGCTGGGGACACGATTTCAATCTGCCGCCGCGCAAGGGCGGCAGGTAAACCCATCCCGTTTGAATTTTTCTATCGGCTAGACGATGGCGACTTCATAGTCGCGCCCCTCCCATTCCTCGCGCTCGCTCCAGAAGAAGGTGAAGCGAATGGACGCTTGCTGGGATGCAGAGACCGAAATATCCACAAATTCAAAGCCCAGAGAGGTAGCGGTGGAAGGCGTATCTTCTACGCGCTGCCAGTCATCAATCGACCAGTGGAGCCGAAAGGGGGCCCCTGCCTGGACGCGCAGGATGAATTCTTTGCGTACGCTGCGTACTTGGCGGTTGGTCTTCCAGACTTCTATGCGCCGGCATTGGCTCCTGTCACCGAGGTAGCGGTCGGCAACCTGCGGAACGAGGTCAAAGACTTGACCATCGTGGGCCGAGCGCAGCAGCTTGATGTACTCGGCGTGTGCCCACATCAAGGGCATGACTGCTCCGGTGGGGCGACCCAGGTACATATGGGCTTCGCGCTGGTCTGGCTCATCCCACACCTGTTCGGGCAACAGACCCGTGGCAGAGGCGAATCCTTCCAGGGCCTGGATGAATGGGGTGATGTCGCGCCCAACGGACAGTTCATAGTGCCCGCGCTCCCCGGTGAGCAGGGGCCAGGCCCGTCCTTTGCCCCATCCTTGATAGGGCCCTCCATCCGCATGCTGCCCATAGCCGTCGTGGTTGTAGCGATGCCAGCAGGGGCCATAGGGAGTTTCTACCTTGAGCGCGAAATCAACGACGCGCAGCGAGTCCACGATCAGCGGGTCGTCGGGCGCGCGGATCCCATAGCGGACAAGGGCCAGGAAACCGGCGTCCACGATCTCTTTGGCAGGAAATTGTCGTTGGTTGTCCGGTGGTTGATTGGCAATGGTGAGCACTCCCTGGTTGGGATCCTCGTCCGGTTGGGGGTTGTTAATGTCCACCGGATCAATGCGGATAAAGTGGCGCGGGATGTTAGGGAGGAGCGTGCCCTCGGTGGTTACTGTCCAGGCTTCGATATGGCTTTCCAGGAAATCGGCGTAATCCTTTAGATAGTGCGCGAGCGTGTCGTCGCCATGCTCCTGGGCAAAGCAGGCGGCGCAGATCAAGGCCGCAATGTTGGATGCCAGGGTAGAGGGAGAATAGCCGCTTGCCTCCTCCCACCGCTCCTGCTGGGTGGCCGGCCCGTGGCGGATCAAATAGCCCGCCGCGCTCAATACCATTGGATAGGGATCGAACTCCTGCAACGCATCCAGTTGGTGCAGCTTCCAGGCCAGTATGATGGGGAAAGCCACCTCGTCAAGTTGAATACCCCGCCAGTAGGGATCGCCATTGAGCCAGAAATTCTGGGGAAAGCCCCCATCTTCCTGCTGGCTGATCGCCAGAAAGATCAGCGCACGCAAGGGCGTCTCACGATTGCCCGCGGCCAGCAGCCCGGTGGCTGTGTTGACCATATCGCGCGTCCAGACCAAGTGATAGCCCCCCATGTCTTCGTCGCTCTTTGCCTCACCCCAGGGGATGGAGAGGGAGGCAATGAAGGCTCCTGGGTATGCCTTATCCTCATGCGCCAGGAGCAGGCTGTAGCTGGCGTGATAGAGGTTGCCGCCATCGCCTGCCACCTCTGCCAAAGGGAAGATGCTCTGTCCAGGACGCTCCCACTGTTCAATATAGCGCGCGCGATGCTTGGCAAAGGGAATCCCCAATGCTTGAAAGAGGGTGCTGACAGCGCTGTGCAGACCATTGCCAAAGGCTAATCCCAGAGTAAAGGGCTGGCGAGGCTCCAACGCCAATTCCCCCATGAGGGCGACGTTGCCATTGAGGGCGCGGTCGAACTCCCAGTCCATTTGGAAGTTGTCTGCCAGGTCTGTCCAGCCGTCGCTTTTGCCCACGTAGCCGCAGGAAAGGCGCTTGAAAGGGACGGTAGCCGCCAGCGCCAGCCAGGTCCCATTTTTCTCGGCGACAAGAATGTCACGCCCTACCTCGTGCGCCACATAAGCATTGTTGCCCCAGCCACCCACCCCCAGGTGGGGCGCGCAGAGGGCATAGAGATGCAACCGCGAAAGGAACTGCTCATCACCCTCTAGCCAAGTCTGCTGTAGGATACAGGGCAAATGGGGATGCGCGATAATCTCTTTGATGACGGCATAGCGCGCTTGCGGATCTCTGTTGGTCACGCGGAAGCCCAGTGCATGGTGATCGGCAGAATAGCCCTCTTCATCGGCGAGACGCCTGATCTGCGAAGGAAGATGGCGCTTCTCCTCATGGAAGAAACTCTTGCCGTCGCTGACGAGATATTGCAGATCGCGTAACTGCGGGCGATCGATGGTCGGGTAATAGACTTCGGTGATCACGCCATTCCAGAGCGTGAACCAGACGCGACTATCGGCAGAGTAGGCCGTACCCATGCCGTCCTTGTTCCCTTGCGTCCAGCGGGGTTCAATACCCGGAGCGCCGAAGGCATTGTTGTTACCTCGCAGTTTTGTCATGTACGCGTCTCCTGAATGGATAACTCATGTACCGCAGACAGCCGCCGGAGGCTAAAGCCATCCGGCTACCAAACAACGCCCCCTGAACGGGGCTTGGCGAGCCACTTCTGAAGCCCCGTTCAGGGGGCGTTGCCCTGTAGCCCTGCGGCTTTAGCCCTGGGCGGCGTCTGTATAACATGAATGGATAAGATTTGTCGCGGAAGATTTGGAACGTAGGAATAATTCCTGCTTCCGTTTTGTGTGTGTCATAATAATCTTATTAGAGAATCTCAAGATGATCATGGTGAGGTGATCGTGGTGAGATCATTATGAATAGACTGATATAATTGTATGCGCGGTGCAGTGAACGATCAACCATTCAAAGAGCAGCAGAGGATGTGAGCATGACCCAAGCAAACATTGGCCTGATCGGCCTGGCGGTGATGGGCCAAAATTTAGTGCTAAACCTGGAGCGCAACGGCTATACCGTCGCTGTCTATAATCGCACCACCGCGACTATGGAAGAGTTCGTGGCAGATCATCCGGGCAAGAAACTCGTCGGCAGTAAGACGCTTGAGGAGTTTGTCGCCAGCCTGGAGCGTCCACGCAAAGTCTTGATCATGGTCAAGGCCGGGAAGCCGGTCGATTTGGTGATCGACGGGCTGTTGCCGCTGTTGGAGCCGGGTGATCTGATCATGGATGGTGGCAATAGCTATTATCGAGACACGGAGCGGCGCAGCGTCGAACTCACTGCCAAAGGGATTCACTTTATGGGCGTCGGCGTAAGCGGTGGTGAGGAAGGTGCGCTGTGGGGGCCGAGCATTATGCCCGGCGGGCCGCGCGAAACCTGGTTCAGTGTGCAAAAGATGTTGGAGGACATCTCGGCCAAAGCGCCCGAAGATGGCAAGCCCTGTGTGGTTTATTTGGGGCCGCGTGGCGCGGGCCATTATGTGAAGATGGTACACAATGGCATCGAATATGGTGACATGCAGTTGATCGCCGAGGCCTATGACATTTTGCAGGGCGCGTTGGGGCTTGAGGCGGCGGAACTGGCGGATATTTTCAGCGAGTGGAACCGGGGTGAACTCGACAGCTTTCTGATTGAGATTACCGCCCAAATTTTCCGTCGCATTGATGAAGAAACCGGACGACCGCTGGTTGACATGGTTTTGGATAAGGCGGCGCAAAAGGGAACGGGGAAGTGGACAAGCCAGGATGCGCTTGATCTGGGCGCGCCGATTCCCACGATCAACAGCGCAGTGGTGGGGCGTATTATTTCCAGCCTCAAGGATGAGCGCGTCGCCGCGTCGAAGGTGCTGCCCGCCCATGCCCAGGAGAAGTATACTGGTGACAAGGCGGCGTTGATCGATGCGGTGCGGCAGGCGCTTTATGCCAGCAAGATCAGCGCCTATGCCCAGGGGATGGCGATGTTGGGCATGGCGAGCCAGGAGTATGGCTATGAATTGAATTTGGGCGATGTCGCTGCCATCTGGCGTGCGGGGTGCATTATTCGCGCTCGTTTCCTTAACCACATCACCGAGGCATTTGCGCGCCAGCCCGACCTGCCCAATTTGCTGCTGGATGAGCAGTTGGGCCAAGCCGTGGTGGAGCGTTTGCCCGCATGGCGGCATGTGGTGCAGACTGCGGTGGGCATGGGAATTCCCGCACCGGCCTTTAGCGAGAGCCTAGCCTATTACGATTCCTATCGTAGTGAACGCTTGCCCGCTAATTTGATCCAGGCGCAGCGCGATTACTTTGGCGCACATACCTATGAGCGTGTGGACAAGGCGGGGACTTTCCACTCCAGTTGGGAGTAGATCATTCGCGCCATGAATCGTTGGTATCTTTTTTTTGTCACCCTTTTGATTGCGGGGCCGCTTTGGTTGTGGTCAAGTCGCTTGCCTATTACCGCCAATCAAGGCGAGTTGACGCCTGAACCGGCGGTAGGCAGACCCGCCCCGGATTTTACGCTGACGACGGTAGCAGGCGAGACGGTGCAGTTGTCAGCGTTGCGCGGCCAGCCGGTAGTGCTTAATTTTTGGGCCACTTGGTGCGGGCCATGCCGGAATGAAATGCCCGCGCTGGAGGCCGCATCGCAGCGTTTTGCTGGCGAAGTGGCCTTTATAGGTGTGGATCAAGGTGAGTCGCAAGCAGTGGTGGCGCAGTATCTCGACGAGTTGGGGGTAACGTTCACCGTGCCGCTGGATAATGATATGGCGGTGGGAGATCGTTACCATGTGGGCGGGCTGCCCACGACCTATTTTGTCGACGCCGAAGGAATCATCCGCCACATGTGGATGGGCGAGATGAATGCGGTAATTCTGGCCGAGGGAGTGGCGAAGATTTGGCCGTAAGGTCGTGATTCTTTTGCCGTATTCTAATCTGCTCATAATACCCTTGATGGCTCGAACGTCTTCTACTGTGATGCCAGTGCATTTCCGTTGGTGATATGACAGCCCTGGAATCCGCTGTGGAGGTGACCATATGACTAAAGAATTAAAGCGCATTACGTTCGACGAATTTGCAAGCAATCTCGCGCTCTTCTTCAAACAAGTGATCGATGATCACGAGACGGTTGTTGTAGAGAACGATGAAGGGGAGAGGATTGTAGTCCAACCGCTACCCACCCCGACGAGCGAGAGAATCCTGACCGAAGATGATTACCTTGCATTTCGTTCGGCATTCGGCGGCTGGGCCGATGTCGACACCGACAGTCTCAAAAAAGCTATCTATGAAAGCCGCAAGTTATCTCGCCCTCCTGTTAACTTATGAGATATTTGATTGACACGGATTGGTTGATTGACTATCTTAAGGGAAAAGCGACAGCGGGCCAGTTGCTGGATCAACTGGTTCGCGAAGGAATTGCCATTAGTCTGATTACCTATGGGGAAATTCTGGAAGGGATTTACTACGGAAGAGAACCCAAACGCCAGGAGCAGATTTTTCGTGCCTTCTTGCAAGCGACCCCTATTCTTCCCCTTATGGAAAGTAGTATGGAGCGTTTTGCTCATATCCGAGGGGGGCTGCGCGCTCAAGGACAACTCATCGGTGACGCTGATATTCTGATTGCCGCTATTGCGCTTGACCACGACCTCACACTGGTCACCCAGAACGTTAGTCACTTTCGCCGCATTCCAAACCTTACATTGTATCAACAGAAGTAGCGGTTGGCGCGGCCACTCCAGGCAGCATCGTCAGCAGCACCCAGACGAGCATCAGGTCGGGGACGGCGTAGCTGAGGTCGATGAGGCCGTGGCTGAGGGCGGCGACCATCGCTGCCAGGCTGCCGAGCCAGAGGGCGGCGTCGAGGTGTCGCGCCGGGGGCGTGAGCCGTAATTGCTGCCAGTTGGCGCGCAGACCCGTCATCCACCAGCGCAGCCCCAAGACCATCCCCACCAGCCCCAAACGTGTCCACCAATCCAGAAGCCAACTATGAGGGTGATTGAGGTTCGGCTCTTGCCATGCCGCAGGAAGGATGTATTGGGTGCGGTAGGCATAGAGAAAGTTGTCCGGGCCAACACCCAACCAGGGATGGTCGAGCATCATCTGGAGCGAACTGCGCCAGAGTTGGAGCCGGGTAAAGCCGGTGCCGCTGTCAAAGTCCAGCAGCCGTTGGAAGCGTTCCGTACCCAGGAAGGGTACGAGTGCCAGCAGCGCCATCCCTGCCACTGCTGCCAGCCACCAAAGCGGTCGTGTGGAGGCCTCTTGACGACGCAGCACGATAAGCCCACCGAGCCAGAGCGTGGCGAGTCCGGCGGGCAGCCCCAGAATCAGCGCCCCTTTGCTAAAGGTCAAGAGCAGCACGCCCCCTTGAACCGCCGCGGCCCCCAATGCCAGCCAGCGGCGGTTGCCGTTGGGCAAAAGCAGGAGCAGCGCCAGCGTCGGCATGAGCGTGCGTTCAAGATAGAGGGCGAGGTTATTGGGCGAACCGTAGAGGCTGCGCACGCGGTGAACCCCTTCGGCTTCGATAAGCATGGCATCGGTGGCAAATTGGCCGAGTCCGATGAGGGCAATCACCACCCCACCTACGATCCATGCCAGGAGCAGCAGCCAGGGTGCGGCGGGGTCGGCGCGGCAGGCGTTGAGAAGCAGGGCAAAGAGCGCCGCGGCCAGAAAGACTGTGCGCCATTCCCGCAGGGCAACATCGCCATAGAATGCGGCACTGGCGGCAATCAGTGTCCACCCTGCCAGGGTGATGATCAAGGGGAGAGCAGAACCCCATCCGCGCCGAGCAACGTCAGGTCTAGCTATGAACCATGCACAGAGAGCAATCACCAGACCCCCCAGCACACCCACATCAATCAGGTTGGTGGCGCGGCCGGGTAAGATGGGCAGGGTTTGGCTGTAATAAAAGGGAAGGGCAAAGAGTAACGCCGCGGCCCATAGCGTTGGCTGGCGCAGAGACGCATAGCCAAGCAGTGCCAACCCCGTTGGCCCCAGCCACCAGAGGCGCAGCACAATCGCGGCGGCGACTAGCAATGCGCCCACCAATGCCAGGATCATGCGGGTACGCGGATGGCTGAGGGGTGTGGTCAGCCCGGTGAGCAGATTGCCAAGTTGGATTGCGCCGGGGATGGCTCCGTTCACGCGCATGGGGTTGGCGCGTACGGCGAGCAGAAGCAGGCCAATGCCCAGCACGATCAGGGCTACAAAGGGCCAACGGGGCAATCCCGGCGGGCTTTGTGCATCGACAGCCACAGCACGCAAGGGCGTTTGTCCCCAACTGCGCCAGACTTCGACACGTACCGTATGGCTCCGGTTGGTCCCCCTGTCGGGCGTGCGGTCACGGTGAACCAAGACCCATTGGGGTGATGGGCCATCGTCATGCTGCAATTCGGGGGCGTAGAAGGTGCGATAGCCTGCACGCTCTCCCTGCTGGTTGCGATTGCCGGGGATCAGCACCAGGCGATTGGCGGGCGTGCCATCCACCGTGATATAGAGATAGCCCCAATAGTCACCCTGGGCGAGTTGCAGCAACAGATCTGTGCCTACGTAGTCAAAGGTCAGGACGCCCGATGGCTGCGCCCAGGGGTCAGCCGGTTCGCCAGGGTCGGCCCCATCCGTTGTAACTGTCCAGCCGGGGCTATAGGTAAAGGGCGGGCTGTCCATTGTGGCGACCGCGCCGGGAGCAAGGACCTCTACAGTTGTCGGTGTGGCGGGTACGTGAGGCGGGGCGGGCGGCGATGCCCAGCGCAGGCCCACGGCTCCAATGAGCAGCAGCAGGGCAGCAAGCGCCAGCCAGATTCGTGGCAGCCATGCACTTTGGCGAGGCGTCGGCGGTGGATGAGGTGTAGGCAGTGGGCGGGGCGTGCGCGCGGTCATAGGGGCATGGTATCATAAGGCAGGTAGGGCGGGGCAATCACAGAATAGCAAGAATGGCAAAGCGGAGCCCCCGCAAGCTGCCTCAAAATTGACCGGCTGCGCCTGCACAGCTATAATAACCGTTGCGCCTTTTTTCGGTGTCGCGTAGGGGCCGAGAGGGAAGGAAAATCATGGCTGAATCTGAGCGTGAACCACAACATAACCCGCTGGAAGATGTGGCTGCGGCTGCAAGCGATAGCCTCCACGGGCAGACAGTCTCCCTCACCGGCAGCGCCACGCGCCGCGTCGATGCGGGTCAAGTAAAGATGCAAGCGTCGTCGGCAGGCAGTATCAAGAGCCACGCCGCCCACTTGGAAAATTCGGCTGCCGGGCTGGTGACGGCAGGGTCGGTTGAGACACACGATAGTGCGATTGGCTTGACCTTTGGCCGCGAGGTGCATCTGTCCGAGTCGGCTACGCCGCTGATTGTCGCCGCGAAGGTAGAGGCTGCTGAGGTGCGTACCGTGTTGCTCGCGTCCGGTAAGGTGCAAGGCAATGTGCAGGCAGTCTTTACCCTTTGGTCGGCACTGGCTGCCGGCTTTGGGCTGGGTGCGGCGCTGATCGGTTTGGGGCAACTGCTCTCTCGCCGTGTACCCGCGTCAAAGGCTGCGTCACAGCGCACGAACGCTGCGGCGAAAAAATAATGCGTAGAAATGTGTAAACAAAATCCTGTTATCCTGGAATTGATTTGTTCAGAGGAGTTAGGTCCATGTCTGTATTAAAATTGGATGCCCAGCCGCGCAGCCTGACGGGGCGCAAGGTTCGGCAGTTGCGAACGCAGGGGCTGGTCCCGGTTGTCGTCTATGGCAACAACCAACCGGCAGTGAATCTGCAAGTGAGTGCTCGCAATTTGGAAACCACGCTGCGCCACGGTGGCTTTTCGCAATTGGTGCAGGTCGATGTGCAGGGGGGTGGCTCGCACAACGTCTTGGTGCGTGAAATTCAGCGTCATCCTGTCAGCCATGCTTTCGTCCATGTTGATCTGTATGCCGTGAGCATGACCGAGAAGCAGCGTACCACTGTGCAAGTCGTTTCAGTTGGCAAGCCTACGGCCTTCTTGACAGGCTTCACGATCCTGCAAGAGAAGGATGCGGTCGAGGTCGAGGCACTCCCAGCTGATATTCCGGCCAGCATTGAGGTGGATGTCACCGCGCTGGAATTGGAACGCCCGATCACCGCTGCCGATCTGCCTGCCATCCCTGGTGTGGAATATCTGGATGAACCGGCGGAGATCCTCTTCGTTATGCTGGCCCCGCGTGTCCAGGAAGAAGAAGAGGAAGTTGCCGAGGCCGAGGGCATGGAAGAGCCGGAAGTTGTGGGCCGTGGCAAGGAAGACGAGGACGAAGAGTAAGTCTCTTTCCAGGTTGCACTTCCCAAGCTATATGAGGGTAGATCAAGCGCCAATTCCCATCTGGGGGTTGGCGCTTTTTATTGATGTAGATCGCTAGGGGGCGTTCAAAGGGCGCTCGATAAATTGCATGGGGTCAACGCTAATGCCATAGATGCGCAGCTCCCAGTGCAGGTGTGCGCCGGTGCTGAGGCCCGTGTTGCCCGATATGCCGAGGATGTCGCCTGTAGAGATGGTTTGTCCCGGCGTGACCTTAATCTCGCTTAGATGCCAATAGCCGCTAAAGACGCCGCCGCCGTGGTCAAGGATGACGGCGTTGCCGCGCACATTGAGCGCTTCAGCCAACGCCACGACGCCATCGCCGGGGGCCATCACCGGGACTCCCGCAGGCACGCCGAAATCCTGCCCCTCATGGTAGCTGGCATAGGGGCCGCCGTTGTAGGAGCGCCGCGTGCCATAGGGGTCGGAGGTTGGATATTCGGTGGAGATAGGGCGCGAGAAGACGTCAGTCCAATAGAGCGTAGGGGTGCGCTGCGACCAAACTGCCGTAACCTTCTCCAATTCGGGTTGAACAATGTCAGGGGAAAGCAAGCCACCGCGGTCATCGGGAAGATTGATTTCGACGCTGGCATAGGGGCCTTCTGCCACGGCCACCGGCCACGAGTGGCTCAAGGGCAGGCCGTTGCTGGCGGTGTAGGAGACGGTCAGCCAGTAAGAGCTTGGCGCAATCAGTGCGGGTACAGGCAAATAGGCGAAGTAACGGTTGGGCGCATCGGCGAGAGGCAAAAAGGTGATGGGCAGCCCATTCCAGTTGCCGCTGATTTCGCGCGGGGCTATGGTCTCGACCAGCACGCTGCCGGTTCGCCCCTGGGTGAGTTGGGACGGGACTGTGACCATGCGCACCGCGCCAAAGCGCAGCGGTTCGCTGCCCGCTGCCTCGCGCGGTATCCAGAGCGGCTGGCCCGGAAAGAGACGCGCCGCAGGGTCAATGGCATTGAGCGCGCTCAATTGCTCGACGCCCAGACCATAGCGCGCGGCTAAAGCATTCAGCGTATCGCCAGGACGCGCACGCACAACGGCGACGTCTGCCGCAGGGAGGCCAATGGTGGAGCCATCCGTCGCACCTTCGCTTGTAGCAGGAGGCGGGATCAGGAGCGTTTGGCCGACTTCGAGCAGATTAGGATCGGTGATGCCATTGAAGGCGACTAGCTCGTCCAACGTTACACCAAATTGTTGGGCGATCTCAAAGAGCGTGTCGCCAGCGACCACTGTGTAGGAGCGTGCTTCAGTCTCGCTTTGGGCGAGGGCTGCGTGATAGGAAACGAGACCTAGCCCGCCTGCCAACAAGAGTGCCCATAGCATCATCCCCCAAATGGATCGGGGTAGACGGTACATAGAGTTAGGCTTCTTTGCCTGTGGTTGGCTCTGGACGCGCTTCTGCAGGAGCCACGCTGTAAATTTCGGGTTTGAGGACACCGATATAGGGGAGATTGCGATAGATTTCATTGTAATCAAGGCCATAGCCGACTACGAAGTCGTTCGGAATGGAAAAGCCCACCCAATCCACCTGGGTCACGACTTCACGGCGATCCGGCTTATCAAGCAAGGTGACGATACGTAAACTCGCAGGTTGACGCTCCTGCAAAATACGCACCAGATAGTTGAGCGTGTTGCCACTGTCGATGATGTCTTCGACAATCAGCACATTGCGCCCCTCGATGGACTTGTTGAGGTCCTTGAGGATGCGGACGACGCCGCTGGTGCGAGTCCCTGCGCCATAGCTGCTGGTTGCCATGAAGTCGATCTCGTGGGGGAGGTTGATGGCACGAATCAGATCGGCCATGAAGATGATGCTGCCCTTGAGCACCGAAATCAGCAGCAGGTCTTGACCGCGATAGGCATCGGCAATTTCGGCCCCAAGCTCGCGGATGCGCGCCTGAATCGTCGCAGCATCAATTAAGACACGTTCAATGGCATCTTCCAGCGGCAGGTTGCGGAGGGTGGCGGAATGATGATTCGACATAGCTCTCTCCTGGCTGGTTTTAGCGCGCAAGATAGGGGTGGACAGGCTCATAATTGGGATCAAGTTGAGGGCCGTTGGGCGCGACTTCGATAACAGATGTGGCAACCAGCGCGGCAGCGGTTGCGGGCTGTAATCCCTCTGGTGCCGCGCCCGCGCTGCTCTCATCATTATTAGGTGTGCTATTCGATACGCTCGTGCCGGAGACATCCTCTGTAGAGGCAAGCTGTAGAGTGGCGTTTGCCGGCTCACTCACCGCATTTTCGGCGGTATTTGCACCTGTATTCTCGATGGCGGCAACCGTAAGCGTTGCGATCTGTTCCATCGGCCCGCCCGTTGTCACCAATGGGCCATAGACCCAGGCTGTGCTGCCGTTATATCCAACCTGCCACCAATCGGGCAGGTTGGGGTCTTGCCCGCTGATCGGCAAGGCCGTACCTGTTGCTACCTGCCCCACAATCTCCGCACCGGTGTTGGGCGCAGCGCGCAAGTTGAGCAATGCCGTATTGACATAGGCTGTCGGTTCGGTCGGCGGCGGCGTGGGTGTGGGGGGGATCGGCGTTGGAATGGGCGCGGGTAGCGCAAAGGCGATGGCTGCACCGCCACCTGATTTGAACTGCGCGCTATAGGTCGCAGATAAGCCCAGGAACATGTCACCAAAGGCGGCGCTGGGCTCGATATAGGAGCCTTCGGGCCATTCGTTAAAGCTGTTGATGACGATCCAACTGGGGTTGCTGGCAATGGCAGCCTGCCAGCTTTGGGCAAAATAGTTGCCCCCTTCGCGATCGCGTGCAAACCCGCCACCCCCGCGAATCTTGACATCGTTATAGCCCGGCATGACCGTGGCAACCCAATACTTGGTTGCGCCATAGCTCTCACGCGCCTGTGCCACACGTCCGGCAAACTTCTGATTGGTGGTGTTGAGGTCGGCGGGCGGGTTCCAGGTGTTGGAATAGAGGTGATGACCGTCAAAGACGGCAAGATAGCTGGTGTCAACCCCTTCGCTGATCCAGACGTTGGAGAAATTTGGATCGACCTGCGAACGGATGCCGCGCCAGGTATCGACGCTGTATAGTGTGGGTCGCCAGAAGAAGACCACAGGACGACCATCGACGCGCAGAAAGGCGGGATGGTTGACATGGGTAGACTGGAGATGTTGCAGCGCGCCGGTTACATCGCCCACGCCACCAAAGAAGGGGGATGTCGTCTCGAAGAGGACGCCGATCTTGAAGCCGCGCGCGTTGGCTTCTTCAAGCATGGCAGCGAGATTGGGATCGGTCTGATTGCCGCCACCAGGGCCATACCAGGCGACGATAAAGGCATCAATGCCCGCGTCCTTAGCCTGGTCAATATGCCGCCCCATGACGCCGCGGTCGCTGCTCACATAGGGTTCGGCGGGCAGGTCGCTTAACTTGTCATAAGTCCAGGTGTTCTGGTCAAACCAAGTGTAGTAGAAGGCGACAACCAGCGGATCACTGGCGCTTTGGGCGAGAGGCGCGGCTTGTGCCACTTGTGAAGCAGGGCCGATCAGCGCTAGCAGCGGCAACAGCACCAACAGCCAGCGCCCGCTCTCCAGAAGGGCGCGAGGGGCGTGGGAAGGTGCGGTGTGGGTGGCAGGCTTTCTGCATGTATGTTCCGGCATCACGGTTTGGGATCGTACCATGCTGTGCAGCGCGTGCCAAATTGCATTCCCATGTTTGATCTATGCCTGGACAGGGCCGGATACCTGGTGCATTGCCGGCAGCGCCAACAGTTCGCCGAGGATCATGGCCGTTGCTCCCCAAATGACTTGGTTTTGGACGCCAAAGAGGGGCACATTGGCGGTTCGGTTTTGGAGTTCCCAAACCTCCGTCCTTTGATTGGCGGGATCGAGGAATTCGAGCAGCGAGGCTTCGATCAGGAGCGCCACTTCGCGCGGGTCGGGCAGAAAGGTGGGGCGTTGGGCAGACCAGCCAACCACGGGCAAGACAAGGTTATTGCTGGGCCGAATATAGAGCGTACTCAACTGCCCCAGGATGGAAACCTGGGCAGGATCGACGCCGACCTCCTCATGCGCCTCGCGCAAGGCCGTATGAAGCAAATCGCCGTCGCCTGGCTCAAAGCCGCCGCCGGGCAGTGCAACCTGTCCACTGTGGACGCCAGGATAGGTGGGGCGCAGAATGAGCGGAAAATAGACGGTTTCCTCATAGGGATAAAAGAGCAAAAGCACGCTGCTTTGACGAGCATTGGGGTTCGGCATCTCATCCAACTCTGCGCCTGGGCGCGGTTGGGGAGCCATGTGATATTGAGCGGCGCGCCCCGGCAGCGGTTGTTGGAGATCATGCTGCAAGGCGGCGATAAAATTTTGGAATGTATTGTTCATGGTTCGGTTGTGAATGTGTGTTGCGTGCCTAAAGAACACGACAGATCAGCCCTTTGAGATACTCACCCTCTGGGAAGGTGATGGCAACAGGGTGATCGATATCCTGGCGACGCCACTCAAGAATTTGCAGGTCGCGACCGGCGTCGATGGCCGCGCCAAAGATGACCTTCTGGAAGAGGTCGGCGCTGACAAGACCGCTGCAACTAAAGGTTGCCAGAATCCCACCGGGCTTCACCAGGTGGATGGCTAGCAGATTGATGTCTTTGTAGCCGCGCAGTGCGCGGTCGATCTGCTGCTTGCTGTGGGCAAACTTGGGCGGGTCCAGAATGACCACATCAAAGCGGGGGCTGTCTGCATCATGACGCCAATCGCGCAGCACTTGAAAGATGTCACCGGCGATGTTCTCTGTCACGCAGTCGGGGTCAAAGCCATTGCGCGTGAGGTTCACCTCGCCCATTTGCAGCGCGTCTACGCTGCTGTCGATATTGGTAACGTGGGTGGCTCCGGCAGCCAGGGCATGAACCGCAAAGGCTCCTGTATAGCTAAAGCCATTAAGTACGGTGGCTCCCGCACAATAAGCTGCCACAGCGTGGCGGTTTGAGCGCTGATCCATGTAGAAGCCTGTCTTTTGACCACCCCCTAATTCCACCACAAAGCGCAGCCCCTTTTCTGTAATCTCTACCTGATCCGGCGGGGGAGTGCCTGCCAGCAGACCGTGTGCGTCCTCCAGCCCTTCCAGGCGGCGCGCGGCGGTATCGCTGCGTTCGCTGATGCTCTGGCAGCCTGTGATCTGGAGCAGCCATTCGGCCAACTCGCGCTTGCGCTGGTCCATGCCCAGGATGCCGATCTGGGCAATGAGATGGTCGCCAAAACGATCTACGATCAGGCCGGGCAAATAGTCGCTTTCGCCATTGATGAGGCGGCATGCGGTGATGTCACCCTGGGCAAGCAGAGGCGCTCGGCGGACAACGGCAGCGGTAAGGCGCTGCTGCCAGAAGCTCTCGTTGATTTCTTCCTCCTGCTGCCAGGTGAGGATACGCACTTGGATTTGGCTGGCGCGGTTGAGCAAGCCTCTGGCGAGCCAGCGGTCGGCGCTGTCCATAACATCGACAATCGCGCCATCGGGTGCGCCATCCGCTGTATTGGGGGGCAGTTTGAGGATTGCGCCGCTAAAGATCCACGGGTGGCGCTGAATGACAGGTTTTTCGCGCCCTGGTTTTAGAACGACACGCGGATAGGTGGCAGTAGGCATTAGGTTCCGATCTCAGAAACCTTCCCGCGCCGTTGATGGCATGGGAAGCGGTATTGGTCAGGGCGGGTCGATTTCCCAGCCGTATTCGTTGATGGCGACGACTTTTTCGGGCAGATGCACCACTTGGGCGGCGGCATCATAGCGAAATGTGGTAGAGCCATCCGGGGTGGTCATGATCCCCTCCACTTCGCCGGGGGCGCGCTTGGTGATGCGGACGGTATAGCCACGGTAGATGAGCCAATGCATGAGAGGTTTGACGTTGACGCGGACACTCATGGGACGACCTGCGTATCTAGGTTTCGCTGCCAAATGAGCTGGCCCACTTGGCGCGTGCTGGAGTGGATGCGTACGGTATCGGCCATTGTCAGACCGCAAAGCCAGATGACTGTACCATCACCTGCTACGACGACAGGCCAGCCCGGACGCAGATAGGGCGCGATCTTGTGGTCTGTGAAGATGTCGCCCACGGCACGATGACGCCCACCCATGCCCAACGGGGCGATCTTCATGCCTGCTTGGGGCGTGGTCAGATAGAGTTCGCCACTTTGCTCGGCGTCACAGAGCAGACGCCAGGGCTGCGAACGGCTGCGCCAATCTGCCGGCAGATCGCCGGGTGCGAGCAGCGTGCTTTGCAGTTGCCAGCCGGTATGGGATAGCGCGCCCGTTGGTGGCAAGGGCAGCGGCGTTGCCAGCGGTGCGCCCACATGAGGATGATCCACAGGCTGGGGCAAGACTCCGGCGCGGTGTAGGGCGAGTCGAGCCGCCGCGCCGGAGCCTAGAATCGTCCACTGCCATTCCGCAAGCAAAGGATGAGGGCCGCCAGGTGCAAAAGTAGGCGAAAACGGATCGGCTTGGTTGAGCAATCTATCGATCCCATCCAAGCCCACCGCGCGCAGGTCAATTCCCAGCGCCATGAATGCCTGGCGCAGCGTACCTCGCCGGGTTGCTTCATCGTATTCAGCCAGGTGGAACAAATCGAGTATCAGGCGTGTTGAGGGTGTGTAGGTCACAGTCACGGCGTCGAGCGTGGCGCGGTCACGGCTGGCCGCGTGGTCAGCTTCTGTCGCCAAGAGATGCGCGGTGCGGGCGAGAGTGGCGTGGATGTTTGGGTTGATCGCCTCTAGGGTTGGCAGCACTTCATGGCGCAGGCGGTTGCGTAGATGGGCCGGGTCCTGGTTGGTGTGGTCTTCGCGCCAAGCGAGCCCCTCGCTGCGTAGATACTCATGGATGGCGGCGCGTCGGGTTGCCAGCAAGGGGCGCACCAGGCGGATGGGGGGCTGGGCTGCGTCGGGCAACTGGCCCACCCAGGCCATGCCTGCCAGACCTGGCAGCCCGCTGCCCTGCACAAGATGGAGTAAAAGAGTCTCGGCCTGGTCATCCTGATGATGAGCAGTGGCGAGGGTGACGGGCGCGCCCATCTGGTCGGCAACTTGGCGCAAAAAGGCATAGCGGGCAGAACGGGCCGCAGCTTCTAGCCCCTGTGGATCGTCATCTAAGATACCGGGTGTTAGTCGTGTTGTATAGAAGGGAAGCGCCAGTTTTTGGGCAACATCTGCCACGAACGCGGCATCGGCAGCGGACTCAGGGCGCAGGGCATGATCCAGATGGGCCACATGCAGCGATACGCGCCAGCAGGGGGCAAGCTGGTGTAGGGCGTGGAGCAGGCAGAGGCTGTCGGCCCCGCCGCTGACGGCGACGATGACGGGCTGACCGGCAATGAACAACTCGCGCCGCGCCTGTGCTGCCACCAACGCTGCCAAGATCACGCGTGCGGGCGGCGTGGCTTGGCGCAAGAGCTGATCCGGTGACGCGCCGGTAGGGTTGTCTATCGAAATATCCGAAGAAATCATAGGCGGCATGGCTCGTTGCATAAGTTAACATTATACCACGCTTGGCGAGTCCGCACTTCTTTTTTGTGCGCTGGTCGCATATGGTATACTCGTGGATGATCTGCTGCCTTCGCTTGGCGCACAGCGACGTGTCTTGCTCGCCACAAGAGCGGGTGCGTGCACGGGGCAGGCTGGACCAAATGGAAGCAGCGTGAGGCTGTGCTTAAGGGCGAGAGCCAACCTGACACGCAAGGACGGAAAACCGTGTGATTAACCCACTCGATTGGCTTTTAGGGCTTTTTTCGCTGGATATTGGGATTGATTTGGGCACAGCGAATACGCTGGTGCATGTTAAAAACCGAGGGATTGTCATCAACGAACCGTCCGTGGTGGCGATTGACAAGTCGTCGCGCCGCCGCAACCAAGTGAAGGCAATTGGCAACGACGCTAAGGAGATGGTAGGGCGCACCCCCGCGCATATCGTGGCGATTCGCCCGCTGCAAGATGGGGTTATTTCCGACTTTGATGTGACCGAGCAGATGATCCATCATTTTATCGGCAAGGTGCATGGCAACCGGGCTTTTGGCGCGGCGCGTCCACGCGTGGTCATCGGCATTCCCTCCGGCGTGACCGAGGTGGAGAAGCGCGCAGTGCGCGATGCCGCTATCAGCGCAGGGGCGCGCGAGGCGGGGTTGGTCGAGGAGCCAATGGCCGCGGCCATCGGTGCGGGGCTGCCCGTCACCGAGTCGGTTGGCTCGATGATTGTGGATATTGGCGGCGGCACTACCGAGGTGGCGGTGATCTCATTGGGGGGCATTGTGGTCTCCCGTTCGATCCGCGTGGCGGGTGATGAGATGAATGAGGACATCGTCAACTATGCGCGCCAGAAGTACAATTTGCTCATCGGCCTGCGTATGGCCGAACGCACCAAGATCGAGATCGGTTCGGCCTATCCGATGGAACGTGAGCGCACGATGATCCTGCGCGGGCGCAACTTGATCGCAGGCTTGCCCGAAGCTGTGGAAGTGAGTTCGGTTGAAATCCGCGAGGCGTTGTCCGGCTCTGTGCAGGTGATTGTCGATGCGGTGAAAGCGACATTGGATGAGACGCCGCCTGAATTGGTGGCAGATTTGATGGAATATGGAATTGTATTGGCGGGTGGCGGCGCTCTGCTCCACGGGTTGGCGCAGCGTCTTCAGGATGAGACGCGTATGCATGTCTATGTAGCCGACAATCCGCTCACCGCGGTGGTGATGGGAACAGGGATGATCCTGGAGAAGCCTGAGTTCTATCGGGAAACCCTGACCAGTATGCAGCGCAAAAGCACCATTCATTAGCGATGCTTTGTCCCTTGTTTCCGCAATTGATTCTGCGATTGCCTTTGCAATCGTCACTACAACCGTCTCTGCGCGTATCTTTCCACAACGTAATTCCAAGACAAAAACCTTATGCGTGATACCGAAAGAAGGCCGTGGTCGTTTGGCGATATTGGAATTCGCCTGGTGATTCTCGGTTTGGCCTCCCTGGTACTGATGGCTTTGCAGGTTACGGGCCGTCTGGAACCAGTGCAGAGCGCCATTACTCTATTGACTTCCCCTGCACAACTGAGCGCGACGGGCGTGACCGAGAGCATGGCCGACGCGGTCGATTTTCTCTTTGAGCTACGCAATTTACGCCAGCGGAACGCCGAGTTGGAGCAGGTCAACTCGAACTTGCTTGTCGAGAATTTTGAACTGCGCGAAGTGCAGCGTGAAAACGAACTCATGCGCCAGATGTTGGCCTTTGCACAGACGCGGCCCGGCCTAGACCTGCGTGGCGCTCAGATTGTTGCCCAGGTCATCGGCCAGGAGAGCAACAACTTTCTGGGCTATATCATGCTCGACCTGGGCGCAAATCATGGTATTGAGGTGGGCTTTCCCGTGGTCACAGATCAAGGGCTTGTGGGGCGCATCAGCCAAGTGAATGATACGACCTCCAAAGTGCTCCTGATTGGCGATTCCAGCAGCGCGGTCAATGCGCTTTTGCAAAGCAGTCGCCTCAATGGCGTAGTACGCGGCGCGCCGGGTGGCGACTTGATCATGGATTACATTCCCCAGGGCAGAACCTTTTCCATTGGCGAAGTCGTGCTGACCTCTGGGCTGGGAGGACGTTTTCCCAAAGGCATTCCCATTGGTCAGGTCGTGGAGATCCGCCAGCGCGATATTGATGTCTTTCAACAGGCGGTTGTGCGCCCTACCGTGGACTTTCCCCGCCTGGAACTGGTGATGGTGGTGACGAACTTTGACCCGTTGGAGGATGTGCCGGAACTGCTGGTGCCGGAGGTTGCGCCCACAAGCGAGGATGGGGTGAATCCTTTGGAAGCGGAAGCGCCCCTGGATGGCGCTGCGCCGGACGGGGGTGCAGTCGATGACGCGGGGCTGGATGCATCGCCTGTAGAGGGGGTGGCCCCAGATGTGAACCAGGCAGTGGAAGGTACGCCTCAATCGTCCGGCGAGGGTGGGCAGTGAACCGGGGCGCGCTCTACTACATGATGCTGCCGCTGATCGGCGCGGCCTGTCTTTTTCAGGCAACCGCGGCGGCGCGCATCAAAATCTATGATGTGAAGCCGGATCTTGTGCTGCTGCTGGTGGTGATTGGCACGCTGGTCTATGGGGGGCGTCTGGGACTGGTATGGGCCTTTTTCGGGGGGCTAGGGCTGGATATTTTCAGTGGTGGCCCGATGGGAAGCTCCAGCCTGGCTTTGATGGCTGCGGTGTTGGTGGCAAATTTTGGACATCGTACCTTGTCGCGTTTTAACGTCTTTGTGCCGCTGGTTGGCATGGTGGTGGGGACGTTGGCCTATGCGGGCGCTTACATGGGCATCTTAGGTGTGTTACAATATCTGGACGTAGCGCAGCACCAAATGCCTGTGCTTGCAACGGTGCAAAAAGTCGTTTTGCCTGCGATCGTCTATAACACCACGCTCATGGTCCTGTTGATCCCGTTTCTCAACCGGATTCCCGAAAGCCAAGATTTGTGAGTGTCCTGTGAGAAATCGGGTGACGTTCGGGTTATTTGCCATACACTATGTTTGAAACAACACGTAGGGATACCTCTCGCCTGTCCATTTTCCTCTTTCGGGCAGCGATTTTTCTGGTCTTTATCTTTGTGGGGGTGCGGCTCTATCAACTCCAAGTGATTGAAGGCAGCAGTTATCGCCAAGATGCCGACAACAATCGTTTTGATTTGATTGAAGTGCCTCCCAAGCGCGGCGTGATCTATGACCGCACAGGTACAATTCTTGCGCGCAATCGTCCCAGCTTTGAAGTGGCGTTGGTCCCGGAAGACTTGCCTTTTGATGACCCGGAGACGGAGCTGGACGAAGAGGCATTAGCGATTGAAGAAGTTTTGCATACGATTGGCGCCGACAGCGACGAGGCTGTCGCGCTGCGGATCGCTGAGGTCCTCTTCTTGCGGTTGGGCCGCGCTGATTTTTCACGCACCGTGGGCGCTGCGGGCGTGCAACTCGACTATGTTACGGTGGCAGGCTCCACGCAGTTGATCTGGCGTGAGGATGGCAACGCACCGCAAGAGCTTGTCCAACCGCTGTTGTTGCCCGATATTTCTAAGCCCTTGCCGATGGAAGGGCTGGTGGCATTGGTGCGGCGGGCGATTACATTGGAGCGCCAGGGCAGCGCATCCAAGCCGGTGCCGATTGTGGACTTGGTGACACAGGATCATGCCTTTGAAATTGAAGAAGCGCGTTGGCGGCTTCCAGCCGTTCGGGTCAACGAAGTTCCCGTTCGCGAGTATACTGAGGGCGAACTCGTCAGCCATATTTTAGGCTTTATGGGGCCGATTCCAGCTTTTGCCGCGCAGGATTATAAGGAGCGCGGTTATACCAACCCCAATGAGCGCGTTGGGTTAAATGGGCTGGAATATTCCTACCAGCGCGAGTTGCGGGGCATCCCCGGCTATAAAAATGTCGAAGTTGATATTTTGGGGCGTGAGATGCGGACGGTGGGTGAGGTTGCCGAAGCTGTACCCGGCTCAAACCTGATTCTGAACATCGACGCCCGTTTGCAACGAGTGATGATGGATGCGCTGCAAGCCAAGATGACCGAGGTCGAGTCACCCTGGGGCGTGGCGATTGCAATGAACCCCATGACAGGTGCAGTGGAGGGCATGGTCAGCTTGCCCTCGTATGACAACAATGTCTTTGCCGAAAAGATCAACGCAGAGTATTTGAAGCTGGAGGCAGACGAGCGCCGCCCCCTGATTAACTACGCGATTGGCGGTCTTTATCCCCCCGGTTCTACCTTTAAGATGGTAACATCCGCTGCTGCGCTGCAAGAGAAGGTCATCACACCCGATACACTACTCACCGATGCAGGCCCGATTTATTTGCCCAACCGTTTCTACCCCAATGATATGTCGTTGGCGCAGCCATTTGTGAGTTGGAACCACAAATATGGCATTTATCACGGGCCGATCAATGTCGTGCAGGCATTGGCGCTGTCGAATGACATTTTCTTCTATATGCTCGGCGGTGGCTATCCGCCTACCCAGTTTCAAGGGTTGGGTGTGCGCAACCTGGCAAAGTGGACTGAACTCTTTGGCTATGGGCCGGCTACAGGCATTGACTTGCCGGGTGAGGTCGGGGCAGTCGTGCCCGATGATCAGTGGAAGCGCCAGTTGTATGCGGAAAGCTGGACAACAGGCGACAGCTACAATATGTCCATCGGGCAGGGCTTCGTGCTGGCGACGCCGCTGCAAGTCTTGGTGAGTACAGCAGCCGTGGCGAATGGCGGCAAGGTTGTACAGCCGCAGGTCGTCTATCAGATTACAGACGCCGCGGATGGGTTGCAGCGTGACTTTACGCCGCGCTTTACGCGTGAGTTGCCGCTGGATGACGGGCTGATTGAGGTCGTGCAGCAAGGCATGTGGTCTGTCGTCAACGCGCCGAATGGCACAGGCTATGCCGTTAAGCTAGAGAATCCCGACATTGTGGTCGCAGGCAAAACGGGGACCGCAGAGTATTGTGATGCCATTCCAAAGGAAGATAATCCAGAGGAGCTAGATTGTCGTTACGTGGATAACCCAAATGGCCCTGACTATCTGCCGACCCATGCGTGGATGGTTGCCTATGCGCCCTTTGAAGCGCCGGAGATTGCCGTTGTGGTCTTTGTCTATGATGGTGGCGAGGGTTCGGCGGTGGCTGCGCCCGTTGCCAAGACCATTTTAGAGGCCTATTTTAACGAGATTCATCCTCGCTAATGGCTGTTTGTGGGCGGCAGTTTGGCTGCCCTTGCGCTGTTGACGCTATAAGGAGCGGGCAGCGATTAGGTTCATATGATGTCACCGACCAAAGAGCTTGGCCCACAATCCAATCCAGAACAAGAGCCGGGCGCGCAGGGTGAGACGCTTTCGACACAGCGATCCGCGCGTCCTCTGGCTGTTCCTTTGGATTCTGTACCGCTGGATGGCGTACAGAAGGATGAGAGTAACGGGTCGGGCAAGGGTCATGGCGAGGAGCAAAATGGGAGCAATGGGGTGCATCATCATGGCGATGCGCCTCCTGTAGAGCTCTCTGGCGACGGGGCCAACAAAGCGGCTCCTGAGGCTGGACCGGCTGCTGCAGAAGATGTGCCTGCCGCGGATGAAGCGCCGGTGTTGACGGATGGCATGACCACGCCGCGCAGTGCTGTGAAGATTAAGGGCCGTCCGGGCGGGGTATCGCTTGAGTTGGGCGAGGGTGATTGGGATGAGTTGATCCACTTGCTGGCGGATCGGCTGAACGCGGCGGAAGGTTTCTTCCGCGGTGGGCGTGTGGTGCTGGACGTGGGGCCGCGACCTCTGGTGGAAGAGCAACTGCGCCAGGTACGCAATTTGTTGGAGTTCCACGAGATGCAGTTGACGATTGTGCGCTCGACTGCGGAACGTACGCTCCAGGCAGCGATGGAGGTGGGAGTTTCCACCAGCAGCGAAGATCAGCACGAGCCGCAGCATGCTCCTGAGCCGCCGCTGATTGTGCCGGATGGGCCTCCCAATGCCTATACGCCAAGTCCCTATGTCACGCCGGAGGCTCTGCCCAATCGACCGAATCATTTTGTACACCGAGGCAATTTGCGCTCCGGGCAGGTGTTACGCAAGACGGAAAGCATTGTTGTGATCGGCGATGTAAATCCTGGCGCCCAAGTGATTAGCGGTGGGGATATTATGGTATGGGGACGGCTGCGCGGGGTGGCGCACGCAGGGGCAGACGGCAATCGTCGCGCTGTGGTGACAGCCATTGATTTTGTGCCCACGCAGTTGCGCATCGCTAACTTAACGGCGATTGCACCCGAACAAAAGAAGGGGCGCGGGGTGGGGCTGCTATTTTGGAAGAAAGAGCCTGACCGCCGCCCAGAGATTGCTCGCGTCATTGACGGTCGTATTGTGGTGGAACCGTGGGACGAAGGCAAGCCAAATGGCCTGGGCGTATGGCGCAAATAGCATAGATGCCACCTGGAGAATGATTTCATGTCGGGTAGTGTCATTACGGTAACTTCCGGTAAGGGAGGAGTCGGTAAGACCACCACATCAGCCAACCTGGCAGTTGCACTGGCGTTGGCAGGCAAGCGAGTGATTGCGGTAGACGCAGATATCGGCCTGCGTAATCTTGACTTGGTGATGGGGCTTGAGAACCGGATTCTTCATGATTTGGTCGATGTGGTCGAGGGGCGCTGCGAACTTCAGCAAGCGTTGGTACGCGATACGCGTGTAGATTCATTGCATCTGCTCGCCGCGGCGCAAACGCGCGATAAGGCTGATGTCGGTATTCAGCAGATGGTCACGGTCTGCCGCACGCTGAGCCAGATGGCGGATTATGTGATCATCGACTCGCCCGCGGGGATTGAGCATGGCTTTCAGAGTGCTGTGGCTCCGGCGGATCGCGTCTTGATTGTGACCACGCCCGATGTGAGCGCGCTGCGTGATGCCGACAAGGTGATCTTTTTGTTGGAGCGCGACTGGAAGCACCAACCTGGGTTGGTGGTCAATCGCTACAACTACAAGCTCTCACGTACAGGTGAGCTGCGTGATGTGGATGACATTCTCGATATTTTGGCCGTTGATCTTTTGGGTGTTGTGCCGGAGGATAAGAGCATTGTCCTCGCCACCGATCGGGGTACGCCGGTTTCGCTGAACAAGCGCATGTGGGTGAGCCAGGCATACCGCAATATCGCGCAGCGTGTCATGGGCAACAATGTGCCCTTGATGGATTTCCGAGAGCCAGGTCTTTTTGAGGCGATTGGGCGGATCTTTGGACGTTAGTCTATGAATGAACGACTGCTTTGGCGTAATTTTGACTGGGCGCTTTGTATTGTGGTCCTGCTCTTGACGGGCATTGGCATCGCAATGGTCTACAGCGCCACAGCCAACACGATTGATCTCTATGATTACTGGTCGAGGCAAGCGACCTTTGCCGCGGTCGGTTTAGTGGGCATGGTGATCGTCGCTTTCATCGACTATCGCCATTTGGAGATGCTGGCGCCGCCCGCCTTTCTTGCCTTTGTTGGCATGTTGGTGGCGGTATTTATCTTTGGCGAAAGCCAGGGTACAGGTTCGCAGCGGTGGATTTCCATCGGCGGGACATTGGTGCAGCCGACGGAGTTGGGCAAATTCCTGCTCATCATTTTTATGGCTTGGTACCTGAGTTGGTTCCAAGACCGCATGTATAAACTGCAATACCTGATTGTTGCGCTGATACTTTTGCTAGGCCCATTGGTGCTGATCTACCTTCAGCCCAATCTGTCGATGACGCTGACCTATGCTTTCCTGGGCGGCACGTTGATTTTGATTGGCGGTATCCGCTATTGGCAGTTGTTTTTGCTGGTCGGCAGCGCGGCGTCCGCTGTCCCTATTTTGCTCGCCACACTGCATGGCTATATGTTGCAGCGTCTTGAAATGTTCTTCTCCCCCGGCTCTAATCCTGAGGGGGAATTTAACATTGACCAGGCGTTGATTGCGATTGGCAATGGGGGATGGTTGGGGCGTGGCTTTGGACATGGCAGTCAGAACCAGTTGCACTTTCTACGTGTGCGTCACTCGGACTTTATCTACAGCGTCATTTCGGAGGAATTGGGTTGGGTGGGCGCAATGATCATCCTTGCCTTGCTCCTCTTTGTGGTCTGGCGGCTGCTGCGTATTGCGGATCGTGCGCAGGATCAGTTTGGGCGCTTGCTGGCAACAGGCGTGGCGGCGATTATCTTCTTCCAGACGGTGGTCAACGTGGGGATGAATTTGAGCTTGCTGCCGGTGACGGGGTTGACGCTGCCCTTTGTCAGCTATGGTGGCTCTAGTCTGATCTCGATGCTCTTGGCAATCGGTCTTGCCCAGAGTGTGGTCATGCGCCGCCGCAAGCTGGAGTTTGATTAGCAACCTACCAGGCCAACTAAGACCACCCTCCCGCGCCCAAAGGGCTCCCGTCAGAAGCTTCCGGGAGGGTTTTTATTCAGCCCAACGTTCGCCGCAAGAATTCCAATGCCGGTGCAGCTTCGGCCTGGAAATCCTCCCAGCGACATTCAATCGAAACCATCCTCTCATAGCGGGCCTGGCGCAAGGTATCCGCAAATTCGGCATACGGATAGTGGCCCGATCCAGGGGCGCGGCGTCCTGTATCTGCGACATGGATGTGCTTGATCCACTTTTGATACTCCAGAATCTGGGCTAATGGTTCCTGCTCTTCGTCCATATGGTAAAAATCGGCCAACACCTGAATGTTGGGCCGGTTCACGGCTTCTGCCAGGGAGACACCCTCGGCAACGCTGTGGATGACGTTGGATTCCTTGCGGTTCAACGGCTCGATGACGACGGTGACGCCAGTGTCTTCCGCTGCGTCGGCAACGCGATGCAAAAAGGCGATGATCTGCTTGCGTGCCTCCTCTGCCGGAAAGCCATCGGGAATGGCACGCGCAACACCACTGCCAAAGACAATAATCTCGCTGCCAATCTCCTGCACGCGGGCCAATGCATTGTCCACGTAGCGCCCGATGCGGCCCGCATCGACCTCCGGCCCGACGATCTTCAAGGCTCCGGGTAAAAAGACATTCAACGCGGCGACCGGTAGCGGCGCGGCTTTGTGTTGCGCGAGCATGGCAGAGACGGCGTCGCCATTTTCCTCCGGCAAGAGGGAGGTGACTTTGCACTCGATAAAGTCAAAGCCTGCGGCAAGGGCGATGGACGCCTCTTCGATGTTGCAGCAGCAGCCGATGCGCATGATGAACTCTCCTTGATCTGTCCCTGTTTTTGGCTGAAATCACTAAATCTCGGCGTAGATTTCCAGCATGTTCCCTTCTGGATCGGCAAAGTAGACGGTCCGGTGCCCCCTGGGCTGGTCAGTCGGCGGCTCCAAGATCGCCACGCCCTTTGCAAGAAGCTGCTGATAGCAAAGATCGACTTCTGCAGGAGTTACAAGAAAAGCAATTTGCACTCCTGGTAGCTCTGGGCGTACACCGCTACCGTCGTAGCCGCGCGTGCGCTTGCGTAGTGCAAGCAGCACTGAACCAGCGCGCAACGCCAGGCCTGTATCGGATTCTGAATCGACTGGAAAGTCAAAGAGATCGCGGTAGAACGCCTTCATACGATCCAGGTCTTCACAGAGGACGATCACATAGGTTAGATGTAGAGCGGGTGTAAGCATGGATGAGGCTCCTGGTGTTGGTATCACTGCTGTCCTGTGATCGAGTGGGCTATGGTGGAGAATAGAACGGCCTGGCTCCATGTGGAAACCAGGCCGTTGAATTTTGTTGCTGTTTCGGTTGTCTAACCGCCAAGCCCTGCGCGGAAGATGCCGAGCCAGAGGCCGGGATAGATGCCGATGAGAATGGTGAAGATGGCGGCAACGACGACGCCCACGCGCAAAACGGCGTTTTCGCGGCGTTCGGCGGTCTCTGCGCCGGAGGACTCAAAGTACATGGCGACGGTCACGCGCAGATAATAGTAGAGGCTCACGGCGCTGTTGAGCATGCCGATCACTGCCAACCATGTCCAGCCACCATCGACGGCTGCCTTAAAGACAAAAAACTTACCAAAGAAGCCTGCCAGCGGGGGAATACCGCTGAGGCTGAACATGAAGATCGCCATCGTAAAGGCCAGCAGCGGCCACTGGTCGGCAATGCCTGCCGCGCGGTTTTGCAGCGCATCGTTGGCCTGCACCCTCTCCAGCGCCACGACGATGGCGAAGGCGCCGATGTTCATAAAGGCATAGGTGAACAGGTAAAAGAGCGCGGCATCGGCTCCTGCGGGTGTGCCGGGAGCCAGGCCGACGAGAATATAACCGGCGTGGGCGATGCTGGAGTAAGCCAGCATGCGCTTAAGGCTAGTTTGGCGCAGTGCGGCAAAATTACCCAGCGTCATGGTCAGCACCGCCAGGATTGCCAGCGCCCACCCCCATATGGGCTGCTCGGTGGGAACAGCCTCCAGCAAGACACGAATAAAGGCGGCAAAGCCTGCGGCCTTTGTGCCGACGCTCATAAAGGCGGTGACGGGTGTGGGTGCGCCCTGATAGACATCGGGTGTCCACATATGGAAGGGGACAAGACTTACCTTAAAGGCAAAGCCCGCCACCAAGAGCGCAATCCCCGGATAGAGCAGTGTGGGATTGCCTGCGCCGGAGGCAAGCGTGTTGGCGATGACGCTGTATTGGGTGCTGCCCGCTGCCCCATAGATGAGCGCGCCACCATAGGCAAAAAAGCCGCTGGAAAAGGCTCCCAACAGGAAGTATTTCAGGCTGGCTTCTGTGCTGCGGGGGTTGCTGCGATGAAGCCCGCTGAGAATATAGAGCGCCAGCGAGAAGATTTCGAGCGCCAGAAAGACCACAATCAGGTCTGTGGCCGTTCCCATCATCATCATTCCCGATGCGGCCAAAAGCAGCAGCGCATAGTATGTGCCGGGTTGGCGGGTCACTTGGGGGATATAGTTGACGCTTACGAAAATCGACAAGGCAGTAGCAGTCAACACAATGAAGTTGAGACCCAGCGCGAAGTGATCCGAAGTCGCCATCCCTTGAAAGGTCTGGACAGGCTGGTCCCAAAGCCACCAGCAAAGCCCTGCGCCTACGATGGTGCCGATCAACGCCACCCAGGGAATCGCGCCTTTCGTGGCGTGCCGGGCATCGTTGCTGACCATATCGATTCCCATAATGATCAGCGCAAAGCCGATGATCGATAGTGCCGGCAGGAGCACGGCAAGGTTAATTTGGAGTGCATCCATAGGTTATTGCTCGGCTTTCACTGTTTCGGTCAGCGCTGTTTCCGGCATGACTGACTCTGGGACGGTGTGGTGAATCACAATCGCGGGATTCTCTACCAACTGCTGCACCGACGGGTTGATCTTGTCCAGGAATAGATTGGGGAAAAGACCAATCAGGAAGAAGAGCAGCACAAGCGGCATGATCATGGCGATCTCGTTGGGACGAAGATCGCTGATGTTTTCTGCTTCGTTGGCAGGATTGGTGATAGGCCCTTGCGCCACCTTGCGGAAGGCTGTGAGCAGATACCATGCCGCCAGGATGACACCCAGCGCACCGACGATGGCGTAGAAGGGATTGTAGATGTACGCACCGAGGAGAATGGTAAACTCACCGACAAAGCCATTGAGACCCGGCAACCCTGCGCTGCTCATGATGACGAGCAGAAGGAGACCGCTGTAGATCGGAATACTCTTCCACAAGCCGCCAAAATCATCGAACATGCGCGTGTGGCGGCGTTCATAGAGCAGGCCAACCATGAGAAAGAGTGCGCCTGTGCTGACGCCGTGATTGACCATCTGCAACACGGAGCCGGAGACCCCTTGCAGGTTCATCGTCACCAGCCCCAGCATCACATACCCCAAGTGGGCCACGGAACTGTAGGCCACCAACGCCTTGAAGTCCTTTTGTACCAGGGCCACCAGCGCACCATAGATAATGCCGATGATTGCCAATGCGCCGATCCAGGGGCCATATTGCGCCGCGGCTTCGGGGAAGATGGGCACAGAAAAGCGCAGGTAGCCATAGGTCCCCATCTTGAGCAGGATGCCCGCCAAGATGATGGATCCGGCAGTGGGCGCTTGAACGTGCGCATCGGGCAGCCAGGTGTGGAAGGGGAAGATCGGCACTTTGATGGCAAAGGCCAGTGTAAAGGCCAGGAAGCCCCACGTCTGCAACGCCCCTGTGATCTGCCCGTTTTGCAGTTCAAGCACATTCAGAGTGCCTGTGGCAAAGTAGACTGCCAAGATGGCGACGAGCATCACCGCTGACCCGGCAAAGGTGTAGAGGAAGAACTTGAGCGCCGCATAGATGCGCCGCGTTCCACCCCAACGCCCGATGAGCAGGTACATGGGGATGAGGCTGAACTCGAAGAAGACAAAGAAGAGTACCAGGTCAAGCGCCAGGAAGACGCCGATCATGGAGGTCTCCAAGAGCAGCATCATGGCGAGATAAAGCCCTACCTGTTCATCTACATAGAGATTGCTAAAGTAGATGGCGATGGGCATGAGCAGGGTTGTCAGCAGCACCAGAAAGAGGCTGATGCCGTCCACGCCCATGATGTAGCGGATGCCCATCTCTGGGAACCAGGGCAAATCTTCCAAGAACTGCATCCCCGCGTTGCCATCGTCCCAGTTGAACAAGAGGAGAAGGCTGACCACAAAGGTGACAAGCGTGGTCACAAAGGCGATCTGTTTCTTAGTCTCGTCGCCGCCCACCAGCGCCACGAGAACGGCGCCGAGGAGAGGCAAAAAGGTAATGATCGAAAGTAAATATGGGATAGAAAAGGCCATTTTGGTCTATCCTGCTTTATAGCTTGAGCGCACAGCGCGCCGCGAAATTGGTCTAGGCGAAAATTGTCTAAGCATTGAATACTCTAGGCATTGAACATTACGCATTGAACATAAAGAAAGCCACCAGCGCCACCACCCCAATCAGGATGCTCAACGCATAGGTTGGGATCGCTCCGTTTTGCAGGCGGCGGAAGCCTTCACCGAACCAAGCGCTCAATTTGGCTGTACCGTTGACAATTCCGTCGATGAACTTTTGATCGAATACACGGGCAAACCACTCTGAAATGCGCCACAGCGGTTGGACAATGGCCGCATCGTAGAACTCATCCACGTACCACTTGTGCTCCAGCGCGGGAGCCAAGCCCCTGAAGCCTTCACTCAGGCGGCGAGGCCAACCTTCGTTGCGTACATAGCGGGCGAAGGCGATGACGAGGCCAAAGAGGGCAATGACGACGCTGAGTGTAATGGCGAGCAATTCCAGCGTCAACGATGGCTCGGTGTGGTGACCCAGAGCCGGTTCCAGCCATGTTTCCAGCGTCAGCACAAAGGGCAGATTGAGCAGCCCGCCCAAAACCGAGAGTGCTGCTAAAATCCAGAGTGGAATGGTCATCAGCGCAGGGCTTTCATGGGCATGATTATAGAGCCGCTTGTCACGCGGGGCTCCCAGGAAGGGAACAAAGACCGCGCGGAAGCTGTAGATTGCCGTCAGTAGGGCAGTCACCAGGCCGATCGCATAGAGAATCGGGTTGGCGACCAGCGCGCCCAGCAAGATAGCGTCTTTAGAGAAGAAACCCGCCAACGGGGGGATACCTGCCAGCGCCGCCGATCCAATCAGGAAGGTGCGGAAGGTAGTGGGCATCTTATCACGCAGCCCGCCCATCTTGCGGATGTCCAACTCGCCATGGGTGGCATGCATGACGCTGCCCGCGGCCAGGAACAAGAGCGCCTTGAAAAAGGCATGGGTGGTGAGGTGGAAGATGGCCGCGCCATAGGCCCCGACGCCAACCGCCAGCATCATGTAACCCAACTGCGAGATGGTGGAATAGGCCAGGATTTTCTTGAGATCCGTCTGCACCAGGGCAATGGTAGCAGCGAAGAAGGCTGTCAGCGCCCCAATCCAGGCAGCGATGACCGATGCGTTTTCGGCAATGTGCCAGAGTTCATGGGTGCGGGCGATCATGTAGATACCCGCCGTGACCATGGTGGCGGCATGGATGAGCGCCGAGACAGGCGTGGGGCCTGCCATTGCGTCGGGCAGCCAGACGTAGAGAGGAATCTGCGCGCTCTTACCTGTGGCAGCCAGCAGGAGCATCAGGCAGATGAAGTTGGCAATCCCCACCGCCAGTCCACCGTTTTCAGCCAATGCAAAGACATCCAGGAAGGTCAGGCTGCCCAGGGTGGACCAGAGCGCAATCATGGCGACGATCATGCCAAAGTCGCCGACGCGGTTGACGATGAACGCTTTCTTACCGGCATCCGCAAACCAGCCATAGGAGTCATCACGCTGGTCGAACCAGAAGCCAATGAGCAGGTAGGATGCCAAGCCCACGCCTTCCCAACCCACAAACATGCCCAAGAAGCTGTCGGCGAGGACGAGGATGAGCATGGCAAAGATGAAGAAGTTCAGATAGAAGAAGAAGCGTTGAACTCGTTCATCATGCTCCATATAGCTGATGGAGTAGATGTGGATCAGCGTGCCTACGCCGGTGACAATCAGGCTCATGGTGACGCTCAGGGGATCAATGAGCAAGGCTGCATTGACGTTGAAGTCGCCGATGGTGATCCACTGCCAAAGTGGGACGGTGATCGTGCGCTCTTCGGCGGGCAGCCCCATGAGGCTTGTAAAGAGCCAGATAGCAATCAAGAAGGCCAGGGCAACCGCGCCGGAAGCCATGATGCCGATGTTGTGTCTGCCGATTTGGCGGCCAAACAGCAGATTGATGAGCGCTCCCAACAATGGAAAAGCTAATAATAACCACGCAAGCTCAAACATACCGTAATCCTTTGGGTGCAGGTGTTGATGGCCCGCAGCACACCCAGGCGCTGCTCGTCCGTAGGGACATAATCGAGTGCGTCCCTACCCCTAACCTCTGTGTACTATTCCGTGTACTATGAGGTGTACTATGAGTTACCACTTGAGCAGTTTGACATCGTCAATATTGGTGGTGTCATTATGACGAGAGTTGGCAATGACAATTGCCAACCCCACGGCAACTTCTGCCGCGGCCACAGCCATGATAATAAAAACAAAAACTTGTCCGTTGACATTGTCCCACTGTCGGCTGAGCGCAACCAGGGTGAGATTGACACTGTTGAGCATCAACTCTACGCACATCAGCAGGATCAGCGAACTGCGGCGCGTCAACACGCCGACGGCACCGATGGTGAAGATAAGAGCGCTAAGAATGAGATAATAGCTTGTTGGAACCACAACATTCTCCTGTGGTCAGTTAACTGGATCGTTGAAAATTTGCACTGGACGTCGAAAGCCCCGCCACCCCACAGTGGGGCAGTTGCTTACAGGTCAGGATTTGCTTTTTGATAGCGTGCCAAAAGAAGCGCGCCCAACAACGCTACCAGCAGCAAGATCGCGGTCATCTCAAAGGGTAGAATATAGCGAGTAAAGAGCGCCATGCCTACGGTTTCCGGCGCACCCCCATTGATGGTCGATGTCGCCGTTGCCCCGCTGGGTGTCTCCACAAAGGCATAGATCATGCTGGCGATGAGCGTCACCCCCAGGAGGATGCCCACAAAGGGGGTCCATGTGCGATGGCTGGCGCGCGTCTCAATCTTCTCGCTGCCAATCAACATAATGACAAAGAGAATCAAAACCACGATGCCACCTGCATAAATAATTACCTGGGCCGCGGCCAAGAACTGCGCCTCGAGCGTGACATAAAATATGGCTAGGGTGACAAAGTTAACCAGCAGAAACAGAGCGCTGTGAATCGGTATACGGCTCGTAATCACCCCCACCGCGGAGGCTAGACAGACCGCGCCGATGACGATGAAAAAGAGAATAGATGGTGTCATCGTCTCATACTCCTCATAGACTTCGTGCGTCGGGCTGTGCGGCTCCCCTTCAGCGGCCTTTGCGCCAGATAGAAAGAGGAGCCGCACAGCTTGGATTAATCTGGGCGAATGACCACGTTGGCTTCGGTCGGGTTGAGCAGTACGTCTTTGGTCAAGACGAAATCACGGCGGTTGTAACTCGCCATTGCAAACTCATGCCCCAGGACAATCGCCTCGGTGGGGCAGGCTTCCTCACAGTCGCCGCAAAAGAGGCAGCGCAGCAAGTTAAGCTCATAGACCGATGCATAGCGCTCCCCAGGCGAATGGGGATTGTTGGGATCGTTCTGCTCTGCCTCTACGTAGATTGCGCCGGTGGGACAGGCGGCCTCGCAGAGCATACAGCCAATACAGCGCTCCATGCCATTTTCATAGCGGCGCAGTTCGTGCTTGCCCCGGAAGCGCGGATAGAGTGGAACCGGCTCTTCGGGGTATTGGGTCGTGACAGGCTTCGTGGCAAACTGCTTGAGGGTGACCCCCATCGATTTGCCAATCTCGACTGCACCCCTGATGAAGTTGTTTAGGGCCATCTTTGCTATTTCCCTTTACTCAACCATTTCTTAGTGAACTAAGATTGTCGTGTTTGTGCATGTAACCCTCCCGGAAGCTTAAAGCTTCCGGGAGGGAAGGCGGTTCATTTGAAGAAGACCGTCAGGAGGACGGTGATGATCATGTAGGCGACCGAGACGGGCAGCAAGAATTTCCAGCTAAAGGCCATCAGTTGGTCATAGCGGGGGCGACCCACGCTGGCGCGCACCCAAACAAAGATAAAGAGAAGAATCAGCACCTTGGCGGCTAGGACAAAAGGGCCAAGCCAGACAATGTCTCCCAGGAACCCAAACGGCAGCCGGTAGCCACCGAAGAAGAGGGTCGTCATGAGCACGCTCATGGTGATCATGTTCATGTACTCGGCGATCATAAAGAGCGAGAACTTGAGACCGCCATATTCGGTTTGATAGCCCGCAACCAACTCGTTTTCGGTTTCGGGCAGGTCAAAGGGACTGCGATTGGTCTCCGCCAGGATGCAGATAAAGAAGAGCGGAAACATGAGCCACAGCCACAGCCATTCCCACCAGACGCGCGGGGCTTCGACCAGGCCGACGAGGCTGAAGCTGCCCGCCAAGATCAAAATGCTGACCAAGAACATGCCCATCGGCAGTTCATAGGAGATCATCTGTGCCGCAGAACGCAGCGCGCCCAGGAGCGAATAGTTGTTGTTGCTGCTCCATCCTGCCAGAATCAGCCCATAGCTCTCGATACCGGCAATGGCAAGAATCCAGAGAAAACCGACGTTGACATCGGCCACCACGGGGACGCCTCTGGCAATGGGCAGGACTGCCCAAATCGCAATGGCCGGCAGCAGCGCTAACGCGGGGCCGAGAAGATAGACCCATTTGTCAACATGGTTCGGAATAATCTCTTCTTTGAAGATCGCTTTGACACCATCCGCCGCAGGCTGGAGCAGGCCGAATTTACCGGCGCGATTTGGGCCATAGCGGGCACCAAAACGCCCAATGAGTTTGCGCTCGTACCAGGTGAGATAGGCGGCAGCGGTCAGCAAGCCGAAAATGAGCGCGAGTGTGCGCAGTATTGGAAAGACAACTAAATTCAGCCAGTCCATACGGTATTCCCTGTTCCTGCATGGTGATGGTTGCTAATGGACTTATGCACTTGAAGCGCATTGCCACCGAAACCCTCCCGGAAGCTTCGAGCTTTCGGGAGGGTGATAGTCCTGTGTGTAGGTGATTAGGCGGCGACGGCCATTTCTTGGATGGCTACTTTGACTGTCACCGTCGTAATCGCCGCGTCGTCGCGCAAGTTGCCTACGGGTGCGCCCGCCAAGCTCTCTGGAATCCAGAGCGTGCCGGGCAAGACCTGTTCGCTGATTTTGGCTGCAAGGGTCAATTCGCCGCGCTCGTTTTGCACAACCAGCGGCGTACCCTCCTCGATACTGAGCTTTGCGGCATCGCTGGGGCTAATGCCCGCCGCGCGGCCAAAGGCCATGTTGCGCATCTGAGGCGTGAGCCGGAACATGTTGCCATCGTCATAGGTGACTGTACCGCTGACTAAGATCAGTTCTTGATCGGAGGGGCTAGCCACTTCGCCCTGCTTGAGTTCGCGCAACTGCGGCGCAGGACGCACGCTTGCGGCATCATACTGCTGCCCCTGATCGCCCAACGCGTCCCAGGTCAACCCTTTGTAGAGGGGGACGGTTTCGGAGATTTCACGGGTAATCGCCCGCTCGTCGGCATAGGGCCAGTTGTTGCCCATGCGCGTTGCCAGGTGATCCAGGATCATCCAGTCGGGGGCCGCTTTGCTTTGCGGGTCACGTACGGCCTTGTTGGCACGCTGCACGCGACGCTCCAGGTTGGTGAATGTGCCATCGACTTCGGCCCAACTTACAGCGGGCAGGACAACATCCGCCAGGGCTGCGGTTTGCGTCAACATCAATTCCTGGACAACAAGAAGGTCAAGCTGCTCTAGGTTCTTGGCCCAGGTGTCATCTTCGCTCGCCGGGTCTGCGCCCATGACATAGAGCGCTTTGATTGCGCCGCCTGCCTCGTCCAACATGGCCTTGTAGCCCTTGCCGGGAGCGGTGGGCAGATTGCTCGTCCCCCACGCCTTTTGCAGAGCAGCGCGCGCTTGACTGTCATCCAGGGAAGCATAGCCCGGAAGCTGGTTGGGCAGAACCCCCATATCGCGCGCGCCGTGGCTGTTGGCGTCGAGGCCAATGTAAGAAAGGCGGTCATAGTGCCCCGTGATGTGGGCCAAGTTGGTGAGGCCATCGCGCACGATTTCGCCGCTTGTGCCTCGCGCTACCAGCGGGCCATAGATGATGAGCGCGTTCTTGCTTTGCGCCAGCAGTTCAGCGGCAGCTTTGACCGTTGCCGCATCAACGCCGGTCTGCTTGGTCAATTGATCATCGTTCACTGAAGGAAACTTGCCATCAACTTTGGGCTTCTCCTCCGGCAATGCCGCCGCTGCATAGCTCGACAGGGCATTGAGCAGCGCCGCTTCACTGCCTGGGCGATAGCCGAGATAGGGTTGTTCATAGCGGGTTAGCTCAATCTTGCGCGGGTGGGCAATGATGAGCTTGAGCCCGCCTTTGCGAATAGCTCGCTTCAGATGTACATCAAGAATCGGCAACTCTTCGCTTGGGTCAACGCCAAAGAGCATGACCGTATCCACCGCAGGATTTGGCCCATATTGCGGCTTCATCACATCAGCTAGGGCAGGGATACCGCCGGGCAGGGCTGCCATTGCGCTGCCGTCGCGGTAGTCAAGATTGTTGGTCCCCACCATCTGGCGGAAGAAGCGCTGGAAGAGATAGTTGGATTCATTGGAGAGCTTGGGGCTGCCAATGCCACCAATTGCATCTGCGCCATGCTGCTTCTTGACGGCACTGAGTTTGTCGGCGACAAATTGCAGCGCCTCTGACCAGGTTGCCGGGGCCAGTTGCCCATTCTTGCGTACCAGCGGTGTGGTCAGCCGTTCTTCGTGGTTGACCCACCCGTAGGCAAAGCGTGTTTTGTCATCGATCCATTGATCGTTGACCAGCATGTTCTCGCGGCCCACCACGCGGCGCACGCGGTGGGTGCGGCTGTCCAGGCGGACGTTGCTGCCGATGGAGTCGTGCGGTGAAATGCTTGCGGTGCGAACCACCTGCCAGTGGCGATAGTCAAAGCGGGCGACACGGTTGGTCAATGCGCCCACAGGGCAGATGTCAATGATATTGCCGCCCGTCTTGGAATCTACGGGTTTGCCATCTTGAATATCGATGATGGTTTCGCCGCCACGCTCGAAGAGACCGAGTTGGGGCTTGTCTTCCCACTCCTCCAGATAGCGGATACAGCGCCAGCAGACGACACACCGTTCTTGATCCAGGACAATCGTGTCGGAGATCAGATAGTGCTTCTTCTTGCGCCGCTTGGCCTCAACCAGTTGGCTGATGCCAGGGCCAAAGCGCATGGTCAGATCCTGCAAAGGACACTCGCCCCCCTTGTCACAGATGGGACAGTCGAGCGGGTGGTTGAGCAGGATAAAGGCCAGGTTGGCATCCTGCATCGCCTCGACTTGCTCTGTGTTGGTGCGGACGACCATGCCCTCTTTAACGGGTACAGAGCAAGCGGTTTGCAGCATGGGGCCGCGTGGCCCTTCGATCTCCACCATACACATGCGGCAGCAGGCCACAGGGTCTAGCTTCGGATGGCTGCAAAAGACGGGGATTTCGATGTTTAACGCGGCGGCTGCATCGACCACCAGGGTCCCATTGGGTACAGTGACCGGTTGATCATCAATGGAAAGGGTGACTTGATCGCTCATGGCTGAAATTTACCTATTTCCCTCATCGTGCGGGGTGCGTGTGCCCTGCCGGGTTCCATTGCCCGCCACATGGTCACGGTTGAGAGGCATATCACCAATCGGTGGTATTGCACTGTCGCGCAACACACTCGCCGAGCCGGTATCCGGTCGATAGATAGGCCGGATGGGAAGGAGCGGGCCAATGTCCTGTGGGTTGGTTTCGTCGATGTGGGTAATAAATTCGTTGCGGAATTTTGCAAGATTGCTTTGCAGGCCCCACACCGCAGCATCGCCAAATGGACAGAAACTCTTGCCTGCAATGAAGCGGCTGACGTGCTCCATCAATTCTAAATCCTTGTCACGACCCCCGCCCGCCTCGATACGCATTAAGATCGTTTCGAGCCAGCCGGTTCCCTCGCGACAGGGCGTACACTTGCCACAGCTTTCTTCGCGATAGAAGCTGAGGGTGCGGCGAGCGACCTCGACCATCGAGGTGCGTTCATCTATGGCAATGACACCTGCCGAGCCGAGCAATGATCCCGCCGCGGCTACGCTCTCATAGTCGAGTGCCGTGTCAATCTGATCCATGGTCAGCAACTTCATTGAAAGGCCACCCGGTACGATGGCTTTGAGTGGCGCGTTTTCGTCTTGTGGCCCGCCGCCATGGGTGTAGATTAACTCGCGCAGCGGTACGGCGTGGGGCAATTCGTACAGGCCCGGATATTTCACGTTGCCGGAAAGGCAGAAGATGCGCATCCCTGGGCTTTTTTCAGTGCCAAAGCCCTTATACCAATCGACACCATGCCGCATGACCTGGGTTACGTTACAGATCGATTCGACGTTGTTGACAATCGTCGGCTTGGCATACAAGCCCTCAACGGCCGGGAAGGGAGGCTTCATGCGCGGGTGACCACGATAGCCCTCTAAACTGCTCAGGAGCGCAGTCTCTTCGCCACACTCATAGGCTCCGGCCCCGCGATGGACGACAATCTCCAGGTTTTTGTCTGTGCCAAAGATGCCCTGGCCTAGATAGCCTTTAGCCTTTGCCTCTTGGATAGCGCCCACTAAGCGTGTATAGGCAAAGTAGTATTCGCCGCGGATGTAGATAAAGGCCTTTTCCGCTTGAATCGCAAAAGAACTGAGGATGATGCCCTCAATCAATTGATGCGGGTCATATTCCATGACCATGCGATCCTTGAAGGTTCCTGGTTCCGACTCGTCGGCGTTGACCACAAGATAGCGGGGGAAGGCAGGGGCCAGGAAGCTCCACTTCGTGCCGGTGGGGAAGCCTGCGCCGCCGCGGCCACGAATACCGCTCGCCTTGACCTGCTCCAGCACTTCTTCCGGCTTCATTTCGGTCAGTACACGTTTGGCCGCGCCATAGCCGCCATCGGCCTCAAAGGTTTCGAGGGTGTGGCTGTTGGGCTTGGCTGCGCGTGCCAGCAGGTAGAGCTGTTCCATGCCACCGTGGCGATAAGGGCCGGCGGCTTTGCCTTCGCCCTGGGGATCGCCTTCAGGCGTCCAACGCTCCAGGGTCTCAAAGGCTTTGCCCTGGTTGACCAAATTGATCATCTTGGCGACATCTTCCGCCGAATCCAACTCCTCGAAATAGCGGATTTTGCCACTCTTGGTTTCGGTAATACTGACCATCGGCGCAGTGCCACAGGAGCCAAGACATTCCATATGGTCGAGGGCAAACTTTGTATCTGCGGTCTGCTCGCCGTGGTGAATGCCCAGTTGGTCTTCCAGATGGTGCATACACTCGCTGGAGCCGCGCAACATGCAAGGAACGTTGGTGCAGACTTCAATATGATAGTCGCCCTTTGGTTCCTCATGGAACATATTATAGAAGCCAACCACTGCGCCAACTTCTGCCGGCTCAAGCTCCAACATTTCGGCTAGCTCGTTTTGTGCTTCAACTTTGCAATAGCCAAACTCGCGTTGGATGACATAGAGCGCGGGCAGAATTGCCGAACGCTGACGCCCGGCGGGATATAGATCCATCCATTTACGGATTTCTGCACGTACTGACTCGGAAAGAATCATGTTGCGTCTCGTTTCCTCTTGCGCCCTTCTTAGCGGTCAACATCGCCCAAGACGATGTCAATGGAGCCGATGTTGGTGACAACGTCGGAGATCGTAAGCCCCTTGCACATCTTGCTAATGGCGAAAAGATTGTTAAAACTTGGCCCACGCACATGCAGGCGATAGGGAACAGCCGAGCCGTCGCTCACCACAAAGTAACCCAGTTCACCCTTGCTGGCTTCAATGCCCTGATAGACGATGCCAGGAGGCACGCGGAAACCTTCCGTCATCAGCTTAAAGTGATGGATGAGAGCTTCCATGCTCACATCCAACTCGGCGCGGGGGGGCAGGCTGACCTTGCGGTCGTCTATGCGGAAGATGCCGTCGGGCAGGTTGTTGACGGCCTGTTCAAGGATACGTACACTCTGACGCATCTCCTCGATACGCACAAGATAGCGCGCATAGCAGTCGCCATCCGTAAAGACCGGAACCTTGAAGTCATAATTCTGGTAATCGCCATACGGCGCATCGCGGCGCAGGTCCCAATCAACACCGCTCCCACGCAGCATCGGGCCAGTGAGACCCATGTTGATCACGTCTGCGCGGCTTAGGTAGCCAATGCCCTGCAAACGTTCCTGCCAGACAGGGGCATCCGTCATCATGCTCTCGTAGTCGTCAAAGTAGCGGGGCAGGATGGCGAGCAGATCGCGTAGATTGGTCAGGAAGGCGGGGGGCAGGTCCTTCCAAACGCCGCCGATGCGAAGATAGCTCACGGTCAGACGGGCTCCGCAGGCCATTTCGAATAGGTCGAGGATGCGTTCGCGCTCACGCGTGGCGTACATCATCACGGCGAGGCCTGTGCCGGAGACATCCATGACGTGGGTTCCCAGCCAAAAGAGATGTGAGGCGATACGCTGTAACTCGCCCATGATCACGCGGATGACTTTGGCACGTTCCGGCACGTCGATACCCAACAGCTTTTCGACGGTGAGACAGTAGCCGAAGTTGTTGAGCATGGGCGAAAGATAGTCCATGCGATCTGTATAATAGACAAAGTCTTTATAGCGCTTGTTCTCGCCGGTCTTTTCAAAGCCGCTGTGCAGATAGCCCAAATCGGGATCGATGTTGACAACCGTCTCCCCATCAAGCTCGACCACCAGACGCAACACACCGTGGGTGCTGGGGTGGTGGGGGCCCATGTTGAGCACCATGTTCTGTATATCCATGCCCGGCGGCAGCGCAGGCTCGACGCTTTCCGCAGGCAGAACCTGTTTGCCCAAAGTCTCAAACTGGGGGTCGTCCCAGGTCAAGGTAAAGGGAACTTCTTCGCCCCCCTCGGGGATGTCCTTGCGCAGCGGATGATAGGGCCAGCGTTCGGGCATGAGAATGCGTCGCGGGTCGGGATGACCGGCGAAATTCACCCCCATCAGATCAAGCACTTCACGTTCCGGCCAAATTGCACCGGCAAAGACGCCCGCCAAACTCGGCACAGTGGGCTTTGTCGGGTCGCCATCGATGCTGTTGGCGGGCGACAAAATCATCAGGTGCTGCTTGCGTTGATAGGAACGCAGTTGATAGGCGGTATGAAATCGTGCATCGCTGCCGGCAATGGGCAGCTTCAAACGGTCGATGGCTGTGACATCCACCAGCGCCTCATAGGCCAAACTTGGGTCATTCTTGACGAATTCGGCGAGTTCTACGAGCCGTTCCGGCTTGACATAGACCATTTGCTGGCCGTTGTGCAGGCCAGCCTCAAGGATGTCTTCGCCAAAACGTTCGACAATGCGCTTGGTATCTTCACTCTCGCCGGTCGGCACTGGGGCCAATGCAGGGATTGACGGATCGTTTAGCCCCGGCAGAGTTTCATATTCACGATAACGCGGAGAGACATTTAGCATTGGCTGCTCCAACTATTCTCCAACTATTGAAGATCAGAACTGAAGATCAGAGTATTTCTGATATGAATGGCTTATGCAGGTTGCTTGGCGCGCAGTGATTCCAGCGGTGCAATATCATCTGGACGAACAAAGGGTTCTGCTGCTTCGGCGCGGTAGTATTGGGCGAAAGTCTCTTTGCGCTGTTTGTCACGCAGCTTGTCAAGCGCAAAGAGCAGCGCTTCCGGGCGGGGGGGACAGCCAGGCACATAGACATCGACAGGCAGTATCTTGTCTACACCCTGAATGATGGCGTAATTGTTAAACGGGCCTCCGGCGCTGGCGCAGATGCCCATGGCGATAACCCACTTGGGCTCCAGCATTTGGTCATAGATGCGCTTGATGACCGGGGCCATCTTGTTGGCAACGCGACCGGAGACAATCATCAGGTCTGCCTGGCGCGGGCTGGCACGCATGATTTCCGCGCCATAGCGCCCAATGTCATTGCGCGGGTCGCTGGCGGCAATCATTTCCATCGCACAACAGGCAAGGCCAAAGAGCAAGGGCCATGTGCTGTTGGCACGACCCCAGTTTACCAAACTTTCCAGAGTGGTGGTTACGATGCCCTCTGGTAATTTATCTTCAAGACCCATCTTAAATCCTTCCTATAGACAGTATTGCCTTTGTGGGCCAATGCTGGTAGGGCATGAAACGAGCTAGTCTTGCAGGTCGAGCGCGCCCTTTTTCCACTCATAGAGCAGCCCGATGATCAGGATCAGGAGGAAGAAACCCATGGGCAGCAGTGCCATGCCCATGCTGAAGTTGTCGCGCAGGTCACGGATGATCGCTGCCCACGGATACATAAAGAGTATCTCAATATCGAAGAGGATAAAGAGCATTGCCACCAGATAATACTTGACTGGGAAGCGACGGCGCGCATCGTGAAAGGGGATGATCCCCGACTCATAGGCTTCTAACTTTTGTTTGTTGGCTTTGGTTGGGCCCAAAAGGGCGGGGACAGTAACGGCGATGATTGAAAAGCCGGTGGCAATTACCACCAGAATGAGCAGCGGTAAGTAATCAATAGCCACGGATGCCTGCCTCTCCTCTAAATAATGCTTTCAAAGAATACTTTGCTTTGCAAAACTTCGGGTGAAGTTTCTACTCACTGAACGTTCCAGAGATCGCAACCCGTTTCGACGCCAAAGGGTATCATTGAGGCTGCTAATGGGCAGATTTGCCCAACAGTATAATCTTGCGGGCTTTTTCTCTCTGTGTGCATCGTCTCTATGTGCTTAAGCTTTGTGTTCTGTGTGATATGCTCATGCTCAAGACACGCGCATCAACCGCGGTGTGGTCGGCAGGAATCTATTGTGCCTTAGGATACCCGATTGTGCGAAAATTAACAGTCCGAGGACAAAAGATTGACCCAACACATAGGGTGTGTTGAGTCACAACAGGTGCGTGCTCAAGGATTAGTGAGTGCCGCCAGACCGTTTGTAAATTCTATCACGAGCGGATCGGCGTGTCAACCCAAGTTAAGTGTTTTGTGAAAAAAGGTACAGAATCTTGTTTCAATTCGGTTTTGCGTCTATTGAAATTTTCTTTTGATGAAAGGTATGCTATCCTACGCAAGCGTTTGTTACTTTATACACAAACCACAAACCACCCGAAATGCAGCAAGTTTGACCAGGCGCAAAACTCACCTAAGTCATTGATGAGCCAATTGATAGACAAATGAGCTTGTTCAGCAGAAGAACAAGCCGGAAGTACAAGGTCGCCTGTTACAAGGAGCCTCTGAGCAGGGGCTAGGTCGTAAGGAGCTATGAGGTCATGCTGAGTAACTATGCCTTCGTTCTCATCTTGAGTGTGCTGGCGTTTACATTGCCGCTGGTTGCCGTGGTTTTGGGTTGGCTGCTTGGCCCCAAGCGTCCCGACTCGGTGAAGAATGCAACCTATGAAAGCGGTGTTGAGACGATTGGCGATACATGGGTGCAGTTTCGAGCCCAGTATTATCTGATCGGGCTTATCTTCTTGATCTTCGATGTTGAAGTCATCTTCCTTTTTCCAATCGCCCTTGCCTATGAACAATTGAGCCTGTTTGGGGTCGCAGCAACAATCACCTTTGTGGTGATCCTGCTCTTGGGCCTCTTCTTGGAATGGCGTAAAGGGGCATTGGAGTGGCAGTAAGCTATTTAGAACTCTCATTCTTCGAGTTGTTATGAGTTGGAGGAATCAATGCTGAATTGGAGTGCTGGTCTCTCCGAATTCCTAATGAGCCTGGGGATGCCTGAAGCGGTTGCGATGGGCGTTACCATGTTTGTAGGTGCGCTGGTGCTGGCGAGCATCGGGCCGGTCTTGGCGCTGATACTCATCCATATCACGCGCAAGGTGATTAGTCGTCTCCAGGATCGCCTCGGGCCTAACCGCCTGGGCCCGTGGGGTATTTTTCAGTCGGCGGCAGATGCGGTTAAGCTTCTTTCCAAAGAGGATATCCGTCCCGCCGAAGCTGATGTGATTGCGTATACGATTGCGCCTCTCCTGTCCGTTTTTGGCGTGATCATGTCGCTGGCCGTAATTCCCTTTGCCAATGGCTTGATTGGCGTTGACCTAAATGTCGGTGTGCTCTTTTTGGTGGCGTTGGGGTCGGTTGGGATCATGGCGGCGTTGATGGCGGGCTGGAGCAGCAACAACAAGTATGCACTGCTGGCTGGTTTCCGCGTGGTCGCACAACTGCTCTCGTATGAAATCCCCATGGTGCTGGCGATGTTAGGGCCGGTGCTGCTGGTGGGGACGATGCGCATGAATGAACTGGCGGCCTTCCAGCGTTTAGAGATTGGCGGCTTCAACCTGGGGTTCGGCTATATTGGCTTCATCATGCCTGCCGTGGTGCTGATCTACTTCACCAGCGCGCTGGCCGAAAGTGAACAGACGCCCTTTGACTTGTTGGAAGCTGAGTCGGAGTTGATCGCCGGTTTCCATATTGAGTATTCGGGCATGAAGTTTGCCATGTTCTTCCTGGCTCAATTCCTCAATGCCTTTTTCCTCGGCTCGATCATGGTGGTGCTTTTCTTCGGTGGGTGGCAGGGGCCATTTGTGGATCAGGTTCCCATCCTGGGGTTGGTCTATTTCTTGGCGAAAAGCTTTGCTGTCTATACCATCATGCAGTGGGTGCGAGGGACTTTCCCCCGCGTGCGCATCGACCAGATGATGGCCTTTGCGTGGAAGGTGCTGGTGCCGCTGATTCTGGGGTTGATCCTGTGGCAGATGGTGGCGCTGAAGCTGCCCGTGGCAACATGGATTCAGTATGTTCTGATCTTCGCCGGCAATGTGGTGGGGATTTGGGTGGTCGTAAGAGTTCTCTCCCGCTACTTCCGCAGCGAGACGTTGCGCACCAAGCGTTCTTTTGCGCCTCGGTCGCTCATCGGCACGATGCGACCCGCCCCCGAAGCGGGCGATTAGACTGGGGACAGGGCCGCAATATGAGCAGAGGGATAGCATGTTGTGGCCGTATGGCGAGTCGAAGCGTATCATTGGTTCATAGAACAAGTTGGATGCGGCTAGAACCGCAACATGCGTAAGGGGTTGTGCGACGATGGATATATTGTCTGAACTATTTCCGCTGCCACCAATACCAACGATTCAGCAGGCAGTTTTTATCGCACTGGCGCTTTTTACGGTGGTAGGTGCGTTGATTGTGGCGGTTGCGCCCAATCTATACCATAACGCCTTAGGATTGATAGCTTCCTTTTTTGGCGTGGCAGGTGTCTATGCGCTGCTGGAGGCCGAATTCCTGGCCGTCAGCCAAGTGCTTATCTATGTGGGGGCAATCTCCACCCTGATCACCTTTGCCATCATGCTCACGCGTGGCATGATGTATGGTCGTACATCATCGACCAACCGGCAGGTGGTCACAGCGTCGATCATGGCCGCGCTTCTGTTCTTCGTGCTGTGGGGCGTCCTCAGTCATGTGCCGTGGCCGGAAGTTGGCGCAGACTTGCCGAATGGCGAGTTGATCATCGCAACGTTGGGCGAACTTTTTGTCACAAGCTATTTGATTCCTTTTGAAATGATGGCGTTGCTGCTGTTAGTGGCGCTGGCCGGTGCCTTGATGCTGGCACGCGATAACTAAACTTTAAGGACAAAAGCATTATGGTCCCGCTGACTTGGTATCTGGTTCTTGCTGCTTTTCTTTTTTGTACAGGTCTCTATACAGCCCTGGCCCGGCGTAATGCTGTGGCGGCGCTCATGGGCATTGAGCTGATGCTCAACGCTGTCAATATCAACCTAATCGCTTTCTGGCGCTATGGGACAGCGGTGGAGCTGCTGGAAGGGCAGGTGTTCGCCATCTTTGTCATCGCCGTGGCAGCAGCCGAAGTGGCGGTGGGCTTGGCGCTGGTGATTTCGGTCTACCGCGGTCGCCGCACCATCAACTTGGATGAGTTGGACACCCTCAAAGGATAGTTGCGCACGATAGAAGTAAAAGATAGTAGTAAAGGATAGTTGTGTAGCATAGCTCATGCCCAAACAGTTGTTGACCGGAACGTTGGATGAGCAGTGTGAATTCCTCTACGATCTTGCGCTGCAAAAGATGCAGCAGGGGAACTACACTGGGGCGGTTCATGCGCTCAAAGAGATTGTCAAGCATAAGCCGGAGTTTCGCGATGCCGGTGTGGTTTTGGCCGAAGCCAAGCGGCGCAAGTCGGAACAAAGCCAATTGCTCTGGTTTGCCTTTGGGGGCGCAGCGCTCTTCGTCTTTATTGGGACAGTGCTCCAGGTGGAAAATGATTTTCTCTTTTTAGGACTCATTGCCGCAGGTGCGCTTGTTGGCTTCCTTGTGGGAAATTTAGTGCGGCGTCTACGCCGCTCGACAAAGTGATCAATCAATTATAGTTGGTGCCTGGAGCTTTTTCTTGGCCCATGCACATCACTGATTTGGCTTGAGTTTCGTATTGTAGTCCTGCATTTCAGTGTTGTGAGCGGATTCATTCCTGAACGCAAAGCGAGGTTGCTTGAATGGAAGGATTTCTCAATATCGCCTGGCTGGTGCCGGTTCCACCCTTCCTAGCTTTTGTGGCGATTCTGCTTTTCCTCAACCCCAATAAAACCGTCAGCGCCCTGACCGCCATTATTGGCGCAGTGCTCAGCCTGATTATCGCATGGCCGATCGCCTTTACGGCGTTCACCACTGAGCATTTCGGCGAACACCCGGTCTATGGAGAGCTGTTCCATATTCCAACGGGCGTGACGAGCTTCATGGTGGGGTTCCAGGTTGACCCGGCCAATGCGCTGATGCTCTTTATGTCATCGTTCCTGCTGGTAATGATCTTCATCTATGCCAGCGGCTACATGACCTTCCCGGCGCATCTTGCCCCGGAGATGTATCCTGTTTCCTATCAACAGGGACGGGATCCGCGCTACAGCCGCTTCATGGCGTACATCAGCTTGTTCGCCACGGGGATGCTGGGGTTGATCGTCTCCAACTCACTGCTCACCTTCTTTATCTTTTGGGAGATCATGGGGCTGTGTTCGTATCTGCTGATCGGTTTCTGGTATGAGAAACCGGCGGCGCGCTCTGCCAATATCAAGGCGTTCATGACCACGCGCGTCGGCGATACGATCATGCTGGTTGGCATGATACTGCTCTACATCAAGAGCGAGCCTTCGAGCCTGCAATTCAACGAGATTTTGCAGATCGGCAACTTGCAGAGCCTTGCCGAGCAGATGGTGACAATTCCGCTCTTGGACATCACGGTGCCGTGGCTGGCGCTGATTGCTGTGCTGATCTTCTTTGGCACCGTGGGCAAGAGCGCGCAATTCCCCCTCCATGTCTGGTTGCCCGATGCGATGGAAGGGCCGACCCCTGTCAGCGCCATGATTCATGCGGCGACGATGGTTTCGGCAGGTGTCTTTTTGGTGGTGCGTCTCTTCCCGCTCTTTGCGGCTGCGGGCGAAGCCGCGCCGGGCGTGCTGCGTTTCGTTGCCTTTACCGGCGCGTTTACCGCCATCTTTGCAGCGACGATTGCTGTGGCGCAGTGGGACATCAAGCGGGTGCTGGCCTATTCGACCATTAGCCAGCTTGGTTTCATGGTTGCTGCGTTGGGCATCGGCGCCTATGGCCCGGCACTCTTCCACCTGATTACCCATGCCTTCTTCAAGGCGCTCTTGTTCCTCGGCTCCGGCAGCGTGATTCACGGGGTGGAGCATGGCTTCCATCACGCCCATGCGCATGATGCACATGGACATGACGAACACGCTGCCCACGCACCGGTCGCGCTGCTGAACCGCCGCGATGGGGTGCTGGACGTGAATGATCCGCAGGATATGCGCAACATGGGTGGCTTGCTGGGGCGGATGCCCATCACCGCCTGGACCTTTATCATCGGCGGGTTGTCGTTGAGCGGGTTCCCCTTCATCACGGCTGGTTTCTGGTCGAAGGATGAGATCCTTGCTTCGGCTTGGTTTGGACAGAATACCTGGGTCTTCTGGACGTTGGCGGTCGCGGCTTTCCTGACCGCTTTCTATACGGCACGCCAGATCAGCCTGACCTTCTTGGGCCGTCCGCGCAGCGAAGGCGCGGCGCATGCGCCGGAGAGCGTCGCGTCGATGACCTGGCCTTTGATCCTGATTAGCCCCTTTGCGATTGCTTTAGGCTGGGCGGGGATTCCCGAACACTTCCCTGTCATCGGTGGCATCATTCCAAACTGGCTGGAGCATTATCTGGAGCCTTATGTGACTTATCAGGGTTTCCATGTTGCCCACCCAGAGTTCAACATGATGCCGCTGTTGGTCTCTTTAGGGGTGGCGCTGGGCGGCTTGCTCATTGGTTTTGTGGTCTATGGTCGCGGTCTGCGTGAAGGCCAGGTTGACCCGTTGCGTAACGTGATGGGGCCGCTGTGGATGGTCTTCCACCGCAAGTACTATGTGGATGAGCTTTACAACGCAACGATCATCCCCTTCACGTTGGGATTGAGCAAGTTCCTCTACTTGTTCGATGATAAGTGGGTGATTGACCCCATTGTTGACGGAATCGGAAGCTTGGCAGTCTGGTTCTCCAAGTTGATGGCGACGATTGACCGTGTGGTGGTCGATGGCACCGTCAATGGGACTGGCTGGTTGGCCGACCGCATGGGCCGGATGCTGCGCCAAACGCAGGACGGGCATGTCCAGGTCTATTTGATGGTTGCTGTCGTAACGGTAACGGTCTGGCTGTTGTTGAAGGCCATGCCGATTCTCCTGACGCTGGTGTAGCAGGAGGGATGAAGGTTGAGGGATGAAGAGCAGAGTAGTCACTTCTCATCCCTCATCCTTAGGTCAAATGGTAGTTTCGATATGAGATGCATTGCTATTAGATTCGTTGCGGTCTTTTTGAACGCCAAAACAGGGATCTGCGGAGGATAATTCGATGGAATTCCTGAACCAATGGATATTGCCACTCATTCTCGCTTTGCCGCTGCTGTTCGCAGTCGTGACAATGTTGATGACGAATGAGCGGTCAATTAAGTGGCTCTCGATTGTAGGAAGCCTTGTACCGCTGGCCCTCAGCATTTATATGTTGCTGGCCTATGATTACAATGCTGGTGGGATGCAGTTCGAGTTGAATATTCCCTGGGTTGAGTCCCTGGGGGCGAGCTTTCACTTGGGCGCTGATGGCCTGAGCGTGCCGCTTGTCTTCCTAACGGCGCTGCTCTCAACTTTGAGCATCTACTACAGCGCCTTTACGATCAAGACACGGGTCAAGGAATTCTTTGTGATGTTCCACCTGTTGGAACTGAGCATGTTGGGTGTCTTTCTGGCCCTGGATTACGTCTTGTTCTACGTCTTCTGGGAAATCAGCCTAGTGCCCATGTACTTGCTGATCGGCATCTGGGGTGGGGCGAATCGCGGCTATGCCTCGATCAAGTTCTTCATCTATACCCTGGTCGGCTCAGTGGCAATGTTGCTGGCAATCCTGCTGATCTACTTTGCAACAGGGACCTTTGACATCATTGAGGCGGCGGCGTTGAAGCCCTTCCAGGACTTGCCTGCAGATCGAGCGCTGCTCTTTACCAGCCTGGCTTTCTGGGGCTTCTTCCTGGGCTTTGCCTTCAAGGTACCGAGCTTCCCCTTCCACACCTGGCTGCCCGACGCCCACACGGAAGCCCCCACAGCGGGCAGTGTGATCCTGGCGGGTGTCATGTTGAAGTTGGGGGCCTATGGTTTCCTGCGCATTGTGCTGCCCACCCTGCCGACCGCCAGCGAGTTCTGGTCGATGTGGGTTGTGGCTGTGGGTGCGATTGCCATTGTCTATGGCGCGTTTGTCTGTGTGGCGCAAACCGACCTCAAGCGGCTGATTGCCTATAGCTCGGTCAGTCATATGGGCTATGTCATGCTGGGCATCGGAGCCGCCTCGACTGTCTTGACACCTGAAGGCGCGGCGAAAACTGCCGAATTCTTTGGCCTGTCGCAAGAGTCCGTGATGAACAGCGCGGCGATGGCGCTGAACGGGGCGACGCTGCAAATGTTCAACCACGGCATCATTACAGGCGCGCTCTTCCTCTTGGTCGGTATCATCTATGAACGCGCTCACACCCGTGACCTTGCGAAGTTTGGCGGCTTGGGCACGCACACGCCTTATTACTATGGTATTTGGCTGGTGGCGGGTTTTGCTAGCTTGGGTATGCCTGGGTTGGCGGGCTTCTGGGCAGAGTTCTTCACCTTCCGCGGTGCCTTTGCGCTGGTGCCCTACTGGGCTGCCTTTGCAGTCATCGGCCTGATCATCACGGCTGTCTATATTTTGTGGCGCATCATCGGCAACCTCTTCATGGGCAGCTATGACGCGCAGAAACTCCATCACTGGTCGGCAGCGGATGGCAGCGAGGCAGACGGCCCCACTGACATGGTAGCTTTTGAGAAGGTTACGCTGTGGCCGTTGGTGATTGGCATGTTCGTGATCGGTGTCTATCCCACTGTTGTACTTAACTACTTCAACGGCTCCTCGGTGGAACTGTTGCAGTTTATCCAGGGCCTGCTGTAAAGGGGGCGTATCTTGAACGAGATCGGCTTTGGCGCACTGGGCGGGATTCTCCCTGAGATTGTCCTGCTGATCGGTGGCCTCCTGATCCTGCTGTTGGACATGGCTCAAGGCCGTGAACAAGATTCGGGGCGGGGCTTTATGGCCGTCACGGTGATCTTTCTCATCGTTGCGCTGGTGGGTGTCGTCCTGCAGTTGGGGATGGATCCGCATACTGTGATTGCGATGGTGGACATTGATCCGTTTGCGACCTTCCTCAAGATCCTGATCTATACGGGCATGATCTTGGTGGCAATCGGTGGTGGCAGTTTCATGAACAAGCACGCCACAGGGCGCGGCGAGTTCTGGACGCTCTTTATCTTTGTCACGTTGGCAATGAGCATTGCCGTGAGCGCCAACAACCTGCTTCTACTCTTCTTGGCGATTGAGTTCTTGTCAATCACCAGCTATATTTTGGCAGGCATCCTGCGTGAAAATCGTCGCAGCGCCGAGGCGGGGTTGAAATACTTCCTCTATGGCTCGGTGGCGTCGGCGGGAATGCTCTATGGCATGAGCCTGCTCTATGGCGCGAGCAGCAGCATCTACTTTACGGGAATTGCTGAAGCATTAGCCGCAAATCCAGACCTGGGCGCACTGATCCTACCTGCGGCCATGCTGACGTTGGTCGGGTTTGGCTTCAAGGCCAGCCTTGCGCCCTTCTACCAATGGGCGCCGGACGTCTACGATGGCGCGCCCACGCCCATCACCGCCTATCTCTCGACCGCTTCCAAAGCTGTTGGTTTTGCGGTGATGGCGCGCACGCTGATTGTTGCGCTGGGGGCATACCGGGTGGATTGGGTGCCGATCCTGGCAGGTTTCAGCATTCTGACCATGACCGTTGGCAATCTCATCGCCCTGCGCCAGACCAGCATCAAGCGCATGTTGGCCTATAGCTCTGTTGCACAAGCGGGCTATGTGCTGATGGGGCTAACTGCGGTGGTCTCCAGCGGCTCCGGCGACATTACCCTGCTGGGCATGAATGGGCTTAACGGGCTCTTGCTCTATCTCTTTGCCTATCTCTTTACCAACATTGGGGCCTTTATGGTCGTGTTGGCGGTAGAAGATACCACGGGCAGCACAGAGATCGGTGCCTTTACCAATCTTGTGCAAAGAGCGCCTGGGTTGGCATGGGGGATGTTTATTCTGCTGCTCAGCCTAACGGGTATCCCGTTGACGGGCGGCTTTGTGGGCAAGTTCTATGTCTTTGGGGCTGCTGTCCAGCACCAGTATTTTTGGCTGGTGGGTGTGGCACTCATCAACGTGGGCATCGCTGCATACTACTATCTGAATCTTGTACGTGCGATGTTCTTCCCCGGCAAGGAAGATGTCGCGCCAGTGCGGCTGGCAGTGCCGGTACAGTTGCAGTTTGTGGTGATGGTTTGTGTGGTTGTCACCATCTGGATCGGGCTGTATCCACCCAATGTTCTCGAATGGGTCAACGATGCCTCGCGCCAACTGCTTGCGCTGATGCCGTAACGCTGCCCTCGTTTGGATGGGTAGATACGTCAAGGGGGGAACTCGTTTCCTCCCTTGACGTTTGTTTTATAAATGCGTTTTATAGATGGACTTATGGGGCTGTTTTACAGGCTGTTGAGAGGTTGTCTGCGTCTCTTTTCCGCTTTGCCGGCGTCTTATTTGTATAGGGGCCGGCACGACAGATACGCTCTGTCTGGCTGTACAAACCCACTTGCGATTTTGATTCAATACCTTTTAGAGCATTCCGGTTGATGGTGAAGACATTGTGGCTCCGGCGCGCGTGGCTGCGCTTCCTCGCCTATCTAAACAGGGCAGTAACCTGGATCGCCCTGACTGTGCTGTTAACGGCCTGGCTGTTGCCGGGCTTGGTGCGCGCTCAGGCAGGAGTCATCCCCACGCGCAACGCGCCCCTGAGTCTTGCCGTTTTGCCAGGACAGCCGGATCGAGTCCTGGTCGGCACGATCAACGCACCGGATCCTGCCCCGATCTATCTTTTTCGCAGCACCGATGGCGCGGTGAGTTGGGCCGCCTCCGGTGAAGGCATGATCCCCAACATTAGCCTTGCCGGTATCGCCGTGGATCCGAAAGACCCCAACTTGGTCTTGGCGGGCGATGGCGGTTTTGGTCATATGTTCCGCAGTCGCGATGGCGGAGCCACCTGGGAGGAATTGGCGCATTTCAAGGCATTACTCGCCGAGAACGCTGCGGTGGGTGAACTCTATTCTGTAGAGGAGAATGGGGGCAGCGTCTTCTATGCCTCCACACGCTATGAAGGGGTTTTTCGCTCACCCAACGGGGGCGACATTTGGCAAAAGCTGGATGTGGGTTTGGTGGGTGAAGCGCGCCGCGTGCGTGAAGTGCTGATGTTCAACGGGACGCTTTATGCTGGTACTCATGCGGGGCTCTACCGGCTTTTGCCCTCCAGTTCTGCATGGGAGTTTGTGCCGGGTCTGCCCAATACTTTGATTGTCTGGAGCCTGTGGAGTCTGGGCGATACGATCTATGCAGGGACAGGGCAGGGGTTGTATGCCAGCCAGGATGGGCTGACGTGGACGCCTGCGCCCAATTTCCCATCCACGATTGTATATGACATCGTCGATACAGGGACGCGTATTGTTGCCGCCACAGAGATCGGGCTGTGGGTTGGGATTGGCGAGACATGGCAGCAAGCCACGCTCAACGGCTCGCCCTATGGTGGTGTTGTCAAAGCGGTGGCAAATACGCCAAAAGCGCCACGCACGATCTATGCGGCGAGCGACCTGGATTGGGTCTTGCGTAGTGATGACGAGGGGCTAAACTTCTTCTCGATCACCGCTATGCCGCCGCTGGATGTGGCCGCGGCCTTAGCCACACCGACACCGACGCCCACCCCATCGCCGACACCAACCGATACGGCGACGCCAACCGCCACGCCGACTGAGACACCGACCGCTACCCCCACGGCAACGCCGACGGATACACCCATTCCGACCGATACGCCGCTGCCAACTGAGACACCGATCCCGACGGAAACGCCCACAGAAACAGCGTTGCCCACGGTGACGCCTACCGGCACCGAAATGACTTTGCCAGGTGGTCTGGGTGGCTTGATGGGCGCGACACCTGCTTCGAGCGAAGAAATTTCGCCGGCGATTGCCGTGGATGTTCCTCCGGCTGCACCCGATACGCCGACGCCGGTTCCGCCAACCCCTGTGCCACCAACGCCTCTGCCGACCGATACGATCGCGCCGGTGGCGGAAATGCCAACGGCTACGCCCGCTCTGCCTGCGACGACCGTAGCCGCGGAAGTGGCAGTTGTGCCGCAGGAGCCACCGACCACACTCCCCACGCCGACCATGACGCCAACTGTGACGGAAACGCCGCAACCGGCGGCGACGCGCGAGCCGATTGATGTGGCCGCGGTCATCTCGGTCAGTCTGCCACCCGTTTTTGTGGGGGCTGGGGTGCTGCTGGTGTTTGTCATCGTTGCGGCGGGGTTGTCGCTGGTGCGCGGCCCGCGCGATATTTGATTGAGTCCAAACAATTACTTGATATGCCTTCACTCGAATCACTCCTGCCCTTGCTCACAGCGGCGCATGTCGCACAGGGGGAGCCAGCCCATATTGAATTTGCAGGCGTCACCTCTGACAGCCGCGCGGTTGTGCCAGGGGCGCTCTTTGTCGCTATCCAGGGCTACAATGTCGATGGGCATCGCTATATCCCCGCGGCGCTGGAAAAAGGCGCGGTGGCAGTGATTGGCACGCGGCCATTCGTGGAATTGGTTGCAGATGGCATCCAGATTCCCTCGACTGCGCCCTATATCGAAGTTGCCAACAGCCGCCTGGCGTTGGCACAGGTGAGCGCCGCGCTCTATGACTTTCCAAGTCGCGATCTGACGGTGATTGGGGTGACGGGGACGGATGGCAAGACGACCACTGCCACGCTGATCGAAAGCATCGCCAACGTTGCGACCCGTTCAGAGCAAGATGAACCGGGGGATGTCGGGGTCATCACGACCGTAGCCGCGCGTATCCGTGGACAGGAGAGCGAAACGGGTTTTCATGTCACCACACCCGACGCTACCGAGGTGCAGCGCTATTTGGCGGAGATGCGTGCTGCGAGCTGTCGCTATGCCATCGTCGAAAGCACTAGCTTTGGCCTGGACCAAGAGCGGGTGGCCGCGGTCGATTTTGATATTGCCGCCGTGACCAACATCACGCATGAGCATCTGGATATTCACGGCACACGCGATGCCTATGTCCAGGCAAAGGCCAAACTCTTCCGCGCCCTCTACACACGCAGTGCCAAAGCGGACCTGCCGCGCTGCGCCGTACTCAATGGGGATGATGAGGGGAGCTATGGGGCGCTTTGTGCGGCATTGGACGAAGAAAGCGCGCGCCACGATTTTCGCGTGCCGCGCCGGGTCTATGGGGTGCGCGCCAGCCTGGATGAAGCGCGTGCGGCGCTGGTCGCAGGGACGTTGGATGTCGTCGCAACGGATGTGCAGTACACGCCGCGCGAGACTCGCTTTACGCTGCTCTGGCAGGATAATGACGTTGAGAATGATTTTGAAATTGTCACGCCTCTTATTGGCGATTTCAACGTCTACAATATTACCTGCGCCGCGACTGTGGCCCTTGCCCTAGGGCTCTCACCGGCCACCATCCGCCAGGGTGTGAGCGAAATGACGGGGGTGTCCGGGCGAATGGAGCGGATTGAGGCAGGGCAGGATTTCCTGGCTGTTGTGGATTTCGCCCATTCTCCCTTTAGTCTCGAACGCGCTTTGCATACCTTGCGCCCGTTGGTGGGGCTCTCTCCAAGCGGCCAACCGGGCCGGTTGATTGCCGTCTTTGGCAGCGCGGGCCTGCGTGACAAGGCCAAGCGCGGCTTGATGGGCGAGATTAGTGGGCGGCTGGCAGATTTCAGCGTCGTTACTGCCGAAGACCCGCGCACCGAGGATTTGGATTTGATCAACCAGGCCATTGCCGAAGGGGTTCGACAGTCGGGCGTGGGTCGCAGATATGCAGTCGTCCCCGACCGTACAGAGGCGATTCAGCTAGCAGTGGACATTGCCCAGCCCGGCGATGTGGTTGCAGCGTTTGGCAAGGGGCATGAGCGAAGCATGTGCTATGGCACGACGGAGTATCCGTGGAGTGATCAGGAAGCCATGCGCAATGCGCTCCAGCGGCGCGTTGCCCAAAGCGGGGGACAGGGCAGGCAGAGAGGTAATCCAGCCTGAACGGCAGTTGTGCCTTCCCCTGAAGTAGTGTATGATTTCTCCGATTCTGTCTACTTATCGGGCAATTTCCGCCTAATCTTCTAGTGAAATTTCTTTTGATCGCGCACATACTCACCATCATCAAAGCATATAAAAGGAGACTGGGCATGCAGGCGAGACCCAAGATTGTCAAGATCTTAGTTGTCGCACTACTTGTCAGTCTGATATTGGCCGCCTGTGGCGGGGGTAGTACGGGCAAGACCTGGTTTAATCTACCTTCGGCCAAAGTCCACATCCAGCCGGATGGCGCAATGCGGGTGTGGGGTCTCAATGTAGGCTATTTCCCGCAGCCTGCTTTGATCCAACAACTGCAGGCTGCCAATGTTCAGCAACTTGAGATCCGGATCGGCTATAACGGGATTCATGTCTTGGCAAACGGTCAGGATCTGCCCTACATAAAGTGGGATGAAGCCTCAGTACAGACCTTGCAGGGGATTCTGCCCCAACTGCCAAATGTGCCCAACGCCAACATGATCGCCAGCGCGCTTCCCTGGCTGCGTACCATCGGCCTGGGCGTCGTCTTGGATATGCCTTTGGCCCAGGGACAAAGCGAGTTGGATATTCCACGCTGGAGCGGGGAAAGCACAATTACGGCAACCACGCCGACCTCGCCAACCCTCGGCCCGATTACCATCGGTAGCCTGGCGTTTGACCCACAGGGGCAAGCGATTATTGAGGGCGTTCCCGCCTCAACGCTAGAACAAGCCCTGGGGGTTGCGCTGCCGTCGTTGGACGCAAATACATTGGGTATCCTGCAAGGTCTGGGCGCACAAGTGGTGCAGGTCAAGGTGCAGCCCAATGGCATTGACCTATCGCTCAACGACCGCCCGCTGCCAGGAATTGCTTGGGACGAGCCACGGTTGAATACCTTGCTCACCAATGTGCCTGCCTTTGTGGCTGACCCGGCTTTGGTGGAGACGCTGAACCAAGTGGTGCCGCTTTTGAATGGGGCGGATGTGACGCTTGCCGTATCCTTTACAGGGGAACAGGCAGCGGACACAGTCCTGGCTCCGATTGAACTAAACATCTCTGAAACGGGCGATTTGAGCCTGTTGGGGATTCCCGTAGCCCCAGGCGCAGTTCCGGCAGATGCACTGGCTAGCTTGCAAAAAGCCAATGTGCAGCAGCTTGCGCTTTCGGTACAACCTACCGGGCTCTACATAGCCGCCAACGGGCAGACGCTGCCCACGGTGACATGGACGGAGGAGTCGCTGCCGATTTTGGCACAGGTCATCGGGCCGATGGCTGGTGGCGCTGACCTCATCAACACAGTGCTGCCTGTTGCACTGGGATTGGGGCCAAATGTCAAGATCAATGTCCCACCGGCGGCGGGTGCGGCGGCAGTTGAAGTGCCGGATCAGGTTGAGTTTGCGATTCAGCCTGTGGAAGCCGCTGCACAAGCGCCCGTACTCAACGTTAACCTGGCGGTTGATGGAGCGGGTAACTTGCTTGCGCTGGGTGGTTTTACGGCTGAGGAGTTCTCCCAGTTGGGGATCAGCCTGCCCACTTTGCCAGTTGAGTCGTTGGCTGCCTTGCGTACCGCGGGTGTGCAGCAGTTGGATCTTGACACCGAGCCGGGTATCCTGAATGTATTGTTGGATGGCAGCAATGCGTTGTCCCTCAACTATGACGAGGCATCGATTATGACGACGCTGGACATTGCCACACCCTTCCTGGGAGATTCGCCGATTACGGTCCCAGAGGTGAACCAACTGCTGCGTGAGCAGATTATCCCGCAGGTCCTGGTTTCCAACGCCAATGTGACGGTGGATTTGGAATAGTAGGGCCATCCCCCACGGAGTTAGCTACCAATGAAGTGACAAGCCGCTGCCGGTTTCGGTGGCGGCTTTTGTTTGATCTTTTTCAGGCTGTTCATGCCCACCGGCGATGAGCAGGGCCAACGCTGCCCAATTCCACCCTGCCAGCGGAGGCAGCGCTTGGAAGGCGTCCATCTGGGCATGGGCCGCGGCCGCGATCAGCCCTGTCAACAGGCCTATTTGCAGCCATGTTAACCTATGCCGCTTCTGCTGCGTCCAATCATAGACGAGCAGCCCAACCGCCAGCAGCCATAGAAGCGCCAGTAGCCCGCCGCTGGTCACGATTTCCAGCCAGAGAAGATGCGGATGGCGCAGGTTGGGGTCAGCATTGGAGGTGAGCGATAGATACGCCGGAAAGCTCCACCAAAAGCCATCTGGCCCCACGCCAAACAGGAAATGGTCGAACCAAAGCGCAACAGAGGGGAGCCAGCCGTCCACGCGCGCCATCAAGGTGGCAATGTTCATCAGGCGCGCCCGCCATATCCACAGCACAATCGCCAGCCCTATCCCCGCGGCTGCCAACAATCCCGCCAGCACGCGGCGCGACGGCAGTCGTATGGTGTGATGGCTCAGGAGGAACAACATCCCGGCAGGCAGCCCCAGAAGCACTGCGCCGCGACTGCCCGTTAGGAACAACGCAGCGCCCGTTGCGATGGCCCCCACACCCCACTGCCACCTCGCTCTGCCTCTACTCATCAGCGTGAGCCCGACGGTGATGGCAAGGGTTCTAATGAGGTAGAGCGCAGTATGGTTGGATGAGAAAGCGGGGCCTGTCAGGCGGCGCATGCCATCCACTGCGGTTCCACCCCCTTGCAGCCAGTCGATAAGACCGAAAGCAGTGAGCAGCAGACCTCCCGCCGCAAGCGCCACAACCAAGATGTGGGTGCGATGCAGGGTTGTGGACCAGGTGCGGATGAGCAGAAAGAGCAGGACAGGAACAATGACCAGGTCGAGCATCCCGCGCCAGTAGGCCGGCCAATACCAGACGCCCGTTGCACTCAACGCCATGACCAGCACCCAACTCAACGCCACGCCAAGCCAGTGGTCGCGGGGGGGCGCTTTTGGGCGTTGCAGCCAGATTGCAGGCAGCAGGCAGAGCAGGGCCGCTTGTGTGGGGGGGATGGTCCAGCGCTGATCCAGCCAGACGAACTCCTTGTGATAATCGTGGAAGGGCAGCAGCGCCAATGTCAAGGCCAGCCCCAAACGGGGTTGTGCGGCAAAGCCGAGCGCGGTGATGGCCCAACAGAGCAAGATCAGCGGAGGCCACTCGGCAAGGTAGTAGACAAGCAGGAGCAGCGCCCAACCTGCTCCCCGCTGCCATGCTGGACGACTGAGCCACTGCGCTTGCCACTGTCCCCACGGCAGCATCCGGGCGGCAGCCATGCCACGCCAGAGCAACCCCACCACGGCAAGCCCCCAGAGCGCGACAGGTGTCCACAGGGCAAGCGCAGGCGCAGGCAGGCTGCGCGGGCGCGGCTGGTTAAAGAGGGCGGTTGATGTAGTGCGGAAGGCTTCTGCCAGTTGCGGCGTGAGGGCAAAGCCTGTTGTGGCACTGGTGAGCGGGGGTGTTGCTGCGGGCCAGCCCATCGCCACGACCCAGGGCCACTCATGATAGGCCATCTCCAGCGCGGCGACGGCAAAGATGCGCTGCTGCTCGGCGCTGACACTCTTCCAGGCTGTGCCGGGCAGACGATTCCAGCCATAGCGGATCAGCCAAATCGGAGTTTCTCCATCGCCGGCGCCGAGCATGGTTTGGCGTACCAACAGTGTGCGTCGTAAATTGAGCGCGCGACGGTCGACACGCGGGTCGTCCGGCCGCGTGGCAAAGCCAAAAGGCTGGATGGCTACGCCGTCGAAATAGGGTGCGGCTCCCGCGGCATAAAGACGGTTCAGAAAATAGCGTTCGTCTTGGGCCAGGTGGCCGCGGTCGGAAGTCGGGGCCAGCGCAGCCAGCAGGATTTGTGCGTCGGCGTCTGTTTCGCGAATGGCCGAAGCTGCGGCTTTGAGCAGGCGCGCATAGTTCACCGGCTCGATATGGCTCTCGCCCCAATGGGGTGCGATATTGGGTTCATCCCAAATTTGATAGGTCTGCACCTGGTCGCCATAGCGCAGAGCTACGGCTTTGGCAAAGCGGGCGAAGGTGGTCGGGTCGGCAGGGGGGGCAAGCGGGCCATTGATGCTGTTCCGGTCATTGGGCGCACGTACCCACAGGGGGCTGCCATCCAACAAGAGAATAGGAACCAGTTTGGCTTCATCAAGCAGGGCGAGGGCGCGGTCAACCTGCTGCCATTGATAGTCGCCGGGCGACGGCTCGATCTGGTCCCATGCCAGCCGGATTCGTGCCCAGCCAAAGCCCGCTGTAACCAATTCTTTCAGATCGCTGTTTGGATCGGTTTGTGATAACGTTGCGAGATCGAGGTTGATGCCCAGAAAAGGCAGTGAACTGGGGGGCGGCAGCGGGTGATGGATCAGGAAGGGGCTGGGGAGCCCGATGGTTTGGTCACGTAGCTGGCGCTGGGCCAGGTCAATCTGGGCGAGAACCAGGCAAATCGCTGCGAAGATGAGCAGCAGCCGCAGCAGGGCCAGCGCAAAAGAGATCCTCGAACGGTGCGATGAGGGCATGGCGTTGTGGCAGGTTAGCCCTTGTTGGCGTCTTCGATCAACCGTTTTACGCGTAGCAGCGCCGCCTTATAGCGTCGATATTCGATGACCTTTTCGCCATAGGTGGCGCTATCGGGCTGCTTGACCAGGGCTGCCAGTTGATAGAGCAAGCTGCGTAACTCCTCGACAAGGTTGATCCATTTGCTGCGTAGAAAATAGAAGTCGGCGGGAAGCTGTTCGACATTGGTCGTCGCGACCATTGTATCGATCCATTGTCCTTCAGCCTCGATGTCTAGGCTCGGTGGGCGGACAGGCAGCGGGCTGCTTTCTACCCTGCGCGCCTCCCCATCACCCGGATTGGGGCCAAAAGAAAAGATAGTACCGTTGCCACTGTTGAGCCAGAGTACCGGCGTGCCGAAGCTGAAATCGCCGGGATTGGCAGCATAGAGACCGCTGCGCGCCGCGCTCATGGCGAGATCAATCGCCCCAGGACAGGAGCCACCGATCAATTCTTCGTAGAGAAAATGGGCGAAGTCGATGGCGGCGTCGTCACGAATGGCATATTGCATGGCAATGATAGCAGGCACACCCGCTTGCAGCAATTGTGTGGCTACGCCGGCAAAAGGATGAGGCCCCGCAGGGCGCGCAGCCAAACAGCTATTGAGAAAGGCCAACTTGACGGAGGGTGAGCGTTCCATGACCGCGCGCAAGGACTGCGCTGGGCTCAATACGGGGCGACCCCGCTGCCAAAGCTGAAGGCCATTGGGTTCGCCATGCCCGATGAAGTGCAGAATCGCGGGCTTCACCTTTGCCAGCTTGCTGCGTAGGTCCGTGATGGTAAAGGTTCCCGTCAACTTTTCTACCTGGACAAGATCGTTGCCGGCCTTGTCTGTGCCAAGCGTTCGCATGATCTGGTGGACTTCTGCGATTTCGCGTTCGCTGTCGATGGCTTTGCTGGGGTCGTCGGGAGCCGCAATGAGCACGCGCAGGGGCAGCGGAACCTGCAAACGGCGTGACGGCCCTACATGGCGATAGATGGTCGCCACGCGCACCAATGCAAAGTGGGGATGGGCCGCAAAGATCACCCCCCGATCCGCATCATAGAGGCTTTCCCAGGGCAGCGCGGCCACAAAGGGCGGCTGGAGATCCAAGCGCAGCCGCAGCCCTTCTATTCTTTCTCGCTCAATATCGGCGCGGGCCGCGATCCAGAGTTCACGTACATCTCCTTGCATCAGCGCATCCCACAGGCGGCTGCCCACGGCCGTGAGTGCGTCGGCGTCAGGCGTAATCATGGAGTTCGCCAACGTCTGATAAGCCTTGTGCCATACCGGGTCGAGGATGCTGGGCGCGAAGCTGCCATTGGCTGTATAGGAGCCATAGCGCGCCGTAATAGCATAGGGCGTGCTTGCTCCTTGAATCATAATATCAAAATCCGCCAACGTGCAGTTCGCCATGATCCTGCCGTAATCCTCCCGTCAAATTGACAGGGCTATCCCTGCCTCGTACAATGAACCGGCTTGCTATCTATGCAAGACGTTTGAATCTGCTATTCGTTATGGCAGAAACTTATACGCTTCCAAAGAATATGCGAATTTTAGCCTGGTCTAACTACTTACATGCGTGCAAATCCGCCTGAACAACTTGGCCCCCTGCTTGAAAATTGGACACGAAATCGCCAGTTTCGGCTGCGCCCGCTTTTGCGGCGTGGACAGCGGCGGCTGCTGGCCCTCATCACGCGCATCCGCATGGGGCGGCAAGTGGCGGATGTTGACTATCGAGACCGGATCAGCGTGGCGACGTGGATGGTGGTATTGGGGTGGGGGCTAAGTCTGCTTGTGCGCTTGCCGACCGCTGAGGTTAGTTTCTGGGCGTTGGGTTCGCCGGTTGCCATTTCGATCACAGGAACCTTGTTGGCGGCTTTCTTTCTGGCGATTATGGCCGCTGCCGGTGCTGAAAGTGTGGTATCGGTGCATCCGCTTTTTGTGGCGCGCCAGGCACGTATACACACCTGGTCGTTCTGGGCGCTGCCGATGGCGCTGGCGATCATCACCACAGTGCTGCTGCCGCTGGTGAGCAGCGCCTTGATGCAGGTGGTCGCGCTCGCGTTGAGCGGTGTGCTGCTGGCTGCGGCCTATTTTGGTCTCTATGCCACTGTGGAGCGGGGCAAGCCAAGATTCAGACGCTCGCGTCTCTGGCTGGATGCGCTCGCCTACGGTTCGGCGTTGATCCTCTTTCTCTTTGTCTACCAGACGCGCACGCGCAGCCTGCTTTCGGGTACGCTGGTCGCCGTGACGGCGATGCTGCTGGCTGCCGAGATTTTGCGTACCGCTACCCCCCGCTCGAGCGCGGCCCTGACCTATAGTGGTATCATTGGCCTGGTTTTGGGCCAGGTGACTTGGGCGCTGAACTATTGGGTGCTGCCGGGGCTGACAGGTGGGCTGCTGTTGCTGTTGATCTTCTATTTGCTGGTGGGGATCGGCCAACAGGGCTTGCAAGAGCGGTTGACCGCGCGGGTCATGTGGGAATTTGTGATCTTTGGTCTGATGGCGCTGGCACTGATTGCGCTGGTTGGCCCAGGCTTTAGCTTTGCGACCTCTCCTTAGCGCTTCCTCGCTTCCTTATTCCTAATCTCTTGTTTCTAATTCTTTGTGTGCTGATAGGCTTGCGCGCCTGTCACCAACTTTTCTACGTTGCCCCGCCAGGATTCTTGCTGTTGAGGATCTGCCAGCAGCGCGGTGACTGTGTCGGTCAATAGGGCATTGATCGGCGTCGAAATGCCTACCTCCTGACCCCGTACCACCACTGCGCCATTCAACCAACCGATTTCGCTTTTGCGTTTGCCCTGGTGCAGGTCAATGTGCAGGCTGGGCAGCTTGTCGCCGCGCGCGCCCCTCACCTGGCGGCGTAGGATGCCACGCAAGAGGGCATTGGGGGCGCGGCGGATGAGTGGGGCCAGCCATGCAAAGGGATAGCTGCCGAGGTTGACCGGTGGAATCTGGGCGGCAGCCATGACGGCGAGGGCCTCACGCCAGGCGGCGATCTCGAGATCGACGACGCGTGCATCGGCAAAGAGGCGGGCGGGCGGCTGGTCGAGAATGGCGCTGGTTGCATTGCCCATCATGTTCATGAGCAGCTTTGTCCACTTCATACCGGGGGCGTTTGAATAGCGTTTTGCCTTAAATCCTGCGGCTAGGAATGCACTGTGAACGGCTTCGACCAGGGCTGCGGGTGTGTGCGATGACCAGGGGCTAAGCCCCATCGTGAAGCTAGGCCGGTCAATGCGGATGAGCGCCGGGCCTTGCACGCTGACAGGGGTGGTGAGCGTGCCTGCGATCACCTGCCCGTCCCCCCAAGCGGCGGCGATGGCTTCCTCGTTGCCCACACCATTTTGCAGGCTGAGGATAACCGGGCGTCCCTCGATGGAAACTGCGCTGGTCAGTTCGTCTAGAGCGGTGGCAGTGTCATAGCTCTTGACGGTTAGAATTGCCAGGTCATAGGATTCGCCGCCTGCAAAGGCGTCACGGGTGCTGCCCGCGGCGTTGACGGTGCGGATGACCTGCTCATCTTCGCCATAGCGCAAGCGCAGGCCCAGATCTGCCACAGCTGCAGCAAAGTGGGGTCGCCCGACCAATGTAACGTTCTCTCCTGCCAATGCCAGTTTGCCACCGACCAAACAGCCAATTGCCCCTGCGCCAATCACCAAGATCCTCACACCAATGCTCGCTTCTCTAAGTCATAGAGACCATAGGCAGCGGCGAGAATTTCGATGGGGTGGCGGCTGGGGATGCTCGTGCCATGCTCCAACTGCCAGCGACAAGTTTCGGAATCACATGCAGTATAGGTCACTTCGGCCCCTTGCGCGCGCACGAAGCTAAATAATTCTGCGCCTACATCCATCGCGATCTGATATTTTTCACTCTTGTAGCCATAGGTTCCGGCGATACCGCAACAGCGGGCAAAGCTCTCGCGCACTTCTAGGCCGGGGATCAGGCCGAGGATTTCCAGGGCCGGTTTGCCGATGCGATGGGCGCGCTGCTGGCAGGGCGCATGATAGGGCAAGAGCAGGGGCAGCGTGCGGAAATCGGTACGCAGTTCGCCTTGCTCATGAAGCTCATGCAGCCATTCAAAGATGTCCCAGGTGCCGTGAATCAGCTCTTTACTGGCCTCATCGTGCATATCGAGCAGTTCGGGCGCTTCTTCCTTGAGGGTGAGCGTGCAGCTTGTGCTGGTGCCGATGATGGGGAAGCCGCCGCGCGCAAAGCTGGAGAGGGTGGCGACGTTGCGCTGGTGATAGCCGCGCGCGGCGGCAAATTCACCATTGCTCAACATGGGCAGCCCACAGCAATTTTGGGGGGGGACGATGACCTCATAGCCATGATGTTCAAAGACGGCAATGGCGGCTTTGCCCACAAAAGGCTCATAGTATTGGGTGGCGCAGGCGTGAAAGTAGACGACTTTCTTGGGGCTGCGCAGCCGTTTGCGGGAGGTGCGCTGCAACCATTCGCGCAGCGAACCCTTCTCGCTCCAACGGGGCAAGGGCGCTTCCCGCGCAATCCCCAGCACCTTATCTGCCAAGAGCCGGCTGAGGGGATTGTGCAGGGCTAGATTGGCAACGGTGGGTGCGATGTTGCCGAGCTTGCCGAGTAATTCATTGCGCCCAAGCAGCCGGTTACGCAGCGGCACGCCCGACTTGGCGACAATCTGGGCGCGGGCGCGCGCGTTGATCTCGGCAATCTTAACGCCCGTGGGGCAGACATCGTTGCAGACACGACAGCCTGAACAGTAATCCACTGACGCGTCAGGCGACTCCTCCTGGCCTGGTTCACGAAAACGCTGCGCCTGTGGCCCGACATACTTGGGGCCAGGAAAGCGGTCGGTGACCGCGGAAACGGGGCAGTAGGCGGTACAGATATTGCATTTGATACATTCGTCGAGCGTATGATCGACGGATTCCCAAGAGATGGTGTGCATAGGTTTATATCATTTGGCGCTGCGCCAGAATCGCCTGTGCTGCCGCGGCCCCTGTCGCCAGGGCGAGGGCTTCATGGCTGCGGGTGCGGATGGAGTCGGCATGGGCGAGCAAGTTGCCTGCGGCCCACAGGTTGCTATAGAGGACGCTGCCCTGCGCGTCAACAGGCTGCCATGCAGGGTTGACCTGTACGCCCCCTTGAAAGATCGGATGACCGGCAGGGTCGAGAAATTCAGGACGAAACCAATGGCCGCGGCTGGCAGGCATGGACAAGGGCAGGTTAAAGAGCGTTTCCCAACTGCGCCCGGTGTGATCGCTGTTAAAGCCGCCCCCCAAAAAGCCGCCTGTGGCAAGTAGATACGTTCTGGCGCGGTGGCGCAAGGGGCGCGCGCTGGTGGCAGTGGCAACCCAGGCGATACTATCACCCTCTGTGCCAAATTCCACCGCAGCCATGTTGCTCTCTACACGCCCCCCGAATTGCCCTAACCGCCTTACCAGCGCGTGATGGAGGCGCAGACCGGGGACGCTGGGCGGTAAAGTAGGAATTTCGGCAACCGGCGCGCCGGTAACGCTTTGCAGCTTGGCGATCACTTGCGGGTGTTGTGCTAAACCCAGAATGGCAGGAAAGGCGATGCGCTCACCGGGCGTTACGATATGGCGCAGCACCTCGCCAAGCGCGTCCAGGCGCGCCAGATCATCGAGTCCCTCGGCCAAATGGACATTGTTGGGATTGGTGCGATCCGTGATCAGCGACAGGGGCAGGATATGGGCGCGGGCCGCGTGACCCTGGCGGCGCAGATTTTCGGCGATGAGCGCAGGATAGAAGTCATTGAAGTGATCAAAACCCACAATCAGCAGCGGCGATGGGTCATCCAGCCGCGCGGCTGCCTGGGCAGTGGGCGCAAGATAGGCGGGGCGCTTGGCTCCCACGGCACTGGGCAGCCAGAGATTGGCCTCATCTGCTGCACCAGAATAGACAAGACCCTCATCTGCCAACCACCCTTGTAGCTCTGCCAACGCTTGGCGCAGCGTCACATCTCCCACTTGGCGCAGGGGATGGGGCGCGGGCAGGTGGTTAAGCGCAGCAAAGGGGGCATCTATCGGGCTGTTGTCAGGCAGATAGCCGAGCAGGTCGATGGTGGCTGCGCTCCAGTGCAGAGCGTTGAGGCCTTTGGTAATTACACGCACTGACAGCCCAGCCTGGGCCGCGTAGATCGCCGCGGTCAGCCCCGATAGCCCCGCGCCGATGACAAGCAGATCAAGCATGGTCGTCCTCTGCTTGGGTAGCCGGTTGGGGATTGTGCTGGTAGAAGCCGGTGAGGGGGCTGGCTGCGCCGTCATCGGGCAGGTGATCGACATTGAGTAAGCTCAAATAGATCAACTGGTCCAGCCGCTCTTGCTTGAGCTGTTGGCCCCAAAGGATCGTCGTTAACCCCTTCCACCGTTCTTGCAAGAAGTCGCGCAAAAGCAAGTTGGCGTCGAAAGGGGGCAAGGGGGCAACGCTCTCGCCCGCTGCTATCTCTGGATTATCCACTGGCGATTGGATATAGGCAGTGTTCCAACTGTCAGGTGTTGGCGGATGGGTGGCCCCGTTCGATTGCTCACTGGGCGTTATTTGGGGAATGGAAGTTGCAGATTTGCGGCTCAAGGCATGGAAGATGCCCGCGGCGCGGAAGGTGCAAAAACCGCCTTGACATGGCCCCATGCCTAACCGCACATCGCGGCGCAGGTCGTCGAGGGTAACGGTGGGATTCTGTTGTACAGCCCGCTCCACCATGCCGCGCGTCACCAACTCACATTCACAGATCAACTCGGATTGCAGCTTCTCTTCTTCGACTGCCTCGAGGCGGTGTCCCAGCCAATAATGACCCTGCTCGATACCCGGAACGGGGGTTGTGGCGGTGGTGCAGGGGCGGCGTGTGCCCAGTTGCTCACATGCTTTGTCGATTGTGGTCTCTGCCATCAGGCGGAAGGTCGTCCATTTGCCGCCGGTGATGGTGAGAAAGCCGCTCACACCGTCGCGCTGTCGATGGTCGAGCAGGGTGAGCGCGCGCGTGGCATCGCGACTTTCGCCGCTAAAGCCCTCTTGGTAGAGCGGGCGCACACCTGCCCAGGCGCGCAGCACCCGCGCCTGGCTGATCCCCGGAACCAATTTTTCGCCCTCCTCCAGCATCAGCGCCACTTCCCACGGCTCAATCGTCAGCCGTTCGGGGTCAGCCACCTTTTCGTCGGTTGTGCCGATGACGGCAACGGTGTGGATAGGCACGATGATGTCGCCATCGGCGGGCATTTTGCAGCGATTGAGGACGGTGTTGACCATGCGGTGATTCATGGCAACCATGATCCCCTTGCCAGGGATGATCTTGACTTCCATCCCGGCAAGCCGGGCGATCTGCCCTGCCCATGCCCCGGCGGCGTTGATGACCATGTCGGCGTGGATCAGCAGTTCTTCGCCGCTGGTCATGTCACGTACCTGCGCGCCCACAACACGCCGATCCCCTTCATCGCCTTGATGCAGGAGATCGATTACTTCGTGATAGGTGAGGAGGGTAGCTCCGGCTTGGCGTGCGGCTTGGGCAGTGGTGTGGGTGGCAAGAAAGCTGTCGGCGGCAGCGTCGGGCACCTGAAAGACGCGGCTGATGCGCGGGTTGAGTAGCGGCTCTTCTTTGCGTGCGGCGGCAATGGATAGTTCGGTGCAGGGGATACCGGCTTGAGCGCAGGCCCGAACAAAGCGGTCGGGATAGTCGCCTTCATCCTCTGGCGTGACGACAAAGAAGCCGCCTGTATCCTCGATGCAATGCGTGTGGGTTTGGCGGAGGATGCGGTTCTCTTGGATGCACTCTTGGGCGCTGATCGGGTCTTTGACGACATAGCGCCCGCCGCTGTGCACCAGGCCATGATAGCGCCCCGTCGTACCGTGGGTGAGGTCCCGCTTTTCGACCAGCACCACTTGAAAGCCGCGCAATGCAGCATCCCACGCCACGCCTGTGCCGGTGGAACCGCCGCCGATGACAAGAATTTCGGTCTGTAGTTGTCGCATGGGTCTATTGTACTCTGGGGTGGAATGTGGGGCAAAGGGAGGAAGAAGGGATGAAGGAGGAGGGATGAAAAGAGATCGTATCGATATACTCTGCTTTCATCCTTCATTCTTTCTATATTGTCGCTAGCAGCGCACGCACGGCTGCCGCGCTACTACAAGCTAATGCTGCCGTTGCCAACTGGCGGCAGTGGGCCATGTCCAGGTCGCGCACGGTTTCTTTAATAATGGGGACGGCAAAGAGGGGAACGCTGAGTTCGTTGACGCCGAGGCCGAGGAGCAGCGGCGTGGCGAGTGGATCACCGGCGATCTCGCCACAGAGTGAGACGGGTTTGCCCGCGGCTTGGGCGGCGATGCAGGTCTGGTAGATCAGGTGCAGAACGGCAGGGTGGAGGGGGTCGGCGAGGTTGGCGACGATGCTGTTGGTGCGGTCACTGGCAAGGACATATTGGGCGAGATCGTTGGTGCCGATGCTGAAGAAATCGACAAGGGGCGCGAGCGAGGCGGCGATCAGCGCGGCGGAGGGAACTTCGATCATGATGCCCAATTTTAGGTGGGGCAGATCGTCGCTTTCTGTGGTGTCACAGTCGAAATTGGCATGTGGGGGAGTGGCGTTGAGGATAGATCGTACGCTTAGGATTTCTTCGGCGGTGCTGATCATGGGCAGCATGAAGCGCACTTCGACCGGCGCTTGGGCCGGATTTTGGGCCGGATCCTGGGCAGCATGGGCCGCAGCTTGCAGGGCGCAGTATTGCACGCGCAGCAATTCCGGCTCGGCAAGGAGCAGGCGAATCCCGCGCCGGCCCAAGAAGGGATTATCCTCGCGGTGGTGGACAATGTAGCTTACGGGTTTGTCGCCACCGGCATCAAGGGCGCGCACGGTGAGTTGGCGGTTGACCTGGGTGATAAACTCGGCGTAGGTCGCGCGCTGTTCGTCATAGCTCGGCGGGATGGCGCGCCCTTGAAAGAGATATTCGGTGCGAAGGAGGCCAATGCCGTCTGCGCCCATGCTGCGGCTCTGGCTTACTTCTTGGGGACTGTTGGCGTTGGCGAGGATGGGAACGTGGACACCATCGCGTGTGTAGGCTGGTTTGTGGGCGTGGGTGAGGGCAAGCACGCCCGCGGCAAGATACTCCTGCTGCTCGCTGCTGTAGCGCTCCATCACTGCCGCGTCAATGTTGACCAGGAAGTGCCCCTCGTTGCCATCCACAACCGCATTTTGCCCCGGCAGGAGGTGGAGCAGCGACGGGCCAAGCGCACAGACGAGGGGGATGCCTTGACTGCGTGCCAAGATGGCCGAATGGGCTGTGGGTGTGCTGTAGGCGAGGGCAATGCCCACGACATGATCGACGGGAAGCTGCGCCAGGTCAGAAAGCGTTAGGTCTTCGGCAACCAGGATCGTCTGCGGCGGCAGTTGCGTAAGCTGCGGGCGGCTCAAGGCTTCGCCCAATTGGGTCAGCAGCCGTTGGCCCAAGTCCAGAATATCAATGGCCCGCCCGGCAAAATATTCGTCTTCAAAGGAGCGAAAGAGGTCAGCCAGGTTGCTGATGACCTTGTGGGTCGCAGCCGCGGCAGAGAGATGCTCTTCATAGATGGCAGCCTGCACCCAATCGAGCAAGGTTCTGTCCTGCAAGATGGCGCGGTGAGCGGCAAAAATTTCGCCCACGAACGAATTCGGGTTCGCTTCGAGTTCCTCTAACTCGGCATCGACGTGGGCGTGCGCGGTAAGAAAGGTCTGCCATTCTTCCTGGGGATCAATGGCTGCCTCATCGGCAGTGGGCGCGATGGGCGCGGCCAGGCCAGGACGATAGAGATGCAGCGCGCCAATGCCAATTCCGGGCGCGGCGGCAAGACCTTGCATGATCTGAGTCATGGAGATACCTGATTCACGGATATACCTCGGTCATGGCTCAACTGCCTCTAGCTTCAGAGCACGCGCCGCTGGGCGAGGGCAGGAATCAGTCTGCGTCGTCGCCTGTGACAAAGATTTGGCATACCGCTGAAATGGCGTCCTGCGCGTCCGGCCCGGCTGCAGCCAAACGCAAGGTATGCCCCTGGCGTGCTTGGAGCTGCATCAGTTGGAGGATGCTCTTGACATCGACCACAGGTGAAGGCCGCGACAGGTTTTCCGCGGTGATGGTACAGTGATATTGATTGGCGACTTTGACTAAATCTTTGCCCACCCGCAGATGTAAACCTAAGGGGTCGGAGATTGTAATGCTGGTGCTGACTGGTTCCGTTGTCATACGTCTACTGTCTCGCTGTGAAAAAGAAGTTCGCATGGAATGCGAATGCATGTGACGTCCTTACTCTAGCTTCCTCTAGTCGCGTGCTCACCCGAATCCGGCGCGCGGGAGCACTTTGGCAATCCGGCTGACGGCTTCGGCAGCATCGTTGATTTCTGCTAAGGTGCGATCCAGTCCTGCTTCAATGGCGGCAATGATGGATCCCTCGACCAGTGGCGCGTTGCTGATGAGACAGCGCGCCTGTAGCTCTGGGTCAAGCATGTCCACTGCGGTTTCGGCGCTGAGGACAGCACTTCCCAGATCGACAAGAATGAGCACACCCTCACAGTTGGGATTGGCCTGGATGGCGTCAAGGATGGCAAGGGCATTGGTACCAAAATGAAAGTCGCCGTGGTTGTCTTCCACACCCCCTACCGCGGCTACGGTTAAATCGGGGGGTGCCATAAAGCGGACTAGCTCGGCCAATCCTTCGGCCAACTGGCGACTGTGTGAAACAAGTACGAGATGAATCATCGGTCGTTTATGCGCTTTCGTGGGACGCTTCAACCCGCTTCAACCCGCATCGACCCAATCAAAAGTGCGGGTAACGGCCTTTTTCCAACCGGCAAAGCCCACTGCTCGCTGGGTATCGTCGATCTGAGGGTTCCATACCTGGTCGACTTGCCAATTGGTGCATAGGTCGTCCAGGCTCTTCCAAAAACCCACGGCTAACCCTGCGGCATAGGCTGCGCCGAGGCTGGTGGTCTCTGCCACTTTGGGACGGATGACTTCAACGCCCAGTATATCGGCTTGAAGCTGCATGAGGAAATTGTTGACGGTTGCGCCGCCATCCACCTTGAGCGTTTGCAGCGGCACGCCGCTGTCAGCGTTCATGGCTTCCAGGACTTCGCGCGTTTGATAGCAGATGGATTCCAGCGCGGCGCGTACAATATGAGCGCGGTTGACATAACGGGTGAGGCCGACGATCACGCCGCGGGCATCGCTGCGCCAGTAGGGGGCAAAGAGACCGCTAAAGGCGGGCACAAGATAGCAGCCGCCGCTATCCTTGACACTCTGGGCAATCTCCTCTGTCTCTGAGGCATGCGCGATCAGTTGTAGATTGTCGCGCAGCCACTGCACCGTCGCGCCCGCCATCGCAATCGAGCCCTCCAGCGCATAGACAGGAGGTTGCTCGCCCATTTGATAGCAGACCGTGGTGAGCAGCCCATTTTGGCTGTGGACAATCTCGCTGCCGGTGTTGAGGATCATAAAACAGCCGGTGCCATAGGTGTTCTTGGCCTCACCAGGGCGGAAGCAGGTCTGTCCCACGGTGGCAGCTTGCTGGTCGCCCAAATCTCCCGCTAAAAGCACTTCGCCACGGAAGGGGCCATTGGCAAGCGTTGTGCCATAGCCTGCCGGGTCGCTGCTAGGGCGAATGGTGGGGAGCAGCGCACGCGGCACTCGCAAAATCTCCAGCAGTTCGTCGTCCCAATCCAACGTCTGTAAATCCATGAGCATGGTGCGGCTGGCGTTGGTGGGGTCGGTGATGTGCGCGCCGCCGGTGAGATGCCAGATGAGCCAGCTATCCACTGTGCCAAAGAGCAATTCGCCCTGCTCGGCGCGGCTGCGTGCGCCGGATACATTGTCCAGCAGCCAGCGAATTTTGGGGCCGGAGAAGTAGGTGGCAATGGGCAGCCCACTCTTGCGATAGATGAGATCGGCGTGGCCTTGCGCCTGGAGTTCCTGGCAGATGCGGTCGGTGCGGGTGTCCTGCCAGACGATGGCATTGTAGACGGGCTCACCGGTAGCGCGCTCCCAGATGATGGTTGTTTCACGTTGATTAGTGATCCCGACGGCGGCAAGGTCGGCATGGGTGACCTGCGCCTTTGCCAATGTTGCGCCAATGATCTGGCGAGTGCGCTCCCAAATCTCCAACGGGTCATGCTCTACCCAACCACTTTGCGGGAAGATTTGGCGATGTTCGCGCTGGTCATGGGCAACGACATTGCCGTGGGGGTCAAAGAGCATGAAACGACTGCTGGTAGTGCCAGAGTCAATTGCGCCGACAAGTGTACCGTCGAGGGAGGGCATGGCAAATCCTTCGTTTACGTTGGCCGCGAAACTTTGGCCGGTGTCTCCGCAGCCTGGCGATTGGCTGCCGCCGGTGCGCCGGTAGACTCGCCTAAAGTCTCTGCTGCGCTCTCAAGCAGGTAGTAGAGGCTGGTTGCGCCGGGGTCTTGATGGCCGATGGCGCGCGGGCCAAGATAGCTGGCGCGGCCCCGGTTGGCCTGAAGCTCGACTGTGTTCTGCATCCCCATTTCTGCGGCGGAGCGCGCGGCTTCGAGCGCTGCCGCGACGCTAAGGCCCTCTTTGGCCGCGGCTTCCAATGCTTCGACCGCAGGCTGAAGCGCATCAATCATCGTCTTGTCGCCTAGCTGCGCTTTGCCCCGCTGCTGGATGCCTTCTAGCCCGGCGCGGAACATGGTTGCCAGTTCATCCAGCGTGATCGCACTGGCCTGTTGGCCCACCTGTGCCGCGCGCAGGAAAAACGCGCCGTAGAGTGGCCCGGCGGCTCCACCCACATTCGAGATCAAGGTCATGGCGACAGCGCGCAAGAGCGAGCTAACGTCGTCATGGCGAAATTCCGGGTCGGCCATCCGCTCACAGATTTTGCGTGTGCCGCGGCGCATGTTGGCCCCGTGGTCAGCATCCCCAATGGCGGCGTCCAACTCAGTCAATAAGGCTTCCTGGCTCTTGATGCGGCTGGCGTAGGTGACGAGCCATTGCCGTAATTGCGCCAGCGTAATTTCCTGGCCCATGATTTCTCCCTTACCCCTTTGAATAAAAAGGGGCCTTCGCCGAAAGGCGATCTAGCCATTGTCTACCAATTGAGTCTACCAATTGAGCGCAGGCGTGTGAACCGGCGCATCCCAAAACGCTTTGAGGTCAGGGTCAAGCCGCAGCAAGGTCACCATACAGCCGGCCATATCCAGGCTGGTGATATAGTTACCCACCAACTGGCGGGCTACGACCAGGCCCGCGGACGTTAGGAGATGGTGGAGATGATGAAAGACGATATAGAGTTCTTGCAGTGGAGTCCCGCCCAATCCACTGACCAGAGCCAGCACTTCGTCACCAGGACGCAAGGTGAGGTCGACGAGAATCGCCTCTGCAAGCTGCTCGACAATGCTATCTGCCCGATCGAGGGGGAGACGATGACGACCTGCCTCGCCATGAATACCGACACCCAACTCCATGTAATGTGGCGGTAGGTAGAAGGTCGGGCGGCCCAGGTTGGGCGCGGTACAACTGCTCAACGCCACACCCATGCTGCGCGCTTGCTGCACAACGCGGTGAGCGATAGCAGTCACCGCTTCGAGTGAGTGGCCCGCTTCCGCCGCAGCGCCCGCGATCTTCTCGACCAGGACCGCTGCGCCCATGCCACGACGATTGGCGGCTTGTTCTACGGCTACATCGTCATTAACCAGCACAGTGGCGATGTCGAAGCCCTCGTCGCGCGCCAGTTCAACGGCTACGTCGGTGTTGAGGACGCCCCCCATATAGTTTTTGACGACATAGAGCGCACCGGCATTCCCATAGACTGCGCGCGTTGCGGCGAGATATTGGTCGGGCGTCGGGCTGGTGAAGATGGCCCCAGGGCAAGCTGCATCCAACATTCCCTTGCCCACATAGCCGACATTGAGCGGTTCATGACCACTGCCGCTGCCGCTGACGATGGCAACTTTCCCGCGGATGGGGGCGTCGGCACGAAGGACCATAGGGGGGTCAAAATGCACTCGGAGAAGCTGCGGGTGCGCCAATTGGAGACCATGCAGGCTCTCGGTAACGGCATCAGCAGGGTCATTGATCAGCTTTTGCATAACATGTCGCGATGTCCGCCGCAGCAACTTTGCGCGGCCCCGCAGCAATGCCGAAGCACTGATGGGCGGATAGGGAACGGGAAGCCAAGAGAGCTACTAGATTCTGTCTGCTATTGTAGCGGGTTTGGCTGGATTGGGCAATAGCATCGCGGATGGGAAAGAACTCGATCTTCGCACCTGTCGCAAGGGATGTTGTTGGAGGCGGAGTAGGAACTAGATGCGGAAGCCGTTGGCGAGGAGCAGGTAGCCAAGCCATATGGACGCGGCCCACAGGCCGAGCGCGAATAGTTGCAATAGCAGAGCTTCCAAGCAGAAACGCGGCCCTGGGTTGGGATCTTTCTTGTCGCTCAAGGGGGACTCTTGGCCTTTGTTATTATCGAGATAGCTTCGGCATAAACAGCCGCTCGGACACAGGTGTGCCATTCTTTTGCCGCGGCAGCGGGGTCGCGCCAGGCGTGACTGTGGGTGTACTCGTCGCGGTCATGGTTGGCGTTGGCGTAGCTGTCGCGGTTGGTGTGGCTGTTTGTGTGGCCGTAGGTGTAGGCGTAGGTGTAGGCGGGGCGAGAACGCCTGCGATGCGCTGGGCAATGGCGGCATGACCAGCGTCGCCGGGATGGGTGCAGATGGCATCGGCTGGGGCGCAGCTGGGGAATTGGTAATTCCCGCCCCGGTTTAGGTCGAATACAGGCACAAACTCAATGCCATTCTGTGCGGCGATTGCCTCATTGCGCTCTTCTAGGTGTTTGTGATACCAGACGCCGGTGAGGATCGTGCGCGTGGGCGCAGCGGTGTCAAGGATGCCCTGCATGCGTGCGATGTACTCCTCTTCGGTGACTTTGCCACCATTGTCGCCAATTTGGACGACAATCACGCCGGGCTGAAATGCCAGCAGTGCGTCTGCCAGCAGGTCCAGGTCACACCAGGGGATTGTGCAGCCGACGACGTAGATTTCAGGCGCAACGCCTGTAGTAGCGGCAAGAGTTAGTTGCACGCGGTGGACGTAATCGTGGTCGGGTTGGGTGGCTGCCATACCCCACCATCCTGTGTGTGACTCAAGCGGGTAGCTGCGCGTGATGGAATTACCGACAAAGAGGATGCGCTGCGGCTGAGGTGTCGCGTCTTGAGTATAGACGACAATGGGCGCGCCAATAAGCATGGCAGCGAGCAGTGCGGCAAGTACGGATTTCACGGGGGATCTCCTTCGGTTGATTTGGGTTTAGCTCAGTTTACCACAGGCTGGGTGGTTTTGCGTCAGTCAATTCGCTGACAAATGGGTAAAGCACAAATGCCAGGATCATGGAGCCACCTGGTTTTGTTGTTCGTCATACGACTGTTTGGGTTGCGACGAGCGTTTGACAGGAGCGGACGAGTAGGTAAAATTGGCGAGAATATCCACATCCATTGCCCAGAAACGGGACTCCCCATTCACGAAATGAGTAAAGCGAAAGGATAGGACTCAATGGCAACTCCGCATTCGCAGCAGCCCAAAGAGGCATGGAATAACGGCAATGCGTATGATGCCTATATGGGCCGTTGGAGCCGGCTTGTCGCGCCTGAGTTTTTGCGGTGGCTGGCGATTCCAGCGCACAGTCGTTGGCTTGACGTGGGATGCGGAACAGGCGCGCTCACCCAATCCATTCTACAATTGATGGAGCCTGCTGCCGTCACCGCGCTTGATAATTCCCCCTATTATGTCGCATTTGCTCGTGAGCAGGTGCATGATGACCGGGTTCAGTTTGATCAAGGCGACGCACAGGCATTACCTGTTGAAAGTAGCGCGTACGATGCTGTCGTATCGGGATTAATGCTGAATTTCGTGCCGCAACCTTCTGTTGCCCTGGCAGAAATGGCGCGAGCTGCGCGCGCGGGAGGTGTGGTGGCGCTCTATGTCTGGGACTACGCAGGCCAGATGCAGTTCACGCGCTGCTTTTGGGATGCGGCTACAGCCTTAGATCCCGCAGCACAGGCGCTCGATCAAGGACGACGGTTTCCGATCTGCCACCCGACCGCTCTGCTAGAGCATTTTCAACGCGCGGGATTGACTGATGTAGAAACATGCGCGTTGGATGTGCAAACTACGTTCAAGGATTTTAACGATTACTGGCTGCCCATGCTGGGCGGTCAGGGAGCCATACCCACTTATGTGTCGTCACTGGACGAGGCAGATCATTTAGCCCTGTGTGAGCGGCTCTCCTCTATGCTGCCCACTGCCGCAGATGGTTCCATTCTGCTGAACGCGCGCGCCTGGGCAGTTCGCGGTATCTGCTGAGGTCAACTGGCGGGCAGATGTATGGCATGGCTGTATGGCTGCTAAGAAGCTAAGGGGCAAATCGTCTCTAGCGGCATCCAGAGGTTCATGACTCAGAGATTTCTCCATTTATTTGTCATATATTTGTCGGTTGCGCGAAAGGGCAAGCTCGACTATCCTTCTTTTGCCCAACAAAAAAGCCCTGTCTGTGTCCAGCACAGGCAAGGCCCTGTCAGTCGCTGAAGCAGCGTTGACCGTGGATAGATTAATACACCATCCCCCACGATCTCTGCACCCTTTGGCTTTTGGCCGGGGGTGTTTTGTTGTTCATTCTTTATCGATGTATATAGGGAAAGCAATCATGGAAGAACAGACGATAGAACGACCGAACTCGTCACTCGTATTGTTTATTTTTGCCTGTCTTGGGCTTTGCGCTGCCGGCTACGCCGTGGTCCTCAACACAGAAGAAGGAAAGCAACTCGCCCAGGATCAGACCTGGCTAACAGTTGTGCTGGGGAACAGTTTGATCCTCTTCTTTCTGCGTATATTGTTGCCTCGTTACTACTGGAACCTGATCGCCATGAGCTTCATTGTGGCCGGGACGCCCATGATCGCACGCAGCATCGTTAATAAGAGCTAGACCACTCACACAGGAGTTTGCCAAGCCATGACAACTGAAAATACAGAATCCCTCAAAAGCCTGTGCGCGGTGGTGCCGGCTGCAATGCTTGCGGTCGCACACTGGTTACCGTGGAAGCAGATGCTTGGCCGCGATCTGCATCGCTTGGAGGCTTACGCCATTGGTACCACTGCTATCGTAGGGACGGCTCTGGTAGCTATGTCGCAGAGTGATGGAGACAACGAGGATCACATGACGATGCTGGCTACTGCCGCGGTGTCAGCCGGGATGGGAACCCTGGCAGCATGGGCAGTGGATGCACTAACAGCGGAACCTACACGATAGGAGTGACTAATGCCATACGACAACAAGGCTCTGATAGGCGTTGTGAACAGTCAAGGCTATCTCTTGCAACAGGCCGTCGAGCACATAGTCAGGACGGGTAATGGAACGCAAATAAACCAGTGGAACGTAGTTAGTAGTGAGCACTATTGGGAAAATACTGACCGGGAACAGAGCGGCTACATAGATCTGCTTATTAGGTATGCCTCGGATGGAATTATGGGGGTCGTGGAATGCAAGAGGTATGCAGAGGAAACACCTTGGATTTTTCTGTGCCCGGATGATGAACCTGCCGATGTACGCTATTCCTCTCTATATTGGGCGCACAAAACCCGGCAATTTGGCAATAAGATGGGATTCTATGAGTTTGTCTATTGCCCAACTAGCCGCGCCGCCAAGTTCTGCATAGTGCGTGGGCAGGCAAAAGAAAAGCCTATGCTGGAACGAATCGCAGGGGAACTACTATATTCAGTCGAGGCACTTGCAAAACAGTATTCTTCACTGCCAAACATCCCAAGTGGCTCTTCGATTTTTGTGCCAATTATTGTTACTACTGCCCAGCTCTACATATGTAAATATGATCAGCAGAATATTGAACCCGAGAGTGGAACTCTAAATTTGGATCACGCGCAATTTGAGAAAGTGCCATTCATTCGCTTTCACAAGGTCTTTACGAATACCGACGTTGATCTCAACTCAATTGAACAATTCTCAGAGATCGAGAAGAGGCAAAGTCAGACAGTGATGGTTGTGCAGATTAACTCACTGTCTGAATTCCTGTCGAGTCGCCACAACTTAACGAGTCCAGGGGGAGTAATGCGTATGCCTTGGCAGCCGCCCCTTTGATGCCCCAGAGGGCTCCTCAACACCGTTGAGGTATTGAAACAGCGGGCGGTTTTCGGCGAGGAATCCCCAATGTAAGAACGCGAGCAGCGAGGGGATTCCTCCCGTTGGTCGGAATGACCGCGGCGAGAGCATGTCAAAACGCCACTTTTGATATAGCTCTGGGATGGGAAAGAGTGTTTGGTGGGTGGGGTGACTACGCGTGCAAGGCGAGGGAACGGGGAAATAAAAATACGGGACCAGCCCACGCCACAATCTTTCAACTGTGACGTTCCCCCGAAGGGAAGAGTCCAGTCCCGTTTTTTCGCCGTATGCTACTCGTCAAATGGCACGAAGAGCGACAGCGGCGATACGAGATCAAGACGAATATCATCGACCTCCAACAGCGTATATTCGTCGGTCTGCGAGTAACTCGCATGACCAAGCTGCCGCCGCAATAGGTCTGCCGACACCTTGTCGGGGCGACTGCGCCGGTAGTGCGTAGCAAAGGCGCGGCGTAAATCGTGCGGGCCAACGATCTGTTCGTCCAATGACGCCCGCGCAATTGCGTTTTTGACTACCTTGTAGATACCTTGACCTGTCAGTCTCTCGCCGCGTTGCCCCATGAAGAGCGGGCCGTGGCTGCGCTCGATGGAATCCAGGTAGGCAACGATGATCTTTCCCGTCGCACAATCAAAGGCAGCATCCCGCTGGCCGTCCTTGTTGGCCCTGGTGCGCTTGCCCACCACGCTGGCGTGACCGGAATGGTCAGCCTCAACCACAACATTCTCCACGTTCAAATGTGATACTTCCGCCCGACGTAAGCCCATGCCCATGAGCATGGCAACGATAGCGCGATCCCGCAGTGGGTCACGTCCGTGACCAGCTACCTCAAGCAACTGGTGGAGTGACAAGACGCCCACAGCCTTGCGCTTGGGCGGTCCTCCATCCGCGCTGGGGACCCACTTGGTATAGTCCCGCTCAACATAGCCCGCATCAAACGCCCAGCGAAACATCTCTTTGATCCGCTTAATGATGGTGGCGCGGGTATGGTAAGCGATCTGTCGTTTTGTGTAAGGCGATATGGCGGTCCTCAAATATCGCTCGAACAAGACGAAATCATCTGGCTTCAGCAGCCATTCGCGCGGAGGCCCTTCCGCCTCCCACCAGTCCGTGAACCAGCGCAGTTGGTATTCATAGCCATCGACAGTTAGCTGGTTATCCATCCTCGCACGACGACGCCGGATGTACTCGCCAATCAGCCAATTCAGATGGCGAGCATCCAACACAGCAACGCGCGGCTCACGACGGATCGCGCCTACGTCCGCAGACAACATTACATTCCTCCATTTGCTAGGGTTCTTCACCACGAGGGTTGCGGCTTGATGATCCCGACGCAAATTCGGTGCAGGTCGCTATTAGCAGTAGCGGCCTACGTTGTTTGTCCTATTTAGTTGTACGTCAAACGGGTTACCAGGCCCGACACACGCACTATAGCAAGGAATCTGCTCCATGTCTACGAAATTCCGAATTATCGCGGCTGTTTGGGGTGCAATTTGGGCACTCTGCCTACAAAGGACGCAGTGGGGGCGCTGGCTGGCGCTGCATCGTACCTGGCTGACGGTCGTGGTTGGCGTCGGTGTCAACCTCGCAATCCTCTGTTTCGTGCTGCCACGCAACCTCTGGCTACGCGCCTTCGAGGTCTTTGCGCTCTCCAGTGTGGGCGTCATTATACGGAGCCTCATCAATGAGTATCGGAACGATGCCGCCTAAGAAGCGGGGCGAATACAAGCCCCGGCTTGCCACAACCACCAAGACTCATCTCGACACCATCGTTGACAGAAGCGTGAGCGGTCACAGCCACCTACGAGAAATCGTAGAGTGGCTCAACTGCGAACGCACCGCCGCAAAGATGAACATGGACAAGGCAAGACAGGCACGCGCCGGCGAACTCAGCCACGCCGTGGCCCAACTGGCATTGGATTGGGCCGACATCGAACGCGCCGCACGCGAAGCACGCGACGGCAAGATTGTGGATACGAAGGAAAAGGAAACATGACAGACGCAATCCCCCGCGGGAGTGGTACGGAGGAGGGGTAGGTATGGCAAAAGGCAAGAGAGCCAGAGCAGAAGAAGACATTGAGGTCAACGATGGGAGAGAGTTCCCCTTCTTCATCATCGGCAATGCCCTGATTACTGACTACGGCGCAAAGATAGGTGCGTATGGAGTAGCTGTCTACAACGTGCTTGCCATGTATGCAGGGCAGAGCGACAAGTCGTGGCCTTCCTACCAGAAGATCGCAGACCTGATAGGGATCAGCAGGCAGAAGGCATTTGACACAGTTGCCCTGTTGGTAGACCTGGGGTTAGTCACCAAGAAAAATCGCTATAACGATTCCGGTGATAAGACCTCAAACCTCTACACCCTAACCAAGCAAGCGGCATGGGGTAGTACACAGGATAGACTACCCCCTAGTACACCACATGGACTACCCCTAGTACACGACATAGACTACCGTAGTCCACACGGTGTACATGATCAAGACTCATTGAACAATACTCAATTGGAACAAGAAGAGAGAGAGGGCGCGAGCGCCCAGCCCTCCCCCCCGCCTTCGTCGCCTGCTCACGAAGTGGATGTTGAGTTCATGGCGGACGTTCCACCCACACACCCCATTCCAGAAAAAGCGTCACCACCCACTAAAGCGCCGCGCGGCGCGTGCAAGCTTCAACTGCTCAACGGCAAGATTCCGGCGGGGACGGGCGACAGGCCCGACCGCGTCTACCACGAGATCCACCCATTGGATGACGACCGCTGCAAACTCAATGACGCGCAGCGCAAGGCCATCGAGGCAACGGTCACAGATCTCCTGCTCTGGCGCGAGGTCGTCATCGCCTGGGCATTGGCAGGCAACAAACCAACCAACATCCGCGGCCAACTCGACTGGTATCGAGATCCCAGCCGCTTCAGAAAGGAGAACCACCATGCAGGCACTGGCGGACATAATGGAGCGAATCGTTCCGGTAACGGCACCTACCAGCCCCCCGAAGCCGCACCCTTCACCCAGGAACAATGGCGCGAGTGGCTGGCAAACCGACCCCCCGAAGAAATCCCGCCCTACTGATGGCTGCAAGTGCGGTGGCGCGGGGCATGTGCTGGTGGACGACGGCCACACCGGCAAGCTGGTGCGCTGCCCCGACTGCACCGACTGGCTGGCGCACAGCCGCCTCACGCCGGAGGAGCAGGCGCACACACTCGACGACATTGCCGACCGCGACGACGACAGCCGCGGCGAAATGCTGGCGCTGCGCTTCCTGGGCAAAGAGATGCTGGCGGACCCGTTCGGCTTCCTGAGCATCTGGGGAAAAAAGGGCGGCGGCAAGTCGCTGCTGCTGACCGCGTTGATTGCGGAGTTCTGCCGCGCTGGGCGCAACGCTCGTTACTTCAACGCCGGAGAGATCGTCTCCCTGCTCTCGCCGGGCGACGACAAGGAGATCGACGGCTTCCGCCATGTAGCAGGCAACCCCGATGCGTGCAAGGCAGCGTTGAAGGCAGTGCCGGTACTGGCAATCGACGAGGTAGACAAGCTCAAATGGACGGCCTGGCAGGTGCAGCAAATTGGCGAAGTAATCGAACATCGCCATCGCCATGCCGAAAGCTTGGTCACGCTCTTTGCCATGAATCGCCCACCCTGGGAATGGCAGAACGCCGGGGAGGTGGAGCACATCGCCAGCCGCCTGAGCGATGGCCGGTTCTATCGCCGCTGGCCCGACGACAAGCTGCGCTGGCTGCCCAAGTGCGCGGGTAGCAAGCCGGAACTGCCGGGGCTGTTCGAAGTAACGCTGGCCGACATTCGACCCAGACTGCGAAGGTGGTGACGCGATGGACTATCAGATCTACCAGGGTGATTGCATCGAGACAATGCGCGGGATTGAGCCTGGCACCGTGCAAACCTGTGTCACGTCGCCACCCTATTTTGGACTTCGTGACTATCAAACTGCGACCTGGGAGGGCGGCGATCCTGGGTGCGACCATAAGCCGAGCAGCACACCGGGCCGACGCGGTCTGGCGTCATCCACACTGGCCGGCGGCAAGGCTACAACGGGCTGCTTGCAGACAGGTTATGGAGGAATATGCCCTCGCTGTGGTGCTATACGTATTGACCAGCAAATCGGCCTGGAAGACACACCCGACGCCTACGTTGCCAAATTGGTTGACGTGTTCCGCGAGGTGCGTCGGCTGCTGCGCGACGATGGCACGCTCTGGCTTAACCTCGGAGACAGCTACAACGGGAGTGGCGGCGCTGGTGGGGACTATGGCGCGGGTGGATTGAAAGAGGGACAACCCAAGTACCCTGGCCGTCGCGTCGATAACCTCAAAGCGAAGGATCTGATCGGCATCCCCTGGATGGTTGCCTTTGCCCTGCGTGCCGACGGCTGGTGGCTGCGCTCTGACATTATCTGGCACAAGCCCAATCCCATGCCCGAAAGCGTTACCGATAGACCGACAAAGGCGCATGAGTACATCTTCCTGTTGACCAAGAGCTCGAGTTATTACTATGACGCGGATGCCATCAAAGAGCCAAGCGTTACGAACGACACGCGGCGGCCTTATGGCAGCAAGGGTGCGTGGGATATGGATGGACGGCCCGAAGAACAGCGACATGGTGGGGAGCAACGTAGCAAGCGCGACACCTTCAAGCGCGAAGGCAGCAAGCGGGCACAAGTGATTCCTGGCCAAAGTGTGGGCACACACCGACCCAACCGAGACGAAAGCCAGTGGGATATTCACACGCGCAATCGTCGCTCGGTGTGGACCGTGACTACCAAGCCCTACGCCGAAGCACATTTTGCCACCTATCCGCCCGATCTGATCGAGCCGTGCATCCTTGCCGGCAGCAAGCCAGGCGACATCGTACTAGACCCATTCAACGGATCTGGCACAACCGGTGCTGTTGCTCTCAAGCACGGTCGGCACTATATCGGCTGTGAGCTCAATCCTGACTACATCGAACTGGCACAGCGGCGCATCCAGCGGGCCCAGCCCTTGCTGATGCCAGTGTACTAATCGTCATCCACCCACCCCCAACCCTGGAGACACCCACACATGACCATGCTCAAAGGAGCCACTCCGTGATCGAAATCAACCGCAAAGACTCACCGTTCATTTTCAGAATCTCGCCCGACAATCCGGTCATCATCGAACGCCGCCTGAACCAGCACGGCGCGCGCTGGGGCTTCTTCAAGACCTGCGACAGCAAAACTGAAGCGAAGATCTCCCTTCTCAGGATAGAACGCGGCGACGCGGTGGAAGGCGATACATGAGCGCCACAGACAAACGCCCCTACGCGCAGATGCTGACCATTGCTCGCGGCATCGTCGAGAGATTGCAGCCCGCGTGCCACCGCATCGAGATCGCCGGCAGTTTGCGCCGCAAGAGGCCGCTGGTGGGCGACATCGAGATTGTCGCCGTCCCCATCCTGCACACCAACTTGTTTGGCGAGCCGCTGGACACCAGCGAGGTAGACCAACTGCTTTCCCACTTGCCCATCACGCTCCATAAAAACGGCGCGAAGTACAAGCAGCTCAGCTTCTTTGGTTCTTTGGGCAACGTCTACACCGTCGATCTCTTCCTCCAACCCGACCCGGCGACATGGGCAGTGAACTTCCTGCTCAGAACCGGCTCCGCTGATTTTTCGCACAAAATGGTCACGCCCAAATCGCAAGGAGGCTACAAGCCGGACGGCTACCTGGTGCGAGACGCGCGAGTATGGCACAACGGCGCGGCCATAGACACCCCCGAAGAGCGCGCTATCTTCACCCTGTGGGGCATGGATTACATCGAGCCGGAGGATAGAGTATGACCCCCATCGACGCGTACCGCTACCCGGAGGATTGGCACGAACTCGCAGCCGAAATCAAAGCTGCCTGCGACTGGCAGTGTCAAGAGTGCGGGCAACAATGCCGCAGGCCCAACGAGCCGCATGACACCATGCGCCGCACGCTATCGGTGGCCCACTACTTCCACGACTACGACAGCCCAGAGGTGTTTGTCACCTGCCTGTGTATGCCCTGCCACCTGCGTCACGACGCGGCCTATATCGCCCAAAAGCGCCGCCGCTACTACCGTCGCCACCACATGGCGCTCATTCGCCAGCACGGGCCGGAGGCAACGCGGGAGGATATAGACGCCCTGGCCGCCGACTGGCCCACCATGCCGGACGTGGATGGCGTGGATCTGTTTCTGGAAAGCTGCGGCGAGCCAACAGGAGGTGACACATGCTTCTCTGGTACATCGTAACCATTACCACCACTGCTGTCGGGCTGCTCGCCCTGCTTATCAACGAGTCCATCCAGCACAAGCGCACCATCGAACGCATAGTGGCCTTGAAGGTGGAACGCCGCGACATGGAGCGCCAGCTACGCATGAGCTTCATCGAGCGCAACCGCCTCTCGCGGCGCAACGCCGAGTTGGAGCGCAAACTGAGCCGCAAGTACCCGGAGATTGACCCACCTCCCTGTGAGCACAGCGGCGTTACCATCTACCCCATTTACCACAACTAGCCCAGGAGTAACCTATGCAAGCCATAACTACGCCATCACCCGTTACCGTGCGCCGGCAGCGGGTGACGTTCATCGTTCAGTCGCTGCACTGTGACAGGTGCACTCGCGAGATGGTCAAGCGCAGCGAGCGCAAAATGGAGTGCGTCGGCGAGGTCTGTGCCGACAGCCTGCTGATGTACGAGTACCGCTGTCCCCTCTGCGGTGCAACGCTCACCACGCCCACCGAGTACCCGCACAGCCACAGAGAGGTAGAAATTCCATGAGTGTAGTCACTGTGGCATCCAACAAGGGCGGGACAGGCAAGACCACCACCGCCGTATCGCTATCTAGCGCCCTGGCAACCCTGGATAGCGTCACTCTGGTCGATCTGGATGCTCAAGGCCACGCCGCCCTAAGCTTGGGTCTCGACAACCGCAGCGGCGTCTTTGACTGGCTGGTCGGCAAGCAACCCCTCACCAACTGTCTGCTCTACGCACCCGGCGATTTGATGGTCATGCCGGGTGACAGCCGCACGAAGCTGGTAGAAACCTACTACCGCGAGCAGCCCGGAGGCTTTGACTCGCTGATTGAGCGGCTGCGCAGCCTGCCCAGCCAATGGACGGTACTCGATACTGCGCCCGGAGGCTTTCTGCAGGAGGCTGCACTGGCGGCATCGGATCATGTGATTGTGCCGTTTGAGCCTGAAACGCTCAGTCTCGATGGCGTCTACGGCACGCTGGCATTGGTAGACAAACTCGCTCGCAGCGCCAGTGTCACGCTGCTGCCGGTGGCCTATGACCGGCGCATAGCCGAGCACAAGCAGAGCCTCACGGAGCTGCTGGATGAATACGGCACGTTGATGGTCGCTGATTACATCCCGGCACGCAGCGCGGTGAAAGCAGCGATTGCCAACGGCGAGAGCATCTGGGCACATCAGCACCCGCGGCTGGGGGATGTGCGCGTGGCGTATGCCAAATTGGTAGACCGCATCCGGGCGCATGAACAGCGGAGGGGAGGCAAAGATGACTGATCGACCGATAATCTTTTCGGCGGAGATGGTGAGAGCCATACTCGAAGGGCGCAAGACGCAGACGCGGCGCGTCATCAAGCCGCAGCCCGACCATTTCCACAAATTCAGCGACGGCATCTTGCGCCCACAAATTGGGCTGCGAGAAATAGAGTGCCTCTACAAGCCTGGCATGACGCTCTGGGTGCGCGAGGCATTCACAGGGGACTGGCGCGGCAATGGTCAACCATCGCCGACCTTCATCAATTACCGCGCCGATAGCGAGATTCCTGAACAGTATAGCTCCAATGCCTACTGGCGTAGCCCCATCCACATGCCGCGCTGGGCCAGCCGCATCACCCTGGAGGTGGTCAGCGTGCGCGTAGAGCGGGTGCAGGATATAAGCGATGATGATGCGGTAGAGGAAGGGGTTGACCGCACCAATACCAGTATCCCAACCTACGCCATCCAACGCTATCGCAAACTATGGGACACCATCAACGCTAAACGCGGCTACTCCTGGGAATCTAACCCCTGGGTGTGGGCGATCACATTCCGCAGACTGGAGCCAACCAATGCCACCTAGAACCCCACTGAGCAACCGCCATACGGCGATGGCCCTGGCGACGGACAGCGCACCGCTCGACACAAGCAGGCTGCGCTATGACTACGACCAGGTTGATGCAGAACACCGGCAGCAGGTCATGGCCGCGGCGGTAGAGATCAAGGCAAACAGCGACCGCGTGCGTGACGGCATCCTGACCATTGGTAAGCGCCTGATCGAAGTCAAAGACTTCTTGCCACACGGCAAGTTTGGCGAGTGGATCGGCCAAGAGTTCGATCTGAGCCTGCGCATGGCTCAAAACATGATGAATGTAGCGCGTGAGTATGGTGACAAAAGCGAAACGGTTTCGCTTTTGAGCGACAGTGTGTTGTATCTCCTCGCGGCACCCTCCACGCCGCCGGAAGCGCGTGCGGAGATCGAGACTAAGGCACAAGAGACTGGTAAATCACCGTCGCGCTCTGAGGCAAGACACGCTATCCAGAAGCACAAGCCGGAGCCGGTGCGCTATGCCCCCGTCTGGGAGTTGGAGAGCAAGGTCAATGCGTGGATGCCGACGGCTGGTTTCGGCGACCTCGACATATTGCTCCACGCGGTGCGGCATCTGGTCGAGGGCAAAGTCACAGTCGACAGCCTACTCAAGAGCCTAGAGGGAGTGACATACCGCAAGTCCGACCTCAAGCAGGCAATTAACAACGTGATTAGCCAGCGCAGCACGGCCCAACGGCAGGCACAGGCGCGCACGGTCTATGTGGGGCCTGAGCCTGACAAAACACCAGACCGCACACCCCTGGCTGCGCTGGAAGGCATGGTATGGGAGTGGGTGACAAACTACGCGACAGATACAGCACGCGATCCGCTGGAGGTGCTGCTGTTTCTGGAGACTGGCGATACTACCCGCGCCGACAAGGTGCGCAACGCCATGATCAAATGGCTGCGATCGCAGGGCTGCGAATGGGGCATCGGTGAGCTACAAGTGGCGGTCAAGCGTGTTCACAGTGACCGTCGCCAAGCGCAGGCCGGGAGCCCCCTGGGCGCGGCCTATATGGAGCCGGAAGAGACGTTGCGCGCCCAGCGGGACGCGGTTGCAGCAAGCGGGGAGAGTCTCTATGACATTGACGTCAGAAATCTCGTGACCTGCCCACCGCATGATGGCAATTTCAAGATGTCACTAGAGCGAGCAACGGTAACTGCGCTGCTGGAGGCATGGAACAAAATTCCTGAAGAGGGCAACAAGGCCAAACGCAACTTGATTGAGAAGCGAATGCACGCGAGGGCAATATCGCATGAGCCTGTGTCGTTTGCTTATCAGATGACTCCTGCGCCCACCACCGGCGAAGGTAAAGGCATTATCGCTCCCGAATGGAGCATCCATGTCCTGTCCAACTATGCGCCGGTCAATGCCGACTTCCAGACCGCTTTGGCTATGGCGACACCTGAGCAGCTACAGCAGGCGCTCGATCTGGCTGTGCCGGGTGGAACCAAAGTGGCAGATGAGCGATATGCAGCACTTCAAGCGCGGCTGCACGAACTGGAGCAACCAGCCACTAGCGAATGGGACGCGGGTGCAGTGGGCCTGCCCCGCGACTGGACAGAGGAAGAATTCGAGGATTACGTCGAAGCTAACGCGTTCATCCTCCCAGAGCCCGCAGACCCACGCATCGCCCAGGCGCAGGAAATGCTAGACGTCTACCTCAAGGCGCAGCAAGGACACCGCCTCTACACGGAACTGACCGGCAGGGATCTGGACACGATCCCCTTGAGGCGAGCTCTTGAGCCGATGATCGAGAGGCTGCAAAGCCTGCTACGGATTCTGACCGATGGCCTATTGCCCATCAAAGACGATCCGCAAGGCGGCGTAGCCGACCAGGACTAACAACCAATGCCCAGACCCCATCCCCCCTACGCTATAGAGCCGGTTGAATTTCTCACCCGGCTCTGCTGCCCGCGCTGCGGCGCGCCACTCTTCTCTTCCGGCAGCGAGGTCTGGTGCAGCCGCCAGGGCAGCGCAGACAAGCCCGGATGTTCGTACGGGCTTACCGAAACCATCACCGTGCAGCAGCACATCGACGCAGTAAACGAGCAGTATCTTTCCAAGCCGGGGCCACACACAGACGCCCCGGCAGTACCCACCCAACAACAGGAGAATAACCATGCAGACCCCAAGCACAGCAACCCTACGCCAGTTGACGGAGGCAGTCAACGCCCGCGTCGCCGAGGAGTTTGAGCTATTCGATATGCCCGTGACACCGCCCAAACTCTCGCCAGGCATCGTACGCGCTGCGTGGCAGGTGATGGCAGAGGCCATTGCGGTAGACCTGGAGACGGATAGCCTACGCGACGGGATGGCGCGTGAGTTAGCGCCTCACTCCAACATGCGAGCGGAGAGGGTCGGGCAGGCGGCTGATCTGCTGGATGCATTGGCTGCGCGGCTCACAGACGACCCAGCCACGGCTGACGGCATCAAGGCAGACGCGGCAGACCCCTATGACGAGGCGGAGCGGATGACCTCCGGTTCGTCCGAGACGATAAATCTACTTACGACCGACCTCAGCAAGCTCAAGCCTACCAGACGCACCAGCTCCCGATTCGGCAACATCCCGCTTGACGAACTCAAAGCCAAAGCCTATGTCTTCATTCGCAGCCTAGCTGTTGATGGCATCATGCCGCGCTACGCCGATTATAACGATGCCTGTCGCCCGGATGACTTGCCTACGCAGACGCACTTGCGGAAGATATTGGGCCTAAGTTGGCGAGAAATGGCGGAGGAGCTAGGGCTGACCATGCTGACACCTGCCCAGCGCATGAACCAAAGCAACAAGCAAGCCAAGCAAGAGCAAGAGGTCGCGGCGGCAGCACCGGAGCCGGAACCAGAGCCGACGCCACAGCCGTCACTCCCGCGCATCCCGGATGTGCAGGTTGTCCCCGCCCGCGTGGTCATGGCGGAACCGCTGAAGCCCAAGCCGGCGGACGCCAACTATGCCGAGCGGCAAGCCTCCCAGCGGCGCAAGCTGCGAGTCGATCTCTTCGACTTCCTACGCAAGATCGCTGTGGATGGCGTCATGCCCACGCCCGAAGAGTACAACGAACGCAAGCCCGACGCACTGCCCAATGCTCGCGATGTGATGAACCGGCTGGCCTACACCAACTGGCAGGACATCGCCAAAGACGCAGGGCTTGTCACTAAGGCGCGGCGTGCGGCAGAGAAGGCCGTGGCAGCGCGGCGACAGCGCCAGGTGGCATAGGGCCGCCATGATCCAAAATCGAAGTCAACAACGACGAATCATTGAAGCAGCCATTCAAGCCGGAGAATTGCACACCCTCTACTGGTATCCCGTCTCCGACCGCGGCGGAGGCAGAACCGAGGCCGTTGGTGTCAACGAACAGATCCCGGTGGTACGCGTCGCACCCGACCCGGAGATCACCCAGCACGACGCGCATATCATGCTGGAGCTACTCAAATCGAAATCGCCGGAATTGCTGCTGCACCTGGAACTCACAGCCGTGGATATTCTGGAGGATGGCGGCTTTCGCTACTTCGAGTTTGGCGGCAGCGACCTCGTATGCGAGTGGTGCGGCGCGGTCGGCTGGGAAAGCTGCTGCTGCGTACCAACACTGTGGCGTGTAGAGGAGCCGTTTAAAACAAGTCAGAAGCAAGAAAGGATCACCGCATGAATGAAATAGCCGAGAGCCTGGAAGTCAATGAGACGCACGCCCTTGCCTCTGCGCTCTTTGTCACTGGCTTCAATGCCGTTGCAGAGAAGCACCACGCCGCAATGGTATCCAAAGGCTTTTGGGAAGGCGAGCGCAACGACTCCGAGGCGCTGATGCTGATTGTCACTGAGATAGCCGAGGCGTGCGAGGCCATCCGGCATGGCAACCCACCCGATGACAAGATACCAGAGTTTAGCGGCCTTGATGCTGAACTGAGCGACGCCATTCTCCGCATCATGGATCTGGCGCAGGGGCGCGGGTTGCGCGTGGCTGAGGCACTTGTGGCCAAGATGGCTTACAACAAGACGCGGGCGCACAAGCACGGGAAGGCGTTTTAGCGATGAACGACGCGCATCCGCTGCCAGTCGCGCTGGCAATGGCTGTACCTATCCAGATCAACGAACTGGCTGCACGCGGCGGGCCCAGCGACACCGAATGGGAACTAGCGCGGCAATGGGCAGACACGCTGGCAGAGCGGGGCGACGTGTTGCTCTATGGCGGCAAGAAAGGCGAGGCGGCGACACTGTTTGGGGAGTTTGCGAATGCGGTCGCTGTACTCGCCTTTGCGCCGGGAGGCATCAGGATTTTTGGACAACATTTCGACGCCCAGGAAAGGAAACGAACCGTGGCAGACCAAGCAAGCGATGGGCTACGCCCCGCGAACAATAAGGCGGACATGCCCAACTACCAATGGATGACCTACGACAGTGAGGCCGGTATCCCTGGCGTGCCGGTAGAGGTCAAGGGCGAGCATGTGTTCATCCCTGGAGATGAGCATCCATACCCGTTCAACCTGCTAGCAGCAAACGGCAATGCAAAACTAACTCCGCTCGTTGCCATGACGCCGGAGCGGGTGACAGCGTTGCGATGGGCGGAGAATTACCTGCACGCTGCTTTTCGTGAGGATTTGGGCGACCTGCTCACCGATGGCCCAGTCGCTCAACAGCTAGACATACTGCGTGCCATGCTAACCGAACTGGAGGCAAGAGGATCATGACGATGAAGAGGCCACTGACTAATCCACTAAGCATGCCACTGCCTAGTGACCTGACCGTCGCCCCGATCTGGGCGTTGACCTACGTCGGACGCATGATGTCCGTGTGCCATCATAAGCGGCCCATAAGCGTTTTGATGGCGTCCGACGCATGGTTTGATAGCGTTGGCAAGAGCGTAGATGGCTGTTTTTTCAACGTGACCAATCAGGAATACGACCTAATCATCATCCGCGAGAGCGCGACTCCAACCGAGGATTGGTACGACGTGCTTGCCCACGAATTCGCCCACGCGCTGCATGGCGAGATCGACCAGTACATTAGCAAGCGGCTGGGAGAGGACGCGACACACCGCGAATTGGTAGAGCAATTTATCCCGCTGCTGGGAGGGCTGGTGCAGGTGGCATTGGGGAGAGGAGAGGCGGCATGTACGTAGACCTGCTATGGATTAGGCTTGCCGTTGTTGCGTTGATTCTGCTGGCATGCTGGGGCGTGTACAACTGGCTTACAGTGCGGCTCTGGCAGCGTTTGTTTGACGAACTGAAGCGCATCCATACCCGCGACCGGCTGATGTACATGGCAGGCGCACGTTATGACCCACCAATGGACATGGAGGAGATAGACCCTGATGAGTGAATACAAAGAGATGATCTCATTCTTCGCCACTGTCATTATCGTCGGCCTAATTCTTGCATCCTGCACCATGTTCGAGCGCAAGCAGCAGGCTGACGTGATGAAGGCGTGCCTTGAGCGCGTCGAGAATGTGGCCGAATGTGTGTGGTTCGACAGGAACCGATAGGAGACCAGACGCCGTGAACGCCGCTCAGTGGAAGGCACGCCTGATTCACGCGGTCAAGCGCGCCGCGGAAGGCTACCCCGAACGCCTGGACGCACTCGCCCAACGCCTGGCCGACATCGACATTGCAGCCGACGCGCTGATTACGGCGGGCTTTGGCAGCGACGGCGACGATGTGCCGGAGTTGGTGGCCCTGGTTGTGGAGAGGCAGGAGCAGTAAAACGTAGAGAGCCTAGGGCTGAGTTTGGACGCCCGCCCTAGGCTCCCGGCAGAGTGAACCGCCAGGGGTAGTCTAACCCGCTGCCCTTGGCTAAGTCAATATAGGAGATTTAGCCTATGACAGACCCATACAAACAACAGGTGCAGACCTGGCGCGCCTACGCGCCTGGCGTTGATGAGGTAATGTCGCCGCCCCAAGCGCCCATCGAAATAGAAGCACAGGAAGCATCGCCCAATTCCCAACAGACCCAAGCGGGGCTCATTGTCATCGTCTCAGCAAACCTAGCCATGACGGCAATTATCATCTGCGCCATGCTCTTCGACGGTCGCCAGGTAGAGGCAGCATTGCAACGCGGCATCTTGTATTTTGCATTGACCACCCCCCTCTTTCTCATCATCATCACCGGCAGCTTGTCTAAAATTCTGGGTCGCTGGTCACGTGAGAAAACCGAACGACAACGCATCAAAGCCTATGAGCGCGTGATGGTGGTGGCGTTCCAATGGCGGCAGGCGGTCGAGAGCAACAGAGCCGCGGAGCTGCAAGCTCAGGCGTTGCCCACGCAACTGACGCGACGTATCGCTGCCCTGGAAACAGAGCTATTGGAGCGCAGTGTGTCCGCAGGGGGTGTGCAGCCCCCCTCTACGTTTGTCAGCCCACACGACAACCGTAGCAACGCTGCTTTCGCCGCGGAGACAGAGCCGCAAGTGGACACCACGGCCAATGAAGCAATTAGCTGGGCTTCTGGACTCTACAACGAGCTTGGGCAAGCCGATCCTACCAAGGTCCAGGCAGATGGCCGGCTCAAGGTAAGAATGATTGGCAGCAGCCGCGGGCCGGGCAGCCGCGAGGCTGGATTGTGGCTGATTCAAAAGGGTGTGATAGTCAAGGTGCCGGGTGGATTTGCCCTCAACATGCGCCACTTCCGCACGCGTGAAAGTTTGCGGAATTTATTCTGATTACAGCCCGTGGGTGTGTGCTGGGGTGGGTGCCCACCCACCCTACACCCTGGGGGAGTGGGGGAGAGATGAAGGTAGCTTATAAGCGTGGGCGATTCCCTGCCAAGACCAAGAAGCGGCTCAAGTACCTAGCCGATGAGCTAAAAGAGCAGAAACGACTCCATGAAGAAATGGAACACGTGCGGAAATACAATCCCTACTATCGGGTTGCTGTGCAAATCCGGCAGGCATGTGATTGGTATGTTCACGATGGAGTAGACATCGACACCATCATGGAAACCATCGAGCGAGCTCTCTTTGTGCCAGTGCATAGGGCCTCGAATGAGGACTGGACGAAGAGTAGTCCATACGATAGGGGCATGGCACAAAAGCAGCCGCCCAAGAACTATGAAGAGGATGCGGTAATCGTGCGGCACACGATCCGCGAGCATGACAGCCTAACCGCCAATCTCATGTACCTGATCGACAACACCGTCGGGCTTTGGTATGACGGTTACTATGGCGACAAGCTGGCAATCAATTTGTTGGACGACTATGCCGCGACGATCATTAGCGCATTCATGGGGCGGAGGAGGTGATCTGCCCCCAGGAACTAGTCCAGTTGGAGTGAGAGTTTTGACTTTTGTGCAAAAGCTGTAGATTCCGGTTGTCAAATCAGCAGAATTCCGGCGTAAAAGGCAGCAGTTGTGTTCAGCGATAGAGCGGTTATCAACAAAAAGTGTGGGTTTGGATAGTCTCTACATCACGGCGATTCATCCT
>JADLDO010000021.1 GCA_020846635.1 Caldilineaceae bacterium
CCACGAATCGCAGATTTGAAAGTGAACAGGAAAGTCAATGAAATCAACGATCTACCAACACCACCTCCGCGCCAGTGCTAGCTTTTCGTACCGTCACTTATTGCACTGAAAACGAGGAGACCCCGAATGCCTTCCATGAGTGAGACAACCGACCGCTTGTAGAGCACCGTTGAATCTGCGTGCATGACCGCAGTGCCGTCACTTTTGACAGTGCACTTGCATTTGAAGGTCGATCCAATGGCGAGCATCATGCTGTTGTCGAAGTTCTCGTCATCGTCAAGAACCTTGATGTTGACGGTCTGTAGCGACGCGGCGTCCTTCGCATCAACGCCATTCAAATTCTCCTTTGCCATGCCAACTTCGAGTACGTGAATGGGGGCAACGAACGTGGGTTTTTTTGCGAGATCGTGTGACATGGGATGGGCTTGAGTGAAGGTTGAGGGAGAGGTTTAAAAAAAAACATATCCAATCCACACAACCTTTGCAGCGCCTGGCCGTGACGAAAGTCACAGAAATCGGATCTGATCGAAGTCAGGGCCAGAGGGCGATCTGATCGACGACGAGTTTTCGCTGCGACTGGATGACCAAAAGATCAGGTCTGCGATGGCTGCGCACATGAGTTCATTGCTTTACGGCGGTGCCGCCGCAGAGGCAACGCTCAATGAATCCGGCCGGTTTGAGTTGCTCATGCGGCCTTGATCGAGCTCAATGAGCTCGAGAGTTGATCGGCCGAGGTAGACGTTGTCCCCACCCGTCGACCAAGGTCAAAAAACTACGGGTGCCGACGAGATCCTGGGGCGGCACCAAAAATACGTCCTGGGAAAGCACAGCAAGATCAGCGGCAGCGCCCCGGGGTCAGTCGGCCTTTGTGATTGCCAAATCCCTCCGCGACACCGCTGCCGTAGGCACCAGACGGGTTGCTAGTCTAGCAATCACCCCCGCCAACGCTATCAGGTGTCCTCGGCTACTGGCGGAGGTGTTTTGGTGGAAGCGGCGCATCCACCACCCAAGGTGGTGGATGCCTTCAAGTTGCTGGAGCGCCTGCTCGCTTAGGGGTTACCGCAAACGAAGTTCGCCGCGTCGTTGATGTCGCCGCTACCGTTGTAGCGCGCGATCTGAGGATGTGGGCACAGAGGCCTGCTGCGCGCGCTCACACCGAAGTAGCCCGGCGTCGACGAGGACGCCTCGACCTGCGTCGGCGCTGCGCCACTCTCTACCCAAGCGACAAGAGGCGTCAGCATGTCGAACCTATCCGTACCCGGGCCACCGCTGCAGTGGCCCATCCCCGGAACGAGGAACAAGCGTGCGAAGTCAGTGGTGCCTGGCATTGCCGTGCTAAGTCGCTCGTAGTAGGCAACAGTGTCCAGCGCGGAAAACGCCCCGTCTGCCATTCCGTGGTAAAGCATCAGCTTGCCGCCTCGGCTGCGAAATGCGTTCAGGTCGGTCGATGTCGCACCATGCCACTGCATGCTAGGTTGCGTGAACAGGCCCGAGGTGGCGAATATCTTCGGGGGGTCCACGTCGAAGTCGAAGTTCATCATCCGGGTTGCAACCTGGTTTAAGGGTACAGGCTCCGGAGGAGTCGCAAAATCCACCAACCACGAGCGTGCTGAAGATCCGTTCACGCGTTGCGCGTTGTTCGTGCTACTTCCATAAGAACCGAGCCACCATGAGCGCCACCCTTGGAAGTATGTGGTCCCATTAAGGCCGCTCATCCCGGCATCCCATGGCCATTTGTTGTACAGCGGGTTGCTCGCCGTGTCCACCGGCCCGCTCATAGCGCGCTTGATCGCGTCAAGCTGCACCACGCTCAGGCAGTCGTCGGTTTTGGCGCCGGTGCATAGCAGCGGCTGGCCGGTTTCAGGATTGAGGGCTGTGGACGGGTCGAACACCGACTGGCAGGCTGCATAGTTGCCCACGATCCCATCCGTAAGGCCATCGAGCGCATCGCAACTGCCCAGGATAGCCTTGGTCAGAAGGTGCAAATCTGGGTCGGAGAAAGACTTATTCACGAGAGGTGCTCCGTCGGGATCGACACCCACTGCTGCTGCCGCGAGCGACTGTGTCGTCCAAGCGCCACTGATGCCTGCTTTCGGCAACTGGTAGCCGGGGGCGCCCGCCACGATGCCATCGTAGTGCTCGGGGAAGCGCTGGGAGAACATCATGCCTTCGCGTCCACCTTCCGAACAGCCGATGAAGTAGGACTTGTCGGGGCCGCGGCCATAGAAGGCATTCACCGCGGACTTGCCAGCCAGTGTCACTTGGTCGTAAGAGTTGTACCCATGGTCGAGGCGGGCTTGAGGATCCATACCGAATGAGACTGAGCCAAGGGCGGCTGGGTTGTTGTTCACTGCATTGTCATGCCCGCCATCTGTGCTGACGGTAGCAAACTTGCGCGACAGCGCGTTTGATGTTTGCCCACCCCCTAAGCTGCCCAAAGCCGCAGACAATGAACCGTTGGTGCCGCCTCCGCCTTCCATGAAGAATCGCCCATTCCAGTCCGCCGGCATGCGCAGTCTCAGCTTGATCTCATAGGGGTATCCGTCAACGCCCGTGCGCTGGTTGATCGAGCCCGTCAACTCGCAGTGCTCCGGCAATTCGGGGGAACTTGCCGTGGCTGGCGCTACAACATGCCACACGGATTCCTTGATGATGGTGTTCTGGTTGGGCCAGTTCACCTTGGTCACACCAGAGGCGATGCCTTCGCAAAGTTCTTTGGACGCAAGGGGCACAGTTGGGTCGTTGCTGCTGTTGTCTTGGTCACTGCCTCCGGATCCGCTGATCAACGCAGTGGCCAGTATGCCGACGCTGACTAGAGTGTCTGATTTCATAGTGTCTCCTTTCGTGGTTTCGAAGCGCGAGAGGGCTTGTACAGCCCGAGGCGATTCTCAATGCCCTCTACATCCTCACAATGCAATTTTTGCGACATGCGAAAAAATGCCCTCTATGCAGGGTTTATCCCCATGTGACGTCTTGATCCGACTCTCGCTATGGCCACCGCGCATGGCAATCGCGCATTGCCAGTGGATAGTCGGCCGTCGGCAGTCGGAATGCTTGGTTTCGCACCGGTTCGTGGAAGATGGTGGCTTGCTTCTGCGCGGTGATCTACTTGGTCATCTAACCGGCGCAGATCGGGCGAGCCCGTTCCAATCCCTGTGTCTAGGCGATATGGCTTCCAAATTGGCAGCTTCCTGCCGGACTTGCTCCACGGCAGCGCGGCTGTTTTCCAGTTCGGCGTCCATCCGGCCGCGTAGCTCGTCCAGCTCACCCCGTGCGATCGCCAGGCATTCGTCCCAAGCGGTGACCGCG
>JADLDO010000022.1 GCA_020846635.1 Caldilineaceae bacterium
ATTGACCGTCAGGATCTAGATGGCTGTCTGTATCCATATTCAGGCGATCCACGCTTGCCAGCACTCATTCTCTTTGACAACGTGCCCGGCGGGGCGGGGCATGTACACCGTCTCGCTGCCGACCCAGTTCTGCTGCGAAGAACCATCGATGCTGCGATTAGCCGACTGGAGCAGTGCATCTGCGGAGGTGAACAAGGTAACACAAGCTGCTATGGCTGTCTTCGCAGCTACGCAAACCAGTTCTACCATGACCGCCTCAAGCGAGGACCAATCATTACCTTTCTTAAGTCCATGGTTGGTGCAGACGTATCTGCAATGCAATACAAGTAGATGGTCAATTGTCGCAAGCCGCATTTACTGCCAGCCCAACAGCCACAAACAAATTCAGGCTGCATTCCAGTTCATTCGTGACATACTCATATTTACCGATAAGCAACCCATTTTGACCCATTTTGATTGACAAGCTAGGTACCTAGCAATATGCGTACAGCATCAAGCTACTCACTTCCACAACAACTTGAAGCAGTGACCGTGTGGGGACGAGACGAACAACATGCACCACACAAGCCGTTGTTGCTCTTACTTTCTTAACAAAATTACATTCAATAGCAAGAACTCGTCCAGCCACCTGATTTCATGACAGAATAGTAGCGTTGTCGATTGACTCGCTATCTGGGTCTTTAGACGTTTCTGTAGAGAACTTATCTATTGTGTTACATAAATCTATCCTTTGTTATCCCGTAGCGTCTTTTGTCGTAGAAAATCTATGACAGAGGAACGTAGGTGCTTTTATGTTGTCTGCTACCCTGTAGATATGGATCGACAACCGACAAATGTATCCCCATGGGTACAGCGATGATCAGGCGCTTTGGCCGGTGAGTGTTACATAATCGGAGGCCAAGCAGATCGGCGTCTGCTTGGCCTCAATTCATTCTTGCCAATTTTGGTCTATCAAGGGGGATTATCAACATGATCAAAGACATTTGGAGGTGAGACGGTGAGAGTAACGCTCTTCCCTTGCGGGCCTGCGGCGAATGAAAGTGAACTGAAGAGTTTCGAGTATTTGAAGACGCGCCTGTTGGCCGAAGCGCCCGCTGATGAGTGGGTGCTGCTCACCAATTTGGCCTTTTCCGTGACACACCAACTTCAGTCGGACGAGATCGATATTGTCGCCATCGGTCCGACCGGAGTCCGAGTGATCGAGGTCAAACACTGGTCCCCGCAATGGATGGATGAACACAAGAATGAAATGACGGATGAAGCGGATCGCGTCATCAACAAAGCTCGCAAAGTCGGGACAAGATTGCGTCGTGCTGTTCCCGAGCTCAACTATGTTGCGGGCGCAATTCTGCTCACACAAGAGCCATCTAGGGTCAAGCGCTTCTCAGGCCAGGAAGTGCGTGGCGTCACCTTTCACACACTGAGCGACTGGAAAGCTGCGATTGGTTTCGACTCTCCTCATCTCTTGACCTCTCAGCAAGTGAAACAAATGGCTAACATACTACAACCACGTAGTGCGGTGGCCATTGAAGGCTCGCTGCGACGGCTGGCTGGATATGGTAACCTAGAGCTCCAAACGCCAAGAGAGCAGCGCTTCCATCGCATCTATAAGGGAAGTCACCCCGCCCGGCGTGATCAGGTGGTGTTGCACTTATATGATCTGTCGAGTGAGGATGACAAAAAAGCTGAGGAGAAGGCGAAGCGTGAGTTCGAGGCACTTCATCGTCTCCAGCTTTATTCCTGGGCGCCGCGCTTGTTAGACTCCTTTCAGGACGCACCTGGCTACGCGGGAGAAATGTTCTTTTTCACCGTGGTTGATCCAGCTGCGCCAAACCTCGAGGAACGCAGTGGAGACAACACTTGGACGACACATGACAGGCTCGCCTTTGCGCGCAAGACTGTACGGGCCTTGACTGAACTACACGCTGCAGGTGCGTCTGATGCGCCAATCGTTCATCGCAATCTCACTCCCCGCACCATTCTGGTCAAGCACGATAATTCGCCAATCCTCACTGGTTTTGAGCATTCCAAGCTCCCGTCCGAAATGAGCATCGCCTCCAGCGGTCTGCCGTCTGGATCTTACCCTGCAATAATGGCGCCAGAGATACAAGCAATGGGCTTGACGGTTGCAGACTATCGTTCTGATGTTTATGCGCTCTGTGCCTGCCTGCAGCAATTGTTTGAGGGGCGGGACGATGATTTAAGTCTGCGCACGCTTAATGCCTTCAAAGATGGCTTAGCTGCGGAACCAGAACGTCGCGCTACACTCCAACACCTCGAAGCGTCTCTAGCCGAACTGGCGGGGGAGTCACTTCCGCCACCTCCCCCACCTCCTGCCCGCTACTGGACCGAAGACCAGATCATTCGATTTCATAACAGGGACTATCGCATCGTTTCCCGCTTAGGATCGGGCGGCGTTGGGATCACGTTTAAAGTCGTCGAAATTGATCATCACACGGCAGAAGACTTAGGCACTTATGTCGCCAAAGTGGTCTATTCCGAGGAAATGGGCCGCCGCGTGCTGCATGCATACAGACTTGTAAAACCGCACTTACGCCACTCTGGCCTTTCGATCATCCATGAAGTATCCAGCGAATGGCACGAAAATGAATTTGTTGCCCTGATGACATGGATTTCCGGCACACCGCTTGCTGAGTATATGGACGTCTTCCCACTGCTTGCAGAAGATCAGCAAGAAATCTCGGGGGAGGCTTTGGCGCTGCGCTGGCTACGCTCTGTCTGTGAGGCACTTCATGTGCTCCATCGCAATGGTCTCATCCACGGCGACATCAGTCCTCGCAATCTAATTGTCGAAGGAAGCAATCTTGTACTGACCGATTACGACTTTGTCCAGAAGATCGGCCAGCGCGTTGGAGCGCCGGGCACAGCAATCTATAGCTCACCCGCCTTTCAAGAACAGCAACCTGCTACACCCGCCGACGATATTTATGCGCTGGCAGCCAGCTTCTTCCATATCATATTTGAAAGAGAGCCTTTCCGATATGGCGGCGACGTGGAGAAAAAGCGTGGTTTGAACTGGGAAAGTGTACCCCGCGATGAGTACCCAATCTTGGCAGGTTTCCTTGACAGGGCGACCCATCCAGAACCACTCCAGCGCTTCACTGATGTTCCTGAGGCGCTTGCCTTCCTCTCGCAGAGAGTAGAGAGCAAATCTGAAGGTACGGAAACGCAGCTAAAGGACGAAATGCAACCGGAGGAAAAGGCATCACGCGATGACGCGCGATTCACATCGGATACAGAGCAACCATTACGTGAACGTCGAGTTGAGTGGTTGCTCTCCGTCTTACAGTCGTATCCGGGTTCGCGTTGGGGAAATCGGGAAACACGTGGACTCGATACTGAGTTTGCTGCACAGACCTATGTGGAGACACCTCTTGAAAAGACGCTCTTGCGCGATATTCTCGACCGGCGCGTACGATTGGTGATCCTATGTGGCAATGCCGGCGATGGCAAGACGGCGCTGCTGCAGCATCTCGCAACCCGGCTGGGCCTCGGACAGCACCAATCCTCTGAACGTATTCTGGAGCGCGCAATACCCGATGGGCCATTGGTACGCATGAATCTGGATGGTTCGGCAGCCTGGCGCGGACGTTCAGCCGACGAGATTCTGGATGAATTTCTCGAACCGTTCCAAGCGGGATTGCCCCCTGACGATATTGTGCATCTGCTTGCGATCAACGATGGGCGTTTGCTCGAATGGATTGAGGGTGTCGAGGCGCGCAATGGTAGCAGTGCTACACTGTTGACTGAGTCGCTCTATGAACTGCTGCAACAGGAGGCAACTACCAAACAGTCACACATTCGATTCATCAATCTCAATCAGAGATCGCTTGTGGGTGGGTTGTCGCAAGACTTAACCTCGATTGATACGGGCTTTTTGGATCAACTGACAGATCAACTCTACGGAGGGGACCGCGCTCCTGAAATCTGGTCTCCCTGTCTCTCTTGTTCCGCCAAGGATCGTTGTGAAGTCTTTCAAACGGCGCGCATGCTTGGTCCAAATACATTGCCGGATTTGGCCGTTCCCGAAGTACGCGCTCGCGCCCGAGCGCGGTTACACGATGCGCTTCAGGCTGTCCATCTGCGTGGTGAAACACATATCACCATGCGCGAGCTACGCGCTGCCTTAGTTTACATACTATTCAGTGTTCACTATTGTGATGATTACCATAAAGGCGAAGTGGATAATCTCCTTCCCTACTGGGATCGCACCTTTGCGGCCGATTCGCCGGTACGGCAGGGGGAAGTCTTGGACGAGATTGCACGCTTTGACCCGGCGTTGGAGGCGCATCCGCAGATCGACCGCCATCTCTTGAGCGAACCAGTCATGGACAGTGTCAAGACGGCGCCGCACTATCCGCAGTTGCCACTAGCATCGGCACGCCGGCGGGCCTACTTCGAATGGACGTCAGACCATCTTGAGCAAGTTGCCGGCGATCGAGAAGCGCTGGACTTGGCGCGAGGCCGCCATCTACGCATGTTCCGCGACTTACCGTTGGCTGACGAGCGCACCCTTTACGATATTTGCCAACAACTTTGCATGGGGATTTCACGCCTAGAGGATTTGCCGCCCCAGGCACTCGAACGACCAGGGGTGGTGCCGCTGCGTATTACGCCACGCACGCCCACGGAAACTGCCTTCTGGGTGGAAAAGCCGCTCGACGCTTTTCGTCTTGAAGCCGATCTCCCGCGTGAGGTGGAGGGGATTGAGCGGCTGCACCGGCAAGCCCATTTGGTCTACCGCTATCGTGATGGGCGCACAGAAGAACGCTTGCGCCTGGGCGCCGAATTGTTCCATTTGCTGCTAGAACTTGCCGAAGGCTATCAGTTAGGCGACGTTTCGACAGATGACACTTTTGCTCATCTCTCTATCTTTGTCCAGCGCTTAGTCCGCGAAGATGAACGCGAGTTGTTGGCCTGGAACCCAATGCAAGATGAAACTATTTACAAGGTATCAGCCAAGCTCTGTACAACAGGCGGCGAGCCGCGACAGCGCATGGTCATTGCACCGGTGGGAGGTGAAGAATGAGTGCCACAACTGCCCGCAGCATCGTCACAGACGTGCTTGGCCCGAATATGACCCGAGAGATCTGGACAGGAAACTTCGACAAGGCATTGCCGATTTCCGTACAGGACTTTGATATCTCTGCCGTACTTCCTGCCGTGTTTTATATGTTTCGCTTTGGTCACCGTCGAGGCAAAGGGAGATTTGTTGAAACCTTTGGCGAGGATGCAGAGACTAAAAAGGAACGGCGCAACTCGACGACCATTGAACGCGTAGCCACGAGACTGTCAGCTACGGAGGCTTTCAAAGGTTTTCAGAATGAAACCGAGCAAGCCATTCTCGGCGACATGCTGCTTTCTTTCAGCTTGGAGAACCGTAAACGCGCACTAGGTAGACAGGAACAAATCCAGCGTGTTGCTCCTTCGCATTACATGGCTAGTTGGATCGATCTGCCCGACAAAGTAGTAGATCTACGCTATGTCCCGGAAACTATCGTTGCGATGTTGGCAGATCAGAAAGAACAGCACGTACAACTTAGTCGAGAAGGCGATCAAACCTGGTTCGCTGTTGGTCAGGGATTTGAAGATAACGTGCTGCTCAAAGCATTTCACCAGGGCATGGTACGCGACGGCCTCTTAGGGGATCGCTCTGCTGATGACTTCCAGGAAGAAAGCGAAGTCGGGCTAGATCAACTTCTAATGATCCGGCTTGCCCAACAGTTGGGCGTAGCGCCTGACAAACTGCGTGGCGGCGAGGGCGAACGGATCTCGAACCAACGACCGATTGCTGAGCGAGCGGCGCGCTCCTTCTCGGAAGATATTCGTCGCTTCGTGCGTGTTTATGCAGGCGTGATGCCCCGTCATAGTTTTGTCGAGTTATTGGAATCTTGCATGGCGGTTGGCCTGACGACAATCGTCACGAGTGTGATCGAAATCCTTTTCGACTGGGCAAACACAGGGGAAATTCTCAAAACTAGCGAACAGCAGCCCGCTCAATTTTTTGTAGATTGCTCTAACGGTGTTGACCGTGTACTCCGCGGGCTAGCAGAACAGTCGATGGATGATTTTATGCGGCGGATTGAATATTTCCCTGTGGCAATGATGGCATTGCGCTTGCTAGATCATCTGGCGCGCTACGACATTAAGCTGAAAAAGTTGGAAATCCAGACCAGACCTTATGCAACGGAGTGGTTAAACCTGCTCGGAGAACTGCTGCACGAACGCCGCCGGGAAGCTATGCCAATTCTCTACAACCTGGAACAGAAGGCCGCAGAGTTAGCAGAACGTTTGAGAGAGGATTACCTGGAAGAGGCTGTATTACTTGAGAATGATCTTGCACAACCCAATCCGGTTTGGCGTTTGGCAGAGGCGCTTACTTCTCTACAAGGACGGAAAAATGCCCAGGCGCATGTTTTAAAGCTAATTGACTCTACCCTGCTTATTACACAACCCAATGGCATTGCCACAAAACGCAGCGTAATACGCAAAGATGCTTCTGGAACAGGAAGAAGAAAACGCGAAGTGCGTTCCCTAGTGCTCACCGACGCTGCGCTTGACTACTTGGTACACTTGCATGTGCTACGCTCCGGCAATAAGAACGGCTATCACCTGCTTTCCTTTAAGGAGTTTATCCAAATCCTGCGCGAGCGGTATGGCTTCTGCATTGACGAAGCGCCGGAGGGGATGACCATCTCCAATGAACATTTACAGCAAAATCGACGCGTATTGGAGCGACGGCTGCGTGATCTAGGATTATTAGTCGGCGTTAATGACGCTGAAGCAATGAAACACCTGACACCTCGTTTTACGCAGGTGGAGGAGGCAGATGATGAACTGGACTAAATTACATGCACCACTCGCCGCGGCTGCCTTCGAGAGAGTACTTGGCAGGGCCGAACGGGGAGCAATGGCCTTCGTGCGTTGTCTTACGCCAGATGTCGTCGAAGCGTTGGCTGCCGATACAACCTTTGCACCTGGCGCTTGGGAAGTAAGGCGCGTTGCCGACAGTGAGGATGGAAGCACTCGCACAATTACGGCTGATCAGGCAGTCGAATTGCGCGAGGCCAAAGGCAAGGCCATGTTGTTGTTGGTAGACACAGCCCGCGCCGGTGCCGGCATGGATGGGATCTATAGTGCGGCCCAAGAAGTGGATGAAACAAGTCTCTTTGATCAGGCGCTACGGTTAGCGGGAAGTGAAGTAACTACTCGTCTGTCCGGCGCGGTGCGCCGCCATGCTGAGAGGGCGCTCAAAATCGCCCGCGGCTTCGGACGGCGATTCAGCATCTCGCCGTGGACAGAGTTCGACTTTCTGGTACGTATTGCCGCCGAAGAGCAGCACCCCGGCGAGCTTTTGTATCTGCTTGGGCTGTGGCCGGTTCTCCCTGAAGATGATGTAACTATGGAAGAGGCACTAACGGTCTCGCGCCTCTTTGTAGATCGCCTGTTGGGAACGGCAGTCGCAGGCTTAACACCAGCCCAGCGGATTGGCGCTCTCAAGTTACTCGATCCTGCAGACGAACAGGTTGCGGCGTTGGAGAGCTTTCTGCGTGAGGCTGCGACACAGTCGTTGCTCCCCTCAGTGGCTCGACTTGCTGATAAAAAAGAGCTATGGGTCAACGTCTTACGCCTGGAGAGCGCCGCGAAGACTGTTCAAAGCATCGAACTCATTCCCTGGAAAACCAACACAGGTCGCATTGCCAAGTGGTCCGGCTTGATCGAAGGTGATGATAGTGATTCTCCACCCGTGTTTGTGTTAAACCCTGATGCCCAAAAGAGCGGCGATTACTCAAAGTTGGAAGTGCATTGGAAGGCCCATCCGGATAATCTTGCTAAAGGTGCTGTTGAGTATCATGTTGCCATTCTTACGCAGATGGACGAAGAACTGGCTACGCGAGAAGTATCTCACTCTGGCAAGAAAGAAGAAAAGTGCCGGTTCACCAATGATGACTTTTCCATGCTGAACGATGACGCTCTGGTCAGCGCCAAGATTGTTGTATCGGTGGTTGGCAATGACCAAGTGGAGCCAGAAGAGAGCGAAGAATTTACGATCCGTCTGGGTATGCCGCCAGTACACGAACCAGCAGGTGTGGGCAAAAAGGTGCGGACGTTCAGCGAAGGTGTGATGGAGCTGGACGAGCGTGAGAATGTTGCCGCCATCGCTGCATCCACAGTAGCCTTGCCAGAGGACTCCAAGGGGTTTGTCCTCTTACGCACACAGCAACGGGGCAAAAGCTATCGCGTCTATCGCCCAATGCTGCTTCGCGAAGTAGAACAGCAGTGGGCTGAACAGGCAGGAGCCATTGGCCGATGGCGTGTGAAGGTGCGCGCCTCGGGTGTGCCCGCCACTGCGCCGGAGTTCGTTCCCCTGATAAATCCCGGCAGTCTGGCCGGGGATGCGCAGCAGTCACCCTGGTTTCGCGTGGTCAATGCCAGCCGTCGTATGGCTGAACGGTTCGGTGCTAGCGGTGGCGTAGGACAGATCTATGACGAACAGTCGAAGAGTTTTGACTCGGTGGTCAAGATCTATTTGCTAGCATGGGCAGCACTGCTTGAGGAAGGCAATCCCGGGCTAGCGCTGGCGCATACCGTTGAAGTCCAAACCCTTTCCGGCAAGACCATTGGGCTGATCGTCTTGCCCAGCCATCCTCTACGTGTGGCATGGCATGTCGCCTATGACAATTTGGTACTGCACGCTGCGTTCGAACAGGGGATCGCGCCAAAGGAGATTCGCAACGAGTTTCAAATTTTGGATGGGGCCATGTTTCCTGCGTTCCTGCCTGGCCTAGAGGCAGGAAGTTCCTTCGTCTTTGCCGACACACTCGGCTTTCATGCGGTCGGGATGGTGCCCGACCATGACAAAGAGCCAAAAGCCGCTGTGGCGCGCCTTGCGCGAGCGATTGGCGAAAGTGAAAGCGCAGATACGGTGCCGACGGTGGGCAAACAAAGTGCGCACGTTCTCGGCAACGAGATCTTCAAATATATTGAATGCCATAAAGCCGCCAACCTCCTGCATGTTCATGCACTGCGACCTGGTGATGGCCTTACAGTGGCACGTTCACTCGGCCATGTTCATGATCGCTTTCGGCAGTCTCCTCTGGACGAGGAGCCTGATGAAATCGACCATCAGAGAGCCCCTTCTTTTGTCTTGGAGCTGTATCCTTCACACGAGCAGCGTGGTATGGCGGGGCGCTTCATTGCAGAGGCACGGGAGAAGCGGCGAAGTGGAGCTGGCGTATTGTCCCCAGAAGATCGCTGGATGTTGGAGTCCTTGAGCCTACCTGGGGGAACGAACCTACCCAAGTTGCGTTGGGCGCGCAAGGATAAGCAGGACCCGGAGACAGCAGCGCATCTGGCTGTTGCATTTGATACATTTGAATCGCACGTTGTTCCTGAGCAACCCAGCCTAGCGAAGCGACCACTCTTTGCATATGGTCTGCTCTCATTTTTTGAGCGCGCCTACACAAGCAACCCATCTCCGTTATGGCTCAGTAGTGTGCGCACGCCGGAAACAGGTGAAAAGCATCCGTCCGATCGATCGCATACCGATCGCCTGCTTCGGCTACAGGAGCTTACAAGCCGATGCGTCGCGCGTCATCTTGGTGCTGATAATCAGTTGCCGATTTTGCGCACCGAGATCTCGCCTGAGAAGGCCAACAGCCTGCGCGAGTTGCACCGGCTTTGTGATTGGGTGATCACACTCGACCGCAATGCTGGAATCGAGTATTTTGATTCACCGCGCGACAACCGTGAAATCTATGATGCCTATGTAATAGACTCCGTGCCAGAACGCGAAGACCTAGGGGCGCTTCAGTTGATCACATCTACCGCCAATCTCGAAGAAGTGCGCAGTCTTCTGGATGGTGCACTCGATCAGATGGGGTTAAGCCGTAGTCGTCGCAATGCTGAATATCTTTTGGAACACCTCAAGGCACTAAGCGGACGTTTAGCAATCCGTCTGACTGGTCAAAAGGCGCCGAACTCAGAACTTATTGCATTGGCCTTAAGTCAAGCGAATTGCCACCAGTCGGGCGATGGGGCCAGTAGCTGGGTTTCGCTCAACTCCGGTTTCCTAATTCCTGTTGATGACGTGATGGATCTGATTCCTCCACTTGCAACAGGTGGCAACAATGGACAAGACTTGGAGGCAAGTTCTCTAACGGGGAGAGCGCGCCCAGATTTGATCTACGTGTCGGTTGTGCCACGCAAGGGACTGTCGTTTCAGTTCATCGAAGTCAAGTATCGTCGCCACTTGCGAGCCGCGCGAAGTCCAGAGCTCTTGGATGGCATCCAACGGCAAGTGCAGTCGTTGCGCAAGCGGTGGGACGCGTGGTACTCAGGTGATGATGTACTATCTTCGTTCCGAGCCATTCGCCGCGCGAAACTAGCGCGTGTCTTACGCTTTTATGCAGATAAAGCGCATCGTCACTCACTCGCCAAAGAGCGATACGAAAGTCTCGTGACTGAAATTGATCGAATGATCGAGCGAGGTGGAGAGTACTCGTTTGCAGCCGCGGATAAAGCGGATTGCGGCTGGATCTTCTGCCCGGAATTTGCTGGATCCACACCGCTGGAGATAACACCCAGCGGCTGGGAAGCGCGCATTTTCCTTTTCGGGCCAGCTCGGTTACCTGATTCGGGTTTCCAAGCCGAGACACACTCTGTGATTGATACAGGGAGACAAAATGGTGCGCAGAAAACTGTCGAATTAGGTTTTGCGGAATCAGCGACCTCGCATGTCTCCTCCGGCACGCCGAAACAGTCAGCATCCTTGCCTGAAGGGGAGCTTACTCACTCGTTGCAAACTCAACCGGTAAGTACTGACACGGAGCCGTCAATCGCTCTTGGCACCGACCTCCTTACGGGAGCAGAAGTCCACTGGCCCCTAACAATCAAAGGGAATCCACACTTACTTGTGGCCGGTTTACCCGGTATGGGTAAAACAACCTGCCTGCTAAATTTATGCACACAAATGCTTGACGCTGGCGTTCGCCCTATCATCTTTTCCTATCATCAGGATATTGACGAACGGCTCGCCCAGCAAGTCACCAATGTACGTTTTATGGATTTTGATGGATTAGGGTTTAACCCGCTACAAGTTATCGACCGGCAATCATCTATGGCTTATCTAGATGTAGCCGGCGCGCTTCGAGATATCTTCGTATCCATCTATCCTGAACTCGGCGATATTCAAGGAGAAAAGATCCGCAAAGCAATCAAGGACAGCTTCATAGAATATGGCTGGGGTGACGTAGGTGCCAGTTCTGCAGCTCTATCGGAGCCGCCCTTTAGGCGTTTTGTGGAAATACTTCGCGATGATCCAAAACAGGACCGCAGCCTTCAAACCCTCCTGGTGCGCCTAGATGAACTTGACGACTATAGCTTTTTTGGCGAGGCAGAATCCTATACGAGTCTTTGGGAGTATGAGGGGCCAACCATTATCCGTATCCACAAGACGCAAAATGACAATCTACAGAAGGCCTTTGCGTCTCTGGTCTTCTATGGACTTTACAAGGATATGTTTCGCCGAGGACTCCAGTCACGCCTTACCCACAGCATTATCTTTGATGAGGCGCATCGCGCCGCCCGACTGCACCTGTTACCAACGATGGCGAAGGAGTGCCGAAAGTACGGTATTTCCTTGGTAGTGGCTTCGCAGGAAGCCAGGGATTTCAATATTTCACTCTTCTCCGCTATCGCCAACTATCTCGTCCTTAGGCTCAACGAGAACGACGCCAGATCCCTAGTACGAAATGTTACCAGTTCTGATCAAGAACGAATGCTCATTGACAAGATTAAGCAGATGGAACGCTTCAAAGCGCTTTATTTCTCCGAAGGGAGAAAGAAACCCTCTTTGATCTCCTTATTCCCGTGAGTGAAATCAGAATCAGTCTTGATGCTAGGTCGGTGGCACACGTTTCACCGACCTAGCATTGAAATGGTGTCGTGATTGTCCCGTTGCAACCCGATGCTTGCTAGTGTGTTAATTTGCTGTCATGTATACGCGTCCAGCATACACTGCTAGAAATTAACGCGCTCCAACTTCTAGCTGCTGCATGGTGGCCTTTTGCTTAGGCCAGACCTTCTGCAGTGCGGCCAAGTTGTTCTTGATGTAGTCAGCCAACAGATCTTTCTCGGTATCGCTCAACTCAGTGGCGCTGTTACGCGTGTTGTCCGGTGTGACCTTGGTCGTCCACTTGCTGATAAGCCAGGGACGAGCCATGTCCCAATCGGGACCGAAAGCGGATGCCCCCTGCCCGAACATGCGCTGATGGGGTGACTCGTAATCACTCTGCTCGCTGGAAGGATCTCAGCGGCAGACTGTGCATCCTGTGGACGGTTCTATAGCAGTTGGAGGTTTAGAACTGGAGACTGCATCACTGCCAAAAAGAAGCGTCGCCACTCGACTAAATCATGAGTGACGACGCCTGTGAGTCGGGGCGAGAGGATTTGAACCTCCGACTTCTTCAACCCCATTGAAGCGCGCTACCAAGCTGCGCTACGCCCCGGAGTATGTGATAGTATAGCAGATGGAACGCGGGATCGCAAACTCTGCGGCAGTTGATGGCGTACACGAATTGTGCCGCCTATGGCAAGAGTGTCATTACCCCGCGCTATGAAAACCCCGATGCCACAATACCCGCGTGCGACCCTTGCATTCTTGCTCTTTCTGCTTTCTGTAAGCACCGGTGGGGCGACTGTGCGCGCCCAGCAGCCGCATCTGCTCCGTCTACCCTCAGTTCATGCGCCCCCGTTGGGGAAGCTCTTGATCGCCGCCGCGCACATCGACAGCGCGATGACGGGCGAGGGTGATGAGGCGATCCTCCTCTGGAACACTAGCCGCGCGCCTGTTGAGTTGGCAGGATGGACGCTGGAGGTCAACGGGCGGCGCGCAACCTTTCCCACTGAGGGCGCGCCTACACTGCTCGCGGGTGAACGCGTCTGGTGTGCAGCCCAGGCCACACTTTTTCGTATGAGCTTTGGTCATGATCCGGCCTGTGAGTGGGCCGCAGACTCTGACCCCACGGTGCTGAATCTTGAAGGCACAACTCTGCAACTGACCAACACGGGCGCGACCATGCGCCTGCGTGATCCAAGTGGCTTTGTCGTTGATGTGCTGCTCTATGGCGATGAAGTGGGACCGGTCACGAATTGGCAAGGGCCGCCTGTGCAGGTCTATGCCCGCGGCGCAATTGCGCGTCAAGGCCAAATTTGGCAGCGCAAACTCCATCCCAGTACAGGATTGCCAATTGACCAGGATCAAGCCTCCGATTGGGCCAGCGACTTGGCGGATGTGGAATGGGGAAGGCGGGTACGTTTTCCTGGCTGGGGCGGGTGGGGTGTCGAAGATGGCGCGCTCCCTGTCATCCTCAGTGCCAACGCCACGATCACCGTAGCTATCGCGCCCGAAGGCTTGTATGCGCCCGTCGCCGACGCACTGGAGAGCGCCACGCAGAGCCTCGACCTCAGCCTCTACACCTTTGAGCATCCAGAATTGGCACAACAAATCGCCGCGGCTGCCCAGCGCGGCGTGCGGGTGCGGCTCTTGCTCGAAGGAGGGCCACCCGGTGGCATCACGGATTTTCAACGCTGGTGTGTGCGGCTAATGGCGCAGGCAGGGGTCGATGTGCGCTATCTTGCCACGCAAGAGGATGCACCGCGCGGTCTCCAGCCCCGCTATCGCTATACCCACGCCAAATATGGCATCATAGATGGGCGATTGGTTTTGGTGGGCAGTGAGAATTTTAGTTGGGACGCGATGCCGGTTAATGCGGCTGGGCCTGTTGGCGGGCGGCGGGGAGCCTACTTATTGGTAGATGCACAGCCCGTCGCCGCGGCGTTCGCCAAGCTCTTTGCTGCGGATTGGGCTCCTGACCGCTTTTTCGACCTCCAGCCTTATGCACCCAATCATGCTCAGGTTGGCGACCCGCCGCAGGCTTATACGCTGCCAGTGCCACCTGTGTATGAGGTGCAAGAGGCATCCTTTGCTGCGCCCATCAGCAGCAGTGGTGATGCTCGCTTCCAACTGATCGCCGCACCTGAAAACGCCTGGCGTCTCGATGCAGGTCTCCACGCCCTGATTCAAGAGGCAGGCACAGGGGACGAGCTTTATCTGGTGCAGCTCTATGAACACAAGTATTGGGGCGATGGACAAAGTCATCCCATCGCCGACCCCAACCCGCGCTTGCAACTGTTAATTGATGCGGCGCGACGTGGGGCAAAGGTACGGCTGCTGCTCGACAGTTTGTTTGACGATGTGGAGGCAAATCGCAGCAACCAGGCCACGGTCGAGTATTTGGCTACCATTGCCGCAGCCGAAGGCATTGACATTATCGGCGCGGTCGGCAACCCAACGGGCGGCGGCATCCATGCCAAATGGCTGTTGGCGCGTGTGGATGGGGTGACGTGGAGCGCGGTGGGCAGCTTGAATGGCGGCGAGATTAGCCACAAGGTCAACCGCGAGGTGGTCTTGATGGTCGATCACCCCGCGGTCTATGCGCGTCTCCTGGAGATATTCTTGCACGATTGGGCGTTGGTCACGCGCTAATGTTGGCTGCTCAATCGGCAAAAGTCCACGCCTAGTGCGCTAGCAGGGGCAGCGCCAATGTCCAGTGTCGCGGCTGGATAGCTTCATCGAGTTCCACTACCATCAGCCCCATATCATTCGCCGCGAGATAGACGCGGTTCCCTTCCACTTCCAGCCCCGACACATCGGCAGGCGGATCATAAAATGCGACCTCTTGGGGCGCGGTAGGCGTAGATACGTCAATGACTCGCGCCCCTGCCGAGCCGTTTGCAATCACGATCAGGTTGCCCACAGGGAGAATGCGCTTGGCGTTGTCGCCCGGCAGGTCTATGCTTGCAAGCACTTGCGGCGACGCCGGAATGTGGATGTCAACGATATCTAGCTGTTTGGTTGTTGCATTATAGGCAAAGACCAAGTCGCCGCTGCCGTTGATGGAGCTACTATAGGGGCCAGCGAGTTCGCCGAGAAGCTGCGGGGTCGTTGGCGTGGAGACATCGATCAATAGTAAGCTGCTGCCGGTCGTGGCGAGAAGCCGGTCGCCTGTGGGCAGTGCTGCGAGTGAGTAGATGCCAACTTGCGGATGTGTATAGAGACCGAGCGGCGCACCGGTTAGGTCATCGGGATTCAACAGGGTTGCGCCGCTGGTGGCCTCGGCCACGAAGATGCTGTTGCCTTGTGCCGCCACACGCGGGCTGAACCAGTCATTTATCACAGCTTGGCGATTTCCAAGCCATTGTGGCGCTAGAGGGTCGGTCAGCGAGTAGAAACAGAGTCGCCGGTCAATAGGATAAGTGGGATAACCGAATGACAGTTGATGCGAATCGATGACCAGTGTATCCCCTGTAATGGTCATTTGAATCCATGCCTCTGCACATGGGCTAATGCTCGCCTTTTGGGTGATCTGAAGGGGTTGGCCTACATCAAGCACCGCGATACCGTAATAGTCATCTGTCACATAGGCTACGTTATTACGTACTGCGACTCTGCGCGCTTGGTTCAACGATGGCATCCGCCCCACTTGTTCAATTTCCGCCGGCGGGTTGACGTCGAGCACAAACAAACCAGAACCGCCACCGGCAACAAATGCATAATCGCCCGCGACAGCCACATCGGGTATGGCGGAGCCTAGCCAATAAGATCCCACTTGGTTCAGCAAAAACGGATCGCTGTTAAAAATCTTGAGGAGGCCGCCCGTACGTAGATAGAGGTGTTCGCCGGCAAGCACTACGCCACTCAACGAATAGTCGATATTCACGATACTCTCTTCAATGGGTTGAGCAGGATCCGTGACATCAATCGCGCGTAGAGAGGAGGAATCCAGCCCGATGATATAGGCAAAGTTGTTCCCGGCAGCCACGCCCGTTATTTCTTCCGGTGTGTCCAGGAAGCCGAGTTCTGCGGGAGTCGCAGGTGTCGTCACATCGACTATCCGCAACCCGCCGATGCCGTCCGCGATATAGGCCGTAGTTCCATCCACGACGAGTTGATGCGCAAAACCGGGTGTGTTGACAGCGCCCGACGGAGTAGGCTGTGTAGGATCGCTGATGTCAAAAGTGCGCAGCCCCGCCAATCCGCTTGCGACCAAGACATGGCTGCCTATAACGGCAACATCTTCAGCGCTGCCCAACGTGTCGAGCACCGTTACCAGGCGAGGAGTGGCAAGGCTGCTCATATCAAGAACCGCCAGCCCTCCATAGCCCAACGCAGCATAGGCATAGCCTTGATCGATGGCAATGGCTTTTACATCGCCAGGCAGGGGTTCACTTTGCCCGATAGGCTCCGGCTGCGTCGGGTCGGTCACGTCCATAATGACAAGCATCGCCCCTTGACCAATATAGGCATGACCCTCATCGACCGTAATTGTATTCATCGCGCCGCCGTAAATACCCAGCAGCGTCATATCTTTCGCAGGAATCGAACTCGCTGCGATTGCCGTTATGGGCGAAGTCGACGCCAACACCACCCACCACGCACACATGCACAGCCTCCACCGGTGGAAACACATGACTTGGCGCAACATAGAGATGCCCCTTTGGGTTGTATAAAAGAGAAGATCGTATCTCACAAAAAGAAGGGTCTATCTCTTTTATTATCGCCCCCCTACAATTTTCTGTCACTACCTAAATGACCAGGCACAAGGCACACTCACTCCAGCATTTGCCTTTCACAAGCCCAGGCGAGTGCTCAGTATCCGCGATGGGGCCTCCGGCCTTACCTGTCCAAACTTTCAAAAGCGCATCCTCTTGTTCTGCGCTGGCTTGGTCATCGACAACAAGCATGAGTTTCCAATTGCCTTGCAGTGGCGATCCGACAAAGTGTGCCACGATGACGATCTTGCGACCGGAAACATCAACCCCCGCCGTCTGCTGCTTCACCGATCCAGCATGGGCAGAGGACGTTGCATGCGCAGACCTCCAACAGCCGGCCTTCCAGTTGATACCCCATGATCTTCTCCTCAATGAACGGATAGGTTGGATTGACGAATCGTGGACAGTATCCCGATATACACGCCTCAAGATAGAACATGCCGCGTTTGCAACGCGTTGGTTGGGATTCGGAAGTGAGGGTGAAATAAAAGATGAGATAAGAGGGGATAAAAGAGTAGATCAAAAAGGAGAGGGTTAGCGTTCTTCCTGGCGTCCGGCAAGCTTTTCGCCTGTGACAACGGCGCTCACAGGCGGGTTCATGATGCGTTCGTAAACAGCGCGCGTTTTCGGCCCTGGCTCGACCCCTAGTTCGCGTGCTAGTATCGACTGGCACTCGTGGTAGACGCGCAGCGCCGCTGCCCGATCGCCGGTCGCCTCGTACAATTCCATCAGACGCCGGTAGGAAAGCTCGCGGTAGGGATCGTAGCTCCGCAATTGGCTTGCGTAATCAATGGCGGATTGGTACTTGCCTTGGGTCACCAATCCATCAACCAACTTTTGCAGCGTTTGCATATGCGTTTGGCTAAGTCGTTCGCGCATGGGGATGATCCATTCGTCATAGCAACTGGGCAGTAGATCGCCTTGATAGAGGTTTGTGGCCTGGATCAGCCGCTTACACGCCTGGGCGAGATCGGCGGCCTCGTTCGCCTGCTGGAGCAATGCCTGATACTCAGCCACATCTAGTCTGAACGTCTCTTGCCCACACCACTTCACGGTCGCCTGTGTTATTTCCAGAAAAGGCTTCAAACCTGGACAGGATCGGCGTAATTGGTGCAGTGAATAGCGCAGGTTGGCGTAGGCGCGTTCTTCGGAGCTATCGGGCCAAAAGCAGAAAGCAAGGTGCTGCCGCGATTGAGGGCTGTCGGCGTGCAGCATCAGGTAAGCCAGCAGCGATTGCTGGCGGGACTGGCTGGGGCAGGTGAGCGGCTGGCCGTTCAAGGTCATGCGGAAGCCACCCAGGAGGTGAACGTCAACGCGATCGCCTCCCGTGATTTCTTTGGCGTCATCTGGAATTGAAATGACGTGGGCCTCATCTCCAGAGAATGGGGCCAGTTCCTCCAGCAACGCTTTGGCCTCCAGCAGCTCCGCTGTATCGAACCCTTCGGTAAACCAATCATAGATTGCCACCAAGCGCGCTTGAGCCAGGGCGAACCGCTCCTGGGCCTGCAATAACCGGCACAGGCTCACCGTCGCGCGTAGCTCCCACGCCTTAGCCTGCTGGTGGCGCGCGATCGCAATCGCTTCCTCAAAGATATCCTGGACGATATCCGCTGGCTCCCCTTGCATCAGCAGGAGTTCGCCTTTGAGCCGGTGAAGCTCGGCGTCATACCAGTGTTCACCACTTTGATCGACCACGGCGAGCGCGGCATCAATGACTTCCAGCCCGGCCTGGCTCTGCCCAAGCGCGATATGGCCCCTGGCTTGCAGGGTCGCAAAATATCCCTGGTTTTTGGTCTGGCTGTTTGCGTGTAATTCAGCTAATCCCTGTTGGAGACGCGCAAGGCCGGTTTCGGCCTGATTCTGCTCGATCAAAGCCCACCCCTCATAGATGCGGGCGTGGCTTAACACGAAGAAGAATTGGTGTTCGGTCGCCAGACGAATGACCTCCGCCACTTGACGGCTTGTTTCCTGAACCTCCCGGCGCAGTTCATGCAGCCAGGTAATCATAAAGAGAGTCATCACCCGTGTATATGAGTGTGGCGTCTCTACCGCAACCCGAAACGCCGCCTCACAATGCCGTCGAGACTGGTCCGCATAGCCGAGCAGCCACTCATTGGCGGCCAAGTGGAGAAAAGCCATTCCCCTGACATCCTGTGTGACATACTGAAAGATGAGCTCATAATGCTGCGCCGGATCATAGCCCGCTAACATGCGTTCCAAATAGGTCGTGCTGGTGGTAAAGTCGCCCAGTTGCTGCAATGCGATTCCCAAGATCAGATAAGCCATCAGACGCGGTTCCAAATTCGGTTGTTCCTGGCTGACGCGCAACATTTCCTCGCCATACGCAAGCATCTGATGGTATTCACCGCGCATGAAGTTTCCGCCGGCTAGCGAATTGAGTACCGGCCACATGCGCACACTGTCGCCCAGTTGTTGGCAAAGGGCGCGGGCGCGCAGCAAGAATCTTTCTATCTCATAGGCGTCAAAGTCTCCTACCGCGTCCATGGCGCTGCTCAGCGCGAGGAGGTACTCTAGTTCTTGCCGGGCGCGGGACGGAGTCTCTGGCAGCGTCTCCAACAAGGCTAACCCTTCAGCGAAATGTTTGACCGCTTCCTGAAAGACAGAAAGCTGCCACGCCTGCTGCCCGGCCAACAAAAGCGCGTCGATGGCTCTGGCGGGGAGCTTCGCCTGGCGAAAATGGTGCGCCAACTGGACGGCAATCTGGGCAACCTGATCGTCATAGAGAGTTTCCAGGGCGCTGCCGACCGCTTCGTGCAGGAAAACGCGTTCCGACTCGTCCAGGCTTTGGTAGAGATAACGCTGAAACAGAAAATGGCGAAACCGGTAGCGCACCAGCCGCTCCCGACCGAGCCAGGCCACTTCTTCCATACTCACCAGCCCGTAGCGTCGCCCCAACTCCTGGCTTAAGAGTTGAACCAGCGTTGCTTGATCCAGGCGCAGAACCTGGGCGACGATCTCGGCGGCGAAGCTTTCCCCTTGCACGCACGCGACCCGCAGGATCGCCTGCGCGGCACCGTCTAGGCGTGCCAGTTGTTTTTCGATCACCCCCTCGACTTTGGCGGGCATCGCCTGCCAATCGATTTCCTCACGGGCCAGCCATTGCCCATGCGCATCGCGGTACAGATCGCCCCGCGCCTGCAGCGCGCGCAGCAATTCGACCGTAAAGAGGGCATGGCCGCCCGTATGCCGGAACAGAGCATCGCGAAACGAGGCATCCAGCCGGTTGGGCCAACTGTCCACATATGCCTCGACAAACTGGCGTCCTTCCGCCGGTGTCAGGGCATCAAGGTCCAGCCAGATCGCGCCGTGTTGCCGTTTGAATTCGGCCATCATCCCGGCGAGTGGGTGAGAGCCTTCGCCGGGAAGCCCTTGCGATCCCTGCGCCACCTCCTCCGGGCGATAGGTGCCGAGGATCAAGATGCGGCTGTTGTGTACGGTGCGGCTCAAATGGAAAAGTAACCCGCTTGAGGCGAGATCGACCCAATGCAGGTCTTCCAAGATGAGTAGAAGCGGTTGCGCCGCGGCCATCGCTCCGAGCACTTCAGCATATTGGGAGAAGATGCTGCTTTCGTCCAACGGCAACCGCTTGGTTCCGGTGCAGAGCGCGGTCAATTGTTTGAGCCAGGGGGTGCGCGGAGTGGCAAAAGAGGTCGCGCGGGTGAGCAGCGATTGCGCGGCCACAAACGGCCCGATCAGGTCCGGTGCATGTTCGACCAGCGCGGGGATGGTGAGCGGCTGCGCGGCCCACAGCCGCCGCGCAGGTTCGCCGGTGAGCCGTTCCCCGCTTGTTTTCGCGTCCACCTCCCCCGTCAGTAGGGTGAGCGCTTCGCGAAAGGGCAGATAGGGATCGCCGACGCCGGTGTAGGCGTTGCAATGGCCGGTGACCGCGAGCAGCGTTGCATCGGCACTCTGGGCCTGGCGGACGAATTCTTGCACCAGCATCGACTTGCCCTGGCCTGCCCTGCCGGTCACAAAGCGAATCTGCCCATGCCCGGCGCGCGCCTCGTCGAGGGCAGCGGCCAGTGCCGCCAACTCACGGGTGCGGCTCACAAAGGTAGTGGATGGTGTGGCGGATGGCCTATTGTCCTTCACATGAGGAGGCAGAGAGGGTGAGGGAGATGGTGGGGGCGATGGTGGGGGCGATGACGAGGGCGCAGCCGCGTGGGCAGCGCTCTTGATCTTAACGTAGAGCGTTTGCGTCGCTTCGTCCGGTGATACGTTCAACGCTTCGGCAAGCAGCCGCCGGCATTCCTCATATTGCCGCAGGGCCGCGGCCCGCTGGCCCAGGCGGGCATAGAGGTCCATCAGGCAGCGGTGGGCAGGCTCATGCAAGGAATCCAGCGCCAGCCATGTGCGGGCGTGCGGAATCGCTGCCGCCGGATCATCTTGGCCGATATACCACTGCACCAGGCGTTCGAGCGCGGTCGCCAGGGCCAGCCGCAGACCTTCCGCTTGGAAAAACTGCCACTCGTCAAAGCCGGGAGAGTCACGCAGCGTAAAGCCGCTTAGAAACTCACCGCGCCAGAACGCAACCGCCTGGGCCAGTTGGCTGGCGCAAGCAGCGCAAAGCTCACCAGCCGGGTGACCGTGTGCCTGGCAGGCGTCGAGCCGCTGCCGGAACTCCTCCACATCGAGCCAGAGCAGATGGCCGAGATCGGATCGAGCCCGCAGGCGAATCGTCTCGCGGTCACTTTCCAGCCAACTCGCATCCAACTGGCTGCTAAGTTCTGACAAGCGCCGGCTCAACGCCGCCCGCGCCTCCGATTGACTGGTCTCCGGCCAAAAGAGCGCAGCCAGCCCATCGCGCGGCTGGCTGTCGCCGGTCACTGCCAGATAGGCCAACAGGGCCAGGGCCTTGCGCGGCCGCAGCTCGAGACGCTCGCCGTCAAGTTCAATGGATGGGGAGCCGAGTAAAGCGATCTTCAGGGTAGACAACTGTCGGGATCTCCTCAACGCCAATCAGACGCGGCGACAAAAATACCCGGAGCAAGTCTCTTAGGAGGGAATTTAGGAAGCATTTTAGGGCGGTTGTAGGAAGGTAGGCGATTACGATGGCTATGTGACCCTATGCGCCCCTGTGTGTCCCTGTGTATCTCTACGCATCTCTATGTGTCGATCTGGAATCGTATCTGATTTCCGAGGCTAACGCAAATGAAAAAACAATCGCCCACGATCGAGTGGCACATCCTAGACGAATGTATAGACGGGCGCTTCGCATCGACATTCGCCCACGTCGAACCCGAAATACCGCCAACCACACCGCGGCGTCGACGGTTCTATGCCTATATCGCTTCGGCGGCGCTCTTGTCCCTGCTCACAAGCGGCTGGCTGTGGCATCGAAGTCAAAGCAATCTGGACCGGCTCACAGCCGAGGTGCAGGAGGTGACGGAAGCAGAGGTATGGGCGGCGGCGCATAGCGATCCTCAACTTGCCGCCAATCTGACGGCGGATCCGTCAGCGCGCAAATGGCATGAGCAGTTTGAACGCGAAGACAGCGTGTTCGCCGCCCTGCAAGCCGCTGTACATGATACAACATCCACTATGGACGATAATGTGAGCGTTGATGTAGATATTGACATAGTAGACTTATTTGACGACCAGGCGGTTGTGCAGGTAACGCTCGACACCGGCATCAGTGATGACTCCTACCGGCAGGTGCGCTTCTACAAGTCCACAGCAGAAGGCTGGCTGCACACCGCCCCGGACGTAACGTGGTGGGGTGTGCAGAGGCAGTTTGAGTCAACGTACTTTGTCTTCGAGTTTCGCAAGAGAGATGCCGGTGTGGTCGCCGAGGCTGCCCCTCAGGTCGATGCGATGTATGCCAAAATGCGCCGCGATTTTGGCCTTGCCGCAACGCCGCCGGGAGGGAAAGCGATCATCGAGATCAGCCCAACTGAGTTGCCGGGCGTGGCGTTGCCGCGTTCGAATCCGGCAGGTCGCTTTGTCGTGCCATCGCCAGCCCTCTATCTGGCTCCAGCCACGGTAAGCGACGCCGAGCTTGTTTTGCAGTCGATCGCCCTGCAATTGTCGGCAGCGGTCATAGAGGAGACGGTTGTACAATATCAGATTTTTTGGGTGCATGACGAGAACATTCTGAGCGCCCTGCAGCTCTGGGCGCTCTGGGATTTGGATCTCCCCCTAGCAGAGTGGCATGAGGAGGTGGTCGCGTGGCGATTGGGAGCCATGCAGGCAGGCAAGCCGGGAAGCGTAACCGCACTGCCCAGCCACTACGAAGAACTCTGCGCCATACACAACGTCTGGTTAGCTGCTCCTAGCCTGCTTTCAATTCCACTGACTTGTACGGAACTGGATCGCGCTCCCTTGCTCTCGCCTTCGCCGGTAGGTCTGTCGGCAACGCGCCTTGAAGAACTCACAGCCAGAATTTTCAGGGAAGACTCGATCCTACCGGGTGGAATCTTGTGGCCCAGCCCTTCTTGGGCTACGGTCATGCTGGCGACATTGTTTGATTATACCGTGAGCAGCTATGGCCGCGAGCAGTTGCCGATTTTTCTAGCGGGACTAGGCCATTACCGAGACTGGCCCGCGTTCAGCTTGGCGGTGTTTGACACTCCCTCTAGCGAACTCGCCGCCGATTGGTATGCATACCTCGTCGCGCACTATGCGCACGTTGAGAATGTAGAATAGGATAAAGTAGGAATAGAACCGCAGAACAAAACGCAGAGGAGCCGGACTGGAACGGCTCCTCTGCGTTTTGTTCTATGAAAAGTTGAACGCTCTGATAAAAGATCTTCGTCTAGTCGCGGCGTGAGTAATCAAGGAAGCGATCTGCCTGCGTTCGATGGGGCCTCACCTGGTTACGCGGCTGTATCTGCTCAATGACCTTCTGCAATTCGAGCACAAGCGACTTCGGTAGGGCGACGGACAGAGTTGCCTCGCCATCCACTTGTTCTTCCCAAGCTTTTGCAATGCACTGGCGCAGAAACTCACTGCGGTTATCAGTTAGTTGATCCAGCCGTTCTAAGTCCTCGGCGTAGAGACTTATATGTAGCTGCTGCCGCTTCTTCTGGTCGGGCTTGGTGGGACGCCCTGCTCTATGGGAAGCCATGATGAAGACAAACTCCTATTTGCGCTGTTGAAATGAAAGGATGCGACACCAAAATAGAACCTATGTTCAAGTTATATGAGAACTGGGTTTTTGTCAACTGATCCCCTGGTTAGAGTTCGTTCTGATTTCGTGAAAATAATGTATCGATTTCTGTATCTCTTTTTCTGATTTGTGTTTACAAAAATCGCGAATAAACGCGTTTTAGATGTTGTTGTGTTGGCAAAAATAGAACGCACGTGCTATAATACTCGCCGCAAGACAGTACACCGAAACTGTCATTTGGTTGGGTTGTACCGTTTTAGAAGGGACACAAAAATGCCCACTTCAGTGGTCGTTGCCACGATTGTAAACACGAATATGAGCGAGGCTGGCTTCCGCCAACATGTGGGGGATCAACTGCGCGTCAACGACCGCAGCCTGCTGGACAAACTCGCCGCCGCAGATGGCGATGCTAACGTGATTACCACTGTCTTAAATGTAGACGAATTTCTGGCGTACTTGATTCGCCGTTTTCCAAAAGCGGTCGATGCGGCCATTTCAACGGGTGAGATACCCGACAGCGCGGCTGCGCTTTCGCAGAGCGAGGCTCCTGTTGACAGCGCCAAGATGAGCGAGGGCGAATTTATGGACTATATGCTGAAGCAACTGGAGGCCGGAGAGATAGAGCCAATGGTGCGCTTTTCAGACGAAGAGTGGGAAGACGACGGCGACATTGGCGAGGATATTTCGCGTTATCCGTTTTTCTACTGATCCTGAGGATTCGGCGTGATCTACAGATATGACATTGAACAGGGGAAGCTAATTCTGGCGGATGTACGAGGTTGGATGGGTAAACCTAGACAGGGAGAGAGATGTATGAGCAACGAAAAGAAAAGTGGTCTAGAGCTGCAACAAGTTTTGGACGAATTACGCAAGCCGTTTCACCCGTCGCAGATCACATGGAAGCCCGGCGCTGTCAAAGGCGAGCGCGCACTGGCTTTGGCCTATGCGGATTTGCGGGCGTACATGAATCGATTGGATGACGTGTGCGGATCAGACTGGTCGGTCGCCTATGAGCCGTGGGGTGAGGATCGGATTATCTGCCGGTTGACCATTCTAGGTGTCACGCGCAGCAGCACTGGGGAAACCACGAACGAATCGGAACGCTCCGAGATTGGCGGTACGGTTGCCGAGGCGCAAGCCTTCAAACGCGCCAGCGCCATGTTTGGTCTGGGGCGCTATCTCTATAATCTGCCGACAGGTTGGGCGGATTATGATCCCAAGACCAAGTGGTTTACTGACAAGGCAAAGGCCAAGCTTACAGGCATCCTGGTGCAGCACTATCGGCGTGCAACCGATCTCAAGACCGAACAGGCCGATCTCTTTGCTGCCGAAGCGGATCTAGATGAGGCGCAGCCGGTACAGGAAGCTCATCAGGGTAACGGTCACAGCAACGGCAATGGAAACAGCAAAGGCAACAGTAAAGCGAACGGCAAGAGTAATGGTAATGGTGCGACAGTCGCCCCGGAGCTTGCAGCGCTCTTTGAGCAGTTTAACACGCTCGGCCAGGATCTCTATGGCGATCAGTGGGAGAAGGTCTGCCAACGCAATGTGAGCCGGATCTCCGGTGGGAAGGCCCAGAACAGTGGGGAGCTGACACCGGAACAGATCCAGCAGTTGATTACCGGCATGACGAAACTCAAGAGCAAGCGCGAGCCTGTTGCAGTTCTTAGCTAAGTGGAGGAAATGCGCACGTGTATTTTCTTGAGAACCAACTAGCCGGTGATTCCGGCTTTGAACGAGGGGGCAGCTATATGCAGAAGGTCGAGGGTGCCGTCAGCCAGACGATTGCACGTGCGATCCGAGACGCCACACAGACTGCCGATCCAGCGTTACAGCAGGAAGCGGCATCCTGGTTGTGGATCTGTTGCCCAGATATTGCCGAACAGGTTGATCTGCCCGAACTACACTACCATACGATGCCTGTGCTCGCCGCGGCCTATGTGAAGGGTGATGCCGGCACACGAGCGTAGTGCTTGGTTCATGTGAATTCTAGATAAAACAGGACTCCTTTCAGTTTCCCCGCTGCTAGGAGTCCTGTCGCGAATTTATTCGGCCTTCCCATCACCGCCCCAAACCTCACCCCAAAGCTACCTTTCCCAAATCCACCCCATTTGTGTAACTGTACTTACGCGTCTCCTACAACAGCTCGTTAAAATCAAGGCAGAGCCTGAGCTACGTTATAATGGCAGTAACAAGAGCCATAACAGTAGCTATAACAGCAGAGCAAGACTTTCGACAGAGGGATGATTCGCTTTACGGATGGCGAGAACGTATCACTAGATAGAAAGAGAAGCAGACCATGACCACCAAACATCGCGTTGCTGTGGCTTATGGCGATGGGATTGGCCCCGAGATTATGGAGGCAACGCTGCGTATCTTGCAAGCTGCGGAGGTGCCTCTGGTGTATGATGTGATCGAGATTGGCGAGGCAGTCTATCGCAAGGGAACCCTCTCCGGCATCCCGCGCGATGCCTGGGAGACTATCCGCGCCAATCGCGTGTTGCTCAAAGGCCCTATCACTACGCCTCAAGGCGGCGGCTATAAGAGCATCAATGTCACGATCCGCAAGTCGATGGGGCTTTTTGCCAACGTGCGCGAATGTAAGTCATACACGCCCTATGTCCCCTCGGCCTATCCCGGTATCAACATGGTGATTATCCGCGAGAATGAGGAAGACCTCTATGCGGGCATTGAATATCGCCAAACGCAGGAAGTGACCCAAGCGCTCAAGATCGTGACTCGCCCCGGCGCAGAGAACATCATCCGCTATGCCTTTGAGTATGCAGAGGCGTATGGACGGAGCAAGGTGACCTGCATGACCAAAGACAACATCATGAAGCTCTCCGACGGGCTTTTCCACAAGATATTTGACGAGGTTGCCACCGAATATCCCGGCATCCGCAGCGAACACCAGATCATCGACATCGGCGCGGCGCGCGTGGCTGCCATGCCTGAGCGGCTGGATGTGATTGTGACGCTCAACCTCTACGGCGATATTTTGTCGGATATTGCTGCCCAGGTCTCCGGCTCAGTTGGTTTGGCAGGTTCGGCCAATATCGGTGAAGACGCTGCCATGTTCGAGGCTGTTCACGGCTCGGCACCTGATATTGCCGGGCGTGGTGTGGCGAACCCTTCAGGTTTGCTCAACGGGGCCATCCAAATGTTGGTGCATCTGGGCCTGGGCAGCTATGCTGAAACCGTCCGCAATGCATGGCTCTGCACGTTAGAGGATGGCATCCACACCGCTGACATCTATCGCGTGGGGCTATCTGAGAAGCAGGCGACCACCGAGGCCTTTACGGATGCGGTTATTGAGCGTTTGGGCCAAAAGCCCGATCTCCTGGCCCCGGCAAGTTATCAGAATCACCCCATCGACGTCACGCGCCGCACCTATCCCACCCAACGCAAGGAATTGGTGGGAGTTGATGTCTTTCTGGATTGGGACGAGGCGAACCGCGATCCCAATGTGCTTGGCAAACGGTTGGAGGCTTTGAGCGTGGCGGGATTGCCTTTTGCCACACTCAGCAACCGCGGCGTTGGCGTCTATCCCGGCGGTATGCCGGAGACGCTTTGCACCGACCATTGGCGCAGCCGCTTTTTGAGTGATAACGGAGCGATCCACTTCTCTCAGGTGCTTGAGCTCGTGGCGCGGCTCAACGACGCCGGGCTGGATGTGATCAAGACGGAACACCTTTACAACTTTGATGGCGAACCTGGCTATTCTTTGGGCCAGGGGGAATAGACCCGCTTGGATGTAACTTTTATTTGAAGTACAACCCCGAAAAACAGACTTGGAGCATAACCTGATGAGCACTGCTGTCGACACCACGCAAGAGAGTACGTTTGACACGTCCGAGATTGCCACCTATCGCAAGCTCTTTGACAACCAATTTGAGGATCTGGCGCACTTATTGGCAGATTTGCCCAACGATGCGTTGCTCTGGAAGCCCTTTGAAGAAAGTCCGTGGCAAGGGCCGAGCAACTCCGTGGGCAAAGTTGTGGCCCATGCCCTGTCGTCCACCTACTACCTGCTGCGGCGCGCCGAGTATTGCATGGGGCGTCTTGAGTGGAAAGAGGTGGATGGCGACGAGGGGCGCGAGGAGTTTGGTCCAGCCAACCACGACATTGACTATTTACGCGCGCGTGCCAAGCGCACCCAAGAGTTTGTGCATAACTTCTTGGCGAGCGTGACATCGGAGGATCTTGCTGCCAACCGCGCCCATCCTAAGCGGCCTCTCACCTTCATTGCGCGGCGCGAGGTTGCCCACGCCATCGATCACCTCTCGCAGCATATCGGTCATGGGCAGTTGACGCGGCAGTTGTGGGCGATTCAGGCAGCAGAGTAGCATCATCTTTTAGTGAGGTGCAATGCCCCACTTTTTAACCGACACACGACCTGAAGCCGGGGCGGTGCTTGGCGCAGGAGATCGATCCCCTGCGCCAAGC
>JADLDO010000023.1 GCA_020846635.1 Caldilineaceae bacterium
CCCCCCGCCCCCCCCCCACCCCGCCCCGGCGTAAAATCTGTATGATGGAGCAACTCAACCCGCTGATGCGGGCGTTGACCCTGGCCGGCGTTTGGGCGCGCCATCCTCTCTACCTACCTTACAACGCCGACAACTGTGCAAAGTTTGCCTTGAGCGCCGGGTAGAGCGCGCCATAGGCTTGATAGACCGGCTCATATTGGCGCATTGTCGCTGCTTGAGGCGTGGTGCTGCCTGTTACATGGATTGCCGTGGCACAGGCTGTATCTACGTCGGGCCAGATGCCTGCACCGACCCCTGCCAGCAGTGCCGCGCCAAAGGCCGCGCCCTCAGTCGTGTTAACCGTCACCAGCTCTGTCCCCAACACATCTGCCAAAATTTGCCGCCAGATGGGGCTGCGTGCGCCACCGCCAGAGATACGCACCTGGCGAATCTGTGCCAACCCAACACCCTTCATCAACTCAAAGCTGTCGCGCAGGCCAAAGGCAACACCCTCCAACACTGCGCGCGTCATGTGGGGCAGCGTATGGCGTATGGTCAACCCAACAAAGGCCCCCCGCGCCCAGGGATCGGGGTGGGGCGTGCGCTCGCCTGTGAGATAGGGCAGAAAGATCAGCCCTTCGCTGCCTGGAGCAAGGTCAGCCGCAGGAGCAAGCAGATCGTCATAGCCCACACCTGGGGCGATTGTGTCGCGATACCAGCGCAGGCTGCCCGCGGCGGCAAGCATGACGCCCATGAGATGCCAACGCCCAAGCACTGAGTGGCAAAAGGCGTGCAGCCGTCCCTCCGGCTCAAAGACAGGGCGGTTGACCGTGGCAAAGACGACACCCGATGTTCCCAATGCCAGCGAGACAATACCTTCTTGCACAGCGCCCACCCCGACCGCGCCAGCCGCCTGGTCGCCACCGCCTGCCACCACGGGCGTCCCCTGGCACAGCCCGGTTGCCTCTGCCGCAGCTGCGCTGATGGTTCCGGTGATCTCCGTACCTTCAAAGCTCTTGGGAACAAACTCGTTGGGTAATTCCAGGGCATCCAACACGGTTTTGGACCAATCACGGCTCTGCAAATCCATCAGCAGTGTGCCCGAACCGTCAGCGCGGTCCGTGGCTTGCACGCCGGTTAGGCGAAAGCGCAGATAGTCTTTGGGCAATAAGAAGCTCTTGGCACGCGCAAATATCTCCGGTTCGTGGTTGCGTACCCACAGAATTTTGGGCGCAGTAAAGCCAGTGAGCGCATCGTTGCCGGTCACTTGCACCAATTGATCCTTGCCGAGGCGAGTGCGAATCTCGTCACATTCTGCCCCGGTGCGCTGGTCATTCCAGAGGATTGCCGGACGCAGTACCACGCCTGCTTCGTCTAGCAGTGTCAAGCCATGCATCTGCCCGGTCAGCCCCACCGCGCTGATCTGCGCGGGGTCGATCTCCGCATCTGCCAAGAGCCGGCGGATGCTCTGCACCGCGGCATACCACCACATCGCCGGGTCTTGTTCGCTCCAAAGCGGGTGTGGAGTCTCAAAGCCATATTCGGTGGCAGCGACAGCCACGACTTTTCCCGCGCTGTCGATCAAAAGCGCTTTGGTCGCGGTCGTTGACACATCAATGCCCAGGAGATAGGCAGCCATCTTTGTCCTCGTTTCATATATAGGGGTTTCATGTATAGGGGTTGTCTATGAAAAGATACATATTGGCACTATAGACGATTCATAGCGCGCATACCGGGCGGCTGGGTGACGAATAGGGTGCGTAACGCGCCTTCGTGCGTCGATGTGCGTCTTTATAAGTGGTGGCTTTGCGACAGAGTGGGCGCACAGCGTACAATGGAGGCTGTATCTATTCTATATAACTACGATAACTACGATCATTACTGTAATTACCATTCTTCAGTGTTTGAATTTATTAAACTCACTCATCGAAAGGAGTAAGGCGTTGTTTTCTGAGGGTATCTTTTTTGTTTGGAGGAAACCCAATCTGCGTCGTCCCCTTTTGACGGTTGGTCTGCTAATGGGGCTGGTTGTCAGCGCCCTGGTACCCCACGCGGCCTATGCTCAAACCGAGGAGGAAGCCGCCGGCCTTACCATCTTAATCTCCCGGCATAAAACGGTCCCACCGCTGCCCTTTCCGGGTCCCCAAATTGGCCCCCTGATTGAGCCGGGTGTTGAGGACGATGTAGATCGGCGTACGACTGCTTTTATCCCGCGCAATTTGGATATGCTCACACCGATTGAGGAGATGCCGGAGGGTGTGGAGCGGTGGATTCGCGTCGATCTCAGCGAGCAATTGGTGATTGCCTATGAAGGCGATCAGCCGGTTCGTGGCTTTGTTGTCTCCACGGGGCTGCCCGGCACACCGACCGTCACCGGAACCTTTAACATTCGTGTGAAGGTTCGTTCGCAAACCATGTCGGGTGGGAGCGCGCTCAATGGCTATTACAACCTGCCCAATGTGGAATGGGTACAATATTTCTATGCGGATTATGGTTTTCACGGAACCTATTGGCACAATAATTTTGGAAACCCGATGAGCCACGGCTGTATCAATATGACCAATGCCGATGCTAAATGGCTCTTTGATTGGGCCGGTCCCACATGGGACGGTGGAACCGTCTGGCACTCCGCCACCAACGATGACCCCGGCACGTTAGTCATTGTGCATGAATAGCGCACCCCGGTATCTCTGACAACAGCAAGCAACGCGGGGCAGTTTGCCGCTGCCCCGCGCAGATAAAACACTATGCGAGTTCTCACCTATAACATCCACGGTTGGCGCACAATGGCAGGTCTCCCGAACCTCGATGCGGTCGCCCAAGTCATTGCTGCGACCGGTGCCGACCTAGTGGGCCTGAATGAAGTTTTTTACCCCCGTGTTGTGGAGGGGGCCGGGGAAGCTGCGCTGGAGGCCCTGGCGGCGCGATTGGGGATGGATTGGGTCTTTGGCCCCTGCCTGCGCTGGCCCGCGCAGGACAGCTTGCCCGCCGATGCCTATGGCAACGCGCTGCTCAGCCGTTGGCCTATCCTCGCCAGCGCGGCGCATCATCTGACGCCCGTTCCCGGCAAAGAGCAGCGGGGGCTCCTAGAGGCGCGCATCGCCTTGCCCACAGGTAGCCCCTTCACCGCCTATGTCACCCACTTGGATCATACCGACGAAGAAGCGCGCCTTGTTCAACTGCGTGCGCTACGCACCTGGACTGTGCGCGACCGCAATCGCCCGCACCTGATCATGGGCGATTTTAACGCCATTGCCTCCAGGGATTTTGCCACCCGAGTCGCGGCCCCGGCGCAGCCAGCCCACCTCTCCGAAACGTCCAATGTAGAAGCCCCCAATGCTCGACAAGGCCACGAAGATGATTTCAAAGTCATCGCGCAAATGGAGAAAGCGGGCTATATCGATGCCTATGGCCGCGTGGGCGCTCCCGGCAGCGGCTCATTTTGCGGGCCTGGCTTTCCACCCTATCGTATCGACTATATCTTCCTCAGTGAATCCCTTGCCCCTGCTCTTACCGCCGCGCAAATCTGGCAAGAGCCGCCCGGTGAAGAAGCCTCCGACCATCGCCCTGTGCTGGCAGAGTTTGACCTGAGCCGCTTGGGGTAATTGCCAGCCGGGAGTTTCGCCCAAAGCCCCAATGCGCGCTATGATTGGGCAATGGCAATGGACCTTTTCGACCAAGCGCACCAACAAAGATTGCAGCAGGGAGCGCCGCTGGCGGCGCGTATGCGCCCGCGCGTGCTGGACGAGTACATCGGTCAAGAGCATATTGTTGGCCCTGGGCGGCTGCTGCGCCGCGCCATCCAGGCCGACCAGTTGGGCAGCCTGATCTTCTATGGCCCTCCCGGCACAGGCAAGACGACACTGGCGCAAGTGATCGCCAACACCACCAGCGCCCATTTTATCGCGCTCAATGCGGTTCTGTCCGGGGTCAAGGAGATTCGCGAGGCAATTGCTGAAGCACAAGACCGCGCCAAGCTCCACGCCCAACGCACCATCCTCTTTGTCGATGAAGTCCACCGTTTTAACAAGGCGCAACAAGATGCGCTGCTGCCCTGGGTGGAAAATGGTACGGTAATCTTTATCGGCGCCACCACCGAGAACCCCTACTTTGAGGTCAACAAGGCGCTGGTCAGCCGCAGCCGCATCTTCCAGCTCAAGCCACTGACCGCTGCCGACCTGCGCGCCATCGTCCACCAGGCGCTCCATGATCCCGAACGGGGCTATGGTCGCCGCACCGTCATCCTCGATGAGGACGCGCTGGAGCATATGGTGGACATCGCCAATGGGGACGCGCGCGGGGTTCTTAATGCGCTGGAACTGGCTGTGGAGACTACGCCACCTGGTGATGACGGCGCAATCCATGTGACCTTGGCGGTGGCTGAAGAATCGATCCAACAGCGTGCTGTCCTCTATGACAAAGAGGGGGATTATCACTTTGATACCATCAGCGCCTTTATCAAGAGCCTGCGCGGTTCCGACCCCGATGCGGCGATGTATTGGATGGCGAAGATGGTCTATGCGGGCGAAGCGCCTCGTTTTATCTTCCGGCGCATGTTGATCTTTGCCGGTGAAGACGTGGGGCTGGCAGACCCCAATGCTATCCAGGTGGTCACTGCTTGTGCCGCTGCTTTCGAGCAAGTGGGGATGCCGGAAGGTCGCTTTCATCTGGCATTGGCCGCGCTCTATCTGGCGACCGCTAAGAAGTCCAATACTGCCTTTGCCTTCTTTGATGCGCTTGACACGGTTTCCAAAGAGGCGGATAGTGGCATTCCCAACCACCTGCGTGACGCGAACCGTGACAGCGAAGGCTTTGGGCATGGTGAAGGCTATCTCTATCCTCATGCCTTCCGCGACCATTGGGTGGCCCAACAATATTTGCCCACGTCGCTTCAGGGCAAGGTCTTTTATCAGCCCTCTGACCAGGGCTACGAAGCCGGAATTCGCACCGAAGTTGCACGCCGCCGCGAGGCGCAGCTTGCCGCCATGCTCGCCGTGGAAGATCGCCCTGGGGATGCCGAGATATTGACCTTCTCCGCACCGGACTCGATGCGCGATCGCTGGCTGCAACGCACGATCTCCGGGCTGGGCGAACGCCTGGGCGACCTGCGCGACCGCGTGCTCGACAACGCTCACTTGGCGCGCCATAGTCTGGTACTCGATTTGAAGACGGGTAGCGGCTTAATCACCTGGGAGGCGCTGCGTCGCGTGCCCGAGGGCGGCGTCTATACGCTGGCACGCAGCGTACGCGACGCAGAAGCGTTGAACCAACTGGCAGCACAACTGCCGGAGACTGAGCGCCCTCTTGTTTTGCAGGGCGACCTCGCTGCGTTGCCCGAACTGCTGGCGGCGCAGGAGGGGCCGCGCCACTTTGATGCCGTTGTTGGACACAACGTCCTGGTGGATGTTGCAGAGAAGGGCGCCGCAGTGGAACTGATTGCCGCGACGGTAGCGCCGGGTGGCACCGTGAGCCTCGCTGAACGCATCCCGCGCCACACGCAGCGCCTATACAAGTTGTTGGCGCTAGACGGGTCGAATGCGGGCCTGGGCGATGAATTGACCGCGCGCCTCATTGCTGCGGAGGAAGCGATCTACACACGCAGCGATGATCCGTTGGTCAGTTGGGATGCCGATGATCTGGCGGCGCTTTGGGAGACAACCGGGCTGCGCATGGAGCTGACCACGGAGACTGAGATCGCCGAGGTGCGCGTCAGTGCCGGGCTGCTGGCACGCTGGTTCAGCGACACACCTATCGATGGTCGCCCCTCCTATGCTCAACATCTCGCCGTGTTACTTACCCCTACCGAGATCGAGCAAGTGCGCGCCCTCTTCCAACGCCAACTGCTCAATCAAACGGTCGCCTGGCACAGCCGTACAGTCTATGTGGTGGCGCGGGCTGGTGGCAACGGCTAAGCGCGCTGGGGACGCCCCCTTCAGGGGGCGTTGTACTGTGGCCGGGCGGATTTATCCCCCGTCGGTCATATGCTACCAAGTCCGCCGGAGGCTAAAGCCATCCGGCTATACAACGACGCCCCCTAAACGGGGCTGTCCACATCCAACATACCGCCTAAGTGGTATCATCATCGAGGTCTTTTATGGCATATTGGCGACTTTTCTACCATTTGGTCTGGGCGACTAAAAATCGCGTGCCCTTGATTTCGCCTGAACTTGAGCCGGTGATATACGACTACTTGAGGGCAAAGGCCGTTGGCTTGGATGCAACCGTTTTTGCCATAAATGGTATCGCTGACCATGTGCATTGCGTCGTCGCCATCCCACCGGCATTGGCTGTAGCCAGTTTTGTAGGGCAAATCAAAGGAGTAGCGTCGGCAAAAGTGAATACGCAACTTGCCAAGACCGGACGCGGTTTTGCCTGGCAGGAGAGCTATGGTGCTTTCTCCTTTGATGCCAAACGGCTACCCTATATTGTGGATTATGTAGAAAACCAGAAACAACACCATACGGGGCAAGGTCTGATCCCCGTTTTAGAACGCACTGATGATTCAGGGGTACAACTCCTGCGCGAAGAAACCGCTGTATATCTCACGGGGAAGGAGACTTGGCGCGAGGAGATGATGGCACTAGGGAGTGCAGAGGCTAGTCTGCTAGCTGAATGAGTCTTCCTCCGGCACAGGTAGATGTATTGACACTCACGCCGAGGGATAAATCCGCCCCGCTAGGAAACAACGCCCCCTGAAGAGGACTTGCCCTGTGACGCGTAGATGGATAGACGGCAAGCCCCGTTTAGGGGGCGTCGTTGTATAGCCGGATGGCTTTAGCCTCCGGCGGCTCTCCGGCGGTCTACCTAACCAACGCCTCGACCTGCGCGCTAATCGCCTCAATCAGCCCTTCCAGGCAGCCTGGTGCTAGGATCGAGGGTTCCTCCTGATAGAGACCCTTGCCATAGCGATCCTGGGGAAGCAGATAGGCCACCTGGAGATCGCCGGAGATGGGCGAGATCAGCAGCGGGTGGTTGGGGAAGCGGCGGCGCAGGTCCACCTGCAAGAGATTGTACGGCTCACCCCCACAACTGATCCAAATGGCATCGCCCAAACGATGCACAGAGAATTGTACAGGAAAAGTATCGCCGGGTGGCAGGTCGTCTAGTCGTGCGATCCAGCGCCGCGCCCGTTCGGCATAGGCGCGCGCATCGCCTGCCGCCTGGAGATCACCCTGGGCAGCAGCGGCGTCGGATTTCGCATTCCATTCCGCCAAGTCACGCTCCAGTTGGGCGCGATCCGGGCGTTCTCGGATCGGCAGATCGACATGGTGGCAAGCACCCGCGAGTGTCGCGGTGGCTGCCAATCGCGCATCGCTCAGCGGCGTAGGTGCCCAAGTGCCGAGCGTAGCACCCGAAACGACCGGCCCCGTATAGGCAAAATCGCTGAGTGGCGGGTCGATTGACTCTAGGGCAGAGAGCGCGGCAAAACCCACCTGGCGACCATTGCTGTCCGCCACAGCCGTATCGCCAACAAAGCCGTGGCGCGGGCCGAGATCGCCGCACGCACCTTGCAGGAAAACAGAGGTCACACCCGTTGCCTGCTCCACCGTTTCGCGCAGCGCCCCCACATAATCGGGGCTAATCAGCGAATTGTCCCAGGCAAGAGTCGTAGGGTGACAGGCGTAATTGACGATGACCGCCGCAAGCTCACCGGCGGCGTTGGTCACGCGCGCGACCATCACTGTGTCGTCAGCAGGGGCATCGGGGTTGAAGCCGCAGGCATATAGCCCGCGCTCAGCGTCCCAATAGTCGCGATTGCCTGCCATATTCGATTGCCCTTTCGCATAGCTGATGCTCACTTCTTGCATCGCTGCCACAGCTTGCTCACCGGCTTGGCGTCCTTTTTCGTTCAGGTCGCGCAGGTAGCCCGGAATCAACTCGCCGCCGGGTAGGTTGAAACGGTCGGGGACAAACCAGCCGGAAGAGTGTGTATGGGAAAAGCTGATCACCACTTGTGAATGAGGAACGCCGCAGCTTTCGGCAAGTACGCGTACAAGTTCTTCGTGTTGGGCCTCCACAAGACCGGGCAGATCGAGCACAGCGCGTAGATGATGTGGGGGTGTCCCTGGGGCATCACCGAGCGCGCCAAAGGCCATGACCTCACAGGTAAGGGGGCGATGCACGCCCGTCGCGCGGTCATGGCGCGCCGCGCCCCAGAGGCGATGATAGATGCCAACCGGAGGCGTAATATTCATACGGGCAAGGCCGAAGCGCAGACGCGAAGTTGGGTTGTTCAGGTGTGTGGTGGACATGCTGCCTTTTTGCTCTTTGTCTGGTCTTTATTGGGCGCTTGAGGATATGTATTGTAGATGAGCCTAGAGTCGGTCATCGCTGTTCGCTCATACCTGGATCATACATCGTGTGAGCGCATTGGCAAAGCAAGTGCTCTTAACGTACAGCCAAACGCTCAAGGAGAGGATTCCGACGAATGAACCGACTTGGGCGATCCGAGGCGGGCCTCAACTTCTTCCTCCCTCTCTAATCCTTCACTTCTTTGCCGATGACCAGCATTGTGTCGCCTTTGGCGATGGGGGCTTGGAAGGGCTGGAGGATGATGTAGCCGCTGCTCGGTGCGTGGATCGCCAGGGGCGCGTCACCCACCCGTTCAAAGTCGTAGAGATTGCCTACAAATTGCCCCGCTTCCACCGCGCTACCAACGGGCAATTCCGGTTCAAAGACCCCGGTGATCGGCGCAGGCACATAATCCTCCAGGTCAACCGCCTCGACCAGCCGCGGTGGATTTTCCCGTTCGGGGGCCACGCGCTGGATTGTGCCAGGCAGGAGGTTGTAATGATGCAGCACATTCTTGATGCCCTGATATGCGTGGCGCACCCCGCGCTGATGAACGCCCGATGAATGGCCGAACTCGCCGCCAATCGTCACTTTGCCCAACGCCTCGGCTTCGTCTGTCAACAGACCGCGTGCCATGCCGCTCGAATAAATATAGACAAAAGGAGTGTCAAAGAGGCTGGCGACCTGTTTCATTTCGGCATATTGCGCCGGGTCGCTGACCAGATGGAAAGAGGAACAGAGCGCAAACTCGACACCGCGCCCGCCCGCGTGGATGTCTAACACGACCTCAACCAGCGGAAAGACACGGCTGGTGACAAAATGGGCGATGCGATAGGTGAGGGTGCCGAACGGATCGCCAGGGAAGGCGCGGTTCATATTGACACCATCGCGCGGCGATTCCCGCGTGCCACTGTTACATGCCGGCTGGTTGAGCCGCGGCATGAGGATCACGCGCCCGCTGATCTGCGCCGGGTCTAGCTCATGCATCAGCCGCCAAACCGCCACCTGCCCCTCGTATTCATTGCCGTGTGTGCCTCCAAAACAGGCGACCCCCTGGACTCTGCCGCCTCTGTCGTGGTTGGCTGTGCCGTTGATGACTGCCAGCGGCACCAGTGCATTGCCCCACGTGCCGTCGTAGTGAAAGGCAACCTCATAGAGGGCTTTTCCAGGCCGGTCGAAATCAATCTCGTTATGATCATGGATAGTGATCACGTCGCTCATTAATTTTCTCTCTCCCCTGTTCCTCTCGGAGTAATGGGATACTTTTAGTCCGCCGGTAATGGGCTGGTGGGCGGCGTGGTGTGGTGGTCGCGGCGCTGTGGATCGGGCCAATCTTGGAAGGCTTCCACAAACTGGAGCAGCCGCAGCGTTGCCTCCTCGACCACGATGCGCCCCTTTTCTGCTGTGCCCAACGTGGCTTGGCCCACGACACCCTGGGGCGTATAGGTACTCGTCCACTCTACGACCTTAAGGACGCCGCCACCCGTCAGCAGGTCTACACCGCCGAAGCGGGAGTTTTCGGGGTAGTTATACCATGCGATGTTGTCCTCGGCCTTCTCCATCTGCACCTTGTCTGCGCCAAAATGCAGATAGGCGGATGTCTCCAGTTCGCAGGCATGGGCACAGCCGCCGGGGATACGCGACTCGCGCCAGGTTTTCATATGTTCGGGGTCAACGGTGAGCAGCGATGTCCAGATCAGGCAGGCGCAGAGGGCATCCGTTTCCAGCGCCACACGCCGCGCCGCCAGGTTGAGCGGCGGCATGTTAGAGCCGTGACCGTCGAAAAGGATGATGCGCTTAAAGCCATGATAGCTAAAGCTCTTGCAGACATCGACGACATAATCGACAAAGGGATTGCGTGGGACATGCATCGTGCCAGGGAAGTCAAAGGCGTGGACATTGAAGCCATAGGGGATGGTCGGCGCGACCAGGATTTTGTCCGGCGCGCGGCGACCCGCTTCTAGTGCGAAGTTGGTACAGAGGAAGTTGTCCACGTCGATGGGCAGATGATGACCATGCTGCTCGGTGGAGCCGATGGGCAAGATGATGACTTTGCCCAGTGCGACTGCTTCACGCACTTCAGGCCAGGTTAATTTGGCGTAGAGGTGCTGTTCAGAAACGGATAGGCGTTGGTTCATGGCGTTCACCTTATCTTGGTTTCTATATCTTGGTTTTATCGGGCAACCGATTCAAGAAACTTCCAGAGGCAGCGGCCCCAATGTTGGTACGGTGTGGTGGTCAACGCTGGGGCGTTTGGGCCGCTCGTAGAATTCGTCCAGCACAGCGGCGAGATTGTTGGTAGCTTCCTCGAAGATACGCCGCCCTTTCTCGGCGCTGGCTTTGGTCGGCTGACCCATGACGCCGTTGGGCGAGCGGGCACTGACCCAGCCAGGTAGATAGATCGACCCACCGCCAAAATGATCCTCATAGACAAAGCTGGCGGCTGTGTTGGAGGGTTGAAAGGTGGGCGTGTAATCCTCGGCGCGTGCCATGTCCACCCCCGCCTCGTCAAGCGCCAGGTAGAGCGAAGTCTCCAGTTCATCGGCGTGGCTGGCACCGGGGAAGGTCGATTCGCGCCAGGTGGCGTTGAAGCCCGCATTAACCGTCAGCAAACTCGTCCAGGTGACAGAGCCGCATAAGGCTTGTGTCTCCAGGTTGATCTGGCGACCTACCAACTCCACAAGGTTGTCGTTGGGGCCAAAGCCGTTGAGCAGCAGGATATGGTCAAAGCCATGATAGGCAAAGCCCTTGACCACCGCCACACAGAGGTCCATAAAGGTGCGGGCGGCAACGCTGACGGTGCCAGGGAAGTCCATTGACTCCAAGTTGTAGGCGTAGGGGAGGGTGGGCGCGACCAGCACGCGCTTACGCCGTCGTTCGGCAGCGGCTAATGCCAGCGCGGTCACAATCTTCTCGTCTGTGTCCACCGGCAGGTGTGGCCCGTGTTGCTGGATCGCGCCAATCGGCAGCAGCACCATCTTTTTGAGCGCGGCGGCCTCGTTGATCTCCGACCAGGTCAGATGGTCGTAGCGAAACTGCTCCTGAACACTCGGTCTGTTGGGCATGGGTTCGGCCTCCTGATGGTTGGGTTTGGGAGCCGCGAGAGAGGGTGAGGATGGCGAAGATATGAATCGCTCATTTGCTGCACTTTGTTACAGCCACATCACAGCCATGTGATTATAGCATAGCTGAATCTCTGCTTCATCTGCCTACGACCAAATCCCTCCTGGATCTTCCGGCAAATACCAATCTCGCACAAAACAGGTGCGAAAACCTACTCGTTCATAAATGGGTTGGGCCGGGCCGTGGTGGACTGCTTGCAGGATGAGTTGCGCCAATCCCAACTGGCGGGCAACCACCAAGAGGTGGAGCAGCAAGGTGGTGGCGACCCCTTGCCCGCGAAAGGCCGGCAAGGTACCGACATTGTAAACGCCACCCTGTCCAGAATGGTGAAAGAGGCTGACCGCACCCGCCGGCTCTCCATCCACCAGAGCCACAAAGTGCAGACCAGCCGCATGGGATAGCACGCTGCGGAACGAAGCGCCAAAACCGGCGTGGACATGGGCAGGCGCGCGAAAGCTGATGTTATAGCAATCGATATAAGCTTGAATCAGTGAGGCTGACGTGGTGGGCGTAAGCTGGACAACAGCCACGCCGGTCTGGTCAAGCGTGACCGGCGCTTCTCCTACTATGCAGACCATCCACGCTTCCTCTACTTGTTTCTCATAACCTGCTCGCATCAGCATCGCGGGAAAGTCAGATGGGGTTGTGGCCGGATCGAGTTGAAAGGCTGGCGGCGCGGCCAACTGGAGGTAAAAGGCGTTGGCGCGCTCGATCAACCCGGCTGCTTGCTCCGGCCTGCTGCGCACGAGGGCAACATGGTTGCGAAATGGAATCGGCAGCAGGCGATTGCCGATAAAGGCCGCGCCAAGCCAATCCTCACGCACGTACTCCGGCCACAGGCTCAGAAATTGGTAGTGGGCCTCACAGAGCGAGACGATGTCATTGGGTTCGCGCATAAGTAGGGTGGAGACGAGAGTCCTGTGCCTAATAAACCAGCCGCTTGGGAAACCAGATATCTTTAGGGTCGCCAGGGTGGCGTGCAATCACGGCTTCGTCTAGCTCGATGCCCAGCCCCGGTTTGGTGGGTAACGGGATGTACCCATTCTGGATCTCCAACGGCTCTTTGACGAGATTGCCCGATAGGGTGCGAGTATGCACAGATTCGGTAATCAGGAAGTTGGGCGTACACGCGGCAAATTGCACAACCGCGGCCAGAGAAACAGGCCCATTGGGATTGTGGGGCGCGACGGTAACGCCACAGGGTTCGGCCATCGAGGCGATTTTGCGAATCTCCAGGATGCCGCCACAGTGGCAAATATCGGGCTGGATTACATCGACCAGGCGGTCGCGCAACAACGGCCAAAAGCCCCAGCGTGTGTAATAGCGTTCCCCTGTCGCCAAAGGCACATTCACCTCGGCGCGCACCCGCGCCAGCATCTCATTGGCATCGGAGGGCACAGGCTCCTCTAGGAACATGATGTCAAACGGCTCCAGCGCCCTGGCAATGCGGATGGCAGCCTGAGGCCCAAAGCGCCAGTGCCCATCGACCGCAATATCGGCGCGGTTGCCGACAGCCTCGCGCGCAGCGGCAATACAGGCAACGGCAAACGCCAGCCCATCATGGGAAATATCCATGTACTCATCGCCGAAGGGATCGAACTTCATGCCGGTGAAGCCCAACTGTTCGACTGCTTGAGCGGCTGCTTCGCCACATTCCTCCGGAGTACTGTAAGGCCCAGGCCAGGTGTAGGCGCGGATCGCCTCGCGCACTGGCCCGCCCCAAAGCCGGTAGACCGGGGTGTTGTAATATTTGCCGGTGATATCCCAGAGCGCCTGCTCGATGCCGCTGATGGCGGTAAAATCCGTGACACCCTTCCAACAGGAAGTCATGTGCCATTTGCGCCATAGAATCTCAATGTTGCGCGGGTCTTCTCCTACAAAGATGCGCTTCATCTCTTCAATCGCACCCAGTACCGACAGTTCTTTGCCCTCCAGCGTGGCTTCGCCTACACCTTCAATGCCTTCGTCGGTAAAGACCTTGACAAAGATATAGTTGCTCACGCCAAAATCAACCATGTGGGTGGTAATGTCTGTGATCTTCACGGGCGATTCATTCCGGCTTCTAGAGGTTAGGCAAGATAGTCATGGATGACTCGCCCAAAGGGGAGGGAAAAATCGGTGCGCCAGTAAAAGCCCTGCACAACCTCGCGCACCGGCAGCCGGTAGACAGGAGCCTGTGCATTAGGCCGCAGTTCGACGGTTGCTTCGCCGCTCCAGCATTCGTGAACATGCACATCGGAGAGTGTGCGCGCCGTCAACTGGCGTATGGCGTCTGTGCCATCGACGCCGGGAACCACCTTGAGATTGATGTTGGTTCTGAAATCGCCCAGGCGGGCCATGTCGGCGAGCTGCGCCCGCTGTTGCTTATAGGCCATTGTGACGGTGATCACCTCAATACCGTTGCGGCTGACCGTGCCCACGAAGAGGTCGCCGCGCACTTCTAAGTTGGGTTCGCCCCCCTTTTTGGGTTGACCGTAAATCTCGCGACCTGTTGCCACAGCCCCATCGCTTTGCAAGTAGAGATAGGGGGAGTATGCGCCCACAATCTCTGTGCCCGGCAGCCGCACCGGAATCTGCACAGCCGACTCGTAGTACTGCCCGAACCAGTCGGAGTCATTCATGTGGTAGATATGGATAATCACAAGATCCCCTACCGTCTCTAATGGTGATGGGATCAGCCGCCGGCTGGCTTCTGCGTCTGTGCGATAAAAGACGGTCAGAATCTCGGTGTTGCGCATTTCGATTGGAAATTTGGGCACCAGCGGATTATCAAAAGGGGTCTCGAAGGTACGCGAAACATCATCGGTGATCATGGTGGATGCTCCCACCTCTCTAGCCGGTTGCATGTCGTGAGAATGAAATTGCGAGAATGATTCGTCCCTGGCCTATTCTCTTTTCGCCATAAAGGGCTTTTATCACCTTACGTAGATTGCCAATCTGCTCCTGCCAGCAAGTTGGCGACAACCAAATCCTCGTCAATGGCGGGCCAATGCAAGCTTAAACCGCCCGCGCCGATTTCTACCTCTGTGCGCTGCTCTGGCGTCGCTTCTGCCAGCAACGGAAACCAAACTACCGGCACGCTAAGGATACGTCCATCTGTCAATGCCACATGCATCATATGTTCATCAAACGACACGGCCTGCGCGAGTGCCGTTGTGGGTACAAATGCGCGTCTAAATGTAGTTGCAGGTTTAGTTGAAGTGTTCATACCATTTCTCAAGGAACAACATCTGATGTTCGAGCACAAGCCTACGTATCTCTGACAGTTCGTAGCTACGAAATCCGTAATTAGCTGCTAAGTCCACAGGCTCTAACCAAAACTTTGCCCCACGATCACCATCCTTGACATGAATGTGTGCGGGCTCATTCCGCTCGTTGCTAAAGAAGTGAAAGCGATAACGTCCTATTCGCAGAACGGTTGGCATATCATCGCAGCCCTCTGGTTACAGTGTGGAGATCAATGTTATGTACATTATAGCATAAGCGTGGTTCGCGCGATAAGCGGTTACGAGTAATACCCCTCCGCGCGCAGCCTATAGAGCGCCGAGTCGCGGGCGACCAGCGGGAAAGTCACGGGCTTGTTGCCCTGGAGTTGCGATTCGTAGACGCCCATGACCATCTCCAGCGAGGCGACGCCATCTTCGCCTGGTGAACTGGGGGTACTGCCGCTTTCGATGCACTGCACCAATTCGGCTACCGCATCGAGGATTGTGCTGGTCGTGGGTACGGATGGGAAGGATTCCGCTTCGAGTTCGTACCATTCGATGATGGGATTCGGTTCGTTGATGCGATCCGTACGGTCTACACCGCGCAAAAATTGGTTGCCTGCACTGGAGAGGACGATGACACCCTCTGTACCCTGGATTTGCAGTTCGAAGCGGAAGTAGCGCGTGCGCTCATTGACCATCGCCACCGCGCTCAGGCCGGAATTGAGCTCAAAAATGGCGTGGCTGTCATCCTCCACCGGGAAAGGCTGCTGGCGGCGCAGCGCCGTACCCACCACCGATTGTGGTTCGCCGCCAAATAGGCGAAAGAGGTCAAAAAGATGGACAGCATCATGGAGCAGCGGGCCTTCCTCGTCTGCCACCCAAGCGGGAAAGGGCTTGACTCCCTGGCAAATGCCAAAGAGCGAAACCAAGTCACCAATGGCACCCGCCTCGACCAACGCTTTGGCCTTGCGGTGCGCGGGGTCCCAACGCCGCGAGTGGTTGACCGAAAGCACACAATTGGCCTCTCGACAGGCCGCGACAATAGCGTCTGCATCCTCCAGGCTCAAGGCCAGCGGCTTTTCGCAGAAGATGCCTTTGGCTCCCGCCGCCACTGCCGCCTCGACAATGGGCCGGTGCAGCCCTGGGTGGGTGGCGATGCAGACAATATCCAGCTTCTCTGTGGCGAGCATCTCTTGATAGTCCAGATAGAGCGCATCAATGCCCCATTGCTTGCCAAAGGCGTGCAGGTGTTCGCTGCCGCGGCTTGCGCCTGCCACCAATTGCGTCTGTGGCAGCATTGCCAATGCACCGGCATGGGTGACTGGGGTGGGCGGGTCCGTCTCCCAGAGCGTGCCGATACGCCCGCAGCCCACCAAACCTGCGCGGTAAGTTGTCATAATGGTTTCTCCGTTATGTTGGTTGGTTATGTTTGCTGGTTGAGGATGTATTCAAATTGTGCAGTCACCTGCGGGCTTACGGGCAGCAAGGGCCGCGAGACTTCGGGATTCAAGCGAATCAGCCATTGCTCTCGCTGATCGCCGCAATACACCACGCAGGCGGCCCAGCCTTCTTCGCATAGATTTTGCCCAAGCCACTCGACCGCTGTGACCTGTGGTGTACCCTGATAGGGATGGAAAAGGGAAAGAAATGCTGTTGTGGTCGCGTGCCGCCTGTGGATCAGCACGCCGTGTAGATCAGTCGGTGGGTTGCCGGGCGCTTGGCCTATGATGGCTTCACCAGGCATGCCACCCGCTATAAAGAGTCGTAGTCCGGCAGATTTGGGCTGAGAAGGCTCAGGCAGCCACGTTACGACAAAGTTTCCCTGCACCTGCGCGCGTTGCGCCTGGTGAATGTGCTGGTAGCCTGTGCCCTCTGTGCTAGGAAGGTCTGTTGGTTGGCTAGCGAGACTAATACTTGGCGACCCTGTGTTGTGGTAAATCCAATCAATGCGCTTTGGTTCTCTGCTCTCAACCCACATAATGTCCAGAAAATAGTCTGGGCGGGCGAGAAGGATGCGCCGCAGGAAAGCGCCATGGTAGGGATGGTCAGCGGATGCGAGCGCGGGTTCGTCCTGCCAGGAGATAGAGGCATCGGCGACCTGAAACGGGCCATCCGCGCGGAATCTGTGGAGTCGGCCGGTGGCGGGCGGCTGCGACATACCATCGAGGGTGACGCTGTTGTGGCTGATGGTTTGGCGATACCAGCTTTGAAAGAGTTCGAGCCCATAGCCAGGTGTGCCAAAGTCGGGCGCTAGCCGCTGCCCGTAGGCATGCACGATCAGATTGAGCTTGTCGGGATGACCGTGACCCCCTCCATGCGGGCCATATTTGAGCAAGAGATAACGCTGTTGTTTGTCATTGCCTGATTGGGCGTTGGTCTCTGGCGCGTCGTGCTGCAGAATTGCATAGCCGGAAGCGGGAAGATTGACGCTGGGCATGGAGGTCAAGGGAACTGGCGGGATTGAGGGTTCGCCAAAGAGCAGCGCGTCCAGGCTGTCGCGCTGCGTTTGGGCATAGGCGCGCTGCAATAGCTGGGCAAAGAGCGGGTCAGCGTACCAGCTATAGGCGATTTCGTAGAAGGCAGGGGCAGGGGGGACACCGTGGCAGCAGTCGGCAAGCAGGCTGGAGAAGTACCAGCAATCGTTGGTGGCGGGCAATGACCAATCGGGATAGGCAGCGTGGATCGGGGCCAGCAGCATGGCGCGCAATGCAGGCCGCGCGCGCAAATCCAATCCCGGCAGATGGCGTGTCGCTTTTGCCAGCGTCAACAGCGCATAGACCGTGTAAAAGTGATAGCTGAATGAACCTTCAAACCAGAGGCCATCCGCCAACACTCCCGATGCCAGTTGCTTGTCAAAGCCAAATTCGCCACGCACAGCAAAGTCAATCCAGTCGGTACGGTCGAGCAGAACGCCGATTGTGCCGATGGCGGCGTTGTGCCAGCAGGCGAAATTATGCACATCGCCAAAGTGATGGGTGATGAGATGTTCGGCAACGGGGGCAAAGAGGCGTTGGCTGATCTGGTCGTCTTCTGCCTGTGAAAGCTGCTGCCGCACCATGTCAAAGGCCCATGCTAGCGGCAGAACCCAGACTGCCTCATCCAATGTCGTGTAGGTGGCGACACCTGGATTGCGTACCGTACGCGGTACCTGTTGGTAGGCCGCGTACTTGTCTGCGTAGTCGAGCAGGATCTGCCTGACCTGTGAGAAGTAGCTTCGGTTGCCATCCAGCCGCCAGCAGAGCGCCAGCCGCAGCGCGGCTTCGGAGAGGCGATTGTTGGCAAACCAGCGCCACGCCGCATCAAAACGCTCCCCTTGCCAAAGCACATTGTCCACAGGGCAGCGATGGGTGGTGGGCGTTGTAGGGTCAAAGAGCAACTGCGCGCCATGCGCCGGGCAGAAGTAGTCATGGTAATAGCCGCCCGGCTCGCTCTGGACTGCCACAGGCTGTGCCATAAAGGCGGCAGCTTCGCCAAGCAGCCGCTGGCGCGCTGCATCAAATTGCGGCAGGCTCGCGCGCTGAAGAATGGATTGCCAATCGGCTTGCGAGAGCAGCATTAGACCCTATGCCTGTTCGTTGAATGGTAGGCTGCCAGCGTCAAACGAGCAATCTCATCCCAAGCCAGCGATTGGGCGCGGGCATACGCGGCCTGGCGCGCCGCGGGCAGATCGCGCTGCTGCATGGCAAGCATCGCCTCTTGCAGCGCGTCCGGCTGCTGCTGGTCATAGAGGATGCCCATGCGCTCATCGACCAATTCTCGCAGACAACCGGCGGGTGGCACAATCACCGGCAGGCCAAAGGAGAGTGCCGTGATCGTTGAACCAGAGGTGAGAACATCGAGAAAGGGCAGCACAGAGACATCCGCCGCGTTGAAGTAAAGCTGGAATTCCTCGTTGGCGAAGAAGCGCGAGGGGCAGACCAGGATGCGCGGGTCTGCCCCTCGCGCCTCCTCGACAAAACGATCACCATAGTCGTTGTAGACTTTCGCCGCCAAGAGCAGCGTCAAATGCTCACCCGGCAATGCCTTGAAGGCGTGCAGCAGATTTTCTAAACCTTTGTATGGACGCACGTTTCCAAAGAAAAGATAGACAAAATTTTCCTCGGCAATGCCCAGTTGTTGGCGTGCTGCGCTCCGGCTGATGCTGTTCGGGTAAATGTCGATGAAGTGACCGTGGGCAATGACCACTACATTGTCAGTGCGGTGGAAGTGCTGCTCTACCAGAGAGCGCGCCTGTTCACAGTGGGCAATGATCGCGGTGGCTAGGTTGGCGACTGCCACGCGCACCAGGTGATCCAGTTCGTGCGACTGCGACTCGTGGGGGTAGAGATTGTGGACTGTCCAGACGATTTTGTAGCCAAGCCGGTGCGCCAGGGTTAGATTGTTGATGAACGCGGCGGCGCGTGCCACCTTGCCCGGTAGGTCGGGCGCATCGTACATGAGATGCAGCCAGTTCAGATGAAGCACATTGACTTTGCCCTGGTTGGCGCGCACCCACTCCTCCGTGAACTCCCTGGCGTGGCCCGCGACCATCTCGACGCCGATCTTGCCCAGCGCACGCGCCAACAAGCCCGCATAGGGATTTGCCCGGTCCAGCACCAGCCCCGCGGCCTCCCAAAAGAAAACGACACGCATGATAGTTTCCTACTCTACTTCAGAAAGCTCGATTTCGCGCCGCTCGACCAACGAGCGATCAATGGCTGCGGCAACACGCACCGCGGCCAGCCCGTCGCGGCCCGTCACGACAGGTGAGTAGCGCCCGCGCACAACGCCGGTGAAATGGGAAAAGAGGCGACGGAAGACACCATCCAACTGCTCATGGATGACAGGGGCGTAGCCAATGTCGGGATACTCCATGCGATTGCCGCTGCTGCCATCGCCACGGTAGAGCGCAATGCCGTTTTCATTGCCTGTCACCTCGACCGCGCCCGTCGTGCCGCGCACCGTGAATAGCTCATTTTGCAGCCGTCCGCCGCCCGGTGTTCCCCATGAACTTTCGACAACGCCAATCGCGTCATTCGCAAAGGTCAGCACAGCCAGGATAAAATCAGCGCGTTCTTTGCCACCCGCGCGGCTGTAGGCCATCACTTTTTGAACGGCGCTGCCCGTAGTCCACAACATCATGTCGATGTCATGGGGCATAAGCCAATAGGCCAGGGGGAAGCGCCTGATGACACGCTCGGCTGCGGCTGGCGAGGGGTTACGGCGCGCATAGAGGTGCAGAATCTCGCCCACGGCCCCTGTGGCAACGGCCTCGCGCGCCGCAGCAAAGCGCGGGTCAAAACGCAGGCTGTGCGCGACGATCAAGTGGGCGCCCTTTGCTTCGGCGCGCTGTACCATCGTGGCTGCTTCTGCGGGCGACAGCGCCATTGGTTTTTCGACCAGTACATGCTTGCCCGCATCCAACGCGGCCAGCACAGGCGCAACATGCGCCCATTCCGAGGTTGCGACGATCACCGCCTCAATATCGGGGTGGTTTGCCAGCATCGCGTCTATATTGTCACTGGTGTACGCTGCTGCGCCTGCCTCCGCTGCCAGTGCATCTGTTGCACGTTGATCGCGCCCGCAGAGCGCGATCAATTGCGCCGTGGGCGATTCGGCGACGAGCCGGTTGTACAACTGGCCCATGCGTCCAAGACCTACAATGGCAACGCCGATGGGCTGTAAGGTGTCCTTCATTCGATGCCCTTTGAAGTTGGGAATTTCTGGTTGAAATTACTGTCATGCCGGCAGAGAGACCCCTCCGGGGTGACAACATGCGCCGGTCTGTCGGGAGCCCCCTGGGCGCGTAGGCATCTCTCCGGGCATTGGCAGAGAGACGCTTACAGGTGAACTGCCTGGCCTTTTGCCGCGGATTCGTGCGCGGCTTCGATGATCTGCAAGGACTTGATCGCATCGTCTACGGTGAAGCCGCTTTGACCTTCGCCGCGAATGGCTGCGGCAAAGGCTTTGATCAACGCCCGCCCTTCAGCGCCATAGCCAGGATATTGGGCGGTTGGGATCTCGAAGGTACGCAGCGGTGCGCTTGCCCATGCAGGATGGGTACTCTTGATGGTGCAGCTCTTGTTGGTGTGGTCCCATTTCGCCCAGCCCATCGATCCATAGAGATTGACGGTGAGTTCACTGTCGCCCGGTGTGTAATAGCCTGTGTGGAGAGAGCCGAGCATGCCGTTGGCGAATTGCAGCGAGACCGCGGCGGCGTCCTCAATGTCATACGAGTGATCGCCCAGCGTGGCTTCAATGGCACTGACTTGGGTCACTTCCGAACTGGTGAGATAGCGCATCAGGTCGAACCAGTGGCAGCCCAGCCAGTTGAGCATACCACCGCCGATCTGCTCGCGCTGCAAGTGCCAGGGGATAGGGTCGCGCTGCTTGAGGCTTGAGGTAATATAGCGGATTTCGATGGCGTAGGGCTTGCCGAATAGACCGGCGTCGTAGCTCTCTTTGATCAGTTGGCTGATGGGGTGAAAGCGCCAGGAGTAGCCACAGGAAAAGTGCAGTTGGTTACGCTGCATGGCTGCGGCGAGGGGCGCAAGCTGCGAGGAGTGGGTGGCGAAGGGCTTTTCTCCCCAGAGATGTACACCTGCTTCTGCCACCTCAAGCATACGCGCAGGCAGATCCTTAATGTAGGTGGAGATCAGCATGGCTTCGGGCTTGGCCTCTGCCAAGAGTTCGGTCAGGCTGCTGTAGAAGGGCACAGCTTGCACTTCCGGCGGTAAGGTGGGGCGCACGCTGTCGGGGTCAGGGTCATAGAAACCGACCAGTTCGATCTCATCTTGCAGCAGGATGAGCGTTTCGCGGAAGCCTTTGGCATGCATGAGCGCCATGCCTGCCTGGGCGAATCTTACTTTACGCATTCAGTTGACTCCTTGCAAGCTGAGCTGGGTTGGAGAGAGATGCTATACAGGGAATTGCGCCACTCGATCTATTCAGCGGTCTATTCAATAGACCAGATCTATGCGGGCAAATCTCTGTGATAGATAAGTTGATCGGGTGTTGTGGGTAAGATAGGTGGACTACGAACCGATCCACTGGTAGAAATGGCGGTTTGTAGAGTTGGTAGTCTGAAACTTCTAGACTATTATACAAATGGCCCACAAAGTCGTCCAGAATGTTCAAGTGCCAAAGTCGAACCAGCGGCATTGCTCCAGTTCTTCCTATGGACCTTTTACCCACTAGCGTGGTTTATAAACTTACCCACAGTGTATTGATCTCTGACAGGCAACACGAAATCATGGCATTGACATCTTTGTGCAAGCTGTGATAGATTACCCACATCCTGATCGGGCTAATAACTGTTCCACTATTGGTCACTATCAAAACCATCCATACCTCAGCGACTACTGCGTTTACACCGGTAAACGCTGCCATATTTAGAACGCTTGTTGTCTGTGTGGGCATTGCCTTCTTGGATATTATCTTTAATTGACCTCCGAATAATCGTGGACAAGTTGCGGCTGTTGTCATGCTGATACGTGCTGGTCGAGGTTGGGACTGGGATGAATGACCCTGTACTGCCACCCCTAACACGCGACACGCTGGCAGACCAAGTCTACCAGGTGATGATTCGCTATATCCTACGCACCGGCGCAGAGGTGGGCAGCCGCCTGCCATCAGAGCGTCGCTTCAGCGAGATGTTAGAGGTGAGCCGTACGGTCGTGCGCGATGCTCTCGACCGGCTGGTGGTTGAAGGCTATGTGGAAAAGCGCGTTGGCGCGGGCGTCATCCTGGTGCAGCGCCCCCAATCGTTTGAATTTGACGGTGGGTTGGAACTTGACGATGTTCATGCCACGCTTGACGACCTCTACCGGGCGCGTATTGCGCTGGAGGTGGGCGCGGTCGAGTGGGTTGTGCAAGGGCTTACGGCGCAGGATATAGAGAGGCTTTCTGTGATTGTGGATGAGATGGAGGAGCGCATCCACGCCGGTCAGTCGATTCTCAAAGAGGATCGGGAGTTTCACAGCACATTGATCCGCGCCTGTTCAAACAAGGTCATCATCCAGTTTGCTTCCATTATCGACGCCTATTTTGATCGGATGCGGGTCTACCGGCCCGATATCGCCATTGATGGCTCGCGCATTGACAATATGGATGTGCGCCACCGCATGATCGTCATGGCGCTGCACACACGGGACGTGGAAGCTGTGCGCCAGGCGCTGCGTTTGCATTTTTTGCCTTTGCCACAAGCGGTTCGCTAGGCAAAGGGGTATTCATACTATCCGCCTCCTGGGAAGCCAACTCCCAAACAAACTCTAGAGCAGGAACGAAGTCCATGACAAAGCGTATAGAGGTTGATTCTGTTCGTCAGGTCTTTAACGACGGCAATCACAACGCTTTCACGGATCTCCAACGTTTCAACGGCCATTATTATCTTACCTTTCGTAGCAGCCCCGATGGACACATGCTCTTTACCTCATCGAGCATTGTGGTGCTGCGCAGCGCCGATATGCTGGACTGGCAAGAGGTCTTTCGTTTTAACGTGCCAGCGCGTGACGTGCGCGACCCCCATTTCCTCGCCTTTGACCAGAAACTTTTTGTCTATACGGGTGCGTGGCTGGTGGACCCGAACGATCCAAAGTACCTGGATATGAATGACCATTTGGGCTTCTGTGCCTGGAGTGAGGACGGCACCAAGTGGCATGGCCCACGGCTTCTAGAGGGAACGCATGGTCATTATATCTGGCGGGCGGCCGCCTATGGGGAGTCTGCCTATTTGATCGGGCGTCGCGTCCATAACTTTGCCGCTGTTGCCGACAAAACCACAGAGCCGGACGAGACAGAATCATGGCTGTTGCAGAGTCGCGATGGCTTCAATTGGCTGCCTGCCGGGTTGATCCAACCGCGCTTTGGCGACGAAACCGCGGTGATCTTTGAAGCAGATGGCAGCGCGCTCGCCATAGCTCGTTCGATGGGACGCCGCCCGGCGCAGCTCTGCCGCGCCAAGCCGCCTTATGCAGAGTGGAGCTTGACGGACCTGGACCGCTATGTGGGTGGCCCATTGCTTGCCAAATGGGGTGATCGCTATCTTGTCGGCGGGCGCAAGCTTGTGGATGGGCGTGGCAAGACGGCGCTTTACTGGCTGGTGGGGGATCGGCTGGAGGAAGCCGCCGAATTACCGAGTGGCGGCGACACCTCCTATCCCGGCTTCATCGCGTTGAGCGACAACAAGGGGCTGCTTTCATACTATTCCAGCCATGAGGGGAGCGGTACTTCTTTGGCCCCGTCAGCAATCTACCTGGCGAACTTAACTCTTTCATAGCGCGCCCAGTTGAGGCTTCCGTCTCATGTTTTGTAGGGGAAACTAACGTTATGTTGCTATTCATTGGCCGGCGCATCCTTTTGATGATCCCGACCCTGATCGTGATCTCCCTGATCTCGTTTGCCATCATCGAAGCCCCACCGGGTGACTTCTCCGATTCCTACGTCAATGCCCTGATGAACCGGCAGCAAAACGTTGATCCGGCAGACGTTGCTGCCCTGCGCGCCCGCTATGGACTCGATCAGCCCTGGTATGTGCGCTATGTGCGTTGGATGCAGCAGATTTTGCAGGGCAATTTGGGGCGTTCGCTGGAATGGAACCAGCCCGTAGCGCGGCTGATCGGGCAGCGCTTGCCGTGGAGCCTGACGATCTCGCTGGCGTCGTTCCTCTTTTCCTACATGATTGCCATCCCCATTGGCCTCTATTCGGCAACCCACAAATATTCTCCCGGCGACTATTTATTTACGCTGATCGGTTTTCTGGGGCTGGCTGTTCCCAACTTTTTGCTGGCCCTGATTGTCTTATGGGTCTACTTTCGGACGACGGGTAATGTCGCGGTAGGGCTGTTTTCGGATGAATACCAGGTTGCGCCGTGGAGCTTTGCCAAATTCGTTGATCTTTTGCAGCATGTGTGGCTGCCCGCGGTGATTGTCGGTACAGCGGGCGCGGCGGGTTTGATCCGGGTGATGCGTGCCAATTTGCTGGATGAACTGGACAAACAATATGTGATGGTGGCTCGATCCAAAGGGTTGTCGGAACTCAAAATCCTGTTCAAGTATCCATTCCGCATCGCTGTCAATCCCGTGGTCAGCACCATCGGCTGGACGCTTCCGGCGCTTGTCAATGGCGAATTGCTTGCATCGCTTGTCCTGGGGCTGCCCACCGTTGCACCGCTCTTTATCGGCGCGCTGATGTCGCAAGATATGTTCCTGGCGGGCAGCATTGTGCTGATCCTCAGCACGCTGACCGTGATCGGCACCCTTATATCGGATATTCTGCTGGCTTGGCTTGATCCACGGATACGCGGCTCGGTCTAGGCTTATTGGAGTAGGGAGAGAGGCACGATGATTGACAGCGAGGTACTCGCTCGACAACCGGATCAGAGCGCGAAACCTAGCCCCGCCAAAGAAATCGAGGTCGCGTCGCAGTGGCAGTTGATCCGCTGGAAATTTATGCGTCACCAAGTGGCAGTGGTGGCACTCTTTATTCTGGCGTTCCTCTACCTGACGGTGATCTTTGCCGAGTTCATCGCGCCCTATAATCCCACTGCCTATGACGCCAATTACACCCTGGCGCCGCCACAGCGCATCCACTTCTTTGATGATGGGCAGTTTCAACTACGGCCCTTTGTCTATGGGCTCACGTCGGAATTTAACACGACGACCTACGCCACCACCTATACCGTTGACGAAACCCAAAAGCATCCCATCTACTTCTTTGTGCAGGGCGCGCCCTACAAAATGTGGGGGCTCTTTGAAAACGATCTCCATCTCTTTGGTGTGCAAGAGGGGACGATGTTTCTGTTTGGCACGAATGAGAAGGGGCACGATATGCTCTCGCGTGTCATTCATGGCGGGCGCATATCGCTCTCTGTAGGTCTGGTCGGCATCCTCATCAGTTCGATTATCGGCATCTTCGTGGGCGGTATCTCCGGCTATTTTGGCGGTACGGTTGATCTGATCATCCAGCGTGTTATTGAGTTCCTGCGCTCGATTCCCACGCTGCCTTTGTGGATGGCGTTGAGCGTTGCGCTGCCCCCCTCCTGGACAATGGTCGAGAGGTATATGGGCATCATTGCCATTCTTTCGCTGGTAGGCTGGACGGGGCTGGCGCGTGTGGTGCGTAGCAAATTTATGTCGCTGCGCGAAGAAGAATATGTGATGGCTGGAAAGATCAACGGATCGAACGAGATGCGGCTGATCTTCAAGCATATGCTACCTTCGTTCTACAGCCATATCATTGCTTCGCTGACCCTTAGCGTGCCCGACATGATTTTGGGGGAAACCGCGTTGAGTTTTATTGGGCTGGGCCTGCAAGAACCGGCTATCAGTTGGGGGGTGCTGCTCAAAGATGCACAGCACATTCGTGTGCTGGCAAATGCGCCGTGGCTGCTCATCCCCGGCCTCTTTATTGCCGTTACAATTCTCTGTTTCAACTTTGTCGGTGATGGTCTGCGCGACGCAGCCGATCCCTATGTCAATATCTAGGTCAATTTCTACCCAGAGCCTGCTATGACTGAAAATTCTGCTTTACTCACTGTCCGCAACCTTTCTACACACTTCTTCTCGCGCGAGGGCATCTCGCCTGCCGTGGACGGCGTGAGCTTTGACATTCGCCCAGGCGAAGCCCTGGGGATTGCGGGAGAGAGCGGATGTGGCAAGAGTGTTACGGCACAGTCGATTATGCGCATCGTCCCGCGCAATGGCCGTATTGTTGACGGTGAAATCATTCTGGACACAGGTGCAGAGATCGTTGACCTGGTCAAGCTGGACCCGACAGGCACAAGGATCCGGGATATTCGGGGCAAGAATGTCTCGATGGTCTTTCAAGAGCCGATGAGCGCCTTTAGCATGGTCTACACCATCGGCAACCAGATCACCGAGGTCATTCGCCTGCACCAGCAGTGCGACCAGACGGAAGCCCGGATACGCGCCATCGACATCCTGCGGCGGGTGGGGATGCCCAACCCGGAACAGAGCATTGATGCCTATCCCTTTGCGTTGAGCGGCGGCATGCGCCAGCGCGCCATGATCGCGATGGCCCTTGCCTGCCGCCCCAGCCTGTTGATCGCCGACGAGCCGACCACCGCGGTCGATGTCACGATCCAGGCGCAGGTGATTGAGCTGCTGCGCGACCTGCAAGAAGAATTTGGGATGGCGCTCATGATCATCACCCATGATCTCGCCGTCATTTCTGAGCTGTGTGACCGGGTGATGATTATGTATTTGGGTAAGGATGTGGAGAGCGCGCCCGCTGTGGAATTGTTTAGCAACCCCAAGCATCCATATACCATCGGCTTGCTCAATTCTGTGCCGGAGTTGGGACATGGCAAAGCGCAAATGCTGGAAGCGATTGAGGGGAGCGTGCCCAGCTTGACCGCGCGCCCGTCCGGCTGTCCATTTCACACGCGCTGCCCCAAATTTATCCCCAACGTCTGCGATGTAGAGCTTCCTCCACAGGTGGAAGTAGCACCCGACCACTATGTTCGCTGTCATCTCTATGTGTAGGGTTCAGGATTTAGGGGCTAAGGTTTAGGGATCAACGTTAGGCCAAAGTGAGGGATGGAATCATAGGCTCATGGAAAACCATGATGTTGTACTTGAAGTAGAGAAGCTCACCAAGCACTTCCCGATTATCCGCGGGTTCCTGCGCCGGACGGTGGGACAGGTCAAAGCCGTGGATGGCGTCTCCTTCGATGTCCGGCGCGGCGAGACGCTGGCGCTGGTGGGCGAGAGTGGAAGCGGCAAAACAACCACAGGGCGCTGCATCTTGCGCGCCGTGGAACCCACATCGGGTAAAATCCTCTTTAGCGAGACCCCTGATGCGCCCCCTGTGGACATTGCCACGCTCAGCCCGCGCGATCTGCGCTTTATGCAGCGGCACTTGGGCATGATCTTCCAAGACCCTTATTCCTCACTCAACCCCCGCCTGACTGTACTTGACATCATCGGCGAGCCTTTTATCACGCGCAATCTCATCCGTAATCATCGCCAGCTTGAGGATCGGGTCGCTGAGCTGCTGCACAGCGTGCGCCTCGACCCTGCGTACATGCGCCGCTATCCCCATGCGTTCAGCGGTGGACAGCGGCAGCGCATTGCCATTGCCCGCGCCCTGGCGTTAAATCCTCCCTTTATTGTGGCCGATGAACCTGTATCGGCGTTGGATGTGTCGGTGCAGGCGCAGATTCTACGCCTGCTGAAGGAGTTGCAGACAGAACGGCAGCTTGCCTATCTCTTTATCACGCACAATCTGGCGGTTGTCGAGTATATCAGCGACCGTGTGGCTGTGATGTATGTAGGCAATATCGTCGAGCTTGGCGACACCCCCAACATCTTCGCCCGCCCGCGCCATCCCTATACCGAGGCGCTGCTGTCGGCTGTGCCTGTGATTGAGAAGAGTGGCGACAAGAAAAGGGAACACATTGTCCTGACAGGAGACGTGGCTGACCCCGCCAAAGTGCCAAGTGGCTGTCACTTTCACCCGCGCTGCCCGCATGTCGCCGCCATCTGCCGCGAGCAAGCACCGCCTTTCATCAACGTGGCCGGGCCAGGCGAATCACCCCACTTCTCACGCTGTCACTTTGCACAGGAGCTTACCCTGCGCGGCGTTGTCAAAAAAGAGGCAGCGATAGGCGCAGAAGCAATCAATGCACTCCCGACAGAAGGGGATCTGACTTGATTGTAGAACATCAATCAACAGAATCATCAGGAGGTGAAGATGGCGTACCGGCAGTGAAATAGGTGTGACCAGTGGTGACCCGTGATAAAACGCTCAATGACCACCTTTCGCAGAGAATTTTCGCTGAAGATTTCTGAGGAGAACCCAATGAAACAACGATACCGTCTATTCAGTCTGCTTTCAATCCTACTCGTCATGGCGCTGTTCGTGGGCGCGTGTGGATCGCCGCCGAGCGATCTGCCGGTTGACGACGCTCCCGCGGCTGAAGCTCCTGCTGCCGAAGCGCCCGCGGCGGATGCGCCTGCCGCCGATGCCCCTGCTGCTGAGGCGAGTGACGCCGAAGCCGCGAGCGGGCCTCTCCTGGCTGATCTCCCCGCCGGCCCAGGCGAGCGCGAGACACAGCAGGAGGTCTATAACTCGCCCGCTGATTATGAGGCTGCCACCGGCAACGCAATCAGCGAATATCACGAAGCGCCTGTGCTGACTGCATTGGTCGAGGCAGGTGAGCTGCCCGCTGTGGAAGAGCGTCTGCCCGCCGAACCCGTCGTCATTAAGCCCGAAGAGACGATTGGCAAATATGGCGGCTTCGTGACCGGGCCCATCGAAGGCCAGAACATGGCCTCTCCCACCATGTTCAATTACTGGCGCATTGATCCGCTGACGACCTTCTCGCCCGATGGCTCTGAAATCATTCCGAACCTGGCAAAAGGCTGGGAAATTTCGGAAGACAATCAGACCATCACCATCTTCCTGCGCGAAGGGGTCAAGTGGAGTGACGGTGAGCCTTACACCGCAGATGACATCCTTTTCTGGTGGAATTCCATCATCCTCAACGACGAACTCACGCCCAGTAAGCCGACCGTCCTGACCCGTGGCGGCGAATTGGCCGAAGTGACCAAAGTCGACGATTACACCGTTCAATTCACCTTTAGCGCGCCCTATGCACTCTTCGTCACCTACTTAGGCAGTTGGGGTGGCCCGCGCGAAGATCCGATGGCGATGCCGGAACACTATCTTTCGCAGTTTCATCCTGATTTCGTCGACATGGCCGAGATTGAAAGTCTGATGGAAGCGGACGGCTTCGATAGCTGGGTGGACTTCTTCCAGCACATGATCGACCGTCACAACCCGGACAAGCCCACCCTCTCTGCTTGGATTCCGAACGAATGGCCCCCACAGCCAATCCAGACCTATCGCCGCAATCCCTACTACTGGAAGGTCGATACCGAGGGCAACCAGCTTCCCTATATTGACGAGTTGCGCGCAACGCGCGTGGCTGACACTGAGGCGCAGCTTCTCAAGACCATTGCCGGTGAACTGGACTGGAGCAGCCTCGGCTTTAATGGTGGCGTTGCCAATATGCCGCTCATCTTGGAGAATCAGGAGAAGGGCGACTACCGTTTGGTCTATGGCACCTGGATGCCAAACTCCTTCTCCAACATTATGTTCAACTTCAACCATCCAGACGAGGCGCGCAAGGAGTTGTATAACGATGTGCGCTTCCGCCAGGCGCTTTCAGTGGCAATCAACCGTGATGAGTTGATCAAGCTGGTTTGGAAGGGCGCTGTCTTTGCCTCACAGGTCGCGCCGCTCTATGGCCCGCCCTATCATGGCGAGTCGGAGCTGTTCCAGTCCTACGCCCAGTTTGACCCTGAACTTGCCAACCAACTGCTGGACGAAATTGGCCTGACCGAACACGACGGCGAAGGCTATCGCCTGGGCCTGGATGGCGAACCATTGCTGCTGGTGATCGCTGCGAATTCCGCCTGGCCGCCGGAGACGCCCGCGGTGATGGAAATTATCCGCGGCTATTGGGAAGAAGTCGGCATCCGCGCCACTGTGCAGCCGGAAGCGGGTGAACTGTGGACCGCGCGCCACAATGGCGGCGAGCATGACCTCTCTGCACGCGGCGCTCACTTTGGCGGTGGCCCTGTCCACCCGACGCTCAATGGTAACACTTTTGCCCTGGGCGGCTGGCAGTGGGCCCCGGAGTGGGCCTTGTGGCTGGATACCGATGGCGAACAGGGTGTTGAGCCGCCGGATGATGTCAAGCGCATCCGTGAACTGCGCGAACTGATCCTGGGTGAGCCTGACGAGGCCAAGCGCGTCGAGATGATCAACGAAGTCTTTGAGATCCATATGGCGAATCTCTGGTCGATTGGCCTTGTTGTGGACGACCCCAAGATCAACCAACAGACCATCGTCAAGAACCGCGTACGCAACGTGCCGACCTGGACGCAGGGAGAGTGGTATCCAAGCCTGCCTGAATCCTGGTTTATCAACGAATAAGCGACGCGAGTAACGTGTCCTGTACCACCCTCCCAGAAGCTTCAAAGCTTCCGGGAGGGTTAAAGAGTGTGTAAATGTAAATAGGTGAACCAGAGAGCGGCTTTCTTGAGGAGGGCCGCTCTCTGGTTTATCAGCCAAAGAAAACTATCCAGGCTTCCACAGGAGAACCCCATGCAATCCTCTACAGCCGTGATCATCGGCGGCGGCGTGATTGGCCTGAGCGCGGCCTATCACTTGGCGCATATGCGTTTTGGCAAGATTACCCTGCTGGACAAAGGGCCGGTTGGCGATGGCTCCAGCAGCCGCGCCGCGGGGATTATCACCGGCCTGCTGTGGAGTGAAACGGGTGTGCTTGCCCGCAAGCGTAGCCTGGAACTCTTTCGCGAGCTTTCGGATGAACTGCCCGGCTACCGCTTTCAGGACGTGGGCTGTCTCAATCTCTTTGACCCCGTATCCTGGGTAGAGCGCCAACAGCTACTGCCTCTCTACGATCGCTTGGACGCGCCTTATGAGATTTTGAATGCCGCCGAAATTCACGCCCGCTGGCCCGAATTGACACCTGCCGAGGAGATCGTGGGGCTACTCGATCCGCTGGGCGGCTACAGCGAGCCGGATGAGTACGTGCCTGCGCTGGCGCAGCGCGTCCGTGAATTGGGGGTCGAGATTGTCGAAGGGCAGCAGGTGCAGGGCTTTATCGAAGCGCAAGGGCGAGTGGTGGGGGTGCAGAGCGCGAGCAGCATGTGGCAAGCGGATGTGGTGATCTGCACAGTCCATGCGTGGATGCTCAAGCTGTTGGGGACGCTACGTTGGCAAGTGCCTGTGAAGAGTTTTGTCCACCAGCGTTATCTTACAACGCCGTTTTCTGCGCCTGTGCATCTTCCCGCGGTCAATGCCAATCCTCAAAATGGCTATATTCGTCCGGCGCTTGGCAATCGCGTCCTGGCAGGTGGCGAGACAGCCTGGCGTGAGGAATTCCCTGTGCCTTCACTTGACTTTCGTATGTCTGCTCTCACCGCGCCTGGTGAGGTGAAAGAGATGCTGACGAGGGAGATGACACCGCTCTTGCCGCGCCTTCGCCAGAGCAGATGGGAGAGTGAGCGGGTGGGGCTGATCGCCTTTTCGGTCGATGGCGAACCCGTTTTAGGGCCGGTCGAAGCATTCCCCGGTCTCTATGTGGGGTGTGGTTTCCATTCGGGCGGCTTTGCCTATAATCCCGTCGCCGGTCTGCTGCTCGCTGAGTACGCAGCGCAAGGGCAAACGAGTATCGATGTCTCTGCGTTTTCGCCCCAGCGCTTTGCATCCGCTGATGTAAAGAATTATCTGGCATCTACCGTTACGCAAGAGAACGCGGTGCGACGACGGCACTAGCGCGCGTAGAAGCCCCAACCTATGCAAATATACCTATAGAAATGTACCCATGAGTTCGCTTGGCCCATTGTGCTAAAATGGAGCTGCTATGCAGTTTGAATGGAGGCTTTATGAAGAAGGTTGATGAAAATGCCGATGAACTTCGTCCTGAGTACCAGCGCGAGGATTTTGGTCAGATGGTGCGAGGCAAATACGTTGAGCGAATGAGGGAATCTTCCCAATCTTTAAGCGAGCCAAATTCAGGAGTACCCCATGCAGCAGGTGACGATCTATCGGGAGCCGGGACGCTATGCGGGTTGGCCTGCTAACTATGGCATCTGGTCGTGGGGGCAGGAGGTGGTGGTGGGCTATGTGGTGGGACATTTTCAACAGAACGGCACCTTCCATGCCCGCGACATGAGCCGCCCCTTTCTCATCTACCAATCGCGCAGCCTGGACGGTGGCAAGCGTTGGGATGTGCAGCCCTTCCCCGGCAAGACCCCCGGCGGGCGCGGCTTGTCTGCCGATGAACACATGAACGAGGAACTATGGGTGGCGAATCATTTAGATGGGCCAGAGGGGCCACAACCTTCGCCGGGCAACATAGATTTCGGCCATCCCGACTTTGCCCTCATGTGCGCCCGCAGCAATCTCCACGCCGGTTCTCGCTCTTGGTTTTATGTTTCCACTGACCGCTGTCGCACTTGGCAAGGCCCCTATGACCTGCCCATGTCGCAGTTGTTGCCGAGTGGCGAACCGGGGATTGCGGCGCGTACTGATTATCTTGTGGATGACCGTCACACCTGCACACTGTTTCTGACCGCGGTCAAAAGCAATGGGCGTGAAGGCAGCGTTTTTTGCGCCCGCACCCACGATGACGGCAAGAATTTCGACTTTGTCTCCTGGGTGACGCCGGAGCCGGAGGGCTACACGATTATGCCCGCCGGGCTGCGCCTCTCACCATCGCGCTTGCTCTGCGCTGTGCGTTGCAGCGACCCACGCAGCGGCGCGGCGCGCCCACTTTGCTGGCTCGATCTCTACGCTTCGCAGGACAACGGGGCTACCTGGCACTTCTTCAACCGGCCTGTACCCGATGCGGGCGCGGGCGGTAATCCACCGACGCTGACACAGTTGCAGGATGGACGGCTGCTCATCACCTACGGCTTTCGCAACCAACCTTTTGCCATTCTTGCCATCCTGAGCGAGGACGCTGGCGCAACCTGGAGCGCGCCGGTCACGCTGCGTCAAGGCGCGGGCAACCATGACATCGGCTATCCACGCACAACCCAACTGCAAGACGGAACCGTGGTCACGGCCTATTACTGGAACGATTCTGCCGACGGTGAACGCTATATCGCCGCAACGCTCTGGAAGCCGTAGCCCGCATTGTCCAATGTCTTGGAGAGGCGAGCAGTGGTCGCGATTTTGCCAGCTTCTTGGGAGGCAATTCCAACATTAATACCCAGACGATTCTTAACCTTCTATTTTTGGTTTGAAGGTTGACAGGATAGCATATATGTTCTATGATGGGGAGGTTGTGGAGAATACCTATATCAAGATGCCCCGATAATCGCCTACCATCATACCATCTGCTAAGGAGTTATACATGCAATCCAAACTCGGCCACCTGCAACTGAATGTGCAGCCAGGCAATGTAGCCTTCTATAAGGAGTTGTTCACTTTTATGGGCTGGCAAGTCATTGCCGAGAGCGAAGGCTTCCTCGGGCTAGCCGATACCAATGGAACAAGCCTGTGGTGCATCAGCGAGGTGAAAGAGGTCAGCAATGACTACGACGGGCCAGGCGTAAACCACCTCGGTATCGACGTGAGCGCGCAAGCCGATGTGGACGCTGTATCGAAATATCTAACAGAGCGTGGTGTATCTCTGCTTTTCGAGACACCGCGACACCGTCCCGACTTTAGCGGCGAGGGCGACGGAACCTACTATCAGGTCATGTTTGAGACACCCGATCGCATCCTGCTGGAAATTGTCTACACTGGCCCAAAGACTGCATAGAGAAGGGATGAGGGATGAATTATGAAGGATGAATTGGAGAAACCGGCTCATCCCTTAACCTTCATCCCTCATCCCTCTCTTTCATCCTTTCTTAGCTGATTCTAATCTTTTTTGGATAGGTTCCTACATTAATCTTTTCCTTCCCCAGCGACCATACCCTCACCCTCGTAGTTAGCCCCAATGTAGTCATGAACGCGTTTAGTTGCTTTGTGAACCCTCTCTGAAAAGGTATTCCGTTTTAAGCCCAGCAGCCACCACGCCCACCCTTTGACATCTCTGTTGGGAATCGTGAGCGCACGATAGAAGTCGTGCGACTCAAGAAACCATTCCAAAAGGGGAGAACCACCGATGGCAGAAAAACAGGCAGGAGAGCTAGGCAAGTTCGAAAGGTATCTTGTCGAGGAGTTTTACGACGACTATCGAGAAGGTTCGATTTCACGGCGCACCTTTATCCGGCGTGTCGCCTTTATCACCGGAAGCATGGCCGCGGCAAGCACAGCCATGCTGGCTGTGGGCTGCCAACCGATTGAGGTGCCGGCAGCGACCGATCCCATGCCCGAAGCGGAGGAGACGCCGACGGCCCAATCAGAAGCCGAGGCTGAAGCCGGCGCGGTGCCTGGGGCGCAAAGCCCTCTCTCTGTGCCCGAAGGGGATCCGGAATTAACAACAGAGGATGTCACCTTCACGAGCCAAGATGCTGAGATTACGGCCTATCTGGCGCGTCCTGTGGCAGAGGGAACCTATCCCGCGGTGATGGTCTGCCATGAGAATCGCGGGTTGACGCCCCATATTCGCGATGTCGCACGCCGTTTTGCCAAGCAGGGCTATGTGGCAATCGCCCCGGATCTGCTAGCACGCGAAGGGGGAACTGACACATTGGAGCGTGACGCAGTGCCGGGACTTTTGACCGATGCCGGAGTTGAGCGCCATGTGGCAGACTTTGCGGCGGCTTTTGCGTATTTGCAAGCACAGGAGTTTGTCGAGGCGGAGCGCATCGGCATGAACGGCTACTGTTTTGGCGGGGGCATCACCTGGCAATGTGCCACGCAACTGCCTCTAAAAGCCGCGGCACCCTTCTATGGGCCTGCGCCTGATCTCGACCAGGTTCCCAACATTCAGGCCGCGGTACTGGGCGTCTATGCCGAGCAGGATGAGCGCATCAATGCCGGAATTCCAGACCTGGAGGCGGCGCTGGATGCGGCTGGAGTCACCTACGAAATCAAGATCTACCCTGGCGTTAACCATGCCTTCCACAATGATACGGGCGAACGTTATGTGGAAGAACAGGCCACACAAGCCTGGAACGATATGCTTGCCTGGTTTGAGCAGTATATCTAACTTATCCTGGCACCTGAATCTCTCCCACGGACTGCAAGACCACATCGGCGTGGGGCGCGAGAACTGCGGCGTCCATCATGCCCGTGAGCACTGCCACGCATAGCCCCACGCCCGCGCGTTGGCCCATGAGCATGTCGGTGGTGGAATCGCCCACCATCACCGTATGCGCCAGGTCTACGCCCGTTGTCTCGCAGGCTGCCCAGATCGATTCCGGCGCGGGTTTGTAGGGATAGGGATCATCGGCACAAGCAATAAACGCAACGGGATCGAGCACACCCAGCCACTCCAGCGCGGTGAGGGTGGGCGCGCGATCATCGCTGGTGATCACCGCAATCTGAACACCTGCCGCGGTCAATGCTTCAAAGAGCGCAGGAAGCGCCGCGGTCGGGCGCACCAACTCGCGCGTCAAGGGGGCGTTCATCACCGGCGCAAAGGCGCGTTCCACCTGCAACTCTGCATCCAGCCAACCCCAACCATGACGATAGAGCACGCCCGCTGCCAATGTATAGATCGTTGGCAGGGGCGCGGTCACGACGGGGCTTTGGGGGTCAAAGCGGCGCGCCGTGGGATCATAGCCCAACATGGCATAGAGATCGGCGCGCAGTTGGTCTTTATTGGGAACCTCATTTTGGGCGATTGCTACGGGAGCCTCAATCGTCGCCGTCATCAGGGCTTCTACTGCCCCAATGGTGTAGTGCGCCCAGAGGGCGGCAAAGTCGATCAGCGTGCCATCCTTGTCAAAGATGACCAGGCCCGCGTCAAAAACATCATCTCCAAAGCGCAATTCGGCCATTAGGACCTCAGGCTGGGGATGGTTACGTCCACAAAATCACCATAGGTATTAAGGGTGGGTGTGGGGACTGGGCCGGCAAAGATGGGATTGGTGATCGCCAGCATCAGGCCATTGCCATCCAACACATCAAGCCGGAACCAGGCGGGTGTAGATGGGTCAAGCTCAACGGTGGCGTAGAGTGTAGCAGCGTCACCATAGAGCAGCGCCTCTGCCAGAATTTTGCCATTGTGGAGCAGGCGCGCTGTGCCGCTGCGTCCGAGGGGCGCAATTGTGCCGGTTAGCTCGATGCTGCCGGTTTGTGTCCCCAAGTCTGCGCCGATGGGGTAGTCGGCTCCATTGTGATGGGCGTTAAATTCGACACGCGCGCCCATGCTTACGTAGACTTGGCGACGGCGCAGCCCCTCCAAAATCGCCGCGCCCGAAAGCTCATTGGCATAGACATAGGTGCGCGGTGTGCCCAGCCGGTCGGGGGGCTTGATCGTGCCAGGCTTGTTCACCGGACGGTGATAGTCGCTGCCGCCGATGGCAGTAATGCGATGGCCTGCATTGAGCCAGCGCGTCCACATCTCCACTGCCAGCGGATTCCCCACGCGGTTGTCGGGCCAGCTCGGATCGTTCCAAATCTCCAAACAGTGAATATCGCGCAGATCCGTCTCTGCCATCAGCCATGCCCACGGTGGCAGCAGTGGGTGGTTGATCGAGTTGAGCATGCCTGCCGCGGCACTTTGCGCCAACAGCGCATCAGGGTCGATGTCTGCTTCAACGTGGTTAATAACGATCGGCCCTTGCGTAACGGGCTGCTGCCAGGGCGCGGGTTGGGTCAAGCCAAAGACATTGTAATGACCGGCGGAGTAGGTCACCTCCACGCCAGGAATGATACAAAGATCGGCCGTTGTGCCAAAGTGGGGATAGGCGCCGAGGCTGTTGTGGTCGGTGATGGCAAGAAAATCCATCCCCTCGCGGCGTGCCAGTGCCGCCAATTCTGGGGGGGTGAGCGCACCATCGGAGTGGTGGGTGTGCGCGTGAAAATCGCCGCCATACCAGCCAGGATTTGGGTTGACGACATGGGCTAGATCAAGAGCAAACGTGTTTGGCATCGCTGGTTCTTTCTGTGTGGTTTTGGTCTGTCGCAAGCGTACCACCGGGCGCAAAGCATGGCAAAGCGCCGGGGGTACGCTTGCCTTTGTAGGCAAATGGACTGTCAATCATCGACAAGACGTACTGTTTTGTTGGAACATATGCCGGTATGGTGGGGTTTTAGGGAGAATGGTGTCTGATCTTTCGCCACCAGGCTCATGGCAAACCTTGATCACCGAGATTTTCACCCGTGGCGTGGAAGATAGCTTGCGGTAATCTTTTGCGCGTATGGCTTACAACTAAAAAGCAGCACCAGACAGACAGCAACGCAAAGCGTTAGAGAAAGGAATCTTTGGTATGTTGCGAAACAGTAGAGCCGTCATGGCAATGGTGGCACTGGGCGCGCTGATGCTATTGAGCGCGTGTAACTTTACGATCCAGCCCGAAGCAGAGAGAAGCGAAGCTACGCCGGCCCCTCAGGCAGAGAGTGGCAGCAGCGAGGCAAGAGCCATCGCGGAGTTTGTTTTGCCGGATGGCACAAGTTGTCTCTTTGCCGGAACAGGTGTGACGGTGGCGTTTGACGACAAGCGTGTCAACTACACCTGTGAGCCGATCAATGCCACAGAAGGCACAACCACAACCTATGGCATCCTTGATGACCCCGTGGTGGCAGGCCCAACCGAGTATGCTGTAGATCTGGCGACCATCGGCCAAACGGAGGGTGGCTTCGAACTGCACGCGTCGGAGGTGATTAGCTTCACGGCATGGGAGGTTGTGCTGGCGGATGGGCGCGTTTGTCTCCATGCCGGTTTTGGGGCAACGATGGGCTTTGAGGGGCAGCGTCTCAATTATACCTGTGATAAAGGGGAGAGCAGCGCCGACGAGGTTGGCCTGATGGGTGAGTTGGTCAACCAGGGCGACGGCGTATGGATGGCCCAAATTGATGAGATCGACAGCGATACCAGCGGCTTTACCCAGTTGAGCAGTACCCAAGTCGCGGTCGCAAGAGTCAGCGGTATGGAGGTGACGCCCGGCGCTGCGAGCGAGGCTGCGCCGGAGACGACGGATATGAGCAGCGAACTGATTGGGACCACCTGGCAGTGGGTGCAAACTGTCTATGGGGATGACAGCGTTGTGGCTGCCGCCGATCCAGGTCGCTATACGCTGCTCTTTGATGAAACAGGCCAGGTGGCGGTGCGTCTCGATTGTAATGGCGGCGGTGGTCAATATACCGTAGAAGGGTCAAGCCTGCTCTTTGGCGCGCTTGTTTCTACCCTGATGGCCTGCCCGGAAGATTCGCAAGCAACGGTCTTTGCAAAGGATTTGGCCGAGGTCTATAGCTATGTGATCGAGGGTGGACATCTCTATCTGTCGCTAAAACTGGACACCGGCACCATGGAATTTGTCCCGGCTGAGGAGGGTGCAGGCGCACCCACTGTGGAAGCGACTGAGGAACCCACCGAGGAAGCAACGATGGAACCGACCGCGGAGGCTACTGCTGAAGCGACTGAAGAAGCAACGATGGAACCTACCGAGGAAGCAACCGCAGAACCTACTGAAGAAGCCACCGAAGAAGCAACCGAGGAGCCAACCGCAGAAGCCACTGAAGAACCGGCTGAGGAAGCATCTGCAGGCGCAGGCAGCGGCGAATTAGTCGGCACAAGTTGGCAGTGGGTGCAGAGCGTCTATGAGGGCGACATGGCGGTGATCGCCAACGACCCCACTCGTTATACGATTACCTTCAATGATGATGGTTCAGTGCAAGCGCAAATCGACTGTAACAGCGGTCGTGGGACCTATACGGTGGACGGCTCTAACCTGACTTTTGGGGCCATCACATCGACCCGCATGGCCTGTCCCAGTGATTCTCAAGATGGGGTCTTTGCGGCAGATCTAGCTGCGGTGACTTCGTATCTATTCGCTGATGGCAACCTTCACCTGACAACGTCAACCGATGGCGTCATGGAGTTTGCCCCAGCAGAGTAGACAAACTCGCAAGGCACAAGAATATATCGTACACCACCCTCTCGGAAGCTCTAAAGCCTCCGAGAGGGTTTTCTTTGTCATGGTTTTCTTAGGGCTGTTCTCATAAGCTACCCCCGAAGAATGACATCAAATTATCTTGCAATATCACCAAGATTTGATTTCGGCATACGCCTCAAAAGTGGCCCTGGGTCAAATAGGTGCCCACTGCGCGTATGCCGGCTAGAATGAGCGGCACCAGGACAGAAATAAAGAGAGTGCGTAACATCTCCGTGTCATAGGGCCAAGTTCGGGTCTGCTTGAGCCGCTGCTCCAGCGTGAGCAAGACGGGCACCTCATTCACCACCGATTGAGTATCCGCCCCTTCTGCTACCCGAGCTTCTAGCTTACGCATGGTTTGACCAATCAAGCGCTGGATACCAGCAAGTTCCTGCAGCTTCGCGTGTCGTAATATCCTATGAGTCGGCCACATGACGGTGAAAAAGATTGAAACCGTCGCAAGCAGGAGAACCGAGTAGATGACCAGGTCTTGCCATGTCCAGAACACCGTCCGCCCATAGATAAAGAGCAAGCTTAGGGTGATCGCGCCGACAAAAATCATCGCTAAGACGAGACCCTGGCGACCAACTGGCTCAAAGGGTGTAATGTCAAAAGGATCTTCATGCAGGATATGGTGATGGAGGAGGGCCGTCAAGCGAGCGCTGCCCAGGGCGGCATAGATCAACCAGGCGAGCGCGCCACACGCGATCAGGATCGTCGCTATCCAGTAATCTACAGTCCAATAGCGCAGGTCGGGGATCGGCTGAGAAATGAGCAGCAGCAACCCAGCCAAGAGACCCGCGCCAAATGCGCCCCACTCGCCCCACGAGCTGCGCCACCAACCCCTGTATGCCAAAGCCTCGTCGCTGTTTAGCTCGATCTTTATCAAGGGCTGTAAGCTCTTGATAACCTCCTTCTCCGCCCAGCGGATCCACGGTGCGACCGCGATCATATAAAGCAGAGCCACAGTCGGGAAGTAAGCAGTACGCCAAGTATCCCGGTTGAGGAGGGTGGCCCTGATGCCTTCTAAATCGGCTAGGCCAAAGGGCAGAGCCAGCAGCAAAAGCGTGAGTAAGACTTTTCGCCACAGCGGCATCAACTGCACAGCGCGCATCAGGCGCTCAAAGCGGGTTGGCTCAAATGTAGCCACGTTCTAAGGCCAATGTATAGACATCAATTGTATAGACATCAATGGGATAACGTATGTATGGCAGCGGGGCGGCCCCTGCCTTCATCGGCCAGGCGATGGGGATCCGAATCCGGCATCCGCCAGGCAACGACGAGCAGCCAGATCATCCACACCACGTCCAAAACCTCGGCCAGCACAATTGTATTTGACATCAGTGGCGAGAATCCCTCGGCGCCGACCACCCAGCCCTGCGCCAAATAGGTGAGGCCGGCCAGCCCCATCAGGAAGGCCACCGGTCGCGGGATCCAAGCCGTCCGCACCACTGCGACTGCAAACAGGAGCACAGCGAGGCCCAGTGTGAAGGCCTGGTAGCTTCTCATTCCCCACTCGATCCAACGGACTACCTCGGCGCTCGCGAAGCGTGCCGCCTTCTCGGCCTCCGGGGCGTTCACCCACGCGGCATCGGCCAACTTGTTGGCGACCCCGTCCACTGCCTGGAGAGCACCGTACAGTGCCAGCGCGGCTATCGCCGCCGCAGCACCGAATCGAGCGGTCCATCTCGCCGTTCCATCCTGAATGTCGAGAGCGAAGAAGAGGGCGAGCAGCCCGGCGAGCAAAATCGCCATGGCCGCGAATTGGCCGAGGTGATCGACTGTCCAGCTCTCGCTGACAGCGTATGCGGCGAAAATGGCGGGATGGTCATTTGCGGCCCCACCGGTATGGAACAGGGTGATCACGATGTACAGGAGTTGGCCCACAAGCAGCAGCGTGGCGGACAGGCGTAGCGACTGGCGGAGAGTATCGTTGTTCAAGATTATGCTCCTTGTCTGATTGACCGAGCGACACCGGCGTGCATCAAACGAGCATGCCGGGAAAGGCCGCACTCGATCTACATCAATTCGCTTCGTTTGTCATTCTATCCTTGTAGATTTGAATATCAAAACAAGGGAGCGGAAATCAGGATTGTCTTAGTCGAAATTCTTGGGGCGCCACTTGTTCACGCCCGCCGCATGGCGCGCATAGGGTCTTGTTGGCGGGCGCCGAAGCCGTGTGCCTGGTATTCGTCCCAGGTTTCGACAAGGCCATCGTGCCAGGAGAGGGGACGCCAACTCAGTTCATGGCGGGCCTTTTCGCTGCTGTAATGCCAATCATGCCCCGCCAGCTCCAGAAGATCGGCGGGTAGGCCACTGGTCATCTTGGCCCAAAAGAGAGGCATATTGCGCGTGGGTGCGGGTTTGCCCATCACTTCGGAGACGGTTTGCCACAATTCGGCCCAGGTAGGGGTGTCACCGATCAAGAGGTAGCCCTCCCCTGTGCGCCCCCGTTCGTGGATCAGCGAAATGCCCTGTACTGTATCTTTGAAGTAGGAGACAGGAAGGTGGTTGTGAGCTTTGCCGGGGATGATGGCGGGCTTGCCGGTTGCCAGCCGCAGCAGCGTATGTTCGGCGAGTCCGCCATTGCCTGGTGCGCGCAGAAAACCATACCCTGTTCCTACATAGGCCAGCTTCACCGGGATGCCTTTGGCCGCATACTCATGTGCGATCTCATTGGCTGCCTGCTGCGTCTTGACCCAGGTAAGGTTGAGCCCCCCCGCACTCTCGTACTCCTCGCCAACGGCTTCTTCGCTGCGCGTGGGGCCTAAGACCGCTGCGCTGCTGACCTGCACCACACTGGTGACATGCAGGTCTTGTGCCGCTTGGAGGACGTTGCGCGTTCCCTCGCGCTGCATGCGCCAGAGGGTAGCCTCGTTGACTGAATCGGGTGGCTCGGTCAGGTGGCAGACATGGTCACAGCCGGTGATCCCCTTACGCACTGCGACCGCATCGGTAATTTCACCGCGGATGAAGGCGACACTTGGCAGTTCTAGCCCCGACCGGTTGCTTTCGGGTTGCACCAATAGACGCACTGCCTCGCCCTGGCGCACCATTTCTCGCACCAAAACCCGGCCTAACGCTGTTGTTGCGCCCGTGATGAAGGTGGTCATCGCCCCTCCCCCATCAATTTTCTCCCCGTTTGCTGTTGAGCCAAGTTGCGCTAGGGCCGCTGGCTTGGTTTGCCTGCAAATTCCCACCGAGCGAGGCGCACCGTTCAATTTACACGAGTCGCGCACAGCGTGGAGCAGGTACTTCCAAGCTGTGCATTATAGACAGGACGTTGCGCGTAGGCAAATCGACCGGAGGCTGACCACAAGGGGGTGTGATCTGCGCGTGAAATTGTGGCGCGCTTATTCTTCCTGCGGGGTCGGATTGCCCACCAAGAGCGTCGCCACAACCGCCAGTGCCGCCAGCGCGGCGACTCCCACAATGACCGGCATATAGCTGCCAAAGGCGACATAGAGCGCACCTGCACCCACTGGAGCCAGGGCGCGCGCCCCGGTGAGACAGGTCGCCACGACGCCGCTGATTTGCCCATAGGCTTTTGAGCCGTAATGTTCGGCAATCAGCGCAGGGCGCGCCAGCGTGGCCGCGCCTGTGCTTGCGCCAAAGAGGGTGACAAAGAGCAGCACCGCGCCAAAACCAGGCAAAAGCAGCGCCAGCACAGCCAGCCCTTGCAGCGCAAAGATCAGCGCCGTGAGCAGATAGTGCGCGAGCCGCCCATCGAGCGGTGTGATCGTGGCGCGGCCTACCACCTGCATAATCCCGATCAGCCCGGCGACTTGGGCCGCGGTGGCGGGCGTAACGCCGCGGGTGATCAGATAGGGAATCAAGTGAACTGAGATGGCGATGGTGCTGAAGGTCGTCAAGACAAAGGCAATGACCATCCACCAGAAGGCGCGGTCGCGCAGCGCCGCGTGCAACGTGCGGCTGCGTTCGGCAGGTCGCTGTGGCTTGCCCGCGTTCTCCGCCTCTGTCTCACCATCCACAACCAGGCCCAGATCGTGCGGATGGCGACGTAGGACGAAGGCATGGAGGGGAATGGTCACTGCGCCCAGCAGCAGCGCCAGCAGCATAATCGCGCTGCGCCAACCAAACTCCTGGCGCAACCAATCGGCCAGCGGCAGAAAGATGGTACTCGCCAAACCGGCGACAAAGGTGATCAGCGCCAGCGCGCTGGTTCGCCGCCTCACAAACCAAACCGCCACCACGGCAAAGGCAGGCTCATAGAGGGTCATCGCCATCATAATGCCAATACCGGCCCAGACGAGGTAGAGCATGGAGAGGCTTTGCACCGCAGAGAGGGCAAAGAAGAGCGCGGTTGCCAGAATCGAACCGAGCGTCATGATGCCGCGCGCGCCATGTTGGTCAACCCACCGGCCTACCGGCAAGGCAATCAGGCCGGAGCAGAGCAGCGCCAGCGAAAACGCGCCGGTGATGGCTGTACGTGAGGCAGCAAGGTCATTCTCAAACGAGGTCAGGAAGACACTAAAGCTGTAGTAGAGCACGCCCCACGAAACGGTCTGTGTTGCCGCCAGCGTGGCTGCGATAATCCAACCATAGTAAATCGACTTGCGGGGCCATGCGATATTCATGTGCTAGTAGCTCCGAACCTCATTAATCGAGTTCTGTGTCCTTTGCCATTCGTGCCGCTCTCAGGCTCTCGCTTATATACCCAACATGCCTACGCAGCGGACGCTATGGATGTGTTATAGTGATGCTGTTAGCATAAAGACTAGCATCTGTATTAGCATACGACGCGGCAACCGTCACTGACAAACGACATTTGCGTTACGTACTGCGTCACTTGCCGATTTACTTACCGATTCCTATCATCCTATCTCCATGAGTACGGGCTTTGCATGACTACGTCATCCTCTCCGTCAACCCCTCAGCATCGTCCGGCAGCGCTGGCAACGCGGCTGACCGGGCGCAATGGCAGCCGCCTTTTCGTTACTCTGTTGGCCGCCTGGATTCTCTTGGTAACTTTTGCCGCCCAAATTACAGCCTGGGTGCAAGCCAGCCTCACATCACTGCCGGGTGATCCTGGCCCGTGGTGGAAAGCCTCGCTGGTGCAGGCCGCTTTGATTGGGCTGCCCTTACTCTTCTTTGCCACGCGTTGGCGCGTGCAGCGCTATCGCGCCATCTTTCAAAGCTGGGCCTGGGCTGTGGGCTATGGGCTGCTGCTCCTGCCCACGCGCCTATTGCCTCCCGTTGAATCGCAGACCATTATACTTTTGCAGGCATTGCTGACGCTTGGCTATTGGTTTGTCGTGCGCCGCCAGCAGCGCGAAAAGTTGCCCATTCCCCCAGCCGGGATTGGGCTGGCGCTGCTTGTAGCAAGCGTGGCCGCGCTGCCGTGGCTGCGCTGGGGCAGCCTGGGATCACCGTTGGATGTGATCCTCAACGGCGCGCTGGCGGGTGCGTTTGGGCTGCTGGTCTGGACAATCCTCCAGGTGGCGTGGATACCTGCCCAACGCCGCGATCCGCGCCGTCCGCGCCGCGACCGCTTGACGGGTGGGTTGGTGGTCGGGGTGACGCTGCTGCTGATGGCAAGCGCACTCAGCTTTAACGGCGTCCAGGTGATTTTGATGATCATGCTGCCGGCGTTGGGCTGGGCACTCTTGGCCGCGGGCGCACCGGTCATGGCAACGAGCCTGGTGGTGGCAGCGCCGCTTTTGTTGATTGATACCGATGTGGCTGTGCTTGTGGCGGGTGACTGGCTGTTGCTCTATTACCTGCTGGCTGCCCTGATAACCATGGGGATTGGCTGGATTTTGGGGATGATCTCCTTTTTGCCCCAACCCGACCCTGCCAGGTTTATCCCGCGCCGGGTGGCGTGGGCGGCTGGGGGATTGGCGCTGCTGCTGGCGGGCGTGGTCTATGTGACCGGGGGGCAGCTTGGTTTTTATGGCGACCGCATCTTTGTCGTGCTGCGCGATCAGGCAGCGTTGAGCGAGGCTGCGGCGCTGCCTGATCTGGGCGCGCGGCGTGAGGCTGTCTATACCACGTTGGTCAACCATGCCGATGCCACGCAAGCCGATCTGCGTGCGGCGCTGGAGCGCTTTGGCATTGGCTATCGACCCTATTATTTGGTCAATGGGCTGGAAGTGGAGGGCGGGCTGTTGGTGCGCCTGTGGCTGGAGAGCCGATCCGATGTCGCGCAACTGATGGTCAGCCCGCGCTTGCGCCCGGCAGAACCGTTGACCCTGCTGCAAGGTGAACCCCTCGTCGCGCCTACAGCACCCGAATGGAATTTGACAAACCTCGGCGCGGATCGGGTCTGGCGCGACCTGGGCATTACAGGCGAAGGGGTTGTGATCGGCCAATCGGATTCGGGGGTGCAAGGCGATCATCCTGAATTTGCCGCGCGCTATCGCGGGCGCAGCAGCGGCGACGATTATAACTGGTTTGACCCCTGGCTGTACTCGTCCACACCCAATGACCAGGATGGACATGGAACGCATACACTCGGCAGCGTCCTGGGTGACTCTGTCGGCATCGCGCCCGGCGCAACTTGGTTTGCCTGTGCCAATTTGGTACGCAATTTGGGCAACGCTGCACTCTATCTCGATTGTATGCAGTTTATGCTTGCTCCTTTCCCGCGTGATGGCGATCCGCTGCATGATGGCGACCCTAGCCGCGCTGCCGATGTGCTGAACAATTCGTGGGGCTGTCCTGCCGAATTTGAAGGGTGTACACCGGAGGTCTACACCGAGGCAATGGCGGGGCTGGAGGCAGCGGGCATCTTTGTGGTCGCCTCCGCCGGCAATGATGGGCCATTGTGCAGCACAGTGAGTGCGCCTCCGGCGATCTATGAGCAAGCCTTGAGCGTGGGCGCGGTGGACGAAGCGGGCGACTTGGCAAACTTTAGCAGCGCAGGCCCGGTGACGGTGGATGGCAGCGGGCGGATCAAGCCCGACATCCTCGCTCCTGGGGTCGATATTCTGTCGGCCTGGCCGGGCAGTGGCTATCAGCGGGCTTCGGGAACCTCAATGGCCGGGCCGCATGTGGCAGGGGTAGTGGCGTTGATCTGGTCGGCGAATCCGGCGCTGCGCGGGGATATTGAGCGCACAAGGACGATCTTGCAAGAGACCGCGCGCCCCTTCCACGGGAACTTGGAGAATGCTTCACCGCTGGTGGATAACCCGGTTCCCAATCAGATCGAGGGTGCGGGCAGACCTTTGGCCGAGTGGCTGGGCGTGCAGATGGATCGTAGCTGCCTGGCCCAAACCGACCTGACCATCATTCCCAACAATGTGGCTGGTTATGGCGTTGTGGATGCCTATGCCGCTGTGCAGGCTGCGCTTGCTCTCCAGTAGCCTAGCTCACCGCTCTGGCGAGGGGGGTGGTGTAGAGTTGAGGGTAAATAGACACAACAAAATAAATAAGACAGGAACCTTATGGATTCGCGAGCTTTGCTAAACTACTTCGAGACACACCAAGCGGAAATGTTGCGCGTCATTGAGCAGTTGGTGACACAGGAGACACCCAGCGGCGACAAAGCGCGCCTGGATGCATTTGCCGCGTTCTTGGCCCAGCGTTTGCGCGAGGCGGGGGCGACGGTAGAAATCCTGCCCAATGCCGAGCGGGGCGACCATGTGCGCGCCCGTTTCGGCCCCGATACAGGGGCCAAGCCCGCGCTGATCCTCTGTCATTATGACACGGTTTGGGCTGTGGGGAGTCTGGCGACCCACCCCTACCGTATCGAGGAAGGCAAAGCCTATGGGCCGGGGATCTTTGACATGCAAAGCAGCCTCATGTTGGCCGAGTATGCGGCGCGGGCGACGCGTGATCTGGCGCTTGATCTGCCGCGCCCTGTGACCATTTTGATCACCTCGGATGAGGAAGTGGGCAGCCTCACCTCGCGCACGTTGATTGAAGAAGAAGCACTGCAATCGGCCTATGTCCTGGTGATGGAGTCCCCCCTGCCTGGCGGGGTGATTAAGACGAGCCGGAAGGGGGTCGGTCGCTTCAATTTGGAGGTGACAGGCCGCGCTGCCCACGCTGGCGTAGAACCGGAGCGTGGCATCAGCGCGATCCAGGAGCTAGCCCACCAGATTTTGAAGTTGCATAGTCTTACGGATATGAGCCAGGGAACGACGGTCAACGTGGGTGTCGTGCAGGGGGGGACGGTTTCCAATGTCGTTGCCGCGCACGCCACAGCCGAGATCGATGTGCGCGCCTGGACGCAGAGCGAGGCCGACCGTCTCTTGCACGCCATTACGGGACTGACGCCGGTGACAGCAGGCGCAACTTTGCAGGTGACAGGTGGGTGGAATCGCCCTCCTTTGGAGCGCAGCGTTACCGCAGAACTCTTTGCCAAGACCCAGATAATCGGGCGCACGTTGGGGCTGGAATTGGCCGAGGGCGGCACAGGGGGTGGCAGCGACGGCAATCTGACCGGCGCGTTGGGGATTCCCACACTCGATGGATTGGGCGTCCCCGGACATGGAGCGCACGCCGACCATGAGCATATCGAAGTTGACCAGATTGCAGGCCGCGCTGCGCTGCTTGTGGCTTTATTGGCGGAACTTTAATCGATAAAATCAGTCATAATAGTACGGGGTATACATAACTATCGGTAGATGACGTCTGGGAGGTACGTCCACTGCCATCCGTTTTGTATCAGTTAACAATCACTAAAATGACAATGATTAGAATTTGGAGGTAACCAGCGATTCACATGATGAACTGTATCCCTCGTCGAGAATTTATCCTGCTCCAAGCCCGCGGCGGATTGCGTTTTGCTGCGCTGTTGGTCGCAATCGTCGCCTTGATCTTGATCCCCGTACAGCCGGTGGCAGCCCAAGCTGTGGGGCCGGTCTTTGCGCTGCCAGGGACGTTGATGCGCGCCTTTAATCGCAGCTATGACACCATTCTCACCACCGCAAATGGCGTGCAATATGGCTTGGTGGGGCAAACGCCCGACATCGAGTCGCAGATTGTGGCGTTTCGCGACCAGAACGCCGACCTAGAGATCAAGGTTTGGGGTGATCGCTTTGCGGCTACGAGTGCGGATGACCTGGAGGTGATTGTGGTCTCCAGCATCCAAACAGCAGAAGTGGCCCAGCCCACGCCCGCTGCAACGCCAGCGCCAACATCTGCCGCCACACCTACACCAACCACTACACTAACCACTACACCAACCACTGCACCCACGGCTGCGCCTACCACCGCGCCGACACCCGCAGTGCCGGTGGCAGTGGTGACGGCAGCGAATGTGAATGTACGAAGCGGCCCCGGCACTGACTATGCGCGGGTGGGCAACCTGGTTGCGGGGCAAAGCTGTACGATTACGGGCCGTAATCAAGCGTCCACCTGGTGGCAATTAAGCTGCCCACCTCCGGTCAGCGGTTGGGTTCTTGGCGATCTGTTGGCGCTCGCCGGCCCGGTTTCCACTGTGCCTGTGGTGCAAACCGCGCCGCCGCCTACCCCGGTTCCCGCTCCAACCTTTGCGTTCTGGCGATCTTCCTTCTATGACAACATGTTCTTGCAAGGCTCGCCTGTCTTGACGGTAGATTCGCCCAACATTGATTTCAATTGGGGTGAAGGCTCGCCTGGGCCTGGCATCCCCATCGACCGTTTCTCGGCCCGTTTCGAGCGGACTTTGGACTTTGCCTACGGAACCTATGAGATTGCGATGACCTTCGATGATGGGGCGCGCCTTTACATTGATAACCAGTTGGTGATCGATGACTGGAATCTGAATCCGAGCCGCACCCGCACCGTGCGCCAAGTCTTGTCCGGCTCAAAACGCTTCCGAGTTGACTACTTTGAAGGGAGCGCGTTTGCGCGCATCCAGCTTTCGATTAACCTGGTGAGTTCAAGCGAGGTGTGGCAGGCTTCGTATTTTACAAACCGGGATTTGGCGGGCAATGCGGTGTTGAGCCGCGGCGAGCCGCGCGGTGGCAGCGCCCCGCTCGATTACAGTTGGGGTCAGGGCGCACCCGCTACCGGTGTGCCGGTCGATAATTGGTCGGCACGTTGGGTGGGGACCTTTGGCTTTGAGGGAGGCGATTACCGCTTTATCAGTAACGTGGATGACGGGATTCGCGTCTACATCGACGGGATTCTGATCCTGGATCGCTGGGAAGCCGGCTTTCACTCGAACGTCACCAACACCTTCCGCAGCCTGGGCGCGGGCAACCATCAGATCCGCGTGGAATACTTCGAGGACACCGGCAATGCCCAAGTGCGCGTCTGGTGGGAACGGATCAGCGGGGGTGGCAATAACACTCCCGACCCCGGACGCCCCCGCGACGAATAAGCCATCCGATCCGTAGGGGTACGAACACCCTTTGACCTAAACCCTCCCGGAAGCTCAGAAGCTTCCGGGAGGGTTTTCTGATTGCCGATCAGGGCCGCGCAGGCGCAGCGTTAAAGACGCGCGTGAGAATCTCCGCACGTTCGTCCTCTGTGGCCCAGCGGGGCTGGGCATAGTCCTCAAGGACAGCCGTGAGAATCTCCGTGTTAATCACCTGCCCGTTGTAGATGGTATGGCGTGCCATCTGTTCGGTGCGCGTCTCCCAACTCCACATCTGGTCGAAGAAGAGATTGCCCAGCCCATAGCTGATCGTGCCGGGGCCGCCGGGGTCGTTGGCTCCATAGGTCTCCCACGCCTGGGGCACATGGCTTTGCACCCCCGTCACAATGTCCGCACCGGCATCACGCAGCTCGCGAAACTCCTGTACCTGTTGGAAAGTGGGGGATGGCTCATAGATCTCTAGGTATTGCAGTTCGACCGCTACAATATCCACTTCCTGGGCAAGCTCCTCCACCCGCGCCAGGATCTCCTCTTTGTGATCATAAAAATGGCAAGCACCCGGCAGATCATCGGTAGCCCAGGCGGTCTCTGGGCCAAAGGCGAGGGCCGCCACAAAGGCAAAGGTGTTGCCGTGGTCTTCCCAAAGCAGCGGTGCACACGCTTCTTCCACATCAAAGCCGCTGCCATAAATGGGAATGTTGTTCTCCCGATAGAAGGTCAAGGATTCGGTCGCGCCATCGCGGCCAAAATCGTTGACATGGTTGCCGCTCAACCCCACGATGTCGGTGCCGATGGCTTCCAGGATTTCCCAATAGGAGGTATGGCTGCACAAGGTCAGGTTGTTGGCGGTATTGTTGACCACGCAATCGTCCAGGAATGGAATTTCGTTGCTGACATGGGTGATGTCTGCTGCCGCCAGCGTGTCGGAGATGACCGCGGCGGGATAGGTGAGGTAGTTGCGTTCGATGGCATCTGCGGTCCCGCGCGAGATGGCAGTGACACCCGTCATGATCAGCGTGGTCACTTTGGAGGGATCGCGGTTGGTTGCAGGCGTGACCGCACGCGAGAGCAGGGGGACGAGCAGCGCCATTTCCTTGCCGCGTATTTGCAGCATGGAGATCAGCGGGTAGGTAGCAGGGTCAAAATGATTGCTGAGAACGTTGACGCCATCCACGGTCAGCACCTTGAAGCGCGGGTCGATCTCATCAAAGGGGATAATACCGAGCGCGTCGGGCCTCTCCTCCAGGGCCGTGAGCAGGTCGCCCGGCTCCGCTGTCACCGCGCTGCCGGAGCCAAGCACCGGTTCGAGCAGTTGCAGCGTGGCGCTGCTTGCCAGGAGGGGGCCATCGCTCAACCCTTGCCAGCGCAATTGCAATTCTTCGAGTGAAATGTCATCGGTGAGGGTGGCAAAGGGCGCGACAACGGCAAAGAAGCGCTGGGCCAGCGCCACCTCTGCCCCTCCCCAACTGCCCGCCTCAATCACAACCTTCGCATTGTCAACCTGGTCTAGAAGCTGCACCGGATAGATGCCATTGGTGGCTTCTACCTGGTCGATCTGGTTAAGCGCAGCCATCAGCGGGCCAACCCACTCTTCGGGCAGCCCAGGGTCGAGTGCCACGGTTAAGGGGCCGTTGAGCGCGACCGGGGCAAATGTTGCCGTCGGCGCGGGCGTTGCAGTCGGTGCGCGACCTGCGGTGGGGCGGGGGGATGGGGTCGAGAAGTGGGTGGCGGGTGGCACCGGGTGCGGCACTGAGGCGACCGGCGTCATGGGCATGGGGGGCAAGACGGCTCCTTGCGCTGTACAACTCACAAGGAATACGCTCACACAGAGCCAACAGCTCAGGCGAATCAATCTTGTAAACATAGGGATCGCTTTGCGTTTGTGGTGAAAGTCGAATAAGGACAAAGGCGAATGATCCAGGCGAATCAGGCTAGCCAAGCCGGGCTGCCAACCCCTCTTGGGCCAGTGATGCTGGATCAAATGAACGTGCTGAGTATAACAGAGGCGAGGTGACGAAACAAGCAGATCGGCAATCGACGCTACGGCAAATGACGGTTTTCCTGCGCCTGTGTACTGCTCATACTAAAGCTGTGTGACAGGCTCCAGCCCTTGTCAATAAAGAGGCATTGGGCAAGCCATACCACGATTAGCAATGCAGATATTGATATGAAAAGGCACGCAGGCTATCGCAGATAGGCTCATGCAGATAAGGATTATCGTCATGTCACGCCGTCTCCCTGGTTCTCTTTTGCTGGTTTTGCTGTTGATGGGGTTACTCTATACGCGCGTCGCATGGGCCGAAAGCAGTGCGCCCCAAACCGGAACTGTGCAGGTAAGCGTTTCGCCGCTGCTGCTGCTTTTGAACGATGAGGTGACGATTCAGGTCGGCCCATACACCTGCCGTTTTGTGAAGGACAGTACCCCCGCCAGTGTTTGCTCAAACCTGCCCCCAGGCGAGTACGAGGTCAGCGCGCAGGCCGAAGGCTATATCGTTTCCCCATCTGCCTATCACATTGAGGTGCCTTCCAAGATGAACAGCGACCTCTATTTCAGGTTTTATGCCAATAACCACCAACTTTACATGCCCAGCTTGCAGGTAGAGTAGCAAGTTTGTAGGGGCTGTTGTCTCATTTCCAGCCTTGCCGCGCTCCCTCTCCGTGGGTACAATGCAAAGTGCCGTTGCCATGTGGCGATGGTTCTTTCCCTTGCCTGTACTCCGGTTTGAGGATGCTCCCCTATGTCTGATCTACTCTCTGATTTGAACGCTGCTTCGATTCCCCATGCGAGTTCTGCGCGTGTCGCCATTGTTACGGGCGGGGCGGGTGGAATTGGCCGCGCCATTGCCAAAGCCTTGCAGCGCGCAGGCCATCAGGTGGTGGTGGCGGATCGCCAGTTCGATGCCGCTCAAGCTGTCGCCACCGAGGTCGATGGGCTGGCGCTCGCGGTTGAATTGGCGCAAGCGGGCTCCTGCCGTAACCTGGTGGCGCAGACTGTCGCGCACTATGGCCGCGTGGATATTTTGGTCAACAACGCCGGTTTCCAGCATATCGCACCGATTGAGGAATTCCCCGACGAAGTGTGGGAGACGATGCTGGCGGTTATGCTCACCGCGCCGTTCCTGCTCACCAAAGCGGTCTGGCCCTATATGAAAGCGCAGGGCTGGGGGCGTATCGTCAACCTCGGCTCAATCCACAGCGTGCGCGCCTCGCCCTTTAAGGTCGGCTATATCACTGCCAAGCATGGGCTGTTGGGGCTGACGCGCACCGCGGCGCGCGAAGGAGGCGAATGGGGCATCACAGTCAACGCGCTGCTGCCCTCCTATGTACGGACACCGCTGGTCGAAGGGCAGATTGCCGACCAGGCCCGCACCCGCAATCTTGCTCCCGATGAGGTGGTGGACAGGGTGTTTCTGGCGCAGGCAGCCATTAAGCGGCTGATCGAACCGGATGAAGTAGGCAGTTTGGTCGCCTATCTTTGCTCAGATGCCGCCGCGCCCATTACAGGCGTGGATTGGGCAATTGATGTGGGCTGGACTGCATGAGCCACCCCAAGCGGCAGGTTGGATGCAGAAGCGCCGGTTTTCTCTAGCCGGGTACTTGGATCATAAGCGTAAAGCATATATATTGAAGTATATATTCAAGCGCAGGAGTCTGTAACCTAACAACCCCCAGGAGGTCCCACTGTGTGGAGTTTAGACGCGCACCGCCGCCATCACCGTCAAATTGCCAAAGGAGGAGTGAGTCAAACCGCGCCCTCCCCAGGGCTCTCTCACCATGTAATCCAACGGGCGCATAACAGCCAACTGACTGCGGATGATGTGCAAACTCTGCAAGGAACCATCGGCAACCAGGCTGTGCAACGCCTTTTGGCGCAGAAAAAGGATTCACAACTTGCCGTTGGCCCTGAAAATGACCCCCAAGAGCGCCAGGCGCAGCAAATAGCCACACAAATTGCGCCCTCTGCTGCCGCGCCCTCTGTGCAACGGGCTGCACCTCACAATCATGGAGACAATCATGCAGGCGGGCCAGAGGGGGGGCCGGTGGACAGACAGACCGCAAACGCCATTCAGCGCGCACAGGGCCGCGGACAACCACTCGACCCCACTGTGCGTAGTCACATGGAACAGAACTTTGGTGTAGATTTCTCAAAGGTGCGTGTGCATACCAATGGAGAGTCCGACCAACTGAATCGCATACTCGATGCGCGCGCCTTTACCACTGGGCAAGATATCTTTTTCCAGCGCAATGCCTATCGCCCCCACAGCGGCAGCGGAACGCAGCTATTAGCGCACGAGTTGACCCATGTGGTGCAGCAAACAGGGGGCGCAGGGGGCCAGGTACAACGAAAGACAGCCGCAGGTTTGGTTCAGCGCGCCAAAGGCTATTCACACATCCCTGGTGCTGGTGATGCTCGTGATGCCGTTTTTGGCACCCCATCTGACCGGCGTGAGCAGCCGGGTGATCTCAGCGCGAACTTCCTGGATGAGGTCAAACTGACCCCTGTCACCATTCGTAATGTGAAGAAACGTTTCTTGCGCCAGGACAAGGTCTATCTGCTGAAAGGCTTTCTCTATGAGCCGAAGAAGGTGGCCTATAACGGCACGACAGTCCTCGCCCTTTCGGGGAGCGGCGGCTCGTCGGAAAACTACATGCGCCCCTTAGCCGAACGTTATGTACGCATGGGCTGCCGTGTTGTCGCTGTCAACTATCGCGGCTTTGGCGACAGCAGCAAGGAAGGCGCGCCCAACAATGACCGCGGAACCCCCACCGAAAAGGGTCTATACAGCGATGCGATGTCAATCTATCAAGCGTTGGTCAGTGGCAACGATGGATTGCCCGCCACACCTGCGAATGAGATTCTGATCCACGGTTACTCTTTGGGCGGCCCGATTGCTGCTACGCTGGCAAAACGGGTGAGCAAGCAAAACCGCAATAACCCCGCCGGCAGCCCCAAAGGTCTTGTTTTGGATCGCGCCATGACCTCTACCTATAAGGCTGCAAAGTCCGAAGTGGCTGCGCCTATGGCCTTTGGCGCAAAAATGGCGGTTGGCAGCCTCTCAACCAAAAATAAACTCAAGGGGATTCGCAAGCACAACCCGAACCTGCCGATTGTTTTTACCAGCGCTAGCTCCACAGCAGGTCATGGTGGTGACCTGGATGTGGATATGAACCTGAGTAACCCGGAAGAACAGAACACATTAACGAGCATTTACCGGAATAATGCACAATCCGATAATGTGACAAAGCTGCAAGACAGCATCAATTCCCTCACGAAGTCCAAAGACGCCCTGGCAGGAGGGGATGTCGCGCTGGCGGGTTGGGCACAGCAACATAACATGGACAGTTCGCACGTATCTGTCTCGGATTCCACTCACTTTAGCCATGACAAGATCATGAATGCACTGGCTCCCGAACTCTTTAATCGCGGGCTCATCAATGATCAAAGCAATGGCGACTGGCAGAATCCATCTAACTTGAAAAGGACTCGCGCCAGAGATGTGCAAGAGGCCATCAACCGCAGCAGCACTATGCAAGCCGCATTAAGCAGTATGCAGAATCTACAGGTTCGGCTCAATGTTGCTGTTGCCAACCAGATTGTCGATGCGTCCTTTAAGGCGCTGAAGGCTGATGCAATTGCCCATCAGGCGGCTGTCAACCAATTGCTGCAAGTGGGAACGAAGGATAGCTTCTTTGCGGCATGCGATCTGGCGGATACTTTGAAGGCGCAACTTAAGAATGATGCCGTTGGGCGACTCACGACAAATGCTGAGTTGATTGCCCACCGGTTCTTTGTCGCCACCCACCCCTTTGCCATGATGCACGAATTGATGACCTGGATCAACGCGCTTGGGAATACGCCCGATGCACAGACGCTTCGCCAGATTCATGCAATCCTGACTTTCTTAGTCAACCGGTATGGCTAGTGGGCAAAGTATAAGTTGCTAATCCTTGCGCGTTCCGACATCGAAGAACTCTTGACCATGCCCGCGGCCATCGCCGCGGTCGAAGAAGCCTTCCGGCGTTTGGCCGCGGGAGAGGTGGTGATGCCGCAGCGCATCGCCACGCCTATTGCCCCGCACAAGGGGCTGCATCTTTCCATGCCCGCGTTTGTGGCGAACGTGGATGGGGTGACAGCCGCGGATGGCGTGCTGACCATTAAAGTCGTAACAGTCTATGGCGACAACCCCACGCGCTACGGGATGCCCACTATCCAGGGCTTGCTTCTGCTCCACGATGCGCGTACAGGTGCTGCCGTGGCGTTGATGGATGCTGAACATCTGACAGCCATGCGTACCGGCGCGGCGGCTGGTGTTGCCACGCGCCTGTTGGCACGCCCCGATGCCGCCACTGTCACGATCTTTGGCGCGGGCGCGCAGGCAGGGCCACAGGTGGCCGCGATCTGTGCTGTGCGTCCCATCCGTCAAGCCTATGTAGTCACGCGCACAGGAAGTCGCGATCATGACTTTTGCGCCCACCTGAGCAGACAGTTGGGGATCACGGTGACACCTATGCGCGATGTGCGTGCTGCGGTGGAAACAGCGGATGTGATCTGCACCGCCACCAACAGCAGCACGCCCCTCTTTCCTGGTGCATGGCTGCGTCCCGGCGTCCACATTAACGCCATTGGTGCATATACGCGCGCCATGCGCGAGCTAGACGGCGTGGCAGTGCAGCGCGCCCACGTCATTGTGGATCATCTGCCCGCGGCGCAAGCTGAAGCCGGTGACATTCTGCTCGCCCAGACGGAAGGTGCGATTGGCCCCGATCATGTGGTGGGCAGCCTGGGCCAACTGCTTGCCGGTGAAATTGCCGGACGCACGTCGCCGGAGCAGATCACACTCTTCAAGTCTGTGGGGCTGGCGATGCAGGATGCAGTGACCGCAGCACGGGTCTATAGGGCGGCAGTAGAGAGGGGAGAGGGGCAGAAAGTTGCGCTCTAGCTCAAAGTTTCTGATTGACAACTCCTCGTTGATCTAATATCGTTATCGGTAACGTTACCGGCAATTACAAACGCTTCCCAAACCACGACAAAGAGTTCCTGTGAAAAGCAATAGTGTACCGATCCGCATTCAAGATGTTGCGCGTGCGGCGGGTGTCTCTGTCTCTACCGTTTCGCGTGTGCTAAACGGCAGGGACGATGTCGCTGCTGATACCGTCCAGCGCGTGCAGCGCATTATCGATGACCTCGGTTATTCGTCGAGCCTGGCTGCCAAGAGCATGCGCAGCCAGCGCACCAATGTTATCGGCGTCATTATCTTTGACCTGAGCCTCTCCTTCTGCCTTGAGGTCGTGCGTGGCATCGATCAAGCGGTTAAGGCGCACACCTATGACCTGATGATCTTTAGCAGCAATCGCGCCAATCACAGGGATGACCCCACCTGGGAGCACAAAGTGGTGGCGCAGTTGAACGGCAGCATTGTCGATGGCATCATCGCCGTGACGCCTACCACAGTGGACTTGCCGACCAACTCCCCGTTGGTGACCATTGATCCTGTCGATGGGGGCAACTTTCCATCGGTGCTATCGACCAACCATGAGGGCACTCTGGAGGCCGTTCGCTATCTGATTGACCTGGGACACCGGTGCATTGGCTTTATTGGCGGCAGGCCCTCGCTCCTGAGCGCGCGCCAGCGACAGCAGGGCTATGCAGACGCGCACAAACAGGCAGGGCTGCCGATCCTGCCGGAACTCTATTTTGAAGGGGACTATTCACGCGATGTTGCCCTGATCGGTGCGCGCCGGCTACTGACTCTGCCTGAGCGTCCTTCGGCGATTATGGCAGCCAATGACCAATCGGCCTTTGCCGTGTTGGAGGTTGCCGACGAGTTGCAGATCGCGGTTCCCCAAGATTTATCGCTTATCGGCTTTGACAACACACCCGAAAGCGCCTACACCTCCCCACCCCTCACCACCGTCGATCAGTCCATTGTGGCGATGGGAAGCCGCGCCGCCGAGCTGTTGATCCAGATGGTCGAAGGCAGAGCCGTGGAAAATGACCTCTATCAACTGCCCACGCGTCTGGTTGTGCGCGGCTCATGCGTACGCGCCCAGGGCTGATCTACACCAGGCTACCCAAAGCGCATCGCTGCGTATATAATAGCGTGCAGAGCCATCCATCTTTCCGTGATGAAATTTCCGTCGCGAAATTTTCGTAGTGAAATTTCTGTGGTGGAATTTCTATGATGAAAAGAGCCTATGGGTATGACCTCTGAACGCTCATCCGCCATCAGCCCTGCTACCTCCCTGGTCAGTGAGAGCCGGAGTACTCCTGTAACGCCCGTTGTGCGGCGCATCGATCATATCATCATCCGTGTGGATGACAGCCGTTATGATGAGTTCTACTCGCTCTTCGCGGATACCTTGCGGCTGCCCACGCCCTGGCCCCCGACTGAACATCCGGCGATGCGCAGCGGTGGCATCTTTGCGGGTAATGTCGATTTTGAAATTCTCTATGTGCCTTCCGATCGCATTGTCGAGCAGGCCGAGCTTTACGGCGTCGTCTGGGAGGCATGGGAGGAGGCTGCGACGGGGTTGGTGCAGCGCGGTCTGCCCTATTTGCCCGCACCCTACTATCAGCAGGAACGGGACAAGCCGCCAAAACTTCTCTGGATGAATTATTTCTTGGAGTCGTTTTGGGGAAGCAATGGCCGGCAGAAGTTCATTTTTGGGTTAAAGAAGCTAATCCCCGACAAGCTTTGGATGCAGAGTTCGGCGCGCTCCGGCGGCAATGCCAAAGCCGTTGAGTGGATCTTCAATCAGGTCTACCCGCAAGGCGTCATCTTTCTGGTGAAATATAACCCTGCGTGGCGTGACATTGATGCCGAACGGCGCATCAGCAGCGCCCAGCTCGCGATGCGCACTGGCGGCGTCCTGGGGCTGATCCGGGTGAAAGAGATTGCAGTGGGCACAACGCAGCTAACGCAGAGCAGCGCGCTTTGGCGCAAGTTGCTGCACCCGGCCATTGAGGAGACCGGGCTTTGTTGGCAAGCGGGTGATGGCCCGGCGCTGCGGTTGATCACGGCCGCGCAAGGTGGCATCCACCACATGGTTTGGGAGGTGGTTTCATTGGCCGATGCCAGAGAGGCGTTGGCCCAATTGGATCTGCTCGGTCTGGATATGCCCGATGAGATCACACTCGACCCGGCCAAATGCTTCGGGCTGGATATTCGGCTGGTGGAAGCGCCGGGTGGTTTTTCGAGTGGGTGATTATTCCGATTTAGAGCATGAGATATTCCGGCGGCGTTGACTTTTACTGCTAGGCTGAGCCAAGTAAAGTGATAATTCTACTGCACCATGTTTACACCCTGCTGATGGCACGTTAACGTGCAGCGTGTTTACTGTGTAGTTAGACTCACAACGCCCCGCCTGATTTTGTGTTTGAATGGATTGGCTCTAGCCTAATTCCCGATTGAATAACGAATTGAAATTGAATGTAATGATGACTCAGCTTGCGAAGGAGAAACTATGTCTTACCCCTTGACCCGCAGCCGATTGATCGCGCGGGCAGTTCTGTTGCTGCTCGTCCTGCTCTTGGCTGCGTGTGCTCGCCCTGCTCAACCGGCGGCTCCGGCAACCTCCGCCGGCTCGACGCCCGCCACTGCTCCCGCGGCCACTGGTGGCGAGAACACAACAGGTGAGAAGGTGCTGACCGTGGCTTTGACCACCATTCCCAACTCGTTGGACATGCCCAAAGCGGCTGAGCGCAACGCTTCTAACGCGGCTTGGCAGCTCTATGACTCGCTGCTTTTCATCAACGATGAAGGCGCAGTCGAACCTGCTTTGGCGACCGACTGGACTGTTTCTGATGATGGCGCGACCTACACGTTTACCCTGCGCGAAGGCGTTACCTTTCATAACGGCGAACCCTTTAATGCTGATGCGGTGGTCTTTTCCTGGGAACGCGGCAAGAATCCAGAGAATCAATATGCCACAGATTGGGAAAACGCTACCTCTGTGGTGGCGGTAGACGACATGACCGTGGAGATCACTACCGACGGGCCGCAGCCGCTTTTCCTGCGCATTGTCGCCCAAAGCTGGGCAATGGTCCCACCGGGATACATAGGTGAGGTTGGCGAAGAAGGCTTCTTGACCGCGCCTGTGGGCACAGGCCCTTTTAAGCTGGTGGAACTGGTCGAGGGCGACCGCATTGTGATGGAGAAAAATGAGAATTACTGGCGGGAAGGCTATCCACTGATCGACCGGCTCATTTTCCGTCCCATCCCCGAATCTTCGACGCGTGTCGCGGCAATCCAGACTGGCGAGGTAGACCTAGTCACGCGGTTGAGCGCCGAGGAAGCGGACAGCCTGCGCGGTATGGAGGGCATTGAAGTCCTCTCCTACCCAGTCGATCGGGTCTATTACATTGCCTTCAACAACATGACCACTGGCCTGGATCAGCCCACGATGGACGCCAAAGTACGTCTTGCCATGAACTATGCGGTGGATGTGCAGGCGATCATCGACGCCATCTTTAACGGCAATGGGCGACCTGCGGTGGGGCTGCTCACGCCGGACAATTGGGGCTATGATGAGTCGCTCCAACCCTATGGCTATGACCCTGATAAGGCGCGCTCGCTCTTGGCAGAGGCGGGCTATCCCGATGGCTTTACAATGGATATGGCCTGCCCTGCTGGTGCGTATACCAATTTTGAGCAGGTCTGCGAAGCGGTTCAGGGCTATCTGGCGGAAGTGGGCATCGAAACCAACTTGGAAACGATGGAGTCGGGTGCGTTCTGGGATCTGGAGGCTGCCAAGCAGTTGCCGCCGCTCTTTGGCGATAGCTGGTCTGCGACTATCGGCGAGGCACTGCCCCGCTTGGTGGGTGCGCTTACGGGTGACAATTCGAGCTTTTCATCCTGGTCAGACCCGACGATCATCGACCTGATCGATCAGATTTCGGTGACGGTCGATGATGATGAGCGCGCTACGCTCTATGGCGAGCTTCAGAGCTATATGCGCGAAAACCCGCCCTTTATCTATCTCTATGAGCCGGTGACCTTTGAGGCGATGCGTACGCGTGTCGAGAATTACAAGCCACGCGCCGCCGAGCAATATTATCTCTATGATATTGATATCAATGACGCCCAGTAAGTACACTGTAAACGAATACAACCTATCGCTGCTACTACCCTCCCGGAAGCTTCAAGCTTCCGGGAGGGTTCATGCCACGATGCTCTGTTTCGCGATATTCTGTTTGCAGTATTTTTTTGCCTGATTTCATGAGCCGCTATCTATTCGGACGTGTCATCCAATCCATTCTGTTGTTGGCTGGAGTGCTGGTCTTGGTCTTTTTCATGGTGCGATTGACCGGCGACCCGGCTTCGCTCATGGTGGCGCGCGATGCCACCCCGGAACAACGGGAGGCGGCGCGCGTCGCCTTAGGCTTTGACCGGCCTGTGGCTCTGCAACTTGCGGACTTTATCGGCGGGGCGCTTGTGGGAGACTTCGGGCGATCTTTGCGCTATAGTCGCCCTGCGACTACGTTGATCCTGGAGCGGCTGCCGGCGACTGTCGAGTTGGCGACGACGGCGCTGCTCTTTTCCATTTTGCTCGGTGTGCCGGTGGGATTGATTGCGGGTGTGCGTCCGGGTACGGTTTGGGATTGGCTGGGCCGCACCATTGGCCTGTTGGGCCAGACCATCCCTAGCTTTTGGCTGGCGCTCATGCTGATCATTGTCTTTGCGGTCAATCTGCGTATCCTGCCCTCCTTTGGGCGTGAAACATGGGAAGTCTGCTGCGGGCTGCGCTTGCCCACCAACACCATTATCCTGCCCGCCTTTGCCCTTAGCGTTTTCACAATGGGCCAGTTGGTGCGCTTTACCCGTTCGGCAGTGCTGGAGGTGCGCTCGGAGGATTATGTGCGTACGGCGCGCTCCAAAGGCTTGTCCGATGGACTGCTCTATCGACGGCACATTCTGCGCAATGTTGCTATTCCCCTGATCAGCATCTTGGGTGTCCAATTTGGCTATCTGCTGAGTGGCTCGATCTATATTGAGACGATTTTCTCCTGGCCGGGATTGGGAAATCTACTGGCCGAGGCGGTGGGGAATCGCGATTTCGCCCTTGTGCAGGCATTGGCCTTTTTTAGCAGCCTGGTCGTGATTCTGCTCAATCTACTGACGGATATTGCCTACGCATTTGCCGATCCCCGGATTCGCTATGGGAGATAGGAGCGAGATGGAGCCAAAGAACAAGACCCGTGAATGGAAATAGCAGAATGGAAATAGCATCGTGCAGGGTTCTTCGTTGTTGACTACGCAGCCGGCCCGTCGCATCGAGAGCGAGATGCTCCCCATGCGCCCACGCCCAAGCCTGGTGCAAAGGCTGTTGCACAGCGACCGCGCTGGATTGCTGGGGCTGCTGATCTTTGCGCTGTTGGTGATTACGGCGATCTTTGCGCCGCTGCTGGCTCCCCATGATCCATTGGCGCAGAATTTGCGTGCCGCCAAACTGCCGCCGGCATGGCACGCAGAGGGGAGCTGGGAGCATCCGTTGGGAACCGATAATTTGGGGCGCGATATTCTAAGCCGGGTGATCTATGGCAGCCGCGTTTCGATGACGGTCGGCTTTCTGGGCGCACTGCTGGCGGGCACATTGGGGCTCGTGATCGGGCTCATCGCGGGCTATCGCGGTGGCAACACCGACGCGTTGATCATGGGCGTTGCCAATTTGATCTTGTCGCTGCCCTATTTAGTCTTTGTGGTCTTTATCGCGGCTGTCCTGGGGCGCAGCCTGCTCAATGTCATCTTGATCTTTGGGCTGACCGATATTCCCATTTTTGTGCGCCTGGCGCGCGGCGAGACATTGCGCTTACGCAGCGCGCTCTTTGTCGAAGCAGCCCAGGGAGTGGGCGCAGGCAGCGGGCGCGTCCTGCTACGCCATATTTTGCCCAACCTGATCGGCCCCTTTATCACGATCATTACCTTTGAGATGTCTGCGATGATCTTCTATGAGGCAGGTTTGGGCTTCTTGGGTTTGAGTGTGCCGCCCAGCGTGCCCAGTTGGGGCAACATGCTCGATGCCGGACGCCGCTATCTGACGATCTATCCCTGGATGTCGGTCTATCCGGGCCTGGCGATTGCCTGTACAGGGCTTGCCATGAATCTGCTCGGCGACTGGTTGCGCGATGTGCTTGACCCACGGCTGCGCGGGCGGGGCTGATTGGCACAGGCTCAACCCGATTCGTCACATATTCTAATCTGTTCTGAAGGTATTCCCATTGACGCCACCCGCCGGGTGCGGTAGACTATCCTTGCTGGATGCCATCCTAGAGATCTTATTTGCTGGGTGGCAACATTTTATAGAGTATTAAGAATTAGGTGGAGAATGTTACTCCTATGACACAAATGGTTAACCAGGCGCAGGTGATTCCTGCGGAGCTGGCACAGCGGAAGGCAGCCAACAAGAATCTCAAGTTTATCATTGGCGGCCTCTTGGTCATTGGCCTTGTCATTGTCTTAATTGTCCAGGCGACTATGACCACGGGTGCTTATTATCTTACGGTCGGCGAGCTAAACGCCAAAGGCACCGAAATGGTGGGCGAGCGCGTACGCGTCAGCGGGGCCGTGGTGGAAGGTAGCGAAGTGTGGCAGCCCAGAGAGATGACCCTGCAATTTAGCATTACCGGCGAAGACGGCAAGCAACTGCCCATCGTCTTTTATGGCCCGCGCCCTGATAATTTTCAGCGTGCGGCAGAAGCCATTGTCGAAGGCGAACTGCTGGCGGATGGCTCCTTCAAGGCCAATACATTGCTCTTGAAGTGCCCCAGCCGCTATGAAGAAGAGCCGGAAGAGATCTTTGTCGAGGCAGTGCGCTAGCTCTCTGGGGAACTGCGGCCCCCAGTCCGATTTTGAATTGTAATTACTGACCTGCTGACGGACGTTGCATTGTGATTCCATCTGAGACTGAGACGAAGAAGCGAGGGGTAGGACGGTGGCGTCCTGCCCTTCTTTTTGCGCTGTTACCCACTTTAGCGGGGCTGCTCTGGTTGGCGTTGGCAGGTGCGCCCCTTCAGGCCCAAACCCCTTCTCCTACCTTTGCGCTGGAACAAGTGACCCCGCCCACAGTACCCCCTGCGGCAGCCTTTGGACGCGGCAGCTATGAACAGAATTGCGCGCCTTGTCATGGGCTGAACGGGCTGGGGGATGGCCCCACTTCTGCCAGTCTCCCCTATTCGCCCACGCTCTTTGCCGATCCAGATGCGATCTGGGGACTTAGCCCTGCCGAGATGTTCCATACGACCAAGTTTGGACGCATCGAGCGCTTGATGCCCCCCTGGCAAAACCAACTCAGTGATGAGCAGATCTGGCAGACGGTCATGTATGCGTGGAGCTTGCACACGGAACCCGCCTTTGTCACCGGGGGGCAAACGCTCTACGCCCAAAACTGCGCGGGCTGTCATGGAGAAAGTGGCGCGGGCGATGGCCCGGACGCGCCGGTCGATCTGCCCGACTTTAGCGATCTCACCTATGCCATGACGCGCAGCCAAGAGGATTGGCTGGCGGGCTGGCAAGCAGCGCATAGTGAGATCGGGCAGGGGTGGACGGTGGATGAGCAGCGGCAGGTGCTTGAATATCTGCGTACCTTTAGCTACATTCCCGCGTGGGAATCCGGCTACAAGCCCGGCCCAGGCGTGCTCCGCGGCAGAGTCACTCAGGGGACAGCGGGAATCGACTTGCCGCAAGGGTTGGCGGTGACGCTCGAAGCCTATGCCCAGTTTACGCTCGCAGAGACTTTTACCACGACGGTTGATGCAGAGGGCAACTTCGAATTCACCAACCTCGCCGTTGACCCGACCATCTCCTACCTGGCTTCTGCGGTCGTGGAGGATGTGCGCTATGGCAGCCCCATCGTCAACCTGACCAGCGAAGCCACAGAGGGGGAGACGGGCATCACTGTCTATGCAACGACGGACGAACCGGGCGAGATTCGCATCGACCGCACCGATTGGATCATCGACAATGAGCCGGGGGCGCTTGCGGTGGTGCAGCTCTACTTCTTTGGCGTCAGCGGCGACCGCACCTACACCGGCTCTCGCGTTGAAGGATTGGATCTGCCGGCAACCGTGGCTATCCATATTCCCCCCAATGCTGAACAGATTTTCTTTGAGAACGGGGTCGTGGGTGAACGTTTTCAGCAGGTGGGCGATCTTGTCTATGATACGGCTCCGCTGATTCCGGGTGAAGGCACTAAGCAGCTCATTGTGCGCTATTTCCTGCCCTATGAGGGGACTAGCACGACCTATTCGCAGCGCTTCCTCTATCCTAATGCTCAGACCACGCTGTTGGTGGCAGAATTGCCACAACTCCAGGCGACGATCACGCCCTCCGGCGCGCCCGCCTGGCAAGCCGCGGATTCTCAAGAATTCCAGGGGCGCAGCTATCAGATCTACCGGGGAGCGACACTGCCCGCCACAGAAATCCAAGTCGCCCTCAGTGGTCTGTTAGGGGCCGATGCCCTTGATCCGCGCGGCCAAACAGGCACAGCCAGCATACCCACGGCGACCTTTGCGCCGTGGATGGCGTGGGGCGTTGGCGGGTTGAGCGTGCTCATGCTGGGAGGTGTCGTGCTTTGGGCATGGCGCAGCGGGCGCGTGCAAACGGCGGAACAGGAGCATGAACTACGCCACGAAGCGGATGAACTGGCGCGGCGCATTGCCCAGTTGGATGACCGCTATGCGCTGGGCCAACTCAGCGCGGACGGTTGGCAGCAGCAGCGCAGCCAACTCAAGGCGCGCCTGCTGGAGCTTACGCTGCGGCTGCAAGCTGGAGAAACCCCACATGAGACTCACTGATAGGACATAACAGGGTTATGGATCGCCATGACCCTGGGGAGTTTTGACATAGATGAGAGGAGTAACCAATGCCGCACTATCCCTATGTGATTATCGGCGGTGGGATGGCCGCTGCCGCAGCCGTTGAAGGGATCCGCGAAGTCGATGAAGATGGCGCGATTGCGCTGCTTTCAGCCGATACCGAGCCGCCCTATGATCGGCCCCCGCTCTCTAAGGCGTTGTGGAAGGGCGATACCACGGTTGACCAGATCATGCGCCCGCTGGACGAGAATGTTGATTTTCGCGGTGGGCGCACCGTTACGCAACTGATGCCCGACCAGCGTTTTGTCACAGATGACCTCGGCACGATTTATAACTATGACAAACTGCTGCTGGCAACGGGCTCCACGCCGCGCCGCCTGCCCTTTGGTGGCGATAACATTATCTATTACCGCACGCTTGACAGCTATCACCGCTTGCGTGAATTGGCCGATAAGCATGACAAGTTCGCCGTGATCGGTGGCGGCTTTATCGGCTCGGAGATTGCGGCAGCGTTAGCCATGAACGGCAAGCAGGTGACGATCCTCTTTCCACGGGCGGGCATTGCCTCGAATATCTTTCCTGCTGATGTGGTTGAATTTCTCAACGGCTATTACCGCGACAAGGGTGTCGAGGTGCTGGCAGGGCAGGAAGTGCGCGAGGTGGAGGGACGAGGCACAGACCTTACAGTCGTGACCGCGAGCGGCAGGCGCATCGCTGCCAACGGCGTTGTCGCCGGGGTTGGGGTTACGCCCAATGTTGAGCTGGCGCAGGTCGCCGGTTTGGAAGTGGAAAACGGCGTTGTCGTGAATCGCTCGCTGCAAACCAGCCACCGTGATATTTATGCCGCCGGGGATGTGGCGAGCTTTACGGATGAGGTGCTTGGCACGCGCCGCCGCGTCGAGCATGAGGACGCGGCCAATTCGATGGGGAAAGCCGCCGGCCGCGCCATGGCGGGCGCTGAGGTAAATTACACCTATTCGCCCATGTTCTATTCCGATCTCTTTGAGTTGGGCTATGAAGCCGTCGGCAACCTCAGCAGCAAGCTCGATGTCGTGGCCGACTGGCAAAAGCCATATGATACCGGCGTCCTCTACTATCTTGATGAAAAGCGCGTGCGCGGCGTGCTGCTGTGGAATGTTTGGGGCAAGGTGGATGAGGCGCGCGTGCTGATTGCTGAAGGCAAAGAGGTCAGCCCGGACGACCTGCGCGGGCGGATTCAGCCGGAGTGAAGCCTCTGCTGCACGCCCCCGGCATCTCTGAAGTGTTGGGGGCGCTCCCGGTTTCGCGGGTTTTCATACAAATTCGGCACGTAAATGTGCTATACTAAACAGACTCGCGCTCCGAATTTTCTGCATATTCTACATAGGAAAAGGGGCGTGCGGATGGTTTCCCCGATTCGGTCGGCTTCTACCCTGCAAGGATGTTGTGTTGTAGAGAGCCTGGGCTGGGGAAGGTGCCTGGTGAGGTGAACAAAATGGTGCAGAAGCGAACCGAAGGAAATAAGTGGCGGCGCTGGTGGGTGGGCGCGCTGATCCTGGGGCTGCTTTGGGTCATCAGCAGCGGCGTTGTCCTGGCCCAGGGTGATGCTCCGGCTGTCCCTGTGGAAACGAGCCAAGAAGTGACCCCCGATCAGGTCAACGTCGTGGCGCGTGAACTCTGGTGCCCGTTATGTAGTGGTGTGCGGCTGGATGCCTGTGAACTCAAGGCTTGCGATCAGATGAAGGAAGTCATCGCCCTCAAATTGGCCGAAGGCGAGGACACGGAGACGATCAAAGCCTATTTTGTCGAACAGTATGGCCCCCAGGTGATGGGGGAACCCCCGCGCCAGGGCTTTAATTGGTTGGCGTGGATTCTGCCCGCGGTGGCGGTTGTGGTGGGCGGTTTGTTCTTCTGGCGCGCCACCCAACGTATGATGAAACGGCCTGTACCCGCGCCGGCAGAGTCACCCGTGGTCAGAACCATCACCACAGCCGATGATGATGACGAGTACACACAGAAGTTGGACGAGGAGTTGGCGAAGTATGGCTGAGTTGACCTCTGTACAAGAATCCCCCTCTGCGGCGCTGCCTCCGCCGACGCGTGCCATGCGGCTTTGGCAGTTGGCGATTGTGACGATTTTGGTCCTCTTTGTGGGCATCCTGGCCTTCCGGCTTTGGGATACGAACGTGAGCGATCACCGAGCCGATGGGCTTGCACCCGACTTTACCTTTACGACCTTTGAGGGCGAGACTATCAGCCTTGCAGACTTGCAGGGCAAGGGCGTGGTGCTGAATTTTTGGGCCAGTTGGTGCGATCCCTGTCGTGACGAGGCTGCCCTCTTGGAATCGGCCTGGCGGCGCGAACAGGGGAATGGGATCGTCTTTCTCGGTCTGGACTACCTTGACCAAGAGCCATCGGCCAAAGCCTATTTAGAGGAATATGGCATCTCCTATCCCAACGGGCCAGACCTCCAGAGTGGCGCGGCGCGCCGCTATGGCATCAAAGGAGTGCCGGAGACTTACTTCATCGCACCCGACGGCAAGATCGTGCAGACGGTGATCGGCCCCGTCACCAGCCCGGCCCAGTTGGACACCTTCTTAGCCAAGATTCGGCCCTAGTGGCTGGAAGATGCAGGCGCGGTTCCGCGCCCTGTGCGCGAAGATTTCTTGGTTTGCTCTGTTTTTGCAAGGAAATGAGGCGTTATGCTTTTCAACGTCGGCTATCTCATCTTGATTACTGCCATGCTGCTGACGGCGTTTGGCACAGTGATGGGTTTTTGGGGTGGTCATACGCGCAATGCCAAAGTGGCAGCGAGCAGCTTCAACGCGCTCTATGCCTCGGCGGCACTGGTGGTTGCGGCTGCGATCACGCTCTGGTACGGGCTGTTGACCGACCAGTTTCAATTGAGTTACGTCTGGAATCACTCGGAGCGGGCGCTGCCCCTCTTCTATAAATTTGCTGCATTGTGGGGCGGGCAGGCAGGTAGTTTGCTCTTTTGGACGTTGATTCTGTCGATCTACAGCGTGATTGTGGCTGTGGGCAACCGCGAAAAGCATCAACGTCTTATGCCCTATGTCAATGGCGTGCTCCAGGGTACTTCGCTCTTTTTCCTGGTTCTCTTGGTCTTTGCCGCCAATCCCTTTGAGCAAGTGGGCTTTCTGCCGGAGGATGGGCGCGGGCTGAATCCGCTGCTGCAAAACTATTGGATGGTCATCCATCCTGTTATGCTCTACCTGGGCTATGTCGGGCTGGCAGTGCCTTTTGCCTTTGCCGTGGCTGCGCTCATGAGCAAGAAGCTGGATAACGAGTGGGTGCGTTCGGTGCGGCGTTGGACGTTGATCCCGTGGATGTTCCTCGGTGCGGGGATCATTATGGGCAGCCAGTGGGCCTATATGGAGTTAGGTTGGGGTGGCTATTGGGCCTGGGATCCGGTGGAAAATGCCTCTTTCCTTCCCTGGTTAACCGGCACTGCCTTTTTGCACAGCATCATCATTCAAGAACAACGGGGCATCCTCAAGGTCTGGAATATGGTCTTGATCTGGCTCACCTATTTCCTGGTGATCCTGGGGACCTTTACCACGCGCAGCGGCATCATTGAGAGTGTACACAGCTTTGCGCGCAGCGATGTGGGGCCTTTCTTCCTGACCTTCTTGATCCTGATCCTCTTTGGCTTCCTCTGGCTGCTTTTCAAACGATTGCCGCTGCTCAAGGACGAACAGCCTATCGACTCGTACGCCAGCCGGGAAGCGGCGTTTATGGCGAACAATTGGATCTTCACTGCCATCGCCTTTGCCACACTGTGGGGCACTTTCTTCCCCATGTTCAGCGAAATCTTCACCGGCGACCGCATCAGCGTTGCCGCGCCTTTCTTCAATAAGGTCAATGGCCCGCTCTTTTTGATTCTGTTTGTCTTAATGGGCGCGGGGCCGCTGTTGGGCTGGCGACATACCAGCGCTGAATCCTTCCGCAAGCAGTTCACCTGGCCGTTGGTGGGCGCGCTGCTGACCGCAGCGGCTGCCTCCTTTGTCAGCCGTAATCCCTATCCCATCATCGGGCTAGCCACCTGTGGCTTTGTGGCGGCGACGATTGTGCAAGAGTACGTGCGGGGTATTATCGCCCGGCGCAGCGTCAACCAAGAGAATGTGGTCGTTGCCGTGGGTAATCTCTACCGGCGCAATGGGCGGCGTTATGGCGGCTATCTTGTCCATCTGGCAATCGTCATGATCGGCGTTGCCGTAGTGGGCAACGAGTTCTACCAGCAGACGACGCATGTGACGCTCAACAAGGGCGAAAGTGTGGAGATCGCCGGCTATGAGCTGGTCTATACCGACCTGATTGCCCGCGATGTCTCCAACCGTGTGGAGTTTATTACGCCCGTCATGGTCTATGACGCCGGCAGCGGTAAATTGCTGACAACGGTGCGACCGCAGCGCAATGTTTATCACAAGAATCCAGATGCGCCCACAAGCGAGGTGGGGCTGCGGATGACCTTGACGGAGGATGTCTACGTGCTGCTCAATGGCTGGGAAGAGAATGGCAGCAGCGCAACCTTTACGATCTATATCAACCCGTTGACGATCTGGATGTGGATTGGCGGGGTCGTGATGGTTATTGGCACGCTGATCGCTGCGTGGCCTCATCCCGCGCGCCGGTCGGTGCAAAGCGCAGCAGAAGTGGCCTATGGGCAGCGAGCAGGGGCGCAGGTGGTATGAACGATTTGAGTTTGTGGTTGACTGTGCTGCTTGCGGCACTGATCTCGCTCTTTGCCATCTACTTCGCAGTTTCGCCCCTGCTCCAGCCTGGGCGAGCTTCGCTGGTGCTGGACGATGATAAGCTGGTGGGGCTTCTGGGGCGCAAGGATGCCATTCTGCAAGCCATCAAGGACTTGGAGTTTGACTATCGCGTCGGCAAGATCAGCGAGGAAGATTATCAACGGCTGGATCAACGGCTGCGTCGCCAGGCAATCGGGCTGATGCAACAGATCGAGAAGCTGGCCCCTGCCAGCGCATCGCTGGATGAGCAGCTAGAGGGCATCATCGCCCAATTTCGCCAGACTTCGGGCCTCTCCGTTCCAAGCGCATCAACACCCACCAATGGGGATACACCTGTCTCCGCCTCTGCCCCCGCGGAGTCCCACTCGACCCGCTTCTGTACCCACTGTGGCAAGCCTGTGGAAGCAGGGCATAACTTCTGTGCCTACTGTGGCACGCCCGTGGCACAGCCGGACGCCGCGCCGTCGGTGTAGCTATTTGCAAGTAGGAAGTAAATCATGACCACATCCGCCAGAAGATCAGTTCAGGTCTACCTTCGCCCAGAGCAATTAGATGCCTTGCGCTTACTGGCAACAAAGCAGGGTATTTCAGTGGCAGAACTAATCCGTCAAGGTGTGGACTTGCTCCTGACAGAAATCCCTGTCGAAGATGATCCTTTATGGGGTATCGTTGGGTTAGGAAATTCAGGTGTTCATGACCTTGCACTGGAGCATGATCGCTACTTAGCTGAGATAGAAGAAGCTGATAATCAGCAGCATGGACAATAAACTTTTGTAGACACAGGTGCGTGGCTCGCTCTGGCGAATGGAGACGATAATCTACACGCGGCGGCAAAGGAAACTTTCACTGTATTATTGCAGGGCGGTAGTCGACTGGTCACCAGCAATCTTGTTGTTGCAGAGACATATACGCTTGTGCGGAGACGTGTGGGACATGGTGCCGCTGTACATTTCCTGAAAAGTATACATATATCACCCCGCTTAGAACTCGTATATTCTAACCTAAACGTCGAACTGAACGCAGAAGCGATTCTTACTCATTACACTGACCAAGATTTCAGCTTTGTAGATGCAGTTAGCTTTGTGATTATGCGTGAGCGGGGAATTATGCAGGCGTTTGCCTTTGACCACCACTTTCTGATCAGTGGATTTCTGCTAATCCCGTCGTAGTAACTCATACTGCACAATCGCAACCAACTACCCTCCTGGAAGCTGTGGAGCCCATTGAGCGCGGGAGGCTTCGCACTGCCTGGCCCCTATGGAAATGCGACCTTTTCATCAATACCCATTTGGCCCGTTTGCCTTTTTATAAGGAATGATTATGAACCAAAATGCTCCGCAGCGTTTATATCTAATGCAAGTGGGGCTTATGCCTCTTTATGAGATTCCGATTGTGTGCTATCTGGTGCAAACGGGTGACGGCAAGAATATTCTGATTGACAGTGGTCTACCGGAGATCATACCTGAAGAAGAATCGGAGTTCGAGAATGGGCGGGACGTTATCGAGCAGTTGGCGAGCATTGGCTTGAAACCGGATGATATTGATACAGTCATTTCGACGCATTATGATCTCGACCATGCCGGAAGACACGCGGCATTCACGAAGGCGCAATATATTGTTCAGCGTGTGCATCATTTGGATGCGGTGAGCAACCCACGTTTTGCTGCCACTCGACCCCAATGGGATCAGCCAATGGAGCGTATTCGGCTGGTGGACGGGGACACGGAACTGCTGCCGGGGCTAGAACTGATTGAGACGAGCGGGCATGTGCCGGGAAATCAATCGGTGCTGGTGCAACTGCCCAAAACGGGGGCAATTTTATTGACCGTTGACGCTGTGCCCTTCGGCGAGGGCTTTACCCGTGACGAGCAGGACGACGGTAGCAACCCGGACGCCGAAGCAATCCGCGCCAGTACGATTAAACTGCTTGATCGGGTCGAACGGGAGCATATCGGGCTGGTGATTTTCGGTCATGACACCGAGCAGTGGGAAACACTTAAAAAAGCGCCAGAGTTTTACGAGTAAGGCAGCGTTTTGTCTCACAGCAGCGGCGACAGCAGCCGCGCCAGCGAATCGCGAAAGCGCACGAAGCGCGAGCGGGTCAGATAGGCTTTGGCATCAAAGCGAACGCATCCCTGTAGGTCATGCTCAAACGCCGCTTCCAACTCTTTGGCTTTGGTAGCATCATAGATGACGGCATTCATCTCATAGTTGATATTAAAGCTGCGAATGTCCATATTGGCAGTGCCGACGCTACAGACTGCGGCGTCGATACTGATGGTTTTGGCGTGCATATAGGCAGGCTGATAGAGATAGACTTTGGCTCCGGCTTCGATCATGTCAACAAAGTAGGTGTTTGCTGCCCAATTGGCAATGGGCGAGCCGGTATCGCGCGGGGCAAACATCAGCTTGACATCCACACCGGACAAGGCCACAACGCGCAACGCCTCATAGATCGAAGAATTCGGAATGAAAAAAGGGGACTGAATATAGACATGCTCCTGCGCCGACATGATCATGAGGAAATATTGCTGCTGGATGGCGTGCCATTGGCTGTCGGGGCCGGAGAGCACAATCTGGACAGCAATCGGGTTGTCCGAGACTGCTTCATGTTCGGGGAAGTACCTCAAATCCGCTAACACCTCTTTGGTTGTGTTATACCAACTGGTAATGAAAATGCCCTGAAGGATCGAAACCGTGTCGCCCGTGAGACGCAGATGGGTATCGCGCCAGGCAGTATAGGGCTTTGCCCCGATGAGATGCTCCTCGCCCATGTTCATCCCGCCTGTATAACCGATTTTGCCGTCAATGACTGCAATCTTGCGGTGATTGCGATAGTTCACCGTATGGAGTTGCAGCATGCCCAGGAAGTTGAGATAGGGGTAGATCTTGACCCCGCCACGGCGCAAGCGGTTGAGATAGCCCCGATTCTTCCAGAGCAGAAAATGCGAACCCAGCGCGTCGAACAAGATGCGTACCTCGACACCTTGTTGAGCCTTGCGGATCAGCAGATCGGCGAATCTCTGCATATAGGAGTCAGCCTGCCAAATAAAATACTCCATGTGGATCGAGTGTTCAGCGGCTTCGATATCGGCTTCCAGCAGTGGATATTTGACGCTGGCATCCTGCAAAATCTCCACTTGATCCGCCGCGGTGAGCACCGATAGACCTGTGCGCCGTATCATCTCGACCAAACGCCGCTGCGCCATACTGCGATTGGGGTCGCTGCGGATCCTGTTGACCAGCGCAGCCTGGCGCGCCACTATCGGTCTGAGCCGTTGCAGCAGATCGCTGTCCATCTCCTGGGGAATGAGGTGAAGACGGCGACTAAAGAAATTGACGGTGCGCCCCAGGAAAATATAGAGGATGACGCCGATCACAGGCAGCGCCAAAAAAGAGAGAATCCAGGCCATTGTCACCGATGGCGAGCGGTTCTCCGAGATGATAAAGACCGACGCACCGACCATATAGATAAAGTAGATGGCCCACAAGATGGTGCCGAGGGTCAGCGGCGGTAGCGAAAATTCGTTGTAGTTAAAGGGCATCGTGTGCTGCTCTTACAGTCTATGCAGGTGGGGAAACCATCATTGAGTGATCAAGGTCGTCCGATCAGCGTACGAGCAAGGCTTCGCGCTGCATCTGAGCAAAAAGCCGTTCCGTATCCTGGCGACTACAGAGGTCGGTGCCTGGGGTCATGACGGCTGCGGAGCCTGCGGCAACGCCGAAACGGATCGCTTCGAGCAAAGGCAGCCCACGGGTTAAGCCCAACGTGATCCCCGCGACGGTGCTGTCGCCTGCACCGATCTTGCTGCGAATGGGCACGGTGGGCGCGCGCACAGAGATTGCCTGCGCTTCTGTGATGAACAGGACGCCCCCTGCGCCCAACGAGACTATGAGGATTTCGATGGCACAGCGTGCCAATAACTCGCGCGCGGCTGTCAGAATATCGTCATCATCTTCAAGCTCACGACCCACAAGCGCCGCCAATTCGCCGTGGTTCGGCTTGATCATGTAGACCGGCGCACACTCATCGACCAGCGCTTGCAAGGGCAGCCCCGATGTATCCACAATCAGGCGCGTCGGCCAACCGGCGACACGCTCGGCCAACTGCACATAGAAATTTTCCGGCACGCCGGGGGGCAGGCTGCCACTCGCCACCAAATAGTCGGGGCGTGGGATCAATTCTGTCACGAGATCGAGAACGCCTTGCCACTCTCGGTGTGCCAGCGTGGGGCCGGGCAGGTTGAAGCGATATTGGCGCGTGGTCGTCTCTTCCACCACCGTAAAGCTCTCGCGCGTCTCTCCATCAATTGTGAGCCGCCACTCCGGCAGATGCTCGGCCTGGAGCAGATTTTGCAGCACTTGGCCGTTCATCCCACCCGCAACGTAGAGCGGGAGAGAGGTGCCGCCCAACTTGTGGATGGCACGCGCAACATTTAGGCCGCCTCCCCCTGGATCGAGTCGCAGCGTGCGACAGCGCAGTTTGTCTTCAGGGGTCACATGATGGGTGCTGGTGCTTTTGTCCAGCGCGGGATTCATGGTCAGCGTGACGATCCTGGATGTTGCTTGGGTCGTTGCTTCGGATGGAACTTGATGAGGCCTGGCTTGCATAGTCGGTTCCTATCTAGCGATTGCGGTGGAAGAAAGCCTTCTCCGCTTCCACACCCAGCAACATGATAATGCCTGTCCCGACGCAGATCAGCATTTCCGTAGCGGTAAGCGGTCTGGTTTCAAAGAGTTCTTGCAAGAAGGGCATGTAGGTAACCGCCAACTGGAGCAGAACGGTGAGCAGGACCGCGCCGATGAGCGCAGGGTTGCGGCGGATGCCAAACTTGAAGAACGATTCGCTATCGGAACGCAGGGAGAGTACCGCTGCCATCTGACCAAAGGTTAATGTCGTAAAGATCATGGTCTGCCAGTCGGGATTGTTGTTGCTCCAGGCCCAATAGCCGACCACAGTCGAGAGGATTGCCAGCAGCGCGCCACTGATGACGATCTGCTGGCCCATGCCGCGGCCCAGGATGCTTTCGGTTGGGGAGCGAGGGGGCTGGCGCATGATATTGCTTTCGGCAGGCTCCACGCCCAAAGCCAACGCGGGCAGGCCATCTGTCAGCAGGTTGATCCAGAGAATCTGGAGCGGAAGCAACGCCAGCGGCATCCCCAGAAAGGGGGTGATGAGCATGACGATGATCTCGGCGATATTGCCAGTGAGCAGATAGCGGATGAATTTGCGAATGTTGGCATAGACCACGCGGCCTTCGCCAACCGCGGCGACGATGGTCGCAAAGTTGTCATCGCGCAGCACCATGTCACCCGCTTCTTTGGTGACATCGGTGCCGGTAATGCCCATTGCCACGCCGATCTCAGCCTGTTTGAGCGCGGGCGCATCATTCACGCCGTCTCCGGTCATCGCCACAACCTCGCCATTGGCCTGAAGCGCCTGCACGATACGCAGTTTGTGTTCGGGGGCGACACGGGCAAAGACTGACACCTCCTCGAGCGCGCTGCTTAATTCCTCGTCATCCATCTTATTCAATTCAAGGCCAATAATGGCGCGGTCGCCTTCGTTGGCAATTCCTAGCTCTTGGGCGATGGCAATCGCTGTAGCGGGATGGTCGCCCGTGATCATCTTGACGCGAATGCCTGCCTCTTTGCAGGTCTGCACCGCATCGCGCACTTCGGGGCGAGCCGGGTCCATCATGCCGATCATCCCCACCAAGACCAGATTGTCTTCAAGCGCATCGGCGTTGCCCACTTCGACTCCCGACGGAATCTCATCGAGAAGCCGGTAGCCAACACCCAAGACACGCAGCCCATTGAGCGCCATGCCGGCATTGGCCTGCAAAATCCTCTCGCGTGTGGACTCGTCCAGCGGCATGGTATGGTCGACAAGCCAGACATTGCTGGTGATATCGAGTAGACCATCCACAGCGCCCTTGGAGAAGGCAACAAATTTAGAATCCCCTGTCTTGTTCAGGTCATCGATCAGGGCCGCGACTTGATCCGCTGCGCCAGGCACTGAATCTGGGCGAACGTGGAGCGTGGTCATGCGCTTGCGCTCCGAGTTAAAGGGGTCTTCGGCGACACGCGGCAAAACGCGATCCAACTGGCTTTTCGGCATCCCTTGCCGGTTGCTTGCCACCACCAACGCCACCTCGGTGGGGTCGCCCAAAATTTCATCCGGGCTTTCGGCACCTTCAGATTGAGGTTTGGCATCATTGCAGAGGGCCGCGCCCGCCAGGAGAAAGGCCAACGCCGGCTTGTCATGCAGCTCGGGGATCGGCAGCGCCTTTTCCCCCTGGAGTTCTAGCTTTGTCCCTGCAATATCCAGCACTGTGACCGTCATGCGGTTTTCGGTCAGGGTGCCGGTTTTGTCCGAGCAGATGACCGTGACCGAGCCAAGTGTCTCTACCGCGGGCAGTTTGCGGATGAGTGCCTTGCGCTGCAACATGCGCTGGGCGCCCAGGGAAAGCGCAATCGTGACGGTGGCGGGCAACCCTTCGGGTACGGCTGCCACTGCCAAACTGATCGCCGTGAGCAGCAGAATCTCGATGGAGTCGCCGCGGAAGAGGCCCAGCACAAAGACCAAGATGACAATTACCACGGCAAGCGCTGCCAACTGTTTGCCCAGTTGATCCAAGCGCCGCTGCAGCGGCGTCTCCTCTCCCTGCACGTTTTGGATCAGGTCGGCAATTTTGCCCAACTCGGTCTGCATCCCTGTGCCGGTCACGACAAACTCGCCGCGGCCCGTCGTGACCTCTGTGCCCATGTAGACCATGTTGCGGCGATCGCCCAGGGCAACGTCGGCATCTTCCAGCGTTTTGTCATGTTTGGTGGCGGCAACGGATTCGCCCGTGAGCGCCGCTTCCTGAATTTGCAGCCCGGCACTGGTCAGCAGGCGACCATCGGCAGGGATGCGATTGCCCGCTTCAATGAGCACGATGTCGCCGGGAACCAGTTGGGGCGCGGGAATCTCCTGTACCCTGCCGTTGCGGCGCACGCGCACAGTCGGCACAGCCATCTCTTTGAGCGCGGCCATTGACCTTTCGGCGCGATATTCCTGGGTAAAACCGATCAGGGTGTTGATGATCACCAGCGCCAGGATGACAATGGTATCTTCAAGATCGCCTAGCACTGCGGCGATCACACCGGCGACGATCAAAATGACCACCATGATCGAAGTCAACTGCCCCCAGAGAATCTTCCAGGGACTCACGCTCCCTCGATCAATTAATTCATTGGGGCCGTGGCGTTTTAGACGTTCTTCTACTTCGGTGCTGGTCAAGCCACTCTGGGGATCCGTCTGGAGTTGAGCTACAGTCTCATCCGGCGCTAGCGTGTGCCAAGTGATCGTGTTTTGTAGCTCCAAATCGCTCATGAATCGCTCCGCTTGTCTGTGGATGCTTGGATAGGCTCACTAGGCTATTCACTGTGATATATAGAATTATACAGATTTGCAGCGCGATGATTAGTCGGATTCCATCCTGTCTAGCGGATACTCTTATCGACTAGAGTTCATGCGTAATATGAGTCAGATCCATCTACGTTAAATTGTGCTCTAAAACAGCCCTCCCGGAAGCTCTGAGCTTCCGGGAGGGTACAATTGCTGCGTATACTGCCAGATCTATCATCTATCATAACTTCCCCACATTATCCACCAGCAGGAAGACCGCCAGAACCATCACAAAAACAGCGAAACTGGTGCGGAGCTGCTGCGGTTTGAGGATGCGTCCCAGGCGTGCGCCTACAAAAGCACCCACAAAGCCCGCGGCGACGAACGTGGCGATCAGTTCAGTGTCGAAGGGAGTGCCGGCTAGGTGTCCCATAAACCCGGCCAGACTGTTCATGGCGATTACCACCAGCGATGTGCCGACTGCCTGGTGAATGGGCAACCCGACCAGCATTACCAGCGCAGGCACAATCAGAAAGCCACCTCCCACCCCTAGAAAGCCGGTGAGGATGCCCACGCCCGCACCACTGGCAACCACAACGCTCCAGCCGCGCGTGCCGTTCTCTTGGCATTGGGGTGTGCGGCTCAACACCATGAACGCGCCAACCACCAGCATGAGCAGCGCAAAGAGAATCATCAGCATGGTGGGCGAAATGAGCTGTGAGAGTCCCGCAGAAAAATAGGCTGTGATCATGCCCACGCCGCCAAAGACCAGCGCCACGGGCCAGTTGAGAATCTGCTGCGGATGCTCCTGGTGTTGCCCATGCTGGTGGTGAAAGAGCGCACCGATGGCGGCATTGCTGCCGACGATGATGAGGGAGGCGCTGACCGCGGCCTGCGGGCTTTGGCCTACAATGTAGACCAGCGCAGGCACGGTGAGGATCGAGCCTCCGCCGCCCAAGAAGCCCAGGATTAAGCCAATGGTAAAACCGAGGAGACAGTTAATCAGCCATGCGTCCATGTGTGGTTGCTTTCGTGGCGTTGATTTTGGGATTCGTGTTACACACCCGCGACCGTCTCCAGCAATTCGCTCCACTGCTCTTTGCTGTCGTGCAGACCCATCACGTTGTCAAAGCCTTTGGCACGCAGCAGGCTGGCGGCGATCTGCGAGCGATAGCCGCTGGAACAGTGCAGGATGATCGTGTCGTCGTGGGGCAGTTGGTCGAGCGATTGGGGCAGAAAGCCCAGCGGGATATTGCGCGCTCCCGCAATGTGCTGCTCGCGATATTCGTTCTGTCCGCGCACGTCAACGATGACCAGCCCATTGGCGGGTTGGCGCGCCGCGACTTCCTCTGTGCTGATGATGGGCATGCTCTCGCTGCCTGCGGTGATCACATCAGGCCCGGCAAAACCTGCAACCTGGTCAACGCCGATGGCCTGCAGGCTGCCAAGCACCTTACCCACCTCGGCTGCATCCGGTAGAATCAGATAGAGCGGGCGATTGTAATCGACAAACCAGCCCACATAGGTGCTGAAGTTGCGCCCAGTCTCTGGAATGTTGATCGTGCCCGGTAGGTAGGCGCGGCGATAGTCGGCGGCGGGGCGCAGGTCGATCACAAGGTCGCCCGCGGCGATCTGTTCTTCCAGCGAGCGCCGGGTGACGCGTGTGGGCGTGGGGAGGGTGGCGAGCAGCGCGGGGCCCGCCTTGTTGACCTTCTTCATTTGGGCAAAGTAGCGGGGGATTTCCGGCTGATCGGCCAAGAGCCAGGCAACGAACTGATCTTCGTCGTTGAATTGAAAGGCAGGATTAAAGAGCTTTTCATAGCCCAGCGTCGTGGAAGGAACCGCGCCGAGGGCCTTGCCACAGGCGCTGCCCGCGCCGTGTCCGGGCCAGACCTGTAGATAGTCGGGCAGTTGCTTGATGCGCTGGATGCTTTGGAATTGATGGCGTGCCCCCACCTCTTTGCTGTTCACCGTGTCGCCTGTAAGCCCCTCTAGCAAGTCGGGGCGACCGACATCACCCACAAAGAGAAAATCTCCGGTGAAGATGCCCACCGGCTGGTCAGCCCGGCGGGTGTCGGTGACGATCAGGGCTATATGCTCTGGTGTGTGGCCCGGTGTGTGCATCACCTCCAGGCGTAGATTGCCCACCATCCAGCGATCACCTCCCCGCACCAAAATCACGTTGGGCTCCTGGGCATAGCCATATTGCCAGTTGGCATCGCCCATCTGGCTAAGATAGAGGCTTGCGCCTGTGCGCGCGGCGAGTTCGCGGCCACCAGAGACAAAATCAGCGTGGATATGCGTCTCGGCGACATGGCGGATGCGTAGATTTTCCTGGGCTGCGACCTGCAAATAGGGGGTGATGTCGCGTGCCGGGTCCACAATCAGGGCATCACCCGTGGCAGGACAGCCGACGAGATATGAGGCTTGGGATAATTCTGCGTCGTAAAAGTACCTAAGTAACATGCTTTTTCTCCTCTGTTTGTGTTTCTGCAATGATTGCTATCTCTCTTGCCGCGCTAGCTCACCGGCATACCCTGTGCGCGCCAGTCGATCAGTCCGCCTAAGTCATGGACATTATCAAAGCCGCCTTTGGAAAGCATCTGCGCGGCTGAACTGCTGCGCGCACCGCTGCGGCAATAGAGGACGATGGGGCGATCTTTGGGCAGCGTTGCCATCTGCTGCGGCAAAGTGGGCAGCGCGATATTGACGGCTCCTGGGATATGCCCAGACGCAAATTCCTCAGGGCTGCGCACATCGACCAGCAGATGTCGGCGCGGGGCATAGGTGGTTTGGTATTGTTGTGGTGTGAGACGTTGGTGGGGTGTGATTGCGCTCTGGTTTTTCTGGTTTACCGTGACATACCAGGCGACAATGGCAATCACAAGAATGACGACTACGATGAAGATCATGCTTAAACTCACGCTTTCGCTCCTGTTGAAAAGGACTTGATATGAACCAGTATAGCGTCTATTGCCAGCCGCAGTTCTCCCCACTTGCTTGGATGAGGTATAAGTTGTAGCTTATAGTGCAAATCAACAGTGTGGGACGGCATGGTCAGGATGCCATCCCCTACCAAGCAACTCGCAACCCATATTTCTTAGCCAATGCTCAATCTTTATAAGCTGGACATCTTTACCCAAGTTGTAGAAGCAGGGAGTTTTAGCGCCGCGGCGGAAAGGCTGTTGATGAGCCAGTCGGGCGTGAGCCAACATATTCAGGATTTGGAGCGCAGCCTCGGCGTCAAATTGCTGACGCGCAGTGCGCGCGGGGTGCAACTGACCGAGCCGGGAAAGACGCTCTATGAGTATGCCCAGCGTATTGCGATCCTGGCGACCGAGGCGGAGGCGGCGGTGACGGATGTGGCGCAGTTGGCCGCGGGCGAGATACTTCTGGGCGCAACGCCAGGGGTGGGTGTCTATGTGCTGGCTGTATGGGTGGAGAGCTTTGGTCTGCGCTATCCGCGCCTGTCGGTGAATGTGCAGACGGACATCACCCCGCGCATTGTGGAGATGCTTCTGGCGCAGCGGCTGGACATTGGCATTGTGGAAGGGGAGTTGAACTTGCCACCTGACACATCTTTGATTAGCCACGAACTGGAAACGGTGGAACACTTTGCCGTCGTCGGGCGCAAGCATCACTTTTGGGCGCTGGATGCGATCACACTGGATGACCTCGCCGGGCATACGCTGATTACACGCCAGCGCGAAAGCCAAACACGCATCTGGCTCGACGAGATATTGGCCCAAAACGGCATCCGCGTGCGCATTGGGGCCGAGTTTGACAATGTGGAGTCGATCAAGCGTGCGGTCATGGCGGGAACGGCGTTGACGATTCTGCCCCGCTATGCCGTGGCGGATGAGGTAGAGATGGGGCTGCTGCACGCCTTGCCCATCGCCGGCAGCCCGCTGCAACGGGTGATCAAACTCCTTTGGGACAAGCGCCGTCCCTTTGGCCCGGTGACTCGCTCATTTTTGCGTCACCTGGCGGCACGCTTTCCCGCGTTGGGAGAAGTGGTGTCGCGTTGAGCGTTTGAACCTAGCGCGGCGTTTCCATTGCCGGATGGCTCCGTGGCACAATGATTCCGGCATATTTATGAGCAATTCAAGTAGCAACCCAAATCGCAACAATCAGATTCACCCAAAAGAACCATAAAGGAACCATCGATGCCACCTGAGTTACGTGTACGTCCAGATGATACCTTTACGATTGTGCAATTTACCGATACCCACTTTACGGCTACAGAACCGACAGATGAGCAGACGGCGGCATTGATGACCAGAATTTTGGAGGCCGAGCGTCCCGACCTGGTGATGCTGACGGGTGATGTCATCGACGGTGGACGTTGCACCGACCCGGCGGAGGCGTGGCGGTTGGCGCTCTCGCCGGTTGTGGCCCAGGAACTGCCCTGGGCGGCAGTCTTTGGCAACCACGACGACGAAGGACGGCTGGATCGGGCGGCACTGATGGCAGTGCAACAGGGCATCCCCGGTTGTCTCTCCGAACCCGGCCCTGGTCACCTATCGGGCGTGGGCAACTATGTACTCAAGGTATTGGCAGCGCAAGGCGATCAGGCTGTTGCCCACCTCTACTGCCTTGATTCGCACGCCTATTCCAAGACCGGCGTGGGCAAATATGGCTGGATTGAGCGCGACCAGATCGCCTGGTATTTGCAGACCGCACGCGAGTTAGCGGAAGCGAATGGCGGCGCAAAGCTGCCTGCACTGGCCTTCTTTCACATTCCCCTGCCCGAATATCATGAGGTGTGGGATTATCACCCTTGCTACGGCGTGAAGTATGAGGAGATCGCCGCACCTTTTGTCAATTCGGGCTTTTTTGCCGCGCTGCATGAGGCGGGCGACGTGCTGGGGACGTTTGTGGGCCATGATCATATCAACGACTTTGTGGGCGATCTCTATGGCATCCGTCTCTGCTATGGCCGCGCCACCGGCTATAACACCTATGGCCGCGCAGGCATGGCACGCGGGGCGCGCGTCATCCGCTTGACGAAGGGGGTCTGCGCCTTTAGCACCTGGCTGCGTTTGGAAGGGGGCGAAGTCATAAGCGAACAGCCGCTGCACGCGCCGGAAGGGACTCGAACTCTGAGCGTGGAGTAACCCGAATGTGGGATAAATTGTATGATCGCGCCGGTTGGCATTTTGCCGGGGGATTCGCTATACTCGCGACGGATCGTATTGGTTTTCCAATGACGATCCGTCGCGTTTTCTATAGCTGTTGTGTATACTCTTTTTAGTACACTTTTTCGTTGCGCTGCCTGTCTGATTTACCCGTTTAATTTTTTGCTCTGCCGCAGCCTTGCGCGCGGCCCTCAAGAAAGGATTCCCATGAGCAACGGTGCACAGCCTGTGCGGTTGGTCATGATCGGCTGTGGCGGCATGGCCCGTCACCACGTCCGGCGTATTTTGCAACAACAGGACACCACGCAAATCGTGGCGGCTTGTGAGCCTTCGGGCCAGTCGTATGAAGATTTCTGTACAATTTTTGAAGAAGTAGGGGCGACCCCACCCCCCAACGAACCCAATTTGGAGAAGTTGCTCCAGGACCGCGGCGACGAAATCGACGCCGCATTTATTATTACGCCCCATGTTCTCCACCATGACCAGGCCGCGGCCTGTTTGGAGGCTGGGATCGATGTGCTTTTGGAAAAGCCGATGGTGATGACCGCGGCGGAAGCCGAGGATCTGATCGCCATACGCGACCGCACCCAACGGCTGTTGGTTGTCTCTTTTAATGGCAGCCTTTCGCCGCAGATTCGCACCGCGGTCAAGATGCTGCGGTCGGGCGCATTGGGCAACATTCTCAACGTGCATGGCGTGACCTGGCAGAGCTGGAAGAATGGCACGATGGGGACTTGGCGACAAAACCCGGTCATGTCGGGCGGTGGCTTCCTCTTTGATACCGGCGCGCATCTGCTCAATACCGTCTCCGACCTGGTCGGTGAGGAATACAGCGAGGTGGCGGCGTGGTTGGACAATCGCGGGACGCCGGTGGACATCCTGGGGTCGGTCATGGCGCGCACCGTCTCCGGCGCGTTTATCACGCTGAGCGCATGCGGTGATGCGATCAAGTCCTGCCATTCAGATGTGCGTGTCTTTTGCACCGAGGGCATTTTGCGGACGGGCATTTGGGGTGAACGTTTGGAAGTGCAGCGCAATGGGCAAGAGCGGTTGATGCCTGTGCGCGTGCCTGCGTCGATGGGACAGTGGGAGCAGTTCTTGAATGTGCGTGCCGGGCGCTTGGTTAACCCCTGCCCACCGGAAATCGGGCTGCGGATGGCGCGCCTGTGGGATGCCATTCAAATGTCGGCAGCGCAAGGTGGGCAGCCGGTAAAGATTCTGGTAAGCGAAACGCCGGAGCTTACTAGGGCATACTCATAGCGGGGGCGCGCCGCCGGAGGTTGAAACCATCCGGCTACGAGCGACGCCCCCTGAACGGGGCTTGGCGGATCACTTCTCAAGCCCCGTTCAGGGGGCGTCGTTGCGTAGCCCTGCGGCTTTAGCCCAGGGTGGCGTGGGATTCTCTATAGTTATCATGGTCGCATAGGAGAAGGCAACGTTGCTGCGATGGCTGCACCGGGCAATCCGTGCCCAGTTTCGCGATACCTATGTCCTTCTCTTGGAGTCGCGCGTCTCGCTGCTCTTTTTCTTGGCAGTCTGGCTGGGCAGCGCGGCCCTCTTGATCCTCTATTACCCTGAGCCGGGCAGCCCTCTTGGCCCTTCATGGGGCGAGGCGCTGTGGATGGCCTTCACCCTGATCTTCTTTGGGCCGGATGGCGAATATCCAGAGAATGGCGTGGTGCGTTTTCTCTACTATGTCGTACCCATCGCCGGGCTGTTGATTATTGTCGATGGGCTGTTGCGCTTTGGCACAGCCTTTTTTGATAAGCAAGTGCGCGGGCAGAAATGGCAGGTAGCTGTGGCATCGACCTATGATCAACATATCATTATCTGCGGGTTGGGCAAGGTGGGTTATCGTACTGCGCTGGAACTCTTGAAATTCGGGCGCGAGGTGGTCGGAATTGAGAGCAACGACGATGGGCGATTCTTAACGGCGCTGCGCGATCGAGGGATTCCTGTGCTGATCGGAGATGCCAGCCGTCCTGAGTTTTTAGAGCGGGCGGGAGTACGGCGTGCCGATGCCATCATTCCAGCCACCGACAACGAGCTTGCCAACCTCGATATTGCCCTGCACGCTCGCGAGATGAACCCCAAGATCAAGGTCGTGCTGCGTATGTTCGACCCCGACCTGGCAGAGCGTGTGGAGAAAGGTTTTGGCATCCATACGGCATTTAGCGCTTCGGCGTTGGCCGCGCCCGTCTTTGCCACCGCGGCCATGCGCTTCCAGGTGAAACACTCATTTTATGTGGGCAGCACCCTCTTGAATCTGGCCGAGTTCACCATTGAACCAGGCGCGGCCATCGAAGGGTGGAGTGTGCAGCAGCTACAGCGCGAGGTGGACGCCTCGGTTGTTACCCACCAGCGCAATGGCAGCACCGACATTCACCCCGAACTAGAGCAAGAACTCTGTGCCGGCGATATCGTGCTGCTGCTTGCCCCTATTGAGACGCTAGGCCGGATGGGTACGCTAAGCACCAGCCGTTCCAAACCAGGTTAATCGCTGCTTCACTCTGCCTTGATCGGGAGGGGCAAAGTAACCGGCGTTGGTTGGGACTTTGCCCTTTTCTCATTGGGCAGGAAGATGGTCAATATCCCAAGCGCGGGCAAATAGGACGCGATGGAATAGACATAATCAATTCCCTGATGATCGGCGATGTTGCCAAAAACCGCCGCGCCCAAGCCACCCATGCCGAAGGCAAAGCCAAAAAACAGACCGGCGACCAGACCGGTATGCCCCGGTACCAATTCCTGCGCGTAGACGATGATGGCGGAAAAGGCTGAAGCAAGGATCAGGCCAATGATCACGCTTAGCACCGCGGTCCACAAAAGGTTGGCGTGTGGCATGATCAGCGTAAAAGGCAGGACGCCCAGAATCGAAACCCAAATCACATATTTACGCCCCACCTTGTCCCCAATCGGCCCCCCGAAGTAGGTCCCCACGGCAACGGCAGCCAGGAACAGAAACAGCAGCAGTTGCGCGTTCTGCACAGAAACCTGAAACTTGTTGATGAGATAAAAGGTGTAATAGCTGGTGAGACTTGACATATAGAAGTACTTGGAAAAGATCAACAGCAGCAGCACTGTGATCGAAACGATCACCTGCTTGCGTGTATAAAGCGATGCGGAAGCCTCTTTCCGCTTGGCGCGCCCTTTGCTTAGATGGAACTTTTTATACCACTTGCTCACCATGCTCAGGACGATGATGGCGATCAAGGCTGCCAGCGAAAACCAGGCCATATTGGTTTGGCCGTAGGGTAAGACAATAAAGGCCGCCAGCAATGGCCCGATGGCGGAGCCTGCATTGCCGCCAATTTGGAAGAATGATTGGGCGAAGCCATGCCTGCCGCCCGCAGCGGTGCGCGCCATGCGCGAGGATTCGGGGTGAAAGATCGATGAACCAATGCCGATCAAGCCCGCGCCCATCAGAATCACCGGAAAGCTCGTGGCATAGGCAATCGTTATCAGTCCTGCTAAGGTCGAAAACATACCCACCGGCAAAGAATAGGGCAGAGGTTTCTTGTCGGTGAAAAGGCCAACAAAGGGCTGCAAGAGCGACGCCGCTAGCTGGTAGGTTAAGGTGATCACGCCAATTTGGGCAAAGGTGAGATGATAACCGGCTTTCAACATCGGATAGACCGCGGGCAGCAACGACTGGATCAGGTCGTTCAACATGTGGCTGAAACTCAGTGCAACCAGCACCGGCATAGCCAACTCTTCCTTTTTATACTCGACTTTATACTCTACCGTATTCACACAAGCTCTCTTTACTTGGATCACTGTTTGAACCAGTGAATCATTTCGAAGTTGTTGCAAAGAAGTTGTTGCAAAGAGCTTGAATTATCGCAGTCTCCCGGCATTTCCCGCAATGTTTGAACGCAGCTAAAGCACGTTATGGAGTGACCCTAAAAAAGCGGTTTTCACCCGGAAACGGTTCATGTATAATGATCCGGATTTGCTGTATGCGTGGAACTTTCTAGCGAGGAGGAGGACCGATATGCAACTTGTAAGCCATGATTGGTGTCTTTCCCTGTTTAGGAGTAACGGGTTCAGGCGTAGTAGAGTGCTTGCCCTGGTGGTGATGGCTGCTCTGTGGCTGGTCGCATGTACTGGGGCTGTGCCCGCGGGACAACCGGCGGCAGGAACAGCAGAGGTGGGCGCACCTGCCGCGGAAGCACCTGCCGGAGATGTGGAAGTAACCCGCGAAAACACGCTCATCTACGCTGGTGAGCTATCAGACTTGCTCACACTGGATCCGGCAGTCGTCTATGAATTTAGTGGCATTGCGGTCGTCGGCAATGTTTATGAAACGTTGGTCAGCTTTGAGCCGGGCCAGCCTGGCATCAAGCCACTCTTGGCCGAATCCTGGGAAATTGTAGACAGCGGCGACATGTGGACGCTGACCTTTGCGCTTAATCCGAATGCCACCTTTGCCAGTGGCAATCCTGTTACCGCCGAAGATGTCGTCTACTCCTGGGGGCGCGCCATTGACATCAACAAGTCCCCGGCTTTTCTCCTGATCGACATCGCCCAATTGACCAAAGAGAACATGACGGCAGTAGATGACCAGACCCTAGAAGTCAAATTGCCGAAAACGGTCAGCCCCCAGGTTTTTCTTTCGGTGATCAGCTTCTCGACCGCGGCAGTGGTTGAAAAAGCGGTGGTAGAGGCTAACCTCGGTGCTGATATGGGCGAAACGTGGCTTAACGATCATTCCGCGGGCAGCGGGCCGTATGTGCTGAGTGCATGGGAGCGCAGCGTGCAGGTGACGCTTGATGCCAACGCCAACTACTGGGGCGACGCACCCGCTATGCAGCGTATCATCATGCAAAACGTGGGTGAGTTGGCGAATCTTCAAGCGCTGATTGAAACTGGCGATGCCGACATTGTACAAGACCTGGGTCCGGAGCAGGCAGCCGCTATGGAGGGCAATCCCGATTTGCAGTTGGTCAAGGCCGATTCAACCCTACTTGTCTATGTTGGGCTGAATGTGCTCAAGCCGCCGCTGGACAACGTGGATGTGCGCGAAGCGATCCGTTATGCCATCAATTATGATGACATTAACACCTTGCTCGCGGGCAATGGCCGCGTTGTGCAGGAGATCATTCCGGCGGGCTTCCTGGGCCATACGGGGGAGACCTACTTCACCCAAGACCTAGAAATGTCGCGGAGCTTGCTAGAGCAAGCCGGTGTTGCCGAGGGAACCGAGATCGGCTTACTGATCCCGGTAGGCCCTGCGCCTGGTGGTCTGGAATGGGGTGTCATCGCCTCCAAGATTCAGAGCGATTTGGCGCAGGTTGGCCTCGTCGTCAATATCCAGCAGACGCAGCAGTCGGAATTGCTCAACATCTATCGCGCGCAGGATGGGGAAATGGTGCTGATCAACTGGGGGCCGGACTTCCCCGACCCGGATGGCAATGTGACGCCCTTCACCAACTACGAGGCCCAATCCATTGCCTGGCGTAACGGCTGGGATGACCCCGATATCGCCGAGTTGGGCAAGCAAGCGGCTCTTGAGCAGGATACGGATGCTCGTACCCAACTCTATGCGCAACTGGAAGAGCGTGTGGCACATGAGGGGCCGTATGTGATGCTCTACCAGCCCTCACGGACCTATGGCGTGCGTAACAACGTTACCGGCTTCTTGTATGACCCGGCAGACACGCCTTCTATCACCTTTGCCAATATCAGCAAAGAATAACAGTGTTTCGCTTTATTGTGCGCCGCGTCACCGGCCTGGTATTGGTCATGGTCGGGGTTTCCATCATTACCTTTATCCTGGCTCACCTCGTACCGGTGGACCCGGCAGCGGCGGCATTGGGGCAAAATGCGCGTGAAGAGCAGATTGCCGCCTATCGCGAGCAACTTGGCCTAGACCGTCCGGTGGTGGAGCAGTATTTCACCTACATGAGCCGTTTGCTGCGGGGCGATTTGGGTGTATCCATCCGCACCCGTCGCCCCGTAGCCGACGACTTGAGGGACTTCCTGCCCGCCACGCTGGAATTGTCACTGGCGGCACTCTTGGTCTCGCTCTTTTTCGGTATTCCGTTGGGCATGGCCGCGGCGCTGCGCCGCAATTCCTGGGTCGATGCGTTTGCGCGCCTGCTGGCACTGGTGGGTGGATCGATTCCGATCTTTTATCTGGGGCTGCTGCTCATCGGCATCTTCTATCGCCAGTTGCGCTGGCTGCCGGGGCCGGGACGGCTCGACTCGACCATGAACCCACCTGACTTTGTCACCGGCTTGTACACCCTCGATGCCCTGCTCACCGGCAACTGGGAGGTGCTGCAAAGTACTCTCTACCATCTAATCCTGCCCGCCATCACACTAGGCTACTTCTCTACGGCTGTGCTGCTGCGTATGACACGCTCTGCCATGCTCGAAGTGCTGTCACAGGACTACGTACGCACTGCACACGCCAAAGGGCTAGCCCGCCATTTCGTCGTCTGGCGTCATGCCCTGCGTAACGCGCTGCCGCCGATCTTGACCACCATCGGCGTCACCTTTGGCAGTTTGCTCAGCGGTGCGGTTCTGACCGAAACGATCTTCAATTGGCCGGGACTAGGTCGCTATGCCACCACATCAGTCACCAGCCTCGATTTTCCGGCGGTGATGGGGGTCACGCTGGTCGCGGCCGTTGTCTACCCGCTGGTCAATACCCTGGTTGACATTGCCTACACCTTTGTTGATCCACGCATCCGGGTGCAATAGCCCATGCTCGCCACGCCGCCGCGCCGCCAGATTTTGCGCCGTCTGTTGCAAGAGCCGACCACCATCGCTGGGCTTGTGCTGCTGGTTGTTTTTGCCCTGCTGGCCCTTGCGGCGCCGTTGATCAGCCCCTACGATCCGCTCTTTCAGAATATCAGCGCCAGCCTAACCCCGCCCTCACCTGACTATTGGTTGGGCACCGACAAACTAGGGCGCGACCTGCTCAGCCGTATGCTCTATGGGGCGCGGATTTCGCTGCGTGTGGGGCTGCTCGTCGTGGTTTCTGCCGGTGTATTTGGCGCGCTGGTGGGGTTGGTTTCGGGCTATGTGCGCGGCTGGGTTGACGAGGTGTTAATGCGCGTCACGGACATTTTCTTTGCCTTCCCTAGCCTGATCTTGGCGATGGCGATTGCGGGCGCGTTGGGGCCTAGCCTGCAAAACGCGCTAATAGCGGTCGCCGCGGTCAGTTGGCCTGTCTACGCGCGCCTGATCCGCAGCCAAGTGCTTGTGCTGCGCGAGCAAGAGTTTGTGCAGGCAGCGCGCGCCATCGGCGTCACCGGCTGGAAGGTGCTATTTCGCCATCTCCTGCCCAACACCCTGGCCCCATTCCTGGTGCAGGCCAGTTTTGACATGGGCGCAACCATTCTCGCCGTCGCCGGTCTCTCCTTTATCGGCTTTGGCGCGCAGCCGCCCATCCCCGAATGGGGCGTGATGATCAGCGAAGGGCGCAACTATATCACCACGCAAGGCTGGCTCACCGCTGTGCCCGCCGGTGCGATCCTCCTGCTCGTTGCCGCATTCAACCTAGTGGGGGACGGGCTGCGCGATGTGCTGGATCCGCGGCTGCGGAGATAGGAGTGGACGACTACCACTCCCCAACGGGCAGCGTCTCTAGCGTCACATACGGTTTGCTGCGGTGGTAGATCAGAGGCACTTGACGGTCGTCGTCTAGGATGTCGCCAATTTGCAGGCGTTCGATTTGTTCTGGGCGCAGGATGTTGCGCTGCCCGTTGAAGGTGCTGCCGTCGGGCATGTAGGCACAAGTCATGGCACGCCGCAAACCGGGTGTCATGTTGGCACCAGCCCCATGCGCGATCAGCGCGTTGTGGAAGGAGCAAGAACCCGCCTTCATCGGCGCGGGCGTTGCTTCCAGCTTGGCCCAATCGGGATAGACTTTGAAGAGGTCGCCGATGTTTTGTCCAATGCCGACATTGTCATAGGTTGCCAGCTTGTGCGTGCCTGGCAAGAAGTAAAGACAGCCATTGTGTACCGTGGCATCGTCCAGCGCCACCCAAATGCTGATCGCATCGCGCGAGTGGAACGACCAGTAGGGGTTGTCGAGATGCCAGCCGGTGGGGTTGCTCCAGGGCTGTTTGATCAACGCCTGGTCATGCCAAATGCGAATACCCTCTACCTGCGCCAGGTCGGCAGCCAACTTGCCCAGGCGCGCATCGATCATCAGCTCGCGCATCTTGTCGTTGTCCTGCCAGAGATTGACGCGCTGCACAAAGACGTGGTTGTAGTAACTGTCATCTGACTGCGTTTCAGTCCTGCCCAGGATACGTTGTTTGCCCCGGCTGTTCACCGCCTCGTCTACTGCCTCACGCCACTCCTCTAACTCTTGCGGCGTCAATAAATCATCAATGACCACAAAGCCATTCTGCTGATAAGCGTCGATTTGTGCTTGTGTAATCTCTGTCTTCATCGTTTCCTCATGCCTTGATTGCGCCTGTCGCCAAGCCCTCAATGAACAGGCGCATGGTGAATACAAAAAGGAGAAAGAGCGGGATCGAGGCAATCACATACCCGGCAAACATGGGGCCATACTGCTGCAAGCTGGCCCATTGGCTGCTGAAGCTCACCAACTGGAGCGAAATAGTCCACAATTCCGGGTTACGCAGCGTCACCGAGGGCCAGATATAGTCGTTCCAGGTGCTAAGCAGCGATAGAATCGCCAGCGTACCGAGGATGGGCTTTGCCATCGGCAGGGTAATGCGTGCGTAGATGGTAAATTCGTTGGCTCCGTCAATGCGCGCAGACTCGAAGATCTCCTCGGGCTGCGAGGCGATAAAACTGCGCAACACAAAGATTGCAAACGCCTGTCCACCCGCAATATAGGGCAGAATCAGCACCCAATAGGTGTTGAGCAGCCCCATGTCCTTGACGAGCAAGAACAACGGGATCAGCGTCAACACGCCGGGGATCATCAGCAGCGCGATGATCGCAAAAAAGAAGGTGTCGCGCCCTGGGAAGGTATGGCGGGCAAAGACATAGGCGGCGAGCGAGCCGAAAAGCGTGACGCCAAACGCGCTAACCAGCCCCACGATGATTGTGTTCAAAATTGAATCATCCAGCCTGCGCCAAGCATCGATATAGTTGCTCCAGTGGAGCGGAAAGGCCGGCCCCCAAAAGGTGGCGTAAAACTGGCTGTTGTCCTTAAAGGAGGTAAAGAGCGTGAAGACCAGTGGATAGAAGGTAATCACACTGGCGAGTATCAAGACGACGTGAATCGAAGCATCATGGCGAAGGATTTTCGACTGCATAGTTCCACCCATTCGAACCCTGGAAATTTTCTGATTCCCTAGTCAGGCACATAATCAGTCTCGGAGCGGATATAGCGCATGTTGATATAGGTCAGCGCAAAGATCACGATGAAAAGCGCCGTGCCGACAGCGCAGGCATAGCCGAAGTTGCCATCCTGAAACGCCGCTTGATACATGAGCAGACCCGGCACCATTGAGGAGTAGCCCGGCCCACCGTTGGTCATGATCAGGATCAGCACGAACGATTGGAGCGAGAAGATCACGCTGAGGATCACCAGCAGCTTGACTTGCCCCATGATCAGGTGCAGATCGACCATCCAGAAACGGCGGAACCCAGTCGCTCCATCCACAGCCGCGGCATCCAATACCTCGCCGGGAATGTTCTGTAGCCCCGCCAGGTAGATCAGGAAGTTGATCCCGGCGATCCAGGGGAAGCCGACCAGGATCAGGCTCATAAGCACTGTGCGATGGCTGCCGAGCCAGTTGTTGGCGAGGAAATCCAGCCCAACATTCTGGAGTAATACGTTCGCCAGCCCCACCGATGGGTTGAAAATAAACTGCCAGATCAAGTAGGTGACGACATCGGGCACGACCAGCGGCACCACAAAGAGCACGCGGTACCAATACTGCCAGCGTTTGCTCATGAGGTGAAAGACCAACTCCGCCGCCAGCAGCGGCGTCGTAATGATGATCGCGACGCGCGCCACTGCAAGGATCAACATGACGCGGATGCTCTCGCGCATGATACTGTTGCCAAACATGCGCTCGAAGTTGCCCAGACCTATCCAGCGGGGGTCACTAAAGCCATCCCAACTAAAGAGTGACAGGCGCAGGGCTGTAAAGGCCGGGTAGTACATGAAGGCCAGCAGAAAGATGAAGGTCGGCACAAGAAACAGATAGAGATGGGCCTTGCGCCGCATTTCAGTCCAGATCGTCCGCTGCCTTGTGGGAGGCGCCAGCGACACCTCCCGAGAGTCTACGGTCAGTTGTTCAGTCATTGCTTCTTCTTCCGTAGGTACGATTGCACTGTAACCAAAGTACCGTGGTCGTCACCCTCCCGGAAGCTCTAAACTTCCAGGAGGGTGGTTGTACGATGGCGGTTCTAGAATGGCCTACTCTTGCGTAGGCGGATTGTCCCAATCCCAACCATTCTCTGCTGCCAGCCCCTCCACCGTCTCTTGCATCAGTGCTTCCACTTTTGCCATGTATTCTGTCATGTCAGTCTGGTCGCCCATGAACTCTTGGAGCAGGCGGAAGTTGGCCTCGCCTTCCTCAATCGTCAGTTCCATCAAGCCCATTGTTTCCGTGTTCGACATGGATTCGATCAGATCGGTCATGGTCGGCAGCGGCTTCGTCCCCTGGATCGTGGGAATAAACGAGCCTAGATCATTGACCATCGGCCCGGCACTCTGGGGTGCGGTAAGGAACTTGAGAAAGTCGACCGCTGCCTCCAACTTCTCCGGCGACATGGTGGAGTCGGCCTGCTGCGTGGAGATGCTGTATTGGAACGCCGCCGATGGCCCGCCGATCATGGGGGCTGGAATGCCTACGGCAAATTCTGTGTAATCCTCGTCAAAGGTGGGCAGTGGGAAGGTCGCCCACTCAAATTGGACATCAGGGTTGTCTAGCGTTTGCGGCACAGCCCAACTGCCATTCCAGTACATGGCTACGTCGCCATTGACAAACATACGGAAGGTGTCGTCAATGTCCATACTGAGCGCGCCTTCCACCCAATATTGCGACCAATCCTTCAAAATGCGGAAGGTCTCTTGATAGCGCGGGTCGCTTGTCTGCCAGGTTCCCGTCGCATAGTTGCGCGCCAGGGCATAGGGGCTGAGGCGGAATTGGTTGTTGTCCACATTCAACTCGTCAAAACGGTCGCCATAGAACTGGGTTGCGCCGACGCGATGCCACCAGCTCCAGATAAACGCGCTAGGCCCCAAGGGGAAGGCAAATGCCTGCATGCCCGCGTTTTGCAGCGCCTGGTGTGCAGCCATGAATTCGCTCCAGGTTTGGGGCGGGGTTTCGGGGTCAAGACCCGCTTCGGTGAACATATCCTTGTTATAGAAGATGGCAGTCCCTACATAGTCGCCGTTGACCTGGTACCAGTTGCCGTCGCTCGCTTGGACGAACTCCATGACAAAGCCCTCAAAGCCGTCAAACCAGCGGTCGCGGCCTGGCTGCCCTTCCGGTACATAGGGGTTGGACTGCTCCAGATAGTCGGTCAGCGGCTCGAACATGCCGCGTGGCAGTTGCTCATTGACCTGCCCTGCCTGGAGCCAGACAATATCAGGCAGTTGCGCGCCGGCAGCCTGGGTACGTACCCATGTGATATAGTCGCTGCCCGGTGACAGCGGGGGAATCAGGGTGATTTTGATATTGGGGTGCAGTGCCTGGTACTCTGCGACGATGCGATTGAGATAGCGGGGCGGGTTGGGCAGGTTGACAGTCGGTTCAACGGGCGTGTATGCCTGGGCATACATGGTGATTTCGCCCTCATAGGCCAATTCGGTGACTTCGCTATACTCAATCCCCTCGGCCTCTGGCGCTAATGGTGGAGTTTCGGCGGACAGCTCAAATTCCTCGACTTCCGCCGGTTGCTCTGCTTGCTCAGCTTCCGCCGTATCTTCGGCGGGTTCTTCGGTTGCTGCCTCTGAGCCTGCTCCTGTGTTTTCTTCTGTAGCTGCCCCGGCCCCCGCAGCCGGAGTGGTCGCGGCAGGTGGTTGTGGCCCGGCGCAGGCGATCAGCATAGTGAAGACGACCAGAACTGCTAACACGACTTTCAGCGTCTGCAAGCGTTTCATCTTTCGTTCTCCTGTCTTGTAAACAGAGTGAGTTTGGGGAGCCAGCCGAACTTCAAAATGAGAACGTGATTATCTGAAAAGGATCGCAAGAATTGCGACCTGTATCAACAAACAACTATCAAAAAACAACGAAGTCACGGCAGAGGAATCGAAACGATGAATACGAAGCTCTGCCAAGCGAGAAGAGAGCGCAGGAGAGATGCGCTGATTGGCGAGAGAGTTCGACGATGAATTGGTGAGCACGATGACGGGCAAATATAGTCTACTATGCCCGTTTGGATTCGACAAGGGCTAAAAAACCCCCCAGCCAGTTTGACATTCTCCAAATAGATTGTATGATGGCAGAGGATTTAGATCGACTCCAGTTGTGATCCGCACTCCCTGCCCACTAGAAGCGAGAGGAACGATTGGAGACACAGGACTCAAGTGTATTGTCTATCTGCAAGGGCCGGCTATTCTCCGCCGCCATTGTAGATGATCGAAAGAGCGACAATCCCTTGTAATTCGTGATAGTCCTCCTGTTCCCTGCCCCACAAGTAGCTTACCACCTTAGAATGTAGCGTTATATGTTGTCGATGTATGTCATTGCTCTTTGCCGTTTTTGACCTGTAGAATCCTGTTTATTCTTCTGGTCGTGGTTTTTGTCGCAAGCCGTACAGGTATTGTTCTAACCAACATCAACCAACACATCAACCAACACATACCGTAGAAGCAAGTAGAAGCGAAGGAGGGGTCCATTGTCTGCTATGAAATCCACGTTTTTGAAAGTGTTGTTCATTGTTAGCCTCGTTGCGTTGGTGGTGGGGTGTTCGCCTACTGCCCCTGCCGCGGCTCCCGCAGCGGGGACGGATGCCTCAGCAACGTCCGCAACCACCGAAACGGCTGCAAGCGGGGATGGGATTCTCCGTCTTGTCCAGACTGCCCGGATTCCTGCCCCCGATATCTGGAATCCCTACATCCCCGGAACCTTCATTCTCCAGGGCATGAACCAGAACATGATGGAGCCCCTTTTCATGTTGAACTATGAAACGGGCGAGATCGATGGCTGGTTGGGCGAGAGTTTTTCTGCGAACGATACCCTGGACGAGTGGACAGTCACGCTGCGCGAGGGTACGGAGTGGAGTGACGGCACTCCTCTCACCGCCGAAGATGTCGTCTTTACCATTGAGATGTTGAAGGAATATGCGCCACAGCTCAACTGGTCTGGCGCTGTGCAGAAGTGGGTGGAGTCGGTTGAAGCGGTAGACGAGCGCACGATCAAGTTTACACTGACCGGAACCAACCCGCGCTTTGTTATGGAGAACCTGGCAGGCACGACCTCGCAGGCGATTGTGCCGCTGCCCAAGCACGTTTGGGAAGGCGTCGATCCTGTCACCTTCCGCAACGAGTTCAACGCCGAGACGGGCGCGCCGATCTTCAGCGGCCCCTATACGGTGTTGCGCTTCTCCGAAACTGAGTTCATCTACAAGCGCAATGACAACTGGTGGGGGGCCAAGACAGGCACATTCAACCTGCCCGCACCGCTGGAGATTCACCGGGTGTGGCAGCCTTCGCAAGAGACCAAAGACCAACTCCTGATCAACAACCAACTGGATATTGCCGACGGCATCAACGGCCTGAGCCATATGCAGTCGCTACAGGCGCAGAATCCAAAGCTGATCTCCTGGGATCCTGAGCCGCCCTATGCCTGGCGCGACCCCTGCCCCAGAATGTTCACGGTGAACCACACAGTGCCGCCGTGGGATCAGAAGGAAATGCGTTGGGCCTTGAGCAATGCCTTCAACCGCCAACAGATTATTGACGTTGTGTGGGAAGGTACGAGCGTCCCCGCGGGGTTCATCTTCCCCGACTATCCGGCCATGATGCCCTACATTAACGAAATTCAGGACATCATTGCGCCTGTCACCGAATTCAACCTCGACAAGTCCCGCGAACTCATCGAGGGCCAGGGCTATACGCTGGATGAGGGCAGCGGCTTCTTTGTCGGGCCGGATGGCAAGAATCTCTCCATCGACGTGGTGGCGCCGCCCTTTATGGAGCCGGTGGCAACGATGGTTGTGCAACAACTGAACGACGCCCACATTGATGCCGTGCTGCGTATCATTGAGTGGGGCATTTTCCGAGAGCAGACCGGGCGCGGTCAGTTTGAAGGCGCTACGGACTGGAGTGGCTGCGGCAGCGTGATCGAGCCGTGGTTTGGGATGAACCGCTACAACAAAAGCTGGGCGCAGCCGATTGGCGAGTCGGGCACCGAATATGTGGACAATACCAACAACGCCGGACGTTGGATCAATGACGAGTATTCTGCGCTCGTCGACCAGATGGGTACCCTGCCGCTCGGTGATCCCCAGGTTACGGATCTGATGAAACAGGCTGTGACGATCTGGGTCGATGAACTGCCGGCGATCCCTCTGGCCCAACAGCCTGCGCTTATCGTGTTCAACACGGCCAACTGGACAGGATGGCCGACAGCGGAAAACAACTATATCCAACCGCCTTCTCACTGGGAACACTTCCTCCGTGTTCTGACCGAACTTCAGCCCGCGCAGTAGCCGCGCAATGAAGGCCAGCCGCCGTGACGTGTATAACACGTCACGGCGGCTGGCACATATGAGTAGTATAAAGTAATGTTATGAAGTCATGTACCGCAGGCCGCCCTAAAGCCACAGGGCTACAGGACAACGCCCCCTGAAGGGGACTCCGCGATCTGCCTCTGAAGCCCCATTTAGGGGTCGTTGTTTACTAGCCGGATGGTTTTAACCTCCGGCGGCTGGTACGTAACGTCAATTATGTAAGTGATAAAGAAAAGCGATAAAGAGATGTTATGCGGAGATGTGAATCTGTGTTGATCCCTGTAGCTTGCCGGTGGAGTCAGCCCGCACGACACAGGGCCGCCTTAGAAGGGTGTGTAGTACCATGCGAGGATTAAATGTCGCCTACATTCTAAAACGCCTGGGCATGTTTGTGTTTGTCGTCTTTGTCGCCACAAGCATCAACTTTCTGATCCCACGGCTCGCCCCCGGTAATCCCATTGGGGCCATCACCTCCAGAATGGCGCAGGCCAGTTCCGGCATTGAGAACGGTCAGGCCATGTTTGAGGCCTACCGCGCGCGGTTTGGGCTGGATCAGCCGCTCTATGTCCAATATCTTGTCTATCTGAAAAATACGCTCCGGCTGGATTTAGGCTATTCACTCTCCTCCTACCCCGCCGGGGTTTGGGAGATTATCCAACCGTCTATCATCTGGACGCTTGGCCTGGTCACCGTCTCGGTTCTCATTACCTTTGTGTTAGGGGTGATGGCGGGCGCGCTGTTGGCGTGGAAGCACACGCCAGGGGCGATAAAGTTTTTCATTCCGTTTACGATGATCTTTGCGGCATTGCCCTATTATTTGCTGGCGCTTCTGCTGCTCTTTGCGCTGGCCTATGGCACGAAGATTTTTCCGTTTAGCGGATCCCATAACAGCAGTATTCCACCCGGACTGACCTGGGTCTATATCAAAGATGTCGCCTATCACGCGATCCTGCCTTCGCTGTCGATTATCCTTTCCAGCCTGGGCTTCTGGGCGCTCAACATGCGCGGCCTGATGGTGAATACCATCGGCGAGGACTACATGCTGCTGGCGGAAGCAAAGGGGTTGAAAAAGGCGCGCATCCTCTGGTGGTATGCGGTTCGCAATGCCATCCCCTCGCAAGTGACGCAGTTGGCGATCACCCTGGGGCATGTTGTCTCCGGTGCGATCCTGGTGGAAATCATCTTTGCCTACCCCGGTCTTGGCTACATGCTGTATATGGCAATTACGAACAGTGATTACACTGTGATCCAGGGCATCACCTTCATTCTTTCCGTCTCCGTTGGCTTGGCGGTACTGATTGTTGACTTGCTCTATCCACGCCTTGATCCCAGGGTAAATTATGTGGCTGAAAGTACGGGCTAATTCAAATCACTCATGAGTACAACAACGCTATCTAAACCAATTGCGCGTCGTACAGGCTTTTCGGCCTGGAATAGCATCCAGGGCGTTTTCTCCTTTCTCAAGGAGAACTGGCTCTTTACGCTGGGGTTGTCGCTGCTGCTCGGCCTCTATCTTTTTGGTGTCATCGGGGCGCTGTTTATTAACCCGAAGGATGCCGAGATGGGCGCTGTCCCTCTCAATCTGAGTCCCTCCTGGGAGCATCCTTTTGGGACGGAAGGCTTCGGGCGAGATGTGTTCACGCTCATGGTCTTGGGGATTCCCAACACCTTCAAGATCGGTCTGCTGGCCGGTGGTGTTGGCGTCGCCATCGGCGTCGTGATCGGCCTGTTGGCCGGTTACTATAAGGGCTTTGCAGATACAATCTTTAGCAGTCTGGCAGATGTGATGCTGGTTATCCCGGCGCTTGCCATTTTGATCACCATCTCCGCCTATGTCCGTTCGATGACCGTCGAACTGATGGCGCTCATTGTCGGCCTGCTGGCATGGCCGCTGCCGGCGCGGGTCATTCGCTCCCAGACCTTGAGTCTGCGCGAGCGGTTGTTTGTCCAGGTCGCCAAACTCTCCGGCCAAAATGACTTGGAGATTATCTTCATTCAAATTTTCCCCAACCTGATGGCCTTTCTGGCGGCTGCCTTCGTCGGTACGGTCAGCAGTGGTATTCTGGCTGCTGTTGGGTTGGAGGTGCTAGGGCTTGGCCCGCAGCTCATCCCGACGATTGGGCGCACGCTTTACCAGGCGTTTTCAAAGTCCGCAATGGGGCGGGGAATGTGGTGGTGGTGGGGGCCGCCGGTGGTGATCCTCGCCATCATCTTCACGGGGCTGTTCCTGATGAGCATCTCGTTGGACAAATACGCGAACCCCAGGCTCAAGGGAGCGATGCGGGGCTAACATCACACGGCTGCTATCACTCAGCAAACATTGTGGTGACGGCCACTCTGGGTATAGCCAATTCATTGAGAGAACTAATGGGTATCGAAGCACAAATAAATACTCTTGAGCGAAATTCAGTAGCCGTCAACAACGACAGGGTGCTGGATGTGCGGAACCTGCGGGTCAACTATCATACCCCGCGCGGGCCGGTGCGAGCGGTGAATGGGGTCAGCTTCTTCCTCAAGCGAGGCGAAAAGCTCGGTCTTGTGGGTGAGTCCGGCTCCGGCAAGACGACCACGGCACTGAGCCTCATGCGCCTGGTACAAGAGCCTGCGGTGATCGAAGGCGGTGAGGTCTGGCTGGATGGCATCGACCTGCTTCGCCTTTCTGAAGACGAGATGCGCAAGGCGAGATCTGCCGACATCGCCTTGATTCCCCAGGGGGCCATGAATTCGCTTAACCCGATGCTGAAGGTTGGCGAGCAACTGCGCGATACCATGCGCGCCCACATGGACGGGGAAAGCCAGTCTGCGATTGACGCCCATATCATCAACGTACTCGACTCGGTAGACCTGCGCCCTACGGTCATGCAGGCGTATCCCCATGAGCTAAGCGGGGGCATGAAGCAGCGGGTCTGTATCGCTATGGGCATCCTTTTGCGTCCCAAAGTCATCATTGCCGATGAGCCTACCAGCGCCCTGGATGTGGTGGTGCAACGCCAGGTGATGGAAACCCTGGGTCGCGTGCAGAGTGAGATTGATGCCTCTGTGATCCTGGTAGGACACGACATGGGCCTGATGGCGCAGTTCGTTGACCGCGTGGGCGTGATGTATGGCGGCAAACTGGTGGAAGTTAGCCCGGTTCGGGAGATCTTCAAAGATCCGCTCCACCCTTATACACAGTTGCTCATCGGAAGCCTGCCGACACTGCAAGCAAAGGAAATGTTCAAGGGCATTCCGGGGCTGACACCTTCCTTGTTTATGCCACCCCCAGGGTGCATGTTTCATCCACGGTGTCCCAAAGCCATGTCGCACTGTTCGGTCGAGATTCCTGCTCTCGTCGAAATCAAACCCGACCGGTGGGTCTCCTGCCACTTGTACAATGGGGGTCACTCCTGATGTCGCTTTTGGAAGCACAGAATGTTACGAAGGTCTTTGGGGGCGGCTTGCTCAGCAAACATGGGATGGTCGCTGTGGATGGGGTGTCACTCTCCATTCATGCCGAAAAGCCGACGATCATCGCCCTGGCTGGTGAAAGCGGGAGTGGAAAGACGACCCTGGCGCGTATGCTCTTGGGCATCATCCGGCCCGACGATGGCTCGATCCTCTTTCAGGGGCAAAACCTCGCCGAAATGAACCGGCACGAACGCAAAGAATTCCGGCGTGAGGTACAGGCGATCTTTCAAGACCCCTTCGAGGTCTATAACCCTTTCTACAAAATTGATCAGGTGCTTACGACCCCCGTACGTAAGTTCAAGTTAGCCCACTCCAGGGATGAGGCGCAACAGCAGATCGAAGAAAGCTTGCAAATGGCCGGGCTACGCCCAGAGGAAACGCTGGGACGCTATCCCCATCAGTTGAGTGGTGGGCAGCGCCAGCGGATCATGGTCGCACGCGCGCTCCTTCTTCAGCCGAAGATCATCGTTGCCGATGAGCCGGTGTCGATGGTCGATGCTTCGCTGCGCGCGACGATTCTGGAGAGCCTGGTGAAGCTAAAGCGTGAGCTGGGCATCTCACTCGTCTATATTACCCACGACCTGACAACGGCCTATCAGATCAGTGAGAACATTTATATTCTCTATCGAGGTTCGGTCGCTGAAGTCGGCAGTGTCGAGAAGGTCATCAAAGACCCGCAGCATCCCTACACCCGGCTGCTTGTCAGTTCGATCCCCTTGCCGGACCCGGATCTGCATTGGGGTGGTGAGGAGGACATTGAACGCAAGGCCACAGCCGCCAGCGCGCCTAAGGAGGAAGTCCAGGGCTGCAAATTCTCGAATCGCTGCCCCTTTGTGATGGCAGAATGTCGTCTCAAGGCTCCCCCTTTGTACCAAACTAACGAGGATCGTGCCGTGGCGTGCTATCTCTACAAAGACGCTGCGGAGGTCAGCGGTAGGGAGATGGCAGAGCGATTGGCTGTTTAATTGTGTAAAAGATAACATTCAACAGTTGACAGCCTCCCGCGCGTTCGCTATACTAAGAAACAGTTTAAATTGAGCAAAGTGCTGCACTAGATTTGTGCAATTTGAGCATTGTGCCGCGAACAGAGCTTACTCATCAACAGGATACCGCTGCCAGCAGGCTCTTGCGAAGAAAAGTACCGCAATTATGATGATGCCAGCCGTGTTGCTTTCCAGCATTCTCGTACTTATTACCGAGCTTCTGGTCGTTGTAGTACTTAGCGCCCAGAGGTCGATGCTGGTTGGTGAAGCTGCGTAGATGTAACGCCTGCACAGTCTTTAGAGGTCACTGCAGACCCTTCCCAACCGGGAAGGGTCTTTTTATACTCAGGTTTTTTAGGAGTTTTTCAAGGAGAACGAGCCATGAGCCAGTCGAGCCAAAATGGACATGGGCCTCATCATACTGAGGCTAGGCCCATGACGGGTGCCACGATGGTGTGGGAGGCGCTGGTGCATGAAGGCGTAGATGTCATCTTCGGCCATCCCGGCGGCGCAATTTTGCCCACCTACGATGCATTGGCCCCTTATGAGGCGGATGGCAGGATTCACCACGTCTTAGTGCGTCATGAACAAGGTGCCGCGCACATGGCTGATGGCTATGCGCGCGCAACGGGTCGTGTGGGTGTTTGTATTGCCACAAGCGGGCCAGGTGCCACCAACCTGGTCACAGGGCTGGCAACGGCACTGATGGACAGTATTCCCATCGTGGCGATTACGGGGCAGGTTCCCACCAATTTGTTGGGTACGGATGCCTTCCAAGAGTCCGATGTGGTGGGCGTGACCCAGCCTGTGTGCAAGCACACGTATCTGGTGACTGATGTGAATGAACTGCCCCAGGTTATGAAGGAAGCCTTTTATATTGCGCGTGAAGGGCGACCGGGGCCGGTGCTGGTGGATATTTGTAAGGATGTGCAGAACGCGACAGGTCTCTTTTCCTATGACATGGAGATCGACCTCCCCGGTTTTGAGCCATACCCCAATGTAGACATGACTGATGTGCGCCGCGCCGCCGAGTTGATCAACCGCAGCGAGCGCCCGCTGATTATCTCTGGTCATGGCATCCAAATGGCCGGTGTCGCGCGTGAATTGCTGGAGCTGGTCGAGAAGGCTGAGATTCCGGTGGTGACAACGCTGTTGGGCACAGGCAACATTCCAGAGAGCCACCCGCTGAGCCTGGGCATGGCGGGGATGCATGGCGAAGCCTATGCCAACCGCGCCATCCAGGGCTGTGACTTGCTGATTGCGATGGGCATGCGCTTTGACGACCGCATTACGGGTCGTTTGGATCGCTTTGCCAAACAGGCCAAGATCGTCCATTTTGAGCTGGATCAGGCCGAAGTGGGCAAGAATATCGTGCCCGATGTGCCGGTGGTGGGCGATTTGGCCGAGACGCTGCCCGCGCTGCTGCCCCTGGTCGAACAACGCCGCCATCAACTCTGGATGCAAGAGTTGGACGAGTGGCGCTCCGATTCTTCGTCGACAGACATCCTCAACTATGAAGTGGACGAGCTGATCCCGCCCTTTGTCATCCGCCAACTTTGGCATCACACCAAGAGCCTCAGCAATGGCCCGGTGATCATCGTGACCGATGTGGGGCAGCACCAGATGTGGGAGAGTCAATACTATATCCATGATCATGCCGGTCAATTGCTGACCAGCGGCGGAGCGGGGACGATGGGCTATGCGCTGCCAGGGGCGATTGGCGCGCAGATGGCCTTCCCTGACCGCACAGTTTGGGCTGTGGTAGGCGATGGCGGCTTTCAGATGACGCTGCAAGAGTTGGCTGTGTTGAAACAAGAGCACTTGCCCGTCAAGATCGCCATCATCAACAATGGCTTTTTGGGAATGGTGCGCCAATGGCAGCAGATCTTCTATGACAAGCGCTATGTGGGCACGCCCATTGTGTCGCCCGATTTTGTGAAATTGGCCGATGCTTATGATATTCCTGCGATCATGGTGCGTAGACCTGATGAGGTGGGACCTGCCTATGAAATGGCCCACCGTACTCCTGGCCCTTTCCTAATCGATTTCCGTGTGAAAGAAGAAGTGAATGTCTACCCGATGGTGCCTCCCGGCGCGGCAGTGGACGAGTTGATCCGCCGCCCCAAGCCTGGGGTTGTCCAGGGTTATAGCGGTGTCGAGCCGAGTTGGTAAGGCATTTTGTGCGGCGTACGGACACAATATATTGTGTCCGTACCTCTGGCATAATTGATTTGGCACAAGGATTGATCCACTAGGGAAAGGGCAGGGAGTCCCATGAAACATACACTGGTCGCGTGGATGCGCGACAAACCCGGTGTGCTGAACCGGGTGTCGGGGATGCTGCGTAGGCGCAATTTCAATATCGACAGCTTGCAGGTGGGCCACAGTGAGACCCCCGGCATCAGTCGCATGACCTTTGTGGTAGATGGCAACGCCCACATGGTCGACCAGGTCATCAAGCAGTTACGCAAGGTCATTGACGTGACGCGCGTGGAAGACCTCAGCGAAAAGCCCACGGTCGCGCGCGAATTGGCGCTGATCCGCGTGCAGACCAATCGCGAAAGCCGTTCGGAGATCATGCAGTTGGTCAATATCTACCGCGGCGAGATCGTCGATGTGGCGCTGGACAGCCTCGTCGTGCAAATTGTAGGGGCCGAAGACCGCGTGGACGCGCTGATCGAACTGCTGGCGAATTTCGGCATTGTCGAGATGGTGCGTACCGGGAGGGTGGCGATGGTGCGCGGTGTCACAGAACGACGCTTTAAGCGAGGAACGGCTGTGTGGAAGGCGCGCAGCAACGGCTATGAAGTCGATACCAACGAACGCTTCCGTACGGGTGGTGTCTAAACCCCGCACTCGAATATCAAAAATCAAAGTTCACGACAGAAAGAAAGCAGAAGGTATACCAGTCTCATGGCTAAGATTTATTACGAAAATCAAGCGGATTTGGGCTTGCTCAAGGGCAAGAAGGTGGCAATCATCGGCTATGGCAGCCAGGGCCACGCCCATGCGCTGAACTTGCAGGATAGCGGTGTAGATGTACGCGTGGGCTTGTATGAGGGCAGCAAGAGTTGGCCTAAGGCCGAGGCCGATGGCTTGCGCGTGGTGACGAGCGCCCAGGCTGCGGCTGAAGCCGATTTTATCATGATGGTGCTGCCCGATCCGGTGCAGGGCAAGGTCTATGAGGAGGAGATTGCCCCCAACCTGAAGCCCGGCGACACGCTGATGTTTGCTCACGGCTTTAACATCCGCTTTGGTTTTATCCAGCCGCCCGCCGATGTGGATGTGACGATGGTGGCTCCCAAAGCGCCCGGTCATCGCGTGCGCGAGGTCTTTAAGGAAGGGTCGGGTGTGCCTGCGCTGGTCGCCGTTCACCAGGATGCCAGCGGCAATGCACTGGCGAATTCGCTCGCCTATGCCAAAGGCATCGGCAGCACCCGCGCCGGTGTATTGGAGACAACCTTTACCGAGGAGACCGAGACCGATCTCTTTGGCGAGCAGGTGGTCTTGTGTGGAGGTGTCAGCGAGTTGGTGAAGGCTGGTTTTGAGACATTGGTCGATGCCGGTTATCAGCCGGAGATTGCCTACTTTGAATGTCTGCATGAGCTTAAGCTGATTGTGGACTTGATGTATCAGGGCGGCTTGAACTACATGCGCTTCAGCGTCTCCGATACGGCGGAGTGGGGCGATTATAAGAGCGGCCCGCGCATTGTCACCGATGAGGTGAAGCAGACAATGAAGCAGATTTTGGCCGAGATCCAGTCGGGGGCCTTTGCCGAAGAGTGGATGGACGAATATCATGGCGGGAGCAAGGTTCTGCTTGCCACCCGCAAGGCCGAGCAGACCCAACAGCTTGAGCAGGTGGGCAAGGGCTTGCGCAAGATGATGACCTTCTTGAACGCCAAGGAGATTGGCTAATTGTAGTAGAGTCGTAGAGCCGTACACCACGGCGGTAGAGAGACCCCTGCGGCATGACAGCCCAGCGTGAATGTCATGCCGCAGGCATCTCTCCCGGTTGGCGGTGTTAACCAGTTGGCATAGATGGGATTTCACGGGGAAGGGGGGTGATGGGAATGGATGATGGCCTTAGTGACCTTAGCCGGCTGATGGGCTGCTTAGGGCTTGCCAACAATAGACTTGTGCACAATATTCTTGCCGAGCGCATGCGCTCCATTCTCGTTTCACTCTCAAGCAATGTGACCCCCGCCGGATAAGGCGGCGAACCAAGAAAGGGTTTCTGACTATGACTTCCCAAACGATCTCAAACGGCGCTGACCATGATGACAACGGCGTAAATGACTCTCCTGCCGAGGCGCAGGTAGATCTGTCCCATGTCGATGTCAACCAATTTGCCATCACCGATATTGCCGAACATGCCCGCGCCATTGCCCACGGCAAGCGCGTGGTTGTCTTTGATACCACTTTGCGCGATGGCGAACAAAGCCCCGGCGCGACCCTAAACACCCAGGAAAAATTGGATATTGCCCACCAACTGGCGCGTTTGGGCGTGGACATCATGGAGGCCGGTTTCCCGGCGGCCAGCCCCGGCGATTTGGATGCCGTGCGCCAAATTGCCAACACCGTAGGCCGCCAGCCGCGCATCGGGCCGAATGGCGAGGTGATGGCTCCCCCCTCGATTGCGGGATTGGCGCGCGCCAACAAGAATGACATTGACCGCGCCTGGGAAGCTGTGCAAGGGGCTGTGCGCCCGCGCATCCACACCTTCTTGGCGACCAGTGACATCCACATGGAACACAAGCTGCGTATGAGCCGCAATGATGTGTTGGAGACGGTGGGCGACATGGTGCAGTATGCCCGCAGCTTCTGTCAAGATGTGGAATTTAGCCCAGAGGACGCAGGACGCAGTGACCCTGAATTTTTGGTGCAGGTGGTTGGCGTTGCGATTCAGGCAGGAGCTACGACCATCAACATTCCCGACACGGTAGGTTTCACTACGCCAGAGGAGTTTGGTGGGTTGATCAACTATCTGCGTGAGCATGTGCCGGGGGCCAAGGATGTGATCTTTAGCGTCCACTGTCACAACGACCTGGGCCTGGCCACGGCGAACACTTTGTCGGGGCTGCGCAATGGCGCACGCCAGATGGAAGTGACCCTCAACGGCATCGGGGAGCGCGCCGGCAACACCAGCCTGGAAGAGGCGGTGATGGCGATCTATGTGCGCCAACAGCAATTTGGGCTGGATACCAGTGTCGTCACGCAGGAGATTCACCGCGCCAGCGACATGGTCAGCCGCTATACGGGCATGGTCATTCAGCCCAACAAGGCGATTGTCGGGGCCAATGCCTTTGCCCATGAGGCGGGCATCCACCAGGATGGCATGCTGAAGAATAAGCGCACCTATGAGATCATGGATGCCTCCACCATTGGCCTGAACCAAAGCAATCTGGTCCTGGGCAAGCACAGCGGTCGTCACGCCTTGCGCCGCAAACTGGAGGAGATGGGCTATCACCTGGATCGCGAGGAACTGAACGATATTTTCCAGCGTTTCAAGGATCTGGCAGACAAGAAAAAGACGGTGACTGATGCCGATCTGGAAGCGCTGGTGGGTGACGAGATCTACCAGCCTGAAGAACGATGGGAACTGCTCAATGTCCAGGTGCAGTGTGGCACGACGACGATCCCGACCGCGGTGGTGACGCTGCGCAACACGGAGACGGGCGAGGAGATCATCGACGCCGGTTTTGGCACAGGGCCGGTGGATGCCATCTATAAGGGGATCAACCGCATCGTCGGCGTGAACAACACGCTGGTAGAGTTCTTGGTGCAAGCGATTACTGAAGGCATGGACGCCAACGGCGATGTGACCATCCGCATCGAGGTTCCTGCGGAGAGTACCGGCTATAAGGAAACCGCGCAGGGTCGCCAGCGCCGCCGCCTCTTCAGCGGGCGCGGGGTAGACACCGATATTGTCGTCGCCAGCGCCAAAGCCTATATGCAAGCTCTGAACAAGGCACTGGCAAGCAAGGATGAAGCTCAGTCGTCCGCGATGAACATTGCCGAAGGCGCGACAAAGGCAGCGGTTTAGCGTATTGCAGTGTATGCCGGTGGAGTTTTCCAGTCAGGTATAGAATCAACTGTGGAAACAACTCATGTTGGGTGAGAAGCCAGGTTGCCGGTGCAATTCTGGCTTCTTGCGCCTAAAGTGAAGGAAGATGAACAAGAACTTATGCCTAAGTGCGCGGGTGATGCTCTGGCTCATGGTGGCGGCGCTCTCTTTAGGGTGGCTGCCTGCCTATGCCGCGCCACCCGTCCAACCCACGACGCAGACACCCATTCCTGCCGGCTGTGAGACGGTAGCCCCGGAGGCACTGCGCGACGAACTCAACCGGGTGAGCCAGCGCATCTTTGCCCCAGAGAACGGGACGGGGAACAGCCCGTTGGACCTGGAGGGCATGGTGGCGCGCCAGTGGGCATTGGTGGGCATGGACGCATCCATTGATGCCGCGGTCAATGATGCCGTGGCCCAAGTGCGCGCCGACGCTGATTTGTGGCAGCAGTTCCTCTCCGGCTGGTCACCCGCCCAGGCAGAGGAGTTGACCGAGCGCGTGGTCGCGCTCGCCTTTACCTCGACCACCTTCCGCACAGCCGTTGATGCCCTTGCTGCCGCGGTGGCAGTGGATCTGGCGGACACGGTGGCGACCCTCTCCGCTGAATCCGCCACGCAGGCAACGCTTTGCCTGCAATCCTATATCGGCGCACGCTACTCGGATGCGCTGGTGACGGTCTTTACGCGCGAACTCCAGGCCGAGACGGAGACATTGGCATTGGGTGACGATGCCAGTGCCGACGTGGGCATTTGGGCTGTCATCGACCGCCACAAGAGCGCGCTGGGCGGCGTGGGCGTTATTATTGCCAGCCAGATCGCCAAGCGTGTGGTCGTGCGACTGGGCGAGAACATTGCCAAGCGCGTCGCCGGGCGCGTGGTGGGGCGTGTCGTCGGCAAGGCCGGTTCAACGATTATTCCAGTGGCAGGCTGGGTGATCGGTGCCGGGCTGATCGCCTATGATCTCTATGAGAGCCGCGATGGCGCGCTGCCCCAAATTCAGGAGGGGTTGCAGGCCAGTGAGGTCAAGAGCGCCATCCGCACAGAGATCACCGATGCCGTGGCGACCGAACTGCGCCTCGAAACTCCGCAGTTGGCGCGCGATATTGCCAATGACCTCTATGCTACCTGGCTTGACTTCCAGCGCAAATACACGCAGGTATTGACCTGGGCAGAGGATGATCCCGCCTTTCAAGCGCTGCTGGCGCAAGCGGATGACCCCGCGAAGTTGGCGTCGCTGGTGGATATTACGCTGACCGCGTTGGGTACGGACGGTTTGCGTGCGGCATTGGCTGATGGCAGCATGGCGCGGGCGTTGGACTTGCCCGAAAGCGCCTATGCCATTCTACGCGCTTCGGCTTCTTTTGCGACGATGTTGAGTTGGGCGGATGTGGCGGGCGCGGCGTTGGAGAATGTCGTGGCGTTGGAGGTCTACAAGCACAAGGGGCCAACCGACCTGGGGCGCGATGACCTGTTGGCGCTTTTGGCTGTGGGCGAACCTGCGGTGACGAAACTGGCGCTGGTGGATGCGACGACACTCACGCAGTTGCTCACGATCTCGCGTGACAATTTGGCCTCGCTGGCGCAAACACTCAGCGCCGATGATTTGGCGTGGCTGGGCGGCTATTTGGCCGCGCTGGGCCAAGAGCAGGCCAATCAACTGGTGACGCTGCTCCTGGCTGACCCGATGCTGATGGCACAGCTTAAGGATGAGCGAGTGCAGGCGCAAATTGCCACGGCGCGGGATGTCAACGCGGTGCTGCGCTTTTTGGCCGCGCCGGTCACGCTGCTTGGCTTTGGCGAAGATCTGCTGCTGTTGGGGACTGGGCGCGTGGCGTTGGGGCTCTTTCATGCCAAGTATGGGCTGTGGGTGACGGTATTGGCGGTGGGGCTGCCGCTGTTGATTGCCGCCGCGCTGGTGCAATCGCTCTTACGCTGGCTCCTGGGGCCGATCCTTGCCTTGTTGCGTGCGCTTGGCTGGCTCACACGTCGCCCTTCACGGACAGGACGCTAGAAAGAGCCTAGAAAGAATGTCTATGGCACAGACGCCTGTGTTGTTGCTTGCCCTGGATCATCTGCCGGCAGATATTCGGTTAGTCGGTGCAGATGGGAACCGGATCAATGGCCCAATCGAGGTGGGCGAGCTGCTCATGGTGGTGACGGTGATGGCTGCGAATGTGGTCAACGACATCCGCGAGAACATCCGCAATTTGGTGGGTGGACGCATGAATCATTATGAGAAGTTGGTCGAGATGGCCGTACAAACCGCGCTGGATGAGCTGGCATGTAAGGCGCAAACCCGTGGCTATGATGGGGTGGTAGGGGTAAAAATCAGCCACCCTGAGTTGGTGGATGGCGGTGTCGAGGTGGTGGTCTATGGCAATGGCTTTCGGGCGCGGCAGTAAAAAAGATACGATACGCCGGTGGGGAATGGCTGCGCTGGCCTTATGGGTCGTGCTGGCGGGTGTGCTGCTGCCACAGAGTGCCCGCGCCGCGCCCCCTGCTCAAGAATATACCTATGCCGAGTGCAGCCAGGCGGATGAGGCGGCTGTGCAGGCAGAGATGACCGCGCTCGCGCACAGCGTTTTGGTGGAGGGCAGCAGCGGGCTGGAGATCGATGCGCTGGTGGCGACCACCTGGCGCGACAGTGGCGCAGACGCGACCTTTGACACTGCGGTGGATGCAGGGATCGCCCGGATTCAGGCAGAGCGGGGCTATTGGGAACGCTTGTGGTCGGGCTGGTCGGCGGAGAAGGCCGAAGAATTTGCAGGCCAGGTGGCGACCTATGCCTTTGAGGATGCCGCGCTTCAGGCCAAGCTTGAGGAGCTTTCAACCGCCATCGCTGCCGGATTGGTCGTTGAATTGGAATCGGCCGCGGCACGTTCTGCCTCCAGCGCGCTGCTCTGTCTGCAAAGTTATGTGGGTGAAAATTATTCAACAACGCTTTTCAGCGCTTTCCAGCAGAGTGTCAGCCAGGGGGTAGAGGCTGAGTTAGACTTGAGCGAAAGCGGCGCGGTTGAGATTTCGCCGCTGGAGATGCACGCCAAGGGGCTAACTGGCGTGGGTGTGATTGTGGCGACGCAGATCACGCGGCGCGTGGCGCAGTCATTGGCACAGAAGATCACAGGGCGGCTGGCGGGTAAGATTGCCGGGCGCGTGCTGGGTCGTCTAGGCTCGTCTGTGATCCCTTATATTGGCTGGGCTGTCGGCGTGGGGCTGTTGGTGTGGGATTTGTGGGAGGGGAGCCAGGGCGCGCTGCCCACCATTCGCGACGCCTTGCAAGCCGAAGAGGTCAAGCAGGAGGTGCGCGCCGAGATCGCCGCGGCGGTGCGCGAAGGGGTGGCTGCGGAGGTGGAGACATTGGCTTCGACATTGTCCCTCACACTGGTAGGCCAATGGCAAGAATTCTGTGCCAATAACGGCAGCGTTTGCCAATTGGCAGGGGAGAACAGCGCCTTTCGCACGCTGCTCAACAACATGCCGGTGACGGATTTGACACGCTTGGTACAATTGGTTGAATTCTTCCAGGTTGAACTGGATGCGGCGCAACTCGCCAGGGCGTTGGATGACGGCACAGTGGCAAAGTTGATCGCTGCGCCTCCTGCGGCGGATGCCATTTTGGAGTGGACAGGCTCGCCCGCCACCACGCTTGCATGGCTGGAGGTGGCTGGAGCAGAGCTGCCGCGGGTGGTCGAACTACGGCTGTATGAGAACATTGACCCACTTCAATTGACAACATTGTCACTTGCATCACTGCTCGCAATTGAGGATAATGCAATAATTCACAAACTTGCGATGTTGCCAATCGACCAGTTGTTGGTACTGCTTCAGCTTCCATCCGTGGATTTGGAGCAGATCGCGGCTACGGCATCGCCGGATGAATTAGGTTGGTTTGCAGGCTATGTGCAGACTTTGACCTCGCAAGAGGCTGCCCAGGTCGCACAAGAGTTGGCAAAGGGTCGTGTGACCATCGCTGCATTGCAAGCGCCGCCTGTAGTAGCTGCGTCTAGTGGAGATGGTGACAGTGCGCCGGAGGGTAACGCCCCTGGTGACAAACTGTCGAGTGATGAGGCTCGACCGGCGGTTGGGATTGTGCCGGAAGCCATCATCGCACTGTGGCAGCCGTATGCAGATAATGGGGTTGCGGTGGCCGCGGGGCTGGTTGTGGTGCTGTTGGTGGTGGCCGGTATGGTGTTGGCGCTGCGGCGCGAGATGACCGACCCGCCCGTGTAAATGTAGTGACAAAATTCTTCAACGTGGAAGCGCGTGGGTCAGTGGAGACCCTGTTCGATGGCACATCAAGGTTGATGACACTCAGAATCATTGCAGAGAGTCTGCCCATGTGTTGTCGCGGCCATTCGAGCGCGAAGAGAGAGAAGGCGCTATGTTGAAGAATCATCAAGTTCCCAATGCTGACCATACCCATACTAATCACCCGATTGATCATTCCAATCTTGAGAGTAACGGTTTCCCGCCAGCTCAGGGATTATACGATCCACGCTTTGAGCATGATGCCTGTGGCATTGGTTTTGTCGCGCACATCGAAGGACGCCGCAGCCACCGTGTTCTAGAGATGGGGCTGGAGGCGCTGTGCAACCATGCCCACCGTGGCGCGATTGCCGATGACCGCAAGACGGGTGACGGCGCGGGCATCCTCACCCAACTGCCCTATGAGTTTTTTAAGCGCGAACTGCTGCGTGTCGGTATCCAGCCACCACCCTCCGGCGACCTGGCAGTGGGCCAACTGTTCCTGTTCCGACAGGATGCCGACGACCGCGAGCATGCGCGGCGTATCATTCGTACTGTCTGCAGCGAGTTTGGCCTAGAGGTCTTGACCTTCCGTTCTGTGCCGGTGGTGAATGAGGCGTTGGGCCGCCGCGCCGAAGCCAGCCGTCCGTGGATGGAGCAGGTTGTGGTGCGGCGCACGCCCGAAGCGTGTGAGGCGGGTGATGATTACGAGCGTATGCTCTATCTGGTGCGTAAGACCATCATGAACCGGGCGCGGGCCGCGGGGGTGCAGCGGCTCTATATCGCCAGCCTCAGCAGCCGCACGATTGTCTATAAGGGGCTGGTGCTGGCGACGGAGTTGGCCCACTTCTATCCCGACCTCAGCGACTTGGACTTTACCACCGCTATCGCTGTCTTTCACCAGCGCTACAGCACCAATACCTTCCCCACTTGGGAATTGTCGCAGCCCTTCCGCATGATCTGTCACAATGGCGAGATCAATACTGTCCAGGGCAATGAGAATTGGATGGTGGCGCGCGAGGCAGACCTCTATCACCCGCTGTGGGAAGGGCATGTCCATCACCTCAAGCCCATCATCGCCAAAGGCAGCAGCGACAGCGGGCGGTTGGATAACCAATTGGAATTGCTAGTACGCAGCGGGCGCGATATTCGCCATGCCTTGATGATGATGATCCCCGAAGCGTGGGAGCGGATGCCTGAAGGCGAGGTCAGCCCGGATCGCCGCGCCTTCTATCAATATCACTCGGCATTGATGGAACCGTGGGATGGCCCTGCGGCTGTCACCTATACCGATGGGCGTATCGTCGGTACCATTCTCGACCGCAACGGGCTGCGTCCTGCGCGCTATGTGGTGCTGGACAATGGCTATGTGATCAGCGCCAGCGAAGCGGGTGTGGTCGATTATGACGAGGGACGCGTGATACGCAAGGGACGTTTGGGGCCGGGGCAGATCTTCTGCGTAGACACGACCCGCGGCGTCATCATGGATGATGCTGAGATCACCCAATACTTCGCCACCCGTCGCCCCTATGACCGTTGGGTGCAGGAGAATTTGCTGCCGCTTGACGAGGAGATCGCTCGCGTGGCACGCATGAAGACAACCGCCGCGGCCACAGGCATCCCTGTTGATACCAATGGCAGCCATGAGGCCGGGCATCACGAAAATGCCAACCTGGTACAGCGCCAGGCGAGCTTTGGCTATACCAGCGAAGAGATGGTCGTGATCCTGCGCCCGATGGTGACAGATGGGCAGGAACCGGTGGGCGCGATGGGTGATGACACCCCGCCCGCGGCCATGAGCCAACTGCCCCGTTCGCTCTTTCAGTATTTCAAGCAGCGTTTTGCCGAGGTGACGAATCCGCCCATTGACCCGCTGCGCGAGGAGATGGTGATGAGCCTGCGCGTATTGCTGGGGCAGCGCGCCAACCTTCTGAGCGAGACGCCGGAAGCGACACGCTTGATCGAACTTAAGTCGCCTGTCCTCAAGCCGGAGCAGATGGACGCGCTGTTGTCTCGCCCTGAAGCAGAGTTTGCGACGACGCGTATCCAGGCGCTCTGGCAAAAGCCGGATGAAGAGGATGCCGGGGCCGCGGGTGCAGCCTTGCGCGCCGCGGTGGATCAACTGTGCAGGGAGGCTGAGGCCGCGGTACGGGGCGGCACTCATCTCCTGATCATCACCGACGAGGAAGCTGACCAACATTCGCTGCCCATCCCTGCCCTGCTTGCCATCGGCGCGGTACACCATCACCTCATCAGCCAGGGGCTGCGTATGGCGACGAGCCTGATCTGCGCCAGCGGCGAAGTGCGCGAAGTCCATCATTTCGCCGCCTTGATCGGCTACGGGGCCAATGCGGTCTACCCCTATCTGATCTATGCGTCGATTGAAGAAATGGTGGCGGAAGGACGGCACACCGAAGGCATGAACCAGGCCCAGGCGATTGGCAAATTTGTCAAGGCTGTGGACAAGGGCCTGCTCAAGATCATGAGCAAGATGGGCATCAGCACCGTCGATTCCTATTGTGGCGCGCAGGTTTTCGAGGCGTTGGGCATCGGTGATGATCTGCTGCAAGTGGCCTTTGCGGGTACGCCCAGCTTGGTGGGAGGTGTGGGCTTTGAGAGCGTTGCCGAAGATGTGCTGGCCTGTCACAACAAAGCCTATCCCACCAATGCAAAAGCTGTAAAGCTGGAGACTTGGGGCATCTACAAGTCGCGGCGCGGCGGCGAACTGCATGAGTGGAGCCCGCAGGTTGTCCATGCGCTGCAAGCAGTCGCCAGGGCGGGTACGCGTGAGGAAACGCTCGCCAAGCACAAAGCATATACAGCGTTGATGAGCGGCATGCGGCTGGCCCCGCGCCATCTGCTCGACTTTCAATCGGTGCAGCCTCCCCTGCCCCTGGCCCAAGTGGAACCGGTGGAGCGCATCCTGCACCGCTTTAGCACAGCAGCCATGAGCCTGGGTGCGCTGGGGGCCGAGGCGCATGAGACGCTGGCAATCGCCATGAACCGCATCGGCGGCATGAGCAACAGCGGTGAAGGGGGCGAGGCCAAAGATCGCTACTTCACCGAGCGCGCCAGCAAGATCAAACAGGTGGCATCGGGCCGTTTTGGTGTCACCCCCACCTACCTGATGAGCGCCGAGGAACTCCAGATCAAGATGGCGCAAGGCTCCAAACCGGGCGAGGGTGGGCAGTTGCCGGGGCATAAGGTTTCGCAAGAGATCGCCACGCTGCGTCTTAGCACACCGGGCGTCGCGCTGATTAGCCCGCCACCCCACCATGATATTTACTCGATTGAGGACTTGGCGCAACTGATCTATGACCTCAAGACGGTCAACCAAACGGCTAAGGTGAGCGTGAAGCTGGTTTCCGAGTTTGGCGTGGGCACGATTGCCGCAGGTGTCGTCAAGGGCTTTGCCGACGTGATTCACCTGAGCGGTCACAGCGGCGGCACAGGCGCTAGCCCGCTGAGCAGCGTCAAGAATGCGGGTTTGCCCTGGGAGATCGGCTTGTCCGAGATTCATCAGGTTCTGCTTGCCAACGGGCTGCGTACGCGTGTGACATTGCGTACGGATGGCGGTTTGGCAACGGGGCGCGATGTGGTGATGGCTGCTATGCTGGGAGCCGACGAGTTTAGCTTTGGCACCAGTGCCATGATCGCCGAGGGGTGTATTATGGCGCGCGTCTGTCACAAGAACACCTGCCCGGTGGGGGTAGCGACCCAAGACCCGGAGCTGCGCGCCAAGTTTGAAGGCACGCCGGAGATGGTGGTCAACTTTATGACTGCCATTGCCGAGGAAGTGCGCGAGTTGCTGGCGCAGTTGGGCTATCGCTCCCTGGACGAAGTGATTGGTCATCCCGAACTCTTGCGCCAGGTCATTCATGGGCGCGAGGCGGGCTTTATGGACCTGTCGCCGCTGCTCTATGTGCCTGATACGGGGAGCGCGCGGCGGCGCGTGCTGCCCAAGAATGAGCTGCCCGAAGAGCGGCATGTGGGCGACCGCATTGTGGAGCAGGTGTTGGCAAACCTGCGCGCCAATCCGGATGCGCCCGTACGCCTGGCGCACAAGATCAACAATACCGAGCGCACCGTCGGCGCACGCTTGGCAGGGCAGTTGGCCTTGCGCTATGGCGATGCCGGGCTGCCCGAAGGCCAGGTGCAGATCACCTTCACCGGGTCGGGTGGACAGAGCTTTGGGGCCTTTAACGTCAACGGTCTGCACCTGACGCTGATCGGTGAGGGGCAGGATTATACGGGCAAGAGCATGAGCGGTGGCGAGATTGTGATTCGCCCACCGGAGGAAGCGCGCTTTGTGCCTCACCAGAATGTGATCCTGGGCAACACGGTGCTGTATGGCGCAACCGGCGGGCGGCTCTTTGCCGCAGGGGTCGCGGGCGAGCGTTTCGCCGTACGCAACAGCGGCGCGGTGGCAGTGGTAGAAGGCGCGGGCGAGCATTGCTGCGAGTATATGACAGGCGGCATGGTGGTTGTGTTGGGCGAAGCAGGGCGCAATTTTGGCGCAGGCATGACAGGCGGTCAAGCCTATGTCTACGATATTCACAATACGCTGGAACGGCGGTATAATTCAGAGCTAATTGCCATCCGCCGCGTGCGGGGCAATGGCGACGATGTGGAGCTTAAGGCGTTGGTACAAACGCACTACGATAAGACCGGCTCACAGCGGGCGCGCACGCTGCTGGAGGATTGGGAGACGCAGCGCCAATTCTTCTGGCATATCGCCCCGCGCGAGAATATGCGCGCCATCGAAGCCGCCAACGAGGGTGCTGCGTTGGCTGAGGTAGAGGAAGAAGTTGTGGCGCGGTAGCTGAAAATAGCAGTATCGAAAAAATTCAGGTTTCTAGGAGGAGCCATCTCTTGGGTAAGACATTATTTGAAAAAGTATGGGATACGCATGTGGTTTCGCAAGAGCCGGGCGCACCCGCTGTGTTGTACATCGATGCACATTTGATCCACGAAGTGACCTCGCCCCAGGCATTTGGTATGCTGCGCGAGCGCGGGCTCAAGGTGCGCCGCCCCGAAAAGACGTTTGCGACGATGGATCATGCCATCCCCACGCGCAATGTCGATATTTCGCTGTGGCCGATAGACGCCGCCACCCAGGTACGCACGCTGCGCGAGAATTGCGAAGATTTCGGCATCACCTTATGGGATATTAAGGGCGATGTACAAGGCATTGTCCATGTCGTCGGGCCGGAGATGGGTGTGACCCAGCCGGGGATGACGATTGTCTGTGGTGACAGCCACACCAGCACCCACGGTGCATTTGGCGCGTTGGCCTTTGGCATTGGCACCAGCGAAGTGGGCCATGTCCTGGCAAGCCAATGTCTGCTGCAAATGAAGCCCAAGACCTTTGCCATTAATGTGGAAGGGGAATTGGGTTTTGGTGTAACCGCTAAGGACATCATTCTGGCTATCATTGCCAAGAACGGCGCGGCCGGTGGCGCAGGCTATGTCTTTGAATACCGCGGCAGCGCCATCCGCAACTTAAGCATGGCAAACCGCATGACGATCTGCAACATGAGCATTGAGGGCGGCGCGCGTGCAGGGATGATCGCGCCTGATGAAACGACCTTTGAGTTTGTGAAGGGCCGTCCTTATGCGCCGAAGGGAGCCGATTGGGATCGGGCTCTCGCCTACTGGCGTACGCTGGTGACGGATGAGGATGCGACCTTTGACCGTGAACTAACGCTGGATGCAAATAAGCTGGAACCGATGGTCACTTACGGCACTAATCCAGGGCAGGGGGTCGGCGTCACAGGACGTATCCCGCTGGTCGAGGAATTGGAGGATGCCGCAGAACGGCGCAGCCTGCTCAGTGCGCTGGAGTACATGGGGCTGCAACCGGGTCAGGCGATGGAAGGCCAGCCGGTGGATATTGTCTTTATCGGCTCTTGCACCAATGGCCGCATCGAAGATCTGCGTGAGGCGGCTGCGGTGGCAAAGGGGCGCAAGGTTGCCGACAATGTACAGGCGTTGGTCGTGCCCGGCTCTAAGGCTGTCAAGGCGCAGGCCGAGGCCGAAGGGCTGGATCGCATCTTCTCCGAGGCAGGCTTTGAGTGGCGCGGGGCGGGGTGCAGCATGTGTCTCGCCATGAACGACGACAAGGCAGGCGCGGGCAAATATGTCGCCAGCACCTCTAACCGCAACTTCCAGGGTCGCCAGGGCCCCGGCGCGCGCAGTCTGCTGATGAGCCCGATCATGGCAGCAGCAGCAGCCGTCAGCGGGCATGTGGTGGATGTGCGCGAGATCATCAATTAAAAGGATGAGGGTGGAAGGAGAAGGATGAAAGAGGGCTTCGAGAGATCCTCCGACATTCATCCCTCATCCATCATAATTCATCCTTCTTATGGCCTGACTAGGAGCTACGACTTATGGAGAAATTTGAGACAATCCACGCAACGGCAGTACCGCTGCGTGCTGAAAATGTGGATACCGACCAGATCATCCCTGCGCGTTATCTGACGGCTGTGACCAAAGAGGGGATGGGCGAAGGTCTTTTTAATAGCTGGCGTTATGAACGAGATGGCACGCCCAAGCCCGACTTTGTGCTCAACAAGCCAGAATTTAAGGGCGCGCAGGTATTGATTGCCGGGCGCAACTTTGGCAGTGGCTCCAGCCGTGAACATGCGGTATGGGCGCTGACCGACTATGGCTTTCAGGCTGTGATCACGCCGGGCTTTGCCGACATCTTCTATAACAACAGTCTCAAGAATGGACTGCTGCCCGTGGCGCTGCCCGAATCTACGGTCAACATGCTGCTCGATCTGGTGGAGGAAGAGCCGGAGACACGCATCGTGGTCAACCTGCAAGAGCAAAAAGTTGTGCTGCCGGATGGTCAAGCCTTGAGCTTTGAGATTGACCCCTTCCGCAAGATGTGTCTGTTGCAGGGGGTTGATGATCTGGGGTACATCTTGTCGAAGCAAGAGGCGATTGTCGCCCACGAGGCACAACCCGCCTACTAGCGGGTTATAGGGGTGTCCTACGCTCAGGCATCTCTGTGTTGCAACGATAAACGATAGAGGATGGAGATACGGGCGCAGCCTCCTGCGCCCGTATGTTACAATGTGCTATGGGGTTCAATCAGTCGCCAACTCGGCCACAGGCTGAGGCTATTACCATCACGGTCGCCCAACCGGAGGACATTCCAGCACTGCAAGCCACCGCAGCCGCCAGTTGGTGGGCGACCTATGGCAGATTGCTTTCGACATCCTTTATCGAGAATTTTCTGGCACGCGCCTACAGCAGCGATAGGCTCACAGTGCATTTGGCTGATCCCACCTGTCATTTCTTGGTCGTCAAAACCGGTATGGCGTTGATCGGTTTTGGTCAGGTTGGCCCGACCATGTCGCGCCGCGACAAGGCTCCTGTGGCTCCGGCAGATCTCTACAGGCTCTACCTGCTGCCCCGATGGCAGCGACGCGGCATCGGCGCGCGTCTGCTGCTGGAACTGGAGGGATGGCTGCGCCAGCAGGAATATCCCTACTATGGGGCCTATGTGCATGAGCGCAACGAACCCGCCAAGCATTTCTACGCGCGCCAGGGTTTTGTGCATGCGCCTGCGTGCGATGTGCAGGACGAGTGGTACTTGGTGAAGCGGCTGGATGGGTGCGGATGAGCGAAGTAAGGAGGAGTTAACGCACGACATATCAACGATAACAAAATTTTCAAGACAGCGAATTGCCTCAGGCTTAAATACCGCGGGGATTATTATCGTACTTGAAGATGCACCGATTGGGCGCTCAATTGGTGATGTGTTGTACCTGATCGACTACAACATTGATCAATGGGAGAATACTACTTGGTTTGTTCCGTTGAGCAAGTAGACATAAACGACCTTTTGTTGCCAAAATTACCCACACCCTACGCTGAAGCCCTGCGCGACGCTGTGGACTTCATCCTTGCTCGCTATGAAGTGTGGGGCGTGTTGGTTGCGGGAACCATCATCGCGGGGACGCCGGATGCCAACAGCGACTTGGATATGTTTGTGATCCATGCCAAGCCGCAGCGCCAGCGGGTGCAGAAGCGTTTTCAGGGGGTGGCGACGGAAATTTTTGTCAACCCGCCTGCGACCATTCGTCGCTATTTTGCCGAGGAAGTCACGCGGCCCAGCACAGCGCATATGCTGGCAAATGGTGTTGTGCTGCTCGACCGTCATCCAGTGGTGGAGGAATTGATCGCCGAGGCACGTTCCTGGCTGGCGACGCCGCCCAATTTAAGTGAGACACATTTAACCATGCGCCGCTACAGCGCGGCGGATGCATTTGAGAACGCGCAGGACATTGCACTGCATGACCCGGCGAATTCCAGCCTCATCCTGCATCAGGCGGTGCAGGGGATGATTGAGTATACGTTTCTAGCGGCGAACCGGCCCCTGCCCCGCGCCAAACAGATGCTTGCCGCCCTGGCAGAATTTGACCCAACGTTGGGCGACTTGGCCCGGCGCTATTATGACGCAGAGACACACAGCACACGGCTGGTGATTGCCAACCAAATCGCCGCACGAACCATCCAAGCAACGGGCTTTTTTGAATGGGAGACACCTGTAGAGGAGATGCCACGATGACCGAGTCCAGTTTGATCGAACAGAGCTTTGTCGAGCAGTTTCAGGAGAATGGCTATACCTTAGCAAAGGGCCTTTTTTCCGCTGAGGAAGTGGCGCATTACCGCGACCATTTTATGACCTTGCGCGCAGCGGGGAGTTACCCCGGCGACACGGCAGGTGTGGATGTGACCAGCAATGATCCCCTCAAGCGCTTTCCCCGCATGATCCATATGCACCGCTGGGATGATCTGAGTTTACAGTGGATGCTTGATCCACGCATCAACCGCTGGCTGACCGCGCTCTCCGGCATTGAGCCCTATGCTGTGCAGACGATGCTCTACTTCAAGCCCGCCGGCGCGCGCGGTCAAGCCTTGCATCAGGACCAATATTACCTGCGTGTGCAGCCGGGAACTTGTTTGGCTGCATGGTTAGCGCTGGATGATTGTGATGTGGAGAATGGCTGTCTCCAGGTAGTGCCGGGGACGCAGAATGCTCCTATCCTTTGCACCGTCAAAGCCGACACCACGCAGAGCTTTACTGACGTTACGGTCCCATTGGGCGAAGGCATGAGCGCGGTGCCGGTGGTGATGAAGGCGGGCGATGTGCTCTTTTTCAATGGGCAGTTGGTGCATGGCAGCTATCCCAATACCAGCCAAGACCGCTTCCGCCGCTCGCTGATCGGCCATTACGTTGTCGGTGATGCACAGAAGGTGTCAGAGTTCTACCACCCTGCGCTGCGGATGGATGGCAGTCCTGTCGAGTTGGACACCAGTGAGCGGGGTGGGGCCTGTGGGGTGTGGGTCAATAAGGATGGCACGCCCGTGGTCGAGATGCAGGTGGCGGACGCGAATAAGCAGACGGTGCTGCATGAGTAGGGATGAAGGATAAGGGATGAGGGATGAAATGTGTCATCCTGATCCTTTTAATTGTGAATACAATCCTCCCGGAAGCTTCAAACTTCCGGGAGAGAAATCTAATCAGTACAATGTAGCCATAAAAATCAAACCTTAAACGAAAGAAATGCGGGATGGACGCCAAAATTGTAGTTTTGGCCGGTGATGGCATCGGCCCGGAAGTGACCAGCGAGGCGCGTAAAGTGCTGGAGGCGTTGGGCAAGAGGTTTTCGCATAGTTTCAATTTCGATGAGCAGTTGATGGGCGGCATTGCGATTGATACCGTGGGCAACAGCCTGCCCGATGCTACGGTGGAGGCATGTCGCAGCGCAGACGCCATTTTGCTCGGCGCAGTCGGTGGCCCCAAGTGGGACAACCCCAATGCCAAAGATCGGCCAGAGCGTGGGCTGTTGGGTATCCGCAAGGCGCTCAACCTCTTTGCCAATGTGCGCCCGGTCAAGATTCACCCGCAGTTGGTCAGCGCCAGCACGCTCAAGGAAGAAGTGCTGCAAGGGGTGGATATGATCGTGATCCGCGAACTGACGGGAGGGGCTTATTTTGGGCCGCGCCAGGAGGCGGGCGACGCTGCCTTTGAAGCGTACGACACCATGCTCTATACACGCCCGGAGATCGAGCGGGTCTTGCGCACCGCGGCGGAGATGGCCCTGGCGCGCAGCAAGAAATTGACGAGCGTGGACAAGGCCAATGTGCTTGCCTCAAGTCGCCTGTGGCGGCGCGTGGCAACGCAAGTCTTGGCCGAGTACCCCGATCTGCAAGTGGAGCATGTGCTGGTGGATGCAATGGCAATGCACCTGATCCGTCACCCTGCTTCGTATGATGTGATTGTGACAGAAAATCTCTTTGGCGATATTCTCACCGATGAGGCCTCCATGCTGGCGGGCTCGATGGGGATGTTACCCTCTGCCAGTTTGGGTGATATTATGAACAGTCGCCAACTGCCGTTGGGGTTGTATGAGCCGATCCACGGTAGCGCGCCCGATATTGCGGGGCAGGGGATTTCCAACCCCTTGGCGACCATTCTCAGCGCGGCCATGCTCCTGCGCCACAGCCTGGGGCTTGAGGCCGAGGCCGCGGCGATTGAGCAGGCAGTGGATGCCGTCTTGAACGAGGGTGTACGTACACCCGATGTGGCCCATACGGGCAGCGAAGTGGTGGGAACCCCAGTCATGGGCGATCTCGTGGTGCAGAAGCTATTACAGCAATGATAGGCAGGCTATGGCAACCGATTCACAGGACCGACTGCGGTATTGGATTCGTACGCTAGGCAACCTGCTCGGTGAGACAATCATCGAGCAGGAAGGCGAGGAGATCTTCGAGCAGGAAGAAGAGATACGCAACCTTGCCAAATCGTGGCGCGCCGGTGATCAGTCGGCGCAGCACCAGATTACGCGCTTGGTTTCGCACCTGGTCGAAGACCCGCCGCGCGCACTGGCGGTACTCAAGGCGTTCAGTACCTACTTCCAGTTGGTGAATCTGGCCGAAGAAGACCAGCGCGTGCATATTCTGCGCCAAAGGGCCCTTGCCGCACACGAGCAGGGCGCACCTATGGCGGAGACGATTGCCAATGCTGTGCGCCGTTTGCAGGCGGAAGGGGTGGATGCCGATAAAGTACGCGAACTGCTGCGCGAGTTGTTGATCATGCCCGTCTTTACCGCGCATCCGACCGAGGCCAAACGGCGCACGATGCTCTTCAAACTCAAGACCATCGCCAACATCCTGCGCGAGTTGGATCGCTCGGATCTGCTGCCGAGCGAACGGGCTGAAAAGGAAGATCTGCTGCGCGAAAACATTGTGCTGCTTTGGCAGAGCGATGAGATGCGCGACCGTCCACCTACGGTGATGGACGAAGTGCGTAATGGTCTTTATTTTTTCGAGACGACACTCTTTAGGCTGCTCCCGCAGATCTACCGGGAGATGGAGAAGGCGCTCGCCGACTGTTATCCGAGCGCAGAATTCGAGATTCCGATCTTTTTGCGCTATGGTTCCTGGGTGGGGGGCGACCGCGACGGCAATCCTTTTGTCAACGTGGCGATCACCGAAGAGACCTTGCGCGCCCACAAGGAAGTGGTGCTGGAGGAGTATAAGCGCGAAGTCGAAGCGCTCTATAACCACTTGACTTCGGGGCAGAGCCGGGTTGATTTTAGCCCCGAATTCATCGAGAGCCTGCGCCGCGATTTGATGCTTGTGCCCGATTCCGAGCGCGAGGTATTGGATCGCTTTGAACAAGAACCCTATCGCCAAAAGCTGATTATGATGTTCCGGCGGCTGGAGGCGACGCGCATCGAGAACCAGCAGAGTTGGAAAGAGCGCAAGCTGAACCCGCGCGCCTATCGCAATGCGGGCGAACTCTTGGCCGATCTGCATTTGATTCGCGAGAGCCTGATGCAGAACAAGGGCGAGCGCATGGCGCGCGGCCATGTCTCCACCTTGATCCGCCAGGTCGAGGTCTTTGGCTTTCATCTGGCAACGCTGGATGTGCGGCAACATTCGGCCCGGCACAGCACCGCAATGGCAGAGGTCTTGGCACGCTATGGCATCGCCTCCGATTACGAGAAGATGTCTGAGGCTGACCGCGTCGCCCTTCTCAGCCGCGAGATTATGAACCCGCGCCCGCTGACGGCACGCCTGGACTTTAGCGAGGAGACCAACGAAACGCTTGGGCTCTTCCGGCTGATCCGGCAGGCGCGCGAAGTGATTGGGCCGGAGAGCATCCAGACCTATATCATCAGCATGACCACACAGGTCAGCAACATGCTCGAGGTGCTGCTCTTTGCGCGCGATGCGGGGCTGATGGGGCAGATTCAGGTCGTGCCGCTTTTTGAAACCATCGAGGATCTGCGCGCCGCGCCGCAGATCATGACCAAACTCTTTCAAAATGCCGCCTATCACCAGCATCTTGCTCTGCGCGACAATCGCCAGCAGATCATGATCGGCTATAGCGATTCCAACAAGGATGGCGGCTATCTGATTGCCAACTGGATGCTCTTTCGTGCGCAGCGGGGATTGGCAAAGGTCTGTGAGCAGAACAAGGTGAAACTGCTGCTCTTTCATGGGCGCGGCGGCACTGTGGGGCGCGGAGGTGGCCCGGCGAACCGGGCGATTTTGGCCCAGCCGCCGGAGTCGGTGCGCGGGCGCATTAAGCTGACCGAGCAGGGTGAGGTAATCTCCGGGCGCTATTCCAACGCCGACATCGCCCACCGTCACTTGGAGCAATTGATCAGCGCGGTCATTCTGACCAGCGGACACCGGCCTCACTACGATCATGAGGAGAGTTGGGGCAAGGTGATGGACCAATTGAGCGAGACTGCCTATCACAAGTATCGCCAGTTGATCGAAAATCCGGCCTTCTTGCGCTATTTCCATGAGACCACCCCGCTGGAACATATCTCGCGGCTCAATATCGGCTCACGGCCCTCGCGGCGCAAGGCTTCGCCCGCTATCTCCGATCTGCGTGCGATCCCGTGGGTCTTTTCTTGGACACAATCACGCGTCAACCTGCCCAGTTGGTATGGGGTGGGAACGGCACTAGCGGATTGGGTGGAGAGAAGCGGCGAGCAGGCAAGTGCTGAAGAAGAGCAGACCAAGCGCTTGGCACAGTTGAGCGAGATGTATCAAAATTGGCCCTTTTTCCGCACTGTGTTGGACAATGTTCAGATGGGCCTGTGTAAGGGCGATATGCCCATCGCCTCGCTCTATGCCGAACTGACCGACGAGGCGACGCGTACGGAGATTTTTAGCGATCTCCAGGCGGAATATGAATGTACCAAGCGCATGGTGCTGGCGGTGACAGGGCTTCCAGAACTGCTGGAGAATGAAGCATGGCTCCAGCGCAGCATCAAGCTCCGTAACCCGTATGTAGACCCGATGAACTATATCCAAGTGGCGGCGCTCAAAGAGTTGCGCGAGCAGCCGGACGCACCCACGGCGGATGCTTTGCGCGCGGCGGTTCTGCTCTCGGTCAACGGTGTCGCCGCGGGCTTGCAGAATACTGGATGATAAATAACCGGACTTGCCAGATGGAGGTAGATGCGGTGAGTGATTTGCTGGCAACGGTCGACGGTCTGTTGATCGACATAGATGGCGTTTTAGTACGCGGTAGCGAGGTGATCCCGGGCGCAGCGGAGACTCTTGAGTCTTTGCGCGCCCGCGAAATTCCGTTGCGTTTTGCAACAAACACCACCGTCTACTGTCGTCATAGCCTGTTGGAGCGTATGGTGGCGCTTGGCTTCTCGATGGAGGAGCATGAGTTGTTCACCGCTACCTATGCCGCGGCCAGCTATCTACAGAGCCAGAACGCCCGTAGCTACTATCCGCTCTTGTTGCCCGATGCCCAGTTAGAATTCGCGGGGCTGGAAGTGGATGAGGAAAACCCTGAATTCGTCGTGATCGGCGATATGGGGGCCAGCTTCAACTTTCCACGGCTGAACAAGGCGTTTCGTGCTGTGTTGAATGGCGCACAACTGGTGGCGCTGCACAAGAAGCGATCCTGGCGTTCTGAGGAAGGCATGTTTCTCGACGCCGGCCCTTTTGTTGTGGCGCTGGAATATGCGACGGAAGCGAGCGCGGTGGTGACTGGCAAACCGAGCCAGACCTATTTCCGCATGGTGTTGGATGACCTAGGGCTGCCACCTGCGCGGGTGGCGGTGATCGGTGACGACATCGAGATTGATGTGCGTGGCGCACAACTCATGGGGATGCAGGGCTGGCTGGTCAAGACGGGACGCTTTCGCAAGGAGGATTTGGGCCGAGGTATCTGGCCGGATCGCCTGCTCGATGAGATTGCAGAAATTGTGAGATAGACGCCATGAAAGCAAGCACAAGTAGTACAACTAATACAAACGGGCAACCTGCAAAGCCAACGCGGGTTGTGATCTATGATACAACGCTGCGCGATGGCACCCAGGGTGAGGGGGTGTCGCTCAGTTGTGACGATAAATTACGCATCGCTCGCCGCCTCGATGAATTTGGGGTGGATTACATCGAAGGGGGTTGGCCTGGTTCTAACCCCAAAGATATGGAGTTCTTTGAGCGCGCGCAGAGCGAATTGAACTTGAAGCATGCACGCATTGCTGCCTTTGGCTCTACCTGCAAGGCGGGTATTGAACCGGGGGATGACCCGCAGGTGCAACTGCTGATTCAAGCGAATACGCCTGTCGTAACGATCTTTGGCAAGACGTGGGAATTGCATGTGACCGAAGTGCTGCGTACCAGCATGGAAGAAAACCTGCGCATGATTCGCGCCACGGTGCAATATCTCAAGCAGCATGGCAAAGAAATCGTCTATGATGCCGAGCATTTCTTCGATGGCTTTAAGGCCAACCCGGAATATGCGCTTTCGACGCTGCAAGCTGCCATCTTGGGTGGGGCCGGCACCATCACCTTGTGCGACACCAATGGCGGCTGTTTGCCCTGGGAGATCGAGGAGGCAGTAGAGGTGGTGCGCCGCGAGGTGTTGGGGCTGGATGACGAGACGCCGCCTACAGCTGCCCAGGTCAACCTGGGCATCCACGCGCACAATGATTCGGAAACAGGCGTGGCGAATACGCTGGCAGCAGTGCGCCAGGGTGCGCGCCAGGTACAGGGGACGATCAACGGCTATGGCGAACGCTGTGGCAATGCCAACCTGGTCAGTATCATCCCCGACTTGCAGCTAAAGATGGGGTATGCGTTGGTCGCCCCAGAGAAATTGGGGCAGTTGACGGAACTCAGCCGTTTTGTGAGCGAACTGGCAAACCTCAGCCCCGACACGCACCAGCCTTTTGTGGGCAGCAGCGCCTTTGCCCACAAGGGGGGGACGCACGTCAATGCTGTGGTGAAGCATGTGATGAGCTACCAGCACATCGACCCGCAGGTGGTGGGCAATGAGACGCGCGTCCTGGTGAGCGAACTGAGCGGCAAGGACAACATCGCGGTCAAGCGCAAGGAGTTTGGCCTAAGCGATCTGAGCCGTGAGGAAGAACGCCAGGTCTTGCAGCAGATCAAGGAATTGGAAAACGCCGGTTTTGCCTTTGAAAGCGCCGAGGCAAGTGTGGAACTGCTGCTGCGCCGGATACACAAGGATTATCGGACACCCTTTGAGTTGATCGACTATACGACGAATGTGGATCATCGCTCAGGCCGCGGCGCATTCTCGGAAGCCACGGTCAAGGTGCAGGTGGGGGATGAGATTTTCCACGAAGTGGCAGAGGGCAATGGCCCGGTCAATGCCATGAATCTGGCCTTGCGTAAGGCGATCCAGCAGTTCTACCCGCGGCTGGGCGAGGTACACTTGACCGACTATAAGGTGCGTATTCTCGACAGCAAGAGTGGAACGGGGGCAATGGTGCGCGTCTTGATCGACAGCACCGATGGCGAACGTTCGTGGACGACGGTGGGGGCAAGCACCAACATCATCGAGGCGAGTTGGATTGCGCTGGCGGATGGCGTGGAATACTTTATCCTGACCGACGGCGAGCGCCAACAGGCGCAGCAGGCCACAGAGCCGGTCGCCGCGGTCGCATGATTTTGTACAGGTAATTAAAAATTGTAGGTACAGGAAGAAGGAGAACCCTGGCAATGGCGGTGACAACCGTAAACGGCTTGAATAAATACAGCCGGGTCTTTACAGAAACACGCTCCCAAGTCGGCTCGCAAGCTATGCTCTATGGCATCGGCCTGACCGATGAGGATATGAAGAAGCCGCAGGTGGGGATTGCCAGCTTGGGCTGGGAAGGCAACACCTGCAACATGCACATCAACGATCTCGCCAAAGAGATCAAGCGCGGCACAATTGACGCAGGTTTGGTGGGGCTGATCTTCCACACGATTGGCGTCAGCGACGGCATGTCGATGGGGACAGAGGGGATGAAATGCTCGCTGCTCTCGCGCGATATCATTGCCGATTCGATTGAGGTGGTCATGCGCGCACAATATTATGACGCCAATGTCTCCATCCCCGGCTGTGATAAGAACATGCCGGGGACGGTGATGGCGATCTCGCGCATCAACCGCCCCAGCATCGTCGTCTATGGCGGTACAATCCGCCCCGGTCATTTGGGCGATAAGAAGCTCGATATTGTTTCGGCTTTCGAGGCATATGGTCAGTGGCTTGCCAAGCAGATTACCGAGGATGAGCTACAGGATGTGCTGCGTAATGCGGTCCCTGGTGCGGGGGCCTGTGGCGGCATGTATACCGCCAACACAATGGCCTCTGTCATCGAGACGTTGGGGTTGAGCCTGCCCTACAGCTCTTCGATTCCGGCGATGCACGAGGAAAAACTGGCTGAGTGCTATAACGTGGGCAAGGCATTGGTCAATCTGTTGGAGAAGGACATTACGCCCGACAAGATTTTGACGCGCAAAGCCTTTGAAAACTCCATTACGGTGGCGGTGGCGCTGGGTGGCTCCACCAATGTTGTGCTGCATACGCTGGCAATGGCGCGCGCGGCTGATATTGCTCTGGACATCGACGATTTTCAAGAGATCTCCGACCGCACCCCGCTCTTGGCTGACCTCAAGCCATCGGGGCAGTATGTTATGGAAGAACTCTATGAGGTGGGTGGCGTGCCCGCGGTACAGCGGCTGCTGCTCAAGGAAGGGCTGCTGTATGGCGACTGCCTGACAGTGACGGGCAAGACGCTCGCCGAAAATTTGGAAGAACTGCCCGACCTGACACCCGGTCAAAAGGTGATCTATCCGATCAGCGAGCCGATCAAGCAGACGGGCCACTTGCAAATTCTCTATGGCAACCTGGCAACCGAGGGCGCGGTGGCAAAGATCACCGGCAAGGAAGGGTTGAGCTTCAGCGGCCCTGCCAAAGTCTTTGACTCGGAAGATGATACGTTGGAAGCCATTAAAGAGGGCAAGGTCACGCATGGCGACGTGATCGTCATCCGCTATGAAGGGCCGAAGGGCGGCCCTGGCATGCGTGAAATGCTCTCGATTACCGGCTTGCTGATGGGTGCAGGGCTGGGCAAGAGCGTGGCGCTGATCACCGATGGCCGTTTCTCCGGCGGTACACATGGCTTTGTGGTAGGGCATATTACGCCCGAAGCCTATGTGGGTGGCGGCATCGCCCTGGTGCAAGATGGCGACATCATCACCATTGACGCAGAGAAGAACACGCTCAACATGGATGTGAGCGAGGAAGAATTGGCGCGCCGCCGCGCAACCTGGCAAGCGCCCGCCCCTCGCTATACAAAGGGTGTCCTCTATAAGTACATGAAAACCGTCTCATCGGCCTCCGAGGGCTGCGTGACGGACGCATAGGGTTTGACATAACCCACCCGGAGGCTTCTGAGCCTCCGGGTGGGTGGTTGGCACACGACATGGCGGGATGGGGCAATGGCTCTATCCCGCTATTTATTTTCCGGCGTGGGCGTCACCGTGGGCAGGGTGGCGTCAAAGGACGGTGGCGTCGGGCTATTGGTAGACGTCGCTTCGAGAACGGTATGTGTGCCGATGACAGCTTCGGCGTCCAACTCACATTGACTCTTGTGGGCAGGATCGTACATTTGTGGGATGGGTGTTGGGAGTGACACCAATAGAGTGTATCCGATGTTGTCCCATCCGCGCGAATAGGCAATAAATTCGCCTGCTGTTGTCGGGAAATAGGAGATCCCCCATTGCACGCCCGCTAGTGTCACGGATGCAAGCGGTATGACGTGCGTTGCCCAACCATCCGGTATTATTTCGCAGCCTGAAATTTCCTGATGGACAAGATAGTTTGTGTCTTCTTCGTTGGCGCGCAACTGCCAAAGGGTGGGGTCAAACCAGATTTCAAAGGATGGATAGCCTGTATAATTGGAGTTGCCCTGATAGCGTTGTAGCCCATTGACCAGGGGTGAGTTAAAGGCAGAGGGGGTGACGGTATCGCGGACGGTGGGCGCAGGCGTTGGCGAAGGCCACGGCGTTGGCGTCGGTATGGGGGTGGGTGTTGCGTTTGGATCGACCGTTGGGCGTGGCTTTGCCCATTCCTGCACCAGTTCATCTACCATCGTGCGTTCATCGCCAGCAAAGAGGCCAAGCGCACGCAGTTCTTCGAGCCGCGCTGGTTCAAAGTCTATTGTTGAGAGAATGCGGAGTGCGTCTGTCGCTAAGTATGGGTAGCTGGAGGTAACTTTGAAGACGACGCCATCCTTGCTGAGCCAAAAAGTCTCGATTCGATAGTAAGGCGCTTGGTCTTGGGTATGCACCATATCATCGACGTGCTGTGCGGCATAGCCCCACTCGATGGGAACGCTGAGACGATATTGGTAACGGTTGAATGGGTTCCTGGCCCGATCCAACTGATCCTGAATCGCCTCCCAATTGTGTAAGGGAACATCCTCGCTGACCGTATAGGGAAAGAGTTCGATCTTCATCACCTCTTGCGTGGGCGAATGCCCAAGGACGATCGAGATTGCTTTGTCAAAGAGGGAAGATTCATCTGAATCTTTTTCAGCAAAGGGATCAATGATTTGCATCTCTGACCCATAGCGAAAGGAGATGCCCAGCACTGTCTGGGTGTAAGTCTGCCAGGGATCGTCTATGGCTGCGGGTCGAATCGGCTGTACAAGCGGTCTTTCTGCCGCGGGCAGCGTCTTCCACCGCTCCCGCTCTTCCATTTCGCGAATATACTCGCAAGTGGGATCACAGTCGTCTGCAATCTCTGCATCCATCTTGGCAAGCTCTTGACGCAGTGTCTCGTCATCACCCCGAAAACCGCCGGATGCGCGCAACCTTGCTTCAGCGTCGGGGTCAAATTCCATCGACGCGGCGATGGCAAACATGCGCGCCACATCTTCGGGACGGTTATAGACCGAGTTGAAGTTGTAGATGAGCCCATCGCGTTCGAGCCAGAGTGTGCGTGGTAGATTGACGCGATGTTCACCAATGGCGAAGACCCCCTGCGTGACACCCGCAGGCAGGTAGCTAGTGGGAATGGTCGAGAGGTGGAGAGGAATCGGCCCCCCTAGGCCCATCCTACCAAAATACTCATTGTAGTTTGCCACCCACTCCGCTAACGAGCCTCCTTCCGAAAGCGTATAGTAGGCCAGGATGAGATAGAGCGAACCATCCTCTCCCGTTGTGGGTGAAATGAAAATCGGTACTCCAACTGTGTCAGCAATGTACGTTGCTTCAGAGGGAGACGCAGTAGTGGGCAGTCTCGCAGTGGTTTCCGCCCCTGTGACGCTCCAACCGGGCGGGTAGCGGAAGCTGACGCCCCAATAGGGCGAGGAGTAGGTCTGCCAATCTGCTTCTACTTGCCGGGTCATGGCGGGCGTGGGCATGGGCGGCAGCGCGGTGGGTGGCGTTGTGGCTTGGGCGAGGGGCGAAACCTCACCCGCGGCGACAGGCTGCATGGCGGGCCAGCGCGCCCACAGGGTCCAGCCGCAGATGGCAAGGAATAAGCCGAGTAAAGTGAGTGTTTGGCGGCGCATGTTCTTCTCCGAGGGATATTGAGGGATGGCGAGAATTCAGTTGTGATTTACGTATCAGGGTATGCCTGGGTGCTGTTGGTGAGAGTGCTTCTCTGCTTAACGTTATATCCGCCGCAAAAGTTCACCAAAAGTTCATGATAACAAGCAATCCCCATTCTCGCACCCGCGCCAGCCGGACAATCCCCTAAATTGACAGAGCTATCCCATGCTGCGTATCATCCACGGTAGAAATCATCCAAACAGACTTCCCAACCTGCAAAATTAGAAAGATTGCCATGTTAGCCTACTATGCGCCAGAAGAAGCGGGATTTTCACCGGATCGTTTACAGCGGCTCTATACGTTGTTGGATGAGGCCGCGGCCAATGGCAGCATCCCTGGCGCGGCAGTGTTGGTGGCGCGCCAGGGCAGAGCCGTTGCGCCCTATGCCGTTGGGCGGCAGTTTCCCACGCAGCCGGAGCCGAAGGTTTCCCCTGACAGCATCTTTCTGGTCGCCTCTGTGACCAAGCCCGTTGTGGCGGCAGCGTTGATGCTGTTGGTGGAGCGGGGCAAACTGATGATCAGCGACCGCGTGGTTGACCATCTGCCGGAGTTTGGCAGCCACGGCAAAGAAGCGGTGCGCGTCCACCACCTGCTGACCCATACCTCTGGGCTGCCCGATATGCTGCCGGAGAACACAGAATTGCGCCGCCAACATGCGCCCTTGTCCGAGTTTGTACGCCGTATCTATGACCTGGAGTTGGATTTTGCGCCAGGAACACGCGTGCAATATCAGAGTATGGGTATTGCCTTGCTGGGCGAGATCGTCGAGCGCATCAGCGGTATGGCGCTGCCGGAGTTTCTGCGCCAGGAGATTTTCATCCCGCTGCGTATGGCAGATTCAAGCCTGGGCATCGGGGAACTGGATCAGAGTCGCGTGGTGCATGTGACGGTGCCGGAGGAGCAGCGGGGCGCTGATTGGGGTTGGAATCAGCCCTATTGGTGGAATTTTGGCGCGCCGTGGGGAGGCATGTTTACGACGGTGAGTGACCATTTTCGCTTTTGCCAGATGTTTCTCAATGGGGGCACATGGGATGGCGTCTCTGTCCTATCTCCGGCAACCGCCAGTGCGATGACCACGGATCAATCGACGCATATCTTGACCGCCCATGACCCCGACCGCAGCGGGATGCTTTGGGGCCAGACATGGGGATTGGGATGGACGATTCCGGGCTATCGTGTGCCCGATGGAGGGCGCGCCTTCTTTGGTGACCTTTCCTCGCCCACGACCTTTGGGCATGGCGGCGCGACAGGGACCGTGGTCTGGGTGGACCCTGTGAATGAGGTGGTCTGCGTCCTGTTTACCAGTGAGCCGAGTGCCACGCGCAATGGTTTCTTGGGGCGCTGCTCGAATCTGGTAGCGGCAGCGGCGTTGTAGGCAGAACTCTTCGGTTTGACAGCCTCCCTAAATCATCGTATCGTGAAATCAGACAGCGGTGTACGGATGCCGCTGTTTCGTTTGGAGAGGGAGGTGATTCGATGATTCTACGATCTGATGCAATACCCTACGCGATGAGGCGTACTTTGCCGTTGCTGCTCTTGCTTATGATGATCTTCAGCCCCCTTGTGGAAGCCAATCCCGCGCAGGCGGCACCAGCGGCCCAGGGTGTTCTTCAGCGCATCCGCTTTGCCCCTGGTGCGACGAGCGCTGTAGTTGAGGGGAATTTAGCCGGAAGCCAGGTAGCGCGCTATGTGCTGACCGCGTTGGCGGGGCAATCGATGAATGTACAAGCCTTTGCAGAGGGCGCGCCCGTCTTTGTCACCCTCTTTAACACCAACGGCACGATTTTGGGGTCGGCTTCGAGCCGCGAACAATGGACAGGGACGCTGCCCGCCACAGGGGACTATACATTGCATGTCTATCCATCCCCCTATGTCGCCAATACTGCTTTCCGGCTGCGTGTCGAGATCACCTCTGCGTCACGACCACCTGACCCGGCGCCTGAACGAATCCGGTTTGAGCGCGGGGCGGTCAGCGCACAGGTGACAGGCTATCTGCCTTCTGCCGCCAACAAGGTCTATCTGCTCAGCGCACGCGCCGGTCAAGTGATGACTGTAGAGAGTTGGTCGGGGGGCGGGCCATTCCGTTTTACGGTTGCGGAAGAGAATGGGACATGGCTGGGAGCCGCCAATGGGGGCGAGCGGTGGAGCGGGACGCTGCCGCGTACGCAGGATTATCGTATTACGCTCTATTCTCCTGCCGATGCCCCATCGACGACTTACGGGCTGCTGATCACCATTGTCGGCGCTGCGCCCATGCCTACGGCGACACCGATCCCCACGCCGACACCCACACCTATGCCGCAGCCTGAAGCACAGCGCATCCGCTTCCAGCAAGGCAGCACGGATACGACTGTTTGGGGCTATATTGATAGCGCAACACCTGCGCGCTATGTCTTGCGTGCGCTGCGCGGGCAGCGTATGAACCTGCGTCTGCTCACGCAGCAGGGCTACCCGGCGCGTGTCACCATCCGCGGCGAACAAGGGAATTTCCTGGGTTCGGCGAGTGTGGGTGAACTCTGGGCGGGTGATCTGCCCGCCACCCAGGATTACTATCTGGAAGTACAATCGCCCCCCGACCGTCCTGGTGCAAATTTCCTGCTGTGGATTCAGATCCAGTAATTTTCAATACCACCCTTCCGCGCCCAGCGGGCTCCCGTCCGCAGCCTCCGGGAGGGTTTCTCAGTACCATACACCATAGAAAGACATTCTCCTATGAGCGTTAATGTGACTGGCTTGCGGGTGCTTGTGACGGCTGGGGCAAGTGGCATAGGCCGCGCCATTGCAACCACATTTCTCAAGCAAGGGGCGCGGGTGCATATTTGCGATCTCTCTACAGAAACATTGGCCGCGGCGGCGAGCGAACTGCCCGGCTTGGGTACCTCTGTAACCGATGTGGCCGACCCTGTTCAGGTGGATCGCCTCTTTGACGAGGCCAACGCGCATCTGGGTGGGCTGGATGTTCTGGTCAACAATGCGGGCATTGCCGGCCCCACCGGCCCGGTGGAGACGCTCGACATTGCCGCCTGGGATCGCACGATGGCAGTCAATATCAACAGCCAGTTCTATTGTGCGCGCCGCGCTGTGCCGCTGCTCAAGGCCGCGGGGGGCGGGCTGATCGTCAATCTGTCATCAGTCGCAGGGCTCTTTGGTTATCCCCTGCGCGCCCCCTATGCCGCGTCGAAATGGGCGGTGATTGGTTTTACCAAGACGCTGGCGATGGAATTGGGCGATTTTGGCATACGCGTCAACGCCATCTGCCCAGGGCCAGTGGAAGGGCCGCGCATCGACGGCGTGATCCGCGCACGTGCCGAGGCACAAGGCGAGGCGTTTGCCGTGACGCGCGAGCGCTATTTGCGCCAAAACTCGCTCCACACCTTTATTCAAGCCCAAGACATCGCCGATCAGATGCTCTATCTCTGTTCACCTGCCGGGCGCAAGGTGTCGGGCCAAGCCCTGGCGGTCGATGGCAACACGGAGTCGCTGCGCGTCTAGCGCCCCAACATTCAAGATAGTCCCTACCCAAAAGCCGTCCCACCTATCATCCTTAACCACGAGCCTACACCATGAAAATCACCAAAGCCTTGATTACTGCGGCAGGACGCCGCCAGCGTACCCTTCCCCTGCAAACCCTCATTGACCGCGACGGAGTCGAGCGGTCAGTGCTGCATATTCTGCTCAACGAAGTTGTCCAGGCAGGGGTCGAGTCCATTGGGGTGGTGGTCTGGCCCGGTGATGAACGCGCCTATGCTGCGGTCGCCGGTGATCATGTGGGGCGGCTGCACTTTGTGCCGCAGAGCGAGCCGTTGGGCTATGGACATGCGCTCTATGCGGCGCGTGATTTCATTGGTGACGCGCCTTTTTTGCATCTGGTAGGCGACCATCTGTATGTCCAGCGCGACAGTCAAAGCTGTGTGCAGCCTGTGATGGAGGTGGCGCAAACCGCGGAATGTACCGTCTCGGCGGTACAGGCGACGCGCGAAAGCCTGCTGCCCTATTATGGCGTGATTGGCGGGCGGCGGATTCAGGGCCACAGCGATCTCTATCGGGTAGATACGGTGATGGAGAAGCCGACGCCCACGGTGGCAGAACAGAATTTGCTCATTCCCGGCTTGCGTTCTGGTCATTATCTCTGCTTCTTTGGGATGCACGTTTTGACACCCACCGTGATGGAGATTTTGGGGCGACAGCTTGCCGAAGCCCAGCCCGATAGCATGGCGAAGGTGACACTTTCCTCGGCACTGGCAGAGTTGTCAGGGCGCGAGCAATATCTGGCGCTGGAGCAGCAGAATTCGCGCTATGACTTGGGGGTGCGCTATGGGCTGCTGAGCGCACAGGTGGCGTTGGCGCTCAATGGGCAGGATCGGGATGAGGTCTTGGCGCGGCTGTTGGAATTGCTGGCGCAGCGTGACCTAGCGGGGGTACGGTAAGGTCTATGAGCGTACTGGTTAGTATCATCACCGCGGTAGACCCTGCCCAACGCAATCGCAGCCTCGATGCACTCTGCCGCGAGATGGACGCGGCGACGCTGCAAGCGGAGTGCGCGGCATTGGATCGCTTCCGTCGTGCCTCCGATAATCTCTATGAGCGAGTGCGCGCCCTCTTTTTTCTCTATGCCATCTATCGCTTCCACCTGCCGCGTCATTTGTCCAAGCAAGAGCCAGGGCTGCTCCCCTTTGAGGGCTATACCCACCTGCTCAAGCGGCGCTTTGAGGAGGCAATTGACCTTTTTTTACAGGCGCAAACGCTCCAGGGTGGGCCAACCGATGCCATTGCCAGCGGGCTTGCCGCGGCCTACCATGCGCTCGGTTTCCAGACATTGGCCGACCAAGTGCGGCGCAGCGTGCGCTCGGTGCGCGGCAACCAATGGATGTTTCGCATCGGCCATCCCGCTGACCATCCGCTGCGCGTGCGCCCCGAACTCTATACCCCAGAGGCGCGGGCCAATCAGCTCTTCCCTATTCTCCACGAAGCCACTCCCGTTCGTCTCGACCTGAGCCATAGCGGGTGGAGCGACATCTTTTTCTTGGGCATGGACTTTCCCGAAGGCGCGCGCGTGCTCAATATCTCGGTGGATTTGAGCGTGCAGGGAAGCGGCGCGCCCCGTCCGCCCATTGAAAGCTTCTTCCGGGTCATCGACCAGCCTGTGCTGCGTCTGGTCAGCGTGGACCTGGGTGCGAGCGCCGAAATTACGACCTTAGCCGAGGTTTTTGACTTTGCCAAAGATTATCTCGGCTTGCTCAAGGCTGCGGTGATTGCCGCGGGCATTGTGCCGCCGGGGATGGAGGGGGCGGAGCAGCCGCTACGCGAGCTATTGGCGCGGCTGGTGGGGCCGGGCTATGGCATCGAGATCGTGAGCCAGGTCAACGGCATCCCCAAGGGATCGCGCCTGGCGGTATCGACCAACTTATTGGCGTCGCTGATCGCGGTCTGTATGCGTGCAACCGGGCAAACACGTTCCTTGACAGGCGCGCTTAGTGAGGATGAACGTCGCATTGTGGCGGCGCGCGCCATCCTGGGCGAATGGATCGGCGGCTCTGGCGGCGGCTGGCAAGATTCGGGTGGCGTTTGGCCGGGAATCAAGATTATCCAGGGGGTGGAGGCGGGCGAGGATGACCCCGAATATGGCATCAGCCGCGGGCGGCTTTTGCCCAACCATCGCATCTTAACGCTCGAAGATGTTTCTGCCGAGACGCGCCAGCAGTTGCAGGAGAGCCTGGTGATGGTGCATGGGGGGATGGCGCAAGATGTGGGGCCGATTCTCGAAATGGTGACGGAGAAGTATTTGCTGCGCGCCGAGGCAGAATGGGCTGGACGGCAGGAGGCCATTCGCCTCTTTGATGAGATCGTGGCCCATTTGCGCGGCGGTGATCTGGCTGCGGTAGGCGCGGCGACCCATCGCAACTTTCACGGGCCTATCCAGGCGATCATCCCCTGGGCCAGCAATCTCTATACCGAGCGCCTGATTCAAGAGGCCAAAGCGCGCTATGGCAAGGATTTTTGGGGCTTTTGGATGATGGGCGGCATGGCAGGTGGGGGCATGGGCTTTATCTTTGACCCCGCGGTGAAGCCGCGCGCCCAGGCCGACATGCTCAAGATTATGCAGGAAACCAAACGCCAGTTGGAGAGCGCCGTTCCCTTTGCAATGGAGCCGGTGGTCTATGACTTTGCCATCAACGAGCGGGGGACGTGGGCCGAATTCCTCACGAATGAAGCGGCGTTGATGCCCGCTGGCTACTACACATTGACCGTGCCGGCCTTGCTGCGGACCGAACAGCGCAGCCTCAGCGCCTTTCGCCGCGCCGAACTGGATCGCTTTGGCGCGGCCAGCCGCAATGACCCGCGCCTAGGGGGTATGGTGCAAGCGTTGTTTGACCGGCTGCTACCTAGCTCTGAGAGCCAAAGCAGCGAAGATCAAAGCCTCGCCGCGCTCTTGGATCGCTATGGCTTTGACCGGATGCAGCATGAGCAGATTCGTGCCGACCTGCGTTCGGGGCGCATTGGCCTGGCGCAAAATCGCCTGCCGGTTCGTTCGCGCATGGAGGATGTAGGCGCAGGGGATGTCGTTGACCTGAGCCGCGATCTCGACGATCCGCGCTACGCAGCGGTGCGCGCCGTAGGGCTGGACGCCCTGGCTGCGGGGACGGTGGCTGTTGTGACGCTGGCGGGTGGGGCTGGTTCGCGCTGGACACAAGGCGCGGGCGTGGTCAAGGCGCTGCATCCATTTGCGCGCTTGGGTGGGCAGCACCGTACCTTCTTGGAAGTACACCTAGCCAAGAGCCGTCGCACCAGCCAATGGACCCAAACGCCGCTCCCCCACATCATCACGACCAGCTATGTGACGCATGACGCCATTGCCGCGCATCTGGCCGCGGCAGAGAACTATGGCTATACCGGGCCGCTTTATCTCTCACAGGGGCGCAACATTGGGCTGCGTCTGGTGCCGATGGCGCGTGATCTGCGCTTTGCCTGGGAGGAGATGCCGCAGCAGTTGCTCGATGAGCAGGCACAGAAGGTGCAAGATAGCCTGCATGCTGCCCTGATCGGGTGGGCGCAGCAAGTGGGGGAAGGCAGCGACTATACGGACAATGTGCCCCAACAATGTCTGCACCCGGTAGGTCACTGGTATGAGATACCCAATCTGCTGCGTAATGGGGTGCTGGCGGAACTGCTCGCTGCCCGGCCCCAACTGCAAACGTTGATGATCCACAATGTCGATACGCTGGGGGCAGATGTAGACCCGGTGGTTTTCGGCCAACATGTGCAGAGCGGCGCGGCCTGGACGAGCGAGGTGATCTCACGGCGCATTGATGACCGCGGCGGCGGCTTAGCGCGCGTGGATGGGCAGGTACGCCTGGTGGAGGGGTTGGCGCTGCCGCGCGAGGAGATCGAGTTCGCCCTTTCCTATTACAACACGGGTACGTCGTGGGTGAACATTGATGCGCTGTTGGCAACCTTCGGGCTGGCGCGGGCAGATTTGGGGGATAGCGCGAAGGTGGCGGAAGCGGTACGGCGCGTGGCGGCGCGTATGCCGACTTATATCACGCTCAAAGAGGTCAAGAAGCGCTGGGGCAAGGGGCAGGAGGATATTTTCCCGGTGGCGCAGTTTGAAAAGCTCTGGGGTGATATGACTGCGCTGCCTGAATTGGATTGCCGCTTTGTGGTGGCTCCACGCCCGCGCGGCCAGCAGTTGAAGGAAGTAGCGCAGTTGGATGGTTGGCTGCGCGATGGCTCGGCAGCCTATGTGGAGCAGTTGTGTTTGTGGGCTGAGGGAGAATAAGTCTCGCGCAGAGCCGCAGAGAAGGAGGAACTCCCTCCCGCGCCCAGAGGGGAGCGGGAGGGCTCTATAACAGCCTGTGGAAACTAATCGTGTTTGTCGTGGGTGTGCAGTTGCCCGCGGATTTCGCCGCCGGGATTTGCGCTGGTGTGGACATTGACATAGGTATTGCCCGACACGATGGCGGCGATCAGGTCGTCCAGCGTTGCGCCCGTCAGATCGCCGGTTAGGTTTGCTGCTGTGATGGTTCCCTCGGCAAGAACGCCATTGGATGGCCCAGGGATCAACACACCTGGAGGCCCATTCAGCGGATAGAGCCAGACCACGATCCCACCATTCACCCCGGCAGGCGCTAGATGAATATGCGCCGCGGTAACATCCACGATATTCGCAACGACCAACCTGAATTGCAGGGCGCTGCCATCGTCAGTCAGCTTGAACTGGACTTTGCCGTGGGCGTTGGTCACGACCGCGGGCACTTCTTCTCCACCAGACAATTGCGTCCGAAAATTCTTGACGGACGATGCGGCAGTTGTTGTCGCAACCGCGAACAAAACAAACAGCACGCTCAGCAACGATACGACACGCGACCTTTTCATGGCGATCTCCTTTGTCTCCCGAAACACGGTGAACGAGAAAACGGGGGCAGCGAGGAAAAACGCACAGGCTATGGAATTTTCGATGAAGGCGGTGCGCCGTCCAGTATAGACGGGACGGCAAGCCTTTACATTGGACGCGAATTAAAAATCAAGAATTCCGGTTCACCATGTCGAGCATCACGCTCATTTGGCCGAGGGCGAAAGAGCGGCTGCGGTTGTTCCAGCCGGAGTCATTGCTCATCATCGGTACATGGTCATCGAGCAAGAAGCCGTTGAAGCCGACCTCTTTCAGAGTCTTCATCACCTCGAACATATCCAGGTTGCCCTCATTGATAAAGGCTTCGCGGAACTTGGGCACAGTCCCCAACACATCGCGGAAGTGGACGTAGAAGATCTTGCCCTGGGAGCCAAAGTGACGGATGGCGGGGAGAACAACCCTCGCGTCCATCTCTGACCAGGAACCGACGCAGAAATCCAGACCGTGGTTGGGGCTGTTGCCGATCTCCATCGCACGCTTGAAGTTCTCGAAGCTGCGCATGATGCGCGCCACGCCTGCCAACTGCGGCACAGGGGGATCATCCGGGTGCAGTGCCAGGTGGACACCGGCCTCTTCTGCCACGGGCAAAATCGCCTGGATGTAATAGGTGTAGTTGTCCCAAATTTCTTCGTCGGAATAGACGCGCCCATGCGTCAGCGGCGCATTTTCGACCTCGGCATAGTCAAAGGCGGTGACTTTGGCTCCCCCGCGGGCGAGGGCCGTGTTGGAGGTGCGCCAGACGCCGTCGATGGCCCAATGATAGCCAAAGATGGGAATCCCGGCGCGCCCCATGTTGCGGATGGTGTTTTGCATATGTTCGATCTGCTCGTCGCGGCCAGGCAGACCGAGCATGGCCTTGATATAGAACTTGATCGGTACATTCTCAATGGCGTTGAGACGCAGACCGGCATCTTCACAGGCGGTACGCAGGCGCAGCAGGTCCAGGTACTCCCACTGTTCATCGCCGGGAAGGTGGACGGAGCCGTGGTACATGTTGAATTGAATATCCTGAATGCCAAGCTGTTTGGCATAGAGGATCGCCTCATCCGTCAGTTGGTTGAGTTGGCCCACGGCGAGACGCATAGGCAGTTTACGAATGTCGAGCATGAATTCCTCTGTAGTTTTACTGTGGTTTTACTGTGTTTTTACTTTGTGGGTTGATGATCAAGGATTATATCCTCATTGCGGGTGGCGCCCAAACCAGCGGGTGAAAATCGGCTTTGTGGGCAGGGCCGGGCGCTTGATTGCGCTGTACGCGCATGTGACGAAGTGACCTGATCCGGGTATGATGAAGGTGAGTGCCATCCCTGTTCAAATCTCAACAGAACCGAATCTCGACATAAGGAGTGTGATTGTGGAACGCAGCGATCTTTTGGAAAATCTGCACGTCCTCCAGTTTCTGGACAGCCGCGGCGAAGGCCCAACCACGGACGAGCAAAGTATCTATCGGGCAATCGGCGTCGAGCCGGTGATCAATTGCCGCGGCACATTTACCATTATCGGAGGGTCGGTAGAGCGTCCAGAAGTGCTGGCCGCCATTAAGGAAGCATCGCGCCATTTTGTCCAGTACGATGAGCTTGCCGAGGGCGTGGGTCGGCGGCTGGCAGAGATCACCGGCGCGGAGTGGGGCATGATCCCTGCCGGGTGCGCGGCGGGGCTTAAGCATGTCACGGCTGCCTGTGTGACCGGTGGCAATCCCGAAAAGCTGATCCGCATCCCTGATCTGACGGGCATGGACAAAACGCAGGTGATCATCCCCCGATATGCGCGCAATGCCTATGATCATGCGGTGCGTAACATTGGCGTCGAGATTGTGATGGTTGAAACGGCTGAAGAACTGCGCCATGCCATCAACGCCAAGACTGCCATGATCTACCTGGTGTCGGGGCGCGGGTCGGAGAAGGGGCAGCCGCTTTCCCTGGAGGCCATCGTCGAAATTGCCAAACCCGCCGGTGTCCCTGTACTGATCGACGCTGCCGCCGAAAATCTCACCATTCCCTGTATCCATTTGGAACGGGGGGCCGATGTCGTGGCCTACAGCGGTGGCAAAGCCATCTGCGGGCCGCAGGGGGCCGGGCTGCTGCTTGGCAATAAAAAGCTCCTGATGTCGGCGTGGCAGGCCAGTTCGCCCCATCATGGGCCGAATCGGGACAACAAGGTAGGCCGCGAGGATATTATGGGGATGCTCGCCGCGGTAGAGGCGTGGGTGACGCGCGACCATGATGCCGAATGGCAGACCTGGCTGGCGCGGCTGGACTCTATCTCTCAGCGGGTGTTGCAGGTTGAAGGCGTCAAGACCGAGATCGAGCAGCCGTCCGGTCTTTCCAATCACGCGCCGGTGCTTGTGATCAGTTGGGACCCGGCGGTGCTGCACAGGCGCGGTGAGCAGGTGGCGGAAGATTTCGCGCGCAACAAGCCGCGCATTGCCGTGGGCAGCAGCGACACAGAGGGCAGGGCCAGCCTCCGCGTCACCCCCAGCCAGATGCAGCCGGGCAATGAGGAAGTTGTCGCCGAGCGAATTTACCAGGCCCTCATGGACGCGCGCACTTTGCAGCCAACGCAACTGGCGGCTGCCGCAGTGGACATCAGCGGACATTGGGATCTCACGGTCGAATACTTCACCAGTACCAGCGAGCATCACCTCTATCTCCAGCAGGAGGGCAACTGGATTGAAGGGATGCATCAGGGCGATTTTTCAAGCCAGGAGATCGCCGGGATGGTCGAGGGGGATCAGGTGAAATTGCACAGCCATGTGCGCCTGCCGGGGGACAATATCCACTTTCTGTTTGCGGGGCAAGTCTCCGATGAGCGCATGAGCGGCTCGATTCATCTTGGCGAGTATTTGACTGCCCGCTTCAGCGCAAAACGCTCGACCTATCAGACCGCGCGCAAGCCCTTTATGATTCCAGGGGGGCCGCCACTCGCCACCTAAGCTAAGCGGGTTAAGCGGGTATGGATCAGGCCAAGAAACAACAGGCGAGAAACCACACAGGAAAGGAGCATCCTATGGAGTGGGAAATCAAGAAGCGGGGCCGCGTGACCTATTATCGCAAACAGAGCAATCACCTCTTTTCCGACCTTGTCGTCGAGGAGTTGGAGAATGGCGATCTCAAGGTTCGCTTTGTCGGCATGACAGGCGCGATCGCCGCCAGCAGGGAGCTTGGCCTTGATGAAATTGCCAAGATGCAGCCGCAAAAGGAGATTCCACGCATCTTCGATACCTGGGAACTCTATCTGCGTGAGGCGGGCATCTGCCAGTCATTGGCCGAGGTGGACTTCCTTGAGGTACATTCCTTCGGAGCCGCACCCAAGACGCCACACGCGCTGGTTGACCCCGAAGGTTTTGCCGCGGAAAAGAGCCGTATTCGCCGCGAATACGCCGAGGCCTATGCCAACTACTGGAAAGAAAAGATGCCGGACAATGGCCTGCCGGTGCGTTTTACGGTCTATCTGGAAGAACTGCCCGACAAGGATGCCAGCTACGAGTTTGGCGCGGTCGGTCTTGTGCAGAAGGCTCGATAGCTCAGGTTGCGCCGTGGCGAGGCCGCCCAGGGCTAAAGCCGCAGGGCTACGGTACAACGCCCCCTAAACGGGGCTTGGCATACTGTAAAACAAAGGATCGTGGCCTTTAGCCCTCCCGGAAGCTCAGAAGCTTCCGGGAGGGTGATCTTAGTCCCCTTCAGGGGGCGTTGCTTATAGCCGCGCCCAGGGGGCTCCCGTTTTAACCTCCGGCGGCCACTGCGTAACGTGAGTCATTTAGGCCGGTGTCGGCGCGTTTGCCGCGAGCAGCCCCTCGTCCTTTAGGTCTGTCCATAACTGCGCTGGGATCGGGTGGCGCAGCAGTTGCAGGTTTTTTCCCACCTGTTCGGGCCGGATCGCACCGGGGATGATGGCGGCGACCAGTGGGTGCGCCAGGGGGAACTGCATCGCCGCCGCGGCCAGCGGTGTGTCGTGGCGGCGGCAGACGGCTTCGATGCGGCGGGTCTTTTCGAGAATTTCCGGCGTGGCGGGTGCATAGTCATAGTATGCGCCTGCCACGGGCCCAGAGGCGAGGATGCCGGAGGCAAAGATCGCGCCGCCCACAATGCCAACGCCCGCTTCGGCACAGCGGGGTAGGTCTTCTTTCAACATATCCTGATCGAGCAGATTGTAGTACAGCGCGACGAGGAAAAAGTCGAGGTCAACCAAATCCAAAAAGCGCGGGATCATGCCCACTTCATTGATCCCCGCACCCACCCCTTTGATTGCGCCGCTGCTGCGTAGCTCCTCCAGGGCGCGCCAACCGCTGGTCGCCAACTGGGCAAGATAGGCTGTGACCAATGCTTCGGTCTTGTGGAACCTGAAATCCAGGTCGTGGATGAGCAGCAGGTCGATGGAGGGCAGGCTGAGCCGCTGCAAGCTGTCTTCATACGAGCGCATGATGCCATCGTAGCTGTAGTCATAGGCGAATTCGAAGGGCAGCGCGCCCACAAAAGACGAGGGTTTGCGATGTGGCGGCAGGGTTTTATCCTGTGTGCGAAAGACGCGCCCGACTTTGGTGGAGATCACAAATTCGGATCGCGGCTGCTGGCGCAGAAAATGGCCCATGCGGTGTTCGCTCTTGCCGTGACCGTAAAAGGGGGAGGTATCGAAATAGCGGATGCCGCCATCCCAGGCCGCCTGTAGAATCTGCTGGACTTGATCTTCTTTGAGAGCCTCGTTCAGGTCGCCGATCCCGGCGCTGCCGAAGCCCAGTTTTGTGACCACTGCGTCTGTTTCACCGAGTGTCCTGCGCTCAATCGCTTGCATAGTCAGCCCATTCTTTCCTTGTTTTGTGATCCGGTTCGCTGGAATAGCTGAAGAATAGTCGAGCAAGCGCGTCGCGTCAAGCAAGACCTTCTGCTCTGCCAACTCTTGCCCCTCTCTAACCCTCTATGCTACACTGACGTTTTCGGACTGCCAGGCCCATCAGCCACACCCATACCTCAACCGGACTATGCCCACCTTCCTCACCCCCCAAGCCTTTGTCGCCAAATGGCGAGACACTACACTCAAAGAGCGCGCCGCTGCACAAGAGCATTTCATCGATCTTTGTCGCCTGGTCGGTCATCCAACGCCCGCCGAAGATGATCCCACGGGCGAACGCTTCACTTTTGAAGCCGGGGCCGACAAGCAGGGTGGCGGCCAGGGCTGGGCCGATGTGTGGAAGCGCAACTATTTTGCCTGGGAGTATAAGGGCAAACATGCCAACCTGGACAAAGCCTATCAACAGTTGCTGCAATATCGCGAATCGCTGCTGAACCCGCCGCTGTTGGTCGTCTGTGACATCGACCGTATTCTGATCCACACCAACTTCACCAACACCGTCAAGCGTGTCGTTGAGATCGGCCTGGATGATCTGCTGACCGCGGAGGGCATGCGCGCCCTGCGCGCCATCTTCTATGAACCGGAAGCTTTCCGCGCGGCACAGACGACCGAGCAAGTTACCCAGGAGGCCGCGACCGAATTTGCGCGGCTTGCCGAACATCTGCGTAAGTGGGGTCATGAGCCGGAACGCATTGCCCACTTTCTCATCCGCCTGCTCTTTTGCCTCTTTGCCGAAGATATTGAGCTGCTGCCCAACGGCCTGTTTACACGCCTGGTTGAAAAGGGCCGGCTGCAACCCGACGCCTTTAACCGCCAGTTGCGCCAGCTCTTTGGGGCGATGGCTGTGGGCGATTTCTTTGGCGAACACCTTGTCTCTCACTTTAACGGGGGGCTCTTTGACGATGATCGCACCGTTGAGCTGGATCGGGACGGGCTGGGCATCCTCCATCGCGTGGCATCGCTCGACTGGTCCAGCATTGAACCGTCGATCCTGGGGACGCTTTTTGAACGCAGTTTGGACCCGGCCAAGCGTTCGCAACTGGGCGCGCATTACACCAGCCGCGAAGATATTCTGCTGTTGATCGAGCCTGTGCTGATGGCCCCGCTGCGCCGTGAGTGGGAAGGAGTGCAAGCCAAAGCCACCGACCTGGCACAGCGGCGCGACGAGACAAGCGACGCAGGCACACGCACGCGCCGCCACAACGAATTGCGCGCGCTGATCCAGCGCTTCTTTGACCAGATCGCGGCCACGCGTGTGCTTGACCCGGCCTGCGGCAGCGGCAACTTTCTCTATGTCGCCTTGCGCCAGATGCTCGACCTGGAGAAAGAGGTTTCGCAATTTGCCAGCACGGTCGGCCTGCCTGGTCTTTTTCCCCAAAGCAGCCCGGCGCAGCTCTATGGTATTGAACTCAACGAGTATGCCCATGAACTGGCCCAGGCGACGGTCTGGATCGGCTATATCCAATGGCTGCATGAAAATGGCTATGGCGTGCCCAGCGAGCCGATCCTGAAGCGGCTGGACAACATCAGGCAGATGGATGCGATCCTCGCCTTCGACGCCGAGGGCAAGCCGTTTGAACCCGAATGGCCGGAGGCTGAGGTGATTGTGGGGAATCCGCCGTTCTTGGGTGACAAACTCATGAAGTCTAGGCTCGATATAAACTATGTTGAGAGTCTAAGAACACGCTATTCTGGCCGTGTCCCCGGTGGTGCCGATTTGGTTACTTACTGGTTTGAGCGGGCGCGAGAGTTGATCGAACTTGGCAAGATTAAGCGTGTTGGGCTATTAGCAACACAAGCTATTCGCGGCGGTGCTAACCGTGTTGTCCTAGACAACGTTGCCAAGACAGGAAGAATTTTTTGGGCAATATCAGACCGAAACTGGATTCTTAACGGAGCCACCGTGCATGTGTCGATGGTTGGATTTGACGACGGAAAGAGCGATGTATCCTTCGAGCTAGATGGACAGGCAGTTGAAAAGATTAACCCTGACCTAACTTCCGAAGCCGACACAACTTTGGCACAGGCATTACTCGAAAACGAGAATTTGGCGTTCATTGGAACACAGAAGGGCGGCAAGTTTGATATTATCCCTGAACTGGCTCAGGCGATGCTGCGTTCTGCGGGAAATCCAAATGGTCGTCCAAATAGTGACGTAATTAAGCCCTGGTTCAATGGTATTGATATAACTCAGCGTCCGCGGGGTATGTTCATAATAGATTTTGGTGTTGATAGGGCACTTGATACCGCCGCCGAATATATGACCCCATTTGAGTATGTCAAAGAGGCTGTTAAGCCTCAAAAGGAAGAGACAAACTCGGAGCCGAGAGCTACTGCACGGTGGTGGCTACATCAACGCTCACGCCCAGAAATGCGAGCAGCTTTGCAGGGCCTTAGCCGGTATATTGCTACTCCCAGGGTGGCTAAACATAGAGTATTTGTCTGGAAAGATGTGAGCCACCTTGCCGATAGTCAGGTAGTCGTCATTGCCAGTCAGAGCGATTACCTCTTTGGGGTACTCCATTCTCGAATACATGAAGTCTGGGCGCGAAAGACAGGGACACAGCTAAGAGAGGCGGAAAGCGGCTTCCGTTATTCTCAAACGATGACCTTCGAAACCTTCCCCTTCCCCTGGCCCCCAGGCCAAGAGCCGACCGGCGATGCGCGCGTCGAGGCCATTGCCGAGGCGGCGCAAGAACTGGTCGCCAAGCGCGATGCGTGGCTGAACCCACCCGGCATGAGCGATGCCGAATTGAAAAAGCGCACGCTCACCAACCTCTACAACCTGCGCCCCACCTGGCTTGACCTGGCGCACAAGAAGCTGGACAAGGCTGTGTTCGATGCCTATGGCTGGCCGCACGATTTGAGCGATGAGGAAATCCTGGCGCGCCTGCTGGCGTTGAATCTGGCGCGGGCGGGCATGGCGGGAGAGGGAGAGAAGGCGCACGCAGAGCCGCAGAGTACGCAGAGTAGGAGAGAATAGCTCGCGCAGAGACGCAGCGTCGCGGAGATGAGCGAGAAAGAGGCTAGTCGTCACGATACAAACTTTACTTTACAATGCAGGGCGTCTCTAGGCGAGAGAATTTCTGCATACCCAAACGAAGGAGCAAGACTCATGGCGGAAACGCCTGAAGAAAAGGATGCCGTCACACCGGCAGCAGACCAAGAAGTTGTAGACGTGCAATCTGCGACCCCAACAGCCACCGAAGCCGATCAGGCAGCAGCCAAAGCAGCACACCCCAAAGCAGTTCGACAGCTCACCGAGGAGGAGATGACGCGGGTGATGGTGATCGGCGCGCATCCCGATGACCCGGAGTTTGGGGCAGGCGGGACGATTGCCAAGCTGGCGGCACAGGGCAAAGAGATCATTTATGTCCTGGCGACCAGTGGCGACAAGGGCAGCCATGACCCCCTGGTGCGCCCTGGACAACTGGCAACGCGCCGCGAGCAGGAGCAGCGCAACGCGGCCGCGGTGCTGGGGGTGAAGGATGTGATCTATCTGCGCTATCCCGATGGCATCTTGGAGAATACGCTGGCGCTGCGCGCGCGGCTGGCCCATCTCATCCGTCAGCACAAGCCGCACATCCTCTTTGCCATTGACCCGTGGCGACATTATCAGCTTGCGCCCGACCATCGCGCCGCCGGCTATGCTGCGCTCGATGCCCTCTGGGCCGCGCGTGAATGGCACATCTTTGCCGAACAGCTTTATGGTGACGAAGAACCGTGGCGCGTGAGCCAGGCCTATCTCTATTGGACAGACAACGCCGACCACTTTGAAGACATCAGCGATACGATTGACAAGAAGGTCGCCGCGCTTGCCTGCCATGCCACCCAGGTCGGCACCGATACCGAGCGGCTAGAGACGCGGATGCGCGAACGGGGCAAGGCCGAGGGCGAAGCGGTGGGCATGGCCTATGCCGAAGGCTTCAAGCTCATCAAGTTCTAGCCGCCACAGCAGACTACTACAGCAGCGCGCGTCCGGCGCTTTCAGCAGAAGGGCTACAAAGATGGATCGCCCCAATATCCTGGTGATCATGACTGACCAGCAGAAGGCCACCGCCAGCCATCTCTATGGCAATCCCACCTGTGAAACGCCCAATCTGGCGGCGCTGGCACAACAGGGGGTACGCTATCAGCATGCCTTCACCCCACACCCCCTGTGTATGCCGGCGCGCGTCTCCTTTTGGTCAGGTCAATATCCCCACAGCCACGGCTCGCGCCGTAACGAAACGCCCATGCGCGCTGGTGTTGAACACGCAGCCAAACTATGGCACGAAGCGGGCTATCATCTGGGCCTGATCGGCAAGAACCACTGTTTTGATCGCGCCGAGGACTTGGCGCTCTTTGAAACCTGGTGTGAGATCTCCCACGGCGGCTTACCCACCCAATCCGAGCCGCGCGGCATGGCCTGGTTTCGCCCGCGCCAGGGCATTGACGCCGCGCATGAAGCCCGCCGCACCCTCGTCGCACAAAACCCGCGCTTTGGCTACGCCGTGACAGACTATCCGTTGGAGGATTATTCAACCGGGCTGGTGACAGGGCAGACAGTGCGCTTTTTAGAGCAGCATCGGGATGAACCCTTTGCGCTTTGGGTTTCCTATCCCGATCCCCATGAGCCGTGGGTCGTGCCGCGCGCCTATGCGGATCTCTTTCCGCCGGAGCAAATCGAACTGCCTCCGTGGCGTCAGGACGAGTTTGATGATGGCACCGCGCCGGAGCGTAACCAAATTCTCTACCGCATGTTGGGCGTGCGTGAAGACAGCCCTGAAGACATGCGCCGCTTGATGGGTGTCTACTATGGAATGATCCGCTTCATTGACGATGGCGTGGGTGAGATTATGGCGGCGTTGGCCGCGCTGGGGCTGGCCGAAAAGACCATTGTCGTCTTTTGTTCCGACCACGGTGACTTTATGGGGGAACACGCGATGCAATGTAAAGGAGGCGTTTTTTATGACTGCCTGACGCGCGTTCCACTGATCATCGCTTGGCCCGGCACGCTCCCCGCGGATCAGGTGGATGAAAGCATGGTCAATCTCATTGACGTTATGCCCACGCTGCTGCAATTGCAGGGTCTACCCATCCCGCGTGCTATGCAGGGCCAACCGCTGCCCACCGTCACGGCGGCTGCACCGCGCGACGCTGCGTTCTCCGAATATGGCGCGGGTGGGCCACCGTTCAGGATGGAGGATTTAGAGCAAATGCCCTCTCCCTTTGGGCGTGCGAGCCTGATCGCCTCGCTGCGTGCGCGCGAGGCCGAGGGTCGCCGTAAGATGGTGCGAACCCGCGAGTGGAAATATGTGCATGATCCAATGGGTGATCGAGATGAGTTGTATGATCTAACCGCAGACCCGTGGGAATTGACCAATGTAGTCGATGAAGCCGCCAATGCTGCTGCGTTGGCGGCAATGCGCCTGCGTCTCGCCGACTGGTCAATCAATACCGAAGATGCTGTACCCGTACCTCTGCCATGACCCGCATCTGCGCCTGCACAGCATCCTAAGTCCTGAGTATCGTCTTATCCTCTTCGCATGGGGCAATGGATGACGCAATTCAGGGTGCAAAAAAGACTTCTTCCATGCGCGCCCACCATTCCCCTTCCTTGCGGTTGGGAACCGGCTCTTGGCAGGGGTTGGTGTGTGTCCACCACTCCTGCGTCACCGGGTCGGCAGCCATTTTTTGCATGTCCGCAGCGAAATCGTCGCCCCAGTATTCATAATGGCTGAATAGATAGCCGTCGTGATAATAGATGACGTAGTTGCGGATGTTGCAAGCGGCGATGGTCGCCAGCACTTGCGGCCACGGGTCGGCATGGAGCGCCTTATATTCAGCCAACTTTTCAGGCTTGACTTTGATAACCGAGCCGTAGCGTTGTGGTGAGCGTTGCGGTGGCATGGATTCTCCTTTGGTGGGGTTCACTGGTATGCCCGTCATTGTAGCACCGGCGTGGACGGGTTCGCAATCCAAAGGATGCCAGGGGCCATAAACGCGCTGCGGGGGCGACTCCCATATGGGAATCGCCCCCGCAGTTTACACAGAGAAGTAAGTAGAAACCTCAGGTAAAAACCTTAAACAGAAACCTATACAAGCTTAGGCGTTGGCAGCAGCAGCGGCTTCCGGCTCGGCAGCCTTGTTGAGCTCAAGCTCGATGGAGATGTGTACATCATCACTGACCAACACGCCGCCGCCTTCCAGGGCGCTGTTCCAGGTGAGGCCCCACTCCTTACGGCTGATGGTCGTTTCAGCGCTAAAGCCGGCGGCCAGGAATGGGCCGAAGGGGCTCTTGTGCTGGCCCGAATAGGTGGTGTCGAGCGTCACTTCTTTGGTAACGCCGCGAATGGTCAGGTCGCCAACGATCTTGCCTGTGTTGTTGCCGGTCTTTTCCACCCGCTTGCTCTTGAAGGTGATGTATGGGTGATTCGGCGCATCAAAGAAGTCGGGTGAGCGCAGATGGGCATCGCGATCCGGCTGGCGGGTGTTGATGCTGGCTGCGTCAATCTGGACATCAACCGTACTCTTCTCTGGATTTTGCTCGTCGAAGTGAATCTCGCCACTGAACTTCTCAAAACTACCTCGTGCCCAACTGACCATCATGTGGCGAACCTTAAATTGAATTTCGGAATGGGCGCTATCGATTTGCCAAGACATTGTTTCTTTCTCCTCTTGTCTGAAACTTACTTGTTAGATTCTGGTTGGCCTTGCAGCAGCCTTCCTACTGCTTGGCTTTGTTCTTGGCCTCATCATACCCTGGGGGCGTCACACAGTTGTCAGCATCGGCGTGACAGGCGCGTCAACATTTGCGTCAACACGCGAGCAAGCCTTTGCGAAGTAACTCAAGTGGCTACCTAACACGTTCGCGTACAATGTCATTCCGTAGGAATCTCTCTGCAACTTGGATTCACTAAGAACACCCTCCCGGAAGCTTCTGAACTTCCGGGAGGGTTAAAGGCACGATATTTCTATGGGCCGGAGGGTCAGCGCGCGACGAGTTCTGTTTCTAAGCGTTCTAGTTGGGGCAGCAGACGGTCGTAATGCCCGGTGGTGATGATGGCGCGGGCTTCGGTGAGACAGGTGTGGGCCTCCTCACGCGACAGGAGGGGCGCTAGCCAGAGGCGGATTTGGGCAGCCAAGAAGCGGCTGGAAATGGCGTCGGCCTGGGAGATGGCTGTGGTAAAACGGTGAATGGCAAGTTCATGCTGGCCGCGCGCTTGGGCAAGCAGCCCCAAATTGGCTGTGATACCGGCGATGCGCTCGCGCTGGTTGAGCCGTTGGGCATGGGCCAGGGCTTGGTTAAAGGCGCTCTCGGCGCTGGTGAAATCCTCTTGCGCCAGGGCAATTTCACCCTGGGTCGAAAGCAGATAGGCCAAGACCGTCAACATGCCTTTTTCACGCGCCAGGGCAATCGCCTGTTCGAGATATTCTTTGGCGCGCGGGTCGCCCATCAAATGGAGATGATAGGCGATATTGTTATGGGCGAGGATATGGGTGCGTAGGGCATCGTCGTTCTCTTTCTCGTCACTCTTGTTGGGTCGAGAAAGTTCAAGCGTGCGCTCATAGCGGGCAATCGCCTCTTCGAGACGGCCCTTTTGCGCCGCAATGTTGCCCAACTCGAATTCAACATGCGCCACTTGCAGATCGGTTGCCCCGATTGCGCTGCTCTGTAATTCTTCTACGCTCATTGCCAAATGGCGCGCGGCCTCATCGAGGTCCAGCCCCTCTAGCGAGAGCGTTGCGCCCCACATAAACTGCGCCGCGCCGCGCAGGGTCGGGTCGGGATGATCGGCGTAGGCATGGGCTAATTCCATCACGGAGCCATAGTCGGCCTGCAAGATCAGCGTCTCGCCCAAATCTTGCAGCGCAGCTTGCAGCAGCCCCACTTGGCGTTGGGTGGCGGGGAGTTGTAGGGCCGCGCGCAGCGTTTCTTCGGCGGCGGCCAATTCGCCCGCATGAAGCTCGGCATTGCCCAGCGTCACCAGCAGTTCCGGCTGCTCTGCGGCAGGCGTGGCGGCAAGGGCTTGGCGGAGGAAGCCGACGGCTGCTTTCCATGCCGCCAGGCGCATGGCGCGTTGACCGGCCAGGCGGGCATACTTGGCGGCTTGTTCGGGTTGGTCACCCTCGGCATAATGTTGGGCAATAAGCCCGGCGACCTCATCCAAGCGATCCTGATGGACACTTTCCAGCGCAGCCGCCACGCGCCTGTGCAGCAGACGGTGGCGCAGCTCGCCCATCTCCTGATAGGCGACTTCCATCGTCAGGGAATGATCAAAGGCGAATCGCTGGTCATCGAGCGCGCTGATCAGGCGTGCCTGGCGCAGTTCGTCCAGCGCGTCCAGCGCCGCCGCATCGGAGAGCGCCGCCGCGCGCGCCACCACCTCAAATTCGAATTCACGACCAATCGAAACTGCGGCATCCAACACGCGCCGCGCCGCATCGGAGAGCGGGGCCAGGCGCGATTGAATCAGTGTATAGACCGTGGGTGGGACGACGGGCGTGGTGGGCAAGGCGCTGAGATTCACCACGCCATCGGGCAAGAGGATCTTCTCGTCGCGGATATAGCGCACCAATTCGGCCAAGACAAAGGGGATTCCCTCGGAGCTGCGATAGAGCCAACTGCCCAAAGGATAGCCATAGGCAGGGCTGAGCCAGCGCGCCAGCGCCATGACCGCATCGACCTCCAGCCGCTCCAGTTGCAGCCGCACGATCCGATCCTCGCGCAGAAGCGCTTGGATCAAAACGGCGATTTCAGTACCCGGTTGGGGCGGGCGGCTGGCAGCCAGAAAGGTAATCGGGCATTGTGCCGCGGCAGACTGGCGTACAACATAGCTCAACAACCCCAGCGTCGCCGCGTCGGACCAATGTAGATCGTCGATAAACAGGATCAACGGCTGCTGTTGGGCCAGCGCAGAGAGGAGTTGAAAGACCCCTTCCCACAGGCGCGATTCGTCGGGGGTGCGATAGGGGGTCGCCGCGGGTGCAGGCTCCAGCAGCTCCGGCAAGAGACGCCCGATCTCCTGCCACCAGAGCGCAGGCAGGTTGATACGTTCCCGCAGCGCGGCCCATGTGGGGGTGGCGATCAGGCCGCGCAGCGCCTCGATCATCGGCTGGTAGGGCAGACGACTTTCCAACTGGCGGGCGCGACCGACCAGGATCAGGGGGATCGGCGCGTCATCAACGGGGGTTTGCACATGGGCGATGTAGGTCTCCACCAGCCGGGTCTTGCCCATCCCGGCTTCCCCTTCCACGAGGATCAACTGGTGCGCCGAATGCAATTCAGCCAGGCGGCGCAGCTCGTCGCTGCGCCCGGTGAAAGGGGGGCCACTGGGGGCTGTGGGCAGGATTTGGCGAGGGGCCGGTGTGGGCGGAATGGGTTGCAGCGCAAAGGCGGGCTTGCTCACAGGAGGCTGCGTACGCGCGGGGGCTTCCAACTCGTCCGTGAGGATGGCCTCATAGAGCGCGCGTGTTTCGGCCATCGGCTGCACGTCCATTTCAGTCTCCAGCAGCCGCGAGAACTCCTCATAGCGGCGAATGGCTCCGGCGCGGTCACCCGCAAAGTAGTGCAGCCGCAGCCCATCCCGCTGTAGATCTTCTTGAAAGGGGTCGATGGCGAGGGCGCGGCTCAGGGACGCGAGCGCCTCACCATAGTCGCCTGCGTCCTCATGCTGCCGACTGACAAGCTGAAAGCCGCGGATGGCAAGCCGCCGGTAATGCTCGCGCTCGACGACAATCCAGTTTTCATACTCCTCACTATCGGGCAGATCAAAATCCGTCAGAAAGTCGCCGCGGTAAAGCGCCAGCACCGCTTCGAGATCCTCCATTTTGGGAGGTTCCAACGCCGCGACAAAGGTGCGGGCATCCACTTCCACATCCTTCAGGCTGATCCATTCTTCTTCCGTACGCAGATGTTCGCCCAATTCCTGGCGCAGGCTGTAGAGCGTGGTACGCAGGTTGTGACGGGCAGTCTGGTCGATGTGGTCACTCCACAGCAGCGCCGCGACCTGGCGGCGCGTGACAGGCTGGGGATGGGCGGCGATGTAATAGAGCAGGGCGCGGCTTTTACGCCGTTTGAGCGACAGGGGCTGGTCATTGTGCAGGACAGATGTCGGCCCCAAAAGGCGAATGGTGAGCATGGATGCTTGATGGCTGCCTCAGTAAGTGCCTAGTCTTCGAAATACTCTTTGAGGCGTGACAACCCCGTTTGGATTTCAGAAACTGTGACGCCCGAATAGGCCATACGGATATACTGATCCTTCTCTCCCGGCACAGGACGGCCAAAGTGGCTGCGGGTACAGAAGGAGACATCGGTATGCACCAGCGCTTCGCGCATCAGCACGTTGACATCGGTCAAGCCCTTGCGTTCCATCACCTTCGTCACATTGGGAAAGAGATAGAAGGCGCTTTCGGGAGCCGCAATCTCAATGCCCTCGATGGCATTCAACGCCGACACCGCCGCGTCGCGCCGTTCGCGCAGCGTCTGCACAATGGCATCCGGCGCGCGCGTGTCACCAGGGATTGCCTCGACCATCGCCCGCTGGATGAAGTGCGTGGTGCAGGATTCGTCGTTGGTGTTGAGCTTGTTAATGGCCGCGATCACCTCTTTGGGGCCAATCGCCGCGCCACAACGCCAGCCGGTCATGGCAAAACGCTTGGAGCAGGTATAGAGAATGACCGTTCGCTCCATCATGCCGGGGATGTTGACAATGGAGAGAGGCTCGCCGCTGTAGCGGATTTCGTAATAGGCATCGTCGCTCAGCACCCAGAGGTTGTGGCGCTGTGCCAATTCGGCGACTTCTTCCATCTCCTGGCGCGAGGATTGCGCTCCTGTGGGATTTTGGTAGTTGTTATAGATCAAGACTCTGGTCTTGGGGGTAATGGATCGCTTGAGCGTCTCCATATCCAGGGCAAAGCCGCTTTCGTTTTGGATATAGCCATAGGGAACGGCTGTGCCGCCTAAATACTCGATCTGCGATTCATAGATGGGATAGCCAGGGTTGGGGTAGAGTGCCTCGTCGCCGGGGTTCAACACGGCAGAGAGGAATTTGCCGATGACCGGCTTGCCACCCGGCTGGATCGAGACCTGATCGGGGCTATAGCTGACCCCGCGCTTGCTGCCCACATCATGCGCCAGCACCTCGCGCAGTTCAAGAATCCCTGCCCCGGGGCAGTAGTTGGTATAGCCGTCGGCAATCGCCTTGTTCATGGCCTCGACGATATTCGCCGGGGTGGGGATGTTCATATCGCCCAGGTGGAAGGGATAGATGCGATGACCCTGCTTTGCCCATTCCGCAGCCGCGGCAGAGACGGCAAAGGCGGTTTCAGTTCCAAGTTTTTCCAAACGCTTTGCTAATTGCATGACTTTTCCTTATGCGTGCAGTTTGATTGTGAATTTTGTTTTGATTGTACCGCAAGAGGCGGATTTTGGTGCGCGGAGTAGATGCTTAACCGCGTTGATTGTGTGAGCTACGGCAAAGCATCTGGTGCAACTTCATCAATCCATCTGACCCACTGTAGTTTCTCGTGGACGGAATTATAAAGTCGTCGATCCGCAGTCCACATATCGCAACTGTGCAAGTGGGCTACTGCCAGATAGGATGCATCATAGATACGAGAACTATTAAAACGTTCGGCCATTTCCCTACTAAGATCAAGCACAAGGTTATTGTGTTGACGGCTAACGGGGATGTGCAAGAACCGCTGGTAGGCAAATTCACCGTCTGCCCTATTTATCTGCTTTAGATGTACAGCGCGTCGCAACGCAGAAACGACTTCATAGTCGAAAAGAGTAGGCACAATTAACCTTGTGCGAGTTCGGCTCCAATGCTTAATAAGGATGGTGGCTTTGTCGCTAAAAGGCCCGGCGATCAGAAAGTTAATAACGATGTTTGCGTCAACGCAGACCGAGGGATTCCTCATCTCGCTCCTCACGTAGTTGGTCAAGGAGGGCATCTACATCAATTGGCTTTCCGCCACGTCGTCGTAGGATTCTTTCTTGTAGTTCTTGTATATCGGCAATCAATTCTTGGAATTCCGTCTGCTCAGATGTAGGTACCTGATCATCGACTTCAATTCCGTCCTCTTCTAATTGCTGCTGAATAGCGGTTAGACAGTAAGAAGTGATCGGCATATTGTGCTTGGCTGCCGCCAGTTCAATACGTTGCTTGGTTTCCGCATCGATGTAAATTTGGAGACGTTTCTTGTTCACCTTTATACCTCAATTCGCATCAATCACAATTCTCCACGCGGTTCCCTTGAGTATACCAGACTCGGCCCCATCTTGCTTGGTAACAGGAGCTATAGGAAGGGTTACAAGGGTGGGCGTCCAGCGGCAGGATACATCAAAATCACTTTGCCTGAGCGATAAATCTACGTCAAATGGGCGATGCTGATCCTGGCAGTCCAAAGCATACTGTTCCCAGGATGGGGAGAAGTTGATAGAATAGGCGCATCTTGGTCGCAAGTGGCATCACGGGTTCTCGCTGGAACAACCGATAGCACAACCGGTAGCACAATCAAGAGGACAATACGCCTATGTCGCCATCTCCAACCATTCTCTGTCTGGCAAGCTATTTCAAAGGCAGCCTCTTTCTGGAGGAGTGTCATCGCCAGGGCTGCCATGTGATCGTGATCACCGAGCAGAAGTTGAGCGAAGAAGCTTGGCCGCGGGCAGTCATCGATGAGTTTTATCTGATGCCCGACCTGGCCCAGCAGCCGGACATTACGCATGCAGTCAGTTTCTTGGCGCGTACCCGTTCGATTGACTGCATTGTGGCATTGGATGATTACGATGTGGAGACAGCCGCAGCCTTGCGTGAGCATCTGCGCTTGCCGGGGCTGGGGATCTCCGCCGCCAAGCTCTTTCGTGACAAGCTCGCCATGCGCGTGCGCGCACATGAGGCGCAAATCCGTGTGCCGGAGTTTGTCCACCTGCTGAACCATGAGCGTGTGGCAGACTTTATGGCGCGTGTCAGCCCCCCGTGGGTGCTAAAGCCACGGAGCGAAGCCGGCTCGATGGGGATTAAGAAGGTCTACCACTCTGACGAAGTTTGGGCGCAGATTGAACAGTTGGGCGACCGTCAATCCTACTTTTTGCTGGAGCAATTTGTGGCGGGTGATGTCTACCATGTGGACAGCCTGGTGTGGAATGGGGAGATCGTCTTTGCTGCGGCGCACCGCTATGGGCTGCCACCGATGACGGTCTATCAGGGGGGCGGCGTCTTTGTGACCAGTACCTTGCCCTATGCGAGCCAGGAACGGCAAGAAGTCGTCGAGATCAACCGCGCGGTGTTGAGGGCGATGGGGATGCAGCATGGCGTGACCCATGCCGAATTTATCCGCAGCCAGGTCGATGGCCGTTTCTATTTCCTGGAGATTGCGGCGCGCGTGGGGGGTGCGAACGTTGATATGTTGGTGGAGCAGGCGACGGGGGTTAACCCGTGGGTGGAGTGGGCCAGGCTGGAGATTGCCCAACTGCGCGGTGAGACCTATGCACCCCCGCAAGCCCGCCAAGAGTATGCCGGGTTATTGGTTTCGCTTGCGCGCCAAGAGTGGCCCGACAGCAGCGGTTTTGATGACCCGGAAATTGTATGGCGGCTGCATAAGCGACACCATATCGGTTTTGTTGTGCGTTCGCCGGCTCATGAGCGCGTGCAATCGTTGATCACAAGTTATATCCCGCGCATTGGTGCCGAGTATATGGCTGTGGAAGCGCCGCTGGATAAGCCACCGGATTAAGCCCCGGATTGGTTACGGATTCGCAACTTTAAAGCAGGATGTGTTGGTGAGGATAACGTAAGGAATGAATCTACGGCGGTTATTTGATTGGCCTATTCAGATCCAGGTTTTGGCGGGGCCACTGCTGTTCTTTGCCATTTCGCTGCTGCTGGCGTGGTCGGCAACCTATGCTATGTTGCAGGTACACCAGACCCATGACGAAATCAACGAGAGCTATCAGTTTCTGAACAGCGTCAATGAACTCTCGAAATTGGTCGTGGATATGCAGAGCGGGATGCGCGGCTATGTCTTGGCCCAGGACCCTCGCTTTCTAGAACCATACAACGAGGCATCCGCCGAGCTTCCCGGTCTGCTGGTCCGTTTGCGTCGTTATACCCAAGAGAATCCTACCCAGCTAGCGCAGATCAACCTGCTGGAATCGGATATTGCGGAGTGGCGGCGCATTATTGCCGAGCCTCGCATTCGCGCTGTCCGCGCGGGGCGCTTGCCAACGCTGACGCTGGTGGAATTGGAAAAAGGCAGAGCAATTTTCGATGCCATCCGCGCAATGGTCGAAGAGATCGAAATGAGTGAGCAAGCGATCCTCGACCAACGTACGGCTCAAAGCCGCCGAGCGGCGCGCACGATGGAGATTGGCACAAGCATCGTCATGATCCTGGGTATACTTAGCCTCTTTTTTGCCTGGCTGATTGGGCGTCGCATTGTCGAGCCTGTACGTCTCTTGGGCAACGCCGCCGACCAGGTGGCGCAGAATGATTACAGCATTCATCTCCCCGAAGAGGGGCATTATGAATTGGCCCGCACCAGTCGCGCTTTTAACCACATGGTCGATGCGCTCAACGGGGCGCGGGGGGAACTCCTCTATCAAGCCCATGCGCTTGAAGCGCAGGCTTTGGCAGCAGAACGAGCGCGCAGTGAAACCGATGCGGTTCTCAACTCGGTGCAGGATGCTATTTTGTTCGTTTCCCCCGACCGGCGCATCCTGTGGGCGAACCAGCGCACGAACGAAATCTTTGGCATGCACTCCTCGGCGATGGATGGAGCGACCCGTGAAGATTGGTATGCGGCATATGCCAAGATTTTTGTAGATCCGCAGGGCATCGGCGCGCTCTTGAGCTACTCCTTTACACATCCTGAAGAAGAGATTTCGCAAATTGTTGCGGTCAAATGGCCGCTGCCGCGTGAGTTGCAGTTGTTTTCTGCGCCTGTTGTGGATCAGGGTGGTACCGTGCATGGGCGCGTCTTTGCCTTTCGCGATATCACCAAAGAGCGCGAAGTGGATCGCATGAAGACCGAATTTGTTTCGCTGGTCTCGCATGAATTCCGCACACCGTTGACCTCGATCAAGGGCTACAGCGATCTCTTGACCAGTGGCGAAGCGGGCGAACTCAGCGAGGATCAACAGGAATTCCTGCAAGTAATCCAGGTCAATGCCGACCGCTTGATGGTACTGATCAATGACCTGCTTGATATTTCGCGCCTGGAAGCGGGACGCGTGGAGCTTCGGGAAGTGACCGTTGACATTGCCCCTGTGATTCAGGGCGCGTTGATCTCGCTGCAGTTGCAGGTGCAAAACAAGCAGCAGCAGTTGGTGGTGAATCTGGATGCGGAGATGCCGCCGGTGCGTGGCGATGCCGGGCGCATTGCCCAAATCCTGAACAACCTGCTCTCCAACGCCCACAAATACACCCCGGCTGGGGGAACCATTACGATCTCGACGACACGCGAGGAGAATTTTGTGCGCGTGAATATCACCGATACCGGCGTGGGACTGACAGTAGAAGAGCAGACGCACCTTTTCACGCGTTTCTACCGCGCCAAGAATCCGGCGACACAGGAGGTTGGGGGGACCGGCTTGGGGCTTTCGATTGTACGTATGTTGGTCGAGATGCATGGGGGCACGATCTCGGTGCAGAGCGAGGCTGGGCAAGGCTCTACCTTTAGCTTTACCTTGCCGATTGCCGATGATGTGGCATTGCCCGTATATACGGACTTTGATCTGGGCAATGATGGCAACAACGAGACAGCGGCAAAGGCCGTGGGCGGGCTGATCCTGATCGTGGAGGATGAGCCGGACATTGCCGAGCTAAGCCGCCGCCATCTCACCCGCGCCGGCTATGATGTCTTGGTTGCCACTGATGCCACCGAGGGATTGGAGATGGCAAAAAGCTATTTGCCCGACCTGATCTTGCTGGATGTGATTTTGCCGGGGGTGAATGGTCTGACGCTGCTCAATTGGCTCAAGAGCGACGACACCACCGCAGCCATTCCGGTATTGCTGCTTTCGATCCTGCCCGATGACGGACAAGGGCGCGTGCTGGGCGCTGTGGATTATCTCAACAAACCGCTTGCGAGTGATATTCTACTCGAGCGGATTCAAAGCATCTTGAGCGCAAAGAAATCGCCGCTTATCCTCTTGGGCGACAGTGATGTGAGTGAACGCGAACACATCCGCCACGATCTGCACCGCGCAGGCTATCGCACGATCGTCGCAGAACGCAATCACGACATCCTTCAAGTTGTGCAGGAGCAGCAGCCGGACTTGCTGATGTTGGACTTGCAGTCATCTGCGATTGATGCCGTGACGCTCTTGCAGGAGATACGCAGCGAGGAGCAGGAGTATCATCTCCCTGTGATCTTTATGGTGGGGATGCCTGACCCTGGAATTGAGAATGACCTTTCCAATTTGGCGGCGCTGAATCATTTTGGGCTTTTGACCAAACCCTTTAGCTCTGAGGAACTTGCCGCGTTCATCACAAATCATCGCCCTACATAATCACCCCCCATAGGCGATCCCTGTTGCGCTAGCCATTAAGCTAAGGAATCATGGAAGAGATAGACGCAGTGACATTGGAGGAGCGTGCTTCGCTCAAGGTGCTGGTGGTAGATGATGACCCGTTTATCAATCGTCTCGTACAGATACGGCTCAAAAATCGAGGTTTTCAGGTGAGCAGCGCGGGCGATGGCGCGGCTGCGCTACAGATGATTCGCAGTGACTCGCCCGATTTGGTTTTTCTGGATGTTGCCATGCCTAACGTGGGTGGTTTGCAGGTACTAGAAGAGATTCGCCGCGATAAGCTGGATGTTGCGGTGATTATGATGACCGCGTTTGGCTCGGAAAGCATCGCCGTCGAAGCCATGCGTCACGGCGCTGATGATTACCTGCCCAAACCTTTTCAGCCGGTCGATTTTGAAGCAGTGCTGGAGCGTACGGTTCGCCGCTTGCTGCTCACGCGCCAGAATCTGATGCTGCGCCGCCGTTTGGACTTGGAGATGGCACAGGCCGCGCAAGTGCAGGCAGACCTCCTGCCGCAGTTTGTGCCTACGCTGCCAGGGTTTGAGATTGCGGCCTACTTCCGCTCGGCGCGTGCGGTGAGTGGCGACTTTTACGACTGGTATCAAGATGACCAGACATTAGCCTTCACGTTGGGCGATGTTATGGGCAAGGGTATGCCCGCGGCGCTGCTCATGGCGACTGTGCGCGCGGTGATGCGCGTGGCGGGCGGCTTGCGCACACCCGCCCTGGCATTGAACACTGCTGCCGGTGTGCTGGGGCCGGACCTAGAGCGATCCAGCCGTTTTGTCACGCTCTTTCACTGCCAACTCGATGGGGCCAACCGGCAGTTCATCTATGCCAATGCGGGTCATCGCTTGGGCTTTGTGCGGCGAGCGGATGGCACATTGGAGACATTTGAGGAACAGGGGCTTCCCCTGGGCATCATGTCCGATGTCACCTACATCGAAAAAAGCATCACACTTGCGGCGGGCGATCTCGTCGTCATCTATAGCGACGGATTGATCGATGCCAGGGAGGGCCAGGAGATCCGTTTTAACGATTTGGCCGGTCTTCTCTCCTCGGATCTTGACGCAGCGGCAGTTGTAGAGCGGCTGGTGGAATTTGCCGTACCCCCCGTTGATCTGCCGGACGATTTGACGCTGTTGGTTTTGCGCTGCCAACCAGCGAACGCTTTGTAATACACAGGAGAGCCTTGAGGCAAGAGCGATGATTGACAATGTTTCTATGCGTGTAGAGGTGGCTGAGCCGATTGGAGAAGAGCCCGCCATCGTCTTACCTGCTGTACAGATTGTGCCTAGCTGGACCAAATGGTTTGCGCCCGAAGGGGATCTCAAGAAGCAGATTCGCGTCTATACCCGCGTTATGCGTCTCTTGGTTCTGTTGGCGTTGGGAACCGCTACCTATTACATTACCTGGCGCTATTTCTATTCGATCAACTGGGCCTTTTGGCCGATTTCACTGACGCTCTTGGCAGCAGAAACCTATAGCTATCTCGACACCTGGATCTTTGGGCTGGGCATCTGGCGTTTGAAGATTCGCACCGAAGCCCCTGCCCCGATCCCTGGCGCAACGGTCGATGTCTTTATCACCTGCTACAATGAGCCGGTCGAATTGGTGCGCGAGACTGCCATCGCTGCGCGCGCGATTACCTGGCCCCACCGCACCTTCATCCTCGATGATGGACGCTCGCCCGCCATGCAAGCGATGGCCGCGGAGGTTGGCGTGGATTACATCGTGCGCAGCAATGTCTGGCAGGGCAAAGATCGCCATGCGAAGGCTGGGAATCTCGTCAACGCCCTGGGGCAGACCACCGGCGAATTTATCCTGATCTTAGATGCCGATCAGGTTCCTAGCCCCAAGATTCTGAGCCATACGCTCGGCTATTTTCGCGACCCTGAGGTCGCCTTTGTGCAGACGCCGCAGTGGTTCCACAACACGCCCGCCGGGAATCCGTTTGGCACCGATGCCCCGCTTTTCTATGGGCCGATTCAGCAGAGCAAGGATGGGTGGAACGCGGCCTATTTCTGTGGCTCCAATGCGGTGTTGCGCCGTGAAGCTTTGATGAGCATTGGTATTCGCTATTATGTGCGCGACCAGATGCGCCAGATTCGCCGCGCCATCCAGACCGCGGATCGATTGCTCCGGCAGGCCGCACGCGATCTGTCCGGCCCGGATCAAGAACGATTGCGCCGGGGGATTGAGCAGTTGCGGGGCGCAGTCAGGGAGGCCAAAGAGCAGTTGCAGCGGGGCGCGCCCTTGCAGGAGGTGACCTGGGCATTTCAACGCGAGGCAGAGACGGTTAGCCGTCTTGTGGTGCAAGCGGATCTGGCGGCAATTCAGGCCGAGCTAGGACAGATTCCAGGCTTGGAAGAGGTCGAGTTGGGCCAGGGCTTAACCGAGGCGCTCATGAGCGAAGAGACAGTTGAAGCATTGGCGGGCCGCGAGATGTCGCCGTTGGCCGCGGTGACCGCGGTGCGGGCGCTTTTGCTCGGTGTGGATTTGGATCGCAGCCATGAGGCAGAGGCCGTTTTCCCCATTGCTACGATCTCGGTCACAGAAGATATGGCGACCGCGATGCGTATGCATGCAACAGGCTGGAAGTCGGTCTATCATCACGAAATCCTGGCGCGTGGACTTGCGCCGGAGGATCTGCGTACTTCGTTGCAGCAGCGTTTGCGCTGGGCACAGGGAACGATCCAGGTGATGCTGCGCGAGAATCCGCTGGTACAGAAAGGGCTTTCCTTCGGGCAGCGCTTGATGTACTTTGCTACCATGTGGAGTTACCTATCGGGCTTTTTTAGTCTGATCTATTTGCTTGCCCCGGTGCTCTACCTGTTCTTTGGCTGGACGCCGGTCACTGCCTATTCCAAAGAGTTCTTCTGGCATCTCGTCCCCTTCCTGGTGGCGAACCAATTGCTCTTTATTTTCTTGGGATGGGGCTTACCCACCTGGCGAGGTCAACAATATAACCTGGCGATGTTTCCCCTCTGGATTCAGGCTGTGACAAGCGCTGTTGCCAATGTCTATTTCGGGCACAAATTGGGCTTTGTGGTGACGCCAAAGTCACGCCAGTCGGGCGTTTTTCTGAATTTGGTGCGCCCGCAGTTGGTCATGATGGGGCTGATTGTGCTTTCTGTCGTCTATGGGAGTGTGCGCCTGGCGCTTGGGATGACAGACGACGTGGCTGGATTTCTGGTCAATGTCTTTTGGAGTTGTTACAATTTGGTCATGTTGAGTGTGGTCATCGTCGCCGCGACCTATGCGCCGCCCAGCGACGGGGCAGCAATCGATGCGGATAGAGTCACCGCGGCGACAGTCGCCGGGCGTGTTACCGGCGGTTCTGTGCGCTGAAGAAGGATAGGAGATAGGTCATGGAGATTGGTGTGGAAGCCCGCGAGAATCGTGTGGCTTTGGTGGAACTTGAAGGGCGTCTGGATATGCTCTCGGCAGTGGACGTGAAGCAGAAGTTGGCGGAGGTGGTGGGCGAAGGCAATCACCGCTTGGTGGTCGATCTGCACAAAGTCTCATTTGTGGACAGTTCGGGGCTGGGCGCGTTGATCAGTGGGCTGAAGGCGGCGCGCGTGGCGGGTGGCGATCTGCGGCTGGCGCGCGCCGATAAGCAGGTGCGTTATATTCTGGAGGTTTCGACGCTGGATCGCGTCCTGCGACCCTATGCAACCGTGGAGGAGGCTCTCTCTGGCTACTAACCTTGATCCTGCCGGGGCTGCAATCGTCAGCGAGAAACTCGAAATTGCCTCTGCCCCGCGTAACCTGACGCAAATTTATGAGAGCCTGGATCGCTTTGAGGCCGCGGCGGCTGATGCGCGCGGCCCGGCGGTGGTGGCAGTCTTTGACGCGTTCAAAACTGCCGTGGTCGAGATTGCTACCAATATCCTGCGCCATGCCTACCCACCCGACCACCCACAGGCCCCCTTGTTTTTTCAACTGAATCTCTTTGCGCCCTACCTGGAAGCCCTCTTTCACGATCAAGGGATCGCCTTTACGCCGCCAACTGAAGTGGCCCTGCCCAACCTGGACGACATCTTGGATGTGCCAGAGGGGAATTTTGGGCTTTTCTTGGCGCTGCAAGCGCTCGATCACCTGGAGTACACGCGCACGCCCGCCGGGGTCAATCAATGGCGTTTGATTAAGCAGTTGCATTGATCGACACGGGATTCCTCTCCTTTTTTTCTCCTTTCCTTTTTGCGCGGTTGACAAGCAGTTATGCCTATGCTATTTTCATAAGCACTGTCTCGAAAAACGCACTCTTTGCGAAACAACTGATTCTCCAGTATCCTGGCGTTACGTAAACGTGTTGTCTGGATATTGCTCCTGTTGTGCTCTCCAGGATCGAGGCAGCATCTTTTCGCGCCACGCAGCATAGGCGCTCCCTATTTCTGTGAAACGTTGTGCCGGCTCGATTGAACTTAGGGCAGCGCAACGTCCAACCCTACAACTCCGCCCCCAACCCATTGGTTATATCGCTACTCGCCGTTTTGCCAAAGAATTCAAAGGAACTGAGGAGGAAGGACTATGAGTGGTTTGCGTAAGCAGTTGCGACGCGCCCGCTTGAGTATGGCCGTTTTGGGAGTGCTGGTCATGGTTTTGTCGGCTTGTGCTGCCCCCGCAGCCGCACCGGCCGCTGACAGTGGCGCGGCTGCTCCTGCCGCTGGTAGTGATGAGAATTGGACGCTGCGCTTCTATACCAGCAGCGGCGACCATGCGACGGCTGCCAACAAGTTCATGGAAGAGAAGTTTAAGGAGAAACACCCCGGTGTAGAGGTGGCTGTTGAGTTTGGAGCCGCCGACTATGCGGACAAGGTCTTCACGATGGCAGCAGCCGATAATCTGCCGGATGTGATGCTGACCGCCGATATCTACACGGCCCCCTTTGTGGATGCAGGCGTGTTGTTGGATATGCAGCCATTGGCCGATGTCGATGAAGAAGTTGCGATTGACGACGTCTATGAGAGCATCCTGGGGTTGGGTCGCGTTGAAGGCAATCCAGGTCTCTATATGATTCCCCTCTCGCTGGACAATGTCCAGGTCTACTACAACGTAGACATGTGGGAAAATGCCGGTTTGGAGGCCCCGTCGGCAGACTGGACCTGGGACGACTTCATTGAGCAGTGCAAGGCTGTCCAAGAGGCAAATGAAGGGGTCAAGTGTGTTGGCATCGGTGCTGACGGCGCTTCTGCCGGTGGCTTTGACTGGTGGGCCTATGTCGTGCCGTGGATCCGTGGCTATGGCGGTGACGTATTGAGCGAGGATGGCACCACATCCACCTTGAGCACCGAAGAGTCTTTGGCCGGTCTGCAAGCCTATGCCGACTTGTGGGTCAAGCATGATGTGGCGATCCCCTTGGGTGGTGACCTGGGCGGCAACTGTTTTATCAACCAACGCTGCGCCACCTGGTTGAGCATCCCCATTTTTGCCGGTATCTTCCGCGATGGTATCGAGCCGGGTGCTTTCAACTGGGATGTGCAGGTCATTCCAAGCCATCCAGAAGGACACTTCACGGGCATGGGGACCTTCGGCTATGCGGTCAGCGCAGGTACGGATCATCCTCAAGAGGCTTGGGACTTTGTCAAGAGCATCATTACCGAAGAAGGTCAGGAGACTTTCGCCCGTACCTACCGCGCCATGCCTCTATTAAAGTCGATGGCGGACAGCCCGATCTTTGATGAACTGGAACCGCCGCCCGCCAACTACAAGGCGGCCTTCATCGGTGGGCAAGAGTTCGGCATCCTGCCCCGCAACTATCCGGTGGAATGTGGCAGTCTCTACACCGGCCAAGTCAATGCCGCGATCAAGGCAGCGTTGGAGCAGGTCATTCGCGGCCAAGCCACGGCGGCAGATGTCTTCCCCGGCGTGGATGCTGAAATCCAGGCATGTCTGGATCGCGCAGCCCAGTAGTTTTGCGTAGAAATGGTTGAAAAGTAGATCGTATGGGCCGGGGAAGTGGCTTGTACGATCTACTTTCACGTTGTTGTTTTGTCATGTGCAGTTTTGTCATGTGATTTTATGATGTAGCTTTGCCGTGTAGTTCTGCCGTGTAGTCTTTACAGCGATGTTGGTTCGTTTGCCAAGTAGGACGCGAGATCCGATCTGGCACTGGTGATGAGGTAAGAATGAGTACACAAGCACCCGGCATTGCGCGGCCCCACCGGCGCAGCAATGCCTTTTGGCGAGATACGATTGCGGGTTATCTCTTTATTTTGCCCGTGATCCTGGGGTTGATCATTTGGACCTTTGGGCCGATGATCGCCTCTTTCTATCTCAGCCTCACCGATTATCCCCTCTTGAAAGACCCCACCTTTATTGGTTTGCGCAATTACCGCGATATGTTCACCGAAGCCTATCTGCGTGTGCTCCATTCGCTCTGGATTACGCTTCTCTATGCAGCCATGTCACTGCCATTGACGCTGTTGGGCAGCTTGGGGGCGGCGCTGCTGCTCAACCAACGTTTGGCGGGTATTCGCTTCTTCCGCACTGCTTTTTACCTGCCTACCATTGTGCCAGGCATTGCGATGGTCTTTATTTGGGGCTGGCTGCTCAACCCGGAATTTGGGCTTGTCAATGCCACGTTGGTGAAACTTGGCATACCGACATTGCGCTGGCTGGCAGAACCGGAAACCGCGCTTGTTTCGCTGGCGGTGCTCAATTTGTGGAGCATTGGCCCGGCGATGGTCATCTTCTTGGCAGGCTTGCAGGGCATTTCGCCAGAGTTGTATGATGCCGCCAAGATCGATGGGGCCAACCAATGGCGGGAATTTCGGAGCATTACGCTGCCTATGCTCTCTCCCACGATCTTTTTTAATCTGGTCACCGGCTTGATCTTCACCTTCCAATACTTCTTGCCGCCCTTCATTTTGACGCAGGGTGGCCCCCTCTTTTCGACCTATGTCTATAATCTGAACCTCTATGAGAAGGCATTTAAGTGGCTACAGATGGGGCTTGCCGCCGCGATGGCTTGGCTGCTCTTTGTCATCATCCTGGGGCTGACACTCTTAGTCTTCCGCGGCTCAGACGCCTATGTCTATTATGAGGTAAAACAATGAGCGTAACCATGCAGGGGCAGAGCACAGCGAAGGCTGCGCAGCGCCATGCGCGGGCGATACACGCATGGGAGAAGCCGTTACGCTCTGGGATCATCTACTTCCTGTTGATCGTGATTGCGCTGCTTTCGATTGTGCCGCTTTGGTGGATGATCGCCACCTCATTGAAAACAAAGCCGGAAGTCTATCTCTTTCCGCCCACACTCTGGCCGCGCGAGGCGATCTGGTCAAATTACATCACTGCCTGGACCTATCCGGCGACCCGTTTTACACAGTGGACGCTGAACACACTCTTTATTACCGTGACAGTTTTGGTGGGCACGCTGCTTACCTCGTCGCTGTGCGCCTATGGGTTTGCACGTATCCGCTTTCCGGGGCGCAACTTCTGGTTTGTTGCTACGCTGGCATCGGTCATGCTGCCAAGCCAAGTCACTTTGATTCCCCTTTACATTGTCTTTTACCGCATCGGCTGGCTCGATACCTTTCTGCCGCTGACGGTGCCGGTTTGGTTTGGCGGGGGTGCGATCAACATCTTTTTGATCCGGCAGTTCTTCTTGGGGATTCCCGTTGAGATCGAGGATGCTGCGCGCATTGATGGGGCGAACCGGCTGCAAATTTGGTGGACGATTTTCTTACCGCTTTCGCTGCCGGCCCTGACAACGGTTGCCATTTTCAGTTTCCAGGGTACTTGGGCTGACTTCTATGGCCCGCTGATCTACCTCTCCAGTGCCGACAATTACACGCTTGCTTTGGGGATGAGTCTCTTCCGCAGTGCCTATAGCGAGGAGATGAACTATATGATGGCGATTTCGTTCCTGATGACATTGCCCATGATCCTGCTCTTCTTCTTTGCACAGCGCTATTTCATCAGCGGCGTCGCATTGGGCGGCGTGAAGGGATAGCGAGCACTGGCTCGAAGCGTCTGCTGTCGCACTCTGGAGACGAGCACACTGCTGAACAAAAAGTGAATACTCTTTAACCTTCAATGTGAATAGTTGAAGGCGCAAAAATGGGGTTGCCAAGTCCGGCAGCCCCATTTTTGTTTTCAAGACAAGTTTCAAAATTGGTCTGATCCAAACGCGTCTAGGCTGCGTCAGTTGAAATGAGTAGGTGATCCGGCGAGGTGCCCTGCTCGGATGCGTCGCAAACACCCTTCTGCGAAATCAACAAACGAGGATCTTCGATGAGCCAAATCACGAACGTACCCATGTTTGCCCGCTGGCGTCGGGCCGCGCTTAGCCTCCTTTGTGTATTCGTCATGCTGGCGATCTTCCCCCATACCGCCTTTGCTCACCCGATGGGCAACTTTTCGGTCAACCGCTACAGCCGTTTGGATGTTGGGACAGAGGCGGTTCAGTTGCTCTATATCGTGGACATGGCAGAAATTCCTACCCATGCCGAGCGCACAGCTATGGACATCAATCGCGACGACGTGATCTCCCCAGAGGAGGAGCAGGGCTATCTGGAGGCTGTGGCAGCGACCTTGCCCGCACAGTTGTTGTTGACGCTCAACGGCGCGCCCACTGCGTGGACGCCAGGGGCGCGCCATCTTCGCTTCGCACCCGGACAGGCCGACTTGCCGACCTTACGCATGGAATTTGCGTTTAGCGCCGCGCTGCCCCCGACGGGTGATGCCCAGGAGCTACAGTACACCGATCAGAGCTATGCGGATCGGCTGGGCTGGCAGGAGGTGATCGTGGCACCTGGTGCAGAGGTAGAACTGCTCGCCTCTGATGTGCCGCAAGACGACCTCTCCAATGCGCTGCATGAATACCCTGTGGACTTGCTGCAAAGCCCGCCCGCCGTACACAGCGCACATCTTCGCTGGCAGCTTGCTTCAGGTCTATCAAGCCAGAATACTCAGCAGACCACCACAGGCGAAAAGCGTGGTCAAACGACTACCTCTCTAGGTGGTGATCGCTTTGCTGAACTGGTTTCGATTGAGTTGGGGCCGTGGGCGATCCTGGTGGCGCTATTGGCCGCGTTTGGCTGGGGCGCTGCTCATGCGCTTTCGCCAGGGCATGGCAAGACCATCGTGGCGGCTTATCTGGTGGGGGCGCGCGGCACCTTTGCCCATGCGCTCTTCCTGGGCGCAACCACCACCATTACCCACACGTTGGGCGTCTTTGTGCTGGGGCTGGCGACGTTGGCCGCCTCGCAGTACATCCTGCCGGAGCGCATCTATCCCTGGTTGAGTACCCTGTCGGGCCTGCTGGTCATCGCCATCGGCCTTTCGATTGGCTGGAACCGGCTGCGCGCATTGGTGCGTGGCGAGCCGTTGGATCACCACCATGATCACGCTCATCCTGGACATACTCATCACGAGCATGATCACAGCCACGGTCACAGCCATGCTGGCAGTTATTACCACAGCCATAACCAGAGTCATAACCACAATCATGACCTCGGTCACAGCCATGCTCATCAACACGAGGCGCATGCACACAGCCACCTGCCGCCGGGAGCCGATGGGGGTGCTGTCACCTGGCGCGGGTTGTTGGCGCTGGGGATCTCTGGTGGGCTGCTGCCTTGTCCTTCGGCGTTGGTGGTGCTGCTGGGGGCCATCGCCCTTGAGCGCGTGGCCTTTGGCCTGCTCTTAATTCTGATGTTTAGCCTGGGGTTAGCCACTGTTCTCACGGCGTTTGGGCTCTTGCTGCTGCGCGCAGGCAAGCTGTTCGAGCGCATCCCTGAAAGCAGTCGCTACGCCCGTTACCTCGCGGTCGCCAGCGCAGCCTTTATTACCCTGGTGGGCGCCGGCATTACCGTACGGGCGCTGATCGAGATCGGGATTCTTGCCGGTTTCGCCTAAAGAGCAACCCAGAGAGCAGAAAGGAGGGCTGTCCGTAGGAGACTTCAACTTTGTAATAGAACTTTGTAAATGGGACTTTGTAACTGGATTGTAGGTGACTAGATTTTATCCGTGACCAGACAGAAACAGTGACCAAATTCTAACAAGGAGCAATCACGAATGTCTCAACCACAAGCGGCCCGCCAGTGGGCCAAACGTGTAATCGTTGTGCTGTGCGTCGCGCTGACGCCTATCCTCTTGACCGCTGCGGTGATGGTTGTCTTCCGTGGCGATGCCAGCGCTTCGAGCCATCGAGAAGCCCCCGCCATCGCCAAAGATGCCTATGCTGATTCCACCGATGTCTGGACCTTTATTTCGCCGGAGAATCCTGACAACGTAGTGCTTGCCAGCAGTTGGATTCCCTTTGAAGGGCCGGAAGGGGGGCCGAACTACTACGAATGGGACCCCAGCGCGCTGTATGACATCTATGTCGACACCGATGGTGATGCAGTACCCAACGTCACCTACACGCTTTCGAGCCGGGTGGATACGGTCAATGGCGAAACGTTCCTCTACAATGTCGGCCCAATGAGCGACCTAAACACGAATTGGAACCGTCCGCAGTATGTCACCATTACCGAGGATTTGGAGGGGGTCGTGACTGACCTGGTGGCGAACAAGCGTACGGCTCCCGCCAATATTGGGGCCAAATCCACACCGAACTACAGCGCACTGGAGGATGCCGCGATCTGGCCTGCGGCGGGCGATACCATGAAACTCTTTGCGGGGCCGACCGACGATGCCTTTTGGGTGGATCTCCAGGTCTTTGACCTACTGACGTTGCGCGGCCAGGCTGCCCCGGTTGGCTATGAGACGGGCAACAACATTCCGATTGATTCGCTCTCCGGTTTCAACGTACACAGCATGGTGATCGAACTGCCGATTGCGCGGATCAAGTCTGGTGATGACCCGGTCTTTGGCGTGTGGGCAGGGACGCGCCGCCAAAGCGCCGATGTAATGGTCAGTAACGCGCACGCCGGTTATAGCCAGGTTTCGCGCTTGGGTATGCCGCTGGTCAACGAGGTCGTGGTGCCGCTGGCGCTCAAGGATGCCTTTAATACGCTCTACCCCGCCCAGGACGTGGGTCTGTATACCTCCGGCACGCCTGCCGGGGACCTGCTGCAAAAGAGCGTGGAAGACCCGGAGGTGGGTCGCCTGCTCTGTGCGCTCTATGATGTGCCGCTGCCGGGCGATGCCAATGACGATTGCAGCACCGAGGTAACAGCGGGTACGCCACGCTCTGGACGCGGCGACATCTTCGATATCTACCTGACGGGCATGGTTTTGGCGAATCCCTTCACCATCCAGACAGCAAACGGCCCGATGGAGCTGCCTGCTGACTTCAATGTGAATCGCCCGACAACGCCAGGCGCTCAACCTGCCGAGATGATCCGCATCAACACTAACATCAAGGGCGAGTTGTGCAGCCCAACCCCCAGCCGCTTGGGTATCCTTGGTGGCGATGCCTGTGGCTTCCCCAATGGTCGCCGCCTGGGCGATGACGTGGTCGATATCTCCCTGCTGGCGGTTGCCGGTGCTGCCTATGGGGTGCTGGACGGACGCGATGCCGGCTTTTCCTTCAACGCAGGGCTGGTCGATGTGTTGGATGATGGCTTGAATGGCAACGACGTGCCCTTCCGTGATACCTTCCCCTATATGGCCCAAGCACAGTCGGGTCAGGAACATATCCACCAGAACCCGTTCTTGACTGTCATACTCCCGCTGATACACAAGGCGAGCATCACGATTGGCGAACTGCCCCAGACCCAACCGCTCGCCGGTTGGTCGTCACTCTTCTTTGTCACCCTGGTACTGCCGGCGATAGTCTTTATGCGCCGCCGTAGCCGCCCATAGGCGAGTCGCTCAAAGACCCTCCTGGACGGTCGAAGCGTCCAGGAGGGTCTTTGCCAACCATTCGGTTCCTGGAGGAAATCGTCCGATGCACGCAGCCATGACAGATCGTCCTGTGAAATCATCCGGTGTATCTTCTGCCTCACGCACGCGCCGTTTCATTCTATTGTTTGTGGTGGCTTGCCTCTTCTTGGTCGGCGCGCTGCTGACTCGCCCCTGGGCGAATACGCAGAAGGCTGACGAGCCTCTCCCTGCGCGACCTCTCCGCTTTGGGGGAGCGCTGTCACTGGAGGAGGCGATCAGCCAGATGCAAAAGCGCATTGAACAGTCGGATCGCGACCATGATGCCTATGCCCAACTGGGGCTGTTGTTTTTGCAGCGTGTACGCAGCAGTGGTGACGCCGCCGATTACCAGCGGGCGGATCAGGCATTGAGCGCGGCGCTGGAGCGGGAGCCAAACCAAGTGGACGCGCTGGTGGGCAAGGGCATTTTGGCGCTGGCACTGCACGATTTTGACGGCGCGCTGGTCTGGGCAGAGCGAGCGCGGGCGATCAATCCCTATCGTCCCGACATTTTGGGCATTATGACCGACGCCCATGTGGAGTTGGGGCAGTATGATCAGGCCATCACAGTCTTGCAGGAGATGGTGGACATGCGCCCTGGCCTCAATTCGTATACGCGTATGGCTTATGTGCGTGAATTGTATGGCGATGTCGATGGGGCGATTGAGGCGATGCAAGCCGCGGCGGGAATGGGTTTGCCGGGAGATGAGCCGGTGCTGTGGACGCTGGTTCAATTGGGCAACCTTCATTTTAATCAGGGTGATTTGGCTGCCGCGGAAGCGAGTTATCAAGCCGCGCTGCGCCAATCGCCCGACTATGTTCATGCGTTGGCGGGGATGGCAAAAGTGTGGGCCGCACAAGGGCGTAACAGCGAGGCTATTGCCCAATATCGCCAGGTGCTAACGCGTCTCCCCTTGCCCGAAGTTGCCATTGCCCTGGGCGAACTGTTGGAAGTCACCGGGGATAGGGTGGGGGCTGAGGAGCAGTATGATCTGGTGAAACTGATCCAGACGCTCAATGCTTCGGCGGGAATGGATGTGGATTTGGAGATGGCGCTTTTTGGTAGCGACCACGGCGCTGATAAGGCCGCGGCATTGGCCCAAGCCGAAGCCGTCTATGCCAGGCGACCAACGATCTATGCCGCGGACGTCCTGGCGTGGGCGCTCTATCAGAATGGGCGCGCTGCTGAGGCGCGCGGCTATATGGAGGAGGCGCTGCGGTTGGGGACGCGTGACGCGCGCCTCTATTACCATGCCGGGATGATCGCCCTGGCACAAGGGGAAAGTGCGCAGGCACAGGTGTATTTACAGCGCACACTTGACATCAACCCCTACTTTTCGACGCTGAGCGCGGGCAAGGTGAGGATGACACTGGCGACGTTGGATTGACGCTAGACCATCTCGCGTGCCTTTGTCTTGGCGACGACCTTTGCAATCTTGCCTGCATCCGGCTGGCCTTTGGCGAGGGCTTCGCTGATATTGGCGATGTCCTCCGCCTTCAATTGGGGCGGCATGGGAAGCTCGTTCGGGTCGGTGAGGGCTTCGACGATCACCGGGCCGGGCGTTGCCAATGCCTCATCCAGGATCGCACCACAGGTGGCAGGATCTTCGATATGAAAGCCGGTTGCGCCACAGGCACGCGCAAAGGCGGCAAAGTCAATCGGCTCTAACTCGCAGCCATACTCTGGATTGCCAAGCATCATAATCTGCTCCATCTTGATCATGCCCAACGTGTTGTTCTTGAGGATGACCACTTTGATGGGCAGCTTATATTTCACAGCCGTAATAAAATCGGCCATGAGCATTGAAAAGCCGCCATCGCCCACAAAGGCAACAGACTGGCGGTCGGGATGGGCGATTTGGGCGGCAATCGCATAGTTTAGACCACAGGCCATTGAGGCCAGCGTGCCGGAGACGGAATATATCTGATCGCGCTGCGCCTTCATTTGGCGCGCCCACCACACCGTCACCGTACCACTGTCACAGGAGATGATGGCATCAGAGTCCAGGCGTTTGCCGAGTTCCCACGCAACAACCTGCGGCTTCATGGGCATCGTGCGCTGCGTGCCCTGCTCCTCCATCACCTGCCACCACTCCTTTGTCGCTTTCTGCGCTTCCTCCAGGAATTTACGGTTCTCGTTGCGCTGCAAGAGCGGCATCAGCAGTTGCAGCGTGCGCCGTCCATCGCCCACCAGCCCCACTTCCACTGGATAACGCAGCCCGATGCGCTGTGGATCGCGGTCGATCTGGACGCCGCGCGCCTGCCCCGGTTTCGGGTAATACTCGATATAGGGGAAGGAAGTCCCCACCATGAGCAGGGTGTCGCACTGCTCAAGAGCCTCCTGTGAGGCTTTTGTGCCAAGCTGCCCGACGCCGCCGGTCGTATAGGGGCTGTCGTCGGGAACGGACGCCTTGCCCAATAAGGGTTTGGCAATTGGCGCGGCCAGCAGATCCGCCAGTTGTTCCAACTCATCCGTGGCATGAAGCGCGCCGCGCCCCGCCAGGATGACGATCTTTTGGCCGGCGTTGAGCACCTCGGCGGCGCGGCGCAAATCTGCTTCGGCGGGGATGGCCGCGCTGCGGGCAAAGTAGTCGGAGGTATGACCTGGGACATTGCGCTTGGAGGCTTGCTCCTCGTCCAGGGGCATCGACTGAATGTCGGTCGGAAAGTTGATATGCGACACACCCCGGTAGGCGAGCGCTGTGCGGCAGGCAAGGTCTGTCACGTTTCGCACATGGGTTGGCCCCATGATGCGCGTGCTGTAGTGCGCTACATCGGCAAAGACCCGATCGAGGTTAATATCCTGTTGGGCAAAGGTGTCAATGAGGTCATGGTAATGGTGTCCGGTAATGGCAAGTACCGGCTGCCCATCCAACTTGGCATCATAGAGGCCATTGAGCAGGTGGACACCACCGGGGCCTGAGGTGGCGAGACAGACCCCCAACTTGCCGGTCACTTTGGCATAGCCAACGGCCATGAACGCTGCCGATTCTTCGTGGCGCACCTGCACAAAGCGCACTTTGTCTTGGCGCGTGCGCAGACTCTCCATAATGCCGTTGATGCCATCTCCTGGCATACCAAAGATGGCCTCAACGCCCCAATCAATCAAGGACTCTACCAAGATGTCCGCTGCTGTTTTTTGAGCCATGATTTGCTCCTTTTAAGCTTTGATTCAATCGTTATCTTATTATGGCGCGTATGGGCGCGTAGCCAATGTACCGTAGCCTAGAGGGAGGGTGACTCGCGGGGTAGAGAGCGGGCGCGGATGATCACCTATGCGTGGCACTGATAGGGCGTCCTGTTGCCTCTGTGCTAAGATTTGGAATTTGTCGTGTATAACCCAGTTCAATGATAGAAGCCCCAAGATGAAAGGGAATCCCTATGATGTCTGTGCGTCCGAAGGTACTTTTGGCCTTTAGCCCAAGAGTATATGAGGGCTATGTTGATCCGGCGGTGTTGGCCCGGCTGGAGCAGTTTGCCGATTGCGACTTCTTCCCCTGTGAAGGTGGCGGTATTTATGACAGCAACCGTGACCCGGCGGCATCTGCGGCGTTGCGCGAGAAACTGGCTGGCTATGACGGCATTGTGATCTGTCATGGCGCGCCCGCGCTGACGGCTGAAGTGCTTGAGAATGCGCCCAAGCTGCGTTTTATCGGCGAACTGGAAGGGGATCGCTTTGCCAGCCGCATTGACCTGGATGCCGCTTGGGAGCGCAATATCCGCACCGTGGATGTGACCAATGGCTCCTCTTATCCGGTCGCGGAGTGGGCGTTGGGGCTTATTCTCGTTTCGCTGCGTAATGGTGGGGAATTCTTCCGGCGCATCCTGGCGGGCGAAGGCGCTTCGATTCGCTATGACAAGGCGACAGTGGGCGGGCAGTTGACCGGCAAGCGGGTCGGGCTGATCGGTGGTGGTCACATGGCGCGGCGGCTGATCAAACTGCTGCAGCCCTTTGAGACAGAGATTTGGGTTCACGATCCCTACTTGCCCCGTGAGATGGCTGAGGCGTTGGGCTTTATCCAGACCTCGCTGGACAATGTGCTTTCGCAATGTGATGTGGTCGTCTGCCTTGTACCATTGACCCCGGCTACAAAGGGGATGTTGGGCGAACGTGAGTTTGCCTTGCTCAAGCCGGGCGCTGTCTTTGTCAATGTTTCGCGTGGGCCAGTCGCGGACTCTCAGGCGTTGGTCGAACGGCTGAAGCAGGGGGATATTGTGGCGGGGCTGGACGTTTTCGACCCGGAACCGATCCCCGCCGGCAACGAGATCCTGCAACTGCCGAATGTCTTTCTCAGCCCCCACATTGGCTGGGCAACCGGCGACCCGATCCGGCCTTTCTTTGCGTTGATGGTAGATGAACTTAAGCGTTTCTTTGAGGGTCACGAACCCTGGTACGAGCTAACGCCGCGCAGCCGCGCCAACCGCACAGGGCAGCGCGCCACGTAGGAAGGTGGTTTAGATACAAGTGGCAAACGCGTGACGGTCGTTGAATCGTGTGTAGGGCCATAGTATAGATTGCATTTGGATTCCGAAAGGAGGCCACATACACATCGGATTGTATCCAATGAGCAAACGGGTTCGTTATCGCGTACGATTGCGATTTGTTAGTGACTATCGTTAGCGATTCATAGTTAGTGAGTTGCACCCTCTGCAACTCACTGATGCAACTCATCAGGCAGTATCCACGCTGATGTTCCAACGCCCACCCATCTCGTTGCCTGTTTGTTGACCGATACAACCGTTGTTCATTGTGATGAACTGTACGCGCATGTACAGTTTGCTTGATTGGAGAATCATGGATGTCCGCGTTACGCTTCGTATCCTTATTAACCATTGCCTTGCTCTCTCTGACCGGCTTTACCAATATCAGACTGGCGGCAGATAATACGCCCACTGTGGCTGCCCTTCCTGCTTTTCCTGGAGCGGAAGGGTATGGAGCAGAGACAGTAGGTGGTCGTGGCGGGAGAATGATAGAAGTAACAAATTTGGAGGACGCAGGTCCCGGCAGCCTGCGGGCCTGTGCGGAAGCATCAGGGCCTCGTATTTGTGTGTTTCGTGTTGCGGGTACAATTACCGTCGAGTCCGATATTGATATTGATGAGCCTTTTATCACCATTGCAGGGCAAACCGCGCCTGGCGATGGCATCACGCTGAAGGCGGCTGCTGCGGTTGAGAGTCCGATTCATGTACACACGCATGATGTCATTATTCGTTACATGCGCTTTCGACCTGGAGTGATGGGCGAGAACAGCCGGGCTTTGTCCATTTCTAAGCGGGGCGAACCGCCCTACAACGTGATTGTAGACCACATCTCTGCCAGTTGGTCGGGCGATGAACTGGTGATCGTTTGGTATGACACCCAGAATGTCACGCTGCAATGGAATATCCTTGCAGAAAGCTTGCCCAGTACCGTTGAAACGGCTGGACTGAAAGGGCCAAATTTGGGTAGTGAGGGTGGTGGTAACTACAGCTTCCATCACAATTTGGTGGCGCATCATTTACAGAGATCGCCCAGAATCAGCGCCGACTCAGGGGTTGTCGATGTCGTGAACAATCTTGTCTATAACCCTGGCAGCCTCGGTTCTACCGTAACCGCTCTCGCCAGGGTGAACTTCGTTGGCAACTATGTCGAGGCAGGCCCCAACACAACCATATCTTCCTATGTCAAGGATGATGGAGCGGGCGGACTGTATGTGAACGGCAATGTTGTCGAAGGCAAGGAGATTATCAAGAGCTTTCTTCCTTCAAATGCAACAGAACACATCGTTGATCAACCCTTTGGCGCTCCTGCCATCACCACGACGAGCGCCGAAGTCGCCTATGATCAGGTCTTAAGCAGGGCGGGTGCCGCCCAGGGTCTTAATTGTGACGGTTCGTGGTTTACGCGACGCGATGCAGTCGACGAACGAATTATCCGAAGTGTGCAGGAGAATACAAGAGGGCATAATGGAGAGGGATACTTGACCAATCCTTCCGAGGTGGGCGGCTGGCCTGATTTAGCGCCCGGTACTCCTTGCCCTGACGCCGACCATGACGGCATGCCGGACGAGTGGGAAAGGGCCCAGGGTTTGAATCCGAACCAAGATGACAGTGCGGCTGATCAAGATAGCGATGGCTATACCAACATTGAGGAATATATGAATGGTCTGCCGGGAACGGATGATCAAGCGCCAAGTCAGACCCCGCAGCCGGCTCCTCCGTCCCGTCCAGACCCCGACGCCACTCCCTTTTTTATTCCACTGCTAAACAAGTAACCCTGCTTGTCATGAACCCTCCCGAAAGCTCAGAAGCTTCCGGGAGGGTTCTCGCGACAGGTTGGTATTGCTGATGCCTACTTTTGTGTGATAGGTAGGAAAAGGCTTTCCTGCTCCTCCACAATCTCCTCGGTGATCGTGATCGTAACATCACGATGAACTTCGAATTCCCCATCAGTGGCAGTCAGGCGCAAACCATACTCGCCTGGTTCTGTAAAGGTGGCTTCAGTCGTAAGTGCCGTTGCATCGCCCACGATGGTTCCACCCGATGGACTGAGCAGGCTCCAGGCACTCGTTACCTTTCCGGGTGGATTGGGAAGGCCATCATCGGTGACTGTAGCGCTCAGCGTGACTACCTGGCCCACGCGCGCGCTTTGGCTGGGTTCCACCTCAATAATGGGTGGCGTGTTGGCGGGTGGATTCGTTTGGGTGGGTGAAAGGGTGACGGTGACGGTATCGCTCGCGGTCGCTGCACCATCGTTGGCAAGCAGTTGCAGCACATAGACACCCAGAGCAGGAAGCGTGACGCCTGTATCCACGGCTGCGGTATCAGAAAAGATTACGCTGCCAGGGCCCTGGAGTTGGCTCCAGGTCGTTTCCAGCGTTCCCGAAGCAGGCAGTCCGTCGTCCGTGACTGTGCCATCCAGGAGCGCTACACGTTCTGGTAAGAAGATCGTGCGGTTGGAACCTGCTTCAACGACAGGTGGCAGGTTGGTTGCCGTGGTCTGGGTAGCTGAAAGGGTAACGGTGACGGTATCACTAGCGGTCGCCACGCCATCGTCGGCAAGCAGACGCAGTACATAAGTCCCTGGGTCGGAAACCGTAACAGATGTGTCTACCGCTGTGGCATCGGCAAAGAGCACGTTACTCGGCCCCTGGAGCTGGCTCCAGGTTGTTTGCACTGTCCCAGGATCGGAGGGCAACCCGTCGTCGGTCACTGTGCCATCCAAGAGGGCTAAATGTCCTGGTAAGTAGATCGTGCGGCTAGGCCCTGCATCAACGGTGGGCGGCTCATTCGTGGAGGGCGCTGCGGCAGGTAGCGCGATCTCAAAGATTTTCCCATCGTTTTCAGTGGGATCGACATTATTGTCGACTCCGCGATCTGTGACATAGAGATTGAGCGTGTTGGAATCAAGGCTGCTGGGCGCGAAGACCAAATCGGATGGCGCAACGAGATTCAATGCAGAGACATCGATTCTGCGCACAAGCAGACCGGTGATCGTCGTTTCGACAATCGAGCGTAGAGGTCTGCCAACCAAATAGAGGTGATGATTCGCTGAGTTGTATGTGACCCCCTTGATCTGGCTCATGTTCAGGTGGGAGAGATCATAGGAGGTTACATGATCGTCGCCTTCGGGAATCAAGCCATCATAGATGCCATTTGCCCCCGGACTTAGTTCATAGATGCGGTGGGTCGTATCATCCAGAACAAAAAGATGCTTCTGGTCTGTATCAAACGCAAGCCCTTCGGGGTCGGAACTGCCAAACGTTTCTGTGGCTAAAAACGTAATAACATCGTCTGCGGTGAGATAGAGCTGATCTGCACCCGGATCGACTACCGTGACCTCCGGCCCAGGATGTATTTGATCCACGCCGTCGCCTGCATAGGCGGCTGTCACCTTAATCGGATTGTCATCAGCCACAAACATATGACCGCTGTTTGGGTCGATGGCAATGGCAGTCGGCTCTTCTGAGAAGGGTATTGTGCTCAAGGTATAGGCTAGCGATCCCGACAGATCAACCGCAAATACATTGCCGTTACGGAAAAGGGGCGTTTCATCGACTTCGGAATCACTGACCAGAAGTGTGCTGGTGGAAGCAAGATAGGTAATGCCCGTTGGATCAGGAATTGCCGGTGAGAACAGGGACGTATCGATCATACGCACCAGGGTTCCTGAGTCCAACTGTGCCCAATCCGGATTGGACTGCTCCAGTACGGATTGGGTCTGTTCGCTTGAGCGGGTAGCCGAAATCGGCGCTGGACTACTCTCGGCAAACACAGCCGAGGATTGGCGTGGTTCGAGAACAAATACAAGCCCCAAGAAGACCATCAACAGAAGTTGGGAATTTCTGTTCCAGTGCATGACAGTGATGACCTCGCTTTCGTCAATGTGATGTGGATTATTGCGAGAGAAATTTCAACTATCTACTCTTTTCCGCAGTATCTCTCTTACACAGTACTCGACGCATTGCCTGGTACTAGCAGCGTTTTGCTTTTGGCGGTCGCCACTCTATCGGCAGGCAGCGGGCTGAGTATGGTGCCAAGCAAATTCGCCCCGGCTTGTCGAAGGTTTTGCACAGCCTGTTCAGCGATGCCACGGCGCGTTTTGCCCATCTCAACCGCCAGTACAACCCCATCGACCTGGGCAGACAAGACCAGCGCATCTGCAATGGCTACGGCATACGCACTGTCACAAAGCACGATATCGGCCTGCTCCGACAGGCGCTCTAGCAGCTCGCCCATGCGCGCGGAACCCAGCAATTCCGATGGGTGGGGCGGAGGCAGGGTGCCCACTGCAAGCACCTGTAAACCGACTACATCCGTATCCTGCAACTGGTTGGCGACATCCATCTTGGGCGCATACAACAAGTCAGTCAGGCCATGCCGGACGGGGAGTTGGAAAAGCGTATGTTGTACCGGCTGGCGCATATCCGCGTCAACAATGATGACGCGGAAGCCTCCCTGGGCCAGCACAATCCCCAGATTTGCCACCGTGACGCTTTTGAGTTCACCCGGCATGGGGCTGGTCACCATGATGATCCGGCGCGGCCAGTCGGCGCACATGACTTGAAACTTGTTACGCAGCAGCCGGTAATCCTCGGAGGCTGGAGAAAAGAGATCCTGCCGTAGAATTAATTTCTCCTGGAGGGTCTTTCCTTTGATCTGGCTGACACTGCCCAGTGTGCCTAACCCCAGGATTCCGCCGACCACATCCGCGGGTTTGAGCGTATCGTCCAGATATTCGAGCAGAATCGCCAGCCCCACGGAGAGAAAGAGGCCGGCGATCATCGCGATCAATACATTGAGTTGAACGCGGGGGTAGATCGGCGTGGGGTTCGCCTCGGCAGACTCGACAATGGCAAGATGATTGGCCGATGGTTCAGCGCTGATAGAAGCCAGCAAGTTGGCGTAGGTGCTGTCCCAATCGGCGATCAGCGTCTCTAGCATCTGCACTTGAACTTGAAGCTCAGGCAATTGGTCAATGGCGGTGCTGACGAGCATCGCCATCTTATCCTCTAGATCATCCACTTGACGCTGTGCGGTTTCAATGTTCGTTTGCAGTTGATCGAGCCGCTGCTGTACAAACTGTCTGGTCTCCTCTGTCGCCTCTCCGGCAGACATGGGGCCGATGAGAATCAACTGGCGCGCAATTTCATCGGCGGTCATCTGGGCTTCTATGGGCGATGCGGCGCTTACGCGGATTTCGAGCAGTTGGGTATTTTCGACGGGGCTGACATCTACCCGGCTTCTCAATCCCTGCCAAGTGCCTTGAAGCTGGAGGGTATCCATTGCGCCTTTTAGCACTGGTTTGCGCCGGACAAGATCCGCATAGGTCAACGCCAACTGCGCGCCGAGTTGAAGATCGATGCGTTCCAGGCTGCTGGATTGAATGGAGCGACCCACATAGACCGTCGTGGTGGCTGCATAGACCCGGGTCTGTAGCATGCTGATCCAGTAGCCAATCGCTCCGGCTATGACAACGCCGATGACCAATATCCACCAGCGCCGCAGGATCATCCTCAGGATTTGACGTAGTTCAACAAAATCGTCCATGCCTAGCTTCCTTTTAACTATCCACTTATACCAATCACTGATACCGGTGTGACCAAAGAGGTGTTCAGCAGCGAGCTATCAAGCCGCGGCGGAATGTTGCGCGGCGGAATATAGCTCTTTGTATAAGGACTCGATTTGATTGACCATTCTCTGCACCGAAAAATAATTAGAACGCTGCTGCGCCACATGTCTCATTTCGTCACAGAGCGAATCGTTGTTGAGTAGATAGAGGATACGCTCTGCCATCTTTGAGGGCTGGTGTGGGGGCACAAGAAAGCCGGTTTCCCCATTAATGACCACATCGCTCGCACCATCAACGTCATTTGCCACAATGGGCTTGCCCGCGCTCATCGACTCTAGAAACGCAATGGGCAAACCTTCCCAAAGCGAACTCATCGCTGCGACCGTCAGGATGGGCAGGATTCTGTCAACATCATTTCGGTAGCCCAGCAAAAAGAGCTTCTCGTTCAAATGAAGCTCATTGATCAAATGTTGGCATTCGCCGCGCAAGGAGCCGTCTCCTACGATGACAAACTGAACATCTGCATAGCTGCGTGCGACGATGGCCGCGGCCCGAATGAAATCGAGCGGATTTTTCTGTTTGTCCAAACGGCCAATCATGCCCACAAGTTTGCAGTTTGGGTCCAGATTCAACTCCTTACGTATCTGTTGTGCATCGACAGGCTGTCGAAATTTGTCTAGATCAATGCCATTGTAGATCAAGGCAAATTTCTCTTCTTTACAGATGCGATAGGCAAGCCCCTTTTGGATGTCTGGTCTGGAGACAGCGACGATGCGCGTGGTATAGCGGGCGCAAAGCCGCTCCAACATGACATACAGCATCCGCATTCGCACCCCCATATCCTGGTATAAGGGCCAGCCATGCACATGATGGATGAGCACCGTTGTGCCTGCTGTGAGCGCGGCGAGCCTTCCCACCACACCGGCAACTGAAGAATGCGTATGGATAACGTCATATTGACCTTCAACCATAATCCGCCGGATATCCATCATGGCCCTCAAATTCATGAGCGGGTCTATGTGATTAACCAGCGTGGGAATGACTCGCGTATTGATACCCAACGCATAAGCCAGGTCGGTCACATCCGTTCTGCCGGGGGGGATTGGCCCTGTGACGAGGTCGATCACAAAGTCTGGATGTTTGCTAAGGCGGCTGGCGATGTCCAGAACAACGTTTGTGGCCCCGCCTGCCGCCAAACCCGTGATGATCAGCAGCACACGAATCTTACGAGGGGCTGTGCGCGATGTGTCCTCATGGTACCCATCCTGAATTGCTTTATAAAGGGCTTCCATTATGATTGCTTTCCCAATCCTCTGCTGTGAAAGGGCAGGTTAAGAATGCCGGATAACAAAGCAGCGTGTTTGCCTCTGCGTCCTACAAGCCGTAACCTAGAGCGCATTCCAAACGGCTCTTTTGACTTCAAGCACTGTTTGGTCGAGGGGCTGATCCGTATTGATTCTACAGACCGGCGTTTTTCCAAATTCCAGGTTGGAACTACGGGTATGCCGCCAGCGGACATAATCCTCTGGTTCCTTTTTGCCGCGTGAGGCGTTCCGCAAAATGGTGACTTCCAAAGGCGCACTTAGATAGATAATCAGGTCGGGAGGGGGTATCTCTCGATACAGGCGTGCTTCGATGCGAGCTAACTGTTGGCGAACCGAATACCCACGTGCCGATGGCGGCACTTCAGGCAGCTGGGGGCTGTCCGGCGCACCGTTTACCAACGAGGGGTATCGATCGCTCAGCACGATTGTGCCGTTCGAAGCTCGGCTATAGGCACGCGTGAGCAGCAGGCGGCGATCATAGGCAAGCAGGATGGAACGAACCGCAGAGATGAGCGGATAGTCCGTCCGTTTTTTTTCTGATGGTTCCTTGCCGGCATATTGCGCTTCCAAATGGGTCGTTCGATAGGCCGGAAGCTTGGCGCGTAGGGCGGGCACAAGCGAATTCGGGATAAAGGTCAGGGCGCTGGCTTTCGGTTTGCCCACATGGATCTGTTCCACGGCAAAGTGTTCGCCTAGCCAGCGGTTCATTTCGGCGAGCAGTGAAGATTTCCCCGTGGCTTCTGAGCCAACAAACGCGATGATGGCCCCACCGGAGCGGGGGATCATGCCCCTTTGCGAACGCATTAGGCGTCGACGGGCCATGATTGTGAATTTTTGTGCCTCGCCGAGCCAAGCGCGAAGGGCCGAATGGCGAGAGTAGGGGCTGAGTTGGGCGCGGAGTTGATGGCCCAGCCGGACACGTTGCAGGAGCGGCGCTGGAGCCTTCAGCGCCGCAATACAATCGGCAAATAGCGCCGTGTCAAGCGACGGCAGCCAGCACTGAACGAGGCTCAAGGTTTCATCAATGGAGCCGGTTTCCAGCAGCCATTCGATTTCCTGCTGCACATCCTTCCAATAGCGACCAAGCAGGACAAGTTCCATCGCCGAGGTATGTTTTAGCATCATCCGCACTGTGAAAACAACAAGTTCGGCGCTCTTGGTTGGCAGCCGGACAGAGTCCACTTCGCGCGTGTTTTGCAGCAGCATTTCTTCGATGGGCAAGCGATAATTCTTGGCTAGGCTCTCGCCCGTAATCACTCGATAATAGGCATGAACATGAACCAGGACACCACTTTCTTCGTCAAGCGCATAGTAGTGTTCGACGGACGGAAAAGCCTCCCCATCCGTCAGGATGGCGGGTCGAAAGCATAGTTGATCCAATATGACGCGAAAGCGGCTGGCGTCTTTTCGATGGATGAGCAGATCAATATCAGTTTGGCCCGCTAGGCTTTTGGCAAGCGCTATATTGCTTTTCCAATGACAATAGCGGATGGCACTGCCGTTGAGTGCTTCCACCAGCCTATGAACGCTAATCAACATACTCTTTTTCCTTGATAGAGAGCGATCGTGCATCCCGCATCGAATGGTCGGAAGATTGATGATGTAGAACAAAGCGCATGATGCACTCTATTGTCTCGCCATATCTCTCGTTATATTTCTCGCTATAGCCCTGGTCATACCCATTGCCGGTGATTTCGGGATTTTCTACAATCAGGACACGGCTGCGAATTTCCTCTGTTTTGACCAGTTGCTCAAACATTGCCACGGCACGATTGATGTAGGTCTCGATCTGCGCTTGGCTTTTTGCCCGCATTTCTCTACGGACATCCGCGCGCCGGAGGGAGCGGTCAACCAGGCGATCTACTGGTGCCTTGACATAGACAATGAGATCCGGCAGCGGTATCAAAGAGGCAAAGTGGGCGATTTCTTCGGGTGTGTAAAGCGCATTGGTATAGACAAAGATGTTATGCGCGATGAGCAGCATGCCTTCATCCACGAAAATCGCCCCCTGCTGTGGATGGCGGCGAATGCTCTCGTATACCCCGATCTTACGCACCAAACTACGTAGATTGTTAATGGTAATGAGCGAAAGCCTCTCATGACGCGCCAACATTCGCAGCGTGAACAGAACGAGCGCCCTATACCGCGGGAGCGAGCGCAGAAACAAGGGCAGTACAATCATTTCTTGAATCAAGTTCTGGGCTGAGGAATTTGTTACGCCTTGTAGGCCCAGGGGGGCTGCGATAAGATCAAAAGAGGTGCTTACCTCTGTCGCTTGAGCCAGCCTGCGCTGAACTTCTGACATAAGCGTTGTCTTTCCTGCCCCGGTGCTGCCGATGAACTCGATAATCACAAGTGGGTCCGCTCCAAAGCGCACAAGAATTCCGTAGGATTAGGCTTCATTGAGCCAGATCGACAGATCGCGGTTCAACAGGTCTTGCAGATTGAGAATGTCCGCGCGATACAACTGTAACAATTCGGCCCTCAGATCGGGGGGGAATTCGGGAGGGCTCTTTAGGTTCTGCTGCGTGACTCGTTTGGCAAGGCCCTGCATGCTCTCTGGGAGTACCGACTTTGCCATGCTGATCAAGGCCGGGTGATAGAACAGGCGGTTGAGCAACCTGTTTTTTGGAATCGCCCCCGGATTGTGCCGGATGGAGGTGTCTAGCACATGGTTCGTGTCGACACCCAGAAATTTGAACAGATCCTGAACGACCCTGGCCGGATCTTCCTTAAATTCTTCAAACAGACAGATCTTGATCTGTTCTTTTGGAAAAACATCGAAATATCGTTTGAGTTGGTTGTAGTAGAATCCTTCTTTGACGTGATGAGATTCTGACGTTAAGCGCTCCGGGATGTCCAGCGCGGCGCGCCCCTTGCGTACGCGCATCAGAAAGCCGGAAAAGGCGCGATCCGCCGGGTTGCGCAGGCTTGCCACCAGTTTCACCTCTGGAATGCAATCGTGGATTCGCCGCGCGGTAGTGGGGCAGGCGAAATAGCGTGGCGAGGCTTCGCCAATCGCAATCTCGCCGGAGACACCCGCAAACAACGCTTCATATTCCTGAAGGGTCTTGGCCCGAAAGTAGGGCGGGTTGGGTGGATGCTTTTCCCCTGTCCGTCTCTCGGCATGCGCCTCTTCACAGGCAAAGAAGTTTGTCTCCTTAATTGGACTCATAAAGACCTGGGGGTGCTGATCCAGATAGTGGTAAAGAGATGTCGTTCCCCCTTTGGCAACACCAATAATGATGAAGTTGGGCAATGTCATAGAAGGCTGCTCCCAAGAACTGTGTGGATCTCTGCCAACTGGATGCTTACGCCCCGGAGTAGGAAAGGGCTGGATGGTTCGTTATTTGTGCGTACACTTCCTCATAGCCTGCATGCATGGCGCGTAGGCTGAATTTTTCTTCAACCAAATCTCTACACGCCTGGCCTATCCTTGCTCTCTCCGCAGCCGGCATCTCTCTAAAGCGTTTGATCTCGCGCGCAAAGCCTGCAACGTCACCTACCGGAACCAGGGGAATAAAGTCTGTGCCTTGAGCAATTTCCCGGTGTGGCTGAATATCGGAGAGTAGAACCGGGCAGCGGCAGGCCATCGCTTCAAGCACAGCAATGGGCAGCCCTTCGCCGAGCGAGGTAGAAATGAATAAATCGGCATTAAGCAGATTTTCAAATACCTTTTCGCGCGGGATGAGTCCTGTAAACTCTATCCGAGCTTCAGGAGTTGCTTCCCTTTTTGCGATGAGTGACTGGCGCAAAGGCCCATCACCCATGTATACCAACTTGCTGCTTGGGTCTGCGGCCTGTTGAAAGGCGGCCAAAACAGAAAATGGACTCTTGATGTCAACCAGGCGACTGATGGCAACGACTAGGAAGTCACCTGTTTGTTCACTTCTTTGATGATTGGCTGCGATGCGATCAACGCGTGAGAGGTCGAGGCCATTTTGAACAAAGCGAAGCCTATCACCAGCAAGCCATCGATACAGGGCGGGAAAACTATCGTAACTTGCCCGGCTGCAACAGACTATCCGCTGAAAGTTAGCAAAAACAGGTAGATACATGAGCCGATTTCTAAACTTGTAGTTCTGATAACTGTCATGCACTGTAATGACTGTTGAATGTGCGAATTTTCGATTGGAGAAGAGATTCGCTATCAAAAACAAGAAACCAAGATGAGGCGCATGAATATGGATGATGTCATATTCTTTTGCATCCAGGGCAGCCTTCAAGGCGCGAATAAAACCCGTCACAGAACCATTGCCCTCAAACAATGTCAGTGTTTCTGGCGGGGTAACATCTGATGTAAAAAAGGTACATATTGAGATGTCATGCTTGTTTGCCCAGGGCAGAAAGAACAGATTGTAGGGGGCGCTTGTCTCCCGGATTGCCAGGAGCACGCGCAGAATTTGTAATTTCCCACTTGACTCATACACGGTAGAGATTCTCCTTTTCAGTCTGCTCTATTTTGTTCTGGACTGGGTGCTTCCGGGCATCACCATCGAACAAAAGGCTGAGATACTGGTCGACCACAGCTTCCAGCGAATAGGGATGCCAGCTTTCTGCGGTCGGCTGTGGCGTCTCACCGGCTAAACCCGCTTGGATTGCCTGGGCCAGCGCATTGACATCTCCCATCGGTACGAGCACGCCATGTTGCCCATCGACCAGGATCTCCCGGGGGCCACTTGGGCAGTCGGTCGCAATGATCGGTGAACCGCAGTAGAGCGCCTCGATGAGCACCGTAGGCAAACCCTCCCATTGCGACGAGAGGACATAGAGCGAGGCGTGGCTCATATAGGCATAGGGGTTTTCCACAAAGCCTGGCATGGCAACGTCTTCTCTTAGGTCAAGCTGGTTGACCAGCGCTTCCAACTCTGGCCGATCTGGCCCTTCACCCAGAATTAGGAGCCGAGCCGGACGACTCTGGCGTACTTGGGCAAAGGCCTGAATGAGCGTGGGAAAGTCCTTCTGCTTTGTCAGGCGACCAACCGCCAAGAGGACGGGCGGTTGATTGGGCCGAAACCAGGGGTGCGTCAGGGCTGCCCGCGCCTTCTCGCGCACCTCCGGCGTGATGACCGGGTTGTACAACATCTGAATTCGTTCGCGAGGAATCCCGGTGACTTGGCTCAGGTCATCGGCGACGCCTTGCGAGTTGCCAATCACATGATCGGCCCACGGGTAGAAATGTTTGACCAAGAGCGGCACGATTCTCTGCCGCCGCCTGGCTGAGTTGTGAGCCGAGCGCGATAGGGTGTTCTGTTCGTTGACCAGCACTTGGCTGGGGATGCCCGCCAAACTGCGAGCCCAGAGGGCAACGATGTTGGCATAGTTCAGCGCCGAGATCAGCGCCGCAGGCTCTTCTCGACGCAAGTAGCGCACCAAAGCCGGCAGACAAGCCAATATCCGCGATGCCTTCAAATCGACAATGCGGACTGCCGCGTCAACGTGGCTCAAATAGGGGCCTGTGGCCTGGGCCAACACCAGATCGACGGGATAGCCACAGCCGGCAATCCCATGAGCCAGGTTGAGCATGGAGCGTTCAGCGCCGCCCCCACTTAAGGAAGGTAAAAAGATCGCCACTTTGGTTTTTTTGTTCATAGTCATTTCATTCAGCGTCAGTTTATTCGGCATCAGTTTATTCAGTGTCAAATCATTTAACGTAGCCAAGTTGCGGCTTCTCCGTGGCGTCTCGCGCCCATTTGCTGCGTTTGGCGGATCGTGTGGCCTGAGTTTCCGGCTCATCGCGCTTCGATGGCTGTTTGGCTTCTTCGTTCTGCGCGGCGAGGGAGCCACTTGCGACAATCAAACATAGAACCAACCAGGTGGCCCTCCGATATTCATAGGTCAGACTAGAAGCGCCAATGCCCCAGACCATGAAAACAGTGAGCCAGAAGTTTCTATCCCACTTGGGCTGCTCCAATGCGCTGAGAACGGTCAGGGTCAGGATGATGCCAAAGAGGGCGAAGCCGATCAGCCCCAACTCAACCAAAACCGATATAAAGGAGTTGTGCGCCAGGTTTCCTCGGCTTGTTATAGAACGGTACATATCGGCCCCGACACCCAGAAGCGGATGGTCTACAAAGGCCTCAAGACCTTGCATCCAATGAACAGTGCGACCATTGAGATCGCCTTCGGTGATTTCGTTGGCTGTCGTACTAAACCGCTGGAATGATCTCATTGTCTGCACATAAGGCAATGCAATAAGGACAGCCAACATCATGACCATAAAAATCGTGATTCTTGCCCAGAGTCGAAGCCGCGTCAGCGAGGCAAGACCAAAGGCTACCCCCGGAATTGCGGCAAGCAACGCTGAGCGCGTGCCGGAGAGGGTAATGCCCAGAAACGCGACGAAGATGTAGGCGTAGTTGACGAAGCGCAGCAATGTGCCGATTCTCGTCGTGCTCTTTCGGTTGGCAAGATACCAAGCCACCGGTATGCCCAGCGCCACCATGTTGCCGTACCCATCGGGATTCGAGTGATCACTTGGGCTGAAGCGTTGGTAATGAGGATAAAAAACGTTGCCGGAAAAGAAGTTGGAAGCCGCCGTACCAATGGCTACATATTGACCCAGGACAAAGGCTTGCAGGCCGGCTGATATGGCTGCGCGAGTGGTAAATAGATCCCACATGATCAGGACCATGCCGAGCAACTGCACCCATGTCTGTACATGAACGATGGTGGTCTCAGGATCCGCGCTCCAGAACACACTCAGCGCGTTCCACAGCACGAAGGCGGCGACCGCAATCTGAAATGGGCCAGGTTTCCTCAAACGGTTTGTAATCACAACGGTCGCTACCCAGAGAGCTGCCAGCACAAACCCCACGAGTTTGGCCCCCGTACCCACACCCGGCAGTTGAACCACACCCTCCCAGGGAATAAAAAAGATGAAAACGAGCGACAGCGCAAATACAATGCTTCGCATGACTACTGTCCCCCAAACGCGCGGATATACTGGTTGACCCGGGGAAAGGTGAGGCTCACAAGCTCCAGCATCTGCCGCGAAAGGGATCGTGCTGTCAGCACGATCATCAGGAGGTAGGCTATGCCGCCTACCATCACGTAAAGAGCCACTTGCAGATAGGCGTTCAACCCTTGATTCTTTAAGAGATACTGCAATCCAAAGATCGCTGCCACCATGACCACGGAGGCGAACAAGGGCGCTGCGAACTGTGCAAGGTACGTTCCAAAATCGATATGGATCAGTTTGCGTACAGTCAAAAAGGAGACGGGCGCAAGCAAATAGCCTGCAATGACGAACGAGGCGGATACGGCGACAATGCCCCTGCGTACAACCAGCAGGAAACCAATCACGCTGCACACAGAAGTCAGGAGCATGATGCCGAATTCCCATGATGGTTTCCCGGAGGCGCGGATGACGCTGCCATTAAAGGCCAGCACAGAATGGAGAATGCCAATCACCGCCAGAATTTGCATGACGGGAATACTGGGTCCCCATTTTTCACCAAAGAGAAGTGGAACCAATTCTGGCGCCAGGGCAGCCATCCCAATAAAGACCGGAAAAGCGAGCAGGCTTGTATACTGGGTGACTTTGTAAAAGGCATCGCGTATCCGTTCCGGATTGTGTTGCAGGCGGGCAAAGGTTGGAAATGCGACAGAATTGATAATGCCGGTCACGAGCCGGATTGTGACCAACAGCAGTTGGTAGCCGATGGTGTAGTAGCCCAACAGAGTCGGCCCCAGGAAGTAGCCGATGAGGAAGTCGTCCGAGCGTTGGGTGATCACGCGCAAAATGTTGGTGCCGGTGATGGAAATCCCAAAAGTGAACAGATCCTTGTAATGTTTGATGGAGACCCTAAACCCTGGTCGCCAATCGCTGACTCGCCACAGAGCGATGGCCGCTGCCAATGATCTTGCCAAGTCCTGGCCGACAAGACTCCAGACACCGAATCCGGCCAAAGCCATAACCACGCCCACAACGCCGCCGATGATCGTGGCTGCGAGCGAGCGAGCCGCTAAGCTTTTGAAGGCTAGGTTGCGTTGCAGAATCGCCATCTGCGTGCTGCATAGAGCGCTAAATATGAAACTTACGGAGAGCCAACTCAATACCGGGGCTAGATTTGGTTCTGCAAAGAGCGTCGCCGCCCATCCTGAGGCAGCGACAGTGCCGAGTGTCAGCAGCGTGCCGGTCAAGATACTGAGCCAGAAAGCTGTGTCGAGATGTTCGGGATCAAGTTCAGCGCGTTGCACGATGGCGGCGCTAAAACCTTGATCCAGGAAAATCTCGATAAAGGCTGTGAACGCAGAGGCCAGGGCCACCAGACCAAACGCTTCTGGGGCCAGCAGGCGCGATAGAACGATAAAGCTGAGCGACCAAACAGCCGTTCTACCCCACTTTTGGATGACCGACCAAATGATTCCTTTAGCTGCTTCTTGCCGCAAACTCATGGATATTCATCCCTATGTTCTATGCCTGCCGCCCGTGACCTAGACAACCTTAACCTAGACAACCTTGACACCCTTGCGATGGAGGTACAACAAGGGCTTGTAAAGCACATATTGTTTGAGGCGCGACAGGGTCAAATTCCGGTAATTAAAGCTGTGATTCCGTCCTTGCTGATAGTGCGCCACATCTTCTGCCAGGGAGGGGCCATATTCCCGTTGGCGCGCGGGGTACAATTCCTGTGTGACAAAGTGATAGAGCTTCAGGTCTGCCTGGTTGGCCTCAATCAGCATCTGGCGAGTTCTTTCGTTTGCCAGCAGACTCTGCGCGATGGTGTTGTTGCGGGCCTCGTTCACTCGCTGATAGGAGATATTCAACTGTTCGGCTATGAGCGCCTTGAACAAGAGCATGGATTCGTCAAAACGCTCAGTCAGGCCGACAAAGATCTCTTTGGCCCGAATCATCCGAATGGCCTCATCCACATCTGCCACACCGGCGATCATTTTGGTTTGACTGTTACGCGGCCATTCCAACTGGATCCATTCTTCAAAGACAAGGTCTTTCTTTCCTCGATATTGCACATTGTATTGGAAGCGAGATGCACACGTCTTCAGGGGGTCACGCATGAACGTGAAATACTGAAGCTCGGAGCCATTCGCCTGTAGATCGACGTGCCCGGTAATGCGATGCCCGGCGATACTTTCCAAATGAGGGTAAAGCTTACGCAGGCGTTGCAGATCGTTGTTCGAAAAAGGTTTGTCTTTCGGCAGCGTCTGCCAGGGCTCCGCCTCGCAGTGATGGGGGCCAAATGTGCTGCGCAGCATGTAGCGCACAGTGCGCCCGGCAGTCTTATTAATATGGATGAATACAAGCATATGAACTCCCCTAACCCACTCCGCTGACGCAAATTACGCCCTCTTTTTCAGGCTCTCATCCACAAAACGGGGCGATTCCTCATGGGCGATGCTAGAGCCGGCAATCTTCATAGCCCAACAGCTCAATGTCTTTCTGGTATCGCCGGGCAATGATTTCCCATGTGTTTTTGTCGTAGTAATCCTTGTAATGGTAACTGGGTCGCTTCTTCTCGGAGCCACGTTGCAGGCTCTCTCCGCCCAGGCCGATGCGCTGGGCCACCTGTTGGAAGTCGTCTTTGAAGGTTTCCAGATGTCCAACATAATCCACAAGCAACTCGCCACTGGCGTTACAGAGAAAGGTATACTGTGAGCGGAAATGTTTATCGGCGTACTCGTCGGGGATCTCTGCCACTGCGTTGACAAATTCTTCAAAAGACATATTGGCATTGAGAACCAGAAACGATGCCAGGCGATGGCGAAGTGCGCCGGCGGACCTGGGCATGACATAGTAGAGGCACTGTGTCCAAAATGTCTGATTGAGATTCCTCGAATTCACAACCTTTGATTGGTAGCAAGAAGCAATGCGCGCCCACGGGTTGCGAATGAAACAGAATTTGAAATGGCTCGAATAGGGGCCTGTTTCGATTTCGCCCATCGTCAGAACGGGAAAACGCGTGGCATGCGGCGCAAGCCCCGGCAGCCCAAGCTCTTTCTTGAAAAGTGTCTTGAGCGCGGTGGACGCGACCTTCGGTATTTGAAAGTAAATGGCGTTAAATGGCTCCAAAAGGATCGGCAGCGAGTTGTCATATCCCTGGAGCCGGAGGAGCGCCTTGACAGGGGCCTTACGCGTTCGCCGGACGACGCTTTTCAAACGCCGTTTGATTGAGTAGGGCTGAGGCTCAGAAGTCGCTACATTCATTGTTTGGTTAGCTCCTCTTGATACTTTGCTTGCAATAGGGAACTGCGGTAATGACAGGCACGCAGTACCTCATCAACGATTTGCTCGACGGATGCCTGGCTGGAATCGAACGGTAGCGGCATTGGCCCCCCGTATGCCGTCAGTTTCGCCAGAATCTGCTCGTACGACTTCTGATACCGGGTCAGGAATTTTTGTGCTTCTGCTTCTGACCTACCTTTGACAGCGTGCCGTTGATCGCGCGCGTTGATCCGTTCTATGAGAATTTCATCCGGTGCGTTGAGCCAGACCACGATGTCCAGGGTAGAAGCCCACTGTTCAAGCACAGCCTGCCACCACTGATCAAATGCCTGGCTCTTGATCCGTTGCGGGCCAAAGGCGTTTAGCGTAGCCAGCTTGAAGATTGGGCCATGATTCAAGAGAATGGCTGTGCTGTTTTGCATCCGCTCTGAGCGTGCGATCTGTGATTGCAGAATGTGAGGCCAGGTCTCCAGATAGACCATTGCCTTCATTTCGTCCCAGTTGAACCGCCCGCTCGCGCGGTGGCTGTGGCGCAAGAGTGATAGGAAAAAAGGCACATGACCGGCAAAGATCGGAAGGTGTCCTCTGTTTCGAATCTCGAGATCTGTCTCTACCCGGAATTCCTCATGCCGTTGGCTCAGCGCACGTAGCAGTGTGGTCTTGCCTGCGCCTGCCAACCCCACAAGCTCCACGATCAGCGGAGATTTCTGCTTCAAGGTGTGCATCACGGTGTCATTTTGTGGCATCTCTACCCTTTACAGCTTCGACCAGATTAGGGCCTTTAGCTCGGCCAGCACTTCGGTTTTGGATTTGCCCCCATCGACGATGTACGCGTCGGTCTTTTCCCAATGCACATCCCATATTTCGGCGGATCGTTTCCGAACTGTGGCGGCGTCCTCATCGGTTTTGCGTTGAACGGCAATATCTGGATCGACCAGGATGACGATCAGCAATCCTGGCGCTGTGATCTGGCGGTAATAGCGTTCCTCTATGCCTAGCAAAAGCTTGGTGAAGCGGTTGGCTCGGTGCGGGCTGAGTCGCTGGTGAGCTTGCGCGCCGTTGGCTAGCTCGGTGACAAATCGCTCTGCTTGCGGCCCATCCACCGACTGGATCTGGGGGAGAGGATACCTGTCGAGGATGATCACACCACCCTGATTGGCAAAGCGTCTGGCCTTTTCATAGATCCCGTAGCGATCACGCGCTAGGCAAGCCTCTCGCACCAGCCAGGGATAGCCTGGCGACAGAATAGATTTCTGTTGAATTGTCTCTTGGAAAGAGGATTCGACCGGGTATAGGCCCAGTAATTGACCACCCTTGAGGATGCCTCTGGCGGTGACGGTGGTCAAAGACCAGGCCGGTTTTCCCATATGTACCCGGGTCGTTTCGAAATTTTTCGACAGCCAGCGGTAAAGCGCATCCACCGCGGTGGACTTGCCTGCCCCATCCCCGCCGACAAGGGCGATCATGGGTCGCTCACTCTCGATGCGATACTTCGACGAGGCGTTGAAGATGCGCCGGCGGGCAGCCAAATCGACGCGACGCCACAGCTTCAACGAGATGTCGATGGGCAAGCGGCGACGGGCATTGGCCTGAAGCTTGGTCTGCAACTGCTGTCCAATTTTTATGCGCTCCCACGTCGGGCAATTGGGTTGCAACGCCCGGACACAGGCGTCAAACAACTGAACACTGATATAGGGAAGATGCCAGGTCAGAATGTCAAGCACATATTCGCGGTTAATCCGGGCCTGTAAGTAGCCCATCTCCAGCCGTTCGCTGGTTTTTAGCTTCCCCTCACGACCAAGAACAACATCCCAGGGGAGATGTTTGAGCGCCATGCGGATGACGAAAACGACAAATTCATATTCAGGGGCAGGCGTTTTGAAGAGTTTTCCCTGGACTGCGGACTCAAGGTACTGTTTCTCGATGGGCAGGCGATAATTTTTGGACATATCATGGCCCAAAACGAGGTGATAATGGAGATGCACATGGATCAACTTATCTCCCTCTGGATCGTAGCCGAAATAGTCCAATACCCCTGGCATCTGCTTTTCTGCCGGAGCCGTGGCTTGCTTGAATCCCAATTCCCTGATGAGTTCTTCGAAGCGTGGGCCATCCGCCTGGCTGACCAGGAGATCAAGATCGTTGTCGCCGCTGGCGGAACGATCCAGGGCATTATTGCTTTTCCAGTGGCAGTAGCTGATCTGCTCGTCTGCCAGAAGCTGACAGAGCTTCTGGATGAGCGGAAGCACCTCAGAATTTTCTTCGCGCAGAATGTCCATCCTCGGAACGTCTTTGATGATTGGCTGGATGTTGGCAACGGCGTGCATCATCGCTCCTATTTGCAGTCCTCGTTAGTCTGCAATCTTATACACAACCCGGTCGGCGTTTTTGAGGTTTTCAATCGACAGATAGAGTTCATCTGTGACCTCATTCGATGAGCTGATTATCCAAACCTTGTGGGTGGCTCGGTCGTATTCAATCACCTTGTGCCAGGTTTCCCCGCCGTCGGTTGTATACATGAGCAGGCACTTTGTGTGTGTTGTGGAATAGGGTAAATTCGCCCAGATTTCACTGCCTCTTTTCGACCTCCTCTGCACCATGTTATCGATCGGGCTTCTGCGGTAGGGATCGGGCACAATGCGCTTGTCATAGTGCTTGCCATCCTTCGTCGAGACGAGGAAGTTGGTCCCACCCTGGTAATCTGTGCCAAACAACATGGTTCTGCCACTCTCTACAACCGAAGTGTAGCCCCCCATTTGAATATGAAACTTGTTAACAGGCTTCCATGTGCTGGCGTTCACCAGATCAAATGGAACGGATGAATCGGTTAGCCACAGCTTCTTCTTGTTGTCGCCATCGGCCACAAACAACCTGTCGAGTGATTTGCTGTACTTCACCAGATGGACGTGCTTGTTAATTCCCTGCTTGATCAAAAAGTCGGATGTCTGCCACGTTTCGCCGTTGTCGAAGCTAAAATAGAGATAGGCCAGCACCTTCCAACGGGTTTTCTCCCAGACGTTGCCATATTCGCCCACCACCAGGGTTCCGTCCGGCGTTTCTGTGATGGCGTTGTTGTGCCGGAAGAAACTTTCTGTAGAACCCATATCGAACGCCTTGCGAAATGACAGCCCATGATCCGAGCTGGAATAGACGGCTCCTTTGACACAGACAAAGATTCGGTCTTTGCTTGATACGAAAATGGACTTGATGGTTGCGGGAAATCGTTTGACGAGCGTGATGGTCTTTCCCTGGTCGCTGCTTTTATAGAGATCGCGATCCTGCGAATTCAAACAGCCAAGAATCTCGCGATTTTTCTGGATAAAGAGAAGCTGCCAGTTGTGATCAGAGCGAGTTGCGCGCAGCCCTTTACTTGCAAAAAAGCGAGTTGCTTTTTCGCTGAACTGCAAATCGCCCAATCGTTCGCCTTCTAGCGACAATGGCTCATGATCGCTGAATTTCAGATACCTCCCTTTGGGAAACAGCCGCAGTTTGTGCAGCACCTCCCAGACCATGAATGAAACGAGTTCGCTGAACTTGCCATACGCATGGATGTCAGAGGCAAACCGAAAGAGATTACTGACCCTGTTGTCAAAGAGGTGAGAATGGCGGCTTGTAAGTTCACGTCCCATGACTATTCTTCCTATCTTGGTTTCCGAACGAGCGGATTCATACACTGCTTGGTGGAGCGCGGCTGATCGCGGCTCTCGCTGCTTTCTGAAGGCAAACTTACAAGCTACAGCGGTCACTTGCACCAGCCCCAGGCACTAGCGCGACTTCTAAAACTCTGCCAAAGAGCGGCGCTGTCTCGCCTGCTGCGGCGCGTACTGGACTATAGGACTGAGCCGATGCAGGCCGGTGATGCATCCAGGAGAGCCCGCCGCTGCCTGCCTGTTCCGCATCGGGCCAGTTGCTATCTACTATGTACAAATGTATCGTCTCTGGGGCGTCCGTCAGGTCTGCACTGGGGGCAAAAGCCACTCCGCCTGGGTCAACCAGATTCAGGTCCGTGAGGTCATACCTGTTCACAAGTGTACCCGACTGAGTTAGCTCGTACAGGGTTTTCTCATGCGGGGCCATCAGATAGAGGTGGTGATTTCGCGGATGGACTGCGATGCCGCGCAGCGTGGACGCGCCCAGGTGTGCTAGATCGATCTTGGCAATCAGCTCAAAGTCGTCAAGGCTTGCGCTAACGACCTGTGCGGCTTCGTTGTCCACGATAAAGAGACGTCTGCTGGCTTGATCCACATCTATGCCGGAAGCGCTTTGGAGCTTCAGATGCGCGATGTCAAAGCGAATCGTGTTGCGCGCAGACAGCCCATCTTCATCCAGCGCGACCCTGGTTAGCTGCGCCCGTTTTTCGTTGAGGAGAAGCAAATGCGAGTTTGCATCGTCGTACGCAATATGAATAGCGTCATCGAGGGTAAACGCGAGTTGCATAGTTGCCACCAAATCCTCATAGGGAGTAATGATCACGATGGCAGAGCGCGTGCGTGGCAATGTCTCCGGGTTGCCTTTATCAATGAGGAATAGACGGTCAAATTTGGCTGAATAGGCTAAACCTGCCGGGTACGGCACATTCCACTCACTGGGATAGAGGGTGCGAATTTCTTCCACACGTCCACTGGGGGCCTGCGCCTGCACAGTGGACGTGTTTAGCAGCAAGAGAACGAGCAGCAGCCATAAACCGTGTAACCAACTGGACCCGGTGAATTGCCCAGTGTAGATCCCGACTCGTGTGTACACGCCACATTCTTCCTCTCCGACTCGAACAGCAAGCATATCTTCGAGGAAGAATCTCTCCGAGAAATCAGATGTCGCAGAGAGATTCCTCCCTTCAGAGTGACACGCCCCATTGCGTGAGTAAAATGACATGGTTCACGTACGCATGGTTCACGTATGCATGCATGCGGTAGTAACCTGGTTAGACCACTGCTCCAATCGCTATGGACTCGTAAGCGGCAGGAACATTTGGTACTCATCACCTGACTCGGATTCCTCATCTACCCCTTCATCCGGGTCGGCAAGAGGATCGTCTCCCTCGCCCATATGCTCAACAGCCCGCAGACCTGCCATTGTTGCGCTGGAGAGTTGTTGTCCGCCCTTATCGATAAAGAGGGCGTCGATCACCTCACCGGCAAAGCCATTGGCCGAGCCATCCCAATAGGATCGGTAAGTACAGCTTGTGTTCGGGCCTATGGAGCCGGGCGCACAGATAAAGATGTCGGCACCGTCACCACTTACCCCGGTGACTGCGAAAGCGCCGTTCGTGGTCAGGTAGATCTCGCCATTGGCAGGGTCGATCCAAACCCCGTTCACATCTTCAGTGCTGACTCCGTTGAGCCCGACATCTGAACCGTCAAAGTAGACCGCCCAGGTGCCGCTAGTCGTTGCTCCCAACTGGCTCGGCGTAAAGACCAGCATATCTTCATCGAGAGTCGATGCGCCGGTGACATTCGACACGCCGGTGGCGCTTAACACGAGCCGCCCGTCATTCAGCCGGTGCAAGGCATCAATATCCTCACCATCTTCTGTCAATTCGACATCCGAACCGTCGAAGTACCACTCAAACGTACCCGCTGTCGTGGGGCCGATCGAAGTGGGGATAAAGCGTACAATATCCGAATCATCGACCAGACCGAGTGAGCCTACGTTGCCCGGGCCAGCAAAGCCTAAGAGCATGGAACCGTCCCCTAGCAGCGTGAAGTTGTCGACTTCAAAGGTGTTCAGGCCCACATCAGAGCCGTCGAAATAGAGAGCCCAGGTGCGAGCATTGGTGTCGTAGACCAGCACGTCTTCATCCGCAAAACTGACACCTCCTATATTCCCCCCCGATGTTGAACTGACGAAGATCTTGTCGCCGTTGCCGCCTTGCGTGGGTGTATTGGTCGGCGTCGGTGTGGGTGTATTGGTGGGTGTCGGTCCCGGTCCGGGCGTATTCGTCCGCGTCGGTGTTGGTGTATTGGTGAATGTCGGTGTCGGCCCTGGCCCTGGCGTGTTCGTCCGCGTTGGTGTCGGTGTACGGGTTGATGTCGGCGTCGGTGGATTAGAGCCGCTGGTCATTTCATAGATCTTGCCGTCGTTTTCATTTGGGTCGCGATCGTTATCTACCCTTCGATCCGCAATGTAGAAGTTCATCACTTGCGGATTCGTGCTGCCAGGTGCTATCGCAACGCCGTCCAGTCTCATGCCGTTGGCCGCCGAGATGTTGTAGATTTGCACCAGCGCGCCTGTCGTAGATAGTTCATGCATATGGATGCGGTCGTTGTTACCAGCGACCACAAGCATCGTGCCGGTTGCCGTATTGAAGGCAACCCCCGATGGATCTCGGATGCCGTAGATTGCTGTATCAAAGTTGGTCACAATATCATCACCACCGCTGCCGGGCACCCCATCAAATCTACCGTTGGGGCCTGGATTCACGCGGTAGATCTCATTGTTGGTACCGTCGGAGATAAACAGATGACCACTCCCTGGGTCATAATCCACCCCTTCCGGATCTCTGGAGTTGAACGCCTGGGTGCTGAATGAGGTGACGATGTCGTCATTCGTATCCAGTTGGCCGTCGGGCCCAGGGTTTATCTCAAAGACTTTCTTCCGGTTGTCATCCGAGATAAATAGATGCTTGTTGGCCGGGTTATAGGCGACCCCCACTGGCTCGATGCTGTAATCTAGCGAGGACTTTGTATAGGAGAGCTGGCCTGCCCTTGTGCTGCCAAAGATATTGACACCGGCGAAATAGGGCGGCATTTCTTCAACTTCGCCATCGACGACCAAGAGGATATCTGTATCGGGTAGGTAGGTGATGCCCGACGGATCGGGGCTGGGTGGAGACCATGCCGCCGTGTTGATCGTCCGCACTAGGGTCAACATGACCTCGTTGGGGGCAGCCACATTGGCGACAACTTCCGCCGGGTCGAGCGTTACTTCTATGATTCTGCCGAACACCGCATGTTCTTCGTCAGTTGTCGCTCTGGTTGCTTCATTCTCGGTGGCGTTCCCGTCCTGGGCTGTGGTCAGGAAGGACATGAAAAGTTTATGGATGAAAGATGGATTGTTCTCTGGGCTCGCGGGCAGTAGGCTATCCGCCATGAACAGATGTACGATCTGCGGATCGTCTGTCAGATCGGGGCTCGCTGCATAGGTCATCGCTCGCGGGTCTATCAACTTTAGACCCGACAGATCATACTTCGCAGCGACTTCAGCAGATGTACCTAGCTCATAGAGGACGTGCTGCCTGGGGTGTACGACGGAAAGGTGATGATTGATGGGGTGCAGGGCAAGGCCGCGCAGATTGGGGCCATCTAGCTCTGGCGCTAGGTCAAGTTTGCTGAACTGTGCCTGGTTCAGATCCGCTTGCAACGCAACCCTGACCACTTGGGAAGCTGCGCTGTCTAGGATCCATAAGAACTTGCCTTCGACATCTACCGCCATGCCCTGCGCGCTTTTGAGCCCGATCTGCCCGATGGCAACGTGAGTCGCTGTGGCGGGGTCGATGGCCCCATCACTGCTCACCTTGACCTGGATCAACTCGGTGAGAGCAGGATTCAGGAATAACAGGCGATTCTCTGTATCATCAAAGGTGAAGTTGATGGCGTTGGTGACTGCAATGGGTAGATCGACTGTCGCCACCAGATCTTCGTACGGTGTAAAGACGAGGAGTGTGGTTTTCTCAGCAGGTTGCTCAGAAGGCACTTGGTCAAGTGCGAAAAACAGATCGAGCTTTGCCGAGTAGGCCAAGCCGGCAGGATGTTCGATTCCCCACTCGCTGGGGTAAAAGTTGCCAATTTCACCGGTGGGTTTCACGCTGATTTCGGCCTGCAATCCATAATTTCCTAACAAGAGTAAGATGAGCAGTACGGCTAAGACCCCTAACGTGCGTTTGAGGTTGGTTCCGCCAAGGAGCCTTTCGGTGACATTCGCTCTGGTATCCACGATAAGAAGTCCCTTCTAGGCCGTTACAACAGAGGGAGCGCAGCCAGCTCGAAGCGAGAATTACTGCATTCCCGTGTGCTATAGTGACCTCATCAATGAGTTGCGCGTTCCCAGTACCGTTTACATAGGAATCGCATTTTGTCTTTACTGCCTACGCTAAGTCTTACGTCCCCTTGAGCTTGAAAACCACGCTAATTGTCCTGAACAGAATGTATATATCCAGCCACAACGACCAGCGGTGTATGTAATAGAGGTCATACTGTAACTTCGTGAGTGTGTCCTCGACGGTGCTTGTGTACTCGAATTGAACCTGCGCCCATCCTGTTAAGCCTGGCTTGACCGCGAGCCGGCTGTGGTAGAACGGTATGCTCGTCTTCAGTTCCTCAACAAACTCAGGCCGTTCGGGGCGTGGCCCCACAAAGCTCATTTCGCCACGCAGGATATTGAGCACCTGAGGGAGTTCATCCATGCGTGTTTTGCGCAAGATGCGGCCTACACGAGTAATGCGCGGATCATTTTTGGTTGCCCAGCGCGCCTTGCCATCTCTTTCCGCATCGACGTACATGGTGCGAAACTTATAGATCTTGAAGGGCTTACCGGCTCGCCCACAGCGGGTCTGCTTGTAAAATATAGGGCCAGTCGAGTCAAGCTTCACTGCTAGGGCGACCAACGGCATAAATACCAGCAGTACAGGCAAGGTGAAGGCAGCAATCGTGAGATCAAGCAATCGCTTGGCGGTGCGCTGGAAGATGTCTGGGCCAGACTGCACTGCGTTCAGTACCCAATGGGGATCGACCTGGTCAATGGGTATGTTATGCCCAAAGCGCTCGTACAAGTCCGGCAGCCATATCACCTGAGTGCCGTTTGCTTTGCACTCAATGAGCGACAGATACAGTTGCCGATCTAGGTTTCTTTCAGTCGCAATCACAATTTCGTGTATCTGGAGGTCACGCACCCATTGGGGCAGTCCCACTGGATCGTTCCAGACAGGCAGGCCATCCTGTGATGGCTCCGACAGATCCGGTGTGTCACTGATATAGCCTAAGACTCGGCAATTTAGGTATGAGTGCTGACTGACCAACTCGGACGCACGCCTTGCCCGTTCGCCTTGACCGACGATCAGCGTGCGATGGCTAAAGATTGGCAAGGTGGAAAACGGAATGTATGCCCAGCGCCACAGAATGAGTAGGGGGGTGGCAGTGCCTAAGAAGTACAAAAGCGCGTCGAGAGAGAGAGAGAGAGGAACCAGAAGCGTGACGACGAAGAACACGGTCACATCGGCTAGCACCGTCAAAATCACGCGCGCCGCTGTCGATATGCGGCGGTGTAATGTCGATACGTCATATAAATCAAGCAGACCGGCAAAAAGCCACCAGCCGCCAATTAAAAGCGTAAACCAGACCCAATAGGAGCGTGTTACGCTGCTTCTCAAGTGATCCTGGTAAACCAATGGCACAAACTTGACTGTGCCCCATACCACCAGGGACACCAAGAGGCCATCGATCAACATGAGAAATGCCAACCGTTCGGAAAAGCTGTATCCACCACTCGCAGCTTTTTCCGAGTCCGGCTGCAGAGCCCCCGCCCCGAACAGGATCGTTCGTAAAGCACCTGGCAATTGCATAGCGACCTCCTCTCGTTGGCAACATCCGCGCATCGTGGGGGCAATGTCCACGATTTGCCTCTGGGACGAAAGAAGGTAAAATAGAAACACGGATAACGGTTCACCCAATGCTAGACACAAAGGGTAATGCTCCAGCTATCTGCCGTTGTAACACTTGACTGGTGAGTAACGGCCAGATACGTTATCTTGCATAAGGGCAGCCACGATCTTAGATGCGGCTGTCCTTTTTGCTGCTATTTTACCTTGATGATTGAGCGAGTCGGGTCCCGCCTCCTTACCAACTGATCAAAGACTCCGCCGCTCAGGGGATACGGCGTTGTGCCTCATGAGCAAACTTCTATTGGTACAGCGACAAAAACCAACAACTGTTTGAGGAAAATACTGGGCTGCATCGGGAGCATCGCAGTCACTCCGTGGCTCCGTCAAAGGTTCGACAGATCCACGAAGAAGATGTAACCAAGGCACGACAAACTCTCTGACAAGCTACAAAGAAAAGTGCGACGTTGGTACGACAAAGCAGCAATGAAAGTGCAACAAGAGTGCGGTGAGTCTGCGACAAGTTTTCGCTTGCCCTGACGTCGTGTTCTGGTGTCAGATGCAACTACAGAACAGGTGCATACACTTCAGAGGACTCCTTAGTCTGCAAATTGCTTGCGTCGTAAGGGGAGAGTGAACAGCAGGGCCTCCTCGTCCACGACGATAAAGCGGCCTTAGCAACGAGGGGGTAATGCTATAGTTGCTCGCTGTCAAAAAATACAATAGCATAAACTTTCTGTCATGTCTATAGATTTTCGGGTCGAAACCCCTGTCAGAATGCTTACATTAACGGCTATATTGACATCTTATTAACGAGTTGTAAATAGTAGCTTGCTAGATTGTAAGGTCTTAACGGCTAGTGGTTGAGTGTTTCCCATACAATGTTGGTTGAAAAGCTACATCAAAGTTATATCCCAGACCCCTGTTGAAATTCTGTTAAGGCTCTGCCGGTAAGGGTGGGCTCCCTGTCACCCCACCACATTGCATAATCTTCCCTATCTGCATCACCGCATAGCTCCATTATAAGCCTCTAAGAGCGACCGTACGGTCGGTTGCCCGGGGGACAGATCAGGTGGCATATAGCCGATGAGCAAATTGCAAGGATCGTGACATGACTGCTAGAATAGAAGCTAGATTACAAAAGTGAATGTTCAGCATGAGAATGATGATTCGTCTTGTGAATGTTCGCGTACAACTTAAAAACAAGGATTAAGAAAAGATGTCTGAAAGTGCAATGCAGCCTGTCCCCGAGACAAACGTTGAAGAAGCAAGCAAGGGGACCATTGGAGTCTACAGCACTGAGGGGATGGCAACCATTCTCGTCTATAATGATGAAGTGACCCCTTACGATTATGTCATGAATATGTTGAGCGATCTCTTTATGTTGTCGGAGGAGATGGCTGATCATATTGCCTGGACTGCTCATACCAAAGGTGTGGCTGTGGTGGTGGTACGCCCCCATGCCGAAGCTGTAAAGCTGGTTAAGGTGGCCCGCGGTCGTGCCCGTTTTGTTGGCTATCCATTGCGCTTTAGCCTCGGGCAAGGCTGATGAGCGCGCCGCCTCCCACCTCTGGAGGGGAGCCGGCGTGGCTGCATCCCCAACCCCACGAACCCAATCCAGCGCCTTCCAATCCCGACCCGACCTTTACTTTGACGCGGTCTGATGGCACATCCACCACCATTACGGTGGCAGATCTCGCGCGGTTGCCTCAACAAAGCGTCCCTGACTGCACAATCATCAGCACTGGGCATGGCACATCGGGGCCTTTTCGCTTTGATGGCGTCACCTTGCGCGATCTGCTCAATGCCTACGCAGTCACGGCATGGGCCTATGCCGATCTGGTCAGTGCCGATGGCTTTGGAACCCGTGTCCAGCGCGATGAGGTGGAGCGATCCGCTGCGCGCCCCATTCTGCTTGCCACCAGTTGTGACGGCGAGCCGCTGACGCGCGCACAAGGGTTGGTGCGGCTGATTGTTCCCCACGAAACCGAGGATGCGCTGCGCCAGGTGAAGTGGGTGGCAGAGATTCAAATTCACTAAGTCCGCCAACGCCAAAGAAGATCGGGGCAAATCAATGCAACCCTGGCAAACGCTGGCGCGCCGCCGTGTGCTGCAAGCGGATGATGGGCGTTTCCTGTCCGTCGAATATCACACCGTAGAGTTACCCGATGGCCGCGTCATTGAGGAGTGGCCCTGGATCGATACGCCCAGCTTTGTCAATGTCGTTGCAGAGACAGAGGAGGGGCGTTTTCTCTGTTTTCGCCAGGGCAAGTATGCCGTGGAAGGGATCTCGTTGGCGATTCCCGGTGGTTATCTGGAGCCGGATGAGGAGCCGTTGGCTGCTGTGCAACGCGAGTTGCTCGAGGAGACAGGCTACGCGGCGGACGAATGGACTTTCCTGGGGCGCTATGTGGTCGATGGCAACCGTGGCAATGGTTATGCCCATCTCTATCTGGCACGCGCGGCACGTTACATACAGCCCATTGACGCGGATGATCTGGAAGAGCAAGAACTGTTGTTGTTGACGCGCGCCGAATTGGGGGCGGCGTTGGCCGCGGGCGAGTTCAAGGTGCTGCCCTGGGCCGCCAATGTGGCGCTGGCGTTAACGCGGCTAGAAGTATAAAACGTGGAATATAACCCTCCCGGAGGCTCTGAAGCTTCCGGGAGGGTGCTTTGCAATATAGTCGGCTACTCGTCCTCGTCGCCCACAATGCCCCCGGCGGGCATTTGCACATCAACGACGTTGCCGTGAACGTCGATAATGATCTTGAAGCCCAGCATCCCCAGCCATTGGCGGGCGTCTTCGGGAATGGGCTGGCCTACGGCATCCTCCATATTGTTGATGGATGATTCTACTGCTGCCTTTGTAAAGACATCATCCTGGCCCATCATCTCCAACATGGATTGCACCGCAATTTCACGGTTATCCTCGACCTGTTCGCGCAAGAAGCGCAGCACAGCGCGATCCACCTGCGCCGCGTCGATATGGCGGAGAAAGTCATCATCATCTACCACATAGCACGCATTTTCGCCGACAAAGGCGATTTCTGCCGGATCGCCTGCTTCATCGAACACGAGACCTGCAAACATGGCTGTACGCGCCATTCTCTTGATCCTCCCTACCTGGTACTCGATGTCAATTCTTACTTGACGCCTACCAGGTCATCTTCCCCTTCAAATAGTCGAAACTGCGGCGGATGGTACGCAGGGGATCTTGGGGCAAGTCATGTTCGACAATATACCATTCGGCTCCCGCTGCACGCGCCGCGGGCAGGAGCGTGGCCCAATCCAGCGTGCCATAGCCCACATCGGCAAAGCCCTTTTCCTCCTCGTTGGTTCCGGCTGGGGCAAGGTCTTTGACATGGACGCGCGGGCAGCGTCCGGCATATTTCTGGAGCAAGGCCACAGGGTCGGCCTCACCGCGCACCACCCAGGCCAAATCCGGCTCCCACTGGAGATAGGCAGGGTCGGTGCTGTCGAGCATCCACTCAATCATCAACTTGCCGTTTGTTTCCACCATCTCGAAGGCATGGTTGTGGTAGAGCAGCCGCATCCCCACATCGGCCAATTGTTTGCCCAATTTACCAAAGCGTTCGCCCAACGCTGCCCAGCCTGCCTCATCGCTGGGGCGCAGTTCTTCGGCAAGGTAGGGGATGGTGATGACCTGATTGCCGATTGCCTGATTGAAGGCAATGACGCTCTCCATCTCTTTCTCCAGCACCGGCAGCCCAACGTGGGTGGAGATCGCCTGAAGCTGATGTTTGTCGAGCAATTCTTGCATCTCGCTGGCGCTGAGCCCATGATTGCCAATGGTCTCCACGCCGCGATAGCCCGCGGCTGCCACCTCTGCCAACACCTTGTCAAACGGATCAGGCAACATACGCAAGCTATAAAGTTGTACCGCCAGCGGCAGATTGGACGTTGTCATAGCTGTTTTATCCCCTTATTGACCTTATTGCATTGATAGTAGATTGATCTTATCGGGTCGTTCTCATCAGATGGTTACTGGTAAAGATTAAACGGTTTCTTGGAGCAATCGGCTCCGCAAACCCGTAAAACGCGCTGCCACCCGGTCATTGTGTACCGCCATCGAAATTGCTCGCGGCTGGCCCACCAACACCACCAGCCGCCGCGCCCGCGTGATGGCAGTATAGAGCAGATTGCGCTGGAGCATCATGTAATGGCTGGTCAACACGGGGATGACCACTGCCGGAAACTCTGAGCCTTGACTTTTGTGGACGCTGATGGCAAAGGCGTGAACCAGTTCGTCCAGTTCTAAAAAGTCATAGAAGACCGCTCTGCCGTCCATCATAACGGTCAATTTCTGCAATTCCAAGTCTACCCCGGTGATAATGCCCATGTCCCCGTTGTAGACCTCTTTATCATAGTTATTGCGTATCTGCATCACGCGGTCGCCCGCCCGATAGACACGGTTGCCCAGTTGGCGTTGGGGCGCATTGGGACCCGGCGGGTTGAGCGCAGCCTGGAGCGTTTCGTTCAACATGCCCACGCCGATCACGCCGCGGTGCATGGGGCTGAGGACTTGTATATCCGTCGAAGGAATGCCAAAGCGGCGCGGGATGCGCTCCTTGACCAACTCTACGACAAGCTGCGCCGCGCGTTCCGGCTCCTCGGTCTTAAAGAGGTAAAAATCGGTGGGCGGCTCATTGGTCGTCACCGGCATTTCGCCGTGGTTCACACGGTGGGCATTGGTGATGATAAAGCTGTCGGCAGCCTGGCGAAAGATGGTTTGCAGGCGCACCACCGCGGCTTGCATGCTGAGAGGATGGCCGATGATCTCATAGAGTTCATCAATGGCCGCGATGAGATCTTTGAGCACATTGCCCGCGCCCACGCTGGGAAGCTGATCCACGTCGCCTACCATAAGCAGGTGCATTCCTGGCGGGATCGCCTTGAGCAAATGGTTGGTCAGCACCAAATCGAGCATGGAGGACTCGTCCACGATCAGCAGATCGCCTTCCAGGGGAAATTCGTCGTTGCGCTTGAAGGCCATGCCTTCGCTGGGCTGAAACTCCAGCAAACGGTGCAATGTCTTGGCCTCTTGCCCCGTTGTTTCGGCGAGGCGCTTGGCGGCGCGCCCCGTGGGCGCGGCCAACAGCACTTGGTGACCGGCCTGGCGGCAAAGCTGGAGAATTGTACGAACGGTAGTGGTCTTGCCTGTGCCGGGGCCACCGGTTAGCACCGTGAGCCGGTGGGTGAGCGCGGTCTGCACAGCCGCGCGTTGGTGCGGGGCCAATGAGATCCCAGCCTCCGCTTCAGCATCCGCCAACCGTCTTGCCCAATCTTGAACATGGGCAAAGCGGGTCAGGCGGCTGCTTCCCTCGCTCAAGAGCCGTTGGAAGCCCCTGGCGACGCCGACCTCGCTAAAATAGAAGGGGGTGAGATAGATCGCTTGCTCGCCCTGAAGCAGTTCGCGCGCTTGGTCAACGGTGTTGGCGGCAAGAAGCTGCCCCGCTTCGACCACCAATTTTGGAATGATATCAGCGGGTGCAGGAGAGAGCGCCGTTCCGCCTGCTTCCGGGGCCACTTTGACCTCGTTGCTGCTCCAAAGCTGCACAATCCCCGTTCCGGCCTGCTCCGGCGTCACATTCAATAGCTCGGTTGCGCTCTCTACCAACTCGCTGGTGGGCAGGTAAACGTGCCCTTCATCGCTCGCCTGGTTGAGCGCATAGAGCAGACCGGCGGCGACGCGTGCGGGTGAGTCGGGCGGGATGCCCAATGCGCGGGCGATCTTGTCAGCAGTGAGAAAGCCGATGCCATAGATCTCGCGCGCCAGCCGGTAGGGGTCGGAGCGCACAATGCCGATCGCTTCGTCACCATAGTATTTGTAGATTTTGGTGGCGAGCGATGTACTCACACCGTGGCTCTGCAAAAAGAGCATGACCTCTTTGATCGCCTGCTGCTCGGTCCATGCGCTGATGATCTGCTGGCGGCGCTTGGTCCCGATTCCGGGAACCTCGGTCAGGCGCTCTGGGTGTTGCTCAATCACCTCCAGCGTCTCGGCGCCGAAATGGCGCACAATGCGCTTTGCCATCTCCGGCCCCACGCCTTTGATCAGCCCGCTGCCCAGATACTTCTCGATGCCTGCGACCGTCGCCGGCAGCACCGTACGCATCTGCTCGACCTGAAACTGGCGACCATACTCCGCGTGGACAATCCAGCGCCCGCTCAACTCGACAGACTCGCCGACGTTGACCCCCATCATATTGCCGACGACCGTCAGCTCGCGTCCTTCGCTGCCCAGGCGCGCGCTCTGTTCCGGGGCCAATCTGGCAACGGTATAGCCCGTCTCCTCATTATGATAGGTCAGGCGTTCGACCACGCCGCGCAACATATCCATTGCACCTAGCGTAGCAGATTGCAGGGGCAAGAGCAAGGAATTTGATGAGCATTTAGCAGAGAAAAAAGAGCCCAATACCAAAATTCAACCCAATTTGTCAAACAAAAATTAGACAAACTGTCAAAAATGTGATAACGTAACACGAACTATTGTGCTGGATCATGCGCCGGGCACAGCGGTGATTTGGCTGTAGGTGGACCTCACAGTGGGTTGCACTGTGGTGACTACAGGGGTATGGCCTTAGGGCGATCTCCCTGTTATTGCTATTCTCATGAGGAGAAGCACATGAGCATTAGTAAGGTGCAAAAAACGCAGCTTATCGGTGAATATCGGCTTACAGACAGCGATACTGGTTCTCCAGAGGTGCAGGTAGCCTTATTGACTACGCGTATCGATTCACTGATTGAGCATCTGAACACCCACAAGCACGACGAGAGTTCGCGGCGTGGGTTGTTGAAGCTGGTTGGTCAGCGTCGTCGCCATTTGGCGTATCTCAAGAAAACGGACTCTCGCCGTTACCAACAGTTGATTCAACGGTTGGGTTTACGCAAGTAACGGACGAAAAGCAAGGGGCGAAGCGTCACAGGTTAGGGATGCTCGCCCCTTTTGCTTGTTATAAGGCTCGATATGCAAGATATACTATGCAAGCTACACTATGCAAGATAAACTACGTCTATCGTCCCGTCCGTGTGATAAGCTCTTGGCTTAGTCGTTGAGTTGTTCCGTTGTTGTTCTGTTAATTCGCGCAATGCAGCCCGCTTCAAGTTGCTGTACGTTGACCGCAGGAATGCCCTTTGTCGGGGTCCGGCATTGGAGAGCGCGGCGAACACTTTTTAGCCTGGTCTACGCTTCTCTCTGTCTCGATGCAGTTTGTCTTACCCAGACAACTGCGATGCAGGAGAGAGCGCCTGGTTACACCTTTTCGCCTCGGTCTCCAGTTCCGCACCTCGATCCGCACCTCCGCTCAACGTCCCTATCTTGAAAAGGCTGTTTGCATCATCCGTTTTACCCGCGTCTATGACACGCTTCACCACGCCCCCTGGGCGCGTGGCGACGGCTGGGCGTGGGGATAGTTCGAAGATTAAGGAGACGTTATGGAAACGCGCATGTTTGATGGCGCACAGGTATTTACCACCGAGGTTGGTGGACGCGTAATGACCATTGAGACGGGTGTCTTGGGCCACCAGGCCGGCGGCGCTGTCACAGTGCGTTATGGTGATTCGGTTCTCTTGGCAACCGCCACCATGAGCAAAGATGTTCGTCAGGGGATCAACTTCTTCCCGCTGACGGTGGAATTCGAGGAAAAGCTCTATGCTGCGGGACGCATCCCCGGCAGCTTCTTCCGCCGCGAAGGGCGGCCCAGCGAGCAAGCCATTCTCATGGCTCGTTTGATCGACCGTCCCTTGCGCCCACTCTTTCCCAAGGGGATGCGTAATGAAGTCCAGGTGATCGTCTCGGCGTTGAGCGTCGATGACGAGAATCTGCTCGACCCCATGGCGATCATCGCCGGTTCGGCAGCATTGCACATCAGCGACGTGCCCTGGGCCGGGCCGATTGCCGGTACGATGATTGGCTTTGTCGATGGCGAATTCGTGGTCAACCCCACCAACTCGCAGATGCAGAACAGCAGTCTGGAACTCGTAGCCGCAGGGACCAACGACAATATCCTCATGGTCGAAGCGGGTGCGCGCGAATTCCCCGAAGATATGATGCTGGAAGCGCTCAAGCTGGCGCATGAGTCCAACCAGGCAGCGATCCGCGTGATCGAGGAGATGCGGGCAGCAGTGGGCAAACCGAAGGGCGAAGTGAAATACTACAAGCCTGGAGCCGACTTCCAGTCGAAGGTTGACGAGATTGCCCAGCGCAAGATCGAAGATCTGCTGGCGGCTGGTTTGGATAAGCACACCCTGAAGGACAGTATCACCGAAGTTCGCTTGGAGGTTGAGGAATCACTCACCGACTATGTATCACTCGACGAAGCCGCCACGATGGATATCTCCGAGGCGATGGAAGGGGTGATCAAGGAGGCGACGCGCCGCCGTATCCTCAAAGAGGGGCTGCGTCCGGATGGCCGCGATACCACCACGATTCGCCCGATCCGGATTCAGGTGGGGCGTATCCCGCGTGTGCATGGCTCTGGTCTCTTCCAACGCGGCGAAACGCACGTCTTGACCATCGCCACACTCGGCACACCTGGCGATGCACAAAAGCTGGATACGCTGATGCCTGAAAAGGAAAAGCGTTATATCCATCATTACAACTTTCCGCCCTACAGCACAGGCGAAGCCTATCCGCTGCGCGGCCCCAAGCGCCGCGAGATCGGTCACGGCGCGCTGGCAGAGCGGGCACTGGTCCCGGTTGTTCCGGCAGACTTCCCCTATACCTTGCGCCTGGTCAGCGAAGTGGTGAGCAGCAATGGCTCCACCAGCATGGCCTCGGTCTGTGGCAGCACGCTAGCGTTGATGGATGCCGGTGTGCCCATCACGGCCCCTGTAGCGGGGATTGCGATGGGCTTGATCCAGGATATGGAAACCGGCGAATACAAGGTGTTGAGCGACATCCAGGGGTTGGAAGATGCTCTGGGTGACATGGACTTCAAGGTCGCAGGTACCGAGCATGGCATTACCGCTTTGCAGATGGACTTGAAGATCAAGGGCCTGGACTTCAAGATTTTGAGCGAGGCGATGGAGCAAGCGCGTGTGGGTCGCATCCATATTCTGAGCAAGATGGTGGAAGCGCTGCCGGAACCGCGCGCCTACCTCAGCCCCTATGCGCCGCGCATCCTTACGCTGCACATCGACCCGGAGAAGATCGGCAAGCTCATCGGCCCCGGTGGCAAGACCATCCGCGGGCTGCAAGAGGGCTATGGCGTCAAGATCGATGTCGAGGAAGATGGTACCGTCTTTATCTCCGGCGATGGCGTGGGGGCCGAACAGGCGTTGGACGAGGTGACACGCATGATGGAAGATGTGGAGGTCGGCAAGATCTACACAGGAACCGTGGTACGCGTGGAACCCTATGGGGCCTTCGTCAACATCCTGCCCGGTATCGACGGCATGGTCCACATTAGCCAGTTGGCTGATTACCGCGTGGACAAGGTGGAAGACATTGCCAAGCTGGGCGACGAACTGACGGCGATGGTCATCGACGTGGAGGGTGGCAAGGTGCGCCTCAGCCGTCAAGCCGTCTTGGAAGGCTGGAGCGTGGAAGATGCCCGCTCACGCGACCGCGGCTCTAGCGGTGGCGGCGACCGGCGCGGCGGCGGTGGAGATCGCCGTGGCGGGGATCGCGGTGGCGACCGTCGTGGTGGTGGCGGCGACCGGCGCGGCGGCGGTGGAGATCGCCGCGGTGGCGGCAACCGCTACTAATCCTCTCTGGTAGGGCGCGGCCCTACTCATAGAATCCCCATAGCATACAGACGCCCGGTGGAAATTTCCACCGGGCGTTTTCCTCTCTTAACCCCATCTTATCACATTCTCCAAGAAAATACATCGGTCAATGGGCGGTTTTTTTTGCCCAAAAAGCCGCTACTATCTTCTTCGTATGGCTCGTGGCGGCAGCATCTGCCGTCGTCGTTTGGATGCTTTTAGCTTGCAGGACGAACCTACAGAGGAGGTACATAGCTTATGTGGCTCGGTATTGACTTTGGTACTACTAATACGTCGGCTGCGGTTTATGACGGTCACAGGGTGGAATACATCCCGCTTGACCCGCAGAATCGCAGCGCGCACAATTTGCGTTCGATGATCTATATCGACAGCAAACAACGTGTCCGCTTGGGTGTGGATGCTGTGCAAACCTTTCTGCGCGAGGATACCGGGCGTCCCGTCGTGCTTGAAGACAAGTTTGTGGGTACGATTGAGAATACGGTGGCGCAGCAATATCGCGGCCCGTTGGACCCGGATGGACCGATCACCATCATCTATGATGTTGTCGTCCATGAAGATGTCGGCATCCGTGGGCGGCTGCTGCAATCCATCAAAACAGCCCTGAGAGATGCGTCATACCAGGGCACGCAGATTTTTAACAAGTACTATACGGTCGAGGAATTGATCACGCTGATTCTAGAGCATGTAAAACAAAAGGCTGAATTGCACCTAAAGCAACCGATTCACCAGGCAGTGATTGGGCGACCCGTTACCTTCTCACAGGATGACGAAGTTGATTGTATTGCAGAGGAAAAAATTCGCCAGGCAGCCAAACTCGCCGGCTTTACCGGTGTTGCATTTGTGACGGAGCCTGTCGCCGCCGCCACCTTTTATGCAGAGCGCGCCGGCAACGACAAAACCCTCTTGGTCTTTGATTTTGGAGGAGGGACGCTCGATTTAACGATATTGCAGATCGCCGCCACAGGCCAACAGCATATTCTGGCTTCTAAAGGCGTCTTGGTCGGGGGGGACGACTTGGATACCGCCATCATGCGCGGCAAGGTAGCCCCTTATTTCGGGACAACCTCCCCTATCGATATGAACTTTGATGGGCGACCCGTCGCTTTTCCCGAACCTATGGCGGAGTTCCTTGACCAGTGGCAAACGATACCGGTGCTGACAAGGCCCCAATATCTTCCGGTCATTCAGCGCGGTGTCATGTACAGCAGCAATCGACACGCTTTTGAGGCGCTGGAGACATTGGCGACCAAGAACTATGGGTTTGCCCTGTTCCAGGAGATAGAGCGTGCGAAATGTGATCTCTCACAGCGGATGCAAGCCGCAGTTCAGATGAAGATGGAAGAAATTGATCTCCGTATTGAAGTGTCGAGAGCTGAATTCAACACATTGATTTCGCAAGAAAAATCCCTGGTTCGCGCAGGCATCAGGGAAGTCATCGCCGCTTCCGGTCTGGAAGCCGAGCAAATTGATGTGGTAGTTGCTACAGGCGGCTCATCGTCGATTCCTGCTTTCCAGGCGCTGTTGAAGGCTGAGATGCCAGCGGCACAGATCGTTGTCTCCGATTTGTTCGGCTCGGTTACGGGCGGATTGGCGATACATGCGCACCGGCTGCAAGCTGAAGCGTAGGTTGATTTCTGCGTGGGAAAGTCTTTCGTCCGGCCTTACAAAGTATCGTGACATTAACCCTCCCGGAAGCTTCGAGCTTCCGGGAGGGTGTTCGCGCCAAGTGAATTCGCAGCTGTCTCACCCCAAAATCCATCCACGAAAATGGCCTCTTGGTCTGGACAAAAGCGCCAAAAAAGGCTATACTAGGCAGATGAGAACTTACGTTCTATGGGTGTGGAGCGCCGAGAGTATCGACAGATTGAATACAACGTCATGGGGTAGTGTAATCCCATGTACTGTGTAGAGTTCCGAGCGGATAGGGTGGGTGTTCGGAAGGGTAAGGGAGAGTATGCCGCCATTTAAGGTCGAGAGTGAATATAGGCCGACAGGGGATCAGCCACAGGCGATTGCCAAGTTGGCGCATGGGGTGCGCGAGAAGATGCACCATCAGGTCTTGTTGGGTGTCACCGGGTCGGGCAAAACGTATACGATGGCGAAGGTGATTGAAGAGGTGCAAAAGCCCACCTTGATCATCGCCCACAACAAGACATTGGCCGCACAGCTTTACAGCGAGATGCGCGAGTTCTTCCCGAATAATGCCGTCGAGTATTTTGTTAGCTATTACGATTACTATCAGCCGGAAGCCTATATTCCGCGCACAGATACATTTATTGAAAAAGATTCGCAGATCAACGAGGAGATTGACCGGCTGCGGTTGGCTGCTACCTCATCGCTCTTTAGCCGTCGCGATACAATTATTGTCGCATCCGTCTCGTGCATCTATGGTCTAGGCAGCCCCGAAGACTATGGCCGAGCGGCGCTGCGGCTCAAGGTGGGCGACATGATCCGGCGCAACCAGATCCTGCGCCACCTGATCGAAATTTACTATGACCGCAATGACAACATTCTCGAACGTGGACGCTTCCGCGTGCGCGGTGATGTGTTGGAGGTGCAGCCCGCCGACCGCGAGTTTGCCTATCGCTTTAGCCTCTGGGGCGACGAGATCGAGCGCATCAGCGAGATCGACGTGCTGACAGGGGAGGTCATTGCCGAGCATCAGCAGGTGGAAATCTTCCCGGCCAAGCACTTTGTGACCCCCCAAGAGAAGTTAGCCGAGGCGATTAAGGAGATTGAGGCCGAGGCAGAGGAACAGGTGGCCTACTTCACTTCGCAGGGCAAATTGCTGGAGGCGCAGCGGCTCAAGCAGCGCACCAGCTATGATATGGAGATGTTGCGCGAGGTCGGTTTTTGCAGCGGGATTGAGAATTACAGCCGCCCGCTTTCGCAACGCCCTCCCGGCAGCATCCCCTGGACGCTGCTCGACTATTTTCCGGCGGACTGGCTTCTCTTTGTCGATGAGAGTCACATGACGCTGCCGCAGATTCGGGGCATGTATAATGGCGACCGCGCACGCAAGGAGGTGCTGGTCTCCTATGGCTTCCGGCTGCCCAGCGCGCTGGATAATCGCCCGTTGACCTTTGAAGAGTTCGAGGATCATGTCAACCAAGCGGTCTATGTGAGCGCCACGCCTGGCCCCTACGAGATGGAACATGGCGAACAGGTTGTGGAGCAGGTCATCCGTCCCACAGGGCTTATCGACCCAGTGGTGGAGGTGCGTCCGACCAAAGGACAGATCGACGATCTGCTCAAAGAAATACGGATGCGCACCAGCCAGGGCCAGCGCGCGTTGGTGACAACGTTGACCAAGCGTATGGCTGAAGATTTGACCGAATATCTGGCCGAACTCAACATCAAGGTTCAATACCTGCACAGCGACATCCACACCATTGAGCGGGTGGAAATCCTGCGCGATCTGCGTCTGGGGGTCTATGACGTGGTGGTCGGTATCAACCTCCTACGTGAAGGGCTAGACTTGCCCGAAGTGTCGTTGGTGGCGGTGTTGGATGCCGACAAGGAAGGCTTCCTGCGTAGCGGCAACGCGCTGATCCAGACAATTGGGCGCGCGGCACGTCATATTGAGGGCAAGGCGATCCTCTACGCGGATCGCGTGACCGACTCCATGCGCGTGGCGATTGACGAGACTAATCGCCGCCGCGAGATCCAGACGCGTTACAATCTGGAGAACAACATCGAGCCGCAGAGCATTGTCAAGAGCATTCGCGACTTGACCGAGCGTGTCAAGATTCTGGCAGAATCGAAGGAGAGCTACCGCACCGAGAACGAGCAGACGCCGACCTCCGTGGACCCATCGAGCTTGACGCGGGAAGATCTGGCGCGGCTGATCAAGCAGATCGAAAAAGAGATGAAGGACGCGGCCAAAGCGCTGGAATTCGAGAAAGCCGCGGCCTTGCGCGACCAACTGATCGAACTGCGCGGGCTGGAGCTCGTGGAAAAGGTCGAGGCGGCTTAGTATAAACCACTCTCCCGGAGGCTTCAGAGCCTCCGGGAGGGTTACTACCAGTGATCATGTTGGACTACCGGCAAGGGTACATAATGGAGCTGCAAACTGAATACCTGCACAAACTACAAGCCGCGCTGGAGGCAGCCCCGACGATCAAGGCCGCTTGGCTGACAGGGAGCTTTGGCCGCGGCAATGCTGACCGCTACTCTGACATCGACCTTAATCTGTGGCTGGATGCTGTGGATCTGGAAGGGTTCCGGCAGGGAACAGAGACGTGGCTCAACGAATTGCGCCCGCTGGTGCTTTTTACCTGGATGTTTAATGACCGTATGGCGAATTGCCTGACAGTGGACGGTCTGCGCCTTGATCTGTGGCTGCATAGTGATGGCATGCCGCAATTGGACGAGAGCCGGGTGCAGGTATTATTGGACCGCGAGAACGCGCTGCAATTTGGCGCATCTGTGGCGGAACCGGATGCCGCAGCACTGAAGAAGCGGCTTGCCCAGCAAATACGCGAGTTCTGGCGCTGCATTGCTCTGACGCCTGCTGTCATCGGGCGTGATGAGCGGATTGTGTCGTTGATGGGGCTGACGGTGGAGTCCAACATCCTCACCGATGTGCTGATTAGCGGCTATGGCATCCCGCGCGACAGTGGTGTCAAGCGGCTGAATCCTTTTCTGCCGGAAGGGTTGCGCGCCGAGATTGAGCAAGCGCTCGCCTTTGACGGCTTGAGCCTCAGCAGCTTGGTGCAAGCACATCTGGCGCTGGCACGTATCATGCAAGCGCAGGGTCGCCAACTCGCCACTCGTCACGACTTTGCCTATCCGGCAGAGGTGGAGCGCGCGGCACTGGCGTATGTGATGCGCGAGCTAGGTGCGATGGATGTGGTTGGTTTGGTGGAAAGCGAGGAACAACAATGACAACGTATATACGCGGTGTGTATCGTGATGGTGTGGTGCATTTACGCAAACCGCTTAAGTTAGCCAATGACACTGAGGTAAATGTCTCTGTGGCTCCTGTGGACATGCAAGCGGAAGCGCATAGCGAGCGTGAGAGGATATATGCTATTTTCTTGTCAGCGGGTTTGGTGGAGCCACGTTCGCAAGACCAACCGGCGCAGCCGCCACTAACGCCAGAGCGTGAGAGTGAACTTGCTGAAAAATTAGCACAAGCGGGTTCGCTCTCCGAGTTGATTATTCAAGAGCGCGAAGAGCAGGATGACCGTTTACTATTGTGACAGCAGTGTGCTGATTAAACGTCACATAAATGAGGCCGGTTCGCTGTGGTTCCGTGAACTTGCACATGAACAAAACATGGCATTCGTAACAACACAAATCAGTATTGTGGAAGTATGTAGCGCACTGAATCGCCGTCTGCGTGAAGGCCACATCAATGCCAGTGAGTATCAAGGCTTGCTAGATCAGTTTGTGTTTCTATGCAGGTCTGTCTATAGCGTAGTACCTTGCACCCAGTACGTCATCGAGCGATCTTGTTCCATTCTCGAGCGCCAACCTTTGCGTATCCTGGATGCTGTACACCTAGCAACAGCACTCATAGCGAATGAGCAGTTAACTAAGCTAAACGAGCCAGAACTAGTCTTTTTAGCTTCTGATCATCGCTTGTTAGCGGCTGCACTGGCAGAAGGCTTACCGGCTTTCAACCCGGCTGCCGCAACATAGGTGAGGGCAGAGGCAAGGCTCTCATGCTAATTATTTGGGTTTTGAATCTAGCGTTTATAAGGGATTGTGATGATGGAATTGACCAATGGCAATGGTGTGGTGCATAGCAATAACGCCATCGGCCTGATCCGTGGGTCGGATATTGTGCATGAGATGCAAGGGGCTTATCTCGATTACGCCATGAGCGTGATTGTGGCGCGCGCGTTGCCCGACGTGCGCGATGGCCTTAAGCCGGTACACCGGCGTATTCTCTATGCGATGTACCATGATCTGGGGCTGGATCACACCAAGCCCCACAAGAAAAGCGCCCGTATTGTTGGCGAAGTGTTGGGCAAATACCATCCCCACGGTGACACTGCGGTCTATGATGCGATGGTGCGCATGGCACAGGAGTTTAGCCTGCGCTATCCCCTTGTCGATGGGCAAGGCAACTTTGGCAGTGTCGATGGCGACAACGCCGCGGCCATGCGCTATACCGAAGCACGCCTCTCCGAGATTAGCCAACTTGTCTTGGCGGATCTGGACAAAGACACGGTCGATTGGCACGACAACTTTGATAACTCATTGCGCGAGCCGGATATTCTCCCCTCCGCGCTGCCGAATCTCCTGATCAATGGCTCCAGCGGTATCGCTGTGGGCATGGCGACCAATGTGCCACCCCACAATTTGGGGGAGGTGGTCGATGCGCTGGCCTATCTCATTGACCATTATGACGAAGTTGAATCGATCACAGTCGAACAGCTTATGCAGTTCGTCAAAGGGCCGGACTTCCCCACAGGTGGCATCCTCTATCGCTATCGCGATGAGAAGGGGGACGACAATGTCGATGTCATTGCCCAGAGCTATTCGGTGGGTCGCTCGCGCCTGGTGATGCAGGCAAAGGCGCACTTCGAGGAGATGAGTCGCGGGCGCAGCCGGATTGTCGTCACCGAATTACCCTATCAGACCAACAAGGTCGCGCTGATTGAGCGCATTGCCAGCCTCGTCCGTGACGGCAAGCTCGAAGGCATTACCGATCTGCGCGACGAAAGCGACCGCGCCGGGATGCGCATGGTCATCGAGTTGACGCGCAATGTCGAACCCAAAGTTGTGCTGGCGGACTTGTTCAAGCAAACGCCGCTCCAGCAGACCTTTGGCCTACAGATGTTGGCGCTGGTCGATGGCGAGCCACGTACCCTCAGCCTCAAGCGCATGTTGCAGCTCTTTGTGCAGCATCGCCAAGAGATCATTCGCCGCCGCTCTGAATATGATCTGAAGCGTGCGCGCGAGCGTGCCCATATTCTGGAGGGCTTATTGCGTGCGCTGGATATTTTAGACCAGGTGATTGACACCATCCGCCGCAGCCAAAATGCCGAAACCGCACGCAATAACCTGGTGAGTAACTTCAAGTTTACCGAAATCCAGGCACAGGCTATTCTCGATATGCAGTTGCGCCGACTGGCGGCGCTCGAACGGCGCAAGCTGCAGGAGGAACATAGGGAACTGCTCAAGCAGATCGCCTACCTGGAAGACCTCTTAGCCCACCCCGCCAAAATCCTGGGTGTAATCAAAGAAGATCTGCTCGCCATCAAAGAAAAGTATGGCGATGCGCGCCGCACTCAGATCGTAGACCGCACCAAAGGCACGCTCACCACCACCGATCTGCTGCCCGACCAGGAGGTGTGGGTCACAGTCAGCGCCAATGGCGACCTGCGCCGCCAGGATACGGCACGCGCCACGGCTACGGGGCTGCGCCAGGTGGGTAAGGGCAGCGAAGTTGCGCTGCTTACCGCCAACACACGGGATTACCTCTATCTTTTTGCCAGGGATGGGCGCTGCCGCCGCGTCTCTATCCACGAGATTCCCCAGAGCGGGGAAGACAAGCATTTGGCCGAGTTGACCGACTTTAGCCGCCGTGATGCCATCACCGCCGCGCTGACACTGCCGCGTACGGGCAATACCGAGGGCTATCTCTTTCTGGCGACTGAGCAGGGGATGGTCAAGCGGGTCACACTGGCTGATTTTATGGCGGCGTCGGCGGCTACTGATCTGAGTGTGATGAACGTGGAGGAGAGGGATAGATTAGTCGGGGTCTTCACGACCGCGGGTGAGCAGGAGGTGATGCTTGTCTCGAATGAAGGCCAGTCAATCCGCTTTGCCGAAGAAGATGTCCGCAGCATGGGGCTGGCTGCCGGTGGCGTGGGTGGCATGAGGCTCAAAAAGGGATATGGTGTCATCTATGCCGCGCCAGTCGATCCCGAAGGCGAACTGCTCACCATCACTGCACACGGCTATGCCAAGCGCACCCCCCTGAGTGAATACAGCAGCCAGGGTCGTAACGGTGGCGGCATTGTCACCCACAAGATCATATCGCGCACAGGCGCAGTCACGGCTGCGCTGCTTATCGGCTCGGTGCCTCCCGAAGCTCTGATTGTTGTGCCCCGTAAAGGCGGGATTAAAAGTGTTGAGTTGGAAGAGATTCCGAGCATGGGGCGCGGTGTGCAGGGCAAACAGATCGTTGAGATGGGGGATACGAATCCTGTCGTGGCGCTGCGTGGCGTTTGGTCATCGTACCAGACTGCGCTTGAGAATCGCGTGGTTGTTGAAGAAGAAGTTGAAGCCGTCGCCATTGGGACGGTTAAGAAAGAGAGTCCATTTCCTAAGGCTGCTGCCGTTAATGAAGCCAATGGAACGGCCAACGGCACTCCTAGCCCTAGTAAGGCAACCGCGCCGGCAGACAATGGCGATAAGCCAAAGAAGCCTGCCAAAGCGGAAGCGACTCCGGCCCGCACTGCGCGCAAAAGCGTAGCCAAGCCCGCCAGCCAAACGGCGAGCAAAGCAAAAGCGGATGTGCCCGCGCCAGCACCCACGCGAGAAAAAGTCGAGCGTGAAGTAGTCAAGGTGAAAGCTGGTGTGCCGGTGGCAGAGGCGAGACGCGAAAGTACCAAGCGCCAAGTGCCAAAGGCCAAAGCCGAGGTCGTGGAACCAACACCCAAGCGCGAAAAGGCTCAACGCGCTGCGCCCAAAGCGAAAGCCGAGGCGACCACACCAACACCCAAGCGTGAACGCGTTCAGCGTGAAGCACCCAAAGTTGAGCAGCCGATAGCATCACCTAAGCGCGAAAGCGTCAAACGCGAAGTCCATAAGAAGGTTGAGACCGCTGTGTCCACACCCAAGCGTGAAGCGCCTAAAGCGAAAGCCGCCGCAAAGAAACTAGAGCAGCCACAACAACCGTCGCTGCTGCCCGATGACAAGAGCCTTGAGACAGCGCCGCGCCGCAACCAAAAGCTTGCTGCGGTGACAAGTGTGAAACGGCCAAAGAAATAAGGAACGCCCCACAAGTTGACGTGAGCCAGCTTGTGGGGCGTTTTTGATCGTCACTACGGTATTGCCTTGCATACGTGTTAGAATGAAGGCGGTAACAACTGCCAGAGAGCCAGAGAATAGCTTTGGCTAGGGCATCATGGCTAGGGCATCAGCTCATTTGCACCACTCCACGTACAGCTTCCCACAAAAAAACAGCCTTTGTAAATCAGCAGGAGGAGAGCGTTTCGATGATGCACATCGGTACTCGTATTAGCCCGGATTGGCTACAGCGACCTGACGATCTGAAATTTTTGAAACAGATCGGCGTGGATGTTGTGGACATTACGCTGGATATTTGCCCAGGTTATGCAGAAGCCGGGGGGCGTGCGAACCCTGCTGGCCTGCAACAGGTTGTCGAAACATTGGACGCCGCAGGGCTGAAGGTAGAGCGTGCCAATACGCTCAACCATGACTATCTGAAAACTTTTCTGAACCAGCCGGGCCAGGAACAGGAAATTGAAAACTTGCAGGTGAACGCCGAGCTTTGTGGCGAATTCGGCTTTCCGATCATGGGTATTCAATGCTTTCAAGCCTCGCTGATGCCTGGTTTTCCAAAGGGATATTACAAGTGGGCAGAAGGGCGGGGAGGCTACAAGCATTTGCGCGTGGAGTTGGATGATGCCATCGACCAACCGCCGATGGAAGGCGCGCCGACCCATGAACAAATTTGGGAGCAGACACTCAAGATTTACCGCGCGGTCATGCCCGTGGCGGATCAGAATGATGTGCGAATTGCTATGCATGGCAACGACCCGCCCGTTTCCTCACTGTACGGAATTCCGCAGGTGCTGACCCGCTTCGCTGACTTTGACCGGCTCTTTGCCGAGGTTCCTTCCGCAAACAATGGCATGACCTTCTGTGTCGGAACTCGCTATGAGTCGGGGGAAGACATCTTCAAGGGCATCCAGCACTTTGGCGAGCAGGGCAAGATTTTCCATGTTCATTTTCGCAATGTGCGCGGCACGATTCCCTCAACAGGAGGGTATGAGGAGGTGATTCCTGATGAGGGCGACTTGAATATGACGCAAGTGGCTCAGGCGTTGCATGATGTGGGTTATACTGGAACCATCGACTATGATCATGTGATGCGCCTGTCCGCCGATGGCCCGGAAGGTCGCGCGTATATCGCTTATTGCGTGGGGCACATGAAGGGGATCTTGCAGTCGCTCCAGTAGGCGTGATGGCCCTTCCCCGTTGGTGAGCGGCTTGGTGAGCAACATCGTCTGCAACTCGAGGCCGGATAATGTCTGCCTGCATGTGCCCAGGTGGTGTTAGCCCATCTGGGCACATGCGTTTTCAGCCGCCTTTAGCTTGTCGTAAGAGCTAGTCTTGACGCAGTAGCAACTTCTGTTCGATGGAGTCTATTCCGCCTTCGCACAATATCTTGTCTCCCCAACACCTCATCTCCCCAACACCTCATCAACTTGATGCTATAAGCCTTTGGCTAAGTGGTAGTAAAGATCGTTCCAGCGGAGTTCCTTCTTGAAGGCAGATACATTGGTCTGCTCGTCGATCAACAGAAATTCCATTCCCGCCATCTCTGCGAAATCAGCCATATGTTCGGATGTAAGGTCATAGCTGTAGCCGGTATGATGCGCACCGCCAGCATAGATCCAGGCTGATGCTGCCGTCTTCAGGTTGGGATGGGGCAGCCAGAGTGCCCGCGCCACTGGCAACTTCGGCAACGGTGCATCAGTCTTTACTGCCTCCACTGTATTAACGATCATGCGCAGCCGGTTGCCCATCTCCACCACGCAGGCGTTGATGGCTGGCCCTGTTTTGGCATCAAAGACCAGCCGCGCCGGGTCCGCCTTGCCGCCGATGCCGAGCGGATGAACCTCCAGCCGTACCGGCCCTTCCGCAATGCTTGGGCAGATTTCCAGCATATGAGCGCCGAGCACCTTTTGACCGTCTGGGCTAAGATGGTAGGTGTAGTCTTCCATGAAGGAGGTACCCTTCGGCAGTCCCGCCGCCATCACCTTCATTGCCCGCACCAGTGCCGCCGTCTTCCAGTCGCCCTCGCCGGCGAAACCGTAGCCGTCGGCCATCAATCGCTGTGGGCCGAGGCCAGGCAATTGCACCAGACCGTGTAGATCCTCAAAGGTGGTTGTGAAGCCCTTGAAGTTGCCATCCTCCAGAAAGTGGCGAAGGCCTAACTCAATCCGAGCAGCCTCGCGCAGCGACTGCCCTTGCTCGCCGCCGGCGAGCAAGGGCGCGGCCACCTCATACTGCTCAGTGTAGGTCTGAACTAGTTGATCGACTTCGGCGTCGGCGACCTGCTTGATGACATGCACCAGGTCGCCCACTCCATAACCGTTCACGCTGTAGCCCAGCCGGATCTGAGCATTAACCTTGTCACCCTCGGTAACGGCCACCTCGCGCATGTTATCACCAAAGCGGCAAAAGCGCGCTCCCTGCGCGTCGGCCCAGGCACAGGCGGCGCGAGCCCAGGTGCCTAAACTCGCCTGCACGTCCGGCTCCTGCCAGTGGCCGACGACGACTTTGCGCTCCAGCCGCATCCGGGACCCGATGAATCCGAACTCTCGGTCGCCGTGTGCGGCCTGGTTCAAATTCATGAAGTCCATGTCAATCTCGGCCCAGGGAATATCCCGGTTGTACTGAGTGTGCAGATGCACAAACGGCTTCTGTAGCGCATGCAACCCCGCGATCCACATCTTGGCTGGTGAGAAAGTGTGCATCCAGGTGATCAGGCCTACGCAGGCCGGGGTGTTGTTCGCCTCGCGGCAGATGTAGATGATCTCGTCAGGCGTCTTAACGACTGGCTTGAAGACAACCTGTACCGGAATGGCAGCAGTCTGGTCAAGTTCGTTGACGATCGCCTGGGCGTGCTGCGCCACCTGTGCAAGGGGCTCAGGGCCATAGAGGTGCTGGCTGCCAGTGACGAACCAGACCTCGTACTGTTTTAGATCAATCATAATGGCGTCTCCTTTTGTGATATGTCATATACGCCTATCTTGCACTCCCATCAGAAGCTACGGCTGTACAATTTATAAGTAATGGCGTAAATCTGCCCACTGCCTTCATGAAACTTCCGCGGTTCGCTTGTTATGCATGAATATCTATTGGGCTCTTTGATCTTAGAACTACAGGATGAGTTTGATCAACAGTGCATACATCAGTCTGTGCTTCTTTCTCCTCTCGAGATAAAAGGTTTTACCAGAGCGCAGAAAAACGTTTTAGCTTGCAGCAAATACACAGCGAGATATAGTGGCGCAGGCTACGGTAGAACATAGGTTATGGCAACTCAGACGTGCCGCTTGTATGGGCGCAACGAATGGCAGACAGAGAAGATATTAGGATGATAAGAGGTAACAACGGTAATCGTAGCAAGGTGAGCCACCCATGTCAAGTAAGAAACTTTAACATGCACGCCAATTTTTAGGAAGCCCCAGAGCATGCTCGAAGCATCATTGACATCCGATCCGTTCGGTGCTATGCTTGTTATTGTCAGAAAGCTCCCAGTTTCCCGTCCATTCGGCGTCATGACTCCTTATCTTCTAATTTGACAACTTTATAAGGTTGTCTTGTTGTAGCACGCAGCATTAAAACGTTATAGCATCAGTAAAACCTTTTACTGGTATGCCTTGAATCAATAAATGCTTCGCTTGATACCTAACCATACCGACAGAGTAAGAATCTCAATACGGAGATAGTCGGTTACTTGTAGTTCGTTTGAGCCTCTTCCGGTAACGCGCATCAATCTTTTAGCTAACACCTTAGGCTGCACAAACAGTGATTTAGCACTTGCAGAAAACAGCGCAAGTGTTTAGTCGACCTTACCAACCCAAGCAGTGTTCACCGTTTTAGTTACTCATTGGCGATTGACAATTGTAGCAACCAATTCAGGAGGAACAGAGCATGTTTAGGATGTCGAGACGCGAATTTTTGGCGCAGTTGGGGCTTGTTGCAGCAGGAGGTGTCTTGGTTTCGTGCGCACCGGCAGGGCCTGCTGCGCCAGATGGTTCGGCTGCCGCACCCGCATCAGAATCAGTTGCCCCTGGAGCAGCAGCGGGAGAAGTCGCGCCGGGGGTTCCTCGCACAGAAACCTTGATCCTCGAAAATCCGACCGGACGTGTGGTCCCGGCAGATGATTTCAACCGGTGGCGACCAGGCGTTCAAAGCGCGTCTACTGGTTTGCAGCAACTGGGCTTGGATGCCCTCTGGTATATTGACCCTGATGCTGGCATCGATGGGGTATGGGATAACTCGTTGGCGGCAGACAAACCTGTTTACAACGAGGACTTTACGACGATGTCAGTGACCTTACGCGAGGGCATCTATTGGAGCGACGGCGTAGAATTCACCGCAGATGACCTGATCTACACAGTCGAGACGCATAAGAATACCCCAGGCATGACCTATACAGGGCAATTTTCCAAGTACGTCGCTGAAGTAGAGAAGGTTGATAACTACAACGTTATTTTCCATCTTGCAGAACCTAATTCGCGCTTCCACGGTCTTTTCACTGTGCGGTGGAGCGCGTGCTTCATGATGCCTAAGCACGTCTTTGAGCAGCAGGACGATCCGCTGGCATACACCTTTAACCCGCCGGTCAGCTTAGGGCCATACGTGCTCAAGGACTTTGACCCCAACGGCAACTGGTATCTGTGGGAAAAGCGCGAGGACTGGGACCGCACCACGCTAGCACGCTTTGGCGAACCGGCACCCCGCTTTGCGATGTATATTGCGCCCGGCCCAAGCGACAAAAAGGTCATGGCCCAAACAGCCAAAGATCTGGATGTGATCCACGACATTGCGCCAGAGGGCATGATCACCCTGGCGCGCACCAACCCCACCTCAAAGGGGTGGTTCAAGTCCTTCCCGTGGGCACACCCTGATCCCACACTCCCTTCTGTGATCTATAACAACGAAAAGCCAGGGTTGGACAACCGCGATATTCGCTGGGCTTTAACGCTCTCCATTGATATTGTGCGCGTGGCGATGGCTTCCTATCGTGGCGCGGCGACAATTTCCGCTATCCATGTTCCACCGACAGGTCTCTATCCCCAATATTACTTTGAACCACTACAGGACTGGCTGGCAGACTTTAGCATTGAGATTGATGGGCAGCCCTATCTGCCATACGATCCTACGGCTTCGACCCGGATTGCCGATGCCGCACGCGAGTCCTTGGGCGAGATGGTACCAACTGACGAGGCCGAGATCCATAAAGCGATTGGCTATGGATGGTGGAAGTATGACCTAGAGGCTGCCGAAAAGCTCATGCTGCAAGCGGGCTGCACGCGTGATTCAGGTGGCAAATGGCTCCTTTCTGATGGCAGCCCCCTCACCATCGCGCTATTGGCGGAAGGCGACACACGCCCGGTTATGAATCGCGGCGCAGCGATGGTGGTCGAAAACTGGGTTGAGTTCGGTGTTGATGCCACACTGGATGTACGTGACAACGCCTCGCGCGCACAACTTGCCCTATTGGGTGATTTCGACGCTGAGTTCGGCTGGGTGATAGAGACTTGGGGCGGTCACCCAGATCTCTTCTTCTTCCTCGAATCGTGGCATTCCGACCTCTATCGTCCATCGGGCGAGAATGCGACAGGTCGCAATCGCATGCGCTGGCAGCACCCTGACCTTGATCCCATCATCGAGGCAATCCAGCGGCTCGACTTTGATGATCCGCAGGGGATTGAATTAGGCATAGAGTTTATCAAACTCGCCGCACGCGAAATGCCGATCACGCCGATTATGTCCTATAACGTCTTCTCGGTGTGTGACGAGACCTACTGGACAGGCTTCCCCACGGCGGATGATCCGTACACCAATCCGGTTGCAAACTGGGCGAACACCAAGTATATGTTCGTCAAGATTCAACCCGCGCAAGCATAATCGTAATCACAACACACCCTGGGTGCGGCATAACCCAGGGTGTGGCCCTTTTTTCTGGAGAATGAACGGTGCGCAAGTTTTTCCTCTCCTACCTGATTCCACGGATCGTGCAGTACATCATGGTAATTTTTCTGGGCGTTACACTGACCTTCCTCATCCCGCGCCTTTCGCCCAATGATCCTGTGGAACAACAAGTAAGCCGCTTAATGATGAGTGGCTCACAAGTCAGCCCAGAAGCGATTGAGCATCTGCGCGAAGCTTTGACAGAGATGTATGGTCTAGAAGGCAGCGATTGGGAGCAATATTTGGCCTTTTGGGGGCGTCTGCTGCGTGGCGATTTAGGTCCTTCACTTTCCACCTTCCCCACGCCTGTTTCACGTTTACTTGGACAAGCAATGCCGTGGACGTTCGGGCTGTTGCTTTTTTCCGTGTTGGTGTCGTGGATTGTAGGGAATATTCTTGGGGCATTTGCCAGCTATTACCATAACAACGGCGTCATTCGCGTGATTGACGTGCTCAGCCAGGCTGTACGACCAATTCCCTATTACATCATGGCCCTAATCTTGCTGGCGACCTTTGCCTACTTTATCCCCATCTTTCCCTTTAGCGGGGCGTATCCGCCCGGCACGCGCGTTGAACTTACACCCACCTTCATATTGACAGTGATTCGCCACTCAATCCTGCCCGCGCTCAGCTTGATTATTATCGGCGTGGGCGGTTGGTTCCTGGGCATGAAGGCGCTGACGTCCAACATTATTTCTGAGGATTATGTGGTGTATGCGGAAAATGCAGGTCTGCGCGAGAACACGATTCTCCTCCAGTATGTCACGCGTAACGCCTTGCTACCACAGATCACGGGCCTTGCGCTGCAACTAGGGCTAATCTTTAGTGGAGCGCTGATCATGGAGGTAGTCTTTGGATATCCTGGCATGGGCATGCTCACACTTCAGGCCGTGTTGGCAAATGACTACACATTGATCATGGGGATCGCACTCCTCTCCATTGTGGGTGTAGCGACCTCAGTGCTGATCCTAGACCTCATTTATCCGTTTTTCGACCCACGGGTACGTTACCAGTAAATTTTTCTGGAAGGTACCGCTTTTGTCCAGCGCGACTCCCTGGTAATTGTGCTGGCCTGAGGTGACAGTAACCACTCTGAAGAGAGTTGACCATGCTGACCATTTTGCGTGATTTGCTTCGACATGACAGTCGCTTCCGGATTGCTTTCGTCTTTTTGTTGGCGGTGATCACACTCGCCTTGCTTTCGTTTGTTTCACCCTATGAACCGTCAAGGACATTTGTTGTCCCTGCCGATGTCAAACCATCATTGAAATATCCCTTTGGAACCAGTTCACGCGGGCAAGACATCTTCTGGTGGATGGCCTTTGCCGTCCGCAATTCCATTGTTCTGGGGCTGCTCACCGCGCTTGTCTCGCGTATTATTGCCATCTTTGTCGGGCTAACCGCAGGTTACCGCGGGGGTGTGATCGATCGCATTTTGATGTCAATTAATGACAGCTTTGTCGTAATGCCTGTGCTGCCCATCTTGATTCTTCTCAGCTTCTTGCTGCAAGGGAATTTGAGCCTGATTACACTGGCTGTGATCTTGGGGTTGTTTGGCTGGCCGTGGGATGCCCGGCTGATCCGCGCCCAGGTACTAAGTCTGAAAGAGCGCGCCTTCACACGCACAGCAGTCTATTCCGGCAACAACGCCTTTCGCATCACGCTGCAAGAGCATTTACCCTTTGTCCTTCCTATTGTCTTTGCCACGACCATCAATAACATGCTGTGGTCAATTGGCATGGAAGTGACCCTAAGTGTCTTGGGGCTTTCTAATGTGACCCTACCGACGATTGGCACGACCATTTTCTGGGCGAATCAGCATCAAGCGTTGGTGGCGGGCATTTGGTGGTGGCTTGGTGCCCCTGTGCTAATCGCCGTGATCTTGTTCTTAGGTCTTTACCTTCTCTTTTCCAGTGTCAACGAATATATCGACCCGCGGACGCGTCTCCGACGGATCGGAGCTTGATCTATGTCCCTACTGCAAGTTGAAGATTTGCGCGCCTATTACCGCACAGAGGTCTATGGCATTTCCCGCTCGGTGCGCGCGGTGGATGGTGTTTCATTTCAGCTAGAGCACAATGAGATCTACGGCGTGGCAGGTGAATCGAGCTGTGGCAAGACAACCTTGATCAAGGTGATCGCCGGTGCGATCAAGCCGCCGCTCCGCGTAGAATCCGGTCGCGTATGCTACTCTTTTGATGATTTTGAAGCAGATATGCTCAAGATCACGCCACAGGAGTTGCGGACCAACGTGCGATGGAAAGAGATTTCCTATGTCATGCAAGGTTCAATGAGCGTGCTCAATCCTGTGCGGCGCATTGTTCGCACCTTTGAAGACATTGTGGGAACCCACCAGGGCATTCGCGACAAACGCGCCTTTCATGAACAACTGCGTGAGCATGTCAACAAATTCGGATTGCCCCACGATGTGCTAAATCTCTATCCTCACCAACTCTCCGGCGGCATGCGCCAGCGCGTGGCGATTGCGCTGGCAACGGTCTTTCATCCGAGTTTGATCATTGCCGACGAGCCGACTACGGCGCTCGATGTGGTGGTACAGCGCGGCGTATTGCAAATGCTGCGTGATATTCAGGCGGAGAGCAACAATACCGTGTTGCTGGTGACACACGATCTGGCCGTACATGCCAATGTTGCGGATCGTGTGGCGATCATGTATGCAGGACGGATTGTCGAGGAAGCCCCCACAGAGAATATCTTCCACGCGCCACTTCATCCCTATACTAAGCACTTGATCCACTCCTTGCCCGTGATTGGCGACAAATCGGTAAAAGCAAGTTTAGGGGGGGCGCCACCCAACCTTGCGAACCCACCGAGTGGCTGTCGCTTTCATCCACGCTGCCCGCTGGCAAAGGAGATTTGCCAGCGTGTTGTACCTGATATGCTTACAGTTGGTGATCGTCATCGGGTTGCCTGTCATGTGGTCGCGGAGAGTTTGGCATGAGCGATAAATTGCTAGATGTTCAACACGTGACAGCCTCGTTTCAGATCGGTGGCTTGTTGGCGGGCAGCCGGTTGATAGCGGTCAACAACGTCTCCTTTGCCTTAGCAAATAATAAACCGGAGATCTTTACACTGGCAGGAGAAAGCGGAAGTGGCAAGACAACGTTGGCGCGCATGTTGCTCCACGATCTTGACCCGACCGAGGGTAGCGTACTTTTTGAGGGGCGTGACCTCGTTAAGATTAAGTCACGGGCCGACAACCTGGAGTTCATGCGCAAGGTACAGCCCGTCTTCCAAAATCCCTTTGAGACCTTTAGCCCGCTGCGCCGCGTCGAGGAGTACCTTTTCGATACAGCAATTCACTTTAGCCAGGCGCGCAACCGGCGTGAGGCAGCACCCGTTGTAGACGAAGCACTGCGTCAGGTCGGCCTCTCGCTAGAGGAGGTCAATCGTCGCTATCCCCATGAATTGTCGGGCGGGCAAATTCAGCGTGTTTCAGTGGCACGTGCCTTGATTCCACAGCCGCGCCTAATTTTGGCTGATGAGCCTGTGTCCATGGTGGATGCATCTCTAAGAATGTCAATTGTCAATGTATTCCGCAAACTACGCGACGAGCATGGTGTGAGCGTAATCTACATTACTCATGATCTTGCGACTGCCTATTACATCAGTGATCGTATTGCCATTATGCTGCGTGGTTATGTAGTGGAATCCGGTCCGGTCGAGCAGGTGCTGGATCGCCCGCTTCACCCCTATACCCAGTTATTGCAGGAATCTGTGCCTAAACCGGCTGCTGCCGATCGCAAATCTTGGGCCAACCATATTGAACTCGGTGCGACAGAGGTCAAGGAATATACACGCACCGGCTGTAAGTATGCAGGACGCTGTCCGCATGTTATGAGCATCTGCCGCCAAGCCGATCCCCCTGATATTGAGGTAGATGGGCGCACAGTCAAGTGCTATCTCTATACGGAGGACAATCAAACAATCGATCAAGAGAAAAGCCGCGCCTTGCAGCCGGTGAGCAATACGTAGTCGAAACGCAGTTGCCATTCCCTGTGATCAGGCTCCTGGAGAGAGTTACCCGTTTTTCAAAAATCTTTGATCAACAACGCAATGACTGTGAGTGAAGGATGAATGAAATTACACTCGATGTGAAGAGCGCCAAGAGCAAGATCGACCGTAACATCTATGGTCACTTTGCCGAACACTTGGGACGATGTATCTATGAGGGCTTTTGGGTAGGCGAAGATTCACCAATTCCGAACATCAAGGGCATCCGTCAAGATGTGGTTGAGGCGTTACGCAAGATCAAGGTTCCTGTGCTGCGCTGGCCCGGCGGCTGCTTTGCCGACGAGTATCACTGGATGGATGGCATCGGCCCGCGTGATCAACGCCCAACCATGATCAACACCCATTGGGGTGGTGTGGTCGAGAACAACGCTTTTGGCACACATGAATTTATGGAGCTTTGTGCCCAGCTCGATTGCGAACCCTATGTCTGTGGCAATGTGGGCAGTGGCACTGTGCAAGAGATGTCGCAGTGGGTCGAGTATTTGAACTTTGACGGTGTTAGCCCAATGGCGAATCTACGCAAGGCCAATGGCCGCGAAGAGGCGTGGGGCTTGAAGTATTTTGGGGTGGGCAACGAAAATTGGGGTTGCGGCGGGCGCATGACCGCTGAATATTACTCCGACCTCTACCGGCGCTATGGGGTCTATGCGCGCAACTATGGCGAAAACAAGCTCTATCGTATCGCCTGTGGCGCGCGCAACGACGATTATCACTGGACAGAAGTGCTGATGGCAAAGGCGGGCGACGAGCGTATGCTCAACGCCCCCTACATGGATGGGCTTGCGCTGCACTACTATACCTCTGTGCGGCGTCTGCCCGATGGCAACCGCGTCGGTTCGGCCACACAATTCGACGAAGATGAGTGGATCGAGATCGTCGCCAAAGGGTTGTTCATGGACGAACTGGTACGCAAGCACAGCACGATCATGGACAAGTATGACCCAAACAAAAAGGTGGCGATGATCGTGGACGAGTGGGGTACGTGGTATGCGGTGGAGCCGGGAACACACCCTCGCTTTCTCTATCAACAGAACACGATGCGCGATGCGATTGTGGCGGCGACGACTTTCGACATCTTTAACAAGCATTGTGAGCGCGTCCGCATGGCAAACATCGCGCAGACGGTGAATGTGTTGCAAGCGATGATTCTCACCGATAAGGAAAAGATGCTGCTCACCCCCAGCTATCATGTCTTTGAGATGTACAGCGTGCATCAAGACGCGACGCTGGTTCCATGCGATGTGCAGAGCGAGCGTTATGCCTTTGGTGACTATGACGTGCCGGCAATCTCCGCGTCTGCATCCATCGATGGCGAAGGCAAATTGCACGTTACTCTCAGCAATGCCAACCCGCACAAGGATATTGCGGTTGAACTCTTTGTGCGCGGCTTGAAGGGCGGGCAAGTGCAGGGGCGCGTGCTGCAAGGCAGCAGCATGAACGCGCACAACACCTTTGACAACCCGAACAACGTACGACCTAGTGCGTTTGGTGAGGTCAAACTCAGTGACGATGGGCTTGCGCTGACCATGCCCAAGATGTCAGTGGTGGCGCTGGAAGTATGTTGAGGTTTTAGTTGTATCACCCAGCCTTCATTCCCGTTCTTGCTTTCGTGGACAGCCATCACCTCGTCACAGAAAGTCAGTGCGGGATGACCTATGTCTATCTATTCACCACCAAGTATTTGCCCCAGGTTGATGTTGCCGCCACCGCTCTGCCCCTTGCCGCCAACCTGGGGCATAAATTGGGCGATGCGTTGCGCCAGCTTCGACATGGGCATGGTCTGCAACCAGACGTTTCCAGGGCCGCGCAGTGTCGCCAGGAACAACCCTTCGCCACCCAATAAGATGTTGCTGAAGCCTTTGATCATTTCGATGTCGAAGTCCACGGTCGGCTCCAACATCGCTACATGACCTGTGTCCACGCGTAATACTTCACCGGGAGCCAGCGTCTTTTTCACAATCTCGCCGTCAAAGTTGACAAAGGCCATGCCTGGGCCGGTGAGCTTTTGCAGGATGAAGCCTTCGCCGCCAAAGAGACCCGCGCCCAGCCGCTTGCGGAAGTGCATGTCCATATCCACTTCCTTCTCAGCGCACATGAACGAGTCCTTCTGCACGATCATCTGCTGCCCGGCAGAGAGGTTAAGCTCAACGATTTGACCGGGAAACTCGGCTGAGAAGGCGACTTCACCCTCGCCACTGTTCACAAAATAATCAACGATAAAGAGCGACTCGCCGGATAGCGCACGCTTAAACATTTTGCCTAAGCCGCCGCCTGTGTTGGTATTCATCTCGACCTGCTGCGTCATCCAACTCATGCCGCCCGACGAAGAATAGATGCGGTCACCAGGTTTTAGGCTAACCGTCAGAACCGGCAAAGTTGTGCCTTCAATGCGATGTGCAACCGTCATAGATTAGCTCCTTTTGTGTAGGTTTAGTTCGAATATGATTGCTTGCTACCAACATGGTTGGCGCAGTATTCATTCATTTGCAATGACGAAACGAGTATGAAGCTGTCCCCAAACTTTCCAAGATCATAATCGTCTCGTTGGCATAGTATGCATCTGTCGCATGCTCTATTGTACAGGGTATTCATGAATTTGTCTGACACGAGCCACACAGATTGCTGACCTTTCGAATCGTGTTATCTGGACCTTGAGACTAGCCATGCGAATAGGATACAAGCTACCTAGAAATCTAGGCAGAGCAAGCTATTCTCATCTGATAATTGATCTGTTTCAGGTCACTTATTCCCATGTGCAATGGAGACGAGCATTTTCGCGTTCCTGGGTCTGGAGGTAAACAGTTGAACACATCCTTGTCCCGCTTCCCGCCGAATGCTCGCCAACAGAGTGGACGCCCGAACGGCAGATCGTTGTCCGCACACTACTGGAATCAACCAGCAGAGAGTCTCATCGCGGAATTGCATACGACGCCGCATGGACTAGATGCAAAAGAGGCTGCCCAGCGGCTCGATGAGGATGGACCGAACACACTGCGCTATAGGCGCGAAGTCACTCCATTGCAGGTGTTATTGCGGCAGTTTTCCAGCCCACTGGTGCTCATTCTCATTGGCGCGGCATTCATTTCTGCCTTCGTACGTGAATGGATAGATGCGACGATCATATTTGTGATTGTCTGTGGCAGTGTGCTCATCAGCTTTACACAGGAATTTACCGCCAGCCGAACGATCGAGAAGTTGACGCAACGACTCACCCTTAGGGCGACAGTGCTCAGAGACGGAGAGACCCAGTCGATCCCTGTCCAAGAAATCGTCCCTGGGGATGTCGTTTTGCTTTCGGCTGGGAGCCTTGTCCCTGCTGATGGGATCGTTCTAGAGGCCAAAGACTTCTTCGTCAACCAGGCGGCGCTAACAGGTGAAACCTTTCCAGTTGAGAAGATGCCGGGCGTGGTGCCTGTCGAGGCCAGTCTAGTTGGGCAGACAAACAGTGTCTTTATGGGGACGTCAGCGCGCGCTGGTACCGCTCGCGTTCTCATTGTGCAGACGGGTGCCGGTACTGTCTACGGACAGCTTGCCCAAAGATTGACGCTGCGGCCTCCAGAGACCGAATTCGAGAGGGGTATTCGTCACTTTGGCTATCTCTTAACGCAACTGATGTTGGCTTTGACATTGATTGTCCTTACTGCCAATTTGTTGGCATCTAAGCCACCCATTGACTCACTTCTTTTTTCCCTTGCCCTAGCAGTGGGGCTTACACCGGAACTGCTGCCCACTATCATTGCGCTCAATCTGTCCAGAGGTGCAAGGTATATGGCAAAGGATGGTGTGATCGTGCGCCATCTCAATGCAATCGAGAACTTAGGTAGCATGGATGTCCTTTGTACGGACAAAACGGGTACCTTGACCGAAGGTAATGTGAGCTTGACTGGAGCGGTTGATGTTCAGGGTGTGGCGTCAACAGATGTGCTGCACACCGCCTATCTCAATGCCTATTTTCAGACGGGGCTTGCCAACGCTCTCGACCAAGCCATTCTCGCTCAGGCTGAACAAATGCAAGTGGCGTTGGCCGGCTACAGCAAAGTCGATGAAATCCCCTATGATTTTGTGCGGCGGCGACTCAGCGTGGTCGTCCACTCACCACAGGAGGACGATTGTTACCTCATCACAAAAGGGGCGCTAGACAATGTGTTGGAGATTTGTGATCGAGTCCAAAAACAGAAGGAGATTGCACCCCTTGATGTTGCCTGTCGCGAGCAGATTCAACAACAGTATCAGACCTGGAGCGCGCAAGGAATACGGGTATTGGGCATAGCCACTAGGCAACTACCTTGTCGAACCAGCTACAGCCGGACAGACGAGACGGGCCTGATCTTTGTAGGCTTCTTGCTCTTTTTTGATCCACCCAAGGCAGACACGCCAAAGGTGATTGCCGATCTATCTAGGATGGGTGTCCAAGTCAAGATCATCACGGGTGACAACCGGCTGGTTGCTAAACATTTGGCTGAGATTGTGGGAATGGATACAGTGTCTGTTCTTACCGGTATGGAACTGAACACTTTACGGGACGAGGCGCTTTGGCATCTGGCCGAACGAACCACAATCTTTGCTGAAATCGATCCCAACCAGAAGGAGCGGATCATTCTTGCTCTGCAAAAGAGGCAGCATGTAGTCGGTTATTTGGGCGACGGCATTAATGATGCCCCTGCCCTGCATGCTGCTGATGTAGGTATATCCGTGGAGCACGCTGTGGATGTTGCCAAAGAGGCAGCAGGCTTGGTTCTGCTGCAACCCGATCTGGATGTGCTTCGGAAGGGGATAGAGGAGGGACGCAAGATCTTTGCGAATACCCTGAAGTATATCCTGACGACTACCAGCGCCAACTTTGGCAATATGTTTAGCATGGCTGGTGCCTCGATTTTCCTTCCCTTCTTGCCTTTGCTTGCCAAGCAAATCTTGCTCAACAACTTTCTGTCCGACATTCCTGGTATGACCATCGCGGATGACAGAGTTGATCAGGAGTGGGTTGAAACGCCCCACCGGTGGAATATGCACTTTGTTCGCAACTTCATGGTTGTCTTTGGCTTGGTGAGTTCCGTCTTTGATTATATGACCTTTGGCATGCTATTTCTGGTCATTCGACTCTCACCAGAAATGTTTCGTACGGGCTGGTTCGTCGAATCACTGCTAACGGAGTTGGTGATAGCGCTCGTCGTGCGCACACGCAGACCATTCTTCCGCAGCCGGCCAGGGCGATTACTCTGGCTTTCTACGCTGCTTATCGTTATCCTGACGCTAGCCATTCCCTATTTGCCCTTTGTCACCGCACTAGGATTTGTGCCGCTGCCCTGGCCCATTATGGCGTTGCTGATAGCCATTACCCTGCTCTATGTGGCGACGACTGAAGTCGTTAAGCATTACTTCTATAGACATGCGTCCGATGTGCTGTGACGAAGTTCTGCAACACTCCGTCCAGAAGATAACTCCAAATGCTCTGACTGCTCTTGACATCTCGGGAGCGTGTGACAGATTAGCCCCAGTCAAGATCATTGGCAAGGTCGCTCAACGAACGCTGCCCCTGTTTCTTTTTGGCCCCAGGGCCTTTCGTTGTATCCCCCTGGGCTTGCTTGGCGACGATGCGTTTGGCGATGATGTCGGCCAGCACCTTTTCGGGAAGCTGCTTTGGCTGTGCCGCCTGCCATTTCATGGCCTGCTGTCCGGGCTCGCAGATATCGAGGTAGGGGCAATAGCTGTGTGCCCAATGCTCCTGTGGGAGAAAGTCATCCGGCAGTTGGCCCGCCGCTAACCCTTCCAGCATTGCCTTCACGCGTGCCAGCAAGTCGGCTATCATCTCCGGGTCGGGATAGATGGTCAAGGCGAGATGCTCCAGTGTATCGCGATTTTCATAGTAGATGATCACGCCCTTGAGGGGAATCGTGCCGTGATAATATGCCTCAATCCCCCATAGGTAGATCTGCGCCTGGCGCACATGCTCATCCTTTGGTACTTTGGATGCTTTGAGCTTGTCGAATTCGCCGGATGCCGTGGTCTTAAACTCCAGCGCCCAAAAGCCAACGGCAGACTCCTCGACCGTGGGGTCGGTGGGAATATGGAGAATGCCGTCGCAGAAGCCGTGGATGCGGTATTCGGGGATCTCGAAGAAGACTTCTTGGGCCAAGCAGGCGCGCGACAGCGCGCGCTGGAGCCGCCGGTGGCTGTCGGTGCCAACCGACAAGATTCTGTCCACGCGCGCGTCAAAAGGGGGTTTGGGCTTGCCCTGGAGTTCAAAGGCGACATAGAGCAAGCACCCCTTAGCAAGAGATGAAGGCTTGATATATGGCTCTTGCTCCGGCTTGCGGGAACTGTTCTTCAGCCATTCCATGACGTATTCTCCAGCCCCTTTGCGTTTCGGCATCTTTAGCTCGCTTTCTGGACACTAGGGATTTGGGAGAGCGGAACCCCTCCCTAACCCTCCCCAGGTTGGGGAGGAAACTTTGATCTTGGAAAGATCAGAAATCTTCGCCGTTGCGAAAGAAGTAGCGCGTTTCCCCTGCTGTGTTCACGCCGGTGAGGGGATCGACGCGGAAGATCAGCGGATATTGCCGGGTGACATTGCCAATCACGAGCGCGTGGTGTTGGCGCAGGCGGCGCACGAATGCCGCCATTGTCTCATAATCGGTGGCAACGCCGCGCGAGACGTGGCGCACATCATCCTCGAAGGGGATGCGTAACAGGAAGATGTTGTCCGCCTGGCGTAAGATGGTCTCATCCAGACCGTGGATCATGTTGGTGACGAAAAAGCTGGTGATGCCCAAATGGCGGGCGCGCGTCACGATATAGTCGATGCTCTGGCGTGAAACATAAAGGTGCGCTTCCTCAAAGAAGATAAAGGGGAAGCGATGCCCGTCCTGTTCAATCTCTGACAAGCAGAGGTCTTTCACCAACTCGATGATGGCCTGTACAAAGCCCTCGCGCGCCAGGTTGGAAAGGGCGGAGATGTCAATCACAAGCGCGCCACCGGAGCGGATCGTGTTATAGACCTCGCCCAATGAGGCTGCCTCCTGGGGTGTGCGCGCAAAGATGTTCGTGTGCTTCAACGCTTCGAGGCGTGAACGAATGGCTTGGTTGATGATGAGCGAACTCGAACCGCCGCCAAACTCGTTTTCCTCTGCCATCTGGATCAACTGCTCCAGCCCCACATAGGGCGCTTGGCCGCGTTTGCGTTCCATTGATTCCGCCTCAGCCCAAAGGCGCGTCAGCCGGTTCTCTAGGTGGAGCGCCGAGACTTCGGGCAGACCAAAGCGGTGCAGCAGCGTCATCAGCGGCGCTAGTCCGAACTGCCGTACCCCCAGACGGAAGTTGCCGCCAGCCTCCAGGTGGACGATGCCGCGCTCGCTAAACTGCCCCGTTGACGAGTCTATTTTGCCCTTGGGGAGATGAATGTATTCGCGGTTGATGTCAAAGACGATGCAGGGCGCGCCCTGGGCGATCAACTGGAGGAGAATCACCTTAGAGAGGTGGCTTTTCCCAGAGCCTTTTACGCCTGTGACGACATTTACCTTTTCGAGGTCCTGTCCTTCCACATGAAAGGCCCGTCCTGCCAGCGTATAGCCCAGGCGAATGCGATGTCCCACGTCGCGCGTGGCATTGGCGAACACTTCTTCGTCGGGGGTCCTCTCCACAATCACATCGCGTGTGGGAATCCAGCCATCCCATTCCTCCCAGCGATTTAGCTCCTGCGCGCCGGCTGGCCCACGTTGGTTGAATCCACGGTTTAGTTCGACCATGTGACAACCTTCCTGATCTTGGCGATGGCTAATTTGAGGTTGCCTGTCTCCGGCAAGCCTGGCTGGTAGAGATCTGCCAGATTGAGCATCTGTATTCGAGGATCTCCCGTGACCAGTTGGAGCATTTCCAGGAGAAGGGAAGGATAGGTAACGGTACTAAATTCGATGACCTGCACAATTAACCCACGATCGCCGCTCTTTTCGCGCAGCGAGAGGGTTTCACCCACACGTAAATCCTCTTCTTTGGGATTGAAGACTAGCTCGACAATGTCTCCCTTGATCTGCCTGATCTGGACGTTCATTGGATATGGGCCTCTAGTCGAAGGTTTTCTGTTAGGTGAATTGATGCTGGTGAACAGAGGTGAATGGGCAGAGGTGATCATCTGTTCACCTTTGCGCGATTATAGAGAATATTTGTGCTGTTGTCAACCCCCCCTTGCACTGTATCTAGTATGGGAAGGGAGGTGGGGGGCGATATGTTGTAGTGGCGGGAGGGATGAAGAGTGAGGGATGAGGGGGATCGTTCATCTGTGATTTCCGAGATGAGTGGGCTGTAGTAAAATAGGCTTACGATGATTCCTGGAGGGGAAATGTCACAACATGACCAAGCGTTGAGCGAACGACAGCGCCAGATCATACGCTTCATTTTTGAGAGGCAACAGGAAGGCTGGACTCCTTCTGTGCGCGAGATCGGCGACGCAGTTGGTTTGCGCTCGAGCGCGGCTGTCCAAAAGCAACTGACCAGCCTGGAGCGCAAAGGTTATATCCGGCGTCCGCCGGGTCAGGCACGATCCATCCAGTTGCTAAAATCTTTCTCTGCGCCCACAGGGAACGTGCCAGAGAATCTACCGGAGAAGTTACAGATTCCGATTGTCGGTGAGGTCACGGCAGGCGTGCCGATTCTTGCCCAAGAAAACATTACTGGATACCTGACGGTCGTGGACGAGGCGCTGCTGACGAAACCGGGAAGCTTCTTCGCGTTGAGGGTACAGGGCGAGAGCATGATCGAGGCGGGCATCCTGTCAGGCGATTACGTTGTTGTGTTGCAGCAGCCCACAGCGGAGAATGGCGAAATTGTGGTGGCGCTGCTGGATGAAGAAGCGACGGTCAAGCGCTTTTTCAAAGAGCCGGGGCAGGTACGTTTGCAGCCCGCCAATGCCTCGATGAAGCCGTTGATTACCCGCGATGTGCAGATTTTGGGGAGGGTGGTGTCGGTGATCCGGCGGATATGAAGCCGCTTGAAAGCCCTGAGGTTGGGACGCCAAGTTGTGTGGCGGGGTCGCCGAACAGCACATAGGTATCAATCATCTCGCGCCAGAAACTGCTTTGCCCGTAGGCAGCGAATTTGGCTGCCGTTGTCGCTGCACCTAATGTGCGTTGATCCTGGGTGAAGATGGCCGCGTACAATGAATCGAGCAGAAGCCGATGACCTGTGGTATAGCCATAGCCCGTGGGAGCCCACACGGCAATCGCACCCCCATTCTCCTGTCGTTGTAATGCCTCCGCCAGTGCTGGGTTCTCCCTGGGGCCTGCAAAGAAGCCGTTGAGACAATCACCCACTGTGATCAGCGGCAGCTTGCCGCCATTTTGTAACAACGCCACATCGGACACTTGCAGTAAGGTGTTCTTCTCTCCGTCCCACAGCCCCCAGCCGAAATACTCCCCATGCCCGGTGTAATTGACCATGATCCTTCCCTCGCGCACTGCGTTCATGATGTCACCATGCGCGTCGCCGGGCGGATAATCTTCGGCATAGACCTTTTCCACTCTGTACGCAGGGGGCAGGCGAGTTGCCAGTTGCTCCGAGGTTGTGCGAAAGGCTGATTCACCATCGTCTGCCACCAGCAGCACATGGCTGTTCCAACTTGCGTCGGGAGGTTGCTGATCATAGAGGATGACCTTGTTGACAATCACCTCCGCCATTTGGCGATCTTGCGCCGACAGGCGACCGATCAGCATATCGGGCAGCGGGTCATCGCCGCGCACCGTCACAAACCAGTTGTCCGACGAAACTTCGCCAAAGAGGTCACTCTCGATGTTGTAGGAAGGCACGTAGGTGATCGTGCCGCTCTTGCGATTGTCCTTGTAATCCTGGTTGGCATCTCCAAGCAGGACAACATAGGTGGGCGCAGGAGCATCCCAATACGCATAGGCATAATAGAGAAAATCACGGATGGCCTTTGGATGAAAGATGCCGTCATTGAACTCGTCGTAGAGGTCGCCAACTTTGACTGTGGCGACACGCAGGCCGGATGCGCGGCGATGTTCGGCAAGCTTGAGCGCACTTTCATAAAAATCTTCATGGGTGATGATGATGTAGTCGGCCCCATTGCCGGAGGACTTCCAATGCGAGGATGAGGTGAGAATGATAGAGGCGGGCAGTTTGTAATCAGCGGGTGTCAAGGCGAGATATTGGCTTGAAGCGAGCGAGTGATCTTCAAAACTCAGCTTGAAGCCTGCGCCATCGGGTGCGACGCTGCTGTTCACAACCCGTGTGGGATGCGCCGCGTCGGTCACATTGAAAACGTTGACTTGGGCATGAGAAAAGCCGCTCACGTCAAATTGCTGGGGGCCGCTTTGGCCTGCGCCGAAAAGCAACTCTTCCCCGACTGCGACGTAGCGATTGGCATAGTCGATCTCGATCCAGTTGACGAGAAGTTGGTCAACGACAGCCCCTGTCTCAACGGCCTCGATCCGTAACACGTTTTCGCCGCTTTTGAGCCATGCATGAGGGGCGCTACCTTCATGCTCAACCACAACTTGTCCCTGCCAGTTGCGGTCATCTAGCAGTTGGTCATTGAGATAGAGGCGAGTGTGATGGCTCAGGGTCGTATAGCCCTTGAGCCGTACCCGCACCCGCGCATTGGTTGCGTCCTCAGCAATCTGGCCTAGCGTGACCTTATAGTCGCGGGCAGAGGGCAAGTTTTCTGCATTGGGGCTAATCCGGCTCTCCCAGAACCAGCGATCCTCACCCCATCCCGGCATACTTTGCCAGTAGGCTGTATCCTCCTCGGCATGAATGTGCCGGGGAAAATGGGCATATGAGGGAGCCGCGCCCGATGGTGCGCCGTTGTGCGTCGCCATACGCAGCCCGGCTCGATTCCCGGCAGAAAGCCAATAGACATTCTGCGCCGTGTAGGCATCGCGCAGCGCCGTTGCATAAAAGAGAATGAAATCCTCGCTGTCGAAAACGCCATCGGCCTCGCCTTCCACATAGATGCTGATTTGCTCGCCGCGATTGTACATGTGGAGGGTTTGCGGATTGAGGGCATCCAGCCTCATGCCTGCATTGAGCAGATCGGCGCGTGTGAGCTTGTAGAGTCCGGTCTCGTCAATGGTGACTTTCAGCCTGGGCAGATCGCTCATGGATTCTCGAAGGGACACTATCGGGAGATAGGTGACTCTCTCGGCGGGAGTAGATTGGTTGGTGCTAACTGTGGGTTGTTCCAACGTACCGGCGTTGAGCAGTGCTGAACGCAAGAGTTCGTCATAGACAGGGCTGCTGCCGCGTGCCTTTGCTGTGGACGCCTGGAAGACGGGCGCGTCCCAGGTGATTCGTGCCACAATGCGTTGATAGATACGCAGTTCGCTCTGAACGGGGTTGTATTGCACCGGGAAGAACTGCACCTGGGCGACTGCCTGTTCGCGGGCAGTGCCAACGTCACCGAGTTGGACAATTTCGCCCGGATAGAAGGCATCGGTGGCGTAGAGCCCGCTGTCGAGTGCGAAAGACTCGATCACCTCTCCGCCCGCCATGCTGCTCAAGTCGTCTCCACGCAGGGACAACCGCGGAGCCGGATAGAGGCGGTAGCCGCTCAATGTCTCATAGTCTGCTTCTATGCTCTCGATCTTAACTCCTGCCGTTGTGGGCAGACCCAACAGGGTACCGAGCGTTGGCACCTGGGGCGCGCCGGGAGTGGAAGTCAGTTGCATGTGCGGGATTTGAAGGCGCTGGTATGTTCCCCCCTCCTGCGTGATGCTCTCGACGTCAAACCTGCCGAGCTTCCATTCGACCAGTAGGCTCTGCTCGTTCGACGCCAAAATCGTCAACTGTGCTGCGGACGATCCAAGTTCGTCCGCAGCACTTGGATCGCCCGTGTCACCGCGGGCGATTCCATTGGCGAAGATGAAGGTCAAAAGCAGCCCTAGCCAAGTTGCGCCGGTGACGAGCCGCCGCACATCTCCCGTTGCGCTCATGGGTGCAGATTGATATTGGGCAGATACGTTGGCTCTTGATCGACCACTTCGACGGGGCCATGAAGGGTTTTCACACCGGAGGTATCGACGTCTTCCAGTTTGTAATAGAGGCTGCCGCTGGTTGCACCCTCGTCCACATAGTGATAGCTGCTGCCGGAGCCGGTACCTTGTCCGGCAATAAGCGAGTCATTGACCTTGACATAAAGGCCATCCCTGAGCGGCGAGCGGTAGAGATTGAAGCCTGCATTATCGGTTTCGGCGGCAGTTCTCCAAAAGAGCGTAACTGTGCCGTCGCTGCGCCTGACCGCGGCGAAAGAGGCCAGTGTGACAACCGTCGGTACCTCCTCTAAATCCCACGGTTCTGTCGTGTCGAAATCCAGACCTTCATCCAGATCGACCCAAACCGTAATCACATCGGTATCCGCCACCGCATCCGGCTGAATGTCCGCAGTCGTGGCTTGCGCTTGTTCAGCACTTACCGGGGGCGCGACACTGTGGTATGAGAAGATCGCCTGTCCTTGCGCGTTGGTTGTCTGGAAATTCGGCCCTACAGGTGTACCGCCTGTCACTTCAAAGCCGACATTTATCCCTGAAATGGCATCCGCCGGAGGCGCGCCCGGCGCGCTCCCGATACAGTGCGCGAGGGAGGCAGTAGGTGTAATGAATACGGTGACGGTGATGACACGGATTACGTCGGTGTCGGTGCCGGTTCCAAAGCCGATCATGCAAATGGCGAGGTCGCGCACGTTGACGCTTGCCGAGGCAGCACCCGTAGCGGTGACACCGGCTGTCTCCGCTGTCGATGTGATGGTCGCTGTATTGCTCACATCGCTGGTGACCGTACGCAGGCCCAGCACTGGCGGCAGTTCGAGACTTTCCAGCAAATCATTATTGATCTGAACAACTGCACCTGGCGCAAGCACAAAGGGAACCGTCACGTCTGTGGCGAAAAGCAACGGATCGTGAAGGGTGTGGCTTGTCAATGTCGTCGTGCCTGTATTGCGGATTGTTATACAGTAGACGAGATCGTCACCTGTATTGACCTCTAGGTCCGAAGTCGCCGCACATCCGATTGGCCCGGTACCTGCCGGCGCGATACCGACTGTCTTGGTGACGGCAATGGACGGCACATGCACCGTGGCGCTCGCCGCGGCTGTCGTCGTCGTGATGCCGTCGGTAGAAGTGACCGTCACGCTGTTGGTAATATCAGCGGCTACGGCGCTCGGCCCAAAGCCGGAAATTTCATTGTTGGTCAACACGAGAGCCGCGCCGGGAGCCAGTTCGGTTGGCACCCCCAGTTCCATTGGCAGCGGTTGATTCACTTCCAGAAGCGGGTCGCTGAGGCCATGTGCGGTCAAGGTGACATTGCCGGTATTCACAATCGTCACACAATAAAAGACGTTGGTGTTTTGGTTGACCACAATCGACGAGGTTGGCGCACAAGCCCCATCGATAACGCCCACACTCTTGGTAACCGCGATGGCAGCTAAATTGGCTTCATAGGAACCCACGTCACAGGCTGCACCAAGCGGGCGCGGCACGCCGCGCTGATCGGTGGTGGAGGATGGACAACTGCCCGCGTCGATCGCTTGGCTGCCGGGCAACAGGGCATGGGTGGGGGTCGATCCTCCGTTGTTGGCAAGATTGGGATCGACAACCTGTGTCAAGATCAGAGCGGGATCAATTCTTTGATCGCTCGGTTCGTAAGTGCATCCGGTCTGCGAGACTGTCGTCGTTAGATTAAAACCCGACGAGGTAAAGGCATCCGCGTCCTCACTGAAGCAGTCGTTGAAAGTGCCTGGCGGCGAGGCATTGCCGCCGAGGATCGTGTTACTAATGGCGACTGTAGCGGCCGTGGTGGACGTACAGAGCGAAGTGCTGTAAATACCTCCCCCCTCACCATCCGCAGAGTTTTCCACGATGGTGCTGCTTCGAATGTCCAGTGCAGAACCGGAACATGCTTCATTGTAGATAGCGCCCCCAAAGCTACTTGCGTCGTTACCGCTGATCGTGCTGTTGATAACATTGAGCGTACTCTCATGATTAGAGATAGCGCCCCCGTTACCGGCAGAGGTGTTGTGGGAGAGCGTTGCGTTCGTCAAATTGACAGTAAGGCTACCCCCAGAGTTGTTGAAAATATGGAGAGCGCCACTGTTGGATATGGCATTGCTGTCCTGGATCGTTATCGAGTCCAAATTAAGCGCCGCAGTACTTACAAAGCCCATATCGTAATAGATAGAGCCGCCGTTGCCTCCGCCCATATCACCGTTCAGGGTCGCTCGCCCGTTGATCAGCGTAAGGTTGGTGAGGGTCACAAAAGTACCCGAATCAATCGTGAAGTGACGGTGGTCATTGCCCGCGTCGATGGTTAGCCTGGCGTTCGTTGGGCCGTTAATCGTCAGGACGTCCTCAATTGTGTAGTGGGCTGTTTGCACGAGGGGAGTATCAAAAGAGAGAGAACTATCAAACGTGATCGTATCCGGTTCAGGAGTCACACCTATATTTGCCTCCTGAATCGCGGCACGCAGCGTGCATGGCCCCCCCGCAGAGATTTCACAGATCCCATCACCGGGCAGGCTGTCCGGGGCGTCGCTCACCACGTCATCTACTACATATGTTGCCGCTTGCGCTATGCCGCTGTAGAGAATCAGCCCCACAACGATGAGTCCAGCAAGAGCCAGCGCGCGTGTGGCATTGCGCGAACCCATTTGCTTGTATTTTGCGCGGATCATAGGTGTTCCTTCCTCAAGCCTGAATAACAAGCCCCAGCGAACCGGCAATTGTCGAAGATCGCCACCTTGTGCGATACCCGGATCGATGAATGTGCCTTGCCTAGCTTATGGGCCTCCAAAGGGGCCAGGCTTAGGCGTGATTGAGGGTGTCGGTATCGGTGTTGGTGTTGGCGTGTCAGTTGGATCAACCTCTGGCTCTGTGGTGGCTGGTGGCGGCGTGGGTGTTATGAGAGGCCCAGGGATTTCATCCGCACAGGCAAGAAATTGGGAGCTGGTGCTGACCCACCCCTCTAGGATAGTGCCCGCGACCTGCATCCGCGCCCACTGCCCATCTGCGCTGCTCTCCACAGGTCGTAGCTGCGTTCCTTGCGGCAAGGTGCGGATGATTGGGGAATCCAGGCTCGGCCCCTCACGCTGGTTTAATCCGTTCACAGTCACTTCGCAGCGAGGTACCGGCTGTGTGCAGGTCGTCTGCTGGTTGAGTGACAGCCGGAATACGCCTGTATCATCGTCGTTCGTAGAGCGGGCAACGATGGTATAGCAGCCCACCACAGGCAGTGTGGCGTTGCAGATCCGGCTGTTGAGATTCTGCTCGCTGATGTCATTGTTGAATTTCAACAGCGTACCCCCTGGACCGCGCAGAGCTACCCAGGGATCCTCAGAGCCGGTGACTCCTTCTAGTTGAATGTTAACGGCTCTCCCTTCCAGGGAGCAGAATGTGTAGAGACATTCGTCGCTGGATGGGGAGAGCTGCGCGGTGATGGTTTCGCCAAAGGCGATCGTGCCGCCACAGGCAGCACCAGAAGTAGCATCTGAAGCGGTGACTCGCCGCAGCCCATCAGGGTTGTCGACCAACCAGCGCGCAACGGCTGAACCATAGAGTGGCGAGGGGGAGGGGGGTCCTGCAAAGACGGGTTGGCCCAGGCCAATTTGAAGTATCTGGGTCTGATACCCGAGTGGAAGCTCCTGGCTTTGACCGTCGATTGTGACCGTGACCTGTCCCCCAAGGTTGGCGATAACCATCGAGTTCTCACCCGTCATCACAATATAGGCGGCGCTTCTTAGGTCAACTTGCACGCCGTTGACGGTGAGACGCCCATGTCTTCCGGCTGCGGTGCTTACAACCATACCGGGTGGCGTCTGTGGACAGAGTTCGCTGCCCTCTCCACCCTGGAAGGTGAATTCACTGCTCGCGGGGTCTTCTGGTATCAATGTCGAATCGCCAAATAAAATAACGGTGAGTAGGCTCTCTTCTCTCCTGATATTGAGCAGCATAAGCACTGCCCCGGCGAGAGGATCCGTGTCAATGGCTGTAAACGCAGTGACCGGTTGCTGTTCGCCTGGAACACTGAACTCGACATCTGCCGGAATCGCAACCGCCGGTGCATTGCCATAACAGGCTGAGTTGCTGTCCAGTATGTCACAACTGGCGATGGCCGAGTTCAGCTCGCTAATTACAGGGGTGCAGCTATCGTCTTGGGCAAAAGCGAATCGCTCAGGGGGCGCGTTGACAGATGCAAAGAGAGTAAATATCAGCAACAGGAGCCGCTTCGATAGGACAGGTGCTATCCGACGCATGTCGATCTGATCCCTTCTGCGCGAGGCGCAACGCTTGTCAAGGCTGGACTGCTGCCCATGCAGGACGAGCCGTGGCACGACTCATACTCAATCGTTTATACTTAGTCGTTCATCCGGTGCTGGAGAGACTCCTCTGCAACCAGCCGTAACGCTTCGGGCTCGTTGAGCCACATCCGCCAGACCCGCAGGCTTCCATTTGGATCCACGCTCAAAAGCCGTGAACCGGTGGGGTTGAGATCATAGAGATCGAGCCCATCTGAGTTCGACATGCGTGCAATTTCGACCGCGGGATCGTTGATGTCACCCCACTGCCACACGCTGACTGTGCCATCACCGCTCCACGTCAGGATCAGCCAGCGGGTCATGGGATTGATCGAGGGCTCACGCATGAACCGTCTGAGCAAACTGCCTGCGAAAGACTCCACCGGCTGGTCGGGCCACTGGCGCGCTTCTACCCATTCAATTCCATTAATCAAAACCAGGTGGCCCAGCACCAGGCGCGATTCGACCCCGGTTTGGGTGTCAAAAATACGAAAATAGCGTTGGCTTGCAACGGCGACATATTGACCATCCGGGCTAAAGGCGGCTGCCCGCGCATCGGCCCACCCTGCCGGCCCTGTTCGCATTTCCCCTTTTTCAACATCCCAAAGCGCGACTTTGTGTGTGCCTCTACTGCTGTACCGGGCCAACAGAGAACCCCCGTCGGGGCTCCACTCGATTTCCTGGACTGACCAGCCATCCACAGACTCGTTCACCAGGGTACGTGTGAACGGGAGAGTGCCTGCTTGCTGATCCACCTCTTGATAATCCGAGATCAGAATCAGCCCGCTCCGGTCCCCGGTCGCCAGCCAATCACCATACTCCTGAGCCGCGGAGATCGCTCGCTGATGTCCGGCCGGTGCGGGCCACTCTTGGGGAGAACCTGAATCTATACGGTAGAGCCGCGCGCTGCCGGAGTCTTGACCGACCAGCAGACCAGTGTTTAGCCATTTAGCAAATGCAACCGGGCCAGGAACGGCGAGGGAGGTCTGTGTGCTGAACTCCCAAAGGGTTCCGCCCTTTTCATCCGGGTAGCGGAACACCCATGCTCCGTTCGGAGACCAAGCCGCGGTGGAACCTCTGCCGGGCTGGGCTCCTGTCCCGGTAAGCTGTGGGGAGCCTTCCCCTCCGGGATCCGGTAGCTGCCAGCGCAGCGCGTTTCCATTCTTATCCGACGCCAGAATGATATTGTCACTTAACCAGCGCGCGCTCTTAATCTTCAAGGCCGTTGCTGTACTGGTCGTTCTTGTAATGACTTTGGTGGTTGGCGCAACCTCTGTATGCGTAATGATCTCTGTTGTCGTGACGACTTCAGATAAGCGTTGGCTGAAGCCATAGCAGTCGTCCATGCCTTCGCACAGGGGATAGCCTAGATCATCAAAGACACGCCACAGGCGGATTGTGCCATCCTGACCGTAGGTAAAGAGATGCTGCCCATCTTCGTGCCAATGCACCCACAGGGGGATATTCTGCACGTCGGCATTACTTGGGTTGGTGTGTCCGCGCAAAGTCATGAGCGGTTCGCCGCTGCGCGTATCCCAGACGCGTGCCGTCCCGTCGTTGCTTGAAGTGGCGAGATAGCGAGATTGGTCATACCAGTCAATGGACTGAATCGGCTCAGTATGCCCCTGGAGATCGAAGATCTGTTTTCCTGTGCGTAGGCTCCAGCCGCGTATAATGCCGTCTCCCAGTAAGGTCAATACCCAGGGCTGATCCGGTGAGAATTTTACGTCCTGTAGGTCATCTAGCTCCCTGCCAAATTCGTGAATGGGTCTATAGTTGCCATCAAGCGGCGGTACAACTGACCAGAGTTGGGCACGATGACCAGGATCGGTTGTCCAGGTGAGGAATTTGGATTCATCGACAAACTCAATCCTATATTGGTTGCCGCTTGCTTCACTCTCCAAGAGAAGCGGTTGTGGCTCTTGGGGCTTTGCCAAAGACCAAATCAATGCAGTTGCGTCGGCAAAGGTAGCGACGAGATGCTCTCCATCTGCTGACCAACCCACGTCATCAATGCTTGCCTGCGGCGGCGTCTCAAGTGGCAGTAAGCGTTGACCGTCCCAGAGTGAAAAGGCATAAGCCTGGTTCCACACAGCCAGCCACTTGCCATTTGGCGACCAGCGCGTGTCTACTATCGCTCGCGTCGATGTAAAGACATCGCCTCTTTGCATCTCTCCAGTTTCATACGACCAGAGCCAGAGAACCTCACCGCGGCAGATGGCAATTTGCTTTCCGCTGGGGCTCCATCTGGCGCAACCAATGAGCTCCCTGCCTACTGCCTCCGTCTCTGCCTCCCCGTCTGCTGCATCCTTGACCACAAACGTAGGCTCGAAGGATTGTTCCGGCCCCAACCAAACCTGTACAGTTTCTTCATTCCAGGCGAGGAGGGCATCGTTTTGACCGTTCCATGCGACCCCGGTAATTTTCTTGGGATATTGCGCCAGGGTGATGACTCCATCCCCGGAGAGATCGTAGGGAATGAGACGTAGCGAATCCTTGCCTGCGGCAATCCATTCCTCTGCGAATGCGACCTGCTCTTCGGTCAAAGGCGGATCTGTGGCAGGCAGGTAGGCTTGCTCCAGATTCGAGCGCAGCCCTTGATACAAGGCGAATTCCGCTTCCGGCACATAGGGGCGCACATGAGCGGGTGAAGGTAATGCGTCAAGGCTGGTGGAGATGCTCTTTACAGGGTCCACCTCGAGCAACTGGAGCGCTTCAGTTGACTGTCGCAGCGATTCGGCAACCGCACGCCTGGATTGATTGGCTGCACTTTGCATGGACGCCAGCAGCGCAAAGCCAACGGCGATGAGGATGACGAAGGCTAAGGCGACGAACGCCCGGCGTATGAAGCGGTTCTGCCGCTGCCGCTTCTCACGCGCCTTGCGGCTAAGCTCGACAAGTTCCTGCTCCTCGCTGTCCCAGATACGCATGCCATCTCGGCCTGCCTCGACCAAAGCTAAATCGGCGTCTGCCAACAGATCGAGGGGAACGCTATCGGCTTTGTTTTGACTCTCATCATGAAGTTTCTGATCGTTACCGTTCTGGTTGCTGCCGTTCTGGTTGCTGCCGTTTTGGTTGCTGCCATTCTGGTTGAGGCTCTGCTTGTCGTTATCGGTTTTATCGTTGCCATTCTTGCCGTTCCCGTTCTTATGGACGACACGGCTCTCTAGGATGCGGCGCGCACGCTGACCGGGGGCGTCGGAAGTTTCATAGCGGGCGCGCACCAGGGGGGCTAGGGTGTCATGGGCCAGCCGCGTTACCGGCTCGCTGCCGGGTTCACCCTGAGCGGGGTCTGTGAGCAGGTAGAGAGCCTGGCACTGGCGCACCAAATTTGCAATGATTGCTTCTTGGTGATGATAGGCGGCGCGCAACTCGGAAGCCGCATGCTGCCCCGCTGTGCCATGCTCCGTGGTGTGGAAAACCAGCAAGTCAAGCGCCAGCCCCGAATCCACCACAGCCGTTTCTATTTGACGCAGGCTGTCCAATTGATGGTCGAGAAAGTCATCAAGCCCCAGACCTTCATCCCGCAACCTGTCATACAACTCGCCGTCAAAGTGCGGTGACTCATCGCTCTGGGCCGTTGCCCGTTCCCAGAGCCTGGTGAGCAGGATTTGCAGGGTGGGGGCCACGGCAGCCTCCTGATCCGCCAGCAGATCATCGGCGATCAGTTCCGCCAACCCCTCTTCCACGGTCAAGTGATACTGATCTTGCAGGCGCGCTATGCGCGTTGGCCCCATGATCACGTCCAGGATGCCCCGGCGATCCAGCCGCTTGAGGTAGACCTTTGCATGGGGGAGCTTGGCCTCGGTTAGCTGCTTTTCGATCTCGGCCAGCCATTCCTTGCGAAAACTCAGGAGCAGTTTGCCTTGAGGCCGCTGCGTCGGGTCGCCAAAGAGCTCTTGCAGCGCCGCGAGAAGCTGCTCCATCTCCTGCGGCAAAGTGGGGTTGGGGCGGGTGCGATATTCCTCTACCTGGTCTAGCACGACGAGCAGGGGTTTCTTGGCTTGCGCCTCCACATCCCGCCACCTAAGTTGTGATCCGGTCGAGCGCAGGGGACTCGGCGGCGAGATCAATGTGCCCAACAGCCCTTTTGCCGGGTCGCGTCGCAGGTAGACGAGGGTATGACTTTGCTCAAGCCTGGGCAGCAGGCCCGCGGCGAGCAGTGAGGATTTGCCCACCCCGGACTGTCCATAGAAAAGGGTAATCGGTGGGCTGTCGGTTGCGGTGAGGCTGTTGTAGAGCGAGCGAATGTCGTGGCCGCGGCCAAAGAAGAGTTCGGCATCCTCGCGCCGGTACCAGTCCAGATAGCGGTAGGGGCTGGCAGGCAGCGCCAGTTTGGGCAGAGCGGGCAGGCCAAAGAGCTGGTTATCGACCACGGCGGGCAGGTTCCACTGCGCCATCTCCTCGGCCCCCGGTCGTAGATGAAGCGTCCACGGCCAGCGATCCGCCACCTCCGGCTGTGTCCCTACATAGTAGAAGTTGCGCGTCTCATTGCCACGGGGAATTTTGACTGCGCCCACAGCCTCAGCAAAGGCGGTACTGATGGCCGAACCGGTGGCGATTGACTGGTAGAAGCAGGTGGAAAACTCGCTAGCGACCTTGTCATCAATCGCCTGGCTGGTGGCGATTACGACTGAGATGCCCTCATCCAGCAGGTCCTGCACCTGGGGTTCGGTCGAACAGCCATTGAGGAAGATCACTTCCAGCCCCCGCTGCTGTCCAAAAAATTCGGCGATGCCGACAGCATGGGCAGCGGCTGGTTTGCCGTCCGCCGTCTCCAACAGTAACTGATAGGCGTTGGCGTGGCCTCCATAATGGAAAAGAGCAATCCTATGACGGTACTTGGGGTCGTAAAAGACCTGTAGCACCTCGTCCACGGTAGCGTTTTCTTGTACAACGACCTCGCACAGACCACTGGCTTGGGCAGGTTCCAGGGCCGCGCGCAACTGTCGCACCTCCTCGGGCAGGCTGTGCAAGTAGCCCATAGGGTCGTCCTGGTTGTTCGCGAAGGCCAGGAAGAGAACCGGGATGGAAGATGAGTCAGGCATAGCGGCCCATCAACAGCAAATTATAGGCACAATGACACAATGGAGCAGGAAGTTAGGGAAGTGTATATGACCGATCGTTGCGGCGCGCAGGGGATATTACGTTACCGGCTGCAAGATCAGTCTTATTGATTCCATCGAACTTGGAACGTAACGAGCAGGCTTGGTGCGGAATTGGCGCGGTCGACAGAAGTGAAGGATGCAAGGCGAGACGGAGAAAGGCTCAGTGTCTGTTGTGCCGACCGGGAATATGCATTGGACTCTCGTACCCATTGGGGTGTGGATGGAAGCCAGTACGGGTATTATACATCGCCTGTGATGTAACTCAAAGGGTGTATTCAGATTCTCTATCTAGCACTGTACCTCTTGTCTCTACCTTTTTCCGTTGACCGATTCCTACCGGAACCGCTAGAGTAAGAGACCTCTCCTCTTCATTGCTTCCGGTTCATTGCTTCTGGTGTAGGGGTTTCATAAGCAGTTTGTCGTTGTAAGCATCTCCATGTTTTCAAATCAGCGCATTCAGCAGAATCGCGTGCGGCTCCAGCGCACTACAATCGGTATTTGGTATGAGAAATAGAGCAAAAACAACCCATGATTCCGCGGCTGTGTTTGTCGTGGTCGCTATCACGCTGCTGCTGGCGGGCTGTGGCAGGGGAGCCTCGGCGCTGAACCCCCAGGGCCCGAACGCGGCGCATATTGCCGACCTCTGGTGGCTTCTCTTGGGCATGGGAGGGGTCGTCTTTGTCGGCGTGATGATCTTCTTGCTCTTCGCGCTCTTCCGGCGCAGGCGAGAGGGCCATGCGACCAACAGCATGCTGAAAGGCTCCCGCATTGTGCTGTATGGCGGTATCGTCATGCCATCGGTCGTTCTGCTGACCGTTTTTGGCTTCACCCTCGTCACGTTGAATGCGCTTTCCATGCCGGAAATTCCCGAAGAGGACACGGTTCATATTGTCGGTCATCAGTGGTGGTGGGAAGTTCGCTATCCACACCAGCAGATCATCACAGCCAATGAGATCCATATCCCTGCCGGACGTCCGGTGCGCGTTGTCCTCAGTTCAGACGATGTCATCCACAGCTTTTGGGTTCCCGAACTTCACGGCAAGCTTGACCTTGTGCCGGGGCAGACGAATGAGTTTTGGATAGAGGCCGATGAACCTGGCGTCTATTATGGCGCGTGCGCTGAATTCTGTGGGGTGCAGCATGCCAAGATGGCTTTGCTTGTCATTGCAGAACCGCGCGAGCAATATGCAGCCTGGCTAGAGGCACAGCGCCAGCCCGCACCCGCGCCTGCCGATGCGCTGGCGTTGCGCGGCCAACAGGTGTTCTTGGGTTCTACCTGTATCTACTGCCACACGGTTGCCGGAACGCAGGCAACTGGTACGCTGGGGCCGGATCTGACCCACCTTGCCGGTCGCCGCACCCTGGCATCTGTAACTGTGCCCAACAACCGTGGCAACCTGGGCGGTTGGATCGTCGATCCGCAGCATGTGAAACCGGGTACGCTGATGCCGCCCACCCCGTTAACCGGCGGTGACCTACAGGCGCTGCTTGCTTATCTGGAAACGCTTGAATAGTCAATTGGGTAAGAAGCTGTTTCAAAAGGTCGGTGCAGGCGTAGGGGATGCCTCTACGAAACAGTCTCTAGGCGCGGCGCACGATGAATTTTCTAGGAGTCTTTTGGGAGATAGCATGGCAAGCGATATAGCTCTAGGCTCGTCCACAGAGTTTCCTGTCGAAGATCCAGATTCGATTCGCATCAAAGGGATCGTAGGTCGCGAGAGCGTGATCTCGCCGAGCGAACCGAACAATGAACGGCTTGGAAAGATCTGGGATGATCCGCCGGGGTTCTTCGGATGGTTTCTCGCCCTGCAGAACGACGCCATCGGTGGGCGCATGATGGCGATCGCGTTTGTCTTCTTTCTGCTTGGCGGCATCATGGCGCTGCTCATGCGGACACAGTTGCTCTGGGGAGAGAGCGAATTCCTCAGCCCACAGACCTTTAATGAACTGTTCACGATGCATGGCTCCGTCATGATGTTTCTCTTTGCTGTGCCCATGCTCGAAGGCTTTGCGATTTATCTTTTGCCCTTTATTCTCGGCAACCGCGAGATGCCCTTTCCGCGCCTGGGGCAGTTCAGTTTTTTTACCTTTACGCTCGGCGGGCTTCTTTTCCTCTCTAGCTTTCTCTTTGGCGCGGTGCCCGATGCAGGCTGGTTTGCCTATGTGCCGCTGAGTGGGCCAGAGTATTCGCGAGGGCTCCCGCTGGACTTTTGGCTGCTGGGGCTCGGCGTGGCGGAGATTGCTGCCATTGCTGCGGGTATCGAAATCACCATCGCTATCATGCGGATGCGTGCGCCAGGGATGACGTTGAGTCGTATGCCGGTCATCGCCTGGGCCTATCTCGTCATGGCTCTGGCAATTCTCGTTGCCTTTACCACCTTACTCGTCGCCAGCCTTATGTTGGAGTTGGATCGCAAGTTTGGCACCCAATTCTTCAACCCGGCGGCGGGTGGCAGCGCAATCCTTTGGCAGCATCTTTTCTGGGTCTTCGGCCATCCAGAAGTCTATATTCAATTTATCCCGGCCACCGGCATGATCTCGATGATCATCCCGGTCTTCGCGCGCCACAGGCTGGTTGGCTATAACTACGTCGTGATCTCCCTGATCACAATCGGTTTCCTCAGCTTTGCGCTTTGGGCACACCACATGTTTACTGCCGGGCTGCCACAGGCGGCCATGTCTTTCTTCACCATTGCTAGCATCATGATCGGTGTCCCCGCGGGCATCCAAATCTTTAGCTGGATCAGTACCATCTTTTTTGGTCGCCCGGTTTGGACAACATCCTTTCTCTTTGTGATTGGCTTTCTGTTCACCTTCGTGTTGGGCGGGATCAGCGGCATCATGGTGGGCGTAGTGCCTTTAGATTTGCAGGTGCATGACTCCTATTTTGTCGTTGCCCATTTTCACTATGTCTTGATCGGCGGCGCAACCTTTCCCATCTTGGCCGCATTTTATTACTGGTTCCCTCTCTTCACAGGACGAAAGCTCAATGAAGGAACAGGGAAGTGGAATTTCTGGCTGACCTTTATCGGGTTCCACATCACCTTTTTCCCGATGCATATCGTCGGCCTGCTGGGTATGCCCCGACGCGTCTATACCTATCAGGAGGGGATTGGCTGGGAGATTTACAACCAGATTTCTACCATTGGCTCCTATATCCTGGCGCTTGGCATCCTGCTCTTTGTCATCAATGTCGTCACGAGTTGGCGAAGGGGCGAGAAGGTCGAGTCGAATCCCTGGAAGGCAGATTCGCTGGAGTGGGCCACGTCGATCCCCGCGCCCAGCTATGGCTTTGCCGAACTGCCCATTGTGCAGAGCCGCAACCCATTGTGGGATGAGAAAGACATCCGGCAAGAGGAGGAGTTGGAGACAGATCGACGGCAAGAAAATCGGGCGATCCGGTGTATGCTGCAAAATTTAGCCGGGTGGCCTCTTACCTGGCGGGCAGCGCTGACGACTTCGGCGATTGATGCGCGCCCCACCGAGGTCTTTCGCGTCTCAGGCCCCTCCATCTGGCCTGTGGTGACGGCAGTGGGCCTCATTCTTATCTTTGCTTCCGAAATTTTCTCTCTACGCATTTTGGTCCTTTCCGGCGCTGCGATCGTTGTCTTGGGGATGATTGGGTGGCATTGGCCCAGCCCCGTCGAGACGACCGAGCACGAACTGGAATTTGAACGCACGCATGGCATCCCCGTCTATCCGAATGGAAGCCCGACCGTAGATCGTTGGGCAACGGCGCTCTTTATCCTGATCCTCGCGGTCTGTGCCGGTCTGTTTATCTTTAGCTATTTCTACATCAGCCTTGCGCATGTGGCGTGGCCGATGGACAACATGGATGATCCGAGGCTGCTCCTGCCTGCCATCGGCACTGTGGCGGTGCTCCTGGCTGCGGCGGCGATGGGTTGGGCCAACCGGCGCATCACGCGCGGCGACGTGGCAGGGCTGCGGATTGCCCTTGCGCTGGCCTTCATTGCGGGAGGGGTTGCCGCGGGGACTCTCGTCTATGACCTGCTCGCCGTGGTCACGTTTGACCATAATATCAACGCCTATGGTTCGCTCTACTGGGCGCTGACGATCTTCCTGATCGCGCTCCTGCTGGGCGGGTTGGGCCAAAACCTCTTCACCCAAGTCTGGTCATGGTTTGGCATCTATTCGGCACGCGAGCATGTCGCCGTCGATATCGGGAAGATGTATTGGTATTCGATGGTTGCTTTTTGGCTGCTCCTCGCCGGAACAGTCTATATATCGCCCTATATCATGTAGGCCCTCTCTGTTTGCCGTTCTGCTGTGAACGCGAGTTTTGAGCGAATGCCGCAAGATATTTGAGACGAGATGTTTTTGAAGTGACTTTTTAGAAGAACTGTTGAAGAGAGATGCAATGATGCAAGAAACGGCAACAACGCAAGAAATGGCCGATGCAGACTCGCAAAGGGGTCGCCTCTGGTTCATCTTTTTAGCCGGCCCTGTGGTCTACATTGCTTATTTCCTTGTGGTCTGGGCTATAGGTGAATTTGGCTGTCTGGCCGGCATCCAACAGTTGGATTTTTTGGGAGCGAATCCGATCCGGCTAAGTATCTTGGTGCTTACAGCGATTGCCGCGCTTGTCACGCTGATTACCGGCATTGTCGGCTTTCGTCGCTGGCGATACCTGCGACAGGGGCCACATGATCCTGATGAAGATGACCCGAAATTCATGTTGTTTGTGGGCACATGGCTCAACGGGCTGTTTACCGTGGTGACCCTGATGAGCGCAGTGCCGATGTTAATGGGGAGTACTTGTGCGTGGCTTTGAGGGTGGAACAGCCGGGATAAAGTGGATGCGTACCAGTGGCCTGCTCTTGGCGCTGATGCTGCTTGCTGCCTGTAGCGGGATGGCTGGCGGGTCGCGTGCGGGGGCCATTTCGGGAGGGATTGTTGCTGAAGTCAATCGCGCTGCGGCTGGATTGACGGCTCCCCCCCAGGGGGATGAAGCTGCCCCTCTGAGCGATGATGCCCTCATTGCGATGGGGAGGCAGCTTTATGCGAGCAACTGCGCGCCCTGTCACCAGCCTAACGGCGAGGGCACTCTCTCGCTCTTTCCCGCGCTCAACCGCAACGCGTTTGTGACGGTGAGCGATCCGACCGGGGTCATTGATACTGTGCTGCATGGGCGAGAGATTATGCCCGCCTTTGCTTCTACGCTCTCGGACCGGGAGGTCGCGGCTGTGATCTCGTACATACGCAATGCGTGGAATAACCAGGCCCCGGTGCTTGACGAATCGCATGTTCGCGAGGTGCGAGAAGGAGCGCGGTAAGGGATGAAGGATGAGGGATAAAGAAGGGAGAAACTAGATGCGTAATTCAAGGCTGTTGGCGCTTGTGTTGATAGCTGTCATCATTGTAGCCGTTCCAGTTGTGGTAATGAAGATGCAGCCGGACAATGGCGAACGCGCAGATCGGGTGGTGGGCGTTGTGTTGGCGCAGGAAGCGCCGACCGCGGCAGCCGTCGAGGTAGTCGCGCAGGCTCAGGAAGTGACTGCCACGAACGATGTGACAGGAACGGAAGGGGTCACTGCGACAGATGAGGCGACTGCGACAGACGAGGTGACTGTGACGAACGAGGTCACTGGGACGGATGAGGTGACTGCATCTGCCGAAGCGACGCAGACGCAGGAGAGCAGCGGTGAACAGGAGGCAAGGCAGGCAGCAGGAATACCCACGGATCGCGCGGCTGTCCTCACACCAGGTGAACCACTGCCTGTAGATGCCTCGATTCAGTTGGTCAAGGTCGCGGAGGGCTTTGTTGATCCGGTGAATGTGGTCAGCCCGCAGGATGGCAGTGGCCGCCTCTTTGTAATTGAGCGTCACGGCGTTGTGCGTATTGTCAATGCCGATGGGCAAATCCTGGAGGAGCCGTTCCTGGACATTCAGGATCAGGTATTGAGCGCGTTCCTGGAGCAAGGGCTTTATGACCTTGAATTTCACCCGGATTATGCCAACAACGGGCGCTTCTTTGTCCACTTTGCAGAGATGTTACGCAACGGCGACGGTATGATTGTCGAATATGCACGCTCTGCCGAGGATGAGAACCGGGCCGATCCAGAGAGCGCCAGAGTGATCCTGCAAATTGAGCAGCCGTGGGCCAACCACAACGGCGGCGAACTTGCCTTTGGCCCCGATGGCTATCTCTATATCGGCAGTGGTGATGGCGGCTGGGAGGGCGATCCGCTGGAGGCAGGTCAAGATCTCAAAACACTCTTGGGCAAGCTTCTGCGTATTGATGTCAACGCCCAGGATGGGCGGCCCTATGCCATCCCCGCGGACAATCCTTTTGCCAGCGCGCAATCCCCCCAATTGGTACAGCTCTTTGGCATTACGGAGGAAGTGTTCGCCCAGATTCACACCGAGGCGCGGCCCGAAATTTGGGCCTATGGTCTGCGTAACCCCTGGAAGTTTAACTTTGACCCCGAAACCGCCGATCTCTATCTGCCCGATGTGGGTCAAAATTACTGGGAGGAGATCAACTTCCAGCCTGCTGATAGTCCGGGCGGCGAGAACTACGGTTGGGATTTTATGATGGGTTCGCACTGCTTCCCGATTGAAAACGAGGAGTGTGGCATGGTGGGTGTTTTGCCTGTGGCGGAATACAGCCACCCGGAGGATAGTGGCTGCACCGTCATCGGCCTCGGCATCTATCGCGGTGACGAATATCCCAACTTGGATGGTGTCTATTTTAGCGGCGACTACTGTTCCGGGATCATCTGGGGTTTGATGCGCGACGAAAACAATACGTGGCACTATGCCCAGGTGCTTGACACCAATTTCCAGTTGACCGGGGCGGGGCAAGACGAGAACGGCACGATCTATGTTACTACCTGTCATTGCAATTATGGCGGGCCTGGCGCGGTGGATAACCCACCCGGCACGCTTTGGCGCATTGTCGCGGCGGACCAAGTGCCCGAAGGCGCGGAGACTGCCCCAACCCAGTAAGCCTGTTCATTCTGGATTCCAGACAATGACAAGGCGAGAGGAGTGGGCTAGGAGAGAAGGGGAGTTACACAGTGAAACAGAGACAGATTGCTTGGATATTGCCGGCGCTTCTCACCGGCCTATTCTTCATATCGGGATGCGGCAGCCTGCGTAGTGACAGGGTGCTCGCGCAGCCGTTGACGTTGGCGACACCTGATTCCGCCGCGGCAAACGAGGTAAGAAGCCTCGCGCTGCCTCAAGAGATTGTTGTGGTGATTGTTACCCCAACCGTCGCCCAAGATCAGGGTCAGCCGGATCAGGCGAACCAGCCAGGGAATCAAGGTGGAGAAGGCCAGGCCGTTGCTCAGGCCCAGAGTACGCCCCAGTCGCAAGAAGGCGGCAGCGCGCAGGGTGAGGCTACCGGGGGGCAGCAAGAGCCGCAAGAGGGTGGGCAAGGCCAGGTAGCCGATCAGGAATTGATCGACAGGGGCGAGCAAGTCTATTTGTCCAACTGTGCCCGCTGTCATCAGCCGGATGGTGGGGGCACAAGGAGCTATCCAGCCCTCGCGGGCAGCCCGATTGTTATGGATGAAGACCCCGCTGGTGTTATCGACGTGGTTACGCATGGGCGTGGTCAAATGCCTGCTTTTGGCGAGTCACTTCCGCCTGAAGATATTGCCGCTGTCATCTCCTACGTACGCAATTCTTGGGAAAACGGTGCTGGCGTTGTGACTGTTGAACAACTAAGCCAACCCCAGGGAGGCGAGCAAGCCGGTGGTGAGCAGCAGGCGGCTCCTGCGGAGGGAGAAGGTCAGGCACAGGGAGAACAGGCGGGTGGCGAGGCGCAGGCAACCCCGTCTGCCGAAGGGGGCAGTGCGGAACAAGCGGCTCCTGCTGCTGAAGGGGAAGGACAAAGCCAGAATCAAGACCAGAGTCAAGCGGCGCCGATTGGTGAAGGCGCTCAGATCAGCGTTACCCAAGAGCAGAATGGCAACGTGATCACGATTCAGATAGAGATTGTGCTTTCTACGCCGGAAGCGAGCGCGGCCCCCGCTCAACCGTCTGGAGAAGCAGAGCCAACCCCGGCGCAGGAACAACCTGCCGAGGGAGAAGAACCAACAGCAGCACCCGAAGGTGAAAGTAGCGGCGAAGCTGCGCCCAGCGGGGGTGAGGCTGCACCCTCTCCAGAGGCAGAACAGCCCCAGGCGACTCCCGCAGCAGAGGAAGCCCAGCCGCAGGCAACCCCTGCCGCCGAGGGTGGCGGCGCAGCCAATGAAACGAGCGGCGCACAGGAGGGTCAAGGGGAAGCGAGCGGTGAAGTGAGTGGCGAGGGCAGCGCCACGCAGCCGGAGTCAGGAACGACGACTGGCGAGGCCGGTGCCGCGCAGGATGGCGACCAGGAGTTGTTGAGCATGGGTGAGTATCTATATGGGACAACCTGTGCCAACTGTCACCAGCTCAGCGGCGAGGGCAACACGGCGTATCCTTCGCTGGTCAACAACGAAATCGTAATTGCCGAGGATCCTACCTCTGCGCTGCTGACGATTTTGCAGGGTCGTGGTCACATGCCAAGCTTTGCGGGGCTGTTATCGGATCAGGAGATTGCCGCCATCCTCTCGCATGAGCGCAACGCCTGGAATAACAGCGCGTCTGTGGTGACGCCGGAGCAGGTGGCTCAAGTCCGCGCCCTCGGTGTGGGGCTAGGCGGAGAGCGCGTCGTGGAGGCCCCTGCCCTTGAATCCGGCGCAACGCGGTTGGGTGCTTCTGCACAAAGGGATGCGCTCTCCTCGGATGCAGAGGGAGCCACCGTAACGCCTGGCGTGCAAAGCGCGCTGGATTTTAGCCGCTTCCTTGAAATACCCGGCGTGGCGGCGCTTATCTCGTATATACAGGCTGTCTGGAATAACGGCGCACCGCTGATCGCCAATGCACAGGTACAGTGAGGAGTAGAATCGTGGCAGAACCTTTGAGCGCGCATGTGGTCATCGTTGGGTCTGGGGTCGCCGGGATGCTGGCTGCCTATCGCCTGGCGCAGGCGGGAGCCCGTGTGCTGGTGCTGGAGGCAGGGCCGCCCGTTGTACGCAGCGAGGCGCTTGCCAGCTATCGCAATGCGGTCGCCAAAACGCCGGACGCTCCTTACCCAGACACTGCTTATGCGCCGCGGCCTTCGGTTCTGGACCCTCAGGGTTACTATATTCAAGAGGGGCCGGATCTCTTTAAGAGTACCTATGTGCGGCGCGTGGGTGGCACGACATGGCATTGGCTGGGGACATCACTGCGGCATTTGCCCAACGATTTTCGCTTGCGCTCTCTCTACAATGTCGCCGAAGATTGGCCGATCAGCTACGACGAACTTGAGACGTGGTATCTTGCGGCTGAACAAGAGCTTGGGGTGGCTGGCGACAGCACCCAAGACCTCGGTTCGCCGCGCAGCGGTTCATTCCCCATGAAGGGACTGCCACTCACCTATCTGGACAAGCAGGTTGCCCTGGCCGCGAATAAACTTGGGCTGGCTGTGCATGCCACGCCACAGGCGCGCAACTCACAGACCTACGACGGTCGCCCCCCCTGTTGTGGCAATGGGACATGCGTGCCTATCTGTCCTATTGCGGCAAAGTATGATGCGATGGTGCATGTCCGTAAGTCGCAGGCGCTCGGCGTGCAGGTGATCGACCAGGCTGTGGTACACCAGATTGAGGTGGATTCGCAGGGGCGGGTGTCGGGTCTGCGCTTCAAACGTCCCAATGGGGATGAGCAGCGCGCAATTGCCCACATCTATGTAATTGCCGCGCACGCAATCGAGACGCCCAAGATTCTCCTGATGTCGCGCACCGACGCACTGCCCAACGGCGTTGCCAATTCGAGCGACCAAGTGGGGCGCAACCTCATGGATCATCCCGTCCAACTGAGTTGGGCGCTGGCGAAGAATCCCCTTTATCCCTATCGTTCACCCCTGGAGAACGCGGGAATTGAGAATTTCCGTGATGGCGAATTTCGCCGTGAGCGTTCTGCTTTCCGCATGGCAATTGGCGAAGATGGGTGGAGTTTTCCCGGTTCGCCGCCGACTGCCGTTGCCTCCGAACTGATCGCACAAGGCGTGCGTGGGAAAGCGTTGGTCGAACAGATGAACGCCAGGGTTTCGCGCCAGTTTCGCTTTGCCAACCTGATCGAGCAGATGCCCAATCCTGAGAATCGCATCGTGCCTGCTTTTGATCAGGTAGATGCTATCGGCATCCCGCGCCCGCGCCTCTATTACCAAGTGGGTGAGTTCGAGCGCAGGGGCATGGCCGAGGCGCGCCGCATCAGTAATCAGATCTTTGAGACAATGGGCGCTTACCAGATTGAGCATGGCGAGGATTTCGAGGGCGCAGGCCATGTGATAGGCACTTACCGGATGGGCGCAGATCCGAGGCGTTCAGTGGTCGATGCCGACCAGCGCGCGCATGATCACCCTAATCTCTTTCTGTTGGGCAGCGGGACGTTTCCCACTGTTGGCACAGCGAACCCGACGCTGACCATTGCGGCGCTGTCGCTGCGTACGGCAGCGGTCATCCAACGTGACCTTTATGCACTGCAAGAGATTTCAATGCCCTAGCGTGCAAAGCATCGATCTAAGTCCGAATTCGCAAGTGCGTAGGGTATGGCCTCCGTACCATACCGTTCTGCGGGCCGCCACAGCGGGAACCCTCTGGGTGCGGCCCCTACCCCTAACAATTTGTGGTGTTGTACATAGGCAGCCATAGCAAAACGATAAGCGTAGCAAGACTGGAAGAATCGACATGAACGGTTTACAGCGGCAGACGATGTACAAAGCAGTGCAACTTGGGCTCCTGGCTGCCCTGATGGGGCTGTTGGCTGCCTGCTCTGTTCTGCAACTCTCTGCCCAACCGGCGCGGCCTGTGCCGGGCGGCGATGTACAACGCGGCGCTGTCGCAATCCGCGCCTACGGCTGCGGCTCATGCCACAACATCCCAGGGGTTGCCGGTGCCGACTCGATGGCTGGGCCGCCCCTGGATGATTGGGCCGACCGCCAGTACATCTCCGGCAAGCTGCCTAATCAGCCGGAGCTTTTGATCCAGTGGGTGCGCTTCCCACAGGCGATTGAACCAGGTGGCGCGATGCCCAATTTGGACGTTACTGAACAGGACGCGCGTGATATCAGCGCCTATCTCTTTACTTTGACGGGCGACTGACTGTCGCACGATTGTCTGATTGTATCTGATTGGAGCGTTCGCCATGCCTAAGAGAGCCTTTGCCACACCGATGAGCCGCCGCAGCTTCCTGCGCAACTTCTCCATCACTGCCGCCGGGGGGCTGTTGGCGGCTTGTGCCGTGGGCGAAGAGGGGGCTGTGCCGGTGGATCGCCTCGAATCCGCATTCACCGACGTGACGCTCCCCATGCCGCGATCGGTAGCCGCGGTGGCAGCACAACCTGCTGACGCAGAGTTGGAGGGGTTTCTTGCGCTTTCGGCGCTGCTAACCGGTGTGGAACAGCTTGACCCGGTGTTGGGTAATGTCTACTTACACAGTCTACAAGCGAGTTCGGCATTTGACGTGACGGTCAGCGAACTGCTCGAACAGGCGCGAGGGGGCCTTTCCGCCATACCGGCTTCGCTTGAGGAGATCGAAAGCAGCGGCATCTTTGAGAATGAGGCCACACGCAAGCTCGCCGACAAAATCACTGAGTACTGGTATACGGGCATCTATGACACGCCGCAGGGTGAGCAGGTCGTTGCCACTTATGTGGATGCCCTTGCCTGGCGTACACTGGTATTCACCAAGCCCACGACCTTGTGTGGCTCCTATCGCTTTTGGACAGAACCTCCTGAAACGGCAATCGACTGACAAACCAGAGAAAAGGGGATCGATGATTTGCGTCACCACTGTATATGACATATCCTACAGCAGCAGGTCATGAAAGTGTAGATTCATTCGTGAGGAGTTGCACGCTATATCTCCGAGAAAATTATCCGTGCAGCTTTTTTTCGCGCATATCGAGTAAAGTGTAAAGTAACTCTCTTGGTATCAACCCTCCCAGAAGTATTTTGGTGTGACCACGATTCCCACTATCGCGTATATTCTGGATGAAGGAATCGGTAGCTGATCCGCCTCTTTCGTATCCGCATCAATTGAAAGCATTTTGTAATATCTTTTTGGCACTACCTGTGATAGTGTACTAGTTACGCAAAGGCCCTAAGGCGTCATAGTATGTTTTTTACACGCGAAGGCATTTCGAGTTTTGGCGCGCCCAGCACAATGGAGTGCCTCGTTGCCGACGGATTGCTCTTAGATCCGCATTTACTCTTTATCCCCCAGGGAGATACCCTTGATGACAAGCGCGCGTATCGGATGCTCCATCATGCGAATTTTGATGCTCAGCGACGAGCTTGATTCTGCAGAAGAGTTAGCCGATCAGGTAAGTCAAGCTGATGACGACTATACAATCAATCTCGCTGCTTGGCCTGCATACTCACCGGCTTTGTTGGGCAATGCAGACTTAATCGTCCTCCACGTTCATAACTTCGTCGATCCTAAGCGAATCGTAAGGATGCGAGAAATAACAAAGCTCCCGATTCTTCTGCTCTCCGCCATCGGCGATGAGGAACTTCTCGCGCGCCTTTATGCTGCGGGTATTGACGATTATCTTGGATTACCGGTCAGTTGCCCGTTGCTGTGCGCAAAACTGCGCGTATGGCAGCGATGGGTTGTGCGCCTCACCACAGTTCTATACCATTAGTTTTTATGCGGTTTTCGTATGGAAGCCGTATCTTCGCAGCGAACGACAAACCCATAGCAGTAGTATGGAAGACAGCGGGATGGTGACAAGTCCAATCTCGTGAAGAATGGCACACTAACGCCCGTTGGTTTATTTAGTTTGGCATGATCTATTCAGTTTGGCATGTGATACCCACGCGCAATTCCCCGTTATCAGCCACATCTCTCGCATGATTTCTTCAGACCAATCTTCATAGTGTGTATCTGGGCACCGCGCCAGTTTCCGCTTGGGACTTCACAAAGCCACCACTTTGAGAAAGCAAAATGATTGAACAACCTATCCACCGCCCTAACGAGCGCCGCCTTCCGTCTTGTTTTCAGTTCCCACTTCGGTCTCCATTTCAGTTGCCTCTGTATCATTTTCTCACCGGCCTTATCCTCTTTATAGCCATTTTCGCAGCTCTCCTCAAGACGCCCCTGCCTGCCCGCGCCAGTACCGCGGATCGAAGCGTAACGCTTTCGTCTCGCCATCCCGATGCCGGCATCTGGGTTGTCTATCGGGGGAATAACAAGGCTGACGATCTGCAAAAGCCCTATATTAAGGGGGCGATGGCCTATGCAACTTGGAAGTCGATCTATACTGGCCCCAACGAGTTCAACTGGGGGTCACTCGACCGCGAACTAGGCCAAGTGATTAACGACGCGGGCAAGAAAACAATGGTGGTTGTCACCGCGGGCTATTGCCCGTCGCTCGATTGGCCTGCATGGATGCGTGACCGCGTTGCCAGCAGGAAGGCAGCGAACAGCATGGGCTGTCAGCCCCTCCAATTCTGGGACCCTGTCTACATCGATCTGCAAAAGGTCTATATTCGCGCCCTTGCCACCCACTTGGCGCAATTTGATGCTACTGATGCCTATCCGCACCAGACAGACATTAGCCTTGTCCGGGCGCAGGTGATGGCGGAGACAATGGAGAACCTGCCCAATGACGATACACTGTCAGAATGGCAGTGGCAGGATTTCAATGCTGCATCCAATGGCAGAATCTATCAGGTCGATCTCACCAAGAGTCTCAGCTATGCCTATCAAGAGGAGATTACGCTGACCTATCAACGGGAATTGGCGCGCGCCTATGCCGAAGTGGGCCTGCCTGCACCTGCCGCCGCGGCCAAAGGCGGTGGCTATTGGGGAGCCTATCCGACGCGCGATACCTTTGTCGCTGAAGGGGTCTGGTTTGACCAGCACAGCGCTTCACCGAATCCGTCGGGCTGGTATTATGACCTCTACAGCAAAGTCAAGAGCGGTGAGACACGCGGCACCACCGAAGCCGGTGGCAAGTCGCCGGAAAATATGCTGGCGCAATACACCTATTGGGAGATCCTGGCGGCGTTGCATTTTGGCGTCGAATTCATCGGCATCTATGGCACCAATAACTTTTCGCCCGATCTCCAGCCAAAGGGCGCGGTAGGCTATGTTGAGAACCAGGAAGCATTGATGTTTGGTGAACGCTATGCCGGGCATTATCGCGATCCGGCGACCTCCCCCGGCGCGTGGATTGCACTGCGCGGTGGCTATCCAGAAGATCGCTTCTCGGATCGAGTCTTTGCCACGCGTATGTGGACAAACTACGAGTTCTTGATGACCCAATATCGCCCGCAAGATTCTGTGCTGCTCTTTGGCGATGACCACCCGGAGAAGGGGCTTGAGCGGGTTGCGCCCGTTGTAAAACGTCTAGGCGTGCAGCCGTGGACAGACGAAATTGCCATCTGTGAGAAGGAATTTTCAGCAGAGATGTGCGAATATCTCGCGCAGCAGCCCGATCAATATCTGAGCCTCGTCAATGGAAAGCATGAATATAGCTTTCGCACCAGCGACTTAGGCAGCGTGCTCTACTGTGGCCCCGATATGTTCTGTGCGAATTCTGCCAACAGCACGATCAGCGAGAGCATCCTATGGGCGCGGAGCACGAACGGCGAGGGCGGTTCACCCTATATGCGCTTTAATCTCAACGATACATTTGCCCAATCGCTAGGAGGCCGCGCGCAGGTACGGGTGGTCTATCTGGACAACGGTAATGGCAAATGGGAACTGCGCTATGACAGCACAGCCGGGGCCGAGAAGTCGGCTGTCGTCGTGCAGAAGGGCAACAGCAACCTGTGGAAAGAAATGGTGATGGAGCTACAGGACGTGGCATTTACAAACCGGCAGGAGGGCGGCACCGATCTGAGCCTCTTTAACATGGGGGATGGGGATGACACTTTTCATCTGGTGGAGGTACTGCGCGCGGGTGGAGCGGCTCCGCCGCAGGGCGCATCGCCACCCGACCAAACGCCACCCCACGATCACGCGATCTATTTGCCGAACCTACAGCGGTAGGGAAATGGGCGCAACGTCTATAGGGAGTACATGCCCTATAGATGTTGCGCCCTTACACAATCAGGGTGCGTTGCGGCTCAGGTGCAAGACCCAATCGCGGGAATCGGGCAGCGTGAAGGCGACAGCCTCGCCACCGGAAACGTCAGCCTCGGCGCTGGATGTGCCGGATCGTGGATCGAAGCGCGTGACGCGATAGGGGCCATCCGGCAGGGTGACGGCAAACTCGCCCCCGGCGGCGGCATAGATGACATAGTGCGCCGATTCTGCTTCACCTGCCAGCACATAGACCCGTTCGCCCGCTGTGACGAGGGAATTCTCAGGTTTCATCTGCCAGTATGGAATCTCTTGGGTCGTCCAAAAGTCAACCATACGCTTGATGTCACTATACTCCTCTGCCTCATGCCAATGGCCGGTCATGATGACGCGGGCGGGCTCGCCGTTCGGGCCATCATTGAAGATGCGAGAGTCACCCACTGCACCGTAGCCACCCCCGACAGCAATGGCCCACAAAGCGCGGCGATGTTCTTCGCGCGTCAGATTGACGGGTTCCGTTTCCCCAATGTAGCCATATTCATCGTTGACCACCGGCATCTCGCGACCGTGGTTTTGCACAATGCTGTAGTTGGCCCACTCATCGCCATGCTTGAACTTTGCGTTGCGTACACCATATTGCACGCTGGCATGGACGGGCCAGGCACTATCGAAGTAGGAGAATTTGCCCCCCTGGCTCCCGCCTGTTGCATTGTGGATTGACAACAGCCGGTGAGCGTCGCCTTGTGTCATCCAGGGATCCTCAGCGCGTACAATCCCGCCAATCGTATCCCAATAGGCTTCGTCTTTCCCGGTGTATTCCCATTCGTTGGTGACACACCAGATCACATTGGGAAACGCAGCATAGCGCGCCAGGATATAGCGCACATAACGCTCGTCCTGCTCCTGGCTGCCAAAAGCCAATTCGTCGGGAGTGTTGGAGGGGCGCATAAAGAGGAGCAGGTCTGCCAGCATCCCCTGGTTGGCAAGAAAGAGCACAACCTCGTCCAACTGCTGCCAATAAGCAATGTCGAGCTGGTCGTGATTGTCGTCGGCAAAGGCATAGGCGGGAGGGTAGTAGTCAGGGTGGCGATGATCGGGGCCGAAGCCCAACCCGTGGACAAAGAGACGGACTTTGTTGATACCAACTTGCTGCGACTCTAGCACCCCTTCCTGCCAGGCATCACCGGCGCAGGCCGTACGCACGATGTCATAATAGGTTTGCCCCATCATGAAGTACCGCTCGCCATTGTCATAGACAAAGCTGTAGGGGTGTGCTGGATCGCGGCGCACAAAGCCTGTTTCCCCAGGCGATGCGGCGGCAGCGGTAAAAGAGCCGCTTTGGGTAAGACCCGCGTCCGCAGGGACAGAGGTAATCGAGTAGCTCCACTCTCCCGGCGAAGGGGGCGTAAAGCGCACGATAAAGGTGCCGCCACCATCCCAAAAGCCTTGAACCTGCTGTTGTTCGGCGTTGGGACCGCTGAATGTTGCATTGACCACGACATCGGTATAGGGATTCGCATACTCCTGTGACGCGTTTAGTACGTGTTGATGTACTTTCCACTGCGCTGCCTCCCCGGAGGTTCCAGGCGCAATGCGGGGGATGGTTGGCGGCTCTGTGGGAATTGCACACGCTGTTTCCGCCGGCGCATAGGTCAAGAGCGGCGTGACACTGCACGCCGTCAGGAGCAGAAGTGAAGTCAGTGTCAAAAGTTTCAGATAGGGGTAAAGCAGACGACGAAATCCATTACATCGATAGCGTCTTTCTGAATCGTGCCGGTTATAGGCTATAGGCATCGGTAGCGGGTTTTTCCTTTGTCTATATGGTTTGTCTATTGCATCCGTCAGTAATGCAGATTGCTTGCGTGATGGACGCCATTCTGTTGGGGGATGTTCACCTGGGCGATGAGCGTGTGTGCCAGTTCCAGCGCGTGCAGCCCATCGCTGCCTGGTACACTGCTGGAATGACCATGCCGCACGCAGTGGACAAAGTGTTCAAGCTCGATGGCGAGCGGTTCCCAGAATGGAACGTGGATGCGCTCGATGATACTCTCTTGGCGGTAGGTGCTTGCGGATGGGTTGTCGATATAGCGCGAAAAGATGTGACGGTGGATGGTTAGGCTTTTGTTGAGCAGATCCGCTTCGATATAGGCGCTGTCCGAGGTCACTTCGATCATACGCACTTTTTGCTGCGTAACGCGTGAGGCTGTCAGCGTGGCAATTGGCCCATCTTTGAAGGAGAAGTTGACAACAGCATGGTCAACCGTCCCCGTGGAGACGGCGCGCCCCACCACCTGTGGCGGCAGAAAGTCTCTGCCAAACAAGTCCGTGAGCAGATCCAGGTCATGGATCATCAGATCGCGGATCACATCAACATCGGTCTTGTTGAGATCGAACGGACTCAAGCGGCGCATTGTGACCGAAATTGGCAGCACTTCGCTGACAATCTTCTTGAGTTCCGTATAGGTGGGGTTAAAGCGTTCAATATGCCCCACCTGCAAAATGACGTTGTTTTGCTTGGCAAGGGCAACCAACTCCTTGCCTTGCTCCACGGTTGCGGTCAGCGGCTTCTCTACCAGCACGTGGACACCCTGCTGCATGGCATATTGTGCAAGCTTGAAGTGAGAAGCGGTTGTGGTGACGATGCTGACCGCATCAACCTCTGCAAGTAACTGTGTCCAATTATCGTAATAGGTCGTGTCATGGTTTTCGGCGATCATACAGCCGAGCGCAGCGTTTTGGTCAGCGATACCGACGAGTTCCACATCTCGCATTGCGGAATAGACACGGCAGTGTCTTTGCCCCATGGTTCCTACACCCACTACGCCAACCCGTATTTTATTCATACGATTGTCCCTTTAGCATACATGCTGTTCATACAGACGGTCTGAGCAGGGAATAACCCATTCAGCCCGCTCCTACCCGGTGATGCCCAATACGTTCGGTGATCGAGGTGAACTTGATGAAGTACGGACAAAGCGTGACAGCCTAGAGTTGATTGACCGCGGCTACAATCGTCTCGCGATCCTCTTCTGACAACTGTGGATGCACAGGGATCGAAAAGACCTCTTGCGCGCTTTGCTCGGCGACGGGGAGACAAATGTCACCGACAATTTTGCGAACATGGTTGTGTAGATGTGCCGGTACGGGATAGAAGATGCCTGTGCCGACGCCTGCATTGGTTAGGCTTTCGATGGCGCTTGCGCGGCTGCGCTCCCGATTACGTCCCCGATCCATTCGCACCGTGTATTGATGCCATACATGCGTAAGGCCCTTCTGCACTTTTGGCGTAACAACAGAATCGAGCCTTGCATTGAAGTAAGCGGCATTGGCCGCGCGCTGTTTGGTAAAGTGATGTAACCTATCTAGTTGGCACAACCCGATGGCTGCATGAAGATCGCTAAGGCGGTAGTTGAATCCAAACATATTGTAATGATAACGTTCGCGTTGGCCGTGGTTACGCAGCAGCCTGCACCGTTCTGCCACGCTTTCGTCATCGGTTGTGATCATCCCTCCTTCGGCGGACATCACATTTTTGGTTGCATAGAGGCTAAAGGCGCCTGTGCCAAAGCTGCCTGCCGGCTGCCCCTTGTAGGTTGCGCCGACGGCTTGGGCGGCATCTTCGATGATCCGCAGGTTGTGTGTGCGCGCAATGGTGCAGAGAGCTTCCATGTCGCACATCTGACCATATAAATGCACAGGCATGATGGCTTTTGTCCTGGGGGTGATCGCTGCCTCGACCAAAGCGGCATCCAGGTTGAATGTCTCTGGGTCGATGTCCACAAGAACAGGAGTGGCCCCTGCGGCGACAATGCTGTTCACGGTGGCGATGAAGGTAAAGGGCGTTGTGATCACTTCGTCACCCGGCCCAATCTCATTCGCCAGCAGCGCCAACTGCAAGGCGGTTGTGCCATTGGAGGTTGCAATGGCAAACCGTGTGTTGCACAAGGCTGCAAATCGCTCCTCTAGCGCTTGGGTGCGTGGCCCTTGAACCAGGAAGCCGGACTCTAGGACTGCCAGAACGGCATCCTTCTCTTCACTGCCGATAAATGGTTTGGAGATAGAGATCATCACTCGATCCGCTGTTGGTTAGCTTCTTGAAGTGGTTGGGGATGTGGATGCCGCATACAGGGGCATGAGCATCGGCATCAACTCATCACCGGAGTCCGAAACCGGCTGTACTGTCTCCAGTTCTGCGCGAAATTCGAATGGTTGATGACAACTGGGACATTCCCAATACGAGTCTGCGTGAGAAGGGCCTGCGTGCTCGTCACCGGCGCGTGATAAGACCGCTCCACAGTGACAGACATGGCCGTGTAGACGCGCCGGGTTGCCATAGACCAGGCCATAGGCCGGCACATGGCGTGTAACCACCGCGCCTGCGCCCACCATCGCATATTCACCGATGGTCACGCCCGGCAGGATCACCGCGCGCGCCCCAATCGAAGCGCCGCGCATTACCCGGATGGGCGTGACCTGCCAGTCGTTATCGCTTTTTTGTGTGCCATCGACATTGATGGCGCGTGGCGAACGGTCGTTGGTCAAGATGACCCCAGGCCCCAGGAAGACACCTTCTTCAATGGTTGCGCCGTGATAGACGAATACGCCGTTTTGGAGCTTGGAGTTCGTGCCAATCGAGACGCCAAAATCGATATAGGCACCCTTGCCAATGATGCAGTTCGCGCCGATCATTGCGCCTTCACGGACCTGGGCCTGGTGCCAGATTTTCGTGCCTGGCCCGATGATGGCGTGCTGTGAAACCTCTGCGGTCGGATGGACTGTTGTCGTGGTCTGAACCGCCGGGGTCGAATGAATGGTTGAAGTCACAACTCTGTACCTTTCGGATAGAGCGCATAGGGATCTCGTCGCTTTGACAGGTATTTGACAGCTAACAGGTTAACACCAAAAGGTTACAGGGACGGTCATAGGCGTGGTTATATCTAGTTGCAGATTGAGAGCGGCAGTTACATCTTCAATTCCTGCCTTATATATAAGTCTTTCAGGGTGGAGCGGTACGTGGCTTGTGTGCCTTTCTATGCCTTCTATGTCGTTTCACGACCTTGTATCTACTAAAGATGTCATTTCCTATGTCGTTCTACAGGAGTAAGCGGGCAAGCAATCACCCATACTGGAGGAGCCACTCAGAAGATATATCAAAGCTATACCCCAACCTGTATCTTTTCTGTCTATCTTTATGCAACAATTCGCATTGCAAAGACCGTATAATGAATCCGGTAACAGAAACGTGGCAGATTTGCCACGTTTTGACACACTTTAGTCACTAAATGTCTCTTTTTCTCTTGATACGAGGTAACGAGAGTGATATGATGGACGGTAGCCACACAGCAGACCTACAAAGCAGCACCGAATGGCGAGCGTCGGTTTCGTGACAATGTTTACAACAGCGTTCATGATATGCTAGCCGAGATGCCGCGATTGATTCGTTGGCTCCATGTTTGTTGACGATATATTTGTTGACAATGAGGTCGGCGACTATCAATCCAGATGTGCTGCTTCAGTTGTCCATAGCGGCTTTTGCTTGCCACCTGTGGGCGCTACAACAGCATTCTGTAGGTCCCCTAAGACAAAGCAAAGTGAATATTAAATCCTGAGGTTGCAGTTGCCAGCGTTGTCACTGCTCTGCTATCAATGTTGATATGCCCGCGACCGTTCGGGGTGCGTACGCCTTAGGTTTACGCTTAAGGTGTACACACCCTTCGACAGACCAGTACGTCCATTCATGTGGGGCAAGAAAGGTACGGGAAGTGACTCGTCTCGCAAACTGTCTAATAACCCGGAGTCCACACGACACTCACATCAACGAAACACAACGCCATGAATCCAAAACTTCTACTCATAACTGATCGGGCCGACCTTGCGCGGTTGCAGGCACAGATGCTTGTCCACAGTGGAATAGAAGTCTCTGTGCTGAACCATACCCTGGCAAAAAACAAAACGAGTGCAGCAGACCTTGAAGGTTACGACCTGATTCTGCTCAATCTGTATGAAGAGGAGAACGATTGTGTAACGATCTGCCGAAAGTTACGGGCGGGTTACTATAGTCCGATTCTCGCCCTGGTTTATGAGCGGGATGAACGTTTCCTGCTGCGCGTCTATGAAGCCGGGGCTGATGATTGCCTGGTTCAACCGCTCAGCATCCATCTACTCTTGGCAAAGGTTCAGGCATGGTTGCGTCGTTCTGAAATGAAGGAGCGGACCATTGGCTTTCTAGAGGCATATGAGTTCCGCTTCAACCCGGTTAAGAGCGAAGTGATAACACCAGAGGATACGCTGATTCGCTTATCGCAGCTTGAGGCGCGGCTGCTCCACCTGCTGATCATCAACAGCGGGCGGATTGTTGCGACGGATCTCATCATCCAGCGTGTTTGGCCCGACAACGGCATGTGTGATGGCGATCGCCATTTGCTCAAAGCGCTTGTACACCGGCTGCGGCGCAAGATTGAATCTGATCCGACTCGTCCACAGTACATTCACACAATCCCGCATCAGGGCTACAGTTTTCGAGTCGAGAACTAAACCTTGATAACCAAGCGAGGGTTCATCAACGTAGCAGCAAACGGGGCGATTCTATCCGCACGATAGAATCGCCCCTCTCTTTTGGTGGCATGAAGATGTTACTTCTATTGCTGATCTGCAACTAAATATAACCTCCACTATCACCGCCTCTGTGACCTGGCAGTGCTACTCTATCAGCAGTCAGAGCCACATCCTCTGTTGCGTGTACGTTTGGTTTCCACTGTTGATTCTAAGAGCGGCCCTTCAATTAGCCATTGCCGGTTGAGCCGCTCCCAGGGCATGTTCCGCAGTTAGCCCAACCCATAAGGAGATTCTATGCTGCGTTCAAAGTATTCGGTGTGGATCGCGCGCCTCATCATCGCAACCCTCTTTGTTCTTGGCCTACAACCGAACGCTATAGCGCAAAGTAGCGAAGAAACGGCCTACACCCTGCAACCGCTGGTTGCTTCGGCGCAAGAGGGTGCGGAAGCGGGTCAAAGCTATGTAGGCTTGAACCCGGCGCAGGGATTACGCATTGTCTTTACTCCCCAGGCGCTTGACATCAGCGCACAGCCGGGTGGAGATCAGGGCTGGCATCTTGGGTGGCAAGTGGAAGATTACACAAGGGAGGGCGCGGCAGTCGCTAGCAGAGCGGCCACCGCGTCCATTGTTGAGGGTAACAGTATCCAGTACCAGCGTGACGGCCTGAGTGAGTGGTATGTCAACGACGCGAAGGGGCTGAAGCAAGGTTTTACATTGCACCAGCCGCCAAGCGGCCCCACAGCAGAGGTGCTGCTTCAGGTGCGGTTGCAGGTGCATGGCGATCTGTCACCCGTTCTAAGCCGTGACGGTCAGGCCATAGACTTTGTGGCCGCGAATGGCGCGGCGCTTTTGCGCTATGATGCGCTGCATGTCTTTGATGCCCAGCAAACAACGCTGCCTGCCTTCTTTTCTCTCACCCAGAATGGCATTGCCATCAATGTGGATGACAGCAGCGCGGTCTATCCAATCACCATTGACCCTCTGCTCACCAGCTATGAAAAGAAGCGCACAGCTACTGATGCCGCCGCGGATGATTTCCTGGGCCATGACGTGAATGTGTCGCAGGGGATCGCCATCGTGGGCGTCTATGGTGATGACAATGAAAAAGGGGCAGATGCGGGTGTCGTCTACCTGTTTGATTATAACCTGGGCGGCACCGGCAACTGGGGGCAGCGTGCCCGCCTGATTGCGAATGATGGGGCCGCGGGTGACAACTTTGGCAAGGATGTGTACGTCACGCTTGGCGTAACGGTCAGCGTGGGCGCACCCGGTGTTGGGAACAACGTAGGTGCTGCCTATCTCTATGCCAAAGACCAGGGCGGCCCCAACGCCTGGGGACAGATTGCCAAAGTCACTGCCGGTGATGGCGCTGCCAACGACGGCTTTGGCTCGGCTGTCTCTGTCCAACACCACACGCTTGTAGTCGGCGCGCCGGGGGATGGTGGCGGCTCTGGGTCGGTCTATGTCTATGAGCAAAACCCGACTGATCCCACGGTTTGGAATCAAACAAAGAAGCTAACCGATGGCGCGGCCAACAGCGCTTTTGGCACAGCCGTCGTGATCAGTAATGACATTCTGGTCGTCGGCGCGCCGGGGGATGCGGGAAGCTCCGGTACGATCTTTATTTATGAGCGCAACCTGGGCGGCCCCAATGCATGGGGGATGCTGGGCAGCGGGCGCAAAGCGGCGGATGCCCACAATGGCGACCGGTTTGGTACCTCCCTGAACATCAGCACCGAGCGGATTGTGGTGGGCGCACCTGGCAACAATGAAAAGGGCGCAAACGCAGGCGCAGCCTATATCTATGAGCGCAACTTGGATGGCCCCGATGCGTGGGGGCCGCGCCCCAAGATCACGGCTCCTGATGGCGCTGCCGGTGACGAATTTGGTCGCTCCGTCGGCATTGGTGGCAATATCGCCATCGTCGGCGCGCCCCTGGACGACGATAACGGCGATGCTTCCGGAAGCGCCTACCTTGTCTTCTTCCGCAAGACGGGCGAAGGAGCATGGGGCAATATGATTAAGGTCAACGCTGCAGATGGGGCAGCCGGTGATCAATTCGGCACCTCGGTGGATCAGCGTTCGGGGCGCATTGTGATTGGCGCACCGATGGAGGACGATGCAGGATCCAACGCTGGTGCCGTCTACTTCTATGAGACTCCCTTTGATCTGGGCACCTTGCAGATTGCCAACAATGTAGAGCCGAACGATCCAAGCACGAACTGGAACTATACGGTTGATGGCATATTGACACATGAGGAGAGTACGACGGGTGACAGCCAAACCGCGCCCGCGTTCCTGTTCCCTGGAACCTACACGGTGACAGAGAGCGCCGGTGTTGGCACTGACTTGAGCGACTATACAACCACCTGGAGTTGTACAACGGATGGCACTCCCAGTGCAACAGGAACCGGCACTACCTTGAATGTCTTTGTTGGCCTGCGCGAGAATGTGGTCTGCAATTTCACTCACCAGCTTCCAGGCACAGTGACGATTCAGAAAGAGACCAATCCCGATGGCAGCCCGGATGACTTCAGCTTTATCAATGACATTGAAGCGCCAAATGCCTTTACGCTGAAAGATGGCGAGACGCGTACATTCAGCAACGTCGCGCCAGGCACCTACCAGGTCACGGAGACGCTGCCTGCGAACTGGCGTTTGTCCTCCATTGTCTGTCCAGACGTGGACGGGGGCAGCTCCACAAGTGGCACAACGGCGACGATTGACCTGGATGCCGGTGAATCTGCACACTGTACCTTTACCAACAAGGTGAAGGATGGTATTTCAGTAATAAAGAGTGCCAGCGCAACCAGCGCCAGCGTTGGGCAAAGTGTCACCTACACATATACGGTGATTAACGACAGTGCGGATGCACTTTCGGGTGTGGTCGCGGTGGATGACAAGCTCGGCCCGGTGACGCTTGGCACGACGACGTTAGCGCCAGATGGCGAAACGACTGGGACATTAACCTATGTGATCCAGGCAACCGACTTACCTGGCCCTCTCGTCAATACGGTAGTCGTTACGGGAACCCCGCCCGCAGCGCCAGTGGTCACGGATAGCAGCAGTTGGTCCATCAACATCGTTGGCGACGCCAGCATCGAGCTAACCGTAACCGCGAACCCAACCACAGCCGCGGTAGACGATTCTATCACCTACTCCTACCGGGTCACCAATACGGGGTCGACGCTTCTAACCAATGTCCATGTCGATAACAACCGGCTGGGGCCAGTCACCCTGGTGGATACCAGTTTGCAGCCCGGTGAAAGCACCAACGGTACGCATGTCTATCTGGTGAAGGAAGGCGACCTGCCAGGCCCCCTTACCGATAATGTCAGCGCCGGCGGCACGTCACCGCTGGGCGTAGAGGTCGAAGACAGCGCCTCTGTCTCCGTTGCTCTGACCGCGAGCGTTGAGGAAGCTGCTATCAACGTGACGATGAGCGCCAACGTGACGACTGCAAAGGTCGGTGACATCATCACCTACACCGTCGAGGTGGAAAATAGCGGGGCGTCCACGCTGACAGGTGTGGCCGCTACCAGCAACCGGCTCGGCGTAATCTCGCTGGCAGAAACCACATTAGCGCCGGGTGCAAGCACGACAGGCACGAAGGCGTATACTGTGGTGGCGGGCGATCTGCCAGGGCCACTTACGGATACCGTTACAGCGACGGGGACGCCGCCCGCGGGCGACCCTGTTGAAGCACAGGCGACGGCTTCGGTGACGCTCACGGATTCGGAGTCGCAAGAGTCTCTGAAGCTGCCGCTGATTTGGCGTTGATGCGGCTGATCTAGCGCCACTGCAAGCCCAGGATGGGCAGCACGAAGACGGCTGGAGACGGAAGAACACCCTACGTTCGCCCCTCTCCAGCCGTAATAGAAAGCCCTCCGCGCAGTTGCGAAAAGAGCCGGCATCATCGGCGGCTCTTTTCGCGGGCGCGTGTTTTTAGAAAGAAAAGTGATGAAACAACACACTCACCACGATCTTCACCATTCTCACATCGCCGATACTCACTTCTCCAAGATTCTCTCTATCAGAACCCGTTTTACCCAGCCCCGCTTTGTGATGATCCCCTTCGCAGCCATCGGCATCACCATCTTCATAACCATCTTCATAACCATCCTTGTCAGTCTCCTAGCAACTTCTCTGCCCGCGCGGGCCAATGCGCCGATCCAAACCGCGCCGCTCTGGGCTCGCCACCCGGATGCCGGTATCTGGGTTGTCTATCGGGGGAACAACACGGCTCAGGATCTGCAAAAACCCTATATCAAGGGGGTGATGGCTTATACCGTCTGGAACGACATCTATGTTGGCCCCAACCAGTACGACTGGTACACGATTGACAAAGAGCTAGACTTTATCATCAACCAGGCGGGCAAGAAGGCCATGCTCAACAGTACCGTCGGCTATTGTCCATCGCTGGAATGGCCTGCATGGATGCGTGACCGCGTTGCCACGCACACCGAGGCGAACAGTATGGGCTGTCATCCGCTTCAGTTCTGGGACCCTGTCTATATTGATCTCTATAAAGTCTACATCAATAACCTTGCCACCCACCTGGCGCAATTTGACGCCAATGATGCGCGCCCGGATCAGACGGACATTCTCTTTGTGCGCGCCCAGGTGATGGCGGAGACGATGGAGAACCTGCCCAATGACGATATGCTCTCAAAGTGGCAGTGGCAGGATTTTACCCCCGCGCCCAATGGCAACATCCACAAAGTCGATCTGACCCGCAGCATTAAATATGCCTATCAGGAAGAAATCACGCTGACCTATCAACGGGAACTGGCGCGTGCCTATGCCGAAGTGGGCCTGCCTGCACCCACAGCCGCGGCCAAAGGCGGCGGCTATTGGGGAGCTTACCCCACGCGCGATACCTTTGTCGCTGAAGGGGTCTGGTTTGACCAGCACAGCGGCTCGCCCAATCCGCCCGGTTGGTATTATGACCTCTACAGCAAAGTCAAGAGCGGTGAGACACGCGGCACGACGGAGACAGGGGGCAGAGCGCCCGACGATCTGTTGGCGCAATATACCTATTGGGAGATTCTGGCGGCGTTGCATTTTGGGGTCGAGTTTATCGGCATCTATGGCACGAACCGATTCTCGCCCGATCTCCAGCCAAAAGGCGCGGTGGGCTATCCAGAGAACCAGGAGGCGTTGGCGTTTGGTGAGCGCTATGCCGGGCATTATCGCGACCCAGCGACCTCCCCCGGCGCGTGGATTGCGCTGCGCGGTGGCTATCCAGAAGATCGCTTTAGCGGCAATATCTATGCCCGGCGCATGTGGACAAACTATGAGTTCCTGATGACCCAATATCGCCCGCAAGATTCTGTGCTGCTCGTTGGGTTGGAGCATACCCGGCGGCAGATCGACAGCATCAATCCGGTGGTCAGGCGCTATGGCATGCAGCGTTGGACGAGCGAGGTATCCGCGTGTGAAAGGTCGTTTACGGTGGAGATGTGCGAATATCTCCTGCAGCCGCCGGACGAGTATCTATGGCGATCCAATGGACGGTACGAGTATACCTATCCAACGACCGATCTAGGCAAAGTGGTCTATTGTGGGGAAACGATCTTCTGTGGGGACCCGGCGAACGACACGCATACAGAGACGATGCTATGGGCGCGGCGCACGAACGGCGAGGGGGGCTCGCCCTATATGCGCTTTAACCTCAACGATGCGTTTGCTGAATCGCTAGGGGGCCGCGCCCAGGTACGGGTGGTCTACCTGGACGCGGGCAATGGCAAATGGGAACTGCGCTACGACAGTAAAGCTGCTGCCGAAAAGTCGGCAGTCGTCGTGCAGAAGGGCAACAGCAACCTGTGGAAAGAAGTGACGGTCGATCTCCAGGATGCAGCGTTTATGAACCGGCAGGAGGGCGGCACAGACCTGAGTCTCTTTAATATGGGGGACGACGATGATACCTTTCATCTGGTAGAGGTACTGCGCGTTGCGCCGGTAAGCTACGAAGTTGGAGCAATAGGGCAAACCACACGATAAAGCTTATCACGATCATTTCGCCCCCATCTTCAATGGCATCCACCATTCTGAAGATGGGGGTTTCGCGCACGAGCATATGTAGAACATCGCCCACACCCGCAAAGAGGCCGAAGGCGACGAGCAGACCGAGCAGATAGTGTGAATCTTGGCGGAAGGCATGGCTGCCCGAATAGTAGAAAATGCCGAGCGTGAGCAGCAGCGTTCCAAATAGCAGTATATAGAAAGCCAACTCGCCATAGTCGGCCCCTCTGAGTCCCCACAGTGCGGAAAAGTGGAGGGTGTTTCTGATGATTTCGCCTGCGTGTTCGTGGATCGTGAGGGAATCATCGAGCAGAATATAGCCAAAGACGGCTGACCAAAAGAGATAGCGTTTCTCACTACTTCGCAGTGCATACCAGGCAAAGAGCAGCACAAGCCAAAAGAGCTTGATATATTGGAAGAACTCCCCATAGCCGCGCTCGCGCGAAATCGAGAGGTAGTCACTGCTGCTGACGCCCGTATACCAATAGACGAGATGTAGGAGTATCAAGACAAGATCGACTGCGACAAGCAGCGTGATCAATGTCTGGGAGAGCCGGGCGATGGCTGGATTTTGCAGTGCGAAGGGTCGCATGATCGCGCCCTTCGTGGCTTCCCAGTTCAGGGTTCTGGTGGGTACAGTTCTAGTTGCCATAGGTTGGTTTACCTTTCGTTCTTGAAATAGACGCCCGCGGCGCTATGGGGCTATCCAGCGAATTTCATCGGCAAAATCGTTGATCTTGCGCGATTCTTCCGCCCGTGACAGCACAATCTCTCTCTCTTTGAGGTCTGTCGTCACCAAGATGAGTTCGGGCGCTTGCAGAGCAGCGAGCATTTCGTCGATGACGCGGTTGGCTTCTTCTCTCCCCAAATGGGCGATTTCTCCGGTTGTCAGGCTGACTTCATGCTCACCTTTCGCACAGTCAAAGCGCTGAAAGGCTTGTCCGGTTGCGCCCTCCATGCGCCGGCAGTCATAGCCCCTTCTCAGCAGTAAATTGAGAAGCATCTGCTGCGAACCATATTGAGTTGTCAAGAGATGGAGTGGTGCAGCCGCATGCGTGTCAAGATAGCTGTTGAAACGTTCCACTTCTATATTGATGCGCGTCTTTTCGTACCATTGGAAAAGTGGGGCAAACGCGATGCCGGACAACAAGCGGCGACCGTCCCCCGTGGAGACAGACGATCCAGCGCCGATGACGAGCGCGACCTCTTCAACGCCGGTGACGGGTGTGCTTGTGGAGAAAAGCGTAAGCACGTTGGGAAAGGAGGAGTGCAGATAGGGCCTGGCTGAACTTGAGAACTGCCAGCCAGTAATATATTGCGCCACGAAAAGCAGGCCCAAGAGCAGGAGGATTGCCCTATGGAGGAGATGGCGCTTTGTGGACAAAGACGCAAGCGCTGAAAATGCCGAGAGCGCAAGGAGGGCGGCAAAGGGGATGAGGTAATAGAGATATTTGGGTGTGGTCATGACGCCCAGGTAGACGATGTAGCAGGGGACGCTGCCAAGCAGCGCAAACCCACCTGTTCGCCAATCCCGCTTGCGAACGAGATGAATGATCCCAATCACGATCAGCAGGGCCAAAAGAGCCGTAAAGAAGGTAACATGACTGCGTAGGTCGTTGCTCTCTAGCAGCCGGAGCAGGAAGCTGCCGCTTGTCCCATTCGGGGTCGTGCTGCTGAGGGAAGCCCTGTGGCTGCCGGCAGAAGCGAGGACTTGGCGGATACCACTCCCGCTCAGATAGAGGCCGAGCAGCGCCGTGATGCCTGTCACCACGGCGACCCCCGCTGTGCGCACCAAAGTCCGCGGCCAATTTCCCTGGTGCAGCAGCGGCAAGATGGCTGGAGTCACCAACAGCAGGTCAAAGCGCATCCATGAGCCAACGCCAAGCAGGATGCCGCTTAAGAGCAGGTTGAACAAACTATCGCCGAAGGTCACAACCCAGAATGCCGTGACAAAAAAGCTTGCGGCGATGACAGTGCTGTTAGCATAGTAGGCGCTGGTGAAGGCTTCTTGAAATAACAAGAGCGCCAGCCCACAACTCGCAAAGGGGAACTTCGTCATGCGGCTGAGCAGTGCGGCGGAAACGAGGATAAAGACGATGGCAGCCAGCGCACTCAGCAGCGAGAGAAGCGTGAACGTCTCCACGCCGGTCAACTTGTGGAGAAATACCGTCAGCGCATAGGTGCCGGATTGCACGTTATAGCGATAGGCAAGCGAGGTTGCCTCACGACCTATCGTCGCAATTTGCGCCGCACCGTTGGCAATCCCCAGGCCATCACCCTCAACGGCTGCAATGGGAAAGGTGCCAACCATTGCATAGGTCAGGAGTGCCGTGAACATCAGACCTGGCAAGAAAGCGCTCGCAGCTGCGGATCGACGTCTTGAATATCCCAGCGATGGCCTAACGAGCATTGTCGCTCCTTTAACACTCTCCCAACGCCAACCCATACTGAAACCAGTAGAAACCGAATTTTGTCAGCTCGGAGAAAACAGCCTTTTGACCAGCCTCATTGAGCCACCAATTATCAGGGTTGAAGTCCTCATATCCGACCGGCTGGTAGTAGATTTGAACATCACTGCCCGCCAGGTGGTGGCGAAGCACACAGAGCGTGCGGCGGAGATGATACCAACTGGTGACGACCAACACGCTGTGCAGGTCATTTTCCCGAAGCGTGCGCGCAACCTGCTGCGTATCTTCCCAGGTATTGTTTCCTAATAAATGGTAGATGGCCTCTGGCGGCACACCTATTGCCACTGCCTGGGCGACTGCAGCGCGCCCATGCCCGCTGCCGCCTGTATACCAGATTTGTGGCGCTAAACCTTGCTGAAATAGCTCGATCCCCGGCATAAGCCGCTGCTGCGTGTCGCCTCCCATGATCACCAACGCGTCGGCATGCGCCACATGGGCCGGTAGATCAAGCGAATGGCCCAATGCGCGCAGGCCATCCTCATCGGCAGGGCTTAAGGTTAGTGGTGCAAAAAGCACAAGCAGCAGGGCTATGCTGCCCCACAATCTTGGGCGCATATTCAGGAGGCGCGCGGGTAGACAGTAGTGCCAGTGGTTCCTAAACATGCGCTACTGCCTCTGCGGGATACTGATAAGGCCGTTTGTAGACAAAGTTGGGCAGGCCAACGGCGAGGGTGGCGAGCATTGAAATGGGATAGGCGTAGTCACTCACCCCTTGATAATGCTGATCGAGCATCGCTGCAATTTGTGGCTTGTTGAAGATGGCCGGATCAAAAAAGTCGGAGTGGATAAAGCTGTCCAGCATATGGCGCAGTGCGCTATCTTGCCGGATCTCTCCACCCAAACCGCTCATGTGTGCGCGTGTTGTATCTTTGACACGTTGGGGCGCAAATTTCTCTAAAAGCCGCCCCTCGATGATCTCCTTGCGCGCCTTCAGGTGATTGAAGAAATTTCCCCGAAGTGTGCCTTTGAGCAGATAGCCGGTATTGGCGTTGGGAACGTGGCGAATTTTCGGGCCAAGATGGTAGATCATAGCCTGGTACATCGCCTGACCATAGCGCATATAGGGCGGGAGACTCAGCGTAAAGTTCAGATAGTCCGGGTCGAGAAAAGGGCGAAACAACTCAAAGAGATGGCTGTCGACCGGCCCGGCGCAGAAGGTCATGCGCGTCTGTCTTTCGCGCATATCCCACAGCTCAAAAGCCTGCCAATTTTCTTCATCAGCCATTGGCTGGAAGGAACCGGCAAAGACGTTGGAGAGTTCCGGCATCTGCTGGTCGAGAAACTCTTGGCGAAAGAGCAAATGGAGCGCGCTTTTCTGATATTGCATGTACCAGTGATGCGCCTTATTCACGAATTGATCGCGGGTATAGGGCAGCAACATGAAGCTAGAGAGGTGCGTCCCAGAGCTTGCATCCCCCATCCAGCCCCCTGCCATGAAGTCGGCATGCTTCTTCAGGTGCGCGTGGTTGGCGACGGTCGCGCCATGCGTAAAGGGGATCGCGCCATCTGTGCGCCAGACGATCTGGGGCAAGGTGACGGAAAGCGGTACAGCCCCCGGAGTTTCCAGATGATGGTTGAAGCCCAACGCCTGGGCGATGGCGCGGGCGGATTGGACTTCTTCGGCGTTGGGGTCGCCCAGTGTGCGGGCCATCTGGGGGGGCCGCGTTTGAGAGAGCGCACAGGCCACCGCGCGGCTGTCTAGTCCCCCACTGAGGCTGAGAAGCAGGCGACCTGTATGCTCAAGACGGCGGCGCGTGCTGTTCAGCAGCAGATCGGCCCACTCTTCCACAAGGGGTTCGTGACGCTTGCCCGGTGTGCGTGGATGGAAGCGAAGATAGGCGTAGCGCGTCAGCCGCGTCTCGCGATCACTGTACTCCAGGTAGGTGGCCGGTGGCAGGCAAGCGACATTCTTGTGGAGCGTGCGCCCGCCCACATGATGGCGGTAGACGACCAACTGGATCAGCCCCACCGGGTCAAGTTCGGGCAAGGGATCGGCGAGGGCTAAGATGGCTTTCTTTTCTGAGCCAAAGAGCAAACCCTGGGGCTGTGCCAAATAGTAAAAGGGCTTGCTGGCGAGCGGGTCATTAAAGATCAGCAGCCGGTTGGCAGCGGGCTGGTAGATGACCAGGTTGAATTCGCCCTTAAGGAGGGATACGAATTGGGGGCCTCGTTCGAGGAAGAGCGCCAGGAGTTGTTGGCAAGGCGTCTGTGCCCACGGCTCATTGACTGCGCGCCGAATCTCGTCCCAATTAAAGAGCTGTCCTTCCAGAAAGAGGAGGCTCGTCTGTGCCGGGTCGGTTGCCGGCTGGTCGAGCGTGTTCGTCCACAGTCCGGTGAGCATGTTGGCGATCACCGCCTGATCGCTCTGCACGCTTCTCGTCACCCACTCGATGTTCGGCAGCGCATGAACGATTTCAATGCGCTGCATCATTTCTCCAGCGTTGGCGAGTGGGCCAACGCCACTTACAAATCCGCTGATCCCCGGCATCTATGACTCCAATCTCTCAGGCATGGTGGGAAGTATGCCCGGCGAGCAATCGTGGTCGCTACTTGTTCAAGGGACTTAGGTAGTGATCGATCACCCGGTGAATATTGCATGCGGGTCGCGTATAGCGGCGCATGATTTTGGACTGCACATCCGCAATGGCGGCTTCAAGTCCATCCAGGTCTTGACACCAACAGAGGTATCCTTCCTCGGCCATTGTTCTTAAAAGTTCCGCTTGGTGCTGATCATAGCGATCCGCATTGCTGACACTGACAAGGGGCAAGCCATGTGACAGGGCTTCCATCGTGATACCAATGCCGCCATGCGCGATCACCAGCGTCGCCTGTGCGTAGTAGGGCGCTAGTGAGGGGGCAAAGCGGAAATAGGGCATATTGACCGGCTTATATTGGCCGTTGCCAATTTGCATAACGCCTGCTTGTGTACCCAGTTGGGGGACAAGTTGATCGACTTTGTGTACAAGCGGGTCAAAGTCTGTTGTGCCGACTGTGACAAAGAGAAATGGTTGCGACATTTACAACTCCCGATAGCCTAGACCTAGAGAAGGCGTCCCTCATAGAGGGCACGCGGCCACTTATCTTTAAGCTGCGGCCATTGTACGAAGAAACGATGGGCAATGTTGTACATGATTCGACCTGTCAGCGAGAGGTTTGTCACCCGCGCCGCACATTCGACGTAGATGATGCGCACACCGAGCAGCCTGCCCGCAAGCGAAATCGGTACGGCAATCGCCGGGCCGGAACTCAAAATGGCAGTGGGGCGCACTTGCAGCAGCACGCGTACGGATTGCAGACCCACCCGAACGGTGCGCAGGACAGCCGAGAGCCAGGGCGTGTTCTTGCCGCGCGGTCGCCAGACCGAATGGATTGGGCCGGGCCTGCGAATCCGGTCAATGGAGAGATTGTCCTCTGCCGAGACAACATAGTGGTATTCATAGGGGCCTTCCAGCAGATCGACCAAGTTCAGCAACTCGGTCGTATGACCCCCCTCGCCCAACACAACCAGTATTTTCATCCGCATCACCTTCTTGTCTGTCTTTAGCTTTAGGCCGCCGGAGGCTAAAGCCATCCGGCTAGGGAACAACGCCCCTTGAAAGGGGCTTCAGAAGTGGCACTTAACCCTCCCGCGCCCAATGGGCTCCCGTCAGAAGCTTCCGGGAGGGTGGTTTTGGCTAGCCCCCTACGATTCACGCACGACCTGTGGCCTTGTGCTGATCGTGTCGCTGTAGTGGGGCTGTCCCTTGACGAGATTGGTCAGGGCTTGATATTTGCTCTGCCACTCCTGGCGACGATCCTGCTGCAGCAGATAGATCTCCTCCTCCAACCGAGGCAGCATCTCCCGCATGCGCCGGATGCCATCCTGGATGCCTTCTACCGAGTTATCTACAAACAGCGTGCCTTTGTGGAAATTTTCTCGCAGCACAGGCCAATCTGAGGTGATGATCGGCTTTGCCAGCCAAACCGCCTCGCACGCGCCGCGCTGCATGGTATGGTTGTCGGTTGTCAGCACAAGCACACATTGCACCGAGGTCAGCAGGCCGAAATACTCTTCATCGGGCAGGAAGCCTGTAAATTGCACGTTGGCCGGGTGCTTCTCCAGATAGACCTTCTTGGCGCGGATCGGGTCGCCGGTAATGTAGAACTGCACATCGGGCAATCCCGCTGCTGCCTCCAGCACCCTGCCGATCGGTTCATCCGGCGAGAAAGTGTTGATCACGGCGACATTCAATGCGCCTTGCACCGGATAGGGACGGCCCGCCGGAAATTCCGTCGGAATATCAACCAGGATAAAGACCTTGTCCGTCCACTGCCTAACCATGTCCGCCAGATGGTTGTTGGTGACAATGGTGGTGAGCGCCCGTTTGGACAGATAGGCGTGCAGCGGCAGCGACCAGCGCCACCAGGGGGCCAGGAGCGCGACCGTGTGTGAATCGATGATGTATTTTGTCCCCATCAGCTTGCCGTAAAGATAGACGATCAGGATCGGCAGGATGGGCGGGTTTTGAATGAAAACCACGCTGGGCCGCTCGCGCCAGAGAATCGCCACGGTGCGGAGCGATTGCAGCAGATAACGGAGCGGGGCCAGATAGTAGCGGCGTTTCAGCGAATGGACGAGATAGAGGGGGATCCCCAGGCTCTTCGCGATCAGTTGGCTGCGCCGGTTATGCGCGGTCCAGGCGATAAAAATCGATTTAGGCTGCATGGATGGCCTTTCGTCTATTGTCTTGTCTGTTGTCTTGTGTCGCGACTGGTGTACTGCCTTGTCTGCTGTTGTAAGCAAGCTCCGGGCCAAGACGGGCGCGGAAAATGTTGAGCAGTTGGCGTGTGTTCTTCTGAATCTCATACTCCGCCATGACCTTCTCGCGCCCTGACTTGCCAAGGCGATCCCGCAAATCGTGATCGGACAGCAGCCTTGCCAAAGCGTTTGCCAGGGCTGTCGCATCGTTCGGAGGTACAAGCAAGCCGGTGTGGTTATCTTCGATTAGCTCCGGGATGCCTGATATGGAGGTGGAGACGGCAGGGATGCCCATCGCCATGCCCTCCATTAGTGAGTTTGGGATGCCGTCCATATCCTGATCCTGGGCGACAACGCAGGGCAGCGTGATGATCTCTGCCCGTGTCAGGTAATCTTTCAAGCCTTCCTGAAAGACGACCCCCTCCAGGTGGACATAATCTTCCAGATTATTCTCCTTGATCAACTGTGCAAGCTGTTCCGCCTGGGGGCCGTCGCCAATAATACGGCAGTCGAAGGCATAGCCCTGGTCAGCCAATTGCTTGCACGCTTCAATGAGATAGGGATATCCCTTTTTCTCGACCAAACGCCCCACCGCCAGGATCATGCATTTCTCGCGCTGTGCTTCTCTGTCTGTTTCTTCTTGTGGCTCGCTAGGGGGCGAGAAATGTTCAACGTCGATTCCACAGCGCACAACTTCGATCTTGGCGCGTGTCTCATCATCCGGCACGACCCGTTGCAGGAAATCGGCGTTGTAGCCGGAAATTGCCACGATAAAGCGCGCCGCTGCAATCTTTTCCGGCAGCAGAATTGGGTTGGCAAAGATGTCATTCGCATGGGCGGTAAAGCTGTAGGTGATGCCTGTCAGCCGCGCCACGATCATGGCAAGCGTGGTGGCGTTGAGGGCAAAATGTACATGCAGGTGATCGATCTCTTTGCGCGTGGCCTCGTCGGCGAGGCAGATCGCTTCGCCAAAGTGAAAGAGGGTACGCAGGCTGTTGCGCCACGAACTTGCGCTGTGACGCAGGCAAAATAGCAGCGTCCCCACATAGCGCCGGGGGTGCCGGAACAGCCATTGGAGATGGCAGCGTAAAAAGCGCGCCCACCGGATCGGAAAGATGTACGACGTGCTCGCGACGAGCGCTTTGGCTTCTTGGGATAGTTCGGCTTCGTTGGGTCGCCATGTGGCAAAGGTGTCCACCTCAAGACCATAGGCGCGCAGGGCCAGCACCTCGCGATAGACAAAGGTCATGGTTAAATGGGGAAAGACTTGGGCAAGGTATCCGATTTTCATAGTGCGTTTGTATAGTCCGGTTGCGGTTCGAATGGATGGCATTGGCTGCCCTTGTGCATCTCCAGCGCAAGCAGCGCGCCGCTCGCTTTTTGGCGGCGCATGTACAGGAGTTCGGCGTCCGTTTCATAGCCGTCAAAGCGCTTGGCAATGCCCGCGCTGTCCGGCGCAATCACAAGATGATCAAGGTGCTCATCCGTCTCGATGCGTAAGGCTGAGAGGGTTGTCTGATCCGCGAGCGTTGGCTCGGTGGTGACTGCCAAGTGTGTCGCCTGGATCGAGCTTTGCGCTGCGGCTGCTGATTCGGGATAGAGCAGGGTGCAAAAACAAGTGGGTGCTGCTGTTTGGCGATGATAGCGCAAGACAGGCGCGGGGGACTTTTCGCCAGAATAACGGCTGACCCAGCCCTGCACCGGCTCCGTTGCCCCTGTGATGAGTTCCAAGCTGGAGAGCGTGTCGTCTACTGGTAGCACCTGCAAGCGCGCGCCCTGCTCGTTTTCAACGTGCGCGGCCCCTGAGGCTGGATCGTGATGCACGACCAGGCCGGGCATCAGGTGAAAGTACAGGTCAAAAGCATGTTCCCCTGCGCCGCTTAGCTGGTCAATGACGATCCAGTAGTGCGGCTTGACAAAGAAGATCTGCCGCTGGTGCGTGATGGGCGCGGCAAGACGCTCATAGCCATCATGCGAAGCCGCGACAAAGTCGAAGGTTGGGTTGGATATCCACGCTTGCAGCGATGTTTTGGCAGGACGGTAGACCCTGCGCCAATCGAGCAAGCGCGACTGATCCTGCCCGTCCACGACAACTGTGTTGTGTCCGCGCGTGCCGCGAAAGAAACGCCGCCACTGCCAGCCGAGGTGTGTGCTGTAGACGCCAGGGTCTACCACCCAGCTTTGACCGTGGGCATAGAGTTCAAGATTGAGCGCATCGGCGTGCCCGTGGGTGGAATCGAGCGCATAGCCAAAAGGCCCGCAGTCGAAGAGCGCATAGGCACTCGCTGGATCGCTCTCGCCGCGCATCGTGATATAGCCACCCTCTGCAAAGGCACGCGAGCCAACTTCAACCGGCTCCGCAGCAGAACCCAGGTAGGCCGCGACCCGTTGCGGCCCCAGCAGCCAAAGCTCGCGTTCACCGAGATCGGGCGCTGCCGCTTTCAGGTGATGCAACTGCATCAAGGCCGCGCCGCCGCTGACGCCGCTATAACGCAAATGCATATCCTCAAGCGCAGAATCTCCGACAAGCGGAACCTGACCATCGGGCTTGGTCAGCCACAGCTCAAACTCGACCATCTTTGTGAAAATCTGGGCGATCTCCGGTGGCAAGGCAATTGCGTTCTGATCGGCAAGAACCAATAGCTCCAGCAGCTCGCCGCTGATGATGCGATGGTAGAGGCTGGCGCGTTCGCCATGCACACCATCGGCACAAACCTGGGCGCGCAACTCCTGGCAGAAGATGGTTAATCCTCGTTCGCGCCAACGCGCAGCAGCCTTGAACTCTGGAAAGAGGATGCCCAACATTGCCAGTGACTTAGACTCAAGCAGCAGATGATTGTTCTGGGCGTGCAGCTCCAGATAGGTATCGAGAAATTGACCATGCGTCCACAACCCTGCCAGCAGTGCCGTGTGGGTCGCCTCATCCAGTGACGGCGAATGCTGAAAGAGATGAAGCGCCCCGATCCAGGCGTTGATGCGGAAGGCGACTTCAAAGACGCTCGACCAACTGGGCTGGCGTACGCTCGCCGGGTTGTGGGCAAGCCAATCGTGCAAGAGGTCGCTGAACTTTGCCACATAGCGCTCATCGCCCGTATACCAATAGGCGCGCCCCAAACTCTCAAAGTAGGCATGTCGATTGAGATCCCACGTCCAATCTGTGTTGCCGTTGGGGCAGTGCTGCCACTCCACAGGCCCTGCAAAGACCACGGGGTCTGCTTTGCGGAAGGAAAAGATGCCCTGGCAGATTTGATCGGCAGTTTGGATCGTTTGGGTTTTGTTCGCCTCGTCGTGCCGGTTCACCAGCGCAACGATCTCATCGATCTGCGAAACGTCGAAAAGAAAACGGGGCGTCTGGCGCGTGCGGAAATAGGCATTGAGCGCTAGATTGACCGCTTTTTCGTCCTTTTGCAGATGGGCCGCGCACACCTGCGCCAGTTCTGGCTTCTCCAGGTGCAGCATTGCCGCAAGGTCCAGCCCGGTGGATACCGTCGTGTCGGGCTTGAGGCGGCTGGCAAGCCGTCGTACGCGCCAATGGGCATAGGTGCGGTGGTAGCCAAGACCTTTGGCTGCAAAGAGTTCTGCTTTTTGCAGCCATGCATGGAGCCGAGGGCTCTCCATGATGTGGGTTTTCTGGCCTGACTTCTGATTTTGCTCTTGATTTGGCCTTTGATCCGGCAGCGCCTCTACGCCCCGGCGCGATCTGCTAGTGGCGAGCTGTTGCGATCTCATAGATTGCCCTTGTCTGCTCTGCCACCACGCTCGCACGAAAACGCTGCTGCGCCTCTTTTTTGGCGCAACGTCCCATTGCCTCTGCCGCATGCTCATCCTCCAGGACGCGCAGCAGGGCAGATGCCAGGGCTTCACTATCTTCGATGGGTACGACGAAGCCTGTCTCCCCTTCCTTGACCAGATAGCGCGCGCCGCCTGCGTTTGTGCTGACAACGGGTTTGCCCGCGGCCATTGCCTGCATGATCGCCATCGGCGCGGTCTCTACTTTGGAGGAGAGGACTAACGCCGAGCAGTCGGCATATTCTTCACGCAGCGCAGCATCATCGAGATTGCCCAGGAATTTGACCGACCCATTTAATCCGGCTTCAACGGCAAAGCGTCTAACATTGATGTAGTAGGGGCTCGGTACGCCCCCGATGTTGCCGTCTCCCGCCAGCCAGAGCGTGGCATCGTCCATCTGCTCTTTGACCCGGACGAAGGCGCGCAGCAGCGTCATGATGTCCTTGCGCGGATTCAGCCGCCCAACGTAGAGGATTTTGCCCCGTTTGCGTCTGTCTGGAAGCTGGAAAAATGCTTCGGCGATGGGATTTTCAATGGTATAGAGTTGGTTCACAATGCGGTCGCCAAAGACCGCTTGCACATGCGGGCTGATCGAGATCACATGCTTCGCCTTGCCCACGATGGCGCGCTCGTCTTTCTCCACGAACCAGGCGCGATAGCGATTCACCCAGCCGGAGCGCAGGGCGATTTCCTGGTGGCGCATGCCGTGGAGCGTCAGTATCCAGGGCGCGCGGCTTTCGGCAGCCGCAAACGCATATTCACCCGTCCCATGCGCGTGAACCAGGTCGGGTTGCAGCCGGACGATTTCGTCGCGCATGTTCTGGATGTTCTTGATCATAGAGAGGCGGCTGGGCAGACGGCTCGCCGGCACATAATGGACTGCCACCTCTCCATGCTTGGCTGATCTCTTGTCGCTACCCGCTGCCGCCAGCGTCACCACACTGAGCTTCAGGTCAGGATACCGTTGCAACGCCTGGGATAGGTAGAGCATAACCGCCTCTACCCCTCCACCGATGCGATCGGGCGCCTGTGGGTAGTCTCCCACTAAGACAACATGCATTCCAATCAACTCCTTACGGCTTATTGCGCCGGATGGCTGCGCCAAAACTCGTCTGCACCCTGCGGGTTGGGCAGCGATTCCTCGCCGTAGATCTGATCCAGACCAAAGAGACGCATGATCTCCACCGCTCGTTTGACCTGTTCGGGTGAGATATGCTTGCGCCAGCTATCAACGAGATCGCCACCCGTCATGATGGGACTGCCTGGCTGTGTCACAGGGGAGGGCGTTGATAAGCCGGAGAGTGCCTCCGGGCTATAGGGTTTGTCCAAATAGCCAAAGAGCCTGCTGATCTCCGCTTCCGGGTCAATGCAAAAATTCTCATAGAAGGCGAGATGAATTTCCCCCTTCTGGAATTGGCGCAGCGGCACATAGTTCTGTACACACCAGCGAAAGAGATGCGCGTCGAATTTGGTCGTGACGTTCTCGATCTCCTCTGCGACCGGCTGGAGGAAATCCGCCATTAGGTCGCTTTGCGCCAGGAAGTCGCGTTTCAGGTTGGGCTGCCACGCCTCGCGCAGTTGCGAGCGCACCACCGCGCATGGATGGCGCATGATGAGGACGATTGGCATTTGGAGGAAATGGGTATGCAGCCATTTCAAAAAGAGATTCGCGCGCACATCCTTGATCAAGCGCTGGCGTGCAATAAAGGTGCGATGATACTTATCCACCCACGGGTTTCGAATCTTGCCGGACAAGATCTGTTCTGCGGTCTGCAAAAAGTAGGGGTTCTCATCCTCTGGACGTAGATATTGCTGGGGGCGAAATTGGCTGCAAAGCTCCACCTTGTGGGGCCAGAAGGGCTCAAAGAGATAGCGATATTCGCCTTTGTAGTTGATGATGTCCGAAATCCAGGTCGTGCCGCTTCGTTCTGTGCCTGCCAGAAAGATCGAAGATCGATAATCCGGCTGTAGGTCCAGGTAGAGCGGGCTCATCAAGGGCATGATCACCTTTTTGACCATGCGCTGTTTGAACCTCTGAGCTTTCTGTTGAAGCTCCATTGGGGCGCTAGACATAGTGACTGTAAGTCCTCTCTTACCAACAGATGCCCTGATAGTGACCGTCTAGCTGGTCAGTCAGATTGTCGAGGTTTTTCTCCATCCGCACCAGGTCAATCACCTGTTGTCCATCCTTGACCCGTTTGAGGGCGTCACGGAATTCGGCAGTGCGGTTGCCAATGAGCAGCACGTCGGCTTGCTCCATGACTTCGTCAAGGTCGGTCACCAGCAGCTCCGCAAGATGGGGCAGCACTTGGTCAATATACTGCTTGTTTGCCCCGATGATCCGAGAGAGCGAGACATTGGGATCATAGATGGAGAGCTTATAGCCCTTGCCCAGCAGCTTTTCTGCCAGGTGAACCATTGGGCTTTCGCGCAGATCGTCGGTTCCCCCCTTGAAGCTGAGGCCCAGGATGCCCACCTTTTTGCCTCCGGCGTGCCGCACCATGTTAAAGGCGCGCTCGATATGACCCTCATTGCTGGGCAAGATCGCCTGGAGAATGGGAGCATCGACACCGAGCATTTTGGCCTTGTTGACTATAGCCCGTACATCTTTGGGTAGGCAAGAGCCGCCAAAGGCGAACCCTGGACGTAGATACTGCGTGGAGATGTTCAGGCGCGTATCCTGCATAAAGAGGTCCATCACTTCGTGGCTGTCGATCCCCATTGCTTTGCAGAGGACGCCGATTTCGTTGGCAAAACCGACCTTGAGCGCATGGAACGAGTTGCTGGCAAACTTTAGCATCTCGGCCACGCGAATGGTGGTTTGCATCAGCGGAGCCTCGATATTTTCATAGAGCGCGCTCAGCTCGTTGCCGCTGCGCTGATCCCAGGCGCCGATCAAGGTCAGAGGCGGATTGTAGTAATCCTCTACCGCCGAACCCTCACGCATGAATTCGGGGTTGACACAGAGGCCAAAGTCTTGCCCGACCTGCTTGTCGGATTCCTCCTCAATCAGCGGCAGAACGACAGATTCGGCAGTGCCGGGAAGGAGCGTGCTGCGGATGACGACCGTATGATAGGCGGGGTGGACACGCAAGGCGCGGCCAATGTCGCGGCTGACCCCCTGGAGATGTTGCAGGTCTTGGCTGCCATCCTCGCGGCTGGGCGTGCCGACACAGATCAATGAGATGTCGGATTGCTGTACGGCGTCCGTTGCCGTTGTCATCGCCCGCAGTTGGCCGTGGGTCGTGGCATCCTGGATCATCTCGTCCAGATATTGCTCCACAATCGGACTTTTGCCCTGGTTGATGAGATCAACCTTTGTTGGGTTCACATCAACGCCTGTCACAAAATGCCCCTGCTTTGCCAAACAGGCTGCTGAGACACAGCCTACATATCCCATTCCAAGTATTGCGATATTCATCGTCTGTTCCACCTTCTCAAATCTTCTCAAATGCACAACATGAGTGACATACTTAGCTGCGTGGTGCGGGCGCAATGAGCGATGCGGCTCTTGCGCTCAGACTCCATTGGCGATTCGACTCCCTTGCCAACAGGGGTTGATGGCTGCCTACAATTGCCCCGAATAAGACAAAGGGCAGTAATCGTGTAATGGCCTGCGAATTGACGGCAGTGAACGAAGATAACAAAAAGCAGCCCATGAGCGCCCAACAGAGCGCAATTGTTCCGGTGTGGATAAACATCTCCGGTTCAAGCACTTTGCGCCGGAAAAAGAGGCGTATGCTGCTGATGAGGATGGTCAGCAGAAAGAAGGCATAGGGCAGAAAGCCGATCAGCCCCGCGCCGACCAGGATGCGTAGATAATCGTTCTCAATGGCGTCGATATTCTGCCGGGAGCCATCCGCTCGAAAACGGCCAGACCATTCCTCATAACGCCCCGTCCCCCATCCGCGTATGGGCCGCTCTAGCCACATATTGAAACCTGCCTGCCAGCGTGAAGTGCGCCCGTTGGCATCCTGTACCCCGCTGAGCCGATCTTGCGCGGCCTCGGTTTGTTGAACCCGCTCCCAGGTGAGACCCAACGTGACCGCGACAATCAGGGTAAGGATGATGAGAACGCGGCGCAGGGCGGGGTAGGAGAATTGGAGGATAAACATTCCCAGCAGGAAGGCCAGCAAGGGCGTACGACTCAGCGTGACTGCCAAGCCGCCAAATTGCACAAAGGCTCCGACCACCCAGAAGGGCTTAAAGTAGCTGTTCTTGTTTTCGACAATGTAATAGAGCGTTACCAGCAGCGTGATCGCCAGCGTCCTGCCCATCGCCCCTGTTTCGCCAATCAGGCCGACGATAAGCCGCAGGTTGGTGTCGCCCCGCGTCACCCGGCTGATGACCTGATCCTTCGCCATGAAGATCACGTGGCCCGTCAAGGCTTCGTAGATGGCGTGGGCGCCTGCCACCACCCCAAAGAACGCAATCACGCCCAACAGCCAGTGAAGATGATCCTCGCTGCGGATGAACTGCTTCGCCAACATAAAACCCGCCAAGGGGACCAGATACATGGAGATGGCAGTCTGTATCGTTGCCACCGGGTCCACGGCTAAGGGCGCGGAAAGTGAGATCGCCAGCGGTATCACCAGCGCAAAGAGATCGGTCGAGCTAAGTGGCACAAGGTGTATGGTGCGGGTCGCAACACGCATGAGCAGGCTCACACTGAGCGCAAAGACAGCAACCCGACCAAATGAAAGATCGGGTATCCCCGCCCCCATCGGGACTTTCACCCAGGTATCGATAAAGGTGGTCATGAAAACCCAGGTCAGGAAGCCGCCCAGGGGATGATAGAGGGCAATCAGTATGAATAATCCTACCACAAAAATCGAAGAAAGAAGCTCAAGCGATTCTCTGGGTCGCTCTGCGGTCACGCCAATCAAGAGTCCGATGGCAATCGCCAAACAGGCGAACAGCACTTTGCGGTACGCATAGGCAATTTTGAGCCCCTTCACAGCCAGCGCTGTGGTCATCGGGGCCTTTGCATCCAACTCTTTGGCCGCGACAGCTTTGGCGGCGAGAGCCTTTGTCGTGAGTTTCTTAAACATGATCAGTATCTATCAGTCCCCTAGCGCACGCTGGAGACGTTCCCCTCGTCTGCCGGCATCCGGGATCGTCCAAAAAGACCAGAGACCTCCAGGAATTCCAGGAGGAGCGCGAGCATGATGCCCGCGGCCAGGCTTGTGACGATGCTGAGTAGAATAATGGCATTGCCAAAGACTGGAACCGGGTTGCGCGGGGGGCGTGCCGGGCTGATGACGCGAATCGTGCTCATCGCCAGGATTTGATTCTCTTTGATCAGTGCCTCATTGCGTTTTTCGACCAGGAACGCAGCCGATTCGCTTGCCTGTTTGACACGAACCGCGAGCTGGTTGTAGCGCGGCACAAGGCGAATCAGGTTTTGCAACTCCTCCTCACGGAAGGAAACCACGGTTTGAAGCTTGGCGTATACGTCCTCTCTCCCCTCCACCAGCGCCAGATCGCTTTCGCTGCGTAACTCGCGCAGCAAGCCATTCTGAATGTCAATGGTCTTGTCTAGGTCATAGACCTTGCTATCGACCCGAAACTGTTCTAATTCCATTTCCGCGTCATTAAGGTCTGTCTCGGCAATTTCAAGCTGTTCCTCGATGAACTTGCGAGCAAGCTCGGTCGGTTCGGCCAAGAGTTCTGCATAATATTCCTGGCCGACTTCAGCCACCATATTGGCAAGCTGCGCCGCGGTTTCCGGGGTCGATGCGCTGACGCTGACATCCATTAACTGCGAGTTGGTTGGCAAGGTGACATCAATTTGCTTGCTCAACTCGGCCTCGGTCATGTTGATCTCCGGGAGCCGTTCCAGTAAGCGGTGAACCACATCGCCCACCTGGAGATACTGCGCCACGTTGTCGCGTGTCCGTTCGATTTGCTGGCTGATCGCCTCTCGATCCACTGTGCTAAAGAGCGGTACTTCCTGTGGTGGCGGCGCGGTGATCTGGATTGTGACAGTCGCTCTGTACATCGGCTCGGCGCGCATGGCGATGACGAACATCGTGATACACACCGTCGCCAGCACCAGGGCGATGAGCCACAACCATTTGTAGAGGACCCGCAAAAAGACTGCAATGTCATGTCCGTACATAGTGACCTGAACTTTCTACTTCAATCCAATATCTGCTGATAGAGAGATTGGACGCACCGTACATGCTGCTCCACCGAAAATCGCTTGCTTGCCTCTTGTTGCGCGCGTTGGCCCATGACGGCAGCCTCCGCAGGACGGTGCAAGAGATATTGGATCGCACCCGTCATGGCTGCCACATCCTTAGGAGGAACGGTTAGCCCTGTGACCTTATCCTCGATAATATCAAGCACGCCACCGGCTGCGGTCGCCACCACAGGGCGACCGGCGAGCATCGCCTCGACAACGACGCGGCCAAAGGGTTCAGGCTCCGAAGCGCTGTGGACAACCAGATCGGACATTGCCATGATCTGCGGAATGTCCGAGCGGAAGCCTGTAAAGATGACATGGTTGGCAAGCCCCAATTCCTGCGTCATCTGCTGCAACTTGTGATGGTATGCTTCGTTTTGCTGCGTGGAATCCACACCACCCACCAGGAGCGCTTTGGTGTTGGGCTGCATCTTGACGATCTGCGCCATCGTCTCCAGAAAGTAATCTTGCCCCTTCCACCACTCGATCCGCCCGACGTTGCTGATGACCCGATCCTGCGCGCACAGACCAAATTCCTTGCGTAGGTGAGACGCGTCGGTGTGGGCCTGAGGCAGGGTAAAGCCGTTGTAAATGATGTGGCCCTTCTCTCTGGGAATACCCAGGCCGCGATACAAACCTTCAACCGCCTGGGAGATATAGATAAAGCCATCAACCGAGCGTGCCAGGTATCGCTCAACCATCCCGAACGCGCCGAGAGTGCGTACATGGACGGTTTGCGGTACGCGGGCAAGGGCCGCACCGAGAACCGTGGCGCGGTCTGTGCTCAGGCAGTTGTTGTGATGAACCAGGTCAATTCTCAACTCCTCTATATAGCGCGCTGTGCGTTTTGCAATTGGATAGTCGCGCTGTGCAAAGCGATACAGGTCTTTGAGAAACGCATAGGTGCCGGCTGCGTGCCGGCTGTAGCGGCCTAGCGTGCCTGCAATATCGCGTGTGTTTTGACTTGAGCCTGGCATCTGCTCTGAAAGTGTCTCCACCTGAATACCAAGCTGCCGAAAACGCTCGCGATAGGGATTGGGGCCGAAAAAGAGCATGACCGGCTCAAACCGGCTGTGGTCAAGCCTGCTGACAAGCTCGTAGAGCGAGATGACTGATCCACCGACGAAAGGCGGTTTCTCAATGAATAGAACGCGTTGCCGGTTGCGGTTGTCCATCTGATTGCGATCCCTGACGACCATTCCTTACCACGATCCCTTATCTTGCTGCTTATCGTTCTGAATGTAAAGGCCCACTCAATCGGCCCCGTTGGCAGAAGCCAACTGCTGCTGAATGACTTCGGATAGCTGCTGCGCCCGCGCTTCCCACGTGTGCTGTGCCGCGATGGCCCTGCGTGCTGCGCGCTGTCCAGGCGCGGCGTCGGCTAAGGCTGCTTCCACCGCATGGATAAAGTCACCTGGGCAAACTGCCACATGAACCTGCTGCCGAAACTCGTCTACTGCCGGTAGGTCGATGGAAGCCACAGCCAGCCCAGCCGCCAAATAGTCATAGAGTTTGAGGGGGCTGATATGCTCTGCGTGCCGGTTTTGCAGATAGGGCATCAACCCAACCTGAAACCCTTTGAGATAATGGGGAACCTCTGCCACCGGCTTTTCGCCCAGGTAATGCACATTCGGTAGCTGCACCAATGCGCGCCATGCCTCTGCCTGTGTGCTAAACCTGGCTTCACCCAAAAAGACGAGTGAACAGTGCGGCTTGGCGACTGCCAACTCATGCAGCATGGATAAATTCAGCTTGTCACCGACAAGACCGCTGTAGCCGATGCGCGGTTCCGGGACAGCGGCTAGGTCTGCCGGGAGTTGAGAATCGCGCAGTGCCTGTGTATAGGCGTCATAGTCCACGCCATTGGGGACAAGGTAGGTGCTGTCATGGTAGGGGCTTTTGGCCTCATAGAGCTTCGGCGACACGACAATGACCGCGTCCACCTGTTGGATCAGCTCCTTTTCAAGCCGCTGTTCGCGTTGGCTGTGTTCGGCACTCTGCCCTGTATAGGCAGAGTACTCGTCCACGACATGATAGAGGCGCAGGCGCGCCGCCGGTACTTCGTCGAGCAGGTCGCCCATGCTTGGCTGCGAGAACCAGACAATGGGCTGTTCCATCTGGAGGCGTCGTAGGGCAGTGCGGAGCGCCAGTGAGCGGGCCTTTTGTGTCATCCAACTCACCGGCATGCGGCCACTGATCGGCGCCCATACAGGATAGTGAAAGCTGTATAGATTCTCAGTAATCTTTTGCAGAAGTGGCTGTCGTATTTCTGCCGCGCCGATCTTGCCGCTGCGCCAGGCTGCCAACGCAGGACGCAGGTGCGAACGCCCTTCAACAAAGAGTACCTTGTTGCCATGTCGCGCGAACAGGCTCATCAGTTGGTGACGGTTGCGCCATAGACCATGCCAGGGGCCTGGTGCAAAATAGACCATGCTCTGTTGGGTCAACATCTTAATTGCCTCGAGCCGTATTTACTTGCAACCGTTCGGCGTGCGTCTTTTGCTTGTCTCTACGCTTGCCGCTGGTTTGCAGAGACGCCGCAATGCTGCGTGCCGTTCGTCTGAAATGAACCAGGGCATCCACCGACTCCAAGAGCAGCGGGCGGATCATCCTTTGCCACTGGAACGGGATTGCCAGATTCGCCATGTTCTCTGTGTGATAGCGCCAGAACTCCTTATCGGCTCCCTCGAAAAGATGGCGCGCTAACATATGATGGTAGCCCTGAATGATCTCTTCGCGCCGCGCCCGATATTCCTGTTCATCCAGATAGATCGGCCCATAACGCTCGAAGGAACGCACTCTTTCTGCCTGGATAGTCGCAAGCCGGTGAACGGTCGATGTCACTGATTCGTTATGCCGCCGCGTATAGGTCAGCAGTTGGTGGACAAAGCCAAGATCGCTCTTTTGGAGCAAGCGCAGACAGGCATCTGTATCGGCGTGGAGCAGAGACTCGTCATAAAAAGCCTCACGGCTGCGAATCAGGTCAGCGCGGATCAGGGTGGATGTCGGCGAGCCAAAGAGGTAGAGCGGGTTGCTGGCTAACGAAAGGCGACCCGCCACCCGGCCCGGCACCACCGTACTGGGGTAGGGCAGGCCATCCAGGTCCACGCGATCTTCATTCAGCCTGTAGGCGCTGACAATGCCCACGGTGGGATGTTGGATAGCGACTTCCACCATGCGCTCGATACATTCTGGAAAGAGCCAATCGTCTGCGTGTACGACCTTGCAGAATTGGCTTTGCTCTGAAATCTGGCGCAGGGCATGATTCCAGTTGGGGATCATGGGCAGGAATTCGCGGTTGTTGACCACACGAATACGCGCGTCGCGCTGGGCATAGGCCTCGGCGATGGCGAGGGAATCATCACGGCTATGGTTATTGACAATGATGTATTCCCAGTTGTGATAGGTCTGTGCCAGCACGCTCTCAATACATTCAGCCAGATATTTTTCGGCGTTGTAGAGAGGTGTGACGACACTAACCAGGGGTTGGGATGAGTGCATCATGGTGAGTTTTCCACTTGGCTGCAAAGGCAGCAATTTCCCGTTGATCATAGAAATGCTGCATGGTTGGCGACGAATACATCTCCTGCACGTACCGGTCGGGCAGGATGAGGTGAGCCTTTAGCTGCTGGTAGGCCCCTGCATACTCCTTTTCTTCACCGACGTTGGTTCGTACGAGGTCAAAGTGTTCAATGCCCAGAAAATCACGGAAGGCATCGCAGGCACACTCGTTGAGTTTTTCCAGCTTGAGCAGCAGCAGCTCGCAGGTGTCACCCTGATAAATCTGATACCCTTTCTCTTTGGGAAATTCGCCTGCAAAAACGTCGATGCCCAACGCTTGGCGCAAATCTGTCTCAAACCAGTGTAGGACATGCTGATGGTCGAATTTCTCAAGAAAGGTGTTGCTCACGGTCTCTATGTCGAGTTCGCCCGCGCGATAACGCGCCATAAAGTTGGGCAATGGATGGTCAATGATCTGGAAGAAACTGGAAACATTGCGGGCAATCGGCTCCCGAACCAGGGTGATGACTTTCCACTTCTTGCCCTGAATGGGCCTGTGTATGCGCTGCTGAAGATAGCGGCTGCTCAACAGATGCCTCGCTCGGACAAAGGTGCTGCTCTGAGAATGGCGCGCCATCTGGCGATAGATCGCCTCCGCATCGGCAATCCCCTTGCCGGTCAGGGTATGGACGTGGTGAACCTGTAGCTTGCGGCGTAGCGCATGCAGCGAAGCGACGATTGTTGATGAGCCAACCTTGCCCATTTGATAGACAACTACAGATTCGCGCCCGCGCAACTCGGCAAGTCGCACTTGGAAGTGCCACCAGGCTGTCGAGAGATGAGGATTCGAGTTGATGATGCGGTTGATTGAGCGCATAGGTCGTCTGTTCCGGTTTCTATTTCTGGTTTCTGTACTGTGAAACCAGGTGCTACCGAGCCGGGACATGCTCTCGCTTTCGTGCTTCTTGGCCCATGCCAAAGAAGCGCTCGCTCTGTTCGTTCCAAAGCCTGTCACAGAGCCGCCCTGGGGGAATTTCAACGTCATCAAAGGTTAAAACAGCGTCCTTTGCGACATCTCTGATCAGGCGGCAGCCTTCTGCCAGCCCGATGGGAAGCAGATTTTCCTGGCGGGCCACGTCTGCATTTTCACACAAGCCGTAGGTCATGTAGTGACCAATGCCATCGAGCAGTTGCCCCATCTTGAGATCGATCTTCGCCGTGGCGACCACTTCAACAATGGGCGCACCGGCGGGAGCTAATGTCGCGTCCCCAAAGAGTGCCGCTCTGGCAACGGTATTGGGCACTTCAAAGTGGCAGAGGTGATAGGGTGTGTAAAAACAGTAGAGCGGCCCTGTGCCGAGCTTATAGAGATTCAAATAATGTTTCTGCATCGGGTGATCATGGGTTCCCAACACAAAGACCCCTGGGCTGGGCAGCGCGCCCACAACGTAGTCAACAATGCCGGGGCCTTCCAACAGATCATCCAGTGGATAGAGATTGACGCACTCCTGGATCTGTGTCCCGCTGGGGACGGTTGGGCCATACATGCCGCGTTGTCCTACGCGCATGTGCGTGGAATTGGCGACAATCGCCTGCTCAAACGAAATTTTGGAGCCGTCGGCAAAGGAGGTGACCATGCTTGGCTTCTGGCCCCACTGGCGCGCAAAGTTCTCCTGTGTGGTGGGGTTGCGATAGGGATCATGCAGCCCCTTGATGTTTCCGCAAAGCACCGGCTTGACGCCAAGACCCTTGACAAAGCGATAGAGGTTCATGATAACGCCCGGCTGATCCCCGTCGGCGTTGGTATAGATCACACCGGCCTTATCAGCGTAGGTTTTGAGGATAGGGCCGACCGTACCATCCAACTCTGCATTCATGAGGATGACATGCTTGTTATGCTGGATGGCGTTCAAGACCACATGGGCGGCAAACTCGATGGTTCCCGTCACCTCAATAATGACATCAATGCCCTCCGCAACCGCCAGCAGCAAGGCATCGTCCGTCACGGCATAGCCTCCGCTGGCGATGACATCTTCCAACTGCGTCAGGGTGTCCACCTGCACGACCTGGGTGACGCCGGCTTCGGCATAGGCGCGGACGGCCCCGCTCAAATTGCGGTTGCCGATGGCGACGAGCTTCATGCCCTGCGCCGCGCCGAAGAACTGGAGCGCTATGCCGCGCGCCATGAAGCCCGCGCCCACCATAGCGACGCGGATCGGGTTCCCTTCGTTCTGCCTTCGTTCTAACGCTTTATCAATGATGATCATGGGTTTATACTTTCTGCGTTGCTTTCGCTGTAATGGCAGCCGTGACCATAGGCCCTAGCTGGGGCCTTAGCTGGAAAAATCTCCCCAGTTTTTGTCTTTCTTTGAGATAACCGCCACGGGCAGCGGCCATTCGATGCCAAATGCCGGATCGTTGTAGCGCAGACCGCGTTCTGCTCCGGGCGTGTAGAATTGCGATACCTGGTAGGTCGCTTCCGTATCGTCGGTCAGGGTGACAAAGCCGTGGGCAAAGCCTTCGGCGACATAGAGCATCTTGTAGTTGTCGGCGGTTAGCTCCACCCCGAACCATTGTTTGTAGGTGGGGGAGTCTGGTCGAACGTCCACAATCACGTCATACAAGGCCCCACGCGTGCAGCGAACGAGCTTGGTTTCGGCATGGGGCATGGCCTGATAGTGCAGCCCGCGCAGCGTCCCCTTTTTGATGTTGTATGAAACATTGGCCTGGACAACACAAGGCACAAGCCCGTGTGCCTCGAACTCTTGTTGGCACCAACTGCGTGCAAAGAACCCGCGCGAGTCCTCCATCTTTTCCAGTTCGAGGAGGTAGCTGCCCGCTAGTTTTGTCTCGGTGAAGATCATGCTGGCTTCCATCCTAATCAAAGTAAATGTGGACTGATTTAGGCTGCGGCGAGTTCTTTCCAATAGAGGAATTCATCGACTTGTCCGCTTTGCAGCAGGTGTTCTAGCTGCTTCAGGCGTGTGAAAGCTCGATCCTGGAACATGGCTTCGCTGAGCTGAATCTGCTCAAAGCGGTCATGCAACTGTTTGGCCCCCAGGGGAACCGTCCAGCGGCATTGGTAGTTGGGCAGATACTCGCGGATCTTGTCGAACGAAACTCGATAGCTGCGGTTGTCGCCGTCGCTCTGCCCAAAGGTCAAGCGGCAGCCGCTAAAGGTCTGCGAGATAATCTCGGCAACCTCACGCACCTGGTAATTTTCGTGGCTGTCGCCCACGTTGAAGATTTGGGCGTGGATGCTTTGGCGCGGGGCATCCAGCACACAAGCCACTGCCTCGCAGATATCGAGCACATGGACGAGGGGACGCCAGGGCGAACCATCGCTTGTCAGCTTGATCTCCTTGGTTGTCCAGGCCAATCCCGCCAGGTTGTTGACGACCACATCAAAGCGCATGCGCGGTGATTCACCGTAGGCAGTTGCGTTGCGTAGAAAGGTCGGTGAGAAGCGTTCGTCTGCCAGTGCCAACACATCGCGCTCGACCAGCACCTTGCACGCCGCATAGACCGTCTGCGGATTGGGCTCGGACTCCTCGGTCTTGATGCCATCGTCGCCACCGATGCCATAGACGCTGCAAGAGGAGGTATAGACAAAACGCGGAATACCAACACGCTTGCATTTGAGGGCCAGGTTGGTTGAGCCGCGGTGGTTGATCTCATAGGTGAGTTCCGGGTTGTGCTGTCCCAGCGGATCATTCGAGAGTTCGGCCAAATGCACCACCGCGTCGAAGCCTTCAAGGTCGGTTTCATGGATGTTGCGGATGTCTTTATCCAGTCGTGGATAGGCAGGCGCGGCATCCTGATAGAGCTGCCCGCTGCGGTAGAAGCCGGTGTCGAGCCCCACGATCTCATGGCCGCGGGCCTGTAGATATGGGCCAAGCAGGACGCCGATATAGCCATCTGTCCCTGTGACGAGTACCTTCATTGCCTGATCTCCTCTTTGATTTCTGTGTGGTCTACTATGCTTAGTTCCATTTTTTCCAGGGAGCCTGCTTTTGCCATAGCTCTTCCAACGTGCTCTTGTCTTTGAGCGTGTCCATTGGATGCCAGAAACCACAATGCCGGTAGGCGTTTAACTCTCCATCGTGCGCCAACTTCTGTAACGGTTCCTCCTCCCAGACCGTCGAATCACCCGCAATGTACTCCATGACCTCCGGCTCTAAGACGAAGAAGCCGCCGTTGATCCAGGCCCCGTCAAAGTCGCCCTTTGGCTTTTCCTTAAAGGAACGGATGCGCGCCTGTTGGGCTTCGAGCGTAAATGCGCCAAACCGGCCCGGCGGCTGGACTGCGGTGAGGGTTGCCAGGCCGCCTTGCTCGCGGTGAAAGGCGACTAGCTGGCTGATGTCAAGGTCGCTCACGCCATCGCCATAGGTGAAGCAGAAGGTTTCATCACCGATATAGTTCTTGACGCGCTTCAGCCTGCCACCTGTCATCGTTCCATCGCCTGTGTCAATCACTGTGACGCGCCAGGGTTCGCAGCCGTTGGTATGGATTTCGAGCGCATTGGTACGCATGTCGAAGGTGACATCCGACCTGTGTAGAAAATAGTTGGCAAAATACTCCTTGATCATGTAGCCCTTGTAGCCGCAGCAGATGATGAAATCGTTCATGCCGTGGGCAGAGAAAATCTTCATGATGTGCCAGAGAATCGGCCTGCCGCCGACTTCAACCATCGGCTTGGGGCGAATGGTGGTTTCCTCGCTCAACCGTGTACCGTATCCCCCTGCCAGAATGACAACTTTCATGGATGACACTTGTTCCTTTGTGTTGGACAGATCTTGTGCTGTGGACATGGGCGCTTTGTCTCCTTACAAAGAAGTTTTACAAGGAAGTTTCGGGTACGCGCGGCGTGATGATTGCGCTCTCTTTGCTGTGACCGTTGTGGCTGAATTCGGTACTCCATTGGAGGAGTGGTCGAACGATGCCGCCTAAATTACCGGCATGGTCAACACGGGCTGAATCTCCTTCCATGCGGTCGATCACCTGGAAGGCAACCGCCTCGCGCACATTGACACGCAGGATAGTCGGGTCAAGCGTGCGCGCGGCAATGGTCACGAAAATGGTGCCCTCCGCGAACAGATTGCCGGGAACGTGCGCCGTACTGGTATAGCGCCCGGTTTCGCGCGGGCGGCCTCGCCACTCGGCATCTGTGTCGATGGTGCAGAAGATTACCTGCCCCTCCTCATTGCGCAGCGTGAAGTACAACATCCAGGTTTTGCCGGGCCGGCAGATGTCATATTCCACTTCCAGCGCAACCGGATAGCGAATATCGATGGCATCGGAGATGCTGCCATCATCGGTGCGTACGCGTACGGCGCGAATGCGAATGGCGTCATCGCCGGGCGCTTCTTCCGGCTCCCACTCGCGCGCCGCCGATGTGCCCAGACCGGAGTTGATATAGGTTCCAACCACCAGGTGCGAGGGGCCATCCTCTAGGATCGTGCCCTTGTCCAGCAGAATCGTGCGCTCGCACAACCGGGTAATGGCGGACATATTGTGTGAGACAAAGAGGATCGTGCGCCCATGTTCGCTGACGCTCTGCATCTTGTCGAGACACTTACGCTGGAAAGCCGCGTCACCCACGGCAAGCACCTCGTCGATAATCAGGATCTCCGGCTCCAGGTGAGCGGCAACCGCAAAGGCAAGGCGCAGCCGCATCCCGCTGGAATAGTGCTTGACGGGGGTTTCAACAAACTCCTCCACCCCGGAAAAGTCCACGATCTCGTCAAACTTGCTCACAATCTCCTGGCGTGTCATCCCCAGGATGGCGCCATTTAAGTAGACATTTTCTCGCCCCGTCAGTTCGGGATGAAAGCCGGTTCCAACTTCCAGCAGCGAGCCGACGCGCCCGTAGATATCGGCAAAGCCGGTACTCGGCTCGGTGATGCGCGAGAGGATTTTGAGCAGCGTGCTCTTGCCTGCGCCGTTGCGCCCAATGATGCCGACCACTTCACCTGGTGCAACTTCAAAAGAGATGTTTTGCAGCGCCCAGATCGTCTGGTGCAGATCGGAAGCCGCAGAGGCATTGCCCTTGAGAAGATTGACCGCGCGACGTACGGGGGTACTCACCGCTTGGGCGATGGCATCGCGCGCCGTACGGTATGGCTCTCGTTTTGTGCTGCCAATCTGGTAGCGTTTTCCGATATTTTCTGCTCGAATTGCAATCGAATTCTTCATAGATACACCGCGTTATTATGGGATAGCGTTGATAGGATTGATGGCATTGATAGCGTTAGGCTAGACCACATCTGCGAAGTTCTTTTCCATGCGGCTGAAATAGAATGCACCTGTTATCAACAAGAGCGTAGCTGAAATGCATGAGGCAATGATGAGACCGGGAGACGCGGGCGCGCCCAGAAGCGACCAGCGGAAACCTTCCACTACGCCTGCCATTGGGTTGAGTCCATAGAGCGTGCGCCACGGTTCATCGAGCATCGTGCTTGAATAGGCAATGGGGGTGATGAAGAACCAAAGCTGGCTCAAAAATGGGATCACGTACCGGACATCTCGAAAGAGAACATTCATGGCGGAGAGCCAAAGCGAGACACCCACCGCAGCCATGATCGCCAGAATCAGAAACAGTGGCAGCCAGACAACGTTGACAGTAGGCACAATGCCGTAGTAGACCATCATGGCGAGCAGCACAACAAAGGCCAATCCCAGGTCAACCAGGCCCGACAGCACCGTCGCCAGGGGCATGGCAAGGCGGGGGAAATAGACCTTTTTGAGAATGTCGGAACTGCTGACCAGGCTGTTTGACGCTTGGCTCAGTGCATAGGCGAAGAAAGTCCACGGCACAAGCGCGGCAAAGTTAAAGATCGGATAGGGCAGCCCGTCCGAGGAGATCTGTGCAAGACGCCCAAAGAGCGCAGTAAAGACCACCATCGTCAGCAGTGGCTGTAGCACTGCCCAGGACATGCCCAACACGGTCTGTTTGTAACGCACTTTGAAATCGCGCCAGGTAAGGAAATAGAGCAGCTCCCGGTGTCGCCAAAGCTCGCCCAGGCGCAGCGACACCCAACCCTTTGTCGGCGCGATGTGCGTATGGAGGATTGGTGTTTGGATGGGCGCAGACTGTACACTCATAGGCCTTCTCCTCGTCTCTCTTGACTCAGTGCGGCGATGTTTGAATTCATGTTTGAAGTCATGTCGGGAAGCCCCATCAGGGCTGGACTCGGTGTCTCTTCATGGCGCTGGCGTATGACGCGCGCCGGTACGCCCACAGCTAGGCTGTTAGGCGGCACATCTTTGGTCACAACCGCGCCCGCGCCCACGATTGCGCCTTTGCCGATGACGACACCATCCATGACACAGACCTGTGCCCCCAGCCAGACATCATCCTCAATCACGATGTCGCCGCGGCTGGTCAAGGGTTGTTCGCGCATGGGCAGGTGCGGGTCGGCGTGACCATGTTGGTAGGGCATAAAGACGCAGCGCGTGGCGATCATGCAGTTGGTGCCAATCGTGATATTGCTGATGAATGGATTCAGCACACAGCCCGCTTGCAGATAGGTATTGGCCCCAATCCGCAACGTGCCGCTGCCGTTGCCAAGCTCGATGATGGACCAGCGATAGAGATGGACATTTCTCTCCAGATGGATCGTCCCCTGTGCCTGCGGGTGGGCATAGATGGTGACAAAGTCGTCGATGAAGCACTTCGGCCCAAGCTGCAAGTTGGCGCAACTGACCTGTGCCAGCGGCGAGATATAGGGACGGTCGCCGAGATAGCGTAACAAGAGCCGCTTGTCCTTGTAGGGCCCAAGGGGGAGTTCAGCCAGGCGCAGGCAAAGCGGCGCAACGGTTGAGAGCTGCACCATAGAGCGCACCCACGTTCGCACCATCATCTCGCGCAGGGTCTTGGCGATTGGCTGACGTCGCGCAGTCAAGCTCTGCTTGAGGGAGCGCGCACGCTCGTTCGTGCCGCTGCTGCCCCGCTGGCTGTCACCCTGTTGGATCGGGTGCGCGTTGGACTGGCTCACCTATTTGGCTCCCTTGCGCTGCACCACAGAGGCTACCGTCCACCAAAGAATCTTCAGATCGAGCGCCAGGCTTTGCCGCTCGATGTAACGAAGGTCATACCAGATGATCTCATTGAAGGGGATGCCGCTGCGCCCGCATACCTGGGCCAGCCCCGTGATACCGGGGAGAACCTCCAGCCTTTCCTTGTGCCACCCCTGATACTCCTCGACTTCCCAAACGACGTTGGGGCGCGGGCCGACAATGCTCATCTCGCCCTTGAGCACGTTGATAACCTGGGGCAGCTCGTCCAGACTGGTAGCGCGCAGGAAGCGACCGACTTTTGTCACTTGGTTTGCGTCAAACGGTTTGAAAACGCCCGTTTCTGAGGTCGCCGGCGTTTGCCCGTTAATAAACGCTTTCATATAGGCGCGGTGCGAGTCCCTGGCAATGTTGTGATACATGGTTCGGAACTTGTACATCTTGAAGATGCGCCCGCCCTTGCCGATGCGATCATGGACATAGAGGACCGGCCCCTGGGACTCAAGCCGGATGAGCGCCATGATAATGAGCGTGAGCGGCCCACACATAACAAGCGCCATCAGGCAAAGCGTCAGATCGAACAGGCGCTTGAGCCTTCGATAGCCAGAGCGATAGAGCCTGACAGTGGGACGTTCCATCATAATCCAAGTAGACATTGTTTTTCTCCTGCGTTCTAACGTACTCTGCTCAAGGCGATCTGCCCTAGGGCATGGAACTGTAGAGCGATCCAGAAATCAAGAGTGCGTCGAGATTGGAAGCCACGACTCCAAAAGGCAAAGTACCCTTTAGGAGTGGGGCAAGATCATCTAAACCACACAGTTACAGCTCTACTTGCTGTTCCACAGAGGAAGGCTCTATTGGGAACAGCATTTGACGAGGGTCTGTTGGGTGTTGCGATGTGCGCGCTTGTTTCACCTTTTGCTCAGCCAGATCGACCAGGGCCTCAAAGGTCGTTGCCTCGGTTGAAAGCGAGGCGATACCTGAGTAGATGGTTAGGCCCAGGTTCGTGGCGGCGAGTACGCCGATGGATTGGAGCAGCTCCGAGGCTTCCTCCGCCGTGGTTTCGGGCATCGCCGCAATAAAGCAGTTGTCGCGCAGCGCAAACGTGTGAAAGCGGGGAAGATTATCATCCAAAACGTGGGCCACTTTCGCCAGCATGAATTTCTTGGTCATCGAGTGGCGTATTTCATCGGCAACCTTAGGAATTTCCATCTCCATCGTTGTCTCATCCACTTCAATGACAACCAGTGACAGGGGGCGTTCATGGTGGCGAGCGCGCTGCAATTCGCGATACATGGCTGTCTGTGCATCCGAGAAGGCATTGGGCCAGGGCGAAAAGTCGGTAAAGGCCAGGGCGGAGACAGCTTTTTCAACCTCATACAGATGCACATTGATCCGATGTGCAATGACCGCGGTCAGCATAATTGCGCCCACGCGGATGACCGTCAGGAAAGGGGATCGCATCTCGTCGGCGACGCCGTTTTGTAGGATGCCGATGGTGACGAAGGCAAGCACGAAGCCAAACATGACTAGCCGGTTGGACAGCGGCTTTGGCGCAAGCAGGACAACCGCCACGGTTGAGAGCAGGAATAGGAGGATATTGTGTTGGTAGACCGCCGGCACCATTGCATGCTCAATCGACACCATCAGGGGCAGCCAGACGACAAGGATCAGAACCCAAAGACGAAGACCATTCATAGAAAGTTATACCTAAGTAGAACTATGCTTCTTAGAATCTTGGTGAAGAATCTCGTTAATGTGCAGCGTCTAGCGCTGCGTCCACGGGACGAAAAGATGGCGCACTTCGCTCTCATCTTCCTCAGGCAGCGGCTGCATATCCTCCGCGTCCATCTCTTCTTCGGTATAGGCGTACATCTCTGCCGGGTCTGCCGCCGCAGCCTCGACTGTGGGGCCGCCCGCAGCAGGGCCGATGTACGTGGCGCGGCGTGACTCAAAGGCATCAAAGAAATATGTGCCGCGCGTGCCGCTGTCCACGCCACCGATCGCGCCCCAACGCACCCGATCGACCTGGCGCGTGTCGTTGTCGATGCCCGTCAACTGGCTGCGCTGGACATCATTGAGCCAGAAGGTGAGCGAACCATCGTTGGCTCCTGGTGCGGTGGCGGCTTGCCAGTCAAGTTCAAGGGAGTGGGGCGCATCGCTGAGTGCAAACCAGACGCTGTGCCGCCAGGTCGTGCCGTCGTTGAGTATCCCCGCGCGCACCTGGTAGCGCCCGTTGTAGAAGCGTAGCTGTATTTCAAAGACCGCAGGCCAGGTTCCAGCGTAACCCCGGAAAATCTCAAGTGAGTTGGCCTGTGCCATTGCCATTGCGTTGGGGTCGAAGTAGAAGCGCGCACGATAACGCCGCTCGCCATTGGGCCGGTTATCGTCCACATAAAGTGGGTTGTTATCGTCGATCTGCGCGTTCAGACCATAGCTCCCCACCAATGCCGCTGCGGGCGATGCCGCCAGGTCACCTCCATCGACAGAGCGGCTCGACCACGCGTTCAGGTTGCCTGCCTCGAAGCTGTCGGCAAAGATCAGGTCATCTTCCACGATGGCGCTGTAGAGAGCGGTATAGGTTTGATCGTCCGTAGGAACCGTGATGTTGTGGATGGCAGCGCCGCCATCCGACCACGAAACCCACACATAGGTGACACCCCCTATCGTTTGTGGCGACACAACGCCCAACGTGCGTTGTTGGCCCTCTCCAGCTTGCACAGCATGGGGCGCTGTCACAGCTTGCCCATCCAACGTGACCTGTAGGCCCGGTGGGTTGGTGGCAAGCGTGATCGTTGAATTCGCCGCGGGGGTAGCTGTAGGCGCTGCGGTTGGTGCCGGTGTAGAGGCCGGTGTAGGTGTCGGTGCAGGGGTCGATGTGATGATCGGTGTCGCTGTGGCTGTGGGCGCGCCGTTGAGAGTAACGGCAGCAGTCCCGGTTGCGTTCCCCACTTGTGCTACGATCTGCGCTGCGCCATCATTGGCAGCAAGCGTAAGAGCAACGGTCGCCTCGCCATTGGCCGTCGCGACGGTGTGGCTCGTGCCGTTGTTTGGAAAGCGTCCTGCGCTGGTGGTCAAGAGTACCTGCGTGCCGTCGGGGGCGGGCTGCTGTAGTTTGTCTCGTACAAGTACGGTAATGGACGACACAACCGGCTGCCCGGCGGGTCGTGTGGACGGATTGGTGGAAACGTTCACCTCAAGCGCCGAGATCGTGAGCGCAAAGTCGCCGGTTGAACTCAGCGGCACATCCAAATAGCCCGTGGTGTAGTCGACAATCTGGCCAGCGACGCCCTCCTCTTTGACGAGGTAGGTTGCTGCTGGGAGACCGACCCCAGGGTGCGGGATGATCTCTGTCATAGGGGTTGTACCCAGGTTGAAGCTTAGAACAAGCGGGGTTGCCGCCGAGATCGATGCGTTGACCGTCTGGTTCGCCAAATCGGCATTGGCATCGATGTAGGCCCATTGGTTGCTGCCCACAGAGCCGACTTTCAGCCAGTAGAAAACCTGTGATTGCGAGAAGGCCGCCTTGAGGGTTGTGGGGCGGCTGTTGCGCGTGAATTGGCCTAAATAGTCAAGCACCGCATTGGGATCGTTGAGCAAACAGTGATGGTACGGCCCTGGTTCGCCGCTGCGCTGATCGTCGCAGGTTGGCCCCACGACGGTATCTTCCGCAAGGCCCGCTGCATGATCCGGGCTGTAGCTGTTTACGGCGCTCAACAGATTGCGCGAGTGGCTTACGGGAACCAACACATCGTCTACACTGTGCGTCATCGCAATGGGCACATGCAGGAGGTTGCGCGCATAATTCAGCCCTGAACGCTGCTGGTAGCAGAACGGATTCTGGGCAGGCGTGCGCGGGGTCGGTGTGCCATTGATCAGGAGGTAGCACTCACGTTCCATCCACTGCTTTTGATAGGTCTGTAGATAGCCTTGTTGAATGATACTCACTGTCTGTTGGTGCCATTGCGTCCAGTCACTTGGCCCTTTGTTAAAGAAAGCCGCCGCGAATAAGCTGGCAAATTTGCCGACTGTGACCTCGCCTACGTGTGACCCCATCGACGATCCATAGAGGTAAATCCTATTGGGATCGATGTTGTAGTTGTCAAAGACGTACTTCAGTGTGTCCAGCACATCATATTGGCTTTGCAGCGAGGCATAGGCGTATTGGCCTGGCGGATTGGGCACAGGAACGCTGCCACCGGGCCAAGCGCCATGCAACTGGGGAGAGGCGTAGAACCATCCGCGGCTGTCTGCTGCCGTGTGGAAACCCTGATTCTCCCCATAAAACATATCGCTGCTGCGCGGGTGGACAACAAGGATGAGCGGCTGCGGCGTCGAGCCATCATATCCAGATGGAACCTGGAGCCGCGCTTCCTGCGCTGAACCATCGTAGCTGCTGGCAAAGCCAAAGGTGGTGGGAGCCGCAGTCGTGACGGCTGTTTGAGCAACATCGGGCGCGAGCGGCGCACCGGCGGGTGTCAGGCGGCCCTGAACTTCGAGCCGGATGGAACTGGCGCTCCAGCGATCGTTTGCCAGCGCATCGGAAGTCAGCTCGATGGTGTTACTCCCTTGCACAACAATATGAGGAGGAACGTCCAAGTAGAAAACCTCACCTTCCGCACAGAACTGACCCTCCGCAAAGAGGGGGGAAACCGCTACGGCGTGGCCGTTTAGTTTGATTGTATGCCCTGCCTCTGCGCCGGAGACGGTGAGGATGAGCCGCGCCTGTTCAGCTTCACCATTCCAACGAAGATCAACTGTGCCGACATTTGGCACGTCACTTGTTGTGTCATCGCCTGTTGCATCACCACTTGTTGGGCCGGCAGCAAGACAGCCCAATCCGTTGCTCGCAATGCCCATTGTTCCGTCAGGAATGGCCTGCTGAGGGGTCGCAGCGCCCGTGTCCTTGCTTAACGTAATGACGAAGCCGAAACAAATGCAAAAAGTCAAAGCGAGGCGCGAGGCCGCGCAAATCAATCGTCTCATAGTGATTGATAGATTAGCATCTCGCGGTCATGCTTCCGGTTACAACGTGGGTTACGGAGTAGTTACAGATAGAGGGCGCAAGTTATGAATCTAGGGGCCTTCGACACCAGCGCCGAAGGAGAAAGAAGGGCGAGTCTACACGGTGGGCAGAAGATTGAAGGATCAGATGAGGTTAGAAAATTGATTCGCAATTTAAGAGCAACATTGCAACAACATTCGTAATGGGATACCAACAAAACGATGGGCACGCGATACCGGCGACGCGCAGAGGCCAAAGTTACTTGCCCGTGAAAATCTGTAACTCATTCCTATCAACAGTAACCCAATATAACTCGCCCCGTAACCCTCTTCATTACCTTTAGCTGCTACCATAGCCATGATCCACAACAGCTACTCCTGTAACAGTTGAAAACCGCAGGGTAAGCCGCGCCATGCGCGAGGTTTAGGGATCGCCTATAGACGGCTCACTTGTAGCCTGCGGTGTTTGGGTGTGTAAGGGAGTTTACCCACCGCTTTTCTGATTGGAGCCTTCAATATGTCACGCCCCCTGATCTTTATCTTATTTGTCATTGTCATCTTTGCGAGCCTGACCACCATCATCACAACGCCCGAATCTACACTCATTGCCCAACCAGTTTCTACCGGACTGAATCTTCCATTCGAACCTGATTTCCCGCTTTGTGAGGAGGGAACGCAGTCGGTATTGCAGTTTGGCTCCGGCGTGTTAATGCGCCCGGTATCAAGCAATCCAGAGGGGAATCTCGAAGCCGGCTATAGCTTCAATCTGCCTGCCGGAGTCGGGCCGCAGGGCCAGGTGTTGGTCTGGCAGGGTGAAGGACACTTGTGGGACAGTGGATGTACTCCTGGTCTGGGTAACGATGGTGGCAGAGATAACTGCGACCAAAACCAGTTGCTTGAGATCATTACATTCACCGTCAACGCGGACGCAATCGGCCAGTTTGTGGATCACGCGCCGGAGACGGACCAAAGTTATCTCTATACGTTTCCTGTCAGCAGCCTTGTCGAGGGCAGCAACCTGCTTGGCCTGCACCATCTCAACCAGGGTGGCCCAGGCGAGGCTAACAGCGTCTATTACAAAGGGGTTGTCTGCGCTGTTGCAGCCAATACCCCCACTGCGACGGTGACGGATACCCCCACCGAAACACCAACCAGCACAAATACGCCGACACCAACGGCCACAGGTACGCTCCCGGCAACTGCGACAAACACGCCGACGCCGACACCAACGGCCACATCGACAGCAACCGCTACGCCGACAGCAACAGCGATACCGACTGACGACAGCGGCCCGACCGCTTTAGACCCTGTCGATCAACCGGGCGCACCTGATCTGCCGGGCCAATTATGTTCGAATGATAATTGCCAATTCTTGCCTCTCATTCGCGAACGATAGCGCGAACGAGAACGATACGAGGTCGCGCAAGCAGGAGGGCATCTCTATCACTTCGCAGAGATGCCCTTTGCCGCTCTATTGGGTCGACGCCATCATGCACATATATCGTTGAAGAGCGACTATGCACACTGCACCATCCATTTCTCACCTGCATCTGACACCTTCACAATCAGCAATTTCACAACTTCACAATTCAGAACTTCACAATGGCGCGTGTTTCGCACCGGCTCTCTTTTGCGCCGGGGTGTCCCTTATGCAAGAGAAAGGCCTAGGTCAACAGCAACCTAGCGCATAGCCTGGTCCGCTGATCAGCGCATGAGATGAATGGAAGTGTTTGTCTCCATTCATCTCATGCGCTGGCTTCGTTTAAATGATTGCAGAACCATTTGAAGGCCCCCGGTGCGTTCTTTGTGCCGAAGTTCTCAACCACCCACCACCTATTAGGAGGTATTTGATGTTTCGTCGTTTCATCGCTCCCTTGCTTATCGGACTTATCTTTATCGCTTTGTTAGGCATCGTCTTTGCGCCAGAGACCAGCCTCATCGCGCAGGCGCCTGCGAATGAGCCGGATTTTCCGCTCTGTTCGGCGGGTTTAACACAAGTGCTGGCGTTCGGCCCCGGCGAGTTACTGCGCCCGGTTCAAAGCAACCCAGAAGGAAATCTCGAAGACAACTTTAGCTTCAATGTGCCTGCCGGTGCGGGGCCACAAGGGGAAGTATTGGTCTGGCAGGGGGAAGGGCACCATTGGGATCAGGGATGTAATATCGGCCCCGGCAACGACAATGGCGCACCGCGCTGCGATTCAGATCAGTTGCTTGAGATTATCACTTTCACCGTCAACGGTGACGCAATCGGCCAATTTGTGGATCACACGCCGGATACCGACAACAACTATCTCTATACATTTACTGTCAACAGTCTGGTCGAAGGTACCAATGACCTGGGCCTGCACCACCTAAACGAAGGCACCGGGGCCAACAGCGTCTTTTACAAGGGCGTTGTCTGTGCTGTCGTGGCGGACACACCCACGCCAACACCGACCAACACAAATACACCGACACCAACGGCTACCTCGCCATCGGATCCGACTTCAACACCGACATCAACACCCACGGCAACTGCCACTTCGCCGTCAGATGCGACCCCGACACCTACGTCAACCGCTACATCTACGCCGACAGCAACCGCAACGCCGACACCCACGGACGACAGCGGCCCGACAAACCTAGACCCCGTGGATCAGCCGGGCGCACCTGATCAGCCCGGCCAATTCTGCTCGAACGGCCACTGTCAATTCTTGCCTTTTGTGCTTGAAAGATAAGGGGAGAGTAGACAGGAGGGATACAACGCCGCCGCTCTGCCTGGGCAGGCATACGGTCTGACCTAAACCAACAGCCCCGTCTCTACGTGAGGCAGGGCTGTTGGTTTTCATGGATAAAGATGAGCCAATATAGCAACTCGAATACAGTACGCTTGAAATTTCTACATGGCGCTTAACACTTGTTGTGTAGGGAGTGTGGAGAAGTGGATGGGGCTGAATGCGGGTGCTGTCCAGCGCAGCCAAGCGCGCAGCTTGGCAAATAAGAGGCTGCGGCTGAATGGCCTGACAATATAGTCATCTGCCCCCGCTTTGTACGCGGCCAGGGCAACTTCCTCATCATCTACAGGGGAGACAAAAAGAATCGGCACTTCTGTGGCTGTGCGGAGATGCTGGCAACTCTCTACGATATCTCGCATCGTATCCTCTTCCGCCTCCATGATGATGAGATCAAACTCGGCGGCTGCGTAGGTTGCGATGGCTTGCCGGTAGGTGAAGGTGATTACACTCGCGCCAATACACTGACGTCGATCCATTGACCGGGACGCTGCACTGCCACAATGATCTGTCAGGTATAACACTTTATAGCTGTTCATCGCTTTCCTTTTGTCTTTCCACTGCTCCCAAAATAGAGAGGCGTTGACCGTCCCTATTGTATACCTGCTCTGTATCGTGGAAGTTTATCTTTGCCGGCAAGGGTTTTATTGCCGAGGCAAGACGTTGCGATAGCGCCATCGAGAAAGTGCGGACAGGTGCTATTGTAAAGGATGGAGTGTCGGGATCTGTATGACAAATGCTGTATCTTCTTGTTGACTCATATTGACTCATGTCGAATCATATCGAAAACGGCATGTTTTCGGGCCAGCGATCTTGGGGCGTGTAGCCAAGCAGAAGGCGCGCAGGCTCTAGATCCATGTGGGGAATCTCTGCGGTTTTGCTGCCGGCAAAGACCACAATCGACTCGCCGGGAGCAGGCTGATCCGACTCTAGGCAGCGTGCAAAGAAACGTTGTGCATCTGCATAGCTGAGGTAGATGTTCTGTGCGTATTCACTGGCGGCAATGGCCTGCGCCTGCTGCAAACTGCGCGGCAGCCAGCCGATGCGAACGTGGATGACGGAAAGATTGTACATCGCGGCATACATATCCCCCATCATCTCACCCCACGCCTTTGTCAGTGCATAGAGATTGCGCGGGCGCAGACCTTCATCCACGCCAATCGAACGCCCTGGTCGCCCAAAGCCCTCAATGACCTGTACGCTGCTGGCGAGAACGAGCCGCTTCACACCCAACTCGCGTGCTGCCTCGCAGATGTAATAGGGGCTAATGACATTCGGGCGCAGCAATGTTTCCACCAAGTCCCCGTTATTTACATAGGCTGCTAGATGGATGACGGTATCCATGCCCTCAACCGCTCGGTAAACTGTCTCCTTTTCCGCTAGATCACCCTGTACTGCATCGGCCACATTGGGAGTGGGCAGCCGGTCGGCACCGCGCACAATGTGGCCGCGCTCCTGGAGGGCGACACAAACTGTATTGCCGATGGCTCCTGCAGAGCCGGTCACAAGCACGCGCTGAGGCGCGGTCGTTTGCTGAATACTCAAAGCAGATCTCCTTAGACGTAGGAATAATTTACGAGTGCTGCACAGAAACCCTCCCGGAAGCTTCAAGCTTCCGGGAGGGTGGTATTCTCCATGAGCTAAAGCGCGTCAATCGGGCATCACCGCCACGAAGTCGATTTCGATGCGCGTATGCCCGCCGAACTTGCCGACTTCGGTGGTTGTACGCACCGGCTTGTCTGTGGGGAAGTATTTCTTCCATACTTCATTGAACTGGCCCCACTCGTCAAGATCCGCCAGAAAGACGGTGGCTTTTACGACATGCTTCAGGTCGGTTCCCGCCTTCTGCAAAACGTCCGCCAGGTAATCAATCGTCTTGGCTGTTTGCGCGCTAATGTCGTCGCCTGGGTCGCCAATCGAGGCCCCGGATGTATAAATAAAATCACCCGCGCGTACTGCCTGGCTGAAGGGACGCTCGCGCGTGTCGAAGTTGAGTCTTTCGAGTTTCATTATCTGTCTCTTTTCTAGTCTCTTGCTATCGGATGTGCCGCAGAGGCCGCCCAGGGCTAAAGCCGCAGGGCTAGCAAACGACGCCCCCTGAAGGGGACTCTGCGAGCGGCTTTTGAAGCCCCGTTCAGGGGGCGTTGTTCTGTAGCCGCGCCCAAAGGGCTTCCGTTTTAACCTCCGGCGGCCTCTGCAGTACACCAGTTACTATACCCATATGGATTGACCTATATGGATTTGGAGGTGCGTGCTACTCGCGCAGCGCGCCACTGAGAACATCCCCTGTGAAGTGACGCTGGAGGAAGAAAAAGACCAGCAGCGTGGGTATTGTCGCCATGAACGAGGCGGCAAAGATCACCGAATAATCTACATTCAAGGGGAAACGGGAGCGTAACAACAGGATGGTCAGGGGCAGCGTGTAATGCGCCGCGGTGCGGATAATAATGATCGGCCAGAAAAGGTCATTCCAATTGGCAAAGAATGTAAAGATCGCCAGTGTAATCAATGGCGCTACTGACATCGGCAGGGCCAATTGGAAGAAGAGACGCAGATCGCCCGCGCCGTCGATGCGCGCGGCTGACAACAGTTCGTCGGGGATCGTAAGCATATATTGGCGCATGAGGAAGATGCCAAAGGCGCTTGCCAGCCCTGGGATGATCAAGGCTTGGTAGGTGTCTACCCAGCCGATGCTCACGATCACCATAAAGACAGGGATAAGGGTGACGATGCCGGGGATCATCATCGTGCCCAGCAGAAAGACAAAGAGCCCGTTGCGCCCTGGGAAGTCATATTTGGCAAAGGCAAAGCCACCCATTGCCGAAAAGAGCAAGGTGAAGAAGGTCTTGACGACCGTGATAAAGGTCGAGTTCAGAAAACCCGTGGTGAAGTTTGTCTTCTCAAAGACCGTCAGGTAATTGCGCCAGACTGGCTCGGAGACAAATAGATGCGGGGGCAGGACAAAGGTTTCTCCACGGCTTTGCAAGCTGGAGACGATCATCCAATAGAGAGGAAAGATCGAGATCGTAACGCCAATGATCAAAACCACGTAGAGAAACGTGGCACGTATGCGCCTGGTTGAGCCTTTACTCATCACCGCCATTATCGTCCCTCCCTGGAGCCATAGCGGAATTGCAGGATTGAGAAGACGAAGATCAAGACAAAGATGACATATCCCATTGCCGCGCCATAGCCCAATCGATAGCTGACGAAGGTCTTTTGGTAGAGATAGTAGACAATTGTATACGTTGAATAGCCCGGCCCCCCTTCGGTCAACAGGAAAGGTTCGCTAAAGCGTTCCAGACCGGCGATGGTCGTAATGATGGCAGAAAAGATAATGATCGGTCGCAAGAGGGGCAGCGTGATTCGCATAAAGCTCTGGAAATGATTCGCACCATCCACCATAGCCGCCTCCAACAAGTCATTGGGGATGGTTTGCAGCGCGGCCAAGAAGATGATCATGTGATACCCCTGTGACCACCAGCCGGAGAGCAGCACAAACGACACCTTTGCCCAGAAGGGATCTTGCAGCCAAGCGATATTTTCAACGCCAAAGAGGCCCAAGCCATAGTTGACAATGCCGGTGTCGCGGTCAAATAGGTAGCGGAAGATGATGGCGACGACTACCGCCGAGGTTACTTCCGGCACATAGAAGGCTGTGCGAAAGAAGCCGCGCCCGCGGATCAACTTGCTGTTGAGCGCCACAGCCAAAAGCAAGGGCAGCCCCACCTTAAAGGGGAAATCGAACAACAACAAGACGAGCGTGTTACGCAGCGATATCCAGAATATCTCATCCTGGAAGAGTTCGGTGTAGTTGCCGGCACCACGAAACTTCATCGGCGCGAGGCCATCCCAGTGGTGGAGACTGATATAGAGTGAGAACAAGAGACCAAAGAGCCCAAAGATTGAATAGAGGATAAAGAAGGGGGAAATGAAGAAGTAGGCAGCCCAATTCTTGCGAATCCTGTGCCAAAGCTGCCCTGTTGTTCCCCGGCTTACCCTCTGTGCCAACCCTTGCCGGTCGACAGCACTCGCTTTCATAGGTAGGTTCCTCACGATGACAAAGGTTACTGTTATGGGGGCTGTACCCTTATGCCAGGGCGCAGCCCCCTACAGATTTGTGGCCTTGACCTTACACGCGGGCTTTGAGCAATTCCTCAAAACCAAGCGCGGCGTTGTCCAGTGCTTGCTCTGGAGTCACTTCATCGTTGACCATCTTCAAAAGTTCGTTGAGCATAATCGTTTCACACTCGTTATACTCTGGCGGCATGTAATTGACGGGCGCGCCCTGTGCCAGTTCATGCGCCCTTTGGCGCAGGTTGCTGCCATAGAACTCTTCTGCATCCTTCCAGAAGTAGTCGCCCTCCATAAACTTGACATAGGCAGGCAGGACAAATTCGCGGTCCATAGATTCCTGCATATAGGCATCTTGGTAGTCAAGGCTGGTATATTCCATGAACTTCCAGGCCAGTTCAGGGTTGGCGGATTTTGTGGGGATCACCCAGTACATGGCCCCCTGCCAAGTCGAGGCATTTTCCACGCCCCGCTCAAGCGATGGAATGCGCAGCATATCCCACTCCCCGGCGGTGTCCGGCATCTGTACGCGCGGTTCGGAGCCATACCAGTAGGGCATGATCAAGCAGGCAATGTCGGCATTCTTGGCCGCGTCATACCAGGCAGGCTGCCAAAGCTCCATGTTGCGCGCCACACCAGATTTGACGAGTCGCAGCCATGTTTCTGCACAGGCCAGGTTTTGTTCGCTGTTGACCACTACGTTGTCATCGGCGTCAAAGAAGCCTGTGCCATCCTTGCTGAAGATCATCGCTTGGAAGTTGTAATCCATTGAGCCGGTTGTGGTAAAGGGGGTCATGTGGTGGGTATCGTCGGTTGCCATTGCCCCCAGGGTGATGAAGTCGTCCCATGTCTGGAGTTCAGCGGGATCAATCCCTGCTTCCTCAAAGCGATCCTTGCGATACCAGAGCACTTCCGGCGCATAGCGGCGGGGCAAGCCATACTGCACACCCTCATACAGCCCGGCTTCCCAAAGGAAGGGCAGGATGTCGCTCTTATAAGGAGCCAAAAAGTCATCCAGCGGCAGCAACTGCCCTGTGCGTGCGAGCTTCTGATAGCTGTGGGCATCTTCCCAGGCGCAATCAGGCAGGCCCGCACCGGCGACTAAGGAGGTGTAGAGCGTTGTGCTGTAGTCGGCAATGATTTCGTGCCGGGCGGTGTAGCCAGGGAATTTTGCCTCATAGCCCTGTTTCATCAGTTCGCTGATCGGTTCGTCCCACGCCCAAAAGAGCAATTCCTGTCCTGCTTCACCACTGCCAGCCTCTGTCGGTGCAGCGCTGGGCGTTGCACAAGCGCCCAGTCCCATCAATGAAAGTCCTGCCCCGGCTGCCGCTGCCGTTTGCAGAAAGCGCCGCCTGTTCAACCGTGTTTGCATATGTCATCTCCTTGTGTAGAGAAATAGCGATAGAAACATCAAGAAAAACAGAATAGGAAAGTCGCAAGGGAAAGCTGGCGACAACACAAATTCAAGTCATACAGTCCATGAACTCGGCCCTTTGGGGGATTGTACGCACTTGACTGCGCTGTCTATGAAGTGTTGCTAGAACTCTGTATACAGTGGAACTAGGGAAAGCAGGTGGTTGGAACGAGCAAACGAACAATGGAAGCCCATGTGCGTCTATTCCGATTATAGCATCCCCATCGTTAGTGGCACAACCCGGCTTTTTTGGGGAGGTAGGCCCTGCTCAACGACTTTGCGCCCAACGCGAGATATACCCTGTGCCCTGGGGTGCATTTCAATTTGGGGGCGCATGGCGTAGGTTCGGCCTCTGGCCGGACAATTCGCTCCTGGCACGGCGTGTCACGCCGGAGACGTGACCTACATGACGGGCAACTCTGCCCCAAATTTGAGATAGACCCTGTGCCTTGCACAAGTTTGACAGCCGTGGGGGCGTGTGATACGCTTGCAGAGCTTTGCCGCGTTTCTGTTGCGCGGGCGAGCATACAATTTATTAAGTACTTGGCGTGTAACAACGGGGGATTTTTTGATGACGTCACATCCCTCGACAACCCACTGGAGTCCCGGTTTCCGGTTGTGCGGCGTCTACGTCGGGGAGCAGGCGAGAGCCTGATGATAGGGTCAAGCGTCTACCCGCGGCAGGGCCGCGGTTTCTTGGCAGACGATTTCCCTATGAGGATTTCCCCTCTGTAGAAGCTAAAACGGTGAATCCCAGTGGGGACAGCAGGCGTGTGATTTGGGTACGTGCCTGCATTGACAAGCCTGTCACCCTCTGGTCAAACCAGGGGGTTTTTATTTGGCCCGAACTGGTTCGGGTTCTGAGGATGTTTTGAGGGCATAAGGAGCGCCTATGCGCACTGTCTTTTGGAAAGACCAACAAGTGCAGATGATCGACCAAAGGCTGCTGCCGGGCGAGTTTGTGATCGCGTCCTTTGCCACGGTCGATGAGGTGGCGCGCAGTATTCGTGAGATGTATGTGCGCGGCGCACCTGCGATTGGCGCAACCGGGGCCTATGGGATGGTGGTGGCTGCACAGGCGAGTCGCGCGGCGGATACAGCAGGGCTGTTGGCGGATTTGGCCGCGGCCAAAGAGGTGCTGGATGCGGCGCGGCCTACAGCGGTCAATTTGAGTTGGGCGACCGCGCGCCTGTTGGAGACGGCAGAGGAACAGGTCGCCAACGGGGCCACACTGGAGGCTGTGCGTGCCGCGCTCTTGGCCGAGGCAGAGACATTGGCCGATGAAGATGTGGCAATCAACCGGCGCATGGGATTTCATGGGGCCGAGGTGATCCCGGATGGGGCCAACCTGCTGCATCATTGCAACACCGGCGCGCTGGCCGTGGTAGACTTTGGCACAGCGCTGGGCGTTGTCTTTGCCTGCCAGGAGCAGGGCAAGAATATCCATGTTTGGGTAGACGAAACCCGTCCCCGGCTGCAAGGCGCGCGGTTGACCGCTTGGGAACTGATGCGCGCCGAGATCCCCATGCACCTGATCGCCGACAATGCCGCGGGCCACTTAATGCGTACTGGCAAGGTGGATGTCGTGATCTTTGGGGCAGACCGCGTGGCTGCCAATGGCGATGTCGCCAACAAGATCGGCACCTATAAGCTGGGTGTCGTGGCGCGCGAGAACGGCATCCCGGTCTATGCTGTCGTGCCCACCAGCACCATTGATCTCAACTTGCCCGATGGCGACCAGATCCCCATTGAGGAGCGCGACGCCAGCGAAGTGACCTATGTGGGTGAGACGCTGATTGCACCTGTCGATGTGCCCGTCTACAACCCCGCCTTTGACGTAACGCCCCATCGTTATATCACGGGTATTGTCACCGAAGAAGGGATCTGCTATCCCCCCTTTGAGAAGAGCCTGCGCCAGGCCAAAGAGGCAGCCGAGGCGCGCATCCGCGCCACGCGTTCACAACGCAGCGGGGCACAACAGGGCCAGGATCATCATTCAACAAGCGCAACGTCTGCTACGGAAAGTCCGCCTGCGACGAATCTCACCCCATGAAGAAATTCAACTCGATCTGTGTCTTTTGCGGAGCCAACGCGGGCAACCAGCCACACTATGTCGCGGCAGCGGTGGCGATGGGCAAGGAACTCGCCGCGCAGGGCTTCAACTTGGTTTATGGTGGGGGCAGCGTCGGGCTGATGGGCGAGGTGGCGCGCACAGCGCGTGACAACGGCTGTACGGTGATCGGAATTATTCCAGAGGATTTGACCACCAAAGAGTTAATGGGCTATCCGATTGGCGAGTTGATTGTCGTCGCCACGATGCATGAGCGTAAGGCGAAGATGGCGGAATTGTCCGATGCCATTGTGGCGCTGCCGGGGGGCTTTGGTACGCTCGACGAGTTGTTTGAAGCGATCACTTGGGGGCAGATTGGGCTGCATCACAAGCCCATCGGTCTTTTGAATGTCGGCGGCTTTTTCGATCTGCTGATTCAATATATAGATCATTGTGTGGACGAAGGTTTTATTCGCCCACAGCACCGGCAACTGTTCTTGGTGGATGACGATCCAGCCCGGCTGTTGGAGCGGCTGGCGACCCACCAACCACCGCCCGGACTGGTCAGGACCGACGGGTTGGAACGCGCCTAGAGCGCCAGATAGGGGAAATTCGTATGTCGTTTGTGATTACAGGATCGGTAGCCTATGACTATTTGATGCGCTATCCGGGCCGCTTTCGTGACCATATCTTGCCCGAAAACCTCGACAGCCTGAGTGTGAGCTTTTTGGCCGATTCGATGCAGCGTGTACGCGGGGGCGTTGCTGCCAACATTGCCTATACCATGCGCTTGTTGGGAGTGTCCCCTGTGATTTTGGCGTCAGTCGGCGAGGATTTTACCGACTATCGCCATTGGCTGGAGGCGCAAGGGCTGAACACGGAGCAGATTGTCGAGGTTCCCGATGAACTCACTGCCACCTTTTTTGTCAGCACCGACCTTGAGCAGAACCAGATCGCCAATTTTTATGCGGGGGCGATGAACCATGCGCGCTATCTTACCCTCGAAGGCCGCGGGCTGACGGATGCCAGCCTGGTGATCATCAGCCCCAATGACCCGGTTGCTATGCTCAACTATGCCCAGGAGTGCAAGCGACTGGGTATTCCCTATGCCTATGACCCTAGCCAACAGATCGCACGCTTGAGCGGCGATGATCTGCAGGAGAGCGTTCCTGGCGCGGCTTTTTTGTTCTGCAACGAGTATGAATTGGCGATGGTGCAGAGCAAAACAGGGTGGAGCCTGGATGAGATTCGCGCCCAAGTGACCACGTTGGTGCTAACCCTGGGCAAGAAGGGCAGCGTGGTCTATACGGGTGACGAGGTGATTGCGGTTCCTGTGGCGCACTTGGAGCGAATTGAAGACCCCACAGGCGCGGGGGATGCCTATCGAGGTGGCTTTTTTGCCGCGGCCATCAATGGGTTGCCCTACGCCGTTTGTGGCAAGATCGGTTCATTGTGCAGCGTCTATGCGATGGAGAACATGGGCACAACGGCGCACCGCTTCACAGTCAATGAGTTCATTGCACGCTATACTCGTGTCTTTGGGCCAGAGCCTGCGCTGCAACTGCTCCGGCAACCCACAGTAGCTTAGTTTTGTTGGGATCTAGTCTTATAGAGAGCTTATGCGACGATTTCGTAGCTTCCCCGTGGGCATCTTCCTATTGGGGCTTTGTTGGTGGGTTTGGCCGGCATCTTTGTATGCCGCGGGCCAAGTGGCAGAGTTGCCACCTCGGTTTGTGGTACGTACGGTCGTGAGCGGTCTGGATTTGCCGACCGACATGGTGATTCTGCCTTCGGGCGATTTCTTGATCACCGAGAAGGGAACCGGATCGGGGCCTTTTAGTACGGCGCGAGTGCGATTGGTGCGGCAGGGAATCCTGCGACCAGAGCCTGTATTGACGCTGGGGGTGAATGCTGAATCGGACAGCGGGCTTTTTAGCATCATCCTGGACCCTCAGTTTGCCACCAATCGTTACTTCTATCTTTGGTATAGCACAGGGGAAACTTCTCTAGGCTGGGAGGAGGAAACCGTCAACCGCCTGTCGCGCTTTGTCTATGACGACGCCAGCGGTACGGCGGATCTCGCAAGTGAGACGCTCATCCTCAATAACATTCCCTGGTCGCCTCTGCACAATGGCGGCGGGCTGGCATTTGACACAGAGGGGAATCTGCTGATCGCAACGGGCGATGCGGGTTCGTCTCCTTTTTATCCCCAGACCAATTTGGCGCAAAACCTGGGGTCGCTCAATGGCAAAGTGCTGCGGATTCGGCCCAGAGAGAGCGGCGGCTATGATGTGCCGAGCGACAACCCTTTCAGTGGAAATCTAGGGGCACGTTCAGAAGTGTATGCGCTTGGGCTGCGTAATCCATTTCGGATGACGCAGCGGCTCGCTGACCAGAATCTTTATCTGCTGGACGTGGGGAATAATGTTTGGGAGGAAGTCAACCATCTTGTCGCGGGGGCGAATTATGGATGGCCCTATCGCGAAGGTCACTGCCCGATGGAGGACCCCCGGCCCGATTGTCCTCCCGCACCTCCTGAGTTTACTGAACCAATTTTGGTCTATCCCCACCCTGTCAACATGGGGGCCGGGATTACGGCGATGGCCTTCTATGAGGGCACGCAATGGCCGGCAGAGTATCAAGGCAAACTTTTTGTTGCCGATTTCAACTCGGATTGGGTGGGAACGACGGATTTGGCAGACCCCGACCAAACGCTTACCCCGTTTGCGACAGGCTTGAACAGTCTCGTAGATATGGAGGCGACGCCGGAGGGCATCTATGCAGTCTCCATCTATGAGGGCAGTATTCAATTCATCTATTATGACGAAAGTGGCAATCTGCCGCCTTCGGCCCAGTTGCGTGTAACGCCCACCAATGGTAGAGCGCCGCTCAGCGTCCGGTTTACGGCAATCGGCTCACAGGATGGGGATGGGGATGCGCTGCGCTATGAGTGGAATTTCGGGGATTCAAGCCCAATCACGACGACAACTGTGCCCACTATTTCTCATGTCTATGGGCAGGATGGCGTCTATTTGGCGACGTTGCAGGTGATCGATGGGCGCGGCGCAAAATCGGAGATTCGAAACCAGTCGATTCAGGTCTACTCAGGGGCCTATGCGACGATTGTTCAAGAGAATGTGACTGAGCCGGGTCGTATTTTGTACCGAGGTGGCGACCAGATTCGTTTTCGCGCTGTCCGTGCAGGCGATACAACGGGGCTAGACCCGGCTGCGCCCTATTCTTGGACGATCCGGCTGCATCACAATGAACACATGCATGTGTTGGTCAATGAATATCTTAGCAGCGAGATCATGCTGGATATTCCCACCGAGACGCATGCGCTGAATTCGCCGCTCTGGTATGAGATCAGGTTGTCGATGCACACCGCATCGGGACAAGTTTTGCTCATCACGCACGAACTTCATCCGCAGACGACTTGGATACAGGCGTTAAGCTGGCCGGGACATGCCATCATCAAGCTAGACCAACAACTGCTTGACCCAGAGGAGCCGGTGATGGTGATTGTCGGTCAGAAATATGTGCTGGAAGCAACCCCGATGATTGTCTATGATTTCAAGGTGGGGGAATTTACAAATTGGGTGGTGACCAATGGATGGCCGGTAACCACTGTGGCGGGAGAGACGGAGACCATTGCCGAGCGCCGTCTTGAACTCGTAGCCACACCGGAATCCAAGACCTATGTAGCCTTTTATGAGTATGTGCGCGATGCGATATTCAACTATCTGCCGGCGCTGTCGCAGACCGAAGTTGCTGAATAAAGCTGACTGAAAAGAATTTTGTACGGGAGTTTTACCGGAAAGTTTGTCTAGGGTTTAAGGAGCTTAATCGCCAATGAGTGATACCAAAGAATTAACTTATGATATTGCCGATATCGGGTTGGCAGAGCGTGGCCGTTTTCGCATGGCCTGGGCCGCCAAAGAAATGCCTGTGCTGGACCTCCTGGAGGAACGCTTCCGTAAGGAGCAGCCTTTCAAGGGGATTCGTGTCGCGGCTGCCATGCACGTCACGTCGGAGACGGCGAATTTGATGCGTGTGCTGATTGCCGGGGGAGCCGAAGTTGCCCTGTGCGCCAGCAATCCGTTGAGCACGCAGGATGACATCGCCGCAACGTTGGTCGCGCATTATGAGATGCCTGTCTATGCCATCAAAGGCGAAACCAACGAGCAGTACAACGAACACATGGCGCGTGTCTTGGATGTGCGCCCGCATATCACTATGGACGATGGCATGGACTTGGTCGCTATGCTCCACACGCAGCGCAACGATCTGTTGGATAATGTAGTGGGCGGCACTGAGGAGACGACCACCGGCGTCATCCGTCTGCGCGCGATGGCGGCACAGGGGATGCTTAAGTTCCCGGTGATCGCTGTCAACGATGCCATGACCAAGCACTTCTTTGACAATCGCTATGGCACAGGCCAAAGCACGATTGATGGCATCATCCGAGCCACCAATGTGCTTTTGGCGGGCAAGAACTTTGTCGTGGGCGGCTATGGCTGGTGCAGCAAGGGCATTGCCATGCGCGCACGCGGTATGGGCGCAAATGTGATCGTGACCGAGGTGGACCCGCTGCGCGCGCTGGAAGCGGTGATGGACGGCTTCCGCGTGCTGCCGATGGCGGAGGCGGCCAAAGAAGGACATATTTTCTGTAGCGCCACGGGCGATATTCATGTCATCAACACAGACCATATCGCGGTAATGCGCGATGGCGCAATCCTCTCCAACAGCGGTCACTTCGATGTGGAGATCAACATGAAGGCGCTGAACGAGATGGCGACGCGGATCACGCGGGTGCGCGATTTCCTTGATGAATATCTGCTGGAGGATGGGCGGCGCATCTATGTTGCCGGCGAGGGGCGTCTGGTCAACCTGGCCGCGGCAGAAGGGCATCCCAGCGCGGTGATGGATATGAGCTTTGCCAACCAGGCATTGGCGGCTGAATTTATTCTCAAGCAAGGTGACAAATTGGAAGGTCAGGTCTATGATGTGCCAGACGTGATCGACCGGGAGATTGCTGCGCTTAAGCTGAAAGCGATGGGGGTTGAGATTGACACATTGACCTCCGAACAGTCGGAATATCTGAACGCGTGGACACTAGGAACTGGGCACTAGGAGCTAGGCATCAGGAACTAGGTAATCATTACGAGGAGAAGAATATGACAACATTCATGACGTCACCCTCTTTGCTCTTTACGAGCGAGTCGGTGACGGAGGGCCACCCGGACAAAATGTGCGACCAGATCAGCGATGCTGTGCTGGATGCATGTTTTGACCAAGATCCTATGTCGCGCGTGGCATGTGAAACCGCTATCAAGACGGGCTTTGTCATGCTGTTGGGCGAAATTACGACCCATGCCTTTGTAAACTTTGATGAACTGGTGCGCCAGGTAGTCAAAGAGATCGGCTTTGACGACAGCAGCAAAGGCTTTGACGGCAACACCTGTGGCGTGCAGGTTGCCATTGCTGCCCAAAGCCCGGACATTGCGATGGGTGTTGATCAGTCGCGAGAGGCCAAAGATAGCCTCATCTCTGTGGATCCGATTGAGTCCGTGGGCGCGGGCGACCAGGGGATGATGTTTGGCTTTGCCTGTGACGAAACGCCAACGCTCATGCCCCTGCCCATCTATCTCGCCCACAATCTGGCGCGCCGTTTGACCGAAGTCCGCAAGCAGGGGATTCTGCCCTGGCTTCGCCCCGACGGCAAGACGCAGGTGACGGTGGAATATGCCTATGGCAAGCCGCACCGCATTCACACGGTGCTGATCAGCACACAGCACGATCCGCATGTGACCCAAGAGCAGATTCGCCAATCCTTGATTGAGGCTGTGATCAACCCTGTTCTGCCTGCGGAATTGGTGGATGAGGAGATGCGTATCTTTACCAACCCCACCGGGCGTTTTGTGGTGGGTGGGCCGATGGGCGATGCAGGCGTGACCGGACGGAAGATCATCGTCGATACCTATGGCGGCATGGGGCGTCATGGTGGCGGCGCTTTCAGCGGCAAGGATTGCACCAAGGTTGACCGCAGCGCCGCCTATGCTGCGCGCTGGGTTGCCAAGAACATTGTGGCCGCGGGGATTGCCAGCCGCTGTGAAATCCAGTTGGCCTATGCCATTGGTGTCGCACACCCGTTGAGCATCAACGTGGAGACCTTTGGCACAGGTCATATCAGCGACGATAAGATCGCTAAATTGATCCAGGAGCATTTTGACCTGCGTCCTGGGGCGATTATTCGCGATTTGGACCTGCGCCGCCCTATCTATCGCCAGACCGCGGCCTATGGGCACTTTGGCCGCGATGATGTGCAATTCCCGTGGGAAGATACCAGCCGCGCACCTGCCTTGCGCGCCGCTGCGGGTTTGCACGAGATGGCCCACGCTTAGCAATTTCTTTTCTGCATGGATGTTGAACTGATCATGATCTGCGCCGGTTGGGCCATTCTTGACCCCAACCGGCGCAGTGTATAATGGCGGGATGATTGGTTTGAATTTGTTGCGGAATGCACGAATCGTTTTCCTGATGCTTTTATGTACAGCTTGCGTGCCGGCTGGGACAGCATTGCTCACTGCTTCTGGTCAGGGGGCCGCGCCGCTGGTTGCCCCCCAGAGCAGTGGGATTGTTGCTGAAGTGGAGCCGGGGAGTGACCTGCCGCCCTTACCGCCCGGAGAGTCGCGCATCTACGCAACTCAAGTGGCGCTGCCGACGTATCCTATAGAGGCGTATCAATCTGCCGCCTTTGATCCGGTCTATCGCTGGCCTTATTTGCGCTTCGACCGCGAACGCTTCCAGATGGAAGCCCCGCCCGCTGAAGTCCGGCGCTATCAACTGCTGGTGCTGGAAAATGAGTACCTCGAGGTGAGTATCCTGCCTGAACTGGGCGGGCGCATCTGGCAGGTGCGCCACAAACCAACGGGCGACACGATGTTCTATCAAAACAGTGTGGTCAAGCCTTCTCCGTGGGGGCCGGCGAACCAACTCGGCTGGCTGGCTGTGGGTGGGCTGGAATGGGCATTGCCTGTCAACGAGCATGGCTATGATTGGGGAACCCCGTGGACGGTGACAACGTTCCAGGAGCAGGACGGCACTGTCGGCGCGGCCATTGCCACGCCTAACGATGGGCGTTTGCTGGCTGCGGAGATTGTGGTGACGCTGCACCCTCGGCGCGCCTATCTGACCTTAGCCCCGACGATTCATAACCTGGCGGATCATGCGTTGGACTTTCATTTTTGGCAGACTGCCATGTTGGCCCCTGGGCCGGGCAATCATCTGAGCGCGGATCTTCGCTTTGTCTCACCCAGCCGGATCATGTCCATCCACAGCACAGGGGATACCATGCTGCCGGGGCCGGGCAGGCTCTTTACATGGCCCCGCTATTTTGGGCGCGACCTGAGCCGTTTGGGGAATTGGGATCGGTATGTGGGCTTCTTTGAATATCCAACAGCCCACGGCCCTTTTGTCGGTGTCTATGACCCCGCGCAGGACGCAGGAGCTGTGCGTATTTTTCCCGCGCAGATCGCGCAGGGCAGCAAGGTCTTTGGATTGGGCTGGCGTCACGCGATTGGCAGTGAAGATTTTACCGATGATGGCTCAGCCTATGTAGAATTACATGGCGGCCTGTCGCCCACCTTTGATGAACCCTATACGTTGGCAGGGGGGGCAAGCGTGCATTGGCAGGAGAGTTGGTATCCCGTACAAGGGATTGGCGACATGGTCTATGCCAACGAGAACGGCGCACTCAATTTGGCGCGTGCAGCCCAGGGATTGCGCGTAGCCTTCTATCCCACACAATCGCTAACGGGGTCGTTGTTGGTGTTGGCGCAGGGATCGTCTGGGGAAGATCATCTGATGGCAGAGCTGCCGCTGCGCGCTTCGCCCGCAACTCCTTTTGTGCGCGAACTCGATGGTGTTGCGCCGGATGCGGCTGTGACACTGCGGCTGGTCGATGGAACAGGAAAAATTCTCCTGGAGTATGCCTCGGGAGACGAGATGTATGTGCAAGCCGGCGCGCGCTAGTGCCGGCTGCGCGGGTAGAGGATGTGCCTCTACCAAACATGACCAAGCGCGAAAAACATAAAGCAAAAAGTAAAAGTATAAGATGTGGGATCACCCAACCCATGAGTAGAGCGAGTCGAGTCTGATGTTTAATCAACCACGCGAAGGACTTTTTCCGACCTGGCTGTTATGGGTCATTGGCCCGGTCACGGTACTCGCCGCGGCGTTGATCATCTTCGCCGTGGTATTGGGCATCCGCGCCGGACAGCGCCAGATTGAGACCCAACGTCGCCAGGAAGTGGGCATTGCTTTGCAGCGTGCCGCCGACTATCAACGCGAGGGCCGGTTGCAGGATGCCGCGGCGGAATACCAGCGGGTGCTGATGTTGGAGCCTGGCAACGAGACGGCGACGGCAGGCATCCAAGCCATTGTCAACCAGGTGGGGAGTGGGACGGTTGTGGCGGCTGATCCTGTGACGGGGACAACGCCAGGAGGGGCAACGCCCGTTGCCGGTGCAGTCATCGCTCCCACTGCCGGCGCGACCGCCAGCGCCGAAACGCAAACGCTCTATGAACAGGCGCGCGCGGTCTATGGCACAGGCCAGTGGGAGGAGGCGGTGACGCTGCTGCTGCAACTCCAGCAGCAGGCGCCGGAGTTCCAACGCTCACAGGTCGAGGAGATGCTCTATAACGCCTATGTCAATTTGGCGGCGGCTGCGGATCAGGTCGATGACCTGGAACTGGCGATAGAGTATGTCGATAAGGCGCTGGCTCTGCGTCCCAGCTCGAGCGCGCTACAGGCCGCGCGTGCCATCGCCGCCAACTATGTCGAGGGGCTTCATCAAGAGGGGGCAGACTGGGGGCGCGCCGTAGAGCTTTTTGAAGCGGTTTTTGCCCAAGACCCCAATTATCGCGATGTGGCAACGCGTTTGCCCACGGCGCGATTGGCCTATGGCGATCAACTGGCACTGGCAAAGGAATGGTGCAAGGCGGAGGAGCAATACACGCTGGCGATTGAGGTTTCCGTGCCGCCCGGGTCGATTGCCCGCCGCGATGATTTCCAAACGCGCTGTGCGCAGCTTATGGCTTTGCGCGGCGGTACGCCTGTGCCGACCAGCACGCGCATGGCCGCGGCTGTAGGGACAGCCACGGTTACGCCCACGCCCAACCCCACCTCGTCGCTGGCTACTACAGTGGATAGCAATGTCACACCGGATGCGCTGTCGGCAGAGGGTGCGGAGATCACCACAACGGTTGAGGCCCCGGCTGCTGAGGAAGTCGTACCTGATACAGTGGCAGCGGGGCCGGTCAGCGGTCGCTTGCTCTATTCGGCGCTGGACCCATTTGGCGGGCAGAGCAATATCTATCTGCAAGCGGTGAGCGCGCCCAAGCCTGACATTCTCTTTATGGGGGGGACGCAGCCGTCGTTCCGGCCCGATGCTCAGCGCGTGGCCTTCCGCAATTTGCATGATGACAGCCGCGGCATCAGCTCGCTGGACCCGGCGACGGGGTTGAAACTGCGCTTTACGACCTTTTCGGAAGATTCCTTTCCGAGTTGGAATGGCTTAGGCAACCTCGTCGCTTTTGCCAGCAACCGGGAAGGCGACCGGCGCTGGCGTCTCTATGTGATCTGGGCCGATGTCAACAACGAAGCCACGGCTGTGGGCTTTGGGCAATATCCCGATTGGCATCCCTCCGAAGACCGTTTTGCCTATCAAGGCTGTGATGACAGCGGCAATGGCTGCGGGATTCGCAGCATGAACGGCAGCGGGGGCGATTCGCGCGGGATTACCTCTGTGGCTGCCGACATGCAGCCCGATTGGGCAAGCTCCGGGCAGTTCTTGGCCTTCACCAGCGAGGCGCGCGATGGCAACCCCGAGATCTACCGGGTGGATGTCGCCACGGGGCAAGTGACGCGCCTGACAGAGAGCGGCGGCATTGATGCCGCGCCCGCGGTCAGCCCGGATGGTGCTTGGGTGGCCTTCCTGAGCAATCGCAGCGGCGCGTGGGCCATTTGGGCAGTGCCAAGCAGCGGTGGCGAAGCACAGCAGCTTTTTGCGCTGGAAGGCAATGTCAGCGTCTGGCAGGATTTTGAAATGCAGTGGATCAATTAGCAACTGATGTTACGCACCAGCCGCCGGACGGTAAACCATCCGGCTAGGATACAACGCCCCCTGAAGGGGACTAAGGCCGCCTAGCGGTAAGCCTCCTTCAGGGGGCGTTGTTTGGTAGCCCTGCGGCTTTAGCCCTGGGCGGCCCAGCGATCACCCTCCCTGAAGTTCTAAGCTTCCGGGAGGGTTCATGCCGGAGAAAATGCGCGATTCCTACCGATTCGCCGAGTTAATTGAACTGCCGCCGGAGGCTTCCTGGTCGATGGTAGGGTTGCCGGTGTATTCGACACTGCTGCCGCCGCTTGCCCCTACGTCCAGCGATTCCGTTACCCATACCGCTGCCTCGGAGCCGCCGCTTACTTCCAGCCGGGCGACTTCGCTTTCTAGGCCTGCTGCACGATAGTGGGCACCCCCACTTGCCGTTACCTCTTGCTTGGTTGCGGTTCCGGCGCGGATGGTCACGCCGCCCCCGCCACTCGCCTCTGTATCCAGCGAATCAGCCGTCAGGCTCTCAATCCGTAACTCGCTGCCGCCACTTGTCTCCAGCGCGCCGGTTTCTGCCTCCAGCGTGCCGATCATACCCCGGCTGCCACCACTGAAAGTCACTCGTATCTGGTCGCTTTCAATCGTCTCCGTATCGAGGCTGCCGCCACCGGAGATGGTAATGCCGTGAATTGTGGGCATTTCCAGATGCACCCTGACCGGACGACTGGTGCGAATGCCGAATGATCCAAAGGCTGGGCGAAAGCGGACGGTCAATGTCCTACCGCGCACAATGGTTTCGATTTCGGGCATGATGTTGTCCTCAGCTTCAAGTGTCAATTGCTCTCGGTCGCCCTGTGTCAGGAGCAATTGCATGCCACAGCAGACTTCCACTTCTTCAAAGTTACTGACTTCTCGGCCTTCTGTGATCATGTTGCCCGATCCCTGGAGAGATATAAAGGTACAACTACTGAGCAGCAACGCGCTTGCGATCAAAAGTGAAAAGAGGTGCTTATTCACAGGTTTGGCTCCTTATCGTGATTACTCTACGTCAGTCTTCGTAACCAACGACGCGTTCTGCTTTCTGCGGCCAAAGAGAAAATAGGCAATTGGCCCCACAAAATTAACAAACGAAAGCGCAACCCACATGCCTTTCTTGCCGTTAATTGCTTCGGCGGGTCGCTGGCGAATGTCCCACAGGGCAGAGGCGAGCAGGGCGATCTGTGCCAATGACATGATCGCGATACGCAGCTTGGCCGCCATCGTTAGGTCTTTCCATTGCTTTTGCTGTTTCATCGTGCGATTTCTCCGTTTCCACTGTCAGGATACTTCTTTCTTACAAAGCTACACTGGGCCGGAGACAGGTGTGGAATTTGTTTCTTCTTCAGCGGTTGGCCCCGGCGTCGCATCCACATGCCCTGCGCTGCGCGGGCGTAGAAGCAGGTAGAAACCTGTTGCCACAAGCAGCAATGCCCAGAGCGTGCCACCTGCCCGGCCAAAGCCCCAAGTGCCAAAGCCTAATTCAAAGAACGTGCCAAAAATCAGAAAGAAGACGACGCCAATCCCAGCTACGCTCAACCCTGTGCGACGATCTGCAGGGCGATCTTCCCATAGACCCTTCACATAGATGCCAACGCCTATGGCGATAAAGATGAGCGTCCAAGCATAGGACCACGTTTCCCAACGGCCAAAGGTGTTTTGGAAGAAGAGGATGAGCCCTACCGTGGTCACGATGCTTCCGGGGATGGCAAGGCTGCCTGCGGATTTGCCACCCAGCACCATCGCAACGAAGAATAACAGCCCTAGCCCAACAATTGCGATGGGCCAACCGGCAGACCAGATATTCAGCCCAAACCACTGAGCAAATAGAAAAAGTACGCCGAGTGCAACCAGGATCACGCCAATCGCTGCACGCCCAGCAGGATTGCTCCGCGACATAAGCCCTACACTCCTTTCTATTGTTTCAAAATACAGGGGACCGTGTTCATCCAGACCGGGGAATTTGCCTCACTCGACAGAATATCCATGCATGTACGCGAGGCACAACTCTCCTTAGTGTAGTCTAGTTTGAACCAAAAGGGAATAGAACGCCCAGCCGGCGAGGATCGTTCCTGGTCAAATGACGAGGATTGCGCGCCCAGTGGAGATATGGGTACGTTGGGCTGTGAATCGAATAACAGGGGATGGCAAGGAGCATTTGGAACTGGCGTCGGACTTTAGGTTGGCATCTTTGGCAAACTCCTGCTATAAACAGCCTATCTATGGCAAAATGCAGTACGCACCCGTTTGTATGTTTAGAGATGGATCGTAAGCGCAGAGCGAAGACAATCAAGGAAACGAAGAAATGTTAGAGCCGCAACAAAAAGCATTGGCAAAGTCAAAAACCTGGCAATACCTGTTATTTTGGTCGTTGCTCGGCGCGAGCATCGTTTATTTTCTAAACAATCTAAGCTGGACGATTTCGGCGCGGATGGGCTTTGACCGCTCCGTGTCCATTGCCTTGTTGTTAGGTGCAGTGACCTTTCTTGTGGCTGTGAACTGGGGGGCACCCCTGATTCGCCGCCTGAAAATCTGGAAAATTGGCAAGCAAATCCGCATCGAGGAGCCAAGCGCGCATCAACTCAAAACAGGTACGCCAACCATGGGTGGGCTGCTGATTGTTATCCCAGTCTTGGTCACTACAAGTATCTCCAACATCCCACAGATTTGGGGCGTGACGCTAGTCGGTAAAAGTACCTTGCTCTTGTTAGGCTGCATGGTGGCGTTTGCGCTGTTGGGCGCAGTTGACGATTGGGAAGGTATCCGCGGGCTGCGTGCCAGAGGGGAAGGGATTAGTGAAAGAGCCAAAGCCAGTTTTCAATTTCTCTTTGCCCTTTGCATCGCTCTAATTCTCTATTTTGGCCCGCCCCATTGGGATTTTGTGGGTATCCCAGGCATGAAAGGCCCCTATGAAGGCGGATTTTTTCGCATTGGCCTATGGATGATCCCCATTACCGTCTTTGTGATTGTAGGCTTTAGCAATGCCGTCAATTTTGCGGATGGTCTAGATAGTTTGGCAGGCAGTTTAAGCATGGTGGCTTTTGCCAGCTATGGCATTATTGCCTATATGCAGGAGCAGTATTACATACTGGCTTTTTGCTTTACAATGGTGGGCGCACTTCTGGCGTTTCTCTGGTTCAATGCCCACCCGGCCCAAGTCATCATGGGCGATCTGGGCAGCTTGGCTCTGGGCGCGACATTGGCCCTGGTGGCATTGATGACTGGACAATGGTTACTCCTGCCGGTGATCGGCCTGGTCTTTGTTGCCGAAGCCGCCAGCGTCGTCATCCAACGCTACTATTTCAAATGGACACGGCTGCGCTATGGCACAGGTCGCCGCGTCTTTCGCATGGCTCCACTCCATTATCACTTTGAATTGCTGGGGTGGAGTGAGACGCAAATCAAGGAGCGTTTCTGGCTCGTTTCCCTTTTGTGTGGCATGTTGGGCATCGCCCTAGCCCTCATATAAGGTGAGGGGCTGGCTTGGATTGTGCGCTGATAGGCCCAGCTCGCTCATCATTAAAGAGTCAAGAATGGAGCGTTGCCAGTTTGACCAGCAGCGCAACGCTTAGTACAATGTGGGTCTAGGGCGGGGAGTAGCGCAGTTGGTAGCGCACAGCGTTTGGGACGCTGGGGTCGCAGGTTCGTTATATCTCCGGTTCCTCTCGTGACACCCACTAAGCAACCAGTGTTAACGTTGTGACCTATGAGCCGGGTAAAAAAGAAACCCACCGGCTGAACCGATGGGCGCGTGTCTGGGGAGTGTGGTAGAATTCTACCAGCCTTCCCGATACTGACCTATCGGCTTAGGTTAGCCCGTGGTCAGTGTTGCAAGCACTGGCTGCGGGCGTTTCCATTGATAGCTACTACTATATCACACCCTGTCAAGTAGGGCTACGCTGTTGCTACTGCTGACCATCCGGTTTGCTGCCAGCGGCTAGGGTCTCTTCCTCTGCCTGTAGCTGCTTTAGCCTCTGTTCTCGTTCTCGCCAGTCAGACAGATACATCCCCATTGAGACTTGCCAGCCGCGATGATGGTTGGGAAACTTTAGGTGCATGAGTTCATGCACGATGATGTACTCTGCCAAGTCGCAGGGGAGCGTCAGGATGTCGCTGGACAGGGTGAGGTTGCCCACCGTCGAGACGCTGCCCCATTTGTGGCGCATGGTGCGAATTTGGATGCGCTCTACCTGAACGCCTAGCCTTGCTGCCCACGCTTCTATGAGCCGATGGATGTCACTGGCTGTGAGGGTCATTGTGTTGATACGCGCCACCGTCTGCGTAGTAGACTCACGACATGATAATGCGGTGCATCCGCAGCAGGTTCTCAACAATGTCTTTGACCTGTTGCGGCATGACAGGCTTGGGTGCCGGTGCCAGGAGCAGCTTGTACAGTTCGACGCGTACCTGTGACTCCAGCCGGGTGTTGTACTTCCAACCTGGGTTGCTGCTCAGGTAGTTGGCAATGCTCTGGGCAAGTTGCTCCACCTGGTCTGCTTGCAGGGTGATGAGCAGCGGCGACGCCTTCAGCCCGGTGCGGATGGCAAACGCCAGGTCATCCAGTGTGCTGTTGGCCCGGTCTTCTTCAATGTCAACCACCTGCTCTGTCTTCGCCTGTAGTTCCGACAATGCGGTCTGTGCGCTGATCTGCTGCTGCCTCAGCCGCCCTATGACCTCTTCGACCTCATCGCCAAGCGTGGCAAGATAAGGTGCTTTCTCGATGTTCTTGTTGATGTACTCGTTGATGCTGCGCTGGAGGTTGATGACCTTTACGCGTTCTTCGATGTGGTCCTGGGCAATGACATCGGCAATGTTGCGGTTGATGGGGTAAAGCGGCATGGGTGCGGCAACCTGATAGACACCGACATGCTCACTGATGAGTGCCTCTGTCTTGCGTTGTAGCTCTCGCTCCATCCGCTGCCGTTCGCTGTTGGGGTTATAGTAGCTCTGAACGGTCTGGAAGATGTCGATGATGAGCCGGTAGTCACCGATATAGTCATAGAGGAACGGGTCAGGAGACAGCACCTCATAGGCCAGTTGCAGGTCTTTGCACGCGGTCAGAAAGGCTGAACGGGGGGCTTCCTCAAAGAAGTATCCGATGATACGCGCTGTGCGCCCATAGATACCACGCGGGTCAATGGGTTCGAGCGTTGTGAGTATCTCACCCAGCAGTTCTACAAAGCGCAGGCGCAACTGCTCCAGGTCAAACAGCCCCTGGTCAAGCCCTCCCTGATCGAAATTCAACGCCCGTTGCAGGTCTTTGAAGACACCGATGTAGTCTACCACCAAGCCGCTACTCTTGTTGGGATAGGGACGGTTGACACGGGCGATAGCCTGTAGCAGCGTGTGGTCTTTGAGTGGCTTGTCCAGGTACATGACATAGGCAATGGGTGCGTCAAAGCCTGTGAGCAGCTTTTGGGTAACGATCAGCAGCTTGGGCGACTGGTTGGGGTCGCGGAAGGCTTTGCGGATACGCTTCTCTTCGTCGTCCTCCAGGTAGAAGGAGCGCATGAGTTCATCGTCACGCTTTGCGTTTTGTGAGTAGACAACCTCGCTCCACTCCGGGGGTAGAAAGCGGTCGAGTGCTTGCTTATAGAGCGCACAGGCTTCTCGGTCGGGTGTAACGACCATGCCCTTAAAGCCCATCGGCAGCACATTGCTTTGGAAATGCTCTGCGATGTGGGTAGCGATAGCCTCGATGCGTTGGGGAGCCTTCAGCACAGCCATGAGCTTGTCGGCGCGCTGAAGTAGCTGGCTCAATGCCTCCTGTGTACCTGCCCCTTCGGTATCGACCAGTTCCCAGAACTCTTCAAGCAGGTCAGCGAATTCAGTTTCCAGCTTGAGCCTGTCTACCCAGATGTCAGTGGGAGCCAGCGTGTAGTAGAGGGGCAGCGTTGTGCCATCCTCGATGCTCTCGTTGATGGTGTACTGGTCGTGTATGCCATTGGGGTCTGTCTGACTGCCAAAGACTTCGTAGGTGCCTCGTCCCACCTTGCCCTTGTCGATGGGCGTGCCTGTGAAGCCAAAGCGGAAGGCATTGGGGAGCGCAGCGCGCATGTAGATACCTAAGTCACCCTCCTGCGAACGGTGCGCTTCGTCCACCAGCAGCACCACGTTGCGCCGGGTGATGCGGTCTTTCTGGATGTCCTCGAACTTGTGGATGGTCGTGACAATGACACCTCGTGTGTCTGCGTCGAGCAGTGCCTGGAGATGGTGGCGGCTGTGAGCGCGGATGGCATCTAGCCCACATGCCTCCAGGTTTTGGCACATCTGTGTCTCAAGGTCTACGCGGTCAACCACCATTAGCAAGGTCGGGTTCATTAGCTCTGGCTGGCGGCGCAGCTTGCGCGCCGTTACGATCATGGTCAGTGTCTTGCCGGAGCCTTGCGTGTGCGACTCAAGCCCTGTGTCGGCAGCCTCTGCACACGCTTGCCCCTTGACCACGCGCTCTACGATCTTCTCGATACAGCGCATCTGGTGGGGACGCAGCACGAACTTGAGCAGCGCGTCATCCATGCGATAGAAGAGGGCATAGTCTTGCAGCAGGCGCAGCACCTGGTCACGGGCAAAGAAGGACTTGGCTAACTCCTCCAGTCCATAGTCTTTGCCGTTGACCTTCCATTTATAGAAGGCGTTGGGGCTGGGGTTCCAGGTTGCGCCATACTCCAGGCGACTGGCGCAGACAGCAAAGGGAATGGGGAACTTGAGGAACTCCGGGATGTACTGGGTGTAGGTTTCCTGGACATCCTCAAAGCCAGCCAGCCCAGGGTCTTCTAACTTGGGTGACTTGTTCTCCACCAGCAAGACCGGCAAGCCGTTGATATAGAGAACGACATCCAGGCGGCGACGGTCGCTGTCCTGGAACCAGACTTCTTCGCTAAAATGGAACTGGTTGTTGGTGAGGTTGCCATAGTCAATGAGCGTGACGTTGAACTCACGCTGTTGGGCGCGGTCATAGGCTGTCCATTCGTTGCGTAGGGCCAGCAGAACCTGCTCATTGCCTTCCAGCGTGGGGGCAACCAGGCGCAGGCGACGGACAAGATCATCGATGCGCCCATCCTCTTGCGACCAGCCATTTAGCTTGGCAAGCTGCCGTCGCAGCACATCGATGAGGAAAGGCTGGGTCTCATCGCCGTTGCGCCAGTGGGGTAACTCGTAGCGTTCGATGAACGTCCAGTGGATGCCGCGCAGGAAGTTGATAAGCTGGTCTTGGACATCGCGCTTTTCGTTGATACGGGACATGGGGGGTGCTGTCTTTCTGTGGCCGGCTATGGCTGGGGCAGGGGTAGACCTTCATCGCTTAACAGGCGAATTTGGCCGGTCATGAGTTGGTGGAGCATGGACTTGAACAGGGCTTCCAGGGCAGCCTTGCGGTCTTCCTCGGCGGCAACTTTAGCATCTGCCGCAGAAAGCTGCTCAGCCATACTGACCTGTTCTTTATAGGCCGGATACGCAATTGGAAGCATCTTTAATTTGTCAACGGGCAAGTGAGCAATTGTAGAACGTGCGCCCTCTACAATGGATACCTTGCGAACCACAAACAACAGTGTCATGTAGTAAAGAAAGTACTTTTCATCAATGCTGCCATTGGTCTTGGGTCTCAGTCTGTGAATTGCCTTCTGGTAGTAGCATTCTTCTAGCTGATCCTCCCAAATGGCCGTTCGTCCAATTTCGCCACCTTCACATACTAAGATGTCACCAGATCTAAGTCGAAACTTATCGCGCTCATCAGGCAGAAAGTCCATTTCTGCAATGTCAGATATATCTATGTATCCCCACTGAACATTTGCGTTGCGTACGTAGGGCTTGGGTGCAACTCCCAATTTCGATGCCTTTGAAAGCATCTTGCCTAGTTTTACATGGAGCAGCGAGTCTAATTCTTTAATTTCCCAGTGCGCTGGAATTTCGCCTATCTCCGTCTCCTTTGTTGGTGCAGGTTCAGCACCAGGTCCATAGGTGAACAGGCGATGCATGAGGCTGCGCTTGAACGCTTTGGCGGCGGCAATGACATCCTCCTGCGCGGCGATGGCCTCTTGGATAGTGTTAAGTACGGCGGCGATGCGTCGCTGCTCGGCCAGGGGAGGCAGGGGAATTTGGGTAGCAAGGAAAGCATTCCTTACGATGTGCTTCATCGTTGACCCCCGCGTTTGGCTTGTGAGAAGGTCAATGTGATGTCGTAAGGCAAAGTAAAGGAGTAGCTTATCTACAGTTTTGGCAACATTCGCTACCTTAAAGATGTGTTGGTTAAGCCATGCATTACCTCCCTGCCAAATGAAAGCTCCTAGACTTGCCGACCAGGATATAAGCAAGTCGCCATCAGAAACTTTGTAACGGTCAGAAAGTTTACCTGGAAAGTAGTTGTAATTCTGTGATGTTCCTGTTAGGTTTTGTATGCGGATAATTGGTAGACCTGTATCAGACCAGTCACTAGGTTTGAATGCGGCCCCATTGATATAGTCCGCCATATCCCCTAGAGATACTAACTTCCAGTCCTCAGGTAACTCATTATCCGTAATTAGCTCAGAGTAGCTGGTCATAACGGCTTCATATGTCTGTTTGCAGTTTGCTGGATGGATGCCAATTGGCAAAACCAAGAGATGCCAAGACTCTGTTAAGGTTGGCATCCGCTGACTTTCTAATGTCTTCCGCTTCTGCAAGTAAGACTAGTGCATCTTCAAGGGGTAATGGCGCGTCCGCTTTGTCCGTCCCTATGTATCTACTTGGACTCAAATTGTAGTCGTTGCGTATAAGATCGTTCTGTTTGATGACAACACTTATACCCTCTTTGGCTTGCCAGTTCAGATAGAGGTCGCCCACCTTCGCCACCTGCTCAGGGGTCATCTCATTCTTGGGGCGACCTTTGACAAAGTGCTTGCTGGCATTGATGATCAACACCTCACCTGCGTGGGCGCGGGGATGGGTGGCATCTACCCTTTGCATCACCAGGATGATACCCGGCGCAGAGGTGTTGAAGAAGAGGTTGTCTGGTAACAGAATGACAGCATCTACAGCATCAGCGTCCACAAATTGCTTGCGTATATCACGCTCGGCGTTGCGCCCGCGGTTGCCGCTGCCCCGGCTGGCTGCACCTGTATCCAGTACAACCGCCATGCGTCCACCCACTTCCAGGCTGGCATACATATGCTGGACCCAGCCCCAGTCTGCTGTACCTGCGGGTGGTATGCCCCAGACAAAGCGGCTATAAGCATCGTTGTCGTACACCTCAATGGGTATAGGCTGGTTCCACATGGGGTTCGCTGCAATTTTGTTGAAGCGGCGCAGACTGCCATCCTCGTTGAGAAAGAGCGGGTTACGCATGGTGTTGCCCTGGCGGATGTCCACACGCATGTCATGAACAAAGGCATTCATCTTGCTGGTGGCAACGGTATCCGCCTGTATCTCTTGCCCAAAGAGTTGAACGGGTCTGGGGTCATCTTCGGCCAGGAGTTCACTCACCGGCTTGCCAAGTGCTGCGGCGAGCTTCTCGCGGTGGCGTAGCTGCGTCTTGATGAGCAAGCCGCCTGAGCCGCTGGTCGGGTCATCAATGGTGTCACCAGGCTGCGGGTCGAGGATGCGCGCAAGTAAAAAGCCTACATCGGTCGGTGTAAAGAATTCCCCGGCACTGCTGCCGCGCTCGGCAAACTTGCGGATCAGGTACTCATAGGCACGTCCCAGAATGTCAGGCTGCACATCGTCCAGCCCAAGCCGCTGCTCCTGGAGGATGTTGACCAGTTGCGCCAGCGTGTTGTCATCCAGGATGCGCTGGTTGCCGTCTGTGGCGTTGAAGTCGCGCCGGTCGATGACGCCGCGCAAGAGCGGGTTCTCCTGCCCAATGGCGCGCAGGTTGTCCGTGAGCAGCTCTCCCAGTTTGTCGGTTTGGTTGCGGACGTTGCGCCAACGGGCCTCGGCAGGGATGAAGAAGCGCACCAGTGAACGGTCAGTCTCGACAAAGAGTTCTGTCGTGCTGGCGTCTGTGTTCAGGCTCTTGCCCAGCTTCTGCAATTCATCGTCGTATACATCATCAAGCCGCTTATAGAAGACCAGGGGCAAGATATAGTCTTTGTAGCGTGCGGCATCTACTTCGCCGCGGATGGAGCAGGCTGCGCGCCATAGCCAGCTTTGGAGTGTCGAGAGTTCCATGTGGGTGTCGGGCCTAGTGCTGTTCATGTAGTGAGCCTCTGGGGGATAGATGCGAGATATGTACAAACGTTCTTTACTGTTGCTAGTATAGGTGTCCTGTGGGGAATTGACAAAGGTAGTCTGTACCAGAGTACAGGGTCAGACTAGATCGTCGGTGATGCCCAGCCGCACCCCGTCCAGCACATAGTTCTGTGCGGTCGTCTCAATGCGCTTGTGGCCTAGCTGGTTCTGCGCCAGCCGAATGTCTTGCTTGGCAAGCTGTGTACCCACATATCGGCGGAAGTCATGCGGCTTGATATGCTCTAGCCCCACGGCAGTGGCGTACCGCTGCACCATCTCCCATGCGCTCTGCCGGGTGATGGGCTTGTTGCTAGGCTGTCTATCCCCCCGGCCAGCAAAGCCGGTGAAGATGTAGGGTGAGCCAATGCCTAGTGCCTGCCGCGCCTGGAGCCATTCGTCTATAGCTACCTTTGCCTCTTTGCCCATTGCCCGTGGCTTGGCATCTGCCTGCCCCTTGCCTGCTACGTGCGCCATCCAGCCCTGCTTGCCATCGTCATCCGTTCCCCATTCTAGCTGATCTTGCTGCAAGGTCACTGCCTCGCTGATCCGCAAGCCCACCGTCGCCAGGGTCAGCAGCAAAGCGCGGTGCATCTTCCCGGCTGCGGTGGTTGTGTTGGGTGCGTCGATGATGGCGCGCATCTCATCGCGGCTGATACGGGTACGGGCATGGGCGTTGCGCCGTTCCTTGTTGGCTGCGACCTTTAGCCCCTTGACATGGCGGAAGGCTTCGGCTGTCTCATGCGGGATATAGCCCTGCTGCGCTGCCTCGGCCATGACACCACGGATCGCCGCCAAGCGTTGGTTGATAGAGTTCACGCTATAGCGGCGCGGGCTACCGTCTGCCGCTGTCCAGCTAGCCTCATAGAGTCTCTGCCGCCAGCGCGCTAAGGTAGCCGGTTGCATCGCTGCCTGCCAGTCACCTGCAAAGGCAAGGTAGAAGGAAAAGTGCAGCTTGTACTGTTCAAGCGTGCCGGGTGACTTCGTACCTGCGAGGATGGACGTGTCAAAGCGTTGGGCGGGAGCAAGGGCTGTGATGGATATGGCTGTGGTGGTCACGGTGCATTCTCCTATGTAGCCTTACAAAATGAGAATTTAGTAAGTCTAATTTAGCATGGAAATGAGGCTGCGTCAACCCCTTATCATGCGTGGTCGGGGATCATGGATGCGGGATAGATGTGACTCAGATGTGCGTAGCGGTGCTAGTGGTCGGTAGGGATAGCCGCGCACGTGGGTAGTGCCGTAGCTGTGGTCGTTGTCTGTGCTGGTACAGCGTAGAGATGGGTATGTGATCGTGACAAGTGTGTGACGGGTGAAAGGTAGAGATGCGGATAGGTGGCGGATGACAGGCGATAGATGATAGATGACAGGCGATAGATGATGTGCGGTAGATAGTAAGTGATGGCTGATAGATAGTAGTGGATGAATGGTAGGGTGTAATGTGGTGAGGGTAGTCGGTGTGTGATGGTGTGATGTGGTAGTTGGTGTGTGGTGTCTTATGTGTGTTGGGGGGTCTCCCTTTTTGTTTCGTTTTGTGTGGTCGTTAGCCCCTCTTACCACAAGACCAAAACAAAAGAGACTTGACATAAGCAAGAAATGTGACAAGTCACTCCCTCTCCCGTCGTGCCTGCCAGCCTCGTTAGGTGCGCCAGTTGCACCAAAGTTCATCCTTCCTGGCGTCGGTAAAGGCTATGCAAAGAGCCATACCTATAAGCAGGAGATGGTGATAAGTATGGCTGTGCAGGTGGTGTGCCCCAGTGCAGGTAGCGATAGGTAGTACTGGACGAGAACCTATAGATCATACGCAATTTGACAGCATAAAAGGGGATGGCAGTTCCTGAGTCGCATAGTGGCTATGTCCCCTCTGATCGCAAGGCCAAACAAAAAGGTGGTTGATAGCGGTATCAGGGTGCTTTAGACGTGCCATGTCATCACCGTACAGGCTTAAGTGCCTCGTCCCCGTTTTTTGGACTTCTTTTGGGTAACTTTCGGGTATCATCCTCATAGACACTATCAGGAATGGCGATAACTTCCCCTGCGATCAACACTACTGGCCGACACCTGCACCCAGCCGTTGCCCTCTGCAAACGTGGGCAGTCGGTGTCATGTAGCCAGGTTAGCCGGTTGTGCTTGGGACTGATCGCTATATCGCCATAGGTGTCTAGGTACTGTAGTGTTCTCGCCACATGGTCCACGGCGTCTACTCCTTACCAGCTACCGCTGCGTGCGGCGCACGGTGTAGTACTGCCGCCTTAGCTGCTCTCTGTAACTGTAGATACTGGTGCATATCCACCCGGCCAGGGTAGTTGTACCTCCTGGCAGGATGGTCGCCACCATTAACGCTATTCCACATGCGTATGAGACCAAAGCCACTTGCGTTCTCCTTGCGCTCCCTTGCTATCACATCTATCAAAAGCGATGCCACCAGGTGTCACCACCATTTCGCCCAAAAGAGTTGTCTACGTACACGGCACGTGCGTTCTTGCACCCCCGTTATATGCCTACCTCTGGTAGAGTCTCATGCGAGACTACTTCATCTAAAGTCTTTTGATAAAGGTGGTGACACCTGGTGACACTACCTAAGAAATGGCTCTCTACCTCTGGTAATTAAGTGTCACCACCCCCCCTTTTTTAGGTGGTGACACCCTGGTGACACCTGGTGACACTAGATGTCGCTTGTGTCCTGTCACCACTACTGTCACCACCTTTGTCACCAGGTCTTGGGCTAAGGGTGGTGACACCCTCCGCTATGCTTGGCCGGGCAGTTTTGCAGGCTTGCGCTTTAGCCCCTGATATCCCCATCGTTTCTTTGAATTGCCGAGATCATCGTCAATGCGTCGTTGTTTTCGCTTTAGTCCAAGTCCCGCCAGCGTCGTACCTAGAACGGTTTGTAGTCTGGCCTCGTCGAAGTTCACACCCGCACTACGCAGGGTGTCCACAATGTCTGTGGTCTTGATCCACCATTCAGGTTCTTCACGGTCAGGGTCTACTATGAACAGGTCGGTGATCCTACCCTCGTAGGGTCGCTCAACTTCACTTTCTTCATTGTTGGCATTCACGGCACGTAGCTCTGCTGGTGACAATTGCCAACTGTTGGGGTTGCGTCGGTACGCTGCAACGGCTTGTGCCCACAACTGGTCAATGTCAACTCTCTCAGTATAGCTGTGGTCAATGCTCTTGAGGTTGACAACCATGTAACGTCTGTCGCCAGTAGGGTCGTCTAGGAAACCGGCCATCGGGTTGATCGTGCCGATAAAGGAAGTGACAGAGGGCTTCGTGACGGGGTGCCTGGCGTAGGGAACACGGAAGGTCACATCTTGTTGCGTCAGGAAATGCTTGAGTGCCTCCCTGTCAGCGCGGCGGGTGGTTGCGCCAAGCTCGGCCACTTCCCATACAAATTTGGTTGCCAAGTAGCGGATGTGTTCGGGATGATCAGGGTTGATCGGCCCTTCAAAGAACAGACCGGGAAGTGGACTTCCTAGCCACGCCACAAGAGTGGACTTGCCCAGGTTTTGTCCGCCGGACAAGACTAGCATCCTGTTCTGCGCCCGTACAGCACCTTGACTGTAGACTTTCGCCACTGCCCCGATCATCCAGCGGTATAGCAGGGTCGGAAACACCGGAGCCTTACCAGCCTCTCCGTAGTCGATAGGTTCGTGGGCATCCTTCACCAGGTCGCCCATCAACATAAAGCGGTCGCTGCCATCCCACTCAAGGCTGTCTAGGTACTCCTTGATAGGGTGGTGGCTGTTCTGGTGCGCCACCGTATAGAGGACATCCTTTAGTGCATCCAGACTGGGCTTACCACTCTTACTGTAGCCATCATCTCTTGCGCGCACCCGTATGTGTGCCTCGTTCACATCATCTAGCGGCTTACCATTGACCATGATCTGATCGTCTGTCACGTTCAACTGTAGGTGATAGCCCCAACGCTTTAGGTCATCGGCTATGACTTGAGAGATCGGCTTGTCTGGGTTGGCATCCTGCGCCCTTGTGTACTCTTGCGCTGCGTCTGCCAGTGCGACTAGCTCATCGGCATTCCCACCAGCAGCCAGCCAGTCAGACACATCACCTTTGGGGAGTATCCCCTCCAACGGCACTACAACTACTCGTTCGGCAGTGCCCGTCAATTGCTTGGCTACATCCGCTGCATGTCTGCGGCCAGGATCGTCATTATCAGGAAGGATGCACACCTTGCGCCCCTTGAAGTGCTGGTTATACTCAGCCTTCCATTTGCCCGCGCCACCCACGTTGCTGGTAGCTGCCAGCCCTACGGCACGTAGGTTGTCAACGTCTTTCTCTCCCTCGACTATGAACACCCACTGATCAGTAGGAGTCGCTACCAGGTCGGCTAGCTTGTACAGCACCCGCTTTACGTCGTCTAGTCGCCAATGCCAACCGCCTTGCCCATTAGGTCGCCGCTGCTTGAAGTCCTTTGGGTCATAGCGAACAACCTGGTAGAGTAGGGTGCCGTCCAGATCAGTGTAGTTATAGGTTGCGGCGATGCGACCTTGAGCCTTAGGCTTGCAGCTTGTCTTGTCCTGAGTCTTGCCGGGCGCAGATAGTTCTCTCATCGTGAGGCCGACAGCCGACAACACCTGCTGGGTAGTGCAACCAGCGTGGCAATGGAGTAGGACCCTCCCGTCCTTGCCCTCCCCAACGCTCAGTGACTCTTTTCTGTCGTCGTGTGCAGGGCAGTGGCACTTAATGTCTGACTCGGTTCGTGGCCCGGTGTAGTTTAGCGCACGCAGCACACGGTCAATGGGGCGAATGCTATCGCCGTTCCCGTTGACATGGGGGGCTGGGTTGACTGTTGTTATGTTCTGAGGCATAATTCACTTACCTAATTCGCTGCGCCCATTCTACGTTGCCGTCGCTGTTCGAGCAGTGACGGCATTTGCTTTAGTGGGCATGGTTAATGGGTTGAGCAACAACCGCGCTGGAGTCCGCCAAGACTTTGCCAGCGCGGTTGTCCATTTCTACCGTTGCTCTGATCTCAGGCTTGGATACAACCTCTGCGTTTTCTATCAGCGTCCGAAACAACTGGCTCAGAGTCATGCCTGCTTCCCTAGCAAGCATCTCTAGCCGGTCACGTTGCTGTTCACTAACTCGTACTCCTAGCGCACAATTCTTCGGCATGACTTACTCTCCTTGAGGGCAAAAACAAAAAGAAATGGGACAGCAGACACTCCCCGTGCTGGCGGTAAGAAAGAGTGTAGACTGTCCCAACAGTATGCGTATGATGAGATCAAGAGTCGCACCCTGACTACAAGCCACGCAGTAGTGGCATGTTTGATGTAGTCGGGCTTCGGCAAATGGGAAGGCCCACTTGGGCTTGTCCACCATTTGCTGTCCCCTAAGTTGCAACTTACCCCACTTGGAGAGAAGCAACTCTTGAAATTCAGATGTGCCTGTAGTATAGCACATGTGTTCATGAACGCCAAACATAGGAACACCCTCCCCCTGGGGTACATTTCTTGTTGGACTGGTGCCTACACACATTCCTTGTCACAGCCTATCCACTCCTGAAAATGCTAGCCGCACTGACCAGGGGAACTACCCTCCTGCTAGCCGCTTTGTACGTGCTGCCCTATACACCAGGATAGACACCGGATGCTTACCCAGCCATCCCTTTGCTGTGTCTACGTCGCTATAGTCGTAGAGGTTGACGAACCAAGCGCGACGCGCCCGGTCATATAGCAGCAGCGATGGACCAGGGTACTGCCAGTCAAAGAGTATCTGGCGCAGGATGTTCGCTTCCTGTGGGCGCAGCCCCCAACGCGCGTACCCGTTGCGCCCCCACGGTAGGGGTATCAACAGCTTGCCCGTTGCCGCGTCTATGTTGCAGTAGCCGCCTGCATCTTGTTCGTAGGCCAGCAGCACCAGCCGCGCTATAGCCTCGTTCATTAGCTCACAGATAGACTGGTCTACATTGCGTAGGCTTAGACTTTCCGCCGCTGTTCTTAGCCTTGTGTGTCGTTGTGGTTGTGTCACTGAAACCTCCTGCTTGCGTTCCATTGTTTTTACTATCCGCATTACCTTACTCCTTTCGAGTTGAGTTGTCCTGTTTTCAACCAATTTCCGACCAATTTTCGTAGCTGTTTGGTAGCTCTTAGGGTAGCTATCCCATTCATCCCTTGCCCCCTTTGTGCAAGCCATATCGTTTGAAGCGTTCTTGCTGTTCGCGGCGCAGATAGCCCCAAGCCAGCAGCACATGAAAGAAGGTTGCCCCATCTGGGGATACCACCACATGCGCCACGTATGCCACCAGCCACACCCCTGCAAAGCCAGCCAACGCCAGCAGTAACGTCACCAGTGACGCGATAGGTACTTGCCAGCCCAGCACGCCGACCAGTGCGGCTACCAGCCCTGCCACACCTGCTAGGGGAGCCGTAGCCAGACTAAAGCCCTCTGCCCTGTCTCTATACCCTGCATGGGGTAGTAGCACCGTTGTCGGCGCGCTGGGCAGTTCTCGCGCGATCTCTACTTCCACCACCTGTGGTGGCGGTTCACGCAAAGCAGGAACGAAATTGTCACGTCCTCTCGTCGGCAAGCTCATATGCTATACTCCCTTCGTAACTAAAGCGGGACTTATCCTGCTAAGGTGCGTTGCGTGGGGACGTGTGAAGCTGCCAAGCGTATCGCGCACGTCCCTGCCCTCTAGCTATGATCCTGGTGGGCTGCGTCCCATCTTCATAGCCTCCAGTTGTCTGCGGGCGACTGCCTGCGCGCCGCGCCAAAGTCTTGCTCTGCCAGCCGCACATAGTTGCGAACCATTGACAAGTCGGTATGGCCCAGCAACTCTTGCAGCATGATGGCATTGCCCCCATTGCGTAGGAAGGTGACAGCAAAGGTGTGTCTGAACCTGTGCGGGTGAACACGTTCGACGCCAGCACGCTTGCCTAGTCGCGTCAGCAGGTGCTTGAGTGTGTCCCGTCGCAAGTGGCCGCCACCGCGGGTGCTGGGGAACAGCGGCGCATTGCTTCGCGCTGCACCGCGTACCGTTCCCCATCGCCATAGTGCTTTTTGCGTCCGCACTCCCACCACTACCACACGCGCCTTGTCACCCTTGCCGTGGCGTATATGCAGCCGTCCTGTCTGGGGTGTGTAGTCGCCCACAGTCAGCGCGCACAGTTCGCTGGCCCGTATGCCGCTATCCAGCAGGGTCAGCACTAGGGCGCGGTCGCGCGTCGCTGTAGGTCGCTCGGCTCCGGTTGCGGTGACTGGTAGCACAGCCAACAGCTTTTGAATGTCTTGCTCGTCAAAGGGGCGAATGACCTGCTTGGTGAACGGTGGGCGTTTCACCTTACCGCGTATGGCGTGGGGTATGCCTAGCTCTATCTCTGCCCACGTCCATAGGCTTGACAGGGGAACCCAAGCATCGCTAACCGTGCGCCTGCTGAGTCCAAAGTCATTCTTGAGGTGTAGAAGGAAGCGGCGTATATCCGCACTGGTGACTGCTTCAATGTCGCAGTCGCTCATAAAGACAACGAAGCGCGCAAAAGTACGGTGATAACCGGGCGTGGTTGTGTCGGAAAATTCAAGCTCTTTGGTTAGCCAGTAGCCCTGCAAAGCATCCGAAATTTTCATAGTAACGCTGTGACCTCCAGAAAACAGAACGACACCGACAAATGGCTCATGGCTACTTGCGGTGTCATTTAGAAAGTTTTCCAGAGGTACAGGCTATATGAGATGCCTATACGGACCTACGACGAAACATCCCCCTAGCAGTTTGACCAGCAACGCAACGCTTAGTACAATGTAGGTCTAAAGCGGGGAGTAGCGCAGTTGGTAGCGCACAGCGTTTGGGACGCTGGGGTCGCAGGTTCGAATCCTGTCTCCCCGACAGACCGGCCACGGAGGCAGCCGTGATAGGCCCGTGGCCGGTTCTTCGGTGCATCGAGGTACAAAGCGCACATTGTTCGATCGCATATTGTTTATGCGGGTGTAGCTTAATGGTAAAGCTTCTGCCTTCCAAGCAGAGGACGCGGGTTCGATTCCCGCCACCCGCTCACCTCACTTTTTTCGTGTTGATTTTCCTCACGTCTTACAACCCGGATCGGTAGCTCAATGGCAGAGCAGGGGGCTCATAACTCCTTGGTTACAGGTTCGAATCCTGTCCGATCCACTCTGCGCGCGTCTCTGCTCTATCAGGTAATTCCATAACAAGCCGGAGCGCAGATCATTTGATCTGCGCTCCGGCTCTCTAGGGATGGAGGAGTGACAGGTGATTATCGAATGCCAGCCGGCAGATGATCACGCAGGTCACGCTCAAAGAAGTTGAAGAAGCCTGCCTGATCGGGGCCAACTTGGTGAATATAGAGGTGGTCAAAGCCGGCGTCTAGATACTTTTGTATCTCTTCGATATAGGGTTGTGGGTCTGGCCCACAAACAACGGCTTTGGCAATGTCCTCTTTGCTGACCATTTTGACTGCCTGCTCGAAATGGACGACAGTGCGAACTTCGCTGCTGAGACTGCCTTTGAGACCGGCATTGGGCCAGATTTTGTATGCCGTATCTACTGCCTCTTCGCGTGTGGCTGCCCAGCAGACGGTTAGCTGACCGTAGCGGGGTTTGTCACCACCTCCTGCCTCCCGGAACGCTTGCACCACCTTTGCATCGGGCGCTGTGCCGATCAGGCCGTCGCCGATGCGACCTGCCATCTCGGCGGACTTGGGGCCCGCCGCGGCAACCATGATCGGGGGCAGCGTCTCCGGCAACGTGTAGAGGCGGGCATCTTCCACGGTGAAATACTCGCCCCAGTGGCTGGTGACTTTGCCCTTCCAAAGCTCGCGAATGAGCTGGATCGCCTCTTCAAACATCTCTGCGCGTAGATCGTAGGGAACCCAGCGGTCGCCCAAAATGTGTTCGTTTAGATTTTCACCCGTACCTACGCCAAAATAGAAGCGCCCTTCCATCATGGCGGCGATGGTGGCTGCTGCTTGGGCCAAGATGGCAGGATGGACACGCATAATCGGACAAGTAACACCTGTGCCAACCTGGATCTGGCTAGTTGCATTTGCCACTCCACCCAAGACCGACCAGACGAAAGGGCTGTGACCCTGTGTGCTGACCCACGGGTGGAAATGGTCGGAAATGGAGACGAAGCTAAAGCCCATAGCTTCCGCCTGGACAGCTTGCTCCACCAACGCATTGGGTTGATGTTCCTCACTCGATAATGTATAGCCTAACTTCGCCATGAAGCTCTCCTGGAATTCTCACTTGGAATGATTGCATTACGGGTGTCCACAAGGGCTGGCCCTGCGGGCAAAACGGATACGAGCAAAAAGGAGGTCGGCGGTAACTCAATGGGGTGTAACAAATTGCTGTGGTGCTAGTTTACGCTTTTGCGAGAGGGTGTTGTAGGTGTGAACGCACAGGCAAGGGATATAAACACAGATACAAGAGGATAGGTTTAGGGGCTTGTTCTGTTCAGGAGGGTGGAGCTTTTACTAATACAACGTGAGTTCGATGTAAGGCAGAACAAAGAAATGGAGAATCCGATTTGGTAAGATAGGAAGTGCGAACGCCCTATGCTACCGAAAGGATTCTCCGATGGATATTGTAACGCTGTTTTGCGAGATTGACGACTTTTGTACACAACTTGAGCCGTGGCTGCAAGCCCATCTGCTGCCTGTGCGCCAGCGCAAGCGGGGGAGTCAGATGCACTTGAGTGAAGTGATGACAATTCTGGTGTGGTTTCATGTAGTTGGCTACCGCAATTTCAAACAGTTCTACCTGCATGAGGTGGGCAAACATCTGCGGGCGGAGTTTCCGCACCTCGTTAGCTACAATCGCTTTATTGAGTTACAACGCGATGCCTTGTTGCCGCTGTGCATCTATCTGAGACAACGCTTTGGAGACTGCACGGGCATCAGCTTTATCGATTCCACCACCTTAGCGGTGTGCCACAATCGCCGCATCCACAGCCATCAGGTCTTCAAGGATGAAGCCGCACGCGGCAAGAGCAGTGTCGGCTGGTTCTACGGCTTCAAACTGCATCTGGTCGTCAATGATGCAGGTGAGTTACTCGCCTGCTGCTTAACAGCGGGCAATGTCGATGACCGTGTCCCTGTCCCGCAATTGGTCAAAGACCTTTTCGGCAAGCTCTTTGGTGACAAGGGCTACCTCTCCCAGCCGCTCTGTGAGCAACTCCTTGAGCAAGAGTTGCATCTCATCACCAAACTGCGCCGCAACATGCAAAACAAACTGATGCCGCTTCTCGATAAGCTACTCCTGCGCAAGCGTGCCATTCTCGAGACCATCGTTGACCAACTCAAGAATATCTCGCAGATTGAACACACGCGCCATCGCAGCCTGTACAACTTCATGGGCAACTTAATAGCTGGGCTGATTGCCTACACCTGGCGACCCCTCAAGCCATCGTTGGGCATCCGGCCTGATAACCACCTCGTGCCTGTCGCTATCCTTTAGTTCTCTTACATCGAACTGACGTTACTTTATGACGGGACGCAGCTTCAACGCCAATTGCAGTGAAAAGCGTGCGTCGGGGTCGTCCAGGTCAAGCTGGGTAATGGCAGCGATCCGTTCGAGCCGGTAGGTCAGGGTGTTGCGATGAATATGGAGCCGGTTTGCGGTCTGGCTGAGATTGCCGTGGGCGGAAAAAAATGCCTCCAGCGTTTCGACGAGTTCGGCGTGTTTGTTATCATCATGGGTGATCAGCCGTCCGAGGGTCTTGCGGTAAAAACGCTGGGCTTCGGCATTGGAGCCGAGGGTTGTCAGGAGTTGATAGAGCCCCAGATCGCCAAAGTAGGTGATCGGCGCGCCCTTCCACTCCTTGCCCAATCGCCAGCTTTCGCGTGCCTGGTGCAGACTCTGCACCCACTTTGCAGGCCCAACAGCAGGACGCCCGATGCCGATCACGATTTGCGCTTTGGGATGCTTGGCGAGTAATTGAGCGACGAGTTCATTGGCGACGACCTTCAACTCGCGCCCACTTTTGGGATTGTCAATGGGCCAAAAGAGCAGGTGTCCTTCATCACGCTGACTGTAAGGCGCATTGATGTTCAGCCCCTCCAGGAAACGTACTAGCTGTGCGGGCCAGGCGGGTACATTCTTTGCCTCCACAAGCCAGGCCACATGGGGACGTGTGAGATTGTAGGCAAGAGACGCGCCGCGCTGAATCCAGGCTTGCTCATCGGCAATCTCGCTGGCGAGGAGTTCATCCAGGAAGGTCGCACGCATCCGCTCTTCAGCGACACCAATGGCGTTGAGCTTTGCCCATTCCAGCGCGGCGGCCCCGGCTCCCTGAATTGCCGCAATCTCCTCGACAGCGCTGATCTCGTGTAGGGGGCTGGAGGCACTGCGCAGGAGAAGACAGTAGCCGTGTGTGGAGTCGTTGGTGACGATGGGCGCGACCACGACTTGACGATAGGGCAAGCTCTCTTTGTTTGCGCCAGTCCCAGCCGTCAGCGGCAGCAGTCCGACAGTTTGGTGGATTCTGCCTTGCGGCTGGCTGACGGCCCAACTGCGTAGGGTCATCATGTTGGGGAGCGAACTCAAGGTGGCGTGGCGTATTGATTCAGCCTGTTCGCCAAGTCCGGCGGCGGCTGCCACTGTGCCATCTTCTCTGAGCATGATGACGGGCTGTTGGGCGAATTGGTAAAGATGGGTGGCGATCTTTTCCAGTCCCGCGCTGTCTAACGCCATTTGGTTGAGTTCGCGCTGGAGTTCGGAGGAACGTTGGGCGATGTAACCGGCGCGGTCAACGATGAGACGGATGACAGCGCGTTCAACCTGGATGAGGGGAATTGAATCGGGCAGTTGAAAGAGCGCAACATGACCGGCGCGTGCGGCTTCAATGGCAATCGGGTCAAAAAGGCCCTGGACGGCAATCGCGGCAATGCGCGCTCCTTGCAGGCTGCGTACAACCCGATCCAGGCGCGCTTGGGGATCCAGGCGGCGCAGATCGTCCATGTCAACGAGCGCGATCTCATTGCCGTCCAGCTTGGGGAAGGCAGGGGGGCTGGGGCGCAAACTACAGGCCCAGGTCACTGGACGGTTTAGATATTCATCCCCCACCAACAATGTCGTCTCTGCGGGCAGAGCGAGCCGAAAAACATCCTCAATCGTGGCACTACTTTTGTACATGTTGCACAGCTTTGCTGGGGGACGAACCCCTTAGAATGGCGGTGGATGCGCCTGACCGGATGAACTGAGAGAGGCGGTCAGCGATTTAACAGGGAAAACCGCGCCAGCGGGAGGATGTGGCGCTGGTGCTTGATGGGCTATCGGCTGACATATTGGGCAAATTGTATAAAAAAGCGGCTGTTTGCGCAATTTAGCGTCACTGCACAGAAAAGCCAGTGGGCTTGAAGCACCACTGGCTTTCGGAGTCTTAAAAGCAAGATTGAGCTATTTTTAGTGTAGAAACTGCTTGCAAAGCTGCCGCGCATCCAACGGCTGTTCTTACGCCGCGCTGTAGGGTTCGCCCCAAGCGGCCATCGCCGCGCCTACGGTGCCGCCCCAGACTGCCCACAGTAGGGTAAAGCCCGTGGTGATCCAAGAAGGGTTTTGGCCCATGACGGAGGCGGCGATGAGAAAGACCACGATGCCGAGGATGATGCCGATCAGGCTGGCGAGCAGGAGTTTTCCCACTGATTGGCCGCGGGTCATCGCGCCGACAAGCACCGGCCAAAGCAGCCAACCGAGGATGAGCAGGATAAAGCTGAGCAAGCCACCAATGAGCGGCTTCCAGTCTGATCCTAGCTGCCCGGTTGCCAATTGGTAGCCGACCACGGGGGCCACACCGATGAGCAAGAAAGCCAAGAGGTAGAGCACCAGGATTTCGGCCTGAAAGAGCAGCGCGGTCGCAATGGCGGCAATCGCTGTTGCAATGGCGGCGTAGATAGCAGCCGTAACCGGGCTGGCGGTGGGGCGCACAGCAGTCATTGTGGCAAGCGGAAGCATGGTAGGTTTTCCTCCTCATAGATGGATCTATATGGCTAAAGGGAGTAGGATGAAAGGCAGGTATCTACATAATTATTGGACAACACTTTATCATGGGGCGGATGATTCTGGCAACTCCTCCCATTCGTCAAGGAGCCAGGCGCCAACCTGTAAATAGATGACCGGCTGGTGATTCTGGCCCAGTACCAGCACCAAGCCATCGTCCTCGTCTACCGCGATCTCTTCAAGCTGCGCCCCGGCCTCGACCAATCTTTGGAGTTCCTGCTCGATCTGCCTTAAATCGGTGAGTGGGGCGGCGTCGATGTCGGTGTAGCAGAGGGTGCCATAGAGTTCGAAATAGACACCATCGCGCAGATAGAGATCGATATCTGCGGCAACCTCCGTGTCGTCTCCCGCACTTTCTTTTGTGCCTGGCGAACTCACGGCATCAGCCAAGCCCTCTTCCCATACCGAAACATGCACCACCTGTTGACCGGTCAGTTCGGATAGCTCGTCATATTGTTCATCATCGACACGGGTATACAGTTGTCCTTCGTCGCCTGGGGGTTCAGAGATTAGCATGGTTCTTTGTCTCCATCTGGCTGCGCCGTTGCGTCCTCATATGCTGTTTGCCTTTTACGCTGTCTCGCGGTTGTGCTCTGGGCCAACGACAATCATGCGGGTTGGAATGAATGTGGGTTGGTTGAAAAACTGGCCTCCGGCCCAAAAGTTGCTGAAACGTACGGGCAATCCGCGGTCAATAAAGATGTTTGGCCCCTCCATCAAGTGAAAGTGGAGATGGGGGCCGGGCGAATTGCCGCTGTTGCCTACGTAGCCGAGCAATGTCCCACGCCGGATGACCTGTCCCTCGTTGACCTGGAGGCTGGCTTGCTGTAAATGCCCGTAGTAGCTGAACTCGCCGTTGGCGTGGCTGATGGCGACCGCGTTGCCCAAGAGACGGCGTACGTCATCGCGAAAGAGGCGCGGGTCGGGGGGGGCGCCTGGCTTGAGATCGGGCATGTCATAGCTGGCATAGGCGACCTTGCCTCCGGCGGTGGCATAGACGGGCTGGTTCCAACTGTAGTGATCTTCGAGTGTCAAGCCGTCGCCCGCATACTGCAAGTTGTTGGGGCCGAGTTTGACAAAGTCAAGCGCAAAGGGCTGGCTAAAGACCTCCTGTTTGTGTTGGTCACTCCAATCGCCAGCCTGAATCGTCCACCACGCACCTGAGAGTGGGAAGTGTAGGTCTGTCTGCTGCGTGTGGAATTCGACCGGGATATTGACGACGCTTTGGCTCGTTTGCCCATCCTCCTCATATTTTGCGACCACGGTCACTTCCAATGAGGTCAGCAGTTCGTAACCCTGGAGCATGAAGTGGAGGCTGCGCAGCGCGAGTCCCGTCTGAGCAGGGATGGTCAGGTCATCCTGCTTCGTTCGCTCGCGGATTAGGCGCGCAGACCAACGTTGTTCAAAGAGCAGTTGGTGACCCGAATAGCCTTTGAAGACCATGCCCGTGAGCGAGACTGTGGCATGGTAGGCCGTGATGCCGATGTCAAACGCGACCTCTTGGGTCTTGCCGATGTTGGGGAAAGGCAGGGTGTCATAGAGCGCGGCCACAAGGCGGCTAGGGCGGCTTTCGGCGTAAACATGGGGGAGATTTTCAGGAATAGATGTGCTTTCGGAGCCGGGTGGATACGATGCACTGGGTGGCAGATGGGACAAGGTTATCTTCCTTGACGGACTTGATGGCTTAAGGGCTGTTTACCAGCGACAAGGGTGAGCAATTGAGCGCGCTCTTGGCGGCGCTCTGCACGACCGCCGGGGTGATCGCCGCCGACCGTGTTGCGGATGATTTGCATGGCAGCGTATGCCTCGGCGGGTGCGATGCGGTAGTAAAGCTCTTCGGTTTCCAGGCTATCTAGCCGTTCCCACCGATCGGTCCAGTCGTTGAAATAGGTGGTGTAACAATTGCGGCAGCGCCAAATGCTGAGGGTTTGCTTATCGCCTTCGGGGCTGGCAACGGCCAATGCGCCGAGATTGCCGAGACGGCCCTGGCAAACGAAACAGGGCTCTGTGCCCGCACCGACCCCGCTGCGCTCAATGACTTGGTCTGCCCAATGACTCGTGGGGTGATCCTGCCGTCGCCCCCGCCGTGAGAGGCGATGCCAAAGGCGGGGCCAGAATGGAAGGCGATCCGGGTCTAGTTCTGCCAACTTGAGGACACGCGGATGGCTCGTGCTTGGGCTTGCCTGCGTGATCGGGCTGGTGCGCGGCTCATCCAGACGTTGGAAATGCTCACAGGCAAGACTCAGCGCGGATTGTGTGGAGAGCGCACTCGGCATTGTTTCCTGTGCATCGCTCCAGCCACAACGTCCAGCGGGCAGCCCATCCGTGGTGTGAACGCTCAACGGGTGCCAATGGCGGCAGGCAAAACAGGCATCGGCTTTGAATTCCCGCGCAGCTAACTCGTTATGCAAACGTTCGACAAAGTCTGATCTGTCCGGCTCCGGCAGCGAGAGCAGGGGCGCAGTCGTGGGGGTGGCGGCACGCATCTGTAGCAAAACCGCGGCAGGGGGATCGCTGTACCATTGCAACTGATACCAGTGGCTATGGGCCTCCTCCTGGTGGTGGAGGCGCAGGCGCTGATAGATCATGGTGCGGGAACCAGGGTAGATTCCCGACATGGTATCTATATTGAAGTTCTGTAGCGGTTTGCGTTCTGCGGGCATAGGTTGCCAATCTCCTGGCGCGATTCTACCGCATGGCAACCTCGGTTGTAAACAATGATGGTTGCTGGATAGGTGGCTTCCGTTATTTGCCGTTGGCCTCGTTGATCAGCGTTGTCGTTTCGCTCACAATGACCGAAGCTTCGGCGACACCGGTGAGCGCCTTGATGATCATGTCGCCCCCATAGGTCCAGACCTCCTCCATTTCGGGCGTCGTCGGCATGGGGACGGCAGTGGCCGCCTGCGCCGCAAAGCCCTGGAGAAGGGGTGCAGCGGAAAGGTCGGCGTTGCGCGCGGCGGGCAGCAGTTCGCCCGTGGTTGCCCAGGTGGTGGCGGCTTGATCGCCTGTCAGGAAGAGAGCCACGTTCATCGCCAGGATCTGTTGTTCGGGCGTGATCGTGGGATTGACAAAGAGGCCATCACTGTAGAGCCACGGTTGGGCTGGAGCGCTGGGGCCGGCGGGCAGGGGGGTGACGGAGAGGTCATCACCCAAGACGGTGCGTAACTCTGCCAATGCCCAGGGGCCATCGATCAGATACGCAAATTCGCCTTTCTTAAAACGATCAAGCAGCATACCGTAATCAGAATTGACATAACTTCCTGGCGTGCTGTTCAAGGCGTTTAGCCAGGTCAGATAGTCTGCCGCACCCGCGCTTTGATCAAGCGTCACAAGCCCTTGTTCGTTGAGCAACTGCGCGCCATAGGCAGGCAAGCCCCAATAGGTGTGAAAGAGTGTTGCATAGAGCCCCACCCCAGATGTCGTTGTGATGCCAGCCGCCGCGAGCAGCGCGGCGGTGTCTGTGGGGATGCCTTCGGGGGGGACGAGAGCATTGTTGACGTAAAGGGCAACGAGGTTGTAGGTCAGAGGCAGGCCGTATAGCACGCCATGATGGCGCATGGACTCGACTGTTGCAGGCCAATAAGTTGTCTCCAGGCTGCCGCCCAGGAGCGGTTCTAGGTTGAGCACTGCGTTGGCCTCGACCAGATCATTGAGCCACCAGTTGGGTGCAAGAATCAGGTCTGGGCCGCTGCCGGAAGCTACCGCTTCTGCATAGCTCGTCACAAGGTCGCTGGGGGCGACAAAGAGCGTCTCAACCTGGACGCCAGGTTGGGCCTCCTGTAGCTGCGAGAGAACAGCAGCCAGCGCATCGCCTTCAGCTTGTGCCCAACTGTGCCAAAGGACAACGCGTCCCGCCAGGGGGGTGGCAGTGGCGGCGATGGTAGCTGCGGGCGTGGGCGCAAGCGTGGCGACTTCCTGCGATGTGGACTCTGTGGCTGCACCAGATGGGGCTGTCGCGGGCGCGGCACCGGTCGTTGTCGAGGCAGGTGTGGGGGGAGGAACTGGGGTGGGCGTTGGCTGGCTGCGGCTGCATGCTGCCAGCAGCAGTACGATGGCGACCCACAGCAGTGTGATGTGCATGCGGGGGATCGGCATGCGCTTTGTGAAAAGGTGAGAGAGCTCGTACATGATTTCGGTTATTGTTGCTCCGATAGATGATCCAGCAGGGCAGCAAGGCCATGTAGATAGCTGCGCCAGCCAAAGCCCGCGATTTGACCCACACAGACGGGGACAATGACGGAGGTGTGGCGGAAGCTCTCGCGCGTGTGGATGTTGCTGAGATGGACTTCCACAGCCGGAAGCTTTACCGCGGAAATGGCGTCGCGGATGGCATAGGAATAGTGGGTGAAAGCCCCAGGGTTGATCACGATGCCATTGGCCCAATTGCGCGCTTCGTGGATGGTGTCGATGATCACGCCTTCGTGGTTGCTTTGCGTAATGCGTAACTCGTGATTTGCTCCCACGGCCTCGTGCAAACGCTGGTTGATCTGCTCTAGCGTAACACTGCCATAGATATGCGTTTCGCGCGTGCCAAAGAGGTTGAGGTTGGGACCATGAATGACAGCAATGTGGGCCATGCCGAAGTTCCTTCGCGACTGTTTGCGGTGGGTGGCTAAATCAGAATCGTATCCAGGGCGCGGCGTACGACCTCATGACCCGGATCGTCGATTATGGTTACGTCGCCGAGCGCTTGTGGGATGATAAAGCGTACGGTTTTGCCGCTGCGCTTTTTGTCGCGGGCCATTGCGGCATGAACGGCTTCAGGGTCAAGCCCCGACCATTGGGTGGGCAGGCCGACACGGTCAACCAATTTGCAGATACGAGCTGCCAATTCCGGTGAACAACGGTCTAATTCAACTGCCATATTGGCTGAAGCGATCAAGCCTAGCGCAACCCCTTCACCATGGCGCACTTTGAAGTGGCTGACCAGTTCGATGGCATGACCGAAGGTGTGGCCCAGGTTGAGCAGCGCACGGCGGCCTTCTTCAAAGGGGTCCTCCTCGACCACGCGCACCTTCACGCGTACCGCGTCGGCGAGCATATGCGTGATGCTGGTCGGCCCATGTTCTTCGAGTTGGACAAAGAGATCGGGATCGCCGATGATGCCATGCTTGATCACCTCGGCGAGGCCGGAGCGAAACTCCGCAGACGGCAGCGTGGCAAAGACATCGGGGTCGATGATGACGAGATGGGGCTGTTTGAATGCCCCGATCAGGTTCTTGCCCTGGGGCAGATCAACGCCTGTCTTGCCCCCAACCGATGCATCGACCATCGACAGCAGCGATGTCGGAATCTGCACGAAGGGGACACCGCGCAAATAGGTTGCAGCCGCAAAGCCGGTCATATCGCCGATGACGCCGCCGCCTAGAGCAACCAATGGGTTACGGCGATCCAGGCCCGCCGCGATCAGTTGGTCATAGAGATTGGCGATGGTGGCGAGCGTCTTGTGCTGCTCGCCCTCTGGCACCAGACAGAGCGTTGGCGTGAAGCCTGCCGCTTCCAGCCCTATTTGTAACGGGGAATAATAGTGGCCGGCAATGGCTTGATTGCTGATCACTGCCACGGGGCCAGGTCGTAGCCCACGGCTGGTAAAGAGCTTGCCCGCTTGGGCGAGTAAACCAGCACCGAGACAGATGTCATAGCTGCCGCCAGGCTCACGAACGGGGATGCGCGTCATGCCTGTTGCTTCCTGTTCGGCCTGCAACGTCACCAAGAGATCTTCCACGATTTGAGCCGGTGTCCGGCCCGACGTGTTGACCTGCTGGGCGATGGCGCTGTAGGCGTGGCGGCGCTCATGGAGCAGTTGGCGAATACGGCGGCTGCGTTCCTCGCGATCACCGGGTAGCAAGGGACGGTCGGCGTTCTGATCGACGCGGTCGAGGATGGTATCGACGGTGGCGGTAAGGCAGATGAGGACACCCGTTTGAGAAAGGACTTGGCGATTGCCTGCGTTGACCAGCGCGCCGCCCCCTGTGCTGAGGACAAGCCCTTGCTCTTGCGAGAGTTGGGCGCACAACTGCGCTTCAAGCACACGAAAGGCGGGTTCGCCATCCTCCGCAAAGATACGCGGGATGGGCTTGCCAAAATGCGCCTCGATCTGCGTGTCCATATCGACAAAACGGCGACCGAGCCGCTCGGCCAGCAGACGGCCAATGGTGGTCTTGCCTGTACCCATGAAGCCGGTGATGATGATGTTTTTCTCAGCAGGAAAGATGGTGACACTCATAGCGTTGTTTGCAGTTTACGATCTTTGGTCAAGATGATGAACGACGGATTGAACGAGTTGATCGACGGGTAGGGCTGAATCTACCACCCAATGGTGTTCCGGCGCGATTGGATAACGCCAAGAGTCTGCATAGTATGCAAGTAGCTGCTGCATGGCTGCCCACCCAGACGTGCGATGTGTCTGCTGCTCATGGAGACGCTGCTCAAGCCGCTCACGCCAGATGCTCTCTGCCAACGCTGTCTCTACAACCACCAGGCGAGCATGGAACGCTGCCGCAAGTTCTTTTCCTGTGGCATACGCTTGTGGATAGGAGAGTGGCGAGTCAACCACGACACTCAGACCGATCTCAAGTTGATGGCGCGCAATTTGCCACATAATATCGTAGGCCAAACTGCTGCCATCGGGCAGGTGATAGACGTAATCCTTGATCGCGTCTTTGTCAATGAGCGGCCAGGCCAAACGCCGCGCCAACGCCTTTGCCAGCGTGCTTTTGCCTGTCGCTGGATGACCTTTCAGCAGAAGCAGGGTTTGCCTACGCGTCTGTGCCGGCATGGTCACGGAGGAACAGGTTGAAATGTGCAGGCTGGAGATGCTGCGACTGCTGCATGAGCAGGGCATTCATCAACTCAATCGCCACGCGCGACTCCAACGTTACCCCAGCGCGCACGCCCACACAGGGATCGTGGCGGCCCTTCCTGAGCTGGAAGTCGATTTCCTCCAGATTTTTGCGCACTGAAAGTTGTGGCTTGACAATGGTGGAGGTTGGCTTGAAGCCGACACGGCAGACCAGGGGCATCCCGGTCGTGATGCCACCAATGAGGCCACCGTGGCTGTTGGCCTGGTAGCCGTCGCTGCGGATCGGGTCGTTGTTGGCGCTGCCTGTGCGTGAGACTACATCCCAGCCTGCGCCAATTTCACAGGATTGGACTGCGTTAAGCCCGCCCAAGATGCCCATCAGCCGTACTTTGAGGCTGTTGTAGAGCGGCGCGCCGACGAGTGCGGGCACGTTGACCGCCACTACTTCTACGGCTGCTCCCAACGAATCGCCCTGGACGCGCGTTTGCTTGATGAGGTCGCCTGCTTCTTCGGCAAATTCGGCGTCGAGGCTGTGGATTTCGGCACTGTGCAGACGTTCGCTGACCATAGACAGGGCCTCGGCAGGAATGGGCTGGCCTGGATGCTCCTGTATGTATCGTTCGAAATGCTCTGCCAGACTTACCGAACTACGCAACGGCCCTACTTGGCTGATGGACGAGAAGATAGCTGTGCCAAAATTCTGGGCAAGAAAGAGGCGCGCAATAGAGCCACCTATGACATCCGAAATGGTAGAGCGATAGCTGGAGCGCCCGCCGCCGCGTACATCGACAAAGCCCTGCGATTGATGAAACTTCACCAGATCGGTATGGCCGGGACGGACTTCGCCCGTCGCCCCGGCGAATTGTAGATAGTCGTTGGAGCGTTGGGAAGTCGAGAGGACGATGGCAGCAATCGGTTCTCCGGTCGTAAAGCCGGTATCATAGCCTTGCGTGCGCGACTCAACGCCATCGACCACGGTTGTGATCTCACCGCCGGCGAGAAGGCTGTCGTGATCTTCACTGTAGAGGCCGGAGAGCAAGGCCACACGATCCTGTTCACGGCGCGGCGTGCCATGTTTATTGCTGCCGGGGCGACGGCGATCCAGATATTCCTGGATGGCGCTGCGTTCGACACGCAGCCCCGGTGGGCAGCCAAAGACGATGGTTGTAATGGCTGGGCCGTGAGATTCTCCGGCACCAGCGACTGCAAAGAGTGGTCCGCCGAGGATTTCCATAGATCCGTTTCGCTGACAATCTAATAAACTTGCGACTATGCCCGATGTAACCCTCCCGGAAGCTTCAAGCTTCCGGGAGGGTAGTCTGGGCTGATATAGTGACTGCCAAAGTCACCACCCGCAAGTATAGCGCACAACAGGGAGAGAATGCGAATTGTGGGCTGGATTTACGGTGTGCGACGGGCATTGGCGACGAAGGCGCGAATCTGTGCATGGTCTTTGCGCCCTGGTGCCGATTCGACGCCGCTTGCCACATCTACCCCCCACGGTGCGACGGTGGCGATGGCATCCTGTACGTTCTCGGCCCTTAAGCCTCCGGCCAGGAGCAGGCGTGGCGTGGTCTGCACTACACCCGCGGCCAACGACCAGTCGGCGTGATGGCCCGTACCGCCATAGGCAGTGGGGTGATAAGCATCAAGCATGAGTTGGGGAGCGGAGGCCTGCGGATAGGACGTAAAGATATTGGCTTGTTGTGCAGCAGCAGCATCTACCGGGCGCACTGCCTTGAAGCCTCGCCCCTTGAGTTGCGCCAGCGCGGTCACTGGTTCGTCACCATGAAGTTGGGCGAGGTGCAGCCCTGTCTCGGCAAGAATGGTGAGTACATCGTCGATGGGCGTATTCACAAAGACGCCGACGCTTTGCACATGGGGAGGCAGGGCCAGTTCTGCCAAGAGTTCTGCAACCTGGGACGGTGCAATATAGCGGGGGGATTTGGCATAGAGGATAAAGCCCAGGAAATCAGCGCCCGCTTCGAGCGCGATTTGGGCATCGATCCGGTTCGTAAGTCCACAAATTTTGACTTTGACGGGCATGGGCAATACTCCGCGTTGGCTTTTGTCTATCGGTTTTGTCCTGGCAATTTTGTCCTAGCGCTGCCGCCCGGCCTGGGCAAATTCTGCTACAGCCGCCGCACGTTGGAATTGGGGCAATTTGCAGAAGGTTTCGCCCACAAGAATCGCGTCACAGCCCATTTCGGCCATGCGCTGTACATCTGCCACATCACGAATGCCACTCTCACCGACCAGGAGCTTGTCCGGCGGGATCAATGCGCGCAGCCTGCCCGTAGTTTCGATATCCACCTGGAAGGTTTTTAGATTGCGGTTGTTGACGCCGAGAATGTGGGCATCGACCTTGAGCGCGCGTCCTAGTTCCGCTTCGTCATGGACTTCGACGAGGGCTTGCATGCCGAGATCATAGGTGAGCCTATAGAGGCGGCGCAGATCGTTGTCGCCAAGAACGCCAACGATGAGCAAGACGGCATCCGCCCCCGCCATACGCGCTTCGTAGACTTGATACTCATGGTAAAGAAAGTCTTTGCGCAGCACAGGGACTTGCTTGCCGATGGCGCGTAGATGCTCTTTGATGGCCGTGAGATATTCGAGTTGGCCCTGGAAAAAGCGGCTGTCGGTCAGACAGGAAATGGCGGCGGCTCCGTTGCGGGCGTAGGTTTCGGCAATCTGTACCGGGTCCCAATCTTGCGCGATCAATCCTTTGGATGGGCTGGCGCGCTTGACTTCGGCAATGAGGCTGGCTCCCGCTTGGGCGGTGAGGGCCCCCGCAAAGTCGAGGGGAGCCGGTGCGAGGCTGGCGAATGCCTTCACCTGGGCAAGCGGGGTTTCCTCCATCGCCTTCGGCACTTCAGTGCGTTTCCAATCCATGATGAGGTCGAGGACCTCACCTTTATGTTTTGCCATCTCTAATTTGGAGTATTTCATTCTATGGGTCTCCCACGAACGGGTGTGCAGTGACAGTGCTAGGCGGCGAAGCTTTGGGTTTTGGCGATGTAACGTTCGAGAATGTCGCGCGCGGCTCCGCTGTCGAGGCTGGCGCGTGCCTGGCGCAATCCTTCATCGAAATCGCCACTGTCGATACTCAGCGCAGCAGCGGCGTTGAGCAGCACGACATCACGCTTCGGGCCTTTTAATTCGCCACTGAGGATGCCGCGGGCGAGGGCTGCGTTGGTGGCGGCATCGGCTCCCTGCAAATCCTCTAGGGTGGCGCGGCCAAAGCCGAGATCGCCCGGGTCGAACTGGAAGGTAGAGACTTGGCCGTTGCGGAGATGGCTGACATGGCTGGGGCCGGTTGTCGTCAACTCATCTAGACCTGTCCCGGTCTCATAGTAGCCATGCACGACATAAGCAGCGCGGCTGCCCATCTCGCCCAAGACCTTTGCCATGACGTCGGTCAGGTCACGATCATAGACGCCAACCAGATTATGGGTGACAGGAGCGGGATTGGTCAACGGGCCAAGAATGTTAAAGACGGTGCGTGCGGCGATCTCGCGGCGGGGGCCGATGGCGTGGCGCATCGCAGGGTGATAGGCGGGTGCAAAGAGGAAGACCACGCCGATCTCCTCAATGCAGGCTTTGGCTTGCTCGGCTGTGAGTTGCAGCGTGACCCCTAGCGCCTCCAAGACATCGGCACTGCCCGCGCGCTTGTTGGAACGGTTGCCATGTTTGGCGACCTTGACGCCTGTCCCGGCGACGATAAAGGCGGCGATGGTGCTGATATTGAATTTATAAGTGCCGTCACCCCCTGTGCCAACCATATCAAAGAGGGGAGTATCGCCAATGTCTGGGCGTACTTGGACCGCGCTGCGGCGCATGGCGGAGGCACAGCCGGTAATTTCAGCGACGGTTTCGCCTTTCATACGCAGGGCTGCCAGGAACGCACCAATTTGGGCCTGGCTTGCTTCGCCTTGCATGATCTGCGTCATGGCAGCATCGGCTTGTTCGGTGCTGAGGTCGTTACCACCAAAGAGTAGGTGGATGGCGTCTTGGATGGCGTTTTCGGTCATTGAGTCCTCCATCAAAGGTGTATCGATGTGACTACACTGGTATTACTCTGAATTACCACTCTGAATGGGCGATGTGGTCAGGGTGATGCGGTCAGGAAGCTGCCGGTGTGACTTGGCGCAGCCAGACAATGAAATCGGCTACGATGGACGCCGAATCGTGAGACTCGGCAAGGCTGAGTGACGTCGCCGCGCGGTCGATGGCTTTGCTAAGCGCCAATTGTATGAATGGCAGCGCTTCGATCAGTTCGTCGTCCGGCTGCCCGCTTCTGTTTTGCTGGAGACCTACCAATAGATAGATCGCGTTATGCGCTTCCAAGAGGCGGCGAAAGATTTCGATGCGTGCGCCCATGTCCGGCTGATCGACGACGGCCAGGTAACGGTCGAGCCAAGTCTCAACCTGCGCAGGGTTGAGCGTCTGTGCTTCTCGCTGGAGCAGGCGAGCCGCGTCTAGTGCTGGATCGCCCAGGCCGAACATTTCCCAATCGAGCAAGGTAATACGCCCGCGTTCGACCAGGGTATGGTCGCGCGTAAGGTCGCCGTGAACAGGGGTGGGCATGGCGGCTGTCCAGAGCGGCAGGCTTGTCTGCACCAACTGTGTGGTGGCGGCTGCCAGCCTTTGAAAGAGCGGCGTTAAGGCTAGGCCGCTCGGTGCAAGCCATTGCGTGATCTGGGCGATGCTGCCTTGCTCAATGCGCCAGTAGAAATCAAGGTTGATGGGGTGGGGCGAAAAGCGGCGTACCTCGTCGGGTGGCGTAGTGTGCAAGCTGCCGATGGCTTCGGCCCATGCCCACAGTTCACCCGGATCGTCGGGCGTTACCGGATCGCCATCGCTCCACGCATAGACAAGCAATTGGCGCGACAGCCCGTGGGGATAGCGGTCTGTCCACAGCGGCTTGGGGGCAAGCCCGGCAGGGGTGAATAGTTGATGCCCGTCGAACTGGCGGCGGCTGCGTGCCTGGCCTGCGTCGAGAAAAAGCTTAACGACTGCCTCTTGTCCAGGAACCTGCACCCGCCACAAGAGATTGGCGTCTCCTTCCCAATGGTCAACGATTGCGACCTGCTGTTGGGTAAAGAGGCTGCCTGGGGCTGTGGTGAGATATTGGTGGATTTGGGCAGTCAGGTCAATGGTCATGGGTTAGTGGTCATTGATTAGGCAATGCGTTCTATGCGCAGGAAGTTTGCCAGGAGTGTTTTGCCGTGATCGGTCAGGATGCTCTCTGGATGAAACTGGACGCCAAAGATCGGCAGATCACGATGGCGCAGCCCCATGAGTTCGCCCTCTTCCGTGTAGGCGGTGGCAATGAGATCATCCGGCAGGGGCTCTGCCACGACAAGGCTGTGATAGCGAGTGGCGGTGAAAGGGCTGGGCAGACCGGCAAAGAGGCCGTCGCCATTGTGCAAGACGGGGCTGACCTTGCCATGCATCAGGCGGGGGGCGCGGATGACTTCGCCGCCATAGACATGACCGATGCACTGTTGGCCCAGGCAGACACCTAATACCGGCGTGTGTTGGCCCAGGATGCGGATCACGTCGTTGCTGACACCGCTGTCATTTTCGGGAGTCCCTGGGCCTGGGCTGATGATGATGTGTGTGGGCTGCAAATCGGCCAACTCCTCCACATCGATCTCGTCATTGCGCCAGACCCGGATCTCAGGGTCGCTGTAGGCGCCCGGCACCTGTTGATGCAGGATCAATTCGCCTAGGAACTGTACTAGATTGTAGGTGAAACTGTCGTAATTGTCGATTACTGCGATCATGGTCGGTATCTCCTTGACAAGTAGGAAGGGTGGGGTTAGATCGCTGCTTCGGCCTTTTTGCGACGGCGTTCTGCGCCGCGGCTGATGCGATTCCAGACGCCTGCAAGACCCATTGCTTGTTTGGCAGCGAGCAGGGTAGCTTTTGCCTCCTCGCGTGCGCGCAGCGTGCCTTCATAGAGCAGTTCATCAACAATGCCCGTCTCTGCTTCATACTTGGCGCGTCGTTCACGGATGGGGTCGAGGAAGTTGTTCAATGCATTTGCCAGCTTTTCCTTGACCTCCACATCACCAACTTTGCCGGTGAGATAGCGGCTCTTAAGGTCTTCGACCTCGGCCTTGTTGGGGTTGAAGAAATCATGATAGATAAAGACCGGGTTGCCTTCTACACGACCTGGCACGTCGGCACTGACGCGGTTGGGGTCGGTGTACATGCCGTTGACGCGCCGGCGTACGGTGGCTGCATCATCGGTGAGGAAGATGGCGTTGTCGAGGCTCTTGCTCATCTTGGCTTGACCGTCGGTGCCGACCAGTGTTCCCCCAACCACATAGGCTTCCGGCAGAGGGAAGACCTCGCCATAGGCATTGTTAAAGCGGCGGGCGATTTGGCGGGTTAGCTCGACATGGCTCTCGTTGTCCTTGCCGACCGGAACGAGATTGGCGCGGGGCAGGAGAATGTCAGCAGCTTGCAGGACAGGATAGCCGAGCAGGTTATACGGAATCTGCTCCATGTTGGCAGCGGCAGCCATGTCCTTGATAGTCGGCAGTTGCAGGAGCCGCTCCACGGTAATCAAACTGCTGATCAAGAGTTGTAGCTCGTAGGTCTCATGGATGGCTGATTGGAGGCAGAAGGTTGCTGTCTTGGGGTCAATGCCAATGGCAAGATGATCCATGACAATCGAGCGTGCGTTGTCTGAGATGGCAAGGATGCTCTCCTTGTCGGGCTTGGTGGTCAACATATGCAGGTCGGCGACCAGGAAGAAACATTCGTATTGTTCCTGGAAGGCCAAGCGGTGGCGATGGCTGCCGATGTAGTGGCCCAGGTGAAGCTTGCCAGTGGGCCGGTCGCCGGTGAGAATTCGCTTACGTGTTTGTATGTCACTCATGGTTGATTCCTGTTTTCCTTTATTGAAAGGTCTGCATATTCTCGAAAAACCTTCCTGGGAGCGTCAGTAGCATCCAGGATAGATGGCTAGAGGCCGCGTTCAGCGTGTTCGACGGCGACGGCTAGCGCCCTGGCCTTGTGTAAGGATTCGTTGAATTCATAGGTTGGATCGCTGTCGGCGACAATACCGCCACCCGCCTGCAAGTAGCAGGTATCACCGCGCATGGTAATCGTGCGGAGCGTGATGCAGGTGTCCATCGTGCCGTCATAGTCGATATAGCCAACAGCACCAGCATAGGCGGCGCGGCGCACTCCTTCAAGCTCCTCGATGATCTCCATTGCACGCACTTTCGGTGCGCCGGAGACTGTGCCTGCGGGGAAGGTGGCACGCAGGAGGCTAAAGGCATCCTGTCCTGGTTTTGGCTTGCCGCGCACGTCGCTGACAATGTGCATGACGTGGCTGTAGCGCTCAATGGTCATCATTGTAGGCACCGTAACCGTTCCGTAGTCGCAGACACGGCCCAAGTCGTTGCGGCCCAAATCGACCAACATGACATGCTCGGCGCGCTCCTTGGGATCGTTAAGCAGGTCGTTGGCGAGTGCGTCGTCTTCTTCGGGCGTCTGCCCGCGCCATCTTGTGCCTGCAATGGGGTGGAGGAAGGCGACACCCTGTTCGAGACGGACATGCATCTCTGGGCTGGAGCCGATGAGACGTACGGGCGGCCCGTCGATGCCCGCGATGCCCGCAAAATCGAGAAAGAACATATAGGGAGACGGATTAACCATGCGCAAGGCACGATAAATTGTAAAGGGATCGGCTTCCGTCCGGCGGCTCAAACGCTGGCTAATGACGACTTGAAAGATGTCGCCGACAGCGATGTACTCTTTGGCTTGTTCGACCTTTTTTTCAAAGGCTTCTTGGGTAAGATTGCTCTCCCACGTCGCGTCATTCTGATAAGCAGGTGTGACGGGAGGGGCCAGCGGGCGGCGCAGGTCGGCGACGATCTGGTCGATGCGTGCGACCGCATCGGCATAGGCGGCGCGGTGGTCGCTTTCGACACGCATGTTGGCGATGACGATGAGGCGATGGCGCACATGGTCAAAGACCACCAGGTTGTCGGCAAAGAGCAGCGCCATATCGGGAATGTCCAGCTTGCGCTCGGCGGTGTCGGGGAGTCGCTCCATAAAGCGCACCATATCATAGGCAAAGTAGCCGACCGCGCCGCCCGTAAAGCTGGGCAAGCCGCGCACAGGAACGCGCCGACGACCGGCTAACGCTTCTTTGACCACTTCCAGCGGATCGCCGCAGCGTTCTTCAAGCACTGTGCCACCGGCTGCGCCCAGGATCGTGCGGTCGCCAAAGGCCACGGCTGACATCGGCGCGTGGACGCCGATGAAACTGTAGCGCCCGACGATTTCACCCTTTTCCACGGATTCGAGCAGGAAACTGGGGCCATTGGGGCGGGCGCGCAGTTTGAGATAGACAGAGACAGGCGTCTCCATGTCGGCGGGAAGTTCGCGGTGGACGGCAATGATGTTGCCGCGTGTTGCCAATTCACGCACTTCGTCTAGCGAAGGTTTATAGACTGGTTGCATAGAATTCCTCCTTGATTGCACAAATTTGATTGCACCATGTGCCTTGCCAAAGATGGTAGAGCGTAAAACGACCTGCTAAAAACCATGCCAATCGAAAAAGCCCCGTCGCTACACAGCGATCGCTTGCTAAACACAAGCTAATGATCGTTGTGTAGGGACGAGGCTTGAATTCAAAACCCCGCGGTGCCACCCCGCTTAGACTGGTCTATGGTCGATTGGCTGTGGTGCAGTGTGCCAATTAAAAAATCCTTGCATGAAACGCAAGGATTCGCCACCAGTCTCACTTGTGCAGTACGAGAGTACAGTGGACTCTGATACCGCCTGCCAAGATAACGGTGGCAAACCGGGAGCGCCTACTGGTGTAAACACGTTTGGCGTCCGACTCCCCAGGCCATTCACCCTCTGCGCTGCTATCTCCTTTTCAGCAACCGGAGACTCTCTGAAGCTCGCTTTGATGACTACTCGTCTGGTTCACAGTCATTTATGATTTGATTGTTGCCCACTATAGCAGATTTGTTGTGATTGTCAAGGATGATTTTGTGATTTCTGCGCTTTGTGGGCCAAGATAGCAACATTTGGTTGCTGCCCTTTTATTGGATGACGGTGGAGGGGTCGCTATGATACGGTTGAGATGGGAAGTTGGAGTTGGATGTATTCAGCGGGGGGACCAGAGCATGATGGCAATGCCTAGCAAGACGACAGCAGCACCGAGAAGGTCGAAGCGGTCGGGCAGCCAGCCATCGACACGCCAGCCCCATAAGAGGGAGAGAATGACAAAGATGCCGCCATAGGCAGCATAGACGCGGCCAAAGTTTGTTTCGGGTTGCCAGGTGGGGATGATGCCATAGAGGGCGAGTATGATCCCTCCGGCGAGTCCCCATGTCCAGGGGCGGCCCAGGCGCAGCCATTGCCAGACAAGCCAGCCACCACCGATCTCGGCGAATCCAGCAAGGATAAAGAGGATGATGGCGTGCAGGATAGATGACATGCAATAGTCTCCTGAATGTTGAACGATGCAGGCTTAGGAAGCGGTGTAAGCGAATGCAAAGCATACAGATAGGCGAGTTTTTTGAACAGTATGAGTGGATGGCGGAGGAGGTGGAACCGGATGTGTGGCGTAGCAGCTTTACCACCGAGAGCGAAGACGACTTTGACCTCTATGTGATGGTGGGGGAGGAGTGGATCCATTTTGCCGTGAGTCCTGTGGCACACATTGGCGAGGCGGAGCAGCGACCCCGGCTCTTTGGCGCTTTGCTGCGACTGAACCAACGGATGCGGCTGGTACGCCTGGGTGTGGATGATGAGGGCGATCTAAACCTGGTGGCAGATGCGCCGCGCGAGCGATTTGAGTTTGGCGATTTTGCGCTCATCTTAGATTTACTGACCGAGTATACGTCCGCGCTGGCCTATGAGGTGCAGCGTACGGTCAACGATGACAACTACTTTTCGCCGCTGCTGCCCATGCCATAACGCGCGAGGAGATTATCGGGCAAAGCGTTGGCATGGGCGATGCGGCTGTAAAGGGTGGCGCTGTGGCGTGGTGTGCGGATTTGGGTGATCGGGTCCATGTCAATGAGACCGAAGTGCATTGTCCAGCCGTCGTTCCATTCGAAATTGTCTACCAATGTCCAATGGAAATAGCCACGTATATCAGCGCCGTCCCTGATGAGACGGTGCAACTCCGTGAGTTGTGCCACCAGCCAGCGCGGGCGTTGGTCATCGTCCTGGTCGGGCAGGCCATGTTCGGTGATGTAGATGGGTTTGCCGTATGGCTGAAGGCGGCGACAGATAATGCCCAACCCGTCGGGGTCGAACTGGCTGTAGGGGCCGCGGCTGCTGCTATCGGAGAGTTCGCGACCCAGCGTATAGCCTTCGCAGCCAAAGAGGCGCGCCGGATTGGGTGTGAAGGTGACTTGGTAGCGGGCGTAGTAGTTGATGCCGATGAAGTCCAGTGTGTTGGCGAGTTGGGGGTCAACCTGGCCGATGCCTAAAGGCGGCAACAAGCGCCCATCGAGGGTGGCGGAGAACCAGAGATCTTCAAAGAGATAGCGGCGCAGGCGTGCCGCCCATTGATCGCCGAGGTGGCGAGGCCGCGCGGGGTCAAAGTGGCGCATGGCCTTCGCAACACTGACCTGAGCGTCGGGCTGGGCGTTGTGGATGGCATGATAGGCCCCTGCGTGGGCGTAGAGTAGGTGACGGTAAACACGGAGCGCAAGCAGCAGGTTTGGGTGGTGTGGAGGCCAAACGCCGCGCAGCCAGCCTTGCCCCAGGTAGACCAATGGTTCGTTGATGGTAAGCCAATGTCCGCAGAGGTCGCCTACGTGCTGCACGACTTTTTCCGTATAGGTCGTGAACTGTTCCACGATGGCGGGATTTTCCCAACCGCCCATCTCCTCTAGCCAGAGCGGGTTTGTGAAATGGTGAAGGGCAAGCCAGGGCTGGATGCCGCGCTCGTGCAAGGCTGTGAGCATGGCGCGGTAGCGGTCGAGGGCTACCTCGTCGAATTCGCCAGGGCGCGGCTCAATGCGGCTCCATTCGAGGCTCAAGCGATGGGCGTTTAGACCTAGTTGCGCCATCTGGTCGAAATCGGCCTCGACGTTTGCCCACCAGTTACAGGCAATGCCACTGCGCTGCCCGAAGGCGATGGCTCCCGGCTGTTGTTCAAAGCGCCACCACTGGTTGTTCTGGTTGTTGCCCTCTGTTTGGTGAGATGAGGAGGCTGTGCCCCAACGGAACCCTGCCGGAAAGGCGCGCGTGCCTGTCATGGAGCAGCATCGGGTTCAGGAGCAGATACGCTGCCGGTGGAGCCGGGGCGGGTCATATGATCTAGTTGAACATTGGCTTCGGCGAGGAATTGGCGGCTGTAGGCGTCGGGATAGTTTCCGGCATAGACGACGCGGCGAATCCCCGCATTGATGAGCATTTTGGCACAGGTAAGACAGGGTTGGTGGGTGACGTAGGCGGTTGCGCCTTCACTGTCGACACCATGAAGCGCGGATTGGATAATGGCGTTTTGTTCGGCATGAAGCGTGCGTACACAGTGCCCGTCTACAATGAGGTGGCCCACTTCGTCACAGTGCGGCAGACCCGCCGGAGAGCCATTGTAGCCGGTGGAGAGGATGCGCTTGTCACGAACCAACACTGCGCCCACATGGGCGCGGTCACAAGTGCTGCGCTCGGCAACACTAAAGGCAATTTCGAGAAAATACTCGTCCCAGGTCGGACGTTTGCGACGAGACGACAGGTTCTCCGGCATGAAGCGGTTCCTTATGATGGTTCAATGGGCAGATGTACGGTCAGGTCGCGGATTGTGGCGTGACAATTCGGTCTTGCGGTAGATTTGTGAGTAGGTCCACAAAAACGCGCTGTAAATCTTGAAGGTTGGGTGAGGACAAATAGAGTGTTTCCTGGCGAATTTCGGTCCGTTTGCGACGAGGACCCGGCGGAATCTCCAGCCGGTATTCTATAGCCAGCGCGGGATAGTCGTGATCGCCAAAGCGCAAATTGCCCCATGTTAGGCGCTCAATGTCGGATGGATGGATAAAGGCATACCACATGCCGGTTTCTTCCGGGGGCCAACTCAACATGCCGAGCCACTTGCGGTTTTGGACAAGGCAGAGAAGAGCATGTTCTCCTGTGGCAAAGGTGCGATAGAAGCCAGGTAAAACGGTGTACTGTTGGTAACGACCTTCGACACTGAGCAGCCCGGTGGCATAGATCGCCACTTTTTCCGTGGTATCGAGCGGCACATCGTTGAGCGCGGGTAGCGGTGCGGCTGCGAAGGTGACATAACGCTGTCGCTGGTAGCGCAGCATGAGCGCGAGCTGGCCGAGCCACAGCAGCAGGGCGATGCCGAGGGTAATCCAGCGTCCGGGTACGATGCCAAGTGCGGCTAGGAGCGCTACAGCCAACCAGGGTGCGGCGATATAGCGCGCAACAGGTAAGCCGCCCAGTTGAAAACGCTGGAATCCATAGAGCCAGGGGCCAAGCCCGCGCAAAGGCAGATCGACCGGGAACGTGGTAGTTTCCCGCTGCGGTGGTGGACGATGCAGCGAGACCCCGCTAGCTTCTAGCGGGGTCTCGTGATGGCCATTTGTAAAGGGTGGGGTCGTTTTGGGTGGTATGCTGTGCGGGTTCACGTTACTGACCCTGGGCCAATCCTGGTTTGTCGTTGGCTAGGCGGGAGCGGGAACTGTGCCGCCCAAATCCACACCGCTATCGGAACGTTTGTCACGCGGGGCCTCATCTTGGCGCGAGCCTGGGGCCGTACGCGGGCCTGGCGTCTCGCTTGAACGGAAGGGGTTTTCGCCGCGCATGAGTGCCTGGAACTGTGCCGCGTCTACGGTTTCGACCTCTAGCAGTGTCGTCGCCAGCAGCTCAACCTTGTCCCAATGGGTAGAGAGTAATTGGTGACAACGCTGGTGCGCCTCGTCGACGATGCGATGGATTTCTTCATCGATCTCCTGGGCAACCTTATCACTGTAGTTACGCCGTTCATTGATCTCGCGTCCCAAGAAGACCAGATCTTCGCGTTCGCCATAGCGAATTGGCCCCAACTTTTCGCTCATCCCCAGTTGGGTCACCATCGCGCGCCCCATATTGGTGACGCGTTCGAGGTCATTGCTTGCACCTGTGGTGATGTCTACAAACTTGATCTCCTCTGCCACACGACCACCGAGCAGCGCGACGAGATCGTTGCGAAGCTTTTCGCGGGTGATCATGAGATTTTCTTCATCCGGCAGACTGAGTGTATAGCCACCCGCCATGCCGCGCGGGACGATGGTCACTTTATGCACAGGATCATGGTTGGGTAGGAAGTGCATGGCGATGGCATGTCCGGCTTCGTGATAGGAGACAATCTCCTTTTCGCGCGCGGAGATGAGACGGCTGCGCCGTTCGGGGCCGGCAATCACGCGCTCGATGGCTTCCTGCAGTTCTGACATGCTGATTGAGCGACGGTTGCGGCGTGCCGCCAAAATTGCAGCCTCGTTGACCAAGTTCTCAATATCGGCTCCGGCAAAGCCGGGTGTCTGCTTGGCAATCACATCCAAGTCAACATCCGCAGCCAGCGGCTTGCCACGCACATGCACATCGAGGATGGCACGCCGCCCCTTAACATCGGGAGCGTCCATTGTGACGCGGCGGTCGAAGCGACCGGGGCGCAGCAAGGCCGGATCAAGAATGTCGGGGCGATTGGTGGCGGCGACGAGAATGACATTGGTGTCAGTGTCAAAGCCATCCATCTCGACCAGGATTTGGTTGAGTGTCTGCTCACGTTCGTCATGTGAACCACCCATGCCCGCGCCGCGGTGACGTCCCACGGCATCGATCTCGTCGATAAAGATGATGCAGGGGGAATTCTTTTTAGCCTGTTCAAAGAGATCACGCACGCGGCTGGCACCCACACCGACAAACATCTCGACAAATTCAGAGCCGGAGATGCTGAAGAAGGGGACGCCTGCTTCGCCGGATACGGCTTTTGCCATCAGCGTCTTGCCTGTACCGGGCGGGCCTACCAGCAGCACTCCTTTGGGGATGCGCGCGCCCAAGCTGGCGAACTTTTCCGGTTCCTTGAGGAACTCTACAACTTCCTGCAATTCCTGCTTGGCTTCATCATTGCCTGCGACATCACCAAAGGTAACGGTGGGACGGTCGCCGGTAAACATGCGGGCGCGGCTCTTGCCAAAGGAAAACGCCTGGTTGCCCGCTCCCTGGGCTTGGCGCATGATGAAGAAGAAAAAGACACCTAATAAGACCAATGGCAATAACGCCAGGAGGATTCCACCCCAGCTTTCCCAGATCGCTGGTGTATCCACACTGATATTGACCGCTGCCAACTCATCGGGGGTGACACCCAAGTTGACTAAGGTTTCAACAAGCCCAACGCCAGTCTCTTTACGCGACTGCATCAGTTCGCCGTTGGTACGATTGACAGCCGTGATGCGATCCTCATTGATGTTGATCGAGGTGATCGTGCCTGTACGCACCATATCGGCGATGCGTGCAATCGGCACAGGTGTCGCCTGGCCGTCTGTGCGACGCGCCAACGAAGTGTAGAGAAAAGCTCCTAGCGCAACTAGGAGCAGAACATATATGGCACCACTACGGACGCGCTTAGAATTCATGACTTGTCCTGTTCGACCCAAAGGACTCCACCGGCTTCACCATGCATCGCGGTGACGGGGAGACGTGGATGCGCTGAAGTGAAGCAGCGCCGTACGCTGCACTACTCTCTCCAGGTGCAAAGTTTATCATATGGTACTTGGTTCCGTCAAACAAATGAGCTAAACCCCCTTGATTGCTATAGGAAATATCAAAAGAAATATAAGGCAAGCATAAAGCAATAGGCACAGTGCCACGATTCTGCCATTTTAAGTTATGACGAGTTCTGTACGCAGTAGGTTCGCTTCCATCATTTTTAGATGCTTTTATCTCTGGGATCGCACTGCGTCTTACTTGTTGTTTTACTTGGCAAAAATCAGGCCGCGCGCAGCGTAATCAACGTAAGTTCGGGACGGCAGTTGAAGCGATAGGGCACAGGCCACATACCCAACCCGCGGTTGGTATACACAGAGCGTCCCTCGACCGAGCGCAGCCCGATTGGATAGTGCCGCCCATACTGCGGCAAAATGGGTGCGTAGCTGTAGAAACCTGCTGCATCGGGCTTGAGAGAGGGCAACCGCACCTGACCACCATGACTGTGACCACTCAACTGGAGCGTAATGGGCGCTTTTTCGCGTAGCACAACGTCAAAATAGTCCGGCTCGTGAGCCAATAGGAGCGTCGTCGCATGGGTGGGAACGTCATGCATTGCCGCAGCAAGGTCGGGTCGTCCACTCCACAGGTCATCGACACCGGCGAGCCAGAGTTCGGGCGCGATCTGGGTGGCACCATTGAGCAAGATGGTAATGTTGGCTGCGTTCAAATAGCGTTGTACCGTGGGTCTGTCTGACCAGTAGTCATGATTACCGTAGACGGCAAAAACGGGCATCGAGAGCGTTCGCAGCGGCTCCACCAGTCCCGCCGCGTCTTCAGCATCATCGCCGACATAATCACCTGTCAGCACCAACCAATCGGGCGCAAGCCTCGCGACCTCGGCAATGGCATTTGCCAAGCGCGCGGGCGAGAAATATTGGCTTAGGTGGATGTCGGAAAGCTGGGCGATTCGTTTGCCGTCTAGCGCGGCGGGAAGCCCCTGAACGGGTAGATCAAATTGATCAACACTCAACCAATGGGGTTCGATGGTACGCACGTAGCCTGCCATTGAGCCAACGGTGATTCCGAGGCCGGCAAACCACTGCAAAAAGCGGCGACGAGACAAGTTGCGTTTGGTGTCTACTTCAGACATAAAGGTACAAACGTCCGCACAGGTATTCGTGTTCCATATGAATGGCACGTTAATGCCATTATAACACAAAAAAACTGGGCTCAGGTATACACCTAAGCCCAGCAGAGAAAGAAAGAGGTTGGCGTGACCGGGGTCTAGTCCAGCGCGCCTGATACTTGCAAGAGTTCAAGTGTGCCTGCGAGGTCGTCGAGATCGTTTAGCTGAATGTCAGGCGTGGCAATCTTGGACAAGGGCAGGAGGATATCCGGCACCTCAATGTCTGCTGCAATGAGCGGATACTCGAATGTCTCGTCAGCAAAGAATTGCTGGGCTTCTGTCGAAAGCAGATATTCGATAAATTGTTCCGCGGCCTCAGGATTTTTGGCTGTGTTGAGGATGGCGGCACCGGCGACATTGATGATCGAACCGGCATGGGGCGTGCGGAAGTAGTAATTGCGTGCGGAGAAGGATTCTCCTTGTTCCGCCAAGAAGCGATAAAGGTAATAGTGGTTGGTCAAGCCCACCGAGATTTCACCTGCGGCAACGGACTCGACGATGATAGCGTTGCCGTCATAGCTCTGCACATCATTGGCGACCATCGCTTCGAGCCATTCGAGGGTGCGTTCGTCCCCTTCTGAGACACGCATAGCAGTGACAAAGGTCTGGAAACTTGCGTTGGTGGGTGCCCAGCCGACGCGGCCTCGCCACTTTTCTTCGGTCAAGCCCCATACATCATCGGGCAGATCCTCTTCACTCAATTCGCTGTTGTTATAGACCAAGACACGCGCGCGGCCACTGATACCGACCCAATCGCCGTTTTGGCCTTGCAGCGTGACGGGTACTTGGTCTAGCACCGTGGCGGGCAGCGGAGCCAGGAGCCCTGCTTTGGAGAGTTCACCCAATGCGCCGCCATCCTGGGAAAAGAAGATATCGGCTGGGGAATTTGCGCCTTCTTCCAGAAGCGTTGCTGCCATCTCGGAAGTTCCGGCATAGCGAACGTCAACTTGAATGCCGGTTGCTTCGCTAAACTTTGTAATGAGAGGGCCTACTAGATTTTCGCTGCGACCGGAATAAACAACAAGGCTGCCGATAGTGCTTCCCTCGGTACTAGGGGCTGCTGCTTCCGGTGTAGCGGGTTGGATCGGCTGGCAAGCTGCGATCAACGAGATTATCAATGCTGCCAGTGCAAGGGTCCAACGACGGGTAACGTGCTGCATGAATCCTCCGAAATAACTTTGGCTCGAATTTTGTGCGCCGCATTGCGCCGCATATGCTATTGAGTGATTGTTCAGGTGTTGTTTACAGACCGCGCTGACGCTGCGCCCTGCCCACCAATGCCACCCCTACACAAGGGAGAGCAATCGTAAGAACAAGAACAATCTGAACAACCTCGAGAAGTGGCGTAGCGCCCATTTTTTTGCTCCTGTTGCAAACTTGTCCCGCAGTCTAAATACACCCAACAAGCTCGGAGCTAGGACAAAAACCATGCCCCAACTCGCAGGCATTAAGGTAGCATAGGGAATAGGGCGGATCAAGGGGATACTTTGAGAGAAATGGATGAAGTGGGCTTTGGTGAGGGCAACAGCGCAGGATAAGTGGGGTTGATAAAAGAGTTAACCAAGGTTAATCATCAGTCGGGGTACAGACGCAATCGATTGCGTCCCTACGTAACAGGGCATGGTACGTTTTGCTCTTTTGTGAGAGGGTCATTGACGACGCTGGCGGATGACTTCGTAGAGAAGGAGCGCCGTCGAGGTAGAGAGGTTCAGGCTGTCCATTGCGCCAAACATGGGAATTTTGACCAGAGCAGTCGCCGCGCCGCGCCATCCTGGGCCAAGACCATGTGCTTCACTGCCCATGACAATTGCTGTGGGGGGCGCGTAGTCGATTTCTGTGTAGGATCGTGTGGCTTCGGGGCTGGCCGCGATGATCTGAATTTGGCGTGCAGCCAGCCATGCGAGTGTAGCTTCAAACGGAGATTCAAAGACAGGGAGTGTAAAGAGCGCGCCCAGGCTGGCGCGAATGACGTTGGGGTTGTGGATGTCGGTTACACCTGCCGTAACGATGACGGCCTGTACACCGGCGGCATCGGCAGTACGCAGGATTGCGCCGAGATTGCCCGGCTTTTCCACGCCTTCTATGACCGCAATAAAGGCCGGTGCAGATAGCTCAAAATCACTCAGTTGGTGATTCAGATAGGGGATGACGAGAAGGATGCCACCGCTGTCACCCCGATACGCGATCTTGGCGAAGACCTCCGGTGTCACCTCCATTAACAGGGTGCGGTGTTCAGCTTCCAGACGGTACAATTGCTGGACAAACTGCTGCTCTTCGGAGTCAAACAGGGTGGGACAGAGGTAGGCTTCGACCGGCACAATGCCCGCGGCGAGCGCATGTGTACACTCACGTATCCCTTCAACAACCGTTACCCGGCGTTGATCTCGTTCGCTGTGTTTGGCGAGTTTGATGACATCTTTGACACGGCTGTTTTGGAGACTGGTAATGGCTATGGGCATGGGGTACGCAGAGCGGTCGCGTGGGTTACTTGGCTGGAGCCGCAGACTTTTCGACAGACTTTTCGGTTGCTTTTTCGGAAGGAGCCTCAGGTCGGAACCAACGCGCGTAGGTTCCGCTGGGCAGCATGCGGCCCTGCTGATCGACCACAACCATCTCCCCATGCTCAATCTGGCCCTGCTTAGGGGTAATCGTGGCAAGCTGGTTGTACATGACCAACGGGGTAAAGCCGGGCGTGTGACCACTGTACAAAATAAAGAGAGCATCGTCAGCCAGCAGCGTGCGACATTCTTCCAGCAGGGGGAGAAGGTCATCTTCAATCTTGAAGACTTCCCCTTTGGGGCCGCGGCCAAAGGAGGGAGGGTCGAGGATGATGCCTTGATAGCGGTTGTTGCGACGCGCTTCACGCTTGACGAATTTGAGCGCGTCATCCACAAGCCAGCGGATGGGACGCTCCTGCAGCCGCGAGATTTCGGTGTTGCGCCGCGCCCAATCGACGACACCTTTGGCGGCGTCCACATGCACGACATGGGCGCCTGCCTGGCTGGCGGCGAGCGTGCTGCCGCCGGTATAGCCAAAGAGGTTGAGGACGTGCAGGTTACGATTGTTGGTGCGTTGCAGCCGCCGCCGGATCAGGTTGCGCAGCCATTCCCAATTGTGCGCTTGTTCGGGAAAAAGGCCGAGGTGGCCGAAATCGGTGAGCTTGATGCGCAGCGATAGACGGTCAAAAAGTATATCAAATTCTCGCTTGACCGAACCGCGAAACTGCCAACTGCCACCCCCTGATGCGTCACGCTCGTATACGGCGTCTGCCCGCTGCCAGGCGCTCTGTGGCAAGCGAGGCGACCAAATGGCCTGTGGGGCAGGGCGCACAATCAGGTACGGCCCCAATTGTTCGAGCTTACGCATATTGCCCGAATCGAGCAGTTGATAATCACCGGAAGGCGTGGGGGGTAATGACAGGCCGGATACTGGTTTCGTGGTTGCAGTTGTTTCGCTCATGGACAAAGTGTAGCACACCGCAGGCATTGGACAAAGGTAAGGAGTGGTATAGATGCTGGAATGGGCCAAGAGGTGACAGCCCCGCGTAACTGAGATCGCATCGTTGAGTGAGTTGATTGGTGAGTTTTAGGCGGGTGGTTTTGACAGGGCTTGGTGCGTTTGTTAAACTTTTCATTAAAGATTTTTGTGGAGCGCACCAATGTCGAGTGAATCTGTATGACCCCTCAGGTCGCGGTCTATCGTTGCAAGCTGCCTATGGCACGCGCGGGCTGCCATTGTCTAGATTGGCACGTTGAATGAGCCGGCCTTGTGTTTCCCCAATTGTTGTCAGCCAATTTAACCATCGACAAGATTATCCATAAGAGCATCGACAGAAGAACTGCCTTTGCCGAGGGTATGCGCGCCCTGTGGCTTTCATTTTATGCTGAGGGAATGAGGCCACAGGATAGCTGTGGAGAGGAGAAAGAGGATGAAGGGTAGACGTCTTGAAGTGTATCGACGTTTAATCGGCTATTTGCAGCCGCATTGGCGACAGGCCTTGTTTGCTTATGCAGCGATGCTCTTGGCAACGCTCATGAATCTGGCTGTGCCGCAGATTATCAAACAGGCGATTGACCGCGGACTGGCACAAGGCTCAGCCACAATGCTCTATTGGGCTGCCGGCGTGATTATGGCGATTGCGGTTGCCCGTGTCGCCGTTTCTTTTGTACGCATTTATTTTGGAGAGTGGTTGACGCACCGCGTCTCTTATGATCTACGCAATCATTTTTATGGAAGTCTTCAGAGTCTACCCTTTGCCTTTCATGACCGCGCGCAGACCGGCGATTTGATGAGCCGCGCCACGAGTGACATTGGTGAAACTGAGCGTTTTGCGGGCGTCGGTGTGCTGGACCTCTTTGCCACGGTGCTGCTGGTGGTCGGGGTCTCGGTCGCCATGTTCATCGAACATGCGTGGTTGGCGGCGATGGTCATGGTTCCATTAGCGGCCCTGGTCGTAACGGCCATTTACTTTGGGAATACCATTCGTCCGATGTTCCGCGTGATCCAGGAGCAGATGGGCAAGCTTGCTTCGGTGATGCAGGAGAGCATGACCGGGATCGGTGTGGTCAAGGCCTTTGCGCGTGAGGAACATGAGCTGGAAAAGTTTGACCATGAGAATCTGTTGTGGTTTGAGAAGCGTTATGAATCCATGAAGATTTGGGCGAATTACTGGCCCTTGTTTACCCTCATCTTGTCCACAGCCATTGTCCTATTGCTTTGGTTTGGGGGGCCAGCTGCGATTCATGGCGAAATGACAGTTGGTTCGCTCTTCGCCATGATCTCGTATGTCCTGATGTTGAATGCGCCGGTTTCGCATCTGGGCTTCTTGGTGAACCTGGCGGCGACCGCGGCCGCCAGCGCGGCGCGTGTCTTTGAGATTATTGATATGCCCAATGATGTTGTGGAAGCGCCGGACGCGGTCGATGTGGAGCAGGTACGCGGCGAAGTGCGCTTTGAAAATGTGAGCTTTGCCTACTCGCCGGGGCGCAGCACGTTGGAAGAGATCAACTTTGAGGCAGCGCCCGGGCAAATCGTTGCCCTGATTGGGCCGACAGGCTCCGGCAAATCGACCATCACCAACTTGATCCCGCGCTTCTATGATCCCAGCGAGGGGCGAGTTTTAATTGACGGAATCGATGTTCGCAAGATGCGCCTACGCAGTTTGCGCCAGCATATCGGCATCGTCTTGCAAGCGCCCTTCCTCTTTAACGCCACCATTGCCGAGAACATTGCCTATGGACAGCCGGACGCGAGCGCGGAGGAGATCGAAGCGGCAGCACGAGCGGCAGCGGCGCACAAATTTATCACACAGTTCCCCCTGGGCTATCAGACAATGGTCGGGGAGCGTGGCGTCACCCTGAGCGGTGGGCAGAAGCAGCGTATCGCCATTGCGCGTGCAATTTTGCGTAACCCGCGCATCCTCATCCTGGATGATTCCACAAGCAGCGTGGACACCGAGACTGAGCATATTATTCAACAGGCGCTCGCGGTGCTGATGCAAGGGCGCACCACGTTTATTATTGCACAACGACTTTTAACGCTAAAGAGCGCCGACATGATCTTAGTGTTGGATCATGGGCGCATTGTTCAGCGCGGCACGCACGAGCAGCTTTTGGCGGAGCCTGGGCTGTACCGCGATATCTATGATTTGCAGTTGAGGGACCAAGAAGAGTTTGTGGCCGCGCAGGAAGAGCCGGTTTCCAGGCCATCGTCCCGTACAACCGTAGCTGTAGACCTGAGGGCAAGGGGATGAACCATGGCTGAACCTGAAATCAAGATGCCGAAGACGGTAAAGCGTACAGAGAGCTATACGCCACCCATACGCTATCGTACCTTGTGGCGGCGGGTGAGCGCGGAGGATGAAGAGCGGCGGATTCGCGAGGAGAAGGTGCGCGATCTGCTGCCGGAGGAAGAAGAAGACAACATCGGCAAGGTCTATGATGCCGGGTTGTTGAAGCGGCTGATGGGCTATCTTGCCCCTTACAAGGGGCGTACGATTTGGGCCGTGGTGATGATGGCGATCTCGTCGCTCTTGAATGTCGCCGGGCCCTGGCTGATCGGGCGTGCGATTGACGATGGCATACGCGCGGGCTCTCTGTCGCAACTGCGTTGGTGGACGCTCTTGTTTGTGGCGGCGATGTTCTTTGAGTGGATCACCAATCGCGAACGCATCGCCATCATGGCCTATGTGGGCACGAAGATCGTCGCAGACACGCGCAGCGAGTTGTTTCGCCATCTGCACAAGCTCTCGCTGAACTTTCACAATAATTACAGCGTGGGCCGCTTGATGAGCCGCCTGATCAGCGATGTCGGCATCTTGCAGGATTTCATTTCCTGGTCAATTACGGGTTTGGCTCGATCCGGTTTCATTTTGATCGGCATTACGGTGGCAATGGTAGCGATGAACTGGCAGTTGGCGCTGGTGACATTTGCTATGGTTCCGTTGATGTATCTCTTGACCAATTATTGGCGCAAGCATGTGCGTACGGCCTATCGGGCGACGCGCACACGCTTGTCGCTGATCAATGGCTATCTCAACGAGTCGCTCTCCGGCATCCGCGTTACGCAGAGCTTCACGCGCGAGCCGGCGAACTACAAGCACTTTACCGACCTCAATCGCTCCTATTTCGATGCCAATATTCAGGCCACGACACTGACCGCGCTTTTCTTCCCCGGCGTGGATTTTATTGGTTCGTTAGCGACGGCTTTGGTCGTAGGGGTCGGTGGCTGGCTGGCAGTGGGTGATATGCTGACGGCTGGGACACTTGTGGCGTTCGTCCTCTATGTGGAGCGATTCTTTGAGCCGATTCGTGAGTTGGCACAGCGCTATAACACCTTTCAGGCGACAATGGCAGGTTGTGAACGTCTCTTTTACCTGCTGGATCTGAAGCCAGAGATTGAGGATCACCCACAAGCCAAGACGCTGCCGCCGATCCGGGGCAAAGTGGAATTTGACGACGTAAAGTTCGCCTATAAACAAGAGGAACCAATTTTGCGGGGGGTGACGCTCCACGCAGAGCCAGGTGAGCATGTGGCGCTGGTAGGCGAGACGGGTGCAGGCAAGAGCACAGTCGTGCGGCTCATTGCGCGCTTCTTTGACGTGTCGGGGGGTGCGGTCAAGATCGACGGGCATGACATCCGTGAGGTGACGCAGGACAGCCTGCGTTCGCAGCTGGGGATTGTGCTGCAAGACCCGTTTCTTTTTAAGGGGACGGTGGCGGACAACATCCGCTATGGGCGCTTAGATGCCAGCGATGCCGAGATTGAGGCCGCGGCAGAGGCAGTGGGCGCGCACGACTTTATCTCGCGACTGTCAGATGGCTACCAGACCGATGTGGGTGAGAATGGGGTCAATCTCAGCGGTGGGCAGCGCCAGCTTGTCTCCTTTGCGCGTGCGCTGCTTGCCGACCCGCGTATCCTGATTCTGGACGAGGCGACCAGCAGCGTCGATACCGCCACGGAGAAGATTATCGAACTGGGCGTTGACCGGCTGATGGAAGGGCGCACTTCGTTCGTGATCGCCCACCGGCTGAGTACAATTGTGAGCGCAGACAAGATCGTCGTGATGGATCGGGGCGAGATTGTCGAAATGGGCAAGCATGATGAACTGCTTGAGCAGCGAGGTCGCTATTTCAACCTCTATACGATGCAATGGGCCGCACAGTCGGAAATGGAGTTGAGCCCAAACTAGCGGTGATGGTTACATCGCTGTGACGCAAATTGCTATACCCTAATCATCACAAGGGGTTAGCACAAAGAATCTTTGCACATTGTGACCGCCGGTGGAGTTGGTTCCTGGCGGTCATTGTGGTTAACTATAGAGGATTTTGTGCAATTTAGTACCTCTTGGTACTTCTTGTGCATCTCTTGTACATCTCTGGGAGATAAACTCATGTTAGAAACTTCCTTTTTGAGTGCGCCGCTCAAGCCTGTGGCACTGCACATTCCCGATGGCTTTCTTAGCACACCCATCTCTGTGGTGGGCTGGCTGTTGGCGATTGTGATCATTGCGATGGCGCTGCGCCAGACACGTACACAATTGGGTGAGCGGCAGGTCCCTGTGCTGGGTGTCTTGGCCGCGTTTATTTTTGCAGCGCAAGCGATCAACTTCCCGGTGGCAGGCGGCACAAGTGGTCACCTGCTCGGTGGCGCGCTGGCGGCAATTGTTTTGGGGCCGTGGGCCGCGGTCTTGGTGTTGACGGCAGTGGTGGGCCTCCAGGGGCTGCTCTTTCAGGATGGTGGGCTGCTGGTGATGGGCTGGAACATCGTCAACATGGGGGTGTTGACAGCCTTTGTGGGTGTGACAGCTTACCGCATGATCGTGGGCGTCATGGGGAAATCGCGCGCCAGTCTGATTGTAGGCGGGGCGTTGGCGGCATGGCTTTCTGTGGAGGCAGGGGCGATTGCTACAGCATTGCAATTGGCGCTGTCCGGGACTGCACCGCTGGGCGTGGCGCTGCCGGCGATGGTGGGTGTCCATGCGCTGATTGGCATTGGCGAGGCCATTATTACAGTAGGTGCGCTGTTGTTGATTGCACAGACACGCCCCGATCTGCTGGCAATGGGCGAGCAAGCCCCTGGCGGACGCAGCGCATCCTGGATTGCGGCGGGCCTGGTGCTTGCCGTGATTGTGGCTTCATTGTCCTTCCTGGCCTCACCGGAGCCGGATGGTCTTGAACGGGTGGCGACCGACCAGGGCTTTATCGCCACTGCGTTGGAGCCACTCTACAACATCCTGCCCGATTACACAGTACCTTTTATCGGCAACGAAACGCTGTCGGGGATCGTGGCTGTGGTGCTGGGCACGCTGCTGGTCTTTGGGCTTGCCATTGTCGTGGGCCGCGTGGTGCGGCGACCGGGGCTTGGCAAATCATAAAGCGGATCGCATAGGTTCAGCCGATGTTCGTACAACCAGATGACCGTTATGTGCATCGTGATTCGGCTGTACACGGCCTCGACCCGCGCACCAAGCTCTTGGTGGCGCTGGGACTGATTCTGGCAGTGAGTTTGCTGCCATTTGGTCGATGGGCATACTATGCTGCGATCTGGCTGCTGGTGATGGCTGTGAGCTTGGCGGCGAGGATCGGGCCGGGAACAGTTTTGCGGCGATCCTTTGTGGCGCTACCCTTTGCACTGGCCGCGCTGGCACTGCCTTTCACCATTCCCGGCGAGGTGATTGGTCATCTGCCATTGTTGAATCTTCCCATTACGCAGGAAGGCTTGGTGCGCGCCGGGAGCATTGTCGTCAAGTCGTGGGTGTCGGTTCAGATCGCGATTGTCCTGATCCTGGTCACTCCTCTGCCCGACCTGTTGTGGGCTTTGCGAAAATTGCGCGTGCCGGAGCCGCTGGTGGCAATTGCCAGCTTTATGTATCGCTACCTCTTTGTGTTGGCGGATGAAGCGGGGCGGCTGCTGCGGGCGCGCGCAGCGCGCAGTGCGGCGCGGCCAGGGCAGCGCGCCGGGGGCAGCATCCTCTGGCGCGGGAGAGTTGCGGGCTACATGGTAGGGAGCCTCATGCTGCGCTCGTTTGAGCGCAGTGAACGCATCTATCATGCGATGGCCGCGCGCGGCTATACCGGCGAGTTGATGAGCTTTGCGCATCACCGCTTTACGACCCTGGATGGGTGGGTGTTGGCCTCTGCTGTCCTGCTCGTAAGCCTGCTTGTGTTCCTGGGGCGTTGAGGTGAGGGAACGCCGGATGACCAAGACAGATGGAAACCCTGAGGAGCAGTGGAAGTAAGAGGCGTTTGTGCATCACACAGTCGATGTTGACAATCTGTATTTCCGCTATCCCGATGGGCGTGAGGCGCTTCGGGGCGTGACACTGCACATTGCTCCCAATGTCAAGATGGGGCTGGTTGGGCCGAATGGCGCGGGCAAATCCACGCTGATGTTGCATCTTAACGGCATTTTGCAGGGCGAAGGCTCGGTTTTCGTCGCGGGCATGGAAGTCAAGGAGCCGAACCTGCCCTATGTGCGCGCGGCAGTGGGCATTGTTTTTCAGAATCCCGATGATCAGTTGTTCTCGCTAACCGTCTTTGATGATGTGGCGTTTGGGCCATTGCACATGGGGCTGTCGCACGCCGAGGTGCGGCAGCGCGTGGATGAAGCGCTGGCAGCCGTGGGCATGGAAGCCTATGTCGAGCGATCCTCGCACCACTTGAGTGTCGGCGAAAAGAAGCGGATCGCCATTGCCACGGTGCTTTCCATGCAGCCGGAGATCTTGGTGCTGGATGAGCCTTCTGCCGGGCTTGACCCGCGCGCACGACGGATGTTGATCAACTTGCTCAAACGGCTGGAGATGACCATGTTGATCTCCACGCATGATCTCGCGCTCGTGGCGGAACTTGGCGATCAGACGGCGGTTATGGATAATGGGCAGGTCGTTGCCTGTGGAGAAACAGCGGCGATCTTGGCAGACCACGCACTTTTAGAGCGGCATGGATTGGTTGCGTAGCCTTCTTTGCTGGGATCTGCTGCTGTGAAACTGTGGCCGGCAGACGCCAGCCTCATTACACCTGAAGGAGTCGCACGATGTCCATTGATGAATTTCGCCAATCGTTGACGGATGCCCAGCCCCCTGCCAATCTAAGTCCCTTGTTGCAGGCGCTTTGGCATGAGGCCAAAGGAGATTGGGCACGTGCCCATGACATTTTGCAGCATGATGGGAGCGCCAACAGTGCGTGGATACACGCCTACCTGCATCGGGTAGAAGGCGATGCAGGAAACGCCGCCTACTGGTACCGGAGGGCTGGGAAGCCAGTGGCTCAACAGTCGTTGGCGGATGAGTGGAACGCGATTGTTGCCGCTATGTTGGCAGCGTAGATACACCAGGGTTTGTCTGTGACAATGAGACGCTTGAAATAAAAAGGGACGGCTTGCACACATAGCCGTCCCTTTTTAGATCTCCTCAGAGACCGTGTGACTACCTTCCCGCGCCCAATGGGCTCCCGTCAGAAGCTTCCGGGAGGGTCAAAGTCGATAAACCTAGACTGTGACGATGGGGGGAGGTTTGACTGGTGGCTGACCTGCCAGCGCCTTTGTGACGAACGCCTCGGCGACATGGACGGGAATTGCTACGCCCACTTCCGGCCCGTTCATCAGCGTGTTAATGCCGACGAGGCGACCGCGGCTATCCACCATCGGGCCTCCTGAGTGACCGGGGCGAAGGTGGAGGCTGGCAGCGACCCATTCGCGCTGGTTGTCGCCAAGTTCTGGAAGCTGCGCGCCGCTGCCGATGACGATGCCGGAGGTAGCTCCGCCTTTGACGCCCCAGGGAAAACCTAACGCCAAGACAAAATCACCGGCGTTGAGGCTGCGAGAATCCCCGCGTTCGATGGGAGAAAGCGCGCTGGCGTCTATCTGGAGCGCGGCGAGGTCATGTTCGGTGTCATAGGCAATGAGGCGCGCCGGGTACTCTTGCCCGCTGCGTAGAGTGACCGAGAGTGTATTGGAAACCTGTGCGCGGCGGCCCAGGACAACATGCGCGTTGGTGATGATCAGCCCATCGTCTCGCCATACCGCTCCGGCTCCGACGCCGCGCTGTCCATTATTGATTTGGACCAGGCTTTCCAAAACGCGCTTGCTGATAGCAGCCACGTCGTCGTTAATCTGCTGTAATAGGGTAGACATTGTCGTGCCTTTCCAGGAAAGCTCGAACGTGTGCGCCTACTGGCTTTGGCCGATGGTGATCGCCAGTTCTTGGAGATCGCCACCGCGTGCCACGCGCGCTGTCAAATTCTGGCCGACCGGGGTGCTGCTGAGTAGGGATTGCAGATCGTCCACATGGCGCAGAGCCTGACCAGCCACGTTGACGAGAATATCGCCTTGCATCAGCCCTGCCTTTTCGGCGGGGCTATTGGCTTCTACAGACATAACCATCAAGCCTGTTTCTTGTCCGGCGCGTGCCTGTAGCGTGCCTGTCAAGCGAACCGGTTGGATGCCGATGCCAAGATAGCCACGGGGAATACGCCCATGGGCCAGGAGTGTGTCGGCGACGCGGGCGATGGTAGGGGCCGGTAGGGCGACACTGATGCCGCGCACAAGCGCTGAGCTGTTGAGCCCGGCAAAGCTTCCATCCGCCGCGAGGAGCGGCCCGCCGGAGAAGCCGGGGTACATGGCGACATCGGTTTGCAGGTAATGTTCGATGTCTGCGCCGGCCGCGGTGCGCCAGCCATTGCCCAATGCGCTGATCACGCCAAGTGTTGCCTGGACGGTCTTGCCGGGGTGACCGAGCGCCAAAACGATGTGACCGACGCGCAAGTCCGCGGGGTTGCTAAAGGTGGCCGGCGAGAGATTGGCGGCGTCGATACGGAGCAAGGCCAGGTCACTGTTTGGATCGCGCCCCACGAGCGTGGCAGCGTGGCTGGAACCGTCGTGCAGGCCAATGTTGAGGTTGTCATCCCGTTCTACGACATGGTTGGCGGTGACGATAAGACCATCAGCGCGGTAGACAATGCCGGTGGCAGGTAGGCGACGTCGACCTTCGACGCGGACGATGTGTGGGCCGGCGGCGGCGATGAGTTCAGCGATATTCGATGAGAGTTCGTGTAATGTGGCAGACATGGTTATGCCTTTCTGAAGTACCCGATATTTGCATCTATTTGCAGTACCTATGGGGAACTGGTCTGCATGAAGTATGGCACCGGCAGCCGGTGATCGCATCCATCTTTGGCGCAGGGGCTACCTAATCATTTGGGTAGGTGGCATGCCTAGAGCATGACAAGCCCTGCACGCGAGGCAAGGACAACGGCTTCTGTGCGACTTTGGGCACCAAATTTGCTGAGGATGGCATTGACATGGAATTTGACCGTGTGTTCGCTGATGGCAAGGTCGCGGGCGATGCTCTTGTTGGGCAGACCTTGCGCCATCAATTGCAGCACTTCGCGCTCGCGCGCAGTCAGGGGTTCGACTTCGTAAGGTAATCCTATTGCGGGAACCAAGACGCTGCTGGCAGAGGAAGTATCGAGCACGACCAGGTTTGCGGCGGCAGCTTGCAGCGCGGCGGCAAGCGTTGCAATGGGCGCGCTGCGCGGAATCAGTGCGCGCACGCCTGCCTGCCAGACGGCTGTGGCAAGCGTGGAGTCCGCCAGCAGTGCGAGGATGGGGATGGTGGGGGCCGATGAGAGTTGGGTGAATTCTGCAAGGGCATCGAGGGCGTCATCCGCCACATAGCCGACATCCCACAGGATAACATCAGGCTGAAAGACCGCCAGTGCATCGTCAAGGTCCTCGGTCGGGTCGAGTTGGCCGACGGATTGCAGGTCGGGTTGGGTGGCGAGGATGGCGGCGAGACCGGCGCGGGTTAAGGCGTCGGCAGCGACAATTAAGATACGCAGGGAGCGTTCGGGCATAGAGACATTTCACAGTTGGGGGGCTAGGAGTTGGCACAGGATTGTGGCGCTATTGTGGAAGGAAGGGGAGGCAAGTGCAGTTGGGGAATATCCATTTACAAAAAACGCCATGCACCGAGTGGCGCATGGCGTTTGATCTTTGGCTAGGCGGGATAGGTTGCCTTAGCGGCGGCTGACATTTTCGGCGACCATTTCCGCGATCTCATCGGGATGGCGAGCGACACGGGCTCCCGCTTCCTTGAGCGCGGCGATCTTTTCTTGCGCTGTGCCTTCGCCACCGGAGATGATGGCTCCTGCATGGCCCATGCGGCGACCTGGAGGCGCAGTCTGTCCGGCGATGAAGCCTGTGACCGGCTTGGTCATGTGATTGGCGATAAATTCGGCAGCGACTTGTTCATCGGTACCGCCGATTTCGCCGATCATTACAATTTGTTCTGTGCCTGGGTCGTCCTGGAACATTTGCAGCACGTCGATAAATTTGGTGCCAATGATGGGGTCGCCACCGATGCCTACCGCGGTGCTTTGGCCGATGCCGCGGGAGGTCAGTGCGTAGACAACCTCATAGGTGAGCGTGCCGGAACGGCTGACAAGCCCGACTGTGCCGGGTGTATGGATGTGTCCAGGCATAATCCCCACTTTGGCCTCACCTGGGGTGGTAAGCCCTGGGCAGTTGGGGCCGATGAGACGCGTGGGCATGGTGTCTAGATAGGCGCGCACCTGTACCATATCCAGTACGGGAATGTTCTCGGTGATACAGACAACCAGGTCAATACCCGCGTCGGCTGCCTCGATAATTGCATCGGGGGCAAAACGGGCAGGCACGTAGATGATAGAAGTATTCGCGCCTGTGGCCTCGACTGCCTCTTTGACGGTATCAAAGACGGGGGTGTTACCAACGGCCCATTCGCCGCCTTTACCCGGTGTCACACCGGCTACAACCTGTGTCCCGTAATCGATCATCTGCTGGGCGTGGAATGCGCCCTCACGTCCTGTGATCCCCTGGACGACTAAGCGGGTGTCTTTGTTAACCAGGATGCTCATGCAGACTCTCCTTTTGCGGCGGCAACCGCCTTTTCAGCGGCATCGGCCAGGCTTGTGGCGGTGATCAGATTGGCCTCGGCCAAAATGCGACGGCCTTCTTCTTCGTTGGTTCCGACCAGACGCACCACAAATGGGACTTTGTTTTCCAGTGTATCAATCGCGGTCAAAATGCCGCGGGCAACCTCGTCACAACGGGTGATTCCACCAAAGATATTGATGAGGACGGCTTTAACGCGGTCATCGGAAAGGATGATACGCAGCGCAGCAGCCACTTTGTCTGCTTGTGCGCCGCCGCCAACATCCAGGAAATTGGCAGGGTCGCCGCCATAGAACTTCACGATGTCCATCGTTGCCATCGCCAGGCCGGCACCGTTGACCATACAGCCAATCTCGCCGTCCAGGTTGATATAGTTCAGGCCAAAGCGATGGGCCTCCGCCTCGGCTGCGTCTTCCTCATCTGGGTCGCGCAATTCTGCTAGGTCGGGGTGGCGGAAAAGGGCGCTGTCATCCAGGGCAATTTTTCCGTCAACCGCCAGCATCTTGCCGCTGCCGGTGATGACCAGCGGATTTACCTCGGCAAGGGTGGCATCGACATCAACATAGGCGCGATAAAGACTTTGGGCAATGCTGATGAAGGCACTGAGATGCTCTTTCGGCAGGCTAATGCCTTCCGCCAGGATGCGCGCTTGGTATTCTCGCAGGCCCAGGAAGGGATGGACAGCAACCGTTACGATTTTCTCTGGGGTGGTGGCAGCCACTTGCTCAATCTCGACACCCCCTTCGCTGCTCGCCATGAGCACAACGCGGCGGCGCGCGCGGTCGAGTACCGCACCCAGATAGATCTCGGTTTTAATATCGGCAGCTTCGTCGACAAGGACTTTCTTAACGGTGAGTCCTTTGATATTCATGCCGAGAATCGCATCTGCTCTTTCTTCGGCTTCATTGGGCGTTTTGGCGAGTTTGATGCCACCCGCTTTGCCGCGGCCACCCACGAGCACTTGGCTCTTGACCACCACGGGACCGCCAAGACGTACGGCAATGTCACGGGCTTCTGCGGGGGTTGTGGCGACTTCCCCTTTGGGAATCGGGATGCCATATTTGGCAAATATGCGCTTTGACTGGTATTCGTGTAGATTCAAGGTCGATCCTCCTAGCCGACGCAAAATGAATGAAGAACCGGAGATGATTGCAGGACAGTCTGGACAATTTAGATTGCAAAGAGAGTGGCTGCAACAGGCACGCTTGTTGTTCTGGCGATGAGATTTTGATTCAGGGATCAGTTTGTCGTTGAAATTCGTCCCAGAGGTCATTATAGTCGTCCGTTTTCCGAATGGGCAAACTGCTGTGGGGTTTTCGGTATCAAACGGGCGACGGCGGGCTGGTTGTGTCTTCGTACATTGCCCGCTTTTTTCCTGCTTTATGTCGCTGGGGGGTATAATCGCAGAATTGGGTCTATGAGCACACGTATCTATCAGTTCTGTCCATATTGTGGCACCCGCCTGGAAGAACGTTTGGCGTTTCAGCAGATGCGCCCGGTCTGTCCAACCTGCGGGTTTATTCATTTTCTCGATCCCAAAGTCGCGGTCATTGGCTTGGTGACATGGCAAGGTCGCGTCTTGCTGATCCGGCGCGATGTTGACCCCATGAAAGGGAAATGGGCGCTGCCAGGTGGCTACATGGATGCGGGTGAGATGCCCCAGGAGGCGTTAGCGCGCGAGCTTCGGGAGGAAGTGGGGCTAGACCTCGCCATCGGCGATCTGCTGGCGATCTTTCCAATGGCCGGCCCTGGTGTTTTTAACCGGGGGATCGTGCTGGCCTATGGCGCTGTGGCGCAGGGTGATGAGCCGCCGATTTTGGTTTGTGATGATGATGCCTGCGAAGCCGCCTGGCTATCCGCAGATGAAATCCCACAGGATCTGGCGTTTGAGTCCACGCATACGTTATTGGCCCAGTGGCGTGACGCGCACCGCCGCGAGTCATAACGGGCATGAGGGCCATGCTCTTGGGTGCTGGAGAGGGCGCGGGGCTACCGGCTCTATCGGTAAAAGAGACGATTCGTGACAAGGAGATCGATTTAACAATGGCAGTGACGGAACAAGGAGTGCCTGTCACAGAGGCTAGCAGCCGGCGCTCTACCCAATCCTATTTGATTACGGGGGGAGCGGGCTTTTTGGGGATCAATATGGCGCGCTATCTGTTGGCAAAGGGGCAGCGCGTGGTGTCGTTGGACATGGCTCCATTCGACTACCCGGAGCAGAGCGAGATTACCGAAGTGCGCGGGGATATTCGTGACCGCGCGGCTGTGGAGCGCGCCATGAAGGATGTCGACGTGGTGATCCATACGGCAGCGGCACTGCCGTTGTATAAGCCTGAAGACATCTACTCCACCGATATTGATGGTATTCGCATGGTTTTGGATGTTGCCCATGCCAACCAGGTGAAGCGCGTGGTACATATCTCGTCCACCGCGGTCTATGGCATCCCTGACCATCATCCGCTCTTTGAGACCGATACACTCCACGGGGTCGGCCCCTATGGCGAGGCGAAGGTGATTGCGGAAGAAATCTGCCAGGAGTATCGCGACAAGGGAATGTGTATTCCGATCATCCGTCCGAAATCCTTTGTGGGGCCGGAGCGGTTGGGCGTCTTTGCGCTTTTCTATGATTGGGCGAAAGATGGCAAGAACTTTCCGGTGTTGGGCAGCGGCAAGAATCGCTATCAACTGCTAGACGTGGAAGATCTGTGCGCGGCGATCTACCTTGCTGCGACCGGCGATTGTGCCGTGGTCAACGATGTATTTAATATCGGGGCCAAAGAGTATACAACGCTGCGTGAAGATTACCAGGCGGTGTTGGATTATGCGGGATATGGCAAGCGTATCGTTCCGCTGCCCGCCGCGCCGATGATCTGGACGCTGCGCTTTTTAGAGAGGCTGAAGCTGTCGCCACTCTATAAATGGGTCTATGAGACTGTGACCGAAGATTCGTTCGTGTCGATTGAAAAGGCCGAACGGCTCCTGGGCTATCGTCCACGGTATTCTAACAAGGATGCTCTGATCCGCAACTACCAGTGGTACATTGACCATATGGGTGACTTTGCGGGCAAAACCGGAGTGTCGCACCGCGTACCGTGGAAGCAGGGTATTTTGAGCATTGCGAAGATGTTCTTTTGATATAGTGGGACGTCTCTTGCCGATGTGAATCGATGAGAAAACCTTCCCGGAAGCGGCCCAGAGGGCTCCCCGCTTCCGGGAAGGGGTATGACTAGGATTGATCGTCGCGGGCGATGGGGATGTCCTGGGTGTCTTTGCCGGGGTCGGTGCCCTTCGCCGTTGATTGTGTGGCGCTGGACTTCTGTTTTAGGTCTTTTGAGAGTTTGTCCATTTGATCGCTCAAGGCGCGCAGCCCTTCGGCGAGTGCGTCACTGAGTTCGGCTGCAATCTTGCTGGTACGCACTTTTTCGGCCACATCCTCTGCTGACTTGACAGCATCTTGCGCTTCTTTCGTGCTGCTGACGCGCTTAAAGCCATCCTCTAGCGAGTTCGCCACGGAGACGAGGCCAGTACGCAGGTCTTCCTCAATCTTCTTGCGTTGTTCACTGTTCCAAGCGACCTCGACAACCTCTACAAATTTTTGACCGAGACGGGTCAATTCGTCTACAAGCTCCTTGCCATCCGCGGCCTTGCCACTCTCCTGGCTGGTGCTGTTCGTTTGGCTGCTCTCTGATTGGTTGTTGGTGTCCGCCTGGCTCTTCTCTTGATCCATTGGCTGGCTCATCTGTTCCCTCCTTGAAACATAGATTTCTTGTTGCATTGATAGAACGCTAGAGATCACTACGTAACTATCGCCTATCAAGTTGCAGCCAGAACGCTATTTTGTCAAGGGGTTGTTGGGATCGAGATCGTGGCGCTGTCGCCGATGGCCGCGCCATCCGCTGTGGCAGGAAGGCGATCCCCTGTTGCCGGCAAGTAGAGCCCTGTCATGAGCGTTAAGGGTGCTTGTGGATTCTCCGGCAACATGAGAATGTGCTGCGTTGAGAGGTATTCACCCGGCAGCCAAGAGCCGGTTGGGGCGCGTCCATCGAGGGTCATAGGGTCGCCATCGTCCTGGGCGATGCGCTGACCACTGGCGTCGAAGAGATGGACAAAGATGTGATGGGGGGGCAGCAGCGGTTGGAGAATCTCCCACGTCAAGGTGAGATGCAGGGTCGTGCCGTTTTGGATGACGCTGTAACCGACCAGACGGGCATGGGTGCCGAATTGGACCGGCGGTATGAGTGGCGATGCGCCGGTGGGGGGCGTGAAGGATGCGGCGCGGCGTATGACCTTTATGTGCATGAGCGAGACTGGAGAACTCTTGTCGCCTGTCGCTGCATTGAGGAACCCGGCGCTGAGCGTGTAGCTGCCTTCCTCTAAATCGGAACGTAAGAAGAAGCGAACCGGAACTTGGGCCAATGCCCCTTCTGCCCAGCTATCGGTGGTGTAGTGGGGCAAGGGCCAGCCTTCCCAGCCATCCACGCCGTTGCCTGCGGAATCGAGCAGCGAGATATAGAGGTTGCGGGTCGGCGGCTGGGGGCTGGTGTTGTGCAGAAAAAGCGTTACGGCTACTTCATCTCCTGCTAGAATCGCTGCCTCCTCCTCTGGCCCAGAGTAGCCCAATAGCTGTAACCCATCGTCTGCGAGCGGAGTGGATAGCCAATGCTCGATGGGAAGGCGCTGGGGTGAGAGCGGTTGCGAGGGGGTCGTCACATTGATCTGGCCCAGGGTAATCAGCGGCGAAGCGGTTTCGGCGGAGGGCGTTGTGGGATTGAAGAGTTGGTCGCTTTGCTTTTGCCCTACGCCAAGCGCAAGATGATAGCTGCCTGGCGGGAGCCCGGCAGGCACATTGAAGGCAATCGCTTCAAGGCAGGGATTCGCCGGATCGTCACCGGCATAGGCTGCCAACGGCGTCAGGTCACGCGTTGCCCACGGGTAGCCACTGGCATCGAGCAGCCGCAGGGTCGCGCGCAGATCGTCGCGTGCGCTGGGCGGCTGCCAACAGAGGTCAACCGCCAGCGGTGTGTTGGCGCTGGGGACGGTGGAAGGGGCAATGCCGGCTGAATCTAGCCTGACTTCAGGCTGTTCGGCGCTGGCGGCTTCTGGATAGATGGCTGTAACGGGAGATGGTTCGGGCTGATCCACAAGCTGTACCCATGCGCTGAGGCGCGTGGCGGGTGAGTACCAGTGGTTCTCAAGATTGCGAGAGCGGGCCTGTAGATACTCCTCGATTTGCGTTGGCAGCGTGCTGCCAAACGAGAGGGGCATGGGAAACCAAATTGTGCCGTTGGCGAGATCGGCATCAAGCTGTGCTGCAAAGGCGTTGTTCCAGGTTAGGATCGTCTGGTCGACCGGAGCGGGCTGCGGTGGCAGGAGCGCACCATCAGCGGTGCGCGGTGAATAGGCGCGCCAGTAGCCTACTTGCCAGGGGAAGATCGCCAGCACGCTGTCGTTGGAGCGGCTGTTTGTAAACACATTATCGATCAGCGGGCGATAGTCATGCTCGACATAACGTGGAGTCGTGAAGAAGATGACGCCGCCGATGGTCGCCGCCACAAGGGGCAGCGCAAGCAGGGGGCCGCCAATCGCCCGGCGATTATCCAAGAGGCTGCCGGAAACAAAGGCAAGACCCGCAATGAGGTACGGAAGTATTTGCAGGAGCAGCCGTTCGCCCCCTTCTGGAAAGAAGGGAAAGAGCAGGTTGACGGCAAAGCCTACAAATAATGGTGTCAGGATGAGGCAAAGCAGCCAGCCAAGCGGGTGGCGATCTGGTCGCCACTTGACAATAGAGATTGCCAAAAGGAGAGAGAGCGCAACCAGCGCGGGCATAAGCTGACGAGCCAGTTCGAGTGGCGCGTTCGCCGCGGGGATATGACCGGTGAAAAAGGCCAGCCAGTGCCGCCATAGATAGCTCCAGAGAGGCAGGGCGCTATCCTGGTCTGCTATGACCTTGTCGGCGACATAAGGAAGAAGCTTGGGCAGTGCATATAGCCACCAGGGGAGCTGGATCAGGAGGATGAGGAGGGCTGCCAGCAGGAACCAACGCCACCGCTGCCAGGAGTGGCGATGAACATAGAGTGCCCAGAGTTGGTGGGCCAGCAGAATGAAACCAGTGTAATAGAGAGTCAGTAAGGCGAGGCTTGCTGTGAGCACGTAACCCGCCATGCTGCCATAGGGCTTGCCGCCATGCGCCGACTCCTTCTCCATGCGCCAAAAGTAGGTTGAGGCAGCAAGCGTGAGGAGCAGCGCCAAGCCATACATACGGATCTCTTGGCTGTAGAAGATGTGGATGGGATTGACGGCGAGCAGGAAGGTGGCAATGAGCGCTAAGCTGGGGCGCATGGGCCACAGGCTGCGCGCCAGCCAGGTCATGACCGGCAGTGTAACAATGCCGGTGAGCACAGAGAAGAGGCGCGCCGCTTCTGGCCCTGTGCTGCCAGTCAACGTGAGCCAGAGGTGAAGCAGCGCATAGTAGAGCGGTGGGTGAATGTCGCGCGCCGTGAGGCTGAGCATGGTGGGCAGCGGCTCAGTGGCAAAGTAGATGCTGTAGCCTTCATCCCACCAGAGTGGCTGCCATGTCAAACGCAGCAGGCGCAGGGCGATCCCCAGCAAAAAGATGGCGAACCAAGCTGTTCGCCACCCATTTGTGGAGTATGTGCTGACCGGGTGATGAGCCGTGGCGAGGCTATTGCTGCGCGTAGCGGACGTATAGCTCCTGCTGTGGGTCATTGCTGCTCAAGGTAAAGGTAGCGGGAGGGCCAACCGTAGCGCCCGTGTTATCGATAAGCTGTACTTGCCATGTGCCCTGCGGCGGCGTCTCTGGATACTCGACCTTGAAGTTTTGAAAGCGCTGGCGTGGGTCTTGGAAAGGCCAAGTGAAAGCTGGTTGTCCGCCAAATGAACTGCCTTCCACGGGCAGGGCTGTGCCGTCTTTAGTCACGCTCAGGCTATATCCTTCGAGCGCGCTGTTGCCCGAATAGACATAGAGAAAGACACGAACCACGCCTGTTTCGGGAAATTGCTCTTGTGTTTCGAGAATGAAGGTCGCGGCGGGTGCGGGTTGGGGCGTTGCCGTGGCAGGAACGGCGGCAGGGGGCGCGGTTGCTGCAGCTGCCGCGGGCGCTGTCGGTTGGGTTGTTGCTGCACCGCCGATAACAGGCACACTGTCCACGAGCCCCAGGGTATCGACAAATTCGTTCGTCACCCATACCTCAACGCCATCAATGCAACAGATCTGCCACCAACTTCGATCGGGGCTGACGCCCACAATATCATATTCAGCGCCGCGCTCGATGGTTGCTACCACCTCGAAGTCGGTGCTGGGGCCGGAGCGGGCATTGAGCAAGGGCGTGTTGATAACGGCCTTCGGTAAATCTCCTTGCCCCGACGCTGGATTCGATGATGCGGTCGTGGCGGCATCTGTCGTGGTCGCAGGGGGAGCCTCGGTTGCTGGGGCTGCGGCGACCGTGGGGGTAAAGGTCGGCTGGGGGGTGCGGATCGCAAGCGGCCCAGCGGAGTCGTCCGCGGCCGCGAACAGGCCACAGCCGCTCAGTGTCACCAACGCTGCCAGCAGCAGCGATGTGATTTGAATAGGGTGTCTGCCTGTCCGGGATTGCGCAGGGGGCATTCTCAACAGTTCATGTAAATTCTTCAACGTACTCTTACCCAACCAAGATAGATTTCACGATTTGGATTGCTCGGTGCCGTGGTGAAGGTCACTTCTTCCGAAAGACGGTTTCCTGCACCATCGGCGACATAGACCGTCCATGTGCCTGTCCCGATGAGTTGGAGGCGGGTCGCCTCGCTGTTGATGGTGGCTGGATCGGGAGGACGGTACTCGTATTTATAGTTGTATTGTACACGATTGCCGGAACCTGGCGGCGCGCTAAACTCAAAAACGCCTTTACTGCCGACATGGCCCAGGGCATTGGGCCGTTCGAAACCTTCAAACTTGACGGTGATGAAGTAGTTTTCTAATGGCTGCTCTAGCGGGCTGACCCCGATAAAGATTTTCGCCCAGATCGTAACGTATTCATTGCTTGTAGGGAAAAACTGAGGGCCGATGGCGCGCTCAAAGGGCGCTAGGGTCGGTGTCGGGGTTGGCGTTGGCGTGAAGGTTTCCGTCGGCAGCGGAGTAGCGGTCGGCGCGGGGGCTGCGGGTGCAACGCTCACAGGGACGCTGGTGACATCATTTTTGACCTGGACATGGGTGGCAACGACCCATACGGTTTGCCCACTGACACAGCAGATTTCCAGCCATGTGAAGTCTTCGGTTCTGCCGATGACCGCGACGGGAATGTCTGGCCCTAGCTGTGCCAACAGTGGATATTCTAGCCCTGGCCCTGTGCGTAGGGCGACGAGGCCACTCTGTACCAATACAAAAGGGGTCGGCGTGGTCGTAAGCGTTGGTGTATCGGTTGGAATGAGCGGGATCAGGGTGGGTGTTTCGGTGGGTCCCGGTGTTATCTCAACCGGAATCTGGACGGTAAATTCCGGTGTGGGCAACAAGGAAACTGGCCCACTCCCTGGCGGCACGACGACAAAGGCTGTGACCGTGGGTTCGGGAGTCAGTGTTTCCGTGGGAATTGGCGTCGGTGGGGCTGTGGGCAACTGCGGCAGCACAGAACTAGGGTCCATCCCTGGCGGTACGATGATCACGCCAGGCTGGTCACCGCTGGGCGGCGTAACGATAATCACGGTCGGCAGCTCTGGGGGCGTGGTCGGGGTAAAGGTTGGCAACAGCACGATCACGGTTGCGGTTGGCGACGGGATCGCTTGTTCACGTTCGCGCTGCACAAGATCGGCGGCGGAACAGCCTAACATGAGCAGGACAAAGACCGCGACCGGAATCAGGCGGCGACGAAGCGTATTAGCGGCAGCATACGCTTCGTCTGCATGGGTGGGTGATATATTCAAATGCTGGATCGGTGCGCGTTCTTGAGGCTGCTTCACGGGGTTAGTGACCACGCTACATAGACTTCACGGTTGATATTTCCGGTTAATGTACTGAACTCAATGGCATCAGAAAGTTGCGTGCCCGCGCCATCGACTACATAGATCTGCCAATAGCCATTCATGAGCGATGCGCGCGTTTGGGTTGATTTGGGGTCTGATGCCTTCGGGTCTGGTGGCAAAAACTCGAACTTGTAATTGAATTGGACGCGGTTGCCACTGCCCGGCCCCGGCGGCACATTGTATTCGAACGTATCGGCGCTGGGCGCTTCCCCGCGCGTATTGGGACGATCCTCAAAACTAGAACCATCGGCGCTGTTGCGCCATTTGACTTTTATAAAGTAACCGGGTAGGGGTACGGTTCCACCCCCAGCGGAGATCTTTGCCCAAATGGTCAGCATCTCATTCCCCGAAGGGAAGTAAAGCGGCCCTTCCACCACCTGGAAGCCATAGGGTGTGGCTGTCGGTGTCGGTGTAATGGTGGGCGTGGCTGTTGCTGTGCCGGTGGCTGTAGCGGTGGGCGCGGGGCCTGTCAAGACCAGAAGCACCTCGGATGTATCGTTCACCGCTTGCACATGGGCTTGCGCCACCCAAACGGAACCGCCGTTGACACAACAGATTTCGTACCAGGTTCCTTCGGGGTTTTGGCCTGTGATTGCCACGGGAATGTCTGGCCCCAACTGGGCAACCAAAGGGTAATCTGGGCCGGGGCCGGAGCGCAAGCTGACTAAGCCGTTGGCAACGACGACATAGGGTGTCGGCGTCACCGTGGGCGTCGAAGTGGGCAGCGCGACCGTTGGTGTGACGGTGGGCAGCGGGACCGGCGTATTCGTAGGAACCAGCAGGGGCGAGTCAAAGGTTGTGGGCGTAGGCGGCGGGATGAGGACCGCGATGGCCGTAGGCGTGAAATCTACTTCGACCGGCACCTCGACAACAATGGTCGGCGTGCCGCCCCCTGGCATGCTTGTCGGCTCTGGAGTGGGCGTCGGTGTGACGGTCAATGTCGGCGTTTCCGGTATCGGGATCACCGAACGAGGGTCAACACCAGGCGGGATGACGATGACTCCTGGTGTACCCTGGTGGGGTGGTGTCACGACGACAAGCCCCTGGATGAAGTCTGGCGTCGGTGTGAAGGTCGGGGCAGAGACGCGGGTTGGCGGTGGTGTCGCCGTTGGACGCGCAAAAACATCGCCCGCAGCGCAGCCGAGGGTTGCCAACACAAACAGGGATAGCACAATCCAAGGTGGTGATAGCTGCCGCAGGTGAGTCATAACGCTGGGGGGGTGGGTGATTTGGCGAGGGCGAACATGTGGGTTTATGTCAGCGCATCTTGGACGCAGGCCAGCAGCGCGTCAAGCGCATAGGGCTTGCGTAGAAACATGAGCGCGCCATCGGCATCAAAGTTAAGCGTGGCGACCTTTTCATCATAGCCACTGGATAAAATAATCCTGACATTGGGATCGAGTTCACGCAGCTTTTCGTAAGTCTCTGTCCCACTCATAACCGGCATGCGGAGATCGAGTAGGATCGCCCTGATCCGGCCCTGGTTTTGCTTGAAGAGTTCGATGGCCTCGCGGCCATTTGCGGCAAGAATCGCGGGGATTTCGACGAGTTCAAGAATGTCTCGCACAGCTTCACGGATCGCCTCTTCGTCATCGACTACAAGCACCACGGGTGAGTCTCCACTGGTTGTATCCATAGGCGGCTAAGGTGGCTCGTCTCCAAATCATTGTCTCTGCATGTACGGGAGAAATTGATGGTATCGCATACCTCGCGCCTAAGTTTACTACATCTTGCTGAATTTCCGCTATGTAGTTGTGCGTGTATGCATTTTGCTTGAGCAGCTCCGACACTGGCTTTGTTACATACGCCCTGTTCGCTTGCGGGGTTATGGGTTTGGTCTATGGTTGAGGCTCTATCGTTGCTCTGGCTCTGCAAAATTTGCAGAATGTGCCCCTTACGTTTATTATTTGAAAGTTGTGCGCTGTTTATGCGCTTTAGGGCACTTGTGGCCTGGTGGGGATAACTTGGCGCGTGGTCTACACGGCGGGCACCCCAGTTTATTTGAAATTTATAGCGTGGCATGTTCCATTGATTTGGTACGAAAAGAAATTGAGTTTAGATCAATAGGCATATCGTGCGTGAAGCCGGTATGGTGATGAGAAAGCAGGGTATAGACATGGGCCGAATGAAAGTACTCCTTACCCAAGATGTGGCTAACGTCGGGTTGGCCGGTGAAATCCAGAGTGTTGCTGGTGGCTATGCGCGCAACTATTTGATGCCGCGCGGCTATGCGATTTTGGCGACAAAAGGTGCATTGAAGCAGGCAGATGAGATCCGGCAAGCAGGGATTCGCCGCCGCGCTGCCGAGCGGGCGAACGCCGAGGCACAAGCCGCGGTCATTTCGCAGCATAAGTTGCTCTTTGCGGCACGTACTGGCGAGAACAACCGCCTCTATGGTTCAGTGACGTCGGCGGACATTGCCGAGGAACTGGGCAAGGCTGTGGGCTTCGAGGTGGATCGCCGTCGCATCCAGTTGGAGCACCCCATCCGTGACCTGGGTATCTATGATATCGAGCTGCGCCTGGTACCAGAGGTCGCGGCCAAGTTCAAGGTTGCCGTGGTGCGTGAGGGCGAAGGCTGGGCAGAGGCCGAAGCGCGTGCAGCGACGCCTGTGGATAAGGGCGACATTGAAGAAGCACGCGAAAACGACTTTGAATAGGTCGTAGGGATGCGACGAGCGGGGGCTATTTGGTAGTGCAGAGGTCACCGGCTTGTTGAAAATTGCATGGTTTTGATGACGGCTGTCCTTTTTGGGGCAGCCGTTTTTTGTTGTGGGATTGGTTCAATCTCGCATAGTGGGCCAGGTATTAGGTTCAAGGATGTCGCTGATAGAGAGGGGGATTTCAGCGATGTTGGTGAAGCCATCCGCGCTTTGGGCGTAGAGAATGAGCAGGAGGCCATCGGCGGCAGTGGGCAGCGGTAGACGGTAGGCATCGTGGACGATGATAGGGTTTTCCTCGGAGCGAGGGATCGGGGTATCGGCCCAGAGCCCGTGGACGGGGCGCGGGCGATCCTGTTGGATGGGCTGCCCGCTCGCAGGGTCGAGCAGCGGCTGTCCGTGGCTGGTGGGGCGCAGGCTGATGGCGAGATTGTGCGGCCATATGCCGGTGGGCAGATGCCATGTGAGGCGAACGTCGAGTCCCGGCTCTGTGGGTGGCGACAGCGGCTCGCCCGTTGGGGCTGGACGGGCGCTGACTGACGCTAGTTGTAGATCATCCGATATGGCATGGAGGATTGGTGCTGTGACAGGGATTGGATGGGCCTGGTTGACGCTGGGCGAAAGTTCGATCCAATCGGCGCTGAAGCTGTCAAGTCGAGGCGTGCCGGTGAGTTCGTCCAGCAAGGCAGGAGTCGCATCGACCGTGGCATAGACATATTTCCCTTCCGAGAGATCGGCCTCGGCGTCGCGGCGGTTGACCGTTTTGATGTCGGGCCGGATGCCCCAAATTTCGGTGAGATAGTTGAGCGCGAGTGCGTCATCCACCGCGGCAAAGAGGCGGGCGTCGGGTGGCAGTGGTTGGTCGAGCAGTAGGGCCGCTTGGTCTAGCGCGGTATCCTCGGCACGATGGCGGCTGTCAACGTTGGGGAGAGATTCATTGATGCGCCAGGTAATCGTGAGGAGTAGGGCCGCCAGAACGAGGAGACGCCCGAAGCGGGATGAGATGCGGGTGTGTTCTTGCCACCAGCCATACAGCGGTACAATCCCCAGCAGAAATATGGGATAGGCCGGGATGATCACCTGGAACCAATTGCCAAAACGGTAGGCCCAGCAAAAGATAGCGTAGATCAGAAGGGTTCCGTAGAGCAGCAGCGTATGACGGCGCGGCAGGCGTGCGATCCCCACAAGACCCAGGAGCAGCAGGGGCAGGGAAAGTTCGCGCCAGATAGTCTCGGGAAATCCATTGCCCAGGAAGGGGCGTCCTGGCTCAAAGGCCCAGGAGAGTTCATCGCGCCCCTGGGCAGTGCTGACAAAATCCCAAAACCATTGCTGGGGTGATGCCCAATAGCCGCTCCCCCACCATTGGGGATTGAGCGCGCCGCGCAGGTAGACGTAGAGATAGCTGAGGAGGGGAAGAAGCGCCGCGATCACGGCTGCAAGGATGGCGCGCGGGCTGCGCAGCAGTGATGGATCGCGCTGGAGCACCACGGCGACGAGCGGCGGCACGATAAAGGCGACTGTCAACATATGGGCAAGGGATATGCCACAGAGGAAGGCCAGCCAATACAGGCGAGAGCGGCGTGCCGGTTCTTGATCCCAGCGTAAATAGAGATAGAGAATGGCGAGGGTTTGGGCAACGGCACTGCTGTATTGCTCGGTGGTCGTGGCGTAATACCAGAAAAAATAGGTGACGCCAAAGAATGTTGTAAGGAGCAGGCAAAAGATCGTGTCGAACCAGGGGCGGCGACTGATGGCGATGAATTGGCCCAGAATGGCATAGAGCAGCCCCAGGGCAAGCAGCGCCCAAAGGGTGCTGTAGCTGCTGAGGATTGGCATGGGATTGGGGTGGGATTGCCCCAGAAAGGCTTGCAGCATGCGCCAGCCATGAAACCAAAGCCAGCCGCCCATTGTGTAAAGCGGATAGCCGGGGGCGTTGCCGGGGCGGGCCTGAACCTGGGCATACTGGTGGGTGATGAGGTCGCCGCCATGCAGTTCATAGGGTTGGAGACCGGTGTCGAGGGTCAGCACGTAGACAATGAGAAAGCCGCTGACAAGCAGGATGCCGCCCAGGCGAAAGGGAATCGTTGACGTGAGGAGTGTATGACCGTCTGCTGTGGCTTTCGCCCCTAACGATGGATTTGTCGCAGATGCGGGAAAAATGGAGTATGACATAAATCGGATAGTTGTGGCCTGTGCGGAATCCTATTTGGGAGCGTTGATATCGATCTCTGCTTGGGTGAGCGCTTCCTGTACAATGCGTAGCAGTTTGCGGCGAGCCTTCACACCCTGGGAAAAATGCGCTTTGGCAAAGATGGTAAGCGTGACACGGTCGCTCAACGTGCCATCCTCACTCAGAACGGTGGGGGTTTCGCTCAGTTCGGGAATCTGGTTGAGTAGAGCAGGAGCCAACTCTTCGAGCAGGGCCATTGCCCGCTCCAGTTGCGTGTTGCGGATGGAAACCCGGACAGTCGCGAGACTAAATTCACCACGACCAAAGTTGCGCACGACGCGCACTTCGCCATTGGGAATGATGTAGACTTCGCCGGACGGGGCGCGTAATACTGTTGTACGCAAGTTAACGTCGATCACTGTGCCTTCGATGTTATAAACCTCGACCTTTTCACCCACGCTAAAGAGATCCTCAAAGAGAAAAACGACTCCGCTGACATAATCGTTGACCAACCGGCCCGCGCTCAGCCCAAACGCAGCGCTGAAAAGACCGAGAAAAGTCAGTAGCCCCGCGGTATTGACGAACAGTGCTAAAATGAGGACGGTACAAATGACGGAAATCAGAACACGCGTCAAATGGCCCGCGAGTCCAAGCAGCGTCGTGCGGCGACGTTCGTTGAGCCCTGCCGACGTGCGTGCATCCGCCGCGGAGACAACCACGTTGCCTACAATCGCCGGGAGGAAGCGAACGGCGATCAGCCCGATGGCGATATAGGTTAGCGCTAACGTAAGAGTGGAAATCCACGCCGACATACAATCTCTGTTTCCGTTCTACTAGGCCGCGTTGTGACAGTTGTGCAAGTTTGCCACAGCTAGCCAGCATCTCTATAATAGCGCACAACGTGGTACCAGGGGAACCTGTGTGAGTGCGGCATTCATCGTGAATGGCCCGCCACGGATGAGTCAGTCAGAACTGGACGAAATCGATGTATCACCGCAATTTGCGTGACCAGTCAATGCTTGGGGAAAGCAGTATCCCGACAGTGAGCAGCCGTCCCTTAATCGGCGTGCCAACCGGGCGTGAGAAATCGCAACGATTTTTCGGGCTTCCCTTATATATTATGAACCAAACTTATGTGCGGACGATAGAAAATCTCGGCGCGCTTCCTGTGCTGATTCCGCTGCAAATGAGCAAAGCTACCTTGCATGGCATCTTTGAACGGCTGGATGGGCTTTTGTTGCCGGGGGGTGAGGATATGGACCCCAGCACCTATGGCGCGGAACGTCACGCGCAGTTGGGCGCGACGGACAAGGAGCGTGATCGTACGGAATTGCTTTTGACCGAATGGGCATTGGCAGAAGGGATGCCTGTGTTGGGGGTCTGTCGTGGGGCACAGGTGATTAACGTGGCTTGTGGTGGCACGCTCTATCAGGATTTGCACAGTGAACGCCCCGATTTTGCCAAACATGATTACTTCCCACCCAACTACGAACGGTTCCGCATTTCCCACAGCATCCAGATTGAGCCGGACAGCCGCCTGGCCCATGCCTTAGGCGCGGTTCACGAAGTTAACTCTATGCACCATCAGGGCATCGAGCGTCTCGGCGATGGGTTGAGGGCTGTGGCTTTGACCGAAGATGGGTTGGTGGAAGGGGTTGAAGTGCCGGAACTGCCTTTCGTGGTGGGGGTGCAGTGGCATCCAGAGGAGCTGGCGAGGACTGACCAGTACAGCAGCAGTCTCTTTTATGATTTTGTCTGTGCTGCCGCGACCGAGTGGCGCGCGGCAGTCCCGGCTGAATGGAAAGAGCGTGCCCTTGCCATTCAGCGGCGGGCAAGGGCCTCGCAAGCTGTGGATGATGCGGGCGAGGTTGGCGAAGAGCGGGTTGTTACCTGTTCCTAATAGGTCTATCACCCTTTAGATGTTTACTACCCTCCCGGAAGCTGGGGAGCCCTCTGGGCCGCTTCCGGGAGGGTTTTTTGATGCGGGAAACCAATCCTCTGCTTCCCTTTTTGTTGGGCTGACGAGGCCGCGACAAGGCTTGTACATTTGTTCCATCGACGGTTGGGAAAAGCGACGAAAGTAGGGTATAATGAACACTTAGTTTGTGCAACAGTTTATGAGGAACCAGGTGTAGAAGCCAGGTATTGAGGTACGGGTATGGATGAAAATTTTGAGCCGCAAAATGGTAACGACGATCTGCCGGAGAATCTGCCTGGTTATGAGAATGGCAGTGAGGGAATTCCTCTGCCGGTAAACGGGAATGGCTATAACACTGGTCATGTGCGTAGCATAACGGTCGAAGACGAGATGCGCGCGAGTTATCTCGATTATGCCATGAGCGTAATCGTGGCGCGTGCTTTGCCGGATGCGCGTGACGGGATGAAGCCGGTACACCGGCGTATTCTCTATGCCATGCATGACATGGGGATACAGCCCAACTCTCCTTATAAGAAGAGCGCCCGTATTGTCGGTGAAGTGTTGGGTAAATATCACCCTCACGGCGATGCTTCCGTCTATGATGCGATGGCGCGCATGGCGCAAGATTTTAGCCTGCGTTATCTGCTGGTGGATGGGCAAGGTAACTTTGGCTCTGTGGACGGTGACAGCCCGGCTGCCATGCGTTACACTGAGGCGAGACTGGCTGCCATTGCCGAGACGATGCTGCGCGACATCGACATGGACACGGTCGATTGGCGCGCCAACTTTGATGACAGCTTGCAGGAGCCTCAAGTGCTGCCTGCCATGCTGCCCAATTTGCTCCTGAACGGCACCAGCGGTATTGCTGTGGGTATGGCAACCAATATCCCGCCCCACAATCTCTCCGAGGTTGTCGATGCGATTGCTTATCTCATCGACCATTGGGAGCGACATGACGAAATTGGTCTGGAGGAGTTGATGGTCTTTGTCAAAGGGCCGGACTTTCCAACGGGTGGGGTTATTTTGGGGACCGAGGGGATCAAGCAAGCCCTGGGTACTGGGCGTGGTCGTATCCTCTTGCGGGCAAAGACGACGATTGAAGAGATGAATAATGGCCGTTTCCGCATTGTCGTAACGGAGATACCCTACCAGGTCAATAAGTCGTCGTTGATTGAACGCATGGCTGAATTGGTGCGTACCGGCGTGTTGGATCAGCTTAGCGACCTGCGCGATGAGAGCGACCGCGCCGGGATGCGGATTGTGATTGAACTCAAACGGGGGGCGGCACCCAAGAAGGTACGCAACCGTCTCTTTAAGCATACGCAGTTGCAGACGACATTTGGCGTCAATGCGCTGGCACTCGTCCACAATGAGCCGGTGACACTGGGTCTGCGCCGGGCGCTGGTTGTCTATGTGGAGCATCGTGTCGAGGTGATCACGCGGCGCTCGCAGTACCAGTTGGGCAAGGCGCGCGAACGAGCGCATATCTTGGAAGGCTTGCGGATTGCGCTGCAATTCCTGGATGAAGTGATCCAGACGATTCGGAGCAGTGACAGCGCCGAAGCTGCCCGTAGTGCATTGGTTGCCCGCTTTGGCTTGAGCGAAGTTCAGGCGCAAGCGATCCTCGATATGCAATTGCGCCGTTTGGCTGCGCTGGAACGACAGCGGATTGAAGATGAGTACCTGGAGATCATGGCGCGTATCGAGTACTTGGTGGATCTAATTGCCCACCCGGCGAAGATTCGCGCGTTGGTGCGCGAGGATGCGCTTTGGCTCAAGGAGAAGTTTGGCGATGAGCGTCGCACGTCGATTGCCGCAGATGCCAATGGTGATTTCACGGAAGAAGACCTGATCTCACAGGGCAATGTGCTGATTAGCTATAGCGCCGGTGCCTATATCAAGCGTATGCCCGCAGACACGTTTAAGGAACAACATCGCGGCGGGCGTGGCATCAAGGGGATGACCACACGCCAAGAGGATGAGGTGACGAATCTGCTCTTTGCGCGTACGTTGGATCATATTCTCTTTTTTACCGATAAGGGCCGCGTCTATAGCAGCAAGGTATACGAACTCCCCGAAGCGGGCAGAACCGCGCGCGGGGCGCATATGGCGAACTTCCTCAACTTGCAAGCAGACGAGCGGGTGACGACCATGTTGGTTGTGCCCGACTTTGAGGACGCTGAGTATGTGACACTGATCACGCGCAAGGGACGTATCAAACGCATGGAGTTGAACGTCTTTAGTAATGTGCGCTCGACAGGGCTGATTGCAATGAATCTGGACGATAACGATTCATTGGACTGGGCGCGGATGACGAACGGCGATCAAGAGTTCATCATCGTGACGCGCAATGGCAAGGCGTTGCGCTTCCATGAGCAGAATGTGCGCCCGATGGGGCGGACGGCCGCGGGCGTGATGGCAATGCGGCTGCTGGGCGACGACGAGATCGTCAGCCTGGATGTTGTGCGCGAAGGTGGCGACCTGTTGGTGCTGCATGAACGGGGTTGGGGCAAGCGTACGCCGTTGGATGAGTTCAACGAGAAGGGGCGCTATACCCAGGGGAACTGGGCAACCGACCACCGGCGCTTGGATGAGATCGGGAAGATTGTGGCGGCACGAGTGGTTGAGCCGAAAGACCAGATCACGGTCATGACCGCTAATGGTATTGTGCTGCGAACAGGCGTTGCGGGAATTAGCCGCATGGGGCGCAGTACGCGCGGGGTGCGTGTGGTCAATCTGCAAGAAGGTGACTCGGTAGCTGCCCTTGCGATCTTGACGCACGAAGATTTGACCCGCGGGGTCGATGGCGGCAGCCAAGATGATGAAGGCGGCCCGGTTGCAGAGTTGATGGCGTCGAATGGTGAGATGCTGGACGGTGATGTTCTGGATGGCGATTTAGATGGTGACGCCGAGCTAGACGATTACGATCCCGACAGTGACGATTTTGATGATAGCGACAGCGAAACTGCGCTGGCAGTAGCGGGTGAGGACGAAGAATAGCGCCCGGAGGCGTTAGTGGGCCAATGGTCGATGTGCAAGCAGTATTGACACAGAGCCCGGGGCAGCAGTTGGCATTTGTGCCATTGGCTGACCCGGAGAAAATTGCCGAGACCTTAACGGCCTTTGCCAACACCGATGGTGGGACGGTTGTCCTGGGGGTGGGTGAAGACGGGCGGCTTGGCGATATTTTTGTGGAAGAAGATGCTGCTGATGCGCTGCAAGCGGCGCTGCGTCTCTGCCGTCCTCCCGTACGGACAGATTGGAGCCAACAGCAAGTGGCAGGCGGCACGATTGTCGTCCTGCGCGTGGGGCGCAGCCCGGAGATGCACAGCCTTTGGGATGGTCGAGTGGTCGTGCGTAAGGGCATGGAGAACCGGCCCGCTGAAGGCGCTGATATTGATCTGCTGCTGGCGAACCGGCCTGTGGGCGATTTTGAAGTGCAGGAGGTCCCTGGGGCCAAGCGCGATGATCTGGATGAGGATGTAATTGATCATTACCTGGAACGCCGCCAGCGGCGCACCCCGCGCAGTGGGGTGCTGCCCAAAGACAAGCTGCTGCAGCAGATTGGCGCGCTGACGGACGAACGTACGCCTACCGTGAGTGGCCTGCTGCTCTTTGGCAAAGAACCACAGTTGTTCTTGCCCCATTCTCGCGCTATCTTTGTGCGCTTTGCGGATGTGCAACCACGCGGGCCAGAAGGCAGTTTCGGCTATGGTCGCCGCGAGGAGTTTAGCGGCCCTTTGCCCAAGATCATTGACCGCGCTTGGCGTGTCATTTGGGAGGAGATGGACAAGCGCGCGGTTGTGCGTGGATTGCACCGGCAAGAAGAGACGGAGTATCCCAGCGCATCGGTGCGCGAGGCTTTGGTCAATGCAGTGGCCCATCGTGACTACCGGTTGACCGGGCGCAGCATTGAGATTCGCATGTATACGGACCGGCTGGAGATTACCAGCCCCGGCGGATTGCCTGCTCATATCACGCTGGATAACATCATTGAAGAACATTACAGCCGCAACCCGCGGCTGGTCAATGGGCTTTACCAGTGGGGGTTTATCGAGGAATTGGGGCTTGGCATTGATCGCATGATCGAAGATATGGTCAATGCGGGGCATAAGCCGCCAAAGTTTGAGGCCAAGAGCCATCGCTTTACCGTCATTCTGTATAACACGCGCGACTCTAGTCGAGTTGTCCAGGCGTGGGAGCAGAATATGAACGAGCGGCAAATTAAGGCTATCGAATTCCTAGAGCGCAATAGTTCGATTACGAACCGTGATTATCGAGAGCTATGCCCTCATGTCGGGCCAGAGACATTACGTTTGGATTTGGCTGATTTGGTGACAAAGGGAATTGTTCTCAAAATTGGTGACAAGCGCGGCACACGCTATATTTTGAAATAATGTTTGCTGATCGATCTTCATTAGGTAGCGCTCGATCAGCGAGCGACATGATGGGAGTAGACTCACGGATAGGGTCGTGGAGGCAGTTCGCGAAGCGAATGATTGGCTGTTTTCGAGCGAGAGCTTTGTCCAAAAGGATATTTCCCAATTGGGATATTTGGGAAATAGGATGAACCTTTGGAAATCGCCAGCGGCCAAAGGTGGCGTGGATGGCGGGACGTAGCCCTGCGCTGCCTGTAGCCGGTGCAGTTGGATCATGCCAGTTGGGATATTGGGGATTTCATTTGGGATAACTGGCGAAAGGCTGGTTATCCCAAATTTCTTGTATGCGCTGAGTGGCGGTGCTATAATTGCTGTGCATTGCCTTCGGGGTGATGGCTGTACCGATGTGAGTGAGATGAGGAATGATTGTCGGACACTTATGACAAACCGCACAGAGCAAGTACCTGATGTATATGCGTTGACGCCGGAGGCAAACGTTGAGGGGCCAACAGGCGAACCTTCATTAGAAGTTGGTACGCCAACCTTGACAGAGGCGGAGCCACAGCCATCGATGACCTGGATGATGTTGCGCGAATTGGTTGAGACGATTGTGCTCTCGTTGGTGATCTTTCTGCTCATTCGTCAGGTCGTGCAAAATTACCGGATCGAAAGCCACTCTATGGAGCCCAATTTCTATGAGGGCCAGTTTATCCTCGTCAATAAATTGGCCTACCGTTTAGGCTCACCGGAGCGTGGAGATGTGCTTGTCTTTCATAACCCCAACAATGTTGACGAGGATTATATTAAACGGGTGATTGGTCTGCCGGGTGACAATCTGGATATTCACGATGGCACTGTTTTCATCAACGGCAAGCCGCTGGTGGAGGAGTATCCCATTCATGAAATTCCACGATCAAGCACCTATGGCCCCGTTGTAATCGAACCAGACCATTTATTTGTGATGGGCGACAACCGTCCGCAGTCGCAGGATAGCCGCTCCTTCGGCCAGTTGTCGGAAGATTTGATCGTGGGTAAGGCATGGGTTCGCGTATGGCCGTTCGATAAGTTTGGCATCATTCCCCATTATGACCTTGAACCTGATGCAGCATTTGCCGGAGGAACCTAACGATATGTAACCGGCTGATCCGGCTGCATAGAAGAGAGGGACGCTTCCGGTGGTTAACAACCAGTGAAGCATTTGTTCAGTAGAAAAGGAAGATGCAAGCTTGAGTAATTTTTCAGAGCAGGACTTAAGCCAACTTGTCAGTACGGCGCTTGTGCGGGCGCAGGGAGATTCTGGTGCGGAGAAGGCACCGCAACCTGCGCGCGTGAAGATGAGCGCGTCCGAAGTTGCCCGGCTGATTGACCACACGCTTTTGAGCCCGGATGCAACCGAGGCACAGATTGAGCAACTGTGTCGAGAAGCCAAGCAATATCGCTTTGCCAGCGTCTGTGTCAATCCTACATGGGTGTCACTTTGCCGCTCCTTGCTGGTGGATTCGCTGGTGAAGGTCGCCAGTGTCGTGGGCTTTCCGTTGGGCGCTACGCTGCCGGAAGTGAAAGCTTTTGAGGCGGAGCGTGCGATCCAGGCGGGGGCACATGAGATTGACATGGTGATCAATGTGGGGCGCTTGAAGAGCGGGCACCACCAGGTCGTTTTCCAAGATGTGACGTCGGTGGTTGCTGTGGCGCGGCGCAGCGGCGCGCTGGTGAAGGCGATTATTGAGACGGGGCTTCTGACCGAAGAGGAAAAGGTGGCGGCCTGTGTGCTGGCCCAGGCTGGCGGCGTGGATTTCGTCAAGACTTCTACCGGCTTTAGTCGAGGTGGCGCGACCCTTGAAGATGTGGCCTTGATGCGCCGCGTTGTGGGCCCCACTTTGGGCATTAAGGCTTCGGGCGGAATCCGTTCGGCGCAGGCGGTTCAGGAGTTCGTGGCTGCGGGCGCAACGCGCATTGGGGCGAGCGCGGGCGTGAAAATCATGGAAGAACTTACGGCTCCAGCCTCGAACGGGCACGCTGCGAGCGAGGATGTGACAGGGGAACCCTACTAATGTCGGAGCGGGTGCAAGATTACGCCTTGATCATCGGTCATGTTTGGCGTTGCAATAGCTGTCGTGAGGCACTGTTTGAAAAGCCGGAGGCAGTTTGGTTGGGCTATAAGTTGAGCGAGGATCAGAGGGAGCGGATCCGCAGCCTTGACGACGAATCTTTCCAAACGCTGTTACGGCTGACCGAAGCGACAGGCTTGAACGCCAAAGAACTCGAAGTAGCCATTGAGCACCCGCGTGCACGTTTGCGCCATTTGGGCAGCGTTAGAGGCGATGCGTATTACCGCCTGAACGACAACCATTAATCTTACGTCGATTTTTGGGGCGCGCCGTTTACTTCTGGCGCGCCCTTCTTATGGTTTATAGAAGATAACTATGAAGCAAGTAATCCCAGGGCTGTGGGAAATTGATGAAATTGGACAGGATGTCCATTGCTATTTGTGGGAGTGGGAGCAGGGCTACACGCTGATCGACACGGGCTTTGCCAAAGATGCGCGCAGCATCATTGATGCACTGATTCGCAACAAAATGGCGCTGCATGCTGTGCGGCGCATCATTCTGACCCATGCCGATCCGGATCACAGTGGAGGCCTGGCCCAACTTAAGCGCGCGACCCAGGCTGAAGTCGTCTGTCATGCGGTCGAGAAGGAATATCTGGAATACCCGCTGCGGCGACAGATTTCTTCCTGGTATATGCGGCTGCCACTTCTGGCCGCGTCGATGCTGCCCGATTATCATTTGCGTGCCGTGGTGCCGGATCTGCTGGTCGTGGATGGGCAAGAGCTGCCGGAGGGGTTTGTGGTGGTCCATACTCCTGGTCATTCACCGGGCCATATCTCCTTGCTCCACCGTGGCAAGCGCGTGCTGATTGCGGGTGATGCCTTGTCGAATAGAAACGGCAAACTGCACGTCAACAAATCCAAATTTACCTCCGACTTGCCCAATGCCCAGCGCAGTATTTGGAAGCTTGCAAAGCGTTATGGCGATGATTTTGAGACAGTCGTCTTTGGGCATGGGCCACCGCTTCTGAGCAATGGCGGCAAGCGTGTCAAGGGGCTTGCGAGCGAGATGTTCTCAAGCGAAGTTTGAGAACATCTCGCTCGCGCAGAGCCGCGGAGAGAAGCCTGCGGCATAAGCGGCGATAGTTGTACCCTTTGTCAAATCGGTTGGCGGATCAGCTCACGCTGGCCGACGCTGGCGCAGATTTGAATGGGGTCGTGGGTGGTGGAATAGGGCGGGGCGTAGGAGAGGTCAAGTAGTTCCACTTCTTTGAGCGTCATCTTTGCGGTGATGGCGGTGGCGATGATGTCGATGCGCTTATTCACCCCGGCCTTGCCGACGAGTTGGCCCCCCAATATGCGCCCGCCGCGCTTATCAAAGACAAGTTTGACGGTTAGGGTTTCCGAGCCGGGCCAATAGCGGGCTCTGTCGCTATTTTCGATGATGGCACTGCCGACAAACTCCCCATCGACCCCAAATAGGCCGCTTTCACGCGCTTCCTGTTCGGTCAGCCCTGTACTCGCCATCGTATAGTCAAAGGCCTTGACGATGGCTGTCCCCAGAATCCCCGGTAGGCTTGCGTCCTCGCCTATCATGCTTTCCCCGGCGATGCGTCCGCCCTTGTTGGCGGAGGTCGCCAGGGGGATCCAAGCATTGCGCTCCAAGACCAAGTGATGATGTTCAACACAGTCGCCCGCGGCAAAGATGTCCGCCGCGCTGGTACGCATGTGGCGATCTACCCAGATGGCACCACTTTCACCCAATCGCAGCCCTGCCTCGGCGGCAAGCTCTGCATTGGGGCGCACGCCGACAGAGACGATGACGATACCGGCGTGTATAACTGCCGTCTTGTCTGTCTGGACGGCGAGTTGCCCCTCCTGCGCGGCAATCGCCTCGACGCGCGTGCCGGTGTAGAGCTTGACATCCTGTTCAGTGAGATGGGTGGCAATGGGCGTGACCATCTCGGCGTCAAAGTTGGGCATAATCTGTGGCAGCATTTCAATCAGATGGACTTCGATCTCGCGGGCGTGCAGGGCTTCGACCATCTCTATGCCGATGTATCCAGCCCCGATGACAACCGCGGTTGAGGTGGGGTGTTCTTGCAAATAGGCATAAATTCTCTGGGCGTCGGTGAGCGCGCGCAGGGTGAAAACGCCAGGCAATTCCGCACCGGGGATGGGGGGGAGGACGGCGCGCGCCCCGGTGGCGATGCAGAGTTTGGCGTAGGGCTGGGAAAAGGCTTGGCCCGTCTCGTGGTTCACCCCATGTACAAGATGTTGCGCGGGGTCAATGGCGGTAACTTCGTGATGGATACGGACATCGATCCCACGCTTTCTGCGCGCAACCTGCGGCGTTAGCACGATCAAGTCGCGGTCAGATTCGACGACGCCGCCAATCCAGTAGGGCATACCGCAGGCAGAATAGCTGATGTACGGGGAGCGTTCAAAGACGATGACGGTCGTATCGGGCTGCTCGCGCTTGATCTTGCTGGCTGCGCTCATGCCGGCGGCATCGCCGCCGATGATGACAAATGGAGCGTCCATTGTGTCTCCTTTCAATGGGCTTCGCTTGCCTGAATGGCAAAGGATGGGTGCAGGTAGACGAATTCACCGTCAAAACAAGTAGACATAATCTGTGTGGCGGCAATTTCGTCAATCGTGCTTGGGCTTTGGGCCAGCGCGAAGATATCACGGTCGAGGACAACCAGGTCGGCGCGCTTGCCGGGTGAAAGGGAGCCAATCGTGGCATCCCATCCGGCGGCCTGAGCAGCACCCAGCGTATAGGCGTGTATGATTTCGTCAAGCGTAAGGATCTCCTGTGGCTGCCAGGAGGGTTGCATGTCGAGGGGACGGTGGCGCACCAGGGCGGCGTGGATGCCAAGAAAGGGATTCGCATCGGCGACGGGTGCGTCACTGCCAAAGGCAAGGCGGGTGCCCGCATCGAATAGGGAGCGAAAGGCGTAGGTGTTGCGGGCGCGTTTGCCCCAATAGCGATCAACCAGGTCACGGTCATCGGTGAGATGGAGGGGCTGAACACTGGCAGTGATGTTCAGTTGGGCCAGCCGTGGAATGTCCGCCGGGGCAATGGTCTGGACATGCTCGATGCGATGTGGAATAGGTAAGGGTGGCAGTTGGGGGGCAAGCTCCTCAAACAGATCGAGTACGACGCGGTTGGCGCGGTCGCCGATGGCATGGACACTAATGGGGAAGCCAAGCTGTTGGGCCTGGTAGAATTCGGCTGCCATTTGCTCTGGGGGAGTCACATTGACGCCATAGTTGGGCGCTTCGGCTGTCGCGCCTGTGGGTGATTGGGGTTCGAAGGGTTCGAGCATCCAAGCGGTGCGGCTACCCAGGCTGCCATCTGCAAAGACCTTGACATGACCGAGGCGCAGATAGTCGTTGCCAAAACCGCTGCGCAGGCCCAGGACTGCTAGGTCAGGAAGTTGATGGGCGGCGATGTTGCAGTTGACGCGCAGGCGCAACCCATGGGCTTGCTGCAAGCGTGTGTAAGCCGCGAGCATAGCCGGGCCTTCGTCTGCGTCTTTGATGCGCTGATCGTGGACGGCGGTGATGCCCAGGCGGTGGAGTTCGGGGAGTGCTGCGCGCAGGGCAGTGAGCAACTCCTCACGTGTCAGGGGAGCAATCTGGGCAGTGACAAGGTTGATGGCAAGTTCACGCAAGACGCCGGTTGGTTGGCCCAACGCGTCCCGGTCAATCAGTCCACCAGGGGGATTGGGGGTGGCGCTGGTGATGCCCGCGCGTGCTAGGGCAGCGTGATTGGCAACGGCGATGTGCATGTCGCTGCGATAGGCGATGGCCGGCTGATCGGGCTGGGTCACAGCATCAAGGTCGCTGGCTGTGGGAAAGTCTTGCTCTCCCCACCAGCTTTCATTCCAACCCTGGCAAACGATCCAACTTGTCGTCGGTCGCGGGGCCGCGTATTCAGCGAGCTGCGCCATCATTTCTGCTCTGCTGCGCGCTGAGGCGAGATGGGGACGGGTGAGATTGATCGCCCACTCGTGCAGGTGGATGTGCGCGTCACAGAGGCCGGGCAAGATGAGACGACCGCCCATGTCGATTTGGCGTGTGTGATTCGCTGCCAGTGCGCGAACGGCTTGGTTGCTGCCAATCGCGGTGACGATAGGGCCGCGGATGGCGGTGGCTTCTGCCCAGGGTCGGGCCGGCTCTTGAGTGTAAATGCGGGCGTTATGAAGGATCAGGGTAGGATGATCGTCGAGGTGAAGAAGATCAACAGGCATAGCTGCGCTTTCACGGGTGAAATCTTGTAACGAATGGATGATTGCCTGCACTATACCAGATCGATTGTGATGTGAAAACCAGGTGGTGCATTTGACAGACCGGAGGCGAAATGATATTCTTCATCCATCAACTTAGCGCCTCAACAGTGGCTCACAGCGATGTGTCCTGAAAGACGTAGTACTGAGGAGGCGTGGTGTAGCGGTTAGCATATTGGCCTGTCAAGCCAAAGGTCGCGGGTTCAAATCCCGTCGTCTCCGCACGTGGCGCTTTCGAGAGCCTGAGTTGATAGGAATGGGTCAACTGAGTATTCAGTTGACCCATTCTTTTATTGGAAATCATTGCTCTAGCAGAGACCCCTTAGAAGACTACGATCCCAAACCAGCGCCAAATCCAGACAACTCCAAAGCTTAAGATAAGAGCTCCCAACAAATCCACAACGACGCCGCGCCGGAAGATTTCGCTCACCTTGAACATCCCCGTCGAGTAGACAATCATCGTGGGTGGTGTGCCCGTCACCAGGGCGAAATCGACAGAGCAAGAGATGGCGATGATCGTGACCAGCAGGCGTGGATCAAGGTTCAGCATCTGCGCCAGTGGGATTGCCACGGGAATCAACATGGCCGCACAGGCAGTGTTCGAGATGAACGCCCCAATTACAACGGTAACACCTGACAAGAGGAAGAGAACGAGATAAGTCGGCAGCGTACCAATTCCAATCAACTGAAGCGCCAGCCAGTCGGAGACGCCAGTATCGACCAGCAGTGTGCCAATCGCCAATCCTCCACCAAAGGTCAAGAGCGCGTTCCAATTAATGTGGTTTAGGTCATCCTGCTTGATGAGTTTGGCAAAAAAGAGTACGAATACGCCCGCCAACGCGGAGATTGCCGGGGGAATGTGATGCACTGATTCTGTCAGCCAGAGGCCGATAATCAGGACAAAGATGCCTAAAAGAAACTTTTGCTCATTGTGCAGCGGCCCCATCTGCCGCAGTTCACCGGCACAGATTGCGGGATCAATCCGCAAAGTCATCCGCCGGGGGTCTACATTAAAACTGAGCAGCAGGTAGATCCAGATAATCGGCAGCATGATCAGCACAACGGGCAGACCATAGGCAAACCAGTTGACAAAGGTGAGATTACCCCCTGAGTATTGGTTCAACAAGGCCATCGCCAGCATATTGGGCGGGGTACCAAGCGCAGAACCAACCCCGCCGATTGTCGCCGAGTAGGCAATTGCCAAAAGCAAGGCGCGAGGATAGCCTTTGGGCATGCTTTCCTCTGGTATCTTGCCCAACACAGCCAAAGCGATTGGAATCATCAGCGTTGCGCTGGCGGTGTTTGACATCCACAAGCAGAGGAAGGAGGTCATTGCCATGAGGGTGAGCATCAAATAGATCGGATTGTGGCTGGCGTGGTTCAAGATGAGCAGCGCCACGCGCCGGTCCACACCCGTGCGGCGCATGGCATCCGCCAGCAAAAAACCTGCCATAAAGAGTGCGATAATAGGGTTGGCAAAGGGCTGCAACACCGTTTGTGCATCACTTGCACCTGCCAGAACGGCCACGACAGGTACGAGGATGGCAGTGGCGGCCAGGGGCACTAGTTCGGTGATCCACAGAACGGCAATGGCGAGCATCAGCGCCGTCGTGACTTTGGCTTTGAAGGGCATACGCATGGAAAATGTGACCCAACCGTCGCCACCTTCGGAAGCCGGCACATTTTGCTCGTAATCCGGCCCGCGGATGATTGAGCTAACTGCATGTATGGGGAGCGGCAGCACCTGACCAGCAGGGTCGAGTAACTGCAAGCGATAGACAATTTTTTGGCCGAGTTGATAGGATACAGCGTTTGCTCCTTCAACCACTGCTTGATAGCGACCCAGTTGTGTTGTCTGCGGCGTGGCAACATCCCCCTCTGCGCCTAGTTGGAATGAATGAGGGATGGAATAGGTAGTATCTTCATGTTCAACTGTGATGGAGACGGTGTAGTCCCCTGGAAGCAGGTCTGCGGGTGCGGAAACGTAGCCGACAACAGCCAGCAGGAGAACCAGGACTATCTTCCACAGGGGTGACTGCCAGTTTGCGAACGTGCGAGGTAGAGCGAAAGAAGGACGTTGGCGTTGGACGGAAGCGCGGATCATGGTTGCGATGCTCTCGTAGGTAGCAGCCGCCGCAAACTTGGCAATTCGTGACGGCTGCATGCAGATGATTGTGAGACTGATGTTCACTATGCGCCAAGCAGTTGCGGTGACGGCCAATGCACCCACAGCAGCGCGACCAGAACGGCAACGTTGACCGCAGCGCCGAGGATCATGTTCGGCTGCCAGAAGATGCCAATCACCAGCAAGGAGAGCAGGGACGAGACGATAGCCAGGGCACGCCACCACTCCCAACCGGCAAAGAGAACAATGCCTGTGATGACGAAGGCCAGTAGGGTTGTTACCCAGAGAAATGTACCCATTGACTGGAGTGTTTCCGGCTGCATGCTGGGCAACAGCCAAGATGAGACAGAGGTCTTAGAGCCCCAAGCTGTCGTGATTTGCCAATGGGCAAAGCCATGAATGAGCAGGAGGATGCCCACACCGATGCGAAATGCTAGCTGCCACATGCTGTGTACCTCCTTAATGTAGTAGTTACCTTTCCGAAAGCTGTGCAACTGCAACCGGATTTTGTGCAACAAACATCTCTGCGCGCTGCTTGATGCCGAGCAGCATCTTGCGTTCCATATAGAACTGAAAGAGAGTGGCGACTTTTGCCCCAGTGACTGCTATGTTCGAACCGGGGTCGGCGCTGCGACTGCGTAGGATCAGGCGCGTTGTCCCGTCTTCCTGGGGTTGCAGCACAAACTGCCATGTGGCACTTGCGCCACAATCAGGAGGCGTCTGTTCCATGCCAAAGCAGCCGGCGAGGGAGCGATTTGGCTCTAGCGCCAGGACATAAAGACCTGGGCCTGGGTTTAGGGCGAATTCTTTCGGTGTGAAGCGGATGAAGTCGCCGGCTTGTAGGGTTTGCCATTCGGGCCGGATTTCATCGATGTTCTGCACATGCAAGCGCAGTAACCAGTTTTCGACCCATAAATAACTATACATGCCACCTCTGTCCACGCCGAGTTGGGCAAGCCAGGGCCAAATTGATTCAGGCTGAGCGTGAATCGTAATTGCTTTGGTGGTGACAAAGGCAGGGTCGGGTATCAGGTCATCACCGGGCAATGTCTGTTGAATTTCGCCGGTGGTTGCGCCCCAACGGCTGATCCACGGCCAGAGAAGCAGAAAATAGAGTCCCAATGCGACAACAAGTGAGCCTGCACCCCACGCTAGGAAGCGCAAAGGGCGGTAGACTCGACGTCGGTACGGTGCGTTTAGGGTCAATGGAATGGAGTCTGTGAGGTTTGCCATAGCAACTCCTGTTGTGTCACCCGCCTCGATAGGACGTGCGTAACTCTTGGTGGGATGTGATTGGCTCGATTTTCAGCAGCCAGAAATGCAGCGCGACCAACAATAAGTTGGGAATGGCATAGAAGAACCAGAACGGCACCAAGAGCAGGTTAAAGAGCAGTCCAGCCGCCTGTCCCAGCCTTGCTCGATCTGGGTTGCTGCTGAGCATGAGCAGCCCCGCCACCATCTCAAATGCCACCAAAAGGATGACCAATGGCACCAGATTGGGGAGCACGATTTGGGTCCAGAGTGTTTGGTAGAACGACCATGCCGTGTCATCAACAGCGGCATAGAGTTCGCGCTGTTGCGTCATCAAATAGCCATGAATCAGCGGCCCCCCGATAACATAGAAAAGACCCGTCGCGTATTTCGCCAGGTATTTGAACAGCATCACTGTTCCTCCCTTTGTCATTTAATCAAGTTGTCATTCGCCAATCGCCCCATTGGCCGAATACTCTGGGAAGGAGCGATAAAGCAGAACGGGTATATCTACGTGGGTCAGTACATGCTCGGCAACGCTGCCGAGCAGCATGCGTGCCCAGCCTGTGCGGCCATGCGTGGTCATTGCCACCAGATCGACATCCTTTTCGGCGACGAAATGTTCGATTTCGGTCGCTGGATCGCCGAAGGAGACAATGGGGGTTACACGGTAGCCCAACTCTTCTAAGCTACGTACATATGGCTGAAGATCTGCTTTGCGGGCGGCCTCTTGGGAAGCCGTTTCTTGATCGGCATAGACCAGGACCTTTTCTTCAATCATCACGGGGCCTGGCACTGGCGCAACATGGAGCAAAATGAGCTCATAGCAATCCGGCTCTAGAAGCCGTGTCACATGGGGAATCACGTGGAGGCTGAACTCCGAGTCGGCAACTGGTACTAGCACCTTTTTCTTGGTCATCGTAATACTCCTGTAAATTGATCCATAAAATCCATAAAACTGAAGGAGTATGCTGCCCTTCGGTATCGACAACGCACTGAGAAGGGTTCGCCTGCTTAGTGCAGGTAGAAACTCCCTGATTTACAGTATAGGAGGTGGTCACTCCTATGACACCCCGCGTATGATGAGATTTTCTACTAGTCAAGTGGGGAGGAAAAAAGCTGATCTCCCGTCCAGGTTTGGCGCGGGTGGGTTTCTATATACAGAGGATTGGGCCTATATCTGATATTGTAGAGCTGATTGATATTGCGAGGCTGCTGTCATGCGGGGGACTAGGTAGCTGGTTAGGGCTATGACTCGCCCAAAGGACAGGGAAATATCCGGGCGGTTGTGTCATAGTAGGGAGAGCAGGCGGCTTTGCTCTTGCCTACGATCATGACCACAAGGAGGAAAATTCATGTCAAGAAAAATCTTAATTCCGTTGGATCAATCCGAGCTTGCGGAGCATGTCCTGACTTATGTTCCGTGGCTGGTTCCACCAGACAAAACAGGGGCCGAGATATTTTTGCTCAGCGTGATCGAACCCTGGCGTTATTACTTCGGCGAGGTGGATTACAACCCGCCGGAGTTGGTCGAGTCGCTGCGCAGGGCAACGCTAGAATATCTGGAAGGTGAGGCTGCAAAGCTAAGGGACGCCGGGTACGCTGTTTCTATACAAGTTGCGGGTGGCGACGCGGCAGAAATCATCCTGGAAGTGGCGAAGGCATTCGACATCAGCCTGATTGCCATGAGTACGCATGGTCGTTCGGGGATGGCGCGTTGGGCAATGGGGAGCGTGGCTGAACGCGTTGTGCAGGGTGCAACGATGCCAATCTTCCTGGTGCGTGAATCAACGACAATGCTTGAGCGAGAGCCGCTGCGGCTGTTGGTACCGCTCGACGGTTCCGAACTGGCCGAACTGGCCTTGCCAAAGGCGCGTGAAGCGGCAAAAAATAGGGGCGCTGAAATTCTACTGCTGCATGTGCTGGAGAAGCCGATTGAGGACTCCATGCGCCTCCTGCTCGACAGTCGAGAGGAACTGAACGCGATGGTTGAAGATTGGCAGGTAGATGTACAAACCTATCTTGAGTCAGTCGCCGAGGGACTGCGCGCCGAAGGAATTCAGGTTGCCATGCGCATTGCTTGGGGGCGACCAAGCGAGATCATCGAACAAACCGTGGAAGCCGAGCAGATTGACCTGATCGTTATGAGCACACATGGCCGCACTGGCCTAAGCCGCTGGGTGTTTGGGAGCATTGCCTCCAAAGTGTTACATACATCGACCTGTCCATTGCTCTTGGTTCGTGCCATTCAGGACGGGCCGGACGGCACTGTAGACAAGGATAAGGCGCTTGCTGGCGTTGAGTAGCGTTGAACGATATGAGACGAGTTCATTTAGATGATTGATGCCCTTATTGAAAATCCCCTGTTGCTGCTCTTTATTGTTGCGGCGCTAGGTTATGCGATTGGGCGCATCAAAATACAGGGCAGCAGCCTGGGCGTGGCCGCGGTGCTCTTTGTCGGCCTGGCCGCCGGGGCATTGGATCCGCGCCTTTCGCTGCCGGAGATCATCTTTCTGCTTGGATTGGTGATCTTTGTCTATACCATCGGTCTGGGCAGCGGCCCAGGCTTCTTTGCGTCGTTCAACCGGCGTGGTCTGCGCGACAATCTCTTTGTGCTGGGCGTCCTTGTGGTTGCTGCCGGGCTTACTGTGGCTGCGGCCTTCCTGCTGCAACTGAAAGGCACTGTTGCTGCAGGGATGTTTGCTGGAAGTTTGACGAACACGCCTGCATTGGCAGGAGTCTTGGATGCGTTGCGCGCCGCAGGGGCCAGTGAGTCGCTGTTGGCGGAGCCTGTGATCGGCTATTCCATCGCCTACCCGATGGGCGTGTTGGGGATGATCTTTGCGGTTTTGGTCGGCAAGCGGCTGTGGAAGATCGACTATCAAGCGGAGAGTGAGAAACTACGCAGCTTTCACTTGGTGGAGCAAGAGTTCTATAACCAGACGATCCGCGTTACTCAGCCCGCGGTTATAGATGTGCCGCTGCACACCCTGGCGAGCCAACATCCGTGGGCTGTGCTGGTGACACGCGTGAAACGGGGGAACACGCTATTCTTGGCGGACGCCGACACGACGTTTCAGGTGGATGATCGGGTCAATGTGTTGGGCACGCCGGGTGAGGTCGATGCGGTGACTGCCTTGCTGGGAGAGCCGGCAGATGAGCAACTGGTCTTTGACCGCAGCCAGTATGACGTACGGCGTATCTTTGTCTCGAATCCGGCCATTGTAGGGAGAAAGTTGGCTGATCTGAAACTGCCCTACCAGCAGCCTGGCGCATTGATTACACGCGTGCGCCAGGGGGATATTGATCTTCTGGCGGATGGCAACACAGTCTTGGAGCTAGGCGACAGGGTGCGCGTGGTGGCGAAGCGTGACGAGATGCGCGTGTTGAGCCAGTTTTTTGGTGATTCGTATAAGGCGCTGAGCGAAATCAATCTGCTGTCGTTTGGTCTGGGCGTCACCCTGGGCCTTCTGTTGGGGCTGGTTCCGATTCCACTGCCGGGAGGCGTGACGCTGGAACTTGGTTACGCGGGCGGGCCATTGTTGGTCGCGCTGGTGCTTGGGGCAGTGCGCAGGACGGGGCCGGTGGTGTGGACACTGCCCTACAGCGCTAACCTGACGCTGCGCCAAGTGGGCTTGACCTTGCTGCTGGCGGGTATCGGCGTGCGCTCCGGCTATATTTTTTTTGATACCTTTGCCCAAAGCGGCGGGCTTACGATCTTTCTGGCTGCCGCCACCATTACGTTTGCCGTAGCATTTTTGACGCTCTGGTTTGGCTACAAGGTGTTGAAGATTCCCTATCCACTGCTGACCGGGATGCTGGCCGCGCTGCAAACGCAGCCCGCGGTCTTAGGCTTCTCGCTGGAGCAGAGCAAGAATGAAGTGCCCAACATCGGCTATGCATTGGTTTTTCCAATTGCGACAATTGCCAAGATATTGTTGGCCCAGGCGCTCTATCTGCTGCTGCGCTGAGTGTACTAGTGGTGGTTACGCCTGGATGCTCAGGAACACTTCATCCGGCACCTGCTTGGCGCTTACCTCGTGTGTGGCCCTTTCCACGATTTCCTGGCACGCGATGCAATAGCGGGCGTGTGGTTTTGCCGCCAAACGTTCTGCTTCAACCGGCTTTCCACAGCGTTCACAGGCTCCATATTGGCCCATCTCGATTGAAAACAGGGCAGAATCGATCTCTTGCACTTTGTGTTCGAGCATGGCAGCCAAAATGGCAGCCGTTCGATGCTCAGTGATCTGTGCGTCGCCTTCATCCGGTTCCAGGTCGATCTCAACTTGAAGCATTTCCCACAGACGACCTAGCTCCTCCATTGCAACTTCCCGTTCCCGGTGCAACCTGGCCTGTTCTGCTGTTTGTTGTCGGGCTGCCATTTTTCTACTCCTGTCAAGTCAAGGGAATTATTATGTGTAATGGATGACCGGAATTGTTAGGCTAAGACACCTCCTTAGAAACAGTTGCCCGGTTGAGGAACCATGCACCCACCACACCTGCGCCGATGTGAATCAATCCGGGTAAACCCAACCAGAATATGTAGGTCTCTACACTCAGGTTGTATAACGGCTGACCTATGGTTAGCTGCACAGCAAGTTGCAGGAGAAATACGAATCCGGCTGCGGCTCCCAAGCCAATGAATAGGGCGCGGCGGCTGTCGAACTGGCGATTGAAGAGGATGAAGAGCCACTCGATAAGCGCGGCAGTCGCCATGCCCAGGAGCATCGTGAATGGAGCAAGCAGCAGTGCGCTTGCCAGAGATGCGAGCGTTATGCTGGCGATATTGGCGACAAGGGTGCCGAACAAGTGATTCTCAGCGGGTGTCGTGATCCAGATTGCCGGTAAGGCGCGAACGATGGCATAGAGGGCAAATGCAAGCGCATAGGCGAATGTTAGGCCGATGGCGGTTTGTGCGCCCGTCTGGAGCACCCGATGCCAGGTGGGTCTTAGGAGTGGTTGTGCGTGGTTCATTTGGATTACCGATCCTCCTGTAACTTTGTTACGCCTGCACTTTCCACCTGCTGCCCAGCTTCGGCGCGTGCCTTGATGCCGAGCATCATGCCATTTTCCATGACAAAGTGCGCGGGTTCGAAGATTGGGTAGTAGAACAATTCACTGAGAAAGCCATTTACCTCGAAAGAGGCATAGCGAACGATAAGGCGTGTTGTGCTATCGTTTACCGGCTCAAGCACGCATGTCCATCCGCCTTCCAAGACCAAAGCGCGTTCGGGGTCGACGAGCGCGACTACGGCAAAAGGGCCATTGCGCTGGAACGAGACGTGGTCGCCCACCTTGATCTGTTGTAACTCCGGCACGATGCTGTCGGCATTGTGCATGTCGGCGGCAAAGAGATTTTCAAGCCACTCGTAGCTGTAAAAGCCGCCGCGGCCCTGTCCAAGTTGTACAAGCCAAGCCCAAACGACTGCACGCGGTGCCTGAATGGTGATGGCGCGCGTGGACACGACGGCCTTTTCAGGAATATAGGGGTCTCCGGGCAGCGGCATGCTCACTTCGGCGTCGGTTGCGCCCCACTGCATGTGCCAGGGGCGCAGCAGTGATGCATAAATCGCCACCAAACTGAGCAGCATGACAGATCCAAACAGGATTGCATTTCTGAGCTTTGGCATGATTGCCCCCCTCAAAGCTAAGTCACTTGAGGAGTGGCATACTGGATGGCTAGACTGTCCAGTATGCCACTCAGCCATTCAGCGCTGCCAATTATGCTTTGGAGTCTGGTTCCTCGATCCTCACAACTTCAACCTTCACTTTGGCAATGACCGATGCAATGGCACCAACCACGGCCAACAGCGGTGCGAAGAATGTCAGCACGCCTCCTACGACTGCGCCTGTGACGAGCGGGATCTCAAGCACCAGGCGGTTGTCTGGTGTGCGTAGGATTAACCGGCGGACATTGCCTTCGGCGATCCACTCCTTGACCTGATCAACTAACTGCGTTCCGGCAAGCTCGATCTCCTCGCTCCAGGTGCGTTCGTTTTTGGTCTCTGGGGCGGTTTCCACAGCTTCTTTCGCGACGGGTTCTCCTACCACGGGTTCTCCTACCACGGGTTCTCCTACCACGGGTGTTTCGCCATTCATGTGAGCCTCCAGTTTGACTCAGACAATTCAATTACGCACGACGACATCAGAAATGCTTGTGGCTTTTTCTGCCAGAGATTTGACTGCATCCAACATGAGCCAACTGATCAAGTTGCCGCCTGGTTTGATGGCTAGCCAGTAGAGTGCGAATTTCCAGCGAGATGCAGGGCTGAGGGCATGTGTACCGTGGGTCAGCGTAAGGCGATAGCCGGAACCATCGTCGACGGGGGAGAGCTTGATACTCATTGCCAACTTCTGATAATCGGGCTGGTCAAAGGTGACAAATTCATGGGCATCGCGCAGTGGCATCACCTGCTGGTCGGCGAGATTGTGGAATTTGGCGATGGCTCCGAAGACGATCTCACGGTTCTGCTCTTCGGCCAAGACAATATTGCCGCCTTCTGACTGAATATATTGTAGGAACGGTTGCGCTTGTGCCTCGGCGGCAGGTTTCTGCTTGCCAAGCAGTTTGCCGGGGAGATAGCGGAATTCACCAAGCCACTTGGCAAGTGGCATATCCGCGATGGTTAGGCGATGCAGGGCCGCATATATGGTCTCCGCCGGTGCATGGATGACCACCGAGACTTCTCCGGCAAACTCTGCCTCCGGCAGGTATTGGGCGAGAAGGGTTGACTTTGGGGATGTACCCTCCCCGGTGGATATGGCAGAGAGCGGACGACGGTACCATTGGACGAGAGAGACTACACTGGCAGTGGTAAGGGCAGTCCCGGCTGCTTTCCAAAGCCAAGCGCGTTTATTTGGATAGTTTGACATAAGCCTTCCTTCCTTCATGCAGAAGCTATGCCGCATATACAATTCCACCTAACCCTAGCGTATCGTGAACAACGTGCGCGAGGATGCACCAACGAAGTTCCGTAAGCTATCGTCGCAGCAGGACAGCCGTGGGATCGGCGCGCCAGGATTGCAGCACTTTCATATAGTTGGCGCGTTCAAAGGCATCGGGTTCGGCCACATTTTTCTGGCTCATACTCCCTTGCATTTGCGCCACCGACACGTACTCGCGTTCCTGCATCCAGACGCGAAGTTGTTCGAGAATTGCGTTGATGCGATTGGGGCCATAGCGCAATAATTCGGAGGCCATCATCGTCACTTTGGCCCCTGCCATCAACCCTTTGAGCACATCTTCGTGTGTATGGACACCGCTGGTAATGGCAAAGTCCACCGGCACGCGGCCATAGAGGATGGCGAGCCAACGCAGGGGCAGCCGCAGTTCATGTTGGCTGCTGAGGAAAAGATTCGGCACCACACGCAATTCCTCTAGATCGATGTCCGGCTGATAGAAGCGATTGAAAAGTACCAGGCCATCGGTACCGGCTGAAGCTAAACGCATCGCCATGTTGGCGAATGAGCTAAAGTAAGGCCCTATCTTTACGGCCACGGGAATGGTTACTTGGGACTTGACCGCGGTGACGACATCCAGGTATCGCTCTTCGACAGATGCGCTGCTGGTCTGTAGATCCGTGGAGATATAATAGATGTTCAGTTCAATGGCGTCGGCCCCTGCCTCCTGCATGTAGCGAGCGTATTCGACCCAACCTCCTGTGGAAACGCCATTAAGGCTGGCAATGATCGGAATGTCGACGGCGGCTTTGGCGTTGCGAATCTTCTCCAAATAGGCGTCGGGGCCAACGTTGTAGCGACGCATGTCGGGGAAATAACTCAGCGCTTCGGCGCTGCTGTCAACTCCAAAATTGAGGTAATGGTCGAGTATATGGCTCTCACCCTCGATCTGCTCCTCGAAGAGAGAGTGCATGACAATGGCAGATGCGCCCCCATCCTCTAGGCTGCGGATACCATCGAGCGTGTGCGAAAGGGGGGACGACGAGGGTACAAGGGGGTGTTTGAGTGTCAGACCAAGATAGGTTGTTGAAAGATCCATTTTTGCCCTCCGCGGGTGCAATCCTCTGTAAGATTCTAGGCGGCGTAAAGAAAGATTGTGGGAAGTGGGCAGACAGTACCCACTTCCCACGAGGTTATTTGCCTGGACGGGCAAGCTCTTCGTATTTCTTCCAGCGCTCATTGACCGTTTCTTGGCCTGCGTCCATCAACTGGGCTGCTGTCTCCGGATCCGTCTGCTGCAGGATACGATAGCGGTTTTCGTTGTATGCGTACTCCTTCAGCGGTATCGACGGCTGCTTGGAGTCCAACTGGAATGGATTCTTGCCCTCGTCCGTGAGCCGCGGGTCAAAGCGGTAGAGGGGCCAGTGACCTGATTGTGTCGCAAGCGCCTGTTGCTCCAGTCCCTTTGCCATGTTGATGCCGTGGGCAATGCAGTGGCTGTAGGCGATAATCAGCGACGGGCCTGGATATGCCTCTGCCTCGATAAACGCTTGCAGGGTCTGCCGGTCATTCGCGCCCATGGCGATGTGCGCAACGTAGACGTTGCCATAGCTCATTGCCATCAAGCCCAGGTCCTTCTTGGCGGTTGTCTTGCCGCCCGCAGCAAACTTTGCTACCGCGGCCTGTGGGGTTGCCTTAGAGGACTGTCCGCCTGTGTTGGAGTAGACCTCGGTATCCATGACCAGGATATTAACATTGCGCCCGCTGGCGATGACATGGTCAAGACCACCAAAGCCGATGTCATAGGCCCAGCCATCTCCGCCGACAATCCAGACTGACTTTTGGACCAGCTTATCAGCCAGGCTGAGCAAGCTTCGCGCGTCTGGCCCTTCGATAGCTGCCAGGTTTTCTTTAAGCTGATCAACCCATGCGCGCTGTTGGTTGATCGAGCCTTCATCACTCTGTTCGTTGGTGAGGAGCGCATCAGCCAACTCATCACCGATTTGGGCGCGCAAGCCTTCGACCAGCATGGTGGCAGTCTCGTATTGTTTGTCGAGCGTTAGCCGCATGCCCAGGCCAAATTCGGCGTTGTCCTCAAAGAGTGAGTTCGACCACGCCGGCCCGCGGCCCTGGTTATTCATGGCCCAGGGGGTGGTTGGCAAGTTGCCACCGTAGATGCTCGAACAGCCGGTGGCGTTGGCGACGAGTGCGCGGTCGCCAAAGAGTTGGCTGATGAGCTTGAGATAAGGCGTTTCGCCACAGCCCGCACAAGCACCGGAGAACTCGAAGAGTGGCTCAAGCAACTGCACATTCTTGACCTGATTGTTCTTCAACTCTGTACCGCCATTGTGATGCTCTGGTAGCTGCTCGAAGTATTCCCAGAACTTGCGGCCTTCCTCACGCAGCGGCAGTTGCGGGGCCATGTTGATGGCCTTGCGCCCTACTGCGCTCTTGTCTTTGGCCGGGCAGACCTCAACACAGAGATTACAGCCTGTGCAGTCCTCAACCGCGACTTGCAGCGTGTACAGTTGGTCGGGGAACTCGCGCCAGCGTGCGGGGGAACTCTTGAAGCCCCCCGGGGCATCGGCCAATTCTTCCGCTGTGACCACCTTGGCGCGGATCACCGCATGGGGGCAGACGAATACACACTTGCCACATTGAATACAGAGGTCTTCTTCCCAGACGGGCACCTCTTGGGCAATGTTGCGCTTTTCCCATTGGCTGGTGGCGCTTGGGTAGGTGCCATCTATGGGCAGCGCGCTGACCGGCAACTGGTCGCCGCGCCCTGCCATCAACTCTGCCGTGACGTACTGTACGAATGGGGGCGCTTTTTCAGAGACGACAGGCGCGCTTTCGACCGTACTTGTGACCTGGCTGGGCACTGCTATCTCGTAGAGCCTTTCAACTGTGGCATCGACAGCGGCAAAGTTCTTCTGTACGACCGGCTCGCCGCGCTTGCCATAGCTCTTGCGAATGGCCTTCTTAATTTGGACAATGGCCTCATCGCGGGGGAGTACGCCGCTGATGGCAAAGAAGCAGGTCTGCATGATCGTGTTGATCCGGTTGCCGAGCCCCAACTCCTGGGCCACAGCAACTGCGTCAATGACAAAGAGGCGCAGCTTCTTGCGAATGATCTCTTGCTGAATCTTGCATGGAAGCTTGGCCCATACTTCGTCAGTGGCATAGGGCGCATTTAGCAATAGCGTAGCGCCCTCTGCCGCTTCATGCAGCACATCGTATAGCTGTAGGAAGCCGAATTGATGGACGGCTACAAAGTTGGCGCGGCTGACGAGATAGGTACTCTGAATGGGCCGCGGGCCAAAACGCAGGTGGGAGATCGTGCGCGCCCCAGACTTTTTCGAGTCGTAGACGAAATAACCCTGGGCAAAGTTTGGCGTCTCTTCGCCAATGATCTTGATCGAGTTCTTATTGGCGCTGACCGTTCCGTCGGAACCCAGCCCCCAGAAGATGGCCCGCACGACATCGTTTCGTTCGATGTCAAAGGATGGGTCAAAGTCTAGGCTCGTGTGGGTCACGTCGTCGAGAATACCCACTGTGAAGTGATTCTTGGGCGCGGGCTTGGTGAGTTCGTCAAAGACAGCCTTTGCCATTGCGGGCGTAAACTCTTTGGAGGAGAGGCCATAACGCCCGTTGATCAGGCGCGGCATCTTGTCAAAGGGGGCCTGACCATTAGCAAGACCTTCGGCAATGGCGGTGACTACATCCAGATAGAGTGGCTCGCCGGCGCTGCCTGGTTCTTTGGTACGGTCCAGCACAGCAATGGCCCTGGTGGTAGCGGGCAAAGCGGCTAGGAATTGCTCGGTGGCAAAGGGGCGATAGAGCCGCACTTTGACCATGCCGATTTTTTCGCCTTGCGCAGCCAGATAGTTGATCGTCTCCTCGACTGTTTCACAGCCGGAGCCCATAAGGACGACGACACGTTCGGCGTCGGGTGCGCCTACATACTCGAAGAGATGGTATTGGCGACCTGTTAATGCGGCAAACCGATCCATTGTCTCTTGGACAATGGCCGGTACTGCCATATAGAAGGGGTTGACAGTTTCGCGCGCCTGGAAGTAGACATCGGGGTTCTGCGCTGTGCCGCGAATGGCCGGCGCATCGGGGGTCAGCCCGCGTGCGCGGTGGGCATGGACAAGATTGTCATCGATCATGGCGCGGATATCGTCATCGCTCAGCTTCTCGATTTTGTTGATCTCATGCGAGGTGCGGAAGCCATCGAAGATGTGGAGAAAGGGGATACGCGCTGCCAACGTTGCCGAGTGCGCGATGAGCGCACAATCCATCGCCTCCTGTACCGAGTTGGCGAAGAGCATGGCCCAACCTGTCGAGCGTGCGGCCATGACGTCACTGTGGTCGCCAAAGATCGAGAGCGCCTGGGCGGCAAGGGAACGCGCCGCGATATGAAAGACTGTGCTGGTCAACTCACCGGCGATCTTGTACATATTGGGGAGCATGAGCAGCAGCCCCTGGCTGGCGGTAAAGGTTGTGGTCAAGGAGCCGGTTTGCAGCGCGCCGTGGACTGCACCCGCTGCGCCCGCCTCTGACTGCATTTCGATGACGTGGGGCACGCTTCCCCAGAGATTCTTTTCGCCTTGAGCGCTCCACATATCTGCCAGTTCACCCATCGTTGAAGCAGGCGTGATGGGGTATATTGCAATAATTTCGTTGGTCTTATAGGCAACGTGGGCTGCCGCTTCGTTTCCGTCGATGGTGACATACTCACGCACCATAGTCTTCCCTCCAATAGGTTTAATCTGATTTTGGGCTGAGTTTGACCTGATAGTACTCAGCCGTGATTGCGTATACCGTTTTGCGGCTACAGGGTTTGCCTAGCTGCCTGTCCATCCGGGGGAGTCTGGACAGACAGCAGGGCAATGCAGCCAGTTTGTTAGGCCAGGACTGCCAAAGGCTGCGGACCGGCGGCAGCGATCTCTTCGGATACCTGACCGGCGAAGCGTTTGAAGTTCTGGCGGAACATCTCGGAAAGTTTCGCCGCTTGGTTGTCGTAAGCCACCGGGTCTACCCAGGTCGTGCGTGGGTTTAAGAGGCCGGTAGGCACGTTTGGACAATCGACCGGGACAGCAAGATTAAAGAGTTCATCGTGACGAGTCGGCACGTTGCGAAGTGAGCCATCCAAGACCGCGTTGATGAGGGCGCGGGTGTGGGCAATGTCTATGCGTTTGCCGACGCCGTGAGGGCCACCACTCCAACCTGTGTTCACCAACCAGACATCGACCTGATGCCTGGCAATCTTTTCGCCCAAGAGCTTGGCATAGACGGTGGGCGATTGCACCATGAACGGTTCGCCAAAGCAGGCGCTAAAGGTCGCTTGTGGTTCTGTGACCCCTTTCTCGGTTCCGGCTACCTTCGCAGTATAGCCGGAGAGGAAGTGGTACATCGCCTGTTCCGGGGTAAGCCTGGCAATAGGGGGCAAGACGCCGAATGCATCGGCTGTGAGCATGATGATATTGGTGGGATGCCCGGCCCTACCCATGCGTGTGGCCCGTGCGATATGGCTGATGGGATAGGCTGCGCGCGTATTTTCGGTCAGTGCGGCATCATCGAGATCGACAAACCCCGTTTCCGGGTCAAAACCGACATTCTCCAGGATGGTGCCGAACTTGCGGGTGGCGGCATAGATCTCCGGCTCTGCTTGAGCAGAGAGCTTAATTGTCTTGGCGTAACAGCCCCCCTCCATGTTGAAGATGCCGTTGTCACTCCAGCCATGCTCGTCATCGCCGATGAGCGTGCGCTGCGGATCGGTGGAAAGGGTTGTCTTGCCAGTGCCCGATAGGCCGAAGAAGATCGCCACATCTCCATCCTCGCCGTAGTTGGCCGAGCAGTGCATCGGCAGCACGTTCTGGAAGGGTAGCAAGTAGTTCATGGCGCTGAAGATCGACTTCTTGATCTCACCGGCATATTGGGTGCCGCCGATGATGACAAGGCGACGATTGAGGTCGACGGCAATGACGACTTCCGAGTTGGTCCCGTCCTGCTCAGGATTGGCGTGAAAGTTGGGCGCTTGGATCACCGTGAACTCGGGCACGTGTTGTTCAAGCTCCTGTGCGGTTGCCTGAATGAACAGATTGCGGGCAAAGAGGGACTGCCACGCTGTCTCGGTGATTACACGGATCGGCATCCGGTAGGCGGGGTCAGCACCCACGAAACAATCCTGCACATAGAGTTCGCGCGCGTGCAGATAGGTCATGAGCCGGCGGTGCAGGTTGTCAAAATGGGCCTGCGTCATGGGCTGGTTGACTTTGCCCCAAGCGACATAGGGGTGCGAGGATTGTCCCTCTACGATGAATTTGTCCTTCGGCGAGCGCCCCGTATGCTGTCCTGTGCGTACGACCAGTGGGCCAAGATGCGCTATGTGGCCTTCCCGCCGCCGCACGACATGTTCATAGAGGACGGGGGTGTGTAGATTCCAATAAATGGTATCCGTGTTGACGATACCATGTTTTTCCAAACCGTATGAGCTGGCTGTCTGAATAGGCATAGCTCGAAATCTTTCTTGTGTGAACGATAGAATGCCATCACAACTTCTCGTTCCACTCTAAAATGAAATCTCCCCAGACGCACCCAGCATCTGGGGAGATCACTCCCTAGTCAATTTACTGAACTCATTCCTAGTCATCTGACTAGGCAAGTGCTACAGGGGCAGCCCTCGCGCGCTGAACTTTATTCTGCCTGTGATTCAGGATGTGACAGAGGCAGACGGATGATCTCAACCGAGCAGTGGGCGCGGGCAGCAATGGCTGATGAGACACTCCCCAAGAGGAAACGCGCCCGGCGGTTGAGTCCACGCGCGCCGACAAAGATAGAGTCTGCCCCCCAACGTTCCGCCTCTTGGAGCACGATTTGTTTGGGGGAACCCACTTCGACAAAGGTGGAGACGGTGAGGGCCGGAGCTAGGCGGCGCAGGGTGGCTGCCGCGTCTTCGACGATCTGCGTGACTGTGGCGACGGCGTAGTTGTCGTGTGGATTTGCCGTGTTTGCATCTGCCGATTCTTGTGAGCCTACGGATTGCATTCTGGGGTCTACAGCCGCGATCAGGCGAACATCACTGTTGGGCGGCCAGACGCGCTCTGCCACTGTACGCAGCGCGGCGTCAGACTGGGATGAGCCATCAATACCGACGGCAAGGCGCAGTGGACGTGCCGGTTCAGCGCCCTGGCCGCGTGCTACACGCACCGCACAACGCGCTTCGGAGACTACCAATTGCGAGACGCTGCCCATAAAGAGTCCGCGGATGGATGAGCCCCGGTTGAGGCCGACGACAATCAAGTCAGCTTCCCAGGCATCGGCCCCAAGCACAAGCGCCCATGCTGGCGAATCGGTGCTGGTTTGCGCGGTGACTTGCCAGGTCGGGAAGAGGGCCTTAACCCGTTCCGCGCCTTTTTTGGCTATGGTGTCTGCCTCTTCCAGCATGCTGGCTGCTGCGGCGCGCGACTCCTGGACGACTGAAGGGACACGTCCAGAAGGTTGCGTAGTCGCCTCGTCGGCGGGCAGAAGCCAAAGATCGGCTGCGGTGAGGACGATTGCCTCTGAGCCGTCGGGTATCCCGGCGCGCGCGAGGTCCTCAATTGCACGATCGGCAGATGCCGCTCCATCATAGCCAATTAATACTTTCATGGGTCTAGGCATTCTGTCGCTCCTTTTTTAGGATTTGAATCTAGATATTGGGGGTCACAAATCTATAGCGACCCTGTTTATAGTATACGGCAAACACTCCTGTGCTGCCGTTATCAACGTGCCATTTGCGAACAGTCCGGCCAGCCGTTTAGCAGATTCTGGGCAGTTGTTCCCCGACCTGCATATCTACTACCCGTTTTCCGCCAATGATTGTACGTGCCACCACCATGCCTGGGTGCTGATCGACGACTTCGCCGATGATGGTGGCGTCCTTGCCCAACGGGTGGGCGTGCATTGCTGCTAACACCGGTTCCGCTGCCTCCTTGGGCAGAATGGCGAGCAGTTTGCCTTCGTTTGCTACATAGAGAGGGTCAAGACCGAGTAACTCACAGGCGGCGCGGACCGCGGCGGGGACGGGAAGTTTGCGTTCTTCAAGCACAATGCCGACCTGGGACGCTTGCGCGATCTCGTTGAGCGATGAGGCGACGCCGCCACGCGTTGGGTCGCGCAGTACGTGGATGTTGGGCGTAGTCGCCAACATTGAAGCCACCAGAGAATGGAGGGGCGCGCAGTCGCTCATGATGGCTGTGTCAAAGGTCAGCCCTGCGCGCACGCTCATGACGGCAATGCCATGCAGCCCGATTTCGCCGCTGACGATAACCACATCGCCGGGGCGCGCTAGGTGCGGGGCGATATTCACATCTGCCGGGATAAGGCCAATACCGCTGGTGTTGATATAGACGCCGTCGCCATGCCCTCTGTCGACAACCTTTGTATCGCCAGTGACGAGGGAGACACCGGCTGTGCGTGCCGCTTCTGCCATTGTCCGCACGATGACGCCGAGTTGGTCCAACGACATGCCCTCTTCCAAAATGAAGCCGCAACTTAGGAAGAGAGGCTGCGCGCCGCTCATAGCGATGTCGTTGACTGTGCCGTTGATGGCGAGATCGCCAATATTGCCCCCAGGGAAAAAGAGGGGCTGCACCACAAAAGAGTCAGTGGAAAAGGCCAGCCGCTGCCCCGCCAATGTCAGCACTGCCGAATCACTGAGATTTGCCAGCGGCTCGTTCTGGAAGGCGGGAAGAAAGAGATGCTGTACCAACTCTGCCGAGAGTTTGCCGCCGCCGCCATGACCCATAATGATGTTGGGATGGTTGCGCAGGGGTAGTGGGCAGCTCCAACCTTCTATAGTAGTCGGGACAGTCACCGGGGCAGCGGTTGTTATGGATTCACTCATGGCGTTATGCAGTCTCCAGTTCGATAAAACGGCCATATTGATAATAGGCGGCGCATGCTCCTTCGCTGGAGACCATCGTTGCGCCTAAGGGTGTGCGTGGGGTGCATTGTTTGCCAAAGGAAGGGCAGGCGTTCGGCTTGATGCGCCCGCGTAGAACATCGCCGCTGTGGCACAGGGTTGATTCTTGGGTGCGGATGCCGGTCACGGCAAATTTCAATTCCGCATCATAGGCGCTGTAGGCATCGCGCAAGCGCCAGCCACTCTGGGGAATGGAACCAATGCCGCGCCAGGTACGATCGCCGACTTCAAAGACATCGGCGAGCATCTGTTGTGCCGGGTGGTTGCCCCTGAAGGTTACGGCGCGGGCATACGCATTTGCCAGTTCGGCGCGGCCCATTTCCAACTGCTCTACTGCTTGTTTAATGCCTGCTAATACATCCAATGGCTCGAAGCCCGTGACGACAATGGGCACGTGATAGTGGTCGATCAACGCCTGATACTGCCAGTAGCCCATCACGCTGCAAACATGCCCGGCGGCGAGAAAAGCCTGCACGCGATTGTCGGGAGATTGCATGATGGCAGCCATTGCAGGGGGTACCAGCACATGAGAGACGAGCATGGAGAAGTTGGTCAGCCCCAGTTGCTTGGCCTGATAGACCGCCATCGCATTGGCAGGGGCTGTTGTCTCAAAGCCGATGCCCAAAAAGACAACCTCACGGTCGGGATTGGCCTGGGCCAGTTTCAGGGCATCGAGCGGCGAATAGACAACGCGCACGTCGCCCCCTTCGCTCTTGACCTGAAAGAGATCGCTCCGGCTGCCCGGCACGCGCAGCATGTCGCCGAATGAGCAGAAGATCACTTCGGGACGGGCGGCAATCGCCAATGCTTTGTCGATGATTTCCAGCGGTGTGACGCAGACAGGGCAGCCTGGGCCGTGGATCAATTCGATCTTGTCGGGCAGTAGTTGATCCATGCCATTGCGGATGATCGAGTGCGTTTGACCGCCACAGATCTCCATGATCGCCCAATGCTTTGTGGTCAAGGTATGGATTTCGTCGAGCAGCTTTTGAGCCAACTCCGGGTCACGAAATTCATCGAGATAGCGCATGGTTGCTCGTTCCTTCTGGCGATGCAGCCAATTCTTCGCCCAACGCGCCGATTTGCTGTAGGAGTGCCAGCGACTCTTGGGCGGATTGTTCGTCGAGTTGGGTGATGGCAAAGCCCACGTGGACGATGGTATAGTCGCCCACCACCACCTCCGGCACAAAGGCGAGGCAGACCTCCTTGACTAAACCACCGAAGTCAACCTTGCCCATACGCACGCCGTCTGTTGTGTAAATGTCAATCACCTTGCCGGGGACACCTAAGCACATGATCTTTTCTCCTGGTGGGCTGCTACGAGCACCTGGCCTAGAGCCAGCCCGCCATCATTGGGAGGGACTGACTGATGAACGAGTACCTCAAAATGAGCGGCTTGCAGGCACTGCGTGGTTTGCCACAGCAGCGCCATGTTCTGGAAGACCCCGCCAGTGAGCGCCACTTGGTCAAGCCCCGTTTGGTCGCGCAGGCGCAGGCTCATCTCGAAGATCAGGTTGGCTACGGCCTTATGGAAACGGCTGGCAATCACCGCGGGCGGTACTTGATTGAGCAGGTCATCAACCACGGCTTGCAGCAGGGGTGTCGCGTCAAAGACCGGGTTTGCGGCTGTTGGCATGGCAAACTGATAGCTCCCGGCGCATGTGCTAACGAGTGCCTCCAATTCAATGGCCGCCTGGGCTTCGTAACCGGCTGTTTGGCAAATACCCACAAGGGCCGCAACAACATCGAAAAGGCGGCCCATACTGCTGGTGGGGACGCAGTTCAGGCCAACTTCTAGCTGCCGCTGCAACACGCCGCGCTCCGTAGACGTCGCTGCGGCGACGGGTGGCAGCGCGTCATCCCAGGCAATTCCTGCTCCCCAGAGGGCCGCCAGGGCAGTGCGATAGGGGCGGCGAATGGCGGCATCGCCACCGGGCAGCGGAAAGTAGTTCAGATGTGCCACACGCTCGTATTGGCAATAATCTGCAACTAATACTTCGCCACCCCAGATCGCTCCATCTGGCCCATAGCCTGTGCCGTCAAAACAGAAGCCGATCACAGGTCTGTCACCCGGCAGCCCATGTTCGACCATGAGCGATGCAACGTGGGCGTGGTGATGCTGCACCGGCACAAGTTGCAGGTCGCCACCCTGATCGTTGACATACTTCTCGGCCCAGCGCGTGGAGAGATAGCCCGGATGGAGATCGCAGGCGATGCGTTGCGGCTGGATGCGAAAGAGTTTTTGCATGTGCGCGGCCGCGTGGGTAAAGCTCTGGAGCGTCTCTAGATTCTGCATGTCGCCAATGTGCTGGCTGAGGAAGGCGTGCTGATCCTGTGCTAGGCAGAAGGCATTTTTGATTTCGCCGCCCACGCCAAGAATGGGAGGCACAGCGACCGGCAGCTTGACCGGCATAGGCGCATAGCCGCGCGAGCGACGAATGGGCAGGATGTTCCCGTTGTAGAGACGCAGGACCGAATCATCACAGGGGGTATGGATGGGCCGGTTATGCAGCAGGAATGCATCTGCCATGCTCGTCAACTCGGTCAATGCCGCGTCGTTGTCTGTGACAATGGGCTCACCGGCATGGTTGCCGGAGGTCATCACCAGCAGGGAGGGCGGTTGCAGCGCATCCGGGGACAAGGCTGGTGCAAAGAGAAGGTAGTGCAGCGGCGAATACGGCAGCATGACCCCGACATCACGATTGCCGGGTGCTACCTGGGCTGCAAGCGCGCTGCCCTGTCGTTTTTTGAGCAGCACAATTGGGCGCTCACGGCTGGTGAGAAGTGCGATTGTGTCCGTGTTGACTACAGCGATCTGCATGACACTCGCCAGATCACGCGCCATGAGCGCGAACGGTTTGTCGCCGCGTGCTTTGCGCTGGCGTAGGATCGTGACAGCGCGCTCATTTCCCGCATCGCACGCCAGGTGGAAGCCGCCAATGCCCTTGATGGCGACAATGCCACCGCGGGCGAGCAGTTGTTGGGCTTGTTGCAGCGCTGCCTCCCCCCGGATCGGGCTGGAAGCCAGAGTGAAACATCTTGCGAATGCTGCGGGAATTTGGTCATTTGACCAGCGGAACTCCAACTGTGGCCCGCAGTTTGGGCAAGCATTGGGCTGGGCATGGAAGCGACGATTGTCAGGTGATTCGTACTCGCGCTGGCAATCGGGGCAGAGGTCAAAAGCTGCCATCGTCGTCAACGGCCGGTCGTAGGGTGTCTCCTGAATGATGGTAAAGCGCGGGCCACAGTTGGTACAGTTGATAAACGGATAGCGGTAGCGCCGGTCGTGCGGGTCAAACAATTCACGCAGGCAGTCGTCGCAGATCGAGAGATCGGGCGAGATAAGTGTGTGTGTCGCGTGATCGGCCTGACTATGGACGATCGTGAAGGCAACCTCTCCGCTGACGGGGAGAGAGAGGGAAGTCACCCGCTCGATATGAGCCAAAGGTGGAGGCTCTGCGGTCAGTCTCCTTTGAAAAGCGCTCAAAGCTGCCGCAGAGCCTTCGATCTCCACGAAAACGCCCGCACAGTCATTGCCGACAAAGCCAGAGAGGCCCAGGCGAGTGGCAAGGCCATAGACAAATGGCCGGAATCCAACCCCTTGTACCACGCCTTCTATCCGAAGACGCAGCCGCGCGGGGGATTCTTTTTCCGCTGCTGCCTGTTCCTGAATGGCAAGGTCATGCATGGACAGCCTCATCATGAACTTCTGTCTCATGAATTTCTACAGAGGTCAAAATCAGTTCCTTGCCTTGCATCACCAGCACAGCGGGTGAGCCGCAGGTCGGGCAGAGAAGTTGATCGACGTCAGCCACTGGAAAATCAATGCCACACTGCGGGCAGTGAACAACCGCGGGTACTTCTTCAATTTCCAGGCGCGCGCCGGCACAGGATGTATCGGGTGACATGGCCTCAAAGCCAAAGAGCAGTTCATCTTTTGAGACACCAGCCAGCGCGCCAAGCTGCACACGCAGCAGCGCAACCGGGGGCGCACCGGCGGGTATGAGTGCGACTGCGGTTTCAATCAAGCGTTGGGCAATTCCAAGTTCGTGCATTGCGAACTCTCCTTTATTTCTATTTCTGCGAACAATTGCGAGGCAATTGCCGCGATATCGTGATCGTTCGTGAGCCACTGGGTGACGCGGGGGCTGAAGCCCTGGCCGTGGACAAAGTCAGTGCCAGGAACTGTGACCAGCCATGCCCGCGGGCAGTGACCATAGAGCAAGTTAGCGTAGACGAGCAGTGTCGTCGCATCCAGGTTATGACCCGAACTGGGCGATGTTGGACCTGCCTCCACTTTGGCAATTTGAATTCCAGATTGGAGGTCGTTGGCCGCGGCATCGACAAATACAACCGCGTCGATCGCATCGTGGCTAATGTCGGCGGCCATTTCGGGCAGGAGTTGGGTGCTGGTGAGCAGCCGCACCGCTCTGCCTTGCGCTATCCAGTGGGCCACGAGCTTTTCGGCAAGCGCAACGCCAGCGCCATCGTCACGACGAAAGGTATTGCCGTAGCCGATGACTACGATGGGCGCGGGCTCTTGACTGCGCTCTCCTGCCACCCTAGTCACGACGGGTTTCATCGATCACCTCGCCACCGGCACCGAGCAACTGTACATGCAATGGCATCTGGCCCACGGCATGCGTCGAACAACTTAGACAGGGATCGTAGGCGCGTATGCCATGCTCGATGCGGTTGAGGATGCCTTCACGCAGTTCGCTCCCGTTGACATAACTGTCGGCAATCTGGCGAACGGTGCGATTCATCGCCAGGTTGTTTTGGCCGGTGGCGATGATCAGATTGACATGCTTGAGGATGCCATTCTCATCGACCCGGTACTCATGAAAGAGGGTGCCGCGTGGCGCTTCGCTGACGCCCACACCCGTAAGCTGGTTGACTCCGGCCTGACTGCGGATTCTGGTTGCAGTAATCTCCGGGTCGTCGAGCGTCTCCTCGATTTTTTCCAGGCAAAAGAGGATTTCGATGAGCCGCGCATAGTGATAGTGGAAGCTTTGGGTCACGGGCAGGCCGGGTGCGGCTAACGAGCGAAATTGCTTTAGTTCAGCATCGGCGCGGGGCGTCCCTGCGTAGTCGCAGACATTGAGGCGTGCCAGCGGCCCCACACGATAGATACCTGCTTCATACGAGACCGGGACATCTCCGTTTGTGTGACTTACGGCTGTATGGCTTGCAGCGGCAACTGCGGGTTTGTAATAAGGGAACTTCAGATAGCTCCACGGCTCGACAGCTTCGCTGATGATCTCGCGGAAGCGGGCGGGTGGAAAGCCGGATTCAAGCCGGTTGCCGCTGCTGTCGATCACGCGCAGCAGGCCATCGTAATGTTCCATTCCACCGTCTGGCGCAACCAAGCCCATAAAGAGGCTGGGAAATGTGCCATAATCCTGAATCTCGCGGTCGAGGCTGGGCATGGCATCTTTGAGCAGCTTTAGACCTAACTCTGCACCGGCGTAGGCTTCGGGCAACATGGCCTGAATCTGGCGGCGTTTCTCTTCGGTTAGCGGCTCGCGTACGCCACCGGGAACCGTCCAGGCGGGGTGAATACTTTTGCCACCGAGGAGACGGATGACCCCCTGTCCAAACTGGCGCAGACGGATGCCCTGGCGAGCCACTTCGGGGAAGCGTTGCAGCAATCCGACAAGGTTGCGTTGTGCCGGGTCACTCTCCATGCCTAGCAGGAGGTCTGGCCCGCTGAGATGAAAGAAGCTTAGGGCGTGGCTTTGAACGATCTGCCCCCAGTTCATAACCCGGCGCAGCTTTTCGGCAGCGGGTGGAATCTGTACGCCCAGGATTGCATCGCCGGCTTTGGCCGAAGCCATGAGATGGCTGACAGGGCAGATGCCACAGATGCGGGCTGTGATGCCTGGCATCTCGGCAAAGCTGCGCCCCTCGCAAAATTTTTCAAAGCCGCGGAACTCTGTCACATGAAAGCGAGCATCCTCAACCTGGCCCGCTGCATCCAGGTGGATTGTGATTTTGGCATGACCTTCGATACGGGTCACGGGGTCGATGGTAATTGTGCGCGACATAAATTCCCCTTGTTCTGTTCTAGCCGAAACGGCGCATCTCCGGCGATAGGTCGGGGGTCTCTCCCTGAAGGAGCGCCACTACCGACAGCCAAATGCGCTCCGGGTCCGGTGGGCAGCCCGTGATATAGGCGTCAACGTGGATGACCTGGTGCAGAGGCAGCACCTTCGGCAGCAGCGCGGGCATGACATGGTCCGCCTCATTGCCGCGCGGCACTTGTCCTGGCCCGTTCTGATAGACCTCGGTCAATAGGTCATCAACCCCTAAACGGTTACGCAGGCTGGTCACATTGCCGGTCACCGCACAATCGCCAAAGCTGACGACGACCTTGCTGCGGGCGCGAATCTGATGGGCAAGCTCCAGGTGATCCACATTCGCCACGGCCCCTTCAACCAGGGTCACATCCACATCTTGTGGAAATTCCTTGATGTCGGCGATTGGGCTGTAGACCAGGTCTGCCTGCTCAAAGAGGTCGATCAGGCGCTCGTCCAGGTCAAGAAAGCTCATATGGCAGCCGGAGCAGCCGCCCAGCCAGGCTGTCGCCAGACGAATTTTACGCGGTTGGTCGTTCATCGTTCACCTCGACTCCACTGTTGTTTCTCGCGCCCTTCGACAATCCAGCGCAGGAAGTTATGCTGCTTCTCCATTTCGGCCACGGTTGCGCCTTTGGCATAGAGCGCACCCGTGGGGCAGACTTGGACACACTTGCCGCAGCTTGTACAGCTTTCGCTTGTGCCCCACGGCTGGTTCAGGTCGGCAATCACGTTGCTGTGGATGCCTCGCCCCATCAGATCCCATGTATGGGCCCCTTCGACCTCGTCGCAGACACGCACACAGCGGGTGCAGAGAATACAGCGGTTTTGGTCAAGCACAAAGAGGTTGTGGCTGGCATCCATGGGCAGGTCGGGGTGCAGATAGTCGTAGCGCACATGATCCATACCCGCCAGGGCTGCTTGGCTTTGAAGCTCACAATGGCCGTTCATCACACAGACGGCGCAGACATGGTTGCGTTCGGCAAAGAGCAGTTCTAGGAGCATCTTGCGATAGGCCGAAATGCGTTCGCTGTGGGTGTGGACGACCATCCCTTCCTGGATGGGCGCTGTACACGATGCGTGAAGGCGGTTGCTGCCTTCGATCTCGACGACACACAGGCGACAGCCGCCACGCTCGCTCAATCCTTCAAGATGGCAGAGTGTGGGAATTTCGATCCCTTGTTCGCGCAACACGTCCAGTAGGCTTTGGTCGTCTTGTGCAGTGACCATTTGGTCGTTGATTGTCAGCGTTATGACCGCCATCGGTCTTTCTCCTCATCGTACGGCTTATCGTACGGCTCATCATAGAGGTGTAATCTTTTGCGGTTCAGAGTGCAGATTCGCACTATGTTATGACCGGGATACCCTCGACCGGCTCGTTCGCAACGGGCGGGCTCTCCATCGTGCAGACGCCAGCCGGACAGCGATGCTCCTCGATGTGTGCTATATATTCATCTAGGAAGTAGCGCAGGGTACTCAAGACCGGATTTGGGGCCGACTGGCCGAGGCCGCAAAGGCTGGTGTCGCGCACCAATTCGCACAACTCGCGCAGGGTTTGCAGGTCGTCCAGAGTGGCGCGTCCCTGGCTGATGCGGTCAAGGATGCGGTGCATCTCGACCGTACCCACGCGACAGGGGACGCACTTGCCGCAGCTTTCATCGGCGCAGAAGTCCATAAAATACTTGGCGACATCCACCATGCAGCTTTGCTCGTCCATGACAATGAGGCCGCCGGAACCCATGATTGAGCCTAAGCTCTTGAGGCTCTCGTAGTCCATCGGCGTGTCGAGATGTTCTGCCGGGATGCAGCCGCCGCTGGGGCCGCCGGTCTGTGCCGCTTTGAAGGCCAGGTTTTCGGGGATGCCGCCGCCAATGTCGTAGACGATTTCGCGCAAGGTCATGCCCATGGGTACTTCGATCAAGCCTGTGTTTGTCACCTTGCCTGCCAGGGCAAAGACCTTTGTGCCTTTGCTTTTGGCTGTGCCTGTTGCCGAGAACCATGCCGCGCCCTGTTGGATGACGGGCACGATATTTCCGAAGGTTTCCACGTTGTTGATCAGCGTGGGTTTCCCCCATAGGCCGCTTTGGGCGGGAAAGGGAGGGCGTGGCACAGGCTGGCCGCGGCGACCCATGATAGACTGCATGAGGGCCGTTTCTTCGCCACAGACGAATGCACCTGCACCGATGCGTACGTCGATGCGGAAGTTAAAATTGGTTTCGAGAATGCGACTGCCCAACAGGCCGCGCCGTTCGGCGGCACGGATTGCCTTCTCAATGCGTTGTGCGGCAATGGGATATTCACCGCGCACATAGAGAAAGCCTTGTTCGGCCCCTACGGCATAGCCGGCAATTGCCATGCCTTCAAGGATACGATGCGGATCGGACTCCATGAGGGCGCGATCCATGTAGGCTCCTGGGTCGCCCTCGTCGCCGTTGGCAACGACATACTTCTTGTCGCTGGCAGCCTTGCGTACCAAGTCCCATTTGACGCCGGCTGGATAGCCAGCGCCCCCCCGACCGCGCAGCCCGCTTTGGATGATCTCGTTGCAGACCTCCTCCGGTGTCATCTCGTGCAGTACTTTGTCGAGCGCACGATAGCCATCGTGGGCGAGATAATCATCGAGCAACTCAGGGTCCACGATTCCACAGTTGGAAAGGACGACTTTGTGCTGCTTGGTCATAAAAGGCATATCGGCGGGCAGCGCGGCATCGGGAGGGGGCTGGCTGCCCAGCACGTGTGCTTCGACAATTTGTTCGGCAATCTCCGGCGTTACGCCCTGATAGACAATGTCGGGCTTATCTTTTTCTTGTACCGTCACGACGGGGCCGCGGCTGCAAGGACCCATACAGCCTGTTGCCACGATCTGTACATCGGCATCCAGGCCGCGCGTTTTGATGGCCGCGTTGATGGCATTTTGGACGGAAGTGCCGCCAGATGAGAGACAAGGTGTGCTGGCACAACAAAGTAAGCGGCAGCGAAACGCCTCTTGTTTTTCGCGTTCGCGTTGGGCAAGGTTCTGTAGGTCGTTGCTGTTCATGCGGGTTCCTCGTTTGGCAGATCGATCGCCACGGGTGCCGAGTCGTCCTCGCCGCTGGCTTGGCCGGATGGCGCAAGCGCTGCCTGGACTTGGGCGAGGAGGCTTTCGGGCTGGGCGCGGCCCACGACTTCGCCATCTAGCAGGACGACCGGCGCCAGGCCACAACTGCCCAGGCAGCGCGCGCTGTTGAGGCCGAATTGGCGATCCGGGGTCATTTGACCTGGCTCGATGCCATACGCCTTGCGTAACGTGGCGACGAGTTCGGCAGCGTTTTTGACATAACATGCAGTTCCCAGACAGACGGTGCAGTTATGCTCTCCCTGTGGTTTGAGGGAGAAGAAATGGTAGAAGGTGGCGACGCCATAGACCCAACTCAGCGGCAACTTCAGTTGACGCGCAACATAGACCAGCAGGTCATCCGAGAGAAATCCAAAAGTCTCCTGCGCGGTATGAAGCACTTCGATCAGGGCATCTTGCTGAAATTGAAAACGCTTAAGCGTGCGGTCGATGATCTTGAAGCGGTTATCACCGCTGGGATGATCATTCTTGGCGCGGCTCTGTGGATTTTGGGACCGGACGGGAGTAGTAGCCATAAACTTCCTTTTCACCGCTATCATGAGTCAAACTGATCGTGGAGAAGCATTAGATAGTAACGTAGTTTCACTATAGCGGATCAGCCCTATTGCGTGACCCACAGAGTGGGGAGATCACCTGCCCATCCCCTGGTGAGTTTGATCCCTGGTCGCCTGACTAGGTTGCTGGGCCACAGGGCAAAAAGAGTCAGGGCAAAAAAAGAGGGGTGGCAGCCATCTGCACAGATGGC
>JADLDO010000024.1 GCA_020846635.1 Caldilineaceae bacterium
CGAGCAATGGCGACAAGAGTACAATCATCATCGTCCGCATAGCAGCCTTGGCTATACGCCGCCCGCTGCTTTTGCACAAAAGTCAAAACTCTCACTCCAACTGGACTAGTTCCTGGGGGCAGATCAGCAGACGATCAATCTCTATAGCCTGTGTTATGCCAAAATATGTTCCAGCGTAAAATGCGCTTACAAGCAGACCTACCGAAAATGCAGGTGCCCCAACATTCTTTATAAGACTTAAGAATATCCGTTGTTGTAGAGTTGTGGCATTTTTTGCTCGCCAGCACTGTGGTACATTCTGTGAGACCTCGATTAGTGTAGTGGGATCCTTATCGATAATAGCTTTAGCTTCTAGTAACAGCCATGGCTCAAATGCTTCTTGGGCAAGTGTTGGATAAGATACCAACCTAAGTTGCTGGAGCAAAGATGCATCAATGTTAGTTTCTGTAGGTAAGCGTCCAACGCCAAGCAATGCACGGGCAAAGACTGCACTATATGCCATTGCGTCCATAGAAACTACATTGTATCCGGCATTCCCAAATGCTTGAGACACGACTGACGTGCCAGCAAACAAATCCAATACTGTCTGAGGCTGTGGATCCAACATGTAAAGTGAGTCACATAAAGCATCCAGTGCCCTTGTTTTTGTTCCTAGATAGTGTATTGGCCTGAATACATCTAGGTGAGCACTTCCCTTGCGTTGACTTTTAGGTAGTAGATCAAGTTGCTCAATCATTGTGTATTTGTCCTCGGAAGTAGATCTTGAACATCTCATGGACAGACACAACGTTTGTAGCCAGTTGGGCTGTATGCAGATGAATTACTTAAGACTTCTATTTCGAGATACTATACTACAGACAGAAGTATGTGCGTGGAAATTTTACATCAGAACATACGTGCTTGCCAAGGTCACTACAAAAGATTTGTAGATGGCTAATTGTACAGACGATTAGAAAGATCATAAGTGACGACCTAAACTCTTTAAAGACATCGAATGGTAAACATTCTCGTGCATTGTCATCTCCAGTTTAGGTAAGCCCGCGACAGTTGCCCATCGCGGGCGCATTGTTTCTAGGCAAGCGCCTGACAGCTAACCATTAGATTCCGCCTGTAGCTTGTCGATGTAACTCTTTGCATCGTCAAGGCAGATACCCTTATGCCGCCACATAGGGCGCATTTCTTTGTTGCCAACTTTCCAGCCCCAGAAGCCGCCAAAGTCGCCAACAACATCGTCCGCCCACGTGATCGTAATCTCCACGCCTTTGTAGAGTCTGGTGTCATAGACAATGACGACTTCCATTAATTGTTGCATGTTCATAGTGTATTGTTCTATGCGTGTTAGGATGCGCATCCCCCCAATTTAAGCTAGACGTCAATCAAAGAGGCTAGGGCCATACTTCGGCTGATAGTCGCAATTATCACGTTCTGGCTGTTCTTGCTCATCCTGCGGCATGTAGGCAGGCATCCACGGCATCAGTGGCATTTGAACAGCTTTACCCTTGCAGATAGGGCAGAACTTGCCGCTGCCGTGACGGTTCTTCAACTTGCGTTCTACTTTTCGGTCAGCATCAGGCCACGTCCGTACCCAAATCATTTCAATGCCAGCGGCATAGGCAACTTCTGTAAGCCTTGCGCCTTTGCCACAGATATGGGCATTGATGCGTGCTTGGACTTCGGGCGACCATCCCAAGTAGTGAACAGCGTGGCGATAGGCAGGGATAAAGTGGATCAAGTAGCATCCTGTGGTCATGGTGTCTAGTCCTTTGGGGTAGATAGGGGATGCTCTCACCATCCCCTGTTTGGACTAGAACGCAACTTCATGACACAGGGCATCATCTGCAAGTGCCTGGTGATCGAGATATTGCTGATACTGCTTCTCAATCCAGGCATCATAGGCCTCATCTTCATCGGCCTGTTGTGTGGCGAGGATTGCCTTAGCCATCGAAATCGCCTCGGCCAGTGGCAACACGACCCGCAACTGTTGGTATACGTTCTCGTGATTAACCGACTTGATTTCGATGACCTGTGTGTCGGTGAAAACTGGCTTACCGTTGACCCAGGTGTAGGAGTGGTCAACATCGGCACTGACTGCCAACATACGACCGTCAATTTCGTTGACTAAGTGAGTGGGTTGCTGTAAGATGGACATTGTTCAGACCTTTCTTGGAAGAGAGAGTTTTGACGATTGCCCTGTCGGTGTTACCAGCACTGGCAGGGCGTTTTTCATTACTTCTATGTCATGATTATATACTAGATTTAGTACAATGTCAAGCATGAATTTATCGGATTTAGTATTGACAACAGCCTATAATGGGTATATCATCTATAATATAGTATCAAATGTGAGGGATGAGAGGAGGGGAAATGATGCGCTGGAGGTTACGTGAATTGCTTGGTGAGTACCAGCAGGCGACAGGGGAGCGGATAACCTATGAGGAAATCACAACGGCTACCCAAATTTCGCCAAACACTTTGTCCATTATGGGTACAAACAAAGCGAAGCGTGCCGATCTGGACACGGTTGAGCGTTTATTGTCGTTTCTGTCGGGCAAGCTAGGGCGACAGCTTGATACTAACGATTTGCTGACCTGGTTGCCTGAGTAAAAGCTGCACATTAAACAACGCCCGCTGCCAGTGCTGTGAACACTGATAACGAGCTGACAAAACGGATAGTATCAACATCGGGCACACTGGTAGGACTCTACCATGCTCTATTGGGATACTGCCATAAGTTGTATTGGTGGCCTTTGTTGTATTTACTCAAGCATCAACAAGTTAAAAATACAGCACAAGCCCCCACCATTTTTAACCTCATAATTCAGCACTAATCTTAGTGGTCTACCAGAGTAACGACTTCGCATAGAGTGCCAAGATCACATCTTTAGCCTCCGGAGCTAGGTGTCGGGCGTTCGAATCGCCCCCGGGGTACTCTTCGCAATCTATGTCTCTATGACACCGCAAACCTGACATTGACATAACAAACCTATAGTCTACAATCCTACGGATCAGGCGCATCTGCGTCGTATGATGCGGAGGTAGACTTTGGGCTTCTGGAAGATCATCGGCCCACCGGCTTCAAGCCGGTGGGCCATAGGTGGATGTACTTTTGCTCTGTATGGTGGATATTCACCCTCGTGGGCAACCCGATAATGATTCAGTAACGGCTAGACCACTTGATTGGGGGGCAAGTGCCCGCGTCTTCTTTCGAAGAGGAAGAGCAGGAAGAAGACCAGCGCCAGCAAACCGATTACTCCTCCGGCTGCAATGACTCCCACCCCTACATTGTCCCAGCCATACGCAGAGAGGAGATTGCCCCTCAGATTGCTCCCGGTCAACATCGTATTGCGCAGGGCAGTTACTGTATCGAGCTTTGCTTGGGCCTCTGCCAAAGCCTCTTCATTGTTGGCCTCTTTCGCCGCCGCAACCTCTGCTCGCAGCTCTCTTTGCGGCCCGCCCAGCGTGGCATAGGCAGCACCAGGATAACCAGCCTCATCAGCCGATTCGCTCATATGCAAGCCAATGTACTCGGAGTAAGCCTTTGCTTGATTGCCCGTTGATAGGGGCAATCCGGCATAGTCCAACATGCCAGGAATTGCTGCCTCATGCTCTGACAGATCCGCTGCAGCAGGAAAACTGATCTGCTGGGAGGTTAGCTCCTGGTGGATATTACTCCTGATGAACATGCCCATTCCGACTGCAATGCCTCCGACGAGGAGGGCTGCGATGGCTAAGGTGAGCCAGAGTATCAGGACTCTCGCCCACATGGCGGCGGAAAGTTTATGAGAGAGGTAGGACATTACATTCTCCTTTTTATCTTGGTAGTGACTGTTTTTTGTCTTAGTAGCGACTGTGCTGTTGGCTCCGTTGCCGGCTATCTATCGTTACATCTGAATTATAGACCTGCACGGGCGGATTGAATATCAGGAGATTCCTGCTACTTTTGCATATTTTGTCAGGAGTTTCCCTATTGGATCATAACTTGATCGCAATTGGGGTGACATAAAGCAACACGCGCTTAGACACCGCCGGCGAGCCAACGTCCCTTGCGTCAAATGTTTCGGGCATACGCATCATTGAGTACGGCGTACATTTCCGCTGCGAGGGTGTACGTTATTTGATTTTGGGGCTTTTGTCTGCGACTAGGGGTTTGATGAGCCGCTATGCTTCACATCGACCGGTACTTCCGGCAGCGATGGGGGAAGCGGTGGAGGAAGTGGCGGGGCAGGCAAAGCGATCTTTGCCGCTTCGAACTCGGCGCGCAATTCTTGTTCGCGCAACGCTGCGGCCTTTTCGCCTTCGGCAAGCGCCCAGTCCAGGCGCGACTGGTAGGATCCGTCGAAGGTGGTTTCGGCGGCTGGGGCAAAGAGATAGTTGTAGACCGCGCTGGCGGCTGCGCCAACAATGCCCGCTATGGCGAGAGTTCCCCACTTATTCACAAGCCGTTCCTCTACTTTCTCTCTCCCTGCAATCCCAACATATTGCCCTGCACTGCTTCTGATGATTGATCTGATTATACGCTTGCCGCTTGTCTGTCACAAACAATGGCACAAACAAGAGGCCGGTGAGGTTGCCCCCACCGGCCTTTGCTTACCTTATCCCTCGTTTGCCTGCTTGTAAATCTATGCTATACGTGCCTAGACCTGGTTGATGCGTGCGTCGATGACTTGTACGTCTTGCATCTCATCATAGGGCTGGATTGCGGTCACCTGCTCTTGGGGCAGGAAGAGGCCCAGCAAGACATAGACCAACACACCCATACCGATGCTGCCGACGCTAAAGGCTGCCCAGACGAGGCGCACCAGGTTGGCGTCGATGCCAATGCGCTTGCCGATACCACCACAGACGCCCATGAAGATGCGATCTGTGCGGCTGCGCTTGAGCGGGAAACGCTCGCGGGCGCTGTTGAAGCCTTCCTTCAACGATTGCTTGGTGGGCATTCGTTCACCGACACCGTTTTGCATACGCTCTTTCGTCCCGCGCCAGTCCCAATTCCATTTCCATTCGCCGCGCCCAGAGTAGCTGAGCAGCAGATAACCGGCACCAATCAGTAGAGCGGGCCAGAAGACGATCCGCATCAGCCGCCAGAAGCCCCCCCACATCCAGGGTAGTGCGCCGATGTTGGCGAGGAACCAGAGGCCGCCTAGCACCATCAGCACAACGGCTGTGCGACCCAAGTTAAGCCCATTGAGCGCAAAGGCGGGCGGGCGCATCTGCCCTCCGGCGGTTGTGCCCACGGGCAAGAGCATCCACAACACAAGGTAGGCCAAGATGCCACCGCCACCTGTGGCGAGCGTGGCAACCACCCATAAGATGCGTACCAAGTTGGCATCCATGCCGGTCAGGTCGCTGATGCCACCACAAACGCCGCCGATCAAGCGGTCTGTGGGATGGCGATAGAGCATTCGCTTTGTTTCCGATCCACCATTACTCCCAGCACTATAGTCTGTGCTGGCTTCAGCCTGCGGGTTTGCTGATTCCGCTCCCAATTTGGGTTCTACGCGATTCGTCATGTTGTTTTGTTCGGCAAGCCGTTCCATTGTGACGTAACCTCCTCGTCAGTATCCTAATTCTATTATGCCTGCCCAGCCGAGCTACGGCTTGCAATGCGGCATTCATTCAACAGTACGTAAGGTTTTCAAAAAGGTTGCAAGAAATTTATGAGATTTCTGAAAGTAGTTGGCAATGATCCTTTTCCGAAGAAGGGAGGGGTTTGAGGGAGTTTTCTTGCAGCCGCTAATTTGCATATTTGATGGGTGTCGTTGATAGATAGGGGAGACAGATATTCAAGAATAGATCAGAAAGGATTTTGGTTTATGTCGTTGCCGACGCGTGATGAGGCATATGCCTTGCTTGGTGAGTGGGTGGAGTCCGAGAGTTTGCGCCGCCACATGGTGGCGGTAGAGGCGGCGCTGCGCGCCTATGCCCGTTACTACGGTGAAGATGAGGAGCTTTGGGGTATTACAGGATTGCTGCACGACTTGGATTATGAGCGGTATCCCGATATGGACGACCAGGTGAATGGTCATCCACGTACGGAGCTTCGCCTCTTTCGTGAGCGAGGTTATCCGCAGGAGTTGATCCACGCCACAGAAGCGCACGCAACCTTTTTGGGCGTGCCGCGCGAGAGCAAGCTGGACAAGGCGCTCTTGGCCTGTGACGAGCTAACGGGCCTGATCCTTGCCTGTGCCTATGTGCGCCCGGATCGAGATTTGCGCCAGGTAGAGTTAAGTTCGGTCAAGAAAAAATGGAAGAATCGTAAATTTACCGAGGCCATCGACCGCGATGAAAATATGCATTTCATCCAAGATTTGGGTGTGGATTTCGACGAGCATGTGAGCCGTGTCCTCGCTGCCATGCAGGAGATCGCCGGTGAACTCGGGGTGGGGGGAGAGGGATGAAGAAGGCACGCGAGTCTGTCACTCCGTAGGAGTCTCTCTGCCGTGGTAAGTCGAGCAGAACCGGAGAGATGCCTACGGCATGACAGGTTTCTTCATCCTTCATCCCTCATCCCTTCATTGCGCTGCCAGCAGGGCGCGCACTGTGTCTTGCCACCAATCCTTGCCCGAACGGGGGTCCATAAACGAGCCGCTGTCGCGCACAGCAACCCGCACACTTTCACCGAATGCGGTGCCAATGCTCTCTGTGCGGCGCAGCCCTGGCAGGCTGGCGCGGCCCGCGTCGTCCATCTCCTCATAGCGTGCGAGCAAGTTGGGATCGACGCAGAAGTTTTCAACATGGACAACATAGCCGTGAGCGGGGGTATCTTCGCCCGTATAGACAAAGGTCAGCCGCGATGGCTCGGCATAGAGGACAAGGGCGATAAAGTTGCCGCCGATGTGGGCATTGCGTCCTGGTGGGTAGAGCGGCTCCGAGGGCAGCGTCGCCATTTCGACGAGGGTGACTGCGGGATCATCAATCGGTTCACCCAGGCAGCCACCGGTGCGACAGGCCCAATCCCAATCATGCACTTGATGGATAGCCCGAAAGGCAGGCACGCGCACAGGCTGGAAGAGATGCACTAATTGTGGAGCGTCGTCGTCGGTGGGGCCGTTAATGTTGATGAGTTCCAATGTGCCTGTCGTGGCTTTATAGCCGCGAATAGACAGGTTCAGGTCAGGGTCAAGCAGGGGGGGAGGGTCCGGTCTGCGCGGTTCATTCAGGATGGGCAGCGTGTCATATTGATTGGTCGACGTCTCTGGGCAGCCGCTGATCTTCGCTGCCAGCCCGCCTGCGACCATCGGGATATGGAGTTGCACAGGAGGCAGGACAACGGTTGCCGGTGTGGACGTTTGCGCGCTGAGCGGAAGCGAACTGCTGATCGCTAACAAGAGAGTGCCGAGCAGCGTCCAATATCGTATTTGCCGCGAGAGGTTCTGCCGCGAAAGGTGCGTACCGGTTGTGTTGCGTACCAAAAACATGAGCTATCCTTCAGAGATTGGTTGTGGGGTTGCTATTTCAGGCAATGGCTGTGCAGTTGCCGTCTCAGAATGGGGGCGTGCGGTTGCCGACCCGGTAAGAGGGCGTGCTGCCGGTGTTTGCCAGATGTGGGTTCCTCCCAATGCTAGGCCCAGCAAACCCAAGACCACATCACGCGCGCGGATGACGACCGCAATGGCAATGCCGACGCTGGGGTCAATGCCTAGACTCTCCATCGCCAGAACCTGGCTGGCTTCGAGCGCACCGAGCGCGGCGGGTACGGGCAGCAAAATGGCGATGCGCGCGGCGAGCAGCGAGGTCATGGCTTGCAGAGGGGAGAGCGACAGCCCCAGCATCCAGGTCAGGAGCCAAAACTCCCCAATCACACCCACCCAAATCAGGATGCTGACAAGCAGGGCCAGGCCGAGCGCGCGCGGGCGATGACGACAAAGCCAGATTGCCTGTGTCTCACTCTGGCGGAGCGCCTCAAACCAAGTATGCTTCGCCAGGGGACGGCGCAGGACTTTGCCTCCCCATGCCACCACGCCTGTCAACGGGTGGCGGCCCAGCCATAACGCCAGCAGCAAGCCAAAAGGGATGGCGAGCAGCAGCAATGCAGAGAGCGCCAATTGCTGTTTGATCCAGGGAGCCAGCCCACCCTGCGTCATGAGCAGCACCAGTACGCCGCCGCTCAAAACGGCAAAGTTGATCAACATCTCCAGCAGTTTGTCGAGCGTGACCGCGGCAATCGAAACCGGGGCGGGTGCGCCATGCCAGCGTGAGACAGCATAGATTTGATAGGGTTCACCGCCGAAGTGCGCGGCAGGGGTGAAGTAGCTGATGCCGAAGGCGGTAAGGCGGTAGCCCAGCAGCCGCCAATAGGGGACACGCTCTCCTTGTGCGTCTAGCAGAAGCCACCAGCGCCCGCTAAAGGTCGCCAACAGCAGAAGGTTTACCGCGGCCAAGAGTAGAAGGTCGGTCCCTCGCAATTGGGCAAGGGTGGCAAGCGCGGCGCGTATCGAGATGGTGCGCGCCACCCAACCCAACAGGGCAAGGGTCAAAAAGAGCAGCAGTAGTCGTCGCCAGGGGAGGTTACGCAGGTTCACGCGTCCTGCCTTACACCAGGTCGTGTATGCAAAACCGGATCTTCAGGTCGCCAGAGCGCCCAGCGTCCGCTGCCCGCATGGGTCACGATGGCCGCGGCCATAAAGAGCCACGCATTGTCTGACCAGTCGAGGCCATTGGCGGCGACATCCAGCCAGGCCAGCGCCATCAACGGCAGCGCAACCACCCGGCCCAGCACCCCCAGCAGCATGGCGATGGCCGCGGGGATGCAGACAAGCGCCAACAGCCAGAGCCAGAAGGTGGGGGCTGTCCAATGCACAGATTGGAGATAGGGAAGCCAGGTGGGAAAAGTGGGGATTTCGCGCCCTAATAGGTACGCGGCCAGCCCAAAGCCAACGATACGTGCCAACAGCGGCAGCCATCCTTCCAATAAGTCCTTGACCAGGGCGCGCCCGCGCTGGTAACGCTCACTGGCAGGGTCGAGCGCGCCACTCACCACCAGCCAGTCGCGGCCAAAGCTGGCAAGCAGCGGCAGCGCAAAGATCGTCGCGGCCAGCGTCGAGAGCGGGGGGCGAAAGCTGGGCCAAAGCGCCAGGCTCAGAAAGCCGGTCTGGTAGCCGGCAACGATACGACGGTTGGCGCTGGGGGTCATCTCATAGACCGGGAGGCCGCGGCGGGTACGCAGCCAGATGCCAAAGATAAAAAGTTGGCGAGACAGGGCCAGTGGAAGATACCAAAGCGGCAGTGCGCCATATTGAATTCCCAGGAGGATGGCAATCAGCACGCCGAAGCCATCCAATTCCATATCGAGGATGCTGCCCAACTTCGTTTCATGCTGAGTGATGCGTGCGAGATACCCATCGAAATAATCCACCAGGCGAGCCACCGTATAGAGCAGCGCCGGCAGCCATGCCAGCCAGCCTGGTGGCCGCGGCGCAAAGAGAAAACCTGCCAGCAAAAAAAGCAGCAAGCCACAGATGAGCGTTAGGTCTGTGCCATAGCCAAAGGTGGGCAGCAGATCGGTGGCAGCCGGAGGGTGGTTGTTGGGCAGAATCCACCAAAGAATAGAGAGCTCGATCAGCATGGTGAGGCCCGCCCAGCCCGACCACCAAAGCGCCCAGGCGGGCGTCCATGCGTTTCGCAGCAGCCAATAGCCGCCCAGCAGAAAAGCGCCATAGACCAACGCAGTGCCTGCCCAGCGCCAGCGCAATTGGCGCAGGGCAATCCGGTTGGTGGGTAGATTATCGGGTAGCTGTACCGCAGCAGAAGAACCGCGATGACCAAGCATCTGAATGCCTATTCTTTTACTATTCCGGGGCCGGTTGGGGTTGATTCAGGACTGAACCGCCCAGCGTAATCAAGGAAGCGCCAATCTGGCGCAAACAGCCATCCAGGTCGTTGTCGAGGCGACGGATGGGCAGCCAAAGCAACTCCCAGCGTTCGGAGCGGGGGCGTCTCTCTTGGGTCATGACCGTGGGGGGATCGGCGCAGACAATGCCCAAATTGCCGCCGCGTGCGCGCAGGGTAATGTCCACAGGCTGCTCATCTACCAGGCGATTCTTGAGCGGGCGCAGCCGGTTTGCCTTCAAGGCATCCCACAGCCGGTGGAAGGGGTCCTCCTGGGTGGGGATAAAGAGATCGCGTAGGTCGTTGGCATGGAGCAGCCGGTCAAAAGAGGTGTGGATAAAGGTGACGCGGCGCATGGTGGCCGATGGGATGGGCGATTCGAGCCGCTGCAGCGGGCCAAATTCGATGCGGAAATAGAAATCCTGGGCGCGCGGGTGATTCTCCTCATCGGGCAGTAACTCGCGGCGTGTGAGCAGACGATAGCGCCGAGTGGCTGCGTAATAGGTGATTGTTTGCGCTTCCGGCTCTTCACCAAAGGCCCCCGTTTGATAGAAGGCGAGATAATCGGCTCCCACCCGCGGCGGCGCGCTGCGTTGGGGGATGCGGTACCAGCCCTCAGCCGCGGCGTGGCGTAAATCTTCGGCATTGTTGAGGACGGCGACCAGGACTGTGCGCCGCTGCTGCACAGGATCAGAGTAGGTGGTCATGGGGCATCCAGAACCCTTATAAGACGATTTTGAGAAGAGAATGAGTGGCTCAGGTTATGCGTCAATGATATATTCACCAGACCGCCCAGGGCTAAAGCCGCAGGGCTACCAAACAACGCCCCCTCAACGGGGCTTCAAAAGTGCCTGTGGAGTCCCCTTGAGGGGGCGACGTATTATAGCCGGATGGTTTTAACCTCCAGCTCTGGCGGCACTAGGCATTTAACCGGCGCGCAAAGATGTCTCCCGATGCTCCATCCACAGGCATCGTCGCCAGCGTCGAGCGCAGTTCGTCGGCGCTGACCCAAGTGGGTGACTGCCAGCGGTGCGCTTCGCCCAGCGTCCAGTTATAGCGGTATTCGCCTAGTTGGCCCAAACGCTCGATGCAAGCCAGCGCAATCGGCTGCGCCGCAGGGATGTACTCAAAAGAGATCAGGCGCAGCGGTTGTGAAAGGCCAGCCAAGACCTCCGCCTCAAAGCCTTCGACGTCGATCTTGCAGAAGGCGGGCACGCCATAGCGGGCGATGAGATCATCCAGCGTCGTGACGGTGACGCGTACTTCCTCCTCCCAGCGCACCGCAGCGAAGGAGTCCACCTGGCGCACAGCGTCCATCCATTGCGACGAGAGGGTGCTGACCGTTGGATTGCTGGGGCTGATGTGTAGGGTCATTTGACCCGGCGCGGCTCCCACTGCTTCCTCCACCAATTCGATGTTGCGCTCATGCCCATAGAGACGACGCAGCAGGCGCATGCACGCCGGCTGTGGCTCCACCCCGACCACGCGCGCACCCAAGCGGCTCCAAACACTAATGCGGTTGCCCACATGCGCGCCAATATCAAAGCAGAGATCGCCGGGGCGAAGCAACTGTGCATAGAACGCCCGCATCCGCCGCAGTTGAAAGGGCTTGGCATAGTAGATCAGCAGCGAACGCAGCAACCCGATCCGCTGGCGGGTGTGCTGCAAGAAATGAGCCACAGAATTTGGTTCCTCGCGCGTAAGCTCACTCATCCAAAGTGGGTGTGTGCTTCATAGGTGTGTATCACTCGTACAGGCATAGCGTTATCCGTCCTCACAAAGAAAGCGGCATCGTGCAATTGGCTCGTGACATTGTTGAGTGACGGTAATATAGCGCGGCTATAGATTTTCGACAACTGCTTTTTGACGTACATGATGTGGGAGTTTATAGCCTACCTCGCCGGAGCTGTTTGATCACGAAGGGGTGGAGATCCTGCTCATCAGCACAGATGAGAGCCTGAAAGCGTTAGGCGTTGACCTAGAGGCTGCAAACGAGGCGACAGAAAAGGATGCGGCCTACGTCTTCAAGGCGCTGCGTGTGCAACAGAACAGTCCGCCGAGAAGGAGAAGCCGCTCCTGCGCGGGCAGTGGCAGTAGCGCCATTGCTCTCTATTCAAGCCGCTTCTTCAGTTTGGGGTCAAGGAAGTCGCGCAGGGCATCGCCCAACAGGTTTGCCGCCATGATGGCTACTGTAATGGCGACGCCCGGAAAGAGGACGAGCCACCAGGGCGGACGAAAGGAAGCCGCCAACACGCCACCCAACATATTGCCCCAACTCGACGCTGGGGGAGGAATGCCCATGCCGAGAAAGCTCAGGGCTGATTCGGCAAAGATCGCGCCGCCCAGATGCAGCGTGGCAACCACCAAGATCGCCGCAACGCATTGGGGCGCGACATGCTGGAACATGATGCGCCAGTGCGACGCGCCGATCATGCGCGCCGATTCTACATAGGCAGTTTCCTTGACGGAAAGCACAACGGAGCGGGTGATGCGGGTGGAGACGGGGATGCGCGTTATGGCAATGGCAATGATGACTGTGGTCAAGCCTGCACCGATGACAGCCAGGAGCAGGAGGGCCAGAATCAGTGCCGGGAAGGACATCAGCACATCGACGAGCCGCTGGCTTATCATATCGAAACGACCGCCGAAGTAGCCGCTGGCGATGCCCCAGATGAACCCTAGCAGGTCGCCCAACAACACGGAACTGATACTTACAATCAAGGTGATCCGCGCGCCAAAGATGATGCGGCTTAAGACATCGCGTCCCAGATTGTCTGTCCCCAAGAGGTGAGCCGCCGAGGGCGCAGCCCGTACCGCTGCAAAATCTGCTTCGATTGGATCATAGGGGGCCAGGTAGGGGGCCAGGATTGCCACGAAGATCAGCGTGATCCAGATGAACAGGGAGATCGCGCCGGTGGGAGATGAGCGCAGAAAACGCACGAAGCGGTCTGCCAGGCCACGCGGGGGTTCCGGGCGCGCCACCGTCTCTGCGAGCGAGAGCTTTTTGCCAACGCTGACGCCTCCGGTGGTTGTGGCGCTGCTGAGTTCACTCATAGCGAATCCTCGGATCAAACAGCCCGTAGCTGAGATCAACCACGAGGTTAATGACCGCAAAGATGATCCCATAGAGCAAGACGAGATTCTGGATCATCATCCAATCTCGTTCGGTCAGCGCCTGCACCAGCAGCGTGCCTAATCCGGGCACACCAAAGGCCCTCTCGACCGAGACCGCGCCGCCGAGCAGACCGCCCAGCGCCACCCCCGAAGTCGTGATCACCGGCAGCATGGCATTCTTAAAGACATGTCGCCACATGATCATATGGTCAGCCAGCCCTTTGGCGCGTGCGGTGCGAATGTAGTCATCGTACATCACCTCCAGCGCCGACGAGCGGGCCATGCGCGCGTTGGCAGCGGCAAGCCCCAAGCCAAGCGCTAGCGCGGGCAGCGAGGTCATTGAGAGATTTGCCAGGGGGTCTTCCCACAACTGTACAATCGTGAGGGGAGGACGCCAGGTGAAAAACAAGACCGTCCCCAGGACGATTAGCAGCCCGATCCAAAAGCTAGGCACTGCGATAAAGATCGTAATCGAAACGCGCGAGATGTGATCAAAGAGCGAGTTGCGCCACATAGCGCTGAACATGCCAATGGGCACGCCGATGATCCAGGAGAAGATGACTGCCATCAGCGCGATTTGACCCGTAATCGGCCCGCGCCGGAAGATCAGGTCGCGGATCGGCTCTTTGGTCCAGAAGGAGGAACCCAACTCGCCGCGTGCAATCTCCCCCATCCACTTGAAGTATTGCACATAGTAAGGCTGGTCAAGGCCCAAGCTGGCCCTGGCTGCCTGTAGCTCTTCCTCGCTTAGGACATAATTGCCTGCCGCTTCCGAGGTGATCAGTGCCAACGGATCGCCGGGAAGCACACGCATGGTCAGGAAAATGAGGATCGTGATCCCCAACAGCGTGGGGATCATGATCGCAAGGCGTTGTGAGATATAGCGGGACATCAGCGTATCCTATTGGGGGCAACTTTTCTACGTATACATCGAGTTACACATCGAGCCATGCCGTTTCAATGCGGCCCCATTCGGCAAAGGCGCGCGTATCCAGCGCCAGCCCCTTCACCCGCGTCTGCCACATGGGCAAATGGAAGGTATAGCCCAGCAAGAACCAGGGTGGATCGTCATCAAGCACCTGTTGGGCCTGGTTGATCAACTCCTGGCGTGCTGCAACATCCGTCTCGACATCGATCTGATCGAGAAGCGCATCAAAGTCGGGGTTGGAATAGCCACCCCAGTTTTGCGACCCATCCGTTCGCCACCAAAGGTTGGCCCGCGGCGATATGTCCGAAATACTGTGACCGGGCGTATCCAGCACCATTTGGAAATTCCCCGCTTGCTCCTCCTCGATCAAGATCGATCGTTCTACAATGCGGATGGTGGACTGAATATTGAGGTTACGCAGCAGCATGTCCTGGAAGGCGGGAGCCAACAATTCAGCTTGCGGGCCTGCTGCCGCCAGAATTTCAACATCTGCAATGCCGTCGGCAAATCCGGCCTCAGCCAAGAGTGCTTTGGCTGCCTCGATATCCTCAGTCTTGTCCTCGCGATAGCCGGGCAATTGGGCGATCTCTTCGGGCGGGGTGGCGTACGCGTCGCCATAGGGAACCCAGCGGGTGAGATTGATCACTTCCTGCGTGCCAAATGCCTGGATCAAGTTCTGACGGCTTACTGCCAAATGGACGGCGCGCCGCACTTGCGGGCTATTAAAGGGTTCGGTCTGCGAATTGAAGAGCATCCAATAGGCTCCAAAGTTCGCCAGTTGGTTGACCTGAACAATGTCGGTACGCGCTTCTCCTTCCGTCCATGTCTCAAACGAAACATTCCAGGAGAGATCAGCCTGGTCGGTTAAGACCGCAGTGCCGCGATCCGACCAGGCGGGTACGTGCAGCAACTCCATCCCATCCAGGTAGGGCAGCTCCGAATCCCAATAGGTGGGGTTGCGCTCAAGCACCCAACGCTCCGCCGATTGGTAATCGACATAGCGGAAGGCCCCTGTGCCGGGTGCAATCACTTCACGCAGGTCGTAATTGTTTTCTTCGAGCGTATGGGCCGGGTAAATACAGATAGCCGGGCCTGCCAGCAGATTGAGGAAATAGGCGCGCGGGCTAGAGAGGGTAAAGACGACGGTCAAATCGTCAACGCCCTCGACGCTGCTCACCATCGAAAAATCGTTGCGGAATTGGCTGATAATGCCTTCGGGCGGGCTAATAATGCGGTTGAAGGTTGCCACAACATCGGCAGAGGTGAAGGGCGCGTCGTCATGGAAGGTGACACCCTCGCGCAGCGCAAAGGTATAGGTGAGCCCATCCTCCGAAATCTCCCAACTCGCCGCAAGATCGGGCACAATCGAGCGCAGCCCATCCACCAAATTGAGGCGCACCAGGTTGTTATAGAAATGGCACAAGACCGAAGATGAGCCGCCTTGATGCATGTCATAACTTGAAGTGGTCACACCAAAGGCCGTACGCAGCGTTCCCCCATGTTTCGGCGAGCCGCCCGGTCGCATCATGCCCCCTTCGGCAGTGGCAGGGGCCGCGTCCGCCGCAGCTGCGCCTGCCCCCGACTCTGGCGCTGCGGGCGCGGGAGCAACCGTGGGCGCACAAGCCGCCAGGATGCCGGCTCCGGCAGCAGCGCCCAACCCTTGTAGGAAAGTGCGCCTTGATATCGGCTTGGGATGGTGTTTTCCTGCGGAAAGTGGAAGCGGGTGCTCGGTCATGGGATTTCCTCCTTTGGTCATGGCAACGCGTTTCATTTACTGCAAGGTGGAGTTATATGACTGTCGAACGCGACAAGTGGAAAGCACCGGAGAGCCACCGTCGCGCCGGCAGGTATACAGCTTGCCAAACCCGCATGTATCAAGGGAGAACTCAAACCACTTCCTGAACGGAGGATTCTACAACGTCTATCTGTTTTTCTTGGGAAAACAATGGGAGCGTCAATGGAGCGTCCCGGCACTGTACCGGCAATTCCTGGGACGCTCCTTGATTATAATGGGGATATTCGCAGCCTGCAACCGGCTTTTATGGGAGGATCTAGCTCACAGTGATAATGGTGGCCCAACTACCTCCATACCATATGCACGCCATAACTCTGGATCCTGCGGTGGCATGGCATTGGCCTTTGCTACCTCGCGGAAGAAAGCCTCCATTTTGCCCGCGGGGGTAAACGCTACCAGGATCCTTCCGGTTTCATCGCCAACGTACGCCCAGACATGCGGTATTTTGCGCGGCGCAAACAGCGAATCACCCGGATTTAGCCGGAACTGTTCCTGCCCTATCTCAAAAATGAACTCGCCTTCAACGGCATAAAACCACTCATCTTGGTCATAATGTAGATGCCGCGCCGGGCCACCCTTCGCCCGGAAGCTGTTCTCAATAATAAAAAGCCCATCACCCTCCTGTTCAGATGTCTTGAAATCAATGGTGTTGATGCCAAGACTCCGGTGTTCGCCAAATCGATCTTGGCCCGCCGTAACACGTAGTGCATGCAGAGATTCATCCATAAAAGTTACCTTGCTCGATTGGTTCACTCTACCGGTTCACTCTAGCGGTTCCTGCTACTTGTCCTTCACTTGCCGCCTTTGCCAATCCTCGGCGTAGAGGTTGAAGTGCAGCGAGGTACGTTGAGGGTGCGCCTCGATCACATCTTCGTTGAGCGTGAGGCCAAAGCCCGGCCCTTGCGGGAGCGCAAAATAGCCATCCACGACTTCGGGCAGTCCTGTCGCCGCTTCTTTGACAAAGGCTTCGGCAAAGTCGTTGAAGTATTCCTGAATCTTAAAGTTGGTGGTCGACGCGTCCAGGTGCAGCGCCGCCGCAGTGGAGACAGGCCCGCCGACATTGTGGGGGGCCATCAGCATGTAGTAGTTGTTGGCCCAAGCGGCTACCTTCTTGGTGTTGAGGATGCCGCCAAAGTGGGTAATGTCGGTCTGGATAATATCGGCGGCTTGTAGCTCGAAGAGTTCTCGGTATTCAAAGAGGGTATGGACGCGCTCGCCTGTGGCAATCGGGATGCCCAATGGCGCAACCGCATCGGCGACCTTCTTGAGCGCGGCGGTGTTCTCCGGCGGCACAGGTTCTTCGAGCCAACTGGGTTGGAAGGGAGCGAGAAGGCGCGCAAATTCAATCGCAGTGACAGGGTTGAAGCGTCCATGCATCTCGATCAGGATTTCTGCCTCTGGCCCCACCGCATCGCGTACCGCTTCGACCAGGCCGATGACCTTGACCTTCTCGGCGCGATCCATCTCATAGAAGCCCGCGCCAAAGGGGTCAAACTTGAGCGCCTGGTAGCCGCGCTCGACCACGCGCCGCGCGGCGGCGTGGAATTCCTCCGGCGTGCGCTCCACCGTGTACCAGCCATTGGCATAGGCTTTGATCTTGTCGCGCACCGCGCCGCCCAAGAGCCGGTAGACGGGCTGGCCCAGCGCCTTGCCCATGATGTCCCAACAGGCCATCTCAATTAGGGCGATGCCGGTCATCACCAATTCACCGGCGCGGCCATAATCTTCGAGATACATGCGGTTGACCAACTGCTCGACGTTAAAGGGGTCGCTGCCCAGGACATAGCGGGGGACTGCCTCTTTGAGATAGCCGATCACCGCTTCGGTGCGATTGATGATGCGCGAATCGGCAATGCCCACCAACCCTTCGTCGGTTTCGACTTTGACAAAGGTGATGTTGCGCCATTCGGTGCCCATTGTCATGGGCGTTACTTTGCTGATCTTCATAATTTTAGCCCTGAAGGAGCGATTGCGCGCCATCAATCCACATCTCGGTGCCGGTGATGTGGCTGGAGGCGTCGGACGAAAGGAAGAAGATAAGGTCGGCAACCTGCTCGGCGCTGCCGGGTTTGCCACCGGTCAGCACGACGGTTCCTTTAGGGTATTCGCGCGGATAGCGAATTTTGTCTGTGTTGCGCTGCTCGGTGTTCTCGCCGATCTCTGAGGAGATCCAGCCGGGGCAGATGCAGTTGACGCGTATTTTATGGGGAGCCAACTCCAGCGCCACCATCTTGGTAAAGGCAAGCTGGCCCGCCTTGGAGCAGGAATAGGCAGTTGCGCCTGTGTTGCTAAATATGCGCGTGCCGTTGACCGAGGAGACCACCACCACCGCGCCGCCCTGTTTCTTCAGATGGGGCACAGCATATTTCACCGTCAAGAAAGTGCCCTTGAGGTTAATATCGAGCGTGGTATCCCACTCTTCGGGTGTCAGTTCTTCCAGTGATGTCCAGACGCCGTTGATCCCGGCGTTGGCGGTGACAATGTCCAACCGTCCCCAGGTGTCGATGATCTGCTGCACCGCTGCCTGCATATCCTCTGGCTTAGAGACATCACCCTGGATGGCGATGGCTTCACCCCCCGCGTCCTTAATCTGCTTGGCGACTTCGTTGATCTGCGTGGGTGTGCGGCTCAGGAGCGCGACTTTAGCACCCTCCTGCGCAAATTTGAGGGCTGCGGCTTTGCCCAGCCCCGACCCCGCGCCTGTTACGTAGGCGACCTTACCGGAAAGTTGCATGATATGCCTCACAAGATGTAGTAATAAGAGAGTTCGTCCGAATTGTCAGTGTGCTTGACGGCAAACGTGCTTGCCGCAGATGGAAGCACCAGGCCGCATCTCTATGACTGTGCCGGAAATAGGCCGGCATGGCAGCAGTAGATGGCTGGACTGTTTGACTGTAGTCTAGCAAGAAAGGGTGCTTTCACCAACTTGGCTGTTTATCGTTTATTGCGAGTGATGTTCGTAGATCTATTCAACCAGTTTACGAAAGGAATTTCATTATGTCGCTTCAGGAAGAGCCATTTGACAGCCCGACTGACTGGGTCAGAGAACACATACGAGGCTACATCGCCACCGATGGCAAAGAGGGACATATTTGGAAAGGCGTGACGACGCTGCTGTTGACGACGATTGGTCGCCGTTCCGGTAAGCCGCGTCGAACCGCCCTAATCTATGGCCGCGATGGTGACCGTTACATTATCGTCGCTTCAAAAGGGGGTGCAGAGGAACATCCGAACTGGTATCGTAACCTTACCGATCATCCTGAAGTAGAAGTACAGGTGTTAGATGATCGCTTTCATGCGCGTGCGCGCACAGCCACAGCCGAGGAGCGACCGCGTCTTTGGGACTTGATGGCAGAGATTTGGCCCGCCTACAACGACTATCAAAAAAAGACGAGCCGCACCATTCCCGTGGTGATCCTGGAGCGCAGCGACTCTGCCGGTTAAAGTGTGGGCGGATGAAGCGTAGACGGGCGCTTGAAGCTGTGAATTTGTGGGTCGCTACAAGGTGGGGCTTCCTCCACTCTCACGGATGGCTTGACCTCGCCTTACGAGGTGTTACAGATATACAGGAAGAAGCAGATGGCAAACAAATCAGTCCCAGGCCCCACAGAGTTGCCCTGGCTGGGCAGTATTCGCAGGATTATTGACAATCCACCCCAATTTTTTGTTGAACTGGCACAGGAGTATGGCGACCTGGCGCGCTTTACCCTCTTTGGTCAGACTATCGTCCTGGTCAGCAATCCGGCGCTGATTCGCGAGGTATTGGTGGAGCGGGTGGACGAGTTTCCTAAGTCGCCGCGCGACATTGCGCTCCTTTCACCCTATTTGGGGCAGGGGTTATTGACCAACAATGGCAGCAGCCACCGTCAGCGGCGCAAACTGGTGCAGCCCGCCTTCCATCACAAGCGTATCCAAGCCTATGGCGAGACGATGGTTGCCTATACACAGGAGCTGTTAGCCACCTGGCACGATGGCGATGTACGCAACATCAGTGAGGAGATGATGCGGTTGACCTTATACATTGTCGCCAAGTCACTGTTTTACGAAGATCCAGCGCAGATGGCAAGGATCGCCGATACGATTGGTCATGCTGTGCGCGAATTGCAGGATGTGGTCGATGAGGATTTTGAGTCGCCCTGGAACCCGCCGCTGTGGCTGCCCACACCGGGCACTCGCCGCCGTCGCGCGCTGCAAAACTCCCTGCATACCACCATCGAAGGCATCATTGCCAATCGGTTGGCGGGTGCGAAGGATGGCAAGGTGGAAGATCGGGGCGATCTGCTCTCGATGCTTTTGCTCTCCAAAGATGAAGATGGGAAGGGGTTGAGCCAAGCAGAGGTGCGCGATGAGGTTATCACCATTCTGCTGGCGGGGCATGAGACGACCTCCAATGCCTTGACCTGGACCTTCTATCTACTGGCGCAGCATCCAGCAGTGGCGGCAAAGCTCTATGACGAGATCGACGAAGTGTTGGCGGGGCGTGCGCCGGGGGTGGCGGATCTGCCGAACCTGCCCTATACGGGCAAGGTGATCAAGGAAGCGATGCGTCTCTATCCACCGGCGTGGATGCTCAATGGTCGTCGCGTGCTGGCGGACACAACATTGGGTGGCTACGCCCTTCACCGCGGCACCGACTTGTTTGTCTCGTCATATGTGATGCATCGTCTACCGCGCTATTTTGACGCACCGGATGAGTTTCGCCCGGAACGCTTCACCCTGGAGTTTGAGGAGTCGCTGCCCCGTTTTGCCTATATGCCCTTTGGCGGAGGCCCGCGCGTCTGCATTGGCAATTCGTTTGCCATGATGGAAGCGCAGTTGATCCTGGCAACGGTGAGCAGCCACTTCGCGCCGGCGCTGCTGCCGGGGACCGTGGCAGTGCCAAACCCGCAGATCACCATGTCTGTTAAGGGCGGGCTCTCGATGCGTTTGGCTGCGCGGTGCGCACAGGAAAGCAGCCTGTCAGCGGGTGGCAAACAAGAGGAGTTGGTGGCGGCAGGCGGAATGAATTAGCGGATATCACCATCGCCGCCGATGACGCCGCGGGCTTGGCGCGAGAAGAGTTTGACCAGGTTGGCCTCAGCAACCTCTTCCAGTGTCAAGCCCAATTCGGTGCAGATTTGGGTCAGATACCAGAGGACGTCGCCTAGTTCCCCTTTCAGCGCCTCGCGATCCGCCTCGTTGATCTCCCCGTTGCGATCACGAAAAATCTTTTTGATCTTCCCCGCAACTTCCCCGGCTTCATTGGTCAGCCCCAGGGTGGGATAGACAATGCTGTGATCGGTGTGGATCACGCTCCACGTCTTGCGCGATTCGCGCTGGTAAATGGCGAAGGTGTCAGGCTTGGGTGCTGTGGGCTGGCTCATGGTTGGCAGGTTCCTTTAGGTTATCGCGGCGCGGCCTGTGGCGGCTGCGGGGCGAGGCCCACTTCTTGCAACATGCCGGTCAGGGCGAAGTTGGCGCTGATGGCGATGAGCGCGGGCGCCAGCAGGAAGAGGGGTAGGGTGATGGCGACGCTGAGGCCAATCAGCAAGAGCTGGAAGAGCAGCATCAAGAAGGTGTAAAGCGGGTGTTGCAGCGCCAACAACACGGCGTTGCGCAGGATCAGCCGGATATCCGGTTCATCCTGCTGCCAAAAGAGGGGGAAGTAGTATTGGCTGATCATCAAGATAAAGATGAAGAGCCAGACACAGACAAAGCCCAATATCCGCAGCCAGCCGGTGGTGCCAAGATAGAAGAAGATGCTGGTGACAATGATGACCGGGACGAGCAGGTTGATTAGATAGAGCAGCCAGCCGCGACCAATGTTCGAGCGCGCGGCTTCCCAGAAAAAGGAAGAATCGACGCGCTTGTAGTTGGCGATGCGGTTGGCAACTTGGTGCAAGCCCACCGTGGCGGGCGCGGCAGTGACGATCAAAATCGTCCCCAACCACCACATGATACTGAGAAAAACGCAAAGAAACAGTTCGTCGTATACCGCTTTGAGTGTGCGGCCCATTACTACAAAGGCTTTCATCTGTTTTTATACCTATAGAGCTTTTTGAGTATTTAGCTTTGCCATCCCTCTGGAGCTTCGCTATAATTTGTGTCTAACCCATCTTCGACACACGCAAATTGTAGGCGAGAGCGTGGGGCTGGTGTAGCCTGGGCGGAGGGGTGGTCAATCATTCTTTAAGGGCGGAAGTCACATAATGACAACGGAAATCAAGAAAATCCTGGTCGGCGTCGCCTGGCCTTATGTTAATGGCGAGAAGCATATTGGTCAAATTGCGGGGGCTTATTTGCCACCTGATATCTTTGCGCGCTATCAGCGCCTGATCGGCAATGAGGTGTTGATGGTCGGCGGGTCGGACACACATGGCACACCCATCACGCTTAAGGCCGATGCAGACGGTGTAACCCCGGCGGAGATCGTCAACAAGTATCACGAGCTTTTTGTGGATGGCTGTGTGCAATTGGGGTTGACCTTTGACCTCTACACCCATACCGAGACGCAGAATCATTGGGACGTTACCCAGCAGATGTTCTTGCAACATATGGAAGCGGGCTATGTCTACAAGGATTCCCAGCCGCAGTTGTATGATCCGATTGCGAAACGCTTTTTGGCCGACCGCTATGTCGAGGGAACCTGTCCCTTCTGTGGATACCCGGAGGCGCGCGGCGACCAATGCGACAACTGCGGGCGTATCTATGATGCGTTGGAGTTGAAGAATCCCCGTTCCAAGATCACGGGCAGCACCGAGCTGGAAGTGCGCGAAACCGAGCATTTCTTTCTGGATATGGGAAAGATGAATGAGCCGCTGCTGGCGTGGATCAAGGAGGATAAGGAGCATTGGCGGCCCAACGTGCTCAACTTTACCCGCGGCCAATTGGAGTTAAAGGAACTGCGCGGGCGGGCGATCACGCGTGATATTGACTGGGGCGTAACGATTCCGCTGGAGGGCTATGCGGATAAGCGTATTTACGTGTGGTATGACGCGGTCATCGGCTATTTGAGCGCAGCCATCGAGTGGGCCAATCTCGCGGCAGATGCAACAGGCGATGCTGAGGCGTGGCGGCAGTGGTGGGATGGCGATATCAACCCTGATGCGTTGATCTATAACTTTATCGGCAAAGACAATATCCCCTTCCACACGATCATTTGGCCGGGGATGCTGATGGGCTATAACGAGGGTGGGGCCAACCTTAACCTGCCCTATGATGTCCCTGCCAACGAGTATTTGAACTTGAGCGGCGGCAAGTTCAGCACCAGCCGTGGCCGCGTGATTGGTTGGAATACAGTGCTGCGCGAGTTCCAGCCCGAAGCATGGCGCTATGTGCTGACCGTCATGGCCCCGGAAAATTCGGATGTGGAGTTCACCTGGCAGGAATTTATGGATCGGGTGAACAATGAGTTGGTGGCAAATTGGGGGAATTTGGTCAACCGTGTCTTGAGCTTTGCCTATAAACGCTATGAGGGCAGCGTCCCCACACCGGGGGAACTGGATGCCACCGACCAGGCGTTGTTAGATGAAATTCGGGCCGGTTTTGAGGGCGTGGGTGAGTTGTACAACGCGGTCAAACTCAAGGCGGCGCTGACCGAGGCGCGGCGTTTGAGCCAGCGCATCAACCAATATCTCAACGAGAAGGCTCCGTGGCAAGCGATCAAGAACGATCCCGAAGCAGCCGCGACAAGTCTCTATGTGGCGCTGCAAGCCATCGACTGGCTGTCGATCCTGTGGGCGCCGATTTTGCCCTTTAGCAGCGAAAAAGTGCGCCAGTATCTGGGCCATTCCGAACCGCTTTTTGGCCGCCAATATACCGAGCGCGTTGAGGACGCGCGCGGTTCGCACTTAGTGCTGCGCTATGACCCTACTGAGGCACGCGGTCGTTGGCAAGCCGAGGTGCTGCCCCCAGGTCAAGCGATGCGCGCGCCAGAGGCCCTGTTTGTGAAACTGGACGACGATGATATGGCGGATAAGTTGCAGGCAGTGTTGTAACTACCTCATGTACCGCAGTGGCGAGGCCGCCCAGGGCTATAGGACAACGCCCCCTGAACGGGGCTTGGCGAGCCGCGTCTGAAGCCCCGTTCAGGGGGCGTCGCTACGTAGCCGCGCCCGTGAGGCTCCCGTTTACCGTCCGGCGGCTGATATGCATGTGAGTTCACTAAGAAAACCCTCCCGGAAGCTCAGAAGCTTCCGGGAGGGTACATGGGTACGATTGTTCTAAGCTGTTTGGAGTCTGCGCTGTTGCAAAGTTCTGTTGTTGCACCGCCACTAACCCCAGCACACCAAGAGGCTGACGCGGTGATGCGTGCGCCGGTGAATACCCTGGCCGCGTTTGACCGTCTCTATATCCAGTCGCCCCGGCGTTGGCTGGTGGCCTTGTTGTTTGCCTATCTCCTGGCAGGCTCCCTCTTTGCATACTTTACCCCTGACTGGCAGGCCCCTGACGAACCAGCCCATTACAACTATGTGGCCCACATTGCCAAGACGGGCACGCTGCCGGTACTGCGTATGGGCGATTATAATCAAGAGAAGCTCAATAACCTGCTCGATACCAAGTTTGTCATCAAACTCTCGCCCGGCTACTTGCGCTATGAGTCCTACCAGCCTCCGCTCTACTATCTGCTGGCGACGCCGGTCTATTGGTTGAGCAGCGGCAGTCTCTTGGCCCTGCGCCTCTTTGGGGTCCTGTTGGGCGCGCTCACGGTACTGCTGCTCTATCTTTGCCTGGCTCTGGTTTTTCCGGGCAAGACCTTGATTCCCTTGGGCGCGGCAGCCTTTAGCGCGCTGCTGCCCATGCACATGGCAATGGCGGCTTCGGTCAACAATGACGGTCTTGCCGAATTACTGCTCATGGCCGCTATGCTGGTGCTGCTCCAGTGGATGCGCCGTCGTTTTCATGGGGAAGGAGAAGCCCAATCACGCCAACTGCTTTGGCTGGGATTGCTCTTGGGGCTGGGCATGGCGACCAAGATCTATGCCTATCTGATGCTGCCCCTGGTGTTAGCAGTGGTCGTCGTGGTCATGTGGCTGTCGCCTCGACTGGTGGAGAACCCACGCGAGGCAGTGCAGCTTTCGCCGTCGCGTGCCTCCTGGATGGAGGGCTTGCGCCAATCCTTGTGGGTGGTTGTGCCCGCGGTACTACTTGCCCTGCCTCTCTGGATTCGCAATCTCCTGCTCTATGGGGGCTGGGACTTGCTTGGGCTGGCGTGGCATGATCAGGTGGTGGCAGGCCAACCGCGCACCGATGCGTGGATTGCCGAAGTGGGCTGGATCGCCTATAGTGAGCGCGCATTTAGTTTTACATTTCAAAGTTTTTGGGGCGTTTTTGGGTGGATGAGCGTGTTTATGGATGAGCGTATCTATACGGCATTGCTCATCTTTACCGGCGTCATTTTTCTCGGCGTGCTCTGGGCAACGGTACGCTTCATCTCTGGCGGGCCGGATACCGATATGGACGCCTTTCAGCTATCGGTGCTGATTCTCTTTGGGCTGATGCTGCTGGCAGTGACCGTGGGCTATTTGGGCTATAACCTGAAGTTTGTCCAGCACCAGGGTCGCTATTTCTTCTGGGGCTTGCTGCCCATCAGTACGGTCGTCGCTTTGGGCTGGCGCGAGGTGTTGCAGCCGTTGCAGGGAGCCATCACAGGCTTTATGGCGACCGTATTGGCGATCGCGACCGCGCTGTCGGGTACGGTGACGGGAGATGTGAACAACTGGACGGTCTTGTCGATTGCGTTGATTGCCCTGGTGCTCTTTTGCCAACCGTTGTTGTTGGGGGGGGCCGGGCCGGATACGCTGCGCTGGCTGCCTGCCTCGGTGCGCCAGTGGATGGCGCGACCGCGCGTGGCTGGGTGGTTGCGACTTGGGCGAAGTCTGACCTGGGCATTACCCTTCGTGCTGCTCTTTGTGTTGGATCTGGCGATCCCACACCTGTTCATTGTGCCGCAGCTAAACTAACATGAAAAGACAACTTGCAGATGGACTGATTTTACGCACGCTCAGCGAAGGTCATGCCGGCGACCGCGAACAATTGCCGCAATTCTATGCGGATGTGAACGGCGAAGGCGATCGCGAGGAGATCAAGCAAGGCCTTGTTCTATGGACGCAGGATCTGATTGAGAGACATCCGACCACAACGCTCGATGATATCTTTGTCGTGGTTGACCCGGCGCACAATGACCGTATCGTGTCTGCCACCCTGCTAATCCCGCAAACGTGGCGCTATGAAGAGATTCCACTTTCGGTGGGTCGCCCGGAACTGGTCGGCACGCTGCCGGAGTACCGGGGGCGGGGGCTGGTGCGTGCGCTCTTTGACGCGGTGCATGAACGCAGCGCCAGCCTGGGACACCAATTACAGTCGATTACGGGGATTTCATACTTTTACCGGCAATTTGGTTACACCATGACGGTTGACCTGGACGACCATGCCACAATCCCGCTCCATGCGCTGGACGACGCTGCGGCAGACTATAAACCCTTGTTCACGCTGCGAAAAGCGACGGTGGATGACATTGCCGATCTGTCCACATGGTATGACTACTTGGCGCGGGAACGCTTGTTGTCTGAAATGCGTTCCCCAGAGCAGTGGCGTCATGTGGTTGCCGGGAATAGCCCGGGGTCGCTGCAAGGCAGAGTCTATCTGATCATCGAGAATGCAGAGGGTGTAGGTGTGGGCTATGTCGCATTGGCAGAGATCGTGTCGCCGCACTCGCTCTATTGCATCGCCTACGTAGTCGGCGACCAATCCTCCTACCTGGAAACCTTTGGCGATGTGATACAAGGGATCAAGCAATGGGTGTTGGCCGCGCATGGCAAACTGCCCGCGCTGCTCTATCTTGATTCGAGCCTTCACGAGGCCCTTGACTGGATGATTACACGGACGAGGGGCGGCAATATCCGCCGCCAACACTATAAATGGTATCTGCGCGTGCCTGAGCCTATCCAGTTTCTCCAACAGATTCAGCCCGTACTCGAACGACGGCTGGAGGGCAGCGGCGCGCATCGTTATACTGGTGAACTCAAGGTCGGTTTCCACAATTTGAAGGGCATGAGCCTCAAGTTCGAGCGGGGGCGCATCACAGAGATTATGTCGATTCAGGGCAAGGACGGTTATGACGTCCGTTTTCCCTGGAATCTCTTTTGGAATGTCGTGTTTGGAGATCAGAGCAACGAGGAGATCAATGCGCTCCTGCCGGAGGTTTGGCCGAGCAGTAAAGGGGCTGTGCTGCTCAATACGCTCTTTCCCAAGAAGAAGTCCTGGCTAGAAGGGCTTGGCTAGGTCGAGCGAAAGGATTGAATGGATGCAGGCGACAATGAGAGTGGGGCGTGTGCCGGTGCGGCTGCGGCGTACGCCTGTGGATTTTGGTATCATTTTTGGTTTGGTCATGATCTGTGCGCTGATCGCCGCAACCGTAGGCTGGCAAGTTTGGCACACCAATCGCATTTATTCCGGGGTGACGGTCGCAGGTGTGCCTGTGGGCGGGTTGACCCGTTCGGCGGCCCTAAACCGGGTGAGCGAGTCGCTTTGGCGTTATCCACTGCCCTCGATCAGTGTCACCAATGGCAGTCGCCAATGGCCCATTACTACGGATGATGTGCGCGTCTCGACCGATCTGCTGGCTGCGGTCAACCGCGCCTATTTGGTCGGACGCATTGATAGTTGGTCGGGCAACTTGGGCGACCAGGCCGCGGCAGTACTAGGCGCGGTGGATATTGAGCCTGAGGTGCTGCTGGAGACGAGCCAACTGCGCTTTACCATCGACCAAATCGCGGCGGAGATTCGCGAGCCTGCGCGCGCGGCGACGCAAATGGGGTCGGTGACTGTCCCGGCAAAAGCGGGCGTGGATGTAGATGTCGAGGCTACCGTCAATGCGCTGACCGCTGCATTGGAAAATCGCCTGCCCGGTCAGCCCATTATCGCCCCTCTAGCCGTCGTTGAACTCGCGCCACCTGCGGAGAGTACCGCCGGCACATCAACGGATATGAGTGGGTCGCCAAGCAGCGCATCCACTGTGCCGTCGATTGGCCCTCTGCTTCTGCGGGATGCCCAATTTGGGCTTGCCTTTGCGCTGGACCCGGCGACGCTGCAAGCTCTGTCGCTGGCGGGTGATCCCACATCGGTGGACGAGGGCAAATTGCGGGCATTGCTCGAAAGCTGGGCGGCGCAGATTGACGTTACCCCGCGCAATGCGCGGCTGCGTTTTGACCAGGCAACCCAATCGCCCGTGGTGGTCCAGGAGAGCCGCGCCGGGCGCAAACTGGACATTGACGCGACGCTGGCGACTGTCAAATGGGCGTTGGCAAGCGGCAACACAAGCGCCGACTTGACCGTGACCGCGGTGCTGCCGGAGGTGGACAGCAACCGCGTTGCCGAGATGGGAATTCGCGAGCTCATCGTTGGCGAAACGACCTACTTTGCGGGCAGCAGCGGCGAACGTATCCGTAATGTGGGTGTGGCTGCGGCTAAGTTTGATGGCGTCGTCATTCCCCCCAATGGCATCTTTAGCTTCAACCAATTTGTCGAAGATGTCTCCGCTGCCAACGGCTTTGAGGATTCGCTCATCATTTGGGGGGATCGAACCGCAGTCGGCATTGGTGGGGGGGTCTGCCAAGTCAGTACCGGTATCTTCCGCTCGGCCTATGCTGCCGGGCTGCCCATTGTCGAACGGTACAATCACGGCTATGTCGTAAGCTGGTATGGCGAGCCAGGCTTGGACGCGACTATCTTTACGCCCACGGTCGATTTTCGCTTCCGCAATGACACAGGCGCTTATCTGCTGCTGGAGCCTGTGATGAATGCAGAGGCCGGAACTTTGACCATTAACCTCTATGGAACCAAACCCAACCGCCAGGTCATCATCAGCGATCCGGTGAAAACGAACATAAAGCCGCCACCTCCCGCGCTCTATACCGTGGATGAGTCGCTGGCCCCTGGGCAGACCAAGCAGGTAGATTGGGCAGCGCAGGGGATGGATGTGGAGGTGACACGCACCATTATCGAGAATGGCGCTACGCGCACAGAAAAGTTGGTCAGCAAATACCAACCCTGGCGCGCCATCTACCTCGTCGGCTCCGCCGCGGATATTCCCGCCTCTGCACGAGGTGCAGCCGTGGATGCCGTCCCGGTGCAAGCGGATTCAGCGCCAGAAACCACCGTAGAACCCGCAACAGTGGAAACGGGTGCAGTTGAGACAGGCACAGTCGAAGCCACCACGCCTGTCACTACAGAAACCGCACCCTCCGGCCCAGACCAATAACCCTACCCCTACCCGGAAGCGGCCCAGAGAGTTCACCGCTTCCGGGTAGGCCATCTGATGTCATTCCGGCGCAGGGGCAATGACAGGCGCGCTCATCCTTACTTCACAATTCTAATTTCCCCACATTTGCATCTCTGCTATAATGCGTCCATGACCACCCATGCTCAGACCAGCACTGCCCAGCCAGTCAGCCGCGCGCGGCGCAATCCTCTGCGTTGGCGACCTGATCAGAATTGGGAAGCTTACCTCTTTCTGCTGCCCAGCTTGTTGGGATTTGCCGTCTTTGTTGCCTTTCCCGTTGTAATCTCCTTGTTGCTCAGTTTTGCAGACTGGAACCTGCTGGCCTCACCCGAATGGGTTGGGTGGGCGAACTATCGCCAACTGCTCACGCGTGACCCGGTCTTTTGGCGCGTGGTACGCAATACCGTCTATTTCATGGTGACGATTGTGCCTCTGCAATTGCTCTTTGGCTTGCTATTGGCCGCGGCGCTCAACCAGGCCATCCGTGGGGTATTGGTCTACCGGGTGATCTATTTTATGCCCGTGGTGACAACGATTGTAGCGGGGGCGATTGTCTTTCAATTCCTGCTCAATCGCGACTTCGGCATCATCAGCCAATGGATTTGGTGGCTAGGACGTGCGACCGGGCTGCCCATTCAGCCGCCGGATTTTCTCAACAGCACAACTTGGTCAAAGCCGGCGGTTGTCATGCTGACGCTGTGGAAGAACACAGGCTTTACGATGGTCATCTATTTGGCCGCGCTGCAAGGGGTTCCGCAAGAGCTGTATGATGCCGCTAATGTGGATGGAGCCAATGTCTGGCAGCGCTTTGCGCGGGTGACGATTCCGCTGATCAGCCCCACAACCTTTTTCCTCTTTATCATCCAGATGATCGGCGCGTTCCAGCTATTTACCGAAGCCTATACGATGACGCGCGGCGGCCCGGCACAATCGACGCTCACGGTCGTCTATTATATCTATCAGAATGCATTTGAGTTTCAGCGCATGGGCAAGGCATCTGCCATTGCCTGGTTCCTCTTTATCTTCATTTTCTTGTTTACCTTATTCCAGACACGGATGCAGCGCCGTTGGGTCTATTACGAGACTGAGTCCTAGCTACCGATCATGACGACTACCGCTAAACTCCGTACCGCCGAACTGGGCACACCAGGACAAGCGCGTGGGCAGCTTCCTGCATTGGCGCGGCTGGCGCTGCATCTGCTGCTCATTGCCGGGAGCCTCCTGGTCTTGCTGCCCTTTCTGGTCATGCTCCTGGTCTCGCTGATGCCCAAAGAGGTGATTCTGACACGCGCCTTTGATTGGCAACTCGCCAGCCTCAACAACTACTTTGAGATTTTCGAGGTAGTGCCGTTTGGGCGTTATTACTGGAACAGTCTCTTTGTGGCGTCTGCAACCACACTGATCCAGATTCTGACAGCCTCATTAGCCGCCTTTGCCTTTGCCCGGCTGCGCTTTCGCGGGCGTGATGCGCTTTTCTTGGTCTACCTGGCGACGCTGATGATCCCTTTCCAGGTGACCATGATCCCCAACTTTATCCTCATCCGCTATCTGCGCTGGTATGACACCTATCAGGCGTTGATCCTGCCCTCGGCCTTTAGCGTCTTTAGCACCTTTTTGATGCGCCAATATTTTATGAGCGTGCCGTTGGATTTGGACGAAGCGGCGCGTATGGATGGCGCAGGAAGCTGGCGCATTTGGGCGCAGATCATTATGCCGCTGGCGGGGCCGGTCTTGGCAACGCTGGCGATCTTCAACTTTCAAGCGTCGTGGAATGATTTTTTGTGGCCGCTGGTCATCACCAACAGCCAATCCATGCGTACGATCCCCATTGGCTTGAGTTCATTCCAGGGGCAGTTCAACACAGAATGGCATCTGCTGATGACCGGCGCGGTGATTGCACTCTTGCCCATCCTGATTATCTACATCATTGGGCAAAACTGGTTTGTGCGCGGCATCGCCTTCTCTGGGTTGGGCGGGCGCTAATATCACACTGCGACACGAAGGGAACGCCGCTGAGCAAGCGTCGGCTTCTGGGCGAAATTGGGTAGTGAATGCGTCCGGCGCGCGGGGATGCTTCTGTGATAGTGTGCAGTGTGACATAGTTGAATATACTGCAACTGAAACCAGAGGAGGAAGTGATGTTGCGCAAAGCTCTACTGAGTATCACTGTAGCTCTATTGACTCTGATGTTGTTGGTCATGGGTGTCATGGCCCAGAGTGATGAAGCGACAGGTTCCCCCGCTTTTACGGTCGTACCCAGCGTCGCAGCAGCGAGCGTGACACAGACAGTGCCGGTCACACTGACCTTGAGTCTCCCCAGCCCAGCCGGACCCATAACGGTAGAAGTGCCGATTTTCCTCTCGCTGGATATTCGCATTGGCATCTCGCCGGAACTGACGACGACAGTGGAAGTGACCCCCAGTGTGGTGACGGAAGTGGATGTCATAGAGGCAGAAGCGACAGCGACAGAGGAGAGCGTAGTGACTGTGCCGACCGTAGCCTCGCCGACTGCGGTAGCTACATCCACCCCAACGGATGAGCCTCCGGCGGCAACGCCCACCCCAGAAGCTGTTGAACCAACCCCGGAGCCGCTGCCCACGGCTACACCTTTACCCACGGAGACGCCGGAGCCTGTGGTCGTCGCCCCACTTTGCCCCGACCCGCGTTCGGTCATCACATCACCCGGTGTCAACCAAGTGCTGTCGGGGACAGCGCAAATCCTCGGCACAGCGACACATGAGAATTTCCAGTATTACAAGGTGGAGTATGCACAAGGGGCTGATATTGACCCGAATAACACCTTCGCCTATTTGGCCGATGCGCGCGTGCAGGTAATCGGGGGTCTGTTGGCTACTTTTGACAGCAGCAACCTGAGCAACGGCGCGTACACGATCAAGCTCACTGTGGTAGACACGTCAGGCAACTTCCCCCCACCCTGTACCGTGACCGTGGTGATTGAGAACTAGGAGTTGATGTACCGCACCAGCCGCCGGACGGTAAACGGTAGCCCTGGGCGGCTTCTGCGGTACATGAGTTAGTACACGATAAATTAGGTAGCTTGGCATGAACCCTCCCGGAAGCTGGAGAGCCCTCTGGGCCGCTTCCGGGAGGGTGCTTTTAGTGGTGTGTGTAGAACGCTGTCGCTGTCCGCGCAAGGGGCAGAAGGCTGCGCTTTCTCTCTGCGGCTCTGCGTGAGATGCTGGACGGCGCGTAATCGCGATTTGCATTGTATTAGAACATCTGGTTTGATATGACCATGCCAACAACGAACTTTGGGACAGCGGTCGGCAAGATCGTCAAGTCCAATACCCATGTGGATTATGTGTGCCAGGTCTATAGCGCCAACGAGGTGACGGTTTGCCCCAAGCCGGGTGATTACCGCTTTGGCGGCTTTGTGTCGATCCGGCTTGAGGGGGATGGCGAACCGGGCGGACAGTTGATTGGGGTCATCTACAACACGCTGCTGATGAATCCCGATTTTGGCAATTTAGGCCCGCGCCTGAGCCCGAATCAGGATTTGGAGGTTTTTACGCCCGACTATTTGGCGGAGACTGCCACGTTGGTGGGGATTATCGCCGTGGGCTGGATCGATACCACGGGAACCTGTCATCAAGGTGTGCCGGTGTTGGCGGCGACGGTCAACAATCCGGTGCATTGCCTTACAGAGGATGAACTGCGTCACTTTCACCAGGATGGGGCAGGGCGGCTCTGCATGCGCTATGTGTCGCTGTTGATGAGCCAGAACAACGCGCTGGTCTTGCCGTTGTTGCTCAACATTGTGGATCGTCTTATGCTGCTTTTCCCAGAGCAGCATGGTCAACTGACGCTGATGCGCAACAATTTGGCGTGGAAGAGTGTTGTCCAGCCAGTAGGCTAATTCCGCCAAGAAGGGCTGGCGAGAAGTTGGCAAGAACCCGACGAGGATCATGGAACAACTACAATGTGTTGGGACGGTCAAAGGTCCCGGCGAAACACCTCACGAGTACACCTTTATCGCACCCGACCCGGAGCGACGGGTCAAGCATGGCGAATTTGTCTATTATTGGGCCGATGTGGAGGGCGAGACGCGCCAAATCTTGGGGCGCGTGACCGCGCGCCGCTCGGTGCAGGTCTTCCCGGACAGCTTTATGGCAGACCCCAATGTGCCACCCGATCAAGTGGCGGCGCTGTTGGGCTATGAGAGCGATGCCAGCGAACTCTTTGAGATTACTGTGGCGGTGCTGGGCTATCACAGCCAGCGCATGAAGGAGTTTATCAACCCGCGCGTGCCTCCTGCGGGCGGGGCATCGGTCTTTATTGCGGGCAATGAGTTGCTCTCCGAGGTGTTGAGCCGTCGCAAGCGCGGGCAGGTGGGCAGCGCCTTTTTGGGCAGCCTGCTCAGTCGCGAGCCGGATGCAGTGCCGGTGGCGCTGGATGCCTATGGCTTCACCTCTACCCACTTGGCAATTATCGCCGGTACAGGCAGCGGCAAGAGCTATTTAGCGGGCGTGCTGCTGGAGGAGATGATGATGCCCTATAACAGGGCGTCGGTGGTGATTCTCGACCCTCACGGCGAATATGACACGCTGCAAGAGATGCAGAACCGCCCGGAATTTTCCCAGGGCAACTATCGACCCAAAGTGCGTATCCTGCGCCCCGATACGATCCGTGTGCGGATTGATACGTTGACGCTGGGCGATTTGCGCTATCTGCTGCCCAATCTCAGCGAGAAGATGCAGTACCAGCTAGGGCGCGCCTATTCCTTTGCCATGCGCAGCTACCGCGATAAATTTACCCTCGAACAACTGCTGTATGCTGTGCGCCAGACTGCGGAAGGCAGGCACGCCGAGGATGATGACTCGGTGGGTGAGGATGACCCGACGACCGGCGGTTTGATCTGGCGCATCAACAGCGCGCTGAAGGGTAGCCAGATCTTTAATGACCACGAAAATCTGGAATTGCACGAACTCTTTCGCCCAGGGCAGTGTACGGTGATCCAACTGAATGAAGTAGACCGCCGCGAGCAGCAGGTGATCGCCGCCACGCTCTTGCGCCGTATCTATGCCGCGCGTGTCGAGACTGACAAGAAGCAGGTCGGCCCCGGCGACAAGAGCTATATCCCTTACCCGGTCTTCTGCCTGATTGAAGAAGCGCATACCTTTGCACCTGCCAGCGCCGATGCCGTCAGCACCGACGTACTCAAGCAGATCCTGAGCGAAGGGCGCAAGTTTGGGGTGAGCGTGGGGCTGATCTCGCAGCGTCCCGGCAAATTGGACAGCGATGTGTTGAGCCAATGTATGACCCAATGCATCATGCGTATCGTCAATCCCATCGACCAGAACCGCATTGCCGAGTCGGTGGAGAGCGTGGGGCGCGATCTGCTGCGCGAACTGCCGAGCTTGAGCAAGGGGCAGGTCGTCATCAGTGGAGCCAGCGTCAACACGCCGGTGATGGTGCGTGTACGCACGCGCATCACCTCCCACGGTGGGCAGGATGCCAACGCGCCGGAGAAGTGGATGCAGTGGTTTGAGGAGGAGCAGGATCTAGCCGAGGAGCGTGTCACCGCGCCCTTTGCTCCCCGCAAGGAACTGCCTGTGGAGCCGGACGGGGATATGTTGTGGGCCTAGAGAAGTGGGCCTAGAAAAATTGGCAGACGCTTTCGATCACCGCAGATTGCTCCGGCTCGGTTAGATGCGGGCCGATGGGCAGGCTGAGCAGCGAAGCAGCGAACTCCTCTGCAAGTGGAAAAGTCCCCGGCTGGAAGTTCATCTCTTGATAGGCTTCTGACAAGTGGGGCGGTATGGGATAGTGGATCAAAGTGCCAATGTCCGCCTCGCGCAGATGCTTTTGCAGGGCGTCGCGCTGGGGATGGCGCACCACAAAAAGATGCCATGCCGGTTCGGCAAACGCTGAAACAAAGGGCAGGATCAATCCTGGAATTCCTTGCCACGCCGCAAGATAGCGCCTAGCAACCTGACGGCGGCGCTCATTCCACTCGTCCAAATGGCGCAATTTCACACGCAGAAACGCCGCTTGCAGCGGATCTAGGCGCGAATTAAAGCCTTTGACCTCGTTGTGATATTTGACGCGTGAACCATAGTTGCGCAGGAGACGTACTTTGTCTGCCAACGCCTCGTCATTGGTCGTCACCGCGCCTGCGTCGCCGAGCGCGCCCAGGTTCTTCCCCGGATAAAAGCTGAATCCTGCCGCATCCCCCAGTCCCCCTGCCTGCCGCCCTCGATAGCGCGCGCCATGCGCTTGTGCTGCGTCTTCGATCACCTTCAAACCATGCTGGTGCGCGATCTCGACAATCGCATCCATGTCGGCGGGCTGTCCATAGAGATGGACTGGAAGGACGGCTTTTGTCCGTGGTGTGATTGCGGCTGCAAGATTGGCGGGGTCTAGATTGTAAGTTTTTGGATCAGGCTCGACGGGGACGGGTGTGGCTCCTGCATAGGAGACCGCTAGCCAGGTGGCAATGTAGGTGTTTGAGGGGACAATGACCTCATCCCCAGGCCCAATGCCATAGGCGCGCAAGATGAGATGCAGCGCCTCCAGGCCATTGCCCACGCCCACACAATGCTTGACTCCCACATAGTTCGCAAATTCCGCCTCGAACGCATCCACTTCCTCGCCGAGAATAAACCAGCCAGCGTCAAGAACGCGATGATAGGCCGTGTCCAGTTCTGCGGCTAACTCCTGGTGGGGTGCTTTCATATCCAGAAAGGGTACAGATACGTTCATGCGCTTCTACTCCGTCGTGCGTAGTTGCAGCCATACGAGGGGGAGCAGCATGGCGATAAAGACCACCAACCCTGTGCCCCAGACAGGCAAACTGCCCTGGAGCCAACCCCCACCGGGCAAAAGCCCCAGGCCATAGAGAATATAGCCGCCCAGCCCACAGTTTACCGCCCACAGCATACTGTGGACAAGCGTTTGGCGGGGGAGGACGCGCACTTGGACCACGACCAACAGGGAGACAGTCGCCATCATCGTCAGCAGCGCAATGAGCAGCGAGACAAGGCTCAGGCGCGCGCCACCGTTCGGAGGTGTCTCCGCCTGTATCGGCACGATGGTTGTGGTGGGTGCTATCGTACTGGAGATCATCGCGGTTTGGCTGGTGGTGTCGGTGGGCATAGGCGTGGCGACAATGGCAGCCCCCCCCTGCACGCTCAAGGCGACGGTTTCTGTGGAGATAGCTGCGCCCGCGCGCGCCGTAATCTGGGCCACACCCCCGCGCGTCATCACTACATCGCGCGCGGCCACGCCATTTTGCGTTGCCACAGTCACCACCTCGCGCGCAGTGCCATCATCCTCATAGGCAATCACCAACTCGACAGAGGTGCCATTGCGGACAGGCCGCCGGTTGTAGTCCAGAATTGGCCCTGCCTGGATGCGGATCAGCGTTCCTGCCTCGACCTCCGGCAAAGATGTCCCTGCACTCGTCGCTTCCCCGGCAAGAATATCCCCATCCGGGTCTAGCACAAGCATGTCAATTGGCTGTGAGGGGTCGGGGCCAAGACGTTCGGCCAGGTTGGCAAAGCGCGTGCCCGGCACGCTCACTGGCGGCGCGCCCACGGGTGTATAGGCGCGAAAGAGGGCGCGCACCGCGCTTTCCAGAAAAGGCTGGGTCTTGCCATAGACGCCGTAATAGCCCGACAACTTGCTAATCTCCGTCGCATCCAGGAAATAGGGGGCATGGAGCGCCAAGACCACAATGCGTTTGTTGCCCCGCTGGACGCCGAGTTGGGCCAGGAAATCTTTGACAACATCGCTTGCGGGATGGTTTACCGTGTCTACATCGAGCATCGCAAAGATGATCCAGTCGGCCTCATCGATTAGCTGGCGTGTCTTGGTGTTCTTATCCACGGCATCTTCGCCCGCATCACTGCCCGTCGCAGGGTCAGGCGTTGGTGGCGGGGTCGAAGTCGGGGTGGGCAGGAGTACACTGCTATCGGGCGTAGGCTGTGGGGTGGCTTCTGCATCCAACACCTGAGCCACATCGGCAAAGGTCAAACTGACCACCTGATCCGCCGACAACTGCCCTGTGCCGTTGGGGCCATAGAGCCGTGAAATGATTGTGGACAACTCATCCGGCGCGACTGTTGTCTCCGCAACACAGGTGGCACATTCACGGATGATGCGGCTGTCGGTGACGACCAGGATTCGTTCATCGACCTGGGGCGCGGCCATTGCGCTTTCCGCCACAGCGCCAGGGTCGGGATAGAGGACGGTGAAAGACTCGCGCGCCACCTGGCCCATGATGATAAGCGCCTCGGCCTGTGCGTCACTGCTCAATGTCTGTAACTGCTCCTCGCCAATCAACACATCATCCAGGGGAATGATCGGTTGGCCTGGGGTCACTTCGAGCGCGGGGGAGGCTGCATAGAGGCGCAGCTTCAACATGATAATCCGGCGTACAGCGGCATTGACCTGGGCGGCAAAGTCGGCGTCGCGTTGATAGCGCTCTTGGAAGAAGGCAATAGTCTCCTTGATGTTGAACTTTGCGCTCTCCCAATTATCGTCCAGGCTAAAGCGATCTAGATAGAGCAGATCGTGGCCCGCGGTAAAGGCATCCATCGCCACGCGACGATAGGGGAACTCTTGCAAGGTGGGGTCATAGTAGCGACGCAAGGCGGGCGCGCCCAGCATGTTGCTCATGACGACGCCGCCTTGTGCGCGCCATTCGGCAAAACCGGGCCGCGCCAGCAGACCGGCCAATTCGGGCGCAAGGCTGATGGGTGTATTGCGCCCCAAACTGGCCCCTTGCAGCCCGCTGTAGCGGATATGGCTGGACATTAAGCCGTCAGTGACAGCGGGGTCGCCTGCGGGCGAAACCGTGGTTGACGCCGCGCGGGTTACTGCCAAGAATGGGGGCAGCGTCACCCGCTCTAATTCTGCCGCGCTGCGTTGTACAGTGGCGACTTCTTGGTCGGGCAAACGATCAGCATCCCCCGCACCTGGAAAGTGGCGCGCAATCGTCGCCACGCGCCGCCCGCTGCCTACATGCACACCGGCAATATAGGCGCGTCCCATTTGGCTAACCCAGTCAGGATCGCCGCCAAAGGATTGCAGCCCCAACGTTCCCACAACGTCTGTGCGGGGCTGGTCAAGCACATTCAGGCTCGGCCCCAGCAGGAGATTGACCCCAACCGCGGTCAATTCACGACCGACTACCTGCCCAACTCGATAGGTGAGTTCCGGGTGCCAGGTTGCGCCCAATGCCATGGCGCTGGGCAGCGGCGAAAAACCGCGGCGCAGCGTCGTCATCGGCAGCCCGTCACCGCTCTGTTCCATGCCAATCAGCAGCGGCAGGTTAACCGGCGGCACTGTTGTCACCTGCTCCATTGAGACGGAGCCAGGCGGAGGCCATGTCTCCTCGCTCACCGCCTGCAGCGCCCGATCCGCCGGTAGCAACAGCCCATAGGCAAGCGCTTGCAGCCGGTTCACCAATGTCGCCACTTGGGAGGGGGTGTCTATACCCCGTTCGTTGATCAAGTTGTTGTTGCGCGTGCTCAGCACCACGCCACCCACGCGATAGCCATAGAGCAGTTCGGCAACATCGCTGTCAAAGCCTGCGCTGCCTCCTTCAAAACCAATGATAAACAACTGTCCCACCCGGTCGGCGACGCTCATTTGTGCCAAAATCGCATCCACCTGGGCGGACAATTCTGCGGCGTTCACGGCTGGTGGGAGGGTGGTGGGCAGGAGTGCAGGAGGCGCTACCGTGGGCAGCGGTGATGGCGTTTGGGCTTGGGAGGGGCGTGGTAGGAGCAAGGCCAACAGCAATAATAGGGTCAGCCAGGAACGGCAGCAGCGTTGGATCAAAGTCATAGTCGGGTATTTGAAGCGGCTATTCGAAGTTGGTTATTCGAGTCATAAACGGGCAAAACAAGGTACGAAAATAAGGTGCGAGTGCCAGTATAGCGACAAGCGCCCGAAATGGCAAAGTTACCGTCAATAATTTACATAATCATCGTCTTATATGAATGGGAGTGTGTATTCAGAAGCAATTGCAAGCATTTTGTTATGAACGATAGATACATTTGTGGATATACTGGTGTCGTTCTGGGTATCACGTTGTATGCAATGAATCTTTCAGGACTTGCGAGCTGTCAAGGATAGGGCGTATCAAATCGGTGTTGATGATACACAACTATATTCAGAACCACTGCACGCGCATGATGTGCCGGCATAGAGATGAATACGAATGGGGCCATTTTGCTAATCAAGCAGAGGTGGCTATACTTGCATTAATCGTATGGAGCGTTCCTTAAGACCTTATGCAGAATCCAAATCCCTACTCAAAGTATCCAATTAGCACCGAACCTGAGCAACGCTTTGCTGGGCCGCCTCCCAGCAAGCTGACGGTGCTGCGTCTGTTTATTCAAGAGAGTCTGCAAGTTGTGCTGCCTGCGCTGGTTCTGGCGCTGACAGTGCATCTCTTTCTTGCCCAAGCAACGATTGTCTATGGTCAGAGTATGGAGCCGAACCTGTATGAACGACAACGGCTGATCATTGACAAGATGAGCTATCACTTTTTCCCCCCACAGCGTAATGATATTGTTGTCATCGCCATGCCCGACATGGACGAAATGTTAGTCAAGCGGGTGATCGGTTTGCCGGGGGAGACAGTTGAGGTACGTAATGGCGTTGTCTATGTCAACAACGAGCCGTTGCCGGAGCCTTTCCCGCATGATATCGGCTACGAAAGTAAAGAAGCGATTGTTCTTGGCCCGCTCAACTACTATGTGATGGGCGACAACCGCGACAACAGCAACGACAGCCGCTCCTTTGGGCCAGTCCAACGTGAGTATATTCTCGGTCGGGTCTGGCTGCGCTATTGGCCCCTGGATGACTTCACTGCGTTTTGAGCCGTTTACGCAGGCCGGTTTCCGATTAGGTCGCACCCGTTGGTTCTAACCTTGTTAACTATTCTAACTTTGTTGGTTCTAGCTGTGGTACGCAGCCAACCGGAAGGCTGGGTCGCGCATGGGCTCGCGCCGATGGAATAACCTGACCAAGATCATCGTCTCTGTCACCCTGGCGACATTGGCGTTGATCTTGTTGATCACCTTTCGGGTGCTCATCACGCCCACGATTGTCGCCTTTCTCCTTGCCTTTATTCTGAGCTACCCCGTTAACTGGATTCAGCGCAGTACCGGCTGGGCGCGCCCCATTGCGGTTACATTTACCTATTTGGGGCTGCTTACCGTCCTGATCTTGATGCCGGTTTTGATCCTGCCGCGCCTGGCTGACCTCGTTTTGTCGCTGCAATCCACACTGGAACGATTGGTTGAAGATCTGCGAAATGTCTCCACTGGCCCGCTGCTGAGCGTGGGGCCGGTGAATTTTTCGTTGGATATGCTCTTTCAACAGGCGGGTGAATTTCTGGGCAACCTGCTGGTCATTGCCACCGGCAACCCGCTCTCGCTGGCACGCGGCCTGACCAACAGCCTCATCACCATTGTCTATGTACTGGTGCTTGGTTTTTGGCTGCTTAAGGATCACTATAAGCTCCAACGGCTGGTCATGGACCAGATTCCAGTGGACTATCAGGAGGACGTGCGGCGCTTGGGGCTGGAGTTGGGGCAGATTTGGCATGCGTTCATGCGCGGGCAGTTGACGCTGGCGTTGGTAGTGGCGCTGCTGACCTGGGTTCCGCTGGTGATCATTGGTATGCCCAACGCCGGTGCATTGGCGCTTTTGGCAGGTGTTTTGGAATTTCTGCCCTCCATCGGGCCCGCCATTAGCGGCACAATTGGCACAGTCTTTGCTCTCTTTCAGGGATCATCCTGGCTGCCCGCCAACAATCTAACGTTTGCCATCATCGTCAGTTTGCTCTATGCGATCATCGGCCAACTGGAGAGTATCTATCTGATCCCACGGCTGGTGGGTGGGCAGGTGCGGCTTCATCCGGCGTTGGCCTTTGTGGGCGTCATTGCCGGGACGCTTGTTTTTGGGCTGCTGGGCGTCTTGCTTGCCATGCCCATCATGGCGAGCGCACGCACAATTTTATCGTATATCTATCGCAAGCTCTTTGACCTCGACCCCTTTGAGCCGTTACGCACACCCCAGGCGAGTATCCGTATTCCTGGATTGATTGCGGGGCGCAAAATTGATGCCATCATTTTTGACCTGGATGGCACATTAGCCCAACTCGACTGGACAGCCCCGGAATGGGTGGAAAGCCATCTGCAATGGCTTGACGATTTCATTACGCCTGACCGTCGCGCCCGCGATATGCGGCGTCTCATGGCAGGCATGGAAGGGACGATTAACTTTATTGTTAGCCAGAGCCGGCGCTTCAAACCGGCGCAGCAGATCGAACATGAGTTGCCCTGGCTCAACTACTTGCGCGGCCATCCGCCCGCAGCCGCGTTGACACCCATTGCGGATGTGCCTGAAATGCTGGAGCAATTGGCGGATCAATACCAGCTTGTCATCGTCTCGACACGACCGCAGGCGGAAATTCTCTGCTTTCTGCAAAACGCCGGCATCTCGCCCGCGCGCTTTGCGCTGCTGATCGGGCGCGAGGATGAAGGCAATCTGCTGCCCCACAGCGATCCTCTCATTTCTGCCACCAGCCGCCTGCTCTTGGAGCCCAACCAGGTGTTAATGGTCAGCGACACCGACAGCAATTTGCGGTCCGCGCGTGCTATCGAGATGGCGACAGTGGGGGTGTTGTGCGGTCTGGGCGAAGAAGGCGATCTGTTGGACAGCGACTTGATTCTGGCTAGCACCGCCGAATTGCTCGATTGGCTTTGGATTCCGACTCCTCAACTAGACGCGCTGCTGCGTACACCCCAATAGAAACGTCCACCGCATGCTGATACTCGCCGCTGAGTATCACCATGCATGAATAACCTGCATAAACAATCCGCAATTGTAAGCCAACGTCTTGATGCTGTCGGGCGCTATGCTATGCTGCTCTCATGCGCGGTTGAAAGCTAGAGTGAGGATGAATATGCTAAAGGTAAAGATCAGCTATGATATGCGCGAAGGGCGCGAGCAGGAATGTCAAGAATACCTGGTCAACAAACTTGCGCCAGGGCTGGCAAAGCTAGGGTTGCGCGTCTCTGATGTCTGGTATACGGTTTGGGGCAACTCGCCGCAGATTACCAGCGGCGGCGAAGTAGAAGACATTGACAAGGCGCGTACGATTCTCACGTCGCGCGAGTGGGGCCGTTTGGCCGAGGGGATGGAGGAGTTGACGACAAATTTTCGTGTCCAGGTCACGCGCGGCAAGAACGCGGCCTTAAACTAGCCCGTGAGCCAATTCAATCAACCGTTGGATACCCCATCTGAATCGGAACTTCTCTCCCCCCAGCAAAAACCCCTGGCACTCGTTGTCTTTCTAGAGAATGTCGGTCATATCCAGGGCATACCCTTGCCACAGCCGGTTACGCAGGCGATTGACTTTGTGACCGAGGAATATGCCAAAATGCTGCTGCGGCTCTATGGGGCCTACCGGCGTTATGACCAGGTGATCATTCTTGAAGATGAGCAGGCCACCGGGCCGGAGTTGGTGGCCGCGCTGACCGAGGCCAGCCGCGAGCATACCGTTGACCTGTTGTTGTTGGTGCATGGGCGACCTGGGGCGTTGGTGGGCTGTCGCGCCCAGGTAGATGTGGGGCCGGAAACTTTCCAACCCTTGCTGGCGGCCTATCGTAAGGACCCTAGTCTGGTGGATCTGCGGATGGTCTTTGGGCTGAATTGCTATGGGGCAAGCTTGGCCCCGGTTTGGCTCGAATTGGGCGCGTCTGCGGTCAATGGTGCAGTCGGCGTCAATTGGCTGCCGGAGCCTTCGCTCTCCATTTTTCTGCGCAACTGGCTAGGGGGGCGATCCTTTAGCGAGGCGTTTGACCGGAGCCATCGCGCGGCTTTGCGCTGGGGGCAGCGGCTGTGGCCTGCTGCGCCGGATGGCAGCGACCATCCCAAGATTGCAGGCAGCCGCCAAGCGATTTTTGGCCTGCGCGATGTGACGATTGATTCACAGAAAGGATGAAGGTTGAGGGATGAAGAAGGCATGACAGAGTTTTTCATCCCTCAACCTTCATCCCTCATCCTTTCTAGGGGGTGATGAGGATGGCGTGGATGATTTCGTCGCCTTCGTCATTCTCTGTGGCAGTGCCCAAGACGCGCAATGTGAGGTCGTCGGGTAGGTCGGTGGGGCGCGGCATAGGGCCACCGTCATACCAGATGGTGTTTTCGTCCACCATGACAGTAAACTCACCATCGCGCCTGTTCTTCAGGGTCAGGGTGTCGCCATCTTCTTCAACCAGCGTGCCGCGGTAGCCGGCATCGGCCAAATCTTCGGGGTCGCCCTTGTAAAGCAGTTGTGCGACGAGATTGCCCCATACCAAGCGCGGGCTGACAACGACCTCATCACCTTCCTGCAGCGTTGTCAACGTCAACGGCGCGAATGTCTCGTCCAGCAAGATCGTGTCACTAATCACATCTAGCGTGACTTGCAGGCTCACATAGCGCATCATGCCGCGGGCATGGTGATGATTTGGCAGTTGCAGCGTAACGCTCGCCTCCTCGACCGCGCTCACTTCGCCTGTTACCCAAAAACCGGGCAGAACATTATCACTCCGCCCAAACATATGCCCAGGCCCCCAGAAGGTCGTCGCTGCTTGCGCCGGCATTGGCAACAGCGCCAGTGTACCTGCCAGCAGCGCACAAACCATCAACAACAGACCCCATTGCTCTACGTTACTCTTTGAACTTTTGCTCTTTGAACTCTTCATCTTTGCACTCACCTGAGTCTGCACGCGTCGTACGTGTATGACTCGATCCTTTCATCATCCAAAAACAGCCTGCGAACTATGAATCATTGTCGCGGTGAAACTGAAAATATGCAAGTAGCGTCGTTCCAAACAAAAGCGGCGGGCTCTTGGCCCGCCGCCATGATCCATTTGACTAGGAGAAGCTTGCAGATCTACTTTGTCGCCTTTTGATAGACTAGGTAGATCGACGTATGGATGCCCCAATCGCGGCGTTCGATGTCACCCATGCCCGCGCCATAGACGGTTTCGCTGGGCAATCCATCGACCTTGATGTTATAGGCGTTGCCCGCGGCATACATCTGGTAGTTGAAACCATAGTCGGGCGGCGCTTTGTCCTCGACACCGCTGGTATAGCTGCCATCGCCCCACCAGACTGTGACCGGATTGCCCACAATGCGGTTGCCATTTTCGTCCAAAACTTCGACGTAAATGTGATGCTTGCCGCCGGATTCCTGTTCGTCGGCCCAACGCGCATCAATGAGCCGCCAATATTGCTGTCCGGGCGCGGCCCCGGAATCCTCCACTCGCACACCGAGCCGATCCAGGCGGGGGTCCCAAGCGCGCGGGGGTGCAGCCGCAACAGCCACTTCGGGCTCCGGTTCAGCCGCGGGGGCTGCGGGCGCAACGAATTGTTGGATAAAGGGCGCGGCAGTGGGGGGGGGCGTCGCTGTGGGGGGTACAGGTGTCGCGGTCGCGGTTGGCAGCGGTGTCGCTGTGGGAATGGGTGTAAAGGTAGGCCCAGGCGTATAGGTGGGCGTGGGCGGCACAGCCTTATCAGCCATTGCCAGCGCCTCCGCTAAATCTTTGTCCTGGCTTGCTAGTTCATAACTGCCAATGGCATAGACTTCATTGATCGCATTGAGAAGGCTCGACCGTGTCGTGCCCAATTCGGCTCCACGGGCGACGCTTGTGCCTTGCAGAAGGCTCAATAAGGAGAGTGGCGCAACCACAAAGATAACAAAGATAATGAGGACAATCAGGACTGCCAGTTGTATGCGCTGCAAGATCGTAAGGCTACTGAACCAACTGCCAAAGCCCTGGGACTGCTGCGGCGGCGCCGTTTGTCGCATATCCATCTCGGCAGCGGCGCGCCTGCGTCGTGATGGCACATTGCCCGCGACGGATGGGGCCGTTGGCGCATAGGGGATATTGTCGTCAAACTCTTCTTCAAAGCCGCCTGCCTCGCTGGGAATATAGCTGCCCGCAGTTCCCTGGCTTAGACGCTGGCTCAGGATGCGGCTCATGCTGATCGCTAAGGTGGGATAGCGATTCATGAGCGCATCAAAATCCTTTTTACTCAGCGTCCAAACGTCAACGTCGGTCTCCGCCATGACGCTGGCATTGTGGGGCTGGTTGGTGAGCAAGGCCCGTTCGCCAAAGGCTTCCCCACTCCCCAAAAGCCAACCGCCACCGCTTAAGGGCTGCATCCGTACTTGGCCCTTTTCCAACAGATAGAGCGTTTCGGCGGGTGTGTTCGCGCGGAAGATCTGTTCTCCGGCGCGATAGCGCATCGGGCGCAGATGATCCACGACCTGCTTGAGTTCTGCCGCCCCTAGCTCCGAGAGGAGTTCAAACTGGCGAAAGCGTTCTTCGCTTTGGCTCTGTTCCTGGGTTGCCAGGCGTGCGGCGAGATTTTGGCTCAGTACCTTGCCCAGTTCTGGATGTTGCGCGGCCAATGCATCCAGGTCCGATTTATAGAGAATCCAGAGATTGGTATTGCGGACGGCAGTCGCATCTTCGCCCCGTCCTTGCCCGGTGAGGAGGCTGGCATCGCCAAAGAAACCGCCATTGCTCACGCGCGCCAACTGCTCCATTGCGCCGGAGGCATTTTCAGCCGTAAGCTCAATTTCGCCATTTTCGATGAAGTAGAGAGCGTCGCCTGCGTCCCCAATCATATAGACCCGCTCACCAGCGGGCGCATGTTGCAGCACCATGCGCTGGGCGATGGCCTGCATGGTCTGGGGGGATGTCTCGGCAAAGAGTGGCATCTGTGCCAGGCGCAGCACTGCTTGTGCCTGGTCGGCTTTGCTCAAGCGCGCGCGCGTCGCGCGCGCCATCGTGCGGCGCAGCGCCGGATGCTGGTGGCTAATGCTGGCGAAGTCGTCTGCCGAAAGCGCCCACAGCACCGAGTCTTTGGCGGCTACAGCCGTTTGACCGTAGGGCTTGCTTGTGAGCAGCGCCGCCGCACCAAAGAGCGCGCCAGGCTCCAGCGTCTGCCCCCGTTCGCTGTTGACCTCATTCTCCGCACGCAGTTCGACGGCTCCGCTTTCCACCAAGAAAAGTCCCAGGGGAGCATCTCCCGCGCGGTAGATGGCGTCTCTGGCCTTCACCTCGCGCGGCTGCATGCGCGCCGCCAGGAGTTGGTACGTATGCGCGGGCAGCCCCGTCAACTCCGGTACTTTGGAGAGCCGTTGGGTAAGGTAATCTTCCATCTGGGCCAATTGCGAGCCGAAATTACGTCCCAGCTTCAACCCGATTGTCGGTTGTTGCAGGATGATTTCGCGCAAACGCTTATCGGTCAATTGCCAGAAGTGGAGATCCGAGAGGGCGACGGCAGTAACATCCTGCGGCGCATTACGGAATAAGCCGGCATCGCCAATCAGACTGCCAGGCCCCAACGTCGCCAGATTTGTGCCGCTGTGGGTAGAGAGGCTGACGAACCCCTGGCCGATCAGATACATTGCTTCGCTGCGTTCACCGGCCTTGAGCAACGTGCTTTGTGCGTTGCTCTGGCCCTCAATGAAACCAGCGGCCAGAAGTTCGCGCTCACTTTCGGTTAGCCCGGCAAATAGCGGCGCAAACTTAATCAACTCGTTCTTCACGAATCCTCCTTGCCGTCCGTAGTCAGGTTCATTAGTGGGAGTGGCAGGTGGCGAAGGCTTTCTGCCGTTGGCTCCCATCCTGTCATCTTACACAACTTGTAGGCTCTTTGCCTGACGACTTAATGACAAAGTCCCTGTCACCAAGCCATCTCTCCTGTCGCTTTTGACAGGGACGGCACATGGGCAAGAGTCGTCGGTATGATGAATTGAATTAATACTTGCGCTTAAAGGTCACGGTCCAGCTATGGTGTCCCCAACAGCCAGCCGAAAAGTTGAATTTGTCACAGCTTGCGTCGTCTGTGCAATAGTGGGCACCGATGAGATCTGAGTGCGAAATCTCCGGCGAGTGGGTGCTTAGTCCCTCCACCGAGTCGCTGGTGACTTCGCGGCCATCGGCATCACGGATCACTTTGACACCCTGACCGGCCCCCAAGACGAATTCGACTTGGCCGTCACCCTTGCCTTGCGCGCCTGTGACAAAGATCTCTTGTGCGCCATAGATGGCCTGCACAGCGACACCGTTGAGCCGGTTGCCGTTGGCATCTAATACAATGACGTGCAGTTCGCGCTTTTCGCCACAGCGCACACTGCCACCGCTATCGACAGCCCCGCCCGTTTCTTCAACAGTCCACAAGCGGCGTTCGACGCCGGCAAAGTCGGGGCCAGCGGCAACGGGAGGCGGCGCTTGCTCTGCGGGAGGTTCCTCCGCTGGCGGTTGTTCTGCCGGCGGTTGTTCAGCGGGGGGCTGTTCAGCCGGTGGTTGTTCGGCGGGTACTTCCGCCACCGGGGCTGGTGTCGGCGTGGGGGGGGCAGCCGGAATATCGGACGCTACCGTAATGCTGGCGGTATCACCCATCGCCTGAACAAGGGGGCCATAGACCCAGCCTGCGCCACCGGTGGGCAGCGAAACCTGCCACCAATCCCCTTCGGGGTTTTTCGCAACAATGTCAGCTTGTTGTCCACTGTTTAATGCACCAACAACGGGATAGGCGGTACCGGGACCGCTGCGTACATTCAATCCGTTTGACGCTTGAATCATCGGTTTCGATATGGGCGTTGCTGTGGGCGGCTCTGTTGTAGCCGTGGGCAAGGGGTTCGCCGCCGGGGGCGCTTGATTGGCGTCGACGGCGGGTGCGTCAGTCGTCGACGCGCCCGTCCCAGTGGTTTCTTGTGCAGACTCCACAGGCTGCGCGGCAATGACAGTAGCAGCGGGCTGTTCTGCGCTGGTCGTGGGGGCGATGGATTGGGCCACGGGTAATGTCATTGGCGCTGGTGTGGCGGTGGGCGCGACGCTGTTCGCCAGCAAGCCATACTGCGTGGCATAGGCCATCAATTGCCCGGATTGCAGCCCCATCGCAAGCGCCATGTGGACCAATGCCGCGGTCTCTGCCGAGCCAGGATCGCTATCAACACGACCTTCGGCAAGGAAGATGAGAAATTGGGTCGGGTTGGCAACGTCCAATTTCTCCAATTCGGCGCGGGCAGTGCCCAGATTGCCGCTTTGCTCATATTCTTGGGCAATGGCAATCGTTGCCGTCGTCAAATCGGCGTTACTCGCTCCCTTTTCTGGCCCACACCCCACCAAAGCAAAACCAAGCAGCAACAAAAAAAGGCAGAGCCGAAAGGGCGTCAGCCTCCAAAGGTGCCGTGGGTTTCGGTTGTGCGGAGTGTTGGAGATAGAAGCCGGAACTGTGTGAACGATAGCGTAGTTTACAATCGGATGTTGTGCGGACATTTGTTTTGTTTTGGGTCAGTTCAAGCTAGCCGAGCATGGCCTTGTGGCATTGCCACCCAGTCTGTACCTAACTTTTCGTCGCTCATTTCGCTTAGGGTATAATGCCCCCTGCGAACGGTCTTGGCTGCAACTTGCGCTGCCTACCGGTTTGCTGGAAACCGGCGAGGGTAAGGAACTGTGCCGAAGGTGGGAGTCGAACCCACACGGATCTCTCCACACGATTTTGAGTCGTGCGCGTCTGCCTGTTCCGCCACTTCGGCAAATCTGTGACAACTGCGGCTAACCTGTTGGCACAGTATACTGATAGAGGTTAAAATCGTCAAATACCGCGCTCGATTCGGAATTTTGAATTATCACAGTGAGATTGTAGCAGATTGAGTATTCCGGCAACACGTCCACCATCCTCTTCATCACCCCCAACGACCCCACCTGATGAGCAGCAGGCCATCGCCCGCGCGCTCGCGGGGGAGGTCGATGCATTCAATGAACTGGTCGTTAAATATCAGCGGCTTGCCTACAGCGTCGCCTATCGCATGCTGCAAAACGAGGAATCCGCCGGCGATGCTGTGCAGGATAGTTTCCTCAAAGCCTATCGCGCCCTGGGCGGTTTCAAAGGGGGCTTATTCAAAAGCTGGCTGCTGCGGATTGTGGTCAACACCTGCTACGATGTGCTGCGTGTCCAGAAACGCTATGTCAGCGAGTCCATTGACGAGGACCCCAGCGCCGATAACGAAGAGGCGCGTGTCGCTCGCCAGTTGGTGGATGACAAGGAGTCGCCTGATGCCTATGTGGAGCGCATGGAACTGAGCAGCCATATCGAGCTAGGTATTCGAAATCTGCCGCCCGACCAACGCTTGGTGCTTGTCTTGTGTGATGTGCATGGCTACTCCTATGAGGAGATCGCCGAGATCACGGGATACCCCATGGGGACGGTGAAATCGCGCATTAGCCGCGCGCGCACAAAGCTGCGTGACTACTTACTAGAACACCCGGAACTATTGCCGACTAGCTTCCGTCCTAAGTACAGTTAATACTTTGATTATATTGTTAATTTCTGGTTATTGATTTCTGGTTATGACCGTACGAACGAATTCTTTATTTCGATGCAAGGCAAGCATCCTTCGTAAACTTATCTTATGACATTATCCGATTTCCGTCGCATCACCGATGAATTGCTCTCCGCATACATCGATGGTGAAGTTTCAGAGCAAGAGCGTACCCTGGTCGAGGCGGCTATCGCGGCAGATGAGGAGATTGCCTGGCGGCTGAATTCCCTGCGCCAAACCGTGACTCTCCTGCGTGAACTGCCCGAATTGGCTTTGCCGCGCTCCTTCACGCTCACGCTGGACCAGGCCGCTTTGAGCCAGGCGGATGGGCAGCTTGCGGGTGTGACGGTGGGACTCTCCCCTACTGGGCAAACGTCAACCGGGCAATCCTTAGCCGGCGGCCCAACGCCGCGCGCAAAGTCTCCCTCTGCACCAAAGGCGACCACTGAGCGCGCATCCAGCCCAGGCTTCTGGGGCCAATTGCAACAAGGCTGGCGCGAGTTTTGGCAGGCGGGCAACCCTGTGCTGCGTAATGCCGCGGCGGTTAGTTTTGCGTTGATGCTGTTCCTAATGGGAGGCGGGCAGATTTTGAACCGCGCCTTGACACAGCCAGCGGGCATGATGGCTTCGGCTCCGGCGATGGATTCGGCAGCAGCCCCCGCCAGCGAAGCCGCCCCGGCAGCAGTGGCGATTTTGCCGACCGCGTCACCGGATGCCGCGCCTGCAACCGAGGAAGAGGCGCGCTCCGGCAAGCTCCCCACTCAAGAAAGCGCGGTTCCGGCACAGCCGGATGCAGCACCAGAGAGCGCCACAGGTGAAGCCGCCGAAGTAGCTGCGAGTGATACGGCTGTAAGCAGTGCGCGCGTTGCGGCTGCCAGTGAAGCCGCCGAGGAGAGCGCTGTTGTGGATGAAGGTGAGGCCGCGGTCTCCGAGGCTGCCCCTGCCGCGCCAGAGGAGCAAGTAGCAGAAGAGCAGGCGACCGTTGCGGCGACCGTAGAGGAGCCGGCGGCTGCTGCGGCAATGGCTGCCCCCATGGAGGTTGTACCCCAGGGAGGGGGTGGCCCACCGTTCGCGCAGGAGCAGATGCCACTTCCCGGTATGCCTGATGGTCGTGGCAGTGGCGGCGGTTTGGGTGGAGGCGGGCCGGAGATGGCGCAGGGATATGGCGCTCCCGACACGGGTATGCCAGCCCAGGCCTATACATTTGATGCCAACCCGATGCCTCCCACAGCCGCACCTGCCGAAGAAGCCGTAAGCGTCAGCGCGGCCGCGGTGCCACAAGAGCCGCCTGCTGAAGTGCCGGAAGATATGGCTGCCACGCCCGCGGTGGATGCACCGGCTACGCAAAGCGCACCGGTTGCTACGGCGACACCGAGCGAGGTAGCCCTTGTTGCGCCAGAGGCGATTACCAGCAGTACCATCGTCCAGAATGTGCCCGTGGACGAACCTGGGGACGGCGCTGTTGCCGTGACTGGCCCGGCGCGTAACTTGCCGGTTTTGTGGGTGGCGCAGGGTTCTACGATCTTCCTGACCCTTGTACTGGCGTCGCTCTGGTGGCGCAGTCGCACAGCGCGCCGCCAAGATCAATAAAACAAGATCAAGAAAAGATGCCTGAACTACCTGAAGTTGAAACCTATGTGCGTGAATTAGAACCGGAACTAACGGGCCGTACCATCACTGCGGCCCGTGTTTTTTGGTCGCGCACCATTGCGGAACCGCTCGCCGAGGAATTTCCGGCGCGCATTGCGGGGCTGGGCTTTGATACTTTTGAGCGGCGCGGCAAATATATGCTGTTGGGGATGTCCGATGGCTCTACGCTCATTGTCCATCTACGCATGACCGGCAAGCTGCTGATCTTGCCCAGCGAGAGAGAGCCGGACAAGCATACGCATGTGGTCATGGAACTGGACAATGGGCTTACGCTGCATTACAACGACCCTCGTAAATTTGGGCGCATCTGGCTCGTGCCAGATCGGACGACGGTGCTTGCCAAGTTGGGGCCAGAGCCGCTGGCAGATGAGTTTGAGATCGATGACTTTGGCGCACGCCTGGTAGGACGCACCGCGCCGATTAAGGCGCTGCTGCTCGACCAGCGCTTGGTGGCGGGTGTGGGCAACATTTATGCCGACGAGGCGCTCTTTCGCGCACACATTCACCCAGGCCGCGCGGGGGGCAGCCTGACTCCTGACGAGATCGAGCGCCTTCATGCTGCTGTGCGTGACGTTTTGGCCGCGGGCATCAGACGCCGCGGCAGCACCTTGGGGGGAAGCAGCCTGCAAAACTATCTGCGTCCCGGCGGGCTTCCCGGTGACTTTCAAAATGAGTTCCTCGTCTTTCGGCGTACGGGTCAACCGTGTCTGGTTTGTGGCACACCCATCGCGCGCATTGTGATTGCCCAACGCTCCACCCACTTCTGCCCCACGTGCCAACCCGCGTTCTAATCGCCATACTCTATACGTCATACGCTAGGCATAGATGCGCCCCAAGAGCGTTTACTGGGCGGGCGTCTATGCCTATATTGAAGCTTATTTTGAATTCGCAATCTATCCCTGCTCCATTGTACACTGATGCAGGTGACGAATTGGCGACACGGATCTCTCTTACGGGATCGTTCTGACAGAAGAGTTTTGAGATTTGCCCAAAACTAGATCCTGTTTGATGATGCGTCTCTGCCGCCTTATGCCGCGTTATCTGTGCAGCGTGCCTGGGCGGCATGCTGTGGCTATTTGCTAACCAGTGGAGTGATCATGCCTTCTACGAGCAGCTCACAATCTCAGCAGCCCTGGCCCGACAGTCAAGTGTTCTGGCGTAACAAGCGTGTCATCGTCACGGGCGGCTCGGGATTTCTCGGCTCCTTTGTTGTCGATAGGTTACAGCAGCGGGGGGCTGCCGAGGTGATTGTCCCGCGCCGCAAGGAGTATGATTTGCGTAACATGGAGGCCATCCAGGCGCTCTTGCAGGATACGTCGATTTCGACGCAGGGTAAGACGCAAGCCGTGGATATGGTCATTCACCTGGCTGCTCACGTCGGCGGAATCGGTGCCAATCGTAACAAACCTGCCGAGTTCTTCTATGACAACCTCATGATGAGCGTGCCGCTCATGCATGAAAGCTGGCGGGCCGGTGTCGGCAAATTTGTGGCCCTGGGCACAGTCTGTGCCTATCCCAAATACACGCCCGTCCCCTTCCACGAAGAAGACCTTTGGAACGGCTATCCCGAGGAGACCAATGCCCCCTATGGCCTTGCCAAGAAGATGATGTTGGTGCAGAGCCAAACGTACCGGGAGCAGTATGGTTTTAACTCAATCTTTTTGCTGCCGGTGAATCTGTATGGGCCGCGCGACAATTTCAACCTGGAAACCTCGCATGTCATCCCTGCCTTGATTCGCAAGTGTCTTGAGGCGAAAGCGCGCGGGGACAAGCAAATTGTTGCCTGGGGGGATGGTTCGCCGACGCGCGAGTTCCTCTATGTGGGAGATGCCGCCGAGGGAATTCTGCTGGCTGCCGAGCGTTATAACAGCAGCGAGCCGGTCAATTTGGGCAGCAGTTATGAGATCAGCATTAAGGATCTGTTGACGTTGATTGCGAAGATTATCGGGTATGACGGTGAAATTGTCTGGGATACAACCAAGCCCAACGGCCAACCGCGGCGCAAGCTCGATGTCCAACGTGCGGCGCAGCAGTTCGGCTTCAGATCCCAGGTCACTTTTGAAGATGGTCTGGCAGAAACCATCAAGTGGTATGAGACAGCGGGGGCTGAGGCTCTTCTGGAAAAAGCCTAAGGATTCCGGTTGAGCATGGTTTCAAGGATCGTTCGCTGATTCTTCGATGATTGGTAAATAGGAACACGAGTCGATGAGTTTACTTTCAACCGCAACACACTCTGCCGGTGATGATATTCTAATTATCGAGCCGGGTCGAGTCGAACAAAACTACTGGCGCGACCTGTGGCGCTATCGAGAGCTTTTTATCATCCTGGCGTGGCGCGATGTCTCTGTGCGCTACAAACAGACTGTGATTGGCGTTGCCTGGGCGATCCTGCGTCCGCTGCTGACGATGATTGTCTTTACGGTGATCTTTGGCCGGGTGGCAGGGCTGCCCTCGGACGGTGCGGCTCCCTATGCGCTGATGGTCTTTGCGGGCATGTTACCCTGGACACTCTTTTCGACGGCATTAGGGGAGGCATCGAATAGTCTGATTGGCAATGAGCGGCTGATTAGCAAAGTCTACTTTCCGCGTATGATTGTCCCCACGGCAGCGGTAGTAACGGCCTTTGTGGACTTTTTGATCAGCTTTGTCATTCTGGTCGCCATGATGGTTTTCTATCGCTTTGCCCCCACATGGAATATCCTGCTTCTGCCCCTCTTTATCCTCTTGGCGCTGCTTGCCAGCCTGGGGCCGGGGTTGTGGATTACGGCGCTGAATGTCAAATATCGTGATTTTCGCTATATCATTCCCTTTATCGTGCAATTTGGCCTCTATGTTTCGCCAGTGGGCTTCAGCAGCAGTGTTGTTCCCGACGAGTGGCGCTTTCTCTATAGCCTGAACCCGGTGGTGGGTGTGATTGATGGCTTCCGCTGGTGCATCCTCGGTGGCGAGAGTCCGATTTATTGGCCCGGCTTTATTCTGAGTCTGGTGATTGTCGCCTTCTTCCTCTGGCTGGGTATTTCTCAATTCCGCAAGATGGAAAAGACCTTTGCCGATTTGATCTGATGACCCTCCAATCAAGCCTGCTGACCTTGAAATCGAACTATATGTCTGATCTATATGTCTGATATTGTCATCCGCGCTGAGAATTTAGGTAAGAAATATACGATCGGTCACCAGGCTGAAAATGGCAAGTACACGGCTTTGCGTGATGTGCTGGCGCAAAATGCTCGCACTCTTTGGCACAAGACGCGCGACCTTGTACAAGGCAAACCGCTGATCTTGGGCGATACGCTTGAAGAAGTGTGGGCGCTGCAAGATGTGAACTTTGCGATACAACGCGGCGAAGCCGTCGGCATTATCGGTCGCAATGGCGCAGGCAAAAGCACGCTGCTCAAAATTCTCAGCCGCATCACCGAACCCTCGGTTGGCCGCGTGACGATCAAAGGGCGGGTCGCCAGCCTGTTGGAAGTGGGCACCGGCTTCCATCCAGAGCTGTCGGGCCGCGAAAATGTCTACCTCAATGGGGCCATCCTGGGCATGACGCGCAGGGAGATCAAGCGTAAGTTTGATGAAATTGTCGCCTTTGCTGAGGTGGAAAAGCATCTCGACACACCGGTCAAACGCTATTCCAGCGGCATGTATGTGCGGCTGGCTTTCGCTGTGGCAGCGCACCTCGAACCGGAGATACTGGTGGTAGACGAGGTGTTGGCGGTGGGCGATGCTGCCTTCCAAAAGAAGTGCCTGGGCAAGATGGGGGATGTGGCGAGCGAGGGGCGAACGGTCTTATTTGTAAGCCATAACATGGCAGCAATCGACAATTTATGTAGTAGCTGCCTACATATTTTCCGAGGGCAGATCGTTGATCGGGGAGACACGCAATCTGTCATCTCAAAGTATGTCAACAGCTACAGCGAAATCGCAAAGACAACCTCCTCTCTACTCACCCGACAAGATCGAATAGGCACAGGTGAAGCCCGGTTTAGACAAATTACATTTCTAAACGACGCCAACGAGGAAGTGTCGGGCGTACCGATGGGGGAAGCGCTTACTATCCGACTTGAATATCAGGTTTATGAGAGTGTCGCCGACCCACTCTTCGCCATTTTTATTGTCGATCAATTTGGGAAAACAGTTGTCAGAGCATTTACCTATGAAAGTCTGCCCACCCCAATCCCGTTATCTCCTTCAAAACCCAATGGCGTTTTATCTTGCAGATTCGAGTCGATGCCCCTAATTCATGGCAATTACCAGATACATTTGTGGCTTGGAAGATCTTCTACACCAATCGACTATGTCGAATATGCAGCGAGTATTGAAATTACGCAAAAGGATGTTTATGGGACTGGGAAATTGCTCGATCACAGGAGCGGGGTGTTTTTCACAAAGCATTCCTGGCTCTATTGATATTTTAGAAAAAGATCTGTTGTCGCCTCCAATGAGAAAATGGAATGATTAAGAAATATATACGCCCCGCCCGTACATGGGTGAACCATATTCTGCCATCCTACTGGACCTTTGAAGAAGATGCCAGGTTTCGTCATCTTGACAGTTGGAGATGCAAACTAGCTCTATTCAATGCGTTTGTGCAAGCCACCAGTTACCGAACCTGGGATAGCTGGTCGCTACATCCAGACACCTGTTATTGGATCGCCAATCTCATCATGAGCGAGCGCATTCACCATGTTATTGAGTTTGGAGCGGGCTTTAGCACGATATTTCTTGATCGATTTATTCGTGACCTAAAACTTGATATCACGGTGGAATCATTTGAACACCAGAGCAACTTCAACTCGCGGCTACAACGATGGCTGGAAGGCAGCACATCAACATCACTTCATTTTTGCAAGTTGTGGCAGGCTTCCGACCAAGTTTTTCAACGCATGTTTGAATCACCCGATGACAGCTACGCTACTTTTGCTCAGTTAGCAAAAGAAGTGCCAGTCGGGCAATATCACGAAACACGCCTAAGAAATGTTTTTTATGGTTATGACTTCTCGCAGATAGCATCGAAATCTATCGATCTGCTAATTCTGGATGGCCCCAATGGCAATGGACGATCACTGGCGTTTCCATTGCTTAAGGAGAAATTAGCAAATCCATGTTGGATTGTAGTAGATGACTATCTCGATTATCCTTTCTTGGATGATTTGAGGCGTGTCTCTCATGTTGAGATAATGCGTCGAAGAGAAATAGCGGGCAATGAATTCGTTGTCGCAAAAACAGTTGCGTCCTGAAGTGGTCAGATCTCATGCTGCATTCTCTTGAGTACAGAGGTATTCGATTCATATATCCTCGATTCTATTGACATTTTGAGCATCTCTGAAGGCTACCTGTGCGTCTGCTTTTTATCAACAAGATTGAAACAAATGCTGGTTGGGGGTTTGAGACACACTTAAATGCCGCGCTGCAAAAAGTGGGCATTGAGACGATCTCCCTGGATTATCATAAACACCGCTATGGGATCGCAAAGCACTTACTGGAGAGGCAAGAGGATTTTGATGGAGTGCTTGTGGAGCGCGGCACTGGTTATGCAATTCCCGCGTCTGTGCTGCAAGCCATCCGGTGTCCCCGTTTTCTTTTGTTCACCGAATTAGTGAGCCGTCACCCTGACCAGCATTATCTACTGCGGGAGAATCTGTTCGATTACGTGTTTTTGCGTTCGGCAGCCTGTATCGATTTTGTACGTGCCAAAGACTGGCTGCGGGCTGAGCAGGTTGGACTATTTCTCAGCGCTGTCGACCCAGGCTCCTACCATCCAGTGGAAGGGTTGGAACAAGATATTGACGTACTCTTTGTCGGTACGCTGACCCCGCGCCGCGAGTTGCTACTGGCGGAATTACAGCGTGACTTTTCGGTCACGGTTGCCAGTGCCTTTGCACAAGAGATGGCAACTCTTGTCAATCGGGCGAAGATCGTTCTAAACCTACATGCGGAAGAGTATTTAGATACTGAGACACGAGTCTACGAAACACTTGCCTGTGGTGGGTTTCTCATCACCGAACCACTTTCGCGTGAAAGTCCTTTTACGTCTGGCATACATTTAATTGAGGCTGGTGATAGTGCTGCTTTGTGGCGAGAGATTGCCTATTATCTTACGTATCCTGATGAACGCCGTTTGATTGCCAACACCGGTCGCGCAAAGGTTATTGCGGAACACACAATCGACGAGCGCGCCCGTCAGTTACATGCTATCTTCTCTCGCTTTATAACAAAATCGCAAGGCATCGATCCTCTAGATCGCGCCCTGTTGCGGCGTGCCGTGGCTATAGAAGCGATCAGCCGAATGCGCGACCTCTCATTTCGTCTGTTGGCTCGGCTCAAAAGAGGCTATACACGTCTGACACGCTTGTCCCCGGTCCGGTATTTGAGTGCTGGTAGAAGGGCTAAAATGTGAGACCAAGAACCTTTCTGTCTATAGCAGGCAAATTATATTTCCGTGCTAATCGCAGATTACTAAATCGCGCTTTCTATACGAGATATTATCGTCTATGGTGTAGAGATGAGGAGCTTTATGTCCCTACCGAAGAGGGATTCTCAATGTATGTATCTCCGCATGACTATGTCTCTCACCAGATCTATTTCTTTGGATCATATGATCCTTTAATGACGAATTGGCTCAAAGCTCATGTCCATGAAGGCGATGGGTGCTGGGATGTTGGCGCAGAACGAGGATGGTTCTCGCTTTTGATGGGAGATCTGGTTGGACCAACGGGGCGTGTTGATTCATTTGAAGCTAATCCTGAAACATTTGCAAAACTCAAAGCAAATATAACAAGGAATCGATTTGATTGGGTGCGAGCGCACAATACTGCAGTACTTGCAAAAGTTGGTGAGGCGCGATTTGAAGTGCCTACCCAGGATAGTGGTGCGGGTCATGTTGTTCAATCAACGAGTAAAGATGGCATGGCTGTTCCCGCAACTACTCTTGATGAAATGGTTGAAAGAACAGGCATTACCAAACTGAATTTTATTAAGATCGATATCGAAGGCTCTGAAACAGCAGCATTAACAGGTGGACAAAGAGCGATAGAGCGATTTCGACCCAAATTGCTTATTGAATACAATCGAAGTGCATTACGTCGGGCCGGCTCTTCTGTAGAGGAGTTGGATCACATGCTTGAGGAGTTGAATTACGAGCGTTACACATTCAATGGCAAATTACGGCGAGTTGATCTAGATAGTTGGCAAAGATTACCTGATGAGCAATACGTATTCAATGTTTATTGCTTATATAGAAATGATAGCGCGAGGCCGTGATTGCATTGCCGAAAGATTTGGCGTAGAACAATGCGCCCTAACCGTGAAACGTTACCTCGTCTTACCTCATATGACAAAATGGACGCTCGCTAGCCGACCTCTCTTAGGTCGTTATTTATGAACATCGGCATTGTTACTACATGGTTCGAACGGGGCGCGGGCTACGTATCGCGTCAATATAAGGAAGTGCTGGAGCCGGCACACAAGGTGCTAATCTATGCGCGCGGTGGCAGCACTTACGCCCAGAATGACCCAAACTGGCAGGCTCCGTATGTTACATGGGGCAAACGGATGCCCAGTGCTTCGGCAACTGTGATTGAGCTGAATGACTTTAGGCGTTGGTTGCTGGAAAACAAGATCGAACTAGTCATCTTTAACGAACAGCTTTCGTGGCCGCCTGTTCTCTTTTGTAACGATCTCGGCATTCTCACTGGGGCTTATGTAGATTATTACACTGAAGACAGTGTGCCGCTCTTTGCTTGTTATGACTTTTTGATCTGCAACACGAAACGACATTACGCCGCATTTGATTGGCATCCTCAATGCTGGTATGTTCCCTGGGGTACTGATCTTGAACTCTTCAAACCCACAGCCCAGCCATCTAGCCATACGGAACTCATCTCTCCTGTACGTTTCTTTCATTCCGGCGGTATGAATCCACGGCGTAAGGGAACAGACCTGCTGATCGAAGCATTTGCGGCTCTCGATGGTCATGCCCATCTCACGATTCATGGACAAGTACCGCTGAAGGCTACGCTCCCGGAATTAGGGGAGACTATCGATGCTCTGATGGACGCGGGGCGACTTACAAACATTGAGAAAACTGTCTCGGCTCCAGGTCTTTATCATCTGGGTGATGTCTATGTTTATCCAACTCGCTTGGAGGGCATTGGCCTGACCATTGCAGAGGCATTGGCTTGTGGTCTGCCTGTGATTACAACCGATCAGCCTCCAATGAATGAGTTTGTGCAGGAGCCGGAGAACGGGCGACTGGTGTCCGTAGAACGGCTGATCGCGCGCGCTGACGGCTATTATTGGCCGCAGAGTTTAGTCAACGTCGACAGCCTGCGAGGGGCTATGCAGTTCTATCTCGACCACCCTGATCAACTGGCAACCTACAAAGTTCAAGCTCGTCACTATGCCGAAACATATTTGGATTGGCGTAAGAATGCCCAGTCGCTGTTAACCCATCTATGTGCAGTTAAGAAGCGAGCCATTTCTGAAAAGATGGCTGTGAGTGAGCAAGCACTGGCCTATGAGCCCCGGCGCAGACAGCTCTACTACCGGTATCCAACTCTATCTTACTATGCAGGGCAAGCTTCTAGACGCTTATCGGGCATACTGAAGGTGTTAAGGCAGAAGTGATACTGTTTGTCATTTCGCTTCATTGGGTGCATGCATACGATATCGATCATAAGTTTGAGAACACTCTCTCGATGGATCAAGGAGTTTGTGAGGAACACTCGTGAATTTATTCAAGAAAACCGTGAAAATGTTACTGCCGAAGCCTCTGCTGGAGAGCTTGGTCGAAGCAGAAGCCAAGATTGCAAGAACGTGGGCCGCGCAGGCACACCGGCATTTGTTAGGGGTGCAATGGTCTATGCCACCGCAGCCGGAGCATTTTGACCATCATATTGATCTCTATGATCATTGGCTGCGATCACGCAATCCGATGTGGTTGGAAAGAGGCATTTTCGGCAGTTTGGTGCTGCGCGGGGGGAGAGTATTAGAACTTGCCTGTGGCGATGGTTTCAATGCGCGCAACTTTTATAGCTTGCGCTCAGAACATGTCCTTGCCTGCGATTTCAATCCCCAGGCGATACAAACAGCCCGCGCTAAGAACAGCGCGCCAAATGTCGAATTCGTGTTGGCCGATATTCGGACTGACATGCCGGGCGGTACCTATGAAAACATTGTCTGGGATGCGGCGATTGAGCATTTTACGCCGACTGAGATCCACAAGATTATGGCCGATATGAAATCAAGGCTTGCCGAACAGGGCATCTTGAGTGGTCATACGATTGTGGAAAGGAGTGATGGCACCAAGTCATTGACTCACCATGAGTATGAATTTCGGAGCAAAGAGGATTTACTGCGATTTATCGAGCCACATTTTCAGAATACGGTTGTGTTTGAGACTAAATATCCTGATCGACACAATCTCTATTTTTGGGCTTCCAACGGTACCCTCCCATTCGATCCCAACTGGCCTCAGGCCGTTGCTGTCCATAAGCAAAGCTAATACTAGATGAATCACCGCCATCCACGCGTTACCTTTGGGATGATTGTCCTCAATGGGGAACCGTTTACCCGCTATAATCTGCGTGCGCTTTATCCCTTGGCCCATCAAATCATCGTTGTCGAGGGCGCGGCCCCTGGCGCGGCAACCATTGCGACCGCAGACGGACATTCTACGGATGGAACGCTTCAGACCTTGCGCGACTTCAAGCAATTCGAAGATCCAGAGGATAAACTCACGATTGTAACGGCTGAAGATGCGGGCTATCCCAACGGCTTTTGGCCGGGCGAGAAACATGAGCAGAGCCAAGCCTATGCTCAACGTGCCACCGGCGATTATCTCTGGCAAGTGGATGTAGACGAGTTTTACAGACCTGAAGACATGCAGGCAATTCTCGACGCGCTGCAAGCCGACCCTACGATTGCGGCAATCTCGTTTAAGCAGATCCAATTTTGGGGCGGCTTTTCCTCCTATGTTGACAGTTGGTACTTGCATTTAGACCTTCCCGCCATTCACCGCATCTTCAAGTGGGGCAAAGGTTACCAATACAGCACACATCGCCCGCCGACTGTGCTGACAGCCGAAGGGGTTGACACGCGCACGATCAACTGGCTCTCTGAGGAGGAGATGGCAAGGCGTGGGATCTATCTCTATCACTACTCGTTGGTGCTTCCCAAACAGGTGATCGAAAAATGTGAATACTATGGCAAAGCTGCTTGGGCAGAACGGGCCAAAGCGCAAGAGTGGGCGCAGGAGGTCTTTCTGGCGCTCAAGCATCCATACCGTGTGCATAATGTCTATGACTATCCGGGCTGGCTGGAACGCTTTACGGGCCAGCATCCGCCGGTCATCGAAGCATTGCAGCGCGATCTACGCTCTGGAGAGCTTGGGCTTGAGCTGCGGCAGACGGATGATATAGAGGCTCTCCTAGCATCGCGCCGCTATCAGTTAGGGCGTTGGGCGCTTAAGGTGATGGCTCCGTGGGGGCGCTATCTCACGCCCGCGCTCTGGCGTTACCGGCTCAAGGGTTTCAGTCAAAACCCTGTTGGCTATCTCACTCGTATAGGCAAACGGCTGCTGCCGGGCTAGCCTCAGCGTACCGATTCTACCAACACCCCGGCGTGGGCGTCGCATCCACCTTGCCCACTTTACTCACTTGACCATTGGCATCCTACATGACGGAAATTCGTCCTCTCCTGGTAAGCTATCATGATATTGAAGGCGGCGCAGCACGCGCTGCCTACCGCCTCCACACCGGATTGCAGCAGCAAGGGATCGACTCGAAAATGCTTGTGGGGCACAAGAGCAGCCGCGATCCGTCGGTCATGCTGCCCTGGCCGTACCGATCCACGCTGCTTCGCAAGATCCTCGTCAAACTGGATCGATTGCCAAAGCGCCTCTATCGAAACGCGCTGCCAACCACCTGGAGTAACAATCTGCTGCCAACGCTCAGCAGCGATCTCCTGAACCGTGGTGAGCATACGCTCGTCCATCTGCATTGGGTCGGGTTTGGCTTCGTGCCGATTACCACCCTGGAGAAGATCCACAAACCGCTGGTGTGGACGCTGCATGATATGTGGCCCCTGACCGGCGGGTGCCATTACAGTGGGGAATGCACGAAGTACACGACCCATTGTGGGGCCTGCCCGCAATTGGTTTCTGCTCGCGACCGAGACCTCAGCCATTGGGTGTGGCAGACCAAGCAGAGCCATTGGCAGCCTCTCAACTTTACAGTGGTGACGCCAAGCCGCTGGCTTGCTGATTGCGCCCGCCAAAGTACGCTTTTTCACCGGCAGCGCATCGAAGTGATTCCGAATGGGCTTGATACCACCATCTACCGTCCTCTTGCCAGGGCCGAGGCGCGCGCACAGCTAGGATTGCCACAAGAGGCAAAGCTGCTGCTTTTTGGGGCGATGAACAGTACGGCAGATCGGCGCAAAGGCTATCATCTGCTGCTCCCCGCCCTGCATCGTCTCGCCCACGAGCAGACCCTTGCCGATCTCCAGTTGGTGGTAGTGGGCGCCGACCGCTCAGACGATGCGGCGATGCCTCCCATACCGATTCACTACACCGGGTACGTCACCGATGAACACAAGTTGGCCGCGCTCTATGCAGCCGCCGATCTCTTTGTGGCTCCCTCGCTTGAAGATAACTTGCCCAATACGGTCATGGAGGCACTCGCTTGTGGAACCCCTTCTGTGGCCTTTAGGATTGGGGGGGTGCCCGATATGATCGAGCATCAAGGCAATGGCTATTTAGCCGCGCCCTTTGAGGTGGATGACCTGGCAAGAGGCATGGCGTGGGTCTTGGCAGACGACGAGCGACATCGAAAACTTGCCCAGCGCGCCCGCGCCAGGGTCATGGAGGAATTCACGCTGCGCCATTCCGCCGCACAGTACCAGGCGCTCTACAGCGAACTACTGCAAGAGTGGGCGGATGGAGATTAACCGATTCGTTGCCTATGCCGGCATGCTTAAAGTTGTCTCTTGTGATAGCATGGTGGCTGTCTTTCGCTCGTTCTCGGTCACGGTCGTGAACCTTCGCCCCAAAATAGCCGGCTGAGGTCGCCCAGGAGAGATTTTTGAGATGCCACGAAGAAGTAAAAGGGCAGTGTTCGCGTCATGCTGAAGGTACTTTCTATTTTTGGTACACGCCCGGAAGCCATTAAGATGGCCCCTGTTGTCAAGGAATTGGCAAAGCACCCAGGCCATATTATCAACCGTGTGTGTGTGACCGGGCAGCACCGGCAGATGCTTGATCAGGTGCTTTCGCTTTTTGAGATTGTGCCGGATCATGATCTCAACATCATGCAGCAGAGCCAATCACCGCTTCAGGTGGCGGCAGCGGTCTTGACGGGTCTGGATTCCATCCTCCAGCAGGAACGGCCCGATTGGGTTTTGGTGCAGGGAGATACGACAACGGTGATGGCCGCGGCGATTGCTGCCTTTTATGCGCGTGTGAAGGTTGGACATGTTGAGGCGGGGCTGCGTTCCTATGACAAGTGGCAGCCTTTCCCAGAGGAGATCAACCGCAGGATTGCGGGCGTTACTGCCGATTTGCATTTCGCCCCTACCGAACGATCCCGCCAGAACTTACTGCGCGAAGGCATCCTAGAGGAGCAGATTCGTGTGACGGGCAACCCGGTGATTGATGCGCTTCAGTGGGTTGCACAACAGCCCTATGTTCCTGGCACTGGGCCATTGCAGGCGATTCCGTGGGAAAAGCGTTTGATCTTGGTCACGGCACACCGGCGCGAGAATTTCGGCCAGCCGCTTGATGAGATCTGCTGCGCCATTCGCGAGTTGGCCGAGCAGTATCGGGAGGATGTTCACTTTGTCTATCCTGTGCATCTCAATCCGAATGTGCAAGGGCCGGTCTATGCGTCGCTGGCTGGTATTCCCAATGTCACCCTGCTGCCTCCGCTGGATTACCTGCCACTCGTCCATTTGATGAAGCGTTCGACCCTGGTGCTGACCGATTCGGGGGGCATCCAGGAGGAGGCGCCGGGATTGGGGAAGCCGGTCTTGGTACTGCGTGAGACAACGGAGCGCCCCGAAGCGGTGGATGCGGGGACGGTGCGGCTGGTGGGCGCGCACCGAGCAGCCATTGTCGAGTGGGTGCGCTGTTTGTTGGACTCCCCCACTGAATACGCTAAAATGGCGCAGGCAGTCAACCCCTATGGCGATGGTCTGGCCGCTGGACGGATTGTTGAGGCGCTATGCGTATGACGAACCGCCTGCGTCTATAGCCACTGCATATCACAGATGTAGTAACAACACCGGGAAATTCCGCATGAGGAGTTCAAGTTGATGAATGCGCCACGATTAGTAAAGACTCTGGCAAAACGATTAGGAATCTACTCGTCCCTGAGATGGTACACGCCATACAATCGTCGATGTCTTGCCTTTCACAAACAATTTGTCCGCCCTGGGGACATGTGTATTGATGTTGGTGCAAACATCGGGCAACGTACTGAGGTATATCTACAATTGGGTGCAAAAGTAATTGCTGTCGAGCCAGAACCAAAATGCTTTGCCATCCTTCAGGCAAAGTTTGCGAATGATCGAAGGGTGGTACAGGTGAATAAAGGGCTATCTGATGCCAAAGGTACAGGCCAATTATTGGTCCCCTCGTATCAAGACCTAGATGGCGTGACGAGTATGTCCAGTTTATCCGCAGGGTGGGCAGAGGCAATTCAGTCAAAATTTCCAGCAATAGATTTCTCTGATGCTGTACCTGTCGAAATAACGACATTAGATGACCTAATTGCCCGATGGGGAACGCCAAACTTCTGTAAGATTGATGTTGAAGGTCATGAACAATCTGTGCTACGGGGTTTGTCGTCCCCCGTCCCCGTAGTTTCATTTGAATATACCCCGCAAAGAACCGAAGATGTGCTAGCCTGCATGAAGATTCTTGAATCACTTGCTGAGTATGAGTATAACTACTCACATGCAAACTCTTTTGAGTTCGGCAACGCAACGTTTTTGTCTAGGGAAGAATTCTTGCCTACGGTTTTACCGCGTATTGATTCGGCAAAGACTTTTGGAGATATTTACGCGCGCGTGCGCGCCAACTAGATAAAAAGCAACTTTCAATTCAAGAGTCAAATTTTTTACGCCAGTCGTTCTGGATATGATATGCAAATTTCATCGAATACGATTGTCTATAATGAGATCAAAAATGTTGATGGACTCGTACAAAATCTAATCGCTGCTGACATTGACGAGATATTGTTCTTGGATGGCGGGTCGGATGATGGAACATACGAACGTCTTATCGAACATGCGCGAAACAACCAAAGAATTCAGGTTCTGCGCTGGCCCCAACCTCCGACGAGCCAATATAGGCGAGATTGGCGAGAAGCCGATCGCCGAAACTTGTTAATGAACATCAGCAAAGGTGACTATATTCTGTATATTGATGCTGATGAGCGCATTACACCTCGACTTAAAGAGAACATCATTGGGCACTGGTTCTATTGCATACCCATGCTACATTGGTGGGGAACGCACATCCGAGTTGACACGAATGATGACAGGCGCTGGAATACCGATCACTTACGGATATTCAAGAAGCTTCCCTTTCTATCTTGGCAGAGCGTAGATAAGAATGGATTACACAACCACTTAACACTCTTGGGCATCGGTGTGAATGTCTGCAATAGAGGGGCATCGCCATCAATGAAGCGACGTGTCAAGCAGCTATTCCTGAACAGATTTAGTCAAAAGTGTTCTGATATTACGATTTATCATTTGCACTATGTAGACCTCGAGCGCCGCAAGCCGAACGATTTGCGTACCTGGGATTTGGACAACTGTGACATAGTTGTTGTACCCGATAATGTAAGCGGACTTCAATATGACAAAAAGCAACAAAAAATTGTTTGCGTGAGAATTCCTACCGCTGACGAAGTGACCATGCAGGAACGGTTTGGCGAGAGCGAAAGTACATTCGCATAATCACGGCACATAGGATACGTAAACGTACTGGCGAACACATCCTTGTGGTGCTGGACTTTACAGGAAACCGTCGTCAGACCACAGAATCCTAAGAATAGAGTCCTAAGATAGGAATTTACGATCAAAAGCGTATCTACGAGGTTCATCAACGGCTTTTTATGGTCTATCTTGACCACAGGCATAAGCCAACTCGCGCGCATGGTTGGTGCGATTCTGGCGGCACGCATTATTGGTAAAACGGGCTATGGGGAGTATGTCATCATTTTAAGTACCGTGGGGGCGATTGGTGCCTTTGCAGGGCTTGGACTAGGCGTTACTTCTACCAAATACGTTGCCCAATGGCGGACAGTGGCCCCTGAGCGGGCAGGACGCGCCCTCGGACTAATGCTGGTGATTGCCTTCGCTTTTGGTACGGTTGCAGCCATAGCGCTATTGACTTTTGCGCCTCAGGTGGCCGAACAAAGCTTAAACAATCCCCAACTTGCCAGTGCGTTGCGGATAAGCTGTCTTTTGTTTGTATTTAATGGAGTAAACGGGGTTCAGTTGGGTGGTCTTTACGGACTAGAAGCGTTTCGTGCCATTGCCCAGATAAATCTATGGCAAGCGCTTTTTACCTTTCCCCTGATGATTGCTGGCGCCTACTTTGGTCATGTGCATGGACTCTTACTCGCCACGGTTGCAGTGAGCATTATGGCATGGATGTTGTCGCAACGAACGCTGCGCAAAGCGGCTGAGGAGCAAGGGATTGTCATTCGCTACACAGGGTTTTCAGCAGAATTATCCATATTGTGGCGGTTTGGCTTCCCCGTATTTCTGGGGTCCATACTGGTGACCCCTACGCTGTGGCTAGCCAATACCATTATTGTCAAACAACCTAATGGCTATGCAGAGTTGGGTCTGTTTGGGGCAGCAAATCAGTGGCGAAATGTGCTAATGATGTTGGCGGGTGTTATTTCTTCGGCGGCATTGCCAATTTTGTCGGCTGAAACCGGACAAGGTGACGGGCGGGCAGCTTTCAAGGAAGCAATGGCTCTGATGCAGAGTCTGCTCACAAGCATTATCGTACCAGCAACTGCCGCTTTACTTCTATTGGCGACGCCGATCATGTCGCTTTATGGACCTGACTATCGTGGTGCTTCGTTAATGTTTGTGTATATAGTGGTCGGCACCGCAATCTCGGTAACGAGTGGGGCAGTAGGCACGAATGTGCTCTATGCCGACTCGCGAGCATGGCCTGCCTTAATGTTGCGTTTACTTTGGGCGGCAACCTATTTAGGGTTTATCTTTACCTTTGCTAAACCTCTGGGTGGGCTAGCGCTGGCTGTGGGCTTTGCATTCTCAGAGTTAATTTCGCTGCTCGCTCGCTATATCTATCTGTATAAGCAGCAGGTCGTCTCCCCGGCATTAATGAAACTTGTGTTGTGGCCGACTGCATTCATTGTTTTCGGTGCTGTACTGGAAGCAACTGTTGACCCGCCCTATTCAACGGTCATTGGCGTACTATACTTCATCGTAGCAATGTTACTAGCCCTTTTTGTTTGGTTTCCTCATGGTCTCCTTAAAGAGATGCTGTCTACAGTAACGACAAAAGTAACAGCAAAGCTGGCGAAATGAATCCATAGTGCTAACTCTAGATTGACTTCGAATATGACAAAACTCAGGGTCGCACTTATTACTCACTTTTGGGACGGAATCGTGCAGCGACCTCACCATTGGTGTCACCAGGCTCTTTTACAAGGTCATGAAGTACACGTCTTCACCTTCCCAGCGCCATTTAATCAGCCAACACCTACCGCATCTATACAGCCTTCCCCCCATGTACACCGGCTGTCACGCTGGCCCTGGTTGGGTGTATTGTCCCGCATAGGTTTCGGCGAGCAGGCAACCAATATCCAGCGTGACCGCCTAGTTAAGTTTGTGCAGACTGAAGTATTGGATCGTGGTAAAGCGTTCTTCGATGTCGTCTTATACGCTGGCATTCCGTGGAAGTCCTACAATTTCTCGGATGCACACGCTTTACTGCTTTATGATGCGATGGATGAATGGGCAGAGTTTGGAACGCTGCCGCCAATGGTTGATGACTGGGAGAAGAAATTAATCAAAGATGCAGCAATCGTTCTGGCAATTTCTGAACCAATGTATCAGCGTTTGACAATGTCAACAGAGACTGACAGCGTAATGATACTGCCGAATGGTTGTGACTATGAATTCTTTGCGTCGGCGATTCGCCCGCAGGATTCCGAACTTCGGCGCAAAGTGATCGGTTACACAGGAGCGATGCATAGTTGGTTTGATTGGGAATCCGTCATAGCGATTGCCGAGGCATATCCCGACTATGAAATATATCTCGTAGGTCCTTGTGCATCGCCACCATCTGTGTTGCCACCTAATATTACTTTGGCGGGAAAACAACCATATTCTAGCCTTCCAGCGGTAAATATTACCTATGAGGTGTGCTTGATTCCCTTCCTTCGTACCCCCTTGATCAACTCTGTTTCTCCAATCAAGCTGTATGAGTACTTAGCATGTGGGCGACCAGTTGTCGCAACACCGATGCCAGATACAGAGAAATACGCGGCTCCTGGCGTGGTATATTTGGCAGATACACCATCAGCCTTTGTTCAGGCAGTAGGCGAAGCACTGGTTAATGCCAATGAGCCGGAACTGATAGCACAACGGCGGCAGATTGCCTATGAAAATACTTGGGCTAGCCGTTGGCTGGCGATTGAAGCGAGAGTTGAGCCGCACCGTAAAAGGTTGTGCAGTGGAAGCGCGGGTAGTTAATATGATGGGCAGAATCAGCTGGTTGCAACGTGATGTGCTGCTTGAGGCGGTACTACCTTATCAAGATTCCTGGCGTGGCTGTGGCTTTGATTGGTGTAGCCACTTGGTTAATCTGGAGGTGGTTTCATGAGTAAAAACAATCAGCCTTCAGTGTTGCCAAATGTCATCAGCCATGTGGTTGAGCGAGATATGTGCATTGGGTGTGGTCTCTGTATTACGGCCTGTCCTAATGATGCTTTGTCTTTGAAATGGAACAAATACGGCTTGCTTGAGCCTGTTGCCACCGGACAGACTTGTAGCGGATGTCCAGATTGTCTTTCGGTCTGTCCTTTTAGCGATGGTTTGGTTCCGGGCCTTGTTCTCCCAAATGAAGATCAATTGGGTCGTAGTCTGTTTTTGGGCGAAGAGGTTTTAGGGGGGACGACTCCGGGTGAGAAAGATCAGAGTAAGGCGATTTCGAGCCAGTATGATGTTTGCAACGCGGTTGAATATGATCGCTACATCGGTTTTTACCGCAATCTTTATGTGGGCTATGCTGAGGAGTATCGTGCTACAAGTTCATCCGGCGGGATTCTGACTTGGTTTCTCTGTTCACTGCTAGAAACAGGCCAAGTAGATGGCGTCTTATGTGTCAAACCGACTGACAATGCGACGGAAGAACCCTATTTCCGCTATACGATCTGCAAGAGCGCCGCGGAAGTTCGCAGCAATGCCAAAACACGATACCATCCGGCCCCTGTGCAACAGGCTATAGCCATTGCGCTTCAGCATGAGGGGCGTTATGCGTTGGCTGCGCTGCCCTGCTCCCTAAAGGCGGTACGTTTGGCCCAGCTTCGGTTTCCGATACTCCGTGAGCGGATTGTCATTACCGCGGGTATCATATGTGGTGGGCTGAAATCGCGTAATTATACTAAATATTTGGCTGCAGCAAGTGGCATTCATGTGCAACATCTTGTTGAGCCGGAATACCGTGTCAAACAGGAGGACTCTACCGCCGACGACTATCTTTTTGCCGGTACGGATCAGAAAACTTCTGTAAGGCATTTTCTATCCATGAAGCAACTCGGTGACATGTGGGGTACAGGTCTGTTCAAGCCCAACGCATGCGATTACTGTGATGATTTGAGCGCAGAACTTGCGGATATTTCTGTGGGTGATGCATGGATTCCCCCCTATCGGATGGATGGGCGGGGGAATAGTGTTGTGATTGTGCGCTCAAAGATAGCTGCCGAGTTGATTACTGCGGGAACTGAAAAGGGTGAAGTGATGCTGACCCCGGTAACCAATTTGCAGATCAACGAATCACAAAAGGGCAATATCAATCATAGACGAGTTGGTTTGGCCTATCGCTTATATTGGGCGAAGCAAGAGGGAACGCCAGTGCCCCGTAAGCGTGTACAAGCACAACGGCCCGAAAATCCGGTTATTGCACAAGTCCACCGTCTGCGTATGCGTGTACGCCGGCGGAGCCATGAGGTTTGGCTGCTTCAGCAAGATACGCCAGGAACTGAACTCTTTGATGCAAAGTTGGATGCCGATTTGAAAAGACTTAAAAAGCTCACCTTCGTTTCGCACATTATACGCAATCCGCGATTATTACTGGCGTTGGTGAAGCAAAAATGTCTTGCCCTATTGAAGCGAATGTATAAAGCGATTAGAGAATAATATGAAGATTCTGCTGATTGGTATGTTTGGGCTCTATAACCGCGGTTGCGAAGCAATCGTGTGGGGCTCACTAGATATCTTGCGACGTGTCTACCCAGATGCCGATATTACGGTGGCGGTTGGGACTGCGGAGGGGGTTGTGGCCGATCGCGCCCGATTGCCTGAATTAGATGTGGACATCATCCCGTTTGTGCAGCCCGCCACATTGCTGCAACGGATCCGTCGTAAAGTGGAACGTAATTTACCAGGAGCGACGAAATTCCAGCCACCCGTATGGGGATTCCCATTGCATGGATGGGATCTGATTCTTGAGGTGGGTGGGGATACTTTTGTAGCATCGGGTGCAGAGTGGCGTCTCTTGGGTGATAAGCAACTCATGGCGAAAACAGGCACCCCACTTGGACTTTGGGGAATGAATTTTGATCCTTCTTTTACGCTCAAACTGCCGCAGTCTGACGTGATTGATACTTTGAAACGCTACAAACTCATTGCTGTGCGCGATGAGTCTAGCCGGAAGTATCTTGAGCAGTTGGGCGTTCGGAATAATGTTTATAAAATGGCCGATCCTGCTTTTGCTATGGACTCTGTCCCCTGGGATCTCAATAATGTCCTGCCAAAACCAGGGGAATTGGGCATTGTCGGCCTTAACTTAAGTCCCTTCGCCGCCAGCGTACGGAAAACAGACAGCGCCGGCATAGTAGAATTTACAGAGTCAGTGACCGCCAAATTGATTAATGCGGGCTTTGGAGTGCTGCTCGTCCCCCATTGTTTTCCACCTGCCTGTCCTGCATTTGACGATGATCTCGCTGTCTTACAGCCTGTCTTTGACAAGTTATGTGCAGCAACACCCCATGTGGGCATCCTACCCGCGGGTATTTCTTCGCCGCAAGTGAAGTATGCAATTTCACAGTGTACACTCTTTGCCGGAGCCCGCATGCACAGTACAATTGCCGCTTGGTCCACGGGTGTGCCGGTATTGACACTCAGCTATAGTGCAAAATCGCGCCATCTAAACGAAGCAATTTATGGTCACGATCATTACCTGGTGGACATTAGTCAGACAACTCCACAAGAAATATGTGACCGGCTTGTAGAGATGAGCGGGCAGATGGAGATCGCCCGGTCTGCTACCCATAGCGGTGTTCAGTGTATGAAGCAGGACACTGAACAGATGATAGTAGACTTACGGCAACTTTTTTGAAAACTATTGTTGTAGGAAATCTTTTTCTATGATATCTCGTGATGTAGACACTGAGACCATGCCCCCGTCAATATTTGTTGTTGTATTGAACTGGAATCAGTGGAGCATGACAGCCGAATGCGTGAAGTCCCTTTTGCAACTTGATTATCCAAATATGCATTTGGTTATCGTTGATAATGGTTCAACCGATGGTAGCACGGATAAGCTGGATGACGAGTTTGGTGACAGCGTTACTATCCTTGCCAACGCTGAAAATCTTGGTTATGCCGGCGGCAACAATGTCGGGATACGATATGCTATCGCACAGCGTGCTACCCATATCATGATTTTGAACAATGATACGATTGTAGCACCAGGGCTTTTCGCTCCGCTTGTGCAGCGGCTTACAAGTGATTCTCGGATAGGTGTAGTTGCTCCCAAGATATACTTTATGGAGCCTGACAAGCGGCTATGGGCTATAGGTGGTACCATCAATTGGTGGCTTGGCTCGGCCCATAGTCTAGGAAAAGGGCAATATGACTTGGGGCAATATGATTTGCCCCGGCAGATCGACTATGCAACAGGTTGTTGCTTCCTCGCGCGCAGCGAAGTATTTGCGGCTGCGGGATTATTGGATGAAGCGTTCTTTGCCTATTTTGAAGATTCAGACTGGTGTATGCGCGTTCGTGAATGCGGTTGGCAGATCTGGTATGAACCCAAATCTACGCTCCAACATTGGGCTGGTGCTTCCAGTAGGAGAGCGGAGGTAAATCGAAGGGAAGGGAATACATCTGCATTTGTGTATTATCTGAATTCTCGCAATAATCTTTGGTTCTTGCGCCGCCACGCAAGAGGAATGCGTCTGCCCATTGGCATCAGTATGTTTATGTTTCGTCACGTCCTGTATTATAGTTTGGCCTTTATTGTTATTCGCCGTTGGACGAAATTACGGCACCTGTGGCGCGGTGTTACTGATGGATTTCGAAGCATGAATGATGGCGCAAAAGCCACTTCGACAGACAATGTTGTCCTCTAGGGTCAAAAATCTCCCTCGACGCCATTTCACGGTTGTGCTGGCTTTTGTTCTGGTCGGATTGTTTTGGTCACAGCTTTACCGTGCGTTTGCCTGGAATTTGGCAAACGTGCTGCTCACCCATGCCCGTATGACCAGCAGTAGCGAAGAGATGTATCGCGATAGTCAGAGAACTATCCAACTGCTGTCGCGATTTGATACCGAGCCGGGTGTCACATCACGGCTTGCACAGGCTAACCATCTGCTCTGGCGCGCCGCTTCTGCATTGGGGTTCTCCGAGTTGGGGATCGAGTCGTATGCGCGCATCCAGGGGACAAACGGCGACAGCAATAGCCCACCTGCTTGCCCAGGGGGGATGCCACGCCGTCTGGAGGCTGGAACATTTTCCAATGTGACCGCTGATGGTATGGCTAGGCCGCGAAAGATTGGCAGGAGCCCTGGAACTGGCGTGATTCTTTTTACGACTGAGCCGCCCATCTCACATGCGGTATGCGTGCCAGCAGCAGGCATCTATACGGTTGCCGTAGCCGCTGTGGAAGGTAAACCGCCGCCTATTGAGATTGATGTGGAATGGAACGGCTGGTACGTCGGCACACTGGAATATGCTCAAGGAAATGATATGCTAAGTACCAAACAACTTCGCGTCGCCGTTCCGCCAGGCAATCATCTGTTGTCGCTGCGTTATTCTAACGATTTTGCCGATAGGGCAACTGGTATCGATCGCAATGCGCTTATCGACCATGTGGAAATTTCGGGACCGTGAATTTGTAGCGATGCAAACTAGCCATCCAGAGCAAGCAAGACAAGCAACCCTATATAACCCTCAATTTCTCCGGCTGCTAGGCTGCTTTGGGCTGTTCATTGTACATTTGCTTTTGTCATTGTTGGCGATTCTGGGCGCACCCCTTGTGAGCGCAGCCGCATTTGTTGCTCTTTGGGCTGTAATTTTATTGTGTTTTTTGGTGGTGCGTCCCAGACGTGTGCTCTATGTTTTTATCTTCCTCTTGCCGCTTTATCAATGGTCGATGGTGGCGCTATTGAAGTTGACGGGATCGACCATGTTGGTCTCCGCCATACAACCGTGGAAAGAAGTGCTGATCTTTGCCACGCTTGGGTTAGTGGGTGGCTACCATCTCCTATTTGTTCAGCGTGTCAGGCTCAAGCTTCTAGACCTCTTGATGCTTGGGTATTTGGCGCTAAATCTGCTCTACATCGTGATACCCTTTGCAACTTCGCCGGTTACGCGCCTGTACGGCTTCCGATCGCTGGTTTTGTTGGTATTTCTTTATTTCCTCGGTCGAGTCGTGCCGCTTGCTCCCATCCGGCAAAAGCAGTTGATCAATGCATTCCTACTACTTGGGATTGGCACTGGCATTTTTGCGCTGGTTGATCGCTTTCTCTTACCCATCGATTGGCCCACGCGCCTGGGCTTTTACGACTACTTGGCGAGCGAATCAGCAAGTGGCTCAATCGGTTTTATCGGCCCCATGAACATGCCGTGGACCTTTTGGACTTCGACAGGCATGCGTCGTACGTCCTCCTTTTTTGCCAATCCTCTTGACATGGCGGCTTCTGTTCATCTAATGGGTGTTGCCGCACTTGTCGTCATGCTCATGACCCGCCGCCGCACACGCTGGCACTTGCTTGCCAAAGTAGCATTCGGGTTGACCCTGATCGCACTCCTGTTCTCCATCTCCCGCACCTCCATAGTGACATTTGCCCTGGAGACTATGTTGGTTGCTTTTCTGCTTCGCCGGCATCAACTGCTGCTGTTGATTATTCTAATGGCGATGGTCGGTTTTGTCGCTGCACTCTTCTCGCCACTTGGCGCGTTCATACTTGAAACGATCACGCTGCGTAATTCTTCGATGCTGGGCCATTTCGAGGGATGGGAAGATGGTTTTCTCTCAATTCTACAGACTCCCTGGGGGTTGGGGCCGGGTACAAGTGGGCATGCAGGTGCAAGAAGTGGGTTACAAGTTGGCGGCGAAAGCCAGTATGTGATTACCGGCGTACAGCTTGGAGTCATGGGTCTGTTTTTCTACGTCATGCTCCAGGTGGTTGCCATTCGTGATTCGATCCGCCTGTTCAGGCGCTCCGCAGGTCCAACGCAGATGCTAGCACTGATCACAGGCGTTTCGCGCGTTGGTCTTGCCATCGTAGGGCTGACAGCCAATAACGAAATTTATCTCTTTAGCGCCTATGTCAGTTGGTGGTTGGTAGGTTGGGTGCATCAAAGACACGATACTGACCTTACGAATGCACCCCCAAATGTACCTCCGGACGTGCCCGCTACTGTACCCTCTAATGCGGCAGCCTAGCTTCCATGACTTTATCGCCTGAATGAACTTTTTGGTATGCTGCATACTTCAGGGTTCACAATGATCGCGGAGCAGAAACGTAATGCGTATCGGTATTGACATTCGAGATTTAGGGATTGCCCGTACAGGAGCGAGAACCTATTTGGAGGAGACATTATCTGCACTCCAATCAGCATCAGGTCATGAAGTTGTGCCTCTTCACCCGCAAAACGTAGCGACTACACGCGATCGTAGTCGCTTTGCTAGGGTTGCGGAACACGCTGCCTTTGCCTATTGGAAGCAAGTCCAGTTGCCGCTGATGGCAAAAGAACGACAGTGTGACGTCCTCTTTTGTACCGACTACACGGTTCCTCTACAGACATCTATCCCCGCCATTCCTGTATTCTATGACGCAAGTTTTTGGGCACACCCCGAGCAGTATAATTGGATATGGCGCAAATCGCTTGACCTGCTGACCGTGCCTGCTGCCAAACGTGCGCCTGCTGTGGTAACAATCAGTGAGTTTGCGCGCAAGAATATTATAGCCTACACAGGGATCTCGCCGGACCGCATCATTGCCATTCCCATAGCGCCCAAAACAAAGGCGACTCACTCTCTTGCGGATGCCGATGTGTCTGCCATCCTGGCACGCTACACTATTGACGTTGATGTTCCCTATATCCTGCATGTGGGGGTGATGGAAAAGCGTAAGAATCTCGTCCGGCTGGTCGAAGCGTTTGCGCTCTTTCAACAACAGGTAGGAACACCCTACCAATTGGTGCTGGTCGGGCAGCCTGGCCCACGAGCAGACATGGACGACAGCGCCAATATTCGTGAGGCTGTGACCGCATTGGGACTGGCAGACTCGGTGCGGATGGCCGGTCATGTGCCTGATGAGGCATTGCCCGCACTCTATCAGGGTGCAAGCATGTTTGTCTTCCCTTCCCTACGTGAGGGATTTGGGATACCGATTCTTGAGGCATTTAACCATGATTTGCCAGTTGCAGCCGCCAACAGCAGCGCCATTCCCGAAGTTGCTGGGGATGCTGCTTTGCTCTTTGAACCGACCGACCCACAAGACATTGCGGCTGCTATGCTACGAGTGGCAGGTAATGAAGTATTGCGGAATCAGTTGATCGGAAAAGGTAGGGCGCGGCGACAGCAATTTAGTTGGGACAAGACTGCACAGGAACTTATTACTTTATTCGAGCGTGTCATTGCCAAGCGTTGAGTAGAATTAGAAAGGGTTACTCCAATGGGAAAGGCCCTCGTTACGCCGCTCAAGTCGGCAGTTCAGCAATGGGTGCAACGGCAGGGCAAACAGCGCAGCTTCCAATTCGATGCCGAATTGGAAATGCAAGATCTCTCTGAGCTAGCTGTACGCCATGCCTTTTGGCTTGTGCGTGGTCTCATATGGAGGTTGCGTTTTGGGCATTCAGCAGGCATGGTTATGATTGCCAGCGGTACCCACATCCGCCATCCTCGCTGCCTGCGGGTTGGCAAGAATTTTATCGTGGAGGATTACGTCGAGATCATGGCGCTTTCCCGGCAAGGGATTGTGTGCGGCAACAACGTAACCATCGGCGCTTTCAGTACGATTAAGCCCAGCAGCTATTATGGCCGGAATCTTGGTGAAGGACTTCGGATTGGCAATAATTCAAATATCGGGCGTTATGCATATATCGGCTGCTCTGGACTCGTCACGATTGGCGACAACGTGATGATGGGGCCAAAAGTGAGCATCTTTGCAGAAAACCACAACTTTGACGCCATCGACCGGCCTATGCACCAACAAGGCGTTACGCGCCAGCCAGTTGTGATTGAGCATGATTGTTGGCTTGCCTCTGGGGTCACGATTCTTGCTGGAGTCACCGTTGGTCGCGGTTCTGTGGTTGCCGCCGGCAGTGTGGTAACACAGGACATTCCTCCTTTTTCAGTGGCTGCGGGCACACCCGCGCGGGTCTTGCGGAGCCGCACCTAGCCATGTGGAGGATCCTGTATGTACATTCCAGTGACGAGCTGTATGGAGCCGACCGCTCTTTGCTGCGGTTGGTGCGCGATCTTGATCGTTCGCGCTTCGAACCTATCGTCGTGTTGCCCAATGATGTTCCCTATCCTGATCGTGCCTTAAGTCGGGAACTGGAAAAGTTGGACATCGAAACTCACTCGTTGGGCTTGGCTGTCTTGCGCCGGCTTTACTTTCGCCCACAGGGCATCTTTCGCCTTTTAGGTCATGGGGTTCGTTCGGTATCACAGTTGCAGCGTCTTATCCAAGAGCGCCAGATAGACTTAGTCCATTCTAACTCGTCCGCAGTCCTTAGTGGAGCCTTGGTCGCACAGCGCGCCGGACTGCCTCATATTTGGCACACACGGGAAATTTATGCTCAACCCAGGTGGTTAGGCCGCATGATGGCGCAACTGTTGCCGGCGATGAGTACGCGCATCGTAGCCGTATCGGATGCAGTACGGCAACAACTGGTTGCGGATGGCTGCCCCGATAAGAAAATTAGTGTCATTCACAATGGTATCGATCTTGGGCACTTTGGCACGCATCAAGCTGCACGCCAGCGGCTGCGCGCCGAATGGAATATTGCCGACGATGAGATTCTGGTGGGGATGGTGGGGCGCATTAGCCGATGGAAGGGACAGCGTGACTTTGTTGCCGCGGCACACCGTGTTGTCGCGCAATACCCAAAGGCTCGTTTTGTGATTGTGGGTGACGTGCCACCGCAACAAGAGGAACTGCGTACTGAATTGCTCCGTCAAATTTCAAAACTGCAACTAACGGAGCGCATCAGGCTAGAGCCTTTCCGGCTTGACATGCCGGATGTGTTTTCTGCTTTTGATCTATTTGTTCTTCCTTCAACATTGCCAGATCCTTATCCTACTGTGCTGTTGGAAGCGATGGCTTCTGGTCTGCCAGTGGTCGCCACAAATCATGGTGGCAGCAGGGAGATGGTCACCGAAGGCACAGGGCTGCTCGTCCCGGCGAACGATCCATTGACATTGGCGGGCGCGCTGGCGCTTTTGCTAGAGCATCCCGATCTGCGTTTACAATTGTCTACGCAAGCAGGGAAAGAGGCGCACGCGCGCTTTGGTGTAGCGGCATATGTACAAAATCTGGAGCAGCTTTATGAGGATGAGCTGTTTGTTGCTCGCAATTGAGTACAAATGAGCGGTAACAAAACTTAAAGGGTAATGAAAAAATGGTGCTATCCTCCAATGTAGGAGTACATGGCAGGAATCTGCGAATTGCCCTTCTGGGTACGCGTGGCATTCCGGCCAGCTATAGTGGGTTTGAGACCTGTGTGGAACAGTTGGGACAAAGACTCGTTGAACGAGGGCATGAGGTGACGGTCTACTGTCGCTCGCATCATATTACCTATGATGAGCCTACTTACAAGGGGATGCGGCTGGTCAAGCTGCCGACCATCAATAATAAATATCTGGATACGATGGTGCATTCTCTGATCTCCACCTGTCACGCCCTCCCCAGGGGCTATGATATTGGCCTCTATTTTATCGCTGCCAACAGCCCGGTGACATGGCTGCCGCGCTTGGTTGGCACCAAGACCATTCTCAATGTGGATGGTTTGGATTGGAAGCGCGAAAAGTGGCCGGCCTTTGCCAAACGGTATATTCAGTTTGCCGAATATCTGGCTACGAAACTGCCCACCGCTTATCTTACGGATTCGGAAGTCGTGCAGGCCTACTATCGCGACCAATTTAACAGCACGCCTCCGTATATCCCCTACGGCTCTGACGTCGAGTTGGTTCCCCCTGGCGAGACATTGACTCGGTTTAACCTGGAAGCGGGTCGCTATATCCTCTTTGTAGGGCGCTTGGTACCGGAAAATTGCGCGCATCATTTGGTAGAGGCATTTCGCGGGCTTGACACTGATATGAAGTGCGTCATCGTCGGCGATGCCGCGTATGCCGATGCGTATATTGCTGAACTCAAGGCAAAAGCTGCCGGGGATCCGCGTATCGTCTTTACGGGGTACGTTTTTGGCAAGGGCTACCATGAGTTGGGCACGAACGCGCATATCTTTGTGGAAACGTCGGGTGTCGGCGGTACGCACCCCGCCCTGGTCGAAGCGATGGCCCACGGCAGTTGCATTGTGACCCATGATACGCCGGAAAATCTGGAAACGATCGGCATGGCTGGTTTTGGCTATGATGGTAAACAGGGGGCGAGTTCTCTGCAGCAGCGGCTTGTGCAGTTGCTAGGCCAGCCTGCGACTGTGGCGGAATATGCACAGAAGGCGCGCGAACGCGCGAATACGGTCTACACGTGGGAAGCAGTAACGGATGCCTACGAACGGCTCTTTTACAGCACCTTGAAGCGTTCCTTGCCCATGCGCCTGCAAGAGACTCTCCAAAAGGGCTAGACAATTGTCTCCGATTCGGGGTGGGCTTCCCGTTCGTATTTCATCTACATACAACTTTCATCTACACCCAGCCGCAGTGATACAATTGCCGGGGACGCAGAGACGGCATGGGATGGAAAGAGAATAAGCCGTGTCGTTTTTTTGTCCTGGTGTGAACAGCGCAAACAACTTTGACCAAGCAGCGATAGACTATGCTCAAACGTTTCTCCACAAACTACATGGTCTTTTTGTTCCTCATCGATGCGATCATTGTGCAGGTCTCGTTAGGATTGGGGATGCGTCTGCGTCTTTCCTTGCCTTTGGGGCCCAACCTGCTTCCTATCTGGGTTCCTGAGTATGTCTTTGTGCCTACGCCCTGGCTGCATGTGGCCGTAGGCATCATCTGGGCTATCAGCCTGCAACTGGGTTTTGTCTATACGCCGCGCAAGATCATCTACTGGTTTGAAGAACTCCAGCATGTGCTGTTGAGCCATACTGTGGCCGCGCTTTCTTTTGCCGGTTTGCTCTATCTTGTCAAGGTCGATCTGCCCCGACTAACCTTTGGCTACTTTTATCTGCTGGCGCTTGCCGGCTTCATCGGTTATCGCCTCGTCTTGCGCGTCCACTACCGCGTTCAGCGCAACCACGGCATCGGCATCACACGCGTCCTGATCATTGGTGCCGGGCGGATCGGCGAAGACATTATCCGGCAGCTAGAACATCAAAATTGGTCTGGGTTTGAGGTGGTTGGCTTCCTGGATGACAATCCCAGCGCGCTGCATGAGATGGCCCTCCAAGCCACTGTGCTGGGGCGGCTTGACGATGCGGTGACGATCTGTCGCCAACACGAGATTGACGAGATCATCTTTGCTCTGCCCCTGCATGCCCATACGCGCCTTGCCAATTTGGTTTCGCGCTTGCAAGAGCTGCCTGTGCGCATCCATGTGGTTCCCGATTATTTTGATCTCACCTTCCACGCTGCCACCATCGAAAACATTGGTGGTATTCCGCTCATCGGCCTGCGCGACCCGGCGATTGACGGCTTCCAGCGCTTTGGCAAGCGGCTGATGGACCTAGCGCTGGCCGGTGTGGGGCTGCTTTTGTTGTGGCCTGTGATGTTGGTGGTGGCGATTGCCATCAAACTTGAGGATGGTGGGCCAATTCTCTATTCCAGCAGCCGCGTGGGAGAAAATGGCCGGCTCTTCTATATGTACAAATTTCGCTCAATGGTCGTCAACGCGGACAAACTCCAGGACGTGGTCAGCCATACCGATGAAAATGGGCATCTCATTTTCAAACATATTGATGATCCGCGTATTACACACATTGGTCGTTTTATCCGGCGCACCAGCATTGATGAACTTCCCCAGCTGTTCAACGTCATCAAAGGGGAGATGAGTTTGGTGGGGCCGCGCCCCGAACTGCCGTGGCTGGTAGAGTCCTATGAGCCGTGGCAGCGCAAACGCTTTGCCGTTCCGCAAGGCATTACAGGATGGTGGCAGGTCAACGGGCGCAGTGAGAATCCCATGCACCTACACACAGACCAAGACCTTTATTACGTCCAACATTACTCTCTCTGGCTGGACATCCAAATTCTCTGGCGAACCATCAGCGTCGTGTTTCGGGGCAGAGGTGCCTATTGAGGCGCGTCATGATGCGCCACGAGAGATGTAGCGTTAGAGCCGTAATGTTTTGTGAAGTTCTTCGGCAAGGCTTTTCCCATCGCAATAGGAAATAGGAGTTCATGGCAGCACAAACCACAGAGATCTATCCTGACAACGTTCGATCTGACTATTCAGATGAAATCGATCTGCGTCGTTACTTACTCGTCTTGCTCAAATGGTGGCGAGAAATTCTATTGATCGTCATTCTGGCCGGGGTGCTTGCCGGTGTAGCGGTCGCGACCTTAAACAATAGCCGTACACCTCTCTATGAAGCAAGCGCCGATCTGATCATCGCACGCTTGAGCAGCAATATTGAACTCGATGAGCGCATCAGTACGACCAGCGGCACCTCAGAGACGGATGTCAATGCCTGGCGTGCTTCTCTGCTCCAACTTGTGAAAAGCAGCGTTGTTGCCAATCAGGTACTTGAGGAACTGGACAGCGAACTTCCCGCAGGGCTGCGAAAACCAGACGCATTGCTCAGCATCATTTCGGCTGAGGTTCCGCTTTCGCCGGATGAACGAAGCGCCAGTAATCTTATTCGCGTTACCGCGGAAACATCCGATCCAACGGTTTCAGCACAGATTGCCAATAGTTGGGCGCGCCATTTGGTTACCTATATCAATGGGCTCTACGGTGAAGTGCCGGAAGCGATGATCGAAAGCGTGATGGCGGAACGAGACCAATCTCTCTTTGCCTATCAGACGGCGCAGAAAGGCTTGGAGGAGTTCGTTGGGAGCAGCCAGATTGATGCGTTGAATCGCCAGATTGGTGAAAAAATGGGACTGCGCGATGAACTTGTGCTCAATCATTCGCGCATGATCAGCGCCGTGGTGAGCACAGAATACAATTCACGCATTGGTCTCTATAAAGCACTGGTCGCCGCGCCCGCAGAGCAGACTCGAAATGTTGTCACCGCCCAACTGAGCGCTAATGTAGAAGCATTGGAATTGCTCTATACGCTGCGTGGTTCAGCAATGACACAGCTAAACCAAGCGCGTAACATGGAACGCAGCCTTGTGGCGGGGGGCGCGGCTGCGGCCAAAAGCAACGTCTCTGCGCTGCAACTGCTCAAGTTGGCCGCCTTTTCCTCGCTGCAAGTCTCTGAACGTCTGCCGGTAAACTTGTCCTTTATCAGCCCAGACCAGGATTTGGAGATGAGCCTGGAGGAGCAGTTGGCGGACGTGAGGGCGCTCGTCGCTGTTTTTGAGGATTATGTTGCCAGCCTGGATGATGACATTGAGGCACTCGCCCAGGCCGAAGGGGCCACAACGGAACTTGCTACCCTGACCAGCCTAGAGAATCATCTTGAGGGCCAAAAGCAGATCGCCGGTTCCGGTGTCTATTCAGATGCCGCGTCGGTCTATGCACAACTTCTAACTGCAGAGGTCACGCCCGGACAGTTGCCCGCCGAGATCAGTTCGACTTATATCGAGAATCATGAAGCGTTGGTCACGCAGCTAGAGGGTGAAATTCGTTCGCTCCAGGCTGCTCTGTCCGCAGAAGAGGCCCGTGAACTCCAGTTGACCCACCAGCGCGACCAAGCGTGGACGACCTATGAGACGGTGGGAACGAAGTTGCAGGAATTGAACTTGTTACGATCCTCGGCGAATTCGGAAGTGCGCTTGGGGAATCCTGCCTTGCCGCCGACTGAGCCTTCACCCCAACTCGGTCTGCTGCTCCCTGTGGCCGCGGCGCTCATCGCCGGATTCCTCTTTGCAGTCTTGTTGGCGTTGATTGTTGATAGCGTAGGGGGCTCCCCTCTCTTTGCGCGTCGTCCCGTGTAATCTTTTTCACTCCAGAGAATCCAACATCCATGACAATTCACTTTGGGACGGACGGCTGGCGCGCCGTCATCAGCGATGAGTTTACCTTTGAGAACGTACGGCACGTTGCACAGGCAATAGCCGAAAAGACACTCTCCGATCTACCTGCCGCTCAACGCGGCACAGGCCCGTGGATGGTGGTGGGCTTTGATACCCGTTTTCTCAGCGACCGCTATGCCGTTGCTGTAGCCGAGGTGCTCGCTGCCAATGGCATCCGTGTCTGGTTGGCCCAGGCCGACGCGCCTACGCCGATGATCAGCTACGCTATTGTAGACAAACAGGCCCTCGGGGGTGTCATGATCACCGCCAGCCACAACCCACCGCGTTATAACGGCATCAAACTCAAAGCCGCCTATGGAGGATCGGCCACGGCTGCGGTTGCCAAAGCGGTGGAGGCGCGCATCAATGCCAACCAGACGGCACGTACCCGGCCCAAACAGATGGAGATTGAGGTCGCGCTCAGTGCTGGGTTGGTGATGCGTTTTGACCCCTTGCCGGCCTATGAAGCCCACTTACGCACATTGATAGATTTCGAGCGCATCCGCAACACCCAGATCAACGGCAGCCAAGTGCGTGTGGCGGTTGATGCTATGTATGGTACGGGCCGCGTTTATCTGCGTCGTCTGCTTGAGGACGCAGGCTGTGCCGTTACGGAATTACGCTATGAGATGAATCCAGGCTTTAACGGCATCCACCCGGAACCGATTGCGCGCCATCTCAAGCCTTTGATCGACATCATGTTGGAAGGGAATCACCAAGTGGGACTCGCCACAGATGGCGATGCCGACCGCATTGGCGCGGTGGACCCCACCGGGCGCTTTATTGATCCCCACTGCATCATGGCGCTGCTGCTCGATTATTTGGTGAACGATCGCCATCTCACTGGCAGCGTGGTCAAGACGGTCAGCACGACACAGATGCTCAATCGTTTGGCCGACCGTTACGGGCTGAAGATTCACGAAACGCCGGTCGGCTTTAACCACATCTCTGACCTCATGCTGCATGAGAGCGTTTTGCTGGGGGGCGAGGAGAGTGGCGGGATCAGCATGTTGGGGCATATCCCAGAGGGCGATGGTATTCTCATGGGGCTGCTGCTGGTGGAGTTGGTGGCGGCGCGCGGCAAGACATTGGCGCAGCTCTGCGATGAATTGATGGCCGCGCCCCATGTGGGGACCTTTTGCTATGCCCGCTTAGATCGCCCGGTACGCGCTTTCCGCAAGTCGGAACTGGTCGCCGATTTGATTAAACGTGCGCCCAGGGAGTTGGCAGGCGTGCCAATTGCGCGCATTAGTGACCAGGATGGCGTGAAGTATTTTCTCGGCGATAATAGTTGGCTTTTGATTCGCCCCAGCGGCACAGAACCTGTGCTGCGTATCTATGCGGAAAGCCACAGCGATGAGCAGGTGCGGCGGCTGCTGGAAGCAGGCGCACAGATGGCAGAGGAACTGCTCGGCGCACCGCAGTTTGCAGGTGGGGCGTAAGCGCGGCGTTGCTAAGAGAGCGTCAGTTGTCAATTGTGAACTGATGTACCACAGTGGCGAGGCCGCCCAGGGCAACGCCCCCTGAACGGGACTTACCAGGCAACTAAGATCACCCTCCCGCGCCCAGAGGGCTCCCCAGCTTCCGGGAGGGTTTCATGGCGCATAATCTGTGAGTCCCTTTCAAGGGGCGTTGTTTGCCAGCCGGATGGTTTACCGTCCGGCGGTCTCGCTAGAAGATTGCGCGCAAGATGGTTGTCGCCGTCGCCAGCAAGAGGGTAAAGGCAATCACTGAGACGACGGCACCGGGAAGGATTACGGCGAGAACTGCGCGACCCCAGTCTAGCCCCGTCACAGCACGCACACTGCGTAGGTAGACCAGAAGCATCCAGACCACTGCCACAAGTTGAGCCAAAGCACCCAACCAGGGAACCGGCCCTAGCCCGGTCAAGATCAGGGGAACCGCGGCGTAGCTTGTCACTGCCAAGAAGCGCTGTAAGGTGGGGGGCGCGCCCCAAATCTTCGCTGCCAACAGCACCGCAGTGCCATAGACCAGCCACCAGGTAATCCAGCGCAAAGGCCAATTGATCCATACGCCCAGGCTTGTCAACAAGCCTGCCAGCCAGCCGGGCAGCAGCGCCGGTGGCAATCCGGCCAATCTCTGCCATGTCTCGCTCCAGAGGGCCGGGATTGTGCCGTCTGTGGCCTGCTGCTGGGCAAGCTGCGCCAGCGGGAGCGTGCTGCCGAAGCGCATGGCAGTGACAGCGTTGACCAGGAAGGGAAGCAGGCCCGCCAGCAAAGCCGCGAGGACTACCAGCCCCAACCCTTGACGCATGCTGAGCGTCCAGACGTTGCCGGACGGTTCTCGTTCTGGAACAGACTCCGTGTCAAACTGTAGTTGAATGGCCTGCTGCACCTGGTGAAGTGTGGGCAGCCACCCTGACCACCACGCGCTTCGCTGTGGGGGAAGGGTGCCATCCGCGGCCAAAAAGCGGCTGCTGTTCATACGCGGCCTCCCATGATCAGGACAAGGCTGGTGAGTGCTGCGACAAAGAAGCTAATGAGAATCAAGAGGATGGGCGCGGCCAGGACTGCCAGCGCCGAACGCTGCCAGGAGAGGTCGTGCGTAATCTCCACAGCGCGATAGGTAATCAGCAAGGCCCAGAAGGCCAACAAGATTCCGCTGACGGAAACCAGGGGGATGATGGTCAGGACGCCCAGGATTTGGGGTGCAACGGCCAACGCTGCTGTCCCCAGCATTTGCACCAGCGTTCCCTGCCCGCCCAAGAGACGAGCCGCGCCGTGGGTTGTCAACGCCAGAAAGAGCCATTGCAACACCAACCCAATGGGCACAAGCAAGGCGAAGAAGAGACGCGCAAAGCCCCCTTGATAGCCGACAAAGCCCGCTCCCCAGCCCCACACTTGGCGAAAGAAATTCTCAACCTGCGAGGGGTCCCCACCCATGCCAATCAGGGCGGCGAGTTGCTGGATGCTGGGAAGCAGCGCCTCGCGTACGGCGGCTGCCGGGGGCAGGCTGGCTGTCCAGAGGAGACCCCCGATCAGATGCGCGCCTCCCAACAAAACCCCGACACAGGTGACTAGGAAAAGCCCTTCAACCCACGGATTGTCATCCTCTGCCAGGGTCAGAAAAGGCTCTGCTTCCAATACCAGCGCCTTACCCACAAGTCCGGGATAGCTCTTTGGCTGTAACATGGCGTAGTTCCAAATCTACTAGATACTCTACGGCTGCATAGGGATAGAATCGCGCCCGACACCCCTATCATAGCACAGCGGTTCGCGCCATCACAATGGTTTAATGCGGCGGTTTGATATGACGGTTGGGTATGCTCGCTGGGCTCGCTGGCATATGCTTTATCTTGAAGTCTAGAGAATCTCTACAATGATCTCTACATTGGCCCTCCCTATTTGACTCTTGCCCTAAATACCCTTACCATTTTTTCTGGCCCGTTTTTGGGTTGAGGTCATACAGACGTTTTCAGTTGTTCAGTGTAGCTTTACTGAGCGTGGTCTTGGCGCGCGGCCATTCCGTGTGCCCTCTTGTCAAGCAGGCTCTCGCCGGGCCATTCTTATTTTGTCAACTTTTACCCAGAAGGACTTTGTCACCATGCGACTTATTCCACGTAAACTCTTCCTGACGCGCGGTGTCGGCGTCCACCGAGAGAAATTGACCAGCTTCGAGATGGCGCTGCGCGAGGCAAGCATCGCCCATTTCAACCTGGTACGTGTCTCATCCATCTTCCCACCCCACTGCCAGATCGTCTCCAAAGAAGAGGGGCTGCCCTTGCTACAGGCAGGAGAGATCGTCTTTGCGGTATTGGCGGAAATGTCCACCAACGAGCCAGGGCGGCGCATTGCCTCCTCCATTGGCGTGGCACGTCCCGCTGATGTCGATAAGTATGGCTATCTCTCCGAGCATCACACCTATGGTCAGACCGAGCAGGAAGCCGGTGACTATGCGGAGGACCTGGCCGCGACCATGCTTGCTACCACCCTGGGCATCCAGTTTGACGCCGAGAAGGATTATAACGAGCGCAGGGAGCAGTACTTCATGGGCGGCGAAATCGTCGATACGACCAGCATCACGATGGCGGTAACCGCGCAGCCGGGCGGCGTCTGGACAACCGTCATCTCAGCAGCCATCTTGGTCTAGCGGGCAAAGGAGCGGCGCGGTGGCGGCAGCCGAATATGACAATTTCTTAGGATTAGCGCCAGAGTATTCTGATTCGGAACAGGCCGGTGTGCTGGTGCTGCCTATTCCCTTTGAGGCGACTGTCAGCTATGGTGGGGGGACTGTGCGTGGCCCCGAAGCCATCATCTCTGCCTCGCAGCAGGTGGAATTATATGACCGTGAGTTTGATGAGGAACCGGCCCTGGTCTATGGAGTACATACCCTGCCGCCATTGGCGTTTCCCGATGACTCAGCGGCAGCCATCGCCGCGATTGCCCAGGTTACGGCGGCGGCTGCGGCGACGGGCAAACTGGTGGTGGGGCTGGGGGGTGAGCACACGGTCAGCGTGGGCTTTGGTCGTGGGCTGGCACAGGCACTTGGTGACCCGATTACACTGGTGCAGATCGACGCCCATGCCGACCTGCGCGATGAGTATGAGGGATCGCCCTACAGCCACGCCTGTATTGCGCGCCGCCTTGTGGAAGGTCGGACGGTCGAGCAGGTGTTGCAGTTGGGGATTCGTTCGGTCTGTAGCGAGGAAGTCGAGTTTGCCCGCCAAAATTCCGAGCGCGTGCGCATCTGGTATGCCGAAGAGGTTCATGCCGGAGGCTGGCAGGAAGAATTGGCGGCGCGGCTGGCGGGCAAGCGCGTCTATCTCACGATTGATGTGGATGGGCTTGACCCTGCCATTGTCCCTGCCACGGGTACGCCTGAACCGGATGGGCTGACCTGGGTGGAGACGCTCGACATTGTGCGGCTGGTTTGCCAGAGCAGCCAGATCGTGGGGATTGACTGTGTAGAGCTTGCTCCCTACCCAGGACAACATGCGGCTGACTTTGCCGTTGCCAAGCTGCTCTATAAGACCATCAGCTATGCCATGCGTTTTGGTCGCACAGGATAAAAAGCGGCTAAACGGGGGCCCAAAAAAGGAATCGTTCAATGTCCAAAGAACAATATAACGCCGTTAAAGGGTATATCAAACATCATTATCGCCACTTCAACGCCGCTGCGCTGATTGATGCGGCTGAAGGCTATCGCACCTTTCTGGACAAGGGCAATCATATGCTTTTGGCAATGGCGGGGGCGATGAGTACGGCAGAGTTGGGCCTGTCGCTGGCGGATATGATCCGCGAAGGCAAAATCCACGCCATTAGCTGCACCGGCGCAAATCTGGAAGAGGACATTTACAACCTGGTCGCCCATGACCACTATGTCCGTATTCCCAACTATCGCGACCTCACCCCGGAAGATGAGCATGAGCTACTCACTCGCCATCTCAACCGCGTGACGGATACCTGTATTCCCGAAGAAGAAGCGATTCGCCGTATCGAAGATGCCATCCTGGACGAGTGGACAGAGGCCGACCGCAAAGGTGAGCGTTACTTCCCCCACGAATTTCTCTATCGCATTTTACGCAGCGGGCGGCTGGAGCAGTATTACCAGATTGACCCAAAGAATAGCTGGATGCTGGCCGCGGCGGAAAAGAATCTGCCCATCTTTGTTCCCGGCTGGGAGGATTCTACATCGGGCAATATCTATGCCTCGCATTGCATTCGGGGCGATATTCACAACGTCCACACCGTGCGCAGCGGGATTGAGTATATGATTGCGCTCGCCGACTATTACACCAAGCTCACAACAGAACGTTCGATTGGCTTCTTCCAGATCGGCGGCGGTATTGCGGGCGACTTTCCCATCTGTGTGGTGCCGATGCTGCGCCAGGACTTGGAGCGTAGAGAGACGCCGCTGTGGGGCTACTTCTGCCAGATCAGCGACTCGACGACCTCCTACGGCTCCTATTCGGGCGCGGTTCCCAACGAGAAGATCACCTGGGAGAAGCTCGCCATTGACACGCCGAAGTTTCTAATCGAGTCCGACGCAACGATTGTCGCGCCGCTGGTCTTTGCCTACGTGCTAGCGGATTAGTTGTACTCGCACCCTCTACTGCCCTTCCCGGAAGCCTAAAGCTTCCGGGAAGGGTGATGCGCTAGAGTGTGATAGTGGCTGCGCGGCTGGGTCCGACGGAGAGCCACTTGATGGGCACTTCGATGAGTTCGGCAAGCCGTTCAATGTAGCATTTTGCCGCGGGTGGAAGCGCACTGTAGTCGCGGATCGATGAAATGTCGCAACCCCAGCCGGGCATCCGCTCAAAGATGGGCTGCGCGGTTTCGAGCCTGGCAGTGGTAGGGAACTCCTGTGTGACCTTGCCGTCAATCTCATAGCTCACGCAGATGGGAATCTCCTGCAAATATCCTAGCACATCCAAAAGCCCCAGGGCTACATGCGTTGCCCCTTGCACCTGGCAGCCATAGCGTGTGGCGACTGCATCAAACCAACCGACGCGGCGCGGGCGTCCTGTGGTCGCGCCATACTCACCGTCACTGCCACCGCGGCGGCGCAATTCCTCTCCTTCTTCCCCAAATAGCTCAGTCACAAATGGCCCGGTCCCGACGCAGCTTGAATAGGCTTTGGTGACGGCGACCACTTGCTCAACGGCGTAGGGGGGCAAGCCTGCACCGACCGCGCCATAGCCTGCCAGGGTAGAGGATGAAGTGGGATAGGGATAGATGCCGTGGTCGGGGTCGCGCAGCGCGCCGAGCTGCCCTTCGAGCAAGATGCGCTTGCCATCGCGCCATGCCTTGTGCAGATAGGTTGTCGTGTCTGCTACATAAGGGCGCACTGCTTCCGCTTCCTGCTGTAACCGCGCCAGGAGGGTATCGACGTGGAGCGGCGGCTTATGATAGAGATGCTCTAGCAGGACATTCTTGGCGGCTAACGAGGCCGTGATGCGCCGGCGCAGGCGATCTTCGTCAAAGAGATCGGCGATCTGCACGCCCAGCTTTTGCACCTTGTCGGCATAGAAGGGCGCGATGCCCTGCTTGGTCGAGCCAAAGTGATCGCCCGCAAGCCGTTCCTCCTCGTACTCGTCGAGGAGACGATGATAGGGGAGGACAATCTGTGCCCGTTCGGAGACGAGAAGTTGCGGCTGGGGCAGGCCGCGCCGTGTGAGTTCTTGCACTTCTCGATGTAAGGTCGGGATATGGACGGCAACACCTGGCCCAAGTACGTTGGTAACGTGGGGATACAAGACGCCCGATGGTAGCAGATGCAGGATAAATTTGCCATGATCATTGATAATGGTATGTCCTGCGTTGCTGCCCCCCTGGAAGCGCACGACCACATCGGCTGCCTGTGCAAAGTAGTCGGTTGTCTTGCCCTTCCCCTCATCGCCCCAATTTGCGCCCACAATCGCTGTGACTGTTCCCGCTGACTTTACCGCCATCTGCTTCCTCCTTACACCTGAAAGTTCAAAAGCTTTGACTTCTTCTGGCACCTCCTATAGTATGGGAGCGCGAACCATAAATCAATCTAATCTTTTTTATGGAACCTATGAGATATTGCAATAAATCATGGACTTTACTCAATTACAGGGATTTGTACAGGTGGCACAGGAGGGCAGCTTCACGCGCGCGGCAGAGAAGCTCTATTTAACGCAGCCTGCGTTGAGTCTCCAGATCAAGGCGCTGGAAACAGAGTTGGGGATGCCTCTCTTTGAACGGCGTAACCGCCAAGTCTACCTGACGGAAGCGGGGCGAATGGTTTTAGAGCGGGCGCAGGAGATTCTATCGAAGGTGGAACAGATTCGCGAGCAGGTGGCAGCCTATCAAGGGATGCAGAGGGGCCGGGTGCAGATTGGCACAAGCGACACCACCTGTCTCTATGTTCTCCCTGCGCTGGTGCAGACCTTTCGCAGCCAGTTTCCCAACATTGATATTCATTTGACGAATAAGCCTTCTGGTGAAGTTGCGTCGCTGCTCAAGGATGGGGTAGTCGATTTTGGCATTGTGACCTTGCCGTTGGTGGATGCAAATTTGGAGACGCAACGGCTGGCATGGCGTGAAGATGTGATCATCTGCCATCCGCGCCACCCGCTGGCAGAGCGCAGCCAGGCAGAACAGGGAGAGGTGCTGCCCGCGGCACTGGGCGAATATATGCTGCTGCTGCTGGAGGAGGGGAGTACGAGCCGCAGCCTGCTCAACCAACTCTTTGTGGAGACAGGGATCGCGCCGCAGGTGATGGATTTGGGGAGCATCGAAGTGATCAAACGTTACGTGGAGATCAACCTGGGGATCTCGATTGTGCCTAAGGTGGCGGTTATGGAGGAGGTGCAGGCGGGGCGGCTCCATGCCATTTCGGTGCCGTGGCTGCCGTTGCGCGCGGTGGGGTTGATTTTGCGCCGGGGTGGCTATCTATCGCCCGCCAGCCGTATGTTTCTGACGATGCTGCAAAGTGAGCTCAAGGATATGCTATAGAAAAGAGGATGTGTTATAGAAAAACGCACAGGTATGCGGGGGATATGGCATACTACGGTACGCAAGTTGCTGCATACAAGTTGCTGTATAAAGGACGCGGAAGAATTTGTTGGAATGAGCATGATTGTTCGTCGTTTGATTGGATTGCCCGCGGTCAGTTTGGTTGTACTGGCTATTTGTAATCTACTCCTGCTAACGCCAGTGCCAAATGTGCTGCACAGTTGGGCAGCCGTGGGCCTTGCCATCCTCTTGCCCGGTCTGCTGCTGGTCAATCTGTTGGTGGGACAGCGGGCAGAGGCGCCGGGGTTGGGCGAGTATCTGGCCTATGGCGTGGGTGCAGGCTTGGGCTTGCTGGTGCTGCTGATGTTGGCGTTGAGCTATTTGCCAGGAGGACTGAGCTTTGCTCAAGCAGCGTTGAGCTTGAACGCGCTAGTGATTCTGCTGATAGCCGGCAACGTGATCACGTTGCCTGGCTCGCCCTCTTTCAGTGTGCGCCTCCCACACCTGGACTGGAATTTGGTCGCGCTGGCGGCACTGCTGCTGGGCGCGGCTCTTTTGCGTTTCACACACTTGGGCTATTCCGAACTGCATGGCGATGAAGCGCTGGTGGCGCTGCGTGCGGTCGATGTAATCCAGGGGTGGGAGCGGGCGCTCTTTATTCACAAAAAAGGGCCTGGCGAGATTCTGACCGGCTCCGCGATCTATCTGCTGACGGGCAGCTTGACCGAGTATGCGGCACACCTGCCCTTTGCGCTGGCAAGCTGGGCCGGGGTGCTGGCGACTTATACGTTGGGGCGGCAGTGGTTTGGCCCGGTGGCAGGCTGGTGGGCCGGGGCGATGGTGGCGGTGGATGGCTATCTGATGGCCTTTGGACGCATGATCCAGTATCAGAGCGTGATCTTTCTGATGGTGGTGCTGACTGTGCTTGCTGTCGAGCGGGCGCGGCAGCGTGGTCAAGACGTAACCCGGTATTTGCTGCTGGCGGCTCTTTTTCTGGCAACGGGGCTATTGGCTCATTACGAAGCGATTATTGCTGTCGTGCCTGCGCTGGTGCTGCTTATCGCGCTTTGGCAAAAGCAAGAAGGTTATTGGCTGGTGGCAACGAGGCGCATGGCACGCTGGCTGGCGCTGCCGCTGCTGCTGGGGGCGGCGATCTGCGCGGCCTTCTATGTGCCGTATGTGCTTGACCCGGAGTTCTTTCGTGACACCTTCGCCTATATCTTTGGGCACCGGCTGGCCGGGCAAGCGGCCCCGGAAGTCTTTCCGACGGTCGTGGGGCGTTCAACGCTCTACAGCAGCACTTACTATTTTTGGACATTGGTGGGGTTGACGCTGCTGGGGATGGTGCGCGGCTACCGCCTCTATACACCGCTTTGGCTGCGCGTTTCCCTGGCCCTGCTGCTTGTGGGTGCGCTGGCTGCGCTGCTGGTGGATGCCACCGCCTTCCTGAGCGGCACAACCGCATGGCTGGCGCGGGGCATTTTTGTGCTGCTCTTTGCGCCGCTCTGGTTCGGGCGGGGTGTGCCTGCGGCAGAACGGGCGGTATGGCTTTGGTTTGGGCTACCCTTAATGGGTGTCATGTTCTTTATCGCCAAACCAGGCACGCATGTCTATGTCTTTTTCATCCCCTGGGCGTTGGTGACGGGGATGGTCGTGGGGGAGGTTTGGCAAGCCGTGGCGCGGCGTTGGGGAGCGCGACCTGTGCGCTGGCTGCTGGCGCCGGTCATGCTGCTGCTGGTGTTGGTTTTTGGCAACTATGTCACTCAACTCTTTGTGAGGAATGACCCCGAAGTGCTGCTTACCTGGGATGAGAACCGACCCGCGGGCTACTGGACCAGCTACGAGACCCCTGCGTTCGAGTCGATCTTTGGCTTCCCCATCCGCAACGGCTGGAAGAGCGTCGCCACGCTCTATGCCCAGGGGGTGATGCGCGGGCGTTTCGACACGAATGACCGCTTTAGCATGGTTCCTGATTGGTATTTGCGCGGGGAGGGGTATTGCCCGCGCGATGAACCGAATTACTATTTGCTGGTGCCTTATCCCTTGCCCGTCGATCGCCCCCTGGTAGACGAAAAACGGGCGCAGCTTGCCGAGAAGTATTATCTGTGGGGGACGGTGAGTGCCAATGAGCGGCCTCACATGGAGATCTATGCGCGACGCGACCGGATGGCAGCGGAGCAGGAGGGGTCACCGCGCATCTTTCGCGAGGAAGAGACTTCTGCCTTCTTTGATGCGAACCTGCTGGCTCCCTTTACCCATAATGGGCCATTGGGCGACCAGCCAATCCCCAACCCCACGAATTACCGCTATGGCGAGCATCTCTACTTGGTAGGGCATAGCGTGGCAAACCAAGAGGTTGCGCGGGGTGGTGAGATAGAATTGCAGCTTTACTGGCGTGCGGATGCGCCGATCTCCGCCGACTATTTTGTGTCGGTGCAAGCCATCAACCTGCAAACGACGGGCAAGGCGGGGCAGCGCGACGGGGAACCTGGCTGCAATCGCTTCCCGACCACGACCTGGGTGCCGGGCGACACGATCTTCGACCGCTATCATGTGCCAATTGACGAGGATGCGCCACCAGGCGAGTACATGATCTATGTGAAGATGTACAACGAGGAGGGCGCGTTACCTGTGACGGATGAGCATGGGGTCGTGAGCGACGGCGCGCTGCTGACGACGATTACGGTGGTGGAATAAGCGGGCTCATAAACCCCTCCCGGAAGCTCTAAGGCTTCCGGGAGGGGTGGCGGCTATTTTGGCTCATGCAGCGCGGCCCAGACACGTGGCGGGGTAAAGGGTAACGTATCCAGCCAAACACCTGTGGCATCGTGGATGGCGGCGGCGATGGCGGGCGCGGTGGGGATAAAGGGCATCTCTGCCATACCCCGGATGCCCAGCGGCCCTTGCGGATCGGGAATTTCCAGGATGACCGGCTCGATCTCCTGCACCACATCGAGCACGCCCGGAATTAAATAGTTGCTGAGATGGGGGGTCAGTGTCCTGCCCTCCTTTTGGATAAAGTCCTCCATCAGCGTCCAGCCGACCGACTGGGCGACTGCGCCCTCGATTTGCCCCTCCACCTGCTGCGGATTGACTGCCTTGCCCACATCATTGACGCTAATGAGGCGCGTCACCGTGACATGGCCTGTGTCCAGGTCTACTTCTACTTCGGCGACCTGGGCGCAGTAGCCGTGGGTGATATTGGGGTCGCTCTCCCCGGTTTCGGGCGCAAAGGCGGTTGTGGCGCGGGGGTGATAGACAAATTCGGCGCGGGCGGGACGTTCCTCGTTTTGCCATTCGGCCAACGCTCGCTCTGCCGCGCCTTTGATGGCATTGCCTGCCATGAAGGTCATACGGCTGGCCGAAGCGGAGCCGCTGGAGCCGGTGATGTCGGTGTTATCGGATTGAAGTTCGATTTGGGTGGGGTCGATCTGCAAGACTTCGGCGGCAATTTGAATAAAGGCTGTATGCGCGCCCTGGCCCACATCGTCGCCTACACAGCCGACCACGGCGCGCTCAACTGTGCCTTGCCCATAGAGTTCCACCCAGGCCGAGCAGGATTCTGGCCCGCCAAAACTGAAACCCACGTTTTTGAAGCAGCAGGCAATCCCTCTGCCTCGTGCAACGCGGCGGCGTGAGGCGTCCAGAGAGTTGCCCAGGCGCGTGCCGTTTTTTGATGTTGCATAAGGGGCTGGTGCTTCGGCGACGAGCGCGGGCAATCGCATCTTATCCTCTCTGGGGGCGGCTGCTTGTGTGGCGTTCACCACAGCCTTACCGTCACCCCCCGTAAGCTGCCAGCCGCCGCGGCGCGCTGCCTCCTCTAAAACGAGCGCAGCCGTTACACCGGCAGGTACAACCGAACGAGTGGGCATGATGGAGCCCTCGCGCCAGATATTGCGCAGGCGCAGCGTTACGGGGTCCATGCCCAGAGCCGCCGCCAGCTTGTTCATTTGGCCTTCGGCGGCAAAGTGACCTTGCGGCCCACCAAAGCCGCGGAAGGCCCCGCTGGGACAGTTGTTGGTATAGACCGAGCGTGCGATGACATGGACATTGGGGATTTCATAGGGGCCGAGACAGGCAATGAGCGCATTGCCCAAGACAGCGCTGCTGGTATAGGCATAGGCTCCGGCATCGCTGGTCACGTCCATCTGCGCGGCCACGATTTTGCCGTCGCGTGTCGCCCCCCATTTGGCGTGCAGGAGATAGGGGTGGCGTTTGTGATGCCCGGTGATGCTCTCTTCCCGGCTCCAGACAATCTTTACAGGCCGGTTGGTCTTGACGGCTGCCAGCGCCAGGATAATCTGCACAGAAATATCCTCGCGGCCCCCAAAGGCCCCACCGATTGCGGGGTGACGCACGACGACCTGCTCATCGGGAATGTCCAGCGCATGGGCGATCTGCTCGCGCTCTTCGTGCATCCATTGACCTGCACAAATGACCTCGACGCGGCCATCGGGGCGGATAAAGGCTAATCCGGCTTCGGGCTGTAAATAAGCGTGTTCCTGGGCTTGCGTGCGATAGGTCGCCTCCACCACAACATCGGCTTGGGCAAAGCCCGCGTCGAGATCGCCACGTTGGAGGACATAGCTGTGTAGCACGTTGGAATCGAGTTTGCGCTCGCCGCTGTGGGTGTGAAAGGGATAGGGGTGCAGCAGCGGGGCATCGGGTTGCAGAGCGGCAAGGGGGTCTGCGATCACCGGCAGCGGCTCGTAATCCACCTTGACCAACTTGGCGGCGGCATTGGCCTGGGCCTCGCTCTCCGCCACCACCACGGCGATATGATCCGCCTCCCAGCGTACGAGTTCAGCCTGAGGGGTGCTGCCCACGCCGCACAGCACCGGCTGGTCGAATACATTTAAGCCATATTCGTTGACCGGCACATCTTTGGCAGTGAGGACAGTGAGTACGCCTGGCGCGGCTTTAGCGGCAGACGTGTCAACTGCTTTGATCCGTCCATGAGCAAAGCCCGCAAAGACAACCTTAAGCCAAGCTTGGCCGGGGAGGTCAATGTCGCCAGGAAAACGCGCTGTACCCGCTACTTTGGCCGCGGCATCCACCCGCGGCAGACTGCTGCCTACTGCCCGCATATGCGTTGATTTCCCCCCATCTATGATCCGGGATTTGCCCAATTGGGGCCTGTACAGGACTGCTTTACAGACACTTGACAATCTTTACACAAGTTATAATAATGTCTGGGACAGCCCCACATGATCCCTTCATCGCACCACTTAGCGTCTCCATTTGTATCTGTGTTCGTCATCATAATGGCATACCGTTTAACCCCACGAGCCTCCATGATCAATGCACAAAGGAGAAGATTCGATGAGTATGGTATCGGAATTTCGTGACTTTATTAACCGCGGTAATGTGATGGACCTCGCTGTTGGCATCATCATCGGCGCAGCATTTACGGCCATTGTCAATTCGCTGGTAAACGATCTGATCATGCCCATTATTGGGATTATCACCGGCGGCATTGACTTCACCGGGCTTGCCTTGAACATCGGGGAAGCGTCCCTGACCTATGGTAATCTGATCCAGGCAATCATCAATTTCCTGATCATTGCGTTTGTGGTCTTCTGGCTTGTGAAGGCTGTTAACCGCTTCCGCGCGAAGGAAGAAGCCCTACCCGCCGAGCCAGCCGCACCGACCACCGAGGAAAAGCTGCTCACCGAGATCCGCGACCTGCTCCAAGCCCAAGCCCGTCAAAGCGGCGTATAGATGATCTCCTCCCGGAAGCGGCCCAGAGAGTTCCCGCTTCCGGGAGGACTTTTTGTATGGTCGTGTTGGGTATGCAGCGCAACTTAGCCGGGCCGCGCTACGAGTGGGCCTAGCCTGCGCCCGCCCAGCAAGTGCATGTGCAGATGCGGAACTTCCTGCCCTGCGTCACGGTTGCAGTTGACGATGAGCCGGTAGCCGCTCTCATCAATCCCCATCTCTTTGGCAAGCTTGGCAGCAACCGTAAAGAGCCGCCCCAATGCCAATTCATCTTCCGGCTGAACATCATTGGTCGTGGCAATGGTGCGGTTGGTCACGATCAGGATGTGGGTGGGCGCTTGTGGGTGAATATCCCGAAAAGCTGTCACCAATTCGTCCTGGTAGAGAATGTCAGTAGGAATCTCGCGCCGGATGATTTTCGCAAAGATCGTGTCGTCCGCCATAGGTTCTCCTTTTTGAATTCGTAGTCTATAACTCTTGTAGCCACTCTTGCAGAGGGCGATCTGTCAAAGAATGCATTTGTAGATCGGCTTCGGGAAATATCAACTGCTGCGTAATGTCATTCGGTATGACCACGCATTTGAGTCCCGCTGCTTTTGCCGCCAACATGCCATTGCGTGAATCCTCGATGGCGACCGCTGCTTGCGGTGGCACGCCCAGCGCGTTCACCGCAAGACTGTAGAGAGCAGGATCAGGCTTGACGCGCACGACATCCTCACGCGTAAAGATGGCCTCGAAATGGTGGCGCAGGTCAAGGCGTGTGAGATAGCCTTCAACCCAATCACGCCCCGAACTCGAAGCGATCCCCAGGCGTAACCCTAGCTCTTGCGCCGCGACGATCACCTCCATCACACCGGGCCGGATACTCTGCTGCGCGATCAGCGCGTTGAGACGCGCCCGCCGCTTCTCGCGCAGTTGGGAGCGATCCAACGCGCGCCCTAGCTGTTGCTCCAGATAGCCATAGGGGTCAAAGTCGCTGGCGCTGCCGCCTACGGCATTCAGCCAAAGGCTCATCGGTAGCTCGCACTGGTGTTCTTGATAGGCTTCCTGCCAGGAGAGATAGTCGGGCAGTTCCGTTTCAAGGATGGTTCCGTCGAAATCAAAAATAATGGCTTGAATCATGGGCCACAGTATACCGCACGCCACGGCGCTTGCGCCACTGTGCGGCCCCTGCCCGCCTGGATTCACCTAGATCAATTGTCCATAGATGTGCCACCAATGTATACTGGAAGCAAATCGCCAACCTTTTCCCTAGAATTGCCAGCAAGGCAGGAGCGCAAGTCGCAATGTATGCCATCCATGTTCAGACCGACCAGCCGGATCGCCCGCTTGTCTGGCAGGAAACCTCCGACCCGACCTATGGGCCTGATGATGTATTGGTCGATGTCCACGCTACTGCGCTCAACCGGGCTGATCTGCTCCAGTGCGCTGGTAATTATGCGCCGCCACCCGGCGCGCCTGATATTTTGGGGCTGGAGATGGCGGGGGTTATTGCTGCGGTGGGCAGCCATGTACGCACATGGCAGGTAGGCGACCGCGTCTGTGCGCTGTTGGGCGGCGGGGGCTATGCGGAACGCGTGGCTGTCCACCACAGCCAACTGATCCCCATTCCCAGCACCTGGAGCTTTGAGGAAGCGGCGGCGTTGCCCGAAGTCTATCTTACTGCCTTCGTCAATTTGTTCATGGAGGCACGACTCCAGCCGGGAGAGGTGGCGTTGGTGCATGGCGGGGCTAGCGGCGTCGGCACCGCAGCGATCCAGATGCTGCACCACTTGGGCCACAGGACGATCGCCACAGCAGGCAGCGACGAGAAGGTGGCTGCCTGCCGGGCGTTGGGCGCTGACCTTGCCATTAACTATCGCAGCGAGGATTTTGTGGAGGCAGTGCGTGCCTTCACAAAGGATCAGGGCGTGGACGTGATCTTGGATATGGTGGGCGCATCCTATTTTGAGCGCAATTTTGAGCTGCTCAAGGTGCGTGGGCGGCTTGTGTTTATCGCCACGCTGGGTGGCAGCCAGATCAGCCTCGATATCGGCAAGTTGATGCGCAAGCGTGCGCGGCTGATTGGCTCTGTGCTGCGTCCGCGCACGCTGGAGGAAAAGCAGGAAATTAAGGATGTCTTTATGAGCCGCTGCTGGCCCTTGATCCAGCGCGGCCTTATCCGCCCCGTGATTGACACGGTCCTCCCCATCAGCGAAGCCAATGCCGCGCAGGCGCGTATGGCGAACAATGAAAACATCGGCAAGATTGTGCTGCGTGTGCGCTAGAAAGCACTAGAAAGAAGTTGTGAAAGAGAGCTATGCCTGACCCGAATGTCGAAAAATTGGCCGCAATTTTGGTCAACTACTCTACCGATGTGAAGCCTGGCGATTGGGTGTTGGTGCGCGGCCATATTGTCGCCATGCCCCTGATCGAAGAGACGTTGCGCCAAGTGGTGCGTGCGGGGGGGAATCCGACGCTGATCCTTGAGAGCGATGAACTGAGCGAGATCGTGCTGGCTGAGGCCAACCCAGAGCAGTTGAGTTGGGTTTCGCCGCTGGATGAGGTGATGGCGGAGAAGGTGGATGTGCGGATTGGCATTCATGCCGCCAGCAATACCCGCTCTCTCACGAGTATTGACCCCAAGCGCCAACAGCTTTTTCAGAGTGCGCGCCGCAAATTTGCGCGCAGATACATGGAACGTTCAGCCGCGGGGGAGCATCGCTGGGTGCTGACCAACTATCCGTGCCCGGCTTTTGCCCAAGAGGCCGATATGAGTTTGGCCGATTATGAGCGTTTTGTCTATGCTGCCACCTTTGCCGACCAGCCCGACCCTGTCGCCGCTTGGCAAACCGTCCACGACACGCAGCAGCGGTTGGTGGATTGGTTGCGAGGCAAGGAGCAAGTTGTGGTGCGCGGCCCGCATGTCGATCTGACGCTTTCAATCGCTGGGCGCACCTTTATCAACAGCGATGGCAAACGCAATATGCCCAGCGGGGAGATCTTCACCGGCCCTGTGGAGGAGTCGGTCAACGGCTGGATTCGCTTTACCTATCCGGCGATACGCGGGGGGCGCGAGGTAGAGGGGGTAGAGCTTGGCTTTGAGGATGGCAAGGTGGTGCGCGCTTCCGCAGCGAAGAATGAGGAGTATTTGATCAGCCAACTGGATAGTGACCCAGGGGCACGCTATCTGGGCGAGTTTGCGATTGGTACCAATTACCAGATTCAGCGTTTCACCAAGAGCATCCTCTATGATGAGAAGATCGGTGGTACACTTCACGTCGCTGTTGGTTCCGGCTACCCTGAAACGGGCAGTCGCAACCAATCGGCGGTGCATTGGGATTTCATCTGTGACATGCGCCAGGAGAGCGAAATTCTGGTGGATGGTGAATTGTTCTATCGCAACGGGCAATTTGTGATCTGAATTGGCCCGGTAGTCGCCCAGTAATCGCCCGGTATCCCGCCAAAATGGCCCATTGATGTGGGCAGGAGATGAGCAATGCAGGTTCGTGAAATTATGAGCAGCCCGGCTATCACGGTTAGCCCGACAACCAATATCCGCGATGTGGCGCGCACGATGCGCGAGAACATTATCAGCGGCGTGCCTGTGGTGGACGACAACGATACGCTCTTGGGTGTCATCACCGAGATGGACTTGATCGCACGCAACGCACCCGTCCATGAGCCGCGCTATATCGCCGTACTCTCTGCGTTAATTCCAGTCAGCATCGAGGAATATCGCCAGTATAAGGAGCAGTTGCGCCAAGCACTGGCGATCAACGCTGTAGACCTCATGCAAGATGAGGCGGAGACAATCGGCCCCGACGCGCTTGTTGAAGAGGCGCTGGAGGCGATGCTGAATCCCGAAGTGACCATGCTGCCTGTCCTGGAGCAAGGACGGGTGATCGGCGTGGTGACACGCACCGACTTGGTGCGGCTGATTGAGAAACTGGAAGCGGCACCCGACGAGCCTCCCGCCCAGTAGTCTGCCCATTCCTTCACTTCAACATTCCCTACATTTACAATGCAAATGGCCTGCACAGCGCATAGCTGGCAGGCCATCTTGTAGGCTGGTCTATTTTCTACTAGGTTAGCAGTCCCCGCCCTTCTCGCACACGACCGGGGCTGCTGAAGTTGTCTCCTGTGCGGGCTCGACAGGCGGTACAGGAGTGGGTGTGGCAGCCGGCTCGGCGGGTGACTCGACATACTTAACCCATACGGGATCCCATGCCTCGAAAGGGAAATTGGTGAATTGGCGCTGGTTGCCACCGCTGCTGTCCATCATCCAGAGCTGCCGGTTTCCTGTGCCGCGGTTGGAGGAAAAGACAATCTCGGCCCCATTAGGCGAGAAACTCGGATGGTGATCCCATTCCCACTCATTTTTGGTCAACTGCGTAGCAGGCCATTGGTTGCGCTGTGAGACCCAGATCTCGTCATTCCCGGTTTCGCTAGAGACATAGGCAATGGTTTCGCTGTTGGGTGACCAAGCCGGCGACCAGGCGACACCGTCACCAAAATAGGTCAATTGGTGATGTGTGCTGCTGTATAGGCTGTCATCGTAAAATATCTGAATCAGCCCTGCATTATGTGCTTCTCCGCCCGCTTCACGCAGCGAGTAAACATAGAATCGACCATCTGCGGAGTACTGGTCACGCGCGGCGGCAGCCGTGTAGAAGAAGTTGGTTGTGAGCAGTGCCGCGCCTGTGCCATCTGGGTTGATCATCATGGCATTGGGGGCTCTGGGGTTTCCTCTGTAGTCGGTGAGAAAGACAATTTTGCCCTGTAGGACCGCGGGCACGCCGGGTGTGATTGTCGGCTGCGCGACAGGAATCTCATCCAACAGGACAAAGATGGGCGTTGGCGTGTTGGTTGCGCGCGGCGTCGCGGTGGGCGGAATGGGCGTATCGGTTGCGATCAAAATGACTGCATCAGGCGGTATGGGCGTGGGCGTGCCTGTGGTGAAGGCTATCGCCGTGGCGAGCAGGGCTACCTGTGTCGCCGTGGCCCCATTTTCTGGTGTCGGTGTGTTCACCAGAACGACAGGGGTGACTGTCGGCGTTGGCGTTGCCATGTTGGGCGGCGTTGCTGTGACCGGCCCCAGGACGCGCGCCCATTCCGTTGCCTGGGCGACGCGGGTCGCTTCTTCAAAGATGCTGGCGGGTGTCGGGGTGGAGGTGACGATCACCAGTGTGGGCGTCGGAATGAGCAGCACGTCACTGCTCGGCTCCGTCGCTTCGACCTGTGGAGCCTGCTCCGGCGCGCTGGTCGCGGGAAGCGCTGTGGCGATGGGCAGGGGGGTGGCTGTGGCTATCACAGGAACGGTCGGCGTCGGTGTGGCAGTGGGTGGATTGGTGGCAACTGCGGCTGCGCCCGCGGGCGTGGGGGTGTCGGTGGGCGAAAGCGCCGCGGATTCTGCGGATGGCGTGAAGGCGAAATTCCACCCGCGCATTTCCAACCAACCGTTGGCGGGTACGCCGCTCCATTCCACCATCACTTCCAACTCGGTCACATTAGCTGCAAGTTGGCGTGTGACCTCATACTCACGCCAACTCACCCCATCCAGAACAACGCTGCTGCTGCCGTTGTCATCGGCAATCGTGAGCCGGGCAAGGGCATCCGGCCCATAGAGGCGCGCCGTGAGTTGCAGCGTAACGATCTGTCCTGAAGGCAGAGCAGGATTTGTGCTGTTTTCATCGAGCTTCATGCCAACCCGAAGCGCGCCCACACCCGCTGCGGATGGGACGGGCAGGATACGCAGACTGTTGCCTGTTTCGGCGGGGACGTAGGCAATCTGGAAGTCTCCCTGGCTTACTTCGGCCTGGAGCGGCGGCGCAACCTGCTCCAATTGCTGGGCAGAGATCGTGGCGGCTCCTTGCCACTCAGAGGGCAGGGCCATGCTGCTGCCTGTATCCTCTGGCTCGTCTTCCTCAGGCTGTGGAGAGGGCGTGTTCTGGGCTAGTTGGGCGAATACGCTCATAGCCGGCTCGGCGTGTACCAGCAGGGGGCGGGCAACGGCAAGCGTCACCACGAACAGAAGCAGAAAGAGGATACCTCGTTTAGAGAGTTTGGAGAGTTTAGAGATGAAGTGCGCAAGAAAAGATAAATAAGTCATGGTTACTCATGGCTGCAAAGTTGGGCACAAGGGCAGAGTGCCAACAGACAGATCTGCTCTTATGTACCGGACACTTTAGTGATAATCAATCATAATCAATCAGGACATTGGGAATGAGTTTGGGCTGTGTTCTATCAAACTGAGCGGGATCAGTGTGAATGGAGATGAAAGACTCTTATAGGTCATGCCTACAAGACGCGCCTACAGGACATGGCGTGTATCCACGATAAGCCGCGCTACAGAGCCGATTTGTTCCCAGTCATAGACTGCGTGATCGGTGGTGATGACCACACAGTCGGCATCGGCGATGGCCTGGTCGAGATCCGTAATCCCTGTGCTCGACATGCCTTCATAGTCAAACTTAGGCACATAGGGATCATGGTAGGCCACATGCGCCCCTTTTTCTGCCAACAGATGCATAATATCCAGCGCAGGCGATTCGCGCAGGTCGCTGATGTTTTTCTTATAGGCGATGCCCAAGAGCAGAATGTGGCTGCCCTTGAGCGCCTTGCCCTGCTCATTGAGCGCGTCTTGCACCTTGCGCGCCCAATAGCGGGGCATTTCGGTGTTGACCTCGCTGGCAAGTTGGATAAAGCGAGCCGTATACTCCATCGAGCGCATTTTCCAGGAAAGATATTGGGGGTCAATGGGAATACAATGGCCGCCCAGACCGGGGCCGGGGGTGAAGCGCATAAAGCCAAAGGGCTTTGTCGCCGCTGCGTCGATCACTTCCCAAGCGTCGAGTCCCAACTTGTCGCACATGAGCAGCAGCTCATTGGCAAGCCCGATATTGACGGCGCGGAAGGTGTTTTCCAGCAACTTGGTCATCTCTGCCGCTTCGGGCGAGGAGACTGGCACCAATGTTTGGATCGCCTTTTCATAGAAGGCAGTGGCGACTTGCAGACAGGCAGGGGTCACACCCCCGATGACCTTCGGCGTGTTATGAGTCATCCAATCTCTGCGCCCTGGGTCAATTCGTTCGGGCGAGAAGGCCAGAAAGAAGTCTTCGCCCACCTGCAAAGGCTGGCCCTGGGCCGCGCTGACACGTTCGAAGCTCGACAGCAGCACCTCGCGCGTTGTGCCCGGATAGGTCGTGGATTCCAGTACCACGACCATGCCCGGATGCAGGTAGCGTGCGATCTTCTCACCGGCGTGGTGAATGAAGGACATATCGGGGTCGCCCGTCTTGTTCAGGGGCGTAGGGACGCAGATGGAAACCGCGTCACATTCGGCCAAGATGGCATAGTCGCTTGTGGCTGCCAGGCTCCCGCCGCTTGGCGATGAGGGACGACTGCTTCTCGTCAAAGCGGGTTGGGCGCTGCCTGCGTCGGCACTGACAGCTTGGGCAGCAAGGGCGGCTTGGGCCACGTAGGGGGCCAATTGCGCGTCGCTGATGTCCTCGATATAGGAGACGCCGCGATTGAGCATGGCAACACGCTGGGCGCTTAGGTCAATGCCTGTGACCTGGTAGCCCGCTTCGGCAAAGGTCAGCGCCAGCGGCAGCCCCACATAGCCCAGACCAATGACAGCGACATGGGCGCGTCCGCTTTGAAACTTGTCGACGAGTGCATCTTTATTCATTGTTGCCATCCATGAACGCCCAAGCTCGACTTCGTGTTTTAAGGCCTCTACAGGTCATTCTCAAGACTTTGCCGGGATACTGTGGCTCAACTGGTTTGTCTATTGATAGTTGAGCAGACCTCGGCGCGTCAGTTCATCCATGATCTGCTCAACGATGTCATCGACGCTCTGCACATCGGTTTCGACCAGGATTTCCGGATCGGTCGGTTCTTCATAGGGTGACGAGATGCCCGTAAATTCGGGAATTTCACCAGCCAGCGCCTTCGCATAAAGCCCCTTGGGGTCGCGCCGTTTCACTACCTCTAGATCGCATTTGACATAAACTTCAATAAAGCGGCCTTCGGGCAGCAGCGCACGGGCAGATTCCCGGTCGGCGCGATAGGGCGAGATAAAGGTGCAAATGGTCAGCGTGCCATGATCAAAGGCAAGCCGCGCCACTTCTGCCACGCGCCGGATGTTTTCCTTGCGGTCGGCAGGCGAGAAGCCCAAATCCCCATTGAGACCGTGGCGCACGTTATCGCCATCGAGATAAGTCGTCTGGCAGCCATGTTCAAAGAGCCGCCGTTCCAAGCGCCGCGCCACCGTCGATTTTCCCGAACCGGAAAGGCCCGTAAACCAGAGAACCGCGGCGCGATGTCCATTGCGGCTTTCGCGCATCTCGCGGCTGATCTCGGTGCTTTCCCAGACGACATTGGCCGATTTTTGACGGTCAGGCTGGGTGCTGATCACCTCTTCCAACGTGCTTGCGCGGCGACGGATCATACCGGCAGCTACGGTGACGTTGGTATAGGAGTCAATGAGGATGAAACTGCCTGTATTGCGGTTGAGCCGGTAGGGGTCAAAAAAGAGTGGCTGAGTCGTCGTAATCTTGACGCGCCCGATCTCGTTGAGCTGTAGCGTGTGCGCGCTTTCGCGGTGGAGCGTGTTGACATCAATGCGATAGTTGAGGTCGGCGACAAAGGCACGCACCTGGTGGGAATTGTGCTGCAAAATATAGGTGCTTTGCAGGTTGAGCGGCTCTTCTGTGACCCAACAGATGGTACATTCCAGTTGATTGCTGACCTGCGGCAGGTTGTTCTTGCGAACAATCATATCGCCGCGGCTGACGTCGATCTCATCCTCCAGGGTGATCATCACGGAGTCGCCTTCAACCGCTTCTTGGACTTCCTCCGTGAAGGCGTGGACCGCGCGCACGCGGCTGGCTGTGCCGGAAGGGAGTACGACGATCTCCTCGCCAGGAGAAATCGTGCCGGAAGCGATTTGTCCGGCAAAGCCTCGGAAATCCTGGTGGGGACGTACCACCATCTGCACAGGGAAACGAAAATCGACCAAGTTGCGGCTGGCGCCGACATTTACATTTTCCAGATGGTGGAGCAGCGTTGGCCCATCATACCAACTGGTTTTGTCGCTTTTGTTGACGACGTTGTCGCCCTGGAGCGCCGAGATGGGGATAAAGGTCAAGTCCTGGATGGAGAGCTTGGTGGCAAATTCGGAATACTCCGTCACAATGCGCCGGTAGACTTCTTCATCGTAATCGACAAGATCCATCTTGTTGACGGCGACCAGGATGTGGGGAATCTCCAGCAGCGAGGCAATGAAGCCGTGACGTTTGGATTGGGTGACGACCCCCTTGCGCGCATCGATCAGGATGATGGCAAGTTCGGCGGTCGATGCGCCCGTGACCATGTTGCGCGTATACTGGATGTGACCGGGAGTATCGGCAATGATGAATTTGCGCTTGGGGGTGGCAAAGTAGCGATAGGCGACGTCAATGGTGATCCCCTGTTCGCGCTCGGCGCGCAGCCCATCGGTCAACAGCGCCAGATCGACATAGGTATCACCACGGTTGCGGCTGGCGCGTTCCATCGCCTCCATTTGGTCTTCAAAGATGGCCTTGCTGTCATAGAGCAGGCGACCGATCAAGGTGCTTTTGCCGTCGTCCACGCTGCCTGCGGTGGTGAAGCGCAGCAGATCCATGGAATAGTATGGATCGCTGCTGTTCATTACCTCTGGACTCAATGCCTCTGGACTCAATGCCTCTGGACTCAATGCCTCTGGACTCAATGCCTCTGGACTCAATGTCTCTGCACTACTCGTCTGTGATTGGGTGCTGGCAGCCAGCGCCGTTTTGGGTGTCAATTTATCGTGCAGCATGATGTTAGAAATACCCCTGCTTCTTGCGATCTTCCATCGCAGCCTCGCTACGTTTGTCGTCGGCGCGCGCCCCGCGTTCGGTCACGCGGGCGGCAGCAATCTCCTGGATCACTTCCTCCAGAGTGCTTGCCATTGATTCGACAGCGCCGGTACAGGTCATGTCACCAATGGTGCGAAAGCGAACGACTTTATTCTCCACATGCTCGCCGGGCATGACGGTAATAAAGGGACAGGTGGCGAGCAGCATACCGTCGCGCTGCACCACATCTCGCCGGTGGGAAAAGTAGAGCGCCGGAATCTCAATGCGGTTGAGCGCGATATATTGCCAGATATCCATTTCGGTCCAGTTACTCAGCGGGAAAACACGGAAATGCTCATTGGCGTGTTTGCGCCCGTTGTAGAGATTCCAAAGTTCTGGACGCTGATTCTTGGGATCCCATTGACCAAACTGATCGCGATGGGAGAAGAAGCGCTCCTTCGCACGTGCTTTTTCTTCGTCACGCCGCGCCCCGCCCATGGCAGCTTCAAATTTGTGTTCGGCCAATGCATCGAGCAGTGTAATGGTCTGGAGTCCATTACGCATGGGGTTGGGGCCGCTTTCTTCCACGGCGCGTCCCTGGTCGATGGAATCCTGCACATAGCGCACGATCAGGCGCAGGTCCAGCTCTTTCACCAACCAATCGCGGAACTCCAGCGTCTCGTCAAAGTTATGGCCTGTGTCCACATGCAGCAGTGGAAAGGGCACCTTGCCGGGGTAAAAGGCGCGGTGGGCCAGATGGGCCATGACGATGGAATCCTTGCCACCTGAAAAGAGCAGGACAGGGCGTTCAAACTGGGAAGCCACCTCGCGCATGACATAGATGGCTTCGGATTCTAGCTGTTTTAGATGCGAACGAAAATAAGACGGCATGATTTAGGTAAACCTCTCCAGATAAACATCCCAGTGGGGCTGGAAGGTCGCGGGCGCAAGTGGGTAAATCATCGAGAGCGCACGCTGGCCCATCAGTCGAATTTCCCATTGGGCAGCCATATCCACAGCACGAAGCCAGAAAAAGTGGCTCCAACCGGCAAAGTTCATGGTGGCAATGATGCGCGTCTCGGCAGCGTTGGGCAGGAGAAAACGCGCATCTTCTTTGCGGATGCCTAAAGCGCGCAGCTTGGCGTACTTTTCTTCCGCAATCTGCCAAAATTCGTTCAACTCCGCCTGGGCAACCGGATTGTTGGCGATTGCCTCCGGCACAATGGCCTGCCAGCCGCCGCGGCTTAGATCGACATAGCGCTGCGATTCCTGGCTAAAGCTGGCGAGCCGGTGGCGTACAAGTTGGTGGGTACAGGTGCGGCTGATGCCTTCAAAGAGGAAGGTAGCTGAGCCGTGATCCTCTAGGTGGGCGGGATCGTCCAACTCCGGCAGGTTGTAGCCCAAGAGCGTGACGCGCATGGGGCCATCTTGGCTGGGGAGCAATGCTTCCGGGTTATCCGGCTCTGCGCTCGGCACGTCGGGCAGGGTGGGCAGTGTGCCGCTTGGGTTGCCATCTGCTCCATTCTTGCCGCCGGTAATTTTAGACGCAAACTCTGCGTAGACTTTGGGCGCAATGCGATAGAGGGTGGGGAGCAGGGTAGCACCAAACTCCTCCTGAATACTCTCCTCACGCAGGAGGGCCAGCCAGACGCGGGTGTTGCCGCTGACAATCCAGTTGCCATCCCCCAATTCGGTCACTTCGCAATGACGGTTGAGAATACGCCAGCGCAAAGGGGCATCTGTTCCCTCGAGTCGAAAGGTAATGACCACATGCTCAATGATGTCTTCGTGGCCTTCACGGACGCGGGCGCTGATAAATTCCGGCGCGGTGCCCATGCGGTGCGTGCTGAGATAGCAGACGCGACCGGCGTATTCGATTAACTGTTCCGGGAAGAGCCCGTGACCTTGCCAAAGGGCTGCTAGATCGCCACGTCCCGCTGCTACTGTCGGGGATAGGAGGGGATTTTGCTGTGTATAAGAAAGTAGATGAGCGCGCATGTATTTCCTTTTGTATAGCGCAAAACTAAATACCCAATATCCCAATGATCAATTATACGGTATTGGAAAGTGCGCTGATCAATCGAACCAATAGAATAGCATTAGGAATCTGTTCGTCCAAACTGTTCTTCGCCTATGGGCGAGTATGGGCTGCCAGTGGATTACGCCTCTAGAGCAAGTGGGGCAGGGGCGCGGGAGTGCCTTTGGGTTCAAGGGGATAGTGCGCTGCCCACGCATCGAAGCCACCCTGAAGGACCCGCGCTTGGAAGCCTAAATCGAGCAGTTGGCGCGTGACGCGCAAACTGGTGGCATCATCGGGGCATGAGCAGTAGGGCACGATCAACTTGCTCTTCTCCATTGTGCCGGCCCATTCGGTGATTTGGTCGGGCAGCACGCGGATGCTTGTGGGAATCTGCGTGTCAACGCTTTCATAGCGGGCGCGGGAACGCACGTCGAGGACGACAGGCGGATCGTCACTCTGCAACGCTGCGGCCAATTCTCCGACGCTGATCCGGGGAATTGCCTTTGGTTCTTCTTCAAAGAGGCCAGTAAAGGTTCCTTCGCGTTCTTCTGCCAATGTGGGAATGGTGGCTGCGACTCGCCGCCCGTACCATGCCGAAAGCGGGGTGGCGCTGGTGCCGTGGAGGACAACGGAAACGACGACGACCATGCCCGTGACCGCCAGCAAGTATTCCCCGCCTGGGACATGCGCCTGGACAGCCAAGAGCGCCAGCAGCAGCGAGTTGAGCCCGCGCGGGCCGAACCAACCGATAAAGGCGCGGGCGAGGTTGCTCATTTTTGCGGGCAGAAGCACAAGCCCCAATGCTGCCGGGCGCACCACCAACAGCGCAATCGCCGCCAGCGCCAACCCACCCACTAAGGGTACGGTGATCAGCAGGCCGGACAGCACCACGCCAAAGAGGACAAAGGCCAGCAGCATCATCATCTCGGCGGTGACTTCGCCATAATCCATAAAGCAGTCACAGAGCGTCATGTTCAGGAGCGTGACGGCAAGCCCCCCAAAGAAGGCAGAAAGAAACCCATCGCCGCCCATTGCCTGGCCCGCGGCAAAGCAAGCCAGGACAAGACCGATGCCATAGAGCGCCTGGTATTCACGGCTGATCCCGGCGCGCCGGTCTACCCAGCCAATCAGCCAGGCGCCTGCACCACCTACCGTCAAGCCTATCAGGGGACTCAAGATCAGGATGCGCGCCAGGAAGTTGGCCCATCCCAACAGGCTCTGGCTTTGGACTGTCAACAGCGCGATCAGGATCAGCACAATCGGCAGCACGACCAGATCGTTCATCCCTGCCTCGACCCCAAGCGCGCGGCGCACAGAGCGGGGGACATGCTCATCGCGCACAATATCGCGCAAAACCACGGGATCGGTGGAGGCGAGGACTGCGCCTACCAACAGGGCTTGCAGGGGTGTTACGCCTACCAGGTAGTAGGCTGCCAGCGCCACGCCGCCAATGATCAGGAGTGTGCCGGGGCCGAGGGTCGCCACTGGAACGTACCACTCGCTCTTGAGTTCGTCTAGCTGTGTGTTGACCGCGTCGAGGAAAAGCACCAATGCCAGGCTAATGACCGCAACCGCCTCTAAAATGGGGCTGTGCAGATCCAACTCGATGATGTCGTAGCCGCCCAACAGAAAGCCGATGCCCAAGAAGATCATGGGGAATGAGATGGGAGCGCGCTCGACCATGCGCGAGGTGAGCGCGGCCAATGTCAAGACAATCGCAACAATCCCCATGCCCAGAACCAGCGAAGACATTTAGCCCCCTGCTCAAGTATCCAGTGACATCACTTTTTCTTTGTCCTAAGCTACATCATAATCTATCACAGGCTATGTGTCTGCGGACGAATTGCACAGAATCTTTGCACAACCGTTTGGTAGTTCTGCCCAGGTTCGTTTGACCGCGCTCCTTTGGGGATGATACAATCGCGGTCATGAGCAAACAATATTATGGTGGGCAAGCGGTTCTTGAAGGCGTGATGATGCGGGGACGTACGAGCATGGCTGTGGCTGTGCGCAACCCGCAGGGCAATATCGTTGTGCATACCGAGCCGCTGACGGCAAAGATCTACACCAGTTCTTGGGGCAAGTGGCCCTTTGTGCGCGGGCTGGCGCTGCTGTGGGATGCGCTGGGGCTGGGGATGCGGGCGCTGATGTGGAGCGCCGAAGTCTCTGCCCAAGAGGACGAAAACGAAAAGGTGGAGTTCTCTGGGCCGGTCGCCTGGACAACCATCGCCACAAGCATGGCGTTTGCCGTTGGGCTTTTCTTTTTGCTCCCCACCTTTGCTGCTCGCTGGATGGCAACCTATGTCAATGACAATGCCGTGGTGGACGCTGTTTTTGAGGGGCTGATACGGCTGGTGCTTTTTGTGCTCTACATTTGGGCCATCGGTCGCATTCCCGAAATTGGACGTGTCTTTGGCTATCATGGGGCCGAGCATAAGGCGATCAACGCCTATGAAGCCGGTGCGCCGCTTACGGTAGCGTCTGTGCGCCAGTACAGCTTGCAGCATGTGCGCTGCGGCACCAGTTTCCTGCTCTATGTGCTGGTGATCAGCATCATCCTCTTTGCGCCCTTGACCTTTGCCGGGATTGAACCGTCGTGGCTTGCGCTGCTCTTGCGTTTTGTCTCGCGCTTGCTTTTGGTGCCGATTGTCGCGGGGATCGCCTATGAGATCCTTCGTTTTAGCGCAAACCACGTTGACAACCCGCTCATGCGCTTGATGATCGCGCCGGGACTCGCCATGCAAAAGCTGACCACGCGCGAACCGGATGAGAGCATGATCGAGTGTGCAATTGTGGCGCTGGAGCCGGTGCTGGCTGCCGATGGGATTCAGGTACACGCCGAGGTTTCATCGCCGCGCATCTATGCCGACCGCCCAGCCCCAACCGATGCCGGACTAGCCCCCGCCGCCGATTAGCAGTCCTGCCGCGGTGACTGCCTCTCTGCGATCTGCTCGCTGCGGGGTAGAAAAGGACGCAATCCATTGCGTCCGTACCTATGCTGCCTCGTCCGGCTCCACCTGGACGACCATCTCCTCCCCGTCGATTGTCACCACGTCCCCGTGGTATAGTTTGCGTCCCCGGCGCGTCTCAATCGTGCCGTTCACCCAGACCTGGCCCGATAAGATCAAGTGCTTGGCCTCGCCGCCGGTTTCCACGACCCCCGCGAGCTTGAGAAATTGATCGAGCTTGATGTATTCATTGCCTGCTGCGTCGAGCATCCTGTTCTCCTCACATTGATTCGCTCTGAAAGCCTTACAAAAGAAATGCAAAAGAAAATGGTGCAACGGGAATAACCCGCTGCACCATTGATTGTATCATCGATTTGCCCTGTCTAGGGGGACAAGGCGGAGGATGCGTCTATTCGTCCGCTTTATTCATCCTCATTAAAGACAACGAACTCGGCAGAGATCCAGCCCGAACCGTCGCCCAATTTTGGCGTTTCGATGCGGACCCACGCGCCATCTTCGCTGATCTCCAGGACTTTGTAGACTTCACCATTGTAGACGCTGCCGATCTTGTTTTCGACCTCGGTGGTCGGTTCACTGCGTACGCGCAGCGGCAGTTCGACGACAATTGTGACAGTGCCCAGATCGGCTGTGGCCTCTTCGGTGGCTTCAGGAGTTGCTTCTTCTGTGGCTTCCTCCGTTGCTACGGGGGTTGCTTCTTCAGCAGCCTCTCCAGTCGCTTCAGGAGTAGCTTCCTCTGTGGCCTCAGCGGTTGGCTCAGGAGTAGCTTCCTCTGTGGCCTCAGCGGTTGGCTCAGGAGTCGCTTCCTCGGTCACTTCTGCGGTGGCTTCAGGGGTCGCTTCTTCCGTGGCTTCCTCAGTTGCCTCGGCTGTAGCTTCCTCAGTCGCTTCTTCGGTTGCTTCGGTGGTTGCCTCTGGTGTGGCATCTTCGGCGGCAACATCCACGATTTCAATGTTGGTGATGTCACCAGCCAATGTTACAAATCCGGCAGAGACCCAGCCCAGACCATCTGGGGATTCTTCAATTGCAATCTGAATCCAGGCCCCGTCGGAGCTGATGCCGGTGACGGGGAAAGTGTCACCCACTTTGACGCCGGCGACAACCTCTGCACTATCGCTGGGCAGGGCACGCACGCGCAAGGAATCTGCTGAGATCGTTGCCATTGCTGGGCCGACGGCAGCTTCGGTAACGGCTGCTTCTGGGGTTCCGGCGGCAACAACAGCGGCAGCGGGTGTACCCTGGGCGACTGCCGTCTGTTCGGCGGCAATGACCGCTGGATCGCGGATGGGCTGACAGGCAGCCAGGGCTAAGAGGCCGGTGACCAGGCCAGCCATGAGCAGGGGATGAGATCGAACAGTTTGACGAATAGGACGGTTGGTTTGCATCTGTTGACACCTCTTGAATTTTTGTCTGTTTTCGATTTGAGATGTGGTACGGCTAAGACGGCCCTAGAAGCACATCATTTTCGCGCCACATTGTGTACGTGCGCAGTAGTCCAGTGGGCTTGAACTATTGGGCTTGAACCAGTCGCATAGAACAGTGTACTCATGTACCTGAGCCAGCGTCGAAGCGTATGACCCTTCTCCTTGCCGCGCTGCGCACAAACATCGGCTAGTATGGCACGCTTCGTGCAGGTTGACAAACTCGAAGCATTATTTTGCTCATTGTTGCTGCCGAGCGGCAACTTGCGGCACGTTGATTTCCCGCTATCACTTGTGACGATCAGAACATAATTTCGATACGGCCTTCCTCCAATGCTGTGGCGCTTTCATAAATAATAACAAGCAAAGTTGCAGATTTCTCCTGCAAAGCGGGGGGCAAGAGCACCGTGTGGACATCCTGGATCAACTCATCGGGAAACCAATCGGGGGTGAGCGCCGCCTGATGCAGCGGGAAGCGATCTTCAACTGCGGCTCTGCCATCGGGCCACTGCAGCGGCGCGCCCGCACCATCCAGCAGCCGCAGCGAGAGTTTGAGCACCTTCTCGGTGGGGGAGAGCAACCGCCAATAGAGAGTCAATTCTTGAGCGGGTTGCGCCAGATCCGTGATTGGACGCAGGGTATAGGCTTCGATCTGCACACGCCCCTCATCCAGCAGAAGCGGGGGCGTTGATATAGCAAGGTCGGGCAGGGTCACTTGTGATCCGCCGCGCGGCCACACGCGCACCAGGTCAGCTTCGCCGCTAAAGCTGTAACTGCTTTGGATGCCTTCGAGTTCCCGTGTCAGAAAAACGGGCGTGCCGCGCGCCATCAACGCATCGACCAACGCCCGGCGCTGGGCAGACTCATTGGCGGTGATCGGGGTTGCGTTTGTGCCGAGCGCTTCTGCTGCCTGCATATAGCGCAGCGCGGTCATCTCGCCTTCTAGCCCGATTACCTGGCTGTTGGGTGGAAAGGTGGCTTGCGCCATGCGCCGCGCTTGGTCATGCGCCGACCACTCATTTCGACGGTTGACGCCAGGGCCACGCTCCAACGGGGCAAAGATGAGCAGGCCGACCAGGAGTGCAGAGAGCAAGGTTGCACTTGGGGTGGACAGCCAGCGCGCTAGCAGGCCCACGCCAGCCCCGCTGAAAAGCGCAAGGGCGAGAATCGTGGGTAAGAGAAAGACTTCCGGGTCGGGGACACGATAGAGGATGGCAAAGAGCAGGTTGATGAGCAGCACGCCAAGCAGCAGCCACCAGGGACGCGCCGGACGCCCGCGCCGGTCAAAGAGCCAGACCAATCCCATCAGGGCCAGGCATAAGCCTATCCATCCTGTCTGGCTGCGGATGAGTTCGAACCATTGGGCAGAGGTATAGGTAGTGGTCAGGGGATTATCGGCAAAAAAGGCGGTATACTCTTGCGCCAAGACATGATTCCAGAAGCCCGCCCATCCCGGCACATAGCTGTCGTTGAGATCGCGCACACCTGCCGCAGCGCGCAGGGGAATATACAGGTAAAGGAGAAGGGGCGCGGCGAGAGCTATACCCCAACGCCACCAAACGCGCCGTGGACGCCAAATGCCCGGAACGCTCCACAATACATAGAGTGCTACCGGCGGAGCGAGCAGCAGGATCGTGCGGTGGTGGGCAAGCGCCAAGCCAAAGAGCAGCAGCAGCCAGGTCATGCGCCGCTCAAAGCGTGGTGAAGGCTGTCCCTCTGTCAAGGCGTGAGGCGTGAGGGTTTGGTTGATGCCGATGGTAGTGGCGAGGATGGCAGCGACGAAAGCGCTGTGCAGCGGGTAGACCTCTGCCACGGTGGCTTGACTCCACCAGACAGGGCTGAGGGCATAGGTGATGGCTGCGGCGAGAGCGGCCCACGGATTGGGCGCGCCGCGGCGATCCAGGAGCAAACGGCCCCCTAGCGCAGCGATTAGCCCCACCGCGATTGCCGCGCACAACGCGCTGAAAAGATTGAGCCGTCCGGCCCATGTACCCCAGGGCAGCAGATGTGTCCATAGGCCCCCAAGGATAGTATAAAGAGGATAGCCGGTAGGGTGGGCAATGCCAAAGGTGGGGGCGATTGTTTGGAACTCTAGCGTATCATCAAAGAAGGTGACAATCCCTGGCGCAGAGGTGTAGGCATAGAGAAGAAAGGCCGCGCTGCCCACCAGCCAGGCTAGCCAGTGAGAGGAAAGCCGGCGCGCAATCAATTCCCGGCGAGTAACAAAATGGCGGCCCGAAGTCGCAATCCAGTGCAGCATAAGGTATCAGTCTATCACAACTTTTGGATAATTCTGTCAATGCGGTATGATACGTGACCAGTCAGGCTGAGAGACGGAGGAGTCTATTTCCGAGACAAGTTTACAGCAGCGCATAGGTTGCCAATGATATACCTGTCAAAACTCCGCATACGGGTTCCCCGTTGGTTGGGGTGCCTGGCTGTAATTGCATGTTTTGTGGCGCTCTCCATTTGGCCCACCGCGGCCATGGCGCAGACCGTTGACCCCAACGCGGTTCCGCCCATGAACAACGCCCTGGGCGATTCAACGACCCTACCTACCTATTGGTTCTTGATTATGGCCGCGCTGGGCCTTTTGGTCCCGGCTGGTTTTGTGTTGGTCGGCGTGGCCGGGCTGGACGCTGAACGCGCGTGGAATGCGGCGTTGGGTGGGATGGCTTCGGTTGGGTTGGCGAGCTTTGGCTATTGGGCAGTGGGATTTGCCTTCCAATTTGGGGGTGTCGGTCTGGTCTATGCCCAGCCGGGATTGCGCGATTTGGTGTGGGAGTGGTCCCCCTTTGCCGCAGATTGGGGCGCAGGGTGGGGCGTGGCGGGGTTGAGCGGCTGGTTTTTGTCCGGTGCCGGTATTACCCCCCTGGCCTATGCGCTTTTCTTGGCGCATCTCCCGTGGGCCATCACCGCAGCGATACTGCCGATTGTGGCGCTGCGCGGGCGTGCGCCTGCCACGGCTACGCTCATCTTATCCCTGGTCTTGGGAGGCATCATCTACCCGCTGGCAGGGAATTGGGTGCGCGGCGGTGGCTGGTTGGGCGCGCTGGGCAACAATCTGAATTTGGGCCACGGCTTTGTAGACTTTGGCGGAGCCGGTACAGTCCATTTGGTTGTGGCGGGTGTGGCGCTGGCTGCGCTGGTGGTGTGGGTGCCGCGACGGGCACCGCGGCGGCTGCAACAGCCCGCTCTACTCCCCGCGCAACTGCCACTCTTGGCGGTTGTGGGCAGTTTCCTGATCTTGACGGGTTCGTTTGGCTGGCTATGGGCGAACCCGGTACAAATGGGTGCCTTGAGCGAACTGGCGCTGCTGCGTGGCAGTGTCAACTCGATCCTCTTTGCGGCGGGTGGCACGATTGTCCCCATCTTCTATACCTGGTTTGTGACAGGCAAGAGCGAACCGCTGATGAGCGCGCGCGGTTTGGCCGCGGGTGTTGTGGCAGGGATGGCAGCAGGGCCGTTTGTCCAGCCGGGGCAAGCCTTTGTCATTGGTCTTGTCGCCGGGGCAACGGTTCCGTTTGTGACCTATCTGGTCGATGGCTTGCTGCGGCTGGATGATGCCACCGGCGCGATCAGCGTGAGCGGGCTGCCTGCACTGGTGGGGCTGTTGGCGGTGGGCATCTTTGCCGATGGAAGCGTGGGGCAGGGTTGGCACATGACCGGGCTCGACAGCTATCTCGGTGTCAGTGGGCAAGGTGTGTCAGGACTCTTTACCGCTGGTGGTTTTCAACCGGACTTCCCGGCCCAACTCCAGGCCCAAGTCATTGGAATTTTGAGTTTGGTTCTATGGGGTTTTTCGGCGGGCATGCTGGTCTGCGCCCCATTGGGCTTGTTGCTGCACAGCTTGTTGCGTAGTGGTGTGACTGTCCCCGCAGCGGGCGCGCCGATTAACATGCCTGGCGAGGCCGAGGCGGATGGCTTTGTGCCGGAACCGCCCGTTGCGCCCTCGCGCCGGGGTACGTACTCCTGAAAAAAGCTGGTTAGGTGTGCCTTTAACATTTGCTTTTAACCCTCCCGGAAGCTCAGAAGCTTCCGGGAGGGTGTTTAATGGCTGGTTACGCTCCTAATTGGCTTCCAATAAAACTCGGCGCGCCGTTGAGAAAGCTGCGTATGTCCATGATGCGTTTGCCCGCGGGTTGGACGCTTTTCAGCAGCAGCAGCCCTTCGCCAGTGCCTACCGCCGGGCCTTGTGCGGTTGCTATCACTTGCCCTGGCGCGGCCTCTCCTTCCACAACCGAGGCATGCCAAATTTTGAAAGGTTCGCCATGCCAAGTGGTATAGGCGCTGGGCCACGGTGTGTAGGCGCGTGTCATCCGCTCGATCAAGGCTGCGGGCTTGCTCCAGTCGATCTGCCCTTCCTCTTTTTTGATGAGACTACAGAGCGAAACTTCGCCGGGAAGCTGATCTTGCGGTGTGGGCGTAATTTCGCCAACCAGCCAGCGCGGCAGGGTTTCCACCAATAGCTCCGCACCTTGCGAGGCGAGACGCTCGGAAAGGCTCGCCGTGGTATCGCCCTCACGAATGGGCTGCACCGCCTGGGCCAGCACCGGCCCTGTGTCCATGCCCACATCCATGAGCATAATGGAGACGCCTGTCTCGTCCAGCCCATCGAGAATGGCAGCGGTGATGGGCGATGCGCCGCGGTAGGCAGGGAGCAGGCTGGCGTGGACGTTGATGGCGTCGTAGGCAGGAAGCCGCAGGACGGCACGCGGCAGAATCAGCCCATAGGCAGCGACAACCAGGAGATCGGGGGCGAACGCCTCCAGTGTGGGCAGGGCTTTCGGGTCTTTGCGAAAGCTGGCAGGCTGGAGGATGGGCAGCCCGTAATGTTCGGCCTGTTCCTTGACCGGACTGGCGACCAGCTTTTTGCCACGTCCGGCAGGCCGGTCGGGTTGGGTGACGACGGCGACCACTTCCCAATTGTGGTCAGGCGCGTGGTCATAGAGAGCGACAAGCGACGGGACGGCAAAATCTGGCGTCCCCATAAAGACAATGCGGATTGGGTTCATATGCGAATCCTGCGAATTAGGTCTACTCTGTAACCCTCCCGGAGGCTCTGAAGCCTCCGGGAGGGTGGTTGGCTGCCATCTTCATGAAATGCAGTATACCATCATGGAGATGCTGCCGTCTTAGCTGGAGATGTCGAGCAGGGTATTGGCGTCGAAGAGGCCAAAGGCGTTCACGTAGGCGTCAATGGCGAGCGCGATGCGCTGCACGACGGTCTGGTGTGGATCGGGCAGGATGGGGGCAAGGTTGGCGTAAAGGCGGAGGCGCGCCGCCTGCACCTGCTCATCGGTCCAGATGTAGCGCGCGCTGGTCTGCACAAGCCAGGTGCGCCGCGCGGGCGATAGATCGGCAAAGGCGACGGTCTGCTCTTCGGGTTGCAGCCATTTCTGCCAGCGGTTGGAGCGAAAGACCGCATCCTCTAGCGTCTCCAACAGCCGGGAGGGCCGGGTGTTGGGCCGGCTGGTGCAGAGCGCGCGCTCTTTGGCGACCAGCGCGGCCAGCGCTTCATATTCCACCGCGGTAAACTCCGGCCCCACATTCGCGCCGCCCATCCCTGCTTGTGGATAGGCTTCGGGATTGGCAACCCAGTCGGTGTAATGCCCCTTGATCAGCGAGCCATAGGGCATCACCAGGTCAAACAATTGGCTGGCGACCGTGGGGTCAAAGTCGGTGGTATGCAGATCAGTGCCTACCTTGCCGACAATAAAGCAGGGCCAGGCATGGAGCAGATCAGCCGCGGCCAACCCTGCGTGAAGCCCCTGCAAGAAGGCCACAAAGCTGTCCATGTTGACCAACCCGCCATGCACTTCCTCCGTACCCACTTCATAGGCGACTGGCGGCAGGCCCAAGCGCGTGCGATGCTCTTCGGCGAAGGCGATCAACTCCAGCGTCCGCTCCACAACCAGGGGGATCGGCACAGGCGTGTCTTGATCAGCCCCCTGACGCGTGCGGTCTACCGTGGGGTCGATGTGCAGCAGGGCATACCCCGCTTCCAGACAGGCTGCCAGGCTGGCTTTGACTTCGTGCATCGTGGCATCCAGGTCAAGCCCGGCGCGTGTGTGGGCATCCTTGAGCCAGGGGCCGCCATGATCCAAGCAGGGATAGAGCGCCTCTGCCTGATAGAGCGCGCCAAAATGGTGAAGCCGTTCGACAAAAGCGGCGGGTGTCCAGCCGGTATAGCCTCCGTCACGGTCTACCTGGTTGAGCGTCGCGGCAAAGAGCATGGGCGTATGGTTATGGGCTGCCACCTGGACGGCGGCTTCCAGCACTGCATCGGAGTTGGGGCAGGCTGCCAGGAGCGTGACCTGGGCCTTGCCGCGGGCGCGCAGGTCGATGAGCGTGCGAACTAGGGTAGTAAGGGGTGGAGCAGAAGCGGTCATTGTCATACTGGGGTGGGTTCCCCTCCGGGTTTCAAAAAATCCATGATTGACACGACCTCAAATCGTGTGCTATTTTATACGACAGATTTAGGGTTCTTCGCGTTCACGCCATTGCCGTAAGACCATTGCCGTGAGAAAGGAGGTGCCACCATGTCAACTATCGCAAAATTCATGCATCTAGGCTTAGGGCTGCACCTCGTCACCCTCTGTATCCCCATCAGTTAAGATTGAGTTCTCTCAACTTTAAGGTTTTCGCGGTCAGCAGCTCTCCCTAAGTATCCCATCTAAATCAATAACACTTCGGCATGTGGGCGTTTTGCCGCGCCTGTGTGCCATAGGGAGTATGCAATGAACTTTGCGCTCAAGCAAACCCTTGCGCTGCTGGTCCGCTATTTTCGACCTCAGCGTGGCCGCGTCCTGCTCCTGGCCCTTCTGCTGCTGGGCAGCATTGCGCTGCAATTGATCAATCCACAGTTGGTACGCGCCGTGGTGGATACGGCGCAGAGTGGTACAACGACAGTACGAATCGTGTTGGCTGCCTTGTTGTTTATCCTCTTTGGGCTGGGTCAGGCGGCCCTGAATCTGGGGGCTAGCTACGTGGGCGAAAAGGTGAGTTGGGCGGCCACCAATGCCCTACGCAGTGACCTGGCCTTGCATATTCTCCAGTTGGATATGGATTTCCACAACAGCCACACCCCTGGCGAACTGATCGAGCGTGTGGATGGCGATGTGAGCCAATTAGCGAGCTTCTTTTCGCAATTGACGCTGCGCGTGGTCGCCAGTGCGCTGCTGATCCTGGGCGTGATCGCGCTGCTCTGGCTGGAAGATTGGCGGATGGGGCTGGCTGGCGTGCTTTATGCGCTCTTGGTGCTTGGCGTATTGCAGGCAGTGCAGCACCGCAATGTGCGGCTGTGGGGAGCCATGCGTGAGGGCGTCGCCGTGGTCTATGGCTTTATTGAAGAGCGGCTCAACGGGCGTGAGGATACGCTGGCAAATGGGGGTGTACCCTATGTATTGCGCCGGCTTGCCCAATACCAGGGGGATGCCTATCGTGCTTTCTTTAAGGCACAACTCTTTAGTGTCTTTACCTTTTCCATCACCCATCTGCTCTTTGTGCTGGCGACTGCGCTGGGTCTGGGGTTGGGCATCTGGCTCTATCAACGGGGGCAGGTCACGATTGGTACGGTCTATCTGATCGTCTACTATCTGGGGATTTTGCGCGAGCCGCTTGAACAGATGCGGTCGCAAGTGGATGAACTCCAACAGGCTACGGCGAGTATTCACCGTGTGCATGAGTTGTTGGCGCTGCGCCCGTCAGTCAGAGACGATGATCTCATCAAGCATGAGGAGATGCTCGCTGTTGCTCTGCCTTCTGCCGATTTGGCGGTGGAGTTTGTGGGGGTGTCGTTTGGCTATCGAGAACATTCGGTGAGCAAAGCGACCCATAGGAATGGAACTGAAAGCGAGTCAGAGACGAACCCTGAAGTTAAAGCTGTATTGCGCGATGTCTCGTTCCAGGTACAGGCGGGCGAAGTGTTGGGCCTGCTTGGGCGCACAGGCAGCGGCAAAACGACGATCACGCGCCTGTTTTTCCGGCTCTACGATCCCACGCAGGGCGCGATTCGCATCGGTGGGCGTGATCTGCGTACGCTCAAACTGCGCGAACTGCGCTGCCATGTGGGCCTGGTGACACAGGAAGTGCAACTTTTCCAAGCGAGCCTGCGCGACAATATCACTCTCTTTAACACAGAAATTAGTGATGATCAAATCCTCCAAGTCTTGGATGAATTGGGGCTGTGGCGCTGGTATGAGGCCCAACCGCAAGGTCTAGACACCCTCTTACAGGCGAGTGGTGCGGGGCTTTCGGCTGGGCAGGCGCAACTGCTGGCGCTGGTGCGTGTCTTTCTCAAAGACCCCGGCCTCGTTATCCTGGATGAGGCTTCCTCGCGTCTTGATCCGGCGACAGAACAACTGCTGGAACGTGCCATCGACCGGCTCTTGGCAGGCCGCACCGCGATCATCATTGCGCACCGGCTGGGCACTGTGCAGCGCGCCGATCATATTCTCATCCTGGAGGATGGATGTGTGGCTGAGGCTGGTGTGCGTGCCGACCTTGCCGCCGACCCATCCTCGCGCTTCTATCGCTTATTGCAAACGGGTATGCAGGCGGAATTGGCTTAAGTCTTGAAGAACTCTCAGAGGAAACTTTATGACCGCAACAACATCAACTGATGTTTCTGATGACGCGCTAGCGAAATCCTCTATCTCCACGCCGCGCTTCACATGGGCGCTCTTTCGCCTGCGTCCTGGCCCCTTCCTGGTCTACAGCGTCGGCTGGGTGGCGTATTTTGTCTTGCAGCTTGGGCCGGGGCTGGTGCAGCAGCGGCTCTTTGACCGCTTGACGGGCGAGGCAGCGGTGATGCAGAGCGCGTGGACTTTGCTGGCGCTCTATGTAGGCATTGAAGTGGCGCGTGTGGTGGCGAATTACACGGCGCGCGTGGGCGATATGGCCTTTCAGGAACCGCTGCGCGCCTTGCTGCAATTGAATTTGATGCGGAGTGTGCTGCGGCAGCCGGGCGCACAGCCGCTGCCCATCTCCAGTGGTGAGGCGGTCAGCCGCTTTAGCGACGATGTCGGTGAGGTCAAGGACTTCCCAACGTGGCTGCCGCATATGTTCGGCCAATTTGTTTGTGCGCTTGTGGCGATCATCATCATGCTGCGTATCAATGTGTGGATCACGGTGGCGGCTGTAACCCCCGCGCTGTTGGGCATGTGGCTCAATCATTTTGCGTGGGCGCGGCTGCTGCGTGCTTACAAGGAGAGCGCACGCGCACAGGACGCGGTGAAAGGCTTCCTGGGTGAGATTTTTAGCGCGGTGCAGGCGCTGAAAGTGGCAGATGCCGAGGCCGCCACCATCCGTTACTTTCAGCGCCTTGCCGATACGCGCGGGCGCGCTGAAGTGCGCGAGAAGTTCTTTCATACGCTGAGCTTTACCACCAGCTTTCAAAGTGCGCTCGTCGGTGTGGGTTTGATCTTGTTGCTGGGTGGGTTGGCGATCAACAATGGCACATTTACGGTCGGCGACTTTGCGCTTTTTATGTATTACATCTGGTTTAGTACCGAATTTTTCTCGAACGTGGGCAGTTTTATTGGCGACTACAAGACGCAAGCCGTCTCGATTCAACGCTTGGAAGAACTGGCGCAGGGTGAAGCGCGCCAAACGCTCTTAGCGGATCACCCCGTCTACTTGAAGGATGACCCCCCGCCCCTGGTCATGCCGGTCAAGAGCGCCGCCGACCGTCTGCAAACGCTGGAAGTGCGCGGGTTGAGATGCCTCTATGGCGCAGAGGAGACAGGCGCGCAAGAAATGGGGAATGGTCGGGTATCTGTGTCAAGTCCTGTGTCACGTCCTGGGATCGAGGCTGTCTCCTTCACGCTCAAACGGGGCGATTTTGTCGTCATCACCGGGCGTGTTGGCGCTGGTAAGACCACCTTGCTGCGCGCCCTTTTGGGGCTTTTGCCCAACACGCAGGGGGAAATTTTCTGGAATAGAGAGCGCGTGCAGCATCCCGCCACCTTCTTTGTCCCACCGCGCAGCGCCTACACGCCACAAATGCCGCGGCTATTCAGCGAGAAACTGCGCGATAACATTCTGATGGGGCAGGAGGGTCACTCTGGAGAGGGTGAGGATGGGGCATTGTGGGCAGCCATCCGTGCGGCAGTTCTGGAAGACGATATTGCCATGTTGCATGACGGTCTGGATACGGTCGTTGGGCCACGCGGGGTGAAGCTTTCCGGCGGGCAGGTGCAGCGCGCCGCCGCGGCACGCATGTTTGTGCGTCAGGCTGAATTGCTCGTCTTTGACGACCTTTCCAGCGCGCTGGATGTCGTGACCGAGGAGCAGTTGTGGGAGAATCTCACGGCTGTTCCTCCTCTGGTTGCGCGCCAAAATGGGGATGGGCAGCGCACCGAGCGACCTACCTGTTTAGTAGTCTCAAACCGACGGGCAGCGTTGCGGCGCGCGGATCATGTACTCGTGATGAAAGATGGGCGCGTCGAAGCGCAGGGCAAACTAGACGAGTTGTTAAGCACCTGTGCTGAAATGCGACGGCTTTGGGCGGGAGAAGTCGAGGCGTCGTGATTTCGTATCAAGCTCTTATAGGAGCTGTGACTTTCGCTGCTCAATCAGGGCTTGTGCTTCGGCAAGCGTCGGTTGGGCAGCGGTGCCGCCTGCTGCTTGGGTGGAAAGCGCGCCACAGGCACAGCCCAGCGCCAGGGCATCGGCCAATTGCCAGCGATGCAGCCAGCCATAGAGAAAGCCGCCGTTAAAGCTGTCGCCCGCGCCCGTGGTGTCCACGACGGGCATGGGGAAGCCGGGGTCAAGTATGATCTGATTCCCCTGGCGACAGATGGCTCCCGCCGCGCCATTCTTGATGGCAACTGTGGGGATGGTGGATGCTAGCGTGCTAAGAGCAGCGTCAAGCGTGGAAGTGCGGGTGATGGCGCGTGCTTCCTGTTCGTTGGGCAAGAAAAGATCGGTTTGAGCCAAGACCTCATGCAGCCCGTCATCCCAACGCTCGCTGGGGTCCCAATTGGTGTCGAGAGAGACGGTCGCTCCCCCGGCGCGTGTTTGGGCGAGGAGCGCGGCCAAGCCAGGGCGCAGGTTGTGTTGCAGAAAGTAGCTGGTGATGTGGATATGGCGGCATTGCGCCAGGAGCTTGGCGTCAACCTGGTCAGCACGCAGCGCGTCAATCGCTCCGAGATGGGTGAGGATGGCGCGGTCGTTGGGGACGTTGAGAATGACGCTGAGGCCGGTCTTGAGCGTGGGGTCGATGATGACGCCGCGCGTGTCAATCTGGCGTTGGTGGAGATGATCGAGCATGAAGCGGCCAAAGGTATCCTCCCCAACTACGCCGCAATAGGCGACACGCAGACCCAACCGCGCCGCGCCCATCGCAAAGATCGTGCCGGAACCGCCCACGGTCAGCGTGGCATCGTCCACCACTTTCTCAAACTGGCCGAAGATTGGCCGCGCGTCGTGGCCCAAGATGAGATCAACGTTGATTTCACCGAGGGTGAGAATATCAAATAAGGGAGATGATGCGGGCATGGTTCTGCTCTCGGCTGGGGTTGGATTCTGTTGCAGCAGGTTAGCACAGGCTGTACGCGTTGACAATCAGGAGGGATGATCGCATAATCGTGCCGGGTCTGCGTGCTTCGGCGCACATTCTCTATTCTACTATCTACTAATCACGACTATCTATTCATCACGCTCCAAAGGGAGAAGTGTCGTATGGAGACGCAACAAGAGACGCGCGGGCAGCATACCCTGACTGAAATCGTCAGCCAGCCCTACGGGTGGGGCAAGGCGTATGAACAGTTGGTTGGGCGGCGCGATGAGATCATGAACGCGTGGGCCGGTGTGCAGCCGCAGCAGATCATCGTTACCGGCTGTGGCTCGACCCATTACCTGTCGCAAACCGCTGCTGCGCTCCTGCAAGGCTTGACGGGAATCCCCGCGCGCGGTCTGCCTGCATCCGAGATTGTGCTGTTTCCTGACCAAGTGCTTTACCGGCCCGAAGAGACGCTGCTGCTGGCGATCTCGCGCTCCGGCACGACGACGGAGACGGCTGCGGCGATGGACAAATTCCGCAGCCTGGGCGGCAAGGCGGTGTGGGGGATTACCTGTTATGCGGATACGCCTGTGGGGCAGGAGAGCGATTTTATGCTGCTGACCGACATGGCGCAAGAACAGAGCATTGCCCAGACACTTTCATTTAGTACCATGCTCTTTACGGCGCAGGGAGTGGCGGCAGTGGCGGGGGAGCATGATCTGACGCCGTTGGGGGAAGTGCCCAAAGCCTGTGAGCAATTGATCCAGTCCACCTATGGGTTGGCGACCCATTGGGGTACTGAGCCAGGGGTAGAACGCTTCTTCTTTCTGGGGTCGGGGCCGCTCTATGGTATGGCCTGTGAAGCGATGCTTAAGATGAAGGAGATGTCGATCACCCATGCCGAAGCCTATCATTTCCTGGAGTTTCGCCACGGGCCCAAAGCGCTGGTGGATGAACACGCGATGGTGGTGGGGATGATTGGGGCGCAGACCTTCCGGCATGAGGCCGCGGTGATCACAGAGATGGCGGAGATGGGCGGCAAGACGGTGACATTGGTTCCAGGCAATGCCAATGCGGGGCATGTCACAGTTCACCTGCCCGATCACCTGCCCGCGTGGACGATGCCGGTGCTCTATTTGCCGGTGGTGCAGAGCATGGCCCATGCGCGGTCGATGGAGAAGGGGCTTGATCCCGATAACCCACGCAATCTGTCGGCGGTGGTCTTTTTGGATCGGGGAGATTTGGGGTAGGGACACAGTTGGTATAATAACCTTCCCGGAAGCGGCCCAGAGGGCTCTGGGCCGCTTCCGGGAAGGGGTTACTTGGCAAAGACCGGGTCGTCGGGTTCAGCTTCGGGATCGGTGTCTTTGGGCTGGTAGCGTTCGACCTTGATGCTGTCGGCTTTGGCGTTGATCTGGGCAAGGTCATAGTTGAATTGCAGCTTGAGCCAGAACTCTGGTGTGCTGCCGAACGCCTTTGACAGCCGAACCGCCATCTCCGGCGATACCGATGCGCGGCCATTGACGAGCTTGGAGACGGTCGGGCGCGTGACACCGAGTACCTTAGCGGCATCAGTAACGGATAAGCCTAGTTCGGTCATGGAGCCTTTTACAATTCTGCCTGGGTGAGCAGGATTCTTCATCGGCATGATCTATTCTGCCTCTTTCTAATCTAGTGATAATCGACTAGATCGACATCTTCGGCGGACCCTTCCTCGAAACGGAAGATGATCCGCCAATTTCCCGTTACTCTTACACTCCAATAGCCCTTCAGATTGCCAGTGAGAGGGTACAGCCTGTAGCCCGCAACGTCGGCTTCTTCAATGCTGTCTGCGCTATCGAGAACGGTAAGAATTTCTTCTACTTTGTGTCGCATATTGCCACTTAGGCCCCTGCCATCTCCATCTTTATACAAACGCTTTAGGCCTCTGTGCTTGATGCTCTTGATCATGGGGGATGTCGCCTGTGGCTTTACGGGTTACAAGTCTTGTGTCATTGTACAAGGAGAAGGGTAAAAAGGCTACATTGAAAGCGGTCTTTCCTACTCCAGCGGGATCGGCTCGCCCAGGATTGGTGGCAGGGGACGGCGCACCAAGTCTACTAGGGCGGCGAGCAGCGCGGGGATTTCACGGCTCTCTGACCAGGCAATTGATCGTGGCGCATAGTCGCGGCGGTCGGCCTTGACGCCCACGACCTGGATGCCCAGGTTGTCGCAGAGCAGCAGGGCGCGCGGCAGGTGAAATTCTTGGGTGACAAGTACCGCCTGTTCCACTTGAAAGATGTGGGCAGCGCGATAGCAAGAATCGTAAGTGCGTCGCCCGCCATAGTCGGGCTGGATGGCTTCAGCGGGGACTCCTCGTTCTAGCGCGTGCGCCATCATTGCCCCCGGCTCGTCATATTCCAGCCCATTTTGCCCACCCGAAAGCAACAGCATATCGACCTTGCCCGCATGGTAGAGATCGATAGCCGTATCGACGCGGTCGCGCAGCATGGCGCTTAGGCGTTCGTTGCTATAGACACGTGCGCCAAAGACAATGGCAATTCTTGGGGCAATTCTTGGGGCAACGCTCGGAACACTCTCCGCTGATGCGGGTGTGGCGAGGTACTCCTCGGCGCTGTAGGTCACTGGCGCATAACGCCATTCGACCCAATTGCGCCAGCCCCACGGAAAGAGCGCAATGCCCACCAATCCGAGCACAATCAAGATCGCCCACCAGGAAAAACGGCCTGGGCGCGGTCTTTTCGACCTTGCATCTGTCAACTCAAACTCTGCCGGCTCCGACTCTACCAAGCGCAACGCCAAGTGGGTGAACCTTTCTCTCTATCGCAAGTGCCACATGCAGATTGCAGATGGCGCGTTCATTGTAGAATACCATATAGCGTTATTACGTCGTGCGGCGCTGCCAAGTTCCTTGCTTTCCAACCTTCTTATGTTGCCGTTTCAAACGCAGCCCATGATCACCCATATCACGCGGACTTGACATGCAGCCTGCAATCCCCTACGATCCTTGCCATGCACCAAGACCCGTGGGAGCCATTGGATGGCCCTTTCTCCTCTGAGCGCAAACCGAATCCCGATTCTAGTGATGCTGACCTGCCTGCTGAGGGTGAGAGCAGCCGCATTTCGTCGCCGCTGCTCAATTGGCAGGTGGTAGAGATTGAGGGTGAGGCGACTTTGATCGAAGAAACAGAGATCAAGGACGCCTCGAGCACCGCGATACACGTGACCTCTCCGCAGGCTGATCGTGATGCCGCGGTGTTGCCACTCGGCCCGCGCTCGTCCGCTGCCATTCGCGAGCAGATTGATGATATTGTTGTCGCGGGGATGCGGACGCGGCGCATTGTGGTCATGCCGGGGGAGGAAGCCACTTTTGAGGTGAGCGTTGCTAATCTCGGTCGTTGGTCAGCCCTTTTTGAGGTTGCGCTGGAGGGGTGGATCGACGAGGCGTGGACACCGGATCTGCCACTGCGTGTGCAGTTGGAGCCGGGTGCGCGCCAGGTTGTGACAGTGACCCTTGTGCCGCCGCGCCAATCGAGCTGCCATGCAGGAGAACATGCGCTGGCGGTGGTGGTGCGTGCCGCGCGCTATCCAGGTCATGTCACCCGTATGGCCGCGACCTTGATCATCGAACGCTTTGCCGCAGTGCGCTTGGGCACACCACAGCCGCGCGAACTCGCGCTTTCCTGGTTTATGCCGGTGGCGACAGTGCGCCTGCCGATGACGAACCAGAGCAATTACCCGGCGACCATCCATTTGCAGGGCGTGGATCGCGAGCGGCAGTGCGATTTTACTTTTTATGTTGATGGTTATGTAGATGGACATACCCGCAGCGGTATCGCCGATGGGCTGGTGGGCGCGGTGCAGATTGTGCTGGAGCCGGGGCAGACGGTGGCAGTGCCGGTTGAGATTCGCACGCGCCAACGCCCGATCATTGGCCTGGCACCTCGCATTACCTCTTTCCGGTTGGTGGCGCGGGTTGATACCGATCCGCCATTGCGCCGCGCGGTGGATGGGCAGTTGGTTTCCTCTGCGCTGATCGGCCCCTGGCAGATGGCAATTGCCGCGGTCTTGGGCGTGATGGCGATTTTGGGAACCGGATTGGCAGGATTGGCACTCTTGGTGGCGTTACGCTCAGCCAACCCGGTGATGCCCGCGGCTCCGGTCGCCTCCGCACCCGTCGAGGCCGCGCCAGTGGTGGCGCTGGTGATTCAGATGGATCAACCCATGCCGACGCGTATACCGGACAGACTGGCGAACGCTGCACCCGCGGAAGCCCCTCTGCCGGGGGCTGCGGTGGCAAGCGAGCCGCCCGTGATACCGGTCATTCGTGCCGACCAGGTTACTGCGCCGGGTCAGCCGACGCCTGTGGGACAAACGCCGCTGCGCCCGCTGGTTGTGACGACTCCTGGCGCGGGCTCAGGCACAGCCGCCGCGCAAGGAGCTGCGCCCGCTCCCGTACGGGCCGATCAGGCTGCGCTGACCTATGGGCAGATGTTCCAGCAGGTGGCCTTGCAATATGATTTGGATTGGCGGCTGTTGGCGGCGCAGGCCTATTTGGAAAGCGGCTTTGATTCATTGGCGCTGAGTGGGGATGGGGATATGGGGCTGATGCAGATTCGCCCCGGCACTTGGAATGAATGGGCGCCCACGGTGGATGCCAGCGACCCCTTCGATAGCTATAGCAATGTGTTGGTGGGTGCGGTCTATTTGAACCATTTGCGCGAGCAGTTGAGCGAACAAGGGCAGTCGCGACAGGAGTGGATGCTCGTCGCCTATAATTGGGGGCCGGATAAGGTCTTGGCGCATTTGTCCGCTGGGGGCACCTGGGAGAGTCTTGATCCGGCGCGCCGCCAGTATGCGGAAGATGTCCTGCGCATTGCCGCCAGCATTCCACCCTCATAGACTCGCACCACAGAAAAAAAACCCTAACAAACGAAGCATAGAAGAGGAATCGGTCATGGCTGTGACTCTCGAACGACCTGACCTGAGCAATGTGCCGGCAGAGGTCGTGGCCTATATTGAAGCGTTGGAAGCTGAACTAGAGCAGCCGGACGTGACAGCGGATCGGGATGTTCCCCTGGAACCGAGCGAGCCGCCGACGACGATCAACGTTGTCACCATGAGCGCGCAAGGCATTGCCAAGCGTACGCCGCGCCATTTCTACACACGCCAGCGGCGTGGTGGCATGGGGGTCTTTGGCATGGATGTGGCAGAAGGTGATCCGCCCAAGTTCTTGATCCTGGCTGATGTGGAGGCTTGGCTGACGCTGATTACTGACAAGGGGCGCGCCTTTCGTGTGCCGGTCGCAGAGCTGATCGAAGCCCCCGTGGCGGGGCGCGGCAAGTCGCTGCTGGAACGGTTCCCGCTGCTTTCCGATGAAAACGTGGCGTTGGTTGTTGGCGATCCTTTGCCGGGGCAGCCTGGTGCCTATCTCGCATTGGTCACGGTACGCGGCCAGGTGCGGCGCATCGGCAGCCACTTGCTGGGCAAGAATTTGCAGGCGGGCACTATCCTCTATAACGTTGCCGAAGGTGGCCCACCCGCGGCCTCTGCATGGACGACAGGCAGTGATGACCTGCTGATCGCCACACGCGCGGGGCTTGCCATCCGCTTTGCCGAGCGTCTTGCGCCTGTGCGCGGCTGTTTGGGGCTGCGTGTCGATCCCAGCGATACCGTCGTGGGCGTGGCGGCTGCTGATACGGAGAGTGGCGGGGCATTTATGGTGAGCCATGAAGGCAAGGGGACCATCCGTCTTTTCAGCGGTTTCAGCGCCAACAAGGCTCCCGGCTCTGGGGGAAAAACGTTGATGAAGGTCGATCAATTGGTGGGGGCGAGCGCCGTACGCGAACAGGATGATGTCTTTATTGTGTCGCGTTTGGGCAAGATCATTCGTTTTGCCGCGGCGGAGGTTCCAGCGAAGGAGGGAGTTGTGCAGGGTGTAAACTGCATGGCCTTGCGCGCCGATGAATGTGTGGCGTTGGCGATCAGCCCAGGCATCTAGGGCCAGCCGCGATTGGCTTCCTGATCCCGGCTGATTGATCCCAGCCGGGATTTTTTGATCGGGTCATTGGAACAAATTTAGTTGTTGATATGCTGTTAATCTAACAGCGTTATTCTGCTCTATGTGCTTCACTGTGAAAGTGGTAGCATAATGGTAAAGAATGCGTGTAGGTTCTTGCGTGGCGAGAACCAAAGCCGCCTCAATTACGTATATAGAGGGTGTGAAATGTCGGACAACCCTCAACCGACCCAAGAAGTAGGCCGGTGGCGGTAAGGAGAAGGAAGTATGTCATCATTCTTGGCGCAGGCAGAAGCGCGCGAGCGTTTCCGTCGAAACGTAACGCGCGCGCAAATTAGCGATCTATTGGGGCTGATCATCGCCGATGATCGCGATCTGGTGAGCTACGATGAAGTGGTTGCCAAACTGCAAGCGCGACAACAGATTGAAAAAGGTACCGAAATGGTGCCGTTAGAAAATATCGTCGGGAGCGTGGGGCGTTATCGGGACTTCACGCGTGACTTTTTGCCGCGTGCCGGTGTCAACCAAGAGCGGTGGACGCGCCTCGATGCGGCTTTGAACTCGATGGAGGGTTTCCCACCGGTTGAGTTATTTAAGATCGGTGAGGTCTATTTCGTGCGCGATGGCAATCACCGCGTCAGTGTGGCGCGCGCCAACGGCTCAACGCATATTGAAGCCTATGTCACCGAGATTGAAACCGATATCCCGTTGACGCTGGATGACTTTGAGCGTGACCAATGGCTCATCAAGATCGAACGAGCCAAATTTCTTGAGGCGACTGACATTGACGAGATTCGCCCCAATCACGGCATCGAGATTACGGAGCCGGGGCGCTATGAGATGATGCTTCAGCATATCGAGGTGCATCGCTTCCTGCGCGATCAGGAATTGGAACGGAAGGGAAGCCCCGAACGGCTGAGTTGGCACGAAGCCGTGGCGAGTTGGTATGATACGGTCTATATGCCGGTTGTACAGGCGATTCGAGATTATGATCTGCTCCATAACTATCCGGGTCGTACTGAGGCAGACCTTTATCTGTGGATCGCCCTTCATCGCGAACGGTTGGCCGCGGCCTATGGCTTGGCTCCGCTCAGCCCTACGGCAGCCGTTTCGACCTTTGCCCAGGTCTATGGCGACACGCTGATCCAGCGTACGGTCAAGGGATTGCTCAAGGGGCTGCACTGGGTGATGGGTGATGAGCGTCCACTGGGGCTGTCGGAGGCAGAGTATCAGGATGCGAAGGCGCGCCATGCGGCTGGAGAGCTAACATTGGGCGAGGTCGAAGCATTGCAGGCGCGGTTGGAAGCGGCGCAAGCTCACCACACACCTTCATCCGATGGCGAGTTGGATGGGAGTGCAACCGATGATCCTCTCTCGAACGATAGCTGGCATGCACGCTTGGGCCAACGCATGGAGTTTTAAGTGGAGCTACAGCAAAGTTATGGTATACTAGTCGCTTGATCCCAATAGGAGACCTGTGACAATTTAGCAAGATCAGCGGTTGTGCGAGAGGATGCATATGCGGCGCGTCAAGATTATCTGTACCATTGGCCCCTCCAGCCGTGAAGTGGACGTATTGACAAGGCTGGTAGAGGCAGGGATGAATGTGGCGCGGCTCAATTTGAGCCACGGGACACATGAATATCATCGAGGCACGATTGAACGAGTACGGCAGGTGTCGGAGAAACTGCGCCAGCCGATCGCAATTCTCGCCGACCTGCAAGGCCCCAAGCTGCGTGTGGGGAAGATGCAAGAGGGGGGCGTGCTGCTGACAAAGGGTGATGAGCTGATCTTGACGATTGACGAGATCACAGGCCAGCCAGGACGAGTTCCCATTCAATACAAAGACCTGCCGCGGCTTGTGCGCCCCGGCGAGCGGATCATGATCGACGATGGGCTGCTTGAGGTGGACGTACTCTCTGCGACCGACCGCGAGATCGTCACCCGGGTGATCAACGGAGGGCTGCTCACCGATAATAAGGGGATGAATTTGCCCGATGCCTCGCTGGATATTCCGGCGCTGACCCCCAAAGACCTTGAGGATGTGCGCTTTGCCCTGACCAACCAAGTCGATTGGATTGCGCTGAGTTTTGTTCGCACAGCCCATGAGGTCTTGGAACTCAAGTCGATTATTCAGAATGACTCGGCCTATGGTCGCGTGCCGCCGGTGATCTCCAAGATTGAGAAGCCTGATGCGGTGCGTAACATTGATGCCATCATCCGCGCCTCGGATGCGATCATGGTGGCACGCGGTGATTTGGGCATTGAGACTGCGCCGGAAACTGTACCGATGGTGCAAAAGATGATCATCATGAAGTGTTTGGCCGCGGCCAAGCCGGTGGTCACGGCAACGCAGATGCTCGACTCCATGATCCGCAACCCGCGGCCCACGCGTGCCGAAGCGAGCGATGTTGCCAACGCCGTGTTGGACGGCAGCGATGCCATTATGCTATCGGGCGAAACAGCGTCGGGGCTTTACCCTGTGGAAGCGGTCGAGACGATGGTCAAGATTGCTTTCCAGGCCGAGCAGGCGCTCTTGACCTCGGATTATCACAAGCGTTTCGCCGAACCGGAGATCTATACTGCTGCCGGGGCCATCTGCCACGCGGCCATGCAGACAGCAGACGAACTGGATGCAAAGGCGATTATTGCCCCCACAATTAGCGGATCCACCGCGCGCTTTATTGCCAGTTTTCGCCCAAAAGTGCCTGTGATTGCTGTGACCCCTAGCCCGATGGTGCAGCGACAGTTGTGCATGTATTGGGGTACGTATCCGCTGCTCACGCGCCGTTTGAGCAATACGGATGAAGTCATCAACGATGCTACGCGCGTCGCTCAAGACAACAATATGGTCAATCCTGGCGATACTGTAGTTCTGACGGCTGGGGTTGTGGGCAGCGTGCGCAGCGCCACCAACCTGATGATGGTGCGTACGATTGAGCGGGTGTTGGCGACCGGCATCGGGTTGGGTCGCCGCGAGATTGCCGGGCGTATTGTTCACCTGGAAATGCCGGTCAACGGTTCAACGCCCAACGTCGGCCCCCAAGATATTATCTTTGCCTCGAACATCGACCGTTCCGCGGCGCAACTGCTCCAGCGTGCCGGTGGGTTGATCACCCCGGATCATGGGCTGGATAGCTATGGTGCGGTCGCCGCGGTCGAGTTGGGCATCCCTGCCATTGTGGGGGCACAGGGCCACTTGGATGAACTGGTGGATGGCAAGAGCGTGATCCTAGATGCCAGCACAGGGCAGATTATCGAGTGGAAGAAATAGGGGGAAGGATTAGATTCCACTCGGTATCTCATTCCCAGCCTCGGCAATGGCGCGGCGGACATCGACGCGTGTGAGGATGAGGAAGCCCACGGCGAAGAAGATGGCGATGGAGAGGATCGCCAGCCGGTAGCTGCCGCTGAATTGCAGCGTTAGCCCAAAGATCAACGTCCCCATCCAGCTAGTGCCTCGTTCGCTGACTTCGTAGAGGCTGAAATACTCGGCTTCTTTGCCCGCCGGGATCATCAGCGAAAAGAGTGAACGGCTCAGGGCCTGGCTGCCGCCCAGAACTATGGCAATCACACCCGCCAGAATAAAAAATTGCGTCACCGTCTCTAGCAAGGCGTAGGTATAGATGGTGACGCCCAGCCAGATCACCAGGCTGAGGGCGATGGCGCGCTTGGCCCCGGTCCAGCGCGCCAGATAGCCAAAGCCCAACGCGCCGAAAAAGGCGATGAACTGCACCATGAGGATCAACTGCACCAGTTGCGATGTCTCCATGCCCAACTCCTCGGCTCCAAATTGGGCGGCGAGCGCGATCACCGTCTGGATGCCGTCGTTATAGAGCAGATAGCCCGCCAAGAAGAGCAGCGTATGCGGATAATTGGGCAAGTTGCGAAAGGTATGGCGCAACTGCTTAAAGCCGATGCTCGACAGCCGTTCCCCTGGCGGCAGGCTGCGCAGCGGTTGGCGCGTTTGTAAGGTGAGCAGGGGGATAATGGTGAAGATGGCCCACCACATGCCCGCTGAAACCAGGCTGATGCGTACCGCATGCCCTGTGGTGAGCCCCAAGTCTTCTGCCCAAAATTGTACAAAGAGCAGGTTGACCAAGAGCAACAAGCCGCCGCCCAAATAGCCCAGCGCCCAGCCCTGGGATGAGACTTTGTCGCGCTCATCCACACTGGCAATTTCGGGAAGATAGGCGTTGTAAAAGACAATCGATGCGCCAAAGCTCAGATTTGCCAGGAGAAAAAGCCCGCCACCAAGCAGGTAGTTGTCGCCTTGCAGAAAGTAGAGGCCCATTGTGGCGAACGCGCCCATGTAGGCAGTGATACCCAACATCTGCTTTTTGCGATGCGAATAATCTGCCACAGCGCCGAGAATGGGCAAGAAAAAGACTTGCAGCACCACAGAGAGCGAAATGACATAGGCGAAGAATGAATCAGCTAAGACAGGGATGCCCAGGGGATAGACCATGCCATCGGCATCTGCCGCGGCCTGTGCCACAGAGGTGAGATAGGGGCCAAGAAAGACCGTGACAACGGTGGTAGAGAAGGCAGAATTGCCCCAATCGTAAAAGTACCAGCCGATTTGCTCGCGGCGACTGTACCCTGCGCGAACGGGAGTTGAGACGGTCATAGGTTACTCTCTGGGTGACAGGTGTATAGGACAGGTGCGGACAGGTGTAGCGCTGAGTTGGGTATAGTATGCAGCAGGCCGCGCGGCTGTGGCAAATGTGGTTTAACGAAAAAGCCCGGACACGCTCATTGCGTCCGGGCTTTCTTTCATTACCGAGAAACTTACGCTGGTACAGGGAAGCGGGAAGCCAACTCGACCACCTCATTCTTGGTTTCGGCGATGAGGTCTTCGTCTTGCGGGTTGCGGGCGATGGCCGCGATCCAGCGACCGATCTGTGCGAATTCGGCAGGCCCCATGCCGCGGCTGGTGGCAGCGGGAGAACCGAGGCGAATACCGCTGGTGACGAGCGCCGGTTTGGGGTCAAAGGGAATCATGTTCTTGTTGCAGTGGAGGTTGGCATGGTCGAGCGCCTTTTCCACGGCCTTGCCGGTGACTTCCTCTTTGTCCAACACGCCCAGGTCAACAAGCATCAGGTGGTTGTCAGTACCGCCCGAAACGATGCGCAGCCCCTCGTCCTGGAGGGTTTGCGCCAGCGTCTTGGCATTCTCAAGCACCTGCTGTTGGTATACCTTGAAGGAAGGCTGGAGCGCCTCGCCAAAGGAGACAGCTTTGGCGGCGATAATGTGCATGAGTGGGCCGCCCTGTGTGCCAGGGAAGACAGCGCTGTCGATCTTCTTGGCATATTCTGTCTTGCAGAGAATCAAGCCACCACGCGGCCCGCGCAGCGTCTTGTGGGTGGTCGTGGTGACGACATCACAGTAGGGTACGGGGTCGGGATGCAGACCTGTGGCGATCAGCCCAGCGACATGGGCCATGTCCATCATCAGCTTTGCACCCACCTTGTCGGCAATTTCGCGCAGCCGGGGAAAGTCAAAGTGGCGCGGGTAGGCGCTGGCTCCGGCGATGAGCAGCTTGGGGCGAAGCTCCAGCGCCATCTGCTCGACCACATCATAGTCGATGCGTTCCGTCTCCTTGTCCACGCCATAATGCTGGAAGTTATAGAGCTTGCCCGAACTGTTGAGGTGGAAGCCGTGGCTCAGATGCCCACCGTGGTCGAGCTTGAGCGCGAGCACAGGGTCGCCGGGTTTGAGCAGCGCCAGATAAACGGCTTCGTTGGCTTGCGCGCCAGAGTGGGGTTGGACGTTGGCATGGTCGGCCCCGAAGATTTCTTTGGCGCGGGCAATGGCAACACGCTCGACAATGTCTACGTATTCACAGCCACCATAATAGCGCTTACCAGGATAGCCTTCGGCGTATTTATTGGTGAGCACGCTGCCCATCGCGGCCAAAACCGCGGGGGTCACATAGTTCTCGCTGGCGATCAGTTCGATGCCGCTGGATTGGCGGTTGCGCTCGAGTTCGATGGCGTGGTAAATTTCAGGGTCTTGCGCTGCCAGAATGGCACGCGCATCGGCGGTTTCTGTCCAGGCGGGAATCTGGATCGATTCGCCGTCAAGCATCTGCCCATACACAGGAGTTGATAGGCTCATATAGGTCGCGTTCTCCTTCCGAAAAGCGGAAAATTCTAATACAGGAGGTTGGGCATTGGCTGCTGAATTTTTGTTGAGGCAGCAGCTTTGCGAGCCTCTCATCCGGCTCTGCGCCAATCCTGGGCAACATAGCACGCTTTGGGACGTTCGTCAATTCAAATGGGTTGGCTGGAAGGGCAAAGCGTGTCTTGTGATACAATGCACACTTTGATTCAGACCCCATCATATGGTTGGCTGGTTCTGGGCGCAGCGACCCAAGCAAGATCCGTTCAAGATAAATAATGACGAGGCAGATCCCAATGCACGAGAACGCGCGTACGCGATTGCGCCCGGAGAAGACCTTACTCTATAGCCGTGCTATGACCTATCGTGAATATCGTGCTAGCGGATATGACCCTAACGCCGCTAGAGACTATGGCTCTGCTTCGTTTCGCCTGGATTTCCTGGAGACAAGAGACCGCGAAATACGCCTTTTGCCGGAGGAACAAGCCTACTTTACAGCGTATCCTGATTTCATCCACTGGCTGGTTGTGGTGGCAGACGACAGCCCAGATAGTTTGGTCGTGCTGCCGGTGGTGGCGCATGTGGCGGCATGGGCGCCGCGGCTTTCGCTGCGTGTGGTGAGCGAGGACGAGGCCGCGGATTTACTGCCCGCGCTGGTAGATGATCCTGGGCTGCTCGCCGCTTGGACAGATGCCGACCTGCCGCTGCTGCTCAGCTTTGACGAGGAGTGGCATTTTCAAGAACAATGGGGCCCGCATCCCCAGGCCATCGAGCCTTTGCTGGATCGCTGGCTGGCGGAGCATGGCGACTACGAACGCCTGTCCGAGGACGAGTCACCCGCTGGACAAGCGGCCTATGCGCGCCTGCTGGAGCAGTTGCTCTATGAGCTGCGGCTTTGGTATAACAGTTCGCTCAACCAGGCCTGCGGCGAGGAACTGCGTGAGCTGCTGGCTCGTTGGCATGATGAGAACGGTGACGAACCGCCGGGGTAGGCGTGCTTTCTCAGGGAAGCTACGCAGCGGCTCCGTTGAGAAAGCGCGGCTTGGCCGTCCTTTATCTCATCTGGGCGACGTGATACAATGCTCGCCATGTATGGGACAAAGAGAGTCATAACAGGCAACGCATTGTGGGACATATTTTGAGAACGTTTGTCGCGTGGATTCACATGCAGGCGCATCGCAGCGGGAAACGCCGGCGCATCCTGGTCGCACTATCGGCCATCGTTATGGGGCTTATGCTGCTCATGGCTGTGGCGGATCGCGTGTGGGCGGCGATTGAGCTTGCCTATTATCGTGGCTCTGCTACCAACAGCGCTGTTTATTTGGAATGGGCTACGGTGCGCGAAGTCAACCTAAATGGCTTTGAGATCTTGTGCAAACGGGTGGGTGATCCCGACACGAAGTATCATGCGATTGGCTCGCGGATTGCCCGCGGTATTCCCTCTACCTACAATTTTGATGTTACCTCTGGTCTTAAAGCTGGTGAAAGTTACTGTTTTCGCTTGCGCGAAATCACCTCGGATGAGACACCGGGTGAAGCCTTTGACCTGTGCGGCTATGGGCCTGGTTTGACGCCTGCCCCGACCACGGCTGCCACGATTGTGGTGAGCATCCCTGTAACGCTGACGCCCACTGTGATTCCCGTACAGCCTGTACCGGGCATTGATGTGCCGACGCTTGCGCCCACACAAGACCCGGCGTTGGCCCTGACACCTGCCACTGTTTTTGACGCCACAGCCACACCCGCGCTGCCCGCAGTGGATCAATTCGGCAGCCCGCTGGTGACGCCTACGCCCACCATGACGTTGATTCCTGGCGTAGAGCAGCAACAACAGCCGCCCGGCCCGGAACAGCCTATTTCGCCCTTGCCGACGGCTTTGGGGCAAGACCCAAATGTGGGTGTGGCGCAAGTTCCCCCAACGGAAACGCCCACGCCGACGGTGACGCCTTTTGCGACCGACACGCCGTTCCCCACAGCGACATTTACGGAAACACCTACAGAGATAGCGATGACGGAAGATCAGTCCGGCAATCCGCCCGTGGTCATTGACCCTGGCGCGAATGCGCTGCCTGCCGTACCCGATGCGTCGGCAGGGCTAGCGCTGGCAGAGGCAACGCCGACACCGCTCTATGTAGTGGTGACTGCGACCCCCACACCACAAGATGCGTTGGTCATGCTGCCGCCTACTCTTACTCCCTGGCCCACGGCGATACCTACCGCGTCATTTAGCTTGGGCAGCCTGCTCGTACCCAACACGCAGAATTTGATGGTCGGGCTGCTTTGTCTGATCTTCCTCAGCGCCAGCGGGTTGGGCGCGCTGGGGTTGGTGACGAGCGTGCTCTATATGCGGTCACAGACGCGGCGCGATCACCGTTTGCCAGGGCCGACATACGATCGGCGGCGCTACTAACAAACTCATTTAGATCAAGCTTTATCACGTTGAGCAACCTACGCACTTTTATCGCCATCGATCTTCCCGCCCCAATTCTGGCTGCCTTAGCCGCGACCCAAGAGCAGTTGCAAGCCTATCTCGCTGCCCAACATCAAGGCGCGGCTTTGCGCTGGAGTCCAACGAAAAACCTGCATCTGACCCTGCGCTTTTTGGGTGAGACCACGCCTCGCCAGCGCGAAGAGATCACCGCGCGCTTGCAAGCGGTGGCGGCAAAGGCCGCGCCTTTTACTTTGCGGGTGGATACAACGAGAAATGGGCTCGGCGGCTTTCCCACTTTGCGCCAGCCGCGCGTCCTCTGGATCGGGCTAGGGGGCGAACTAGATGCGTTGGGGCAACTGCAAGCGCAGGTAGAAGCCGTGGCACAGGCAGCAGGGTTTGCGCCTGAGGAGAAGGACTTTTCGCCCCATTTGACGCTGGCGCGGGCGGCGCGTGATGCTGACCGGCGCACGCTGAAAGAAGTGGGACAGGCGCTTGGCGACTATGTACAGGCAGCGGGTGAATCCGCACCTTCCGCTGCCCCCCTGCGCTTTGAGGTGGATCGTTTGGTCTTTTATCAGAGTGAACTTGGCGCAGAGGGCTCGCGCTATACTGCATTGGCTCAACTGCCTTTTGCCGGTGGCTGAACCTGCGGCTCTCTCCTTTTTCTTCCTCGCCGGCTCGGATAGAGCCACAACCCCAACAATAAGAGCAGTGTTGTCCACGAGGTGAGCGTGCCCGCGCGGCGGGGGGGCGTGCTGCCCATCCGTACATCAATTCGATGTTCGCCTCCTGATACATCTACTTCGATCAATCCATGCGGATCGGAGACGCGTGCCTCCACAGGTTGCCCATCTACTTGTACTTGCCAGCCAGGGAAATAATAGAGATGGATGCGTATGGTGGCAGGGCCATCGACGCGTACAACGCCCCCACCGCTGGAGCCGCGACTGTATTGGCTGAGAATTTCGCCGCTGCCCTGAATAATTGCCAATCGCGTCAGGAAGCCATTGGCGCTGTAGTCCTCCACGTAGTCGGGCGAGGCATACTCGGCGCTCATGGGCGAGGTGGTGAACGGCTCTTTGACCCACTGCGTATAGGCGATCATGTCGGGATGCTCTTGTTCGAAGCGAAAGACGGCGCGGCCATCCTCGCGCCACGGCTCGATGGGCGATAGCTGCGCCTGGATATAGGGGAAGCTCGCCAGCATAATCACCAATGCGAGGATTACCACACCTGCATCATAGACAGACCTGTCTGGGGAATCGCTGGGTACACGCTGCCCCAGCAAGTTGTCCAACAGGAGGGGCACGACCAACCCTGCCAGCGTACTCAGCGTAAAGGCAGTGAGCGCCAACAGCCGCCAGGGGAATTGGATGACGGCGAGAAAGGGAAAGCTCTCCCAGAGCAGGGTGGCGGATGGGGTCATCAAAAAGAGCAGAATGAGCGAGATGACGGTCAGAAAGCCTAGATAGGCGCGACGCAGCCAAGCCGGTTCGCTCTCGCGTACGGTCACATAGCCCGCCACGATGGCGAGGAGCAGCGCCACCACGCCGATTTGAAAGCCCATGCCATCATTGGCTCCGGCAGGGTCATCGGAAAAGCCAAAGCCCCAAAAGGGGCTAAAGAATTGTCCCCACTGCACAAAGTGGTTGTGAAAGTCATAGGTATTGGTGACGTAGACTTGCTGCTCCAGATAGGGGCCTTCCGCCAACAGGGGAAAGAGGAAGGTGGCGATCAGCAGCAGCGCCAAGAGACCTGCTGCCGCGGCCAAGCCCGCGCGCCCGATGACGATGCGCCAGTCGTGGCTTTGCGCCTGGGCCACAGCCAGCCGGAAGAGGACAAAGAGAATAACCAGGGGTGTAAAGGAGAGCAGGGCAAAGGTATGGGTTAGCAGGCAGCCGCCCAGCACCAGCACTGCCAGCACCAACCGCCGCCGCCAACCGCTGGCAAAGCCCTGGTCGATGAGTTGATCCAACGTCAGCAGCACCCACGGAAACCAGGCGAGCAGCAGTGTGTCGTTGAGCGCGGCGCGCACATAGATGTCTGCCAGATGATAGGGAATAAAGACATAAAGGAGACCTGCCACCAGCGCGGCCAGCCGGTGTTGGGGACGGGACGTGCCTGCACTGCGGTCGAGCCAATAGCGCACCAATGCCGCCATGCCCCAACCGCTGATGAGGAAGCCCACGGCCCAGGTGAATTTGACGGCAAGTGTATAGCCTGCGCCCAGCAAGACAAAGAGTTCGGCAAGATAAAAGCCCAGGGGCGCTTGGAGGATAAAGGTCGGATAGCCATAGCCCTGGATATGGTGCATGGCCCAGCGCGGCCAGAGCGCACCATCGCGCAGGCTGGCGTCGAACTGGATGAGATAAAAGACGCTGTGGCGACCATCGTGCGCGTCATAGAAATAGCCGGAGTTAAAGAGAGGGGCCAAAGCGATTAGGGTCAGCCCAAAGAGCAGGAGCAGCTCAGGCGCAGGCCGGATTTTAGAGAAAAAGGAGCGCATGGGTCAATCGTTATCAACGGGCAGCCAGCAGCAGATCCTGGCTCAAGGTTTGGTAGATGGATGCCGGGGCGACGGGGCCAAGCGCGGCGACGACAGGCGCAAACCCGCTGCGATCCCACCAGCGCACCGACGCGGGGAGGGGGCTGCGCTCGGGCCAGGGGCCGCTGACCAGCCCCAGCGCCGGCCAACCTGGCGGCAGCGCCTGGGCAGAGTCCGGGTCGCTGTAGGCGACCGCGACTTCCTCCTGGGCTTCGCTGGCCCAGACATGGAGCCACCGCTCACCGCAATAGAGGCCATAGAGTTCGGCCTGGTTGTGCAGCGCCATCCAGGTTTGCACCAAGCGTACAAAGTTGGCTTCGATGGTAGTCATAGAAGCCGGACTTGTGTGCCATCGTTCCAGCAGCAAGAAGCCATCCAAGCGGCGGCAGAGCTGCCAATATTGCTCGTCCAGCGCATGGGCCAGCGCATCTTGGCGCACAAGCGCAGCCGTGGGCATGACATTCGGAACCATCGTTACGCGGGTTTCGATCCCCTGGAAGATTGTCTCCACTTCTGGCGCGGCCCATTGGTTGCCTGCATAGAAAAGTATGGGGCGGCTGCGCCACGGGATACGCCGCAAGGCCCCGGCCATCAAGCTGCTCAAAAGGTGCAGGGGGCGATGGGTTGTGATCGATTGCGTGTCATAGCCGCCCACGATCACCACTACGTCGGGACGCCGCTGGAGCATAGCATGGCTCAACTGCTCTACGTTGGTGTCCACAGTGAGAAAGCTCTGGCCGACCACTTGGGCAGCACTGCCCATAACCGCCAAGCGCGCGGCTTCAATGCTGTAGGTGGGGGTCAGCCCAGCAAGCCAGACCCGCAAGGGCGGGCGGGGGCTCAGGGTCAGCGCAAGCTGCGCGAGGGGCGGGTGACGGGTGGGGTCGCTGCTGGTGAGCAGGGGCATATGGTTGCGGTCATCCCACAGGCGGCGACCTAAACGGCTGCCTAACTGGCGGCAGAGGTTGGCGACCTGATCGCCCAGATGGCGCTCCCCCTGGCGCGGTCTGGTCATCCACGCCGCCAGCCGGTAGCCCCCGCCGATATTTTCGAGCAGGCAGGCGCGGCCATAGTGACCGTCAATCGCCAACGCCAATAGGCTGCTGCTCTCGACGGTTAGGAGTGGCGGCTGGCTCAGGAAGTCAGGGCGCAGGGGTTCCGAGCGCAGTGGCCCAGAGAGAGGTGGCTGGCCCATTATGGCAGCCGTCCAGTCCACCACTGCCAAAAGGGCGTGGTACTCAACGCTGCGATGAAGGTATCCAGGCGCGCAATGAGCAAACTCAGGCGCGAGGCCATGAGCCGCGCAAAGATAACGCCCGCTGCCAGCCAGAGCGCGCGCTGGCCGATCCAGAGCCAGCCATCGAGCAGGCGGCGAATGTAGACCGGCTGCTCGGCCAAATAGCGCACCGGGTCTACATAGAGATAGAGCAAGGTGGCAGTGGTGATCAGCAGTGTCAGCGCCCCTGCCAGAAAGATGGGCATAGAGACCGCGGGATTGAAGGCTGTTTGCGCGGCGCGCCCAAATTGGGGCAGAAGCGTCCCCTGGAGCGCGCCAAAGAGACCGGCGCTTAGCCCCACAGCCAGGAGCAGCGCCACAGGCAGTCGCCCTAGCCCATGCAGCGCTTGCCGCCACAGGGGAGGCGCGGTCGAACGCGCCGGGCGCACAGTGCGATCCAGCCCGGCAATGAGGAGGACCAGCCCCAGGATCAGCGGAACCCAGCGCAGTGGATCGCCTGTAGGGTCATTCAGCAGAGGGGTAATCAGGCGCGGGCGCAGGACATGCTGGATGGCAAGCACCCCCATATAGCCCACGCTTGCGCCCACCAGAAGATGCTGCCCCAGGCGCGCGAGGGCATGATCACCAGCGATGCCGCTAAAGATGATGAGGGTCATGAGCAAGCTACCCCAAAAGCCCAGGGTCGCGAGTAGTTCGTTACTGGTATATTCCATGCTGTGTACGATGCGCCGTTCAGTATGTAACTCTATGGCCCACTTTCGCGGCTGAGTAGGGCGGCGAGATTGCCCAGGGCAATGGCAGCAAGCAGGGCAAAATGGCCCCAGTTTTGCAGGACGATTTGGCGAAGCAGCGCGGGGCTATTCTCCGGCGCAACAAAGGGATCGAGCAAGCGGCGATAGGCATAGGCCCCGTCAAAACCGCTGACCAGCCCGCTGAGTTGGCTGCTGTCCCAATAGGGACGCAGGATAGGGTCTGCCCCGGCGGCTGTGACCGCGATGACAGGAGTATGCGCCAGCGCTTGCACCTGTTCCAACCAATGCTGCACATCCTCGGCTTGAGCGGCGGCAGCAACGACCAATGCCGGGTGTGTGACCAGGGCTTCGCGCTGCTCTGGCGACACGACCATGATGTTTTCTAAAAGACCCAGCGCAGGATCACGCGCCAAAAGGGGCAGCGATGCGGCTCCCCCTGGCAAATAGGCAAAGGTAATCGGCTGGCCCAGGTCTGCTGCCAGGGCCAGATTGCCGGAACCCTGGCTGGTACGCACTTGGGCGATCAGCCGCTCGGCACTGCCGATGCCACCGGGTGTTGTGGTAATCACAGCAAGGCGCGCGCGGCGCTGCAAGAGATGGCGCATAACCGGCTGCATGGCGAGGTCGATCTCACCCGCAGTGGCGGGGTCATAGGCCCAATAGACCACAACCAGGGTATCGGGTGCCACGCCTTGAATCGTGAGATAGGCATCTTCGACACCTGACCAGCGATTCGGCTCGCCGACCGGCCCCGCCAGGAACAAGAGGGCAGGCAGCCCCACAGCCAGCCCCAACAGCGCAAAGATCCAGGGGACGCGCAGCGGGCGAGGGGGGCGCAGTGCCGGGCGTACCTGGTAGTTGACCAACGCGGGCTGCTCTGACATCAGCCCACGAATCAGGCGCAGTTGGTCGTTGCTTAACTCGTCCACGGTGGGCACAACCCGTGTAGGAGGCAGAGGCGCGTTGTCGGAGATGTTGGTGGCGATGCGAATGGGGGTGAGCAACCCCTGGATGGCTGTGATCAGCCTCCCACCCTCGCCCAAAGCGGCCTCCTCGTCCAAGTCTGTGTCGGGGTCCGCGCCCAGGTCAGCGTCAAGGCTTTCTTCGTCCCCGGCAAATTCGAGCCGCAGCCACGGTTGATCGGCAAAGGCGTCGCTTACGGGCGGCGCTGGCGGTGGCTGTTCGGGCTCCTCTCGTTCAGGTGGGGTGGCTGCGGAGAAGGAAGGTGGCGTGCTGGCGGGCGCGGTTTCCTCGCCAGCAGGTGGCTCTTGTGGGGGCGGCGATGAGTCGCGCAGTTCGGTGCCACAGCCGTTACAGAAATTGGAACCGGCGCGGTTGGCGGTACCACAGTGGGGACAACGCGTAATCGACATGATTCCTACCGGCTGGTCAGCAAGAAGCGAATGGCGACGATGACAAGGGCAAAGCTGCTGCCCAAGAGCGCGCCACGCAACGCTGACATGGCGGGAACATCGACCACCCAGCCAATCAAATTGGCAAAGGCTCTGGGCAGCAGGGCATTAGCAACGGGCATTTGCACAGCAAAGACAAGCAAGACACCCGCCAACAGCCAGACCCCTCCTGGGCGACCAATGCGTAAATAGCGATAGGCGGCAGCGGCCATGAAAAAGGCCAAAAGCGCAAAGAGTGTGGCTTGACCGGGGGCGATGATGGCGTCGAAGAGTAACTCGACCAGCGGGCTGCGAACGCCCGTTGTGCTAAAGAGTCCAGAAACCAGCACGACCGCCAACGCCACCACCAACAGCAAACTCTGCTGCCAGCCCGTACTGCCTGCCACCACGCGCCGCACATGCACCCATGCGACATTGATTGCCCCCAGGAGCAGGGCAAAGGCGCTGAGCAGCACTCCCCACTCGTAGACAAGGAGTGCGGCAGTTCGCAGCGGGGGAATCTCGACAAAGCGATCAATTCCCAAAAGTAGGAGTCCCCCGACCAGGATCAGGAGGGCAAAGAAGTTGGGGCGCAAGGTGCGAGCAGCAGACATGGCACTTGAGTTAGATTAAGAGCGCAGAAAGAATGAGACAAAAGGCCAGGATTATGACCCCCCACGTTGTCCAATCGGCAGTGGGGTCTGAAGGGACTGGTGTCATCGCCAATGGCGGGATCGGTTGCTCACCTACTTCGACAAAAGGCAGCATCTCCCAAGCGGTGGGCGCTCCCGGTTGCAGCCGGGGGGCAAAGTGTATCCCTATCTCTTGCGCTGTGCCGGTATGGGCTCCTGGCGCAGCGTGCGGCTGTGAACCCGGCGCGGTGGTCAGGCTGCTCGTCAGCCAGGCAACCGCCAGATAAGTGGCTTCGTCTGCCCCGGCGTAGATAAGGGTGGGCGGCGGCGCGAATGAGCTATGGCCGGCGGGCTGCGGAGGCAAAAGCAACCCCAGCCAGAGCGCGCTGCTGCCCCCCGCCACCAGCAAGGGCGTGGCAATATCGTTGCGCTGGATTGTGCTGTTTTGAAGCGCCAACAGGGTGGTTGCGCCGGTGATCATGTTGGAGGATGTGCCGCCTAAGAGTACAGCGGTTGCGCCTGTCTCCAGTTTGCTTTCAATTTCTGCTTGCCATGCCGCGGCAATATCGGCGGCAGATCGGTTCCAATACATCGCGTTTATTTTGCCTCATTTGGCCGCATCAATGCAGCGGCGGGAAGGGTCGTTAGGCGTGCGGTCAAACGCTGTGTGCCATCGGGTGCGCTGAGCAGCGCGGCCCAATCGGTGACGCTTTCCCAACCCAGCAGCAAGCCTAAGGGGGCAAGCAGATAGAGCAGTTGGCCCGTTATAAAGGCGAGGGGACGATGGCCCGCCAGCAGCAGCAGCGCCGGTGTGGTCAACTGGCGGCGATGCAGTGTATCTGTGAACGTTTCCAGTTCAGTTGGCATCATCTCGTTTGTTCTCCGGCTGCGATTCTCACTGGAATTTTACAGCAACGTTTGGGCTAAACCCTCCCGCGCCCAATGGGCTCCCGGGCCCAGAGGGCTCCCCAGCTTCCGGGAGGGTTACACAAGGATAGGCTATGCGTGACCCAATACCGGCTATTGTACCATAGCCGCGTGATTGGTTGGATCGCAAGAGGAACCAACCGCGGCGAAGTGACGTATTATTACTGATTATCACCACGGAACAGCAACAGTGCGGAGCAACAACAGCGCGAAAATTCGGTAGGTGACAGGGTGGGCATTGTGGTATACTAGCCGCGATTTGCTCTATCACCCTGGCGGCGTGCTGCGCGCGCCGACACGGTTGCTTCTCAATCAGCGAAGGCACATTTTATACTATGCATGGTGTACTTGTTCGTTCTGTCTCGATGCGGCTTCTGTTGTTTGTGCTCGTCTTGGTTGCCCTGACTGCCTGTGGCAGCACTGCCGCGGCTCCTACGGCGACCGCAACCAAGACCCCCGTTGAAGTCCAAGAAGTTGTTGAACCCACGGCAACCCCGGTGCCGCCTACCCCCACAGAAGTAGTCGTCGCCCTTGTTCCGACGGATACCCCCACACCTCTCCCTGGAAATATCGCCCCTTACTCTGGATTGCCCGCCGATAATCCCGAAAACTTAAAAAGGCGTCCTGTTCTGATCTGTATCAACAATGATTCGGTCGGTCGCTCTGCCCATTATGGACTGGGATTGGCGGATGTTGTCTATGAATACATTGTCGACGGCTTTACGCTGACCCGTATTACCGCCATCTACCAGGGGCAGTCGGCGGAGCGAGTAGGGCCGGTGCGCTCGGCGCGTATGCCCAATGTGTGGATCACCTATATGTATGATGGCATCCTGGCTTGTTCGGGTGGCAGCGATGAAGTGCGCTACTTGCTCAAGAATGAGGTCGGCTTTCCCTATTTGGATGCCGATATTGATGATCTCACGCAGGATGGCCGTTATTTTTTCAGCATTGGCAGCGCCTATCAGACGCGTATGCAGGCCAGCACCGATGGTGTGCGCCGCTGGGAGGATGATCGAGGGCTGACCAAGGAGTGGAGTCGCCCCGGCTTCCAATTCAGCCAAGAGCCTCCCGCTAATGCTGTTGGCACTGCTACGTCGATCCAGATTAGCTATCCGGGCGGGAACGGTGTCGAATGGCGCTATGATCCTGGGCTGGGTGGGTATATTCGCTTCCAGGGAGGTGTCCAGCAGTTTGACCCGGCGCTGAACGGCCAACCTATCGTTGCCAAGAATGTCATTGTCCAGGCAGCCGTCCATGAGTTGACAGATATTGTGGAAGATAGTTTGGGCACAAAAGGGGTCGATATTAAACTCTATGGTTTTGGCGATTTCCGTATCTTCCGCGATGGGCAAGTCTATGAAGGCACTTGGCGCGCAGACCCAGAGGGCCCACCGCGCTTCCTGGGGCCAGGTGAGGTCATTGTCCAGTTAAAGCCGGGCCAAAGCTGGATCCAGGTTGTACGCGAAATTGGTGAACTGACCTACCAATAGGCAGCCTTGAAGTACACAGGCAGTAGCACACAGGCAGTATACAGAGAATAGAAGATTGTGCGATGTTCGATTTTGTGCGATGCTAACGCATGAAATTATGGTCGAAATTATGGTCGGGGAACCTTTATCCAAAGACCCTTTACAGACAAAGAGGAGGGACGATGAACCGACAGTTCGCAAAAAAGATGATGATCCGCAGCTACGGATGGCAGCTTGCGCTCGTGGTGGCGATGATCTTGAGCGCTGGATTGTGGCTGGCAACCGGCGCGCGGGCGCAGGCCCAGACTGGATACGACTACACCGTCCTTGAGGGGGATTCCTGGGACACGGTTGCCTCGCGCACTGGTGTCTCGGTCGAGGAACTCCAGGCAGCGAATCCTGAGGCGGTGCGCGATACCGGCTGGCTGCTGGTGGGCGAAACGTTGGTGATCCCCGTGGTCAGCAGCCCCAGCCCCGCACCCACGCCGCGCATCCATACGGTACAGTCAGGTGAATCATGGAGCGGTATTGCCCAGCGCTACGGCATCCCAACATCGCTGCTGCGCGCGGCGAATCCTGCATCGGTACGTACGGGCAATATCCTCTATCGGGGCGAGGAACTGATTATCCCACCGGCGGGCAGCAGCATTCAACCAACCGCGACCAGCCCCGCACCTACCGCAACCGCAACGGCGACTGCTGAGATCGAGGCCAGTGTGACGGCAACGATGACGGAGGAATCCGAAGAAGCGAGCGCCACTGAGACGGTGACCCCTGAAGCGGAAGTGAGCAGTCAGGAGACGATCACCGCAACAGAAACCGTCACCGCCACGGAGACTGCTACCGAAACCGCTACCGAGACTGAGGTCGTGACCAGCACCGAGTCAATGACAGAGACTTCACCATTGACGGAGAGTGCATCACTCACCGAGACTGGGGAAATCACCGCGGGCGAGGAGATGACCGCGGGCAGCGGTATTACAACGACCGGCGTGATGACGGATGGCCTGTCGATGGAACCTGCATTTGATCTCCCTGAGTGTCCAGAACGGTTTGCGGACTACGCCGAGGTGATGACCGACCTTATTAACAGCGCTGATCCGGGGCCGGAGGCAGTGGTGGCCTTCCTCTCCGCCTGTGACGCCCTGGTAGATGATGGGGTAGAGATGGCCGATCTGACAGGTGACGGCAGCGATGAACTGGTGGTTGTCTATCAGAATCCTAGCGCTGAACTGATTTTTGTCGAAGGCGATCTGGTGATCTTCAACAGTGCCGGCGCAAATGGTGACGGTGGCTATACGCTCGGCTACCGGGCGCGGGCAGCGGGTGAAGTGCGCTTGTTGACCGTTGGTGATCTCAACCTGGACGAATTGCCTGATGTCGTTTGGGTGGATACAACCTGCGGTGCGAGTACCTGTTTTGATACCGTGAATGTCCGCAGTTGGGATGGCACCACATGGGCCGATTGGACCGACGGCACGATTACGATGGCCTATGCCGAGATCAATCTCAGCGACACATCCGAAGCGGGGATGGGCGAGGAGATTGAGTTGGAAGGGGGCATCTATGGCAGCGTAGGCGCCGGGCCACAGCGCAGCCGTACAGAAGTCTGGGCCAGCGTGGAAGGCGGCCCCTATAGCTTGCTTGAGAAATCCTATAGTGCAACCGAGTGTCTCTACCATACCGTACTCGATGCCAACCGAGCCTTCCTGGAGGCCCCGCAAAATGGCTTTGAGGCGGCGACGGCCCTCTATACGCAAGCGGCAGAAGATGAGGGGCTGATCAAGTGCTGGGTTCGTAATGAAGAACTGACCGAGCTACGCAGCTTTAGCCTGTTCCGTCTGGCCCTGATTGCGGGCTATAGCGGCGATAGCGCCGGAGCCGCAGCGCAGATCGCTAGCCTAAGCGCCGAGTATCCTGGCAGTGTCTATGATGAGGTCGGCCAACGATGGCTGGAAAGTTTCGAGAGCAGTGGGGATGCGGCGTCGGCCTGTGAGGATGTCACGCTCTTTGCCGAGGAAGATAGCGCGGCCTGGGAGATGCTGGCTGACTATGGCTATACCAATCCATCCTTTGAGGCCGTAGATGTCTGCCCGATCTTGGATCTGAGCAGCGGGGCCACAGAGGGCGAGACTGAAGAGGGTACTGAGTAGGGAGCAGAAACCCCACCCCATCCCTCCCCAACTTGGGGAGGGAGCCGGATCGTCATCTACGAAATCACTGTTCCTTCCCCAGTTTGGGGAGGGTTAGGGAGAGGTTCTTTTCCGCCGGTGTTGCCTTTGCAAGCAATGCCGGTGGGTTGTTTTTGGGGCTAGCTGCCGCTGGTGATCACGGGTGTTCCCGCGGCCATTGCCTCCAGGAGCATCATTCCAAAGCCTTCGTAGAGGCTGGGAAAGATAAAGGCTGTCGCCTGGGCATAGATGGCAGCTTTGTCGTCATCCTCAACCCAGCCAGTGTAATAGACCGCATGGCTGATGCCGAGGGCGGCGGCCTGACGGCGCGGGTCCGGCGCAAAGGCGCTGTCCTGGCTGGGCAGTTGTCCTGCTAGGATCAGCTTGATTTCCGGGTCGCCTCCCAGCGCCAGGTAGCGCGCATAGCCTGCCAGCGTCGATTCCACATTCTTGCGCGTATCAAAACCACCCAAATAGAGGAAATAGCGGTCGGGCAACTGATAGCGGGCGCGTACTGCGGCCCTCTCCGCGGGCATGGGTTGGGCGTCACCCTCCTGGTTAGGCCCATGATAGACCACATGCACGCGCTCCGCAGGGATTGCCAGATGCTCTGTAATGTCGCGCGCGCTGGCATGGCTGACGGTGAGGATGGCAGCGGCGCGGCGTGCTGTCCAACTGACAAGGGTTGTGTAGAGACGATGGTGGATGCCGCCACGATAGGCCGGCAGCAGGGCAGGAATGAGATCGTGGATCGTCACCACGACGGGGCAGGGCTGCCACGCAGGCGCGGCCCAGTAGGGAACCCATAAGAGATCGGCATCCAACTTTTTTGTGGCGCGGGGGATACTGACCTGCTCCCACCAGAGCTTACGCAGCGGGCCAGGCAGAGCAGGTAGCTTGAGGGGGATGACTGTGACGCCAGGAAAGGCGCTTGCCGCCTCGGCTGCTTGCGGTGGGACAAGGAGCGATAGCTGTACAGGCTGTGGCAGGCGGGGCAGGTGGGTCAACAGGTGGTGAATATATTGACCACTGCCTGCGGTGGCACGACCCACAAACCAGCCATTGATCGCAATGTGCAAGCGCTGGCTTTGGTGTTTTTTCCGGCCATGATCCAGGGAATTCATGGCAGGCTACTGCTGGCTGCGAAACCACTCCACGGTTTGGCGCAAACCCTCCTGCAATGATACGCGCGCTTGCCAACCGAGGTCGCGGTCGGCCTTGCTGCTGTCCAGATAGGTCGCAAGCACCTCACCCACCGGGCGCGGGATATAGGTAGGCTCCTGGTCATAGTGGGTGATCTCGGTGAGATAGTCGTGAACCGTGTTGATGGAGGAAGGGACCCCCGTCCCCACGTTAAAGATGCCCACCTGGTCACTGGTCAGTGCCAGGAGGTTGGCGCGGGCAATGTCGGCTACGTAGGTGAAATCGCGGATCTGCTCGCCGTCGCCGGTAATGCGCGTGGGTTCGCCCTGCAACATCGCCGCGGTGAAGATGGCGATGACCCCGGCTTCCCCTTTGCTGTTCTGGCGCGGGCCATAGACATTGGGGTAGCGCAGGGCTACATAGGGCAGATTATAATTTTTGTGATAGAGATCAAGGTGATATTCCACGCTGAGCTTGTTGGGTCCATAGTTGTCTTTGGGCTGGGGCCAACTGCGCTCAGTGAAGGGCAAGCGATCATTATCGGGTGAGGCTCCTTCGCCATAGACCGCGCCGCCTGTGCTGGCAAAGACGATTTTACGCAAATTGTGCTTGCGCGCCAGTTCAAGGAGGACCAACGAGCCAAGCAGATTGACGCGGGCGTAGTCAAGCGGGTCGGTCATGCTTTCGCGCACATTCGCCAGCGCAGCTTGGTGGCTGATCGCCTCAATTTGCTCTTTGGCGAAGATCTCCGCTAGGCGCGCTTGGTCAACAATATCGGCGTCATAGAAGGTAGCACCCGCTGGGATGTTGGCGCGGTTGCCGGTGTGAAGGTTGTCCACAATCACCACGCGATGACCGGCGTTGAGCAGGGCCTCCGCTACGTGGCTACCGATGAACCCGGCCCCGCCGGTGACAAGTACGTTCATAGTCTATCCTTTTGGCTTGATTGAGCAGACCTTGTTGAGTCGTTGTGGGGCTGCGAGATACGTTTGAAAAATCCAATGCCCAGGGTACAATAGTTTAATTCACTGAGCGCAATTCTACTAACTCTACTAAAGAATCAGGCAGCGTCAAACCGAGAGTCAAATAGAGTCAAAACGAGAATCAGAGACTCTCCCAAAAGCAGTGGGGCCAGGACAAGAATCGCCATGCTGATCCATCACGCGACCGTCGTAACCTTTGATGAGACCCAAATGATTTTGAATGACGGCGCTGTCCATATCGATGGGGAGGTCATTGATGCCGTCGGCCCCAGTGCAGAATTGCTGGCGCGCTTTCCCGATGATGCCGAACGTTGGGATGCGGGCGGGCTGCTGTTGATGCCGGGGCAGATCTGCGCGCACACCCACTTTTACGGCGCGTTTGCGCGGGGTCTCTATATCCCTGGTCCGGCGGCGAAGGACTTCCCGGAAATTCTCGAAAAGCTCTGGTGGCGGCTGGATAAGGCACTGGATTTGGCGAGTGTGCAGACATCGGCGGAGGTCTGCCTGGTGGACGCCATTCGCAATGGTACGACCACGCTCATTGATCACCACGCCAGCCAGCGGGCGATTGCCGGCAGCCTCGACGCCATTGCCGAGACGGTGACAAGTAGCGGGCTGCGTGCGGTGCTTTGCTATGAGGTGACGGATCGCGATGGCCCAGAAGCCGCCCAGGCAGGGATTGACGAAAATGTGCGTTTCCAGCGCAGGCTGGCCCAAGAGCGCGCCCGTGGGGATGCTGCCGCAGCGCGCCTAGCCGCAACCTTTGGGCTGCACGCCAGCCTGACCCTCTCTGACGGCACACTGGAACAGTGCGCGGCGGCGGGCGAACGCTTTCACATTCACGTCGCCGAACATCCCGTCGATGAGGTTGATTCGCTGGCAAAGTCACAGCAGCGGGTGGTAGAACGACTTCACGCCTACGGCATCACCGGCCCCCAGAGTATCATGGCACATTGTGTGCATATTGACGCCTGGGAGATGGAGATCCTGCGCGATTCGCAAACCTTTGTCACCCACCAACCGCGCTCGAATATGAACAATGCGGTGGGCGTGGCAGAGGTGACGCCGATGCTGCGCGGTGGAATTCCTGTCTGCTTGGGCAATGATGGCTTTAGCAATGATATGTTTAGCGAGATGAAGGTGGCGGATCTGTTGCAGAAGGTGAGCCACCATGATCCACGCTATTTGGGCGCCGACCAAGTGGTGCAGATGGCAGTTTACAACAACCGCAAACTTGCCGGCTGCTTTTTTGAGCGACCTGTGGGCATTGTGGCCCCAGGAGCCTATGCTGATCTGATTTTATTGGACTATTTCCCAACCACGCCACTGACAGAGGCGAACCTGCCCTGGCATATTCTCTTTGGGGTCAGTGGCGGGCATGTCCATAGCACCATCGTCCACGGAGAAGTCTTGATGAAGGCGCGCATGCTGCTGACAATGGACGAGGCGGAAATCAGCGCACGCAGCCGCACGCTCGCCGCGCAGACGTGGGAACGCTATTGGGCTATGTCACAAGATGAGCGCGTCACAAGATGATCGCGCTACAAGATAACAAGGAGCAGAAATGTTAGGGAAACCTACGCTCGCCGTGATTGGGGGGACGGGCGCTGAAGGTTCTGGGCTTGCCCTGCGTTGGGCTGCCGCGGGCTATCCGGTGGTGATTGGGAGCCGCAGCGCAGAAAAGGCCGCCGGTGCGGCTGCCGAATTGCGCGCGCTGCTGCCGGCGGGCAGCGCCGCATTGGGAGGGGAGGCCAACTTGGCTGCGGCTGCGGCAGCACAGATTGTGGTTTTGAGCGTGCCCTATAGCGCGCAGGTCAGTACGATCAACCAGATTGCCGTTGCCTGCCAGCGTAAGGTCTTTATCACAGTAGGTGTCCCGTTGCAGCCACCGAAGGTCAGCACAGCTTGGCGTCCGCCGGGCGGTTCGGCAGCCCAGGAAGCGCAGGCACAATTGGGAGATGGGGTGCAGGTGGTGGCTGCCTTTCAGAATATATCGGCGGGCCATCTGCAAGATTTGAGTTGGGTTCCTGAATGTGATGTGTTGGTCACTGGCGATGATAAGGAAGCCAAGCAAGTTGCCATCGAATTGGCGCGCGCGGCGGGCTTTTTTGCGCTCGACGCGGGGCCGCTGGCAAATGCGTCGGTGGTCGAAGGGCTGACCGCGCTGCTGATTGGGATCAACATCCGGCACAAGGTGAAGGGGAGCGGCATCCGCATTACAGGAATTCCGCGCCAGGAACCCTAGTGCGACGTGACCTGTATCCAGGATGAGGGATAAAGGATGAGGGAAGAAAAAACAGGGGCACTGCATTTAGAAACGGTGGCGGTTCATGCTGGGCGCGAGGTCGATCTGGGCACTGGCGCGGTGATGCCTCCCATCCACCTCTCCACGACCTTTGAACGCCAGCCTGGTGGTGGCTATACCGATGGATTTGTCTATACGCGCAGCGATAACCCCAATCGCCGGTCGCTTGAATCCTGTCTAGCCCAATTGGAGGGGGGCGCGGTGGCCGCGGCCTTTGGCTCTGGTCAAGCAGCCACGCTGAGCGTCTTTCAGGCATTGGCCGCGGGCGACCATCTGATCATTCCCGATGATGTCTATTTCGGCACGCGCACGCTGGCGCTAGACATTTTGGCACGCTGGGGGCTCCAGGTGAGCGTGGTGGATATGACGCAGTTGGATGAGGTGCGGGCGGCGCTCCAGTCCAATACACGCCTGATCTGGGTCGAGACTCCGTCAAATCCGCTGCTGAAGATTACCGATATCGAGGCTGTAGCAGAGATGGCCCATGCTGCGGGCGCGATCTGCGCGGTGGATAATACGTGGCCTTCGCCGTTGGGCCAACGCCCGCTGCAACTGGGCGCAGACTTGGTGATGCACTCGACCACGAAGTATCTGGGGGGACACAGCGACCTCTTAGGGGGAGCCGTGGTGGCGCGTGCTGAGGATGATTATTTTGCGCGCATCCGTACCCATCAGACGATTGGCGGCGCTGTGCCTTCACCCTTTGACTGCTGGCTGCTCTTACGCAGCATCCGCACGCTGCCCTACCGGATGCGCGGCCACAGCGAAGGCGCGATGCGCGTTGCCGAGTATCTGGCAGATCATCCGCGTATCGCCGCAGTCCATTATCCAGGGCTGCCCACCCATCCTGGTCATGAGATTGCTGCACGCCAGATGCTTTCCTATGGAGGGATGCTCTCCATTCAGGTGGAGGGGGGGATGGAGGAGGCGATAGCGATGGCGGCGCGGGTGCGGCTTTTTACGCGCGCCACCAGCCTGGGCGGGGTAGAGAGCTTGATCGAGCATCGCGCCTCGGTCGAAGGGCCATTGAGCAAGACGCCCGCCAATCTGCTGCGCGTCTCCGTCGGCCTAGAGCACCCCAACGATCTGATCGCCGACTTGGCGCAGGCGTTGGAATAAGCAGGATACAGTAGACATAATCGTGGGAGGGATAGATGAAAATGGAGGAATATGGAAGATGAGCACGCACAGCCCATTGCGCGCCAATGGGCTGTTGTGGTTTTGGCGGCGGGGCGCAGCAGCCGTATGGGACAGGCCAAACAGCTTGTGAAGGTCGATGGGGAGTTGATGGTACGCCGCGCGGTGGGTGTGGCACTGGCAAGTGGGGCGACGGAGATCGTGCTGGTGACGGGGGCCTATGGCAAGGATGTGGCTCTCGCCGTCGCGGGGTTGCAACGTAGGGCCACGGGACGGCTGCGCTTGGTTCACAATCCTGAGTGGGAAGCGGGACAGGCAGGGAGTATGCAAACAGGGCTTCGGGCGGTCTCTGCCACCTGCGAGGCTGTGATTTTTCTGCCTGTGGATCAGCCCTACCTTGAGCCGCTTCTGTTGCAGCAATTGGTTGAGGCGTGGCAGCAAGGCGCGATGTTGGCTGCGCCCAGGGTGGAAGGTGAGCTGCGCGGCGCACCTGCCCTCTTTGACCGCAGCCTGTGGCCTGAATTACACCGGGTAACAGGTGATGTGGGTGGCCGCGTGCTGCTGCGTGCCCATGCCGAGCAGGTTGTAGCGGTCGATGCGCCCGCGGCGTGGCTGCGCGACGTGGATACACCGCAGGATTTTGCAACTTGATGCTACCGCGCCATATGAACGAATCTACTCGCTTGGGGCGAGTTCGCGCAAGAGGGCGGCGACTTCGGGGCTGGAGGTCGTAAGCGTTGCCGTACGTGCATCAGGATCGGATGGTACAGGGGTGAGGGTGATATAGAGGGTGTGGGGTGGCAGCAGTTCGGCAATGCGCTCGGCCCATTCGATCACAACCACCGCGCCATCCGTGTGATCGTCGGACAAGGCGGCATCCGTCAGGATTTCATCCAGCCCTAGCCCTGCGGCTTCTGCCAGGGGCGTTGTGGCGCTATCGCCCAGGCGGTAGGTGTCGATATGAACAAGCAGCAGCCGACGCGTCCCTGGTTCATATTGGTTGATCAAGGTGAAGGTCGGGCTGGTCACACGCGCCGTGATGCCTAGCCCAACGGCGATCCCTTGCGTCAATGTCGTCTTGCCCGCGCCGAGATCCCCGCTCAACGCCAAGATTTGGCCTGGCTGAACTGTGTTTCCCAGTTGCGATCCCAGCGCATGGGTAGCATCCGCGGTGGCAAGATGAAGGGTCATCGAAACTGGAGTAGAGCCAGCGGCAGAGCCAGGGATAGAACCAGGAAGGGAAGCACTCATAGGGAGGGTATCACTGTCTAGGCTGTGGTTTCGGACGTGGGCAGGAGTTGCTCGATATGGATGCGATATTCTTCGACCAGATCGCTCGCACGCTGGGCATCTGCGCCTTCGGCAACGATGCTGAAATAGGGATGATCCGGGTCGGGCGTAATGTGTACCCACTCGCAATCTGACAGCGTGACCTTGATGCCTTCGCCATAATCACTATCGCGCGGCCCATATTGCTCGTTGAGCATCCGCATGATTGCCCCTTTGCTGCCCGTGGAACAATAGGCGCGCGCCTCTGCCAAGTGAAACTTGGGCAGATAGGCAACAATTTCGCTGATATGGCTTTGGGCATGGCTGGGATTGGCGCGGTAGTGGGCCAGATATTCGAGCAGCTTGGCCGCGGCCATCATACCATCGACCGCAGGGTGAAAGGCAGGAAAGATAAAATTGCCGTTGCCATCCACACCCAGTAGGATATCCGGTGTATTGGCGGCTTCCATGATACTTTGCAGATTGTTGCTGACACGCAGGGTGTGACTGTTGCGCCAGTCCGCAATGGTCATCAGGCTGTTGGGCAGCGTAATCGGCAAAAGCACTGTGCAGCCAGGGTGGTCTTGCAGGGCCAATTCTACGAGCAGCGCGGCGGCAGTGATGTCGTCGAGGATGATTCCATTTTCGTCTACAATAAAGATCTTCTCGCCCGCAACATCCATTTGCAGCCCCAAATCGGCGTCCAGCACACTGACGATTTTGGCTGTGCGTTCCAGGTTGGCGCGGAATTCATACTGGAGCATGGCGAGCTTTGTCTCGTCCATGCGTGCATTGAGGGGCACAACCTCGACCCCTAGCTTGTTGAGGATGCGGGCAAAGGTGTCGCCGGCGAGCCCGTGGGAATAATCCACAACAATGCGGAAATGCGCGTCACGGATGGCCTGCACATCAATATTGGCAAGGAACCTTTCGATATAGTGTTCAACGGGTTGATTGGCGTATTCGATCACTCCAATTTCATCCAAGAAAGCGCGCCGGAAATCTTCTCGAAAGAAAGCACGCTCAACAGCCCGCTCGGCGGTCTTGTTTTGGTTCATGCCATTTTTGTCCACAATGCGAATATCAACGACGCGTTGGTCGAACGGGCTGAGGCGGACATGGATGCCTGCGGAGATGTTTTTGTGTGCGCGCACAAAATGGCGAAGAACGGGCGTCGCCACGGTGTCCAAGTCCCAAACGTTGATGCCTGAACTGGGGATCCCGCTGATGAGCGCGCGCTTGAGCATGCGAGAGGAACGGTGCATATCGCGATTGAGCGCCACGTAGGAGCCTTTGGGCAGGGTAGCCCCCAGGGCAGTTCCGAGCTTGGCCGCAAATTCGGGCGTCAGGTCAACATTGACCACGCCGGTTACGCCGAAACGACCAAAAAGCGCGCGGCGACCCTGGTTGCCCCAAATGATACTATCCTTGACGATGGCCCCCGCCTCAATCTCTTTGCGCGGCCAGAGCTTGACCCCGGCGTGGATGATGCAGCCTTCGCCTAGCACGCATTGGTCGCTGATCACCGAATCCTCAAAGACCACGGCTTTGGATTTGACACTGCATTGGCGAGTGATGATCGTGCCGCGCAACTCGCAATTTTCGCCTATATAGTTGTTGCGCCAGAGGATGCTGCGCTCGATGCGGGAGTAGGCGTCAACAATGGTGTAATCACGGATGACCGTAGGGCCATTGATGGTGACGTTGCCCTTGATTTTGACCCCCGTACCCAGGTAGATCGGGCCATAGAGTTGGGCGCTGGGCGAGATTTCGACATCATCGCCCACCCAGATGCCGCCGCCAATGTGCTTGCCAAAGGGCTCGGCGACTTTGACCAGGCCATTGAGCATGTCGGCGTTGGCGCGGCGGTATTCGTCAATGCTGCCCACGTCACACCAATATTCATTCGCCACATGACCGTAGAGCGATGCGCCTATTGTCAACATTTGCGGAAAGAGTTCGGTGGCAAAATCAAAGTTGACACCGGGCGGAATAAGGTCTAGCACCTCCGGCTCAAGCACATAGATACCCGTGTTGACGGTATCGGAGATGACTTCGCCCCAAGTGGGTTTTTCTTGAAACTGTTGGATGCGGCCTTGCTCGTCGGTGATGATGACGCCAAATTCCAGCGGGTTGGGCACGCGTGAGAGGGCAATACTGGCCTCTGCGCCATGATCTTTGTGCGCTTGGATGAGGGCTGTCAGGTCGATGTCGGTGAGCGCGTCGCCGCTGATGACGAGGAAGGTATCATCCAGGTAGGGCGCAGCGTTTTTGACGCTGCCGGCAGTGCCTAGCGGAATCTCCTCCACTGCATAGGTCAGTTGCATCCCCAGGCTGCGGCCATCTTCAAAGAAATCTTGAATGGCGGCAGCCATATAGCGTACAGTGACAACGACCTCGGTGATGCCGTGGCTTTTGAGGAGATCGAGGCTGTGCGCCATCACCGATTTGTTGACGACGGGGACAAGGGGTTTGGGGCGACCTATGGTCAGTGGGCGAAGTCGTGAGCCTTCGCCGCCTGCCATGACAACAGCTTTCACACATCCTCCTTATGAGGAATTCTAATTAGATTGGAGGCCACGGATAGTTGCGGCGGTGGTATTGCGGGGCCGGAAAGGTACGCTTCTGCAACAGGGTCTGCGTACGGGCTATGAGGGCCGCACGTTCGGCGGGTGTGAGCAGTTGGCACAGCATTTGGGCCAGGTGGCTACCTTCGTCGCGTAAAAGTTTGTGGAGTTGTTTGAGGTCGTCCAAGTACGCGGCGTCAATAGGCAAATCGCTGAACTCCCAGATCACTGTCCGCAGCTTATATTCTGTGTGAAAACAGATACCGTGGTCGATGGCCCACAGCCGCTGGTCATCGCCCAGCAGACAATGGCCGCTCTTGCGGTCGGCGTTGTTGACGATGAAATCAAAAAGCGCAAGTTGGCGCAGAAAGGTGACAAAGCGCGCGTCTTCCTGGACGGTAAAGTAATGTTCGCCGTCGTTGTTGGGGATGAATAGCTGGACACTGCCCACCCCGCGCGTGCCTTCACGCAAGACGGTCGGTGGCACCAAGTTCCAACCCAATGTATGGCTGACCACATAGGCCGCGGTCTCGCGCTGGCAGAGAGTGCCCCACTCGAAGTCCCATAGCGGATTCTCGCCGCGTCGTGGCTTATAGACCGCGGGCAGGGTCAAGCCATCGTGGGCGACTGTGACCAAAAAGCTGTGGTTGGAGCTGTAGGGCAGCAGCCCTTGTTCTTCCACTTCACCATTAGTTAAGACAGTCACAACCTGCGCTTCGGTGACTTGAATCGGTGAGTCGTCGGGAGCGGCGATTTCTGCTTTTGACAAGGCTGTTCGGACAAATCTTTTGCGCACCAAAGGAAATCCCTACCTAGATGTGGATGGCTAGAAGATGATGGGCATCGCCTCGCCATCGGAACGAGGACAGAAGTGCCCTTCGCGGTCGATGGGGCGGCCACAGAGCGGGCAGGTGGGCCGGCCTTTGGAAATGATCTCCAGGGCGTGATCACTGAGCGCGCGCATTTGATCACGCGTGGCGACAAAGCGCACCGCGGGCACGTCGTCGTCATCGGGATCGACGATGGAGCCGCTTTCGTTGACAATCAGCGCTTTGGCGATGATCCAAATTTTATCCTCTTCCTCATCATACCCCACCATCAATTGGCCGACACGAAAAAAGGGCTCCACGGGTGACTCGGCAAAGAGGGCCTTTTTCTTGGCGGCAGTGGGGGGCAGATCGGGATTTTTTTCGGCTAGCTCCTCTAGCATCTGCAAGACGCTGATGGCAAGATTCGCAACTTCCTGTTTTTCTAAAACGAGTGAGATCAGTTGGGTGCCGGCGCGGGCTTGCAAAAAGAATGTACGCTTGCCCGGTTCACCCGTGGCGTCGGCAATAATGTGTTGGACAGGGTTTAGATCGTAGGTGAATTTAGCCATAGGCTTCTCTTCTCTCATACCGGCGTTTAATGCACTATCTTTTCTAGCAATATAGCTTGTTCAATTGGCAATTATATGACAATTACACGGCAATTATACGGCAAGGACGGGGGCTTATGCCGGCTGGTCAGCGCTCTCGCTGGTTTTTTCGGCAGCGGTCTCTTCCTGTTTCCATTCAAACTTTGGCAGCTCGGCTGTATAGTTGGTAAAAAGCACCATCGGTCGCCCATTGTGAAACGCCAATGCGCTGATCGATGCCGTATTGATGACAATACGCTGGAAGAGATCCAGAGGTGTCCCCATATAATGGGCCACGCTTGTGCGGATGACATCGCCGTGGCTAAAGAGCGCCACAAGCTGATTGGGATGGGCCTCGACAATGCGATCAATGGCCCAGACTGCACGACTTTGCGTTTGGTGCAGGGTTTCGCCACCGGGAAAGCGGAATGTGCTCGGAAAATGCTGTACGGAGTTCCATTCTGCCGTTTTCGCCAATTCTTTCAGGTCACCTCCTTGCCACTCGCCATAGTCCACTTCCAAAAGGCCGGGTTCTGGATGCACTTCCAGGCCCAGCGCCGCGGCCACAGGTTCGGCGGTTTGCAGGCAGCGCTCCAATGGACTGGAATAGATGGCGCTGATGGGTAGATTGGCTAATTGTTCTGCCAGGCGTGCGCTCTGTTCGCGCCCTTTGTCATTCAGATGGACGCCGTTTGTGCGTCCTGCCAGCCGGTTGGTCCCCACCCAATCGTTCTCGCCGTGGCGGATCAAGAGTAGGTAGGTTGTCAAAGCCGTCATCCTCGGTGCTCACTCTCCGTTAGCGATTGCGTATGCTATAATGGCACTGCTCTAATACTTCATGCTTGACGCACCAAGCCCAGTGCAGCAGACCAAGATTCATGTTGAGTTGAGGATAACATGGCATCTATCTTGGGGGAAGTGGAAAACTTACCTTCTTGTGCAACAGTGTAGCATATTTCGGTGAAATGTGAAGTCATTACGAACTGTAACTCTTGTGGCCGGTGTGGCGGTGGCGATGGTAGGTGCGCTCTTGGTTCTGAGCGCCTGTGGCAATCGAGAACGTTCCACTGTCGACCCGTACGCGCTCTATCGCCCCGCACTCAAAGCCGATTTTCAGCGCGATTTTGACGGAATGGACAAGGCCCCGCGCTACTTTCTGACAGTAACGCTGACCCCCACGGGCGAACTGCTGACGGGGATGGCGGATATTGTCGTCACCAACTACAGCCCCGACCCCTGGCGCTATCTGATCTTCCGGCTCTATCCGGCGCTCCACCAGTATGGCGGCGAGATGGTGATCCAGAGCCTGTCAGTCGATGACCAGCCGACCAACTTCACATATCAGGCACAGAACAGCGCTGTGCGGGTCGATTTGGCACGCTCGCTCCAGCCCGATGAGCAGGTGACTGTGCGCTTTTCCTACCGGCTGACCGTTCCGCAATGGCCGGACAGCCCAGGGGCCTATGCGCTCTTTGGGCGCAGCCAACAGATGACCACCTTGCCCCTCTTTTATCCATCGCTGGCGGTCTACCAGCCTGACCCTGCGCTGGGGTCGGGCACTTGGTGGCAAGATGTGGGCTCGGTGCGGGGCGATGCGGCGTTTAATGTGGCGTCGCTCTTTGTTGTGACAGCCACGCTCTCCAGTGAGCAAGTACCCGTGGTCTCCGGCACATTGGTCGAAGCAACAACCGATGACCAGGGACAAACGCGCTATGTCTGGGTCACAGGCCCGGTGCGCGAGTTTGTCATGCACATGAGCCCCGTTTTTAGCTCTGCCAGTGCCGAAGCCTATGGCACGCGCATCACCACCTATTGGCTGCCGGGGCAAGAGGCGGCAGGGCGGGATGCTCTGCGCTATGCGATTAGCTCCTTGCGTATCTACTCTGACTATTTTGGCGGCTATCCCGCGCGCGAGATGAGCGTGGCAGTGGCCCCGCTGACCTATCGCGGCATGGAATATCCCCAGGTCAATTTGTTGGGCGTGGAACTCTATACACGGTTTCGCAACAATATGGAGCTTTTGGTGGCCCATGAGGTGGCGCACCAATGGTGGTACCAGATTGTCCACAACGACCCGGTACATATGCCCTGGCTCGATGAAGCATTGGCCGAATATTCGTTGAAGATCTATTATGAACGGCTGCATGGTCCCCGTTCTGCCTCGATTTTGGAACGGCAGCGCTGGCAGACGCCGCTTGACTTGCTGCTTTCGTCCTCCGAGGATGAACCGCTCAACCGCTCGGTGGAGAGCTTTGGCACCGGGCAGCAGTATGAGACAATCATCTATGGCAAGGGCGCACTCTTTTACAGCCGCTTGCGCGATATCTTGGGGGATCGGCGCTTCCAGCGTTTCTTACGTGACTATTTAGCGGACCATCGCTATCAAATCGTGGATACAGAGACATGGCGCGAGGCGCTACAGTCGCTGCAACTGCCGGAGTTGGAGATGTTGTTCGACGAGTGGGTGGGAGAGGAACTCTCACCAGAGCCAACGCCTCTGCCCGACGCGCCAGCGGATGAAAACGGAAGCGGCGATGAACAGAGCGGCGGAAATGGGGAAGTCGAAGAGGAAGTCCCCAATACGCTCTAGTTCGCTTTAGGTAGCAACTTGAGTTAATCTAACAGAAAACAAATGCATTAATCCCTTAAAATGCGCACAGACCACCAGGTTTCCGCTACAAGCGTGTGCGTCTTTTCAGGGCGTTACCTATAAGGAAGATATGTATGCAACAGGAACATCTCCCCGCCAATGCACGTCCCTTGTGGCGGGTATCGATCATGTCGCTCGCCGCGCTGGCCTATCTGCTGAGCCTGGCGGGCGTTGTTTGGGCAACCGATCTGGGGGGCGTCCTCAACAGCATTGCCCTGCTGGTGTTGGGGGGCGCGGTCAGTTGGTTCACCGCGGCGCGTCTTGCGCCCGCTCCGCAGCGGCTGAGTGTGCGGGTACAATCTCTCTGGCGGCGCGAGCGGACGCTGGCGTTTGGCGGGGTCATCGCTGTCTATCTGACGCTGATTTTTGGCACAGTCGTGACCACGATTGGCGGGCTGTGGTCTTGCACAACTTTGCCGCTCTGTGCGCCCTTTGAAAGCGACGCCGGTATTACACTCCTGCATCGGGGCATTGCGGCGACGGCGACCCTGCTCATTCTTGTCCTCGCCATCTGGGCCATGCGTACCCACAGCGAACAAAGTTTTCGACAGGTGGGGTTCTGGGCGGTTGGCTTGATTGTGGTTCAAAATATCGCCGGGATGCTGCTGGTGCTTGCAGCGGGGCAGGGTGAAGGGATGGCGTTAACCACTGCGCGCCTGGCCCATTTCACGCTGGGCGCGTTCACCTGGTCGGCGGTGGTGGTGTTGGCTACGCTGGTCGTGCGCGTGCCACCCTTGAAGCGAACCGTCACCCTGGACGCGGCTACACAGACAGTGGTTGCGTCGCAGCCCTCGCTCTTTAAGGATTATCTGAGCCTGACCAAACCAGGCGTCATTTCGCTGTTGATCTTTACAACCTTCGTCGGCATGTTCATCACGCCCGCCGGTCTGCCAAGCCTCAGCCTGATCTTCTGGACAATGCTCGGCGGCTGGCTGATGCCCGCAGGGGCGCAGGCCATCAACTGCTACTTTGACCGGGACATTGATGTCAAGATGGGGCGAACCAGCCGCCGCCCTCTCCCCAGTGGTCGCATTCCTGCGTGGCATGCGCTGGCGCTTGGCATCGCCTTGGGGGTAGCTGCCTTTGCCATCCTGGCGATCTTTGTCAATCCGCTGACCGCGTGGGTTGCGCTGGCGGGTTATATCTATTATGCCGTTATCTATACGATGGTACTCAAGCGCCATTCGGTACACAATATCGTGATCGGTGGCGGCGCGGGGGCGATTCCGCCGCTGGTCGGTTGGGCAGCCGTGACAGGTTCGCTCACCTGGTCATCACTCTTGCTCTTTGCCATCATCTTCTATTGGACACCGCCACATTTTTGGGCGCTGGCGCTGATTCGCCGCAAGGACTATGCAAATGCTGGCGTGCCGATGCTGCCGGTGGTTTCGGGTGATGAGGAGACAAAGCGCCAGATTCTGATCTACACGCTGATCATGGTCGGGATTTCGCTTCTGCTGACCCCCTTCCAGATGATGGGCATGGCCTATCTGATCATGGCGGCTCTGCTGGGCCTGGTCTTTATCTACTATGTCCTGCGCATGATGCACAATGACACCACGGCGAATCGTTGGGCCTTGTATGGCTTTTCGCTGCTCTATCTGTTCTTGCTCTTTGTGGCGATGATGGTGGACCGGCTGATATTTGTGTGACGCTGGTAATCGCGTGGCGGAGAGTTGCGAGGGGGATTCCTCCTGCGTCGGAATGACGCGCTGCATGTCTCCAAATTACTTGACAAATCACCCTCCCGAAGCTCAGAAGCTTCGGGAGGGTTTTCTTTACAATTGATATACGATGGGGGGAAGCTAGAGAATCTTTTGCAAGAACTCTTTGGTGCGGTCGTGTTGGGGGTTGGTGAAGAAGTTGGCGGGGGTGTTGATCTCGACGATCTCGCCGCTGTCCATAAAGACGATGCGGTTGGCAACTTCGCGCGCAAAGCCCATTTCATGCGTGACGACGAGCATGGTCATGCCTGTGCGTGCCAGCTCGCGCATGACATCGAGTACCTCGCGGATCATCTCCGGGTCGAGGGCCGAGGTCGGTTCGTCGAAGAGCATAATCTTCGGTTCCATCGCCAGCGCGCGGGCAATTGCCACACGCTGTTGCTGCCCGCCGGATAGCTGCGCCGGGTATTTGTTCGCCTGTTCGGGAATACCCACGCGCTCCAATAGCTCCATTGCCATGAGGTCAGCTTCCTGTTTGCGCCGCTTGCGGACATGGATTTGGGCGAGGGTGATGTTCTTTAGCACCGTGAGGTGTGGAAAGAGGTTGAACTGTTGGAAGACCATGCCGGTCTCCATCCGCACCTTGTCGATGTTGCGTACATTGTGGGTCAGGGGGATTCCATCCACAATAATATCACCGCTTTGATGTTCTTCCAGCCGGTTAATCGTGCGGATCAGTGTGGATTTGCCGGAGCCGGAGGGGCCGATGATGACCACCACTTCCTGACGCTTGACCGTGAGATTGATATTACGCAATGCCTGGAAGTTGCCGTACCACTTGTTGACATCGCGCATGATGATAATATCGCTCATATCGCTGACGCCATTTGTCTCCGGCTGACCCGGCACAATGAGACTTTCCTTTGCCACCATATACAAATAATCCTTGTTCTTCCTGATGCTAACCCAGCTCTGCCTAGCGCTGCCCCGTACTCAGATGGGCTTCAAGACGGCGGCTGGCAAAACTCATTCCGTATGCAAAGAGAAAATAGAGCAATGCTGTAAAGAGATAGACCTCTTTGGTAATGCCTCCAGGCACACCCAGCCAAGCGGGCTGCTGGACAACCGATCGGGCGACGCCCAATATGTCGAGCAGGCCAACCAGCGCCACCAGGGCTGTATCCTTAAAGAGCGAGATAAACTGGCCTACCAACGCCGGGATCACTTTGGTCAATGCTTGCGGCAAGATGATCAGCCGCAGCTTGTCTACAAGGCTAAAGCCTAGGGCGTCAGCCGCTTCATATTGCCCACTGGCAATCGATTGCAGGCCCCCGCGCACCGTCTCGGCCATATACGCGGCGCTGAAGAGCGTGATCGCCACCATCACGCGGATCAGCGGTGGCGGCGTGGCCCAAGTCGGTGGCAGAAAGAGCGGCAGCAGCACAATGCCCATAAAGAGCAGCGCGATAAGCGGTGAGCCGCGAATCAGTTCGATATAGCCAACGCAAAAGCCACGCACCACAGGCAGCGTGCTGCGCCGCCCCAGGGCCAAGAGGACGCCCAGCGGAAAGCTAACGGCAATCCCCACGACCGCCAACAGCAGCGTAAGCATCAAGCCGCCCCACAGATTGGTTGGCACAGGAGTTGCAAAGTTCCAGGCCCCGATCAACGGCAGGCTGATGCCACCAGCCAGAATGATAAATGTAACGGGAAGGCTGAGAAACCACAAAATAATGAGCAGGCGGTTGGAGATCACCCCCTGAAGCCCAAGCACATAGCCCAGGATCAGGAGGCCCAATCCCCCTGCCAGCATCAGTTGTGTGTTCATGCCGATGGGGATGAGGGCCAGAAGGCCCAAGAGCGCGGCCAAACCAATGGCGATGTCGCGCAACATGCTGCCCCAGCGCCCTGCGCTGAGGCCAAAGAGCAGGCAGAGGCCAAGCAGCACGATCAAAGGCTGTTGCAGTTCAAGCGTAGGATAGGGGCCAACGGCAAAGAGCTTGCGATTTTCCCAGATGGGCAGCCAATAGGCGTTGAGTATCCAGCGGAGCAGTGCTGTCAGCCCAAAATAGAGCACAATCAGAGTGATGATGGTGAGGACGCTGTTGCCGATGCTGCTAAAGAGATTGTGATGCAGCCAGCCGATTACACCGCGCTCGACGACAGGGGGCTTGGCGGGGGGTGTCCATCGGGTTTGCTCAATCTGTGTGGTCATAGTGTCTGGTTGTCGTGTTTGCTTATCGTTCTACAAAAGCAATGCGCTTGTTGTACCAGTTCATAAAGAGCGATGTGATCAGGCTGAACGAGAGATAGCCCGCCATGATCATCAGGAACATCTGCACTTCCGCGCCGGTTTGGTTGAGGATGGTGATGGCGACGTTAAAGAGGTCGGGATAGCCAATGGCAACGGCAAGACTAGAGTTCTTGGTCAGGTTGAGATACTGGTTGGTGAGGGGCGGGATGATCACGCGTAGGGCTTGCGGCAGCACCACCAGGCGCAGAATGGTCGGGCGCGAAAGCCCCAGGGCACGACTGGCCTCCCACTGCCCTTTGGGGACGGCGTTGATGCCGGCGCGCACGATTTCGGCGATAAATGCTCCTGTGTAGATGACCAACCCCAGGAGCAACCCTGCAAATTCGGGGGTCATGCTCGATCCACCGGCAAAGTTGAAGCCCTGGCGTACAGGCCGGTCAATGACCACCAGCGAAGGCACCTCCCATTGCAGCGTTGCGCCTTCGCTGCCTTCGGGCAGATCATAGAAGCGATAGGCTCCCTCGCTGCTGGTGCGTGCTGTGCCAAGCGCGCTGCCGCCGGCATCAAGCAAGGTCACCTTGACATGTTGAAGCGGCTGCTCTTGGCCTTTATTAAAAATGCCGTCACCGTTGGCATCTAAAAATAAAACGCCGCGATCGCCGCGGTTGAGTTCATAGGCTGTGTTGTTGGGCAGGGTCGCCGTGAAGGTGGTGATGAGATAGCCGGTGGCGGCAACCAGCACAAAGAGCAGGAAGCCAACGCCCGCGCCGCTGCCCACACGCCCATCGCGGCGCAGTTGCGCGCGGCGAATTAGCCCAGCGACGATGGCGGCAACAAGCCCCCCGACGAGCCACCACAGCCACGGCGCGCCTGTGGCGCTGAGATGCAGCGCAGAGAGAAAGATACCGCGGTTGGTGAGAACCGCAAGGCCGGGTATCTCTTGGGGTGTGTCAATGTCGGGCAGCGCCAGAATAACGCCAAAGTACCAGAAGAATAGTTGAACCAACAGCGGTGTGCTGCGGATGATTTCAATATAAAGGCCCGCCAGGCGGCTCACCAGCCAATTGCTGGAGAGGCGGGCAATGCCTGCCAGAAGGCCCAGCGCAGTTGCCAAGAGGATGCCGATGAGGGCAACTTTGAGGGTGTTGAACATGCCGACGACAAAGGCGCGGCCATAGCTTTCCTGGGGTGTAAATGCAAGCCCTTCGCCGATTTGAAAGCCTGCGGCAGTGCTGAGAAAGTTAAAGCGTAAGCCGGTAGTACCTTTAGTCGCCAACAGCCGGGCTTGCATATTGCTGATTAGAAACCAAAAGACAACAACGACGACCAAGACAAAGATGATTTGGACGAGGAGTGCCAGGATCTTTTCATTGCGCCAGAAGGGTGTATGGGTATCTGGGTTGGGTCGAGTTGCGCTCGCCATGAGTAATTTCGGTGTGCTGTTTGGCGTTGATGAAAGCAGTGCGCCACACAATCGGTGGCGCACTGCTTTCGGTCAGGAACGGTGGTCTAACTTAGCGCAATGGCATGGCATATTGGATGCCGCCATTGGTGTAGAGGGCATTCAGCCCGCGGGGAAGGGAGAATGGTGTATCTGGCCCCAAATTGCGGTCATAGATCTCGCCATAGTTGCCCACGTCGCGAATGACCGAGACCACGAAGTCATTGGGCAGCCCAAGCTTCGCGCCCAAGTCACCTTCCACGCCTAACAGGCGGCGAATGTTGGGATCTTCGCTGGTGAGCATCTCATCGAGATTCTCGCTGGTGACACCCAGTTCTTCCGCAGAAATCAGCCCGTAGATGGTCCAACGTACCGCATCAGCCCACTGTGCATCTCCCTGGGCCACGGCACCTGCCAGCGGCTCCTTCGACATGGTGACATCGAGGATCACATGATCGGCGGGATTCTGCAACTTGGTACGGCTGGAAACCAGGCCCGACTTGTCTGTGGTGAAGCCATCGCAACGGCCTTCGTCATAGGCCCCGGCAGTTGCGTCGTTGTCCTCAAAGACAACGGGCGTGAATTCGATGCCGAGCGCGCGGAAGTTGTCTGCAAGGTTCAGTTCGGTGGTGGTGCCGCTTTGGACACAGACCGTTGCGCCTTCCATGTCCTCCAGGCTTTCAATGCCGCTGTCGGCACGCACCATCATCCCCTGCCCGTCATAGAAGTTAACGGGCATGAATTCCATTCCCACTTCGGCACTGTCGCGGGTGAGCGACCAGGTGGAGTTGCGGAAAAGAACATCGACCTCGCCTGTGCTGACCAGGGTAAAACGTTCCTGGGCGGAGGCGCTGCGATATTCAACAGCCTCGGCATCCCCAAAGACGGCTGCGGCTACGGCCTTGCAGAAGTCAACGTCAAAGCCTGCATAGGAGCCATCGCTTTCGAGATAGCCGAACCCGGGGAGTTGGTCGTTGACGCCACAGATGATATTGCCGCGATCCTGAACGATCTGGAGACGGTTACCTGTCTGGGCAGCGGGCGCGGCTGGTGCAGCCGCCGCGTCTGCGGGAGCCGCTGCCGCCGGGGCTTCTGCTGCCGGTGCTGCTGGGGCGGCGGCTGGGGCGGCAGGTGGTGTCGTACAGGCTGCCATGATCAAGACGACCGGCAGCAGCAGTGCAAGTTTATGGAATGTTCGGTTCATACGGTGAATCCTCTCATTACTCAACTTCTCTTTGCATGTTCTGGGCAGAATTTTAGTAATTAGGGTGAGCAATCCGGCAAATGAACCCGGATTGACCTTCATCCAACATGATTGAATTGTGTTTGGCAAAGCAGTAATAAGCCATCCCATTCACTGATAAAGATAAGGTGGGATAGCTGAACATGGGCGCATTAGAGCGTGCGCGTAAACCCAAAATAATGGCTCCGATTTAGTTGCTCCAACACTGCACCGGTGGGAAAACAGCGAACGGGCTGAGATGCCGTTGGTGCCAATGTTGTGTCAAACACCGGACTCGTGGAGGGGTAATCCGGTAGGCTTTGGAGCCGGACTATAGCATTATGTTCTGACCTTGTCAAATGAACTTGTCACCCCGTAGGGGTCTCTCTGCTCCTGTGCGGTTGCGATGGGGGCTAGGCCAGGTTTGTATCTCCACCCTAGCTTGTGCTATTATCGCGCTGATTTGTGTGCAAAGAATAATCTGCCGACGTGCGATGGGTTGCGGTTGTCTGGGCGGTATTGATCGCCAGCCGCGTACCGTCCCGGTCTGATGGAGCCACTACATGTCACCTGAATTAATCAACAGCATCGCTACCGTTGTCGGCGTCATTGTGGCCGTCTTTGGGGCGTTTCTTTTTGCCTTTTGGATCGCCATGGGTATTTGGACGTTTAACGATATTCGCTCGCGCAGCCGCGATTGGCTGGCGATTGTGCTGGCCTGTGTGCTGGTGTTGATCTTCCCGATTGTGGGTTGGGTACTTTATCTGATGATTCGCCCCAAAGAGACGCTCGCCGAGGTATATGATCGGGCGCTGGAGGAAGAGGCGCTGCTGCGTGAAATTGAGGAGACGCTGGCTTGTCCAAGCTGTGGCGTCCCCGCTAAAGAGAATTGGGTCTACTGCCCCAATTGTCACGCGCAACTGCAACATAGCTGCCCAAGCTGTGGCAATTTGGTCCGCAATGAATGGGAGATCTGTGTCTACTGTGGGGCCGGTCAGCAGGTCGCCACACCCCGCCGCATGCCCAGCCCGCAAGTGCGCCCCATCCAAACGCTGGAGCAGCCCGCCGAGAATGGCGATGAGACGCTCTATCGCCCGGTGCGCCTGGCGAAATAACAAAGCAACCCTACAACTGAACAGTAATACCCACCGGCGAGCTTTCCCTCGCCGGTTTTTGTTGTATTGGTAAGTATGTGCCGCCGAAACCCTCCTGCGCCCAACGGGCTCCCAGGAGGGTGGTATATGGAGGGTGATCTTCTCAGCTTTCCGCCAGCGCCAGCACTGTGGGTTGGTGGATGCGGAGTAGGTCGCTGACAGTGAGTTCGAGCATGGTGCGGTCGTCGCCACCGCCGCCAAAGATGCGGTCATCATAGCGCTCGCGCAGGGTGACCACGCTTTGTTCGACGATGACGGGCAGCGTGGTGCGATGACCGAAGGGGGGCACGCCCCCGGCTGGATAGCCCAACAGTTCGATGACGGTCGCCGCGGGTGCGAGTTTGACGCGCTTGGGGTTAAGGCCAAAATGCGCGCCCAACGCCTTTTTGCTGATGCGATTTTCGCCGTTGCCGATGACGACTACCGCCGGTGGCACATCGCCCGCCGCTTCGCTGGGTTGCAGCACAAAGAGCAGCGTCTTGACGATCTGATCCGGCTCGACACCCAACACTTCTGCGGCTGCGGGAACGGTGGGCGTGTGGCCCACATCGGCAATCAGCCGCGCGCGGATGCCCTGCTGGTCGAGATAGCGTTGGAGGTCATTTTGTGTGAGGTAGGGTGCTGGGCTCTCGTTCATTGCGCTATTGTAGTAGCTGTGCAGGGATGCGCCAAATGGTTGCGTGGGGCGCGCCATCTTGAGCGCGGCGCGGGGGCTGTGCTATATTTGCTGCTATGATCAGCGCGATAACCTTTGATTTTTGGGACACGATTGCTGTTGACGACTCCGACGAGCCAAAGCGGGCGGCGTTGGGGCTGCCCACTAAGGCCGAGGCGCGCGTCCATCTCTTTGCCGAGAAGATCGTTGCCCGTTATCCCCATATTTCCTATGCACAAGCCGCCGACGCCTACCGCCAATCTGCCCGGCAGTTCCGCCATGATTGGCATGAGAATCATCAGACTCCCGGTGTGCCTGCGCGCCTTTATGATGCCTACAGCTACTTGGGGTTAAAGCCAGGGCCAGGCGAGTATGCGCGCCTGGTGCGCGAGGTGGATGAGACTGTGCGAGAGATCGAGACGATGGAGATTCGTATCCAGCCGGATCTTGCCGAAGGGGTTCACAATACGCTGGCACTCCTGGCTGCGGATTACAAGCTGGGCATTGTCTCCGACACGATCCACACGCAGGGCCGGGGATTGCGCTATCTGCTCACCCATCAAGGGCTGTTGCACTATTTCAGTTATTTTGTCTTTTCTGACGAAGTGCATGCGGCGAAACCCTCTATCCAGGTCTTTCGGCAGGCGTCGCTGGGGCTGGGGCTGCCACCGTGGCAGATTGTCCATGTGGGCGACCGGGAAAGCAATGATGTTGAAGGGCCGCAGACCATCGGTATGCGTGCCATCCTCTTTACCGGCATTGTCGACCGCGGCAGCGCCAAGACGCGTGCGAACGCCGTTTGCCGTAACTTCCGCGACCTTCCCGCCATTGTGCGGCGGCTGCGCTAAGATGCGCCCCCAACCGTCAGGAATATGCCCATGAACTGGGATCCCCAACACTCTGACCGGCATGCCAGCGCGGCGGATTCACACTCGCCTGAAGTGGCGGATGCGATTGCGCGCCTAGCCGCCGAGTTTACGCAGTGCTTCCCCACTAAAGTCACCGAACCGCGCGTGGTGGGGCGAGAGGCAGAGTACCCGGTGGTGGACAGCCAGGGCCGCGCCGCGGATGTGCGGCGGTTATGGGACACGCTCTTGGCCGCCGGTGATCTCAAGGCCAAGACGGATGGCCCCGATTCGCGTCTGGTGGTGGGGTTGGAGGGTACGAATTACTCCTATGCGCTGGAGGTTGGCGTGGGGACGGTTGAGGTCAACACCCGCCCTTGCCACGACCTGCTTGAGGTCGAGGCGATTATGGAGGAAGCGGTTACACGTCTGGTGGTGGCTGCGCTGGATCATGGCTGGCAGCTTTTGGGCTACGGCATCCAGCCGGTGACGCCCGCTACCCTGCCCTTGATGTCGCCCAAGCAGCGCTATCAAAGCCTCTATCGCGCCATGGGGCAGGAGTGGCTTTGGTACACCGTCACGGCCAGCGACCAAGTTCAGATAGACATCGGTCGCCACGAACTGGTGCATATGCTGAACTTTGGCAATTTAATGGCTCCGGTGCTCATTGCGCTCTGCGCCAATTCGCCCGTCTATGAGGGCGAACTCAGCCCCTATTGCTCTGGGCGCGAAGGACAGATGGCCGCGATCCACGCCAGCGAACATCGCCACGGCATGCCGGTGCGCCCCTATCGCAGCATCGAAGATTACATTGCGACGGTCTCCGAGTCTACCTTTTTGATCTTGCGTGAAGACAATGTGGTTGTGCCCAGCCATCAACGCTTCACCGATTATCTCGCCGAGCATGGGCCGGATTTCGACGCCTTTTTATTCCATGAACATTATATTTGGAACAGCGCGCGCCTGCGCGTGGCCTATGGAACCATCGAAATCCGCCCGGCCTGCCAACAGCCGTGGGATGAGCATATGGCCGCGGCGGCGTTGGGCGTAGGGTTGATTGAGGCGAGCGTCGAGATTGACGCTTATGTGCAAGCCGCGCTGGGTGAGGCCTATTGGTCGATCATGCGTACCTATCATCGCCAGGTAATTCGTACGGGGCTGGCTGCACCCCAACCTGCGCCCGACTTCTTGCCGAAGATTGTAGATTTGGCCGCGGATGGGCTACGCCGTCGCAGTCAAGGCGAGGAGCGTTTGCTTGCGCCGATCTACCACCGGCTGGAGCGGCACATGAACCCCGCGCAGCGCATGCGTTATCGTTTCCAGTCGGATGGCATCGTGGGCTTGCTGCGTCGAACGGCGATCCGCCCGGTGGCTACCAAACTCGGAGCGTCTTAAAGGCTTCGCCCGCTGCTGTACCAATCGCTGCACCTATCTCCGTATCCATCGCCCGCAGCCAATCCAACCCTTCTTCCCCTTGCAGAAATTGGCTCTTGTGCGCCACACACGCCGCGAATTTGCGCGACTGTACGGCGCTGATGTCTACATAGATGTCAGGGGCGCGGTCGGTGGAAAAAAGAAAGACTCGCTCAATGCGCCCCAACTCTGCTCCCGGCTCCGCGAGCTGTTCGGGGTGGTAGAGAGGCATCTTGGAGGGCATATAGGCATCGATCGCGGCCTGACCGGCGGCGTGGTGATCGGGATGAACCTGCCCCGTCCAAAAGGGATCAAAGGTCAACAGCGTGTCGGCTTGGGTCAGGCGATAGAGGCGGGCAATCTGGGCGCGTAGTTCGAGATCGGGCAACAGTTCGCCATCGTGGTGGCCCAGGTTATAGACGGACTTGATGCCCAACAACCCGGCGGCAGCCTCGGCTTCGGCCAGGCGCGTCGTTGCCAATGCTTGGCGCGCTAGCTCGCGCTCCTGCGTGCCGATGTCGCCCAATGTGCAGTTGACCGAGATGATCTCCACCCCTTGATCGGCCAAGAGTGCAATTGTGCCGCCGCAGACAACTTCCAAGTCGTCGGGATGGGCGGCAATGACGATCAGCCGCTTGACATCGGCAAAGGCTTCGATGCCGCTGACTTGCTGTGTGGGTTGCACAGAAGTTTGTGCGTCTACTAGATCGGGAAGATTCTCCATAGGTCGTAATTCCTTTGCTTGTAGCGTCGTAACGTGTGGCTTTTATCATATCACCATTTTCAATCAGATAGACGGCTAGGACAAATTGATACCCCATAGAGCTTCCTGGCATCAACCCTCCCGGAAGCTCAGAAGCTTCCGGGAGGGTGTTCACCATAAGAGTGTTTACCCTAAATGATAGAGCGGATTGCCACCATCTTGTGATTGCCCTCTGTTTGACACCCAATTTTGTCCGTAGTATTCTGGCAACGTTCCCATATCGTTGACGCACAGCAGAAACCTTGCGTCCGTTTTGTTTGTTACGTACTCATGTACTGCATCAGTCGCCGGACGGTAAACCATCCGTCTAGCAAACGACGCCCGCTAAAGTGGACTTACCAGGCCACTAAGCCCTGTTCCGGGGGCGTTGTACCGCAGCCCTGCGGCTTTAGCCCTGGGCAGCCTCTCCAAAAATACCAAGCTGAATCAATCTGAGGAGCCATATGAAGATTACTCGTGTCAATGCCGTCGCGTCTTCGCAACGACGCGACAAGCCGATCCGTGATGCCCTGCAAAGCCTGGACACACGTGGAACCTGTGAAATTTCGGTGGAGACCGACGAAGGTGTGTGCGGCGTCGGTTCGATCTATTTTGGGCGTGTCGAGAAAGCGCCACATACGCTGGCCTATCTGGTCAACGAGGTGTTGGGGCCGGAGATTCTCGGTCAAGACCCGTTTATGGTGCGCGGTATTCGCGATCGGTTGTGGCAATTGACCGACTATCATGGGACCGTGGGGCTGGCGCTCTTTGGCATTGCGGGCATCGACATCGCGCTGTGGGATATCATGGGCAGGGCGTTGGAAGTCCCTGTCTGGCGGCTGTTGGGGGGGCAGGGCAAGAATGTACCCTCGTATGCGATGGTAGGGTGGCTCAACTATTCGCTGGACGAACTCAAGAGCATCTGCAACCAGGCGATGGAACAAGGCTTCCGCGGGGTAAAGATGAAGGTGGGCGCACCCACGCTCGAGGAAGATGAGCAGCGCATTGAAGCGGTGCGTTCTGCGGTGGGCGACAAGGGGCTGATTATGGTGGATGCCAACCAGGTCTTTTCCTTGAACGAGGCGGTTCGTCGTGGCCTGGTCTATCAAGAGATGGGCTGCACCTGGTTCGAGGAGCCGTTGCGCGCCGATGATACCGACGGGCTGGCGCGGCTGGCGCTGCAGCTTTCGATCCCGATCGCGTCAGGTGAAAACAACTATGGCAAGCGGCAGTTTCGCGAACTCTTTGAACGGCGGGCTGTGGATATTGTGCAGCCTGACTTGCGCCGCGCCGGTGGCGTAACCGAGTGCTTTGAGATCGGCTTGATGGCTGATGCCTTTAATGTGCCCTATGCCTCACATGGGGGCGGTGTCCATTTGCATGTTCTCGCGGCGCTGCCCAATGCCTTGTATATGGAGAGCGGCCTGCTGCCGCCCAACTCGCCGGTAAAGCTAGTGGATGGATGCTATCCTCTGCCGGAAGAGCCGGGTTTTGGTCGCAGTGCTGAGTAACATCAGTGAATAACTCAGAGATGGCCCCTAAACTGCTGCCGGTACTGTGAGGGATAGATCTGATCCCTCACCTTTCCTCTCTGCTACTTCATGCAGCAGCGCAGCGGGCATCACCCACACGCGCGTGTCATAAAATGATGCCCCGGCGCCCATGTCTGCCTCTGCTTGGGAGGTGATTTGGTTGATATTGCGCCCATCGCCGCTGTGCTTGGCCCACCAGACGCCAGGTGCATGAACGGTGCCGGGGATGATGTCGGTGGTAATTTGCGCGATCAGGGTGACGCTGCCCAGGTCGTTGACGACTTGAACGCTCATGCCGTCGTGGATGTTGCGCGCGGCGGCATCGTCCGGGTGGATCTTGAGCAATGGTGTTTGCTCGCGACGCTGGAAACGCTCCACGTTGGCAAAGGTGCTGTTGAGGAAGGAGTGGGCCGGCGGCGAGATGCAGATCAGTCCGGCTTCGGGCGCAGCTCCTTGCTGCCAGGCGGGCGGGTGATAGGTGGGCACAGGGTCATAGCCATCGGCAGCCATGCGCTCACTGTAGAATTCACACTTGCCGCTGGGCGTAGGGAAGTTGCCCTGGGCAAAGGGCAGATAGGGTGTCGGGACGTTGAGGCGGACAAAGCCGCGTTCGCACAACGCTTGCCAGGTGATGCCCTCGAAGCGCGGGTGGCGCTGGCTCTCCACCAACTCGCGCAGGATTTCCTCGTCGCTCTGGCGGAAGCCGGGGTCATCATAGCCCATTGCGGCTGCCAAGCGGCGGAAGATTTCGCTGTTGGGCAAGCTCTCGCCAACGGGCGCAATCGCCGGTTGGTTGAGCGCCAAGTGCAAATGACCGTAGGGCTTGAGAATGTCCCAATGCTCCATTTGGGTGGTGGCAGGGAGCAGGTAATCGGCATAGTCGGCGGTGTCGGTCTGAAAATGATCCAGGACCACTGTAAATAAATCCTCGCGCTGGAGACCCCGATGTACAGCGCTTTGGTTGGGCGCAACGGCGGCGGGATTTGAGTTATAGACGATCAGCGCCTTGACGAGTGGCCCTGCTGCTTCGGGCATGGGCAGGGTATCCACCGGGCGCGGGTGATAGTGGGCGCGGGCAATGTCGGCGGGGTCGAGGCTGAGTGCATCGCCCAGACGATTCATGTTGATGCTGCGCGGTTTGCGATCGCCCAAAAGGTCGTGCCGGTAGAGCGAGCGCGTGTCCAGGTGGCGAAAGACGCCGCTGGCACTCAATTGGATACCGCCCCCTTCATGCCGCCATGCCCCGATCAAGGCGGGCAAACAGGCAACGGTGCGTACTGCCATGCCACCGCCTGCGTGCCGCTGGAGGCCATAGTTGATGCGGATGGCCGCGGGCTGGCTGGTCGCATAGGCGCGGGCGAGGTCACGGATGCGCGGCGCGGGAACGCCCGTGATGGCTGCGGCGCGTTCGGGCGTCCAATCCGCCACGCGCGCGGCCAATGCTTCAAAGCCAAGCGTATAGCGCGCCACATAGTCGGCATCGTGCAGCCCCTCGCCAATGATGACATGCATCATGGCAAGGGCAAGCGCGCCATCGCTGCCGGGGTGGATAGGAATCCATTCATCGGCGGCGCGCGCGGTGCGGGTGCGCGCCGGGTCGATGACAATCACCTTACCCCCTGCCTTGCGCGCCTCTTGGATAAAGTTCCAAAGATGGATGTTGCTGGTGAGGGTGTTGCTGCCCCAGATTAAAATTAGCTTGGATTTGGCGTAGGCATCCGGCTCCATGCCTTCGGTTGCGCCGATGGTATAGCGAAAGCCCTCAAAGCCCGCTTCAGAACAGATGGTGCGCTCCAAGTTGCTTGCGCCCATGACGTTGAAGAAGCGTTGCGAAACGGCATTGTATTGAAGCAAGCCCATTGTTCCGGCATAGGAATAGGGCAGTACCGATTCGGGGCCATGCGTAGCGATAATCTGCTTGAGACGGGCGGCAATCTCGCCAATCGCTTCATCCCAGGTCACGGGGATGAATTGCCCGCTGCCCTTTGGCCCCACACGCTTGAGAGGTGTAGTCAACCGTCCAGGGTGATAGGTGCGCTCCAAGTAGCGGTCTACTTTGGTGCAGAGCGCGCCCTGGGTCATGGGGTGGTCGGGATGGCCCCAGAGGTCGAGCGCGCGCCCGCTGGCAGGGTCAACCGCTACTTGCCAACTGCACGAATCGGGGCAGTCGTGCGGGCATACGCCGGTGACGATACGTACATTGGGGTCACTGCGATATTGCGAGAGCTTAGACATGGAACCTCCGAATTTTCCTCTAAGTACGAGTCCGCAAGTTGTTAGGGTAGGGGCCGTGCCTCCGTACCCACCCTCTCTGTAGTCTCACACCTGTCCAGAGCGGTATGGCACGGGGCCATATCCTACGAACTTGTGAATTTGTACTTTGACATATATCCCGACAGCCAAGCACAGTATACGAGATTGCGAGTCGCTTATCAAGCAGTCACCTAGATAGGGGGCTATCCCAGGAATTTGGTGAATTTTGCCATACAAGGGCAAGCGGTCTGTCATGCCGGTCCCCCCTGTAAGGATAGGCATCTCACCCAGTTAGCGATGGCAGAGAGACCCCTCCGAGGTGACAGGCCATACCCATTTTCTAAAACTTGGGATGCACTCCCTAGATAGAGATGTATCTCGCGTTGGGGCAAAGTTTTTGTCGAGAGAAACAGAGAGAATTCTCGCCCAGAGACGCTGAGATGCGGAGGTTTCAGAGGTCTTTTCTCTGGGCCTCAGCGTCTCTGGGCGAATCATCTTCTGCTCTCCTTCGCGTCTTTGTGCGTCTGCCGGAGAAAGCAAAGCACCGAGGCTGATTTGCCCCGGTGCCAGATCGCTCCACGATTTTTGACAGTGGCTCTTCTATTTATGGATGCTCCGCATGAAGGCGACGATGTCCATCAACTGTGCATCGGTGAGAGCTGGGTTGCCACCCTTGGGGGGCATCAGCACGCCGGTGGTGTTGAGCGGGTCACCAGGATCGCGGCCTTTCTTGATGAATTCCACCAGTTCGGCATCGGTGAGACCGGCGATAAAATCACTTGTGGTCATATCTTTGCCCAACCCGGGAACGCCTTCACCGGCTGGCCCATGACAGGCAACGCAACTGGTGGCGAACAACGTTTTCCCGTTGGCCGCGTCGCCCGCAGGGGCCTCGGTTGCTGCCGGAGCCTCAGATTGGGCCGCAGCGACTGGCTCGGACTCTTCGGACTTGCCGCCACAGGCGCTCAACGTCAGTGCGACGAGAACGAGGATCAGGACGGCGAACAATCTCTGTGTACGATGTACCATGAAATACCCCTCACTCGTTGAATTGTGGATACATTGTGATGTAGACATACATATACATTGTGAATATGTAATGGGGTGAATATGTAATGGGCAACGTCAAACGTGCTTATTTGGCGCTACTGTCGTGTGTATTGTCCTAGTGGCTATCTCCGTGACTGTCAGCATGCATGGAGGCGTCCAGATCGCGCGCTTGCAGCATCTCCCAGGTAAGGACTTCTCCGCCGTTCTCCGCGGCCAACGCCTGTGCATCTTCTGCCGTGGCGAAGGCTGCGAGTCCATGCCCCATCGGCGTGACTATCGCGTCGCTGGCGACGAAATGGGCGCTGGTGGCATCAAGCCACTCTTCGCTCTCGTAGTCGTGAACGTACCAGCCAGCGACCTGATGTTCAGGATGCTTGGCAGCATGGATCAGCATGTCACCAATGTCATCAAAGGCCAACTGCTCGTAGCGACCGGCGCTGATTTCGTGGGCGTAGGCTGCTGCAAAGCGCGGGTCGCTGATGATCATATTGCACTCGGCGCAGGTATCTTCGCCATAGCGAATGTCGGGTGGGCTGATTTCGGCGATCCCCTGGGCGCAGCCTGGTACGAGCAGGAGAGCCAGAAGGAGCCACAGCCACTTGATATGGTAGTACATAGTGAGCGCCTCTTCAGTACGCTTGGGTACTTCTTTTGTGACTATTTATACAAAGATTTGCAAGACTTTACAAAGTTTTGCAAAGAACATAACCACTATGACTCGCTGCGGATGCTAAACTGGAGCCCGGCCAGCAGCGCCGGAAGCAGCGCCCACAGCGCCAGCACAGCGGCAAAGAGCAGCCATAGTTGGTCGCCAAAACGCTGGACAGCATAGACACCCGCGGGGCCAAGAACATCCAGAGTTGATTGAATGTTGACGATCGCGGCCATCTTAAAGACTTGCAGCGGGTTGGCGAGCGCCATCCAAAAGAGATTGGCAATCGGCACGCGCAGGACAACCGCAGTGCCCATCAACCCCAGGTCACCGAGAAAGACAAAGACCAGCCAGAGAAAGAGGCTGACGCCGACTGCAACACCTGTGCGCGAGGTCGAAACCGAGATCAGACAGCCGATGCCCAGCATAATCAAGCTGAGCGCAAAGGCGAGGGCGAGCAGTTGCAGATAGGCTGTGGGGTCGCCCGCGCCGTTGAACGCCATGAATAAGCCGGCAAGACCGAAGCCAAGCGCCAGCGCGGCCAGCAGACTGAGCGCCAGGCCAAGATACTTGCCCACAAAGATTTCGACGCGGCTGATGGGTTGGGCCAGCAGATAGGTCAAGGTTTTGCGCTCGCGCTCACCCGCCAGGCTTTGTGCGCCGATGGTCAGCGCCATCATGGGCACAATCAGCAAGATCAGGTTGATGAGGCTGGCGCTGGTGCGGCCAAAGCCCGCGACTCCTGTCATGCCCGCGCCTGCCAGAGCCAGGTAGGAAAGGCCCACCGACAGCACGATGAACGAGAGAGTATAGAGCAAGAACCACCGGTTGCGTAAGGCATCACGTAGTTCTTTTTGGGCGAAGGTCCAGATGATGGCAGGGTCCATGAGATTCCCCTTTGACTTTCCGGTGTCTCTATTGTTCGGTTTCGAAATCAGTCACGACGATGTCGGCGCGGCTGAGGGCGTGGATCGGGCTTGCTTTTGCGCCGTGAGGCACATCGACAATAATGCCAACGCCATTGCGGCGCACCTGGAATCCATCGGCGGAGAGCAGGCCAAGCGCCGGGTCAATTTGCTCTGGCGACAAGTGCAGCTTGATCTGGGTACGCAGGTTGAGCCGTTGTGCCAACTGCGAAGCTGGAGCCGTAAATGCTTCCTGCCCCTGGCGCATCACCAGTACCCGATCTGCCAGCGCCTCGACCTCATCCAGCCGGTGTGATGTAAAGAGTACCGTCTTGCCCGCGGATTTTACCTGCGTAAGCAGGCTGAGGAACTGGCCGCGCGCTTCGGCGTCCAGATTCGAGGTTGGCTCGTCGAGTACCAGCACAGGCGGGTCGCCAAGCAGTGCCAGGGCCAGCGCCAGCCGCTGCTTCATGCCCCCGGACAAGGTTCCGACCGGCTTGCGCGCATGTTCGGCAAGCCCAACCGGCGCGAGGATGGAACTCATGGAGTCGACGGTGACTTTACGCAGACGGGCGAAGTGCATCACGGTTTCAGCCGCGTTCATGTCCTCGTAAAAGGCCAACTCTTGCGGCACATAGCCAATCAGCCGCCGCGCTGCGCGCCCCTGACGTTGGATATTGATGCCGCCCACCTCGATTGAGCCACGGTGGCGCAAGAGGCCGAGCAGGCATTTGATCACGGTTGTCTTGCCCGCGCCGTTTTGCCCCCAGAGCGCGAGGGCCTCGTTGGCAGCGACGGTGAGGCTCAGGTCGTCTACAGCCGTAAAGCTGCCAAACTGCTTGGTGAGATTTGAAATAGCAATCATAGGGCAATTCTCCGGCTGTGTACGCCCGCAAAGAGAATAGCAAGGGCGATCAGGACGAGTGCAGAGGCGATCCACAGGTATGAACCCGTTGCGGGATCGCTCAGGGTGGCAGTGGGCGCGCTAGCGAGTGCAACAGGAGGCGGCGACATCAACGGATGAGGGTCTGCCAGCTTGGGGCGCGGCTGGAAGATTGGAAAGGCGCGCGCCGCCAGATCGAGCGCACTGCTGGCTGGGCTGAGCTGGAAAAGACGAAGCTCAGGATATTTTTGCAGCAGGTCTTCATAAAGGCTCTCTGACTGATAGGGCAAGTCGCCAATCTCATCGCCATCTGCATCAAAACCTGTGTAGTCACTCCAGTAGTTGCCGCGCTCCTCGGTCGCCCAATCGTTGGCAATGAGATCGCCATTGCCTGAGACTGCAACCTGTTCGCTGTTCTCTTGAAAGATGTTTTCCGTAAAGAGATTGCGCTTGACGAGTGGCAGCATGGTGACGCCGATTTCGTTGTAGGCGAGCACATTGCGGCGGAAGATGACCGTGGCGTTTGGCTCGCGCGGCGAACCGTCCACATAGATGCCCGCGCGGTTGCTTACAATGTAATTGTCTTCGGCGAGTACGTTATCGGCGTCTTTGAGACCGATGCCATAGCCGCTTGGCCCGCGGTTGTCGAGCAGCAGGTTGTTGTGCATGGCGAGGTCACGCCCATACATGATATAGATGCCGACGGAGTTGTCAGCCAGGGTATTTTCTGCGATGACCTGGTCGTCGCTGAACATAAAGTGCAGCCCATAGCGCCCCTCTTCGACAGTGTTCCGGCGCACCATGCCGTGGGAGGAGAACCAGATGACGACATCGCGGCTGCCGATGACATGGTTGTCTTCGATGGTAGGATGGTCGCTGTACCAGGCGCGGATGCCGTCGCCGCGACGGGCGATGTCGAGGTCTTGGGACAAGACGACATTGTTACGCACGATGCTGTTTGGCGCGTTCTTGAGATAGATGCCAAAGAGCACATTCTCCAGGCGGTTATTCTCGACAGTCAGGTTGGGGGCCAGCCCGCTGATGCCCGCGTGTTCGCGGTCGAGCGAATTGCCGCTGTTGCGGATGGTCAGCCCGCGCACAGTGACATTGGCCGCGTTCACCGTAATGACATCGCCGATACCACCACCGTCAATCATAGCACCCCCCTGACCTTCGAGGATCAGCGGGCGATCAATCTGCAACGGGCCATTGTGGATGCCAGGCGGGACAAGGATCGTGCTGCCTGGCTCTGCGCCGGCGATGGCCGCGGCCAAATCAAAGGCGGGTGTCCCTGTTGTCGCTTGGGCCCAGAGCGGCAGGCTCCACAGGGCTGCCCAGAGCAGGCAGAGGAGCAGGGCATTGACCCACAGGCGATAGCGGTGCATGGCAGATCTACTTTCCTTCTGCGTCCAGTTGTGCATCCACAAGCGGCTTGTAGGCGCTGCGATGGGTCCAAAGACCTATGGCAATGAGCAGCGATGCGGCAACAGCCATCCACAGCCCCACGTCCGGCACAGCCCAAGTGCTGAATTGGGCAATGATGCCTTCGCCCAGAACCGGCGGCACAAAGGGATCGACGCTGCTGGAGAGCGCGGCGGTGGGATCGAGATTTTGGCCGAAGTTGGCAAGCCAGAATTGTAGATCGGCTAGAAAGATGACAGGCAGCAGCAGCGCAGGCAGCGCCAGCAGCGCGGCCCAGCGTGAGTGGATAAAGATGGCCGCGAGAATCAGCAGCGACACGCCGATGATGCCCGCCACGGCGATGGATTTCTCAAAGGCCGCGGCTTCGTCCAGCGGACGCATGCCGATGTAATGGTTTAGCCCGTCAATTTCTCGCACATCGCCTTCGATGCGGTTGACGTATGCCTGGACGGTCAAGCCCTTGGGGTATTGCGGGGCGTGGAGCGTCAAGCGCCAGTAGGGGAAGAAGATCGAAAGTACCAACAACAGGGCAGCGACGGAAAAGAGCAGCGCCGGCAGCAGGTAGCGTGTAGGGTTGGTACGGACTTTTTCGGCGGGTACGCGTGGCCCGACAATATCTTTGAGTTGATTCGCCATCATCAGGTTTCTCCTAAGCCAAATGTTTGTAGGGATGAAGGATGAGGGATGAAGTCATCCTGTCACCTTTTTCATCCTTCATCCCTTCTCCCTGCCGCGCTATGGCTCGATGAGCATATAGCCCATCATCTCTAGATGGAGCGCAGAGCAGAACTCGGTGCAGTAGTATGCATAGGTTCCGTCTTGGTCGGCGTCGATCTCGAAGCTGACAGTCTCGCCTGGTTCGATGCTCAGGCTGATGTTGTAGCCGCCGAGTTGGAAGCCGTGGACAGCGTCCTGTGCCGTTTCGACATTAGTAATGTGCCAGACGACATGGTCGCCCTTCTTCAGTTCAACATGCTCCGGTGTCAGGTGTGAGCGCACAGATGTCATAAAGACTTCGACCTGGTTGCCGTTGCGTTCGATGCGTTCTTCACCCAACATCGTGGCATGGGGAGACTTGCTTTGGGTAAGCGGGTCCCAACCGACTTCGGGATAGGAATTCCACGCTTGAATCTTGTCTGCCTTGATCATCTGTGCATAGTGCGGCTCACCGACGCCCATGGGCATGTCGTAGAGAACCTGCATGTGTTCGCCGCTGATGTCGATTAGCTGCTCGTTTTGTGGCAGCAGCGGGCCGACGGGTGCAAAGCGATCCACTGCCCACTTGTTGAGCGCGACGAGGTAGCCGCCATCGGGGCTAACGGTGTCGCCTTCAGCAGCGGAGAGATGGCCGATGTTGTACTGCACCGGAGTCTTTTCGACCAACTGCCACGAGGCTGGGTCATCGCCACCAACGGTCCACTTGGCAACCGCGCTGTCTAGGAAGAGGCTGGTATAGGCGAAGCCCTTGTTGTCAAACTGGGTGTGCAGCGGCCCTAGACCGAGTTCGACCTGGGCGTGCTTGACGGCATCAAAGTCCAAGATGGGAATCCCAAAGGGGTCGAGTTCCCATTGCTTGGCGGCAATGGCCGCTTCGATCTTGTCGATTGCATAGATCGTCACCTGCGGGTCGAGCTTGCCGGCGACAACCATGTATTTGCCGTCCGGGGTTACGTCAACGCCGTGGGGGCTTTTCGGTTCGGGGGCAAAGTAGAGAAGTCCTTCGGCAACGGAAGTCTCGATGCTGATGACAGGCATACCGTTGATCTCTTCGGTCTTGCCGGCCTTATAGACTTCTGCCGCTTTCTTCCAGTTGAAGATGTGCAGATAGTCCATATCACGCTGGCTTACCCCTGCTTCAAAGGGCGGGTTGCCCTTTTCAATACCGCCGGTTGCCATCTCGGTGTTAAACGAGTTGCAGAAGGCCCAACCATCACTGGCGAGCTTGCCCGAATCACAGAGGTCCTGCCAGTAGGGAGGAACTTCCATCGCAAACGACTGTGAGGGATCGATGCGCCCTTTTTCACGATCAAATGCCCAGAAGGTGATGACGCCGCGATACTTCTCGGCATACTCTTCAATGGGGGCATATTCCCAGCCGAGCGGCGTGGCATATTGCGTACCCTGCACGATATATTCGGTGTCTGGAGTGACAAAGGTAGAGCCGTGGTTGCTGATGATGTTGGGGTCTTTGACGATCTGCTTTGTCTCGAAGTCGCGCAGGTCGATCACGGCGACGCGTGCGCTGTTCTTATCGTTGATAAAGAGATATTGACCGTCATAGTCACCGGCGGTTTCGCTGAGGGCGGGGTGGTGCGTGTCACCCATGCGAATCTTTCTGCCATCCACGTTGCCCCCATTGAGAATTTCTTCGCTCTCTCTGGAGCCATAGCCATATCCTTGCCACGCTTCGGGCGTAAAGACGGCGATGTTCTTGAGGATGCGCATGGAGGGCACACCGATGACGATCACCTGGCCCGAATGGCCGCCAGAGGCAAAGAGATAGTATTCATCCCATTTGCCGCTGGGCATGTAGGTTTTGAGGGCGGCGTTGATGTCGTTGGGGGTGAGGCCGCGGGATGACGCGATCTGCATGGCTGATTCGGGCAGATCGCCCGTACTCGCAACGGGTTCCGGTGTCGCACTTTCCCTATTTCGCCCACAGGCCACAAGGCTCGCGGCGGCGATCACAAGAATGAGCGACAGGATGAGAATTCGTTTCATCTTCACTTCTCCTTTGAAGCAATGTGATGAAGATATGTGAACTACGAAACATCTAAAATCTAAACATCTAAAATCTAAACAATTCAAAAGACTCTTATGAGTCTGAGTCTCGCTTGGACGAAGGTTTTGCCAGAACGATCAGGAAAGGCAACGCAATCGCACTTTCTGGACAGACATCTTCGCAGAGCATGCAATAGGTACAGAGATCGGGCTCGCTCAAGTATGCCTTGTCGTCGATTTGGGCAAGCGCGTGTGTTGGACACAAGTCAACACAGAGATGACACCCTGTACATTTGTCTATGTCAATGATCGGCAGCGGATCTGCGGGCATGATTAGCTCTCTCGCCACTCCGGTATGCCTTTGCAAAATCACTACGAATATCGAAACCAGACAGCCTCGCAAACCGCATGTTTGCAGATGCATATCAGTGATTTGTACTTGAGGATAGCAGGCGTGAGACGAAGGTGCTGCGACTAAAGTCTCTGTATGGACGGAAAGCTGTGGGGCGAGGCGAAGTTATTTCCAATACGCATAGGGACACAATGGATTGTGTCCCTACCTACTTGTGACAACGATTTTGGGGTAATGAGGTGGGGCGAAAAAACGGCTAGATTTCGGCTTCTTCGGCGAGCCGGTCGGGGTCGAGAACGACGATGCGATGGCGATCGATTTCGATGATTTGGGCCGCAGCGAGGGAACGCAGAGCGCGGCCTACGACTTCGCGCACTGTGCCGAGGCGGCTTGCCATTTCATCCTGGGTCAACATGCGCGCCGGCGCTTCGGCTGTGCTGTTGCCTTGTTCGAGGAGGAGACGCGCCAGGCGACCTTTGACATTACGCATGGAGAGGTCTTGGACGGCATCCACCAGGTGGCGCGTGCGGCGGGCGATGCTTTCAATCAATGCCCACGCCAGTTCGGGGCGACGTTTGGCGATGGCGGAGAGGTCGGGACGGGTGATGCGCCAGACAGACGCGTCCGTCAGCGCTGTGGCTGTGGCAGGGTTGGGGCCGCCATCAAGGACGGCGACATCGTTGAAGGTGTCGCCGCGGCTGAAGATGTGCAGAATATGTTCGCGGCCTTCTTTGGAAAAGCGGCTGACCTTGACACTTCCGGCGGCAACCAGATAGAGACCGGCGGCAGGCTCGAATTCAAGGAAGATGATTTCGCCCGCGCCATAGTAATGCAGCGTGGCGACTGATACCAGTTCGCTGATAATCTGTGGGGACAGCGCTTTGAGGTATTGGACGCTCTGCCAGAGGTCAAGAGCATCGACATCAGGCGATGAATGGGCGTAAATCATAGGTTCCGATCTCGGTTTAGGTTCGGGAAGATTATAGCATATAACGAGGGATAAGGGCGAAGTAGAGGCTGTTTTTCGTGCAGGTTGCACAAAAGACGTGCGCTTAAAATTGGCTACATTGGTGATAGTGAACGACTTCACCAGCGCCTATAATCTCCCACAGAGAAATGCGCTTGTGTCGTTAATAACCCCATAGGAACACTCCGGCTGCAATGCAGACGAGGAAAAGGCGGGCGTCACAGAAACTCTTTCCTCATAGCGTAGTCGGGGCTTTTCGTTTTAGGTGATGTTTATTATGATTAGAGACCGCGCATGATCCATATCCAGTCTCTTGTTTGTAAAAACCCAGCAGTATCATCACGAACACCAAGGAGTAGAGGAAATGGCTCTCAATTGTAAGACGCCGCAAGATGTCATGGCCGCGATTAGCGAAAATGGCATTCAGATGGTGGATGTTAAATTTACTGACTTGTATGGTCAGTGGCACCATTATACGATGCCAGTTGAACGCTTTTCTGCTGATTCGGCATTTGAGGAAGGCATGGGCTTTGATGGCTCATCCATTCGCGGCTTCAAGACGATTGAAGCCAGCGATATGAACCTCATCGCTGACCCCACCACCGCCATCATTGATCCGGTCTGTGCCATGCCCACCTTGAGTTTGGTCTGCAATGTGGTCGAGGTCATCACGGGGGACTCGTTCAGCCGCGACCCGCGCACCGTGGCCCAGAAGTCGGTGGACTATCTGCTCTCCACCGGTATTGCCGATCAGATTTATATTGGCCCCGAAGCTGAGTTTTTTATCTTTGACGAGGTCTATTATCATACAGGCCAATATTCTTCGGGCTATGGTGTGGATTCTGCCGAAGCGCCCTGGAACATGGGTGTGCCAGGAACCGGACACCAAATCGGTTACAAGGGGGGCTATTTCCCTGTTGCGCCCTATGATACGCTGCAAGATATCCGCTCGGAGATGGTACGCACCATGATCGATGCCGGTATCGACGTGGAAGTGCATCATCATGAGGTGGCAACCGCCGGTCAATGTGAAATCGACATGCGCTTCTCACCGCTGGTGCAGATGGCCGACCATGTCCAGCTTTATAAGTACATTACCAAAAATGTCGCCAAAAAGTATGGCAAGACCGTGACCTTTATGCCCAAGCCGCTCTTTCAGGATAATGGTTCGGGTATGCATACCCACCAGAGCTTGTGGAAGGATGGGCAGCCGCTCTTTGCAGGTGATAAGTATGCCGGGTTGAGCCAGTTGGCGCTCTGGTACATCGGTGGTATTCTCAAGCACATCAACTCGCTCTTGGCCTTCTCTGCGCCGACCACCAACTCCTATCGCCGCTTGGTCCCAGGCTATGAAGCGCCTGTGGTTGTGGCCTATTCTGCCCGCAATCGTTCGGCAGCGATTCGCATCCCGACGTACTCCAATTCGCCTAAGGCCAAGCGTATCGAGTTCCGCTGCCCGGACCCGGCTGCTAACCCATACCTGGCCTTTGCCGCCATGTTGATGGCCGGTTTGGATGGGATTAAGAACCAGATTGACCCAGGCGGCCCTTCGGAGATGGATCTCTTTGAGGAGGAGACGCTGAAGCATGTGACCAGCGTTCATGGTTCGCTGGATCAGGTCTTGACCGACTTGGAGGAGGACCACGCTTACCTGTTGGAAGGGGGCGTCTTCACTGCCGATCTTCTGGAAACCTATATCAGCCAGAAGCGGGTTGCCGATGTGGATGCTGTGCGCCTGCGCCCGCACCCGCACGAGTATGTACTCTACTACGGCATCTAGGTAGGGGGATGAGGGATGAAGGTTGAGGGATGAATTGGCAGAGAAGAGCCCATCCCTCAACCTTCATCCCTCTCTTGGTTAGCTCTCAATATGGATGAGTGATAGACTAGTGAGGCTTCCGTTACCATGACGCACAGTCACCATTTGACGCGTGATGAGAATGCACGCGCCCAGAAATATTCTGCTACAACAGGAGAAGCCTCGCCCATGAGCATTGAATATACCGCGGATGAATTGCAGCGGGTTGATGATCTCATCAAACGCAATGATATTCGCTTTATCCGTCTGCAATTCTCCGACATCATCGGTATTGCCAAACATATCACCATCCCCATCGGTCATTGGGACAATGCAATAAGTCACGGCATGTGGTTTGATGGTAGCTCAGTCGAAGGCTTTGCCCGTGTTGCTGAAAGTGATATGTATCTGGTGCCCGACCTGTCAACCTTTGCCGTGGTGCCGTGGGAGATGGATCTTTCAACCGCGCGTGTCATTTGTGATGTGTACACGCCCGATGGCGAACCTTTTGCTGGTGACCCGCGCTTCGTGCTTAAACGCCAGTTGGAGCGCGCGGCAAGCATGGGGTTGGATTATCTGGTTGGCCCGGAGTTGGAATTCTTTCTCTTTCATCGCTATCCCGATGGCACGTTGATGCCGCTCAAGCCGCACGACAACGCAGGCTATTTTGATGTCAGCACAGACTTGGCGCACAGTGTTCGCCGTCAAATGGTGGATGCGCTTCAGTCGATGGGGATTAAGGTGGAGGCTTCACACCACGAGGTTGCCATCGGCCAAAGCGAAATTGATTTTGCCTATGGGCCTGCGTTGATTACCGCGGACAGCACCATTACCTTCCGCACGACTCTCAAAGCCATTGCCCAGAAGAACAATCTGCATTGCACCTTCATGCCCAAGCCGATTTCGGGGATTGCCGGTTCGGGGATGCACGTTCACCAAAGTTTGTGGGACCCGCGCACCGAAGATACGGTGATGTATGACGAGGAGAACGAATATGGACTGAGCGATACGGCGCTGCATTTTATCGCCGGGCAGTTGGCGCACGCTGCCGCGATGACGCCGATTTTGGCACCGCTGGTGAACTCCTACAAGCGGCTTGTGCCTGGCTATGAAGCGCCTGTCTATCTGTCGTGGGGACGCACCAACCGCAGCGCGCTGCTGCGTATCCCGCGCATCAGCCGGGGACGCTATCGCAGCACGCGTTGTGAATTGCGCTGTCCTGACCCCAGCGCCAATCCTTATTTGGCCTTTGCTGTCATGTTGGCCGCGGGGCTGGATGGCATTGAAAAGCGGATGATGCCCCCTAGCCCATCCGAGGAAGACCTCTATCATGTAGATGGGGCGCGCTCAGGGTTGGATACGCTGCCGACTGACTTGGGCGAGGCGATTGCTGCGCTGCGCAAGGATGAGGTCGTGCAGAATGCCCTGGGCCAGCATGTCTATGATCGTTTTGTGGAAGCGAAAACGCAAGAGTGGAATGAATACCGGCTTTATGTGACTCAGTGGGAGTTGGACCGGTATTTGACGATTTATTAGGTCAGGTAGCGAAGACGCCGCCCAGGGCCAAAGCCGCAGGGCTACAGGACAACGCCCCCTGAAGGGGACTTCAGACGCGGGTCGCCAAGCCCCCTTCAGGGGGCGTTGCTTGCTAGCCGGATGGTTTACCGTCCGGCGGCTGATGCGGTATGTGAGATACTAAGAACCCCTCCCGGAAGCTGGGAGCCCTCTGGGTGTCAGTAGCGGGTGATAAAGTACTGTAAATCGCGGAATGAGAAGTCCTCTAAACGTCGCATAGAATGTACCTTGAGAAAGGGGTACAACTATGCTAAGCCAAGAGGACTTCATCATGATTAAAGC
>JADLDO010000025.1 GCA_020846635.1 Caldilineaceae bacterium
CGTCGAGCTCGCGATCGGTCAGCGGATCAGGTGATTCAGGAGTGGGCGCTATCGGCGTCGCGAGGGAAGCGTCCGGATAGGCAGCCAACAGCAGCCGAACATGGCCCGCATACGCGGACTGCTGCCCAAGTTGCTGAAGCAGAGATTGCATCACCTGTCCTTGCGCGATGAAGGGGCCAACCATGCCGTTGGGCACGGCGCGCTTCACTGCTATGGCGAGCGCCGCCAATGCCGATTCATTTTTGCCCAGCTTTGCCCAGGCCAAGGTCTGCAGGATGTGTACCTCGACCAAGCGATGCCATGAGTGTTCGAGTTCATGGCGGCGGCCCAGTTCCAACAGGATCTCCAGGGCGGCCTGCAAACTTGCGGACGATCCTTCTGCCAACCAAATCTGGGCACGGATCAAGGGGATGCGATCTGCGCCATTGTACATTTCGCCGCGCGACCCCGTAAGCGTCCAGCGCAACGCCGTCGCCATATCGCCACACAGCATGGCGAAATACGCTTCGAGGCCCGCAGCTTGGTTGAGCAAGTAGGGCCTGCCCATCAGCGCGGCCTGGGTTTTGAGCCGTTCAAGCTCGGCGCGACCTGCTTCGAGCTGACCACGGCGCGCATAGATGCCAAGCAGAGAATACAGCTCCATCACCGCTTCGCGGCCATTGTTCAGACTTGGGTTCTTGAGCGCCTCAAGGTGGTGGGCTTCTGCCGCGTCCAGTTGATTGCGCGCGTCGGCAATGGCGCCCAGGCCATGATGGCTGATAGTGGCAATTAGGGACAGATGATACTGTTTGGATCGCCGCAAATTCTCCTGAAACGTTCGTTCGGCCTGGGCCAGATTCCCCTCGCACCAATAGAGGAAACCGGCGGTATGCAACAGTCGGCAGAGCGTCACCATGGGCCACATCACGGCCTCTTCTAGAGTCGTGAGCACTATCTCTAATGCCAGTTTTGTGTCTCCAAGTCGCTGACTTGTGTACGCGAACCATAGTGAGATATTGCAATGGGTCAGCGTGAGGTGTGGTCGAAGGAGTGTCCAGCTTGCGCGGATGAGGGCCAACGCCTCGTCAGGGTGCAGCGAACTATCGAGAGCGGTGCGCAGCGCGACTAGCTCAGCCTGAAGAATCTGCCGTGTCTCCGGGGGAAGCGCGGCGGAATGCTCACTCAGGAGCCGTTCTGCTCGTTGGGCCGTGGCGAGACATGCGGCACTATCCAATTGATCGAAGTTGGCCCAAGCATGGCTAATCAGCAGTGCCGGCCGGCGATTGACGAACTGTACGGGAACGAGGGCCAACCAGCTCTCCAGGTCGTGAAAACGCTGCTCATTGAGCGCTGCCACGCGCTGGGCTTCGATCAAGGCGACAGCCGCGTCATAGTCCGGAATCGCGATTAGGTGGCGAAGGGCTTCGTCGTTCTGATTGCGCGCGGCCAACCAGCCTGCGGCTTGACGATGAAGGTCGGCGATCCGCAGGCGATCATAGCGTTCATGCAACCGGCTCAACAGCATGCTCTGGAATTGGTGGTGATAGCGATACCAGAAGGGAGGAGAGCCTAGCTCCACAAGAAAGAGGTTGTTGCGTGCGACATAGTTGATGTGTTGTTGCGCAACTGATTCGTCAATCCCCAAGAGTGTGGCGCAGAGATCGGCGCAGAAGCGGTCGAGAATGGCCGTGCAGATGAGGAATTCCTGCAAGGCCGGTGGTTGATGGTCCAGTACATCGTCCACAAGATAGTCAACGATATAGCGGCTGTTGGCCGCCTCAATGTTGGCGGTGAATTCCGCATAGTCCGGTTGAGCGCGCAGCGCAAGCACGACCAAGCGCAGCCCCACGGACCAGCCTTCTGTGCGTTCATGCAGAGTCTTGACCATGGCGGCACTTAGCCGGCGCTCTAGGTGGCCGTGCAGAAAGGTGGCGGTTTCGGTCAGGGTAAAGCTCAGGTCCTGCAGACGCAGTTCATTCAACCGGCTTTGGGCGCGCCAGCGATTGAGTGGCAAAGGCGGATCGACACGCGTGATGAGTACCAGATGCAGTTGGTTGGACGAGCGCTGGATCAGGCGAGCCAGAAAGGCATATACGGCGGCACCGTCAATCAGGTGTAGGTCGTCCAATACTACGATCAGGCGGGACGGAATCCGGGAAAGCGCATCGAGCAGGGTATCGGCCAGGGCTTCGATAGTAGGAGGCTGCGGGCTGTTCACGATGGCCGTGACTATCGCGCAACTAGCCGGGAATTTTTCCTCGATAGCGGCTACGAAGCCATGAGTAAAGCGCGGGAGCTGATTATCGAGTTCCTCGATGGCTAACCAGCATGTTACCAGGCTGGGCGTATGCGACGATGCCGCTTGGGCCTCAATCTGATCCATCCATTGACTTACGATGGTGGTCTTGCCAAAACCGGCCGGCGCTGAGACAAGGGTGACTTGACCGTGCAAACCATCTTGCAGACGCTGGAGAAGAACAGGCCGTGGGATGGCCGTAGGAGGCGGCGCCGGCCTATAGAGTTTGGTGCGCAGGAGGGTTGAATGCATCGCAGTCTCAAAGCATGAATAAGCGACCGATTTCTAGGGCGAAAGTGTGGTGGGAGGCTAGGTCCGCCATCTCGCCGGCGCTTTTGCCCGTGCTCATCGGGGTAGAAGGTACCTTGTTCTGTATCCATGTCTATCATAACGTGAAAGATACAGCCGGGCAAACGTTAGTACATTTTTGGTACATATTGTACCTGGAAACTGATCGGGAGAAACCCTATCCTTTAGATGCGCTCGAAGTAAACAAGCTTTGTGACCCAACGCGCCGGTCGTTTTGAAAAGACCTGACGATTAAGCCTGTCAACTGCCAAGGAGTCCGCAATGGTAGGTTGGAACGAGTCTGACGAGGACCCCGCGTCGGCTTTGGTGTCGACCGGCAAGCTACCGCCTGCACAGCAGGTGCAGTGTTTCGTAGATGAGGCATATGAACGGTTCAAGACCAATCGAGAGGGCGCGAACTCGGAAGTCTATCCGGCGCTGGCTAGAGTGCCGAGTGACCTTTTTGGGATCTGTGTGACCAGTGCGAGCGGTGTGATGTATACCGCAGGAGACACGGACTATGCGTTCACGATCATGAGCGTATCCAAGCCGTTTGTCTTTGCGTTGGTCTGCCAAGCACTTGGTGCGGAAGAGGTGCGCGCGAAGGTTGGGGTCAATGCGACTGGACTGCCCTTCAATTCGGTGAAAGCGATTGAGCAGAACCCGGATCGATTAACGAACCCGATGGTCAATTCAGGCGCAATCGCCACATCCAGCCTGACGCCCGGTGAGACACTGGAGGCCAAATGGCGCTTCATTCTGGATGGGCTGTCGCACTTTGCAGGTCGCGAGCTAGCCATTAACGAAGAGGTCTATGCGTCGGCCACGGCCACAAACCACCGCAACATGGGAATTGCGCGCATCCTTCAAGGCTTTGGGCGCATCTACAGTGATCCGCTTGAAGCAACCGATCTCTATACCAGACAGTGCTCGCTCAATGTGACCGTAAAGGATATGGCGACCATGGGGGCCACCTTGGCAAACGGGGGTGTGAATCCTCTGACCAAAGAGCGGGTCGTTGACATGATTTATTGCGAACACACCCTTGAGGTCATGGCAACCGCCGGACTGTATGAGACGTCCGGTGACTGGCTCTATGCGACAGGGCTACCCGGCAAGAGTGGGATTGGCGGTGGGATTGTCACCGTCTCGCCGGGAAAAGGTGGGTTGGGCACCTTCGCGCCACCGCTGGACAGCGCGGGCAACAGCGTCAAGGGCCAACTTGTGTCTCGCTTCTTGTCGGAACAATTGGGACTCAGCTTGTTTGCGTCAAAGCCCGTTGATGTCTAGAATGGATGCTGCACACGATATTTCCCGTCAAGATTTCCCGTCAA
>JADLDO010000026.1 GCA_020846635.1 Caldilineaceae bacterium
GATGCTTCAGACCAGTTCGGTTCCCCTAACGAGTCGTACAATTGGCAACCCCTATGCGCTGGCAATCTCTTTCTCGATCGCCATTTTTATGACCGGTGTGGTTGCCTGGCTCTTTGAGTTTGCACATCGCACCGCAGAACTGCGGCTCTTTGCTTCTGAGCAGAAGTTGCGGCTGCATATTCAACAGACGCCGCTGGCGGTGATCTCTAGTTCGCTCGAAGGGATCGTTACCGAGTGGAACCCTGGGGCCGAGCGCATGTTTGGCTATTTGCGTGAGGAAGCCGTGGGCCGACCGTTGGAGCAACTGATCGCTCTGCCACCAGCGGATGGAGATGCCGACGCCTCTGAACAGCGCACAGAACCAATCTTTGGCGGCGAGAGTGAGTTGCACCAAATTGGTCGCAATCGCACTAAAGAGGGACAAGATGTCTATTGCGAGTGGATCAACACGCCGCTGGTGGCAAAGAATGGTGCAATTGTTGGGGTGACATCGCTGGCTATGGACGTGGGTGAGCGGATGCGTGCTGAGGCGGCCTTGCGCGCCAGTGAAGCTCGTTTCCGGCGGCTGACAGCGCAATCGCCCGACTTAATTGTGATCTACGACTGGGAAGTCGAGCGCATCACTTATACCAATCGCGACCATATTCTGGGTTATACGTGGCAGGAGATCAATACGCTGGCAGAGATGCTGGCGCGCATTGTGCCGGAAGATCGCGGGGATGTTTATCGCAGTTGGCGACAGATGGAGTTTGCGCCCGAAGGCCAAGATACGAATGTGAATGAGTTTCGCGTCTTTGCCAGTGATGGCTCTGTCGAGTGGATTCGCAGCCGCGAGAGTGTGATTGCGCGCAATGCCGAGGGGCTTCCGCTGCAAATGCTGGCAACGTTGACCATTATCACGGATGAAAAGAATTATGAGGCGGAGTTGCGCCGCGCCAAGGAAGAAGCCGAACGACTGGCGCGGGCGCGCAGCCAATTCTTGGCGAATATGAGCCATGAGATTCGCACACCGATGAATGGCATTATTGGCATGACGAGCTTGCTGATGAATGCGGAGATGAGCGATGAGAATTATGATTTCATCGAGACCATTCGCACAAGCAGCGAATCGCTTTTGACCATCATCAACGAGGTTCTGGACTTTTCTAAGATCGAGTCCGGGCGCATGGAATTGGAGATGCAGCCGCTGGATGTGCAGGAATCGGTTGAGGGCGCGCTTGATCTCTTGGCTCCACAAGCGGCAAGCAAAGGGCTTGAATTGGGCTATTGGATCGAAGACGGCGTACCCAGCATGATCATGGGCGACGCAACACGTTTGCGCCAGATTTTGGTGAACCTTGTTGCTAATGCGGTCAAGTTCACCGAGACGGGTGATGTCTGGATTACGGTGTCGCAGGGAGTGCGTGCCGATGGCGCTGCGGAGTTGCGCTTTGCCGTGAGCGACACGGGCATTGGGATTCGCAAAGAGCAGATCCCTCTCCTTTTTACCGCTTTCTCGCAGCTCGACACCTCGACCACGCGCCGTCATGGGGGGACAGGGCTGGGGCTTGCTATCAGCCGTCGCCTTGCCGAACTGATGGGTGGTTCAATGTGGGTCGAGAGCGAAGTCGGTGTAGGTTCAACCTTTTCCTTCTCTGTGTTGGCTCATGAGGCCAAAATATTGCCCGCTCCTGCGGTGGATTCTATGGTGAATCCTGCTGTGAATATGTTGAAGGGGCGGCGTATTTTGGTAGTGGCACATGGCGAGCGCGGACGCGATGCCTTAAGCAAGTATGTGCAGCGTTGGGGGATGGCATGTATTGTCGCCAGAGATGCCCAAGAAGCTTATGCTGTGGCGAACAAAGATGCGACGTGGGATGTGGCTCTGATTGAGATGGAGTTGCCCGACGAAGATGGTTTGACGCTGGCGCGTAAGTTGTTGGCGCAATCTGCACTGCGCAACAAGCCTATTCTGCTGTTGGCATCACGCAGCCATCTCAACCTGCGCCAGCGCGCCGAGGAAGCGGGCATCCGCACGCCGCTCTACAAGCCGTTGAAGCCAGCGGATTTGTTGGCGGCCTTGGCGCTGTCATTGGGTGGGCAACAGATAGGTGGGGCGATGGATGGTGGGCGCGCCAATAGCTTTGATAGTGCGCTTGGCCGTGACCATCCACTTGATATTCTTTTGGCCGAAGATAATGTGGTGAATCAGAAAGTAGCGCTTTTGCTGCTCGATCGTCTGGGCTATCGCGCAGATGTAGCAGCCAGCGGTGAGGAAGTACTTGAGGCTGTGCAGCGGCAGCCCTATGACGTGATTTTGATGGATGTTCACATGCCGGAGATGGATGGCATTGAGGCGACGCGCCGCGTCTTTGCGATGCTACCCCCGATTGAATATCCGTACATCATCGCCATGACCGCAGCGGCAATGCAAGAGGATCGCGAACGGTGTCGCCAAGTAGGGATGCACAACTTTATCTCCAAGCCGGTGAAGGTAGATGAGTTGGTGCGGGCGCTGGTGCAGGCGCGGGCGTGGCTGGCGAGTCAAGTGCGGGTGTAGGCCTGCATCAACCTGCCATCAGCGTGTCGAGTACTCCCAGGAAGTCCATTTCTTCCACGGGTTTTTCCAAGAAGGCTGCTGCGCCCAACGCCAACGCCAACTGGCGCGCACGCAAGATCGAGCAGATCACAACCGGAATCTGATGGGTGTCAGGGTGGTTGGTAAGCCGCTGCAAGATCTCCCACCCATCTTGCTCCGGCAGCATCAGATCCAACACAATCACTTGTGGCTGTAGCTGGCTTGCCAAACGTAGGGCCTCCCCGCCGCTTTGCACAGGTACAGATTGATAATATCGCTGTAGCAAGTAACGTTGATATAGCTCCAGAATATCGCTGTTGTCATCTACCAGCAGGACGGTGCGCCGCGGCACGCGCGGCAGCCGCAAGCAAAAGCCGACGTTGCCCGCCATTCCCGCCAAAGGCTCCAATTGCGCCGATTGCAGTTCTGCCAGTTCATGCAAGGTGGCAAGTTGTTCCTCGCGCTGGTGGACTGTTGTTGTGGGCGTCTGTTGCCCGGTTCCAACCATCTCTACAATCTGTTGTTGGTCTTCTGTGCGCACGCGCACGACAATCTCCCCTTCGACCAACTGCTCGCCAAGATAGCTCAGCACGCCCAATAGGATCTGCCTGACCATCGTGCGATCCATCGGCAGCGTGAGTGCATCATGCGGGGATGCCCTGTGCGGCGCTTCCAACGTCAGGCGGATGCCGTTGGCGC
>JADLDO010000027.1 GCA_020846635.1 Caldilineaceae bacterium
GTGTCAGGCTGTGGAGCCACAGCCTGACACGACCAGTTGCCCTCGTGTAACCCCATCGCAGCCAGGAGAGAGTTCACTCCTGTTTGACGCACCGTCGAATTTTTGCTATTCTCTGCATGTAGGCACAAGTTCCCTTACGTCTCACGCTCCGGTTCCATCCGTCTGCCCAACCGCCTACACTTTGCTTCTCTCTGACAACTGCATAACTCTTTCTGTTTCGCTGCTTCATTGCAGTAAAACGGTTCCGTGAAATCTTTGCGTACTATGCCACCAGCGGTTTACCCCTGGTGTCCGGTTGTGATTGGCTCCCCAATACGAGCCCGGCACAACCGGATTTGGCTCATGATCTTCCCGTTCTACATCTGGTAAGTTTGTACCCTAGTAAGTTTGTGCCATAGGAAATAAGTTGACAACCACATAGTGATTTCACAGGAGGAAACCAATGGCCCACAGTTCCCTATCTCGTCGCCGGTTCCTGCACATCTCTGGAGCAGCGGTCAGCGCACTGGCGTTGGCAGCGTGCGTCCCCACAGTTGCCCCCTCAGCGCCCGCCGAAGGTGAAGCCGCGGCGAGTGGTGCAGCGGTTGTTAGTGAGGACACCCCCCTGTGGGTACTCCACACCAACGATTTCCACCCCGATTACAACGACTTTATTCGCAAGACGATTGTTGATTTCGCCACCGAGAAGGGTTGGGCCCTGGAGGTTGCCGATACCGCCGGCTTCCTGGGTGGCAGCGCCGATATCCAGAAGATCGCAGCCTCTGTGCAATCGGGCGACGCCCCCGACCTGTGGATGCACACGGTCAACATCTTCCAGATGAAACAATTAGAAACCGTCGTACCTGTCACCGACATTGTCAATGAATTGATTGCCACCTATGGCGAGATTGCGCCCCGTATGCGTAAGGCGGCTGAAACCGATGGTGACTTCTACGGCGTACCCTTCCATGTACGCAGCGACGGTGGTTGGGCACGACGCGACATCTTCGAGGCAGCAGGCATTGACATCAACGCACTGCGTACCTACGACGAACTGCGCGAGGCATGTTTGGAAGTCTCAGACCCCGCTGCTGAAATGTGGGGCTGGGGCATGACCGTCAACCGCGGCGGCGATGGTGGCTATCTAATTGCGCGTGTTTTAAACGGCTGGGGTGCAACATGGACAGATGAGACAGGACAATTTGTCACCATCGACTCCCCGGAGGCTGTGACAGCGGTGGAGTGGTTGGTCGATACCTACACCAATCCACAGTGGGAACGCATGCTGCCGCCAGGTGTCTTGAGTTGGACTGACCCAACCAACAATGAATCTTACTTGGGTGGCAAGGTCGCCTATACGCAAAACGCAGGCACGGTCTATGCCAAGGCTGTTGTAGACGCCAACCCCGTTGCAGAACTCACCCTCTATGATCCGCCCAAGGGTGGCCCCGTACTCGAAACCTTTAATGGCTTAGGGGGCATGAACTGGCTCAAGATCCGCGAAGGTAAAAACCCTGCTGCTGCCGACGAATTGCTTATGCACTTTTTTACTGAAGAGATTCTTAAGCAGGTTTACACGGTGGCGACTGCCTATGCAGTGCCAGCATACGAAAGTATGTGGGAGTGGGAAGAAATTACCAGTGTGCCGCAGTCGGTAGCACAGAAGGTGGCGGCACTAGACCCTGTCGGTTGGAACGGCTTATCCTACCCAGGCCCAAGCAGTGCGCAAATGGGCGCTGTTGACACCTCCAATGTTCATACAGACATGGTGGCGTCAGTGCTGACGGGCGCGGCCACAGCTGAAGAAGCAGTGAAGCAAGCCGCCGAGCGTTCGATCCAGATCTTCCAGGAATTCGGTGCCCCTGGCGTGGCCTAAACTGCTCGCACAGTGGATGCGCCATATGCATGAAGTGAGAGCACATCGCAGGTGATGTGTCATGTTGGCGCAGGTCAAGCAAGAGAACTTGACCTGCGCCAGTGTCCGCAGAGACATAAGGAGACCCTATGCGCCAAACCACCGCTATTGACATGGGCGTCAGCCGTCGCCCTGTTGACCGCCCACTCTATGTCCGTTTGCAACACCTATTAGGGCGGGACTGGCACGTAGCCTATGTCTTTGTGCTGCCCACCCTCCTGCTCTTGGGGGGATTGATCGCCTATCCCTTCGTCAACGCCGTTTATCTCAGTTTCACCAATACCGTGACCCTCCAGACTGGCCCCTTTGTCGGATTGCGTAACTATCGGGTTTTGTGGCAAGACCCATTCTTTCGCGGCGCAGTTTGGAACACAGTCGTCTATACCCTTACCTCAGTCTTCTTCAAGTTTTGGCTTGGACTGCTTGCCGCGCTCTTGATCCATCGAGCCACCCGATTTTCAGGCATTTTAACAGGAGCAGTGCTTGTCCCGTGGATTGTGCCATCAGTCGTCATTGCCCTCACCTGGAAGAGCCTGCTAGACCCCGTGTATGGTGGCGTTAACCAGTTCCTGATTCAAACAGGGATGGTGGAAAAAGGGTTCCCCTGGTTTGGCTCAACGCAAACGGCGATGGCCTCGCTTATCATGGTCAATGTCTGGCAGGGTATCCCCTTCTATGCCATCAACCTCCTGGCAGGTCTCAAAGCCATTGACAAAGAATACTACGAAGCGGCCAAAATTGACGGCGCGTCCCCCTGGCGCTGCTTCCGCCATATCACGCTGCCCGGTCTGCGCTATGTCTTGATCGTCTGCGTGCTCCTTTCGACCATCTGGACCTTTAATGGATTTACGGAAATCTATCTGCTCACAGGCGGCGGGCCAGTGGGAGCCACGCGTGTCTACTCGATTCTCGCCTGGGAATATGCGATCCAGAGTTTGCGAATTGGCGTCGGCGTCGCCGCAGCCATCACCATGGCCCCAATCCTGGCGATCTTTATCTATATCCTGGGTCGCTATATGTCAGCAGGGGGACGCGTAGAAGAAAGCTCCAGCGTGGATACCCAGCACAACCCCATCGCCCAATTGTTCGGCGTCCTGGCGTGGCCTTTCAAGATGCTGATCAAACTCTTTCTCTGGTTGGTCGATGTCGTCAACGACGCGGTCGAATTCGTGATCGAGTCGATTGGCAGCGCGATTCAAAGGGTATTCGTAGGCGACAGTCCCGCGGCAAAGCGGCGCGGGCTTTATACAGGCAAGTTCATCGGCGGCTTCTTTGCCGGGCTTGTGCTATTCCTGCTGTTGGCCTTTGAATTGGTTCCCTTCTACTGGGTGATCATTACCGCCTTTAAGCCCACATCCCAGATTGTCGCCTTCAAGTCAGTCTTTTGGCCCGAACCGTGGACGATGGAGCAGTTTAATACATTGCTTGGGCCGACGCGTGACTTTATCGTCTGGTATCGCAACACCGTAACAGTGGCAGCCGTCACCACGGTCGTCTCGGTCCTGGTGGCAGCATTGGGAGCCTATGGCCTTACAAGGCTGCGCTGGCGCGGCTCCAATTTCTTCGCCAGCACCGTGCTCGTTGCTTACCTCATGCCGGCAGTGCTGATGTTTATCCCCATCTACCAGATCTTTTCAGCGCTGCATTTGACCAACAATCTCTACGGCTTGATGGTCGCCTATCCGACCTTTGCTTTGCCCTTTGCCACCTGGCTGCTTATGGGCTACTATGCCTCCATCCCGCGCGAGATGGAAGAAGCCGCGCTCATCGACGGCTGCAACTACTTTCAAGCCTTCTTCCGCGTGGTTCTGCCGCTGGCAGCACCAGCATTGATGGCGGCGGCGCTCTTCTCCATCACATTGGCATGGAAAGAGTTCATCTTTGCCTTCGTCTTTCTCTCGAAGGAGCGACTCTATACGCTCTCAGTCGGTCTTGCTCAAATGATCATTGGCGATGTCCTGCCCTGGGGTGAACTGATGGCTGCTGCCCTGCTCATGGCAATTCCCGTGGTCACCATCTATGTCATCGGCAATCGCTTCATGGTCGCCGGGTTGACCGCAGGAGCCGTCAAGGGCTAGATTCATCAGGATCAATCATGCAATCGACAGTGCATCCCCACAGCCTCAACCCCGCCATTGAGGCTGCTATGCAGAGCGTAGCGCAAGCCATCCCCCTAGCCGCCCGCGATCCACAGCGACCGCGCTATCACTTTGGCCCACCCGCCAACTGGATGAACGACCCCAACGGCACGATCTATGCCAACGGGTACTATCAACTTTTCTACCAGCATAACCCCTATGGCGACCAGTGGGGCCACATGCACTGGGGCCATGCCCGCAGCCGCGACCTTGTCCATTGGGAACATCTCCCCATAGCGCTCTGGCCCTCGTTGGAATCGGGCGAAGAACATTGCTTCTCCGGCTGTGCCGGGGTGCTGCCGAATGGCACGCCGCTTCTACTCTATACCAAAGTTGGCCCCGGCAGTGATGCCACCCGTCCAGACAATGAGCAGTGGGCAGCATTAGGCAATGCCGACTGGATCACCTGGCGCAAGCATCCAGACAATCCAATCCTCTCCCTTGCCACCCATGACGGCCCTCCTTTTGAGGGCGACTGGCGTGACCCCTTCATTTTTGATGCGGATGGGCGTACCTTCCTCGTCCTGGGTGCGAACCTGGACGATACAGCGGCGGTCGCGCTCTATGAGGCCATCGACGGGGACTTAACGCGCTGGGAATATCGCAAGATGCTGCACACCGCGGCTCGCGCCGATGTCCATCTCTCCGAATGTCCCAACTTCTTTGCCGTGGGCGACGATTGGGTGCTGCTTACGTCCCCCTATCGCCCGGTTGAATATGAGATTGGTGACTTTGATCTAGAGACGCTAACCTTTCACGCGCAGACAAAGGGCGTGCTTGATCCAGGCTACACTCCGAATCGCACCACTGCCCACTACTACGCCACCAACATCATCCACGCACCCGACGGTCGGTGTATCCTCTTGGGTTGGGTACGCGGCTTCCCGGCTGGCACCGGCTGGAACGGCTGTCTGGCGCTGCCACGCGTGCTGACCATTGGCCCCGACCGTCGCCCGCGCCAAAACCCTGTTGCCGAACTTGAAACATTGCGCGGGCCAATGCACGCCATCCCGGCACAAACAGTCCCCGCATCGACCACCCTCCTCGCCACCTTGCCGGCGCCCAGCCTCGAAATCGACACAACGATCCACCTTCACCCAGGCCAAAGCGTGAGATTACACCTGCGCGGCAGGGATAGCCATGAACCGTCATTGACGATCACCTATGACGGCAGCACACTGACGATGGGCGCAACCAGCGTACCCTTTTTGATAGAGAGTGGTGAACCCCTGCATCTCCGCCTCTTTGTCGATCGCTCCGTATCAGAGTTGTTTGTCAACGAGGGACGCCTCGCCATCACCACAATCCAACCCATGCCCATAACGCCCATAGCGGTCGAAATAGAGCCGCACAGCTCGCCAATCGAATTACGATCCTTCATCGCTTGGGAGTTGAGTCCCATCCCTTAACTCACGTACCGCATCACATTTGTTCTAACCACTCCCATTGTATATAGTGCTCCTGCACAGTTAACTTCTATCGCCCCCTAGCGACGCGCACCGGCTTCCATGCTTCAGCCGAACCATCCTGCGCCGCGCTAGGCTAATCGCCATCAGGAGGAAAACGTATGGAATATCGCAGAGTAGGTCGCAGCGGGCTAAAAGTCTCGGAGATCTGCCTGGGCACAATGACCTTCGGGCATGGTACTGACAAGTCCGAGGCCAAACGCATTGTCGATCTATCGCTGGATGCGGGCGTCAATTTCTTTGATACCGCCAACGGCTATAGCAATGGACAGTCCGAGATCATTTTCGGCGAAATCATCAAGCAGCGCCGCCAGGATGCGATCATCGCCACCAAAGTCTTTAACCCAATGGGAAGCGGCCCCAATGATTCCGGCATGTCGCGCGCACACATCATGCACGCCATCGAAGATAGCCTCACGCGCCTCCAGACAGACTATATTGACATTTACTATATTCACCATGTCGATACCCAAACACCGCTAGAAGAAATGCTGCGCGCCTTTGATGATCTCGTGCATCACGGCAAGGTGCGCTACATCGCCTGTAGCAATTACGAAGCATGGCGACTGATGGAAGCACTCTGGATCAGCGACAGCAAAAACCTGGCGCGCTTTGAATGTTACCAGCCGCAATACAGCCTGGTTGTGCGCGACATCGAGGAAGAGATTATCCCTGTATGCCAGTTAAAGGGTCTTGGCGTCGTGGTGTGGAGCCCGCTGGCCGGTGGCTTCCTCACAGGCAAGTACAAGCCAGGTCAGGATAAAGTGGCGGGCAGTCGTTCGGAAGAAGGATGGGCCTTTCCAGAACGCTACTTTGCGCCCAATGCCGACGAGACATTGACCGTCCTGCTTGATGTGGCGCAACAACTGGGGCGCACCCCGGCCCAGGTCGCCACGCGTTGGGTACTCGAACAGCCCGCCATCACCAGCGCCATCATCGGCGCACGCACCCTTGCCCAAGCGGAAGACAACTTGCGTGCCGCGGGCTGGCAGCTTCCTCAGGAAGCGCTAGAAAAACTCAACCAGGTTTCCACCCTGCCCGCACGCTATCCCCGATCCATGGAAGCCAACATGCACGAACGGCGCAACAGCGCAATCAAAATGCCATCGCTCCAGGCATAAATCACTTTCTAAACGGTCTTTACAAATTGATGGAACAATCTCTACACCCCATGCGTCAAATGGGCAGTTGGGTACTGTAGAAGCAATACCCAACCACTAAACTAAGGAATCCAGGACCATCATTTTGTACGGACAGTTAGGAAAGGATCTTTCAATGAACAAGCAAGCACTGCGAATTGTTGTGCCGGTTCTCAGCTCTGCCCTGATCTTGGGCAGCGTGCTGATCGGCGGTGCAGCCGGCTGGCTCAACGTCCCAGTGGTCGAGGCCCAAACGCCGCCACAGCCCCAGATCGCAACTGCCCTTCCGGGGACCATCACCGTTGTCGGTGAGGGGAAAGTCACACTTGAGCCGGACATCGCTCGTGTCACCATCGGTGTCGAAACCGTCACCAATACGGTCAAGGAAGCCAGCGACCAGAACCGCGCCACCGTGGAAGCCGTCTTGGCAGCGTTGGGGGAACAAGGCATCGCCAAAGAGGATATGCAGACCTCCGGCTTTAGCATCTTTGCCGAGCGCTTTGGCCCCGAAGGCCCATTGGCCGAAGGTGATGTCCGCTACCGCGTGAGCAACAACGTCATGGTCACCATTCGCCAGTTGGACGCCGTGGGCACCGTCCTGGATGCAGCCATTGATGCCGGTGCCAACAACATCTATGGTGTCGAGTTTGCGCTGGATGATCCAGGCGAGTCCGAATCCGAAGCACGCCAGGCCGCAATTGCCGACGCCCAGGAAAAGGCCGCCGACTTGGCGGAACTGACGGGTCTTACCCTCGGTCAAGTCGTGAGTGTGAGCGAGGTCGTTGGCGCAGGTGGTGGCTACTATGCCGGGAACTTCGCCGAGCAGGCCCGCGCCTTTGGTGGTGGTGGCACGCCCATTACCCCAGGCCAGCTTGACCTGGTCATGCAGCTCCAGGTGATCTTCACCATCAGCGGAGCCACCGAGTAAGACTTTCTTGCCGACCTGACAAAGTAATCACAAGCAAAGGGATCAACCGGTCCAGCCGGTTGATCCCTTTCTTTTCTGCCGAACTCGATCCCCTCATCCCCCACTGGGAAGAAGGCATCCGCCGTTAGCCCCCTCCCGGAAGCGTCAGGCTTCCGGGAGAGTTATTTTCGGTTATTTACCTCTCACCCAAACCGCGCCACGCTAAACGCCGTAATATCCACCTCCGGCGCTTGCCCCAACGCCATCGCCGCCACCACCTTGCCGCTCAACGGGCCAAGTTGCAGACCTGTCGGCCCATGCCCTGTTGCCAGCAGCACACCCTCTATCCCCGGCACTTCTCCCAGCACCGGCAGCCGGTCACGCGTGTAAGGCCGCATCCCCACGCGCACCTCCAGCAATTTCGCCTTTGCCAAACCTGGGGCCACGCGCAGCGCCTCATCCAGCACTTCACGCACTCCTGCCGCGGTTGTCGTCGCCTCAAAGCCCGATCCAAGCTCACGCGTCGCCCCCGCGGCCACGCGCCCATCGGGCCACGGCACTAAATAATGACCATGAAAAGCACCGACAATAGGCCATTCGCCCGTCGCTTCACCTGCCAATCCCAGGTGGGCGATCTGTCCTCGCTGCGGCTCCACGGCAATACGCACGCCGAGTTGATCGCCAAACGCCGCCGACCATGCGCCCCCTGCAATGATCGCTGCCCCTGCCTCGATCTGCTGGTCGCCTAGCCGCACACCTGTCACCCGGCTTCCTTGCTGCACAAAGCCGTCCACGCTGCCATCCAGCACATGCAGCCCGCGCGCTTCTGCCGCGCGCAGCAACGCCCGGCTCATCTGCCGCCCATCCACGCGCGCCGCGTGGCGAAAGTAGATCGCTGCCTGCACATCGCCCAGTGCGGGAAAAAGCTCGCGCGCCTCATGGGATGACACCGGATGCAGGTCTGCGGGAGAAGGCCGCCCGCGCTGCTCGCGCCGCGCCAAGATGACCCGTTGTGCCTCCTCAAAGTGCGGAATCTCATCTTCGCCCACAGCCACCTGCAACATCCCGCAGCGAGCATAAGAGGTTTCTCCGGCGTTTTCAGCTTGCAGCGCCTCAACCAAAGGCGGGTAATAATCAACTGCCTCGACCCCAAACTGAAACCACGCATCGGACTCCGATTGGCTCATCTCCGGGGCCAGAATCCCCGCACCCGCATCGGTAGCGCGTCCTGCATCCCGACGGTCGATCAAGAGCGTATTGGCACCGGCACGCACAAGATGATACGCAGCAGAGGCCCCCACAATGCCACCCCCGACCACAATCACATCATAGGTTGAAGCCACAATCCCCTCCCCACAAATCTTAGTTTTATGTCACCTACTTATACTAAACTGCATAGACCGGCATGATCTTCTCGGCAAAGTGGCGCAGCGCGGCGATATGCTGATCCGGTTGGGTAAAGCCGCAGCCCATCGTATTGACCGTCAAATGGGTTGCGCCAACGCCCTGCCAGCCATCGATCAGCGTGCGCCATTCGTCTTCATTGCCCTTGCCATAGCCCACGCGTGGCTCCAAGCCAAAATCGGCGCGGCTGCGGCCCTCTGCCGCCAAATACTCATCCAGCGCCGCCAGGGATGGCGCAGCCAACTCCGCTGTACGGGTGTTGGGCATCCAGCCCGCGCCCCACTTGGCACACCGCCGCAGCATCGCATCGGCATGGCCCCCAAACCAGATTGGAATCGGCTGCTGCACCGGCATCGGGTTCAGCCCTGCATCAGGAATCGTATGCCACTTGCCTGCAAAGGTCACCAACGGCTTCGTCCACAAGGCATTGAGTACCTCAACTTGTTCTGCCAGCCGTTTGCCGCGCGTATGAAAATCCTCATTGAGCGCGATGTACTCAACCTCATTCCAGCCGATCCCAATCCCCAAACGCAGCCGCCCACCGCTCAAGACATCGAGCGTAGCGGCTTGCTTGGCAACCAATGCCGTTTGACGCTGCGGCAAGATGATAATTCCGGTCGCAAACTCCAGCTTTGAAGTCACCGCCGCCATAAAACTAAAGAGGACAAATGGTTCCTGAAAAGGGGTCTGATCGGTGTAAGCGCCGCTCCAGCCTCCAGGGCGATTGGGATTCGCCCCCAATATATGATCATAGGCGATTACGTGTGTATAGCCCATTGCCTCCACAGCCTGGGCATAGTCGCGGATTGTCGCAGGATCATTGCTAAATTCGGTTTGGGGATAAACGGCTCCAATGCGCATGATGTAGCTCCTCAAGATTGGCTGGCTGCCCAAGATTGTCCATGCGAGCGTTCGCGGATTGATGGTACAGCCTGTTGATTGGCAGAGAACCTGCCCTATGTTACCATGATTATAAGCTTCTCACCCATCTTCGTCTCTCCTTCACCTATTCATCTGAAAATTCTTTTGGAAAGGCAACGGCCATGCAGATTCCAGCCTCAGCCCACTTCATTCCGCTTGATTTGACTGCCTATTACAATATCGACCGCGGCGCGCTCGATCAACCCTTGCGCCCGCCCGCGGATGTTGCCCAACTTCATGGGGAAGCCAGCTTTCTGGGCATCCCTTTCCAACTGGGTCCCGCCAGCCAGCCCAATGTGATTCTGCTCAAAGACAGCCCCATCACGATCACCACAAATGACCTGCGTGCTACCTATTTGATCTTTGTCCATGCTGTGGCGGATCGCGTGAGCAACTATCAAGAAGGCTTTGCCGACTACGCTGTCGATGGCAATGAGTTGGGTGATCATGTGGCAGACTATACGTTGAGCTACGCGGATGGCGAGCGGGTCACTGTGCCGATCTTGCGCCGCTTTGCCATCCAACAGAGCCGGATTTTGTGGGGAGCCAGCCCCTTCGCCGCCATGCCCCATGCCAAACCAGCGGTCTTTCGCAGTGCCGCTGAAGAATTCGCCTTGCAGCGCACGCCCGGTGTGCCCTATGGCTCGGGTGAAACGCGCGCAGCTTCGGGTCGCGAGCGAACATCGGAAAAGCTCTGGCTCTATGCACTGCCCAATCCCCACCCCGACAAACCCATAGAGCGTATTGTCCTCACCCCAGGCCAAGAGCGCGCCGCGATCTATGCCATCAGCAGCGCAAACCTCAGCGACCACCCATTGCGCCCTGGGATACGTCGTAAGCTGCGGCTCACCCTGCCACAAAGCGTGCAACTCAATGCAGTGGGTGAACTTGACGACATCGGCATTGACCTGGGGTCGGTTATATCCGCACGCGCCGCACTCAATTATGAGCCAGAAGCCTGGCAGTCCGCGTCACCCGTTGTGCAGCCTACACGCGCCACGGACGCCGTCATTGTCGAATATGCCGCGCATCCGAACGCCAAGCTCTACCTGGCAACCCCCAACGGTCTAGTGAGCTATGAACTCTGCACCGAAAAGGGAAACAGCGAGGGGCTTGTCCACGTTGAACCGGCCCACCGTCCGGTCGATATTCACATCGTCGAAAAGGGCAGCAACAGGCCCGCAGCGGTACGGCTGCACATGCATGGCGCAGCGGGAGAATATCTTCCCCCGCGCGGTCGTCACCGCAAGGTCAACGGCGCTTGGTTTGAAGACAACTATGGCGAGTTTGCCAATCTCCACAACCAGTATGCCTATGTAGATGGCTTCTGCCAGGCGGATCTCCCGCTTGGCGCGGTCTTTGTGGAAATCAGCCGCGGCTACGAAATTGCGCCCATCCGTACTGCCATCGAAGTGACGCCGGAGACTGATACGATTACCTTCGAGGTGGAGAAGGTGCTGCACTGGCGCGAGGCGGGCTGGGTGACTGCCGATACCCACGTTCACTTCCTCAGCCCGCAAACCGCGCTGCTCGAAGGCAAGGCCGAGGGTGTGAACGTAGTCAATCTGCTGGCAAGCCAGTGGGGCGAGATGTACAGCAATGTCTCTGACTTCGACGGCAAAAGCACCATCGGCTCGCGTGACTTTGGCGGCGACGGTGAATTCCTGGTACGCGTCGGCACCGAAAACCGTATGCAGGTCTTGGGCCATATCTCACTGTTGGGCTACAGCGGCGAGATGATCCACCCGCTGTGCAGCGGCGGCCCTTCCGAGTCTGCACTCGGCGACCCGCTTGAAGTGACAATGGCTGAATGGGCGCAGCGCTGCATCGAACAGGGCGGGCTTGTGGTCATGCCCCACGCCCCCAATCCACAGTTGGAGCGCGCCGCCGATATCGTCTTGGGGCTGATCAACGTTATCGAGTTGATGACCTTTAACCCGCTCAACCCCAACAATGCCCAGATCAGCCCCTATGGAATCGCCGACTGGTATCGATATCTCAATCTGGGCTACCAAGTCCCGCTCAGTGGTGGTTCCGACAAGATGGCGGCCTCGTCACTCCTGGGGGGCATCCGTACCTATGCCCATATGGGTGAACTGGAATTCACCTATGAAAACTGGATGAAGGCCATGCGCGCGGGCAACACGTTTGTCACCGTTGGCCCGTTGGCAGAGCTCCTGGTGGAAGGGCATGCGCCCGGCAGCCAAATCCACCTTCCAGCAACGGGCGGCACGCTTAATGTCACCTGGCGCGTGGAATCGGTTGGCCTCCCGATTGAGCAGGTAGAAGTGGTGGTCGGGGGTCTGGCGGTAGATGCGGTCGAAAGTGGCAAAGCGCTGACGGCCACAGGCACAACTCAAATTCATGTCACCGATTCTACCTGGATCGCACTGCGCGTGCGCGGCAGCTATCGAGGAACACCGGGAGAACTGGCGGCCCATACCAGCGCTGTGCAGGTCTTGGTAGGAGACAAGCCGCTCTTCTCGCAGGCCGATGCCATGACCGTCCTGGAGCAGATCGAAGGGGCGCTGGCCTATGTGGATACCCTGGCCCCACGCCCAACGGCGCAACGCTTCAAACAACTGCGCGCAACGCTGGAGGCTGCCCACAATCAACTCCACCAAAGGATGCACCGCGCAGGCGTCTTTCACCGCCACATGCCCCTACACGGCGACCTCACCCCCCACGAACACTAACCACCTACACCCTCCCGGAAGCTTCTGAGCTTCCGGGAGGGGTCTCCTAGTTCAAGAGGATGGCCCTCCAGTACAACCTACGCTTCTTCCTCCCCTTCGCCGACATCCTCTTTGCCCGATGCCAATGCGCCCGAACTTGGCTCATAATAGACAGGCCCCTCATTGCGCAGCATATCGGCGATGAAAAGAGCATCTTGTGGCGGCAGCGGAAAATGCTGTGCCACCAATTTCCCATCGGCCTCCCCCCCCTCCCGGTAATAGATCCCTACCACCGGCTGCTTATCCGTGGCATTGTAGCGAAGATAATAGGATACAATCGGAACCCACGCCATTGCTTCCTCCCGGTTGCCGGCCTTCTCAGCCGCTATTTACTTGATCGCATTGGGGTACCATTCACCATCAACTTTGCGCGGCCATCATAGCATAGCGCCCTGCACCCGCCAATCATCCCACAATTCACGACCTCACCCTGGGTGGGCAAAAAAATGCGGTTTGACGTCTGCACCAGCCTGATGATAAGCTAAAGCTCAATCACGAATTTCCAGAGGTTATGTAACGTACCTGTTTTCCTTATTCCCCGAACCCTGCCCTTTGCGAATCTGCCAGTTCCGAGTTTCAAGGAGGTACTCAATGCGTGATGATCCTTATCCAGCCCGCTTTTATGGTCGTCTTATGGATGAACCGTTCTCAACGAGCATGGCCGCAACCCTGCCGCAGCACGATCACGCCTACTCCACTCTACAACTTTTGCCACAACCTCTGCCCCGTCTCCTGCTCCTCTTACTGACTCTATACCTGTGCTGCGCCATCTTTCTCATCTTCACCGTGACCAGCTATGCAGCCCCATTAAGCAGTACACCGGGCTGTATCGAAACGGCCACGCTGGCTGTGCGCTAAGCACTGCTGTACGCACCACAACCGAACGCCTATTGCGGCACCGCTGGACAGTCGAAGCGCTTGACGCTTTTCTTATCCCCCGCGCTTGTCTAGCCTACCCAAAGCTCTGCATCCGCGGCCACAGTTCGTCCCACGGCAGCCGCGGCTCGCGGCAAAGCCAGATATCGGGACGCCCCGTTTCCTCATTGGGAACATCATAGGCGTTTGTGACGAGTCCCACATGGCTGCAACTTGCAAAAAATTCTTCCGCCCTCTCTCGCGGGTAGCCCAACACGATCACCTGGGCAGGGGCAGGGTCGCCATAGCCCCGCAGCCAGTGCGAGTTCACACCGCTGATCGCCCGCGGCAATCCATAGGCTGGGCCATAGAGATTGATGGCTCCAGCCTCGCCATAGTTACCCGTCAGGATTCCTGTCCGGCTGCGTTCTTCCGGCGGCAAACCATTGTAAATCTGTGCCACCGTCTCAACCAGTTCAGGCCAACCGATCTGCTCACGGAAATTATCATGCACGCTGCTTGAGACCTCCCACAACGGCGAGTTGACCGGCGCAAACGGTATGGTCAACACAAGCGAAGAGAGCGCACCCAATCCCACGGCAACCCAAGTCGCACCCCGCCACCCACGCGCTTGGCCTGCCGGACGCGTCGATAGCCACCGCTCCCAGGCCACCGCACCCCCGGCAAAGAGCAGCGAATAGGCCGGACTCAGATAGTAGGATCGCCCTTCTGCCACAAAAAAGAGCACAAAAGGGATCACAAAGAGCCAACCCATGAGCCGGTAGCGTCGCCCTGCTGGCAGAAAGAAATAGAAGATCAGTCCGCCGATCCAGAGGGGGATGGCCAACGAATTGGCGTTGACAAAAAGCTGCTCCAGCAAGTAACCGCTGGTACGGCCAATACGCACATCGCGGGCATGGATGCTGCTCAGAAATTTGAGCGAAATAAAGTCATGCTGCACCTGCCAAATGAGATTGGGCAGAAAAATGAGGAGTGACAGCCCTGCGCCTGCCCAAAGCCACGGGCTGCGCAAGTAGCGACGTGCGGGCGTGAGCAAAACGCCACCCATCACCCCCGCCACGAAAAAAGCCATCGTATACTTTGTCATCATCCCCAGCCCAATCGTTGCGCCAATCGCCAGCCACCAGCGCGGGTCGTCGGATTTGAGCAGGCGGATCACAAAGTAGGCTGTGAGTACCCACCAAAAATAATCATACGAGACATACAGAAACATCGCGCCCATAAGCATCGATATGGGTGCAATCGCCACCGCCAGCGCAGCAAGCACCTGTGCCCAACGACCGCCCCCCAATTCACGCGCCATCAACCCGGTCACAACCATTGCCACGGCTTGCACAACCCCAGAAGGAAAACGCAGCGCCACCAACGAAGTGCCGAACCACTCCATCATCGTGCGGGTAATCAGTGGCGTCAGCGGTGGATAGGCCACGTAGCCCCACGCCAGAAAGCGCGCATCATCCCATGTCGCCAACTCATCACGATGAAAGCCATAGTTGTGGTTGGTGAATAGGTGAATCAAGAGCCGTATGGCAGCGAGCAGTATCAATATCCCCACATCAGACCAAAGCCGTCGCCTCGCTCTGTTCTCCCCCTGCGACCTTGCGACACGCACCCCACCACCAATTTGCAACATCATGGATCGATTACCTCGCTCTCACACTTTGCACGCTTCTGAGATGCTTCCAACAATTGTCTCGGCAAGCGCCAAAACTATACCATAATTCCCCTGGACGCTTTCTTTTGACATCGGGGCGACTCCTATGCTACTCTATGTGCGGCTGAGATTTATCAGCAGCGAAAAGTGTTAGCAGACCAAGTTCAAGAGGGTTCCAGGCGTGAAGACAATGACAATCGCACAAGCGACGAAATACCACACCGGGAACTGCCTGCCGATCCATCGGTAGATAGCTGCAATGCACATGCAACGGCCACAGGCATTCCCGCCCGTGGCCGTTTTTGTTTGTGCTGGTTGTCACACCAAGCAAAGAAGGGGCGCAAGGCCACTTCTTCATGCAAAGACGACCGGCTGAGTTCCTACTGGACAAACAAAAGGTCACGGGGCAAACCTGTGGCCTTTTTATTTACCCAGCAGGAGGAAGCCGAATGTTGTTAAGCGTTGAACAGATTTCAAAAGCCTATGGTGACAACCAAGTCCTGAATCAAGTCACCTTTGCCCTCAACCCTGGTCAGAAGCTAGGGCTGGTGGGAGCCAACGGCGTGGGCAAATCCACCCTGCTCAAGATCGTGGTAGGCGAGATAGAAGCGGATGGCGGCAAGGTCGCGCTGGCTCCGGGCACTCGGCTAGGTTATCTTCCCCAAGTTCTCAATGATGCCGATGCACTGACTGTCGATCAACTGATCATGGCATCGCTGGCAGAACTCCAGCAACTGGAAATGCGCCTGCGCGAGCTAGAAACGGCAATGGCTTCGGCAAATGGCAATCTCGACGCGCTCTTGGCTGACTATGGAGAGGTGAGCGAACAATTCGAGCGGCGCGGGGGCTATGACCTGGAACACCGCCGCGAGACGATCCTCGCCGGTCTCCAGATCGAGCATATCGACCGCGCGCGGCGCGTGGGGACTCTTTCCGGCGGCGAAAAGTCACGCGTGGGGCTGGCCGCGCTCCTGCTGCAAGAACCGGATCTGCTGCTCCTGGACGAGCCGACCAACCACCTCGATTTCCTCGCCCTTACCTGGCTGGAAGGGTACTTGCATGACTTCCGCGGCGGGCTGCTGGCAGTCTCGCATGATCGCCATTTCCTCAACCAAACGGTGGGCGCGATTGTCGAAATTGATGAACACAGCAAGGAAGCCAAGCTCTACAATGGCAGCTATGACTTCTATGCCCAGGTCAAGGCCCAGGAACGAATCAAATGGGAGGAGTCCTATTGGGCGCAGCAAGAGGAAATCTGGGAATTACGCAAGGTCATCAAACTCAAGGCGCGCCAGGTGGGACACAGCAACCGAGCCCCGCGCGATAACGATAAGTACATCGTCTACTTCAAGTCACAGCGGGTCGATGATGCCGTCGCGCGCAACCTGCGTGCAGCCGAGGAAAAGCTGCGTCGCATTGAGGAAGACCCCATTCCGAAACCGCCGCGCCCGTTGGAGATCAACCCCACCTTTGACCCTGCCGCGCTGGTGAGCCGCATCCCCCTGCTTGCCTCCGAATTGCACAAACGCTATGGGCAACAGGTGATTCTGGATAGCATCAGTCTAGCGGTGGACGCCAGCAGCCGAGTCGTGATCATTGGCCCAAACGGGGCCGGAAAGAGTACATTGCTGCGTATTCTGGCAGGTGTGGAGCAGGCCGACCAGGGTAGCGTCACCCGCGCCCCCAGTGTTGTCTTGGGCTATCTGGATCAGGAGCAGCAAACCCTCGCCCCACAGCAAAGCGTCTTTGAGAGCTTTCACGCCGGACGAGCAGGCGACTACGAGGAATTCAAAGCGGAACTGCTAGGCTATGGCCTCTTTACCTATCCTGAATTAGCCAAACCGGTAGGTGCGCTGAGTGTTGGTCAAAAGCGCAAGCTGCAACTGGCCTTGCTCCTGGCAGAGCGCGCCAACCTGCTTCTGCTCGACGAGCCGACCAACCATATCAGCCTGGATGTCTTGGAGGAATTTGAGCAGGCGTTGAGCAACTTCGACGGCCCCGTCATCGCCGTATCACACGACCGTCGCTTCATCCAACGCTTTGCCCGCGAAATCTGGGAGCTACAAGAGGGCAAACTCATACGCTATCGCGGTGGCTGGGAAGAATACACCGCGTCGCAAAAACTCACCATCGCAGCATAGCACCCTTCCCGGAAGCCCGACTCTGTTTTGGGTGCTTCCGGGAAGGTTCATACAGGTCAAACTCACGCCCCAACCAATGCAAACACCCGCACAGGACTCCCCGACCCCTGCACAATCTTCAACGGTGCAGCAACTACCACCGCACCCTGCGGCGGCAGTTGGTCAAGATTCGCCAAGCTCGCCAAACCATACTTGCCCGCACCATGCATAATATTGTGCGCCGGGAAGGGCGGATCAAAGCCTCCTGCCTGCCCGGCATCGGTCCCCACAGTCTCCACACCGACGCCCTTCACATCACGCTCATGGGCCAGATAGCGTAGCGCATCGGCATCAAAACCAGGCGTATGCGAATCGTTGAGGAAGTCACTGCCCGTACGCTTGCTCCAGTCTGTACGCAAAAGCAGCCAAGCCCCCGCCGGGATCGCGCCATGCTGCGCTTCCCACGCCTGGATGTAGGCGCGCGTCACCAGAAAATCCGGGTCAGCCGCGGCCTCCCGGCTCGCATCAATCACGCAGGCAGGGCCAATAAAGCGCTCGACAGGCAGCGCATCGGTCGTATTGTTGGCTAGCTCACGCCCCGTAATCCAGTGGGCGGGCGCGTCAAAATGCGTACCCGTATGCTCGCCCAAGTGCAGCGTGTTCCAATACCAGGCAGGCCCCGTGTCATCATATTGGCAAATACATTCGATGGTGAGCGGTGGCGATTGCCCAAAGATCGGTGGCAAGTTAATGACGGGTGTCTCCGGTGACAAGGGCTGGGTCAAATCGACCACACGCACCTGCCCACTCTGGAGCGCATCCGTCAGGGCAGCCAAGAGTTGAGCGGTCTGTTGCATTGCGGACTCCTCTAGCTTTTCGTGTAAATGAGATATTTGCTTGATAGCAACGCGTGGAGATAACTCTCCCGGAAGCTTCGGACGGGAGCCCTCTGGGCGCGGGAGGGTAGCATTGGTCATGACAAGAGCGTCAAGCGGGCACGACCTGCCGCTGCTTTTCGCGGATGAAACGCTCGAAGCGAAATGCGTTTTCCGGCAGCTTCAAATCCATACCATAATGATCCGGCCCGGTCGCCTCCACTTTGGCGACGATCACACTCAACTCGTGACGGTCGAACGCATCCGCCACAGCCTCCATAAACTCATAGAAGCTGTTCGCCGTCGCCACGTTGGCAATTCCGGCACCGCGCGCAATGGCGGCTAAGTCGGTAATCCCGCTGGTCGTGTGCGAAGCAAAGCCGCCTGTGGAAAGCAGGCTGCCATTGTCAAAGATGATATGCACCAAATTAGAGGGAGAATAGCGCGCCAGCGTCGCCAGTGTGCCCAGGTTCATCAACACGGAACCATCACCATCCAGCACCAGCACCCTCTCGTCGGGCAGATTCAGCGCCAAACCCAGCCCAATCGAAGAAGCCAGCCCCATCGCGTGCTCCAAATAGAAGAAATTCTCGCGATGGCCCAGATCATACAACTCCTGCGCGCAGGCCCCCATGATCGTGACCACCAGCCATTGATCCAACTCTCCATAGAGCGCCTCAATGCATTGTGAGCGTTTCATCTCTGACTTCCTTCACTTTCTGCCAACTCCTCACCTTCCATCAAATCACGCGTCAACAGCAAGGCAACCGGCGACAACGAGCTCTGAGAAAAGGTGTACGCTTCACGAACCTGCCGGGCAATCTGCTTCGGATCGCGCGCATAGTCAAATGGAATCCCTAGCCCACGCAAGACCGGCTCGGTGACAATGCCGCCGCGCGTATGCCACGGATAGGGTTCGCCCATATGGCCGCGATGCGCAATCAACATGCAAAGCGGCACGCTGTACAGCATCGACAGCGAAACAATGCCGTTGATCGATCCCAAAAAGCCGTGGTTCTGCATCAGCAGCAGATTGGGCGTTCCGGCAAAATGGGCTCCTGCGGCGATACCAATGGCTTCTTCCTCCTTCGCCACCTCAATCAGCCGCATCTCCGGGTCGTCATCTGCCATTTGCAGCAGATAGATCAGCCAAGTCTCAGGCAGCGCCGTGATAAAGCGAATCCCCGCGCTCTTAATGCCTTCATAAACTGCTTTTGAATTCTCGCGTGAAACAGTCACAGCGATTCTCCTCCAGATTCACACAGCAGGCTAAGCAAATTGGCCTCTCTCCAGCAACCCGCTACAATCCAAAATACACCGGCTTATGCGCATAAGCGATACTTGGACAAGGCAGGCAGCCATGACCACACCCGACGATCCAACGATCCCGATTCTCAGCGGCACAAATCTACGGCTGCGCCCACCTCAATTCAGCGACATAGCCGATCGCCAGCGTCATGGACGCAACGGTGAATTTCGACGCATGGTCGGCGCCCAAGAACAAAGTGACAGCCCTATGAGTTACGCTGATGCGGAACAGTGGTATGATAATGTACGATACCAACCTCATGGCTGGATGCTTGAATGGCAAGGACGCGCCATCGGTCATGCTCGCCTCCATCAGCTTGACACTGCCAACCACCGCGCCCGCTATGCCATCGGCATCTTTGACCCCACCTGTTGGGGGCGCGGCTTCGGCACCGAGGCCACCACATTGATCTTGGGCTATGCCTTCAATGTACTAAAGCTCCACCGCGTTGATTTGTGCGTCCTCGCCTACAACCAGCGCGCTATTCGCGCCTATGCGAAGGCAGGTTTTGTGCAGGAAGGCATTGAGCGGGAAGGTGTTTGGATTGCTGGACGTTGGGAGTCTGATATATGGATGAGCATTTTAGAGCAGGAATACCGCGCTCGCCATGCCACCACAAGATAGCTGATAGACAGGAGGCGACAGGCGGAAACTCCACCTGTCGCCCATCCTCTTCAAAATTTGCTACACGACGCCAGAGGCGACGCCATTTCCGGCAAAGTCGGACTTCTTCGACTTAAAGAGTGTCCCTAATTCTTCACCCGGCAAAACCGGCTGTTCATCATACAGAAAACACGACGCCACATGATGCTCGTCGATTTGATAGAGTGGGGGGCGTTGTACCTTACACTTCTCCATCACATGGGGACAGCGCCCGGCGAACTTACAGCCGGTCTGCGAGGCCACAGATTTATCATCATCCATCGCGATGATCTCTTGCTGGCCCCATTGCCGGCTCAGATCGGGCCACGGAACCGAATCGATCAGTAGCTGGGTATAGGGATGTTTCGGTTCGGTAATCACCTGATCGACATCACCCGCTTCCATCACGGAGCCGCGATAGAGGATGATGATGTAATCGCTGACATGATAGGCGGTGGTCAAGTCATGCGTGATATAGAGGATGGTCACTCCCAATTCTCTTTTGAGCTTATGCAGGCTCTCCAGAATGGTCGCACGCAGCGACGCGTCCACCATCGACACCGGCTCATCGGCAATGAGCAGCTTTGGGCGCATCAGCAAGGCACGCGCCACAGCCAACCGTTGGCGCTGCCCGCCGCTCAATTGGTGGGGAAAACGCCCCAATGTCTCCTCTGGTCGCAGCCCCACGCTCACCAGGGATGCCTCCATCATCTCCCGCGCCTCAGCCTCCGACTTCGCCAACTTGAAATTGGCGATAGGCACTTCCATAATGTGATCCACCTTATAGAAGGGATTATACGCGGCAAAAGGGTCTTGAAAAACCGCTTGTACTTCCTTGCGAAAGACTGTAAGGTCACGCCCAGAGAGTTTGTGCAGGTCTTGCCCCTTATAGAAGATCTGACCTGTGCTTGGCGGCATGAAACCAAGCGCCATCATGCCCATTGTCGTCTTGCCGCTTCCGCTCTCACCGGCAATGGAAATGATGCTCGGCTTATCATCGTCCACCGAAAACGAAATATCGTCCAATGCAACTGTGCCACCCTTGAAAACCTTAGTGACTCTCCGCAGTTCCAATAGATGGCTCATGATCGTGTCGTCCCATCGGAAATGGTACCAGAAAATGCACCGGCAACCTCGCCGGGTACGGAATCGGGATACAGATGGCAAGCAGCCCAATGATTAGGCTTATGCATGGCAAAGGCGGGATCGATCTCTTTGCAGATCGGCATGGCATGGGGACAGCGATCGTTAAAGACGCAGCCCGGCGGCAGATCACGCAGCAAAGGAGTAATCCCCGGAATACCGCGGAAGATGCCTCGCTTGCCCAAAACAGGCAAAGAACTGATCAACAGTTGAGTATAGGGATGCAGCGGCTCGGTAAAGATGTCCTCGACGCTGCCCAATTCCGCCATTTTCCCCGCATACATCACCGCTAAACGGTCAACGAACTGCGCCATCAACCCCATATCATGGCCGATTAGGATCACAGCACTGCCCATCTCTTTTTGAATTCGCCCGATGGTCTGCATGACCTGGCGCTGCGTAACCACATCCAGAGCGCTGGTTGGCTCATCGGCAATGATGACCTTCGGAGCCATGACGATGGCAATGGCAATACAAGCGCGCTGCTTCATGCCACCGCTCAATTCGTGCGGATACATCTCCCCAACGCGGGGGTCTAGCTCTACGGCCCGCAGTGAATCGCGCGCAACCTGCTCCATCTGCGCTCGGGTCAGCCCCAAATCGTGATCAACCATTGTATCAATCAGTTGATCCTTGATCTTCATCACGGGGTTCAGCGAGTTCATTGCGCCCTGTGGCACCATACTAATCTGGTTGGCGCGTACCTGGCGCATCTCATCTTCGGTCAATTTGGTCAGGTCGATGTCACCTAGCAAAATTTGGCCGCCCGCAATGCTTCCTGGGGGCTTGATCATGCGCAGAATCGCCAATGCCATTGTCGATTTGCCCGAACCCGATTCACCGACCAATCCCAATCGTTCACCAGGCTTTAGGTCAAAGCTAATGTTATTGTTGGCGTACACCACCCCTGCGTCTGTGTAATATTGCACGTCAAGGTTCTGCACACGCAGCACATAATCGTTCATGCGGTCCTCCGTACCCTGGGATTCGCCAACTCATCCAGCCCGACAGAGATCAAGAATAACATGATGAAGATGACGACAATCACCGAGATTGGTACGGCTGCCCACCACCACATCCCACGGACAAAAGCATTCTGCGTCATGACCCAATAGATGGTGACACCCAACGTGGGGTCACGCTGAGGCCCAAGCCCCAACGCGGCAAGACCGATGGAAGCAAAGATAGCGCCCGTAGTCGAACCGACCAGACTTGCACCCAAATAGGGCAGCAGGTTGGGGATGAGCTCACGGAAAATGATACCCGGCCCGCTCATGCCATTCAGCCGCGCCATCATCACATAGGGTCGCTCACGCATGGTCAGCACTTGGGATCGAATCGTCCGTGTCGGCCCCAACCAGGCCAGCAAGGCGATAATCAGCGCCATGCCGTTGACATCAATCGATTGGTTTCCCAATGCAGAGGCGATCACCACCAGGATCAGTAGGCCCGGCACCGTCAGCAACACATCGACCACCAGGCGCACAATAAAGTCAAACGTGCCGCCATAAAAGGCAGCGGTAAAGCCCAACGCTGTGCCCACGGCGACGCCGATGACACCCGCGATCAGGCCAATCCGAATGGTGAGCCACGTTCCGGCAACAGCCACCGCAAAGAGATCACGGCCCTGTCCGTCGGTGCCAAATGGAAATTCCCAAGAGGGAGGGCGGCTGGCTGGTGCTGCCAGTGGATAGGCAGAGGCCGCATCCGTGAAAAAAGAACCAACCACCGTAAAGACAATCAAGGCTAATAACAGACCCAACCCTGCACCGAGGCTGGGGTTGCGCCGAATATAGCGCAACATGATAAAGAAGCTAGACATTCATTCCTCTTTTTTCAAAATACTCGTTACCATCAACCTGCGCGCCTCTACTCATAGGTAATACGCGGGTCGAGCAACGGGTAGATCATATCCATCACGAACATGGCAACACCGATGGCGACAATCAAAATAAACACGACCCCGTAGATCGTGAAATAGTCAAGTTGCTGGATGGCGCGAGCCAAAAGCGAGCCAATGCCAGGATAGCCAAACACCAGTTCCACCAAAACCGCGCCCGAGACGATAAAACTAAAGGAGAGGGCAAGCCCGGTGACTTGCGGCAGCAGCGCATTACGCACCGCATATTTATAAAAGAGTCGCCAGCCCTTGAGCCCCTTTGCCTCGCCAAAAGTCATATAATCTTCACCCTGCACAGTGACCATCATCCCGCGCATACCGATGGCCCAGCCACCAGCATTCGCCAGGATAATCGCCAGCGCAGGCAAGATGGCATGTTTCAAAATATCCAAGAAGAAACTAACGCTAAAGGAAGGGATCGTACCAATCGAATAGCCACCACCAAGCGGCAACAACTTCCACTGGAAGGCCACAAAATAGATCAGGATTAACCCTAACAAGTAAAAGGGGACAGTCGACAACGTTAAGATCGGCGCGGCGAGATAGGCAAGCCAACGCGGTGAGCGCGGCCACGCAATCAGCGCGCCAAGCAGCGTCCCTAAGATAAACGCTAATGCCGTGGTAACAGTCAGCAGCCCAAGTGTCCACGGCAAAGCTTCGCCGATCAATTGGCCCACAGTCTTGGGGAAATTTGAAATAGAATAACCCAAGTCCAGCCGCGCCATATCGCCTAAATAGCGAAAATATTGCAGCCACAGAGGTTGGTCTAGCCCAAACTTGACTTCATACGCTTTGACCATTTCATCAAAGCCCGGTGGAATATAGCCGCTGCGCGAAGCCTCCATCATCAGCTTTTCGCGCAGGGGATTTCTAGGGGTGATCTTGGGAATAAAAAAATTGAGCGTTGCCGCAGACCAGACAATCAACAGCAGCAAGCCCACGCGCTTTAGCACAAAACTCCATGTATATCGCATCAAACAACTCCTACCCTAGCGGGGACATCTAAACAAAAGAGGGGTGGACGCCTGCCCACCCCTCCGTCAGCAACTACGCGGTATTTTGCCGCAATGACCTAAGGCGTGACACGACCCAGCACATCCCCACTGCCGGAGAAACTTAGGCGGTGGGTGTCATGTGTTGCAAAATCAGAGGCCAGGTCAAAGCCCAGAATGCGCCGTTGACATACGGGTCATCCTGAGTAGGCCAGCCGGTCCAGTAAGTCGTGTTGTACGGAATACGGTGCATCCACTGTTGGATGGGTGCATCAATCAGGTTGTCCAGGTAGATCTCCAACGCGGCGAGATAGAGATCCATGTAGGCCGCATCGTCCTTCGACATGGTCGCCATCTGTGCGAGAATGGCGTCATATTCCGCATTTTGGAAGCGAGAGTTAAAGGAGGTCGGCTCACCGATTGGGCGATAGAACTTGCTGGTGTACATGTCCATCGTATCAAACGGGTCGTTGATGCTGCCGCCATGCCCATTGAGCCAAATCTTCTGCGTGCCGTCGCTGATGCGAGTGCCGTTGTCCGCAGGCGTGACAAACTCTGCCTCAAACCCGGCCTGGCGCAACTGCTCAGCAATGACCGGCCCGATGTCCGTAAAGACCTGCCAGCCGGAGATCGAGGCGGGCACGCGCTCGCCATCTTTGGCCCAGAAGCCGGCGCTGTCTTTGGCATAGCCTTGACCTTCCATCAACGCCGCAGCCTTATCGAGGTTGAACTCGTTGGTGGGATATTTCTCCAACAATGGCTTGGCGGCCTCGAAGAAGGGTTCCAGCGGTGCGTAGCGAGGGAAGGGAAGCTCGGTCAGCGTACCGGAGCCTTCCAGTGCCACATCCAGCATTTGCTGGCGGTTGATTGAATAGCTGACTGCCCAGCGCATCTCTTTGGTCGTGAAGGGGCCGTCGGCGTGGTTGAACCACATCGAGGTGGGCCACCAGTCAATATAACCATAGGGAAGTTCACGCCCGGTGTGGGTGATGACATTCGGGTTCTGGGCCACTGCCTGCCCGATGGTCGTGGCGCGCAGGTCTAATGTAGAATCGACCTCATTGTTCACGACCATCTGTACCATGCGTGTATCATCGCTGTAGGGGATGAAGACCATGCGCTCGACCTGGGGCAACTGGGCAAAGCCGGTCGTAGCCCCCCACCAATCCTCACGCAGGTCCATGATCTTTTGCTGCGTCGTCCAGGACACAATCTTGTATGGCCCAGACGCCACGGTCGCGCCGGTATCAGTATCATAGCCAAAGAAGCCGGTCATGTCCTCCACGCCTTCATAGACATGTTGGGGGACAATCTTGATACCGGTATCAAACTTGAAGCAGAGATGGCTAAACATGAAGCGGGGTTTGGGCTCATTGAAGACAATGCGAACCGTCAGATCATCCACGGCTGTCGCTTCCGAGACCCACGCCGCGACTTCAGCGGAGTATTGGAGAATGGGGGCCTGTGCCTTCAGCATCGCAAAGGTGAACGCGACATCGTTGGCTGTGAAGGGCGTGCCATCACTCCAGGTGACTCCCTCACGAATGTTGATCACCAACTCTGTGAAGTCATCGTTATACTCATAGGCTGTCGCCAACCACGGGATAAACTCATCCGCAAAGGCCGAGTAGTAATAGAGTGGCTCCCACAGCGTATTGTTACCGATTTGGTGCGTAAAGCCTGTGGCATAGGGGTTGGCAATTCCCACGTCCGTAAACTGGGTGCCGTCACCACCAAAGACCAAGATCATCGTCCGGTCACGGGGCACATTGGCTAACCCGCTTACATCTGCCGCCGCCGGGGCCGCCGCAGTTCCGGCCTCAGCCGTGGTTCCGGCTTGCGTTGCCTCCGGGATGGGTTGCGTGCCACAGGCAGCGGCCAGCATACCAAGTGAGGTAATGCCGCTAAGGCGCAGAAAATCGCGCCGGTTGACATTCAAGTCCTTCATGAGAAATCTCCTTAGTGATTACGATCTTCTACTAACAATCTTGTTGCAAACGACCTTGTTGCTAACTACAGAGTCCGAGTCACGACAAATGTGATTTCAAATGTAATCTTGTTGTCGTGACACTCTGGTGTGGCATCCTTGCCCTCTACCAGATATTAGAAAGATCCACCCGCGATGACAGTGTCATTCAGGACATCGCACCAGCAAGATTAGATCAGTTACACAAGTTGATACAGGACTTTAGTCTCAAATATACAGGCACAACGAGGGCGCGTCGAAAGGCGCGCAGCACCGCTATGGCCGGCCCGAATTCTCATTGTTGAAGGGAAACATACTTATTGACAGCTTCTACTATTATGGCGTAGGTAGCCCTGGTGACATAGGACTGTGCCGCAGAGGTGGAGGGCCCAACTTCTACAAGGCGAATCTGGAGATGAACTCCGACAATGCCGTTACAGCGTAGAGTTGTCGAACCACTAACTTGGCATTAGAATCAATATAGCGTAGTTAAAACGTTCTGTCAAAAGCCTAGTCTTCTTCTCAATGGCCTCATCTCTCCAGAGTTCTACTCCGGGTTCCACGCAGCCTGACCCAAAATCAGTGCCACCGGCATCAAGCCGCGCGTCACGCAAAGATCGGTTCCTTTTCGAACCCTTGCAACGCACCTTGAGCACCCTGAGCGGGCTGGCACGCATGGCGCTATGGCGAATTCGCTACTACTCTGGGTTAAGTTTGCTCGCGCTTTTGGGCGTCATTATTGCCGTTGGCTTGGTCACCAGCGCCGCATTTTTTGCCCAGGCAGTTGACCAGGTCATGCTTGACCGCGAGCTAGCCGAGTACAGTCGCATTACCCAGCGTCCTCCTTTCTCAGCGCGTGTCTTTGCGCCTTCCAGCCCTGCCGTTCCCTTTGACCTCGCACGCGTCGAGGCGCTGGGCGAGAATGTAGCAGATACATTGGCCTCTGAGGTGGGATTACCGATCCGCACCGTTATTTTGTTGGCCGACAGCGGCAATCTGCGCCTGTTGCCGCCTGCCAATGACACACGCTACGCTGGCAGCCGCCCGCTCAGCGACGCGGCCATCATCTATATGTCCGGCATTGCCGAACAAATCACCGTTGCCGAAGGCGCGCCCTTCGTGGATGACGCGCCTCCCTCTGCCGAACTGTCGGTCTGGCTGCACCAAGCGTTAGGCGACAAATTGGGTGTGCAGATCGGTGATCGCTATGAACTTGCCACCCCCAATGGCGATCAGCGGCTCACCTTTGTGGTTGCGGGCCTTTGGACGCCCACGGACCCCAAATCCTATTTCTGGTTCAATGACCCCAACCAGACCATGACCGAAAAGCTGTTGGTGACGCGCAGCGACTATGCCACGTTTATTGCGCCAGTGCTGGCTCCATCCGTTCGCACCGCCACATGGCAAGTGATCCTGGATGAGACGCAGGCCCTGCCTGCGCGCGCGCATGACTACAAGACCGGCTTCGAACGCGCCAGCTTCATCATCCCCCGCTATTTGCCCAGCGGACGTGTCACAACTCCAACCTTGACACTGGAAAAATTCGTGGGGCAGCAGACGGCGCTCACAAGCCTGCTCCTGGGCTTTAATGTGCCGGGGCTGGCCTTTCTGCTCTATTTCCTGGTTCTGACCTCTGCGGTCATCGCCTACTGGCAGCGCCGCGAAACTTCACTCTTACGCAGCCGCGGCATTTCGCGCGCCAGCATCCTCCACTTTACCCTGATCGAAGCGGGACTGCTCTTTCTCGTCGGCGCACCGGCGGGGCTGCTGCTGGGCTTGGGCCTGGCCCGGATCATGGGCTATACAGAGAGCTTCCTGGAGTTTGTCCAACGTTCACCCCTGCCCGTCTCAGTCTATGGCATCAACCTGCCGCTGACACTCGGCACATTAGGCGTTGTCTTGGTCGCCAAACTTTGGACAACCGCCTCATCAGCGCGTGAAACAATCGTCACCCAAACGCGCGAGCATGCCCGCCCCACCCGCGGCCCCTTCTGGTATCGCAACTATATCGACCTCTTGCTTATAGTCCCGACCCTCTATGCCTACCAACAGTTTCTCCGGCGCGGCTCTCTGGGGGCGCTGGTGCAGAATCGCCCGGAAGATCTCTACCAGGACCCGCTGCTGATCCTGGTGCCAGGGCTTTTCATCATTACCTTTGCCCTCATCGCCATGCGCTTCTTCCCGCTGCTCATGCGCCTGCTCGACCTTACGGCACGCCTCGTCAAGTGGCTCCCCGGCTATCTGGCCCTGCGCCAGCTTGGACGCCAAAGCCACGCCTACATCAACCCGCTGCTGCTGGTCATCGTCTCGCTTGCCCTCGGCGTCTACACCTTATCCATGGCGGCGAGCATGGATCGCTGGCTTGCCGACCGCGTCTTCCATCAAGTCGGCGCCGACCTCACCTTTACCCCCTACAGCGAGACAGAGGCGATGGGCGAAGCGGAGATTGGCGCGGATTGGGTTCCACCCATTGACGAGTTCAAAGCCTTGCCAGGCGTTGAGCATGCCGCGCGCGTTGCTTCCTATCAGACCGAAATCTTTCTTCCTAACGCCCAATTTGAAGCACGCTTTATGGCGATTGACCGCCTCGATTTCCCCCTAACAGCCTGGTTCCGCAATGACTATGCGCGTGAATCGCTTGGCGGATTGATGAATCGGCTGGCACAGTTTCCCGATGGCGTCCTGGTCAGCCAGGAATTTCTCGATCAAAACGCGCTCAACATTGGCGACCGCATTTCGCTCCTGGTCATTCCCGATTTTGGTGTACGCATCCGCGAACCCTTTACCGTCGTTGGTGTCTATACCTACTTCCCTACCGCCGAAAGCGAACCGGTGGTCCTGGTGGGCAACTTGGAATACATCATCAGCTTCTTCGGTGTCACAATGCCCCATCGCATTTGGATGCGCCTCACCCCCGGCGCTGACCCCACAGCGGTTCTCAGTGCCGTCTCTACGACAGGCATTGGTGCTATTGAGGTTCAAACGGCAACCGAGATCCTGAATAGCGAACAGGCTAAAATGGAACGGGTCGGCGTCTTTGGCACATTGACCGTCAGTTTCCTCGCTGCCACCCTCATGGCGGGATTGGGCTTGCTTACTTACAGTTACGCATCGCTACACGAAAGACTTTATCAATTCTCTGTCCTGCGTGCGGTTGGCTTGCGTCGCCGGGAGATAATCGGTCAAGTGGGCCTCGAGTACATTGTGCTTACGGCCTATGGCGCAGTGGCAGGCGTTGCCTGTGGGATATTGGCGGCGTGGCTCTTTGTGCCCTTCTTCCGCATCAGCGTTGGGCAAGGCGCGCCACTGCCTCCGCTCATTCCCATCATTGCCCAAAACGAAATCATTCCGCTTGCCATCGTCTTTAGCCTGGTCATGATCGCGCTCGAATTGGTCATTATCTCGTCAGCTTTCTTCACACGCCTTTTCGAAGCGCTACGCATGGGCCATCAAGGCTGACTCCCTGTGCAACGCTGCAAACCAGATTCGGTATCCTATGCACCAACCCTTACCTTGTTACTTTTACGATAGACCGACAACCCTTGTGGCCCAAGAGCTTCTTGGCAAATTCTTGATCCGGCATTTCGCAGATGGGTTATTCGTCGGCAAGATCGTCGAAACCGAAGCCTATCTCGGCACAAATGATGCCGCAGCGCACAGCGCGGTGGGCAGAACCAAGCGAACGCAGATTTTGTTCGGAGAGCCAGGCCGCGCCTATGTCTACCAACTGCGAAACTATTATTTGCTCAATGCGGTGACAGAAGGCATTGATACCCCCACCTGTGTGCTATTTCGCGCCCTGGAACCCATGCAAGGAATCGACCTGATCTGCAAGCCCGACAACTTACGAGCCACAAAGGAGACTCACCTGCTTAATGGGCCTGGAAAGCTGTGCCGGGCATTAGAAATCAACCTGTCACACTATGGCATGGATCTCTCATGCGCGGATTCCCCCTTCTATATTGCCAACGGCCCCCAAGATCACTTTGAAATTGAGGCGACGACGCGGATCGGCATATCCAAAGCAGTTGAACCCCTGCTTAGATTTACGATCAAGGGGAACCCCTACCTGTCACGATAGACCAAGCACAGAAACCGACCCTGCTCAATTTAGTGCTTGACAAAAGTGCCGCCTCGACTTACGATACCTGCGTTAACTTGACGATAACATTACCGGCTTCGAACGCTTCTGTATGCACCTGACCCACAGATGAGGATGACCTTGAGCGAGCGCGAACTTGTACGCCCCACCACCGGCCCCTATAGCTATGAACACCCGCGGCCCGCGGTCACTGTCGATATCATTCTCTTCACCTTCCAAGACAACCAGCTCAAGGTACTCTTGGTGCGGCGCAAGCAGCCCCCCTTTGCCGGAAAGTGGGCGCTGCCAGGCGGTTTCGTCCAGATCGATGAGGAACTCGAAGAAGCCGCACGCCGTGAATTGAGCGAGGAGACCCATGTCAGCGACATCTACCTCGAACAGCTCTACACCTTTGGCGAACCCGACCGCGACCCGCGCGGGCGCGTCATTACCGTCGCCTACTTCGCCCTCCTGAGCCTTGACCAAGCCGAAAGTCACCAACTTCAGGCCGCTTCCGATGCGGATGAAGCCGCCTGGTGGAATGTCTATGAGCTGCCTGCACTGGCCTTCGACCATGATCGGATTCTCGTCTATGGATTGCAGCGCCTACGCTGGAAGCTAGAGTGGACAGCCCTGGGCTTCCTCCTTCTCCCCGCCGAGTTCACCCTCTCCGAATTACAGAAAGTCTATGAAACCGTTCTCAACGAGCCGCTGGACAAGCGTAACTTCCGACGCAAAATGCTAGCCACCGACGTACTTGAGGAGACCGGCAATCTGCGCGAAGGCGATCATCGCCCTGCCAAGCTCTATCGTTTCACCGCCACAGCCATCGAACTAGAACAAGCCCGCCGCCGCTTCCCCTAGTTCTACATCCCTCCCAATCCCCCATAATTTCCCACATTTTGTCGCTCCTTCCCCAATCTTTTTTGCATATCGGAAAGATATTATTCACGTCATACATAGTGCAGAACCGTATTTTGCCAATTTTTAGGGAAAGGGATGACTGCGTTTGAAATCAAAGGAACAGGAGTGGGTACAACCACAGGCCGACACCGAGCGCCCGCTCCACTACCCAGAGTACATCTATGGGCTGCATGAGTCCGGCGGTGAACAGTTTATGCTCCGGGCGGAACGGCGCGGCTGGGTCCTGGAGTTGGCCGCAATTGGCCTTGATGGCAGCAGCACACCCGCCGATTTTTCAAAGCTAGCGGATGCCGGCTTGGGTGTTATGGTACGGATCAATCATGGCTATGGCAGTGCAGGCACCCTGCCCATGCCCGATAAGTATCCCGACTTTGCTGCTGCCTGTGCCAGATATGTGCAGCGCTCAACAGGCTGTCATATCTGGATCATCGGCAATGAGCCCAATCATGGCGACGAACAGCCGGATCATCGCCCCATCCTGCCCAATGACTATGCCAACGCCTACCGGCTTTGCCGCAGCGCCATCCGCGCCCTGCCCGGCCATGAACAGGATCAGGTGCTCGTCGCCGGCCCTGGGCCGTGGAACGCCACCACCACCTATGCAGGCAATGAAAAGGGGGATTGGGTACGCTATTTCGTCCATGTCATGACGATGTTGGATGACGACACCTGTGATGGGTTTGCGCTGCATACCTACACGCACAACCTCGATACTAGCCAGATCAACGGCGACTTCTTCCACACCACACTGGGCTACAGCCACCTACGCAACGAGTTTCGCACCTATCGCGACTTCATGAATGCCATTCCCGACCGCTTCCGCCATCTGCCCGTCTTTATCACCGAGACCGACCCGACAACCCGCGGCGTCGGCTGGAACCCTGGGCATAACGTCGGCTGGGTACAAGCGGCCTATCGCGAGATCGCCAACTGGAACAGCAACCCCGATCACCAGCCCATCTTGGCGTTGCTGCTCTACCGCTGGCCCCTTGTGCCTGACCAGCCCGAATGGTCGATCTCCAATCGTCCGGGCATTGTCGAGGACTTTCAGGAGGCGCTCAAGGTCGAACCGGCTGCCGACTTCCAAATCCGCCTTCCGCGCAAGGGAGAGCCGCCCGTCGTCCTAGAGCCGGGCATTGTATTGGCTGCCAATGAGCAATGGACGGGCATGGTTGCCTCACCATTAGGGCTTAATTTACGCAGCGGGCCAACGACCGAACATACCATCCTGCGGCTCCTGCCCAATGAGACGGCATTGACCGTCCTGGGCGAAACCGAGGATTGGCTCTATGTTCATGCATTGGATCGCGTAGGCTACGTCAGCAGCAGCTTCGTCGTGCGCCAGCGTATCGGCGGCTACATGCCTTTCGTGGTTTCACCAGGATCGGTCAGTTTCCTGCGCCAGCGCAAGGAGCTGATGAATGCGATCTTAGCGCCGAATGCCACCGAGCAATTGACACTCGATCCTGTCACAGCCAATTGGACAGAACAAGCCATCGCCAACGCCTGGAATCAATTCGGCTCCCTGGTCGTGGAAATCGCGCAATTGCTAAAAATTGACCCCGCGGTGGCGGTTGCGGTCTTGGCCGTCGAATCGGGGGGCTACGCCTTTAGCAAGGATGGGCGCATGTTGATCCGCTTCGAGCCGCATATCTTCTTTGAAGAATGGGGCAAGCTTGACCCGGAGCGCTTTGCCCAACATTTCCGCTACAATCTGAGCGAGCCCTGGAAAGAACACCAGTGGCGACCGAGCGCGGGCCAAGAGTGGCGCAACTTCCACGGCAACCAACAGGCCGAATGGGAAGTCTTTACCTTTGCGCGTAACTCGCTTGCGCCCGAAGCGGCGTTCCGGTCGATCAGCATGGGCGCGCCGCAGATCATGGGCTTCAACCATGAACGGATCGGCTACCCCTCAGCCCAGGCGATGTTCGAAGCCTTTGCCGCCAGCGCCCACGCCCAGATCGTTGCGCTCTTTGACTTTGTTAATGTCGAACCGGCGCGGCTCAACGCGCTGCGCCAGGACGATTTTACGACCTTTGCCGCCAGCTACAATGGCCCCGGTCAAGCGTCGCTCTATGCAACCTTGATGCAGGATGGCGTCAACACCTTTAATCGCCTGCGCGCGACACCCAATGTGCAAGAACCGGGAGAAGAGCCGGTTGTAAAACCCGTAGAAGAGCCCATCGAGTCCAATATGGGGGACAACGCACAGCTACCTGTGCCACCCAGCCCCGGCAATCTTGCCGAGATCGACCCGGAGTTGTACGCGGCGTGGCGTGCCCATATACTAGACGGCTTTGCACACAACCAGCAGATGTTCGAGCGGCTGGTCGAAGCCTTCATGGGGCCATACCACACCACGGTTCTACTCTACCGGCTGGTCTTTTCTGTGGGCATGTTGGCCTTCGTTGCGGCAGTGATCCTCAGCGCCTTCACCGGCCAACTGATGTTTGGCGTGCTGTTCGGAGGCATCGGCGTGGCAGCCTTCCTCTCCTTCTTCATCAGCCGCCCTCTACGTGCGCTGGAGGAGAACCTCAACTTGATTACCTGGTTGGGCGTTATCTACAACAGCTACTGGACACGGCTGGTCTATGCCATGAACATGGAGACTGTGCAAGCAGACATTGCCGCACTCACCAATGACTTCACCAAGCAGATGCAAGAACTGCTCGACAAAAGCGCGGCCTTACACAAGGATCGACCCGGAGCCGAATAGCAGTGCAGTAGACAGCGAATACAGACAGCAAATATCGTAATCTCTCAACTTGTCGAAAGGAATGAGCGAACCGGGGGTGATTGCTACCCCCGGTTCTTATTTGCCCCAATTCATGTTGGATTGACCCCGCGATTGTTGCAAGCTCTCTAGCCGTGGGGTATAAATGAGGCCATGATAAGCGCCGACTTCAACTCATCCAGCCTCGCCGCTACGCCGCTCACCATGCGTAGTATTACCAAGACCTGGTGGCCCCTTGCCGCCGGATGGTTCTTGATGACGGTGGAAATCCCTTTTCTAAGTGCGATCATTGCCCGCCACCCGGAGCCGGAGATCAGCCTTGCCTCCTGGGGGCTTGTCTTTTCCATCGCCCTCATTTTGGCTTCACCTGCCATGATGATCCTCAGCGCATCCACCGCGCTTAGTCGCGACTGGGTAAATTACCGCCAAGTGCAACGCTATATGTGGGCGATCACGCTCCTCTTAACCGCGCTCCATGCCCTGCTCGCCTTTACGCCGCTCTTTGACCTGCTCGTCGTTGGCCTCTTGGCCGCGCCTTCCGAAATTATTGAACCGGCCCGCCTAGGCCTGGTGATTATGCTCCCCTACATCGCTGGACTGGCCTACCGCCGCTTTAACTATGGGGTTCTGATCCGCTTTCAACATACCCGTTCCGTAACACTGGGTGCGATGGTGCGGCTGCTGACAGACTTGGTCTGCGTCGGCATTCTCTATCTGCTGGGTGTGCAAAGCGGCGTCATCATCGCCACTGTCACCTTCACTACCGGCATTGTCGCCGAAGCGATCTATTCGGGCCTGCGCCTGCGTCCTGTCCTCAACGAGCTGCGCGCTGTGCCGCCCACGAACCAGGTGATCACGCTCAATAGCTTTGCCAAGTTCTATGTCCCGCTGGTCATGACCTCACTGCTCATGATCCTGGTGCAGCCCATCGGCACAGCCGCGCTCAGCCGTATGGAGAATCCGCTCGAATCGCTGGCAGTCTGGCCCGTGATCTACAGTCTGATTATTCTGTGGAGCAGCGCAGGCACAGCCTTTACCGAGGCCGTAGTCATCTTGCTAGAGCATCCGCGTGCCGTGACCGCGCTCCACAATTTCACCATGCGTATGGCGACGATCATGGTCGGCCTGCTGCTGCTGATGAACGTCACGCCGCTGGCACAGATCTGGTTCGAGAATGTCGCCGCCCTCCCCCCGGAGATGTCCCCCATTGCCAGTTGGTCGCTCTGGGTAGGGCTACTGCTGCCAGGGTTGGCCTTCCTGCAAAGCTGGTATACAGGCACCCTGGTCAACATGCGCCAGACGCGCGGCATCACCGAATCCGTCGCCGTGTCGCTCATCGTCCACGGTGGCATCCTCTATGCAGGGGTGGTTTGGGGTCAAGCGCCAGGGATCTATGTGGGCATTGTCGGTCTTGTCGCCGGTCATCTGGCACGCACAGGCTGGCTGTGGGTACGCACGCGCAACACCATGCGCAGCCTGCGCGCCCGCGAAACCGCCCCGACCATTCTACAAAGCGCCCGCGCCTAACACGACCTACAGATTGACTCAAGTTGCCATCAAACGCATAAAGGGCTATGTCATTCCTCGCTGTGTTCGGAATGACATAGCCCTCGTGTTGGTAGGATAGAGGGTAGCAACGTTGAGTTACTGCGGCTGAAATTCTTCCTGTAGCGTCCCGCGGCGCAAGTGGTACAGCAAAATATCAGGCCGGTTGCTGCTGACCCCATCCACGCCAAGCGCAATCATTGCCTGCTGTTCGGGCCATGTGTCAGGATTCCACGCCAGCACCTCCAGCCCCAGCGCATGCGCCGCATCCACCACACGAAAACAGACATTGCGATACTGCACATCAATTCCGACAGCTTGCATCTCCACCGCGCGAGCCAGGTCGAAATCTGTTGGGTTGGGTAAAATGGCGCGCACGCGGTAGCCCCTGCCCATCTCCCGCACAGCAGCCAGCCGCTCCAGCGCAAATGAAGAAAAAGTTACCTCCTCCTCCATGCCCTGCGCCCTCACTGCTTCGACCGCGGCCTGTTCCACGCCGATGCCCTTGAGTTCAATCAGAAGATGCACCTCATGCCGCACTGTCTCCAATACCTCGTCCAGGGTTGGGACCTGTTCGCCGCCCCCGGCATCCAGGCCGCGGATGCGCGCTGCCGTGAGATCCCGAATCGCGCCATGCCCGTTAGTCGTACGATCCACGGTGGTATCATGCATGACCACTAGCTGCCCATCTCGGCTCAGATGCACATCACATTCCACAGCCTCCACGCCCAAATTGGTGGCATAGCGGAAACCCTTAAGCGTGTTTTCCGGCATCACCCCCATCGCGCCCCGGTGTCCAGCCACATAGACCATGCTTCACCCTTCACTTTTCTGTGACCAAACCGCGTCTTTCTCAAGATAAGGCAGCACCAACGCCCGTTCGGCCTCCAGCCCTGCCCATTCATCTCCATTTGGCCCATCATAGATCAGCGTATAGGGTCCGGCAAGGGTCGCAGCACGCGATAATTCCAGGCAGCGCACGAAATCTTCCCGATCCATGCTGCCATCTTCTGCAAAATGACACTTGGCGTGGAAGGACTCCGCGCGCGGCATGATCTGGGCAAGGTCATCATACTTCGCAGCCCCGCGCCAATTGCCGAAATCCACGCACAGCCCCAGCCGCCCCTCCAGCGCATCCAGCACCTGCAACACCTGTGTAGGCCCGTCCATCAGCCCCAGCCAATTCTCCGTGGTCAAGCGCAAGCCCAACGCACCCGCCCGCTCCGCCAGCACGCGCAGGCCGCAGATACTCGCAGCCATCGTCTCATCCGTCGCTTGCGCCTTCCCTGCGATGACGCGGCAGCGTTCGACCCCCAGTTCCGCACCATCCTCAAGCCACGCACTGATCCATGCCAGGTCGCGTTCACCCTGCACAGGATCGGTCAGATCGCCCCCGTCGATCAACAAGGTAAAAGGCTCGATCCCGGCATTGGTCATGGCGGCGCGCACTTCGCGCAAATAACCACGATCACGGCTGGACAGGTGAAAATGGCAGATCTCCAGCGCGTGGATGCCAAAAGCCGCCAGCTTTGCAGGCAACTCCAACAAAGAAACCCCTTGCTGTGGGCTAGTGGGTATCTCTTGACCTGGGCCATAGGCCGCGGGGCGACCCAGCGTCCGGTGCAGGCTCCACGTCGAAACTGCCAAACGGCGACCCTTGTTTTCTCCCATATCCCCCTCCTCGTCTAGAATCCCTTTATGCCTGTGCCACCACTGCCAAACGCGTCTTTGTGCGTGTCTGGAACCAGGCCCAGAGCAAACAGGCTGCCAGGCTGATCAACGCCGTCCATCGCAGCACATCCTGCACACTCAATTGCAACTGATCCAGCGCCACCCCTGCCCAAAGCGTCGAAATCGACTGCGCCAACGTCAGCGCGGCAAACTCAAAGGCAAAGACGCGGCCTCGGTATTCGTCATCGACAACGGCCTGCAAGATCGCCGCGGAAAAGACCCAGATTGTACCTGACCCCAACGAGCGCAAGAAGGAAGCGCCCAATACCCAGCCGAGTGACGGCGCAAAGCCCAGGCCCAAAATGCCGGCACTCAACGCGACCAGCCCCCCTAAGATCGCCCAGAGTTGGGTACGATGCTGCGCTCCTACCCAGCGTCGCACCATCAACGGCCCCAACCCTGTCCCCAATCCCGTTGCGGCATAGACCAGCCCCAGCGTCAGCGTGCCATTGCCGTTGATCGGGAAAATATCCTGTGCCAGCGGGATCTCCATGACGTTGACCGCGCCCCATGCCAGCGCGCCGCCCGCCTTCGCCAGCGCCAACCCTAACACAAAAGGGCGTGCGCGCAAATAGCCCAGTCCTGCCACGAATTGAAACAAGCCGCCTTGATTTTCCTCTGTGCTGGTCAGCAACGTGACGGACCGAGTGACCTGGATGCGCCCCACGAACCACGCGGCCACAAGAAAGGTCAGCGCATCGAGCACAAAAGCCGTGGTCAGGCCAAAGAGCGCCGCCGCAATCCCACCCAGCAGCGCGCCAAATGCCAACATGGTGCTCCACGTAAAGCCATCCAGCGCATTCGCCGTCACCAAATCCTTAGGCTCTACGATATTCGACAGCAGCGCCGAGTGGGCCGGTGTATAGAGCGAACTCAGCACAAACTGCAGCACAGTGAGGGCATAGAGCAGCCAAATTTGCTCCGGTCTGCGGATCAACAAGAAGCCCAACACCGTAATGGCGCGTAGAATGTCCGTAACAATCATGATGGCCCGTCGCTCATAGCGGTCAGCCAGCACACCCGCAAAGGGGCTCATGACAAAGATCGGCAGCACGCGCGCCAGAAAGAGGTAGGAGATCGCGGTTCCCGCGCCCGTGAGTTGTGTGATCAGTGCCGCCGACGCCAGCAGATTGAACCAATCGCCCAAATTGGAAACCACACGCGCCAGCCACAAATTGCGATAGTTCACATTGCGCCGTATCAACGAAATATAGTCGTTCATAGACCCGCTAGTCTCTGGGGATACCTATTGGAGAGAAGATCATGCCGGGCTTGTCTGCCCAGCCGCACCGGAAGTTGTGTGACGCAGACGACGTACCATCGCCATCACGCGCGGCATTGCCTCGGTATAAAGCCGGTAGGCCCAGGGCCATGTCGCATAATCCCATGCGCCGATATGGGGTGCAAAGCTCGCGCCAAAGCCTTGTTTGAACTGCCAGACCCCTTGCAGCCCATCATCAGGGTCGTTTATGTGGGTGGGCGCACCCCACCAATCATAGACCGTACAGCCGTGGGCGCGTGCCCAGCGCATGCCCTCCCATTGCAGCAAGTAGTTTGGCATATCGCGCCGCCGCCGTTCGCTGCTTGCCCCATAGAAATACCACGCACGCGCGCCATAGCGCAGGATAAATATCCCCGCTACAGGTGCATCTTCCTCGTCATGTTCTGCTAAAAGCAGCGCCCCGCCCGCTGGGTTTCCCGCATCCTGCGCCGCCGCCAAATAGCTTTCCCAGGTCGTTTTGTAATAGGTAAAGGGGCGAATCAGGAAGCCATCGCGCGCGCCCGTCTCCGCATACAACTGGTAGAAGGCCGGTAAATCTGCCGGAGTGCCCTCACGCACACGAATACCGCGCCGCTCGGCCAGGCGAATGTTATAGCGCCACTTGCTTTTCATCGCCTCCAGCAGCCCTTCCTCACTGAGGCTGAGATCGCTCAAGGCTGTATTCTTAAACTGAATCTGCTCTTGGCTATAGACCCAGCCCCGCTGGCGGAAGGCATGGCGCAGGCGCGTGCCTGTGTCGCTCCCATCGTCCACATCGGGGTCAATCTTCACAAAGATGCAGTTGCGCCGTTTGGCGAACGTTTCAACGTGGGCCAGGGTCGCTTCCACCGCCCGCGCATCCTGCCAATCGACCACGGGGCCTTTGGGAACATAACCGACACGGATCGGGAGAAACGGCACCAACTGGCGATCCAGAAATTGCAGGGCCGCCACGGCGCTGCCCCCTTCACCGCGCAGCGCCCAGCGTGTCGCCTGCCATTCCGTCTGTGCCTTGACTGCGCCCCACTCCCAACTTTGCAGCACATGGGGCGCTGGCAGCTCCGCCAGCGTGCTTTGCCACGTTGCTATATCGACCACAGGTTGCCAGTTCACCGTCGATGGCTGCACATGGGTATCGCGCGGCTTCTGCACCTCGCGCATAACCTGCTGTAGCTGTCGCCCCACCTGAAAGAGCCGGTAGCCCATTGGCCTGAGCGGCATCTCCCACGTTCCCGCATGCCGCACTACCTCGCCACCAAAGCCCTGCTTAAAACGATAGACACCCCACAAATCATGGCTGGGCAATGCTTCCAGGTCAAGCGGAATCTCATCAACAGGAGTCCCCGCGCCGCTGCCCTGATTGAGGCCCACCGCTACCTTGCCAATCTCATCCGGGATGCCCCAAAAGTCGTAGCGAGTTGCCCCATGCGCGCGCGCCCAGCGCATCGCCGCCCACTGCAACGCGTGGTTGGGCATGCGGCTGCGTTCGCGGCTGCTGCTCGCTCCCCACACATACCAGGCCATCTGCCCGCAGCGCACCACCACAAGCGCACCCAGCGGCACTCCCTCGTGCTCTGCCAACAGGAACGCGCCCATGTGCGGCGTTAGGAGGTCAAATGCCGCTTCAAAATAGGCCGCGCTGTGTACCCCAAAGCCGTCGCGCGTACCCGTCTCAACCATCAGTTTGTAAAAGTCAGGTAATTCGTCGCGCTGCAAGGCGCGCACCGTCACCCCTTTGCGCTCTGCCAGCCGCACATTGTAGCGCCACTTGCTTTTCATGCGCGCCAACAGAGCGTCTTCGTCGCCGCCAAGCTCCAGCATCGTGGTGCTGGGCGGCTGGATCGTGTTCGGGCTGCGGCGCAAACCCAGGTCGATCAGTTGTTGTTGCGCCGCGGGACTGTCGGCTAATTCCGGCTCCACCAACAGCACGCTCGCCCCTGCCTGTCGCGCCTGCTCACGCACCGCGGCCATGACCGCTTGCGTGGCAGCCATGTCCGACCAATCGACCACCGGCCCGCGCGGCACATAGGCCACGGTGATGCCCGCGGCGCGGCGCAGCAGGATCGAAGCGCCGCCCGTGAGCGCGTGTCCATCGCCCACAGTGGCGCGCATGGCCTGCCATCCAAAACGGCTTTTCAACGCGGCCCATGCCGAACTTTGGAGAAAGTGGGCATAGCGATGGCACGCCACGAATTCATCCCAAAGGGCATCCCCTCCGGCGTTGCAGAAAGGATCCCCAGAACCGGCTTTATCTTCCCCGCTCAAGGCGGTATGCTTCACCATTTCGACCATAGGTTTGGTATGATACCACACGCCTAGAGCGCACGACTTATCCAGAGCTTTAGAGACGCGACTATGATTCGGGCACCACTTTTCCGCGCATAATCAGGAGCCACCACCCATGAATCCCAACGCACTGGTCGAGGCTGTACCCAACTTTGCCGAGGGTCGCCGCCCCGCGGTCATCGACGCGATTGCTGATGCACTCCAATCCGCAGGGGCCCATCTGCTCGACCGCACCAGCGATTGGGATCACCATCGCAGCGTACTAACCATCGCCGGGTCGCCAACAGCCGTTGTGGAAGGTCTCTTTCGGGGCGTGGAGATGGCAGCGCGCCATATCGACCTCTTCAGCCAGCGCGGTGCCCATCCCCGCATGGGCGCGGCAGACGTGGTGCCGCTCGTCCCCCTGCGCCACATCACGCTGGAGGAATGTGTGGGGTTGGCGCGCGTTCTTGGTCGCCGCGTTGGCGACGAACTGGGGCTGCCGGTCTATCTCTACGAAGCCGCTGCCACGCGCCCCGAACGGCGCAACCTCGCCGATGTACGCCGCGGCGAATTCGAGGGCTTACTCGCAACCATTCACATGCCTGAGCGAGCGCCCGACTTTGGCCCTGCCCAGGTTGGCCCAGCGGGTGCGGTGATCATAGGGGCGCGCCCCATCCTCATTGCCTATAACATCTTTCTGGAGACGAATGATGTCACCATTGCCCAAAGCATCGCCAAGCGCATCCGCGCGCGTAATGGCGGATTCCCCGCGGTCAAAGCCCTGGGCCTGCTGATTGACGGGCAGGCTCAGGTAAGCATGAACCTGGTGGACTACACCCAAACCCCGATCCATGTCGTCTTTGATGCCATTACGCGCCTCGCCCATGACCACGGCGTGAAGGTGGCGCGCAGCGAACTGATCGGCCTTGCGCCCGATGATGCGCTGCTGCAAGCCGCGGCCCATTATCTACAACTGCCCACTCTTGCTACCACGAACACCATCGAAGGCGCACTCCAGCGCGCGATGCTTGATTAACTTCTATTGTGTGAGCGCATGCCCAGTTACCGCGGCAAAAAACTGCGCCTGCAACTGGGGCGATACAGTGTCTTTCTTGACCAGTCGAATACAATGTGCCAGTGACCGCGCCACCGCCTCCAGATAACGCTCACCTTTCTCCTGAGTGGCGGGCGTTCCATCCCCACGATAATGGGTGGGATGGTCGGCATACCACCAAATTCCTGTGGTCAGACCCGCCGCGCGCAGTGCATCCAAGCGGCCCAGCGGCAGCCCCTCGCCATCTGCCCGCAACTGATCGCGCCGCACCAAATCGGGCCGGATCGCCATCATCTGGCTCGTTTCATTCTCCCCTGCATGCCCATCAACTCTGCTTTCCCACTGTGCCTGCACCTCGGCTTGCTCGTCGGGCAGCAGTTGTGGGTTCCACGCATAGAGCACAGAATCGTGCTGGGCTCGCAATTGCATTTGAATCAAATAGCTCATCAGGGCGCGGTTGCCGCCATGTGCGTTGACCAGGATGATCTTCTTAAAACCATTGCGCGCAATCTCGCTGATCAGATTACTCGCCAGTTGCAGTATCAGATCGGGGTCAATCGCAATCGTCCCACTACAATGCTGCGCTTCGAGGATCTGCGTAAAGATCAGGTCAGGGAAAATAACGGCAGGTTCCAATTGCGCCGCGCGCCGGCACATCTCCCGGCCAATATACATATCCGTCCCTAACGGCAAATGATGGCCGTGACGCTCAATCACAGATAAAGGCAGCAGGCACACACCTTCCACCTGCTGAACCGCACCCTCGAACTCGTCGCCGGTCAACTCGACCCAAAACATAACGCCTCCCTTCACCTCTCGATTTCTGCAAACGAAGATCACGCGATCACCTGGCTCGCTCGCATGTCGGCATAAAACAACGCCGCGCTCCCAACTGAGCGCGACGCTGCTATTTCTCCTAGATAGCTCCGACAATCCAAGCGGCCAACCTGCTTCAGCCTCCAGCGGCGCGAATGGCATACCCTCGGCTAATAGGTGCAATCCACCTGGCGCTTGCTCGTTGATGAATCCAGAATTGCATCACAAACCACCGCAGCGCGATAACCATCTTCAAAATCCGCGCCAATGGGCGATACAGCCTTGTCATTGACAATACAATCGAGCAGATGTGTCACTTCATGCACAAAGGTATGCTCCCAGCCGATCATATGCCCCTGGGGCCACCAATTTTCCCACCAGGGATGATAGGGTTCCGAGACCAGGACATTGTGGAAGCCGCGCGTCTCCTTTGGTTCGTCATCAATCCAGAAGACCTCCAACTCGTTCATCCGCTCCAAGTTGAAGCGAATCGTGCCTTTTTCGCCATTGATCTCCAAGTTCTGCCCATTCTTGCGCCCTGCGGCAAAACGAGACGCTTCGAGCGTGCCCAGCGCGCCATTCTCAAACTCAATCACCGCGGCAAAGGCATCATCCACATCCACCTTGCCCATCCCCGAACCATCCAGCTTGGGGCGTTCGGGAATAAAGGTCTTGGTCATGGCGCTCACGGTAGAGATTTCACCCACCAGATAGCGCGCCAGGTCGATGATATGCGCGCCCAGATCACCCAGCGCGCCGCTCCCCGCCTGCTCCTTTTGCAAGCGCCAGATCAACGGCGTGTTATAGTGGGGCATGATCCACTCTTGCAGGTAGATGGCGCGGAAATGATAGATTTTTCCCAGCGCGCCACTCTCGATCAGCTTACGGATTTGGCGGATGGCCGGCACAAACCGGTAATTAAAGGCGACCATATGCTTGACGCCCGCCTTTTGCACTGCATCCAACATGCTCTTGGATTCTTCCGCAGTGCGCCCCAGCGGCTTTTCGCACAGGATATGCTTTCCTGCCTGCGCCGCGGCAATACAAGGCTCGGCGTGCGCGTCGTTCGGCCCGCCGTTGTCAAATAGCTGGATCTGATCGTTTGCCAGCATCTCACGCCAATCCGTATAGGCATTGGCATAGCCATAGCGCCTGGCAGCCTCTTGCACAGCCTCGGCGTTGCGCCCCGCGATCCCCACCAGCTTCGGAATCGCAGGCGGCGGATACATCATGTGTGCGATGTTGAGAAACGCATGACTGTGGGCCTTGCCCATGAAAGCATACCCCAACATGCCAATGCCGATCTCAGGCACATCACCCGCAGACCGCGCATCGGCCATTGAAGTAAACCCTGAACCCTCGCTCATAATTGGTTGGCTCCTTCAATAGGATGGACGTTACGTCCGGCTCATTCTTCTATTCTTTGGCAAAAGCCGCATCAAAGGCAACAGACGAAGGCGAAAAATCAGCCTTACGCACAACCGCCAATGCCTCACGCGCCCCAAACTCCCGATCCATGCCGGAGTCCTCCCATTCAATCGAGAGGGGGCCTTGATAGCCAATCCGGTTCAAGACACGGACAATGGGGTCCCACTTCACATCGCCATGCCCCGGCGAGACAAAGTCCCACCCGCGCCGCGCATCGCCAAAGTCCAAGTGCGATCCCAGGATGCTGTTGCGCCCGTTCAACTGCACGCGCGAATCCTTCACATGCACATGGAAGATGCGGTCGGCGAACTCGGTGATAAATGCCACAGGGTCAACAAATTGGTGGATGAGATGGCTGGGGTCAAAGTTAGCCCCAAAGGCCGGATGCCCATTGACCGCTTTGATCGCACGCTCCATCGTGATAATGTCATAAGCGATCTCCGTTGGGTGTACTTCTAGGCCAAACTTGATGCCATTCTCCTGGCAGACATCCAAAATTGGAATCCAGCGCTCTGCAAAATCCTGGTAGCCTGCGTCAATATCGGCTTGGCTGGTGGGCGGGAAGAAATAGAGCTTTGCCCACACGCTAGAGCCGGTAAAGCCGTTGACTACATCCACGCCAAAGAGTTTGGCCGCACGCGCCGTGTTCTTCATCTCCTCGGCGGCACGTTGGCGCACCCCTTCCGGGTCGCCATCACCCCACAGGCGCGGCGGCAGGATGGACTTATGGCGGTTGTCAATCGGATCACAGACGCACTGGCCCACCAGGTGGTTGGAGATGGCCCAACACTTCAGGTTATACTTCTCCAACAAATCCCGCTTGTCGCGCACATAGCGGTCACTCTCCAGGGCTTTATCTACCTCAAAATGGTCGCCCCAACACGCCAGTTCCAACCCGTCAAATCCCCACTCACTGACCTTCTGTGCCAGCGTCTCCAACGGCAAATCGGCCCATTGGCCTGTGAACAGCGTGACTGGTCTTGGCATGGCTTAACTCCTTATAAATTTCAGAGATGATTTTTTGAGATGGCTGTTTGGAACAGGTTGGAAAGCAATTAGGTTGAGCTAGGCACAACCGCGCCGCTTACAAGCGATTGTATCACATCAAAAACGATTCCCAGGGACTTGAAATTATCCTGACAGGTGGTGACAGGCGCTTTGCCCAATGTAACCGCTTCATAGAATTCTTGCAGCAAATAGGCTTGCCCCACAAGGGGCGGATCCAATGCCGGCACCAACTCCGGCTCACCATCCGGTCGCTGCGTCATCACCTGGTCATCCACCAACGTCACGACCCCTTCCGCACACTCAAATCGCCAGTTGGCATTCCACGGCGTCACCTGCCCTTGTGAACACCATGAAGCGTTGTAACTCACCATGACACCATCGCCAAACTCTAAGGTAACAGACGCCGAGGCATCGCCTTTATACCAACTCCACGGAGGGTTCCAACTGCGTCCATAGATCGTCACCGGGTCGCGCGCTAGGAAGAAGCGCATGAGGTCAAAGTGGTGGATTGCCATGTCAATGATCAACGGATAGGGCATCTCCTCGCGAAAGCCGCCAAAGTGAGGCCCGCGGAAGAAGTCCACCGTCACGCCACCGATTGCCCCAAAGCCTCCCTGGTGCAACGTCTGATAAAGCGTCTGCACAGGCGCATGATAACGGTAGTTCTGCGCCACCATGTGCAGCACACCCGTCCGGTTGGCAGCATCGACAATGTCCTGTGCAGAGGTCGGCGTGTCCGCCAGCGGCTTCTCCGACAACACCGGCACACCCGCCTCAAGCGCCGTCAGCGACACGGCGCGATGAAACTGCGGTGGCGTCACATTCAGCACTCCATCGGCCTGCACTGCCGCCAATGCCTGATCCAGACTCGGAAAGACCGTGTTCGGATCCAGCCCAAATTTCGCCACCTGCTCGGCGGCAATTTCGACATTGATCTCCACAAACCCGGCGTACTCCACATGCGGTGAGGCTTGTACCGCACGCAGCCACGCGTTGCCCATGCCACCTAGACCGACCTGGATGACTTTCATAGGTTTCTTTCTATGGAATGTGCCGTCCATGACATTGCTTAAACTTGCGCCCGCTGCCACAAGGGCAAGGATCATTGCGCTGTGCCGTGGCAAAGCGCCGCTGCATCACTGCTTCCTCCTCGGCCAGAATTCGCATGATATTGGCGGGTGCGCGCTGGGCACGCAGTTCGCCCGCCATGATCCGCATCGGCTGGTCAATATGGGTAAAGAAATGCTTAAAGCCGTCGCACAAGAAATTCAGCCCAGGCTCGCCATCGGGCGTGTGTAGGATACGGTCTTTGGGACAACCGCCGTTGCAGACAAAGCGCACCTCACATTCACGGCAGTAGGTAGGCAGCGACTCGCGCTTGTCCAGCCCAAATTGGCGCTGGAAATCTGACCCAACCATCTCCAGCAGCGGGATCTCCTGGATATTGCCCAGACGATAGGCCGGCTCGACAAAGTGATCACATGAATACAGGTCGCCATTATGCTCAAGCGCCAGCGCGTTGCCGCAGGTTTCCTCAAAGATACAAAGCCCCGGTCGCTGACCTGACCATGCCGCCAGCGCCACATCAAAAATCTGCACAAAGACGCGCCCCACATCGTGCCGCACCCACTCGTCAAAGATCGTTGTCAGGAACTTTCCATATTGCGCGCCGGTTAGCGAGCGGTCTGTCACAGCCTCGCCCTCTTGAAAGCCTGTCTCGTTATCGCGCTCGACAATGGGGATAAACTGCATATACTGTGTACCTACTTCGTCTCGCAGATGACAGTAGACCTCCAGCGGATGCTCAACATTGCCGGCATGAACCGTAGTGAGGATATTGAACTCCACGCGATGCTTCTGCAAAAGCCGCGCTGCCGCCAGCACCTTGTGATGCGTCGGCGCGCCCCCCTTGTCCACCCGGTAATAGTCGTGGAGCTCAGGCGGGCCATCCATGCTCAACCCGATCAGGAAGTCATGTTGGCGGAAAAAGCTGCACCACGCGTCGTCCAGCAGCGTGCCGTTGGTCTGGAAGGCGTTGTAGATTTTGGTCCCAGGACGGCGATACTGCTGTTGCAGCGCCACAGCCCGCTTGAAAAACTCAAGCCCCATCAGTGTTGGCTCGCCGCCTTGCCAGGCGAAGGTGATGACCGGGACCTGCTGCGAGGCAATATACTGCTTGGTATATTCCTCCAGCAGATCATCCGCCATGCGAAAACGGCTGCCGGGATACAGCATTTCTTTCGACAAGAAATAGCAGTACTTGCAATCTAGATTGCAGATTGCACCGCGCGGCTTCATCATCACATGGAATGCCGCCGGGGTAACAGTCGTATCCCCCGCGCTGGCGAAGGTCGCTGTCTGCTCCATCTTTACCTCCAAGCTAAACGCCTCCGAAGGCCATGAAGCCTCCATCCACCGGCACAACAATCCCGGTGACAAAGCGCGCGGCATCGCTGCACAGCCAGACCGCAGTCCCGATCAACTCCTCTGGCTCGCCGAAGCGTTTCATGGGCGTATGGTCAATGATCGTCTGGCCGCGTGGCGTCAGGCTCTCATCTGAATTGATCAGGAAATCCCGGTTCTGCTCGCCCAGGAAAAAGCCGGGCGCAATCGCGTTCACGCGCAGCCCCGGCCCATACTTGTTGACCAGTTCCACCGCCAGCCACTTCGTCAGGTTGTCAATGGCAGACTTGGCCGCGCCATAGCCAACCGCGCGCGTCAGCGGGCGCGATGCTGTCATCGAGGAGATGTTGACGATCACCCCCGTCCTGTTGTCCGCCATGACTTTGCCAAAGACCTGGCTGGGCAGCAGAGTCCCCGTCAAGTTGAGCGCCATCACCTGATCCCATGCCTCTTCGGTCAGGTCAAAGAAGGTGCGATCCCCCACGACCGTCGCCTCGGCGACAGCGCCACCGGCAGCGTTGATCAGAATGTCAACCATCCCCCAACGCCCCAGCAGTGTCTCCCGCGCCTGCTCCAACTCCTCTTTGTTCAAGACGTCGGCAGGCAGCGCCATCGCCTCCCCACCTTCGCCGCGCAGGGCTTCAGCTACTTGTGCGGCTTTCTCGGCGCGGCGGCCCAAGATCGCCACCTTTGCCCCCGCCGCTGCCAAACCGCGCGCCATCGCCCCGCCCAGCACGCCTGTCCCTCCTGTCACAACCGCCACTTTGCCCTTGAGCGAGAAAAGGTTCTCTGGGGCGTATTCGCTGCTCATTCGCTATCGCTCCGCTGTTATAGCTCTAACATGGCTTTGACCACCCCACGCTCCGGCTCCAGCCAGGTGGGGAAGTCTTGGATAAAGGTATCCGGCACGCTGCGGTGCGTAATCCACGGCGCAATGTTGACGCGTCCGCTCTCCAGCGCATCAATCACATGGTGAAAGTCCGCACCTGTGGCGTTCCGTGAAGCAAAGAGTGTCATCTCGCGCCGGTGGAACTCCGGGTCGCCAAACGTTATGTCACCTTGCACCAAGCCGACATAGACCAATTTGCCCGAATTTGCCACATAACGAAAGGCAGAAGCCATCGACTGCGCGCTGCCAGTGGCATCAAAGACCACCGTGGGCAACTCGCCATCAAAGGCGCTTTGCAGCGCGACCACTGCGTCGTCTTGCGGATCGACCAGGCGCGAGATACCGAGATGGTCGCGACAAAATTCCCGTCGCGCAGGGCTAATCTCCATCACCGCAACATCGGCTCCGCTCAACTTGGCAAACTGCGTCGTAGCCAGGCCAATCGGCCCAGCGCCGACGACCAGCACCTGCTCATCGCGCAGCAGTTGCGCTCGACTGACAGCGTGCGCGCCAATACAGAGCATCTCCACCAGGGCAAGATGCTCCAGCGGCAGCAGGGATCGGTGCAGTTTATGGGCCGGGACCATCAGCCACTCCACCATACCGCCATCGCGATGGACGCCCAACACTTGCAGCCGTTCACAGCAGTTGGTACGCCCGCGACGGCAGGCGATACACTTGCCGCAGTTCAGATAGGGTTCCACCGCGCAACGGTCGCCCACCGCGAGCCCAAACCCCTCTGTCTCCGGCCCCAGCGCCACAACCTCGACGCCCAGTTCATGCCCCAAGATGCGTGGATAGGAGAAGAAGGGCTGCCTGCCACGAAAGGCATGCAGATCAGTTCCACAGATCCCCACCCTCCCCACGCGCACCAACACCTCGCCGGGGCCAGGCGCAGGAGGCTCCGGGGCTTGCGCCAACCTGAAGTGGCCTGGCTGATCCAGCACAATGCTCAACATTAAACGGCTGCCGCTTCCGGCGTCAAGTTCACTCGGCTGACGCCTTCATCAGTTCCCATCCATGTCTCGCCATCGCTGCTCAGTAAGACCAGCGCGCCCTGGTTCAGGAATGGCTGCCACGTCACCCCATCCGCCGACTGCCAAAGCTGGTCGGCATCGCTCAACAGCCAGCCGCCGGGAATGGCAGACAAGGCGTTGACCTGTTCGGGCGCACCCGGCACATGGCTAAAGGAGTGTCCGCCATCCGTCGAACGGAAGAGGCCGCTGCCTTCAGTCCCCGCCAATACAATCCCTGTACTGTGGAAATCTGGAGCCAGTGCCACACATTGATAGACAGCCTCCACACATTCGCTGCGCTTCCAGCCCCGTCCGGCATTGGGGGAGTGATAGACCCCTTCCTCGGTGCAGGCAAAGACCATTTGCCACTGGGGCCACGCGCCGACAGGGGCCGTTGGCGCCCACACCAGCGCCAGCACATTGTAGCTGCGCAGCCCAAAGTTGCGCGCATACCAGTGACCACCGCGGTTAATCGTACGCAGCACGCCGCCGCCATCGGTGCCCGCCAGGATCACGCCCGTATGCTCCACCCGCGGGTCAGCGGCAATTGTCACCACCGGGGCCTGGATCGCGTCCATCCATCCGGCTTGCCAATTCTCGCCTTCTTGCAGGCTGTAGGCAACACCATGCGGCAGCCCGCCCACTAATACCCGATCATGGATCGCACAGCAGCAGTAGAGATTCTCTTGGGGCTGCGGCGTCTGTTGCAACGTCCCTTCAGTCACTTGATACAGACCATCCGGCCCAGCAGCCCACAGGCCGCCGTAGCCTTTTGAAAGCGAAAGAATAATGCTCATAGTTGTTTTATTGGTTCCCTTACGGGTTGGTCGCTTGTTTCGGGTTCTTGTGATAGACAATCGTATCGGTTGTCAATGCCATCAGCGCGGCGCTCGCCGCGGTCTGCAAGACCGTGGTCAGCACGCCAGCAACATCCAACACGCCCCCCTCAAACGCATCAACCACTTTCTCATTGAGTACGTCATAGGTTGCGGTTGGCCCCGCTTGCCGGATTTGGTCGATGACAACGCTGGAAGAAGGCAGTTGAGAATTGTCGAGGATTTGGCGCAGGGGAGCCTCCAGCGCGCGTTGGACAAGCTGCACGCCAAAGCGCACATCCTCATCCGCTTCCACCTGATCCAGTGCCGGGATGGCATGCAGATAGGCCGCGCCCCCACCGGGAACCATGCCCGTGTGTTGGGCAGCCGACAGCACCTTGAGCGTGCGCTCGGCGTTTTGCGCCCGCACCTCGCGGTCCAGCTTGCTCTCCGTACCAATTTTGAGCACGCCCATGCCGCCGCTTAGCCATGCCAACCGTTGCACAACCACCGGTCGCGCCTCGTCATCCAGGGTCATGTTTGCCAGTTGCGCGCGCAGCTCGGCGCACCGCTCCTGCACCGCCGGACTCATCTGCTCTTCGGGGATAATCATCATCAACTCATTGCTGACCTCGGTACGCTGCGTGCGTCCCAGATCGCTGGCCCGGATTTGCCCAACGGCGCGTGTCCACGCCCGCCCCAAGACCTCGCCTCCCGTCAGCAGCGCCAGATCGTCAAAGACAGCCCGTCGCGCATCGCCCACATCTTTGGGCTTGGCGGCAATGATGATCGGCTTCTTGCTCTCTTGTTCCTTCTCTTTGCCGTTCTCTTTACCGTTTCCATTGCCATTGCTGCCAGTGCGTGCCGCTGCCTTTTTCGCCATGTCGCCCTGGCGCGAGTTTGTGACCAACAGGCCAATCACCGCATCAGAGAAATGGCCCGCCACAATCGTCAGAGACTGAACACCGGCCTCTTGTGCCGCTTGCAGCAGCGCCACCGCGTCTTCGACTTTCTCCAACTTGCCGTCAATCAGCGCCAGCCCGCCATTCGCCGCCACCGCGCTCTTGAGCGAGGCATCGGTGTAGAGGTACATGCTCCCAATCTGCGCGCGAATCGTCGCGCCCGCATGGTAGAACTGTTGCAGATAGGGCGCGACATACTTCTCAATCGTGACGTGGGCATCGGGGCCAAGCAGATAGCTCATTTCACCCAGCACCGACGCCAACCCTGGATCACGGATGACCGTCAACGCCACATTCGCCAGGTCATTTTCATGCTTGACCGAACGTGCTTGCGCTTGCAGCGACTTGACTGCTGCCTCGACACCTAGATTGACACCCTTCGCCAGCCGCATCGCGTTGGCCCCGCCCGCAATCATACGCACAGCCTCATGATAGATCGCACGCGTCAAAACCGCGGCAGTTGCACCCCCATCCCCGGCACGCTGCACCACGCGCCAGACCATGCTGCGCATCATCATGGCACCGACATCGGCGCGCGGGTCGCCCAAGTTGAGAATTCTACGCACTGCCGTGGCCGAATCATCCAGCAATTCGGGTCTGCGTTGGAAATCGCGCTGATTGGCAACCACCCCCCCCACTGGCCCTAGCGTGGGTGCCAACAAATCCGCCAGCGCATTAATCCCCTTTGTAAGATGTTTGGTTGTGTTCGGTTGTTCAACAACTTTTGGTTTCGGCATACTATCCCTTTTGTACCGGCCCATTTTGCCAGCGTAGTGTTGCAGAAACAATTCTGCACAGCGATTCCTCAGTGTTCGGTTTTTCCCTTAAGATTCTACGTGGAGTCCAACTTGTGGCATTTGCAAAACGCAGTTTCCACTCGAAGACGACGGGCTGCCCTGTGCAATCATCAGGCCCGAAAATTGGGCCAGCGTGCCCATCGCACAATCCATCTGCTCGGCTGCTTCCCCGATGGCATGGGGCGCTCGCTGCAAGCAGCAAGCCAATATGGGGTAAAAGCATGAGAAGAGGCAGCAAACTAATGGTCTGGCCCGCGACACGCAACTCATCCGGGCCAGTTCCGGGCCAGTTTAGATTCTACCAGGTTGTCGACAACTCGCAAAAATCCTTTTTCGTGCCTATGCATCTGGGGGTGCATCCGGCGTAGGATAAAGCCGCAAAAACGCATAGTGACGAATGACATAAATCGATATACACTAAGCACACAGCGACAGGCATATCGATAAAGGAGAAGAGAGATGAGAGTGCTAGCTCGAATGTGCATTCTACTTCTGTGCATCTTGGCTTGGAGCGTGGTCATGACCCCAGCCGCCTGGGCAGCTGGGGTTGTGGGAACGGGCACTGCGGCAAGCTGCGATGGCACCGATCTAGAGACGGCTTTGACTGGTGGTGGAGATGTAACCTTTAACTGCGGTGCGGCTCCCCTCACGATGGTTGCCGGAACCTATACCATTGAGGAGGACACCACCCTCTGGGGTGAAGGCCTGATCACGCTAGATGGCGAAGAACTCCGGCAGCTCTTTATCGTCGATAACGATGCAACACTCATCTTGCATGGCATCACCTTGCTCGATGGACAGTCTGGATCTGGCGGTTGCGCCTCCGTGAATGTCAGTGGCGTTCTCATTGCACAAGATGTCACCTTCCGCAGTTGTCGAGACACCAGCATGCTGCTCGGCGGCGGCGCAGTCTACAATCTCGGCAGCTTTACAGCAATCGATTCAACTTTTGAAAGCAATCAAGCCGATCACGAAGGCGGCGCTGTCTTTAATCGCGGCACCTTCACAACCTCCCTTGTGCTCTTTGAGGACAATATGGCCGGCGATGATAGTGGTGCGATTGAGAACGATGCCAATGGCGTGGTGATTATCCAAGATTCATCCTTCATCGGCAATTCCGCCCAGGGTGGCGGAGGGGCCATCGGCAATTCAGTGCAGGGCGAAGGGGGCGTCATGGACGCAACGCTCGCTTTCGCCGAAGCCACCGGTTCCCTCTCCATTGACCGTTCTCTCTTTGTTGATAACAGTTCGACCACCTTTGGCGGAGCCATCAAAAATGTGGTTGGCGGTATGACCATCATCAACAGCACCTTTGTACGCAACACCTCCGATCAAGGTGGCGCTATCTTCATCGACCACAGTGCGAACGATCCCACGGTCACGACCATCAAGTTCAGCACCTTTTTCGACAATCGTGCCGATACCGGCGGGGCAATCTACCGCCCACTGATCGGTACGGTACAGTTGGGCTCCAGCATTTTGGCAGGAAGCCGCATCATGGACAGCACCCTGGTCCAACTGGAGTGCGATGGCCCGGCCCTTGTCTCTCTCGGCCACAACCTGATTGAAGATGGCTCCTGCGTCAGTGGCAGCAACACCACGGATATTCGCAACACAGCGCCAAAGATTGGCGGGCTGCAAGACAACGGCGGCTTTAGCCCGTCCATGCTGCCCGATACCGGCAGCCCCGCCTTGAACAAGGTTCCAGCCGCCGAATGTGTTGCACGCGACCAGCGCTTTGCCCGGCGTATCGGCAACTGCGACATCGGGGCCACAGAGCGCGGCGGCCTCTTTGACAGCGCCTACTTAGCGGGCGTCTTCAAGAACAAGAAATAGCTCAGATTCTTCCTGTCTTTGTCCGCAGGCCGGTCGTACTGTGCAACCGGCCTGCGCGCTTTTGCGTACTGATCCCCACTTGATTTTTAATACGGTCTTTGCGCGGCCTCTGCCGCTGCGACACGCAAACTTAGCTCTTTATTCGAAAGGCATCCTATGTCTATTTCCACGCTGGACGCACCTCAAGCAACTGGCTACGCTTCTCCCCCTTCCCCCTCATCTGCCGCAGAGACTGCCATGATCTCGGCAACCGGCGTACACAAAACCTTCCGTACGGGCAAGATCGAAGTCCATGCCTTGCGCGGCGTCGATATTACGGTTCACCGCGGCGAAATGGTCGCCATCATGGGGCCATCAGGCTGTGGCAAAACCACCCTGCTCAACTGCCTATCCGGGCTGGACGAATTTGATGAAGGCGAAGTCTTTATCGAAGGAACCAACATACGCCAGATGAGTGACCGGCGGCGCACAGCCTATCGCGCCGAGCGTATGGGCTTTGTCTTTCAGACCTACAACCTCCTGCCTGTGATCACTGCCGTGGAGAATGTCGAACTGCCGCTGCTGGTGAGTGGCGTTGCGCCCGCCGAGGCGCGGCGTCGCGCCCTTGCCGCGCTCGAACGGGTTGACTTGGGCAATCGCGCCCACCATCGCCCCGCCGAACTCTCCGGCGGGCAGCGCCAACGTGTAACCATCGCCCGCTCATTGGTCAACGATCCGGCCATCGTCTGGGCCGATGAACCCACAGGCAACCTCGACAGCAAGTCTGCCCAGGACATCATCGACCTCATGCGTGGACTCAACCGCAGCCAGCAGCAGACCTTTGTCATCGTGACCCACGATGCGGCGATCGGCGAACAGTGCGACCGTATCGTGCGTATGCAAGATGGGCTGATTATTGACAATGGCATTGCTGACCCAACCGAGTCAAGCCCGGTCCAGCCCACGCTAGTCAAGGAGGCATAAGATGCCCCCGCAGATTGCCAACTATACGATGATCGGCCTGCTCATCGCCGTGGGGCTGATCTTGCTCTACCTGGTCTTTGTAGGCATACGTAACCCGGTGCTGGTCAAGATCGGGCTGCGCAACATCCCGCGCCGCCCATCGCAATCCATTCTCATCATCATCGGCCTCACCCTCAGCACCGTGATCATCCTGAGCGCGCTCGCCACCGGCGACACGTTGACCTACTCGGTACGCAGCAGCGCGGTGCAAGCCTATGGGCGCATTGATGAGATCATCGCGCCCCCGCTCATTTCACTTCTGGCGACGCTGGGCGATGAGGGGCAGAGCATCGAGGAAGCAGCCGTCGAAAATGAACAGGTAGCCGATCTCACGCGCCTCACCGAAGGCGGCTTGACCAGCCTGCTTGCCGTTCTGGAAGGAGGTCTGCCGGGGATTACCACAGAGCGGCTGGATCAACTCAAGCTGGAAGCAGCCGAGGAACCGCTCGTCGATGCAGTAGCCGGCTCCATCATCTTTCCCACCATCATTCGCAACAGCACCACCGGACAAGGCGAACCCTTTGGTTTCATCTTTGCCGTGGACAATGACTATGATCAATTGTTCGGGCTGACCTCGGTGGATGGGCAGCCAGTTGAGATGGAATCGCTGCAAACGGGTGTGGGCAACATCTTCGCCCAGGCATCCAATCTCTTTTCCCTGATCGGCCAAGCCGGAAACTCGCTGGGACTAGAAGGAATCAGCATCTCCGACGTAGCGCTGGCAACCGCCGCGGTCGGCGCGGCCCTCACCGGCAACGCGGGTGCTGACGGCGTGGACCTGGCAGACCTGAGCCTTGACCTGAAAACGCTGCAAGGCTTGGGCATCGATACGACCTTCCTGGAAGCGCAAGGGCTCACCGAAATCAGCCTCGAAAGTCTCGGCATCACGCCCGATCTGCTTTCGGACATCGGTGTCACCACGACCACTATCACGTTGGAAGATGTGGGCATCAACACCAGTGCTGTCCAGACCACCACCAACCAACTTCTGTCCGCGCTCAATCTCAACACGCTAGGCCGTGAATTGGACGCGGTCTTGGCCCAAGCCGGATTGCAGCTACGCCAGGGGGATGTCTATCTCAGCCGCCTCGGCGCGCAGCAGTTGGATGCGCGTGTGGGTGATGTGCTGGAAGTCTACATTGGCCCGCTCCCCCTCCCCTTCCGCGTCAAAGCCATCGTGGACCAAGCAGGCCCTTTAAGCGCAGTCGCGCCCGTCGTCATGCTACGTTTGGATGAGACGCAAAAGCTACTCTTTATGAATGGCCGTGTCAACAACATCCTCGTCTCCAACCAGGGTGACGAGATCGAGGGTATCGACCACACCCAGGCAGTCAGCGAACGGCTGCGCGTCCTCGCCCTTGACCCCGTCCTGGTGGAAAGGGTTGCCGAAATTCTCCGCCGCCCCCAGGTACGCGAGATCCTTGCCGCCAATGTCGATAGCTTTGCCCGCGAATTCAACCAAGAGTACGACGGGCCGGAGTTCCTGCGCCCGATGATCGAAAGTTTTGCCGGGTTTAGCAGCAATCAAGCGTTGGCCGAAGAGCTTGTGGCCGAACTCAACCAGCCCGAAGCGACGCCGCGCCTGCGCGAGCTGCTCTCCGACATGAATTTACGGAGTTGGCTAAGCGACCAAACACTCCCTGAAAATGATCAGGCCCAACTCGACGCGGCCTTGACCCGGCTCAACCAATTCGACCTACTGGATCCCCTCAGCAAACAGACGGTAGTGAGCGCGGCGGAGATCGGTGGCGTGGTCTTTAGCACCATCTTCTCCGTCTTTGGCATCCTCTCCATTGTGGCGGGCGTGCTGCTCATCTTCTTGATCTTCGTGATGATGGCAGCCGAACGGCGCAGCGAAATGGGCACGGCCCGCGCCATCGGTGTACAGCGCGTCCACATCGTGCAGATGTTTGTCACCGAAGGGGTGGTCTACGATCTGCTGGCCGCGGCACTGGGTGTCGGTCTGGGCTTGCTGATCTCCTATGCAATGGTCGGCTTCATCGGCAACCTCTTCAACACCGCTGCCGAGCAGCTCATCGGCCAGGGTGACATCTTCCAAGTGCGTTTCCGGGCCGCACCCACTTCCATTGTCATCGCCTATTGCCTGGGCGTACTCTTTACCTTTGTGGTGGTCACGCTCTCTGCCTGGCGCGTCAGTCGTCTGAACATTGTCGCCGCTATCCGTGACCTGGATGAACCGCCCGGACGAGGGCGTACTTCACGCTTGGGGCGTACAGGGCGGCTGCTCTTTGGCCCAATCTTGGCAATTCTAGGTGGTGTTCTCGTTTACTATGGGCGCGACAGCATCGGCCTGTTGCAAGCGGCAGCCTCCCTGATCATCGCCGGCATTGCCTATCTGCTCGGCTGGTTCCTGGAGGAGCGCAATATGCGCGGCGAGCGCGTGCAGCGTGTTGTCTACACCATCATCGGCCTGGGCCTGATAGCCATCTGGGCAGTTCCCTGGGCTCGATGGATTGCGGGCCTGGAAGGCAGAACCGGGATCAGCGATATTTGGTATCTGCTCAACTTTGTCCTGGGCGCACCGCTGCTCATCCTGGGCGCAATCCTGGTGGTCATGTTCAACGCCGACACCCTGTCGTGGGCAATCAGCCGTCTCGTAGGGGGCATTGGCTTTTTGACGCCGGTCTTGCGAACCGCGATCGCCTACCCGCTCAGTTCACGCTTCCGCACCGGCATGGCGATGGTGCTCTTTGCCATGATCATCACCACGGTCACGCTGATGACCGTGGTCATTCAGGCCACGCAAACCCTGGTGACCCCCGACTCGGAACGCTATGCCGGTTTTGAGATCGGCGTCTATAACGGCATCTTGAGCTTCTTTGACCCCCTCGAAGACTTAGAGGCTGAGATTCCAAACAAGCCCGACTTTCCCGCGCAAGATGTTGCCGCTGTGGGCAGCGTTGCCACCCTGGATGCTAACGCTCGCCAAGTGACCCCTGCCATCGGTGCTGACGAGGTGAACCGCCGCGCCAGCGTTGCGGGTGTTAACAATGGCTACCTGACGCAAGCCGAACAGGTCTACAGTTTCAGCCGCCGCGCAGAAGGCTTTGCCACCGATGCCGAAGTGTGGGAAGCCTTGCGTACGCGCAATGATGTCGCGGTGCTGACCGCGGGGATGCTGCGTGCATCCTCTGGGGAGCCGTCAGAGCCGCCGCCTGCTGAAGCCTTGCCGGAAGATGCAGCGCCAGACGAAGGGAATTTAGAGGAAGGCTTTGGCCCTCCCGAAGAACGCCGCTCGCCCCTGCGCGTCGTCATTGCCGATGACAGTAGCGATATCCTGCCGGAGATTACCATTACGCTGCAAAGTGGGGAACAAGTGACCCAAACCCTGCAAGTGATCGGCGTGATCGAACAGGATACTACCCTGGCAGGGCAGGACATCTGGGTCAACCGCGACACGCTCACCCAAATTGCGGGCGAACCGGTCAATCCCAATGAGTTTTATCTCAAGGTCGTCGAAGGGGCCGATGTGCGCGCAGTCGCCCAGGCTACCGAGCGCGCCTTCCTCAACAACGCGGTCAACGCGACGGTCTTAGCCGAGAGCTTTGCCCAGGCACAAGCGTTAACGCGCGGCATCCTCCAACTCTTTCAGGGCTTCCTCGCACTAGGGCTGCTGGTAGGAATTGCCGCGTTGGGGGTCATCAGCACGCGCACCGTGGTAGAACGCCGCCAGCAGGTGGGCATGTTACGCGCCATTGGCTTCCAGCCCTTCATGGTCGCGCTGACCTTCCTCCTGGAATCCAGTTTTATTGCCCTGACGGGCATTGTCGTGGGGGCCGCGGTCGGCATCCTCTTGGGCGAGGCACTCATCGGTTCGAGCCTGGATACCGTCGCCGGTGGACGTGTCTTTAACCTGCCCTGGGGGCAGATCGGCGTGATCGTGCTCATCGCCTATGGCTTCTCGCTGCTCACCACCATCCTCCCCGCGCTGCAAGCCTCGCGCATCTACCCTGCCGAAGCGCTGCGCTACGAGTAGCACCTATGATATAGTTGTCCTACCCCTTCCCGGAAGTGGCCCTGAAGGCTCCCCGCTTCCGGGAAGGTTCACACCAAATTCGGCAACACGCCCAAAGCCACCTGACTAGAAAGCTTCCCCATGATCCAAACGTCCAGCACCCTGACTCCTGGCCTGTTAACCCTGGATCAGTTGGCCCAATGCGCCCACAGCGGCGAGATCGACACGGTCTTGGTGGTCTTTACCGACCTTTATGGTCGCTTCCTCGGCAAACGCTTTGATGCCGATTTTTTCCTGAGCGACGTTGCTCACCACGGCACACATGGCTGTGACTATTTGCTGACCGTAGATATGGAAATGGAACCTGTCCCCGGCTATGAATATGCCAGTTGGGAACGGGGCTATGGAGACTTTCACCTGCTGCCCGACCTCAGAACCCTGCGCCGGGCGACATGGCTCGACCGTACGGCAATGGTACTCTGTGATATAGAAGACGAACAGAGCCACAGCCTCGTCCCCTATGCGCCGCGCACCCTCCTGCATCGTGCCCTCGACCAGGCCGCATCTCTGGGCTACACCGCGCTGGGCGCATCTGAGCTTGAATATTACATCTTCCGCGACTCCTATCGTGCTGCCGCGCAAAAAGGCTATGCGGGGCTGGAAGCCGCGGGCTGGTACATCGAGGATTATCACGCGCTGCAAGGCACGCGCGAAGAAACCTTTAACGGCGCAGTCCGCCGCCACCTCAAAAACTCTGGCGTGCCTGTGGAAAACTCGAAGGGCGAATGGGGGCTCGGTCAACACGAACTCAACGTACGCTATGCCGACGTGTTGACTATGGCGGATCGCCACGCCATCTATAAACAATGTCTCAAAGAAGTCGCCGAGCAAATGGGCATCAGCGTCACCTTTATGGCAAAGGTCGATGCCAGCCAGGCAGGATCAAGCTGCCACATCCATCTCAGCCTTTGGCGCGAGGGGCGCAATGCCTTCGCCGGCAACCAAACGGTAGGCCCGATCCAAGCCAGCGATACTTTTCGCTGGTTCCTGGGCGGCTGGCTGCACCATCTCCCCAACCTCATGGCCTTCTACGCCCCTACCATCAATTCCTATAAACGCTTTCAAGCCGGATCATGGGCCCCGACGCGCATTGCCTGGAGCCATGACAATCGCACAGCGGGCTTTCGTGTTGTGGGCCATGACCAGAGCCTACGCATTGAATCGCGCGTGCCTGGAGCCGACTGCAACCCCTATTTGGCCTATGCCGCCTCGCTTTTCTCCGGGCTGGATGGCATTGCCAATCAAATCGAGCCGCCGCAGATCTTTGCGGGCGATGTCTACGCCGCGCAGCATCTGCCCCATGTTCCGGCGACCCTGCGCGATGCGACCGCCAACCTCCAGGGCAGCGCCTTTGCCCGCCGCGTCTTAGGCGATCCTGTTGTTGATCATTATGTCCACTTCTTTGAGACTGAACAGGCCGCCTATGACAAGGCAGTTACCGACTGGGAGCGCAAACGCTATTTCGAACGTATTTAGCCCAGATGCACGATGAAGGCCACAGATGCCCTATACAAACCAAGTCACCTGGCTCACCAATCAGGGCTGGGATCCCCGCATCCACATCGCCGCTAATGGCGACCTGGTGAATGTCTTTGTGCTGGTCACAGAGCGTTATGTCATCCTCATTGACACGCTGATCAACCCCACGACAGCCAGCGCCCTTGCCGATTTTGCCCAATCCTTCTTGTCTAGCCGTCAACTCCTAGTAGTCAACACGCACAGCGATTGGGACCACGCCTGGGGCAACCAACTCTTCGCCGGACCAAACGCGCCCCATCCAGCGCCTATCATTGCCCACACCGAATGTGCTGCCCAATTCGATTCGTCTGAAACATTCGCCACGCTCAAGCAGATGCAGCAAGAAGCGCCCGACATCTTTGGCGATGTGCGCCTGACCAAACCGACATTGACCTTTAGCCAACACCTCATCATCAATGGCGGCGACCTGAACCTCCATCTTTTCCCAACACCGGGTCACACGCCCGACCATATCGCCATTTATATCCCAGAGATCAGCACTCTTTTGGCGGGTGATGCTGCCGAACTCCCCTATCCCTTTGCACGCGCCGCCACAACCCTGCCCACCCTGCGCGCTTCATTGGCGAGCATGGCCGCCCTCAATGCGGCAGCCGTTCTCTATTGCCACGCTCCGCCCACCATTGGCCCGCACCTGATCCACGACAACATCGCCTATTTCGATGCGCTAGAAGCCGCCTGCCGCGCCGCCCTCGCACGCGGCCTTGATCCCTCGCAAATCCCCGATCAGGAGCTAGCCACGGCACTCGATTGTGACTTCGCCTCCGCCGCACCCACCACAGGCGCATGGGCAGAGGTTTCGCTCGAATCGCGCACAGCGGGCCATGCCGAACAACTCCGCCTCATGCTCACCTGGCTCACCCAAAGCGAATAGCCTCTACCTGTCTGTGAGACGCAATAGATTGCGTCCCTACTCCTACTGCCTATGTAACATCGCCTCGCGATCCCAACCCTGTCGATAGGCCAAATATTGCTCGATGGTGGCAACAGACTCATCCAGGCTGGACGTCTGCGTCAGCGTGCGGCGCAGATGGCTGGCTCCGGGCAGATGGCGCACATACCAGCCAAGATGTTTACGCATGGGCAGAAACCGGTAGCCATTAAGATGCGAGAAACTCTCCTCATACAAACGGGCATGTTCCAGGGCAATATGAAGGATGTCGTACCTCTCATTCTCCTGTGACGGCGTAGGGGCGCGCCCAACTGGCTCCCACTGCGCCGGGCTGCCCTCCTGCCGGAACACATAGGGATTGCCATAGCTGGCACGCCCGATCAAGGCCCCGTCTACACCGTAGCGGACGATGCGCCCGTAGGCATCATCCAGAGAAAGAAGATCGCCATTGCCCAGGATCAACGTCCCCGACCCGCGTGCAACCTCCGCGGCACAGCCGATCTCATCCCAATTCGACTCGCCCGTATAGCCCTGCGTCAGCGTGCGCCCGTGGAGGCTGATCGCCGCCGGTTCGCTCTCTAACAACTGTGGTATCCACTCTCGCACCTGGGAAGTAGCATAGCCGATGCGCGTCTTAACGCTAACCGGAATCGGGCGGCGCTGCTGAAATGCGAGCGGCAGCCGTCTGTGGCGCGCTTCGATCTCGTCAGCCAGCGCCTTCGGCACATCCACACACTCGCGCACCGTCGCACCATTCATCCAGTCATGCACCCCGCGCTGCGTGGCACGCACGATCTCCTGGGCCAGTTGGGGAGTTCGGATCAAGCCCGCACCCGAACCCGCGTGCGCGATGCTCTTGCTGGGGCAGCCCATGTTGATGTCGATGCCGTCGAAACCCAACTGGCAGAGCAGCACAGCCGTCTGATAAAAATTGCGGGGAGATCGACCGTAGATCTGCGCGATGATCGGGCGCTGGCTTTCATCATAAAGAAAGTCCTTGAGCAGCGCACTCGCCCCCGCGCAGATGCCATCGACACTGGTGAATTCCGTAAAGAGCAGCATGGGGTTGCCATGCTTCTTCTGGATATGGCGAAAGGCATGGTCTGTCACCCCGTTCATGGGTGAAAGCCCGATGATAGGGCGCGGTAATGTTGCCCAAAAATTGGTTGATTGTGACATATTCCGATTCATTCAAACTGTTTCTTCATTATTGGAAAGGACTCTTTCGAATCACTCCGCCGGGAGTGCTAACCCCAATTGCGTAACCCGCACCTGCCCTGCAGGAGCCCGAAAGGTCAGGCGATCTACCCCTGGCGGCAGCGCCACAGAGAGCGTCGCACCCTCCGGTGCGGCAGCCAGATGCCAACTGCTTCCATCCACACTTGTCACCACGGCATCGGCCTCACTCCAGTATTCAATCATAACCTGTACGCCCCGCGCTGCATGACGCAGCAGCAAATCAGCCGGGCCATCGCCCACCGTCCGGTAGCGCGAATCCTCATCCACAACGAGTGGCCCCCAATACAACGGCCCCAATTCCAAATAAGGCTGTGGATCCGCAGGCGGCGTCACCGCATAGACGGTCAGACGATCATCGGCAAAGGTCGCCGGTGTATCCGCAAAGAGCGCGCCCGCCAATCCCTCCGTGTACGATCGCTCATCGCCACCCGGCATCTTATACCGGTCCAGCACCACGATATGCACCCCCAGATCACTCAGCACTGTCATCCCCACCTGCACCGGGTCAACGGCGAGAATATCTGCCCCCAAGTGCCGCCAATGCTGCAAGAGTGGGACGCGCTCGGTCAAAGTACGCGGGTCTTCGCGGCTGATATAGGCCACGGTCAGCGGGCGCTGATGCACCGTCTGATAGAGCAGATAGCCGGGACGGTCATAGTTCATGGGCAAATTGAGCACCGCGCCCCTTTCCGGCTGCTGCGCCAGCGTCGCATAATATCCTGGTGTGTCGGGTGGGCTCATCGGGTAGGGAGCCACCCACGATTCAGCCAGCACCAGAGCCAGTACCGCCACACTAGCTACTACTAACGCCGCCTGCGCTCGCAGCCGTCGCAGCCACCACGCCAGCCCCATCCCTGCCAGCACCGATACACACAACTGCACCACAATCGCAAAACGGCTGACGCTGCGGCTGATACGCATAAACGGCACAAGCCGGTTGACCAGCGCATAGGGCGACCACTCCTGCACTGAAGTCACCCCAACAGGAATATCCTCCCAGCGGATTGTCAACCAATGCAGCCGCGGCCCCATTGCCAACAGCACAAAGAGCAGCGCAGCCACTGCCCACAACGCTGCGCGCCGCCGCAGCGTCACCAGCGCGATCAGCGCCAACCCCAATGCGCCATAGCCCACCGCAATCGTGCGTTCGCTCACCGGCGCAACCTGGTTGCCCCACTCTGCAAAACTCTCTGGGCGAAAAAGCGTGTGCAGCCGGTTGGGAAGCAGAAAATCCATCAGTGTAGCACTGAAGGTGTAGAGATCCGTGGCAGGACGCACCATGAAGCTGTACTGCGTCGCCTCATAGACCATCGGTATCAAGATCGGCGCAAGCAGCAGCGCAAACAACAGCCCCGCCAGCGCAGCCGGGCCAACCATCCCCAGCCACTGCCGCCAGCGCCACTCTCGACCCAACCACAGCGACAGCCAAGCCCAGCCAATCACCACCCCCGTAAATAAAAAGAGGTAGAGAACAAAATACCAATCGCACAGCCCCGCCAGCGTCAGGAACAACCCGGCCAGCAGCCCTGCGCGCACCCATCGCTTCCCCGCGCGCACCTGCGCCATCCCCCGCAGCAGCGCCAGCACATAAAAGGGCAGCCATTGCAGCGCCATCACCTGCATATGCCCCAACAGATGCGCCATGTGTACGGGCGCAAAGGCAAAGATCGCCCCCGCCACAAATGCCGCCAGTTCGGCCCGCCAAGTTGCCCCACTGTCCCGCTCCCCGCGCCCAATCGCCCAGCGCGCCAACAAATACATGCCATACCCGGACAGCACCCAACTCACCAGCACCACCATGTTATAGGCCGGAATCAGTCCTGCCGTGAGTTGGATCGGCAATGTGACCAGCCCATTAAAAGGGTTGAGCGTGTGAAAATAGAGGGTAACACCCGTCGGATAATAGAGCAGGTCGGTCACATAGGGGTTTTGCACCCGCTCAATCAGCGCCACCTTAACCCACCAAAGATTCCAGTAATTTTGCCAGCCATCAAAGGCATCACCAGGAATGGCGCGCGTAAACTCGACAGCCAGGGGCCAGGTCATCAGCAGGGTCAACAGCAGATAGCCCAACAAAACCGCGCCGTGGTTCCATCCTTGTTGGGGACGGATCCCGGCGCGGCGACTTGGAGAAAGGGACGAAGAAGCCATCACAACGTGGATTCGTTATTGACCTGCTGCCAATTTTGCCGCTTGCAGCACGTTCGCCATCAGCATGGCATTCGTCATGGGGCCAGTGCCACCGGGAACAGGAGTGAGCATCGATGCCACTTCTGCCACGCTCGCCTGCTGACAATCTCCCTTTAAGCCTGCCTCGGTGTAGTTGGTGCCGAAATCAACCACAACGGCCCCCGGTTTTATCCAGTCACCCTGCACCATCTCGGCGCGCCCCACAGCCACGCAAAGAATGTCTGCGCTGCGACAGAGCCCCGGCAAATCTACTGTGCGGCTATGCGCAATCGTCACTGTGCAGTGGCGATGCAGCAGCAACAGCGCCATCGGCTTGCCCACAATCTCCGAGCGCCCCACCACCACCGCGCGTTTCCCCTGGAAAGAGACGCCCGCTTCCTCCAGCATCCGCAGCCCACCGGCAGGAGTAGCCGGGATCATAAAGGGGGGCCGGTTCGCCAGCAGCCGCCCGGCATTGACAGGGTGTACCCCGTCCACATCTTTAACCGGATCAATCAAGTCAATCAGGACGTCCAGTTGCAGCCCCGGCGCAATTGGTTCCAGGATCATCACACCATGCACAAGCGGGTCACTACTCAAGCGGCGCACCAACGCAGCAGCTTCTTCTTGCGTGGTTGCCTCGCCCAGCGCGTGCGCCTGGTAGGCCACGCCCACGCTCTTACAATTCTTTTCAATAGCCCGCGCATAACCCGCCGCGGCTTCATCCGCGCCGATCCGCACCACTGCCAACGTGGGCGTCACCCCATGCTGTGTAGTAAAGGCCGCGGCATCCTCTTTAATCTCCGCCTTCAATGTTTTGGAGAGGGCGTTGCCATCCAGCAGTTGCGCGCTCATAGGTCAATCTCCAAGACGCGCTGGCCCGCGGCTTTGCCTGCCACCATCGCAGCCGCGGCAGCCGCCAACAGTTCGTCGCGCGCGACCGAATAGGATTCCACAAAGGAATCGTCTTTGATAAATTTCAAATTGATATTGACATTGACAATCGCCGAGCGGATCGCCGCATCAGCCAGATAGAGCGCCACCGCTGCATCGCTGACCACGTTGCTGTTGCCTTTGGCTGCCACAGGTTCCGCCAGTTGCATCACAGCGAGGCTGCTCTCTGCGGTCACGAAAGGCACGCGAGCCGCCTCCTTCAGCGCCGCCTGCAATGCCTCGGTGCGCGCCACCTTGTCAGCGTCACTCTCCTTAGGCATAGCATAACATGCAGTCACCCCCTGGAAGGCTGCCACATCCTCATCGGCCAGTTCCAACAAGCGACCGCGCAGCATCTCAGCCTGAACCAGGTAGCCTTTCATATCTTCCTGCACATCGGCATACTTCTTGGCCCCCAGCGTAAAATTCACCACCATGCAGAGCAGTGCCGCCGCTTGGCTGCCGGTCAACGCCGCCGCCCCTCCACCGCCAGGGGTGGATAATTTGGCGGCCAAAGCATCTAAAAAATCGGCAATTTCCATTTCGCCGGTCTTCATACATTCCCCTCTCCTGGTCAATGGCGAAGCAACCTGTGGCACTGGCGATTGCTGCCAGACGTCCACTCGCCCATCATAGCATAGCCCCCACACCCTGCCCGAACCAACACCTTCGCGCGCGGCCAATCGCTCACTCCATGCTTGCATAATCCTCGCAACGCTTGGTTCCCACGCATCGCTTGTGCTACACTCACGCCTATGCAGTCGCGCACCCAAACCAGCAGCCTCGTGCTGCTCATCATCGCAATCCTATTGTTGGCGAATTGTGCCTCACCTCCCCCAACGCATTCAAGCCTGCCCCTCACGCCGCCACCGCTCACAGCGCAGGCCGTACGCGTTGGGCCACTTCTCCCTGAGCCTACATCAACGCTGACCTCCACATCAACGGTAAGCGTCACTGCTGCTTTGACTGTGACGCCAGCTTTGACTGTGATCCCTCCGCTCACCGGGACAATTGTCCTCACGCCCACACCGGCTGCCATCCTTTTGCCTACCGTCACCCCGACACGCCTACCCGGCATCGTGCTGCTGCCTACACCAACTGCCACGCCGCCTCAGTCCGCTGCATCCCTCACACCAACAGCAGCGGTTGCGACAACTGACCTGATCACACAGGCCATTGTCATCACGCAAACGGCCCCCATCACTGCCGGTGCCGTCACGACAGAGAGCGCAGGCGCATCGCCCCCGGCATCTCTCACCGCAACCCTGCCCCTCCCCCCCTCCTACCAGGCTCAGGGCACCTTTTCCTCGCAGACGGTCTTTACCGACAGCACCACTGCCGAGCAGCAAGGCAGCTTTACTATTCTCCAGACTGCCGCCACCAATGCGTATGGGGCGAATCAGCACTACACGCTGCGCACACAGCGCGCGGTTGGCGAGTTGGAGGAGATCAACGTCTATCAGATTGACAACTATGTAGCGGTCAACTACACAGGCGGCGATTGGATGCTGGTGCGTCGCGATCAAGGCTCAAACATCGTGCGCGCCATCCAACCGATCACCGACCTAGCCCTTCTCTTTCCGCGTATCATCGATCAGGCCGAGTTTGTCGGACAAGAGGAGATCGCCGGCGTTCCCAGCCTGCGTTATCGACTGGATGACCCCACCGGACAAGGGGCGCGCCTCATCCAGCCGATGCTAGCCCTCACCGGCGAAATTCGAGCCCTGACCCTCGACGTATGGATTGCGGTACCGGGTGGATATGTCGCAGCCTACAACTTCCAAGTGCAACTGGCAGGGGCGCGTGTGCTGGATGCCAATCGCGACGAAGTACGCGCCGACCAAGCCGTGATGTGGACCTACCAGATTACACCCGATGAGGAAGCGCAGCCGATCCTCTGGCCCACCAATGCGCCCACGCCCGACGCATTCCCCATACCAGGCTTTGCACCAGGCGACTTCCCTATTCCACCCGACACCGAATTGCTGTCGCTGGTGGGCGGCGTGCCCGATCTCATCAGCAAACTCACGCCGCAGGAGATTGATAGCTTTTATCGATCCGAATTGTTCACGCGGGGATGGACTGTAGAGGGTGAAAGTGGTCTGCTGCGCTGCAGCAAAGAGGGGACAAGCTTCCAACTGCTGATCACGGACGAGGCCGAAACCGGCGGCAGCCATATTACAGTATTGCCAGGCGAGTTAGTGGGCTGAATAGTTCATTACCGCAAAGTCTAGCGATCTGCTTGGCCCGCCCAGGGCTAAAGCCACAGGGCTACATAACGACGCCCCCTGAACGGGGCTTTAGTCTCTGACGCTGCTGGCTGCGGTACACGAATCAGTCAGGTGAGTAGAGTAGCCGCTTCAATGCCCCAGTGTCTGCACGCTGTGTTCGCGGTCATGATGGATCAACTGCCACGCGCCAAAGGGCTCCAATAGGCTGCGCGCCCGATCGCGGCGCACCTGCAAGCGCGGCTCCTTCGCCTCCCACAGCCCCTTGACCTGATTGATCACCAGGAGCGAATCGCCCCGAATTTCTACCTTCGCCGTACTCGGCGCGGCCTGAGCATCCTGAAGCCGCTGCAAAATCGCCTCTAGGGCAGCGATCAATGTGTCATATTCGGCTTCATTGTTCGTCACCCGATCCCCAAAGCGCAATTGCACAATCTGCTGCGCCTGTCCGGGCCAACGCAGCGCATAGCTCCCATAGCCTTGCCCCGGATTGCCCCGGCTCCCCCCATCAAAAATGACCACAATCGGCTGTTCGGGTGCTTGTCCTGGCAGCGCGGCCATGCCATGCGGCTCCAATGGGGCCTCAGTCCTGGGCGCTCCCTTGACAACCTTGCCACTGACTGCCGAGCGATAGGGTTCTGATTGAGTCGGGACGGGATGATCTTCATGGGGTGGATTTGCAGGGATCAGGACAGCCCCTGCGCCGCGCGGTTTCTGGCTAGCGCGGCGGCTGCGTCGCTGTGCCAGCAATCCCAAAGCCGGAGCCACCTGCAAACGCCCGCGGTCGGTCAGCAATTCATCGCTATCCAGCAGACCAGCAGTACGCAAGCGGCGCAACAGCCGTCGCCGTTGTGCCGGTGATAACTGTTGAATCGCCTCCGCCAACGCATTGAGCGTCGCTTCCGCGCCCTCCAGGTTGGCGTCTTCCGCAAGAGGCTTGTTAGGCCCAGCACCCGTACTCATAGGCGGCTAATTGACTGCCTCACGCAGTGCTTGCCGCTCTTGGCGACGGCGCAAGCGCGCTTTTTCCCAAAGATGCAGCAAATTGGAATTATGGAATTGTTGCACCAATCCCCCCAGAGGAATCCGGCTGCGTCCAAACTGCTCAACGTCATTTTGCAGCAGATCATGCTTGGTGCCGCCATTGTCCATCAGCGTTTCCACAGTTGTCTGGATATCATTGAGATACTTAATGCTGGAGTTGATGCTGCTGGTCACTTCGCCGCGCAACAAAATTTCGCCATGCCCCTGCACAATGCTTTCCAGGTTGTAATCATGCAGATTAGCAAGCGAGCGTCGATATTGCTCAATGTCGCTCAATGGGCTTGAAATAATCGGCACTGGCATCATCAAGTCCGACGCAAAAAGCACCTTGTCCTCACGCACATGCACCGCGCACACATCCGGGCTAGGGCCTGGCGTGTTAATAATATGCACCGTCTTGCCCCCCAGCCGGATCACCATGCCTTCATTAAAGACCAGCTTGGGCAGGCGAATATGTACCGGGCGCAGCTCCGGCGTATGCTCTTTTGCTTCCTCTAAAGAGGTAAAGGCATACTTCTCCAACAACTCGCGACAATACTCATGTGCCACCAATTCCGCATCCGGCAGCAAATAGGAGCCATAGACATGGTCAGCGTGGGCAACCGTGTTGATCACATATTTGATGCCCTGGGGGCAGACGCGGTTGGCAAAGTCGATGATCTGCTTGGTCTCCGAAGGAAACGGCAGGGTATCAATCAGGATTCCGCCTTCCTCCGTCACCACCAACCCGGCATTCACCTCCAAATAAAGTTCGCTTGTAAAGACCCAAGTGTCATCAGCCACGCGCGTGCGAATGATTGCCACAATCAACTCCCCTGTTCAATCCTAGACTCTTTTAACTACCACTCCTGTTGCTGCCCGTTATGACAAGCTCTCACAAGTGTACCACAGCGTGTCGGCTTGGGTCAAGCAACTAAACATAATCCGATATACGCCTCACAGAATGTTTCTTACACAAAAAGAACCGCCCGGCCTAAGGCCGGGCGGAGATGACTCCGCAGAATCGTGTGGATGGCGGGTGTCGAACCTGCAAAAGCAGGCGGGTGCCGTCTGGACGCTTCCGTCTTACCGCAGGTAAACCTTTGGCTAGCACATCCACGCCACGTTGTCCGGCTCCCTAAGAGAAACTGTTGGTTCGCCCCATATCCCATCCAAACACGGAAGCCGCAGAGTCAGCTATACTATACCATGCCGGCCTTTTTTTGGCAAAGACTCTTAACTGGCTCTTTTATAGAAATTTGACTACGCGAGAAAGCCAGCCGCACGCTGTTTAGTGGACAGCAGAACCACCTTTACAGCGCGCACAGAGCTTCATCTGTATCTCTGGTAGGGTGTAGCAGCAACCAACTAAGTTCATACATGCAGTTTCCTAAAGGCTCTGCTTTACTCGATTAAATCTTCAGGATAGATATACTTGCAACGGCCGATTTCGTATTTCCATCGCACACGAAGCGTAGTCAATATGTATCCAAGATGTATCTATTGCGAAATCCACTCGCTACAAAATATATATGTCAACCCTCGTCGAAACTTCTGAGCTTATGCGAGGGTTCTTACCACAAAATGCACCCGTCAGCGACGTCCTGTACGTGTGCCCTGCGACCTACGCGCCTGCAACGCTGCCAGCGCGGCGCGCACATCTTCCGACTCGCCAGCCTCACCCAAAACATCCAGCAAAACCGCTTGCTTGCCCGATTCCAAAATCCCACGCGCCGCATCCAACACCAGCCACCGTAGCTCCGCATGGCCCGCGGCCAGCAATGCTGCGGCCATATAACGGTAAAGGTCCATGTCTTTCACTTCGCGCAACAATCGCGCCAGCGTTTCCTGGCTAATCGCCAAGTCAGGATATGCCAGCAGTAAGTCCGTTAATCCCACCAACATCACCGGATTGGTACAGTCGGCATAACAGGCAATGAGCGGCGGCAGGGCTTCCGCAGGCAGACTGTCCAGGCTGCGTAGACAGACACTCGCCACCTCGGCCTGCATGCGTGCCGCGTCCTGCGTTACATAGAAATAGAGCGGGAGCAATTCACCTTGCGCGACCAGTACTGTCACCGCTGTCAGCGCGGGTTCACCCGACATTGGATCAGTGAGCGGATCGGCCAAAAGACGTGTAGCATGAAAGCGGGCGCGCACATCATCAATTTCAGCCAACGTCACCAGCGCGCCGCTGCGTAGGAGCGCGGCTTCCTCTTTAAAGGCCGGAGCCGGAAATTCATAGGTCATCAACGCCTGCTCCAGCAAGGCCACATCGGCGGGCTCACTAATGGGCCGCAACGCCCGCACGATCTCGCTGCGGACATACGTGCCAGGGTCACGCGTGACCCCCTGCGTGGCATAGTGCTCAAAAAGGCGAACAAGCGCGGCCCGCGCAGGCAAATGGGGCCGCGCCACCAAAACGCGCAACGCCGCACGCACCACCTCAAGCCCATAGCGCGGCTGCAACAGCGTCACCGCATAGTCCGCGCGGCCCGCCGGATCATCCACCAACTCACGCAGCCGCTGCAACCGGCTTTCCTTACTTTCGCTCACACGCCCCCCTCGCCTTACCCTCCCGGAAGCTCAGAGCTTCCGGGAGGATTTTCTGATTGTCTATAAGATGATTCCGCGCACACGCTAGCCAATCCGAACAGATGCGCGCATCCCCACTATACGCGATGGCCCACTCGTGGTAAAATTACCCCTATTATGACGCGCCAAATACCTGAACGAGTGCAACAAAAACTGGCAAACCTGCCCGATACCCCTGGCGTCTACCAGATGCTCAACGACAAGGGCAAGGTGATCTATGTCGGCAAGGCTATTGTCCTGCGTAACCGCGTGCGCAGCTATTTCCACAGCTCCGCCCAACACACGCCCAAGACACAGGCACTTGTCGAAGAAATTCGCGATATTTCCTGGTGGGTGACGCAGACCGAACTCGAAGCGTTGGTGCTGGAAAACGAGCTCATTAAACGCTTCCGCCCCCACTATAACATCCGGCTCAAAGACGACAAGTCCTTTCCCTATATCAAAGTCAACTGGCAGGACGATTTCCCCAAAATCCAAGTCGTGCGCAAGATGATCAAAGATGGGGCGCGTTATTTCGGCCCCTATACCAGCGCGCGTGCCTCCTATCAGACGCTTGATGCCCTGCGTCGCATCTTCCCCTATCTAGATTGCGACCGCACCATTACGGGCCAGGATGAGCGACCCTGTCTCTACTATCACATTAAGATGTGCGGCGGCCCTTGCATCGGAGCCCAAAATCGTGAGGAGTACCGCGCGACGGTGCAGCAGTTGATGGACTTTCTGTCGGGCGACTCAGACCGCGTCCTCTCCCAACTGCAAAAGCAAATGGAGCGCGCCGCCGAAAATATGCAATTCGAGCTGGCCGCGCTCTATCGCGATCGCCTCAAGTCAGCGCAGCAGATTGCCGAGCAGCAAAAGATCATCAGCACGCAGATGGAAGACGCCGACTATGTGGCGTTGGCCCAGGACGAACGTACGGGCGACACCGCAGTCCAGGTCTTTATGGTGCGGCGTGGGCGGCTGATTGGCCGCGAGAACTTTATGATGGAAGGGGCGGAAGTGCCCCAGGCCGACATCAACCAACAAGGATTGCTGATCGGCACCTTTGTGCAACAGTTCTATGATAACGCGGCCTATGTGCCACCGCTGGTACTGACACAAGCCATGCCCAACGACTATGCGGTGCTGGAAGAGTGGCTGAGCAGCAAGCGCGGCCACAAGGTCGAATTGCGCCTGCCCCAACGTGGAGCCAAGCGCGAGTTAATGGAGATGGCAACGCAAAATGCCGCCGAATATCTACGGCTGCAACAGGCCGAGCGCGCCTCCGACAGCCACCGCCAGACCCAAGCCGTCGCCGAACTTCAGGCTGCGCTTCATCTGGAAAACCCTCCCTTGCGTATTGAATGTTTTGACATCAGCACCTTGCAGGGGACAAACACGGTCGGTTCGATGGTGGTCTTTGTGCGCGGCATCCCCGCCAAAAATCATTACAAACGCTTCAAAATTCATGGCAAGGGCAGCCTCGGCGAACCTGACGATTTTGCCAGCATGCGCGAGATGCTCCGCCGCCGCTTCCGCCGCTTGGTCGAAGATCAGGGAACGCCCGACCCCGGTCAAAAAGCGCGCAAACCGGATGAGAGCTTTAGCGCCATCCCCGATCTGGTCATCATCGACGGGGGCAAGGGGCAACTAGGCATTGCCGTGGAAGTGCTGACCGAACTGGGTCTCTATGGTCGTTTTCCGGTCGTGGGGCTTGCCAAGCGCGAAGAAGAAATCTATCGCCCTGGGTTGAGCGATCCGCTTTGGCTCAAACGAGGCAGTGAGGCACTTCACCTTGTCCAGCGCATCCGTGACGAAGCACACCGTTTCGCCATCACCTATCATCGCAATCTGCGTCAAAAGGAACAGACGCGCTCGCAGTTGGACGAAATTAGCGGCATCGGCCCGGCGCGGCGCAAGGCGCTGCTTACCTACTTTGGCGGCGACGTGGATCGCATCCGCCAAGCCAGCGTCGAAGAACTGACCTCGGTGCCAGGGATGAACCGGCGTTCGGCAGAACTTCTCAAATCCCAACTATAGGGAAATCTGGATAGCCCATGCTCCCCACGTCCGTACCAGGCCGCAGCCGGCGACAACTCACCCCCCAAAACTTGTCGCCCAATGCGGGAATCGATCCGGCACAAGACGCAATGGGCGTTATCCTGCAACGCCTGGCAGCGTGGGGCATCCCCGCGGATGATGCCGCCTATGCGCTGCAAGGGGGTGTCCGCTGGCGCGAGTTGGCTCCGCGCCAGTATCTCTTTACACAGGATACGCCGGTCACAGCCATCTACTTACTGATGGAAGGCCAAATCTATCAGGAGCAAATTTCCCCAGACAGCCAGGGCAACCGGCGCGTAACCTTGCGCCGTGAAGCCCAGCCGGGTGAGTGGCTCGGTCACTATGACATGCTCTATACGCAGCGCTATGGCACGCGCGCCCGCGCGGTTGAAAGCAGCCGCTTGATTGAAGTGCAAGCCGCCGCACTCAACCGCCTGCTCTATCGCTATCCGCGCGTGCGCCAGCAGATTGCGCCGATGGAAAAAATCGGGCGGCTGCGTACCGTTCCCCTCTTTGGCAGCCTGGATCTCACAGCCCTCAGCTATGTCGCCGACGCCTGCCGCGCCGAGCGCATCCCGGAGAACACCATCCTCTACACAGCGGATCAGCCCGCCGAAGATCTCTTTATCGTCGATCAGGGCCAGGTACTTTTTTCCGGTGAAGATTATCCCTGGGTGGGCGTGGGCAATGGCATGGCCTTTGGCTTCCATGATCGCCGCGCGGGGGGACGCAACGCTGATGCCCCTCCCTACGCTCATATCGCCAAGACCAGCGTACCCTCAACCGTTTTCATCATCTCCCGTCGCCAACTGCTCGACCTCACTGACCTAGTGCCGGAGGTTGCGGGCAATGCCCTGCGCCAGCAAGCAGAAGAAGCGTTGGCCGCGGTCACGGTCTTTGCCAACTACACACCGGAGCAGCGTCGTGCCCTTCTGGCCTATATGAGCCACTACTATATACCCATCCACCATCTGCTCATGCAGCAAGGGGAAGTGGGCGACAGCCTGTGGATTCTCACACCCGGCAGCCGCGCCACGCTCTTTGCCCTGGAAGGCGGGCAAGCGCTCCACCCCACCCCCATCTATGGCCCAAATTTCTTTGGCGAGTTGGCGCTGCGCGTCGATCACACGCTCAACTCGACTGTGCAGGCTGAACCGGGCAGCCAATGGCTTCGCCTCCACCAATCCGATTTCCGTACCTTCCTGAGCCACTATGGTCAGAATCTCCAGGGCGAGTTAACCCTCAGCCCCGACGCCGAACGGTACTTAGGTCGCGCCGAGGAACGCAAACGCTACCCCTGGCTGCAAGTAGGGGAAAACCTGGTACTCTTCCAACATCGCCATCCGCTGGCTCTCTTGCGTAACATTGCCTTCTCGCTCATCCTCTCTACGGTGATCCTTGTGGTTTGGCTCAATGTGGCTGGGCAAGCCTGGTTAGCACCCTGGCTGCTGTGGGTCTTTGGCGTGTTGGGGGTCATCTCACTCCTGCAATTTGGGTGGGGATTGATGGACTATCTCAATGACTATCTGTTGGTCACAAACCAACGCCTTGTGCGCCAGGAAAAGGTTCTCTTTATCTCCGAATATCGCCAAGCGGCATTTCTGGAACAGATCCGCAACATTGATGTCGAAGTCGATTTCCTGGGCAACCTGCTCCGCTATGGCGAGTTACGCATCCAAACCGCTGCCACCAGCGGGTCAATTGACTTTGACTTTGTCCCCGACCCGATCCGAGTCAAACAGACCATCCTGGAACAACAAAATCTGCGCCAGCAGCATTATCAAGCCTCCAACAAGATGGTCATCCAAAATATCCTTGAGGAGCGCTTTGGGCTGCGGCTGCGGCTGCCGCAACGTGTCATCCCCGTCAGCACGTCACCGACGATTCAACTGGCGCATGACCTGAAAGAGCGGCTTCACCATCTCTTCGACATTCAATCGTACTTGGTCATGCGTACCGATGAACGTGTGATTTGGCGCAAACATTGGTTTGTCCTGCTTGGGCGCGCGCTGGGCCCACTCGCCACGCTGATCACGGTGGCCGCGCTCCTGATCGGTGAACAGCTTTTGCCGCCCGCACTCCAGCAGTTCGTGCTGCCTATCAATATCATTTTTGTGCTATTGGGGCTGTGGGCAATGGGCTGGTTGGCGTGGGTTGTTGCCGACTGGCGCAATGACACCTATGAGGTAGACGCCAAACAGATTGCCGATGTGGAAAAGAAGCCGCTCTTTTTCTCTGAACAACGACGAACGGCCCTGCTTGGCGAAATCGAGAATATCGAGGTCAGTATCCCCAGCCCGCTGCACTATTTGCTCAACTTTGGCAATGTGCGCCTCTCCACTGCGGCGGCCCAGGGCGTATTTTCCTTTGATTGGGTGCCCGATCCGCGCGGCGTCAGCGAAGAAGTTCGACGCCGCATTGAAGTCTATCGCTACCAGCAGGAAACCAATCGCGCTCGCCAGCGTGCCCAGGAATTGCCCGATTGGTTCGAAATGTACAATCGCCTGGGGGGTGACAACATCGCACCCCAACAACGCCCTGACGGCTAACGATCCTCACCACCCGAAACTCAAGCGGTCACTCAATCGTTTGGGCAAACCGGCCTCGCGCATCTGATTCTGCGTCAACTCAATTGGATAAGCCACCCGCTCCTGTCGCCAGACGCGCGTCTCCGTGTCAAAGAGCGCATAGGCGGCACGTGCATCATTGTCGCGCGGCTGGCCCACGCTGCCGGGATTCACGATCAAGCGCTGAACAGAGGAGGTGGCAAGCTGCACGCCGCTGCCGACACTGGGCTGCAAATAGTGTACCGTCGCCGGGATGCCATCCTCCCCCGCGTCCTGTGGCAGCCGCCAGCGGAAAATCGCCGGTTTATGCGTATGGCCCACAAAACAGATGCTCTCGCTAAAGCTGGCAAAGTTTTCAAGGGCCGTAATCGGTGTCAGGATATATTCCCAAACCGGCTCGCGCGGGCTGGCATGGGTGACAAGAATATCCGGCTCACCCTTTGGATGGACCGGAATATCAGCCAGTTCGTCTAGATAGGCCAGATTCGCCGGTGTCAATTGAGAGCGCGTCCACATCACCGCCTGACGCGCCTGCGGATTAAAGTCATCCACATTCACGCCAGGTCGCCCCAAGACCGCCCAATCATGGTTTCCCATGACACAGAACTCGGCCTTGCTGCGCATCAGATCAATACATTCGTTCGGACGCGGTCCATAGCCAACGATATCGCCCAGGCACCAGATGGTGTCATATTCTCCAGCGGCGTCACTCAACACCGTTTCCAGAGCGATCAGGTTGGCATGGATGTCAGAGAGGATAAGTACACGCATAGGGATCCATCATAACACAGCCTTGACGCCAGGGCGATTTTGATTCAAGCCTTTTGGCATCCAGTCCAAGCCAAATGATTTGACGGAAAAGTTACGGTCGTCTATCATCGACACAGAAAAAGAAACAGCAAAAAAGATAGTAAAAAGAGACAGTATAAGAGACAGCAAAAGCCGCGCACTCCGTATCGCCGGCTAGGCAAGGATTATGTCGTTGACCAGTCAGCCTCTTGATGGAATAGTTCCCGAAATAAACGCCGGCATGACGCAGCGTCCATTTCACCACATCGGCATTCTCCACCACCCCATGAAGCCAGACTCTGTAAACCTCGCCAACAAAATTGGCGATTTCTTGCGCGACCAGGGCCTGGAGGAGATCTGGTTTGAGTCGGCGTGGGAATCAGAGGCAGTTCTGGAACATTTACCCGACGTTGACCTTCTGATCACGCTTGGTGGCGACGGCACACTGCTGCGTGCGGCACGCCTCGGTGCGCGCCACGGGGTTCCGATGCTTGGTGTCAAGATGGGGCGATTGGGCTTCCTGGCCGAAATTATGCCCGACAACTGGCAAGAACCACTCGCACAAATGCTGGAGGGCCACTACTGGCAAGAGGAACGGCTGATGGTGCGCGCCCGCTTAGAGCGACCTGCATTTCCCGGTGGGCCATTGCAGACCGTTTCCGAACACGATGCGCTCAATGATGTCGTCCTAAGCCGCGGCGGCCTGGCGCGCGTCGTTCGCATAAGCATCAAACTGGATGGGGGCTACCTGACAACTTACACCTGTGATGGTTTAATTGTTAGCACTGCAACCGGCAGTACTGGCTATGCCCTCGCCGTGGATGGCCCTATCCTGCCTCCAGAATTACGCAATATCTTGGTGCTCCCAATTGCTCCCCATCTCAGCATGGATCGTGCAGTGGTTTTGGCCGAGGGAACAGAAATCCGGTTGCGAGCGTATAGTGATCATGAGGCCATGCTAACCGTCGACGGACAATTTGTGCTTGAGGTGTCGGCTGGTGACGAAGTCGTTGTCACGGGCAGCCCACACCTGGCGCGCTTTATCCGCCTCCGCGACCGTAATTACTTCTATCAAGCGTTGATGGAGAAGATGCGCTGGCCCGATGATCAAGAGTTTTGATGTGAGTGAGAGCCTAAATAAATGAGTGAAGCTGCAACTTCTTCCGATACAACAAATCAAACAACAACAAATCAGGCAACAACGCCGCCCGTCGCAGTTGCTGTGGGCAATCCCCCGGCAGCGGGCACGACGGGAACGGATGGCGCGGCGACCGAAACGCTCTATTGCGCCAACCATCCCGATACCGAAACGCTGCTGCGCTGCAACCGCTGCGGTAAACCCATTTGCCTCAAATGCGCGGTGCTGACCGATGTCGGTTATCGCTGTAAAGAATGCATCCGCGGTGTCCAATCGAGCTATTTCAACGCCATCCCCACCGACAACCTGGTTGGCTTTGGCGTGGCCCTGCTGGTCACAGCCATTGCTTCGCCCATTGCAGGCTTTATCTTTGCGAGGTTCGCCTTTGGCTTTTTCGGGATTATCATTGCCTTTATGCTCGGCAGTGGTGCCGGGGGCATGCTGGCGCAGATCATTCGCAGCGCCGTGGGTCGCCGTCGCGGTCGTTATCTACGCCACTTTGCATTGGGCGGCATTATCCTCGGCGTCTTGATCGGCGGTGTGATTGGCCTCTTCTTTGGTATTCCCGTCTTGAATATCTCGACCCTCATCTTCGCCGTCCTATCCTCGGCAACCGCCTACCAGATTTTGCGATAGGCTCTTTGCATAATGCAATTTGTCGTGCTATTATTGAGACGAATTACAACCCTAACTTGCCTGTCAACCTCCTGTTCACTGATCGCGGAGGCGCTACCGTGTTAAAGCTTGTACGCCCGCTGTTTATCCTTTCGGCTGCCATGCTGATCTTGGCTGCCTGTACGCGGGAACGCCCGACGCCCGAACCGACTGCGACCACCGCGGTCGTGTCGAATGCCCCTGCCACCGCGGTGAACCAAGCTCAGATTGTGACGAATACTGGCGAAACGGGTAGTGAAGTGGGCATTGTCGTCACCAACACGCCGAATGCGCTCACCCCCAGCGCCGTACTCACGCCCACGCGCGCGACACCGGAGACTTTCCTCTATACAGTACGAGCAGGGGACACGCTTGGCATCATCGCCACGCGCTTTGAAACCGATGTCGAGACATTGCGCGAGATGAACAACCTTAGAAGTGACGACTTAGCGGTTGGACAGCCCCTCTATGTTCCCTATCGCGAAGGAATGACTGCCGAAGGTGCGCCAACACCCACCCCTGGCCCTTTCCTCTACACCGTTCAAGCCGGTGACACGCTGAGCGGGTTAGGCGTGCGTTTTGGTGTAAACCCGATTGCCATTACTGAGGCCAATCGTGATACCTTGCTGGACCCGAACAACTTGACGGTTGGCACAACGATACTCATTCCCGGCTATCAACCGCCCGCGGCCACGACCGGCGAGGAAGGCAGCGAAGAAGGCACACCCGGTACTGCGGCAGAAGGCGAATCTGTCGTACATACTGTGCAAGCGGGTCAGGGACTGATCCAGATCGCAACGCTCTACGGGGTATCTGTGGCCGAGATTGCTGCCGCCAATGGCATGAGCGAGCAAGACATGATACGTGTCGGGCAACAACTGATCATCCCTGGTGTCACAAAACGGGATATTGCTATCGCTCAAGGGAATGTCCACACGGTTCAGCCCGGAGAAAGCCTTCTCAGCATCGCCCTGCTCTATGGCGTGACCGTCGAGGAACTCCAAGCCGCCAACGAACTGGACAACCCCGACTCGATCTTCATCGGCCAAGAACTGATCATTCCGGTTGAATAGAACGTCTCTAGCTCCTGCCTAGATCAAAAAAGGTGACAGTCACCGCGTAGGTGGTTGTCACCTTTTTTTGTTCTGTCATTCCGACCCTTACAGGGGGGCCGCAGGGGGAAACCACGCTTGCCAGCGCGCTACGCCCCCTCCGGCGTTACATACGCTGCCGTAATCCCCCCATCCACCACAAACTCTGCGCCCGTGACAAACGACGATTCATCCGATGCCAGATAGAGCGCAGCGTAGGCCATCTCTTTGGCCTCCCCGAAACGCCCCATCGGAATATGCACCAGACGCCGCTGTCGCTTCTCCTCGGTATTGAGGAATTTCATCAACATTTCAGTACGCAGCGGCCCCGGACAAAGCGCGTTGACGCGGATATTCTCGCGGGCATGGATCACTGCCAATTCGCGCGTCATCGACAAGACGCCACCTTTGGAAGCCGTATAGGCCAATTGTGGGGTAGCAGCCCCTAACAGCGCCACAAACGAAGCCGTATTGATAATCGAGCCGCCCCCCGCGCGCCGCAGTGCCGGAATCCCAAACTTGCAGCCCAAGAAGACCCCCTTGAGATTGATTGACATCGTCAAATCCCAAATATCTTCATCCGTCTGCATGGCATCATCATCCTGGCTATGCATGATCCCGGCATTGTTAAACAGCACAGTCAGCTTACCGAAATGTTCTTCCGCCGCGGCAACCATCGCCGCGCAATCTGCCGCCCGCGCTACATCGGCATGGACATAGATAGCTTCTCCGCCCTGTGCCTCTACCGCCTTGACCGTGTCATGACCCGCCCCGTCATTGACATCGACCACCACAAGCTGTGCGCCCTCTTGGGCAAAGAGCAAAGCTGTCTCTCGCCCAATGCCCCCGCCCCCGCCCGTAATTAACGCCACCTTCCCCTGCAAACGCATCGTCATCCCCCCGTCTTCGCCCGGTTCATGAATAGGTATCTCACCCCCTCCCGGAAGCTTCTGAGCTTCCGGGAGGGTAATTCTTCGACCGATCTTACTCCTGTTCCGCCAAAAACCGCCCCACAGCCTCGATCACCGCTTCCTCACCCCCAGGCTGGCTCAGGTCAAACCATTGGACATTCGCCATCTTGCGAAACCAGGTCATCTGGTGGCGCACAAAGCGATGGGTCTCGATCTGGATGCGCTCAACCGCAGCGTCCAGCGTCATCTCGCCGCGTAAATACGCACCGATCTCGCGATAGCCCAGGCTGGTCATGGCGGGCAGAGTGGGCGCATAGTCCGCATCCAAAAGCCGTTGAGTCTCCGCCACCAACCCTTCTTCGACCATCGCCAGCACACGCTGGTCAATGCGCGCATAAAGCTCCTCACGCGGGCGCGTCAAGCCCACCTGCAAAATGGCATAGGATGGCGGGTGGCTGCCTTCCAAATCCACCTTCGAGCGCCCCGTAATCATCACAATTTCCAGCGCCCGCAACAGCCGCCGCGGATTCAACGCATCAATCACCGTGGCAGTCGCCGGGTCAAGCGCTAGCAGCCGTTGATAAAGCGCCTCGCGTCCTTGCGCTTCCAACAATGTTTCCAACTCAGCACGCAAGGCAGGATTGGGCGGCACTTCGGGAATCTGTAATCCCTCCACTACCGCCCGCACGTAGAGCGAAGTCCCCCCCACCAAAAAGGGAACACGCCCGCGATGATGGATCGCATCAATCGTGGCATAGGCCAACGCCTGATATTCAGCCACCGTCAAGGGGTTGTCAGGTTCACAGAGGTCGATCAAATGATGCGGCACTTCCGCCTGTTCATCCAGGGCCGGCTTCGCTGTGCCAATATCCATCGTCCGGTAGATCAGGCGGCTGTCTGCGCTGACAATTTCGCCATTGAAGTGGCGGGCAAGTTGCAGGCTCAAGGCCGTTTTGCCCACTGCCGTAGGGCCAAGCAGCACGACCAATGGCTTTCCCTGCTTCTGATTCACATCCATCATTTATCCCATCACCGCATGGCGCAAATGCACCTGGTCTATCAAACGTCCTTGCCCGTCCAACTGAATCGCCACCACATCGATCCGCCACGGCCCTTGCCACTCGACGGCTTGCACATAGGCCTCTGCCACAGTGCGTAATTTGGCTTGCTTGGTGGGCGTCACCGAAGCTTGCGCTGTGCCAAAGCGCGTCCCGCGCCGGATACGCACCTCCACCACGACCAGCCACGTCGCCGCGACGCCCCCTTGAGAATAATCGGGCGCGACTTCCTGCGCGATCAGATCCAATTCACCATAGGCGCAGCGCCAGTTGCGCGCCACAATCGCGAGCCCTGCCTCAACCAGGAGCCGCGCCGCCCATTCTTCACCCATCTGCCCCAACTGGCGGCGTGCATCGCCTTTCACGACCCTACCTCGCCTTTGTCGCAGAGCGCAGCAGGGCGCGCAACCGGTGCAAATGTGTGCCGGTGTTCAGGGCAGGGGCCATGCATGTTCAGCGCGGCCAGATGTTGGGCAGTGCCATAGCCTTTATGCGCGCCAAAGCCATAGCGCGGATAGCTCTCGCCAACCGCTTCGAGCAACCGGTCACGCGTCACCTTCGCCAAAACTGATGCCGCCGCCACCGATGCCATCTTCTGATCGGCCTTTGGCACACAAAGTTGGGGCAAACCAGCCTGCGGGAGTTTCACCCAGTCAATGAGCAAATAATCGGGCGGCAGAGAGAGCGCACCCAAAGCCTGTAACATCGCCTGGCGCGTTGCTGTGGCAATCCCCACCTGGTCAATCACGGCTGCGGGAACAACCCCGACTCCCCAGGCAAGCGCCGCCTGCTGAATAGGCTCCACAAGCGCCGATCGTGCCGCCGGGCGCAGCAGCTTGCTATCGCGCACTTCCGCCCACACGCCTGTCAGCGAAGCCGCCGCCGGAATGATCACCGCAGCCGCCACCACCGGCCCGGCGAGCGCCCCGCGCCCGGCCTCATCTATGCCCGCCACGCGGCAATAGCCCGCCGCCCAGAGCCGTGATTCCTCGTCCAGTGTAGGAGATAAATTTGCAGGTGATCGATTGGATGACATACGAAAATGAGCCTATGATAGCAAAAGAGCACCGGCAGCGCGCCGATGCTCTTCTCACCCCAAAGGGAAGGTAACTAAAAATATAGACCCTGAAAATTTAGGCCTTGAGGAATCGCTTCTCGCGCAAGCGGGCAGCCTTGCCTTGCAGGTCACGCAGGTAGTAAAGCTGGGCGCGGCGGACTTTGGCCTTACGCAGCACCTCGATGCGTTCCACATTCTTGCTATAAAGCGGGAAAGTGCGCTCCACACCGATACCATGCGAACCTGTGCGACGAACGGTATAGGTTGCACCCGGCGTTGTGCCTCCACGCATGGCAATCACCACGCCTTGAAAGACCTGAATACGCTCGTTGCGACCTTCCTTAATGCGTTGATGCACCCGCACCGTATCGCCTGGACTCATTTCAGGCATATCCGCGTTCAGTTGCGGCTCCAGCGAAGCCATTAGCGCGTTGGTCATGCTCTCACTCTATTCCTTGATTCAAATCCTTGATACGAAACGGCTGCCAGTATGCAGTCCATTCAATGCCACTCATCCATAAACCGAAGGCGCAGGCTCCAATTCAGCCATCTGGAACGGCCTACCCATATGAGCCAAAACGACAATTGCACCCAAAGCTGCTGTGCCGAATTTCACCTTCGGAAATTTACAACCGTCCGAGTATAGCATGTCTGTCGAGTCGTGACAAATTGCGGTGCAGGTCGGATGATTATTGTTTGCATATCATGCTTATCGTTTGCGTATCATTGATTTTGACCCCGCGACTACAGCCACTATAATAACCGTGACTGAACAACCAATGGCCCAACAACCAATGGGCTTTCGGTATCAGGATGGCGCTATCCAGCAAAACGATAGACAAACAAAACGATAAAGTCATACGGAAGAATCGATCATGAAGGTCATCTGTTCTTATCTCTTATTCTCCTTCACTACCTTCCGGTTCAACTTCATCGTGCCATCCCCACTTCCGCAGAAAGGCGCGATCCTCTTTCGTCAGGGGTAATGTAAGCAACAGATCGGGACGTTGTTGCAATGTTTGCAGCAGTGCCTGCTCATGACGCCACGCCGCGACTTTGGCGTGATGCCCGCTCAGCAACACATCGGGGACAGCCTCACCGCGAAAGATGGGGGGGCGTGTATACTGTGGGCCTTCCAGCAGCCCGCCCAACCCCGGTGAGTGACTATCTTGGTGCGCCCCTAATGCATAGCCCAGCGCGCCAGGAATGAGCCGTGTCACCGCGTCTACAATCACCATTGCTGCCAGTTCCCCCCCGCTCAATACATAGTCGCCGATGCTGATCTCGTCCGTGATCAATTGTGAGCGCACTCGCTCATCCACGCCTTCATAACGACCGCAAATCAGGGCGAGACGTGGAAATTGGGCCAACTCAGCGACAACGGATTGTGTAAGCAGTCGCCCCTGGGGTGACAAGAGGATCACAGGTGCATTCGCCGGTAAAGGAACTGCTTCCTCCGCGTTCCACGGCGGCAAGTTCACATAGGCGTCTTGGGTCGGAAGTGTCCATCCGCGCGGTCTGGACAAGACTGTCTCGACTGAACGGAAAATGGGTTCGGGCTTCATCACCATGCCACCACCGCCACCATACGGTGTATCGTCACAAATATGGTGGCGATCCGTCGTATAATTACGAACGTCGTGGAACGCAACGGTCATGAGGTTGTTCTCTTGGGCTCGCTTGATAATGCTTTCGGCAAATGGGCCGGAAAACATCTGCGGGAACAACGTAAAAACATCAAAATGGACGACCGCTGAAGGTTCTTGAATGTTGAAATTTTCGGAGTTCATGCAGCACCCTCGTGTTGCGCAAATTATCAGTCGTCTACAAGGCGTTGCTGCCCCTGACATCGAATATATCGGTGATGATACGGGTGATCATTTCCATGATTTTATCGCGGCAAGCCCGCAAGTCTTTGATCACGATCTCATCCAACACGATCCCACCCATGACGACGATCAGGTCATTACGCAAGACGGGATTGTAGCCCAGGAAGTTACGATGGATTCCGGCATCAAGGCAGAAGTTGCCAAAGCCGCAATCATCTCAGATGGCATTGCAGACGAAAAATCCAATGACCTATCTGGACAGGAATCCGCGCAAGCTCCCACTATCCAAGATTCTGACACAGTATGGGAGGATGCACTGCGATCCCTGCCGGCACCACAGCGTCCTCTCCAACGTCTCCTGCCGATGACCGCACGTGTCGGCGTCTTGGGCCTGGTCGCCGTCGCCATGTGGTGGACATGGCCGCGCAACGACGATCCCAGCGCTTGGGTAGATGACGCCCGCGCCAGGTCGATGGATTCGCTTGCGGTGATCAACCCGGCGAATGTGGCCCCAGGTGCAGGCATTGTCGCGCGCGCTGCCGCCCTCACCCCGGATGCCACTGCCCAAGCTGCCATGTTCGCCAACATCGTGATCGTCACACCCACCTCGGCGCAAGTTGGCTCCCCGACATCCGATCCAGAGCCTGCTGCTCCTATAGACGAACCCATCATCTTAGAAGCATCCGCTGCCGTGACGCAGGCACAAGAGGGCGCGATTGTCATCGAAATCCCAGAAGCTGTGCCTGTCGAAGCGCTCATGCCCGCGCTACAATCCGAACCGATCACGGCGGAAGCACAGACCATTCAAACTGAAATGATTCTCGTACCAACCGCAACGCCCTCACCGACCCCGCAAGTCGTCTCCGCGCTCAGCGGGAATTCGATTCCAAAGGTCGAGATCGTACCCGCAGTCGGAATCAAAATGACACCTGCGGGAGAAGCGGATCAGCCAACACCCACCGCTACCGTCGCTCCCACAGCGACCCCGCCCCCCATCGGCCCAGGGCGTCTCTGGTCCACCTTCACACCCCTATCCGCCGCAGAAAGTGACCATTTCTGGCTGGGCAATCCTTTTGAAAACTTGAATTCTAACCAATTTGCCAGCCCCAGCTATCAATTCGGCGCAACCGCGGGCAACCGCTACCGGCCCCATCATGGGCTAGACTTCTCCAATCCATCGGGCACACCTGTCCAAGCAGCCGTTGAGGGTGAGATTGTCCACGCCGGGCCGGATGACCCTGACCTGCTTGGCCCCTATGCAAACTTCTATGGCAAGGCTGTGGTCATTCGCCTCGATCAACAACTGCCCGTGGCGGGCGGCAAGCTCGATGTCTTTGTCCTCTATGGGCACCTAAGCGAAGTACGCGTCGAAGTAGGGCAGCACGTCAAAGCAGATGACATTGTGGGGCTTGTCGGCATGAGCGGTATCGCCATCGGCCCCCACTTACATGTCGAAGCGCGCTTGGGGGCGAATACCTATGATCACAGTGTCAACCCCTATCTATGGCTCAAACCTGCCGAGGGCAATGGCGCGGTTGCTGTCCGTGTTTTGACGGCAAATGGACGCACATGGGCCGGGGCCAAAGTCTCCATCGCTCAATTTGTGGGAGGCAGAGCGGTCTGGGGTCGCCAGATTGAAACCTATCTTGACACCGAAAATATCGGCCCCGATCCCTTATGGGGCGAAAACGGCGCAATGGGAGATGTCCCCGCCGGCTCCTATGTCCTCATTGCCAATATCAATGGCGAAAGCGTGCGCACCGACTTCACCGTCAACGCCGGCGAAACAACCTTCGTCGAAATCCGCACCGAACAATAAACCACTCAAAACCCTTACCCTGCAACCCTCCTGGAAGCTTAAAGCTTCGGGGAGGGTCTTTTCCTATAGCGATATGACACCCAACACCAACAGTACCATGCCCACCGCGGTCATCATCTACACCGATGGCGGCTGCATTGGCAACCCAGGCCCCGGCGGCTATGCCGCCATTCTGCGCTTTGGTTCGCACGAAAAAGAAGTGGTAGGCCGCTTTCGCCAGACAACCAATAATCGCATGGAACTGCGCGCGGCCATCGCCGCGCTGGAAGCTCTCACCCGTCCCTGCCGGGTAGAACTCTTTACCGATAGCTCATACCTGCGTAATGGTATTACCAAATGGGTGTACGGCTGGCAGCGCAACGGCTGGCGCACAGGCAGCAAACAGCCTGTCAAAAACCAGGACTTATGGCAGCGACTCCTCGCTGTCATCGCTCGCCACCAACCCGCGGGGAGCGTCCAGTGGCATTGGACAAAGGGACATGCGGGCGATCCTGCCAACGAACGCGCAGACCAACTTGCCAACCAAGCCGCGCGCAGCGTCACCGATGCCGACCCGATTGACGTTGAGGGAACTTCATAAGAGGGACTAAACCGTACTTCCCTCCACTTCACCCGGATCAGCTGCCAAGTCTTTTACCATCAGCCCCGGCAGCACCTCAATCCCGGCGTGGCGAACCGCATTGCCGTGGCGCACCCCTAGCAGTCCGTTCTTCATATCTGCCGGACTCCATTGAAAGCCATAGCGTATGTAGCCCGCAATCTCCCACAAATACAAAACAGCCAATGCCAGCAGATAGGGCAACCAATAGCCCATTGCCACAAACGCCATATAGTGGCGCGCCGGGTTATGATCATCCACGAGTTCAGGTCGAAATCCCTCTGTCCCTAGCTTGATGGGCGGGCTACCCTCCATTTGGCGCAAAAACCTGTAAGGATTCCATACATCCTGCAAATGAATATAGGCAAAGTCCTCGCTCAGCCTGCGCACAACGCGGCCTGCCTGACCCTCTTCCTCTGTGATATAGCGCCGCGTAGCAGAGATCAAGCCTTTCAACCCTCTCAATGAGGCTGAAGATGCCATCGCGGGTGACATTGCCTTGTCAACCGGTTCAAAACTTTGCACGTCGCTCATCTGCCTGCTCCCCACAAGCTATGTACGCCACTGCAAACACGCTTACATCAACATGCATCAGTACGCAATCAAACGATGGGAGTTTCCGCATTAACGGAACTCCCATCGTCGAACAAAGCACTACATACCAAAGTTGGGCAACTCTCCGCCAATTTAGTGACGGAAATGACGCGCCCCCGTAAAAGCCATCACTAGCCCCAACGCGTCCACGGCAGCAATCACCTCGTCATCGCGCACCGAACCGCCGGGCTGCACCACGGCACTGATGCCATATTTGGCGGCTTCCTCAATGCCATCGGCAAAGGGGAAAAAGGCATCAGACGCCATCACAGAGCCTTTGGCTCGTTCGCCGGCCTTATGTCCCGCCACCATCACCGAATCTACGCGGCTCATCTGCCCCGCGCCGACGCCGACGGTCGCCTGATCTTTGACAAAGACAATGGCGTTGCTCTTGACCCAGCGCGCCACACGCCATGCAAAGGCCAAGTCTGCCAACTGCTCCGGTGTGGGCTGCTTCTTGCTCACAATCGTCCAATGAGCCGGGTCCATATCCTCCTGGCTCAAATCAACCTCTTGCACCAGCACCCCGCCCATAATACTGCGCAGGCTCAACGGGCGTAGTTGCACACCTGTTGGCTGGACGATGCGCAGGTTTTTCTTCTTCATAAAGAGATCCAGCGCATCCGGCGCATACTCCGGCGCGGCCACAACTTCCACAAAGAGCGAGGCCATGAGCTTTGCTGCCTCCGCATCCAACACGCGGTTGACGGCAATAATGCCGCCGAACGCGCTCACGGGGTCGCTTGCCAGCGCCTTCTCATAGGCCTGCGCCAATGTCGCGCCACTCGCCAGTCCGCAAGGATTGCCATGCTTGATGATCGCGACGGTGGGTTCGGGAAAATCCTGCGCCGACTGCCACGCGCCATCCAGATCGAGCCAGTTGTTATAGCTCATCTCTTTGCCATGCAGCACAGCAAAGGGCATCTGCTCCCCTTCATAGGCATATAGCCCCCCCTGCTGGTGAGGGTTTTCGCCATAGCGATTGAGCTGTGCCTGGTTCAATTCCAGTGGCATCCGCAGCGGGAGCGTGCTGCCCGCCTCCTCGGCAACTTGCCCTGCCAAATAATCGGAAATGGCTGTGTCATAGTCTGCCGTGTGGCGAAATGCCTTGAGCGCGAGTTGCTTGCGCTGCATCGTGCTTGTGCCGCCGGAGGCAAAGGCCGCGGCAACATCGGCATAATCCGTGGGGTCACAAACCACCGTCACCGATTCATGATTCTTCGCCGCTGCGCGCAAAAGCGCTACTCCCCCGATATCAATTTCCTCCACCGCAGTTGCCAGCGTCACATTGGGCTGCGCCACTGCTTCTTGGAAAGGGTAAAGATTGACGACCACGAGATCAATGGGCGCGATCGCGTGCGCCGACAATTCATCGAGATGCTGCTCGGTTCGTCGCGCCAAAATGCCCCCATGCACCGCCGGATGCAACGTCTTGACACGTCCCCCCAAAATCTCAGGAAAGCCGGTAATCTCCTCCACCTCAAGAACAGGCACACCCGCATCACGGATGGCGCGAGCGGTGCCACCGCTGGCGACCAGCTCAACACCGGCGTTGTGGAGTTGCTGCGCAAAATCAACCAACCCTGTCTTGTCGGAAACCGAGAGCAGCGCACGTACAGGTGACATCTTCACTTCCTTTCTAATCTGGCAGGCTACTGCTGGAAATTAAAAAGGGCAGCCTGCTCGTCAGTAGAGTGGCTGCCCAGCCCAGGCGTGCGACTGTTGCTGTAACGCCGCTCTGCCTCCCCCGTGGTAATCTCCACGTTCGCCAGTTGGCAAAGCGGTTCAATTCCTACGCCACCAGTATAGGCCGCGCGGCGGCGTGTGTCAAGCCGGAAACAACGCGACAGGGTCACAGCCCAAGCGATATCGCTTGGGCTGTGACCCTGTTGTACCGGCCGTCGATATGTTATGAATTGTCTTGTGGAGCGAATTCACGAAACAACTGTAGAAAGCAAAACAGAAAACAGATGGCAAGAAAGAAGTCCATAGCACCCCGCCTAACTCCATCGTATGTAACACAAACGCATGTAACGCAATCCGGTTGCCCTTGCTACTATGAGGATGGTTCCATCGTTGCGCCCCTTCACAATATCAGAACAAATGTTCTTTGTCAATCCCCAATATGCCACTTGTCCACCAGTCGATGTGACGGTTTCGGCGGGCTGGGTTAGAATGGGGTCTACACACTGTTTTCAACTTATCATACTCAACAAATCGCAGCGCTAGCACCCATTGTGCTGATCAGTTCCCCCATACACCCAATTAACCTCATCTTGTCTAGGAGAAAACTCCATGAAACTGGAACATGTCGCCATCAACGTGCCGGATGCACAAGCCTTCGTCAAGTTCTTTGCCGATAACCTCGGCATGCGCGTCGTCATGAGCAACACAACCTCCCCCTTCATGCACTTTATCGCCGACGAAGCCGGCAGCATGTTGGAGATCTACAGCAATCCGGCAGCCCCCATGCCCGACTACACCGCAATCCACCCGCTCAACCTCCATCTGGCTTTTAGCTCCAGCGACATTGAGGCCGATCGAGCGCGCTTGCTGGCTGCCGGTGCAGAGGCATTCGGCGAGATCAACACGACGCCCGCGGGCGACAAGTTGGCCTTCTTCCGCGGCCCGCAATCGGTTCCTTTCCAGTTAGTCCAACGCCAAAAGCCCCTCATCTAGCCGGTACAGCCATGAAACTTGGTCTTGGCCTCTATGACGGCATGGTCACGGCGGACAACCTCCGTTTTGCCAAACAGGTGAGCGCCACCCATATCGTCGCCCACCTGCCCACGGAAAAGACACTGCCCTCTACCAAAGAGGGCTACTGGTCCTATGACGAACTGAACGACTTTGCGAAGTTTGTCGCCCAGGAGGGTCTGGTCCTCGAAGCAATTGAAAATTTCCCACCGAGCCATTGGGATCAAATCCTGCTGGATGGCCCGCGCCGCGCCCAACAGATGGAAAATCTTAAAAAGACGATCCGCAACATGGGCAAAGCGGGCATCCCCACAATGGGCTATTACTTCAGCCTGGCGGGGGTATGGGGGCGCGTCTGGGGGCCATTTGCCCGCGGCGGCGCGGAGGCTGTCGGCTATATCGCAGACCAAGCGCCGGAGCAGACACCCATTCCCAACGGTGAAATCTGGGGCATCCGCTTCGATGAAAATGCACCCCCTGGCAACATCGGTACGGTTACACGCGAGCAAATGTGGGATCGGCTGCAATACTTCCTCGAAGAACTTGTGCCGGTGGCAGAGGAGTCGGGCGTGCGCCTGGCAGCCCACCCCGATGATCCGCCGCTGCCCGAACTGCGCGGCACAGGACGGCTCATCACCCATCCCGACCATTACCAACGGCTCCTTGACATCGTACCCAGCCCCCATAACGGTCTTGAGTTTTGCCAGGGAACCATCACCGAGATGCCGGGGTCGGATGTGCTGGGGGCCATCCGTACCTATGCCAAGCACATCTGTTATGTCCACTTCCGCAATGTGCAGGGCAAAGCGCCCAACTATCGCGAGGTCTTTCTCGATGAAGGGGACGCAGATATGCTGGACGCGCTGCGCGCCTACCGCGACAGCGGCTTTGAAGGGCTGATGATCCCCGATCACACGCCCCATACCACCTGCGCCGCCCCCTGGCACGCGGGCATGGCCTATGCGCTGGGCTATATCCGCTCCGCCATGAATATGTTGGCAAAGGAACAGGGTTAACGCTATGAACAGACCCCTCATGAACGCACAAAGATCAGCCTGTCGGGCGGAGGCTTGTGCGGCTTTGAGGGGTTTTCATCTATGAGAAGGGATACACATGGAACAAGTGACATTAGGCCGGACAGGGCTGCGCGTGGGTGTCATGGGCTTAGGTGCGGGTGGTCATAGCCGCTTGGGCCAAAGCCAGGGCAAAAGCGAAGCCAACTCCATCGCTGTCGTGCGCCGCGCCCTAGAGTTAGGCGCGAATCTAATTGACACAGCCGAGGCTTATCGTACCGAGCCGATTGTAGGTAAGGCGTTACAAGAAGTCCCGCGCGATTCCTATGTGCTTTCCACCAAGAAAGGCCCCCGCGCCAACGATAAGCCGATCAGCGCCGCGGATTTTCGAGCCGGGGTGGATCAGAGCCTCCAGCGCTTGGGTCTAGAGTACATTGACATCTTCCATGTTCACGGCGTCAAACAGCACGAATATGCCCACGTACGCGAAGAACTTGTCCCCGTCCTGTTGCACCTGCGCGACCAGGGCAAAATCCGCTGGCTGGGCATCACCGAGAGCTTTTCGCAAGAAACCACACATGAAATGCTCGTCACTGCGCTCCAGGACAAAGTGTGGGATGTGATGATGGTTGGCTTTAACCTGCTCAATCAGTCGGCGCGCGACACCGTATTTCCCATCACCCAGGCAGAGAACATTGGCACTTTGTGCATGTTTGCCGTACGCAGCGCGCTGAGCGACCCGGCTGCGCTGAAGGAATTGACCGACAAGTTAGCAGCCGATGGCGAGATCGATTTAACCGGCTACAACAAAGATGCGCCCCTGGATTTCCTGACCGCTCCCGGCGTTGCCGCGTCCGTGACCGAAGCCGCCTATCGCTACTGCCGCCATGAGCCGGGCATCGACGTGGTGCTCTCCGGCACAGGCAGCGTCGACCATTTGGAAGACAACGCGCGTTCTCTGCAACTGCCGCCTCTGCCGCAGGAGGCGCTCGACCGTATCAACAAACTTTTTGCCGGTGTTGATTCTGTTTCCGGAAACTAGAGACCTAGTAGGAGTTCACTTGCTATGCCAAAATCAAAAGTCCTCGTCACCGGCGCATCCGGCTATGTCGCCTCGTTGATGCTGCCCGAACTGCGCGAGCGTTACGACCTGACCCTGCTCGACGTACGCACCACAGACCGCAACGGGCAGGAGGTTCCGGGCGTCCAGATTGCCAACCTCATCGACCAGAACCGTGACGGCTATCGCCATTTCTTCCAGGGGATCGACGCGGTCATCCACCTGGGTTTTACGCGCGCCGAAGACCCGAAGAACCCAGACCAGCAGTTCGCCGCCGAATTTGCCAATGTGCAGATGGCCTACAATGTCTATCAAGTCTCTTGGGAGGAACGGGTGCGCCGCGTCGTCACCGCCAGTTCCAACCATGCCGCCGACTACTATGAGCCGTTGATCCTTGCCCACAAGCAGGATGTGGTTGATCCCAATGTGGGTCGTCCCCTCTCCGACAACTACTATGGATGGGCGAAGGAAGTCTACGAGCATCTTGGTTTTGTCTTTGCCGTGGGCAAAGTGCATGGCGAAGAGGTGCAGGGCATCCAAGCCAACATCAGTGCAACTGGCGGCGCGGCTGTCCAGGATCGTGGGCGCGGGCGACAACTGGAGAATGTCCAGATTCGTATCGGCGGCCCGCGCGAAACCGATGTCAGCAATTGCAAGTTGGGCGACCTGACCTGTATGCGCCGCGCATTGGGGGCCTATATCAGCGCGCGCGACCTCACGCAGTTGGTGGTCAAGAGCATCGAAACCGCCGACATTCGTGACGAGAACGGTGTTCCCTTCCAAGTTTTCTACGGCGTCAGCGGCAATTCTCATGCCTTCTGGAGCATTGTCAACGCCCGCAAGGTGATTGGCTATGAGCCGCAGGACAACAGCGAGATCCGCTTCCACAAAGAGGTAGCCGCCCACATTCAAGCCGCACAAGCGCAAAGTGCCGCTAGAAAGTAACCGACCGTGACCACCTCAACGGAGAGTCAAGTCACTCACCCTTTAAGTACCATCGGCCTCTATGGCCCCTGGGCTGCAAGTCTCGTTGGCGACGCACCGGCGAAGCTCTCCTTTCGCAGCGCCGAGTTCAGCGACGTTGACCAATGGCGCGACCAGGCACGCACTCGCCTTCTCGAGCGGCTAGCGCAACCGGACACCGGCGGCGTGCCCGAGGTGAAGGTGCATTGTTCCTATATTTATGACGGGCTGCACATTGAAGAGCTTTCGTGGCAGTTGCCCTATGGCGCGCCGACAAAAGCCTACTTCCTCAAGCCAGCCGGGGCAACCGGCCCTCTACCGGGTGTTGTCGCGCTGCATTGCCACAGCGGCAACAAGTACTTTGGCGCGCCCAAGGTGGTGCGTACGAATGAGCAGTTGCATCCGCTAATGGTCGAACTTCAAGGCCGCAACTATCAAGGGCGGTCGTGGGCCAACGAGCTGGCAAAGCGCGGCTATGCCGTACTTGCTCACGATGCCTTTGCCTTTGGCAGTCGCCGCGTTCGTCCCGAAGGGGTCATCGATCCCGTTCGCGGCGATATGAGCGACCCCAATCCCCAAGACTCCGAAGCCATCAGAGCCTACAATCAATGGGCGGGCAACCATGAGCATGTCCTCGCCAAGTCGCTCTTTTCAGCAGGCACGACCTGGCCCGGTGTCTTTAGCGCCGAAGACCAGCGCGCGCTGGACGTACTCTGCGCCCGTCCTGATGTAGACGCTTCACGCGTCGGCTGTGCAGGCCTCTCCGGTGGCGGCTTGCGTACGGTCATGCTTGCCGGTCTTGACCCGCGCATCCAATGTGCTGTCTGTGTAGGCATGATGACTACCTGGCGTGACTATCTGCTGAACAAATGCCAGACGCACACATGGATGTGCTATGTCCCGCTGCTGCCTGCAGAACTCGACTATCCCGAAATTCTGGCCTTGCGCGCGCCCTTGCCCACCCTTGTCCTCAACAGTACTGAAGACCCGCTCTTTACCTTGCCGGAGATGGAGCGTGCGGATGCGATGATGCGTACAGTCTATGACAAGGCCGGTGCTGCCGATCATTATGCATGCAGCTTCTACCCTGGCGGGCATAAGTTTGATGTTCCGATGCAGGCAGAAGCCTTCGACTGGTTTGACCGCTGGCTCCAACCAGCCTAGCTTAGCCACAAAGCGCGCATGAATGGCCGGCTCGCCAATCCAAACAGGCCCAAAGGAACCACCCAAAGAAAGAGCGGAGGAAGCATGTCACAGCCCTGGAAAGGCATCTTCGTCATCGTCGTCACCCCTTTCACTGACTCCTATGAGTTGGACGAGGAGAGCTTGCGTAAAGAGATCCGCTTCTGCATCGAAGCAGGCGCACACGGTCTGGTCGGCCCTGCCAACGCCAGCGAATTCGCCACGATGTCCGATGATGAGCGCAAACGCTGGATTGAAATTGTGGTACAGGAGACCGCGGGCCAGATTCCTGTCGTTGCTGCCACCACCCACGGTCATCTCGTCCCCGCGGTGGCGTTGAGCAAATTTGCCCAGGAGGCTGGAGCCGATGGCGTCATGGCGATGCCGCCGCACATCCTACACCCGGACGCCGCGGGCTGTTATGAGTATTTCAAAGCCATCAACGATGCGCTTTCCATTCCCATCTGTATCCAAAACTACGCCGGGCCGGCGGGTACGCCCATGAGCAACAGCCTGGTGGCGCGTATGTGCCAGGAATTAGAGCAGGTTTCCTATATCAAAGAAGAAACACTGCCCGAACCACGCCAGATCAGCCTCACCCTCCAAGCCGCGGGCGATGGCTGCAAAGGGGTCTTTGGCGGGCAAGGGGGCATCTACCTGATTGACGAATGGCGGCGCGGGGCCTGTGGCAACATGCCTGCCAGCCAGGCTACTGATGTCCAGGTCGCCATCTGGGACTTACTGGAAAAAGGCGATGAAGCAGGCGCACGCAAGATTTTCAACCAAATCCTGCCGCTGATCAGCTTTGAGCGCATGCATGGTGTCGCCACCTATAAAGAGATTCTCTATCGCCGCGGCATTTTCAAAACGCGTGTCGCGCGCGCCCCTGGCAAGGCATTAGACGACATGGATCGCGTCGAATTGGATGCGATCATGGCTGATGTCGAGCCACTCTTTTCGCTATAAATTTTTCAGCCAGCTACTTTGGAGCAAACGATGAATCTGCTCAATCTACAGGCCGACGCCCGCAACCCGATCCCCGATTGGGCCATGCGCCAGCGCCATCTCATCCAGGTCATGAACGAAAGCGCGCCCGTCTATCAAGAGCGCTACACACGCCAGGATGGCTCATTCGTCTGGCGCGATGAATGGCCCGGTATGGATGGCTCGGACGACGGCTATGAGAGCTATCACAATTGGCCTCTCTTTTACGCACTTGGGGGCGACGCCGAGCTACACCGCCGCAGCCGCCACCTCTGGGAGGCTGTTACCAAGCAGTTCACAGCGTATGGGCAAATCCATCGCGAGTGGGACGCCTACTACGATTGGATGCATCACGGCGAATCCTCGATCTATTTCTACTATTTCGGCCTAGCCGATCCAAACTGGGAACCAGACCGCGCCCGCGCTCTGCGCTTTGCAGGCTTCTACACAGGCGACGACCCGACCGCGGCCAACTGGGACGCCGAAAAGCGCATGATCCGCTCGCCGATCAACGGCAGCAAAGGGCCGCAGTTTGAAAACTCCTGGGATGACTGGTCTACCCATCGCTGGGTGCTGGCGGAATACCCTGTACCCTTCGATGACCTGCCCGTACCGACCGAACAGAAAAACTTCTATGGCGAGATGGTGCAGAAGGCAGACTGGAATGATGACGCTGTCTACGGCGTCATCCTGGAAGCGCTCAACAAGCGTCAAATGCAGTGTGATGTGCCGCTCAACCTGACCAGCACCAGCCTCATCACCAACGCCTTCCTCTATACGGGTGACGACCGCTATCGCAGTTGGGTGGTCGATTACCTGGAAGCATGGGGCGACCGCATCAAGGCCAACGATGGCATCTGCCCCGACAATGTCGGCCCCAATGGCATTATTGGCGAAACGATGGATGGCAAGTGGTGGGGCGGTTATTATGGCTGGCGCTGGCCCCACGGCTTTATGACCATCATCGAGCCGCTGACCATTGCCGCCATGAACGCCGTCTTGCTCACAGGCGACATGAGTTACCTGGACATTCCGCGCAGCCAGCTCGACCGGCTGCTGGAATTGGGCCGAGAGGAAAATGGTGAATGGCGCGTCCCCTATCGCCGCACTGACGACGGCTGGACAGCCTATCGCCCCATGAGCCCGCACCATGCCGCGCAAATCTGGTATATGTCCCAAGACGCCAACGACCGCAAGCGTATCGACAACATCCCCGAAACCCGCACCTCCTGGCTCAACGTGAAACCGGGGCGCGGTAAGGGCGATGATCAGCATTTTGGCCCCTGGTACTGCTACCTAGACGGACGCCATCCCGACTACCCGCGCCTGATCCTCGAATCCCAATATGAGGAAGTGCTGCGGCGCATGGACAATATCCGCAATGACCACGGCGACCCGGAAACGTGGGATGTCCACCACTGGCAGAATGTCAACCCTGTTCACACTGAGGCCCTTTTGCAGCTCACCTGTGGCGGCCCGCAGATCGTCTATCATGGCGGGTTGCTGCATGTGCGCCTGCGCTATTTCGATGCCGAGGCACGCCGCCCCGGTCTGCCCCAGGATGTATCGGCGTTGGTCTCCAACCTGGATGCCGATAGCGCCACGGTCGAACTGGTCAACACCAGCCCGCTGCACACGCGTACCGTGGTGGTGCAGGCCGGTGCTTTCGGTGAACATGAATTCACCACCATCAACACCCTTGACAACAATGAAGGCGCAACACCCGTAACGCAGGAAATCAACGGCAAACATTTCCAAATAACCTTGCCCGCGGGTCGCAGCCTCAAGCTCAAACTTGATATGCGTCGCTATTGCCATACCCCCAGCTACCAACAACCGGTGTAGAATCGTTTGTAATAGATTTTGTTCATTTTGCATAGAAGGTAATCACCAACCGCCATGCCTACCCTCGTCTATTCTGTCAACCAATTTCGCGGAGCCCAAGTCGACCGTGAGCAGTTATCCCATGATCCAGAGGAATTTCGAGTGCAGATTGAGGAGGCCCTCCAGGAATGGCAAGCAGGGAATCTTCAGCTCATCTGGCTGGAAATTCCTATTGAAAAGGCGCGCCTGATTCCCATCGCCACCGAGATGGGCTTCACCTTTCATCATGCCAACGAGGATAGCCTGACGCTGACCTATCGCGTGCAGACCGATGCCTTTGTGCCCACCTACGCCACCCACTGCATTGGTGCAGGGGGCGTCGTCCTCAACGAGCGGCGTGAATTACTGGTGGTCAACGAGCGCCACCGCCGCGACTTGAGCCGCCCCCATTACAAACTGCCGGGAGGCGCGCTCCTGGCAGGTGAGCATCTGGCGGATGCGGTTGTGCGAGAGGTGCTTGAAGAGACAGGGGTACAGGCCAAGTTCGAGTCGGTGATCTGCTTTCGACATTGGCATGGCTACCGCTGGGGCAAATCCGATATCTACTTCATTTGCCGCCTCTCCCCTCTCAGCGAAGCCATCAGCATCCAAGAGGCCGAAATCGAGGAATGTCTATGGATGCCTGTGGAAGAGTATCTAGCGAGCGAATTCGTCAGCGTCTTCAACAAGCGTATCGTCAAGGCGGCAATTGATACATCAGGCTTCCCGACAACTTGGGTGGACGGGTATGCCGATCCCAGCCGCTATGAGTTTTTCATGCCGGAGATGGGCCCAATCTAGGGCCAGCATCCGATGTTTGCAGGTATTACCAATCTTATAAGCAACACCAAAAGCATTACAAGGACCCACTATGTCCAAACCGATTACCATTACAGATGTCCAAGTTATTCTCACCCAACCACAAGGCTCACGACTGGTGATTGTCAAAGTCATCACGTCGGAGCCGGGGCTCTATGGGCTGGGATGCGCCACCTTCACGCAGCGCTTTCACGCTGTGGTCGCAGCCCTTGAAAAGCACCTAAAGCCCTTTGTGATTGGCCGCGACGTCTCGCGCATCGAAGAGTTCTATCGCATGGCGACCGTCCATTCCTATTGGCGCAACGGCCCTGTCCTCAACAATGCCATTTCCGGCATTGACCAAGCACTGTGGGACATCAAGGGCAAGCTCGCCAACATGCCTGTCTATGAGCTTCTGGGGGGAAAATGTCGCGAGGCCGCAGCGGTCTATGCCCATGCCGACGGACGCACACCGCAGGAAGTCGAGGAGAACGTCCGCAAGTACATGGAGCAAGGCTACCGTTATATCCGTGTCCAACAGGGCGGCTATGGCGGCAAGCAGCAGGAGTTCCCCAAGCCAGAGGGCGCACCTGACGGAGCCTACTATGACCCACGCGCCTACATGCGCAACATGCTCAAGATGATCGAGCATGTGCGTACCAACGTTGGGCCGGAGATCGAGCTGCTGCATGACATTCACGAGCGCCTCCAGCCCATCGATGCTGTGCAGTTTGCCAAAGATGTCGAGCCGTATAAGCTCTTCTTCCTTGAAGATGCCCTTGCGCCCGAAGACATTGACTGGTTTAAGCGCATCCGCGAGCAATGTGCGACACCCCAGGCAATGGGTGAGTTGTTCAACAACCCGCGCGAATGGCAGCCACTCATTGAGGGCAGGCTGATTGACTTTATCCGTATGCATGTCAGTCAAATGGGCGGCATCACCCCGGCGCGAGCCGTCGCCCTCCATGCCCAAATGTACGGGATCCGCACAGCATGGCATGGCCCCGGAGACACCTCGCCCGTCGGTCACGCCGCCAACCTGCACATGGATGTATGGGCGCCCAATTTTGGCATCCAGGAATGGTGCCGCTTCAACGAATTGGTCTACGAGATGTTCCCCGGTCTGCCCGAAGTCCGCAATGGCTACATGTACCCCAATGACAAGCCAGGGTTGGGCATCGACATCGACGAGAAGTTAGCCGCAAAGTATCCTTGCGAAGACACCGTGGAATTCTGGACGCAGACGCGCTGGCCCGACGGCAGCCCGGCCCGCCCCTAACCTGATGTAATAAAGGATGAGGGATGAAGGATGAACTAACGCTGTCACCCCGTAGGGGTCTCTCTGGCGCTATTGTCTCAGAGAGACCCCACCAGGACGTCAGCACCCCTCATCCTTCATCCCTCATCCCTCCACTGCTGGCAGTGACACTGCTGGGTGGTGCGCTGCGTTTGGGCGCGCTGGCGGCTAAAACCGTCTGGCTGGACGAAGCCTTTAGCCTGTGGATGGCAAACCACGATCTACCGGCGCTCTTTGCTTGGCTGATCCGCATCGACCACCATCCCCCGCTCTACTATATGCTCCTGCATATCTGGATCGGCTGGTTTGGCGATGGCCCCAGCGCGCTGCGCAGCCTCTCGGCACTGGCTAGCACCTGCGCGATCCCCATCTACGCGTTGGCCGCGCGCCGCCTGGCAGGAGCACAGGTGGGCATCGTCGCGGCCCTGCTCCTGGCCCTTGCCCCCTTCCATGTTCGCTACGCCCAAGAGACGCGCATGTATGCCCTGCTGACGCTGGCGGTAGCGCTCCTGTTTTATGCCCTGGCAGAACTGGTCACAAACGGAAAAAATGGGGCGCGGCCTTCGCATCCCTGGGTCTGGGGCTTACTGGTGGTGGCAGAGGCCGCGGCCATGCTGACCCACAACACAGCCACGGTGCTGCTCCCCCTTGCGCTCAACGTTGCGCTGGGTGGGCTGTGGTTGGCAAAGCGACTAGGGTGGCAGAACAGAGAGTTGATCGGGCTGGAGACGCAGGGCTTTTACCGCCACTGGCTTCTCAGCCAGGCGGCAGCACTTCTGCTCTGGCTGCCGTGGGCATGGCCTTTTGTACGCCAGGCGCAGGTGGTGGATGCAGATTTCTGGATTGAGCCGCCCAATTTTGAAGCAGTCTGGATGGCGCTAAACAGCCTGACCTTTGGTGAATTGCCACATTGGATGCCATTGCGAGGCCAATGGTTGTGGTTGGCGTTGGGGCTCCTGTGCATAGGCGTCTGGCAGTGGCGGCGTCGTCCGGGGTCAATCTGGCTGCTGCTGTCACTCTGGCTGCTGCCCCCCCTTATGGAGCTACTGGTCAGCCTGCGCCGCCCAATCTTCTATGACCGCACCTTGATCTGGACGACACTGCCCTATTATCTGTTGATTGCGCGCGGGATCGTGCCATCTGTTGGCCTACGCAGCCTGAAGCGCGCTAGCTGGCTCATGCTCTACATACTTCTTTGTGGGTTGGGGCTTTGGAGCTACTACGTCACATTCGTCAAGGAGGATTGGGACGAGGTCGCCGCCTATGTGGCAAGCCATGCAGAGCCACATGACCTTGTCCTCTTTAATGCGTCCTGGAGCGAGCTACCCTTTAACTACCACTACCCGGAGACAGCGCCCCCACTCGTCCATCACGGCGTACCTGCCGATCTCTTTGACGCGGGCACACTGGAGCCCCCCATGACAGCCGCCGATGGCCCCTACGTGCGCCAGTTGGTCAACGGTCAGTCCCAGGTGTGGCTCGTCTACTCGCACTGGTGGTATACCGATGCAGATGGATTTCTGTTACAAGTGCTGGATGAAGCGTTGGAAACCGTCGAAACAAAGGAGTGGCCCGGCATACGCGTCGTGCGCTACAAACAAAGAAACACCCCCTAATCCACCTTCGTTCCTCATCCTTCATCCTTTCCTCATCCCTCAACCTTCACAATGCGGAATGTCGCGTTGATCCGCCCAATCGGCAGCGATGCCAGCCGCGTAGCACACCGGCAGCGGTTCCGGGCTGAGTAATAAGCGCCGCCACGCAGCGCCAAATCGACATCCGGGGCCACAGCGTGGGCGAAATCTGCCCCATCTGGCTTCTCCGCGGCATAGGGCTGGTAGAGGGAACGAGTCCACTCCCACAGATTGCCGACCATCTCCTCAGCGCCAAAAGGGCTGGAGGAGTTGGGAAATGCACCGATCGGGACGGGAGCCATGAGCATATGCCCAAACCAATTAAGTCGCTCACCGTCAAAGTCGTCGCCCCAGGGATAGATGGATCCATCCACGCCACGCGCCGCTTTCTCCCATTCCGCTTCGCTGGGCAGGTCCAAGCGCATGGCCGGTGCAATGATGCCGCTGCGTCGCCAGCGATTCTCCAACCAGCGCACAAAGGCCCGCGCCTCATACCAACTAATGCCCAAGATCGGACTGTTCGGCAAATCCACGGGCCAGCCAGGCTGGTTTGGCTCGCGCGCCCATTCCGGCTCCCAGGCCACTCGCCCATCAGGGCGGTGAACAGGTCGCATGCGCCAGACCATTCCATCACGCCAATGTCCCAGGGCAATGGCTTCGGGCCAATAGGCGGGGTTATCATAGCCGTCCTCTTGATCCGTCAAGAAGCAGCGGTATTGGGCATTGCTAATCGGATAGCGGCTGATTGCATAGCGCTCCAATGTACGACGGTGTTGGGGATATTCGTCGCTAGAGGATTCGGGGTCACGCGCCGGATCGCTGCCCATCAGGAACGCCCCCTGCGGGATCTCCACGAACTTGATTGCGTCCACGTCCATGACCGCAGGACGTGGATCGCCAAGTTTTGCCACCAAGCGCGCAGCATGGACTCGGATTCTAGTCGTGACCTCGCTGTTACGCATCCGGTTGATGAGCCGGTCGCGCAAGGAGAGCACCACTTCAGTGCCCACTTCGGTAACACGCAAATTGAGCAAAATCTCCACCGCGGCCACAGCCATCTGCCCTGTACGATCCTGCGCCGTTTTGATGAGAAAATCAGAGAGATGATTCAAGAACGGTTTTGCATCGGGATAGGGGCTAACCGTCAACTGCTCTACCAACAAGAGCAGCACCATATACCATTCGGGGTCTGCCGCCTTATGTGCCAAGAATTCCTGGATCTCTGCCGCGGCCAATCCTTCAGCAGCGTAGCGGCGCAAGAGATAACGCGCCACCAAAAACTCCTGAAACGTCCTGTGTAAAAAGCTGTAGGGAACTGCGCTGACAGCCCCATCCACGGGGACAAATCCCTTAACCAGGATGCCATCCCACTCGCTCAACTCCCACAAAGGGCCTTCATAGATCGCTCCCCACTCCGCCTGCCAGGTTGCCCAAAGTTTCTGGGCATCAGGGACTTGATCGATTGCTTGTTCCAGCACATCCCCCGACAGTTGCTCCCACCAACCCTGCCGGTAGGTTGCATAGCACCAGGCAATGACCTCCAACAGTCGTATTTTGCGCCGCACACGTCCTTCGGGCAACTGCATATCAAAACTGCGCCAGCGTCCTTCCAGCAACAAGCGCAAAACAGGCCCGTATAGCCCACTGCGATGCGCGATCAGCTCATCGCCGCGCGTCTCATTTAAGACACACATCAAGCTGAGCAGCAGCGGGTTTGAGGCTTGGCGAATCAAAGCGGGAGCGCGCCGCATGGCAAGTTGAAGACGTTGGTGCTGCTCCAGGCGTCCATGATACCAAGCGCGCATCACCCGCCCGATCTCGTGATAGGTGAAAGGTAGCAGCTCGTACTCGCGCACATCGGAACCAAGATAGCGCGCCAAAGGTGCCGCGGCATACCCTAATGTGCGGCAGGACAAAAAGATGCGCGCGGGCGTGGCAGAGCCAAGTTGCATGATTGCACGCCGCGCATCGCTGCGCTGTCCTTCACGCGCCGGAACCTCATCCAACGCATCCAGCAGAAAGACAACCCGATTTGGACTTTTTTCCATCATGGCACGTAGGGCCGCACGCAATTCCTCTTCGGACAATGATGGCGTAAGCCGCGCCGCCAGTTCTGCGACGGCATGAAGTATCGCCTGAAGGCTGGTTTGACCCGCCAGGAGCTTCACCAAGTCCGGGATACGAACAAAAAGCGGGAGTACGGGCGGCTCGCTCTTTGGGTCGCTTGCCAATGCTTCCTTAGCAAGACGTATCGCTTCGGCCTTAAAGAGCCAAGTCTTGCCCATACCGGGCTGGCCCAAGATCACTGCACGCTGCGCCTGCTGGCGCAAAACCGACCAAGTTTCGTCGTCGCGTGTGCGCCCAATAGATCCACCAATAGATCCAATCGAATGATCTGTTTTGGCGATTGCCCATTCCAACCGGCGCAGTCGAAGATCCTGATAGATCGCGGAAAAAGCAAAGGCGCTTTGTTGAGGGAAATAGGCAGGCAAGCGCGCTAATTCGCTGGAAAGCGCCCGTAGATAGTTGCGGAGACAAAGAGCAATACTGGGAGCGGCTGTGGATAAATTTTGTTTCCATTGTGCCAAGAGCGCTTGATCCGCCGGTTCGTTGGCATCAACCAGCAGACTTTGCAGAGTGGGCAACTCCGCGGCTGCCAAGAGTTCGTTCGTCTGCTCGAAGGTTTGGCGCAGCGCAGCCGCCACCCGCACAACACTCTGCCACTGGCGCGGGTGCCTTACTGTGCCATCAAGCCAATTGACAATCGTACGCTTGGGAACACCCGAAAGCTGGGCAAGTTGCCCATAGCTGTAGAGGCTCGCCTGGATCTGTTGCCGAAGCAGCGCGGAAAACAGATCGCGTCGATCGACTTGGGCCATCATAGACGATCTCACCAGGTCACATCGCTTTCAGCGCTCATTTGACGCACCGCCGGCGGCAATCGGTGGCCTCTATCGATTCGCGAATACTGGCACAAAACAGTACCTGACATTTCACACAGGGCGGCTTATCTTGGAAGAAGTTTGGTTTTGTGTAGTAGGGGATGCGCAGCCGCAGAACATCACAGCACACATCGCGGAGCCTCCTATGAGCGTACCTACGTGTATCCCCCGCACGTAGGTACGGTCTCAAGTCTATTCTGATAACACCCCGCGGTCACCCATGCCGGTCTAGATGATTCTATGCCCGACACCAGTAGTCTTGTTACGCAAAACCTGTACCGGGCATCATAACCCGACACCCCTCACAATGACAATCAGCAATAAAAGTGGCATAATGGGCTTGCTTATGCATGCTCAGGACGCAATGCCAGCATCCGCAGCCCGTTCAGCACAACGATCAATGTGCTCCCTTCATGCCCCACCACGCCCAAAGGCAAAGGCATCACGAAGCCTTCCACGAACATGGGCACGAAAATTGTCAACACGACTAACGTAAGAATGACCCCGACCGAGAAGATCACATTCTGGCGCACAATCCGGGCCGCTTTTCGTCCAAGTTGCATCATGAAGGGCAGCTTGGAGAGGTCGCTCGACATCAGCACGACATCAGCCGTTTCCAATGCCACATCGGTTCCGCCTGCCCCCATCGCAATACCGACATGAGCAGTGGCAAGCGCCGGGGCATCGTTAACCCCATCCCCCACCATCGCGGTCTTGCCCTTTTGCACAAGTTCTCGCATGACCTCGACCTTATGCTCCGGCAGCAGTTCGCCGTAGACCTCATCAATGCCCACTTCATTCGCAATTGCCTGGGCTACGTCGTTGTTGTCGCCCGTCAGCATCACGATCTGCTTCACACCCAAGTGATGCAGATCCTCGACCGCAGCCTTCGCCTCAGGCCGAACCGTATCTGCAACCGCCAGATAGCCGACCACTTCCCAATCGCGCGTCGTGCCTAACGTATCTCCCGCGGTACTACGCCGCACCACCAACATCGCGGTCTTACCTTGCCGCTTCAATGCATCACCGATCTGCCGGATCGCCGGGGAAAGGTCCATCTGCTCACTCATAAAGAGACGGTCATTCCCAATATAGATCGTCTCGGTATAGCCCTCGCCATGCTCGTCAGTGCGATCAAAGCCTGCCTGGATGCCATGCCCCATCACCGCATAGAACTGATCGGGCGTCTCTAGTTCAATGCCTTCTGCACGCGCCGTCTCCACAATCGCCCGCCCGATATGATGCTCGCTCGGCAGTTCCGCACTAGCGGCAATCTGCAAGAGTTGTTGGCGTGTATAGCCCGTCAACGGATGGACGTTCGTCACCACCGGCTTGCCGTGGGTCAATGTGCCTGTCTTGTCAAAGGCGATGATCGAAACAGCCGCCACCTTTTCCAGGTAGGCGCCGCCCTTGAACAAAACACCGCCGCGCGCGCCCGCGGCAATGGCGCTCAGCACACTAGCAGGCGTGCTAATAATCAAGGCACAGGGGCTTGCCACGACCAGCAGAGTCATCGCCCGGTAGAGCGTTTGGCGGAAGGGTTCATCTACCCACAACCACGGAATCACGATTGCCAGCAGCGTGGCAATGATCACCGCATAGGTGTAGGGTTGGCTAAAGCGATCAATAAACTGTTGGGTAGGGGTAGCATCCTGTCGCGCCTCCGCCACCAATTTAATAATCTTACTCAGCGTACTGTCCGCGGCCGACTTGGTCACTTCAATGTCGAGCGCGCCCCCTCCATTGATCGTGCCCGCAAAGACCTCATCGCCCACGATCTTGTGAACCGGCACACTCTCACCTGTGATGGGGCTTTGGTCGATGGTCGTTTCGCCCTTGACCACCATGCCATCGACAGGCAGCCGGTCGCCAGGGCGCACCAAGACGATATCGCCAAGCACCAGGTCATCAACCGCCACCGTCATCTCGGCTCCACCGCGACGCACCAGCGCCACATCGGGGCGCAGATGCGCCAACGCCTCAATCGCCTTGCGCGTGCGATCCATGGCGAATTCTTCCAGCGCGCCACTCAACGTAAAGAGGAAGAGCAGCAGTGCGCCTTCTTCCCATTCGCCAATCAGCGCCGCACCCAGTGCGGCCGCGATCATCAGGAAGTCAATATCGAGCTTGCCCTCTTTCGCTTGCTCAATAGCTCCCATCAACCCCGAATAGCCACCCGCAGCAAAGGCCACAAGTGCGGCGATGGTTACGGCCCAATCGGGAAGTGCGCCTGTCAGGCTCCCGCCGATCCACCCAATCAGCAGCGCAACCAACGTGATCGCGGCCAAAAGCAATTCCACATTCTCGCGCCAAAGCGCAAAGACATTGCCCCATCTGTCGCCATCACCGGCGGGCCGGGCCAAAGAGGGTTCTATTCGTTCAATCGTCATCTTCTCCACCGCCTATTCTTTGCTTATCTGTTGGTACTTCTGGGGCTGCCGTTGGGCCAGCCATTGCTCACGAATCTCAGCTTTCTTGCGCGCACGACACCGTTCACAGAAACCAAAGACATCGATCCGCATCGCCATCGGCTGAAAATTACTTTCCTCTTGCAGCGATGCTTGCATGTCGGTCAACGGCAGTGGCCCAGGATGGTCACTGATCTCGTGACAGCGCAGACAAATCAAGTTCATATGGGGTTCGGTGTCCGTCTCATAATGCGTATGGCCTGCGCCCAGGCCGATCTCCACAATCGCCCCCAACTCTTGCAGCACATTCAGCGTGTTATAAACCGTTGCGCGGCTTATCTCAGGATGTTGTGCGGAGAGATCCGCAAAAAGCTGATAGGGAGTCGGATGACCCTCGGTTTCCGCGAGGTAATCGCAGATCAGCCGGCGCTGATCCGTAATGCGCTTGCCTGCCTGTCGCAGTGCATTAAGATAAAGATCACGCTTTGCTTGTTTCAAAGCCATCGTCGTACCTGTATTTCCTAGGGGAATCTTCTAAAGCCACTCCACAATTACATCATACCGTCACAAAATTTAGAATCATTCTAATTTATTCCATTATAGACGATCCTGAGTGCAGTGTCAATTTTCACAGCCGTCATTCTAGAATGATTCTAAATAACAGCACCGCGCTGTCACTATGAATCTCGCCACACTTGTTTGACACTTTTTGTGAAGTTAGGTACAATCGTTTGCGGCCCTACCACTAGCCCTGGAACGCTTGACCCATTCCCACTTACCCGGTGAGTCTTGTTGATTGATAGCCAAATGGAAATGGGCCGGTGTTGGGCTGTGCAGCCTATCTTTGTGGATATTTCTGACATTCTTTCTGATATTCGGTCTATCCGCTATGTGCATTGGTTGGCGCTCGGTTGTATAATCTCAGTGCGTCTCGTGCAGCTATCTATACTCTCGTAAGAACCTGCGTTCTTTTCCAAAATACTGCTGCCTGAATGAGCAGTGGCCCCGCAAGCATGTAGTTGAGCCAGTCTCCTAGACCAGTATTTAGATTAAAGTCCTTACCCGCTATCACAGGAGCAGCAATTGCGTATGCCCAAGTCCGCATCTGACAAGCGCCACTTTATCGTGGCTGGAGTACTGGTTGCAATCTCGACCGTTCTCATGGACATTCTGCTCAAGGCAGCCATGCCACTGCCTTTGCAGGCCAGCATTGAATCTCTGACCATTGATGCCTTGATCGGCTGGCATCTTACGCTGATTGCGTTCCTCTTTTCCCTAATCGTAGTCTTTATGCTCTACTCCATTGTCATCTTCCGCAAGCGCGAGGATGATGATTCAGAGGGTGAGCATTTCGAAGGCAACAGCACCCTGGAGATTGTGTGGACAGTTATACCCCTCATCTTCGTGGTCGCTTTTAGCTTTTATGGCGTTAATGCGCTGGCGCAGGTTATCCGCAGCGAACCCAACGAGCTTGAAGTCACCGCTGTGGGGTTTCAGTGGAGCTGGCGTTTTGAATATCCAAACGGGATTATCTCGCAAGAACTGGTGCTGCCCATCAACCAACGGGCGCTCGTCACCCTACATAGCGAGGATGTATTACACTCATTTTGGGTCCCCGAAATGCGTGTAAAGCAGGACTTGGTGCCAGGGTATGACACCCATATTCGCTTTACGCCCATTCTCTTAGGCGACTTCAAGGTACGTTGTGCAGAGCTTTGCGGACGCAGCCATTGGAGCATGGAGTCGCCTGTGCGGATTGTGGAGCAAGCCGAATATGATCAATGGGTCACAGAGCAGCTTGCCGCGCAAAACCCAGCAGTTGTCCAAGCAGACAGCTCACAGCAGTAGAGTCACTCTAGATTGTGATCCTGTGGCCCTGCTGCTAACGGCTCATCACTTTCTCTTCCATCAAGTCACGCTTGAATAGCAAGTCTCAATAAATTGGTAGTTTTGAGGATTGCGTAAGGAGATGTAGTTATGTCATTGATGTCACTTGGCTTGGTACGTGGTCTAATCGGCCAAGCTCTGGGCACTGCGGTCGGCATGCTCGTGATCGTTCTCGGTCGTGCCATCTTTGGATTTGACCCGATATGGTCCCCAGAACCAGCTTGGGTCTTGGGTGCTGTTTTTGGCGGCATCGGCTTTCTGCTTGGTGTCGGCGCAATGAGTGATTGGTTGTTCAAATGGACGCGCGGCATCGAAGCACCGCTGCATCATGGCCCGCCTCTGGACAAGCCAGCCTGGACCCGCTACTTTGGTGTAGATTATAACCACAAGGTAATCGGCATCCAATACGGCGTAACAGGTTTCATTATGCTGATGATTGGTGGCGGTTTTGCCGTTATCTTCCGCACAGAACTAGCCCGTACCGGTCTCCAATTCCTGGAGCCCGACACCTACAACACCATCATGAGTATGCATGGTTGGGCGGCACTTATCTCCATTCTGTTGGGCATTGGTGGTATGGCAAACTACCTTGTGCCGCTGATGCTCGGTGCGGCGGATATGGCCTTCCCCCGCCTCAACGCTTGGGCCTATTGGGTCAATGTCCCCGGTCTTGTGCTGCTCATGACGAGCATGTTCTTTGGCTGGGATGGCGGCTGGACAGTCTACCCGCCCCTCAGCATCGTCGGCTCGATGGGCTTCCAATTCGTCTTCTATGGCGTTTTCATGGTCGGCCTTTCGTCCATTCTAGGCTCGGTCAACTTAATCGTGACGATCTTGCGGATGCGCCCGCCAGGCATGAGTCTTTTCCGTATGCCTATCTTCTGCTGGGCAGTCCTGGCAACCAGCTTGATCCAGTTGACCGGAACACAGTTCATCGGCCTAGCCTTCTTGATGAACTCCTTCCAGCGTCTCCTGGGCATGGGCTTCTTTGACCCAGACAAAGGCGGCTCGCCTATTCTTTTCCAGCATATCTTCTGGTTTTACTCTCACCCGGCGGTCTACATCTTTGTGCTGCCTGGCCTGGGCATTATCAGTGAGATCTTGCCGGTCTTTTCCCGCAAGCCCCTCTTTGGCTATCGTTGGGTGGCGCTTTCCAGCATTGCCATTGCAATGGTCGGCTTCTTGGTCTGGGGCCACCATATGTTCGCGTCCGGCTATGCAGAATATCTGCGGGTGCCCTTTATGATCTCCACCATGCTGGTCGCCGTACCCACAGGCGTGAAGTTCTTTAGCTGGCTGGGGACCATGTGGGGCGGGCGGCTGACTTTCCCCACACCGATGCTCTTTGTACTAGGTGCTATCTCCGTCTTCCTCATCGGCGGGCTGAGTGGCCCGATTTTGGGGACAGTTGCCAGTGACTTGCACCTGCATGATTCTTACTTTGTCGTAGGGCACTTCCATGCAACCATCTTCGGTGGCTTTACCTTCCCCTTCTTCGCGGCCATCTATTTCTGGTATCCGAAGATCACCGGGCGCATGTACAACGAGACACTGGGCAAGTTGCACTTCTGGATCATGACCCCCGCCTTCTGGATGATGAGCATCGGCCAAATGTCGGTCGGTGTCATGGGAATGCGCCGCCGTATCGCTGACTATGACCCGGCCCTCAATGTTGAAGTCGGTCAATTCATTGTCACGGTTTCTGCATTTCTGATCGCCTTTTCCATCCTGTTGATGATCTACAATCTCTTCCACAGCGCAGAGGTAGGTCAGAAGGCAGGTAACAACCCCTGGCGTTCACGTTCGCCCGAATGGCAAATCCCTTCTCCAGTGCCGGAGCATAGCTTTGCCAACCCGATCAGCGTCGTAGGCGAGCCCTATGATTACGGTCTGCCCAACTCCACCTATGTGCATATGGCTGGTGCCGGCGCGGGTGACGACTAGATGATGACGGATGCGTGGTCATGCCGGCCTAAAGGGCTGATTTGAAGCGCCGGCATGACCACACACAGCAAGAGATATTCACGCAGAGAGGAAATGTCATGAATGACAAGCGAGCCGCCGCCTATCGGTTGAGTGTTACGGTGGCCCTGGTGCTGGCCGTGTTGACGGTGATTGAATATTTTGTTGGTCTCTATTTTCCAAGCACAGTCTTACTGATGCTCCTGGCGCTCTTTAAGGCAGTGGCTGTGCTCAACTATTTCATGCATGTCTCGCGGCTTTGGCGACAAGAGGAAGGACACTAAGCAATGAGTGTAGTTGCGGGACATATCGCAGCCCATGTGACAGCCCACGTAGATCACTACAAAGAGCAGCTTCGCCACAATCGCTTGGGGCTATGGCTCTTTTTCATCTCCGAAGCGTTCCTGTTCGGCGGGCTTTTGGTCGTTCGCTTCTATCTCTGGGGTGAACATCGCCCCAACGTGGATCAGGTCGTCGGCTTGATCGTGACCAGCGTCTTGCTCATCAGCAGTCTCTCGATGAACTTGGCGGAAAAAGGAATGGAGCATGGCGACCGCAGGACTTTCTCCATTGGTATGCTCACTACCGCCGTCCTGGGAACCATCTTTCTCGGTGGTGTTATGATCTTCGAGTGGGGTCTCTTTCCCGCCATCTATCAAGGTCACTTGACGCCGGGACAAGATGTCTATGGGGCCGTTGTCTTTGCCATGACCGGCATGCACGCGCTCCATGTCATCAGCGGCATTATCTTCATCCTGATCGTCTGGAATCTGGGTCGCAAGGGCCATTACTCACCCGATCGCCATTGGGGCGTTGAGTCCTGTGCAATCTACTGGCACTATGTTGACCTCGTTTGGATTTTCTTCTATCCTGCACTGTACCTGATTGGGACACCAGTGCATTAATAGACAAACTACTTAAGAGTCGCACGCATAAACAACGTAGCAGCGAAAGAAAGCGTGCGGCTCTTAAGGGTTTTTGACTTTTAAGGAGCGTATGCACCCTCTCACAAGGGCCCTTCTCTCAAGCTGGGAGTGGCGTCCTGAAGTACTAGCGGTAATCGTCCCAATGGGCGTGCTTTACGTCGTGGGCTGGCTGCGCTTGCGTCGCCAGAGTTCCTACCACAAGCTGGCAAATCGATGGCGGCTGGCCTCCTATCTGAGTGGTCTGGGGATGATCGCGATCTCGCTGATGTCCCCAATCGACCGCCTGGGAGGTCAGCTTTTCTTTATGCACATGATCCAGCATATGCTCTTTATGATGTTCGGCGCGCCCTTGCTCTGGTTTGGTGAGCCTTTTCCGATTGCCCTTTGGGGGCTGCCCCAAAAGGCACGCCATCACATCGGGGGCCTCTTCACGCGTGACTCAGCGTTCCGGCGCGGTCTTGCCTTTTGCACGTCACCCGGCGCAACCTGGCTGATCTTTATCACCATCTACTTGGGCTGGCATGATAGTTCAGCCTATAACGCCGCCCTCTACCATGACTGGGTTCATGACATCCAGCATATCACCTTCTTTCTCGCTTCGTTGCTCTACTGGTGGCCTATCATCGGCGCTGCGCCGCATATCCACCCGCACTTTCCGGGGTGGGCCAAACTGCCCTATCTGATTGGGACTATCCCGCCCAATATGTTTATCGGTGTCGCCATTGCCTTTTCCACAGAGGTACGCTACACCTATTATGAAAGCGTGCCGCGCTTCTGGGGCTTTACAGTGATGCAAGATCAACAGATCGCTGGGGCCATCATGTGGATTCCGGGCAGCATGATGTTCCTCATGGCTGCGCTGGTTGTACTTGCAGGCTTGTTTGGCAAAGAGAAAACCCCTCCCGGCCCTGTGAGTTCGGATTGGGATGCTGATGAGGCCATGATCGCACCCGGTTTGGAAGACCGAGTGATCCAAAACCGCTGGCGCAAGGTGGAGCGACCGCCTATCAAGGATCTCTCGCAACCATCATGACGAAGATGAATCTTCCACGCGGGTCGCTGTTGATGGCATTGCTCATCAGCCTTGTGTCCAGTGCCATCATCGCGCCTCAGTACACCCCTGTCTCTGCCCACGGTGGCGGCACACCCCGCCTGACCAATGTTCCGATTGGCCCTTACCATCTCTATGCCTGGTCAGAGCCGGATCCCTGGCGTGTGGGAGAGGTCCATCTATCCCTGGCTGTCACCATGCCCAATCCCGACAGCAGCAGCAGTCAAGTCGAAATTCCTGTCACCGATGTAGAAATTACAGTCACTTTTACGCCGGTGGGCAATCCCGTAAGCAGTGATACAGGTCAGACTAGCGCGGCCAGCCCACCTGCGCCCATCGTAGTCATGGCGCAGCGCCAAGCATTTTTAGGCGATTTCTATTTCGAAGCCGATCCGATCTTGCCCGTGGAAGGTGACTGGCAAATCGGTATCGTGGTTACAGGCAAAGAAGGATCGGGCAGCACAGAATTCATGATGGAGGCCCTGCCCGCCCGTACCATCAACTGGACGCTGGTTGCGGGTGCCGGGGCGGTTCTTGTCCTGTTAGTGGTCTTACTTGCCAGTTGGTCGCGTGCCCAGCAACCTGCCCAGCCTGCGCGGCGTCCGCATCGCAATGCGGGTCGTCTTCAGAGCCCAAGCAGTGAGATGCAGGCGCATGAGGAAGCATAAAACGTGTCTATCCTAGCAACAATTCCCAAACTCTTTAACCGCCGGTGGTGGTGGACAACGTTGATCATCATCGCCGGGGTCTATGTCCTGATTCAGCTTGGCTTCTGGCAGCTTGACCGGCTGGAGCAGCGACGCGCCTTCAACCAGCGCGTTGCCGAACGCTGGAGAGAGGAGCCTTACGACGTCAACACCAACGCCATTCCCGCCGATCTCTCCGAGTTGGAATATCGCCGCGTGGAAGCATCCGGCGAATTCGACTATGAACATCAGATCGTGCTCAAGAATCAGTCACGCAATCAAGCGCCCGGCTCGATCATCGTCACCCCCCTGGTGCTTGATGATAACCGCGCTGTCCTGGTCGCTCGGGGCTGGGTGCCGATCAACCTGTCAACCCCTGAACATTGGGATGAGTATCAAGAGCCTGCGGATCACCCTGTAATTGGGCTGGTACAAGAATCGCAGACATTACCCAACGGAGCCGTACCCACGCCCCCACCTGCCCCTCAGGTCGAGTGGTTCTATCTCAACATCTCTGCCGTCCAACCGCAGATGCCCTATGAACTGCTGCCGGTCTTCATATTGCAATTGCCCGAAGAAGGCCGCTCCTTGAACACGCTGCCCATGCGTGGCGAACCCCTGGTGTTGGACGAAGGCTCGCATTTCAGCTATGCCATGCAATGGTTCATGTTCGCCATGATTTTAGGGGTAGGTTATCTCTTCTTTATCAACACCCAAGAATTACGTGAGCAGCGCATTGCAAATTCACGCGACCTAGCCGAGGTGCAGGATGCGGACGCGCCAAAGGCAGACGATCTAACCGATGTTGCCCCCATGTCTCACCGCGAAGGTCACGCCTAATACGCATCGCTGCCATCCGAATGGCTAATCCAGACAACACACAGGCCGCAGCGAACATTCGCTGCGGCCTGTGATTTACAATGCAGTCACCCGGATCTACCGAGCCACTCTGCCAGCAGTTTTACCTTCTCTGCCCTGCCCAACCTTACATAGTTCTCGTACTCAAATTCAAGCGTAAGCACCGGCAGGCTCATTTCGTCCACACGCACGAAATGTTTGTGTGGCGTAAAATCAAGCGGCGCATCCCAGCCGCCATTCGCACGCGGGTACTGGCTAGCGCCGATAATTTCAAACGTATAGCCTTCGAGTACGAATGCGCCATAGTGCGATTGAACAGTTTTAACACTGGACAATTGAACGGGACGTGTCATCTCAGGGGCAAAGAGTTGCGCCAAACGATAGGCTCCACTGCGATCCGTCGCCAAGTCAACATCACGCACGCTCACCGGCACACCCTGCAATGCCAGCCCACAACTCGCCGTAATCGCCCAGTTCACCGGCTGCCGCTTCAAGCGCACAGCCAACGCCCGCAGCGCACTCAGCAGTTCTCGTTCAAGCATCAAAACCCCTCGTCCACTCCTTCCCGGAAGCTTAAAGCTTCCGGGAAGGTTTTTATGTTCACTTACCCGCCCTACTGCCGCGCAATCCCCGCATCCACAAACGCCTTTGCCAGCGTGCGATAGGTCAACTCACACGCAGCCACAGGATCATACCCCGGCTTGTTCTGCACCATCTTGCTCACTTCAGCCGTGATAAAACCTGTATAGCCATGTGCCTGCATCGCCTGTAAGTAAGCCACATAGTCGAAATCGCCATCCCCTGGCACCAAAAACTCATAATTGGGATAGCGCCCTCGCTGATCCTTCACATGCGCATGGACACTGTGCGGAACCAGGGCAGTTACAGATTCTTCAATGCTCATGCCAAAGATATCAAAGTGGCTGATGTCGAAGTTCACCTTCAGCGCGGACGAATCGACCAGCTTCAGAATCGTCAACGTCTTATCCGGCATGTCTACCAGCCCGTCCACATGCGGCTCCATCGCCAGCACCACGCCCCGTTCCTCTGCATACTTTGCAAAAGGCACGATCCGCTCGACCAGGGCTTCATGCTGCGCCTCCCAATCGGCGGTACGTCCCCCCGACAGGATGTTCACATAGGGCAGGCGGCCATCCTGCGCCCACTCTGTCGCCAGGTCAATTGCCTCATACAAGCGCCGTCCATTGGCTTCTTGCGCCGCAGGATCACGCCCCAGCAAGCTGCTACAGCCATAGATTGCACTCAGCGTCAGCCCCTTATCATTGAGCAGCTTCAGGATGCGCTTGCGTTCTACTGCATCCAAGTTGTCGATGAAGGTCGTCCAACCGTCCAGAACCGAGATTTCAATACCATCAAAACCCAGAGATGCAATCTGGTCTACGGCCTGATCAATGCTGTGGTTGGGCATCCCCCATGTGCTATACCCAAGTTTCATGCAATCCCCAACCCTTCATCAATATCCTGCTGGTAGGCAGTCACCTTCTCCGCCAGCACATCATCAATCGACAACAGCTTGCCCCCCGCAGCGCCCGACTCCATCATCGCATAGGAGACTGCAACCGAACGCGATCCCTGCGCCAAATCGACCTCCACAGGCCGTTTGCCCTGAATCCCCAGGCCAAAGTCTGCATACTCCACCGCGATCAGCTTGCGGTCGGTCAGTTCAAAGGGAAACTCATAGCGCCACAGGCGATCACCCCCAAAGAGCTTTGCCGTTGCCTCGTCCAAACGAAAATCAGGCACCAAATCGAGGATGCTCTCATTGTCAACTACATGCGTGCGGTCGAGTGTCAGCTTGAGAATTCTGCCTGAACGGTCAGAGGGCATATCCATGCTCCCCTTGGAGCCATGAATCTGGCGAATCCACAGCCCTTGCCCATGCTCGGCATGGTTCTCAATGTATTGTCCTACCGCGCCATTCTTAAAATTGATCGTGGCATAAATAGCATCATCGGCTGTTGCCTGGAATTCGGCAGGCATGGCGCGCTGCGCCTTGCCATAGACACCAGCAGGGTTCGAGGTAGACTCGGCACCCAACGCCGCCGGGTTATAGCGGGTCGGCTCATAGAGGCGCATTTGAGCATAGACCGACTCAATATCACCCAGGAAGTATTCCATAATATCGGCAAAGTGGACACCGACATCCAACAGCACGCCGCTCTGATCCTTCTGATGCCGCCAGACCGAAATCGTCATCAGGTTGCCGCCACCAGAGGTGTTGTGGATCATGTAGCGCGGATCACCGATCACGCCCCCGTCCAGCAGCGCCTTCGCCAAGCGGTTGATCGGGTCGCGGCGATAATTCTCCGCCACGCTGATCACGCGGTCACTGGCCTTAGCGGCCTTTTGGATGCGGTTGGCCGCGCGCACCGTCAACCCCACCGGCTTCTCAATCATCGCGTGCCAATTGCGCTCGATGGCCTCCACGCCCAGCGTGTGATGATAGCGCGGTGTCGTCGTAATATCGACCGCGGCCACCCCCAACCCCTCCAACTCCGCCAGATTCTTCACGACTGTCGGGCGCTTACCCAACAGTTGTTCGGCCTGGCCTGCCAATGATTCAGCATTCTCCGTCACCGGGTCGCAAGCACCCACCAGGTCAAAGGGTGATAGGTCGTTACGGTGCAATTCGGCCAACCCAAACAAATGGCGATGCCCCATACCGCCACACCCTACAATTGCCAGCGGAATCCGTTCCATCTTCTTTCTCCTCGTCTATCGTGATTCTCGTCTATCTTGGTTAGAGTGCTTGATCTAGCTTGCTCTATCGATCTTGATCTGTCTTACAATTGGTCAATCCACAATCCCACCCGTCGCCCGCAGCAATGTCTCCTGCACGACGATGTCATGGTCGAGGGGTCGGTCAGGCGCTTGCTCTCCTTTGATCACCCGCACAAACGCCTCGAATTCCAGGTCATACATATCTTGGCGATCCTGCTCAGGCACATCGATAAAGGTTACGCCCTTAGCATAGCCACCCGCTGCTTCTTCCAGGCAGAGACGTATGCCGCCAGCCGGGTCAAAGCGGTCGATAATGATGGCGCTGCCTTTTGTGCCATAGACCTCATAGCGCCGCGCCATAGGCCGCGGCTCTTGGGCAGAGATGTCAATAAAGGCCAGTGCGCGGTCAAATTCAAGGACACCCAACGTATTGTCCATGAATTCCGGCACAATCCCGGTGTGGTTATGCATAAAGCTGGTCACGCGGTTAGGCCGCCCCAAAAGCCAGCAGATTTGATCGATCATATGCCCGCCCAGATCAAAGAGAATACCCCCCTTGTGGTCTTGGCCGATCACCTGGCGCTGCGCCTCGTTCAACCACGTGGACATATGGGCGCGCACCGAAAAAATGTCGCCCAGGAGCCCGCTCTTGGCCCACTCCGTAACCTGGCAAAAGCTGTGCTGGTAGCGGAACATATAGCCCATCTGCCAGTGGATGCCCTTCTCTTGCACTGCCTTGATCACACGCTGGTAATGCGCCCAGTTGTCACCCGCGGGCTTGTCATACCAAACATGCTTGCCCGCGTTGACAATCTCCTCACTCTGCCCCAGTGACTCACTGTTCAATCCCTCCGACGCAATCGCCACGATGGACGGGTCATCCAACATCTCTGCCTTGTCCTCAAACCAGCGCACCTGTGCATAGGACTGCTGCTGGACGACCGCGGCGCGTCGTTCTGCATCCGGCTCATAGACACCCACCACCTCGACTTCGGGGTGGTTCAACATCGAGAGTAACTTGCCAGCGGAATGCCCATGCTTGGTTCCATATTGGGCCATACGAAGTTTTGTCATGGTTATACCTGCTGCTCCGGACCTTCAACGTCAGATTCCATGCGCTCGCCTCGCAGCAAGAAGGCGCGGATGTCATAGCGCCCCGGTCGCTCCGGCACAAGATGGCCCGATTCCACCATTAGATCCAGCGGGTTGACACGGGTCTGCATCGGCATCACGACCTTTTCATGGCAGCGCGCCGACTCATAAATCGCATGGATCATCTCCAGCGCCTTATAGCCATTCTCGCCTCGCCCGCGGTGCGTCGCGACCTTGCCCTCGATCCAATCGGCCAACTCATCCGCCTGGGCAGCGCCACCTTCCAGCCACTCAAAGCGATCCCCCTGCTCCGCCACCTTAAAGAACTTACCATCCGGTTCATGCAACTGCCACCGCCCACCTGTGGATTCGTTGAGCAGTTGCAGGCTGCTGGTGGTGATGTTGATCATGCCCATGCTGCCATAGATCAGCGCACCCTGGTAGTAGTTAGGAACGAGATCGCTCAGGAGCAACGCCCGCGCGCCTTTGGAGAATTGAAAGACGCCCAACGCGCAATTTTCCACGCGCGTCCCGCGCTCAAACATATCCGTCTTGCGCTCGACGTTGCCCATCACCCAGGTACACTCGTCGTCGCTCAACAGGTAGCGATACATATCGGTCTGGTGCGAACTGTAGTTGGGCAGACCATCGCCACCGCAGCTCACGATCTGCTGCACATCGCCAATCGCGCCCTGTGCAATCAGATCCTTTGCCAGCGTATACGCAGGCAAAAAGCGCCGCTGATGGCCGATGACCAGCTTCACGCCATTGCGCCGGCAAGCAACGATCATCTGCTCGGCCTTGCCAATTGTGTCCGCCATCGGCTTCTCACAAATGATACCCTTAGGCTTAAACGCCGATACGGCAATTGTCCAGGGGGCATGACCACCATGCCATGTGCAGATGGAGACTACATCCAAATTCTCACGCGCCATCATCTCGCGCGCATCCGTGTAATGCTTGGTGGTCATCTCATGAGCGCGATCCATCTCATCCATCGCACTCTCATTCAAATCGGCCAATGCCACCAAGTCATAACGACCGCTGTTGATATAGCCTTTAACATGATTCTTCGAGATACTGCCGCAGCCGATCACCCCGGCGCGCAACTTATCCGCCATAATTCCTCCTCAGATTGGCGTATTAGAAGCAAACTTGTCACTGCGGGCAGGCACAAGACCTGCCCCCACCCTGCGATGAGTTTCCGCTAGACAGCCGTAAAACCGCCGTCCACGGCAAGCACCTGGCCCGTCACCATGCGCGCCGCCGGTGAGGCGAGATAGACCACTGCACCCGCAATCTCCTCCGGCTCGGCAACACGCCCCATCGGCACTTTTTCCAGGTTCTTGGCAAAAGTCGGATTTTTCATAGCGGCTTCCAGCATCGGCGTACGCGTAAAGGTCGGCGCAACGGCGTTGACGGTGATCTTGTTAAGCGCCCATTCCGCGGCCAAAGAGCGCGTGATTTGGCCGACTGCGCCCTTAGCGCCCGCATAAATCGAGCGCAACGGGCCGCCGACCACCCCTGCCTGTGAAGTGATATTGATGATGCTGCCCTCAATGCCCCGTTCAATCATCGACTCGGCGACCAGGGTAGACATGAAGAACGCACCCTTAAAGTTTACATCGGCGATGTAGTCGAACTCCTCCTCCGTATAGTCGAGCGCGGGCTTCGGAGTGTTCACTCCGGCGTTGTTCACCAACACGTCGATACGCCCAAAGGTATCCAGCACATTATTGACAAAGTTACGCATACTCGACACCTTCAACACATCCAACTCCCACGCCTCGGCGCGGCGACCCTGTGCGCGGCAAGCCTGCGCGGTTGCCTCCAGTTCGCTCACCGTTCGGCTCCCCAACGCCAGATCGGCCCCATACTCCGCACAAATCTCGGCGATGGATTTACCAATGCCGCGCCCCGCGCCGGTTACAATCACGACCTTGTCAGTCAGTTCAAAGCTGATGCTGCGTGCCATATTCTCACTTATCTCCTTCTAAATAGTCCGGCTCAATAGACCGGCATATAGTGGCTACATCGCTGCCAGTTCGTCAAAACCGGCTGCATCCAATGCCTTATGAAAGGCATCGCGCCGCGCCGGGTCAAAGGGGCGTCCGGGCAGTCGCGGCTGCCCGCAGTCAAAGCCCAAGCGCGCCATGACCTCTTTCTTCATTGCACCCATAAAGCCAAATTGGAACAGTATCTGTGTGATGGCGTTGGCGCGCAGTTGCAGGTCTGTGCCGCGTGCCAGATCGCCAGCGGCACGCGCCTCCTGGATGGCGCGGTAGGTTCCTGGAATGTAATTGAGTGTGGAACCGATGCAGCCATGCGCGCCAAAGAGAGAGCCAAAAAAGCACTCCTCATCCATGCCAGAGAAAACCGTCCATTCATACGGCCCACTATATTCTTTTTCCAATTCCAGAATCATGCGGAACTCGTGCATGTTGGGGCCGGTGTACTTGCTCCCTGCCACGGTTGGGATGGGCATGAGCGAGCGCATCAGCGCTACCGCATCAGTCGGCCCGCCAAAGATATAGCTCAACAACGGAATGTTGGGGGCCGCTTTGCTCAGCGCGGTGTAGTAGTCCACAATCGAGGGAACGCTGGCAAACTGCGGCGGGATGATGCTGGCAATGGCATTCGCCCCCACCTCCTGAGCATGGCACGACAAGGCCACTGCATCGCGCGCCACCATCGTACCCACATGCGCGATCACCGGCACGCGCCCCGCTACCTGCTCGATCACCGCCTCCGTCACCCGTTTGCGCTCATCCACCGACATGTAGACGCCTTCGCCCGTACTGCCACAGACATAAAAGCCGCCAATGCCTTTGGTCAGCAGATAATCCACAACGCGTGCCAGCGTAGGAAAATCCACCTGGTCATCGGCAGTGAACGGCGTCAGCAGCGCGGGCCAAGTTCCATGAAATAGACTCATCGAATGCCTCCATTAATGTTCACCAGCAAAATTAGTCAAAGAAATTAACAAAACAATTCAGAAAAACAGACAATCTTCGTGGGCCACGCCTACACCTGGCGCGGCGCACCACCGGCGGCGATCCAGGCTTGATCCGCATAGGGAATGGCGCGCCGGAAACCTTCTTCGCCTGTCTTGCTTGCCTCCTCCACGCTGATCCAGCCATCAAAGCCATGCTCACGCAGCATTTGATAGATAGGTACAATCGGCGACACACCCGCACCCAGCAGCACCGGCTCAAAATGGCCCACGCGCGCAATATCGTTGGTATGGATCACAGACACACGCTCTTTGACCTGGGCCAGCACCCGCAACGGATCATCACCTGTGGCTAAGGTATTCGCCGTGTCAAAGAGAAGGCGCAGCCCTGTTCCCTCGGTACGCGCCACGATCTCCAAGAAAATATCCGACGGCTGCGAGAAATCGTTATAGGTCCACGCATAGCCTTTGGTATGGTTTTCATAGGCAAGCGTAACCCCACGCGCCGCCGCATGATCCAGCGACGCGGTCAACCCTGCCACAGCCCACTCAATTGCTTCTTCGCGCACAAGCCCAGGGTGCGCCTGGCCCGCCGTCACGCGAATGTAGGGCGTGCCCAATGCTGCCGCCACATCGATATAGCGGCGCAATTCGTCCGTCTGCCGCGCCCGTTCTGCCGCATCAGGATGGGTAAAATCGGCATAGGTGACGAGCATAGCAATCTGAATCCCCACGTCAGTCGCCTGCCCGCGCAGCGTTTGCAGATAGCCCGTGTCCGTACTCGCAAGATGTACGACGCTGATATCCGCGCCATCCAGTCCCAACTCCGCAGCAAAATTAAACCAATCCGCCAACGTGCGCGTCCCAGCACTCAATTCAGGATAAAGCGAAACAGGCAAACAACTTAGTTTCATCCGGTCAATACACCTTTCAAGTCTTATCAGTAGACCGATTTATTCCAGTGCATAAGCTCTATAGCACCACCGCCAGCCACACCACCCCCAGCGCCAGGCTCAACAGCGTAATCGGCACACCTGCACGCAAATACTCACCAAAGCTCAACTCCACACCGCGCCGCTTGGCAATCTCCGCCACAATTAAATTCGCGACCGACCCCAGCAGCGTCAGATTCCCGGCAAAGGTCGTTGCCATCGCCAGCGTAAGCCAAGCTTGCGTGGGTGCGGGGAAACTCGGCACAAAAGGACGAAAGAGAAGCACCGCCGGCACATTCGAAATCAGATTGCTCAACACCACTCCTGTCGCCGTCAATGTCAAGATTCCCCGTTCCGCAATTGGCTGCAACAGTGCAAAGAGCGTGTCGCTCACGCCCAGCGTCTCCAGCGCGCCGGTGACGATAAACAATCCGGCAAAAAAGACCAGCAGCGACCAGTCTACCTCGCGAAATACCCCCTCCGGCTCAGTGCGCCGCGAGATCAGCAGCAGCGCGGCCGCGGCCAATGCTGCCAGCGGGATGGGCATCCCCAGCACCAACCCCATCACCATCAGCCCCGTCGCCAGCAGGCTCTTACGCAGCAGCGACGGCTCCGTCCTGATTTCAATCATCGGACTCTTTGTCAGGCGCATGGGCGCAAACTCTTGTCGATAGACCCAGACAAGTACCACCCAGATCAGCGCCAGCCCCACAAGCGCCACCGGCCCCAAATAGGCCGTAAAGTGCGTAAAGGGAATCTCCGATGCGACACCGATGATCATGTTCTGGGGATTGCCCGTAATCGTCGCCGTGGAACCAATATTGGCTGCCGTCACCAGTGCGACCAGATAGGGGATGGGGCGACGGTTGACCGTGGCACAGATCTCCAGCACCAGCGGCGTAAAGACCAAAACAATCGTATCGTTGAGAAAAACCGCCGACAACAGCCCTGATGCCACGATAATCAAGGCCAACAGTTGGCGCGACGAATGGGCAAAACGCACCACCCCATTGCCCACCACACCAAAGAAGCCGGCGCGGCGCAAGTTGACGTTCAAAATCATCATCGCAAAGAGCAGCGTCAGCGTATCTAAATCCAACGCTGCATACGCCTCTTCTAGCGTCAGCGCGCCCAATACAATCAGCGCCGTTGCGCCGGTCAGGGCAATGGTGGCGCGGTTCATACGTAGGAAGGGATAGCGCCCCACCGCCACACCAATCAGGGTAGCGACGATGATCGCCAGCGACAGCCAGTAGACTATCCCTTCCAATCCCACCATAGCCAGGCAGTTCTAGATCAAGACTGTTCTAGTCTAGGATTCGTATAGGATTTTCGATCATCCCTGCCACTGCATCCAGGAAACGCGCCGCGCGCGCCCCATCCACCACCCGGTGATCGGCGGAAAGATTGAGTGTGAGCATAGGGCGCACCTTCGCCTTTCCGTCGACCGCCACCACCCGGTCAGCAATGCGCCCCACCGCCAAAATTGCCGCCTGGGGCGGGTTGATGATGGCGCTAAACTGGTCGATGCCAAACATGCCCAAGTTGCTGATAGTAAAGGTACCATCCTGAAGTTCGCCCACCGCCAGCTTACCGGCTTGGGCGCGCGCCACCAGATCCGCGCGTGCCTGGGCAATTTCTTCCAGCCCCAGCCGGTCCGCATTGCGAATCACAGGCACAAGCAGCCCATCTTCCACCGCCACGGCAAGCCCGATATGTATCCCCTTGTTGGCAACGATGCGCCCGTCGATCCACGAGGCGTTGATGCGTGCATGGGCGTGTAGTGCCTGCGCGACGACCTTCACCAGGAGGTCGGTATAGGTTAGCTTGCTCTGTGCGCGATCCTGAGCCTTGCTGTGCCACTTTTTGAACTTCTTGGCATCCACATCGCGCGCCAAAAAGAAATGGGGAACGGTCGTCCAACTCTGCGTCAGCCGTTCCGCCATCACCTTCCACATGCGCGACATAGGAACTTCGGACGTTTCGCCTGCATAAACAGGTGCAGCAATGCGCTCTGCTTCGGCTGGCTCAAGCACCGGCTGGAGAGGCTCGGCGACACTGATCGCGGCCAGCACATCCTCAGCCAACACCGCGCCCTCCGGCCCGCTGCCGGGGATCAACGCCAGTTCAATTCCCGCTTCATCAGCCAATCGCCGCGCCTTTGGCGAGGCTAACACCCGTCCACCTGTCTGCGTCTGCGTCGCCAGATAGGCAAGCACATCTTCCTTTTGAATACGGCTCCCCGCGGGCTGGATGCGGCTCACATCAATGCCATGATCCGCTACCATCCGCGCCGCCACAGGGGTCATCGGCGCGACAGTGCCATTGCCGGGCATAGATGCAGCAGGGGCAGGAGAAGCAGACGGCTTGGGCGCGCTCGGTGCTTCCGCAGGGATTGCAGGCGATGATGCAGCCGGGGCCGCGGGTGCAGCGGCTTTGGGCGGAGCAATCACCTCGTCCGGCTTGGCGATCAGCGCGATCACCTGGCCCACGGGGATCTCATCGCCTTCTTGCGCCGTCACGTTACGCAAAACTCCCGACACCGGCGCTTCGATCTCGACATCGGTCTTATCGGTGGCGACCTCCATCAATGGCTCGCCTTTGGTAACGCTCTCCCCCTCGGCCTTGAGCCAGCGCAGCAAGGTTCCTGTCTCTTGATTCATGCCCAGCGCGGGCATATAGACTTCTTTTGCCATGAGTGCAGCCTTCCTAGACGCGACCGCAGAGAGTCTTCGCCACTGCCACAACTTGCTCAGGGGTCGGTACGGTTAAATCTTCCAACACAGGCGAGAAGGGAATAGGTACATCGCGCGCGCCGATGCGCTTGACAGGAGCATCGAGGTAATAGAACGCGCCATCTGCGATCACCGACGCCATCTCGGCGGTAACACCATAGCTCTGATAGCCCTCGTCTACCACAATCGCGCGGCTCGTCTTTTTAGCCGACGCAATCAATGCCTCCCGATCCAGCGGCAGCGTTGTGCGTGGGTCAATCACCTCGGCGGCAATGCCTACCTGCGCCAACTGTTCCGCCGCGGCCAACACCACCTGTACCATGCTGCTCGTCGCTACAATCGTCACATCTTCGCCACTGCGCTTGATGTCCGCCACGCCCAGCGGTATGGTATATTCCTCACTCGGCACAGGCCCTTTGAACTGGTAGAGCATCTTATCTTCAAAGATCGCCACCGGGTTATCATCGCGGATGGCGCTCTTCATCAGTCCTTTGGCATCATAGGGTGTGGAGGGGATCACCACCTTCAGCCCTGGCACATGGCTAAACCAGGCATGGAGCGATTGCGAGTGCTGGGCTGCCGAACGCCGCGTCGCGCCCAACGTCGTACGCAGCACCATCGGCACTTTGAGCTTACCCCCCGACATATAGTGCGTCTTGGCAGCCTGATTGACCATCTGATCCATCGTCAGCGTAATAAAGTCGCCAAACATAATGTCCACAATCGGGCGCATTCCCGTAATCGCCGCACCGACGCCCACGCCCGCAATGCCCGCCTCCGAGATAGGTGAGTCGAGAATACGTTCGGGGCCAAATTCCTCTACCATCCCCTTGAGCACCTTAAAGACCGTACCCGCCTCAGCCACATCCTCGCCGATCACAAAGACACGCGGGTCGCGGTGCATCTCCTCGGCAATCGCCTCGCGAATCGCCTCGGCAAAGGTCAGCTCGCGCCCGTTGGGATTGTGTACGGACAAGCTATACTGCGGCTCGCGCACAGTGGTTACAACACCATTAGGCATAGACATTGGTGTCTACCTCGCTAGGATCTGGGAAAGGCGCATTGATCGCAAATTCTACAGCGGCATCGACCTCGGCGCGCACGCTCTCGTCGATGCCTTCCAGCACATCCGCCTTGATACCGGCTTCGGCAATCAGCCAGTCGCCAAGCACCTTGAGCGGGTCACGCTCGTTCCGCCACCATGATTCCTCATCCTTGCTGCGATAGTAGCTGCGCTCAATGTCGCCCACATGATGACCGTGGAAACGGTAGGTGTGACAGAGCAAGAAGGCTGGCCCCTCGCCCCGCCGCGCCCGTTCTACCAGCTCAAGCATGGCGGTATGGACAGCGCGCACATCTTGCCCGTCCACCTCAACTGTAAGCAGGCCAAACGCCTCGCCGCGTGCCCGCAGTTCACCGGCAGCGGCCTCGCTGTTATGGGTATATTCGTTATACTGATTGTTCTCACAGACGTAGATCACAGGCAGTTTCCACAACTGGGCCATGTTCATCGACTCATAGATCAGCCCCTGGCCCAGCGCGCCATCACCAAAGAAGCAGACCGCAACCTGGTCGCTCTTACGCATTTTGATGGAGAGCCCGGCCCCGGTAGCAATCCCTGCGCTGCCGCCGACAATGGCGTTCGCCCCCAAGTTGCCGGTATCCTGGTCGGCAATGTGCATCGAGCCGCCCTTGCCCTGGCAGTAGCCCGCAGCCTTGCCCAACAGTTCGGCAAACATCCGATCCAGCGCCGCGCCCTTTGCTACACAATGACCGTGGCCGCGGTGGGTGCTGGTGATATAGTCATCCTTACGCAGTGCCTCACAGACGCCCACTGCCACGGCTTCCTCGCCAATATAGAGATGGGTCAGCCCCGGCATACGCGCGCTGGTATAAAGTTCATTCGCGCTCTCCTCGAAGGCGCGAATCTTGTTCATCTGTTCATACATCTGCAACCACTGCTCCGGGTCAAGCTGCACAGCCTCCACCGGCTCTAAAGTGGTTTGATACCCTATCGGTCGTGCGACCATCATTTTTCTCCCATTTTTATCGCTTAGCTGCGACGAACTCCCGCTTCATCAAACGCTCTTGCCATCACGGCATAGGTCTGCTTCATGGCGACCAGCGCGTCATAGTTAGGCCGCTCTTGCACCATCAGGCTGATCTCTGCCGTAATGTGGCCCGTATACCCCATGCGCTGCATCTCTCGAAGATAGAGCACATAATCAATGTCACCTTCACCCGGAATTAAGAACTCAAAGTCAGGTACTTGCCCCCGCACGTCGCGGATATGGGCATGTTCGGTCACAGAGGCCATCATTTCCACCGACTCGGTGATGCCATAGCCATAGAGCAAGAAATGGCTAATGTCGAAGTTCACACGCAGGTAGGGTGACTTGACCAGATCGAGCAACTCCAACATTTGCTCCGGCCTGGTGATGCAACTGCGATAATGGGGGGCCATCGCAATCACCACGCCATGCGCTGCACCATACTCCACCAACGCGCCAACCCGATCCACCACCAAAGGTTTGACCGCTTCCCACTCTCCGGGCGTACCACCCGCCGTGGTGTCCAGGGCAGGGGGGCGATCACCCAACGTCCATTCCACACAGAGATCCACGCTGTCGCGCAGCCGCTTGAAGTTTTGCTCATGCACCTCTGGATCTCTCTCCACCAGGGAAGCATGCCCAGATATGGCTGGAATTTCCAACCCCGAATCCTGGATCAATCGCTTCACTCGCTTGCGTTCCGCTGCATCCATCGAATACAGTTCGATACTATAGCCGGGAGTCACCGTCGGCTCAAGGCTGTCGTAGCCGGTCTCTGCGACGAAACGCACAATGGTATCGATTGGAACCGTCGGCATACTCCATGTGCAATAGCCAATCTTCATGACGGATCTCCTCTCCGGCGGCTGCCGCTTCCAGCAGAACAGCCACCGCATGGACGTTCACGCAACGACGGGCGGACGCTGCTTCCAGGTTTGCGTAACCTGCTCAAATGCATGCGCCAGTTGCAGCACGCCCAGGTCGTCTTGATGCCGCCCCACAATCTGGATTCCCACAGGCAGCCCTTCGGGCGTAAAGCCGCATGGCACCGAAATGGCGGGCAGCCCTGTTACCGTGATGAAATAACAGGATTGCATCCAATCGATATAGGTGTCCATTTGCACACCCTCGATCTCGGTAACATACTCCTGCGTCACCGGGAAAGCAGGCACTTGGGTCACAGGCATGACCATAAACTCATATCGTTCCATAAATTTACGCACGCGGTGATAGAGTTCAATCCGTTTCGCCTCTGCCCGCGCCAGTTGCGGCCCGGTGATCTTCAACCCTTCCTCCGCATTCCAGATCACGGTTTCTTTGATCTGAGCACGATGCGTGCGGATCAAATCCGTATAGCTCAATTCAAAAACCCACGCGCGCATGAGCTTAAAGATCTCATCCGCATCACGATAGTCCGGCTCGCCTGCTTCGACAATGCAGCCGATCTCCTCAAAGGCAGGGCGCCTAGACTCTAGCGCAGCCGTCACGCGCCGGTCAATGGGAATACCGCCAAAGTCGCGACTCCAAGCAATGCGTACGCCACGAAAATCCCGCTGCAGGTCCCCGGCGAACAGACTGCCCGGCTCAGTAAGCGCCACAGGCGAACGAGCATCCGGCCCTGCAATCGCACTCAGCATCAAGGCCACGTCGCCCACCGTACGCGCCATCGGCCCCTGCACCGAAATCGGAGGCCATCCGGTCAGCTTGGGCCAAACAGGAACCCGCCCTGGTGATGTGCGGAAGCCGACCACATTACAAAATGCTGCCGGATTGCGCAGCGAGCCACCCGTATCACTGCCGTCGGCAATCGGAATCATGCCACAAGCCAATGCCACTGCCGCGCCGCCGCTGCTGCCACCACAGGTGCGCGTGGTGTCATAGGGATTCAACGTTGCGCCAAAGACTGGGTTAAAAGTCTGCGAACCAGCGCCAAACTCAGGCACATTGGTCTTGCCAATCGTGATCGCCCCGGACCCGCGCAACCTCTCCACAATCAAGGCATCTTGCGTAGGCACATTGTCGGCAAAAATCGGTGAGCCGCGCGTGGTGCGGATGCCCGCAGTATCCACCAAATCCTTGTGCGCGATGGGTAGCCCATGCAGCGGGCCAACCTCATCCCCGCGGCCCAACGCCGCATCCGCCGCGCGTGCGCCATCCATTGCGCGCTCCGGCAACAGCGTAACCACAGCGTTGACCTGCGGATTCACCGCTTCGATTTGGCGCAAATGCGCCTCCATCACCTCCACCGCAGAAAGGTCACGCCCGCGAATCTTCTGCGCCAACGCACGCGCTGTCATAAAACAGAGTTCATCTGTAGACATACAAAGCTTCCTCATCGTGTGGCCCAAATGACACCAACATGGCGCTTTCCTCCCTCATATCTCTTCTCCGGGCCTCAGCGCCTCTGGGCGAGAAAATTTCTGAATCTCAGCGGCTTCGCGCGAGATATTCTCTCCCTCTCTGCGGCTCTCCGCGAGATTTTTCTCAAGCGATCACGGCATGGGGCGCTTCGCCCTGCCACACACGCTCTAGATTGGCAAAGATAAATGCACCGCGCCGCGCCCACGTATCGAGCGTCACACCGGCAATGTGCGGTGTCAGCAGCACATTCTCCATCGTCAGCAGCGGGTTATCCGCTGCAGGTGGCTCTTGTGCCAGCACATCCAACGCCGCCCCGGAAATCTGCTTGCTTTGCAATGCCTCGATCAGCGCGCCTTCATCCACCACCGGCCCGCGACAGGTATTGACCAGGAGCGCGCTGGGCTTCATGGCGGCAAACTGCGCCTTGCCCATCATTCCCCGCGTCTCAGCGTTCAATGGCACATGCAAACTCACCACATCCGCTTGCGCCAGCAGTTCATCCAGTGGCACACGGGCCACGCCCAACTCGCGCTCCTCGACTTCAAAGAGCGGAAAGGCATCCGTGTAAAGCACCGTCGCCCCAAAGGCATTCAACAGCCGCGCCACCTTGCGCCCGATATTGCCCAGTCCAACCAGGCCCACTGTCTTGCCGTTGATGGTATAGGTGGTTGCGCCTGAATCAATCGCAGACCATGCGTTTGTGCGCACATTGCGATCCATCGCGCCCAACTGCCGGTACCACGCTAGGATCAGGGTCAAGGTATGCTCTGCCACGTCTGTTGAATTCGTGCCGCCATTATTGGCAACAGGAATCTCTAACTCCTTGCAAAGCCCCACATCGAGCGTATCAAAGCCCGCGCTCACCAACTGGATCAGCTTTACCTTTGTCGCCGCGTGCAGTGCCTCGCGGCTGATAATTCCGGGAAAAAGAATGACGAAATCGGCATCACGCACCAATTCAACCTGTTCAGCAGGGGCAAGTTTGGCAGATGCGGTCGTGACGGCGAACTCTGCCGGTGCCTGGCTGGTGAGCAGCGCCGCGGTGTCGGGCGCGAGATTTGTGAGAAAAACGACCTTTGGCATGAGTTAGCGCCTTACCCAATAGTCTAGGACCAACACTTTTTCCAAGTGTGGACGCAAGGTCTGCCCGAATGCTTTATGTGCGGGATGGGGAAGATAAGCGTCTCGCCCAGCAGCATCTTGAAAGGTCACAAAGAAGCAGTGGGTAAAGCTATCGGCTATGCCTTCCACGCTCACATCAGTCCCCCATTCAAAGTCGATGATCTCCTCAATCTGGCTAGGCAGCGCAGCAAACGCCTGCTCCACCTGTCGAATCTCATCATCGCTGCTCGCGGGCTTAAAGGAAAATAGCACGACATGGCGCAGCACCCGATCAGCAGAGTCCATCTTCAGTCCTTTCCACCCCTCTTATGGCATGATCATGCCATTGCACCCTCCCAGAAGCTCAGAGCTTCCGGGAGGGTTTTCTTCAACCTTAATACCCCTCTACAAACCGGCAGAATCGCTCCAGAGCCGGTTCCAAAACCGACATATCCGAAGCAAAACAGAGACGCACGCTTCCCTCGCCGCCTGCGCCAAACGCGCTGCCAGGGGCCAACGCCACCTTCTCTGCCTTGAGCAAATCCATACAGAACTCAAAAGAGTCCGTTATGCCCGCCACAGCAGGAAAGAGATAGAACGCCCCTTCGGGCTTGGGCAAGCTGATGCGCGCGACCGAGGAAAGCGCCGTGGCAGCAAAGGCGCGCCGTTCGTGTAACTGCTCCACCAGCGCCGCGACCTCGTCCTCACCCTGGCGCAACGCCACCTCACCCGCGCGCTGGATCATCGACGCCGCATGAGAGATGACGAACTCGTTGAGTTGCGTCGCCTTCTGTACTAAGTCGCGCCGCGCCACCACCCACCCCAATCGCCAGCCTGTCATGCAGTAGCTCTTGGAGAAGGATTGCACCACAATCACGGCATCGTCACGGCTGCACAAACGCAGGATCGAGGGCGCGACCCGACTCTGTTGATTGCTTTCATAATAGAGCCGCTCATAGACCTCATCCGCCAAGAGCCATAGCCCATGTCGCCGCGCAAAATCGAGCAGCGCCTGCTGCTCCGCCACAGTCGCCACCCAGCCCAACGGATTCGAGGGCGAGGTATAGAGAAGCAAGCGCGTGCGTGGTGTGACCGCCGCCTCCAGCGCGTCAAAATCCGGCGTAAAGCGGTCGCCTGCGCGCGCATAGGGTACTTCCACCGGCACTGCCCCATAGAGCTTGACAATCTCAGCGCCATTGGGCCAATTGGGTGTCAAAACCAACGCCTCATCCCCAGGGTTGAGCGTACAGCGAATGGAGACGTTGAGCGCCTGCACGCCCGATTGCGTCACCAGGACTTCCTGTTGGGGGTCAAGGCTCACCTGGTGCAGTTCTTTGACCTTGTCGGCGATGGCGGCGCGCAGCGAGGGCAGCCCGCCATTCTCACTGTAATAGGTATAGCCATCCGCCACTGCCTGTGTCAAGGCTTCTTGGATGATGCGGGGCGTCGGCAGGTTGGACTCGCCAAAGTGCAGCTTGAGTACCCCTTCCATACCAAAAGCCACATCCGCGACTTCACGAATGCGCGACGGCTGGATCGCCGCCAGAGTGGATGCAAGGGCAATCGACGGCGTAGAGTGATCTACCATAATACCACTTTAGTTGACGTGGGTAGGATATAGGATGCGTGAGTCAGATGACCCGAATCTTCTAGCTTCAAGGCAGAGATTGATGGTTACACTTTAGCATGGTTCGCCGCAATCTACCAAGCAAAACCCGCCTTGTACACTTCTGTGTGGCAGCAAACGACCGGCGTTGTGGGAACGCCGGTCGCTGTGACTTGATTGGCAGGAGAAAGTCAGCTTCAACGGGACGTCAGACCTTCAAGCCACTCAGGACCACGCCCGAAATGAAGTAACGTTGCGCCACCGCAAAGAGCGCCAGCACAGGGAGGGTCATAATCGCCGCCGACGCCATCAAGAGATGATCGCGCGGGTCCATCGTCTCCATCGGCAGATACTGGAAGAAGCGCAGCCCCACCGCCGCGGTAAACAACTCCATGCGGTTGAGATAGATAAAGGGGCCGAAGAAGTCATTCCACTCGTTGAGGACTTGCAGGATCGCCACGGTGGTCAAGGCGGGTTTCATCAGCGGCACAAGCACCGTCCACAAAATGCGGAATGGCCCTGCGCCATCCAACGTCGCCGCCTCATCCAAATCACGCGGGATGCTCAACAGGAATTGGCGCAGCAGAAAGACCATAAAAGCGTTGCCCGCCAGCCAGGAACCGATGGTCAGGGGGACATAGGTGTTGATCAGCTTAAGCTGAAAGAACAACAGATATTGGGGAATCAGCGTCACCGTCGAAGGGATCATCATCGTCCCCAACATCAAAATGAACCAGACATTCTTGCCCACAAAGTTAAAGCGGGCAAAGGCATAGGCCGTCATGGTGCAGGTGATGATTGTGCCGGGGATGGTGATGGCAATGATCAAAAAGCTGTTGAACAGCCAGCGCGCAAAGGGAACCGCCTGAAAAACCTGTGCATAATTGCCCCATTGTGGAACCTCAGGCAGCAGATGGGGCGTAAACGAGCGCAATTCCTGCCAGGTTTGCAGTGAGCTAGAGACTGTCCAATAGAGCGGGAACGCAAAGCAGAGGCCGGCTACCGCCAACAGGACATAGGCGAGCGCCTTGCCGATAGTCTGCTGGCGACGGCGTGTGCGCGAATAGCTGTGATCGACTGTGCGTGGCTGCACAGATGCGCTTGGCGCAGCAGAAGTCGTCATTGTGGCTTACTCCCCATAGTACTTACTCTCCATAGTAAAAGACCCAACGCTTGGAAAGCTGCATCTGAAAAATGGTCAGGACGATGATGATCACGGCAAAGAACCAAGCAAGTGATGCGGCATACCCCATATTCCAATAGTCAAACGCATGTTTCCAGATGTGGAGGCTGAAGAACCAGGTGGCAAACCCTGGCCCTCCTTCGGTTGCCACAAAGGCCGCGGCAAAGGTCTGGAGCGCGCCGATGATGCCCAAGACGGTATTAAAAAAGATGGTAGGTGTCAGCAGCGGAATGGTGACATGGCGCACCCGCTGCCAGGCATTGGCCCCATCAATGGCCGCGGCGTCATAGAGCGAATCGGGGATACCCTGTAGGCCTGCCAAAAAGATGATCATCTGCGTGCCGCCGATCCCGGCCCACAGCCGCAAGGAGATCAGCGAAGGGATGGCCCAGCGCCGGTCCGAAAACCAGCCGGGCGGATTGTCCATCCCCAGTTCGCGCAGTGCTTGGTTGACAAGGCCAAAGTCCGTGTTGAGCAGCCACTTCCACAGCACGACCGAGGCGACCAGCGGAACCAGCGAGGGCATAAAATAGAGTGTGCGATAGAAGCCCACACCTCTGAGCTTCATATTGAGCAAGATCGCCAAGAACATCGAGCCGAGCACGCCTAATGGCACACCCAAACCAGCAAAATAGAAGGTTCGCCAAAGCGACGGCCAAAAGAGATCGTCGTCGGTGAACATCTTCACATAGTTGGCAACGCCGATAAACTCCGGCGGAGACAACACATCATACTTCGTCAAACTGAGATAGAGTGATACTAACCCCGGCCCGACAAAAAGACCGAAAAAGCCCAACAGCCACGGTGTCAGAAACAGATAGCCGTACAAATTTTCGCGGCGCCGGGCGCGCGATCCGCTCCGCTTTGGCTTTGGTGCGCCTCTCTCTTTGACACCCATCTCTTTGGCATTGGCTAAACTCGCCATCGTCATCTCCTTCTGATGCGGCCATGTAGTTGGGTGTTGCAAGGCGTTGCAACACCCAACTACCATCAACCAGGTTAGGCCGGATCCAGATCCAACACAGCCTGAATGGCGTCGTGCAGATCTTGCAGACCTTGCTCGAACTCGACAGGCTGCGTCGGGTCGAGGAGCAGCGCGCCATATTGGGCGCAGGCATCGGTGTACTCACGCCCACGCGAGTTGGCGGGAGCATAGGCCTCAATGCCATTTTCCAAGTTCGGCACAAACCATTCGTGAATCGGGTCGTTCTCAATCAACCGCTGCAACACATCGGGGCGTACAAACGCGCCCTGGCCACCGACCAGATTAAAGCTGTAGCAGCCCTCAGTGCTGGTGATATGTTCGAGGAATTGGAATGCCTCGGTCGGGTGCGCCGTACCATTCAGAATGTTCCACGTGCCGCCACGAATTTGGGTAGGGAATTTACCGTCTTCACGGGTTGGGAAGAGGATTTGCGCCGCTTCACCAATCGCATGATCGGTCACATCACGCTTAAAGTTACGGACATCCAATGAACCGGACCAGTTCATTGTGATCAGCCCTTCCTTATTGGCGGTTGCCAGGTTTTCGACCGAGCCTGGGGCGGGCAACACCTTGTCTGTAACAGACAGGTCATAGAGCCAGCGGAAGGCAGCCTGGGCGTTGGGGTCGTCCAAGATCACACACTGGGTGCCATCCTCGTTGATCAGATCGCTGTTCCAGATGCGGGGCAGCACAGCGAAAGAAGTTTCGCCAGGGCCAACGGACAAGCCAAATCGTTCGCCCTCTGAATAGAGTTGGCGCGCCCATTCGCCAATCGTATCCATCGACGTTTCGTGGCCCACCGGATCGGGCAGTTCGATCCCTGCCTCGCGGAAGTGTACAGCGTTGGTCACAAGCGTGTCCCAGCCCGCCCAGCCCCAACTCGGCAAGCCATAGAGATTGCCATTGCGATATTGCAGCGCCATAAAGCGGTCGAACCATTGGGTCAAGTCTGTGTCTGCGGCCTCAGCCAGATCATCCAGCGGCATGATGATCTGCTTGTCAATGGCGCGCCAGAAGTGAAAGTGTGAGGGATCAAAGGCACAGATGTCGCCCAAGTCGCCCGCTGCATGTTGGGCGTACATCTTGCCATAGTTATCCTGCTGGCTGGAACCCGTCAACGGGCGGAATTCAATCGTGACGTCCGGGTTTACCTCCTTGAAGGATTCAATCCGCTCCTCATTCCAACCGGTACCCGGGGCGCGGAATGTATCCCATTTCAAATTGATGCCACTTGCAGCAGGCGCAGCGCCGCTCTCGCCACCTGCTTGGGGTGAGGCTGGTGCCGCACAGGCAGCCAATACACCTGCGGCGGCGGCAAAGCCGCTGATCTGTAAAAAGTTACGCCGCGAGATATGCTTGGACATGATCCAAATTCCTCCTATGGTGGGTTTCTATGATCGTACGGTTGGGCATACTGTGGATTGGATAAACAACGGGACAGGCGTAATCACAAAACAGCAAAGGGGGAGATACGACACCCAAGCTCAAATCTAGTGATTGCACAAAGCGGGTAAACAAGTTACCGGCGATGCTGCGAGAGATCGACGATGCTAGAGATGATAGTCGTGCCGATTCTTGTGTGGTTGAAAATAGGTAAGACCATTACACCACATCTTATGGAGGTGTGCAAGTGGGGAAATGAATTTGGATGCACTTCAACGGAAGGATGCGAAGGAAACTCTTGCCACAGCGTGCAATACAAACCCCGTTGACGCCACTGTTTTATGAGCCATAGATTCTCTGGTATAGTTGAGGTTGGAAGCCATTCTAATGCTTATGTCTATTCAACTGATGTTGCACGCCTACTCGTCTGTAAGGACGCAATAGATTGCGTCCCTACTTCGCATGTCTGTGTAACTTAAGTTAATAGCAGCTAATTCCACCCAAGCGAACCCCAATACAGATCAACTGCCAGGAGCGCGTCATGCCCTACCAAGTCTTGACCAATACCCAGCTATCGCCCACCATCTTGGAGTTGCTTGCACCCTCCAGTGAAGTCACCATTTGGCAAGGCCGCGAAACTCCGGCAGAAGTCCTGCAAAAGATAGAAGGCTTCTTGGTCTATGGACATCCCAAAATTGATGGCAGCATTATGGATCTCATGCCCAAGCTGCGTGTCATCTCCAACTTTGGCGTGGGCGTCGATCATATCCATTTGGAGGATGCGCGCACCCGCGGCATTGCCGTGGGCAATACCCCAGGTTTGGTGGATGGGGCTACCGCGGACATGACCTTTGCGCTCCTGATGGCGGTTGCCCGCAACCTGGTGATTGGCGACCATTACGCACGCGGGCCGGAATTCACTGCCTATGACCCCAATCTCCATCATGGCTACGAAGTGCATGGTTCCACGATTGGCATTGTGGGCATGGGCAACATTGGTCAGCAGGTCGCCAAGCGCGCGCGTGGCTTTGATATGGAAATTCTCTATCACAACCGCAAGCGCAACGAAGCCGCCGAAGCGGCGCTGGGAGCCTCCTATCGTTCCCTGCCCGACCTCCTGGCACAATCCGACTATGTCACGCTCAACGTTCCCCTCACACCCGAAACGCGCCATCTCATCGGGCGCAAAGAGCTGCAACAGATGCGCCCGACAGCCTTTCTCATCAACGTTGCCCGCGGCGGTGTCGTTGACCACGATGCATTGGTAGAGGCACTGCAAGCAGGCTGGATCGCGGGCGCAGCAGTGGATGTGACCGAACCCGAACCGCTGCCCCGCGACCACCCACTCCTCAAGCTCAAGAATGTAGTGATTGCGCCCCACCTGGGCAGCGCCACGCGCCAAACGCGCTACAACATGGCAAAACGTACGGTTGACAACTTGCTGGCGGGTCTGTCGGGCCAAGCCCTACCCAACCGAATTGCCTAAAGTCAAGGATAATTCCAGCAACAAGCCGCAGCTACAGGTCTATGCCTCAACTAGCTGCGAGATGGCGGGGAGCCTTTTGTATCCACTCGATTTGTATCCAGCGGTACGAACATATTCTGGTTGATCAATCAGAATCGTTGATGAAAGCATATTGATTGTCACAAAAAGGAGTTAAGGCATTGTCAGGATCGAATTAAGATTTAGCCAAAATCGCCGCGTTCGAGCAGAAAAGCGATTTCTACCTCTGGAGGCAGCTATACACGAGCGAAATATCATGATACAATTGTTGTAGACAAGACAATGAGGCCGCGTCGACTGGCGCTGCTACAAGTTTTGGGTTTTCACCACCATCTGCACTGCTCAAAACGAAGCCGCGAACCCGCACATCGCGGGCTATGCGTGTCGCCTCGGACAATTGCCCCACAACGCAAGGGCAAGCCGGCATCTGCCAACGTTCGGATGTCAATGATCTGATGTCAACGAGCGGAACAATATGCCTTGTTGAAAACGATATGCATTCGCTATATGCACTCGATTCAGTACGATATCCGATCCCTCACATCCATCATCCGCGGATTAGTTAGGTCTTGAGATGAGCGAAGCGCCCGCCACTCCGAGTCTACTAATTGTCGAAGACACTGTCAGCCTGCTTCGGCTCTACAGCCATGTCCTCGTCCAGGCTGGTTATACCATCATCGAGGCGACCTCTGGGCAAGAGGCACAACGGATCATCACCACCCAACTGCCTGATATTGTTTTGCTGGATCGCGTGCTGCCAGACATGGATGGCAGCGATTTGTGTGGATGGATCAAAAGCACGCCCAACCTGCGCCAAACCTACGTCATCATGCTCTCCGCTCTCAAGACGAGCGAAGATGACCGCGCTAGCGGTTTGGAAGCAGGGGCCGACGATTATATCGTAAAGCCGGTTGGCAAGCGCGAGCTATTGGCGCGCATCAAGGTGGCGATACGCCTCAAGGCTGCCCAGTTGGCGCTCCAAGCCAGCGAAGCCAAACATCGCACTTTGGCGGAAAACTCCCCCGACCTGATCCTGCGCCTCAACCGCGAGGGTTCTCCTATTTATGTCAACCCCAGGGTGCGTGAGATGTTCGGCCTTCGTGCCGACGATGTGATCGGCAAAAGTGCCTATGATCTGGGCATCCCTGATAGCATTGCTGAACTCTGGTTCGCCACCTGCCATAACGTTGTCGTGAGCCGCAGCGCGCGCCGCGTCGAGTTTGCGCTGCCCACCCCGCACACGGTTAAGTTCATTGACGCGCGCCTCGTGCCTGAATTTGATCTCAATGGCGAGGTTAGCTCCATTCTTGCCGTACTGCGCGATTTCACTGAGCATGTCCGCACAGGGCAGCTTCTCGCCCGCCTAGCTGCTGCCCTGGAACAGACGACCGACTCCGTGATCATGACCGACCCCAACGGCCTGATTCAATTCGTCAATGCTGCCTTTGGGCGACTGACCGGAATCACGCATGTGAATCGCGGCCACTCTTTCCATGATCTCTTTGGCAGTGACCAGGGGATTTGGCAGCATTTTCAACGGCTACTCTCTGATCATGTACCCTGGAGAGGCGTCTCGTCCTTAAGAAATGTAGAGGGTATGCTGTGTGAAGTAGAGGGCAGCATCTTCCCCATCACAGAAGAATCAGGCGAAGTGACAAGCGTTGTTGCCATTCTGCGCGACGTGACCGAACGACGCCGCTCCGAACGCGAGCGCGAGGTTATCTTGAGCGTCGCGTCTGCCTTACGCAAGGCGAACAGCCGCGATGAGATTATTGACATTATCCTCAATCAGATCAAGAGCCTCCTCGATGTCGCCGGAGCCGCCATCTCCACCATTGATCCGGTCACGGGTGGTACCTATATCGAACGTGCAGTCGGAGACTATGCCTATCTCAGCGGCACCCACATCGGCGAGGAGCAAGACCTCACCGCAGAGATTTTGACCAGCGGGGAATCTTTTCTCTACAACGATCTCACCAATCCCTATCCACCCAACTTCTCTGCCTTGCAAGGGGCGAACCGAGCCTTTCTTGGTGTGCCCATGATCCTGCCCCAACGCAGCATCGGCGTCATCTGGATCGCATCCGAATATGTCATCACCAACCATGTCGTACGCCTGCTTGAAGCCATCGCTGACATGGCAGCCAACACCCTGCACCGCGTGGTTCTCTTTGAAGAACTTGAGCAATACGCAGCAGACCTGGAGATGCGCGTCTCGTCCCGCACCCGCGAATTGGCCGAGGCCAACCAGCAGCTACGCGAGTTGGACCGGCTCAAGTCGAAATTTGTCTCGAATGTCTCACACGAGTTACGCACACCGATCAGCAATCTCAAGCTCTATATGTCGCTGCTCCAACGGGGCAAGCCGGAGAAACGCGTCCATTATGAGGCAATGCTCCAGACCAGCACCGAACGGTTGGGGCAACTGGTGGAAGATATTCTGAACCTATCGCGACTCGAAATCGCCCACTATCAACCGCGTGAATTTGCGCTGACCGATCTCAACGCAGTGATCAACCGCATCGTCTCCGTCCATCAGCCGCAAGCGGAGTCAGCAGGCCTGCATCTCAACTTCCGAGCCGCCCCGGACCTTCCTCTCATTCACGGAGACATTAACCAACTCTCACAACTCGTTACCAACTTGCTCGTCAATTCGCTGCGCTACACACCAAATGGAGATATCAACGTCACAACCATCTGCCCCAATGGTCGGGAGCAGGTGATCCTGACGGTAGAAGATACGGGAATCGGCATCCTCCCTGATGATCTACCCCACGTCTTCGAACGATTCTATCGAGGCAACCACCGGCAGCCAGCGGAGATTCCCGGCACAGGTCTGGGTCTTGCCATTGTCAAAGAGATTGTCGACTTCCATCACGGGGCCATCCGTGTCGAAAGCAAGGTAGACGAAGGCACCCGCTTCGAGGTCAACCTGCCGGTCCAGCAACTGCTCGATACAAACCGTAATCTGCTGATATGAATCACAGAGCCAGACAGCGCACGTCAAGGTGTGGGTCGCCATACCAGATCACTTGAGTACAGGACACCACTATGACCGACACAGGTCCCCGCGAGCAAGAAGCCAAGTTTCAAGTAGACCCCGCCCGCCTGCCCACATTGCAAATCGAAACGATTGAGCTAACCGGGTACACCCTCCAGCCGATCGGGATCAAAGACCACATAGATACGTATCTTGACACGCCTGCCTATGATCTCCTCCGGCATGGGCTCAGTTTGCGCGTCCGCCAGGAAGGCACAGCCGCAGAAATTGGCATCAAGAGCCTTGAAGTAAACGACAAAGATGCCATTCAGGACCGGCTAGAGATGGCCTTTCCCCTCTCTGCAAACGACGACCCTTTTGAGGTTGGCGCATGGCCCACGGCGATCCGCAAGCAGCTTGATGTCACCCCCCGCGTGCTAAAGGCGCTGCGCCCACTGGTAAGCCTGCGCCAGCACCGGCAGAAATGTCATCTACTGACCGCTGCCACCCATGAGCCATTCGCCGAATGGAGTCTAGATGAGGTCTGGATCTTCAGAGAAGCAGAAGGGGTCGAAACGCCACTCGCCCATTTCCATGAGCTAGAGATCGAGCTTCTTGCTCCTGCTCCAGAATCTACTCCCGACACAGATGAGACACCGGAGACCAGCGCGGCTTTCACCGGCCTTGTTGCCCAGGTGCAAGATCAATTCGATCTCACACCCATCCACACCAGCAAAGCAGTGCGCGGGATGGAAGCAATGCTCATGCACATCCATGACGGCGCGGACGCGCTGGCTCCCCAAATGGAGTTGGCTGATGCCTGTCGCCTCCTGCTCCATCAACAGCTTATGCAAATTATGCTCAACGAACAGGGTGTCCGCGCGGGGGAGGAGGCCGATTTCGTCCATGAAATGCGCATGGCTATTCGCCGCGCCCGCGCCGCCATCCGCCTCTTTGGCGATGCCTTTGAGCCGGGCGCGCTTGCCTCCTATCAGAAAGGGCTAAAGCGACTGGGGCGCGCTCTGGGAGACGTGCGCGATCTGGATGTGGCGCTGGCAAACCTGCGCGACTTTCGCCACAGCCAACCCGAAGACCAACACAAAGGGTCGAAGGCGCTCCGCAAAGCGTTAAAAAAACGCCGCGCCCATGCCCACACCGCGTTATTGGCCTTGCTCGATAGTCCCAAATACCGCAAATTCATTGTGCGGTTCGATACCTTCTGTGCAACGCCTGGGGCAGAGACAGCCAAAGCACAGGGCACAGCCCATGAGCATCCCCCTACGCAGGTACGCCATACCTTGCCCAGCATCATCGTAAACAGCTTCGAGGCGGTACGCGCCTATGAAGTCGCCTTCTCCAGCCCAGTTCTCCCCCCTCTGGAGACATTTCACGCTCTACGTATTCAAGGCAAATCCCTGCGCTACCTCCTTGAATTTAGCCAACATCTTCTCGGCCCCTCTGGTGCAGACCTCATTGCCCAAATTAAGGAGCTGCTCGAACATCTCGGTCAACTCAACGATGCCCATGTGGAACAAGAGCGGTTGCATCTCTGGAATGAGAAGATGCAAAACGATGATTCTCTGGACGAAACGATTGAGGCACGTCTCGCCGAAATCGACACCCGCATTACTGAACTGACCACAACCTTTCCCCCTTGCTTTGCCAACTTCGTCAGCCCTGACAATCGCAAGCGGCTCGGCATCGCCATCGCGCACCTGTAGACGTGTTTATCTGCGAAACGCGCCAATAGCAAAGGCCCACCCTGGTATGCAGGGTGGGCCTTTGCTATTGGCGACTGTTACCTTCGCTGGACTATTGCGCCATCGACAGGGTCAACGTCCCCTCGCCTGTCTCTACCTGGACGGGTACACCCAGGTTGAAACCTGCCAGGGCCGCATTGATTTGGGCATTGATCGGGGCCAGCGATGCGCCTGTTACCAGATAGTTGCCCGCTGATGCCTCGCTCAGATCCACCATGAGCTTACCATCGACAACATCAACCGTCCCCGCCACAGCCAACTTATCACCCATCGCCGCCGGGAGGACACCCTCTTTCACATCTACTTGCAAGTAGATTGTGCCGGGCTCAAACCATGCCGTGATATCCTCCACAGGATTATTTTCGCCGGAGTTAGCCTTCAGCAACTCGGTGAGCAGACTGCTGAATTGCGATTCGTCCAGAGTCACGTTGCCCATCATCAAACCACTCATCGCCATGTTCTGTGCCTCCAGCGCGGTGTCCACGTTGATCGACACATCACGATCCGGCACCTGGACAGATTGGCCCGCGGTACAGGCGGTTACGCCAAGCGCCAGTGTCAATACTGCGATTCCCATCCCCAACTTGCGGTACATCATCGTGAAATCCCTCCTTGAAATATTGAATACAGTGGCTATTAGCCTTCAACTGCTTGCAATGCTTCTATTACGAGTGCGGCTTCCGTCTCCAAAATCGTTTGGACATGGGCAGAGTCCTGCGGCTGTGTCGATGCCAGTGGCTCCACCACGGTCTTATATGGCGGGAACTTCTCAAAGCAGAAACCTTCTCCGGATCTTCCAACGCGCTCCTACGTTCGCCCCTGGAAGGCTGCCCCGACACTGCCCGCGCCATCAGTATTCTCCTTGTCGCAAAAGGGTAATAGGGTGAAGTTAACAGAGCAGGGCCTTTTTGTCAACGAGCTGTAAACACTCGCTCAAAGCCCTGATCAATAGAACCTCCCCTTCATCCCTCCCCTACCGTCCTCCTGCTTGAGACAACATCAGTGCCGCTTGCAGCGTACCCACCACGGCCTTCATCTCTGCGATCTCGGCATAGCGCAAAAGCTCACCCGCCACGCGCCCTACCAACGGTTTGCCCGCCCCCACCAGCTCTTGAACGCGGCGGCGCGGATCATCCACTTGGCCGCGCAATGGTTTTCCTCGGCGCGCCAAACACTCATTGATCACCGCCAGCCAGCGCGCAGGCGTCAATGCACCCACCAACAGATGCTCGAAATCCTGTGGCAGCACAAAGAGCGCATCTGCCATCCCGGCATGGCTGCGCTGGCGTGCGGCTTGCTGCCCATCGCCATCCATTAAGATCACATGCGGAATCTGAAACGCGGCCAAAATCTGGTGATAGGTGGGAAAATTGCCGATGCCGTTGACAAAGACCACCGACACACCGGCCCGATCCAAATCCAGGCCCAATGTGCGAGCAAACGCGGGAAGCGCATAGTACTCGGCCTGCCCTTCCACCAAGATCACAGCGCGGCCAAAGAGCATATCGCTCCGATCTTCCTGCAAATAACGCTGCACCTTCACCAGCGTATCGGGCGCAAGTTGGCCCAGCTTCGGCTGTACGGCGCGGGAGCCCAACGCATCGCGGTAGAGGGTGATAATATTGGTCAGTGGCGTGCGGTTGACAAATTCGCTGGCGTGGGTCGTAAAAAGCACCTGGTCATGCCCCGCAATCTCTTCAAGCAGGTTGAGCAAGACGCGGTTGGCGTGGGGATGCAAGTAGATCTCTGGTTCCTCAATAGCAAAGAGATAGTCGCGCCGGTCGTTGCGTACGTAGTCACACCAGGTCCGCAAGATCGAAACTACCAGCGATCGCTGCATCCCCAGGCCATGTTGATCCAACTCCAGTTCCACCCCGTCATCAATGCTCAAGATACTCTGGGCAAAGATGGCGCGTAGCGTTGGCAACCCGGCTGCCAGTTGCAGACGCACTTGTTTGGGTTGGGGCGTGATCGCAGCCAGACCCTGCGCCAGCCGTTTCTCAAGCGCCACAACCGGTTCCCAGCCCGTGTGAGTCGTCTCGCTGTCAGCGGGCCGCGCCACCACTTCCTGCAACTCTTGCATCAACGCCGCCATGCGCGCAAGCACGTTGTTGCCTCCACTTGTTTGCGAAAGAAGCGCGTCGATCAGGTCGCTCAACAGCCCCTTGCGCTCTAAACTTGCGTCCTGGTTGAGCCCCCGATCCGCCCAGATCACGCGCCATTCCGGCAGCAGTTTTTCAACTTCGGCGCGGTCACGCGGTGTGAGACGCTGATACAGACCATCCTGCCCCCGCATCAGGCGAAAGCGCTGCTCCGCGCTCCAAACACTCGCCACAGTCAATGACCACCCTGTCTTGGTCGGCACGCAGTGAGTAGTGTGCCACGCTGTTGGCTGCTCGATCTCGCCCACCAACGTCACCTCAATCACTATCGGATCGTCACATTCGCCACCGTGAAAGAGCGCTGCATCCAGCTTCACCGCCGCGCCAAAGAAGGTATGCAGCGCCAGCAGCAGCGTCGATTTCCCCGCGCTATTGGCCCCCATGATGGCACTCAGCATCGGTCGCCGCGCACTCGCGCGCGTAGGCAATCGCACACGCAGCGCAGTGGTGGCCCACTGGATGCGAACAGTGCGCCCGCGTCCACCACCAACCACCTCCACATGCGCGCAAACCGGCACTGCCCGAAAGCCCGAAATCCGCACCTCACGAACTCGCATAAACCTTCCTTATACTCCATGCTTGACTCAAGTTGCCACGCAAGAGAAAGTCACACCCTGTCATGCCGTAGGCATCTCTCGGGGTTGGCGGTGGCCGAGAGATGCCTACGGCATGACACGACTATCTGACTCATCACCCCCAAGCAATCGCCCCAACGCCTGATGGATCGCCACCATTGCCAGCGTGTCACGGTGACAGTAGGCACGCAGGTTCGCCGCCAGTTCCTCACGCCGCGCGCGATCCTTCGTCTGCAAAAGCGCGCGCCAGACCGCTTGTGCCTGGTCGCCCCGCTGCACCGCCAGGTCGTCATAGCTGAGTTCGGGCGCAAGCACAGGCAGCACCCGCTTGATCGAGTTAGAACCTTCAAAGGCCGGGTCCAAATAATCGTTACGAAAAACATCCAACTGATCCCACAAGCGCCCGATCATCCCACGCAGCGCAGCTTCCTCCCTCGGCAGCAGCCGCGCCAACTCATGCAGCACACCCCGCTCAAAGCGCGCGTTATAGACCACCACCGACCCTACCGGGCCAATATCCTGTGCCAACCGCAGCGCCAGAGCCGCGCGCGGATCATTTGGTGTCATGTGCAGATACTCCACATGACGCAGCGTCCCATCTGCCTCAAGCACATGCAGGCTGTATTGAAAGGGCAATTGCTGGTAGGGGCGCATCCCTTGAAAGCGGGGAACCGCATAGGCATAAGTCTCAAAATCCAAGAAGTAGATCGGATAGTGCAGCGCAGAGAGCCGCTCACGGATGCGATCATGGGCAATCTCCGCCCGCCCGCTTATCACGCGGCCAATATAGGCCCATTGCGGCGCTGACAACGAGAAATCCGCGGGAATCTCCTGCACGCGCAAAATACCAAGTTGGAGCAGCGCCGTCAGATTGCGCGGGCTGATACGCGGGATGGTGAAGATCGAATGAGGTGGCACATGCTGCCAGCAGTAGCGGCGCGCCGGGCAGGGAAAAGGCGTGAAACAATGGGTGCCAATCTCTACATCGGGCATGGTAGATTGGGCCACTTGGCGACGCAAGCCACGCGCAATCTTAGGCACGCGCCGCAACAGCCGCGCAACCCCCTTTGTCACATCCATTGTGACAAAAAGCGATTCCAGGTGGGGATAGACACAGGTGCTGTTGTTCACATGCATCACCTGTACCGCGGCAACCTCGATCCCTTGCCCCGCCAACACCCACTGCTGCACCGCAAGGTCATGCAAGTGGTGGGCCTTCACCCCGGTCGTGGACTTCACCTCGACCAACGTCCACGCGCCATCCGGTCTGCGCCACAAAATATCACAGCGCACAAAGAGATCATCATGCACAAAAGCCGCCTCAAAAAGGCATGTCTCGCCCGCAGCCAGCGCCGCTTGCGTGGCGGTTAGCGCCGCTTTGCCCAAGCCAACGATGAGCTTGCCAGTGGGAAAACGAGTGCGCGCCAAGCGGCCCACTTCGCTCCCTTGCAAAAAAAGTTGCGATTGAGTAGAAGATGCCGCGCCTAACTTCTCCGGCGCACGTTCCTCGATCCACAGCCGCTTCACACATTGCAATCCACTTAAATACTTCGACTTCGTTAACACAGAGTCCGCAATTCTAAGCCGGTTCGTCCCGGCTTGAGTTGGGTAAAAAGGGTAATTGTCGCCGCACATCCAGCGCCGAAGGGTTGATCAGCGGCGTTATTTGATAGCGTGCAGGGTCATCGGCCAGGTCAGCCTTCGAGGCAGAGCGTGGCTTCCATGCGCGCATGTCGATCACGTCGATCACCACGCCATGCGTGTGGGCGCGGGCGGTTGCCAGTGCGTGCAATTCACGCATCTGGATTTCATAATGGTTTGTCTCCAAAAAGATCGGCACATAAATGCCATAGACACAGCGGTCCGATAACAGATAGATGGGCAGTTGAATCCCCAAACCATCCTGCAATTTGGCGCTGGAAAAGAGTTTGACCTCCACCAGACAGCGAAAATCATGGCCGATGGATAATTTGAAGTCCAAGAAACCACGCCCCGTCTGCGGCTCGCGATCCAGGTCAATGTTGGCGGCGCGGCACATCGGGCGCAGCCAATGTTTGAGCGCGATCTGAATCTCCTCCTCGCTGCGCAATTGGGGCTGCCCATCGGGCCCTTGTGTCACCAATAGACGGTAGCCCTCATCCTGCTCGACCAAGTGACGGATGTCGATGAAGAAGCTGCGGATCAAATGAAAGAACTCGCTGGTGCTGCGGACAGGCAGCGCCGCCAATGCGTTGATCCGCTCGGATGCCACACCCAAACGCTGGGCCATTTCCTCAATATTGGATTCATCCAGCCGCGCCACGCCCACACTCTCTAGCTCGTTGGTGGAAAGAAGGGTGCTTTGGTAAATCAGCAGCCAACGGCGCAGAAATTCACTGCCTACCGTCCATTCGTCGCCATCGCGCCGCAAATGGCCTAGCTCGTTGAGAGATTGCAGCAGCAAAGGCAAGCGCGCCGCCTGCCCGGCATCGATCTGCTCTGCCAATTGCGCCTGGGTCACACGCCCCTGCTTTGCCACCATCAACAACAGTGCGCGCTCAACCTCGCTCAACCGCTGAAAGTCCAGTCGAAAGTAGCCCGCCAGCATGTGGGTCACATCCAAGTCGTCATCCTGAATGGCGCGCAAATAGCGCCGACCTGTCTCGTCTTGCATAAAGAGCCGGTCACAGAGATGTTGAATCAAATAGGGGTGACGATTGGTGTGGTGAAGAATCTGCTCGACGAGCGCGTCATCAACCTCCACCTGCCACTCGTTTTGCAGTTGGCGGATCAATGCCGCGGCTCCTGCGCTGCGCAAGGGCCACAGGATCACCATGTGAAAGCCAAAGAGAAACGGGCTGGTCATCCAGCTAACGCTTTGGTCTGTCAGTTGTGATAATGAACGGGTGGAGACAATAATGGTGCGGAGCTGCCCCTCTTGCAGCGTTTTACGCAGCCGCGCAAGCCAGCTTGGGTTGGTCTGGCCGATCTCAATCAAGACTTCGGCCTCATCCACCAGCAGCAAAAGAGTGCGCTGCTGCTGCTGCAACAGGCGGCACAGACGGCGCAAAATCGTCGCCGCTTCCCACTGGCGCAGTTGCTCCCAATCGAACTCACAGCCCGCAAAGCGATCCGCAGCTTCTTCGATGGCCCAGCAGAGTTCCTCGGTCAACTGTTCTGCCGTGGCATGTCCCTGCAAATCCCAAAAAAGCGGCACATAGGATGACTCCGGCTGCGCCGTAACATGCTCAATCTGGCGCAACAGCGACGTCTTGCCCATACGTCGCGTTCCCACCACCCAAATGGCAGTATCGTGGGCCTGGAGCAGATGTTCGATTAGGCTCTGGCGGTCGTAGTGCTCATCACCTCGCACCCACCGCCCCACCACGTACGGATTCTGCACGCCGGGTCTCCCCTTGTCCTAACATGCGCCCCTGCGATTCATTCATCAGTAGGTCGGCAATGTCGGCAAGGTACGCTGGTTACGCCACGCTCGCGGCCAAAAGCAGCGAGTCTAAAACTGGGAGAAGCCAGGCTCGCTGCCCCATTGCCCAACCCCATGCACGAAAAATGGGGCCGGGTGAGGCATCAAGCCTGGCTTCTCCGCCTTAGTGAATTAGCGAATCAGCAGTTGTGCGGAGACGAATCTCTCCTTCTCTCTTACATCTGGAAGGCATCGGCAGCAAAGTCGCAAGGCCATTCGCACTCCGATTGCCCAGCCATCCAGTGATTCGGACTCTAGACCATCCCGCATTGGGAATGATATTCCAACCTTGAGAAACAATCCCTCCTTACACGCATCTGTTACCGTAAGTACATGAATTCAGATCCGTCCAGCCCAACCCATCGCAAAAAATTCACTAGCAAAAGTACTCTGAACCGGAAAACAATCTGGTACATCATCTCATGTCACTCTGTTCACCATGTCAGGCCCACATCCTGTTCCATGATTCTGCCGCCAGGCTTGTTCAGTCGGACAGGAACGGAGGCACTGGGTCTAGTCTCTCAGCTCGGCGCGCCTCCCTTCTCACTTCTTCCTGCTCGCAGATCGACCATCTTCGACTAGCCTCCTTTCGTTGGAGCCGCCCAATCGTGGCAGCTAGTGACAGATCAACAATCAAGGGTGATTATCCAGTGTGTTGTGCGACGCATCATGCTTACGTTTACATAGTGTAGCGTATTTTCGCCGTTTGTCAATACCCAATTCTTCGATTTAGACAAATTCATTGTTATATGTCTTGATATTCAGCATTTCTTTGTGCGTTTCGCCATACACACTCCCGGAAGCTCGGAAGCTTCCGGGAGTGTTTTCGACCATTTCGCATCTCCTACGCAGCCCGCCATTCCTTCCTCTACTCTCCTTGTGGCATAATCTCCCCACTACCAATCCACAACTCACCTTCACCAGCGTCCCGACGGAGGAGCTATGCGTATCACCGATCTCAAGACCTTTGTGGTCGGCAATCCCTGGAAGAATTGGCTTTTTATCAAGCTCTATACCGATGAGGGCATCATCGGCTTGGGCGAAGCCACCGGGGGCCTCGCTACCAAATCAAATCTTGGCGATGTCGAGGAACTACGCCGCCATGTCATCGGCGAAGACCCGCGCCACCCTGAACGCATCTGGTATAAGATGCACAAGGCCCGCTTCTATGGCGTTACCCTCGGCATGAGCGCCATCGAACAGGCTTGCTGGGACATTTTGGGCAAAAGTCTTGGTGTACCAGTTTGGCAGCTTTGGGGCGGCAAACACCGCGATCACCTGCGCGTCTATGGCAACGGCTGGTATAAGTCAGAGCGCAAGCCGGAACTCTTTGCCGAACGCGCCGCAGAGATGGCGGCAAAGGGCTATACGGCGCTCAAGTTCGATCCCTTTGGCGGTGCCTACCAACAGATCAGTCGTGAGAGCGAAGATCTAACCGTTGAGATTGTGGCTGCCGTGCGTGCAGCCGTAGGGCCAAAGGTCGATCTCCTGATCGAAGCCCACGACCGTTTTACCGTCACCAATGCGATTCGTCTGGGACGCCGCCTGGAGGAATTTGACCCCATGTGGCTGGAAACGCCCGTACGCACCTATGACCTGGCGGGGCATGTAGAAGTGGCGCGCAATATCAAGATTCCCGTGGTCCTGGGCGAAGGCTTTAGCGAACTCCGCAGCTTTGCCGATCTTCTGGCCTACCGCGTGATCGACATCGTGCAGCCCGAACCGCAGAAACTCGGCCCCGCTCGCGCCCGCCAAGCCTGTGCCATCGCCCTCGCCTACACCGGCCTCGTCGCCTGCCACCAAGCACAAAGCCCCTTCTGCACCGCCATGAATGCCCATCTCCACGCGTCCATTCCAAACTTCCTGATCCATGAAAACTTTGATGATTCGATGGAGCCGTGGACGTGGGATCTTCTGCAAGGCGTGCCGCGTGTCGAAAATGGCTATCTCACTGTGCCCGATACGCCCGGATGGGGCGTTGAGCTAAACGAAGAAGAAGCGGTCAAGCATCCCTATAACGAAGTCTATTTCTTGCGACTCTTTGAAGAAGGCTGGGAGACGCGCCGCCCGCCTACAACTGTGTAACGCAAACAGGGGCTGCGCCACAATCTTCTCATGCGGCACAGCCCCCTGTTTTGTGTACCTTCCAAGCAACTGCTTCTTTCCTTCTGCCCACAATCTTCTCAAATAGGCATCGGATGCGCGTTGGCGTGCTCAGGTCGCCGTTTCCCCTTTACGCCATCATTTTGCCCTGCGCGTGTTATTGCATTGTCAACAAGGGGTTACGCTTTTGTAAACAGTTATTGATTTCCTATGTAATCGTCACACTTTGCTGAATTGTGCGTCTATGGACAATAGAGTCAATTTGCAACTTGCCTATTGACAAGTTGCAAAGCTTGTAATAATATGTCAACAAAGACAAATTTTATATCATTTTGCAATTCATATTCAACAATAATGTGATTACAAGATTAGGAAAAAGAGTTCCCTGAACATAAGGTATATTTCATTACGCCCGTTATCCCTGGGCACTCGCTGCTTTACACGTCCCATCCGTCTCTGCACCCTCATCTTCTCCAGCCCTGTATTACTCTTTGCTGCTCCGTCCGCATCGGCCTTAAGCCACGCCTGGATAGAGCTTGCTCATTGTGTAGCCACATAGCTAAGCGGCAATCTCGTTCAGACGCAGGTCAGCCGGCGCTATACCGCACTTCACTGCTCATCTCATCTTCTCCCATCTACCCCAAGCCGGACATGCTTGTATGACAGTCTGTTTCTGCTTGTCAACCGGTCCTTGCAGATCGAAAGGATGATATGAAGGCGAAGTTGTTCTATCCAAGTATCAGAGTTCGGCGACCCAACCAGACGCGCATGGCGCGCATCATGCTGCCGCTGCTGCTCCTCTGTCTGGCGCTTACCCTGGCGAGCAGCACTGCGCTTGCCCACGGCATTGGCTATTACCAGATCCGCGGCGCACAGATTGGCCCCTACGATGTTCATGTTTGGGTGGCCCCCGGTATGCTGCGCACAGGCGACGTTCATATTGATACCGCCGTCTTTGATGCTGCCGGCAAACCTGCTCTAGCAACATTCGTGCAGGTAGCCTTTATTCCCCTTGAGAGCGAACTACCAGAGCTTCAAGCGCTGGCGGGCTTGCCCGACCTGGAATACCCCCACGCACGCGGCGCAACCTTCCGGCTGGAGACACCCGGCAAATACCGGTTGCAGGTAGCCGTCAGCGATAGCAATGGCACGTCCGGCACGACCAGTGCCGAGGTAGACGTGGTGACAATGGGCTGGGCAGTCAAGGCAGCGATCTTGGCGCTTGCGTTTATGACAGCAGCAACAGGCGTTTGGCTGTTGATCCAGACGCGCGCCTTCTGGCTACGCAGCGCGCCCGCGCGTCTGAGCAAGTTACAACACCTGCATATTCGTAGGTTGGGAATGAATAATTATGTTAGAGGAGGAGTTTCTTTTATGAATGGTGAAGACCTGGCAGTCTATCGCGAGCGCGCCAGCCGCTTCCTGGATCAACTCAATGGGCGCTATCACGCGCCCGCCCTATGGGCCTACATGCTCGTGATTGTCGCCCACTGGCTGGAACACGTTCTGCAAATCTACCAAATCTATGGCCTGGGTTGGGCGCCAGAGAACGCAGGTGGAATTTTGGGTGTCTTTTATCCGTCTTTGGTCGAGTCGGAAACCTTGCACTTTGTCTATGACTTCATCCAATGGGCAGGTATTCTCCTCTTCTATCCAGGCTTCAAGGGCCGCGCCCTCACATGGTGGCAAATTGCATTGGTCGGTCAAACCTGGCATTACATCGAGCATGTACTCCTGATGGGTCAATACCTGACCGGATATTACCTCTTTGGCGCGCCGCATCAGATCAGCGTCTTGCAGCTTTGGTTCCCGCGCGCCGAACTTCATTTTGCCTACAACCTGATCTGCTTCATTCCGATGGTCGTAGCCGTCCATCTCTATCTCAAGCCAAAGCTAGAGATGCTGGCCGCGCTCAAGACCGCGTCTGCTGTTCTGCCGGAAGAAGCAGGCAGTGAAATCTTATAGACCGATCCGGCTCACGCCAAAAATGCCGAAGATATAGAGTCTGCCGCTACGACTTCGACAGACCCAACTTAATTCGATAGTAAGGAGGTTTGCGACGATGGAAGAAGCACAACCGCTAAAGCCTGTGAAAGACGACAAAGAAAATAAAGACAACAAGGACGAAACAGAGGAACCCATGCCCGTCCCCTTTGGCATGATGGGTGTTGCCTTCTTGTGCAATGTCCTACAGTATTCCGTCTTTCTCGGCCTTACGATGGTCGTCTTGATGGTGATTCACTACTTCGCGCCATTTTAAGAGCCTGCTAGCCAAGAATGTAACGGCGAGAGATCGCGCTTCGTACGAACACCATCGATGGTGTCCGTACGAAGCGTTTCATTGAGTGTTCTGGTCGGTGGTATCATGAGTGGAACTCGCAGCATTGAATTCGTCAAGCCGCTCGTATAGCTCAGACCACCCAGCACAGCACCTCCCCGTTTGTATGACTTCCCTCCATTTTCCGAACGCGTACACGTTATAATTGAGTTGTAGGTCGATCAAGTTCTGCCAGGGGCATCCATGCACGAAAGGCCACATCTGTCGATGACTCAAGCGACCCTCGTGCCACATGGCACGCTCGATTACGCTGAATTACGATCCCTCAGCTTGCGTCCCGAAGATCTGACGATCTTCTCGTCGAATGTCAACCCCTATGGCCCGCCCCCCACAACCTTAACCGCCCTGCGCGAAGCCATCACCCATGAGACTGTGGCGCAATATCCTGACCGCTTGAGCCTCGAATTGCGCGACCTGCTGGCAGCACACCATGACCTCTCCGCTGACTCCATCTTAGTGGGCAACGGCACTGCTGACATTCTCTGGCTCATCGGGCTGCTCCATTTGCAGAAGCGCCGCGTTGCCATCCTCGGCCCTACCTTTGGCGAGTATCACAACGTTGCCCGGACTATGCAAGCTGAGATCATTGACCTTTGCCACCCCGGCTGGGTCGCCACCGCAACAGGCTACGCACCGGGAGCCACCAGCATGGAAGAGGTGGCAAGGTCGCTGCAAAAGAGCAGTCCCGATGTCGTCTTTGTCTGCAACCCCAACAATCCCACAGGTCACTATCTTGCACCCAACGACCTGGAGACACTTTACGCAGGCGCGCCCCATGCACTCTGGATCGCTGACGAAGCCTATGGCGAATTCATGCAAACACCTGCCACCACTGCGGATTGGATCAGACGTGGCAATTGGTTGGTCTTGCGCTCCATGACCAAAGATTTCGCGCTTGGAGGTCTGCGGCTAGGCTATCTGCTGGGTTCCCCAACCTTAGTCGGGCCACTACAAACCACCCAACCCCCGTGGAATGTCAATCTTCTCGCCCAAATCGCTGGAGCCGCCTCGCTGCGCGACGGCTTGGCATGGCGACGCCAAACACTGGCCGCCTTGCGCGAAGAAACCACTGCACTGCAAGCGGCCCTGCGCGACCAGGGCTATCAGCCCACCCCCACTACGGTCAACTACTTTCTTGTCCCTGTCTATTCTGCCTCTGAACTGCGCCGCGCCCTGCTTGCCCAACGCCTGGTCGTGCGCGACTGCACCTCTTTCGGCCTGCCTCATTGCATCCGCATTGCCACCCAACGCCCAGAAGCCAACGCTCGCCTCCTAGACGCCATGCGCCCATTAGCCTCTGCCAGTGCCTTCCCAGCCTCCGGCATATAAGCCCAATAAAAAACAGCAGATGCCTTGCATCTGCCGTTATCACCCACCTTGCCATCTCCCTGCCCGCGCCCAATGGGCTCCCCGCTTCCGGCGAAGGTTTTCCCATTTGGATGCATCAAGCGTCGGAAAGGTGATAGCGCGGCTATCACCCTGCGATCTCTTAATTCAAGCCACTCAAGTACGGCTCTTGGTTATCGAATTCCACAAACTCGCCCGTAACAGTATAGACGACCCGTTCACAGATATTCGTCACACGGTCGCCGGCGCGCTCCAAATTATGCGCCACCCAGGAAAGATAGTTGGCATGGTCGATGATGGTTGGATTTTTGAGAATCAGGTCGATCAAATGGCGATTCACATTATTGTAGAGTTCATCGAGTATGTCATCTTCTTGTGGAATGGCGCGAGCCGCCTGAACATCCTGGTTGACAAACGCGTCCAAGGAGCGTCCCAACACATCCAACACCTGATCACACATGCGCGGAATATCGATCAACGGCTTGACAAAGGGCTCGGAGCCCATCATCAAATTGATCTTGCTGATGCCTTTGGCATAGTCACCGATGCGTTCCAACTCGCCGGAAATCTCCAAAATCGCGGCCAGCAGCCGCAGATCACCGGCAAGCGGCTGCTGCATAGCAATCAAACTCAAACAATCGTCCTCAATTGCATAGCGGCGACGGTTGATTTCTCGATCACCGGCAATAATGCCTTTTGCCGCCTCCAGATCGCGTGCAACCAGCGCAGCCACAGAGTCTGCCAATGCCTGCCGCACCATGCTCCCCATCAGCAATACTTCATCTTGTAAACGTTGCAACTCGCGATTAAATTGTACTCGTATCATCTTGCGGCTTCCGTTCCTATTAGGCACTTCCGGCAGAGGTTTGCAGCCAGTTCATTATCCAAAACGCCCGGTAATATAACTTTCAGTCTGTGGGTGTTTGGGCTTGGTGAAAATATCTTTGGTCACGCCATACTCCATCAAATGGCCTGCGCGGTGATCATCGACCATAAAGAAAGCCGTATAGTCAGAAACACGCGCCGCCTGCTGCATGTTATGGGTGACAATAATAATTGTATAATTCTCTACCAACTCATGCATCAGGTCTTCGATCTTGAGGGTCGCAATCGGGTCAAGCGCCGAGCAAGGTTCATCCATCAAAATGGTATCCGGCTTTACGGCAATGGTGCGCGCAATACAGAGCCGCTGCTGCTGGCCGCCCGACAAACCCAGTGCGCTCTGATGCAGTTTGTCCTTCACCTCATCCCACAAGGCCGCACCGCGCAGCGCATCTTCGACCAGTTCATCCATGTTACCACGGAAACCATTGATCTTTGCGCCCCAGGCAATATTATCATAGATGCTCTTGGGAAAGGGATTGGGTTTCTGAAAGACCATCCCAATATGGCGGCGCACTTGCACCGGGTCCACCATGTCGGTATAGATATTTTGACCGTTAAAAAGAACCTGCCCTTCAACACGGGCACTGGGAATCAGGTCGTTCATCCGGTTGAAACAGCGCAACACGGTACTCTTGCCGCATCCCGAGGGGCCGATCATCGCCGTAATCTTGTTCCGCTCAATCGACAAGTTCACATCCCGTACGGCGTGAAAATCTCCATAGAAGATGTTTAGATCCCGTGTGGCAATGGCATACTCGGCTTCAGCATCAGCAAGCAACTCTGCTCCACGTTCCCCTTCCCGATTTGGCATCACTAATGATGGCAGCATTGGTGCATCCCCATTATTGGATGTTTGCCCTACTTCTGTAGACTTCCTATCAACTTTCAGCATCTTCTATGATCCCTGTCGACTAAAGCGATTACGCAGTATGACGGCTGTCGCATTCAGCGAGAGCAGCATGATCAGCAGCACCAAGATGGCAGCCGCCGCCAGGTTACGGAACTCGGCTTGCGGGCGCGATGTCCACTGATAAATTTGGATCGGCAGCGTCGTAAACTTGGAAAATGGCCCATCCGGGTCTACGACAATAAAGGTGGATGCCCCAATCACGACCAGCGGCGCAGTCTCACCAATCGCCCGCGAGATAGCCAAGATCGTGCCTGTCAGAATCCCAGGCAGCGCCCCCGGCAAGACATGGTTCCACACAGTTTGCCACTTGGTCGCGCCCAGCCCATAGCTTGCCTGACGCAGCGAGGCGGGCACAGCACGAATGGCCTCGCGCGCGTTGATGATGAGCAAAGGCAGGATGAGCAAACCGAGTGTCAGACCCGCTGCCAGAATCGTGCGCCCATTGGCGGTCGTTGGATCCCCAACGCCAAAGAGGCTGCCGCTAGTCAATGGCTCCAGCGCGCGCACAAAGATCGCCAACCCCAACATGCCATAGATGATCGAAGGTACGCCCGCCAGATTGTTGATGTTGGTTTCAACCAGCCGGTTGAAACGATTGTCCTCGGCATATTCTTCCAAATAAACCGCCGCCCCCACGCCGATCGGCAGTGAAAAGAGAATGGTAATGAGAATCACCCAAAGCGAACCAAAAATGGCGGTACGCACCCCGGCAAATTCCGGCTGTGAGGATTGCGGAGATGTGATAAAGTCACCCGTCAACCAACTACGAAACGTCAGTTCCGCATTCGGCACAGCCGCAACTTCGCTTTCAATCTCACTACGCCGCAAGAGCGAATCTGAAAGAGACCACGATTTGGCGATCTTTGCTTCAACAACTCGTTCCACCACCAACTCATAAACGTTCGCTTGCGATCGCTCTGCAAAGGGTTGGTCATGCTCAAGCCGTCGCATCAGACCCGCCGAGACATGATCCTGCAAAATGCCGGTCAATGTCTCTTTGGACAAATCGTAGAGCTCCGCCGGCAGCACAGTTTCTACAAAGAAATTCAAAGTTCCACTTGTTGCACCGGGTGTATAGCGCACAATGGCTTCACTCGGCCAACTTGGGTCCACGTCCGACCATTGTTCTGCCGTCGTAAAGAGCTGCGCCAATTGCTCCTGCGTGACATTCTGCAAGAAACTGTTTTCCTGGCTGACGACAATCGCCAAAGCATCGTTGCCCACACGAAATTCGAGTGGCGTGCGGCGCGACTTACGACAGGCCTCGGTTTCAGCGCGGCTGATCGCCCGGCTGGCGTTGACAATCTCCACATTCCCCCGGCTGCAAAACTCCGCCAGCCCCACTTGCGTGCTGGTCGATTCGACATCGACTTCCCCCGCAAAACCACTGGCGATAAACTCATTCGCCATACGCTCTGTCAGTGGGTAGAGCGTCGAACTACCTGCCACCATAATGTCACCTGGGGCAACATCACCCACCGCACTTTCCGGCTCTTGGCCCACAGCACCTTTCAACGCTGTCAAATTCGCCTCAAGCGCTGCGCTCGCCGCGGGGAAATATCCCTCCTCTTCAAGTACATCGTTGACATGCTCAATGTAATAGCGCAGAAAACTCGCTGCCTGTGGATTCTCTTGCAGAACAGATGCCGCGCTATACAAAAAGAGGGGACGTGCCAGCGGATACTCGCCGCTCTCTACGCTGGCGGCGCCAGGCTCCACCCCCTCCACAGCCACAGCGCGCAGCGTGTCGCTGTGCCTTTGTGCATAGGCATACCATAAGAAGCCGATGGCATTGGGATCAGCTGCAACACTGGCAGCCAAACTTTCAGCATCTTCACTCGTCGTCAAATTTGGAGTATTCAGCAGTAACTCTTCTTGCGCCGATTGGACAATGACCTCTGGATCAATCTCATTTTGGATCATGACAAAGCCAAACGCGCTGTTGATCACGTTATAAAGCAGCGCAACCAAAGCAATGATGCCGATCAGGGTCGAGGCCATAAAGATGACGGCCCAAAATGCGCCCGTACGTTGGCGAGCAACCACCTGCTGGTGCCCGGCTGCGCCCTCTGGATAGTCCGCTCCATTCCCTGTTGAATTCGGAAGCGCCATCAGTCATACTCCTCACGGAAGCGGTTCACCAGCCACCGGCTCAAAATATTAAGTGACAGGGTCATCAAAAAGAGGACAAGCCCGATGGCAAAGAGGCTTGCATAGTCCACTGAGTCATAGCTGAGGTCGCCACCGCTAATGCGAACAATGTGGCCGGTCATCGTCTCCGCCGCTCGAAATGGGTTGAGGATGGCTAACCCGTCGAGCGCCTCGTCCCAGCTATTGAAATTACGCGGCCCCGCGCCTGCCGCCAACGCCACGACCATCGTCTCACCCACGGCACGCGAAATGGCGACAATAAAGGCGGCTGCAATCCCAGAGAGCGCGCCCGGCACAACAATCGTGACTGCCGTCTCCAACTTAGTTGCGCCCAACCCATAGGCTGCCTCACGCAGCGACCTCGGCACTGCGCGCAGCGCATCCTCAGCCATCGAAGTCACCAACGGCAAAATCAGAATACCAATGACCAACCCTGCTGAGGCTGTGTTGTAAATCTCAATCGTATTTTGCCCAAAGATCGAGCGCAGCAGCGGTGTCATAAAGGTCAAGGCAAAGTAGCCATAGACAACCGTCGGCACACCCGCCAACACCTCCAACACCGGCTTGAGTGTGCTGCGCGCCCGCGGGGACGCATATTCACTCAAATAGATGGCAATCATCAGCCCAATCGGCAGCGCCACCAACATCGCGATCAAACTGGTCATCAACGTGGCAAAGACCAAAGGCCAGATGCCAAACTCGCCAATCGCCGGTTGCCACTTCACCTTGCTGATAAAATCCACTACCGTAACTTCTGGAAGGCGAAAAAAGAGCAAAGCCTCTTGCCCTAACACATAGACAATCCCAACCGTTGTCAGCACCGAGATCAGGCCACAAAGCGCAAGAAACGTCTGGATTACAGATTCGCCGGTGCGTCTGCGTTTACGCAGGTCAAGCGCACGCGGAACCGCCCCCCTGGGCGTTTGTAGCAACGATGATCTGGATGATGACTGCAACGTTGTGGTGGGTAGTTCGCTCCGCATACCCATTCTCCTCCGCGACTCCTCAACCGTCTCTCAAGCACACCTCAACCCATCCGCGCATGAAACAGGACAATGGGGAGTGGAAATATAGACCCACTCCCCATTGCCATCCTGCTAACGCGGACGGGTGACTCTCCAGTAGAAGAAGTCTACTTATTGAGCCACAGCGTCCAACAAGCTTTGCTTGGCACCATTCAGCGCGTCGGCGCTCGCCGGGAAGTAACCGGCATCAACCACTTCCTCATTCACGAAGGAGAGATAGAAGTTGACGAAAGCCGCCACCTGGGGCTTTTCCTTCAACACTGTTGCATCGGAGTAAATGAAGAGCGGGCGGGCCAGCGGATAGGTGCCGTTGTCCACGTTTTCGGCACCTGCTTCTACGCCATTAATGTTCAAGATCGTTAAGCGATCGGCATTTTCCTCATAGTAGGCATAGCCAAAGTAGCCGATGGCATTGACATCACCTTCCACACCCTGCACCAGGACATTGTCATCCTCACTCAACTGGAGGTTGGCGGCATCCAACAGCTTGGCTTCACCCTCATCACCAAAACTCTCGTCCATAACGGCCTCGACAAAGTAGTCGAAGGTGCCGCTGTCTGTGCCTGGGCTAAAGCGCAGGATTGGCTCGGCGGGCCAGCTTGGGTCCACATCACTCCAGTTGGTCGCATCAGCCGAGAAAATCATCGCTAGTTGCTCTAGGGTGACATCGGTTAAGAACTCGTTGGCGGGGTTGATCACAACAGCCAGCGCATCAGTGCCCACGCGGAACTCAATCGGTGTGCGGTTGATGGCGGCGCAGTTTGCGGTCTCTTTCTCATTGATGGGACGGCTCGCATTGGCAATATCGCTCTCACCTGCCACACAGAAACGCTCGAAACCGCCACCTGTCCCCACGCTGTCAATGGTGATGTTGCCGCTGTATCCCTCATCGGTAAAGCGCTCGGCCATCGCCTCGCTCAAGGGATAGACGGTCGAGCTGCCCGCGCTGATGATGTCGCCGGTCACTTCTAGCGGATTCACTTCCGGCAGAACGACCTCGCCACCCTCTGCCACTGGGGCTTCTTCCACAGCAGGCGCTTCCCCGGCAGGAGCTTCTGTGGCCTGCGCTTCGGCGGCAGGGGCCTCGGCAGCGGGCGCGGCACTTTGGCTACAAGCGGCCAACACCAGGACCAGGGACAAAAGCAGAATACCTATCACTCGTTGCATCTTTGATCTCCTCAACTCTTCAATCGACCTTTTGATTTCGAATTCTTTGCATAATCTTCAGCAGCCATCCAGCGTTCAATCTGGTTTTCGGCTTCAACCTACATCAGCAGATTAGCTTGAACGAATTAACAAACAGGATCTCTATAGGTCAACGATGAGTTAAGCGATCGTAAACAGTTCATTAACGCCTTATCCACATATCATCCATACATCACCCATGCCTTGTCGGGTTCCATGTGGCCGAACCTTTCAATGCGGAATCATTCGCATCAGTTGGCAGCGTTGGAGGAACCACCGGGGAAGCGCTTGTGTCGCTGCTTTCTTCGGTCGAACCCTCCATTTCAATCTCCGGTTCGGCGCGCGGCAGGCTGAAATAGAAGGTGCTGCCCTTGCCTTCCTGGCTCACCGCCCAAATGCTGCCGCCATGCGCCTGGACAATATGCTTGGCAATCGCCAATCCTAAGCCTGTGCCCCCCACGGCGCGGGAGCGATCCGCCTTGTAGAACCGTTCAAAGATACGCGTGATATCTTGCGGCGCAATGCCACTCCCGGTATCTGCCACGGACACGGTGACATGGGTCGCGTCCGTCGTGGCGCTCACAGTAATTGCCCCCTGGGCAGGAGTGAATTTAATGGCGTTATGCACGATATTGGTCACAACCTGATGAATTCTCCCTGCATCCACCAAAACCAGTGGCAGATCGCGCGGCACGTCAATTTCGAGCGAAAGCTGACCTCGTTCCGCCTGTGTACGCAAACGCTCAACCGCAGGCACGATGGCAGCATGGGGCAAAACGGGGTTCAAACGCAGAGGAACCTGCCCAGACTCAATGCGTGACAATTCCAGCAGTTCTTCCACCATCTGGGTCAACGAATCGACCTCGATCTCCATGCGATCCAAGAAGCGGGTCGCCGCGGGCGGATCGTCCAACGCGCTGTCGCGCAGCGTCTCGGTCAGGGCGCGCAGCGAAGCCAGCGGCGTACGCAGCTCATGCGAGATATTGCTGATGAAATCCTGGCGCACCGTCTGTAATCGCCGCACCTGCGTCAGATCCTGCATGATCACCAAATAGCCACGCCCCGCTCGACGCAGAAAAGGCGTAACCACGACGCGCATAAACTGGGTCACGCCCAACTCAATCGCCGCGACCTCCTCCTCGCCGCTTGCCACGCAGCGCTTCCACACCTCGGCAATACGATGGTCGCGCACCGCTTGCACAAAGGATCGATTCATGGCTTTCTCGACAGTGGTATTCAAGATGCGCGCACCGGCTGGGTTAATCAGCTTGACCACACCATTCCGGTTCAAGATGAGCACCCCATCGGTCATCACATGCATGACCGTGTTGAGCCGATCCTTCTCGCGCACGCGCTTTTTCATCTGGCTTTGGAGCTTCGCGGCCATGCGATTAAAGGCCTGCGCCAGCGCACCCAATTCGCCATGCTGCAACGAAAGAATACGCGCATCCAAATCGCCCGCCGTAATCCGCTCAACGACCTGTGTCAGCCGCCGCACCCCAAAGGAGAGATATTCGGTCAGGCTAATGGCAAGCAACAACAGCAGCAGCGTCGCCACCAGCGCCACCAAGACAAGGGCGCGATTGAATTCGGCAAGGTCTGCCTGAAGCTGCTCTTGCGAGAACTCAAAATGGAGAACGCCAACCAGCACACCCGCTTCACTCACAGGGAGCGCCACAAAGGTCCCCTGTGCGCCGCCGGTTGTCTGCCGTATAGTCGTCCCTTCACGCCGGTTGATCGCAGCCCGCACCTCCGGCAGATTTTGCCAATCTACACTGCCCATGCCCACCCCATCCGCACTCGCGTCCGCATGAGATTGTGTGATGAATTCGCCCTGCGGCGTGAGCGCCGTTACCCGCGCATCCAACAGGCTGGAGAGCAGTACGAGTTGGGGCTGGAGCGCTTGCGGCCCTGCCAGCCAACTGCGCGCAACTTGGTCACTAGACGCAGCCGCCCGCGCCTGACGCATCACGTTGCGCTCATAGGCAGCATACTCAGACCCGCGCATCTGCAACGATAACCAGAACGCAGTACCCGCCAGTATCAAAATAATGACCAATGCCGCTCCATGTGCGAGCCGCCAGCGCCACCGACCGATCATTGTCTTCCACCCCTGTGAGAATGAGTCACGATACCCTACCTTTGCTTGGTCTCCCCACGCATATACCCACACAATTCAGTTATGATAGGATTCTGTTACGATAGGATACCTCAGTACCCCAACAGCAGGAGAGAGGAGCCAACAACCTGCCTATTTTAGACTCTGCAAATTAACGAACCACTCGCGTAACCTTTAACACCTCGTCCTTTCAACATTAACAAAGCGTTAACACTTCGAATGTTATGGTGTACCCGTTGTGGCAACAAAAACGCAGAGGGGTTTCCTCTGCGCCTGGCTGCCTGACCATTCATCCTTGATCTTGTCTCACGTGGTTTTTATCGTGCTAGCAATGCCCGCTACCCCTCAAACCGATAACCGATCCCGCGCACTGTTACAATGCGCGTGGGATTCGAAGGGTCTTCCTCTACCTTCTCGCGCAGCCAGCGCACATGCACATCGACTGTGCGGCTCCCCCCATCATAATCCCACCCCCACACCCGCTCCAGAATCAGATCACGGCTCATCACAATGCCGCGGTTGCGGGCAAGAAAGACTAACAGCTCAAACTCCTTAGGTTTCAGATGGAAAAGCTGCTGCTTATAGTACATCTCACGCCGGCCTAAATCGATCGTAAGATCGGGAAAGACCAGCCGTTCAACAGGCGACGTTTCATCAGCGGCAGCCTTTTCCTCGCTCGCAACCTCCTCACGCACCATACGCACACGCCGCAAGAGCGCCTTCACGCGCGCCATCAATTCGCGCATGCTAAATGGCTTCGTGAGATAGTCGTCAGCGCCCACCTCCAACCCGACCACCTTATCCACTTCGTCTGCCCTCGCCGTGAGCATCAAGATCGGCGCGCTCATCTCCTGGCGTAAGATACGGCAGACCTCAAAACCATCCAGCGTAGGCAGCATCACATCCAGAATTACCAGATCCGGTCGCTCCTTGCGCGCCAGATCGAGCGCCTTCGCGCCATCATTCGACACACTTACCTCATAGCCCTGGCGCGACAGGCTATACTCCAGCGTATCCAGCAATGAGGGCTCATCTTCAACCACCAGGACTTTTGGCCGTGAGTTGGTTTCGTTCCCTTTGGCTCGTTCCATCATCCCACCCCATACTTTGTGCGGCACTTCGATCTTCATGACCCCTCCAAAGTCCACAGTCCTACCCTGCTCGAACAAATTGGCGCGCACTGTGTCCCTTGATTACAACCCACATCATGCCAAATCACCATCTACCTGTCGATTTTGGCAGGTGCTAGGCATCAACTACTACTGCGCGCTACCAACAGGATTCCTCCACAGATGACCAGCGCACCCAACCAGCGCAACGCCGGCACATGCTCGCCTAATAAGAACTGTGAGGAAAAGATCACAAGCACATAATTGAGCGCAAGAAATGGATAGGCAACACTTAGGTTGACGCGTGAGAGCACAGCAATCCATGCCAGCGCGCCAATGCCATAAAGCACCAGCCCCAACAGCACAAGCGGCGACCGGATAATAATGTTGAGCAGGGGCAGCAGCCCGGTCGCCGCGGCTTCCGTTCCAGGTTGGCTTACCCCAATTTTAATCACGGTCTGCCCGGCGACACTTGTAATAATCGAAAGCAGGATCAACCACCAATATTGCATCATCTGTACACGCATACCATTGCTTTCCAACTTTGCGCCTTGCTAGAACGACGCACGCATCCACGGTCTTGCAGCAAAGCAGGGCCGTTCTGTAGCTTCATCTACAGCCTCATGTGTGCATACCGGCTGCACATCTGCGCCAGTATAACATAGATGATGCTACCCCCCGTTCAGCCACTTCTCAGCAAATCATTTAATGTATGATTCAAGCCATCCGGCTCTTCTAAGCTAATCTCTTGCCATGTAGCCAGCGATCGTCAAAATAAAAGTCAATCAGCGCAAGGCAATCAGGTATACGACAAGATATAGTCACTATGGTATACTGGCCCGGATTGATTCGATGAGCCTGGTGGCCGGGGAGCTATACGTGCAGCCGCACCCCCTACTTCCCCATCTCCTTTGATTTTCCTCGGATTGATAGAAATTCATCAAAATAAACAAGTCCGGTTGTAACGAGGCTATCCCCATGCTCGCGCAGCCGGATAGAAGTAGCTGACCGCTCACATGGGCGATCAGTCGTGTACCTTTATGCCGTTGCCAAAATCCGGCAACTCTCACCTTGATGGAAGGACAAACCCGATAGTATGAGTGGAACCACAGCAGCAGGGTCAGCCGCGTATGACGGATGGCGCAAAATCGTTGCCGAGTATCAGAAGCCGGATCTGCGCGCTGCAATTTGGCAGGTAGCAAACTCCTTTGGGGGATTTTTTATCAGCTTGGTACTCATGTACTTTAGCCTGAAAGTGGGCTACTGGCTGACGCTTCTGTTAGCTTTTCCAACAGCGGGCTTCCTGGTCCGCATGTTCATCATCCAACACGACTGTGGACATGGCTCGTTCTTCAAGTCCCGTCGCGCCAATGATACAGTAGGGACCATCAGCGGATTCTTTGCCCTGATCCCTTATAGATTCTGGCGCAGGTCCCACGCTGTCCACCACGCGCACCATGCTGAACTGGAAGAGCGCGGCGTCGGCGATGTCTGGACAATGACCGTAGATGAGTATTGGGCCGCAGGCTGGTGGAAACGTGTTGCCTACCGCATTTTTCGCAACCCTTTCTTTCTCTTTGGCATTGCCCCGACCATCAACTTTGTCATCCTCACCCGTCTGCCGCTTGGCGGCGATGCCTCCTGGCACAATGGCGAAAAGGCGTCCATTTGGTGGACAAATCTCGCCATTGCCAGTTGGGTCGTGATCTTTGGTCTGCTGATCGGCTTTGACACGGTAGCGATGATCTATCTCCCCGTAATTATTATTGCAGGGAGTGTGGGCACTTGGCTTTTCTACGTCCAACACCAATTTGAGCGCACCTATTGGGAACATAGCCCCCAGTGGGATTACACCCTGGCAGCGATGCATGGCAGTTCCTATTACGAGCTCCCGCGCGTCCTGCAATGGTTCACGGGGAACATTGGCTTTCACCACATCCACCATCTCAGCCCGCGTATTCCCAATTACAACCTGCAAAAATGTCACGAACAAAACCCAATCTTACAGCGGGTAGTCCGTTTGACCATTGGCAGCAGCCTAAAAACAGTCTGGTTGGTCTTGTGGGATGAAGAACGCCGGCGCCTTGTCACCTTCAGCGAGGCATTGCAAGCTAAACGCAGCGCGGCGAGCGTGTCCACGCTATAATACGGGCTACTGTTTCGCGATAGAGCATTCGTTATATAGCAAGCAGTATGGCAAGCAAATAGTTGGTTAAAGAGAGTAGCTATGGTAGTCTGAATCACTCGCGGATTCTGAAAAACTGGAAGAAGCCGCATTCCAGCCTTGACCAGGCACACAGGAGACATATGGAAATCAAGGTTTACGTGGGTGGGTTATCGTACGACACGACAGAAGAGGGCTTACGCGACCTCTTCACACAGGCGGGTACAGTGAAGTCCGTTCATATTGCTACAGATCGGGATACTGGTCGTTCGCGGGGCTTTGCCTTTGTCGAAATGAGTACCCAGGGAGAGATGGACAAGGCCATTCATATGTTTAATGGCAAAGTGTTGGATGGTCGTACGCTCACCGTAAACCAGGCGAAACCGCGTGAAGAGCGAGGCGGTAGTCGTGGTGGTAGCGGCTACGGCGGCGGCGGAGGTCGAGGAGGCTACGGCGGTGGTGGCGGTGGCGGCGGTAGCTGGGGAAACAATCGTGGCGGCGGCGACAGACGAGGTGGCTCTGGTGGCGGCGGTCGTCGCCCCTACTAACAACCCTTAGAATCGCATACGTCTAGACCTATTTTGCCCTATTTGCGATGGCACGATAGCAAGGACAGGGCTTCGGCTCTGTCCTTTTTGTTTTCCGGCTTTGCTGTTTTCCGGTCTTGTTAAAGCAACCACTCCTGACACCGCTCCTCTATCCGATCCAGTGCCTCATTAACCGTTCTTCCGTGGGCGAATCGCGCAGAATAATGTTTGTCTTGCGTAATGCCCATTGTTGTCAACCAACGTCGAGAGGCTGGATTGCGGGTCACCGTCAGCGTGCCCAGTTCAATGTCGCATCCACTGATACGAAAGTTGATGCGGACAAATACTACGTCTGGCGCTGTGCCTGCGGCTCGTGCCGACGCAAACAACTCATCCAGCGTCATCTCCGGTAATTTGCGCTCTTCGATCGTCATACGGCCATTCTCTCCCTCGCCTGCACAGGTTTTCGTACAGGCTTGCTACGAACCTTCTGCGAACTTCATATCGTGCTTATTCTACTTGACGATAATGTAACGCGCAACGATACGTTCGAAATGTTCGTAGGAGTCTTACCACCAAGCAAGTGCCTAAAAGACCTTAATTGAAGTAGAAAGCGTACATCACCACAAATGAACCGAGCAGGAGAGAAACCCCTAGCCCGATGGCTAACCACCATATCCTTCTAGAGAGACGCTGATTTTTCTGGTTTTGCTGTTGAAGCTGTTGGGCATACTGCTTGACATGGGCGGCGAGTATGCGCACGCTGTACGCTTGCCCTCGTGACAACTCGCGTTCCTCTCGGATCAACTCTGCCAATTTCCTGCTTTCGCGAGTAATCCGCAAAGCCTCAACTAAATACTCCTGCTCAACAGTCGATAGATAGTGTCCTTGACTGATTGAGTAAACCTGTTCTTCCTGCGGCAAATCAGGATAAGGCAGCACTTCCCCCTTCATGAGATGATCCACAAGAAGTTCTTGCCCTGTTGTCGCAGAATAGGCCTGCCCCTCCGTATCAAGCATCTCGGCAACTTCTGCTGCTTCCGGTGTCTCCTCCTTTGTGTGCAGATAGCCGGCCAGCAGCATCTCAAATATATTGATCGACGCGAGTTCTTCCGCTAGCTCGTCGAAGGCCAGTTGCGGATCATCCTTTTTGTCGCTTGTTGGGGTGATGCTTACATTCTTTGCGGGTGCGTGTGAACGCTCATGGAGAGTCTTATGGAGCATACCCAGCTTTACGGCGACTCGCTTATATTCAAAGCCCTGGATACTAAGCTTAGAAACGCGCGCTTCAAATGGAATAAGCTGGTATTTATTATCACCATCGGGGATAAACTGCGGCTGAAGTTCCTTTTCGTTGCGTTCTTGCTGTTCATCCCGCATAACGACGCCCTTCCGTAGATGAACTTTAAGACCTGTCGTGCCGCGCTGCGCCATTTGCAAGCGGTCACTAAGGCCAGTCAGACCCTTTTACGAGGTAACAAACATGACGTAACACGATAGAAGCAGGCTAGTCAACCAGGTCGAGGGAGGCAAGCAACTTGGATCTTTCAGAAGATTCGGAGCCAGAAGCACTGTTCCGCCAGGAGCAGATACGACACAAGTTTTCGCGTGTTGGGGGAGGCAAAAAGGGGTACGAAAACGCATTATAGAATATCTTGTGCAAAGTGGAAAGTACCCAAAAAAATTCTTGCAGCACTTCGCACTTGGAGAGGGGGTTCTGATCACGTCCGAAACCGTAGCCCCTGCTGCTCTCGCATAAAAATACCCGTCCTACTCAGCAGTAGAACGGGTATTCACAACAGCTTTACAGGTATAAAGAGGCAACAGAGTGAGCCCCCTGGGACTCGAACCCAGAACCCGCGGCTTAAAAGGCCGCTGCTCTGCCATTGAGCTAGGGACCCGCATGTACAGGATAGTATAGCTTCTTAGGTGGGTTTTCTGCAAGACTCAGAGGTGGTCGTGTCGCAAGCGTCTTTTGATGAGGCATGACCATGACCACAATAGGCGCAGCCTGCTGCTCTGGAAGGAGATCAGCCGAGTAGCCCGCAGCCAACGCCACGGCCCCCCGTGGCAGTGGATCAACGAGTTGAAAATGCCACTGCCCCTCTGGATCGGCACGCACGCGCGCCACAACCTGGCGGTTCACCAGAATTGCCACATCCATCGCCGGAGGCGCAACACCTACCAGCAGCGGGCGAGAATTTGTCAGTACCTCACCTGCTCGCGGTGAAACCAGCAGAGGCCGTTCGGGAAGCCCAATCAGCCCAGGTCGTTGCAGTTGGTGATCGGTACGCACCCGTTCGCCAAAGTTAGAGCGCACTTCCACACTCACATCCTCATCAAAGCCGAGCATATTCTCCAAATAGAGCATCCAATGACCATCCAGCGCGGCATTGGCGGCGCGTACAGGATGCCCTTCCAGCCACGCAGCGATGCTGGCATGAGGGGTCGCCGTACCATTGACCACCAGGCTGGTGCGCCGCCGGTCGCCAAAAGCCAGGCCCGAAATGGTCAGCGGCAGCGAAGGCGCAGGCAACGTCAAGGGCAAAGAGGATTGAGCAGGCTCCTCTACCACAAAGATCACGGGCGCAGATTCGGCCAACACATCCCCTTGCGGATTCAACGCCGTAACACGCGCCGTATAGATGCCGGGGGTCAACGCCTGCTCTGGAACAATGCGCCAGTCGTCCTGCGTCGTCACCAAGCTTTCTGCCACAAAGCTATTATTCAAATGAAGCCGCACCACCACGCCCGGCAGCCCCGTACCCGTAAACTCCACCACACCAGGGGTCAAGCGCATACCCAAAGCAGGAGAGCGAATGATGGGTGTCGCCAGCGCAAGCGGCCCCTGCTCACCCAAAGCCAGCACTGTAACGACAACCGGCGCGCTCACCGCGGTCAGTTCGCCTTGCGGCCCCAATTCGTGCAGCGTGATCACATGCTGCCCTGTCACCAATGGTTCCGCCAGTGCCACTTGCCAAAGACCATCCGCGCTCGTCGTCGCCAGGCCCAGCACCTTTTCCTCGGTGCTGCCGGGCGAAAGATCTGCCCTGTTCGTGCGCGCCATTACCTGGTCAAAGACTTTGACGCTGCTGCCTGCTGCCGCTGTGCCAAAGAGTACGTTTAACGTGCTCGGTGGAACAACCGCATTCGGCCCCAAACTTGCCAGCGTCAACGGCAAGCGCAGCGTATCCGCCGGGCGTGTAGGGCCGGGTACCAAGAGTGTCCTAGACCCATTCCCCCGAGTCGATTGGGATTCGCTCGGCACAGCCGTTGGTGCAGCGGCCTCGGCATTCGCAGGCAGCAAGGTTTCCGAGGGGAGTACAACCGATTCTGTGCTAGGAGGTGCAGCGACCGAGGCAAGCGCCAAGCCAACAAACAACGCCAAAATGACGCCGATCTTCCAACGATCCAGCGCCCAATCCAAATAAGGTGCTTTGGCGGGTGTCTCAGAGTACATAGCCGCCGGATTCTCTCCTTGTAGAATTTGCGCTACTCGTCGCGGTGCTTTTCATCAGCAAGATCAGCCGCCCGCGTCACCCATTGTGCAAAATCCGGCTGATCGCCCGCCACGGCAATCGGGAACAATGCCTCCAAATCGGCGATTGGGGTAGAAGCAAGCTGCTCATAGGTGCAGATTCCTGCGCGATAGAGAGCCGCCGCGCTCACCGGCCCAATCCCCAAAATCTTGGTCATCTCATCCGGTGGGGGGCCGCTGTAGACGGCATCAGTGCGATCGTGCTTCTCGATCAATTTCTGCGCCTGCACCAGCCACTCATCCACGTTCGAGCTAGGATAGGCACTGGTGGCGCGGCGCAAGGTTTCAATGTCCCCCTCGGCGATCTGCTTCCACGTATAAATACCGGCACGATAGAGCCGCTGCTTGTAGACATCGCCAATGCCCTTGATCTTGGAGAGATCATCGGGATATTCCTGAGAGCGACAGGTGAGTTCAGGATTACCGGCCCAACGCCGCCGGGCCGCGGTCATCTCGGATGGTTCTGCGGTTGTAGGCGATTGTCCCGCCGGGGGGCTTGCGGGCTGCGGTGTGGGCGTGACCAGCGTGCTTTCCCGTGATTGCGGAGGGCGAACCGGCTCCGGCGCAGAGGGTTCAACCTGCGGTGCTTCGGCCTCTGGGCGCGCTGCCTGGGCGCGGAGTTCGGGATTACTATTACGTCGCAGCGCGGCCAAAACCTCCTGGCGCGAGCGCGGGCTATCCCCACGCCGAGCGCGCAAGGCATCCGCTGGACTCTGTTCACTGCGCGGCGTAATCACCGGATCTGCCGGTGATGCGGCTGTGGATGTAGGAGTAGAAACGGAGGGGCCGGCAGCAGGGGTGCTTGATCGGGCAGGTACGGGGGCAGATCGCCTGTCCCGCCCGCTCACAGAACTCTCGCCATCTGCCGCATATTCTTCAGTCTCTAAAAAGACGCCGGGGCTGCGATAGGCGGGCTCATTCCATGCGCTCGTCAAGAGGGCGCTTTTGAGCGGGGCGCCGGTTGGCGGCGTGCTGGCCGCTGCGCTTGCCGGTATAGAGAGGGTAGGTGTTGCGCTATCGGGGGTGGCTTCTAACTCAAGTATCTTTGCTTCCAACTCGCGGATGCGCCGGTCGGTCAGTTTGAGGCGCTCCTTGCGGAAATAGAACCATTCCCATAGAGTCGATGTGGCAAAGCCGAGCAGAAAACCAGCCAAGACAAACCAAAGCAGATTCGTCGCCATGCCGCAGAAAGCCTCCGGTCTGTAGGCAGGTGTGGTGGTTCGCGACTGATAAATAGGTATGGGTTTCTTGTTATGGTAACAGCCCTGGCGCAATCATACACCGACCCCACTACCCTGTCAACGCGCCCCCAACGTGCCGAACACTCTTTCTCAAGAGACGACGCTGGCGTGCCGCTTCAAAAAGAATCACCGATCCGGCAACGGCTGCATTCAGCGATTCTGTCTCGCCCTGCATCGGGATCGTAATGGCAACGGCTTGCCGCCGCACCCACGCGCTGGCGCCGCTCGCTTCGCCCCCCACCACCAACGTCGCCGCCACCGACCAATCCACCTCATCATAGCTCACTACGCCCGCGGCCTCAGCCAGATAGAGCGGCTGGTGAATGTCCACCCAAGCCAACACCTCATCCCACTGCTCACAGATGCGGATAGGCGTGCGAAAATGGGCGCCCATCCCTGCGCGCAACACCTTCTCATTAAAGGGATCCACCGTTTCCGGCCCAAAGACAACGAGGTCAACCCCGGCAGCCGCAGCACTGCGTAACAATGTTCCTGCATTGCCAGGATCGCGCACCTGATCCAACAGCAGCGTCAAGGTGCGTGGTGATGGCACATGCAGGCGCGGCAAACCGGCCACGGCAGCAATGCCCTGCGGTGTCACAGTCTCGCTCAACGTGGCAAAAACGCTCATGCTACAGGGTACTAGCTCGATTCCCGCCGCAGCCAACAGGTCGAGTAATTCAGCAAGCGCACTCTCGGCCTCTAGCACTTCGGGCGCATAGAAGACATGGCGCAGCGCGGCCCCCGTCTGCCACGCGTCACGCACCAAGCGCACGCCCTCGATCAACATCTGTCCCTGAGCATAGCGCTCACGGCGGCGCTGGAGCTTGCGCGCTTCTTTGATTCGATTGTTGCTTGGACTCGTGATCATCGCGCGTGCCAACCCACCCTCAATTAACAAATAGACGAACAAAAAGAAAAGCGGCAGGAGCCGGAAGCCCCTGCCGCTTTGTTGCCAGTAGATGAACGATTAGGTCATGCGATGTGCGCAATGCGGGCATTGATCTGCGCCGCCCATTGCGCCGCGTACTTATGACAACTGTGCCTTAGCGACCTCTGCCAGTTTGCCAAATGCTGTGATATCACGCACAGCAATGTCGGCTAGCACCTTGCGGTCCACTTGGACATTCGCCAGCCTCAGCCCGTGGACGAGGCGGCTGTAGCTCAACCCGCTAAGGCGCGCGGCGGCGTTGATGCGTGTAATCCACAAACGGCGGAAATCGCGCTTGCGGTTGCGGCGGTCGCGGAACGCATAGAACAGAGACTTGAGCATTGCTTCATTGGCTCGGCGAAACAGCAAGTGCTTAGAGCCATATTGGCCTTTGGTGAACTTCAGCACCTTCTTGTGACGATTACGAGCGTATACCCTCGGTCGAGACCTCGGCATGATTCATTCTCCTTCCGTGAGGGCGGAAGCTGCAAAATGCACTTCGCTTTGGGAGCCTGTCACGTACTAGTAAACCGATTTGCGAAAATTTAACTGGGCAGGGTGCTTATTAAGTCGCAGCCTTGCCCGCCAACACCTGAACCTTCTTGACAATGCTCTTCACCGAAGAAGGTACGGCATGGCGGAAATCACTATTCAAACTTGATTTTTTGTTGCGGCGAAGATGGCTGCGACCAGGCTTCATCCGCATCACTTTCCCATTTTTGGTCAGGCGGAAGCGTTTCGCCGTTCCTTTGTGGGTCTTTAGCTTAGGCATCATAGCCTCCTGTTCTAGCAAATACCGTTCCGACGAGCTACATACAATACAACGGGCTTCGTTCACTACAGGCTACAGTCACTACTGGCAAACATACAAAAACGGGCAAATGCCCGTTCATTGTAACTTGTGGATTCGACCGCTCCATCCCACAGGCACAACCAACGTCCGGCAAACAGAACTTTCCGACGTTCATTTGCCAGGGAGAGCGCGCACGCCGCCTATTCGATCGGGGCCAACAACATCACCATACTGCGCCCATCCAAAATCGGCCTAGACTCAATGGTGACCACGTCGGACACATCATTGGCTACCCGGTCGAGGAGTTCTTGGGCCACCTCTGGGTGATAAATTTCCCGTCCGCGGAAACGAATCCGTACGCGGACCTTCGCTCCCTCTTTGGCGAACTTACGAATCTTGGTCAAGACGACTTGGATGTCGTGTTCGTCCGTCTTGGGCCGCAACCGGACTTCCTTTACCTCAATCTGCTTCTGCGCCTTGCGCGATTCTCGCTCGCGCTTTTGTTTCTCATAGAGATACTTGCCATAATCCATCAGCCTACAGACTGGTGGCTCGGCATTAGGCGCAACTTCGACCAGATCAAGTTCTTGCTCCTCTGCGATGGCAAGTGCATCGCGCGTGAGCATGATTCCTAGCTGCTGGCCGTCAGCACCGATCAAACGGACTTCTCGCGCCCGTATGGCTCGGTTGACACGTGTGCTGTCTTGAACAGACGTCTTCAAACTATCTTTCTCCGCTTTATGCTAATCTCCTTGACGTGAGGCTGTGTACGACTGCTGCATCACACCGTCGCATCACATGGCCCCAATAACAACGGCGTCTCCACCAGAACCAACCTGCCCTGTCCAATCCAATGCCAGACGCGACAGATCGCGGACGACGCCAATACCTTATAGTATAGCACCATGCCCAGTGTGCGTCAAATCCACTTCAAACTCCCAAGAGATATAGCCCTACCTCCTTCCCGGAAGCGGGGAGCCCTCCGGGCCGCTTCCGGGAAGGGTAATCTCGAACTACAACTCTGCCGAGCGAGTGGTGATACGCTCCTTCACAAGCGCCTCGAACTCAGCAAACGGCATCCCATTCTGACGGCTGCCATCGCGCTTACGCAGTGCCACAGTCTGATCCTGAACCTCCTGATCGCCTACCACCAGCATATAGGGAACCTTCATCAACTGCGCGTTGCGAATCTTGGCGTTCATCCGCTCATTGCTCAAATCGGCCTCGGCGCGCACCCCTGCCTCCACCAATCGCTCCGCAAGAGTCACCGCGTATTCATCATGCGCACTGGTAATCGGCACCACCGCAACTTGCTGTGGGGCCAACCACACGGGGAAGTTGCCCGCATAATGCTCAATCAAGAAGCCAATCAACCGTTCATGGGTGCTGAGTGGCGCGCGATGAATACAGAGCGGAGTCTCATCCTTGCCCTCACTGTTGACAAAGGTGAGATCGAAGCGGCCCGGCTGGGCAAAGTCCACCTGGTTGGTCGCCAGTGTAAACTCACGCCCAATCGCGCTCCAGATCTGCACATCGATCTTCGGCCCATAGAATGCGGCCTCGTCCGGCACTTCTACAAAGGGAACATTGCCGTTGGTCATGGTGCGGCGCACCATCTCCTCGGTCTTTTCCCAAAGGCGCGCATTGTCAACATACTTCTTACCCAGCCCCTTGGGGTGATGGGTGCTCAAACGCATGACATACTTGTCAATGCCAAAGAGCTCGAAATAACGATGATAGAGCGCGATCACCCCCATAAACTCCTGCTCAAACTGTTCCTCTGAACAGTAAATATGCGCGTCGTTCATCTGCATCGAGCGCACACGCATCAAGCCAAAGAGTTCGCCGCTCTTTTCATAGCGATAGCAGGTTCCATATTCGGCAAAGCGCACAGGCAGTTCGCGATAGCTGCGCGACTTGGCCCCGAACAGCTTATGATGCATGGGGCAGTTCATCGGCTTGACGAAATAGCGCACTCCCTCCAGGTCCATCGGCGGATACATGGATTCGGCGTAATAGGGCAAATGACCGCTGCGCAGGAACAGCGCATCCTTTGCCAGATGTGGAGTACGCACGCGCTGATAGCCCGCCTTCAACTCCACCTCTTTCGCCAATCGCTCCAACTCCTCGATGAGGATGCCGCCGTTAGGCAGCCAAAGCGGCAGCCCCGGCCCGACCTCGTCATCAAAGATGAAGATCTCCAACTCGCGCCCAAGCTTACGATGATCCCGTTTCTTGGCTTCCTCGATCATCTGCAAGTATTGGTTGAGTTCTTGCTTGTTACGCCAGGCAGTGCCATAGATGCGCTGCAACATGGGGTTGGCTTCATCCCCGCGCCAATAGGCACCCGCCACACTCAGCAGCTTAAAGGCATCCGGCGGAATCTGCCCTGTGTTCTCCACATGCGGCCCGCGACAGAGATCTTCAAAAGTATCCTGCTTATAGGTGCTGATGACGACCTTAGCATCGACCTCGTTGCCATACTCGTCGATGCCGCCCCTGGCTAGGCCATCAATCAATTCCAGCTTATAGGGCTGGTCATGAAAGAGGGCGCGCGCCTCATCCGCGCTCACCTCGCGATAGACAAAATTGTGCTTGCCTGAGATAATCTGGCGCATGCGCTTCTCGATCTGCTCCAGATCCTCTGGGGTAAAGGTGCGCGGCTTGCCGTCGGCATCGGTACCCAGGTCAAAATCATAATAGAAGCCCGTGTCAATAGGCGGCCCAATGGCAATCTTGGCTTCGGGGTAAAGCTCCAACACGGCTTCGGCCATCACATGCGCGGCGCTGTGACGAATGCGATAGAGCTTCTCTTGGTCTTTTTGGGCCTGCTCATCCTGAGATAGAACAGCCTGGCCCTGTTGATGTTGCCCACTCATAATTCTCTCCTGCCTTTTTGGGGCGATTTCCACCTACGACACGCTAGACGACTCACCAGTCGCTAGCCACTCTGCCACCTGCCAACTCAATAACAATAAATGGCTCATCCCTCGCTGCAACGGTTCTGTGCTAATCCACTCTTGCAGCCGGTGGGCATTGCTCCCATCCGTGATCCCGACACAGATGGCGGGAATCCCGCGGCTCAAGGGAATATTGGCATCGGTACTGCTGATGCGTAAATCAGCATCATGTGCATAACCTACAGCCTTCAGTGCATGTTCTGAGGCCACGACCAGCGGATGATCGGCAGGAATACTGCCTGGTGGCCGGTCACCAATCACCTCTGTCTCAACCGTGACCCCCCGATGCTGCCACATCGGTCTCCGGTAGCGAGCGACAATCTCCATTACCTGGTCGATAATCCACGCCAGCGTTTCTGGTTCCTCGCTGCGTAAATCCAACTCCAGCCAAGCGTGCTGGGCAATCGTATTGACCGAGGTGCCACCTTCCATACGCCCGATATTAAACGTCGTGCGCGGCGTCTCAGGGGAGCGAATGCGGGTCAAATCTGCCGCCAGTTGCGCCAACACATGCAGCGCACTCGACGCCCCAAAGTCGCTCCAGCTATGCCCTCCCGTAGCCGTTACGCTGATGCGGTAGCGGCGAGAACCCAACGCCCGGTGCACCACGCGCCCGAAGCCCATCCCCTCTAGGACGACAGACGCACCGATGCGATCTTCCAGAGCATCCACGAGCGCACGCATACCACGCAGGTCACCCAACCCCTCTTCCTGGCTGTTGGCGGCGAACCAAATATCGACGGGCGGCGGCGGCAGCAGAGGCATCACCGCGAGCAATTCCAGCAGCGCAGCCACGCCCATCGAGTTGTCACCGATCCCCGGCCCATAGACACGGTTCTTATGCGGCTCATAGCGTACCGATAGGTCGGTGTCTATGCCAAAGACCGTGTCGGTGTGAGCGCTGATCAGCAGCGCCGGGCCACTTTGTGCGCCAGGCCAACGCCCATAGACATTATCGGTCACGGGATCATAGACCATTTCTTGCAGCCCCGACTTCCTCATGCGCTCCGCAACCCAGGCCGCGCGGGCCGCTTCTTCTCCCGTGGGCGCAGGGATCTGCTGAATCGCAACGCACAACGCCACCAGATCGGCTGCCGGTTTTGACCAGCGTCGCGCTGCTTCCGTCAGGGCCGGATACTCAGCAAATTTCTCTGTCTCAATCATCCCTGTCCGCGCTTCCTGCCGTATCCGGCATGACCCAAATGGACATAATTCAAATCCACAGGTGCAAAACCAATAGAAAAAGCCCCATCCCGGCATGGGACGAGGCTTTGGCTCGCGGTTCCACCCATGTTGCCGCGTTTGTGACGCATGCCCTCTCCTATCGGACATTCTCTCAAAACGCGACCACTTGTGTAGCCGGTAACGGGGCCAGCCGGGATGAATTACTAGGCAGCGCAGGCTGCTGTTCATGGATCCGCTCTCAGGTGGTCTTCACAAGCTTTGTCCGACACGACTTCCAGCCGCTGGTCATGTCTCTCTGGCGACAAGTTTGCCTGTTACTGCTCCTGATCGACGCTTTGTGTTGATAGCAATCTGCCCGATCTCCACAAAACATGCTTGCGAGCCGGGCACCTGTACATCAAACAACTTAAGTAAATCCTGTGGGAGATACTGGACTTGAACCAGTGACCTCTACGATGTCAACGTAGCGCTCTAGCCAACTGAGCTAATCCCCCGCTGCTTCAATAAAGACGAGTATATCATGCACTACGATACGCGCCAAATTTTTCAGTTGGCAAAAATATAGCCGGTTGGCCCGCTGCTCATCTCCCCCAGGTCGCCCTGCGTCTCAACCATATAGCGCAGAAGCAATAACTCACAGGAGAGCAAATAACGCTCCCGATCCAAGATTTCGGGCACACCGGCAAGCGCCAGCAACTTTTGCTTATCCCGATTGTCCACTTGCAGCGCAATTGCCACCAAAAAAGCCAGGGTTGTCGGGTCCTCCGGCAAGCGGTCAAGCTTTAATTCGGTTTGGCTGGCTTCGCTCAACAAAGCCACATACTCGATGATCTTCGGGCGCACACGATACGCCATCTCCGCCGCGGCCTTTGTACTGCCGTTGACAATCGGATATTGCGCGACCTTTGCGCTCAGATAGGAATGGCTGTTGTCCAATTCCAAAATGCGAAAACGCTGTGTACCCACCGCGGTGATATTCATGCCACCATCGGCTAAACGATCCACCTTCACGATGCGCGCAGCAGTGCCAATCGGATAAGGCTTCGCACTCCCGCCGACCTCATCCCCTTCTTCAATCAACACCACACCAAAGGGAATATCTTCCTGGACACAGCGTTCGATCATCTCCCGATAACGCGGCTCAAAAATATGCAGAGGCAGCATCATGCCGGGGAACAGCACGACATTTAACGGGAAGAGGGGCATATCCATGGGATCAGTCCGCTGGTCTTCATGCTGTCCACCATCCAGTGGTGAACGGCGATGGCTCTTTTTCACTCCTGTACCTTACCTTTATAAAACATGCCGTATGGACACATCCTGTGAGTCCACACTTGCATTAACCCAGAGATCATCCCTAGGTCAACCTTCATCTCCTTCATCCAACTCGGGGAGTTGCGCCACTTCCACCTTCATCAGTTCACGCAAGATTGTGGTGGCAAAAGCACCCTTCGGCAGCGAAAATGAGACAGTCAGCCCTTGCAGCGTCTCGTTCTTCTCCACCGCACAATCGGGCAAGAGCAGCCGCCCCAACCGTCGCGTTCCCTCTATGCGCGCTGCCTCAAAATGGGCCATTGTTACAGGCGTTTCGGCCAAAATCTCGGCTTCGAGTTCTGCTGCGGCGTCCGTCGCCGCCCACATCTTGGGGCCAAACATGGGTGCGGTAAAGCTGATCTCTTGCGCCTCATAGCGAGGCTGTTCCACGGCGACATCGACCACCGAAAACATACCACCCGTGGCGTGCTTCTTGGCGACATCGCCCGCCAGCAGATGGGAAAAAGCACCCATCTCGACGCGACGCGCCAGATAGCGGTTACAGAGATAACTCTGATAGGCGCTGCCGAGAAGACGCCGCAGCCACCGCGCCGACTTGGTACGCGTGCCGAGCAGCATCTCCATCCCCTGGCGCACGTTGCTTCCCGACGTGCCAAAGCGTTGTGGGCCAAAAAAGTTGGGCACTCCCGTCCGCGCCATCTCCTGTACAATTGCCTGAGCGCGTGCCGGTGCCTCATCCAAGCTGCAAGCTAAATTCGTGATGGTTATAACAAAGCGGTTGCCAAGCAAATGGCCCAAGCGTAGTTTATTGCGGTGCATATCCGCCCAATGAACCTCAACAGCCAGGTGTTCACGGATGCGCTGCATGGATTCGGTCAAAAACTCTGCGACCGCTGCTGGAGGTTGATGACCGACATTGAGGCTAAACGTTTGCGTAGTACGCGCCAACTTGTCCTTCATACCGGCGAAACTTACTTCGCTGGTTCTCAGCCCAAAGAGACGAGCCAACTGCTCTTGCACCTCGCTGGTGGTAAGTCCAACTTTCGTAAGATTCACGTAGAGATGCTGCCCATCACCCTGGGGGGTATAAAGCGCAATCTCCTCTACCAAGAAATGGTCAGGGGTGGCGCGCAGTTGTCCACCAATTCCAGGAAATTGCTTCGTAATGTACGGCAGATCGAGCTGCAATGATGAGTCTAGCATAGGTTGGTCCAGTGTGTGGGAAGATGGGTTCCAAAAGAAAAGAGTGGGGTTTCTGCCTTGCGTATACTATGCTTGCGTACACTATGTTTCCGCAAATAGAAGCATCGTGTAACAAAAGGGGGTACCTGTCAGACCACCAAAGCGAAAACCTGCCTCCTCTGCCCAGCGACGCACCAGCGGCGCAGGCGCATAGGCCGGGTCGGGCAACTCCTCGCTGATGGCAAGCCGCGCCCCTGGCTTCAGCACACGGCGCACCTCATCCAGCGCCAAGACGCGCGCGGGCAATTCGCCCAGCACAGCCACCATCAGCGCCACATCGATACTGCCGTCCGGCAAGGGCAGAGTATGGATGCCCGATTGGTGAAAGCGCACTTGTTTGCTCACCCCGGCTGCGCTCACCCGCTGTTGGGCATGGGCAATCATCTGCGCTTGCAGATCCACGGCGTGAACCGTGCCTGTCTCACCGACGCGCTGCGCCATCTCTTGGGTAAATAGCCCACTGCCACAGCCCAGATCAGCCACACTCATTCCGGCAAAAAGCCCCACCTTGCCCAAAAGGTCGCCCGGCTTGCGATAGCGCAGGCGCAGCGGATGTTCTAACCAAGCGGCCTGTTGGTGCGGCATCGGTCGCGGCTGCACCCAAACCCCTGCACGCAGCGCCACTTGTGACCCCACCAGCAGCCCCGCACCCGCGGCCAAACCGGTGAGCGCGCCACTGGTTACACCGCGTGTCACATTCTGTGTCACACGTTCGAGCGTTCCGCTCAAATTGCTACGAATTGTACCGGGTTCGCTTTCCGAAGAAATCGCCATGAAGCTTCTAAGTCTTTCCTAAGTGGGTACTGTGCTGGGAGGGAAGCGCACCTTGAGCGTGCCATTCACAAAGACCGCGCCACTCGCTTCCCGCTGGGCCAAGACCGCAGGCAGCAGCAGTTCGCGCTTGAAATTGCCAATGGTCACGTAGAGTTCATCCCCGCGCTTCTTTAATTTTACCTTATCCAACTCCACATGCGGCAGCGGCAAGGACAACACAAAATCATTGCCCTCCTCGACCACCGTCTGCGTCTGTCCCACAAACATCACCTCGCCAGGGTCACGCTCGCCAAAGAGACGCGCCGCCAGTTCATCCAGCCGCGCCACCCCCACCATTTCCACATCAAACCAGCCCGAACGCAGGATAGGCAGCGGGTAAAAGTCCCGCTCGATTTCGCCCAGATAGCGCGCCTGAATCTCCTGTAAACGGTGGAGATAGGGGTCTTGGCTAGGCTCTGCCACCCAGGCTTCCCCTTGCCCGTCGCTTTCCACACCCGGCAGCACACGGTTAACCACTACCCCATCGACAGGATAGCCAAAGAGCGAGAGATAGGTAACGGCGCGCGCCCCCTCCTTAACGACCATCTTCTCTGGGTTGAGCACCACGCGGTAGGAGGTTATCTGCGGGTCGATCAGCACCTTTTGCAGCTCCTTCACACCTGCCACCAAATTGTTCAGCCCGGTCAACGGGTCTTTGTCCGGCATCATGCGGCGCAGCAGCCCGCCCGCCATCCGCAAAGTCACATCGCCCAACCCCGTCATACGCCCCACATACCACTGGAAGCTCTCCGGCACAGTCAGCAGCCGGATCGTCTCGCCCGTGGGTGCGGCGTCCACAATCACGCGGTCATAATGACCCGCTTGGGCCTGGCGATTGATGTGGAGCAGGCTGACAACCTCCTCCATGCCAGGGATGATCGCCATCTCCTCGGCCATCGCTTTGCTCATGCCCTGGCGTCGCAACATGGAACCGACATAGCCTTGCATTTCGCCCCAATGCTCGCGAATCTCGGCAAGCACGTTGATCTCTTGTGCAAAAAGATTTTCGGCTACGGGCGTCGGCTCTGCGCCTAGGGCAACATCGAAACTATCAGCCAAACTATGGGCAATATCGGTGCTGACGACAAGTGTCTTATAACCCAACTGGGCGCTGCGTAGCGCAGTGGCCGCGGCGACAGTTGTCTTGCCCACACCACCCTTGCCTAAATAAAGAATAATCCGCACGGTAAATTGATCTCCTAGCGTCGTGTTCGACGCGTTACGATTCGCACCAACATCATCGTCAACAAGAGTGCGCCCAGCGCAACATATGCAGGCAAACGGCTATACCCAAACCAACCCCGAATTTTCCACCAGTAAGCAGGAATCCCCAGCCAATAACGCCATGACCAGGGCCAGCTATGCCCCACATGCAGCGCATATTTGCCCATCTGATGTTGTGGACTCCACACAGCAATATAGCAGTGCCCCCCCACCAATGTACGCGTGTCGATCACAGGGCCTGGGTAATAGCGCACCCGTGTAAGCAGATCACGCACGGGCGCAAATAGAGTCTTGGGCGGCGACGCCACCACGGCGCTGTAGCCCGCAGGGAGAGCAAAGGGCAGTTTGAGTTCATCGACATCATAGGGCAAGCTCTGGGCAATCACTGCCATCGCCGGCATCACCGATCCGCCACCAGGCAGCACAGGCGTTAACATCTGTACCCGCAGCCGCTCCCCTGCGCGACAATCCGCCCGGTAGACATGCACCCGCCCCGGCTGGTCAAGCTGGCTAAAGATCAAACGCCGTCGGCGGAAATCTCCAACCTCGGCACTTGTTACCAACGTATCGCCGACGCGGCGTGCAAAGAATGGCGTGCTCCCTGCCAAGTCCGCAGAGAGATGCGGCTGCTGGTTCGGTGTAACTGCCGGCTCAAAGCCCATGAAGACTCCTCAGCTAAAACAAAAATCCAGACCATCAGATAGTACAACACGAACAACTCGCCAACGTTGCGGCAAACCCAGTGTCGCCAGAGAAATATGCGCCCATGCGCCACCTGGAGAATTGCGCGCAAGTCTAGCAGGTAGCCCCCAGCACGTCAATTCATGGCGTACTCACGCTGGGGCTCTCCTATCCCTGTACGCAAAGCAGCATACATTCGTTGCACCTGGGGCGGTTTTGACCGCTTTCCCGCTTTAGATTACCATAACGCCCATGAGTGACGACGCTGCGCCAACCCGACCCACTTTCTCCATCGTAGTTCCCATTTGGAACGAAGAAGCGGTTATCCCAGAACTCTACCGGCGCGTGGTCAGCATCATGGATGCCACCAACGAAACGTGGGAGTTCATCTGTGTGGATGATGGCTCTCGCGACCGCTCACTCGCCCAACTGCTCGACCTCCGCGCCCAAGATCCTCGCCTCAAGGTCTTGCACTTCAGCCGCAACTTTAGTCATCAGATCGCCATCACCGCCGGCACTGACTTTGCCGAGGGAGATGCCGTCATCGTCATGGACGCCGATCTCCAAGACCCGCCGGAAGTGGTCGCGCGCATGATCGAGAAATGGCGCGAAGGCTATGAAGTCGTCTATGCCGTACGCACCTCGCGCCAGGGCGAAAGCTTTTTCAAGCTGTGGACGGCTAGCCTATTCTACCGGCTCTTGCACAGCATCACTGATATCAACATTCCTTTGGACGCAGGCGATTTCCGGCTGATGGATCGGCGCGTCGTGCTCACCATGCGCCACCTGCGCGAACAGCATCGCTTCATGCGCGGCCTCAGCAGTTGGGTCGGCTTTCGCCAAATCCCGGTTGAATATGAGCGCGCCGAACGCTATGCCGGAGAGACGAAATACCCGCTACGCAAAATGATCCGGCTGGCAACTTCGGCGATCACAAGCTTTAGCCATGTCCCGCTGCAACTTGCCACCTATGTCGGCTTTACCCTGGCGAGCATCAGCCTCATCGCCATTCTTGTCACCATCATCCTGCGCCTTTCCGGCAGCAGCTTTTTCTTGGGCCAGGCAACGACGCTGGTGAGTGTCCTGTTTTTGGGGGGTGTCCAGTTGATCTTTCTAGGCATCATTGGCGAATATTTGGGACGCATCTATGACGAAGTGAAGCAGCGTCCCCTCTACATTGTCTCAAAAGCCTATGGCTTCATACCTGATGCCGGCGACCTGCCACGCGCGGTTTCCTTTCCCGCAGATTCGTCATAGCGCGCATAGTTCACCATTGCTACCCTCCAGGCAGCTATTGTCTATATCACTGTCTGTATCACTGTCTGCATCGCACGCGTACGTTGTATTGTTGTCGTTCGTCCGAAGGAGTATAAGGCCTTGAAGAGCTTTTCCTACACTGATTTCTTTTACCGTTCCACGCTCTACCTCGCGCTGGCTGTCGCGCTGACTGCCACACTCGGCAGCCTCTACTTCAGCGAAGTGCGCGGCTATCTCCCCTGCAATCTCTGCTGGTATCAGCGCATTCTCATGTATCCGCTCGTGGTTGTCCTCGCCGTGGGGCTATTACGCCAGGATATTAATCTGCCCTATTACGTGCTGCCGCTCTCGCTTTTTGGTCAAGGGATTGCCACCTATCATTATCTGCTTGAAAAGACCAACATCTTCGCCGCACCCACTACCTGTCAGGAAGGAATTCCCTGCACAACCCCCTGGATCAACTGGATGGGCTTCATCACGATCCCCTTCCTTGCCATGAGTGCCTTCTTTCTGATCACGGTTCTGTGCCTAATCGCCATGACCTCTGGCGAGCCTGCGGCGGAGGAGAACAGTTCGCCACCCTGGTTCCAAGTAGCGACGGTTATTGTCGTCGTGGCCGTGGCCTTTGTGCTGATCTATCAATTTGACCCGCTGCGGAGAGCCAGCACCTTGACATTAACAACGCCAGTGACGGGGGAAATGACTCCCGTCACGGCTGTCAGTTCTGCTGTGAATTCTACTGTCGCTTCTGCTGTAGCATCCAGCGCGGCCATCACCACAAGCGCGGCCCTGACGGACACAGCCAGGGCCACGGGCGCTGTGGATGAAGGCGCGGGCGCGCAGCTTTATGGCGAAGTCTGCGCCGCCTGCCACGGAGCCGAGGCACAAGGCGTGCCGAATCTGGGTACATCGCTTGCAGAGTCAGCGATCATTCACGGACAAAGCGAAGCCGATGCGCTGGCCTTCATTCGCGCCGGTCGCGCAGCCGATGATCCCGCCAACACCACCGGCATCATCATGCCTCCCAGTGGGGGCCGCCCCGACCTAAGCGACGACCAAATCCTCGCCATCATCTCCTACCTGCACACCCAATAACACACCACCTGCCCGTACGGACGCAATCCATTACGTCCCTCTCATTGCGTCCCTCCCACCCTACTCCAGCGCGTCCCATCCCTCCACCTGAAACCAACGATCGCCCCATTGACCGCTGCACCATCGCCCGCGCAGCACAACAGGTCGCCACGGTCGCGGGTTTGCCATCCCTTTTGGCGGAATCGCCACCACATAGTTTCGACCATCAGCGCAAAACCAGCCCTTGCCCCCTGTCCATCCCGGCAGCCGCGCCCCGGCCACAGCCAGCGTGACACCCGCATGGTTTGGCAATTCTCCCAACGTCAGCGCCGGCAGTTGGCTTGGATCTACCACGGCCAGTGGGTGCAAGCTGACCGGCAGCCCCAACAGCCGCGTCTCCCAGGCGATACGCTGGCTGGCATCCTCAGCGAACACCACTTGGGTCACAAAGGTAAAGGCCAACTGCCCGCCATCACCCCCGGCGTGCAGCGCACCCGCCTCGGCCAAGAGCGCAGCGCGTGACTCGCCCAGCCCATCGAGCGCGCCACACTGGATCAAGTGCGTCCATTCCTTGCGCGCCAACGGCACTCGACTCAACAAGTCATTGGCGCTTATAAACGGACGAACACGACGAGCCGCCACAATCGCACGCACACTAGCGCGGCGCAGATCACGCACCTGCCCCAGCCCCATCCACAGGATGGGTACGCGCGCCCCATGATCTTCCTGCCACTGGAGCGTGAATTGGCCGCGACTGTGGTTGACATGGGGTGGACGCACGCCGATCCCCAATCGCCGCGCCTCAGCCAAATAGACGGCCTGGTGATGAAAGCCTCCCCAATCGGCCAAGCGCGCACAGAGAAACTCCGCCGGCCAATGCGCCTTCAAATAGGCCGAGCGGTAGCTCACATCGGCATAGGCCGTGGCATGACCCTGGTTAAAGCCATACCCGGCAAAGGCCATCACTTGCGTCCACAACGTCTCTGCTTGCGTGGCGTTAAATCCTGGCCCGCCGGGTGCTGGACGTTGGCAGCCTTCCTCAAAGCGCGCCTGAAGCGCCGCCATCTCATCGGCGCGGAACTTGCTCATCCCCTTACGCAGTCGATCCGCTTCGGCCCAACTGAGCCCCGCTATCTCCACTGCCACGCGCAACACCTGTTCTTGAAAGAGCATCACCCCTTGCGTCGGCCCCAAGATCGACGCCAGCGCCGGATGCAGATAACGCACCTCCTCCTCGCCACGATAGCGACGGACAAAGGCTTGCGCCATCCCGCCCGTCGCCGGGCCTGGCTTAAAAAACGCATTGGCAATGGCGAGATCACGCACCGTGCGCGCCCGTAGCTGGCGCAGCGTGCGCTGTGCTCCCCACGATTCGCACTGAAAGACGCCAATGGTTTCGCCTTCCGCCAATAGGTCAGCCGTGCGCGCATCATCAGCGGGAATCTCGCGCAGATGAAAATCAGGCTGGTGGTTGCGCCGCACCAGTTCAGCAGCATCGGCCAAAACGGTCAGCGCACGAATACCGAGCAGATCAATTTTCGGAAGCCCCAACGCCTCCACATCTTCATGCGAAAATTGCGACACCCAAAAGCCTTTGGGTGTCCACTGGACAGGCGCAATTGTGGTCATCGCCCCAGGCGCAACTACCACGCCGCCCGGATGGATGCTCAAATGATGCGGCACACCGACCATGCCATAGGCTGTTTTCACCACCTCGGCATGAAAGGGATCATCCACCTCGGCCAAAAGCGTCTCCAATGGATCGCGCTCATGCCGTCGCGGGTCGGGGTGCCATTGGTCGCATACCTTCCCTGTCAGTGCCGTCACCGTTGCCTCGTCCAAACCATAGGCTTTCGCGGTTTCGCGCACAGCCGACTTGAGGCGCAGCGTTGCCATCGTCGCCACCAATGCCACCTTGTCCGCGCCATAGCGGTCACGCACATACGCCAACACTTCGTCGCGGCGATGGCTGCACAGGTCAAGGTCAATATCAGGCAGGCTTGCCCGTTCGGGATTCAGAAAACGCTCAAAGAGGAGTTCATGGGCAATAGGGTCAACCGTCGTAATGCCTGTGCAAAAGGCCACCAACGAGTTCGCCACACTGCCGCGCGTGTTATAGGGAATTTCATGTTGGCGGGCAAAAGCGGTAATCTCTGCCACCAACAAAAAGAGTGGCGCAAAGCCGCGCTTGGCAATCGCATCCAGCTCGCGATCCATGCGCTCCAGCAGGGCGGGCGTTCGCTCCGCATAATGGGCAGCCATCCCCTCATCCACCAGCCGCCGCAGCGCCTCGTCGGGTGTCTCGCCCTCTGCCAGCGCCAATACCGGCCAAATGGGACGACCATCTGGCAGCGCAGGGCTACAGCGCGCCACGACTTCACCAATCCCCGCCAGCGCCTCAGGATAGGCGGCAAAGCGCGTATGCAGCTCGCCAATCGACTGCCAGTGGATGACAGCGTGGGCATCCCCCTCATCGGGCAGCCACGCATCCTGCACCTCATCAAGCGGGCAATTACGCGCCATCGCTGCCAACAGCCGCAGCCGGGCGCGATCTTCGGCGTGCAGGCAATAGACTGGCTGCACTGCGGCCACGGGCAAGCCAAAGCGTTTGCCGATTTCGACAGTGACATCCGCCGCGACAGCATCCTCTGCCCTATGCAGTTCAATCGAAAGCCAGGCCTGCTCCCCATAAATGCCCGCCAGGCGCGACGCATAGCGCGCGGCGATATTGGCATGGCCCAAAGCCAGCGCCCGCCCAATCCAACTGTGCCGCCCGCCCGCCAGGCAGATCAACCCGGCGCGATGTGCGCGCAAGGTCTCCCAATCGACGCCGCGCTGCGCCGCTTCTTCGCGGTCAGGTCGCGCTTGGATGGCAGACGAAAGCCCGCAGAGTGAGCGCCACCCCTCGGCTCCCGTTGCCAACAAGACCAATTCACCGGGCGTGGCCCAGGCGCGCCCGCCCAACTCCTCCGGCGGCGCAACCGTGACCACCATACCAGTGATCGGCTGGATATGGGCCGCGGCACAGGCTTTGGCAAAGGCGACCGCGCCATAAAGCGCGTTGGTATCGGTGAGCGCGAGCGCCTTCATGCCTTGCCCGCCGGCTTGCGCTACCACTTCATCAATACTCGGCGTCGCACCCAACAAGGTAAAGTGCGAATGAAGATGCAAATGCGTAAGGTCGGTTGTGATTGCTAATTCTGTCGCGGCCATACGCTGATCTTAGGCGCATTCGGGTAAAATAGCCAAACAGAAGGAGAAAAACGCCGCCATGTCAACTGAAGTTCCATCCATTACAATTCCACAGGCCTGGGTCATGGCAAGCCGCCCCAAGACCCTCCCCGCTGCCATCAGCCCGGTCATAGTCGGCGCGGCTCTGGCCGCGGCAGAGGGAAGTTTTGCGCTTTGGCCTGTCCTGGCGGCGTTGCTGGCGGCACTCTTGCTCCAAATTGGTTCCAATCTCGCCAACGATTACTTTGATGCGCTCAACGGTGCGGACACAACCGACCGGATTGGGCCAACACGCGTCACCGCAGCCGGTCTTATCTCCCCCGCAGCGATGCGTGCCGGCATGGGCGTCGTCTTTGGCCTGGCCGCGCTGGTTGGTTTTTACCTGATTTGGGTAGCCGGTTGGCCTATCTTGATCATTGGCGCAGCCGCCATTCTGGCCGCGCTGGCCTATACCGGCGGCCCAAAACCCTTTGGCTACATCGGTCTAGGCGACCTCTTTGTCTTTCTTTTCTTTGGCCCCATCGCCGTTTGCGGAACCTACTATCTGCAAACCCTGCGCATCAGCACTGACGCCCTCATCGCTTCTCTGGCAATGGGCGCGCTGATTACGGCCATCCTGGTCGTCAACAACCTACGCGACATTGAGAGCGACCGCGCAGCGGGCAAGCATACCCTTGCCGTACGCCTCGGCATCAAAGGCACGCGCACCGAATATCTGCTGCTGATCCTGGTGGCCTACGCTGTGCCGCTGCTTTTATTTCTAGACAGCGGCTCACCCTGGGTGCTAGCGCCCTTCATCACTTTATCCCGCGCCTGGCAGCTCATCACCACCATTCACCATGCCACCGACGGCCCCACCCTCAACGCAGCCCTCGCCGGAACGGCGCAACTGAGCCTGCTCTTTGCCATCACGCTTTCCGTCGGCCTCCTACTCTGATGCCTACACCGTCGAAAGCCTACACCCTCCCGGAAGCTGGGCCGCTTCCGGGAGGGTATTGCACATAATTTTCACGTTACTTTCGCGTTACGTTACACACCAACGAAATGTCCCCTACGGTTTGGCAAACGTTCCTATCAATGTTAGAGTGACCCATTATGAGCATCATGACACGAGTGATCATCTACTATCTAGATATGCTGGACAAGGCCAATCTGCGCCATTCCACGCGCAGCCATCCCGATGCAACGATCCAGCGTGCCGATGTCCCCAGCCCGGAGTTCAACCGCTTTCTCTATAGCGCAGTCGGTGGCGATTGGCATTGGCATGAGCGGCTCACCTGGAGCTATGGGCAGTGGATGCAGTGGCTCGACCGCAAGGAACAGGAGACATGGGTCGCCTATGTGCGCGGCACGCCTGCCGGTTATGTCGAGCTAGAGCATCAGCCCAACGGCAATGTCGAAATTGCCTATTTTGGCCTTTTGCCCCAATTCATCGGTCAAGGTCTTGGGGGTCAGCTCTTAGGCTTTGGCATCCAGCGCGCCTGGGATTGGGGCGCGAATCGCGTTTGGGTGCATACCTGTTCGCTCGATCATCCCAGCGCGCTGCGCAATTATCAGGCGCGCGGGCTTCGACTCTATAAAGAAGAAGAAAAATGGGTGCTATTACCCGGCGATACACCCGGCCCCTGGCCCAACTCGCAACGTACCCCGCTTATCAAACACCCGATTCAGGAGTAAATCTGCCCATGTCGCGCGGCGCAATTCCGACGACTCGCCACTTGTTGGCACTCTTTTGCACGATCTCGCTTCTCCTTTTGGTCAGTGCCTGTGGCCGTTCCAGAGAAGAAGCGACGCCAACGCCTCTGCCGCCCACAGCAGCAGAATTAGCCGCGCGCAATACGCCCGCACCATCCACTCAAGAAACGGCTGCGGATACAGCAGCAGAAAGTAACCCGGAGAAAAGCATGACGACCGCCAGTGGTCTCCAATATACCGAACTTCGCGCCGGCAGCGGCCCCAAGCCGCAACCAGGCGAAATTGTCAGCGTCCACTACACCGGTACACTCGAAGACGGAACGGTCTTTGATAGCTCGCGTGAACGAGGTGAACCGATCAGCTTCCCGTTGGGTGGTGGCTATGTCATTCCCGGCTGGGACGAGGGGATCGCGCTGATGAATCAAGGGGGGCACTCCACCCTGGTGATTCCTCCTGATTTGGCCTACGGGGCAGAAGGCTTCGGTGACGTGATCCCAGCCAACGCCACGCTCACCTTTGATGTCGAGTTGGTCGACATCGCGCCGGGTTCACCCGCCGCCCCAACCGCAGTGGATGAGGCCAGCTATACCACGACTGAGCAAGGCATCAAGTATGTCGACTTGGTCGCCGGAGATGGCCCTGCCGTTGCCAATGGACAGCTTGTCGTCGCCCACTACACCGGTTGGCTCGAAGATGGCACGAAGTTTGACAGTTCGCTGGATCGAGGCGAGCCCTTCACCTTCAATCTCGGCATGGGCCAGGTCATCGCCGGCTGGGATTTGGGGATGCGCGGCATGAAAGTGGGGGCCACACGCCAACTCGTCATTCCACCCCAACTGGGCTATGGCGAGCGCGGCGCCGGGGGTGTGATTCCACCCAACGCTACCCTGATCTTTGAGATCGAACTGCTGGAAGTACAATAACGCAAAAGGGGCAGCCACTTTAGAAGTAGCTGCCCCTTTCTTCACTTATTCCCCACCCTCACCTTATTCCCAGTAAACATAGACCGCTGGGCTGTTGGCCCCGCCCGGTTCACTCCACTTGAAGATCCACCACGAGTCATAGAGGCTCAGGTTGACACATCCGTGGCTGCGCGGGCGACCAAAGGCGTCATGCCAGTAGGCTCCATGCAGCGCATAGCCGCTGTAGAAGTAGGTTGTCCACGGCACTTCCTCCAGGTAATAATAGCCACCTGTCGCCGCCGAACCACCAGCCATCTTGCGCCACGCCAGGCGCAGCCATGTGCGAAAGACGCCCTGCACAGTCGGTGTCCGTGGCAGCCCGGTTGCAGCCAACGCCGCATAGACCGGCTTGTCGCCATCATAGGCAACCACCGTCTGCTCGCGCAGATTGACACCCACCCAGCGCTCATTCGCACGAAAGGCCGATGGGCGCGCCTTCAGCTTTGCCACACCCACGTTCGCACCCAGCACCCAGCGATTTTCGCCGATGCGATACCAACGCTGCCCCGCCACGGTACGCGTCTCCAAGATACTCAAGCGGTCATACTTGTTGACCGTCCCCACGACCGCACTTGTGGTGTTCGGCTCGGCACGCACATTCAAGGTTGCCGTGATAACCCAGCCGAGTGGCAAAGCCGTCGCCCCAATTGCCTGTGCCTCAGCCGCCGGTCCCCCCTCATCCGCCGGTTCAGCATCATTCGCCGAAGCAATCAGACGAATCCAGCCGCCATGCACCCAACGGTCAACGCCGATGCGATACCAGGTTGCCCCAGCCACGACGCTCTCTTCGTAAATGACCACTTGAGCGCCCTTCAACAGCCGGTCAACCGGCGGGTTATTGTTGCTGACACCGGGCCGGGCACGCACATTCAGCACGTCAGCAGTGACAACACCGCGCCGTACCGGCTGTGGTCCAGGAGGGGGCGAACTCAAAAGCCGCACCCATCCACTATGGACCCAACGCCCCGTCCCGATGCGATACCAGGTTGCCCCTGCCACTGCCTTCTGCTCATAGATCGTCACCTGGGCGTTGTAGCGCAACTGATCAACCACCGGGAAGCTAATCCCCGCACCGCTGCGCACGTTGAGGACATTCGCTGTCACCACGCCCTTAGGCAGATCATCTGGATCGGGATCCGGGTCTGGATCAGGATCGGGATCCGGGTCTGGATCAGGATCCGGATCTGGATCAGGGTCGGGGTCCGGGTCTGGCCCGGTTCCCGCCAGTTCCACCCCACGCAACGGCGATGGGGTCACAATGGCAACGCTGCTTGCAGGAATCCAATCCAACGCTGTGGACTGGTACCAGAGCTGCCCACCCACGACCACCTGCTGCCGGATCGCCAGGTAAGTACCCAGCACCAAACTGCGCGACACGCGCGCCCCACCCGCTTGGGTATAGGTACGCGCCCAGGCCCACGAAGGGCGCACATAGATGAAGGGCTGCCAAGCGGGCAGCGTCGCTGCCGCATCAACCACTTCTTCTGGAGGCGCAAACGTGCCGCTGTTATCTTCGTGGGCCTGGTCGTCCGTAGCCGGTTCCTGGATGGGCGGGGTCACTTCAACCGCTTGCTCCGCCAACTGGGCCACCCAATATCCTTCCCCATCCACCAGGTCGACGACCAACAAATACGGGCCGGGTTTGGTATACGCAAAAGTCCACTCCGCCGTATGGCCCTCGCCTGCATCACCATCGGAGCCATTGGGCGTCCACTCAATCTGATTGTTGGCCCCGGCATCAATCCGAAGCCGGTGACCCGCGGGGACTTCACCCACTTGCACTTCAACGTGCAATTCCAATGGGCTGTCGGCCACGGGCGAAACATGGAGCGAGGCTTCTGTACGCTGCTTTTGCATCACCGCGCTGCCGTCCACCACAGTCGCCACAATTGTTTCCGTTCCCCAAAGCAGTGCTGCTTCTTGCCCATCTTCGGCCACAGGCACATTTTCAACCAGCGTTACACGATGCATCGTGCGCCATGTCGATTGGCTGGGGGCGACGATCACACCCAAATCCACCACTGTACTATCACCCAACACCAGTTTGGCGGGCGCGGCAATGACTGTGTTGTCGTCCACCGGCATGGGGAATTGCAGAACATAGGTGGACTTCTTGCCACCCTCTACCAGAAGCGCAATCAGCTTTGCGATTGGCCGGGGCGCTCGATTCCCCTGCCCAGAATCATATGTCACTATCATGGGGTATTGCCATCTCCTCCTCGGAGTCTGACTAAGTGTGCCAACTCGATTGACAGATTACAATTCGAATGATTATTCATCTGCCACTATACTTGTTTAAGATGACGATAAATCATTATGGAAAGTTACGTTTCCATATGCAATCCAGCGCGCAATGTCACACAACATTGCTAGATTGAACCTAATAATCTGCCTGCACAATTGCAAAACGATACGCCACTTTTTCTGCAACCCGATTTGACGCACCCATTACAAGCCAATTACACTCAAGCTTTACAAACTTAACCTGCACATTTGCGGGCCTTGATTCACACTGGCTCTTGTTACCCGATTCCTCTTTGCTCACCTACTGGCAACAATGCATCTCTCGACTAACGGTTCCACAACGGCATCTACATCTTGATCACTTCCTCATCGCTCACAACAGACACCCCGGCAGAAACGACCCAGGCGCGCCATAAGACCACCCTCTTGTTAGGATGGGTCTTTGGCATCGCCAGTTCTCTGGCAGGCGGCATGGTCACACCCCTGGCGCGCGGCGTCATTGTCGGCGGCATGGCCCCCTCAACGCTGCTCTTTCTCCGCCTCCTGCTGGCAACCGCACTCCTGGGCGGCACACTTGCACTGATCGCACCGCGCCGCCTGAAGCTAACCCGCCGCGGTCTGGGCGTCATGGCAGTTGTTGGTATTTTGGCAGGCTTTGAGATTTCAACCTTCTTTTGGTCGCTGGCCTATGTCGATGCGTCAACTTCATCGATCATCAAGTCGGTGCAGCCATTGGTCGTGCTGCTGCTCTTGACCTTTGGGGGCGAGCGCATAACGGGGCGTCATCTGTCGCGGCTGCTGCTGTCGATGGTGGGGATCTATTTACTGGTGGGGTTGGGAGGAAAGATCGATCCGTTTGGGGCTTTCCTCATTGGGCTATCGCTCATTTTCTACGGCCTGCAACTGGTACAGATTCAGTGGTGGCTCAAGGAATATGACACCTGGACCACTGCCTTTTATCTCACAGCCTTTATGACCGTGATCGTCGGCGGCTGGTGGACCACGCAAGGCGCGCCCTGGGTCGCGCCGACATTGGGGGAATGGACTGTCATCCTGGTCTTAGCGGTGGTGGGAACCTACTTTGCTCGCCTCGCCCTCTTTGCTGCCATTGCTCGCATTGGCAGCGGCCAAATTGCGCTCTTGTGGCCCGTGCAAACTCTCACCGCGATTGTGCTGGCAGTTATCTTCCTGCAAGAACGGCTAACGCCCATTCAATGGTTGGGCGGCGCGCTGGTCCTAGCGGGTACCTTTTTAGCCCTCCCTGGCATCCGCCTGCGCAGACTCCGCCGCCTGCCCCAATAAACGCAACACGCCCGCCCAAGCAAGCCTGGACGGGCGTGATAACTATAGTACCCCTCCCGAAAGCTTAGAAGCTTCCGGGAGGGTTTTTGTCACAATACTAACCTATCTCAACGTCCCCACACTCCATACCGCAGGGTTCACCACATCGTCAGGTCGTTCATCGCGGAAGAAGGCCAACACCCGTTCTACCGCCATCGACTCAATCCGCACGCGCCCTTCCAGCGTCACACTTGCGCTGTGCGGTGTTGCCACAATCAACGGATGGTTACGCAGCACATCGCCCACCTCCGGCGGCTCGGGGTCAAAGACATCAAGCCCCGCGCCTCCCAAATGACCACGGTCTATGGCGGCAACCAACGCCACCGGGTCCACCAGGGGGCCGCGGGCGATATTAAGCAGATAGGCCCCTTGTTTCATCTGTGCCAGCCGCTTCTCATTCATCAAGCGGTACGTCTCCGGCGTCGACGGCACATGCAGGGAGAGGAAATCGGCCTGGCTGATCACCGTATCCAAATCAGCCAACTCCACACCCATCTGCGCCGCTTGTTCGGGCGTCACATAGGGATCATAGGCCAGCACGCGCATCTCAAAGCCATGACGGCACATATGCGCCACACGGCGCCCAATTCGCCCCAGCCCCACCAGGCCCAACGTCTTGCCCTGCACCTCCATGCCCATCAAGGGGCCGCTGCGCGGGCCGAATTTCCCCGCTGCCAGGTTGTCGTTGCCCTGCTTAATGCGCTTGGCAAGGTTGAGCAGCATGGCGACAGTATGCTCCGCAGTGGATTCGGTTGGGCCATCCGGCGTGTTGCAGACAACTACACCATGCGCCGTGGCATCCTCCAAATTGACATTATCGACGCCAATGCCTGTGCGCTGCACCAATTGCAAATTGGGCAACTGGCGAAAGAGGTCGGCATTGTAGCGCACACCCGATGAAGCTAGGGCAGCTTGCGCGCCATGCACTTGATCCAGGTCGACCACGCCAAGCTGACCCACATAAACCTCTACATCGGATGGGAGCCGCGATAACGCATCGGAGAAAAACGGAACCTCAACCCAAACACGGGTCAATTTTGCTGACATTTGGCTACCTCATGGGTGGGGCGTGATGAATTGGAAAGAGGAATAATGGAATCGTTAGCGCCAGGTGAAACTGCGTAGCTCGCTGGGCGGGCTTGCCGCTTCGAGCGCGTATTGATTGCTGGCTCCCGGCAAGACGCGCACGACGGACACCTGCCACGCATAGGTGGCGGCTTCGCCCGTCGTTGGGGCAAAATCGGTCTCTAAATTATAACTGGTTGTCTTGGTCCAAATGCTGGGAAAGGTCTGCGCGGGGCCACTAATGGGATAGATAAGAAGCACATACCACTCGTTCGGTGCCAGCACATCAACACTGACCCAGCGCAGCAGTACAGACTGGTCTATCCCGATTACCTCCTCGTTGGCAGGGCCAATCGGGCGCGGCTCGGCGTAGATCACGCCAGAGCTGCCAGGTGTGCCCTCAGCGCTTCCCTCCCCCGTAGAGGCCAACACCTCCGCAGGTACCTCGCGTACCGGAATCATCAACACATCACCAGGCAAAATAAAATCGTTGGCGGTCAGGCTGTTGGCAATGACGATTTCTTCGACGGTGCTGCCAAAGCGGTTGGCAATGGAGATGATGGTATCACCCGCTTGTACTGTATATTCGAAACGTGATTCAACCGTGGAACCGCTGCTTGCCTGGCTTTCCGGGATCGTAACCGGGACAATGAGTTCATCGCCAGTCCGTATCAACGCATCCGCTAGATTGTTGGCAGCCTGAATCTCTTCGACTGTGACCCCATAGAGGGTTGCAATGGAGACCAGCGTTTCGCCCGCGCGTACGCGATGACGGATGACACCATTCGCAGAAACGGTGGGGAGTGGCGTCGGTGTTTCAAGCCCCAGCACCATACTAATGGGAACCGTTGCAGTGAGCATCGGGATGTTCGTGGGAAAGATCGCGGCCACACCCTCGTCTGCCGCCACTTCTGGACGCGGTTGACTAGCGATGCGCCACCAGACTGCCAAAACGACCAGGACAGCCAAGACTAGCAGTGCATCGATCCAAGATACCCGTTGCCTGCGCTTCTTCTGAATACGCAGGTCGTGGCCGCACATAAAACAACTTTCAGCATCGCGGGCAACTCGTGTCCCACAATTGGGGCAGCGCCGCTCGGCGATCGCTGGAGAAATCTGTTGTTTTGTCATCGCCGCCATTATAGCATTAGAGTGGTGTCAAAGCCCAAGTTCACGAGCAGTCTGGAGCCTGCAATCAATACGCCCACCAAGATCCACCCAAACATAGGCCATCAGCAGCCCTAAATACGCCAAACAATAAAGCCAAACAATAAAAAGCGGGGGCTCATGAGCCCCCGCAAAGCAATATCTATCCATCTACTGTACGGACGAGCCGTTGCCCTATTCGTGCTGGGTCAACAGATAAGCCACCAGGTTTGCCAAATCTTCAATCGGGATGCTCTCCCCATAAATGGCAGGCATGACGCCCCCTGGATAGTTTGGCACGACATAGGCGCCAGGGTTGACGATACTTTCATGAATATAGTTCGCCGGGCTGACCCCAGGTTGGCGATTCACCGCAGTATCCGCCAAATGGCTCCAGGTCGGCCCCGTCATGGTGACAGCCGGATCCACGCTGTGACAACCGACACAGCCATTTGACAACGCCACAGTCTCACCTTTGCTCGCATCCGCCGCAGCCAATGCCGCAGCAAAGTCCGCCGGCAGCCCCGCAGTCACTTGTTCAGGCGTTAGATCTACAAACTTCAACGGCGCCGGCGTGGGTTCAATCACAATTTCACCACTTGCTTCTTCGGCATAAAGCTGGGCGCCCAGTTGTGGCGAAACCAATTGCGCGTTGGCGTTCGGCGCGCAACCTGCCACCATCGCACCCAAAACCAGTAGTACAAACAAATATCCCAACGATCGGCGATGCAACAACTTCATACGTCCTCCAGCACATCTCATCATGAATTGGGCTATATGGAATAGGGCCATCACGGCGTGCGGCCATTACCGTTCACAAGTAAAGAACTCATATAAGAACACATGGATCGAGGAGAAAACGACTATTCAAATTGACCGTTCAGATTGACCAATCAAATTGTCTGTCAGTGTATCACAGCGCAAAGGTCAGAGCCAAGTTAACGACCCTGTTGCGCCTTTATTCACAATTGCGCTCCTCTCGCCCATCGTTTCTTTGCCAGACACGTTCGCTGCATGGCCCTAATGACGTAAGCATTTATCCATCAAAGCTTGCCCATTTACCGGCTTGCAGGTATGCTCCCAACAGACAGCAAATCTTCTCCACAACAGACAGTGCAGACAATTTACTTTCAATTCAATCTCGACATCTCAATCGTGGCGGCTCAATCTTGACGGCCTAATCTTGTCGGCAGAAGTATCGTTCGCCTCGAATCTGCGTGCAGCACACATCGCATTTCAAAGGAGGTCTGAATGTACACGCTCTTACGTCAGCTTTTGGTTGCCGCGCTGGGCGGCGTGATCGCAGCAGGTGTCATGCTCGTCGCCAACCACTCGGAGCGCCAACCGAGCATTGCCCTCGCTCAAACCAGCATCAGCAGCCCCACTTCGTTGGATGCAGACGCCCCGCGCCAGATCAATTATCAGGGGCAGGTCTTCAACCCGAATGGGGGAGCGCCCTATGTCAATGCAGCCCTCAATGTTACTTTTCGTCTTTATAACAACTCCGCAGGCACCAATCAGGTCTTTAGTGAAGACCACTTTATCGTCACAAACGCAGACGGCTTTTTTAGCGCCAACATAGGCGTGGGTGGCGGCTTCAACAACAGCTACGCCATCTTTAATGGACAAGAACTCTATTTGCGCGTCTATATCAATGGGCAAGAGTTGGGCCCCTTGCAGCCTATCACCTTTGTCCCCTATGCCATGTGGGCCCGGCACGCCGACATGATCGACAATTACGATACAGGGGACTTCCCCAAGCTGATCGCCTATGGCGTGGTCAATGATGATGGAGGCCGCGCATCGGGCGAAAACTTCAACAGTTCCCGCGGGAATGTCGCCGGCGCACAGGTTTATATAATTGACATCGACGACGTGGAACACAGCATCTTCGACTTCACCACGATTGTCACGCCTGCCTGTAATCGCCCCGTCATGACGGGCGTCGGCACAAGCGAGGGCGATCTGGTCGTCGATATGTGGGACCCAAATGGGAACCGGACCGAATGTCGCTTTGAGGTGATGGTTCTGGCAAAAGAGAAGAACTAAGGAGCAAGCCATGATGCCATTCACTCACTCTCAACCCTCACCAAAACAACCGAATCCCATGCATGCGCCGCGCAGGTTGCGACGTGTGCGCGTCTTGATTGCCATTGCTGTGGCGACGGTCACGCTCTTAAGTGGTACCATCGCCTTCGGCCAAGCCTCGCAAGACTATGATCTCGCCTGCCGTGGTCTTCTCACCGGGGGAGGAGGCGCTATCGCGAGCGCCAACTATGCCGTGACCGGCGCGTTCGGCATACCGGTTGCCCCCCCCAGGGATTCGCAGACCAGCCCCACCTATGCCGTCCGCTCAGCCTCTTATGGGCTGCGTGCCGGCTTTTTGCCCGCCTATCCCACTGGGCAAGCGGCGACAGTCGCAGAAACAAGCCAACAGCGCTCACCGGCATCCGATGAGCAAGCCACCATCCAGCGCCTGCCCCTCATTTTCAAGGTACTCTATATCGTCCGCGGCGGCTGTTGAGCCACAGAAGCCGCATCTAGCCTAGAAAGTCTCGTTCACCATGATTCGTTCCGTTACCCATCCCTCTGCCCGCACATTGGTTATGGCTGCTATGCCCGTGATCTTCTTCGCGTTGCTAACAGCCGTCACCGCGCGCATTACCATCCCTCTGCCCTTCACTGTTGTGCCGATCACCCTCCAGACCTTAGCAGTGCTGCTCAGTGGGCTAGTCTTGGGCAGCCGGGCGGGCGCGCTCAGCCAAACACTCTATCTCGCCGCCATTGCAACGGGATTGCCGATCACCGCGTCAGGCATCGGAGGAGTAGCCGCGTTTGTCACCCCCACGGCTGGCTATTTGCTGTCCTTTGTCGCTTCCGCCTTTGTCGCGGGCTATCTACTTGAGCAGTTGCAGGGGAAAAACTTGCAGCCGCTTCTGATCCACATGATTGCCGGTCTCTGTGGTGTGCTGGTCATCTACATGGGTGGCGTCGCCTGGTTGACAATCTTGACGGGTAATTTTCAGATTTCGCTCCAACAAGGAGTGATCCCCTTCATTGGGGTGGATCTAGGCAAGGCCATTGCGGCTGCGCTTGTGGCGTCGGGTGGTCGCCTGCTCTTCTTGCCCGCAGCCGCGCCCTAGCCGGAGCAAGATTCGATTTTGACGAAAACTGGCGAAACTTCTAGCCCTTGACCACCGTCTACTAAATACCCTGTCATTTACCAGGGGACAAGTAGACCAACAATCGATCAAAATCAGTATTTTCGGGCAATCGCTAGAGGCACACTCTAGGGCATAACGTTAGGAGCATTTACCATGTCTTCGCCATCGAACTCGATTCCAATGCGTCTCAAAGCCAGCCTGGCATTCCTGCTGGCAAGCCTTATGCTGGTGGCAACGCTCTTTTCACCGGCGTCATCGCCCCTCTTTGCCCAAAGTGGCGGCGATTCGTCAGCCGAAGAAGCGACCGCCGCGCGCCACGGCACAGTCACCATCACCTATGTCGTCAAGCGCGGCGATACGCTTGGGGCCATCGCCAGGCGCTACAACACCACAATCGCGACGCTGCTCCGGTTGAACCCGCAGATTCGCAACCCAAACCGGCTCTACGTCGGTCAGCGCATCCGTGTTCCCGCGCCGGCAGCACCCGAAGAGCCAACCGGCTTTACCCTCACCCGCATCCACCTCATTTCATTAAATGATGGCGGGCCGCTCGGTTGTGGCGATACCCTTGTGCCTGTCACCGTGGAAATTCCATCCACGCGCGCCGTCCTGCGCGCCTCGCTGGACAAGTTGCTCAGCCTGCGCACCCCCTACTATGGCGAATCGGGGCTTTATAACGCGCTCTACCAATCGCAATTGACACTCGACGACGTACGGATTGATAACCGCGTTGCAACGATTCGTCTTTCGGGTCAAGTCGTCCTCGGCGGCGTCTGCGATTCCCCACGCGTCCAGGCACAACTGGAGCAGGCCGCCCTTCAATTCTCGACCGTTGACCAGGTGAAGATCTACCTCAACGGCAACCTTCTGCAAGATGTGCTGAGCGAGAAATAAGGGCCACAGATCCAGCCAAATTACCAACAAAAGAGCAGCGGTGCGAAATCAACCGATCGCACCGCTGCTCTTTTACTATCTCAAGTTACGCAGGCGCGAGGCCGCCCAGGGCTAAAGCCGCAGGGCTACGGTACAATGCCCCTTGAAAGGGGCTTGGCGGACCGCGTCTGAAGCCCCATTTAGGGGGCGTTGCTAAGTAGCCGCGCCCAGAGGGCCCCCGTTTACCGTCCGGCGGCCTGCGTAACACGACGTACTATCTCATGTACCGCACCAATCGCCCATCACTCCGGCGGTGGATACGGGTCTGGAACAATGACCAGTGGCATCCCTGCGTTAAGTGCCTCCAAAAGATCATCCCAGGTCGTGCCGTAATAGTCATCACCAATCTGAAGCGTCGTGTCAGCAGGGTTATCGTACTTGCAGATTTTCGCCTCTGTCACTTGTCCATCAATCAAAACCGGAATCGTACGGAGTTGCTCTGCGCGAATTGACTCAATCGTCCACTCTCTGGCCATAGTAGATTTCTCCAAGTTCTCTTGTCGAAACATGCAGCCACGGCAATGTCCTCAGTCTAGGCTCCCCGCACCAACCGGTCAGTATCAGCAGTTACCAATTCATATTACGAATGCAGTGCCGGGTCATCCAGATAGAGGGCAACCACTTCCAATTCTGCGCGCAACCGCGCGGCTTCCGCCATTTTGCCCAGTTCCTCATATCGAGCAATCGCCGAACGGCGCGCCTCTGCCTCTGCCCGCAAAAGCGCCCAAACCTCCGCCTCGCTCAGTTCCCGGCGCGGCACATCGGCACTGATGCCCGTGAGCGGTACCACAGAGGTATCCACCTCCACCGCACCAGCATTGTCAATGGCAGACAGCATCGAACGCAGCGCAGCAACGGCGCTATGCTGACGCGCCTTCATCGCCATCAGCAAATCTGTCTTCATACGCAAAACCACCGGCATCTCGGAAACATCCACTTGAGCAACCTCCAATTCCGCTTGGAGCAAAACCTACTCCGGTTCTTCTATCCGTGAGGTTTCCGTGTTGGGAAACGTGAAATCAAAAAGGTCGTCACTCTCAAGATTACCAGAGTAACGACCTGTCGTGGTGGGCGCGAAGGGACTTGAACCCCTGACCTCACGGATGTGAACCGTGATTATCGTAATCCACGTCGCCACTATCAATAACAGATGTTACTGCGAGTTGTGATGGTTCCGGTTTAGCGCGGTTGTGATGGTTCCGGTTCGCCGGAGAATTGAAAAAAAAGAAGAACGCTTGGCGCATCCCCCAACGTTATTTGTTTGATATTTTGCAGAGGAGGTAATTGCCAGTATCAACAACGCCACTACATACGCATGACAGTTAAGCTCTCTAATTAACTTGCTAGGCTGCCGCGCTCAACCACGCTGCTATCATTTCCGCGCGTCCTCCAGCCCCTAACACGTAGTACCTATCCATGTACCCCGTTTTTGGTGGTTGACATTGACGCCGCCACGGTGTACGCTTACCCTACTTCATCGAACAAGTGTTCTAGTTTGGAGATTGCTCCCCTCATGCCCAAGCAGCGCAAAGACAAAAACAAAGACAAGAAGGACAAGAAGGACAAGAAGGACAAGAAGGACAAAGGCAAAGGCAAGGAGAAGCAGCGTTCGCAACGCCCAGAAAGACGACAATACAACAGCTTCATCACATCGCTTCCATCTGGACGGCAAGATGTTCAGCTCCGAGCCCTGTTCACCTGGTTTCGGTTACTCGCCACCAGGGAGTAGCGGGGTGCTATCTTCCGTATCCGAATCAGTCCACTTGCGTTCAAGCCGCTGCAACAGTTCCATGACTCGGTTGGTATCCTCTTCACCTCCTAATTCGTCGCTCGCGTCCAGCAGCATATTGGCGAACTCCTGCCGCGTGATTTGCCGAATCTCTTCGTTCGCATCCACGAACGATTGTGCAATCAGCAGTAGCTCGTAATTGCGCCCACGATCCAACTTACGCATAAACTCCACCACCTCTGCCGCGAAGTCTGGTAGAGGTGGTGCGTCGCTCGGCATCCAATCATTAGTGTCGCCGTTTAGGTAGCTTGCCGAAGTGGGGAAAGCCCTGGCGATCTTCTGAACGGTATCTGACCTGGGTTGCTTTCGTGCCCCACTCAAAATGTTAGAGAGGGCGCTTTCGCTCACGCCAGATAACCGGCTGAGATCGGCGACGCTCATGTCTTTTATGCGTAGCAATTCCTCTATTCGTTCCGCAACCACAGATTTCTTTTTTGTCATAACCGAATAATACATAACTTTGCCCTTTCTTTTCAAGCGAAAAGCCTCTTGTGAAACAAACTCTTGACAATAGAAAAGTTATGCGATAGTATCATTTCAATCGAAAAGATTAGATAGGAGACAACGGATGAATGAAGTCGAACAACTGCGTGAGTGGATGGAGGAAAAAGGCTATAGCACAAGCGACCTCGCAAAGGCTATGGGCTTTAGTTACGACGGCGTGTACCAAGCACTGAAAGTCCGCAAATATTTCAGTGCAAATTTCAAGTGGTGCTTCCAAGAAACCTTTGGAAGCGAAGAGGCAAGCAAGGTCTTTGCGACCAATCCTCAACCCGAACCGGCAGAGGTTGCGTAAAGCCCCTCAACTTAGCGTCCCACCCGTCCCTTACGGTGTCAGCCGTTGGGCGGGCTCACTCATCTCATCATACCCAGAAAGGAACCACGATGAGCAAATGCACCGCAATTCCCACAGAACCCTTACCTATTGTCCCCGTTGAGAGCATCCATGTGCCCCTTATTTGGCTATCCGCCGGGAGTTTACGCACTGATGGCACGGAAGCCTAAGAAGTGGCCGGAGTACGCACTAGATCGGCTGGAGGGGACGCTGCTGAACCTCAAGACGATTGAGCGATTGTCGCGGGCGGTACAGGTAGCAGCGAAGGCGGGAGATCAGGCAGAGGTGATCATCCTGGCCGGGGATGTTCGAGAGAGGGCACTAAACAGCACGCATCTGTTGGTGCAAGCACGAACGGGGGAATACGACGATGAACACGAACACATTACAGCCGCCGCTGCTTGAAGGTCTACAGGCAACAGTGCAGCCAAAGGTGGCGAAAGAGGCGACGATACAGGAGCGGTTTGAGAGTTTCCACGCTCATAACCCGCACGTCTACGCAGCGCTGCGAACACTCGCCTTGCAGATGCTGGGCAACGGGGTCAGAGCCTACGGGATCAAGGGGCTTTTCGAGATCTTGCGCTGGCAATTTTCCATCCAGACCGGCGGCAAAGAAGAATTTCGACTGAGTAACGACTTCACTTCGAGGTATGCCCGCCTCCTGGTCGAACTGAACCCAGAGCTTGACGGCTTCTTCACGCTGCGAGAGTTGAGGGCGGAATGAGCGACCTCAACCGACAGATCCAAAACGAAGGCAGCGACTGGCTACAGATCACCCTGGGCGTTGCCCTCTTCGTCGCCCTTGTACTGGCCGCCACGTTCTGCCATGCAAAGGTCAGCCATGCCCAAGAGACCGATCCTATGCCGCGGCTCTATGTCGAGTATCGGCTGCCGCTCATTACAAACGAGGTAACACCGTGAATCAAACGCAACGGCTAGCCACGCAACTAGAGACACTACGCGACAGCTTAGAGGATACGACCCCTGAGCATTTCATCCTAAACACGCTTCTGTATGCGGTCGAAGCTGGGCGCACCATCGAACTCGAAGAGGCGATTACGCCACTTGTTGATCGGTGGCTTGCGGAGAGCATCGGCACCGAGGAAGCAGAGCAGGATGTGCTGGGCGCGTGGAGAGCGACGGTGCTGGGATGAACACTCCACGCATCGCCGCAGTCGCAGACCATACCAAGATGTTCCTGGGCATGATAGAGAAGTTTCGCTATCAGCACAACCTCTATGAGGTGTTTCGCGACTGGACAGAACTCGCCGCAGCGGAAGTACACCAGTTGCCATACCACGCAGGCGTGTATGCCAAAGATGCCGCGTTTGAGGCAGTAGAGGCTCAGTACATGCAAGTTGCTAAGAAGTATGAGCGCGCCGACTTCGGCATATTCGCAGAGCTGCTTGGCATTACACGGCTTGCGCTGGCAACGAAGCACCAAGACTTCCTGGGCCAATGCTACATGCGCCTGGAGATCAATAACATGCGCGCAGGACAATACTTCACGCCCTACGAAGTGTCACTTCTGGTGACGCGCATGTGCCTGGAAAAGATTGAGCCGGTCATCGAAGAAAATGGCGGCTGGTTCACTCTACAAGAACCCGCGTGCGGGTCTGGTGGCATGGTCATCGCCGCAGCGCAAATTCTCGAAGAGCGAAGGATTGGCAGCGGGACGATGTACTTTGATGCCACAGACATAGATCGCCTGTGCTCCAACATGACCTATATCCAAGCGGGCTTGCTAGGGCTTACAGGCGTGGTTTGGCATGGCAACACACTCAGTATGGAGATGCAAAGCCATCGCTTTACGCCAGCGGCGCGACTGCACTCCTCGCGCACAAACGAAATGATGGCTAGCACAAAGACAGATGGGCGACCTCCGCACAAGCGCAAGGTTGACCTATCGCAGCCGTTGCTTCAATCCCCACTACTGGAGATGCAGGTATGACCCTAGCAATGTCCCCCAACAGCGTAACGCTCACTGTGCGCCACCCGGCCAAGTACAGCGACGCGTTGATGCCCATCCTGCAGAACGCCCTGCGAGGCTACGACTGCATTCTCGACCCCTTCGCAGGCACCGGCAAACTGCGCCTTGTGCGCCCCGATGCCCACCTGCTGGAGATCGAGCCGGAGTGGGCAGCCATCAGCGGCGCGACCGTAGGCAATGCACTGGATATGCCCTGGCCCGATGGCTACTTCGACGCCGTATGTACCAGTCCGACCTATGCCAACAGGATGGCAGACCACCACGAGGCACGCGACGCGTCCCGCCGCAACACCTACCGCCACGCGCTGGGCAGGCCGTTGCACCCGCAAAACAGCGGCATGTTGCAGTGGGGCAGCCTCTACCGGCGGTTTCACTACTACGCGTGGCTGGAAGTGCTGCGCGTGCTGCGGCCCGGCGGGAGATTCGTACTCAACATCTCCGACCACATACGCGCGGGCAAGGTCGTCAAAGTGGCGCGCTTTCATAAGCTGCTCTGCCTGGTGATGGGCTTTCGTCTCGTCGAGGTGCACCAGGTCCAGACACCGCGGCAGCGGCATGGGCAGAACGGCGAAAAGCGCGTCGCCCATGAATGGGTTTTCGTGTTCGAGGTGCCGGCATGAACGGCAGTACCGTAGCTCACCCATCGCCATCCACGCATCCAATAGCCGGACGTTCCGGCGCGGTGAGTGAGCTACCTGTGATGCCTGGTGTAGTGCCCCTGGTCTACACGAGGCGATATGCAGCGTTGGAAAGTGGGCCATCAACCCGTTTCGACTACGGGCCGCTGCCCTGAAAGGAACCGAAAGGAGGGACACCATGCGCCGAGCGGCGTAAACGTCGGCTGAGACGAACGAATCCCGCAGTAAGAAGTACACGAGGAATGTGCTTATTGGTTTAGTAGATTGTTCCACCGGGCAACAGGAGCCATGCCGCTGCTCTCTAGGGGTAGGGAGTATGCACCAGAATCGATGCTGGACGGTGGTTTGAGGAAACGAAATAACATATTCAGGAAGGTAAATCACATGGCAGTCACTTGGGAAGAAGCGCCCAGTACCGTAATCGAGTTGGCAGAGCGCATCATTGAACGCTACCACGAACATCTCCTTGATGCCCGGATCGCTTTCATTATGCGCTCCGAAGCTCAGTCTGCAAACGGCAAACTCACGCTGGGCAAAGCCAAGAAGCTCAGTGCCGAAATGCAAGTACATATCCCCTTTGACTTCGTGATCTGGTTGGCAAAGGACTACTGGGAAGCGTTTCTGACGCCAAAGCAAAGAGAAGCCCTAATCGACCATGAGCTGTCTCATTGCAAGTGGGACGGCTTCACCGCCAGCATGAAGGGCCACGATGTTGAGGAGTTCAGCCACATCATCGAACGCTATGGCTTTTGGTGGCCGCAGTCGGATGAATTCGCCACGGCGGTACAGGCTGCTCTGCCGCTGGTTTCTACGCGAAAGGAAGGCGGCGTCGGCACTATTGACTTTGGCCGGATTGCTAAGGATGCAGCACGCGAGATGCAAGAGGCTGGGCTTGATGTGGAGTTTAACCCGGCTGGGGCAAGAGGGGTGTAGCAATGACGAGACGCATGATTGATAGTGGCATGTGGGCAAACGAGCACTTTGCAGAGCTACCGCCAATGGCGCGGCTGCTGCTGATTGGCATTATCAATCATGCCGACGATCAGGGCCGTATCAAGGGCCACCCCGCCTATCTGCGATCGCAGATATTCCCCTATGACGATGTGAGCCTAGAGGATATTGACGCGTGGCTCCACTTGATTGCCCACAACGGAACCCACGTGGCTTTCCACGTGGAAGGCAAGGTGTACCTCCAGTTGGTTAATTGGTGGGAGTATCAAAGCCTGCTGTTCGCCATGCCATCTGACTACCCGGCCCCAGATGGCTGGCAAGATCGCATCCGTTACAACGCTCGCGGCGGGCATATCCTCACCCACAACTGGCGCAAGGTTGACGGTTCGCTTGCGCCGGACACCTGCGATCACAGGGGCAACCCCATTGATCCAAGAGTAAAACGCACTTCCGACAACACCTCTGATACACGAGTAGAGACGCCACAAACCCACCTGGATACCCAGGTGGAAACCCAAGTGGAGAACCACGTGACCTATCCAGGTGGAGGGATAAATAAAGATCAAATAAAGATCAATATAAATAAAGATCAAGGGAGGGACCGCGCGCATGTGACTGAAACGCCAGAAACCAACACCCACCCACCCTCCCTTGTTATTTTTCAGGAGTTTTGCACAAAGACCATCAACAGCGCCCAAACTGATGCCATTGCATCGGCAATCACCGACTTGGAATTGTGGAGACAGGTGCTAACCGAGTGGAGTTTGCGCGGCTACAACACAGGCAATGTGACAGGGCTTTTGGACTGGTATCGAGATGGCATTCCCCCAGCGGGCAAGAACGGAGCAACTCATGGAAGCAATACAAAGCGCAGTGAACCAGACGATAGCGACGATGCGCCAAAACTCGACCCAGAGCTACAGCGACAGTTCGCAGAGTTACGAGAGCGCAAGCGAGCAAAAGCCCAGCCCGCCACGTGAGGTCTACCAGTGTTTCCTATGCAAAGACATGGGATGGGTTTACATGGCTGACCGAAAGGGCGAGGTGGTTTGGAACAACGGCCATCCGCCCATCGTGCGCTGCAAATGCCAGACGGGGCAAGACAGCGAACGTCGCCGGCGTTATCTGCTCAGGATTGACGGGCTGAACCCGACGGAGCGCGAGCTTCGTTTCGAGAGTCTTCTCCGCAATGAGCACAACGGCGCTGCCCTCCGCCTCTTAGAAGAGGGCGTTCAGTGGCGGCGGGGCATCATCACGCTCACGGGCAAGCCAGGCACAGGCAAATCCACGATGATGATGTGTGCGGTCAATCGTGCCAGGGAAGCCAACGTACCAGCGGTCTACACCACGGTTTCGGACCTGCTTGACTATCTGCGCTCTGCCTATGCACCCAACACCGACATGA
>JADLDO010000028.1 GCA_020846635.1 Caldilineaceae bacterium
AATCTCGCAAAACAGCGTTACAATATCCATCGGAGAATCCTTTCGGTAGCATAGGGCGTTCGCACTTCCTATCTTACCAAATCGGATTCTCCATTTCTTTGTTCTGCCTTACATCGAACTCACGTTACTTAGCATATACCGGAGCTGTCGTCAGCATCCTACCTATGTGATCGGTACAGAACTACCCATTTGGCTAGTCCTTATGCGTTTTGCACATACATAAGGAGCATCATTATCCCAGGATAAGATCAAGTGAAGCTGTCGAACATATTCCTTGAGCGAGGAAACGCTTGCTCAATTCGCGAAGGGTATTCAGCCATGGGGCGTTAAACGTAGATATAACAGCTTTGATAGATTCAGCTTTATCTCCGCAAAAGGTTCCGGCGCGACCCTTACAGAGTCGCGCCGGCATGTCTAGCTCACAGATTCATGGGTTCTTCCGGATCTGCGCGATTGCCTAATGGTGGTGTTCTTTCTCATAGGCGTCCGCTTCGGCCTTCGTCTTGTGGATCGTGCCGTCGGGATGGTTGGGCGGCGTGTAGAGGGTGTAGAGCTTCAACGCTTCTGTCTTGGAACGATTGATAATATTATGTTCGGTCCCTGCCGGGATGACCACTGCGGAGCCATCTGCCAAATCATGCTTTTCGCCATCCAAGAGCGCCGTTCCCTGCCCGGCCTCGACGCGAATAAACTGGTCAACATCGCCGTGTCTCTCAAGGCCAATATCTTCACCGGGCTTGAGCGACATCACAACCAGTTGGCTGTGAGGGCCGGTAAAGAGCACCTCTCGAAAATAGCTGTTCTCCAACGATTTCTGCTCAATATTGGTCACATAGCCTGCCATGATTTATCTCCTATCTGGTGTAAATACCCTCATAAGTTAGATGCACCTGTGGGCTGTAACTATAAGTGTATTCCTTTTCTATCCAGCTTGCGGTTGCCTGCATTACTGAACTTGTCACCAGAATAGACAATTTCGGCCAAATCCGCGTGCCTAATCTGCCGCGGCGCTTGTTTCCTCGGAGAGTTGCAGCGCAGGGGTGGGCAGCGCCGAGCGACCACGGGCAAAGAGCATAAAGGAGAGCAGATAAATGCTAAAGAAGACCACCGAGCCGACGATATAGGGCCACTGGTAGCCCAGCAGGTCAAAGATCACACCTCCCACAACAGGCCCAAAGACTCGCCCCAGACTGTTGTAGGAATTGACAATCCCCATCACACGCCCCTGCTGGTCTGGCGGCGTGCGCTTCGAAGCAAGCGAGTTGACCGCTGGATTGAGCGCAGCACTACCAATCCCCATGATTGCCATCACAGTCATGATGCTGACCATGTTGAAGGTCAACAGAAAGAGGATGTAGCCGATTGCGCTGCTGATTAACCCGACCTGGATCATGCGCTCTTCGCCAAAACGATTGATAAAGCGCCCAACCAATAGCCCCTGGCTCAACGCCATGACCACACCCATGACGCCAAAGACCAGTCCCATTTCCGACTCGCCAAAGCCGAGGTGCTGTTGGGAAAAGAGCGCAAACGTGCCTTCCAGGTTGGCGCTGGCAAAGGTGGCAAGAAAGGCAATGATCAGCACAAAGCCAACAGGCCCGCTGAGCGCGCCGATAACATCTTTCAGCCCATTCGTACGCACTTGAGTACGGGCATGGCTGCGCTCTTCGGCAGTGCGCGATTCGGGGAGGAGAAGCAGCGCAAAGATCGAGACGGCAAACGCCAGGCCACCAGAGAAGAAGAAGGGGAGCGACGCGCTGTACTCGCCCAAGAAGCCACCCAGTACAGGGCCAAAGATCATACCCATCCCCATCGCCGCGCCCAACATGCCGAGGCCACCACCACGCGATTTAGCGTCCGTGGTATCAGCAATATAGGCCATCACCGTCGGCAATGTGGCTGCCGAAAGCACGCCGCCCAAGATACGTGCAGCAAAAAGCATCCAAAGCGAATTCGCCATGCCAAAGAAAACAAAGGAGATGCCAAAGCCAATAAGCCCCAGGAGAATCATGGGTTTCCGTCCCACGCGATCCGACATGGTTCCCCAGATCGGCGCAAAAAAGAATTGGACGACAGAATAGCTGGCAAACAGCAGGCCCAGGTGCGTCGCCGTAGCGCCTAAATTTTCAGCATAGAAGGGCAGAATGGGCATAATTACCCCAAACCCAATCATGACAATGAACATGGTCATGAAAAGAATCGGCATGGCCCTACGATTGGTCGTTTTCATCAAAATTCCTCAGTTAAGTTCCCTGTGTAGACACAGATGTACGATAACGTATTCTTACAATCTCATGTACCGCAGAGGCCGCCCAGGGGGCTCCCGTTTTAACCTCCGGCGAGCGATGCGGTACATGATTTACAACCTTTCGACGGCGAGATCCACCTGTGGGACTTCTGGCCGCGTCGCATCGGCCACTCGTCCAAGTAATGTTGCCATCTGCTGGATCTCCTCCGGCTCCAGGCGACTCAAATACTTCGCTAAAATGCTGGCGCGCAGCCGCCGCACCTGCTGGAGCATCTGCGTTCCTTCTTCCGTGAGTTGTATCCAGACAACGCGTCGATCCGTCTCATCGCGGCTTCGCTCCACAAAACCGGCAGCAACAGCACTATCCACCATCGCCGTACATCCGCTCAACGTTACATCCATGTGGGCGGCAATGTCCGACATGCGCTGTGGCCCAGAGGCACCGAGGAAGTAAAGCAGGTGGCTTTGAGCAGCAGGGATTGAACATGCCGCGCGGAAATCGGAGGCAACATAGCGTGACAGTTGGCTCCAGGCTTCGCCAAGTTGAACAAGTGCATCTTCAAGTGCCTGTACTTGATGGGTCATGAATGAATTCCTAATCACTCTCGCATTCCAAATAGTTCGACAACAACATTATTTATTTATTTGAATAGTTCATACAAATGAACTATTTTACTCTTCGCCAAAGGTTTTGTCAAATTACAGAAGTGACGAGGATCTCTATGATTGATTCCGTCTAGCATTGGAGATTCGGACAACCTTTGTTACCTTTATGCTTCAAAGATCGCTGTGCAAAGGAAGCGTGATCGTGATCTTGTAATAAAAGGAGTTGTTGGCATGGCACCTCCCAAAAGCGCGCCCAAACCGAAGGGAAACTGGCAGCCCGGCGACCGGCTCAAGCATACAACGCATGGAACCGGCATTGTCACAAAGGTTATTCGGCACAGCAACAAGACCTGGCTGGAGGTCAAGTTTGGCAGCGATTTTCTTCAAATTGCGCCGAATGATCCAGCCATCGAACGTATCTAGGTTATGCCTCAAATCCACATTGAAGGACCTACTACCCGATCATGTCCCAACCCAAAGTCGCGCTAGAATCCACCGTCATTTCTCATGGTCTGCCCTATCCAGCCAATTTAGAATTGGCGCGGCGCATGGAGGAAACTGTGCGCGCCGCGGGCGCAGCGCCGGCCACGATAGGCATTCTTTCTGGCGAGTTGATCGCGGGGTTGAGTGATGATCAGATTGTCCATCTTGCCACAGCGCAAGAGGTACGCAAGGTCAGCCGCCGCGACTTGCCCATTGTCGTGGCGCGCAAGCTCGATGGCGCGACCACGGTTGCCACCACCATGTGGATCGCGCAGCGCTTTGGCATCGAAGTCTTTGCTACAGGCGGCATTGGCGGCGTCCACCGCGGGGCGGGCTCCAACCCCAGCAGCGACATTAGCGCCGACCTGCAAGAGCTCGCACAGACGCCCGTCATCGTCGTCTGTGCTGGAGCGAAGGCGATCCTCGATCTGCCGGCTACGCTGGAGTATTTGGAGACTCACGGGGTGACCGTAGTGGGCTACCAAACCGATAGTTTCCCCGCCTTTTACAGCCGCAGCAGTCACCTGGCTGTGGACGCACGCTGCGAGAGCGCGGCAGAGGTCGCGGCGATTTGGCGCGCCAAGCGCGAACTGGGGCTGCCCGGTGGGCTACTCGTCGCCAACCCCATCCCCCTCGCTGATGAAATTCCCGCAGAAGCGATTGAACCAGCCATCTTGCAGGCTGTCGAAGAAGCCGCGACGAGCGGGCTGCGCTCGGCAGAGGTGACGCCCTTTCTGCTGGCGCGCTTGGCAGAATTGACCGGCGAGAAGAGCATCCGCGCCAACATCGCGCTCCTGCTCAACAATGCGCGTGTTGCGGGCGAGATTGCGGTGGCGTTGGGGAGTTAGGGCACAACTTGTATGAAAAGAAAACCCTCCCGGCGACTTCTGAGTCGCCGGGAGGGTGGTAGGACAAATATGGGGTAGAAACTCGCTAGGCGGGCTGCTGCTTTTCGATCAACTTCAGGAACTCTGCGCGATCCAGGACTTCTTTTTCGAGGAGAGTTTCAGCCAGGAGTACGAGCTTATCCTTGTTGGAAAGCAGGATTTGACGGGCACGCGCATAGGCATTATCCACAATATGGCGCACCTCTTGGTCGATCTTGCGCGCTACATTTTCACTGTAGGTACGCTGCTCGCCAAAGTCCATCCCCATAAAGGGATTGCTATCAGCCTGCTGCAACTGCATGGGGCCGATGGTTTCGCTCATACCGAAGCGCGTCACCATCGCCTTCGCCAGCTTCGTCACCCGTTCCAAGTCATCGGTTGCGCCAGTGGTCGGCTCATCGAAGATGATCTCCTCGGCGGCACGCCCACCCAGGATACCGGCCATTTCATCTTCAAATTGGGCGCGGCTCTTGAGCATATTGTCGGCTTCAGGGAGACGCATCACATAGCCAAGTGCCTGACCACGGCTGACAATGGTGATCTTGCCGACACTATCGGTGTTGACTAGATTCTCAATCACCAGCGCGTGACCTGCCTCGTGGTAGGCGACCACCTTGCGGTCTTCCGGGCTGAGGACACGGCTGCGTCGCGCAGGGCCTGCCATCACCCGCTCGATGGACTCTACCATCTCGTCCATGCTGATCAGGCGCTTGTTGCGTCGCGCTGCCAGGATGGCTGCCTCGTTGATCAGATTCTCCAAGTCGGCACCGACCATGCCCGGCGTCTGCGCCGCGATAACATTCAAATCGACATCAGGCGCAAGCGGTTTGCCCCGCGCATGCACCTGCAAGATCGCCTCGCGCCCGCGCCGGTCGGGGCGATCCACGACCACCTTGCGGTCAAAACGACCAGGGCGCAGCAGCGCCGGGTCCAGAATATCAGGGCGATTGGTGGCGGCAATGATGACGATGTTGGTCTCGCTGTCGAAGCCATCCATCTCCACCAAAATCTGATTGAGCGTCTGTTCGCGCTCGTCGTTGCCACCGCCTAGCCCTGCGCCACGATGGCGACCAACGGCGTCAATCTCATCTACAAAGATGATGCAGGGAGAATTCTTCTTGGCTTGGTCAAAGAGGTCGCGCACGCGGCTTGCGCCCACGCCCACAAACATCTCGACAAACTCCGAACCGGAGCTGCTAAAGAAGGGCACGCCTGCTTCACCCGCCACAGCCTTTGCCAACAAGGTCTTGCCGGTTCCCGGCGATCCAATCATCAACACACCCTTAGGGATACGCGCGCCCAGAGCGGCAAACTTTTGAGGCTCCTTGAGGAACTCTACAACCTCCGCCAACTCCTGCTTCGCTTCATCTGCACCCGCCACATCGGCAAAGGTGATGGTGGGCCGGTCGGCGTTGTCGAGCTTGCGGGCGCGGCTGCGGCCAAATTGCATGGCACGATTCTGCCCGCCAGAGCCCGCTTGGCGCATGATGAAGATAAAGAAGCCAAAGATCAAAACCATTGGCAGGAGCATGATCAACCAGTTGAAGATTGCGCCATTGTTGGGCGTGCTCTCCACCACAATCGGCAGCCCTGCCAACCGCTCATCACTCACGCCCAACGCCTTGAGTGTATCCAAAAGGCTTTCGCCATTTTCCTTGCGGCTGCGTTTTTCGTCGCTGTTGTTTAGCTCCACCGTAACAATGTCGCCCTGTACCGTAATACGCTGGACATCGTTACTTTGCACATAGCGCGCAATCTCGTTGAGGCCGACCATGTTGGTGGTATCGGTACGGGGGCTAAAGAGGAAGCGCGAGCCAAAGAGCACAAGCACAGCCAACACCAACCAAAACCAACTCCGGCCCAAAAAATTGCCGCCGGAATTGCGTGGTTCCTGTGAATTGTTATTATTGCCCGCCGGGCGTTTGTCCTTGGGCGGGTCCTTGCGATTATCGGATGCCATCGCGTCTTTCTTTGAACTGAACGAGTTGCATAGCCATTTATATGTCTTCTACTATGGACTTCATGATACGCACCTAGTCACCAGGGGGAACGTACAGACGCAATCTATTGCGTTCCACACTAAGCAGCATCCCCAATGACGAATCTTATGTCACCTACTCATCTATGACGTACAAAATGGCACTTCTGCAACGCTGTAACACGAAACGCCGCCCTTTCGCTTGCACGAACAGAGCGTCGTCATAGCGTAGTCTATCCGATCTGCCCTACCTTGTCAGTAAGGCAGATTGCCTCCTTAGCTCAATTCCTTCAGTTCTTCGGCAATGCTTGTGCCCACGCGGTGGGTCTCGGTTTGGTGGACAGGTGGCAAGTCAGCCGAATAATGAGGGTCTGGACGCGAAGCCTCGTCGGGCTTATCGCTCATGCACAGCAAGAGGCAGCCGCGACCCAGCAACCATTCGGTTACTTCGCAGACCTCATTGGTTAACGTAATCTCACCATTCAATAGTTCCGCAACTGGCGTATTATCGGGCATCGTGCCCATGCGCTCGACGGTCGTGATAAACTCCTCACGGCGAAAACGTTTGAAGGGAGTCGGATCGCCGTTCGAAACGCTGGCGGAGACGGCTTCATGCGCCTGGCGTAGATTCTCGCCGCCCACGCCACCAAACATCATTCGGCTGTTGACCAGACGGAGGAACTGTTCAAAGTTATCCACGCTGCCATTCTGAATTTCACGCAAAATCTCCGCATGGTCAAAAAGACCCGCGTTGAGCGCCATACAGATATAGGCCAGGTAATCCTGGTTGTCCTCAGTCAGAAAGTGATACCGTGAGCGGTTGAGTTCGTTATAGTCGTTCTCAAAGGTGGCGCGGTCAAAATTGTCACCCAATACAGCGTCCATAGTGCGATAGATGCCTTCGAGGCGCGCTTCGTTAATTACCTGATCATTGCGCCCTTTGGCCCCCAACGCCGTCTTGTCAATGTCCACAATGACAACCGTACGCTGATCAACATGCAGCCCTTGTTCCAGAACCCACTTCATCCAATCACTCAGGGCCGCCCAGCGGTTGGCGCTGTAGACATTGCCGTCGCCGATTTCGGCGATGGGCGCATCATTGAGTTTTTCACCCCCAATGAAACAGGAGCCTGCCCATTCGCTGACCTCTATCATATTAGCGAACGCATGACCATCGTTATACAAGGTATCCCCAACAAAGAGGAGTTCATTTAGCTGCGCGTTACTGCGACGCACCTTTTGTGCTGCCTGCTTGGCAATCCAGACCGCAGCCTTCGCATAATCCCGATCCTGTTTGCGCGGAACCACATCGGCAGGAATTTCCATCTTGTAACTCGCCGCTCGCCGCCCCTGGATGCGTCGATCCAATGGCTCCAAGTTGCGATAAACCACAAGATCACCGAAGTAATCCGAAAGTTTGGCTCTCCCAAAGTTCTTGAGCACCGTCTTTGCGCGATCGGCAGATAGCACACCTGTGGTTGACACAGTAGTCACATTCACCCCCTCATAATCACAAAGTCTGCTGCGCGGTGGCGCTTATCGACATTGAACAATCAGTGACAGTTCAACACGGCTAAACAGCCGTAGAGTCGTCTATAACTACCCACCTATAGACCCATGACGACAACGCCACCGGCAGCACTTCTCCCTGGACAGCTACGCTGCTTGCAGCACGTCGGCCCAGGCTGCGGCTTCCGCACCCAAATAGCCCTGCGCCACAATCAATTCAGCGTTGAGCAGACTCCCACCCGCAGCACCGCGGATGGTGTTATGGCCGAGGACCATAAATTTATAATGAAACAGCGGGTCGGGTCGCAACCGTCCCACTACCGTCGCCATGCCCGGCACGCTGCCCTCCAGCCGATCCAGACGCGGTTGAGGCCGGTCTTGTGCCGGATTCACTACAATCGCGGGCTGGGGCGCACTGGGCAGCTTTAACTGCTGGGCCAATGGCTGATACGATTGCCACGCCTGGAGAATCTCCTCCTGGCTAGGCTTCTGCTTAAATTCTACGCTGACCGCTTCCAAATGTCCATTTCTCACAGGAACCCTATTACAGTGGGCGCTGACAACGAAATCCGCATAGCGCACTTCCTGACCGTCAAAAGTACCCAAGAGCTTGTGCGGCTCCTTATGCTCCATCTTCTCCTCTTCGCCGCCAATGTAGGGAACCACATTGTCCAGTATATCCATGCTGCTGACGCCGGGATAGCCCGCACCGCTGATGGCTTGCATGGTCACGACAAAGACTTTCGAGATGCCAAAGCGTTGGTGCAGCGGGTGCAGCGCGCTGACCAGATGGGTTGTGCTGCAGTTGGGGTTGGTGGCGATAAAGCCCTCCCAGCCTCGCTTACGTTTCTGAAGGTCAAGCAGCCCCAAATGTTCGGGGTTCACTTCGGGAATCAAGAGCGGCACATCGGCATCATAGCGATGGTTGCTCGAATTGCTGCACACGCCATAGCCTGCCTGGGCAAAGGCGACTTCGATCTCACCCGCATTGCTCGAAGGCAGCGCGCTAAAGACCAACTGTGCATCAAAACCCGGTTCGCAATCCTGCAAGATGACATCGCGCAGCGCTTCGGGCATTCCCCCGCGCAAATTCCAACTGCATGCATCGGCATAGCGTTTGCCCGCGCTCCGCTCTGAAGCGCACAACGCTGTAATCTCAAACCAGGGGTGACCTTGCAATAGCTGCACAAAGCGTTGGCCCACTGCCCCGGTTGCTCCCAAAATACCCACTTTAATCTTCGCAGGTGACATACTCTGTTTGCTCCCTTAATATCATGCCAGGCGGGAGAAAGAAAGGGATGAGGGATGAATTATGAGGGATGAAGGCAGAGAAGGAATCGTGTCGGTACTCTCTGCCTTTCATCCTTCATCCTTCCTAACTCACGCCGTATAAGCCAGTTCGATAATATCACTTAGGACCCCCGCGGCGGTGGCATCTGTGCCTGCGCCGCGCCCCTGGACGACCAGGGGGTTGGGGTTATACCAACGCGTGGTGAATTCGACCAGGTTGTCAGTGCCGGAGAGCCGCCCCAGAGGGCTTTCCCCATACACGAGCGTCGGCCCCACTCGGCAGACGCCATCCTCCACCTGGGCCGCAAAGCGCAAGACCTTGCCTGTGCTTGCGGCTTCGGCTACCTGTGCCTGGAAGTGATCATCCAGCCGTGGCAGCGCGTCCATAAATTCAGCCACCGTCAACCCGTCCATGTCGGCGGGGTATAGCCCCTGGACCTCCACATTTGCCAGGTCCAGTTGCCAGCCCAGGCCGCGAGCGAGGATCAACGCTTTGCGCGCCACATCCACACCGCCCAGGTCATCACGGGGATCAGGCTCGGTATAGCCCAACCGGTGCGCCTCACGCACAATGGCGCTGAAAGGCTTGCCCTCCTGCAACCCTGTCATCACAAAGCCCAGGGTTCCGCTAAAGGTGCCGGTAATGCGCTTGACCTCATCGCCGCTGCTCACCAGACGGTTGAGCGTCACGATGACAGGCAAACCGGCCCCCACAGTCGTCTCCCAACGGCTGTGCGACAGTTGGCGCACAGGGGCGAGCCCCTCGCCATTGTCACCCATGCCACTACCATTCGTGACACCGGCTGAGGTCAGCCGGTCGTACACCTCCTGGTCAATGGTTAAGGGCTTCTTGTTGGCAAGCACGATCTTATAGTGCTGATCGCGAGCAAAGAGCAGCGCCGGAACGGTGGCATCGGTGGCGGTGCAATCCACCACGACTGTGCCTGCCCGTCCAGCGATGTCAACAATCCCATAGAGATCATTTTGAACGCCGCCCGCGGGATGTTGGGCGAGCCGCCGGCCTGCTTCTTTGGCGGCGATGATCTCGTCGATCAACACATCGTCCAGCCCATCGCTGGGCTCGATCACTGCGCCGTCACTGTCACAGACTGCCAACAACTCCAGCCTAAGGCCATATTGCAGCGCGTGAAAGCTGCGTTGTTCAACGATCTGGCGCAACAAGGCGCGGCCTACACCCCCCACACCAAATAAAATAATCGGCAGACTACGCATGACTCGCTCTTTACCCGTTGCTCTTTATCCGTTATGGTTTAAACCGCTACGGCCGAACCCTCCCGCAGCCAAAGGGCTTCCAGGAGGGTATCTCTAATCAACTCGATAAAAGAAGGGAGCGGTGACGTTGGTGACCCGGCTCCCCTCGACACAATTGATTCGATTATATCACAAGACCAGGGGGAATGTTCAAGCGTTGATCTGCTAGGCCGTTTTGATCCGTTCGCTGGTCGGTTTGTGCAATTCAAAGATGTCATGGATGGCGCGCACCGCATCGGCGGCACGGGCGGCCTCTACGACCAGGCTAACATTGGCTTCGCTAGAACCCTGGGCAATGGCGATGACATTGATGCTGTGGCTGCCCACTGCCTGGAAGATGCTCGCCGCCAACCCTGGCGTCCCCCTCATGCCGCTGCCCACCACGGCGATGATGGCGACATCGGCGTGCCCGTCAATTTGGTCGATGTAGTGGCGTTCCAGTTCCGTCTTGAATTCGGCGCGCAGCGCGTTGATGACCGTTGGCGCAGAGGCTTCGGGCACGACAAAACAGATGCTCTGCTCGCTGCTGCTCTGGCTGATCATCAGCACGTTGGCTCCCATCGTCGCCACGGCAGAGAAGGTGCGCGCCGCAATCCCCGGCACGCCAATCATCCCCCTGCCGCCTACCGTGACCAAGTTCATGCCGCGAATGGAGGTGATGGCCTTCACCGTCCCCGATGACGGGGTATCGCGGCGATCCACAATGCGCGTGCCGGGATGGCTCGGCTCAAAGGTGTTGAGTACACGGATCGGAATTTTCTTCTCCACAGCGGGTGTCACCGTCTGCGGATGCAGCACTTTGGCTCCATAATAGGCCAGTTCAGCGACTTCCTCATAGCTCAGTTGGTTGAGGCTGCGCGCATTTGAGACAATGCGCGGGTCGGCAGTCATCACGCCGTTGACATCGGTCCAAATCTGGATCTCATCGGCATCGAGGACCGCGCCGATGATCGCCGCGGTATAGTCGGACGCGCCGCGCCCCAGCGTGGTGGGGATGCCATCGACCGTTGCGCCCACAAAGCCTGTCACCACCGGGACAATGCCTTTTTCCACCATCGGCAGCAGGCGCGGAAGCGTGCGCTCGGTGGTCTCTGCCAGCAGCGGCGCGGCTCCGCCAAAGACATTATCCGTTACAACAATTTCAGTGGCGTCTACATATTCGGCAGGGACACCGTTGGCACGCAGGACCGCAGCCAACAGAGGAGCGGAAAGGCGTTCGCCCAGGCCACTTACGACATCCAGCCCGCGGTTGGTCAATTCCCCCAAGACGGTGATGCTGCTGCACAGGCGGCTGAATTCCTGTAGGCGCTGCTCAAAGACGCGCCCCAGGGCGGCGCGCTCCGCGCCATCGTCAATAAACTGCCCCACCACCGACTGGTGCTTGACGCGCAGGCTGTTCTCAATTTCCTGATAGAATTCTTCATCACCCTGGGCGGCGCGGCGTGCAGCCTCGATCAGCATGTTGGTCACGCCGCTCATGGCACTGGTCACCACAGCAACGCCGGGGCGAGTCGTCGTCGTGCGCGTCTGCTCTGCCATCTTATCGGCGACAATCGTCGCTACCTGGGCAAATGCTTCAACGCTGCCAACCGATGTCCCGCCAAACTTCATGACCAACATAGGGTGTTCCTCCACATCTACAGAAAATGGATGATATATATAATATAGACGTACGGACACAATGGATTGTGTCCCCCTTCCGGTAAACAAAAACAACCCTCCCATCCAGACAACAGAATGAGAGGGTTGAGCAGGAACGCGGCTGCGTACAGTCATCTCTCATCTTCCAGAAATCTGCCGGAATTGGCACCTTAGCGGGCAAGCGCTGCTCACGTCGCACCAGGTTGCCGAGGCTTCACAGGGCCGGTCCCTCCACCTCTCTGGATAAGAGTCTGTCTTCAATTCTGTGGGCGACGATACCATTGGGTACGGGGGTTGTCAAATTTCGCCACCTAAAACGGCTTCATCACCATCAGATAGATGATCACGGCGATGACGATTTCTTCGCCAATGTGCGCGGCGCGCACCACCGGATCGTTGATCGCGGCGCGCAATTCGGGCGTGATGACCCCCTCTGCCTGCGCGGTGGCAAGCCTCTCACGCAGGCGCTTGCCACGTGGAACAAAGATCAAAGGGATCAGCGGGACGGTCGTCAGATAGAGCAGCAGCGAGACAAAGACCCAATTGATCGTGCTGCCTTGCAGCACACCGAACAAAGGCCAGCCGCGCACCCATGCGGTCGCCGTACCGAAGATGATGATGGCATGGGAGCCATGCATGACCAGGTTTCTTTCAAACCAGCGGCTCAGGCCCATCAATTGGGTAAATGGATCGAGCTTCTCTTGACGCCGCGCATAAACACGGCTCACCTCGCGCCCGACCAACCCTGCAACAAAGCCGAATGCGCTGACAACATGCAGCAGAACCAACCACTGTCCAAGTACAGCCAAAACACGCTCCTTGTGGCGCAGACCCGCCAAACAAGTTGAGAATATGATAATTAATTATAGGCCCTTTTTCCTTGTAAAGATATTCGTAAAGATATATAGAGCCTCTATCCAAAAAGAAACTCACCGTACAGTGAGGCGCATCGCGGCTATGAGAGAGCATTTAGACGGAACATTCGACAGCACTCCGGCGTCATCTCTCTACTTGCCGCGCAAGCAACCAATAGGCGGCAAGCCTAGCTATCAATGAATAGGTTCATGGATCTATTCAGCCACTCTTGGCAGCGCAAAGAATGCCTTGCCAACGCAATACCAGGTAATACCAGTAGGTAACTCTAGAAAGAAAGTTGTATGAAAGTTCGTACGCTGAACCAACTTCTGACACTGGCGGCACTCGTGGCTATCCTTGCCGCTTGTACTGGCGCACCAGCACCGGCAGCCAGCTCGGCAGAGGCAACCTCCCCCATCACCGCACCCGCGAGCGCAACCACAGTAGCTCCCGAAGCCGCGCCGGAGGTTGCCACAGAGGAGCCGGCAGCAGAGACAAGCGACAGTTCCGAACCGGTAGCTGTTGAGGCTTTGGCTCCGGCAGAATGTGAAGCCATCCATACAGCCGTTGTCGAACGACTAGGTGTCGAATTCCAAATGGCAGAGGTGCCCTTTAACAGTGAGATCGCCAGCCGGCAAGGGACAGCCTGTACGCTGACCGCGATGGGAACGGGCGAGGACTTTGGCAATTTCCTGGATGTCGCGCAGGCGTTGCGCGATGCGCTGGAGGCTGAAGGCTGGAGCGAGAACCAAGCCTATCTCGCCGATGGCCCAACGGGTACGGCCTTTGGCTATGAGAAGGATGGTCAATTCGCAATGGGCCATGTGGACTGGACGCCCTCAGAGGATGCGGAATGTCCCGACGATCAGCCCATCAGCGCCTGTGAGTTGGAGCCAAGCCAGCAGATCTTTACGGTGATGCTGCAACTGATGCAAGCCAGCTAAAACACCCCACTAAAACCATCCTATTACAACCGAGTCTCTTGAGACTCGGTTGTAATTTTTCTCGCCCCTCATCCTTAGCGTTTCAAGTGCGTAGGTTCGGCCTCTGGCCGGACAAGTGCATGGAGCGCACCGTCACGCCGGAGCCGTGACCTACGCACTTCCTCCCTCGCATTGGGCAGGTCTCTGGAAAAGCCAACACTTCCCATGTATAATTATGTATAATAGGTTTGGCTAGTCAGCCAATACGCAATCATTGAGCCACAATCCGTCATCAAGGCGATCAAATACTGGCAGCCAAATATTGGTAGCGAATGCCGGTACATTTTGACGGAACCATACGGAGGAGAGTGATTGGAGAGCCAATAGGAGACAAGAGCGATGAAAACCCTTCTACGCTTGATTGTGTTGATCACGACAATGGCTGTGGTGCTGCTCCTGCTTTTCGGCGGAGTTTTCCTAGAGACCGGCAATCTCGATATTATGGCGACGCGCAGCCTCTTGCCTGAAGTCGGGTCGCTTCAGACGATCCCCATCAGCGATACAATTGAACAGCAATCGGCGCAACAAACGGGGAAAGAGAGTGTCTTGCGCTTCATCTGGCGCGGCGGCAATATGCTTTACGACGACAACGTGATTGACGAGACTGAGTTCACTGCCTTGCTTGTACGAGCCAAAGCCAACAAAACCAAAGTGGAGATCGCCAAATTTCCCGATGTGCGCGGTATGGACGCGTATCGCTGGCGTCAACTGCTCGAAGACGCAGGGGTGCAGTATGAGATACTTCCACAAGCGCGATAGACTTTGAGATAACCTGATTCCCACAAATAGAAGATTCTCACCCCATGAAAATCACCAACATTGAAGTTTTCGTTCTTGGCGATCCGCAGCCTGACCACGAAATCGACATGGCGCGCGTCGATGGGCTGGCGTTTGTGCGTATTCAGACCGACGAGGGCATTAGCGGGCTGTCGGAGATCTTTACCGTACCGCCGGGCGTGGCGCGCACAGTCCTAGATGGGCCGGATTCGTTCTTGGGCCGTTTGCTGATCGGCGAAGACCCGATTCACCCGGAGCGCATTTGGCAAAAGCTCTATAACAGTATGCTCCACGGCAACCGGCGCGGCTGGGTGATCATCTGCATTGGCGCGGTCGATGTGGCCTGTTGGGATATTTACGGCAAGGCGCTCGGTCGCCCGGTCTATGAGCTGCTTGGTGGCGCGGTGCGGGCGAGCCATCAAATTGAGAGCGAAGCGCAGCGCCAAGAGGTCATCCCCTACTGTACAATCGTCTCGGATCGGTGGGATCGGGAGAGCGTGCTCAAGGAGCAGGTGGAGCGCGTAGTGCGCCTGCGCGAATTGGGCTATCGCGCCTTCAAGATCGAGCCGATGAAGCAGCCGCCCGCGACGATCATCGAGTTGACGCGCCGCACACGCCAAGCAGTTGGCGCGGATGTGACGCTGTGTGTGGATGTGGGCTATCTGTGGAACGACGTGGGCACAGCGGTGAGTGTGATCAACCAACTGGCAGAGTTTGACATCGCCTTCTTTGAAACGCCTTTGCCGGTGGATTCCGTGGCTGCCTATGCTGCCCTCACGCGCCAGACTCGTGTGCCGATTGCGATGGGCGAACACACGACCACGCGCTGGGAGTTCTTGCAGATGATGGACGAAGGCGGTATCGGCGTGGCGCAGCCTTATATGACCACCTGTGGCGGGCTGACCGAAGCCAAGCGCATTGTCGAACTGGCCCAGCCGCGCGGCGTCTTGGTCTGCCCCGGCAACTGGTCTACCAGCGTGCTGGGCATGGCAAATATCCATCTCGCTGCCTATTCGCCCATCACGCCCATCTACGAATCTGCCCCCGCCGAGGTCTACTGGTCACCGCTGCGTAAGGCGCTCCAAGAACTCGCTGCGCCAGTTGTCAATGGTGCGGTAGGCTTCCCCAGCACACCGGGCATTGGTATTGAACTGCCGGAAGATCTGATCAAGCACTTCCTAATTGCACCCAGCCAAGCATGGCAGTACCATGACCTACAGTCGTAGGGGCGCAATATACTGCGTCCTTGCGGACGACTAGACGCGCGGTAGCAATCATCGTCATCGCAGTGCAAGGTGGGTATGCAAAGCAACTTATGGAGTGGTGCATGAAGTATAAACTAGTTATTTTCGACTTTGACGGCACGCTTGCCGATTCGTTCCCGTGGTTCCTACGTATGGTCAATACCGTTGCCGCCAAATATCAATTCAAGCGGGTCGAAGAGGAGGAAGTTCAAGCCCTGCGCAGCCTCAGCGCGCTGCAACTGGTTCGGCATCTGGGCATACCCTTGTGGAAAATGCCGATGATTGCCCATCATGTGCGCCAGTTGATGATGAAAGAGCAGAAGGAGATTGCTTGCTTTGAGGGTGTCGATCAGTTGCTCTCGCAATTGTCTGAGGCGGGCGTCCTGTTAGCGCTGGTCACGTCGAACTCCTATGCGAACGTGCGCGAGGTGTTGGGCGCAGATAACCTTGCGCTCATGACCTATATCGAGTGCGATGTCTCCTTGTTCGGCAAACGTTCTCGCTATCGAAAAATCCTCAAGCAAAGCGGCGTGCGCCCCATGGAAGCGCTCTGCATCGGGGATGAGATACGCGACATCGAAGCTGCCACACAGGAGTTGATCCCCTTCGGCGCTGTCTCCTGGGGATACACACATATTGAGGCGCTCCAGGCGCGGTCACCCGCCGAGGTCTTTGCGCGTGTAGATGAGATCGCCGGGCGGATCATCGAATCCGCCTAGCCATTCTTCTGTCCCCCGCTCGTCACCCTACTCAGAAAGAACAGACCGGCGACACCCGCCAACGAGGAGGCGATCAAAATGGAGATCTTGGCTGTTGCCAGATTCTCCGCGTCAGCAAAGGCAAGCGAGGCAATAAAGAGCGACATGGTGAAGCCGATACCTGCCAGAACGCCCGTAGCCAGCATGTGAGGCCAGGTCACGCCAAAGGGCAGTTGGGCAATCCCCGCGCGCACCGCCAGCCAACAGGTGGCAAAAATGCCGATCGGTTTGCCCAGGGTCAGCCCCAACACGATACCGAGCATGATAGGCAGCGAATCCCCGCCCAAGCTGTCTGCGCGGATCACCACTCCCGCATTGGCAAAGGCAAAGATCGGCATAATCAGAAAGGAGACCCAGCCATGCAACTTGTGTTCCATCCTTTGCAGCGGGGCCTGCACCTGCTCGGATAGATCCTCAAGTTCGCGGACTGCGCTCTCCTGAAATTCACGATCCTGTTTCGATTTTCCCTGGCTTCCCTCCAGTTGCTTGAGGATTTGGCGGGCGCGCCCTAAAAAGGTGGGCGCGTCAATCCGGCTGCGCGCAGGGATGGTCATGGCAACCAGCACGCCCGCAATCGTGGCGTGGATGCCAGAGTTCAGGAAGGTCAGCCAGACAACCACACCCAAAATGGCATAGACAACCGGTGTGCGAATCCCAAAGAGATTGGCAAGCATCAGCAGGATCAGGACGCCAAAGCCAATGCCTAGCATCGTAAAGTCCAGCCCGCCTGAATAGAAGATGGCAATCACCAACACAGCGATCAGGTCATCGACAATTGCCACCGCAGTGAGAAAAACTTTCAGGCCAAAGGGGACGCGGTTGCCAAGCAGCGCAAGACAGCCCAGCGCAAAAGCGATGTCCGTTGCCATCGGCACACCCCAGCCACGCGCACCGCTGCCGCCAAAATTGAAACTTGTATAGATCAAGGCAGGGACCACTACGCCGCCGATTGCCGCCAGGATGGGAAGGGCCGCCGCGCGCGGGCTTGCCAACTCGCCAACCAATACCTCGCGCTTGATCTCCAGACCAACCACAAAAAAGAAGATCACCATCAAGCCATCATTGACCCAATGCAGCACACTTTCTTCCAGCACAAATGGCCCCACCGAAATGCCAATATGGGTGTCGAGCAAGGCCAAATAGCCTTCGCCAAAGGCAGAGTTGGCAATGAACATCGCCAGTACAGTCATAGCAAGCAGCAAAATGCCAGCCGACTGTGCCTGGTGAATAAACGCCTGCATCGGTCTCAGAATATAAACGAGCGGTGTGGCGCTCCAGTGTGCGGCAGATCGTCGTGATCTTGCGGTCATTGACTTTCCTTTCATCATTACGCGCATCGTAGCTACTTTTGGTGGGGCTTACTATATCAGAAAAGTGGCAAACGGTTCGTATGCTGTCGAGGATTGTGCAATATGACTCAATGATGAAGGGCAGGGAGCAAGAGCGTCTGCGGGGCAGCGTGAGATTCTACAGGTGCCGGCGGCGGCGCGGGAGGGTAGGCATAGAGCGCATAACGACCGTCGCCGTCGTAGTCTGCCTCGGCAAACGTGATTTGGCTGCCGGAGAGGAAAAGAAGATCAAAGGCAGGGATCCGACCGTCGCCCCCCATAACTTCCCTGGCTTCGCCACCCTCAATCGAAACCTGATAAAACCCATCAATCGGAGGCATTCCCCCACCGGCGTCTTTGCTGGTCGCATAATAGAGCGTGCGGCTGTCTGGGCTAATCTGCGTCCAGGCGACCGCAGAACCCCTGGGCATCAACAAGTTGAGCTTGACCGGCGTGCCCCCCTCAACAGGCACGCTGTAGATGTCTGTGCCGGAAGATTCTCCCCGGATGCCATAGACGTACCAACGGCTGTCCGGGCTTGTCTGAATCCATCGCCATTCAGCCGGAAACGGAACCGGTGTGCCGCCGGAAATCGGCACACGAAAGGATCGGAGATCTTGTGAATCGCGCGGCCCTTGCTGATAGAGTACGTATTGGCTGTCAGCACTGATCTGGAAACCGCGCATACCCTCCCCATCCGGCGGCGCGTCGTTTAGCTGGATCGGTGCGCCTCCTGCCACCGGCACGCTAAAGAGTGCGCGCCAATTGCCCTGTACCGCGCCAGAGTGGTAGAGCAGCCAACGGCCATCGGGGCTGAGTTGTGTGAAACCGATATGCTCATAGTCAGGGAGTCCCATGCCTGCCAGCGTATTAAGTTGGCGCAGCGTGCCTCCCTGGATCGGTACAGTGTAGAGGTTGCCAAAGATAACCGTTTGGCTGTCGGGGGTGATGAAAAACGGCGATCCACTCCCCAGATTCGCCCCTGGATTGAGGTAAACTTGCTCGCCACCTTGAATTGGGACGCTGTAGAGTTCCCCAGGCCGGTCATAGCCTTCACCGACGCTGACAAAGACGACATAGCGGCTGTCGGGCGTAATCTGGAAACTGCTGCTGCTTGGCAGCCACCCCCCTAACCACACACGTTTACCACCCGCCGGAGGGATGCTGTAAAGGCCATGTTCCCCGGTTTCATCTTCACCCCAGTAGACTACCCATTTACCGTCTGCGCTCAACACCGCTTCCCGAACCGTGTCGGTAGTCAGGGTGATGTGCTCTGTGCCAGTGATGGTGACGCTGTAGAGGCCGCTGCCATCATAGCCAGGATAGTAGACGACGCGCGTACTGTCCGGGCTGATGGTGGGGTACAAGATGCTGTCAGCAAAGACGGCATGATTGAGGGGTACAGACGGGCCTCCTGCAAGCGGTGTGCTATAGAGGCTGGTATAACGCGTACCTGGATGCCCCGACAAGTAGACAAGGTAGCGCGCATTGGGGCTAACGAGCCGGTTAAAGCTGTTCTCCGGGGCCACAGGCCGCGCCCACGGCGGAATTGACGACTCCTCGAAGCGTGGCGGGAGCAGTTCAAAAGGTGTCGAGCGTGGAGGCTCCAACGCGTTGACTGTGGGGATTCCAGCGAGCAGCGGGCTGATGAATGGGAAGGTTCTGCTCTCTTTTGAACCCCTGTTGGTACACCCGAACAGCCCCACAAGCAGACAAAGCATGGATAGATAGATGTAGCGCGGAGGCTTGGGCATGGTGGCACTTCCAGGGAGTGATGAGCAATGGGACAGGACTCTATTGTGCCTTATTGTTCCCCATTGGCGCAATGTGTTGTCATCTGTTCCAGGGGGATGACAGATGGGATAGATTACTTTTTTCCCACGCTCTTTTCCCTATACTGAGAAATCACGACCCTCGCGACAGATTCCAGCAGGCAGAACCATGTGAAGCTCCATACAGCAACCATGAAAGGGGTTCAAAATGGCGGATAGCGTTTATAAGATCATTGAACTGGTCGGAACAAGCACAGAATCTTGGGAAAAGGCAGCAACCGTAGCCGTAGAGACCGCGGCGAAAAGCCTGCACGATCTACGCATTGCCGAAGTCGTCGAGCTTGACATGCAACTCTCCGAGGGCAAAGTAAGCATGTATCGAGCGAAGGTGCGCCTCTCCTTCAAGTATCACACCGAAGAGGCGTAAGCCCTATTCGGCACATCCCAATTTGAGGTTGTGCAACCAGAGAAGATCTCGCCCGGAGACGCAGAGAAGGAGAAATAAAGCCTCCATTTCTTCTTTCTTCTCCGGGCCACAGCGTCTCCGGGCGAGATCTTCTCTCTCCTCTCTCCCCAACACTTTTCCCCCATCGTGCGGCACACCCAGGCCCAAATCACAACATTGATCCCTCCCCGGAAAGATGGTAAGATCAGCTAGTATTCTTTAGAACCATCGTCTCCTCGCGCTTGTTGATCGATTATTTGCTCCCTTTTTCGTGCGACCCGTCCTTGTGATCCTGTTTTTGCGAATCGAAGCGTTTCAGTAATTCATGGATTTGGCCGGTATCTGCGACCTTCGCCCCTGTTAATCAGGTGGCGACTGAAGTCGTTTCTACGAATCTTCGACTGACTGAGTTTGCTCTCTATGCTGTTATCGTGTCGCCTTCCATGCGAAAGGCGTCACGTCTTTTGCGTTTGGTGGCCCTTCCTTAAGGAGGAATTGACATGGAGCCAACGAGTTTCGATTTTGTGATCGGCATTGGAGGCGCAGCGGGACAAGGGATTGCCACGCCCGGCAATATCCTCGCGCGCATCTTCGTACGTCGCGGTCTACATCTCTATGCCTACAATGCCCATCAGTCCATCATTCGTGGTGGACACATTCTGCTCGCCTTTCGCGTGGCAAACCACCCCATTTACAGCCACGGCGATAAGCTTGACCTGCTGCTCTGCCTGAACCAAGACACAATGACCCGCCATCTGCGCCACATGGGGCCAGGCTCGTGGGTGCTGTATAACAGCGACGACGTTGTGCCTGGCGAAGCCGGCCCAGGCGTCCATCTCTGCCCGATGCCCATTGGCGAACTCACCAACAAATCCAGAAACAAGGTGATCCAAAACACGGTGGCGTTGGGTGCGATCCTCGCCATCATGGGCCAAGATTTTGCCACGCTCGCTGAGATCTTGGAGAAGGAATTTGGGCGCAAGGGCCAGGAGGTCGTGGATGAAAATGTCGGTGCAGCGCGCGCCGGCTTTGAACACGCCCAGGCGAATTTCCAGGCGATGACACAAACCGTACCGGTTGGCCCAAAGCCCCTGGCGGTTTGGAGTGGCAACGAGGCATTGGCGATGGGCGGTGCGGCGGCAGGCGTCAAGTTTTACAGCGCCTATCCGATGAGCCCATCGACAGGCGTTTTACACTGGATGGCAGCCAACGCACGCGATTTAGGCATCATCGTGCGCCAGGGTGAAGATGAACTCGCCGTTGCCAACATGGCAATCGGTGCCGCGCACACCGGCTGCCGCTCGATGTGCGCCACCTCTGGCGGCGGTTTTGCGCTGATGACCGAGGCGATTGGCATGGCGGGCATGATGGAAGTGCCAGTTGTTATCATTAACGTGCAGCGCGCAGGCCCCTCGACAGGCGTACCCACCAAGACAGAACAAGGCGATCTCTGGCAGGCGTTGGGCGCAAGCCAGGGCGATTTTGAGCGTTTTATCGTTGCGCCCACAGATGCGCTTGACGCGTTCAACACCATTGCCGAACTTTTCAACCTGGCTGACAAATGCCAATGTCCCGGCATTGTCCTCACCGATCTGCTCATCTCTGAAGGCACTTTCAGCGTTGACCCGGATGCCATCAACATGCAGCCCAGGATCGACCGCGGCGCGCTCATCCCCCACCCGGTGATGAATGGTGAGAATGGCGTAAACGGCAGCGATGGAGCGAATGGGGCCAACGGGACCCACGGCTATATGCGCTATCTCGATACCGAAACCGGCATCTCGCCGCGCGCCCTCCCCGGCATGGAAGGCTATATCTACGTCGCCGCGTCGGATGAACACGACGAAGAAGGCATTTTGATCAGCGACGAATTTACCAACCCGATCAAGCGCCGCCAGATGGTTGAGAAGCGCGCACGCAAGTTCCAGTATGTAGCACAGGATGTGCCCGCCCCACAGCTCGAAGGCCCGGCGGATGCCAGCGTCACCCTGGTCGGCTTTGGCTCGACCTACGGCGTGATCAAGGAAGCCATCGACTTGTTAGCCAAAGAGGGCGTGAGCGCCAATCAGCTTGCCATCAAGTGGATCGTGCCCTTCCACGCCGACGAAGTGAGCGAAATCCTCGGCAAAGCAAAGCGCATCATCATTGTCGAAAACAACTATTCGGGCCAGTTTGCCCGCTATCTACGCAGCGAAACCGGAATCGCTGCCCACGGTCATATCCGCAAATATGACGGCGAGCCTTTCCTGCCCCATCACATTGTGGAAGCTGTGCAGGAGCAGCTTGCCGGCAAGACCGATCGCTCTGTGCCTGTTCAAGAATACATTGTCTAGGAATACCCTGTCTAAGAGACTATCGAGGGAGGTCGAATCATGGCAGTACCCACCAAACCAACAGCCGGTAGTGTCGCCAAAGCGGCTGCAAAGCCAGCCGGGCAACTCGACGTTAAGGATTTCAAGGGGAAAGTGAACCCGGATTGGTGTCCTGGCTGTGGCGATTTTGGCGTCTTGAACTGTGTGCAGCGAGCCTGCGCCGAGTTGGGATTGCTCCCGCACGAGATCCTGACCGTGAGCGGCATCGGCTGTTCTTCCAATTTCCCCGGTTACTTCAACTCCTATGGCATGCACACCCTGCATGGTCGCGCTTTGGCTGTAGCCACGGGTGCCAAAATGGGCAACCACCACCTGAATGTCATTGTCACGGGTGGCGATGGCGACGGCTACGGCATCGGCGGCAACCATTTCACCCATACGGCACGCCGCAACATTGATCTGACCTATATTGTGATGAACAACCAGATCTATGGCCTCACCACCGGGCAGCTTTCGCCCACTGCCATCGAAGGCATGAAGACCAAAAGCTCCCCTTATGGCAGCATCGAGGTGCCGGTGAATCCGATTCTCTCCTCGATCATGGCGGGGGCCACCTTTGTCGCCCGCGGCTTCAGCGGTGACGGCAAACACCTGATCAGCCTCATCAAGCAGGCGATTCAGCACAAGGGCTTTGCCCATATTGATGTCTTTAGCCCCTGTGTCACCTTCAACCATGATAATACCTTTGCCTTCTTCCGCCAGCGCGTCAAACGCTTGGAGGATGAAAGCCACGACCCCAGCGACTGGAAAGCCGCCTGTGAGAAGGCGATGGTATGGGGCGACACGATCTATACCGGCCTTTTCTATCACTTCACCGACCGTGATTCGTTGGATGACAAAGAGCCGGTACTCGAAGGCCCGCCTTTGGCACAACGCCCCCTGGGGCTGAGCCAGGAGCAGGCAAGCAAAGTGCTCAAACGCATGATGTAGCGTTTGGGCAACATGAACGCGCGAACAAGATGAAATTCCGGCAATGCGGTTTGTCCTGCCCGGCAGCCGCATTGCCCAAGCAGAGGAGGCCGGCAGGCAGCGTAGACAGGGGAATAGAAAGGGTTCAGGAGGAACTATGGACCGCCATACATTTGAGATCACGGTCAACCGAGAGATCCAGCAGATGCTCGACGAGATTCTGCCCCAACATGCGTCCACCGGGAGTGTTTCGCGCCATTTGTTACAGCAGCAGCTTCAGGGGGTAATCGAACGCGTGCAGGCCGCGGCGCGCGATTATTATTTGGAAAGCCTGCGTACGGTGGACGATGTTGCCGACGAACTCGGCGTCAGCGTCGAGCATATGTGCGAATTGGCGCGCCACCGCCACTTCCACTATGGCATAGGTCGCAAATTTGGCGAAACCTGGGTGTGGACACCGGACGAGGTCGATGTGCTACGCCCGCAGGGTGAATAAGGCCCACGTTGAGCAAGACATAGAGTAAGACATACAGAACTCATGTTGATACCTAACGCGTTCGCACACAATGTCATTCCTCCTTCGTCGAAATGACAGATTGACCGATCTTCCGGCAATGAAAAGATAAAGGAGCAACTTAGGCTAAATAACGAGTAGATGACAGAAAGCATGTCACTAGCTTTGGCATGCAGGCTCCAACGCGCTACACTGTTCTGACAGATTATCTGTTTGTGTCGAGCGTAGGAGTATGTCATGGTCAAGCTACTCGTTGCCCCACAGACCACTCCCGGTCAAGCCCATCACCGCCCATTACTTTATCTAACTTTAGGGGCCTTAGGGGTCGTCTACGGAGACATTGGGACCAGCCCGCTCTATGCGCTGCGCCAATCGTTCCGTGGCATCTATGGAATTGCGCCCGTACCGGCCAATGTGCTGGGGATTCTCTCCGTCATCTTCTGGTCGCTGATTGTCGTGATCTCGATCAAGTACCTGGTCTTTGTGCTGCGCGCCGACAATCAAGGCGAAGGGGGTATCCTGGCGCTGACCGCGCTGGTGATGCCCAGAGAAGGGGCGCGCAGGAATCGGCGCATGGGGCTTTTGGTCTTACTCGGCCTCTTTGGTACGGCGCTCTTCTACAGCGCGGCCATGATTACCCCGGCGATTTCGGTGCTGTCCGCGGTCGAAGGGCTGGAAGTCGCTACGCCCTTCTTCAAGCCCTATATCATCCCGATTACGGTAGCCATCCTCGTTACCCTGTTCGCCTTTCAGCGGCGTGGCACAGAAGGGATTGGCAAGATTTTTGGTCCCATCACCCTGGTTTGGTTCTTGATCATAGCGGTGCTGGGTGTTTACTGGATCATCCAGCACCCCACTGTGCTGGTGGCGATCAATCCCCTTTATGGTGTGGAATTCTTTGTTCACAACGGCTGGCATGGCTTCCTGGTCCTGGGGTCGGTCTATTTGGTGATCGCCGGGGTGGACGCGCTCTATGCGGACATGGGACACTTTGGCAAAGCGCCGATCCGCATGGCATGGTTCACGGTGGCTCTGCCCGCGCTGCTGCTCAATTACTTTGGACAAGGCGCGCTGCTGCTTGAGCAACCTGAGGCAACAGAGAACCCGTTTTATCAGATGACGCCAGAATGGGCGCTTTACCCGATTGTGGTGATCGCCACGTTGGCGACCGTGATCGCCTCGCAATCCTTGATCACCGGCGCGTTTTCGCTCACCATGCAGGCCATCCAGCTAGGTTTTCTCCCCCGCCTCGACATCAAACATACCTCATCACGAGAACGTGGGCAGATCTTTATTCCGGGCATCAACTGGCTGTTGATGGTTTCCTGTATTGCCCTGGTCTTGGTCTTTCAGTCATCCAGTGATCTCGCCCCTGCCTATGGCGTTGCCATTGCCTCGACCATGTTGATTACGACTCTTTTGCTCTTTGTCGTGCAGCGCGCCTTGTGGAAATGGTCGCTCCTCATTGCCGTGGGCTTTACTACGTTTTTTCTGGCAGTGGACTTGGCCTTTTGGGGAGCGAACTTGATGAAGATTCCGGCAGGAGGCTGGTTCCCGCTGCTGATTGCCATTGCCGGTTTTACGTTGATGACAACGTGGAAGCGAGGACGGCAGATATTGGGTCGCCGCCTACAGGAAACATCGATCTCACTGGCCGATTTGAAGCAACGATTGAACAGCAATGAATTGGCGGGTATTCCGGGTACAGCAGTCTTTATGTCGCGCGATACCGAGATGATTCCCCCTGCGCTGCTGCGTAATATGGAACATAACAAAATTCTGCATGACACGAACATCTTTTTGTCGGTCATTGTGGAAGATATACCGCGCGTCCCTGCCACCGAACGCATAGAGGCACAAAATCTCGGTGCAGGCTTCTACCGTATCAATTTGTACTATGGCTTCATGGACCAGATTGATCTGCCGCGTGCGCTGACCCTGGCGCGGCTAGAAGGCGTGGTCATTGACCCGTCGGAGCTTACCTATTTCCTGGGGCGCGAGCATATTTTGGCGACCGGACGACCGGGGATGGCGCTTTGGCGTGAGCATCTGTTTGCCTTTCTCAGCAGCAATTCACGCCCTGCCACCGATTTCTTCCGCTTGCCGCGCGACCGCGTGGTGGAGATGGGGTCGCAGATTGAATTATGAGGCTATTCCACCCGCATCAGCGCGTGCAGGCTGAAACTCATATAGGCGATTGCACCCGACGCATCGCGCATGAAGGCGATCCGGGTCACAGGCTCCGCCGATTGCGGCACATAGAGGTCAAAGAGATCCGGCCCCACCGGGCGCAGTTCAAAGGTGACACCGGGCAGGCTTGCTGTCAGACGCCTGCCTCGCATGGCTACAGTCATCGCCTCTGCCTCCTGACCGGATAGATCGGTGGGCATGGCATTGGGCATCACATAGCGTCCAGCATAGGCAGCCAGCGCCGCCTCATCCAGATCAGGCAGTTGTGTGGCGACAGGTGCAGCCTCAGCACGATCTATAAAGAGGTCGGCCACGGCGCGCGCAATGCGCGGCACCTCGAAATTGTTGCGGTTGCTCAAGACAATCACGGCGAGCCCGTGGCTGGGGAGAAGTTCCAGCGTCGCGGCATAACCGTTGATATTGCCATGATGACCGATGATTGTCTCTCCCCCGCGCTGGCGCAGCAGCAACCCCAACCCATAGCCAATCTCCAGCGGTTCCACAAGGATCACGGGCGACTTCATCGCCTGCACCGATGCCGGTTGCAGGAGTTGCTGCCCATCCAACGCCCCATCGTTGAGCAGAAAAAGGGCCAGGCGCGCCAGATCCTCCACACTGGAAAAAGCAAAGCCCGCAGGATATTCAGCGCCGTTGTCCGGGTCACGATCTACGGGCATAGGCGCATCGCGTGAAGGGTAATAGCCCAGCGCCAACCCCTGTTCCAACGCCACATCGCGGCGAAAGGTCGTGTGCGTCATGCCCAACAGGGGAAAGACTTGGGTGCTCATATAGTCGGCATAGGGCATACCGCTGACCACTTCGATGATGCGCCCCACGGTATTAAAACCCGGATTCGAGTAGCTAAAGAGCGTACCGGGCGGGGCGAAGGCGCTCGACGGGGTGAGGCTTGCTACATAATCGTGCAGCGCCGCCGGATCTGTGCGCCCATAAGGAATGGCGGCATCACCCAAGCCGCTGCTGTGCGACAAAAGCTGGCGCACAGTAATCTGGTCGCTGACCTTGAACTCCGGCAAGTAGGTGACAACCGGGGCATCCAATTCCACTTGTCCGGCTTCGACCAACTGCATGAGGCCAATGGTGGTCAGTAGCTTGGTGATCGAGCCGATGCGAAACAGCGTGGCGGGCGTCACCGCGCGATTCTCCGCCACATCTGCCACGCCAAAGCCCTGGGCAAAAAGCTGCACACCGTTCTGATAGACCGCTACTGCCAGCCCTGGTACTTGCTGTACCGCCATCTGCTGCTCAATCGTCGCGACCAATGGCGCGAAGTCGATTTCGCTCACTGCTTCTATCGTTGTCGCTCCTGTTGAGGTGACAGCGATACCCGCCGTTGCCGTGGGTTGAGCGGGTATAGTGGGCGTTGCAAGGGATTCAGCAGGCGGGATCAACGTTGGGAGCGCAGCGGTCGCGGTTGGTTGCGTTGGGATATCCTCCGCCCCCAACAAGCCACAGGCTCCCGTCAGCAGCAACACGGTCAGCAGCATGCTCAACAGCAATCCCTGGACGACGATCCGGCGTTGAATCCCCATTTTTGGCTACTCCACCCGCTCGCGCAGCCAGGCTGTCGCCGCAGCCGCAGGCACTTCGACCTGTTCGCCGCTGACCAAATCCTTGATTGCCACCACGCCTGCCTCAATTTCGCGCGGGCTGAGCAGCGCGGCATAGCGAATCTGCCGCTCCTCAGCATACTTAAACTGGCGCCCATAGCGGTCTGTATCCGGGTAGAGGTCCACGCGCAGCCCTGCTGCCCGTAACTCGCGGGCAAGTTGTAGGCTCGCCGGAATGATGGCATCGTCAAAGAGCGTGACCAGCACCTGGGGCTGTCCCGCCAAACGTGGGGGGAACATATTCTGTTCCTCCATCAAAAGCAAAATACGCTCCAGCCCCAAGCTAAAACCACAGGCAGGGATACTTTGCCCGCTAAACATGCCCACCAGATCATCATAGCGCCCACCCGCCCCACCTGAGCCGCTGAAGCCAGGGAAATCAATCTCATAGATGGGGCCGGTATAGTAGCTCAAACCGCGCGCCAGGTAGGGATCGACGCGCAGATAATCGGCGGCAGGGCCCTGCGCGCTCAGGAGCAGCACCTGGCGCAGATCCGCTACGCCCTTGCTCCCCACTTCAGAATGCTCCAGGAGGTCGCTCAACCAGGCGAGCATCTCGCCGTTGTCAGTGGTGGGCGCAGCAGCCATTGTTTCCAGCAGTTTCGTCGATGTAGCGGTTTCGATGCCACGCTCATCCAATTCGCGGCGCACCCCGTCCATTCCAATTTTGTCCAGTTTATCAATCGCCACCAGCACCGTTTCCTCGGAGACAGAGGGCACACCTGCCACCTCCATCAGCCCGCGCAAAATACCGCGGTGATTGAGACGCACAGCAAAGGGATGCTCCGGCCCAAAGCCCAACTCACGCAAGACCTCTGCGCCCGCGGCCAGCACCTCGGCTTCGACAGTCATGCTGGTGGAACCGACGATATCCACATCACACTGGTAAAACTCGCGATAACGCCCCTTAGAGGGACGGTCGGCGCGGTAGACCGCCTGAATCTGATAACGCTTAAAATAGCGAGGAAGCTTGGCGCGATATTCAGCCACCACGCGCGCCAGCGGTACAGTCAGGTCATACCGCATCCCGGCATCGCTGACAGTTGCCTGGGTGGGCTGATCCGCCAGGGCCTCCTCCAACTTCTCGCCGCGCTTCAACACACGAAAGAGCAGGTGATCGCCCTCCTCGCCATATTTGCCCTCCAGGGTACTCAGCCGCTCCATTGTCGGCGTCTCCAACGGCTCAAAGCCATACTGCTGGTAGACACGCTTGATAATATCAATGGCATAATTGCGCCGCAGCACATCCAGCGGTAAAAAGTCGCGCATCCCACTCAAGGGCGCTGTATTCATCTTCGCCATGTTTCGTCTCGCTTATCGTTTTTTAGGTCAAGCACTTTTTGTCCACATATTTCGTCTACCACCCTCCCGGAGGCTTTGGAGCCTCCGGGAGGGTTAGCTTAGTCGCGCTCACTAAACAAGTCATCCTATCCCAACGCCTCGCGTGGATCAACATAGGTCAAGCCAAACGCTTCAGCCACCGCCTCATGCGTCAGCTTGCCCGCATGGGTATTCAGCCCATGCAGCAGCGGTTGGCTCCCGCGGACAGCGTCTAGCCCGGCATTGGCAAGGCTCAACGCATAGGCCATCGTCTGGTTGACCAGGGCAAAGGTGCTGGTGCGCGGCACCGCGCCGGGCATGTTCGCCACACCATAATGCACCACGCCATCAATCACATAGATCGGGTCGCTGTGCGTCGTGGGCCGGGTTGTCTCAATACAACCACCCTGATCCACCGCCACATCGACAATCACCGCGCCCTGGCGCATTTGCGGCAGCATCGCACGCGTCACCAACAAGGGCGCGCGTCCGCCAGGGATCAGGACGGCTCCGATGACCAAATCGGCACTAAAGATTGCTTGCTCCACGGAAAATTCGTTGCTGGTGCGCGTCTGCAAGCGTCCCTGAAAAATGTCATCTAGATATTGCAGCCGGTCATGGTTAATGTCCAGCACTGTCACCTGTGCGCCCATCCCCAACGCCACTTTGGCCGCGTTGGTGCCTACCGTACCGCCTCCCAGGATCGTGATATTCGCCGGGGCAACGCCTGGCACACCACCCAGCAGCACACCTCGCCCTCCATGTTGGCGCTCAAGATAAGTCGCGCCCACTTGGGTTGCCATGCGCCCTGCCACTTCGCTCATGGGCATGAGCAGCGGCAGTTTGCCTTCGGAAGTCTGCACCGTCTCATAGGCGATGGCAGTTATACCGCTGGCAAGGAGCGCGTCGGTCAATTGGCGGTCGGCAGCCAGATGCAAATAGGTAAAGAGCAGTTGATCGGGGCGCAAGAAATGATATTCGCTAGGGATTGGCTCCTTGACCTTGACCACCAACTCAGCGGCCCACGCATCCGCAGCAGCAGGCACAATCTCGCCCCCAGCCGCGCGATACTCGTCGTCACTCAAAAAGCTGCCCATACCCGCGCCAGTCTCCACCAAGACCTGATGGCCGCGCCGGGCCAACGCCCTGACCGCGCCAGGGGTCAATCCCACGCGGTTCTCACCATCCTTGATCTCTTTGGGCAACCCAATTCGCATTGTGCGCTCCTTCTTTGTGAGGCCCCATACGCCATTTGGCAGTGTAGCAGCAGGGTATTGTTCAAGCAAGACTGATAGGCCGCTCTACTCTGATTATGTCTCCTCGTAACTCCTCAGTAGAAGCGGTTCAGCTTTCCTTAAATCCTCTATACTGGTAACGATGATCTCTAGCTGACCTATGCCCCAGTGACCAATCTTGCTAACGTCTCGCGTGAAACCTGGCTCCAGTGTAATCGTAGCCGGATCTATTTTGGCATAGATAATCAGCGTTTTCTTTCGCACCACAACTTCAGCAAAATTCTTTATGCGCCGATAAGCCACATAAAGCTTTAGCTGCTTTTCTTGAACATCATCACCCAGGGCTAAAATATATGCCCGTAGACTCTCATACACATCTCGCAAAGGTGTATCCAGATCTTCTATCGCCTGACTTACATGCTTGTCGCCTGCGTATTGCTTTGACACTCGCGAAGTTTGTGTTTGCCCCCCAGGCGCTTCGGGCGGCAACGGCGAGGCAGCACTGGTTCGATGCACTAGTTCGAAGGCCAGTAAGTCCTCGCCAAAACGTCGATAGCGTACAAGATCGATATTGCGATTGATTTGTTTAACGGCATGTTCATCATACTTTGTGAAGTCTCCGGCGATGCAGATAAGTCGTGGTCCCGCCCAATCTATTTCCTCAGCCGCATCTGCACCGAGCTTTTGCATAACCAATAAAGTATATTCACCCCGATGGTCGAGTAGCCAATCGAGATAAAACAAGCCCTGATTGATTACATTTTCTGTGACGGCACGCTTGTATTCGATGATCACCGGAGAACCATTTTCATCTATGCCCAAAGTATCAATACGCCCTCCGTGGCTCTTGCCCGTTGTATATTCTGAATGCAAGAGACGCACACCCAACATAATCTCCGAATTGCGTTCAATCGTTGTCTGCAAGGATTTTTCGACACCGGGCAGGGCACTTGGAACTTCCTCAGCATTTGGACCCTGTATCCGAAACAGCTTAATTTCGCTCACATTGTCACCTCCTCCTGGGGGTAGACGGGGCTCAAGAAGTGAATTACCAAGCCCTGTTTAGAGGGCGTTGTTTACTAGCCGCGCCCAGAGGGCTCCCGTTTCAACCTCCGGCGACGCTGGCAGCACGACTTGTTCGTATAAATTAGCCAAGTTGGTGAGGGTTAGGGTGGGGTTCTTCCTCCCCCTCATTCAATTGTGTCAAGAGCGCATGCAGCGCCGGCCCAATCTGCCGCAACTCGGCGCGGTGGGCGGCGGACAAGCCTGCCAGCATCTCCTCACCGTGTGGGGTCAAGCTCAAATTCACCTGGCGACGGTCATCGGTCGCGTGGGTACGCTCTACCATTGCCTGCGCTTCAAGCCGGTTGACCAGTTCCACCGTACTGTGATGGCGCAGTTGCAGCCACTCGGCCAACTCGCTCACGCTGACATACTCACGGTCTGGAAAGCCTTTGATGGCAAGGAGCGCCTGGTGTTGTTGAGGCGTGATGCCCGCACTCTGCGCTGCACGCTCGCTAAACCGTATGAAGCGGCGCAAGGCATAGCGGAAGGCCGCCAACGTCTCATACTCTTGCTTGCTGATGGGTTGATCAGCTCTTGCCGCTGCCTCCACTTGTGGATGTTCAATTCTCTTCATAGCACCTCTCAAATTTAACAAATATCGTATTACGATATATTATCGTTCAGTTGGAATTTCACGAAACTTGACGACGCCGCCGAGCCAGCCAGTTGACGTGCATCCTACAGAATAGCAGGGAATAGAAGTACAAATCAGTTTGATCATCGCAGTTTGCACATCGTTCTGAACGTCACCGTTTGGTGAAATTCAAGGAGGAATTCATGTCTGTTGGACGCCGCACGCTGGACTATCGCACCGAACCTGGCATCTACCCATCCAGCAATTTCAGGCTGCTCTTTGTGTCGTTGTTGGCGGCGCTGATCGGCATACTCGCCGGCCTGCTCGCCTATGCACTCTATGTGCTTATTGCCGTTTTGTCTAACTTGATCTTTTACCAACGTGTGGGGCTAGAGATTCCGAGTCTGGCGGAGCATACACTAGGCGCGTGGATCTTGATTGTGCCTGCCATTGGTGGCCTGCTGATTGGGTTGATGATCCGCTATGGCACGCCCAAGATCAGCGGGCATGGCATCCCCGAAGCAATGGAAGCTGTCCTCACTCAACGCAGCCGTGTCTCCCCGCGCGTTGCCATCTTCAAGCCAATTTCCGCGGCCATCGCCATCGGCACAGGGGGCCCATTTGGCGCAGAGGGGCCAATCATCCAGACGGGCGGCGCGCTAGGTTCCATCTTGGGCCAATTGCTGCACACGACCGCTGCCGAGCGCAAAGTATTGCTGGCTTGTGGCGCAGCCGCGGGTATGGCTGCCACCTTTAGCACGCCCATTGCCGCTGTGATTCTCGCCATTGAGCTGCTGCTCTTTGAATACAAATCGCGCTCGTTTATCCCCCTCGTCATCGCCAGCACCCTGGCAACGACCGTCCATTTTCAAATTGTAGGTCGCGGCCCCATGTTCAGCGTCGGTCAACTGGATTTTGGCATTCCCTACAACATGCCCTACTACCTGATTCTGGGGATACTTTGTGGTCTGGTCGCCGTGGGATTCAGCAACTCGCTCTATTGGGTGGAAGATCAATTTGAGAAGCTGCCGGTTTCGTCCTTCTGGTGGCCTGCCATTGGGGGGCTTGCTCTGGGTATCATCGGCTACTTTTTTCCTACCGTCCTGGGCGTCGGCTACGATCTGATCGAAGGGCTGCTCACCAACCGCTTTAGCCTGAGCGTTCTCTTGATGATCGCCATCTTCAAGACGTTGGCCCTCTTAATTTCGCTCGGCTCCGGCACTTCCGGCGGCCTCTTGGCTCCTATGTTTATCATCGGCGCGGCGCTGGGTGCGCTCTTTGCCACCCTGATCAATCAGATCATCCCAGGGGCCAACCTTTCACCAGGGGCCTTTGCCCTGGTCGCTATGGCCGCGATCTTTGGTTCGGCATCGCGCGCTACCTTTACCTTTATCATCTTCGCCTTTGAGATTACGCGTGACTATAACGCAATTCTTCCCCTCATGCTCGTCTCGGTCATTGCCGATGGTGTGGCGCTGAAGTTTATGCGCAACTCGATCATGACCGAAAAGCTGGCGCGGCGTGGGCTGCGCGTCCATCAAGATTACGAGACTGACGTACTCAACGATGTCAATGTAGGCTCGGTCATGGATCGCCACCCCACTATCGTCTCCAGCCAAATGACGGTCTCCGAGTTGGCGGATCGCATTGCGCGCAACGAGCCTCAATACACGCGCCACCAAGCCTTGCTGATCTTGGACGAAAACGACGAACTCACAGGCCTTATCACGCGCGGTGATATCGTGGAGGCACTGCAAGATGGGCTGAACGCAAACCGGCGTGTGTTGGAAGCGGGCACGGACAATCTTGTTGTCACCTATCCCGATGAAACGATCCATGATGCGCTCAATAAGATGCAGCGCAATGATATCGGACGCTTGCCCGTGGTGGATCGTCACAACCCGCGTAAACTCGTCGGCTATCTGGGTCGCGCTGCGCTGCTCGAAGCTCGCCTGCACCGCCTGGACGAAGAGGCAGTGATGGAGCCCGGTTGGCTGCACAAGATGACGCAGAGCGCTAAAGAAGTGGTGTTCCCGCGCTAAATCTTCTCCACACAATACAAACGGCCTGTACAGCGATGCGCTGTACAGGCCGTTTGTATCATTCCTGTTGCTGTTACCATCGTAACTGGCTAATGATTATGAGTCTTCCTTAGCCAGTTGTGCATCTACATAGGCTTTGAGAACGGCATTCATGCGGGCTTGATAGCCGCGACCATCCTTTTTGAAATAGTTGACAACATGTGTGCCCACCTATCCCCAACCAACCCTATCCCTCGAACAGTTTGCCAAAGCTGCCATTTGTCGCGAGAATGCTGGCAATGAAGTCGCAGATTGCCAGTTCATGGAGCAAGAGAGCCAACCGTCGTGCAAGCAGCAGATACACAGCAACAAACACCACCCCGCAAAGAGTCACAAGAATCACCTGTACGCTCATTTCTCCACGGGCTCGCCGCCTTTGGTGAGCAGCTAGGCTGTCTACTCGCCAATGCGCGGCGTGCGCTGTTCCGTGGGCGCATGGCAGACTACGCCGTCATCCGCATGGATCGCGAAGTCTCCGAGCGCATGCCCCATATCCCCTGGTTCTATGCCTATCTGCCCAACTACAAGCCGCCCTTGAGCCTGGAATCTCTGCACAACGCGCTGCAACGCATTGCCGACGACCCCGATGTGCATGGGGTGATCTTCTTGATGAAAGGCCCGGCTCTCTCCCTATCCCAGGCGCAAAGCATGGCCGCGCTCTTTGCCCGTTTTCGCCGTTGGGATCAGCAGCATCGCCGCCTGGGTGTACCCGCGAAGCAGATCGTGGTGCATCTGGAACAGGTCAGCGCCCCCGCCTACCTGGTAGCCGCTGCCGCCGACCGTGTGACCATGCCCCCCCTTACCTCCTGGGATGTGATGGGGCTGCGTATTGCCCCGACCTATTGGAAAGAGACACTCACTCGCGTCGGTGTGGCCTTTGATGTGATCAAAGTTGCGCCCTGGAAAACCGCAGCCGACAGCTTTATCCGCAGTGACATGAGCGAGGCCGAGCGCGATCAATACAATTGGCTGCTCGACAGCTTGAGCGACGATATTGTCAGCGCCATCAGCCAGGGGCGCAATCTCTCGACAGAGCAAGTACGCGCGCTCATCGACCAGGCGCCGCTCACCGCCGAGCAAGCGCTAGCCGCCGGGCTGGTTGACCAGATTGCCTATGAAGACCAGTTGCCCGAACTGCTCAAGCCCGGCACACATGCCAATCAAAAGACCGACGACAAGCCTGCTGCGCTCAAACCCTATGCCCAACTCCACGGCCTGCTCTATCGCCGTCCGCGCCCGCAGCGCAGCGGGCAAATCGGCGTGATCAGCGTGCATGGCACGATCATTGTCGGTGAGAGCCGCTCCTTTCCCCTGCCCTTGCCTATCGTGGGCGATGATATGATGGGCAGCGAAACTGTGCTGCAACAGCTTCGCGCCGCCCGCCAAGATCAACGCTTGGCCGCGGTCGTGCTGCATGTGGATTCCGGCGGTGGTTCTGCGCTTGCCAGTGACCTGATGTGGCGCGAACTCAAGCTGCTGGATCAGGAGAAGCCGCTCATCGTCTACATGGGCAACGTTGCGGCAAGCGGCGGTTATTACATTGCCGCGCCAGGACGCAAAATTGTTGCCCAAAGCGCCACGCTCACAGGCAGCATCGGCGTGGTCATTGCCAAGCCCGTGACCAGCGAGTTGCGCGCCAAGATCGGAGCCAACCGCGAAGTCATCCGCCGCGGTGACAATGCCGGGGTATATACCGATGACCAACACTGGACAGCCGAGCAGCGGCGCAAGATGGAGGAGCAGTTGTTCAGCGTCTATGACACCTTTAAGCAGCGCGTTGCCGAAGGGCGCAGCCTGCCCTTTGAGGCGATTGACGATATTGCCAATGGCCGCGTCTGGACGGGTAAACAGGCCTTAGCGCATGGCTTGGTCGATCAGCTAGGCGATTTCGAGGATGCGTTTCTCGCCGCCTGCCGCGCTGCCAATCTCCCCGATGATGGCAGCGTGCGATCTCATTTGATCACCAGGCCGCCAAGCCACTTGCTTGCCGAGCCGGCAAAGGCGACCCAGGCAGCATGGCAACAGGTAAATGGTCATGGCTTTAGCGCTTGGGCGACGGCGTTGATCCAGGGGGAATGGCTGCGCCTCTTAACCCGCGACCCGATCTGGCTCATTCCCCCCGACCTGCCGCGCATCGAATAACGCGTCTCCAATTCGCCCCTACTGCCACCACACGGTATCATGTACAGACAGATCATTCCATACTCCTTCCCGGAAGCGGGGAGCCCTCTGGGCCGCTTCTGGGAAGGTAATCTTATTGAGGTTTTCCCATGCTCGACGTGACCAATATACGCCGCCAGTTTCCAGCCCTACAGGAGTCCTACAACGGTCGCCCTGCCATCTTCTTTGACAATCCGGGAGGCACGCAAGTGCCGCAGCAGGTCATCGGCGCGATGGTGGACTGTCTCACCCGGCGCAATGCCAACACCCACGGGCTTTTCGAGACGAGCGCCCGCGCCGATGCCATTATTGAGGGCGCACGCCAAGCCGCCGCCGACTTGTTGGGTGCCCAGCCGGATGAAATCGTCTTTGGCAACAACATGACCTCCCTGACCTTTCACCTCAGCCGCTCACTTGCGCGCGAAATTCGCCCCGGTGACGAAATTGTCGTGACACGGCTGGACCATGATGCCAATGTTGCGCCGTGGATGGCGCTGGCACGCGATACGGGCGCGGCGATCCAGGTGGTGGATATAGACTTGGAGAATTGCACGCTGGATATGGATCAGCTTCAATCGCTCCTCTCGACCCGCACCAAGCTCGTGGCAGTCGGCTATGCCAGCAACTTGACGGGGACCATCAACGATGTCAAGACCATCACGGAATGGGCACACCAGGCCGGTGCGCTCTGCTTTGTCGATGCGGTGCAATATGCGCCCCACGGTCTGATCGATGTCAAGGAGATTGGCTGCGATTTCCTGGCGTGCAGCGCCTACAAGTTCTTTGGCCCCCATGTGGGTATTCTCTATGGCAAAGCCGAACATCTAGCCCGCCTCCACGCCTATAAGGTGCGTCCTGCCTCCGATGCCGCACCCGACAAGTGGGAGACCGGCACCAAGAACCACGAAGGGCTCGCCGGGGTCACAGCCGCGATTGATTATCTGGCCGAATTGGGTTCAGCCTATGGCCGCGTGCCCTTTAGCGCGCCACGTCGCGAGAAACTCACGGCAGCGTGGGTGGAAATTGAAGCCTATGAACAGATGCTAATCGAGCGGCTGATCGGGGGTATCGAAGTGATCAATGGGGTGCGTATCTACGGCATCAGCCAGCGCGCCGATTGGAAATCGCGCGTGGCGACCGTCTCTATCCGCAAGGAAGGCACAACCCCAGAGCAGTTAGCCAGTGCCCTGGCGGCTGAAAATATCTTTGCGTGGGATGGAAACTCCTATGCGCTCAATTTGAGCGAGGCGTTGGGCGTAGAGGAAAGCGGCGGGCTGCTGCGGCTGGGCCTCGTCCACTACAACACGCTCGATGAGATCGAGCGCTGTTTGCGGGTGATTGAAAGAATGTAGTCGGCTTGACGACTGCGTTTCATAACCATGATCAGCCGCTCAAGATGGGCGTTATACAGATTCTATCCTGCAGTGCCTCTAATACGGCTTGAGGATTCTTGGCAATCACGCGCAGCTAGTTCTTGGCTGCACTGTCGGACATACTCACGCCCTGCTCCCAATCGCGTATGGTTCCCAGCGGCACTTGGAACTGTTCGGCGAATTGCTCTTGGGTCATGTGCAGCTTTTGGCGGATTTCCTTGAGGCTGGGAATACGGCTCTCTCTGAGCTCCTCATCTGTCAATAGCACAGTGTCCGGGTCGGACAACGCCGCCGCAGTGATCTCTTCTTCGGTAAGCGCGTCAAATCTCGCCCAATCAGTTTTACCCTTAAGAGGGCGTGTTGTGCCATCAGGCATCTCCTAGACAAACTTGCCCATAGCCACGCGCCTAACGGTTATCATATTCTCGCTGCTCATTTTTCCTCACATTCCGGGCGGAAATAATGCGCCGTTTGTTGGCTCGACGGGTCTAAGTTACACCTTCTCGAAATGCTCCACATTCAACACGAAAATCGTTGCGCCGCCCATGCGCTTTTCGACAGGCGTGGGGATATGCACTTCGCCTGGCTCCATGACGGGGGGCAGCGGCGTTACATATTGGATGCGGTCGGGGCAGCTTTCGCGCACGATGCTCAGGACTTCTTCCACTTTAGGATCATCCACGCCCACAAAAACTGTCGTGTTGCCAATGCGTAAAAAGCCGCCCGATGAGGCAGTCACCGTCGCCGAATAGCCGCGCCGCGCCAGCCGGTCCAGCAAGTTACGGCTGTCGTCACTGTTGATAATCGCCATGACCAGTTTCATGGATCACTCCTTTTGAACGATTGAGTTACCCGCGACCCCACGCGCGGCGGGTGGCTTTGTGGCGATCAGGGCTTGCAGGCGCGTGAGGATCGCGCCATGAATCTCCTCAATGGATTGCGCTGCGTCAATTACAAGCCAGCGGTCTGGTTCTGCCTCGGCCAATGCCAAGTAACCTAACCGTACCGCCTGATGAAAGGCCAACGCCTTATCTTCCATACGGTTCCACTCGTCGACACTGCCCACTTGCTTGCGTAACAGCCCCTCACGCACGTCAATATCCAAATAGATGGTTAAGTGAGGCGTCAGGCCACCTGTGGCATAGTCGGCCAAAAGGCGCAGAGGGGCCAGCGGCTGCCCATGCCCATAGCCCTGGTAGGCCAATGTGCTGTCCGCATAGCGATCACACAGGACCAACTGCCCGGCTGCGAGTGCCGGGCGGATCACCTGATCTACAAGTTGGGCGCGCGCGGCATGAAAGAGCAGCGTCTCGGCGCGCGGGCTCATCTCGGTGCGCGCGGGGTCTAGTAATATGGCGCGCACCGCGTTGCCGATGGCAGTGCCACCGGGTTCACGCGTGACCAATACGGGCACATTCTGGGCCTCAAGCGCAGCGGCAAGCCGACGGATCTGCGTCGACTTGCCGCTGCCTTCCGGCCCCTCGAAGGTAACGAAGAGGGACACGATATAATTACCACTCTAGCTTATTTGCGAAAGATGCGTACCCGGCGATAGGGTTCACGCCCATAGCTGTGGCTGATGAGGTTGGCCGCACGCGCCAGTTGGTGTTGCTGGCTGCGAATGGCTGCTGACCGGGGGAGCAGTTCTGCATCGGATGAACCATTGAGCACCTTTTGGATGCCTTCCTGGGTTTCGCGCATCGCCTCGGTAAAGACATCAATGGGGTCGGATGGCATATGGAAGATATTTGCCAGCGACTGCTCCATTTGTGTCACCGTGTTGCTGCGCAAGATGTAGATCGGCACGCTGCGCCGTTCCGCATCGATCAACGGCTGCGGCTGCTGGCGATAGTAGTTCTTGAGCGTCATGACCACATCCGCCGCGTTCAGATTATCTACAATCACCACCGGTACGTTGAGACTGGCCGCGGCGGAACGCAGCCGGTTCTGACCGATGCCATAGGGAAAGATACGCACAGGCTTGCCCGCCGGCGGCGCTTCAGCGCCCTCTGCGCGCGGCTCCGCAACAAGCTCGCCCACACTACTCCAATCGGTGTCTGCCAAGTCATTGCGCCGGCTCTCGCCATTGCCGGCATGCGTGCGGCCCTCACGACTATCGCGGTAGCCGCGTGGTTCGCCATAGCCGCGCGGTTCGCTGCCGCGCGGGTCGCCATAGGCGCGGCTGTCCCCATAGCCACGGGTTTCGGTGCTGTCGCCATATTCACGGTCGCGGCGGCGACGTCCTCCACGGTCGTTCCCTTGATCCGGATATTGGCCGCGGCCGGTTTCGCTGCCTCGCTCCACGTGCAGCTCACCCTTCTCGTCGAGATAGCGCACTTCCGGGATGAGCGGTCGCCCGCGCAGCAGCGCATCCACCGATGCGCCGACATCGTGATGGATCACCATGCGCTGGCGATCCTGAATCTCGATCAGGACGCTAAAAGTGGGAGGCGCTTTGCGCTCCAGCACGCTCTTTTGGGTGCCGCGACGGCGTGCTTCCTCGTCGGAAAGCGTTACGGACTCGATCCCACCCACAAGATCGCTCAGGGTCGGGTTCATCAGCAGGTTTTCCAACGAGTTGCCGTGGGCAGTGCCAATCAGTTGTACACCGCGCTCGGCAATGGTGCGTGCCGCAATGGCTTCCAGTTCGCGCCCGATTTCATCAATAATGATCACCTGGGGCATGTGGTTTTCCACAGCCTCGATCATCACCTCATGCTGCAACGAAGGATTGGGCACCTGCATGCGCCGCGAACGGCCAATCGCCGGGTGGGGAATGTCGCCATCCCCGGCAATTTCGTTGCTGGTATCGACAATCACCACGCGCTTCTGATCGCCGCGCACGCGCGCCGCTTCACGCAGAAGGGTGGTCTTGCCGACGCCGGGTCGCCCCAAGAGCAAGATGCTCTTATCACTGGTAACGATATCTTTGATAATGTCGATGGTGCCATAGACGGCGCGCCCCACACGACAAGTTAAACCGATAATGTCACCACGCCGGTTGCGGATGGCGGAGATACGGTGCAGCGTGCGTTCGATGCCTGCACGATTGTCCGCGCCAAAGGCACCGACCCTGGTGATGGCCTGTTGCAGATCCTCATTGGTTATCTCCGTCTCGCTCAGGTACGCTTCGCCTGTGCCAAAGCGCGCTTCAGGCAGGCGTCCGAGGTCGAGTACCACCTCGATCAAATCGGCCAAACGCTCTTCACGCTGGAGCGCAGCGCGAATTCGTTCGGGCAGGATGCTGAGAAGTAGATCTAGGTCATCTGTGATCTGGAGAGTTGTCATATTGTCGTCGCCGGTGGACGAAGGATCTTCGCCTAAATGATTAGAACTGTCCGATTCGAGTTGATCCAAAAGCACGTTAGTCATTCTATCTATTACTATAATCCTCTTTCTCGGTTGATTCAGTAATGACACCGCAAATGTGTTCTGGCTCCCAAGGATGCTCGGTTGCAGTCGCCCTAAGCAGTGTCAGAAGGACGGTTGGCCCTGCCTTGTTAGCGGCATATGCTGTGTACATTGATTCCTATCCTGTATTACTTCCTACTGTATACGTCCTAAGCACATATTCTATATACGTTACGATGAGAGCAGCAGTTCCTTCACCATGATTTGCTCTACCTCCTTGCTTCTGGACAGCTAAAAAAGGTTGATGACTCCTGAACTACAGCAGATCGGCTTGCGCCGCGGGATGAACACCTACGCGCCGCACAGGCGGATCACCTCCATTGCCCTTCGTTACACCGGCATCTATCAGCACGCGTGAACGAGGCAGAGGGCTCTCTGGCGGGGTAGGTAGAATAAAAGGCGCACCGATTACCGGAGCCGTTCGCTTCAAGATTACTGACGGTTCCAGGGCTAGCTCGCGCACCCACTGCATGACCGGCCTGACCATCTTGGCGCGGTCGGTGATGGGCGCAAAGCCGTAATCCGATAACAGCGTGCCCAAACTCCCATGATAATCACAGACACCCACATAGACGGGCTGGTTGACACTGCGCTGGACATCCTCTTGGGCAATCGTCGCCAGGCTGTGACGTACCAGTTGATGCACCACATGGCTGTCTGGGTTATAGAAGTCGGCCCAGAGTTGCAGCCAGTAGCCGCGCTGCCCATAGACAATCTGCACAGCCCCCACCACATCGCCGCGCTGCTCCAGCACAAAACTGCTGGACGCGCCTACTTGCCACCAATCCAAAATCGGCGGCTTGACGGGCGTCGGACCATCGACACCTTCTGCCACCTGCACGCTTTGCGGCACGACACGCGTGTATAGCTGCCGCAGAGCCCACTCATCGGCCTTTGTCTGCGGACGGATATTGGTCGGGTTGGGATGTGGGTAGGTGGTTAACTCGTGGCGCGCCAAACGCCAAATACTTTGACGAGCATAGGTGCGGAATCCTACATGGCTAAAGGTATTGACCGGCAATGGCTGGTCAGGCACATCTACATAAATACGCGTAATCTGTTGCTGCGCTGCCACAGCATTGTAATAAGAAAGCAGTTTTTCCCAGATAACAGGATGGCCGCGCGCAGCATCAAGCCCAGGCGCGAGGCTGGTAATCTCCGCTTCGGGCCGCCCAGGCCGCTTTTGCACTTGCAAATAGCCTATCCCCACCAAGCCATGCCCCTGCTGGCGCAAGACGTAGGTGGTGACTTTGGCATCATTCCAGGGAATGATCGCCGAAAGCGACGCCCAAATCGCAGATTGCGGTTGTAACAAAGACTGAACCACGTCCAGTTTTGTCGATTGGCGACCCAAACGTTGGATCAAAACAATGTCACCAAATTGGAACGGGCGAATCACCGACTGGTCAACTCCTGGTAGGAAGGGCGTTCCCCGCCTCTTGATTCCAGCACCTGTTAATCTACATGGTAACAACCATTAACTGCTGCATACATTCTACTAAAGGTAGAGACGCTTAGCAAGTAATCTAAGATACACTTTTTTATGTAAAATAGAGCAGCCCTTTTTCTCGAAGGCAGTGCAAAATCAGCAAAAATGGGGATAACTCTGGGGATAACTCGCTGTAAAGAGGAAAACTCTACAATAAGCGCGACAAGATCGGCTGGCTCAAGGCTGCTGCGTGCCCACAAAAGTGACGCCTATCATCCGAAGTCACCTGATCCTTCGCTCACTGAGCCTATGCTACCGTCAGCCCCAAGACGGCGAGTGACATGCCAATTGGACGGAAGCCCAGGCCGCGATAGAGGCTTTGTGAGCGGCTGTTGTCGATCTGGGTATTGAGCACCAACACGGAAAAGTCGCCCGCTGCATAGCGGATGGCATCGCTGAGCAAGGCGCGCCCAATGCCGCGCCCCTGATAGCCTGGAAGCACAGCCAGACGCGCTAACTGCGCTTCACTCTGCGTGTTGGCACAGACCGCGCTGTATCCAACCATCTTCCCCTCCCACCAAGCAACCTGCATACGCCCGCGCATCAGCAGCTCAAAGAGATCGCGACGGCCAAAGTGCCAGAGTGGATCAAAGGTTGCCGCATCCAAAATGGCAAGCTCATCCAGTTGAGCAGGATGCAGCGGTGTAAAGGAGATCTGCGCCGGAGTGGGCGGCAACGAATGTAAACGGCTGCGTAGACGATCAAGCTGATAAAACTGCACAGCCTCAACTTGGGTAAAGCCTGCTTCCTTGAGCGCCTTGGAAAGCCAATACTCAGCGCCATAGCAGAGATACTGAACCGGATACGGCTCTGCCTGGTCAGCCACAATCACGCGCATCAGCCGCCCCAATTCAACTTCGGGTGAGTGATTGTGCTGGAAGGCAACGGCGCGCAGATGTCCACGGGTGGGCGCATGGTCAGGCATGGTGATCGGTCGTTCTTCGACCTGCACACCGACAAAACCCCACGCCTGTCCCTGGCTTGCCTCCTGCCCTACGGCAGCCGCGCCCCCCGCCAACAGACCAGAGAGATCCTCCATCCCCATGTCCACATAGCGATAGTAGGCATTTTGTAGGAGCTGCTTAACGGCAGTGAAGTGGTTTGGTGTGGCCCGCTGAAGCTGCATCGCTGATTTACGGGCGTTCCAGCACCTTGCGGTTGCCATAGACCTGCTGATAGTACTCTTTGAACTCGCCGTTGCGAATGGGTTCCCACCACCAGGGGTTCTCCATATACCAACGCGCGGTGGCACGAATCGCTTCCTCGTGGGTGTAATCGGGCTCCCAGCCCAACGCCATGAGCTTTTGCACATCGAGACAGTAGCGGCGGTCATGGCCCAGCCGATCTTCCACATGACGGATCAGGCTGCTCGGCTTGCCCAGTTCGTCGAGTAGAATCTCCACCATTTGCAAATTGGTCATTTCGGTGCCGGTTCCCACGTTGTAGGTGTCGCCAATCACCCCCTGGCGCAGGATCAGATCAACCGCCTGGCAATGATCCAGCACAAATTGATAATCGCGCCGCTGCTGTCCATCGCCATAAATGGGCAGTGGTTGGTCATTGAGCGCATTGGTGGCAAAGAGCGGGAGCGCCTTTTCGGGATATTGATAAGGGCCGATGTTGTTGGCTCCGCGGCTGATCGTAATGGGCAGCCCATAGGTGATGAAGTAGGAATTGACGAGATGATCGCCGCCGGCTTTGGAGGCAGCATAGGGGCTGCGCGGGGCTAAGTTGTCAGTCTCCTTGCTGCGATGCCCACCCTCAATGTGACCATAGACCTCATCGGTGCTGATTTGGTGATAGCGCAGCTTTCCCGCCTGGCGTGCAGCTTCCAACAAGACATAGGTTCCATAGACATCGGTCTGGATAAACGCATCGGGGTCAAGGATGCTGCGGTCAACATGGGTCTCGGCGGCAAAATTGACAATGGTGTCAATGTTGTGTGCAGCAAGCACCTCGCTCACGCGGGCGGCGTCGGCAATATCACCCTGGGCAAAGGCGTAGCGGTCGGCGTAATTCTCTGCCACATCCTGCAAATTCTGCAACAGCCCGGCATAGGTGAGCTTGTCATAGACGGTGATATGCAGGTCGGGGTATTTCGCCAACATCCAGCGGACAAAGTTAGAACCAATGAAACCGGCACCGCCGGTTACAAGAAGATGCTGCACGTTTTGTTTTCTCCTAATAGCAACTTAAATTCATTCACCACTGCGATGACGGCGCGTGCCGCGCTCGTTCTGTTCCATCAAGCGGCGGCGACGTCCGGGCTGGCGATAGGTTGGTAACGGGAAATCAATCGCCAGGGTCAATGTCGGCGTCTGGGCCAGCGGCGGCAACAACCCGGCGTCGATACCGGGGGCCGGTTCGCTTGCCCAGGCCCAGCGCCAGCGTGCGCGCTCGTCGCTGCTGCCATTCGCCGCCCAAAAGCCAATCTCATTGTCCAACAAGGCACGCGTCGCGCGGATCACTGCCTGCAACCGCTGCCAGTGGGCAAGCATCTGCGGCTGGCTGCGCTCGGCAAAGGCCAGCACCGGGCCTGCGGGCTCGCTTCCTTGCCGCAAATGAGTGCGTAAGTCCAGGTAGCGGGGCCGGAAATCCTCCTGCCAAAATGCCTCAGCAATCTGAAACGAGGGCAAGAGCGCATCGGCATAAAAGACGACATGCACCATCGTCACGCGCTCACTGATCTGCACCAGCCGGTCACTCTGCGGCTCGGTCAGGTCAAAATAGGCACAGGTATCAAAATGCCGCCATGCGCCATAGGCACCACGCAAACGGCGCAAACGGTCAGCCACAGCCATCAGCATGTGGGCAGCAGAGTGCGCTTCACTCTCTATACTGTTCTGCCCCTGCCCCGATGAAACGTGATACATCTGTACCACAGGATTGTGGCGCAGCAAGGCGCGCATGGAGCCGGGAATTTCCATCCGCTTGTGCGTGCGCCGGATGGCCGCGGCCAGTGCGGGGGTCGAACCGATGCCAATCGGCGCCTGGGGTGGCGAAGGATGCGATAAAGTCAATGACAGGCGTGCTGTCCTACCAGCGGTGAATGGCACTACACAACTTCTCCTCAACGAACTCTATCAAAGCAGCCCCACTTTCGAATTATCACCCAGCGTCATCTTATACGCCTTCGGCTTGATAGGGCTAACCGTTACCTCAACCTCGCGGCCAATGATGCTGTCGACAATACGGCTGGGCACGTCGCGAATGTGGCTGTTGTCCAGCACAATGCTATGTTCGATCTCGCTGTTTTCAATCACCGTCTGGTTGTGGATACTGGTGAAGGGGCCAACATAGCTGTTGACAATGCGGCAGCCCTCGCCAATGATGGTTGGCCCGCGCACCACGCTATTGATGATCTCCGCGCCTGCTTCCACTGTCACCAGGTGATCAATTTTGCTGTCCCGATCCACATAGCCGTTGACCTCGTAGCAAATTTCAGCCAACACCCGGTCATTGGCGGCGAGCATATCCGACGACTTGCCCGTGTCGATCCACCAGCCATTGTGGATATAGGGAAAGACGCGACGACCATGATCGACCAACCATTGGATGGCGTCTGTAATCTCCAACTCACCGCGCCAACTGGGCTGGATGGCGTTCACCGCTTCAAAGATATGATGGTCAAACATATATATGCCGACCAGCGCCAAATTCGAAGGAGGGACGCGCGGCTTTTCGACCAAGCGCACGATCTGCTGCTGCTCGTCCAACTCCGCCACACCATAATGTTCGGGTTCGTCCACCTGGGTCAGCACAATCTGGCTGTTCCAATCGCTGTCGGCGAATTGGCTGATCAGCGGGCTAATCCCCCCCTGGATCACATTGTCGCCCAGGAACATGACAAAACGGTCATCGCCCAAAAACTCCTGGCTGATCTTGACCGCATGGGCCAGACCCAAAGGGGCCGATTGGGGAATATAGGTGATGTTGACACCCCACTGACTGCCCGCGCCTACAGCCTGGCGAATCTCGTCGCCGGTATCGCCAATCACGATGCCAACCTCGTCAATGCCCGCGTCCCGAATCGCCTCGATGACACGGAACAAGACAGGCTTATTGGCAATGGGTATGAGCTGTTTGGCACGGGTAAAGGTCAGCGGGCGCAGCCGTGTCCCCTTGCCACCACTTAGGATTAGACCCTTCATAATTTCTCCAGGTTCATAAAGTATAGGCCGCGCTGTTGCAGGGGCGAATCCCCTACAAACCTGTCTCTAGCGATAATAGCCCGACATCGTCACATCGCGCTCGGCATTGAGCAGCACAGCGCCGACCATGCGCGCATGGACTGTCTCCAAGACGGCTTTGGCGCGCTGGGCATGGTCACGCTTGGTTCCGCCCGCATTGATCAGCAGCACGACGCCGTTGACCTTGCCTGCCCATATGGCGGCATCGGTCACAGCCAGAACCGGCGGCGCATCCACTAATACATAATCAGCCTGCTCTTGTAGCTCGATCAGAATATCGGCCATGCGTTTGCGGCTGAGCAGCGCCACAGGGTTTGTCACCAGCGGGCCACTGACCAGCACTTGCAGCCCTTCCACCTGGGTCTTTTGCAGCGGAGCCGGAATCTCCTCTTGCAGCCAGGTAGTTAGCCCGCGCTGGTTGCTCAGGCCAAAGATCTCATGCTGTTGGGGGCGGCGCAAATCGCCATCGACCAGGGTGATGCGGTCACCTGCCTGGGCCATTGCCACTGCCAAATTCGCCACCGCGCTGCTCTTTTCGACCATGTTGTCGGCGCTGGTGACAAGAATGGAGTGCAGCGGCTGCTCCAGGCTGGAAAACTCCAGGTTGGTACGCAAGCTCTGATAGGCTTCCGCTGCTGCGCTGCGCGGGTCGGTCAAGGTTATCAAGTTGATCATGGTCAGATTCCTATTCTAATTCACTCAACCCGCACCGGCCCCAGCCCTACCGCATCGCCGCCGATCACCCCTTGTCCGAAGGCGGGAAGGCGGCTGCCGTTCTGCCAGTTGTAGAAGCCCACCAGCAAGGTATAGTCGCCAGGGGCTAGGTCAGCAGGCAGCGGCAATGCCTGCGTGTCGGTCGCGGGCCAGCCCTGCGGCCAGGCGCTGGTGGGCAAGAGGCCCATGCGGTCGTGCGGCTGCCAATCCAGTTGCGCCACCTTGTTGCCCTGGGCATCGAGCAGATGGGCAAAGGCCGAATAATCGAAATCCACCGGCGCGCTTGCCTGCCAATGCAGGGTGAAGCGCAACGCCTCACCTGCTTGTGCTTCTGCGGGCAGATCGACACCGCGCAAGCGAATCATCCTGCCAAAGTCTACATCCAGCGGTGTGGACGGGGTTGGCGCAACGTCCGTGATGGGCTGCCACACGCCTGCGTCAGCACGCTCATAGCCACCCAAACGGGCCACGGTTCCCCCTTGCAGGAGAGGGAAAGTAGGACTCTCCCCTGCGCCCATCTGGATTGTCCCCTTTGGGGTGATGGGCAGTGCTTCACCCTCTGCCCAATTCTCCCCCGTATAGAGCCCGACCAGCGGCACAAACTGGTCAGCCTCCAGCGTCCAGGGCAGTGTGCGAATTCGCACAGGCACACCAGGCTCCCACAACGTTGTAGGATACCACAGGACGTTAATGGGTTGGTAAAACTCGCTGTCATGCAGCACAGAGCCATCGGGGGCGAGATAGGCCACATAGAAACGCAGTTCCTGCTCGATCTCTTTGCCGGGCAGCCAGGTCATCTCTGCCACCACTTCGCCATAGCGGTCGGTGATCACGCGAAAATCCAAGAGCGCAAGCTTCCCCCCAAAGACCAAGCCAATGCGATTTGCGGCTTCGCTCTCTTGCGGATGCCACGCCGTATAAAAGCTGTCGGGCAGCGTCTTGTTTGCCACCCCCTGGCGCAGCAGCAAATAGCCATCATCCGCCGCGACCACGCCAAAACCCTGCGCCAACAGATCATCCACGCTGGCGCGCAGGTCATTCGGATGTTGGGGCCAGGCCGGGCCGGTCACGTCCACAAAAACGGTATCGGCGATGCCGACACGCTCATCCTGCACACGCGGGAAGATATAGACCGTCTCGCGCCCGCTGACATGGGGGTTCAGCCGGTCTTGGGCGCTGACCGCGGCGTTAGCGGGAATCTGCTCGATGATGGCCGCGGCGCGGCGGTGATGATCGGTAATGGTCAGGGGCAGGTAGTTGCCGCTGCCGGGCAGATAGCCATGCAGCCGTTGATCGGTCAATCCCAACAGCAGGATCAGCGCGGCTACTAGCGATGTCAAGGGTTGGTAGCTTATCACCCTGCGCGCTTCCACCCATCGCAAAAGGCGCGCTAATCCCATGATCGCCGCAGCAAAGACAAAAGGCACAATAGGCGCGGCATAGATCAGCGTGTGAACTTCATGCATCGGCGGAAAGTCAGCCAGTAAGTTGATCGCCAATGAGGGCAGTGTCAACAGCAGCACTTCCGGTGCGAGCAGTGCCAAGAACGCTGTGGGCCAGAGCAGCGCCCAGAGATAGCCGCCCGCATCGGCTGCGCTCAACTGCGCCCAAACGAGATCGGGGCGAGTGAGCAGTGACACAAGCATTTGCGCGGGCGAATTTCCCAGATAGGCATAGCGGTTCCAGTGGATATTGCCGTCGGCAAAGAGTTGTTGGATGCCCAGTACCGCGAGCAGCGCCCACGCCATTGCCAGCCCCATGGTCAGCACTCCCCAGCGCGGGCGGCGACGAATCAAGAGCGCATAGGCCCCCATCATAAAGACCAGCAGCGCCATCTCCTCTTTGCAGCTTGCGGCGAGGATGGCAAAGAGCGCAAAACGCCCAGGTCGATCGGTGACGAGATAGTAAAACGCTGCCAGCAGGAAGGTGGGCGCCAGCGTGAGGGGGTGAAACTCCAGCCAGTTCGCCGCCTGCAGGGTGGGGTTGAGCAGATAGACGATGGCAAAGGCCAGCGCCACCCACTCCCCACCTAATTTTGTTGCGCCTATTTTTGTTGTGCCCAGCTTGTGGCGTGCGAGCGCAAAAAGCGGGATCGCCCCCAACGCCACCACCATCGCTTGCAGCACCAAAAGCAGCGGCGGTGCGGGATAGAGCCGGTAGAGCCAGGAAATGGGAATCAGGATCGGCTCGACATGCAGGCTGAGGCGATTGACCGTTCCCGGCTGATTGGTCAGGTGAAACCAGTTGCCGTGGGCCGTATTCCAGATCGCCTGGTTCAAGTTGCCCATGTCCAGCGCGCGCGCCTCAAAGGCGGCATAGCGCACCAGAGTTAGATAGCTAAAGGTGACGGCATAGCCCACGACGACCAGGATCAACAAAATCCTCGCAAGGGAGGCAGAGGGCAGTGCGTATGGGAAAGAGCGTGGGGCAGGTTGGGCAGACAAGGGAGGAGTTAGCGTGACGGGTAGGGACACTCAGTTCCCCACCCGCCACATGATTAGGCAGTCTTAGCGGCAGGGATTGGGTTGGGTGAGGTTGCAGGCTGGGCTACCTCGCGCGGGCTGCTGCCAATGGGAATTGCGCCCAACACAGGCACACCCAATGCCCGTTCCAGCGCGGCAGGCGTACGCAGCAGGTCCGACTCCACCCAGGTCAGCATCAGAACCAGCCCCAGCCCGAGCAGCAGCCCCAGTGCGCCCCCGGCAATGGCATTGACCAGCGGCTTGGGCTGATACTGGTCATAGCCAATCGCGCGGCTGCGCAGCTTGACCTCGATGCGGTTGTTCAAATCCTGTTGGGCATAGTAGGCAGTGCGCTCCTCTACAAACTCATCGGCCAGCGTCAGCGCCATCAGTTTGGCAATTTCACCATCGCGGGCACGCGCCTCGATCTTAATCGTGAAATCGCTCGATTCAGCCACGACATTGACATTGGAGAGGAAGTCATAGGGGTTCATATCCAGTTGGGCGCGGTCTATCACCTTCTGGGCAATTTCCGGCGTCTGCAAGTTCGCAGCAAAGTTCCTCATCAGGTCTTTGGCCGTATTGCCCAGACCCCAATCAGGCCGCGCCGGCACAGTGCTGACGTAGACTGTGGCGCGATACATATCCTCCTGGAAATAGCTGATGCCAAAAGCGCCCGCCGCGGCCAAAAGCACAGCCACAACAATGATCCAGCCGCGCCGCTGGATAATGCGTAGATATTCTTGAATCGTCATAATGTGAGACTCCTCACGTCCAAATCCGTCAACATCACGTCCCCGTCTATCTTACCGATCTTTGGGGATTTCGCCAATGACACGCAGCCCTAGCATTTCGACCTCACGGCGATTACGCACAGAGCTATCCAAATAATCCATCAGAAAAACCAGCCCCAGCCCCACCAACAGCCCCAAGCCAATACGCATGGGCCACTCCAAGCGGTCGCGCAAACTGGCCCCCACAACGCTGATCGCCGGGCCATCGAGCAGCGTCACCCCCGCGCCTTCTGTGCCCAATGCCTGGAAATAGGTGGCGGCGTTCTCGGTGATTTCGGCAGCGGCGGCATTGGCAATCGCGGCCAGTTGATCGGCGTCGCCCCAACTAAAATTTAGCGTTAGGATGCGGTGCTGCTGTCCCGTCGCCGCGCTGCCCTGGATCACGCCAGGAGGAAGTTCAATGGCTTGATCGGCCAAGCGCGCGCTGACGCCCTGGGCAAAGAGTTCGCTACGCACTACCTCGGTAAAATCGTCCACCAGATATTCACTGGTGAGCCACGCATAATAGCGCGGGTCATAGGCGCTCTGTGGCGCATCCGTGGCAGGCAGCACCCCCACCAACAGCCGCATGGATGCGCTGTAGCTGGGCGGTCGCGTCTCCCACGGGCGCAGTTGCAGCGCGCTAATCAATGCCACCAGCCCGGCTAAGAGGATGGGCAACCACCAACGACGACGCAAAATCTCCCAATAGGCACGTAGTTCCATAGCAGGTCAGAGCTTCTTCATGGCAGTTTTGTGGATGTCAGCGGCTGCGGGGCTATGCCGGTTCGGGCTTGATTTCCGGTAGGGGTACAGTCAAATACAGGGCTGTGCCATCCGACCCTTCTGGGATTTCTTGGCCGCGCAGGAGAATACCTTTTAAATGAAACACAAGGGCACTTCTCATATTGTCAATTGCCTCGCCCAGTGTATCACCTGTAGCAACGCATCCTTCCACGTCGGGGGAGTAGGCAGAATAATTTTGTCCATTTCCCCCCTCGACAACCACGAGATACTGTCTTGGTTCCATTTTTCATTCCTCTCCAGGTTCAGCTCAAACAGGTTCTAGCTTGCCTGCTGTCGCCAAAAGTTGGTCGAGATGAGCGAGCAGTTTATCTCGAAAGGCAGCGCTGCTGAAACGGGCGGCTTGGGCTTGGCACGCGGCTGGATCATAGTGGCTGGGATCAAACGTAGCAAGCAGTTGCGCCATACTCTCTGCCGTCTGTTCGGCAAAGTGTTCACCCGTGACACCCGGCACGACGGTATCAAGCGCGCCGCCACCGCCAAAGGCGATGACCGGACGCCCCACACTCATCGCCTCGACAGGCGTAATGCCAAAATCCTCCAGGCCTGGGAACAAGAACGCTTTGCAGCCCCGCAACAGTTCCCGCACGCGTGACCGCTCTTGATAGCCTAAAAAGGTGACATTAGGCCCCGCTGCCGCTTGCAGCGCATCGAGATCACGACCTTCGCCCACGATGACCAATTTTTTGTGTGGCAGTTGGCGGAAGGCTTCCACTGCCAGGTCGATCCGCTTATAGGGAATGAGACGGCTGACGATCAGATAATAATCACCCACAGGCATCACCGGGTCGGGCGTGAAATAGCTTGTGTCAACCGGCGGGTGAATGACGACACTCTCACGACCATAGATACGCTGGATACGCTCTTGCACAGTACGACTGATGGCGATGAAGTGATCGACCTGTTGGGCTGCGGCATAGTCCCAACGACGCAGCAGGCTCAAAACCGGCTGGAGAAGGGCATCGAGCGCGCCGCCGATTTGCTCTCGCTCGCGGTACTGCTCATAGAGCCAGAGGAAACGGGTGGGCGTTAGGCAATAGCAGACATGCAGCGGGCGAGGCGTGCCCAGGCCAATGCCGTGACAGAAACCGCTCTTATTGCTCAGAACCAGGTCATAGCCGCTCAAGCGAAAGCGCGAGAAAGCCAGGGGATAGAGGGGTAGGTAGCGTTGGTGATGGGTCATGACACCGGGGAGCCGCTGCATAAAGCTGGTCTGGATCTCCCAGGTGCGATAGGCATCGGGCATCCGCTCTGGCGCATAGATGCTGGTATAGACGGGCGCGCCCGGAAAGAGCGCCACCAATTCCTCTAGGACATTTTCCGCGCCGCCCAATTGATTGAGCCAATCATGGACCAGCGCCACGCGCCCCCCTTGCACGCCGCCATCGTTCATCGCGTTCAGGAGTGATCTGTCTCCACCAACTGTAGATCCTTGAGTTCTTCAGCCACAAAGTGATCGATGAGCAGCCGGTAGACCTTCTCAACGACATCAGGGTCCAGCCCGACCTCAGCGGCCCAAGCACGCCGCTGGCGGATCACCGTTGCCTGGCGCACAGGGGCATGCACATCTTCCGCGGTCTTCTTGAAGCGAGTAATAGCTTTAACATATTGCGCGCGCAGCCCCAACGCTGTCACTACCTCATGGTCAATGGCATCAATGGCGGCGCGTACTTCTTCGATACTGTTACATTCTGCTGGCGATTTCATAGACATGCTGCCTTATAACATGCTGCCCAGTTAAAAACGGAGTCAAAAATGGATATGAAGGTCTATTGTACCGCAAAGTAGCCCGTGCGTGGGAAATGCAGAATCGCTCTCTTGCTCACGGATAAACCTGCACGACAATGGGTAGATCGCTGCTGCTCTTGCCCATGAGCGTGATCTCGCGCCGCCCTGGCGCCCAGCGATATTGATACCACTGGTTCTCGCCCTTATGATAGACATAGAGCATCTCGTTTGAGACATCTTGGAAAACTTCAGATTCAAAGCGGTCGCCCAGCGATTCGATAGAATCAAAGGTTTTGATGACACGCATGGCTACTTCCTTTCGCTGGATTAGGTTGCTCTAAAAGTCATCATCACCAAACGCGCCGCCCATATCCATGCCGGAGTCTGCGCCCACATCGGGAAATGCCTGGTCAATGGATTCGGGACTTTCCCCCGCCTCAAGCCGGTCGAGCACCTCGCTCATCTCGGCATCGAGCGGCTCGCCCATCTCCCCGCTCATTTTACGCATAAAGTTCGCCAATGCGCGCGGGTCCTCGTTCTCCAAGCCGGACATCAGCGATGGATCCGCCAGATTGTCCAGCCGGCTCTCCTCGGACTTTAGCAGCGCGACGCGGCTCACCAAGCGACGTAAGCGCGCACCCTCGCAATTTGGACAGCGCGCCGCCTCATCGCTCGCCTCGCTCATCGTGCGGAAAAAGACATTTACCCGTTTGCGACAATCCGCGCAATAATACTCATAGATCGGCATACCCTTACCCCTGATATTCCCTCAACATGCCCCGAAAATTCCGTGGGCCTGCCCGTTGCAGCGCTGTTCCGCTGCACAGACCAATTTCGTACTGTGACCGCAACTCGCGTATACTTCCCGACAGTATCGCAACGATTATACTATAGTATGTATAGTCAAGAGCATGTAGGCTCAGGTTCGTGTGATCATCATTCGATCCGTTCTACAACTTGTTCATTCTTTATTTCGAAATTTGTCGCGAATTGCTATAAGGGGCTTGTGCATGACCCAATCGTCCGAAACCGATGCCGAAGTCACGGCGCTCTACAACAGTCTGACCGCGCCGCGACCTGTGCTGGTTGTCATCTCCGGGCCAAGCGGCGTGGGCAAAGACGCAACGATCCAGGCCATGCAGCAGCGCAATACTCCCTTCTATTTTGTCGTCACTGCCACCACTCGCCCCCGCCGCCCTACTGAAACAGATGGTGTAGATTATCACTTTATCAGCATGGGCGAATTCGCCGAGATGATTGAAAACGGCGAGCTGCTGGAATATGCCATTGTCTATGGCGACTATAAGGGTATTCCCAAAAAGCATGTACGTTCGGCATTGGCAAGCGGCAAAGATGTGATCATGCGGATTGATGTCCAGGGAGCGGCAACCATCCGCAAGCTGATTCCCAACGCGGTGACAATCTTCCTCACGGCAGAGAGCGAAGATGAGTTGGTGCGACGGTTGCATGAACGCAAGACCGAAGCGGATGACAAATTGAAGATGCGAGTGGCAACGGCGCGCCAGGAGTTGAAAAACATTGTCGACTTTGACTATGTTGTGGTCAACCGTGACAGCGAACTGGAAGAGACTGTAAATCGGGTATTGAGTATCATTGCTGCTGAAAAGAGCCGGGTCGATTGGACGCCGGTGGAACTCTAAAAGGGATAAACCTACGTGAGCAACCTCGATCCCCACAAACCGGTTGGATACGACGCGGCAGACGAAGCGATTGATCGCCCTAGCCGGGATCTGATTGCGATTGAACACAACACCACACCAAGCAGCGTACCGCCGTCCTCTGAAGATTTGCGCCCGCGCTTTGCGATCCGCCAGACCAAGCCGCGCATAACCCACTACCTGCTCGCCGCCAACGTCGCGGTCTTTATCGCCATGATCGCCTATGGCTATTTCCAATTTGGCACGATTAACGGTTCGCAGGATTCGCGCGTGCTGACCATCTTTGGCGCGAAGATCAATTCTCTGGTCGCCGCGGGGCAGGTTTGGCGGCTGTTTACCGCCATGTTCCTGCATATCGGCGTGATCCATCTGCTCTTTAACCTCTATGCGCTCAATGCATTGGGGCCGCTGGTCGAGAGCTATTTCGGCCATCTGCGCTTTACTGCTATCTACCTGATCGCGGGGCTCTTTGGCAGCCTTGCTTCCTATGCCTTTTCGCCTGTGCCATCGGCAGGAGCATCAGGGGCCATCTTTGGCCTGGCAGGGGCCATCACCGTCTACTTTTTACGCTATCGCGAAAACTTTGGAGCGCGTGGGCGCGCTATCCTCAACAATATGTTTCTGGTCATCGGCATCAACCTGGTCTTTGGAATGACACAACCGGGGATCGATAATTGGGGACATATCGGCGGCTTGCTCGGCGGCGCGCTGGTCACCGCGGGTGTGCTGCCCACCTATACCCGGCCCGGCGTCATCACCTATGGCACGAATATCATGGAAGAAGAACCGCGCCAATGGCTGCACGCAGGCTGGGTGATTGTCTCTTTGGCGCTGTGGTATTATGGCGTGCAATGGGCTACGGATCGCTTTTTGGGCCAGCTTTAGGGAGCTAAATTTCTCATGGACTACCCTCGACAAAGCGGTGTTCTACTACATCCCACCTCTCTGCCCGGTCAATTCGGCATCGGCAGCATGAACGGCGCGGCCTATGAGTGGGTGGACTTTCTCGCCAGCACACGCCAAAGCCTGTGGCAAGTGCTGCCACTCGGCCCAACCGGCTATGGGGACAGTCCCTATCAGAGCTTTAGCTCCTTTGCCGGCAATCCCTATTTGATCAGCCTAGAAGATATGGTCGAAGAAGGGTTACTGGATCAGGCCCTCTTGGCAGATGCGCCCGACTTTCCGGCGCATCATGTCGATTATGGCACGATTTACACCTGGAAGCTGCCGGTGCTGCACCAAGCAGCCACAGCCTTTGCCACGGGTGGCACGCCCGAACTGCAAGCGGAATTCACCGCCTTCTGTGCGGATCAGGCCGGTTGGCTGGAGGATTTTGCGCTCTTTATGGCGCTCAAGGATGCCCACAATGGCGCGGCCTGGAATACGTGGGAGATGCCGCTGCGCAGCCGCAAAGCCAGCGCGCTGACCCAGGCCAAAAATGAACACGCCGCTGCCATCCACACCCATAAATTTAACCAATGGCTTTTCTTTCGCCAGTGGAGCAAGCTCAAAGCCTACGCCAATGCCCAGGGGATTCGCATCATTGGCGACATTCCCATCTTTGTGGCGATGGACAGCAGCGACACCTGGACCAGCCCGCAAGAGTTCTTCCTGGATACTGAGTTTCAACCGACGGTCGTCGCCGGGGTTCCGCCCGATTATTTCAGCGCGACAGGGCAGCTTTGGGGCAACCCGCTCTATCGCTGGCAGCACATGAAGACGAACGGCTATGCGTGGTGGCTGCGTCGTATGCATGCCGCGCTCCGCCTCTATGACCTCATCCGTGTAGATCACTTCCGCGGCTTTGCGGGCTATTGGGAGATCCCCGCCGGTGAACCCACTGCCGAAAATGGTCAATGGGTGCAGGGGCCGGGCGAGGACTTCTTTGCCGTCGTGCAGCGCGAACTGGGCGACTTGCCGATTCTTGCTGAAGACCTGGGCGAGATTACCCCCGATGTCATCGAGCTACGCAACCGCTTCAACTTGCCGGGGATGAAGGTGCTTCAATTTGCCTTTAGCACCGATGGCAGCGACAAGTTTCTGCCTCACAATTTTCGTCATAACTTCGTGGTCTATTCAGGAACCCACGACAATGACACCACGCGCGGCTGGTATGAACAGAGCGCCACCGACGAGGAGCGGGATTTCTTCCGTCGCTATTTCCACACGGATGGACACGAAGCGGCGTGGACGCTCATCAATGCCGCCTGGAGCAGCGTTGCGGTGCTTGCCATCGCGCCGCTGCAAGACCTGCTGAACCTGGACACGTCTACGCGTATGAACCTGCCGGGCCGCGCCACCGGCAATTGGACATGGCGTTTTACGTCGGATGCCATTAACCATTGGTTGATAGACCGCCTCTTGGAGACGACCACCCTATATGGCCGCGACCCTGCGATCTATGCCGGTAAAGGCGAGGAAGCCGGTGGACAATCGGGCCAAGATGCAGTTGGCACAGGGGGACGTGCCCCGTAGAGCGCCCAGGGCTATGGTACAACGCCCCCCTAGACGGGGCTTGGCAAGCCGCCTCTTAAGCCCCGTTTAGGGGGCGTTGTTACGTAGCCGGATGGTTTTAACCTCCGGCGCTCTGTGACGTAAAGAAAGTTTGGAATGAGTTCGACCCTATCTAATCCTATATCCACCCCTGCATCGAGTCCTGTCTCTACCACGCGATCCAACCTAGAGCAACGAGGGTTGCTTTTTGCGGCGCTGCTGCTCATCGCTGCGAACGTGATGACGCTGTTCCCTGGCTGGTTCACTGTGGCAGGGGTGCTGATCCTGGGCGTGCTGCTGCCTGGCACAATGGCCGCGGCATGGCTCTTGCGCCGCGCGCTTCCGTCCACGTCGGAATTCATCGCCTACAGCCTGGGGCTGGGCTTCACGCTCTATGTGCTGGCGCTGTTGGTGGTGACGGATGTACCGGGGCCGCTGCATGGCTGGCATGTGCTGCTAACGCTCAACCTGCTCTCTGTTGCGTTGGGCATCGGCTGGTGGCGCGCCCAACGTACCCCGGCGCTGTGCCTCCCCGAACCCCCGCAAGATCGGCGCGGGCTGGATCGTTGGGCAATGGTGGGGCTGTTGAGTGTCCTGATCGTGGCTGCACTGCTGCGCCTGCCCAACTTGGGCTATTCCGATTTTCAGGGGGATGAAGCGCGCGCCTTGCTGCGCGCCTCCGAGGCCATCCAGGGCTATCCCAGCGCACTGGTGATCCACAAAAAGGGGCCAACCGAGATCCTCATACCGCTCGGCATCTATGCCATACAAGAGCAGATCACCGAGGCACAGGCCCGCTTCCCCTTTGCACTGGCAGGGATTGTGGGCATCTTCGCCCTTTATTTGTTGGGCTGGCGCATGTTTGGCGCGGTGGCGGGCTGGCTTGCGGCGATGCTGCTGGCAGTGGATGGCTACTTCATCGGCTTTGCGCGCATTGTCCAGTATCAGAGCGTTGTCTTTCTCATGAGCGTGCTGGTGGTGCTGGCGCTCTATCGCCAGGCACGCGCCGACCGGCCTCTCCCCTCCTATCTGCTCCTGGCAGGGCTTTGCATGGTGGGCGGCATCTATGCCCATTACGAGACAATTTGGGTCTTGATCCCAGCCCTCTACCTGCTCTATGTTTATCTGCGCCGCACAAGCGATCTCAAGGGATGGTTGCAGTCGGCGATTGTGCCTTTGCTGGTGACGGCTGGGCTGCTCATGCTCTTCTATGTGCCGTTTGTGTTGGATGCACAGTGGAACGAGACGGCAACCTATCTCTTTGAACACCGCATCGACAGCACCTCTTTCCCGCACAACAACACATGGGATGTCTTTCAACGCAGCGCCATCTATGATTCCGCCTACCAACTTTTCTTTATGATCCTCATGACGGTGGTCGCGCAAGGGGTCGTGCTGCGTAAAATTTGGCCGCGCTGGGCTGTGTGGAGCGTGGCGGCGCTGACGCTGGCGGGGTTGGCGGCGAGCCTGCTGTACCGTCACGACTGGCTGATTATCGGCGGCACAGATCACACATGGCTTTTCTATACCCTTGCCGTTGCGGTTGCCTTTGTGCCGCCGCGCATCACCGACGAGGAGCGCACCGTCTGGAGTTGGTTTGGCATTGCGATGGTCGTCTCGCTCTTCTATGTCGCCCGGCCCAACACCCATGTCTATGGCTTCTTTATCCCCTGGGCGCTTGTGGTGGGCTTGGCAGGGGAAGCGATCTGGCGCGGGCTGCGCGGCATCACCGGCTTAGGCCGCGCGCGCCTGGTGGCACTGCCGGTATCGGTTCTGCTCTTTGCGATCTTCGCCAACTATGCATTTCAAATCTTTACCTACACGGACGTGGAAGTCTATCGCACCTGGCTCACCAACCGTCCCTGGGGCTATTGGACACCCTATGAGATTCCCAACCGCGGCTCGCTCTTTGGCTTCCCCTATAAAAACGGCTGGAAGGTCATCGGCGCGCTCTATGCAGACGGGACGTTGGATGCGCCCTTTGATTCGAACGAGACGTACCGCATGGCCGACTGGTACAGCCGCGGCCTCCATTTCTGCCCGTCCGACGCCGAATATTATATGCTGCCCACCACGCAGCAGCCGGACGAGGCATTGGAGGATCCGGCAAAGTTGTTTGAGCTGACCTCTGCGGGTTTTCGCCAATGGGGGGTGATCACGGTCAATGGGGACGAGCGTATGCGCATCTTTTCCAAGCGACCCGGCGATGAGCCTGTGCGCGTCTTTGAAGAGAGCGACTATGCACCGGTCTTCGATGCCACGTTGACTTCGCCGCTCTTCATCAAGCGCGGTCCTGCCCTGCTCGCACAGCCGGCTACGACGGTCGAGTATCGTCTGCAAGATCATCTGTGGCTCAAGGGCTACACCTTGCCCCGTACACAAGTCGCCCCTGGTGAGCAGTTGGAGTTGCAGCTCTTTTGGGAAGTAACGCAGATGTTCCCGCGCGGCGACAAGAGCTTCATCCAACTGATTGATCTCGACACGCTCCACAAAGCAGCCCAGCGCGATGGCGAACCAGGCTGCGGCGTCTATCATCTCGGCGAGTGGCGCACAGGCGAACTCAACCTTGATCCCTACACGCTCAAGATTGCGCCCGACACCCCACCCGGAACCTATACGCTGCTGGTGGGTATGTATGACGACGAGACTGAGGAACGCTATCCAGTCTTTGCCGCAGATGGCGCGCATCTGGGTGATGCGATCCATCTGGCAACCGTCGAAGTCGTCGTCGCCAAGTAAATAGAGCCTATGAACCTATCTCGAATTGACCTAGCCCAATCCTTGCGCCGCCCGCAGTTTGCACCGCTGCTATTGCCCGTCCTTGCAACGGCCCTCGTCGCCCATGCCTTGATCTTTGCTCCTTTGCCATTGAGTTGGCGCGCGGGTGCGGCGCTGATCCTGACTGGCTTGCTGCCGGGTCTGCTGCTGGTCGAGTGGTTGGTGGGCAGCCGCGCCGAAGCCCCACTCGATGCGTGGGAGCGCACGCTTTACAGCGTGGGCGCGGGTACAAGCATCCTCGTCGTAGGGATGCTCCTGCTCTCCTATCTACCGGGGCCAATTGTGCGCTGGCAGACCTTTGCGCTCTTTGACACGATTTTGCTGGTGCTGATACTAGGGGTAGCGCTGCGTCCTACCTCCTCAGAAAGCGCAACCACCCTAGACGAGTGGCCTCCACTCTGGCCCACCGTCCCGCGCGGCTGGCTGCTGGCCGCGATCATTTCGCTGCTGCTGGTAGCGGGCTTTTTGCGCTTCTACAGCCTCGACTATTCCGAGTTTCAGGGGGATGAGACGCGCGTGCTGCTGCGCACCGCCGAGGCGATCCAGGGGCTTGAAGACACACTGATGATCCACAAGAAGGGGCCTGCGGAAATCCTCTTGCCTAGTTCGATCTATTCGCTGGTCGACCGGCTCAACGAGGTCAGCGCGCGCCTGCCCTTTACCCTGCTCAACATGGCGGGGTTGTTGGCGATCTTCCTCTTGGGCTGGCGCATGTTTGGCGCGGTGGCAGGGTGGAGCGCGGCCATGATCCTGGCGTTGGATGGCTATTTCGTCGGCTTTGCGCGCATTGTCCAATACCAGAGCATGGTCTTTTGCCTGGTGGTGCTGACCGTCCTCATACTTTACCGGCTGGTACGAACACCGCGGCTGCTGCCCAACTATCTCACCCTTGCCGCCATCTTCCTGGGTACAGCCATCCTCTCTCACTATGAGGGCGCGCTGGCGGCGATACCGGGCGCATTCTTGCTCTTTATGCTCTGGCGGCGAGGGACATCGCTGGCGCGCCTGGGCCGAGCGATGATCGCGCCGCTGCTCATCGGGGCAGCGATCCTAGCCTCCTTCTATGTGCCCTTTGTCCTGCATCCCTCCTTTGCGACGACCTATGACTATATCGCCGGCAGCCGTATCGGCTCCACCTTCCCCTATAACAATCTCGAAGATTTCTGGATTCGCACCACCCTCTACAGCACGACTTACTATTTGGTGCTGATGATCGGGGTAACAGTCCTGGGGCTGGCGCGTGTCTACTGGCGCAATTTGCCGCGCCCATTGGCATGGGCTGCCATTGTCCTGCTTGTGGGCGGCCTGGTGATGAGCTTCATCCGTCCCTCATGGCTGGTGATTGGGGGGACGGATCATACCTGGCTCTTCTTTGCGCTGGCGTTGGCAGGGGCCTGGTTTGCGCCGCGCCTCACGCCGGAAGAGCGCACTGCCTGGCTCTGGTTTGGCATCGCCGCCATCTTTATGCTCTTTTTCACCCTGCTCCCCAACACCCATGTCTATGGTTTTATCATCGGCTGGGCATTGGCGGTAGGCATGGTCATCGGGGCAGGCTATCAGGCGTTGGCGCGCGCCATCAGCCTGCCCAGAGCGCGCCTGGTTGGGGGCGCGCTGGCGGCGCTGCTGATCCTCCTCTTTGGCAACTATGCCGCCTGGTATTTTACGCTGGGCGACCTGGAGGTGCTGCGTAATTGGCGTACACTGCGACCGCCCGGTTATTGGGTCAGCTATGAGATGCCCATCGGCAGGTCAATCTTTGGCTTCCCCTTGACCAATGGCTGGAAGGCGGTAGGCGTGCTCTATGCTGATGGGGTTCTAGATGCGCCCTTTGAGGTGCATGGCAAAGAGCCTGTCGCCGACTGGTATACGCGCGGGCAAGTCTACTGCCCGCGTGACCATGTCTATTACCTCTGGCATGATGCGGTCGAGCCAGGGGATCAAAGCTACCATCGCGGCGTGCGCCAGCAGATCGAGAAGGATGGCTACCAACTCTTTGGCGAGATCACGGTCAACGACCAGCCCCGCCTTGCCATCTACAAGATGAGCGATGCGCCGCTGACACCCCAGCTTTTCGCCGCAGAGGAGTACGCGCCGCGCTTTGATGCCGAACTCTCCGGCCCCATCTTTGAGATGGATGGCCCGACCGCTGTGCCTCAGATTCAAAAGCCGGTCGATTTCCGCTTTGGCGACCCGGTTCATGGCAATTCCATCCGCCTGATAGGTTACACCCTGGAGGGGCAAGATAACGTCCCAGGTGGCGCTGTTCATCTCACCCTCTATTGGCAAACAGACGCGCCGGTCGAACCCGCCTATAATGTCTTTGCCCAAGTGGTTGACCGCAGCGATGATTATAAAGCGGGGCAGGCCGATGGCGAACCGGCCTGCAACAACTACGCCACCTACGCATGGCAGCCCGGAGAGACCATCGCTGACCGCTATTACATTCCTCTCGCAGCGGATGCGCGGCCCGGAACCTATACTTTGTTGATCGGCATGATGGGCAAAGAAGGCAACCTTGAGATCTCCACGGCGGATGGCACGCTACTGGGCGGAGCGATAGGCATTGATGAAGTCCGCATTGCCCAACCCTAAGCCACCCATGCCAACCAATACAATTTGGTCTTCGCTGCCCCCGCGACGACGGCTGTGGATTGCCACGCTGCTCCTGTTTTCGTGGATTCTCTTGATGCGCCTGCCCGCGCTGGATCGTTTTGTCACTGCCGACGAACACGCATGGCTGGCGCGTTCGGGCAACTTCTACTATGCGCTGGCCCACGGCGATTGGGCAGGCACTTTTCAACGCCACCACCCCGGCGTTACGGTCACTTGGGCAGGGCTGGTGGGCTATCTCTTTACCTATCCAGGCTATGCGGCTGATGCACCTGGGCAATTTGGCTGGCTGACCGAGGAGATTGAGCCATTTCTGCGCAGCCACAGTCATGACCCAATCACGATCCTGGCAGCAGGGCGCGCCGCCAGCGTCGTTATGATTGCCCTTGCGCTGGTGGGCTGTTTTGTGCTGGCGCGGCGACTTCTGGGTGGCTGGGCGGCCTTCCTGGGCATGGCGCTCATTGCCTTTAACCCTTTCCACATAGCCCACTCGCGCTTTCTCCACCTCGACGGGCTGGTTTCAAGTTTGATGCTGCTGGCAGTCTTGGCCTGGCTCCACCATCTTCAGGCTCGTCACGCTGAGCGCAGCGAAAAGTCCCCTCATGCCGCGAGCAGAAGGGGATTCCGCCTGCGCCGGAATGAGAATGGGACATTGGCGCTAGCTGCCATCGCCGCCGGGCTTTCCTGGCTGACTCGCTCGCCTGCGCTCTTTCTGATCCCGCTTTTTGGGCTGCTAGCCTTGCTCCATGTGTGGCACGCCCCTGACCATCCCTGGCGATCCACCCTGCGCAGCCTGCTCATCGGTGGGGCTGGTGCGTTTGCTCTGTTTGTGTTGCTCTGGCCCGCCATGTGGGTAGACCCGGTGGGAAGCCTCTATCAAGTCTTGACCGCGGCAGGTGACTATGCCGCCGAAGGCCATCTCAAGCCCACCTTTTTCAATGGCGAGATCTACGCGGGCGACCCTGGCTTTTGGTTCTACCCGATCACCTATCTTTGGCGCAGCACGCCTATCACCTGGATCGGGCTGGCAATGGCGCTGGTTGGGTTGATTTTGCGCGTGCCGCCGCTCAATGAGCGGCGCGTGCGTGCGGTGTTGGGTGCGCTGCTGCTCTATGCGCTGGGCTTTATGCTCTTTATGGACATCGGCGCTAAGAAATTCGACCGCTACCTGCTTCCTGCTTATCTACCGCTGGAACTGATCGCCGGGGTTGGGTGGGTGGTGGCGCTCAACTTGGCACAGCAGCGCGGGGCCAAGAGAGGCGCGGCACGCTTTTTCCCCCTGGCAGCGGCATCGGTGATCATGGCGCAAGCCCTCTTTGCGCTGCCCACCTTTCCCTATTATCTCACCTATTACAACCCAGCAATGGGGGGTGTGGCGCGTGCGCCGGAGGTGATGATGATCGGCTGGGGCGAGGGCGCGGACGAGGCAGGTCGCTACCTCGATGCCAAAGCAAATGCGGAGGAACTGCGCGTCGCCTCCGGCTATACCAACGGCCCTCTCTCCTATTTCTTTCGCGGCACGACGCTGCCGCTCACCTTTTGGCATGAGGCCGACTATGCCGCGGTCTTTGTACAGGATTGGCAGCGCCAACTGCCCTCGCGCAAATCTGCTGCTTACTTCCAACAGTTAACGCCGGAAAAGGTCATCACGCTGGATGGGTTGGACTATGCCCACCTCTATGACCTGCGCGATGCCCCCCTGCCGGACTATGTCACGGAGTGGGGCGGGGCGATTCGCCTGGTCACATTCCAGCTACCCGCGGCGATGATCCTCCCCGGCGAGACGGTACGCGCAGTCTTTTACCTGGTTAACCAAGCGCCCATTGCTTCCAATCTCAATGTGCTGGTGCGTGTGGTGGGGCAAGATGGGGTCGAGATCGCCCGCGCTGAGGGATGGCCCTGGGGCGCGGCAACCAGCACTTGGCAAGCAGGCATACTCTGGCCCGACGGTCACGACTTGACGATCCCTGCCAACACCACGCCTGGTTACTATCGGGTGGAGTTGGGCTTCTATGATCCAGCAACACAAGCGCTGCTGCCCGCGCAGCAAGCCGCCACAGGCGCGCCTTTGGGCGACCTCGTCACGATTGACACGCTGCAAGTGGGCGCGCTGCCGCAGCCAAGCGAGCGATTGGCATCCCCCGCATATCTGGGGAACAGCCTGATGCTGGATGGGAGTACGCTGACACCCGATGGTACGGTGTCACCAGGTACAGAGGTAACGGTGAGTCTCTTTTGGGAGGCACGCGCTTGGCCCGCAACGGATTACACAGCCTTCGTCCATTTGGTGGGGCCGGATGGGGCGTTGGCCGCGCAGATGGACAAGCCGCCGCTGCAAGGCTTCTTGCCCACCAGCACATGGTATCCAGGGCAGCGGGTGATGGATGATTTCACCCTAACGCTGCCACCCGATGCCACGCCGGGGGTCTATACGCTCTACACAGGCTTCTATGACCCGGTGACGATGGCGCGCTTACCCATTGTCCAGGATGGTCAAACCGTGGGCGATGCGCTTGTGGCGGGAACGGTGACGGTTGAGGCCGCTGGACGGTAAACCATCCAGCCACAGTACATGAGCTATAGAATACTAAACCTTCTTGATGGAGTGAACAGGATGCTCTATGACTGACCAGATGATGTCTCTACAGATTCTTGCACCCGGCGAAGTGACGTGGAGCGCGGTGCCGATCCCCACACCGGGGCCGGGCCAAATCCTTGTGCGTATCGAGGGCATTAGCACCTGCCCCCATTGGGACCTGCACCTGATGAGTGGCGAGCCGATGTTCCCCGGTCGCCCGATCCCCTACCCCTATCCTCCTGGTCAGCCAGGGCATGAAGCGGTGGGTGTGGTCGCCGCATTGGGAACTGGGGTCAGTGGCCCCGCGGTTGGCACGCGCGTCGCGGCTTGGCGCGATCAGGGTCACGCCCGACCGGGCTGCTATGCACAATACAACATCTTTGAGGCTGATCATCTGCTGGAAGTGCCCACCGATCTGCCCCTGGCAGCGCTCGCCTCGCTCGAACTGGCAATGTGTATCCAAGTCACCTTTGACCAGTTGGACGAGATCGGCGGCGTGGCAGGGCAGCGCGTGGGGATCAGCGGTCTGGGGCCAGCGGGACAGATCGCGTTACAGATGGCACGCGCCTATGGGGCGCGTGAGGTCATCGCCATCGACCCTGTTGTCGAACGGCGCGAATTGGCGCTGAGCCTCGGCGCTCACACCGCGCTATCCGCCGATGAGTTGGCCGCAAGCGCACCCGCATGGGACGATGATGCCGCAACAATTCGCGCCAAGCAGCGCTTTGACATTGCCATTGATTGCACTGGCCTTGCGCCCGCTGTACAAGTGCTGTTGGCGACCACGCGCAAAGCAGTTGCGCTCTTTGGTGTGCTGCGCGATCCGGTCGAGTTTGGTTTCTTCCACTGGCGCTCCGGCGTGATGTTGCTGGGCTATGATAGCCATAATCGCGCCGCAGCCGAGCGCGCGCTCAAGTTGGTGGTGGAGCGGAAATTGCGGCTCGAACCGCTGATCACGCACCAGTTACCCATGAGCCGTTATGCTGAAGGAGTAGAACTCCTCCGCACCAAACAAGCGATCAAGGTCGCCTTCTCGCCCTGGGCATAAGGAGGGGATGAGGGATGAAGGAAGCACACTGCTCTGTCATGCTGTAAGCATCTCTCTCCGGTAGCTATGGCAGAGAGATCCCTGGGTGCGTACGATCTGCCTTTTCATCCCTCATCCTTCATCCCTCCCCCCTCATATGATATAGTGTTTCTTTGCAGGATGTTGCGGAGTGGTGGGAAATGGGGTGATTCAGGGTTGGAGAATATCAAACGCAGCACAGTTGCTTTGCCAGCGGGCGCTTCGCCGGAGACGGTCGCGCCTGCGGTGATCACGCGCAGGCGGGTTGCTTGGCACACACTTTTGGCCGCGGCGGTGATCGCCCTGGCGGTATGGCTGCCGCGCGGCTTTGCGTTGGACCGTTTTGTCACGGTTGATGAGACACGCTGGCTGGTGCGCTCGGCCAATTACTATCTGGCGCTGACCTCCGGCAATCTCGCCGATACCTACCAGCATGGTCATCCTGGCGTGATAATCATGTACGCGGGGATGGCGGGCTATTTCCTGCAATTTCCCGATTATGTGCGCCTCGTCGATAGCCAGCAGGTATGGGGCAACCCCTTCATGGATATGCTGGAGGGGATGGGGCAGAACCCGATGGACATTTTGGCCGCGGGGCGCGCCTTTGTTGTCCTCTTCAACGTCATTGCCCTGACGCTCGCCTTTCTCTATGCGCGCCGCTTGGTGGGGCTTTGGCCCGCGCTGATCGCCTTTTTGCTGATCGCCCTTGACCCCTTTCATGTCGCCCTCTCGCGCTTTCTGCACCCCGACAGCCTGCTTGCCACTTTTATGCTTTTGGCAACGCTGGCCTTTATGGCCTATCTGTTTGCCGGTCGGCGCACAGGCGATCTGGTTGCTGCGGGGGCCTATACAGCGATTGCCTGGCTCACCAAGACGCCTGCCATTTTCCTGATTCCGCTGGTCGGCTTGCTGACGCTCATTGAATTAGGCGTGCATGTCACCAGCCACCCTGGCTGGCGCTGGAATGAGTTGTTCAGCCGCGCGGCCTTGTGGCGGCTCCTGCGTACCTGGCTGATCTGGGGCAGCGTAGCCGCGCTGGTCTATGTGGCGCTTTGGCCCGCTATGTGGGTCGCGCCGGGATATACGCTGGGCCAGGTCTTTAGCATCTCTGGGGCCTACGCCACCGAAGGGCATACGAGTTCGGTCTTTTTCAACGGGCGCATCTACAATGGCGACCCCGGCTTCTGGTTCTATCCGATCAACTATCTCTGGCGCACGACGCCTGTCGTGATGGTTGGGCTGCTGCTCTTGGCGGGCGCTTTCGTCTGGCGTAGCAGCTTTGCTCGCCGGCGTGTTGTGCTGCTGACCGTTGTGGGGTTCATCGCCTCTGCCTTCTTCTTCAACCTCTTTATGACGCTGGGCGCGAAAAAGTTTGACCGCTATCTGCTGCCGGTCTTTCCGTCCCTGGACTTTGCGGCGGCTGTGGGCTGGAGCGCGGCGATTGGGGCATTGGCGACGTGGCGCACAACGTGGCGAGCTTTCCCGTGGGGACGCTATGGGGCGATCGCCCTGGCTGTGGCCGCGGTTGGCGTGCAAGCCGCGTTGTCGCTCAATACGTACCCCTACTACCTGAGCTATTACAACCCCGTCATGGGCGGCGCGAGCAAGGCTGAAGAAGTGATGCTGATCGGCTGGGGAGAAGGGCTGGATGAGGCGGCGCGCTATCTCAACCAGGCGGCTGACCCCGCCACCACCAGCGTAGCCTCCTGGTATGAGCGCGGCCCCTTTAGCTTCTTTTATGAGGGCACATCTTCTTCCAACCGCTATCTGTGGGAAAGCGATTATGCCGTGGTCTACAACCACCAGTGGCAGCGCGAACTCCCCAACCGGCGCACAATGGCCTATTTTGACACGCTGACACCTGTACATACCGTCACGATTGATGGCATTGACTATGTGCAGATTTATGACCTGCAAGAGGTCCCCCTGGGCGATTACACCGTCTCCTGGGGTGATGCGATTGACCTGATGTACTATGATACCATTCCGGGCAACCTCTATCCGGGACACCTCTTTGAGATGACCATTTACTTTAACAAGAGTGGCCCGCTCGACCTGGATTACAAGGTCAAAGTCCAGATACTCGACCAGGCGGGGCATACCTTTATGCTCAAAGAGGGAAAGCCCCTGGGGCTCAATACCTCGCAATGGACAGACGGCCATATCTTGCGCGACGATACTTACCAGATGGAAGTCCCCGAAGGCACACCCCCCGGCCTCTATCGCATTGAAATCAGCTTCTATGACCCGGCGACCTTTGACCATTTGCCCGCGGTCCAGGTCAACAACGGGCGCTTGCTCAATGACCCCTATGTGCTCGATTACCTCGTCATCGGCGATTGGCCGCCCGCCCCCCAAGTCAGGATCGATCCGCCTGTGATCCTGGGCGACCTGGTACGGCTGGAAGGCGCGGAGATGCTAGACGCAAGCGGCAAGGAGCAAGCATTAACGGGCAAGAGCTTTGCCCCTGGCGAGCGTATTGATCTACGCCTACATTGGCAGACGCAGAACTTCATCCACAACGATTACACGACCTTTGTCCATGTTCTAGGCCCCGATGGCGCAGTAATCACACAGTCTGACCAGCAGCCGCTCAACGGCTTTGTCCCCACCTCCTATTGGTCGCAACGGCAAGAGATGGCAGACGATTACGCCATTCAGTTACCCACGGATGCGCCGGCCGGGGAGTATAAGGTACTTGTGGGTTGGTATGATCTAGAGACGCTGACCCGCTTGCCCATCAGCCAAAAGGGTGAGGTCATTGGCGACGCTTATCCAATCGCGACCTTTACCGTGCGCTAACCGTGAGTGAATTTCCTGCTATCAGCACACAGAACAGCCTCTCGCGCCGCCAAAAGTGGCTGATCACGTTGGGGCTGGCGCTGCTCCTGTGGCTGCCGCGCGGGTTGGCGCTGGATCATTTTGTGGCAGTGGATGAACGATCCTGGCTGACCCGGTCGGGCAACTTCTACCTGGCGCTTGCCACCGGCGATCTCGCCTCTACCTACCAATCCTATCACCCCGGCGTCACCACGATGTGGCTGGGGATGCTGGGCTACCTCTGGCAGTATCCCGGCTATCCTGCCGACGCCATCGCTTCCGGCACGGGACAAATTACCAGTATGAGCGAGGGCATTGAAGACACGCTCGTTGCCCACGGCCATTTGCCCATGACCCTCCTGGCCGCGGGGCGCATGTTCATGGTGCTGGCGATTGTGGCACTGCTGCTGGTTGCCTTTTGGCTGGCAATGGATCTCTTGGGCTGGCTGCCTGCGCTCACCGGGCTTATTTTGTTGGGCTTTGAACCGATGGGGCTGGGCCTTACGCGTATGTTGCATGTGGATGGCTTGAGCAGCGCGCTGATGCTGGTATCGGTACTGGCCTTTATGCGCTTTTATGCGCCCACTCCAGCCATTGCCGGACGCTGGCGCGATCTGATCCTCTCCGGCGGCATGGCGGGGCTTGCATGGCTCACCAAATCACCCGCGCTCGTACTGGGGCCGATGGCGCTGCTGATTGTGGGCATTGATCTGCTGCGGAGATGGCACACTCAACGCCGCCTGCCCGCGGCCACGCTGGGACGCACTGTACGTGTCTTTGCGCTTTGGGGAGGAATGGCCGCGCTGATCTTTGTGCTTTGCTGGCCCTCGATGTGGGTGCGCCCCATCGCCAATATTCAGGCCATTTTCAGCGCCGCCGAAGAATATGCCGAAGAAAGCAACCAAAAGATCTTCTTCAACGGCGAAATCATTCTTGACGATCCGGGCGCGCTCTTCTATCCACTGACCTATGTTTGGCATGTCACACCCATCACGCTGATCGGGCTGGGGTTGGCGCTTATTGCGGGCGTGGTGGGCTTGCGCCGTCGCTCGCCGCTCTGGCAAAGCACAGCGATCTTGCTGCTCTATGCGCTGATCTTTACCACCTTGATGACCTTTGGCTCGAAGAAGATCGAACGGTATCTACTCCCTGCCTACTTCCCATTGGCTCTGATCGCCGCTGTCGGGTGGAATGCTTTGACGCGCGCGTTGGGCGGCATGAGCGCCAACGGTTTGTGGAGCCGCTGGCTGCTGCCGCTGGCGCTGGCGACCCATGCGGCGTTGATCTTGCCCCACTTCCCCTACTATTTCACCTTCTACAATCCACTGCTTGGCGGAAACGCACGCGCGCCCGAAGTCCTGATGATCGGGTTGGGCGAAGGGCTGGATGAGGCGGCGCGCTATCTCAACGCCAAGCCCAATGCCGAGCAATTGCGCGTGGCATCCTGGTATCGCGGCGGCTCCTTTAATTTCATCTTCCGCGGGCAAGACCTCAACCTGGACCGTTTTTTCGAGGCGGATTACGCCGTGATCTACATCCATCAGTGGCAGCGGCAAGCGCCCGATGCGCGTATGATGGCTTATTTTGCCCAGTTGACCCCTGAATATACGGTCAAGCTGCATGGGCTGGATTATGCTTCGGTCTATGACCTGCGCGATGCGCCGACCCCAGATTATTTCACCGATTGGGCCGGGGCCATTCGCCTGACCGATACGGAGCTGCCACGCGCCTCGCTCCTGCCGGGTGATGAGTTCCTGGTGAACCTGCATCTGTACACCATCGGCACGATGGACAGCAACCTCAACGCCATCGTGCGCCTGACCGATGCCGGGGGCAACGAAGTGGCGCGCAGCGAAGGCTGGCCCTTTGGCTCGGCAACCTCTACCTGGCAGCCTGGGGATGCGTACATCGATGGGCATGAATTGACCTTGCCTTCTGATGTGGGGGCCGGCTATCTGCGTCTGGAGTTAGGCTTCTATGATGGCAACGCGCAAAAGCTGGTCACGCCAATGGTGGCGGGAACGACCACACCGCGCGGCGATTTTGTGGGCGTGGGCTATGTGGCAGTGGGTCTTGCGGGCAAGCAACCGGCCTTGCTCCAGACGCCCCCTCTGCTGGGCGACCAGATCAAGCTGGTGGGGTCGCGCCTACAAGGGCTGGACTTGGGCGATCATGGCAAGATTCCGCGCGTGGAGGCCATGCCAGGGCTGCCACTCCTATTGGCCTGGCAGCCAACGCGCCCAGCGAATACCGACTATGTAACGCTAGTCCATCTGATCGCGCCGGATGGCACGCTGGCGCAACAATATGACCGCGCCCCACTGCAAGGAGTTGTGCCCACGACCCTGTGGCGCGAAGGCGATATTCTGCTCGATGCCTACCACCTTGACATTCCCCCCAACCTACCCCCTGGTGACTATGCTCTATGGGTCGGGCTCTATGATTTGCCAACACTCACGCGCCTGCCGGTGCAGATCGATCACGCACCCGCGGGCGACACGATCCAGGTTGCGACGGTGATCGTTCCCTAGAGAACCTACCATGTCCCGCCCTGCTGCTGCTTGGCTGCTCCGGCGAACCACTCTCATTATCCCCCTGCTGATCCTGCTGCCAATCCTGTGGGCATTGCTGCCGGGAGGGCTGCCTAATACTGCCGATGGCTCGGTACATTTTACGCGCATCAGCGAAATCGTTTCGTCGTGGCGAGATGGCATCTGGGTACCGCGCTGGTCGCTCAACTTAGGCTTTGGCAGGGGTATTCCCGTCTTTATCTATGGCCCGCCCTTGTCCTACTGGCTGGCTGCGGCCATTCACATGCTAGGCTTACCCGCAGAAGCCGCCTTCAAGGCCATGCTCGTCAGCGCCCTGATCGTGGGTGCTACGGGGGCCTACCGCTTGGGGCATCTCCTCTTTGGGGTGTGGGGGGGCGCTGTCGCAGCAGCGGCACTCGTCTACGCGCCCACGCTGCTCTACACATTGTTTGTCCAGGGGAATTCGCCGCAGCTTTTGGCGTGGAGTTTCGTCCCCTGGGCACTTTGGGCGATCATCCAACTCTATCGCAGCGACAGCCGGATGGGACAGTTCGGCTATGCGCTGCTGCTGGCTTTGGCGTTGGCGGGTACGCTGCTCAGCCATAATGTCGTCGGGTTGATTACGGCAGAGAGCATCGCCCTGCTGGGGTTGATCCTGTGGGATGCCACACGTCGCCATTGTGGCTTTTGGATCACGGTTGCTGGGGGTGTGCTGGGGTTGCTCTTGAGCGCCTGGTTTTGGGCTCCTGCTGTGCTGGAAACTGATTATATTTCCATCGGGGCCATCGAAGGCACCGACTACCACACGGAATTCGTCCCGCTCTCCGAACTGCTGGCCTGGATGCCCCGGCTAGATGCGGGTGCGATCAACCCCTATATCCCGCGCTCGCTCGGCTTGCCCCAGGTGTTGGCAGGTCTGTTGGGCATTGTGCTGCTCCTGGTCTGGGCTGTCACACGACGCGCACTTCCTCATGCCGAGAGGGACGACCGTCGTTGGGCTGCGCGCCTCTTTTGGGGCACAGCGATCTTCATGTCGATCTACACCCTCTTTTGTGGCTATATGGAAACGAATGCAGCGGCACCGATTTGGGAGATCATGCCCTTTGCCTATGTCTTTCAATTTCCGGCGCGGTGGAGCTACTTCGCCGGGCTGGGGCTGGTATGGTTCGCGGCAGCCGCGGTGGGCCTGCTGGCGAAACATTGGCAGCCCCTTGCCGCCAGTGGACTGATCTTGCTCTTGATGGGTTCCGCATTGGTCGGCCTCTATCCCGACAAACTGCCTCCCGGCACGCGCGTCCTGTCGCCCTATGAAGTGGTGCGCTATGAGGTCAAAAGCGGTGCGGTGGGTACGACCAGCTATGGGGAGTTCAACCCGATTTGGGTGACTGACCCGTTGGTTACTTCGCCCCTGGTGGAAGATTACATGGCGCGGCGTCCTGTGGACAGGTTAGCGGGCATGCTGCCGCCGGGTTCCAGCCACCGCGTGCTCGATGTCACCGTGCATCGCCAACTCTACCAGATCACGCTGCCCGCGCCTGCTACCATCTCGCTCAACCTGCACTACTTCCCTGGCTGGAGGGCGCAGGTCAACCAGATGCCTGTCGAGGTGCGCCCACAGGATGGAACAGGCTTGTTGACTGTGGCGCTACCCGCAGGGGAGAGTACGCTTGATTTGACCTTTGGCCCCACGCGCTTACGACGGGCGGCAGGGGTGGTTTCAAGTTTGGCTTGGATTGCCATCGTCTTGGCGTTTGTCGTTACACAACTGTACCAGGCACGACACAACCGGCGGCCCGCGCCATCTCTCGAAGGCGTCCCTACCCGCTCAGGACAAACCGGCGCTGTCGCACCCACGGCACTGTTCGCCATCGGCGCGGTGGTGGCTGCGGTGTGGATGTTGCAAGTGGTGGGAGCCGGTTGGTTCCAACTGCATTCGCCACCGGATCAGGCCCTTGTTGCGCCTGTGCAACGCCGCGCCGATATTGGCGAACGCTTCCGGCTGCTGGGGTTGGAGCCGCTGCCCACTGCGATCCACGCGGGAGATGCACTGACCGTTGTCGCCTATTGGCGCGCTTTGGTAGAGATGGATGAGAACTATTCTGTGCTGCTGCGGCTGGCGGATGTGGGCAGCCGTCAAACGCTGATCGAAGTCGAACAGTCGAACCCCAACGACATCCCCACGTCAGGATGGGCGACAGGTCTTTATCTGCGTAATGAATTGAAGGCGTCGATCCCAGCCAACGCGCCGCCGATCCAATATGCCATCAGCGTGGGCTTTCGTGACCATGCCACAGGCGAGCTATTGCCAACGGAGGAAGGGACGATGGTAGAGTTGGGGCGGCTTTGGGTGCTGCCTGCACAGAAGCCCAAGCCGCCCGCTGGCCCACGTGCGCGCTTTGGCCCCACGGTTGCGCTGTTGGGGGCCTCCATCAACGATTCACGGCTCACGCTCTATTGGCGCGCAGAGACACCCATCACAGGCGATTACACGATCTTTATTCACCTGCTGGATGAACAAGGGCAACTGCTGGGGCAAATGGATGGAACACCCTATACCAACCGCTATCCGCTGTGGGCATGGCAGCCAGGGCAAATCATCGAGGATCGACGCAACGTGGCCGCGACACCGATCGACCTGGCACAACTTCATTCCATCGCTGTCGGCGTCTATGACCCTGCTACGGGTGAACGCCTTACGGCTGTGGATGCAGAAGGCAAGCCGCTTCCCAACAATGCACAGGTTATCACCTGGCGGGAAAAGTAACTACTCCACGCCAATCCGCAAGTCTGTTAGATGGACGCGATCCCCCACAGGCTGGCCCGCGGCATCCACGACATTGAGCCGGTCGAGTGTTTCCTCGATGTACAGTCCCACATAGAGGGGATAGAGGCCATCGGGCGCGGCGGGCTGGATGGTGAGTTGATGCACATCGACAATCTGTTCGCCGGGGTCCCACAGCCAAGTGCCACGCCCGCCGCAGACGGGGTAGCCGTCCTGCTGCGCCACCATGACCCCATCACCATAATAGGATTGAATAAAGACTTTGTAGGAGAGGTCAATCTCTTGCAAGGCACGCCAATAGAGCGTTAGCTGCACGGTTGCACCGGGCTGCAATGGGGTAGGTGCGTCCAGGGCGTATCCTTCCAGCCGGATCAGCCCACCCAAGTTGGCATCAAGCGGGTGGGGGATCGGCGGCTCCACCACAGGATAGCCCAAGGGGAGATTGGGCGTGGCCGCGGCGTCAAAAGCGGCTACGTACTTCTCCAGTGCAAAACGCTGAGGCGATAGCGGCGCTTGGGTGCGTTGGTGGATCAGCATCCGCGCTTCGTCGTGGAGGGTCACGGTCGCCCACGGTTGGTAGCCCCTGTCCAGCAGTTGGGTTGCCAACGTCCGCGCATAGCCCTCCGGGTCGGCTTGGTGATTGCTGATCTGAAAGAAGTACGCAGCGCGCTCGTCGCAGCGCATCCGCCCATGTGTATACCAGATTGGCGCCCAATACTCGATCTCGTTGGTGGCATAGTCGCCGCTGAGTGTGCCATCGGCATAGAGTTCGCCCACAGCCTTCCACCCATTCGTCAGCGGAAAACCAAAGAGCGCGTCGTTGTCCAGAACAGCATAGGGCCGCCAGTAGCCGCGCGGCCAGTTGACATTCCAGGTGTGCAAAATCTCCACGCGTGTATAGGCAAACATCTGGTAGACATAGCCGCCAAAGAGCAGCGCCACCACCAGGCCAATGGCGGCCCCCGTCCATGCCAGATTGCGAGGGCGAACGTTCGGGCGCGCGGCCCACCAAGTCGCAACCCGTTGGACGACCATCCCCGCCAAGAGCGACCACGGCGCAAAAAAGGTGTAGACATGGGTGCGCGGCTTGCTCGTAAAGCCCAGCAGGATGATCAGCAGCGCGCCAAACCAAATCCAAAGCAGCCTTTCTTCGGCACGCGTACGCGGCAAGAACCACGCCGGCAGCAGCGCCAGCAGCGCCAACAGCACCCACCAATCGCGCCCGCCCACGGTTGCCCAGGACGGGTTGGCAATGGTCAACGTCACGAAGATCACCAGCGCGCCGCCAGCAACCAGCGCGCCCCAGCCCCCTAGCGCACGACGATAGAGCGCCAGCAGCGCGCCGAGCAGCAGCCCAATCATCGCCAGCGCATAATAGCTCGAGCTATAGGTCGTGAGGCGCAGCCAGAGGTCAGCGATATTATTGACCGGGAAACCCTCACCGGCAATACGCCGGTCTACCAGGTAGGTGTAGGTGGCGCTAAATTGCTCATGTGCGAAGTAGGGCACATAGAAAAGCGCCAACAGCAGCGCGCCTAAGGCTAGCGCGCCGATCAACCCGACGATCAGCGCGCGGCGCTGGACGGGATAGCGCGTCCACAGCACGCCAATGGCAAAGAGAGCCGGAAAAGCCACCAATCCCGCTTCGTAATGCGCCCACAGCCCCGCTCCCACAAAGAGCGCGGCCAGCAGCAGCCCGCGCCACAAGGCGCGCGGTTCTTGCCACAGGCGCACCAGCACCAGCAGCGCCAACGCCGACAGCAGGATCACCAAGCTCTGATACTGCACGATGCGCGCAAAGCCAATATAGAAGCCATCAACAGCCAGGAGCAGCGCCGCGGCTAGCCCGGCGATTGGCCCCAGAAGCCGCCGCCCCAGCCAAAAAATCGTTGCCAGCGCGGTGAGGTTGGCAATGGCAAAGGGCAGGCGCGCCGTGGTTTCGGTAAGGTTGCCCAGCGCGGCAAAGATAGCCGTAGGGATCAGGATCTCCCCTGGCCCCTTCTTGTGCAGAAAGAGTACATCGTCATAGCCCTGGATCACCGCTGCCGCGCGCAAGACTGCGCGCGCCTCGTCGCCATGAAACTCGGCATAGCCAATGTTGGTCAGACGCAAGAGCGCGGCGAGTGCCAGGATCAAAAAGAGCGCCACCACCTCCCAGCGCGGCAGCGGCATTTGGGGCAAGGGCTCTTCTCCGGCGATGGGCCACGCCGCCACCAACAACACCAGCAGCACGACATCCACGCCAATATGCAGATACCAGCCAGGCAGTGGCCCCGGTAGATAACTCAGCAGCAGGAGCAAAGCCAGCAGCAGGGTATAGCCGCCCCCCAGGGCATAGATCCCCCATTCCAACTTTGTGGCAGGTGCGCCGAAGTCTCGCCCCACCACCTCGACCAGGAGATGGCCTGGAATAAAGGCCGCCCACAGCAGCAATGCGCCCACGCGCACCCAATCGGCAAAAGGGGATGCGGGTAGAACGAAAAGCAAGGCCTGGGCGATCAATGCCAGTCCCACGGCGCTCAACAGCTTTTTGCGCTGCGCGGTCAGCATGGGATGGCCTCGCTGTAGGCACGCAAAAAACGCCCGCACGCAGGGCTGCGGGACGGGCGTTGTGGGCCATTCATCAGTTGATACCTGTCAGGGGCGTGAAATCGGGCGGACAACGGGATCAGCAGACTAACCACGCTCACGGTGGTTGACAACCTCGCGCACGTGATAGATGGGCTTGGCTTGGCTTTCGTAATAGGTGCGGATCACCATTTCACCGATCAGCCCCATCGTAATCAACTGCACGCCGATCACCACCAACAAAACCGCCAGCAGCAGCAGAGGTCGCCCGCCAATGTCCTGGTCAAAGAAAATCTTGAGAAAGGTCAGATAGATGCCTGTCAATATACCCAACCCCACCGAAGCGAGGCCGATAGTGCCAAAGACATGGATAGGCCGCGTGGCATAAGTGCCCAAAAACCAGACGGTGATCAAGTCCAGCATCACACGAATGGTACGGCTGATGCCATATTTGGAGGTTCCAAACTGGCGAGCATGATGGTTGACTGCCACTTCGGTCACAGTGCCACCCACCTGGCTCGCCAATGCGGGAATAAAGCGGTGCAACTCGCCATAGAGACGCACATGCTGTAGAACATCGCGGCGATAGGCTTTGAGCGAACAGCCGTAGTCGTGCAGTTGGACATCGGTCACATTGGAAATAAGCCGGTTGGCGATCATCGAAGGCAAGCGGCGATCCCAGAAACGATCTTGCCGATCCTTGCGCCAACCGCTCACAATGTCATAGCCCTCGTCGATCTTTGCCATCAACAGCGGCACATCGCGCGGGTCGTTTTGGAGATCGGCGTCCATCGTCACCACCACATCGCCGCGTGCCTGGGCAAAGCCCGCCGCGAAAGCCGCCGTCTGCCCAAAATTGCGCCGCAACTGCACCACCGTCCAGCGCGCATCCTCGGCGGCGATCTCTTTGAGCAATGCAAAGCTGCGGTCACGCGAGCCGTCATCGACCACGATCACCTCATAGACGCGCCCATACGTCTCCATCGCGTCTGTCAGCGTCCGGTAGAGATGGGGAATACTCTCTTCTTCGTTGAAGAGGGGAATGACGACGGAAATATCGGGAGCGCGATCAGCGGCGTCCTCGATTAGATCGTCCATCATGCCGGCTGGCTGTGTGCCGGAGGATTGTGTAAGCGTGGTTGGTGTCATCTTCTCATCCACAACGAACTGCGAAAAAACGTCTAGCTTTGGCGATATTTGCACCACTTAACCCTCCCGCGCCCAATGGGCTCCCCAGCTTCCGGGAGGGTGGTTGTTACTGTTCCACCGTCGCAGCATCGGCGTTGATGGTTGTCTGTGCGCCTTCCACCAACTGGCTGTAGCTCTTGCCCAGACCGACAAGGACGGGGCGCTGCCAGGCGCGCGCCGCGGTAATAAACGGGTCCAGCGGTGTCCCGGCTGCCGCCACAAAACCTGTCGCAAAGGGCAGCGTCAGCACATAGCCACTGTCCAACAACTCGGCCCCGACGATGGCATCGCGACAGCCATTTGCCTGGAGCATTTCCCCATCGCAGAGTGGGCCAACCGCTTGGCCTACCACAGCGGGTAAACCCGGCTGCGTGCGATAGCCTTCCTCGTCATCCACCAAAAGATCGGGGGCGGTTTCTTGCTGGAGAGCCGCCTGTTCCGCCTGTCGCCGGGCCACCTCGGCGCGAATCTGCTCCAGCGAGCTAATGTTCCACTCGCCGGTCATCAGTTGCTTGATCTCCTCCAACTCAAAGAGAAAGACCTCATCCTCGCTCTGTAGGCGCTGATCGACCATCGCCTCCCTGGCCGCGGCCAATGCCCAAGCGCGCGTCCCTGCCAAGACATAGGCAAGAGAATGGAGTGCATGGCTCTGCAACCTGTGCGAATCACCGATCTTTTGGATGATCTGCTGCCCCTGCTTGCGTGCGGAGGATGGCAGCTTCTCCAACAGCGCTTGCATACCGTCGTTTGCAGCAGATCGGGCGGGAGGTCTACCCGGTCCTTCGCCATCTTTTTCAAGATGGGCGAGGATGCCGCGCATTAGCAGGCTCGCATCCTCTGCCCAGCGCGGTCGCGCCATCTCCCCTTCGTTCAAGGCGCGATGTCCATACGCACCCATAAAGGCGTTGACTCGCTCAATGGCCTCTTTGCTTGGCAATGTGCCGCGCCACTTGGCAAAGTCCCCTTCCTTGAGCCAGCTAAGCTGCGCCGGTTCAGCCATCGCACCGGCTGTGTTGAGCAAAGCATCGCCAATCGCCAACTCCACCAGCCCATCCACATCACAGAGCGCATTGTTGATCAGCAGCAGCCCTTCGGCGAGGGGTACTTGCCCTGTCAGTTCTGCCAAAAGGCGCGCATAGTGCCGCGCAAGGCTTTGGCGTGCCGCCAAATAGGCGACCATGCTTTCCAGCCCCATGCGCTCGATCTCCTCCATAATCTGGAGGACTTCTGCTTGGCCCCAACGCACAATCGCCTGCGTTTTGAGATACCAGGCACGCGTCTTTTCGGTAATGGCGTCCATCTGGCGCGATTGCTCGGCGGGAAAGTCGTCAATCTTCTTCTGGGCGCGTCCTAGCTTCAGGTTCGCCAAGAAGCCCGGCTTTTCCCAGGCTGCCAACGGCTGCCGCTGCTGATTGATTTGCAACGGCAGCGGCTCAAGCCCGGCGCGGTCAGCTTCCAACTGGGCGGGCAGAGAGACATTGAAGTAGACGCGGCCTTTGTGACGACGCACCAATTGCGAACGGGGAGCCGGCTCAAAACCAAGCCGGTCATAATAGACATACCAACCGCGATTCACAAACTCGGCTAAGACGCTGTAACTAAAGGGCGTCAAGACACCCGGCGTAAGCGGCTGGAGGGGGAATTGGCTCCAGACGGTCCCCGTGTGACCGGGCTGGAGCGTAGGAGCCACATAATCAAACAGCATACATTCTATCCGTAGAATTATTCATAGAAGCAACTCATCCAATCGACTTATCTAATGGTATGAGTTCAATGTTTTAGATCAATCTTTCTCAATCTCTGTAAATCTATACAATCTCTGTAAATCTATAATGGAAACGGGCGAAATATTCGCCCGCCCAAAGACCTATTGTCACCCGAAGATTGTCACCTGTCAATTTGGGCGCATAACGCGCGTACGCTGCTGTATCCCAATTACCCCAGGATAACCCTCCCGGAAGCTTGAAGCTTCCAGGAGGGTGGGCGGTGAAAGGGCGGGCGGCACAGGTGATAGCCGGAAGTGGTCGCTTATATGTCAGCAATACGTCAATGCGCCAAGTGCATTTGCCAAAAAGTACGTGTATACTACGTAATGGGTATCTCCGCATGAGAGCGCCACAACAGCGATTCAAATGCGTCCAACCATCACAGCAACATAGACTTATCACAAACTCTCTTTGTAAACAGGAGGCAGGGATGTACCGTTCTCATGCAGTTATTGTGCCAACCCGACTCGCGGTCATCGTCTTGACCGCTCTGTTGGCGTTTACTCCATTGGCAGCGATGGCTGCGCCTGTCGCCCAGTTTGGCTCGCTGGGCAATCGCGAGTCAACTGGCACGCCGCTTCTCTTGGGCGAATATGCCAACGCCACCTTAGCCAACGGCGAATCTATCAGCTATGAAATTGTCATTCCCGAAAGCGGCACCTATCTCATAACGGCGGTGGATGACGCCGCAGCCGAGGATTTCGACCTGGTTGTTACGGACGAAACCGGCAACGAACTCTTTAACGATATCTTTGTCACCAGCGATTTAACCCTTGAAACGGGCACTGTCACCCTCACCTTTACCGCGGTGGCTGACAATGTTCTGACCTTTGTCGTGGTGGGGCAGATCGGCGGCATGAGCAGCGATGAAAACCAGCCGGGCAAGCTTGTTCCCGGCAGCGTCTATATCGACGACAATGTCAGCGGCACCCTCTACGCAACCCTCAGCATCCCCCCTTCCACCTTTCCGCGGCAGGTGTTGATTGCGCTGCAAGCGGATGAGGAAGACATCTTCTATGCCTATGCAGACGGCGAGAATGTATACGCTTCGACGACCACCGACACCAACAACATTCTGCACTTCTGGACCCACGGCGGCGACTTCAACATCCAAGTCGAACCCTATGAACGACGCTCGATGTTGACCCTGATTGTCTTTTTGACGGGTGAGCCGCCAGCCCTCACCCTGGATGAACCCGTGGAGGGCGCGATTCCTGCCGACGCAACCGAGGTCGTCTATCAATTGGAACTGGACGCCAACTACGAGAATCTCGAATTGGCGGTCGATAGTGACGAGGCGCTTGGCGTCACGCTGCTCGACAACTACTATGATTATGATGTCTACTACTCCAGCTATGGGGAAGCAGAACTCGCCATCGACGCGCTCTATCCCGGCGTCTACTATGTGCTGGTACAGACCACGGAAGCCGCAGCAGACGACATCCCCTTTAGCCTGAGCATCGCAGGCGAGGCAGGACGCCCAACCACGCAGCTAGAGGACGCGACTCCCTTTGACGATGAATTCGCCGACGCGGAAGCGTCCATCAACTACTCTTTTGAGGTCGCCAATCCCGGCGCGCTGGTAACGGTCCGCCTTACGGGGGACGACGGCGACAACGATTTCGACCTGAGCGTGGGACTGCGCCCCGGCAGCGGCAACTGGTCGAGCTATTCCTATGGCCCGGATGAGTCGGTCACCTTCCTGGCTCCCATTGCGGGCAGCTACTACATCACCGTGTTGAGCAATGGCAACACCGGCCCCTTCACCATCGAAGCCACGGAAGGCGATCCCGCCACCACCCTGGAAACCAACGCTGTCTTCTATGACATCGTGGAAGGCCGTTCGCGTAATGTCTATCTGCTGCCCATTGAGGAAGCAGGGCAACTGCTGACCGTCTTCTTGGTCGGCCCCGAAGGTACGGATCTCGACCTTACTGTCAACGGCTACAACAGCAGCGGCGATTCCATTCTCAACCTCAGCGGCTATAGCAGTGGTTCGGCAGAGGTCGTCGGCTATCTGCTGCCCGAAGCAGGGCTGTATGAAGTAGCGGTTAGCGCGTCCTATTCGGACGAGGGCGGCTACTTCTTCATTCAGGCGCAAGTGGTTGACCCGCTCTACTTCGGCTCGCAATGGGCGATTGACGCCGTTGCCAGCAGCGAGTATGGCACAGAGGGCTATTCGGCCATGCAGGCAACAGGCCGCAGCGATACCCCCACGGCTGGCGATTACGCAACGGCCTGGGCACCGGCGCAATCGGATGGCGGCATTGAGACACTTGAACTGACCTACGAAGTGCCTGTGAAGCCCTCTGCGCTCGCCATTGTCGAAAGCTACAACCCAGGCGCAATCACCCTGATCGAAGCGTACAATGCCACAGATGATGAGTGGGTTGCCATCTATGAGGGAGAAGCGGCAGCCACCGAGGAACTCTATCGGGTCTTTATTCCTGACCTCACGCCGGTTGATTTTGCCACCAACCAGATCCGGCTGACGCTGGATACTGAGACAGTCCCTGGGTACAACGAGATCGACGCAGTGCAGTTGTTTGGCCGGCCCTAGTTCTCGTTCGTTTGACAAACGCTAGATAGAATGTGTAGGAAGCCGTTGGGGAAGCGGAACCGTTTCTCCAACGGCTTTTATACAGGCCACTTCATAAACATCTGTCCCATTCAAACCGTCTTCAGAAGCTAGAGTTTCTCTCTTAAACAGGAGAAGTATGACGCGCATCCGTTGTAGACTTCAATGCTATTTTGTCGTTGCTTTAGTCATCCTGGCTGGATTACTTCCACCTCAACAGATCTTTGCATCCACCGCAGACGCCTCGCCGGAATCGTTGATTGCACAGTTGGGCAATGATCTGCGTATCTCGTATCACAACGGGACCGGCCAAGTCCGTTTTATCGGCATGGAACCGTCGCGCTCCATCCGTCAAACCATGCCAATGTTGGGCGCTGTATCGCCAGAGCAGGCCGCGCGCAGTTTTCTCTCTACCTATGGGCCGCTTTTTGGGCTTTCCAACCAGACACAGGAATTGAGTGTAAAACGCCAAACGTCCGGCAGCGCCGAACGAAACTTCGTTCGTTTTCAACAGCTCTATAACAACATCCCCATCTTTGGCGGCGAGATGATCGTGCAACTCAATGCACAAAATGAGGTACTGTCGGCGCATGGAGAGATATTACCCGCCATTGCCCTCGATGTTACGCCCCAAATTGAGAGCGAAGCCGCAGCGCACACGGCTGTCACGGCTGCGGCTAAGTGGCATGGAGTCGATGCCGCGCTGCTGGTGGCTGGCGAACCGGCGCTGTGGATCTACGACCCCGTTTTGGTGGGGCCAAGTGATGGCGCAACCAGACTCGTGTGGCGTCTGGAGGTCACTGCGAATACGCTGCTGCCAATCCACGAGTTGGTCTTGATCGACGCCCAGCGCGGCTCCGTCGCCCTGCATTTCAACCAGATTCATACGATCCAGGAGCGACGCACCTATACTGCCGGCAGTACCAACGCCTTACCCGGAACCCTTGTTTGCGACGAGAGTAACCCCACTTGCAGCGGGGGCAGCGCAGATGCAATCGCCGCGCATCTGAACATTGCAGATGCGTATGCTTTCTACAGCGAACATCATGGCCGCGACAGCGTTGATAATGCCGGCATGACGCTTATCTCCACAGTAGAATATTGCCCGGATGCCGGGAATTGCCCCTACGCCAATGCCTTTTGGGACGGGCAACGCCAGCAAATGGTCTATGGTACCGGATATCCAGGCGGTGACGATGTAGTAGCCCATGAGCTGACGCATGGCGTGACCGACCTGGAGTCCCAACTCTTTTACTATTATCAATCGGGCGCAATCAATGAATCCTTCTCCGATATTTGGGGGGAATTCGTTGACCTTACCAATGGTTCCGGCAATGACAACCCCGACGTGCGCTGGCAGATGGGCGAAGACATACCGATCGGTGCCATTCGTAACATGCAAGACCCGACCCTATTTGGTGACCCGGATCGAATGACAAGCCCCAACTATCATTTGGATGCAACCGACAACGGTGGCGTGCATCTGAATAGCGGTATCAACAACAAGGCTGCCTATCTCTTGACGGACGGCGGAACCTTCAATGGCAAAACGGTCACAGGGCTGGGCATTGATAAAGTTGCAGCAATCTATTATGAAGTACAGACCAATTTCGCTGTCTCCGGCTCGGATTATGCAGACCTCTATGACATGCTCTATCAGGCCTGTCTCAACAAGGTAGGCTCCGATGGCATTACACTGCCCGACTGCCAGGAAGTGCGCGACGCAACCGATGCCGTGGAAATGAACTTGCAGCCCATTATAGGCTTCAACGAGGACGTGCCTCTTTGCAGCGCAGGTGAGTCACCTAACAACCTCTTCTTTGATGATCTGGAGGCAGGTACAGATCAATGGACTGGGGGTGCGTTGGTGGATACTAACCGGTGGGGCTATGGTTCGCCCTATGGCCTCTTTGCACACTCAGGCGAGCATTTTCTGTACGCAGATGACTCTCCCGCGACAACATCAGATTCCTTCGCTGCCATGATGAACAGTGTAGAAGTGCCGGCTAGTGCTTATCTTCATTTCGCCCATGCCTATGACTTCGAGGACGGCGGCTTCGACGGTGGTCTGCTTGAATACAGCATCAATGCTGGGGCAACATGGTTGGATGCTGGGTCTTTGTTTGACTTCAACGGCTATGATGGGACGATCTCCTCGATAGATACGAATCCATTAGGGGGCAGGATGGGATTCCTGAATGAAAGCCACGGCTATATTTCGAGCAGACTCGACCTGTCAACGCTAGCTGGACAAGACGTACGCTTCCGCTGGCGTATGGGACTTGACTCCAGTGTATATGATTGGGGCTGGTGGCTGGACGATGTCCGCATTTACACATGCGTACCGGACGCCACGCTCAATGCCACCAAGAGTGGCACAGGCAGTGGAACTGTGACCAGCAGCCCGGTGGGCATCTCATGTGGTGCAGACTGCGAAGAGATCTATGCCGGTGGCACCTCGGTCACGCTCACTGCCGCTGCCGCTGCGGACTCGCGCTTTGGCGGCTGGACAGGCGCTTGCAGCGGAGCCGCTGCCTGTCTCGTCACGATGGACGCTAACAAGAGTGTCGATGCGCGCTTCGACCGTTGTTTTATGCTGTCGCTTACTCGCACCGGTGAAGGCAGCACACCGGTTGCCACTCCGCTCAACTCGCCTGGCTGTGCAGTGGGGCAGTATATCGCGGGTGAATCCGTTCTCCTCACCGCCACTCCATCGGAAACGTGGCAGGTCGATGGATGGAATGGTACGACCAATAACAGCAGCACAGCAATGACCAACACGCTGACCATGCCCGCTGCCAACCATGAAGCAAGCGTTCTCTATGCGCGGCAACAATTCACACTGCATGTCACCAAGAGCGGCACAGGCAGCGGGACCGTGACCAGCAGCGCGGTGGGCATCTCATGCGGTGCGGACTGTGAAGAAACATACACCGGTGGCATCCAGGTCACGCTGCATGTCACTGCCAGTGCGGGTTCGCGCTTTGGCGGATGGACGGGCGCTTGCAGCGGAGCCGCTGCCTGTCTCATCACAATGGGCGCAGATAAGAGTGTCGATGCACGCTTTGACCGCTGCTATCCCCTGACCCTCAGCCGCAGCGGTAGTGGCGGTACGCCCGTTGCCACACCATCCAGTTCTAGCGGCTGTGCAGTGGGCAGTTATGTAGCCGGTGCAGTCGTCAACCTTACTGCCGCGCCAGCCACAGACTGGCTGGTGAGTGGATGGAATGGCACTGCCAATAACAGCAGCACTGCCACGACCAACACGCTGACCATGCCCACTGCCAACCATGCGGCAAGCGTTGTCTATGTCCAGCAGACAGAGGAACCAAAGGTGTTTATACCGCTTGTACAAAACTAGAACGCACCCGTAAGTTCACGGGTAAGTTCGTCGGGCGGGCGCTGGTTATCAGCGCGCAATACAGATGACAAAACGGCAGAGGAAAGCTGTCTATGGCTTCCTCCGCCGTTTGTCGTGTTCGTGCCGAGTTGCATTTCGCTCCAAAGACGGTACAATACACTCGCTGAACGCATACATCGCCGTCATCAATACCAACAGCGCCATTTCTCGCCTATGTCTGATTTACCTAGTTCATTACCGGCTTCTATCCCGGCAACCTTGCCTATGACGCCACCTATTTTGGCATTTATCGACTGCAATATTGCCAGCGGTCAAGATGAGCTTGCGCGTGAATCCCTCATGACCCATGTGGGACGTTATCGCTCTGCCGGCGTTGCGCCCCTGTTTGTCACGTGGCTGCGCGAACGCTCTGACCTGCGCTTTGTCTGCATGGTACGCAACCTGGGCGAGTTTAACGACTTCATGCTCGATGTCGTACGCAGCACAGAAGGTGTGCGCGCCACGCGTACCATGCTCAGCTTTGGCGGTCGCGCCGATTTGGATACGCTGCTTGAGCTGGAGATGGAGGTCAGTACCAACGGTCACATGGTGGCGGCGAGTCTTTGGATTGATGTGCAGCCGGGACTTGATCGCCGCTGTTTCCAGGCATTGTTGGATCTGCCGCCCCATCCCGATGTGCGCCAGGTCTGGCTGCTCAATTGCTATCACAGCGATGACGCCGACCTGCAAATGCTGCTCTTGGGCAAAAATGTGGCCGCGCTGACGGGTTATGTCATGAGTTGGGTACGCACAACCCCCGGCGTCATCGACACCGAGATCAGCACAGTCCTCGATTGGCGCTGGCTGGCTAGCCCCGACGACATCGTGGAATTATGCGAACTCTTCTTTACGCGTACCACGCGTGAACGCCGTCAAGCCGCAGCTAAAGATGCTGCCGGCAAAGAGGCAGCCGCCAAAGCACCCACAACACCACGTCCCACACCCACCGCGGGCCAGATTACCGTCAATCCCTAATCACCGGCTAAACGGCTCGCCACAAAGCGGTGGCTGAGGCTGCGAAAGCGTCCCCAATCGCCCCAGGCTGGCTGGCGACTTCCTACTTGCTCAAGATTTTCGGCTACAGCCGCCAACTCTTGCGCTCTGCGCCACTGCCAGCCGCCAATCTGCTCGGTGGCATCACGCGGGGCAATCACGCCATCTTGGGGCATCTGCACCAGGAAATGATAAGTTGCAAAGGGAAAAGATTGGCCTGTGCTGCGATGATCCATCGCATAGGTCACGATGCCCAGGCAGCGCTGCACCTGCACCTGATCTGCGCCTGTTCCCACCGCTAGGCCCGTCTCCTCCTCGATCTCGCGCGCCAACGTCTCCATGACCGGCTCCCCCTGGTGGATACCGCCCGTAGGCAGCCGGTAGGCATTGCGCGGATAGAAGGTCTTGACATGGAGCAGCACGCCTTCATCCACATGGCCCCGGTGCATGATATAGCAGATTTCGGCGCGGCGTCCATCACTGACCAAGAGTTGATGCTCGCCCGTAAGAAAAGGGTGGTCAACCGCCAATCGCTGCCGGTGCAGTGGCAGCGCGCCCCATTGTGCCTCCAGTGCGCTCACTTCGGCGTCGTCAACGGCATCTTGATAGCTAGGTTTCATAGGATGGAGACTCTCCTGACAAGATGGCACAAGATGGTCTACGGCAGTCGCCACGTCGCCACGTTGTAATCAATCTCCCACGGGCCGGGCGCGATGCCCTGCCAGCGGCTTTGATAGACCCAGGCGCTCTCTTGCGCGGCCAACAGGATATAGGGCTGCTGGCTGGCGACCCGCTCCTGCACCTGGCGATAGAGATCACTGCGGCTGTTGAGGTCACAATCGGGCAGTCGCATGGCGCTGTCCAGCCATTGATCCACTTCGTCGTCATGGAAACTGGTAAAGTTAAAGCCTGTGCCCGGAATATCAGCCTGGGAATGCCAAAAGGGAGAATTGCCAGGGTCCGCCCCCAAATTCTCCCAGCCGATGATGACAAGATCAAAGCGTTGGCCCAACAAGGCCGCGCTCAACTCATCAAAGTTGGTTACGCTAAGATCAACCTGCACCCCGATTGCACTCAACTCTCCGGCGATCAACTGCGCCATCTGCACCCGTTTGGGATTGTCTTCGTTGGTGCGCAAGCTCAGTCGCAGCGGTTCGCCCGCCCGCGTCCGCACCCCATCTCCATCCTCGTCCACCCAGCCCGCATCACTTAACAGTTGGCCTGCTTGCACTGGATCATAGAGAGGCAAGGGCAAATCAGGGGTATAGGCCCAACTTACGGTTGAGGGCACATAACTGGCCGCGCGCGCGGCGCGCCCATTAAAGACCTCGTCGATGATGCGCTCATAGTCAATGGCCGCGGCAATCGCCTGGCGTACGGCGAGATCGCCCAGAATGGGATGGGGAGGCTGAAGCTGGCTTGTGCCATCCCCCCCGCGTCCAGGCTGCGGATTCGTTGGGTCGGCAAGATTCAGCGCCAAGAAGCTATAGCCGTCAGTGGGCATATAGTTCACCGTGATGATGTCACCCAGTAGCGCGGCATCTTCCTCCAGCGGCGTCTGCACAACCTCGTCGGGGCTAAAATAGGCCAAGTCCACATCGCCCAGGGTCAACGCCTGGCGGCGCGCCTTCGGGTCGGGCAGGAAACGCACCTCCCAACGCTCGATCTGCGGCGCGCCTTGCCAATAGTCGGGATTGCGCGCCAAGACCACCTGCTCGCCCGGTACCTGCTCTACAAAGCGAAAAGGCCCGGCGCTCACCTCCGGCGCTTGGCTGAGAGGATGGGTCGCCAGGTCGCTGAAGTCGGCAGCAAAACGATGGCTAGGGAGCAGCGGTTGGCGCAGGCTGTGTAGCACTGCGCAATTCGGCCCCGCCAGCGTCACCACCACGGTCGTAGGGTCCGGCGCATCGACCTTGACGATACCGACCGTACGGTCACGAAAGGGGCTTAGCACCAGCGGGCTTGCCAGCGCGTCATAGGTGAACTTAAAATCAGCCGCGCTGACCGGCTCGCCATCGCTCCAGCGCACACCCGAACGCAGGGTAAAGGTGAGGGTACGCCCATCGGGGCTGATCTGCCAACGCTCTGCCAATGCCGAAGGCACGATAAAACCACCACTTGGGTCGCGGCCCAAGAGCCGGGGGTAGAGTTTGTCGATGATGCTTTGTGCCGCGGCATCCGTGGCATAAATTGGGTTGAGCGTGGTTGGGGCCATGCCCACGGCTTGCACAAAGATAGCGTTGCCGCTGGCGGATGGGGTTGTGATAACGTCAACGCGTTCAGCATCAACAAGTTCAGCATTGGGTGTGGGAAGGGCTTCGGGGGTCGCGGTCATGGCAACTTCTGGCGCGGGGAAGAATTGCCGCCAAAAGAAAAAGCCCCCTGTGCCGATCAATCCCAGCACCACAACCGCTACACCAATCAAAAGGAAGGTACGATTCTTGCTCACAGGCGACAGTTCACTAGAAGGATTCAATCCAAAGTTCAGTCAAGGGTAGATAGAAGCAGCGCATCTTTCGGCGATGGCCGGATGCACGCCAATACAAACGGGGCAGGCGATCCCTGCCCCATCTTACCGTCATTCTTGTTACAGCGAAAACAATCCGCCTGCTGTTAATCCTGGAGCCACGGGTCAAAGGCGTCGCGCAGCCCGTCGCCCAACAGATAGATGCCTAATGTGGTTAAGAAGATAAAAATACCTGGGGTCAGCACCAACCAGGGCGCATTGGTAAAACTCCCCAAAGAACCCTGCATCATATTGCCCCAACTTGCCGTGGGTGGGCCAATCCCCACCCCCAAATAACTCAGCCCTGCCTCGGCAATGATCGCGCCGGCAATGTTGAAAACCGCCGAGACGATCACAATCGAGGAGACATTGGGAAAGACATGGCGGAACATGATGCGCCAATTGCCTGTGCCAACAGCGCGGCTGGCAAGGATATAATCCCGCTCGCGCACTGAGAAGATCTGCCCGCGGATCAGGCGCGAGAGTCCCATCCAAGAAAAGATTCCAATTAAAAAGGCCAAACCTTCGGGGCTAGGGGTGAAGATGCGCGAAAGGATGATCAACAGAAAAAGCAGGGGGATGCTGCCCAGCGTCATGATCACGGCATTGATAATATCATCAATAAACGTGGCGGCATAGTAGCCGCTGATCACCCCCAGCAGCACCCCTAGCGTCATCGAGACTGCTGCCACATAGATACCGATACGCAAGGAGACACGCCCACCATAGACCCCGCGCGTCAAGACATCGCGCCCGGCGTCGTCGGTTCCCATCCAATGACATTCCCCGCGGCCCAGTTGAAAACAGTCGCCAATCCCAGCCGCGGCGCTCTGGAAGATTGCGCCCCACCGCCCCCACTGGCAGTCGCCTGCGCCTTGGCAACTTTTCGTAAATTCCTGGAACATGGGCCAGGCTTCGGCGGCCCAAGTGGGTGGCTTGTTACGCATTCGCAGATTGGTATCGGTGGGATCAAAGCCCAAGACATTGTCGCCAATCCACGGAGCCGCGACCGAAATTGTGATCATAAAGCTCAACAAGATGATGGCAAAAACTGAAAATTTATCATGCCACAGTTTTTGGGCAACAGCACCCCAATAGCTCTGTTGCTTGATTTCTTTCAGCGGCGTCGTGCCTGGCCGCGACATGCTGAGCGTACCCTGTGCCATAGCTTAACCCACCGTCTTGTCATAGCGAACACGCGGGTCGACAACGCTATACAAAATGTCCACCATCAAGGTTCCCAAAATGCCCAAGAATGAGCTGACGACAAAAAGCGCCATCATCATCGGATAATCGCGCGAATTGATGGCATTAAAGGTCAGCCGTCCCATGCCGGGCCATGAAAAAACCAACTCAAAGAGAATTGCGCCCGAAAGAATCAGGAGGAAAATACCAGCCAGCCCTGTGACAAATGGCATCAGCGCATTACGCAAGACATGGCGCAGAATCACCACCTGGCGCGAGAGTCCTTTGGCCTTTGCCGTACGTACATAATCCTGGTTCAAGACTTCGAGCATCTCAAAACGGAGGATGCGAGAAAAGCCGATCCAGCCGCCAATTGAGCTCACCAGCGCGGGCAGCAGCAGGTGGTGCAGGCGATCCAAGAGGGAGCCATCACCGATTGTATACATGCCCCCCAAGGGAACCCACCCCAGATAGCCCCCCAGAATAATCAAGAGCAGCAGACCGATCCACCACTCCGGTACGGTGTTGATCAACACCGTCGAGACGCGAATCAGATTGTCGGGCCAGCGACCGCGATTGAGCGCGGCGATAATGCCCAGCGGGAAACCAATCAGCACACTGAGCAGCAGGCCAGAGAAGGCCAGTGTAAAGGTGGCTGGAATCCGGGCAACAATAAGGTCTAGGACTCTTTCGCCTCTGAACGAAAAGGATCGCCCAAAGTCCAGGCGCACGATGCCATGCACACAATCTTTTTCATCGACCAAGCAGCGCCCGCTGCGCCATTCATCCGTCTTGGGCAGCCAATCTTCGCCAAATGCCCAGGCGACATACTGCACCGGGATCGAGCGGTCAACGCCATAGGCACGCTCTAAACGCGCAATGTCCGTGACGTTGCTGGTGGGGTCTTGCTCCAAAAATTGGAGAGGCCCACCCGGGGCAAGCTGGTAGATCGAGAACGCGATCAGCGTCGAGATCCACATCAGCGCAAAGGATTGAATTGTACGACGGATGATATAGCGCGTCATGGCTGGATTCACACTTGAGCGCGTGGGCAAGCACTTCTCCTGAAATGTGCTTGCCCACGCGCAGACGATACCCTAGCGACTTCTACTGGACAGCGCCGGTACCTATGGCTCTGCGATGTACCAATCTTCCGAATTCCAACCGATGCCTAAAGCGCGGGGATCGATCCCCTGGATGCGTACGTTCTGCCCGCTCCACGCTTTTGTATAGTAGAGGAAGACATAGGGCGAATCCTCAGCAATGATCCGCTGGACTTCTTGGTACTTTTCCTTGCGGATAGCATTGTCGTAGGTCTTGCCGCCTTCTTCAAAGAGCGCTTCCACATCTTTGTTGATGTAACCGACTGCGTTCAGGCTAGGAATAGTATCTTCAGACCAGATTGTAAACATGATATGCGGCTCGATGGCGGAATTCCACCCCAGGATGAACATATCCCAATCCGGCGCATCGTTTGGCCCTGTCACTGCCTCCAGATAGCTGGCCCACTCCATCGCCTGAATCTCGACGTTAATCCCGATATCGCTGAGATAGTCCTGGACAGTCACCGCGATTAGTTCGCGAATCTTGTTCGTGTTGGGGCCATAGACCAGCTTGAGCGTCAAGGGGTTGCCGTCGGGATCGAGCATCACGTCACCGTCGTAGGTGTAACCGGCTTCCTCGAACTTGGCAATCGCCTTCTCGGTGTCATACTCATAACATTCCACATCAGGATTATAGACCCATGAAGTTTCCGGGTAGATCGAGCAGAGACGCTTGCTCTGGCCGAGCATGATCTCGTCGGTCAGTTCTTCCTTGTTAATGGCATAGTTGATGCCCTGGCGAACATTGAGGTCCATCGTCGGCGCGCCCTCGCGGCGCATGTTGAAGCCGATGAATGACCACGAAGCCGCCGCGGGCCACCACTCATAGACATTGATGTTGGGCTGTGATTTCGCCTCCTGCAAATTCTCCGGTGAAATGAAGCCTGTGTCCGACTCGCCACTGAGGAGACGCTGATATTCAATATCCTGGTCGGGGACGATCTCAATTACGTAGCGGTCGAAGTTGGGGCGACCCTTATACCAGTAATTCTCGTTGGCCTCAAAGACGGCAAATTGATCGCGCTTCCACTCGACTAGCTTATAGGGGCCGGAGACAACCGAAGGGCTGTTGATCTCTGGGTTGGTTGCCGGGTCATCCCAATCCAACCCCTCCCAAATATGTTTCGGCAGCGGCGTAATCAAGCCGGACATCTGCCCCAATGCGGGCGCATAGATCTCACCGATCTTGACTTCAATCGTGTAATCATCCAGCGCCTCATAGGATTGGATGAATTCCAACTGCGAGATATAGGGATAGCCGTTGTCCGGGTTGCTTGCCATGTCATAGGCAAACTTGAAATCGTTGGCCGTAATCGGCTCTCCATCGCTCCACAGCATGTCATGGCGCAGGTGGAAGGTGAAGGTTAAGCCATCTTCGGCAATGGTATAGCTTTCCGCCATGTTGGGGATATATTCCAGCGTGTCTTCGTGCAGGCGCAACAAGCCACCCGCCCAGACCATGCCTTGATAGCCGCGCGAGGCTGTGTCTGTGACGGTATAGGGATGGAAGCTTACGGCGTCGGAGGAGGAGACATCACGATATTCGCCGCCATAGTGGGTGCGCTTGGTCGTCACATCTTCATCGCTATTGACGGTAATCCCCAATACTTGTTGAGATTGGACAGCCTGGGATGACTCGACAGCGGTTCTTGACTCATCTGCCGCGGCCTCCTCTGTCGGTTCAGCTGTCGCCTCGGCTTCAGCGCTGCCTGCTGCGGGCGCTTCCGCGGCGGGGGCCTCGCGCACGTCAGGGGCGGTGCTTGGCGCGGAACAAGCTGCCAGGAGGAGGATTAGCACCAACAGCACACTCACCCCAGACAACCGTTTGTGTACAACATCATGTTTGTTCATGAATTTGCTCTCCTTACACCGTCTTTTGCTTTTGCTTGGCGATTTTACTCTGGATGAGGTCATCGAGGGTCAGGCGAACATCCAGGTACTTGGTGTTCTAGCGAGATTATCTAACTTGTCGAAGTTTTGCAACCGGGCCACTGATATTGGGTGGTAACATCAAATTCTAGCATAACTATCTATCATAGGGTTCTAACACACAGGAGGTTTACCTACAGTAAGGCAACTGTACTTTCTATTGTGAAAATAAAGCAGCCATGAAAAAGACTTTAGACCAGGGTAAAACATCGGTTTGTATTGTAACCCTCCCGAAAGTTCGGAGCTTCCGGGAGGATACAAAACTACAACGTTGCCGACTTTACGGGCGTTTGCCAGGTCGGTATGCCGCCGCGCGTCTTGTCCACATAGTGGCAGGCGACCCAATGCCCCTCCGTCTTTTCTTCAAAGACCGGCTCGACCTGCTTACAGAGATCGGTGGCATAGGGGCAGCGTGTGTGGAAGCGGCAGCCGCTGGGTGGGTTGACCGGCGATGGCACTTCGCCCGTTAGGATGATCCGCTGTCGTTTGCGCCGCGGGTCGGGAATGGGAATGGAGGAGAGCAGCGCCTGGGTATAGGGATGCAGTGGGTTGCGGAAAAGCGCCGAACGAGAGCCTACCTCGACCATCTTGCCCAGATACATCACGCCCACACGGTCGCTGATGTGCTCTACCACGCTCAAGTCATGGGCGACAAAGAGGTAGGTAAAGCCAAATTCGGCCTGCAAACTCTTCAACAGGTTGAGAATCTGTGATTGAATTGACACATCCAGCGCCGACACCGGCTCATCAAGCACAATAAAACGCGGGCTGAGCGCCAGCGCACGCGCAATGCCAATGCGTTGGCGTTGTCCACCGGAAAACTCATGTGGGTAGCGGTGGGCGTGATAGGGGTTGAGCCCTACCTTGTCCAGCATCTCTTGTACAACGCTGCTGCGCTCTTTACCATCGCGCATCCCGTGGATATAGAGCCCTTCGGCGATAATATCGCCCACGGGCATACGCGGGTCTAGCGACGAATAGGGGTCTTGAAAGATAATCTGCATATTGCGGCGCATCGCTTTGAGTTCGCCGCCCCGCTTGCCAAAGACATCCTCGCCGTCGAATGTCACCTGACCGCTTGTGGCCTTGACCAAGCGCAAGATCGTGCGGGAAACAGTGGTCTTGCCACAGCCCGATTCTCCCACCAGTGAAAAGGTTTCGCCTTCGCGAATGGAAAAGCTCACCCCATCCACAGCCTTCACTTGGGCCACCACGCGCTGCAACAGACCGGCGCGGATTGGGAAATAGGTCTTGAGGTCCTCTACACTTAACAACTCTTTAGCTGCCAGGTCTACAGGGATTGTCATAGTCGTTCTGCCGTGTCTAGTCCTGGATTGGATCCTGGCTCTATCTCCACTGCGGCGTCACCCTCTGTAGGTTCGACAAAAACCTCGTCGCCCTCAAAGCGCCAGTCGGTGCGCTCCACACCCGCCCACAGATGGGCAGTGGCGGGGTCGCGCATGAAACAACGCACTGAATGTCCCGGCTCCACCTCAATCAGCCGCGTCTCCGTCTCTGTGCAGAGATCTTTGACATAGGGACAGCGGGCAGCAAACTTGCACGCCGGCGGCAGGTCGATCAAGTTGGGCACCGAGCCGGGGATCACCGCCAGGCTCTCGCGCACATCGCCCAAAACGGGAATCGCGGCCAGCAAGCCCTCTGTATACGGGTGCAGCGGCTTATCAAAGAGCGTGATCACATCGGCATATTCCACGATCTGCCCCGCATACATCACGGCGACACTGTCGCACATCTCGGCGATTACCCCCATATCGTGGGTGATCAAGAGAATAGCGGTTCCTGTCTCGCTGCGTAATTTACGCATCAGATCGAGAATTTGCGCCTGGATCGTCACATCTAGCGCGGTGGTTGGCTCATCGGCAATCAGCAGCTTGGGCAGACAAGAAAGCGCCATTGCAATCATCACGCGCTGGGCTTGACCGCCGCTGATCTCATGGGGAAATGCCGTGGCGCGGCGGGCCGCGTCGGGGATGCCCACCTTGCGCAACATCTCCACTGCCTGCTGCCACGCCTCTTGCTTCGAGAGATCCTGATGAATCATGATCGTCTCGGCGATCTGGTCGCCAATCCGAAAGACAGGGTTGAGGGAACTGGCGGGCTGTTGGAAGATCATCGAGATCTCATCCCCGCGCAACTGCACCAGTTCGTCCTCCGGCATTGTCACCAGATCGTGCCCGCCCAGCAGGATTTCGCCGCTGACAATTTTGCCGGAAGCGCTCAACAGGCGCATGATGGAGAGCGAAGTGACGCTCTTGCCACTGCCCGACTCCCCTACCAGCCCCATGACTTCACCAGGACGAATGGCAAAATCCACCCCATTAATAGCCTGCACGACACCATCTTCGGTGTAAAAATAGGTCTTTAACCCCTTGACTTCGAGCAGGGGTTGACCATTCTTTGATTGAGTTTCTGCTTGTGTTGCGATTTGAGAAGTTTCCATACGATTTGAAATTCTGCCTAGTTAACGCTTCAAACGGGGGTCAAGGGCATCGCGCAGGCCATCACCGATAAAGTTAAAGCCCAGCGACACCAGGACCAACGGAATCCCTGGCACAAGGGGCAGCCACGGATGTTGGAACATATAGCTTTGTGATTGAGCCATCATATTGCCCCAGGTGGGCGTTGGGTCCTGGATGCCCAGCCCCAGAAAGCTCAATGCAGCCTCCAGAATAATGACACCGCCCAACGCCAGACTCGCATTGACAAGAATCGGCGCAATGCCGTTGGGAATGATATGGCGGAAGATAATGCGCGCATCATTGGCCCCCAGCGCGCGCAGTGACTCGACAAAATCTTGGTTGCGTAACGAGAGCGCCATGCCGCGCATCAGGCGCGCCGCACCCAGCCAGCTAAAGACCACCAGGATCAGCACCAAGACCACGACTTTTTGTGACTCTCGCTCTGAAGCCAGCAAGATGGCGCTGATCGCATTGACCATAAAGCGGGGCAAAGGCAGCGCGGCATCGGTGTTGATGAGGATCGCCGACACGATTAACAGAATGGGCAGCAGGGGAATCGAGAGCATGAACTCGATCAAGCGCGAGATAAACGCATCCAGCCAGCCGCCATAAAACCCCGCCATCGCGCCAATGATCACACCCAACGTTTCCGAGATCAGCACCACGGTAAAAGCAATGGTCAGCGAAATGCGTCCCGCATAGAGAACACGCGTAAACAGATCGCGGCCAAGATGATCAATGCCCAAGAGGTGAATGCTGCCTTCGCTGCCGGCGATGCCTGGCGGCGCGGGGCGTGCGTTGGTTGCCACATCCACTGTATCGCGCGGATAGGTCGTAATCCACGGAGCCAGCAGCGAAGCAATAAAGATGATCAAAATTAAGATCAGCGAAAAGACCGCCAGCCGGTGGCGCATAAAACGCCGGGCGATGACGGCAAATTGACTTTCTTCTTTCACCGCCGCAGCCGGTTTGCTCTTGCTCGGCAGCATTTCAGCAACAGTTGCCATGATGATTTTCCTCTCCCCGTATCTTATTGGTATTTAATACGAGGGTCAACCACGGTGTACAGGAGGTCCCCCAACAGCGTGGCGATTACCGTTAAAACTGCCGTAATCAAAATAAAGGCCAGTGCAATAGGCCAGTCGCTGCGGTTAAGCGCATCGACATACAAGCGTCCCATCCCCGGCCAGGCAAAGACCGTCTCGGTGATGATTGCCCCGGCAAAGACATTGGGGATTTGCAGCACCAAAATGGTGATGAACGGAATCAACGCATTACGCAGTGCGTGTTTCGTAATCACAACGCGTTCGATCAAGCCTTTGGCGCGGGCCGTTCGCACATAATCCTGACGCAGCACCTCTAACATGGAAGACCGCACAAAACGGCTCCAGGTTGCGGTATTGAAGAAGGTCAACACGGTTAGCGGCATCACCAAATGCAGCAGGCGATCAGCAATGCCGCCAGGTGTAATGCGTGGAATCCAGGGCGCAATTTCATAGGGTCGCACTGCGACACGCAGCCCAGAGGGGATGCGTGGAATCCACGGCGCTGTATCCGCCAGAAAGACGGGCATGACCGAAAAGAGCAGGATCAGCAACAACCCGAAGAAAAAGACGGGCATCGAGGAGCCAATAAAGGAAAAGGTCGTAAAGAAATAGTCAAAACGAGAATATTGGCGCACAGCGCTATAAATGCCGATGGGCACGCCGATCAGCAAGGAGAGCACTAATGCGCTCACCATGAGTTCGAGCGTCGGCCCCAGGCGACTCCAAATTTCACCCGCTACCGGCTTACCCCGGCTGATCACAGACGATTTGCCAAAATCGCCGCGCAGAACCCCTTTGCTGCTCAATACTTCGGGGTGGATTTGAGGAATCTCATGGAGATAGACATAGTCGTCACATTCTCCATTTTGCCCCTCCATATAACAGCCCACCGGCACATTGACAAACCACTCTTGACCGGCAAACACAATCGGCCCATCGGGCAGCCCTGTCAGCCAACGGCTAAAGCGCACCGGCCAATAGAGTTCCAACTCATATTGGGCGCGGATACGCGCATAATCTTCTGCCGTCAAGCGGTTCTGCTGTTGGCGCAAGCCGGTCAATGGCCCGCCGGGCGCAATGCTAAAAAGCCAATAGGTGGCAATCGCAGCCAAAAAGGTTACAATCACCATCTGGAATAAGCGACGAATCAGATAACTTGTCATGGTCAATTCCTGCCCGGCTGGGTCAATGTCAAGCGCCGGAAAAACGAACAGAAAGGGTGGGTGGGTACCATCGCACCCGACCCACCCCGACTACCTAGCTACACTGTTCCACGTACCACGCCGAATCACAGGGATAGCTCATCCCTGCAACTGGCCTGAAACTGCTTATTCGACATTCAGATTCATGTCGATATGTTCCCAGGTCGGGCTGGGGATAATCTCGATATTGACACGGCCCTCGGCTGCGGCATCGACCAAAGTCTGCACCTCAGCGCCACCACCGAGCGTCGCCTTCTCAAGATAGTCGACGTCACCGCTCAACAACTGGGCCACAGCCTGGTTGGTATCGGTCACAAAGACAACGATGACCGTCTGAACGCCTGTGCCACCCTCATAGTAGGGGTTGGCTTGCATGGTGATGCTCTGGCCCTTGATCCACTCGCTGATGTAGAAGGGGCCGGCGCTCAATGGCATCTCGGCAATTTCCGGCAACGTCAACCACTCTTCCGCCGGGACATCTGCCAGATTGCGACCATCGCTTAACACCTGGTGGCTGGGATAGATATGAGCCTTCGGCGAGATCGAGAAAGGCATCACATAGTAGGTGGGGTCTTGGGCACCTGGCAAATAGGTGATGGTCCACGAAAGGTCACCACTGTCGCTATATTCAATATTTTGAATCGAGTGGCAGGTGGTGAAGGTCGTTGCACCCGAATTCTCATCACAGTTAATCTTGTAGGCGAGTTCCACATCGGCAATCGAGCCGGGAGTGCCATCGCTCCAGGTGTAGGGCTTAAGCGAGTAGGTGACGGTCAACTGCGGCAGTTCCAACTCGCTGCTGCCGTCATATTCGACCGTCGCGCCATTTTGCACAATGCGGGTTCCCTCGGCCAACTCTGCCGCCTCTGCGTCCGCGGTGAAGACCATGTCGCCAGGGCTGACCGTTACCATCTCATTGGTTGCCAAGCCGGATTCAATCGTACTCAATTCGGCCTGCGACACAGGCTGGAAGTCATAGCTGTATTGGCTATTGCCAGGATTGACCGCCATTTGGGCAATCTGCGCTTGCACAGCAGCACTCTCCACCAGGGTATGCATGGAGGCAGGCTCTTGGGAGAAGCCCATCACCATTGTGTCACCACCATCCGCCAATTTCCAGCTTGCGGCGCTAGCGGTTGCATACTCAGTGGGATCAACAACCAGCCCTTCCAGGTTGATGCTCCAGGCTTCGGCCTCGGCGCGCTGGAAGAGCGGCAGAGAAACCATATCCTTGGCAAACTCTGTCTGTACAATGTTGTAGGCGGCAATACGCTCATCACGATCCAGGGTGTTGTTGGCTAAGACAATCGCATCACTGGCAGCCTGGTTACACCAGCCCATTGAGTTCTGGCCTTCCCAGTTGTTAGCTGGGGTGGGGATCATGTTACAAGCGTACAGGCTGATGCCGGAAGGGTCAGCCTGGCCTACCCATGCATAGGCGCCCAATTCATATTCGCGGCGCGCTAGGCCGGTGGTGTCACCAAACCAAATGTCAGCCGGAATATGATTGCGGGTAATGTCAAAGCCACAGCCTTCGAGGGTTTGCTCGGCGACGGCGGCCCAGGTCTGGCGGAATTGGGCGTCGGTGGTGGTGAGGGTCAAGGCCAACGGATTGCCCTGGGCATTCTGGCGCACAGCCGCTCCATCGGGCAACGTCCAACCAGCCTCATCCAACAACGCTGCGCCCGCGTCAGGATCATAGGGGTAGTCCTGGTAAGGCCCGCTGTATGCCCAGTGCGTCTTGGGGAGGAAGCTATCCATACGCAGGGTAGGCTTCACCTCATCGTCTACATAGGTATAGACCGAGTCAATCAGGGCATCGCGGTCAACACAGTGGGCGATGGCCTGGCGCACGCGCACATCGCTCAAAATGGGGTGCGGGGTAGTCCAAGCATCGGCGCTGACTGCGCCAGTTTCTTCGGCGGGGGCCTCTGTCGCGCCGGCCTCAGCCGCGGGTGCTTCGGCTGCGGGGGCGGTGCTGCCCGCCGGAGCGGTACATGCGCTGATGACTAAGACCAAAATAGCCATAAGCGCAAACAAATGCAACTGTTTTGTTCGCATACGGGACTCCTTCTCTTTCATGACAAACGGTGGTTGCAACCTTGAATCAATCCAAAAATATGAAGAACGCGGCGCTGCCACCGCCCATGCCGTTTCAGCGCCGCAAAACCTATCGCCTAGATGATGACTAGTTTTTTCTTCCAAGCAATATGATGCATATTACATTTGTCTTATATTGCTGTCTTGCATTGCTATCTTGGTATTGCTGTTCTACAGTGCTGACGCAACATTCCACGCTTAGCGTCTATGGAATCCCGCACGCGAGAGCGAAGGCTCCCGCCATAGAGAGTTCCATCATTCGTACAAGAAACAGGCCGTATAGTGAGCGGGCTTGTATTCCTTGAAGGGCGGTTCTTGCTCCCGGCAAATGTCCATGACGCGCGGGCAGCGGGTGGAAAAGTTGCAGCCTTTGGGCGGGTTCGCCGGGCTAGGCACATCGCCTTCCAGAATAATGCGCTTGCGCTGCGTTTCGATCTTCGGATCGGGAATGGGAACCGCAGACAAAAGCGCCTGCGTATACGGGTGCATTGGGTTCTCGTAGAGTTCGTCACGATCCGCCAACTCTACGATCTTGCCCAAGTACATCACCGCGATGCGATCCGAGATATGGCGCACCACCGACAGGTCATGCGCAATAAAGAGATAGGTCAAACCTAGCTCATCTTGCAGGTCTTCCAAGAGATTGATAATCTGCGCCTGGATCGACACATCCAACGCCGAGATCGGCTCGTCACAGACAATAAAGGCCGGATTCACTGCCAGCGCGCGCGCAACGCCGATGCGTTGGCGCTGACCACCCGAAAACTCATGCGGATAGCGGTTGACGAAGTAGGGGTTTAAGCCCACTGTCTTGAGCAGTTCTTGTACTCGCTCCTGGCGATCCTTTTTGCTGCTGCCGATGTTATGGACTTCCAGCGGCTCGCCAATGATGCTGCCCACAGTCATACGCGGGTTGAGCGATGCATAGGGGTCTTGGAAGATCATCTGCATACGACGACGCATCTTGCGCAGATCTTCGCCCTTGCTCTTGGTAATATCTGTGCCCTCGAAAAAGACCTCGCCATTGGTAGGGCGATAGAGTTGGAGGATAGCGCGTCCCGTCGTTGACTTGCCGCAACCAGACTCACCCACCAATCCGAGGGTTTCCCCCTTGAACATGGTGAAGTTGAGACCGTCCACCGCTTTAATGGCTCCCACTTGACGCTGGAAGATGATGCCGCGTGTGATCGGGAAGTACATCTTCAGGTCGCGTACATCCAACAAGGGCTGCCCGCTTCCGTTCTTGCTCGTATTCACCTCACCCGTACTGACGGCAGAGGTGCTGCTCCCATTTGTGGGCGTCATTGCGCCACCTCCTGCCCTTCATTCACAATCACATCTACATTTGAAATATCCACCCAGCACGCCGCTCTGTGGTTGGGGCCTACCGTCTCAAGCGGCGGGTTCTCCTGCCAGCACTTTTCGACCGAAAAGGCACAGCGAGGCGCAAAGGGACATTGGTTGGGCAACTCCAGCAGATCGGGCGGAAGACCTTCGATGGGAATGAGGCGCTTTTGGCGACCCAAGTCCAGCCGCGGGATCGAACGCAGCAGCCCCAGGGTATAGGGGTGACGCGGATTGGCGTAGATGTCTTCGACAGGTGATTCTTCGATAATAAAGCCCGAATACATCACGATCACGCGCTGGGCCATGCCTGCGACAACGCCCAAATCATGCGTAATCCAGATAATCGACATCCCTAATTCGTCTTTAAGCCGCGTAACCAAGTCGATAATCTGTGCCTGGATGGTCACATCCAGGGCAGTAGTCGGCTCATCGGCAATCAGCAATTGCGGGTTACAACTCAGCCCCATTGCAATCATCACACGCTGGCGCATACCACCCGAAAATTGGTGGGGATAGTCATCGAGGCGCGCATCAGCCCCCGGAATACCCACCATCTCCAGCAGTTGCACCGCACGCTTGCGGCTCTGTTCTCGGTTCATGTTGAGGTGAAGTTCCAATGCTTCCGTAATCTGGCGACCAATGGTCAGCACTGGATTGAGAGAGGTCATGGGGTCCTGAAAGATCATGGCAATCCGGTTGCCCCGGATCCCCCGCAACTCATCTTCCGAGAGTTTGAGTAGGTCTTGTCCGTCGAACCAGACCTCTCCATCAACGATTTTGCCCGGTGGCTGCGGGATCAACCGGATGAGCGACATCACCCCAACGCTTTTGCCGCTACCGGATTCGCCGACGATGGCGACGGTTTCGCCTTTGTCAACTGAGTAGGAGATGCCATTAACAGCATGCACCACGCCATCTTGTGTGAAGAACTGAGTCTTGAGGTTCTTCACTTCCAGCAATTTTGCCATGAAGCTATGCTCCTCCGCATAAAATGAATTCCATCCATTCAGCAATACCGAAAGGATTTTGGGGCCAATCAATTTGCCTGGCGCACCCCATTGTAGGCCAGCCACATTTTTAATTTAACTGTTTGATATTCGGTTTGTAGACATCGATCTCTGTGTACCGATCTCGGCTTAGCAGCGGAAGGCGCAGCATTGTCTCAACATCTACGCACAGGTGTCATTCGAGGAGTGCCAACCAGCAGGCACCGGAGTGTCAATCATACCAAACAATGTTGAAAGCGTACGCTTATGGCTAAACACTGGAGTTTCCAGTCGTTTCCCTGTGGCTTGCGGGGTAAAAGCCTTCACTTCATCCATCTTGCTGGTACATCTTACTCATACACGCCTGAAGGGTAACAAAGTTTAATTCGCTTGTCAAAACGTCTTTTTGCGAAAGGCCCATCCGATAGTCACCCGGCAAGCGCCTCTAGCACTGCTTGAGGATTCTTGGCAATCACGCGCAGGTAGTTCCTGGCCGCGCTGTCCGGCACACTCACACCCTGCTCCCAATCGCGCAAGGTTCCCAATGGCACCTGGAACTGCTCGGCAAACTGCTCTTGCGTCATCTGGAGCTTCTGACGGATCTCCTTAGGGTTGGGGAGATCAGGCAGTCGCGCCAATTCCTCCTCTATCCACGGCGGATTGTCGGGGTCAGACAAGGCTGCCGCCGTAATTTCCTCCTCAGTCAACGCCTCAAGTGCCGCCCAATCGGTCTTGCCTTGAAGAGGCTGTGTACTACCATCAGGCATGACCTTAACGATCATACCATCCGGTAGACGCCTTGTGGTTATCGTATAATCGTCGCTCATCTTTTCTCACTCTCCGAGCCGAAATCAAACGTCGCCTGCTTCCACGATGGGTATACACCACAGCCGCCATTACATCATCGGCCATCATGCCGATAATCAGATAGCACACTTCACCATACACCGGCTTTGTCACATCTTTTACGACACTGTAGGAGTCGTAAAACAGAGCGATAGCGTCCTCAAAGTCGATCCGGTGCTTTGCTAGGTTGGACGCCGCCTTTGCCGGGTCCCACTCGAACTCCATCTCCATGTTCGCGCCTTGATTCTACTGGATACCCGTAGGGGTGTCAATGGTGGTTATCTCTCTGCCAACCAAGTACGCAACTGGGCGATCTGCGCCAGCACCGCGCGGCGGCTGGTGCCTCCCTCGGCATCGCGCCGCTCCACGCTCTGCTCAAAGTCCCACACCTGGATCACATCTTCGTCAAAAGCGGGGTGCAAGCCCTGGAGATCGGCCACGGTCAGCGCGGCCAATTCGACGCCGCGCTGCTCGGCCAGCGCCACCGCTGCCCCGGCGACATGATGCGTCTCGCGGAAGGGAACCCCTTTCCGCACTAGATAATCTGCCAAATCGGTCGCCAACATCTCGCTTGCCAATGCAGCGCGCAGGCGCAGCGCGTTGGGCGTCAGGGTCGAGATCACGCCGCAGGCAATCTGCAGCGACCCGCTCAGGGTATCGACCGCGTCAAAGAGCGGCTCTTTGTCCTCTTGCAGGTCCTTGTTATAGGTGCTGGGCAGCCCTTTGAGCGTCATCAACAGGCCGATCAAGTCCCCCGTCACCCGTCCCACCTTGCCGCGCAGCAACTCCAGCGCATCCGGGTTCTTCTTCTGCGGCATCAGGCTGCTGCCCGTACTGTAGGCGTCGGCAATTGTGACAAAGCCAAATTCCCGGCTGCTGTAGATGACCAAATCCTCACCCAAGCGGCTGAGATGCGCCATTGTCAGGCTGGCCCAAAACAAGAACTCGGCGATAAAATCGCGGTCGCTCACCCCATCCAAGCTGTTGGGCGTGACACCGGCAAAGCCCAAATCCGCAGCCAACGCCGCGCGATCAATGGCAAAGGCATGGCCCGCCAGCGCCCCACTCCCCAACGGCAGGAGGTTCACACGCGCCTGTAGGTCGTCCAAACGCTGCATATCGCGCTGCCACATCGAAGCATGGCTCAAGAGCCAGTGGCTCCAGCGCACAGGTTGGGCGGGTTGAAGATGGGTATAGCCCGGCATCAGCAGATCGATCTCGTCGGCGGCGCGCTCAAGCGTGATGCCAATCAGTTGAGCCAGATAACCACGCAGCAGTGTGATCTCATGGCGCAGCCAAAGACGCGTATCCGTTGCGACCTGGTCATTGCGACTGCGCCCGGTGTGCAGCTTGCCCGCCACCGCGCCGATCAGTTCGGTCAAACGGCGCTCGTTGGCGGTGTGAATGTCTTCGTCACCAGGCTTTAGCACAAACGTCTCCGCTGCCCACTCTGCCGCTACCTCATCCAGGCCGGAAACGATCTGCTGCGCCTCGGTTTCGGTCAAAATGCGGATGTGCGCCAGGGCGCGTGCATAGGCCTGGCTGGCCTGAATGTCTGCGCGCCAGAGCCGTTTGTCAAAGCCAATCGAATCCTGGAACTGTTCCATTAACGGGTCAGTTGCGCCTGTAAAACGCCCGCCCCACAACTTGGTTGACATGGGTTTTCCTTTTGCTAAGGTGAATTTGCTCGGGTGAATTTGCTAAGGTGAATAGGTGATTCAAGCTTCTGCGAGGGGTGGGCTGCTTGGAGAATTCGGGGGATTATAACAGGCCAGGGGCAGGTAAAAGGCCACTTTCTGATAGCGTGCCTTCACCCACAGCAGCGTCAGCAGGCAGCCAAGCAAGATCGCGGCGATGCCCAACAGCCCCGCTTCCGGGCCAAATGCGCCCCCTGTCCAAAGCGGCGGCCCTCCCTGCTGAATCTCGATCACCGTTGCGCCGCCAAAGATATTACCGCTCACGGGAAAGCCATAGATGTTCCCCTGGAAAAAATTCCAGGCAAAGTGGAGGCCAATGGGCAGCCCTAAGCGCCCGGTCAGTACATAGCCCAGGCCAAAAAAGACCCCTGTCAGCATCAGATAGAGGGTACTCAACCAGGTGGCATTGGGGTTAAAGACATGGAGAAGGCCAAAGAGCGAGGAGGAGATTGCCCAGCTTGCGACCACCGCGACCACCGGGCGAACGTTCGGCAAATTCAGCCCCTCGGCCAAATTACGCAGTTGATAGCCGCGCGCCAGAAGTTCCTCAATAATGCTGATGACCAGCGAGACAACCACCGGGCCAATCAAGGCCACGACGAAGGGCGTAGCATTAAGATCCACCACAAAGATATCGCGTATCTCGACCCAGCCCGCAGAATACTCGACCACAAAGACAAAAGTCATCAACAGCGCGCCCAGAAAGAGGCCGAAAAGCAGATCAACCCACCAAGAGCGATCAAACTGCAAACCGATCTCGCTCCAGGGACGGTGGTCAATAAAACGCACCACCAGCCAGGTACTCAGCAAGACCGCAACCAGCCGCAGCCCAAAGAGCGTCAGCCGGTCGCTCAACGGGGCTAGCTCTGGCAGCGCGCGCGCCAAAGCTAGGCTGATAGGCTCGCCGATAGCCGCGTTTAGGAGTGGCGGGGCATAAAGATAACAGATCAGATGAATGAAAACCCGCCAACCGGCGCGTAGCCTACGTTCGACTCGATTCCAAAACAGCCACAAGAGCGGGTGCATGCTTGCCCGTCAACGGCGATGGATAAGATCAGCAATTAGGACACAGAAAATCTCTCACCACCCAGCAATCAACGCCATCGGAGCCGCCGTGGTCCCCTTTCGGCTAGCATCGTCAGTGGCACAGCGTTTACCGACAGCGCCTATTGTACCCGCAATCGTTCTGACAGGAAAGTGACACGCAGACCGCGCCGCCCGCCATACCCCTTCCCCGAAGCCCATTGGGCGCGAAAAGGTTACTTTTCAAGCAGAATTACCTGCCCAGCGCAACCGGCGCAGCGGCAACACCCCGCGCCCCGGCATCTTCGTCGTCACCGCGGCGCGGGAACTGCCGCCCGCTGCGTCCGTCGATGGAAAGCAAATTCAGGAGCGCGCGCGTAAAGCCTGCGGGATCTGCCGGAAGGAAGTAGACCGTTGGCACGCCGCCCTCTGCATCAAGCGTCCACAGACGCCCTGCATAGCACTGCCATGCCTGTGCAAAGTCCCCTGTCTCCAGCCACGTCCATAAAGGCATCTGGCGGAATTCTTCCAACGCGATGCTGGGCTGGCGCGCATCCAGCCACCAGGACCAGACCAGCAGGGGAAAAATTGCAGGCGCGACACAAAGACGGCTGTCCCCAACATAGCCCCCTTGCCGCGGATTATCCGCCAAGACGCCCCAATGCTGAAGCGTACGCAAGAGCGATTCGATGGCGCCGGGAGCGGCGTTCACGTTGCTCAAGAGCGCGCGTCGAATCGACATCCCCGGCGAGAAGTGTCCGTCTAGTGCCTCGATTGTCTGCCGCGCCAAAGGTTCACGCAGCGCCAAATAGGCAAGATAGGCAGGCGCCAGATCATTGGCCCGAAAGTGGTTGCTATAACTGGCCCAGACATTTTGCGCCAATGTAGAGGCCGAACGGCTGGGCGCAAAATGATTCGCCATCCACGCCACGCAGCAGCGGCGCAGGCTTTCATCACGCATCTCCGCCACGCTATAATCTGTCACCTGGTCAATGTAGAGGTCATAGGGCTGCTTGCGCCGCCACAGCAGCAAAAGGTCATGCACCCAGCGGGGCTTTAACACATAGGGCCACGCATAGGCTTTGTCCATTTCGTCCATCAGTTCTTTATCACCTTGTTTCCGCGTTGAGAGGGCTGCGCCACGTTGTGCGCTTACTGAGCTATGACGCCCCATTGCTGAATCGCGATACGCACGAATGATCTACACACCAGGAGACTCTTCGCTACGTTGGGCTTGGGAGCCCCCTGGGCACCACTACGTGAGCAGAGTGACAATGATCGTTGTCAATTTGCGCGCTATGCCCACCTGTGCCACACTCCACAGCAAGCCAACTAGCTGAGGTCAATGAATGAAATCCATCCTGCTTAGTCTACTCTGTGCCACCCTAATCGGCCTAACCGCCTGTAGCGCCCTTATGTCCCCTGCCCCCTCCGTCCCCCCCGCGCCGACACCGACTCTCGTTCCCACCCTTGCCCCACCGGAACCGGCTCTGCGCCCGTTGGCAGATCGGGAATTGCTGGGCGCGGCCCATGTCCAAAGCGCCTGTGACGCGCCGCCAGAGGCGATCTTTATCTGTACGAACGTGGAGAGCGCACCCCGTCTCGAGGTCGAGATCAGCGCGGCTACCTTTGCCCGTTGGCGTTTGCAGTGGACAAATGCAATGCCATTGACAGGCGATGAAACCGTTTCCTTGCGCCTCACCAGCCGCGGCAAGCTTGCGCCCAACTTCTATCTTGTGACCAGCGACGGTCAACGCCTGGGCGTGCCGTTCAGCACATTTGGCATGGGCGAAGGGACGCGCACGCTTCATGTTCCGCTGCGCGAAGTGCGCGACGCAGAGGGCAACATGGTGGACTTTGCCACCGTCAGCGGCGTGGAGATTGTCTTTGAATGGGCGAGTATGCAGGGAACGTTGGCGCTGGAGAGTTTGCGGATCGATTCCGTCTGGCGTGAGCCGGTTGTGGTGGGTGAAGAAGCCGTTGCTTTGGCCGCGGCGCTCACAATGCCCCCTGGCTTTGCAGCAACACCAGTAGCGCAGAATGTCCCTCAACTGACCCAGATCGACTTTACGGATGCGGGGGAGATGCTCGTCAGCCTGCAAAACGGGCGCATTTGGCGCTATCGGGACACCAGTGGCGACGGCTCCTATGACGAGCGCACGCTCTATGCCACCGGCTTTGATGAGGTCGTCGGGCTGCTCTATGACCCTGCCGATGGGGGCGTGTGGGTGGGGGGTCGCGGCAAGTTGATCCATACGCTGGACAGCGATGGCAATGGCGTCACCGACAGCCGCAGCGTGCGCGTGGAGGGGATGGCCTGGGGCCGCCACCAGAATAATGGTCTGACCTGGAATCCTGATCCCGATCCCTTTAGCGGCGAGCCAGGTGACACCTGGATCTATTTTGGCCTGGGCTCTACGGATGACCTGGAGGTGGGCGACGCGATCAACGCCACCATTCTGCGCTTCCCGCGCACAGGGCAGAGTATTAGCGACCTGGAGGTTGTCAGCCAGGGCAATCGCAACGCCTATGATGTGCTTTGGGCAGAGTTGCCGTTGAATTTTGAGGAAGCGGGTGGGGCGCGCGCCTGGCAGCTTTTCGCCAGCGAGAATGGCCCCGACTTTAATGACGCGCCCGACGAAGTTAACCATATCCGCTGGGGCCATCATTACGGCTTCCCCGACCAATTTGGGCCGGTTGCGGATGATGCAGCGGAAGGCGCTCCCTACAGCGGGCCGGTCTATCCAGCAACAGCGCACGCCAGCGCCAACGGCTTGGCCTATATCGACCATCCCGACTGGCCCGCAGCGTATCGCACTCTCTATGTCTCACTCTTTGGCGAGGTCTTTAACCCCGTCCCCGTCGGTCACATTGTCGAGCGCATCACCCTGCACAGCGTGACCCTCCACAATGGCGAGTTAACCTATCGCGGCGAACCGTCACCCTTTATCGAAGGTCTTGACCGCCCGCTGCCCCTCGTCACCACGCCGGACGGCAATTTGATGGTGGGCGACTATGCGACAGGGGTGATCTACAAGATCGTTTACACAGGCGAATAGCGCGCCAATAAAACGCGCCAATAAAAATAGCCCTGGCTAACGAATGTTACCCAGGGCGGTTAGCATGTATTCAACTGTAGACCTCGACTAATTCCATGTGCACCTCCGAGATGCTGTTTCTTCATCCTGCTGAATATGCATATGCATTACCTTGCCACGAGCCACGCCCGTGGGGAGCTAGGTACACAGGCGAATCAGACTCCTCAACGTCGTTTCGGTACCCCACTTTGATGACAATCTTGTGTCACGATGCTGCCAGGGGCAGCCACCTCGGGTATACCCGTTTGCTAACTCGTTTCGGCTAGCGCCTGCATCCTTTTTCCTACCTCCATCTTAGATCGATAGTCGGCGATTGTCAACCCATTTTTTTGGGATGGGTGGGGCAGTAGGTTCGGCCTCTGGCCGGGCAAGAGGTGTGGACGTGTGATGTCACGCCGGAGCCGTGACCTACGTTGTTCCCTGTTGAGTTGCGGGTTTCGGCTCAAACTGCCTATACTATCGTTCTGTAGGTCTAACTACTCTATCCAACTAAGCCCTCTAGGGAGAGATATATGTTTGCCAGAACCCTCATCATCAGCCTCTTATTGTTGGGAATCACCGGCTGTGCAGCGGCTCCGCGCTACAGGGGCATTGCTGCCGGAAGTTCGTCTGAATATGTGCTGGGTCTGTCTGTCGATGCGGATCTGCGCGTTGTGGAAGTCACGCCCGCGAGCGCGGCGGAAAGGGCAGGAGTACAGGTTGGCGATCAACTTGTCAGCCTGACGTGGATTTTGTCCGAGAGGCCGGAAGAATTGGGAGGCTCGCAGGGGATCGTCGCCGTTGACGATGGCGCTGCGCCCATCATCGAAGGCGAGGTTGTCACCGAAACCGCAGATATGCTCTCCGCACAAGCGGCAGGTGGCAGCGGAACAGTTCCATTTACGGACAGAGCAGAGATCAGAACCCTGCTCAGCTACGGCGTTCCGCTGCGCCTGCGGGTGCTGCGCGCAGAGCAGATGCTTCGGCTGACTGTCATCCCCGCATTGCCAACAGAGGGGTCAGGTGATGCCGCCCCTGCCACGACTGAGGCAACAGCGCATGAGACCTTCTAGTCGAGGAGATTTACTGCACCACCACGTAAGGACGTAATTCCTCAAGAGTAGCCGGGCCAATGCCGGGGACGCGGCTCAATTCATCGACACTGGCATAGGGCCGGTTGTCGATAATATCCTGGGCGCGGCTGGGGCCGATGCCGGGGAGTTGGTCGAGTTCGGCAAGCGTCGCACTGTTGATGTTGATCAGCCCGCCCGCGCTTCCTGCGGCTGGGGCCGCATTGGAGAGACCGGGGGGCGGCGCACTGGGCTGCTCCGTCAGCGTCGGCACATAGATCTGGTCGCCATCACGCAGGAGCGCCGCCTGGTTAATGGCGTTGACGTTGGCATCGGGCGCAAAACCTCCGGCGTGTTCTACCGCATCGACGACACGGCTGCCTTCGGGCAGTGGGTAGACCCCCGGAGCCTGCACCGCGCCGGAGATGAAGATCACCAGCGGTGCGGGCGTGGGGGTCGGTTCTGCCGTGGGAGCAACCGCCGCGGGCGGCGCGTGGATGGCAACCGGCGGGGGCTTGGGCATGCGCCATAAAAAGGTGATACCGCCCAACAAAATGGCGCTGATCAGCGCGCCCGCCAAAGCCGAATTCCAATGCCAACGCACCCGCGCCGGCGAGCGGGATGAGGACTTTGCAGGCGATGTAGTGGGCGCAGGAGAAGTGGGCGCAGGAGAAGTGGGCGAGGGGGAAGTGGGCGAGGGGGAAGGAGGCATGACCGTCTGTTCCAGTTACTCCACTGTGTTGCGTGCGATGGTGAGTTGGCCCAACGTGGTAAAAACCTGATCGTCGTTCATCGGGTGGCTGAGACCGCCGCGCACATCCCGGTAATAGCGTTCGAGCGGCAAGGTCTTGGTCATGCTCGCCCCACCTGCCACACGCATCGCATGATCGACCGCGGCGATGGCGTTGTTGGTTGCGGTATATTTTGCCACGATGATCGATTCGCCCAGGTCTAAGCGCCGGTCGGGATAGCGTTCCCATAGTTCGGCGGCGTGGTAAAGCTGGACACGCGCTTGATGGAGCAGCAGTTCGGCTTGTCCCAAGTGGCGCTGGATGCTTTCCAACTGGGCAATCGGCTTGCCCAAAGCGGTCGGAATCCGCTCTTGGGCATAGCACGCCGCACACTGCAACGCGGCGGCTGCCACCCCGACATAGACCGCGCTCACGTTGAGCGTGAACCAGGCGTTGACCTTTGGCTTGGTCGTCGGATTGGGGATGCCGGGCGGGATCATTTGGCTGGTGGGGACAAAAACATCGTTCAAAACCAGGTCATGGCTCCCCGTAGAGCGCATCCCCAGCGAGTCCCAGGTCTCAATAATCTCTATGCCGGGGCCGGGTGTAAGCACAAAATTGGCAACCGGCTGATCACCTTCCTGCAAGGTGGCAGAGACAATCATAAAATCGAGCGTGGGAACCATGCTGGCAAAATTCTTGCGCCCGTTGAGGAGATAGCCTGCGGGGCGACCCCCTTGCGCGGCCACCGCTGTAGCTGTCGTCGCGGGTTTGCCGCCGCGGCTGGGGCTGCCCAACTGCGGTTCACTGGCAATATAGTTAACCAGCGCATCCTGCTCCACCGCGGCGCGGCAGAGTTGGACAAAAAGAGCTTCGGGCCAGGCACGCGACTCCGCAGCGCCGCCCATCGTCTGCAGATGCATCACGGTCGACAGGGCTGTACTGCCATCGCCCATCGCTAGATTCTCGGCAACCAGCACCGACTCCAGCAGCGTCGCCCCCCAGCCGCCATACTCCGTGGGAATGACCCAGGCAGGCACTTTGCTTGCGCGTATATCGGCATAATTGGCAAAAGGAAAGCTGCCCGTCCGGTCATGTTCGGCGGCGCGGGCGCTGAAGTTGGCAGCTAACGCCTGGGCCAACGCCACAAAGCGTTCCTGCCGTTCGGTCAAGGGATAGATAGGTTTTGTCATGATTCGGTTTCAACTTCTCAGGAACCGTCCAAACCAACCGCTTTGACGGTTCCTGAGAAATCATTCACTGCGCTTTCTACTTGGCGACAGGCGCGGCTTTGACGGCATCGATGACGGCGCGGATATTTTCATCGGTCGAGTTGGTCGGGATGACGCAACTAGGCGCGACGACGATGCGGCGTCCACCTGTCTGCTCAACGGCGTCGCGCGCCTGCGCCCGAACCTGGTCGGGGGTTCCCTCGGCCATCTCGGTGCGCTCAATGCCGCCGACCAACACACCCTTGAAGCGTTCTTTGGCCTGTGTCAGGTTGGGGAAGGTTGTGCGGTCATGCCAGTTAATCATATCCACCGGATAGCTTGCGGCAAGGTCCCAGTAGACATCCTCGCCGTGGACATGGATCAGATTCAACTTGCCCTCGTTGCGCACAGCCTCCAGGATACGCACATCATAGGGTACGCCAAACTCCTTGTACTCATCCTCGGTCATCACCTGGCGGCTTGCGCCTTGCGTGGCGAAGAAAACGCCGTCGGCTCCGGCGCGCACAACCGCCAATGCAAAAGCGATGGTGACTTCGGTAATGATCTCCAACCCGGCCTTGATGAGCTCTGGGTTCTGGCGCATATCCTCAACGGCCTGCGGGCCGCGCAGTTTAATCGCCGTGGTGCTGGGGCTAAAGACGGTCTGGAAGATCGGCACTGTGCCCTTGAGTTCGCCCGCGGCCAGGCGAATCGACTCAAGCTCCTGCCCATATGCACCCTGCGTGATATCGAGCTTGGGCAGCTTGGCCCACTGGTTGGGGTCGCTTACCCCTGGCTTGACCAACACACGGCTGCCCCCAAAGCCTGGCCCATATTCCGTCTGCGCGCCCCAATCATGGACGCCATACATACCGGTGGGCATATACTTTACAAAATCAAAATCATACTTGCGCTGCCAATCGACCATCGCCTTTGCCAGCCCTGCCGCGGTTGTATCATCACCAGGGAAATGTCGCCATAGGCTGACGGGTGTGCGATCAACATCTGACCCTTTCAGAGCCGCCTGGATACGCTCCCAATGATTCATCGTTTCTGCCATTTCCTGTATGTCCTTTCCAAAACTACGATTAAATTGACTTCTGACGGCGCGGGTCAAGTACATCGCGCAGCCCGTCGCCCAAGAGATAGACACCTAATACCAACATCATAATTGCCAGCCCCGGCGCAATCGAATACCAGGGAGCATAGCTCATATAGACGCGCCCAATGCTCAACATGGAACCCCAGGAGGGTGCAGGCAACGGCACACCTAGCCCCAAAAAGCTCAGTGAAGATTCCAACAGGACGGCTCCAGCAAAGGCAACCGAAATCCGCACGATGATCGTTGCCAAGATGTTGGGCAAAATGGTACGAAAGATGATGCGCGGCAAAGGCGCGCCCACGGCGCGCGCAGCATCCACATAATCTTTGTGCTTTTCCACCAAGACATTGGCACGCGCCAAGCGCGCAAAGGCCGGGATATTGACGATTGCCACGGCCAACATGGCATTGAGAATCCCTGGCCCCAGCACAGCGAGAATCACAATCGCCAACAGGATCGCGGGGAAGGCCAGGATCGCATCCATGAGACGCATGATCACCGCATCAAACCAGCCCTGGACATAGCCCGCGATTGCGCCCAACGTGACCCCGATGACGGTTGCCAAAAAGATCGAAATCGAACCGACATTAAAGGCCACGCGCCCGCCGTAGAGCAGGCGGCTAAAGATATCGCGCCCAAATTCATCAGCTCCCATCGGATAGGTGGCCGAGGGGGGCGCGAAACGGTCAGCCGTGGTCATCGCCAACGGATCGTGGGGCGCAAGCAGCGGGGCAGCAAGCGAAAGCGCCAGCATCACCAGGACAATCAGCAGCCCGATCATGCCGGATCGGTGACGCAGAAAAGCGTGCCACGCCGCCGAGGTCAGGCTCTGCTGCTCATGGGCAGGGACAGAGTCCTGTGTATCTTGGGTTTGGCGCAGGCTGAGTTTGGCAGCGGACATTTGCAGGTTGTCGGTGTTACTCATGTTCGAGACTTGTCAAAACGGATACGCGGGTCAAGCCAACCATAGGCCAAATCGGTCAGCAGATTGACCAGCAAGAAGGCTACGACAATGAACAGCACATTGGCCTGCAACAGCGCATAATCGCGCCATTCAATCGCCTGGATGGTCAAGCGCCCCACACCCGGCCACGCATAAATGCTCTCGATAATGATCGCGCCGCTGAGCAGGTCGCCCAATTGTAGCCCCAAAATGGTGACAACCGGAATCAGCGCATTGGGCAGCGCATGGCGCAGCAGCACAAGACGCCCCCGCAGCCCTTTGGCGCGCGCAGTACGTACATAATCTTGGTCTAGCACTTCTAACAAGGAAGAACGCAAATAGCGTGCTAAATTGGTTGCCACACCAATGCCCAATGTAAAGGCAGGCAGAATAATCGATTTCAGATATAAACCAGGTTGTTCAAATAGATCCGGTCGTCCTGATGGCGGTAATAAGCGCCATTCCTGGCTAAAGAGCAGGATCAGCAGGACCAACAGAAAGAAACTTGGCAGGGCAAAGGTCAACGCGGAAAAGGTTGTCACTGCCAGATCCAAGAATGAGCCAGGCCGCAAAGCCGCGCCAATGCCCAGGGGAAAGGCGATGAGCACACCAATCAGGATGGAGGCGATTGCCAGCTCAATGGTGGCGGGAATACGCTGGCTAATCATATCGCGCACAGGATATTTATTAATGTAAGAGACGCCTAGATCGCCTGTAAAGACATTTTGCAGCCAAACGAGGTATTGTATCCACACCGGGCGATCCAACCCCAAACGCGCTTCCAGGGCAGCCAACTGCTCCGGCGTGGCATTTGGCCCGGCAATAATCTGTGCCGGATTGCCGGGAATGAAGTGGATGATCGAGAAAACGGCAATCGAGATGATAAAGAGGACAGGAACCATCTGCCAAAGCCGCTGTAGCGCATAACGTCCCACGGATCGCTCACTCCTCTGTACACGTACCGAGCGTGTACACGTTTACTTGTCCTGCACCCTCATTTTGCCATATACCCTCCCGGAAGCTTCTGAGCTTCCGGGAGGGTTTTCTCAGGAAGGTGATAATCCAACTGCGTAGAACGGACTACCGGTTCAGCCAGGTTTCGCCAAGCCAAAGTGCGCCATCGAGATCCGTTCGGACATCTTGCACATAATCCCAGTGGGCAAAGGTCGATTGGTTCCACACCGTGGGAATCGTCCAACCTTGCTCCAGCAGAATTTCCAGCGCGCGATGATAGAGACCCTTGCGTACTTCGCGGTCGGTTTCCTCACGCGCCTGGTCGATCACACCTCGATATTCGACATACCACTCATCCGTCCGCTCCTGCCGCTGATCCTCAGGCTTTTGCAGTTCCTCCTGGGTGTATTGCACACCGAAGAAGCTGCGGAAGGGGCGGCAGCAGGCAGCCGCCTCAAAAAGACCGCTGGGATCGACCGAAGCATCGCCTGTGGCGTGCGAAACGATCTGGAACTCGCTGGCGAACAACTGCGGCCAATATTGGGGCAGCTCTGTCGGCACCAACTCCACCTGCACACCAATGGCAGCGAGCTGCTGCTGATAGACCTGGGCTTGATCCAAATGGGGATCGTTTGTGCCGCGAATCAACATCTTCACAGAGAAGCCATCGGGATAACCGGCTTCGGCCAAAAGCTCCTTAGCCTTCTCTGGATCATAGGTGTAATAGTCTGTCAGATCTTCGGCATAGGCCCATGAAGTTTGAGGATAAGGCACAAGCAGCGGGTCGGCCTGACCGTGAAAAGCCGTGTTGGCGATCTCTTGGCGGTCAATCGCATAGTTGAATGCCTGGCGCACCAGCACATTGTCAAAGGGAGGCGCGTTGATGTTCATAATAAAGGCATAGAAGGCAAATCCTGGGGGCTCTTTCCCCACGACAAGCCCTTCTTCAGCCCCCAAAGCAGCCATTTCAACCAATGGCACATTCAGCAGCATATCAATCGAATTCGAGCGCAGATTGACCAAGCGCGATTGGGCGTCGGGGATGGCCTTTACCACCACCTTATCCAGCAAGGGGAAGCCTTCACGCCAGTAATCCTCAAAGCGCTCCGCGGTTAAGGTGTCGCCGGGGATCCACTCGGTGAACTTGAAGGGGCCTGTCCCCACCGGCACAGTCTCGATAGTCTCCAATGCTTCTTGCGGGAAGATGTAGAGGCGGGCAATCCCGTCGAGCTGCGAGGCAGTGCGTTCGCTGTAATTGATACGTACGGTGCGCTCATCGAGCTTTTCAGCGCCCGTTGCGGTCTGGAAGCGATCGCTCAGGTGATGCCCAAATTCGGCGTTGCGCGCATGATCCACAGACCAGACGACATCATCTGCGGTCATCTCGCGGCCATTGTGGAACATAATCCCTTCGCGCAGATGCAGCGTGATCGACAGACCATCGTCGGCCGCTTCCCAAGACTCCGCCAGCCACGGCTCAAAGTCGCCGTCATCGCTGATACGGATGGGGGCTTCATAGAAGATAGGTTTGAACTCGCTATTGGTTACATCAAAATAGGGATGAAAGGTGACAAAATCATCGCCAAAGGACAAATTGAGTGTGCCGCCCGTCTTGGGGCCAGTCGCGGCAGCTTCAGCGCCCCCTTCGGCAGCGGGCGCAGCCGGGGCAGAAGGTGCAGCGCAAGCTGCTGCCACTAGAACAATCAGCAATAGCAGGCTGCCTATGAGTGACTTCTTCGCGGTAAGTCGAAAGTGCATGGTTGCTCTCCTTGCAGGTGTTACAACAGGTATGACAAGCCTAACTGACAGTACATGCTTTGATAGGGCAAAGCAGTAAGCATTTACTTCTTGCATCGAATTACATCGAATTGCATCAGATTATACTGAATCAGAGTGAACAGTAGGGATTTATCGCTAGAGCGGAACAGGTATCTACTTCTACGGATTCCTGTGCTAGCGGCGACCCTATTTTAATGGCGAACGTCACGCAAAGCTAAATCGATTTACGGGGATCAGCGTTCTGCACTGTCCCCGTCGCTCAACACACGACAATTTGGTTCGGGTTGAGAACGTAAAACAGTTAGCGGACGTTATAACAAGAGGTACAACAAGGGGTACAACAATTCGAGGTACAACAGGAGTAAAGAACCGAGGTGGTCATATAGGGCGAGATAGGGGAAAGAGCGATGCCGTGGAAGATAAGCCCGCCACGTCTGCCCGAACTTTGGGCAATGTCGTCAAAGAGATTCATGGGTTTTCCTCGTCTTTACTGTTCTTGCTCCCAAAACTGGGTCAATCCGGCACTTTTTTTTGCACAGCCGTAAAGCGCAGTATACGGTGCGCCAATGCCCCTGTCAAAACCACTTGCCATCTGTGTACCAATAATTCGGTCATAGAGGGAATCTTGGCGTACACTACACGGCAAAATAACAGCATGTAATAACAGAATGAAGTGCCTGGGTAACGTGAGCGAGTCAATTTGAAAAACTGGAGTAAACCAAGTGATGCAAGCTGAAAAAATCCGTGTCCTCGTCGCCAAGCCGGGTCTTGACGGTCATGATCGGGGGGCCAAAGTGGTGGCCCGCGCCCTGCGCGATGCAGGATTCGAGGTCATCTATACAGGGATCCGGCAAACACCACAAATGATCGCTGAAGCGGCCCTGCAAGAAGATGTAGACGTGGTCGGCTTGAGCATCCTCAGCGGCGCGCATATGACACTCTGCCCCAAGATCGTGGAACTGCTGCGCGGCCAGGGGCAAGAGCATGTGGTTGTGGTTGTGGGCGGGATTGTGCCCGAAGCTGACTTACCGCTGCTGCAAGCGGCGGGCATTGGCGCGGTCTTTGGGCCGGGCGCGACCACTGAGTCGATTGCCGATTTTATCCGCGAAGCCGTCGCGCAGAGCAAAAGCCATGCCTAGACAAAGTGCTTCTGTGCGAGACAAAGACGGCGCGCGTTTGGCCGAAGGCGTGCGGCAAGGCGATCGGCTCCAGTTGGCGCGCGCCATCACCCTGGCGGAAAGAGAAGACCCACGCGCGCCGGAGCTTTTGGCCGCGCTCTATCCTGCCACGGGCCATGCACAGATCATCGGCATCACCGGCGCACCCGGCACAGGCAAATCTACCCTGGTAACGGCGCTCGCCCAGCATCTGCGCGCCGCCAACCAAAGCGTTGCCATCGTCGCCATCGACCCGACCAGCCCCTTCACGGGGGGTGCGATCCTGGGTGATCGGGTACGGATGCGCGCCCTGAGTGGCGATGCGGGCGTTTTTATCCGCAGCATGGCGACACGCGGCAGTTTGGGTGGGTTGAGCAAAACAACGGGCGATGTCGTGACGATCTTGGATGCAGCGGGCTTTGACCGCATTTTGGTCGAGACTGTGGGCGTCGGTCAAGCCGAAGTTGAAATTGCGACGATGGCGCACACAACCCTGGTGGTGGAAGCGCCTGGGCTGGGCGATGAGATTCAGGCAATCAAAGCGGGCATCCTGGAGATCGCCGATATCCTTGTGGTGAACAAGGCAGATCGTCCCGGTGTTGATAAAACGGTGCAGGCGTTGGAGATGATGCTGGCGCTTGAGCCAGGAGGCAGCCGCCAGGTGCGCCACCACGGCCAACTGCTTCAGGTCAACTCTCCATCCCGCACCCACGAAGAACAAGCCTGGCGTGTCAAGGTGCTCAAGACCATTGCCAGCGAAGACGAAGGGGTTGCCGAGTTGGTCGCACAGATGGATAGGCATCGCCAATGGCTGCTGAGTTCCGGCGAATGGGCTGTGCGCGAACGATTGCGCGCGGCGCACACGTTGGAAAGCATCCTGCGCGCTGAACTGACACGGCGCATTGTGGCGCGCATGCCTACCGATGGACTTAGTGATCTGGTCGAAGCGATACGCCGCCGTGACACCGACCCCTATCACGCGGCTGCCTCCCTCATTGCTAGCTGGTAAGCAAACCGTGATAAACACCCTCCCGGAAGCTTCCGAGCTTCCGGGAGGGTTAATGCTGCATATCTGTACAACATATCCATACGACAAATGTCGTACATCCTCCTCCGCGCGATGAATGCCGCACAGCCTCATAGGTCAAATCGTGCATGTATGCCCCTTACCCACCTGTCATAATGCTGACATTCCAGTAAATTACAGTATCACATCACAGAGTTGCTGGGCTATCGAAACAGGCTAGAGGGATAGTGATTCTCTTGACCATCCCAATACCAGGGCATTGATTCATTGCATGGCCCATTCGGAGGTAAACCATGGTACCCGCGACACAAAGCGGCATCTTCTGCCCCCCTTTGTCATCCCCACAGGCGCGCACCTTCAGCATCTCCAGGCTGCGCCGGTTGAGTCTCCTCCTCATACTGACGCTGCTCTTTAGCATCGTAAGCCTCGAACAAGTCTCGGCGCAGGCCAATCCCGGTTGTGCAGCGGGCGCGTGTCTCTCTGGTGGCACACGCCTAACAGGCGCAGATAGTGGAGAGAGCGAGTTACTCAACGGTCTTTTCGGCAGTCTGCTCGGCTCGGAACTAGAGATCACGCTTGCCGACTGGCAAGGGCTGGCAAACGGAAACATCACACTAGACGAACTCCAAAGCGCATTGGGGGCAGGCACACCCGGCGCACTCCTCACCGATCCGGTCACACTCGGCGAACTGCTCACCGCGCTCAATAGCATGGATGACTTCTCAGAGCTACCGGCAATCGATCAACTGCTGGCTGAAGTCACAGCGCTCCCCAACGCCAATGAAAAAATCGTCCTCGGCGATCTGCTGCAAGTTGAGAGCGGCGCAGGGGAATTTACAGACGTGAACCTCAACGCGCTTGACCTGGTACTTGGCTCAATCCAACTTTTCAACTCGCAAAACGTCGCGGCCACACCCACCCCGATCACGATTGGCGGTTCGGCGCTAGGTCTTGATGGCGTCGGCGACGTAATGATCCAGGCACAGGTCATAGAAGCCCCTACTCTGGTCTGTGGCCCCACCGGCAGCACCTTCTACTCGGCGGGCGTACGTGTGAAGTTGGGAATCGAATTGGTCAATCTCAATACGGCGGGCAACCTGCCAGGCTTGCTTGCCGCCGGGGGCGTAGATGTCGGCCTTCAACTCAGTGATCTAGATGTCTATCTTGATGTTGCACGCGGCTCTGGCCTGATCCAGACCATTAACGCCATCGTGCAGGCAGTCACCATCCAGGCAACGCCCGGTGTGACAGACATCTATGTGGGTACGATTGCCGATGCACTCTTTTTCAGCAGCGCGCCGGTCACTCCGGCAAACCTGACACCCGGCGTTGTGGGGTCAATGACGATTACCCTGCCCTCGGTGCTACTCTTTCCTGGAGCCGTGGTGGAGGTCGATGCTGTCGGCATCAAAACCTATGCAGAGGGCAGCTCATCAGCGCAGACATTGAACTTCACCGGCCCCTATCCACAGACGCAGACGGCCTCGGCGGGTGCAAGCGTTGTCACTTCATACACCACGCAGTTGATTGCTAATCTGGAGATCGATACCACGCTGACGGACACGCTCGATGACTTGCTCGGCGATGTGCCCCTGCTTGGCCCTCTGCTGACGACTCTGGGGCTTAACCTTTCCAACCTAACCGGGCCAATCCTTAACCTTGTGACAGAGACGCTTCTTCCCGACCTGCTCGAACCCACATTCGATCTGGTCTTGACGGACATTACCGACCCCCTGCTCAAAGGTTTGGGCATTGGCTTGGGTGAAATGGATGTCACCGTGTTGGGCATTACCCAAGCCTGCCCTGCGCTACAGGTCAGCAAGAGCCATGCAGGTGATTTTGCCGCAGGTGGCACAGGCCAATATACGATCCAGGTGACGAACACGGGCACTTATACCACCCAATTCGCGGTGATCGTGACCGATACGCTGCCCAACGGGTTGAGTTACAACAGCCATACGGGTGCAGGCTGGACACGCCAGGGAAGCTCAACGGTTTTTGCAAACAGCACGCCGGTTGGGCCAGGAGGAACGCTGCCCCCGCTGCTGCTGACCGTCAATATCGCTGCTGATGCTCCAGGTGTTGTCTTTAACCGTGTTTCAGGCAATACGACAGGCAACAACGGCGGCTCCAACAGCCAGGACTTGGACCGTACCGTCATCACCGGCACTTCTGACAGCGACGGTGATGGCTACAGCGGCAGTGACGATCCAGACGATAATGACCCCTGCGTGCCGGATAATACGGTAGGCGTCTGTGATCGTGATGGGGATGGCCTTACGAACGCTGAAGAAGGTCTTTACGACACCGATCCCGATAACCCCGACACCGACGGCGACGAGATCAAAGATGGCAATGAGGTCACTCATAGCAGTGATCCTCTTGATCCTTGCGATCCCAATCCGAATGCCACGTCCTGCGATCCCAATGCCCTCGATATGGACGGTGATAAGGTCCCGGATGATAGCGACGAAGATCCCGCGGATCCCTGCGTTCCCAACCCCAATGCCGCAGTCTGCGATCAGGACAGCGACGGGCTGACCAATGCGGAAGAGGAGGAGATCGGCACTATCCCAACCGACCCCGACAGCGACAACGACGGTATCAACGATGGCGATGAGGTCAACGGCAATCCCCCCTCTGACCCGCTCAACGCCTGCGACCCCAATCCAAATGTCGCCCAATGTCCGGCAGGAAACTCAGATTTCAACTTTGACTTCTTCCTGCCGTCGATTGAGAGCACATCTTCCCCGCTCCCCTGAGCGGTCAGAATCTCATTTGCCGTATAGATTCCCAGTGGGGCGAGGTGAACCTCGCCCCACTGGCTTTTTGCCCTGATTATCTCCAGGTATGTTCGCTACCCTGCTCTAACACTCACCATCTTCTCAATATATTTCCTGATGCACTATAATAGCTGCAACAATGGGCTGTCGCAGAGGTCATCAAGCATCAAGGGGAGAACTGCATGAGCGATATTAAGTTTGGTACGGACGGCTGGCGTGGACGCATTGCCGACGATTACACCTATGCCAATGTACGCCGCGCCGCGCAAGCCTTCGCAACCTTTCTTATCAACAGCGACCAGGGCAGTGGCAAACAAAACGGCCAACAAACCGACCGACAAACTAGCGTCGTGGTCGGCTATGACAAACGCTTTTCGGCGGAACACTTTGCCGCCACTGCCGCCGAAGTGCTGGCAGGCAATGGGCTGCATGTCTATTTAACGCATACAGCCACCCCGACACCGGTCATCTCCTTTAGCGCCAAAAACAAAGGCGCGTTGGGCGCAGCCAACATCACTGCCAGCCATAACCCGCCGGAGGATTGCGGCTTTAAGGTGCGTGATGAAAATGGGGGCGCAGTGGACCCAGAGGGGTTAGCCCAAATCGAGTCACATATTCCCGCGGCGGGCGATGAAGCCGCCATTCGCCGCATCCCCTTACGCCAGGCCGTTCAGGAAGGCAAGATTGAGATCTTTGACGCCAAGCCCGCCTATCTCGCCCATTTAGCCGGGCTGATCGATGTGCAGCCCATCAAAGATGCGGGGCTGAAGATCGTCGTAGACAACATGTGGGGCAATGGCGCGGGCTGGCTCACAGAAATTCTAGGGGGCAGCAAGACCGAGATCATCGAAGTCCACGCCGAACGCAACCCGATTTACCCGGAGATGCAGCGCCCCGAACCGATTCCGCCCAATGTCGATGCCGGGTTGGCAGTGGGCAAGCGTTTGGGCGCAGATTGTGTCTGTATCATGGATGGCGACGCCGACCGCTGTGGTTTTGGCGATGAGCATGGCGAGTTTATTGACCAACTGCGTGTCTTTGGGCTGCTGGCCTATTATATGCTGGAGGTGCGCGGCTGGCGCGGGCCAATTGTCAAGACCATCAGCACCACCTCGATGCTCGACAAGTTGGGCAAGCTCTATGGTGTGCCCGTGGTCAACACCGGCGTTGGCTTTAAGTATGTGGCCCCTGCCATGCTTGAACACAACGCCATGATCGGTGGCGAGGAGAGTGGCGGCTATGCGTTCCAAAACCATGTGCCGGAGCGCGACGGCATCCTCGCCAACCTCTACTTGCTAGACTTTATGGTGCGGACAGGCAAAAAGCCGACCCAATTGCTCGACCTGCTCTTTGCCAAAGTGGGCGAACATTTCTATGATCGCATTGACACCCGTCTGACGGACAACCAGATGAAGGCCACAGCCAAAGCCAAGCTCGATGCGCTGCGTGCCGAGGATGGCATCACGTTGGGCGGGCACAAGGTTGTGGAGAAGGTAACGGTCGATGGCTATAAATTTGTCATGGACGATGGCGGTTGGCTGCTGGTGCGTTTTTCCGGCACAGAGCCTCTGATCCGTGTCTATACCGAAAGCACCGACAAGGCGGCTGTCCAGGCCATTCTTGCCGATGGGCAAAAATTGGCCGGGCTGTAGACTCTGCAATCCGACCTACTTTGTACCGAATCTAGTCTGTGATAAAATGAACAATCAAAAATGGCCCGATTTACTGCGTTTGCCGGGGACTGATTAGCGAGGAATGTCACTCCTGGAAAGCCCTTTGTGGCTGGTGGATAGCCACTGTCACCTAGATACCTCTCAATTTGACGACGATCGCCTCGCCGTGATCGCGCGCGCGCGCGCCGCGGGTGTATCGGCTATCGTCATCCCTGGCATTGACCTGCACCACTGCCGCCAGGCCATCGCCCTGGCGCAAGCGCATCACGATCTCTATGCCGCCGTGGGCATCCACCCCAACAGCAGCGGCGACTTTGACGCGGCCACCGAGACAGAATTGCGTGACCTGGCGCTCTCTGCTCAAAGTGGAGCCAAAAATGAAATCCCAAATAAGGTCGTGGCCTATGGCGAAATTGGGCTTGATTACTATTGGGACAAGGTAGAGCCTGCTCGCCAGCGGGTTGCCTTCGAGCGACAATTGGAGTTGGCCGCGGCGTTGGGGCTGCCGGTCATCATCCACAGTCGCGGCGCCAATGATGATGTGGCGGCGATTTTGAGCGAATGGGTGCAAAGCGCCAAGTTTGCCGCTTCTCCGCTCGCACAACGGCCCTTTGCGGGGGTACTCCATGCGTTCAGCGGCGATGCAGTGCTGGCGGAAGCGGCCTATGGCTGGAACTTTGTGCTGAGTTTGGGCGGGCCTGTGACCTTTACCAACGCCAGACAACTGCACGCATTGGTTCCGCAGTTGCGCCGCGACCGGCTCATGCTGGAAACCGACGCGCCCTATCTGACACCGCATCCTCACCGCGGCCAGCGCAACGAACCCGCCTATGTGGCGCTTGTCTGTCACAAGTTAGCGGCGCTCTATGATGTACCCGCAGCACAACTGGCTGCGGAGAGCACAGCGTTGGCACAGCAGTTCTTTGGATTGACACTCTCGCACGTTGACCCTAGTTCAACAGTGACGTACGCCCCATGAACACAAAAACAACGGTCGAGATTGGCAAGGTGCTACAGCCCATTCAAGCAGGGCTGGCCCAAGTCGAAGCCAAAATGAAGAATGTAGAGTCGTCGCTCTTTGCGCCGCTGGCCCATGCCTTTGTCGATCTGATCGGCAGCGGCGGCAAACGGCTGCGCCCGACGCTTGCCCTCTTGGCAGCCCAGGTGTATGCAGAACAGAGCGACACGCCTCTATTCCCACATATTGTAGCGCTGGCGGCTTCGGTGGAGATGCTCCACACCGCAACCCTGGTCCATGATGATGTGATTGACGGGGCTTTGCTGCGCCGCGGTGCGCCCACGCTCAATGCACAGTGGAACCGTGGCGCGACGATCCTGGCAGGCAACTTTATGTTTGCGCGCGCCGCCTATTTTGCCGCCGAAACCAACAACCCGCGCGTCATTCGCATCTTCGCCGATACGCTGGAGACCATCGTCAATGGTGAGCTGCACCAGCTTTCCGCTCGCCATGAATTCAGGCAGGACAAAGAGGGCTATTACCAGCGCATCTATGCCAAGACAGCTAGCCTCTTTGCGGCGGCGACGGAAGCCGCTGCCGTTTTGGCGGGGCTTCGGGAGAGTGAAGTCCAGTCCTTGCGCGCCTATGGGCATAATCTGGGCATGGCTTTTCAGATTGTGGATGACATCTTGGACTTTACCGGCAGCGATGCCACGCTGGGCAAACCCGCGGGCAGCGATCTGCGCGGCGGCACGATGACGCTGCCTTTTTTCTACTTTTTACAAAGCCATCCCCAGGCAGAGCAGCTCATCGACCAGATGCAGGCGTCCTACCTCGCCGCCGAAGATGGTGACTCGCTGCAATGGGAGAGCCTCATCAGCCAGATCGTGCGTGAGCTGCGCGCCAGCCCCGCTGTCGAGGCTGCGCGGCGCGAAGCCGAAGCGTTCCTGGATCTGGCGCGTGCCAGCCTGTTGGGACTCCCGGCCAGTCCATACCAGCGTTCGCTGTTGGAGCTGTGCGACTTTGTGGTGCAGCGCACCTACTAGCCGCCAATGCCCCATTCGCCAATGGACTCATTATCAAACAGACTCGCTAAACGGACTCACTGCCAGTGAATCAGCCGCCTCGCCTGGGTATCTTCCCCGCAGATGTGCATAAAACCGGCACACCTGGGACGCCTGATGGCGAAAAAAGCGATCAGGGGATCGACCTCTCGATCATCATCGTCAGTTGGAATGTCTGGGATCTGCTGCGCGCCTCTCTTGATTCGATTGAGCAGGTAAGCCGCGATGTAGGTGCGCCTGCCACGGTTCGTGCCTTTGGCCCCAGCAGCCACGTCACCTCAAAAATTCCCGGCTCAAAAATTCCAAACGCAAAAGTACCCGCGCCCAATCGCCCCACACTCGAAGTCATTGTGGTGGATAATGCCAGCTCAGACGCAACCGCCGAGCTGCTTCCGGCGCGCTTTCCGTGGGTGCGATTTATCCGCAGCGCCACCAACTTGGGCTTTACCGCCGGTAATAACCTGGGCTATGCCGCCAGCCGGGGGCGCGCCATTTATTTCCTCAACCCGGATACCGAACTTATCCAAACCGCGCCCCATGGCGATTCGCTGTGGACGCTCTACCGCGCGCTCATTTCGGAACCAAAGGTAGGGCTGGTGGGGCCACAACTGCGCTATGCAAACAATACGCTGCAAAGCAGCCGCCGCCGCTTTCCAACCCGCGCCACCGGCTTTGCCGATGAAGGGGCGCTCGGACGATATTGGCACAACAATCCGTGGCAGCGCCAGGCCAAGATGGACGAGTGGCCTGCGACCTTTCGCCAGGAGGTCGACTGGCTGGTGGGGGCGGCACTGCTGGCGCGCCGCGCCGCGCTTGAAGCAGTACGCCAGCCCGGCGCGACAGGGCCTTTTGACGAAACATTCTTCATGTATTATGAAGAAACGGATCTCTGCTACCGTCTCAAACAGGCAGGGTGGCAGATCGTCTATGTGCCCGAAGCGACCGTGGTGCATTATGAAGGGCGCAGCAGCGAACAAGCCGTTGCCGCGCGAGATATTCACTACGCTCGCAGCAAGATTCGCTATTATGAAAAATACTTTGGTTCCCGCTGGGCAGCATTTCTACGCGCGTTTCTCCTCTGGAATTTCCGGGGACAATGGATGATCGAGGCAGCCAAGTGGCTGCTTGGGCATAAGCGCGCACTGCGCGCCCAGCGCATGGCAGCCTATCGCGAGGTGCTAGCGACCAGACTCCGCCCAAAACAGTAAACACAGAGGAATCTCGCCCAGAGCCGCGGCTCTGGGCGAGATTCCTCTGTGTTTTGCCCCCAGCGCGAGATAGACCCAAGCCCGAAAAGGCGATTGGCTCCCCCTGACCTTTGTGCTACAATAGCGGCTGAAGCGAGCTGGCTCTCTCTTTCGCTTACCCCTTACACCCACACCCATTGGATTTCTTTCATAATTTCATGGAAGAGCATAGCCGAACGGAGGAAAAACCGAATATGCAAAGAGGAAATTTGCTCAAGCGAGGGAATCGGTCGATGGTGCTTGTGTCGCTCTTCATGGCGGCGCTTGTACTCTTGGTGGGGTGTGCGCCACGCGCTACGAGCGGCGCGGTCGCGGCATCTGCCGATGAATCACAAGTCGTGGTTGACCTACCGGCGCTTGTACTGGATGTACAGCCGGATGGCTCGATCAGCGTCGGCGGACAGCCCTTGACCGAACTCGGTGGCGGGCTTGGCGCGAGCCTGGCGGCAGCAAGTGTTCCCGCCGATATGGTCGATCTCATTACTGCCTACAACATCCAACACATTCAAATTGACAACACTGCGGAAGGGCTGTTGATCCTGGTCAACGGCCAGGCTATCCCTTCATTGGCCTGGGATGGTGAAAAACTGGTAGCAACAGCCGAGGTGCTGGACACCTTTGGCGCGGGCGTTGCCCTACTGGATCGGGTACTGCCCCTGCTGACCAATCTAGGTGTCGGCGTGATTATCCGCTTCCCCCTCGCCGCGGGTGAGGAGCCTCTGCCGTTAGTCTCACTGGATGACGAAGCGGCTACCCGCTCAATGGCTGCCCAACAGGAATTTTTGGCCGCGGTCGGCACACCGCCAACCTTCCAACTGACCGTCGAATATGCTGCGGATGGAACCTGGACAGTTGCCGATCTGGCCTCTGCGGAATGGAGCCAACTTGTGCCTGGGGTGATGGAGATGCTCACCCTGACGCCGGGGACAGTTCAGTCCATGTCTGCTGCCGGTATTTCGGAGATCGGGCTTGCCACCAACTCCGATGGTATTTTCATTTCGATTAACGGGAAGACCCTGCCCTACATCACCTGGGCCGATGGCCGGGTCAACCATCTGCTGACACTCGCCGAACAGACCGGCTTGCTCTCGCAGGTGATCGGCGACTCGCCAGACATGGCTGCCCTGCTGGACACGGTCGAGGGACTGCTTCCTGCTGTACAAGCGTCTGACGTGAGCCTGCGCGTCACGTTCCCGTAAGCTTTAAGACACGCGTGCCTGACGTGTAAAGTCGCTGCTCCCCAGATATACCAGATATAAAAACAAACAGACCCAATGGCGCATGCACCATTGGGTCTGTTTGTCTTTGAGTATTTTCTGTCTTAGAACCACCACGCCCAGAGGCGCGGGCCGAAGATGGCCGCGGCCACGAAGATGCTGCCCAACACGGCAAAGATCATCGCACCCGCGGCTGTATCTTTGGCAATCTTCGCCAGCGGATGATAGTGGGGCGAAACGAGATCCACCACTGCCTCTATGGCGGTATTGACAGCTTCCAGCGCCAGCACAACCGTGATGGTTAGCCCCAACAGGCCCCATTCCAGCGCGCTGATCCGAAACCAGAGCCCCGCCGCGGCAACCAGCGTCAGCGCACCCAACTCGATCCAGGCGTTGGGTTGGGTACGTAGTGTATAGGCAACGCCCTCCAACGCAGCAAGCAGGCTCAACCGGCGACCGCGCCAGAAATTGATATTGGTATGGTAGTTGAGCGGTTGGGTGTTCAGAAGTCCATCCGTGGAGCGTGTGCCAATGGAACTAACAGGCTTGCGCGCAGATTTATTCATAGCGTCGTTGCGAAATCCCCGGATCGCCAAATTGCCCCAACACAGCATCCTGGCGCGCCCACATGGCAGCTTCGGCCTCTGGGGTGTCATGGTCATCACCCAACAAATGCAGCACACCGTGGACGACCATCAGGCGCAGTTCAGCCGCCGGGCTGTTGCCAAAGTGCGCCGCCTGCTCAACCGTATAGGGATAGGCAATGATAATATCGCCTAAATAGCGATCCAGTTCTGCGGCTACCTCCGGCGGCAGCGTTAAGCGCAGCATCAAATTATTCTCGTCTTGTATCCCCCCGGCGGCAAAACTCAGGACATCGGTGGGCGCATCGATCCCCAGATAGTCGCGGTTTAGCTCTTGTACGGCTTCATTGCTGGTCACGACAATGGTCAGCTTGGCTCTTTCCACAGCGTTTGCCTGCAATGCTGCCAGGGCCGCGGCGCGCAGATTTTCCGCATCGACATGCGCGGCATACGTCTCATCAATTTGAATCTCTATCAGGATTTCAGGTTCCATCTTAGACACCTGCCGGTTCTTCCATGCCACCGGGTAATGGCACTGTTGCTCCCGCACCATTGGCCCCACGCGCCTGCCCATCCTGGATACCCTCAGCGCCAGCCTCCGCCTCCGTTTTGCCTTTAGGCTTCCTCACCGGCTCTGGATATTGGATGCGCGGGTGGTGGACGCCCTGGAGCACTTGGAGGAAGACCTCTTTAATCACCTGAAGCTCGCGGAAGGTCAGGTTGCTTTCGTTGAGTTCGCCTTCACCCACCCGCTCGTCAATCAGACGGTTGACCAGCGTTTCCAATTCTTCGCGCGTGGCTGGACGTATGGCGCGCACCGCAGCTTCGCACATATCCGCCAAAAAGAGAATCGCCGTCTCCTTGCTGCGCGGGCTGGGGCCGGGGTAAGAGTAATCGGCGGGATCAACCACTTCGTTCTCGCCCGCCTCACGTTCGGCTTGCACATAGAAAAACTTAACCATCGTACGCCCGTGGTGTTCGCGGATAAAATCCTGGATGCGGGCGGGCAAATGATATTTATGCGCCAGGTCAAGACCGTCACTGACATGGCTAATGATAATCTGTGCGCTCGTCAGCGCGTCGAGCTTGTCATGGGGCGAGGCGCTGTCCACAATATTCTCGGCAAAGAAATAGGGGCGCACCGTCTTGCCGATGTCATGATAATAGGCCCCCACGCGCGTCAGGAAAGCATCAGCGCCGATGGCAGCCGCGGCGCGCTCAGCCAGGTTGCTGACGATGATGGTGTGGTGATAGGTGCCGGACGCCTTGAGCAAGAGCTGGCGCAGGAGGGGATGGGTCGGGCGGCTGAGTTCGGTCAGTTGCAGGCTGGTGGTGATGCCAAAGAGATTGCCCAAGACCAGATAGCCGATCATGGCAACACTGGCAGAAAGCCCACCATTGAGAAAGACCACAACATGCAGTTGAATCAATCGCGAGGGGGTAAATTCATCAAAGGGCAGGCGGAAGGCCGCCAACGTGAGCCAATTGACCACTGCCACCGCAAGGCCCGCCCATAAAAATGCAGTCAACCGCTCTGCCCGCCCGAGGACAACCGCGCCCGCCAGACTGCCCAAACAGAGGTAGACCACCAGCATGGTATTATTGGGGGCCAAGAAATGCGCAATCAACGAAAAGCCAATCACCGTGATCACCGCAACGCGCAAATCGATCATCACCGCCACCAGCATCCCCAGCGCAGCCAGCGGATAGAGATAGGGCAGCCAGTCATGCGGAACAACCATAAACTTGGCAGCCAGGAGCCACACGACCACCAAGATCACCAACATGCTATATTCTTGCATATTGGTCAGCGTGCGTGGGCGCAGCCGGTAGAGTGTTCCCCCCATCACCCCGAAGAGCGCCAGTACCAGGGCAAAACCGCGCGCGGTCGTCCACCAATTCCATTGATCGCGCAGCAGCCCAATCTGCGTAAGCGCTTCGACATGCTCAACCGTGGCAATGTCGCCGGCACGCACAATAATCTCGTTGCGCTCCAGGTCTACGCGCTGCACAGGAATATCGTTGCGCGCACGCTCGCGCATTTCATCGGTACGCGTCTGGTTAAAGAGACTGTTGGGGCGAATGAGCGCGCGCACAAGTTCGGTCACAACCTGGGCCGTCGGCTCGCTCAGATCACTGGCAAGCTGTGCAGGCACACGCCGCTGGTAGGCAGCCAGGTTGCTCTCACGAATCTCCTCGCGCATCAAACGATCAAGCGTTGCCGGCACTTCGTCTACAGATCGCTGCCATTCTTGTGGGGAGAGTGCAAGGATCTGTTCGGCCAATTCTGGTGTCAATGCAACATCGGGAATGGAAAGCAGATAATCTGTCCGCAGCGAATCCGAGGCATACTCATCAGCGCGCACAATGCTGATATACTCCAGCACATCCTGCGCCCGCTCCATCTGTTGGCGACGCACACGCCCGTCGGGTGTATCAAATTGGTCAGGCACGCCCTGTGCCGCTCGCTCACGGGCGCGTTCGGTCAACACCTGGCTCTCATAGCTGATCTGCCGCGGCGCAACCACATCATAGGGCGCGACCTGGCCTTCGCTCAGTTGAACCTGGCTTCCAAAGGGGACTTGCCACGAAAAAAGACCCACAAGCAAGATGCCCACGGACGCGGTTAAACAACCGGCCAGCAGCCGGTCGAACCACTCATATGACCTAAGCTTCATAGTTAATGCCATGAATCACCCTGATCACGGCACACGAAAATGCCTCTTACCCAGAACATCATGCACCTAAGAGACGGCGTACAACCTGGCTCACAACTTTGCCGTCGGAAACGCCTGCGACACGCGCCATCATCACCGGCATGACCTTGTTGAGATCACGCGGGGAAGTTGCCCCAACTTCGGCAATCACCGTACGCGCCAATGCCTCCACCTCTGCCTCGCTCAATTGGCGAGGCAAATACCTCTCCAACACAGCCAACTCGGCCCGTTCTTGCTCGGCGGGGGCTGTCGCGCCGACCTTATCATATTCGGCGGCGGCTTCACGGCGACGTTTCGCCTCACGCTGAATCACCGCCATCACCTGCTCCTCGGTGAGGTCATGGTTGGCCCCACTCTTGGTTGCTTCGGTCAGCGCCGTCTTGACCGCGCGTAATGCCAGCTTGGCAATGGTATCTTGGCTGCGCATGGCCTGTTTCAAATCGGCGTCGATGCGCGCCCCCAACTCTGTCTGATCAGCACTCATGCCTTGATCCAATCTAGCAATTTACGCACTGGAATAACATAAGATACGTTACACACTGGTCAACTGCACACGCTAGTCAACTGCCTAAGGTCTGGTCGACGTGCTGCTGTGCGTGCCGGTCGCTCCACCGTACAATCTGATCCTGGTAGCGCAAAAAGACAACCAGCAGCCCAGCTAAAGCCACCAAGATCAGCGCGATTTGCCACCAGCTCAACAACATAACACCCGCCCCCGCCGCAGCCACCACAAAAACGCTGGGAACGCGGACGACTAGGGTGAGCAGGAGGACCTTGATGAACGACACACGCGCCAGCCCTGCCAGAAAATAGGGAAGATCGCCAATGGGACTGAGAAGCAGCACAAACCAGACCACTGTACTGCTGCTGTGCGTAACACGCTCCCACTGATCCAAACGTTCGTGACCCACCAAGCGCCCTGCCAGCGGACGCCCATAGAAGCGCGCCAGCCAAAAGGCCATTGATGCCCCCATCAGCAGCCCCAGACTGCCCCACACACCTCCCCACAAGGGGCCAAACAGGAAACCCGCGGCCACCTGCACAACATAGCCAGGGATCGGCGCTACGACAATCTGGATGGCATTGAGCGCAATCAGCGCAATTGGCCCCAGCCAGCCCAAGCCCACAACCCAGGCTTCCAGTGCCTCTGCATCCTGGACCAACTGCCAAATTTGTGGGCCAATCCAAAAGAGGGCAACCAGCAACAGCGCCACACCGCCAGCCACAAGCCACTTTCCAAAACGACCTTGGCGGGAAGATGTGCCCTCTAGCGGTTGGCCTGGGACGTTGGGGGGGACAAGCATATCACTCGTTTGATCAGACTGATCGCTTCCTATCTGCATCGCCTGTCCATTATACTATCCCCTAACCGAGTGTCAACCGCAAGACGACCATTGGGGCGTTTCACGTTGGGGGCAGAAACCCCAGAGACCCCACCCCGACCCTCCCCAGCTTGGGGAGGGAGCCGGATCGTCGCGATGAGATCACACTTCTCCCCCAAATCTGAGCAAGAAGCCGAATCGTCATCTACGAGCTTACAGTTCCCTCCCTGTTTGGGGAGGGGTTCTCCGGCGCGGGTGGGGTTCTGCCTCTGCCAACTCTTGCCCCCAACGCGAGAAGCTACAGTTGGGCTGTACCCTCTGGTTTTGGACAAGCATGACGGGCGCGACTACAATGGTTCAATGTTCTTTGATCAAGCACGAATCTATGTAAAAGCCGGTGATGGTGGCAACGGCATCGTTGCCTTTCGCCGAGAAAAATTTGTACGCCAGGGTGGGCCGTTTGGTGGCACAGGCGGGCGCGGTGGCAATGTGATCTTCACGGTCGATCCGTCGCTGAACACGCTTTCACCGTACCAATACCAGGTTCACTATCGCGCCGAGCGGGGTGCGCATGGCGGCGGGGCCAACAAGACGGGCGCGCGCGGCCCCGATTTGGTGCTGCGTGTGCCACCAGGGACGGTGATTCGCAATGCAGACACCGGCGAGGTGATTGCCGACCTTTCGCGTCCAGGGCGCAGTGTGCTGGTCGCGCGCGGGGGACGTGGCGGGCGCGGCAACTCGGCCTTTAAGTCAGAACGCAACAAGGCCCCGCGCATCGCAGAAAATGGTCAGCCGGGCGAGGAACTCTGGCTAACGCTGGAACTGAAGCTGGTCGCCGATGTGGGCATTGTCGGCGTCCCCAACGCGGGCAAGTCTACCTTGCTCAGCGTTATCAGCGCGGCCAAGCCTAAAATCGCCGATTATCCCTTTACCACCGTTGCGCCAACGCTGGGCGTTGCCGAAGTAAACCACCGGCAAATTGTCTTTGCTGATATTCCGGGACTGCTGGAGGGCGCGCATACCGGCGTGGGGTTGGGGTTGGATTTCCTGCGCCACGTCGAACGCACCCGCCTCTTGATCCATCTGCTCAACGGTGACAGCCCCGACCCGTTGGGTGATTACGAGGCAATCAACCAGGAGCTGCTTCTCTTTAATCCGGCCCTGGCAGAGCGCCCACAACTGGTCGTCTTTAACAAACTCGACCTGCCCCATGCGCGCGAACTGTGGCCCACGGTCGAAGCAGCCATCCGCGCCGAGGGACGTCCTGTGTTCGCCATCAGCGCCGCCACAGGCGAAAATGTCCAAACCTTGCTCTATGAAGTGCAAAAGATGCTGGATGCACTGCCCGCAGAGCCGGATGAGGAAGCATTTAGCGAAACAGAGCTGCTGGCAGCACCGGTTGATGAAAAGGCCTTTGAAATTCATCGACTCGATGAAGGGGAATGGCAGGTCACCGGCATCGCCATCGAGCGAACCGCGCAGATGACCAACTGGGACTACTATGAAGCATCCATGCGCTTCCAACGCATCCTGCGTGCGATGGGCATCAGCGATGCCCTACGCAAAGCGGGCATCGAAGACGGCGACACAGTCCAGATTGGGCCAGTCGAATTGGTCTGGGGCTACGAGAGTTTAGAAGGCTAGATAAAAAAGAACCCATTATTGATAATACCTGAACGCCAGCCGGTCCAGCGTGGGCCGCTAGAAGATGGGCATGTGGCGAACGAAAGTGCAACTCCCACTGAAAGAGTGTCCAATGGGAATGACCGGCTTCATTCTAGCCACGATCCCACCTATGACCATGATCGGGTTCATGACCGGGGCCGCCAGCGGATTGCCATCTTTGGGGGAACGTTTGACCCAATTCACATTGGGCATTTGATCTTAGCCGAAGAAGCGCATTTTCAACTAGCGCTGGATCAAGTCTATCTTGTCCCCGCGGGCGACCCACCCCACAAGCAAACACGTAAGCTCACACCCGTCGCGAACCGGATCACCATGTGTGAACTGGCAACGGCAGATATCGAGTATATCAGCGTCAGCCGCGTGGACGCCGACCGTCCGGGACCACATTATACCGCCGACATGGTACGGCTTGTGCGCGAAGCGGTTGGCCCTAGCGCCAAGCTCTTCTTCCTCATGGGTATGGACAGCCTGCGCGATCTGCCCACCTGGCGCGAAGCGGCGTGGCTGGTCGAAAACTGTACACTGGTCGCCCTCAGCCGCCATGATGTCACCCTGGATTGGGCAAAACTAGAGGCTGCGCTCCCTCGCATCAGAGAGCGCGTTATCATCCTCGACATGCCCGAACTGGAGATTGCCAGCCACCAGATTCAGAACCGCGTGCGCCTGGGCCAGCCCATTCGCCACCAAGTGCCGCGCCTGGTGGAAGGGTATATTCACAAATACAAGCTCTATCTGTAGCTCCCTCGTCGCACGAATCTATTCACAAGAAAACCCGCCAATAGAAAACCCTCCCTGAAGCGGCCCAAAGGGCTCCCCAGCTTCCGGGAGGGTAACAGGTAGATCGAGCTGTTTATTCCAGTGGCGTAGGCACTTGGAATGCCTGATGGACCGGTGGCAGGTTGGGAGAGGTTAGCCAACTCAACGCCGCTTGGAACTGGCGGTCGGGATGGGTACGCACATCGGCGGCGCTGATCTCCTCGAGGAGCAGCGAATCCATCAACTCGACAGAGCCTTCCTGCTCGATGGATAGATCCGGCTGCACACCCTGTCCCTTGATCAAGGCATAGTTGGGCGTCAACCAGTTTGTAACCCCAAGCCGCAACACGGAGCCATCGCTCAGGCTAAAGGGGCGCAATACCGTCCCCGTACCGACCGTGGGCATGCCCACCAGCTTGGCCCGGCCATTTTCTTGCAAGGCTCCAGAGACGATCTCGGCGGCACTGGCTGAACCTTGATTGACCAGCACAACGAGCGGAATCTCGCGCGCCAAGCCACTGCCTTCTACGCGATAGGTTGTAATCTCGCCTTTGGCATCCTGCTCGTGGAGGATGACATCACCCTCGGGCAAGAACTGATTGGCAACGCGCAGCGCCTCCTGCAAATAGCCACCCGGATTGTTACGCAAGTCCAGGATAATGCCCGTAATCGGGCGATCCGCAGTTCGCTCGGCGTTGATTTCCTGGAGCGCGGCGCGCAACTCGCGGCTTGTATCGCTGGCAAATTGGGTAATTTGCAGATGGGCAAAACTCGTGCCGGGGATGCGCGCCCAAAGCACACTTTCTATGTCGATCCAGCCCCGCTTAATCGTCATCTCCACAGGTTCTTCGGCTTCCGCATGCAAGATCGACAGCGCCACGGTTGAGCCTGCCGGGCCGCGAATGAGCGAGATGACCTCCCATTCGGCCATGCCGGTGATCTCGGTGCCGTCGACCGCCACAACAATATCCCCGGCGACAATGCCCGCTTCATCTGCAGGTGAGCCACGGATGGGAGAGACAATGATAAACTGCCCTTCCTCCTGCCCCACATAGGCCCCAATCCCCTCGAAGGAGCCTTCCAGGGCGCTGGCCTGCTGTTGGGCTTCATCTGGAGAGAAAAAGACCGTGTGGTTTTCATCACCCAGCGTGCTTAACATGCCCTGAATCGCGCCATAGGTCATGGCCGTGAAGTCCACTTCCTCGCGATCGACAAAGTACTCAACCACCAGATCCCACGCCTCCCAAAAGACGGCAAATTCGGTAGGCGTGCTGCGCTGCGCCAAGACAGGTTGCACCCAAAAGCCAGTAAAATTTCCGGCCACAAAGGAGATGAACATCAAGGCAACGGTGACCAGGCTGGCGGTAGTGCGCTTGGCAAAAACTGATTTCATATCTATTGTCCTGCGTGAATGAACTGCTTGAACGCGTGAGCCAACTCCCTACTCTATCTTTTACATCCTGTTTTTATGCACTGTTTTTATGCACTGTTTTTATGCGCTGTTTCTCTATAACGCATATTGCATAGGGTTTGTTCGCCGCGCATTGTATCAGAATCAAGCGGATTCGTCTTGCATCAACTTCGTCTTGCGTTAACATCTTGCATTAACATAGACGACTTTTACAACAGAATTGTACTGTGGATTTTGCGCGAGGTGAGGCAATGGCACTTTCATCTGAAAGCTACATTTCCAGGTCACTTTTGTTTGTGATTAGCGTTACAATGACACTTGTGCTATCATGCGAGAATATCACCATGCCTCGCTGCTGTGAGGGAGGGGCGTACAGATTTGCTCACGTCGTCGGTTATGCAATGAGAAAACCACCTTTGCGCCTCAGGCGGCGTGTTCAACTCGAGGAACAGCACGCGCCGCTCTCTCTGTAGGTCCCTTGTTGTATCCTTGCCCGTCAATTCTCACGCATAGCCTACATCAAACCGTTCAAAAACAGGCATATGAATTCACGGACAGTCACACAGGATCATCTTGACGAAACACTGGACGAGCACAAGAACGGCATCCCAGACATCGTTATTGGCAGGTTGCCCGTCTACTTGCGCACCTTAAAGCTGCTGGCAGCCGAGGGACAAGAAGTTGCCTCAAGTCAGGAGTTGGGAGAGCGGCTGGGCATTAGTTCCGCCCAGATTCGCAAGGATTTGAGTCACTTTGGCGAGTTTGGCAAGCAAGGCACAGGCTATAATGTGGCCTATTTGTGCAAACAGCTAGAGAAGATTCTCAAAGTCGATACGGTTTGGCCGGTAGTGTTGGTGGGCGCGGGCTACTTGGGTCATGCCCTTGCCGCGTATAACGGTTTTGAGAATCGTGGTTTTCGGATTGTCGGCGTTTTTGATAACGATCCAAACAAAATCGGCAATAAAGTGGGCGATACGATCCTGATCGAACCCCTGAGCAATATCCCGCTCACCGTACGCCGCCACAAGGTACAGATTGCCATCATCGCCGTTCCTGCCGAAGCGGCTCAGGGCGTCAGCGACGTACTTGTCGAGGCAGGGATCAAGAGTATTCTCTGTTATGCGCCGCTCACGCTGAATCTACCCAACCATGTTCGCGTGGAGTATATCGACCCGGTGATCCACTTCCAGCATATGACCTTCTATCTGGAGAAGAACACAAGCGAATAAACGGGCGCGCCCCTTTGTCCCACTCTTAGCAGTGCGAGAAACGCAGTACGAAAGACAAGGAGTCTGCACCGCAGCACCGCTCTGGCTCAGCGACGAGTTCAGAGGACTCCAAACAAAACCCCTCTTTCCACGTTCTGATTCCATCCCCCTAACCACATTAATTATATGGAGCTAGCCCAACGGCTTCTTGCGGGGCAATCCCTGGCCGCGGGGAAAGCGTTCCGGCGTCGGCTTCTGCTTTTTGATCAGCAGCACATAGCGTTGTTCATCTAAAAATGGCACTTTGACAGGGGCAAGACGCTCCATCTCGCCCCCCAACAGGTCAATGGCCTTGCGCGCCTCAATAAACTCTTGGGGCGCGCTGGCTCCCTTGTAGATCACGGCATACCCGCCGCGACGCACCAATGGCAGCAGGTATTCGACTAGTGTATTGAGCGCGGCCACTGCCCGCGCTGTCACCAGATCGAATTGGCCTCGATAGCCAGGATCGTTGCCCAACTCCTCCGCCCGGCCTTGCACGACCTCCACCTGGGTCAAGCCCAACTTGGCCACGATCTCGCGCAGGAAGATGATCTTCTTGCCTGTGCCATCCATCAACGTCACCTTGAGCCGCGGGGCAGCGATCTTCAGGGGGATGCCAGGAAAACCGGCCCCCGTACCCACATCAAGCAAGTGCAGCGGTCGCGTAGGGGGGATCGATTCACCCAGTTCGTTGGCAACCAACGGCAGCGCCACGAGGCTGTCGAGAAAATGCTTCGTCTGCACATCGGTATAATCGGTGATGGCGGTCAGGTTAAACTTTTCGTTCCACTCCACCAACTCGCGATAGTACAACTCGAACTGGGCCAGTTGTTGCGTGTCTAAAGGGATGCCCAATGCCTGACAGCCTGCCTGTAATTCGGCAAGGTGCGTTTGGGGGTCAAAATCGGGAAGTACCATCAATGGCGCGTTCCGAGATTCGGGTAACGATTCAGTCACAGTCTTGCCTTTGGTAGCTCATATTGCCTAGAGCAGAAAGGGAGAATCTCACGCAGAGTCGCGGAGTACGCAGAGATTCAGAGAGTTTCACTTCTCTCTGCATACTCCGCGACTCTGCGTGAGCAATTTCTGCGAGACTTCTGTTAGTAACGAGTCAGCGCAGCGATCTTGCCGATTTTCGCCAGCCCCGCATGTTGGTCGAGGATGGTAACGCCGATGCCCTGGGCCAGTGCGCGCCGCAGGACACTCTCCACTCCATCGGGCAATTCTTGCACGCGACCACTGCCTAACTCTTGTTCATCACCCAAATCTAACAGGATGTAGCCACTATCCACAAACCGGTAGGCAGGTTGGGAAAAATCCGCCAGCACAATCACCTGCATCGCGCGCCCTTCTTGCACCGCGGTCAACACCTCCGCCAGCCCTGCCACAGCGTTGCCCGCCTTATGTACCGTGGTGACCACCTGGTCGGCCAGGGTCATGGCTTCGCCTGTCGCGGCCTCGCGTGCCAACTTAAGGGCCTTTTGGCTGATCTCCGCAGGCGTGGCGTTGGCTCCCGCGGCAAAGCGCCCCACGACCATGCCACGCAGGCGATGGCTCAATAGCTCCTGAAGGCGGGCGACATTCTTCTCTGTTCCCGCCAAGAGTAGATAGCGGGTATCGTTGGCCCGATAGAACTCCTCCGCCATCTCGGCAGCGTCCTGCAGGTTTTGCTTGGCGACCTCTGTTTCGCGGCGTTGATAGCGCGAGGAGGCCCAGCCACCCGCCTTGTGCTGTTTGACCTCTTCGCCCAGATAGCCCTCGGCGCTCTCCAACACGCCCATGTGAAAGACATAAAGACGCGCCCCCTCTTGGTCTACATGGATGACGCCACAACGGGCATAGGTTTCATTCAGTTGGGCCAATTGGCGCACATTAGCTCGCCGCCCCACAAAAGCGGCATCTTCGACAGGAACCATGTAACTCTTTGCCAGCCAAAAGTCATGGGCGGCACAGCTAAACATGACCAGGCTGCGCCCCTGGCGGTTATAGCCCATCTCGACGTAGTTTTGGATACGTTTCACGTCCTCGGCAGATGCGCCATCCGTGTTACTGAGTAGATTGCGAAGGGCCAACTTGTAGCGGTCGACAGTACGACGATCGGGGTCAACGTTGAGATAAACGCTCAGGATCGGGGTTTGCGTGTCACTCTCAAATTCAAGCGCCTGACGGACATCGGGGTCGAAAAACATAGTCCCTCCTCAAGATATCTCGTGTGACAAAAATATGAGTATGCGCATGGGATAGCTTGCGGGGCAGCATATCATATACAATACGTCGCTTACTGCATGAATGGCTACGGTTAATGAGGGAAGTAACGCATCCCACGATCCAAGCCTTTCGCCTGTGGTATAGTAATTACTAGCTCATGTTTACCAGGGTATACCACCCTCCCGGAAGCTTCTGACGGGAGCCCATTGGGGCGCGGGAGGGTTTCATCAAGCAGATCATGCACCCCGCCCAGGGGCTGCGCTTCACCATAGATAGAAAGAAGAGACCATGCAGGAGCAAACTATTCCCAAGCACACCAACCGGCTGATCGACGAAACCTCTCCCTATTTGCGCCAGCACGCCCACAACCCGGTCGATTGGTATGCCTGGGGTGAAGAGGCGTTGCAGGAAGCCGCCAACAACGATAAGCCGATCTTCCTCTCCATCGGCTACAGCGCCTGTCACTGGTGTCATGTCATGGAGCGGGAGAGCTTTGAGCATGAGGCGACCGCGGCGCTGATGAACGAGTTGTTTGTCAACATCAAGGTAGATCGCGAAGAGCGTCCCGACCTGGACTCGATCTACATGGATGCTGTGCAGGCGATGACAGGGCAGGGCGGCTGGCCCATGAGCGTTTTTCTCACACCTGATGGCAAGCCTTTCTATGGCGGCACCTATTTCCCACCTGAGCCGCGCTATGGTATGCCCAGCTTTGTGCAGGTGCTGCGCTCTGTCTCCGAAGCCTATCGCGATCGCCGCGACCAAGTGGAGGGACAGGCCGAACGGCTGACGGATATGCTGCGGCGCACAGCCCAGTTTGAAAGCCAGGCGGTTGATTTGGGCGTAGAGACACTGGACGAGGCAGTTGCCCAGCTACATCAGAATTTTGATGAGGAACATGGGGGCTTTGGCACGCAGCCCAAGTTTCCCCAGCCGATGACGCTGGAGTTTATCCTCACCCAATATCTGCGGACAGGCGACCTCGACACGCTCTACATGGCCGAATTGACGCTGGAGCAGATGGCGTTGGGCGGAATCTATGACCAGTTGGGAGGAGGGTTTCATCGCTACAGTGTAGATGCCTATTGGTTGGTTCCCCACTTTGAAAAGATGCTCTATGACAATGCCCAATTGCTCTCCATCTATCTCCACGCCTGGCAGTTGAACAAGCTGCCGCTCTACCGGCGTATTGTGGAGGAGACGGTGGATTATGTGCTGCGCGAGATGGCCGCGCCTACAGGCGGCTTTTATACCGCGCAAGATGCTGACAGCGAGGGAGAAGAAGGCAAGTTCTTTGTCTGGACGCCCGCAGAGATCGAAGCGGTCTTGGATGCCAACGCAGCAGAGGTCTTTGAGGCGATTTATGGCGTTTCGACACGGGGCAATTTTGAAGGCAGCAACATCCTGCATCTGCGACGCACAGCAGAGAGTGTCGCCAACGATCTCAATCTTTCGCAAGAGCAGGTGGAGCAAATCCTGGCAGAATCCAAAGCCAAGCTCTTTGCCGAACGTGAGAAGCGGGTAAAACCGGCGCGCGATGAGAAAATCCTGGTCGAGTGGAATGGGCTGATGATCCATGCGCTGGCAGAAGTGGGTGTGGTCTTGGGGCGACAAGATGCGCTGGACGCTGCTATTGCCGCGGCAGACTTCATCCTCACCCAGATGAGCCAGCCCGATGGCAAGCTCTATCGTTCGTATAAAGATGGGCGTGCCCGTTTCAACGCCTATCTGGAGGATTACGCCGCCTTTGCCCGCGCCCTTGTCGCGCTCTATGAGGCTACCTTTGATCTGCGCTGGCTGGGCGAGGCCAGCCGCCTGACCCAACTGATCTTTGAGCAGTTTCACGATGCCGAGAGGGGCGGCTTCTTTCAGACGGGCCTCGACCACGAACAATTGGTGGCGCGGCGCAAAGACTATATTGATAATGCCATACCTAGCGGCAATTCGCTGACGGCTGAGTTGCTGCTGCGCCTGGCGGTGCTGGTGGACAACGAGCAATATCGCCGCGAGGCGACGCGCGTTATTTTGACGCTCAAAGAGGCGATGGCGCAGCAGCCCACCGGTTTTGGGCGCATGCTCACCGCGCTGAATGCCTTGCTCCACCCCAGCCAAGAGATCGCCATCGTGGGCGATCCCAACGACGCCACGACCCGCGCGATGCTGGCGGAGGTGCGGGGGCGCTACCTGCCTACCACTGTCCTGGCGCTCAAGCAGCCCGGTATGGAAAGCATGCTGCCTCTGCTGGCGGATCGCGACCTGGTCAACGGTCAGCCTGCGGCCTATGTGTGTGAAAATTATGCATGCAAGCTGCCGGTAACGACGGCTGAGGCATTGGCAGCGTTATTGGATCAGTGAGGTGACGATGAGCGAATTATTAACAGCAAGTCAGCTTTCATCGGCGTTGGAAGAACAGATCGCGCAAATCGCCCCGGAGTGGCTGGCGGAACGGCCTGATTTGCATGAGCGCTTGGTCGAGGTACTCGCTGATCATCCCCATCAATTAATGAGACCCACCATGAGTTATGAAGAATTCTTGGCTTGGGCAAAGCATGATATTCATGCCGAATGGATAGAGGGCAAGATACTGCTGATGAGTCCTACGTCAAGCCGCCATCAAGCCATTGTAGTCTTTCTCATCACCCTGCTGAATCTATACGTTTCTACCCGCAATCTAGGCGTGATCTTTACCGCCCCCTATCAGATGCGGCTGCACCAACCGCCACGCGGTCGAGAACCCGACGTCCTCTTCGTGGCACAGGCCAACTTGGGGCAAGTCACCAATCAGTACCTAGATGGCCCGGCTGACTTAGTCGTGGAGGTGATTTCACCGGAAAGCAGCGGGCGCGACCGCGGCGATAAATTCTATGAATATGAAATGGCGGGCGTGCGCGAGTATTGGCTGGTTGATCCGCAACGCGAGCAGGTGGAGTTCTACCAACTTGACAACCAGGGGCGTTATGCATTGGCGCTCGGTGGGCACACAGGCGAATATCGCTCGGTGGTGATCCCTGGGTTGGCCCTTGATGTGGCATGGCTCTGGCAAGAACCGCTACCTCCTGTATGGGCAACCGGTCAAGGGTAAAGAGCATATTGTAAAGAGCATTATGGCAATTGTGATCCAAGAGTTCAATGAGCAGAATCGCCACGATCTGAATCGCTGTGATGGCGCTTTTACGGTGGATTCCAAGCTGGTTTTGCGCGCAGAGGATGGAGTGATCAGCTATGCCATTGTCACTGTGTCTCCCTATCAGAAACAGTATCCACGCAGCAGCATTGAGTACAGTACGTATATCGCGCAACTAGACAGAGGAATCTTCTTTGCCTATGTGGATGGAGAGTTAGCGGGCCAGCTTATTCTCTTCAAAAACTGGAACGGCTATGCGTACATTGATGATCTCGCGGTCGATGCCAGCTTTCGCCGGCGAGGTGTTGGCCGCGCTCTCATCCAACAGGCAGTCACCTGGGCAAAGGCAAAGAAACTGCCCGGTATCATGCTCGAAACGCAGAATACCAATGTTGCAGCCTCTCTTTTCTACCAGCAGTGCGGATTTACCCTGGGCGGCTTTGATAGATATCTGTATACAGGTCTGGAGCCTAATACGGAGGAGATTGCCCTCTATTGGTATCTACTCTTTTGAGGGTTACATATGCAGAGGGTTGCCCAGGGCTAAAACCCTGTCGTGACCACCCTGTCGGGAGCTTCAGAGCTTCCGGGGGGGTTAATACTAAGATGCTGTATATATCAGCTCGTAATTCACCGTATATCTTTTTGCGTTCTTACGTCAACTATATTAATCAGATGATACTAATTTGGTGATTTACTCTCCCCGATCTGGCTTTACAGGTTCTCGGTTTCCCTACAGGAAGATGCTTCTGTATCTTCTTATATATCCTTTTTTGCACCCTAATCTATTACGCTCGAAGCTGTTTTCTACTAATCTTGTGAAGTGGGACAACAATGGCGTTATTCCACTCGGAGAATGTGTATTTGATCTCTGAACAACACAGTTTGAAAAGGAAAGTGGAAAGGACTACCCAGCGGCACTTGGCTGGATAGTCTCTGGGCAAGGAACAAAGGGGTAATACGCAACTTATTGCCTCGTTGTGACATTAAACGGATATTTGTTCAAGCATGCAGAAAGGAAACCATCGTGATTAACTTTATCATTTGGATCGTTGTCGGCGCGATTTTGGGCTGGTTGGCAAGCATGATTATGGGTCGGAACGCTCAGCAGGGGCTATTGCTCGACATCGTTGTGGGTATTGTCGGTGCATTTCTCGGCGGATGGCTGCTGGCACCGCTCTTTGGTACGGGTACAATCAACCAAAACGATTTCAGCCTGTCGGGGCTGCTCGTCTCGCTCTTAGGCGCTATCATTTTGTTGGCGATTGTCAATCTCTTCCGTCGTGGCTCTGTACGCTAGCAGGGGAGCGCCACACTGGCCTATTCACAACAGACAACGGAATAGCGCAGCGAAAAGTCTGGCAGGGGTTGACCTGTCAGACTTTTTAATTTTCCAGTCTGCCATCTATTCAGTTATCTACAACGTCCCACTCATATACAACTCGCCCTGTGTAAAGCCGCGCGCAGCATAATAGGCGCGCGTGCCGGTGGCAGCGATGACGCTGATCTGGTGGAAGCCCGCCTCGCGGCTCATGCGTTTGGCCGCGTCGAGCAGTTCTGTACCCAGGCCGCGGTGTTGTGCTTGCTCGCCGCTCTCTGCGCCAATGCCCAGGGCAGGGCCATAGACATGCACTTCACGGATCAGCGCGCTCTCGGCGATCTCATCCAAAAAAGCCCGGCTGCCCGCGCCTTTTGCCAACGGCCAACTCAGCCGCAGGAAGCCAGCAATCAGCCCCGGTTCTTCGTGTGCATCGGTGGTCACAAAGTGGAGGAAGTGCTCTTGGGTGAGGTCGGTCGTATAGGAGTGGATACGTAATTCCACTTCACTGGCGTTCACTCGCCGCCGCTTTACCTCGCGACAGCGAATACAGCCGCACTGTTCTCCACGCCGGATTAATTCCGCCTGTACCACTTCGCGCAGGTTGCTCACCTTCACACCAGCTTGGATGTGATGGGCCGGGATGTCGCGAAAGAGCCGGTTGATGCGCGTATAGGGGGGAATTGTGGGCTTCACATCAGCCAGCAGATCGACCAGTTCGTCGAGTGCATAGGGCTGGTACTCGCCAGCCAACCAACGGTCATAGAGTTCTGTGTCGGCGATGAGCGAACAGGGATAGATCTTCATTTCGTCGGGACGAATGGCGGGGTCGCTGAAGAAACGGGTAAAATCAGCCCGATCCTTCTCTGGTGTAGCCCCATACAAGTTGGGCATCCAGTGTAGGTGCAGCTTAAAGCCCGCCGTCCGCAGCAATCCGAGTGCCTGGCGCACAGCCTCAACATCATGCCCGCGCTTGTTGAGCGCCAGCACTTCATCATCCAGACTCTGTACACCGATCTGTACCTTCGTCACACCGAGCTTACGCAAATGGCGAATCTCGTCGGGCGTAATCCAGTCGGGCCGCGTCTCAATCACCAACCCCACATTGCGATGGGCAGCGGTCACATTGATCTGCTGTGCTTCTGCCAACGAGGAGGAGCCGGTATAGCTGGGATCGCCCGCGGCGTTCATGGCATCAAAGCAGCGTTGCACAAACCACTCGCGATAGTCACGGCTGTATGCGCTCCAAGTGCCGCCGAGGATCAACAACTCCACTTTGGCGGCGTCGTGCCCAATACTTTCAAAGGCGCGGATGCGCCCCAGGGTCTGTTTATAGGGGTCAAAGCCATCACGCTCAGCGCGCTGTGCCCCTGGCTCGTCAAAGATATAGCTCTTGGGCATGCGCCAATCATCGGGGCAGAAGATACACTTGCCAGGACAGCCCGCGGGCGCAGTCAGCACCGTCACCGGCGCGACGCCGCTTTGCGTGCGCATGGGCTTCATACGGATGCGCTTCATCAAAAGCGGATCCGGCTCCAGATCGCCCTCATCGACCAGATGGCGATAGCCCGCCACCAGGTCGGCTTTGGAGTAAAAGCCCTTGCCATCCTTCGGAAAATGTACCAAAATGTGGCGCAGGCTGGCGGCTGTCCACTCTGCTTCCGGCGTCTGCTGGATCTTCTGGAAAACAGCATAGAGAATGGCGGCATGGGCCGCGGCGTCAAAGTTCGCCCGCCGCTCTTGCCAGGCGCGCCCCTGGACAAGCACATCTTTAGGAATTTGGTCTTCGGTCAGAATTCGTCGCATATCAAACGGCACAGTCAAAACCAACATCAAAGAGGAGCGCGGGGACAGCTCCACCCCGTCCACTCAACACGCGCCCCCATCCATTGCATAGACAGCTGCCCTAGTATACCATAAGTAGGAAATGAACCTACAGACGCAGCAGCAGCTTTTGGCGCTGAACAAAGATTTCTACGCAACCGTGGCAGAGCCCTTTAACGCCACGCGCCTTGCCCCCTCTATGGGGAAAAGCCAGTTGGTGAAGCGGCTGCCGTTGAAGCCGGGCAGTACGATAGCCGATATCGGTTGCGGCAATGGGCGGCTCGCCTGGCTGTTGAATGAGCGCTGCATACCGCTCGACTATACCGGCGTGGATGCGAATGAACAGTTGTTGACATTCGCCCAGGAGCATACCGCCAGCCTGCGCCATGTACGCACCCGCTTTGTCTGTGCCGACCTGGCTCAGCCGGATTGGACGACGCGGATCGCGCGGCCAACACAGGGGTTTCGCATCGTAACCTGTCTCGCGACGCTGCACCATTTGCCGGGGTATGATCTACGCCAGACGGTTATGCAAGGCTTGGCAGAGTTGGTGATGCCTGGGGGTGTGGTGGCAATCTCGACCTGGCAATTTCTCACCAGCCCGCGCTTCACAGCCAAGTTGGTGGATTGGCGTGAGATCGGGATCGATCCTGCCCAGGTGGAGCCAGGGGATGCGCTGCTGCCCTGGCAGCAAGGGGGCTATGCTGTGCGCTATCTCCACCAGCTTGACAGGGAGGAAGTGATGGCGCTGGCGAGCCATGCAGGGCTGCGGATGGAGGGGACCTATCTTGCCGATGGCAAAGAGGGCAATTTGAATCTCTATGCCCTTCTGCGGCGACCTGAACAGTAAACCGAACAATAGACGTGAACAGCAGACCAACAAATCATTCCTAAGGATACAGGATGAAGAGCAGCGAACAACGCACGCAAATGATCATTGAGGAATTTAGCCGACACTTTAAGCAGTCACCGACCTTGCTCGCCGTTGGCCCTGGTCGTGTCAATCTGATTGGGGAACACACAGACTATAACGACGGTTTTGTGCTGCCGGTCGCGATCAAGCGCGATATTCGTATTGCCCTGCGCCCGCGCCCAGATCGCCGCGTCAAGGTCTATTCGCTGGAGTATGACGACTGGTACGAGTTCAGCCTGGACAATTTGGCCTATAACCAAGATGCACTGTGGACGAACTATGTCATGGGTGTGGCGTGGGTGCTGCAAGAGTTGGGGATCAAGCTCGCCGGCTTTGATGGCGTTATCAGCGGCAATGTTCCGCGCGCCAGCGGCTTGAGCAGTTCGGCAGCGCTGGAAGTTGCCACAGCCACCGCGCTGCTGGCTGCGTCGGATCAGAGTGACGCGCTGGATGGCGTCCAGATTGCGCTTGCTGCCCAGCGCGCAGAGAATCAGTTTGTCGGTGTCAACTGCGGCATTATGGATCAGTATATCAGCGTCTTGGGCCAGGAAGGACAAGCGCTGCTCATTGACTGTCGCAGCCTCGAATATCAACTCGTCCCTGTCCCCAAAGAGGCAGCCCTCGTGATCGGCAACACCAAAGCCAGCCGCTCATTGGCAGGCAGCGCCTATAACGAGCGCCGCCGCCAGTGTGAAGAAGGGGTCGCCCTGCTCCAGACCGTGTTGCCTGGTGTGCGCGCCTTGCGCGATGTCAGCAGCGACCAACTGGAAGAACACAAAGGGCTGCTGCCGGAGGTCGTCTATCGCCGCTGTCGCCATGTCGTGAGCGAAAACGAACGTGTCCTGCAAGCGGTGGAAGCCTTGCGCAGCAACGACCTGACGACGATGGGCCGTTTGATGAACGCCAGCCACAGCAGTTTGGCGGAGGATTATGAGGTGAGCAGCGCGGCGCTTGATGCGATGGTAGAGGCTATGCGCAGTGCGGGCGGCTGCTATGGCGCGCGCTTGACGGGTGCGGGCTTTGGCGGTTGTGCCATAGCGTTGGTGCAGCCTGGCCGCGAACAAGCGGTGGCGGACGCCATCTTCGAGAAATATCCCAAAGCCGCCAACATCTGGCCCGAAGTCTACATCAGCCAGGCAGGGCCAGGGGCACAGTTGATCAAGCTGTAGAGAAGGGGTTTCCCTTTACACATCCAGCCCGATCAGGTGCTCAACTCGATTATGATAGTGCAGCCGCCATGTTTCGCGCGTCGCATGTTTCACAAATTCAAAATGGGTGATCGCCGTGTTATGATCCCACACTTCGCAGCGACGCCAGGGGCCAATGTTAAAGACGTGGTCAAAGACAGCTTCGACCACGCCACCGTGGGCCACAACTGCGACCGTCTGCCCACGATGCAGATCGGCTAATTCTTCAACCAGAATACCGACGCGCGTGCGAAAGTGCATATAGCTTTCGGCAGCTTCCACGTTGAGCGCCAGGGGTGAAAAGGGGCGTTCGCTGGACCAATAATCGGCGAAATCTCTGGGGAGCGCATCATTGGGCCAGGGGGAATGGTCAAGCCGGTTGTTGCCGATCTCGCGCAGCCGGTCGTCAAACTGGACTTCCACATCATACGCTCCTACAATCGCGGCAACTGTCTCGCGTGCGCGCTTCATGGTGCTGGCGTATAGGGCGTCCAGGGTGGGGAGATGGCTGGGGAGCCACGCGCCAAGCCGCTCGGCCTGGGCTTTGCCCAATTCGGTCAACCCTTCATCGGTGTTGCCGTTGGGCCAATCTTTCAAATTGACATAGCTTTGACCATGCCGGATAAGATAGAGTTGCATGGAGTTCCTCGCTCATAGATATGATATGACTACCTTGCTCGGATGACCCCGATAGTGCAAGGCTTCTGATTTGCGTGTAAGTGTAAGTAACGATGTCCATACGGGCGACTCATGTGCTAGATGAGCAATTGAGCATTATTACAGGATTGCCCTTTGAATACAAATTGCCCTTAACTATGACAACAAAGCGCCTTTACTATACCGATGCCTATACAACCGGCTTTGATGCCACGCTGCTTGAGGTGACTGAGCATGAAGGGCGGCCTGCGCTGCTGTTGGATCAAAGCTACTTTTACCCCACCTCCGGCGGGCAGGCCAACGATCTAGGGACAATCAACGGCTGGCCTGTGATCGATGTAGTCGCCGGTGAGAATGGGCAAGTGTACCACATTCTGGCTGCTCTGCCGGGTGCTGATCTGGGTGCGATCCCTGGGCCGGTTCATGGGGAGATCGACTGGTCACGGCGCTATGATCATATGCAGCAGCATGCAGGACAGCACTTACTTTCGCAGCTCTTTTATCGCCACTTTGGCATGGAGACGCTCTCTGTGCATTTTGGTGAGTCGGAATCGACACTAGACCTAGACGCGGCAGCGGTCACGCCCGCAGAGTTAGCGCAGGCAGAAGCCGTGGCAAATGAGTTGGTCTATGCCGCGCTGCCGATTACAGCCTATTTTGTCACCGATGACGAGCTAGCACGCGTGCCTCTGCGCCGCCCGCCTAAGGTCAGTGGCGAGATTCGCATTGTCGAAATCCAGGGCTATGACTATTCAGCCTGTGGCGGAACCCACGTGCATAATACCGCTGAAATTGGCCCGATCAAGTTGCTGCGCCAAGAGCGGCGGCGTGGACAGACGCGCATCACCTTTCTCTGTGGCAAGCGCGCCCTGGCTGACTATCTACGCAAACATGATCTGCTGACCCAGGCCGCGGCCCTCTACAGCACCGATGTTGCCCAGGTACCGGAACTGCTGGCGCGCGCCCAGGAGCAGGTCAAGACGCTACAACACCAGGTTGATGAGCTAATGACCCAGTTGCTCTCCTATGAAGCAGAAGAAGTGGCAGAAGCGGCGATTCCGGTGGGCAGCCGTCAGGTTGTGGTACAGCATTGGGAAGATCGCCCGGTGGAGGTGCTCAAGACAATGGCGCACCTGTTCCAGGAACGCCCTAACACGATTGCATTGTTGGCGACGACGGCAGGGGGCAAGGCAACGGCGATCTTTGCGCGCAGCGCCGATGTGGACGACCATATGGGGAATCTGCTGCGTGATGCGCTCAAAGCCTTTGGTGGCGGGGGTGGCGGTCGTCCAGAGTTCGCCCAGGGTGGAGGTGTGGCGCTAGAGCAAATGCCCGCGCTGCTGGAGTACGCGCTGAAGCGCCTTGAATTGTTCTGGAAATAATTTGCTAGAAAGTTGAATTCGTGGAGATGTCCGTACAACCAATCAAGGATCAGCAGACCGTTACGGCAGAAGGCAAATCGGTCAGGAAGCAGATCGCCGATCTTGTCATTGACCGGCGCCCCCCTCTCGAAGATGAGCGCGGCGAAATTGTCGAGGTCTATCGTCCCGCGTGGAATCTGAACCCAGACCCTCTGGTCTATGTCTATCAAGCCCTAGTACGGCCCGGTGCGGTGAAAGGGTGGATTGTGCATGAAAAGCAAGAGGATCGTATCTTCATCAGCCAGGGCGTGCTGCGCTGGGTTTTCTTCGACAATCGCCCGCAATCACCCACCTATCGACTGCTCAATGACTTTACCTTTAGCGATCGCAGCCGAGCCTTGATCGTCATCCCCAGAGGAGTTTTTCACGCAGTCAAAAACATCGGGCAGCAAGACGCCACCTTTATCAACATGCCCACAAGACCCTATAACCACGAAGACCCCGATAAATATCGCCTGCCTCTGAAGAATGATCTGATTCCTTTTGATTTCAGCGATGGCCCTGGTTGGTAAGGCGCTATGGCACCCGCGACAAACTCACCGCGCGTTACGGTGATCATCGCCACCTATAACAGCAGCAAAACGTTAACGTTGGCGCTCCAGAGCCTGCTGGCTCAGGACTTTACTGATTTTGAGGCATGGGTTGTGGGAGACGCGTGTACGGATGATAGCGCGCAGGTCGTCGCTTCCTTTGGCGACGAACGGCTGTATTGGACAAATCTCCCCCAGAACTCAGGCAGCCAGGGTGGGCCTAATAACGAGGGGCTGCGCCGGGCGCTTGGGGAATATGTCGCTTACTTAGGTCACGACGATCTATGGTTTCCCTGGCATCTCTCCGGCCTAGTCGCCCACATCGAAAACAGCCAAGCCGATCTGGTTCATCCCTTAAGCGCAGTCCACAAGCCGGAGGGACTCGCCGCCGTTGTTGGGCCTCCTGGGGAGGGAAAGAACTATGCCGAACACTTTGTCTTCCCCTCTAGTTGGCTGCATCGCCGTGACCTTGTGCAGGAATGTGGAGGGTGGCGGGATGCCTCGAAGTTGTCAGTGGCAGTAGACTTTGATCTGCAAAGACGCATTTGCTACGCGGGCAAGCGCATAGAATACTGCCCACAGTTAAGCGTCCTCAAGTTTCCATCTCCCTACTGGCGCATCTATGCGTGGCAAGGCGTACCACCCCAACAGGAATACCTCCAACGGATGCGCGAGACGCCTCAGGCATTTCACCAGCAGCAGCTACTTGAAATTGCGACGTTGTGTGCTCGCCAAAGCGCGCAATGGTATCCAATGCGCCGCACGCTGGGCGACATGACGCTGCGGATGCGTAGAAAGCTTATCAAACTCTACGGACGCGACCGCGCACCCTTGCGCCAACTCCTGGTTTGGGAATTTCAAAGGCAGCGGCGTATGGCTCGCAAGAAACGGGGGCTTTCCTAGTCCTGAATCTCTACTTCTACGCTCATGCCCCAGCGCAGATCGGGGGGCTGTTCGTCCAGGTCGATGACAACGGTATAGACCACGTCGCCCCCGATCACAGTTGCCTGGGGTGATACCCGCGCCACGCGTCCAGGGGTTTCCCGATTCAACGCTTTGACAAAGACAACGACGGGCTGCCCTGCCGCCACGCGCACGACATCACGCTCGCTGAGATCGGTCGTCTCCACTTGCATGTGGCTGAGGTCGGCGATCGTTAAGACAACCTGGCCCACCTGGACCATCTCACCACTGTTGACTTCGATGGCTGTCACCGTACCGGCGAAGGGGGCGAGTAGCTGCGACATGGCGAGATCGGCTTCGGCGTGCGTCAGCGTCGCTTGGGCTTCGGCAACAGCCGCTTCCGCCGCGGCGATCTCCTCGTCGCGTGCGCCCGCCTTGAGCAAATCGACTTCGGCTTGCGCGCTTTGCACCTGCGCCTCTGCCGCGGCAACTTCGCTTGCAGTCGCCGGATGCAGCAGCCGATCCAGAGCCGCTTGCGCCTGCTGCACACTGGCCCAGGCCGCGGTGACAGCCACATCATCCGGTTCCGAATAGAGCGCATCGAAGCGCGCTTGGGCTGCATCCAGCTCCGCCTGTGCAGCAGCAAGATCCCCAGGGCGCGCCTCCTCCGAGAGTTGGGCAAGGTGCGCTTGGGCGACCTCTAAAAGTGCCTGGGCGACAGCGATCTCCTGGGCGCGTGGACCGGCATGCAGTTCGTCCAACTGTGCTTGCACGCGCAGCAGCGCGGCCTGTGCCTGTGCCACCGATGCGCTGGCGGCTGCGTTCTCCAGCGCAATCAGGAGTGTCCCCGCCTCCACTTGATCGCCCTCAGCGACAGCCAGATTTTGCACCCGGCCCGACACGGCAAAGCTCAAATTCGTTGCGCCCACAGGCACGACCTTGCCTGCTGCCCGGGTTGTACCCCCGGCAGCCATGCCCACAGGCGGAAGCGGCGTGGCGGCAGGGGTTGGGGTGGGGGTAGGTTGCTGGGCACAGCCTACCACGAACAGAAGCAACACGCCGCTGCCAAGCAGCGCGTTACGCAACTTGGCGAAGTTCAACATTCGTCTGTACCTCAGTAGGGACGCCATCGTCAACGATCTGTCCATCGCGCATCTTGACCACGCGGCGCGCATAGGACATCACCCGCGGGTCATGGGTGGCAAAGATAAATGCTGTCCCCGTCTGTTGATTGAGTCGTTGCATGATTTCCATCGCCTGTTCACCGTTGGCAGTGTCCAGGTTGGCGGTAGGCTCATCTGCCAGGACCATCAGCGGGTGAGGGGCGAGCGCTCGCGCAATGGCAACGCGCTGCTGTTCGCCGCCGCTCATCTGGTTCGGGCGGTGATCTACACGGTTGGCTAGCCCGACCGCGTCCAGCATCGCCAGGACTCGCTCTCGCCGCTCTTTGGCGCTGACGTTGGTCAACAACAGCGGCAGTTCCACATTCTCATAGGCGTTTAGCACAGGAACCAGGGCATAGAATTGGAAGATAAAGCCAATCACCTGGCCGCGCAGTTCCGCCCGTTGGTCGGCGCTTAGATGGGTGACATCCCGCTGGTTGATCTTCACCGTACCACTGTCGGGACGGTCGAGACAGCCCATTAACTGCAACATGGTGGTTTTGCCCGACCCTGAAGGCCCCACGATGGCAGTAAATTCGCCTTCTTCAATCGAGAGGCTAACGCCGTTGAGCGCGCGCGTCTCGACTTCGCCGATGCGGTATATTTTGGTTACATCTTCCAATCGAATAATTTCCATGATCGACTCCTAAGAATTATCACCTTCCACGGGCCTAGCCATGCACATTTTCTACACGGCACGCAACGCTTCCGCAGGCTCGCGGCGAATCGCAAACCAGGCGGGATAGAGCGAAGCCAGCAAGATAACGACCAGCGTCCAGAAGGCAAGCGATGCAAAGGTCGCCGGAACAAATCGGGCATGAATTGTCGAACTGATGGCGATGCCACCAGCAGATGAGGCGATTTCGCCAATGTAGATACCCACAGTCGCCAGATAGGCGACCCCGGCCAGGCCAAGCGCAACGCCCGCGACAATGCCGGCGATGCCCAACGTGGCGGCTTCCAGCAGGAACATCAACATGATCTGCCGTCCCTTCATCCCCAATGCTGCCAGGATGCCCATTTCACGGATGCGCTCAAAGACAGCCATCAGCAGCGTGTTGGCGATCACCACCGCCACGACCAGCATCACGATGATGTCCATCACCAGATAAAAGGACATACTCACTTCTGCCAATTGCAGCAACACCTGGTTGATATCGCGCCAGGTGAGCGTCGTGATCCCTGGGTCTGCCAGGGCAGCCGCCACGCCATCCGCATCGGACTGGCGGTTGAGCATGATCACGATTGCGCTCGCATGTCCATCTGTGACCGTAAAGGCCTGCGCTCTGGCAAGCGGCATAAAGACCGCGCTTTCGTCATAGCCGGGAATCCCGGTGGCGAATAGGCCACGCACAGTAAAATTCGCCTCATCCGGCTGTCCATCGGCATTGATCACCGTCAGATTCACCTCTTGCCCAAGCACAATTCCCATCGTCTGCGCCAGCCGTTGACCGATCACGATGCCACCGCGATCATCCGCCTGCAAGAACTCACCCGCGACCATCGCCCCTCGAATGGGTTCATAGAGGGCGGAGGTGACATCCACCCCATAGAGGCTCAATCCAGCCGAATCGTCAATCGTGTTGAGAATGGCGCTTGCCCATAACACAGGCGCGGCTGCTTTTACTCCGGGCAGCGCCCTGGCACGCGCGGCCAACCCCTCTGGATCGTCAAGCAAGTCTGCCCATTGCAAACTTACCTTCTCCTCCTCGTAGGTGGCTGCCCGAATTTGCACATGCCCGGTGCGTAGGCGAATGTCATTCTGCAGCGATTCTTCCATCACACCGGCGATGTATCCATTCATCAGAATGAGAAGCCCCAGGCCCAGCGCCACAGCAATCCCCGATAAGATCGAGCGCCGGCGGTTGCGCCCCAGGTCTCGATAGGCAATGACCCATAATTTACTGAACGCCATATCCCATCCCTTCCATTTTTCCAGGATTTTTCACTGAATCCACTTCACAGAGCGGCGCGCCCTACACATGATGCAAGGCCTCTGCTGGTTCTTGGCGAGAGGCTTGCCAGGCCGGAAAGAGTGATGCCAGTGCGGCAATGATGGCGACTGCAACCCCTTGTAGGATGATCCCCGACGCGCTGTAGCTGGTGTAGATGCGATCTCCCATCAAAGCGGTAGCTTCACCCATGTTGGAATTGGACATGGCCGAAAAGTCTAGACCGACTCGACCGAAAACAAAGAGGATGACAGCCCCAACCACGCAGCCGATCAGCGCGCCAACGACGCCGATGAGCGCACCTTCCAGCAGAAAGAGTTCCATAATCTGCCGCCCTTTCATCCCCAACGCCGCCAGAACACCCATTTCGCGCGTTCGTTCAAACACAGCCATGAGCATCAGGTTGAGAATACCAATGCTGGCGATCAGCAGGACAATCAAACCGAAGAAGCCTGAAACTGCCGCCTTTGTATCCATCGTTTGGCGCAGTTCCGGTCGCAGCGTCTCCCAGGAATCGATCTCATAGCCGGGAAATGCCCCTTGCAAGGCATTGAGAACAGCGTCCTCCTGTCCCACGGATTCCAAGACAATCGTGATTTCGGTTGCCTGGTCGCGCAGATCGTAAAGCGTTTGTGCTTCGGGCAGCGTGATAAAAGCCATGCCTTTTTCGGCTTCTGTCATGCCCAGATCATAGATGCCCACGACGATCATGCTGCGTTGGCGCATCTGTTCATGCGCGCCACGCCCCAAGAGCGTCACACGATCCCCAACGGTGACGTTGAGCAAATCGGCCAGACCTTGACCAATCAGGATGGCATCGCCATCTTCCGGCAGCAGAAAACGCCCGGCGACGATATTCTCCGCTTGGAGGCTGTTCACAGCTTCGACCGCCGGCTCAATGCCGGTAATGGCTACGGGGAAGGCCCCTTCATTGCTGCTGACCATACCGCCCGTGTTAATCCGTTTGGAGGCGATTTTTACCTGTGGCTGGTCGCGCACGACCTGGAGGAGGGCGTCCGGGTTCTCCAAAGGCAGCAGTGGCAGCCGCTTTGCCTTGTCGCGGAAGCCGACCGCGTGAATCTGGATATTGCCTCCATACAGGCGCACCGCATTGCCAAAAATCGCCTGATCCGACCCCTGGATCAAACCTTGCATAAAGAGCAGCATGATCAAGCCCAGCACAATCGCCACCAGCGCAATCGCAGTGCGCCGCCAGTTGCGCCACATATTGCGCCAGGCCATCTTCAAGGCCGTTGCCTGGTATCGCACCACCCTCATCCCAGGGGCCGCCCTGCGCGTGTACAGATGATCCTGCGAGGCGACCTTGATCGAATCGCTCATGCACGTACCTCCTGCTCTTCGAGAGAACTTTCCTTCTGTGCGGGCTGCCAATTGCCCAGGCCGCGTTCGAGAATATCAATGGCCTGGTCAAAGATGCGGGCCACCCCCGGCACTTCGATAAATGTGATCTTCCCCTGCTGGTAATCTTCGTTGGCGGTGAGACGGGGCAGGATATATTGGCCCAGGTTTGAAAGCGTCATGTTAAAGGTAAACGCCGCCAGGTCTTCATCAATATCCGGTGAAATGTCGCCCTGCTCTTTGCCGATCTTCACAAGATGCACATAAAACTTGTGCGACTCCTGCTGAACACGCGACTGAAACTCCTGTGGAAAAGCGTTATGGAGGAAACCTCGATAGGCCACCTTGACGAGTTCAGGATAGGCTAAATGAAACTGCACACCAGCCTGAGCCGTCCAGCGCAAGTAGCGAAAGACGCCCATATGCTGGGGATCGGGATGGTCGAGCGAGAGCAATTCCCATTTCTTTTGGACTGCCAGATCGAGTAAATAGCTGTATAGGTCTTCTTTGCCCTCGAAGTATTGGTAAAAGCTGCCCTTCGCAATGCCAGCGCGGGCCACCATGCGCGAAATGGAGACATCGGCGTAATCGTTGTTGGCAAATTCGTCAATCGCAATATTGGTAATGTTTTCCCGTTTTTCTTCGGGAAGATTGAAAAATGTCTCTTTCGGCACAGGCATCCCCTTCTTAGAATATGACTCTCCAGTCATATGACTGATCAGTCATATGGCCGCGCAGTCACATTATCCACCCAAAAATGCGACTTGTCAATACCCACGCAGAACAGGCATGGGTAGCGATGTTTTGCACATATGGCCCACAGCGTAAATAATGAACCGCGGTACTTTGATCGTCTATAGCCTAACAAGAGGGAGTCAACAGCATGACCAACCTGGGCATACTTCACCCTGGGCAGATGGGGATTTCGGTGGCGGCTTCGGCAAAAAATAGCGGATGTGCGGTCTATTGGGTGGGTGCAGGGCGCAGCAGCCAGAGTCATGCCCGCGCCGAACAGCATGGGCTTCTCGATGCTGGTACTTTGGCCGAACTCTGCCGCATCAGTGAGATTATTGTCAGCGTCTGCCCACCCCACGCCGCAGAAGAGGTTGCCGGGGAGGTGATGGCGCAGGGCTTTCAGGGCATTTACGTCGATGCCAACGCCATCGCGCCCCAACGCGCCCACAGCATCGCCAAGCAGGTCACGCGCGGCGGCACGACCTTTGTCGATGGGGGCATTATTGGCGGCCCTGCCTGGAAACCTGGCACTACCTGGCTTTATCTAGCAGGCCCAGACGCGCAACAGGTCGCAGCCTGTTTTGCCGCAGGGCCATTAGGCACGCAGGTGATTGGCTCCGAGATCGGCAAGGCGTCGGCGCTCAAGATGTGCTACGCCGCCTATACCAAAGGCACCACCGCACTGCTGGCAGCCGTCTTTGGTGCAGCCGAGCAACTTGGTGTACTTGAAGAACTGATGGCGGAGTGGGGCCGCAACGGCGCAACGGATAGAGCGGAGAATGAGCGCAAGGTGCGCGAGGTCACAGCCAAAGCGTGGCGCTTTACGGGCGAGATGGAGGAGATCGCTGCTACCTTTGCCGCGGCGGGGATGCCTCCCGGTTTTCACCAAGCCGCGGCGGATATTTACCAGCGGTTAGTCGGTTTTAAGGATGCGCCCGCCACGCCTGCATTGGAGCCAGTCCTGGATGCCCTGCGCGCCCCAGCCGAAAGTGCGGCCCATGCTGTTCGCCGTTGATACCGCCACTGTCACGGCCTCGATCGCGCTCTATGATCTGGCAAATGGGCTGCTGTTGGGCGAAAGCACCTGGCAGGCGCGCCGCCGTCACACCCAGGATCTGCTGCTTACCACCCAAGCCTTGATGGCGCAACTGGGCGTGCAGCCCGCACAGCTTACCGGCCTGGCTGTCACCACCGGCCCCGGCAGCTTTACTGGCGTGCGTATTGCGATTAGCTTGGTGAAAGGCATCGGCATTGGCCTGTCCACGCCGCCCCAAGTGGTCGGGCTGCCCACGCTGACCGTCACCGCGGCCCCCTGGTTAGCTGTGGCGCAAGCGACTTCTGCTGTCGTGTGGGCTTATATCCAGGCAGGACGCGGGCGCTATAACTGGGCGATCTTTGACCAGGGTCTTTATGCGCCCGGCGCAGCCGACCACCAAGCGGGGAGTGCTGCCGACTTTGCCACGGCGCTTGCGGCTCATGCTGATCATCCCATCTGGCTCATAGGTGAAGCCGCGTCCGACCTGCGCGCGGCTGTCTCCTCCTTGCGCCATGTGACCCTGGTCGATGGCATCAGCGCCATGCGCCGCGCCGGTGTGCTGGCGCACCTGGCCGCGCAGCGAATTGCCGCGGGGCAGGTTGACGAGCTAACGACGCTCCAACCACTCTACCTGCAAGGGCCGTAGCATCAGTCGCCGGACGGTAAACCATCCGGCTAACAAACAACGCCCCCTGAACGGGGCTTGGCGAGCCGTGTCTTAAGCCCCGTTCAGGGGGCGTTGTCCTGTAGCCCTGCGGCTTTAGCCCTGGGCGGCCTCACCACTGCGGCACATCACTCAGGAAGACCAAAATGCCCCAGAATATCTACGATGATCCTGATTTCTTTGAAGGCTACAGCCAGTTTCGCCGCTCGCGCGAGGGGCTAGCGGGCGCAGCGGAATGGCCGGTGATGCAAACCATGCTGCCGCCGATGCAAGGAATACGCGTGCTTGATCTTGGCTGTGGCTTTGGTGCATTTGCGCGCTGGGCGCGAGAGATGGGCGCGGCGAGCGTGCTTGGCCTGGATCTCTCGGAGAAGATGATCGCGCGGGCACAGGAACTGACCTCTGACCCCGGCGTGACCTATCGCGTGGCGAACATCGAGAAGATTGATCTACCAGACGATTCCTTTGAGTTGGTCTACAGTTCACTGGCGCTGCACTATATCGAGGACTTTGGAGCGATCTGCGCGGCGGTGCGGCGGTTGCTGGTTGCGGGGGGTCGCTTTGTCTTTTCGGTTGAACATCCGATCTACACTGCGCCAAGCAATCCGGGGTGGCAAGATGATCCGAGCGGCATCAAGGTTTGGCCGGTCAACAGCTATCTTGTGGAAGGAAGGCGTGTTACGGATTGGATCAGGCCGGGCGTTGTAAAACAGCACCGGACAATTGCCAGCTATGTGAACAACCTGCTCGACCACGGCTTCCGGCTGCTGCGCCTCGAAGAGTGGGGGCCAACCCCAGCACAGATCACAGAACATCCCGACTGGGCTACTGAAGTGCATCGCCCGCCCTTCCTGCTAATTGGAGGGATGAAGGATGAATAGATTCACCACCTCGCGCAGCACAATTGGATCGTGGAGCAGCGTGCCGTGGAAGGGCGAAAAGATGCGCTGTGCAGGGAGCGTGGGTAAATAGGCGTGGTGGGCAGGGGTGACGGAGAGGTCAAAGGGTGTCCACAATGCTATAAAGTCATGCTGCGCCAGCAGCGTCAAATCCTGATTGAGTTCGCGCAGAAAGTCACTGTCGGAATACATCTGGAGCAGGGCAGGGCGCGCCGGGATCAGCCGCGCTGTCCATGAACCGCGGTGGGGCGTTGCCAGCGTCACAATGCGCCGCATCCGTTTTGCGCCACCCAACTTCTGCAAATAATAGCGCCCAATCAGCCCGCCCATGCTAAAGCCAAAAAAGTCAAAGGGCTGGACTAAGCCAAGATGGTGCTCGATCTCCTCAGCCAAGCGCGATGCCAGGTAGTCGATGCCCACGCTGCCATCAGTCGGCTGGGGCGAAATGACAACGGGCTGGAGTCCGCTGCGCTGCATCAGCCCGGCCAGCCAGGAGAGCTTGCGCTTATCATCCTGGAATCCAGGGGTTAATACGACCGGATAGGGTACGTTCGAATCGGGATCGATAGCTGTCTGCGTCATGGCTCGGCAAAGGCAAAAATGGGGGCCAGATAGTGATGGTACTCAACAGTAGGAGCCCCGGCACGATAGGTGAAATTGAATGTACTTGCCGCGCTGCTGCCTGACACGTCGAATGTAAGCAGTTCGACGCCCTCAACCGTCGCTGTCTCCGCACCGCTTTGCACTTCTAATGTATACCCCCCAAGCAGCATAGGCGTTATCACTGCGCTGCCGTCAATGCGCGTCGTGGTGGTGTAGGTATAGCCTGTGCGTGCGTCGAGCCAGTTCACCGTCGCGCCCTCAACCGGCGCGCCCACACTGTCTGTCACCGTCACCGTGACCTCCAGCGGCTGCATCGCCAATTCCAGCGCCGCAGCCACATCCAGTCGCCCATAGCCAAAAGCGGGATTGGGCGAAGCGGCTTCTGTGCTGCCACAGCGGTTGTCATTGACTGCCGTCGCGCTTTTCAGCAGCACTTGCTCGGTCAAATCCGGCTCACCCACCAGCCAGGGTACGGCTGACCAGAGGAGCGCGACGGCCCCTGCGACATGAGGCGAGGCCATGCTCGTCCCCGACAAGGTCGTTGTACCACTGAAGCGAGTGGTTGAGAGGATGCCGACCCCCGGCGCTGTCAGATCGGGCTTGAGCCGCCCGCTGCCATCCACCGTCACCGGCCCCCGGCTGCTAAAGTTCGCCAAATTACCACCCGCATCATGCGCGCCCACGGTCAAGGTGGCGTCATAGATGGCGATGGGATCCACCACACTGGCACAACCTGAGAAGCCCGCATTGCCAGCCGATGCCACCACCATCAACCCGGCGGCGCGCACCGTCTCCACCACCTGGCGCAGCGAATCCGTGTTACAGCCCTCGGAAGGTGGACAGCCCCACGAGTTGTTAATGATATGGGGGGCCAGATCGGGGCGACCCTCGGTGAAGGGATCGCCGTGGGGTGGGTAGGGAGCGAGAAAGAACTCGAAGCAAGTCGTGTAGGAGTCGGGTGTGCCAACGCCGTTCCGCATATTGCGGCATCCCATCCATTGAGCATCGGGCGCGACGCCATAGGTAATGACATCCGTACTCCCGACCATTGTCCCCACCGTATGGGTTCCGTGACCGTGGTCATCACAGGGAGCGTCGATCCCGGCGCAGGCATCAAAGCCAACACTCGCGGTGACACCATCCAGCCAATTGTAGGTGTGATCGACTGTCTCGCCATTCACCCCGCGATAATGGGGGCGCAAGGCAGGGTGATCCCATTCGACGCCTGTGTCTTGGCTGGCAACCGTGATGCCCTGACCCCGGTAGCCCTGCTCCCACACCTCCGGCGCGCGCGTCGCCGCGATGCCATAGGGGACGTTGAGCGTAGTCGCTGCCACCGGCAAGTCAAGCGTCTGTGTCCACGCAGCCACGGGCGCGGCGATCCAGTGGATGGCATTGACCTCTGGGTTGGCGTCCAGGCGGGCGACATCGGGGCGATGGCGCAGCGCCTCTACAAGGCGCGCGTCCCCTGTGACGCTGATCATGTTGACGAGATAATGGGCGCGATAGGGGATACCCTGGGCATCCAACCAAGCGCGCAGATCGGCCTGGCTGGCGAGAGCGTGGGCGGTCAAGGCTTGATAGAGATAAGTGACGCGGTCAATACGGCGCGCTGCTGCCGAGGTTGCGGCGCTGCTAGCACCAGCAGCAGCCGCTTCGAGTGCGGGCAAATCCGGCTGATCCTTGAGCAGCACCAGCAGCGGCACATCTTCCACACTCGCAGCCAACTCAGCCGCCAAATAAGGGCTGACTTGGGCCAGTTCGGTGGCTTGTGGCGTCACCTCCTGGGCGTGCAGCGCGCTGCTGCCCAGCAGCAGGGAGATCGCGCCGACCAACGTGATCACCAGCATGATCATCAACATCAACAGGTAAGGGGTCTGCTGATGCCCCACAGCCGGACGCTGTAATTTTCGTAAATAGATTTGCTTCACGCTTCTCACCTTCGCCTACCGTCGTACTCTGTGTACTATCATTGCGATACAGGGCAGAACAAGGCAAAATACGACCAGGCGGCAACAATACACTTTCGTAGCACACAAGATACTTCAACTTGCACAAAGCATCAATAGGGTAAATGGGAGCAAAGTTGCGGACTCTGGCCCATCCATAAAAGACAATTGTCATCTATAATCAGAGATGAGATATACCTGAAAGGGTGAACAAATATACCCTTCAACCCAAAGATAGCTCCAAAGACAGATAAGGAAATCGCATTATGCCACAACTTCAAGTTGGTGATCTGGCTCCAGATTTTTCAGCAGTGACAGATGAAGGCAAGACGGTCAAACTTAGCGACTATCGCGGCCAGCGCGTGGTTCTCTACTTTTATCCGGCAGACGACACGCCGGGCTGCACCACCCAAGCATGCAGCTTTCGCGATAATTATGTAGATATTCAAGAACAGAACGCGGTTGTTTTGGGCATCAGCCCCGACAACCAAAGCTCTCACCAAAAATTCAAGACCAAATACAATCTGCCCTTCACGCTTCTGGTGGATGAAGACCACGCCATCACCGATCTCTATGGCGCTTGGGGTGAAAAGACCAACTTTGGTAAAACGTACATGGGCGTCATTCGCAGCCACATAGTCATTGACGAAAATGGCAAGGTCATCGACACCCGTTACAATGTCAAGGCCGACGCCAGTATGCCCCAAGCGTTGGAGGCACTAAAAGCCTAGCCTGGGCTCCCTTACCTGAGACACCAACCCTCCTGGAAGCTTCCGAGCTTCCGGGAGGGTATTCTCAGTTCACCTCATCCTTCATCCCACATCCTTCATCCCTCCCTGTGGAAGCCAAAGTCCCAACGACCCTGTCACGGTATGGTATACTCACCAACGCCATGGCGGAACTGTGATCGCGTAAACGGGTCTTGATCGTGGCGCAGGGAACAGGCCACCAGCCGATACCGTCTATCTAGGTTGAGGTTGGGGTTGTTCAGTTGGCCCGGCTGGATAGCGGCAACTTGCGGCAGCCCGTTTGTATCTATGAGGCATGTAATGCGCTCTTATAGATCAGTGCATCTTGAATGATAAATGAGGAACCTATGCGTATTCTTCTCTATACTGGGAAAGGCGGCGTGGGCAAAACCAGCACCAGTGCTGCTACGGCGCTCCGCTGCGCCGAATTGGGCTATCGAACGGCAGTTGTCAGCACTGACCCCGCCCACAGTTTGGGCGACAGCTTTGACCGGCCCATTGGCAAAGATATGACCGAGCTTGCGCCCAACCTCTGGGGCCAAGAGATCGATCTGCTCAACCAAATGGACAAATATTGGGGCAAGGTGCAGAGCTATCTCAACACGATCTTTGCGTGGCGCGGCATGGACAGTTTGGTGGCGGAAGAGGCCTCGGTCCTGCCGGGGATGGAAGAGTTGGCCTGTTTGATGCAGATTACCCACCTGGCGGACAGCGGTCTTTATGATGTGATTGTCATCGACGCCGCGCCCACCGGTTCGACGCTGCAACTCCTCAGCTTTCCCGATATGGCGCGCTGGTATCTTGAGAAAATCTTTCCCTTCCAACGCAAAACCATGCAGATTGCCCGCCCACTCATGCGGCGTATGACGGACATACCCATGCCCGAAGACGATCTCTTTGAATCGATTGAGGAGTTGGTGGGCTATCTGGCGCGCATGAATGAGTTATTGAGCGACCCCACGATCAGCAGCATGCGCCTGGTGCTCAACCCGGAGAAGATGGTGATCAAGGAGGCGCAGCGTGCCTACACCTACCTCAATCTCTATGGCTATGCCGTCGATGCCGTGATCTGCAACCGTGTCTTTCCCAAAGAGTTGGTGGACAGCTATTTTGACATCTGGAAGAATGCACAAAGCGAGAATCTCGAACTGATCCGCGAAGCCTTCCACCCACTGCCCATCTTTGAAGTGCCTTTCTTTCCTCAAGAAGTCACGGGGACGGAGATGCTCTTGCGTATGGCGCAGACCATTTTCGGCTCTGTGGGGGAGCGCGGGGGGGAAGGGGATCCAACCAACCATTATTACACCGGCAAGCCCCAAGAGATCTTCCGCCAAAATGAACACTATGTCTTAAGCATCCCGCTGCCTTTGGTGGAGCGTGATCATGTGAATCTGCACCGCAGCGTCTTTGACGAATTGATCGTGCGCATTGGCAATTGGAAACGCAACATCTCGCTGCCAATGGGGCTTGCTAAACTGGAGATCGACGGTGCCAAATATGTGGATGATCGTCTCAACATCTTCTTTAACGCAGAAGGAGAGGACGCCAATGTCACACCCGATGCACTCAAGGCCAACGCGTGGCAAAATCTCATGACGCGCATCGGCGGCAAATCCTAGCCCGCCGTCTATTTATGCGACCAAGACACCCGCGGCTGGCGGGGGCAGCCCGCCAGCCTGTCCAGTTGGGTATCTGGACATCTACCCCCTTCTATACCCCGGCATGTCTGCGGTCGTATCTTCTCTTATCCGCTCATCGTATAGCTAGTGACGCAAGTAATAAGGCATGACCCAGATTCAACGTGGTGATCCTGTTGAAGAGACCATTTTGGTCAATCTGCTGCAACGAGCGCAGGATGCTTGTGATCCAGCGGCATTTGATGGGTTGTACCTACTCTTTGCCGACCGGGTCTTTCGCTATCTACTGGCGCGCATCGGCGACCCAGATTTAGCCGAAGACATTACGGCTCAAGTTTTCCTGCGTCTAATCGAAAAGGTCGGTATTTTCCGAATTGGCCCGCGCGATAACGTGGCAATCTTCTCGGCATGGCTCTATCGCCTGGCGCATAACAAGATGGTGGATGTGCTACGGAGTCACAAACGAACGAAAGAATCGCCTCTGGAACACGCCGCGCATGTGGTCAGCGGACATACGATGGAGGTCGTTGAGGATCAGCTGGATTTTCAGCGGGTCTTGGACACACTGCGGATTCTTAATGATCAGCAGCGTGAAGTGATTGTACTGCGGTTTGTCGAAGAGTTAAGCATCGCCGAAACCGCCCAGATCATGCAGAAAAGCGAAGGGGCTGTGAAAGCGCTCCAGCACCGAGCACTGGAATCTCTCCGCCGCCACTTGCAAGATGTAGGGGCACATGGTACCTGAAGAACTTTTGACTCACTGTATCGCCGCAGTTGAAGCAGGCGAAAACCCCACACAAGTTGCTGCCCGTCATCCTGACTTTGCCGCCGAATTGGAGCCGATTCTCAAGACAGTAGCGGCTCTGCGCGATGCGGATAAACCGAAGATGTCGGGGGTAGGCTTTGTGGCAGGCCGTCGAGTCGTTGCCGCGGAGGCTGCTTTGCGTGCATCCCAACTTCAATCGGATGCATCTGCGGCGGCGTCCACTATAGAGCTAGAGCAACCCGCAACGCGCTCCAGCGAACAGGCGGCTTTGCCGCTCTCTGCATTGCCACCCTCAGAGCCCACGCCCGTGGAACCTTCTGTCGCCAGCCGGAGTGATCTGCCCGCCGAATTAGGCGCGGCATCGCTGCGCCCCACGCCAGAGCCGGATACCGCGCCCTTCACCTCTATCGCCATACCTGCCTTGCCATCCAGCGGTACGCCTGCGCGCCGTCGCGGTCTGTTTTGGCCTGCTATCTATGGCAGCATAGCTGTGGCCGCGGTGGCACTGCTGGTGGTGGTCGTGGCCGCGGCGAATGGGGGGAGCCTTCCCGGCGACCCGCTCTACACGCTCAAACGCTCCGCGGAGTCCTTCCAGCGGGTGATCCTCAGCACGACAGGCGATGAAGCGGAATGGTATGCGGATCAGGTGGTTCGCCGTTTTGGTGAGGCAATCGCGCTCGAAGCTGAAGGGGCAGCCGTTGACTCGTCCCTGATGGCGGAGATTGTGCAGAATACCAACGCTGCGCTCATGGCGGTTAACGATCTGCCGACGAGTGAGCGCGCCCGCTTTCTTCTGGAATGGCGGCAAGAATTAGCCGATCTGGATGCCCAAACGACGGCAGACACCCTGACTACGCAGACATTGGCGCAGACCGAAATGGCAGTGACTATGGCGTTGGATGCTGCGCGCACGCCCCCTACGGTGCTGCCCCTGTCGTCCACAGCCACGCCCACACCTGCCACGCCGACAGCATCGCCCGCGCCGCTAACATCGACCCCTACGGAAACTGCGACGGAAATCGCAGCAGTGAGCGCAACGCCCACCGCGCTGCCCATCCTGACACCCGTAGCTGCCGAAGTAGAAGCCACGACCACCGGCGCTCCGGCTCCTGCCCAGACCGACACAGCGACGCCTGTGCCGCCTACCGCCACCGAGCCGGAAGCGACAGCGACGCCGACAGCCACCAGCGGGCCGACCCATATACCGACAGCCACATGGACAGCGCAGCCCAGCGCGACCGTACCGCCTGTCGATACGCCCACACCCGAAGTGACCTGGACTGCGACCGCGGCTCCGACCTTCACCGAGACACCTAGTGTCACGCCGGAGGAACCAACCACCGAACCCACGGATGAGCCGACTATCGAGCCCACAGTAGAGCCCACGGCAGAGCCAACTATAGAACCGACGGCTACACCGCTAGAGGAGCCAACGGTTGAGCCGACTGGTGAACCAACTGATGAGCCAATAGAGGAGATCACGGTAGCCCCCACGGCAGAACCGACGGAAGAAGCAACCGAAGAACCTACGGCTGAACCGACTGTTGAAGCTACCACAGAGCCAACCGCGACCGTCACGCCGGAAGCGAGCGTGCAACCGACAGCTACGGTGGAAAGTACAGTAGAAAGTACAGTGGAGCCTACCGCCGAAGCGACGCCCACCGCGTTTGAAGGAACGCCCGATCCGGCAGAAGAACCGGGTGATGGAGCGGTTGATGAGGGGGACGTGGCTGCAACCCCAGAGGATCAAACACCGGAGGAGCAAGCCTCTGAGGAGATCACAGCCACCGTCGAGGCGACATCGACCCAGCGTTTGAATTTACGCCGCGCGACGATGACACCGGAAGCCACAGCCGATGAGCCAACTGAAGGATCAGAAAATAATGGATCAGAAGCGACGGATGAGGCTACCAGCATGGGACAAGAGGGAGAATCTTCTGGGGAGGCGAGTGCGGCTGACACGGAGATTTCCACGGGCGAGCCAATGACGCCTACGCCAGAGGTGGAGACGCCGCCGGGTGTTGAAGGCAGCGATGGAGAGGCAGACGAGGGGGAAACAGACGCGGCGCAAAATGAAGCCGGTGGCACGCCATCCCCAAGCGAACAACCAGAGGCGACGCCGGTTCCTGCGACGCAATCTTCTCGCGCTCAAAATCAGCCGGTCACGCCAACCCATACCCCTGCCCTTACCCACACACCGACGATTACATCAACGGTTACTGTGATGTCTACTTGGCTTCCATTGAATACACCGACCGCAACGGCAACCGAAACACCGATTCCTCTGCCTACAGTCACGCCGACGCCCGTACCCCTTTTGCCGACCGTGACACCGACCCCTTTACCGCTGCCCGATAGCCCAGAGCCGCCCGCCGCGCCACCGGATGCAGACGCGCCCGCGCAAGACGAAACAACCTCACCAGAGCAGCCCTAGTACTGTCACCAGGCTGTCACCCCGTAGCGGTCTCTCTGAGTACAGTGGCAGAGCGGAGAGATGCCTCCGCGCCCTGGGGGCTCCCGACAGGCTCGCGTGCATCCCTACTCCTACGTCTTCATGCGCGGCAGCGTGATCCCCGTTTGGCCCTGATATTTGCCCTGGCGGTCGGCATAGGAGATCTCCGGCTCCTCCCCTTCAAAAAACAAGACCTGTGCAATGCCCTCATTGGCATAAATTTTGGCGGGCAGTGGCGTCGTGTTGGAGATCTCCAACGTCACAAACCCTTCCCATGCCGGTTCAAAGGGGGTCACATTGACGATGATCCCGCAGCGGGCATAGGTGGATTTGCCCACGCATAAGGTAATGACGTTGCGCGGGACGCGAAAATACTCCACGGTGCGCGCCAGGGCAAAACTATTGGGGGGAATGATGCAGACCTCTCCCTGATAAAAGGACATGGCGCTTTCGTCAATGGCCTTTGGGTCAACGACCGTCAACCGGCCTGTGGCTGCGGTAAAGATGCGAAATTCATCAGCCACGCGAATGTCATAGCCGAAGCTGCTCAGGCCAAAGGAGATTGTGCCGCGGCTGACCTGCCGTTCCTCAAAAGGCTCGATCATCCCCACTTCGCGTGCCATACGCCGGATCCAATGGTCGGGTTTAATGGACATAGTGGTTCCTTGTATGATGAGGCAATGCGTCTTGATAATACGTTGGAGGATACTCGCAAAGGGGCAAGCTGTGCAAACTCTACGGAGTTCTACTTCACGCTGTCTGCAACGCCAGTCGCCGCCAGACCAGACCGCGCGCGGGTGCCAGCAGAAAGACCAGGCCAAAGACCGCGGTTGCAACGAGCACCATCGCCGGACCAGAGGCGATATTGATGTAATAACTGATATAAAGCCCTGTTACATTGGAGAACGCGCCGATCACGGCAGCAGTTGCCATCATCGTGGGCAATCGCCGCGTGAGTAATTGGGCAGCAGCGGCAGGTGTCACCAACATGGCAAGCATCAACGCCATACCCACCGTTTGCAGCGAAATCACAATCGTCACCGCAATCAGAATGAGCAAAAGATAGCGCAGCACCTTGACCGGCAAACGCAGCACCACCGCCAGGGTGGGGTCGAAGGCCATCACCAAAAATTCTTTGTAGAAACCAAAAACCACCAACAGCACCACCGCGCCCAGCCCTGCCGTGACCCACAAATCCGTGGGCGAGACGCCGAGCACGTCGCCAAAGAGAATATGGGCCAAATCCACGGCATAGGAGCGCACGGTACTGAGCATGGCAACGCCCAGGGCAAAGCTCCCCGCAAAGATCACGCCGATGGCTGTATCCTCGCGCACCTCGCCCCGTTGGCTCAACGCACCAATGCCAATGGCACTGATCACGCCAAAGATCAGCGCCCCCACTGCCAAAGGCCAGCCAAAGAGATAGGCGATCACCACACCCGGCAAGATGGTATGGGCCAGGGCATCACCAAAGAATGCCATCCCTTGCAGGATGACATAGGTTCCCAGCACCGAACAGATGATGCCTACCATGATCGCGGCCAGCAGCCCTCGCCACATAAATCCATAGCTCAATGGCTCAATCAACCAATCCAACATCGCCTCTGCCTCTAAATTTACTCTACGTCGTACCGTCGAAATCCTGCCGCCTACACCCTGCCGAAAGCGGCCCAGAGAGCTCCCAGGGTGGTATGCTTATGGGATCTCCGGCAGCGCGTCGGGCGTGCCCACGAATTGCGCCACGGGCGGCTCGCCACCGCCACAGCACGAATCGGTGACTACCAGATCGCCGCCATCGGTATGCACCACATGCAACTGGCCTCCATAGGCGCGCGCCAGATTTTCCGTGGTCAAGACTTGGGCAGGCGCACCATAGGCTACCACCCGCCGGTTGAGCAACATCATTTGGTCAAATTGCTCGGCAGCCTGGTTGAGATCATGGGTGGCAATCAAGAGCGTAATCCCCTCCGCGCGCATCTCGGCGAGGATACGCAGGATGGCTTCCTGGCTTGGAATATCCAGCCCCGCCAACGGCTCATCCAGCAGCAAGAGTTCTGCCTCTTGGGCGATTGCGCGCGCCAGAAAGACCCGCTGCTGCTGCCCGCCGGAAAGCTCACCAATCTGACGATTGGCGAAGGCTGACATGCCCACCTGTGCCAATGCCTCTTGCACGCGCTGGCGATCCACGCGGCCGGGGCGACGCAGCAGCCCCATCTTGCCCACGCGCCCCATCATTACCACATCGGAGACACTCACCGGAAAGCGCCAGTCGATCCGGTTGCGCTGCGGGACGTAGCCCACGCATATATGCCCATTGGGGCCGCTGCCGGCGATGCGAACGATACCTTGTTGGGGTTTGAGGATGCCGGTAATCACGTTAAAGAGGGTGCTTTTGCCGGCGCCGTTTGGCCCCACCACCGCAACTTGATCGCCGCGCCGCACGCTGAATGAGACATTATCCAACGCGGGCATGCCTTCATAGCGCACAGTCACCCCCTCCAATTCCAGAGCGGGCGCGCTTGCGTCATGAACGACAGGCCGTTTGAAAAGACCAAACATGCATACATTCCTTATGTAGTTCCGCTGCAAATACAACCATCAAGATGACTCGGTAACAAGTCGCAGAGGCTTGACCATATCGACGCGCCAGCTATCGCCTGAGTGCCGGTGGCCCTCGGAATTCACAAACTCCCAATGGAATCGATAAGGCTGCTCTTGGAGCGGCTGGTAGCCGAGCCGCAAGTACAACCCATAGGCACGCGGATTACTTACTGCGTCTACCCACAAATAGAGCGTCTCGGATCCCGACTCCGCGGCTAATTTTTCTACTTCCTGCAAAAAGAACGAACCATACCCTCGACTCCGCAATCGCGGGTCAATCAGTAGATCGATAACCGTAGGCAAATGTTCAACGCTATCCCCGTCAGACCAATAGCGCGGGCGAACAAAAACTAAGCAGACAAATCCAATGATAGTTTGATCAAGCTCCAGCACCAGATATCGAAAACCCGGCTGGCGGGCATCACGGATGCGGTCACGGTGTACAGCCGGTGATGGCTTGAGATGTACAAGCGTATTTAAATCAGCTTCGGTCGCCTCGCGTACCGATAAACTCTTGCCGGCAGATACATCCATTCACAAGCCTTCCCAAGTCTGAGTATCAAGTCTGAGTGCCAACGCTGTGGCCCAACGAATTGTACCATACTCTCTGCTCGTCGCAGGAAACAATGAGACTTATTCTCATTAAGAACAATTGGCGCATATTTTTAAGCTCACCACTCCGCCACTCAATAAGACAGTTATTTGTCAGTTTTTTTTGCCCAATGTGCGGATATACTGGAGCGAACAGAGCGTAAATGCGTGAGGCTGGTGGCGCTACGAGTGGTGAGTTCGTCATCGCTCGGTGGAGTGTACCCCTTTAGACGAATCAGGCCTGTGACCGAATGGTAAGTTTATGAGATAGAAGGCACTCCTACAATGAAGCAGACTTGGATCGGCTGCGGGCAACTCACTTGGAAGAACATGGACGAAGCGCAGATTTTGGCAGAGATTGCCCTGGCAGGCTATGACGGCGCACCCGCCAGCCCACGCCGCGGCGAAACTACGGCACAAACGCTTGCCCGCTTCGAGCAAGCCGGTCTCAAACCCGCACCCGGCTATTTGGGTGCAGAATTTTGGCGAGTTGATCAGGAAGCGGAGATCCTGGCACGCGCCGAACAATATGCGGACTTTGCCCAAGCCGCCGATTGCACAGAGCTTTATGTAGCTGCGGGAGGTGGGGGCTATGTGACTGCACGCGGGCTCACGCGATGGCAAATTTCGGGGCATGTCCAACCTGCTGATAGTTTGAGCGATGATGAATATCGCCAATTCGCCAAAGTGCTTAACCGCGTGGGGGCAATTATGTTGGAGCGAGGGGTCAGCGCTTGCTTCCACAACCATGTGGGCACTGTGATAGAGACCAAAGTTGAAATCGACCGGCTGTGGGATATGGTGGATCACAGCAAGGTCTTTATGGGGCCTGATACGGGTCATCTGGCCTGGGGAGGGGTTGATGTCGCCAGTTTCTGTCGAGAATATGCCTCGGCCATTAAGACCATGCACATCAAAGACATTGACCCCACTGTGCTTGCCGAAGGCCGCGAGAAGAATTGGGATTACCGGACCTTTAGCGATCAAGGCATCTTTACGGAGTTGGGGCGCGGATTTGTCGATTTCCCCACGGTCTTCAAAATTCTCGAGAAGGTAAACTTCCAGGGCTGGCTCATTGTCGAAACCGATGTGACGCAGCAGCCCACCCCGCTGCTCAGCGCCCAGATCAGCCGCGACTACCTCACAAGCCTCGGTTACTAATCCCTTTCCACGTTAGCTGTTAAAATTATCCAGCAGGGAGCCATAGCTTTCTGCTGGATGAGCCTGTCTCCTGCTTCGCAATCATTTGCTCACAAGGTATGATGCTTGTCGGGCAGCCAGTCCATTACTCTAGTGCAACATATCGTATAATTTATGACTTCTTCTACATTAATAAACATTGAAATGTGCAAGTGACAGCTTTTCGATTACTCGGTGCCATTGACAGGATTTTAGACAGCAAGAGGAGTAGAGACACTGTAAGTTGCTCAAAGCAGAAAACCCGCCGGGAGGCGGGCTTTCTGCAGACAAGACAGACAGTTTGGTATGGAGGGAGGTACAATAGCTAGATAAAGAGCAGCGGATGTGCGGTGATGTGGAGGTGATGCCGCTGCTACTGATTGCTATCATAGCACAGCTTTTCCCTAGCGTTCCTGTCAATTCCCTGTCAATTCTGTCGAAGCAGGATTTATCTCATGCGAACTGCAATCTTCTCTGATCTGCATGATCGAACCGTTGGTTTTCATGCGATTATGCGCCATGCCCAGCGCCACAATGCCGATCAACTTATCTACTTGGGCGACGTTGGCGATGACCGCGCGCTCTTTGACGCCTTGCGCGCCCGCGAAATCCGCTGCACCTTTGGCAACTGGGAAGTTAGCGGGCTGCGCCGCTTCCCCACCCCTTTGAAGGAATGGGTTGCAACATGGCCCGCAAAAATTGAAATCGACAACATATGCCTCACACACGCCACCCCCGATCTGCCGCCCACTGTCACGGACACAGCCAGCGCGGCTGCATACATGGCACAAGGCATCGGATGGAACCAGTTGTTTCCACGTCTCAACAACAATGAGGAGGCACGCTGGTCTGCGTTGGCTGCGCTAGAGATGCACAGCCAGCGCGCCGTCTTTCATGGACATACGCATATTCAACAGGTCTGGGTCGATGCAGCGCGGCGCTGGCGTAGTTTTTATGGGCCGGCTGCCTTTACGCTGGAAATGGGGACAGAGGATCAGCCCACGCGCTATCTCATCGGTGTCGGCAGTGCGGGCGCGCCGCAGGATGGCCGCGCCCTGCGCTATGCCCTCTATGACGATAGCGACAAGAGCGTGCAATTGTTTGCGGTCACGCCAGATGGGTAGGGATATTGTGTCCGCACGATATTATTCCGCACGTAGGAGGGTGAAATAGCCTTGCGACGATGGCTCCACCACTTCCAGCCGTCGCCCACTCTGGTCATAAAGCCCCACAATCAGTTGTGACCATTGATCTACTGCTTGACCGCTAGGAGGCGGCAAGTCGATCTGATCCTCGATCACATCACCGTTGCGCCACGTCGACGTGGGCCATTGCCCCTGCTGCGGCTGGCGATCCACCTGGGCCATCACCTGATTGCCAGCATCCAGGAGTTGGACAAAGACCGTGTAATCCTGATGCACCACTTGAGAAGCCTGCCAGCGCAGCGTTACCCTGTGGGGCACGCCTTGCGCGTCCAATGTGACGCTTTGCGCGGCCAATTCAATGCCCTTTTGCCAGCGCGCAACCGGAGCTTTGGTAAAAGGCAGAGGATCGGAATTGGCATGGAGGCGTACGGTTGCCAAGAGGATGCGGTCGCCCAACGGCTCGCCTGTTGCCAGCGCGGTGGCGATCTGACGCCGGTTGATCGCGTCATAGGGATAGAAGCCCACACTGAGGGTAGCCAACTCGCCTGCATCACCTTCTAGCTTACCCTTTGCGACAGTCAGCGTATAGGGATCGGCGAAGCGTTGACCGGGCAGCCATTGGCGCGTAGGGTGGCGACCGTTGTAGGGAACGCCATCAAACTGGTAGAGCAAACGGTTTTCACGATCCGCCAGATGGATAAAGAGGGTGTAATTGCCGGTAATCACCTCGCGGGTCGTCCAGTAGAATGTTATGGGGAGCGCCTCCCCCGGCTCCAGCGCAGCCCCGTTGGGTAAGTCGATGCCCAAAAGCGTCATACCGGCGTCGAAGCGAGCCTCCACCGCGCGATCATAGGCAACTGGCTCGCGCAACCCAGGTGGCATGGCATAGGCGGCGCGCAGTGTCTCCACCTGCGAAAACCCCAACGCCACCATCAGCGCAACCGCCGCCAGCGCGCCCCAGGGCTGGATGCGGCGCGGCAGCCATGCGGCCCAACCCAACAGGATGAAGATCGCCAGCGCGGGCGCAGCGGGAAAGAGCAACCGTCCTTGATCGGTAAAGCGCATGACGCGCATCCAATTGAGCAAACCAAAAAAGGCCATCACAAACCAACTGCCTGCCAACAAAAGCGCCAGCCCCGGCTGCTTCAACCCTCCACGATGACGCTCCATGATCCAGCGCGCCGCCCAAACAGCATAGCCCGCCAACGATACCAGCAGCATATTCTGGACAACGCCATGATAGGCTGCGGGGGCAATGATGCCATAGCCAAAGACACCCCAATAGGAGCGCAGCAGCCAGCGCACGCCGCGCCAAAGCGACTCATCACCCCAGGCCAAAGGCGCGGCCCAGGCCATGTCCGGCTGCAAGGCGATCATGTGCGCCAGCGGGATTGCCTCGCCCACAGCCAGCCAGTTGCGTACGAACCACCAGCCCGCCACCAGCGCCAACCCCAATGCCGCGCTCGCCGCACTCTGCACAAGATAACGCCATGCTCGCCAGCCGCGCCGGTGCAGTTGTACGAGGCAGACTATGCCGAGGGGGACGACCACTACCAGCGCGCTGTATTTGGTTAAAGCGGCAGCACCGACGATCATGCCGGCCCCCAGCCACACGCGCCACGGGTGGGGCGCGTCCTCTGCGCCCAACGCCAGCCACAGCGCCCAAACAGGCAGTGCCGCCGCCCAGGTATCGTTGGTGATGGTGGCCGCGCTAAAGAGAAACTGGGGATTGAAGCCGACCAGCACCACTGCTACATAGGCCGCCCACGGCATTTGGGGCAGCAAGCGCCGCACCAGCAGCCATGTTCCCAACAGCGCCAACATAGCCCCCAGCAGCGAAACCATGCGCGCCGCGCGCACTGCCCAAGTCCCCTCTACAGGTGCATCGGGCAGGGTGAGATAGGCGCGGTGGCTCAGATTCTTGTCCACATAGGGGTCTACTTCAGCGTTGGCAAGCGCCACATCCACGGGCAGCCATGCACTGGCAGCAGCAGCCAGCGCATAGAAAAGCGGCGGCTGCTGCACCAACTCGTGCGAGATATGGGCTGTGGCCTCGTCCAGTTTGGGCAGCTCTTTTTCCTGGCGCAAATAGCCGACATACTTGAGATGGGCATATTCATCTGGCCCCTCATACAGGGGAATCACCCAGGAATAAACCATGCCCAGCGCCATAAAAAGCACAAGGAGCAACCCTAGCAAGGCTGAGGATTTCACAAGAGGGGCTTACCTCTAGCGGAAGCCGGTGCTGGCGACCTTGATATAGTCGTGGAGTTGGGTATAACCGGGGGGTGGTTCGAGGATAAAGGCTTGCGGCGTATCCATGCCCGTCTGTTCGCGCTGGAATTCAAAGAAGTTCCAGGTGATGCGGCTGATCGCCTTCATGGTGCTGTTGCTGGTAAACCAATCCATCCAGCCTTTGCTATGCAGGAAGATGCTGATGACATAGGGGCCGGTGGGTCCCCAGACGAGGGCAACGTCGCTGTGGCTCTCATAGGCAAAGCCATGTTTGTGGACAATCCACGCGCTCTCAGGACGGGGCAGCCCTGCCCACACAAGTTCCTGAAATTCATCATGGCTCATATAAAAAAGGATAGCAAGACATTCGTCGGGTGTGATGGCATCGCCAAAGGTTTCAATCAACAGCCCGCGCCCATGCGTACACTCATAGATTGCCGCCATCGTGCGGCCCATTTCTTCGGTGGTGGTCTGCAAATTGGAATCGGGGTTGGTGTTCCAGTCGGTGCGCCGGTTGCCGGGCGTAGCAATCGGCGCAAGCTGCACTTGCGCGTCATAGCCCGATTGCATGTAGGTGCTGTGCATCCCCAGTTCGCGCATAAAGGCCGTAAAGCGCCCTGTGCCTGCTTCCACGCTCCCATCCCCCAGGTAGCTCAACAGTTGGTTGGCGGCATGGTTATTGCTCTCGCCCAGCGCATAGTCGACCCACCGGCCCACCAGGTCGGATTCCTCATCATCGGCGGCAATGCCGTTGGGCAGTTTTGCCATGATGGCGGAGACAATGCCGATCTTAAGTGTGGACATGCCGGAGAAGGAGACATCCGCATCCACCCGCGCTTCTTCGCCGCTGCGTAGGTCCTGGACATAGGCCGCGCCAAAACCGGGGAAGTTGAGCAAATAGGCGTCGATCTCGCGCGCCAAGTCCTCCATCGTCGGCAGCGGCGCTGGCGTTTCATCCAACGCCAGCCGTACAATGCGGTCGTCGTCGCTGATCAACGCCTCCACCAGCAGCGGAATACTCGCTTCTACATCGAGTGTCTGCCCTGGCTGTCCAGCGACCCAACTCCAATCACGGCTGTAGACTCCCACAAACCCCGGAGGCACTTTCGCACCTGCCGGGCTCCCCTCGGTCCAGCGCGGCGATGGAGCCAGTAGGCGTGCGGAGGAGGGGGGATGGTTCTGTTCCGCAGCCACCTGGGCCAACCACGCCCGCAATTTTTCGTGGTTGAGCATAAAGCGCACAGGAATATCGCGCCGCCGTTGGTCAAAGCCTAACGCCTCGCGCACTGCAATGTCGAGGAATTCTGTCCCCTGGAGATATTGCCCTGCCTCCGAAACCATCTGATCCACATCGACCATGAAATCTACATTTTCGGGGAGCAGCACCAAGCGCGCATCGCCAAAACGCACGTCAACGGGTTGTTGGTAGATCTGGTCGATATGTTGGCGGATCTCGCTTGGGTCTTTGACGTTGCTCAAATCCATGCCGCCCAGATAGACCCCAGGCGGCACAGGAGCCGCCTCTACCTTAAAACGGGTGTAGAGCGGAAAGAGCGCCAAGATCAAGACCAGACACAGGACAAATTGAAGAAATCGACTCATAATTTGGATTTAGGTGCAACGTAGGATGGGGTTTCTGCTCCCCTTATTCCCACTCTATCGTCGCCGGTGGTTTGCTGCTAATATCATAAACCACGCGGTTCACTCCGTCTACCTCGTTGACAATGCGGTTACTGACGCGTGCCAGCAGATCATAGGGCAGCCGCGCCCAATCTGCCGTCATAAAATCATCACTGGTGACGGCGCGCAGGGCCAGCGCGTTGCCATAGGTGCGCCCATCGCCCATGACACCGACGCTCCGCACCGGCAGCAGCACAGCAAAAACCTGGCTGGTCGAGCGATAGAGCCCGGCATGGCGCAGTTCTTCAAGAAAAATAGCGTCGGCGTGGCGCAACGTCTCCAGCCGCTCCCACGTCACCTCGCCGATGATGCGAATCGCCAGCCCTGGGCCGGGGAAGGGATGCCGCCAGACAATCTCCTCGGGCAGCCCCAATGCCTCACCCACTGCGCGTACCTCATCCTTAAAGAGCATACGCAGCGGTTCGATCAACTGAAAACTCATATCCGCAGGCAAGCCACCGACATTGTGATGGGTCTTGATGGTGCGGGCGTGGCGTGTATCTTCATTCGAGGCTGATTCAATGACATCGGGGTAAAGCGTGCCCTGGGCCAGGAACGCCGGGGTATCGCTGCCCCATTCGATGGCTTGGCGCGCCGCCTCGGCTTCAAAGACACGGATAAAGCGGTTGCCAATCAGCTTACGCTTGCGCTCTGGGTCCTCCACCCCTGCCAGGTCGGAGAGAAAATCCTCTTTAGCATCCACCGCGGCCAGACGCATCCCCTGGTGCTGGCGGAAGGTTTCGATCACCTGTTCGGCCTCGCCCAACCGCAGCAGCCCATGATCCACAAAGACACAGGCAAGCCGGTCGCCAATGGCGCGGTGTACCAATGTCGCCGCCACCGCGCTGTCCACGCCACCGCTCAACCCGCAGATCACATGCCCCGTTGCGCCCACCTGCTCCTGGATGCGCGCCACGCTCTCTTGGATGAAATTTCCCGGCGTCCAATCACCCTCACATTGGCAAATGCGCCGCACGAAGTTCGCCAACAGCGCCGCGCCCTGGGGGGTATGCACCACTTCGGGATGAAACTGGATGCCATAGATCTGGCGGCTCTCGTCTGCCACCGCGGCCAACGGCGAATTGTCGCTGTGGGCGATGGAAAGAAAGCCGTCGGGCAGCCGTTCGACACGGTCGCCGTGACTCATCCACACCTGCATGGAGGCGGGCAGCCCCGCAAACAAGGGGCTGGCACTACCGGCAGAGCCACCCGTTACATTGAGCGTCGCCGACCCATATTCGCGCGCGCGTCCTGGCTGAACTTCGCCCCCCAGGGTATAGGCCAACAATTGCAGCCCATAGCAGATGCCCAAGACCGGCACACCGGCATCCAGAACAGCCGGGGGCAGCGTCGGCGCGCCCTCCTCATAGACACTGTTCGGGCTGCCCGACAGAATGATCCCCTGGGGCTTGAGCTGCGGCAGTTTGGTCTGGGCGAGATCCCACGGGATCAACTCCGCATAGACCTGCGCCTCGCGCACACGCCGGCAAATCAACTGGCTATACTGCCCGCCATAATCCAACACCGCAATTGTTTGATGCTTCATCCACGCGACTCCCGTGTTTGTTTATGGCTGTTGAAGATCGATCCAATATTCATAAGGTGCGGCTTCCATCATGACGGGCGCGGCCCCACTGATGGCGATCACCGCGCTGCGCCCCGCGCCCAGCCCCGGCACTGGCAGCGATACGCGCCCCTGCGCGTCTACCTCGGCGCGCTCGATTCCGGTCAACGTTCCATTTTCCAATGTCAATAGCTGGACAATCCAATCCTGGCGCAGTTGGTTGTCGGTAAAGAGCCACCCTTCGCTCTCCCAGCCATCTGCGCCCTGCTCAAAATCGCTGGCATACTCAATGGCAGGGATGGCAATCTCCTTGACAAAGAGGCCGCGACGATTGAGCGCATCATCCGTTACATATTCAAAACGCACAGCCACTTCTTCCCCGGCATAGGCGGACAAGTCGAAGCGTTCTGTGCGCCATCCATCGCTGCTGCCCGTGTAGCCAGGCCCTAGCGCATTGCTGCTGTCGCTCTCTAGGGTTGAGCTTCCCGGCAGAATTGTCCATGTCTCTCCGTCGCGGCTGGCCGCGACATAGGCAAAATCATAGCCCTGTTCAATCTCCCACCAAAGCCCTGCCGTCATCTCTATCGGCGTCCCTGCTGGCAGGCTGCTCAGGTCAAAATGGCGCGTCAGCCGGACATCAGAGTTATCGCCCCGGTTGCTCCACCAGAAATAACGCGGCGTCGTCGATTGCAGATCGGCCAGTTGCGTCATCGCGTCGCCTCGAAAATGAAAGACGAGATCCCCTTCCCCTTCCAAGAGCAGATAATCTGTGCCATAGTTGGCGACAGTGCTCTGGCGCAGCACAGTGGGATACTCGTCATAGGAGGCGTCCACGGGCGGCTGCTCCTGGTTGAAAGAGCGATAGCCATACAGTCCTTCACGCCCCAAAGCATCCGGGTCATCCACGTAGTTAGCAACGACCCAATCCGCAAACAGGTCATCAAAGGTTATGCCGCTTTCGGTCGCGGCCAAGACGTCATCGAAGCCGAGAATGCCATTGGCAGGATGGGCGACGAGCGCGCGCGTCAATTCCGGGCCAAAGCGTTGGGCGAAATAGGCCATAAAGAGATAGGCCGCGCCATAATGGGCATTGTTGCCCGCGGAACCAATGCCCCAGCTATTCAACTGGGTATCCGGCACCCGAATGAAATCTCGCGAGAAGGTGATTGTGGGGCCAAAGCCTGCTACATCCTGGGCAAACTCGCTCAGCCCTTCATTGACCCATGTTTCCTCATTGCGATCCGTATGCCAATGAACCATGTGCTGAAATTCATGCGCCAACACGGTATCGTAACTTTGAGCGCTCGCACCAAACAGGCCGGTGGCCCAATCCAGGTCGATGTAGAACATCTCTTTCTCATTGGAGTGGGGCTGGGCCAAGCGGCTGTATTCGTCGCTGCTGGAGTAGTAGCCGGCAATGCCGCTGCCCAGCCCCCTGGCATGTAGGATGTGCAAGCGCGGGTCATTGTCGACGCCAGGCTTCCATTCGCTGCCAAAGAAGGCGCGCAGCGAAGGATAGCTTTGCGTGCTAAAGCGATCCACAGCCTCCACCATGCGGTTTACATCGACGCGTTGACCGGCCTCGACCCAGACATAAGCCACGTCGGTTTTGTGGATCAATTCGGCGGTAACGGTGAAATTGGTGCCATTGCCCATATTATGCGCCCAGAACTCAAGGCGATCCCCGACGTTGTAATCGGGCGTGCGCTCATTAACGACGAGAGGGATCTCGCCCAACTCCGGCTTGAAGCGCATGGCAAGATCGCGCACATCGCGCGCCGGTGCAACCACCACAGCCATCTGTTCGGCAGTAGACAGCTTGACCAGTTCATCGGTCGAAAGGAGCGGCGGCGTGGCAACAGGAACCGGCTGGAGCAGCCCACCGCCAGGATCAGCGCCCAGGTAACGCGTGGGGGTTGCGACCGGACGCAGCGGATCAGATTGGAGGCCCCAGCGCAGGGTACATGCGCCCAGAAGCAGCGCCACCCATACGATGCCGACTGCCAATCCTACGTTACGTGTCTGTTTCATCAAATCCATACTCTAGCTTGGATCCCTGCCGGTGCAGGCCCATCCTCTAGCGATTGTATCACAACTGTCCATAATGATGGTTCTGAAAGAAGAATTCACCGGCGCGGGTGGGGTTTCCCTACTCCGCCCGCAGCCGCCAAAGGCCAACGCTGCATGTGGCGCTGTCGCCCACGACCAGGTTGACAAAGCCATCCTCGCGGAAGCTCGTCGCCACTCCCATTGGATTGACGAAGGCATCCGCATAGCCCAACTGCCCCACAGGTTGGCCGCTTGGAGCCAAGTAGAGGACCGTACGCCGTACCGGATCGCTCAGGAAAAAACCAGAGCCATCGGGTAGCCCGGCCAACTGTGGCCCCGTCAAGGTACTGGTGCGGTCGCTCACAGGCACGCTGCCCATCACATCCAGCCGCCACAGCCGCCCATGATCTGCCGCAATCGTCCACCACTGGTCGCCCAGTGCCAGCACATCCACCGGCTGCCCCTGCCCCACGGCTGTCTCCAGCCCGCCATATTGGGTCAGGAATGAGCCGTTGCCATCCAACAGGGCCACGCGTGCGCCGCCTGTGTCTGCTACGGCAATGTTGCCCGCTCGATCCACTGCCAGCCCGCGTGGACGATAGAAGCTCGTCCCCAACACCAACGCCGCCGCTTCACCCGTTGCCCGGTCGATGCGAAAAATGCTCTGCGCCATCGCGTCCAGCACCAGCAATGCGCCATGCGGGTCAATCGCCACGTCCACCGGCTCTTGAAATTCGGGCAGCGCATAGCTGGTGACCCGCGTGCCATCGTCCAGCCGCATTTCTACGACGCGGCGATTTTCGCTATCGGCGACATAGATGCGCCCATTCTCAGCATCCAGCGCAACCCCGCGCGGCGAAGCAAACTGTGTGTCGCCCGCGCCACAGCCATTTGCCACGCTCCACTCTGGATCGGCGATGAGCAGCGGCAGCGATGTAGGGGGCAAGCTGTGCGTGGGCTGGTAAGGCTCCAGATTGGCGGACAGGGCAAAATCGTCATTCCCCAGGCGCGCATCGATCAATTCCGGGGCCAGCGGCAGCGGCAGATCGGAGAGGGTGACAGGGGCCTGGCTGGGCAAGAGATAGCGACCAGCCAACAGCAGCGGCCCGCTGCCTGGCGGCTGCCAGAGCACGCGCAGGTCGGATGTATTGGCGGGCGCATAACGCAGATCAATCGTGTGCCAGCCCTTTTCGAGATAGACGCCTGCCTGGCTATAGCCTGGCCCACTTGCCAAATCGGTGGGAGGCTGGTGGATCAGCGTCTCGCGCCCATTCAAAAGCAGCGTCACAGGCCCATTCGCCGTGACGGCAAAGAAGTATTCCCCAGCACGCGCCGCCGCCAATTTGCCTGTCCAATGCACGCTGTAGGGGAGCGGCAGATCGACGGGCGTACCCAATACCATATCCTTGCGCGTTGTCAGCGTCGGGCCATCCCAGGTGTTGCCCGCATAGTAGGTGCCGATCAGGCCAATATTGGGCAGCGGCGGGCTATAGAAGTGCGTGCGCGGGATCTCCTGCGGCTGACCACCGGGGGGCGTCCAGCGCAGCGCCCAATCTGCCGCGGGCGTGCTGGTGCGATAGCGCAAGGTCATTTGGTAAGCTCCCTGGGCCAATTTCTCCGGCTTCTCAACCAAGCCCAACGAGCTGTCCAAGACCAGGTTGCCATCCAACTGCAAGTTGATGATCGGCGCATCCGCCCCTGTTGCACTACTCGATTGCAGACCGGCGATCTCAAAGAAGTAAGTGCCTGCGCTGGGGACTAACAGCGACCCTTCCCACACGACACTAAATGGGGCATCTAGCGGCGGCTCGCTGCCCCAGGCAAAGCGCAGCGGCCCATCCATGCGCGTCTCCAGCGCGGTTCCTGTGACCTCTGCACCGGCATAATAGCGCCCCACCAACCCTTGATGCGAAAGCACATCGGTCAAGGGAATCTGGATGACCAAGAAGAGCGTGGGGCCCACGCGGTCGGTCGGCTCGGCGTGCATTTGTGCCGTGGGATAGAGCTGGCGCAACAGTTCGATGACTGGCTGATTCTCCAGCGCGACCAGATAAAAGAGATCGCCGGTGGGCGTGGTGGAAGGGAGCAGATCGCGACCGGGGTCGAAGGGGCGCACCTGCCCGCTTTGCTGTGCCGAACCGAGAAGCAGCCGCGTGGCGGGGTGGTTGAGCGCGGCAGGAGGCACATAGAAGATGGGTGCGTTCTCTCCCTGCTGCGTGCATGGATTATCTGTTGCTTCTGCGCGCAAGCAGTTGGCGAGATATTGGCCGATTGCCACCTCGGTTTCGCTTTGGGCGGTTGCCCCGGCGCGCCCCAACTGTCCCATCAGCGCCAACGTCCCGCGCCCCGCCAGCAGGGCCAGCGCCAGCAGCGCCACCGTCACGGTGCGCGGCAGCGGCCAGAAGATCGACCAGGCGCGGTCAAAGGCAGTGAGCCATTGGTCGGCGGCGAAGCCAATCGCCAGCGTCACAAAGGGTAGGAGCGGCAGCCACGCCTCGGCAGCGCTCACAATCGGCAAGGTCAGCAGAGTCGCGGGTGCTGTCGCCGAAACCAGCCCCGACGCCACCATCGGTGGGATCACGACCAACAGCGCCACTGCATACAACAGCAGCCCCATCGCCACAACCGCGGCCCGCGGCTGGCGTGCCCAACGCAGCAGCGCAGCCAACCCCGCTAGCGCCAACGCCGCCGACCAGGGCGGCAGCAATGGATGGCGCATGAAATAGTCCAGGGTCGCGCCACCGCTGTCCAGCAGCCCTGCCACCAGGGACAACGGCCCAACCGCAGCAGTGCCCGCAGCTATGGGTTCCACCAGCAGCGCCGAACGCCACAAGGGCAAAGCGAAGGGCAGCCCCACCGTCAAGGCACAGCCCACCAATACGGCTGCCTGGTCGATAAGACCGCGGCGGCTTCCGCTCTCTGTCTGCCCCGGCATCTGCCCTTGCGCCCACCAGGCCGCGCCGCCCAACAGCACCAGCCACGCCACGGTCGCGCCCCACAGCGGCAGCGGCTGCATCAACAACAGGCCGAGCGTGATGCCGGTGAGTCCCCATGAGCGATGGCTGGGACGCAGCAGCGCGCGCCCCGCCATGCCCAATACCAGCGCCAGCAGCAGCGGTGCTGCGCTCCACACACTGCCCAGGCGGCTGCTCCACACGGCCCAGGGCAGCAGCGCCATCACCAAGAGCGTGACCAGCGCACCCGCGGGTTTCATGTAGGTACGCGCCGCCCAATAGATGACGGGCAGCGTGAACGAGCCGAGGATCGCACTCGCCCAACGCAGCGCGCCCACACTCTCGCCCGTATAGCTGTAAATGGCCCTGGTGAGCAAGGCAAACAGGCTCAACGCCTCGGCATGGAAGCCCTGGGGCCAGCCCCCCTCGACCAGCCGCAGTGCTAAAACACATTCCACGTCGATGCAGGTTGCGGGGAGCGAAGTCAAGTGCCAGACGCGCAGCAAGACGCCCACGCCCAGCAGGATCGCCACCAAGATTAAATTGAGGGGATGATGCCAAGCAGAGAGAAAAGGCGTGGGGTCGGCAGGTTGGTCAGGGTCGTCAAGCGCATAGCGCACATAGTTGCCTGCGGCATCGACACGCCAACGAAAGGCCGGTGCCGGGTAGATTTCCACGCGCCCCGGCCAAAATAATCCCACCAGCAGCGCCAGCACGCCCACAGCCCACAGGCTGTTGCCCAGCCATCCCGCCCAGCTTTGCGTACCCCACAGGGACAGCAAAAGCGTTGCAGCAGCGCCACAGGCAAAACCTGTGCCAAAGAGGATGCGGCCCCACAAGGGCCATTGGCGTTGTCCACCACTCGAAGCAAAAGGGGCAAAGGGGCCTATGTGCCAGGCAAAAAGGAGCGCGCCAACCAGGGCGACCAGCAGCCCATCGCGCAGGCGATAGGTGGCAAAGCCATCGCCCCCCGCAATCAGCCCAAAACCATACCACGCCAGGCCAAAGCCCAGCGTTAACCAAAGCAGTCTACGCACGCAAGATAGTACCTGTTGTTATCATACAGTCACGGTACAATTTGGAACCTACAAGTAAGATGACACCGTAGGGGCTGTGCCTCTGTGCCAGCCCTTCTGCCATCTGGCCTCTCGACGATCTCATTCTATCACAGCTAACAGATGACTGGTTGACCCATGCTTGCAGCAGGTGACATCTGGAAAAGGTGACAGCACTAGCTCCCCCTAGAGAGCGCACGCCGCAGCACTGCCATCTCCTCGCCGCGCAGCGCGCCGAGCAGCCAGAGCACGCCCGCATAGACCACGACGCTCGCGGCAGTGGCGGCCCACAGATTTACCCCCACTTGGGTCAGCGCATAGAGCGCGCCACCCATCGCCGCCGTCGCCAGCAGTGGGCGCACAATGATGTTCGCCCACGGTACGACGCCAACATGACGGCGCACACTGTAATAGAAGGGAAAGAGCAGGCTGAATTCGCTGAGAATGGTGACAATGGCCGCGCCCACATAGCCAAAGCGGGGAATGACCAGGAGGTTGCCCACCACATTAAAAACCACACCCATGATAAAGGCGCGCGTCAAATAGTGCTGTTGGTTGACGGCGATCAGCACATATTGGGTCACACTGTTGACAAAGCCAATCGGGATGCTCCAGATGATGACCTGCAACGCCAAATCGGAGCCACCCAGGTAGGTGAACTCGCGACCGAAGATCTGCACGCTCTCAGGGATGTTGAGGTATTGCGCGCCGCCAACCAGCCAGACCAGCGGTTCCGCCAAAATGGTGATGCTCATGGCGATGGGCAAGCTCACCAGCACCAACAGGCGCAAACTCAACACATAGGAGCGCAGTAGATTGTCGCTGCCCTGGCGCGCATAGCGGCTCATCAGCGGGAAGATCGCCATCGTAAAGACGCTGGGGACAATGTTCAGCCCATCTAAATACTTCAGACCGACGCTGTAGAGACCGACACTCGCCGCACCTGCCAGGGGTCGCAAAATCCAAACGTCAATGCGCCAAAAGATCGTCGCTAGCAAGTGGTTGAGCATCAACGGCCCGCTGATCTTCAGCATAAAGCGCTGCAAAGATCGATCCGGCTGCCATTGAGGCCGGAACAAGGTCGTCCGTACCAAGAGATAGAGCCAAAGCACCTGGACGATGTTCATGGCAAGGCTGACAGCCGCCAGCCCCACATAGCCCCAACCCAAGAGCAAGACCAGCGCGCCCAGCGTCACCTTCAAGAGCGCAATGGCGTTGGTCAGCCCGGCGGGATACTCCATCTTCTCAAAGGCATAAAAGAGGCTGCTGAGCGCATCGGCCCAGTTGGCAAAGAGCATGGCAAGCGCCAGGATGGCAATCGCCTGGATTTCCTGCGTGCCGATGCCCGTTGCATCCAGCCAGGGCACATCGCCCACGACGCGATAGCCCCAGACGACCAGCGCCAGCAGCGGCAAACTCGCCAGCCAGAGCAGCGTGCGCAGGATCATGACGTTGGTCAGATAGCGGCTGGATTGATCCTTGTCGGCGGCGACATCGCGCGTCAGCAGCGTGCCAAGCCCATAGCGCGAGATGATCTCAAAGAAGCCGTAGATCGCCACCACAAAGGCATATTGCCCCGTACCCACCGGTCCCAAGAGGCGCACATAGAGCATGGCAAAGGCAAAGTCAATCGCCTTATTGATGAGGCTGAGGCCCATCGGCACCAGCGAATTCTTGGCAACCGTACGTACCTCGCCCTCGGTGCTTTCCGGGCGATAGTAGCGACCCCACAGCCAATAGAGCCCCAAGAGCAGCAGCGTCATCCCCGCCAAGAATGATGTGTACAGCCCCAGCTTAAAGCTCATGGGCGAATAGACCAGCCGCACCGTCCACTGTCCCGCCTCCGGCAGATAGACAGCGCGCAGGCTGCCATTCGCCCTGTAGATCGGCAGCTCGGTTTCTTCGCTCTCCTCGCTGCCAAAGGGACGGACAAAGGCCTTCCAGCCGGGGAAATAGGCATCCCCCACGACCAGCCAGCCGCGGTCACTGAGATTGACATCCACAAAGAGATCGTTGGCGGTATAGCGGCTGATCTGCGCCTCGGTCAATTGCGGGCTGGCGGGAACCAGCGCATTTTCCGCCGCGGGCATCTCCTCAATAAAGAGAGTCTGGCGCAGGTCTGTGGTCAGCAAGGGCTGGCGATCCGCCTGGGCAATCACCGCTTGGGGCACAATCCACGCGCGCGGAAAAGCCTCGCTGTTCTCATAGACGCCGATGCTCGCATCACGATAGACCTCTGTCCAGCCAGGATTGGGGATGTGATGCTCGCTGAGGATGTACTTCACGTTGAGCAAGTCGAGCAGCGGATTATCGAGCGCAGCGTAGACATCGCCCCCCGGTCGGCTGTAGAGCGGCGCAATCTGGTTATAGAGCAATTCGTTGGCTTGGGGCGCAATCTGCTCCATCAACGCCACATACTGGCGAGGGATGATCGAGTCATAGCCGCGCAGGTCATGCCAGCCATAGTACATGCCCACGTTGGCTTGAAAAGTCTTTTCGCCAGGGGCGTTGAAGGTGGTGAAACGCCACGGCTCAAGCGGCTCGCCAGCCGGAGCATCCGCCTGGGCAGGCCACGGCTCGCGCGCTTGCATGAACTCGACGACAGGTGGCGTGCCGGTCGCCTGGAGAGGCGAGAGTTCAACCGGCGCAGCAGGGTTAAAGCTGCCATGCGCCCAATAGAGATCGCCCGCCAAAATTACCACAGCGAGCAGCCCCCATCGACGCCGCGCCTGGGGTGCAAGCCAGAGCCACAGCCCCGCCACCACTGCCCACAGGCCAAAGCGCGCCAGGTTAAAGGCCTCGTAGCTCCAGGCCATGCCCCCATCTTGGAAGGTGGCGCGCGCCAAGTCCGAACTTGCCAGCAGCCATTCGCCCACGCCGCGGAACCGCTCGGCTTGCGCCAGGCTGAGCGCAACCACGCCAAGCACAGCCAGCCCAGCGACCAGCGCCATGCCTGCCACCATACGCACATAGCGGCGGCTCCAGAGGGTCGCCGCACTCGGCAGCAGATGCAGTCCCACTGCCGCCAGCATTGCCATGCTTAGGGTGAAGGGAAAGACCCAACGGAAGGGGCTGTGTAACTGCTTCCATCCCGGCAAGCCAGAATAGAGCAAGCCATAGAGGGGCGTGCCAAAGGCAAAGAGCAGCGAGATCAGCGCGAGTCCAGCGCAGAACCAAATAATCCAGGGGCGCAGATAGCTCACGCTCTCTCTTATTGCTTCTCGCCGACCTCCCACAGCCTGCCGCACCCCATAGCCCAATGCCACGGCTGCCAGCAGCCAAGTAAGGATGCCCAGGTAGTTGGCCCCCTCGACATAGTTCTTGATGCCCCAAAAGATGGTATTGACGGCTTCGCCCTGCGCGTTCGACTGCACAGGTCGCCACTGCCGCGCCCAAATATCAAACCAGGCATGGTGGGAGGGATTGCCAAAGACATCGGGCAGCCAAAAGGTCAGCAGGTGGCGGTCGGGCCAAGCCCAGGCACGCACTTGGTCGAGCGATGCCGACCCCTCGCGGAAGTTGAGCGGCAGCAGTTCGAGCAAGGGCAGCAGTTGCACGCCACCCAGCGCAATCCCCAGCAGCGCCATCACCAACAGCCACACGGCGAGGCCCACAAGCCGCCGGTTGATATGCCGCCCCAGCCCCCGGTCTGCGTGCGCCACAAGCCAACGCCGCGCTATGCCTAAACGCACAACCGTGTAGAGTCCTGCCACCAAGAGCGTGTAATAGATCAGCTCTGGATGTCCCGCCAGGATCATCACACCAATCGCGCCTGCGCCCGCGGCCACGTAGGGGAGCGGGTTGTAGCCCTGCACCCCCTTCTCCTCCTGCTTGCGGATGGTCCATTCGATTACGGCGAGGATCAGCGGCAGCCACGCCACGGCGGCGATAAACATGGTAAAGACGACGCTGGCGATCAAAAAGCCGCTAAACATATAGACCACGCCACCCCCCAGCGCGGCCAGTGGGCGCAGTTTGAGCGTGCGCGCCCAAGCATAGAAGCCCATGCCCGCCAGCCCTACTTGCAGGGCCGTGAACCAGCCATAGGCCAGAGGCAGGGGCAGAATATAAAAGAGCAGGCTGAGGGGATAAAAGGTGCTGGCTTGACCCGCGGCCAGGAAGGGAACCCCTGTAAAGATTTGTGGATTCCACAAGGGAAGCTGCCCATCGGCTAACGTGCGCCGGATGTGCAGCTTCCAGACAGCATTCTCCAGCACCAGGTCACTGAGCAGTTGGTTATGCGGAACAAGCCCCGGCATGAGGTTGCGCCAGGGTTCAAAGCTGTAGAGATTGTCAAAGGGGAGCAGCGTGCGCCCGTTGAGGAAGGGAAAGAGAACCGGTGCGAACCAGATGAGCGGCAGCAGAAAAAGAATCAGCAGCGCCAACAAGTCAGTGCGATGCCGGATCAGACCCTGACCCATGAAGCCACGACGAAGTAGACGGTCACGCATAGCGGCACACGCCAAGCAGCCCTATCGGATTGCCAAAACTAGTGAGGAACCGGGTCACGACGCTGTTCGCCCACCGGCACGTTCTGATCCAAATGTCGATAGCGCCAGCGGATTTGCCATGTACGCCAGGCAGATTCCAACTTGACAGGGATGTCGAGTTTGCTTTGTCCAATGCGGCGGTCTTCAAAGTGGATGGGAATTTCTACGAGCCGGTAGCCCAGCTTTTCACACAAATAGGCCATCTCGACCTGGAAGCTATAGCCATTGCTGCGGATCTTCTCGAGGCCGATCTCCAACAGCGCGGCGCGCCGCCAGAGCTTAAAGCCTGCGGTCATGTCGCGAATCCGCAGGTTCAAAATGGCGCGGCTATAGAGATTGGCCCACCAGCTCATCAGGCGGCGACCCGGCCCCCATCCTTCATCCAGCGTGCCGCCTGGGACATAGCGGCTGCCGATGACGACATGCGCCTCGGTTGCCAGCATGACCCCCAACATCTGGGGAATGTAGGCGGGCGAATGGCTGAAGTCGGCGTCCATTTGCAGCACATACTCTGCGCCATCTGCCAGCGCGCGGCTCATGCCTGCCACATAGGCCGTTCCCAAGCCGCCTTTGCCCTGGCGATGGATCACGACCACACGCGGGCGGTCGGGACGAGCAGCAGCGTTATAGCGCGCGGCCAATTCATCGGCGACCTGACCGGTTCCGTCGGGCGAGTTATCGTCCACCACCAGCAGTTGCAGACGCGGAAAGGGCAGCGCAAAAAGTGCTGCCGCCATTGCCGGTAGGTTATCGGCCTCGTTATAGGTCGGGACAACCACTGTCAGACGAATCTGCTCCAAGACAGCGGGTTGTAGCGCAGCGATCAGCGGATGGGTCACAAACACCTGCACAGCCAATAGATGGCACTCTAGAACGCATATCGGGTCTGGCAGAACGCCGCCCTAGACGATTCGCCATTGTAACACGCTTCACAGAGTGGGCCAATCTCGCGGGGAAAATAGAAATAAGTAGGTAGTTATGGTATCCTCCGCGTAGGAGAGCTATTCATGTTGATCAATCATCCTATTACTGACTTTGCGACTGCGCGCGCCCAGGTCGCCGTCCTCCAGGCCCAGGACGACGCGGGCGTAAATCCTGTCTGCGCGACACGCCTGCTCGACCACGGCAAACGTACGCACCGTGTCATTGTCTGCTATCACGGCTATACCAACTGTCCTGCCCAATTCCAGACGCTCGCCGAAGAACTCCATCGTGCAGGGCATACTGTTTTCGTACCGCGACTGCCCTATCATGGTCTTAGCGACCGCATGACAACAGAGCATGCCCGCCTCACCGCTGCCGACCTGGTAGCCTTTACCAACGAAACCATCGACATTGCCTGTGGTCTGGGAGAGGAAATTGTGCTGACCGGGCTCTCTGCAGGCGCAATCATGGCGGCATGGGCGGCGCAGTTCCGGCCCGAAGTCCACACAGCCGTGGTGGCTGCGCCGTCGCTAGGGCTGCCGGGTTGGCCCCTTTGGGCGAGTGACGCGACCGCGCGGCTGATGCACTATATCCCTAACCTCTTTATCTGGTGGGATCAAAAGGCCAAGTCCAAGATTGCCGGTGCGCCCCAAGCCTATCCCCGTTTTGCCACGCGTGCGCTAGGCGAAATTATGGCGATGGGCAGGCAGGTGCGTCGAGCGGCACGCACGTCACCCCCGGTGGCCCAACAAGTGACACTCCTGCTGAGTGACAGCGATGTCGCTGTGCATCATGGCGTGGTGGCGCAGTTGGCCCACGATTGGCAGCACCACGCACCCGACCGTGTCACCTTCCAACGCTTCCCCGCCCACCTCCGCATCCACCATGATATGGTCGATCCCACACAACCTGCACAGCGGGTGGATCTCGTCTATCCTGTCTGGTGCGCGCTCTGTGACGGCGAAACAACGACAACCACAATTTAAGATTGAAGCTCTATTCTTGCCGGATGAATCGCCACTGGCGACAATCCAGGGAAAGGGGAACGTATCATGGCAAAACTCCGCCAATTTTTCGATGATTATGCAACGGCGCTCAGTGCTGCGGATGTGGAAGGCATTGCAGGAGCCTATGCAGATCAATTTATGGCGACCGGCCCAGGCTTCCGCATGGCGAACAAGAACGACGAACAATTCCGCCGCGGGCTGGCGCAGGCAGCGCAGTTCTACCGGCAAATTGGCGTAGACGTGATTGAGATCAAGAACTACCTAGAGGCAGAGCTCGGCTCTGGTTTCTGGCTGGCGAAGATCGAGTGGGAGTTGTTGGACGAGGATCTAAATGACATGCTGACTTTCGACAACACTTATTTGGTCGAGGCAGGTGACGGTAAGCCGCAGATCGTCCTCTTTATTGCCCACAACGAGCAGCAAAGGATGCAGGAAAAGGGGCTGATGCCCAGCGACAGGGGCGATTGATAGGGGTGGTTGACAGGAGCGCGATAATGGGGACATTTCCACGATCCAAAATCAACCGGCGATGAACAGGGGGTAGCTCTCTATGTCCGACAAACTGGACCGCTTTACCAAGTATGCGCGTCGTGCGCTGACCCTTTCACAAGAGGAGGCACTGCGGCTCAATCACAGTTACATCGGCCCAGAGCATCTACTGCTTGGCCTCGTGCGCGAAGAAAATGGGATGGTCTTAACGGTGCTGCGCGAGTTGGGTGTGGAACCTGGACAAATCATCCATACCGTGGAGCGCACTGCCGGTCATAGTCAAACGCCGCCGACGCACAAACCAACGCTGACCGAAACTTCAAAGCGAGTGATCGAGTTGTCCGTCGATGAGGCGCGCCTGATGGGGCATCATTATATTGGCACAGAGCATCTGCTGCTTGGCCTGGTGCGTCAAGGGGAGAGTTTGGCGGTTAAGGTGCTGCAAGCCGTGGGTCTCGACCTAGACAAGGTACGTACACAGATGGCACGCGCTATCTTGCTAAAGCAGGCACAGGGAAAGGCTGAAGCAAGGGGATCGTTGCTGGAAGCGGTAGATCCATCGTCTCCGCCCATCCCTCTGGGGCCATTGCGCCATGATCTGACGGAAGCGGCACAAGAAGGTAAGCTCGACCCGCTCATTGGGCGACAAGAAGAACTTGAGCGCATCATCCAAATCCTGGGGCGGCGCACCAAGAACAACCCAATCCTCGTCGGTGAGCCTGGCGTTGGCAAAAGAGCGATCGTAAGAGGCTTGGCCCAGCGCATGGTCAATGGCGAGGTTTCGTTGTCGCTCTTAAATCGTCGCCTGCTGGTGCTGGATGCCGGGAATTTCGTTGTGAGCATCATCTATCGTGAGTTGGTTGAGCAAAGGTTACACAAGGTATTGGCAGAAGGCGCTTCCTCTCGCTCGATTCTTTTCATTGACAACGTACACCGGATTGTGACCGCTGCGGGGACGGATGTAGACATTGCCAATGTTTTCAAACTGGCATTGAATCGCGGCGAACTGCAAATCATCGGTGCCACAACGCCAAGCCAATACGCCAAACATATCAGCGCGGATGTAGCGCGCGAGTGGTATGTGCAGCCGGTTGAAATCAAAGAAGCTTCGCTTGAAGAGACGATAGCGATCCTAAAGGGGGTGAAGTTCCGCTATGAGGATCATCACCAGTTGTCGATCACAGATGAGGCGTTGAACGTTGCGGCGCATCTGGCGGCGCGCTATGCTACGGACGGCTTTCTGCCGGAGAAAGCCATCGATCTCCTCGATGAAAGCAGCAGTTACGCGCGCATGCACAACGCAGCCAACGAGAATTCACTTCGGGAGGCATTGCTGGAACTGAAAGAGGTCAAAAAGAAAAAGCAAGAGGCGGTTGAGGAACAACGTTTTGATGACGCCATTGATCTACGGTATCGCGAGGTGGAATTGGAGGCAAAGATTGCTGCACTGCGCGAGCATGGCAGCACAGCAATCAATCAGCCCAAGCTGACGCTGGAGGAGATTGCACAGGTCGTTTCGCTGCGAACAGGAGTGCCGCGGGATCGCCTCATCGCGGAGGAACGCAATCGCCTTCAGGGCAATAGCTGATGTACCGCATCGGACAGCAAACGAAGTATCTCGGCATTAACCCTCTCTAACCCTCCCGGAAGCTGGGGAGCCCTTTGGGCTGCTTCCGGGAGAGTGGTCACAACTAGCGACCTGGTAAGCCCCTTTCAAGGGGCGTTGTTTGGTAGCCCTGCGGCTTTAGCCCTGGGCGGCCTCATGGCTTGCATGTGAACCTGCTAGCTCACATACATCACCCGAAACGTTCTTCCCGCCAGGGATCACCCTGCATATGATAGCCGGCGCGTTCCCAGAAGCCTGGGCGATCCCCTGCCATAAACTCCAGCCCGCGCAGCCATTTGGCGCTCTTCCAAAAATATTTCTTAGGCACCAAGAGACGCATGGGATAGCCATGTTCCGCCTCCAACGGCTTATTGTCATAGCGATAGGCCAGCATTGTATCGTCGTCGTCCAATACGTCCAGGGCGATGTTGGTGGTGAAGTCGTTTTCACAATGGGCCATGACATGGGTAGCCGCAGGGTCGATCTCAATCTGCTTGATGAACTCGCGCCAGGGGATACCCGTCCAGGTGGTGTCGAGTTTGCTCCAACGTGTGACACAGTGAATATCCACGGTTTGTGTCTTAGTCGGCATCGCCCGCAGGTCGGCCCAGGAGAAGGTCTTTTCTTCCTTGACCAGCCCAAAGACACGCAAATCCCATTTCTCATTGAGATTGCCATAGCGCGGCGTGGCCCCATAGTGCAGCACAGGGAAACGCTCGGTGACGAACTGCCCAGGGGGGACCCGTTCGCTGATGCGCTCCTTCGGCACATTGGTCACGCGCTTGAGCCGCTCGACACGCTTAAAGGGATTTTCAAACGACATAGCTTTCTCTTTTCTCTAAACAAACTAGCGCATCGTCAGCGCCATGACTGCCTTTTGCACATGCAGCCGGTTTTCCGCCTCATCATAGACCACCGAGTTTCGCCCATCGATCACGCCGTCAGTGACTTCGATATTGCGGTCGGCGGGGAGGCAGTGCATATACAGTGCGTTGGGCCTTGCCAGCGCCATGCGTCGCTCATCGGTGATCCAGTCGGTGTACTTGCTGCCGATCTTGGCGCTCTCCGCATTGTCCGAGGTTGTGAGCAGCGCGCCCCAACTCTTAGGGTAGACGATGTCGGCATCTTGAAAGCCCGCATCAAAATCGTCACCGATTTCAAAGCTGCCCCCATGCTTCTTGGCATTGTCCGTCGCCTGTTGAACAATATCGGGCATGAGTTTGTACTCGGCAGGGTGGGTAAGCCGCACATTCATGCCAAAGCGGGTCATCTGGAGGATCAAGCTTTGAGGCACAGAAATCGGCTTCTGATAGCTGCTCGCATAGGCCCAACTGACATTGATCGTCTTGCCGCGCGGGTCGCCCACCTTCTCGATAATGGTCAGCAAATCGGCCAAAATTTGGAAAGGGTGGTAGACGTCACATTGCATATTCAGCACTGGCACACGGCTGGCCGCGGCCACATCGTTGATGTACTGGTTGCCGACACCCCAGTCGCACTGGCGGATGGCAATGCCATCATAATAGCGCCCGTAAATTTCGCCGATCTCCTTAGCTGTGTCGCCGTGGCTGATCTGGGTGGTGTCCGAGTCGATAAAGGCAGCGTGCCCGCCCATCTGCGCCATACCCACTTCAAAGCTAGAGCGAGTGCGTGTGCTGGTAAAGAAGAAGAGCAGGGCAATGGCTTTGTCGGCCAAGAGGCGATGGGGAGCCCCCAGCGCGCGGTCGCGCTTGAGCTTGAGCGCCACGTCAATGACCGTTTCAATCTCTTCTTTACTAAAATCCATGTCGCTGATAAAGTCGCGACCGCGCAGATCGGTTTGCATGGGCGTCTCCAGCGGGCTGTTCCCGCAGCATGATAGTTTAGAGTGTAAATGGCTGCATGATGATCGCCCCCATGATGCTGCTTGTGAGAACAATCACGCACAGACCAATGGTTGGAATTGTACTCGCATCAGGGAAAAGTACCAACTGCTTTCAGATTGTTCAATCCTCTGCCATCATGTATGATCCACTCCAATAAGCGACACATCCGAGCGATAACCACCGAACGATAACCAAACGACACGACGAAATGATCTGACGATGACAACCTCACCACAACCCAGTACCCGCCGCCTCAGCCGCCCGATGGGGCTGCACTTTGAGGAATTCCAGACCGGCGACAGCGTAAAGAGCGCCACCCGCACCATCACCGAGGCCGATGTGGTCAACTTTGCGGCACTCTCCGGCGACTGGAACTTGATCCACACCGACGCCGAGTATAGCAAGGCACACATGTTTGGTCAGCGTGTGGCACATGGGCTGCTGATCCTCAGCGTTGCCAGCGGGCTTTCGGTGCGCCTGGGCTTTCTGGAGGAGACAACGCTAGCCTTTCGCAGCATCGACTGGAAGATGCAGCGCCCCGTCTTTATTGGCGACACCATCCATGTGCGCGTCACCGTGGAAGAAACCAAAGCGATGGCGCGCTTGGGCGGCGGCCTGGTCAACTTCAAGGTGGAGGTGCTGAATCAAAAGGACGAAATCTGCCAAAAGGGAAACTGGGAGATGTTGGTAAAGGGGTTAGAGGTATGACCCCTATCTATGACCGGCCTATCGACATTCTACGTTCGCTGATTCGCTTTGACACCACCAACCCGCCGGGCAATGAGGAAGCATGTATCGGTTACGTGGCGGAGTTGCTGCGGGATGCGGGCATCCCTACGACCCTACTCGCCAAGACGCCCAGCCGCCCCAACCTGATCGCCCGCTTGCCGGGGCGCGGCGAAGCGCCCCCTTTTCTCTGGCAAGGGCATGTCGATGTGGTGACGACGGTCAACCAAAAGTGGTCGCGTGATCCCTTTGGTGCGGAATTGAGCGATGGGGAGGTTTGGGGCCGCGGCGCGCTGGACATGAAGGGGGGCGTCGCCATGATGCTGGCGGCGATCCTGCGTGCAAAGGCCGAAGGCTTGCAGCCGGCAGGTGACATCATCCTTGCCGTCATGGCAGATGAAGAAGCCGCCAGCGACTATGGCGCGCGTTTCTTGGTCGAAGAACACCCAGAGCAGTTCGAAGGTGTGCGCTATGCCATTGGCGAAGGCGGCGGTTCCTCGCAGACCATCCTCGACCACCGTTTCTACCCGATTATGGTGGCAGAAAAGCAGGTCTGTTGGATGCAAGCTACGCTGCGCGGCCAGGGTGGGCATGGCTCTGTGCCGCTGCGCGATGGCGCAATGGCAAAGCTCGGTCACTTGCTTTTGGCGCTCAACGCCCAACGGCTGCCCGTCCACATCACGCCCGTTGCCCGCCAGATGATCGCGGCCATTGCTGAGACGCTGCCCGATCCCACCGATGCTGCCCTGGCGCGCTTGCTCGACTCTACACAGACGAACGCCGCGTTGGATGCGCTGGACGCCCAGGGGGTGCGTGCGGCGCGCGGGCTGGATGCGCTTCTGCACAATACGGTCAATGCTACCGTCATCCGCGCCAGCAACAAGACCAATGTCATCCCTAGCGAAATCGAAGTCGAACTGGATGGGCGTGTGCTGCCCGGCTTTACGGCTGACGACATTCAAGCGGAAATCCGCGCGATTGTAGGTGACAAGGCGGGCGATGTTCTAGAGCTTACCATCATCCGTCACGACCCTGTGGGTGGTAAGCCCGACATGACCCTCTTTCCGCTGCTATCGAGTTTGGTGCGCGAGGCCGATCCGACAGGTGTACCCATCCCCTCGTTGTCGGGCGGCTTCACCGATGGACGCATGTTTGCCCGCTTGGGCATCCAGAATTATGGCTTCCTCCCCCAAAACTTGCCCGTCGGCTTCTCCAGCGCAGGCATGGTGCATGGCACAGACGAACGCGTGCCCGCCGAGACAATCGCGTTTGGGGCGCGCGTGCTGTATAGGCTGCTGGAGCGGTATCAAGTCTAATCAAACGTACTATTCCAATGGAGGTCGAACGGATGTCGGTTCAAGAAATGTCGACGCAACAGCGTGCGCGTGAAACGCTGGAAGATATACTGGTTGTGGATACCGATGTGCATATTTGCGACACGCCGCAAGTCCTTGCTCCCTACTGTGATATGCCCTGGCAGAAGTCGTTGGAGGTGCTTTCCAATGTGCCGCAGCGCTATCTCGATATACCGGGGTTCGCCGCCGGACTTGGCGGGCTGTCGGCACCCTTTCCGGGTGGGATCGAGCAGCGCAAGGTAACATCGCCGCAGCAGTTGCGTGACGAACTATCGTCGATCTTGGTGGACATCGGTATTCTCTTTCCCGATAATCTCCTCAAGATTGCCACGCTGCCGCAAAAGGATTATGCAGCCGCCTTAGCACGGGCCTATAACCGCTGGATTGTGGATCAGTGGTGTCTCAAGGAAAAGGGGCTGCTGGGGCTGATCATCGCCGCGCCGCAAGACCCCGAAGCAGCGGCGCGCGAAATCGAGAAGTATGCCAAAGAACCGGGCGTTGTCGGCGTCTATTTGCCTTGTGCGGGTGTCGAGCCGCTGTGGGGACACCGCATCTACGACCCCATCTATGCAGCAGCCGAGGCGGCTGACTTGCCGGTGCTGCTGCACAGTGTGACAGTCATTCATCCCGTCTTTCCCTGGCAAACCCACCAGTTTGACACGGAATTCGCACGCCACACCATCGCACACACCTTCTCGATGGCGGCAAACTTGGTAGATATCATTACCACAGGTGTACCCGTACGCTTTCCCAATTTGCGCATGGCTTTCACCGAAGCCGGGTTATCCTGGGTGCCCTTTATTATGAACCGGCTCGACAAGGAATATATCGAACGCCGCCGCGAAGTGCCTTTCCTCACAGAGCGACCCAGCCACTATATCAAAAAGTACTTCTTTGCCACACAGCCAATCGAAGAGCCGGAAAACCTCAGGGATTTGGTCAAGATTGTGGAACTGTTCGATGGCGAAAACCAGGTGATGTTTGCCTCGGACTGGCCTCACCACGATTTTGATCACCCCTCGAAGCTCTTTCAAGCGCCCTTTTCGCCGGAAGCCAAGCGCAAGATGATGGGCGAAAACGCACTGCGTCTCTTTAAGATCGATCGCGACGGCAACCGGCTTACTCTCTAGCAAGTCAACTCTAGCAAGGCAAAGCAAGCATTCATGGCGAAAGATATTTTGTCCCAGGAGAAGGTATCCCAGGAAAGCATCTCTGAGGCGACCACGACCGAGAAAAGGGTCTCTCAGAAGAAAGAATACATTGTTGCGCCCGCTTCCGATATTCCCCCCGGCACGCATTGTGTGGTGAAAGTTGGACGCCGCGAGATTGGCATTTTCAACATTGACGGCACCCTGTACGCACTGCCCAACCTCTGCACACACCAGCTTGGACCGCTGTGCCGCGGGAAAGTGTCAGGGACGATCATCTGCACGCGCGAGACAAATTGGAAACTGCAATGGGGGTATGAGGGCGAGATCGTCACCTGCCCCTGGCATGGCATGGAATATCACATCCCTACAGGAACCTGTCTTGCCTTCCCGGAGATTCGCCTGCGCAGCTATGAAGTATGGGTGGAGGATGAACAGGTCAAGGTGCGGCTTTAGGAGTGATTTGATAGGGCATGAATAATGGATGATGAGGAATTGTCGCCTGGGCGTCTCATGGTTGTGGAGCAGGAGGGGGTTTTTATCGTAGTGAGCGAAGATGATCCCAGCGACTGGGTTGCCTCTTTCACCCAAGATGACAAGTTTCCGGCGCGCGACTGGGCAGAACGCATGGCCGATCTCTACAATCTGCGCGGTGAGGGTGACTTTGTGCATGGGCCGGATTGTCCGCCCCGATTTACCGGCACTCACCATCCGTTTGTGCAGCCGTGATCAGCGTCGTATATAGCTAACCCTCCCAGAAGCTCAGAAGCTTCTGGGAGGGTATTCACGGGGCTATCCCAGGAATTAGGCGAGTTTTTAGTCTAGACGTTGTTCACTGCATAGCGCATAAGAACAACGCCTGTCGGGAACGGTTTAGTCTCGACAAGCTGCATGTCAATCCGCACATCAGCAGGGAAGACGCGCTTGCCGCTGCCCAGCACAAGCGGATAGACCAGCAAGCTGTATTCATCTACGAGATTGTGGCGTGCCAGCGCATGAACCAGCACACTGCTACCGTCGACATAGATATTCTGACCCTCCTGCTGCTTCAGCTTGCGTACCTCCTCGATCACATTCTGACTGATAATCGTTGAGTTGCGCCAGGCTGCCGCAGATTGCAGCGTGGTCGAAACCACATATTTCTGCTTCGCTTTCATCAGATCCCCAAAGGGATCGCCCTCCTCCATCGACTCAAAGACGGAGTGACCCTGCCATGTTTTCCGGCCCAACAGAAAAGTGTCGCTCTCATTCATCGACTCAAAGAAATGAACGCCGATATCGTCATGCCAGTAGGGTAACGTCCAACCGCCATGTTTGAATCCGCCATCGGTATCTTCATCGACGCCACCCGGTGCCTGCATCACGCCGTCGAGCGAAACAAATTCACTAACAATCAGCTTTCTCATGATCTTTATCCTTCTGTTTGTTCACTGTTATGAAAGGCCGCAAGCATGCGTGGCGTGAATTCGGATGCCTCATAAGCATGTATGCGTGAACTCGGGGTGGTGCATACGTTGTGAAGCTCTGACAGCCCGATTATAAGGCTTGCAGACGGGCATGTCTTGAACAAAAACGACATCTTTTGGAGATCCCTCAGTTGACTGCCACCCAGCAGCCTTTGCGGTGCGATTCGATGGCGGCTTCCAAAATCTCTTGGACTTTGACGCCATCATGGAACGTGGAGGAGGGTTGAAAATCATTGAGGATAGCATCCACAAAGAGACGTGCGCCCACCGGCTGCTTGGTAAAGGGATCGAGCCAGTTGTGTAAATCTACCTCTCCGACATAATGCTCTGGAACCGGCAGCGTTTGAAACTGCTTCTCATCTTGACGTATGCCACGAATATGCCCCTGTTCATGGCCCGCCCCATGCCGTATGAACTCCAGCGTCCCACCCTCCCCGTGGAGGATCACATGCTGTTCCAGCGCACGTTCACCCACATTGGCTACTGAACTGACATGGATCGCACCCTGCGCGCCACTCTTGAATTCAACCGTCAGCATAGCCGAGTCATTGGCCCGATCCTGTGCCTGACCGGCTTGACGATCTGCATGGCTGGCGAGATGTGCGCTCACGCGCACAATATCCCCGGCATACCAATGGGCGAGATCGATCATATGCGACCCCAGGCTGCCCAACACACCCAGCGAGCGTTGGGCGTCATAGCGCCAATTGGCGTTGGCCTGGCGCGCATCACCCCGCAAAAATCCCAGACGGAGATGATAGTTGCGCCCAACGTACCCTTCGTCGACCAAGCTATGCAGATAGCGAAACTGGGGCAGCGCACGAAATGTAAACAGGATCATATGCTTTACGCGCATTGCATCGGCCCGCGCGGCCATTGTCTGCGCCTGCTCCAACGTCAGCGCCATTGGCTTCTCACAGAGCATGTGCAAGCCTACATCCAGCCCGTCCATCACAACCGGGTAATGGAGATCATCAGGCGTTGCAACGATCAACGCATCCAGATGATCATGTGCCAACAACTGCCGGTAGTCTGTGTAGACGGTCGGAATCTCATATTTCTTTGCCAATGCTTCGGCACGCTCACGGTTGCGCCCGCAGATCGCGGCAATTGTCGCCTGTGGATGGCTGGCGAGGCTGCGTAGATACATCTGATCCGCCCACCAACTGGTGCCGACAAGACCCACTCTGACTTGGTCGCGCATAGTGCTTTCTCTCTCCCAAGACGCAAGCATTGGACAGGATCACCAGCAGCGACCGCTTCAACGCTGCCATAAGTCCCTGTCAATACCGCTACTTTTTGTGTTTATACGAAAGTATCCTGCTATAATAGCCGTAGTGACTAAAGAACTTACCAGGAGAATTTTGCTTGCAGTACACGTCCCCGCTCTATGGGGCGTCTTTTTGTCCGGTCACGAAGCTTCACCTACTGGTCTGTACCTTTCCGCTGTACCATTCTGATATACCATCCGAATCATAACCTATCGCTGTAAGGGAGTACAAGCATGCGTTTCCTTGTAAGAATGTGGGCAATTCAACCGATTCCATTGAAGGCGAACGAGTTGGCTGCGCTGGCGCACAAACAACTCGCCTATTGGGAGCGACTTGAAAAAGCGGGTAAAGTCATCTTCACCGCGCCCTATGTGGGACGGCGCGCCCGCGTTGCCATTTATGATGTCGATAGCATGGAAGAAGCCTTTGATCTGATCAACGAGGATCCCCTCTTTGCCTATCTTGAGCGCGAAGTCGTACCTTTGGGGACAAATGAGCAGATTCAAAAGCTCTATTCACGCATGCTGGATCAAGAGTAGCACGATTTCCCCTGCCTTGTTGGCGTATTTATCAGATGCAATCACCCAAGACGGAGAAAAGAAATGATACGTTCGTTCCGTATTACCCGCGCGCTGCTGCTCTCCTTTGTCGCCTTGACTTTGTTCATAGCTGGCTGTGTCGCGCCAGTTGCCGCACCGGAGACCGCGCCGCAGGCCGGCGAGCAAGCCGCAGAACAGGCCCCCGAACAAGGGGAGGACGCGGCGGCTGAAGGGGAGTTGATCCCCATTGCATTTGGTGCCATTGAAGGAGCCAGCCAAGCCTATATTCCCTTGCTGCTTGAGGAGAAAGGGATCGCCGCAAAATATGGGTTGGAGGTTTCCATCGTCCCCCTGAGCCAAGTTGGACAGCAGTGGGTCGGTCTACGCACCGGCGACTTTGACATCTCGGCGGGCGGTTTCTTGGATTTATTGCGCCAGCGCCAGCAGGACTTACAGGTAAAGGCCATCCGCGGCTTTATCAAGTTTGGCAATCCGATTGTGGCGACGGCAGACAAGCCCTATGAAACGCTGGCAGACCTGGAGGGAGCCCGCTTTGGCACAGTCAGCACAGCCGTCCTCGACTGGATGGTCATCCGCACAGCCGGTGTGCTCGCCTATGATTTTGATGTCGAGACCGATGCCATCCCGACAACTTCCTCTCCCCCTCTGATCACCGAACTGATGATGAATGGGGAGTTGGATGCAGCCTGGCAGTTCAGCGACTTCACACTCGCGCCGCTCCATGCAGGGACGCTCAAAGAGATCACCAATGTGGCCGCGCTCATGGAGGAGGCAGGGCTTGACCCCAACGCCTTCTATCTCACCTACCATCTGACCGATCAGTGGGCTTCGGAGCATCCAGAGGCTGTGGTCAAGCTGATTGCAGCGATGGATGAAGCAGTCGAGTTGATGATGACTGACGATTCGATTTGGCCGGAATTGGCAGCCTATTCGGGTGTCGAAGACCCCGAACTCATTCCCGCCTTTATAGAGATGCAGCGTGAGGCGTTTGACACCGAATTCTCCGCAGATAAGCTAGAAGCAACCCAAAAGCTCCTGGATGAACTGATCGCCGTGGTTGGCCCGGAGCCAATCGGTGTGGATACAGTCGATCCCGCCGCTTTTGACTTTGCATCCGCCGAAGCTGCCAAAGAGCTACGCGCGCAGGAGTAATCTTGGCAACGCAGAAATTTCATGGGATTTTCCCCTATCTGGTTTCACCCGTGGATAACACAACGGGCAAAGTCAAAGAAGCCGTTCTGCGCCGGTTGGTCGAACACCTGATCGCACAGGGCGTCCACGGGCTGAGCCCGTTGGGCAGTACGGGCGAATTTGCCTATCTCTCTTTTGAGCAAAAGCTGGAGATCGTCCGCATTGTGGTGGAGGCTGCCAATGGCCGCGTGCCGGTTGTGCCTGGCGTAGCGGCCTATGCGACCGCGGATGCAATCCAGCAGGCAGAACGCTTTCTGGAGATGGGGGTGGATGGGATCATCCTCGTCCTCCAGACCTTCTTCTCACTCGACAAGGCGGCAGTAGAACGTTACTTCCGCACAGTCGCAGAGGCGATTCCCTGCCCCATCGTCATCTACACCAATCCACAACTCTTGGGTTCCGATGTGACACCTGATATTGTTGTGGCCTTGAGCGAGCTTCCGAACATCCAGTATGTGAAGGATGCCACCAGCAACACCGGCAGGATTCTGACCATCCTCAACCGCGCGGGGGAGCGCGTGCAGGTCTTTAGCGCCTCCGCCCATGTGCCGCTCCTAACCTTCCACATGGGCGCTGTTGGTTGGATGGCAGGCCCAGCCTGTGTGCTTCCCGCGACGTGCGTCCAGCTCTATGAACTGGCGAAAGCGGGACGTTGGGATGAAGCATGGGAACTACAGAAGCCGATGTGGCAGGTGAATGAAATTTTCCAGAAGTACTCCCTGGCGGCTTGCATTAAGATGGGGCTGCAATTGCAAGGCTTTGAGGTGGGTGATCCTATCCCGCCGCAAAGCCCTCTTTCAGCGGCGGCTGTGGAGGATATCCGGCAGGTACTCACGACGTTGGGAGCAATTGCTTAGCGGGAGTAGTTAGCTCATATCACGCATCATCAGTGTGTCTGACCAGCCCGCCCAGGGCTAAAGCCGCAGGGCTACGGTGCAACGCCCTCTGAAGAGGGCTTCGCGTCAGGGGTCTCTAGCCCCGTTTAGGGGACGTTGTATCCTAGCCGGGTGGTTTTAACCTCCGGCGGCCTCGGCAGAGCAAGTTGCGTAATAGAAGTGATAAGGATACATAATGGCGATGCATGATAGCTTTATTGGTGAATTAGCCGCAGTGGTCGGTGAGCGTTACATCGTCACCGATGCGAGCGAAATCAGCCGGTCACTGCGCGACAATTCGTGGCTCTCGCCGCTGTTGTCGGAACATATCGACCAGCGCAAACGCGAGGAAGGCAAAACGTTGCAGGTTGATGCGGTGGTATCGCCCGCGGACGCCGAACAACTGAGCGCGGTCGTCGCCACTGCTGTACGCCACAATGTGCCGATGACGGTGCGCGGTGGCGGAACCTCCAACTTCGGCCAGGTGATTCCCCTAGGCGGCGGCATCATCCTCGACATCCGGCGTATCAATCGCATCCTAGAGGTCGGCAAAGATTTTATTACCGTGGAAGCGGGTGCGCTGCAAGGCGATGTGGATGCAGCCGCCCGCGCCCACGGCAAAGAACTGACGGTGCTGACGACTACCTACGCCAGCGCCACGGCTGCGGGTTGGGTCGCCGGGGGGCATGTGGGGCTGGGGGCCAACAGCTACGGCACGATCTGGGATGGCAACGTCCTCAAGGTCAAGATGCTTACCGCCGAGGAGATGCCTCGTTTGCTTGAGTTGAGTGGCAGCGATCTCTTGCCTGCGCTGCATACCTATGGCACGACCGGGGTGATTACGGAGGTGACATTCCCTTTGGTGGAAGCCAAAGAGTGGCTTGAAGGTGTCGCCGTCTTTGATACATTCGAGGCCGCTGTACAGTTCACTGCGTCGATGGCGAATGAGACAACCTTTGCCCAGCGCGTCGTCGCTGCACAAGAGGCCCCGATTGCCCAGGGCTTCACGCCCCTGCTTGGGCTTTATGAAGAAGGGCAATCCATCGTCCTGATGATTGTGGACGCGACCGCCGAGGCTGAGTGTATGGCTCTTTGTGCGCGTTATCACGGCACATGGCGACGTTGGCGAAGCGCGGGAGAGACAGGCAAAATCTCATTGGCGCTCATGGTCTATGGACACCGTATGCTTTGGGTGAAGAAAGTTGCGCCCGATTCGGCCTTCTTGCATGGCTATTTTTCGCCCGATGCGTATTTCCAGCAGTTACAGGCGTTGAAGCAACGCTTTGGCACAGATGTGTGGCTGGAATATAAATACATTAAATCGAGATGGCTGCGCGCCCTGCGCGGGCTGCCCGGCGATGGCCCACTGCCCGCCGCGGTGCTGACGCTGCTGCCAACGGACAAAGCCTTTTTACGCACCGTCATGGAGTTTTGCGACTCCATCGGCGTCTCCTATCTGAATCCGCACACGTTCCTGCTGGAAGAAAGCGGGCTGTTCCTCGACTTCCAACCGATTGCGGATTTCAAACGGCAGAGTGACCCGAAGGGGCTGCTCAACCCAGGCAAGATCGGCAACAAATACTTTACACCGCAGGAGACGGTATGAGTCAAGAAGGTATGAGTCAAGAGGATGTAATACAGGAGACGAGTGCAATGTGCGGCATGGATCACATTGCGCTCGGCGTTGAAGACATGGATGAGCGTATCGACTATTTTACCCGTGTGATGGGGCTGCAACTCAAACGCACAGGCACACGCCACAGCACAGGCAGCCGCATCGCCCTTTTGGCCGATCCCGTTTCCGGCTTCAAGATCGAGCTGATCGAAACATTGCCCGATGAAAGAGGCTTACTGCATCTGGCCTTTCGCGTCGATGACGTGAACAGCGCCTACGAAAATCTTTTGGCGCAGGGCTTCAAATCGCTGCGCGGGCCGCACACACTGGCGGCTGCGAAAGCGGAAACAGCGCTACTGGAAGACCCGGTGGCGATGCAAGTCCAGATCATCAACTACCAGCCGGACAGTCCCGATCTGTAGCCGCCGGTTATGCACCAGGATATGCGAATGTTAGAGGATCGAGATTATATTTTACGCTGCTTGGAACTGGCAGAGGCAGCTTTCAAAGCGGGTAATGGCCCGTTTGCGTCCTTAGTCGTCTGCGATGGTGAGATCATTGGGGAGGGCGTCAACCAGGTGATGACGACAAAAGATGTGTCGGCACATGCTGAAGTGAATGCTCTACGCCATGCCACCCAAAGGCTCGGCTCATTGAACCTGAGCGCGTGTACGCTCTATACCAGCGCCGAACCCTGCTTTATGTGTTCCTATGCGATCCGGCAGGCGCGCATCGCCCAGGTCGTCATTGGGGCACGCGCCGAGGCGCGCGGCGGCGTGAGCTCCCGCCACCCGATTCTGACTGAAGCGGATATCCCAGGTTGGGGCCCCCCACCGCGGATCGTTCGCGACATACTCCTTGAAGAATGCACTTCCCTATTGCATAGCTGTGGCTTTGTACACATCTAGCTTTGTACACATTTAAGTAAGGATTCTGTAAAGCATCATGAGCGTCGATCTGGGCATCTATGTGAATAATCGTGCCGCAGTTTTTCTGGGGGAAGCCTATTCTCTCGAGAAATTACTGGAGGCGGCAAGTCTGGCGGATGAGTTAGGCTTCGGCTTTGTCTCCGTGGGTGACAGCATCCTGGCGAAACCCCGTTATATGCCCATCCCTGTGCTTTCAGCCATCGCAGCGCGCACAAAACAGATTCGGTTGGCGACGGGGATCCTACAGCCGCATATGCGCCACCCTGTGCTATTGGCTCAAGAGTGGGCGACGTTGGATGAACTGTCGGGCGGGCGCACCATCCTGGCGGTTGGCTTAGGTACGGGTGATCCCAAGATGGTAGAGAAGGAGTATGAGGTCATGGGCTTGCCCAAGCAGCGACGCGGGATCGCCTTTGAGGAATCCATCGAGCTGCTGAAATTGTTGTGGACAGAAGAGTCAGTCACCTATCACGGCAAAATTTTTCAGATGGATGACGTTTCGCTTGGCTACAGACCGCATCAGCAGCCGCATCCTCCCATTGTCATTGGCTGCGGCGGTTATGTGCCAAAGGAACCCGGCACCGGCCCCAACGATTTCTATCGCAAGGAGATCGCAGGCACCTTCCACGGGCCATTTGAGCGTGTGGCAAGGCTCGGTGATGGCTGGATCACCGGCATCATCACACCCGACGAGTATGCCCAAACGCTGCAACTCATTCGCATCATCGCGCGCGAAAAATATAACAAGGAGTTGGGGCCAGAATTTCGTCGCGTGCTGAACTGCTTTATTCATGTGGGTGATGATCCCGCCGCTGCGCGCAAAGCCGGTGTTGCCTTCCTAGAAAACTATCACCGGCGGCCCTTTGACGATGAGACGGTAGAACGCTGGCTGCTCTATGGCCCACCGGAACGCTGTGCAGAACGGATTGCCGCCTATATAGATGCGGGCGTCAATGCCTTTCAATTTGTCCTGGCTGCGGAGGATCAGACAAAGCAGATCGAGGCCATTGCAGAAAAGGTTCGTCCCTTGCTGGCGGCGAAAGCGCCCGCGCTGCCCTCTTTGACCTGAAAGCGATCCTGAAAATACAAACATGAAACAGACATTAACAGAAACCGTTTCCCCAGTGCGGATGGAAGATCGTGACCAGGAAGCGCCGCGCCGTCTACCCTCCCCGCTGGTCAATATTGGTCAGCAACTGCTATCCATTGCGCTGCTGCTTGGGCTTTGGCTGCTGCTCTCTTGGCTCCTCTCGACCAATGTGGTGCCGACGCCGTGGATGACCTGGCTGGCCCTGCTGCGCGCATTGGAAGATGGCTATATCTGGAAAGATATTGCGGTTACCTTTAGCCGGACATTGGGCGCGTTTGGCCTGGCGATGTTCTTAGGCAGTACCTTTGGCGCGCTGCTTGGCTCTGTGCCCTGGTTTTCTCGTATCTTTGCGAATTGGCTCACCATTGCCGCGTCGATTCCCTCCCTGCTCTTTATCGTCATTGCCTACCTCGCGCTGGGGCTGAACGATGGCGCAGCAATTCTCGGCGCAGGGCTGGTTGTGGCTCCCTCCATCGCCTATAACGTCTGGCAGGGGATGAAATCGCTGGACCCGCAGCTTTCCGAAATGGCACGTGCCTTTGGCGTACCACGCTGGACTCGATTTTGGCGTGTCATCCTGCCACAGACCTTGCCCTTTCTTTTTGCCGCCGCGCGCTTTGGCCTGGCGCTGACCTGGAAGATTATGATCTTCGTTGAGCTGCTTGGGCGCTCGACCGGGGTAGGCTATCGCATCCAGTATTGGTACCAGCTCTTTAACATGGAGCGCGTTCTCGCCTCCGCCCTTCCGTTTATTATCCTGATGATCCTGATTGAATTGGTCGTATTACGGAGTTTGGAGAGTTTCCTGTTCCGCTGGCGACCCGGAGAAGCCCGATGAGCGAAGTTGCACTCTCCTGCCGCAGTGTGCGGAAATCATTTGTAACAGGCAATGGGCCTGTCCTTGCCCTGGACAATCTCAACGTCGATCTGCTTGCCGACACCTTCACGGCGATTGTCGGCCCCAGCGGCTGCGGCAAATCCACGCTGCTGCATATTATCGCGGGGCTGGATTCTGACTATTTGGGTGAGCTTGAATGGCACACCGACAACAGTCGCATCGGCTATCTATTCCAACAACCGCGCCTATTGCCGTGGATGAACATTGCACAAAACGTAGCGTTCGTATTGGAGCCGCGCGGTCATTCACGCAGCGAAGCGACCGAGACAGCCATGCAGTACCTCAAGCTCGTTGGGCTGGAGGGGTTTGAACAGAGCTATCCGACCCAACTCTCTGGAGGGATGCAGCAGCGCGCCGCGATGGCGCGCGCGCTGGCGATGGAGCCGGAAGTGATGTTGATGGACGAGCCCTTGGGCAGCCTGGACGAACTGACGGCGCGGCGCATGCGCGCAGAACTGCTGCGCCTCTTTGAAGACCGTCCGCGAACGGTTCTCTTTATTACTCACAATGTGACGGAGGCTGCTTTTTTGGCCGATCAGGTGATTGTGATGAGCGGACGTCCGGGGCGCGTGACTGCCCAAATTCCGGTGGATCTGCCCAAACCGCGCGATTACGACGATCCACGGATTGCGGCGATTGCCCACGAAATTGTACGCAACCTTCATCTGGACGAGTAGTTTCGTGATCTACGCACGATGATTCTTTGGCTGATCCTTTTCGGCCTGGCGCTGCTCCTGCTAGGCGTGGCGCTCTGGCGCTTGGGCTTGCGCTCGCAGCAGGCAACCGGGCTGCCGACGGGCGAAGTCGTCTACACCGATACAGGTGCGTGGGAGCAGGTGCCAAAGCCGCTGCTCTCACGCCGTTATGGGCTGGTGGGCAAGCCGGATTACCTGGTGCGGGTGCGCGCCGGGCAGCAGACAATTTTGGTTCCTGTCGAGGTCAAGAGCCGCCGCCGTCCCCCTGTCACACCCGACGGACATATCCTGCAACTGGCGACCTACTGCCTGCTGGTAGAGGATGTACATAAGGTGCGCCCCGCCTATGGGCTGCTGCACTATGCCGATGCCACGCTGCAAATTCCCTATACCGACGGCCTGCGCCGTACTGTGCTGGAGATTGCCGAGGCGATCCGCCGCGCCCGCACAGCCCCCGACCTGCACCGCGACCACGATGACCCAGCGCGCTGTCGCGGCTGTGGCTATGCTCACGCCTGCGGCGAGGTGATGAGTTGATTAACGAATGGTCTGTAGGGTAAAGTCCGCCGAATCAGTATCAAACAGGCCCCACGTAGGCGCGCCATTCATCCCCAACAACTCGCCAGGGTTTGCCAAGACGCCGCTACTGCCTGTCGCCTTTGTGACACTCTCCACATGCTTTTGATGGTCATGCCCATAGACCACCAGGTCAAATTGGCCGGATTCGGCAATGCGCCGGGCGGGTTCGGGATAGTGGATCATCGCCAGCCTGCGCCCCACGACCTCGATCTCGGTATAGATGCCGTGAAGGGTGATCTGCGGATATTTTCCGGCGATGGTCTGAAGCAGCCGCCCATCGCCGTCGTTATTGCCAAAGACGACATGGATTGGCCCACCAAAGCCACGCCCCATCCGGTCGAGCATAAAGGGCGCGCAGAGGTCGCCGCAGTGGAGCAGCATGGTCGCCCCCGCCTGGTTGGCTGCCGCAAGCGCCGCTTCGAGATGGGCAATTTGGTCGTGGCTGTCTGAAAAGACCGCAATGTACATGATACAACTCCTTTCTGAGATGCCTTCCTGTGATATAATCCAGTCTATATGAGTTCTGTCCAAAAGCAAGCTGCGGCCTCTGCCGTGGATTCACCCGATTTATCTCGACAGCAAGAGCGCGCAACGCGTCACCTACACGTTTGGTTTGGGAGTTTGGTGCTGCTGCTGTTGGTGGGCTGTGGTCAGGTGGTTACCGTCAAACCCACGCCCACACCCGCGCCCACAGCAACCATTGCGCTGGCAGTTGTCAGTGAAACCGATCAGCCGACCGCTACGCCCGCGCCCTATACACCTGCTCCGACATCCACGCCGACGATGACGCCTACGCCGGTCTTTCATACGATTGCATCCGGGCAAAGTTTGTTGACGATTGCCACAATGTACAATGTCAGCATCGCCGCGCTGCAAGAAGCCAACGGTATTCTCGACCCACGCACGTTGCAGATCGGCCAACAGTTGATTATCCCGCGCGAGGAAGAAGCGCTGGTTGCGGCGGATTCCACACCCACGCCGACTCCCTTGCCTGTGGCGATTGAAAATTTGCACTTCACAGAGAACAGCATTGGCGGCGTCTGGGTGATGGGCGAGGTACACAACACAACGGGGACGGCGCTCGAACAGGTGCGCGTCGGCGCAACGCTGGTAGATGCGGCAGGCGCAGCATTGGTCGAATCGCAGACGCTGGTCGCCCTGGACTTGGTCGATCTCGATGAGCGTGCGCCCTTTGCCATTCTCTTTGGCTCGGCCCCTGAAAGCTTTGAGCAGTACCAGGCCTATCCAATTAGCGCCGTACCCGCCTATGTCGGCAGCTATTATCGTGACCTGGCGGTGGAGGAGATCCAGACCGAAAGCGAACGCTACGCCTCGTACACCGTGACCGGGGTGGTACGCAATACAGGGCCAGAGGAAGCGGTTGAGGTCCAAGTGGTGTTGACAGCCTACGATCCGATGGATCGGGTCATCGCCGTTCAGAAGGTTGCGCCAAGCCATAATGTGGTGCCGCGCGGTGGCACAACGACCTTTACTGCGGTGCTTGCGCCTGTGGGTGGGCCGGTCGAGCGCATCCACGCCGAGGCGCAAGGGCGGCGCGTTCCTAGCCAGTAGTTTACTATTTTTCATCAATTATCATTTCTTAACCATTTGTTGCACTTGTGTAGGTGATCTATGAATCGCAGATCGTTTCTAGCTCTGGCTCTGACGAGTTGTACGCTGGGCATGGTGGGGTGTGGACCGTCTTCTGCTGCACCAAGCGCAGCTGCCGAAGCCGCCACACCGAGAGCAGCAGCCCTCGCCGCGCCCCCGCTCGCCGTCCAGCCCCATCCCATCAATGACAGCACAGTGCGGCTGCCGAGCCGGTTGGAGATTCCGGCGATTGACGTGGATATTCCCGTGGTGGAATTGGGGTGGAGCCAGCAGGAGAACCGCGCGGGGCAGATCTTCAGCGAGTGGGATGTGGCTGCCTATGCTGCCGGTTGGCACAAGAACAGCGCGCTGCCCGGCGAAGGAGGCAACGTCGTGATGAGCGGTCACAACAACATCTTGGGGGCTGTCTTTCGCGAACTGGATCAACTCAAAAGGGGGGACACCATCACCGTCTGGGCGGGCGCGCATCTCTACACCTATGCAGTGGATCAAGTGGTCGTGCTGCCCGACAAAAGCGCCACGGAAGAACAGCGCATCCTCAACAGCGGCTGGATCGGCCCCTTTGACGAGGAGCGCCTGACCCTGGTCAGTTGTTGGCCGCGCAACAACAACACCCACCGGATTGTCATCGTCGCCCGTCCATCACTCACCGCCCATTCCAGCCGCTAACGTTCGCCATGACACCCGAATCTGTTCACTATAAACGCATTGTCGTAAAACTTGGCACCAGTGTATTGACTGGCGGCGCACGCCAGCTTGACCGCGCGCGCATGGTGGAATTGACGCGGCAATGTGCCGAACTCTATCACCAGGGCCATGATATTATCGTTTGCTCCTCTGGCGCCATCGCCGCAGGACGCGCCCACCTGGGTTTCCCCAAACTGCCGCCGACCATCGTCAGCAAGCAATTATTCGCCGCTGTGGGCCAGATCCGCATCATGCTCATGTGGGAACATTTCTTCGACATTTACGGTATCCGCGTCGGCCAAATTCTGCTCACCCGCGCTGATGTGGAGAACCGCCAGCGTTATCTCAATGCGCGCGATACCTTTTCGGCGCTGCTGGAGCATCGCATTGTGCCCGTGGTCAATGAGAACGATGCCGTGGCGACGGAGGAGATTAAGGTAGGCGATAATGATAATCTTTCGGCGTTGGTCGCCACGCTTTGCAGTGCCGAACTGCTTTTGATTCTCACCGATCAGCCGGGGCTGTTTACCGCCGATCCACGCGTAGACCCTGCCGCCCAACTCATCCCCGAAGTCCACCGCATTGACGAGGTCTTGCGCGCGCAGGCCGGCGGCACAAGTACGGGCCTGGGTGTGGGTGGGATGGTCACAAAGCTCTCCGCAGCGAATATGGCGCGCCATGCGGGCATCGACGTGGTGATCGCCGCCGGACAAGAGCCGAATGTGATCCTGCGTGCGGCGCGCGGTGAAGCAGTGGGGACGCGCTTTGTGGCGTTGGAATCACGCCCCGAAAGCCGCAAGCGCTGGATCTTGGCAGGGCCAAAGCCGGTGGGGATTGTGGTTGTTGATGACGGGGCGATGAAGGCGCTTTGTGAGCGCGGGCGCAGCCTGCTCCCTGCCGGGATTGTCGAGATAGAAGGCAAGTTTGAGCGCGGCGATACGGTGACAATCATCGACCAGCAGCGGCATGAACTCGCCCGCGGGCTAACCGCCTATGGCAGCAGCGACCTGCGCCAGATCGCCGGTGCCAAATCTCACGAGATTGCTGAACGCCTGGGGTATACGTACGGGGATGAGGCAATTCATAGGAATAACCTAGTGATCTTGGCGGATTAGCCGCGTGCAGCCAATTATTCGTATCGAAAACCTACACCATACGTTTACCTCCTCTGCCGGGGAAGCCATCCCTGCCCTGCGCGGGGTGAACCTCAGCATTGCACAGGGGGAATATGTCGCCATCCTGGGGCATAATGGGTCGGGCAAATCCACGCTTGCCAAGCATCTCAACGCGCTCTTGCTGCCCACGCAAGGCGATGTTTGGGTAAAAGAGTGGAATACGCGCGATGTTGGGCAGCACCGCGCCATTCGCACGACGGTGGGCATGGTCTTTCAGACACCCGATAACCAGATTATCGCCACGATTGTCGAGGAAGATATCGCCTTTGGCCCGGAGAATCTAGGCGTGCCGCGTGCCGAGATGCAGCGTCGGGTCGATTGGTCATTGGAGCAGGTCGATATGCTGCCCCATCGTCACCGCGCGCCCCATCTACTTTCCGGTGGTCAAAAACAGCGTGTCTGTATCGCCGGGGTGCTGGCGATGCAGCCGCAAGTGCTGGTGCTGGATGAATCCACAGCCATGCTGGACCCGCTCGGTCGCCAAGAAGTGCTGGATGTGGTTCGCCGCCTCAACCAAGAGCAGGGCGTCACGGTGGTGGCGATTACCCACTTTATGCGCGAAGCCGTGGAAGCTGACCGCATTGTCGTCATGGCGGAAGGGCAGATCGCGCTGGAGGGGACGCCGCGCGAGCTTTTTCGCCAGGGGGATCGCCTGCGTGCGCTACAACTCGATGTGCCGCCGGTCACGGAAGTGGCACAACAGATCCACGCCCAGATTCCCTCTTTCCCACCCGACCTGCTGACAATTGACGAGGTGGTCGCAGCCTTTAGCAACCTGCGAGCTGCACCCGTCCCTGCCACGGCTATACCGCCCATCGTCATCGAGCCTCCAGCCAGTGTACCCGCCCCCAGCGAGCAACCCGACAGTGAACCTGTGATCACCGTTGAACATCTTGTTCACGACTACATGCGTGGCACGCCTTTGGAAGTGCGTGCGATCCATGATGTCAGCCTGACCGTCTATCCTGGCGAGATTGTCGGTATTCTTGGACACACTGGGTCGGGCAAATCCACCGTCGTCCAGCATCTCAACGGCCTGCTGCGCGCCGACGGTGGGCGCGTGGTCGTCTTTGGGCAGGACTTGGCGGGCTCCGGCGTGGATGTTCGCGCCCTGCGCCGCCAGGTGGGGTTGGTCTTTCAATTTCCCGAAGCGCAGCTTTTCGAGCGTTATGTGGGCGACGATATTGCCTTTGGCCCGCGCAACCTGCGGCTGGACCGCGCCGAAATTCGCGCACGCGTGCAGCGAGCAATGGCCGCAGTGGGGCTGGACTTTGACGAATTCAAGGATCGCCACACCTTTAGCCTGAGCGGTGGTGAACGGCGACGGGTAGCGCTGGCAGGCGTGCTGGCGCTGGAGCCGCGCATCCTAGTGCTGGATGAGCCGACAGCCGGACTCGACCCCGCGGCGCGCGAGCAGTTGCTTGAGCATATCCTGGCGCTGCACCGCAGCGGCATCAGCCTGGTCATGATCTCGCATAATATGGAGGAACTCGCTGCTATCTGCCAACGCCTGGTGGTGATTGCCGAGGGGCGCACAGTGATGGAGGGGCCGCCGCGCGCCATCTTTGCCAACAGCGCACGCTTGCGCGAGTTGGGGCTAGACGTGCCCGCATCCACGGCAGTCGTCGAAGCCATCGCCGAAGCAGGGCTGCTCCCGCTTGCAGCCGAGTTGCCCATCGTCTATACAGCGCAGCAGGCGGCTGCCTTGCTGACCCAACTGCTAGAGACTCCAGCCTAGAGCCATGTTTAACTTTGAGTTGCTGCGCAACGTCACCATCGGCCAATATATCCCCACAGGTTCGGTGATCCACCGGCTTGACCCGCGCGCCAAGATTGTGGCGACCATCGTGCTGATCCTCGCCATCTCGTTTAATCGTTCGCTCGTCGCCAACATCCTCTTTGCCGCGGTTGTCTTTGGCATTACGGCCCTGGCGCGCATCCGCTTTAGCTATGTGGCGCGCGGTATTCTCTTGGGGCTGCCCGCGCTGGCGCTGATCTTTGTCATGCAACTGCTCTTTCAGGGTTGGGTGGAACCGCCAGGGAGAATCTTTTTTGAGTGGGGCTGGCTGCGCATCACCCGCTATAGCCTGCACCTGATCGCGCTCAGCCTGCTGCGCGTGACCGGCTTTATCTTCCTCACCAGCCTCGTCACCATGACCTCGACCATCACCGAACTGACCCACGGCGTGGAGCGACTCCTGGCCCCTTTCCGGCGCTTTGGCGTCCCCTCACACGAACTGGCGTTGATTCTCACCATTGCCCTGCGCTTTGTGCCGACGCTCGCCGAGGAGTTGGAGCGCATCATCAAGGCGCAACTGAGCCGGGGAGCCGAGATCGGCGGGCGCTTCTGGCGACCCGACAAAACCGCGCGCGCCCTGCTGCCGCTGATCGTCCCCTTATTCCTGGGCGCATTTCGCCGCGCCGAGGAATTGGTGTTGGCGATGGAGGCACGCGGCTATATCAGCGGCGATGGGCGCACGAACTATATCGAGCTACATGCCCGCGCGTTGGACTATATCGCGGTGGGGCTGGCCTTGCTCTTGGCCGCGCTGCTGATCTGGTCACCCTTTCCGGCGCTGCGCGATCTTTTGGCCCCACTTGGCATTACAGGACTCTAGCATGGCCCGCTTTCCCACTGAACTTGCCCCTATCTTTACCCCGATGACCAACGATGATCTGCCGGCTGTGATGGAGATGGAGAACGTTTCCTTTCCGTCGCCCTGGTCGGTTGATACATACCGGCGCGAAATTGTCACCCGCAACGGCTCCTATTGGGTGGTGCGCCCCACGGTGCAAAAAAGTGCGAACGCGGGCGAAGCCGGGCCGGACATTCCACGGCTGCTGGCCTATGCGGGCATGTGGCTGTTGGGGGATGATGCCCATATCACGACCATCGCCACCCATCCGGCGTGGCGGCAGCGGCATATCGGCGAATGGCTCCTGATCCAGATGGCAGGCGAGGCGCGCAGCCACCGCATCAGCGCGCTGACGCTGGAGGTACGCATCCACAACCGTCCAGCCCTTGCCCTCTATGAAAAGCTGGGCTTTGTTGCCGTAGGTCTGCGCCGCGGCTACTATCAAGACACCGGCGAGGATGCGCGGCTGCTCACCCTTTTCGCCATCGACCACCCCACGGTGTGGGAGAAACTTCAAGCGCGCTTGGAGGAGATCGAGCGGGCATAAGTTTCGCATTAATAAACCACTCTCTATTTAGATAAATCATCACCATCAGATCCTCCCTGGTAAAAGGCTCATGAATCTTCAAACACAAATTGATGCTGAGTTATGGCGTGCAATTTCTGAAACTTATGAAGCACAGAACTACAGTCATGCTATTGTTGATGCAATACACTGTTTGAGTAACATTCTGCGCGAAAAGACGGGACTAGATGGAGATGGGGCATCTTTAGCAGGTGCAGCTTTGGGTGGCAACACACCACTGTTGAAGCTTAATCGTTTCCAGACGGAATCCGAAAAAAGTGAACAAAAGGGGTTGGAAAGTATTCTTCGTGGAATCTATCAAGGCATACGAAATCCAAGAAGTCATGAACTTGTTAGAGACGACAAAGCAAATGATTGCATCAGCATTTGCTTTATTGATTATCTATTACGAACTATTAACCAGTCGCAGCCGTCCTTCACAATCCAGAATTTTGCAGATAGTGTCTATGAGCGCCATTTCGTCAGCAGTCAACGCTATGCCGATTTACTTGTTGAAGGAATTCCAAAAAACAAGCTTCTTGATGCGATGATCGAAATTTTCAGAAGGAAAACAGAAGGAGGTAATCACAATCTCCCTTACGTATCCGCTGCTATCCGAACATGCATGAGTGAAGATCAACTTACTGATTTCTTGAATGTTGTTTCTGAAGAAATGCTCAAATCTCAAGTTCAAGACGAGATCCGAGCTACGTTACAGATATTGATTCCGGAGCTTTGGACGAGAATAAAAGAAACTCCCAGACTTAGAATTGAGAATATGCTTATTGAGGCCGTTGGACGAGGAACTGATGATGGCTTTGGATTTATTGACGAAGAGAGCGCATTTGCAACTTGGGCGTGTGACTATTTGCCACATTTTTCACTTAAGGTTCAAGCCGTCAATATCCTTATTGGGAGAATTACTAGCTCATCAGATTCATTTAGGTACATCCTTAAGTATTTCGGTAGTGTACTTCCAGCAGTATGCGAAAATGACCACTTAAGAGATTTTTGTATCGCTGCCATAGTTGAAGCGGTTCGTAAAGACTGTAAAATTGATCCAAACCATGAATTTCTCAAACTAACAAATAAGTATTTATGGGCGTCAGAAGATTGGCGAGAGAAAATCCGGCTTGGAGTTGATGGTTTTCATGCCAATGATAATTCGGATGAAGACATCCCTTTCTAAATACTGTCATTGTTTGTAAACCGCCGCTCGTGGCCATCAGGATGCGTTCTATAACTCGAGAAACCTTCTAGGGACAATGGGAGACCCTTGTAGAACCAGCTAGACGAAAACAAATCAATGAAACTATCAATTGTAGATCTATCAACGGTTTTGCCTGGAGAAACGCGCCATGAAGCGTTTCTGCACAGTATCGAAGTGGCGCAGCATGTCGAGCGTCTAGGCTATGAACGGGTTTGGGTGGCGGAACATCATGGAGCCGCTTCGATTGCGGGGCGCGCGCCCGAAGTGCTGATTGCGACCCTTGCGGCGCATACCTCAAGAATCAGGGTGGGATCAGGTTCGGTCCTGCTCAACCATTATAGCCCGCTGAAGGTCGCTGAAGTCTTTTGTACGCTCAACGAGATCTATCCCAACCGGATCGATTTGGGTGCAGGCAGGGCAACGACCGGCCCGTATCTTGACCTCGCCTTGCAGCAGGACAGAAGCAAACAATTCCACAGCGATTCAAACGCGCAAATTGTTGAGCTAGTCGCCTGGTTGGATAAGAGCTTTCCCCCAGAACATCCCTTCGCCGAGACACCCCTATACACGATTGATTCGCTGCCACAACTGCACCTGTTAGGTTCCAGTTCATGGAGCGCATCCGCCGCGGCGCAGCTCGGTTTGCGCTATGTCTTTGCGGGTTTTATTGCCCAACAGGCCACACCGGGCAACATTCAACTTTATCGAGAGAATTTCAGAGCCTCCGATGGCCCTTCAGGCATCCAGCAGCCGGAAGTAAGGTTAGGCATCCACGTCGTCTGTGCAGATTCAGAAGAAGAAGCGCGCCGCCAACTCGCTCCCGTCCATGTGATGTACCAAAATCTCTATCAAGGCAATATGAACGCGCCCTTGCTGACCCCGGATCAGGCCGTTGATGCGTTGGGCGGCTTGCCCCCGTTGGAAAGATATGTACGTGGAACGGGAATCCCACCCAAATTCATTGGCGGCACGCTTGAGCAAGTTCAGGAGCAGCTAGAGCAGCTTACGGAAGACCTGGCCTTAGCGGAAATCATCGTGCAGGATATGATGACCGAGCATCCAGCTCGGCTGCGCTCTTATGAGTTAATGGCAGCAATGCTGTAAGCTTGGCAAGACTCTAGGGTTTCTACACGGGGCTGGATGACGGTTTTGACGAATTTATTGGGGCGCGCTATAATCGACATTACTTACCGACCGGTCGGTAAGTAATGTGCCGTGAAGACGGGAGTAGTATCATGCAGAGTCAAAACCGAGTCCTGGCAGTATTATTTTTTGGCGTGTTAATGGCGGCTCTCGATGTTGCGATTATTGGGCCAGCCCTTCCAGCCATTCAGACGGCCTTCCAAGTTAGTGATCGAGCCATCCCCTGGCTCTTTACCATCTATGTGCTGACAAACCTGGTCAGCACCCCACTGATGGCAAAGTTGTCGGATCGTGTTGGGCGGCGTACAGCCTATCTGGCGTCCATCGGTTTGTTTGCGCTTGGCTCACTCATAGTCGTACTCTCCCCAAATTTTGGCGTCGTGCTGGTAGGCCGGGCTATCCAGGGCTTTGGCGCGGGTGGCGTCTTCCCTGTTGCCTCAGCAGTGATTGGAGACACTTTTCCACCAGATCGACGCGGGCGCACACTGGGTTTGATTGGCGCGGTGTGGGGTTTGGCGTTTATCATTGGCCCCATCATCGGCGGACTGCTGCTCTTGTTGAGTTGGCACTGGCTCTTTGCCATCAACATTCCGATTGCGTTAGCCGTGATGGCGGCGGGCGCGACCATCCTGCCGGCAACTCACATGACAAAGCAGAGTGCGTTCGACTGGGGAGGAATGGCGATCCTTGCTTTGCTGCTGAGTTCTCTGGTCTTTGGCTTGAACCAGATTGACTCAGCCAACTTTGCCCAGAGTCTGGCTGCGGTGGATGTTTGGCCGTTCCTGCTGTTGGGTCTGGGGCTGGTTCCTGTGCTGGGCAAAATTGAGAGCCATGCCATCGACCCGATCATCCAGCCGCAACTTTTCGGGTCACGGCAATTGCTCCTGGCAAATGCGTTATCCTTTGGCGCGGGCTTGGGCGAGGTCGGCGTTCTTTTCTTGCCCGCGCTTGCCGTAGCCTCGTTTGCTGTCAGCGAATCGCAGGCTAGCTTTATGCTGCTGCCGCTGGTCATTGCCCTCTCCATTGGATCGCCGCTGGCAGGTCGCCTGCTGGATTCCATCGGATCGCGTGTGGTGATTGTAGGTGGCACTCTATTGTTGGCAGCAGGAATGCTTGTATTATGGCTCGTGCCAGGCGCGCTCTCTGGCTTCTATATTGGCAGCATCTTGATCGGCTTTGGGCTTGCCAGCCTCTTGGGCGCGCCCTTGCGCTACATTATGATCAACGAGACACCAGCCCAGAACCGGGCAGCATCACAGGCACTCTTGACGATCTTCACCAGTATAGGGCAACTCGTCAGCGCGGCTTTGATCGGCGCAGTTGTCGCCAGTGTCGGCGGCAGTGTTGCCGGATACGCCGCAGCCTATCTGACCATTGGTCTGATTGCACTAGTCTTGGTCATTCTCTCATTCGGGCTGAAGGGTCGCGCAGCGGAAATCGCCACCCAGCAACATCCAGTTGAAATAGCATCCTAAACGCGTGGAATAACAATCACCACGCTCGATGGACAACACACTTCACAAGAAGCGAAAGGAAATTAGAGAATTATGTATGGTGTACTGCTTTTCCTGCACAATATCACCCGCTGGATCGTCGTACTTGCGGCCATTTGGGCACTCATACAGATGTATAGGGGCTGGTTTGGACAGACGCCGTGGACCAATGGGGACAGCCAGGCGAGCCGCGCCTTTACCATATCGCTGGATGTGCAGTTCCTCATTGGGATAGTCCTCTATATCGTCAGCCCACTGACACAGGCGGCGATGCAAGACTTTGGCGCGGCCATGAGAGATTCTGATGTGCGCTTCTTTGCTGTGGAGCATGTGTTGATGATGCTCATCGCGGTCATTGTGGCCCATGTCGGTTCGGCGATGGCAAAACGTGCTACGGATGCCGTCAAACAGCACCGCAACGCAGCCATTTGGTATACGATCTCCCTGGTGATCATTCTGGCGTCCATCCCCTGGTGGCGACCGCTGCTGCGTGGCTTCTAGGCGAAGAAGCGTAAGCAGATGAACGCATCCGAAAGCGCAGAAACCGCCGAAACTCGTGCCCGCATTCTCGCCGAAGCGAAGGTGCTCTTTTCGCGGCATGGCTATCATGGTCTTTCGATGCGTATCATTGCACAAGCCGCGCAAATCTCTAAGGCGGGTCTTTACTATCACTTTGCCGATAAAGAGGAACTGTTCGTCGCCATCCTAACCAGCTATTTGGACGAACTGGACGTGTTGATCCGTGGTGCGGAAGCAGAGGGTACAAGCTGCCGCACCCGGATCAATCTTGTTGTACACCGCATCTTGGCGCAGCCTAGCGAACAGCGAGCAGTCATCCGGCTAGCCTCGCAAGAGATGGGTGAATTGAGCGAAGCCGCGCAACAGGCGTTTCACAAAATCTATTACGAGAAGTTCATCGGTCGCATTGCCGCCATTTTGCAGCAGGGCATTGAGTCGGGCGAGCTTCGTCCCCTCGACTCCACCGTGGCGACCTGGACGCTCTTAGGTATGATGTACCCCTATTTCTACCCCAGCAGCAGCCTCCATAACGCCTCGACCTCCGAGATCGTAGACCAACTTGTGACCATCTATTTCGATGGGGTCAGCAACCCTGCGGATAAGGCATCGGCTACCTCTCGCAGCCAATAAAATCTTTGATGCCTCCCTCCTATACAGCCTCATGCACATTGTGCAACCGATTGGTTGCACAATGTTTGATTATACATTCTTTGAATATGCGCGAAAATCGGGTATGCTTACAAGAGTACACAGGTTGATTTTCATGGCGACGGCTCGCCGCAAGGCTTATCCGCGCCTCATGGCTATAGAGTAGGAAAGCGTTCCAAGTTAAGCCAAAGTCAGACTACAACAAGGCAAATGAAAGAGGCTAACATGCAGAAGTATCTGAAGTTCTATATCAATGGGCAGTGGGTTGAGCCACTGCAACCGGAAACCCTGGACGTGATCAATCCAGCGACGGAAGAACCTTTTGCCGTGATCAGCGTCGGTTCGGCGGCGGATGTCGACCGGGCAGTCAAAGCGGCGCGCGCCGCGTTTGCAAGCTATTCACAGACAACGATTGAGGAACGGCTCGATCTGCTTCACCGGATTAAGGAAGTCTATACAAAACGGTTTGATGATATTGCGGCGGCGATCTCCAACGAAATGGGTGCGCCGCATCGCCTGGCCTATGGCGCGCAAACCGAAGTCGGCCTTCGTCACCTCGATAGCACCGTGAAGGCGCTCAAGACTTTCCCCTTCAACTCCACTGCGGGCAATGCCATCATCACCCATGAAGCAATTGGGGTCTGTGGTCTGATTACCCCCTGGAACTGGCCGATCAACCAGATTGTGTCAAAGGTAGCGCCTGCCCTCGCTGCGGGCTGTACGATGCTGCTCAAGCCCAGCGAAATTGCCCCGATCAGCGGATTGGTCTTTGCCGAGGTGCTGGACGAAGCGGGCGTGCCGGCAGGCGTCTTTAACCTGATCAACGGCTATGGCATCACGGTTGGCGAAGCGATGTCGGCGCACCCGGACATCGACATGATGTCCTTCACCGGCTCAACCAGGGGTGGGACTGCGGTGGCAAGGGCAGCAGCCGACACAGTCAAACGCGTCAGCCTGGAATTGGGTGGGAAGTCACCGAATATCATCCTGGGCGACGCGGACTTTGACGATGTTGTCACCCGTGGCATCCGTTCGGTGATGAGTAACAGCGGTCAATCCTGCAATGCACCGACGCGCATGATCGTACCCTCGGCGCGTATGCTCGAGGTCATCGAAATTGCCCGCAAAGCCGCGGCCAACATCACACCAGGGCAGCCGGACGATGAGGAAGCCGATATTGGCCCCGTCGTCAGCCAGGTGCAGTTTGAGAAGATCCAGCACTTAATCCAGACAGGCATCGACGAAGGCGCAACCCTGGTCGCAGGCGGGCCAGGCAAACCAGAAGGGCTGGAGACTGGCTATTTTGTGCGCCCCACTGTCTTTGCCAACGTGGACAACAAGATGACCATCGCCCGCGAAGAGATCTTTGGCCCGGTCGTCTCGATTCTCGGCTATGCCGATGAGGAAGATGCGGTCGAAATTGCCAATGACACGGCCTATGGGCTGGCAGGCTATATCTGCTCGAACGATATGGAGAAGGCGCAGCGTCTTGCCAAGCGCATCCGCGCCGGACAAATTCATATCAATTATACAGGCGGCGATACCGACGTGCCCTTTGGTGGCTACAAGCAATCGGGGAATGGTCGTGAAAAGGGCCTGTGGGGTCTGAGTGAGTTTTTGGAAGTCAAAGCCATTGCGGGTCTACCCGCCTAACGAGAACTGACAAATCGCCTGGTGCATTGGAAGGACAGCACCAGGCGATTTCTACTGAACCCCTCTCAAAAAAGGAGCATTTGTCATGCGCCGAGGACCACTCACCTTTGTATGGTTATTGATCTTTGCCCTGCTCGGCGGCTGTATTGCTGCGCCCGCTGCGACCGCACCGGCAGAGACAGGGAAAGCGACTGCGGCTCCTGTAGAGGAGGATGCTAACGCTGAGGAGGCTGCTCCCACCGGTGAACTCATCGTCTTTGCCGCCGCCTCATTGACTGATGCATTTACCCAAATCGGCACAGACTTTCAGGCAGCCTATCCCGACACAAGCATCAGCTATAACTTCGCTGGTTCGCAGCAGCTTGCCCAGCAGTTGGGCCAGGGTGCGCCCGCCGATCTCTTTGCCTCGGCCAATGCGCGCCAGATGGAAGTAGTCATTGAAGAAGGGCGCGTGGTCAGCGACACACAACGCACCTTTGTACGCAACCGGCTGGTGGTCATCACCCCTGCCGACAACCCGGCGGCGATTCAGACGCTGCACGATCTGACAAAACCGGGCATCAAGCTCGTGTTGGCCGCGGCGGAGGTTCCTGTCGGTGGCTACTCGCTAGACTTCTTGAACAAAGCTTCTGCCACTGTCGAATATGGCGAAACCTACAGCCAGACCGTGATTGCCAATGTAGTCTCCTATGAAGAAAATGTGCGCTCGGTGTTGAGCAAAGTTGTGCTAGGCGAGGCCGATGCAGGCATTGTCTACACCTCAGACATTGCGCTCGATGCGAGTCAGGTCAACCGGATTGACATTCCTGACGAACTCAACACCGTTGCGGCCTATCCAATTGCCCCAATCGGCGATGCGGAGAACCCGGAACTAGCGCAGTTCTTTCTAGACTACATCCTTAGCCCAGAAGGACAGAGTGTCCTTGCGGACTATGGCTTCATTCCAGCTACGGGCGAAGAAGATTAGTGCAGCAAGATTCAACGAAGCAGCTATTTCAGGCAGCTATTTCAGGAGGTAAATCGAGTGGACGTAATTGACAGCTCCCAACAATTCGTTACAACATCGCTCCTTACGATTGATGGCCTGGTCGCCATGCCGCAAACATTTACGCCAGAAACACTGGCCCCGCTGGCACGCATCAGTCGTGTGGAAGATTTCCACTGCGACCACAAAGGCACAGCACATGGGCGATTATGGCGCGGCATCTCATTGCTGGAACTTATTCAGTCGGCCCAACCACAATCAGGGGCAGAGTATGTCCGTATCCATGCTCCCAATTACAGCGTTCCCTTACTTTTGACGGAGATTGAAGGCGCGCTGTTAGTGGATAGCATTGACGGTCAACCCTTGAACAGCGATGGCGGCACACCCTGGCGGCTCTATGTGCCAGGAGCGCAATGCCAGATCAGTGTCAAGTGGGTGAATCGGCTGCAACTGACAGCGACGCGTGGGGCAACCCCAACGGAACGGCTGGAGCGGGCACGCGAGCGCGGCGCAGTGCCGTAGGCGTGCGCCAACTTCACCAGCTAGGCATGAGAAGACGATGAGTCCACGAAAGAAAGAACCTTTAGCCCTTGAATATGCCCTGTTGGGCTTTCTGCGCCCAGGCCCTGCCCATGCCTATGAAATCTATCAGCGTTTTACACAGACGGAAGTGCTGCGCCTGGTCTGGCAGATCAAACAGAGCCAGTTGTATGCACTGCTGGATCGCCTCACAACAGCCGGTTATCTGACCAGTACCGTCGAGGCACAGGGAAACCGGCCCCCTCGCAACATCTTACACCTCACACCCAGCGGAGAGAGCGCCTATCTGCGCTGGGTGGTCGAGCCGGTGCGTCATGGGCGTGACTTTCGCCAGGAGTTCATGGCAAAGCTCTACTTTGCGCGGCTCGAAGGCCAAACAATGGTTGCCGGGCTGATCACGCAGCAGCAGGCGACCTGCTTTGAGTTACGCGCCGGTTTCCAAAAGCATTTAGCGTCGATGCCCACAGACGATGTCATGGATCGCCTCGTTGTACAGTTTCGCATCGAACAGATGACAGGCATCCTCGCCTGGCTAGAGACGTGCGAGACGACCCTAGCCTCACTCCACACTTGAAAACGTATACGCGATAGCTCCTTCGCCCAAGACGATGATGGGCTCGTCTGTCTCGCTGTTTGTCAACCGCAGCACAGAACCCGCCAGAGGTGGATCGTAGGCTACGTATCCCTCCAACTCATCTTCATCGTTTAGAAATGGCAGCAGGGTGGCTTGAAACTCGCCCGCGTCGAGCAGCAGCGCCTCGTTGTCCGCTGCCAGGGAAAGCGTGATTTCGCCCAACGCTTCGTTGGCAAAGCGGCCCAGATAGGGCGTAACCGCGTCAACGTCCAATTCAGCGGCGAGTTGTTCCTGCAGGTCGGCATAACCTTTCATGTATTGCTCATAGCCAAAGGTGATGCTTGGATCCGTCTCGAACTCCTGCTGAAAGACCATTTCCAGCAAGCGATAGCGAACGGCCTCATTGAAGAAGTTGGTCACGCGCGCATTCGTCAAGACAATGATGCCAAAGTCGGCATTGGGCAGAAAGGCCAGGTCAGAGGTAAAGCCGCCTGTGTTGCCACCATGATGGATCATGGGCTGGCCTTTGTATGTATCCACAATCCAACCGAGGCCATAGCTGCTCTCGGCTGTCATCGACACTTGCGGTGTCCAGGTGACTTGTAGATTCTCGGCGGAGACAACACGCTCACCGTCCGGCGCTACGCCCTTGTTCAGTTCAGTGATTAGATAGCGCGCCATGTCCTCAACAGTGGACCAATGCACCCCTGCCGGCGCGACGGGGAGCAGGAGCCTTTCGATCTGGAGTGGAATCGGGCGGTACTCCCCGTCAAGGTATTGGCCGTGCGGGATGGCGTAATGATCACGCGCCTGTACTTCTTCAAACGAGAGGGTTGTGTTCACCATGCCGATGGGGTCCAGCACACGCGCCTGCATGGCCTGTGCATAGGCGTCAAAGAGGTTGCCATATTCGCCACCGTCCGCCGCGGCGGCGACATAACCGCCGGTTGCCACCATCTGGTTGCTGTATTGGAACGCTTCGCCAAAGCCGGTGAAGAACTCGAAGGTTGCCAGCGATTCAACCACATCTTCGGCGCTCATCTCGTCGGCATTGAAAAGGAATTCCAGATCGCGGCGGGGAACGCCTGTGCAAGCGCAAACCAGGTTACGCACAGTGATCTGCTCTGTGAGCGTTGGGTCTGCGACACGGAACTCCGGCAGAATCTCCACCACGGGCGTATCCCAATCCATCAGATCATCATCGACCAGGGTCGCCATCAGCATGGTTGTGATGGTCTTGCCGGTAGAGCCGATCATCATGTGCATGTCCGGCGTCAGTGGCTCTCCGGTTGCCAGGTCGCGCGTGCCGAAGGCTTGGGTGTAGACAATCTCATCATTCTGGACAATGGCGACGGCAGCCCCAGGGATATTGAACTTCGGCATTGCCTCCTCAATATAGGCTTCAAGCTCGGCCAACATCGCCTCGTCAATCGGCAGCGGTTCAACATTTGTCAAATCAATTTGCTCAAGGGCGAGGATCGTAAAGCCGCTGCCGATGATGCCAATCTGTGCGCTGCGCCGCTGTATCGAAGCCAGATCCGCCTCAACGAGTTGCAGGTAGGCAATGCCTTGATATTGTTGACCACTGGCGATAGCAAACTGTTGATCATCGCCTGTATCATAAGCAATGCTGATGGCGCGGTCGACACGCTGAGCCGGTTCCTCGACAACTTCTTTCGGCTCCAGGTCAAAGGATGGATCGACCATCAACCAGGCACTCGCGATGGCATCCTCCAAGTTCTCTGCGCTCAAGGCCAGCACATGAAAATGGATGCCTTCTTCGGGGCTGATGAGCGTCGCATAGCCCTCGCCCTCTTCGACCGTCCAGTTTGTTGGGATAGGCACAGTGAACAAGCCTTCCGGGTCGGCGTAAACGGCTCCTGTTTCTGCCTCCACAGGAGCCGGGGCATCGGCTGCCGAAGCAGGCGTATCCGGCGATTCCGGCTGGATTGTCCATGTACACGCGCTGAGGAGCAGCGCCAGCATGAGATAAACAAGGGGTTTCGTGCGCCAGGCTGATTGGTTCGACAAATTCCGAAATCGCATCTTCGGTTCGCTCCTTCTAAATTGAACCTGTCTCCGCTGCTAGAGATGACAGATAGAAAAAAAGGCGGTGGCCCATTCGCTCACCGCCTCCACCAGCTACTGTTCAATTTTGCCTGCAACGGTTATCCCTGTAAGTAGCGTGCCGTACGAACACGGAATCCAGCCAGCAGAATTCTAATGCGGAGTTCTGCTCACTGATGTGCTCGACGATTTACGAGTTCCAGTCTATTCGACAGGTTGTCCGTACATAAGAAGCTGTGTGTACGCCACGATTTCTACAGTGGGGATCTCTGCGTTCTCTTCCGACCAGGGGATACTCGCAAAATAATAGTATCCTTCAGCAGGTGGCATCCTGTAGCTACCGGGTGCGGGATCGCTCAACTCCAGATAGACAAAAATCCGATCATTCGAGACCTGTACAACCCGATCAATCCTCAGTCTATAGTTGCTGTTTGAATAACAGGGGCGCAGCGCCAGCAACAAACGTTGGGTTCGGAAGTCTGTCAGTATGACCGCATCTGCGCCATCGATTGCAAAGGAGGTTTCATCGAGCGAAAATTGCGACAGAAGATCGTTCCACTCTGCCTCACTCTTGAGGACAACTAGCTGGGGATCACCCCCTAATTCCTCACAGACCCATCCCTGGCGCAGCCCCTCCACAGGCAGCAAATTGGCTGTCACTGTGGTGGGGGTGGGGAGTGGCGAAACCGGAGGGCCAAAACCACATGCCGTCAGAAAAGTTATCAATAGTAGGGCAGCGACAACCTTCACAAGCGTTCTCCTCATACCCTTAATTATTCTTGTGGTCCAATCAGGTGAATTTGATCTGAGAATCGCTTAAAATCATTGACATTGATAGTGAGCAACGTATCAATGTCATACGCCAGCATTGTAGCGACGATATTGGCATCATGGACCTGCTTGCCTCGAGTCGGGTATTTCTGCAGCAAGAAAAGTAATTGCTTTGTCACCGCCTGAGTTTCGTCCGCAACATGAAACAGTGTTTGAACCATCTCCATCTGTACCATAACCTGCGATATGGGTAGCGTAGATGAATACGTATTGGGATGAGTCGCCTGTACCAGATATTCTCGAAGCACCTGCCGACTAACCCATAGTTCGACCCCTCTCTCCCACATTCGCTGGATGAGTGTCTCAGTCTCTTGATGGAGGGTCATTTGCAAAGTTAAGGCCCGCAGCAGCACATTTGTATCAACAAAGGCTCTAGCGCCCGTCATCGTCGTACCAGTCCTCGCGGCGTAACGATGGCTCTTCATTGACAGTTACGTCTACTTGGACAGCACGCAGTAACTTCATCTTCTCATCGACTGTTTGACCGTTCTGAAACCGTGACTGAATCCGTTGCAGCAGAAGTTGTTGTTGCTCTGCCGGCAGTTGTTCTACTAACGCGACCAGGGTTTCAAAAGGGATATTGAGTTGACTTGTCATTGTGCTTAGCTCCCGAATCTTTCCATTCGTTACCTGATAGTATACAGGAAAACTCATCTTGGTTTCAGGAATTGCGCTACAACACCCCATACTGATCATAGACTTCGCGCAATGTCCTGCCCGCGAGCAGATCATTACGCGTGTGGTTCTCCTTCTCCATCTTCTCCTGCGCCAGTTGGATCACCTGCTGCACCTGCGCTTTGGGGATGACGACAATGCCGTCATGGTCGGCGAAGATGAGATCACCGGGATGCACCAAGACATCGCCACAGCGCACCGGCAGGTCAATGCCCATCACGCGCGCCCGCCCTTTGGAATCGAGCGGGCGAATCCCAGTGTAGTAGACGGGGAAACCCATGTCGATGATCTGTACTGTGTCGCGTATCTGGCTGTCGCAGACGCAGCCGACCGCGCCCCGATATTGGGCGAGGGTGGTCATCAACTCGCCCCACGGCGCGTTGGTGCCGCCGAAATCGGTGGAATGAATGATCACATCCCCCGCGCCGAGGCTGTCCATGAAGTCGATCTCCAGACCATAGGGATCTTCCTCTACAACGTAATCTGTCTCCATCCAGCGCAGGGTGCGCGCTCGCCCCACAAAGCCACAGTTACGAATATCGGGCAAGAGTGGGCGCAGCCGCTGGTGCATGGCCTGGTGACGATAGCCCAAGTCGTCCAAAATATCGCAAACGGCAGCAACATGCAGCTTCTGCCGTACAAAGTCCAAAATTGCCTGCTCATCTGCCAGTGCATCGCCACTGATGCCCACGCGTAGATCGTTCATTTTGCTTTTTATCCTCTACTGCTTACGACTGCTTGCGACTTGTCATTACAAAACTCATTGTTATAGAACCCGGTATTTTTCTACCATCTTCTCATCCACCTCCACCCCCAACCCTGGGCCAGTGGGCACAGAGACATAGCCATCGTGCATCGTGATGGGTTCGACACAAAGCGTATTAAGGAGAGAGGCCGAAGAGACATTGTATTCCAGGTAGAGCGAATTCATGCAATAGGCGTTGAGGTGTAACGACGCGGCCTTGAGTAAGTCGGTCAGCCAGGCATGGGGCACGCAGTCGATCTGCTTGCGCTGCGCCAAGTCCGCAATCTGCCGCCCAACAGTCATCCCGCCACAGCGCGAGAGGTCAGGCTGGAGCGTATGGACGCGCCCTTCTTGCGCCAGTCGCTCAAAGGCCGCATAGCCCGCCAATTGCTCACCCGCCGCCAGCCGCAGCGTGGTCGTGTGCGCGGCCACTTCGCCATAGCCGGCAAAGTTGTCCGGGTGCAGGAAATCTTCCAGCCAGAAAATGTCAGCTTCCTCCAATGCCTTCACCAGCTTGATCCAGTCACGCAGCGGGCGCGGCTTATAGGGGTTGGCATAGCTGGTGCCATACCAACCGGCATCGACCATCAGCTCAATCTCCGGCCCCGCTTCGGCACGCGCCGCCTGGACGAGCGCAATATCCTGCTTTAGATCATAGCCAAAGACACCCCAGCCAAACTTGATGGCGCGAAAGCCATGCTCAAGATACTCGGCAACTGCGGCCTTCATCGCATCGGGCGTGGGGCGAAAGAGGGTCGAGGCATAGACCTTGACCTTATCACGATAGCGCGCCCCCAGCAGTTTGCAGACAGGTTGGCCCAACGCCTTGCCTGCAATATCCCACAGCGCAATGTCAGCGCCGGAGATCATCTGGATGCCTGCGCCCTGGCGACCATAGTAGGCGAGGTAGCGATTCATCTTCTGCCAGAGCCGTTCATGCTCCAACGGGTCTTCGCCGATCAGCGCCGACTTGATCGACTCAAAGCCGATTGCGCCGCCGGAGGGCGCTTCGACAATCGCCTTGCCCACATGCGGCTGCGTCTCAATGTCCGACCAGCCCACAATTCCCTCATCGGTTGTGATCTTGATCAGCGAGACAAAGCGCACCCCATGCGACTCCGCTGCCTCGTTGGGGTCGGAGTAGTTCTTGCCTGTGTCCAGCACCATCGCTTCTACATCAACGATCTTCATAGTATCTCTTGATCTCTGTTCAGTTTATTTATGGCGAGGCCGCCCAGGGCTACAGGACAACGCCCCCTAAACGGGGCTTGGCGAGCCGCGTCTGAAGCCCCGTTCAGGGGGCGTCGTGTTATAGCCGGATGGTTTACCGTCCGGCGATTGATGCCCTACTCCATCACCAACGCGACCTTGATCGCCTGCTCCTGCCCATGTGCGGCGAGTTCTAATGCTTCAGCATAGGCGTCCAGGGGCAAACGATGCGTCACCAACTCGTCCAGCGATGCAGATTCCTTGACCAAATAGGCCAACGCAGCCTCCAGCCGGTCCTCATCGTTACAGGCGCCTACGATCTCCAACTCTTTGGCCTGCACAGTCATCAGGTCGATAGGCGTTTCGCCCAAGAGAGAGGCAAAGATCACCAAGCGCCGTTTGCGACGGAGGCAAGCCAGCCCGGTAGCGATGGCGCGCTTGGCGTCGGTCGCCAGGATCACGCCGCCATACTCCTCGCCCCCAATCGCCTCCAGCAGCGCGCCTGTTGGGTCTGCCATGCCCGCGCTGTTGACCGTGATCACGCCTGCACCGGCGCGGGCCAAACGAAAATCCTGATGACCCGCCACCACCACCGGCTCCATCCCCTGATCGTGCGCCAGCCGCGCCATCAACAGCCCAAAAGGGCCATCACCCAGGATCAACAACGGCTCGCCAGGTGGCACGCGCGCCTGTGCCACGGCTTGCAGACAGACGCAGATCGGCTCAAAGAGCGCGGCCACCGCATAGGGTATCCCATCCGGTAAGAGCCGCGCCCGGTCGGCGCGCACGACGTAGTATTCGGCAAAAGTGCCAGGCATGTTGAGCCCGAAGTGGCGTAGATTCATACAGAGATGCGCCGCGCCTGTGCGACAGGCGCGACAGTTGCCGCAGGGATGCACAGGGTGGGTGACGATCCGATCCCCCTCGCGAAAGCCCTTCACCTTTGATCCCACGGCAACGACCCGCCCCGCGCCCTCATGCCCCAGCGTAAGCGGCAGCGTTGCGCCAAAGGGATTGGCGGCGATGTCATGCAAATCCGATGTGCAGATCGTCGCCGCTCTGGTCTGTACCAATAACTCATCGTCGTTGATCGCAGGCACAGGGACTTGAGCAAGGGCTACTTGGTGCAACGCATGAAGCTGTACGGCGCACATCTGCGGCTGCATCAGGCAATCCCCAACAGCGCCGGAATGTCACGGTACAGAATGCCGTCAATGGTCGCCTCGGTCACGCGCGGCAAGCCGCTGTTGCCGATGATATGGTTGGCATTACGCAGCCCATTGATCGATTCCTGCCCTTTGGCAAAAGGATAATCTGTGCCAAAGAGCAGTTTGCTGGTGACGTTATACTCCTGTGCGGCAATGAGCATGTTGTAAAACTGCCAGGGCCGATAGAAGAGCGCCGAAATGTCGGCATAGACATGCGGGTGCTTGCGGATGACGACCAAGCACTCCTCGCCAAAGGGATGGCCTACATGCGCCAGCACCATACGTAATTCGGGATAGCGCATTCCCACCTCGTCCCAAAGCCAGGGACGCGTAAAGCCGAGCGGCGCATTCTGGTTAAAGGTGGTGCCGCTGTGAAAGAGAATGGGCAGCCCTTGATCCTGGCAGTAGGCATAGATAGGCTGGCAGCGTTCGTCACGCGGGTCAAAACCGGCGTACATGGGCATCATCTTGACACCCCGCAACCCCAACTGCTCGATGCCGTGGCGAAGCTCTGCCAGCGCGCCCTCCTGTGTCGGGTCACAAGCAGCAAAACCAATGAGTTTATCCGGCGCACGCCCCACGAATTCAGCAATATACTCGTCGGGAACCCAATAGCCTGTGCGCCTGGCCTTTGCCCCAAAGACAACCGTCTTGGCAAAATGGGCCGCTTCCTCCTCCATAAACTGCTCAAAATCCACGGTCAGATCCATAGGCCGCCCGCGCGAACGGTCTGCCTCGGCGCGCGTGGCAGGGTCAATGTGCAGCGTTTGGTCCCATGCGTGGGCATGTACATTGTAGATCGGCTTCTCGGTGGGCTTCTCTGTGGGCATATCCAGCTAACTCTGCTTCCTCAGTATGATTGGTAAGAACTCTGGTAGGGGCTTGCGATGTGACTCAAAACGTTCGTGGATCGGGAATTTCCACCGGCGTCCCCTGCTGTTGGGCAGACTCAAGCGCCAGCGGCCCTGGCAGCGAACAATCCAGCGCGCGAAAAACATCCACCGGCGACGTTTTGCCCTGGCGATAGCCGTCGACCCACGCCTTCATCGTCCAGTAGTCCGAGCCGCCATGCCCAGTGCGCTTGGATTCCTCGCGCGCGGCCACGCGGTCGGGGATGAACTCCGCCTCGAACTCCTCCAACTTGCGCCAATGCACGCTGGGGCCGGAGCGGCCTGGACGCTCTGCGGACTCTAACTCCTCCAGCCAGATGCGCGGCGGGTCGCCAAAACCGCGTGTCCCTTCAAAGGAACCGAGCGTGCCTTGCAGCGCGTAATAGTCATGAATCTGGGGGCGAGGCGAAACAATATCCACGCGAATCTTGAGCATACGTTCCCCGGCGGTTTGAAAGAGCGAGACTACATTATCGGGGATGCCGATGTCCCCTTCCAAACGCCCAGGCTGCATGGTCATCATCGCCGAGACGCGTGTCGTGCGGTCGTCAAGGATGTTGAGCAGCGGGCGCAGGCTGTGCCAGATATAGACGTACTTGGAGAAGTTGGCCCCGCGCCAGGTCAACGTACCGTCGGCAAAGCGGTTGAGCCCGCGGCAGTCGTGCAGATATTCGCCTTCGCCAAAATAGACATCGCCAAACTTGCCCGCGGCGACCATGCGCTTGATCAGTTCGCTCTCGTCGCGATAGCCATAATTCTCCAGCAGCATGTAGAAGCCGCCGCTCTTGCGCTGTGCCTGCACCAGCCGCTTACCATCCTCTACGGTGGTTGCGGCAGGCACTTCGGAGACAACGCCCACCCCCTTCTCCAGCGCATAGGCCGCTTGTTGGGCGTGGAGCACGTCGGGCGTCGCCAGGATGATCAGGTCAAGCCCATGTTGCAGAAATTTATCATAATCGGTGTAGGCTGTGGCTTCCAACTGCTGGGCCGCGCGTTGGGCCCCCTCCTCAACAATATCCATGACCGCGACAATTTTGCCCGCATCGAGCCGCGCCAGGTGGCGCGCATGGCTCATGCCGCGCGCATCCCCCACGCTGTTGCCCCCTGCGCCGACTAGTCCTATTCGTAGCTGCTGCATTGTTCAGGTTGCTTTCTGAGTACAGTTTCAAAAGTTGATATGAGATGAGGGCGGGCCGGCGCTGAGGCACGGCCCCTACAGCCGCGCTGTACTTATACCTGGTTCTGCGCGGCCACAAGTTCACGCAGGGTTGTAAAGCGCACCCCACGTTCACGCGCATAGGCAAAGAGGCGTGCGTAGACTTGTAGCCCCGTCGCCCATTGGCCGGTCATGGCGTAATAATGTGAAAGCGTGACAAAGGGTTTGCCCTCGGCGATGGCCCGATCCAAATCGGCCTTTGCCAATGCAAAGTGACGGTCTACGTCCCCTGCTTCCAGATACCAGGTATATTCGGAATGCATCGGCGCTTCCACCAACCCAGGGAGACGAGAATAGGGTTCATGCGGCAGATCGGTGTGCCAGCCCTCACCCGTCTCATAGGCGCGGTTGATATAGCGCCACCCTAGCGGGTTGATTACCTCGTTCGAGCAAAACACAAAATCCATGTCGGCCAATGCTTGGTAGAGATTGTCACAACTGCTTAAGCAAGGAGAGCGAAAACCACGTGGCGTATAGCCAAAGGCGCGGGTCAGGATTTCGCGTCCCTGCTCCAACTTCTCGCGCAGCGTCTCGTAGCCGTGGTGCTGCGTGAAATAGGTTGGCTCCTCGATGTATTTGTCCCTGGCTTCGGGCATAATATCCAACATAAAGTAGGGAGGCACGCCGAATTCAAAGCAAGATGAATGGGTGTAAGCATGATGTTCGAGGTCATGCCCCGCTGCCAGAGCCCGCTCAATGAGGGGCATCCATTGCGGCTTGCAATCCAGCGGCTGCCCGCTGTGCAAGGGTACGACGAAGAAGGTGGCAGGAACCTCCTCGGCTTGCAGAAAGTCCAGCAGTTCTGCAAACAAGTGCGGCTCTTGCGATCCGGCATCATCATTGGTGAGAACAAATAGGGTTTCGGGCATCTATAGCTCTTCTAGTATGGCTCTTGTAGCATATCTGCTCTGGTTCTTGTTTGCGTGCGTAGTTAGCCTGTCATCCTTCATTATCCCTTTAGCCCCGACAGCACGACACCGCGCACAAAGTATTGCTGCGTGAATAGAAAGACGACCAGGATCGGCAAGAGGCTGATGGTCGCCCCAGCCATCATATTGGCCCATTGTGTGTAATATTGGCCGCGGAAACGGGTCAGCGCCAGGGGCAGGGTAAACAAATTTTCTGTGTAGAGATAGATCACCGGCCCCAGCAGATCGTTCCAACTCCCCATAAAACTGAGCAGCGCCAATGTCGCAATCACCGCTTTTGCCAGCGGCAGCATAATGCGCCAGTAGACGCCAAAGTGGCTGCATCCATCGATCTTGGCGGCGTCGTTCAACTCCTGGGGGATGGTCATGAAATATTGGCGCATCAGGAAGATGCCAAAGGCGCTGCCAAAATAGGCAGGAGCAATCAACGGCCAATGCGTATCCACCCAGCCAATGCGCGTCATTACCACATAGAGCGGGATCATGGTCACTTGGCCCGGAATCATCAGCGCGGCGAGGGTGATCAGAAAGAGCGGCTCGCGCCCGCGAAAACGCACACGGGCAAAGGCATAGGCTGCCAGCGACGACGAGAGTACAATCCCCAACGTCGAGAGCAAACTCACCTTGAGGCTGTTGAAGATGTAGGCGGCAAAGGGCAGTTCGGTAAAGATGTAGCGATAGCCATCAAGGATGGGCGGGTTGGGAATCCATTCGGGCGGAAAAGCAAAGACGCGTGCCTCGGTCTTGAGCGAGGTCGCCACCATCCAATAAAAAGGAAAGATCATGCTGATGGCTGTCAGCACCAAGAGCAGATAGGCCAACGCCATCAGCCCCCAAGTCAATAGACGCCGTACGCTGCTGCTTTGTGGCTTTGTATAGGCTGCGGGATAGCTTGTCGTTGCCATCTCAATTTCCTCCATCTTGGGCCAAACGGCTATTCATAATGCACCCAGCGTCGTTGAAACCGGAACTGAATCGCCGTCAATCCCAGCAGGATAAAGAACAGCACATAGGCCAACGCCGACGCATAGCCCACTTGGAAATTGCGGAAGGCATTGTTATAGACATGCAGCACCAATGTCAGCGTAGAGTAGACCGGGCCACCCCCTGTCATGACATAGGTGTATTCAAAGACTTGGAAGGCTCCAATCAGCCCCAGGATCAGCAGCATGAAGGTCGTGGGCGAAAGCAGCGGCACCGTGATGTTCCAAAACTTGGCCCATTGTCCAGCCCCATCAATCGACGCAGCCTCGTAATAGACATCGGGAATCCCTTGCAGACCTGCCAAATAGATGAGCATGTTATAGCCCAGCCCGCGCCAAACCGCCATGATCATCACCGCGGGCATGGCCCACTCCGGCGAACTCAGCCATGCCGGCCCCTTTAGCCCCACTTGGCGCAGCAGAAAGTTCAACGCGCCAAATTCGGGGTTATAGATCCAGAGCCACATGAGCGAAATGGCGACCGACGAGGAGATCGTCGGCAGAAAGAAGATGGTGCGAAAAAAGACAATGCCGCGCAGCTTTTGATTCATCGCCAGGGCCAGCAGCAGCGAGAGCGCCATGCCCGCAGGCACGACCCCCACAACATAGTAGAGCGTGTTACGCATGCTCGTCCAAAAGAGCTTGTCATCCAAGAGCGCGCGATAGTTGTCCAGCCCAATCCATTTGGGCGTGCTGATATAGTCGCCTTTGGTAAAACTCAAGCCAAAGGCAGCCAGCACCGGGCCATAGGTAAAGACAATCAGCCCCAGAATCAGCGGGGCCACAAAGAGATAGCCCACCATGTTATCGTTGTTCATCAGCCGCGACCACCAGGAAGTCCCGGCGCGCGGCGCACTCCATGCCCCATCCCGCTTGATCTGGGTTGTCGTGCTCAAAGTTCTTACCCCCTATTGACACCTAAATCTACTTCACCCTCCCGGATACTTGAAGCATCCGGGAGGGTTTTCCACGCGCGTTCTTCGTCAGCGATACCTGACTACAACTCATCCACCGGCGTTGCCAGGATGGGCGTGATCTGGTCGTGGATGCTCTGCAACACCTCTGCCGCGCTGCTCTGCCCGATCCACAGCCCTTCCAGTTCAGCGTCGTAGATCTGCTTCCAAAGATCGCTCTTTAGACCTGGATAGTAGGCGCGTGCATATTCGCCGATGGCTACGGCCAACTGCCGGTTCTCCGGCTCGCCTTGCAGATAGACATCGGAGTTGGCCGTTTCCTTGTGGCTGGGCGTGCCGGTCTTGGCAAAGTAAGCCATGCCGCCCGGCCCCACCATATATTGCAGCAGATCCCAGGCTGCATCGAGATTCTTGGAATCCTTGAAGATATGGGTCGTGTTTGTGCCCGCATAGGTGACGCGATCCACGCCAGCCGTACCCATCGGCACAGGGGCAATATCCCAGTTGAACTCCAAATTCTGACCGTAGTAGTCTACATTCCAGGTGCCGTCAATCGTCATGGCAACGCGGCCCACCTGGAAAGGATTGGGCTGCCCTGCCAACTGCGCCGGGGTGGGATTGACATGATGTTCGTGCAGGAGACTTGCCAGCCACTCGAATGCCTCGACCGTGGCGGGCTCCGTCATCATCGACTGTGTCTGATCCAAGCTGATCAACTCGCTGCCATTGTTCCAAACCGTAATGGCCTGTTGATAGGGCCCGATCATGGAAACACCCCACTGGGTAATATTCTCTGGGTCAAAGTCTGCTGACGCAGCATTGTTTCCATTGGCATCCAGCGTCAACGCCTGGGCCAGCGCCAAAATTCCATTGCGATCCAGGCTCTCATCCGGGTATGCCTGTCCCGCCGCATCCAGCAGATCCTTATTGTAATAAAGCACCATGCCTACATAAGTAGCGGGCATCCCATAGAGTATGCCCTGACCGACGATGCCGGTTGAACTGTCATAGCGGCAGTCATTCACCGTGACTTCAAACCAATTGTCCAGATTCACCTGATCTCGTTCAATATAGGGCTGCAAATCTAGGTAAAAGCCCCGGTGGGCATAGCGTCCGAAAAAGCCAGGGTCGCCAATGCTCATGTCGGGCGGATTGCCCGCGGCCAGCCGCGCTTCCTGCCGCGACCAGAACTCCTCGCCCGGCGCGCTCTGCACAACCGCGTTCACGTTGGGGTGCTCTTGCTTATAGGCCTCGAACATATCACCGAGCGCCACGAGCCACGGATCAAAATTGTACATGTCAAAGGTTAGCTCAACTTGCTCCTCGCCGGGGCTGCTCTCTGCACTGCCCCCCTGGGGAGCGACCGGAGCCGTACAGGCGGCGATCAGGGCCGTCGCGCCTGTCCCCGCCATCAACTGCATAAAAGTACGACGTGTTAACGGTGATGCCATTGCTTTTCTCCTTTTATGGGAAACCGAACAACGTAATGAACCCCACCGCAAGCCGTCACGCCACAACCTCAATAGCGTGGACATATACAACAAACGACGGGAAATAACCCACAACCCACGGACACAGGTTACGCAAATCCAACCACAACCAGCCGCTCCTATTGAAACGCGCGCTCCATTTTGCCGAAGTAGAAGTAGGGCATGGAAAAGTAAGCGCGACATTTCGGAAAAAGCGTTTCAAGCAGATAGCGACGTGCCGGACGAATCACAATATCGGGCCAAGCATCCCGTAATTCGGATAGAGTGCGCCAGCCTAACAGCAGCCGCACAAAGGCATCGGGCGGAATACAAAGGTCGCCCCCATCTGCGCCCATTGATGCATCGACAAAGCCCAGCGACTTGATCTCAAGCAGGCGACCTTCCGCGAAACGCAGAAGATAGGCCTGCCGGAATAGGTTGATGGTGACATCCCCCGTAAAGCGGGCGCAGGCCGATTGCGCCAGGCGTTCTTCGAGAAGAGGTGACAGTTTTGACAGAAGATCTTGCACATGGTTGATACGCATCAGCCATTGATCACTTGGCGTCACTGTGCTTCCCAGGCCGCGACCGACTTGAACCAGGGTGCTTTCCTGCGGCCATGCGATTTGGATCTCTCCAGTGGTTGTCTGCTTGCAGTGGCGAAGGAGAGCGAACGCCACTTCGGCGGAAGGAATACCACTCTCTGCGATGCGGATGCCGCGACCATCGGGCAGCCGCCAAGCCGAGATGTAGCCCGCGACCTGGTTGTCTTCTGTTCCCTCGATCATATAGACCGGCTGCTGGGCTGCCGTGAGCACGTAATGCCAGATTTCAGGTGTGCGTACAGTGGCGATGTCGAGTGCGGACATGCTTGCATCATAAAATTGAACCAAGTCAGGAATATCCTGTGGGGTGGCAGGCCGCAAATAAACCGTGGGGCGCTGCACCGCTTCATCGGGCACGCGATTCGTGAGTAGGGTATCGCTAGCCGCGTGAGCGGTAGCGTAGGTATAGCCAAACTGACGATAATAGTATGGGATACCTTCGATGATACTCAGGTCGAAATGCTGTGCGGCCACGGCATCATGAAATGCTGAGATCTGCGCCCGCACCAATCCGCGCTTACGATAGGCGGGATGCGTTGCCACAACTTCCAGCATTGCCACATTGAGCATAACCTTGCCGAAACGGCATTGCCAGGGGATTAGACAGGTGGTAGAAACCACCTCGCCGGTTCGCTCATCTTCAACAAAGAGAAAATCCTCAAGGTGAAGCGTCGGGAAGTGATGCAGCACTCTCTCTGTCGTAATGCCGGATATTTCGCGCACGTTTACGCTGACAAACGCGGCACAGCGGGCAATGTCCTCTTCATCACGCACGTTACGCAAGACCAGGCCATCTGCTAGATGCTGTTGAATTGGTTTTGCCTGCCGTGACCACGCGGCCCGTGTTGCTTGCATTAGAACTCCGATATGGGTGTTTCGAGAATGGGCGTGATCTGGTCGCAGATCGACTGCAACACTTCCTGCGCGCTCGCCTGATTGAGCCAGAGTCGCTCCAATTCTGCATCGTAAATCTGCTTCCAACGGTCACTCTTGAGACCGGGATAATAATTGCGCGCATAAGCACCCATCTCAACGACCACAGCGCGATGCTCCGGTGGGCCAGATAGATAAACATCGGAATTGGCTGTCTCTATCAAGCAAGGTGTGCCTGTTGTGGCGAAATACTTCATACCCTCCGGGCCGGTCATATATTTGAGCAACTCCCATGCTTCATCTACATGCGCCGAATCCTTGAAGACATGCATCGTATCGGTGCCCGCATAGGTGACTCGTTCCAGCCCCTTGGTGCCGGTGGGAACAGGAGCAATATCCCAGTTAAACTCAAGCGTATCGACGTAAGGGGTGACACTCCAGGAGCCATCCATTGCCATCGCCACTTTGCCCACTTGGAAGGGATTGGGGACACCCTGCATCTGTGCCGGGGTTGGATGGACATAGTGCTTGTGCAGCAGATCGGCTAACCACTCAAAGCTCTCCACAGTGGCAGGCTCCGTCATCAAACAGCTCGTCTGTTCGGCGTTAATCAACTCCCCGCCGTTGTTCCACACCATAACAGCATTCCCATAGGCTCCGATCATCGTAATACCCCATTGGGTAATCGCTTCCGGATCGAAGCCTTCTTCTCCTGCATTTGCTCCCTGACCATCAATGGTTAGGGCAAGCGCCGCCTCCAGCAGGTTATTCCAATCCCAACTATCGTCTGGATAGGCCACCTGTGCAGCGTCAAACAAATCCTTGTTGTAATAGATGATTGAACCTACATAGTTGGCAGGAAAGCCAAAGAGCGTGCCTTGCCCCACAACGCCTGTTGTGTTGTCATACCGGCAATCATTCATGCTGGTTTCAATCCAGCGCTCAACGTCAATCTGATCTCTTTCAATATAGGGTTCCACCGTTTGGTAATAGCCTTTGTGGGCATAGCGACCAAAGTAGGCAGGATCACCGATACTCATATCAGCGGGGTTGCCGGCAGCCAAACGCGCCTCTTGCCGAGACCAAAACTCCTCCCAGGGAGCACTCTCGACCTTTGTCTTGATATGAGGGTTCTTCTCCATATATTCCGTAAAGATGTCGTCCAATACCTGGAGGTAAGGCTCGTAGTTATAAATATCAAAACTCAACTCGATCTGGGCAGTGGCGGGGCTGCTTTCTACGCTGCTCCCTCCCGGCGCGACCGCAGATGTACAAGCCGCCAAGAATGCAGTCGCGCTGCTTCCTGCTACGAACTGCATGAAGCGACGCCTCGTCATTGGTGGAAGATGCGAAGATGAAAGTGACGGTGCTGACATTACTTCTCTCCTTTTAGGGCTCCTCTTTCGATAATAACTTTTCTGACCTTTGTAGCAACTTTGCAACTTTGGCCGGGACGCTAGTCACCCAGGCAAAAGGGGTTCACAAGGGACTCTGTTGTGCAAAGACGCGGTAGGACAACTGGACTGAATTCTGCATCTGCGCCTCGATGCTGCGTACGGCGCGCGCCGCATCGCCTTCACAGATGGCATCGGCTAGATCCTGGTGCATCTGCTCTGTCTCCTGCCAGTCTGTCTGAAAATTGGTATGGCGCGAGATAAACATGAAGATGGGGCCAACGATGGAATTCAACATCTTGAGCAGATAGGGATTGTTGGCCTGGTGCCAGATCAACTGGTGTGCTTCCAGGTCACTACGCACATAGGCGTCGCGGTCATTGCGTGCGATGGCCGCGGCCATCTGTGCCAGGTTGGCACGCAGCGCCGCGCAATTTTGCGGCGAATGATTGATCGCGGCAGCGCTCACCGCCAGCCGCTCCAAGACCAGGCGCATCTCGAAAAGTTGGTCGATGGCTCTTGCGTCCAGCTCAATCACATAGCGACCGTTGGGGCGGCTCACGACCAGCCCCTCGCGCTCCAGGTCCATCAACGCATCGCGTGCGGGCATCCGGCTCACCCCCAACAGGTCAGCCAATTCGCGCTCTACGAGCTTGGTTCCTGGTGGAATTCGCCCGCTGATGATGTAGCTGCGTAGCAATTCGGTTGATTGATCTTTTAAGGAGTTGCGATCCAACCGCAGATCACGCTGTTCGCTCTCTCTAAGTAGGCTCGCTAGACTCATCACGCAACATCCTTGCTTGATCGCGATAGGCCATGTATGGCTTCCAAAAGTAAACATCCTGCCTGGGCCAAAGCACCTGCCAGAGATGGCGGAGCGTGCGGCGTGCCCCTGTATCGGGCCAGGCATCGGTGAGTTCATCGAGTGATCGGAAACCGAGTAAGAGGCGCACAAAGGCATCGGGGGGAATCAGAAGGTCGCCCCCATCTGCGCCCATTGAAGCATCCACAAAGCCAAGCGGCTCCACCGCTGTCAACTCTCCCGCAACAAAACGCAGGAGATAGCCCTGACAGTACAGATTAATCGTCAATTCTGCGGTCAGCCCTGCGTAGGCGGAATCTGCCAGCCGCGCGGCAAGGAGTGGGGCGAGCTTTTGCAGGAAGCGGGGCCAATCGACCACTCGCCACAGCCATTGATCGCCAAAACGCTTGCTGCTGCCGAGGCTGCGCCCGACCTGCACGAGGATGCTCTCAGCGGGCCAGCCGAGGGTCAACTCGCCGCCCCCCCTGGTTTTGCACCATTGCAGCAGTGCCAGTGCCGCTGCTGCCGAAGGTAGGCTGCTCTCAAAGATGTGAACCCCTTTTTCCTCACGAAACTCCCCCACCACATAACCCAGCGCCGCACCGCTCGCCACATCTTCGACCATCGCCACCGGATAAGCGGCTGCCTCCAGCAAATAGCGCCAATAGGCAGGTGCGCGCATCGTCCAGCCATCGAGTTGGCTCATGGTTTGTCTGTAAAAATCATCCAGCTGCGGAACATCCGCCACTGTGGCGGCACGCAAGCGGATGGGCAGGGCCTCCGCGCTCTCCGGCACGCGCGCCGCAGCCAGCCCATCCGATGCCCAGTGGTCCGCAGCATAGGCATAGCCATACTGCCGGTAGTAGTAGTCAATGCCTTCGATGATGCAGAGATCAAAGCCCTGCGCAGCCACAACGTTGTGAAAATGTTCGATCTGCTTGCGTACCAGTCCGCGGTGGCGATAGGCGGGATGTGTCACCACCATCTCCAGCATGGCGACCTGCAACTCAACCCCACCCAGGCGACAGCGCCAGGGGATTAGGCAGATGGTCGAAACCACCGCCCCGCTTTTTTGATCCTCCACAAAGAAGAAGTCATCCCAACGCATCGTCGGGTGATGGGCCAGCAGTTTGGCACAGGTCAACCCCTGGATGGCGCTGACATAGTCTGCGTTGAAGGCAGCGTAGCGTTCAGCATCCTCCTGGCTCTGCACGCTGCGTAACAGCAGCCCATCGTCCAACGCCATGTGCGTCGGCGTGGTCTGCCGCAAGTCCGCAAATTGCGACTCACCAGGCGGCGTGGGGGGCTTCACCTCCCGCATCTTCTCGCTCATGAATAGGCCTCTGCCCCGATTGCATCAACGGCTGCATCACCGGCTGCCAGGGCTTGTCTCCTCTGTGCAGATTGGCGCGCGATCAGGCTCAACCGGGTAATCTCCAACGCCTGGGCCGCATCGAGGCTTAGTGTGCGTCCCGTCACAAATTCGTCGATCCAGAAATGCTCCCAGCCAGGGGTCTGCTCCGGCAGGGGCAGCACGCGCGTCCCCTGTGCATTGTGCAGCGTCACCACCGCGCTGTTGCTGTCGGGTGCGGCGCGCTGGACGGCGATCATCCCATCCGGGCCGGTGATCTCCAACTGCCAAGAGGGATAGGCAAAGCGATTGCAAAAGAGCATGTCAAAGACCGCGCTGCCCCCGCGCGCCATCTCCAGCACCATGCGCCCACAGTCCATAAAGGGGCTTTCGGGGCTGGTAAAGTTGTTATAGGTCGCATAGATCTGCGTGACCTGATCATCCAGCAGGTGCAGGATCAGGTCGATGCCATACCAGCCGAGCGAAAGCTCTGGGCCGCCTTCGGCGGGATCGCGATACCAGTCCGCCGCGCTAAAGACATCCAGCGTGCCATGATGATGGCAGAGACGCAGGCTAAAGGGATCGCCAATCATGCCTGCTGCCAGCGCGTTCTTGACGGCCATAAAGATGGGCAGATAGCGTGCTGTCGGCCCCGAAGCAATGCGGATACCCTGCTGCGTCTCTGCTTGCACAATGCGTTGGGCATCGGCGAGCGTGGTGGCAAAGGTCTTGGGAATGAAGATATTGACACCCAACGGGGCCAGCCGTTCCACCCAATCTGCATGCTGGCTGTGCGGCGAAATCAGCACCACCGCGTCCAAAGCCTCAGCAGCAATCATCTCCCGCGCATCGCTGTAGAGATTGATGCCAAAGTGGTCTGCATACTCTTGTGGGCTGCTGCCCAGCATGGCGGCAATCGTCTCGTCTGCCACGCCCAGGGTCGCGGCGGCGCGGAAGTCTACCGCGGGATGAGCTGCCAGCCCCTTGCCCAATGTCTGCGGCCAATAGAGCGCCGCCAACCCGACCATTCCTGCACGCATTTTCCGGCTACCTTCTATCTCATCAAAACTCATTTTGTACCTTCACCACGCCACCCTCGCGGATCGACTGCCACGCCGCGGCGCAGACGGCTACGGACTTGGCCCCCTCGCGCACGCTCGGCGATGGCGTCTGATCGTTCAATAGGCACTCCTCGAAGTGGCGCAGATAGCGCATCACGCCGCCACCATGCCCCAATGCGCCCTCTTTCTCTGCCGGGAAATTGAAGGTCGCCACAGGTTTGGGCGCAATCTTATCCAGCACCAAGCGTAGATGCCCCTCCTGCCGGTCTGTGAAGTCGGCTTGCAAACTCGCCTTTGTGCCATAAAGTCCTAGCCCCATCATCGGCATGGGCGGCTCCACCAATCCATACGCCGCCAGTACCCGCGCAATCACCCCATTCGCAAACTTGAGGTTGATCAAGTAGTTATCTTCATAGGGATATTCGGGCGTCAAATTGCCCTTGCGCCCATAGGCGTGGACTTCCTCGACATCGCCAAAGAACCAGCGCAGCAGGTCAATCGGGTGCGATGCGCCGCCATACATCAAATCTTGGGGCGCTTGCAGCCGCCACGGTGTGCCGGGGAAGAAGCCGCGGGCATCGTGTACATAGTGCGCCTCGGCAAAGATCATCTCGCCCAAATCGCCATCGTCCGCCATGCGCTTGGCGGCGACAAATTCCGGGTCAAAGCGCATCGTCTGCCCCACCAGGAATTTTAGCCCCGTCTTGTCCACTAATTTCACCAGCTCGACCGCATCTTCGACGCTCGTCACCATCGGCTTGGTGCAGATGACATGCTTGCCCGCTTGCAGCGCGGCGCGTGCATGTTCGATGTGCTGGTGGTCGGGCGAAAAGACGGCGATGACCTGAATATCGTCGCGGGCGATGAGCTGGCGATAGTCGGTCGTGTGATAGGCCACATCCCAGCGCGTCGCCAGCCGCGCCAGCTTCTCCGGCGTCCGGCTGCACAAGCCGCGCACCTCCAGCCGCGAATCTGCTACCTGGTTGATGGGCAGCAGATTGCTGCCCATGCCCATGCCAATGATGCCGATGCCGATCTCTTTCATCAGCCTACCCGCGCGCCGTGATGGTGATGGCGTTGTGCAGCTTTTCGGCGCGGCGCTTGGCCTCGTCGGGGGGCAGTTCGATCATGCCGGTGGTCAGCAGCCGCGGCATCAACTCCTCTGCCACAGGACAAAGCCCCTCACGATAGCGATAGTCGCTGGTATAGAGGGGGCAGCGCACAGGGCAGGCCGGTTCATTGTAGGCTGTGGAAACCCTGAAAAGGTCAAAGAGATAGGCGGGTTTGCCGATAAAGCCAAAGCGCAGCCCCACCCCCTGATCGCGCACAACCTGTTGAAACTGCCCAAAATCCAGCCCGTGTTTGTCGCCTTCCCAGGTGCAGGCAAATTGATAGCCGACATGGTTTGCGCCCTCGGTCACTTGGCGCGGGCGCAGCCAGGGACAGCCAACAATGGCTTCGGTAAAGTGACGCAAATTCTCGGTATACTCGGCGATGTAATCATCTACATGCTGCAACTGCGCCATGCCGACCGCGCCGGTCACCTCGTTCATGCGAAAGTTGAGCGTCATAAAGGAAGGCGATTCGCCAAAAGCCCATTCGTCAAAGAGCTTGCTGTAAATATCCTCGCGATTGGTGGTCATCATGCCACCATCGCCCGTGGTCATATGCTTGCCCTGCTGAAAGCTAAAGCAGCCCACGTCGCCGATGGTGCCCGAATGTTTGTCATAGTAGGTCGCGCCGATGGAGTGGGCGCAATCCTCGATCATAAAGAGATTGTGCTCGTCACAGATGCGCCGGATCTCGCCCAAATTGGCACACATACCCCACAAATTCGTCACAATGACGGCACGCGTGCGCTCGGTGATGTTGGCGCGCAGCGATTCCGGGTCCATTAAATAGGTATCATAGTTGACATCGGCAAAGCGCGGCACAGCATTAAAGTAGATGGTGGCGATGGCCCCAAACTGCACCATCGGGTCGCAGATCACCTCCAGCGCCGTACCCGCGCCGCTGATGCTCACCGCCTCGGCGAGTGCCGACATGGCCGAGTTGCGGGCGATGGCATAGTCGCAATTTACCTTGTGGGCAAAGGCGCGCTCAAAGCGCGTGACCATTCCCCCCTCTGCCCAACCCAGTTGGCGGGAGTCTAGCACTTCCTGAAAATAGCCCATTTCGAGGTCGCCAAAGACGCGCATAGGTGCAATTCCTTCTTCTCGTTCTTATTGTTGAAACGCTACAGTATGAATTCGCCGCCTCGTAGGATAGGGCGGCACTGCTGGTATAGCGGATGTAACTAGGGGGCAGCCATGAGGGATTGCCCCTGCAAACGTATGCCGAAAAAGAACCTATCCCTTCAATCCTGCCCGCGCCAGCCCTTGCACAAAGTAGCGCTGGCCCATTGAGTAGAGAATGAGCATGGGGATCACGCCCAAGAGCGAGCCTGCCATAATGATGCCCCAACTACCCGCGCCGCTGGTGCCGGTGCGCCCACGCAGATAGGTCAGCCCCAGAGTTACTGTCATTTTGTCTTGGGTGTTCAAATAGATCAGCGGGCCAAAGAGGTCGTTCCAAGAACCGAGAAAGCTAAAGACGGCAATGGTTGCCAGGGCTGGCATCCCCAACGGCACAAAGATCGACCAGAAGATGCGGAAGAAGCCCGCGCCATCAATTGTGGCCGCGTCCATCAAATCCTGGGGAATCGAGCGATAGAATTGGCGCAGCAGAAAGACGCTAAACGCGCTGCCAAAGAAACTGGGCACAATCAGCGCGGCATGGGTGTCGATCCAGCCCAGCCAACGCATGATCACAAAGGTGGGGATCACCGTCACCTGCGAGGGGATCATCATCGTCATCAGCAGCAGCGAAAAGAGGATATCGCGCCCACGAAAGCGCATACGCGCAAAGGCAAACGCAGCCAGAGCCGACGAAAGACTCACCCCGATTACAGAAAGGATGGCGATTTCAAAACTATTCCAGAGATAACGTCCCATCGGAATACGGCTAAAGAGTTCCACATAGTTTTGCCAATAGACCGGATTGGGGATCAGTTGCGGGGGAAAAATGAACTGTTTGCCAGGGTCCTTGAGCGAAGTGGAGACAAGCCACAACAACGGAAAGAGCATGGTGATTGCACAGGAGATCAGCAGCAAATGAATAAGCCCATGCGCCCAGTCGAAACGCCTTAAGCGCTGTACAGGCGTGCTCTGTGCCGCAGGATGTAGCTGGGATGAAGTTCGTGAGGTGGATGAGGCGACGCGGGTCATCTCAATTGCCCTCCTCGTAAAAGACCCAGACCTTTTGCAGATAGAAATTCACCAGAGTCAACCCGACGATGATCACAAAGAGGATGTAGGCCACTGCTGAAGCCAGCCCCATTCGCTGGTATTCAAACGCCTGCCGGTAGAGGAGCATCACTACCGTCAATGTAGAGTTGACTGGCCCTCCATCCGTCAGCACATAGGGAGCCGTAAAGACCTGGAAGGCCCCTATGACCGACAAGACGAGCACGAAAAAGGTAACAGGGGAGAGCAGCGGCAAGGTGATGTGCCGAAACTGCTGTATGCCATCTGCGCCATCAATGGCCGCCGCCTCATAGAAGTCAGGCGAGATGCTTTGTAGCCCCGCCAAAAAGATCACGATATCATAGCCAAGCCCATGCCAGATCGACATGATGATCACCGCCATCATGGACCATTGCGAGTCGCCCAACCAGGCGGGGCCATCAATGCCCACCAGCCCTAGCAAGTAGTTCAGGATGCCAAAGTTGGGTTCATAGATCCATCCCCAGAGGATTGCCACGGAGACGCCAGGAGCCACGACCGGAATGAAGTAGATGTTGCGATAGAGCGATTGTCCCCGGATCTTCTGGTTGAGCAACACGGCAAAGATCAAGGCCAATGCTAATCCCGGCAAGACCGTACCCAGCGTATAGGCAAAGGTGTTGGTGAGGGCTACGGGAAAGAGACGGTCGGACGTGACGAGGTCGGTAAAGTTGCGCCACCCCACCCAGCGCATTGGCGTCAGCAAATTCCATTCGGTGAAGCTGACATAGAGTGAAAAGAGCGTTGGATATAGCTGGAAGATCAGCATACCGAGAAGCACCGGCATCACAAACAGCCAAGCCAGTCGCTCTTCAACCCGTCGCATTCTGGTGATTGAGGAACCCTTCGTTGCCATCTGCACCTGCTTACTTTTATGTGTAGTCTAAAACTAATATGCTCTCGCTGTAGAAGGGAACCCCACCCGCATCCAGGGACCCCACCCGCGCCCAAAGGGCTCCCGCTCCCCAAACAGGGAGGGAACAGTGGTTTCGTGGACGACGATCCGGCTCCCTCCCCAAGCTGGGGAGGGCTGGGGTGGGGTTCTTCTCCATCCGGTCTACGCCTCAAAGCGCTCCCAGGCACGCTCTAGCTCTTGGTTCAACACATCGTGCGCTTCGAGCATCACAGGCTCAAGTTCTTCGCCTTCCACCAACGCACGCTGGATGATGGGCCAGACAGTGTCCCAAATGACCGCTTCGTCGTAGAAGGTTGTGCCTACCTTGCGTGAATCTTCAACCACATTCTGGAGCGCCTTGCCCAGATTATCCGGGGGCGTTTGGGCATACCAGGCTTCAGCAGGCCCAGGGATGCAGGGCGGTACCAAGTAGTTCAGTTTAGAGAAAGTCTCCTGGCCTTCTCTACTTGCCAAAAATGAGATGAGTTCCCATCCGAGGTCCGCATTGGTGCTCTGTTTGTAAAGCGACCATCCATCCGACTCCAGGCTGGTGGTACGCTTTCCGGTCTGGGGATGTTTGGGGAACATCGCCACATCCCACCCAAATTCAGTGATGGTCACCAAATCGGCAATCCACCAGACGCCATCAAAGTACATCGCTGTGCGACCAGAGAGGAAAGGATGGCTTGCTTCGCCCCCTTCTTTGGCGGCGACCCCATGCGTAAATTTCAAATCCCAGGCCCATTGATAGGCGCTCATCGTGGCTTCGGAATCCAGCATAGATGCACGGAAATCGGGCGATAGATTCTCGCCGCCTGCAGCATAGACTAGATGCCCCTTCATCAGATTTAGCCCGCCCAGATCGACCCCCCACCGGTCGGTATCCGCGTTGGTCATGGCTTGGGCTGCCGTCACCAGATCATCCCATGTCCAATCGTCCGTCGGATAGGCAACACCTGCTTCGTCAAAGAGGTTTTTGTTATAGACAAAAATATAGCCCTGGGCGTCGGCGGGCAGGCCATACATGGTTCCCCCTTCGCCGCCGCTGTCAAACTCACCTTCGACCCAGCGATACTGTGCCAACGCTTCCGGGAACATCTGCTCCAAATCAAAGCCGTCGCGGTCAATGAACTCATCCAGTGGCTGCAACACGCCATTCTTGGCATAGGAAACTGTTCGGGTATATTCAGCAATCCCGACATCCAACGGCGTGCCACTGGCAATTTGCGTTTGCAGTTTGGTCCAATAGTCCGTTGCCGTAAACTGCCGTTCTACCGTTACGTCTGGTTTGTTCTCCAACCACATGTCGATGACTTGATTCATCGATGCTTCATAGCCCGACCAGGTGTAACTGGAAAAGACCAGGGTGCTGCCTTCTGCTGTGCCACTTTCTGCGGCGGTGCCACCTGGTGCCGCTGCCGGCACACAAGCCGCGGCCATCATTCCCAATACACCTGTCCCTGTCACCTGCAAAAACCTTCGTCGACTCATCCCGCTGGACATAGATACTCCTTCTGCTATGGGAAGCCTGTTTGGTTTTGACGCATAGACTACTACTTGGAAGCAATGTAAAGAAGCAATACAAAAATGGAGATAGGCAGTTGTACGGCAGCTTACCTTCTTGTGGCACGAACTCGTTGAACGAAGGTAGGCAGACACACAAAGCACCGTGGGCGCAATGGTAGGTAACAATATGGTTTCGCTGAAACAAGTTTGCCGCCAAAGGCCAACAGGGTGAAGATGAGGCGGCGATTCGCTGTCTCTTGCCTAAAATACTGGATATTCTTAGGCGTTACACATAAGACAAACTGTTGGATGAGGAATCAACAGGTACGATCAACCACTTGTGCAGTATATGGTATACCAGGCGTTTGCGGCTGTCAAGCCCCAAATTTTTGTTCCTGTTAGTGTACGCCACGCACTGCCCACGCTCGCGCGACGAGGGGAATCGAGCCATCAAGCGCTGTGGGCAGAGCAGCACGGATGCGCTCGCGCAGGGCGGCGTGCCGCTCTGCGGAGAGCGACATGACGTAGCCCGGAGCCGGGCCTTGTCCTCCTAAAAAGGGGAGCCAGTAGTCATCAAAATTACGAAAATCGGTGTCAATGTCAAGAGGGCGCACTTCCACCTGGGTCAGCCCTGCCGCTTCAAAGAGAGACGCCAGCGGTGCAGGGTTGCAGATAGGAAAGCGGCGACCTTCATCCAGTTCATTGGCTGCCGGGTCGAGTGTCGCCGCGGCATTCCAGAAATGGCGCATCAACTGCATCTTGCGCGCATAGTCCCAGACATAAAGGGCGACCATACCGCCCGTCCGCACAGCGCGCCGCATCTCCGCCACCATTTGCGCCGGTTGCGCCACAAAATTAAGCACCAGCCCGGAGACGGCAGTATCGTAGGCTCCATCTGCTACTGGCAGCGCGATTGCATCGCCCACGTCGAACTGTGCGCGTGGATCCTGCAACCGCGCCTGGTCATAGGCTATGTATCCTGCGGATCGGTCAATGCCCTTGACCACGGCGGGCGCGGCCACCTGCAAGATGGTCTGGCTGAGCGCGCCAGTGCCGCACCCTACATCGAGCCAACGCCCGCCATCGGGCAGCCCTAGCCACGCTAGAAACTGCTGTGCTACCAGGCGGCTCCATCTGCCGACATAGGGTTCATAGGCATCACCGGCAGCCCAAACATCTTGCGGCGAAGATGACTGAGTTTCCATCTTGCGTGCTTCTGGGTATGCAGTAGGTTATTTATTGAAAGCTCACCTCGTCGATCTGGAACGAGAAAGGCCCCGGCGCTGTACCTGCCGAGAAGATAATCGCCTGAACCCCCGTCACATCGCAGCCAGCAAAGGTGGTCAGATCCAGCGTAATTTCTTGCCACTCGGATGTCACCGCAAAGGGCTGCTCCGGCGGCACTTGACCCGTTCCCTGGCAGAATAGCTGCACGCGATAAGGCCCGCCTTCACCTTTGGCCCAGAAGTGCAGCGTGGGCTTGCTCGACAGATCCACAGGTGCGAAGGGTGTCGCGCCCGGCATATAGGTCACGCCGCCCCAGGCAAAGGGGACATTGGCTCCGACCTCGCCCACCACCAGCAGCGAAAAATTGCTGTCATTCGCGCCACCCGCCACGATCTCGATCTGCGCCGTAGAGTTGCCCCCCGCGGGCTGATCCGTCGTGATCTCCCAATCCGATCCAAAGGTCGAGGTAAAGGTTTCGGTTTCAAAGTCGGTGACCCGCGCGACATCACCCTCGGCAAACGTCTGCGATTGTGCAGCCGCAGCAGCACGCTGCGCCTCCAGCATTGCCAAATAGCCCTCGCGGTCAGCCCTCACGCCCAGTTTCCAGACCCCTACAATGTCGCGGGTAGCGGTGATCTCAGTGGTGGGATCGCCGTTCACAAGCAGCAGGTCGGCGCGCAAGCCAGGGGCAACGCGCCCGCGGTCTTCCAGCGAAAAGATGTCGGCTGTGACCGACGTAGCAGAGCGCAGGGCATCGAGTGGCGACAGTCCCGATTCGGTCAGCAGCACAAGTTCGCGGTGCAGGCTTGCGCCGTGGGCTGTGCCGGGGTTGGGCGCATCCGTACCCGCCAGGATGGGGACTCCTGCCTCAAAAAGCAAGCGCACCGCCTCTTGCGCGTTGGCGCGGCTCATCCCTTCAAAGCCTGTATAGGGGCTGGTGAGCGACTGTATATCTGCCACGGTGAGATAGGGAGCGAGAAACGGATCGTCGATCACAGAGGTGTCCTGCGGTTCGCCGCCGATGTGCTGAAAAACAGAGAGGGTTGCCACGACAAAAAGCCCGCTCTCCACAGCACGATTGATAAACTCTTCGTCCGGCACAGCGTCCGAGAAGATATGCGCCAGCCCATCTGCCCCCGCTGTAAGCGCCTCTTGCGCGGCGGCGAGCGTCTGCACATGCACCAGGGCCAGTTTGCCATTGGCATGGGCCGCTTCAACCAGCGCCGTCACGGTCGCTTGGTCTAGCGTCGGCAGGGTGAAGCCCATTTCTGAGCCATCCTCAATGATAATCTTGATGTAGTCTGAGCCTTCTGCGACGCGCTCATTCACAAAGGCTTCGGCTTCATCTGCGCTTGTCAGCGTCGGAATGTCCAGGCCAAACTGAGTGCCATGCCCGCCTGGCGCGGTTGCCAAAGTCCCCGCCGAGTAGAGATCGGCGCGGTCTGTGGCACCATTTTCTGCCTGCTGGCGGCGCAATTGGGCAGCAAAGGTATGATCCATAAACATGTCCATCTCTGTGGTAACACCAAAGACGAGCGCCTGGCGCAGCGCATCCTCCGTAAAGACATGGGTATGGGCGTCAATCAGCCCCGGCAGGAGTGTCTGCCCGGCTCCGTCAATCACCTCTGCACCTGCCGGTATCTCCACGTCTGCACCCACAGCCGTAATCAACCCATCCTGCACCACCACGTTGGTCGTGGGGATGACTTCTTCACCATCGAACAGGCGGACGTTTGTAAAAGCGAGCGCGCCGGTGGCTCCGGTCGCTGCCCTGTCTGTTGAAGTAGGCGCGGTAATGGGCACGCAGCCCGCAGTGAACATCAGCACGATCAGCCATAGACTCAAAAAACGCATCCTAATTCTCCCTATTCTGGTAACACGCACCGTCGCTGCTTGCACTTGCGGCGGCTCCAGTACAATGCCAATTTCCACACCGAACTCCATTGTAACCAGTAGACACAACCCACGACAGTAGGATCGCCCCACTGGAGCGTCACACGAAACGAGGCTACTTCTAGGAAGTAGCCTCGTTCGGTAATGCCGTGAGATCGATGTGCGTGTGATGAAAGCTGCGATGTGGGTGCGATGGACTCTTTACGAGTGGCAGTTACAGCCGGATCATAGCATCAATTCGGCCGGCTGAATCTGTCACAATCCTGACTCATTCTGAAGCGATCACGCTGTAGAAAATAGAATGCGGGACCCAGCCTTACACCCAAACCGTTCCCCTCGTAAGGGTTGCGGCTTGGATGTTCCCCCGATAAGGGCTGAATCCCGCAAAGCTATTGTAACAGATTGCACAATAAATGCAAATTACGATTGGGCCGCGACGCGAGTGGAATTCTTTTTCGGTGCTTCATGCCCCCAAAATTCGTGTGATCCATCTGTGCTGTGGCTGCGCCAATATGAATAGCGGTGATCAAAGTGAACAACGTGAACAATGAATGGGCAGCCATTGGGCTAGAAAATGCACTAGCCAACGTTGCAGAATCACTTTGAACCACAAGAAGGAATTCTTCTCGCTTTTGTCGCTCATGCTCACAGAACAGGGGAACCATCATGTATCTCAAACTCAGTAAGTCGATTGCACACTTTGCAAGAAATGTCGTGTATGTGGGTCTAGCGGTGGCGTTGCTGGCTGCCAGTAGTTTGATCAGTTCCAGCCAGGGGGCGCAAGCATCCAGCCACCGCGAGGCTCCGCTTATCTCGCGCGATGCGTCGGCGGATAACACCGATACATACGCCTTTGTCAGCCCGGACCGGCCCGACACCGTCACCATCATCGGCTCGTGGATTCCAGGCCAACTGCCGCAAGGCGGGCCCTATTACTACAGCTTTGCCGATGACGTCGCCTACGAACTGCATGTGGATAATATCGGCGATGCCAAATCGCACATTATCTACCGCTTCACCTTCACGACGACCGTTGCCAACAATGCCACCTTCCTCTATAACACGGGGCCGGTTGAGTCGTTGGGGGATGCAGATTTCAACATGCGCCAGACCTATACCGTCGAGGAGATCATCAACGGCAATACCACTGTCCTCGCCACGGGGCTGCCTGTGCCGCCAGCCAACATTGGCCCGAAGTCCACACCGGATTATGACGTACTCTTCCACGAGGCTGTGCAGACCATCGCCACCGAGGAGGGGGACATGATGGTCTTTGCTGGGCAGACCGACGACCCCTTCTGGGTGGATTTGGGTTCGATCTTCGACCTGCTGTCGTTGCGCCCGCAGGCCGCGCCGGTGGGCTATGAGCATGGGCCGGGCGAGGGGGTGGATGGTCTGGCGGGCTTCAACGTACACAGTATCGCCATTCAGGTGCCGATTGCACATCTGTTGGAGGGAGCAGGCGACAACACCGTACTGGGCGTGTGGGCATCGAGCAGCCGCCCGACTGTGCGCGTCTTTGGGGCCGGTAACATCCAAAATGTGGGCGATCTGGTGCAGATTTCACGGCTGGGGATGCCGCTGGTCAACGAGGTCGTGCTGCCGCTGGCGCTGAAAGATGCCTTCAACAGCCTCAAGCCGGAACAAGATTACGATCTCTACACCAGCGATACGACGGCTGGGAAACTGCTGGCAAGCAGCGTCTACACACCTGAACTGGGCACACTGCTCAATTCCCTCTATGGTGTGCCGCTGCCGGCGAACCTGCGCGACGACCTTGTTGCCATCTTCTTCACCGGCATGGTCACATCCAAAGACTTCACGCTGATTACACCCGATGGCGAAGTGACTGTGCCGCCCGGAACCAATGTCAACCGTCCGGCAACGGTGCGCCCGGCGGAGATGATCCGGCTGAACGTAGCCGAACCATTCCGCCCCGGTGTCGAAGGCAGCCTTTGCTCGCCGGAGCCGAACTATAAACTGGGCTTGCTAGGGGGTGATGTCTGCGGCTTCCCGAATGGTCGCCGTTTGCAGGATGATGTGACGGAGATTGAACTGCTGGCAGTGGCGGGGGCCGCCTACTCGGTGCTGGTCGATGACGTCTTTGACTTCAACCCAGACCTCATTGGGGTTCTAAACGACGGCGTTGATACCAACGATGTGCCGTTCCGCGACGCGTTCCCCTATTTGGCAGCGCCGCACCAGGGCTTCGACTTTCGCAGCAGCGGCAGCGCTGAATAGCTGCTGAATCGTCGCTTGGGTCGCTTCGTCCCCTCCTGGTCATACTGCCAGGAGGGGATCTTTCTGTTTATGGCTGATTGCGCCTGCGCCATCACTCAATCGGCGGCGACGGGCGAGGATTCCTCAGCTTCGGCTTCCTTTTCCGCTTCGGAAAGCAACTGGTGGCGATGCAGCCGCGCGTAATAGCCATTGCGCGCCAAAAGTGTCTGGTGGTTGCCATCCTCGACCACGCGCCCCTTCTCCATGACGATGATGCGGTCGGCATTACGAACGGTGCTGAGGCGGTGAGCGATGACGAGGCTGGTGCGTGTGCTGAGTACCCGCTCCAATGCCTCTTGCAAAAGCGCCTCGGTGGCTGTGTCAATGCTGCTGGTCGCCTCGTCCAAGATCAAGACCCCATCGGGACAGAGGGCCAACGCCCGCGCCAGTGACAGCAACTGCCGCTGCCCTTGCGAAAGATTCTCGCCGTTGGGCAGCACCTTGAAATCATATGTCCCCGGCAGTTCTTCGATAAAGGTGGCGGCGTTGCTGAACTCTGCCGCCTCGCGAATCACATCATCGCTGAGATCGTCCCGAAAGAGGGCTATGTTATGGCGAATGGTTCCTTCCAGGCAAATAGGGTCTTGCGGAACTACGGCTACGGCGCGTCGCAATTCATCCAGCTTGAAACGCCGGATGTCTGTGCCGTCCAACAATACCCGCCCCTCGGTGGGATCATATTGTCGTGCCAGCAAGCTGACCAGGCTCGATTTGCCCGCGCCCGTTGCGCCCACAACCGCCACGGTCTGGCCCGCGGCAATTTTGAGGTTCACCCCGCGCAGCACAGGTTCATCGGGTACGTACCAGAAGTGTACGTCCTCATATTCAATATCGCCGCGGATAGCGGGTATGGGCAGGGGATCGGGAGGGCTGACCACTTGCGGCACTTTCGATAACATACTGTGGATGCGTTCCGCCGCGCCCAGCGCCACTTGCAGCGAGTTGTACTCTTGCGAGAGGCGCAGCACAGGCGTGAAAGCCCGTTCTGTGTATTGCACAAAGGCGACGAGCGTGCCCAGTGTCGCCCAGCCCGCCAAGACCCCTTGCCCACCACCATAGAGGATCAACCCCAGGCCGATGGCAGCGAGGACTTCCTGCACCGACAGAAAGACTGCGCTATGCCAGCGCAGTTCCACCAGCGCATCACGATAGGTCTTGTTATAACTTTCAAACTCTTCTTCGCTCTCATGCTCGCGGTTAAACAACTGCACCACGGTCATGCCATGAATATGCTCATTGAGGAACGAACTGATGCGCGCTTGCGCGGTGCGCTCACCACTGGACGAGCGGCGGATGCGGGCGCGAAAATAGCGCGTGGTCAGCGCCACAATCGGCAGCACTGCCAATGCGAGCAGCGCCAACCGCCAGTTGACGGCAAACATGACAACGACGATCACCAGCAGCGTCACCCCCTCCACCAAGACAACCACGATACTGGTCGAGAGAACGGCGTTCAGTTGGTCAATGTCATTGGTCAGGCGCGCCACCAAGTCGCCGGTCGAGGTGCCGGTGAGAAAGCCATGATCCTGGCGCAAGATATGGTTAAAGAGTTTGGTACGCAGATCGGCCAATGCCCGCTGTCCGGCCTGCTGCAAGAACCAGTTAAAGGCAAAGGTCAGCACAAAAAGACCGATTGCGGTTCCACCATAAAGAAGGCTGATCTGGATCAGTGCATCGACCTCGCCGCGCGCGATGGGGCCATCAATCGCCTGCTGCAGCAGATAGGGAGGCACAGCATTGAGCGCCGAGGTTCCCAACATCAGCACCATCGAGACAGCCAGCCACTTTTTATAGGGCGCGAGCGAACTCCCCAGAAGCCGGAAGAGCGCCGAATCCTGGCTGGCAACTTCTGACAATTTACGTTTCCGTAGGCGTTCGCGTTCCCGAGCCTCAAATGGATCAATCGGGTCGTTCTTAGCCTGCGACATGGGACTTTTCCTCCTCTGCCTGCATCATCTCGCGCTGGTACATCTCTGCATAAGACCCGTTGCGTGCCATTAAGCTCTCATGGTTCCCCGACTCGATAATTTTCCCGTGATCCAAGACCACGATCTGGTCGGCATCCTGTACGGCGGCTAAACGCTGTGTGACGATCACACAGGTTCGCTGCGTGCGCGATTGGCGCAGTTCACGCAAAATCTCGGAAGCTGTTTTCATGTCAATACTTGCCAGTGCGTCATCCAAGAGAAGCACCTTCGGGTCACGCACCAGCGCGCGGGCAATGGCCGTACGCTGCTTCTGCCCGCCAGAGAGGGTCGTCCCGCGCTCGCCCACCATGCTGTCCAGGCCTTTGGGCAGTTGCGAGAGGTCTTTGGAAAGCCGCGACTGATCCATCGCTCGATAGATGCGCTGCAAGGGTGTTTCCGGCACGCCCAGAGCAATGTTATCGCGCAAGGGCATGGTAAAGAGCAGTGACTCTTGCGGAACATAGACGACCGCTTCGCGCAGGGTAGCCAGTTTGAGATCGCGCAGATCATGACCGTCGATCAGGATACGCCCTTCGTCCGGGTCGTGGATACGCCCCAAGAGGCTGATCAACATGCTCTTGCCCGACCCCGTTGGCCCGACAATGCCCAGCGTCGTTCCTGCCGGAACCTCTAAATCGATCTCGCGCAGCGCCCAACGCCCCTGATCCTCTGCCCATACCCCCACATTCTCAAAGCGCACGTTGCCGCTCAACTTCGCATTACGCGCTTTGTCCGAATCAGCAATCTTGGGCCAGCGGTGCAGCACTTCGCCAATACGCGCGGCAGCGGCATTCCCCTGCTGCAAACGGGTAAAGGCATCGGTGATCTGTTGGGCGCCCGAATTGAGCAAGCCGAGATAGACAATGAACTGGACATATTGGCCGATGGTGAGTTGGTTGCCGATGATCATCATGCCGCCCATGTAGACCACGACAGCGGCAGCCATCCTGACCACAAGGCTGGGGATGGGCGAGATGGCGCTCGAGGCGACGACAAAGCGCAAGTTGCGCTGCACATAGCCGTGGTTGACATCTCGAAAGGCACTGACGACCGCTTCTTCTTGGACATAGGCGGTTAACATGCGCGCGGCGTTCAAATGCTCCTGGGCAAAGGCGGAAAGCTTGGCGATCTCTTGCTGCACAAGCACAAACGAACGCTCTAGAACCCTGCCCAGGCGCACCTGTATGGCAATACTGATAATTAGTACGGTCACGACCAGCCCCGCCAGCAGCGGACTGGTGAACGCCATCAAGCCACAGCCGATGAGCAGCAGAAAGAGAGCATGGGCCGCCATCTGGAAGCCCGCGCTATAAAAACGCCAAATGTAGATAAAGTCGCTTGTCCCGCGTGAGAGCAGGTCCCCTGTTCCATACTGCTGGCGCGTCTCTTTGTCAAAGAGCAGCAGCCGGTGGAACATATCCTGGCTCATCCGGTAGGTGATCCCCGCTGCAATCTCGCCGGTGAGCATACGCAGTTTGTAGCGAAAGAAGGCGACAATGCAGGCGAGCACCACCATGCCGAGGGCATAGATCAGCAAAGAGGATGAGGTCACATCCTTGGTCAACGCGTCCACACCCCAGCCCAGCCACGTTGGGCTAAACGCACTCGCCGCAGCACCGATCAGCGCGAAGACCGTCCCCAGGAGAAGAAGATTCCGGTAGGGACGCATATAGGGAAAGAGGATGTTGAGTCCTGACTTGTTGTGCATGGTACTCCTTTCCGTCGGCGAAAAGGTTTTCGCCATGCCATCCAGGCGCTTGCCCACCGCAGATGGCATTGACCAGTATCGGCCACTCGACTAGACCCGTATGTTAGCCTGCTTCTGAACCTGGCTATATCCGTAAAAATGGGCCCATAATGACTACGCCCAGTTGTCGCTGTCTATGGACAGAGGGCAACTGGGCGTTGTATAAGCTCACAAGATCACGGGCCAGGGTATCTCGTCACACATAGTTCGATTCTAGAACTAGTTCGATCTATAGTATACGCTTCATTGCATGCACGCGCAAAAGATCGGGACAAAAGATCAGACCAATTGCATAGGACCAGCGCGCTTGGCGCACCCTATCATGGTACGCTACAATTCGAGGCAGCAGCCATCCATGAGAAACCGAGAAGATAGCATGTACCGATTCTATGCCTCACCGACCACACTCGACGAAGCCCTAGCACTCAAAGCCTATCATGGTGAAGCGGCCCGCGTCATCGCCGGTGGCACCGACCTGCTGATTGAGATGGATCGCGGCCAACGCCACGCACCCGATGGCGGCGAGTTGGGGCTGATCGACCTGACCCGCATTCCTGGGCTGGCGGAGATTCGTCAGGACGCGGGCCATATCCAGCTTGGCCCGCTCGTTACCCACAACCAGGCGCTTGCCAGTGAACTGATCGTCGCCCGCGCCTTTCCATTGGCGCGCGCCTGTTGGGAAGTGGGTGCGCCGCAAATCCGCAATCGTGCCACCATCGCCGGCAATATCATTACCGCCAGCCCCTCCAATGACACGCTGGTTCCGCTGGTGGCGCTGGAGGCAACGGTCACGCTCCAGAGCGCGGCGCGTGGCGAACGCACGCTGCCCTTGCGCGATTTTTACACAGGCTTCCGCAAGGTTGATCTGGCTGCCGACGAGTTGTTGACCCGCATCTCCTTTGCCCCTTTGAACGAACATCAAGAAGGGGCCTACATCAAGCTCGGTTTGCGCCGCGCCCAAGCGATCACGGTCAACAACATTGCCGCGGTCATCACCTGGAACGCAGGACACACGCAGGTTGAGGCGGCTGTGATCAGCCTGGGAGCCGTTGCGCCGGTCATCGTGCGCGCCACGGCAGCGGAGCAATTCTTGACGGGCAAGCCATTGACCGACGAGGTGATTGAGCGCGCCGCGCAGTTGGCAGTGCAAGCCACCTCGCCCATTGACGACGTGCGTAGCTCTGCCGCCTATCGTCGTGCGATGGTGGAGACGTTGACGGCTCGCATCCTCGCCCAAATCCGTGATGGGCAAGCGCGCGCGGGATGGCCCATCCATCCGGTGATGCTTTGGGGCGAGACGGCTGGCGTATGGCCTGTGATGACCAGCCAGGCGCAGGACAATGAGGCGCAAAACGAGGCGGCTGCAAGTCACGTCAACGGGCAGGCAGTCGTGCTGCCAGGGAGCATGACACTGCTCGACAGCCTGCGTTTGGCCGGTTTCGTGGGGGTAAAGGAAGGGTGCGCCGAGGGGGAATGTGGCTCATGCACCGTCTTTCTGGATGGCATGGCGGTCATGGCGTGCCTGGTTCCCGCCGAACGCGCCGCAGGTTCGAGAGTCGTCACCGTGGAGGGTCTGGGCGACCCCGCCAATTTGCATCCGGTACAAGCAGCCTTTATCCAAAGCGGCGGCGTCCAATGTGGCTATTGCACACCAGGTTTTGTGATGAGCGCGGCCAAGCTCCTGGAAGAACGATCCCATCCCACACGCGCCGAAGCGCAAGAGGCGCTCACCGGCAATTTCTGCCGCTGCACAGGCTATCGCAAGATTCTCGATGCCATTGTGGCCGCGGGCGCGGCTGAGCCTCAACAGACCACTCTGAAAGAAAGCAAACCATGAGCGAATCACTCGACTCGACTACAAATACCTCGACAAATACCTCGACGAATACTACAGAGAATAGCACAGCCGACACCCGTATCGATCTCGGCCCGATGGTGCAGGTGGGGATCATTGTCCACGATGCAGAAGCCGCGGTCGCCGCCTGGACGAGTCGCTTCAAACTTGCCCCTGCCCACTTTGTTGACTGGCCCATTCCCGGCAAAAACCTGGAGGAAACGGCGACCTATCATGGCAGGCGCGGCAATTTTCGGATGCGACTGGCCTTTCTGCAGGCTGGGCCAATGCAGATCGAGTTTATCCAACCGCTGGAGGGGGACAACATCTACAGCGACTTTCTCAACGAGCATGGTGAGGGGCTGCATCATCTTCTCTTTGAGGTAGAAGACCCCGCTGCCGTGGCAGCCGGGCTGGGCGCGACCGTCCTGCAAAGCGGCGGCTCCTCGCTCCGCCCCGGTGCCATCTGGTCCTATCTCGACACGCAGGAGATGCTGGGCGCAATGATCGAGCTGCGGACAAAGATATAACTTATCATACAAGTCACACTGGCACGCGAATTGTGCCTGCTCTGCTGGACTGTGGATAATAGGAGGATGCAGCGATAGATCCATCCATTGTTCGAGCAAACTAGGTGTTGTGAGTACCCATGTCAAAGGACAGCATACAGAGCCACATCGGGACGATCGCTTATTTTGAGGGCATCGCAGAAGACGAACTTGCCTACATTACCGAACACAGCCTATTACGTACCTTCAGCGTAGGCGAAATGATCTTTTTTGAAGGCGAACCGGCAGCGGGGTTGTGGATTGTCGAAGAGGGAATGGCTAAAGTTTTCAAGCTCAACCCGGATGGCGGCGAACATATTCTGCATTTGTCTGGCCCTGGCAAAACCTTTAATGATGTTGGCGCGCTGGATGGGGGCAACAATCCAGCCAATGCCGCTGCGCTGAGTCCCGAAGTCCGTGTCTGGCTGATCCCCTCCGATGTGCTGACCTATGTTTTGACACACAACGCACGCGTCGCCCTGAATGTGATCCGGTTGCTGGCGGTGCGCGTGCGCTCGCTGGTTGGGCAGATCGAAGACCTGGCGCTCTATTCGGTGATGGTGCGCCTGGCGCGTTTCTTGCTCAAGCAAGCCGAAGACCCTACCCTCAGTGGCCCCGGCGTCACCCGCACTGCCATTGCCGCGCATATCAATACCACCCCACAAACCATCAGCAACGTCCTCCGTTCATTGGAAGAAGCTGGGGCGCTTCAGTTCGACCGTCACCGCATCATGATCGTAGACGAGCGCCTTCTCCGCACCCTCGCTATGCTTTAAGCCTTCAAATTTCCTGCCTCGCTTTTAATCTAGCTTAAATACAGAACGGTTTTCCTCCTCTATCCTAGAAGCATAAATCGATAGAGAGGTGGTGATTCTATCCCTTTATCCATGTTTCGCAGAGAAAGCTTAACGGGAGAGATGCCTTATGAAAGCCGAACAATTGCTGACAAACCTTCAATTCCATGATTCGGTAGCCAATGCTCAACCTATTCTGGTCGATCAACACAGCCGTATTATTCGCTGGATGCTCAAGCCTGGGCAACAGATCGAGGAGCATAAGGTACCCGGCTCACCCTTTTATGTAGTGGTTCTGCTGGGGCGGGGCATATTTGCGGGTGATGGTGGTCAGGAACAGGAATTTGGCCCAGGATCATTGCTCGTTTTCGAGCCAGGCGAACTGCACACGGTTCGTGCCCTGAATGAAAATTTGGTTTTTGTCAGTTTTATGGAGAGTACCGAGCATATGCGACCAGAACGAACTGGCGGCGAACTCGGGCGCGAATAGTTGAAGGGGCCGCGCTGATGACCATGCAATGGATGCCTCAGATTGACCGAGAGAAATGCACCGGCTGTAGTGATTGTGTCAACATCTGCCCAACCGACGCGCTGGGTCGGCAGGGAGACAAAGCCATGCTGGTTCGCCCTGACCTTTGTACATATTGCACCGCTTGTGAGGATGTCTGTCCCGTCGGTGCTATTGAAATACCGTTTTTGATTACAACCTATTCTTTGAACAAGGACGTTCAAAATGAAAACAAAGATTAACCCAAACATTGTGACGGCCCTCATCGGCGCTTTAGCGATTCTAATTCTGGCGATCTTGCCGATTAGCGTTCAATATCTACCCAATACTCATGTGGCAGCATCCGAAACGGCTCCTGTCACCGAACCGGTCGCAGTGGCCGCGGCAGATGTAACTCAAAAAGATGTGGCGCAGGCAACGGGAGTCCAAGCAGAAGCCGCCCACGCGCATGTAGCACAAGCTGAAGTGGCACAGGCAGAAGTCGCACAGGCTCCTGTGGCTGAAGCTAAAGCGGTCCCAGTCGAAGTAAGCGCAGAGGCGCATGTCGTTGAGTACACGCTGCGAACCCAACTGGGCGGCACCCCGCCAATGGCATTTGTAGGGGTCGGCGGCGAGATTGATGGCGTTTTCAACCCGGAATTAAAGGCCAATGTCGGCGATACTGTCCGCCTTACCGTCATCAATGGCGACCCCGTTTTGCATGACCTGAAGATCGACGAGTTTGGTGTAGAGACCGGGCAGTTGACCCAGGACGAACAGACCGTTGTTTTGGAATTTGTCGTCACCCAACCGGGGGAATTTGAGTACTACTGCTCCATTCCTGGTCATCGTGAGATTGGCATGAAAGGCCTCCTGAGCGTCAGCGGCAGCGTCGCGGCGAGCGATGAGGGGGCAAGTGATGAGATGACAATGGACGAGCATTCCGCCGCAGCAGGCCGCAGTGACAGCGTCAAGGCTCAAAACGCCATTGTCGCCGCCGCAGCGCCCGCGGTCGCGGACGCAGCGTCTATCATCCGCAATCCGGCTGACCTGCCCGGCCCGGTTGGCAATCGCGGCCCGCAGAACATCCGCCTTGATCTGACGACAAAGGAGGTCAACGGAACCCTGGCTGACGGCACAACCTACCGCTACATGACCTTTGATGGTCAGGTTCCAGGGCCGATGATCCGTGTGCGTGTTGGCGACACCATCGAGCTTCACCTACACAATGATGCCACGAGCCAACTGCCACACTCCATCGACCTGCACGCGGTGACGGGGCCAGGGGGTGGCGCAGTCTTCACCCAAGTCATGCCAGGGAGCGAAGGTTCCTTCACCTTCCAGGCATTGCAGCCGGGGCTCTATGTCTATCACTGTGCAACCGCCAGCATCGGCCATCATATCTCCAGTGGCATGTATGGGCTGATTCTTGTCGAACCTGAAGGTGGCCTGCCGCCGGTTGATCACGAGTTCTATGTCATGCAGGGCGAACTCTATACGACACAGCCCTATGGCACGCAAGGCAACCTGGATTTCAGCCATGAGAAGATGCTCAATGAAGATGCAGAGTACTTCACCTTCAACGGCGCAGCGGGCGCTTTGACTCTCGATGAATATGCCATGCGCACACAGGTTGGCGATACCGTTCGCATCTACTTTGGTGTGGGTGGGCCAAATGCAACCTCAGCGTTCCATGTCATCGGTGAAATTTTCGACCGGGTCTATGATCAAGCATCCCTGACCTCGGCCCCCTTGACCGATGTGCAAACTACACTTGTGCCTCCTGGTGGCGCAACCGTGGTCGAGTTCAAGATGGATGTGCCAGGGCGCTATATCCTGGTAGACCATGCCCTCAGTCGTGCGGAGCGAGGATTGGCCGGTTATCTCTACGCTGAAGGTGCAGAGAACCCCACCATCTTCCAGGGGCATGGGGATGCCAACGACGCGGGCCATTAATTAGCCCCAAGCAGAGAGCATCTACAGGGATCCCCCTACCTGTAGATGCTCTCTTTTCCAAAGTTTCTGTTCAATTCTGTTTGAGAAGTGAGAAGGAAGAAGTACTGTGCCGACCCTTTCACGATGGTTTATCAAAGTTGGATTGCTCTACTTTGCCACAGGGCTGATGATGGGGGCGATATTGCTGGCGCAGCCGGTGATGGGGTGGTCGCCCAGTTTGCAGGTATTGCGACCGGTCTATCTGCATTTTCTTTTCATCGGCTGGGTAACACAGCTTATCATGGGGGTTGGCTACTGGATGTTCCCAAAGCAGTCAAAAGAGAAGCCACGTGGCTCCGAATGGCTGGGGTGGACAGTCTTTATCCTGCTCAATGTGGGGATGGTATTTCGAGCGATTGGTGAACCCATGATCGTGCTGGCCCCGCAAGCCGGCCTGGGCTGGACGCTAGCGATGGCATCGACCTGTTTGCTGCTGGCGGGCTGGGGCTTCATCATCAACACCTGGGGACGGATCAAGGAGCGTTAGTCATGCCCAAACTAAGCGTCTGGCTCGTGCGTGCCTCTCTGATCCATATGGGGATTGGCTTCTTTTTCGGCTCCATGATCCTGCATCACAAAGGCGTCCCGATCTATCCCTGGACGTGGAGACTGCTCAACCCGCATATCGAAATCATGATCTTCGGCTGGACGATGCAGTTTGTGATGGGGATTGCCTTCTGGATACTTCCCCGCTTTAGCGGAGGGGATTTCTACGGTGACAAAGGTCGCTTTGGCAGAACGTATCTGGGCTGGTGGAGTTTTGCTTTGCTCAACAGTGGCATCCTGATAACAGCCTTAAGCGGCTGGTACATGATCGACCTGCTCTCGTTGCTAGGGCGTCTGTGTACGCTCGGTGCCGTGGTTCCGTTTGCGCTATTACTCTGGCCGCGTATTAAACCACTTGGCGGCTTTACGGCCTCTCAAGGCCCACAAAATTACGAAGTTTTCTAACCTCCAACTTTATGTTTGTGTTTCTAAGTTCAAGTTTTTAAGTTCAGTTTCAAAGTTTCAGTTTCAAAGCTAAGGAGAAACCTATTATGACACAGCTCGATGTCCGTACCATTCAACCTCGCGAACGCCACCCGATGATCTTCAGGACATTCGATGCCCTGGCGGCAGGTGAATCATTTGAACTTGTCAACGACCATGATCCCCAACCGCTCTATTACCAACTCTTGCACGAACGTCCCGACCTGTTCGATTGGGAGTATCGCGAAAGAGGGCCGGAAGTGTGGCGGGTTGGGATCACACGCAAAGCAGACGGGGACAAATGAGTAGCGACGCAATCCAGGAATATACGCTCATCGAAGACCTGGCAGGGTTGGTTGATGCGATCCAACCCGACAGCATCGTCAGCCGCACGTTCCTGAAGAATGAGCAGATGAATGCAATGCTGTTCGGCTTTGATGCTGGGCAGGAGCTTTCCGAACACACGTCCAGCAAGCGGGCCATTCTCCAGATTGTAAAAGGTGAAGCCACCGTTACGCTGGGTGAAGACCGCTACGAACTGAAGGCGGGAAGTTGGGTGCAGATGCCGCCACGGCTCAAGCACAGCGTCTATGCCAAGACACCGCTAACCATGCTGCTGATGTTGTTTGGCACAGAGTAAGCATGATCTAGCGCGTACGGACATGGTCTATCGTGTCCGTACGCGGCGGTAGAGCGGACACAATGGATTGTGTCCGTACAATTGAGTCAGTACATAAGGAAATTACTATGAAGGCCACAGCTCATCTATCGCGTATTCTGCCCCGTGCCCTGCTCATGCTGATCGTTGCCGTTACGCTGCTGGGCGGTTTGGGTTCGGGGCTTGCGCGCCTGGGTTGGCAGATGGACCCATTCAGTATGAACTGGATGATGCTCCACGGCCCTTTGATGATCTGTGGCTTTCTGGGTACTTTGATCTGCCTGGAGCGCGCCGTCGCACTGGCGGCGCGCTCGCAGTGGAACCTGGCGGTTCCTGTCGTCAATGCCGCCGGAGCCTTAGCCCTACTCGTCCTACCCGATCCCACCCTGGCAAAAGTGCTGCTGACAGCCAGTAGCATGGGGCTGCTCGGCATGTTCATCTTCTTGCTGCGGCTGCACCCGGTACGCTACATGGCAGTGATGACCGCGGGCGCGGTCTGCTGGGTGATTGGCAACGCGTTATGGCTGGCGGGACAGCCGATCTTTCAGGTGGTTCATCTGTGGACGGCCTTCCTCATTTTGACCATTGTGGGCGAACGGCTGGAACTGACCAGGGTGCGCCGCTTGACGCCCACGATTGAGAACTCGCTGGTGGTTGCGGTTGCGATTTATCTGGCGGGCGTCTTGCTCACCATCGTCAACCTGGGTGCAGGCATCCGCTTGCTCGGAGCCGGCGCGCTGCTGATGGCAATCTGGCTGCTGCGCTATGACATCACGCGCTACACCATCCGCCGCGATGGGTTAGCACGCTTTATCGCGGCTTGCCTGATGATCGGCTATGTCTGGTTGGGCGTGGGCGGTGTCATCGCGCTGTGGAAGGGCGCGGTCTATGCCGGAGCGGATTATGCGGCGCTGCTGCATGTTTTCCTGCTTGGCTTTGTCTTTTCTATGATCTTTGGGCACGCGGCAATCATCTTGCCCGCGGTAACGGGCGTGCGTCTGGATTACCGCCCAATTTTCTATGGGCATCTGATCCTGCTGCACACGACCCTGATTTACCGGACCTATGGACATTTGGCACATGATCTGACTGCCCAACGGTGGGGTGGATTGCTGAATGTCGTGGCAGTGCTGCTCTTTCTGGCAATGACGGTGTTGGCTGTCATCCAGTCGAACCGAGGGCAACCCATGGTGAACCGCAGCAAGCCGGTCGTGGCGGCGTGAGAGCGCCCCAGGCTAAAGCCGCGGGGCTAGGATACAACGCCCCTGAAGTGGGCTGACAAGTCACCCTGATAGCACTTCTTTCATACGACCCCCTAAATTACCCTCCCGGAGACTTTGAAGTCTCCGGGAGGGTGGTCGTGTATACCGTATGTAAGCAGAGCAATCTAGGAGATGTGCGCGGGCTGTGTCACCAGTTCTTGAAATCGCCCAAAGGCATCGTCCCAGCCTGCCGCGGGGCCGGGCGTGAATTCTTCTTGGGAAATGGAGGCGGCGACCGCGGCACGCGCTTCGGCGAGGCTGCCCAAATGTCCCGTTGCCATCGCCTGTACCATCACATTACCCAACGCGGTTGCCTCCACCGGGCCAGTCACCACCGGGCGTTGGCAAGCATCGGCGGTAAGCTGGCAGAGCAGCCGGTTCTGGCTGCCACCGCCTACGATGCGCACGGTATCCAGGCGATGCCCCACCAATTCCTCCAACGCGCCCAAAGTCCAGCGATAACGCAGCGCCAAGCTTTCCAACGCGCAGCGCACCACCTCGCCCACTGTCTCCGGAGCGGATTGGCCTGAACGCAGGCAAGAAGCGCAGATGGCATCCACCATTTGACCAGGGGCCATGAAATCACTGGCATCGGGGTCAATGATGGAACGAAAGGGAGTCGCCTGTTCCGCTTGCGCCAGCAGTTCAGCCCATGAATAATCATGCCCGCCGCGCGCCCATTGGCGGCGCGACTCTTGCAGCAGCCACAGCCCGCCGATGTTCTTGAGCAGGCGGATGGTGTTGGCAACGCCCCCCTCATTCGTAAAGTTCAGGCGACGGGTCGCGTCATTGAGAATGGGCTGGGCAATTTCGACACCCATGAGGCTCCATGTGCCGCTGCTGATGTAGGCGCTGCGCTCATCAAGACCAGGGATGGCGGCGACTGCGCTGGCGGTATCGTGTGTGCCAGGGGCGATGACCAGGGGTGCGCCCTTGATGCCGGTTTCGTCACAAACGCTGGGCAGCAGCGTACCCCAACTTGTTCCCGGCGGCAGGATCTCCGGCAAAATCTGCGTGGGCAGGCCCAACTTCGCCAGCAACCCTGTTGCCCAACGGCGATCCGCCGCGTGCAGCATTTGTGTGGTCGAGGCGATGGTATACTCGACTGCCCTGCGTCCAGTCATCCAGTAGTTGAACAAGTCGGGAATCATCAGCAAGGTTGCCGCTTGATCCAGTTGGGGATCGCCCTGCTCGCGCATGGCGTAAAGTTGGATGAGGGTGTTGATCTGCATAAACTGGATGCCCGTCTCGCCAAAGAGTTTTTCGGCTGGCACCACGCCCATGAGCCGTTCCTGCACGCCGTTGGTGCGCGCATCGCGGTAGTGGACAGGGTTGCCCAAGAGCCGCCCTGTCACATCGAGCAGCGCATAATCGACGCCCCAAGTGTCGAGGCCAATGGCCGCGGGGGGCGTGTCGCTGGTGGCGGCATACCGCTCCAGCCCCGTTTTGATCTCGCGCCACAGCCCCAACGCATCCCAATAGAGGCGATCATGGACGGCAACCGGGCCATTGGCAAAGCGGTGCAGTTCTTCTAGGGCAAAGCGCGCCCCATCCCAACGCGCCAACAACACTCGACCGTTGGACGCGCCCAAGTCGGCGGCAATAAAGTTCGTTGTCGTCATTCTCTATTAGCTTTCTGTCGCAATTACACCACTTCGACCCCGACGCCTGTGGCAGCCAGGGCAGTGCGCGCTGCCTCGTCCATGCCATGATCCACCAGGATGGTGTCGATCTCCTCCGGCAGCAGTGAACTGGCAATGTAGACATGACCGAGCTTGCTGTTATCCACCAGCGCCACCACCTGCTGGGCCGCCTGCGACATGGCGCGCTTAAGCTGTGCCTCGCGCAGGTCCGATTCCATTAATCCATGCTCGACCGTGAAGCCGCGGCAACTGACAAAAGCCACATCCACATGCAGCCGCCGCAGCAATTCGGGCGTCAGCAAATCCACCAAGCTGCTCGACTGTTTACGCAGGATGCCGCCCACGACGATGGTGGTGATCTCCGGGGCAAAGCTCAATTCCAGCGCGGCATAGAGCCCATTGGTAATGACCGTAAGTCCCTGGATATGGCGCAGCAGCCGCGTCATCTGAAAGACGGTTGTGCTGCCATCCAAAAAGACTGTCGCACCAGGACGCACGTATTGGGCCGCGCGCGCAGCCAGACGCCGTTTCTCCTCCAACGCCAACTGCTGGCGCGCGGCAAAGCGCAGTTCCAACTGCCCGCGCCCGGAAAAGACCGCACCCCCGCGCACACGGGTCAGATAGCCCTGATCTTCTAGCTGCTGCAAATCTTTGCGGATGGTGACATCCGAGACGCCGAGCAGTTCGCTCAAGCGGCTGACCGTGACCTCGTCTTGGCGGCGCAGTTCGTCGATGATGAGATCGCGGCGCGCGTCACTGGAGAGCGCCCCATTGCTGAAAACTATCTGTTCATCCCTGTTCACAGGTGGTTGCTCTCCGTTCTGTCTCTGGCCGCACAAATCGCTTCTATGGCTTCAGAGTTGCGCCATGAAGTTGTTGGCGGCGATAATGCTCATCGAGCCGGTTATCAATGCGCTCAGATTGGGCATCGGGCAGGAACGTTGGCCCGCCCAACGCATAGCTCCCCACAATGATCTTGGCCCACTTATCCGCCATTAACGTGATGTTGAGGGCTTCCTGTGCGGTCTGACCCAGCGCCACCAACCCATGATTCACCATGAGCAGCAGTTTGGGCGCGTGACCATATGCCTCCTGATAGCGGCGCAGCTCATCACGCACGACCAGCGCCAACGTGAAACCTGGGTCTACATAGGGCACGACCGCGGGATGGCGACCACAGACAACAATGCCATCGGGAAAGAGGTGGCGCAGGAAAGGCTCGGCTCCCAAGCGGCTGCACAAAATCTGGTTGACCGACACGGCATGGGTGTGAGCCACCCACTTGGCCCCCGCCTCATGCAGGCAGAGCGCATGGAGGAAGGTTTCCACCGAGGGACGGCGATGGGTGGGGTTCGCCAATACTTCCTGGAGGGCACGCGCCACCGCTTGATCATCCATCGTTTCGTTTTCCATCAGTTCCATCACCGCGCCCAGGCTGACCTGGCTAAAGCCCTGCGAGGTGATGTTCCCCAGTTGGCTGCCCGACGCCTTGACCCAAAAAGTGCCATCGGGACAGATCGTGCTGGTATTGCCTTCACCCAGGATCGCCAATTGGCGTTCCTCGCGCCCCAACTCATGAGAGAGCCAGATTAATTGCTCCAAGATGGGATCTGAAATTGCTGTAGGCTCCATCGTTAACGCATCTCCTGTCCACCTGTGACATTGATCGCCTGCCCGGTCATATAGCTCGCCTGTTCCGAGGCCAGAAAGACGACCACGTTGGTCACATCCTGATAGGTGCAACCCCGCTTCATCGGTACCTGATCGACATAGCGTTGGCGCACTTCTTCTTCGCTGATGCCCAAACGCTGTGCATATTGGCTGTAGAGTGATTCTTGCCACAAGGGCGAATCGAGCAGATTGCCAGGGCAGACAGCGTTGACACGCACCCCATATTCCGCCAGTTCCAGCGCAATGCTCTGGGTCAGCCCGATACCGCCAAACTTGGAGGCAGCATAGGCCCCGTTCTTAAAGCTGCCCTTCTTGCCCGACTTGGAGTTGATCTGGATGATGACGCCGCTGCGCCGGCTTTTCATCACGCGCGCTGCATGTTTGGCGCAGAGGAAATAGCCGGTCAGATTCACATCCACCACCTTGCGCCAGCGGGCGAGATCAAGCTCATCGATTGCCCCAGCGATGACAATACCCGCATTGGCGACGAGAATATCCAAACGGCCAAAAGTCTCCAGCGTCTGGTCAACCATCGCCGCGACCTGCTCTTCCACGGTCACATCCACGGCTAACGCCCAAGTGCGTCGTCCCGTCGCCTGGGCCACCGCAGTCGCAGTCGCTTGCGCGCCCGCCAGGTTCATATCCGCCACAACAACATGAGCGCCCTCGCTTGCCAAGCGTTCGACAATCGCCGCGCCCAGCCCTTGCGCGCCCCCCGTAACAATTGCCACCTGGTCTAATAAAGGTTGGCTATTCATCCGCGATGATTTTCTCCGGCTCTTTCTCTGACTTTTCTTTCTGGCCTGTCTCTGTGGCTCCGCGTCCCTGCGCGAGAGATCGGCTCTCTACAGCAACAGCCGCAGCAGCTCCGCTTCGGCTTCCACCGTCCACGTCTCATCTTCGGCCAATTTAGCGTAGACCGATGGCAACCGCTGCTTGAGTTCGGGCAGCGTCGTCAGGGGCAGCGGTTTGGATAGGTTGGGGAAGATGACTACCTTACCGGGGAAGCGTCCATCCGCTACCGCGTGCAGACCTTCGGCGACTCCTTCCAACCCGGCAACAGCCGCCACCGACTTGTTGGGCGAAAGCGTCTTGCTCTCCGTCAGATCGCGCATCCGAGCCAAGTCTTCAATCGATGAACCGCTCATCCCCGTAAAGCGCACACCGCGGCGCACAATGTCATTCATGTTAAAGTGCGCCTGTGTGCCGCGCGGCACGCCTGCAAAGACATTCATCACGCCGTTATCTGCCAACTGGTTCATCGCCATTTCAATGGCGGGCACGCTTGGAGCCATCACGGCAATATCGTCATAGCCCGCTCCGCCGCTTTCGTGGCGCAGGTCGGCTTCTAATTCTGCTTCACCGGCATAGCTGTCTTGCGAGTAGGTGACCAAATCGATCTCTGCATCTTTGGCCGCGCCCGCAAACTTTTCTTTAACCGCCAAAATACGGTGACGGTTGCGGTTGGTTGCCACGATTTTACGTGGATGTTCGGGAATCTCGATGGCGCGCTGTAAGTGCATGTGTCCCATTGGCCCACCCGCGCCCAATATCCAGGTAACGCCCCCTGGAAGCAGTTGCGTACGGATCGGGGTATAGGCCGCGCTGATGTCAGTGCCGCTCGCGCCGACCACGGCAAGCTTGTCATAGTGCAGCCGCCCGATGTCCAGCGAAACCCGCCGCGGCACTTGCTGATCCGTAATGACCGCAAACATGCCCGCACGTGCTAGCCGCGCAAAAGCGCGCTCGATCAGCTCCGGGTCGTTGCTCAAAACGACAATATCATCATACGGCTCATCATCCTGGGCGTCGCTGATGGCGATGTTGGCAGAGGTGGCCCAGGCACGCACCTGCTCGGCAAAGGCGGCGTCGCGCACGTCGATGACCACGCGACCCGGTCGCCATGCCTGCGCCTGCCCCAATGTCGCCCCCACACCCTCGCCCGTGATCCAGAGTGTTCCCCCTGGCTTCCAGGTGTGGCGGTAGTCAACCGTATAGGATGCCTCCACGCAGGCCCACGGCTCGGCAAGCGCGGCCTCGGCATAGCCCGTCGTGGGCTTCACCGGCAGGAGATAGTTGCCGCCATCGCCGTTGAGGACACGCTGGTCGATGACATTGTATTGCGAATAGCCACCCTGGATCTCATAGCCATAGGCATAGCCCACGCCGTTGATATAGATATCGGCCTGCACAATAAAGCGGTCGCCCACCTCATATTGGTCGCGCAGATTTTCACCCACGCCAACCACGGTCAGGCTGATTTCATGGCCCAACACCACCGGCTCTTGACTCATGTCGCGGTAGATGCGCGGGTGATCTTGCCCAGCGCGGATTACCTTGATGTCGGAAAAACAGATGCCCGTAGCATCATGGCGCACCAGCAATTCATCCGGCCCATAGGAAGGCAGGGGGCGTTCGATCATCTCCCCATCACGCCCCAAGTTCTCAAAACCGCCCCCATAGAGCGGCCAGAGCCGGTTCCTTTCGGGCAATGGAGCATCGGCCTCGCGGTATTCGGCTAACTTGTCACTCATTCATTGACTCCTACACAAAACCTAAAATTTAATCGCGCCATCGGTCAAGCCGCGCATAAACCAGCGTTGCAAAAGGGCATAGACCAAAATGACAGGCGCGGCGCTGAACAAGAGCATGGCGGCATCTGCCGCCTCGTTGGCAAACTGGCCGCGCAGGTGGGGTACGGTGGCGGTCGCCGTTTCATAGGAACCCGTCAGCACCTTCTGAATACCCACCGAGATCGTCAATTGGTTGTTGCGGTCGATCATCGTGTAAGTGACCAGGTAATCGCTCCACACGCCGACAAAAGCGAGCGTTGCCACCACGACCAGCGCGGTCGTCACCAAAGGAAAGGCGATGCGCCAGAAGATCTGCCACTGGTTTGCCCCATCCATCAAGGCCGATTCCTCGATCTCGCGCGGGATGGACAAAAAGGCCTGGCGCATGATAAAGATCGGTACAGGCAGCGAAGCGCCAAAGAGCAGAATTAGCCCAAAGAGGCTGTTGCGCATTTTCAAGAAAGACATCAACTCATAGAGCGCCATCAAGCCCCCGCTGCGCGGGATGAACATCGAGACGACAATCGCCAGGAAGATAAAATCGCGGCCCCAGAAGTTCATGCGCGCAAAGGCGTAGGCAGCCAGGGCCGCTGTCACCACCTGCACGACCGCGACCCCAATCGCCAGTACAAAGCTGTTGCGCATATAGAGGGGCAACTCTTGAATGGCGGTGAACATATATTCATAGTTGACCATGCTGATGGAGCGCGGGATGAGCGCGGCAGAATTGGTAAAGAATTCCTGTGCATTCTTAAAGGATGTTGAAATCATCCACAGAATGGGCAGCAGCACGATAAAAACAACCAGGACCATAAAGATGTGCGCCACCAAGCCCGCGCGGCTGATGTTCAACCGCGCCCCCAGCGGACGACTCCTCATGCTCGCAGTCGGAATGGAACCAGCCGACATGATATTTCTCCTTCTTCCCCAATCCGTCTGTCGGGGCTAGCTGCGTGACCAGCGGAAGACCAACGCAGCCACGGCTGCACTGAGCAAACCCAAAACCAAACTTAATGCCGCGGCATAGCCTAAGCGCAGATCGCCCAGTTGAAACGCGATCTGATAGAGATGGAAGCCGATGGTATGTGTCGATTTCTGCGGCCCGCCCTGGGTCAGGATCAACATTGGATCGGTCGTGCCCAAGACGCCGAGCAGCAGCACAGCAACAAGGGCAAAGGTGGGCTTGAGCAGCGGCACAGTAATATGTATGGCTTGCTGCACGCCATTCGCGCCATCCAACGACGCGGCTTCGTAGATCTCTTGGCTGATGTTATAAATGCCGATCAGAAAGAGCAGGGTGGGGAACCCAAAGAGAATCCAAATATGGGCCGCGGCAATGGAGGGCAGCGCCGTCACCGCATCGCCCAGCCAGTTCGGAGGATTCTCCACGCCCCAATTACGCAGATTGGTGTTGATAAAACCAAATTTCAGCCCATACATCTCACGGAACATCAAAAAGCTCACCGCCACCGGCAAAATCGAAGGCAGGTAGACCACCCAGCGGTAAAAGGCGGAACCGTGACGCACGCGGCTGATCAAGATCGCCACGAGCAAAGCCAGCACAATGGTGATGGGGACGACCATCAGAAAATATTTGAAGGCGATCCAAAAAGCATCATGGGCCGCGCGGTCATCCCACATCTCCACAAAGTTTTCTACACCGATAAAATCCCAGCGCGAATCGGGATAGATAAAACGGTAATCGGTAAAGGCCATCAGCAGACCGCGGACGATGGGCCAAATATTAAAGACCACATATAACAACATGGCAGGGGCGATAAAAAGATAGCCCAGTGGGTTGTTACGAATTCTGTCGCCGCGCCGCGCCCGCATCCCGCGCCACAGCGCTGCGGGATCACGCCGTCCGCTCAACGGCTCCGTTGTTTGTGTTGCCATACGCTCCCTCTTTATTACGTGAATCCGCCGGTTGCGCTGTAGGGAGGCGGCATGTGTCGCCTCCCTACATGAGCCGCCGGAGGCTAAAGCCATCCGGCTACCAAACGACGCCCGCTAAAGCGGACTTAGAAATAGCCAATCAAGCCCCGTTTAGGGGGCGTTGTACCGTAGCCCTGTGGCTTTAGCCCTGGGCGGCCTAGCTCAATACGCAACGGGACATCTCAAGTCAGCTTCTAGCTGCGCAGCTTGTCGATCTCAGCATTGATCTCGTCCAGAGCGCTGGTCAAAGCTTCTTCTGCGCTCAGGTTGTTGGCCGGGTCTACGGCTCGCTCCATCCACGGAGCCATGACCGTGGTCTGAATCGTCCAGTAGAGATTAGCAGGGAACGGTACAGACTCACGTACCAGTTCGATTCCTTCCAACTGCCAGGCCTGGGCTTCATCCGTGGCGATGAACTCATCGTAGGTGTATTGGTAGGCCGGTTTTGCCGCCACAGTGGCGATCTGCTGACCCGTTGCCTTGTTGGATGGGCCAAACCACCAGAGCAGGAAGTCCATCATCCCCTGCGCGTTCGCAGCGTTCTGCAAAATCACGCTGCCATTCAGCCAGAAGGGCGCGCCTGCCGCGGGGTTGTCCTTCTCGCGCCGGATATTGACGCCCGTGGTCGCGGCGTCTACGCCAAAGGTCTGCTGTGCCAGCGTGCCATGCACATCATAGGAAGACATGATCGCGGTGCCACCCTTGAGCCAGTTGCCGAAGCTCTCTGCATGGACACCGGGCATCAAGCCATCCGCTACCATCGCCTGCTGCCACTGGAGCGCGGCGATTGAAACCTCGCTTGTCCAGTCAACCAAGCCCTCGCTGGTCAAGGGCGTATCGGTCGCGCCCCAGATCATGGCGATCTGGTCGCACAAAGGAGTGGCTGCCGAATCAAAGGGGGTCCACTCTGGGGCAGCCTCCTTGATCTTCTCCGCAGCGGCGCGCACTTCGTCCCATGTTTGGGGCGCTTCTACGCCTGCCGCTTCCAGCGGTTCCCAGAACCAGCCCAGCGCCACGCTGCCGACATTGCCGGGGATGGTATACTGCTTGCCTTCATACTTGCTGGATTCCAACACCGAAGGAATGATGCCAGGGACAACCTTGTCGGCATCTTGCACGGCAGAGACAGCAATGAGATCATCCATCGGCTGGATCAAGCCGCGGCTTACCCAGCTTTCGATAGCCCACGGCCCTTCAATGACCGCAAAGCCATCCCAAATCAAGTCACCTGCGGCCATTGCCGCTTGAATCTTCGTGTCCGCAGCGCCGGCAGGCTCATCCACCACGACCTTCTGTTCGTTGTCGGCATTCCACGCTTCAACAGCAGCATCCGCCGCATAGGCGCTGCGAATGTCGGTGCGTATCAAGAAATTAATCTCCTGGGCACCCTGTGTAGCAGGGGCCGCGGTTTCGCCTCCTGTGGCGGGAGCTGCAGACGGCGCACAGGCAGCCAAGAGGGCAACCAGTGAGACACCACCCGTTGCCTGCAAGAACTGGCGACGGCTCAGACTGTGCCGATTCATACCTTGGTTCATTTCTTTCCTCCGTTTATGACGCGTATGACGCAAAAAAGGTTAACCAACACAACATAGGGTCTGCGCAAGCAGCCGCAGATTTACCGAAGCACAATCACCGGGTCACATGGGCCAGCAGATCTGCCGGCGACATGGAATCTGTGACACCTACCAACGGCCCGCTGCCGGTAGGAGCAGGGGGCACGATACGACCGATCTGTGTATAGAACTCATTGCGGGCGCGGCGCGTGGGCAGATGCGCTTTGGCCCACTCACTTTGATAGCCCAGCCCAACATGACGATGCATGACAGTATGCCCGTAGATAAAATAGGCTCCATTGATGAAATCAGCGATAACCGGCTGGAGCGCGGGGGCGCTGAAGTCATCGACCAGTTTTTGACCAAAGCTGTTCATTTCGGTACCGATGTTCAGGGGGAGGTCAAGCCCGCGCGCCAACTCGACCACTTCATAGAGCTTTTGCACCTTGAGGTCACGCGCTGCCGGGTCTTTGATGTTCCAATTGCGGTCGGGCACGATGTTGAGCGCAACCACGCCCTTGCCAATCAGCAGTTCCAGCAAGTCGCCAATGCGCTCCTCGCCGGAGGTCGTGCCATCCAGCCAGGCCGCGCAGGGCAGCGCGTCACAGGCCAAGATCATCGCGTGCAGCTTGTCAATGGAGGGGAAGGTATCAGGTCCCGGCTGGACATAGCCGACGCCTCCTTTTTTCATCAGCTTGGAGCGGATCAGGTTTTGAAAGCCCGCCATATCCTGCATGGCGCTCGTCACTTGTTCTTCGCTCATCTGCAAGCGGCTGGCCCAGAAACGCGCTTGCTCGGCATCCGATGGAAAGCAGCGCGCCGCCGCCAACAAATAGGCGGTAACGATATGGCGCTCTGTGGCGTTACCCGCGGGAGTCAGGGGCAGCACATCGGCCTCGTAATCCAACGTAACAGGATGCAGATAGCTGTTGACGCGTTCCACCATGCCCAGGTTGCGCTGCGCCGATTGCCCGCGCAGTTCCCGGATCAAGTGGGCGGCTTCGGGCTTGACCTGGCTCGTCGTAAAGCCAATGCCCATATGATAGAGGACACCCGGCTCCCCTGGCGAGTTCATCTCATGTTGGGCAAATTCCGGCACATAGACCCGTGTCTCAATCCCGGCACTGCCGCGCACACCTGTCAGGTCACAGGCATCTAGGAACTCGTCCACGCCGTCAAGCACGTCGAAATCGACGATGCCCATCAGCGCATAGCCGCGCTGTCGCCCCAGCCAGGCCAACGAGCTAGGCGAGTGACCATAGGCGTTAAAGGAAAAGAAGGTGTGGCAGTGCATATTCGCCACAGCTTGCGGCGCGGGCGCGTCGTGCTTCCGTTCCATCAGCTTTTGCAAAGCGTGACTACGCAATGGCGCGCGGAAGTCGTTTAGTTGTGCTTCAAAATCGCTGATAGAGAGCGCAAAGCTCATAATCGGATCTCTCCCCTTCATCCCTCATAATTCATCCCGCTACTGGTATCCGCCGGATGTGGCGCGCAGGCCGCGGGCCTGGCGGATCTGCTGCTCATAGCCGCTGGCGTTGTAGGCGGCGATGGGGTCTACCGGCACGCCCATCTCGGAGCGAACTTGTGCCAGCAGCGGGCGCACATCATAGCGGAAGGCATCGGTCAGCAGTTTGTGCGCGGCCAAGACATCGCCCTCAGCCTGGGCCTCTGCCAGCCTGGCGCGCGGCACCAGTTGCGCCTTCGCATAAGCTTCCTGGCAGTTGAGCACCGACAGGATCATCGAGGCCATCTTGCCTTCCACATTATGCGACTGGTCGATCATGTAAGCGATCTTCTCGGCGGTTGCGCGTACGGTGTTGTCGTCGCTCTGTTCTGCTGAAACCAATTCGTGATAGATCAGGAACAACTCATAGGGGTTGACACTGCCCACAATCAAGTCATCGTCGGCATACTTGCGATTGTTGAAATGGAAGCCGCCGAGCTTACCTTCATCCAGCAGGAACGCGACGATCTGTTCGATGTTGACACCCGACGCATGGTGTCCCAAATCCACCAACACCTGTGCCTGGGGGCCAAACTTCATCGACCACGCATAGGCCGTACCCCAATCGGGAATGTCTGTGCTGTAGAAGGCAGGCTCAAAGAATTTGTACTCGATCAACATACGCCCACCTTCGGGCAGGTTGTCATAGACGATCTTCAGCCCATCCTCAAAGCGGCGCTTGCGTGCGCGCAGGTTGTCCTGCCCCGCATAGTTGGTGCCATCGGCAAACCAGAGGCTTAAATTGTCGCTTTCCACCTTGCGCATGATCTCGCAGCATTCAAGCAGGTGATCCAACGCCTGCTCTTGGATGCCGCGGTCGGGATTGCCCAGGGAGCCGAGGCGATATTCGTCATCCTGAAAGACATTGGGATTGACCGCGCCGATCTTGATTCCTTTTTCTTCAGCATATTGACGCATCCCCAAATAGTCGTCGTTCTCCGGGCGATCCCAGGGGATATGGACGGCAACCGTAGGCGCAATGCCGGTCAGTTCGTGTACCTTAGCGGCGTCGTCCAACTTCTCCTGCGTGGTTGCGGCGGCTCCGGGCCAGGGAAACGCCTTAAAGCGGGTTCCGCTGTTGGCATAGCCCCAGCTTGGTGTTTCGATCTTGTGGTTCTTGATGGCGCTCTTGACTGCCTCTACATCAATTCCCTGATCCGCCAGGTCAGCGGCGAATACTTCATATGCGGCCTTGTGGCTGCTCATTTTCATACCCTCCGTATGCTTTTTGCTTGGAGTAAATTGGCAATCTGCACCCGGGGTAGCAGATCGTATACTTGTTGTGCCGTACAGACCGCGGTGCCTTCGTTCATCACCACCGCGGCGGCGGCGGCGACACCCAACCGCAACGCCTCGCCCCAGGCTTGCCCCTGGCGACGGGCCAACATCACCCCCGCGGCCACAGCATCCCCCGCACCAGCGGCGCTGACCAACGGCACATTGGGCGCAGGCACATAAATTGTCTCATCACCGGTCACCGCTAACGCGCCCTGAGCGCCCAACGTAATGATCAACGCCGCTTTTGCCCAGCGACCCAAATGGTCATGCAGCCACGCGGCCAAGTCGTGCAGATGATGGGGCGCATTCCAGGCAGGAAGGCGCTCGCCGTGGGCCTCTGCAAGCTCTGCCAGCTCGCGCCCGTTGATCTTGAGGATGTGAGGGAGCCCGGCAATGCCATGCATCAAGCCAGCCCCAGAGCTATCCAGGAGCGTCACCAATCCATGCGCCTGCCCCACCTGCAAGAGCCGCGCCCAACTACTTACGGGCAGACCGGGCGGCAGACTTCCGGCGCAGACCAATCCCCAACTTGCATGTGCATGGGCTACGACCTGCTCGACCAGCGCATCCAAATGTTGTGGGCCAGCCGTGAGCGTGGGCGCGAGGATGGTGGATTGTCGCCCCTGCGCCACATCGGTAATCAAGGCGGCGATGCGCGTCTCGCCCTGGGCAGGGATCAGATGATAAGGCACGCCCCTTTGTGCCAAGAGCGCCGCCAACATTTCGCCACTCAGACCGGCATTGAGCGAGATTGCCAGCGTTGGCGCATTAAGTTCATGCAAAATCAGCGAAACGTCAATGCCCTTGCCGCTGGGCGATACGACTTCGCGCTCGGCACGCACCACATCCTGCATGGCAAAATCGCGCACAAACAAGACACGGTCAATGGTGGGATTGCCGGTTACGGTGAGAATCATGGCAATGTGAGAATCATGCAAAGCGATCTCATGACGTTGATCTAGGAACCGTGATCTAGGAACCGCTAAATGTTTTGTCCGCCCAACCCCAGCCCAGCCATACGACCGAGCAAATAGGTCTGCGCGCTCCACTCCAGCCGGTCCAGCGTATCATAGGCATCGTCCAGATCGCGACCGACCACAGCGACCCCATGCCATGCCAGAATCATGCCTAACCCATTCTTGGCGAGCAGATCGGCGCGCGGGGTGATCGCCTCGACCACGGCGTCTGCCAGTTCTTGACTGTGGGAAGGTAAGTTGGCGACTACGGGCAGATTGCCAAACTTCTCGGTATACTGGTTGACGGGGGGCAGCGATTCACCGGCGCTGGCAAAGACAGTCAAGTATTGGGGATGGGCGTGGATGACGCTGTTGATCTGGGGGAAGTGCTCATAGCATGCAAAATGCATCCGGCTTTCACGGCTTACCTTTGCAGGCTCCCCTTGCAAGATGTTGAATGCGCCATCAAAGACCAAAATCTGTTCTTCACGCAGACGCCAGCGTTGTTTGCTCCCCAGATAGCGTGGGGTGATGTAGATGGTATCCCCCACCCGGCAGCTAAGATTACCACCGGCGCTGTTGGTCAGGCGGCGCGTGTAGAGAAGGTCAGCGATCTCGACCATCGCCGGACGCGGGTCATAGGATGTAGGCATAAGACCCCTTTAGAGCGATTATAATTTTAGAACGATTACAAGATGGTTGTTGGCGAGCAGGCTTCCGAAAGCATTTCAGAATACAATAGAAAGCATAACACGCTTTTTGCGCGTTGGCAATCGCATATGAAAGTGTGTGTACTCTGTAGTTGTTACTTTCATAACGGTTTGGCAAGTCGCCATTGCTTCTTGGCAACGATCTGGGCGGGTGTTATACTCGCGACCTATGCGTGTACCATTCCTACCCATAGACCAAATCTCTTGGGCAAATACTTTGGCAAAGGATGAGCATGGGCGTTTACAAGAATTACCTGATGGATATGGATGGCGTGTTGGTGCGCGGGCGCACAGCGATTCCAGGCGCAGGCGAATTTATCGCTCGTCTCAATGCCCAGGCGATCCCCTATCTTGTGTTGACCAACAACTCGATTTATACGCCGCGTGACTTGTCGCACCGGCTGCGTATGAGCGGGCTGGAGGTGCCGGAAGAACGCATCTTTACCTCTGCGATTGCTACGTCGCGCTTTCTCAAAGCCCAGTTGCCCAATGGCACAGCCTATGTCATCGGCGAAAGCGGGCTGACCGATGCGATTCACCGCATCAATTATGTGATGACCGACCATGATCCGGATTACGTTGTGTTGGGTGAGACTCACGGCTACAACTTTGCCAACATCACGACCGCTGTACGCCTAGTCAGTGCAGGTGCGCGCTTTGTTGCCACCAATCCAGACGCCTCCGGCCCAACCGAGCAGGGGATTGTGCCTGCTACGGGTGCGATGGCTGCGCTGATTGAGACAGCAACCGGCATTGCCCCCTTCTTTGTCGGTAAGCCCAACCCTTTGATGATGCGCTCGGCGCTCAATTTCCTGGGGGTTCATTCCGAAGACACCGTCATGATCGGCGACCGCATGGACACCGATATTGTCTCAGGGGTCAACAGTGGCATGGATACCACACTGGTATTGACGGGCGTCACGCGGCGCGAGGATATAAAGCGTTTTCCCTATCGCCCTACCCATATCGCTGAATCCATCGCCCATGTGGCGCTGCCCGACGCCTAAAGGCGCGGCTCATAACAAGCAGGGATAAACCTATGGCAACCGCAGTCGTTATGCCCAAACAGGGGCAGTCCGTTGAAAGCTGTATCATTGTCGAATGGAAAAAACAGCCCGGAGACACCATCGCCGAAGGCGACGTGTTGTGCGAGGTCGAGACCGATAAAGCGGTTCTTGAAGTCCCCAGCCCTGTATCCGGCACGCTGTTAGAGCATTTTTTCGCCGCGGGCGATGACGTGCCGGTGCTGACGGCGATTGCTGCCGTGGGGAATGTGGGCGAAGATGTGAGTGATTTACGTCCTGCCAATGCCTCCACGCAGGCAGTTTCCGCTCCTGCCCCCGATCAACCCAGCGCACTCGCTACCTCTGCTCCAGTCACATCGACCACCCCGGCCTCTACGGCATCGACATCCGCTGTGGGCATCTCGCCGCGCGCGCGCAACTTGGCAAAGCGTAAGCAAGTGGAGATCGCCCGCATCCAGGGAAGTGGCCCCGGCGGGCGTATTATCGAGCGCGATATTCAGGCGGCTTTGACAAGCCAGCCGAAGGTCAGCCCGGTTGCCAAAGCGATGGCGGCGACGGGCGAATTCGCCATACCCGACCAGGGCAGCGGGCCTGGCGGGCGCATCATGGCGCGTGATTTGACCTCCCCCACCACTGCCCCGACGATACAAGCCGCTCCCCCATCCATGTCCGCCCCACTTCTCCAGGAAGGGGAGAGCGAGAGTATCCCCATTCGGGGTGTGCGTAAGGTCATCGCCGAACGCATGCTGCACTCGCTCCAAAGTACAGCCCAACTGACCTTGCACAGTTCAGCCGATGCGCGCGCGCTGCTTGCACTACGCAAGCGGTTAAAGGCGAGCGATCCTGCGCTGGGGCTGCAAGGTGTCACAATCAACGATCTCGTCCTCTTTGCCGTGGCGCGTGTCATTCCTCAACACCCGCTGCTCAACGCTACGTTAAGCGAGGGGACGATGACGCAGTATCACGATCTGCACCTGGGCTTTGCCGTGGATACGCCGCGCGGCCTGCTGGTTCCCGTCATTCGCCAGGCCAACCGCCTGAGCCTGCGCGCCTTAGCGCAAGAGAGCAAGCGGCTGATCGCTGCGATCCAAGCAGGCAATATTCAACCGGATGAGATGGCGGGGGGGACCTTCACCGTCACCAATTTGGGTAGTTTGGGGATTGAGCAATTCACGCCGATCCTGAATGTGCCGCAGGTGGCAATTCTAGGTGTGGGGAGCGTCAATCTTAAAGCAGTCGAAGTGGATGACGAAGTTGAGTTCGTTCCACACATTGGGCTTTCATTGACCATTAATCACCAAGTCGTTGACGGCGCGCCAGGGGCTCGCTTCCTGCAAGCATTAGGCGCGGGCATGAAGGATATGGATCTGTTGCTGGCTCTATAGTTACAGAACATTAGTTCTGATACAAGAACTAATGTTCTGTAAGTGTGAATAGGAAGGATGATGGTGGCGCAAATGACACGGGCTAGCTGGCATGAACTCCTGCGCGTGGCGATCATTCTTAGCACTGGAGCAATGCTGTTAGCCGTCTCCACATCACCCATCTTTAGCCGGCAAGGATCGGAATCGCTGCCGGTTCCACACGGCGTCCTTGATGTGGCGCAAAGGGTAAACGATTATTGGATCGCCAATCGTCCAGGTCTTGAGGACAACCAATGGTCACGAGCAGTCTATTTCACAGGAAACATGGCCTACTATCAGATGGCAGGCGATGTTCAATATCTAGATCATGCGTGGGCATGGGCCGAAACCCCGTTCAACTGGCAGCTCAACGATGGTTGCGCCACCGTTTTTGCCGACAATCAGGCGGCGGGGCAGACCTATCTGGCATTACATGACCTCGATCCGCAGCGTGCGAATCTGGACTGCCTGCTCAGCAGCATTGAGAAAAGCATGAATTGGGCGTGGCTCGAAGTAGACCTCGGAGAGACAACAACTATCAATCGTGTGGCACTGAATACGCTAGAGGATCGAGCCTACAAATACCTGGTCGATGTAAAGAATAGCCCGTCCGATTCCTATATCATGGTGCTTGATCGTTCGGATGCAACCGTGGGCGAGTCCACAATCGCGAGCGCGCCCGCACGCTTCGTTCGACTGCGTGTTATCGGCGCAGAGGGCTATACAGGCCCCTGGGTGAGTCTCACCGAATTTCAGCTCTTTAGTGATTCCGATCCAGCTACCAACCTGGCGCTCAACCAGCACGTTGTCTGTTCCAGCGAACCAGAGCCGCAGAACAACTGCGCCAATGTGGTGGATGGCAGCCTTGCCACGCGTTGGTCTGCATCTTTTGCAGACAACTTCTCAGTAGATTCCCCCAATTGGTGGTGGATTGATGCATTGTACATGGCATCGCCGGTCTATGCTGCTCTCAGCAACCTGGAAATGGAGGGGATACTTCAAAGTAAGCCTGGTTACTCCCCGGTACTCTATGCCAAGTACAATGAGACGAAGGTGCAGCGCGGCCTGTACGATACGGATGAGCAACTATGGTATCGGGATACACGATTTCTTACCCTGCTTTCACCCAACGGGGAGAAGATATTTTGGTCAAGAGGGAATGGCTGGGTCTTTGCTGCCCATGCGCGTATCCTGGAAACGCTGCCTCAGACCGACCCTCACTACCAGGAATATCGAAGCACCTTCCAGGCGATGGCGGCTGCCTTAGTCGCCAAGCAAGATCAGGCGGGATATTGGAACGAAAATCTAGTTGATCCAAACCATTGCGGCGGCGCGGAAAGCAGCGGCACAGCCTTCTTTACCTATGGTTTGGCCTGGGGCATCAACCATCAGGTTTTGGATCGGGCGACATTCCTGCCCGCTGTGAGCGCAGCATGGGACTGGCTTGCCAACACAGCCGTTCAAAGCAACCCCAATGGCTTGCTCGGCTATGTTCAGGCGATTGGAGATGCACCGGCTTGTGACGAAAATGCTCCATTACCAGGCCCTGCGAATTCAGCAGACTTTGGTGTAGGTGCGTTTCTCCTGGCGGCAAGCGAGGTATACGAGCTGGCAGCAGGTGAAGTTGGGAGTTCGACACTGCACTTGCCTCTGATTCCAAAATGATAAGCTCGTTGTTCTTATTGCCCTTGTTGATGAGTTCGTTGATCGAATGGCAGCATTTGTCGCCGTTGCTCCCCGTAACACGTGAAACATGGCGAGATGATTGTATCGAACGCAGATTGAGGAAAGGTAGTCGAAGTCACTATGCCAAAGGCACTTGTCATTGATCCCGTAGAGGTGCGGCGTACGGATTATCTACGCACCCCCGAGATTGCCCTCAATGCCTACGTATCCGACCCGGCGGCAGAGGCCGCGAAGTATGGCACTGAGGGGCTTGTACGCATCTATCGCGATATGGTCTATATCCGCGAGTTTGAGAGCATGTTGGATCGCATCAAAAAGGAGGGGGTCTATAACGGTATTGAATATAACCATAAAGGCCCAGCCCATTTATCCATCGGTCAGGAGTCGGCAGCCGTTGGACAGGCCTACCATCTTGGCCCGGAAGATTTCATCTTTGGTTCGCACCGCAGCCACGGTGAGATTCTCGCCAAGAGCCTGTCGGCTATCGCCAAGTTGAGCGAAGCCGAACTGACTGCGGTGATGGAAGGCTATATGGGGGGTGCAGCACTGCGCGTCGTGGAACAGATGGGGGCGACGGATGTGCGCGAGCTAGCGATTCATTATGTGCTGTATGGAACGGTCGCCGAAATCTTTGGCCGCGTGGCGGGTTTCAATAAAGGCATGGGCGGCTCGATGCATGCCTTCTTCCCTCCTTTTGGTGTGATGCCCAACAACGCCATTGTCGGTGGGTCGGCGGACATTGCTACAGGCGCAGCACTCTTTAAGCGTGTCAATCGCAAGCCCGGCATTGTTATTGCCAATATTGGGGATGCCTCTTTGGGCTGCGGCCCTGTCTGGGAAGCGATGATGTTTGCGGCGATGGATCAATATCGCAGCCTTTGGCCCGAAGAGATCGGGGGCGCGCCGCCTATTTTGTTCAATGTGATGAATAACTTCTATGGCATGGGCGGGCAGCCACGCGGCGAGACAATGGGCTTTGATGTGCTGGCGCGGGTGGGTTTGGGTGTCAATCCAGCCGGAATGCATGCCGAACGGGTGGATGGCTACAACCCTTTAGCAGTGGCAGATGCCATTGAGCGCAAGAAGGAGATCCTGCAAGCGGGGCAGGGGCCAGTGCTGCTGGATACGATCACCTATCGTTTCTCCGGTCACTCGCCCTCGGATGCGTCAGCCTATCGCACCAAAGAGGAGATCGATCTGTGGATGCAGCAGGACGCGCTGGCGGGCTATGGGGTCTATTTGCGTGAGCATGGACATATTGATGACTCCAGCTTGAGCGACATGCAGGAAGGGATCATTGAGCAGTTGGTCAAAGTGCTTCGGGCGGCTGTATCGCTCGAAGTCTCGCCGCGCTTTAGCCTGCATGGGGAGGACATTGGCGATGCCATGTTCTCTAACCAGCGACGCGAGCGCATGGGGGAGGGCACGCCGGAGGTGTTGCAGACGAAAGAAGAGAGCCGCCTGTCGGCAACCCTAGCGAAGTTCCGCTTTGGGCTGGATGAGGATGGCAAGCCGCGCCCCAAATTGCGCTGTGTCACCTATGCCGAGGCTCTCTTTGAAGCCGTCATCCATCGCTTCTATGAGGATCCGACAATGGTTGCGTATGGAGAGGAGAATCGTGATTGGGGGGGCGCGTTTGGTGTTTATCGTGGATTAACCGAGGTGCTCCCCTATCATCGGCTTTTCAACAGCCCGATCTCCGAAGCTGCCATTGTGGGGACGGCGGTTGGGTACGCCTTAAGCGGTGGGCGCGTGTTGGCAGAGTTAATGTACTGCGACTTTATGGGGCGCGCGGGGGATGAGATCTTCAACCAGATGGCAAAGTGGCAATCCATGTCGGGTGGGCTGTTGACGATGCCGATGGTGCTGCGCGTATCGGTGGGGGCCAAGTATGGCGCGCAGCATTCGCAGGACTGGAGCTCACTGGTGGCGCATATTCCCGGTTTGCAGGTAATGTTCCCGGCAACGCCCTACGACGCGAAGGGGATGTTGAACCTAGCCTTGCGTGGTACAGACCCGGTGGTTTTCTTTGAGAGCCAACGCCTCTATTCAGAACCGGAGATCCTGGTGAGCGAGGGTGTGCCCACTGAGTATTACGAAGTCGAGTTAGGAGAGCCGGTGTTGCGGCGGGAGGGAAGTGATATTACGATTGTCACGATTGGCGCAACGCTCTATCGTGCGCTAGAGGCGGCGGCTGAATTGGAAAGCAAGTACGGGCTCTCCGCCGAGGTGATTGATGCGCGCTTTATCAATCCGCTCAACTATGCGCCCATTGTTGAGTCCGTAAAAAAGACGGGCAAGGTGCTGCTTGCGTCCGATGCCTGTGAGCGTGGATCCTTCCTGCATACGATGGGCTCAAATATCAGCCAGCTTGCCTTTGATTATCTCGATGCCCCTGCTGTGGTAGTGGGTGCGCGTAATTGGATCACCCCTGCCGCTGAACTAGAAGAAGCATTCTTCCCACAAAAAGAGTGGTTCCTGGATGCCATCCACGAACGTATCATCCCCTTGCCTGGGCATCAAGTGACGACCCGGCAAGCCACGCAGGAGATCCTCATCCGCAACCGAATGGGGGTCTAGGATTCTTTGGAGTTATAGGCTGGACAGTGACCGTGGAAAGTAAGAGGCGACACCCGTACGGGTGTCGCCTCTCTTTTACTTATATGTTTCACGTGAAACAGTAACGGGATGCTCTCCCGTAGGTTGCCGATCTACAGATAGTCACGCAGTTTGCGGCTGCGGCTGGGGTGGCGCAACCGGCTCAAGGCCTGTGCCTCGATCTGGCGGATACGTTCGCGCGTCACGCCAAACTTCTTACCCACTTCTTCGAGCGTATAGCAGTAGCCATCGACCAATCCGAAGCGCAACTGCAAGATTCGCACCTCACGCGGGGTGAGGCTCTGGAAAATTTCGTCGATCACCTCGCGCAACAGTTGTTGACCTGCCGCGTCGCCGGGTGCATCGGCATCTTCATCCTCAATGAAATCGCCCAGGTAAGAATCTTCTTCTTCACCGACGGGCATTTCCAAACTCAACGGTCGCTGGCTCACGCGCATGATGTGTTCAACCTTGCGCGGAGTAACACCTAACTCGTTGGCGATCTCCTCAGTGGTGGGGTCACGCCCCAATTCCTGCACCAGTTGACGGCTTGTCCTGGTGAGTCGATTGATCTGCTCATACATATGCACAGGCACACGAATCGTGCGCCCCTGGTCTGCAATTGCGCGGGTCACAGCCTGACGAATCCACCAAGTGGCATAGGTGCTGAACTTATAGCCGCGGCGATAGTCAAACTTCTTGACAGCACGAATCAGGCCGATGTTACCCTCTTGGATCAGATCCAGGAAAGGCACACCTCGCCCTACATACTTCTTGGCAACGCTTACCACCAAGCGGCTGTTCGCCTTGATCAGATGCTCTTGAGCGGCTTGTCCATCACGCACAAACCAGAGCAGCCGTTCGCGTTCCTCCCAATCGTCAATCCCCTGAGTGAGCTGCTTGCGCGATTCTCGCCCCTTCTCCATACGCTTTGCCAGCGAAACTTCTTCTTCCGCTGTCAGCAGGGGAACGCGCCCGATCTCCTTCAGATAGAGGCTGATCGAGTCATCAATTTCGATCTGGCTGAGGTCAAAGGTATCCTCCTCCACCATCTCGATTTCGGCATCAGCCGCGTCCATCGGTTCATCTTCCCGCGCCTGTCCTACCTCGATACCATGCTCAAAGAGAGTCGCAAAGGTATCCTCCAACTGGTCCATATTACTTTCGGCCTCGGGCATCATCTGCAATACGTCATCATAGCTGACGTAGCCCTGGCTTCGACCCAGGGTCAACAGATATTCCAGTGCAGCCTCCGGAGTCAACGCCGGCGTCTTAGGAGTCGCCTCTTGACTGTCGGATGCAGACACTTCTTCATCCACGTCAACATCGAGATCCCTGTCGAGATCGTTCTCGAACTCCGTGTTAAGATCAAGATCCAGATCGTTTTCTTCAATTAGATCAATTTGTCGTTGTTTCGCCATGTCTACTCCAGCTAATCATTCAATAATTTCAATAACACCAACTGGTCTCAGTCGAGCGGTTCCTTAAAATCCCAAATACCAAACTGTTTTGCATATCGCTTGGAACACGATTGGCAAACAAGCTGCGTCTCATGCTCCAGTCTAAAGCTCCGGTCTGCACCGCAGGCCGGGCAGCTAAATAAGTCCGTCACATCTGCCAAGCGACCTTGAGAAGGTTGTTCCTCAGAGGCCAACTCAGCTTCGAGTTGTACAAACACACTGGGGGCTAGGGGATAGCGCCCACCTGGGCCAAAAAGCCAACTATCTATCGTGGCTAAAGTCGCAGCCGGCAGGGCACGTTTGAGCAGGGGCGTGCGAAAATGTGAAACCCCTAGCTGCCGGCGTACATGGAGCTGCGCCCCTGCGAACTGTTCCCACATCCATGCCGGATGAAAATCATAGTTGAGTTTAACGAACTCCACTGGCAGTGGATCCGTCGGCGACCAGTCTTGCCGTCCAAACAGCCACCGGGCCATTGACTTGACGTTACGCTTGTTGGCATATTCCAGCACAGCAATACTGCCACGATGCAGTACACGTCGAATCTGTGTCAGTGCCAGGGGAACATCTGCCAAATGGTGCATAACCCGCACCATCACCAGGGCATCCAAACTTGCTTTTGCCAGCGAAAGCTGGTATATATTACCTGCAACGAAGACGAAGCGGGGATCATGCCCCCACCGTGTCACCGCCTCCTGCAACAACGTCCGGCTGTAGTCAAAGAGTATGATCTGTTCATATCCCTGATACAGATCGGCCAGACGACCAAACCCCGCGCCGATCTCGGCAATCCGCTTTCCTGTTGGCGGCAACAACCGCTGCAACGCCAACCGTTCGGCGGCATCCTCATAGTCTCGGCCCTGTCCTTCCCAAAACGCAGTTCGATATGGGCTTCCCTCGTAATCAATTACGGGAGGAGTGGAAGCCATTGACGGGTCAGACGTGCCTTGCGTCGTCATTGACAATAGTAGTCTACCTGTATCAGATTTTCTGTAATATTCATACGAACGGAGAACGACGGGGAATCACCCATATACCCGCGTTCCGCGTGAAGCAATGCATGCCTACGAACCAACACCACAACTGCACTAGATTCCCACTGAAAACGCACTCTACGGGCGTCAAACCTTACGCACTGCTCAACGGCCTGGCTGAGCAGTGTCCTGCATAAAAGGTCAAAGATAGACCTTCAAAACAAGCGCGCCACAAAACAATAAAGCGGCAAAAAAAGGGCGGAGGGAACTTTCCCACCGCTGTTGACTATGCGTACAGGAACATTATAGCAGGGAAAGAAAACAATTTCAATACCCAATTTAACAATTACACGCACCAAAAACTGTTTTTGACAGCTTCCCTCTGGGTGAATATCCAACTCACTAGCCGCGACTCGCAAGCATATTAAAATCTGTTAACAACCCATTCACCCCGGTTCACCCACCCGGAGCCGCTGCCCAGGCCCTTCATTGAAGGGGCAATATAGTAAACCATAACTGCCCTTCGCATAATGCAAGCAAGCATCCCAAATGCGCTACAGATTTCATACAACAAGAACATTTGTTCTTGTTGTCTTACCAAGCCTCACGCACTTAGTAGTCTGACGCATAATCGGCCCGCGCCGCCAGCGGCAAATGACTGATATCGTTGACGACCTCTCCGCGCCAGCCCTCTCCCTCTTGTATCAAGATGCTCACCGCACAGTTATGGGGGTCAAAGGCACGCCATTCACCGGCATGAGCGCCCAGCCACGTTGCCAGCACACTGCTGATAAATGCACCATGCGTAACCGCCAGCACCGTTTGCCCTGGATGGCGCGCTGCCAGATCGTTCAATGTTTGGATGGCCCGCTGGTTAAAGGAGCGAGGAGATTCGCCATTGGGAGGGGCGAAGGTAGGATCAGCTTCCCAACGACCCCACAAATTTTCTAACTCGCGAAGCTCTCGAAATGAGCGCCCCTCCCAATCCCCCAAGCCAAACTCGCGCAGCCCCGGTTCAATGAGAAGCGGCAGCCCGGTCGCTTCGGCAATCGCCGCTGCCGTACTTTGCGCGCGGGGCAGTGGGGAGACATAGAAGACATCGATCGGCTGTACACGATGCAGCTCGGCAAGACGACGTGCCGTGGCAATGACTTGTGCTTGGCCGCGCGGCGTCAACGGCGCGTCCAAATCACCATGCCAAACCTGGTTGAGGTTCGCCTCTGTTTCTGCGTGGCGTATCAAGATCAGCCTTGTCTGCATAGGCTGATGGGGCAGCGCATCGGCATGTACGGCGGTACCTTCTGTGGTGTTTTCTGTGTGGGAACTCTGGCGGGACATACAAACCTCTTGGCTATGAATCAAACTGCTTATAGAGAATGACGCTGGATAGGCATGGACATTTCGGGCGATTCCCCTACGCTGCCAGGAGGAAGCAGGGCCATGCAGGTAAATTTGGCAATACGACAAATGACGGAAGGGTGGCAAAAGCGCTTTGTACAAAAGACTTGCCGCCGTTCGATGTTTTGCCGGACGTTTCCAATTCAAGAGTGAAGTAAATTTAGGGCAGCAAAGCAGTATACGCAAACTGAGGACACGCAGAGAAGAAGTAGAGCAGATACTCGTGAAAACTCTAAATGAGAAAAGGACACAAAGCGCGATGATTACCCAACCGGTGAATTTCCTGAAGCGCCTGCGCGACGAAGAAGTTGGTAGCCCGATGGTGAAAAGCTCCGTGCGTTTCCTGAAGCGCATCGGTGCAGAGGAGGCCGGTATCACGGCTTTGGAAACCGCCATCATCTTGATTGCATTTGTGGTGGTAGCATCCGTCTTTGCCTTCACGATGCTCACTGCCGGTACATTCTCGACCGAACGGGGTAAAGAGGCCATCTATGCCGGTCTCAACGAAGTCCAGTCCACGATGGAGATCAAGGGGGGCATGATTGCCGTTGCCGGCACAGGCTCCAATACACAGACGGTTGATTCCCTGATCTTTACCGTTGCCAACGCACTGGACGGTGAGCCGCTCAATCTGACCAATAGTGAAGCAGCCGTCGTTGTCTTTGAATATCGTGATGCGAACCAACGCGCCGCCCTAGAGAACGGAGATTGGTCAGTAAAATGGCTCGGCAATGAAAACGGCAACGGGTTGTTGGAGGTTGGTGAACTGGCAGAAGTCACTGTCCAGCTATCCGGCAACATCTCCCCCAGCCTCGGCACAAACACGACCTTTGTCATCGATGTCAAGCCGCCGTCCGGGGCCGTTTTGAACCTGCAACGCACGACGCCCGCCTGGCTCGATCCGGTCAACGACCTGAAGTAATCCCGCAGTACAGGTAATTGCGTACGTTCTGCTCACAAGCAGCGTAGATGAGCGATTCGTCCGATTGCTGTACGGAGGACGAATCGCTCATTTTCTTTCGAGCAACAGCAGGCAGCGCAGCGGCATCTGTTTCCGACAACTCCGGTCGACCGGCAGCAAGCATAGAGGTGGCAAATGAAAATTGAAAGCCGAGTAGAAGCGCTCGAACTCGAACTAAAAATTCTCAAGAACGAAATCCAGAATACGCTGCTGGAGGTGCGCGAACAGATCCTCAACCACTACTACCCTGAATTGCGGGCGGAGGAGCCACCGAGAGCGCAACCAGCACCGGCCAAGCCCTATGAGTTTCCGGCGGACAGAAACGGCAGCCGAAATCATGCGCTCACAGGCGCGCATGGGGCAAACAACACACCGGCTGCGAACGAACCCACCGCGCAAATCCTGCCCTTCTCCGACATCTTTTTGCAGGACTTCGCTGATGAGGCCGATCTGGAGGATGAGCTAGGCAATGATGGCTTCGAAGATGAAATGTTCGAGCAGGACGCTCATGAGGAGTTGCATGAGCAGATCAGTGAGGAGCCAGAGGACGAAGTCACAGCATCGCCTCGTTTGACCACAGCCGTCGTCTCTGGTCCAAAACCAGGGACAGCCGCCGGTTCCGCGCCAAAAACACGCGAGGTCGTCTTCAAACAACTCAAAAACGCGCCCGTTGCCGCCAAAGCCCAGAGCAACGTCGTTCAAGAGACGAGCGAACCTCAAGGGCAGAAGCCGAGCCGCCCCGCATTTGGCGCGCTGGCGGCGTGGGTGGGCACAAGTGTTGCCAAAGCCGGTAAGGAGCGCACGATCCAGGCAGTGGAGACCTATGCTGCAAGTGGGGGCGCGCTTCCCACTGAGACCAAAAGCGTCATCTTGCAGCTTGTGGCAATGGCAAGCGATGAGGAACCCCAAACAGCCGCGGGCAACCAAGAGATGCTTGGTCTGCTGGTGGAGCTTGACCAGGTTTTGGGAGCGCGGTAATGGAAAAAACCATCGTCACCGCCTTTATGGTGATCATCAGCGTCATCGTCTCCGTCATGGTCTACAACACCGTCTATCCTGCCGCGGTGCAAAGCAGCGCCTCACTACGCAACATGCGTGTCCGCATGGATGACCGCATCCAAAGCCAGGTGACCATCATTCATGCGGTCGGTGAGCGTGACCAATATGGGAACTGGCAAGACACCAATGGTGACGGTCATTTTAGCGTCATGGTCTGGAGCAAGAATATTGGGGCCTCTCGCGTTTCGGCCATCAGCCAGATGGACTTGTTTTTCGGCCCGGACGGCAACTTCAACCGCATCGCACACAAGGACGAAACGGGCGGCGCGTTCCCCTATTGGGATTGGGAAGTCGAGAATGACACAAACTGGAACCCAACGACCACCCTCAAAATCACCATTCATGCCGGCGCGCCCCTGCCGGGAGGTCGTTATTTTGTCAAGCTCGTTCTGCCCAATGGGCTGAGCACAGATTATTTCTTTAGCCTGTAACCTCTGGGAACCCGACAAGCAAGATGGAATCTGCACTCGCCTCACTCATTCTCTTTACCGTTGGCCTATTTGCTGCCGTGACGCTCTCCTTTACCTATCTGGAGACACAGGATTCGCTATGGACAGCCCAACAGGTGAGAGAAGAAGATAGATTGGAGCGTGACCGCACCCGCTTCGAGATCACCGGGGCAGAGACACAAAGTGCCGGTTCCATCGTCCGGGTCAAAGTACGCAACAGCGGACAAACCAAGCTGGCAGATTTTGAGCGGTGGGATGTCGTCGTCGAGTACTATGTGGAGGGGGAAAAGATTGTGGGTCAAGAGGAAGAGCCTCCTGACATCTATCAAGTGGAGTGGCTGCCCTACACGGCACAACCCCTCGCCGATCTGCAATGGGCAGTGAGCGGAATCTATGTGGATGCCGATACCTTGACCCCCGAAGTGTTTGAGCCGGGCATCCTCAATCCTGACGAGGAAATGGTCATGCAGGCGCGTCTGCTGCCGTCCGTTGCCATGACGACCACCAACCGCATCACCATCAGCACGCCCAACGGCATCACAGATTCGTCACATTTTATGAGGTAAGCAACCCGAAGGCAAAGCGCAATGTCCAGCACCATTCTGATTGTCGAAGATGAGATTACCGCATTAAAGCTGATCAAGATCGTACTGCAACGCGAAGGATACCAGATTGTGACTGCCACAAGTGGCTCCGAAGGGCTGCGCAAGGTGGCAGAGATCAACCCCGACCTGGTGATCCTAGACATCTTACTGCCCGGAATGGACGGCTTTCAGGTCTGCCAATATCTACGCAAGAATCCCCAAACGGCGAACCTGCCCGTGATCATGTTCTCCAGCCTCGACCGGCCAGCCGATCAACGCCACGCCTACCTAGCCGGCAGCGATGATTACCTGATTAAGCCGGTGCGGATGACGGACTTGCTCGACAAAGTACGCGCGGCGCTCTATTTCCGAGAGAGCCAGCCGAACTAGCACCCCAAGTGGCCTGGTCATAACACCGGTATCCCTAGCCGGTGTTATGCGGGCCGCGTCCTCTTTAGGCTTCATAGCACCCCTCCACCCATGTCCTACAAATGTAGGACATGGGCTACACTGTTTGCCCACTGCACATTTGATGCGTCTCATGGTTAACTAGAGCGGAATTAGGTCAAACCCAAATCGGGTAGTCAAAGGGTGAGAGGCAATCATGTCGTCTGAAAGAGAAGCTACTGTCCCCTCTAAAGTCATCTCCACGGGCAGCCGCGAGATCGATGACAAAATGGGGGGAGGCGTTCCACACGGGTCAATGACCTTGATCGAGGGCGATTCCAACTCCGGCAAGTCGGTGTTGACCCAGCAGATGAGCTGGGGATCCCTGCATGATGGCTTCCGGCTCTCCTTCTTTACGACGGAGAACACCGTAAAGAGCCTGGTCAAGCAGATGAACAGCCTCAATATAGATATTGTCGACTATCTCCTGTTGGGGAGATTGCGCCTGTTTCCGATGGAGATCTCACAATCCAGGGCCGAAACCCTGAATGTGCTGCTGCAAGCATTGAAAACAGAAGGCGCGCGCGGGAGCGATATGATTGTTGTCGACGCGCTAACGCCTTGTATCACCTCTAGCCCGCCTGAGGCGGTTCTCACTTTTTTTGAAAAATGCAAGCGTCTCTGTTCCGCAGGGATGACCATTGTGATCGTGGTACATTCTCATGCGGTCGATAAGGAATTACTCGTGCGCGTGACTTCGCTTTGCGATGCGCATCTACGCCTACGCACCGAAGAGGTCGGTGAGCGACTCGTCAAAGCGATGGAAGTGGCGAAGGTGCGCGGAGCCAGCAAGCGTACGGGCAATATCATCAGCTTTGAAGTCGAACCGGGCTTTGGCATGCGTATCATTCCGATCAATAAGGCGCAAGGGTAAGGGTAACGAGAGTGGCACTAGAAGAAAGTATGCTTCCATTTCCTCGAGAAAATTTCGAGATTGCGCGCCAGGGAGGCAGTTCTCTCCGTCTGGATCAGCTTTCGGAGGAGTTGCAGGAAGTGGCGCGCGCCAAGCCCCATGTCTGGGAGTATCTACAGGCGCTGCCCATCGACGAGATTGGCATCCCTCACTACTTCCCCAAGCTCTCGCGCAAGATGAAAAAGATGCGTATACGCAACCTCATCTATCCAACCGCGCATGAGGATGTCTTTATTCACATTTACCCGGACACCAAGAGCGAACGGGACTATTACATCCCCATCGAGCCGGTGCTCACAGTCCACCTGAACGGTACGGTGGCAAAGGTCGAAGCCAAACTATTGGACCTTGCCGAAGAGATTGGCAAGGCCGCCGAAGAAGATCGCCAGCAGGCCTTCACCGCTGCGCTCGACAAAATTTGCATCACCATACCGGGGGCGCGCAGCAACGGCAAGATCGCCGTCGAAGACCGCGAACTGACCGCGCTTAAGTATCTGACGGTGCGCGACAAAATGGGTCTGGGTGTGCTGCAACCGCTGCTGGCCGACCCCTACATTGAGGATATCAGTTGCAGCGGCGTGGGCAGGATGTTCGTCGAACACAAAATCTTCAAGAGCCTGAAGTCCTCGGCCTATTTTCATTCGCACGAGGACCTAGATGATTTTGTGGTGCAGATGGGCGAGCGTATCAAGAAGCCGGTAACGCTGCGCAACCCCATTGTGGACGCCACCTTGCCCGACGGCTCCCGTATCAACATCGTCTATGGACGTGATATCACCCGCCGGGGCAGCAACTTCACCATTCGTAAATTCGGCGAGGATACCATCAGCGTGCTAGACCTCATCGAGTTTGGCAGCATGGACTACCGCATTGCGGCCTATCTCTGGCTGGCGCTGGAAGAAGATATGAATGTCTTTGTCGTGGGGCCGACAGCCTCCGGCAAGACCACCCTGATCAATGCGCTGACCACCTTTATCCGGCCCGATGCCAAGATTGTGACGATTGAGGACACGCCGGAGCTGAAAGTGCCTCACCATAACTGGGTGCGCGAAGTGGTACGCAATATGTCCAAGACGGAAAAGAACAGCGGCGTGGACATGTTCGATCTGCTCAAAGCAGCTCTACGCCAACGCCCCGACATGATTATGATCGGCGAAATCCGTGGCGCCGAAGGCAACATTGCCTTTCAGGCTATGCAGACAGGGCATCCCGTGATGGCGACCTTTCACGCGTCGTCAGTCGAGAAGGTCATCCAACGTCTCACTGGAGACCCGATCAATGTGCCCAAAGTCAACATAGACAATCTTGATCTGGTGGTGATCCAAGCGGCAGTACGCGGCCCGGATGGCAGCACCGTACGCCGCGTCACCAGTGTCAATGAAATCGTCGCGTATGACTCGACGGACAACGCATTTTCCTTTGTAACTGCCTTCCGCTGGAAGGCCGAAACCGACACCTTTGAATTCCCAGGCGACATGAACAGCTATTTATTGGAACAGAAAATAGCCCTGAAGCGCGGCATTGCGGAAGATAAGGTGCGTACCATTTATGCAGAATTACGCAAGCGCGCCGCCATCTTGGAGAAGTTGCACAAGCGGGGAGGAATCAATGGCTTTGATAAGCTCTTTGCGGTCATTGCCGAAGCTTATAAACAAGGACTTGTTTAAGCAAAACCCGTTCAAACAAAGCCCTTTCAAAGAGGTAACAGGCTCGGATCTCTTTTACCAGTTGACCTATATGTCTGCGATCGCGTCCTCCGGCATCGCGCGCAACCGTATCTTCCAGATGGCTTCTATTCTTCCGAAGTCGCCTGCACCCTACTTTGAACGTATCCAGCTTCTTGTCCAGAAGATGGGCTATGACTATAGCAAGGCGTGCAACTCCGTTGGGCTTGGCCTCAAGTCAGAGGTCATGGCAAGCCTCCTGCTGCGCATGGGCACAGCCTTCACCTCTGGGCAGCAAGAACGAGACTTCTTGTCGGAAGAAGCGCTCATCACAGGGCAGATCTATGAAAAGGAATATGAGCGCGATCTCGCATCCCTAACAAAGTGGACCGATGCCTACGCCGCCATCACCGTCTCCTCTACGCTGATTGTCATTATCAACATGACATCATCGCTGATTCAGACAATGGGCGATGCGCTGCTGCTGGGGCTGGTGCTTACTGCTGCCTTCTCCACAGCCATTACCGGCTGGGTGCTCTCACGCGCCGCGCCCAAAGAGGAGATCGATCTCTTTACCGAGGAAGGGCCGCGCGCACAGCGTATGGCCCTCAAACTGCGCTACTACTCCATTGCCGCCGCGCTGCTCGCCTGCTCGCTATTCTGGCTTTTGGGGCTGTCCACAGGGTGGATCTTGGTGATCTGCGCGCTTATCATCCTGCCGCTTGGCATCTTTAGCATCCTCGCAGGTCAGGAAATTGACCGCAAAGACCGGGAGTTTGGCCCCTTCCTCCGTTCGCTGGGAAGCATGGCAGTCTCCACAGGCACGACGATCAGCGAGGCCTCAAGCCGCATCGATCTCTCCTCGTTTCCCGCGCTGGAAGGGGACTTAACGCGGCTGCGCCGACGCTTGGCGGCTGCCATAGACCCAGAGCTTTGCTGGCATAAGTTTGCCGCCGAAACCGGCAGCAAGCTGCTTGGAGAAACCGTGAAGGTCTTTAACGACGGCGTCAAACTCGGTGCCGATCCTGACGTGGTTGCGTTTCTAGCCGCCGATTTTTCCTCGCGCACCATCATGTTGCGCGCCAAGCGCAAGGTAACAGCCTCCACCTTTACCTGGTTGACGGTCATCATGCATGGTGTCGTCGCCGGACTCATGGTCTTGGTCTTTGAGATTGTCCGCAATTTCGTCCTGTTATTGCAAGAGGCGACCGCAAATCTCGACCCCGGCTCAGCGGATGTTTCACAGTTTGCCATGCCGATGTTTAGCACCCCCAACGTCGAATTTTTCCGTGTGATGGTTGTCGCCATGATCATCCTCTTTTCGATCATCAACGCCTATGCGGTGAATGTCACCGATGGCGGGCACAAGACCAAGATCGCCTTTTACCTTTCGTTGATGTTGATGCTGTCGGGTGCTTGTATGATCTTCTTGCCTTCGGTTGTGGAAGGAATTTTGTAAATGATGCCATCACCGAGCCACGTCAAACTGAATCGCCGCGGGCTGACAGAGTTGGTGCTTGTCTGTGCCTTTCTTGCCCTGTTAACCTTTGCCGTCTGGTCATGGCAGACCAACGGTGGGCATGTAGCGGCGATGGAGAGCGCCCTGCGCGAGCCACAAAGCGCACTGCTGCCGCAGATCTTGCATCACCCTGCAATCATTCTGACCGCTGTGCTCACAGAGTTCATTTTGCTGCTCGCCTTTGTGCTTGCTGTTGTACCGGTGGGGTGGTGGCTGCGCATGGATTACATCGTAGCAGGGCAGCCCGCCACGCCCACCACGCTTTTACGCTGGTTGGCCCAACTGCTGCACCCAAAGCATGGGCAGGAAACTTCTATCGAGGGTGAAATTGCGCTCAACGAGGCAGGGGAACCCATCGACCCGCTGCAGGCGGCAGAATTGGCGGCCTATGCCGCGCAACAAGCCGGTGATGCAGCTTCGCAGGCCAATGGGGACCAACCGCCGGGGGGGTGGCAGCAGAATCTAAATACGGTGAGCCACTCTGCAAACAGCACAGATGCCGCGGCGAAAGCAGGCACAGCACAGCCTCATGCACCGGCGGAAGGCCCGCTGAAAGATGTCCTCAATTTTGATGAGGAAGAAGCCGAAGAGGATGATCCACTCGCCGATCTTGCCAATATCAAAGACATTCTTTCTTCAGCCTTTGACGAAGATGGCGGCCTAGATCCAGTGCGTGAGGCGCTTGCCCGTGATTTGGAGGAGATCAGTGTGATGACAATTCGCAAGACTGCCCATCAAATTGTCGCCACCTTCAACCAATAAAGCAGGAGCGTTATTTGGTCGTTGCGGCGCGGCGCTGCCCCAACCAATAGGCAAGCGCAAGGCCGAGCATGCCGACAACCAGCAAGACGCCCATGATGAGCAGGCCCAACGGCGAAATCAGCAGTAATGAAAGCATGGTGGCGGGTGAGGGAGCCGTCGCATTTGTGGCCGAGAGCGCAGAAACGGAGGGGGCTACGGCACTTTCCGCAAGTACAACAGGAGAAATTTCCCCCGTAGACGTCACCGCTGACGAAACCGTCGAAGGCTCAGTACTCGTCACACCGGATGCCCCTGGTACGCCTCCTGTAGTGGTCACACCCACTGTATCCGTCACAACTTGAGTCGCCGTCACGGCTTCGGTCGTTATCGTATCAGTCGTGACAGTATCAGTTACAATGGTCACATCCGCTTCAGTCGCCACAGGGAGGGTGATGGGCGTGGCGACGGCTGGCGGCAGGATGGTCAATCGCTCGGCAGTTGGCTCTGCCACAAGGGACGCGCTCGGCGCAATCGTCCCTTCAATCACCCCTTCAATCGTCAAGGCTGTACTAGGGGTGAGAATGGCGCTGTTGTCGAGGGCAGGCGGCGCAGCCTCTGGGGTGGCAGCAGCTTCTAGGGGGGCGACATCCTTGAGTTCCAGTTCGCAGGCAATACCATTCCTGTCTTCATCCAGACCATGAATGTCAAAGCCTGCTGTGACCTGGCAGTAGGTATAACAGGCTTGTGCGACTGACCAATTGCTAAAGTCGCTGCAACGATAGAGACTGCTCGCACAGCTACAGCCATCAAGCGAGTCAATCGTTGCCGCTTGTGGAAACAACGGGGACGTTTGCCGGGTGGCGGGCGTCTCCTCTGGAAGCAAAGACAAACTTGGTGAGGCAACGGGCGGCAGTATTGTTGGTTCAGCAGATACAGGAGGCAGGAGCGGGGTTGGCGGAGGTTGGCAGGCAAGCACCGAAACATCATCCACGTACATGGCGAGCCGTCCTGGTTCGCCATCGTTTTCTGTGACAAAGACCAGCCGCATCTCTCGGCCCGCCAGCGGTGTCAAATCATAGCGCCCCGTACTCCAAGTCTCATTGGCAGGGGCAGGAAGTACCACTGTTGTTACAGGTTGGTTCGTGGCAGCTTCGTAGAGGACAAAGCCCGCCTGATCGCCGGAGCTTGCCGCACCGTCAAGCCGTATTGTATAGGTGAACGAAAGTTCAATCTGGTTGCTTTGGGCAGGCAAGAGGATAGATTGCTCTACAGCAAATGTGGCGGGGAGGTTGAATGATTCCGCAAAGCCGAGCAGGAGCGAATGGCTGCCGCTGATGAATGTGCCGGTGGCATAGGAGAAAAGGGAAGAACCGTCTACTGGCTTCCAGCCAGAACCGGCGACCTCGAAGCCGCCATTTGCAACCAGTTCGACACAGTTTGCGGCCTGAGGAGCAGCACTTTGGGCGCTCGTTGCAGAGGGGTGCAGAGTGCGACTGTCGGCAGCAACAACCGTGAACGAGGCGATTAAAAGCAACCAGGCTGCGGCAAAAGCGCGCGCTACGCTAGCCAAGGGGATGCGCAAGAAGCATAAATTCACAAACGGCACCAGTAGCGCTCTTTTTGACTCATGAAACCCGGACATTATGGCACAAACATTATGTATAGTGTAGAACAACGCCCGATTCATGTCAAGACTCTCTACTGGGGAGAATCGGCGAGTTATTTGTCAGGTGCGGTGGGATCGTAGTAGAGTTGCACACATGCAATACAGGGTGATTGACGTCAATAGCGCTCAATATAAAGAGGATGAGCGACGCCTGCAATCTCTGCGCACGATGGTCGTCCTTTGGCTCATTGTGCTGGCGTTGGGCGTACTTCTCATTCCCTTGATGCTTGTCGCCGGTTGGGTGCGGAGTGATACAACGCGCCTTGAATCCGAGCTGCTCTCTCTCCAGAGCGCGATGACGGATGCCACAAGCCCCAGCGCAGAGGTGCTGCAACTGAACGCAGAAGTGGCGCGTGTCGAGCAACTGGTCAGCTCGGTGCTGACGATGACGGTTCCGACCGGGGCCAATTGGCCGCATATCGTCGAAGCCGTGGCCCAATATGACCGCATTGCCATTGATCTCTCCTCGCTCACGCAAACTGACGATAAGATCCAGCTTACCGGACGCGCCACAACGAATGATGCCGTCGTGCGCTACCAACAGCGGTTGCTAGACTCCGGTGCGTTTAAGGATGTCGTTGTGATTTCGATGGCGACCCTGCCGCAGCCCACGCCGCAAGCCCCAACAGCCGAGGGCGCAACAGCACCGGAGCCATCCTCCGCTGTACCTGTGGATCTGCCATTTGGCAATGTGGAATTTGTCATCGATTTGGTTGTGGGAATGTCAACGCCATGACAACCCTCGCCAACCAGGGAGGGAGACCCTTCGCCCGCGATCAACTACAGCGATGGGGAGTCCTCCTGTTGATTGTCCTACTCCTGCTGGGACTCATTCTGTTTATGGCGCTCGTACTCGTACCGGATGTTCGCAAACGCATCGAGTACAACGGCCTATTGCGCTCTGCCGAGACGGAATTGACGATTGCTCAAAAAGCCAAAGCGGAAGCGCCTGCTCTGGCGCAAGCTCGTCTCAATGGGGCAGAGCAGCGCTTGCAAGAGGCGGCGCAGGTCTTTCTAAACGAGTCGGAATCCAGCGTTGTTGTGAACCGGCTGTACGCCTATGCACAGGCCGCGGGCGTGGAGATCATCAATCTTCAGGCCGCGCCGGCGATCACCACAGATACCTATGCACAGCGAAACTTCCAGTTTCAGGTTGCAGGCCCAATCGAACCCCTCCTCGACTTTCTCGGTCGTATTGAGGAAGTCGAGCTTCCTGGCTTTGTCATCAGTGGCGTCAACCTGGTTGCGGATCAAGAGCAGCATCTGCTCAACATGAAAGTCTCTGTCTATATAAGCCCCTACTCCACTCGTTCGGTACTTATGCCGGATTTTGAGAAGATCGAAGCGCTGCCGCTAGCAGAAGTACAGCAGCAGGTAGAGAAGGCGTGGCTTGAACGTGATTGGGGACAGGCTATCCGCCTCCTCGACCATGTGGTGACGACCACGCCGGAAAACGAAGCGGCACGCATTGCGCTCTATCGCGCCCGTGTGAACTATGGCTATCACTACCTGGCTGAGCGCAACTATGCCGCAGCCAGGCAGCAGTTTGAGTTGGCCCTCACCATACAACCTAATGGGCGCGAGGCAGTGGCGGAGCTTGAACAGATGGCGCAGGATAGCGCCTTGTCACACAGCGTCGAAGACCGGCTGCGCCAACAAGTGGATCAAGCCTCGGCTTCCGGCAACTGGCAAGAAGTGATCCGGCTGCTCCGCATTATTGGCGCAGTGGACCCGCTCTATGGTCCGGTTGATGAGAAGCTAAACCAGGCATATATTCACTATGGCGATCAGCTTGTGGCACAGGGCAATTCTGTGGCGGCTGAAGAACAGTATCAATTGGCGAACTATTCGCGGCCAGACCAGGCACAGCCCGCCGACGCTTTGCCCCTTTCCGCCGCGGCAGCGCTCCCCTTTACTGCGACCATCACGCCGCAATTGATCGCCGAAGCCGTAAACACGCCGCTTCCCCCATCAACACCCACGCCACCGCCAAGCGCAACGGCTATACCTTCGCCCACGCCTCCACCCACAGCGTCCCCGACACCGATGCCGTCCTCTACGCCACTTCCGACTGCCACACAGCCGCCGGCGCCGACAGCAGCCCCCACGTCAACGCCCGCGGCGACAGCAACCGCCATCGCCGTCCTCCTGCCGACCTCCACGGTTCCTGCGGCAATACCACCTCCGGCAGCAGGGGGAGGCGCAGTCACCATTCCCGCGCAACCATTACCGCCAGTCACAACCTACGTCGTGCAGCGAGGGGATACGCTCTTTTCCATTGCGCGGCGCTATGGCACGACCGTCGAGGCACTGCGCGCGGCGAACGGCCTAAACAGCAACGACATCCGCGCCGGTCAACTCCTCTACATCGGCTCGTCTGCGCCGCAGCCACCGTCGCCCGGCACTGGGACGATTGTACACACCGTAGTCGACAATGACACGCTCTATTCACTGTCACGCCGCTATGGCACAACGGTCGAAGCGATCATGCAGGCGAACGGGCTGAACAGCAATCGCATCTATGTAGGGCAGCGGCTGACGATTCCGGGGTAATAGCGTCTTTTTGTGTTGCATATATACCTGTCTTCAAGATATACAGAATGGTTATACCTGGTTGACAGTACATATCAAACTTAGTATAGTACAGAATGTAAACTCCGTACGTTCTGTACGGAACAAGAAGGTTTCGGGCAATTTCAGTCTATAGGGGTCATCATGGAACAGACAATAGGAGTCACAGAAGCACGCACGCGCTTTTCGGAGCTGGTCGATCAAGTACGCTATCAAGGAACCACCGTTACTTTACTCAAAAGCGGGAAACCGGCTGCTGTGCTAGTGCCCGTCGAGCTTTTTGAGCGATGGAAGGCCGAGCGCCGCGATGCTCTAGCACCAATGCGCCGCATTCAAGCCAATGTTACCGAGCCGCTATCAGATGAGGAAGCCATGTTGTTGGCGGTGGAAGCCCAAGAGGCTGTGCGTACACAATCATCTTCCCCTAATTGACTAGATAGATTATCCACACAGAATTGGCTCCAAATGCGGGTCGTCATAGATACCAATGTGTTTGTGAGTGCGCTCCTTTCGCCAACAGGTGTCCCAAACCAGATTTTTCACTATTGGGAATTGAGCTACTTTGATTTGCTCGTCTCCCAGGAAAGTCTGGATGAACTAGAGCGTGTCCTGCACTATCCAAAAATCCGCAAGCGACTTCGCTCAACGGAGGAAGAACTTGCCGAATTTGTGAACATCTTCCAAGAAAAAGCCCTCATGGTCACTCGTCAAGAGACGATCACTGTCATTACAGCGGATGTATCAGATAATCTCTATCTGGAAATCGGCCTTGCAGGTCATGCTGACTATGTTGTTAGTGGCGACCAACATTTACTGAGACTGAAGAAATACCGTGGGATCTCCATCATTACACCCACAGAGTTCCAAGCTATCATCTCCCTTCCAGCAGGTTAGCTGACCAAGTGACGGCAAGAACTATGCGTCAATAAGTCGCTCGCCCGCCGCTAACATCAAAGACCGCTCCTGTCGAGAAAGTACATTCTTCCGAGGCGAGCCACGCCACCAGCGCGGCGACCTCTTGCGCCTGCCCCATGCGTCCCATTGGGATTTTGGCGACCATATAGTTGATCGCTTCCTCCGTGAATTGTTGCAGAAGCTCCGTTTCGATCAAGGCGGGCGCGACGCAGTTCACATAGATGCCTTGTGTTGCCACTTCTTTTGCCAGCGACTTGGTAAAGCCGATCACGCCTGCTTTCGAGGTCGAATAGGCTGCCATCGCCGGGTTGCCTTCCTTGCCCGCAATCGAAGCCATATTGACAATGCGCCCAGCACCGCGCGCCAGCATATGGGGCAGCACAGCTTTGGAGCAGAGAAACACGCCGGTCAGGTTGACCGCCATCACTCGCAGCCACCCCTCTTCAGAACAGGCCGCGATTGGCCCCACAGGCCCGCCGATCCCAGCGTTGTTCACCAGCACATCAATCTGCCCCGCACGCGCCAGGACAGTATCGACCATTTGACGCACACTGGCAGAATCGGTGACATCCACATAAATCGCAAAGACCTTGTCGCTATCTGTACCGGCAAGCTGGCGGCTGGTCGCCTGCGCCTCTGGCTCATTCAGGTCGGCAATTGCGACGATGAAACCGTCACGGAGCAGCCGTTCGGCAATTGCTTTGCCAATCCCACGCGCCGCCCCAGTGACGACCGCTACACGCTTTGTCATTCTATTCTCCAAAATAAATGATGCCGCCTATAAAGAGCGACGGATAAGGGGAAAGATCAAGAGCGCCGCCCCCGCAATGCCCATCACCGCCAACAAGCCGGCCACGCGGCCAAAGGGAGAGCCTTCTTCCGCTGGTGTACGCGCGCCGAGTTGCTCGAATGGGGCAGGGGTAGACACAACCGGGGTGGGCAACGGTTGTTGTACAGACTGTTGTGCAGGTTGTTCCACAGGCGCAGCAGCAAGCGTATTGAGCGGGGCCTGCCCGTTCGTGCGACAGGCCAACACAGAGACATCATCCACATACATGGCGATATTTCCCCCCACGCCATCGTTGCTGACCATGAAAAAGAGGCGAATCTCCTCGCCCGCCAACGCGCTAAGGTCATAGCTTCTGGTCAACCAAGTGCGCTCATTCTGTTGGATGCCCAGGACGCGACCCAAGAACTGGCCTGTAGAGCCATGATAAATATCGACATATTGGAAATCCCCGGTGCTAGGCGGCGTCTCGTAGAGGGTGAAATAGCGGAAACTCAACCCAATGCGCTTGGCGTCTGCGGGCAACTGAACCAGTTGTTGCGCGGCGCTGATGCCAGAGACGCCACCGTTAGTGGCATGATCGCCCACAAGCCCCAAGCGGATCGCCATGTTGGCCTGGAGTGCAATATCTGTTGTATCCGCCGGTATCGAATACTCCGGCAAAATTCGGCTCCCCTCATGGCTCCAACCCATGCCAAGCGCTTCAAAGCCACCGTTCTTGATCAACTCGGTACAGCCATCCGGGACTATATTGTGATTGGCAACCAAGACCACGGTGGGTGTTGGTACGGCTTGTTGCACAAAGGTATTCTCCGTTGCGCCCGGCCCCACAGCCACGGTCGGCATCGTCGTCGATGTGGGTGATGGCGTGGGCGAAGGGGCTCCTGTATTGGTGGGCGTTACCGTTGGCGTGGGGGAGGTCAACTCTGCCGCGCTCAATTCCTGAGCCTGTGCAGGGGCTCCTGTATTGGTAGGGGTCACCGTTGGCATTTGACTGGCAGTGGGTGTGGGCGTAGGCGTGAGAAGCGCGGTACTGTATGGGGCTGCGCCTGACGTTTGCCCATAGGGGACATAGCCGCCCTGTGGCATACAGACCAACAGCTCTGCGTCGTCGATAAACGTCCATGTGCGACCTGCGCCATAGTTGATCACATTGAAGTAGAGGACAAAACTTTGTCCGGCATACTCCGTTAGGTCCAATACAGTCTGCTGCCAATTGCCATCATTGCGCCGCACCCGCTGCAAAACGCGCAGTGTGTCTCCGTTGGGCTTGAGCAGAATCACTTCCTGTCGATCCTGTGTGTTGTTGGTCGAGTCGAGTACGGGCAGTTCCGTCTTATGATAGTGCCACCAGCGCAGTTGTACCGTCGCGCCGCGCGGAATCGAAACAGCTTGGCGGACTGAGGAATAGGTGTAGACCGGGGCATAGCCCGATTCTGGCGTGATGCCAAGCTGGACAGCGCGTATACCGCTATGCACCGGGATGCTTGTATATTTGCCGGGAATCGGCGAGCCGCCAAACTCCCATCCATAGGCCGATTCAAAATCGCCATTCACTAAGATATTCGTACAGCCGGAGGGTGGCGGAGCGACTGAGCCTGTCGCTGTCGGCGTGGGCGATCCCGTGGGCGTGGGTGTACCTGTGGCGGTGGGGGTCCAGGTAGGCGTGAAAGTTGGAGACGTGACCGGGCCGCATCCTGTCGTCGGCGTGTTATTGGGCTGCCCCGGCGTGACGCAGCGTAAACCGAAATCGACGTTGTTGCGATTGGTGTCCATCCCGTCAACCACGCGCGATATTCCCAACCCTACCGCTGTGCCGTCATCCGTGGGTAGAACCCCTGCCCCCTCCGTATAGGGCGCTATGGTGTTGCCGCCATAGGAGACAGCATCGACAATGACCTCATTTTGCCACAAGGCCACAGCCGCAGGGACGACATTCTCTAACAGATCGATGGGCGGAAGGATGGTGAAGTCGCAGTTGGGTACGTGGGCGGGATTGGTACAGACGACGAAATAATCGCCGGGTGATAGATTGATATTGGGCAGATCGATCTCGCGATAAACGTCGAGCGTGTTATTCACATTTCTGGCAAAGCGCAGCCGGTAGGGGTCGAGATTTACCGACAGGTTGGTGATATTCTTGATTTCAATGAACTCAGCATTGTTCTCACCAGGCATGACATAGTCGACCTCGTTGATCACAAGCATGTTGCCAAAACGAACCGGATCGGGCGGAGCAACGTTGAAAAATATCTGACCATTGCCACGATTTTCACTTGAGATGGCATGAGAAATAAATTGGTTGCTTAAGAAACCATCATCTCTGATATACATTGCCATCATTCGGATCTCTGGCTGGTTGATCACAAGCCCGACACCCGTGTCGATGGTCAGATAGCTCAGGCGTGCCTCAAAGCCTTGTATCTGACTCCCATTCGCTGGGCTTGCGCGCAAGTTCGGATTGTTGCGATCTCCTAGAGGTAGGTTGGAGCCTCCCATCGTCGCAAATGTCCCGGAAAGTGTAAAGAGTTCCCAAAAATAGTTCTGTTGTGTGCTGTCGGTGCTGATGACTAACACATAATCAGGGGTGAAATCTACATCGAATAACGTTGCGGGATTAAAGTTGTTAAGACCTTGAGGCGCACCCGTACGGCCAAAATCGCCATTGTTCTTGCCCCCTGGCCTCGAATCGATAAAAACCAAGATTCGTTTGTTATACAGGACATTACCCGCCACGCCGACATAGAAATAATTGGCGTCGATCTCGGCAGCGAGCGCGTTGATCTCATCTCCAGGGCCAAAGGGCGAAACCGGCGCAGGCCCGCCCTGGCTCGTCCCCAGCACATGCCAATCCGGTTCGGTGATGAAGCCATCCAGCACAATCTGGGCAGCGGCGACAGAATAGAGGGTGCAAAAGAAGAAAAGCGCAAGGGCAAAGCTAGCAAAAAGACGATGGGCGCGCAGAGAGAGCTTAGGTGAGACGGTTCTGACTCTCCCGATAGATGAATGTAGACGGGCCATCTTCCAACTCATCGTCGCGCGTTCCGTACCATATGGCGCTGAATTTCGGAGCCAATGAAGGGCGGGCTATCTGCTCCATGCAATAAGTGTAGCATCATTTACAGCGGGAGCCACCATTGGATCGTGCAGGTTCTTTGAACGGATGGGGGTGATCCGTACATCTGTGATTATAGCGCGGACGGGGGAGAAATCGTAATCGACTTTTCAAGTAGGAGAGCCTCACCATTTCCATTGCAAAACCGCGCCAATATTGACACCTTGCCCTCGCCATGTTAAACTGGGCGGCACTATGAATACGTGTGCCTTGTTTGTCTATAATCTACGCTCTAGGCGCTTTGCTAGTCGAACCGGACATTGATCTGGAAACTTTGCGCGCGCAGAAGTGTAGTTAGGATTGACGGCAAAGCTCTCCAGTTGGAGGGCTTTTTCTTTTGTCTACTTTTAGAAGTATAGATTTCAAAAGGATAAACTTGCGATGTATAGAGCAGGGATTGCCGGGGCAACAGGGTATACCGGTATTGAATTGGTACAACTCATCCAGCGCCACCCGCAATTGGAAGTGGCATGGGTGACAAGCGAGAGCAGCGCAGGCAAGCTCCTCTCCGATGTCCACGCCGCGCCCTATGACTACCCGCTGATCAGCCTCGAAGAGGGGATGAAGCGGGCGGCGGATGTCGATGTGGTCTTTCTCTGCCTGCCCCATGCCGCGTCGATTGAACCTGTGCGCGCCTTCCAAGCCACGGGCGTGCGCGTGATTGACCTCAGTGCCGACTTTCGCCTCACCGATGCCAAAATCTATGAACGCTGGTATAACACTCCTCATACCGCGCCCGATCTGCTCGATCAATTTGTCTATGGGCTCTGCGAAATCAACCGCGCGCAGATCAGCGGCGCACGTCTGATCGCCAACCCTGGCTGCTACCCCACCAGTGTCAACCTGGGGCTATACCCGTTGGCAAAGGCTGGCTGGCTCAGCGACCAAGTGATTGTGGACAGCAAGAGCGGCATCAGCGGCGCTGGACGGCAGACCAAGCTCCTCTACTCCTTTGCGGAGGCCAATGAGAACTTCACCCCTTATAACATTGGCGTGCGTCATCGCCACATTGCCGAGATGGAGCAGGTTCTCAACCGCGTCAACGGCCAACATGAGCATCGCTTTATCTTTTCACCCCATCTGCTCCCCGTCAACCGCGGCATTTTGAGCACCATTTATCTAAGCGTGCCCGCTGGTGTGACCGAGCAGATGATCCGCGATCTCTATACTGAAACCTATGCAGGCGAGCCATTCATCCATCTGCTGCCTGCCGGGCAGATTGCGACATTGCGCCACACTAGCCATACCAACCGCGTCGCCATCAGCATTACCCCGGCAGACCCGACCCAGCCCGACGGCCCGGATTATATCATCGTGGCGACGTTAGATAATTTGGTCAAGGGGGCCAGCGGGCAGGCGATTCAGAACTTCAACATTGCCGTGGGGCTGGACGAAACCACGGGGCTGCTCTAGGCAGGATGAAACCGGACATGGAGATCATGGAAACGCAGCCGACCGGAACACCGGATAAGAGTGCGCCATCTTTCACGGTAGTTGTGAAGGTGGGGGGCAATGAGCTTGACGACCCGGCCTTTTTGGATGGGTTGATCCTTGCCATTCAAGCGATTCTGAAGGATGGACATATTCCCGTCATTGTCCACGGTGGCGGCAAGACCATTGCCCATTACCAACAGAAGTTGGGGCTGGAGGCCAAGTTTATCGATGGCCTGCGCGTCACCGACGAGGCGAGCATGGATGTGGCAGAGATGGTACTCAGCGGTCTGACCAACAAGCGCATTGTGCGCGCCCTGGTCAACGCAGGCATCCGCGCCGCCGGGTTTAGCGGGGTGGATGATGGCACGATCTACGTCGAGCAGATGTGGCACCCAATGGGCGATTTGGGGCGCGTGGGCGACGTGCAAGATGTCGATACGCATCTGATTGACACATTGGTCGCCGGGGGCATCGTCCCTGTACTCAGCCCCATCAGCTTTGGCGCGCTGGATGCGCTCAGCTACAACGTCAACGCCGACCATGCCGCCACAGCCATCGCCGCCAAGTTGGGAGCTATCAAGCTCATCTTTGTGAGCAACGTGCCGGGAATTCTGGTCGCAGGTCGCGTGGCGCGTGCTGTCACAGCCGATCAAGCCGAGCAGTGGATTGAAGAGGGCATTATCACCGGCGGCATGATCCCCAAAGTCCGCAGCGCTATCCATGCTGTGCAAAATGGCGTGGCCCAAGCGGTCATCACCAACATTGGTGGCGTGCAAGAAGGCAGCGGCACTGGCGTGATTGGTTCGCGTAAAGCCTAATTTGTAGAGTACGCGTCAGCAGAGAGAGCCCTACGGGGTGACAGTAGGGTGACAGGGAACATGCTGAATTCGAGGAACAGGGAACCAAAAGGAAAAGAGGAGCGAGGATGAACGCGCAGAAGATCAATACCCAGGAAGTGATCGAGCAAGAGCAAGAGTATGTGCTGGGCGTCTACAGCCGCCCGCCCTTTGTCATTGAGCGGGGCGAAGGCAGCACCCTCTTTGACAGCGAGGGCAACGCCTATATTGATTGTGTCTCCGGTATCGCCGTCAATGCCCTGGGCTATAACGATGCAGGCATCAACCAGGCCATGCAAGAGGCGATGAGTACGGGTGTGATGCATGTCAGCAACCTTTATCACACCGCGGCGCATGCCAAGTTGGCGAAGCTGCTCTGTGAGACGAGCTTTGCCGACAAGGTGCACTTTAGCTTGTCCGGGGCCGATGCCAACGAAGGCGCGTTCAAGTTTGCCCGCCGCTATGCTCGCGAAAAAGGGCACGAAGACAAGTTTGAGATTCTTTCCTTCAGCAACGCCTTTCATGGGCGGCTCTTTGGCTCATTGGCTGCCACGCCGCGACCCAAATACCAGGATCCCTTTAAGCCCCTGATGCCAGGGGTGCGCTTTGCCGAGTTCAACAACTTAGAGAGCGCACAGGCGGCGATGGATGAGAAGGTATGCGCCATCATCGTCGAGCCGATCCAGGGTGAAGGGGGTATCTATCCGGCCTCGCGCGAATTCCTGCAAGGGCTGCGCGCATTGGCCGACCAGTACGATGCGCTGTTGCTCTTCGACGAGGTGCAATGTGGCATGGGGCGCACAGGCAAGCTCTGGGCCTATGAGCATTATGGGGTGGAGCCGGATATTTTGACCTCGGCCAAGCCGCTGGCGGGCGGGCTGCCCATCGGTGCGATCTTGATGCGCCAGAAGGTCGCCGACGCCATGCACAAGGGCGATCATGCCAGCACCTTTGCCGGGGGGCCGGTGACGACGCATGTAGCCCACCATGTGGTCAGCCGCGTCTCTGACCAAGCCTTTCTTGCCGATGTTCAGGCCAAAGGCCAGTTGCTCAAGGATCGGCTTGAGGAACTCAACAGCCCGCACACAGTCGAAATTCGGGGTGAGGGCTTGCTGATCGGCATGGAGTTGGACATCGATACCAACCCGATTGTGGCGGAAGGCTACAAGCATGGCGTCATTCTCGTCAACGCCGGGCCGAACGTGCTGCGCTTTGTGCCGCCCCTGGTGATTACCGAAGAGGAGATCGCACAGGTGACGGATACGGTCGGCAAGATTCTGAAACAGTTCTAATTGTTTTTTCGTTATTCGGGATGGGCGATAACAGATTACAGACGTTCAATCGCCCATTCTACTTATCTCGGAGGTTCTTGGTAGAGGAGATCCAGAGGAATTGTCCATCACCATCCGTCCTGCCGGCGAGCAGGACATCCCGGCCATCTTGACGATGGTCAACCGCTTTGCCGCACAAAATGTCATGCTGCCGCGCACAGAAGCCAGCGTGCAGCAAACCCTCTCCGACTGGCTGGTGGCGACAGATGCCGGCGATGTGGTCGCGGGTTGTGGATCGCTTGTCCCCCTGACCGATACATTAGTGGAGATTCGCTCGTTGGCGACCCACGAAGATTATCAGGGGCAGGGCATTGGTGGGTTGCTTGTGCAAGCGCTGATCGACATGGCGCGCGAACAAGAATATGAGCAAGTCTGCGCGCTGACGCTGCGTACGAGCTTTTTTGAGCGTTTGGGCTTTACGGTGGTGGACCGCTGGAGCATCAGCCCCAAAGTCTGGCAAGCCTGTATCTATTGTCCGAAGTTCCACCGCTGCGATGAGGTGGCCGTACTCATGCCGCTGGTAGAGAAGCCCGCCAAGCTGGAGACCAAACCCCCGGCCTGGAATGGCCTGTTGCGCTGGGATTCGTGGCAACCGCTGAAATTGGCCTATCAACAGCGGCCCGATCACCACGAAGAATAAGAACAATTCGAGCGGGGTGGTTCGACCAAGCGTCAGACCACCCCGATTCACGCATAGGAGTACCACCCTCCCGGAAGCGGCCCAGAGGGCTCCGCAGCTTCCGGGAGGGTTTGGGCGAAAATTTTGGAACAAAAGCAGGAGAGTGAAAACGTGACGGCAATTTTGGTGTTGGCAGATGGCACTGTGTTCCACGGCCAAGCCTTTGGCGCAGCGACCACCGTGGTCGGCGAAGTTGTTTTTAATACCAGCCTCACTGGCTATCAGGAGGTCATCACCGACCCATCCTATCGCGGCCAAATGGTCTGTATGACCCTGCCGCATGTGGGCAATACAGGCATCAATACCGAAGATGTGGAGAGTGATCGCCCGCAGATTACTGCGTTCATTGTGCGCGAGGTGAGCCCGCTTGTGAGCAACTGGCGCGCGCATGAAACGCTGCCCGACTACTTGGCGCGCCACGGAATTCCTGGCATCAGCGAAGTAGATACCCGCGCTCTCACGCGCCATTTGCGCGACAAGGGCGTGCTCCATGCAGCGCTCTGTACCGATGGCAGCAAGAGCGAGGCGGAGCTGCTGACACTGGCGCAGACATGGGAAGGGCTGGATGGCCGCGATCTGGTCAAGGAAGTGACCTGCCAAGAGCCCTACAACTGGATCGACGGCACCGGGGTCGAGTGGACACCTGTCCCCGCCGGGCGCAATGTCAAAGATGGTGTTGCAGATACCGCACCGGTGATTGGTGACGCCGCGGCAGCCGAGGCAGATACCCCGCTGGTAGTCGCCTATGATTTTGGCATCAAGCATAACATCCTGCGCCGCCTTACCAGCCACGGGCTGCGCGTGACGGTCGTTCCAGCGCATACGCCGGCCAATGACGTGCTGGCGCTCAACCCGAATGGCATCTTCCTCAGCAATGGGCCAGGCGATCCGGCAGGTGTGCCCTATGCAGCCAACGCGGTCAACGCCCTGCTAACCACAGGTGTTCCCACCTTTGGTATCTGCTTGGGTCATCAGATCATCGGCCTGGCATTGGGCGGCGACACCTATAAGCTCAAATTTGGGCATCATGGCAGCAACCAGCCCGTGAGCGACAGCAGCGCCACCAACGTACAGATCACGGCGCAGAATCACAACTATGCTGTGCGCGAAGAGGGGCTTCCCGATAATGTTGAGATTACCCACCGCAACCTCAACGATGGCACAGTCGAGGGGCTGCGGCTGACCGATCAGCCGGTTTTCTGCGTTCAGTACCATCCTGAAGCCAGTCCCGGCCCTCACGACGCCGACCTACTCTTCGCCCGCTTCGCCCGCCTCGTCAAAGAGCACGCCAAGCAGGAATAGGCAGAGAATGTCTCGCTCAGAGCCGCCGAGACGCAGAGATGAGAGGCTGTACCCTTCCCGGAAGCTCCGGGCTTCTGGGAAGGTTTTTTGAGCTCCACCAACTATCCCCCAGAAATCCACAAGGCATCGCCCCATGACAGAATTAGCCACTACCTGGGATGGCCTGCCCATTAGCCCTGAAGCCCCCTTTGGGGCTTTAATCGTCGTCTATCGTCGCGGCGTGGCAGGCGTAGAACTGCTTGTCCTCCACCGCACCCACAACGGCCCCACCTATGAAGGAGACTGGGCATGGACGCCCCCTTCCGGCGCGCGCCTGCCAAACGAGCCAATAGACGCGTGCGCGCGTCGTGAACTGCTGGAAGAAACGGGCTTAACTCTCCCCTTGCAAGCAACGGGTCAAGGATTGGATAGCTGGGCGGTTTACACTGCGGAAGCAACCCCTGATAGTGCGATTGTGCTTGATGCCGAACATGATCGCTTCGAATGGGTAAAGTTGGATGTTGCGCTGGCACGCTGCCTGCCGGAGCCGGTGGCGCAGAGTATACGAACCGTTGCCGGGCTTCTGCGGCTTTAGCAGGAAACCATAAAATGAAAAACGATACCCCACTCAAAACCATCGACACCTTCCTCGTCGGCCTCGGCAATGTCAACCGCAACTTCCTGCGCATCCTTGAGATGAAAGGGGAGCGGCTGGCGGCGGAATATGGGCTGGCCTTTCGCATTGTGGCGATTGCCGACAGCAGCGGCGTGGCGGTGAACGCCACAGGCTTTGACCCAGCCATGACGCGCCGCGCCAAAGAAGCAGGTACGCCGGTGCGCGTCATGGCTGGATTCCAGCCCGGCGTCACCCCCGCAGAGCTTGCCGCGACGCTGGATTGTGACCTGGTGCTGGAGGCGTCACCCGTCAACCTGGATCATGGCGAACCGGGGCTGTCGGTGACGCGCAATGCGCTGCAACGGGGTATTCCTGTGGTCTTGGCAAACAAAGCGCCGCTGGTCCTGGCCTTTGCTGAGTTGAGCGACCTCGCCCAAAGCAGAGGGGCGGGGCTGGCCTACAGCGCCACGGTCTGCGGTGCGCTGCCTGTGATCAACATCGGGCAGCGTGACCTGATTGCAGCGGATATTCTGCATCTGCGCGGCATCTTCAACAGCACCAGCAACTTTGTGCTGAGCGAGATGGCGGCGGGCCGCGACTATGCCACGGCGCTGGCAGAGGCACAGCGGCGGGGCATTGCCGAAGCCGACCCCACGCTGGATGTGGAAGGCTGGGATACGGCGAACAAACTGATCATCATTGCCAACAGCTTCATGGGGATACGCGCAACGCTGGCGGATGTGACCGTAGAGGGGATGACACACCTGACGCCGCTGGATTTGCAAGCCGCAGCCCAGCGGGGAGAGATGATCAAGTTGATGGCAAAGGCGGAGGCCCTGCCCGATGGTGGTTATCAGTTAAGCGTCGGGCCAACGTCGCTGCCTGCTGCTGATTTCCTGGCGCGCTGTGACGGCTGGGAGATGGGCATCGAAGTGCGTAGCGACCTCTATGGGCTGATGTATCACAAAATCTGGGAGCGCGAACCCCTGCCCACTGCCGCGGCCATGCTGCGCGATGCGGTCAATCTGCTGCGTTGAGTGCGTCAAGTCGGTTCTTCTGTGAGCGTTACGGTGATGGTGTATTCCTGGGTGTCGCGCAGCAGTGTGACGGTCACAGAATCGCCCACATGGTAATGATCCTCCAGCAAGGTTTCCAGTTGCTCCAAGCGCGTAATGGGGACATCACCGACTCGCAAGAGAATATCGCCACCCACATAAACGCGCTGATTCCCCAGAATCACCTCGCGTTGTGCGCCGCGCACATCAGCATCGTCCAATGGTGAACCATCAAAAAGTTGGACGAGGAGCAGCCCTTCTTCCACTGGCAATTGCAAGGTCTTGGCCCGCCCAGGCGTGAGCGCATAGGCATAGCGGATACCCAACCACGGATGGCGATAGCGCCCTAACTCCAGCAGATCGGGCAAGAGCCGGTTCACTGTATCCACCGGCACAGCAAAGCCCACCCCAGCACTCGCCCCGGTGGGGCTAAAGATGGCAGAGTTGATGCCGATGACGCGCCCGCTGCTGTCGAGCAGAGGCCCGCCCGAATTGCCACGGTTGATGGAGGCATCGGTCTGGATGACGCCGGTGATGGGGCGACCATCATCGCCTTCAAGCGTGCGTCCCAGCGCGCTGATCACGCCCGTCGTCAGGGTGCGCCCAAATTGACCAAAGGGATTGCCGATGGCGATGGCACGTTGACCGACAAGCAGGCTTGCCGAGCTTCCTAACTCTACAGGAACCAGCAGATCCGCCGGCGCATCCACGCGCAACACGGCAATGTCATTACGCGGGTCTGCGCCCACCACCTCAGCCGGATAGGAGTCCCCTTCACCAAAGATCACGGTAATCTCCTCTGCTCCTTCAACCACATGATAGTTGGTGAGCAAGTGTCCCAGGGAATCAATGACAAAACCGGAGCCGGAACCTTCCTGGGGGACAGTATTATAGAAGAAATCACGCACAGTAACGACCGTGTTGATACTGACTACAGCAGGTGAAACGCGCTGGTAAACATCAATGATACGACGCTCGGCCAAATCGAGCCCGTTCGCATCAATCTGCGCGAGATCATCCTGTGCAAGATTGTCTGTGGTTGGTGGCACAACTTGCGCTACAGACTGCACGACGGTCTCTGGCGTAGAGGATGACGTGAGCGACGGCTCTGGAGTGGGGGTAAAGGTAGGGGCCACCAGACGCACAGGCGCGGTCGGTGTGGAGATCACCGTCGAACAGCCTACCGCCATCAACAGTGACATCCCTACAATCATCCAGCCCCAACGCCGGTGAATCATTTTGGATAACGAACGAAGCACAACCATGTGCGCGAGCCTCCAACAGGATCTAGCATCAGGCGACCATGTAAGATAGATCGTATAAGATAGATAGCGCGTTTATTTCCGGGATGGGGGAGAACCGATCGACGCATCAAACAGATTGAGTATCGCACTGAATAAGCTGCGGGCAAAAATAAAACACCAAAAATAAAACACCGTGGTATCTGTGCGATCAGACATCCACGGTGTGGCTTTGTTCCATAACTCGCTTTACACAGCGATCAAGCAGATTCGTCGTCCCATCCGCCTGTGACCGAATACTCCAGTTTGGCCGCGCGCGGCGCATTGAGGTTGGGGCGTCGATGCTGAATCGTGGGCGTGACCGGCGGCAGACGCGTGGCGAGGCCCTTTGGCGTAAACTTATAGCCAACGCCGCGCACTGTAATCAAGCGGCTCGGCTGCGATGCATCTTCTTCGAGCTTCTTACGCAGCCGGCGGATGGCAAGCTCGACGATATTCGAGTTGGTATCCGCGGCCTCATATCCCCAAACTCGCTCAAGCAGATCTTCTTTGCTCACGGGCAAATCGACATGGGACATCAGATAGTGGAGAAGCTGATACTCGGTACGCGTCAGCTCTACCAGGCTCCCTGCCACGGTAGCCGCACGCATACCACCATCCAGACGCACATCGCCATGTTCCAAGACCTGCACAGGCTCAGCCTCGATCTTGTTGGTCGTGCGCCGCAAAATTGCCCGGATGCGAGCTTCCACCTCCTTGAAGGTGAAGGGCTTTGTAATGTAATTATCCGCACCCAACTCCAGGCCGCGCACAATGTCATCGGGCCGGTTGAGCGCTGTCAGCATAATGATCGGCACATCTGAGACGCGTCGAATTTCGGAACAGACAGTGAAGCCATCCACGTTGGGCATGAGAATATCAAGCAAGATCAGATCAAACGAGTTGGCCTGAAAAAGATCAAGCGCCTCGGCACCATCGTCGGCAGTCGTGACTTCATAGCCCATGCGCTGCAGCGACATCTTGAGCAGGCTACGGATCATTTTCTCATCATCAACGACCAATACATGAACTTTACCGCGCGCTATTGGGTTATCTACTGCATATCGGTCATCGCTTGCTTGCGAACCGTTACCTGACGAACGCTTCATCACGTGATTTCCTCACTAGAGTACCGCATCAAACGGTGACGCACCTATTGCCACAGAGATAAACCAAAGTGATAAATAAAATGGTAAACCAAAGTGACAAACGACAGAGGCAAACCCTGGGCTGCCTTGTGCCGCCGTCTGCTCGCTGGCTCGTACGTGCTGTCTAATCGTTATACGTAATCGACTTGCCTAAGGATAGCATAGGTGCAAAAACAGCTAATCGGCCAAATGACGCACGTTTCCAGCCATTGCGCACGTCAATTGCAGCAAACCCACTGCTCACTATCCCCAGACTCTTGCGGCGTTCCACATGAGACTCGCGCGCCAGGAGGGGCTTACCCAAGTTTACTGGGATTCGTCGAGTGAAGTTAGACCCTCTTTTAACGCATAGAGGGCGGCTTGGGTACGGTTCGCCAGTTGAAGCTTGCTTAAGATATTACTGACATGAGTGCGGACGGTACGTTCGCTGATCACCAGGCTGTCGGCGATGTCTTGGTTCGACAATCCACGCGCGACAAGAATCAATACCTCGGCTTCGCGCTCGGTCAATGGTTCGTCAGAGGGTGGAAGAGTCGTGGGGCGATTGAGCTCGCGGATCAGCTTGCGGGCGATGGCGGGATGAAGGGAAGACTCACCATGATAAACGTCGCGAATGGCTTGGAGGAGATCTTGTGTCGATGTCTCTTTGAGTAGATAACCCAGTGCGCCTGCCTTAATCGCAGCAAAGACTTTATCATCGTCCGAATAACTGGTCAGAACGACAATGCGCGCGTTGGGGTTTTCGTGTTTAATTTCTTCGATCGCTTCAATGCCGGTCTTGCGCGGCATTGCCAAATCCATGAGGATCACGTCGGGCCTGACTAGACGCGTTTTGAGAATGGCCTCTTGCCCATCGGCAGCCTCTGCAACGACCTCAATGCCCTCTACATCTTCCAGCAGGGCAACAAGGCCCCCACGCACAACAGTATGGTCATCAGCAATCAATACACGGATGGTTTCGCTCACACTATCCTCCTACATGGGCATATCCCTCGTGGATGATTCCGAAGCCATGACGGCATGCATACAGCCCGAGGTGAATACTATCTACGCACTATTTACATATGATTACATATGATCTACGCAACAAGAGTATTGAGTATACAACACAATCCAACACACGTGAACTGAGGGGCGGGGATAAGTGCGGGGATAACTCCGCATTTGATAGGAAAACCCCCTGGAGAACTCTGGGGATAAGTTTGGGAAACCGGGAGAAATTGTGGGGAATCATTGGGGAAAGTTGATGATAAATTATTCCCCAACTTATCCCATGAATCCCCAGGCTCGCGTCCCTGTGCCCAATCACCCCTAGATGTAGTATTCAAAACTTTCCCCGCGAAAAGTTATCCTATTGTATCGCGACTTCTCCGCAGAACTATCCCCAGATGCAGCAGCAGCTTATCCCAAACTCCCGCATACATATAGTAGGGCAGAGCATACAAATCTGGCTATCTAGTATGCTTACTTGCCCTAGACAAAAGGATAATGGGTTTTGCCCCTGCTTATCCCCACTTTCCCCACCCCTTACTAAGAAGACTATTTTATAATTATATATATTGATACTGTTATGAAGGATAATAAGTTATTATCAATTACCAATGAAAACCAAAGCCTGTGTAAAACTGTGCAAAACAGATAGACTATATGAAACCTGTCACTCCTTTGTCAACCCTGTCAATTGCCAAATTTTCTGCATCAAGTGCCTTATCAAGCCACTTTTGCAATGGAGGTTGCTATATGGGATGCAAACATGGAAAAGGGCATTATGCGAGGCCAAATGGCGGGGTGATGGTGCGATGGTAGGGCAGTGTACGGCCAATCCGGTGGGCGGGCTTGCTAGGGACGCCGCAAGCCCAGCCGTTCGACAGCCATCGGGTGTGGAGCAAATGAGAGTTCTTCCTCGTCGTCCTCTTGATTCGGGTCGGGCAGCAAAATGTTACTGGGATTGAGGAAGGGAAGTGGATCGCTGAAGCCGCCCCAACCGTCAAAGCGGTTATAGGGCAAGACACGCACACCGAAATGAAGGTGGGGGGGCAATCCACTGCTGGGCCGCCCCGACCGGGCAATGTACTCATTGCGCTTGACCAACTGCCCTGCTTCGACAGCGATCTCCCCAATATGTGCATAGAAGCTTTCGCCCCAGCGATGCTCTAACTTGATATAGCGCTCGAAGCCGCCTGTCTCGAAGCTGATTTCCATGACACGCCCATTGTCCACGGCAAAGAGATGCGTTCCCGGTGTCATGCCAAAGTCAATGCCGATATGTCCTTTGAGGGGGACGCCATTGTATTTGTATTGGGCGTAATGATCCGGGTTCTGTCCCCAAAATTGTTGGATCGGACAGGCTCCATCAAAGGGAGTGCTTAAGTAGATGCCTTCGGGTTCATAGATGCCGGCCAGCAAAGGCTCGGTCATAAATTTATATTTCATAAAATTCGACAAGTATAGGTTACACGAGTATACTGATGGATGCGCAGCGATCGCTGCGCTAGATTTATTTGGGCGGGGATTTTTACAGTATAGCCCGTCTATCGATCCTTGTGCAAGCGAGGCCAAGCGAGTTTGAGCCTCCTTTTTTTGTTATTGTTCGGGTTGAGTCCGGTTTGTTGAAGCAAGGAGAGTGTTGGAGTGCCAATTTATGAGTTTGTCTGCGAGGCTTGTGGAACTGAGTTTGAGCAGATTCAATCGTTTTCCGATAGCAGTGTGCCGGCTTGCGTAAGTTGCCACAGCACCCAGGTTGTACGACGGATGGGCCGTCCGGCGATCCATTTTAAGGGGAGCGGCTGGTATATTACCGACAGCAAAAAGTCTAACGACAAAAAAGGCAGTACCAAAAGCGCGGCGAACGGTGGTGAAAGCACGACCGAAACCAAGCCGGCGAGTACGACCGAGAGCAAGAGCGACGGTGCAACAGAAACCGCCACAGCAACCAAGAGCAATGGTACAGGCGAATCGACCCCAGCGCCCAAAAGCACCCCTGCTCCCGTCGCCAGTGACTAAGTACACACAGGCTGAAAGCAGACTCTGAACGCCCCACTCATCATTTGAGTGGGGCGTTTTTTTATTGGCGTCAGTAGCCGCCTATTCCAGAACCAACGGGAAAGAGGGGCGGCAGTTCAACGGGCAGCGTACCCGCAGGTTGGATCTGCCCATAGATCAGCTTCGCCGCCGCACGCAATAGGGGCAGGCTGTTGTTGTAGGTGACGAGATAGGTTGGTTGTTGGGGAAAAGCCAGCAGGTCATAGGGACTTGTGAGCGCCAGGACGACGAGCGGCTTTCCCTGCAATTCCTCGACTAAGGCGACTTGCCCTGCATGGAAATTGGCGTTGTAGGTCGCAAGCAGGATCACATCGGCGCTTGCTGCCAGCGCAGCGATGCGCCCGCGTTCCTCCGCATCGGGATCAACCGTGATGGGGAGAGCGGTCAAGTTCTCCGTCTGTTCGCCGAGAACCAGCGGCAATTCAGTTTCAAAGTCAGGATGGATCAAGGCTACGCTCTGCTCGGGACGCAAAGGTAAGAGCTGCGCGTCATTCTTGACCAGCGTCACCGCTTGCTCGCTGACCCGCTCGGACAGCGCCAGATGTTCAGGTGTGAGAATTGCGCGCTGTAGCATATCGACAGTGGGCGCGTTCGCCAGCACCGGGTTTGGATGCAGCAGCCCATGGCGCGCTTTGGCCTGCAAGATGCGCCGCACCGATTCGTCAAGACGTGCCTCGGTCAGCTCGCCCGCCTTAACGCGCGCCAGCAAATATTCAAAAACCTGGGCCTGTTCAATGGGCGTGTGGCCTGGATCATTGCCAAACATCAGCAAATCTACCCCACCGTCGATGGCGAGGGCAGAGGTCTGCGTAATGCCATAGCGTTGATCCAGCGCCGCCATCCCCAACGAATCGGCAGAAATCAGCCCCTCAAACCCCATCTTGTCGCGCAGCAACTCCGTAAGGATGGCATGTGAAAAGGTAGCCGGCAGCTCAGGGTCGCCTGTGAGCGGTGGAACCGCAACATGGGCTGTCATGATCGCATCGGTCCCCGCCTCAATCGCTGCGGCAAAGGGCACCAATTCCAGCGCCTCAAGTTGGGCTAGATCCTTGTCAATCACCGGGAGGTCGCTGTGCGAGTCGATGGCGGTGTCGCCATGCCCCGGAAAGTGCTTGGCGGTTGTCATCATGTTGCCACGCTGAAAACCTTCGATCATGGCAAGGCCAAAGGTGGTGACAATCTCCGGCGTTGAGCCAAAGGCGCGCACACCGATTACCGGGTTGTTGGGGTTATTGTTGACATCCACCACCGGCGCTAGGTTCATGTTGATGCCCAGCGCCCGCAATTCCGCGCTCATTGCCTCGGCGACCGCACGCGCATTCTCCACAGAGCCGCTCGCGGCAATTGCCATTGGGCCGGGAAAGGTCGTCAGCCGCCCGCCAAAACGGTCAATAAGCCCGCCTTCGTGGTCAACAGCCACAAAGAGGGGGATCTGCGCGCCGGAGGTCGCGGCAGTGCCCTGGGCCGCGGCAATGACCGCAGCCAGTTCTTCCACAGGGCCAACGTTGATGTGAAAGATGAGGATGCCGCCGACATGCAGCTCCCGGATCGTGCGCTCCAACGCTGGGGAAAACTCCGTACCTTCAAAAAAGACCATAAAGAGTTGCCCCAGTTTTTCCTCAAGGGTCATCTGCGCGAGGAGTTCTTCGATCTGCGCGTCGCTGTCGGGTGATGCGGCTGGCAGCGTCGGCGTGGCGTCCGGGGCTTGCGCTGCTGTCTGCGTGGGTTGTTCGGCAGTGGGCGCGGGGACTGCGGTCGCGGGCAGGACTGTTGGCGTTGGCTCGACGGCTCTCGATCCGCAAGCGCAGACCAACAGTGCGCTCAATGCATACACCAATAGTTTCATAAAATTCATAGGCTCTGCTCTATATGTCCTCTTTCAAGGTTTCATAGACCGCAAACTAAATCATTCGGCTATCGCGATTACCCTCCCGGAAGCTGGGGAGCCCTTTGGGCGCGGGAGGGTTACTGGCAAGTATATTTTGTCATCCCCATACGGTAACACAAGTGGCTGCATACGCAGATAGCCCGCACCCTGTCATTCCGATTCCCACAAGGGGGGACTAGAAACAGAAGGGCAGTAGCATCTCGCGACGCTACCGCCCTTCTCACTCCATTCTACAGTTGTCGGGCCATCCATAGCCCGCCTTGCTGCTATCTACTTCCTACGGACATCTGTTGTCGAGCACGATCCCTGGGGGGAGGGGATTGCCCGTGTAACATGCTTCCAGTTCAGGTGTTCCGGCTCCTGAGTTGGTGACAGCCCCGGTGTTATCGAAGTCCGTCCCTTCCCCATAGGAATAGCCCTTATAACTGGCATTGGAAGCAAATTCAAAGGTGCCGCTGTTGTTGAAGGTGGAAGCGTCACCGCCATAGATGTCGCTTGTGCCACCCAGCGTGAAACTGCCCTGATTGTTGATGGTTACACCACCGCGAATGACCTTGGTGCCGCTTTCGCTGGCGACAATTGGCCCTTGCAGCGTGAATGTGCCTGGGCCAAGAAGTGTACCGCTGAGGAAGGCCAGCTTCCCACCCGTGAAGTTGAGGGTAGCAGTGCTGCCGGACGCGACGGCTAAGGTCGCGCCATTGATGCGTACCTGCCCCGCGCCCGTCCCAACATAGGTGCCAGTCAGGGTGAAGGTTTCTGTGGTGAAGTCGAGGGATGCGCCACTCCCCACGGTGAAGGTGCCACCCTGACTTATGCCGCCTTCCTCCAGTTCGAGAATACCGCCTTGTACGTCAATCTTGCCTGTGGCGCTGTTGTTCAGCGTCGTCTCCAGAATGGCAGTCTCAGCGCCAACCTTGCGGATGGTGCCATTGTTATTGAAGACCGTAGCCCCCGAATAGGCGTGACCGTGGTAGCTGGCCGCGGTAGTGAATTCGAAGGTACCACTGTTGTTAAAGGTGGAAGCGTCACCACCATAGATAGCACTCGTACCACCCAGCGTGAAGCTACCCTGGTTGTTGATGATCACGCCACCACGGATGTACTTGCTGCCGCTTCCTTCGACAACAACAGGGCCTTGCAGCGTAAACGTGCCTGGGCCAAGAAGCGTACCGCTGAGGAAGGCCAACTTCCCACCCGTGAAGTTGAGCGTAGCAGTGCTACCGGACGCGACGGCTAAGGTCGCGCCATTGATGCGTACCTGCCCCGCACCCGCGCCTGTGTAACTTCCAGCCAGGGTGAAGGTTTCTGAGGTGAAGTCAAGGAACGCACCACTATCCACAGTGAATGAACCACCCTGGCTCGTTCCACCTTCTTCCAGTTCCAACGTGCCTGCTTTCACCTCGATCTTGCCTGTTGCGCTGTTGTTCAGCGTGGTCTCGAGGATTGCGACTTCAGTTCCAACTTTGCGGACAGTGCCGCTGTTGTTGAAGACGGTAGCTCCCGAATAGGCGTGACCGTGATAGCTGGCCGCGGTCGTCAGTTCAAAGGTGCCGCTGTTGTTGAAGGTGGAAGCGTCACCGCCAAAGATGTCGCTGGTACCACCCAGCGTGAAACTGCCCTGATTGTTGATCGTTACACCGCCGCGGATATACTTGGTGCCGCTTCCTTCGACAACGACGGGGCCTTGCAGCGTGAATGTGCCTGGGCCAAGAAGCGTACCGCTGAGGAAGGCCAGCTTCCCACCCGTGAAGTTGAGCGTAGCAGTGCTGCCGGACGCGACGGCTAAGGTCGCGCCATTGATGCGTACCTGCCCCGCACCCGTCCCAACATAGGTACCGGTCATCGTGAAGGTCTGTGTGGTGAAGTCGAGGGATGCGCCACTCGCCACAGTGAAGGAACCGCCCTGACTTGTGCCGCCTTCCTCCAGTTCGAGAATACCGCCTTGTACGTCAATCTTGCCTGTGGCGCTATTATTCAGCGTCGTCTCCAGAATGGCAGTCTCAGCGCCGACCTTGCGGATAGTGCCGCTGTTGTTAAAGACTGAGTCGCCGGAATAGGCATGGCCGTGATAGCTGGCCGCGGTGGTAAATTCGAAAGTACCGCTGTTGTTGAAGGTGGAAGCGTCACCGCCATAGATGGCGCTCGTACCACCTAGCGTGAAAGTTCCCTGGTTATCGATCGTCACACCGCCGCGAATGTACTTGGTGCCGGCCCCTGTGACAGTCGTCGTACCCTTCAGGATCAGTTTCCCGGTACGACTGTCATTACTCCTGATTTCTCCCCCTGCCCACTCCAGCGGCCCGTTAAGTGTCAGCGAATTGTAGAGCGTCAGGTCGTTCGCGCTCCCTTGAATGGTCAATTTGCCGCTCATCGTCGATGCAGCCAGCAGATCAACCGACCCCCCCACCATCGTCAATGCCTCTGCACTCTCGATGCTGTTGACAATGACATTTGAGTTGATTGTAATCGTTGGGTTTGCCGGAATGTTGAGCACCGCCTTATGGGTCGGGCCTGGAACCACGCCCAACGACCAATTTGCCGAGTCTTCCCAGCTTGTGCCATCTCCTGAGCCGGTCCAATTGTTCTCGATGGCCTCGTTTTCATCACTGAAAAAGTCAAACCAGATTACGAGCGACTGGCCGAGTTTCGGGCCGATGCCGCTGTAGGTGCGAACCTGCCCTGTGAGCGTATCAATGGCAGTGGCTGTAAAGGGCTTATCCTGGGGGACGAGGGGCAGGAAGAAATAGCCGCCTCGATCCGAACTGCCGGTGAACGGAAGGCGATCGCCATCAGAGATGACAAAGATTTTGGTTCGCCCTGGTTCTTGTGTAAAGAAGCTCGATGTCGCAGCCGTGGAAGCGAGAGGATTACCACCGCCGCCACCTCCACCACCACCACCTCCACCACCACCGCCGCCTCCGCAGAGATTACCGCCGGGAGGGGGTGCAGAACCCATGCCAGGCATACCACTGCCACCGCCACCGGGCGGACAGGGAGGGGGTGGCGGGCAGTCGGGCGTGTTGGTGTCGAGGAACTCGCGCAGGCCGCCGGCCAGAACGCCGCCGATCCCTAAGATGACTGCTGCTGTGCCTCCCGTAAGCACCGTAGCCACGCCGACGATGGTGATCATAATCAGTGTGGTGTTTTTGAAGCCGCGGCGACCCCCAAACATGCCATCATCTCTGGGATCAAAACAGCGTCCGAAAAGCTCAATCGCGGCTGTTGTTGCAGCAGGCAGGCCGTTTTCAAGGCTCAGCGCGCCGGAGGTAATGATCATCTGCGCGACTTGTGTAAGGTAGAGTTGTGTCTCTGGAGAGCTATCTCCTGCCATCTCCTGGAACTTCTCGCGCCCAGAAATGAACGGTGCGAGAACCTTATTCCTGTCCACGTTGGCGGGGGCATTTTGCAGGAAGGCCTGTGTAAATGCAGTGGCCGCGACGAAATACTCATCGATGATCTCTGTTGCCGGGCGATCCAACGTGGGGCCTGCATCAACTGTGATGGCAATCGGTGCCGAACTGTCCATCGTGGAGAGATTGACCAGTGTCATCGTTGCCGCGCCCGCTGCCAGCGGTGGAATCTGTACGGAGAAGACCTGCCGCGCCGGGTCGTCCGGGTTCTGCGTGATAATCCCCGCAAACTCGTATTCTTTGCCATCCACCCCGGATTTAAAGCGGGCAACATTGCCAAGCGTCGAATAGAGATTGAAACCTGTTACATCCATCTCGATAATCGCGCCCGGTGCGCCATGCAGCCCGGCCTGAGCAGATTGCGCCATTCCCTGTTGACCATTCGACGAGATAAAGATATCGCCAACGGTCACCTCCGGCAGCGGGTCGGAGACTACATTGTTGCCAACAATACTGGCCGTATTGACGACGACGATCTCACCAACACCGTCGCCATTAGCATCTGGCAGCAGGTTGTAGTTGACGACAGCCTGGCCTTCCTGCACACGCGGCGCAAAACCTGCGGAGGAGACTGCCGGCGGCTTCTGCATGGGCGTGCTGGTTTCGACATCTTGTGCGCCCAGGAAGGTCACGCCCATATTTTCCCATTCAATGTTGAACTCACTTGTGACCTCATCCTGGCTCTTCTCGGTCACTTTCATCGTGGCCCCTTGGGGCAGCCCACCGGGTGGCACCATGATGACACTGCCAATGTCCGTCGCCGCCACAGCCGCGCCACTGGCATTTGCGGTTGTTTCTTGCGCCGGGTTGGGCACATTCGTCACGGTGATCTCGGCGTAGCCCTGGCGTGTGCCGCGCGCCACCGCGCTCAACTTGACGTTGCCCGCGGGCAGTTGGCTGCTGTCCAGGAGCAGGGTGAAACCATCGGCAGGCGTGTTATCTGTGCCCAACGCCACATCGTTGGCAAAGAAATTAACCGAACCGACTCCACCGCTGTAGAGAGGTTGGGCGGAAAGCACGAAGCTGCCCGCGACAATGCTGCCTGCTCTTGGACTGTTGATGCGGATATCCGCACTTTGCCCAGCGCCGAGAAAAGGAACGTAAACGCCATCGCCCTCCTGCCGGAGATTGGAGGGTACTGCTGCCTGTGCAGGCAGGGCAAAGAGAATCGGCTGGATGGCAAACGCCATGACCAGAAAAGCTGATATCCATCGTGAAACGGATCGTGAAACCATACGCATACTGTTGTTCATTCTTCTGACTCCGGTGGGGATAGGATGAGTCTAATCTGTCGGAATTGGTTGAATTGCGATTGGGAGGGTGTCAGGCCCGATCGAACGAAGAAAAGCGACCAGGTCTGCAAGTTCTGCATTGCTGAGAGGAGGCCGTTCCGTCTGCAAAAGAGGATGGCCTGAGCGCAGGAGATCTTCCAGGGTGAGGGCCGAGCCATCATGAAAATAAGGTGCTGTGAGCCCAACACCTAAGAGTGAGGGGACATCGAAACCTCCTTTCCCGCGAACATCGCGTTCGCCATAGGTACCCACGTCGCGCAGAACCGAGTTGATCATGCCGTCACCGTCGGGGTCGAGCGTGCCAGGTTCGCCAGGAAGCGCGCTGATCGTCCATGCCGATCCGCCGTGGCAACTGTTACAGCTTTGCGCCGTAAAAAGGGCGCGTCCGGCAGCGAGATCTACTCTGTTGTCTGTCGTGTTGTCGGCTGGGGCGACGATATGAACCGGACGCATCCCGCGCAACAAAAACGCCGACAGCGCGTCCAAGTCCGCATTGCGCCCTGCCAGGGGCGCGCCAAGCAGCGTTGGCCCCTCGCCAGGGATGAGCCCCAGACCACTTTGGATCTCGTGGATCGTCTCCTCGACATCCTGGGCTTCATCCAGGGTAGCCGACCAGTGCCAGGGCAGCGTATCCGCTGCATTCCAGAACATGGGAGATTGGCGCGGCCCATCCGGGAAGAGCCAGGTAATGCCGTCGGGCCAGCCGTCAAAATGGCAGGACGCACAGGATGTCCACCCCCCACGCGAGAGGCGTGGGTTTGTCGCATTGTGAAAAAGAATCTTGCCTGCCAGCACGTCAGACGGCAGGGTTTCGGCTGTGACTTCGATCTCCGCAAGCAGCGCCAACTGCTCCATGTCATAGAGGCTGACTGTGCGCGAAAGATAATTCATCACATAGGCATGTTTGCCATCCGCCGAGAGGACAATGCCGCGCGGGTTTTTGCCCGTCGCCAGGAATTTGACCAGGCGCGGCTGGTCGGGTGTGGAAATATTCACAACCTCCAGTTGATCGCTGCCGCCATGCACCAGATAGAGCATACGTCCATCCGGTGAGGGCGCGGCGGCTGCGGGGTTGTTGACCGGGCTGCCAAAGACCTGCTGGTCATTCAGATGGAGCGCGGTGCTGGGCAATTCTGCCTTGCGCGCGAGATCGAGCGTAGCGACCGCGGCAAAGGTCGTCGTGGTCATGCCATTGGGCAGGGCAGGCGAAGCACGTACATGGGGCAGCCAGGCACGCCCACCCTGAACTGCAATCGAAGCCATCAAACTGGGCAGACCATGCTCATTTGGCGGCACGATCAGTTCGCCCACTACTTGCAGCAAAGCCGTATCAATGAGGGTCACGCGCCCTTGCCGGCTGTCGTTTTCCGCCTCAATCGTGTCCGGGATCGGAAACCCAAAGAGGTGAGTGACCAGCAGCCGCTCGTCATCGCCTTGAGCAGTCGCCGCGGTAATCGCCAGCGCATAGGGGGTAGCGCTTACATCGATTCTCTCCACGATCTGGAGTGAGGCCGTGTCCACCGCCACGACAGCAGCTTCCGCCATCAGCGACACAAAGAGATGGTTCCCATCTGCGCTCAACACCACGCCACCTGGCTCACTGCCAACAACGAGGGAGCCTACGACCGTGGACGACGCAGCATCCAGCACAAGCACGCGGCCTTGCGCCCGGTCAGCGACAAAGATCGATCCACCGTCGTGCGCGATGGCGATTGACCAGGGCTCCCCGCCAATCTCAAATTCACCCTGCTTCTGGAAGGAGTCCCCGCCAGCCGCGGAGTCGCTCATTACAGAGATCGTTCCTGCATCGGGATTTACGACCCAAACCGAGTTGTCCACAGGGTTGATGGCGATGGGGCTGGACCACGCTGCGTAGGCAGGGGACGCGCTCGGTGGTTGGCTGACCAGGGGGAGATAGATGGCCCCCTCTGTGCCGGCTGACGGCTCACCGGCGCGATCCATTGCACGCGCAACACCCGCCCCTAGGAGAAGCGTGCAGAGTGCTGTCCAAAGCAGAGCCGGTATGTGTATGGGTTGACGCGGGACGGGTTGCGTGTTGTGATTGTCCCAAAAGCAGCGAAGATTTATCGTCGAATTCTCATAACCTAGCCCGCGGTCGAAAAGCGCCAATGCGGCACTGAGTCGTGGGGCAGCTAACAGGAATCGGGGGATACTGAAGGTCATTGTATTGAAGCCGGTCTATACGTCAAGTATACGACTTAGCACTTTTGTAGGATACGCGGGTCAGGAACCGCTGAAACGTGAAAAATGTCACGTCCCGGCAAATAAAAAGGCAGGCTGTTTGTCAGCCATGATCGACACGACTATACTACACAGTACCTACAGAAGAATAGAGAAGAATAGAGAAAAATAGAGAGGAAGAAGGGGGATCATGCAACTTAGCCGTCAACAGCGTGATTGTTTTGAAACCTTTGGCTATTTGCTCCTACCGGGGCTATTAAGCGAGGAGATCGGCTGGATCACAGACGAGTTTGAAGCGGTTTTCCAAAACCGCGGCGTTGTCCACGATGGCAGCAAACGTTCAACTGTGGTGCCCTTCATTGACCAGCGTGAGAAGCTCTGCACACTGCTGGATCATCCTAAGGTGAGCGGGCTCATTGCCGGGCTGCTGGGTGATGATTTTAACTATGTGGGCGGAGACGGCAATTACTACACGGGTGATACTGCCTGGCACAGCGACGGCTGGCACGATGTCGGTAAGTTCCTAAAGGTGGCCCTCTATCTCGACCCTGTTACCAGCACCACCGGCTGTTTGCGCGTGATCCCCGGCACTCACAAGGTAGAGATCAAGGATTGGGATGCGCGCAAGGCCCGCAACGCTGAGGAACTTTGGGGTATGGCACAGAACCAAGTGCCTGCCGTCGCGCTGGAGTCCAACCCTGGTGATGTGGTTGCCTTTAACCACAACTTGATGCATGCCTCGTTTGGCGGCAGTTCGCGCCGGCGCATGTTCACGCTCAACTGCTCTGCCCGCGCCACGAATGGGGCCGAGGTTGAAGACCTGGAGCGTTACGTCGCTTCGCATGCGCGTTTCTGGCTCGACCAGATGCACTCCGATGTGATGCGCAGCACAGCTTCACCCCAGCGCATGGCGCACTTGGCGCAGGTGATGGCGCATGAAAGCCACCTCCCCGCGCTATCCGCCAAAGCCCGCGCCGAGGCAGCCGAGCCTGCACGCGGCTGATCAACGAATGAGGCACTGCCATTGCACAGGTGGCACAGGTGCGATGGCACATTAGGTCAAAATGGGGCCACCGAGCAGCGCATCACGGCAGCGTTCACAATCGACCCTGCTACAGTGGGTGATGCTCGGATTGGCCCGAATTGCCGCCGCGGCGGCTTCGAGAGCCTGTTGCGCGGGAAAGATCTGCCACTGACTTTCTCCTACCCTTGCCTCGCGCCGCCAGGGGTGCAAGGTAGGGGCAAAATGCTCAAAGCCATCGGAGCAGCTACCGGCTTCGACCATTTGCGGCTGACCTTGCCGGTCATTGGCCCAGCGCCGGAAGGGTATACGGCCCGCTTCCTGCTCTGCAAGATGCAACAGCGTCATCTTATCCAGGCCCACGCCCATGAGCAGCACAGAGCCCGCTGCCTCGACCAACGCCTGCAAAGGCGCATAGACATTCAGTGCGCTTTGCCCGGCGATCAGCGCGCCGGCGCGCTGCCCCACGGCACTAAACGAATTGAGGGGGTGATCCCCGCGGCTGCGCTGCGGAATGTTCAGCACCGCTGCGGGGATTGCGCCCATCTCCTCGTCAATTGTCTGGGTGGTGGGTGTGTAGATCTGATTGCTGCCGCTGTTCGAGCCGGTATATCGATCATAGTCCCACCCGTTGCGCTGTACCTGTAGGGCTGGCGGAGGGAACACGGCAAAGCTGTAGGAATAGGTGGGCACGACCAACGTGCATCCTTCTTCAAGAAAGGCCCGCACAACAGCCTCTGCCCCACCTGTGACATGCCCAAACGAATGTAGAGAAGAATGCACACAGACCGGCTGCCCCGCAAGATCGAACTGCCGGATGGCGGCTTGAATGTCGGATTGGCGTACCGCTGCAGTTGTCACTGACGCTCTCATTGTACTCTTCATTGTACCCGCCATTGTGATGCCCCCTTGAGCGTAAAAAACGGTCAATCCCCGTACGATTACCCTACCTAACACTTTCGCATCTATTTCTCGTACGTCTAGGTGGTTGATAATCAAGCACAGTTGGATTATAAAAGAGTTGCTGTGTTCGATAGAGCTAGATTTTGCGAAAGGGAGGCCATTGTATGAGTTTCTTTTCGGGCCTGTTCGGCTCCAAATCCAGGTATAACGACACGCAAATTGTTTCCCAGGCGACAACCGCCATTACGCATGATCCCATGATCAGCGATCCTGGCGCGCTGGTAGTAGCCAGCAAGCATGGCGTGATCACGGTCAGCGGCGTTGTGCAGAAGTCGCAAGAAAAGGATCGAATTGAGGGGGTGATCCGCAACGCGCTCACGACGATGGGGCTGAAGCATGACCGGATCGTCAACGATCTGCGAATGGCTCAGGAAGCAAAAATAAACTAAGCCCACCCCCTGGCGTCGCGCAACGCAGGTGGAGCGGCCTTGCCTCGCGGGCTGCTCACTCGTACTGGATGAATGCAAAGCATGGCCCCCTGCTTTGCCTGGGTTTTGTGTTGGCTCTCCTTATTGCCTTGCGCTGTTTTTCCCATTCGGAATTTCTCCACAACTGTGGTATCCTTCCAGCGGTAGCCCTACCGCAATTGTGCCCCCATAGCTCAGAGGATAGAGCAGTGGTGTCCTAAACCATGTGCCCAGGTTCGAGTCCTGGTGGGGGCGCTTCGGTACGGTATATAGCACAGGATAAGCGTAGCGACCACTATATGTAGCAGTTACCGGCTGTTACAGTAGGAGGTCGCTATTTTGATTGGCGCGGGGTTTATCCCATTGGCGATGGCGCTGGAACTCTTTCAATCCCAGGTTTTATGGTTGGGCCTTGCCACCTTTCTTTTTGGGGCACTTAATTGATTTGGATCATTTTCAAGCACCGCGGTCGGGCGTATGGTAGTGACGCAGTACATTAATCAGCCTGCGGAGATAAAAGGAGAATGACCGTGAAACCGCAAATGCAGAAGAATAGTTGGATGACCAAGTTGGGGATGGTAGCCGTGGCCCTCATGATCGCTGTGATTGGACTTCTGGACGCCGCGCCCGCCCAGGCGCACTGCGATTCCATCAACGGGCCGGTGGTGGAGGCTGCCGGCATGGCGCTAGACGAAGGCGATGTGACGCTGATCCTGCCCTATGTGCAGCCCGATGCCGAGGCAGAACTGACTGCCGCCTTCAAACATACGCTGGAAGTGCGCGCCCTGGGGGCAGAGGCACAGGAACTGGCTGACCGCTTCTTCTTCGAGACGGCAGTCCGCCTTCACCGCCTGGGAGAGGAGGCTCCGTATACTGGTCTGAAAGAGGCCGCCGACCACGGTCCAGCCCTGACGAGCGCCGAGGCGGCAGTGGAGAGCGGCGAGTTGGCTAAAGTCAGTCTCCTGCTGACGGAGGCTGTGCGCAAGGGGACGGCGGCCAAGTTCAGCGCGATCGAGACGGCACGAGTGCATGCAGCAGAGGAGCAAACCGTCGCTGCCCAGCGTGAAGTCGTGGAGGCCGAGTTGATCTTCGAGACGTACGTGTATGAGTTGTACAATGCGGCACTGGGCGAGGCTATGCATGCTGAAGGGACAGTCCCAGACGCTGCCCCCTCCGCCCACACTCACTAAGCGCCATCGCCTGTCCGTCGCCCCGAAGGGGACGAGGAGTTCTAGTAACCGAGACACGCTACGTAAAGAGGCCGCTCTGTCAAGGAGCGGCCTCTTTACGTAGCGTGTCTCACGCTGAAAGTGTTAAAGCCGGCACCAATGTAGCGATGCATAGTTTGCGACCTAGCCTAATCACTGGCACAATCAGTATCTACCATGTATTAGCCCTTGCTGCTCGTTCAGCCCCAGATCAACCACGTCGTACTGCCGCGAATTCGCACGCAAGCCCGTGTCCACCTGTTCAGATATTTGACCGACACATACTGCTCCCTTTGGCGCGTGCATACAACGGCTGGAACGTGGTTAGCTCGAACATGGATACAACTTCGCCGATTCTCTAGACAGTCCACCATCGAACCGTAGGATCTGCCACTTGATGAAACTTGACGACCTCCAACCCAACGCCGCCATACGCGGCGTCCTTCCCGACTCCCTGGTCACGGTTGTCAGCGTCCAATGGTTCGGCTCTGAAGCGTTGGAACTGACCTATAAGACCGCCACCGGCAAAGTCGCCAACGAGCTGCTAAGCCAGGCCGCCGAAGCCAACACAATGGAGAACTTCGAGCCGATCTTCAACAAACAACTGGAGAACCTCTTCATCGAGCGCATCGACGACAACGAAGAAATTTTCATGCGCCTCATGAACGACGACCGCTTCCGCGAAGTCGCCGCTAAACACCTTATGCGCGCCGCCTACGAGCAGATCACCGCAAAGACACCAAGCCAGAACTGATTTGGGCAGGACTTCTCAAAAGTTGCAATTTACGAATACTTTAAGCTATGTCACCCTGCTCACGTAGTGGTGCCCAGAGGGCTCCGAAGCCCAACGCAGTGAAGGGTCTCTCTGGGGATGTTGGCAGGGAGATTCTTCGCTGCGCTCAGAATGATCTTTTGAGAAGCCTGTGATCTGGAAGCAGTGTGTTGACAGGCCATGTGACACATGCTATGCTGCTAGTACTACCTAAGGGCATCGACTTGGCTTGCAAGAAGGAAGGTCGTTGACTTATAGTCGCTAGGTTAATCCTGTTTTACAGGATAGATATTTAGGTATATCCTTTTTACTTTAGGCCTGTAATTACAGTACCCCTCAACGGCGTCCCGCAATATTATAATCAATGCTGCTGCAACTTCTCGGTGACTAGTTGTTCTTAGCCTCATTGGGAAAAGGTCTTATCGCTGAAAGCTGGCGTATCTAGTCAAGAAAGGGGTTTCTGACATTATGCATGAGAAGAGTGCTCTCAAACCGCAATGTTTGTCTGGCGAGTACGGACCAGCTTTAGAGAGGCAATTGGAACAGGAAATACTAAACCTGGCGTTGCCCTTCCCTAAAGGCATAGAGTTCGATACGTTACTCAATGCACTGCAACAAAAGAAAAGTAAGCACGGCACTGACAAAGTTCGAGTAGCCATTTGGCGGTTAATTGATCGCGGCATTCTCGAACTTACAGTTGAACGTCGCCTGCGAGTGACCGGCTTACATGACATCAATGAATACATGCCCTATTTGCGACAGGTCGAAAGCTAGCTACCCCTGACCTTCTATCGATTGATTTAGTCATAGATAAGCTGTGCTGGCTTATTAACATAGTGGTTCCCCATCTAAAATTTCCGACTGGCTAGAGGTATATCCAGTCGGTTTGGTTTGGCAACTTTCCAAATAAATAGTCGCTACCCAAATCGCTGCACACATCCTGATTCAAGGAGTAGATGCCGTGTCGAACATTCCCCAAGAGCCACTTTCGCGCCGTGTGATGAACGAGGAAGAGCGGAATGAACGCCCGAACTCTGGTATGGAAAGAACAGATCAGCGCAGTGATGGCGCAAGAGACCGAGACCGTGTCTTGCACTCATCTGCGCTCCGCCGCCTTGCGAATGTTACACAAGTAGTAGACCCTTCAGAGGGACATGTATTTCACAATCGACTAACCCACACCCTCAAGGTTGCACAAATTGGTCGTCGTCTGGCAGAGAAGTTGCGTAAAGAATGCAAAGGGAATCAACCAACTCCAGAGGAGCTAGGTGGAATTGACCCCGAAGTCGTAGAGGCCGCCGCGCTTATACACGATCTTGGACATCCACCTTTCGGGCATATTAGTGAAGAAGTTCTTGATGAATTGGTCGTTAAGTATGGTGGTAGAACTGACGGCTACGAAGGGAATGCTCAATCATTTAGAATTGTAACCAGACTTGAAGTTCACCGTGATGATCTAGAAGGTCTCAATCTGACGCGGGCGACGCTGAATGCTATCTTGAAGTATCCGTGGCCGCGTCATACGAAGGAAATGGACGAGCGAAAACATAAGAAATGGGGAGCCTATCGGGACGACAGCGGATGCTTTGATTGGGTGAGAATGCCCTGTGGAGCAACCCTTGAACGTACAATAGAGGCAGAGATAATGGACTGGGCCGATGATATAGCCTTTTCTGTTCATGATTTGGAGGACTTTTACTGTGCGGGCTTAATACCGCTAGACGTGTTGGTCAAAAGAGAAGAAGATCGTGAGGCATGTCTTGGGGGCATCTTTAAGCGATGGGATGCTCAACCGCGTCAAAAGAAGGAGCATGAGACAGATCGCGCCGCATTCAAACAGGCATTTGAAGAACTTACTGAGCTACTGCCGATTAATCAACCATTTACGGGTACAGTTGAGCAAAGAGGACTTCTTCGCAATACAACATCCAACATAATCAATCGGTATGTCACTAATACGTCCATCAAGCCCGATCTAGCGAGTACTCAACTTCTGCATATTCCACCGGAACTATTGATGGAGGTCAAAGTACTAAAGGAATTGATCTGGTATTACGTGATCGACAATCCAGCTTTAGCAACACAGCAATATGGCAAGGCAGAAGTCATCAAAAAGCTGTTTGAGATATACTGGGACGTCATGGAACCAAATTCAAAGTGGGTCTATATACTTCCTAAGCGTTACCAGGATCGCTTCGAGACAGAAGTGCAGCCACTGACTGGACCAGAATTTCAATATGGGAAAGCTAGACTAATAGCCGATATCATCGCCAATTTCACCGACCAGGAAGCTCTTGTCACATACCGCCGACTGACTGGAATGAATCCAGGATCACTGATCGATATGCGTTCACCTCGCTAGGGCCAATAGACCCTCTTAATCACCCAGCCCAAATCGTGTGATCAACCTCCACTCTCCACCCACCGCTTGTCCCACTCGCCCCATCAAGTCCACTGACTCGGCCATGAAGCCGGGGCCGAAGTCCATCTCCTGAACCAACGCCTGTGCCTGCTGAAGCCGTTCGGGCGACTGACCATAGACAAGCGTCATGTGGACAAGATAGGGGTCATCCCGGTAGGCGGGCTTGCCCAGGGGCGAAATCGTGGCGACCAGCGTATCGTGCAACGCCTGGATTGGGGGTGTGGCCGGAACCGTGAGCGCGCCACCGTCGGCCCACCAGTGGAAGGCTCGCTCGCTGAAACTGATGAAGAAGGGCGCGGTGCTGCGGGTGATTTCTTCGACAAGTTGCTTGACTTGCTCCAGGCTGTCAATGTCGTAAAAAGTGCCTTTGACAGTGACATGCGCGGGGATGGATGCCACGGTGACTCCCATCTGGTTTCGCAGGGACTCCACTTGCGCGGTCAGTGCTTCGCCGGCAGGAACCACCAACGTATAGCAGGAGTAACCAAATTGATCGTTGGTCAAGTCTTTGGAGGAGCGGATTGCGCTCATGTTGTTTCCTTTTGAATGGACGGATGCGACCGGCTCATTTTACCGGGTCATTTTGAGGCATGTCACATTGACGCAGCCCTGGTTGAGTGCGATAATCGCCACCAATATACACCAATATAGAGAATATAGAAGTAGCATAGCTTGAAACACGAATTCACATGCACTTTGACGCGCTAACCCTAGCCTGTGTAGCCCATGAACTGGCGGAGACGCTGACGGGCGGGCGTGTGCAGCAGGTGTTGCTGCCCGATGCCCACAGCGTCGGCATGGAGATCTATGCCCAGCGCCAACGGCGCTATCTCTTTGCCAGCGCACAACCCAATGCCGGGCGTGTACATCTCACCGGCCAAAAGCTGCGGCGCGGTGTGGAGCAGGAGACGCCGCTGCTGCTCTTGCTGCGTAAATATGTGCGCGAGAGCATCCTCGATGCTGTTGTGCAGCCTGACCCCACCGAGCGCATCCTTCACCTCCATTTTGACCACCCTGGCTATGGCATCACCAAGCTGGTGATCGAGCCAATGGGCCGTCTCAGCAACATCTTGTTGGTCAACGCCAACGGCAACATCCTCGACTGTGTCAACCGCGTGCGCCCCGGTGAGAACGCCCTGCGCGTCCTGATGCCCGGTCGTCCCTATATCCCACCTCCACCGCAGGATCGTCTGCCGCCGGTGGATGATGGGCGCGAGGGCTACTATGAGGAATTGGCGGCTCTGCTCCAGAGAGAGGACAAGCTGTGGAGGGCCATCGCCGATGGCATTGCGGGCGCAAGCCCCACGGTGGGGCGCGAGGTCGCTTGGCGCGCAATGAGAGATGCTGATGCGCTAGCCGCCGCTGCGCCTGTGATTGCGGTCGCCCAGGCATTGCAGGAACTGGAATCGCCGCTGCAAAGTGGGGAATGGTCACCGGGAAACTGGCTGGAGTCTGGCAAGGTCGTCGGCTACAGCGCCTATCCTATCCACTTTCGCCCCGGCTATACACCCAGCGCGAGCATCAGCGCGGCGATAGAAGCCTATTTTGCAGCCCAGTCCGGCGCGACCGAGGCCGATAGCGGGCAGGTGGATTCCTACGCAGGTCTACGCAAACAGGCCGCGGCGCAACTGGCGCGCGCGCGGCGGCGCGTGGAACGGCAGGTCGCAGCCTCGGCGGGCGATGTGCCTGATGCCAACGCCGCGGCCAAACTGCGTACCGAAGCGGAATGGCTGCTGGCGTTGCATACACAGTTGACCCCAGGCCAAAAGGTATTGGAGGTCGATCTGGGTGAAGGGGAACCGCTGCGTATCACGCTCGACCCTGCGCTCTCACCCGTGGAGCAAGCGCAGCGCAAGTTCAAGCGGGCGGGTAAACTGGCGCGTGCCGCCGAGTTTGTCCCGGCGCGCCAAGCGCAGTTGAAGGCTGATTTGGCTTTTCTCGACCAACTGGCAACCGACCTTGCCCTGGCCGAAAACCAGCCCCAAATTGCTACTGTTGTCAGCGAATTGCAGGGATCCGGGCTGCTGCCCCAACGCCCAGGACGCAGCAAAATCACCCATCCTGCCCAGGAGTTGTTGCGGCTTTACAGCGTCAACGGCGTTGAAATCATCGTGGGGCGCAATGCGCGCCAGAACGATCACATTACCTTTAACGTAGCTGGCGCTGCCGACCTATGGCTGCACGCCCGCGATATTCCCGGCGCGCATGTGGTGATTCGCTCTGGGGGCCAATCCGTCGATCCAGAGACACTACAAGCCGCCGCGCAGCTAGCGGCCTACTATTCGCAGCGGCGCGGGGATCGCGCTGTGCCGGTAGCAGTGACGCCCCGCCGCTTTGTCACCCGTGTTCCAGGTGGGCGACCGGGGCAAGTCCATGTTCGTCAGGAGGAAACGGTGGTTGTTCCAGCCGAGATGCCGGCAGAGATCATGCACAAATAGCCCTATTCGATGGCGATGTCGCCTCGCCGTTCCTCTCGCTTGACCTGCTCTGCGGCCTCGCGGCTCTCTTGATCGCTCTTGGAAAGGAGGCTGTCGATGGCGGCACGCGCGGCTAATAAGCCCTCGCGGCGCATGGCATAGACATGGATCCAAAAGTCCTCAGAAAGACCCAAGTCGCTGTGCCGCAGTTCCTCCACCAATCCCGTTGCCCCCTCGACCATCCACGCAATGCTATTAAAGGCGTTGGCCCGCGCTTCACCTGGGCGGCGCGGGCCGGGACGGTGATATTCCGGTTCATAATCGGCTTGCTCCGCCTTGATGCGCTCGTTGCTGCCTTGTTCGCCGGTGGGCTGTTCGGGAGGCTGCTGCGCGCTGCTTGGTTGCCTGCCCCTTTTCGGTCGCTCGGATTCTTGCCCATTCATGGTGAAACCCTCCTTGAACTCTGCCCGCTGCTCGCCCGCCTGCTCACATTTATGTGTGGCGGCTCACCAACACGCGCATCACCGCATAATCGCGACTGCCAAAACGATACTTATACTCCTCGTCCCCCTGCATAAAGTCAAAGACCTGGTTGCCCACAGCCGTCGCATATTGAATCGTATAGGCCAAGAGCACCCAACCAGGGCTGAGATGGGGATACGCTTCGGGGTCATAGCCCGAATTGTAGAGGAGATAGCGGCGGTTGTATTCAAAACCCAGCAGTGCCGCTGTTTTTACACCGTCGAGGCTGAGGAAACAAAGGCGCAGCCACCCCGCATCCTGCATCCGCTGCGCCATGACACCAAAGAAGTGGCGCATCTCCGGCGTCATAAACTCGGCCTTGTCTGCGCGGCTGGCCTGTTGCAGCGCGACAAAGTCGTCCATCTCTGCTACCAGGTTATGCTCTGGCCCTACATAATAGAAATCGACTTGCGTCTCACGCTCGGCGCGGCGCTGCTTGCGGCGGATTTCGTGCCGCTGCTTTTTCTCGACTTGCTCTTGCAGATAGGTTTCGTAATGGGAAGGAAGGACAAATTGAGGCGCTACATCTTCCTGGCGAATCTCCACATGATGGGTGGAATCATCCACCACCGCCGGAAAGTCACGGTAGGTCAGGCTGTCTTCGGGCAGATTACACAGATCCAACACATCCCATGCCGGTGCATCGCTGCTGCATAACCACGCATAGAAGGCCCGGTAGACCTCCTTCTCCCAACCCTTCGCCGCGAGCAGATCCAGATAGTCGCTGACTTCGATACAGCCGACCAGGTTGAATTTGCGTTTGCCGCTCCAGCGCCCTGCCTTGGGTGTCACCAAATAGAGCGGCGCAATGCCAACCAGTTCATTCGTATCCCCGCGCCGGAAGGCCACAATCCACAGATCGCCTTCTCCCAGACATTCCCACCAAGTTGTCTGCCACTCATAGGTTAAGAAGATGGTGTTATAGCGGCTCCGTCGCAGCAGAGCGTTCCATTCTGTCTGGAGCGCTGCAAAGCCATCCGATTGCGGATCATAGACAACTGTGCGTAGCTCCACAGCCTTCTCATCCGCTTGAAATAGACGCGTGGGGCTTTTACAGTCAGCCTCCTGTGCGTCGGTTTCCATGCAAAGCGATCCCTGGGTCATAACTACTCCTAGTAAAACGTTCAAACTGCCAATGCCACCAGGCGCAATCCGATTGCGAGCCTGTGGAAAAACAGTCATAAAAACCGATGGCAAATCTAACCATAAACACAACTGCACAAGCAACTACAAAGGAGTCAAAAAAGCCTCGTAGACGCGCAACAAAAAACGTTGTCTGTCTCGACGCTACGGGAAGTATAGCGTAGCCACGAGCGATCGCCAAGTAATAGGCGTTCCGAAGGGTATACAGAGGAGGGAGAGTTCACTGGCGCAGAGTCGTGGAGATGCAGAGGGGCAGATATATGCTTGCGATTCCTCAACATTGTCATTTCGCAAATCGACAGCTATGATTGAGGATACAATGTTTCAATCGTCTAACGCCCGGCGCACAACGTGGTGTGTCCAAGCCTGCTATGACACTCGATTCGTTTTTATCACAACTTCATCTATACCCCACAGGCACGCTGCGTGCTCAAGACCAAGAGCAGATTCGCCGTATTAACGCGGCCCTTCCGATTACCGCGGATGTAAGCCGGGCCGATATTCTGCTCTATGGGCGGCTTTCGAACCAACGCCTGCAAGTTCTGCGCCATGTCATGCCCAAATCCACCTCCTCGCACTATCCCGAAGAAATCACCGGGCGCAACGTTCCTGCCGGCGAACAGCCCCTGGTGCTTCATGCCCTGAATCATGGGCGAGGGGGTCGCCGCCAACTGGAGATCGTCAGCAGCGGTGCGCCAGTCATTCAGGATGCTTTTCCCGTCTACAGCCCCGATGGCCTGGTGATTGCCGCCTTTGTGGTCGAAACCAACATGATCGCGCATGAGCGCCAGCGTCGCCGCGACCCCAATTTCCGGCGTGCGGTCTTGTGGCTGCAAACCATGTGCATGCGCGGTGAGTTGGCGGGCGCGGAGGAGATAAGCCGCTTTGGGCTCTATGATGGCATTTATGTGGTTGACCGCAACCGCATGATTACCTATATGAGTGGCATTACTGCCAATCTCTTTCGCTCGATTGGCCTGGCAGTGGACATGGACGGGCAGCAAGTCTCCGAGTTGGAGCCACAGGACGATGCATTGGTGGACGAGGTGTTGAACTCCAATACCTGTGTGGAACAGCATCACGAAACTGCCGATGGCCGCGTGTGGATACGCAAGGCGCTCCCTTTACACAAATCGCCCACCTGGCGCGTGCTGCGTCTGCGCGCGCCGCGCTGGAGCGTCTTCCGCGCACAGGAGCGCACGACGGTAGATGCCGTGATGGTGCTGCTTCACAATGCCACCGATGCTGTGGCAAAACAGCGCGAACTCAACGTCAAATCGGCTATTATTCAAGAGGTACACCACCGCGTTAAGAATAATCTCCAGACCATCGCCGCCATTTTACGCATCCAGGCGCGGCGCGTCCAGGGTGAGGAGGCACGCCAGCAGCTTTCCGACGCGGTCAACCGTATCCTGAGTGTGGCTGTGATCCACGAATTTTTGAGCGAGGACGAATACCAGCCCATCAACATCCGTGATCTCTGCCAACGCATCGCCCACCAGGTGCAGAAGGTGGCGGGCAACCCAGAGCAGGAGATCGCCATCGACATTGTCGGGCCAAACATTCGCCTGCCCTCCAGCCAGGCAACTCCTGTCGCAATGGTCTTGAATGAGTTGGTGCTCAATGCGCTTGAGCATGGGCTGGCGGGACACAGCCAGGGGCGTATCCTCATTGATTTGAGTGAAGAAGGTAACATGGTACAGGTGGTGATTCGCAACAGCGGCAGCAGCCTTCCCCCCGATTTTGACCCGCGCCAAAGCCAAAGCCTGGGGCTTCAGATCGTGCAGACATTGGTGCAGGATGACCTAAAAGGGGAGCTAAAGATTTCATCGATTATTCCGTCTGTAGATACCCCCGCTGATGATTCTGAAGATGGGGTGCAAAGCAATGGGGCCATTCATCATGGCACGCAAGCGACGGTGACTTTCCCCAAACGCTCACTCAAGGTTGACTAAGCACGGTATCAAGTGTTTAATTCTCGAATGTTTACTATGGATGTTTACATGAAAGTTAACGATGAAAGTTAACAGAAATAGTTACCCGGGGAGACAGGGACGTGGAACGCACACGGGCAATCATCGCCGACGATGAATCCTTGATTCGTATGGACTTGCGCGAGATGCTCACGAACCTGGGCTATTTGGTCGTAGGGGAAGTGGGCGATGGCCGCAGCGCGGTCAACTTGGCGCGGGAATTACGCCCGGACATCGTGATTATGGATATCAAGATGCCGGATATGGATGGCATAGAAGCCGCTAAAGTATTAACCGAAGAACGAGTCGCGCCTGTGCTGCTGCTCAGTGCCTATAGCCAACAGGATCTGGTGCAGCGGGCGCAAAAGGCAGGCGTGGCGGGCTATCTGGTCAAGCCCTTCCGTGAGAGTGATCTCACCCCTGCCATTGAGGTGGCGCTGGCACGCTTCAGCGAATTTCGCGCCATGGAGCGTGAGGTGGACACCTTGCAAGAGGCATTGGAGACGCGCAAGGCAGTGGATCGCGCCAAGGGTATTCTAATGGATACCCAGGGTCTAAACGAGACAGAAGCCTTCCGCAAGATTCAAAAGATGAGCATGAACAATCGCAAGTCCATGCGTACGGTGGCAGATGCAATTATCTTGGCCCATCAAATCAGCGAGCAGTGAGCAAAACAGAGATCGAACGAAAAGCTGATCTCTAAAAGTGATCTAAAGGGGTAGGGATAATTGCGCTTGTCGATCATCATGCCTGTTTACAATGAACGGGCGACTTTGGAAGATATTGTCCATCAAGTACAGACGGTAGATTTGACGGTCAATTCCGATAGCACGAATTTGGTATTACCGGGGCCGGTGACGTTGGAGCGTGAGCTTGTGATCGTTGACGACGGCTCCACCGATGGCACGCGCGAGATCCTCGACCAGTGGCGCGCCGATCCCCCGCCCAACATGCAGATCATCTATCATGAGCGCAACAGTGGCAAAGGCGCGGCCCTGCGCACAGGCTTCCAACATGCCACTGGCGATATCCTGATCATTCAAGATGCCGACCTGGAATATGACCCGCGCGACTATGTGAAATTGCTGGAGCCGCTGCTGGAAGGGCGCTCGCCTGTTGTCTATGGCAGCCGCTTTTTGGGCGGCCCGCGCGCGGCGATGAGCCTGACGCATACGCTGGGCAATCAACTGCTCACCATCATTACCAATCTGCTCTATGGCACGTCGTTGAGCGATATGGAAACCTGTTACAAATGTTTCCGTCGCGATGTGATCAGCGATATGGTTCTGCGTAGTCGCGCCTTTGAGATTGAGCCGGAATTGACCGCCAAGATTCTCAAACGAGGCTATACCATCTTTGAAGTCCCCATTAGCTACAACGGGCGTGCCTTCCACGAAGGCAAAAAGATCAGTTGGCAAGATGGCTTTAGCGCGGTGCGTACCCTCGTTCGCTACCGCTTTGTGGATTGATCTTTCCGATCCCATTTTGGGCCTGGACTTGCCATGAGCCGCCCCATGTATCCGGCCCTTCCCTGGCGCTTGTCGCCGGTGCGTATGCGTCTGGCACTGGGCAGCTATGCCCAACTCCATGCTGTGACGCTGATTGCGCTGACCACTGTTGGCTTTGCGCTGCGGCTGGGGCTGCTGAGTGCCTTCCCCTTGCGCGAGGATGAAGCCATCTATGGCTATTGGGCGCGCAGCGCCATCACAGACCCCTTCTTTCTCCATGTCTGGCCCGATAAGCCCCCACTCTTTATCTGGCTCTTGACGGGCGCGTTTGCCCTGCTGGGGCCAAGCGAAGCCGCGGCGCGCCTGGTCAGCATCTTTTCCAGCACCCTGACGATTCCGCTGGTGGCGTTAGGCGCGCAAAAACTCTGGCGCTCACGTCCGGCGGCACTGATGGCCGCGCTGCTGCTGGCGCTCAACCCCTACGCCGTAAGTTTTGCGCCCACTGCCTATACCGATTCCCTGTTGGTGCTACTGGGCACAGGCGCAGTCGTGTTGGCGTTGGGCGCGCCTGGAAGATTGCAGGCGCTAGGCGCAGGGCTGCTGTTTGGAGCGGCGTGCATGACCAAGCAGCAGGGGATTTTCTACGTGCCGTTGGTTTTTGCGCTGTTGTGGAGGGGTTCTCCCCCAAACCTGGGCAAGAAACCGGATCGTCGCCTACAAGTTCACAGTTCCCTCCCCACCCTGGGGAGGGTTAGGGAGGGGTTCTCCGGGCTGGGGTTCTCCGCCTTTTTCGGCATTGCCCTCATCACCCTCCCTATCCTGCTTTGGGACAGCCAACGCTGGGCCGTGGCTCCCTCACCGTGGGACCTGGCACAACGCACCTATGCGCCGCTGACCTGGCTGCCGCCGCAGCAGTGGCCTTCCCGCTGGGATGCCTGGGCGGAGTGGCTCTGGTATTTGGGGGGGAATTGGATCGTGTGGGGCCTGTTGGCCGCGGCGATGGTTGTCGCGGCCTCCAAGATGTGGCGTCACCCGCACCTGGCGTTGATGCTCGGCTGGGGCGTTGGCTTTATCGCCTTGCATCTCGTTACCAGTGTCCAGGTCTGGGATCGCTATCTGCTGCCGTTGGCCCCGTGGCTGGCATTGGTGGCAAGCGGGCCATTGGCCCTTGCCGCGTACGGAGCTGTACAAACCGGGTGGCGGCGTCTCCTGCTCTTGCTGCTAGTCGTTGGCATGGTCGGATTCATACGTCCGGCGCTGGATGCAGCCCAGGGAAGGATACCGATTGGGGGCGACCACGGCGACTATGCCGGGCTGACCGCTGCGGTCGCGTGGCTGGAGAATGGCGCGGGGAGCCAGGAGCAAAGTGAAATAGGCAGCCCGCTCGTTCTCTATCATCAGGTGTTGGGCTGGCATTTTCGCTTCTACCTCTATGATGCATTGCAGCCACGCGGCGACGATCCGCCGCGCGTTGATCTGCGCTGGTTCCCCAGCGCGGCGTATCTCGCCGACAACGCCGCCAAGACGCCTTACCCGCCAAAATTTCTGATCGTCCCCGACTGGGCGACCCCGCGCGATCTGTCGCTGCACCTGGCGCTGCGCGGGTTAACGCTGGAACCGCGGCTGCATGTAGGGCGTTTTGCTGTGCTAGAGGTCGTCCAGCCGCCGCGCCCGCTTTGCGACTGGTGTATGTCGCGATCTCCTGGTTTCTCACCTTCCGGCTCACCTTTCGCGTCTCATTTCGGACCACTCGCCATGCCGCAGATGTCAACGCCATGAGTGAATTATCCGAAAAGGTGGCTGTCACTCCCAAAGTAGTTGTCACCCCGAACCCATCCCGCAGTTGGCTCTGGGAGATTGTTGTTGCGCTGCTGCTGGCTATTTTTGTCATGCTGCTCTATGCGCGCCTGCTGTTCACCAACCGCGTCCTTGCCAGCGGCGATATTCTGCTCTACTTCTACCCCTATCGCGACTATGCCGCGGCTGCGTTACGTAGCGGCGAGATCCCGCTTTGGAATCCCTACATCTTTCTGGGCGTACCCTTCCTGGCGAATCCGCAAGCGGCTGTACTCTATCCGCTGCATTGGCCTCTCAGTTGGCTCCCTGTCACCACCCAAGTCTATTGGAGCGCCGCGCTCCATACTTGGCTGTTGGGGCTGGGAGGCTATCTGCTAATGCGCCTGTGGGGACGGAGCCGCTGGGCGGGGTTGATTACGGGCTTGGTTCTGGCGGGGAGTGGCTTTTATGGGGGATTGATCGGCCATCTGAACCAGATGAATGGCGCGGCGTGGCTGCCGTGGGCCCTAGCGGTGCTGGTCTGGGCGGGGCAGGGAGAGCCAGGGGAAAGAATCAGGTGGGCGCGTGCGCTGCGTGCTGCGGGGTTGTTTGGGCTGCTGGTGGCGCTGATGCTGCTGGCGGGGCATACGCAGACGGTTTACATCAACCTTTTTGGGCTGGCAGTGTGGGTGGTGTGGCCGCTGGTGGGGAGAGCAGGGGGATTCTTTGCTGCGCTCAGAATGACCGGGAAGCGGCTGCTGGTCTATGGTGTGGGCGTAGTGGTGGGGGCATTGGCGGCGGCTCCACAATTGCTGCCCACGCTGGAGTTGAGCGCGCGCGGGTTGCGCCAGGGTGGTTTGGGCTATGGTGAAGTGAGCAGCTTTAGCCTGCAACCGCTGCGGCTGCCCTGGACGCTGCTGCCCTCCTATGGCCTGGTTGACCTGGGCGTGGTCTTTGGCACGTCGGGCTATACGGAGTTCGTGGCCTATGTCGGCATTTTTGCGCTGCTCCTGGCGGCGTTGGGAATATGGCGAGGTCGCGGCGCGGCTTGGACGAGCGGGTTGCTCTTGGCTGCGCTGGGGCTCTTCTTGGCCGCGGGGCGTTGGAACCCCTTCTATTATCTGCTCTACTGGATTGTGCCAGGATTCGACCTTTTCCGCGCGCCCGCACGCTGGATGATGCTCTACACGCTGGGCATGGCGATCTTGGCGGGGATTGGCCTGGATCGATGGCCGCGCCGGCGTATGAGCGTCAAAATCGCGGGCGTTGCGCTGGTGGGACTGGTGGCGCTCGACTTGATTTTGGCGGCCCGCGCCCTGCCCCATACGCAGACCACGGCCCCCCAAGCCGTCTATGAAATTCGCACCGCGCTCGCCCACTTGCTCACCGACCCGGCGCGTGACGCGCTCCACCCCGCCGCGGCAGGTCGCTTCTTGGGCATGAGCAGTATCACCTATGACCCTGGTGACATGGCCGACTATGCGCGCCTCTTGCGCGATGGCCCCACCCCGCAACTGGACGCACGCGCCTTTGACCAGTTGATCATTGCCCTCAAGGTGCAGGAGTTGCTTGCACCCAATTTGGCGCTGCTCTGGCGCGTGCCCAGCCTGGACGGCTTTGATGGCGGGGTGCTGCCGCTGGCGCGCTATCTCGACTTTCTCACCCTCTTTGTGCCACCGGATCAGCTGATCCCCGATGGCCGCCTGCGCGAGCAGGTCAAACGTATGCCCTCTGCCGACCTGCTGGCGATCTTCAATGTGCAGTACGTGATCACCGACAAGGTAGCTGACCTCTGGTTTGAGGATGTCTACTATGACCGGCAGATCGGCGCGCAACTGAACGCCGATCTGCCCACGGTCACGGTTGATGCCCCGCGCCCTTTTCCCGCCACCCACCTGCATCTGATCGCCACCGCCGAAGGGGATGATGCCGCCCTTGCCGGGGCCAACCGCCCGGTGCTAACGGTAAGTGTTACCGGTGTGGATGCCACTGGTGAAACGGTCACGGTGCAACTGCCTGTGCTGGCAGGTGATGAGCCGGGCGCGCAACTTGCCGATGCCCAGCTAGACAGCCCCCTGGCGGAGCGTAACGGCGCGCTCGTTGCGTATCGGGATGTGGAGGGTGAACGTCAAGAGTATAGAGTCAGCCTGGAACTGCCTGCGGTTTTGACCCCTGATGCCATTACGCTGACCTGGCAGCCGGACGCTCCACCGATTACGGTGCAGGCCGCAACGTTGGTCGATGCACGTACGGGGATGTTTACGGCGCTGCTACCCAGCGACCGGGGCCGTTTTCAACTGGCCCACAGCGGCGATGTGAAAATCTATGAAAATTTGGATCTGCTGCCGCGCGCCTACCTTGTCCATCGCGTCTTGACCGCGGCGGATGCGGATCAAGCCGTGGCACAGGTGGCCGCGGCTGACTTTGACCCGGCAGATGCAGCGGTAGTGGAGGGGCTAGACGCCTTTCGCACAACGGCGAGTCCTGGGGATGGCGCGGCCCTGCTCGACTATGCCCCTGAACGGGTGCTGATTGAGAGTCACAGCGCCGAGCCCGCCTTGCTGGTTTTGTCCGATGGCGACGATCCGGGCTGGCATGCCACCGTGGATGGCGCGCCTGTGCCTATCTATCGCACCAATGTTCTCTTGCGCGGTGTAGAAGTGCCTGCGGGGAGGCACAGGGTGGAGTTTGTCTATCGCCCTGCACCCTGGCAGCAAGGTTTGTGGGTGGGAGCGGTTGGGCTGGTGTTGATCGCAGGGTTGCTAGTCGGGGGACGCGATTGGCGCAGAAAACCCCAAGCACCGCCAAGTCCGCCCAGAGCTAAAGCCACTGGGCTACGGTGCGACGCCCCCTAAACGGGGCTTCAGACGCAGCTCGCCAAGCCCCGTTCAAGGTGCGTTGTAAGATAGCCGCGCCCAAAGGGCTCCCGTTTTAGCCTCCGGCGGCGTGTGCTGCACAACTTGTGGGCAATGATAAGCCGACCCGGTTACGGTGGGGTACTTTTGGTATAACTCCGTGTATAATGTACTTTGATCCGCTTCTTGTGGGTAGGATAATTGGCAGGATAAGTAGAGAAATGGCGGCGTGGATACGCCGATGAAAGTAGTAGCATGAACACCTTTAACCGGATTACGGCCATTGTGGTGTGGACGGTGTTGATGGCGGCATTGGGAGTGGCCGCGGTTGCGCCCATTGCCACGGTCGCTTGGCTCCAGGATGCCTTGACACAGGCGGAGATATGGCTCCGCGCCCAGCAGGAAGCTGACCCTAGCAATTTTCTCATCGGGCAGATCGCCGTGGGGGTGATCGCTCTGATCATCTTTGGCGTGTTGATCGGTGTGGAGATTTGGAGCGGCCAACGGCGCGGCGTCCGCATCCGCACCGCTCAAGGCGGGCAAGCCGAACTGGATACCTCCAGCATCAGCCGCCGCCTCACCTGGCAGCTCGACCAGCTTGCCGAGGTCATCAGCGTGGTGCCCATCGTCAAGTCCAAAGGCGGCTCGGTAGACATTAAGCTGGAGATTGAGGCCGCACCCGATATTGATGTGCCGATGAAAACCGACGAGGTGGTGGAAGTGACGCGCGATCTAATCGAGCAGGATATGGGGTTGAAGCTGGGGCGGCTGGATGTGCATATGCGCTATGCGCCTATGGACCCGGAATGGGCACGCTGAAGTGGCAGGGTTTGCTGAATGACTTGGCGTGAACTCTGGCAATCGACCGTCACCAACTTGAAGGCATTGTTGGGCATCTCTCCCCCACCCGCGCCCCCTGCATCGCCCCCCAAGCGTAAACCTCATGCATTGACGGGGCCTGTTACCTACTCCGATCTTGATGAAGAACAGAGCCCGCAGACCATCGACCTGACACCTTCGCGCGCCATCCCCCCGCCCACGTCACCGCTGCGCACGCGCAAAGAGCCAAAGGTTCCGGCGCATATTGCGCGCGAGGTCGCGGCATTTGCATCGTCAAACCAACCCCGCGATCAACACCATATCGAAGATAAGTACGCGCTCCCCGCGGCCATTGCCGGCATGGTGAGGACGAGCCAGGATAGTTCACAAGTGGCGCAAATCGAGATGGGGACATCCCCAATTCACCCCGATTCTTTTGAGCCTGACGAGGGCGAACCGCCCAACAGCAGCAACCAGTACACGGATCATCAGCATGATCGTGACGATGAGAGTCGCGGTAACGATGCTTATCAAGGCGACGATCATGATGGCGATCAAGGTGACGCGCCAGATGACAGCGACGAGGGTGTAGCATTGACCACCCTGCTGGAGAGCTTGCTCTTTGTCGCCGCCGAGCCGGTTGCGCCTCTCCAGTTGGCAAAGACACTGGAGCTATCGCTGGAGGTGATTGAACAGGGTTTGGCGGAGTTGGCGGATTACTACCAGCGCAGCCTGCGCGGCTTGCGGCTGCAACGCTTTAACGACAAGGTGCAATTGGTCACGGCTTCTGCCGCCGCGCCCTTTATTGAAATTTTCCTCAACCTGGATAACAGCACGCGGCTCAGTGCGCCCGCGCTAGAGACATTAGCCGTCATCGCCTATCGCCAGCCCGTCACCCGCGCCCAGATCGAAGCAGTGCGCGGGGTCGATTGTGCAGGCGTGCTGCGTACGCTGGTGCAGCGCGGTTTGGTGGCAGATGTGGGGCGCATGGAGGGGGTCGGTCGCCCCATCCTCTACGGCGTGACCGAGTTGTTTATGCAGCACTTCGGCCTGATGGAAATGGCCGAACTGCCCCCGTTGGAAGAAACCGAGGCCGACCAACTCTGGGCCGCCACGGTCTTGGATGAGCAAGATTTGGATGATCCACGGCTAGACAAGCCTCAGTAGGTCGAGCGCAAGTAGAATCGACTCGCGTTCGTTTTTCTGCCTCCCAGATACACCCTGTCGCTCCCACTCATGTTGATGGTCAGCCAATTCGTTGGTAGAATGTCAGGTAAGGGACATCGCATCATGGCACTCTATGATTAACTTAATGATCGAGAGTGACCTGTAGCGAGGTTCTTGATAGACGCTCTATCTAGTCGAGCGCTCAACGGTTGGAGGCGCTATGTCTGTTCATGTTCGTTGGACAGTGGTTTGGGTTCTGCTTCTGCTTGGCATCGTCGCCAGCCCCACCCTGTCGCCCGTTGCCTATGCCCAAGAGAAAACGCTGGTCTGGGAACGGTTTGATGTTGATATAGAGGTTCTGCGCAACGGCACATTCGAAGTGTCAGAACACCAAACCATCCGCTTTACCAGTGGTAGCTTTAGAAACGGCTACCGCGATATTCCCATCAATAACTTTGAATATATCGACGGCTGGGAGGTCACCGACGAGGACGGCAACGTCTATCGCCAGAGCAGCGGCGGCTCTGATCCCTATACCTTCACCGTCGACGAGCAGGGCGGGCGCTATGTGGTGAACTGGTATTTCCCGCCCACCGCCAATGCTGCTGCGACCTATACACTGCGTTACACGGTGCATGGGGGCCTGCGTTTCTATGAGAATGGCGACCAGGTCTGGTGGAAGGCCATTTACGGCGACCGTAGCTTTCCTGTGCTGGCGGGACGGGTGCGCGTGGTTGTGCCAAACGGCGCGACCATCCAGGAGTGGGCCGCGTATATCAATGAGGCGGATGCGCGCGGGCCGGTGACAGCCATGCTTTTGGAGGGCAGCCAAGCCGTTACCTTTGACCTGCAAGAGAGGCTCAATGCCGGTGAGGAGCTTGAGGTACGCGTCGAGTTCACCCCGAATGTGGTGGATGGCGCGCCTGCTGCTTGGCAGGCTGCCGCCGATCAACGCGCCGCCGAGCGCGATGCGGAGCTGGCTTTTCAGCGACGCTGGGGGCCTGTGGCAACGTTGGCCCTCTGTGCGGTCGGTCTGCTCTTTGCCTTTGGTGGCCCGGCAGCGGTCTATGCTTTCTGGTACCGGCGTGGACGTGACAAGCCCGTCAGCCAGATCGCCGAATATCTGCCCGAACCCCCCTCACCCCTCGCTCCTGGTTTGGCAGGGACCCTGATTGATGAGCGGGTGGACATGGAGGACATTATCGCCACGCTGATTGACCTGGCGCGGCGCAAGGCCATCAGCATCACCGAAGTGACCGAAGAAGGCTTTCTGCGCAGCGGCACAGATTTCATCTATCGCCGTGAACGCACCGATGTTCCTTTGCTTCCCTATGAGCAGAAATTGCTTGACGCCCTCTTTGGCAACAAGGACGAAGTCGAGCTGTCGGAGTTGAAGAACAAGTTCTATACCAAGATCGACGGCATTAAGAAGAGTCTCTATGAAGAAGCGGTCAAGCAAGGGCTGTTCCCTGTCAACCCCGACAGCGTGCGCTCCCAATTTGGCTGCCTGGGCATCGGCGCGCTGGTTTTGGCCGCACTCGTAGGCTTTGTCCTGGCAGGTTTTGCTGCGCCGCTGTCAGCCTTTGGCTTTGCCCCTGGCGTGGGCCTGGGCATAACGGCCATCGCCCTCATTGTGGTGGCCCAATTTATGCCGCGCAAGAGTGACAAGGGCGCTGAAGAAGCCGCGCGCTGGCAAGCCTTCAAGACCTATCTACGCAATATCGACAAATACAGCGACATCGAAGCCCAAAAAGAGATCTGGGATCGCTATCTGCCCTATGCCATTGCCTTTGGCGTAGACAAGCAGTATATGGCGAAGTTTGCCAAAGTCGATGCCCCGATCCCTGGTTGGTACTTCCCCTCGCCCACCCTCTATGGCCCCTATCGTGGCTGGTATTATGGGACACCCTATGGCGTGCCGAATCCATCGTCGGGCGGCGGGCTCCCCCGTGAAGGGGGCGGCGGCTTGGGTGGCGGGTTGAGCGACGCAAGCCGTGGTATGGGGGCGAGCATGGCCGCTATGAGTGCCGGGCTAGGCACCATGTTGTCGAGCGCCAGCAACACCTTCACCAGTCGCCCTGCCAGTTCCTCCTCTGGGGGTGGTTGGAGCGGCGGCGGGGGTGGTTTCTCCGGCGGCGGCTTTTCCGGGGGTGGCGGCGGGGGTGGTGGCGGCGGTGGTTTCCGCTAGCCATTCCATAGCAGGCATTAGCCTGTACGGACACAATCCATTGTGTCCCTCCCGCTGACAAAATGCACAATGGCAAGATGCGCGGCGACACGATGAGGTACATGGCGAATCCAATACGATGCAGATAAAGAGCCAGATAAGGAGTCGAGCATGGTCGGTGGCGGAAAAATCGTTGGATTGGGATTGATGATCGGCAGCGTGGTAATCTTCCTGGCCTTTGCCGCATGGGCAGGTACAGCGTTGATGACTTCAGAGACTTCTTCCGGTGGGATGGTGCTGGGATTGGTGTTGGCGCTGGTCGTGTTGACGCCGCTTTTTGGCGTAGGGGTCTATCTATTCCGCTCCGGCACAGCCGAGCAAGGCCAGTATGCAGTTGTACAGCAGGAGCGCCGCATTTTGAACATCGTTCTGACCCAGGGGCAGGTGAGCATTGGCGAACTTGTCGCCGAGTTGCAGCAGCCCCGCGACAGCATCGAGGAGATGATCCGCGATCTGGTGGGCAAGCAATTGTTTAGTGGCGCAATCAACTGGGACAAGGGTATATTGTACAGCGTGGAAAGTCAGGCACTCACCGAAGGGCGCAAATGCCCCAACTGTGGCGGTGAACTTCAATTTGCCGGCAAAGGGTTAATCGTTTGCCCCTACTGTGGCAGTGAGGTTTTCTTGACCAAAAACGCCGCGGCAGCCACCGCCTGAAACCAAAGTTGTCTTTTCGTTCGCGCGGATGAAAGTTTCATCAAGGAGGTAGCAGATGTCGGATCAGTTTGTAGACGCAGCCAAAGAGCGAATGGGCGCCATTGAGCGCCTGCTAAAAGGCTTACCCGGAATTCGTGGTTATGTGGATAAGGAACTGCGCCGCGATGCCGACAAGCGAGTGCGCGACCTGATTGCTCAAGAGTTGGAGGTGCAAAAGCAGGCATTGCTCGAAATCCAGCGAACACTTCTCGAAGGCAACGGTCTGTTATGGCTGGATAACGTCGATCAGGCGGTGCAGAAGCTCCAGATATTGATTGACCGTATCAAAACCGCCAGCTATGGCTATGCGGGGCTCTTTGACCCGGTGCGTGTGCGCGAGGAGGCGCTCAACGCGCTGCATCGCTTCGACCAGGCAGTCGCCGAGCGTACTGTGGATGTGAAGATGGCGGTAGATGGCCTGCGTAAAGCGGTGAACGAGAATGGCGACATTGGCAGCGCCATCCGCAAGGTGACTGACCTAATGGCGGAGTTGAACAATCTCTACACCAAGCGCCATGAAGCCATCCTTTCGCCAGGACTGTTGGAGACGCCGGGCTATATGAACGACACCGAGCAGTCCGATACGGTAGAGTCATAGAAGCTGGAAGAAACTGGAATTCAACTGCGTAGTTGATTGCGTGGAAGACCGCAAAGGAGAAAAACATGCCGCGGATTATTGATGTAATTGAAGCCCCAAATCAGGGTGCAAATGAGCTGGTTGCCCGTGTCCCAGAGATTGGTTCGGGAGATTTCCGCCTGGGCAGCCAAGTCATTGTACGCGAAAGCCAACGCGCCATCTTCTATCGCGACGGCAAATCGCTGGACACCTTCCCGCCAGGCCGCCACACCATCACCACCATGAACCTGCCCATCCTCTCTGGGCTTTTGCGATTGGCAACCGGCGGCGACAATATGTTTACCGCCGAAGTCTATTTCGTCAATATGCGCGAGTTTACGGATATGAAATGGGGCACGCCCCAACCGATCAGCCTGCGCGACACCGATCTGGGACTCGTGCGGCTGCGCGCCTTTGGTCAATACTCCATGCAGATCTCTGATCCCAAGCGCTTTGTGGATCAGATCGTGGGTACGCAAGGCATCTATACAACGGCCCAAATTGAAGATTACCTGCGCAACGCCATCATCAGCCGCATGACCGATGTGTTGGGCGAGAACATGAAAAGTATCTTTGATCTCCCCCAACTCTTTGACGAGATCAGCGCCGGGATGCGGGCTAAGGTGCAGGACGATTTCACCGCCATGGGGATCGCGCTCAAGCAGTTTATGGTGGTCTCGATCAACCCGACCGAGGAGACAGCCAAAGCCATCGACGAACGTGCCAGCATGGGCGCAATCGGCAACATGGATGCCTACATGAAGTACAAGACTGCCCAGGCTGTGGGCGATGCCGCCCGATCGGGCGGCGGCACAGGTGAAGGGCTTGGTTTGGGCGCAGGGATCGGCATGGGCGCAGGCATGGCGGGGATGATCAGCCAGGCCATGTCGAGCAATCAACAGTCCCAACAGCCCGCCGCACCCTCGGCGAGTGGCGCAGCCGCCACCCCCGGTGTGATGACACTGGAGGAAGCGGCTTCCTATCTCAAGGTCAGCCCCGCCGATGTCGAGGCCATCATCACCAGTGGTGATCTCAAGGCCCGCAAGATCGGCACGCAATATCGCATCAGCAAGGACGCCATCGACGCCTATCTAGCCGGCTAGTCACTAGCCACCTGATAGATCGCACTCTACTACTGCCCTCCCGGAAGCGGGGAGCCCGCTGGGCCGCTTCCGGGAGGGTTTTCTTTTCCCCTGTGCTTGCTCCACTTTTCAAACATTTGTGCTAACAGGGAACGTCCCGGCGTATCCCAGCGTTGGTTTGCACGTCTGTATTGGTGAATGGGCGCGCCTGCGCCCCTGCCGGACAGACCGAGCTTTACCAGTTGGGCTGTCCGTTTCTATCAAATTCTCTAGGTAGCATAGTACTGGACAGCCAGGAGAAAAAATATCTTGCTGTTGGCTGAATTTGATTTGCCCGGAAGGACGGTAGACAGCCCATGAGACGATGGGAAATTCTGACCTGGGCCGGCATATTAGCAGTCTGCTTGGTGGTTGGCATTGTGGTGGGCCAATGGGCCGCGCCAGAGCCGGTGGTCGGCGTGGTGCGTTTTGAAGGCGCAATTGATTTTACCGCAGCCGATCAACTGGTCACTCTCCTGGAACGAGCGCGCCAGGACCCCGCGGTGGCGGCAGTTGTGCTGGAGATCCGCAGCCCTGGCGGCATTGCGACGAGCAGCGAAAACATCTTCTATTCGATGCTGCGCCTGCGCGCGGAAAAGCCATTGGTCGTGGTGATCGATGGGATGGCTGCCAGTGGGGGCTATTATATGGCTGTGGCTGCCAACCGCATCTATGCACCGGCGAGCGCCTATGTCGGTAATATCGGCACACGCGGCCCCAGACCGCAAGATCCCTATATCAGCCCAGAGGAATTAAGCACCGGCCCCTATAAGCTTGCCGGGGGCAGCCGCTTTGACCAGATCTATCAACTGGATCTCATCAAAGAAGGCTTTGTCAATAACGTAATCGCCCAACGCCTCAATTCCCCCGTGAATCCACTCAAACTGGACAAGAGTACAGTGGAGGAAGGGCGGCTCTATTTGGGCAGCGAAGCTGTCGCCGTCGGTCTGATCGACCTGGAAGGGGCGCGCAGTGATGGCATCCTGGGGGCCGCGGAATTGGCAGGATTGCGCCGCTATCGGGTGGTGCAACTGGACGATTATCTAGGGTTATCGCTCCAATTACAGCCCAACTACATGGAGACAATCTCCCAGTTGGCTGCCACTGCCGCGCCTGACACGATCTTTCTGCTCGACACGCGCATTGCTCTGCCGGGGATGATCGAGGGGGATGCACTGGAAAAGCATATGCTGCATCTGCGTGCCATTTCGCCCGCCTCCTGGGATCGTACCAGCGAACGCGACATACCGCGCACGACAACTCAAGAAATCGCGCCGGAGAGTTCCCCAGGGCAAACCCCTGGCTTGATGCCCGCGCCAGCAAAGGAGGGGTCGTGAACCGAAAGCTGACCTCACGTATTCTCTTAGCCGGAATTGCCCTGCTCCTGCTCCTGTCCCCGCTCTTTGTCCGTTCGGTGATCTGGGGCTTAAATAATCGCCCCTATGCCGTGGGACAAGTGCCGATTACCAGCGTCGCGGCCACACCTGTCCCCACGAGCACACCTGCGCCACTGGTCGCCGACTCAATGCTCTTGGATACGCCCCTGCGTCCTGGGCCGGTGGTGGTGGATTTAGCGCATGGCAACCGGCTCACGCGCTCCCAGTTTGAACCGCTCGCCGCGGCGTTGGCCCGGCGCGGGGTGGGAACCCGTTTTTGGTTGAGTAACGTCGATGTCCTGTCGTTAACCAACTACTTGGACTTCCCCGACCAGTCGGAAACGCTGGCCCCCTTGCTCGAAGATGCCACCGCGCTGGTGGTCGTCAGCCCCTTCTTCCTCTGGACGAAGGACGAGATCGCGCTCGTCGAACGCTTTGTGGCGGACGGTGGGCATCTGTTGATGATCAGCGACCCCGATGTGGTCGGCGATTTGGCCCAAGATATCAATACGCTGGGTGAGCCGTTTGGGGTGGTCTATAACGACGACTACCTCTATGACACCACCACCAACGATGGCAACTATACCTTCATCTTTCCCGATGACTATCGGGGAGAAGCTGAACGGTTGGCGACACGCCGGATTGCTTTCTATGGCGCGCGCAGCATCGGCGGCGAAGTGACGCCCCTCCTGCGCAGCGCGCATACCACGCTCAGCAGCATCCGCTCCGGCCTCACCAACTTTACTACGATGGCGTTGGGCGGGCTGGAGTCACGCGGGACATTGGGCGGAGTACTCGCCTTGAGTGATTTCGATGTACTGACCAACTCCTATGTTGAACGGCATGATAACCACGAATTGGTGGAGTTTGTGGCGGGCTTTTTAGCCGCGGCCCAACGCAAGGATACGATCACCGACTTCCCTGCCTATCTTGGTAAAGAGGTAGCGTTGATCTTTGGTAATGCCGAAGCAGTAGACGCTCAGATCTTGCTCGAAGGGGCGCGCCTTCAACGCAGCTTGGAACTGACCGGGCGCTCGCTGCGTCTGGCGGGTAGTGACCTGCTGACGACGACTTTGTCACCCGGTTCCGTTCCTCCCAATGTCGATCTGATCGCGCTGGCTGATTATGCCATGATCGATGATCAGACGAGCCTGCTGCGCGAGCTTGGCTTCAGACGGGTGGAGGTCACGCCAACGCCGGAAGCTACAATACCACCGACTCCCACCAGCACTGAGACAGTGACAGCCACGGTCACTCCGACGGCTACGCCTTCTCTCACCGATCCGAATCTTATCGATCCGGAGGAGAATGAGAGTTCAGACGAGACGAGTGCAACAACGGGCGCAGCGAAGAACGATAGTGCGGCAGGTGGCACAGGCGATCTCTCCATTTCAGCCCAGATTACGCCCAGCGAAACGGTCACGCCGACTGGAACAATCACACCCGATCTACCGCTGCCCACGAAATCGATTACAGGAACCATTACGCCGGAGGTGACAGGAGCCCCCGAAACGCCAACACCGAGCCCGACACCCTTTGTGATGCCAACACCAGAGCAAGCGCCTGTCGTCTATTTGGAAAGGATGGATGGCTTACGTTTGGTGGCACGCCAGACTGTGATCATCGCCCAGTTGTCGCTTGGTGGGCAGCATCGCATCGTTGCGGTCTTGGGCCACGATAATGCCGGGATTCAAAACGGGGTCGAGCGGTTGATGAGCGGCGACTACACGGGCTGTCTGACCGGCGCGGACCTGGTGGTTTGCTCCTTCGAGGGCAGCCCTGAACCTACGCCAATGGCGGCTCCCGCGCAATCGACAACCGTCCCCTCGCCATCCACAGAGGGCACTCCCGCTCCAGATGCGACGCCTGCACCAGGGCCGAGCAGCCCGGAGGGAAGTTCTAGCATCTTGATCGTGGACGACAATGACAACGCCAATCCGAATGACGCCAGCGAAGCAGATACCTATCTGTTGGCACTGACCCAGGCGGGCTATTCGCCAACGCTCTGGTCTACCGCTGACCAGGATTTGCCGCCAACCGAGGAAGTTCTCAAGTATCGTTGGGTGATCTGGAGCAGCGGCGGCTATGAAAATGGCGGCCCAGGTGTCAGCGACCTGGAGGTATTGTACAACTATATCAACAATGGCGGGTGGCTGACCGTCAGCAGTCGCCGTCCCTTCTTCGCCATGAGCCGGGAAGATGCGTCGGTCATTGTCGATGTCGTTGTCGAGAATGGGGTTCCCGAATTGGTCAAGGGGCTGCCTTCTGAAACGATTGAGCTTGGCAATGGGCTGCCTCCTGTGATCCCGCTGGTTCTCAGTGATGAGACAAACAGCAACCTGGTGGCGCTGCGCCGTGGGCCTAACAGCGGCGATGCTGGCGCGCCTTTGCTCTTTGTGGCGACTGATGAAGGTTCCCCCGATGCAACCGGGGCGCGGCTCATGGTCCTGGGCATGGCGCTAACCTGGCTGCCCGATGGCTATGACATTCAACTGGTGCAGAACATGGCCGATGTGATGATGGTGGAAAAATAAACCTACAAAGGGATAGGTATGCATCTCCCTTTGACTACTGGCTAATCCCAGGCAAAAATATCCGTTGCTCCTGGTCACCCCCGCCTGGCGCATCGGGTGTCGCGGTCGGCGTGGGCGTATGAGTTGGTCCCGTATCGATACCAACACAGTCGGCGCTGCCCGCATCGGTGAAGGTCTGCCCAGCCACCGGAATGAACTGCCAATCATAGCGGGTCGGATGGAGCGTTAACCTCAGTACTCCCCATGTATCACTGTTACGCACTTCACTGTTGGGCTGGATGGTGCCAAAGGGGTGTACGTTAGCGCCCCCGGTGCCGACGACAAACTCACGGATACCGCGCTGCGGGTCTGCCTCTCCATCGGGGTTCTGCGGCGCAAACCTCTCATAGTCATGATCATGCCCGTTGAGCACCAAGTCAGCCCCGTACTCGTAGAGCGCCTTCCAAAAGGGAGCCGTCTTTGGATTACTGCCATGTGAACTGCCGGAACTAAAGCGGGGCTTGTGCCAATATGCCAGTGTACAGTTACTCTGATTCGCAGCCAGATCGTTACGCAGCCACTGCACCTGCGCCGAATCCTCGGTCATCTCATTTTCGCTGTTGAGGACAATGATGTGCCAGTCGCCCAAGTTGTAGGCATAGTAGCCCTTACAGTTATCGGTGCAGTTGGTATCGAGCGGGGAGGCTGCCTCACCAAAGTAGGCGTAGTAGCCGGGCGCACCTGTGCTATGATAGTCGTGGTTCCCCGGCGCAGGGCGGGTGCGGGCCTTATGACGACCCCAGGCCGGTTCATAGCACTCCTTGAACTCGTCTAGCGTGCCGTCCGGGTAGACATTGTCGCCCAGCGTGAAAACGGTCCCCTCTATGCCATCGAGCAGATTGGCGGTTGCATCGTCCTGCTGCTGACGGCAACTGCTGATATCGCCCGCTCCGACCAAGACCGGATCGCCATTTTGCGCCTGCGCTATCTTGGAGACGGGGACGGAACAACCTAAAACCAGCCCGCTCAAGCACACTGCGAACAGGAAGAAAGAAGTTTTCAGGGTACGCATGTTTATTCCCCCACATTGACTCCCCATGTATAGACCAACTGTCCGCCCAGCCAGCCGCCAAGCGCCACCAATGCCATCCCAAGCAGCAGCAGCAGGCTCAGCCAGAGGCGCGCGCCAGGCACATCCAGCAAATCAGCAGGATCGGTGGCGCTGCGGCGATTGCGATGCAGCCAGACGCGATAGAAAAGCGCCGCATAGACCACGATCAGCGCCAGCCCACTGCTGATATGACCGTTCAGGACAGGAGTATAGGGGGCTTGTGGAGGAAGATTGCCCTGCGCCAGCAGCCCGGTGAGCGCCGCCACCCCCGCGCCTATCCATCCTAACATCAACAACCACCATGTCAAGATACGCAATTCGGGTCGTTGCTTCCACCAAAGATAGAGCAAGCCAGCAAGGCTGCCCACAAGTAGCAGGGCAATGGGAAAATGCACAGTTGCAGGATGCAGCGTAATGAGGTTTATTGGCATAGTGAAGATTTCGTTCTATAGGTCTTTATTAGGTCGGTTTTGTATGGATACTTATGGTGCTTATATAGATACAGCGGATGGACCTTGTTTCTGTTCCTGATCCAATCGGGGTTTCGCATGTTATCATAGAGCTGTCATCTGATTTTAAGGCAAGATTTAGCAATAGGTAGCAAAGTATTGATCGCGAAAGAGCTATGAAATCAGACAAGCTCTCGTTGATCGTTCATCTTCCCTGATCATCGTCATCGTTGTCTTGCCGCTGCTGGGCGCATTTCGTTCTTTTCTTCTCTTTGTGCGAAATCATTGTTTTGCTTCTGGTATAGAGCCGGAAAGAAGGGTTGTACTCATGGTCAAAATTTCACCATCGGAGATCACTCCCGAACATCTCTTTTTGAATCGTCGCCAATTTATGGTGGGGGCGGGTTCTGCTGCTGCCCTGGTCGCATTGGCCGCGTGTGGTGGGCCTGAAGCCCCTCCTGCTGCCGCTGCCCCGGCTGTCCCCACGCTGCCGCTGGATCAACTACCGGCAGCTTTGGGCCATGCCGAGCCCTTTGCCTCCACTACTTCTGATGAGTTGGGCGATCCGCTCAATGCCTTTGACGAGATCACCAATTACAACAACTACTACGAATTTAGCACCGACAAGCAAGAGGTTGCGCGCCTCTCTCCCAATTTTGTCACACGCCCCTGGGAGATCAAGGTGGGCGGGCTGGTCAACAACCCCAAGACCTATGATATTGACGATATCCTCAAGAATTTTGACCAGGAGGAACGCATCTACCGGCTGCGCTGTGTAGAAGCGTGGTCGATGGTCATCCCGTGGGTGGGCTTCCCCATGTCCAAGCTGTTGAAGGAGGTTGACCCCAAGTCCGAAGCCAAGTATATCAAGTTCACCACGATCCTCGACCCGGCGCAAATGCCAGGGCAAAAGATGTCGATCCTGAACTGGCCCTATGTAGAAGGGCTGCGTATCGATGAGGCAATGAACGACCTGGCGATCTTTGCAACGGGCATGTATGGCAAACTCCTGACTCCGCCCAATGGCGCGCCTTTCCGCATTGTCGTTCCCTGGAAATATGGCTTTAAGAGCATCAAGGGCATTGTGCAGATTGATTTGGTCGAGGAGATGCCGGTCTCTACATGGATGGATGCCGCCTCCAACGAATATGGCTTCTATGCCAACGTCAACCCAGAGGTGAATCACCCGCGCTGGTCACAGGCAACCGAGCGGCGCATTGGCGAGAACGGTCGCCGCGAGACACTTATGTTTAACGGCTATGCGGAAGAAGTAGCCTATCTCTATGAAGGCATGGATCTGAGGGAGAACTACTGATGTCCTCCATACGATCCTATGTGCGCGAGAACTGGCTGTGGCTGCTTGCGAATATAGGCTCGATGGTGCCTTTGCTTTGGTTGCTCTGGGATCAATGGCAGGACAACCTGAGCATTAACCCCATTGCTGATTACACTGACCGTACCGGCAGCACCGCGATCATTTTGCTACTGCTGTCGCTGGCAGTTACGCCGGTGCAGACCGTCACCGGCTGGCGCAAGGTGAGCACCGTCCGCAAGTCGCTAGGGCTTTGGGCGTTTGCCTATGCTGTGCTGCATATGCTGGTCTTTGTGGGGCTGGACTATGGCTTTAGCCTTCGATTTATCCTGTTGGATGGATTGCCCAGCAAACCCTATATTGTCGTCGGGCTGTCTGCGCTCCTGATTCTCTTGCCATTGGCGCTGACTTCGACCAAAGGGATGCAGAAGCGGTTGGGCAAGAATTGGAAAAAGCTGCATCGCTGGGTCTATGCCGCGGGTCTGCTGGCGGTTATCCATTATCTCTGGGTGGCAAAAGTGGCCTTTGGTGAGCCAACGCTCTATACGGTCATTCTCGTTCTGCTGCTGGCGGCGCGACTTCCCACCATACGGAGCTGGCTAAGCAAGCTCCGCCCCAAACGGACAGTGCGACCGGCTCCGGCGGCGCGCAAAAGGCCGAAGGTTGCCGCCGAAGTCGCTGATATGTAAGTCTTGTTATTAGCCACCATCTCCAATTGTACAGAGGATCAGGCGTATGTAGCCTGGTCCTCTGTTTTCTCATATGACTGAGTTCTTTTCTTGCGCGAAATGAACCAAAAGCGCGATTTGACATCAGCCGAACTGGTGCTATCATAGTACCAGACAATCAGTATAGATTCGGGTAGACAGACCATTTGCACAGAAATTGGATCCCACTTCAATTTCTCAACTGCTCCATCCAAGCCGGATGAACCGGACCGGCAAACCATCCCACTACAAACCAACAAGCCTGCTAGAGATGTGCCTGTTAGAAAGGTAGCACCCGCATGAAGAACTATCGGGCAGCCGTCATTGGCTGTAGCCGAATGGGGGGCTTTATCGACAATGAGGTTGTCGGCGCGCGCAAGCATGTTCCGCCCTATTCACATGGTGCGGGCTTTTTTGCCTGCACCCGCACCGATTTGGTCGCCTGTGCCGACACACGCCCTGATGTCATGGAGAAATTTGGCGAACTCTACAACATCCCCAAAGAGCGGCAATACACCGATTATCGTGAGATGATCGCCGCCGAAAACCTGGATATTGTCAGCGTTGCCACCCAGCCCGAACCGCGCGCCGAGATCGTCATCTATGCCGCCGAGCATGGCATCAAGGCGATCTATGCCGAAAAAGCGATGGCTGCATCGCTGCCCGAAGCGCAAGCGATGGTCGAGGCGTTGGAGCGCAACGGCGTCTTTTTCAACCTGGGCACGAACCGGCGCTGGTCTGTGCTCTATGACAAGATGAAAGAGATCATCGACAGCGGCGATCTGGGTGCGCTCAAGACGCTGATTGTCTATCAAAACGGCACGCTCTTTAACACCGGCAGCCACACGCTTGATCTGCTGATCCGGCTCAACAGTGACCAGCCTGTGGAATGGGTGCAAGCCTATTTGCCCAATGCCGATGGCATGATCGAGGGCGATACGCTGCATGAAGACCCGTTGGGCGAAGGCTTCTTCCAATTTGCCAACGGCGTGCGCGGCTATGCCATGATCACCCCGCGCGGGCTGGAGGTGGAAGCGATCTGCGAAAATGGCACCGTGACCGCGCTCAACGATGCCATCGAAATTCTTGTGCGTAAGAAGGTCCCCATCGAGGGTTCCAAACAGTTGAGCCTGGAGAATGTCGATCTGTTGGAGATCGACCCCGCTAGCTCTACGTTGGCGCTCATCGAAGATCTGGTGCATGCGCTTGACACCGGGGAACCCACCCGCGGCGGGCCGCGCGTCTCCTATGCAAACCAGGAGTTGATCTTTGGCTTTATTGAGTCGCACCGCAACAATGGCGCGCGCGTGACAATGCCCGTCCAATCGACTTTGCGCATGCAACGCACCATCGCACCCAGAACGCCCCGCTATACCGTGTAGCCGTGGCAACCAATTTGTGATCCAAGAAGGCTAGAGAGGCAATCTGCTGTGGATAAACCTGTTTATCGAGTGGCTGTCATTGGTTTGGGGCGCATGGGCAGCACCATTGATGACGAGCTGGCCCCCGGTTCCCCTGCCTATTCCGTGACCTCTGCTGTACGCGAGAGTGACCGGCTGGAGGTCGTTGCGGGCGCAGACATTGACCCTGCCAAGCGTGATGCCTACAAGGCGCGTTGGGGAGTAGACGCGCTCTATGATGACTACCGCACCATGATCCGCCAGGAGCAGCCCGACCTGGTTGCCATCTGCACCAAAGGGGTGCTCCATGCCGAAATGGCGGTGGGTGTCGCCGAAGAAAATGTGCCGATGATCTTCTGTGAAAAGGCCATCGCCTGCTCCATGCAAGAAGCCGATGCTGTGCTGGATGCCGTGGGCAGCCGCAATATCCCCTTCAATACAGGGGTGCTGCGCCGCTTCAATCGCACCTATCACGCCGCACGCGATCTGATTGCATCAGGCGAAATTGGCGAGGTACGCACCGCGGTACACTATGCCCCCACCAACCTGCTGCATGGGCATATCCATTCGCTCGATACTGTGAGCTTCTTGTTGGGCGACCCGAAGGTGAATACCGTGTGGGGTGAATTGTTCCCGCGTGACCTCAAGATCGAGAACAACCGGCTGGACAAAGACCCGAATGGCATCTTTCAAATCACCTTTGACAATGGGGTAGAGGCAACCAGCGTGGCGGGCGGGCCCTGGGAATTTGAGGTGCTAGGGACATTGGGCAGCGTGCGCGTGCTCAACAACGGCGGCGGTATTCGCATGCGTACCACGACGCCAGAGAAACGCCATTCCTTTGTCGATGTCGCGGTGGAGAGCCCAGCCGCGCACAGCGCCACCCAATTCTGTTTGGAGGATTTGGTGGGGGCCTATGAAGACAAGCGCCCAGCACTGGGCAACATCCAAGTGACCCATCACTTGACCGAAGTCTGTCTTGCCATTGCCGAAAGTCACCGCCAGGGACAGCGCATTTCTCCGCCCCTGGAGAATCGCGATCTCTATATTTTCCATGTCTAGCCCAGAGTTGCGGTATCCGCCGGGTTATCGACTGACCCACACCTATTGAGGAGTAATCTGCAATGAAATTAGCAACCTACCGTGACGGCTCTGCAACAAAGGTCGGCGTGGTTGTGGATGACCGCATCTATGATTTGGCCGCAGCCTTGGCGGCAGCGGGTGGCGATGCTGGCGTGGCAGCCTCCACACTCTCCTTCTTGGCCGCGGGGGATGCTGCGGTGCGCGCCGCGCAGAACGCCATCGACAGCGCGGGGAACAATGCTGCACTGGTGAAGCCGCTCAGCGCGGTCAAACTCGCTGCGCCCCTGCCCTGCCCTGGCAAGCTGCTCTGTCTGGCAGGCAACTATGCCGCCCATATCCAAGAGGGGGCGGCACTTTTGTCGGCAAGGAGAAGATGATCCCGCGCTTCTTTTCAAAGCCTTGCACCACGGTCATTGCCACTGGCGAAGCGATCTGCGTCCCTGCTTCCACCGGCTTTGCCGACTGGGAGTTGGAGTTGGCTGTCGTCATTGGCAAGAGTGGCCGCGATCTGACGGCAGAGCAAGCCGCTGATCATATTGCAGGCTACACGATCTTCAACGACATTTCTGCGCGCCAACTGACTTTTCGCAACGATCTGCCCCAGCAAGAGGGTGACTATTATTTCGACTGGTTGGTGGGCAAGTGGCTGGACACCTTTGGGCCGATGGGACCGTGGATTACGCTCAAGGACGAAGTGCCTAACCCCGACCGGCTGGGGATGAAGCTTTGGCTCAACGGTGAATTGCAGCAGGACGCCAACACGGGGCAGATGATCTTCTCGCCCGCCGAGTCCATTGCTTTCATCTCGCAATTCGTCACGCTCCATCCCGGCGACATCATCAGCACCGGCACTCCGGCGGGCGTGGGCCACTCCAAGAAGCTGCGCCTCAACCCCGGCGACCACATTCGCGGCGAAATCGAAGGGCTAGGCGTGCTGGAGAACTCGGTCGAAGCCTGGTAGCGCCACAGGTGGATACTTTGCATTCCGCTGTGCCGCCAAGTACAATCAAGGCTATGAGCGAACAACCTCCTGTCTCCCAGGCACTGACTACTCTCGGTATTCCGCACCAGGTCTTTACCCATCCTGGTGCGGTCACTTCATTGCAGCAAGCCGCCGCCGAACGGGATCAGCAGCCTGACCAGGTCGTGCGTAGCCTGCTCTTTCGCCTGGGGGAAGGTGAGTATGCAATGGTGCTGATGGCGGGGCCTGCCCAAGTTTCGTGGAAGGCACTGCGGCGGCATGTGGGCCAGTCGCGGCTGACCACGGCGACCGAGGAAGAAGTGCTGGCGGTCACCGGCTATACGCGTGGCGCTGTGGCTCCGTTTGGCCTGCGCCAGCCGGTGCGCGTCCTCATTGACCAGGGTGTTATGGATCAAGAGATCATCTCGCTCGGTTCGGGCATCCGCGGCAGCGCCATCATCCTCACCACTGCCGATCTGCGCCGCGCTCTGCCCGATGCGGAAGTGGGCGATTTTCAGGGGACGTAGCCCTATCATCGAAGGAAATGATCGTGGAAAGCAAGTGGGCCGGTCTGCATCTTGAATATCAGCGGGGGCATCTGCTTGAAAGTGAAGTGGACGCCAACCCTTTCGTCACCTTTGCTACCTGGTTCAAGGACGCGCGCGATGCCGAATTGTACGAACCCAACGGCATGACGCTAGCGACTGTGGGCGCGAATGGTCATCCCTCGGCGCGCGTTGTCCTGCTGCGTCAGATCGATGAGCGGGGCTTTTGCTTTTTTACCAACTATGAAAGCCACAAAGGGCAAGACCTTGCACAAAACCCGTGGGCGGCGTTGGTCTTTTGGTGGGGCAGGCTGGAGCGACAAGTGCGTATTGAAGGCCAGGTCGAGCAGTTGGCGGAAGCGGAGTCAGATGCCTATTACCGCAGCCGCCCCAAAGGCAGCCGCTTGGGCGCGTGGATCTCTGCACAAAGCCAAGTGATTGCCAGCCGCCAGGTCTTGGAAGAGAATCTGGCGGCGTTGGAGGCAGAATATGCCGACCGTGAGCCGGAGCGTCCACCCTTTTGGGGTGGCTATCGCGTCGTCCCCACGCTGTTTGAGTTCTGGCAAGGCGGCCCCCATCGTCTCCATGATCGCCTGCGCTATTTACGCCAGGAGGGTGGCGGCTGGCAGATTGAACGGCTGGCCCCCTAACCCAACCGCCCAAGCAACTCGCCAATATTCTCCAGGATCAACGTCGGTCGCGGCGTCACTTCTTCCGCCAGCGCGCGTGGCGTGACACCGGTTAAGACCAGCGCTGTCGCCATGCCTGCATCGTGCCCCATACGCATATCCGTCTCCAGCCGGTCGCCCGACATGAGGCAGCGATGGGCGGGCAGTTCCAGACGCTCTAATGCGACCTGCAAAATAATGGGCGACGGCTTGCCCGCAATCAATTCCGGTGTGCGCCCGGTGATTTGCAAAAAGGCGGCGATGGTCGCCCCGGCATCGGGTACGTCGCCCCCTGGCATGGGGCAAGTGTTGTCGCCATTGGTGGCAAAATAGCGCGCGCCGCGCCGCAACGCCTGGTAGGCTGTGTTGATCTTGCGATAATCGAGTGTGCGATCCATCGCCACGATCAGCGCGTCAATCCCCTCCGGCGTAATCATCCCCATTTCGCTCTGTGTCATCAGTTCATCCACCACCGTCAAGCCGTGGCTGCGTAACTCTGCCACAAAGTTCGGCTCGCCGAGGACATAATAACGTAGATCCGGTTCGTGGTGGGCGAGATAGTGGGCCAACACAAAGGCCGAGGTAATCACATCATCCGCAGTGGCTGGAATTCCCAACTTTGTCAGTTTGGCGGCATAGGTGGTGCGGCTATCAACCGGCTTGTTGGTGACAAAGAGCGTGCGCTTGCCCTGGCGGCGCAGTTCGGCTACGGTCGCCGCAGCCCCAGGCAAGAGCGCATCGCCCACATAGAGCGTGCCATCCAGGTCAAAGATGAAACCGTCCAACTCTGCCAGAGACAAAGGGGATGAGGGGAAAAAAGATGATGAAGGTGACGATGCCAAAGACATTCTCGTTCTCAGATCTAGCTTTTGTGGCCTGCTTTTGGCCCAGTATACTCGACCGCTAATCGGCCCACCAAAGTTCTTCGTCTCCCTTCTCTCTCCAACACTTTGCCTCCACCTTGCGATAGACCCGCGCCGCGATTCCTGGTTTGACAGTTGTTCTCTACGCGGGTATACTCGCGGCAGTTTTAGCATGTTTTTCTGAATCCATTTTGGACATGCCATTTTGGACACGTCCGTCTCTTACCCAACCTCGACTGGCAAACGCATGTTTTTTGGCTTGCGCGCACTGCATTGTTATAACGCACCTTGCGCAGCCGCAATGGCTGCCGCAGCTAGACGCGTGTCCCGGTGATTGAGGCTTGCCCCGCACCGTGGACACCCTCCACGGTGTGATTCCAGTGCTGACCGCCCGCCACCCACGCCGTGGATTCCACTCCACGGCGTTTTTGTTTCTGTTCTTTTTTCTGCTCACTTTGTTGAGTGCCTTGTTGAGAAATACGAGTTGACTATGTCCGTACGTTTGACCGCTGATGAAGTGCGCTATGTCGCCGAGCTTGCCAAGCTCCGGCTCACCGAAGCGGAGATCGAGCAGTATGCAGGCCAACTTTCGGCCATCCTCGACTATGCCGAGCGGCTGCAAGAGGTGGACACCAGCAGCGTGCCGCCCACGCCCTACATTTTGCCCCTGGTCAATGTCATGGCGGACGACGAGCCGCGCCCCTCTCTGAGCAACGACGAGGCGCTGGCAAACGCGCCGGATCAGGAAGATGGCTTTTTCCGCGTCCGCGCGGTCTTTGAAGAATAAATACATCTGTGAGAGCATATCTGTGAAAAGTATCCCTGTGAGAATCTATCTGTGACTGTTGCCACCCAGCCCCTTCACCAACTGACCGTTCATCAGGCGCGCGCCGCCTTGCGCGCCGGTGAAATCAGCGCGGTCGAACTGACCCAAGCGCTTTTGGATCGCATCCGCGCGGTCGATCCGCAAATCAAAGCCTATTTGACCGTCACCGCAGAACAGGCGTTGGAACAGGCGGCTTTGGCCGATCGTCGCCGCCAGGAAGGGGATGACGCGCCCCTCTTGGGTATCCCTTTGGCGATCAAAGACGTATTAGCGACAAGAGAGATTGAAACCACTTGCGGCAGCAAGATTTTGCAGGGATTTAAGCCCCCCTACAGCGCCACGACGGTAGCCCGTCTGCAAGCCGCGGGCATGGTTCTGCTGGGCAAGACCAACACCGACGAGTTTGCAATGGGTTCCAGCACCGAAAACAGCGGCTATTTCACCACGCACAACCCGTGGGACTTGAGCCGTGTGCCGGGGGGTAGCTCCGGTGGATCGGCGGCGGCAGTCAGCGCCGGTGCAGCATTGGCCGCGCTGGGGACCGACACGGGAGGCAGCGTGCGCCAGCCCGCCGCGCATTGTAGCGTGGTGGGGATCAAACCTTCCTACGGTCGTGTCAGCCGCTATGGGCTGGCGTCCTATGGCAGCAGTCTGGATCAGGTGGGTGTCCTCGCCAAAGATGTCGCCGACGCCGCGCTGCTCCTGGGGATCATCGCCGGTCGTGACCCGCTCGACAGCACCACGCTCGATACGCCTGTGCCCGATTACGGCGCGGCGTTGACTGGGAATGTACGGGGGCTACGTGTGGGTTTGCCCGCCGAGTATTTCATCGACGGCATGCAGCCGGAGGTCGAAGCGGCAGTGCGCGCAGCAGTGGCGCAGCTAGAGGCAATGGGCGCGCAGATTGTACCCATCCATCTGCCCAACACCGACAAGGCGCTGCCCGTCTATTATCTCGTCGCCACAGCCGAGGCGAGCGCCAACTTATCGCGCTATGACGGTGTGCGCTTTGGCTATAGCGCGGGCGACGATTCCATGTTTGAAAATATCCGCCGCACGCGTGGCGAAGGCTTTGGCCCAGAGGTGAAGCGGCGCATCATGTTGGGCGCGTATGCACTGAGCGCGGGCTATTACGATGCCTATTATTTGAAGGCACAGCAGGTGCGTACGCTGATCAAACAGGATTTTGAGCAAGCCTTCCAGCAGGTTGACGTGATCGCCTGCCCGGCCACGCCCACGACTGCTTTCCACATTGGTGAAAAAGCCGACAATCCGATTGAGATGTACCTGAGCGATATTTTCACCATCAGCGTCAACTTATCGGGGATGTGTGGCATCAGTCTGCCGTGTGGCTTTGATGATGCCGGGCTGCCGATCGGACTGCAACTGATCGGCCCCCATTTGGGTGAGGAATCGATCTTGCGCGCGGCTCATGCGTATGAGCAAAGCAGCACTTGGCACAGCCGCCGCCCCACACTGACCGGCGTTGCGGATTAGGTTCGGTGCGGGGAACTTTGTCCCTTTACTAACGTTGAAAGAGTGACACCGAAAACAGGCTGCCACAACCACTCTCCCGGAAGCTCCGGACGGGAGCCCTTTGGGCGCGGGAGGGTTAGTGCCAAGATACTTGGTTTACAGTGTACTAAATAGAGATAGACTAAATTGTCAACCCTCCGCCTATACCTGGATAGGTTGATTTGCCAAAAGTCATTTGATATACCTTGAATGAATCCTTGAATTATTCCCTAATCTATATTCCTTGAATGATGAGCAATCGATATGGACTGTAAATTTTCCTCGATTGGGTTTGGTGTGGGTGGCTTAGCCATTGCTCGCCGCCGGCAATCTGGGTGAGCACCGGCTTCCAGATTGTAAACGGCCTCTACCGGTTTGTACGGATGGCTGCCCACGCGCCGCGCCCGACTAGCACCTTTGGCGCGCTGCCCGTTCACCCATCTCCGTCCTCCTCTCAAGCAGTTATAGTATCTACCCTTGAATGATCTCTGTTGGTCACGGAGGCCAACTGTTCATGAATTCGCAATCAACCACCACGCTGTTGACCCCACCCTCGTTGGACAATTTGGGGCTCAGTACGCCTACTTTGAATGGCAAACGTAACTTGCGCGACCACAACAGCCGCATTAGCCGGCGAGTCAATGCGGTACCCCCATCGGGCATTCGTCGTTATTTTGACATTGCTGCCACGATGGATGACGTCATTAGCCTGGGCATCGGCGAACCTGATTTTGTCACCCCTGCCCCGATCCTACAGGCAGGCATCGCCAGCCTCCAGCAAGGCCACACCGCTTACACGTCGAACGCTGGGGTGATCGAACTGCGCGCCGCGGTGGCGCAACAATTGCAGGATCGCTATGGCGGCCCTGCCTATGACCCCGAAAGGGAAGTGCTGATCACGGTAGGGGTCAGTGAGGCCATGTACTTGATCATGCAGGCCATTCTCGATCCCGGTGACGAGGTGATTGTGCCTCAGCCCTGTTTTGTCTCCTATACCGCCAGTGTGATTTTGGCAGGGGGCAAGGTGGTCGATGTTCCCACCTATGCCAAAGATGATTTCCGGGTGGAGCCGCACGCGATCCAAGCCGCCATCACGCCGCGCACGAAGGCGCTGCTGATTGGTTTCCCCTCCAACCCAACCGGCGCAGTGATGGATCGCGCCGGTATGATGGAGATTGCGCGCATCGCTGAACAAAACGACCTGATCGTCATCTCGGATGAAATCTATGATCGCCTCGTCTATGGCGACCACCAACATGTCATGTTTGCTTCGCTGCCGGGGATGGCTGAACGCACTGTGCATTTGGGGGGCATGAGCAAGGATTACGCCATGACCGGCTGGCGCATCGGCTATGCGCTCGGCCCGGCGGATCTGCTTGGGGCCATGCGCAAGATTCACCAGTATTTGATTATGTCCGCTTCGACCACGGGCCAGGAAGCGGCGCTCGAAGCCTTTACCAATCCGGCGGTCGAGGAGTTCGTCCAAAACATGGTGGCGAGCTATGACCAGCGCCGCCGCGTGATTGTGGCGGGACTCAACGAGATCGGGCTTGACTGTTTTGAGCCAAAGGGCGCGTTCTATGCCTTCCCCAGCATTGCCAAGACGGGGATGAGCGAACACGAATTTGCAGAGCGGCTGCTTCTGGAAGAACGGGTTGCCGTGGTGCCGGGCAGTGCCTTTGGCGCAGGAGGTGAAGGGCATGTGCGCTGTGCCTATGCCGCCAGCCTGGAGAACATCGAGAAGGCGCTGGAGCGTATGCATCGCTTTATGCGCCGTCATGGGTAGGATGTTTCTTCGATAGATGATCGTCGTTTTAACCCTCCCGGAAGCGGCCCAGAGGGCTCCCCAGCTTCCGGGAGGGTGGTATATCTCAGTTACTACCCCCTGTAGCGCAGGCGCGAGGCCGCTCAGGGCTAAAGCCGCAGGGCTACAGGACAACGCCCCCTGAAGGGGACTCCGCGAGCCGCTTCTGAAGCCCCGTTCAGGGGGCGTCGTTTCGTAGCCGGATGGCTTTAGCCTCCGGCGGCTCGCTTCTCCAACGTGCGCCCCATCCCCACTTTGCGCAATTCATCATCCAGGCGCAGTTTATAAACCTCTAGCTGGGTAATGGGCTGCTTGAGATTGAGCAGGGCGATGCGCCGGTTGATCTCCACAATCTCGTCTTCCCAGCGTACAAGCCAGCGCTCCCAACTTTGCCGGACTTGAACGCGTCGCGCATCGCTGCTGGCAGCAACCCACGCACTGTGCGCTTCACCCACAATACGCCCAAACTGTGCGCGCCACTCTTCGATGGAACGCAGCATCTCCTTGCGATCCGCAATCCACACGGGCGTCATGTCGTTGTTTTTGAGCAGACTAAAGGCCATTTGTTGATCTTCGGGTACAAAGGGGTCTTTATCCACTCGCATCGGCTTGCCATGCCCGGAGAGCTTGTCAAAGTCGCCGCGACGCATGGCTTCGTCAATGCGCTTGGTGACCAGGTCGGCCCATTCCTCGATGGCCTGAACTTTGTCATCGTCGCTTGCCGGATCGTCTGGAATGAGCGGTTTTGGGTTGCGATATTCCGCAGCTTTTTCGCGTGCGGCGCGCAGACGTTCTTCTTCGCTGGCTTGCGGTGTGTTTTTGGCAGGGGGTCTGAAGATGAGACGAGGGGGCTGGTGGTTATTCTGGCTCATGTGATTACATTCTCCTAGAGACTCTACGTAAGTTTGAGTCTATCAAGAGATGCAAGCATCGCCAAGTAGGAAGGGCCCGTTTGCGCGCCAATCTGGCTGCCACTTAAGGATCCGTGGTGCATAAAACCGGCCCGGTGTGGGACTCTCTAGGCCCAGCTTTGGAGTTCGATGATGTTTTCTTCGGGGTCGGTGACGTAGCAGCAGGTGACGCGGCCTCCGCTGCTGGTGGTCAGCGTCACCACTTCGCCCACCGCGCTGCCGCCTGCTGCCAATACTGCCGCGCGTGCCGCCTCAACATCGTCCACGGCAAAGGCAATATGCCCAAAGCCTGGACGGTTGACCGCACGCTGTGGACGGGCGGCTAGGCTGGCGTAATTGAAAAGCTCCAATGTGGGGCCATCTTCACCACTGCCGGGCAGTCGCAAATGCGCGCCGCGTAGATGCGCCCCCTCCAGACTCGTAAGCGCCTCTAACTTCTCTCCGGCAAAGTCACGCTCCGGTGGGACAATCTCGCAGCCGAAAAGCTCACTATAGAAGTTCGCCAATCGCCGCCAATCCGCGGCGATTAGGTTGGTATGCACATAGCGAACACCTGCGATCATGCTCAAGCGCCTTCCAATGTAGGCTACCCCTTTAGCGCGCCGACCGTGATGCCCTTTTGGATCTGCCCCTGGAAGATGATATAGGCGAGCACCGTGGGAACCATCACAATGGTCACCGCGGCAAAGAGACCGCTCCAGTCGGAACCATAGAACTGTTGATAGAGCATATAGGCCAAGCCCTGGGTCAGCAGATAACGCTCTGGCCTCGACATGAGCACCAGCGGCAGAATATACTGGTTCCACATGCCCAGGAAGTTGAAGATGCCGATGCTGATCAACCCTGGCTGCGCCAGCGGCAGCATGATGCGGAAAAAAACCTGATACTGATTGGCCCCATCAATGATCCCCGCTTCGTGCAGCTCTGAAGGCAGCGTCTTAAAGAAGCCTGTCAGGAAAAAGACGCTGAAGGGCAGCGAGTAAGCCGTATAGACCAGGATCAGCCCCACATAGGTATTGAGCAGCCCCAAATCCTGAACCAGGAAGAAGAGCGGCACCAACGCCAGGAAGATCGGAAAAAGCATCCCGGCTAGGAAAAGATAGAAGAAAAAGCGATTGAGAGGGAAGGGAAACCGCCCCAGCACATAGGCTGTCATGGACGAAAGGAGCAGGGTCAGGAAGAGCGCCGGGATCACGACGAGCAGGCTGTTGAGGAAATATTCCCCAATATGCGCTTCGACCCAAGCGCGCTCAAAGTTGTTCCATTGCAGCGCACCAGGTAAGGCCCACGGGCTAAAGAAGATCTCGCGGTCAGTTTTGAACGATGTATAGAGCAGCCACCACATGGGAAAGATGACAATGATCGACCAGAGGATCAGCACTCCAGAGAGCAACCATTGGCCGATTCGTTCCCCCATTTTGGCTGATGCGCGCCGCGCAACCGGCTGACGGGTTGGCGTAGAAATTGTGTCGGTCGCCATGATTAATACTCCAGACTCTCCCGCTGCGTCACACGCATCAACACCGTGGAAAGCGTGAAGACCAAGAGGAACATCGAGACTGCAATCGCAGTCGCATAGCCAAACTCACTTTGCAGGAAGGCCCGCTCATAGAGATAGGTCGCCAGCACATCTGTGGCGCGGCTTGGCCCGCCCTGGGTCATGGTCTGGACGATGGCAAACATATCGACCGCACCAATGGCGAGAAAGACCAACGCTGTGCGTACCGTGTCCCAAAGCAGGGGCAATGTGATATTCCAGAAGATGTACCAACGGTTCGCGCCATCCAGGGTCGCCGCTTCATAGTAGGTGCTGGGGATTGATTCCATGCCCGCGATAAAGAGTACCATGTAGAAACCCACCGCCTGCCAGACAACGACAGCCCCCACTGCGCCCAATGCGGTATCCGGGTTGCCCAACCAGACAGGAGGATTCTCGACACCGAGCAGCCTGAGCAACGACGTAAGCACACCCATTGTCGGGTGATAGACAAAGCTCCAAAGCACGCCAATCGCAACCACCGACATCACCTGGGGAAAGAAGAAGGTCACGCGATAGAACTTTGACCCGGCTACCCCTTGTGTCAGCACGAAGGCGAAAAACAAGGCTATGGAGATGGTAATCAGGGGAATGGTAAGCAGATAAATGACGTTGTGGCTCAAAGCGTTCCAGAAGAGATCATCGCCAAGCATCCTCTGGAAGTTTCCCAGCCCGATGAAGGTGATGTTGCGGGTCAACCCCCGCCAGCGCGTGAGGCTGATATACATCGACTGGATATAGGGATAGAGCACAAAGACCACGTAGAGCAGCACCGACGGTGCCAGGAAGGGCACAATCAGCCGGTATTTGTCGCGGTACATAGGGAATGACCACTCCTTGAAAAATCTGGCCTGTGCCCTGCCGCAGCAAGGCACAGGCCAGTAAATCAACACATCTCGCCGCACGTACGGACACCCTAGAGGGTGTCCCTATGAACGGGTATATTTCGGAATGTCGGGGTTGGCCTTGATCTCGTCGGCCTTTGCCTGCACTGCTTCCACAAACTGCTCTGGCGTAATCCGCAGGGTCAGCAGGTCACCCATGCGGTCGCGCGTCTCAAAGCCCAGATCGGTGTACCAGTCCTCATAGCGATAGGTGAAGATATTTTCGCCCGCTGCTTCCACCGCAGCCAACGCCGACGACATGCCGCTGCTTACGTCTACCCCTTCGGTGCCGCCTGTGACAGGCATGAGGGAACTGACATTCTCGGCGAAGTATTTGGCGCTATCCTTGGAGAGCATACAGCGCATGAACTCCATGCCGCCGATCACATTCGCCGCCGCAGAAGGCACAAAATAGATTTCGCCGGAATTGGCATAGATCGCCTCATTTGCGCCCGCACCATCTGCCAGACCTGGGGTAGGATGGACGACCATGTTGAAGTTCTCCGGCGTTAGCTCCTTCATCTCGTTTTCCAGCCAGGTGCCGCAGGGGATAAAGACCGCGTTGCCATTGAGCCATTCCGCCTGCGCTTCAGTGTGCGTTAGCCCCTCTGTGCCAGGCATGATGTACTCATTGGTCGCCAGTTCGCTGACCATTGTCACCGCCTGCAATACTTCGGGCTTGGTCCAGGCCCCATCTTCCAGGTTATCGATGTCGATCAGCGCCTGCGGCCCTGCGACCTTGTAGATCAAGGGGACGAGCACGCCAAAGACCATGTACTGCGGATAGCGACCCTGGTAGGTCCACGGATTCATGCCGTCGGCCTTAATCGTTTCGCAGAGCGCCAGCATCTCATCCCACGTGGTGGGGAAGGTCCAGCCCTTTTCGTCAAAGAGTGTCTGGCTGTTCCAAATGCCAAAGACGGTATAGGCAATGTTGAGGACTAATTGTTTGCCGTCGTAAACGCCATTCGCCTGCGAGCCGGTGAAGAGTGTCTCGGCAAAGGTTGCGCCGGGAGTGTCCAACGCGGCCGCGGCCATCAGCGGGGCCAGATCGGCAAGCTGATCTTCTGCTACCAACGCCGCGGTGTCCAGGTTGTCTGCGCCGGAGTTGTCGATGACATCGGGCGGGTTGCCGCCGATGAAGCGGGGGCGCAGTTGCTCGCCGACGCGCTGGATGCCTGCCACTGTCATTTCGTTCTCTGGGTGGAGGGCGCGGAAGATGTCTGCGGCATGGTCGATATAAGCGCGGCCATAGCCACCCTCAAAGAAGATGCCCTCGACGGGAACACCTGGCTCCAGCCCAAGCGGATTCATCGCTTCTTCCGCCACCTCAAACCATAGTTCGGTGGGTGCTCCTGCCGCGGGCGCAGCAGCACCCGGCGCAGAGGTGGCTTCGGCAGCCGGTGCGCTGGGGGCCGGAGCCGGCGCACATGCCGCCAAGACCGCACCCGCGCTCAACATCGCCGAAGTCTTGATAAAGCTGCGACGTGACAAATGACTTTGCTTGCTCATAGGAGTTTCTCCGTAGTTCAGACGGTTTGCGAAACGATACGATAAGGTATAGCGAATCAGCGCCTTACCCGGGGATGGGGCGTCCTGCCGGCGGTAAGCGCGGCCTGCCAAAAGGTAACAAAACAGGTGAAAGGAGTTTGCACTCTGCACTTATTAACTATTCAGTATACTCTTGGCAAATTGATTCGCCTAATCGCTTGAAATGAAACAAAAGTGCAAAGTGCCTGTTATGAGGTGACTTTACCGGGTCTAATTAGGGAGTCAAACATGCTGATGTGATCTTGCGGACTCTGTTGACATAGAGGCTGACGGGGGATAGTGTACAATAGAGCCTAAGTGTCTAAATTGGGTTGACACTTCGCACAAATGCGTTTCACCATTGCTCGTACCTTGATTTGGGTTCAAGGTCAGCCACAAAAGGAGATTGATATGCAAACCACTCAAAATACTCCTGTCTTGTCGGTGCGACGCATTGTCATCACCGGCATCCTCGCTGCCATCTCGATTTTGTTGGGCGTAACACGTATCGGCTTTATTCCTGTGCCGAATCTCACAGGCGAAGCCACCATCATGCATGTGCCAGTGATCATTGGCGCAATCCTCGAAGGCCCCGTGGTGGGTACGCTGATTGGCGCGATCTTTGGCATCTACAGCATGTTGCAAGGTGGAGGTACGATGTTTGCCGATCCCCTGGTCTCTGTCGTGCCCCGTCTCTTTATCGGCGTTGCTGCCTACTACAGCTATGTCGCAGTGCGCCGGCAGAGCGAATATGCTGCCATCATTGTGAGCAGCATCGTGGCGACATTGACGAATACCATCTTGGTCGTGGGGATGCTCATTGCGCGCGGCTATATCCCTGCTGCGGCGATTCCGACCATCATTCCCCAGGCCCTTGCCGAAGTGGTCATCGCCACGATCATCACCGTGGCAGTCGTCGCGGCCTGGAAGAACATTGATGGCGGGCGCAAAGGCTCGTCGATCTAGGACTTTGGCCTCTCTTGCACGAAGAACAACCGTCACCGGCAGCACCCGCGCGCCCAGCATGGCGGCGATTGCTGCCGGTGCTGGCGCTGGTGGCAGCCGCCTGGTTCGGCGTGGGCTGGCTGACGCGAGCAGAACATCGCCCCGCGCGGGTAGAAGGCCAAGTGCCGCCGCTGCAAATGACTGCTTTCGATGGCAGTCCTATTGACCTGGGCGCGCTGCGCGGGCAGGGGGTTGTCGTCAATTTTTGGGCCAGTTGGTGCGCGCCCTGCCGAGTCGAGGCGGAGCTGTTCGAGGCGGCTTGGCGCGCCGAGCGCGACCGCGGCATTGTCTTTGTCGGTGTCAACCGGCAGGACACCACTGCCGCGGCCCAAGCCTTTATTGACGAGTTTGATGTGAGCTATCCCAACGGGGCTGACAGCGAGGGAACATGGGGGCGAACGTTTGGCGTGGCAGGCTTGCCCACCACCTTCTTTATTGACCCCCAGGGCGAAATTCAAGCTGTCGTCTGGGGGCCAATCATCACTGCCGGAGAGTTAACGCGCCAACTGGACAAGATTCGACCCGCGGCGCGTTAGCTGCCACGCCTACGCGCTACCCTCGACCCACGCCCGATCAAAGCGTGCAACGGTAACATAGCGCGTGTCGGTCATGCGCTCGACCATGCCGTTTTCATAGATGCACAGGATTGTGCCATCGGGCGTGGTGGCAAGATCGGAATAGCCGGAGGGGCCAGGCTCCAGGACGCGGGAAACAGGCCAGCTTTGGCAATCATCCGGGCTGAGTTTGACCGTTAGCCGTTTGCGGTCATGGGCCAGATTGCCGCCCAACGGCACTAACTCGTTTTCCAAGTTGTCGGGATTGGCAAAAAGTATGTAGTTGGCGTTTTGGGGCGACTTGGCATCGAGCTTGATAATGCTCGCCATGCAGACCGGTTCGAGCAGCGCCTCATCAAAACGGGGATCGCTCCACCCATGCGCGCCGTCGTCGCTGATCGAAATCAGCCGGCGGTTTTCTTTATTCTCTGTGCGGATGTTAAAGAGCACGCGGCCATTACTCAACTGCACAGGAATGGTTTCGCTGGGGTTGCGAAAGCGCTCATCGGTGCGAACGAGCGTATCGCCACATCGCCAACTTTGCCCGTGGTCATCGCTGTAGACGCAGGCGACTTCGGACGGGCGATGGCCCAGCTTGCCCGCGCCAAATTCTGTGCCCGACCCATCCGACATCCAGACCGGAACCACCAGCCGCCCATTTTCAAGCTGAATCCCATGCCCTGGGCCAAAGGCAATCACGCGCCACGGATAACGCGCGCGGAAGGCTGCCATGCTCTCGGTAATTTCAATGGGGTCTGAAAAGGTCGCACCATCATCTTCGCTGTGCAGGTAGAAGCAGCGGCTATACGCGTGGCAATAAAGTGCATGGACAGTGCCCTGATCTGTCCCAGCTTGGCGATCTGCGATCATGACAAAGTTGCTAATCGGGCCTGGGCCATAGGCTGTGTGGCTGACCACGCGCTGTGACGGTTCCCAGGTAACGCCGCCATCCAGGCTGCGCCGCAGCAGAATGTCATTGCCATCCCAATCGCCGCCCTTGCCTCTGCGCGCCTCGACCGTGGCAAGGATCACACCGCGCGCTGTGCATAGGATTCCCGGCACGCGATAGTTCCAGTATTCTCCGGTGCGCGCCTCGAAAAGATTTGTTTTCTCCAACATTTTGGTTTTGGTTCCGTCCTCTTGTGGCTTAGGGATGAGGGCCTAAAGCAAGCGATTGTCGATTATGGGACAGGTCACTGTACCGATCCCGTCGATGCTGACATGTAACTGCGTTTCTGCCGGTAGTCTGTCTCCAGCCGGTACCTTTAAGCGCGCCGCAATCTCTCCCAACGTGACAATATCACCCGGAAAAAGCGTGATCTGGGAGGATATAAAGGCGAGAAGTCGCGGGGCGAGCAGTTGGTAGTCGTCTGTATTGCCCATCACCTCGCCCACACCGTCCAGCGCAAGCCGCATGACGCGTCCTGGTACTGCCGCGCTATCGAGGGGCATAACGGATGTACTCACCCGATTATAGCCGTCCCCCCAACGCCCATAGACCTCTGGCATATTCCACTCTTGAGGGGTCACCGGTTCGCGCAGAGGCTCGCGGAAGGACAAATCCTTCACCGAGGCCATTGCCACATACCCCAGAATATAATCGTCCGCATCTTCCTCGCGCACGCGTGAAGCCACCTTTTTTACGACAAAGGCGATTTCGGGGCAAAGGATCAGTCCCGTTGCCCGTGGGGAAAGGCGCAGCGGCTGCTCGGAAAGCCCCAAGGCCCGCGCCGGGCCGTTGAGTATGCGCGGCAGCGCGCTTGGAACCAGCCCATCGATCTCCTCTGCGTTGTGACAGTTGCCATAGGTCGTCCAAAAATGGCGTGTTTGGTCGAGGCTCCACTCCTGGGGCTGCTCAATTTCGGCATGATCGGCCAGGATGAGATCGCGCACCGCAGCGGAGGGATGAATGGTTCGTCCGGGATCATCCTCACTGCGCCAATCTTCTCCGCCGCTTTGCACAACCGGGGCGCGCAGCACTCCCACCCGCTCGATCTCCCCTTCCAGATAGTCATCAGGGCCAAACGTAAACTCCGGCATCAGCGGCAACCCATCTACTCCCATTGTACCCATATGCACGACATCGCCGGGATAGAGGGTCATGAACGAAGAAAGCCAGTGAATCAACCGTTCCACGCCGATGAGCATTGAATTGGTGTGCGAGCAGTCGCGCTGCCAACCGGACTGGCGTGTGGTAATTTGTAAATTATAGATGCTCCCGATCTCGTCCAGCGTCGTTAGATAAGGCCCCATCGGACAAAAGGTGTCGGTCATTTTGCCCAGCCACGAAGCTGTTGCTTCGGCAAACCAGTCTTTGGGTGGCGCGGGCAGGTCATGAAAGCGTTGGTGATAGTAACGGCTGGAGAGGTCTAGCACTACGGTCATGCCTGCCACATGCTCCAGCGCTTGCTCCACGGGAATATCTTTGCCCCCACGCCCGATAATAAAACCCGGTTCTGGATTCCAGCTAAAGCCGCCGGAGTCTGGCGGAACCCACACAGCATCACCTGGCCCGCTGACGCCCCCTTGCGGACGGGCATGGCCTTGGGGAAAGATGTTCAGCAGCGTACGTTTGGGATCGTTGCGCCAAAAGGTAGGGCTATTTTGTACCAGCCCAAAGTAGAGACGCGGGCGCGGAATGGGCGCGCGCAGGCGCACAGCAGAGATCGGATACCCCGCACCCACCAGTAAGCCCTGGTCTGCCCCTTCGAGAAAGCGCAGCAGAAAGTCTTGTAAGCGCCGGGCCGCGCTCATTCCCTCATCGCCCAGAGCCAGAAAACTCGCCAACTCATGAGGCCACGGGCGGGAGGGGAGAAATCTGGGGCGACTGGCGGCAAAGGGGGATGTGGGTATGGCAGCATAGCGCTGTAGGCGCGTCTCGGTTTCTTCAGGGTCAAAGACCCATTCTGTTCCCGTGGCCGGATGAGTGATGACCAGCCCAAAGCGTTCATGTCCCTCTGCTACAAAGGTCGCTAGCTTCATGGCTCAAACATTTCATGTTCATGGAAGCGAATACGCACATCCCCTTGACCACTTTGCAGCCAGAGAAGGCCCGGTTCCGGCTCAAAGAGGTAGGGATAGGAGAGCCAAGTATCCTTTTCACGCGCCAGCACAACCGGCTTGCTCCAGCTTTGACCCTCATCTTCCGAAAAGGCTAAGGATAGCTCTTCGCGATGCCAGCTTGCTTCTGCCTCGGAGTATTGCTCGCTGCGCCGCAGATAGGAGTCCGCACCTTCCGGATAGAGGCGGCTCCAGACCAGGGCCAGCCGCCCGCTTGCCAACCGCGTGATATAGCCGGGCGAGGTGCTGGCTTCGATTTGGCTCGGACGAATAACCCGCCATGACAGCCCATCGTCATCGGAAAAGGCTTCCCAAAAGCGATCCCAGTTGGTGCGAATCAGCATCCACAACCGCCCATCCTGCAATTGGACAAAGGTGGGTTCAAAGGCTCCGTCGTGGTGCCCATGCCCACCCAAGTCGATGATGTTGCTGCCACGCCAACTCTTGCCCTCGTCGCCCGATGAGTAGACACGAATCACATTGCGACCCGGCTCGCGCAAATAGAATTGTGCAGTAACAACAATTCGCCCGCTTGCGGTCTGGATCATGTTGATAGGCGGATGTCCGCAGACACCCTCATAGAGACGCTGCCGATCAATCCATGTTTTGCCGCCATCCACGCTGCGGATCGCCCATTGGTCGCCGCGTGCATCAATCCCCGGCTCATTAAGTGCTTTGTCCCAGTTCAAAACACGTTCGTCGTCCCAGACGATGATCAATGTGCCGTCGCGCGTATGTAGCAATTGGCCGCGACCCGTGGGAACGCCAGGCCCCTTTGGCAGTGGCTCTGCTCCATTGCCACAGAGAATCGGCTGGATATCGGGCCAAGTTACGCCATTGTCATGGCTAACCAGCGTGACGTTGTCGCCCACGGTCATCAAGCGTCCATCCGCAAACTGCACAAACGGGCCGCGCTGCGTAACCTCCAATGGTGTACATGTCGGGTTGATCCAGCGATCAGCTTTGTTGCCACTCCCCATCATATTCTCCTGACTAGGTGGATGCTTTTTGATTAGGAATGAGTGAATGTGCTGCTCTTACTTCTATCCTTTGATCGAGCCGAGCATGATGCCCTTGACAAAGTAGCGCTGGATGAAAGGATAGACGAGCAGGATCGGCAGCGTTGTCACCACAATCATGGCGGACTTCAGAGATTCTGCGGGAGGTGGATCGAGCACTTCTGTAGCCTGGGCCAGACCGGAGTAATCGCTGTATTGCCCGGTGCCATATTCGAGGATGCCGCGCAGGATCAACTGCACAGGCAGCTTTTTAGAATCGTTGATATAGATGGCCGCGTCGAACCATGCATTCCAGTGCATGACCGCATACCAAAGGCCGATGGTGGCGATCACGGGCATGGAGAGGGGCAGGATGATGCGAACCAGAACCGTCAGCGGATTAGCGCCGTCCATGATGGCTGCTTCTTCGAGTTCTTCGGGAATGCTAAACATGAAGTTGCGCATGATCAACAGCCACCAGGGGTTGATGAGGGGTGGGAGGATCATCGCCCAAAAGGTGTTGAGCAGCCCCAATTTTTCCACAACCACAAAATTGGGAATCAGCCCCCCATGAAAGAGCATGGTGAAGAAGATCAGCACAGTGAGAAAGGTGCGCCCGTAGAGCCTGCGTTTGGAGAGAACATAGGCCAGTGGAAAGGTGAAGATCAAGTTGAGCGCCGTGCCGATGAGCACGCGCGCCACCGTAACCCCATAGGCATTGATCACAATCGATCCCTGACCCAAGAGCATTTTATACGCGGATAAGGTGGGGTTGTGTGGATAGAGAATAAAAAGGCCGCGTGTCGTGTACTCTTTGCCGCTGATTAACGAGGTGGCAACCACGGAGACGAAGGGCAGCAGAAAGAGCAGCGACAGAAGAATCAACAGAATATAGTTAAAGACATCAAAGGCTTTTTCGCCGGTTGATAGTTTCATGGCCTCTCCGCTAAACGCTCGATCTTAGGGTACGCAGTTGTCGCTATGGCTAATCGCTACTAATGGCTAGAGGTATGGACACAATCTATTGTGTCCATATACGCGTGTAGAATCACCTGCCGCAAAATCACCACAGACCTGGCTGTCCGAGCCTGCGCGCGATCTGATTGGCAATGATCATCAGGATCAGCGCCAAGACTGATTTGAAAAGACCGACCGCTGCGCCAAATGAATATTGTCGCCCTAGCAGACCAGCGCGGTAAACATAGGTGTCAATCACATCGGCTACTTCGTAGACCCCTGGGGAATAGAGCAATAGGATCTGTTCAAAACCGGCATTGAGCAGCCCGCCGATGGCAAAGATCAGGGTGATGACAATGGCGAAGCTGATGCTGGGCAAGGTGATGTACCACATACGTTGAAAGCGATTGGCTCCATCGACGGTCGCCGCTTCATACATTTCGGGGTTGATCGTTGCCATTGCCGCCAGATAGATGATGCTGCTCCAGCCTGCGGACTGCCAGACTGTCGTCGTCACCAGGATGCTGCGAAAAAGGTCGGGGTCTGTGAGAAAGGCTTTGGGCGCACCGCCCAGCGCGACCACCAACTGGTTGAGCAATCCCCCTTGTGTCGTCAGCATCGCCTTGACAATGCCTGCCACAACAACAATCGAGAAGAAGTGTGGCAAGTAGGAGATCGTCTGCACCGAACGTTTGAAGCCATTATGGCGCACTTCGTTGATGAGCAAAGCCAGCACGATGGGGATCGGGAATGCCCATATCAGCTTATAGATGCTGATCAGCAGCGTATTACGCATCACATTCCAGAAGAAGATCGAGTTGAAGAAGTTCTGGAAATGTTTGAAACCGACCCAATTGCTAAAGTCGAACATGGCCCCCACGCCGAGGAATGGATCGTAATCCATAAAGGCGATGATGATCCCGGCCATCGGGATATAGTGAAAAATGACGAAGTAGAGAAGTGGAATGGCGGCAAGCCCGTAGAGAAAGCGATCGCGTTTGATCTGACGCCAGGCTTCGCGCCAGCCGCGACGTTCTGTAAAGGCATGTTCTCTCACGCCGGAGATAGAGACACCAAACTGTTCGCCACCAACTTGCTGCATAAGGAACCTCCCACGGCACTGCCGCGTTCTGCCGTTGAGCGTGTATCACTCTCCTGGAAGCGGCCCAGCGGGCTCCCCGCTTCCAGGAGGGTTGATGCGGACGTACTGGTTTAACTCGCTTCGACCCAGGCGAGATTAAAGCGGGCAACCGTCATCTTCTCATAAGGCCCCTGGTCGCCTCGCTCATAGAAACAGAGAATCGTTCCTTGTGGCGTTACACCCAGGCTGGAATAAGCGGATGGCCCCGCGTTGATCAAGCGGCGTACCGGCCAACTTTGACATTCGTCATAGCTGGCTGCCAGCGTCATAGCTTCCCGTTTTGCCGATGCAGGGTTCGAGAAGAGTACACAGGGCGTGCGCTCACTCAGTGCATCGCCATAGCGAATCATGCTGGCATTACAGCCGGAGGGCTGCGGCTCACGCAGCGATGAATCCCAGCCAAAGGCGGCAAAGCTTTGACCCCCATCGCAGCTTTGGGCTGTCATGCGCCAGCCTGTGCGGTGATAGGTGCGCGAATTGAGGTAGATCGCGCCGCCGATGGTCTCCACCAGCGCGCCTTCGCCGGTGCCTGCCTGAACCAGATCGCTTGTCTGCCAGGTCGCGCCGCCATCGTCGCTGTAGATGGCGCAATTGTGAGTAAAGCGCCGCAAGTCGAAGATGGGCTGTGTCCAGACGCGCGCCGGCATCACCAGCCGCCCGGCATAGGGGCTGTACCGCAATTGGATACCCGGCCCGCTGCCGTGGGTGGAGCCGCGCTGACCCCAGCGATTGGGGGCCAACTCAAGCCGCGATTCATGCCAGGTTGCCCCCTCATCTGTGCTGCGCAGGATGAAGGTGCCCGCGTCGGGATGTTCGGGTTCGATGCGTGTCTTTTCGACGATCTGCTTTTCGGTAATGCCTTCGACGGTGGGCACACGCCCATAGATCACCATGATCGTCCCGCTGAGTTGATCCACAACCGCGTTGCCGATACCGGCGCGCCAGCCAGGCTGGTCAAAGAGAACTTGAACGGGTTCCCAACTTTTGCCGTCGTCCAGGCTGCGCCGCACCACCAAGTGATTGTCGAAGCCGTGATCTGCCGCACTGCTGATGCGCCGATTGCAGAAGGCCAGCACCGTACCCTTTGCCGTAACCACCAGCGCGGGGATGCGGTGTACGTCCTGACCGTCTACGCCAAATAGGTCAAACTGCTCGAAAGTAGCCTCGGAAACCGGCTCAGAAGATGTCGTCATGGATGCTAGGCCGGGTGGTATTTGCGGTATTGTTCGGTGTGCTGGATGCTCCACTCTTGCAGACCGGCATTTTCGACCTGGCCCATGAACTGCTCCCATTCCGAAAGCGGGCGCACACCCGTAATAAATTTGATACTTTCTTCATCCAGCAGCCGTTGGAAATCTGCCAGCCCTGGGAAGTTGCTGAGGATGAGCGACGTGTCATAGGGCACGTCGTAGTCAAGCGGCATATTGCCCAATTCGAACTTATCATAGTAGGCAACTGTATGCGTGCTTTGCCGTCCGGCCTGACCATCCTCAAGCACAACGGTCAGGTAGGGCTCGGTGCCCATCCCCTTGACGTTGTAGAAGTCAGAAGCATATTTCTCTTCACAGGGAGCCGTAGCCGGGACCAACTCATGATATTGACCTGCGGACTGATCCGCCCATTCCCAATCTGCCCCTTCCAGGCCGTTACGCACGATGACAAGATTGGTGCCGTCTTCGGGGAGCCCCTGATAGCACCAGTCCGCGTAGCGAATGACCGCATCGGGATATTTAGACTTGCGCGAAATCATGTAGGCGCTGCTGCCGCCTACGTTGTTGGTCTTTGCCAACCCCGCCGGCCCGGTCATGGCCTCTGGGAAACCATAGTCGATGTCGGTATAACCGGCGTCTAGGCGAATTTGCTCCCACCAGATGGTGATGCGCGAATACCAGCCAAGCCAGGTGCCGATTGTGAGCGTGTTGAGCATGGCGCGGAAGTCTGGATTGGCAAAGGTTTCTTGCTGGAAGTAGCCAAGTGACCACCACTCATTCATCTTGGTGATCCACTCAAAATAGCCCGGATGAAGTTCGACCGGCATGAGTACGCCGCTCTCGTCAAGCCAGTTTGAGTTGCCCCCTGGCACAAACGCCCCCAGCGTATTCATCATCAGATCGCCGCGGTTTGTCGTCGCCACGACCGATTCGGGGTGCATTTCCTTGAAGGTGGCAATCGTCTCCTCCATTTGATCCCAGGTCGTTGGCATCTCCAGCCCGGCTTCGGCCAACCAGTCGGTGCGGAAAAAGCAGAAGTGCGTATGAGCCATCAGCCCCAAACGAGGATAGCCCCATGTTTTCCCCTCCGCGTCGCGCATACGCGCCCAGGCGTAATCCGAGTTCATCCGCAAAATATTCTGACCATGTTCCGCCAGCAGGTCGTCTACCGGAATGATCGCGGTCTTGAAGTCGGGCCATGCCCCTTCAAATAGATCCAGCGGTTCGCCGCCGGATGCCAGCAAGAGGTTGAGCTTCTCGGTTTGGGCTGGCCCAGGTGCTACCATATAAACGTTTACCAAGACGCCTGTCTCGTCGAGGATGCGATCGCGCACAGCCTGGGTCTTTGCTGGGTTGCCGCCACTGCCTGGGCAAGTGGGTTGGCCTTGAAAGACCCAGATTTCGGGTGTTTCCACGGCTGCCTCGCCGCTTCCGGCTGGCTGCGCGACGGGGGTCGCGCAAGCTGCCAGCACTGCCGCTGATGCGGCAAATCCTATCCCTCGTAGCACTTGACGCCGGCTTAGTTTCCGGTCAGAGTTCATGGGTTCCTCCTTAAGCACAGTTCTTTTCAGGGATTCATTAGGGAACACTTTCCGATGGGGAGTGGGCCTTACAAGTTTTAGGTCTGGGAAATCGATTCACCTCCCTCGCCACACAAGGGCGATATGCAATAGGCTGCCGCGGCCCTCTATTACGGCTGCTGTGAACCCTCTTGCTTGCGTTTGGCGCTGGCAAGTCGGGTGATGATGCCGGTGTAATGCCGCTCTAGCGCCACGCGTGCCGTGGCCGCGTTGCCTTCCGCAATGGCGTCGACAATGGCGGCGTGATTCCGATAGGTCTGCTGCGGATTACTGTCCCAAGAGGACAAAGTCTTCTGGTTGATGGCTTTGTGAAAGGCCAGCCAGAAGATATCAAGCAGGCGCAATAGTGTGCGGTTGCCTAATTTTTGAAAGAGTGTCTGATGAAAGAGCCGATCCTCTTCCGGGAAGGGCTCGTCTCGTTCGGCGCGAACTCGCATCTGCTCGACAATGGCGCGCAGGTCATCAAGCTGCGCTGGGGTGATGATCGGGATGACCTGTTCGATCATCCCAATTTCCAGCACACGGCGGACTTCGAGCAATTCGCCCAGATCGTCCAGGTTAAAGAGCAAGCCATAATGCAGATTGTCCAGCAGGGGCTCGAACGAGAAATCACGTACAAAGATACCACTGCCCCGCCTTGTCTCCAGCACGCCCAGCGATTCTAGCGATTTCACTGCTTCGCGCACAGAGTTGCGGCTTACGCCTAGCTGCCGGGCCAGTTCGCTCTCGGCAGGCAGCGGATCATCGGCGCGGAGCTTGTTGTCGAGAATATGGGCGCGAATCGCCTCCTGCACAGAGTGACTGAGTAGCGGCGGGCGCTCTAGAAGTTTCAGAGATTTGCTCATAAACGAGACTGCTTGTTGGCAGCAGTGTGCATGAAAGGAGGATCAAAGCGATCCTACAGACTTGTCTCGGTTTTGAACTTTGTTGCGGTTTCGGTTGACTATTTCAGTTGACTATATTGGGCACGACTACTATAGCAACTTGTAGGATATGTGTCAAGAGGATATTTTGGGCAAAGAGAATTCTCGCCCAGAGGCGCTGAGGATTCAGAGGTTTTCTCTCTGGGTCTCTGCGTCTCCGGGCGAGTTACTTATTTTCTGGGTGCGACGCGCCAGGTCAAGGTGTACAGCGGGGCCGCGGCGAGCGCGGCGTGATAGGCCGCGTGGTTGGGGAAGCGGTTTTGATCGAGGAGGCGACCGTGGATGCTGACGCTAAAGTGATCCACGCCAAAGGGCCACGGATCAAAGGTGATCTCCTGCTCTGTGCAATGCAGCGTGATGCTGGTGTAGGTGCCAACGAAATCGACCGGGCAATGCACAAAAATGCGTTCGTTGCTCCAGGGAATCGTGACCTGGAGGCTGGAGGAATCCCCAAATTGCAGCAGCCGCGTATGGGCCATGAGCACAGGCTCGCTGGCAGCGTGGTGCAAGGCCGGATCATCCGCCAAACGCTGCCGCACCTCGTTCGTCCAGCTTTCCTGCTCGGCGATAAAGGTTTCTGTGGCGCGCCGCTCCTCCTCATTCAACCGCTGCAGGTCGCCGGTATAGAGCAGTGTGGCGTGGCGGCTGATCATCAGCCCCATATAGGGATGCTGCGCCGCGGCGCGGTCAATGCCACGCTGCCAGAGGCCAAGCTTCATCTCTGCTGTGGGGCCATGCATGAAATCGAGGGGGATGCCATCGTCGCCAACCTCCGGCGCAGCTTCCCATTCATACCAGCCGTTGTCATGTTGCGCGATGGCGTTCATGACCAGGTCGTAAGGCGATGGTGTGGCAAAATCGGCGTTGCCCCAATGGCGACAGAATTGAACTGCCATCAGTGCGTGGCTGGTCTGGTTGATGCAAAGCAGTTGGCCGTTGGGTAATGCGCGCGTAATCATAATGCTGTGCCTTGTCTTTCCTGCTTTTACTTCTCTCGACCGGCCTGGCGCTGTGTGAAAATTGCCACCCCCACCGGCGCGCCCAGCACAATGCCAATGGCCCGCAGCCACCCAGGCGCACCCGCGAGCTTTGTCACAATCCAATACCCCACCAGCAGCGCCGCGCCCCCCATGATGACAGGGGGCGGCACAGGCGCTTCCGTACCTGGAGAATTGAAGACCGCGCGCTGCATCTTGTCGATCTGGCTTTCAGCCTGGCGGCGGCTCCAATCCAAGTAAAGGGGAATTAGGAGAATAGGATAGGCTAGGGTGACAAAGAAGCGAAGCATGGGGCACTCATTTATTCTGATTCATTCTGAAAGAGAATACGCATAATCTGATGATTGGACATCATCGATTCTCCATTAGGATGTGGCATCTTGGGCGCTGAAACCAGGATCGGGCGGGCGTGTGGGCAGGTCGCCAGGGGGCGTATAGAGCATGATGACGCCCTCATCGCTTGTTTCGGAAGCTGTGCGAGTCGCGGCTGCATCATTGCCCACAACAGCGTCACCCACCGCAGCGTTATCTGCCTGCGTACTCGTACTTTGTGGCTTGGCGCGCGCGGGGAGTTCATCCCCTCTGACTGTGCGGCGATAGACGGTGGCGCGCCGCCGATCCGGCGGGATTGGCTGGCCCTGGAAGGGGGGATAGTCGAGCAGCTTGGCATGGACATAGGCGCCAAGCACGCGCAGGCTGGCAAGCACCGGCGCAGCAAAGAGCGCGCCCAAAATGCCAAAGAGATTAAAGCCGATACCCACGCCGCACAGCACCACAATTGGATGCAGGTTCACTCCTCTGCCGATGATGCGCGGCACCAAGATGTAATTTTCCAACTGCTGAATAATAAAGTAGATGGCTGTTGTAATCAGCGCAAAGCCAAAGTTGTTGACACCATATTCATTGAGCACTGTACTGCCCTGGATCAAGGCAATGATCACCGCGGGGATCATCGACAAGGTCGGGCCGAGTGTGGGGATAATCTCCAACATACCCGCTAAAAGGCCCAGGAGCAGCGCACCCGGCATCCCTGCCGCCTCCAGTGCCAGCCAGGTGGTAATCCCCACCACAATACAGAGGATCAACTGGCCGCGGAAAAAGGATTGCCAGATATAGCCCATGCGCCGCAGCAGGTCGATCCATTCCGACTGATAGGTGCGTGGAAAGAGTCCCTCGATATACCGGCGGATGCTGGGGGAATCTTTGGTCATATAGAGGCTGAGGAAAAAGACCAAGAGGAAGGTCACGAACACTTGGACAATGCTGCCGACAACGCTAAAGCCGATGGCCGCTGTGCTGCTGACCAAGTTGGTCGCTGTGCTGATCAACTGTTGGAAATAGCCCAGGATCTCTGCCAGCGTGGGGATGAAGGCGAAGTCGCTGACATTCTGCTCGATTTGGGCGGTAATGCCGGAGAGCGGAACCTGGAAGCCAAAGATTTCTACCACATCGGGCAGGTTGTTGACCATGTCGCCCACCCACGCAAAGAGGCGAAAGGCTGTCGTGGGCACGTCGAAATTGAGCGAGGCAAGTTGGGCGAGCAGCACAGGAACCAGCAAAATCGGTGTCAGCACAATGCCCACAAAGAGCAGCAGGTAGAGCAGCAATGTGCTGATGGCGCGCGGAATCCGCACGCGCTCGGCCAAATCGACAATGGGACTGAGGAAGTAGGCAATGACTCCTGCAATGACCAACATGGGAATGAACGAGCGAATTGCCCAGACAAGCCCAACGCCCACGACCAACAAGACGAGAATAACCGTGCGTTTTGTATCCACGTCCCAAGAGGAAGGGACGATTGCTTCCGCGTTTGGCCTGCGGACAGGTGCAACCGCCGGTTCGTTTGCCTCCGCGTCTAGGGGACGCTCCGGCAACATTGCCGTCGGTTCAGAATAATTCGCCATCGAGAATCGCTTGCTGTGAACTAGACCCAATCCAGCACCGGGTCTGTGCTTGCGCCAAAGTGTCTATGCGTTGCTGACTGCGTGCTGCTGACTATGTGTTACCGTCTCTATGAACCATAACACAAAATCATGGGATCGGTCGCGCTCAATCGTCATCAGCGGCGTGCAACCTTGCTGGCGGCTTTGCGTGCTTGCACCAACTCTAGTCCTGATTGCCGGGCAAATTGCTCGAAAAGACGGTAGAAGTGTTCACGGTCGGCATGGCTAATCACGGCGAGTGCGTCGGCAGTCTCTGCCGCATAGGGATAGCCGCCACCCACTACACATTCGGCACGCACCAAGTTGAGAACATCCTCTGCCAAGCCCTCGTCAACGATCCAATGGGGCATCTCCAAGCGCGCCGGCACTCGATCACGCGTGAGTCGTACATAGGTAAAGGCGACATCGTTATAGAGCGTGGCATCATACTCACGGCGCAAGTTGTCTTCGCGGTCACAGTAAAAGAGTGGGGTGCGATCGCCCCAGTTGCGTAGATAGCCATCGAGAAGCCCGGCATCGCTGATCGTCAGCTTCTCGCCCCCCAACTGTGTGCTGGAGACTGTATCCACCAGATTGACAAAATCATGGCTGTAAGAGCGATCCACAAACGCCACCAGCGGCACTCTCGAGTCGCGCGAACAATCAACCAGTTTACGGACTGCGTTGAGGTAAGTCTGTGCTTGCCCTGCGCGCAATTGAACGGCGAAGCTGACGATCAGGGAGCCATCGAAAAAGCAGAGTGGCTTGGCGCGCTGTGGTGCATCTGCATAATCCGCCATGATCTTGCAGATTTGGTCGCACTCGCCCATAAAGCGCTCAAGGGTTACGCGCCCGCTCGGCATGGCGCGGTCATCAACCACTTCATCAATGCCGTCGTCCAGTTCGTTGGGGCTGAGCACCGAAAAGGAGATGTTCTTGACATAGGGCGTGCCTGCCTGGTGAGGGTTGATGAACCAGCCGATCTGGATAGCACCCACCGGGATATTAAAGTCCTTGCTGGGTGGAATCTGGCTGCCATCGACCGCGGCCACAGGTCGCCCGGTCAACACCTCCAGCGCCCACGCTCGTGCATCCTCATGGTTCGCCCATTTTTGTCCAAAGGGCAAGCAGAGATCCGTTGCCTCATCCCATTCGGGCGTGGGCAATGCGCCCTTGGGCGTATCGCCAAGCGTGTCTAGGAAATTCGATAAGGCGTGATAGTCATATTCTTGCAATTTGGCAAGGCGCGTGCGGATTGCGTCATGTTGGTTGCGCAATCCCCCTGCATACTCTTCAAACTGAACACGCTTCTCGTCTAAAGCGACAATTACTTTTTCACGGTCTAACACGTCATCACTCTATGAAGTGGAGGTTATGCACCGATGACTATACGACGCCAGGCGCCTTTGGTGGAGGCTGAAGCAAATTAGCCCAATTCATTATACGAAAACGCCAACTTGTGGCGCTTGTTCGCTGCATGGTTATGCACACAATTATGTGCACGAGAACCATTATAACATAGTGTAGGCTGGTATTCCGTCGCTGCCGACTCAGTCGCTGTTGCGCCGGTTTTATTTGTCTCTGGCGGCGGATTCAATCATTTGAGGAGGCACGCACCCATGGTCGATCCAGGGCGCAGCCCGCGGGCAGTTTATCTACACACTTGGACATCGAGAATGCGCCAAAACGCGCCTAGACTGCTGCGGATCTTTGCATTCGTGCTGACAACGATTCTGTTGGCACCGATTCAAGCTGCCGGGCAGCAAAATGTAGATGTTGTGTGGAGCAATGACGCGCCGTTGGGGGGCTATTCCCTCGGCGATTTTAATGGCGATGGCATAACGGATCTGTTCCGAGTGATGGGGACTCAGTGGCAATATTCTGCGAGCGGAACCGGCCCGTGGATTAATCTGGCTACTGATGCTACACCGCAAAGCGAACTCCGTTTTGGTGACTTCAACGGCGACGGTACAACCGATGTTTTTCATAAACTCGGCACTCAATGGCGATATAGCGCTAGCGGTACGCAGCCGTGGGCAAATCTCGCGATGGAATCAGTCACACCCCTTAGTGACCTCCGCTTTGGCGATTTTAATGGCGATAACATTACAGATGTCTTTACTGTGGATACTATCACCGAACCCGGTCGCTGGCGCTACTCTCCCGGTGGTGCTAGCGGATATGTGCCACTGCAAATTGAACCCAGTCTTAGCGTCAATGACCTGCGTTTTGGTTATTTTGATAACGACGACAGGATTGATGTCTTTAATCGTCGATCCGACGGGGAATGGCGCTATTCCTCTGGCGGCACCGGTGCTTGGAACTATGATCTGGCTGGTGCTGCTGAAGTTCCTTATCAAGATATGGCATCGGGTGATTTTGATGGCGATGGCATCACTGATGTCTTTAATCGCCAACCCAGCGGGCAGTGGCGTTTTTCGCGCAGTGGTACTGACGGGTGGGTGAACCTAAACAGCGAACCAGGTGTTACCCTTCCCAACATGCGGTTTGGTGATTTCAATGGCGACGGGCGTACCGATGTCTTTAGTATCGGGCCAAGTGGCATCCCGCGCTATTCGAGTGGTGCTACAGGGCCCTGGCAAGACCTTACGCCTGGCCTTGAGCCAACTCCTACGCATACTCCCACAGTCACAGCCACACCAACTCCCACTGTTACAGGTTCACCCCCTGCCACCGGCACGCCTACTGCGACCGGCTCGCCAACGCCCACGCCGGAGGGCTGTCGCGATATTTTGTACAACGGGGGCTTTGAGTTTGATGGGGGCTGGACGTTTGGCAACAGCCCTGTGCCTGGGAAATATACAGGCGTGCAAAGACGGAGTGGGCTGCGTTCTGTGCAGTTGGGGATACCGCCGGAGATGGGCGTGGTAGAGAGCTATTCGTCCATCCGCCAACTGGTCACGGTTCCCGCGAACACCTCAACGGTGACATTGCGCTGGTGGCAGTGGGCCTTTAGCGATGAAGGGCCAAACCCCAATCCCGGCAGCTTCCAGGATCGCTTGGATGTCGTCATCCTCTCTCCAGGTGGCGACACGCTGCGCGTTGTGTCGCGCACACGCCGCATTGATGGTAGCTGGCAGCAGGGCTCGGTTGACCTGACCGAGTTTGCGGGGCAGAGTTTCTATGTCTATTTCAACTTGTACAACGATGGCAACGGCGCGCGCTCTTGGATCTTCCTTGATGACATGATGCTCGAAGCCTGTCCCGGCAGCGGGCCTATGCATGGTGGCCCTGGGATGCCGGGCGGCAATATGGGCGGGGGCAGACCACCGCATGGCGGCCCAGGCAAACCTGGTATGGGGGGCGGGCCTTGCTGCGAACCACCCAGATCAATGGCTGACCTTGAATTGAGCAAGTCTGTCAACAGCATAACGGCTACGGTGGGAAGCAATGTGGTCTTTACCGTCGTCGTGACCAACACCGGCCCTGGCGATGCCACCGGCGTATCGGTCAAAGACGAGTTGCCCTCCGGCTTTGCCTTTGCCGGCAACAGCGGCGGCTATGACGCCGGCAGCGGCATTTGGACGATTGGCAACCTGGCAAATGGGGCAAGCGCTACCCTGGTCATTACCGGTACTTTCAGCCAGCTAGGTGAATTCACCAACTATGCACAGGTGTGGAGCAGCCACCAATCTGACCCAGACTCGGTGCCGTGTAACAATTCTAGGGACGAGGATGACGACGCTACCGTCACTGTTACTGTGACCGAATCATCGCCGACTTCAACGCCGACACTTGCGCCGACACCAACAGAAACGGTGACCTCTGGGCCAACGCCGACAGAAACGTCGACCTCTGTGTCGCCCTCAACAGACACGCCGACGCTTACACCGACTCCAACGGACACGGCGACGTTTACGCCAACACCAACAGATACACCAACACCAACAGATACAGCGACTCTTACACCAATACCAACGGATACACCGACGCTTACGCCAACAGACACACCAACATTTACGGCGACACCAACGGATACACCGACTGTCACATCAACACCAACGGATACACCGACACCAACTTTGACACCTACCCCATTGCCGCTAACCGACCTCGCCTTTGGTGACTTTAATGGTGATGGTATTACCGATGTCTTTAATCGCCAGCCTAGTGGACAGTGGCGTTATTCGCCGGGTGGTACGGGTAATTGGGTACTGCTAGCGACTGCAGCCGACGTCTCTTTTGCCGATCTCCGTTTTGGCGATTTTGACGGTGATGGTATTACCGATGTCTTTAATAAAACCGGCAGTCAATGGCGATTTAGCTCCGGCGGTACGGCCCCGTGGGCAAATCTCGTTACAGAATCAGAGACACCCCTTGCTGATTTGCGCTTCGGCGATTTCGATGGCGATGGCAGGACTGATGTCTTTAGTGTTGTGCCCGGCACCGGGCAGTGGCGCTATTCCCCAGGTGGCGCTGAAAGTTATGTGCTGCTCAACGCAGATGCCGGTCTCACGATTCATGACCTGCGCTTTGGCTTTTTTGACAATGATGACATGATAGACGTCTTCAATCGTCGTGCGGATGGACAGTGGCGTTATTCTTCAGGAGGTGCCGGCCCCTGGATCGAGAATGTGCTGGCTGCGGATGCGACCGTTCCCAACCAAGACATAGCATTGGGTGATTTTGATGGAGATGGTGTTACGGATGTCTTCAATCGCCAACCCAGCGGGCAATGGCGTTATTCGCGCAGCGGTACCGATAGCTGGACGCTTTTGGCGGCGGAAGCGAACATTACCCTTCCCAACCTCCGTTTTGGCGATTTTAACGGTGATGGGCGTACCGATGTCTTCTCAGTTGGACCAGATGGTAGCTGGCGTTATTCCAGCGGAGGGGCCACTAATTGGATAATATTGGGGCCACCGGCACCAATGGCACTCGCCGATGGGCGTGACATTGCGCTAGCCCCTGCCGCGCTGCCACCTGCCCAATTACCGCAAGCCGAACTCGCTCAGCCTGTCAGCACGCCCGCGCCTGCTTTGACGACCGAATGTAGGGAAGTGTTGGAGAATGGCGACTTTGAGGTGAATGGGGCCGGTTGGACCTTGCTGCAAGGATTGGCCGCGCCCCTCTATACATCTGAACAGACCTTTAACGGCAGCGGTCTGGCGATGCGGCTGGGCATTATTGAGGGCGACAATCTCGCCAGCATCAGCGCCATTGACCAGGTAATCGCGTTGCCCAGTGAGGCGAACAGCATCATCCTCAGCTTCCGCTATTACCCGCTCTATGAGCCGGAGCCAGGGCCGGGCGATCTGCAATATGTCGATGTCTACAACGTGCTCACCGGGCAATTTGCGGGCCGCGCATTGGGCACGCAGTCCAACGGGCGATCATGGCTGACCGTGGATTATGACCTGACCATGCAAGCGGGGCAGACGATCCGCCTGGTGCTTGCCGTCAACAACGACGGCGTGGAAGGGCGCACCGCCATGTATGTGGATAATGTCTCGATCATGGCCTGTAACTTTGGGGACTTGGTGGCTCCGGGCGATGCCCCCACACGCGACCCGGCATTGAGCAGCAGCTCCCCGGCAGAGCGCGAGCCTGTTCTCCTCGCAGGGCGGCAGCAGGCTTCCCCTGGCTTGATGGCGCGCCTCAGCGCCATCGGTGTTCTGGCAAGCGTGGCAGGTGTGATCGGCTTCGCCGTCATGGTGGTGATTGGGACGATGCACAGGCCGTAGCGGGGCATTTGCATTTCAATTTGGGGAGACGTGGGCATAAAATGACTCGCCCAGAGATGCTCTCAGCGTCTCTGGGCGAAAATTCTTTCAGTAAGGAAACGCTTGACGAAATAGAACGAATGAGCTATGCTTGTGATGTCGATGAGTCGCCGGTATCCACCTTTGGAATTACAAGATTGGAGACAGGATATGACCCAGAATCGCTCAACATCACCTGAGGTTCCCCAAACAGATCATTCCCCTAAGCCTGATCCCGCGCTCAAGCGTCTCGATCCATTGGTCGGTACGTGGGATTTAACAGGTCGTACACTCGGTTCGCCGGAGGACAATATCAGTGGACGAGTGATCATCGAGTGGCTGCCAGGTGGATTTTTCCTGCAACAGCGCGGTGAGATGGACTTTATGGGCTTCAAAGCGCAAAGCCTGGAAGTCATCGGCTATGATCCAGCTTCGAATACCTTCCCCTCAACCGTCTATTCCAGCATGGACGGGGCTCCGGCTCCCTACCATTGGGATGTTCAAGGCAATATTGTCACGCACTGGACGGACGGACACAAGTATACCGGCACCTTCAGTGCGGATGGCAATACCCTGGCAGGCGGCTGGCGACCGGATGAGGGGACTGAAGAAACAGCGGAAAACAGATACGACGCGGTCATGACGCGAGTCAGGTAGGTTTGTTTCCTGTCGAGTGGGGTCATTACGCCGTTTGCACCGTACTTCCCAAATAAGCATCTTGCACCTCTGGGCTGTCGAGCAATTCTTGTGACCGTCCCGACAGGACGATGTGACCATTTTGCAGCACATAGCCGTGGTGGGCGATCTGTAGGGCCAGGTTGGCGTTCTGCTCGACCATGAAAATCGTAATTCCCTGGCGGTTGATCTCCTGAATAAGTTCCAGCACGCGGTCAACATAAAGGGGCGAGAGTCCCATCGTCGGTTCATCCATGCAGATCAACTGCGGGCGGCTCATCAACGCCCGCCCAATCGCCAACATCTGCTGTTCGCCGCCGCTGAGCGTGCCGCCGCGCTGCGTGATGCGTTCGGTTAGGCGCGGGAAGAGCGTGAGCATACGCTCGTAATCCTCTTTAATCTCCTTGCGATCATTGCGCTGGTAGGCTCCCATCAGCAAATTTTCGCGCACAGTCATCTGTGCAAAGATGCGCCGCGACTCCGGCACCGAGCCGATGCCCAAGCGCACGATCTTGGGCGTAGACCAGCCGGTGATCTCCTGATTGTTGAAGGTGACCGTACCCGCTTTGGGCTTAACGAGCCCCAGAATGATCTTCATCGTCGTACTCTTGCCGCTTGCGTTCCCACCCAGGAGACAGACAATCTCCCCGCGCTGCACCTCGACGTTGAGGTCGAAGTGGACTTGCACAGGCCCATAATAGGTGTCGATATGCTGCAATTGCAGCAGAGGTTGGCTTTGGGAATCGCTCATAAGGCAGCCACCGTGGGATCGATCATAGGGCGGGAAGGGGCGATGTCGTGATCCGGCTCATTGCCGGCAGGGATGGGCGTGGGGCGCGCCTGTTTATGCCCCAAATAGGCTTCAATCACCCGCGGATCGTTGCGAACGACCTGCGGCACACCCTCCGCGATCTTTTGCCCATTGTCCATCACCATCACCCGGTCAGAGAGGCGCATGACAAGCTCTAGCTTGTGTTCAATCAGGAGCAGCGTCAAGCCGCGCTCTTTGAGCATGTAGATAAACTCCAACATCTCACCGGTTTCGGTAGGATTCATCCCCGCCGTGGGTTCGTCAAGCAGCAGCAAGCGCGGCTTGAGCGCCAGCGCACGCGCCATCTCCACGCGACGGCGATTGGCATAGGAGAGGCTATAGGCGGGCTGCTGCAGGCGTGGTAACAGGCGGTCGCCAAAGAGCGAAAGGATCTCCTCCACCTCTTGGCGCAGCGCTCCCTCCTCGGCGCGCACAGCGGGCGGCTGCACGATGCCCATGAATAACTCACTCACAAGACCTAGCGCCCGAACAGAGGGGCGGGCCGCACGACGGCGCGTGTGAGCGCCAATCAGCACATTGTCCAGTACGCTCATGTTGCCAAAGACGCGCCCATGTTGAAAGGTGCGGGCAATGCCATAGTCGGCCATTTGGTCTGCACGCAGCCCGGTGAGAGAGTGACCGTCAAAGCGCATGTTGCCCTGGGTGGGCCGGTCAAGTCCCGTGAGCAGGTTGAAGAGCGTGGTCTTGCCCGCGCCGTTTGGGCCAATCACACTGACTGTCTCACCCTCATCGACGGTTAGGCTCACATCGTCCACGGCTAAGACGCCATCAAAGTTGCGCGAAAGGTTGGTAATTTCTAGGATTGACATGGTCAAATTGTCCCAAATAGCCCTTGTGGCCGGAAACGAACGAGCAGCAAGAGTGTGATTCCATAGACAAGATAGCGGTAGTCCACGAAGCCGCGAAAAAGTTCGGGCAGTGCCGTCAGGGCAAACGCGCCCACCACAGCGCCCAGCATATTGCCCATGCCTCCCAGGATGACCATCGTCAGCACCAAGATCGAGGTGGTATTGGTAAAGGTCTCATGGTTGATATACGTGTACATATGCCCTGTAAATGCGCCGCTCATTCCAGCGATAAAGGCGCTGGCGATAAAGACCAGGGCTTTGTAACGATTGAGGTTGATGCCATAGCTCTGCGCCGCCACATCATCTTCACGGATAGCGCGCCAGGTGCGTCCCAGCGGTGAGCGCACCAATTGCCACTGTAAGAGCGCGGCAAGCAGCAGCAGCACCAGTGCATACCAATAGAGATCACGCGGGAAGAATGCCTCCCAGCCGAAGAACGAAGGGGGCGCAATGTTGGTAATGCCCATAACGCCGTTGGTCAACCAATCCCAATTGAGAATCGTTTGGCTGACAATTTCGCCGATACCTAAGGTCGCAATAGCGACATAGTGTGCGCGCAAACGGAAGGCGGGCAAGACCAGCAGCGTGCCCAACACTCCCGTGATTGCCGCCGCGGCTAAAAGCGATGCCTCGAAGGGCCAGCCAAGACGCTGGGTCAGCAGCGCCGAAGCATAGGCCCCGATGGCTAAAAAGCCGGCATGGCCCAACGAGGTCTGCCCCGCTGTGCCTGTCGCCAGGGTCACGCTCAGGGCGACCATGCCCATCAACCAGGAATTGGTGAGGATTTGCAGCACATAGGGATCGTGGACGACCAGCGGCAGCGCCAGCGCAGCGGCTGCCAGGGCAAAGATGGCCCATTTGGGCAGAACAATCGCGCGCAGGCTGGTGATAAAGGTTCCGGTGAGCGGTTCGGGTGGCGCTTGGCGGCGCGTGCTGAAAAGACCATTGGGGCGCAGGATCAGCACGCCGATGAGAATGACAAAGGCAAAGAGATTGCGATAGGTCGCCCCCAGCGCGGCCACACCATAGCTTTCAATCAACCCCAGCAGCAGCCCCCCTACCACAGCCCCCGGCACATTGCCCAATCCTCCCAATAGATTGGCGGCAAAGCCCTTGAGAACAGCCTGAAAGCTCATGGTAGGGTAGACCGTGTTGAAGTAGATGCCCACCAACATGCCCGCAATCCCGCCCAGAATCGAGGCGAGGGCAAAGGCCAATTGGTTGACGCTGTTGACCTCCACCCCCATCTGCTGCGCGGCGTCACGGTCCTGGGCTGTGGCACGCAAGGCCCATCCCAACTTCGTGTACCGGGTGAAGGCAAAGAGGATCAGCGCCGTGGCAATCCCGATGCCCGCAATCAGCAGATCAATGCTGCGGATGGTTACGCCGCCGACTTGGTAGCGAATGTCGGGCAAGGGGCTTGGAAAGGCGTGGGGATTGGGTGTAAAGATGATCTGGATCAGTTGGTCCAGCGCAAAGCTCACGCCAATGGTGGCGAGCAGGGGGGCGATGCGCGCCGAGCCTTGCAGCTTGCGCAGCCCGACGCGCTCAATCACCATTCCCAACAGGCCGCAGACCAGCGCCACAGCCAGAAAGGCCGTCACAAGCGGGAGATGCCAGAGGGTGATCGCCACCCAACCGACATAAGCCCCCACCATGTAGACGGAGCCGTGGGCAAAGTTGATAAGATTGCCCACCCCAAAGATCAGCGCCAGGCCCACGGCAGTGAGGGCATAGATATTGCCGATGACCAGGCCGTTAATCGTCTGATCGAAAAAGGTTCGAAAGAAGCTGTCCACAATAGAGTCCCCTAGACCTCAACAGGCGTAGCGTTGGCTGCTTGCCGCAGCGCGTGGAGATTGGCAAGGGGTGTTTCTTCGCTTGCGCCACAGCCTGGTGTGAGCAAAAAGTGCCGCCCTGCAGTGGCGCGGATCGCCGCCTGGGCCTGTTGGATGACATCGTCGGGTGTACCCTGTTGGAGCGTCTGCACCTCGTCCACGCCACCCACAAGCGCCTGGGGGATGCGCGATTTGGCCTCCCCAACGGTGGGGTTATGCTGGCCCACAGATGCCCAGTTGACCGCATGGACAGGGTATTGGACCACGCTGTCAAAGTAGACGGAGGGGCCACAAATGTGCAGCATGTTGAAGGACGCGCCCTGGACGGCTCGCAGCACCTCCTGATCATAGGGGCGACCAAACTCCTCATATTCTGCTTCCGTGAGGATGCCTTGCCGCGCCAGCCGGACGATGGCAAAGAAGAGGCCGCTCGCACCGGCGTCCACCGTGGCCGCGCCATAGAGCGCCAGGGTCGCCGCGATATTTTTCAGCGCAGCATGCACCCCTGCCGGGTTTTCCTCAATCGCGTGGCGGATGCCATCGTATTGGGCTTGTACGGCTTCCGCCACGGTGTGATGCTTGGGGCGAGCAACCAATAACGCCAAGACAGAGAGCGGCGAAAAGAGCGTTTGCAGAAAGTGTGCGTCGCCGATGCCCGCCTTGATCTGGCGAACGAGGCCAAGCTGTTCGTCAAAAACGCCGCTGGTTGGGCTGATTTGCTGAATCTTGTCCAGCTCTGCGGGGCTGTTGATCGGCCCTTCGATCAATTCGGGCAAGACCGAATCATAGCGATCGTAATCATACCGGTTGCCCCACGCCTCTGCATAGTAGGTGGCTCGCGGGTTTACCTTGAGCCAGTCCCAGTCAAAGTCATGGAAATGCTTGAGGCTGATGCGGGCGAGAGTGTCCGCTTGGCGTTCTTCAGGGATGAAATGCCGCCAGGCTGCCACAGGCACGCGATCCACCGTATCTCCTTGCAAGGCAGCTTCCACACGTTCGCGTTTCGAAAGTTGAGACATGATTGGATTCCTTATTGAACGTCGGGCTTGACCCCATCCCACAGCACAAATTCACCACCTTGCACTTGCAGATTCACAAATTGTGGATCTTTGACACGGCGTGTTTCGGGATCAAAGCTCGCCTTGCCATAGATGACACTCGGCACATCTTTTAATTGCGGCAGCGCCGAATGGATGCCTTCGCGCGTGGGGCCACCGAGTTCGATGGCTTGGGCAATCAGGTTCATCGTGTCGTAGGCGTGGATGGCGAAGTAGTCGGGAGTCTCATTATACTTGGCAATATAGCGATCCACCACGTTCTTAATTTCCGGGCGTGGGTCGGTGGGCAGGAATTGACCGCGAATATAGACCCCTTCCGCTGCCTCGCCGCCCAGCTCCAGGAAGTCCGGTGACTGCATTGACGAAGCGCCGACAACGGGCAGGTCCAACCCCACCTGTTGCAGTTGTTGTGCAATCAAAGCGCCGTCGGCTTGGTAGGAGATGAGGATGATCCCGTTGGGATTGGCGTCGCGCGCGCTGGTCAGCGCCGACCGGAAGTCTTTTTCTTCGGCGAGATAGGCCGCAGAGGAGACAATCTCTGCACCCAATTCCTCCGCACGCACCGCAAAGAGGTCAAAGGTCGTCTTGCCCCAGTCGGTATTGAGGTACAACACGGCCAGCCTTGTCAATCCCAAATCGGTCACAGCGTACTCGGCCAGGGCCGGCGAGGCTTGATCCTGGGTCACGGAGTTGCTCCAGGTATAATCGCCGCCCGCATTGGTGAAATCGGGGTGCGAATTGGTAAAGCCAAATTGGACAAGCCCCCCGCGCTGATAGATTTGTGATGCAGCCATCGAGGCGCCGCTGCTAAAATCGCCTAACTCGACGATGATGCGCGGATCGGCGACAAACTTCTGTGCCACCACCACCGACTGCTTGGGATCGCTCTGTGTGTCTTCAAAGATATATTCAAGCGGTCGCCCGTTGATGCCCCCCGCACCATTGATCTCTTCGAGCGCCAGGTCAAAACCATTCTTCCATTGCTCGCCATAGCGTGCATTTGGGCCGGTCAGCGGCCCGCTTACACCAATATAGATCGGCCCTTCGCCTTCTGCCGCAGCCGCATCCGATTGCATTTGCGCGGGCTGCGCCGGGGCTACACAGGCAGCCAGCAAAATCGCGGTGAGTGACACGAAGGCAGCAAGGGTCTTAGGAAACCGAATCGTCCAGATGCTCATGGCTCTGTTCTCCCTTATCGAAAAGCTAGAATTTCTGTTGATAACGTACGAGTGGTCAAATACAAGCCGTGATGTACAAAGTCATGCATAAAGCAATGTACAAACAGTGATGTACGAATAGCGATGTACAAATAGTGATGTACAAACAGTCAGATACGATAAAGTATCTGCCCGCCATGGATATGAGTCGGATCAAACCATAGGGGATTCGCGAATATTTGATTGTCAGAGCGGAGATCGCGAGCTACCTACGCAGCGGCAGGCGCTCGCTAGCTACACAGACAGGCAGCAAAGGAGAGGTAATAAAGAGGCGCGGTGGAAATTCCAGTCAGGTGGTATCGGGTTCTACCTGATGCGATAGGAATCGGCATAGTCACAGCAGCTTCCTTCTCAAATAACCTACGAGAATAGAGCAAAAACAACCTGGTGTACATCCTATTGCCTAAGTATCCAAGATAGCAAATCGCAGCACCCTCTGTCAACACAATTTTGTAACAGATCGGTGACAATCCGCCAAGAATTAACTCCATCCAAGTGCTGCCTTATACGTATCCGTAATTAATGTATCCGTAATTAGGTACAGAGACTATATATTCATCCATCGGCTTTGACGTATGGGAACGCTATACTCCGCTGTAACTGGATCATTTTACTAACAGACCAAGAGCGTCAGCACTTTTCGGCTCTGGCAGGCAATTGGAACGAAGGAGCGATGATGGGTAGCGATTCTGGACAGAGTACGTCAGTTTGGATGGAGGTTGAGGTTCCACACTTTGCGCCGCTGTCCGAGGATGTACGGGCAGATGTCTGCGTGATCGGCGCGGGGATCGCCGGTTTGACGACTGCCTATTTGCTGGGTCGCGAAGGCAAAAAGGTGGTGGTACTCGACGATGGCCCAATCGGCGGGGGTGAATCCGGGCGCACAACCGCCCACCTGTCCAACGAGATTGATGATCGCTACGTCGAGATCGAACGCATCCACGGCCCAAAAGGAGCGAAACTTGCCTATGCCAGTCATAGCTCTGCGATTGACCTCATCGAGAAGATTGTGAAGAATGAAAGGATTGCGTGTGATTATGAGCGACTGGACGGTTATCTGTTTGTTCCTCCTGGTGACGATACCTCGATTTTGGATGACGAACTTGAAGCTGCAAAGCGTGCCGGTTTTCTCGAAGCGGAGCGGGTTGCGCGCGCGCCGCTAGTGGGCTTTGACAGTGGTCCTGCGCTGCGCTTTCCAGGGCAGGGCCAATTCCACATCATGAAGTACCTCGCCGGATTGGTGCGCGCCATTACGCGCGATGGCGGGCGTATCTACTGCGATACACGCGCCTCTGATCAAATCCAAAACGGCCCCCCTGCACGCGTTGAAACAGAGAAGGGGCCGACTGTCACCGCCGATCAGGTGGTGGTGGCGACCAACTCGCCCATCAACGACCGCTGGGCCGACCTCTTTGCGATTCACATGCGACAGTCTGCCTATCGTACCTTTGTGATTGGCGCGCGCGTGCCGCGTGGTAGCGTGACGAAGGCGCTCTATTGGGACACGGGCGACCCCTATCATTATGTCCGTCTGCAAGAGGCTTCCGGTCAAGATTCTGGTCAAGAAGCTGCCCATGATCTGCTGATTGTAGGCGGCGAAGATCATAAGACCGGGCAAGCCGACGATGCCGATGCGCGCTATGTACGCCTTGAGGCGTGGGCGCGCGAGCGTTTCCCGATGATCGAGAGGGTCGAGTATCGTTGGTCGGGCCAAGTGCAAGAACCGGCAGATGGGCTAGGGCTGATCGGCCCCAACCCTGGCGATGCGCCCTATATTTACATTGCTACGGGCGATTCTGGCATGGGCATGACTCACAGCACCATTGCCGGGATGATGATCACCGACTCGATCATGGGGCGCAAGAATCCGTGGGCGACGCTGTACGATCCGGCGCGGCGCATAGGCAAACTTGGGACACTGCGCGATCTGGTTGGCGAGAATGTCAACGTGGCGGCGCAGTTCGTAGAGTACGTAACCAGCGGTGACGTGGAGAGCGTTGAGCAGATCGCGCCCGGTGAGGGTGCGCTGCTGCGGCGCGGCTTGAGCAAAGTCGCGGTCTATCGTGACAACAACGGCACGCTGCACGAACGTTCGGCGGTCTGTACCCACCTCGGCTGCCTGGTCGCCTGGAATTCCGAAGAGAAAAGCTGGGATTGCCCCTGTCATGGCTCGCGCTTTGACCCCTATGGCCGCGTCATCGATGGCCCCGCCAACATGGATTTGCCTCCTGTAGAAGAGGAAAAATAGCGCACGCAGAGCCGCGGAGTACGCAGAGGGAGAGATCAAGACTTTTCTGCGTACTCCGCAGCTCTGCGCGAGATTTCTCTCTGCCCCTCAGCGCAACCCTTTTGTCCCTAGCGTGTACTATACCCCACAAAATATCTCCGGTTGTGCATCATCTATGAGTCAAGTAACATATATAAAGCTGATTACCTACCGACATAGGGGCCATGTCATTCCAACGCAGGGGGAATGACGGACGCACAGAACGCTTCGCAGTAAAATGTCATAGGTGGCAACTTGAATCCGGTAGTACAAAGGGGTCAGGCAATCCATGAACAAACCCGTTATGCTCGCGCTCGATGCAGACCCGGCAGCCCTCCAGATTACCAAACAACTGTTGCAAAACCGCTATGGCATCAATTACGAGGTCGTGTGTGAGCAATCTACGGCTCATGCGCTTGATCTCCTGCACATGTGGCATACAGCGGGCAGTCAAATTGCTGTCCTGATTGTGTCCCTGCGGCTGCCGGAGATGACAGGCATTGATTTTCTGGCGAGCGTCCAGCCTCTCTGTCCGCATGCCAAGCGCATCCTTCTCTTTGATCGAGCCGACACCGAGGCGATCAAAGTTGTGCTCCGCGCCGTGGCCCTGGGGCAGACCGATTACTATATGGTCAAGCCCAGCGGCGAACCCGACGAAGCCTTTCACCAACTCATTACAGACCTGCTCGTCGAGTGGACCGGGACGGAGCAGGAGACGTTTGTCGTGGTGCAGGTGATCGGAGAGCAGTGGGATGCTAAATCCCATGCGTATCGGGACCTGCTCGAACGCAATGGCATCCCGTATAACTTCTTTGATCTCGACTCGAAGCAAGCGCAGGCCCTTTTGCAGCAAGTACAGCGCCCGGATGGCCCCTTTCCGGTGGTCATTCTCTATAACGGCGCTGTCTTTACCAATCCCTCCCCTGCGGAGGTTGCCGATGCGCTGGGCAGCACAGCCAACCCACCCGAAGGCATCTACGATCTGACGATCATCGGCGGAGGGCCTGCGGGTCTTTCGGCAGCCGTCTATGGGGCTTCAGAGGGGTTACGCACCCTGGTTATTGAACGCGAGGCCATCGGCGGACAGGCAGGTACCAGTTCTTGGATTCGCAATTATCTCGGCTTCCCGCGCGGTATCAGCGGCGGTGACTTGGCCCGGCGCGCCGCCAACCAAGCAACCTTGTTTGGAACAGAGTTCTACCTTCTGCGCGAGGCGACGGCTTTGCACACGGACGGACGGCAGCAGATCATCACGCTGTCGGATGGCGTCGAAGTCGTGAGCCGCACTGTCCTGCTCACCCTGGGCGTGACCTACAGGCGGTTGGGCGTTCCGGCGCTGGACGCATTAACGGGAGCGGGCGTCTTTTACGGCGCGGTCACCACAGAAGCCGCGGCAATGGAGGAGCAGCGGGTGATCGTCGTAGGGGGAGGCAACTCGGCAGGTCAGGCAGCTCTCCATCTCGCAAAATACGCGGCTCAAGTCATCATGGCAGTGCGTGGTGATTCCCTGGAGGAGACGATGTCCGACTATCTCATCCAAGAGATTCAGGACAAGGCCAACATCCAGGTACAGCTTCAGACGGAGGTGGTCGATGGTTGGGGAGATCAACGGCTGCAAGGGGTTGTGCTGCGCGATGCACAATCCGGCAAAAGCCAGGAAGTCGCCACGACCGGGCTTTTTATCTTGATTGGGGCAGAGCCGCGTACAGAGTGGCTGCCACCCTCGGTCCGGCGCGATGCAAAGGGCTATCTGCTGACGGGGGCTGATCTGATCCAGGATGGACAGCTTCCCTCTGGTTGGCCTCTCGATCGCGCACCCTTCCTGCTGGAGAGTAGTTTGCCTGGCGTCTTTGCCGCGGGTGATGTACGTCACCGCGCGCTCAAGCGCGTCGCCTCGGCAGTCGGAGAGGGCTCCATCGCCATCCATCTCGTTCACCAGTTCTTAAGCGAGCAAACCGCCGGATAAGAAAGCCGTTGCACCGCACAAGTTGTTCCCAGTAGGCAATAGACTGCGTCCCCCATTTCCATACATACCGCACCAATCGCCGGACGGTAAACCATCCGGCTAGTAAATGACGCCCCCTGAACGGGGCTTCAGAAGCAGATCGCGGAGTCCCCTTCAGGGGGCGTCGTCCTGTAGCCCTGCGGCTTTAGCCCTGGGCGGCGGCCTTTGCTATCTACCCCGCCCTGAGATGCACCCCAAAGAACCCCATCGAATGAGCAGGTGACAAGGCGCTTGCGCGTTGCTATGATTTGCGTCTGCAAATTTGATAATTTCAAATTTACTTTCGATCTTGACAAAACCGATTAGAACTGATATTCTACATCCTTCAGGATACGAACTTTTGTTCTGTGTGGTTGTGTATCAGAGCCGGAAACTTTTCCCTCTTGTCCGGCTTCCTGCATCGAGTCGCACCCTGGAATTTCTTCATCAGCGCAAGTGGCTCGACCCATCGTAGGCTGTTTCTCATACTCAAACCCTATCACTTGGAGCCTGCCTGTGTCCGTCCTATCTATTGACTCCAACCTACCCCTTGATTCCAAGAGAGAGTTTCGTGCGGTCGATGAATATCCTTATGATCGCTCCTCGGCTGTGCGCTGGATTCTCTCGCATCTGCTTCGCTACAAGCACTTCATGGCGAGTTTTCTCTTTGCCGCGGTCACAGTGGCAGTCCTCTACTCGACTGTGCCACGCCTGACCGGGCTGGCCTTCAACGAAGTCTTGCAGCCGAGCCCGAACCCGCGCCGCCTGTTGGAAATTGCGCTGTTGATCCTGGTTCTCAATTTCATCCGCGGCATCTTTGACATTGTCAACGCCTTCTCCGTAGAGACTTTGGGGCAGCGCTTGGAGCGCGACGCGCGTGATGAACTCTACGTCAGTCTCCTGGGCAAGAGCCAGACCTTTCACAACCGCCAGCGCGTGGGCGACATGATGGCGCGCGCCACCAACGATGTGCGCCAGCTCAATCCAATGATGAACCCCGGCGTCTCGCTCATCACCGAGTCGATCATGAGCGTCATCGTGCCGCTAACCTTCATCGCCTTCATTCGCGTCGAACTCTTGATTACGCCGGTCATCTTTGTGGTGATCCTGATCTTTGCGATCCGGCGCTACATGGCCCAACTCAATCCCGTCTCCAATGCCCAACGCTTTCACAATGGCGAGTTGAACGCGGGGCTGAATGAGACCCTTTCCGGGATTGAGGTGATCAAATCGACCGTACAGGAGGCATTTGAGAAGCGCAAATTCATGAAGAATGCCGAGCGCTACCGGGACGCCTTTATCCAACAGGGGGTGATCCAGGCGCGCTACCTGCCGCTGCTCTTCTTCAGCATTGCGATGGCGTGCGCCTTTGGGCATGGGCTTTGGCTGCTGAGCCGGGATGAACTGACGGTTGGTGAATTGGTCGCCTATATGGGGTTGATGGGCGTGTTGCGCTTTCCCACCTTTATCTCCATCTTTACCTTCTCGCTTGTGCAGATGGGCATTGCGGGCGCTGACCGGATTCTGGAGCTGATGCGCGAGGAGACCGAACTGGATGAGAACCCAGCCGGCTATGCCGCGCAGATGCGCGGTGAATTGGTCTTTGATAAGGTGAGCTTCTCCTTCGGGGAGGTCGAAGTGCTGAGTAACCTCTCCTTCCGCGCCGCGCCAGGCGAAACCATTGCGATTGTCGGGCAGACCGGGTCGGGAAAGAGTACGCTGACCAAACTCGTCAACCGCACCTATGATGCAGAGTCCGGCTCGATCACCATTGACGGCGTGGATGTGCGCGAGTGGAACTTGGCTTCGTTGCGCTCGCAGATTTCCACGATTGAACAGGATGTATTTCTCTTCTCGCGCTCAATCTCCGGCAACATCGCCTTTGGGCTAGGGCAGAAGGCTACACAAGAGAACATTGAGCGCGCTGCCCAGGATGCCCAGGCCCATGACTTTATTACTTCTTTCAAAGATGGCTATGAGACCGTCATTGGCGAACGGGGCGTCACCCTCTCCGGGGGGCAGCGCCAACGCCTCGCCATTGCGCGTGCCTTGCTCACCGACCCGCGCATCCTGATCTTGGATGACTCGACCAGCGCCATTGACAGTGCCACGGAGGATAAGATCCAGCAGGCGATCAACCGCATCCTGGAAGGGCGCACAACGCTGCTCATCACCCATCGACTCTCCCAGATTCGCCGCGCCGACAAGATCCTTGTACTCGACAAAGGCGAAGTGATCGACCAGGGCAGCCATACAGAACTGCTGGCGCGTTGCAGCCTCTACCGTCGCATCTTTGCGCGCTATGAGTAGGGAAAAACCATAAAGAAAGGGAGCTAACCTTATGGGCTTTATCATGGATGGGCTGGACGCCGAAGCTTACGATCGCTCTTACACAGATCGCCAACTGCTGGACCGCATCTTCAGCTACTTCCAACCCTATCTACCGGCGATGAGTACCGTGGCGGGGATGATCGTGCTCAACTCGGTCATGGAAACAGCGCTGCCGCTGCTGATTGCGCGCGGGATTGACACAATGGCTGTCGAGAATGACCTTTTCACGGCGGGCATCCTGTTAGGCACAATTCTTGTATCGGGCATCCTGGCCTGGCTTTTCAACTATATCCGCCAGGCGTACAGTGCGCGCGTGGTGGGCAACGTTGTCTATGACATACGGCGCGATGCCTTTGACGCGGTGATGGCGCGCGATATGTCCTTCTATGATGAGTTCTCAACCGGCAAGATCGTCAGCCGCGTCACCTCCGACACACAGGATTTTGCCAACACGGTGACGTTGACGCTCAACCTGATGAGCCAAATTCTGCTTGTTCTCATCATCTTCGGGATTCTCTTCACCATTAACGGCACGTTGGCCCTGTTTGCTGCCGCAATCGCGCCGCTGATTGTCGCCACTGCCCTGGGCTTCCGCCATATGGCGCGCATCGTTACGCAGAACGCGCGGCGCATCCTGGCCCAAGTTAACGCCAATGTGCAGGAATCGCTGACGGGGATTGCCATCGCCAAGAACTTCCGCCAGGAACAGACGATCTATGACGAGTTCCGCGAGGTCAACCAGCAGTCTTACAAGATCAACCTGCGCCAGGGCTTTGTTTTCAGCGGCATCTTCCCTGTGCTGAGTACCATTGCGGGCATTGGCACGATGTTAGTGGTCTATTTCGGGGGTCTGAATGTGCTGGATGGCCGCGTTTCGCCGGGAAGCTGGTTTCTCTTTATCGAGAGCATCAACCTCTTTTGGTTCCCGCTTACGGGGATCGCCTCTTTCTGGAGCCAGTTTCAACTCGGCTTGTCGGCCAGCGAACGGGTCTTTGCGCTGATCGACGCCGAACCGCGCATCGTGCAAACCGATTCGCAGCCTGTGCCGCAGGTGGCGGGCAAAATCGAATATCGCGACCTCGACTTTCGCTATACCGACCAGGAGCGCGTGCTGGAGAACTTCAACTTTACGATCCATGCGGGGGAGACGGTGGCGTTGGTCGGCCATACTGGAGCCGGCAAGTCAAGCCTGGGCAAACTCATTGCGCGCTTCTATGAGTTCCAAGATGGCAAGCTCCTGATCGATGGCCGCGACATCCGCACCTTTGACCTCAACGAGTACCGGCGGCATCTCGGCATTGTTCCCCAAACTCCGTTCCTCTTTACGGGAAGCATCGCCGACAATATCCGCTATGCCAAGCAGAGCGCAACGGATGAAGAGGTCGCCGCCGCCGCAGCGCATGTCGCCGGGGGTGACTGGCTTTTGGCCCTGCCGCAAGGTCTGGATACGCAGGTGGGTGAGGAAGGGCATGGGATCTCGATGGGGCAGCGCCAACTTGTTGCCCTGGCGCGCGTGGTGCTGCAAGACCCTGCCATTCTCATCCTGGATGAAGCGACTGCCAGTGTCGATCCGCTGACCGAGGCGCTGATTCAAGAGGGACTGGCAGAGGTCATCAAGGAGCGCACAGCCATCGTCATCGCCCATCGTCTTTCGACAATACGGTCGGCTGACCGTATTGTCGTGCTGCGTAAGGGGCAGATTATTGAAGAAGGAACCCACGAACTGCTCATGGGTGGTGGTGGTCACTATGCCGAGCTTTACAATACCTACTACCGCCACCAATCGCCCGATTATCAGCCGGATGCCGTAGCGGTTCCGGCAATGGCCTAGCCTCTGCTCTCTAGGTCGCGCACGCAGCGAAACCCTTCACGATTGCGACCCTCCCGGAAGCTCCGAGCTTCCGGGAGGGTTTTCCTTGCCGGTCAATGTATAAATGTATCAATCGGAAGGTATCAACCACACATAATCAGTCAAATAGCCATTGACTCAATACTCAGTTGCATGTAGATTGTGCATAGACCAAGATAGAAACCAGGATGCACTTCAGGAGAGGACATCACAACAGATTCCAAGATGGTCAGCAACCAGCGCCTATTTAACCGCTTTTATGCCCTCATCATCGCCGTTGCGTCTATTTATCTAGTGACGCGTGCCCTTTTGAGCAGCGGTGGCTATCGCTCGCTTTGGGACATTTGGGAGGCGAGCTTAGGGGTTTTGCTCCTGTTGGCGAGCATTCATTTCTTTCGCATGGCGCGCCGCAGGGGGCGAGAGATGCGTGCGCGCAAGCGTGAAGAGAGAAGATTGAGGGAACTTGAAGATCTCTATCAACGCGCCATTGCTGCGGCGGGTGGTGTTCCCTATCGCAAGGACGAAGTCGACTGGATCTATACCTTCGTTGGTGAAGGCATCCTGGAATTGACGGGCTATTCCGCACAGGAGATGACCCCCGACCTTTGGGCGAGCATCAGCAAGATCGACATTTTCCGCGGTGCGCTGGCGGGCCTTACCTATGATGAGGTCCTGCGCCGGGTCAAAAGCGGTGAGGTTGATGCCTGGACAGAGGATTGCCTGATTGTAACCCGGCAGGGTGAGGAGCGTTGGGTCGCCGATACATCGGTGGAAATTCGAGATGATGAAGGCAACTCAATCGGTTCCATCGGCCTTCTACAGGACATCACCGAGCGCAAGCGCACCGAGGAGGCATTGCGCGAGGCAAAAGACGCAGCAGAAATGGCAGCGCGCACCAAAGCCGAATTCCTGGCGAATATGAGCCATGAGATCCGCACGCCCCTCAATGCCATCATCGGCATGACCAGCCTGCTGCTGGATACGCCCCTTGTCGCCGAACAGCGCGATTTTACCGATACGATTCGTTCCAGCGGCAATACCCTGCTCACCCTCATTAACGATGTGCTGGACTTCTCCAAGATCGAATTTGGCAAGCTCGATCTTGAAATGGCCCCCTTTGATCTCATCCATTCGATTGAAGAGATCCTCGAGTTATTCGCTGTCCATGCCCACCAGAAGGGATTGGAACTCACCTATTTTATTACGCCCGACACGCCCACGGCCCTCATCGGTGATCCCAGCCGCCTGCGCCAAATCTTGACGAATCTTGTCGGCAATGCCGTCAAGTTTACCGACATGGGCGAGGTGACCATTACCGTTGACAGTGATGCCGTTGACAGTGAGCCGCAAGAGAGTCACCATCTGCTTCATTTCGCTGTGCGCGATACGGGCATTGGTATTCTTGAGGAAGATCGGGCGCACCTCTTTGAGTCCTTCTCGCAGGTCGATGCCTCGACCACGCGCCGCTATGGAGGCACAGGCCTCGGCTTGGCGATCAGCCGCCATCTGTGCGAACTCATGGGTGGGGAGATGTGGCTGGAGAGCATGGCGGGAAGTGGCTCCACTTTTCACTTTACCATCCAAGCGTCAAGCGCATCCGTCCAGCCTATGCCTGTGGGCGTCGCGCATGGCGCGCTGGCGGACAAACGGGTACTGGTAGTGGATGACCATCCCAGCAGCCGAGCCATGCTGAGTGGTCAACTGCACGCGTGGCAAATGCAGCCTGTCGCCGTAGAGTCCGGCGAGGCCGCGCTGGAACGGCTGGACGCGGGCGAGGGTTTTGATGTTGCCCTGCTCGACAGGCAGATGCCGGGGATGGATGGACTGGCATTGGCCGCACGCCTGCGCCAGCAGACCGGAGCCGCCACGCTGCCGCTCATTCTGCTTTCCCCCATTGGGAACCAAGCAACCCAACAGGTCAAATCGCTCGATTTTGCCGCCTTGCTGACCAAGCCTGTGAAACAAGCGCACATGCTCAAGGCTTTGACCGAGGTTTTGACGCAACTGCCAAGCGCTCCCTCCATGCCCCCAGTATCGGACTTTGACCCGACACTGGCCTTACGTCTGCCGATGCGTATTCTTTTAGCAGAGGATAACGTAGTCAACCAGAAAGTCGCCCAGCATACCCTGGCGCGCCTGGGCTATCGCGTGGACATCGCCGCCGATGGCGTGGAAGTGCTGTTGGCATTGCAGCGCCAGCCCTATGACCTGATCCTGATGGATGTGCAGATGCCGGAGATGGACGGGCTGGAGACCACCCGGCTGATCCGCGCCCAATGGCCCGCCGACCAGCAGCCCTATATCATCGCCATGACTGCCCACGCGCTGACGGGCGATTATGAGAAGTGCCTGGCTGCCGGGATGGACGACTATGTGAGCAAGCCCATTCAGCTCGAAAAGCTCGTGATGGCCCTGGAGGGGAGCCGGAACACTGCCCGCGCTGAAACCAAAGGATAGCCGATCCTCTAGACAGGCGGGCCTTCCGCGTGGTCGATTCGTTGGTTTCGATCCACTGCGGAAGGCCCGCCTCAAAGATTATTCTGCCATACGCCTCTTAGGTTATGGGCAGCTTATGGGATGCAAACCTTCTGGCCCACATAGAGCCAGTGGTGGCGCTGTCCACGCACCCAGGGATTGGCGTTCAACAATGCCTGGCCGTTGGTTCCATACTGCGGGGCAATTGAATAGAGGCCCTCGCCTCGTCTGACGGTGTGATAGGCCGAGCAAGTGGCCAGGCCCTCCGGCTGCCATTGCCGCCCTTCGTTGCGATTCCCCTGGTTGTGGTTCCCCTGATTGTGCTTCGGCTGGTGCGGCTGGGGCTGGGGATGCTCGTCGTTGGTCTGGCGGTTGACAAAAGGCGGCACCTGGACACAAGCCCCTGGATACTTGGGCAATGTCACCGTGTAGGAAGTCTGACCGACGGCGCTCCAACCGTCGCGAGTCTCCTCCGAGATCTCATAGGTGCTGCCCGGTATTCGGTAGTCATCAAACGGGAAGTCAATGCGGTACTTGCCCTGCCCGTCGGTGACAACTGAGTCGACAACGACACCCCCTGTGTCTAGGGGTTTGGCGCTAATCTTCCAGCCGGGAATCCCATACAGACCATTGATATCCTGCTTGACGCCTTCAACGCAGAAACCCTTCTCCGTCTGCTTGTTTTGGAATTCGATCACCTGGCAGCCATCGTCAGCGCGGGTAAGAACAACCTCAAACGCGGTGGGGGTGACTGCTTCCCAACCTGGAAGCATAATTTCCCGAACGAGATACGGGCCAAAGGGAAGGTCGGAAAAGGTAATCTGACCAAAGGCATCCGTGAGCCCTTCTGCCGCTATGGAGCCATTGACTCTGAGCACCTCGATCGGCCAGTCCGGCAGACCGAACGACTCGGATTGGCCGCCCTTGTCGCTCGCCGGCGGCACATCGCGCTTGGTTACTTCGATACAGCCATAATCAACGACTTTAACATCGTTCTTGAAGCGGATTGTATAGGGGCCAGGCGCGCGGACGATCAGCTCTTGAACCCCATCGGGCGGCATGATAGGCCTCCACCAGGTGACACCCGCCGGTGCTTGCTCGGAGAAGATCCAGGGGCCAGGAGGCAGCACAAAGGTCGCCTTTCCCTCTGCATCCGTAACGGCCGTATGCACATCATTAAATGGGTTTCCTGGGCCTGGCGTGGCAATGATCGTCCAACCTTCCAGCGGGTGATGATCATCATCAATCTTGAGGACGATGACGGTGATCTCCTGTTCGACCTTGAAGCGGATGTCCACACAGTCGCTTGAGCCATAGGCAACATTCACCTCAAAACTGGCGTCTGTCACTGCCTTCCAGTCTGAGGGGATGGCAATGGAAAAGAGCCAGCGCCCCGGTACCGGCAGATCAAAGTGAAATGTGCCGTTCTTATCAGAGACCGCGGTCTGCGGCTCGGCTGTGCCGTCTGTCCCGACATAGGATGCCGTCACCGTCCATCCCTCGAGTGGGCGCTCTTGATGGTTAATCACAAGCCCATCGATACAGAGGGCATCCACTGCCGTAATTGCCGTACCACCATTGCCGTCGTTGCCCGCTGTGAATGGAGCAGCAGAGACAGCAGGCGTTTGGATAAGCATCAGCGCGCTCGCCACCACCAGCACCAAGAGAGAACGCCAGAGACGGCTGTGATGATTTCGGCTCAGTAACTTGCTTAACAACATTGTTGTTCTCCATGTCTTTGTAAAGGATTGGTTACGATGTAATTGCAGTGAAATTACACTGCAATGAGTCAATGGCACCACCTAATGGTGCTTTCTTCAGACAATCCACAAAGGCCAAGTAATATCCAACGAGCAATGGGTAAACAGAACCTAGTTGTGTAGTTGTACACGCCTCCTTCAGCGGGTCATCTTGTTTTGTCAACGATTCCCAGGACGGTTACAGCTATTTGAAAACGGCTTGTACACAAGGAGACAATCGACTATAATCGCTCCAGATGTTGCCGGTACGACACCTGATGCGCCATTGTCTATGCTGCACAAGTCCACGCTGTACAAGGTTATGCCTCATAACGAGGCCGGGATAGACAAGGAGATTGCGCCAGGGGCGTTATTTGATTGCAGAATGGAAAAGTTGCGCGTAATCGGGAGCAAGGTGTTCTCCATCATAGGGGAAGCCTGCATCAATGTCTAGCGCTGTCAGGAAAATAATTTGCGTTAAGCTGCTAATTTATCGATATTTCACAGTGCCAGGGTACAGGAGTCTGTCTCATGATTGCATTCCCCCTGCATCTCGCGGCTCACGACATATCCCATCTTGGCATCCTTTTCCGGCGCATTCGCGCGACGCGCACACTCAGCCAGTCCGACATTGCCCGGTCGCTAGGCGTCACCAACTCCACTATCTCCAAGTTTGAAAGCACAGGTCGTTCCCGCCGCGCACAGATCATCGAGCGCTATATCCGCGCGCTCCAATCCCCCTACCTCAATGGCAACCAAGTTCCTTGCCCGTTGGATAACGACGAAGCCACACTATTGCTACAACTGAGTGTGGAGTCACAGTCATCCATCGTGCAGCTTGGCAACTATGACTTTGAGTTGATTGCCTCTCCATACAGCCCCTTGGCGTTGAAGGCTCTCGTCCAGCGTTTGCGCCAGCTTCGATGGCCTGCCTATATCAGCGATGGGTTAGGCTTTGTCCATGCCGTTAACAGCCCGCTGTTGAATCTCTATGGCATCGAGCCAAGTTCCTTGCTTCTGCGGCGATGGGAAAGCTGGCATATGCTCGCCACGCTCTTTATGAAGCCTTCACCTGTGCGCGCTGCGTATATTAGCCCAGATAATTACTTTCCATCGCTCATAGCTGCCTTCTTTCGGAGCGCAGTACCCTATCTCTTTACACCACAAATGCGCGCCTTGCTGCGCGAGTTACATCATCTTTCACACCTAAATGGGCTCCATTTTAGCAAGTGGTGGTACTCAGCTTCATGCTTTATCCTGCAATGCGAACAAAACCAGAGCGCGTGCATCCTGCGCCACGGGGCGCGCTATCTGCACACCTCCATCATGGAGCTTGAGTGTCACTGGGTACACATCGACGCCACGATGAGTGTGCCGTACTATCTGGGCATTTTGCAGCCCCTGGGCGCGGAGACGCAGGTGGTCTTTGATCATCTCAGTGGGCTTGCTGCGCCAGGCGAGATCTTCTTCGCCGCAGAGTTTGATGCTGACCACAGCTATCATGCGAACTGTTGGCCGGAGGTTGCCAGAGTGGTGCAGCTAGAGAGCTAGCGCAGCGTCACCCACCCCACATAGCCTTGTGTATACCGGTCGACTCAGTATGGTTCCCGACTTTGCCGGGGTTGGATGCTCCCTATGATGTGGAAATTGTTGACTACCATTAGTGAGGCAGAATCATGAGTGACTGGCGAGACCCTATCCATCCAGGTGAGATTTTGGTGGATGAATTGGAAGAGATTGGGAGGCGGCCTGTGGAGTTGGCTGCACGTCTTGGCGTGCCTGATAACCGAACCTATCAAATCCTGCATGGACGGCGGAGCGTTACGGCAGACACCGCGTTGAGACTGGGTAAATTCTTCAATACCGGCCCCGAGTTCTGGCTCAATCTCCAACAAGCCTATGAACTGGATGTGGCACGCCATCAGATCGGCGGTAGTTTGGAGAAGATTACCCCTTACCAGCCGGTCAATGGTTCGTAAGGATCTAGATTGCGGGCAAGACAGGTACTAAGAAAACCCTCCCGGAAGTTCAGAAACTTCCGGGAGGGTGTAGTTCACGTGTAGGCTGCTGAATTGTGCCTGTTACCTTGAAGTCTATCGCCGTGGCTTGGCGGGTTCAGAGACTTCTTCCAGTACCGAGCCGGACAGCTTGTTTTTCGTCTCGACTGCCAGATCGCCTAGCGAGACAATCCCCACCAATTGCTGGTTGCGGTCGAGAATGGGGAGGCGGCGAATTTGATGACGCTCCATCAGAGTGGTCGCTTCCTTAATGTCCTGATCCTCAAAGCAGTAGACTAGATCGGGGCTCATCGTCTCGCTGACCTTCGTGGTGGCAGGGTTACGCCCATCGGCAACCGCGCGAATCGCAATATCGCGGTCGGTGATAATGCCGAGCAGTTTTCTGTTGTCACAGACAGGCAAACTGCCCACGTTGAGCGACTTCATCTTTCCGGCTGCTTCTTGTAATCCGCTGTTCGGCTGGATCACTTCCACGTTTCGGGTCATAATCTCGTTGATCTTCATCTTTATTCTCCTTCTCAATGCACTGGAAGCCAATGCACTGAAGAATGCATCTTCAATTCTTACCTCAACCGTCATCTCCAGAATAGCAAGCGCGGCCCCCGTTGGCTATCTATCGGGGTACAGACGGAGGTACAAAAGGAGTGCCTAAAACAGAATCCACGCCTTGAATACGACATGGATTCTGTTTCTCAACAAGAACGATTTTACCTGCTCTGGCCGATTACTCCTCTGCTTCTGTGTACGATACCCGATAGATCATGCCATTTGTATCCTCAGCGATGAGCAGCGAGCCATCTTGTAACACCAGCAGGCCCGCAATTCGGCCAAAGTGTGCCATGCCATCCTCAATCAGGAAGCCGGTGAGGAAATCTTCAAACGCTAGTGGCTGCCCGTCTTCGTCAAAGTGGATTCTCACCACCTTATAGCCTGTGGCGGGCATACGATTCCAAGAGCCACGCATGGCAACAAAGGCGTCGTTCTGATACTCCGCTGGGAATTGGTCACCCGTGTAAAAGACCATGCCGATGGGCGAACTGTGTGCTTGATAGGTAAGCGCAGGCGGCGTTGCTTGGGCACAGAACTCCGCCTTGGTCATGCCTTTGGGCTGACCCGCAATGTACTGATTCACTTGGCTGTCATTAAAGCAGAAAGGATAGCCGTAGTTGTTGCCCTCTTCGAGTTTGTTCAATTCCTCGAAGGGCACATCATTGCCATGTGCATCGCTGCCCTGATCCATGCCCCACATCTCACCGCTTGTAGGATGCCAGCCAAAGCCGAGGGTGTTGCGAAGGCCATCCACGAAGATCGTGCGCGCTGAACCGTCGGCTTGGAGTTGCAGAATAGTGGCGCGCTCGCGCACATCATCCACACACTCATTGCATGGGCTGCCAACGCTGACATAGAGCAGGCCATCGGGGCCAAAGCCCATTGTGCGCCGTGGGTGCTGCCCGCCATCTGGCAGATCGTCCACCAGGGTCTCTAGCTCGCCAAAGGTGCCGTCATCCAGGATGTCAGCCCGGTAGATCTGGGTTGGGGTTGCCAGGTAGACTTGGTTGCCGGTAATCACAATGCCATGCACCAGGGTCAACTCAGAGGTGGCTGTGATCGGGGGGCCATCGGCAGCGCCATCGCCATCCTCATCCACCAGGGCAATCACATCGTTCTGGGCAGGGCGTGTCACATAGATGATCCCGTTCTCGCCCTGCGCCATCATGCGTACGTTGCTAAGACCTTGTGCAAAGACGCTGACCGTAAAACCTGCGGTGATCTGCAATTGAGCAATGCGCTCCGGGGTGGGCAAACGCTGGGCAGGCTGCACCGACGCCACTTCCACGGGGGGTGGCGGGGCTGGTGGTTCGACGGGAGGAACACCCTCTGCCGTGATGACACCACAGGCGATGCGCGCGCCGCTCTTGCCACTCGGATCGGTCATTTGGTCATCGGGCATAGCATGGATGACCAATGCGCTGCCATCCGCAGCGAGGAGCGCGTGGGAGCCACCACTCAGGGTAAACAGGTTCGTGTTCGCTGTATAGGAGGCGTTCCCTTCTGCATCAATTTCGATGTTGGGTAGATCGCCATTGTGCGCGCCCTTTGGGTTTTTGAGCCCATGCTCGGCCATGTTGGGATTGAAGTGATCGCCCGCCGCAGCAAAATCAGGTGTACAGAGCCCCACCTGATGTACATGGATGCCATGCTCGCCGGGTGTCATGACCATCAGCCCAGAAATCTCGACACTGATATCGATCGATCTGCCATTCATGCTTTCGCTAAAGGTAGCCGTTCCAACCACATTGCCATCTACATCCTGTAACTCGGCGCTTGCCATCAGCGGGCCTGTAAAGGCGGAAGTTTCAGTCATGCCTTCTGTGCCGGTCATTGCTTCTGCGCTGGTCACTCCCTCGGTACCACCTCTATCCTCGCTCTCCTCATTCTCCGTGATCGCAGAGGATGGAGTTCGAGATGACCTATTATCTTGATCGCTACCGTCGTTGTTTTTGTCTTTATCTTCGTGTGCCTCTCTGGTAGGGGTGGGACGAGGTACTGTCTGTGCCACTGCCAAAGGATCGAGGAGCAAAGGCGTCGTCGCCAATGCGCCAATGGCGAGCAAAAAGACCAGGACGAATAACCAGATTTTTCGCATGGGACTCTCCTTATGGAACGACTGCTGTCTTGTTCTCTGCATTGTGAAGTAACGCAAGACAAGGTCAATGGATAGGGGTAGAGAGGGCAGGCATAGTAACTGCTACCCCTTGTGGCGGCTGTCCAGGTAGATTGCACCGTGAAAATTGACTAGACCTTGTCAAGCCGCAGCGTCATATAGTCACTTATCCAGACCGCGCACCCGATCAATTCTCATGAAAGAATTCAATGATCACTCTTTTTTGAATCGTTTTGTGTTGGGGGATGGTTAGGAGTAAAATGATTGTAGTCATCGTTACGCTGACTGTTCTGTCACAATGTCGTAACCGCTCCCAAGCAGCTAACGCTCCATCCGTGACGAACTTCTAGGACAGCGCATTACACCGTACACAAGTAGCTAAAGGAATAGGCAATGAGTCTGATGTGGGTTGTACCCGTTTCAGGAGTTTTAGCGTTGGCTTTTGTGTTGTATTTAGCTTGGGATGTGTTGCGTCGCGACCGGGGAACGCCTGCCATGCAAAAGGTGGGCAATGCAATTTATCAGGGCGCAGTTGCGTTTATGGTGCGGCAATATAGCACCATTGGTATCCTCGCCATTGTCACCGGCGTTATTGTGGCGCTCCTGGTCACTTATTTTGAACCGGCGATCACCACCCGCGCAGGAGAAAGTATAGAAGGTTTTGGGCAGGGTTGGCGCACAGGTGTTGCCTTCTTAGTGGGCGCGGCGATTTCTGCGCTCAGCGGTATCATTGGCATGTATGTGGCTGTGCAGTCCAACCAGCGTGTAGCCTCGGCGGCACGCGGCGGGGTTGTGCCTGCCTTCATTGTGGCTCTTCGCGGGGGAGCAGTCAGCGGCTTTTTGGTCGTCGCCCTCTCCCTGATCGGTGTCTATGTGATGTTCTTGCTCTATGGCGGTTTTGAAAATCCCGACATTGCGCCCTTTTTGCTGGTGGGCATGGGCTTTGGGGCCAGTTTTGTCGCTCTTTTTGCCCAGTTGGGCGGCGGCATCTATACCAAAGCCGCCGATGTGGGAGCCGACCTCGTCGGCAAGGTCGAAGCCGGTATTCCAGAGGATGACCCGCGCAACGCCGCTGTTGTGGCGGACTTAGTGGGTGATAATGTCGGTGACTGTGCCGGTCGTGGCGCCGATCTCTTTGAGTCTACCGTCGCCGAAAATATCGGCGCGATGATCCTGGGGGTCGCGCTCTATTATGGCACCGGAGATGCGACCTGGATCTTTTTCCCCCTGGTTGTGCGCGCACTGGGCTTGATTGCCTCGATTGTCGGCGTCATGGCCGCGACCTCCTTCCCGTGGTTTAAGCTCCGTCCTCATGAAGAGCCGATGAATGCACTGTTCCGCAGCTATGGCCTTACGGTCCTGCTCTGCGCGGCTGTACTCTATTGGGTCGTCAATGCCATGTTGCATGACCTTTGGTTTTTCTGGGCCGGTCTCGTCGGTTTGATTACCAGTATTGTCGTTGTTCTGGTCACCATGTATTACACAGAGTCACGCTGGCGACCTGTCTCCTCCATTGCCCAGGCGAGTCTGCGCGGTACCGGGCCAAATCTGATCACCGGTCTGGCTGTCGGTTTTGAAAACACAGCGGCTCCGGTCATCGTCGTGGGCGCGGCGCTCATCTCCACCTATTGGATGGGGACACAGGCCGCGGTCGATTTGGGCATTGAAGCCTATATCGGTGGCCTCTATGGTACGGCGATGGCGACGATGGGGATGCTCATGAGCGCGGCCTTTGTGCTGGCGATGGATACATTTGGGCCGATTGTGGACAACGCGGGTGGTATCGTGGAGATGTCGGGCGCACCCGAAGAAATTCGCGACGGCACAGATGCGTTGGACGCGGCGGGGAATACGACGAAGGCATTGACCAAAGGCTATGCCATTGGTTCAGCGGCGCTGGCAGCCTTCCTGCTTTTTAGCGCCTATTTGGACAAGGTTGCGTTGGTTCGCGCGGCAACCGGCGCTTCGGAAGAAGTAATTGCCTCGTCGCATGTGGTCGATATGGGGAAGGTGCCGGTCTTTGTGGGCGCAATGGTGGGCGCGATGTTGGTCTTCCTCTTTTCGTCGCTGGCAATTCGTGGCGTGGCACGCGTCGCCGAGGACATTATTGAGGAAGTACGGCGACAGTTCCGCGAAATTCCTGGCCTCTTGCAGGGCAAAAAGGGAGTGGAGGCTGACTACAGCCGCGCCGTTGACATCACCACGCGCGGGGCCTTGCGCGCCATGATCTTGCCGGGCGTGGTGGCTGTGGCAACCCCTATTCTGGTGGGACTGCTGCTGCGTGCCGAAGCGACCGCTGCCATGCTCATGGTGGGCACGATTACGGGTGTCTTGTTGGCAACTGTCATGAACAATGGTGGTGGCGCATGGGACAATGCCAAGAAGTTTATCGAGTCGGGCGGGCTGCGTGATGCCAACGGCCAGGTTCAGGGTAAAGGGTCAGAAGCGCACAAAGCCGCCGTGGTGGGTGACACGGTCGGCGATCCCTTCAAGGATACTGCCGGCCCCAGTGTGCATGTGCTGATCAAATTGCTGGCGACCATTACGCTGGTGCTTGCGCCGCTCTTTGTCTAGATCCCTCTCTGTCTAGGTCTAGAGATTGCATACCGGCCCACAAGGTACTGGTTTCCTCTCCTTCTGCGGATGCATCTAAGATCGTCTTGAACACCCCAGGTCAGGAATGGCTCGCACAGCCGGCCATTCCTGACCTGGGGTGTTGCTTTTGCTGATCATCTAAAATGAGTGATATGTGACAGTAGCAGCGAATCAGAAACGATATTATCAGTTATCATGATCACTGGTAATTCTGATATTATTGTCTCCCCTGTTCAGAAAAGGCTCCATAGAGCCTTTTTGCGTTTGATTCCGAAAAGTCCTTTCACTAGGTGAAACGTTATGCCGAATCGTGTACCTGTATCTGAGCAAGTCAAAGAAGACCCCACCGGCTTGAGCGGGGATAGCGAGAAGATGCTGACCAGCCTGAATGACCATTTTGTAGTTTTTGATCATAACTGGCGTTATATCTATGTAAACGATGCGGCGGCAAGGGTACTGGGTCTGCCCAAAGAGCAGTTGATGGGCAATGTCATTTGGGAGCTTTTCCCCGAAGCGATTGGAAATCAGTTCTATCAAGAGTTGCATCGCGCCCGCGATGAAGGCGAAGATATTGTCTCTGAACACTATTATCAGCCGTGGGATGCCTGGTTTGAGAATCGCATCTATGTGCTGCCCGACAGCATCTCGGTGTTGAGCATTGATATTACTGCGCGCAAGAAGGCTGTGACCCAGGAAAATACCGAACGCAAAGAGGTAGAGGAACGGCTGCAAGTCATCCATCAAGTGAGCGAGGCCGTCAATCGTGCTGAGGAGGTTGAACAGATTTATGAACTGGCGCTGTCGGGTCTTGAGCGTGTCTTTCATGTGAGTCGCGCCTCGATCATGCTTGCAGACCAGCAAGGCGTCATGCATTTCCAAGCCTGGCGCGGCCTTTCTTCGACCTATCGTGAGCGCGCTGATGGGCAGTCGCCCCGCTCGATTGATGAAGCAAATCCCCTACCAGTTTTGATCTCGGATGTGTCTAAGGCCGACTTGGGTGACCAAAAACAAGCGATCCTGGATGAAGGCATCCAGGCGATGGGCTTTATCCCGCTGGTTGAACAAAAGCGGCTTTTGGGGAAATTCATGCTCTACTACAGCCAGCCTCATGAATTTTCAGAGGCAGAAGTGCAGTGGGCGCAAACCATTGCCCGTCATGTCGCCCATGCCCTGCAACGCAAGCAAGAAGAAGTGAGATTGCAGACCTATACGCAGACGCTCGAAGCGCTCAACCATGTGCAACTTTCCCTGGCCGCGGAACTTGACTTGGAAAAACTCTTGCAGATGGTTACGGATGTTTCGACCAAATTGAGTGGCGCCCAGTTTGGGGCATTCTTCTATAATCTGACGGAGGAGGGCGCGAACGCCTATACGCTCTATGCGCTTGCGGGTACACCCCACGAAGACTTTGCAGACTTTCACATGCCCAGGGCCACCGCTCTCTTTGCCCCCACTTTCAGGGGGGAAGGAGTCGTCCGTTTGGCTGATGTGACAAAAGATCCCCGTTATGGAAAAAATGCCCCTTATTTTGGTTTGCCGCCGGATCACCTGCCCATCCGCAGCTATCTTGCCGTCCCTGTCGTCTCGCGTGAGGATGAGGTCATTGGGGGCCTTTTCTTTGGTCACAGCCATCCCGGTGTCTTTACAGAACAGGTTGAACAACTGGTGAGCGGCATTGCCAGCCAATCCGCTATCATGATTGAGAATGCGCGCCTCTATGCCCAGCTCAAAGAGCGCGAGGTTGCCCTGCGCGAGCTTAACGCAACATTGGAGCAGCGGGTCGAGAAGCGCACAGCAGAGTTGCAGCGCAGCAACCATGAGCTTGACCAATTCGCCTATGTCGCCTCGCATGACCTGAAGGCCCCCCTGCGTGCGATTCATCATCTGGCCTCTTGGATTGCACAGGATGCCAATGAGTTTCTACCTGGCCCTTCGCAGGAGCATTTAAGCAAACTTCTGGGACGTGTCCGGCGCATGGAAACCCTGCTCGACGATATGCTTGCCTACTCGCGGGCGAGTCGCCAGCGCCATCCGGCTGAGGAGGTGGCTGTGGCAGAGTTGGTTGCCGATGTGATCGAGATGATCGCACCCCCTCACGGCTTTACTGTGCGCATTTTGGGCAAACTGCCGGTCATCTGGGCGGAGCGCAGCCCTCTGGAAACCGTCTTTCGCAATCTGATCGGCAACGCTATCAAGCATCACCATCGCCCCGCAGAAGGAAACGTGGAGATTCGCGCGCAAGAACAGGAACATTTTGTAGAGTTTACAGTCAAAGACGATGGCCCAGGGATCGATCCCGGCTTTCACCAGCGGATTTTTGAGATGTTCCAGACATTGCAACCGCGTGATCTCGTTGAGGGCAGCGGTGTGGGTCTAGCCATCGTGAAAAAATCGATTGAAAGCCGCGGGGGAACCGTCCAAGTCGAATCCAGCCGCGGCGAGGGCGCTCTCTTCCGCTTTACCTGGCCCAAGCGGGCTGCTTCACAGATGGAGGAGAAATAAGCCAAAGAAAGGTTCACGCTTCAAGCTCTCCGCTACACGTCTGTGTTCATCAAAGTGTGTTAATCAAAGCTTAACGCCAGCCGCGCGCGACAATTAACGCGCCTTTAAACACCCCCGCTTATCCTCCTAGACGATTTGTTACGTAACTGCTCTAGCTGGAAGCGTGAGGATGAGATGGCTCGTTATGCGTTGCGCCGCCTTTTGCGCGGGCTTATCACGATGTGGCTGGTGGTAACAGTGGTCTTTGTGGCACTGCGCCTATCCGGTGATCCGGCAAAGGCCATGCTCCCCGACGATGCGAGCCAAGTGCAGATCGACGCTTTTAACCGCAAATATGGCTTGGATCAGCCCATCCTGGTTCAATATAGCTTCTATCTCCGTAACATCCTGAAGGGCGACTTTGGCGATTCGCTGCGCGAGCGCCGACCTGTAACAGAACTGGTTCACGCACGCATGGGCAACACCCTGCAATTGGGGCTTGCCGGTATTCTCATTGCCTTAGCCATCGGTCTGCCTGCGGGTATCCTCGCCGCCATCTATCACAACCGCCTCTGGGATCGTCTCCTGACGGCTGGCGCGTTTCTGGGCCAGTCGCTGCCCAACTTCTTTCTTGGCATTCTTCTCATTCTGCTCTTTAGCCTGCAGCTGCGTTGGCTGCCGAGTTCCGGCACAGGGAGCTGGCAGCATTTGATGTTGCCTGCCTTTACCCTCTCCACCGGGCTGTTGTCCAGCATGGCGCGCATGACCCGCTCGTCTCTGCTAGAGGTCATGCGTCAAGAGTATGTACGCACAGCGCGCGCCAAAGGCTTTAGCAATCGTCAAGTCATCGTGCGCCACTGCCTGCGGAACGCGGCAATTCCGGTGCTTACCCTCTTTGGCCTTTCAATCGGGACACTCATCGGCGGGGCTGCCATTACGGAAACCATCTTTGCCTGGCCTGGAATTGGTCGCTTTGCCGTGAGCGCCATCTCCATGCGTGACTATCCACTCATCCAATATATTGTGCTGCTTGTTGCCGCTTCCGTGGTCTTTGCCAATTTTCTCGTCGATATGCTCTATGGCGTCATCGACCCGCGCATCCGCGACCAACGCGCCGGCGGTTAGCCAGCCGGCTGATGCACTGTCAGCCTGTTAATACCATTCCCTGAAGTGAAGGGATTCGACCTAGTTCCTGGAGAAAGGAGCGAAATGAAAATGGCAACCGAAAAGCTCCAACTATCGCAACGCTTGCCCACACGGGCAGCCCCAAATACGGATCGTGCGCAACGCGCCGCAGCAGCGGGACTCGCCTTGAAATCCACGCCACGCCGCGCGCGTGCGATCCCCTTGTCCATTTGGGCGAGTTTGATCGTGCTGGGAATCTTTGTCATCTGCGCGCTCTTTGCCGATTGGCTCGCCCCGCATGACCCCGTGGCGAACAATTTGCGCGCCCGGCTGGCTGCGCCGTTGGGGATGCCCAATGCTCAACCGGGATTTCTGCTCGGAACGGATGCCCTGGGGCGTGATCTGCTCAGCCGTCTCATCTACGGCGCGCGGGTTTCGTTGACCATCGGCTTTGTGGGCACGATTTTGGGGTTGATCATGGGCAGCCTGTCGGGCGTGCTGGCGGGCTATTTGGGCGGCTGGCTGGATGAAGCCATTATGTTTTTGGCCGATGCTTTGATCGCACTGCCCTTCCTGGTCATCGCGCTCACCACCGTTGCCATCTTCGGCAGCAATCTTACGGTCTTGATGATGCTGGCTAGCTTTTCCGGCTGGGCCGGTTACACACGCCTGGCGCGCGGCCAGGTGTTGAGCGCAAGCCAACAGCAATATGTGCTGGCCGCGCGTTCGATTGGCGCATCGTCGCTGCGGCTGATGCTGCGCCATCTGCTGCCCAATATTGCCGCCCCGCTGGTCGTCATGGCAACGCTGGGCATGACCTCCATCATTCTTTTGGAATCCTCGCTCTCCTTTCTCGGCTTGGGAATTCAGCCGCCAACACCGGCGTGGGGCGCGATGTTGGGGGAAGGGCGTGATTATTTGCACACAAGTTGGTGGCTCGGTGTACTGCCGGGTGTCGCCATCATGCTGCTCACGATGGCGATTAGCCAGATTGGCGACTGGCTGCGCGATGTCCTCGATCCCACGATGCGAAGCCTGTAATTCAGTGTCTATCTATCTGACCCCCACCTGGTAGTGAAGTCTGATAGTGAACCGTACCATACAGTAGAACTAAACTTTTCAAGGAGAAAAAGGATGTATAAGCAGGTCATTTTAGTTTTGCGCGGGCATTTTGTGCCTATGTTTCTACTGCTGGCAATAGCTCTTTCGGCTTGTGCTGCGCCCGCTGCGCCAGCCACCAGTGCCGCAGATTCCACAGGGGCCGACGCTGGCCCTGCTGCCGGAGAGAGCGCGGCCACGCGTGATGTGCTTTACGTCGGTGTACAAGGGCTGCCGGGCGCAATGGACCCGGCGGGCGAGTTGAGCAACGTCGGCACGCGCGTCACCTACAGCGTCTTTGATACGCTGATCCGGCGCGATTTTCTCAACAACAATACGTTGGTGCCCTCGCTCGCCACTTCATGGGAGCGCACCAGCGACACCGTAATGCGCCTGCAACTGCGCGATGATGTGACCTTCCACAATGGCGACCCCTTCACTGCCGCCGATGTGAAATTCACCTTTGACCGTCTGAATGCGCCTGAATCTGAGTTGGTGGAAGCCGCCGGATATTTCGCCTCTTTCAAAGAGGTGCGCGTCATCGACGATTACACGGTGGAAATTGAGACGCATGGGCCCGATCCCCTGCTAGAGCAGCGCTTGGCTTCGTGGGGTTCGTGGATTGTGCCTCAAAAGTACATCGAGTCGGTGGGGGGCGATGCCGCCTTTGCTGCTGCCGCGGTTGGCACTGGCCCCTATAAGGTGGTGAGCATGGACCCCGACAATGAGTTGATCTTGGAGGTCTACGAGGGCTATTGGAGCGATCTGCCCCCTGTGAAGCAGGTGATCTTTCGTGTCATTCCAGAGCCTTCGACGCGTGTGACTGCGCTGCTCAACAACGAAGTTCAGATCATCACCAACATTCCTCCCGATCAAGTCCCCACGCTTGAAGACGCAGACAATGTCACGCTCAAGCAAATTCCCCTCGCCAACATGCATGTCTTACGCTACAATACCAACCACCCTGTACTCAGCGATGTCCGCCTGCGCCAGGCCATGAACCTTGCCATTGATCGCCAGTTGCTAATCGATACGCTGTGGGGTGGCAAGGCAGTGGCGTTGCGCGGCCATCAGTTTGAAGAATATGGCGACCTTTACAACCCAGAGCGCCCCTTGACCCCCTATGATCCCGAACGCGCCCGCCAGTTGGTAGAAGAATCGGACTACGATGGCAGCGTGATTCAATATGCAACCGGGGCGAATTACTACACCAATGGGCTGCAAGCGGGTCAAGCCATTATCGAGATGTGGCGTGCGGTGGGCATTAACGCCGAAATTCGCCTCGTCCAGCCAGGTGAGAGCATTCCCGTCGAAGAAGGTATGGTGGGCAACTGGTCGAATTCTTCAATTTTGGCCGACCCGGATGGCGCGCTGTGGCGAGGCTGGGGTGCCGATTCAGCCCGACAGCGCGACGAATGGCCCGCGCCCGCAAAGTTCAACGAGCTAGGCATCGAAGCACGCAGCACGCTCGACAAGGAAGTGCGCTTTAACAACTACCAACAAATGTTGGACATTTGGGAAGAGGAAGCCCCTGGCACAGTTCTCTATGTTCCTGTAGAGAATTACGCAGCCGCTAACGATGTGCAGTGGGAGCCTTACCCCTTCTACTACATGGACCTGCGCGCCTACAATCTCTCGTTTGAATAGCTGTAGGCGAACCGCTATGCGGCAGGTGGATGTCTATCCCATCCACCTGCCCTTGATGAAGGAAGAAATCTTATGAGCAACGCACGACGTGTTTTGATCATCGGTGCCGATGGCCTGCGCCCAGACCTACTGGATCCGCTGCTGATGCCGAACGTGGCGGCGCTGGCCGCGGGGGGTGTGCACGGCCTCGACCACCACGCGGTCTACCCGACCCATACGCGGGTGAACATTAGCGCACTGGCGACGGGGACGATGCCGGGGCAGCATGGCATTGTTGCCAACACCATGCTTGTGCCCAACGCCACCGAAGATCACATCATTGACACGGGCAGCTACCAGCACATCAACGCGCTGGAGGAAGCCAGCGGCGGGTATGCGCTTTTGGTTCCCAGCCTCGGCGACCTGCTCGCCGAACGCAACGAGCGCGTGGCTGTTGCCGGAACCAGCAGCAGCGGCGCTTCCATGCTCTGGACGCATCGTCACCTGGGGCGCATGGTCAACGTCTACAGCACCTATGGCATCGCCGATCTCTATGACCTGCGCGATAAATTGGGCGAGCCACCCGCCAAAGAACAGGGCGCGCCGCAACTGTCGGGGCAAGGCTACGCAACCGCGGCTGTGACCCAACTCTTTCTGAGCGACCCGCGCAACCGTGTTGTGGTGCTCTGGATGAATGAGCCGGACACCAGCTTCCACTATGCGGGGCTAGGCTCTCCCGAATCTATCGAGGCGCTGCGTAAGGTGGATCAGTGCGTGGGCGAAATCGTCGCTGCCCTGGAAGCACAAGGGCTGCGTGAACAGTTTGACATCTTCTTTATCTCGGATCATGGTCACTCTACCGTAGAGGCGCACAATACGCTGCGTGAGTATCTGATGCAGGCGCAAAAGGAGATTGGCCGCGCCTTGCCGCCGCTGGCGACCGCAAGCGATTATATCTATGCTCGTCCCGGCACAAGCGAACCCACTGCCGCGGAGTTGGCTCCCCTGGTCGAGTGGTTGAACCAGCAGCCCTGGGCAGGGGTTGTGTTGGGTGGCACAGCGGAATTAGCCGTACTGCCGGGCGTGCTGCCGCTGGCGGCGCTCTGGAAGGGACATCTCAACGCGCGCCGCCCGCTGCTTGCTGTCTCACCCCGCTGGCATGACAACCCCAACGAACATGGGGTGCCGGGTAGTGTCATGTCCTTAACCACGCAATCTGCATTGCGCTCGTCGCATGGTTCGCTCTCCCCCTTTGACCTTCATGCCACCTTGATTGCCAATGGCCCCAGCTTCCGCAGAGGCGTGCAGTCCACCTGGCCGACAGGCGCAGTAGATCTGCTCCCTACGATTTTGACGCTGCTAGATCTGCCGCTGCCCGCGCATTTGGATGGACGTGTACTCTGGGAACTCTTTGCCAAACCCGTCGGCGAGGTTGGCCCTAGCCACGATGAGGTTCTCCGCGCAGCGCATGGCGATGGCGGTCAAGTACTCCTGCACAGGGTCGGCCCCAGCCTCTACGTCCACGGCGCGCTCCAGCCAGAAAGCGCCTTTGAACTCGCCGCCGCGAGGTAGTACTCCACCCCTTCTCGGAAGCGGGGAGCCCTCTGGGCCGCTTCCGAGAAGGTTTTCTCATTTATCTCAACGCATCATTCTTCTATCCCATTACGCTACTACTTCCTGCTCTCCCCTACGCCCCACAGTGGCAAAGCCTATGGCAAGCCCCAGAAGAATCGCCACAGCCAGCGTGATCAACGACCCGGTCAACGCTGGCTTCACGCTCATCAAAAAGACAATGCCCAACGCAATGGCTACCCGCACCTGGAGAGAAACCCAGAGCATAGGATGGTGCAGCAAGCGGTACAGGTCAGAGGAACTCGGGCCGTTCTCTGTGGCGATGCTCTTTTTGATAGCTGCCATGCGCGGCCCCGTGAGGATGCCAGCGAGCGCGCCCATGAGCACAATCGCGCCCACTGCGACCGTGACCCACATCACGCCGCCCCACGCCACCGCGGTCATATAAAAGCCAGGGATCAGGATCAGCAAGAACGAAATGCCCGCCAACCAACGTCCCCCCGCAGCGTTTTTGAACCACTCATCCACCTGCTCGGCAGTTGTGAGCCGTTGGAGCTGCTGTAGGCTGACCCACTCCAGCGCCAGCGAGACAAAGACGCCCAAAGCGCCCACAATATGCAAGAACAAAGCAATCGAATAACTCTCCATCGTTTCCTCCTATGGTGATCAACATTTTGTAGGGGGATTCCCGTGGGTATCTCTGCGCGCTTCCTACCGCGCTTGGCAGACGCACTCGGCGTTGCCTCTCGAATGTAGTCGGGAGTTGTGAAGGGATTGTGAAGAAACCACGCACAGGTTGTGATGATAGAGGGAAAGGAGGGGTGGTATATGTACATACAGAACCCTTCCCGGAAGCGGGGAGCCCTCTGGGTCGCTTCCGGGAAGGGTGTCAATCATCAAGGGGTATAGTCACTAGGTCAGCCGGCGAGCAGGAGTTCTTCGGGGTCTTCGATGAGGCGTTTGAGCGCGACCAGAAATTGTACGGCCTCGCGCCCATCGACAATGCGGTGGTCATAGGTCAGCGCAAGGTACATCATGGGGCGTATGACGATTTCACCGTTCACAACCACCGGGCGTTGCTCAATTTTGTGCATCCCCAAAATGCCCACCTGGGGCGGGTTGAGGATCGGCGTGCTGAGCAGCGAACCAAAGACGCCGCCGTTGGTGATGGTAAAGGTTCCGCCGCGCAAATCTTCCAGCGACAGCGTACCCGCCTGCACCTTCTCGACCATGCCGTTGATGCTTCGCTCGATGTCGGCAAAGGTCATGCGGTCGGCATCACGCACAACAGGCACGACCAGCCCTTCTTCGGAACCAACGGCAATGCCGATGTCATAGTAGTGCTTGAGCACGATCTCATTTTCTTCGATGGACGCATTGAGTTGGGGGAACTGCTTGAGCGCGCCAATGGTCGCCTTGACAAAAAAGGACATAAAGCCCAGACCCACGCCCTCGCGCGTCTTGAACTCATCGCGCCGCCGCTGGCGCATATCCATAACCGCCTTCATATCGACTTCGTTAAAGGTGGTCAGCATGGCGGCAGTCTGCTGCGCCTCGACCAGCCGTTCGGCAATGGTGCGCCGCCGCCGGGACATGCGGATGCGCTCCTCTCGCCCATCGCTCGCGGGCTTGGCGACGGTGGGTTGAGGGGCTGCGCTGGGAGTCGCGGGTTCGCGCTTTTCCGGCGCGCGTGCTGGTGCGGGGGCGGGCGCTTTGGCTGTCTCTCGCTCCTGCACATAGCTCTCTACATCCGCCTTCGTCACGCGCCCGCCTGGCCCTGCACCGGGGATTTCGGCAATGTCTACGCCCTTCTCGGCTGCCATGCGCTTGGCAACCGGGGTTGCGCGCTCTGTTTTGGCCGATTCTGCCCCTTCCGGTTCAGCTGCCTGTGCTTCCGCTTCTGCTACGTCGGCTTCTCGCGCCTCTGCCTCTTCTGGCGCTGCCGGTTTCGCCTTTGGCAGAGTCCCCTTGCCATTCTGTTCAGCTTTTGGAGCCTCTGCTTCGGCGGCCTGTTCTGGCGCGGCTTGACCGTCCGCTTCTTCAATCACGACGAGCAGATCGCCGATCTGCACATCTTCGCCCGTCTGCCGTTCGATCTTGCCCAGCACGCCGCTCTGTGTCGCCGAAACATCCAGGTCTACCTTGTCCGTTTCGAGCGAAACCAGGGGATCACCCGCCTGCACCGCATCCCCCTCCTTTTTGAGCCATTCGCCAACCGTAGCTTCTACCACGGATTCTCCCAAGTCAGGCACCACGATCTTCACGGACATTCTCTTCTCCTTTGCCCCCTTGCTGATGAGCGTTTGTTTTGGACTGATCTCAGTCAACCCGTGAGCGAGCCGCTGTCGTGACGACGGCTTCTTTTGCCATTGCCAATGCTTGCTCGATGATAGCGGCTTGATTGCTTTGATGCCAGGCCGAAGAACCTTCGGCGGGGCTGGCGCGCCGCGGTCGTCCGATATAGCGCAGCGGGTACTTGCCATCCAGAAGTTCCTCAAGCAGCGGCCTAACAAATTCCCATGCGCCCATGTTTTGCGCCTCTTCCTGCACCCAAACCACTTCGCTCAGGTTGGGGTAACGGTCGAGGATACCCTGTACTTCTTTGAGCGGGAATGGATAGAGCTGCTCGACGCGCGCGATGGCAAGCGAGTTGTTCTCTTTGCGCTTTTCATTCGAGATTAAGTCAGTATATATTTTGCCGCTGCATAAGATCAGCCGCTTCACCTTATCGGATTTAGCTTTCTCTGTGCTGATGTCCGGGTCGTCAATCACGGGCTGCCAGTGGCCCTCTGCCAGTTCTTGCAGCGACGACATTGCTTGCGGATTACGCAGCAGGCTCTTGGGCGTCATGACGATCAGCGGCAGTGGGTCTGTTTTGAGCAAGGCTGCCTGTCGCCGCAAGAGGTGGAAATATTGGGCAGCGGTGGTGCAGTTGGCAACGCGCATGTTCGTCTCGGCTGCCATCTGTAAAAACCGCTCCAGCCGCCCTGTGGAATGATCCGGCCCTTGCCCCTCATAGCCGTGGGGCAGCAAAAGCACCAGCGACGGGGTCTGCTCCCACTTCGCCCGCCCCGAAACCAAGAACTCGTCAATTACCGGCTGGGCTCCGTTGATAAAGTCGCCATATTGCGCCTCCCAGATCACCAGCCGCTCCGGCTTTTGGATATTATAGCCATATTCATAGCCAATCGCCGCGTTCTCGCTCAAGGGGCTGTTGTGAATCTCAAAAGCGGCTGTCGCCTGTGGCAAATTGTGGAGCGGGGTATAGGGTTCGCCATCTTCGGCATCAAAGAGCACAGCATGACGGTGGCTAAAGGTGCCGCGCTCAACATCCTGGCCCGTCATGCGGATCGAAGTGCCATCCGCCAGAATGGAGGCAAAGGCCAACTGTTCTGCGGTTCCCCAATCGACATTGCGCTCGTTGGGGGCCTCAAGGCTTTGGCGGCGGCGGCTAAAGACGCGTTGCAATCTGGAATTGAGTGCAAAGTCCTGGGGAAAGGTCAGCAGTGCCTCCAGCAGCTCTTGTAATGCCTGCATCTCCACAGCGGTACGGACCCGTCCCGCTGCGCCAGGCGGAGGCGGTTCGAGTTCCGGTCCCAAGTCGGCATCTTCCACCTTGAGCTTGTCGAAGATCTCCTGTAAGGTCGCCAGTTGTTGCTGCAAAAGCTCCTGTGGCTGTGACTCGTCCACCATCTTTTCCTGGACGAGTTTGTCTGCCCACTGTTGGCGAACGGTTGCGTGCGCGTCGATCTCCTTGTACATCAACGGCTGTGTAAAGCGTGGCTCGTCGCCTTCATTATGACCATAGCGCCGGTAGCCAATGAGGTCGATCAGGAAATCTTTCTTGAATTTATCGCGATAGGCCATCGCAATCCGGCCTGCTTCGATACAGGCGATGGGATCATCGGCGTTGACATGGATGATCGGGATTTTGAAACCTTTGGCGAGGTCGCTGGCATAGAGGGTGCTGCGCCCATCAACGGGATCGGTGGTGAAGCCAAGTTGATTGTTGGCAATGATGTGGATGGTGCCGCCCGTGAGATAGCCGGGGATGCGCGACATATTCAACGTCTCGGCGACAATGCCCTGGGCCGAAAAGGCCGCATCGCCATGAATCAAGATGGGCAGCGAGATATGATGATCAAAACGAGGTGCGCCCGCTTCATCGGTAAAGGTTCCTGCCGCGCGCGCCATGCCTTCGACCACGGGGTTGACATGCTCCAAATGGCTTGGATTGGGCGCAATACTGATCACCAGATCCAGGGTATCCCCTTCATACAGATCGCGCCGCGCGCCCGCATGATATTTCACATCACCCGTCCAGCCGAGTTCATTGCTGGCGCTCTCGATATCGCTGGAGAGCGGGTCTTTGAACTCGAACAACATCGTCTCATAGGACTTGCAGAGCAGATGCGCCATGACATTGAGACGCCCGCGATGGGCCATGCCCAGCAGGATCGTATAGATGCCACTGTCGGCAGCTTCCCCAACGATCTCATCCAGGAGGGGGACCATCATATCCAGCCCCTCAATCGAGAAGCGCGTTTTGCCGGGGAACGTACGCTGTAGGAACTGCTCGAATCCCTCCACTTCGGTCAGCCGCTTGAGCAAGGCAGTGGGATTGATCGGGTCGTTGGGCGGGCGAAACTGTTTGGATTCAGCCACATGGCGCAGCCAATCCCGTTCTTCGGGATTCCGCAAATGGTCGTAATCATAGCCTGTCGTAGAGGAATAGACCTCGCGCAGTTTTTGAATCGCTTCCCAGGCCGATTGCGATTCTTGAACGAGCGGCCCCCTTACAGGTTCAGACGGGGCCTGGCGTAGCTCTTCTTCACTCAGCCCATAATGGTCAAGGTGCAGCGTCGGGTCATCGGGAGGGGGTGAGCCGAGCGGGTCAAGGTGCGCGGCCAAATGCCCATATTCGCGGATTGCGCTCGCCAGGTTAACGATGTGGATGATCTCATCCAGCGGCAATGCTGCCGTTCCCGCGCCAACCTGTAGATCGGTGGTGGGGGCCATGCGCGCACCGTTTTGTGAGCCGGTTTGTGAGATCGCAGGCGCGGCCTGTGCGCCTTCAAACTCCGATGCGTGTTGGTCAAAATAGGCGCGCGTGCTGGCGTCAACGCTTTGTGGATCACGGCGGTACCGCTCCCATAAGTCCCAGATGTATCCTGCATTGGGGCCATAGAATTCAGATAGATTGATCATAGGGTGGGTATCCGTAACTGGTGAATCGAGAATTGTGACCTTAACCCTCCCGCGCCCAACGGGCTCCTGTCAGAAGCTTCCGGGAGGGTGTTCACCACTTTCTGTATGAAAGTGCTTTGCCAATAGTACCATGATTTTCCAAAAGTTGAAGTAGGCATTGATCCGGCTCCAGGCATGGCTTGTCCCTGGAGTCAGGCCCATTTTACATAGCGATTGAGCCGTGGTCTGTAAATTCCCTGTGAATTCAAGGTGGTTTGACTTGTGTCTGTTTGATCTGTGTTGTAATTTATCTGTGCTGTAAGTCAGGTAGATCACTTACCGAACGGTTTGATCTCCGCTAGTATGGTTGTATCATGTCTGTCTAGCCGCCCCGATGTTCACCTCGCAAGCCAGAGAGCCTGATTTTCTATGACTTTTGTCCCTTGTCTTTATCCAGTTTTCCTTTATCCTTGTATTTGCTTAAGCCTATTTACGCAACGAAATGTAGCTGAATCTTGTGGTTGATATGATGCCCTCGCTCCAACTGGTGGTGTTCACCCTGGATGCGCAATTCTATGCCCTGGAGCTTGCCCAGGTTCATAGAGTTGTGCGCGCAATGGAGGTGACACCACTCCCCGGCGCGCCAGCCGTTATTTTGGGAATCGTCAATGTGCAGGGGGAACTTATGCCGGTGGTAAGCCTGCGCCATCGCTTCCACCTGCCCGAACGAGCCATCAGCCCAAGCGACCAATGGATTATCGCCAATATGACCACACAAGCGAGCACGCGCAAAGTTGCGCTTGTGGTCGATGCTGTCCTTGATCTCCGGCTTGTTGCCGAAGCGAGCTTCATGGATGCCAAACAGATCGCTCCCGACTTGGACTATGTACAAGGGATCGTCAAAGGGGCTGATGGGCTGATCCTCATTCACAACCTGGCGCGCTGTCTGTCGCTATCTGAAGTGGAAATGCTCGATGACGCGCTGGCTGGGATGGATACCTGATGAGTAAAGAACTGCCCGACACGCTGCTTTCCCAACTGAGCCTGCTGATTGCGGCAAGAATGGGGCTGCACTTTCCCAACGCGCGCTGGCATGATCTCGAACGGGGAATCACCGCCGCGGCTACTGCGTTGGGTTTCGCCGATCTCCACGCCTATAGTCACTCGTTGTTGTCCACGCCACCGGCACAGGATCAAATTGCATCATTAGCCGAGCATCTGACGATCGGCGAAACCTATTTCTTCCGTGAAAAGCCGGCCTTTGACGCCCTGCGCGAGCATATCCTCCCCGAACTGATTCGAGCGCGCCGCGATACAACGCGGCAGTTGCGCGTCTGGAGCGCAGGCTGTTGCACAGGGGAAGAAGCCTATTCCAGCGCCATCCTCTTGCACCAGTTGATTCCAGACTGGAAGGAATGGATGCTGACGATCCTCGCCACGGATATCAACGCGCATTTTCTACGCAAGGCGAGCGATGGTGTCTATGGCGAATGGTCGTTCCGTGATGTCCCGGCCCACATCAGGCAGCGTTACTTCACACAGACCGCGGCAGGGCGCTTTGAAATTGCGCCCGCCATTAAGCAGCAGGTGAATTTTGCAATGCTCAACCTCGCTGCAGACGGGTATCCCTCATCTTTCAACAATACAGCCAGGATGGACATCATCTTCTGTCGCAATGTATTGATGTACTTTGCGCCGGAGCAAGCCAAAAAGGTCGTGCGTAACCTCTACAATTCGCTGGCAGAGGGCGGCTGGCTGATTACGGGCTTGGGTGAGGCATCCCATACACTTTTTTCCGGCTTTAGGACAGTGCGCTTCAAAGATGCGATTCTCTATCAAAAGAGCAGCGCGCACGCATCTCCGGCTGAACATTCTATCGACACAGTGTCATTCCGCCCAGCGGAAGGAATTCCCTCTGCGCGTACCGCTACACAGAGCGTTTCCACCCTTTGGCAACCTCAGGGGCGACCGCAGACCGCGCCCGAAGGGCTTTCGTCTCTGGGCGCGAATGAGATGTTGGCAGCGGATCGCAATGAAGCTGCTGATCTGCTGGCAGAGGCACGCGTGCGTGCCGACCAGGGCGAACTTGATGAGGCGCTTGCATGGTGCCGGCGGGCCATCGCGGCTGACCGTCTAAATTTGAGCGCACATTATCTCTATGCCACAATTCAAGAGGATCGGGGGGAAATCGAAGGGGCAATCGACTCGCTAAAGCGGGTCTTGTATCTCCATCCCGAATTTATCCTGGCGCACTTTTCGCTGGGCTGCCTGGCACGACGACAGGGCAGGCAAAGAGAAGCTGACAAACATTTCGCCAACATGCTAGGGCTGTTGCATACCTACCGGCAGGATGAGGTTGTGCCGGAAGCGGACGGATTGACCGCGGGCCAGTTGCGAGAGATGATGCGCTCGGTATCCTCCTGGGAGAAGTTGCGATGAGACAGGATGATGAACGCCCAAACGCCGGTTCCTCACCAACCCGGTGGGAACTGATCCATCGTCGTTTGGAAGCTGTCCAGCGTATGATCGAGGATGGGCACGCGCCCACAGCGGAGCAAGAAAAGGTGATTCTGAAAGCCAGGGCTAGAGCAATGGCACAGGAACCGCTGCACGCGCAGCGGAACCTGCCCGGAGCAGAGCCGGAACTGGAGATTGTCACCTTCCGTTTGGCGCACGAAACGTATGGCTTTGAGTCGCGCCATATTCGCGAGATCTATCCGCTCAAAGAGCTAACCCCCCTGCCCTGCACGCCCCCTTTTGTGTTGGGGCTTATCAACCTGCGCGGTCGCCTCTTGTCTGTCCTTGACCTCAAGAAGTTTTTTGGCCTCTCAAGCCAAGCGCTCGACAACCACAACCAGGTGATCATCCTGCACAGTGAAACGATGGAATTTGGCGTGCTTGCAGACGCGCTGCTCGGTGTCTATCCAATCGCCCCACAGAGTCTACAGCCATCGCTCCCGACATTGACCAGCTTTCGCAATGAGTTCTTGCTTGGGGTTACGCCCGATCTGGTGATCATCCTGGATGCGGAGAAACTGCTATCAAACCGCGAAATCCTCGTGCATGAAGAGGTAGAAACCTAGCCCATGAGACGCACCCGACCACAGAGCGCCGTACTTGAATCGAAAGCCCGGATTGTCAACGCCATCAGCGGTGGCACAGTCCTGGTCATGCTCCTGTTCTTCATTTTGGTTCTGGTCTACAGTCCGAACATTGAGCCGGGCCAAAATGTGCGCAATTTTGTCATTACAGGAGGTCTGCTGCTCACCAGCCTGATTGCCTTTGGGCTTAATTATCGAGGGCATGTGCGTGCAGCAGCTTGGGGATTTCTGATTGGCTACAGCGCCTTTTTTATTGGCTCCATGCTCCTGAATCCCGGTGTCAATAATGTAGCCGTCTATTATCTTGGGGTATCCGTTGTCCTGAGCGGCATCTTGATCCGGCCAACGACTCCCTTTGTGGTGGCGGCAATCGGTACGGTAGCCGCGGGGGTGATGGGGCTTTTTTCTCCTCCTTTGCCTACCGATGTTGATATTCCTCTTTGGCTGGTCTTTGCCTTCATCCCCGGCACCTATCTATTTCTGCTGGCGATTGTGGCGTGGTTGTCCGGCTCGGAGACGGAACGGATGATGGCGAACTTACGCGGCATTGCACACGAGACGCGCGAAGGGGTGAATGTCTTGGGCGCGTCCGCCAGTGAGATTCTGGCGGTGACGGTGCAAGTTGCTTCGCGCACCACTGAAATTGCCGCCGCCATTAGCCAGACCACCGCCACCGCCGACGAGGTTCGCCAAGCCGCCGATCTCTCTGCCGAGAAAGCCAGATATGTATCAGACAATTCGCAAAAGTCGATCCAAATCGGGCTGGCGGGCAAAAAGTCTGTCGAAGATACCGTGGTTGTCATGCAGCGGATTCAAGAGCAAATGGAATTGATTGCCGATAGCATCGTGCGCTTGAGCGAGCAAAGCCATGCGATCGGCGAGATCATCGCCACGGTGACTGACCTGGCAGAACAATCGAACCTGCTGGCTGTCAATGCCGCCATCGAAGCGGCGAAGGCAGGGGAACAAGGGCGTGGCTTTGCGGTGGTGGCACAGGAAGTGCGAAGCCTGGCAGAGCAGTCAAAGCAAGCCACCGCACAAGTGCGTACGATCCTCAGCGATATTCAACGGGCAACCAGCAGCGCGGTCATGGCGGCTGAACAGGGGAACAGAGCCGTGGAAGCCGGCGTCGCGCAATCGGGCGAGGCGGGTGAATCGATCCGCATGCTGGCGAGCGCCATCACCGATGCCGCGCAGGCAGCCACGCAGATTGCCGCCTCAAGCCAACAGCAGTTGGTGGGAATGAACCAGGTCGCGCAAGCGATGGAAAATATCAACCAGGCCGGATCCCAGAACGCTGCCAGCACTCGCCAAGCCGAATCCACTGCCCAAGACCTCTATGAGCTGGGTCAAAGGCTCAAGCGATTAGTCGAACAATATGATTCTGAGCTTTAGTAGTTTGTTGCATAAGTAGGTGAACGAAATAGTAGGGGCTGTGCCTCTGTGCCAGCCCGCTTCCCAAAGTGGTAGGCCACGGAGGGCCTACCCTACAGTCGTTTGTCTACAGAGCGAGCAGACCATTTAGAGTCTAAAGGGTAGAGGGAAGTAGCGCATGTCCAGAAAGGAGAGCGAATTTCTCAAGCGGCTGTTGGTCACCTTCCAGGGTGAAGCAGAAGAACGCGTGCGCGCGCTGGCGTCTGGCCTCATTGCGCTTGAAAAAGCGCCGGAACCTGGCAAGCAAGCGGAGATTGTCGAGGAGGTCTTTCGTGAAGTCCATAGCCTGAAGGGCGCGGCGCGCTCTGTCAACCTCACAGAGATCGAGGCGATTTGCCAGGCGATGGAAGATGTCTTTGCCGCCCTGAAGCGCAACAAAATTACGCCCTCACTCATTTTGCTCGACCATCTGCACCAGGCTACTGATCTGCTGAACAGGCTGCTGGCTGCCAATCCTGCCGAAGCGTCAAGCCAGGAGAAAGCAAGACATGCCCCCCTCATCCGCCGCTTGAAGGAGCTTGCCAGGCAGAATTTTTCTTCTCTCGATGCAACTTCTCCCGCGAACAGTGCGCTGCCCGCTGCAACCCTAGAAGATCCCGTCACAGAAGATCCAGCCGCAGAAAGCCCAGCGGCGACAGCGCGCGCGGCACAGCCACCCTCCAGCGCAACACCCCCCTGGGCAATGGCGTCCAGAGCCACGCCCCATCCAGCAGTGACAGACGAGAGGCACTTGCTGCCTGAGACAGTGCGTATCTCTGCGGATCGCCTGGAGGCATTGTTGCTGCAAGTTGAGGAACTTGTTTCGGTCAAACTGGCTGTCACCCAGCGCGCGGCTGAACTGCGCGCGCCGGTCACCCAGATCGATCTCTGGAGCAAGACGTGGGCCAAATATTACCCGTCGCTGCGCTACCTCTCTAAATTGCTGGAGAAGATGCCGGAGAATGTGCCGGAGAATATACCGGAAAAGCCAGACAATGGCGATCTTCAGCCCAGCGAGCGGATGAAAATCAAGCGAGAGATGACGGCGCTGCTCGAATTCTTGGTCTGGAATCAGGCCTGGGTCGAAGCGTTGGGCGTGCAGTTGACGACCGCTGCCAACTCGGCTGCCCACGATCAGCGCACCATTGGCGGCATGGTCGATCATTTGCTCCAGGATATGAAGCAAGTCCTGATGCTGCCCATTTCCTCACTCCTGGAGATATTCCCCAGCCTGGCGCGTGATCTGGCGCGGCAGCAGCATAAAGAAGTCGAAATTGTCTTTCACGGCACAGAAATCGAAGTTGATCGCCGTATTTTGCAGGAGATCAAAGACCCGCTTCTCCATCTTGTGCGCAACTGTATCGATCATGGCATCGAAACGCCCTCTGTGCGCGAGAATAAGCAAAAACCGCGCCGCGGCGTCATCACCTTGACGGTTGCACAGAAAGATAGCAGCAAATTTGAGATTTTACTCTCCGACGATGGCGAGGGCGTTGATCGCGCAAGGGTGCGAGAGACCGCGGCGCGGCTGGGGATTGTTTCGGCAGAAGTTGCCGAAAAGATGAGCCAACAAGAGATCAATTCGCTGATTTTCCAGTCAGGTTTCTCCACCAGCCCCTTGATCACCGATATTTCGGGGCGCGGTTTGGGGCTTGCCATTGTGCAAGAGAAGGTGGAAAAGCTAGGCGGAACCATCACGCTGGAGACGGAGTCGGGCAAAGGAACAACCTTTCACCTCCTTTTGCCCTTGACGCTGGCGACCCTGCGCGGTCTGCTGGTGCGTTGCGAAGGGCGGTTGTTCATTCTCCCACTTCTCTATATAGAGCGGGTGGCAAGGCTCAACCGCAGCGAGATACAAACTGTCCAAAACCGCGCGACAATCTCTCTGGAGGGACAGACGGTGTCGCTTGTACAGCTTGGGCAGGCATTGGAGTTGCCCCCTCAGCACGCATCCCCAGGATTGCCCGGCAAGACAACAGACAAAGTCCATGTGGTCATTCTGAATACGGCAGAAAAACGCCTTGCCTTTTCGGTGGATGAGATCATCGGCGAGCAAGAGGTGTTGATGAAGGGGCTTGGCCCGCAGTTGGTGCGCGTACGTAATATCGCCGGGGCAACCGTGTTGGGCACAGGGCAGGTGGTTCCGATTCTGAATGTGCTCGACCTGATGAAGTCTGCGATCAAGACCGTGGATGGCGCTGCCAAGTTGGTCGAACAGAGCAGGGTGGAACTAGCGCCAACGTTGGAAAAGAGTATCTTGGTTGTGGAAGATTCGATCACGGCGCGCATGCAGCTCAAGAACATTTTGGAGCTAAACGGTTATACTGTCCAAACCGCAGTGGATGGCCTGGACGCGCTGCTGACCTTGCGATCCAAAGCGTTTGATCTGGTTGTCTCCGATGTGGATATGCCCCGGCTCAATGGGCTGGACCTCACGGCGCGGATTCGCAATGACAAGGAGCTTGCGGCGCTGCCTGTTGTGCTGGTGACAGCTTTGGCCTCGCGCCAGGATCAGGAGCGCGGGATTGAGGTAGGCGCAAACGCCTATATCACCAAGGGGAATTTTGATCAGAACAAGTTGTTGGATGTGATTGAACGGTTGATTTGATGCCCTGATTTGATGCCCTGATTTGATGCACAAGGAAATTCATGTTCAAAGTTCTGGTCGTTGAGGATTCTGCGGTGATGCGCGAATACCTCGTCGCTATCCTCGCCTCCGACCCTGCCTTGCAGGTCATCGGTACGGCCAACAATGGGGAAGAAGCCGTCGAGGCAGCTAAAAGATTGCAGCCCGACGTGATTACGATGGATATCGATATGCCCAAGTTGGATGGGTTTGAGGCGACACGGCAGATTATGGAGACCGCGCCCAGGCCGATTGTGATTGTCACAGGCAGTTGGGACCCAAAAGAAGTCGTTACGAGTTTTCGGGCGATGGAGGCCGGCGCTGTGGCAGTAGTGGCGAAACCGGCGGGAATTGGGCATCCAGACCATGCCGCGCAGGCGCAAAAGTTGATCCAGGCGGTGAAAACAATGGCAGAGGTCAGGGTTGTGCGCCGTTGGGCACGCCCGCACTCTGCTGCCCACGCAACCGAGGAAGCCACAGCCTCTTTTGTGGAGCCTAAGCGTCGCATCAGCTCCATCAAACTGGTTGCGATTGGCGCTTCCACAGGCGGGCCGATGGCGCTGCGATCCTTGCTGGCGGCGCTGCCTCGCCCGTTTGCCGCACCTGTGGTCGTTGTCCAGCACATGGCGGCTGGGTTTATCGCCGGATTTGTCGAATGGCTGGCGCAAACAACGGGGCTCCCGATCCATGTCGCCACCGATGGAGAGAACTTACTTCCAGGTCATGTCTATGTCGCGCCAGACGGATTCCAGATGAAAATGAAGTCGTGGGGAAAGATAGCGTTGACCCAAGATCCGGCAGAGCATGGCCTATCTCCCTCTGTCTCCTATCTCTTTCGCTCGGTGGCAGAGGTCTACGGTTCCAGCGCGGCGGGTGTTTTGCTCACCGGCATGGGGCGCGACGGCGCGGCAGAGTTGAAGCGTATGCGCGATCGAGGCGCAATGACCTTTGTGCAAGATAAAGAGAGTTCCGCCATCCACGGCATGCCAGGCGAGGCGATCCGGCTGGAGGCAGCGACCTATGTGCTGGCGCCAGAACGCATTGCGTCGGCACTCGTCACCTTGATGAACCAGAGTGAGATGAAGCAAAGCGAGATCAACCAGAGTGACCAGGCTTTGGGCACGATGTTAGGAAGACAAAATGATGGTCCGACTGAATAGCAAGCGAGCCACAAGATGAATCGCATGGCCGAGATTCTTGTCGCAGAAGATAGCCCAACCCAAGCGGCGCAGTTGCAAAATCTCCTTGAAGAATGTGGTTATACCGTGGTGGTTGCCGCCAATGGCCTGCTGGCTTTGGAGGCGGCGCGCCGGCACAAGCCCGATCTGGTCATCAGCGACATTGTCATGCCGCAGATGGACGGCTACCAGCTTTGCCAGGCAATTAAGACAGATGATCAACTGCGCGACGTTCCTGTCGTGCTTGTGACCTCGCTTTCCAGCCCACAAGATGTGATCAAAGGGTTGGCGTGTGGCGCGGATAGCTTCATCCGCAAGCCCTATGACGAAAAGTATCTGATCTCACGCATTGAATATCTGCGCGCCAACCAGACCTTGCGGCAAAGTGAACAGAGCCAAATGGGGCTGGAGATGTCGCTGGGCGGGCAGCGCCATTTCATTACCGCCGAACGGCAGCAAATTCTCGATCTGTTGATCTCAACCTACTCCGAAGCGATCCGGCTGAATGAAGGGCTGAATCGCTCGAACCAGTGGCTACAGGGGCTTTACCGGATTGCCGAGGGGCTTAACCAGGCCGAAGATGAACGATCGGTCTGTGAAATGGCTGTGGTAGGGGCCGTAGAATTGCCCGGTATCGAGGCGGGTTGGATCTTTCTCCGCGGGGAGGGAGGCAAGATCCGCCTGGCAGCTGCCGAGGGCCTGCCCGCCACCGTCGAAAGCTCCTGGGCAGAGAACGACGACTGTTACTGCTGCTCGCTGCTTCGCTCCAACGAATTCGGCCAGGCGGCTAAGATGATCGAGTGTGAACGGTTGCAGTCGCATAAAACCGTCGAAGAAATCGGCAAAGAATGGGAAGCGCTGGAAGTCCACGCCAGCATCCCCTTATGGGCCGGTGACCAGATTTTTGGCGTGATGAATCTGATCGGCACAGAACAAGCAGACTTCACCGACGAAGATTTGAGTATTCTCCACGGTGTCGGGAACCAGGTGGGCATTGCACTGGAGCGCGCCCGTCTGCGGAGCCATCTGGAGAAGATGGTGGAGGAGAGAACCACAGCGTTGCGTGCGGAAGTGGCGGAACGAAAGCTGGCTGAAGAATCGGCGCAGCGCCGCGTCGATCAACTCCATGCGCTCCACGCCATTGACAAGGTGATCATTGCTGTCCAGGAACTGCCACTCTCCCTCGACGCGATTGTCGAGCAGATTGCTGCCAACTTGGAGGTGGATATGGTCGCCGTAATGTTGTATGACCCGCCAACCGAAACGCTCTCCTATGCAGCGGGTACGGGGTTTCGTGGGACGGCGATCCGTCATGCGCGCCAGCAGCTTGGCGAAGGGCATGTGGGGCGTGTTGCCGCCGAAGGCCAACTGAATTATGTGCGCGACATCAGCCAGGTCACCGATTTTATGCGCGGCCCCTGGCTAGAGCGCGAAGGATGTGTCAGCTATTTTGGCGTACCCCTAATTGTACAAGGGGAACTGCGCGGCGTGTTGGAACTTTTCCATCGTTCTCCCCTGGACCCTTCCCCAGAGTGGGTGGAATTTCTACAGGCGTTGGCCCTGCAAACGGCCATTGCCACTGCCCACGCCGAACTATTTGCCCAGACAAGGCATCTCTTGCAGCGCACGCGCGAAGAAGCGCGCAAGCTGAAGCAGGTCATGGATACAGTCCCGGAAGGTGTGCTTTTCCTGGATGAAGAATATCGTATCCAACTCGCAAACGAGACGGCAGAGGCACACCTGATGCTGCTGGGCGATTGCAGGATCGGCGAGGTGCTGACTGAACTGGGGGGGCGTCCCCTCGTAGAAGTCGTGGAGAAATCGCAGCGTGTGGCCTGGCAGGAGTTGCCGGTCAATGAGGGCGAGCATATTTTCGAAATCGCCGCGCGACCGATGCAGGCGAATTCGCACATTGAGGGGTGGGTTTTTGTCCTGCGCGATGTCACCTTTGAGCGCCAAAACCAGCAGCGTATGCAGGTGCAGGATCGACTTGCCACAGTTGGGCAATTGGCGGCAGGAATCGCCCACGACTTCAACAATTTGCTTGTGCCCATCGTACTCTATACCGAACTGATGAGCAGCCATGTCCCGCGCGACAGCCGCATGGGGACGAATCTGGATCGAGTCCTATTGGCGGCCAATCGAGCCAAAGAACTTGTGCGCCAGATTCTCACCTTTAGCCGGAGTGGCCCGGTGCAAAGGCGCGAGCCGGTTCGCCTGCAACGGCATATCAAGGAAGTGTTAAAGCTGATCGGCGCAACCTTGCCCCCCAGCATTGAAGTGCGCCAGGAGATCGACCCCGACGTCGGCAGCGTGTTGGCAAATCCTGTCGAGATCCATCAAATCCTGATGAATCTCTGCACCAACGCAGCCCATGCGATGCAGGAGCGTGGCGGCGTTCTTTCTGTGCAATTGGACACAACCGAGATTGATGCCGGCTTTGTCGGCACGCGTTCGCAATTGCAAGCGGGGCTCTATGTGCGGCTTACGGTCAGTGATACAGGACACGGCATTGAACCCGCTATCCTGGAGCGTATCTTTGACCCTTTCTTCACCACCAAAGCGGCGGGCGAAGGAACCGGCATGGGGCTGTCAGTGGTCTATGGCATCGTCATGAGTTATGGCGGCGATATTGTTGTAAAAAGTACGCCGGGGAACGGGTCATCCTTCTCGATCTATCTTCCGCAACTGCCCACGAATGGCGAGGGCGAGGAGACTCGTCAAACTCCTTTGACCGGCGGCACAGAGCGTATTCTTTTGGTGGATGATGAAGAAGGGATTGTCCATGTCGCGCAAACGCTCCTGACAAGTTTGGGCTATACCGTTATAGGCTGTGCCAGCAGCCTGGAGGCGTTTGAGCATTTCCGCGGGCATCCAGACGACTTTGACCTGGTGATTACAGACTTGACGATGCCCAAGATGAACGGGATGATGTTGGCTCATGCCATCCGAGAGCTTCGGCCAGCTCTGCCGATCCTGCTCATCAGTGGCGCGCATGAGAGCTTAACGGCGGAGCACGCGCGCGCGTCCGGCGTGAATGGCTTGTTGACGAAGCCCTTTCTTGCCCATGAACTCGCCGGTAAGATCCGCGACTTATTGGATGCGAAGGACGAAAAGCGTTGAGGTTTTGGAGATAAGGAGAGCCGTATGAAGAAGATGCAGGTGCAGGGCGTCCATCATATTACGATGATCGGTGCCGACCGGCAGACCTCGATTGATTTTTGGGAAGGGGTGCTGGGGATGCCGTTTATCTTTGAGCAGCCCAATTTGGATGTGCCGGAGGAGAGCCACCTCTATTTTGATCCGGGCGATGGCGTGCTGATGACTGTTTTTACGCGCGAAGACCGCGTGGTGGATGCAACGCCCAACCCCGAAGGCATTGGCAATCTTCACCACATCGCCTTCACCGTCTCGCGCGCCACCTATACGCAAGTCGCCGCGCGGCTGGATGAGCGGGGCGTGAAACATTCCGGGGAGATCGACCGCGGCTTTATGGATTCGATCTATTTTCGCGACCCGCTCGGCCAACTTGTGGAGCTAGCTTCTTATAAGTTTGTCCCACCCGCTGGTGTCACCCCAGGGGAAGTGCTGCTTGAGGCACACCGTTTGCGCGTGGCGGAAGGGGCATACAATATCACCGATGCGCATCTGGCAGACGCGATTGAACTGTTGACAAAGCGCACCCGCCAATCGCTTTCGGATGAGCGAGACGGGCGGCACGCCTACACTCGTTCACGCAGACCCGCCTAAGCCATACGGAATTGACCTCGCACAGAGAGCGCGCCTAGGAGGGATGACTCCTGTAGGCGCGCATCAAGCTCTGGGCGTTCTGGATGTGCTGGTCGGGATCGTCGCCGCCGGGGAACTCGAAACAGAGCAGGATGCGCTGCGGCAACTGGTCGATGGCAGCAAAGATTTGCGCCAGTGGCAGCACACCCTCACCCAGAGCCAGAGGCGCGGTCGCGGGTGATCCGGCATCTTTGACATGGACGTAGATGGCTTTCTCCCCAATCTGCTTAATAGCGTCCAAAACATTCTCATTGTGGTTTGAATAGTTGCCAAGATCAATGTTGGCTCTGAGCGCGGGAGAGTCGATGCGCTGCAAAATATGAGAAATTTCGGCTAAGGTTCCGCCTGGCGTTCTGGCAAAGTTTTCGAGGGCCAGCTTGATGCCATGCTGGGCAGCGTGGTCTACTGCCTCTCTGGCCTTTGCCCAACCCTTGTCGCCCTCCGCTGCCGGCGTTGCACCCGGAAAGACGCGCAACAGCGGAGAGCCGAGGGCTGCGGCGGTTTCAATATCTTCAAGCAGCAGTTGGTGGGCGGCCTCATCTTCATTAAAAATCGTGCTGAAGGTCGCAAAGGTGACCAGCAGCCCTAGTTCGTCAATCTGCTTCCGCACAGTGGCAAGTTCGCTCTTGTACGCGGGCCAGAGTTCGCGGCGTAGCTCGACGCCATCAACGCCGAACTCGTGGGCTTTCTTGACCATATCGGCAATGCTCATCGTGCCGGACTCAAGTTGAGATTGGTATTGCACAACGGAGATCAGGATGGGGCGTTCTGGGGTCATGGCTGTTTATCCCTTCAAGTCTGTTTTGGTTGAAGCTGGCTTGCCCAATGGTGGTTCAATCTCCCTTTTAGGGCAAATTGCTTTTGCGATAGAATGAGTACGCAACACGTCAGCCCCCAAATTTGTCACAGTTGGCCTATTGGCAGGAAGAATCAGGATAAGTAAGGAGCCATCATGTACCAGACAGATATGTATGAAGGAATGATTGCAGAAACCGTCATGATGCCTGGCGCTGGCGGGGAACTGATCAATGCCTATTTTGCGCGTCCTCTTGGCCCTGGCCCTTTCCCAAGCATGGTACTGATCCATCACGCGCCAGGTTGGGACGAATGGTATCGCGAGGCCACGCGCAAGTTTGCCCATCATGGCTATGCGTCGCTCTCTCCCAATCTCTATTATCGCGCCGGTCATGGCACACCGGAGGATGTGGGTGCAAAGGTGCGCGCGGAAAAAGGGGTGGCAGATGATCAGGTTGTGGGCGATCTCGAAGGGGCCATGCGCTATCTGCGTTCACTGCCCATTAGCAATGGCAAAGTGGGGATCTTTGGCACCTGTTCCGGTGGTCGCCATGCCTTTCTGACTGCCTGCCGCGTGCAGGGCTTTGACGCTTGTATCGACTGCTGGGGTGGGCGCGTGGTGATGAGTCCAGAAGAACTCCATCCCAAGCAACCCGTCGCCCCCATTGACTATACCAAAGACCTCTCCTGCCCACTCCTGGGCATCTTTGGCAACGAAGACCGCAATCCCACGCCCGAACAAGTCGATCTGCATGAGGCGGAACTTCAGAAATATGGCAAGAACTATGAGTTTCACCGCTACCCCAACGCGGGTCATGGCTTCTTCTACTATGACCGTCCCGCCTATCGTCAAGAGCAGGCAGTGGATGGATGGAAGAAGATCTTTGCCTTTCTCGACACCTATCTTCCAGTCTAAACCCGCTCAAACCGAAAGGAATTCTTCGATGTGTACAATGATCGTCCAGCAAGTCGAGATTGAGGGAAGCGGCAAGGGCGCAAGCGGCTGGTTCCCTGTGCGACAGGCGAACGTCTCCTATGATCACCCCTATCATGTGCCGCTGGAGCATGCGCTTAACATTGACTTTGTCAACGAAGCGCAAGGGCCGGGCGCGCGCGTGGCAGTGGAACTGAGTGTGGAAGCGGCGCGCACGCTGGTAGATACGATTCTCGCAGTGCTTGCCGAAGCCGATGCAGGTGGGCATCTGCAATGACCTATTTGTGGGAATCTTTGCCACCCGGCGAGGAGTGGCGCGGCTGGTGGGACCCAGAGATTGCGGGCGTTCCTCCCTTGCCGGTGTTGGCCGCGCGTGGCGAACGCGATGGGCCAATTGTTCTGGTGACGGGCGCGGTGCATGGCGATGAATATGAAGGGCCAGCAGCCATCCATGCCCTGTTTAACAGCCTGCATGTTGGACAGCTTGCCGGGGTGGTGATCGGTCTGCCTGTGGTGAACGGCGCGGCATGGCAAGCCCGCGCACGCGTGGCGCCGACCGACCGGCTCGACCTCAACCGCCTATTCCCCGGCACAAAGGGCGCAAGCGATGATCCGTCGCCCCTCTTGGCGGAGAAGCTGTTTGACACTTTTGTGCGCCACTGTGACGTGCTCATCGACCTGCACAGCGGCGGCGCAAAGTTGGTGCATCTGCCCATGATCGGCTGGTATGCGGGCAGCCGCGAGGCAGAGCAGTTGGCGCGCACCTTTGGGCAGGGGCTAAGGCCGTGGCAGATCGGCAATGTGCCGGGTGTGCTTTCCTATGAGGCGCATCATGCGGGCAAAATTGCGCTGGGCGCTGAATGGGGAGGCGGCGCACGCCTCGATCCAGAGGGGGTAGTGGCTTATACGGCAGGTCTGCGCCGCACGCTGGCGCACTTGGCGGGCGAGTTACCCGAAACCACGCTGCGCGACACGCGCAAGCCACTTTCCGGCAAGTACCAGCAGAGTGAGCAGGGAGGGCTTTTCACTGCCCAAGTGCGGCTAGGCGAACAAGTTACACAAACCAGCACGTTGGGCATCTTGCACAGCCCGTTAGGCGAACTCGTCGGCGAGATCAAGGCAGAGCGATCCGGCACTGTGGCGGCGCTGGCACACATCGCATTGCTCAGCCCAGAGGATCGCATGGCCTATATTGGCTGATGGGCTCGCTGATCTTCTCAAAAACACTCTTCTCAAAAACAAATGACAAGGGGGAGACGATGAAATACCGCTATTCAGAGATGACCTGGCCCGAATGTAACGCGGCTGCCAAAGCGGGGCGTGTGGCTGTGCTGCCCGTTGCTACCTATGAAGATCACGGCTATCACCTGCCCATCGACGTGGATGTGCTGCTTGCTACCGAAATTTGTGACCGCGCTGTGGCGCGCATCCCAGAGGAAGCCGTACTCATCCCGGCAGTCACCCACGGCTACAGCCCGCACCACATGGATTTCCCCGGTACGATTACCATCGCCTGGGATACCTTTATCAAGTACGTCAAAGATGTCTGCCTGAGCCTGGCGCACCACGGTTTTACGCGCATCCTCATCGTCAACGGGCATGGCAGCAACACATCGCCGCTCGATATGTCGGCGCGCTTGACCGTCGTGGAGACTGAGGGACGTGTGCTTTGCGCCGCGGTCAACCATTGGGGCGTGCGCCCGGTGCGCGAACTGGGCAAGACGCTGCGCGACTCGGAGTTTGGCGGCACGTCCCATGCTTGTGAGTATGAAACGTCGCTCTATCTGGCGCTGCGTCCCGATCTTGTGGAGATGGACAAAGCAGTGGATGAGAAGATTCCCGTACCTGCCAGCTTCCAAACCGACCTGCTCGCGGGCAAGCGTGCCGATGGGGCTACTGCCAATCTGATGCCCTTCTGGAGTTCGCTCACCGACAGCGGCGTGCGCGGCGATGCCACCAAAGCGACGGTCGAGAAGGGCGAAGCCTTCCTCGAAGCCGCCATTGAGGGGGTGATTGAGTTGGTGCGCGAGTTAAAGGGTGCAGAGATTCGCCCGCGGCAGGATCATCATTAGACGGTATTTTACCACGGGCGGCGCTCTTGGACGGGTGTTGGCTGCTCCAGCCCATCCACCGGGATATGCCGCCCGTTGATCCAGTGGGCGCGGGACGAGGAGAGATAGACAATCACATCGGCAACCTCCTCAGGTTTGCCCAGCCGCCCCATGGGGAAGCCATCGCGCACATAGGCGTCAAAGGATTGTGGGTTCTTCTGCCGGAAGCGATCCCAGGAGCCATCCTCCCAAATGATCGAGCCAGGCGAAACGATGTTGACACGGATATTGTCATGCACCAATTCCAGCGCCAGCCGTTCAGTCATAAAGATCGCCGCGGCCTTGGATGCCCCATACTGGGCTGTGCCGACAAGCTGAGGCTGCCAGCCGGAGATGGAGGCAACGTTGACAATGGCCCCACCACCGCGCTGGCGCAGGTAGGGGACAGCCAACCGGGTCATACGCACAATCTGGAAGACATTCAACTCAAAGGTACGCTGCCAATCCTCATCCGTTGCTTCGAGCAGCGTGCCGCCTGTTGCGCCGCCCACGTTGTTGACGAGGATGTCGATGCCGCCCAACTCGGCGACACATTGCGCTATGACCTGTTCGGCCTCACTTGCTACGGTCACATCGGCCTGGATCGCAGCCACACGCACGCCCTTCTGGCGTAGTTCCTCTGCCGCGGCCTTCAATGGTTCAAGCTCGCGGCCACAGATTGCTACGTTACACCCTTCATCGGCAAACAGCCGCGCGGTCCGCAGCCCAATCCCTCGGCTGCCACCTGTGATCAAGGCAACTTTCCCCGCCAATCCAAGCTCCACAATGATACGCCTCTCTGGTCAAATGGATGAGGTAACAGAATCATAGAACGTATGCCCAACTGCTCTGCGGCGCATCACAAATACAACACCACATCATCCCCTTCTTGCGCCACTTCATATGTACGCACACGCAGCCGCGCATCATAAAGCGCCTGCCCGCTGCGAATATCAAACTCCCACTGGTGCCAGGGGCATTTGAGAACTTCTCCCTCCCGCTCATAGCGCACCTCCCCCACATCGTTCGACGTGATCATGGGGCGCAAGCGACCGTGACAAAGCGGGCCGGATCGATGGGGACAGCGGTTCAGCAGCGCATAGTAGGAGCCATCTAGGTTAAAGATGCCAATCTCATGCCCCTCGACTGTGACCACCTGGCGGCTGCTGGGCGGCAGGTCGGCAGCGCGTGCCACAACATGGCGGCCTTTCATCTTGCTCATCCCTCTAACCCGTAGAGTTTCTTGGCATTGTCATACATGATCTTGCTACGAAGTTCGTGATCAAAGCCTTTCAGAAATGCGCTGGGTTCATCCCAGTCCCAATGGGGATAGTCGGAGGCAAAGACCAAGACCTCGTCGGCGCGCAGCCATTCTAGGAACTTGGCAAGGTCGGCCTTGCTGGGCATGTCGGGCATCGGCTGTGAACCAAAGCGGATATTCTCACGCACATACTCGCTTGGCAGCTTCTTGACCCACGGCGTATAGTCGCGCAGCCCCTTCCAGTCGCCATCCATATGCCAGAGCAAGCCGGGAACCCAAAAGAAGTCCTGTTCGATAAAGAGGAAGCGCAGGTTGGGGTACTTCTCAAAAACGCCTTCGCAGATGAGGCTCACAACATGCGCCATGGCAATCTGGGGCCGCGCCATACGCATCTCCAGGTAATAGGAGGGATAGCCCGCCGCGGTCGGGGACGCGGCAATGCCCGCACCCTCGCCGCCAAAATGGACGCAGACGGGCAACCCATGCGCTTCAGCAGCCGCGTAGATGGGATGGTAGAAGCGATTGCCAAAGGGCAGGCGCGCGCCTGCCGGCATCAACACCTGCACAATCGACGGATGGGAGCCGAGCCGGTTGATCTCGGCGACAGCCTGTTCCGGGTCCTGGGGCGCAATTTGAATGGAGGCGCGGAAGCGGCTGTCCTTGCTCACCCAATGTTCCAGCGTGGCATCATTGAAGGCGCGACAATAGGCGGCTGCGTAGTCCACATCGGGGTGGACAGCCGTAAAGTAAGGCCCGCCGGTGAGGATTGCCAGGTCAATTTCGTATAGGTCCAAATGCTTCTCGATGCAGACCTCCGGCACAGTCGAGGGGTTGATCTCGGCCCCCACCCACAAATCATGGCGCGCCCCTCTCCCCGGCACGTTGGTATAGCCAACGTTGGGCATCATCTCGCCAAAGTCTTTGATGTACTCGACATATTGGCGCGACAAATAGGGAAAGAGCGTGGACGAGTCGAGAAATGAGTGATGCACATCACAGTCGATAATTCGCGTGGATTCCCGCTTGGCTGAAGGTGCAGCCGTTTGGGGAGATGCCGTCTTCTGGGCTGTAGCCGTCGCCATGTGACTCTCCTATCGGGTAAGGGGGAAATGGACAAGATGATTGGCTATAGTGCAATGGATTCAGGAATGGACTCAGTTGGAGATAGTATGATAGCGGTTTGTGACGGCTCTGGCAATTTGGAGAAAAAGGAGAGTGAGAGGGGCGGCGTACAGGCTTGAATTTCTGCGAGTATGCGATATACTGTTGCCAGTTGCGTATAGGACAAATGTGCTGATTTTCAGGTTCCAATGGAGGGTACAATGGCCGAAAACAAGACGAAAGCCACCGATGCAGATGTAGTCGAGTTCATTAACAACGTGCCCGACGAACGCAAGCGACAGGATAGTTTTGCTTTGCTGGAATTGATGCGTGAGGTGACAGGCGAGGAACCCAAGATGTGGGGGAGCAGCATTGTCGGCTTTGGCAGCTATCACTACAAGTATACCAGCGGGCGCGAAGGGGATGCTGGGCTGACAGGTTTTTCACCCCGCAAGCAGAACCTGACCATCTACATCACGTCAGGCTTTGATCAGTACGCCGATCTCATGCAAAAGCTAGGCAAGCACACTACCGGCAAGTCCTGCCTCTACGTTAAACGCCTCTCCGACATCGACCTGAACGTGTTGCGCGAGTTGGTGCAAAAGTCGGTTGACCACATGAAACGTACAAATCCATAGATGAAAATTGGAGCGGATTATTATACTACCATCTTTCGCTCGTAAGATCGTTGACGCGAGTGAAATGGTGATCCCGACTTACAACTGTGAGATCGTGCTGCCTGGCGATAGCAGCAATCCAAATATCGTTTTCAGGAATGGGTGTTCCGGCTCGTTTGAGTTTTGCTTTCGCTTCACCATAGTATTTGGCTGTTGTCGCATCGCAAACAAGTACGGCGCTAGCTGCGCGAAACTCCTCAATTCTCGCTAGATTTTCAGTGACCTGCAAGGAATGTTGAACTCCATAGTATAATTCGCCTAGTACGATGCTGGGGACAAATACCTCTCGCGCTGCTGTTAGCTGCTGAATAACTATAGGGTCGTTGGCAAAGAGCGCAATGACGATATTGGTGTCCAGCAGGTATCTACCATTCATCTAGGTCGACCTGTTCGCATCCTTGCTCAATTGCCTTGCTCATGGCGTCTAGCTCGGAGCTAGGAATTGTGCCTGCGAATTGAAGCAAATGGCTTCCTGGCACACCCTGCTCTAGAGTCGAATCTAGCGAGCGGACTAGCGAAAGCACCTGTTGTTGTAAGTCCGGGGGCAGTGCTTCCAAATGCTTGACTACCTCTTGTATTAGTACACTTGGCATGTTGTTTTTATCCTTTGCGGCTGTTGCAATCTAAGCTCTACTTGGGCCAATCATATCTTACTCACAGTTTCGCCCTTTCACAAGTAAACGGCATTTTTGGGCAACCGTCAAAAGAAAGGCAGAACGGTAGGGCAGAGATGAGAGTCTGGTATGACCGGGAAGGGGATATGTTGGAGGTATACTTCGAAGACGCACCTGGCTATATGGAAGAATTGGACGAAGATGTGTTTGAACGGCGTACATCCGAAGGGCGTGTTGTTGGCTTTACAGTGCTGAACTTTAGCAAGCATGACCGTGATAAACTTACTTTGCCACTGACAGTCACAGTTACGGACTCACTCTAACGTCGCTAAATTTTCATCCGTGGTAGCTATCCTTGCCCATCGCGTATCACGCCACGTCTGAATAAACTGGAGCCTACGTCATGCCTGATTCAGAAAGCGAACTACCTGTCACGGAATCTAAGGAATCCTCTCTCTTTTCCAATGTCCCGCAGTGGCTTTCGCTGTGGGTGCCCATTGTCACGGCGATTATCTCGCTTGCCATTAGCCTCTATACCCTGGTCGTGACCACGGTTGAGCCGGAAGTGCTTTTGATTATGCCAAGCCAGGTTCGTATCACACAAGGGGGGCAGAGTGGCCCTCTCTTGTATGTCCAACCTGTATTCGTCAGCGCAGGCATGAGTGAGCGCATTGAAGTCATCACAGGTATCCGTGTAGAGGTTGAACCTATCGACCAAAGCGGGAGCAGCGCGGAGTTTGTCTGGGATGAGCAAGGCACATGGGTTGTTGACCCGAATACGCAATACTTCAACTGGGTATTCACAGGGGATGCGGGGCCATTCTTGGTGAGTGCAAAGAACGCGCAGTTCTTTACGGGGCTTTTCATTGGCCCAAATGAGTGGCTTTTTGAACCAGGAACATACAGGATCACGATGGTTGCAGATCGAATTACAACGTCTCAGCCCTTACAGGCCTCGATTGAGGTGGCTCTCTCCGCAGAGCAACTGGACTATATCAATCAATCACAGGGGGCTCAATTTCTGATCTTTCCCGTTGAGGAATGATCGCATTGTGCGAAGCCAAAGCCAGCCCTGTGGCATAATAAGCCAACTGCCGGTTTCGCAGCCGCGCTCAACTCCCGCATCCGAACGCCCTGTGGAATCTCCATCGCGCTCCCACTAAAGGACCCAACATGAGTGACCTACCCATTATCAGCGGAATCTTCCCCGCGACCATGACCATGTTTAACGCTTCCGGTGCGATTGACGAGGAGAATACGGCGCGCCATGTAGATTTTCTGATCCGCAGCGGGGCGCATGGCATTATCGCCACAGGCACATCGGGTGAGTTTATCGCCATGACCGAAAGCGAACGGCTGCGCGTGATCCAGGTGGTGATCGACGCCGCGGCCAAGCGCGTGCCCGTCTATGCCGGTACAGGGCATTTCAGCACGCGCTTGACGATTGAATTGACACAGGCCGCCGAGAAGATGGGCGCGGATGGGGTGATTATCATCCAGCCCTATTACCAGAAGCCGCCCAAACCGGCCATCATCGAGCATTTTCATGCTGTGCGCCGCGAGACAAGCTTGCCCATCATGCTCTACAACAACCCACACTATGCAGGCTGTGTCGAGTTCACATCGCGCGAGGTCGCCCGTTTGGCCGAGGAAGGGTTGATCCAGAGCGTCAAGTCCGCCTTCGAGAGCGTTGTGCCGGTGCAGGATCTGCGCTATCTCTGTGGCGACCAGTTGCGTGTTTTTTATGGCTCCTTTAACGCGCCGATGGAAGCGTTTATGGCGGGCGCGCATGGCTGGGTGAGTGGTTTTCTCAACCTGTTTACGCATGAAGCTGTCGAGATGTACAACGCCTGTTTGGCGGGCGATGTGGTGCGTGCGCGCGAGATTTGGCAGTGGCTCTTGCCCTTTAAGCACCTCTACAGCCATCAACTCCTGGGGCCACTCAATGACATCGCCATCTATCGCGCTGGGCTGGAAATGCTGGGGCAGCATGGCGGCTATTCGCGCGCGCCCTTTAACCCGCTGACCGAAACCCAGCGCGCTGGGCTTCAGGAGCTGATGCAGAAGCAAGGAATGTTGGCATGAAGATTACGGGGATTCGTACGGTTTTGGCGGCTCTGGGAGCCAAAAATTGTGTTTTTGTGCTGGTGGAAACGGACGAGGGCATCACCGGCTTGGGGGAGACTGTCCTCAAACGCCGCTCGAAGATGATCGAGGCGGGCATCCACGCACTGGGGCGTTACCTAATCGGCAAAGACCCGACCTGTATCGAGGAACATTGGGAAAAGATGTACCGTGATTCCTTTTGGGTGGGCGGGCCGATGGCGACCACGCCACTCAGCGCCGTGGAAATTGCGCTGTGGGACATCATGGGCCAAAGTCTGGGCGTGCCGATCTACAAACTGATGGGCGGGCCGACGCGCGATCGTGTCCCGGTCTACTGTCACTGTGCAGCGGGCGCAACGCCGGAAGAATTCGCTGCCAATGCGCTTGCCTGTGTCCAGCGTGGCTATCGCGCGCTCAAGGTGACGCTGCCCCTTTTCTATGGCGGGCAACACAACGTGAAGATGGCCCCCATTGAATCCAGCCAGGGTGAACACAGCCAGGGTGAGCGGCCCAACTTTGGCTATTCGGGTACGTGGGGCGAGATTGACCGCAGCCTGAAGGAGACTGAACTGCTGCCCCCCGATACCTACCGTCGTATTGCAGAGTTCTTCGCCGCGGCGCGTGAGGCTGTTGGGCCCGATATTCACCTGATGGTCGATTGTCATGGGCGTCTTAGCCCTGCCAACGCCATCCGACTCTGTGAAGCACTGGCTGATTTTGATCTGCTCTTTATTGAGGAGCCTACGCCACCCGAAAATGTGGAAGCGCTCAAGCAGGTCAGCAGCCGCAGTTCGGTGCCGATTGCCGCGGGCGAACGCTGGTCAACGATTTACGATGCGCGCCGCTTTCTTGGTCCACAGTCGCTCGCCATTGCCCAACCCGATGTGGTCAACTGTGGCGGCTTGATGCAGGCGAAAAAGATCGCGGCTTTGGCCGAAGCGGAATACATCAGCCTGGCTCCCCACAATCCCAACGGCCCGGTCGCCACTTGCGCCAATGTTCACCTGGCTGCCAGCATTCCCAACTTCCTCATTCTGGAGACCATCGGCTCGGACGAAGACAAGGCGTTGCAAGCACAGGTCATCGACCCACCGCTGCGTTTTGAAGACGGCTGCCTGCTCCTGCCCACAGGCCCCGGACTCGGCATACGTCTCAACGAAGAAGTGTGCAAGCAGTTCCCCTACCAGCCCTTTGAGGGGTGGCGTTGAATCGTCGCACGCTTGTTCAATCCTATGACACTCGATATTGAGGTGAACCATGCAGAAGGCAAATTTGATGAGCAATACTGAATATGGTCTTTCCGGCTATGATGCGTTGGCCGCGGCGCGTCAAGGCGAAGTCAAAATTACTGCGATCAAGGCGCTGCAGTTGAAGGAGCGGGGAACGCTGATCAAGGTGGAAACCAATGCCGGGATCAGCGGCTATGGCGAATGTCACGGCAGTGGCCCGTTGGCGCGCGAGGTGATCGAGACGTTAGAGGGGCCTCGGCTGCCCCACTTGGGGTTGATCGGCAAAGACCCGCTGGCGATCCAGGTACATTTTCACAATATGTTTTATGCCTATCCACAGCGGGGACGGGCGGTGCGGATTCTGAGCGGCATCGACATTGCGCTGTGGGATCTGGCGGGCAAATTGCTCAACCAACCTGTCTCCAAATTGCTTGGCGGCAACTTCCGCGACCGGATTCGCCTCTATTCCCATTGTGGTGGTGGCGACTTCCTGAGCAAGGACGAGTGGCGCGACCGGGCGCAGGAGTTGAAGGAGGACCCGCATGGCTTCAAAGCCTTCAAGATCGACATCCATCATGTGCTCAAGGTTCCCATGCAGCAATTTACGCCGAGCATTGGCCCGCAGGAGGCGCGCGACGTGCATCGCGCCTATGTCTTGGCGCGTGAAGCCCTGGGCGATGATATAGACATCATTGTGCATTGTCACAATGAGCTTGATCTCGCCAGCGCCATTCGTGTGGCAGAGGCGGTGGAGCCGATCAAGCCGCTGTTTTACGAAGACCCGCTTGCCCCCACCTACTCCGAGGCGTGGTCAACGCTGCGTCAGGCAACGCGGCTCACGATCATGACCGGCGAAAATATCGAACTCGCCGAAAACGCCTTGCCCTTCCTCCAAAATCCTGTGATCGACGTGCTCCAGCCCGACCTCATCAACTCCGGCGGCATCACCGGCACCAAGATGATCGCCGACCTTGCCGCGCTCTATCGTGTGCCCGTCTGCCTGCACAATGTCAGTGGCTTGCTGCTGAACATGGCTTCGCAGCAGTTTTCGGCGGCGACCTTCAATTCGCCCATGATGGAGTGTACGCGGCGCGCCGATCAGCTTCAATGGATGAACCCGAACCCGCTGGAGATTGCAGACGGCTATATGAAAGTCTCCACGCGCCCTGGTTTGGGTGTGGAATTAGACGAGGATTACTTGAAATCGCAGCGCGCAGAGGGTGAGCCGTGGTGGGAGTGAGAAGTGATTGGTACTTCTTTGCAGAAAAGATTTTGCAGAAAAGATAAAGAAAGAATGGTTATGGATATTCAGATTCGAACAGGCAGCGACGAGGACATTGCCGAGTTGGTTCCCTTGTCCTTGTTGGCGTGGGAGCCTGTTTTTGATTCATTTCGGCAAGTCATGGGGCCAGAGATCTATACAATCGTTTTCCCAGAGTGGCAAGCGACGCAAAAAGAGACAGTCGAAACGTACTGTGCCGCGCGTGAGGATCGTACGCTCTTGATTGCAGAAGTTGATGGCAAGTTAGCCGGCTTTCTCGTCTATGAGCTAAATCACAAAGACAAGACGGGCGTCGTTCAATTACTCGCTGTGCATCCGCACTATCAAAACGGCGGAATCGGCACAGAATTAAACGATTTCGCGCTCGTCAAAATGAAAGAAAGTGGCATGAAGCTGGCTTCGGTAAGCACAGGCGGCGATCCAGGGCACGCCCCGGCGCGAAGAGCCTATGAGAAGGCAGGTTATACCGCTATACCTCAGGTCTGGTATTGTAAGGCTTTATAGGACGCACGCAGAAAACCCTCCTGCGCCCATTGGGCGCAGGAGGGGATGTTGTTTCTACTGCGCCGCGGCCTCCACGTTTTCGGCATTGTAGATCGTGAATGGCCCCATCAAGACGCGCAGGCCTGCATCGCGCGTCGGGTCTTTCTCGATGGTGAACTCACCCATGCGACCAGCAGTGAAGGTCTGGCCTTCCTCTGCCGTGATCGCACCAGTGGCTAACTGGTAGGCCACATGGTAGGTAAGATAGCCCAGGTCTACAAAGCTCCAGAGCGCAAATTCAGGCGCACAGCCGTTGAGCGTATAGGAAACCATCTCCGCAGGCAAGCCCAGCCCGCTGACCTTGACCTCTTCGCACAAGCCCTCATCCTGCATGGCCTTAGCAGCGGAAGCAATCCCGACGGTGGTCGGAGCCATAATCAATTTGAGGTCGGGGTACTGGTCGACAAGAGCGAGGGCCTGGTTGTAGCTTTCCTCAGATTGGTCATTGCCATAGACTGTATCAACTAGCTCAAGATTGGCATACTTGGGATCGGCCAGCGCCTCGTTCAGTGCCGCAATCCAGGCGTTCTGGTTGGCGGCGTCGGGCGAGGCAGAGAGGATGGCAAATTGACCGCCATCGTCGCCGAGGATGTTCAATGCCATGTCCGCCATCACCACGCCGGTTTCATCGAAATCGACCTGGGCCACAAAGACATCTTCACCCTCTGCCGAAGGGATGGGCGAATCCCAGGTGACAACGGTCATGCCTGCATCGTGGGCAGCCTGGGCGGCTGGAGCAAGCTGGTCACCGGCGTTGTTGGAGATCATGATGGCATCAACGCCCTGCGTGGTGGCAGTGGTCAGAATTTCAATCTGCCCCGCAACGCTGTTTTCGGGTGTTGGCCCCAAGAATTCAAGCGTGCCTGTGTTGCCCACCTCTTCATGCGCTTCCATCGCCCCCTGGTGCGCCTGGTCAAAGACCAGGATACCGAGGAACTTGGGCATCAGCACCATGTTGACCGCTCCACCTTCGCTGGCAGCGCCTTCAGCAGCTCCCTCGGTTGCTGTGGTCTCCTCCGTGGCTGTGACATCCTCGGTGGAGGTCATTTCTTCCGTTGAAGTCACTTCCTCGGTTCCGGTCGCCTCTTCGGTTCCGGTCACTTCCTCTGTCTCTGTCACCCCCTCCGACTCCGTCACCTCGGTTTCCTCTGTGGCTGCGGGTGCTTCGGTGGCTGCGGGAGCCTCAGTCGCTGCAGGGGCTTCGGTTGCCGCGGGTGCTTCTGTCGCTGCCGGGGCTTCCGACCCTCCGCCACCACCACAGGCTGCCAACAGCAGCGTCAGTACGACAAGAATGGCTACAGATTTGAAAACCTTGCTCATACAGTTTCTCCTTTGTCGATAACGAACTGGGTAGAAAACTAACAGTCAAGCAAAGATCAGAGAGGAATTGCTCATGGTAGGGTGGGGTCTCCCTCTGCCACCACCGCGCGGCCCAAGCGCCGTCGCCGCCAAATTTCGCGTACATGCTGGGCGAGGTTGGGTACGAGCACCGACAGGATCAGCAGCACGCCGACAACGCCTGTTTGGATATGCCCACTCAGGTTAGCGAGCGACATACCGTTGCGTAAATTGAGAATCAGCAGGATCGACAGCCCCACGCCGACCAACGAGCCGGTACCGCCAAAGATGCTAACGCCACCCAAGAGTACCATTGTAATAATGTCTAGCTCGAAGCCCAGCGCCAGATCGCCGCGCACCGCGCCCAGGCGTGCCGCAAAGAGCAGCCCTGCCAACGCCGAAAGCAGCCCGGAAGCCATAAAGAGGATCATCTTCACGCGCTGTACCTTGACACCAGAGTAGCGCGCCACCTCCTGGCTGTTGCCGATCACATAGATATAGCGGCCAAAGCCGGAAAATTGCAGGACGACAAGCGCGATCAGGTAAAGCACAAAAAAGACGATCAACGCCAGCGGCAAAGGCCCCAAGATCGGCTGTTGGCCCAAGCGGTCGAACCAGGCGGGAAACTCCCCAATCGAACGATCTTCCAGCAAAATGCGCGCTGCGCCCCGGTAGCCGATCAGTCCGGCGAGCGTCACCGCCAGCGAGGGCAGCCCCATGTAGGCAATCCAAAAGCCGTTGAAGGCCCCCGCTGCCAACCCAGCCAGCAGCCCCGCCAGCAGCCCCACCGGCATCGACACACCGTTTTCCCACAGCGCGGCCATGATGCATGCCGCCAGCCCCATGACTGATGCTACCGACAGATCGATCTCACCGTTGATAATGATCATCGTCATGATCAGCGCCACGATGATCTTCTCAATCGACAGCATAAAGAGATTGATCAGATTGCCCACGCTGAGATAATAGGGTGTCTGTAACGCGTTCAAGGCAATCGACACCAGCAGAAGAAGCAGTAAAAGCCCTTCCCAACTCCTGAACCATTGGCTGCTACGCTGCATGGCGTGGCTCCCCTTCTGCCGGTAGATGCGTTTCGACGCTTTGCGCTTGAAGCCGCTGCGCCCAGAAGAGTTGCAGCCGTTTCAGCAGCACCGCATCCACCGCCACAGCCAGCAGGATCAAGAGCCCCAGGATCGCATCGCGCCAAAATTCAGAGATCGCCAGCCAGCGGATCAAACTCTGGTCGAGCAGGTCGATCAGAACTGTGCCGAGCAGCGCCCCCGCAACAGTGCCGGAACCGCCAAAGATGTTGACGCCGCCGACAACCACCGCTGCCACCACCTGTAACTCCAGACCCTGGCCCGCGACGACGGTGATATTGCCAAAGCGCGCCAGGAACATAAAGCCTGCCAGCCCCGCCAGCGCGCCGCAGATGACAAACGCACCAAAGACAGTGCGCTGTACGGGCAGCCCGACCATGTGCGCGGCCTCCGGGTTCGAGCCGATGGCATAGAGCCTGCGCCCCCACGGCAGCAGCGTGAGCACAATTTGGAAAATCAAGACTACGATCAGCGCCAGAACGGTCAACAGGCGAAAATCCAACTCGCCCAGCGAAAAGAGGGTCGCCTGTGGCATATTGACAAGCCATTCCGGCAGAGAAGCCGTCGTGACGGTCTTGGCCCCTGAATATTCAACCAAGAAGGTGCGATAGATCGCCAGCGTGCCGAGCGTTGTGATGATGGCGGGCACGCGTCCATAGGCGACCAGCAGCCCATTGAGCGCGCCGAGCGCGCCACCCAAACCGATCGCCATCAGCACAGCCACCAGTGGCAGCATCTCGTTGTTACCGGCGAGCTGCGTCCCCACAAAGTAGGCGGTAAAACCGACAATCGAGCCCACCGATAGGTCAATGTTGCGCGTCACGACAACAAGCGTCTGACCAACAGCCACCACAGCAACAATCGCCGCGCTGGTGGCGATGCGGTTGAAGAAACGCGGCGAGAAGTAGTTTTCAATCTGGCTGCCAAAGATCAACAGGGCTATTACAATAATCAGCAGCAGGATCAAAACACGTACCTGCTCCGGTCGAAAACGACGCAGCAGCGCGTTCATGCCCCACCCTGCGCTTCCGGCTCAGTTTCTAACGCCGTCACTGGCTGCGCTTGTCCCATGGCCGCGGCGAGAATCCTTTCTTGGGTGGCTTCGGCGCGATCAAAGATCGCCATCTGATGCCCCTCGCGCATCACTAGAATACGGTCACTCATGGCAAGCACTTCGGGCAGGTCGGAGGAGATGAGGATGATCGCCATGCCCTCTGCTGCCAGGTCGCCGATGATGCGATGCACCTCCGCTTTTGTCCCTACGTCAATGCCGCGCGTCGGCTCATCAAGGATGAGCAGTTTGGGATGCGTGTTGAGCCACTTTGCCAGCATGACTTTCTGCTGGTTGCCGCCAGAGAGCTTGCCCACGATCTGCTGCACAGAGGGCGCGCGGATGGCAAGCTGTCGCCGATATGACTCGCCTGTTGCGTTTTCCTCTTTGCGCCGCACCAGCCCCAGCGCGGCGAGATAGTGGCGCAGCATGGGCAGGGTGATGTTGGTGGTGATGGACATAGGCAAGGTCAGGCCGAGCTGGCGGCGATCCTCGGTTGCGTAGGCAATTTGCAGCGCAACCGCCTGCTGTGGCGAGCGGATTTCGACGCGCTGTCCCTCAAAGATCACTTCGCCACTGTCGGCGGGTTCGATGCCAAAGAGGGCAAGGCCAATGTCAGTACGCCGCGCCCCCACCAGTCCGGCAAGCCCCAACACCTCGCCACGATGAACGTCGAAGCTGATATCGTGAAAGGCGCGTGAGCGGCCAAGCCCCCGCACCGACATCAAGAGATCGCCTTGCTCATGGGCGCGATGGGCGAAAAAGTCCTCGACCTTGCGCCCCACCATGTCGCGGATGGCGCGTTCTGCTGTGTATTCGCGCGCCGGCCCTGTCGAGATAAGTTTGCCATCGCGCATGACGGTGATGCGGTCAGCAATGGCAAAGACCTCCTCCATGCGATGGCTGATGAAAAGCAGTGCCACCCCTTGCGCGCGCAGGCGGCGCGCCAGCTTGAACAACTGGTCGACTTCATGTGCCGAGAGCGAGGCCGTTGGCTCGTCCATGATCAGCACGCGCACCTTGAGCGAGATCGCCTTCGCAATCTCCACCGCCTGCTGTTGGGCCAGGGTCAGCCCGCTGGCTTGGCTGCGTACATCCAGCTTAATATCCAACTGCGCCAGGATCTGCTCTGCCTCCTCGTACATGCGCCCCCAATGCAGGAACAGGCCGCGCTGGGCGTGGCTGATGAAGATGTTTTCGGCCACATTCAGGTCGGGGAAGATCATCGGCTCTTGGTGGATGGCGGCGATGCCCTGCTTCTGCGCGTCCACTGAGTTATGTACAGAAACCGGCTTGCCGTCGAGCAGGAGTTGGCCGCGGTCGGGGCGGTGGATGCCGGTCATGATCTTGATCAGCGTGGACTTACCGGCCCCATTCTCACCCAACAGCGCATGAATCTCGCCGGGATAGAGGGTCAGCGAAACATCGTCCAACGCTTGGGTCACATCAAAACGCTTGGAGATCTGCTGCATCTCCAATACAGGTGCGCTCATAAAATTCGCTTTGCACAATCGCATCCAGCCCGTCTCAAACGGGTAGATCGGGCTAGCGCTTTCGGTTCGGTTTTGCTTTATGGTCAAATTGGGGAAGACAGGCAACACTGCCGTAACAGTGTGCTTACACACTGGTTACGATAGCGCGATTATAGCCCATGCCACTCCTGGCGTCAATCAGTCAAACGAAGCTCATTGGACCATGGCGGAATTTAGTCTCTATTGACGAATGACAAGTAGCAATCACGAAGGAATTTGCGACCAGATGTGACTGTTCCTATGACTGCTTCCCGTACCGTATGCTGCTAGACTACCCATTGATAGTCCTGGCAACTTCCACTGGCCGGATGATCGCCCACAGCAGCGCATTTATTCGCCTTCCCAATTCATCTATGGCCCTGGGTTGATATACCTAGTTTCACCAATGCTTGGTGGCACTGCATGAGCTAAGTTTGCTACCTATCTACCTGTCACCTGTGTCGTTTACGGGAATGGGCTAGATCGCGTTGAGCAACGGTTTGGAAACGTTTTGATTGTTATGCTCAGGCTGGTTTCACAAAAATACCGTTACACGAGTGCTCCAGTAAGTACCTTATTCGGAACAAGGAGATATTAAATGAACACATCGCCGCCACAATCGTATGTTCCGCCGTCTCGTGTCAAAATAGCTGCGCCATCGCTGGTAGGTTCGCTGCTCATACTCTTTTTGCTGCTTGCCCCCAGCAGATCGGCCCTGGCGTTTGAGCCGGACATTCATGTTGACATCACCAAGAAGGCCCTAGGAGATGTTACCGCACATGTCAACAATAAGGACCTCAAATTTACTGAGGCTGCAACTGGTGAAGTCGAGACGGCGAATCGGGGGACTGATGCGCTGCTCTTTCCAGGCGATCCGTTTTGGGAGCCAACAAACCATTTCGATAATGAGGCGTTTGCCGCGAGTTCGGCGCGGCTCGTGGACTTGAAGAATAAGATCATTGAAGATCTCAAGCTTGATCCGCCCAACGGTGCGGCTGCGCGTCAAAAGTTGGGCACAGCGTTACACACACTGCAAGACTTCTATGCACACAGTAATTGGGTGGAAACCTCTGACGATATTAATTACGACTTGGGAAGCAAGACTATGAGCAACCCTGGGGGTACGGCCTTTTGTCCGAATGACATCAACGTCATCGAAGCGCCGGGGCTCACCAGTGGATATTTCGACCTGACATGGCTAAGTGCGGTTGAAGCAATTGGAGGGGTGATCACACGCAATCCTGTGCCCCCCATTCTCACCGTGCTTGCTGTTTGCACACCGCCGACGGGCAAGTGTACGCATGGTTTTGCCCCCCTCGGGATTGAGTTCTGTTCCGGGATTGCCAAAGATCATCAAGGCGAGGGCAAACCCGCGTGGGAGGCAGCCAAGGCAGGGGCCATTGATTTTGTCAACCAAATCCTTAAGGACGGTGCTATCGACGGCAATGAAAAGCGTATTCGAGCCTTGTTGGGGTTGGGTGGCACACTTGCTATGGTGATTGACGATACGGGCAGCATGGGTGGCGTTCTTGAGTCTGTCAAGAGTCAAGTCACTGCCATTGTCAATGAGGTTTCAAGTCCTACGTACAGCGGAGAGAAGCCCGGTGAATATCTATTGGTGCGATTTGGCGATCCCGATGTAGGCAGCCCTTTTGTAACAACCGATCCAAACGCCTTTCTCGATGCGGTCAATAGCCTCTCTGCCTCCGGCGGTGGTGATTGTCCCGAATACTCGAACAGTGGTCTGCGGCGTGCAGTGGAAGCCAGCCAGGAGAACTCCACGGTTTATCTCTTTACGGATGCCGATTCCAAGGATCCAGAGCAAGCCGGTGCTGCCAGTGCCGCGGCTCAGGCGAAACGCATTAAAGTCATCTATGCACTCAACGGCACCTGCTCTGCAGAGTTCGCGGCGGCACACACGGATCAGGCATCGGCCCAGCAAGATTCTGCAACCAGTAAGCCGGAGGTCACGGTGGCTGCAATTCAGGCCGATGGCGAGCCCGATCCATCCTATGTGCGCATAGCACGGGAAACCGGCGGGCAGTTATTCATGCTTGATACGAGTGAAATCGATAGCATCTTTGATCTGATCCGCCCACAGCTTTTTGGCAAATCTTCAACACTCATGCTCTCCAGCGGTGTCATTGGTGACACAAGCCAGGAATTTCTGATTCCTGTTGATTCGAGTATTCAGGGATTTGTGATCTCTATCTCTAAAGAAGCGGATAGTACAGATATTCAAGGTGATCTGGATATCTTCCGAATCACGGGCGCAGTGGGTGACGTGATCACCGCAACGGTGGCTGCCGAAAGTCTTGGCTCATTTCTCGATTCTGTTTTGACTTTGTATGACTCAGATGGAGAAACCGTTCTTGCGGAGAATGATGACTTCAATGGATTTGACTCCCAGATCGAGTTTGTCTTGCCCCATCCTGGTCCCTTCTTTCTCACCTTACGTGATTATGGGGGCGCAGATGGGCCAGACTATTTTTACTCGTTGGGTCTGGCAGGGAATAGTACACCGCCAGGCGCGCTGAAACCTGAAATAGAGCCGAACGATGCGCCCGGCACAGCGATGAGCATCGCGTATGGCGATACGATCAGCGGGACAATTGCGGTTATTCGGCCACTTGGCGCAACCCTAGTGCGGCCTTCGGGGGCAGTGGTCTCTGACAGCGAGGCAGATGCCGTCATCCATAATTTGCAGAACGGTTATATCTTCACAGTAAATGCACCTGAAACGGGTCTGTGGAAACTGACTTTGGCGGATAAAGGCGAATTCTCCGTTGTCGTGAATGCACAGAGCGAATTACGTTTTCTCGATTCCGAATTTGTCGAGTATCGTATTGCCCGCCATCCAGGGCTTTATTCGATACTACAGGACCATCCTACCGCGGGCAACCCAGCGACTCACCGTTCCAGTTTGACGGGGCCATATCAGACTGCGCAATTCAAACTGCTCTCTTTATCAGGCGCGTTGATTCAGACGGTGAATCTCTCGGCGGATCATGCAGAGGCAGCACAGAACGAATTCATTGGCGACTTTTCCTTGCCCACTCAGCCATTTCGTATTGCTGTCTCCGGGTTGAATCAGGACGGCAGCGCCTATGAACGTGTCTTCCCCACACTGTTCGAGGCTCAACCAGTGGAACTCGCTTTGTCACCACTAGTCATGGGCTTTGTGCCTGGCGTTACCACGCCCATCTCTTTAACCATCGAGAACAAAGGCAGTGCCGCAACCTTTGAACTGCTGGCAACGGATAATTTGGGCGCGGTCGAACCGATCAACCCGCCGACGATCACATTGGCAAGTGGTGTCTCTGTAACCATTGACCTCGCGATCACCGTATCACCATCAACACCGTTGACCGGCGTGCTGGCCCTTGCTGTCACCGCAACCGATATTGACGACGCTACCATACACAACAGCATTGCCTGGAACTATCCAGTGGGTGACTTTACCCCTCCCATTCAGATCAACCCCACTGAACGCATCCGTGTCACCATTCCAGAGGGCGGCGCAGCGTCCGGCCCACAGACTTTGTCGATTCAAACCAAGACGAGCAATCAGGCATGGACGGCAGAGAGCGCAGCCGGCTGGCTGACGCTGCAACCGGCATCAGGTACTGGCCCCACTGTCATGAGCGCTTCGATAAACGCCAGCGCCCTTGCTAGTGGAATTTACACGGGTGTGATTCAGATCAGCAGTGAAGGTGTAATCGCTACACGCGCTGTGATTCTTACTGTGGAAGGGGAGCCGAACAGCAGCCCTAATGCGGTGAATGATTCGGTGACCACAGAACAAGACAAGCCGATCACGATCAATGTCCTTGCGAACGACAGCGACGTTAACAACGACACCTTGACCGTCACCAGCGTAACGACACCGACTCTTGGGGCTGCAACGACCAACGGGACCACCATCACCTATACGCCCACTGCTGGGCTGCGCGGCACAGACACTTTTTCCTATGTGGTGGCAGACGGTCGAGGGGGCAGCGCAACGGCAACGGTGACAGTTGTCATTGAGGCTGCATCGGATAAAGTATTTCTTCCCTCTTCGATGAAGTAACTGCAATGAAGTGATGGAATCGACCTACACGATTTGCCATGCAGTGTCCTGAAGTAGAGCATGCAACCTTCCTGGAAGACCAGTCCTGTGATTGGACCTTCCAGGAAGGTGTCGTGTATCGATTTCCTACAGCGAGAAAGGCCGCACCAACACCATGACGCAGTCCCCCTGGCGCGTCAGGGGCAGGGCGCGGCGACCCATGACCATGCCGTCGGTTTCGGCATGGATGACGCGCGGCTCGTTGAAGGGTTCTTCCATGTTATGAATCTGGCCGATTGGCTGGCCTGCGCGCACCTGATCCTCCAGATCAAAGAAGGGTTCAAAGATGCCGCTGACAGGGGCCATGATGTAATCCTCGCGCTCGGTCGCGCCCACGACTTGTGGTTCTTGGGCGGCTGCGGTGGGCGTGCCTTCCAGAATCTTATGCAGCCGCAGCACATTGTAGACACCTGTCTCCGTAATGCGGAGAATTTCGGGCGAGAATTGGGCAGCGCTGCCGAGTTCGGTCCCCAACGTTATTTTGCCCAACGCTTCAGCATGGCTGGGCAGCAGCCCTTCGCCACCGACATCGCGATAGACAAAGACACAGGGCGCGCCCCAGGCAATGCCCGAATCGATCATGCCCTGCATCTGTTTTGGGTTGGCAACATGGTGCATGTTGACCGAAGTGGCAAAGAGGATCGAGCGCCCACCGGAATGAATATCGACCACCAGGTCGGCCATCGGAAAAAGGGCGTTGTAGACATAGTGGGCAATGATACTGGTGATCGTACCGTTGCGTTCGCCAGGGAAGGCGCGGTTCATGTTCTTGCCATCCACGGGCGAGAGGCGCGTCCCCGCTTGGCCTGCGGGCGAGTTGAGCATGGGGATCATGATGATACGCCCTTGCACCTGTGCCGGGTCAATGGCGCGTGCCAGCTTGGGCAGCGTGACAGTACCCTCATACTCGTCGCCATGATTGCCGCCAAAGAAGAGCGCGGTGGGGCCGCTGCCATTCTTGATCACGGCGATGGGGAGATACTGCGTGGCCCATCCCGCAGTATTGGTGGATTGGGGTACGCCCAAGAATCCGATCTGCTTCCCCTGCTTCTCAAAATCAATTGTTGTCCAAATTTGCGTGTCAACACTCATGGGAGCACTCATGGGATAGGTAGCCTTGTGTGGTGGGGTTGATTTGCTGATAGGGGTTCAGGTTGGTTCAGGTCGCTGCAATCTGCTCAATCGCAAAGTGTACAAAGCGCACTGCTTCAGGAAAAGTGGCTGCGTGGTCGACGCTTTCGTCTTGCTCCCACGATTTTTCGCGCCACCAAAGCGCGTTCTGGATGAGCGCAGACCATTGTGGAAATTCCTGTGCTGCCCACAGTGCCGCTTGTTTCTTGGAAAGCTGCTCCCCATGCGTGGAAGTGTAGAGCGCTCTGCATAGGGTCAAAATGGCATAGGCTTGTGAGCCGCGTGTTTGGAATTCATCGAGCCGCTGTGCCCAGGCCTTTGCGTTTTCGCGCACGATGTCTACGAATTCTTCTTTGGCAATGGGATCAAGGATGGTCTTGGGCGATGGTCCAAAGAGCGTAACGCCTTTTTCACGCACGATATACCAGTTCACAAGCCAATCCTTGCCTGCCTCCTTTGTATGAAAGGGTTCGCCGGGGCTAATCGCGGCGATGGTGCTGGCGTGTGAACGGTAGGTTCGGAGGGCTTCCAGCGACAGGTAGGCGACTTCGATGCGGCCATCCCACTTGGGATTCTCTGCAGCAAGCTCCTGGTGCATGGCGTGTAGATCGCCAAGTTCTGTGTCATCCAGCGCCGACGATGTGACGGCAAGCAGGTCAATATCACTAATGGCGAGGTCGAAATCGCCCATGATCAGCGAACCATAGAGATAGAGGCCGGTGAACTTCTCGCCAAGAATCTGCTGTAGACGCGAGAGCAGGCTGTCCAGGATTCGGTTTACTTCAGCGTAGGCTGTCGGTTGCATGGTTAGGATTGTCTAGGGTGGAAGTTGGAGATGCCTAACTGTACCAAAATGCAGGCCATATTCCAAGAAGGAGAAGTCTGGTACAATAGCGTTTACCGAACGATATACTAAAAGGAGATCGCCTATGGCAATTGCAACTGGCTACCAACATATTGTGATCAACGATGCAGGTATGCCCATGATCGCGGGGACGACGATGAAGGTTGTGGAACTTGTATTGGATCATAAGGCTTATGGTTGGAGCCCTGAAGAGCTACATCTCCAACACCCTCATCTTTCGCTCGGCCAAATCTATTCTGCTTTGGGATATTATTGGGATCACCAAGAAGAAGTGGAGCAGGACATCGAGCGGCGGCTGCATCAGGTGAACGAGTTGGAGAAGTCATTCAAGCCATCGCCCCTAAGGGAACGGCTGAAAGCGAAGGGCTTGATTTAATGGCACTTGCCTTTTATATGGATCACAATGTGCCTAGTTCGATTACGGCTGGACTGCGTATCCGTGGTATTGACGTCATAACCGCTTATGAAGATGGAACACATGAACTCGATGATGCAACTTTGCTAGATCGAGCGTCCGAAATGCATCGCGTGGTGTTTACGCGTGATGATGACTTTCTCGTTGAGGCAGCAAGACGGCAGCGAACAGGGATTCCGTTTCATGGCGTGATTTATGCCCACCAACTGTATGTCTCCATTGGGATTTGTGTAGAGCAGCTTGAAATCATTGCCGAGGCGGGTGAACTGGATGACATACTTAACACCGTGTTGTCCCTGCCTTTGTAGCACCAAGATCTGATACCCGCGATGCCCCCAGAGCCAAAAACCAAGCTTCTGCTTGTCGATGATGAGAAATCGATTATCTCAACGCTCAAGACCTTTCTTGAGCTTTCGGGCTTTGAGGTCATTACGGCGAGCAATGGCGTTGAGGCGCTTGCCTCTGTCCCGCAGCATCGCCCCGACTTAATTGTCCTCGATGTGCTTATGCCCCACCTAGACGGGCGCGAGACCTTGCGCCAACTGCGTAAGCGCGAGGATTGGACGCCCGTGATTCTCCTGACCCAAGTTGCAGGCACTGCCCAGCGTATCATGGCGATTGAGGAAGGGGCTGACGACTATCTCAACAAGCCCTTTGATCCGCAGGAGTTGGTGGTGCGTATCCGCGCGGTCTTGCGCCGGACGCAAGCGGGCAAACAGCCCTTGCACAGTTCACGACGGCTGCGCAGCTGGGATGTGGTACTCGACCGCAGCGCACGTCGTGTCTTTGTCGCCGACCAAGAACAGCCTTTGACCCCCAAATCGCTCTCGCTGTTGGAGTATTTTATGACGCACCCCAACGAATTGGTCTCGCGCGACCGGCTGCTCGATGTCGTCTGGGGCTGGGAGAGCGCGATCGGTGAGCGTGCCGTCGATACGCGCATCGCCGAATTGCGTAAAGCACTGCACGACGACCCCGCAGACCCCCACTTCATCGAGACCGTACCGGGTGCAGGATATCGCTATGTAGCGCCCGTCGAAACTGAACCATGAAGTGGTTGCGTAACAGTCGCTATCTACTGCCGGTCACCCTGGGGCTGTTGGGGCTGCTTCTGCTGGCGCGGGTGCTGCTCGCCGATACCTTTGTCCTGGTGCCGGAAGATGCGGATGTGATCGTCTTGGTGGCGCTGCTCAGCGTGACCATGATTGTCGCCATCCACACAATTGTGCGTATCTCTATGAATTATCTGCGCCTGCGTAGCGTCCAGAAAGTGCGGCGTGAGACATTGGCTGAGCACAGCCGTTTCTTGAACCGTTTGGATCACGAACTGAAGAACCCGCTGACGGCACTGCGCGCAGGACTAAAAACATTAGGGTTGACTCCACTGAATCAACAACAACGGCAGCTTGTGGCGACGATGGAAACGGAGACATTGCGCCTGAGCCGCCTGGTCACCGACCTACGCAAGCTGGCGGAATTGGAGACGCAGCCGCTGAACTTGCGTCCAGTCTCGATGCCCGACTTTGCTGCCAACATTCTCCACCTCGAACGAGATCGTTTTGAGGCCGGTGAACGCTTCTTGACAAGCCGTATTCAGGCAGGGCAAGAGATAACATGGCTTGTGGATGAAGATCTGCTGGCGCTGGCGGTTCACAATCTGCTGGACAATGCCTATAAATACACCCGTCCTGGCGATCATGTGGAACTCGCCATCGAAGCACAGCAGGAGTTGATTCTGCGCGTCTCCGACACGGGTGTGGGTATCTCGGCAGAAGCGCTGCCCCATATTTGGGAGGAACTCTATCGCGACCAGCAGATCGAGAAGATACCGGGCAGTGGTACCGGGCTGGCGCTTGTCAAGGCCATTGTCGAGCGACATGACGGGGCAGTCAGCATTGAAAGTTCAGCCGAACAAGGCACGTCGGTCATGCTGCGTTTGCCCGCCTTGTCTTGATTTCGTAACAGCTTGTCCAGAAATCTGAACAGAAACGAGAAACGCGCGTGACATCCCCATTGTATGCTGTGCATAGGTGTTCAGCGTGAGCACCACTCGCAGTGAACCGGTAACGCTAACATGCTCAATGGGGGAATACGATGAAGACCAAGATTCAGGTTGCGATTGCAGTGTTGATTATGATCGGTGCTGCCTTCTGGGGCTACACGATGGTACGTTCCTATCAATATGGCGGCTCCAGCATTATGTTTCCGGTCGGCGGGGGCCATGCCATTGTAACGAACACAGGTGATGCGCCGATTCCGATCGAGATGCGTTCTGGCGAACGGATTGCCAGCTTCCGCGTCGCCAGCCCAGAGTTGGGTCTGTCACAGTCATCCAAGCGTCAGGGCACCGGGCGCGACGCCTTCCATGCCGTCTATTTTGACCTGCCACCCGGCCAAGCGCGCATCGACGTAGTCAGCGGCAGTGACGTACGCTTCATCTCACGCGCAGACACACGTATCACGGCGACAGTGACGCCGGTTTCGGCCAGCACTGTGCGTTGGGTTCTGATCCTCTCCGGTGGCGTCATCCTGTGGGCGCTCTACTATATCTCGCGTGCGACCGACCATCGCTGGATTGGCGCACTGCGTGGCAAGGGAGCCAGCGGGACTTTGCAGACCAAGCAGACGACAACCTAGCGTATTCTTGAACTGATGGTTGTCTCGTTCTCGATGAGATCAGGATATATCAGCATGTAGGACAGGATGGGCCGGTCATAGCGCCGGCCCATTTTGATCTGATGCTGCCAAGACAGCCTCGCGTCCCTGGAATTCTAAGCCTGCACTTCTGAAGCTGTCGTCTTGAACTTGTAATCTTGATTCTGTCCATACTTACGGCATAATGGTATTGTTTGTCCAAGTCGAATCGATCATGTGAATTTGGGATAGGGGAATGTGGGATTGTCATCCCGAACTTGCATTAACGAGGGTATAGGGCCATGAATATCGATCCTGACCAGTACCTCCACCGGCTTGTTGTGGCTGCGCTCACAGTCTTTGTCGTTGTCAGCCTTTTGTTGGGGGCCTTTGTCGCCCGCGAGATATGGCTTCAGCAGCAGATTGTGGGATTGAGCAGCAGCCTGCAAGTCAGCCTTGAGGAACTGGAAGAGACGACAGAAGAGATTCAAAGCAAAATGTCCGAGATGGACGCGTCCGCACAGAGTACGCCGGCGGCTCAAGAGTGGGACAGCGTGAATGAATTATTGGAAGATGTTGATCAGCAGCTTGTCGCCATCGACGAAAACATTGACGAGGTAGCAGTTGTCAGCGAAGAACAGATCGACATTACAACCGCCGCGGATAGCGTGGAAGACAAGCCCACCGGCTCGCTGCGCGCGCAGGCCGACCAAGTCTTTACCATCTTCGCCGTGTTGACCGGCATCGCCGCCATTGCCATTGCAATTCTACTAGGGATGGCAATGCGCGTACAGGACGATCGCCTGACGGTGTAACGTGCCCAGGTTGCTACCCTGCCGACATAGGGGCTGTGTCATAGGGTGCAACCTGAGTTCCCCTAACGGATTAGCCCTACTCCACGCGTACCGCTTCGAACTTCTCCAGCCGCGGCACTTGCACTGTGAGCCACCCATCCGCCCATTCATGCGCGTACCCTGCGCCGCTGACCAGCCCGCGCACCCGTTGGGGACGCTGCGGATAGGCGACTGTCACTTCTAGGTCGCTCATGGGAAGGGGCGCAAAGAAGCTGACGCCGAAATGACCGGAGGTGTTGACCAAATGCACCAGGTCAAAGCCCTCGTTGGCATTGTGAAAATGGGTCACTTCCACCATCGGTGAAAGGTTGCCCCCCACAGGCACAATCCCCGCCACATGGGCCACAAGATCACCGATAAAGTCACTGGTGTTGGGGTATCCCTGCCGGTGAAAGAGCGCGCCGGGCAGCCAGGGCAGGTAGATCGCCTTGCCTTTGCCATGCGCGTGGACGACATAGCCGGGGGCATCGCTCACCTCGGTGTAATAGCAGCGTTCGGGTGGGCCAAACATATGGGGCGGGATCAGGTTCATGAACTGTTCTGTATCCCCTGCATATTCCGCATCAATATAAGGCCCATCCAGATAGAGCAGGTCGCTCTCCGCCATGTGTGGGAAGTCGCTCTTGTCTTTGAATTTGAGATAGCAGGATCGGGTCTCTGTGCGTATCTCCTTGACTTGGCGAATCCCCAGGCTTTGCAGCACAGGACGGGAGCGCGGCTCCCAATCTTCATCGCGAAAGCCGCTGCGCCCCGTAGCAATCAAGACGCCACCCGCGGCCACAAATTCATCCAGTCGCGCCGCCAGGGCATCGCTGATCGCCTGGAAATCGGGCAGCACAATCGCCGCGTATTTCTCCCAGGGCAAGGCCAGCGCCACCTCTTCCATCAGCGTATCAAAGCAGAAATGATGTTCCACCAGGAAGCGGAACCAGCCGCGAAACTCGGCAATGTTGCCGTGGGGGCCGTGGATCACGGCAATGTTGGCTTTGGAGGTGAGGCCGCTGTAGGAGTCCTCGTTGGCGGCGTGATAGTGAAAAAGCTCTTGCACCGGGGCAAAGCCGGAACGATCCTCATGGTTGTCGAGCCGCCCGATCAGGTAATAGTCCAGCGCGCCGCCATTGGCGAGCGACTGCGCCAGCCGTAGGGCCTGTTGGTGGGGCGAGACAGCGACATGGCGGTAGGGGAAGTCGATAAAATCCACGGTGGTATTGCTGGAAACCATCTCTGGAAAGCTGCTTGTTACCCACTTGGTATTGTCCGAAGCGTTATATTGCCAGTGGGGCAGCGGACGGTCGATGGCGGTGTTGGATTCCTGGCGATAAAAGCCCTGTCCAAATTCGCGATGGCTGGCGATGGCGACATGGGGCCAGCCGTTGTGGATAAAATTGTAGACCTTTTCCTTGTGGGCGCGCTGTGTAATCTGCTTAAAGCGCACATACTTGCGATAGACGGGGTCGTCCATATCTTCTTGGGTGGGCAAGGGCAGGTCAAACAGGGCAGCGAAGCGCTGGCGGCAGTTGTCACAGTGACAGGGGCCATAGTAGTTGCCGCTGTAGTCGCGCGTCTGATAGCCGCCCATATTGAAGAAGATGCCGTCGAAATCGAGCTTGTTGAGACACTCCTCAACGATTTGCAGCGCATATTCCTGCTGGTAGCCACCATTCAGACAAACGGCTACATCGCCGTTGTAGTCGGCAATCTGCCCGTTGGCGCTGCGATAGGCCCACTCTGGGTGCATCTCATAGAGGGGGCGGCGCACTTTGGAGAAGTCTGTGCGCGCCACCACGCGGATACCGGCGGCATGGCAAGCCGCGATGATCTCCTCCAGGCTGTCGCCGGTGAGGTAGGGGCTTTGGAAGTGAAAGGGCAGCTCTGTGGGATAGGAGGCAATGATGCCCGCGGCGTTGATCATCAAGAGCGTGGCCTTGAAGCGTTGCAGATCGGCAACGACCTGGTCGGCCCGAATATCGAGCATGTCGATCTCGCGCAGGTTGGTTTGGATCTCGCGCCAGGGATAGGTGCGCCACCAGTTCGTCATGGGGTTGGTTCCTGTCTAGGTGGATGGTGGAGATTTTATTTCAGGCCGGTGGTGGCGATGCCGGTGGTGATGAAGCGTTGCAGAAAGGCAAAGACCAGGGTGATGGGCAGGAGCGTGAGGACGGTCATCGCCAACACGTAATGCCACTGCACGTTGAGTTCGCCCTGGAACGCGGCCAAGCCGACTTGCAGGGTAAAGAGTTCGCTGCGCGTCAAGACGATCAGAGGCCAGAGGAAATCATTCCAGCGCCACATGACCGAGAAGATCGCCAATACGGCCATTGCTGGGGCCGCAAGCGGCAGCACAATCTGCCAATAGACACGCCATTCGGAGGCCCCGTCGATGCGCGCCGCGGCCAATAGCTCATCGGGGATGGTGATCATATATTGGCGCAGCAGAAAGACGCCTGTGGGCGTGGCAGCCCCAGGGATGATGACGCCGAGCAGGTTGTTGTTCCAGCCAATGCCGGTGATAACCAGAAAGACGGGCACAAGGATCACCGAGATCGGGATCATCAAGGTGCTGATGATGATGACAAAGATGGTCTGGCGACCGCGAAACTCATATTTTGCCAGCGCAAAGGCTGCCATGCTGTTGATGACCAGCGTGAGCAGGGTGGCGGCAAGGGTGACGACCACGCTGTTACGTAGGTAGACCAAGAAGTTAAAGCGTTGCAGCGGCTCTGTGTAATTTTCGGTCGCAAGGCGCAGTTGGCGCACTTCCTCACGCTGGCTGGTGGGTACGCGAATGATCTCCCCTGGCGCGCTGGGGTCGATCATCTGTGCTTCCAGCCCCACGCGCCGCACTTGGGCCAACTGGCGTGTCGAGCCATCTTCCATCGTCACCGTATACAAGGGCAGCGGCTCATCATACCCAGGCACTACCACGCTCTCCACGTCATAGGGCAGCAGGTCGGGTGGGAAGCGGACGAGGGCCGCAGGCGTCTTGAAGGAGGAAAGCACCAGCCAAACCACCGGCAAAAACATCAGCAGCGTCCCCAACGTCAGGTAGAAGTAAGTAAAGAGATCCGTCCAGTGGAGTTGTTTGGTTCCGCGTGTGCGGGTGAGATAGTCGCCGACAACGGCAAACATGGTGAATCCTTCCTTACGCCGTATCCGAGTTTTGCCCCAGGCGCAATTGCAGCAGGGTAAAGATCAGCAGCACGATCCCCAACACCACAGAGGCTGCGGAGGCGAGTCCAAAGCGTTGGATTTGGCTGGAAAAGCCTGTTTGATAGATATATTGCACAACATAGGTCGTCGCCGTACCAGGGCCGCCGCCGGTCAGCACCCATACCTGGTCAAAGACCTGCACAGCGCGGATCACCGCCAGCACTGTGACCACCAGCATCGTGGGCATGAGCAGCGGCAGGGTGATGTGGCGAAAGCTCTGCCATTGACTTGTGCCATCCATCGAGCCTGCCTCATAGAGTTCAGCGGGAATGGCTTGTAGACCCGCCAGCAGGATCAGCATATAGAAGCCCATCTGTGCCCATGTGCTGATAAAGAGTATCCAAAAAACGGCCCAATTGGCATCGAGAAAAAAGACAATGCGCTCCATCCCCAGGGCAACGCGCGCCGCGTTGAGCAACCCATCGCGTTGGAGAATCCACTTCCAAATCAGCGCCACGACAACGGGCGAAAGCAGCACCGGATAGAAAAAGACGCTGCGAAAGAAGCCGCGCCCGCGCACTGCCCGGTTTAGCACGACTGCTGTGACCAGCGCTACCAAGACCATCGCGCCGACTTGAAAGACCACGTAGAACGCCGTGTTATAGATGGCGCGCCAAAAAATATCCTCGCGGCAACTGTTGGGGTTCAGGAAGCTGCCACAGTCGAATAATTGCTTGAAGTTTTGCGTGCCGACAAAGGGGCGATCCTGCGGAAAGAGCGCGGTGCCTCCTGTAAAGGCATAGTAAAAATTGAGCAACATCGGGAAAAGCACAAAGATGCCAAAGATCAGGAGGTTGGGCAAAACAAAAATATAGGCCATGCGCTTGTTGCCGATGACACGCTGCACATTGCCAAAGATGAGGTCCAGGGCATTCATCAGACCTGCATAGAGCGCATAGAACACCGAACCGGCTTGTATCCTGGGAGGAGTCGAGATGTCGCTATCTTCAGTCATGGCATCCTTAAAAAAACACGGGTGACACAGACAATTTCGTCTCGATGCCACCCGTGTCGCTGCTGCTCCGCTTCGTCACGCTCTATGCGCCACTACCATCATCCGCAAGGCGTTTGCCATCTGCAAAGTGCCTGCCTACTGTTGGGCGGCGGCAATGCCCGCATCAATATCATCCTGCATGCGCTGGATCGCGTCGTCCAGGGTCAATTCACCTACAAAGACCTGGGTCAAGCGGTCGCGAATCGCATTGAAGAGAATGGTGTTGTACTGGTAGGCCTGAAGGTCATAGGCCAACGGGGTCAATTTGCCGACTTCGCTGGAAAAGACATTGAGCGATGTGATGGCCTGGGGCAGATCGACCTGGAAGTCAACGCCGCTTGCCGCTAGGCCCAAATGCCCAGGGATAAAGAGCGTGCGCGCATAGAACTCCTTCATGTTCTCCTCAGCGGTGAGATATTCCATGACACGCGCAACTTCTTCGGGATGTTCTGTCGTGTTGATGGCGACCAGGGCCGCGCCGCCGGGCATCCCTGTACAGGCCGCGGGGCCACAGGGATTAGGCACTGCTTCCCAGTCAAAGGCGTCGCCGATTAGCTGGGTGAATTGGCCGACCTGCCAACTGCCCGACATATAGAAGACCAACTGCCCGTTGATAAAAGGCTCGTTGCCTGCCTGATAGCTGCCCGCGGAACCGATCCACACTTCGGGAATCATGGTGCCGTCGGCGTGCCAATCGACCATCAACTGCGCCATTTGTTTGAATCCTTCGTCGCCTACCAGTTGGGGGTTGCCATCGGCGTCAAAGAAGGTCGCGCCCATGCTCACCGCGGGGCCGGCCAAACGATGGCCGGATCGATCCATTGCCATCGCAAAGGTGTCTGTGGCATCTGCTACTTCCCTCGCCGCGGCTGCCCATTCTTCCCAAGTTACCTGGTCAGAGCTATCGCTGGGCACTTCGACCCCCGCCTGCTCAAAGAGTGTGCGGTTGATAAAGGGGCCGGTGACCGTGAGTTGTGTCATGTAGCCGGGGATGGCGTTGCCACCGGGTTCGGCCTGCATCCATGCCAGGAAGGGGCCAAAGTTTTCCTCCCAATAGGCCGCATCGGTGAGGTAGGGGCGCAGGTCAAGCATATAACGGGACATAATGCCCAGTTGGGTGACGCGGGCCATGTCCGGCCCTTCGCCCGCCTCAAGCTGGAGGGGCAGCGTCTCCTGAATCCCGCTTGCATAGGGGACGGTATCCATGACGACACGAATATCCGGGTTTTCCGCCTCAAACCGATCCAACTGTTCACGCAGAATCGCGCCTTCGTTGCCGTCGTCATACCAGGTCATGCGTAGGGTGACAACATCGCCGCTGGCTGCGGCTGGTTCCTCGGCAGCTTCTTCGGTGGGCGCGGCAGTCGCCTCCTCGCTGGGCGCAGCGGTCGCTTCCGCTGCTGCGGGTGCTGCTGTTGCCGCTGTGGTGGGCGCGGTCGTCTGCGGGGCACAAGCCGCAGTTACCCACGCTACCAGGAGCAGCAATGGCAAAATCCTGGTCTTTAAGCTTTGGATCATAGAAGGGTTCCTCCGAATGTATCAAAGAAGGGAAGTCACATGGATATGGGTGGCCCTACTATAGCATAGGCAAAGGAGTTGCCGCAACTGGATCGCTGGAGGGTTAGGGTGGGGTTCTTCGGGCATGGCAGAGAAGCGGTAGAGTAGAGTAAAATAGGAAGGGAAACCGAAGGCTACCACTTCGCCAAGCGGTCAACGGTGCGGTTGATCTGCCCAACGGGGTCGGCCAGCAAAGAAGGGGTGGCTTCGCGTTGGGTGGCAGGGTTGGCTGCGGTGTGGGCCGCGCCCCCGGCAGGACGCAGCGACCGGCGTGCGGCAGGGCGGTAGGCACTGCGCCCGCCTTCATCCAAAAGCTGCCCGCTGAGCGGAACACCATGCTGCTGGAGCAGATATTGCGCCCAATTGGCTTGGCGCAGTTTCACCTGGAAGAAGAACTCGCCGCTCTGCTTGCCCCACCCCCAATGGGGAATGCCATGCTCATTGAGAATCGGGCGGATGGCGGACGGTTGCCACTCGCTGTCGGCGGGGACAAAGAAGGGCCAGGCGCTAAAGCCGGCGATCGCCCGAAAGAATTCAACAATCAGCCCCAAGATTCCTGCGCGTGCGGCTGCCTCTTTCCAATCCGCGTGGCGCAGCGCGCCCCAAAGCGTGCGCAAAAAGAAAAAGTGATTATGATGAGACATAGCACACCTATCTGGCAGAAGTGCCTGGCTGGATGATCCGAAATGCCGGTCTTCGCGAGCGGGTTGTATAGATTGATGACGTGACAAAGCAGGAACAAATACGCGCTGCCATCCAAATTAGAACATTTGTTCCGATTTGTCAAGCCCCAAATTGAAATATACCTTTGCACCCGGGAACCAACCCATCACGAGGAGTATCTTGCCCCCATGGAGCTTTTGAGCGATTTAGTCCGCGAATTTCTCAATGGAATCTCCAACTATGAAGATTACAGAGCGGGCTTCCTCATGGGCCTTACATGCGCCGCCGGGTTATTATTGCTGTGGCTGGCTGGCGTATCGCTTTATAAACGCTGGTTGAAGATGCGGCAGTTTTTTGAGCCAATCAAAAAACCGGGCAAGATACCTGTCGAGACAGGGCCAAGTCCCGCGGGCATGTTGCTCGGCTGTTTGTGGCCGATCGCCATCATTTTTGTTATGATAGCACTTTGGGTTGTGTCCAGATTCGGGGGAATCCCAGGGAGCTAAGGCAAATTGATCTATACTGCCAAGTCGCGCAGCCATGCGCGGTGGATCTGCCAACTGTCACCAGCCGGGTCCCAGCGCAACTCATAGGTGTTGCCGTCAACCGTCATCACCATATAGCAGCGCACGCTCTTGCCCTCTACCCGTTCTTCCCACTGGCGACCCACATCATTGACATAGCGCGTGCGGTCACGCCACAGGAACGACGTGGGGCGCACCCCCCCGTTCGGCATCACGCGTACCAAGACCTCGATCGGTTCATTCACTAAGACTTCGCTAGGCATAATGGTTTCCGTCTCATCGCTTCCTGGCTCAACCTGACTGTTGGGCCAGATGCGCCGTAAGATAATCCGACATCATTTGCAGGGCTGCTTGGGCGCTCAAGAGCTTATTGCCGGAGCGATCCGCAGGCCAGACAAAGCGCTCACCACAGCTATATCCATCGCGCCCCACAACATGAACATGCACCAGTCCCACCGGCTTGGTGGGCGAGCCGCCGCCTGGCCCGGCGATCCCGGTGATCGAAACTGCCACATCTACCCCATAGAGCCGCTGCGCTCCTTGCGCCATCTGCGCGGCTGTGGCATAGCTCACCGCGCCATCGGTGGCAAGCGTCTGTGGATCAACGCCCAAAACGTGCGCCTTGATCTCGTTGGAGTAGACAATCGCACCCCCCATAAAATAGACAGAACAGCCCGAAATTTCGGTCAGCAAGTGGCCGACCAGCCCCCCGGTGCAGCTTTCAGCGGTCGCACAGGTCATCTTCGCCGTCAAGAACTGCGTCCCCACCTGCTGGGAAAGCGCGGTCAATTCGGCATAGGTTGGGACATTGGTTGGGATGGCAAGCGCGTCCATCGGCAAACTCTCCCTACTGCTCTGCGATTTGCTCTGCGATTTGCTCTGCGGTGACGGTCACTTGCAGCGTGACTGCCACCTTTCGGCTCTCCAAAGCCATTCTTTCGTACGGAACCTAGTTTAGCCGCGATTGAAGGCTGAGACAAGATAATTGCCCCAGCGGCGTTCTATGTCACGCAACTTCTAGCCGCTCTCCCAACAGCATCAGCCGCGCATCGCCCTGGCGCGTGAAGATGACCACACCGGCGTGCTCCTCCGTGGACAGCTTGAGCCGCCCGCGCAGGCTTTCCGGCGCAAAGGGCGCACCTCGTTTCTTCAACTCCAAGCGGCTGATCCCCAGCGCTTGCAGCCGCGCTTGCAGCAGCTTAAGGTTGAAGGGGTGGATCTCAAGGATGCGGAAGCTCTGCACCAGCGGGTGGGTGATGGCCTGATCGCCCACCAAGTAAGCGATCATCGAGTCAAAGAGATGCGCGCCCAAAGCAGTACAGAGCGGGGCAAAGGTTCCGGCGCGGATCACCGCAGGGTCAGGTTCGTGGAGTATCATTCCGGCTGTCAACGGGCCGAGCGGCGGCGGCGTGGTGTCATTGAGCATCAGCCAACCCGCCGGTGTGTGAACGCTGGCCCAAACGGGGTAGCTTGCCAGGGGGCCAAACCACAAGACTGCTTCTTTGCAGACCCCTTCATGGCTGATAAACTCCACGCCACAATCAGGGGGGATCTCCGCCTTGTCTACACCGGGCATGACCTTGACGCCCACGCTGGGTATTTGGCTCTGCAATTGCAGCAGCGCGCTAATCGGCGGCTGAATTTGATCCAGCCGGTAAATGCGCTGCTCGCCGATGCGCCGCGCCGGGTCGGCAAAGGCCGCGGCAGCATTGGGCAAACGTCCGGCTGCCAGTTCGGCTGTCCAGTCTGCTTGTTGAAAGGTAACACGATGCGCCAGCCCCATCGCTTGGACGTTGGCTTCTGCCAGCCGCAGCCGCAGCGGGTCAATCTCATAGGCGATGACCGGGCGATGCTGCGCCAGAGCCAACGTATCGCCGCCGATGCCACTGCCCAGATCCAAGATCGGGCCAGGCGGCGCGTGTTGGTCCAGGTGAGCAGCATGGTGCGCGGCGATGGGATAGGCTGTGGCCTGTTCAAGCGCGGCACTGCTAAAAAAGAGGCGATCCGCCGCCGGAAATTTGGCCGCGGCTCGGCGGCGCAGACGAGCCAACGCCACCAATGCCCCGGCTTGCTCTGGCGTAAAGCGGCGGCGCAGGTGGGCAAGCTCTGCCAGCAAATGCTCGTCATCTACGGCGACAAGCTGCGCCGCGGCAGCCATGCCCTCCGCTGAAAGCAAGAAGTCCACACTGTGAGCGTTGATGGCATCGAAGTTCGTGTGAGCAGAGGGCATGGGCAATCTTCTGGAGGCTACGGGTTGGCAAGAATATGGGGGCGCATAAAGAAGCGATAGCGCCTGTCGAGGCGCGTGTACTCCTGAATATACCCGTCTTCAGAGCCATTGAGGTTGTCTATCTTCCAATAGAGCAAATTGTCCGAAGTCCGGTATGGCCCTTGTGTGATTCTTGCCACATCTTTCGGTTCTAGCAGCCCTGCGGTTGCCGGTGCGTTCTCGCTGTCGGGAATCGCCTGGTAGACCGGCGCGCCCGGTGCTGGATAGGCTTCTACCAGGGCAACGGTATCGCCCACGGCTAGATGCGAGGGAAGGCCCCCAGGGATCACGTCGGTGTAGTAGCGATAGTCGGGGATAAAGGCCAGCACGCTGTTGGGGTTGGTGGGCGGCACGCGCAGAAAGCCCTTTTGATAGAGCCGCTGGTTGCCGGAAAATTGCAGCGTATCGACCTGTGCCCAAAGACTGCCCGCTTGGCGGCTAAAATTGAACAACTGCACCACTTCGCCAACCTCTAGGATGCGATGGACGGTAGCATTGGGATGGCGATGGGCATAGAGCGTGCGCCAGATCGAGGCTGCACCTGCACGAATAAACGAGAGTTCGGGACGAGGAAAATCCTTATGCATTCAATCTCCTTCACTGGATAGACCGGGAAAGCAAATACATTCCCGGCAAAACCAAAAACTTATACAAAGTATTCATAGATTGCATTGATAACAATATCGGTATCATTATTTTTGTTTCTAATCATTATATTATGACGGTTTGGCGCGGCTCGAGTAACGCTCAAATCGTTGGTTTTGTGTAGGGTAAAGCGGCTTGACGAATCTGAATCCCCCAATTAAGATGGTGCTATCGTGTTATCCACACGGCTGTCGTGAGCTCGTCCGGGGCGCAGGCAGCCGCCTCTATTCTCTAACCGAGGTTGTGAAAATCAGCGCACCCAATAAAAGGGATGCGTAGCAATTGGCTTGATCCGATTTTCACGAATCGATTGACTTAGGTTAAGATGGAGGGGCTGAATCTGCTTTTGATCACCAGCAGCAAGCGCCCAGCCGTGAGGTTGCTCAACAGCATATAGGTTTCATCTAGTCGGTTTGAGGAAGGAGTGTTATGAGCGTTCACAATGAGTCACTGGAGATAACGAGACCTGTGGAGCGTACGCAGGAACCGCCCAGCCTGGAATACAATGCGGTGCGTAACGACTCACTCACAATGTTCGGTGCTGCCATTGGTGGTGCCGTGTTGGGGATGCTACTGACGTTGTTGGTGCTGGCCGTGATCAACGGCGGTACACTCAGCTTCAGCGGTGGCGAGCGGTTGAATGTCCTCGAGGCGAGCGTGGCCCGTATTGATGAGAATGTGGGGGCCGTCAGCACGAATGTAGACATCGTTGCGCAGCAGGCGCAGAACCTGCAAACGCAATTGACCACAATCGAAGGCGATTTGGGTGGCAATATCGCCGAACTGCAAAGCGCAGTGGATACGTTGAATCGCAGCACCAGCCAATTTGGTATTTTCCTGACTGCGCTGGACCAGGCGCTTTCCGAGGCAACCGCGGCGATGGAAGATGCCGTCCCCGGACAATAACCAGAGAGTAACTTCTCTGGAAGTACCGTCAGGATAGAGCGCTGCACCTACAATTTGAGAATACAACGAGGCCGCAACCCTGCGGCCTCGTTTTTCATACACTGTTGTTGGCACATCTGAATTGTTGACTCCTCTAGAGTAAATTGCATTCGATTATCAACAAACCTAAACCGTCAGGATCAAGATGCTCTTTGACTACATCCTCCTAGGCACTGCAATTCTCCTCGTATTGAGTGTTGTTTCCAGCAAGGCGTCGGGCCGGTTGGGTGTACCGACGCTGCTCCTTTTTTTAGTGATTGGCATGTTGGCCGGCTCCGAAGGTTTGGGGCGCATCGAATTTGCAGATGCCTATGTGGCCCAATCGCTTGGCGTCGTGGCCTTGATCTTTATCCTTTTCTCTGGCGGCTTTGATACAGCTTGGACGCAGGTGCGGCCCATCCTGGGGCATGGGCTGGTGCTGGCAACCTTTGGCGTGCTGCTTACGGCGCTGATCGTGGGGCTCTTTGCCACCTATGTGCTCGGCTTTTCCTTATACGAGGGCTTGCTGTTGGGCGCGATCGTCTCCTCGACTGATGCCGCCGCTGTTTTTGCCATATTGCGCTCGCGTGGAGTCGCCTTACGCAGCAATCTAAAGTCGCTGATCGAGTTTGAGTCCGGCAGCAACGATCCAATGGCTGTCTTTCTCACCACGGCGATGATCCAACTGATCACCCTGCCCGATGCGTCGCTGATGAATCTGGTGTGGCAGTTTTTTCAGCAGATGGTGCTGGGGGCCATGTTTGGCTACCTGGCGGGCAGAGGCATCGTCTATGTGATTAACCGCGTGAATTTGGAATATGAGGGGCTCTATCCCGTTCTTTCGATGGGTCTGGTGCTGCTCGTCTACAGCGCTGCGACCTTGTTGGGGGGCAACGGCTTCATTGCCATCTATGCAGCCGGGCTGGTCATGGGTAACACCAATTTGATCCACCGGCGCAGCCTGATGCGCTTTCATGATGGACTGGCCTGGCTCATGCAGATCGTCATGTTCCTGACACTGGGCCTGTTGGTCTTCCCTTCGCAGGTATGGGCTGTGGCAGGATCGGGCCTGCTTGTCTCTGCCTTCCTCATTTTTGTAGCACGCCCGGTCAGCGTCTTTCTGGGCCTCCTGCCCTTCCGCATGAACCTACGCAAGATCACCCTCGTCAGTTGGGTGGGGCTTCGTGGAGCCGTACCCATTGTCCTTGCCACCTTCCCGCTGGTGGCAGGGGTCGAGAATGCCAATCCGATCTTCAATCTAGTCTTTTTCATCGTGCTGACCTCGATCCTGGTGCAGGGCAGCACCATCCCCATCGTCGCACGCTGGCTGCGGGTCGATGCTCCCATGCGCGTGCGCCCGCGTTCGCCGCTTGAGTTTGAAGCCGTGAACGGAATTCGAGGCGAATTGGTTGAAATTGAATTACCACCCAATTCACCGTTTACTGACAAGCGCCTGGTTGAACTAGGCTTGCCGCAAGGGGCCTTGTTGACCTTGATTGGCCGCGACAATGAGTTCCTTGTGCCAAGTGGCAGCACCGTTCTTCGGGCTGAGGATAGGCTCTTTCTACTATCCGCGCCGGAAACGCTGGAGCAGGTCAAACAAATGATGAGTCCAGGGGATTAATCCACTTGAATCAAATATCTCCTGCAATCGGCGTCCAGCCACTATCTCCGCGCGCTGTATCAATCACCTCCTGGTAGATCCAGCCATCGCGAAAGGTCTGGTATCCTCCATCGCCTTGCCCCTGAATATCAGCGACAAATTCCCGCGCCAGTTGATCCCAATTGCGCTGGCTGTGATCCGTCTCCGGTGGCAAGCTGTTGCGGATCTGATCGGGAATCGACACGCTATCCCAGGTTTCACCATCTGTGCGTAGAAAGAGATCGCCTTGAGCATAGGCCCCTTCAATGTGGAGGACGCCTTTTTCACCGTAGAAGGCAACGTAGTCTTTGTTCTTGGCAAAGGACAGCGCCGAATGGTGGAAGGTGGCGGAGGTTGTATCTGCCAAAGCCGCGCCACGCACACCCAAGCGTACCAGCACTGTATAGGACCAATCGCTGTCCACTTCGGCCCACTCATGTACGCCACTTTGCGCCATGTCCCCGGCGCGCCGGCTATACTCACGAAAATCATGCACCCGCTCACCAACGGGTGCGCGCTTGAGGTCGTTACGGGTCTCGCCCATCGCCGCCAGAATTTCTCCACCCACCACCTGCTGTACAATGGCGAGCTTGTGGGTGAAATTGTTGTTCAGACGACCTCCCCCTTGATCGAGCCTGTGCGGCCAGCCAAAAGGCATCATTCGGGGCAGATTGTAGTGCGATATGCATTCAACCTCATAGATCTGACCGAGTCTGCCATTTTGCACCAGTTCGCGCGCCGTAAGCGCCTGCGGCTGATAGCGATAGCTGGCCGCATACGCACTCTTGATCCCTTTGGCTTTGGCGGCTGCATAGATTTGCCGCGCATCAGCAGCCGTCGCCGCCAGCGGTTTGTCGCACAGCACATGGCAGCCTGCCTCAATTGCGCCGAGACACTGCTCCAGATGTGCGCCACCAGGCGTACCCACCGCGACAATATCAGGTCGTAGCTCGGCGATCATCTGTCGCCACTCTGTACCGGCATGAGGGATGTTCAGCCGCTCTGCGGCGGCGCGCACAGCGGATTCGGTGCGCCCAGCCATCGCAACTACATCGACACCGGCGCGGCGCAGGGCCAATGTATGACCTTCGCCCGCATAACCAGAGCCGAGAATGAGGGCGCGCAATGAATTTGGCATGGCCTCTTGGCTCGCTTTCTGCTTGTGGGAAATTTAGATTGAACTCCGTGGCGTTTCTTCAGAGTGTTGGCGTTGCGTCTATTTTTGTTGTCCGCTCTATTCTAACAGAAACCAACTGCGGAAGGCGACCGGCAGTTCTGGAGAGGGAGCATTGAGGCAGAAATGGGCTCGCCCAAAGACACTCAATACACTGTAAACTCAATAATTTAACCTGTCGTGACCACCTCCCGGAAGCTCAGAAGCTTCCGGGAGGGTTAGTGTCAAGATACTTAGTTTACAGAGTCCTTAGCGTCTTTGGGCGAGTTGATTCGGCTATAGCGAGAGCAAGAATTGAATCAGGTCATTGATCTCCTGGTCATTCAGTTCCAGGTCGAGCAAGCCATTATAATGCTGGATCACCTCGTCCAGCGTGCCAAATCGTCCATCATGGTAGAAGCCGCCGTCGGTGTGGGTCCAGAGCCCTTTGAGCGGAGGCGTGCGATAGCGTTCGTCGGGCGAGCGCAGGGCTTGGAAGTCGTCAACGCCTATCTCCTGCGCGGTGTGCATGGCCCAACCCGGCTCGGTGTAGAGGGGTGGCACATGGCAACCGGCACAGGCTGCCTTTGTGTTAAACAACTGCTCACCTCGCGCCGCCGCGACTGGGTCAAAACTGCCCTCTGGAGGCTCCGGCGCGGCAATCGCTAGCTGATAGAAGTGCAGCGCCGGTAGTTTGGAAGTGACCAAGTCGGGTGAATGGCGGATATTCCAATCGCCACTAGCCACCGACAATGGGTATTTCTCCGGGTCGTTGAGCCGCGGGTCAAAGAAAGTGCCTTGCCCGCGCATCTGCGTGTTAGCAACATACGCATTCCAGTAGGTCACCGATCCCCAGCCGTTCCATGTGTGCAAGTTGACACCTGCCAGCCCGAACGCCGGTGGGATCAACGTTGCCGCCGAGCCACCGTCGGGACGTAGGGCTTTGCCATCCTGGTTGAGTTCTGCGTCATACTTGCCCGGCCCCCAACTGTTCAACACCGCACGCACCGTTTCTACATCCACGCCGAGCCTATCCGCCACCGGCTGGAGGTTGGGCGCAAGCGCGACAATCGCGCCGACATTGAGATCGCGGTTCGCCCAGCCATCCAACCGGCTGCCGATGCCTGGCGCAAACGAATCGTCTACCTGCGCGTGGCACAATGCACAGGTAATGCCCACAGATTTCAAACCAGCGTCGTCAAAGAAGCCCTGGACGCCGACCACCGAATTGAGGCGCAACAACTCCACAGTCGTTGCGGGATCCTCTAGATCGACTTCCCCCCTTTTGAGGGCTTTCAGCAGATCCTTTGGCAGCGCTTGCACATCCACCTTCAAACCGACATCCAGCGCCACGCCTGGGCTGACACCAGGCCCCACGCCACCAAGAGCTTCGCCCTTAATTGCGTCGTGCAGATGGAGCGTGTCACCCCAATAGACTTCGTCGCCAAACGTATCATAGCGAAAGATATGGCGACCCTCCTCAATCATCATCTTTGAATTGTGTTCGACATCTGTGTCGATATGTCTCCTCGTTGCAGTTTCTGCATCCATTGTACCGATGAGAATAAAAGGCAGGAGCAGGGCCCATAGACGCGGGGGAAACTTACTCTGAATATGCATGCTTTTTCCCTCCAATCTCCTTCGCAGATGATGGGCGTCTCCATCATCACCACACGCTGGTTGTGTTGTAGCACTGCATGAAGAGCATGGGCTTAATGCTTCCCCTTAGTTAGCTCCCATAAGAGGGGAATGGTAAGGAGCCAGATCGCCCCTGTCCTTTAGTGGTTGCTGCAACGACTACTATAAGATAGCACATTTTAGAATCTTTGCAATAGCCATTTTGGGGCCAGAGATGCAAGTTTCCTTCATGCCGAGCAAAATAAAACGGCACACACTTTCATACTCGAAAGGTGCGCCGTATGGGACGGATCTTGTCGCGTCAGCCAACGATGAGTTTAGCCCGCCAAAGCTGCGGTGGCTGCCTCAGAGGGTTTCTTCGTCCTGATCCTCATCTTCCTCAATGCTTCCCTCGTCCTCATCCTCGTCCTCATCTGCCGCCAAATCCTCGCTGGATGCATAGAAGATGAGCATCACCGAACCATATTCACGGCGGTCGTATTCTTCGAGAAAGCTGAGTTCGACGGCTTCGTCTTCGCGCGGGTGAATCTGGACGATCACCGCGCCAAAAGGGGCCAATAGTTCGGGACGCTGGTCTACAAGCGTCAACGCTTTGTGCCACATGCCCTGGTATTGAGGGGGCGCGATATAGATGAGGTCAAAGGGTTCGCCGCGATAGGATTCGAGGAAAGCGAAACTGTCACCTTGCATCACGGTCGCTTGGCCTTCAAGCTTGGTATGGGCCAAGTTGGCTTGAATGGTCTGGACTGCTCTACGGTTGCGGTCGATCAGGTGGGCAAAGGTCGCGCCCCGGCTCAAGGCCTCGATGGCTACGGACCCTGTGCCGCCAAAGAGGTCAAGCACGCGCGTCTCGATGATCCAATCGCCCAGGATGCTAAAGAGCGCTTCTTTGGCGCGGTCAGTAATGGGGCGCGTGCTATCCCCTGGCACAGATTGCAGTTTATGACCCCTGGCGCTCCCGGCAATGACCCGCATGTGGCTGGTTCCTGTCCTTTTTACTGCATCTGTAGATCCCAGGTGCCGTCGTCGAGGATGCGGAAATAGCGGACGGTGGCATCCTCGAAACAGGCGAGCAGCCGCCCACTTTGGAAGCGCTGCAGGACGGCGTATTGGCAGAGCCGTTCTTCACGCGGGACAGTGCCCAAGACCGCTTGCAGTTCGGGATCGCTGCACCAGAGCTTGCCAAAGCCGCGGCGCGGCAGCGGTGGCGAATCTTCCTCTCCCCCCAACGGATTGCAGGGATAGGTGGGGTCGGTTCCCTCTACCCAGGTATCTTCATAGGTATGATAGGTTCCATCGGGCAGGAGCACATAGATCGTCTTTTCTTGGCTAAACCAGAGCATAAAGCGGTCTGTGGGCTCGGCATCGCCAAACTCGTTGATGGCAATCGGGTCAAAAACCGCCGGTTCGGTGGCACAGCCCATGCGCTGCTCCAGGTTGGGATAGCCCACCAGGTCGAGGCTGGACTCGATCTCACAGTCGCCCCCATCTTCTGCCTCCAGCGGCGTAAAGACTGGCGTAGAGGCCCCGCTTTGCGTCGTTGTCGTGGTAGCAGCGCCGGTTGCAACTGAATTGGTCGCTGCGGGTGTGGAAACGAGGGTCGCGATTCCTGCCGGTGTCGCCGCGACTGGCGTCGCCGTGGACGCGACAGCCGCGCTTGTGGCTGCCTCTGCTGTGGGCAAGGCCGACACGGGTGCTTCCGCCGCGGGTATGAAGGTTGTTGTAGGCGTCGGCTCTTCATCTCCACCACATGCAGCCAGGAGCATACAGAGGAGCAGGATCAGCAGCAACAACGAGCCATGCCGCGCCCTCATCATCAGATGAAGATCATGCGGATGGACAAATGGGCGATAGTTCATAGTTCTTTCCTCGTATACTTCATACACTTGACATATCGGGTACATAAAGCGTCTTTGCATCAGCTCCAGCGCACAGGCCATTTTATGGGTTGGCTGTCACCACAACCGGCCCAAGCTCAATCGCATAGTCGCGTGGCCCTGCGCTAATCGGCAAACGTTGCCCGCTCACCGGGTCATACAGCCCCACGGCGATGGTGTAACTGCCTGTGGGCAGATCGTTTGGCAAGAGCAGCCCATAGCGGTCGATGATCTTCTCGCCAGGCTGCCACGTCGTGGTGGGACGCAGCCATTGCACCGGCTGACCATCGCGCTGGGCGAGCTTGTCATTATTGGCATTGAGCAGATGCACAAAGACCTGATAATTATTCGTCATGGGGCGCAAAGTCTCCCAACGCAAGGCAAGCAGCAGTTCGCCGCCGGGCTGCGTCTCTGGGCTCAGCGCATAGCCATCCAGCCGGATCCAGCCATTGCCGCTGTTGATCCCTTCGGCTGCAAGGGCCGGGTCGCCAAAGATCGTGCCAAGCCCCGCTTCTTGCAGCGGGCGATAGGGCGCGGTGGCATAGAGCGCCAAGCGCTGCCCATCCGGTTCGCTCATGCGCGTGTCGATCAGCAGGAAATCTTCGCCGCGCAACAAGCGTTCCCAGCCCGACTCATGCGGCTGCAAGCCATCGGGCAGCACCCAAATCCGGCTGTATTCCTGGCGCAGCTTGGCTAACCAGGTGGCATTGCCCACGTCCAGATTGCCCTGTCCAAAGAAGCCATAGAGGGGCAAGCGCCCATGATAGACGTTGGCGAATTCCTGGGTGCGGGTGGGTTCGAGCAGGAGAATGGCGTCGCCTGCCTGTTCATCCTGACGGATGCGTGCTGCCGCCTGGCCCAGTTCGCGGTCGCTCAGATAGCTGTTGGCATAGAAAAGCACTGCCAGGGTCATCGCCGTGATAAAGAAAAAACCGGCGCTGTTGAGCCAACCGCTTGGCACCTCGCCCATCTGCTCTTGGCGTAAATAGCGCAGCAGCCAAAAAGTGCCCACGATCACTGCCGCCAGCGGAAAGACCAATCCGAGCCAATCCACGCTTCCCTGGCTTCGCCACCACGCCAGGTGGATATTCTCTGGCAGCAGATATCGCCATTGTAATACCAACGGTGAGAGCCGTGGATCGGCAAAGGTTTGCGTTGCAAAGAGGGGGCTGATGCTTGCCGCCAGATAATCCTGCACCAAGCCATAGGGGATGAGCAGCCCCAACCACTGTACCGCCACCGAGATCAAGACCAGCGCCCACACGCCGGCGCGTGCCAATCGGCCACCTGCACGCTGCACAATGATACGCTCTAGGATGGGGCCAGTGAGCAGGGCCAGAAAGGGCAGGATCGGCGCGAGGAAGCGCGGCCCCCAACTATAGCCGCCATGCCACATATACCACTTGCCATAGACCAGCACATAGAGCAGGCTGATGGCAACGCAAAAGAGAAAGACAGGCCGCGCCTGCCGCCAAAAGAGCCGCGCGGCGGGAATGGCAAGCAGCAGCACCGGGCTATACCAAATGATACCGCGTGCAGGCCCGGCGATCAGCCCGCTGATGCCAAACCACCAGACCGCATTAAACTGCTCTGTCTCCACATAGCCACTATCCCACACACTGCCAAAACGCGCCCAGTTCCACCAGAGCGAGGCGACCCCTGCCAGGACCACGGGAATGAGGAAGGTGACAAGCGGTCGCCAGTGATCTTTGTAGAGACTGCGCAGCCCTTCGCGCCAGGTGGTGGGGCGGGGCAAAGGCGCACGATCCGGGCGCTCCACGGGCGCGGCGGCAAAGATGGCGAAGATCAGCCCCACCAGAAAGAGAGGCAGTGTTACCAAGTTGATCACGCGCGTCAAATAGGCCAATCCCCAGGCCAAGCTGCCCAGCAGCAAATAGCGTTTGCGCGCTGTTTGGCTGTAGCTCAACAGCCCATAGAAAGCCCCAAAAAGCCCCAATCCACAGACCGGGTCACTAAAAAAGGTCTGGGTATAGGGCCAGGCGAGCGTTGCCAGGCCAAAGATCAAGGCGACCGCAACGGAGGTGGGACGGCTCCAGCCGAGGCGTCGCCCGGTGCGAAAGAGCAGCCCGCCTGTCCACGCCGTGAGGAACGGGTTGAGCAGCATGGCAATCTGCGCCAGCCCAATGGCGGGCCAGATGCGAGCCAGCCAGATCAAGGGATAGGCCAACAGCGCCATGCCCAGCCCCTTGCGGCTGTACAGGTCGCCATCGGGGCCGATGTTGCCCTGCTGGTTGCCCATCCACAGCAGTTGGTTGCTGTCGATTTCGCCCCGGCGCACCATGCTTTCGGTGGTGGCAAACATGGCAAGACCGTCGCTACTCTCGATGTAGCCGGTATAGGTAAGCAGATAACAGGCAAAAAGCAAACAGATGACACAGAGCGCCAGTGTGCGGTCGCGACTGTCAATCTCTGGAATGTTTGTCACTCGAAGGGCCATAGAAACTCAGTTTAAGGTCTATCTACGAATCAAGCCGCTAATCAATCCGTTAGCTACTCTACGAATACAGGCAGCACCAGGTGATCATCCTCACTGCCATTCGCCAGCGTCAGCGTGCGCCGTCCATGCTCATCATAGAGTCCCACCAGCAGTTGATAGGTGCCGGGGCTGCTGCCCTCCGGCAATGACAACTGATAAGGGTCACGGATCAGCGCGCCTGGCTGCCATGTGTCCGTGGGGGCAAGGCCCGCCACAGGCCAATTGTCCTGCTGCGCCACCAGCGTTCCTGCGGGATCGAACAACTGGGTAAAGACCGTATAGCGCGCGGTCACAGGCGCTTGTGCATGCCAGTATAGCACCAGTCGCAGCGTGCCACCCACTTGCACAGGGGTCAGGGCAGCCAAATCAAGCACAATCGGGCCGCCCGCCGCGGCAGCGGTTGCCAATGGGCGTACTGGTTGTGCGCCTGCTGCCTGAGGTTGCGGTTCTTGGATTCGTATCACACGTTCAAGACGACAATTCCCGGCGATCCGTTCCTCTAACTGGAATACGTCCGGCTGATTGAAATAGTGATCGTGGACTTCGCGCGGGCTTTCGCGCGAATAGGGCATATCGTCGCGGCTAATCCACCAGAATTCCTGATCCACAATCTCATTGACGCGGCGCAGGGCTTCATCCTGAAATTCATAGGAGGTGACATAGCCATCAATGACATAGAACTCATACGCCTCACGCAGCCAGGGATAGAGATCGCGCCAGAGTTCCGGCTGTTGGGTCACGATCAGGTCGTTGGGCCAGCCCGCTTCCTCCTCTAAATAGCGAATGGCCTCGCGGCAAGGATGCGCGGCCAACTGTTGATCCCAATAGGCGCTTGCCACGCGCGGTGTGGCGATTCCAGCACCAATCAACGCCGCCAGCACCACGCCCCAACTGCTCCACGCTGCCAACCGTTGCAGGTTGGCGGCGCGTGCCGGTGCGGGCCAAATCTGTGCCGTGAATTCCACCATCAGCAGGAGCAACAAGAGGGTGCGCGCGATCACAGTCCCCACCATGAGCCAATGCTCGTTGGGCAGCATGATCAGAAAGATATGGGATTCGACGACGTTGATCAAGCTGAGGAAGATGGCAAGGATCACGCCGCGCAGCGTGGGCAGCAGCAAGGCCAGAAAGGCCAATACCCAGACCAGAAATTGCGGGCTCCAGCCTTTGCTATAGAGAAAGAGCAGGATCACACTTGTGGCAGTAAAGGCCAGCGGGGTGCGGATGCGCGCCCAGTCATAGGGGCGTGTGTAGAGCCAGAGATAGATGAGCAAAAAGCCCAGCCCCACCCAAGTCCACGGAATGTTGCTCTGCCAAAGCGATGCCGCCAACCCTTCCAGGTTGCGCATATCCAAAGCCACCACGCCCGCCTCATAAGAGCCGTCGATGAGCGCCCAAACGCTCTGCCAGGGGGAACGAATGGACTGGATGCGGAAACTGCTCAGGGCAAGGCTGGGGTTAGCGCGCACCAGCGGGTAGCCCACGCCCGCCACAACCGCGGCAAAGAGCAGCACGTAGAGCGTAGGGCGCAGGAGGTTGCGGGGGGAGCGCGGGTTGAACCACTCTCGCCGCGCCGCATCCCAACTGAGCCGCGCCCCTAGCCAGCGTATGGCGACCGGTAGCAGTAAAATCGGGGTGAGTTTGGTAAGAAAACCCAGCCCCGCAGCGAACCCGCTGCCCAACCAGCCCCACGCCCGCGGCATCAAGAGCAGTTCCAGCCCCAGGAGCAGGAAAAAGAGGGGCATCGACTCGAACCAGCCCAACAGCGTGTAGACCGGCACGAAACAGAGCGCATAGAAGGCCACTGCCGCCAGCCCCGGGGAGCTATAGCCGGCGGGTGGGGCCGTTGCTTCGTCGCTTGCCAAACGACCTGCCAGCCGGTAGATCAGGAGCAGGTTGCCCGCCTCAAAGCAGAGCAGCACCAGCCCAAAGAGCAGATGAAAGAAAAGACGCGGCTCTGTCCAGGGGGGAATCCTCGCCGCCCACTCATAGACATTGAGCATGACCAGGGGAAAAAGCGGGGGATAGGCTGTCCAGAGATTGTCATAGGCGCGGTAGCCCATCGGCCCCAGCGTGCCCCACGTAGCATAGAAATCGTAATCCGAGAAGTCGGTGATAAAGCCGCCGGGGCGAAAGAGCAGCAGCGCCAACAGCCGGAAGCTGATGGCAAGCAGCCAGAGATGCACAAAGGCCGCATGACGATGATAGCGATCCAAAAGGCGTTGAGCCATTGACGATAATTTGCCTAACATCGCTCAACGCGACGCCGTAAAACGCGGCCAAAACCCGCCAGCAGCGTGACCAGGCCGCTTAGAATGAGAAAACTCCAATAGCTAATCGCACGCGTCGCCAACACCACGGCAGGGATATGCAACCCTGGATGGGCGATGAGCGCTAAGAGCGCGGCATAGGCTGTCTCGATCTGCCCCATGCCGCCAGGGGTCAGCGGCACAGCCGCGAAAATATCCACCGTCAGCGCCACAAAGCCCGCCGATCCCAGTGTAAAGGGCTGCCCCAGGCTCAACACCACCAGCCAGAGCAGCAGCCCATCGCAAAGCCAGATCAGGAGACTCTCGCCGATTGCGACAACTGCCACGCCAGGGTGCTGTGCCAACTGGTGCAGCGTACCGGCAATTTGAGTGATGAATTCGAGCGCCTTGTGCCAAAGCGGGCGCGCAGAAAGAGGGCGCAGCCGCTCCAGCAGGAGGGGCGTTGCCAAGAGTATGCCACCGAGGATCAACACCAGCACCAATGCCGTCGCATAGACACCCAGTAACCAGCCCGGCACACGCCCCTGCAACACCCCCATGCTAAATCCTGCACTGAGCAAGAGAATGGCGAGGATATCGAGCGCGCGCTCCAGTACAATCGTGCCGAGGGCCGGTGCGACGGGGACTGCGGGCTGCGTGGCTGGCGGCATACGCAGAGCGAAGACGCGAAAGGCATCCCCCGCGCGCGCAGGCAGCAGCGCACTGACAAACCAGCCTGCCAAGAGTAATCCAGTCGTATAGAGATAGCCCAGGCGATAGCCGAGCGTGCCCAAGAGCAATTGCCAACGATGGCCGCGCAGGGCAAAGCCGCCATAATGAATCAGGGCAGCCAGTACCAGCCAGTGCCAATGGGCCTGGGCTAAGGTGCTAAGGGTGCTTTGTCCATCACCCAGGGTCAGGAGCAAGGCGATGGTTGCCGCGGCCAACAGGCCGAGCACAATCAGGCGACGGGCATCAAGACGCAAGGGCGCGGCAGCGCGTTCGTGGATAGGCTGATCCATAGCGTCCCATCTTATCATCGCCGCGCTACTGGAGCAATTGTGCGGGGTTTGGGTCTACTGAATCCGCCCCCGCAGCTTCGGATCGAGGTGATCGCGTAGGGCATCGCCCACCAGGTTGAAGGCGAGGATGGTGAGGGTGATTGTCAAGCCGGGGAAGATGACCAGCCACCATTGGGGGCGAAACTGGTTTGCAAGGATGCCGCCGAGCATGTTGCCCCAACTTGGGGTTGGTTGGGGGATGCCGAGGCCCAGAAAGCTCAACGCTGCCTCTGCAAAAATCGCACCTCCTAGCGAGGCACTGGTCAGCACCAGGATCGGCGCGACGCATTGGGGCGCGATATGCTGCGCCATCACGCGCAGGCTGGTTGCACCGATCGAACGCGCTGATTCCACATAGGCCATTTCTTTGATCGAGAGGACGACCGAACGAATGACGCGCACAGTTCCCGCAATGCTCAACAGCGTAATGGCGACTACGACTGTGCCAAAGCCGCCACCGAGCGCGGCCAAGAGCAGCATCGAGAGGATGATGCCGGGGAAGGCAAGCAGTACATCGACAATGCGCTGGCTCACAAGGTCAAAGGTCGAACCCAGGTAGCCGGTGAGGACACCCCAACTGAAGCCAATCAGCTTGCTGAGCAGCGTGGAGACGATGGCGACCGAAAGCGAGAGGCGCGCACCGTGAATGAGCCTGCTGAGAACATCGCGCCCCAGGTTGTCTGTCCCCATCAGATGCGTCGCGGAGGGAGCCTGGCGCAGGGCGCGGAAGTCAGCCTCCAAAGGATGATAGGGCGCGATCTGGTCGGCAAAGATCGTGACGAGAATGAGCAGAATGAGAAAGACCGCTGATACTGCACCAATGGGCGAAGTTTTCGCAAAACTGCGCGCTGCGCCCCAGAGCCCTTGACCAAAGCTGAGACGTTCTATCGGTCTTTCTTGGTCAATTGTGGCAGCAGGTGTACTCATGGAGGTTCCTTATCCAGCGCGGCACGCCGCGGAGGCGTACCCTACAAGTTGGGAGCGGGTACTTAACTATAGCGGATGCGCGGGTCAATCCAGGCGTAAAGGATGTCGATAAAGAGATTGATAAAGACAAAGGTCACGGCAAAGATCAGCGTCAGGTTCTGCACCATCATCCAGTCTCGTTCGACCGCGCCTTGCGCCAGCGCCGATCCCAACCCTGGGAAGCCAAAGGCCTTTTCCACGGCGACAGAGCCGCCCAGGAGCCCGGCAAGCGATAGCCCGGAGATGGTGATGACCGGGAGTAGGGCGTTTTTCAGCACATGGCGAAAGAGAAGCGACCACTCGGCAAGCCCTTTGGCTCTTGCTGTGCGGACGTAGTCTTCGCGCAGCGTTTCCAACACCGTGGTGCGCGTCATTCTGGCAATCAGCGCGCCAATGCCGATCCCCATCGCCACCGAGGGGCCGAGGATCATGAGGAAGTTCTCACTCGGATTTTCCCAAAACTGCGTAATGGTGATCGAGGGCCGCCAATTGAGGACAAGCACCGTAAAGAGGATCATCGCCAATCCCAGCCAAAAACTCGGAATCGCCATAAAGAGGGTAACGAGAAAGCGCAGAATATAGTCTAGCCACGTCTCGCGCCACACAGCGCTGATGACGCCCACAGGGATGCCAACGACCCATGCCAAGATAATGGCAAAGAGGGCTATCTGGGCTGTGATCGGCCCGCGGCGCAGAATGGTATCGCTAATCGGCGTATCGACCCAAAAAGAATAGCCTAAATCGCCTTTGGCAACGTCTGCCATCCAGTCGAGGTATTGGACATAGAGCGGCTGATCTAGCCCCAAACTGGCACGCGCCGCCGCCACCTGCTCATCTGTGAGCACATAAAGGCCCTGCCCTTCCCCATAGATCATCGCCAGCGGGTCGCCCGGCAGCACGCGCATGGTGACAAAGATCACGATGGTGACGCCGAAAATGGTAAGAAAGGCGAGCAGCAGCCGCCGTATAAGATATTGGATCATGGCAAACCTGACTTCTCAGAAAAGTGTCGTCAGTAAAATGTCTTTAAGAAAACGTCCTCAGAAACAATGGGGGAACACTGAAGAACCCTATATAGGTTTCTCCAGCGTCCCCCCATTCTAATACATTCTACAACATAGCAAGCAAGCGAAACAGAACGGTCAACTCCTAGCGATCCAGCCAGACAGTTTCGAAGCGATCAAATTTGGACCATGCCCGGTTCTCGATGGACAAGCCCTTGACCGCCTGATTGGCGATGACGGAATGGGCACAGAAGCCGATCAGGAAGAAGGGCGGGTTTTCGTCCAGCATATCGAGGCCCCGGTTGATAATCTCCTGGCGTGCCCCTGGTTCATTCTCCAGAGCCAACTCGTCGAGCAGCGCATCAAAGTCGGGATTCGAATACTTCGACCAATTCTGAGAGGCTCCCGTACGCAGGTAGAGGTTCCACAGCGGGTAGGGGTCCAGAATCGGCGAGGCATAGATGTCCGCCTTAAAGAGATCGAAGTCGCCTGCGCTGAGTACGTCATTGGTGCGCGGGCGTTCCACAACTTGGATTTCGCCTGTGATGTTGAGCGCGGTACGCATCAGTTCCGCAAAGGCGGGTACGGCTACCTCGGAGGAAGAGGCTTCTGTCCACGCGGTGAAGGTGGTCTCAAAACCGTCGGGGAATCCAGCGTCGGCGAGGAGTTGGCGCGCAGTCTCGATATCTTCCGTTTTGTCAGGGCGATAGCCGGGCATCTGCAAGACTTCTTCCTGGGGAGTGGCCCAGGGGCTTGCCGCGGGCAGCCAGCGTGAGACAAATGCCGGCTCCCACACAGGGGTAAAGGCGTCGATGATCGCCTGGCGGTCAATCGCCAAGTGAATGGCGCGGCGCACCAACGGGTTATCAAAAGGCGGGTGTTCATTGTTGATGGCGATCATGTGGGAGTTCAAGCAGGGAGCCTGTGCCGTCACCATCTCTGGGCGGCTTTGTGCTTCAAGCCAGGTATCCACCGAGCCGTTAAAGGTCAAGTCTGCTTGACCTGTCAGGACGGCAGTGCCGCGGTCGGGCCATGCCGGAACATGCAGCATCTCGACGCCATCGACATAGGGTAGTTCAGCGTTCCAATAGTCGGTGTTTGCCTCCAGAACGAGCTTTTCACCCTGCAGATATTCCACGAATTTGAAAGGTCCTGTACCTGTGGGGACGGTGACGCCGCGCAGATCAAAGTCGTTGGCTTCCAGTTCCTCGGCGGAGTAGACGACCATGCTATCACCCGCCAGAACCTCCAGGAAGAAGGGGGTAGGCTGTGACAGCGTAAATTCCACTGTCATCGGGTCGGGGGCTGTGACCGATGCCACCATCGACAACTGCTCACGGATACCGCTGATGGAGAGGTTGTCGGGCGGGCTGATGATGCGGTTGAAGGTTGCCACTACATCGTCAGCGTTGAACTCGCTGCCGTCCTGGAAGGTGACGCCTTCGCGCAACTTGAAGGTGTAAACTAGCTGATCGTCTGAGAGAGACCATTCGGTTGCCAGGGCGGGCACAATCGTGTGATAGCCATCGGCAACGTTCCACATGATCAGACCGTTGTACATCATGGCGCAGCCGGCGCAGCCGCCACCCTGATGCATATCAAAGTGCGTAGGAGCCATGCCCCAGGCGGTGATCAACGTGCCGCCGCGCTTGGGATTCTCTTCGGAGGCTGTCATCATCCAATCCGCGCCCATTGGTGCCGCGTCGGTGTCCAACTCAATGACCGGGGGCACTGTTGCTGCTGGTGCGGCTCCCTCACCGGCTGCTTGACCGGGGGCCGCGGGTGCAGTCGGGGCACAGCCCGCGATGATCGCCACGAGTGCGACGAGCAAAAATACTTTCCACCACGTTTGTTTCACAACTCTCTCCTTTTTCTCTGGTTGATGGCTCTCTGGTTGATGGCTCTCTGGTTGAGCAAGTATAGTCGAGTGATTGTTGTCGAACGGGCATGGTCAGCTTGCGAAATGCACGCAGACAGGGAAGGAACGGCTCTTTGGGGCGAAGCGCCAGATGGACAGGTTGATTATGCGGTTGAAGATGTGTGCTACAGGGAAGTTTAGTGCAAAACAGAAAGGCTTGTCAAACATAGGCCCGGCTACCCAGAAATATGCTACCCCTCTGCCAGTGCAAGATCCTCTGGGTGATCGATGTCCAGCGCCAGCGTCGGCGACTGATAGACGTGGCAGGGAAGGCCCGCCGCAGCCGCCATTGTACAGTGGCGCGCAAAGCTGCCCTCGCCGAAGGCGAAGCCAATGGCGTGGGGCGGGCGCAGGAGCAGAGCATTCGTACCCCCGTCATGGCTCGGCGCAATGATTACACCCTCTCCCTCAAGCGCCAGGTCATAGAGCGTATCCAAATCTTCAATCGTCAATAAGGGCAGATCAGAGGGCAGCATCAAGACTCCTTCGGCGCCCTCCTCCCGCACAACTTGGCAAGCTTGCGCCAATGCGCTGTTGAGGTCATCTCCATCCTCCAGAATGGGCAGCGCGGCCAACGCGTCAGCGACCGTTAGCGCGATGGGGTCGCGGCTGATCACGGCGATGCCTGCCAAGCGTGATCCTGGTGACGCATCTCTTGGCTGCGCGCCCCACTGTGCCGCGGTCGTTAAGACGTGGGTGAGCCAGCGTTGGCTCAGCTCCGCGCGTAGTGCCGGGGACAGCGCCGTAGCCAAACGGCTCTTGGCTTCGTGAAAGGGCTTCACCGGGACAACCAGCCAGAGCGCAAAGTTTGCCTCGGTTGCGGATGCGTGGGTCGGGGCAATCGATGGAGCGACGGATGACGCAATGGATGGCGTAGTAGACAGGGTGTCAGACATAGCGTTAGGTAGGACGTCTGCCGGGGCGGGAAAATGTGTTTCGGGTTTCAGCCAATTGCCCGGCAAAGGTCAAGATTTCTTGCGCTAATTTGGTCTTGCTCGCCAGATCGGTCATCAACGTCTCGGTGACGAGGGTGGGAACCTGCACCGCACCGGCGATCTCGGCATCGGCACTGTCCAAGATAAAGCCGTCGAGCAGTTCATCAAAGTGATCCATCACCGTCAAGGGGCTGACCATCTGGCCTAGCTCGCGCATCATCTTGGCGGCTGGGCCTTTGATCGCTGTGCCGCCAACAATCGGGCTGACTGCCACTTTGGGCGCGGGGGCCTCTTGCAGCAAGCGGCGCATCCCCGGCACGCTGAGAATAGGGTCGATGCTGAGATAGGGATTGCTGGGACAAAAGACGATGAGATCCGCGTTGTGGAGGGCTTTGGCAACCGCTTCGGGAACGCGCGCTGATTCTGCGCCGACAAAGCTCAAATCCATAACCATCGGTTCGCAGCGCAGCCGTACAAAGTAATGTTGGAAAGGGAGATCGCCCTCATCGGTATGCACAAGCGTACGCACCGGCTCATCACTCATGGGCAGCACCAGCGACGGCACACCCAGGGCGCGGCGCAAGCGATCCGTGATTTCGCTCAGCCGGGCTCCTTGCTGAAGCCATTCACTGCGGCGCAGATGGAGCGCGAGGTCTTGGTCACCCAGCCGGAACCAATCCTCGCCTCCCAACTTGCCCATTGCCTCCAGCAGGCGAAAACTCTCCTGGTCGCGTCCCCAGCCTGTTTCGGGGTTGTGAACCCCTGCCAGGTTATAGAGCACTGTATCTAGATCCGGGCAGATGGTCAGGCCCCAATGTTCAAAATCATCGCCGGTATTGACGATGACCGTCAGCGCGCCAGGTGGCACAGCGGCTTGCAGGCCCACTGCCATCTTTGCACCACCCACACCACCTGCCAGGGCAACAACTCGGGTTAATTCCATGAAGTAAGTTCCGTTTCCCAATTCATTTACGCATACCTTAGCGCCATACCACGCGGCTATCCAGCGGGGCGCGCTCTTTCTGTTTGCTTTCGGCAGGATAGCCCAGGGTGATCAGCGCCTGCGGCTCCCAATCGCTGGGCAGTTCCAGGATGCGCCGTACGAGGTCGGGCACAAAGAGCGGCGCGCACATCCAACACGCGCCCACGCCCTGTGCTTCGGCAGCTAAGAGTAGATTCTGGCATGCCAACGCCACGCTTTGCACAGCCATTGTCCATTCCGCAAGGGCGCGGGCCGGGTCAGGATAGCGATCCATGTCGCTCATGGTGAGGCTGGCAATGACCAGTGCCGCCGCGCCGGTCATGCGCGCATGGCTGATTGCAACGCGCCGCTCAATGAACGACGGGTCAGCGTTATCGGCGCTGAGATCGGCGCGCCACTGCTCGCCCATCGCCGCGCTGAGGCGTGCAGTGGCTTCTGTGCTGGTGACAACACAAAAGCGCCAGGGTTGGCGGTTGTGGGCAGATGGCGCCCAACTTGCCGCTTCCAGCAGGGTGGTCAGCAATTCCTGGGAGATGGGCCGGCTGCTATAGCGGCGGATCGAGCGGCGGCTGTGGATCACACGGCTCAGGCTCAACCAGTCGCCACCGGCGGTTTCGCTGTTGCCTGATGCAGCCGTCTGCGAACCATCCGTACCTGACAAAGGCGATAATGTGGTCAAAGGTTCCAGAGTCATGGGCAGGATTATAGCACGCACCCCTGCCGCGCCAAACTTGCTTGACGCTCTCTGACCTTCGGTGTACACTGACGACGTCGTTTTTCGCGCCTTTTATATCCATTTATACCCATCTGTACCTACACCTCTCATTCTTTCAAATTCCATCCAATAGAGATTCAATGCAAAAGGTAATCACGCCATGACCTCAGCCAACGGCACGCGCGTTGCCCTCTATCTTCAAGACAAGCACCCGATTCGCGAGGGCATGGAGTATGTGCGCTATGCCGAGGAGAAAGGCTTTGAGGCCGTTTGGCAGGCCGAAAGCCGCCTGGTGCGCGATGCGATTGTGCCGATGGCTGCCTTTGCTGCGGTGACGGAGCGCATACGGGTCGGGTCGGGGGTCATCAACAACTGGACGCGTAACATTGGGCTGTTGGCCGCGACCTTTTTAACGCTGGACGACCTTGCGCCCAACCGGGTGATCTGTGGCATCGGCGCATGGTGGGATCCGCTGGCGCGCAATGTGGGCATCGAGCGGCGCAAGCCGTTGACTGCCATGCGTGAAACCATTGAGGTGATGCGCCGGCTTCTGGCAATGGAACGTGTCACCTTCCACGGTGAGTTTCATCAGGTGGATGGCATCGAGTTGGACGTGGTGCATGGTCGCCGCGAGCCGCGCCATGTGCCGATCATGATCGGCGCGACAGGGCCGCAAATGATGGAATTGACGGGTGAGATTGCCGATGGCGCGGTGCTCAATTATTGTGTGCCGCCGGAGTATAATATCCACGCGCTGGAGCAGTTGGAGAGGGGCGCAGCCAAAGCAGGACGCTCACTGGATGACATTGACCGTCCCCAACTGATCGTCTGCTCTGTGCATGAAGATCGCCAGACCGCATTGGATGGGGCGCGCGAACTGCTCACCCAATACCTTGCCCAACAGCCGCATATCGCGAAGGCCAGCGGCGTCAAACAGGAAACAGTAGACAAGATTCAGGCCATCTTAGGCTGGCCCGCGACGCTTGAGCAAGTGCGGAAAGCCATGCCGCTTGTGTCCGATGAGTTGGTACAGCGCATCACTGCCAGCGGCACACCCGACGAGGTCAAGGCCAAAGTGCGCGAATATGTAGACAACGGGGCTACCTGCCCTATCCTCTATCCCTTAGGCGATGTCAAGCTGATGATTGATACCTTTGCCGGTGGATATTAAAGCCTTGCGTGTTCGACTCGGCAGATGTAGTTTAGCCCTGCTCTTGTTGGTAATGCGGCGGTAAGTGGAGCCTTCGCTATTTGCTGCGCGTTTTCCTAGATGCCTCGAAGGTTAGTTCAACAGGAGATCGATGATGGCGGACGAGATTCGTGTTGAGTTTGAAGTCGTATACGACCCGCTTCTCTCAACTGACATTGTGGAGAGTAATGATCTTGAGGAGCAGTTTCCGGGGATTCAGGAATTTATAGCGCAACTTCCTAGCCATTCATTGGCTGCCAGTAGCTGTATTCCAGAGCTTGTCAACGTGGTATATGCTGGAGAATCATCTGGAATGCCGACATTCACTGCGGCATGTGTGGTTGCAGACACTTCACATATCGGACAAATCTTGCTTCGTGATTTGCCGGTTGATGGCAGTGATTTGGTGATTGACCAGATCGGGCATGATAGTATTAGTACACTAACCGATCGGTTCTTCAGCATTCCGAGCGATGGACATGGAATTGTTGGGTTGTATTGGTTAGTGCTCAACAAACTCTCGTATAAGGGCCAAGCGTATAACGTCTCTTATCCAACGGCGCAATCGATCCCGTTTGACCCAGATTCATTCTTCCAACTGGAGCACACCGAAAAGTTTAGCGAGATTGTACTCTATGCCCGTGGCGGCGGCGGAAGCGGAGTCAAAAGTGTCGGATTTTCCAGAGGTGTTGGGGGATCAAGGGTCAGAGGTGGTGGGGGATCAGGTGTCAAAGGCATCAAAAAGGGATTTCGCTAACGGTCCGGCATGTTCATGATGAGGTTGCGTAATGTGGTCGACTCTGGACTTTCGTTGCCTAACAACTCTTCATAGATATTTAGGGCGCCCTGGTAGAAAGGATGCGCCCTTTCTATTTGTCCTTTCGCTTCGGCGATTTGCCCTGCATGAACATAGCCTTCCGCTGTCAACAGGTGCAAGTTGCCGAGCGCTATGCGGCGGATCTCTACTGTTTTCTCCAAATGGTATTCCGCCCTATCCAGATCACCGCGCAACAGAAATGTCATACCAAGATGATCATGGTTCTGAGCAACAGTTGGATGGGGCGCATCACCGTAGGTTAACTGACGAATCTGGAGGGCTTGAGCCAAATGGTCACAAGCTGCTACATATTCGCCCTGTGATTTAAGAAATACACCTAACTCTGTGTGGCAAACCGCTGTTAGCAGATGTTGGTCGCCGACACTCTTTCGACAGATTGATAAAGCTTGTTCCAAATATTGGCGTGCTTGGGCTGGTTTGTCCACTTGACCTAGTACGACGCCAAGCATTGCTAATGTGTGGGCAGTATCGGGATGTTCTTCGCCTAATACTTGACGGCGAAGCGCCAAAGCATGTTCGTAGGTAGATTGGGCTACCTCAAAGTTGCCTAGCTCTGTGTGGACCCTCCCTAGGTTGTGGTACACAATAGAGGTGTATGGATGCAACTCACCTAGTTGTTGTTGCCGCACATGGAGTGCTTGCTCAAAATGGTGCAGGGCGCTTACCGGATCATCGAGGTCGTAGAGATAGGATGCACCGAGATTGGTATGGACTTCTGCGGTCACGACATGATCCGGTCCCAACGCTACTTCACAAATTTTTAACGCGCGCTGTAAGTAAACCACAGCTCGCTCCTCTTGGCCCATCGTTGACAAGATAAGACCCATTTCGCTGAGCGTATCCGCTGTATCCGCATGGTATTCGCCAAGTAACTTTTCACGCAGAAATAGCGCTTGTTCCAGATGCTTGTAGGCATCTTCCAATTCGCCTACAGTGCGCAGCAACAGCCCCATTGTGTAAAAGCTATCTGCTGTATCAATATGCTCTGTTCCCAATTTGCGACGACGTATCTCAAGAGTGTTTTGGAGGTACGTCCTGGCCCCTTCATAGTTGCTTGCGAACCAGAAATGCCGACCTAATTCAGCGCTTAGTGTAGCCGCCCATACTTCATCATGCGCCATTGCAGCTTCTACCACATGCGCCATGTGAATTTCGCCGGGAAGTAACGCCAAAGGTGCGCCTTCATAGTTGGTACGTTTAAGGTTGCTGTAGATTTCCTCCTCAACAGCGCGTTGTCCGCGCTCGGCTGCTTCCGGGATAGTCTCACGCACAAAGGCTGCTACCAGCCGGTGGATACGCATCCCCTTTTCTTCTTCTACCTGAATCAAGCCAAGCTCGATCAAGCGTGCAAACGCATCTTCGGCGCGTACCGCATCGGCAGCCTCATCAGGGTTCAATCCCAACGTCCTCACGAGTACGTTGTACCAAACTGGCTCTCCGGGTGCGAAGCAAGCCATATGGATGAGCAGTTGGTGGGCGAGGGCATCACGGCTGTCATCGAGTTGGATCCGGTCATAGCTGAGGGCAAAGGTGCGCCCTACATGTTCAATATGACCCGTCGGTGAGAAGCCGCCTCCTTGCATGGAGGGATGTTGGAGCAGGCGCGGATCGCGTAGCTGGGCCAGATATTGCGCGGGCGTAATCGCGCGCCGGTAGCGATGCAGATAGCTCCCGGCTAGATGCAGCGCCAAAGGCAGGTCGCCCACTTCAGCCGCAATCGCATGTAAGGCTTCCAGGTCGGCATGGGGCGCAAGGCGGCGCAGCAGCTCGACGCTTTGGACACGGGGCAGGACATCCAGGGCGAGGACACTGACGCTGAGATAGGGGTCCCAGTCGCCGCGACGACTGGTGATCAGTACACGACAGGCCCCTGTGGTCGGTCGCCAGCGTGTGACGAGGGTCGGTAACTCACAGTTATCAAAGACCAACAGGCGCGGCGTTGTCTCCTGCCAGGTGGCTTGGACGAGACGCACCTGCTCATCTAGCGAGCGGCTGGCGAAGTCGGGGCGTAACTCCATTGCCCCAGGCCCGCCACAGGCGGCAATCTCGGTTGGAATCGCCTGGGGAACCTCAAAGCTCAACCAAAAGACGCCCCCAGGGAAAAATTGGCCGTAGCGGTGGACAAACTCCGAGGCGAGTTGGGTCTTGCCGATGCCGCCTAAGCCGGTCGCCGCGGCAGTGCCTACTTGGCTGACCGCAGCTGTCTGCCCGTTGTTCAAGGCGCGCGCCAGTTCGAGCAAATCCTGTTCGCGACCGACAAAGTGGGGGTTGCGACTGAGCGGCATCACCGAGCCGGTGGGCAGCGGGCCAGGGGGTGGCAGTTGGCCCATTGGCAGCAGCGCTGAGTGCGTGGCGCGCACCGGGAGGGCAGGCAGTTGCTCCCCCGCTTGGGCGCTGCTTGGGGCCAGAGCCGCCCGCGGGAAAAGTTGAGCTACGAGTGTATCGGGTGCAGGATGCCCCGCATAGCGCAAAAAGCTCTCTAGCCAGGCTTCATCCAACTGCGCCCGCCGCACCAATTCGCGCCCCAGCGTCTCCACATCGGCAAGCTGGGGCGGAATATGCTCCTTGAGATAATACTCAATAGCAGTACGTCCCTGGCGACCAATGGCATAGCCTAGCTCATCTTGGATGATGCCGATCTTCTTGCCTTCAACGGCCTTCGCTCGTTGAATGGCATATCGCAATTGGGCGGCGAACTGACGAGGAGCCTCACTCACGCGTTCTACTCCTACACTCCAAATTCGGCGCAGACCCGGCGTGCTACACCGAATTACCGGCGTTGTTGCCCTCTATAGTTGCTGTTAACAGGGCAAAAGGTGGTTGACAGCAATCATAAGCATACATTCCGTGTCGCGCAAGCGTCCATTACACTTCACGGTATGACACTTACCGGTAGCGTTATGCCGTCCCTCCCTTTGCCATCCATCATTCCACACAGTCTTTTGCAAAGGAGTTGATTATGGCATGTGAGTTCGCTGCTGTTTATTCGCAGTACAGGGATGCAACCACAGTGACCTGTAGAGGCTTTCAAGCCTATCGACCGGGTACACTCCTTCCCCCGCGCTTCGTCTTAGGCAGCTATGAGATCGTGGCGCGCTGTAAAGCTGCGCTTGTTGTCGTACCAGGCTGTGGAGAATTGCCCGCGGGTCTGCAATTCGAAGGGCAAGGGATTCAGGTGAATTTGCCAAGCCCAACCGTCGCCGTGACCATCCAGGCCGGGTCATGGCAGCGGCAACCGCTTGCCGTTGTCGCTCTGGATCGCAGAGGGCAGCAGGTTGACCGGTGTGTGATCCCTGGCGGGGGCGCGCTCTATACCGTGACCCTGGTCGGGACAGAACTGGATTCGCTGCTGCTTGTGGGGGGTGGGGATGGCGGGCGGCTGGTGCAAATCTGTGGCGCATCCTCCAGCATGCAGACACTTTTAGAAGATTATTTTGATCCCTGCGCGCAGCCTGCAGGCTTGCTCCCTTATCTTGAGGCCGCGCGCAGGTTATTTGCCGGCTACTATCTGCGTCCCCAAGAGGTTATCTTGCAGGGGCGCTTAGGCAGCAGCGATGGCATCGCCACCCTTTGTAGTCAGGGGATGATTTATGATTACAGTCACAGCGTGCTGCCTGCCTTGCACCGTCCGCATCTGGGCTATGATGGCCTTTACACGCATGTGGGGAGCGGGCTTGAGCGTACGTGTCTTTCTCCAAACTGGCGCGTCATTCGTCATGTTGCGCTGGCGCTGCCCTTGACGGTGGCTGCACCGGCTTTGCTGGCAAGGGTTGCGCGCGGTGCAGGCGTGGCAGTGGCAGAGATTGCCACGCGGGAGTGGGTGATGAAGAAGGCAGTTGCTGCGCTCATTGAAATTGGCTTTCCGCGCAAGAGCGCCGCGCTTGCCCTTCCCTACCTGACAGACGGTACCGAACTTGCCGCGGCCTGGCTGCTCTGCGCTGACGTGCCGGGTTAGCCCTGCTACCCTCCCGGAAGCTCGGAAGCTTCCGGGAGGGTTTTTGCGCTGGCACTCACCCAATATCCTACTTTTCTCTGTCTGCATCTCCTTGCCCACAGCCAATAACCCAATCTTGCTATATACTATAAAGTAAAACAATCCATGTGAGTCGTGCTGCGACTGCGCTACGGCGGGTCACAGGACGACTTGAAAGTAGATTGCAAGGGGCGCATATGGAAATCTGGGTGGCATTGGTCGGGGGGATCATTATCGGCTGGGTGGTAGAGTGGGTGGTGGATTGGCTCTATTGGCGGCGCGGCGTGGAAGCCTTCTATGCCACGGAGGCTGAGTTGCGGAGCCAGGTGGCAAAGCTGTCCGCGGAAAACGAGGAACTTCGCCAGCAGCTAACGTCTGCCAAAGACAAGGGTTGAGGATTGTGGGGAGCAGCACTACGGATTTGGGGGTGTGGTTGGCTGTATGATCTGGCCCTAACCTTCTCCCGCGGCACGCAAAAATGGTGGCATCTATCCAAAGGATCGTGTCATGAAAGCCGTACGAGTCAACCAATGGGGCCAACCCGTCCAACTTGAGGAGATTCCCCAACCCACACCAGGCGCAGATGAAGTCCTGGTGCGCGTCCATGCGTCCTCTATCAATCCTATTGATGGAATTATTGCCGCAGGTCACATGTCTTCCATGTACACCGCGCCCATGACGCTCGGTACTGATTTCTCCGGCGAAGTCGCGGCAGCCGGAGGTAGTGTCAGCCATGTGAAACCAGGCGATGCTGTCTATGGCATGAGTCTGAGTCGCGGCGCCTTTGCAGAGTATGCCGCTGTAAAGGCGGTTGGTGTCGCCCACAAACCAAAGTCACTCGATGACGCGCAGGCTGCTGCTGTACCTCTTGCGGGCCTTACGGCGTGGCAAACACTCTTTAACCTGGCGCAACTGAAAAGCGGTGAACGTCTCTTGATCCACGGAGCAGCAGGCAACATCGGCACCTTTGCCGTTCAACTGGCAAAAGATGCGGGCGCACACGTCATCGGCAGCGACATAGCGGCAAAAGCGAGGTTTCTGCGCGAGTTGGGCGCCGACCAAGTGATTGATGCCCAGTCACAGCGCTTTGAGAATGAGGTCGATCATATAGACGTGGTATTAGACCTTGTTGGACGTGACCTTGTGGAGCGTTCCTTTAACATCCTCAAACCGGGCGGGCGCTATGTCACTTCCGCCGCGCAGCCCTCCCAGGAGGAGGCAGAGAGACGCGGCATTAAGGCGTATAGTACCTTCACGCAGCCCACTGTGGAGGAGTTGACGAAACTGGCGGAACTGATTGACGCGGGGAAACTCAAGGTGTTTGTGGGCCGCACGTTCCCACTGGCAGAAACCCAAGCGGCGCTGGAGTTTAAGCCGCCAGCGGATGCTGAAGGCAAGGTGATTGTACTGGTTGGCTGATGTGAGGTTCAGCGGTAAAGATAAAAAAGCCTCCCGGAAGCATGAAGCTTCCGGGAGGCGGTAGGACTATTCTTGTTCGCGGGAGACGGGTAGCTCCACGGCGATCGGCTCTTGCTCGATCTTGGTGAAGGTGAGCTTGTTCTCGCCTTCCAACTCTGGGTCATAGTCCACCACGACATGGTCGCCTGTGGCATATTCCCCATGCAAGAGTCGCTTGCTCAACTCGTTTTCCACCCGGCGTTGGAGCAGGCGGCGCAACGGTCGCGCTCCATAGGTCGGGTCATAGCCGACTTCGCCCAGATGATGGGCCGCTGCCTCGGTGAGTTCAACCGAGAAGCCCAATTCTTCCATGCGCTTGTCGATTTCTTCCATGAGCAGCTTGACAATCTGGTGGATCTCCGGCTTGCTCAGCGTATCAAAGATAATCGTCTCATCAATCCGGTTCAAGAACTCAGGCCGGAAGAGCCGCTTGAGCTGTGTGCCATACTCGCTCTGCGTATACTTGCTCTCGTCGAACTCTGGTGTGGCGAAGCCCAAAGGCCCGCGCTTGACCACTTCGGCCCCCACGTTGCTGGTCATGATGACCACCGCATTGCGGAAGTCGACCGTACGGCCTTGTCCATCGGTCAGGCGACCATCCTCCATGATCTGGAGCAATGAGTTCCAGACTTCGGGGTGGGCCTTTTCCACCTCGTCGAAGAGGATGACCTGGTAGGGGCGGCGGCGAACCTGCTCGGTCAACTGCCCACCCTGGTCATAACCGACATAGCCGGGAGGCGCACCAAAGAGGCGCGACACGGTATGCGGCTCGCGATACTCGCTCATGTCGATGCGGAGCAGTGCCTCGTCGTCATCGAAGAGGAAGCCTGCCAGCGCCTTTGCCAATTCCGTCTTGCCCACGCCTGTTGGCCCCAGGAAGAGGAAGACCCCAATCGGTCGTCGCGGATCCTTCAGCCCACTGCGCGAACGGCGGATGGCATCGCTCACGGCTTCGACAGCCTTTGTTTGGCCGACGATGCGTTGCTGCAGCGCCTCTTCCATGTGCAGCAGCTTCTCCGACTCGGCCTGGATCATGCTGGACATGGGAATCCCTGTCCATGTGCTGACGACCTGGGCAATGTCATTGACATCCACGATCTCATCCAGCCCGGTTTCGGCGCGCCACGCCTCCACAGACGTGTTGTATTGATCTTCCAAACGTACCCGTTCGGTCTTCACCTGTGCGGCGTTCTCATAGTCACGCGCAGCCCAGGCGGCTTCCTCGTCGGCAATCAACTTCTCCAGCTTACTCTTTGCTTCTTTGAGCGAATTGGGCATGGAGTAGATGGCGACACGCAGCTTGGCCGCGGCCTCGTCCATCAGATCAATCGCCTTATCGGGCAAACGCCGGTCTGTCACATAGCGATGACTCAGCTTGACCGCTTGCACCAATGCCTCATCGTCATAGACAACGTGGTGATGCTCCTCATAGCGGTGACGCAGCCCGCGCAAAATGGCGATGCTATCTTCCACATTCGGCTCGTCCACATAGACCGGCGCAAAGCGACGTTCCAGGGCCGCATCCTTCTCGATGTGCTCACGATATTCATCCAGCGTGGTTGCGCCGATGCACTGTAGCTCGCCACGTGCCAACGCCGGTTTCAGCATATTGCTGGCATCCAGCGCGCCCGCAGCGTTGCCCGCGCCCACGACCGTATGCAACTCGTCGATGAATAGAATAATCTCCCCTTCGGAGCGCTGCACTTCCTCAATCGCAGCCTTGAGTCGCTCTTCAAACTCGCCGCGGAAGCGTGTTCCGGCGAGCATCGCGCCCAAGTCCAGCGAAATCACCTTCTTGCCCATCAATGGCTCAGGCACATCATTGGCGACGATCTGTTGGGCCAAGCCCTCAACAATCGCGGTCTTGCCCACGCCTGCCTCACCGATCAACACCGGGTTGTTCTTGGTGCGCCGGGAGAGAACCTGGAGCACGCGCAGCACTTCGGCGTCGCGGCCAATCACCGGGTCGAGCTTCTCCTCGCGTGCCGCTTGCGTCAGATCGCGGCCATACTTCTCCAGCACGCGATACTTGCTCTCGGCGTTGGGCGCTGTCACCCGCTGCCCGTTGCGCAGTTCCTCAATGGCGGCGTAGACTTGCTCTTTGGTAATACCCGCCTCGCGCAAAATGCTGGCGCTGGGCGTGTTGCGTTCGTTGGCGATGCCCAAAAAGATATGCTCGGTGCTAATATATTCGTCGTTGAGCTTCTTGGCTTCATCGTTGGCGACATCCATGACGCGCTTCAGCCGCGGTGTAATAAAAACCTGGGCTGTGGGCGTACCTCCATAAGGCATGCCGCTCGACTTCGGCGCGTGTTCAAGAATCGCTTCTAGCTTCTGAACAATTTCATCCACCGGCACGTTCAGCTTTTCAAAAAGCTGGGGAACCGCACCATCGCTTTGTTCCACCAGTGCCAAAAAGACATGCTCAGTATCCACCTGTGTATGCTTGTAGCGTTGGAGAATCTCATAGGCCCGCATGGCGGCTTCTTGGGCCTTCTCCGTAAATCTGTCGAATCTCATCATTTAGTCCGTATCTATATACCCTCGTATGGCTGTTGCCGAAACTCGTTTCCACTCCGGTAATCTCGTCTCTACTCCGGTAATGAAGAGAGATTACACCTATACTACGTTTTCTATAGTAGAAAAGATTCCCAACCAGCGTTCTTCTAGCAATATGCTAATGCTATGCAAACAGAGATCGAAAAAACGAGCTTGTCGCAACAGCGCAGCCCTGGGTTTGCCGGTATTCTTAACAAAGTTGGGCAGGTGTAATGACGAAATGCAGCAACTTTCGTGCCACGGGACCGACGACAGGCAACCCATAATAGAATAATTATACCACAATCGAAGCCCAATTTCCAGCGGTTTTTACTCCTGCGCCTCTCTGGGATTAGGCGGATGCTGCCTGAATTGTGAAAGCGCCCCCTTGCTTAAATAGAATTCGCTTAAACAGAAATTGCTCCAATAGATAGAAGGAGTAGATGAACAATAACTTATCTCCAAATTGACAGGCGAAAGAATTCACCCTATAATTCCTCTACATTTTTCTCAGAAACGTTATAAAAATTCACTATGCAAACATTTTGTGGCCTTACAACCGATGGGATGCTGGAGTATCTAGCGGCGATCTACAAGCTTGCTCAAGCCTATGATCGCGTGACGACAAGCGCATTGGCGGAAGTGATGTGCGTATCGCCACCGGCTGCCAGCAGCATGCTCAAGCGGTTGCAGGATTCCGGCTTTGTTGACCGTTCGGCCCCGGACGGCATCACCCTGACTGAACAAGGCAGGCTTGCCGCGCTCCAGTTGATCCGCCGCCATCGTCTCTTGGAAGTTTTTCTGGTCGAGGTGATGGGCTTTACCTGGGATCAGGTGGATGTCGAAGCGCACCGGCTGGAACATTCCGTAAGCGCCGCTTTTGAAGACCGCATGGATCGCCTCTGCAACTATCCGACCCGCTGTCCCCACGGCGACCTCATCCCGCTCAAGGATGGGACGCTGCCCGATGAGCCGCTCACGGCAGTAACGGCATTGGAGCCGGGGCAACGGGGTGTGCTGCAGCGCGTAGGTTCTAAGGAACCCAGCATCCTGCGCTATCTATCGCAGTTGAAATTAATGCCGGGCCGAGAAGTGCGCCTGGTGGAACTGGCCCCCTTTAACGGGCCGGTCACGTTGGAATTGCTCAACCTGACCAACGGTTCAACCAATGGCGAGTCCCAGGCAAACCCCACACAAATCCTGGGGAGCGAACTAGCCGATACGCTTTTTGTGAGCGTAGCGAGCTAGCGCCTTCCATTTTACCCCTGATTTTGCCTCTGTTTTTATCTCTGATTTTAGCTTTGGGAGACAGCCGTACCTATGGACTTTGTCGAATACGTGGCTGCGGGCGGCGTGGTCATTCATGATGACCAAATGCTGCTCCTGGATCGTCCTAAGCGTGGAGAAGTTCGTTTGCCCAAAGGACACGTAGACCCCGGCGAAACCCACATCGAAACCGCCTTACGCGAAACCATTGAAGAAACAGGCTATTTCGAGTTAGCCATCGTGGCGGATTTGGGTGAACGGCTGGTTGAATTCGATTACGAGGATCAGCACTACCGCCGCACCGAGCATTTCTATTTGATGCGTAAACTGGGCGACGGACAAGAACCGCGCTCGCCCAAAGACGCCAAACAGTTTCAGCCGATTTGGGTTCCTCTCTCCGAGGCGGTTGAGATGCTCACCTATCTTGCCGAGCAAGAGGTGGCGCAGCGCGCCATTGCGATCTACCAGGAACCATCCGCCGCACAACCCAAAGGCTAACTTGCACGTCGCTTGTAGCCCTGGGCGTGTGCGCAATAGCAAATTAAACGGAAAAAGCCCATCCGCCTGTGAACAACTGTGCGTTGGGCTACTCCGATAATGGCAGGGTCAAGCGACCCTGCTATTTTTATGGAATTCAGGTGAACCCACGGGTTCACCGTCGCTCATCAGTCTGATCGTGTCTAATTGCGGAAGCGATAGGTAATACGACCGCGAGTCAAGTCATAGGGACTCATCTCGACTTTAACCTTGTCGCCCAGCAGCACGCGGATGTAATACTTCCGCATCTTGCCGGAGAGATATGCCAAGACGGTATGCCCATTCTCAAGTTCGACGCGGAACATGGCGTTGGGCAGGGTGTCGACAATCTTTCCCTCTAGAGTAATTGTTTCTTCAGAAGACATGTAACTCCGTTCTGAATTTGCTGTATATAGAAAACACCACCGGCAAAGAATCTTTACGCCATCTCTGCCGGTGGTTGACTGGACTATCCAAAATAAAACCTACACAGCGCGCTTGGGGAGGCGTTGTGATTTGCGAATGGCCTTCTGGCGCTTAATGCGCTTGATTTCGCTTTTGGATGTGAACCACCGCTTTTGGCGGACAATCGGCAGGATACGGGCCTCTGCCACAGCCTTGCGGAATCGCTTTAGAATACTCTCCTGGCTTTCGCCGGGTCGTAGTTCTACGCTCATTAGATCACCCCCTCTCAAAGCGAACAAACATCACAGATACAGTACCTTCAACCTTACGAAGTATACTGTATCTGTGATGAGGCGTCAAAAAATTGTGGAGAAGACTGTAAATAACTCTAACGATTTCTAAAGAAGCCTGCTCTGCTACGGGTCAGTTGCTTCTAGTCGTCATCGTCATCATCGTCGTCGTCAACTTCAACATCATCCGCGCTGTCAGCGCCCGGATCATCTACGTTTACGGCGTTGTTTACACTCTCCGCATCATCCGCGCTGTCCGCTAGAGGCGCACGATCCGACGCGCCCATCGGCGCATCGCCGGCGACTTCCTCCTCATCAGCACCGGTGTCATCGTCATCGCCATCATCCGCACGCGCGGCACTGCTGGAATAGCCTTCTGCCTGGCGCAAGCTTAGACCCACGCGCTGGCGCTTGCGGTCAACACGCAGCACCTTTGCCTGTACTTCGTCACCAACGCGAATGGTTTTGAGTGGTTCGGCGACGGCAATATCAGCGATCTCACTAATATGGATCAGCCCTTCAATCCCCGGTTCTAATTCAGCAAAAGCGCCAAAGTCGACAATGCGGGTGATGGTCGTGGTGATCACGTCGCCAGGATGGTAGCGTTCTTCTACAGAGTCCCACGGGTTTGCCAAGAGCCGTTTGCGGCTCAAGGCGATACGCTGGTTGTCTGGTTCAATGCGAATCACCTGCACATCAATCGTTTGACCCACTTCCAGGGCCTCGCGCGGGTGGTTGATGTTTGACCAGCCGATTTCGCTCACATGCAGCAGCCCGTCCGCCCCGCCAATATCGACAAAGGCACCAAAGGGACGCAGGCTGCGTACTTCGCCGGTGATGATATCGCCGACATGGAGGGTCTTAAAGAGTTCCTCGCGGCGCGACGCTTGATATTCGCGTTCAGCCAGCGACTCGGACATGACCAAACGCCGGCGTCGCCGCTCAACCTCAATTACCTTGAGGCGCATGCTTTGGCCGATCCGATTTTCCAACTCAATGCGGCGTTGGTCTTCGGAAAGGTTGCGCGGCATATCGACAATGTGTGAAGCAGGCACAAAGCCGCGCAGGTGATTGAATTCAACCGTCAACCCGCCCTTGTTATAGCCGACGACCTTATGCGTGGTGATCTCGCCGCTGTCCATGTACTCCTGGGCGCGCACCCAGTCGCGCTGTTGCAGGGCATCTGCCATGCTCAGGACAAAGATGCCATCGTCATCAGGCTGCTTGCTGATGACCACATCGACTGTCTGTCCTTCATGCAGATTCTTGACGAACTCGGGATCAAGCCGCGACAAATCAGATTGCGGTACGACACCATCGCGCTTACTGCCGACGTTGACCAGCAATTCCGAAGGCCTGATCTCGACAATCACCCCCTCGCGCAGATCGCCACGACCAGGCAAATCCAAATCCAAGTCCTGTTCGAGATATTGCTCAAACAGTTCTAGATCAGTCGCCTCTGATGTGTTCTCTGGCTCATGGACGCCGCCCATCTCGACATCGAATTGTTCCGCGTCTGGCATCGTAACGTCACTCCGAAAGATTTAACGTGAATGAATTAGGGCCGTATGCATCGGGATTCGGCAAGTGCTTATGCACAACGGTCAAGATATTCGATTATCCCAGAGCGATTATAACAGCACGCTAGGGGTGCGTCAAGGAAAGGTTTTTAACATAATGTGCAAATCGTTACAATTGCAATCTCTTTTTCAGTTGACGCCACACCTGTTTGATCTGCGTTAAGCGATCTGGGGCCACATGGTCGCCCGCATAGCGCACTTGCACAAACGCATCGGTGAGATCGGTAATGGCTGCGCGGTTGGCATCATCCGCGTCCAACTGCTCTGCCAAGCGGGGCGCATAGTGCAGAGGCGTCTCTGCTTCCTTGCGCGGCAGCCCTGCTTCTTCGGCGCGGTGGAGCAGTGCAAGATAGTAGTAACGCACCTGCCGATCCGCATCCAGCCCGCGTAACCCCAGCCAGCCGGGCATCCCGCGGCCCCCGCGCTGCAACGCTTCGGCGGCGCGCTCTGCCTGGGCGCGCACGCGGGCCGCCTGCCATGACTGGTAGGCCCCAAAGAGCATCAGCCAGCGCGCGCGCAGCATTGCCCAAATACGCCGCGCCCAGGCAAAATCCGATCCTTTGCCGCTGAAATAGATATAGGCCGCATAGCCCAGGAGAATCGCCGCAAACGCCCAGAAGAAAAGACCACCCGCCCACGGGGGCAGCAGGTCTGCGCTTTGCGGCGGCGCTTCCAGCGCGGGCGTTGCCATTGGTTCAGGCGGTGGCGGCGGTGCTTCTTCGACAGGTTCCCCCGTGAGCCAGGAGAGCAGCATGAGAAAAAGGGTCAAGAAAAAGCGAAAGACGCCAAAGAGGAAAAAGTAGATGCCCGCCAGGATTGCCGATAGAATCTGCGCCAAATAGAAAGTGCCGCCCAGAGGTAGCAAGGCCGCGACGATGCCGATCAGGACGATAATCATCAAGGCATAAACCGGCCAGTTTTGCAGAACAGCCGGTGCGCTGGGCGTCTTTTGCAGAATCCAGCGCGAGCGCAGCAGCGCCAACTGCCCCTGACTGATCAGCACCAGCCCCACCAGGAAATAGACAATGATGGCCGCGATCACTGTGGGATCAATGTTTTGGCGGACGACGCCGAGAAAGCCGCTCTCCGGCAGGTCATAGCGCGACCCTGCGGCAAAGATGACGAGCAGAATGCCGCCGACGACCCAACGCCCCACAAAGCGGCGCAGAATGGCAGGGCGATCCGTATAGACAGGCCGCGCCGTGTCTTGCCAGCGGTCGCCGACGCCGCGCACGATATAGAGGTCATCCGGCTGGAGCGCCATCGCCAACAGATCCTCGGTCATGGCTGTGGACATGATCCACGCCAACAGCACGACCAGCGCGCCCACCAGAAAATAGCCATCCAAAAAGCTGTCCACAGGCTTGAGCAAGATCTGCTCAAAACCGGGAAAGCTGTCGGTGGTCAGCCAAGTGGCGATGCGCGTAGCGCCCAGGATGAGCACGATTTCGGCAAAGCGATAGCCCGCGGCGCGTTTGCTGCGTTGGCCCGGCTGTGCCAGCCAAGTGGTTGTAATGCTGCCGGTAATCGAGGCGAGCGCGCCGATGATTGCCAGCAGTTCGGTATAGACCAGCGGCAGCGATGGCATCAAGCGGCGGATAAAGGCCAACATTGCCAGGACGAGACAGACCGAGGCAACGGCAATCAAGGCCGGGCGCAAGATCGATTGCGTCCACGAATTATCGTTCAAATCGGCGTCGCTGAGCGCGCGATCGGCAACATCGAGAACAGGGGTATCCGTTGTCAGTGGGAGTCTGTTTTCAGCCACGATACAATCCACTCGTTATGGGTAAAGCCAGTCTATGCGATGGCACACTCTTTAGCTTGCCCTAAGATGGCAGATTGCGCAACAATTCATCCTACTACCCTCCCGGAAGCTCAGAACGGGAGCCCTTTGGGCGCGGGAGGGTTTTCGCCAACATTACTATCTACTCAATCACTGCTGTTTTGTAGCAAGCCCAACACCGCAAGCTCATCGAAATCACGCTGCAACTCTTTGCACTCCTCCTCGCTGTGACCATAAAAATCGGGCAACTGGTTTTGCTCATAGGCAGCAAAGATCGCCGGGTGAATATAGGATTGGCGACAGATCGCAGGCGTATTGCCCAACGCTTCGGCGACTTGCTTGACCGTTGCCACCATCTGTTTCTTCATCTCCGTCTTGTTGCGGGCCGGGCCACAGGCATGCAGCAGGCGCGCCGTCAAGAGAGTGCCGCCCCAGGTGCGAAAATCTTTGGCTGTGAAGTCGAAGCCGGTCACCTCGCGCAAATAAGTGTTGACATCGGTCGAAGTCAGCGCCACCAACTCGCCATCTTCATCATAGTATTGAAAGAGCCGCTGCCCTGGCAGTTCTTGACACGTTTTGACCAACTGCGCCAGCCGCCGGTCGTGCAAGGCGATCTCATGCTCCTTGCCACTCTTGCCGCGGAACTCAAAGGTCACGGTGTTATGGTCAAAGGAGACATGATCATCCTGGAGCGTGGTGAGCCCATAGGAATCATTGTTGCGTGCATATTCGTCGTTGCCGATGCGGATCAAGGTCTGCTCCATCAGGGTGATGACCAACGCCGTCACTTTGGTGCGTGTCAGCTTGTGTTGGCGCAGATCGGCGGCCACCCGCTGGCGCAGGTCGGGCAGTGCTTCGCCAAAAGCAAGGAGCTTGGAGTATTTGACCTGAGCGCGCACCGCAGCCCAGGCCGGGTGATAGATATACTGCTTACGGCCCGCGTCGTCACGCCCCACTGCCTGAATGTGTCCATTCTCATAGCGACAGATCCAGACCTCCTGCCAGGCTGGTGGGATCACCAACTGCTCAAAGCGCTCGCGCACCTTAGCGTCCTGCACAGTTTTGCCTGTCCAATCAACATAGGAGAAGCCGCGCCCGCGCCGCCGCCGGTGATAGCCTGGCTGCTGGTCGGAGACATAGCGCAACCCTGCTACCTTTGCCATTTCGACCGGTGATCTCTTTTGCACCAACTCCGCTAGGGAGCCATTTGTTGCAGGGTGGGTTGTCTCTTTGGTTGCCGCGGCCATCTCATTGCCTTGTATCTTTTCACTATGCAGAACCCTTCATCTCAATCAGAGTAGTAGAAGGGTGATAGAGAGGATAGTCAAAAGGGAACAGGACAACCAGCTATCAGGATAGGAGCGCCGGATTCAAACATGGATATAGGAGTGGGTAGAGGGGCGATGGTTTCTATTACACCGCGTGCAAATCTTTTTCCCAGACAGTGCGGTGGAGGTGGACACCCAGCTTTTCACCCTGGGCGCGCATCCGGTCGAAGTTCGGCTGCGGCGTGACCACCAGCCCGACCACATTCGAGCCGCGGCGATAGGCTTCGTGCAGCGTCCAGAGTGTCTTGTCGTCAATTTCGGGCGCAACGACGACCAACGTGGCTCCCCATTCCAGGTCGGCAATACGCCGCGGCAGCCATTCACTCAATTTCTGCCCAAATTCGTGCAGTTGGATACGCGCCAGCGCGGTCAGGATGGAGATCAGTTGTCCTTGCCCCTGGCGCATGGGGATCGCTTGGGTCACTTGGTTGGTCACAGAGTCCAGCCCGTTGCTGATCAAGCCGATGGGCTGCCGCTGCCCCACCACATAGGAGGCCACCGACGCGGCGGCGACGATGGCCCATTCGCTGGCCCCAATCGCACCATTGAGCGGGTAGGCCTCGCGATTCAAATCCAGAACAACGGTGACGTTGAGGGCAATGGCCGGTTGAAACTTCTTGACGAGGAGGCTGTCGGCGTGTGCGCTCGCCTTCCAGTGGATACGCCGCATGCTGTCGCCGCTCGCATAGGAGCGCACGCCAGCCATGCGGTTGGGGTCTTCAAAGATGCGCTGGCGCGCAGCCAGCACACCAAAAGGGGAGCGGCTGGGCAAGCCTAATTTGTAGAGCGGCAGCACTTCGGGATAGACGGTGACGTTGACCGGGGCTTCCTCTTGCCAAGTGGCTTCGGCAAAGCCAAAGAGATCACCTGTCGTGAGCGTCAACGGCCCCACAGCATAGTAGCCTCGTTTTTTTGCATAGAGCATATAGCTGTGCGTGAGTTGGGCCTGGCTGCCCACGCTCAACACCGAACGATAGCTGTCTGTCTCCTTCAAATCCAGGGGCACGCGATCTTCGACCAAGAGCCAGGGCATGGGCAGCCAGGCGCGGTTGGTGAGACGCAGGCGCACAGGAATCTTCTCGCCCAAGAAAGCCTGGTGCAGCATCTCGCGGCGCAAATCCAGCTTGCGAAAGCTGCGGCGCACGCCCCAATGTGAGACGACCCAGACGCCACCCACGACATAGACCAGGTAATAGACCCAATCGAGCCGCAGCAGCGATGCAATGAGAAAGAGAATCAGGACTGCCCAAAAGAGATTGTGCATGAGACGGGTTAAACTTGACCCAGGTCTAGTACGGTCTGCTCCAGGATATCGGCGACGATGCGTTGCGCTGTGCGCCCGCGCAGCGCGCTCTCTGGGTTGACGATACAGCGGTGGGGCAGCGCCAGCGGGATGAGCGCCTGAATATCGTCGGGTAGCACATAATCGCGCCCCAAAATGGCCGCACGCGCCTGCGAACCGCGGTAGAGCGCCAAAGCGCCGCGCGGGCTGGCTCCAATGGCGAGATCGGGGTGCTTGCGTGTGGCCTGCACCAGCGTGATGATGTACTCACGCAGGCTGTCATCCATACGCACCGTCCAGACATCTTCAGCCAAGTTCGGAATGTCGGCGGCAGAGGCTACACTGGTCAGCGTCTCGATGGGGTGGTGCTGTCCCAGGTTGAGCAGCATACGGCTCTCTTCGTCGGCGGAAAGATAGCCAAGCGTCGTCTTAAAGAGGAAGCGATCCAACTGCGCTTCGGGCAGCGGAAAGGTTCCTTCATACTCGACCGGGTTTTGTGTTGCCAGCACCAGGAAGGGGCGCGGCAGCACGCGCGTCATGCCATCGACGGTGACTTGGCGTTCGCCCATACATTCCAAAAGCGCAGCCTGGGCGCGTGGGGTGGCGCGGTTGATCTCGTCGGCCAAAAGGATGTTGGTGAAGGCAGGTCCAGGAATAAATTGAAATTGCCGCGTCTCCTGGTTAAAGATACTAACGCCGGTGATGTCGCTAGGGAGCAAGTCCGGTGTGCATTGCAGGCGGCGGAAGTCTGCATCGAGACTCAACGCCAAGGCGCGGGCCAGCATCGTCTTGCCGACGCCCGGCACATCTTCGAGCAAGACATGGCCTTCACATAGTAAGGCGATGATCAGCGTATCGATTACGTCGCGCTTGCCAACGATGACCTGTTCGACATTTTGCCGAATCCGTTGGGCAAACTCTTGAATTGCCTCGCGTGCCAAAAGGTTCCTCCCTGTGGGCAATACCCGCTGGGGACATGAGCTTGGGGTATAGTGTGATAGTTCACGATTCGAATGGTTTGTCTATTCTACCTGATTCGGTATGGAGTTGGCGAACCTACTATGGGTTTGGGTACTGTATCGACTGCTATGTGAAAGGAACAGAACATGACGGCTGCACTTCCGTTCTCTGCATCTCACCTGATGGAACTTCATATCAACACGCTCTTTTGCTCTGACTCGGATGGGCGGCTGCGCTGCGTCAACGAAGCGAGCGATCCACCCGCACCCCTCTTTTATATGGGGCGAACGCTCCACAAGAATCTCTGGCGTTTTCGCTATGATCTACCCGCCACCACCATTGAAAAACTCGACGAGCTATGCCAGTCAGAGCCACTTGCCGTTGACCTTGCCAGCCCGCCACAGAATGAGGCCGCAATCAAGGCTGTGCTGGACGAACATAGAGCGCTTCCGGCGCAGAAGGAATACCGCGGGCCAGCCTATTGGATTCCTGACGGCAATCCTGTGCCAGCCCATGCCGTGATCATCTCCGAGGCAAACGCCGAACTTGTACAGGACACCTTTCCGTGGATACTCCCCCTGACGCAGGACCAAGAGGCCGGGCCGGTTGCCGCCGCCATCGATCAGGATCGGGCCGTTTCGGTCTGTTTCTGCTCGCGTCGCCCCTTGCAAGCGACAGAGGCCGGTCTCGAAACACTCCCTGCCTTTCGGGGCAAAGGCCATGCGACAGCCGCCGTAGCCCTGTGGGCAGAGGCGGTACGCCGCCAGGGAACCATGCCCATGTATAGCACATCGTGGGATAATCTTGCATCACAGGCTGTGGCTCGCAAATTGCGGATGGTGTTGTATGGGGGGGATTGGTCGATTGCATGAGCACTGATGAATGAGCATTGACGAGTGAGAATTGACACCCCTAATGCCATTCAATGCCATAAAACGCGCTTTGACAGGCTGATGGTGATGGATTCATAATAAAATAAATGGGGGTATCCTGCTCCTTCCTCGGCAGGATACCGGCTCGCCACTCTTCTATCCTGGCTGTCCTAGCTTGGCAGCATGGCGAGTATCTGCTTTTTGCTTCGTAGATTTCCGCTTTTTGTTTGTGCATACCCGGTTATGTTCGTCAACTTCCGACCTGATTTCGGTACGGCTTCGGTATGACTTCGGTGATCCATCCATTTCCGCGATTCACTACTTGTTGGTTCTTCAAGTGTAGGTTCTTCCAATTCCACGTTATTCGCCAGGAGTGAGGAGAAATACCATGCAAGTTCAACAATCCAAGCTGTCACGACGTACTTTCTTACAGATGGCAACTGCCACAGCCGCGCCGCTCATTTTGGCCGCTTGTGCGCCCACAGCCGCGCCAGCGACAAGTGCCGGTGGTGAAGCGGCGGCCCCTTCGGGGGAGAAAGTGGCAATACGCTATATCGGTATGGATTATGACAGCCGTATGCAGGCTGATACGCAGGCGCTGTTTGATGAGTTCAACGCCAGCCAGGGAGAGATTGAGGGGCAGGTGGAGATCGTCGGCTGGCCGAATGGGCACAATTTGCTTTTGACGCAGATCAGCGCCGGGCAAGCGCCCGATATTTTCAACGGTGGTGGTGGCTGGCTGCTAGAGTTCCAGTCGGCGGGCACAATCGCCGCCCTCACCGACCTGCTGCCTGCCGATCTGCTTGATAAGTTCTGGCCGTCGGGTATCCAAGCGATGACGGTGGGGGGCACACTCTATGGCATGCCCTACTTCCTTGACCCGCGCGGGCTGTACTTCCGCAAAGATCTCTTTGAAGAAGCTGGACTGTCCGCACCTGAGACTTGGGCCGATGTGCGCGAGGCGGCGAAAGCGCTGCACAACCCACCGTCGGTCTATGGCATCGGGCTGGAAAAGGGCGACTGTTGGTGGTACGCGTGGATCGGCGCGATTGGCGCTGGGAATAACTTGAGCCGCTGGACGGAAGATGGCAAATCGCGTATCGCCGACCCCGAAGGGATTGCCGCTGTGCAGTTCTTGGCCGACTTGGTCTTGACTGATGACGTGGCGCAGCCTTCACCCGCCAGCGCCAATCGTGACGCTGATTTGCAGCCGCTTTTCCTGGCCGGGCAATGCGGGATTCTGGAAACAGGTTCATGGTTCCCAACCATCATCAACAACGATGCGCCCGACCTGCAATTTGATTTGGCTCAACTGCCCGTTTCTGACGCCAGCCTGGAACATGCCAATGTCTTCTGGCCGGACTGTGTGATGATGGCGGAACAGTCGAAAAACAAGGAGGCAGCGGGTACGGTCCTAGAGTTCATGTTCAACTTTGAGAACCGTCTCAAGTGGGCGTTGCAGCGCGGTGTCATCCCAGAGCGTACCGATGTGGGCGCAGACCCACGCTACCTTGACCCCAACAGCCCCATCACACCCTTCAATGAGTTCTATGTGAAGGAAGTGGCAACCGCGCATAACGTCTTTGAGACTCCCTGGCCCGCCACAGGTGAGGCGGATTCGACGACGCTCGATGATGCAATGACCAAGATCTGGCTGGGCGAAATGTCCGTCGAAGAAGCTCTGATAGAAGCGGCACAGATTATAGATGAACGCCACGGCGTGGCGTAGGTCGTAGGTAAAGTAACTCGAGATACACAGAGGCCCAGAGAATGAGATAATGATAACCCAAGTTGCTACCTTGCTCTTTTCACTGCCAGCAGAAAGGTCAATCTGTCGGGAACCCACTGGGCGCGTAGGAATCTCTCTGGAAAGGCACGGCGACAGAGAGATTCCTACGCAATGACAAGGTATGCGAACGTGCTAGGCAGCAACTTGAGTTAAAGATATTTGCTTTCTCTGGGCCTCTGCGTCTCTGGGCGAGAAATTCTCTCTATCTCTTTGTTGCGGAAAGGTCCCTGTTGTGGCAAACCAGAGTATTTCTGTTCCCATTGAGAAGACCACCTTACCGGGCTGGTGGGAGCAATGGCGCGATAATTGGGCCGAGAACCGGCTGGCCTATATTCTCCTCATCCCCAGCACGCTGGCCTTTGCCATCTTCCTGCTCTATCCAATCGTTAATATGTTTGTCGCCTCCTTCTCCACAGTCGATACGCTCGGTCGCGCGACCCAATTTGGCACGCTAAACAATTTTACCGCGCTGCTGGATGATCGCAGGCTGCCCATGATCCTGCGCCAAACGGTGATCTATGCCCTGGGTACAGTGACGCTAACCGTCATTATCGCCTTTCCGCTGGCAATGATCCTCAATACCAGTTTCCCAGGACAGACGCTGGCAAAGGCGTTGATCCTCATTCCGTGGGCCATGCCCTTTGCCGTATCGACCATCACTTGGCGCTGGATCTTCAACGGGCAGATGGGGTCGCTCAACTATTTTCTGAGCGAGGTGGGGTTGATCAAGGAATATATTGTCTGGCTGGGCGATCCGACCCTAGCCTTTGGCGCGGCGATGTTTGTGGAGGTTTGGACATCCATCCCCTTTATGGCAATCACCTTTCTGGCTGGTTTCCAAGCCATCCCCCCCACGATCTATGACGCGGCCAAGATGGATGGGGCGAGCGCGTGGCGTGAGTTCCTAGACATGACGCTGCCACAGATGCGCAATGTCCTCTTTGTGGTGACACTGCTTTCGGTGATTTGGGCGTTCCGTTCCTTTGGTGTGATCTGGATTCTGACCCAGGGCGATCCGGTCTATCGCACTGATATTGCGGTCACCTATCTCTATAAGATGGCCTTTGAGAATCTGCAATTTGGCGCAGGCTATGCGCTGGCAGTGAGTCTCTTTGTCATCTTGACCATATTTAGCATCCTCTACACCCGTTTGTCGGAGGAAGCATGACCTTCGTACGCACGACCAAATGGTTTGGGATCATCTTCTTTCTGCTCCCGCTCATCTTTCTCAGCATCTTCCCCTTGATTGTGATGATCTCGACCTCCTTTAAGACTAGCCAGGAGGTCTACTTCCCGCCACCTACGTTTATGCCGCGTGAGCCAACTATCCAGAATTACATTGATATTTGGTCTGTGGCCCCATTGGCAGACTATTTCCGCAATAGTCTGATCATCGGCTTTGGCTCAACGACTGTTGCACTGGTGTTGGGGATTCCGGCAGCCTATGCACTGGCGCGTTTTCGCTTTCGTGGCAAGCATTTCTACATGCTGTCGCTGCTGGGCATCCAAATGTTTCCAGACATCGTGCTGATTATGGGGCTGTTTCGCATGGTGGCCGCGCTCAACATGCTTGACAACCTCCTGACCATTGTGCTGCTCTCGGCGGTCTTTAGCCTCTCCTTTATCATCTGGCTCTTGACCGGCTATTTTGCCACCATCCCCAAAGAGATTGAGGAGGCCGCGATGATGGATGGCAATTCGCGCGTGGGGGCCATGTTGCGGATGGTCTTGCCCTTGTCATGGCCCGGGCTGGTAGCGGTGGCAATCTTCGGCTTTGTCAATGGCTGGAACGAGTTCCTTTTTGCGCTGACCTTCTTGCGCAGCCAGGATAAATTGCCCCTTACGATTGGCCTCTTTAAGTTTGTGACCCGCTTCCAGGTGCAGTGGCACCAGTTGATGGCCGCGTCGTTCCTGACCACGATTGTCGTGGTTGTCCTCTTTATGCTCATCCAGAAACAACTGACCCGCGGCATGGTGGCGCTGGGCGAGAAGTAGGCCCCGCTGCTGATTGGGTGCGGATAGGAGATTGAGTCACCGTATGGCTATCGTTGTTTGTCGCAATTTGACCAAGTTTTATGGGGATGGCAGGGCCGTGAATGCCATCAACCTGGAGGTGCGCGAGGGGGAATTCCTGGTGATCGTGGGGCCGTCGGGCTGTGGCAAGACGACGACACTGCGCATGATCGCCGGTCTGGAGACAGTCTCCGCGGGCGAGATTCTGATTGACGGCGAAGTTGTGAACCGGGTGGAGCCGCGCCATCGTGATATTGCGATGGTCTTTCAGAATTATGCACTCTACCCCCACAAAAATGTCTATGACAATATCGCCTATCCGCTGCAACTGCGGCGTATCCCCAGCGCGGAGATCAAGACGCGGGTGCAAGAGACGGCGAAACTGTTGGGGATTGAACCGCTGTTGGCGCGCAAGATTCGCCAGTTGTCGGGTGGCGAACGGCAGCGCGTGGCGCTGGGCCGGGCGATCATACGCCAGCCGCGTCTCTTTTTGATGGATGAGCCGTTGAGCAACCTGGACGCCCAACTGCGCATCCAAATGCGCCGCGAGATTATCCGTCTCCAGCGCCAATTGCAGATTACGACGGTCTATGTGACGCATGATCAGGTTGAGGCGATGACAATGGGCGACCGCATTGTCGTGATGCGCGGCGGCGATGTGCTGCAAGTGGGCGACCCGGTGACGATCTACAATGCGCCCGCCAACCAATTTGTGGCGCGCTTCATTGGCAGCCCGCCCATGAATTTGTTCGATGGCACATTGACCACGATGGATGGCGAGCTATCCTTGCAGACCGGCTTTGGCAGCTATGCACTTGCACCCGATCTGCGGGCACGCCTGCTGGCAAACCCCAGGTTGGGGATGGGGCAGACGAAGGTCACTTGTGGGATTCGCCCGGAAGATGTGACAACCGCTCCTTCTGCCCACGAAAAGTTGGGGGTTGCACAAGGGACAGTGGATTTGGTCGAGCCGCTGGGGTCGGATGTGTACGTGAACGTGGTCTTGGGGCGCGATATGCTCCTGGCGCGTGTGAACCCGGAGAATGCACCCAAAGAAAATGACCAGGTGCAAGTGGGATTGACGTTGGGGAAAATTCACTTCTTTGATGAGGAGAGCGGAAACAATTTGCTGCCGCTACGATGAAACCGGCAGGCTCTGACAGGTGACGCGCCCCATGTGACGTCCTGCTCTTCCGATTCGACCACCCGACACAGAGGATTACCCCTAACCTGCACCCATAACCTGTAAGGAGCGGGGGATGGCTCCCACAGGCGTGTACAGCCCTAAAAAGTCAACTGCCCGCCATCAATCACCAATTGATGCCCCGTAATAAAACCGGAATCGGTGGAGGCCAGATAGGCCACAGCAGACGCGACTTCCTCCGGCGCGCCGAAACGCTTCAGCGGGATCTTGGGCATATAGCTCTTGACCCATTCGGGGTTATCTCTGGCCTCTTTGGTGAGGCGGGTGGCAATCAGCCCTGGACAGACGCTGTTGACGCGGATGTTGTGGGGAGCCAGGTCAATCGCCATCGTCATCGTCAGCCCTACTACGCCAAATTTCGATGCATTGTAGTGCGCCAGCAACTCCTCACCCACAAGCCCATTGGTAGAAGCCATGTTGACAATCCGGCCCTCAATGCCGCGCGCGACCATGTGGCGCGCAACGATTTGCGAGCAGTAAAAGACACCGGTGAGGTTCACCGCCAGGGTGCGATCCCACCATTCGTCGGTGATCTCCAGAAAATGCTCATCGTGTGCAATCCCCGCAATGTTGGCGAGTACATCCACATGGTCATAGGCCGCGATGGCCGCGGCGAGCATGGCTTCCACTTGGGCGCGCTTTGTGACATCAACGGCAACGGCGGTTGCCTTGCCACCTGCCTCTCGAATGGCCGCGGCTGTTGCTTCTGCCATTGATAAATCCTGATCGGCAACGACAACTGCTGCCCCTTCCTGGGCCAAACGAAGCGCGGTGGCAGCGCCAATGCCGTTGGCTGCCCCTGTGACAATGGCAACTTGCTCTGCGAAGCGAAACATGGGAACTCCTCTATAACGTTATTGGATTTTCGGCGGAACTTTGCAGCGGAAATTTGCCGTCTAGTCAACATTGACGGAATGATATACAATGTTACAGGATTTATTCCTGACACCAATTCCGCAGTGTACCTGCTTTTTTTATCTTACTATAATTCATTACTGCTCGACTCATACAGGAGGGGGAGTATGACGGTTCCAAAGCGGTTTGGGGTCCTACGTTTTTTTGGTACCTTGTTGAAAGTCATCGCCTGGATTGTCTTGGTGCTGAGTATCTTGGCGGCGATTGGTGCAGCGGTGGCAGGGGGCAGCCTGGTCGATACCCTGACCCCGGCATTGGGGAATAGCGCTGGTCTAATCGGTTCTGGTGGTGGAATTCTTGCCGGCCTCTTTATTTTGATTCTTGGCCTGATCTATTTTCTTGTTCTCTATGTGAGTGGTGAGAGTATTCATCTGCAATTGGCTGTGGAGGAAAATACGCGGTTGACAGCCGCACTGCTGCTACAAATGCATCGAGAAGGGCAGGGAGATGCCGCCGTACCCTATGGGGCAGGAGGTGGCTTTGTCAATGAGCCCTATGAGAACTGAGATTGCGAAGTATGCGTGAGAAGTAACCGTAAGAAGTAAGAAAATGTAGAGGGTTATAAAGCGCGCACCTGAAAGGGTGCGCGTTGCTTTTTGTGTGCCATCCGGTCAATTAGCCAATCTGCCAATCGGCGTAGCCACAGACGGAGGAACACAGGGCGCTATCCCTACGCTTCAACGCTCAATTTATCGGCCACCAGCGCCAGCAAGAAGGTGCGCTCTTGGTCGGCATCAAACAGGATATTGATGGTTGCCTCTACGCCGCCGCCATTGAGAGCGGTGATGACACCCGCGCCAAATTTAACATGCTGCACGCGCTGTCCAACCTCCAGTGGCGGAAGCGCCTCGACTGCGCCCACGGGGATCGGCAGCGGTTCCGGCGGAATCGCCGGCCCACCCAATTCCCGATCGCGCCAGCTTTCGGCCAAATTTGCCAACATCTGTTCGGGATTGCGCGCCACGCGTGTACGCAACTCCTCGGCCTGGCTTACTGCGCTGCTGAGACGGGGCTGCCAGAGCAGCTTTTCCTTGTCGGGCCGGTCGCCCTGCGCCATCAGCCGGTTGGCGCGGCTCAAGAGTCGAATCAGATGATCCATCTGCTTAACAGGGTCTTCCAACGGGTCAACCAATAAAAGCTGGACCCCGCGCTGTCGGCAAAGTTCCTGGCGTGTCTGGTCGCGCTGTTCTTCCTCCAACAGCTCCCAATCGCTTTGGCGGCCTTGCCCTTTGGCGGTGAGGCCAATAAAGCGAAAGGCCAGGTTGGCTTCGGGATAGAACAGGTCGAGCTTGAGCCGGCGTTTGGTAGCCGGATTGACCAGCCACTCCGGGCTGACATTCTCTTGCGCCGTAAATTCTTTGAGGATGCGCGCCAGCATCTCGCGCCAGCCATTGAGGGCCACATATAAGTTCGACATGACGAAAAGGATAGCACATGCGTTCCCAGTTGGCAATTTGGAGAGCGTTTTATAGATGCGCAAAATCACCGCTCAAACTTGCGCGTTTGCTGCTTGCCACACCTTAACTGTCATCACGAAATTGTACAGTCGCCACTGTCCACTTTCTATACAACGATACATTGGCGAAAGCGGATTTGAGGACTATTCTCTAGCAGGAAAGCTAGAGAAGTGGAACTTATCGGCCGCCTATGCCCCAGAACTGGCATGCTCGCGGCCATCCTTCGAAGATGCACAGGCTCTTTCTACACACGAATCTATGTTCACTGTACATCTGTAGCCCCTCTGGCGGGAAATGTATGTCCACATGCATTTGTTGGGCTGTTCGCGTCCCCAGATCGAGGTTTACCACAAAGGCTGCGTGGGTAGTTCCCTATAACGGAACGATATGGCTGAGTTCAGCGGCAAGGGACGCTTGCTTATGAAAAGTCGAATCTGTCGCCTCTTTCTCTTTTGTATGGGTGCAACGCTCTGTCTTTGGTTGCTTGCCGCCTGTAGCGCGCCCGTTGACGAGGAAAAGGTCCTTGCTGCCGGCAAAGAGATTTATACCAATCAGTGTTCACACTGTCATCAAGAAGACGGCCAGGGTTATGCACAAATCTACCCGCAACTCGCCGGAAATCCGATTGTCCTGCTTGATGATCCTGCGCCCATGATTGAGATTGTCTTGCATGGGCGCAGCAGCATGCCCTCCTATATGGATGAACTGACCGGCGAACAGCGGGCAGAAGTGATCTCCTATGTTCGTAATGCCTGGGGCAACAAAGCCTCGCTGATCAGCACCTCGCAGGCATATTAGGCCGTAGAAGGAACGGGCGGAGTTATGATCACCAGAATTCAGCGCATTCGTCTCGTGGTTGGATTGCTAACGCTGATCTTGATGGGCTGTGTTGAACCGATTGGACATGAGCGCAACGCCACGCCAACCCCGCCTGCACCCCACCAGACGCCCACCTCCACTCCTGAAGTTCCACCCACCGTTGTGCCTGTGGCGGCGATTCCACCCGAAATCGAACAATTCGCTGTTGAATGGCCGATGGCGCATAAGAACTATCAAAACACGCGCACCACAACCGACAGCCAGATCAACGCCGGCAATGTGGAACAGTTGGGCGTCGCTTGGACCTTCAAGTTGAATGGTGCTTCGAAATGGGGAACAGCGGCGAGTAGTCCGCTGATTGCCAATCACATTGTCTATTTCCAAGACCTTCAGAGCAATGTCTTTGCGCTCGATCTCCAGAGCGGCGAGCGCATTTGGGAGAAACTCTACAGTCAGGATGTACTTGGGCCGAATGGCCCCGCATTGGGGTGGGGCAAACTATTCATCCAAGATGGTATCAATCACCTCATCGCCCTTGATCTAGCCAGTGGCAGTGAGTTGTGGTCGACGGAGCTGTTCGGCCCCACTGGAGCCAACCAGCCGCTCGCGTATGGCGGCTATGTCTATACCGGGGTGACGAATGGCGCTTACTATCAGAGCCCCGGCAAGATCATGAACCTGAACAAAGCCGGCACAAGTGGCTATGCATTTGGCGTCGATCAAGAAACCGGCACAATGATCTGGAGCTTTCAAACCGTTGAGCCGGGCTTCTGGGGCAATCCAGAGTTGAACAGCGGGGCCGGTATCTGGTTTTCACCGGCCATTGACACCGAAAGTGGCATGACCTTCTGGTCAACCGGCAACCCGGCGCCGATGCCCGGCATGATCGGCTATCCCAATGGCTCCAGCCGTCCAGGGCCTAACCTTTATTCGGAAACCATGCTCGCCATCAGCGGGCAAACGGGTGAGTTGGTCTGGTATGACCAAGTGCGCGAACATGATCTGTTCAACTATGATTTTCAGAATTCACCTATGCTGGCGACGGCACAGATCGAAGGTCAGGAACGAGAGGTTGTGATTGGAACCGGCAAAATGGGATATGTCTATTCCTTTGACAAAACAACGGGCGAACGCTATTGGGAGACGCCGGTGGGAGTGCATGAGAATGACGAATTGCAGGAACTGCCGCTCAATGAGGAAGTTGTGATGGTTACGCCGGGATTCTGGGGGGGGATTGAATCACCGGCGGCGACGGCAGACGGCGTGGTCTATGCCGCTGTTGTCAATCTTCCAACCCCTTATACCGCTACTGCCTTTAACTCCAGCGATGGTGACAAAGCGGTCACCAATCTCGAAGGGCGTGTTGAGTACGATCTTGGCACAAGCGAAGTCGTCGCCCTCGACATCAACAACGGTGAAATTCTATGGTCCATCCCCCTGCCTAGCATCGACTTTGGCGCTGTTACGGTGGTCAACGATCTGCTTTTTACCGCTACCTATGATGGAGTGATCTATGCGTTGTCGCGGGCGGATGGCTCGATTGTCTGGTCTTACCAGGCTCCAGGCGGCATCATCGCTTGGCCTGCTGTTGTTGAGGATACGATTGTCTGGCCGGTTGGGCTGGGGCGAGAACCCGTGGTGTTGGCCTTGCGCCTGGGCGCAGAAGGCCAACCTGTTCTACCGGCTGCCCGTCCGCTGCCCACACCAACGCCAGCGCCTAAGGAGTCCGATGCAGAAAAGTAATGTCGCGTGAAGCAGGATGCGGTATAGTAGACCCGGTATAGCAGTGGTGCATACAAGGCCGAGCCGGTGATCTTCAGTACCGGATCAGCGAGTTCTTTGCCGGCATGTAAGGAGGAAACGTTGTTTCCGCAGACAAGCGATAGTCATCACAAGGCGAATGAGCGAGGCGCGTCCAGGTGGCGGCGGCTCATGCCTGCTTTGGCAATGGCGCTGCTTACCAGTTGTATCGAAGCCCCGGCGTCACGCGATACGCCTTCGCTGTTGGATGCACATGGGGAGGGTGCGCGCATTATCAGCCAGGAGTGGCAGCTTCTCTTTTGGATCGGAACAGCCATCGTCCTTCTGATTAGTGCGCTTCTTATCGCAATTTTGATTCGTCACCTTCGAACCCCGCGCGAAGTCGCTGCTGATCCGCGCGAGACTGTTGGGGTCAGATGGATTTGGCTGGGCGGAATTGCCCTGCCTGCTGTTATTTTGGTATTCACGTTTTTCTCCACGGTGCGCGGAAGTGGGGCTTTGAGCGCGCCGCCCAACCCAGAGACAGTGACGATCAACATCACGGGTCACCGCTGGTGGTGGGAGGTGCAGTATCCAGACGCAGGCATCACCACTGCCAATCAACTCTATGTTCCCGTCGGCCAGTCGGTGCGTATCCACCTGGAGTCCGATGATGTGATCCACAGCTTTTGGGTGCCGCAACTACACTTCAAGCGTGATCTCATCCCCGGTCAACCCAATTCAACCTGGTTGCAGGCAGACGAACCCGGCGTCTATCGTGGCATCTGTTCCGAGTTTTGCGGTGTACAGCATGCACAGATGATGTTCATGGTGGTGGCGCTGGAGCCGGATCGCTATCAAGCCTGGATTGAGAATGAGGGCCGGTCCGCGGTCGCACCCGAAGATGACGTGGCGCGTGCGGGACAGCAAGTCTTTCTCAGTTCTGCCTGTATCTACTGCCATACCATCCGGGGGACACCTGCTGCCGGTGAAACCGGACCCGACTTGACCCACTTAGCCAGCCGCCAAACCATCGCTGCCGGCGCGTTGGAAAACAATATTGGCAACCTGGGCGGCTGGATCATGGATCCGCAGCATATCAAGCCGGGCAGCGCCATGCCGGCAACGCCCCTGAATGGCGATGAGTTGCAGGCATTATTGGCTTACTTGACTACGCTGAAGTGATGAAGGGAAGCATCGCTTGCCTGTTTTGGCCGCGACACGTCAGAGATAGTCAAAGATAAGGGAAACTATGATAAAGCGCGAGACATTCAAACAGAGTTGGAAGCAAACGCTGGTTTTGCTGGCGCTCTTGGCTTGTCTCGCGCTGGCAAGCGGTTGCAATGGGCTTGCAGAGCCAAAGCCCATCTACGATATACCTGGTGGTGACATGGATCGGGGGCGGCAAGCCATGACCGAATATGGCTGCACCGCCTGTCATACCATTCCTGGCGTGACGCGCGCCGATGCGACCGTTGGCCCACCGCTCACGGGCTGGGCGAAGCGGGCCTCAATTGCCGGAGAATTTCCCAACACACCGGAGAACCTGATTGCCTGGATTCAAGACCCGCAGGCAATGAACCCCGGTTCGATCATGCCGGACGTGGGTGTGCCGGATGCGGTTGCGCGCGACATGAGTGCCTATCTCTACAGCTTGAAGTGGAATCCGGCTGAACCTCCCTGGCGCAGAAACGAAAAGTGGTAGCGTGCAGTGCGGTTTGGTGAAACAATCTGTTGGGGTTATCGCTATGCACAGACAGGCAGCATCGCAATTGGCAAAAGCGATACGACGATAATCAGTAGATACAGGCCATTGAGCAGCAGTGTGACAAAAGCCAGCAGCGGGATAACCGCTGCTTTTGTCTGCCCTGTCTCGCCGTTGGTATCGGTTCGCGTGCGCCGCCACTCGTTGAAGGCCGCGAATGCAAAAGCCGCCACGAGTGCCAGTGCAAGCAGGGTCGTGATCGTCTGTATGATTTTCAACCCAGAGCCCGCTGCGGAGGCCCCAAACCAGCCCCACTGGCAGGTGAGCGAAGCAAGCGGATAGACGATCATCAGGTAGAGCGACCAGACGAACGTCCCGCCGATCATATACAGCATGATGCGCGCAACGGGGGTTTGTAGCTTGTGGCGCATCTTCGCCATCATGCTCTCAGGCTTTTCCATCGCGTGCTCAGGCTGTTCGACCATCATCTCCCCTTTCCTACAATCGCCATTTCACCCCTCGCTACAACAGGTAGGGCACCAGGAACAATGTGATATAGATGGGGATATAAATGGCAATTCCAAAATACCAGCCCAACCCATCGACATGCTCCGCCGAGTTTCGTTCGGCATTGAAATATCCCTGATAGGCCCAGATGGTGAGAATCACCGTATCCAGCACATCCGCCAAGACAAAAAGGAAGTGGAGGCCAGTGAGCGCCCAAAAGATGGACGTATAGGCGTTGATCTGCCAGGTATAGGGCAGGTTAATGTAGTAGACCAACTGGATAGCCAGAAAGAGCAGCCCCATGATAATCGTTATAACGTAGCAGCGTCTCATGGTCTTTTCGTCGCCCTTCTGAATGGCCTTATCAGCCAGGTGATTTGGCACGTAGCTGGCGAGCAGAAGTATCAGGCCGATGGTCGGCAGCCGTAGATCGGGCACTGCGATGCCGGGGGGAGGCCACACACCTGAACCTGCACGCAGGTAGTAGTAGGCAACAAGCAGGACAGTAAACTCAACTGCCTCGATGACAATCAGGAGTATCGCTCCATGAAAGTAGGGTGGGTGAAGACCTAAGCTGCGAGCGACAGTGCTGACCGGCAGCGCGCCCTCTGGCCCCGCTTTGACCCACTCCATATCCCGCTCTTTCGCCGTCGGCCAATGCCAGATGGTGAGCGTGAGAAAGAGGAGGGCACAGCCGGTGACAAAGAGGGTAAGACTATAAAGCGTGCTCAGGAGGATGATGAAAACCGCTATAGCTGTGAAGAGAGGCACTAGGCTATTGCCAGGCAGCGGCACGCGCATCTCCGGTTTTGCATCGACCATCGTTGTGCCAAGTGTCTCGCGCCGCCCCAGGTACGTTTCAAAGAAATGCGCCTCACGATCTGCCGGACGATCCCAGAGGGGTTGGCGGCTGTGTACGGCTGGCAGCGGCTCGAAGTTGTAGCGCTGGGGGGGTGAAGTTGTCGCCCATTCCAGCGTTCCTGCTTGCCACGGATTATCCCCGGCTGGTTCGCCTGCGCGCAGGCTGCGCATGACATTGATCATCAAGAGCAGAAGGCCAATCGCCAGAATAAACGCGCCAATGCTGGAGAGGAGATTGAGCTCATCCCACCCCACGCCCGCCAGGTAGGTATAGACCCGGCGCGGCATGCCTCGGAGTCCGCTGATGTGCATGGGAAAGAAGGTGACGTGGAAGCCGATGAAGGTCAACCAGAAGTTCCACTTGCCCAATCTCTCGTCCAGCATTTTGCCGCTGATCTTTGGGAACCAGTAGTAGAAACCGGCCAGGAGAGGGAAGACCGCTCCCCCAATCAGCACATAGTGAAAATGCGCCACGACAAAGTAGGTGTCGTGAACCTGCCAGTCCAGTGGCAAGGAAGCAACCATCACCCCCGTAATGCCACCCATGACAAAGGTGAAGATGAAGGCAAAGATATAGAGCAGCGGTGTCTTGAAGTTCAATTTACCATGCCACAGCGTTGCCAGCGATGAGAAGATCTGAATACCGCTGGGGATTGCGATCATGCTGCTGGTTGCGCTAAAAAAGCTCAGACCCAGAGTCGGCAGACCGGTCACAAACATATGATGCACCCACAAAGCAAAGCTGACCACGCCAATGGCCGTAAAAGCCAGGACGAGGAATGGATACCCGACCACGGGCCGGCGGGCAAAGGCAGCGAGCACTTCGCTGGTAATGCCGAGCGCGGGAAGAAAGATGATATAGACTTCGGGATGGCCGAAGAACCAGAAGAGATGCTGCCACAGCAGCGGATCGCCCCCCTTGTCGGAATTAAAGAACTGGGTGCTGATTGTCCGATCCAGCGTCAGGATCGTACTGCCCACCATCACCGAAGGCATTGCAAAAATGACCATGAACGATGTCACCAGCATGGCCCACACAAAGAGCGGCATCCGGTTGAGCGACATCCCCGGGGCACGAAAGCGCAAGATCGTGACAATCAGCTCAATGGCAGCAACCAGCGCGGCAATCTCTGTGAGGGTAACCACAACGGAGTAGATATCGATCCCGCGCTGCGGTATGTAGCGCGACTCAGTCATGGGCGTGTAAGCCGTCCAGCCGCCATCGGGCGCAATGCCAACGAAAAGGCTGAACCAGAGAACAAGGCCGGCAATCAGAAACAGATAGTAGCCAAAGGCGTTCATTCGTGGAAAGGCTACATCGCGCGTCCCGATCATCAGGGGCACAAAGTAGAGCCCCACGCCTTGCATAATCGGCACAGCAAAGAGAAACATCATGGCTGTGCCGTGGGTACTGAAGAGTTGGTTGTACTGATCGGGGTTCAAGAAGTTGTTCTCGGGGAACATCAACTGAATACGCATCAACAATGCAGCAGTTCCGGCGAGCAAAAAGTAGACAAACCCTGTAACCAAATAGCGGCGGCCAATGTCCTTGTGATTTACCGCCGCAAACCAGCCAATCACCCCTGCCGGAGCTTGCCACAGGCGGCGCAGTTGCTCCGTTGGATGTTGGATTGATGATGGTGTTGCCAAAACTCCCCCCTCAATGCGTATTCGCATCTTTGCGATTGACCGTACTTGCCCAAGAAGAACAACCGGACGTACACCGAAGTGAGTTTGCTTTCAATTCTGGATGGGAAGCCTCTGGTGGGTCACAGGTGCTTTTGTCGCGAATACTGCTGAACGAACGTTGGTCACTCGTCCATGAGGATGGACGCACCTGCACACTTCCAACGCGACTTGTTTCAAAGTAGCATAGATTTCTACTCCTGTGGATAGCTCAGGATAGGGGACAAAGGTACAAACAAGATAGAATTGTGGCAAGGCCCGCCAGATAGCGGTCTAAATTGCGAGATGGGCTATACTGTCTGCTACGAAATGAATTGATCGACAGAATCTTAGCGATGCCGAGCCAACCCAGCGCAGCTACACCCGGTTCATCTGCCCCTTCTACAGTGTCTAACTCCACTGCTCAACAAGCCGCCACCACGCCCGCCACCTCTGCCAGCGCGCGCGGTCTAGCCGGTGCGGCCCTCTTGGTGATGGTGTTGTTTGTGTTGAGCCGCGCCACGGGGCTGCTGCGCGAGGTGATCATCGGCAACCAATTTGGAACCAGCGCCGAATTAGATGCCTATTTAGCCGCGTTCCGTGTGCCGGATATTCTCTTTCAACTGGTAGCAGGGGGCGCGCTGGGCAGCGCCTTTATTCCCACGTTTGCCCAATATTGGGCGAAGAATGACGCACAGGGCGCATGGCGACTCTTTAGCCGCACGCTCAATCTGGTCGTGTTAATCTTGGTACTGTTGGCGGGAATCGCCGCGTTTTGGGCGGAGCCGCTGGTGGCTTGGGTGATCGCCCCTGGCTTTGAGCCTGCCCAACAACAACTGACGGCCTCGCTCATGCGCGGGATGCTGGTCAGCACCGTGATCTTTGGGGCCAGCGGGCTGATCATGGGCGCGCTCAATGCGCTGCAACACTTCCTGATGCCCGCCTTTGCCCCGGTGCTGTACAACCTGGCTATTATTGCGGGAGCCTGGTTGTTGGGGCCGCGCTGGGGAGTCTATGGGCTGGTTGTGGGCGCAGTTGTGGGCGCACTGCTGCATCTGGCGGTACAACTGCCCGCGCTCCGGCAGCAGCGTGCCCACTACACACCATCGCTTTCGCTGCGCGATCCGGGTGTGCGCGAGGTCATGCGGCTGATGGCGCCGCGTATTTTGGGGCTGCTCTTTGTGCAGTTGCATTTCTTGGTGAACACCATCCTCGCCAGCGGGCTGCAAGCCGGTAGTTTGAGCGCGCTCAACTATGCATGGCTGCTGATGCTGCTGCCATTGGGCATCTTTGCCCAGGCCATCGCTACAGTGATCTTCCCCACCTTTGCTGCCCAAGTCGCCGCGGGTCAACGCGAGGCGATGCGCGCCTCCTTTGGCCTGATCTTGCGGCTGGTGATCTTTTTGACGCTCCCCGCTGCGGTGGGGTTGTGGGTGTTGGATACGCCGCTGGTGCGTCTGCTCTTTGAGCATGGCGAGTTTGACCCGCGCAGCACCGAGTTGGTGGTCTTTGCGCTCCACTTCTATGCCCTAGGCCTCATCAGCCACGCCATTGTCGAGATTGGCGTGCGTGTCTTCTATGCGCTGCATGACACCTGGACGCCTGTGTTGGTCGGCGTCGGCGCGATGGCGCTCAACGTGCTGTTGAGCCTGCTCTGGGTTAGAACGCTGCAACATGGAGGGCTGGCGCTTGCAAATAGTGTCGCGACGAGCCTTGAGATGCTGCTGCTGCTCTGGCTGCTCCACCGGCGCATGGGCGGGCTGGAAGTGGCTGTGCTGGGCGCAAGTGTGGCGCGCAACGCACTTGCCGCCGCACTGATGGCGCTGGCGGTCTGGGGGGGGCTGCGTTGGCTGCAAACCATGATGCTAGACGCAACGCTGAGCCTTTGGCTGGCGGCGCTCGGTGGGATTGCGCTGGCGGTCGTGAGCTATGGAGTCGCTACGCTGCTGTTGGGCAGTGGCGAGGCGCGTTGGCTTCTGGAGCTGGTGCGGCGGCGACAAAGTTAGTCAATGCAAGCATAACACTAACAAGTTTCTAATCTATTTGTGATGCAACTTATGCTACATTATAACGTAATGATCTATGATATTTTTAGATAGAATTGTTAGCCAAGACAAAAATAACCGTCTCGTTACGGTGCGGCAGTTGTCGCTTTACTGGTAAAGGAGTCCGCCGTGTTTTTTAGTCCACTCTATTTTCTTTTTGCCCTGCCCGCGCTCTTGCTGGGCTTGTGGGCACAGATGCGCGTGCGCTCTGCCTTTGGGAAGTACTCAAACGTGCGCGCCATGTCCGGCATGACCGGCGCACAGGCAGCGCGGCGCATCTTGGACACCAATGGATTGCAGGATGTGACGGTGGAGCGTGTCCCTGGTACGCTCTCCGACCACTATGACCCGCGCTCGAAGACCCTGCGCCTGAGCGATCAGGTCTATGGAACGCCCTCCGTAGCCGCGGTGGGCATTGCTGCGCATGAGGCCGGTCACGCCTTGCAAGACAAGGCGAACTATGGGCCGTTGGCGCTGCGTTCGGCGATGGTGCCGACTGTGCAGATTGGCTCCTGGCTGGGGCCGATTATCTTTATGGTCGGTCTTTTCTTGTCGGGAGCCTTTGGCAACAGCATTGCGTGGCTTGGGATCATCATCTTTGGGGCAACGGCAGCCTTTGCGCTGGTTACACTGCCTGTAGAGTTTGATGCCAGCAAGCGCGCCAAGCAGTTGTTGGTTGCCAATGGTGTCGTAGCGCCCCAGGAGATGCAGGGGGTGAACGGCGTGTTGGATGCTGCGGCGTTGACCTATGTAGCTGCGGCGCTGCAAGCTGTGATGACCCTGCTCTATTACGCCTCCTTCTTGGTGGGGCGGCGTGATTAAGCTTTTCTAGGAGGAGTGAACACGTTGTATTCACAATCGCCCTTTTTTGTGCGCTTTCGCAGCAGCCGCTTCGCCCCATCTGCCCGTGTGTCGTGGTTGTGGCTTGTGCCGGGAATCTCTTTGATTCTGTTGGCGCTTGCGATTATTCTTTGGCCCGAACTGTTGGCCTATCTGGTGGCGGGTGCGCTGTTGACGGCGGGGCTGGTCTTGACTGCCTGGGGCTGGGCCATGCGCCAAGCCACGCGTCGCCAGGCACATCAGCCCGCTGAATACAAAGTCTATCCGGGCGAGCCTTATTAAGCATTAGCAAGTTGAGGAAAGTAAATGCCCCGCGGCTGCACAACAGCCGCGGGGCATTTTTGGTTATAGATCACTACGTCAAATTATGCTTGGTAGATGCGTATGCGTAGTGTACCATTGTGTCTGAACTTTTTAGTTGTCATAAATAGCGATATGGTTCCCATTTTGCAGCCACCCACTAGGCTTCAGCGGAACCTACGCAAAATCATATACCGGTAAACAGTGCCTATGGGCATACGGGCAGACAGTCCAGAAAATGGGGCAAGTGATGGGAAGCAAAGTTCTAGTCGTCGATGATCAGGCAATGATGTTGAAGTTGATGTCACATTCCCTGCAAATGGAAGGGTATACCGTCATCACGGCGATGACGGGGGCTGAAGCGCTCGACAAGATTCATAGTGAGCAGCCCGATTTGGTGATCTTGGATATTATGCTGCCGGATACCAACGGCATTGAAATCTGCCGTCGTATACGCCAGGTGCTGCATCTCGGCGATCTGCCGATCATCATTCTCAGCGGTCAGACTGAGCTTTCGGCCAAAATTCAGGGGCTAGAGGCTGGAGCCGACGAGTATGTCACCAAGCCTGTTGACCCTAAGGAAATGACCGTACGCGTGAAGTCGCTGTTAGCACGCACCCAACGGCTGCGCCAGGTGATGGCTACGCCGATCGGGCAGCGGTCGCGCCGGGGGAAGGTGGTGGCGATGATCGGTGCCAAAGGGGGTGTCGGTACAACGACCCTTGTTGCGAATCTGGCGGTGGGTCTCAGCATGCGCAATTTCAAAAATGTCGCTGTCGAATTGCGCCCCTACTTCGGTACGCTTGTCCGTCATTTTGGCGTCAATCCTTCATCAACGCTCAATGATCTGATGGAGATGACGCCCAAGACGATTTCTGAGGCGCAGATTAACCAGCGGTTGCTCCCGACGCAGCAAGGGGCACAGTTGTTGGCGGGGCCACAACAACTTAAGGAGTACCGGGAGGCCCAACCTGAGCATGTGGAAGCCTTGCTGGAGAACTTGGTCAATATGGCTGAGTATGTACTTCTGGATTTGCCGCACATGCCTTCGGTTGCCAACCGCGCCGCACTGCGCGCCGCCAATACGATCATTATCGCAGTGGAGCCCGAACCTAGCTGTGTGGCATCTGCCCAGGCACTGCTCGAGCTGCTGCGCGCGTGGACCATCTCGCCTGCCATCATCAAGTTTGTGATTGTGAATCGTATGCAGTCGGTACAGACGATTTCCGCGGCAGAGCTAGAGCGAATGTTGGAATGTGAACTGTTGGGGACTGTGCCGGCAGCTCCAGAGATGGCCGCGGTCTCGTTGACGATGGGTTCGCCCATCATCGCCTACGCGCCAACATCGCTGGTGGCAAGCACGCTGCAAGACATCACGGGGCGGCTGGTTGCGGCAAGGGCTGTCGGGGTGCGTTAGCCAAGAAAAATCTGAATAGAAATGAAAATCAGAAGGGCGCTGCCACATGACAGCGCCCTTCTGATTTCTACGGGATACCATATCCGGTATTGTTATTCACCCCGACGACTGAGCATTGGCATATAGATGTACACATTGGTGTCAATGACAGTGGTGGGATTCTCATCAGGATCGAGATAGCCAGGTATGCCGTCCCCATCCCGGTCATGTCCAGCTTCATCCGCATCGTCATAGCCATCGTCATCCGAATCTGTATCCAGATAGTTCGGTATCTGATCCCCGTCTAGATCGCTGCTTCCTTCTACGTTGTCGGGAATGCTGTCACCGTCCTGGTCGGTGGTGGGGCCAGAGATGTTGACCGTTGCCGCGGCTGCTGCCGAGGCGGAGAGAACGCGGTTGGCCGGTGTCGTCACACCGCTGGGGCTGACGATGGGGAGCGCGCCCGTCCAGGTCGCTACGTTGGTGACACTGACGACGGGGGTGCGCGTGACGCTGACTGTCGCGCTAGCGCCTGGGGCAAGGGCCAAAGGAGTTGGCACTGATAGGTTGCCCAAGTCACTATCCACCAGCGTATGCTGGGTCAGGCTGAGATTGCCGCTGTTGCGCACCTGATAGGAGTAAGAGACCGCAGTTCCCACCGGAACGGTGATGGCGCTGGTATTGGTGTAGATGGCTGGATAGTTCGCCAATCCAACGGTCTTGGTTACTTCCACCTGGGCGCGGCAGCCGCCGCCAGGGACACCGTAATAGGCGTAGATTTTGCCGGTGGACCCACTTTGAGCTTGGTCACCAACCACCAACTCATCGACACCATCGCCATTGACGTCGTCCACGAGCGCAAGCGAACGACCATAGTTGCTCGATTGTGCATCGCCCGTTGAAGAAAAGATTGAGCTAGGTGCAATAGGATTTGCGCAACCCGCATAGCCATACGCTTTGCCTGTGTCTGTGAGAGGCCCACTGGCATCAAACGCATGGGCACCTGCCGCAAAGTCGGCAAAACCGTCTCCATTGAGATCGCCATCGCCTGCTACAGCGATGCCAAAGCGATCATTGTTATTTTCTCCGAAGGCTGTAAATAATGGGGTTGAGATCAAACCAAGCGGGCCACCAGGATAAATCTCCGCGCGTCCGAGGCTAGGGTTGCCAGGATCATAGGTATCTGCCCCGACAACCACATCATCAAAACCGTCACCATTCACATCGCCTGCCCCATGAACAGAAGTGCCCAATTTATCGTTCGCTCCTGTCCCGATCACAGTTGTATGAATTGCCTGATCCAGACCGTCGAGACTGCCATAGAAGACATAGGCTTTCCCAGCCTCTGATCCTCCTTCATCATTTCCCCATGCACCCACCACTAAATCATCAAAGCCATCGCCATTGACATCACCAGCCGCGGCCACAGAGACGCCAAAACCATCCAGTGGAGCTTCGCCACTGAGGACAATGGTGGGTGTGATCTCGATGCCCGCCAATGCCCCGTGGTAGATGTAGACGAGTCCAGTATTCGACACTGCATCAGGCGCACCAATGGCGAGATCATCAAAGCCGTCGTTGTTGACATCACCAATGACATCCACCGACCAGCCAAAATGATCGCCCGCGAGTTCGCCACTCAGCGTGAGTGCCAGCGTAGGCAATACGCTATCTCCGTGGTAGACAAAAACGGCCCCTGTTTCGGTGCTGTTATAGGGCGCGCCCACCAAAAAGTCGCCAAAGCCATCGCCATTGAGATTGCCACCCCCGGCAACGCTGTAACCAAATTGACCGGAGGATCCGGTAGCAGTGAAAAAGGCAGGCTCGCTTAGGCCACTGGCTGATCCTGTATAGATATAGGCTGTGTTCGCGAGGTTCGCCCCCACAATCATATCGCCGAAGCCGTCATTGTTGACATCGCCCGCCGACGCAACCGCGAAACCGAATTGCTGGAATGGCACTTTGCCTGTAGCAGTGAAATCGGGCGTATAGGGTGGTGTGATGGCGGCGCGGGCCGGACTGGAGCCATGCAGCGCCCACAGCATGACCAGCACAAGTGTCCCTGCTGCGCCGAACATTATGGGCAGTTTGAGCAACGTGCGCCCTACTCTGCGTAGGCGTGATGCTGTAGTGGGTGGTTGCGCTGGATCAGGAGTAGATACAGCATGTTCTGACATAGAATTCTCCCTTTTGTGACCAAACAAATGAGCAAATGAAAAGATCGTCAACCAAACAGGGGGTTGAAAAGCTAAGGCGTGCCCACCCAGGGAATAAAGACAGCCGGACTCGCTGAACCTTGTGAGAAGCGTCCTGGAATGGTTGGCCCAGGTTTGCCATCTTTATCCACCATCTGCACCCGCCAATGGTATTCCCCCGTCTCCAACTTGCCGGTATGCGTATAGCGTGTATTTTCCGTTGTGACCCGAACCGGACGGTCGAAGGCTTCATTGTTGGCAATTTCAAGCTTGTAAGAGGCCGCGCCATTCAGCGGCGTCCACGCAAACGAGACACTCATGCCATCGCTATCGCTGCTTCCCTGGATGGGTGACAAGGCTTCCGGGCGTAGATATTCCTTATAGAAGCGGGCAGCAGGGCTATCCGGCCCTCTCTCCCCGTCGGCATCAATGACCGCAACGCGCCAATACCAGGTGCCGTCGTTCAGACTTTGGCCTTTGAGTGGCGTATAAGATGTGGCCTCAGTTTCTATGGTCGTGGGAGAGCCAAATTGAGGATCATCATCCCATTGCAGGCGATATTTGGGCGCGGCAATACGCAGCTCACCCGTGTTGGTGATGGCTGGCGTCCACACAAACGTAGGTTGGGTGTTGATGACCAGGTCGTTGACCGGGCCGACCAGCTTGGGCACCAAAGAGGTCTTGGTAAAGGACATGATTGGCGTCCATTGCCCCACCACCGTACTCGAACGGCGCATGGCAACGCGCCAGTAGTAGGTTCCGTCAGCTAGCGTGTCGGGCGCCGTGTAGCTATTGCCATCGATCTTTTTGTTGATGATCGGGCTGCTCATATTGGCATCATTGTCGATCTGGATCGTATAGCCCGCCGCGCCTTCTACCCGCTCCCAGGTGAAGGAGGGGGTTGCCGGAGCCGCTTCGCCCAATGCCGGGTTGCCCAGCGTGACCGTGGGGTTGCCAACCTGATAGCTGGTCAACTTAAAGCGCATCGGCGGCGACCAGGGGCCGGCATCATACTCGCTTACCCTGTCATATCTTTCGTGGCGATAGCGTACTCGCCAGTAGTAGCTTTCGTCGTCTTGATAGGCTATACCAGAGTGAAATGCTGTAGGGATGGGGCCATAGAACGCTCCTGTACCGCTTTCGTAGCTTTCCCAAGTTTCAACAATGGTGTCCCGTGTGAAATCAGCGTTGCGCGATACTTGAATTTCATAGCCGTCTATGGAGTTGTAGCCGGGCATACGCCAGCGCAACGACGGTAGCTCATGGAAGATCGTAGGGTTGCTCAAGGGCGTGTCAAATGGAAAGAGCGGCATAGGCATGTTGGAGACCAACGCTGGTTTGTCCAACAGCGCGCCTTGCTGCGGTACGCTGTCCATAGGGCCAGCATTCGGATCGCTGCCTGTGCTATAGACTGTGACGGCTAACCCGCCACTAAACTGGTCGGTGTTTTCAAGAATGATGGTTGCATAGGGGAATTCAACTTGCACAGCTTGGCTCAATGGATCATAACGATAGACGCCACCCAAACTTCCTAGCGAGAATGGCCCTTGCCAAACGGTTCCAGTCCATTCATAGAAATGCCCAGCGGTGAAGTTGTTACCCGTACGATCTAGGTATATGACATAGTCGGGGCGATAGAGTGGGTCGGTGGTAATCGGTTTGCCGCGCGGATCGGTTGTTCCTCCTATATTTTCCTTTTGATTGACATCAAGATAGATTGCATAGGTAACTGACTCTGCAAGTAAGTCGTCTGTCCCAAAGGCAATGACCCATTTGCGGTTTGCAGGTGAGATTGATCGATCTTGGATCACATGCAGCGCGCCCAGATTATAGGGGGCTGGAGCGGTGAGAGTGCTGGTGGCGACTAGGCTAAGAGCCGGGTCGTACTTTAAGGGATCCCCTGTACTCAACAGCGTTCCACCTTCAGGTACCACATAATCGTGTTTGCTGCCGGTCATGAGCTCATCCATCACAAAGAAGTGACGCAACGTACTCCAGTCGCCCAAGGCAGAGCCCGCTGCATCTTTGGCGCGCACTCGCCACCAATAGGCCCCCACGGGCATAGGCTCGTGCCGTCCTTGCCAGGGTACATAATAGGCAAAGAGGGCATCAGCACTATCGACAATAGTATTAACAAACTCACGGCTGCTGCTAATTTGGATCTCGTAATGGTGGGCATTGGCAACAGGCAGCCAACCTAACACGGGGGCCGCTCCTGCCGCAATAAAGCCTGCTTGGGGGTGAAGGGCATCGGGCGTGGTGTCACTGTCCAACGGCAGTTGGGTAAGGCTGCGGTCGATGCGCGTTTCCCACACAGTTCCTTCGGCCATCGCGCTACCATCGCGTATTGGAGTGACGCGCCAGTAATAGGGGATGTTATCCGTCAAGTTATTGAAAGGGTGTGCTAGCGTGGGCGCGGCCGCTTGTCCAGCGGATTCGATGGTGAAGGCGATATTGCTATTGCTAAAGCCGAGATCACTGGCAACCTCAAGCCGGTAGTAGTCAGGATAGACAAAGGCCGATGGCCCGCTGCCGGAATTTACAGTAGGTAACCATTGATGCGTGGTATCCCACACAAAAACGGGGTGGGCAATGGTGCGGTCGGTGTGTACCGGCATGCCTGCCGCATCAGGCAGGTAATAGGATTCAGGATAGATCAGGTTGGGTGGCGGCGTGGTTACCAACCAAAACGACTGCTCGCTGCTCCAATTAGTGGTATTTCCCTGGGCATCTATGGCGCGCACCCGCCAGTAATAATCGCCGCCGAGGACAAGTTTGTCCCAATCTCCCTGGGTATAACTTGTGGCATTATAGATGGTGATATCCTCAACCACATCCTTGAAGCCTGTACCACTAGCAATTTGAATTTGATAACGTTCGGCTCCGGCAACGGGTGTCCAGCTAAAGTAAGGGTAGATGTGATAGATGCTGCGTACGGGCGGCGAAAGTTGCGTGGGCGGCTGTACCCAGTCGGCGTGGAAGTGGCGCGTCTCGCTAACAGGGCCGGTGGCCCCTTGTGGGTTCACCGCGCGCACGCGCCAAAAGTAATCCTTGTTGTTGGCAAGCGCTTTTTCCGGGGTATAGCTTGTATTGGCTGTGCGTATGGTTAGCACAGGTGCTGAAACGTCCTCCTGTGAGCTAACATCCAAGATATATTCTGACGCACCAGGAACGGCTTCCCAGGTAAAGCGAGGAACGAAGCGGCTAAAGATGTCATCCTCCGGCGTTAAGAGCGTAGGGACATGGTTCCAGGCAAAGGTAAAGGTGCGCGTGTCGCTGGACACACCGGGATGGTCGCCTGCGTCGATGGGCGTGACACGCCAATGGTATTGGCTGTTGGCGAATTGACGCGTGGGCGTGTGGTGTGGCTTGAGCGTGGTCTGCTGGTAGATCTGGGCATCGTTAAAGTCTGGTGAGACGCTGATCTCTAGCTTGTAGGTGGCCGCGCCCGGCACCGGCTCCCAGCTAAAATGTTCCGGGCTAAAACGGGTGATCGGCTGGAGGCCATCCGGATCATGGGCAGGAGCAATCAGCACCGGCTTGATCTGACCTTCGTTACTCCAATCCTTGCGAAAGGTCCAAGCAGTGGAGAAATTACCCCATTCTCTGCCAATCTGTGTACGCACACGCCAGTAAAAAGTGCCATCGCTGATAACGTCCATAGGCGTGAAGGAAGTGGCTACGGTATTTTGATTGACCAAGACCTCGCCAAAGCCCGCGGCCGCGCTGATCTGGACGTTATACAGGGTGGCCCCTGGCACCGCTGCCCAGCGCAGGGTGGGAACACCCACGGGTGGGTCGGTAATGCTCGTGGTCAGCGCATTGTCCAGCGGCGACAGATGGCTTGGTGTGGCAATGGCAGCGTTGAAAAGTTCGCTCGCGGCATCTGTGGCCGTGGGATCGCTTTGCGCGCGGCCGGGCACAACGTTGAGCAGCATCAGCCCCATAAGCGCTAGCGCCGCCAGCCATAGGCGATGGGCACTAGCGCGCTTCATGTGATGTAAACGGCAAAATCGTTGCATAGCTTAAAACCAAGACCTTTTGTTATAGGGGATGATATGGGTTGGTGGCTGGGCAGCGACTTGCACCCCACCGCTTCTCCAATGCAAATTCGTCTTTCCTGTCAATAAGCTTTCATTGTCAGTAAGTTTTCATTGTCAATAAAGCCCACCATAGCATTTATTGTTATCGCGCGTGACTGTATAAAGATGTATAGGTGTACGGCAAAAGTAGGAACGCGCGGCGTATCTGGGTGCTTTGGGTAGCAGAAGAGACCCCACCGCGCCCAGAAACCCCTCCCACCCTCCCCAAACAGGGAGGGAGCCGGATCGCCGCGGCCCAATGATCGCGTCGCAACCACTTGGGCAGACCTGGACGCCGCCTACGAGATCACAGTTCCCTCCCCAATCTGGAGAGGGTTAGGGAGGGGTTTCTGGCTTCTTGCCCTGTGGAAGTGCAGTCTTATGCCCAGAGCCACGGCGCAAACCTGGATGAATATCAGCGGATAGGTACTAGGCGGAATGCCATACAACATTTGTGGTATCGGTCTTCCTCAAGTTGCTGACTGAATGTTGTAGCGCATAACACAACGAAAGATCCATGTGTGCGCCCCGACTTCATGTCATAATTTCGACAGGTCAGCAAGTCGAAGCAAACATCACAGACCGCTGACCCCTAGAGTATGAAGTGGGGAAAGAAATGTGAGGCGGACGGTGGCGAAAGATCGACAGTCACGCCTGGTGCAGAGTGAGGCAGGGCAAGCGATAGTCGAGTTTGCGCTCACCATCACAATAACGCTGCTGTTAATCTTCGGGCTGATTGAATTTAGCCGGGCAATTTACACCGCCAGCGTTATCCAGTGGGCCGCTCAACAGGGTGCTCGGGCCGGAATTGTGGAAAGCAGTGAAGCGGATATTGCGGTGGCTGTTCACGGGCGGATGGCTGGCTTGGACACCAGCCTGGCACTTATCACGGTCAGCTACCCAAGTGCAGCGATCGTGCAGGTGGATGTAGCGTACCGATACGATTTGATCGTCCCAATCATATCGCAGATTACGGGCGACAGCATCCAAATGCGCGCAAGTGCTAGCATGATTAAGTATTGATGTCGATGTTTAGGTCGGGTTGTGTAGTAGATGGTGTATGTGCGGTGTGATTTCTGTGTGAATTCGTTCTGTTACTTACTCAGAAGAGAGAGAGAAGAAAATTATGTTGACCTATGCAATGTTGGTGGTGGAGAACTTCCTGGCGACTCTCAAGCGAGAAGAGGGTCAGGGTATGGCGGAGTATGGTTTGATTCTGGCGTTGATTGCTGTAGTTGTGATTGTCGCCCTGAATATTCTTGGCCCAGCAATTGCTGCTCTAATGACCGAGGTCTCCGGTAGCCTGTAACGGCTTCATTTCGACTCTGTTCATCCTCAAGATTAAGCGCTAACTTGCTGGGTCATGCCATTGTGGTATGGCCCAGCAGTGTTTGTTCATATCGCCTATAGATGAATCTGAATTCGGGTTTCGTATGTTGAGGAGTCGAAAGTGACTATACCCATGCAAGGGGGAAGGGTTCGCAAGTTTAGGGAGCGAAAAGATCGAGAACTAGGACAGAGCCTGGTTGAGTTTGCCCTGACTTTGCCCATGCTGCTTTTACTTCTCCTCTGCACGATTGATATCGGGATGGGCTTCAAGACCTACATCTCATTGACCAATGCCGCGCGCGAAGGGGCACGTTGGGTAAGTATCTATCCCGCTGACCGCGTTGGTGCTTTGGTGCGTATCGCCAATGAAGCAGGGGGCATAGAGCTCAATGAAGAACCGACCTTTTCGCCGGATGGCCCCTATTCAGCAGGGGAGCGGGTTACAGTCACAGTCCAATACAACTATCAACTGCTCTTCGGCATCTTGGATCTACCCTACATCCCGTTTGAGGCCAGTACAACAATGGTCGTGCTATATGGCGAATAGCATCTAGTTACACGTAAGGTGTCGCCCTTTTTTATGGGTTTCGAACTTATACATGATTAGCGAGAGCATAGAAGGTGCGAATAGATTTCGTACGGAAATGGCGGCTGGTGATGGGTATGCGACAGAGTACATGGCTATACCAACAACTGCGTACTGGTTGGCAGGAATTATGGCGGCGTGAAGACGGGGCCAATTTGATCTTTGTGGCGTTCGCTATGACGGTCTTACTGGGATTTGCTGGCTTAGCGATTGATGGCAGCAACATTTATTACCAGAACCAACGTATACAGATTTCAGCCGATGCCGCAGCGTTGGGTGGCGCACGCAAGTTGGCCGCCGCTGCTGAGCATGGGGCAGTCGATACTGAAATTCACGAACTTGCCTTTGCCAACCACGCTGACAGCGTGACTTGGGACTATATCAACGGCAACCGCGGTGTGCATGTTGTTGCCTCGCGTACCTTTCCTGCCTACTTTGCCCGCATCTATGGTCATAGCAATTTCACTGTGCATGCCGAGGCTGAAGCGCAATATGAATTCGTGACCGGGGCTGGTGGACTCTTCCCCTTCACAATAGACTGTTGCTTTGGCGAGGGAACCTCTTCCTTAGGAGGAAACGGCGGCGGGGGAGGCGGTGGCGCTGCGCCCACACCAACCCCCAGCAATGATACATCCCCCACTAGCGGCACTGTGGAAGTTGCCGATAGTCAAGAATCCACCTATGGCTTTACCTATGTAGGACAGACCGGCAACACCTGGACGTATGAGGTAAGCGAGGTAGATGGGAGCGATCTGAGCTATTGGCTCCTGAATATTAGCTCCTGTCTTGATAACATTGTCAGTTCAACGCCCAGTGGGGCCACAATGGGGGTGGATGGCGGCACAGGAGTGGCAGGCATCAAGTGGAATGTGAATAGCGCTTTTACAAGCGGCACCTTCTCATTCACGCTCGACGACAATTACCCATCGGGGCAGGTCGATGCACTGGCTAAAGCGGATACAGCGTTTGGGACAGTCAAGATTCGTGGTCCCATCTGTGACGGCACCAATATTGGTGACGGCAGCGGTGGCGGCTCCGGGGTGACAAGCCTCTGTATCCCTACACTCGACTTCGAGACAGATGCCGCGGGTGCCGCGCTGGTCGCAGGGCAAGTTATCGACACCGAGTGGGCGGCGTGGGGTGTGCGCGTGACAACCAACAGCGCAGCCAACCATCCCGCCATGATCTTTAACACTGCCAATCCAACAGGCGGGGATACCGACTTGGGTGCGCCCAACCAGGCGTTCGGTGGGCCAGGCATCGGCGCGGGTGGTGGTGCCTCCATGCCGGGGAGCAACAGCGCGCCTTTAGGTAAGGTGTTGATTGTGGCGGAAAGCGCCAACTCCGCCAACCCGGACGACAGCGCCAATGGTGGCACGCTTGTCTTTACCTTTGATTATTCAGTGCGGATCGACGATGTACAAATCCTTGACATTGATAACGCCGCTGCGGCGGGTACAATCAAGGCCTACCGTGATACCAGCGGCACTACGCTGGTTGCCACAGGCAAGATGTTAGGGTTAGGCGACAACAGTATCCAGACGGTTGGGGTCAATGGGCTAGGTGTGCGGCGTCTCGAAATCAACTTTCCGCAAAGCGGCGCAGTGGCTTCTATTGTCTCCTGCCGCAATGGCGCACAAGATTCCTATACGCTGGGCAATTTGCTCTGGTCGGATACGAACAGCAACCATCTACAGGATAGCGGTGAACCAGGCATTGCAGGCGTGGCATTGGAACTGTATGTCAGCGGGCAGAACTATGTGATTGCCAATGCCACCACCAATGCAGGGGGCGAGTATCTCTTCAGCAACCTGCCTGCCGGCAACTATGAGGTTAAAATTGCCGCTTCTAACTTTGACACGGGCAAACCGTTGGCCGGAGCAACCTATGCCACTGCCAACAGCGGCAGCGACGACAGCCGTGACAGTGACTTCAATGCGTCTACAGGCAGAGCGCCCGCCGTCATTACCAATGGCAATGTCAACACAGTCGACGGCGGCTTTCGCGTGCCCGCGAACACAGCGTCGGATCCGGGTTCACAGTCGGTGCTCATCAAAGTCAATGACAATCAGAATTCCTCCTATATGGTCTCGCTGGAAAGTGTTGTGGGCAATACGTGGACCTATCGCGTGAAAGAGGAATCGGGGCGCGATCTGAAAAGTTGGAGCTTGGGCATTGTCAATTGTCTCGACAAGGTGGTGAGTTCCAGCCCGACCCCAAGCAGCGGCAGCGCGGGCATTCTGTGGGATGTGCATCCGTCCTTTAGCAATTCCACCTTCTCTTTTACATTGAATGGCGCTTATGAGGCAAGACGTGTGCAGGCGATCGTCAGTTCCGCCAATGCAAGCGCGCAATTGCCCATTACTGGGCCTGATTGCAGCGCCTCCGCGACCACGCCACCCTCTTTCACGCCGACGCCATCTCCCACACCAGACGGTTCGGGCCAGGCCGGTTCGGGCGAGGAATGCGACTGCTCGGATGGAGCAGGATTTGTGTATGGCGAGGAATATATCTTGCATGAGCCTGTTCAAAACGCCCCTGGCAACTTCGGCTGGCTGCGCTGGCAAGGTGATAATCCGAACGCGCCCGACCTGGAGTACAACATTCGGCATCCTGAAGAAAGCCCTGTGCTGCACATTGGTGACTGGGTGCAGGGAACAACAGGCCAAACGAATTCTTCCGGCGTGGGCGCGGCACTCGACTATTGGCGCGGCAAACAAGTCACCATCCCGATTTATGATCGGGTGACCGGAACGGGTTCTAATGCCCAATATCGCATCTGCACATTTGCCGTGTTTATATTGAACGATTGGGACAGACAGAGCAAGACTATGACGGGGACATTTGTACGTACCCTTGTGCATAGTGTGGAGACTGGAGAGGGCGTCCCAGACCTGGGAGCACGTGACGTTCGCATTATCCAGTAGGGATAGTGCATGTGAGCTAGGGTTGTCTATTCACGAACGCCAAACCTTCCAGCATGCCTTGCTGGAAGGTTTGTGCTACCTATCCCCTATTCTATCCACCAAATGATGTTGCGTCATTTGCTGTAGGGGGAGACCTACCAAGCGCGCGTGCCTTTGTGGAGAGGACGAACCAATTGTCCGATGTTTGGTTGTAGAGAGGGTGCTATGCTGGACCAGAGAAAGATTCAGCGGGAAAGAATAGGCAGGTGAAACGATGAAAAATAGTGGCTTAATCTGGTGGATCGGCGCATTTGTGTTGGCTGCGCTGGCAGGCATTTTGACCTATGGCTTGCTGTCGAGTTCGGTTCCTGCTTCTGCGGCGGGAAAGGAGAACACGAATACTGTTGCGGTGATTGTGGCTGATGAAAATATCCCTTTCCGTCGCTCAATTCGCGAAGAAGATTTGACCACGCGTTATTTGCCTGTTGATTCTGTTCCGACAGGTGTGGCAATTACATTGGATCAGGTCGTGGGTAAGATGTCCACCGTGGATCTCTTTGCCAACGAGCCGATTTTGACTCAACAGTTGGTCACACCAGATGTGGTAACACAGCAGGTAGCCCTCTCGGTACCCGATGGCAAGATCGTCATGGCTGTGCCAACGCAATCGAAACTCATCTCTAACCGTCTGATCCGTCCTGGCGATTTCATCGATATGATGGCAACTTTTGACGTGGAAGTGCAAAGCGGGGGGAGCAAATCGCCCCAGCCTAAGACCGTCTCCGTGCTTAAGTCCTTAGAAATCCACGCGATTATTTTGCCGGGAACGACTGTTGAGGAAGGCCCGCAGGGAGTGACGCAGCAGGAGGGTGGCGTCTTCCGCACCGCCGACGAGGGCGGCCAGTCGGTATTGTTGGCAATTGATCTACAAGATGCAATGACCATTCGCCATATTCTTGATGTAGGCGGCGTGTTGGATTTGGCGTTGCGTCCTGCAGGAGATGAGAGTATGGCTGATACTGAAGTGGTAGACGAGTTCTATTTGGCTGACCGCTTCAACATCGACCTAAACCGAGACTGAATACGTCATCCTGCACATGTACGGGAATGGTGTTACGGCCTTATGGCCGCCGCAAATTGCATTCGTATTGCCGCTTTATTAGGTGAATGGACCGGATGACCGACATGGATCAGATGCTTCAACTCGCACTCATTACCAATGACCATTTTCGCGCCCAGGATATTGCAGCCGTCGCCACTGGCTTCCAATGGCACGTAGAGGCGGCAATAGGTCAAGCGCAGCCGGTAGGATGGGTACGGCGGCTTCGACCTAATGTGGTGTTGGTTGATTTGGATGTGCCCAATGCCATCGGTTTGATCCGCGATATTGTGAGCGCCATGCCACAAGTGACAGTGCTGGCACTAGTGACACCGCAATATCTGGTGGAGCTGCAAGAGGCTTTGATGGCAGGGGCTTCCAGTTTTGTAACCTTCCCCCTTGAGCCAAATCAATTCACGACCACGATCCTGCGCGTTATGCAAGAGACACCCAAGCGCGAAGTACCCACCAAGCGCGGTCACTTGGTGGCTGTAGTGGGGCTCAAGGGTGGGGTGGGGCGAACCACGCTGGCTGTCAACATGGCAGTCGCCTTGCGCCAGCGCGTGGACGGGGACGTAATCTTGTTGGAGGCCCATCATGGCCTCAGCGATCTATCGCTCAATCTCAACTTGCTGTCACGCCATACGTTGGCAAGTTTGGCGCAGGAGAGCAATATCGATATCGATGTATTGCAGGGGCACTTGCAGAATCATGCCTCCAAAATCAAGGTCTTGGCTGCCCCGCCTGATGTCAGCCAATTGGTGGAACTCCCCATTGAAAGCTGGCAACTGATTCTGAACCAACTGACGACGTTAGCCCCCTATGTGGTCGTGGACACTGCTGCAGTGGCTGACGCTGTACTCTCCGAGGTGTTGACACAGGCTGACGACATCGTTGTGGTCACAGGCCCCGATCTCGCAGGGTTACGCAGCGCGGTTGTGCTGTTGCAGACATTAGATTCAGAGAGCAAAGTCCACGGACGTACTCATGTCGTGATCAATCGCGCGGGTGTACGCGGCGGCATTTCCGAGGCAGCGTGTGCCAAACAAATGGGAGAAGCCATTGCGGTTGCTCTGCCCGATGATGCGGCATTGGCGACCTTTGCACTCAACCGGGGTGTGCCCTTTGTATTAAGCCATCCGCGGTCGATTCTTAGCCGCAAAGTTCAGGAGTTGGTATCAAAGCTTTTTGATGTCAAAGCCGCACCGCAGCTCAAGCGGCAGGCGAGCCGCAAGCTCTTCTCTTTTGGCAAGGGGCGCACTGTACAAGAAACATTGACGATTGCTCAGTAGAGACGTGATAAATACTGGGGAACAATAATGAATTCGATTACACTCATTTCACTCTTAAGCATGGCGACGGTCTTCGCCATTATGGTGGGTTTTTATCGTTGGCTAGGCTGGACGCGTGCAGTGGAAGCGCGTTTGCAGGCATCGTTGAAACCTGTGGAAGCCGAGGTGAGCAACCGTCCGCGGCTCGCCGACCGCATGACCAAGCGGGTGAGTCGCATGTCCTTTAGCGAACGACTCGAACGGCAGTTGGTCGCCGCGGACAGCAACATGTCTGTGGGCGAGTTTATCATGATCCGGCTGGCCGCTGTCTTGTGGGCCTTCGTCATCGGCTGGTTTATCTCGCGCCAACCGGTGGCGGGACTGCTCTTAGGGATCGTCGGCTGGGTAGGACCGGGGATGTGGCTCAAAATCAAACAAAGTAAGCGCGCGAAAGCCTTTAGCGACCAACTGCCTGATATGTTATCCATGTTAACTGGCTCCTTGCGTGCTGGTTATGGTCTGCTTTATGCCATCTCGGTGATTGAAAAAGAGATGCCCGAACCGATGGCTTCGGAATTTGGGCGGGTACTCAAAGAGACTGCGCTTGGTTATTCCCTGAGCGACGCCTTAGATCACCTGGTTGAACGTGTCCAAAACGACGATCTGGAACTTGTCGTGACGGCTGTTCACATTCAAAGCGAGGTAGGTGGCAGCTTGGCGGATGTATTGGAGACCATTTCGCGCACCATTCGCGAGCGTATACAACTCAAGGGACAAATTCAGGCTATGACCTCGCAGCAGCGCATTACTGGAATGGTGCTGTCCGCAATGCCCTTCCTCTTGGGAACGGTGCTCTTTCTCATGAGTCCAGAGTACATGGGTGGTATCCTCCAGCCAGGTTGGCCGCTCATCATTCCGATTGGGGCTACAGTGATGGTCATTTGCGGCAATTTCCTCATGGGCCAGATGATAAAGATCGATGTATAAAGACGTTGCAACAGACTATAGATTTGAAGGTTGGAAAGGCGTGAGGGGATGCACATGGTAACTTCTCCATTGATGGTAACGCTGTTGATTATGGGCTGTATCTTTTTTGTCACCATGGCATTACGCAGTTTACAGCAGCGCTCTCAAATCTCAACCGTAGGCGCATCAATGGCACGTAGCACAGCACCGGATATGCGCCAGATGAAGCTACGCCAGCCCTTTAGCGAGCGCGTGGCTAAGCCCATCCTGCGGCAGCTCTATGGCATGGGGCGTTACTTGACCCCTTCGACTACCATTAGCCAAATCCAACAAAGGCTCATTATCGCCGGTTTGCCCGGTGGTATGACCGTCACTGATTTTCTGGGGTTGCGCGTTCTAGTCGGAGCAAGTCTATCGGGCGTCGTTTTTGCTATGATGATATCGAGCAAGCCACCCTTTCAAGCGTTGCTATTTGCCGCGGGTGCCTTTTTGGTGGGACTTTACATTCCAAATATGTGGCTGAGCAGCAAGGCCAAGTCGCGTCAAAAGGCAATTGCGCGCGCCTTGCCCGATATGCTGGATATGATGTCCATTTGTGTAGATGCAGGTCTGGGATTTGAGGCGGCGCTACAGAAAGTAGCCTTTCAGTCTGACAATGAATTGGCGCTGGAATTGCGGCGGGTGATCAGCGAGATTCGCGTTGGAGTTTCGCGCGGCGATGCTCTGCGCCATCTGGCCGAACGTACACAGGTGCCTGATGTTGCCAGCTTTGTGGCCGTGCTGGTGCAGGCAGACCGATTGGGTATTGCCATTCGCAATGTGTTGAATACGCAATCGGTGCAGATGCGTATCAAGCGCCGCCAACGGGCCGAGGAGGCGGCGGGCCAAGCAGGGATCAAGATGCTGATCCCTTTAGCATTTTTTATCTTCCCGGCCATGTTTGCCGTGATTCTTGGTCCGGCGATCCCGCGTCTAATGGAAGCCTTTAAGTAAGATCGCCTCAGGCGCATACATCCAGGTACACATAATGGCAATGAAGTTTACAGCGCGGAGACAGCTACCGAGAACACGGTGGCTGTCTCCGCGTCGCGCCGGTGCTCATCTCTGTACAGCACCATAAGTCCATTAGTCATTTGTCTGACCTGGGTTACGGTGTTTGTCCACTGTCTACTCGATTAGCCTGTGATTAAATGGACATGGACAGAAGTTGCCCCTCAAGGAATCGTCTAATCCTTGCCTGGATAGGTTCCTATCGTTTGACTAGCACCAGGGCTGTCCACATACGTTCGTAGTTATGGTGGTTATGGGTGATGGTAAGGTGAATGATGACTGATTCGAGAGATTCGAGTCTCTTTGATAACAAAGACCTACATTTCGACCCGCGCCAACAGGGCGAAGTCGATCCATTTGCCCATGCGCTGCCTGCGTCCGATGAGCCTCTTTTCCCGGCTGTTTTGCCGATAGAGACAATGGCTGATGGCGCGCCCTACAGCGCCCCTTACGATACGCAGGGCTATGATCGCTTTCCCTCTGGCGCGGCACAGTCGAAAGCCGGTCAGGAAATCGATACAGAACTGTGGCCTTCAGCCTCTAGCGTGACGGAGCTTACAGCCGCCCAGGTCACGCCCCTGCCAGTGCCGACACCCTCTGTCTCCCCCGCCAAGCACAAGCATGGGCCGACCGAAAAAGAGATCAACTACGACCGCGATTTTGCCGTCTTTATGAACTTGATGCAACACGGCGCATGGCCTCAGGCATTGGAAAAGCTACAGGCGATGCGCGTCGAATATCCCGCCGCCAGTGGGCTGGATGGCTTGATCGACGAGGCGACGCTCAAGGCCGATTTAATGGCCGAGTGGGCGCACAAGATCAAGGGGCGGCGGCTGACCGTGGGCCAAGAGTGGCTCATCCGCCGTTCGCTGCCCTTCCTCTTGTTGCTTGTGCTCTTTGTGAGCGGGACGATCTTCTATCAGAATTTCGTCGCTCCCTCGCGCGAAGTGGTTGCTATGGAGCGGGCCAACCAGAGCCTCATTGAGGAGGCAACGGGGATGGTGCAGAAGGGGCAGATCTACGAGGCGATTGCGCTTTATACTACCGTCCTGGCCCGCGACCCTGAGAGCAGCGCCGCCCAACAGGGCTTGCTTGAGGCCAACCGCCAGGCAGGCTTGGCAACAACCTATGATGTGGCGATGCGCGTGGCGGAGAATGGCAACCTGAGCCGCGCCGCGCGCCTGCTTGGTTCGATCCAAGCAAAATCTTCTTCCTTCCGAGATGTCGATGTACAAGTGAACCGGCTGAACACCCTGTTAGAAGCCGAACGGGTCTACAACTTGGCCGAGAAATCCTTTGCCCAGCGGCGTTGGCTGGAGGCCATCAGCAGCTATGAGCAGGCGCAGTTGCTCTCTTCCGACTATCAAGTCGAGCGGGTCAAAACGCAACTGAGCGTGGCTTACTTTATGGCTGCCCAGAAGCTCATTGCCCACTGGCCCAGCGCAGAGTTTGGGCCGGAGACAATCCGCACCTTGCTACGCAAAGCCCAGGGCATGAGCGCGCAGAAGGATGTGATCAGCACGTCGTTGGATCAACTCGATCTCTATCTCAAGGGCGAGCGTGCACTCAACAGCAGCAACACCGGGCAGGCCATCAATGCATGGCGCGAACTCTATGACGAGCAGCCTGCATTCCTGGGCGGCTATTTGGCTGAACAGCTTTATCGGGCCTATTTAACGCTGGCGGGGGAAGTGCGCGAGAACGATCTCGACTATGCGCGTGAACTCTATGAACAGGCGGCGGCGATGGCTGTGCGGGACAGCAGCGAAGCGCGCGCTCAACTGCAAAATCTCGGCGCAACCGTACCCACGCCCCAACCGACGCCTACGCCACAGCCCACGGTCGCTTATGTCGCAGCGGCTCCCGCGGTTTCTGCGCCTCCGCCTGCCACGGCAACGCCAGAACCGACGCCCACGCCTACCAACACGTACCAGGGATGGATCGCCTTCCGCAGCACGCGTGAGGGGAGTGAGCAGGTTTATATCATGCGCGGCGATGGCAGCGACCAGCGGCTTGCACCAGAGGAGTTGCGCGGCCAAGTCGACCGTCTCTATCAAGAGGAACAGCGCGCCGCCGATGGCCGCGTGGTCTATGTACAGAGCGTCACTGGGCGCACCGATGCCAATATCTTCCTGACCAGCAGCGATGGGCAGAATAGCAGTATGCTCACGGATAACAATGGCGACGAATATGACCCGGTCTGGTCACCCACCGCAGATCGCGTGGCCTTTGTCGCCAATCATACGGGCAATGATGAGATCTGGGTCATGCGTGCCGATGGCGGCGAACAACGCCAATTGACCTTTAACAACTGGGAATGGGATAAGCATCCCACCTGGGCACCCGATGGCAGCCAGATCGCCTTCTTTAGCAATCGCAGCGGTCAACGCCAGATTTGGGCGATGAGCGGCGATGGCAGCAACCAACACAATTTGAGCAACAATGCCTATGATGACTGGGATCCGGTCTGGATCAAGTAATTAAGGCAAAGGGATACGATAGGATTATGGGCCTTTTTCGCAACCGTCCACCCACACCACCCCCTGCACCCCCTAAACAGAACGGGCAAGGGCAGCGACCCGCAACGACGCCGCATGTGTCGTCAACCGCCGCCACGTCTCCCCCCACTTCAAAACCAGCTCCAGCACCGGCTGTCCCACATGCCGTGCCGGGTTATGCACCACCTCCGGAGTTTCGCGTGGTGCGTGAGCAGGTGCAGCAGTTTTTGGTCAAGGAGGTCAAAGCCAGCAATGATGTGCATGACCCGGAGGAGATGAAACGGCTGATTGAGCCGATCTTCTCTAGGGCGCTGGCAGACGCCAACCTGGTGGTCAGCCGGATCGAGCGCGAGCAGATGATCGCGCTGATCATGGCTGATATTCTCGGCTATGGGCCGATCCAGCCGCTGCTCGACCGCGACGACATCAGTGAGGTCATGGTCAATGGCCCCAGCCAGGTCTATATTGAGCAGAAGGGGCACTTGGTCTTAACCGACGTAAAATTCATCGACAACGACCATGTGTTGCGCATTATTGAACGCATTGTCGCTCCCTTAGGGCGGCGTATTGACGAATCGTCGCCGATGGTTGATGCGCGGTTGCCCGATGGCTCGCGCGTTAATGCCATCATCCCACCGCTGGCGTTGGGCGGGCCTTCGATCACCATTCGTAAATTCAAGAAAGATTCGCTCAAAGTGGATGATCTGATCCGCTTTGGTTCGATGACACCGGAATTCGCGCAATTCCTAAAAGCCGCGGTCCATTCCGGTCTGAATATCATTATCAGTGGGGGGACCGGCTCTGGTAAGACGACGCTGCTCAATGTGCTTTCGAGCTTTATTCCAGAGGACGAGCGTATCCTGACGATTGAGGATGCCGCCGAACTTCAGTTGCAGCAGCCCCATGTCGTGCGCCTGGAGTCGCGCCCCGCCAACATTGAAGGCAAAGGGCGCATCGGTATCCGTGAACTGGTGGTGAACAGCTTGCGTATGCGTCCCGACCGCATTGTCGTCGGTGAGTGTCGTGGCGGCGAGACGCTGGACATGCTCCAAGCGATGAACACAGGCCATGATGGTTCGTTGACCACTGTCCACTCCAATGGCGCGCGTGATACGCTGAGCCGCCTTGAGACGCTGGTCTTAATGGCGGGCATGGAACTGCCCCTACGCGCCATTCGCCAGCAGATTGCTTCGGCGATTGATGTCATTGTCCACCAGGATCGTATGCGCGATGGCACACGCAAGGTGACGCAATGTTCCGAGGTGCTGGGCATGGAAGGGGAAACCATTGTCATGCAGGACATTTTCCGCTTCGACCAGACAGGCATTGACGAAGACGGCAAGATTTTGGGCGAGTTGCGCCCTACTGGTTTGCGCCCCCGCGTCAACGAACGCATTGAGCAATCGGGCATCCACTTGCCCCCCTCTGTCTTTGGTCTGAAGGACGCCGACAATTGGTATGACAACGCACGTTGATCGATTTTACTTGCGTCTTCTTCTCTCTTAGGGTTGGGATGTTTGCATGGAGCGGGCTGGTCTTAAAGACCGGCCCGTTTCGTTGGAGGTGTCGCGCGCTGGAAGATGATCGCGCGGTCGTCCCGGTAGATCTCTCGCCATGTGGGATTTGCCGTCGCCGCCTCCACCAAATGCGGTTGCTCGTCAATATGGATAAAGAGATAGTTCATGCCATATTGATCGGCAATCGTTGTCCATTTGTAGCGCCCATTGAGCATGTCAATATACTCATCCCATTGCTCCGTGGGATAAAGCTCGAAGCGACTGTCGATAAAAACGGGCAGATCGGGACAAGCCGCTTCCATGTAGCTGGCAAAGGCAATGGCCTGGAAACCACGCGTGCCGGGGGTAAACGTTTCGCACAGGAAGGCCGTCGCTTCGACAGGTGTAGTCTTGGTCAGCAATGGGCGAGCTTTCATCAATTCTGGGAATTGAGGACGCCACCAGGGGAGCATCATCACAGCAATGAGCAGCAGCAGTCCAAAGAGCGCCGCAATCGGGGCGGGCTTGCCTGGCGGCAGCCCCCAGGGTGCGCGCCACCACCCCCGAAGCAGCAGCGCCAATACCGGGATCTGCACCATGCCAAACCAGGCCGCGCTGCGCCGGCTAAAGAGCGTCATGGCGGCAAAGGCCAAGAGGGTCATGGTTTGAGCGCTGGTCAAGCGAGTTTGAGAATTGAGGCGGGCGACTATCAGCGTGAGGATCGCCAGCGTAAAGGCAATGCCATCGGCAGAGCGAATGGTGAGCGGCGCAAATTCCATGTTGTATTGTATCGTCGCCTTGCTCTGGAAGAAGCCTAACACATACTCCAGGATGCCCAACGGCCCTTGCGGATTGATGGCAAGCGCCGCGACTGCCAAGAGCCCCTGCGCGCAGAGTTCGAGCAATTCGCCTTGGCGCGCTTGCCACTGCCTCGCCCAGAGCGCATCCCACAGGTTTCCCACCACATAGAGCCCCAATGCCGCCAGCCCAAAGACAAAGACGCCGTGGGCATTGACCCACAAGGCAAAGAGAGGGGCCGCCCACCAGAGGGCGCGGCGGTTGCCATGACGGTGCGTTTCGATGAGAAAGATCAGGAGGCCAAAGGCCAGGAAGGAGAAAGATTGCGGACGTATGGCCCAGCTTTGGATGCCGATGAGCACGCCAATCACCGTTGCCCAAACGCTCGTGCGCACGCCATAGTGGGGCGCGCAGGCACGCAAGATGAGTGTGTAGCCCGCGGCGACAAGCAGCGCATGGACAAAGATCACCAGGGGCGCTCCACCCCATGCCATCAGTTGCGCCAATATCACCTGCATGATCCATGCCTGGTTGATCCACGGCGCGCCCACTTGGGTATACGTAAAGAGGTCAACCACGGGGATGGCGCGGTTTTGGAGGATCAATTGGCCTGTGCGTACATGCCACCAGAAATCGTTGGGTGCGATGCTGTTGAGGCAGAGACGTGTAAAGAGCCCCCATGGTACAAGCCACAGCCAAAGGTTGCGCATGGTCAACCAACGCCGCTGTTCATTACGGTCACTGTCACCAGGGTCACTTGCAGCGGGTTGGAGCATAAGAATAAAAGATTTCGTGGTTGCGCGCGTTACAGGAATACACCCCCGGAAGTTTGAAGCTTTTGGGAGGGTTTAGGACAATGAGTTGCATTCTACCCGATCCTACCTGCCATGCGCGAACTCAGTCGATGTTTTCGAGCCGCCCACTGTGAGATGTACTCTCCCAAGCGGGGGCTTTGACAGGGTGACAGCGAAAGATTAAACTGATCCATCTGTCATGAAGAAAGAAGATTCGCAAGAGTATCCATCAATAGGCGAGGCAAAAAAGTAGCTATGACCATTGAACTGCTCAAGGAACTGTGTGAAATGCCGGGTATTCCGGGGCGCGAGGAGCGGCTGCGCGCAATCGTCCGTCGCGAGTTGAGTGGGCTGGTGGATGAGATCCAGGTGGATGCGCTGGGCAATTTGATTGCTGTCAAGCGCAACCCCGGCGCGCCCAAACTGATGATTGCCGCGCACATGGATGAGATTGGCTTTGTCGTCTCCTATATAGATAAGGAGAAGGGCTGGCTGCGGCTGGTTCCCCTGGGCGGACATGACCCGCGCAATATGATCTCGCAGCGCGTGCTGGTTTCTACAGCCGGTGGCGATCTGCCCGGTATTCTCTTTCCCGGACTCAAACCACCCCATATTGCCAGCGAAGAAGACCGCAAAAAACAGCCGCAGGTGAGCGATTTTTTTGTCGATTTGGGCTTGCCCGGCTCCGTCGTGCAAGAGAAGGTCAACATCGGCGATCCGGTGACATTGCTGCGTGAATTTGTGCAGATCGGTGACTGCTACTCCTCGAAGGCGCTGGATGATCGCTTGGCGCTCTACATCATGATCGAAGCGATGCGCCGCACACAGCAGAGTGGCTTTGAGGTCTATGCCGTGGCAACGGTGCAAGAGGAGATTGGCCTGCGCGGGGCATTGACCAGCGGTTTTGGCGTCCACCCCGATGTCGGTATTGCTTTGGATGTCACGCTGGCTGTCGATATTCCGGGTGTCCCTGAGCATGAGCAAGTGACTAAATTGGGCGGCGGCACAGCCATCAAAATTCTCGATAGCTCGGCGATTTCCCATCCCAAGCTCACGGCCTATTTGCGTACATTAGCCGGCGCGCAGGGGATCAAGTGGCAGCATGAGATTTTGCCGCGCGGGGGCACCGATGCCGGTGCGATGCAGCGGGTTCATGCGGGCGTTGCCGTGGGGACCCTTTCCACACCGACGCGCTATATTCATAGCTCGGTGGAGATGGTCCACAAGGATGATGTTGAGGCTGGAATTGCGTTATTGGCGGCGTTCGTGCGCGAAGGTCATGCGGCGGATCTGGCGCTAGAATAGGATGGGCGGCGCGCCAGCCGCTAGGGCGTGAGCATGAGAGCTTTTCAATTGGGGCTGATCGTGGCTGTCGCACTCGGTGCGCTGCTTTGGTCTGCCCTGTGGGTGATGGCGCAACCGGCCCCACCCGATGCGACCCCCGCAGTGGACAGCGCGACAACCGTTGAAGCCAGCGCCGTTGACGTGGTTGGGCTGCAAATTACCGCGACCGTGGGTACGGAGCCTAACACCTGCGCCACCACCAACACGGTGCAAGTGCGAAGCGGGACCACGGTCTATTACTGTTTTACGCTGCACCATACTGGCGTTACTAGTGATGATCCGCTGACCCAACACCATTTGCAGACCTCGCGCGGGGTAAACCAAAACTTAACAGAGTCGTTGACCTTGGCTCCAGGTGAAGTCACAGACAAATTCGATAATGACAAACTTATTGTCTTTACAGAGACTATCGCTGTTGATATATCGAACTTCGTGACGTGGACAGCGCGCCCGGCGGATTCAGACCCGGTCGTCACCGCCAGCAGCCGCGTGACGGTTGATATTGTGGGGCCGGCGTTGAGCGTGCTCAAGACCGTGGGGCAAGACCGCGACTCCTGCGGCGCTTCGAGTTCCATACGCATCCCCTCTGGACAGACCGCATTCTTTTGTATCACGGTGCAAAACCAGGGCGATGTCACCTTTACCAACCACAGCTTGGTGGATACGCCAATGGGGATCAATTCCACCTTCAATTACACGTTGGCGCCGGGCGCGTCGTTGTCCATTCTGCCCACCAACCTGGCTACGCTTGGCATTGGTGGCAGATTAGACCAGTCCAATGTTACCGGGAATTTCGCCAATACAGCCTCCTATACGGCGCGCGCCAGTGTCGGCAGCGAGCTAACCGCTTCGGGCGTTTCAACCGCCACGGTGGGCGTGGGCAACACAACCGTACGCTTTACTAAGACACTCAGCACCGATGCCGAAGCTTGTAACGGGAGTCGCACTATTACCGTTTCGCCGGGGACGCGAGTCTATTACTGTGCCCTTATCGAAAATACGGGGGCAGTCACGCTGACCCAGCACCAGCTTACGGAGTCGTGGCTCAGTCTTGATGTGAAGTTTGACTATCCGCTGCGCCCTGGCGAAGTGCTGCGTGTTACCAACGATTTCTTGGCGCGCCACAACCAGCCCATCGTCTTTGGGCCTTTTGAAGTCCACCCTCGGTTTGGCAATAACATCGTCAACAGCCAAATGCGCTACCTGGGGAGTTCGCCAGAGGGCTTTGAAGTTTCGGCGGGCGATACCACCACCGCGAGCTATCCACCCGCCCCGACCCACACCCCGACCTCGCGACCCGACAATACTTCGACCTTTACGCCCGTTGCTACCAACACATCCACCAACACGCCGGTTCCACTGACGCCGACCTTTACACCCACGCCGACTGATACGCCAGTGACGCCGAGCCCTACGCCCACACGCTCTTACGCCATTTCTTTGCTACAGACGCCGACACCGCGCGCACAGGCAGCGAATTTTCCACAGGGATCGCCGCAGCAGGATGCCGCGCTCACAGCAACCGCGGTATCTCTCCAGCAGCCATCGCAATTTCCAGAAGGGCAGCAACCCCCTGTACAGGAGCCCGCGTTGGCGACAGCGACCCAAATTGCGGTTGATGCCACTGCAGCGGTTGCCACGGCGACCGCGTCGCAACTGGCAATTGACAGTGTTGCGGCGACTGCAATTGCCCAAAGCCAAGCCCCTCTGCCCGGTTCATCGCCGTTCGATTCACCTGTGGCGACCCCTACGATTGGCCCGGATTTCCCGCAGGAAGGCGACCAATCCGGCTTGCCCGTTGCGCCTGTTCCTGAGACAACCGGGAGCGTGCCGGTCGAGAGCGCAAACGCGACACCTATACCCGGTGATGGAACCGTGACGGTCATGCCGCCCATTGTCACCGTGGTTGTTGCCACAGAGACGCCCGTGGTGGCGCTGCTGGTGGTGACAAATACACCTGACCCCGCGGCGGCACTTCTGCCCGGCGGTCAACGGCCCATCGTCTATCCCACACCTACCCCCACGGCTGATTATGTGATGGCCGCGGCACGCACCTTTGATGTGGCGGTGACGACGCTGGGTTGGCTTTGGTTTTTGGTGGGTTCGTTGGTCTTTTTTGTCACAGCGGGGGTTGTGGCCGGGTTGTTCTTCCGCCAATCTGAAGCCAATCGTTATGAGTTGCCGGAGCCGGATTATTGGCTAGAGGAGGAGCCGCAGGCAGATCGCCCGCGCAGATCGCCCGCTTCAGGGCAAAGCGCAGATGACGATTGGCCCGCGGATTTGCCATGAAGTCGTTGGGATTGATTGTGCTGACCTGGGTGGCGTTTGCGTGGCGGCTGCATGGGTTGACGTGGCAGAGTTTGTGGCGTGATGAAGTGGACGCAATCTATTTCGCCACACGCCACCTGCCGGAGACGCTGGCGATGTTTGTGCAGCCTGGGCAAAATGGCGCGCTCTATTTTGTCGCTTTGCGCCCCTGGTTCGACCTGGTAGGGACAAGCGAATTTGCCCTGCGCTACCCTTCGGCGATGGCAGGGGTGCTGGGTGTGCTGCTGACCTGGCAAGTGGCGCGCCGTCTGCTGCCATTGGCTCCAATGGGTGACGCCAATGCGCCGGGCCGCGCGGCCACTTCTTTTGGGGGGGCTTCACCGCTGGCGTGGCTGGCCGCGGTTCTGATGGCGCTCAATCCCTACCAGCTTTGGTATGGGCAGGAAGGCAAGATGTACACGGTCATCACGGCGCTGGTCTTGCTGGCGACATGGTGGTGGCTGGAGGGAATTCGCCAGGGTGGGTGGCGACCGTGGCTGGCCTATTTGCTTACGGTGAGCGTCGCCATGTATACCCATTTGCTGCTGATTTTGCTCTTTCCAGTCCATTTTGTTTGGTTTTGGCTGGCGTGGCCCCAAAGCCGCTGGCATTGGCGGGGCTATGCGCTGGCACTCGCAGGATTGACCTTGCCCTATCTGCCGATGGTCTGGTGGCAGTGGGCACTGCTGACTGCCAATGTCAAACGCACAGGCTTCAGCTTCACGCCGCCGCTGGAGATGGCGCGCACGATTCTCTATAATCACAGCCGCGGTTTTATGCCCCCAGAGGATCTGATCTGGTTGATCCCGATCTTCTTTCTGGGCGCAGCGGGTGTGGTGCTGGGCGCGGGGGAAATTGCTGGGCGCGGGGTTCTCTCCCTCTCCCCCTGGCGGCGTTGGGCGATGCTGATGAGTTGGGCGCTGGTTCCGGTGGTGGGAATTTATGCATTGAGCCTGCGCCAGCCGATTTTCACGGATCGCTATGTGATCTGGATTGCCCCGGCATTGATGATGCTGGTGGCGTTAGGATTGGTGGTGGTGCGGCGCTATGCGTGGATCTTTGGGCGCGTTCTGTCTGTGGGATTGCTGGTCTATGTCCTGGGCTTTTGGGTCTATGCGGGCTGGCAGCAAAAGACGGAAACTACAAAATATGACCTGCGCGCGGGGGTGGGCTATGTGGCAGAACATCGCACGCCTGACTCTCTGTTGATCCTGCAAATCCCCCACATGGAATGGGCCTATCGCTATTACACCAGTGACTTTGGCCCGCGTCCTTTTGCCGGAAGCGATGCGCGTTTGGGAGCATGGACAGGGGGGTTGTGGACAAATCAGGGTTGGCCCGATGATGCGGCGCGGCTCGATGTCGCGCAACAGATGGCGATGCAGACAGCGGGCTATGCTGATGTGTGGGTGCTGCGCAGCGAAGTGGAGATGTGGGACCAACGTCATTTGATGGACGAATGGTTGGACGAGCAGGGCGAGTTGCTCGACCAGGCAGATTTTCATGGTGTACAGGTGCGCCACTACCGGCTGCACCGCGAGATGACGGCTGCCCGCTCACCGTCTGTCGCCTATTCGATGCGATAATGGGCGTGATTGAACGAAAGAACGCGATGACAGCAGAGAAACCTGTAGTAGAGAAACCTGTGGAAAGAAGTGCATACCCCTTTCCGCGCGCAGTTTGGGATCAGCCACCCGCACCGCGCCATGTGGGATTGGCATTGGGGGGCGGCGCGGCGCGCGGGCTGGCCCACATTGGGGTATTGGAAGTGTTGGAGGAGGCAGAGATTCCGATCCACAGGATCGCCGGGTGCAGCGCAGGCTCAGTCGTGGGCGCGCTCTTTGCCGCGGGCATCTCGGCCAAGCAGATGCATGAGTTGGCGCTCGATTTGCGTTGGAATACACTTAGCACGTTGAGCCTGCTGCCGCGCCGTCTCTCCTTGAATGTATCGCTCAAGGGGTTCCCATTGGGTCTGCTGGATTTGGACAAGTTGATTACGTGGTTGGAGGGTCTGCTGACTGATACGCCAGAGTTTGCCGACCTGCGGCTGCCTTTTGCGGCCATCGCCACGGATATTGTGACCAGTGAATTGGTCATCATGAACGATGGCGCGGTAGGGCCTGCGGTGCGCGCCAGTTGCAGCGTACCGGGCGTTTTTACACCCTATCGCCGCGGCGAACGGCTGTTGGTGGATGGTGGCGTGGTCGCCAATTTGCCCGTCCAGGTGGTGCGCCAAATGGGTGCTGAGTATGTCATTGCGGTGAATGTGCTGCCTCTGCCCGGCGAGCATCGCAAGGAACCCGAAAACATTGTCGATCTGACCTTGACATCGCTCTATGCGCTGATCCGGGCCAACCAGGGCTATGGTGAGCGGGCCGAATGTATGATTGCGCCCGACATTGCCCATTTCAGCCTGATCGACCTCTCCGCGGCGGAGGGGTTGATCGCAGCCGGGCGCGCCGCGGCAGAAGCCCAACTGCCTACCATCCAGCATGATCTGGGGCTACAGACTCACCAGGCAGAACATGCTTAGGCATACGTGTGGACGTACAAACAGATGTCTTGGCACAATTGATCATTTTTAGTTTTCTATTTCTAACAACCTTTCTCAATAAGAGCCTGAAACAAAGATGGACACCAACACGAAGTCAACGAAGGAAGAGGGCCAAGCAGCCTCACAAGAGGCCACAGCCGCCAATGGTTACACCGCTGGTCATGCCACTGATCAGACCTATAGAAGTGACGGTAGGCCCCACAACGATGCCTTTACCGTCGACGAGCGCAATGCCATGCGCGCTTTTGTGGCGCGGGGCGAGGTGCGCTTGTCAACGATGCATCGCGTGGCGGTCGGTTTTTTGAGCGGGGCGGGGCTGCTTTTTCTCTTTCCTGTTTTTCTGAAAGATGGTGTATTGACACTGATCAGCGCACTCCTGAGCTATACGCCGACGCTGCCTGCTCATCTGGAATTGCTGGACACCGTGGGCGTGGTCGTCCTTTATCTTTGCCTGCTCTATCCCTTTTTGCTGTCGTTGGGCTTGCCGGCTGTGGCGCTGCTGCTCCTTTTGGAAGATATTGTGCGTTTCTACTTCGTTGGGCATCCCCCTTCTTTTTCCGAGGAATTTTTCAATCCGCGTTTTGCGTTGACAGGAGTTGCTTTCTCCCCAGATGAATCGGAAAAGGTGAAAGCACGCGTTTTGCGCTATGAATATGGGACGGACCTGATCGGCTTTGTCATCTCGCGCGCTGATGCTCACTCACGTTATTACAGTAATATCATTGACAAGCCCCGGCGGCTGATCGTCCCGACCACGCGCAAACTGCCGCGCCTGGTTAAGGCAGGTGTTATCAAGCTTGGCGCGGATCAAGCGGTGGAGGAATTGAAGGACGACGATAAGGTACATGTGCAAGGCACCTACAGCAATGGCAATGGTGAAGAAGCCTTGCTGCATGAGCCGTACGTCGAACGGACGGTTGAGGAGGTGGATCGCTTTAACGCGGCGTTGGGGCTGGCGGGTTTTATCGATCGCCCGCTCTATCAGGAGGTTGCCAAGACAGAAGTCTCGCTGGTGCGCCACGGTTTGAAGCTGCGCCGCTTGGTACTGCGCTATTTTCAGGCGCTCTTGATCTTGATCTGGACGAGTTTTACTACCTTCCTGATGGTGCCTTTTCTGAACGATCCGGCAGGCCGCTTCCCCATGCCCATTGTCTTTGCAGCCACCTACCTGCTCTGGTCACTGTTGGCTCCAACGATTGTGCAACTGCCCATTGTATGGTTGGTGAGTCACCCGCACGATGAAGTGCGCCGCAACGCAGTCAAGAAATTCCAGCAGTTGGACGCGCTGCAAACCTTTGGCAAGCAAACGCAGCAGCTCTGCTATGTGGCAATTGCCGTGTCATTGGTGGCCCTGGTCTTACAAGTCATGCTCTGGATATAGAGCAGACAGTTCATAAACCGCGAGATAGCCGCAAACGATTTGACAAAGGCTGTCGCCTCTCCTATACTCCACACTTGCCGTGTCCTGGCGTGCGCGCGGCAAGTGTGGTGAGCTTGCGCCTGAAATCGCAGCACGAGAGGAGTACCCATGCTCGCATTGAGTCCGAGAGCCATAGGGCGTCCGACCCAGAACGGGTTGGTCGCGCCCAGTATTGATGGTTCCGTAGTCATCCTTCCTACCTCTTCTCTCTGTTGCGGCCCCTGTTGTATCCTCTGTTGTACCTGCTTGTGTAGCTAAGCCGGCACCCGGCTCGTCCTGTCGCACTCTTTTTTTCAGGTCAGAACCGATTGTCGGCATCCAACGTGCCCTTGTGGCGGTGCGTAGTTTTTGTTATGGTAGATTGCCGGACAATGACTCCGTTCTGACACAGGAATCACCCTATTGGGGCGATCTCCAATCAAGGGCACTCCGTTCACGACGGCATGATCACGCCAATGATCATCATGCTACTCGTGGTAATTTTGATTGGCGCGGAATGGTTGGTCGAGCGAGGCTGTTGTGAGCGAGGAAGCACAGCAAAGAAGTACTGCAAAGAAGTATATCAAACCAAATCAAATTAGGAGGCATTTCGTATGAGCAACGGTTACGCCAACCCCGATGTGTTGGTCAGCACAGATTGGGTCGCACAGCACCTGAACGATCCCAATGTGCGGCTGGTGGAAAGCAACGAAGATGTGCTGCTCTATGACACAGGGCACATTCCTGGCGCGGTCAACATTGATTGGCACGCCGACCTAAACGATGCGCTGCAACGCGATTACATCGATCCAGAGCAATTTGCTGCGCTCCTGAGCCGCAATGGCATCAGCCCGGATACCACTGTGGTCTTCTATGGCGACAAGAACAACTGGTGGGCCACCTATGCCTTCTGGGTCTTTCAACTCTTTGGGCATACGAATGCAAAGGTGATGAATGGCGGGCGCATGAAGTGGGTCGCCGAGGGCCGCGAACTGAGCAAGGAACGCCCCAGCTATGCCGCCTCCAACTACCCGGTGCCAAAGCGCGACGATTCCAAGATTCGCGCCTTCCGCGATGACGTGTTGAAGCACCTGGAAGCAGGCAAGCCATTGGTCGATGTACGCAGCCCCGGCGAATATCGCGGCGAACTGCTGCACATGGCTGACTATCCCCAAGAGGGCGCAATGCGCGGGGGGCATATCCCCACGGCGCGCAACGTCCCCTGGGCGCGCGCAGCCAACCCGGATGGCACTTTCAAGAGCGCAGAAGAGCTGCGCGCGATCTATGAGGACGAGCAAGGGCTCAAGCCCAGTGACGAGGTTGTGGCCTATTGCCGCATTGGTGAGCGCAGCAGCCACAGTTGGTTTGTGCTGAAATACCTCTTGGGCTATCCGAACGTCCGCAACTACGATGGTTCGTGGACCGAATGGGGTAACTCCGTACGCGTGCCCATTGAGAAATAACCCATTGAGAAATAAGCAGTAGAGCTAGGCTTCTCTACCTGATCAGGAATACTACCCTCCTGGAAGCTTCAAGCTTCCGGGAGGGTTTTGTTGTTGAGGATTATCTATGGAGGGTCTTCTATGAGGACTGTACTGGAACTCTGTGGTCGTCTTTAGTTGTTGCCATTTTCCAGCAACATCGTGGGACGGTCGGGCAAGGCCGGGATCATGTAGGGATCTTCGTTCCCATTGATGGCCTGGCTCTTGCGAATCCATTCACGCTGCATCTCAAGGGCTTCGGCCTTGCTGGTGCAAAGCGCCACCAGGCTACAGCCCAGAAATACAAACCACTTGTCATTATGGCAAAGAATATAAGGTCTTGGCATAAGGTATTCTCCCCGTTTTCACGTCTGGGCACACAGGATTGAGCGTCGAATCTCCTGTGTGCGTCATACCGTTTTTGGGTCAGTTCTCCATTCCAACTGTCATCGTACTGTCATCGTTCGTGTAAGGTTGCCGCCGCGCGGCAACGGTTGAAAGCCAGCGATCTGTCTGTTGGGCCGCAATGGGCCAGCCATACGTCGCTATCACGTGTGTACGCAGCGCCTGGGTTGCAGGATGCGTTTTGGATCGCGGCATTGTCAGAAATTGCACCGCCATTTGCCAGAGCTGCTCCTCATCCGCATAGAGGCACTCTGCATGGAGCGCGGTTGGGATGAGTTCGGGATAGCTTAGACGCGCGGGCAAGAGCGGAAAGGCTCCGGCTGTGATCGCTTCCAAAATGCTGATCCCGAAAAATTCATGGTCAGCCGTACTGATCACTAGGTCGGCTTGTTGCAGCAGCGCCAGATAGCCGGCCCGCGTGGCCGCATATCCCCAATGCACGATCCGGTCAGCCAGTCGCTCGCGCGCTTCTTCAAACTCGGCAGGCACATTGCGAAAGTTCTCCCCTGCCACTGCCAATCGGAACGGAATCTCGGCTGCTTGCAGTCGGTAGAGTAGGGCAAAGAAGAGATCTGGACGCTTGTCATATTCCCAACGTTGGTTCCAAAGGATCAGCGGCGCATCGCTTTGCTGTACATTCTGCATCTGTTCGCCGTCCCGCAGGGTCTCCACAGGGACAATCCCCACCGGCGCAACCGCACTGCGCCCGCGCACCTCTGCCACCAATTCCAGATGATTGTAATCTGGATAATGCTTCAACAAGCGCGGCAGTTCCGTGAACCAACTTTCCAGATGATAATGACTGTTAAAGAGCACCAGGTCTGCCGTTAACTGGCTCAGCCAGTTGATCATCGCATAGGTAAGATCCGGCTTTTCACCTGGACGCCACGGATAGGTCAACTGGTTTTCATGCATATAGCAGACCAGCGGCAGCCTCCCCGGCAGCACCCCGCGCATCAAGCCCATCCATACAGGCAGATGCACCATATCGGTCGCCAGCACAACGTCCGGCATCTCTAAATCGGGCGTCTCCTGCTCCGGCCTTTCCAGAGCGGAAGGCGTGTGCGCCAACCTCTTTTGCGCCTGTATTGCTAGTTCGATAGCACCTCCCTGCATTCGCCATTTCCAAAAGCGTCCTGCCAATGTTAGCAGCTTTACATGGTGCTGGCTGTAACGTTGATAGCCTTCGGCCCAAGCCTGATGGCTCCCGGTATGGTAGGGCGAGAGCAGCCAAACATTGAGCGGCCTTGCAGGCCGCGGGCGCGCATGTGGTCCCTCGAAAGACGATTGAGTCATGGCAGGGTAGCGTTAGGGTGCTGTCCAATTGTCAGTTTATTGTACACCCCTTGAGCGAGAATGTCATCATATGCGACCACTCGCACAGGGCAATGGAATGGTCGTCCCCATTGATTCTGGAACGAATTTTTCGATATAATGGATGTCCCCCTTGTACGAATACCCTACCACAAAAGGAGAAGCCCTACGCAATTTGGCATCTCGCCCCTGCTTTTGACGCTTTTGGAGACGTGCGCTATCTGGCGCAGAGCGCATCCGCCAGGGGCCACCGCGGTATTCGTGATTCATAAACGTCAGTGTGGAGTGATCCGGAAAAGTCACCAGAGGAGCCTTATCGAGTGGCAAAAATGCGAGCCATTTGTTAGTTCTGCCCGTACCGGAGGAGGAAAAAGCGCATGGCAGCCGAGAAGCGGACGATTGTCGTAACTGGAGCCACCGGTCTCCAAGGGAGTGCGGTGGCTCACCATTTGCTTTCAAGTGGGTGGCGTGTACGAGCGCTAACTCGAAATCCGAAGGGCAAGGAAGCGCAAGATTTAGCTGCCTTAGGGGCTGAGATAGTTCAAGGCGATATGGCTGAACCGGACTCGCTTGAGCCTGTTTTTGAGCGAGCCTACGGTGTTTTCAGCGTGCAAAATCCTATCATTAGTGGGGTAGAAGGCGAAATCAGCCAGGGCAAAAATGTAGCTACGATAGCCAAGCAAGCCGGCATCCAACACCTGGTCTATGCTTCTGCCGGCACAGGAATGAAGGGCACAGGCGTGCCCTCCTGGGAATCCAAACTGGTTGTCGAGGAGCATATGAAATTCTTATCGCTGCCACTGACCGTCTTGCGTCCAACGGCATTTATGGAGTTGATGACCGAGAAGAAGTTCTTCCCTGCTGTTTCGGCCTGGCATCTTATGCCCAAGCTAATGGGTGGCTCTAGAAAGCTCCCCTGGCTCTGCGTGGATGATATTGGTTTCATCGTCGCCAGGGCCTTTGCTGAACCCGGGCAGTTCATTGGCAAAGAGTTTCAGCTTGCCAGTGATGTACAATCCCTTGATGAGTGTCGCGCCATCTATCGAGAGGTAACAGGCAAGCATCCACCCCGCTTTCCAATGCCAATATGGATATTCGAGCGCTTTGGCTTTGTTGGAAGGGATTTGGGTATCATGTGGCGCTGGTTACGAGACGGGACAGTGGATTTGGACACCAGTGCCACGTTGGGAATACACCCCAATGCCTTGAGTGTTCGAGCATGGTTGGAGAAACAGAAAAGCACAGAGAGCAAAGGTTTATAGCGTAGCGACACTCCTTGCCAGCACCATCCCCACCCAAGCCGCGGCTAACCCCAGGCCGTTGTTGACAAAGATATTGAGCAGGGCGCTGCCCAGGTGGACGCTCTTGAGCTGCTGAAAGCTTTCTACAGCAAACGAGGAAAAAGTGGTGTAGGAGCCAAGAAAACCGACGGCGAACAGCAAGCGCAACTCTGGGGAAAGTCCACTGCGTGTACTCCCCCACGCCACCAGAAAGCCCAGCACCAATGAGCCGGTGATATTGACGATAGCTGTCCCATAGGGAAAATCCATCCCAAAACGGTGTGCTGCCCATAGGCCAACCAGATAACGGGCATTTGCGCCCAAGACTGCCCCGATGGCAATCAGCAAAAAGCGATTCATTGAGTTTGGTTCTATCTATTGTGACCTACGCCGGTGGATCGCCCCAGCGCCGATCGATTTCGGCTTCGCCGCGCTGCATCGCCAACAGCAGCGCGTCTTGGTCTACGGGCAAGGCACGACAGCGCACGCCCACTGCGGTGGCGATGGCGTTGGCAATGGCGGGGCTGATGGGGATTGAGCTAATTTCACCCACGCCCTTTGCGCCATAAGGCCCATCTGCCGTCTGCGCCTCAATGATATAGTTTTCCATGACCGGCGTATGCTTGATCCCTGGCATCTTGTACTGTCCTAGATGGCGCGTCCAGGGTACGCTGTTCTCCTCGATATAATGCTCGGTGAGCGCGTTGCCAATGCCCATGACGATACCTCCCTCGATCTGCCCCGTAAGACTGAGGGGATTGATGGCGCGCCCGACATCATGCGCTGTGGCGACCTGCTCGACTGCCACTTCGCCTGTCTCGATGTCCACACTGACGAGCGCGGCGTGGACGGCATAGCTAAAGGCAAAGTGCATGTCGCCCCCTGTGCCCAGCGGCTGCGTCTTGGGTGCCCAATACTCATAGCGCAATTTGGCCTCGCGCCCCTCCGCCAGCATTGCTTGTACTGCCTCGGCAAAGGGGATGGTGCGGCTGGGCGAACGCTTGGCAGCCCCATTGTGACCGTTATGGCCGTTCTGTCCATTGTGATCATGCCCGTTGGAGCCATTCGCCGCTTTGACACGCGCCAGCCGTTCTTCATCCACATAGGCCAAGCCTTCGTGGAAGGCGATGACATCCGGTGGAACGTCGAACTTTTCGGCCAAAACCGTCTGCATCCGCTCGCGCATCGCCCGCGCCGCCAAGCGCGCAGCGTTGCCACTGACATAGGTTTGGCGGCTGGCAGTGGTCGGGCCACCGTCGGGGGTGAGGTCGGTATCCATGACCAGGGCGTTGACCTGCTGGAAGGGCAGCCCCAACTCCTCGGCAGTACAGGCGACCAGGACGCCGATCAGATTTTGGCCCATCTCGGCGCTGCTGGTGCGAATCTCGGCGCGGCCATCCGGGTAGACCTCCACTTCGGCCTCGGCCTTATCGGGCGCGCCACCGCCCAAGCCGGTGTTCTTGTAGCCCGCGGCCAACCCCCAGGCATAGCGTTTCGTGCCGATTTGCACAGGGGCAAAGAGACTGGTGGGTGCTGTGGTAAAAGTCGGTGCGCCGGGCAGCGTCGGCAACGTCTCCTGCCACCAACGGTTGATCGAGGCTTCGACCTGGTCAAGGCATTGCAGCAGCCCCACGCTCTCGCGCAGGTGTTGGCCCGTGGCCGTGGTCGCGCCGACGCGCATGGCATTGATGCGCCGCAACTCCACCGGGTCCATCTCTAGTGCCTGGGCGAGCAGGTCCATGTTGCTTTCCACGGCAAAGGCCGATTGCGTGACACCAAAGCCGCGGAAGGCACCACAGGGCGCGTTGTTGGTATACATCGCATAGCAATCGATCTTGGTGTTGGCGACCACATAGGGGCCAGTGGCATGGGTGGTGGCGCGCGTCATCACCTTGTCACCGAGACTGGCATAGGCCCCACTGTCGCCATACAACTCCGCTTCGACCGCGACGAGTTTGCCCGCGCGCGTCGCGCCTGTCTTGACGCGGATAATGGTGGCATGGCGCTTGGGGTGAAAGCGCAGGCTTTCCTCGCGCGTGTAAAGGATTTTCACCGGGCGGCCTGTCAGCGTGGCAGCCAGCGCGGCATGGATCTGTCCAGCAATGTCCTCCTTGCCGCCAAAGCCACCCCCCATGACTGTGCCGCGGATACGCACTTCTTCATCCTCCAGACCCAGGCTCTTGGCAATCTGGCGACGGTCGCTGTAGGGGATTTGGCTGCCCACATAGACCGTTAGTTTTGGATGTTCGTCATCATAGCCCGCGGGCAGAGCAATCGAACATTCCGGTTCCAAGAAGGCATGTTCCGTCATGGGAGTGCGATAGGTGCGCTCGATGATGACATCGGCCTGGGCAAAGCCCGCGGCCACATCTCCCTGGCGCACCTTGATATGCTTGAGCAGGTTGCCGGTGGGACGGTCGGGGTGCAGCACCGTTGCGTCGGGCTGGCGCGCGCTCACCGGGTCGGTTACGGCGGGCAGCACTTCATATTCTACGCGGATCTGCTGGAGCGCGGCGCGTGCCACCTCCTCGCTCTCTGCCACCACAAGGGCCAGCGGGTCGCCCACATAGCGCGCTGCATAGCTGCCCCCGGCAAAGACCGGCCAATCGTTCTCGACCAGGCCATGCCGCGGGTCGCCGGGTACATCCTTGTGGGTGAAGACAGCATGAACACCGGGCAAGGCGAGTGCTGCGCTGGTGTCAATGCTCACGATGCGGGCGTGGGGATGGGCGCTGCGCAGCGTTGCGCCGTGGAGCATACCCGGGAAGTGGTAATCGTCAGCGTATCGGGTCTGTCCTGTCACCTTTTCAATGGCATCGGGCCGCGCCAACGGTTGGCCCACATTCTGCAACGGTTCCATGACTTGCGGCAGCGTGGGGCCTGTGAGTTCGCCCCCTCGCAACTTGGCCGCGGCCGCGCGTACCGCGCTCAAGACGGCGACATAGCCTGTGCAGCGACAGTAGGTATCCTTGAGCGAATGCTTGATGGCGTCGTCGTCGGAGTTGGGGTTTTCGTCCAACAGCGTCTTGGCCTGAAGGATCAGCCCTGGTGTGCAAAAGCCGCATTGGGTTGCGCCGTGGGTGACAAAGGCTTGTTGCAAGGGGTGTAGCTGCTCCAGCGGGTCACTTGTCTCACTGGCAGCGTCAATGGCATCGTGGCGGCATTGCTGCCATTCTGGAGCCAGCCCCTCAATAGTGAGGATGGTTGCGTTCTGCGCCTTAAAGGCTGGATAGATGCAAGAATCCACACTTTGACCATTGACAATGACCGTACACGAGCCACATTCTGCCTCGTTGCAGGCGACTTTGGTGCCTGTGAGTCCCAGGTCATAGCGCAACACCTGGGCCAGCGTGCGCGTGTGGGGGAGATCCAGGGTGTGCGAAATGCCATTGACGATCAGTGTAAGTTCGGGCATGGGTAAATTGTCCTTAATCAATCCGCTCAAAAAGACCGGATACGCTCAGTTCACGATAGCGCGCCTGGAAGTCAGGGTGGTTGAGCAAACGAGTTGCGCCGGTGAAAATTGTGACTACACTGCCGTCTGCGCCTCGGCTCAGAACCGGCGCTTGGACGAATCTGGGGTTTTGTGCCAGCACATACGCCACATCCCATTTGCCAAAGCCATCACCTCGCCCAAACAGCCCGCCGGGGAATTGCGCCGGTAGATGGGCAATGTGGCTGTCGGTCAGCCCCACCATGTCAATCACCCGCACCTCTAGGGGTAGGTTATAGGGCAGGTAGCCTGCATCGACCACGGCAATACTGTCGCCAGGCTGCCAGGTTTGTGTGGCGAGCAAGGCCACGGTTGGGGCGAACCCGGTTGCCGGTTGGCGCGCAAGGATGTTATCGACGAAAAGTGTCTCTGCCGACTGGAACAAGAAAAAGGCGATTTGGCCTGTGACCACAAGGGGCAGCAGCCAACGCCGGTTCCAGATCATGCTGAGGCGGATCAACCCTGCTTCGATTGCCAAAAAGATCAGGGGCAGCCCGTGGACTGCAAAGCGATTGAGCGGCATCCAGTCGCCACCCGAAACGACCATGAACAAGGCCAGCGCGGCACTGGCGCTTAACCAATATCGCTCGGCGATCCCCAGGCGGGTTTGGGCTAAGAGCAAACTTACCGGCAGAGCCACCCATGCAAAACCACCTACTGCGGTGAGGGAGCTATAGAGATAGTAGAAGCCTTCGATCCAGGCGCGTGGATGGCCGCCCATTGACTTGGCATAGACCGTATTCGGCAGCAAGTAGCCATAGTAGGACCAACGCCAAAGAAAATAGAGGCCGACAATCGCAACAAGCAGGGCGGCGCGCAGCCAGTCACGCCTGGCGGGCCAACGGCGCTGCTGCCAAAGCATCCACAGCCGTAGCAACACAGCAATTCCGGCAAACAGCAGCGCTTCGGGACGGGTGAGGGCCAGGAGCGCCAACCAGAAGCCCGACCAGGCCCCGCGCTCTGTCTCCTCCTCACGCACAAAGACGTAGGCGCTGATCATCACCAGGCAGGTAACAAGGGGTGTTTCGAGCCCGCCCATGCTCCATACCGCAAAAGGGGCGGTTGCCGCCAACAAGAGCGAGGCAATCCCCAGCAAACCGGCATGAAGCGCAAAACGCCAGGTCACAAAGATCGTGATGATGCTGCAAGTCACGCCCAGAATTTTCGCAGCAGTTACCAAGTCCACATCAAACCAGGCAAAGGGGGCCAGGAGTACGATCCAGAGGAAATTGGAATAACCCTCGACTCGCTCACCGATGTTAAAGACGAGGCCATTGCCATTGACCCACTGTTGGACAAAGCGAAAGGTGATATAGGCGTCGTCGATGATAAACGCGCGATAGAGCCAGCTATGGCCCACAAACAGGAGTGCTGCCGCCGTTAATGTGAGCCAGGTCACTCCCCGCACCTTCGTACGCTCTGCCCTTTGGGTTTCTGCTATGGCTACAGAGCCCACCGGCAAGATCGCTGTACGCATCTTTTCCATCGTGCTTTAGGCTTCCAGGCGAGCGCGGGCCAGTGCGCGTATGAGCACCCGGCGCATGAGCACTGCGATCATTTCGTGGCGATATTCCCGGCTGGCGCGATGCCTGCTCGTGCGTAGCTGCGCTTGCTGCTGTGCGGCGATGATCGCCTCTGTAAGCAGGTCATCACTAAAGGGTGCGCTCGTTAAGAGTGCTTCGGCGCTGGCGGCGCGAAAGGGAATCGGCCCCGCAGGGCCGATGGCGATGGTAGCGGCGCTGATACGATTGAGGCTTTCATCCAGCGTGACATTCGCGGCCAACCCCAACATGGGCAGAGCGATCCCCTGGGGGCGCATAATGCGGTCAAAGGCGCTGCCCTGGCGAGGTTGACGCTGGCGAAAACGAAACGCGCTTAATAGTTGGTTGCCGCCCAAGTTGTTGCGACCCGGCCCGCTGAAGATCGAGAGCAGCGGCTGCCATGTAGAGGTAAGCGAGCCTTCGCTTGCAGGGCTGCCGTTGCCGCCGGAACCAGTGCCGCCAGTTAAGGTGCAGACTTGCACCTGGGCATCAAGCGCGAGCAGGCCGATGGTGCCATCGGCAGCGGGGAGGGCATGGGCGACGTTGCCGCCGATGGTGGCGACATTACGCACTTGTGGCCCGCCCACAACGCTGCAACTTTCCACCAATGCCGCGCCATGTTCTTGGATGATAGGGCTGCGCTCAATCTGGGTGTGGGTGACGGCTGCACCCAGGACAACCCACGCCGCATCCCCGTCTGCTCCTTCATCTGTCTCTGTGTGGATGGTTGCCAGGCCATCGATCTGCGTCACATCCACCAGCGCGGTGACAGGGGCATGGGCTCCATTCTGCATGTCGATGATGAGGTCTGTGCCACCGGCGATCAGCTTGGCGTCGTCGCCATATTGGCGCAAAAGGCTCAAGGCATCGGTGACGGTAGTCGGGGTGTGGTAGTGCTGCCAATATGTCATAGTGCCTGCTCTGATTTGCTCCGTTTTCGTCCGTTATGCTCGAACGTACACCTTATTATACCAGTATATTTCAATTTTTCTCCACGCAAAATCTTGACCTTTTCTTGACCCCCCTTGCTCTCTCCTTGACACTATCTTGATGACATTCGTGCCATTCTATAGGAATGTGTTGCAATCCAGTGTTGGCCGCTGGATGCGGATGGAGGCAAATGCCGGTTCCGGCACTCCTGCAACGCAATGAAAATCACCCGAAGATAGGACGCAGGAGAGACTTATGGTTACACACTCTGTTGCCCATGGGGCAACTTCAGGACATAGCAGGCATCACCGCTCATTAGCGCTTCTTGCCCTGGGGGCCCTGGGCGTTGTCTATGGAGATATTGGCACAAGCCCTTTATACGCATTTCGCGAATCGTTTCATCAGACCTATGGCATTGCACCCAGGCCGGAAAATGTGCTGGGTATTCTCTCCTTGATCTTCTGGGCGCTGATTACCATTATCTCCGTCAAGTATCTAGTCTTTGTGCTGCGCGCCGACAACCAGGGGGAGGGGGGCATCTTAGCGCTGACAGCGTTGGTGATGCCCAAAGGCGGGCCGCGGGCCTTTAGTCGCAAGGGAATTCTGATCCTGCTCGGTCTCTTTGGGACGAGCCTGCTCTATGGCGACGGCATTATCACCCCTGCAATTTCCGTCTTGTCGGCAGTGGAGGGGCTGGAAGTCGCCACACCTTTCTTCCAGCCGTATATCGTTCCCATTACATTGGCGATTCTGGTGGCGCTCTTTCTCTTTCAGAGCCGTGGCACAGCGGGCATTGCCAAAGTCTTTGGCCCGATTACGCTGCTTTGGTTTTTGACACTGGCGACACTCGGACTCTATTGGGTGATCCGACACCCGACTGTGCTGGTCGCAGTCGATCCGCGCTATGGGGCGCAGTTTTTTGCCCACAATGGTTGGCTGGGCTTTCTGGTATTGGGCTCCATCTTCCTGGTAGTAACGGGAGGTGAGGCGCTTTATGCGGATATGGGGCATTTCGGCAAAGCGCCCATTCGCGCCGCGTGGTTTGTTGTTGCTCTGCCGAGCCTGCTGCTCAATTACTTCGGACAAGGCGCGCTGCTCTTAATCTATCCTGACGCCGTGGAGAATCCTTTTTACGAAATGGCTCCAGAGTGGGCACTCTACCCCGTGGTGATCATTGCGACGCTGGCGACCATTATTGCCTCGCAAGCCTTGATCACGGGCGCATTTTCGCTCACCATGCAGGCCATCCAATTGAGCTATCTTCCCCGCCTGGCCGTTCAACACACCTCCTCCGAGGAGCGCGGCCAGATCTATATCCCGGCGATCAATTGGTTGTTGATGATCTCCTGTATTGCTCTGGTCTTGGCCTTTCAGTCGTCGAGCAACCTGGCGGCTGCCTATGGGGTCGCGGTGACGACGACGATGGTGGTGACAACGCTTTTGCTCTTTGTGGTGCAGCGCGAGTTGTGGAAATGGCCGCTGCCCATCGCCTTGATCTTCACCGGCTTTTTCCTGACGATTGATCTCTCCTTTTGGGCCGCGAATTTGGTCAAGATTCCCGCAGGGGGTTGGTTCCCGCTGATGATTGGAATTCTCGGCTTTACGCTGATGACGACCTGGAAGCGTGGGCGCGAGCTATTGGCCCAGCGCCTACAGGAGACAACGATCACGCTGGCCGAGTTGAAGCAGCGCTTGCACAACCAGGAATTGGCGAGCGTTCCGGGTACGGCAGTCTATATGTCCAGCAATCCCGAAATGATTCCGCCTGTCTTGCTGCACAACATCGAGCACAACAAGGCTCTGCACGATACCGTCATTTTCCTGTCGGTCATCGTCGAAGACATTCCGCGCGTGCCATCCACCGAACGGATTGAGGTACATAATCTGGGAGAGGGCTTTTATCGTATCAACTTGTATTATGGATTCATGGATCGGATTCACATTCCACGCGCGTTGACACTGGCGCGCACAGAAGGGCTGGCGATTGACGCGTCGAAGATCACCTTCTTCCTGGGCCGTGAGCATCTGTTAGCAACCGAGCGACCGGGGATGGCGCTTTGGCGTGAACGGCTGTTTGCGTTTCTGAGCAGCAACTCGCGTCCTGCCACCGATCTTTTCCGCTTGCCTGCCGACCGCGTGGTCGAGTTGGGCGCGCAAATCGAGCTGTAGAGACTCTGGTTCGTCACTCGGAGCAGAGCAAAGAGTCCCCTTATGGAGACGCCGGCAAAAATCCGGCGTCTCTTTTTTCTCGTCCAATCGTCATGACCCTTAAGTAGCCCAGACAACTGAATAAGCCATCAATACCGGCCAACCAACCACACGTTCAATCATACAATCGGGCGCTGTGTGTGGGATAACTTGCAGGTGAATGTGGGATATTGGGACGTGGCGGCGTCTTTCATGTGGGATATCACCGTAAGGTCTCCCGCAGAATGTCACTCAAACATCTGTTCGTGCTTTCCAAGCCAGTACCTCTGGAGATGTGGGTTTGTTGCGGTTCCCAACAAAGGGATTTGCCCCAAGTTTCCCCCCTTTCGGTCGCAGTATGCGCGGCTTTTGGGGTAGGCTAGGGTAAAATGGGTGGCTATGCATGTTGTCATGGTCAGTAAGGCACTGGTCGTCGGTGCCTATCAGCGCAAAGCCGAAGAGATCGCGCGCCGAGGGGTAAAGCTGACGGTGCTGGTTCCGCCAAGTTGGCGTGACCGGCGTGGTCGCCAAGTGGTGACCGCGCAGCACACCGAAGGCTATACTCTCCGCACGATTCCGCTTTGGCTCAACGGCAATTTTCATCTTCATTGCTATCCCACACTGGCGCGTGAACTCGCCCATCTGCAACCGGATCTGCTGCATATGGACGAGGAACCCTATAACCTGGCGACCTACTTGGCGCTGGGCGCGGCGCGACGGTTGGGGATACCGGCTCTCTTTTTCACTTGGCAAAACCTGATGCGGAACTATCCGCCTCCCTTTGCCTGGTGGGAAAGGGCCAACTATCGCAGCGCGGGCCATGCGCTGGCAGGCAACCAGGACGCGGCTGCGGTGCTGCGTAGCAAGGGCTATCAAGGCCCGCTGACAGTCGTTCCCCAGTTTGGGGTAGATCCGGCCATCTTTACACCGGCAAGTGCCTCTCATCTGGTCGATGCCCCTCTCCGTATCGGCTATGCTGGAGGGCTGCTCCCCGAAAAAGGGCTTGATCTGCTGCTGCGAGCCTGTGCAGCCCTGCAGGGCGCGTGGCAATTGACGTTGGTGGGAGAAGGCGAGAGCCGCACCGATTTGGTGGCACTGGCTGCCGAGTTGGGGATTGCGGATCGAGTGCGATTCGATGTACGGCTGGAGAGCCATGCCATGCCCGCCTTCTATCGGAATCTGGATGCCTTTGTGCTGCCCAGCCGCACGCTCCCCACCTGGAAGGAGCAGTTTGGCAGGGTGCTCATTGAGGCGATGTCCTGCGCGGTGCCCGTGGTGGGCAGCATGTCCGGCGAAATTCCCAATGTTTTGGGAGGCGCTGGTTTGCTCTTTGCCGAGGGCGATGTAGATGCATTGGCGGGTCATCTGCAACGGCTGCTGGCTGATCCAACTATGCGTGCGACAGTGGGTCAGGCGGGTAGGGCGCGTGTCTTGGCCCATTACACGATGCAGCAGGTTGCGGCACAGACGGTTGATGTCTATCACGCGCTGCTTGGCACAGAGCCCGGTCGTTCATCATCCGGCAGTTTTTTGTGGGGTGGGGCGTGAAGTTGGCGGCAGAGCGGCGCGCTGGCGTGCATGTGGCGATCAATGCCCATCTCCTGAGCAGCGCAGCGAGCTATCGCAGTGCCGGTGTCAGCAACTACAGCCGCCACCTTCTGGCTGCGCTGGGGCAGTTGGTTGTTGATGGGGCAATCCCCCATCGTTTCACGGCGTTTCTCCATGCTGGTGATTTCGCACCGCCGGGAGTTGAATTGCGGCAAGGTTCGCCATACCTGGAGCGACCGCTGGTTCGTATCGCCTGGGAACAGGGCATTTTGCCCATTGAACTAAAACATATTCAAGCAGATGTGATGCATGGGCTTGTCAATGTGTTGCCCCTGGCAACGCACCGGCCCGGTGTTGTGACAGTGCATGACCTTAGCTTTCTTCGTTTGCCGGAACTCTTTCCACCCTATAAGCGTGCCTACCTAACTGCGCTCTGTCGCGCCAGTGTGGCACGCGCTCGCCAGATTGTGGCAGTCAGCCGCCAGACAGCCGATGACTTGTCCCTGGCGTGGGGCGTGGACGAGGGGCGCGTGTTGGTTGCGCCGAATGGTGTCGCTGCGCGTTTTTCACCCGGCACGCCGGTACAATCCGCAGCTTTCCGTCAAGCGCAGGCTTTGCCCGAACGCTATTGGCTCTATTTGGGGACATTAGAGCCGCGCAAAAATCTCTCTCTGCTGCTATCGGCCTTTGCCCGCTGGCGGCAGCAGGCCTCTCCAGCCGACCAGGGAGTGCATCTGGTCTTGGCGGGGGGCAAGGGGTGGTATTACGAAACCATCTTTGCCCAGGTAGAAGCATTGGGATTGGCCGAGGTTGTGCATTTCCCTGGCTATGTCCCCGATGATCTGCTGCCTGCCTGGTATCAGGCGGCTGAACTCTTTCTCTATCCCAGCCGCTATGAAGGCTTTGGCCTGCCTGTGGTTGAAGCGATGGCCTGTGGCACGCCGGTCATCTGTAGTGACGCCCCTGGTGTGCGCGAAGTAGCGGGTGATGCCGCCATCCTGGTTGCTCCCGACGATGTCGATGCGTGGGTCGCAGCGTTGGCGATGGCCGCGACGCAACCGGCGCTTCGTGCCGAGTTGGGTCATGCAGGGGTGGCGCGTGCCCGGCAATTTACGTGGGAGACCGCAGCCGCGGTCACCATAGAAGCGTATGAGCGCGCAGCGTATAGGCCGAATTAAGCATAGGCCGAACTAAATCGGGAGACTGTCCGCAAAAACAGGTGCAAAACGAGTTTGTTGGGCTGCCCAACAAACTCGTTTTGTGTGTAAATGCCGGCTCTCACCAGGGTAAAGCTGCTTATGGGTGGATTTCGGTCTATTGTAGAGCTAATTCAAATTGCTATCAATGATATTTCGCTGCGAAGCGTTCAATGAGTCCGTCGGAATGACATAGCTCTTTATGGGGTAGGTAGCAAATTGTAGGTAGTGGGCACTTGACTATTTTGTAACTGTTTACTCTGGGAGAGCTACATGTAATGGTGATTGTTGTAGTGGGCAACAAAGGCGCGTTGGCGTGTATAGCGGCTTGAAAAACTCTCCCGGAAGCTTGAAACTTCCGGGAGAGTGTGGATTTCGGGAAAGCTGTAGATTACTGGATCATGCGGGCGTAGATAGCTTTGGCCCAGGTGGTAATTTCTTCGGGGCTGACCGGCTCGCTGCCCTGGACATCGAGGTAGCCGGCATCGCCTTCGACGCGCGCCCCGGTTGCCACCCATTGATAGAGCGTCGCAAGTTCGGAATCGGTCAGCCAGCCCGCGGCAATCTGTGTTGATGGCCCGTTACCGTCGCAGGGGATGAGGTTGGCATAGGCATAGCCATAAGCCAGGACAACCAGGTGGCTGCATTGCCCGGAATGTTCGGCGGTATCTGTCACCTTCCACGCCAGGATTGTGCGTGCCGAGGCGCTGGTCTGCCCTGTATTGAGTTCCATCGCGGTAAAGCTCGCCCAAGTCGCCAACGCTTGCGCCCATAGATCGCCTTCGGCGCTGCCTTGCCCCCCGAATGTGATCTTGCCCGCGGGGGTTTCGGCGTCAATCATGCCGAAATGTTCCTGAATCGCTGCCCATTCGCCGGTTTGTGCATCCAGTGTCGTCGTGTTGGTGGGTGCATCGCCACAGAGCGTCACTGCTGCCTCACCGTTGGCCTGAATTGTGAGGGTATGGCACGCCCCATCGATCTCGCCCTCCCACGTTAGTAGTGCCTGAACGCTGGAAGACTCTACTTCTGAGGTCACGCTTTCAGTAGCGGTTACTTCCTCAGTTGTCGTCACTTCGGTCGAGGTGACTTCAGTCGTCGTTGCTGCGGTTGCTTCAACCTCAACTTCTTCGGTTGGCTCTTGGGTCGCTTCTGCCGTTGGCGCGGCGGGTTGCGTAGACGTGGCGGGCGCAACAACGGGCGCACAGGCTGCGATAAGCAGCGACAGGAGTAACAATAGAGTGGTTAAGTGGCGATACATGATAGATTCATTATCCTCCGCTAAGGTTGTGCTTTATCTTTGATACCGAATCTGCTGCTGAATGTACAGTAGGTATGACTACAGAATACGTCAAGATGTTCCGCATGCTGGAATCACGCGGCGAGGCTCTGGCGAGAGGCTCATGATCACTGGAAAAGATCGGGGATGGGCTGAACACTTGCTTAATCTTACGCTGGTTTGTGGAGCAGATGCCATCTATCGGTATAGAGAAGCAAGGTAGAATCCGTGGGGTAGCCGTACAGCGTTTTATAGGAACCTGTGTTAGACTAGCATGACGATTCCAGAGGATTTGAACTGGAAACTTTGATACTTAGGCACGTGTTCATGGCAACTGTTAACGAACTAAAATTTCCCGATACGTCTGTGCCCGCGCGTTCGGTGCAGCGTGCTGAGCGCGCGAGCCGGCTTGCACAATGGGCTAAGCGTGTAGACGCTGCCCATTGGAAGTATTTCTTGGTCGCAGCCGATATGGTGCTCATTTTGATCGCGTTTGTGGTCGCCTATTATGTGCGCTATCAGCTACAGTGGTTTCGCGCGGTCGATCCGGTTTTCCAAGTCGGCTTTGCTGTCTATATTCCCTTTGCCGTCGCCCTTTTGCTCATTTTGCCGATCTCCTTTCGCTTTTCCGGTGTCTACCCTTATCGCCGCGGGCGTTCGCTGATTGAAGAGACCTATACCATTGCCACTGCCACTACTGCCGGTGTCATGGTCATGATCATCGCCATCCTCTTCTTTCGCCCCCTTCTCTACAGCCGCCTGATCTTCTTCTATACCGCGATCCTGGTCACGCTCTTTTTAGGGGTGGGCCGCTTTATGCTGCAACTTGCGTTGGATTATTTGCGTAACTATGGTGTAGGTGTGCGGCGGGTCATTCTGGTGGGGGCAGGCGATGTCGGGCGCATGGTGATGCGTACTGTTGTGGCGCGCCCTGATTATGGCTATCAACTGATCGGCTTTCTCGATGACAATCCGGCGAAGGGCTTCACCAACATTGGCCCCTATCGAGCTTTGGGGCCGGTAGATAACTTGAGCCAGGTTTTGGAAGTCGAAACGGTGGATACGGTGATCATTTGTCTGCCCTGGCAAAGCCACCGCATGATCCAGCGCCTGCTGCGTACCTGTGACCAAAGCGCTGTGCGCGCTCAAGTGGTGCCAGACCTCTTTCAGTTGACGAAGAACCAAGTCTATGTGGAAGAGCTCAATGGCATCCCTTTGATCAGCAACCGCGATATTTCGATTCAGGGTTGGAATCTCATTATTAAACGAGCTTCCGATCTCGTCTTTGCGGTGATCGGCGGGCTGCTCACGCTGCCTCTTTGCGGCTTGATTGCGCTGGCGATCAAGCTGGATTCGCCAGGGCCGGTCCTTTATGCACATACGCGCATCGGGCGCAACGGCGTACCCTTCCGCTGCTATAAGTTCCGCTCGATGGTCGAGGGCGCTGCGAATATGCAGGAGGATCTGGGCGAGTTGAATGAGGCGACAGGGCCACTATTCAAGCTGCGTAATGACCCGCGCGTTACGCGCGTCGGGCGTTGGATCCGCCGCTTCAGTCTTGACGAATTGCCGCAGATTATCAATGTGTTGCGCGGCGAAATGAGTTGGGTGGGGCCGCGCCCCAATTTGCCGGATGAGGTCGAGCAGTATCAGGAGTGGCACAAAAAACGCCTAACCGTAAGTCCAGGGATTACCGGGATGTGGCAAGTCAGCGGGCGCAGTGATCTCACCTTTGATGAGATGGTCTTGCTGGATATCTATTATGTGGAAAATTGGAATTTGATGATGGATTTGGGAATCCTGCTGCGCTCGATTCCAGCTATTTTGCAGGCTCGTGGGGCCTATTGATTCTGCAACCTCGAATGATTGAATGAATGATTGATTCCGGCCCCATTCTCTTTGTCTTGAATTAACACTAGGCCCAAGTGGGTGTTCTGTGCGAACGAGCCGATGAAGCGTGTTCTGATTTTGATGAGTAAAACCGGCGGTGGTCATCTCGCCAGTGCCCAGGCGATACAGGCCACCTTTGCCGCGCACTATGGCGACGAAGTAGAGGCGACGATTGTCGATCTGCTCATGGACTATTTGCCGTGGCCTATGCGTGAGGCTCCCAAAAGCTATGGCTGGATTGCCAACCGCACGCCGTGGCTGTGGGGTACGCTCTATCGTGCCGGGCACACTTCGTGGTTGACTGATCCGATCATCGGCGCAACCGTTCGGCTTTCTGCCACCTCGATCATGGAGATGTTTGTCCACTATCGCCCTGACTTAATTGTCTCTGTGCATCCGTTGGTGCAGGAGCTGGCGCTCCATGCGTTAGAGCGGCTGCGCGCAGATATCCCCTATGCGATTGTCGTGACCGATCTTGCCACGATTCACCCGCTTTGGTTTGATCCGCAGGCGACGCGCTGCTTTGTTGCCAGCGAGACTGCCTTTCAGGCCGGATTAAAAGCAGGCATGAGCGCCGATCAACTGCGGCTGTTCGGGCTGCCGGTGCGTCCCATCTTTGCACAGCCAACACGCCCGCGGCTCGAACTGCGTCACGAATTGGGTATGGACCCCAACTTGCCTGCGGTATTGTTGGTGGGGGGCGGCGATGGCATTGGCCGCGTGGCTGTTATCGCACGCGCCATTGGCAAGCGGTTGGCTGTGCGTGGTGTACCCGTGGGGCAAATGGTGATCGTCTGTGGAAGGAATCGACGGCTGCAAACAACACTTTCCAACGAGCAGTGGCGTATTCCGGTACAGGTACAGGGCTTCGTCAGCAATATGTCCGACTGGATGGCGGCGTCGGATTGCATCGTCACCAAAGCGGGGCCAGGCACAATTGCCGAGTCGTTGATCCGGGGGCTGCCGATTTTGCTCAGCGGCTATATTCCGGGGCAAGAAGAGGGCAATGTTCCCTATGTGGTTGAAAATGAAGTCGGCGTCTTTGCCAGCGAGCCGGCGGCGATTGCGTCGCAGGTTGCCCGCTGGTTTGGCCCCGATCGGTCGGAGTTGCAGCGTATGTCCGAGAACGCCAAGCGACTGGCAAACCCCCATTCAACCGAGAATATTGTAGCTGAATTGGCGAGCCTGATCGACCTGTAGGCTTTCACTGTTAAGACGATTCTTGTCTTAGTCCCCTCTGATTTATGTGTCCCGGCTCTACTTTCCACTACATTACTTCTTACTACATTGCGATTTGAACTGGATGATGAATGCGTAGGCAGACCGGAGTTGGTTTAGTATTGGGTAGTTTGATTGCAGGCGTATTAGCCACTTCGTTCCTGATGGGCGGTTCCCCCGCACCCGCAGCGGAACCCAAACGGGTGCCTGTCCCCACCTTTACGCCCACTCCTGGTGGAATACACGGTGACTATGCCGAACTGGCAACGAAGTATCAACAGGCGTTGGCACAGGCCATGACTCAAGTGGGGCAGCTATTGGCAGCGCCGCAACTGGCAGATGCAGGTTGGCAGGCACAAGTGACCGCTGCTATGAGTGAAGTTGAAACGGCCTATGCACAACTGCTGCGCTTGGAGCCCAACGAAAAATGGGCGCCCTTTCATCGTGAGATGACGACGGGCGCAGCGGACTGCAACGCGGCCATGCGCGTCCTGGATTTGGCGTTGGATGAAGAAGATCGCTCTGCTGTTTCAGTGGTGGGCGCGTTGTTGAATCGCTGCCAATCCCACCTTACGGCTGCCGAGGAATTAGTCGGAACGACACAAGCGCAATAAAGTATGGCAAGCGGTGCTGGCGTAGACCCCCTGCAGGCTTCCTGTAGACCCCTTGCAAGAGGTTTGCACTTCTCACGAGTAACCGTATAGCACCCTCCCGCGCCCAATGAGCTCCCGTCACAAGCTTGTGGGAGGGTTTATCTCCATAGTGTGCCGCACCTACAACAAGGATTTCCACTGCTCTCACTCTGGACTGCGGATCACAACAAATGTCTTATCGGTCTGTAGTAATTGGCAGATGGCAACCAATCAAAAGGTTGCTACAGTGGTAAAGAGGGTTCGTCCCGCCACGTACCGGCTCGAAATAGGCCGGTCTATCGCCAGTGAGGAAGGAAATCCATGATATCACTCCGAAGAAGCTGCCGGTCAGCCAAACGAACCCTAACTCGGCGTATGCTCCTCATTATGTTGTTGTTGCTCATCTTTGGCATAACAACGGCGGCAACGGCTACCATCGCGCCCTACTCCAGTGCCTTTGCCCAAGAGGAACACTCGCTCTACCTCCCCCTCACTAGCGGCGGACAAGCAACCAACATCATTCCCAACCAGTATATCGTAGTCCTGCAAGAAGCCGCTCTGGCAAGCAACACCCCGGCTGCGATCGCTGTGGTAGACGAGGCTAATGCCCTCGTCGCCCAGTATGGGGGCTCTGTTCTCTACACTTACCACGCAGCGCTCTTTGGGTTTGCCGCCACGCTCTCCGCAGAAGGGGCTGCGGCGATGCAAGCGGACTCGGCAGTGGCTTTGGTAGAACCGGATCGGGTGGTGTCCATCAGCCAGGAACTTCCCAATGCCACACAACCCAACGCGATCTGGGGGCTGGACCGCATTGATCAGAATACCCTGCCGCTGGACCACAGCTATACCTACACGGCTACAGGTGAGGGCGTCCATCTCTATATCATCGACACAGGCATACGCTCTAGCCACAATGAATTTACGGGGCGCATCGGCAACGGCGCGACCGCCATCAATGACGGGCGTGGCACGCAGGATTGCAATGGGCATGGCACACATGTTGCCGGCACTGCGGGCGGTACAACCTATGGCGTTGCCAAGCAGGTCACCCTTCATCCGGTACGCACGCTAAACTGCCAGGGGAGTGGCTCAAATTCTGGGGTCATTGCCGGAGTGGACTGGGTGACGGCGAATCACATCGCGCCCGCGGTTGCAAACATGAGCTTGGGGGGTGATGCGTCCACTGCGTTGGATACAGCCATCCTGAATTCGATTAACAGCGGCGTGACCTTTGTTGTGGCAGCGGGCAATGAAAATAGAAATGCCTGTGGTTCTTCTCCCGCGCGCTTGCCCCAGGCGATCACGGTGGGCGCGACCACAAATACCGATGCCCGTTCGTCCTTCTCCAACTATGGGAACTGCCTGGATCTCTTCGCTCCTGGTTCTGCGATTCTCTCCGCGTGGCATCTTAGCAATACATCGACAGCCAGCATAAGCGGCACCTCAATGGCTTCGCCCCATGTTGCTGGTGCGGTCGCGCTCTATCTACAGGTAAATGCCGATGCAACACCGGCAGAGGTGACAGCGGCTTTGCTCGATACTTCTACGCTCGATCGCATCAGTAATGCAGGCAGTGGCTCGCCAAACCGGCTGCTCTATACCCTGGCGATGCAGTCAGGTGGCAGCACGCCCGCGCCGACTCCTACGCCTACGCCCACACCGACCCCTCCAGCGCCTGAGGCCTGCCGGGAACTGACCGTCAATGGCAACTTCGAGAGTGGAACCGCTCCGTGGCAGCAAAACTCGTCGCAGAATTTCCCGTTGATCTGTACAGAGGAAATTTGTGGCGATGGGCTGCAACCGCACAGTGGGGGCGCGCTGGCATGGCTGGGTGGCGGCAATAGCGAACGATCTCGCCTCAGCCAAACCATAACGATTCCGGCAGGTCAACCGGCCTACCTGTCGTTCTGGTATTGGATTGACTCCGAAGATTATTGTGGGTATGACTATGGCTATGTCCAGCTTTTTGTAAATAACCAGTCACGTACGGTGCAGCGCTATTCACTCTGCAATAGCACGCAGACCAACGGGTGGGTGTCGCAGGCGCTTGACCTCAGCAGCTATGCCGGGCAGAGCGTACGACTAGACTTCTATGTTGCCACGGATCGCTCGCTGGTCAGCAGCTTACTGATCGATGATGTCTCCTTGCGCAGCGGTTCCAGTTGCACAGTGGGTACGGCTGCCGGAATGATGCCGGCTGCGGTGGATGCGCCGCTGGATGAACTCTTCTCGGAGCCGGCAGAGATCACCCGTGGCGAAGAAGCCCCGGCTGGTGACGCAAGGTGGCGACGGTAATTTAGCGTTCTCTCTGCTGCCTTCCTTGCTTTATCCTCTATCATGAAGCCTCCTGTTGCTGACTTTCGGTTCACACCTTTGGTCAGCAACAGGAGGCTTCTCTTTTTGAGTTATTCCCTTATTCCGGGATGTCTCAGTCTATTGCAGCATGAATAGGGCCAAATGCTGCATGGGGCTGGTGAGACGTTTAGCGTTTCCGTACGAGTTTCCTGAAGCAAGGCACCAAGCGCGGCGGATCCAACAGCCGCCCGTATGCGCTCCACGACACTTCGCCCACATAGAGGTCGCCATGCGAATCGACAACGACACCGTGTGGCGTAGTGAACTCGCCCTCACCTTCGCCCGCGCGTCTGCCGCCGAGCCGCGCAAGTTGCTTGCCCGTCAGGTCATGAATGGTTACGCACGCGCCCAGATTCGGGAAGTCGGCAGTCAACGCGTTTTGGTTGCACAACTGCCCGATGTAGGCGCGGTCGCCTGCAATGTACAGCCCGCAGGGGCGAAAGAGATTGTTCCACTGCGAGAGATAGTTGCCTTCGCTGTCGAAGACCTGCACGCGATGGTTTTCGCGGTCAGCAACGTAGACCTTTCCCTCGGCGTCGGTGCAGACGCTGTGTGGCAAATAGAATTGCCCTGGCTCGACACCAAAGTCACCCCAAGAGAGGATGTGTTCTCCATCCGCTGTGTATTTATGCACCCTGGCGTTGCCATAGCCGTCGGAGATATAGAGCGCACCACTTTTTGGATCGCGAGCCAGCTTGGTGGGCCGGTTGAAAGGTTTGCCACTCAGGCGCGGCGATCCCTCGCCGCGCTCTCCGATCTGCGAAAGTAGTTTGCCGTCAAGCGTGAAATGCCCGATCCAGTTGCCGTCATCATCAACCGCATAGACGGCCTGCCCATATTGTTCATGGGGCACAATCGTCAATGCGTGCGGTCGGGTAAAGAGCCCTTCGCCCCACGATGTGACGAATGTACCGTCGCGCTCGAGGACAATCACCGGATGCTCACCCCGGTTAAAGACATAGACGCGATCTTGCGCGTCCACCACCACATCCACCACCTCGCGAAAGCTCCACCCATCGGGCAGCTTCGCCCAATTTAGGTCATCTTCGTAGGTGTACTCACCACTGCCAAAAATCGCCATTTTCATCTCCGCTTAGGTTTGTATAAATGTAAAATAGCATCGGGGCGCAGCGCGCTGCGTCCCGACAAGTATACTCGTAAGAGAGCCTGGCATGAATTTAGCAGCAAAAGAAGTGTGGTGGCCGAGTGAGATAGGCCACCACACTTCTTTTGCCGTGTTTGACTTTGGCAAAGTTTTGGGACACAGGTGGCTGCCTTCCCGGTGGGGACAGCCACCCACTTAACGCATGCGGACAGACCAGAACGGCGCGAACGCCGCGGGGAGCCATGGCGACGGAGATGCATGAGGCTGGGCCGGGATGTTGATCCGATGGCTGGGGGCCATCGAAGTCGCCAGAGGGGTCTGCTGTAGACTGCCTGAGCGGCTCGCTGCGTTCCCATACCCGAAAGGTGGTTCGACACTTTGACTAGCCAGCTTTCGGAGCGAGATATCGAAACGGTTTCTGAACAATGGTTCAGAGGGTTGGATTTGAGCAATGGATAGATGAGCAGAAGCGCAGATAGTATAACTGGCTTTTTCAGAACAGGCAACTGGCAAAAAAACGCCATGACGTGCGGGGTGACTCTTTTGAATTATCCACAAGTTTGCAAAGTTATCCCCAGATATTTCCCCTTATCCTCTCTGGTAGGATAAAGTTATCCCCAGGTTGGAGAACTTTTCCACAACCTGGGGATTCTATGTAGCAGCGAAATTTGCAATGTAAAACTAGGGGAGCCGCGGCTTCGCGAGGGGATCGATAATCTTCTCAACATTGAGCCACTGCTCGCTGCTGAGGGTGGCAGGGCCGCGCTGCAAGTAGCCGTTGGTCAGGATGCGCCCGCGCAGGCCACCGCGCCCGCGTAGAAAGCGGTGCGCCCCCTCTCCCAATGAAACTTCCATCCATTGACAAGGGCTGCAATGTTTGGTTCCCATGAAGCGCACAGGCCCGCGTCCGGCATCAATGCTAAACTCTTGGCCGATGAGTTGATTCAGGTTCACGCCACGCGTGATGATGTTGCGCCGGGTGAGGATGGGGGCTAGCTGGTCGCGCCCGAATTCGGCCATGAGTGCTTCAAAGACTTCGGCGGCAAAGAAGGTGATCTGGGCATCATAATGTGCCGGGACGCCATAATAGCGGTCGCCCACCAGGCCCCGACCCGCCCTAACCTCCACCTCCTCGACATCTGTCGTAGGGTGAAGGCCAGGGCCATCTTTGGGCTTGCCAAAGTAGTTGTGACCGGGAGAGATGTAGATATGCTCAAGCGTAATAGCATACTGATAGATCATGCGCCTATGCTTGTGATTGAACGAACTCCACCATGTTGCCGTCGGGATCCTGGATAAAGGCCAGCCGGATATCCTGGAAGTTCTTCGGTTGTGTGTGAATGGGTATCCCTTTGGCTGCCACTTCAGCTACGGCTTCATCGACGCTTGGCACATGCAGCGCGATGTGCATAAATCCGCCCGTTGGCTTGTTGTCCGCGGTGGCCTGGTCACGCCCCACTAATTCCAGGGTCGTGCTGCCAATGTCGATAAAGACGATGTTGACATCGGGCCAGCGGTGGACAATCGGAAAGCCGAGCGTCTCCGTATAGAATGTCTGGAGGGCAGCAAAGTTGGGTGTGTGTAAAGCAATGTGATGCGTGCCTAGTAGCTTCATGCTGGTTCAATTTCTCCGTTGGAGGTCTGTAGGGTGTCTATAAGGGGGCTGTAGAGGGGCTGCGACTCAACCGTCACTTCGCGACCTTCCGCAGCGGAACGCAGCACGCCATCAATGATTGCCACACTCGTTAATGCCTGCGCTGGCGTCACGATCTCGGCAGTGGGATCGCCCTCCACATAGCGCACGAAGTTCTCGATCAGTCGCGGATATGAGCCAAGCGGATCGTTGGGCACTTCTACCTGTATTTTGGCCTGCTGACCATTGAGCGTTGTATAGAGTTCAACACCCTCGCGATGGCTCACAGAGGCGGCACCATCTGTGCCATAGATTTCGGTCACGAACTGCTCGGCCATATGGGTCGCCCAAGCCACTTGGAATTGAAGCGCTGCGCCATTGGCAAAGCGCACGAAGGCCCAGCCCAGGTCGTCTACATCGTAGCGCGCACCCGTTGCGGGGGAACTGATATCCATGCCCCAGCCTCCCAACCCCATGCCACGCGTGCCAAACTTGGCAAAGAGCGCGCCAGAGACGGTGGTAGGTTGGGGATAATTCATCAGGAATAGCGCCCGATCCAGGGCATGCACGCCAATATCCAGGATGCTCCCTGCCCCCGCTAGGTCTTTGTTTGTGAACCAACTGCCATAGCCCGGAATACCGGCGCGGCGCTGCCAGACGGTGCGTGCTGCATAGATGTCGCCAAAGAAGCCGGCATCGACGTGCGCTTTGGCGCTGCGCATGGGGGTTGACCAACGGTAATGAGTGCCTACAGTAAGGACGCGCCTCACCTGTGCGGCCTTGTCCATCATGGCTTTGGCATCACCATAGGTCAGCGCCAACGGCTTTTCGCACAAGACATGCGCGCCCGCTTCGAGCGCGGCGATGCTCATCGGCGTGTGGAAAACGTTGGGCGTAGCAACCACAACAATATCGGGTTGAACCTGTGCCAACATCTGTTCATAGTCGCTGAAGGCGTGGGGGATGTGGGTTTCCTCGGCTACGCTTTGGGCGCGCGCCAAGTTCACATCACAGATAGCCACAGTCTCCACATTGGGGAGGCGCTGAAAGGAGGGAATATGTCCTTTCTGAACAATCGTGCCCGCGCCAATAAAGGCAACTCGCCAAGTTTTGGGTGTGGTAGTCATAGGAATGGTGCTTTCGTGTTGATTGATTTAGACCGGTCGGTGTTCGATAAAGCAAGGGAGCCGAACTCCCCCGTTCATTTCAATGTGCCGCGCTCTCCTCATCATCGAATTCACTGTCGTCCTCAAAGCCACCCGGTTCCTCCTCAAACTGTTCGGCGTCAAATGCCTCGGCGTCAAACTCCTCATCAAATAAATCAGAGGGGCGAGTGAGGTCGTCGTCATCGGGGGGCGTGTCGTCGAAGAGGATGGCATGGACAAATTTGGGGCCATGCACGCCCAGTGTCAGGGCCATTTCAATGTCGGCAGACTTGCTGGGGCCGGAGATCAGCGTGAGGTTTGCCCGGTTGCGGAAGGTATCGACCAGTGTTCCCGACTCGCGCTGCTCTGCCAGCCACTCTTCAAAGTTGCGATAGAGACGGCTAAAGGGAATCAGCGCAATATGGCGGAAGGGGAGCAGACTGGCCGAGCGATTTGTCCCCGGCCCGGCCAGCATCAGCATCGAGCCGGTGGCGGCAAAGGCGGCTTCGACTCCTGTGATGCCATAGCGGATATGGCGCACATTGTCTCGGCTTTCGCTGCTGCGTAGCTCGGTGGGAGCCACCAACTTGAGCCCTAGATCGTCCAGGGTGAGATCGATATTCTCAATGGGCAGATTATTGGCTGTCCAGGCCAAGACACTGCGCTCTTGCCCGGTGGTGATCACCACACCCTTGCGTTCAGCTTCCTCTTGTTCCATCCACGCCATGATACGGTTGATCAGCGCCAAGCGCGCTTCGGTGGCTGTCTCTGCAATCTCAAAGCTGCCGTGGAGCGCGGTTAACTCCTCGCCAAAGCGTTCGGCCATGTCCTCCAGCGTGCCATCGGCGCGGGTCACAGCCATGCGTGTTTCGCTCGTCAGCGCAGGTGTGAGGAGCGGAGGAAAGCGCAGGTCGGGACGGGCAAGGCTGGCGCGCAATTTGCCCAAAATATCTTCGCGAGCATTACTCATGGTGCAATTCCTCAATCATATTGCAGTGCTATTCTATGGGGGTTATACCGTCTTGCGGCGTGACAGACGTTCGGCCCATTGCTCGCGAAAGCTCTTCTTGGCAAAGGCGGGGAAATCGCGGCTGTTGGTCCATGCCGAGAGCGGCGGCGGCAGGACTTTGATGGTGCCGCCGGAGAGCGAGGCCATCATAGTGGTGCCCAAGTTGGCGAGCTTCCCTGCTTGTTCATAGCGTTTGCGGTCGCGCATGGCAAAGAGAAAGCCCTGCATCGCCTGGCGATCCAACCAGCTTGCTTTGCCATCCTCCACCTGGTCGGCGCGCAAATCGACCAGCAGACGGGGCAGATCGATCTTCACCGGGCAGGCGTCGCGACAGGCTCCACAGAGCGTGCTGGCATGGGGCAGTTTTTCCGGGTTGGTGACATGCGCCGGCAATAAGGGGCTGATCACCGCACCGATGGGGCCGCTGTAGGTGCTGCCATAGGCATGGCCGCCGATTTCACGATAGACAGGACAGACATTCAGACAGGCGCCACAGCGGATACACATCAACGCCTCGCCATAGCCTCGCTCCAGCATGTCACTGCGCCCGTTGTCCATGATCACCACATGGAACTCCTCCGGGCCTTCGGTATCGCCCAGTTTGCGCGGGCCGCTGCTCATCGAGAGATAGACGCTGCACGATTGGCCTGTGGAACTGCGTACCAATGCCTGGTATTGCAGAATGGCATCCTCGACCGTGGGGACCATCTTTTCCAGCCCCATCAGCGCCACATAGACACGCGGCATGGCGGAGATCATGCGACCGTTGCCTTCGTTGGTCACAATGCAGACGGTCCCTGTCTCTGCGATGGCAAAATTGCAGCCGCTGATGCCCATGTCGGCAGTCAGGAACTCTTGGCGCAATCGCTGGCGTGCCACAGCGCACATCACCTCTGGGTCAAAGGTGGGGGGCATATCCAGCTTTTCTTGAAAGAGCGCGGAAATATCCTCCAGCCGCTTATGCACCACGGGGGCGACAATGTGGCTGGGCGGTTCACCGGCGAGTTGGATGATATATTCGCCGAGGTCGGTTTCCATCACGACCATGCCCGCTTCTTCCAGGGCATGGTTGAGGTGGATCTCCTCGGTCGCCATCGACTTGGACTTGACGACCTTCTGGCTGTTGGTGCGGCGCGCAATCTCCAGCACAATCTGGTTGGCTTCGGCAGCATCGCGCGCCCAATGGACATGACCGCCATTGGCCTTGATGTTGGCCTCGAATTGTTCGAGCAGATCGGGCAGATGGCGCAACACATACTCTTTCATCTGCCGCGTCTGGTCGCGCAGCAGTTGCCCATCTACCGCCCCCATCGAGGCGACGCGTTGATTGCTGAGGCGAATGGTCGAGCGGTTGAGCGCGGTCTTAAGGTGGGGATTGTTGAGTGCAGTACGCACGCGCTCGTCATAGGGTGCGTACAGATCAATCGTGGAGGTAGCCATGCAGCAGTTTGACTCTCTTCAAAAAGATAGGGCCTGCCAAGATATAGGTCAAGATACCAGTATAGACAAGCCTATAAGTACATAGTAGCGACTAAATATCCTGCCAGCGGCGCGGTTTCACCACAGGCGCAGCTTCTTCTGCCGGGGTTGTGGGCGCAACATCCACTTGGTTGTTGAGAATTTCGGCAATGTGGACGGCGCGGCAGTGTTGAGATTGGCGCGAGAGCAAGCCATTGATGTGCGTCATGCAACTGACATCGCACAATGCCACCACGTCCGCGCCGCTTTGGGCTAGGTTGATGCATTTGCGTTGGCCCATCGCGGTGCTGATGCCCGCATTTTTGACCGAAAAGAGACCCCCAAAGCCGCAGCACTCTTCGGCTCCAGGCAGTTCGACCACTTCTGCGCCCTCGATATTGGCGAGCAAGGTACGTGGCTGTTCGTCCACGCGCAACTCGCGCAAAAGATGGCAGCAGGCGTGATAGGTGAGTTTGCCCTCAAAATGGCTGTTGATGCGCGTGATGCCCAGCACATCGACCAGGAATTCGGTTAGTTCAAAGGTGACAGCCGCCAGATTTTCGGCGCGTTTGCGCGTGGCGGTATCGATCGGCTCTTCAAAAAGGGCCGCGCTGTAGAAATGGCTGGTCATGGTGGTGCAACTGCCGCTGGGCGCGACAATGGCATCGACCACACCTTGCTGGATGAGTGGTTCAAAGATATCGAGATAGCGCAGGGCTAAAGCGCGCGCTTCATCGCGAAAGCCGGCGTTGAAGGCCGGTTGCCCGCAACAGGTTTGCTCATAAGCAAAGACGACTTCAAGGCCGAGCCGTTCCAATAATTCAGCGGTCGCCATCCCCACTTCGGGGTAGATCATATCCACCATGCAGGTGACAAAAAGCGCAACCTTGCGTGGTGGTTTGTCGAAATGCTTGCGATGGATCATGAGTGTATCTGGCTTCTAGGAAATAAGTGCCGGTGCTTTGTTTTCATTATCGCACGATGAAGCCAGCGCGTCTAATCATGCGCCAGATGTAGGTTCGAACGGGTGTTCTTGTTTTTTGGTTCTGCAATCTATTGTGCTATAATTCAGCGCATGGGGGGAAAGATCCAACAAGATCTACTCCAATTCCCTAAACGATATTGCGAGCCTTTAACACAGTAGGAGTAGAGAAATGTTTCAACAAATCACGTTGGTCGGCAATCTTGGTCGCGATCCCGAAATGCGCTATACGCCCAACGGCGTACCCGTTGCAAGCTTTAGCGTAGCAACCAGCAAACGTTACCAAAGTCAAGATGGACAGTGGCAAGACAAGACCATCTGGTTCCGCGTTACCACGTGGCGCAAGACCGCTGAAACCGCGAGTCAGTATCTCACAAAAGGATCTAGGGTACTGATTGTCGGCGAACTAGAAGAGCCACGCACCTATGTGGATAAAGATGGCAATACTCAAGTTTCGCTGGAAGTTACTGCTCAGACGTTACGATTTATGAGTGCGCGTGGCGAGAACGCTGGTGGCGATAGTGATTTTCAGCGCGCGCCTGCTCGTGCGGGCAATGGGGGTAGTGCCAACAACCGCCATTCCGATGCGATGGACGACGGCCCCACTGACGAGGATATCCCGTTCTAGGGAATGAACAGAATGTTGACATAGACCTCTATCCCGAAGCTCAAAACTTCAAGGTAGATACGGGCGGCGATCAGGTATGACTCTGATCGCCGCCTTTTGATTGGGCTTGCTGCTAGTTGTTCTTGCGGATGGTGGGCAGCAGCATCTCCGGCTGGCTGCTCGATCCCTGCACGATCACGCTGCCTGCCATGCTCAGACCATGTACAGAACAGTGATAGTCATAGGTATCTGCCGCGTCAAAGCTGTGGATGAAGGGGGGCCAATTTGACCCCGCGGGCTGTTCGAAAGAACCATCGTCAGCGGTAACGCTGTGCGTGCCCTCGCGCAGCACCCAGACCACCTTGCCACCTGCGGGGATGGTGACATCCGCCGGCTCATAGCGGTTATTAAAGACTTCTACGACCGCGTCACCGATATAGACCGTCGTGGTAGCGGTGAGTGTGTTCACCGCATTGGTGGCGACGACTGTTGCGGTGTAGACACCAGATTGGGCATAGGTGTGTGTGGGCGCAATGCCGCTCCCGTCGCTGCCATCACCAAACTCCCAACTGTACGTAATGCCAGTGCCGCCCGTCACAGCCGCGGTGAAGTTGGTTGGATGGTTCACCTGCGTTGGCCCATCGTTGCTAGCGGTCAGCCCCTGGGTCGGCTCGACTTCTTCAACGATCACGCTGCCCGCCATGCCCACGCCGCCAGGCCCGCCATGCACAGTGCAGTAGTACGGATAGGTATTCACCGTATCGAAGGTGTGAATAAAGGGCGTCCAATTACTCCCGGCGGGTTGATTGAACGATCCATCGTCGGCAGTCACGCTGTGGAAACCCTGGCGCAGCACCCAGACCACCTTGCCGCCGGCTGGAATCGTAGCATCCACAGGATCAAAGCTGTTATCGATCACATCCACGACCGCGTCACCGACATAGACCGTCGTCGTCGCCGTAAGGCTGTTGACGGCGCTCGACGCCGTGACGGTGGCTGTGTAGACACCGGATGGGGCATAGGTGTGGGTGGGGGCAATGCCGCTGCCGCTGTTGCCGTCACCAAAATCCCAGATGTAGGAAATGTCAGTCCCGCCGGTGACAGCCGCGGTGAAGTGGGTGGCGCTGTTCACCTCGGTTGGCCCGTCGTTGCCCGCGGTCAGCCCCGTGATAGGCGGGGGAGCTTCCACTACCTCAACCGTCTTGGTGGCGGTCAGAGAGCCCAAAATATTAGCCGCTGTCACCGTAACTTCGTGGGGGCCTGTGGTCATGAAGGTGTGATTGACCGATTGGGTGTTGCCCCCGCCTCCATCATCAAACGACCAACTGTAGTTGACATCGGTGCCTGTGCTAATCTGCGCGCTGAAGGCTGCGGCAATGCCCACCGTCGCCGTGGCAGGGCCGCTGATGCCCAGCCCGGTGATGGTATCGTTCAGCTCATCCGCGCCCACGTCGGGCGCGCCATCGCGGGCGTCGCCGTCAATATCCGTGAGTACGCCTAGCGCGATGCCGTGATCAACCGCATCGGAGGCGGTCTGGATGTGATAGTCGCGCGTTCTGGGGTTGACAAAGCGTGGCTCACCTATCACCGGATTGCTGGATGAAACGGTGCCAGAGATATTCACCCCATTGTAGGCAAAGAGATTGTTGGCTTCCGCCACAACTCCACCCGTGTTGGAAATGCCGAGCGTGTGGCTGGCGATAATTGTGTTGGTAATACCGACGTTGCCAGCGAGTACCTCCAGCCCCAGCAGCGAGTTGCCTGGCGAACCAACCAACGTGACATGGCGGAAGCTGCTGTTCAGCGCCGGGTTGTTGTGATTGAGGCGAATTGTCCAAACTCCATAGTTGTCAACAATCCAGCTATTGGTCACGTTGACCTGACCTGCTGCGCCCGGATCATTGGCGGAGTAAATCGCCGCGCCATTGTTTGCCACGTTGTCGCGCAGAATGCTGCCATCGAGCGTGAGCGCGCTGTTCTGGAGCCGGATCGCTCCCCCTTGCCCGTTGCCACTGAGCGCCGCGACATTGCTGTAGATCAGACTGCTGTTGATGTTCACCTCTGCATTGTTTGTACGCAGCGCGCCCCCTTGACCGACAGTGGCAGGCCCGCTGCTGAGTTGTGCGACATTTTCATAGAACGTGTTGTTTATGAGTGTCGCCGCCAGCCTGTCCGCGGCGTCCGCACCCAGATAGATCGCGCCTCCCTGTGCTTCCGACAGCCCCGCTACGCCGTTGGCAGTGTTGGCAACGTTCCTGTTGAAGATGTTGTCGGCAATCATCAGGTTGACACTCGACGTGATCGGCAGGGCTACGCCAATCGCCCCGCCCAACCCATAGCCAACCGTGGCGCCGCTGCCCAATGCCGCGTTGTTGTGCCATTCGTTGTCGCGCAGGAACACGTTCGCATTCAATTCGCCCACAATACCAAGACCCCCACCGATGGCGACACCCTCTGCCTCGGATGCGCTGTTGCTATAGATGCTGCTTTCGACGATGCTCAGCGTGGCGTTTTGGGGTACAGGGTTCGTGTTGTTGATTCCCAGGTAGATGGCTCCCCCTCTGCCATTACCGGGACCGAGCGCGTTGCCATAATTTTCAAAGAATTGAGTACGGGTGATATAGGCAGCGCCATCAATGACAGCCACGCCGCCCCCAAAGCCATTGCCTGTTCCCGTGTCGGCAACATTGCCATGCACAATGACATCTGTAGCATGGAGTGTCGCCGTATAGACACCAATGGCGCCCCCCATCCCGCTGCCGCCATCCAGACCGTGGGCTACATTGTTGTTGAGCGTGACATTTTCCAGCCAGAGCGTGGCTCCGTCATAGACAGCAGCCCCCCCGCCTAGATGGATCATGCCGGAGTTACCCAACGTGGGCAGCGCGTTGGAGGCATTGCCGTTGACCACGCTCAGGTTGTTCACGCGCACCTCAACGCCCGCGCCACTAATGCTCAAGACGCGACGGTCGGGCTCCCCACCCAATGCCGTCACCCCTTGCCCCGCCCCATTCAGGGTCACGCTGCGGGTGATCGTGACGGTGTTTGTGAACGTACCCGCGGCAATGTTGACCGTGGTACAAGTGAGGTCGTTGACCGCAGCTTGAACGGTGGCAAAAGTGCCGGGCACAGCACAATCGACGGCGCGTACGGTTGGAGTAAAGGGTACCAACGCCACCCACAGCGCCAGGGCCAGCATCGCCGCAATCGTGCCCCCCAACAAGAGGCGGGACAGGGAGACGAGTTGATGCAGACCGCGTTGCTTTGTACTGGGGAAATCGCTAGGCATAAGTCGCTTCTCCTTTTGGCAATCGGATTCTGTGGAACATGCAGCCGTGGCTCGTCAGGATTTGACGGGCCAACGGGCAAGTTCATTACCGAAGATCGCACAAAACTCAGAGGCAGGGGCAGCCTAGAGCTGGTGCCAACGAAGGCACCCTGAGGGATTGGCTCAATAGCTACTGCTAAGAGCGCATCATTTGTCGGGGAGAACGTGCCGGTGGGCGATAGAGGGGCAGAGATGTGAGGAGCGCCCACCGGGTCAATCTGGATTATACTAGTTTACGATTTTGTTCACCGGAACACAAGGGGGAAATCAGGGGCTCACTTAGCCCACAGCAACACCTCTCGGCACTACATCCTTCTCTTTTGGCTGCCAGGGCTTTTCCCATTGGCCGCCTTCGCGCAGGGTCACTTGCGCCAGGGTCAACAACGCATCGGAGCCGTCTAACGCCAAGAGCAAGGCGAGGCTGCCTTCAATGCCGTGGATGGTCTGCCACAGCCCCTTACGCACATCGCTTTCCCACAATTGTACCAGAAATTGGGTCAATTCGGCATGGGCCTGAATCGGGTCGGCGGCAGCGCCATAGCTACTCGCCGCGGCCATCGCTGCCGGTGTGACTCTTTCGGGGCTACTCACCGGCGTATTCATCATGGTATCTATGAGATTGGGCGCGGCTTGGCTCGCCAAGAGCATCGTCACCCGCTGTACCTGGGCCGCGTGTTTGTCGCCGCTGCTGGCATTCAGCGCCTCGCGCACCTGGGGCAGCAAGGCCCAAACCAGGTCGGCGCGCTCTGCCGCCAACAAGGGGCGCAGCAGCCCATCGACATAGAAACTCATCAACATTTCGCCATCCAAGAGCTGCGGTGCGAACTGGCGCAGGTGGTTGTACAGCGCGTAAAGCTCCTTGTCCCAGGCTGAGCCCTGCTGCAAGAGCGCCTGGAAGCGCAGCCGGTCATTACGCAGCTCGTCGTCGTTGGGCCTGTTTTGAAAGAGCTTACGCATGCGCTCGCCCATGCTAGGCGGGGTATACCGCTGATCCAGCAGGCGCAGCGCAGCGTCGGGCATCTGCTCATCCAAGTATAGTTCGACTAACCCCCAAATGGTGGCCCGTTCCGGGTTGCGCTTATCCAGCGATTTCACCCAGGTCAACGCCTTATTGACTTGCTCATCGGCTAGTTGTGGTTCATCCACTGCCAAGAGCGCGCGGACGAGCGCGATCACCCCCTCGCTGCGGGTGGGGTCTTGGTGGGGAATACGATCGACGACGTTGACTGCATATTTGAGCGCGCCTAGCTCCATCAGCGATGCCGCCGCGCCCGCCGCAGTCCAGCCGTCGCTGCGAACGGCGAGAGCCGCCAGCCGGTCTGCCAGCATAATCCGATCTTCGCGCGAAATCGTGCGGACGGGCATGACCTGAATAGCTTCTTGCAGCGTGTAGACTTGAAAGTCAATGTCGGGGTTGGCGGTAGGGCGTTTGACCTGGCGTAAAAAGTTCGGGTCGCCTTTGCCGCCCGAAAGCCCACTATCGCGCCGCGCATCCTGCACATTGTTAATGATGGTGATCTGATCCAGCAGCGCATGGACCAACCCCGCCTGACCAAAAACTGCTGCCGCCAAGCGGCGGCTGGTCAGCGAAGTGAGCGTGGCAAACTCGAAGGTTTCCACACAGCGTTGCAGCAGGCGCGCAATGCGGCGCGGCAGTTGTTCACGGCTGACGCGCGGCCCGATGATGCTCGCGACTTGGTGGATGAATTGCGCGCCCGAATCCTCATAGCGGCGGACAGCATGCGTAACCAGTTGCGTGGTCAGCGGATGCAGCCCCACGCGCGCGACAATTTGCGCCAGGAGGTTACGCGGTTCCGGCGTGATAAAGACGCGATCCCATGCCCGCGTCCACTGATCCACACGTTCGATGCAGGACAACGCCAGCGAGGTATCGCCGCTCATGGCTGCGGCTGCACCATAGAGCAGCAATTGTTCAACCTGTCGCCATTCCTCACCCGCCGGCCCTAGTAACCCTGGCGAGCCGGTTGATCCTGTCGGCCCGGCTAAATCACTGAACGCGGGCGCAAAGAGTGTCTGCCGCGCGCGCTGCAATTCACGACGCACTAAGCTCACCAACCCAGGACGGGCCATGCTTTGTTGGGCAAGCCGGTATAACGCCTGGGCGTGGGCAAGGGGAGAACGTGGCTCCACCATGCGTGCAACCAAGAGCGCCGCTTCCCCCGCTCCACCATCTGCCAACGTCTGCCAAATGCGCTGCAACAGCCAAGAGTCCGGCTGCCATGTCACCCGTTCTTCCACCAAAAGCTCGAGTTCATCCGGCTCGATCTTGGTGGCATCTTGGATGCAGGCAATGGCGCGCTCGGCCAAAATCACCGGCACTGCGTTCTGCGCGGCTGTTTCTGCCGTTTTTTGTTTTCTTGAAAAAAGTCCCAATCTATACCCTCAACCTGTACCCTCAACCTGTATTGACAGGAGTATCACTCATGTTGCCTCATGGATTCATGCCCCACCCCATGAGCGCACCGATCACCAGCAGGCCAACCAGTGCCAGGCCGCCGATCACCAGCCAAAAGCCAATCCGCTGCATCTGGCCTGCGCGGCGAACCTGCTGACCATGCTGCGCGTGGGCCTGCGTACCGGCATGCAGCACTTCGGGGCGCGCATGGGCCACACCGCGCACTTGGGCCAGATACCAGGCGCGGCGACAATAGGCCCAAGCGCCGATGTCACTGGCGCGTACCAGCGAACGATCCTTCGCCATGATGCGAATTCCTATGTGCTTTCCGGGCGTCTATGCCTCGGCTTCATCGTCAACGATTGGCTCCTCGCGCGCATCAAATTCCGTACCCAAGCGCGCCTCCAGGCTGCGTAAGGCGATACGCATCTGCTCTTGGCGGAATGAGATCGTGAGGTCGCCCCGCGTCCGTTCCAGCACACTACGCAGGACGTCGGTATGGCGGCGCAAGCCATCCGTGATCGAGTCGGGAAAGTCCACGGTAATCAACTGGCTGTAGACCTCATCCATAAAGGCAAGATAAGGTTCAGCTTGGGCAATCTCTCCCTGGCGCATGAGGTCTAGCACAAAGCGGCGCATCTCCGTGGCGGCTTCGCTCATGCCGCGCAGATAGGTCGCCCCTGTCACGCGCAATGCCGCCGGTTGGGGCATTGGCCCGCCCAGTACCACAGCAAAGAGCAGATGTGCCTCCACCAACTCCTTGAGCGCATCCTGGGTATAGCCTGCGTGGTAGAGCATGGGGTGGTCGGCCAATGCGTCCACCATTTCATTCGCCGCGGCACGCGCCGCGGCCAACATAGCGGTCGCCTCGTCCCATTCGTGACGGTGAATGGCGCGGATACTCTCGGCACAGGCGCGGATCAGGGCGCGGCTGCGGGTAAGCGTGGCATCACGCAGGCTGTTGATGCCGGTCAAGCCGGTGCGGATTTCTTCGACGATGGCAGCCAACGATTGGCCCGACTCTAATTCATCCATGAAAGTTCCTTGTCATCGAGGCCCGCCGGAGGCTAAAACCATCCGGCTATCCTGCAACGCCCCCTAAACGGGGCTTGAGTGGTGGCCTGGTAAGCCTCCTTCAGGAGGCGTTGTTCTGTAGCCGCGCCCAGAGGGCTCCCGCTTTAGCCCTGGGCGGTTTGGCTCAGTACACCTAGCGCGTTTCGCTGTTCAACTCCAGCCAGGCGATCTCCTGCGGTGTCAGCTTGAGCGTGCTGGCAGCGACGTTGGCGGCATATTCGGATGCGTTGTTGCAGCCGACAAGCGCAAAGATGTTCAGCGGTACACTCAAGACATACGCCGTAGCAATTTGAGGGATGCTCATTCCCTTTTCATCCGCCAATTCCTGTACACGATCCAGACGGCGGAAGTTATCTTCAAAACAATAGGTCTCCACCGCCAGCGTGTCCAGCGATTCGCTAAAGCTGTCCAGGTTGTCACGGTGGAAGCGCCCGCTGAAGAAGCCGCCCGCCAAGCTCGACCAGGGAAACAGGGGCATTTGGTTGGCCTGATACCAAGCGCGTTCCTCTGCGCCCTTTTCGCCGCTAATGCTCACGCAGTTGGCCCACGGCGGTTTGGCCTGTACAGCCAGGCTAAAATTGGGGCTGCTAACAGCAAAGCCCTCCAGCCCATTGGCGGCGGCATAGGCGTTGGCCTCCTGAATGCGCGCAACGCTCCAGTTCGACCCGCCAAAGACGTTGATCTTGCCGGCGCGCTTATGCTCATTCAGCACTTCGACAATCGGCCCCACGGGCAGGCTGGGATCATCGCGATGGAGCAGATAGAGATCAAAGTTGTCGCGCTTCTGGCGGGCCAACGAGTCATGGAGGTCGGCGGTGATGTCATAAGGAGTCACGCGCTGGCGATCTTGGTTGTGGTGTGCGCCTTTGGCAATCACGACGACCTGATCGCGCACGCCCCGCTCATTCACCCAACGACCCAGTACGCGCTCACAGTCGCCGCCACCATAGCCGTGGGCGGTGTCAAAGGCGGTGCCGCCTTGTTCATAGACCCCATCGAGCAGGGCAAAGCTCTCCTCCAGCCGTTTTGAGCTTAACATGACCGTCCCTTGTACCAGCCGAGAGATGGGCTTATCGACGCCGGGTACAGTGCCATATTCCATGATATTATAGATCCTTGATAGGGGGCATTGCTGCCACGGGTGAATAAAAGCTAGGTTCAACGGCTCATTATCCCAAAAAGTCTTGTCCGCGCCAAACCACCGTCACCGCTTGGAAGGCTCCCCCGAAAAAATGTGCAAACCATTGCCGCGTGCTTTGTTTGCTATCGTCTCGCTGCGCGGATGCTTGAAACTTTGGCGCACCCCTTGCGTACTCATTGGCTGAAAAAGTATCATCAGATCAACAAGCCCAGCAGCACCCATCAATCAGGATATGACCTATGCGTGAAGGCGACACAACGCAGGCTCACAATCAAAAGTGGCAGCGGCGTTTTTTTGCTTTTTTTGGCGCGCAAGCCGTTTCGCTGATCGGCAGCAATATCGCCCAATTTGCGATTACATGGTGGCTGGCGCGCTCGTTGGATTCAGCGACCGTTTTGGCAACGGCGACCCTCATGGCCCTTTTGCCGGGTGTGCTGCTTGGCCCCCTAGCGGGTGTGCTGGTCGACCGTTGGCCGCGGCGTCTGATCATTATGATGGCGGATGGTGTGGGCGCGTTGGGCGCGGCGGTGCTGATGCTTCTCTTTTGGACGGACGCCATTCAGGTGTGGCATATCTATGTCATCACCTTTGTCCGCGCGCTGGCAGGGACCTTCCACTTTGCCGCTGTGCAATCTTCGACCACGCTTATGGTTCCCCCCGAACAATTGTCGCGTGTGGGCGGCATGAATCAGACGGTGCAAGGCATCAATATGCTTGTGGCCCCCCCCGCGGGCGCGCTGCTATTAGAGCTGCTTTCTCTGGAAGGGATGATGGCGATTGATGTTGTCACGGCGTTGATCGCCATTGGCATGGTCTTTACCATCACCATTCCACAGCCGCTCGCCAGCATGACCCAGACCGCGCGCCCCTCGATCCTCAGCGATCTGCGTACGGGCTTTCTCTACATCTGGAATTGGCCTGCGCTCTTTATCGCTCTGTTGATGAGTTCGGTGATCAACTTCCTCATGAGTCCGGCCTTTGCGCTCCTGCCAATCCTCGTTCTGCGCCACTTCAAGGGCAACGCACTGCAACTGGCCTCGCTCAGCACCGCTTTGGGGGTGGGCTTTGTGGCAGGAGGGTTGATCTTAAGCGCGTGGGGAGGCTTCAAGCGGCGCATTTATACGGCTGTGTTGGGGCTGGCAGCTACGTCCGTGGGGACGCTGTTGATCGGCATTGCACCGGCAGAGGGTTTCTGGATAGCTGTAGTGGGGCTTGCTCTCTTTGGCATCTTTAACACCATCTCCAATGGCAGCTTCTTTGCAATCATGCAAGCGGTGGTTGCGCCAGAGATGCAAGGGCGCTTTTTTACGGTGTTGATGAGTATGTCGCAGGGGATGACGCCGCTCGGTCTGCTCATTGCCGGCCCGGTGGCAGATCGCTATGGTGTCCAGATTTGGTATCTCGTCTCCACGGTCTGTATTTTGGCGATGAGCACAGTGGTACTGCTCACGCCCGCGATGATGAACATGGAAGATCACCAAGCGCCCCAAGTAGAGGTAGCTCCGGCAGAGTAAAGAGGCGAGAGACAGAAATCCTCTTGCCTCTGTGTGCTTACGAGAATGGCACTCACCGCAGCGCGGGGCATGCGTCGCCAATCACCTGCGTGATGTACTCGATCTCCTCCAGCGTCAACGAGGAGGCTGAGGGTAGGTAGAAACCGTCTCGACAGAGCTGCTCGGCAATGGGGTAGCGCTGCCCCTTAAAGGCGTTCCAGTAGACAGGCTGGCAGTGCATGGGGATGAAGAACGTACGCGTTTCGATGCCGTTTTCGGCCAGGACATAACGCAGTTCATCCCGATTCATGCCATACGCTTCCCTATCGACCAGGATGCCATACATCCAATAGACATTCTTGGCCCATTCCGCTTCGGGCGGCGTGGTAATGCCGGGGATCTGTGCCAGGCGGGTACTGTAATTCGCCGCGTTCCGCCGCCGCGCTTCGACAAACTTGCCCATCTGCTCTACCTGCCCCAACCCCACCGCGGCCTGTAGGTTGGTCATGCGATAGTTGAAGCCCACAAACTTGTGCCAGAAGTGGCGCTCGGTGCTAAAGGCATGGTCGCGCAGATTCCAGGCGAGCTTGGCGATCTCACGGTTGTTGGTGGTAATCATCCCCCCTTCACCCGTGGTAATGATCTTGTTGCCATAGAAGCTAAAGCCCGCGGCATCCCCCAAACTGCCTGTGCGCTGCCCTTTGTATTCCGCGCCATGCGACTCGGCAGCGTCTTCAATCACGGTGATGCCATGCTTGCGCGCCAGTTCCATCAGCGGGTCCATATCGACGGGATGGCCGTAGATGTGGACAGGGATGATGGCTTTGGTGCGTGGTGTAATCTTGGCTGCAACCTGTTCGACATCCATCTGCCAGTAGTCGAGTTCGCTATCAACCAAAACGGGGGTCGCGCCGCAGTAGGCAACGGCGTTGATCGTGGCGATCATCGTAAAGGTGGGCACGATCACCTCATCGCCCGGCTCCAGCCCCAACGTCGCCAACGCCAGGTGCATGGCAACTGTGCCATTGGCACAGGCAATGCCATAGCGTGCGCCACACTCATCCGCAAACTTGGCTTCAAATTCGTGGATGAAGCTGCCCGCGGAGGAAATCCAGTTGGTTTCGAGCGCCTGCTGCACATATTTGAGTTCATTGCCGTTCAGCGTCGGCTCGCAAACGGGGATGATGGCGCGGCGGCTGCTCTCCTCAAAAGAGGGGATCGTACGATAGCGCACCTTCACTTCCGGGTCGGACGCGGGAATAATTTCAGCCAGATCGCCCATCTCGTCTAGCGAGAGTTCGACGGGTTTTAACATAACGAAATCCTCTAATTGGTTCTAGGGCCTATCCCGCCCTGGGCTAAAGCCACAGGGCTACAGTACGACGCCCCCTAAACGGGGCTACGCCAAGCCCGCTTGAGCGGGCGTTGTTTGCTAGCCAGGGGCTTTAGCCTCTGGCGCTGATGCCTGTGGTACATGACTGGGTAACTCACCCAAGCCTGAAAATTCTATCACGAAGAGGCCGCTGAGAGCATCTCCCACCTAGCGCCGCAGCCGCCAGATCGTCGCTACATACTTGCGCCCCTTGACCAGGTAGTCCCACAGGTTGACGCCGGTCTTGCTTTCGCCCGCGTTGCGGGGAACACAGATGTAGGGCACTTCGCGCACCTGGTAGCCGGCGCGCAGGGCGCGCCCCAGCAGGTCGATGCAGTATTCGCCATAGTCGCCCTGGAGGCGCAGCGCTTGCAGCAGCGGCGCGCGCGCCGCAATAAAGCCGCTGGTGTAGTCACGCATTTGGCGGCTGATGAGCAAGGTTGCTGCAGCGTTAATGACCCAACTCAGGGAGCGCGCCATCAAGCCGTGGGCGATGTCTGCGCCCCCTGGCACCCAGCGCGAGCCGACCGCCATGTCCGCGCCCTCCAAAACGACCTGTACTAAGCGCGGCACATCGGCAGGAGGCATCGAGAGGTCGCAATCCATCCAGGTCACAATGGCCGCGCCGTGGGTGTCAATGGCCGCGTCGATGCCCGCTTGGATGGCGCTTGTCAGCCCCTTTTCACCCACCCGGCGCAGCAGCAGCACGCGCGTCACCTCCGGCGTGTTGTGGCGCGCCATCATTTCCTCTACCACCTCTCCTGTGCCGTCGGGCGAATTGTCATCCACCACCAAGACCAGATGCGGTGTGATGGCATGGGCCAAGATACCTTCGATGAGAGGGCCAATATTGGCGCGCTCGTTATAGGTTGGCAGGACGGTGCAGACCAGTGGTTGGCTCATACGTATCTATAATCTATGGTCTATATCTATGGCTTGCGTGCTACCGCGCAAATGCTCAAGCCCCACGGCAGATCGGCATGGTGAAGCCGTTTGGCCTCCTGCTGCAAAATCCACGCCGCTACCTGATGAAAGGGCGCGCGCTGATAGGTCGCAGATCGCCAGGGGAGAATCTTCCAGCGTTGTGCCAGCCGCAGCACTGCAACAGGCAGTGCTAACGTCGCATTAGCGTAGGTCAGTCGCTCCACCATGAATCCCGCGTGCAGCAGCGCGCCGCGTACTTGTGAACGAGTATAGCGTTGCCCCGTATGAAAGGCCAGATCGTGGGCTCCGTAGAGGCGTGGATGCGCACTGACGCGCAGCAGCAGCACGCCGCCAGGAGAGAGCAGGCGATATGCTTCGGCTAAGGCGCTGCCCATCTCTACCCCCTGTTGGTCAAAGACATCCAACGCCAGGAGGAGGGCGAAACGAGCCGCTTTCCAGGGTAGATGAGGCAAGGCACTTTGTGCCAGGTCGGCAGGATAGAGCAGGCTGCGCGCATGGGCCAATGCCAGCGGATGCAAGTCTGCTCCCACGACCAGCCGCTCTGGATACCTTTGCTGGAGTTCTGCGATGAGTTGCCCGCCACCACAGCCAACCTCCAGGATCGGCCCTGGCGGCAGCGATAGATGGGCCAGCAGCGCATGGGTGACGGCGCGCATGCCCGCGCTCCAGCCATAGCTCTGGTCACTGGCATAGAGCAGCGGCAGCAACGATACTTGGGCAGGCGCGTGGGCAGCTCCATCAGCCATCACAGCTCTTTCGGCGTTCACGGCAGCAGTGTCAGCGAACCCAACTCAACCCTCGTCCCGGCAGCGGGTAGCTGGTTGCCGCTGGCGTCATAGAGCCCCATACGCAAGATGTATTCTCCCGACGGCAGGTCGGCGGGCAGCGCAAGCTCCACCTCATCCAGCACGCGCCAGCCAGGTTGCCAGCGCGTTGTGACGAGGCTGCCGCGTCCGGGCGGGCTGTCAAAGCCGGTGACCACGCTGCCGCTGCTATCCACCAGATGGCTAAAGACCGTCCAATCGGTGCGCGGGGGCTCTGTTACCTGCCAGTGATATTGAATATAGAGCGGCCCGCCCACATGCGCCACTTCCGGCAGCAGGTCATAGCCCACCAGGCTGATGCCATCGCCCACGGCAACCTCCAGGGGAAACCGTGGCGTGCGCGCCGGGAGCGTGGCGGCAGGGCGCGTGTAGACCTGGGCATAGAGCTGCCCCGCTGCGTCACGCACCATAAAATCAGTGGTGATCGTGGGAAAGACGCCAGGCAGCAAGAGACGCGACCGGAAATCTTCGTGTTCAATCACGGCATACTGTTCGGGGTGCTGGTTCTCCCCTGCGGTCAGCGGCAGCACATAGCGCCCATCATAGCGAATGGGCTGTGCTTCCGCGGGCTCTTTTCGCCAGGCAAAGGCCAGTGTGGCATGGTTCTCACCCTGGGGCGAAATATAGATCGTGCTGCCGCTCTGCTGGTCAGCCACCCATTGGCCTAGCTGCCACAAGCCTTCATCAAACGCATAGAAAAGATCAGGGAGATTGGCCCAACGAACAAAGTAATCGTGGGCACTCGTGATCGTGCCTCCAACCAGCAGCAGACCTGCGACCAGCGGCCCGATGAGGGCAAAACGCACGCGCGCGGAGCGAACTCCAGAAATCACGCGCCAGCCGGCATCGAGCCCGATGCCACAGAGCAGCGCCGCGGGTGCAGCCGCGCCCAAGATGCGGTGAAAGTGGGGGGCGTATTCGCTGATCATGCCTGGCAAGAGTAAGCCTAGCAAGCCAATGACAGGCAGCGCCATAATAACATTTTGGCTGCGCCCGATGCGGCGGCTCTGCCAGAGCGCGATAAGTAGCCCCCCATAAAAGGGGATCGCTTGCCAGAGGTTGAGTGCGGGCGCGCCGGGGATATTGCGGCGTGGGTCAAGGTCGCCGGGCGAACCAAAGGGGCCGAACATCTTGGCGGTTGCCCAGGCTGCATCCAAGAGTGTGCTGTCGGCAGGGCTGGCGGTTTGACCGACGACAGAAATCTGGGCTGGACGCATCAGCAGCAGATCGGGCTGTTGCAGAAAAAAGAGGATAAGCGGCAGCAGGCCTGCCACAGAGATCAGCCCCGCCATGATCAAACCCGTCCAGCGCCTAGAACGCTTGTCGCTCTCCGTCCGGTCAGCCCAGAGCAGGTGCAGCGCGGTCAGGGCGACCAACAGCGGAATGATCCACGCGCTTTGATAGGCATACATGCCCAACGCCAACGTAATCCCCAGGCTGCCATAGGCCCACCATGCCCCTGTGCGCCAGCTACGCAGCAGCAGCCCAGTGGCAAGCGCCCAAAAGAGCGGCACCATCACCGGCTCAATCCCCATGCGGCTAAAGTGAAGATGCCAGCGCATCCCTGCCAAACTGGCCGCGGCCAACCAGGGGAAGGCCGGGGAGATGAGATCGGGCGCGCGCCGTCGCATCTCTTGTCCCAGGTCCAATGTCGCCCAGACACCCAACACGCCAAAGATCGCCGCTGTAACACGCATGGCGGTTGGTCCCGCCTCACCACCCAGCCAGCCTACTACAGCAAAGGTCAAGGCGTTGGCATAGGCATTGAGAGGGGGCACGCCAAAGTTGCCGGTGAGAAAGATGGGGCGATAGGCGGGATCGATCAAAATCCGCCAGGCTTCCAAGCCCTCGAAGGATTCATCGAAGTGGAAACCCGGCGGAATCCGGTCAATTTGCCATAGACGTAGGAACGCGGCCAACAACAAAATGGCGGCCAGTGCCGCCCAACGCACCCACAAAGACTCACTCCAGCGTACCATAGCGCGGATTATAGCACAGGGCCGCAGTGTAAGCGGATCATAGTCCCTTGATGGTGCAGAACAAAAGTGCTAGAATTATGCCACATAAAGGAGCAGAAACATGAGCATGGGCTTTATCTTTGAGGAACGACTGTCGGACTCGCCCTATATCGAGACGATTACGCAGGGTCGCAGCGCGGGCGAGGGTTCCACGATCCGGCCCGCCGAGATTCATTGGCACATGGTTCTTGTGCGATATCAAGGCAACGTGCAATTCCTGGTTGTAGGCCCGTTGACGACGGCTGGTGTCGTGAATTACATTGATGGCGCTGAGCTTCTTTGGATCAAGTTCAAACTTGGCACATTTATGCCCCACCTGCCCCCCAAGACTTTTCTGGATGTAGAGACAAGCCTGCCCGGCGCAGCGAGCCAATCCTTCTGGTTGAAGGGGGCTGCGTGGCAATTTCCAGACTATGAAAACGTGGACACGTTTGTAGAGAGGTTGGTGCGTGAGGAGGTGCTGGTGCGTGATCCCGTCGTGGATGCAGTGTTGCAGGATCAACCGCCGGCGCTGTCACCGCGCACAGTGCGCCATCGCTTCTTGCACACCACTGGATTGACCCAAAACCATATTCATCAATTCGAACGCGCCCAACGAGCAGCAGCGCTTCTGCGGCAAGGCGTTTCGATCCTTGATACTGTCTATGAAACCGGCTATTTCGACCAGCCGCATTTGACCCGTTCGCTAAAGCAGTGGATCGGACATACGCCCGCCCAAATCTTACAGATGAACAAGCCACCCCTCAGCGAGGTCGTAAGCTCAGCCAGGTGATCTAAAAAGAGAGTGAATGGCGGCGCGACCAGCGGCGCATCCGGCGCGCTGCGACCAATGCCAGCAGGCGCACGCGGCGTTGGTGGAGATAAATGAGGCCTGCCAAGATGCCCACGACAACCCATTGGGCCAAAACCCATTGTGGGGCCGCGTTTGCTGTCCAATGTCCCATGGTATTGGCGAGGAATAGCCCCAGGCCTCGCCCCGCGATCACGGCAATCAGCAAGGTTCGCAACGACGTTGAGGAAAGCCCTGCTGCATAGAAGATCACATCCGGCACAGGAAAGAGGAAGAGCAGCCACCAGGTAAAACCGGAGCGCGTGCGCATCTTCTTCTCCCATGTCGCCAATGTTGCGGCATCGAAGAAGCGTTCCAGCAGGGGGCGACCAAAGCGCCGCGCCAACCAAATTGCCAGGCTCGCGCCCACCATCAACCCGGTGATGCTGTAGGCTGTGCCGAGGAAAACACCAAAGAGGTAGCCGCCCATTACCCCCATAAATTGACCGGGGAGAGGCGCAATCAGAATTTGCAGCGCAAAAATAACGATGTAGACCAGGGGAGCGAGCGGGCCAAAGGTCAGGATCCACTCGCGCAGCCCGCCGACTTGGGCCATCATCTCGCCAAAGGGCTCGCTCAGCCACCAGATCAACAAGACCAGCAACAGCGCGCCGCTCACCAACAGCCAAAATTCTCGCCGCTTGTAGAAAACGGCGAGACGCATCAACCAGAGAGTAGGAGCTTTTGACACTTTGGTCGTCATTGGTTCGGCAATTCTAAGAGTATGCAAGGGACTAGCCGCGTACCCAATCAGCAGAAAGATCGTTTCAATTCAATAATCTTCTGAGTTATTGAGCCAGATCATACGCACTTGCGCGTGATCAACCGTAGCTCTGATTCCTTTAGATTATAACACGCCGGCAGGGGATGAGTCGCGTACAGTATAGCGCACAGCCCAGGGTCACACCCTTCCTACACCTAACGTTTTCCATCCGCCTTTGGCACAACCATCCCGACTCGTCCCAAGATTCGACAACTAACGTTAGTTTGGTTAGTATTCAAGACCACCCGCCCGCGCCCAATAGGCTCCCGTCAGAAGCTTCCGGGCGGGTTAATGCCACGATGCTTAGCTTACGTATGGAAAGGGTGACTGGCACTTTTGGGATGCCCCTCACTCTGGAATGAAAGAAGGAAGGCGATGGCGCTCTTTGGTGATGCGCTTATTGAGGAAATCAGTGGGCTTGTCGGCAAGCGCCACCGCGAATTGGGTATGGCATTGGGCAAAGTCACCGCGCAAGCGGATCAGGCACAAGCGGACGCGCCAACTCCCCTGCAACGTGACTTGGCGCTGCTGATCCAGGTTGCCAACGGGGAATATCTGCGCGGGAACGCGAGCGAGACGCTGCTTCAGCGCGTCGATCTCGCCTTGAGAAACCTATTGGGCTTGCTGTTGGGCAATGCGCTCGAAACCCATATAACCATTCCAGATGAGTTCTGGAACAGTGACATGGGCGTCCTCGTCTCGCGGGTGCGCTGGTGGCTCTCGGCGGATGAGCTGATCACGATCAGCAATGCTGCCGCGTTGGCTTTTGGCGAGAACAGCCAGGCCAACCGCATGCGCATTGCGCGCGCAATGGAGAAAGGGCTGCTGGAGTGGGTGATCGACCCCTCCGTAGCCAACCCCCAGCAGAATCGCCGCGTGCTCCGTCACCAGGTGGAGCGGCTGCGCGAACAGAGCCATCTGCCGGAGTGAGCAGAGAGGGAAAAGTCTATCCCCCTACGGGCAGCGCTGCTTCAAACAGGCCGCGGCAGAGGTCGGGGTCTTGCAGATCATGGGCAATCGCCTGGGCAATGGTGTTGATGGTCTGCTGGTGCAAATTAGCCTGGGCTAAGTCACCCTGCATCGTTGCCAGGGCAAGCGCCTCGGCGTGGAGTTCCCAATGCAAGCGTGGGCGTTCGATGGAGGCGGCAGCGGCTTTTGCCTTCTCAAGCTCTGCTTGCGCCCGATCTGCCTCCCCCAAGAGCCGGTGGGCTGCACTCCGCCAACGATGCACTTGCACCTGAAGCTCGCGCAGATCTCCCAACCGGCACATGCCCTCCAGCACCTCGGCATAGTGCAGTGTGCGGTCAGCCTCCCCGCGTGCGATCCCAGCCTCCATCAAGCCTTCCAGCGCGCGCACTGCGTGGAAACGCTGGTAATCTTCCATCGCCACGGCAAAAGCAACCTCCAATTCACCCACGGCGCTGAGATCGCCCAGGCGCAAGCGTGCGATCACAACGTTGGCGCTCAAACGGGGCATCCAAAAGCCGACTTGCCCGGTCAATGCCGTGTTGAGGCCCGTGGTATGCGCCTCTAGCGCAGCTTCGGGCAGGTTGAGGTCTTGATAGATATGACCCAAGAAGTCATAGGCCATCGACAAAAAGCGCACCAGTCCATCGGCGCGCAATCGCGCAATCGCCTCTTGGATCAGGGTCAGCCCCTTGCGATACTCACCCTGGCAAGCAAGCGCCCATCCCAAAAAGGAGAGCGTGACATCCGAATTCCATGCCAGATGCGAATCGACACTGATCTCCAGCGACATTTCCAATGCCTTACGGGCGCGGCCATAGTCAGCGGTTCCAGCCAACCCAAGCGTGGACCAGCCGACCATCTGGAGATTTTCACCTTCATAGCGCCTGTTGCCGATGCGTTGGGCGATGAGCAGCGACTCCTCAAACATAGGAATTGCTTGATTGGGACGCGCCGCGGCAATAAAGGCTTCGGCACGACCATGTAGCGCCTGGACCGTGACGATATCTTCAACTTGCAGGCGTCCGCATAATTCCAGCGCCTCTTGATGATAGAGTGACGCATGAAAATTATTGCCCGCGCTCCAAGCGACCGTACCCAGGTGATGCAGCACATTGGCGAGGCTGTGCTGATCGCCTTGCGCCCGGCAAAGCTCCAGCGCCGCGGTCAGGTATTCGGTGGCAGCATCCAACTGGTCTGCCATGCGGTAGACCTGGCCCAGCGCAATAAAGGCGATGCGCTGGCGATCCTGATCGCCGGAAGCCTGCGCCGCCTCTACCACCCGCTTCAGGTCGGCGACAGCTCCTTGCATCTGCCCCCCAAAAAGGGAGCGTACCTCACCGCGCCGCATATAGAGGTCTAGGATTGAGCCTGTCTCTGCCAGGTCAGGAAAGCGGATAGTGAGTTCAATGGCGCGGTCATAAAACTGCACCGCTTCGCGTACAGCAAAGAGATCGCGTGAGCAGTCGGCAGCGTCCACCAGGTAGTAGAGCGCCTGATCCCACACCTGGCCTAGTTCGTAATGATGGGCCAGCGTAGCGGCATGTTCACGCAGCATCCCTTCGCTTTCGGTGAGAGCCTCGGCGGCTGCACGATGGAGCAGAATACGCCGCGCGCTGCTGAGGTCGATATAGACCACTTCGCGCACTTTGTCGTGGCTAAAGTCATAGCCCTCGCCATCGCCTGTCTCGCGCAGGAGTTGGCGCTCGATCAGCGCCTCGACCATCTCCAGCAAGGCCAGCCCGCTTTCGCCGGAGACCGCGGCCAGCGTGGCGAAGTCAAAACGGCGGCCCAGGACCGCGGCTGCTTCCAGCACGCGGCGCATCGGCTGTGGCAAGCGGCGCAGGCGCGTGCGTACCGATTCGCGCAGGGCATCGGGCAGCGTCAACGTGGCATCGCTGATGTCCAGCCGTTGGGCGTCGATCTGCCAAATCGGGCGATCCTCGCTGAGTAGGCGCTGCTCCACCAGACATTGCAGAATGGAGACCAGGAAGAAGGGGTTGCCGTCGGTTTCGGCGTGAAGCCACTGCCCCAATTGCACATCGGCGCTGGTCGAACCTGTCAACCGTTCCAAAAAGAGGCCGGTGTCGTCGGGAGAAAGCCGTTGGAGGGGCAGCCGTGTCGCTTGCGGTGTACGCACCATGCTATCGACAAAGGTGGCAAGCTCCGGGTTAACGGCGACTTCTTCGGCGCGGTAGGTGCAGATCAAGAGCAAGGGCAAAGTGGTGATGTGCGATGCCAGGTGATGGATAAACTGCCAGGTGGCATGGTCGGCCCAATGCACATCATCGACTGCCAGCACCAGCCCCTGATCGCCCGCCAGCAGTTCCAAGCATTGGTGAAGCGCGCGCAAACGTCGCGCTTGGCGTGCGCTCATATCGTCGGCTGCGCTGGGCAGATCGGGCGCCAGTTCGCGCAGTTCCGGCGAGAGGGTTGCCAACTCCGCCAAATAGACCGGTGGCAATGCCAGAAAACGATTTGCCGGAACGTTGTTCATGGCTTGATCCAACAGATCAATTACCGGTTGATAGGGAATCGCTTGCTCAACCTGGTAGCAGTGGGTGACAAGCGTGAGCAAATCTTGGGCGCGCGCATAGTCGAGCGTCTCTTGCAGGAGGCGGCTCTTGCCGATGCCGGGTTCCCCTTCCACCAAGACCACCTGTCCTGTCCCGGCCCTTGCTGTATGGAGCGCCTGGAGGAGTGCGTTCACCTCGCGCGTGCGCCCGACAAAGGGTGTGTGGGTCAGCGTATAGATCGTGTCTTTTGCGACTGCGGGCGCGATGGGCGGCACAGGGCGCGGCAGCGTGCGCCGTTGAATCTGGCGATAGAGTTCGGTGGTAAAGGCCAGCGGCTTGGCATCTAGCTCACTACGCAGCGCACGCACACAGGCGTCATAGCTTTGCAGCGCGGTACGCTGGTCGCCCATATAATAGGCATAGCGCATCAGCGCTTGATAGGCTGGTTCCGCAGCCGCTTCGCGCGCCAGCACCGCGCGCGCCTGTGCAGCCGCCTCCTCATAGCGTCCTGCCTCGGCGTAACGCTCACCCAGTTCCAAAAGCAATTTCAAATAGAGCCGCTGCAACTCCTCACGCAGGGGCAATGCCCATTCTTCATAACGATCTTCCACCAAGTAATCGCCGTTGTAACAGGCTTGCGCTTCTTCGAGCAAGGCCAAGCGCGCTTCTGGAGGAATGTTGGTTTGAAGGCGGGCTGACGCAGCCAAAAACGCCTCCGCATCCCACTGGATCGCCTCGCCCAATGCCAAGCGGTAACCGGCGTCGCTGCTGACCAAAAAGGAGGACGTGCCGCGCGAGGGGAGTTCCGGCTCCAATACACGGCGCGCCTGGCTCACCGCCACCCACAGGTTGTTGCGCGCCTTCGCAGGTGACAAGTCGGGCCAAAGCCACTCCATCAACTGATCGGTGGGAACCAGTTGGCCGCGTGCAGACAACAGAATTTTGAATAAGCTCTTGCTCTTTTGGGTGGGCCAGGCATCACCGGGGATGGGAGTGAGTTCGCGCCAAAGTTGAAAGTCACCCAGTGAGGCAATTGTCAGCGTAGGCATGGAACGCGCTTTCTGAATTGTGGGCAAGAAACCGGCTGGTTTCGAAGTTACGAGTATAACACAAGTGTTCTTTACTTTCAATCTGCAACCGGCAAATTGATTTTGGAAGGTTTTAGAATGTGATGTATACTATAACCTTCTATAACAATTATGATAGTTAGTGGCTGCTTCGTCATGACAAAACTTCAGGAGTAGACGTTGCCTTTCGTGCCTCCACGTCATCGTCATGGCTGCCAACTTAAATCGTCGCCATTCGAACTTAAGTTCGTATTAAGTGCCGTGTTGTATCGTATGGAGACGCTGGTCTGGATGAGTACAACCCAATCGGGAGTAGGAGAGAGATGATGAAACCCTTCGTACAGTTTGAACGTGCGACCATGCAATGGTTGGTACACAGCTATCAACGCCGCAGCGTGCGACGCGCTGCTCGTGCGGCCTATGCCCAATTTGCCGATCTCTATCCCCAATGGGTCGCCACGCTCTTTGATGTGCATTTTGTCGATACACACCTGCTGCCAATGCTGCTGAAAGCGGCGACTACAGGGGGCAAAGTAGCGCCTGCCGAGGTGGCTGAAGCCTGGGCGCGCCAGATCAGCCTTTTGCCGAGCCTGCGCCAACAGCATATCGCACGCGTGCTCCCTGTCGCCACCCACTTCTTGTGCATGGTGGCAGAGGAAGTGGTCGAAACAGAAGTTGGCCCCACTGCCAACCTGCTGGTGGAGAGGGCAGTTGGCTAGACCGCTGCGCCGCGGGCAGAATTTCATTACCCAAGCAACAAGACTGTACAAGGAGTGATCCACCATGCAGTTGCCACAAGATTGGGAGGGAGTCGCACACGAAAAGATGCGCTCCTGGGAAAAAGAGATCCATCAGCGCCAGTTGTTGGCACAACTCCCCAGCCAGTCGCCCCGCTGGCGACGCTGGACGGGCGGCGGAATGGTACGCATCGGCACGTTGCTCATGCGCTGGGGCGAACGGATGGCCGCGCGCGAATGCACACAGGGTGTGTCAGTCACGGGCTGATAATCAAGCCAATGACAGACATAGAGGGGTGATATTCACTTTGCAAAGTGGCATCACCCCTTTTATTATTCATGGTACCGATCTAGGTACGTTTGGCGGCAGTGGTCTGCGTTGTGGGAAAGAATGTCGAGAGAAAGAAGCGGACACCCATGTTGAGTCGCTTGCGGCGCGGAGAGTTCTTTTATGGCTGGATCATCGTCGGCATTACAGCGTTGATCCTGATTGGCGCGTCGGGATTGCGTTCGGCCCCAGGGGTGATGATTCTGCCCATGCAGGGGGAAACCGGCTGGTCATTGAGTACGCTCTCGCTGGCAGTCTCATCGGGGCTGCTGCTCTATGGCTTTGCGGCTCCTTTTAGCGGCGCGATCATGGATCGCTTTGGCCCGCGCAACATGGTGTTGGTGGGGCTGGTCTTGATCATCGCGAGTTTGATTGCGTCCGCGCGCATGACCACCCAATGGGAGTTATTTCTCTATTGGGGTGTCCTCAGCGGCACCGGCACAGGGCTGATTGGCACTGTGTTGAGTGCAACCGTGGCAAGCCGCTGGTTTGTCAAGCATCGCGGGATGGTTTTGGGCATATTGGGCGGCGCTACCTCGGCGGGGCAGTTGATCTTTCTGCCTCTCTTAATGCAACTGGTCTTGAGTATTGGCTGGCGCACAACGATTCTCGTCATGGCTGCGATCATGGCCGCGCTGCTTCTCCCCGTTTTTCTGCTGCTGCGCGACGAACCAGCCGATATCGGCTTGCGCCCCTATGGCGCACCACCAGAGGTAACTCCTGCCACAGCCGCGCCCGCGCATGTGGGGATGTTGGCGACAATGCAGCGGGCTACACGCACGCCGGAGTTTTGGCTTTTGGCAGGCACTTTCTTTGTCTGTGGCTTTACCTCGACCGGACTGATCGGAACCCACCTGATTCCCTACGCTGTGGATTGCGGCATCACCGAGATCACCGCGGCGGGGATGCTGGCGCTGATGGGCGCGATGAACTTTGTGGGCACGATCTCATCCGGCTGGCTCACCGACCGCTATGACCCGCGCAAACTGCTGGCGATCTATTACGGTTTCCGGGGCCTGTCCCTGCTCCTGCTGCCCTGGATCAACACGCCGGCAGGATTGGCCTTCTTCGCCATCCTCTTTGGTCTGGACTATATCGCCACCGTACCGCCCACGATCAGCCTTGTGGCGGATACCTTTGGTCGCCGCCAGGTGGGAACGGTCTATGGCTGGGTCTTTTGTGCCCATCACATCGGAGCGGCCCTGGCGGCATGGCTTGGCGGTGTCACGCGCGAAGCGGTGGGGAGCTATGGCATTGCCTTCTTTGCGGCAGGAATATTGGCAGTGCTGGCAGGAACCCTGGCGCTGCGTATTCAGCGGCGCACAGAAGCGCCGCCTTTGGCCGAAGCCGCCGCATAGTGTTAATACACCAGCCGCCTGGCCTTAACCCTTCCGGAAGCTCATAAGCTTCCGGAAGGGTAGTCTTAGTTGCCTGGTAAGCCCCATTCAGGGGGAGTTGTTTACTAGCCCTGGGTAGCCTCGCGCCTCTGGTACATGCGCTATCACCGAATCCCGTCCCCTTGCTGCGACCTCTCCAACTTCTCGATGATGCCCTGGATCACAGCTTCAGTTGCCTTGAGTCCATCTCGGAACTCCTTGCTGTCTGTCCCCCCAATTTCCATACGCAAGCTAGATTGATCATTCTGTAGCGTTTGCAGCAGTGTCGTAATTTCCTCATTGCTAAAAACAAGCTGTGCCATTGTTTACCTCCTTGCCAGTTGGCGAAGCTGGCCCAAAAACCAGGATTGTCTGCGCCGGTGACTTGCTGAATTATTGTCGAACCACCAAAATTTAGACTAGCCCGATAGTCTTCTGATTTCAGTAAGCATCCGGTCAATGGGTGTGAGAGAGGGAGCTGCTTTTGACTTTGCCTCGGCCATAGAGTATGCTTGGGAACTGTGCGCGCGAATTCGGCGCGCCAATCAGTACGTGATCTATGTACGTCATAAGACGAGGAATTGTGTCCCAACGCACCAGGACGACCCACGGAAGCAGATACTAGGCAGCACCGCTCCGAGCTTGTGAAGGGCGCGGCTCTGCTGACACGGCTCCTGCCATGCGTACCTAAGGACTGTGATTGCTGTACTTGCTTCCATCAACGCCACACCGGTTGCCGGGTGGCGTTTTTTGTTGGCTGCTGATCTGTTGGGGATCGTTGTGGAACTTTTGTTGTCGAAACCTTGATAGTATAAAAATTTGAGCGATCAGAGGATTAGGAGACCCATGAGCACCAAACCCACCGTCAAAAAGTGTGTCCTGGCCTATTCGGGCGGACTGGACACCAGCATTATCGTGCCCTGGCTGAAAAATAATTACAACTGCGAAGTCATCTGCTTCTGTGCCGATTTGGGCCAGGCCGAGGAATTGGAAGGGCTGGAGGCAAAGGCGCTGGCTTCGGGCGCAAGCAAATGCTATGTTTTTGACCTGCGCGAAGAATTCTTGCGCGACTACGTGTTCCCCACCCTGCAAGCGGGCGCGATCTACGAGCGCGATTATCTGCTGGGCACGTCGATGGCGCGCCCGCTGATCGCCAAGAAGTTGGTGGAAGTGGCCGCGTTGGAAGGGGCCGATGCCGTGGCGCATGGCGCAACGGGCAAGGGCAACGACCAGGTACGCTTTGAACTCACGGTGATGGCGCTGAATCCCACCCTGCGTATCATCGCGCCGTGGCGCGAGTGGAACATTCGCGGGCGCAGCGATGCCCTGGAGTACGCCGCCGAATTCAACATTCCGGTCAAGGCGACGCAGGAGCGCATCTATAGCCAGGATCGCAACCTGTGGCACTTGAGCAACGAAGGGGGCGCGCTGGAAGACCCCTGGAACGAGCCGCCTGCGGATATGTTTGAGTGGACGACCGCGCCCGAACTGGCCCCGGATGAGCCGGAGTATGTCGAACTGACCTTCGACAAGGGGCTGCCCACGCAAATCAACGGCAAAACGTTGGGACCAGTGGAGATTGTCGAGCAGCTCAACGCGCTGGGCATCAAGCATGGCATCGGTCGTGTGGATATTGTGGAAAACCGGCTGGTGGGGATGAAGAGCCGCGGCGTCTATGAGACACCTGGCGGCACGATTCTCTACAAGGCGCATGCCGCGCTCGAACAGCTTTGCCTCGACCGCGAGACGCTGCACTATAAGCAGCAGGTGGGGCTGCGCTATGCCGAGCTGGTCTACAACGGGCAGTGGTTTACCACGCTGCGCGAGGCGCTGGATGCCTTTGTGCAATTCACCGAGCAAAATCTGACGGGCGTTGTGCGCTTCAAGCTCTACAAGGGCAACCTGATCCTGGCAGGGCGCAAAAGCCCCTACAGCCTCTATCGCGAGGACATTGTCACCTTTGAGGCCGAGCAGGTCTATGACCAGGCCGATGCCAACGGCTTTATCCGTCTCTTTGGCCTGCCGCTCAAGGTCGCAGGTATGCTCAAGCTCAAGACCAAAGACCTAACGGACTAAACCAAGTCGGGTACTCCTACCCCTACCGGAAACTTGCACCCTCCCGGAAGCTCAGAAGCTTTCGGGAGGGTTTTCTCCCCATTTCTCTATCTTTTGACCAACCAACGCCCATGCAAATCATCCCACTCGCACCTACCCACGCTGCTGACGCGGCGCGGCTGCACATCTTGGGACAGCCCGGAACCTTCCTGACTACGCTCGGCCCTGGCGTGCTGACCGCGCTCTATCGCACCCTGCCCAGAACGCGCGCCGGTTTTGGCTTTGCCGCAATCGATCATGAAGCGAATGGAGTGGATGAAGCGGGGGCGCTCTTGGGCTTTATCAGCGCGACAACGGGCGTGGACAAACTCTTTGCCGAGATCGGCACAACTGGACTGGGGACGCTGCTGCCGCCGCTTGTTGGACAACTGGCGCGCCATCCTGCCCTCATTTGGCGCAGCGTGCAGACCGTGGCCTATCCGCTCCTGGTGGGTGGGGATGAAAACGGGCCACCTCCCGCGGAACTGCTTTCGATCATGGTGGAACCCAACCTGCGCAGTCAGGGCACCGGCACGCGCCTGCTCGCCGCGCTTGTTGCCGCTTGCCAGGAACGCGCCATCCTCCTGCTAGATGTGACGGTCGATGCGAGCAACGAGGGCGCACAGCGTTTCTATGTTCGCCACGGCTTTGTCCATCACCACGATTTTACCCTCTACGCGCGGCGCATGGCGCAGTACCGGCTGGCGATCCCCTCTGGGTGACAGCTTCTAGGTGCATTTTGTCACAAAGTGGCTTGGCTCCTCGTCTCCTCTGTAGAACGGCATCCTGCTGGATGTGTCGAGTGCAATTCTACTAGAGACGAAAGGAGTTGGTGCGGCATCGTTTGCACCCACGGCTATGACAAACAATTCCCTTTTCGAGCAGAACAATTTCAAGCAGAACAACCGTCGCCCGCGCATTGTCGTCATTGGTGGCGGCTATGCCGGTATGAGCAGCGTGCTGCGTTTAGCACGCAACAGCCAAGCTGAAATTCACTTGGTCAACCCCCAAGAGCGTTTTGTCGAGCGTATCCGGCTGCACGAAGCGGCGAGCGGGCGCAACTTGCGTACCTTCATGATTCCGACTCTGCTGCGCGGCAAAGGCGTCATCTTTCATCAGGCGTGGGCCACGCATATTGACTGGCGTGCGCGCCAAGTTACCTTGAGCGACGGAACGACATTGGGCTATGATCGACTGGTCTATAGCCTGGGCAGCCAGATCGACCGCACGACTCCCGGCGTACGCGACCATGCGTTAGCGCTTGAGGACCTGCGCGCGGCTACACAGATTACAGCGAGCTTGGATGCGCTGCCACTGGCGAGCGAAGTGCTGGTGGTGGGGGGCGGGCTGACAGGCACTGAGTTGGTCTTTGAACTGGCGGAGCGCTATCCGCACCTGCGCTGGACGTTGGTCGCACGCGAAGCCTATGATCGTGGCTATGCGCCTGCCGCGCGCGAATACTTCTTGGCAGGGCTGGCGCGGCGAGGTATCACCCTACGCACAGGGATCACGGTGCAGGCAGTGGAAGCCGATCATCTGGTGACGCAGGTAGGCAATATGCCCTTTGCGCTCTGTCTGTGGGCTGGTTCCTTCCGCGCCGCCACGTTGGGGCGCGAGAGTGGGCTGGCGGTGAATGAGAAGGATCAACTGCTGGTGGATGAGACGATGCGCTCGCTGACTTCGCCGGAGATTTTCGTGGCGGGTGACAGCGCGGCCTTGCCTGCAAGCTATCAGCCCTATCTGGTGATGGGCTGCAAGACGGCGATGCCGATGGGGGTTCATGCTGCCGAAAACCTGTTGGGCGAACTTAGGGGTGAAGCGCCCCAACCGCTGCGCTATACCTACATGGTCACCTGCGTCAGCCTGGGTCGCCACGATGGGTTGATCCAAGTGCTGCAACCGGATGGCGAGCCTGTGTCCAAGTTCTTGAGTGGACGGAGCGCGGCATGGGTCAAGGAGATCATCTGCCGCTTTACGGTGATTACCTTACAGCTTGAGCGCCACTTTAACTTCTATGATTGGTTCATACCCGCTCGCAGCCAAGAGCGGATTCAGGAGCAAAGACCCGCGCATGGTCACGGACTATAACAGAGCCTCTAACACGGTCTCCAGCAGACCCAACAAGGGCGCATGGATGGCGGAAGCTACAGTGGAAGCAGATGAGAGTGCCTTTGAGCAATATCGCCGCCTGCTCTTTGCCATCGCCTACCGCATGGTGGGCACAGCGATGGAGGCAGAGGATATTGTGCAGGAGACTTATTTGCGTTATCGATCCGCGTTGCCCGCGCGGATCGATAACCTCAAAGCCTATCTGACGACGATCACCACGCGCCTTTGTCTGGATTATCTCAAGGCGGCGCAGACCAAACGCCAGAGCTATGTGGGCATCTGGCTGCCGGAGCCGACGGTGGGTGACGAGGCATTGGCAGAGACACCGGTCATGCAGGCAAGCGCCCAGCCTATCGATCCCGCGCCCTCGCCGCCAGAGGTCATTACGCAACAGGAGTCGATTTCTATGGCCTTCCTGGTCATTTTGGAACAGTTGACGCCGGTGGAACGGGCAGTGCTGCTACTGCGCGGTGTCTTTGACTATGACTATTCAGAGATTGCCATGATGGTCGGCAAGAGCGAGGCGAATTGTCGCCAAATCTTCCGCCGCGCCCAGGCTCAGGTGCGAGCGCAGCGCCCTCGCTTTGATGTTGCGCCGGAGACGCATACCAGGGTAGTCAATCGCTTCATCGACGCTGTACAAGGGGGCGATTTGGATGCACTGTTGCAGACGCTCACCGAGGATGTTACCTTTACCTCGGATGGTGGAGGCAAGGCCGTCGCGGTCTTGAAGAAGTTGGTGAGTCCACCTAAGGTCGCACGCTTCTTCATGACGCTTGCTACGCAAGGCGCGGGCCTGTATACCGCGGCAACCTGTCAAATCAACGGACAGTTGGGTGTGCTGCTCTACAATTTGGACGGCACGCTGGAAACAGCCCTCTCCTTCCAAGTGATACAGGATGAGACAGACCCAACAGGAGGCGCGCGCATCGGCAATATCTACGCCATACGCAATCCCGATAAGCTGGCGCGACTTGCACAGGCCGATCTGAAGTGACATCAACTGTAACAAAGTATCGTGGCATTAACCCTCCCGGAAGCTGGGGAGCCCTCTGGGCCCGGGAGCCATTGGGCGCGGGAGGGTGGTCACGATGAGTTTTTAGTCATGTCCTATCGTCACGACCACTTTGCCTGCGGCGTGGCCGGATTCAAGATAGCGAATCGCTTCGGCGGCCTCATGCAGCGGGTAGCATTTGTCGATCACAGCTTTGAGCTTGCCCGCCTCGATCAGATCTCTGAGAAAAAGCAGATCCTTTTGGCTTGGTTTCGCCGTAAGCGCACCCATTTTCTGACCCCCTCTTGACATCCAGGGGCCGAGGAGCAGCGCTTGAAAAAGCTGCGTTGCGGAACCTCCGACCATGACATAAATGCCCTTCGGGCTTAATGCGCGGCGATAGGCTGCAATCGACTGGTAGCCATTCACTGCAAGGATCAAGTTGTAGTGCTTTCCACTTTGGGTGAAATCTTCCTGGGTGTAGTCAATGACATGGTCGGCCCCCAGCGAGCGCGCCATCTCCATTTTGCGCGTGCTGCAAACGGCTGTGGTCTCTGCCCCCAACAACTTAGCAAGCTGTACCGCAAATGTCCCCACACCTCCCGATGCGCCGTTGATCAAGACCTTTTGCCCTGGCTGAAGGCGTCCGTTATCGCGCAGACCTTGTAGAGCGGTGACGGCTGCCATCGGCACAGCTGCAGCTTCCTCGAAGGTTGCCGTGGTGGGTTTCAATGCCAATCTGTTTTCAGGGGCCGCTACATATTCGGCCAACCCCCCTTTGGTAGTCCCGGAGATGTCCCCAAATACCTCGTCACCCGGCTGAAAGTGCGTGACCTTGCTGCCCACTGCTTCCACCTGCCCGGCGATGTCAATACCGAGAATCGGGTATTTTGGTTTGAAAAAGCCAAAGCCTGATATACGCACTAAGAAGGGGTCAGCCCGCATCATCCTCCAGTCATAGGCATTTAAGGACGTTGCATGAATTTTTATCAGTACCTCATCGTCTTTGGGAACCGGCTTTGCGACATCTTTGAATTCAAGCACTTCTGGCGGCCCATATTTTGTGTATACAATCGCTTTCATCATGAGCTCTCCCGGAGTATTGTCCGTTCGCAAATTTCCACGTCCAGCGCTAACGTGATCTTACCACATCCAGATGCGTTGTGGGAGCAAAACCTTCTAAGGCTTCTTTTCTGCCGCTGCACGACTATGGTATGATCCCGCAACAGGCTGAGCCGCTTTGACTTCTCGCTTTGACTTCTCATAGAGGGAGCATTCCAATGTCTATACCGGCGGGACGACTCGTTGACGATGGGACGGTTGCGGAGTATCCAGAAGATCTGTACCACTATGACGCCATTGCCAAAGGGGTAGAGGGATTCGGCGGGATTGGCGAGGCCGAGATTGCGCTTTTCCACCAACAGGGCTATCTCGCCGTCAACCACGCCTTTACTCTCCAAGAGGTACAGGGCGCGCTCGACGGGCTGCTGCATCTGCTCTCCGGCGCAAATCCCAATTTCACCAGCGTCATGTATGAACAAGCCGCGCTGGCTTCAGGGGTAGATATTGAATCGCTGCCCGCCGAGGTGCGCCAGGATTATGTTCGCAAATTCATGTGGTTTGTGGGCCACGATGCGCGGCTCCATGCGATGGCGCACCATGCACAGTTGCGTGATCTCCTTGCGCGCATCATGGGCGAACAGCCGGTTCTCTTTCAAGATATGGCGTTGCTCAAGCCGCCCAACATTGGGCGCGAGAAGCCCTGGCATCAAGATCATGCCTATTTTGACCTGCCGCTGGAGACGCCTGTGGTGGGTGTTTGGATTGCGCTGGATGAGGCAACCACGGAAAACGGTTGTATGATTGTCAACCCCGGCTCGCACCGTCAAGGCCCTGTGGTTCACTTTAAGCGGCGCGATTGGCAGATTTGCGACACGCATATCAACAACCAACATGCCGTGGCTGTCCCCCTAAAACCAGGGGGCTGCTTGCTCTTTCACAGCCTGATGCAGCATGGCACGCCTACCAACCAGTCACATCTGCGCCGCCGCGCTGTTCAATTCCATTACCGCCCTGAGAGCGCGCCCAAGACCAGCGAGGAGGAGCGCCTTGCCATCTTCGGCTCCGAAGGCAAAGATGTAACCTGCTAGAGTGTATACCACCCTCCCGGAAGCGGCCCAAAGGGCTCCCCAGCTTCCGGGAGGGTTAATTTCGCGGGCCGACTAATGATCGGCGTGTGATTCTTCACCATCTGCGGGTAGATCGTCCATCGCCACGACTGGCGCAGTAAAAGTCAGATCGTCCGCAGCTTCAAAGTGAAGCGTCACATCCACCGTATCCCCTTCCACCAGCGGAGCTGCCAAGCCCACCAGCATCAAATGCATCTCGCCGGGCGTCAGATGAATTGATTTGCCTGGCTCAAGCGTAATGCCGCCGGTAATCTGGCGCATCCGCAGCACACCATTATCGTTGATCGTGGTGTGAATCTCGACCGCGCTCGCCGCCGGACTCTCTGCGCTGAGCAGCTTCAAAGGGGTGTCACCCCCATTGTGCAGCATGAAATAGACCGCGCCGGTCCCACCCGCCAGCGGGGCGGGTCGCGCCATTGGCTCTTGGATCTCGATCCCGGATGCGTGCGCGCCCGCGCTCTCCTCAGAGGCATCGCCGTGGTCGCTGTGATCACTGTGATCATCATCGCCGTGGTCATGCGCGTCAGCACCCGTTGGCGCAGACGCGGGGGCCGCGCCATCCACCGGAATCACAGTCTCTCCCTGAATCCCTTGCTCACTTGCCCGCACATCCAAATTACGGCTAAAGCTGCTGCCGTCGGCCTGGGTCACATTGACGGTGATAATCCAGTCCCCCAACATGGTAAAGGTAAAGGGGAGGTGATAGTGCCCGTCGGCGCTGCCATCGGCATCGTCCGCAACGGCGTCTGCCAAGACGGGAACCATGCCTGCGTGGTTCATGTTGCCTTCGAGCGCAACCGTCGCATCCGTCACCGGCGCGCCGCCAGCATCCGTCAGGATGACGACCAGCGTTTCTTCGGGGAGCATGGGCTGTAAGGCGATTTGAAGACCAGAGTTGTCCCCTTCAGATGAACTTCCCGGCCTTTGACACGCAATTAACACAAAAGTAAACAGGATCAGCACCACCACAGCCAGCCGTACTGATCGAAACATAGAAACCATGACTATCCTTCCTCAACTTAAGAATCTTGATTCTTTTATCCCACAGCCTACGACGAATCCTCGTACCGATCGGTATGAGGATTAACCATTTCGATTTCTTGGAAGCGCTGCCGGGGCAATTTTTGCCGCCAAAGCGCCTGCCTAGTGCTTGTCTGCTGACCAGGCGCATAAGATTCGTGGAGGAGGTGTGGGGACAGCCAGTGAACAGGTGCGCGCCAACAGCATCGTGAGCTTTTGTACAGTGCGCCGGTAGTGGGGGTGAAGGAGAGTTCCGCTCACAGGCATGAGCAATACCAGGAGCGTGATCAGCAGAGTATCCGGGTGGGCCACACCTGCGGGTGATGCATCGTCCTGCTCGTGGTGATGAGCCGTGTCATGGAGGGGCGGCTTGGCAAAGACAAAATGGGGGCTGGCGTGAGGGTGGTGGGGATTACTCCAACCACCCCAACAGAGGAAGGGCAGCACACCCACCCAAAGTACGACCAGACTGCCCAAGATGAAACTTTGTTTGTCAAAGCGCATATTCAGCATAACAACTGCACGATCCGAAAGAAAGCCACTCAAACGCTAGCCCACTCACGGCTCTGCTTAAAGAAGCGGCGTGAGCCACCTTCAATCTAACATAGGCGCAATGGGTCACCAAAAGAGTGCCAGGGCAGAGTTGTTTGAGGTTGAAGAGGCGGATGATTTAGGCCGCCCGCCATCGCTCCACCATCCATCCTAACATGGCATTGCCTGTTAGCCCTGCCGCCCACATGCCCGCTAACGTGACCACAAGCATCGTCGCACGTTCTTCTGCGCGCGGCGCGCCGACACGCATACCAGCGAGATCAAAGAGCACTGTCACCACCAGGAAGGTCAACGCCGCAGTAAGACCGCAGACCAACGCCAGTCGCAAGGCCAAACGCCAATCACCGATGGCGAGCCCTAACGCGCCTGTGCCGGTGGCTGCGATTAAGAAGGCTGCGGGCACAAACAGCAGCCCAAAAAGAATGTGCATGCGCCAGCCATCGAACGTCAGGTCAAGAAGATTCTGCTCCACGATCCCCAAGACGGTGATGACGATCACCGTAGGAAGCGTGATCCCTACTGCACCCACGAAGCCTAACTTGTTCAGCGGTTGCCAGCCGAAAACACGCCCAATGTTGCGCGCCCACATAGCCCCCGCCACTGTATAAAAGACAATGACCCCAATCGAAAAAATGCCAAACGCGATCTCTTCCGGCAGCGAAAGCCAATTCGCGAGCGTTGCCAATACACCAGCCACCGGAATAGGCATGACGAGCCACAATCCACACAGCGCACATCGCGCCACTACATTTCCTATGGGTGCAGCCAACGCTGCCATGCGCTCACTCCTTTGATTGTCTCTAAACATACGAAACATGATGATACATCTATAATATTCAATTGCAGTAGTCAATAGCAATTATTGCTTTGGTATCCATAGCCTTAGCTTTGCGACAAAGCGTGCTAGGTGCGGCTCGCAGCGCCCTAAAGGTAGCTGGTCAAGCGCAAACCAGGCGATCTGGTGAAACTCCTCAACATCGAACCACAATGTTTGCGAGCAATCTCCCCGGAGGAGATACCAAAGTGACACATCTGAGTGTCTGGCCCCATGCCCTACGGTTTGTGTGACGGTCAGGAAGAAGGGATTGGGGGAGAGAAAAGCCGCCTCGATTCCCAATTCTTCGCGCGCTTCACGCTGCACCGTTGTCTGTGGAGGCTCATCCGGCTCCACATGCCCGCCGCTGGGCAGCCACAACCCGGCTTTTTTATGATCAACGAGCAAAAGTTGCTGCTGCACTGGATCAAAGAGTGCGAAATAGGCCACCAGATGCTGGATCGGCACATCGGGCTTGACGAGACGGTAGAGCGGTGCGCCCGAAGCTATCCAGCCCAACGTTGCCTCAATCTGTTCTTCTTCGAGCGCATCATATGGACGAATGGAGTGGATAAGTTCGAGCAGGGTGGTGTTCAATCGCTTAATACCCAAGTTCGGGGTCGATTTGCTGCTGCAAGGCTTCGCCCGCCAGGTAGCGTTGCAGGTTGGCGGCAAAGAGTTCTGTGACGCGATTGGCGTTGTGGGGACTGCTGCCGCTGGTATGTTGGCTCAGGATCACGTTTGGCATTGACCATAGGGGCGAATCCGTGGGGAGCGGCTCCGGGTCGGTGACATCCAACCCGGCTCCGGCGATCGTGCCTGTTTGCAGGGCTTGGATCAGCGCGTCCGGCTCAATTGAAGCTCCGCGGCCCACATTGTAAATGTAAGCTGTCGGGCGCATGGCGCGCAGTTCGGCTGCCGCCACGATGTGGCGAGTCTCCTCCGTCAAGGGCAGGCAGAGCGCCACATGATCGGCTTGCGCCAGCGCCGTGGTCAATTCCTCCGTTGGATAGACCTGGCTGACGCCGGGCGTGGGGCGCGCAGTACGGCGCACACCGGTCACATGCATCCCCAACGCCGAAGCCTTGCGCGCCAGTGTCCCCCCAATATCGCCAAGCCCAATTACACAGAGCGTTTGCTCGGCCAATTCAAATTTGCTCTTTAGGACCTCTTTTTGCATGGGGCGGCGTTCGCTTTGGGCGCGGATGAGGGCATTTAACCCAGTGGCAAAGGCCAGCATGTGGCTGAGGATCAGTTCGGAGATGGGGTCGCCATGTGCGCCCGACGAATTGGTAATGAGCACGCCCCGCCCTGGTAGGTCGGAGCGCAAAAGGTGATCGACCCCTGCGGTACCTGCCTGTACCCAACGCAGTTCCGGGGTGCGCTTCATCGCCTCTGCGGGCCAGCGTTTGCTGAGAATGACATTGGCATGGGGCGCGGTTTCGAGCCACTCTACATCTTCCAGGCACAGGTGAAAAGCGACTTCGGGGAACTCAGTGCGTAAGCGCTCTAGGTTGGTGGGGCCAATATCTTCACCGATCAAGACCGTCAATCGTGGAGTTGCAGACATCTATCTTTACTCTCTATCTAGTGGGTGGCGGGAAAAGGGAGCCTCGCATCATCGCCGCGGGCAGTAAAAAGGGACGACGGCATACGCCGCGCCCCTTCACCTATATCATGTTATGCGCCATCCGCCAATGATTTGAGTTGCTTGCGGTTGGATTTGCGTCAATGTGCAGCGGATCTTTACCCCTGCGGCCCCGCAGGCGGAGCATTCTTGACATGCTGGTCAAAGAAGGCCACCGAACGCTGCAAGGCTGTGTTGAGATTGGTCGCCAGGTTGTGGTCATCACCCTCATAGACGTAGTACTCGGCCACTTTTCCCGCGGCCAGGATTTCCTTATAGAGCAGTTCTGAGAAGAGCACAGGTACATCGGCATCGGCGGTGCCGTGGTGTAGCTGTACAGGGCCAGAGAGATCTTCGAGAAAGCTGTTGGCCGAGATCGAGGCCCAGAATTCTGGATTCTCCTCTGGTGAACCGTACTGTTCGACCAAGACCTGACGCCAGCGGCGCGACCGTTGGGGAATGGAAGATGGCACAGTGTTGCGCCGCGTCCATGACTCAAGCATGTCCGGGTAGGAACCAACCACGCCCGCCCAGATGACGCCCGCCTTGATGTCATCGCGTACGACCATCGCCCGCGCGGTGATGTAGCCGCCCATCGAGTGACCCCACAGCCCCATGCGATTGGGGTCAGCGTCGGCATACGCCTTGATCGAGGAAATGGCGTTGAGTACGTCGATGGTATAGCCTGGATCGCTGTACGCGCCACCGGCCTCACCTTCCGAATCGGCATGGCCGCGGTAATCGGGTCGCAAGACAATATAGCCGTTGGCGGCAAAGGCATGCTGATAGGCGATATACCGCTCGGTGGGACGATAGACGGTGGGCGGGATGTAGCCGTGGTTAAAGATGATCACAGGCCAGCCCGTCGCCGGTTTCGTGCCAAAAGGCACAGTCATATAGGCATAAATCTTCAGCCCCTCCGACTGGTACGAGACTAAATAGCGGTTATAGCTGCTGCCCGCAGTCAAGGTCTGCTCGATGGTAATTGGGCTGCCGGGATATTCTTGCTCACGCAGATATTCGATGCTGAGCGGGTGGGGATCGCCTGGCCCGGCGCGCTTGGCCCACTGCTCTTCAATCGTCGGCCCATCGTCGCTCGTTGTCGTCGCTGTTGTGGAGGGGGAGCTGGTTGCCGGGCCTCCTGCATCTGGGACAGTTGTCGGCGGGGGTGTTGCGCTTGGGCTGGCGGGTTGAACTGTGGTCGTGCCGCTTGCGCTAGCGGGGATGCAGAGCTTCCAGCCGACGGCAATCACATCTGGATTGTCAATGCGTGCATAGGTGGCGTCAATGGCTGCCGCCGCATTGGTCGCCGCCACAATCTGTGCATAGGCCTGTTGGTTGCCCAGCGTTCGCCCGGCAATAATCGAAAGCGTCTCCCCTGCCTGGACAACCGTCGATTGCGCGCAAGCCGCGGCCTGCGCCCATGCCACATTCGGCAACATCATCACTGCCAGTGCTGCCATCAGCACAAAGCTAGCCAGTCGTCTGTGGGTATGTGTAAACATAATACTTGAATTTCTCCCTGTGCGAGCAATGCTGCCCGTCCCAAAGCTCTGTCTATATCTATATCATATCCCCATGACAATCTTGTAGGTAGCGCTACTTTACCGAAAAAAGTTCCTCAATGGGTGAGAATGGGATAAGAATTTTAGCATATACCTGGTTTTCTATCCCGTGGCTCTATCCCGATCCCTCGCCGCCCCCGCCCGCCCATGTCATACTAGGGGCACATCGCATGTTGAGGCAGTGGCTGTAAAAAGCTCGCCCGAACGTCAAGTACGTCGGCAATGTTCGATGGAAGCGGAACAAAGCATCCGCACTACGTCATAGGGGCAAATCTAAGACCCATTGCACCGTGGCGATTGGGTGAAATACGGAAGGAGTGCTTCATGCAGAAGTTGAATGGAAAGAGAGTTGCCATTTTGGTAGAGGATGGGTTCGAGCAGATTGAGCTTACCTCACCCAAACAGGCGCTAGAGGAAGCCGGTGCCAAGACCGACATCATCTCGCCCAAGCGCGATAAGGTGGAGGGGTGGGAACACACAGAATGGGGACAAGAGTTCCCGGTGGATGTGGTGATTGACCAGGCGAATCCCAACGACTACGATGCGCTGTTGCTTCCGGGTGGGGTGATGAACCCCGACAAACTACGCACAAGCAAACCAGCAGTTCAGTTTGTACGCAGTTTCTTTGAGCAACAGAAGCCTGTGGCGGCCATCTGTCATGGCCCCTGGATCTTAGCAGAAGCCGATGTACTCAAGGGTCGCAAGGTGACATCGTATCACTCTATCCAGACTGATTTGAAGAATGCCGGGGCCAACTGGGTAGATCAAGAGGTTGTGGTAGACCAGGGTCTTGTCACAAGTCGCAGTCCCGATGATCTACCCGCTTTCAACCGCAAAGTTGTGGAAGAAGTGGCCGAAGGCCAACACGCACGTCAGCGGGTTTAGTGAGTAGTTTCTACCAGTCAAGATCAGTTCACACGATTGGTGGGAAATTGTCCCCCATTGTGAGTTGATATAGATGCGGCGTGTCCTTTAGATAGAGCTTGTACAGAACGGGACATCCGCCAACAGCTTCCCAATGAGCCGCAGACTGAAGAAAACCAGCCCGCAGGCCGAAAAGGAAACGTAAACGAAGGAGAGAATGATGAACGGCGATATTTTTCAGGGCAAATGGAAACAACTCCGTGGTCAGGTCCAACAGAAGTGGGGCGATCTCACCGACAGTGACCTAGATCGCATCAAGGGTGGACAGACTGAGTTTGAAGGTCTTTTGCAGGAACGCTATGGCTATACCAAGGAGCGTGCCAAACAGGAAGTAGATAATTTCCTGGCGGCGAATGACCTAAAGAGAATGTAGCCGTCCGCTTGTAAACAGTAGACTGGCAACTTGCAAAAGTGACCAACCTACCCAAACAAGTTTGACAATCAAGTTTGATAAAAAGGGGGAGTGCAGCAATGCGCTCTCCCTTTTTGTGATTGGGGCTTACGTTCGCCCCACGTCCACTATTCCACCACCTGACGTCATGCTTTTGTCGGATGACAAACTGAAAGCCCCTCTTTATACTTTCCGGCAGAGAGAAGGAGGGGGAGGCCTATGGAGATCACAGAAATACCGTCACAAATAGGTGACGAATCGAAGGCATCGCATACACCTGCGCTTTCGCGGCGGGCGTTGCTGCGCGGGAGCGGTGCGGTGCTGCTGGCCGCGGGGGCCGCGACCGTGGTAGATGAACGGGTCTTTGCCCAGGAGGCTGCGTCCCCACCGGCTATGCGTTCGCCCCAACAAGCGCAGATTGCGGCATCGGATGCAGGCTTGCCCAACTTGCCGAGCGCGGCAGTGATTGCGTGGGGTCGCATGGCCTTTGGCGCAACGCCCGGCGACTGGGGGGCTTTTCAGGCATTAGGCGCAGACGATGCCGCGCGGCTGACTGCCTATGTTGACCAGCAGTTGAACCCCGGCGCGATTGATGACACAGCCTGTAATACTGTTCTGGCTGCCCAGGGTTTCACCACGCTCACCAAGAGCCTCGAACAGCTTTGGGCCGACCATGTGTTGGGCGAAGCGGATCGCTATCTGCCTGCGGCAGAAGTGGAGAAGGCGACCTTTCTGCGCGCCCTCTACAGCAAGCGCCAGTTGGTCGAGGTGCTGGCGAACTACTGGCACGATCATTTTAATGTCTACGCATGGGACTATTCGATTGCACCCGTTTTTGTCCACTATGACCGCGATGTCATCCGCAAGCACCTGTTGGGCAATTTCCGCCAGATGCTAGAGGCTGTGGCGCAAAGCCCGGCCACGCTCTACTTCTTGGACAACCAATCCAACTCGGGTGACCGGCCCAACGAGAATTATGCGCGTGAGTTGTTTGAACTGCATGGGATGGGCGCGGAGAATTATTTCGGTGTGCGCAGCACCGAGGACCCGGCAATCAAGGATGAAGCAGGCAACCGCCTCGGCTATGTCGATTCGGATGTCTATGGCGCGACCACCTGTTTTACAGGCTGGCGTGTGGATGAGGAGACAGGGCGCTTTGCGTTCGATGATTCCGCCCACTTCCCCTATGCCAAAATCGTGTTGGGCAAAGTGATCCCAGAGTTCCAGGGCATCCAGGATGGCAAACAGGTGCTTGATCTCCTGGCCTTCCATCCCGCTTCGGCGCGCTATATCTGTCGCCGCCTCTGCCGCCGCCTGGTCAGCGACAACCCGCCGGAGAGTCTCGTACAAGCTGCCGCCGATGTCTTTGTCGCCAACAAGGACGCCGCCGATCAATTGAAGAAAGTCGTGCGTACGATCCTGCTCTCGCCAGAGTTCCGCAACACCTGGGGCGAGAAGATCAAGCGTCCCTTTGAATATTCGGTCGCGCTCATGCGCGCACTGGGGGCCAACTACATACCGGAGGATCCCTTCTTCTGGAGCTATGACAGCATCGGTCAAGGGCTTTTCGGCTGGCGTCCACCCAATGGCTACCCCGATGACCGCGAGGCGTGGTCGGGGACAATGCCCATGCTCCAGCGTTGGCGTCATTGTAACTGGCTCTTTCGCTGGCAGATCGGCGGCGAGGGCGCAGACGCAGAGACCTATCGCCTTCGTCCAGAAACGCAGACGCCTGCCAATCTCTTGACAGCCAATGCGCTGGTCGATTTTTGGAGCCGGCGGATCTTGGGCCAGCTCTTGCCTGCCAACGAGCGACAATCGATTGTTGACTTTATGGCAATGGGATACGATCCCGACACTGCCCTGCCTGCCGATAAGATTGCGGACCGGCTGCGCCATATGGTCGCGCAGATCTGCCTGTCGCCTTCGTTCCAGTGGCGCTAGGTTGCCTCGCGCTGCTCCCTGAAAGGACCCCTTTGCATGTTTAAGACGACGCGCCGCGGCTTTATGATCGGCTGTTCGGCAGCCATTGCCTCGATGACGGGCGGTTTGAGCTTTACTGCGTTTGGCGCTGCTGAAGCAGAACCTAACCAGGATATTCTGGTGGTGGTCTTTTTGCGCGGGGGCATGGATGGCCTCAGCGTCGTGCCGCCCATCGCTGGCGCTGACCGGGGCTTCTATGTCGAAAAACGCCCCAATATCCAGGTACCGACCACCTCGCTGTTGGCGCTCGATGATCGTTTTGGGCTGCATCCCGCCGCCGCGGCCTTGCATGGTCTCTACCAGGATCAGCGTATGGCGATTGTCCACGCCGCCGGGCTGACCAGTGACACACGCAGCCACTTTGACGCGATGCAATATATGGAGCTAGGCACACCCGGCCAAAAGTCCAGCACCAGCGGCTGGCTTACGCGCCATCTCCAGAGCGCGGGCAACCTGCCTGCCGAGATGATTATGCCTGCCATGTCGGCGGGCAGCCTTCCACCTGTGTCGCTGGCGGGGAGCCGCGAGTCGATTGGGATGCGCAGCCCCGACGATTTCAGCCTCAGTGGTCACTGGTACTATGGCGATTGGCAGCGCCAGTCCCTGCGTCAAATGTATACGGGCAGCAGTTGGCTGCATGAGTCGGGCATCCAGACACTCAACGCGCTGGATGTGATTGAGCGCAGCAATCCCGGTGCGTATATTCCTGCCAATGGCGCGGTCTACCCGAATGGTGGTTTTGGTAACGATCTGCAAGCGGTGGCGCAGATGATCAAAATGCAGCTAGGGCTACGTATTGTGACGGTGGACCTGGGCGGCTGGGATACGCATGAATACCAGGGTGATGCAGGCGAAGGCTACTTTGCCAACCTGGTAGGGCAGTTGTCCGATGGCTTGGCCGCGTTCTATACCGACTTGACGAATCACAACGGGATTGATCACACCAAGCGTCTGACAGTGGTGGTAATGAGCGAGTTTGGACGCAGCTTTGGTCAAAATGCCAGCCGCGGCACCGACCACGGTCACGGCAATGTCATGCTCGTTATGGGCGGCACAGTCAACGGCGGCAAGGTCTATGGGCAATGGCCCGGTTTGGCGAACGAGCAATTATATGACCGGCGAGATTTGCAGATTACGACCGACTATCGCCGTGTGCTCAGCGAAATCCTGATCCGCCGCTTGGGGAACCCCAACCTGGGGACGATCTTCCCCAACTACGCTGGTTATGAACCGTTGGGCATCCTCCAGGGTACTGACATTGCGCCTGTCTATACGCCGAGCGAACCGCCTACGGGGGGTGGCGACCCCACGGATCCCACCGATCCCGGTGAGCCAACCAATCCCGGCGACCCCGCACAGGGCGAGCGGCAGCTCTTTATCCCTGGCGTCAGGCGTTAAGTGTATCCAGAGCGCCAGAGGCTAAAGCCCCTGGCTAGAAAACAACGCCCGTTCAAGCGGGCTTGGCGCAATTCCGTAGCCCCGTTTAGGGGGCGTCGCTTCGTAGCCCTGTGGCTTTAGCCCAGGGCGGGCTCTTCCCCACAACCGCGTCCAGATCTAAATCGACAAAGAGGCGTCCATGAGGGCGCAGCAGCCGGGTGAAGAAAAGGCCAATCCCTGCCGCGCCAGTTGCATAGTCGTTCGAGATGCGCGTCAGCCAGCGCCCAGGATAGGCGACCCCTTCCGGTCTGTCGATCCTGAACCACAGGACGGTATCAGCAATATCAAAGGCGCGGTCGCGGTAGGTTTCATCTCTGGTGAGATAGAACATATCCAGCATGAACTCCCCAATCCCGGCCAACCCCTCAAAGAGGCTGGGGATAAACGCGTACTTGATGAAGGTGTCCTCTGCGATCTGGCGCGCCAGTGTCTCGTAGCGCGCAATGCCGAGCAAATGCGAGAAGCGGATCAGCGTGCTGCCGATGCCTGCGCTGCCGTGAATCCAGTAGGGATAGAGCAGCGTATCCTCTTGAAAGCGTTTCCACTGCCACCCCACCTTGCTCTCGACCCTGTTGGCAAGGTCGAATTCCAAGCCCTGGATGGCATAGCTGTAAAAGTCGGCTCGACCAGTCAGTAGGTGTAAGTACATCAAGAACAGCGCGATGCCGCTGGCCCCATAGCCAAAGCCGTAATGCACCATTCCGTCTTGGTTGCAGCGCCAGTAGCACGTTTCGCCTTCATGCTGCGCGCTTTGCAGCAGATATTCGCCCGCCTGTACAGCCTGATCCAAGTAGAGTTGCTCTCTTGTCTGGACAAAAAAGTGCAGGCTCGCCAGCCCCCACCCGGCAGCGCCCAGGAGCATATTCGACTCCTGATAGAGCAGCGGTGATTGGCCCATCATCGTCATGACCGCTTCCGCTTCTTCTTCAAGGCCAATCTTCTGAAAGGTGTAGGCGATGCCCGCCAACCCGAAGTATAGCCCCGGCGGGTAGCTCTCCACGCTGAGCGGCTGTGCCAGCATCCAGCGGATGACCTCTGCCGGTACGTCTCCCAACAGGTCGTGCAAAAAGAGTGCTGTGCCACAGGCCCCGTAGGCCACATTGAGCGGGTTCGTTATGAAAACGAGAAAGTGGGCAGGCCAGAGCCGGTCAGTGCGCCCATAGTCGGCAGTACGGAGAATGTAACGGGCCATTGCCGCGGGCGTATTCTCCAGATCGGCTCTGAGTTGGGCTAGATCGATGTCACTTAGCAAGCGGGGATGGGGTGATGCGCTCATAGGAGGTTGCATAGAATTGGCCTAGACCTTCCAGCGGGCGAGAATCCCCTGTGCCTCTTGCGCGTCGCCGCGCAGCAGGCTCTCGATGACGGCTTTGACCTCAGCGGGAAGGCCCAACGCAATGAACTTGTCGAGGAAGATGGCGGCTGCCGCGGGGTTGAGATTGAAGAAATAATTCGCCGGGACGACCGCGCTGTAGAGGATCATGGCGACGGCATAGAGGTCGTCTTGGGGCAGGAGTTGACTGCGTGAGGCGCGCCCAGGATGCATAAAACCAGCCGTACCCCACTCGCTGGCATAGGCGAGCATCTCTGCCCTGTCGTCAACCAGAGTGGCGCTCTCGAAGTCGATGAACCACATCTGGAGCGTCTCCGCATTGATCAAGATATTGCGCGGCGAGAGGTCTCCCAACAGCACACCCCGTTCGTGAAACGCTGCCACCATGCGGATCAGCACTTCCGCGACCTGCTTATATTTGGGCACAAACTGTTCGATCCTGCCTGCGCGCCGGATGTAGGGGGCGAGGATCACCTGCTCCTGCGCCCAGTAGGCATCGAGCGTGATCCCATCGACGCGCTCCTCGACCAGAAAGGTATGCTCCCAATCCTGGAATAGCTCAACCGGCGTCGGCACAAATTCCAACTCCTCCAGGCGGCGCAGCATCTCATATTCTCGTTGCAGGAGGTAGACCGCATCCCATATCCGTTCGCCGACGCTCCAACAATTGGTGAAGGGGCGAGCCTCCTTGATGATGACGGGCTTTTCGGTGGTTGTGTCCACGCCATAATAGACACCCCCGGCATTGGAGAAACCCAGCGCCCCTTCAACGCGATAGCGCCCATTCAACAAGTCGTCACCCTCATAGGCCACAGCAGGCGTACCGCCGAAAGGATCGTCGACCCAATCGGGCAGATGAAAATAGGGCAAGCGCTGGTCGGGGATGTACTCGCCCGTGGGAGAGATGAGGAATGAGCTTTGGGTTCCGTCGATGTTGAGCTTTTGTAGGGGATAAAAGCCCCCATAGCGATAGAAAAGGATTTTGCTCTCTTTATATCGCCGATCCGACAGGATATAAGGCCCCTCCAGAGGATCGTCCTTTGTTTGCTGATAGAGCCGCTCGATCAGTTCCTTGAAGCTCTCGTCATGTGGAGGATAGATCGTCATAAACTTGCCAGAGCTTCCCCGGCCTTGCTGCTTCGAGTTGAGAAGATGCAGCAACGTGAGGTCGCCCGCAATCTTGAAGTTGATCCCTGCTTGAACGCAGAGGGGAACGACAAGCGTGAGCACCCGCAGCGCGCACGCAGGCGTGCAGGAAACGTGAATTTTGAAGCCCTGGATGAGCGTAGTTGCGGTCGAACTGGGATTCGCCTCGCAGAGCGCATGCACCCATATCTCCGTGCGGTGCAGCGTCCACGTCTCCGGCAGCGCATCCTTCAGCCACTCCACATACTCAGAGGAGAGCGGAAGATAGGCCAAACTCTCATAAAACTCCGGGTGGGCCAGGCTAAAGACATTCTGATCGGCAATAACAGCAGGACGATTCATGCTTTGTTCTCCACGCAAGGGATCTCTTTTGGGGAAACCCTGGGAACGCCACCATCCTTACCGGCATGTGCCGCCAGGGATGGTGGCGTTCCTCTGGTCTACGGCGCTGTTATCCCGCCGGTTGTGCGGGGGGTGGAGTGGTAAGCGTGCAGCCGATGCTTTTGGTGCTGCAACCCATACTTGTACCGCTGTGTGTACACCAGTTGCTGGGGAGTATGCCTGCTGGGTTAGCCGTAAGGTCGTCGAGTCTCTGCATATTCAGAACACGCATGACGGCTGCTTCCAGCCGGTCCAATCGCTTCACGATGTCTCGGTCTGAGCCTCTTCTCTCGTCATATTCGGTTTCTTGATCCATCGTAGGTATCCTCCGTTTGTGCATTGGTAACACGCCATGCCCATATTCTGCCTCGTTCCTAAGCATGTCTCTTCCCGATGGAGGAATCGGGATATTCTGCTGTTCACATGAGATAGCGCTGTTTGCCGGTTTTCAAGGCTTGCTCCTTTCTCGCAAGAAATTTCTTACTCGCAACGGTATGAAAAGAGCTGTGTCTGCCGTTTATTATCGCGCGCTTGTCAACATTGTTCCCGCTTTCACATTCGGCAGAACAGCAGCCCAGTGGGGTAGCTTTGATAGGCAAGAATCCAGCATTGCACCTACGCATCTTCAATGCTATAGTCTATTTATCCAAAGATTTATCCTCTGACCCAACAAGTTTGCAAGACCACCAGATCAAAGAGCGGAACCCTATAGGAGGCCGAAATGCTCCAAGCGCCACCATCGATCGCGGTTGACCGTCGCCAAGTAACCATGCCCTCGCGTGCCTGGTATGGTGACATAGATTTGACGTTGGACTTCCCCGCCACCTGGGATATACACACGTTGGCGATGAAAGACGCGCCTGCCATTGATGCGGCGGGTATCGAAGCCGCCTTTGCCAACCCGATTGGTACGCCACCGATCCATGAACTGGCAAGGGGACGCAAGAGCGCGACGATTGTCGTGGATGATGTAAGCCGCCCGACCCCGGCAAGCAAGCTGATCCCCTATGTGCTGCGCGAGTTGGCAAGGGCCGGCGTGCCCAAGTCGGAGATTCGCTTTGTCGTCGGTGGGGGGTCGCATCGCGCCCAAACGCAGGAAGAATTCGAGAAGAAGTTGGGCGCAGAGATCGTGCAAGCGTATGCGGTGAAGAGCCACAACTTTATGGCGGGCGACCTCAAAGGTATCGGTTCGCTGGACGATGGCACACCCCTCTTTTTTGACCCGTGGGTGGTGGACGCTGATTTTAAGATGACGATTGGCGGCATCTATCCGCATGGCGCGGTCGGTTTTGGCGGTGGCTCGAAGCTGATTTTGCCGGGGGTGTCCGGGTTCGCCACCATGTTCCATTTCCACACCTTCTACCCATCGCGCGGTCAAGCCAATATTGAACGTACCGGCGATGTGCCGGATCATCGTGACGCCTCTGAAGCCGCGGCGCGTGCGTTGGGATTAGACCTCGTTGTGAATATGGTCATCAACAGCCGCCGTGAACCGGCTGCGGTGTTTGTCGGCGACTTTGTCCAGGCGCAGCGGGCGGGTGCCCGTTTTGCACTCGATACTTACGGCACATCGATTCCTGAATCGCTGCAAAGTAAAACCGATCTGGTGGTCGTAAATGCCTATCCGCTCGATTCGGACCCGATCCAGACAGGCAAGGCGCTCTGGTGTCGTAGTTTCTTCCCCAACGCGCGCTTTGTCGTCGTCAATCCTGCTGTGGATGGCATCTGCTATCACGGTCTGTTCGACCGCATCGACTGGAAGCGCTACAGCGCGCAACTGGCCGCGCGTGAGGCCATCGCAGACCCGGAGCCGCGCTTGGATGGAGACGGGCAAATGCTTATCTGGTCGGAACACTATCCGGCCCATGACTTCCCGCGCAAGCATCCGAACGACTTGTTAGTACGCAAATGGGAGACTGTGCTGGAACTGCTTCAGCCGACGCTGCCGGAGCGCGCGACCGTCGCCGTTTTCCCCTCTTCGGGGCTACAGGTGTTGGCGCGAACATAGCGGAAAAAGAGTATCTCGCGCGGAGCCGTAGAGAAGGGAGCAGAGACTCCTACGGGGTGACACGGCACGTTGGTCTGTCATGCCGGTCCCCCTGTAAGGGTAGGCATCTCTCTGGGCAGTGACAGTGGCAGAGAGACCCCTGCGGGGTGACAGAGGGAGAATGTTCGCGTATGTGACATATCGAATGAACCCTCATCCTTCACCCCTCAACCTTCATCCTTTAGCGATGGGAGCTATCATGTCCTATTTTTACTCGCCCGACGAACGGGCCTCGAAAACGCTTTTTGGCGATATTACCGCACGTACCTTTTGGGGCGAGAAGATGTTGATGTCATTGGTTGACCTGCCCGCCAACTCAGTCGTACCGCTGCACAGCCACCCGCATGAGCAAGTGGGCTTGATGGTGAAGGGCGAGGCTACCTTTACCATCGGCGGTGAAAAACGCCTGGTCAAGACGGGCGAAATGTGGGTGATCCCTGGTGGTGTGGAGCATATGGTCGAGGCAGGCGATCAACCGGCACTTGCGCTCGATGTTTTTAGCCCGGTGCGCGAGGATTACCAATACTAGCCGCTTGACACAATAGAACATTTGGTCTAAATTAGGGTTGTTCCAACGGACAACCCTAATTTGTGTGGGGGCTGTATAGCCATGCAAGGAGAGCTAACATGAGAAAAGTAATCTCAGGTCTATTCATATCACTGGATGGTGTTACGGAGTCGCCGGATCAATGGCAATTCGACCACTTTGATGATGGGATGATGGAGGCTTTGACCTCGCATATTGCGGCAGAAGATACCATTCTCCTGGGGCGAGTGACCTATCAGGAGTGGGCTCCCTACTGGCCCAATGCTACGGACGAGCCCTATGCAAGCCACATCAATAACACGCCTAAGGTCGTTGTCTCGAGGACGCTGGACAAGGTCGAGTGGGGAAAATGGGACAATATCAAGCTCATCAAGGGAAACCTCGCTGAAGAAATCACCAAGCTGAAACAGCAGCCAGGAAAAAATATTGGCGTCTCCGGTAGCCCCACACTGGTTCGATCCCTGTTGGAAGCCGATCTGCTCGATGAGCTTACGCTGATGATTCACCCGGTTATTGCGGGCCACGGCAAGCGTCTCTTCAAGGATGGGAGCAGCTTAAAGAGAATGGAACTTGTAGATTCAAAGACGACCAGTACAGGCAATGTCATTCTCACTTACCACCCGCGCAGGAAGGAATAACCGCCGCGTCATAAGGAGTGAAATAGGTCGTACTAATTATTCTTGACATGCTGGATGAACTCATCCAGCGTAATGGGTTCGGCGCTCTCTCCAAAGTGGAGCGGCTGCCGGAGGCCATCGCTGACCCGTAATATCTCCCCACCGATTTTGATAGAGCAACTGCCCCTCGGCTACAATGCTCCTATGGCCCTTGATCAGTTGTTGCTCGATTTGCGCGGCGATGGGCAGTTTATGGCGAATGTTATGGCGTGGCGCACGCTGCCTGCCCAGGACGCACGGACATTGCCCATTCCCCCCACGCTACACCCTGCCCTGCACCAAGCACTGGCTAGCCGTGGCATCCCCGAACTCTATACCCATCAGAGCCAGGCGGTAAAAGCGGCGCTGGCAGGGCAAGCGCTGGCAGTGGTGACACCGACTGCCTCCGGCAAGACCCTCTGTTATAATCTGCCGATCCTGGATCGAGTGCTGCATGACCCCAACGCCCGCGCTCTCTACCTCTTTCCCACCAAAGCATTGGGGCATGACCAGTTGGAAGAGCTGGACGGCTGGCGCACGGCTTTGCGCGGGCAGGGCATCCCCGCGGGCTTGCTCAATGCCGCGGCCTATGATGGCGATACACCCTCCAGCGCACGCGCCCGCCTGCGTAAAGAGTCGCGGCTCATCATCACCAATCCCGACATGCTGCACATGGGGATTCTGCCCTATCATACGCAGTGGGAAGCCTTCTTGAGCGGGCTGCGCTATGTGGTGCTGGATGAGATGCATACCTACCGCGGCGTCTTTGGCTCCCATGTGGCGAATGTGCTGCGGCGGCTGCGGCGCATCTGCGCGGCCTATGGCAGCCATCCCCAGTTTATTTGTACGAGCGCTACCATTGCCAACCCTGGCGAGTTGGCTGAACGGCTGGTGGAAGCGCCTGTCACCGTGATTGACGAGAGCGGCGCACCACGCGGGGCCAAGCATATCATTCTCTATAACCCACCCCTCTTTGACGCGGAGCGGGGCTTGCGCCGTTCCAGCACGCTGGAGGCACAGGAGTTGGCGGCGCGCTCTGTGTTGGCGGGTGTGCAGACCATCGTCTTTGGCCGCTCACGCCTGACGACCGAACTGCTGCTCACCTATTTGCGTGAGCGGGTGGCGCGGGGCTGGGCGAAAGGCGAGGTACGCAACCGGCGTGAGGTGGCAGCGGGTCTGCTTGCCCCCGATTCGCCCATCTACACCCAAATCCGTGGCTATCGAGGGGGCTATCTGCCGGAGGAACGGCGCGCGATTGAGGCGGGGCTGCGCGCGGGGCAGGTGCGCGGGGTCGTGGCGACGAATGCGCTGGAGTTGGGCATCGACATCGGCCAATTGCAAGCCGCGGTTCTCTGTGGCTATCCAGGCACGCTGGCGAGCACCTGGCAGCAGATGGGCCGCGCGGGGCGCACCACCGAGGCGGCGCTGGCGATGCTGGTGGCAACGGGCGGCGCACTCGACCAATATGTCATTCGCCATCCCGAATTCCTCTTTGAACGCACCCCAGAGCATGCGCTGATCAACCCCGATAATCTGCTGCTCCTGCTCGATCATCTGCGCTGCGCCGCCTTTGAGCTACCCTTTGCCGAGGGAGAGGACTTTGGGCAAAGTCCCTACACGGCAGATGTGCTGGCGCTTTTGGCTGAAGAGGGGGAACTTCATGCCCAGGCAGGGGCCTACTTCTGGATGGGTACGGCCTATCCGGCGCGCGCGGTCAACCTGCGCACCTCCGGCAGCGACACAGTGGCGATTCAAGCAGGCAGCAGTGCCGGCCCGGTCGTGATCGGCGCGGTGGACCATGCCGGCGCGCCGCGCCTGGTGCATGACGGGGCGATCTATCTGCATGAGGGGCAGAGCTATGTCGTTGAGGAACTTGACCTGGCGCAGAGCTTGGCCCAAGTGCGCGCGGTGGAAGTCGATTATTACACCGATGTGATTGCCGAAACCGAGGTGACAGAGCTAGCCCTGCATGACCAGGCGGTGCAGCGCGGCGCGCTGGCGGTGCATGGCGATCTGCGCGTCAGCCAGACTATCAACGGCTATCGCCGCGTTAAACGCTTCACCCATGAGACGTTGGGGCTTTTTCCGCTCGACTATCCACCCCAAATTGTAGAGACAAGCGGCTATTGGTGCAGCATCCTGCCGGAGACACAGGCGGCGTTGGAGGCTTCGGGCGAGTGGCATGATTCGATCAATGACTATGGCCCCAACTGGGCCGAGCAGCGCCAGCAGGTGCGTAAACGGGACGGCTATCGCTGCACACAATGTGGCGCGCCGGAGTCGCCCGGTCGCCAGCACGATGTGCATCATCTGACCCCATTTCGCACCTTTGGTTATGTGCCGGGGATCAACGAACATTATCTGCTTGCCAACCGGCTGAGTAACCTGGTGCTGGTCTGCCGCGCTTGTCATCAACGCCTAGAGGCGGGTGTGCGTGTACGCAGCGGGCTGGATGGCGTGGCCTATGCCCTCAACAATCTGGCTCCGCTCTACCTGATGTGTGACCCGCAAGATATTGGCGTGCATGTGACACGCGCCGAGGTCGCCGGAGTGGCGCGCCGCCAGAACAATACACCTGTTGATTCCACGCCGGATACTCCTATGGGGTCAGGGCAGCAGTTCCCCACCATCTACATCTACGAACGGGCTGCGGCGGGACTGGGGTTTAGCGCCCGTCTCTTTGAACTGCACAATACGCTGATCCACGCGGCGCACGATCTGATCGCCCACTGTGGATGCCCTCAGGGCTGTCCGGCCTGTGTAGGGCCGGTGCTGGAAAATGAGCTCGCCCAACTCGATACCAAACGGCTGGCACTGGCTCTCCTGCGCCAACTGACCGCACGCCCCCAGCCCATACCACGCGCTGACCCCGATGTTGCCTTCTGAGGGATGAAGGAGCAGAACCACACCCGCGCCCAGAGGGGTTCTGCCTCTGCCCTTCATAATTCATCCCTCATCCTTCGAGAGTGTTTCCAGGTTGTGGCGCATGTGGGCGAGGCCGCGGCGCATGTGGTTGATTTCTTCTGCGCTGAGACCTGCGGTGGCGATGCGTTCAAACGCATCGCGCTCGCTGCGTAACTGCTCGACAGATTCACGCCCCTGCGCCGTGAGCGCGACGACGGTATAGCGATTGTCCTGTGGATGCGTCCAGCGGGCAACCAGCCCTTCTGCCTCCAATTGTTTGACCTGGCGCGTGATGGCCGCGGCATCCACGCGCAGCCGTTGGGCAAGGGCCGCTTGGGTCATGCTTTCTTCACGGCTGAGCCGATTGAGGATCGCCCAACGTGCGCGGCTCATGCCCATAAAACGCTCAAACGTGGTCACAACCTCATGATAGGTCTGACCAAGATGTTGCAGGATCGAATCGCTGCCTGCGCCTTCCGGTGTGGCCGCGCTAGGTGTCGGGGTGGTGAGGGTAGGGGGCGTTTGTGCCGTCATCGCTGCCTCCGATTGAATTTGCTATAGGATTTCAACCGCGCTCTCCTGCTTGGGTATCCTCGCCACGGTCTCTGCCAACCGGTAGTTCGGGGTGCGGATTAAGAAGATAATTGCCAACGTCATGAACGCCAGGATCAGGGCCATGACATAGCCCAGGCGCACCCCTTCGATCAGCGCGGCGTGGGCAACATCGGTAAGATGCTGGAGTTGAGTCGCGGCCTCTGGGCCGAGTTCGTCAAGCAGTTGTTGGAGTTGGGCCTGTACACCAGGATCAATGACCGCTTGGGGGTTGTGGAAGGCATCCACAATGCGCGCATCCGTGGCGGGTGTAAAGGCAGCTTGCATCCGCTGGCTAAAGAGGACATTGACCGCAGAGGCGACGATTGCCGTGCCAATCGTGCTGCCGATGAGGCGCAGGAATTGAACGCTAGAGGTTGCCACACCCATACGGTTGCGCGGCACAATCGATTGCACCAGCAGCGTGAGCATGGGCATGATAAAGCCCGCACCCAGCCCCGCAATCGCCAGCCGCAGCCCCAACCAAAGCGGATCCGATTCGACATTGACATTGAGCAGGCTCAGTGTGCCGATCACGGTACACACGCCTCCCCAAAGCATGAGGGCCTTCATTCGTTGGGTGCGTGCAAAGATCTGGGTGCCGATGAGCGAACCGAGCGCGGTTGAGACAGCCAGGGGTGTCTGATAGCCACCGGCAGCACTGGGGCTCAGGCCAAGACCCCCCTGGAGCAGGAGCGGCGTGTAGTAGACCAGGGCAAAGAGGCCAAAGCCAATGAGCAGCGAGACAGCGTTGACAAAGAGGATGGTTTGTCGCTTAAAGAGATCGATGGGAAAGAGCGGCTCCGGCACGCGTCGCTCAATCATAAAAAAGGCGACTAGAGAGACGACGCAGAGAATCCCCAGGCCAATAATCGTTGGCGAATTCCACGGCATGGTATTGCCACCCCATTCAACGAGCAGCAGGAGCGCGCTGATGGCGACGGTAATCGTGGCTGCGCCTCCCCAGTCGATGCGCGCTTTCTCTGCACGCGGGGAAAGGTCGGCAGGGAGTCTCATTTGGATCAGTGAAAAGGCCACAATGCCTACAGGCAAATTGATGTAAAAGACTGAGCGCCAGCCGAGCGATTCGGTCATCACCCCGCCCATCACCGGCCCAACCACACTGGCAACAGCAAAGGTACTGGTGATCAGCCCCTGCCAGCGTGCCCGCCGCGCCGGTTGGGGAAACATATCGCTGACGCTGGTAAAGGCAGTCGCCTGCAACATGCCCGCGCCGATGCCTTGAATGCCGCGCGCCACCACCAGCCACATCATCGATTGTGCCGCGCCCGCCAACGCCGATGCGCCAACAAAGATCACAATCGAGAGTAGTAGAAATGGCTTGCGCCCATAGAGATCGCCCATTTTGCCCATGATGGGAACCATCACGGTCGAGGTCAGCAGATAGGAGGTTGCCACCCAGCCGTAGAGGTTGAATCCACCCAACTCTGCCACGACACGCGGCAGCGCTGTACCGACAATCGTCTGGTCGAGCGCGGCCAGCAGCACGACGGTCATCATGCCGATCATCGCCAGCAGTGCCGGTGTGCCATGCATCCCCGCTTCAGGCGGCACGATGATCTGCTCATCCTCCAGCGCACGCGCTTTTTTGATCCCCTGGGCAGCCATATAAGAATCCACCTTATCTAGATAATTACTTGATCGATCAATCGTTGACCCATCAAGCAATTATAGACCCGTATGCCCTCAACCTGTTAAATTCTGGAAACTTTTGGCGAAATTACGGGCCAATCACAGCCTGAGAATGGCGACAATGCGGCAAAGATGTATCTATCTGTATCCTGCAAATGTAAGCCTCCTGGCTCGTTTGCCTATGCCACCCCTGTATCCTCAAGATCCCTCATCAACAGGTTACGAATCAATAAGGAGCAATGACAATGACCACGAAGGTTGGAAGCCGTCTTTTGGCTGGCGTTTTGCTGGCCTTATTTAGCCTTTTCGGCAGCGCATGTACCGCTCTGCCCGCAAGCGCGCCTGCTCAGAATCCGGCAGGCGCAGCCACGCCGACTGTAGCCGCAGCCGAAGAAGGGGCTACAGTAGCCCCTGCTGAGGAAGCCACTACGGAGGTCACTGAGGAAGCCACGGAAGAAGCTACCGAAGAAGCAACAGAGGAAGCAACGGAAGAGCCTGCGGAAGAAGCGACTATGGAAGCCACGGAGGAGGCGACCGAAGAACCCACGGAGGAAGCGACCGAAGAAGCCACAGAGGAACCTGCGGAAGAAGCTACTGGCGATGAAGCCGCCGCGCGGCTCCAAGTGCCGGATGGCTTCACCCTCAATACCTATTTCAGTGGTCTGGCTATGCCGCGATTGATGACCGTGGGGCCGGACGGCAATCTCTATGTGGCTGAACGGGAGGGCGGTACAGTGGTACGTCTGCCCGATGCCGACGGTGATGGTGTGGCAGATGAACGGCAGGTAGTGATAGAAGATCTTGATGGGCCGCACAGCGTAGAGTGGTTTGAAGACTCGCTCTATGTTGCCGAAAACGGACGGATAGTGCGCCTGACCGATCTGGATGGGGATGGTGATTTCCTGGAAGATGGCGAACTGGAAGTGGTGACCGATAATATTCCCACTGGCGGCAACCACACTTCACGTACACTGCACTTTGGCCCGGATGGTATGCTCTATGTTGCCGCCGGTTCCAGCGGTAACAACAATGTCGAAACGGATCGCCGCCGCGCCACGATTATGCGCTTTAATGCCGATGGTTCGATCCCGGAAGATAATCCTTTTGTCGATGACCCAGATGAGACACGCCAGCCTGTCTGGGCGGAGGGGCTTCGCAACAGTGTTGATTTCCTCTTCCTGCCCGATGGCCGCTTATGGGCTACACACAATGGCAGTGATATGCTCGGCAACGATGTGCCCCCTGAAGAGATTGTGGTTGAGGTGGAAGGCGGCAACCATTATGGCTGGCCCTACTGCTATACGCCGGTGATGGGCGTGGTGCCGCCCGGCACAGAGGAAGTACACGATGAGCGTGTGCCCTTTGACGACCGGCTCAGTGATTGCAGCGAGGTTGTGCCGGCGCTCTTTACCGACCTGGCACACGCAGCCCCGTTGGGTGTGACGCAATATAACGGGAGCGCCTTTCCCGATGAGTACCAGGGTAATCTCTTCGTGGCCTATCATGGCTCATGGAACAGTGGTGAACCGCGTGACTGCAAGGTCGTGCGGATTGTCGTGGAGGATGGTCAGCCGGTCGAAGGTCAGGATTTTGTCACCGGCTTCCGCGATAGCGCAGACCAGCAATGTGGCGACGCCTGGGGGCGACCTGCCGGAGTGGTCGCCGGTGCTAATGGCGAACTCTTTATCAGCGACGACCAGAACGGCAATATTTACCGGGTAGTTGCCTCAGCAGGGCAATAGGTATAAGTCGTACTATCTGATCGCCCCCAACCAGAAAGTATCTCGCGCGGAGACGCAGAGAAGAGGCACTTACTTTGTTTCTTCTCTGCGTCTCCGCGTCTCTGCACGAGAATTCTCCCCCCTCTTTCTCGACAAGCCCTTTGCTCCATCCCGATTCGCCAGTTGTCTCCGGCTGCTATCGCGCCTATACTGAATCATCATACCCTTCTCACTGCGTGGTGGCATCGCCTAAAAGGGTGAGAGTGACAGAGGAGTTGAGCGAACCCTATGCAATGGCAAAGCAGCATCGCACAGACCCTCCAATGGTCTGGAGAAATTGTTAATCGGGAAGCAAAACAACAAGCCACTGTGGCTATCGCCGGCAAGGTCAGCAATGGCGATGTGATTGGCGTTGGTTCCGGCTCTACCGTTTTCCTTTCACTCCAGGCCATTGCGCGCCGCGTACAGGATGAGGATCTCCAGATCACCGGTATTCCCACTTCATATGAAGTTGCATTGGCGTGTACGGCACTCGGTATCCCGACCACATCTCTGTTAGAGGCCAAGCCGGATTGGGCATTCGATGGGGCTGATGAAGTTGACCCGAATCACAACTTGATCAAAGGTCGAGGAGGGGCGCTTTTCAAGGAAAAAATCCTGATGGTCAGCTCACCGAAAACCTATATTGTGGTTGACAAGTCCAAATTGGTTCACACACTGGGGCAGAAATTTCCGATACCGGTCGAGGTTTACCCCTTATCGGTGCATTATGTTGAATCAAGGCTCATACAACTTGGCGCATTCGAAGTGAAGCTGCGCCTGGCACAGTCCAAAGATGGCCCCGTGATTACGGAAGCAGGAAATTTTATCCTGGATGCGAGGTTTGCGAACGTTGCCTCCGACCTTGAGGGCCGGATCAAGGGAATCACAGGTGTGCTCGAATCGGGGCTTTTTCAAGGATACAACGTGGAGATCATCACCACATAGAACTCACTACAACATAGAACGCATTGTCACGGGGTAAGCAAGGCGCAATCACCAACGCACAAGCATCTGCGCCACGGAAAGAGAGGCTGGAATTTATGATCAAATTGAAGCGGGTTTACGAGGAGTGGGAGAAGGATGACGGCTACCGGGTACTCGTTGACAGGCTTTGGCCTCGAGGTGTCTCCAAAGAAAAAGCGCATTTGGATCTGTGGCTCAAGGAGATTGCGCCCAGCACCGAACTTCGCAAATGGTTCGGGCACGATGCGCAGAAATGGGGAGAATTTGAGAAGAAGTACAAAAAAGAGCTTGAGGCGAACCGAGAGCTTGTCGATCAGCTAAAACAATTGGAAGAAGAACACGCTGTTGTAACGCTGCTCTATGGGGCGCGCGACACAGAGCATAATGAAGCGGTCGTCCTGCTCGATGTGCTGGAAGGGAGTGGGTGAGGCCACCTCACTCACTGTTTACCTAAACTGCCACTAGAGCTAAATTCTCCATCCCTACCACATTAGTCACAAGTTAGGGAAACTATAGACTTAGCAAGAATAGGTCTTGCACCCGTAGCATTAATCCTCATTGTACAAGAATTAGAGAAGTGATGTAGCCAGTGAACAAACCACTTCCCCCCACACCGTTTCAACTTTTGATCGTTGCAAAAACGCGCGTGCAGAATGGCTATTGTGTGGAAGGCATCGCCCAAAATGGGCGCAGTGTCCGGCTGGTCGATGCTGTGCAACTTGCCAGCGGGAGTTCTAACCAGGATTACGCAATCGGCGATGTGTGGTGCATCCATGACTATTACGTGCCGAACAAGGTCGTTGCGCCCCATTGCGAAGATATTATCGTTCTTAATGCAGAGCCGTTGCGTAGCTCGGATAAATTGGTCGAGGCAATTGAGCGACTGATGCCCCCCGTTACGGGCAGAATCGAACAACTTTTTGCGGGCGCGCTACAGGTGGCAGAAAATGGCTTGCTCTATGTTGGGCGCGAGCATGTCCCCGCCAGCAGTGCGCTCTTCTGGCGACCGGATCGCCCATTGATCTTGTGGGGCAGCGGCGATACCAGACTGCGTTATGTCTATAATGACGATGGGCGTGATCTCTATCTCGCCTATCGAGGACTTGACGCGCCGGAATCTTATCTGCCTGCCCACACGCTCGTTCGTCTCTCGCTGGCGCAATGGTGGAAGGCAGACAATGCCCCTGAGCAAGCGGCGAGATGTTATCTCCAGCTTTGCGGTTGGTTTTCTGACACAAAGGCCGGGCTGGAACCGGTAGAGAGTCCTCCACCAGAGTACAGCGTCGACGATGCGCCCATGATCGTTAGAACACCCTCGTTCAAGCGCACACCTGCAACCGTCGATTTGCCAGAGTTGTTGCATCATTACTTTGGCTTTCGCGAGTTTCGTCCTCACCAACAGGCCATCATTGAATCGGTCTTGGCGCGGCGCAATACGCTGGTCATCATGTCTACGGGCGCGGGTAAGTCCCTTTGTTACCAGTTGCCTGCTTTGGTCTTTCCGGGCTTGACCGTGGTGATTTCGCCTTTGATCTCGCTGATGCAGGATCAGGTTGCCCACCTGACAGAACTTGGCATTGCCGCAGCGGCCCTTAACAGCCAATTGTCAGAGGATGAACGCTACGATGTGATCCGCCAAGCACGCAGCGGGGCGTTGCGCCTGCTCTATTTGTCGCCGGAGATGTTGCAGCGACCCAACACCCTTGCACTGCTGCGCGATTGCCAGGTGGAATTGCTGGTGGTGGATGAGGCGCACTGCATCTCGCGCTGGGGGCACGATTTCCGCGAGGAGTACCGGCAGATCAGCCGCGCGCGCGAGTATTTAGGCGATGTGCAAGTGTTGGCGCTGACTGCCACCGCGACGCGCCAAGTACGCAATGACATCATGACGAATCTTGATTTGGGCAATGCGGCGGAATTTGTCGCGCCCTTTGACCGTCCCAATCTCTTTTTGGCGGTGCAGCCGCGGCAAAATGGGCTGCATCAAGTGCTGAATTTCCTGGCAGAGCATCCCAACCAGTCGGGCATCATCTACTGTACCACCCAGAAGCAGGTAGATGATTTGACTGCTGCGCTCAACAAGGAGGGGGTTGCCGCACTCAACTATCACGCCGGTCTCGGCGACGAGACGCGCAAAGATCACCAGCGACGTTTTACCCATGATGAAGTGCCGGTCATGGTGGCGACCGTGGCGTTTGGGATGGGCATTGACAAGCCGGACATTCGTTTTGTGCTTAACTATAACCTGCCCAGCGACCCCGAAAGCTACTACCAGCAGATCGGGCGCGCCGGGCGTGATGGCGACCGCGCCGATTGTCTGATGCTCTATGGGCCGGACGATTTCCGCACCATCAAATGGATGATCTCCGACCGTCCCCCCGATCAGCAGGCGCAAGCTCAGGCACGGCTCCAGCATATGTCGGCTTGGGTCCAGCATACAGGTTGCCGGCGCAAGTGGCTCATCAACTATTTCGATGACGAGAGCGCGGCGGATCGCTGCAAGATGTGCGATACCTGTGTGGCGGGGGACACGTCGCAGCCTGCCGGGTCGGATGATCTGACCCAATATGCGACACTCTTCCTGACCTGTGTCCAGCAGCTTCGAGAGAAGTTTGGCGTGACCCATGTGATTGATGTGTTGCGCGGCTCCAGAGCCAAGAAAATTCTCGACTGGAAACATGATCGTCTGGCTGCCTATGATCAGGGCAACGGCCTGTCTAAAACCCAATGGCAGCAGTTGGCAGCACAGTTCTTTGCTCAAAAGCTCATGGTACAAAGCGATGTGGGCGCGATCAGGCTGACGGAACTGGGCAAGCAGGTACTCAAGGGGCAGCAGGTCTTTGGGAGCCTCACCTTCAAGCAGGCGGCTAGCCTAGCGTCCACACAGCCTGCCCATGAGGGTCTCTTTGAGCAGTTGCGCGCTTTACGCATGCGTCTCTCCAGGGAGCATAACATTCCACCGTACATGATCTTTGCAGACCGTACTTTGCGCGAGATGGCGGCTATTTTGCCCAGGAACGAAGCCGAATTATTGGAGATCTATGGGGTGGGCGAACACAAGGTGGAAGCGTATGGGGCCGTTTTTCTGGAGGCAATTGCCGAGCATGGCGGCGCGGAAGATGCTCAGCCAGCCGCCGCGACCGCGCTCAAAGTGCGAAACAAAAGCACGTCGGCGCAGGAACGGCGCACCACAGCCATTGAGGGCTTGCAGGCAGGTCGTTCCCTGCTAGAAGTTGCCAACCTTTGTAGCGTCAAGCCCATAACCGTCATGGGGTATATCTACCGCCATTACCAGGAAGAAGGAAAGTTGCCGGAGCGGCTTTCCCTGCCGCACGCACAAGTACCTGACGAGATGCGCGCGCAAGTCTTTACGCACTTTGCAGAGCGGGGCACGGATCAGCTTGGGCCGATCTATTGGGCAATGGAGCAACGCGTGGAATATCTCGACCTGGATCTGCTGCGCTTGGAGTATTTACAGCTTACGCCGTAGTCATGGGTAGCTGCCACCCTCAAAAAGTGGAGTCACCTTCCCGGAAGCGAGAAGCTCTCTGGGCCGCTTCCGGGAAGGTGATAAACTCAGATGCGTCTATTCGAGTACGATCGGGGCGAGGACTACGTCGAGTAGGGCGAGTGACTCTTCGCTGGCGTCGATGATGGTCAGGTTGCCATCCTCGCCCAATTCCAACGTCATCTCCACAGGAACCTCAAAAGTGCCGGTGGGGCCTTCGGTGAAGGTAATGGTGATGGTCCCATCCTCATTGTCCACCCACTCGCCTAAGTTGGTGACTACCTCTTCATCGTTGAGGTAATCATAGTCAAGGGCCGCGCCGCCATCATCCGACAGCCCCAGAGTGAGTTGGAGACCTGGACTGGAGGCCGCAGGCAGCACCTCGGATTGGAAGACTTGGATGTTTTCGGCGGCGGCTGTATCTGCTTCGCTCGTAGTATCATCCGTACTCGCAGCCTCTGCCTCTGTGTTCTCTTCTGTGACCTCATCTTCCAGGCTCTGCTCGTCGATGACGACGGGCAGCAGGGTCAATCCTGTCTCCCCATAGTACGCTTCGTCGTCGTTGGCGAGGGTCAATACACCTTCGTCGCTGATGTCGAAGAGCCACTCGACCGGCTCATCATAGTCTGCCTCATCATCAGCGGTCAGCGTAACCACAAGCTGCTCGTCTGCGTTGACATCCCATGTGCCATATTCGTTGTACAACTCACCATCTTCGGTATACTCAGTGACCATCTCCGCCGAGAGATTATCATCGTCATAGAGGGTCAGCGTGATGGTATGCGTAACGTCGGTGGTATCGGTGATCAGGTCAGACTGGAACTCGGCAAAGACGCTGGGCGCAGCGGACAGGTCAATATCTTCCAGCGGATAGAGCGGGACACCGGAGAGCGAGATAATACCCTCCTCGTCGATCGTAAACTCGATTTCGACCGGCTCATCATACGCTTCGTCGAGCGTGCCTGTGGCTGTGAGAACGTAGCTGCCGTCGAGGTTGTCCGCCCAAATTCCATCCTCCATCACAGGCGGCGTGCCGTCGAGCGTATAGGTGCTAATATGGGCAGTGCCATCGTCATAGAAGATGCTGACGAGGAAACTGCTGGCTTCATCTTCTGCGGGAAGTAGATCGGAAACATAGGCCCCGGACGGTGTCACGACGCCCGTTGCATCCAGCCCCGCTGCCGCTGCATCTAGCGCAGTCTCATCAGTCGCCGCGGCATCTTCCTCGGTCGCTTCTGCGGTGGGTTCAGGCGTAGCTTCTGCTTCGGTGGCTGCTTCCTCTGTAACTTCCTCAGTCGCTTCTACGGTTGGCTCGGCTGTTGCCTCTACTTCCGCGGTGGCTTCTTCCGTGGCGGTAGCCTCGGCGGCGGCATCCTCTGTGGCAGTGAAGCCCGGTTGGACAAACGCCAGGGTCAATCCCTGCTCACCAAAGAGTGCGCCCCCTTCATCGACGAGCGAAATGGAGTCATCGTCGTTGATCGTGAAAACAAGCTCCAGCGGCGCGTCAAACTCGGTGACAGTGCCGTCGCCATCCTCAACTTGGCCTGTGAGCGTGACCAACAGATTGCCCTCTTCATCTTCGGCGTAAGTCCCGATCTCGACGACAATCTCACCAGGGTTCATGTAGTCGCTGACCAGAGTTAACGTCTCATCATCAAAGAGCGCCAGGGTGAGTTGTTGTAGACCAGGGCCGGACGTTCGGGTCATCACCCCAGACTGATAGATGAGCGCCTCCTCAGGAAGCTGACCAAGAACGTCGTTGCCTTCCCCTGTGGGGGTCAGCGTCAACCCTGCTTCGTCACTCGTCAGCGTGCCGTCGTCGGCAACGTCGAATATCAATGTGGCGGGCTGCTCATAGGTTTCGACAGTGCTTGCGGTGACGGTGAGAGTCATCGTTCCATCATCACCTTCAACCCAAGTGCCAATTTCGGTGATGACCGCTTCATCCTCCACATAGCTAACGACTTCGGCACTCCCATCGTCATAGAGAATCAACTCCGCCACCATGTCGGGCGTGTTGGCGTCGCCGGGGATCACATTGGATCGATAGGAGCCGATAATGGCAGGCTCGCTCTCCTGAATGACGGGCGCGACCGGGGATGCTGCCATGAGGGGTGCTGGGCCGGTTCCCACAGCCAGCGCCAGCACCAGCGCCAAGAGCAAGGTGGGGACACGTCGCAATAAGGTCATGTTAAAGCTCCTTCCAAATGAAACGTCTGTCTTTGTGAAATGTCTGTGTGCAAATTGAGATTGGTTTGTGTGCGAGTTTGTTGTTGGCAATATAGTACCACGATTGGCGTGATAGGAGGGGATGGTGAGTAGTTGTGATTGTATGCGTGATTCATACGCTCTACCTGCGGTGAAAGATGCGCCATCCCCATTGATCTTCTGTCTATTGATTTAGCTTGCCAACTCTCCTGCCGCTTTCCCAATCAATCATCCTGGAGCGCCATCAGCTTGTGCATGTTGCGTACAATGGGCAACGTGGCATTGCGGATCTCATCACATTCTTCGAGGGTATAGTCATCACGGTCGTGACGACGACCCAGGAGCAACCGCCCCAGCGTGACCCCCTCATCCTGCAAAAGGAACGACACTTCGCCCTCCGCCCAGACCCAATCGGGCGTGGCATAGGCCAGAATCATCTTCTTGCCCTCTTTTAGATATAGGGCTGCACCGTGGGCGCGGTGGGCCTCTACGATGGTTTCCACAATACGCTGGGCCAGCGATTTCTGGTCGAGCGCGAGGACAACCTGCGTAACTTGCTCGTCCAGTTCTTTGAGTTTTTTGAGCTGCTCCGGCGCTTCTTTGAAGTATTTGTCCACCGTCGATTGGAGCGAGTTCTTAATCGGGCTAAAGGTCGTGGTCAGCACAATGGTAGTGAAAATGGCGACTGCCTGCGACTGCTCGCCTGTGGTCGTGGTAAAGAGCCGCTGCGAGACAGCCATCGAGGTGGAGTAGATCACGGTCAAGATGCTGGTGAGCGGGATATAGACCAGGGTGCGGTTGAGGACCCGATCCACATTCCACAAACGGTAGCGCAAGAGGGCAATGCCAACGCTGATGGGGAAAATAATTAGCGAGACAGCCTGAACAAAGTTACTGGCAATATAGGGCAGGCTGCCGGGAACATCCAACGCGGGAAACAGGCGGGGCAGGAGTTCGACGACAATCAGCATCATTGTCGCCAGTTGAATCAGGCCAAAGAGAACCCATTTAAGCTGTTGGCGCTGCGCCCGCGACGATAGCTTGCGAAAGCGATAGATCGGCGCAATGATACAGGTAGTGAGCAAGATTAACAAGATCAGCGTGATTGGGCCTGAGACAAGATCAAATGCGTCGTAAAGGACGGCTACGATCATCATGATGGGGGCCAGCACCCATGCCAACGCCGCCCAACGCGTCCAGCGCGGCACAAAGCGCCCATCGGGAAAAATGTAACATAGGATCGCAAATGAAATAATGCTGACACCCGGCAAAATATCCACCAGGCCAGTCAACCAGGGCTGAACCTCGCGCAGAACTTGTACATAGTCGCTGACAAAGGCCCCAAAGATCAGCAGCACCAGCGCAATATAAAGCCCAACGGGATCGTTACGCAGGCCGCGAAAGATCAGCAGCGACACACCCGCATAGATGAACGCAACGGCAAAGATCAAGAAGAGCTGATAAACAGCGTAGACATGAACGGAGATGCCTAGAGAGGTTAGGCTTTCCAAACCCACCGGGGTTAACTGACCGTCTGGACAGACCGGCTCGCTACAGACCTTGATGAGTTCAGCATAGCCAGGACGCACACTCAACAAGAGAAGTTGTACAATCATCACCGCCAGGATCACCCAGAGCGCCTGGAGCGTGTACGTCAACAGCCGCCGCCGCGGACGCGCTTTGGCTTGAAGCGGCGTACTGATCGTTTCCGTCCCCTGCATACACGACTCCCTGACCGTCCCTGGGCCACCAATGGGGCGCGTCCACTAGCCATTGGCTTGCGATGAAAACTGCGGCAATTGTACACGATCCGGGGTGTGGGTTCAATGCGAAAGCCGCCTCAGAACTCCACCCTAACCTTCCCTAATTATTACGCACAGCTCTGCCGCTGAGAGACGCTTATTGTTCTACCCCCGCTCACGATTCCTTCACGTAAAGATAGAATGCTGATGTTTCTCGAACGCGAGGGAAACAGGAGACTCAGAAGGCTTGGAACAGTCCTATATCGACTAACCCGCGGGCATATTGCTCCCCACAACCGGGGCGTCCTTCTGCTTACGACGCGCGGTCGTAAGTCCGGACGAGAGCATACCGTACTCCTCCAGTTTTTCCGTGACGGTGCAAACATGCTCGTGGTGGCTGCCAACAGTGGTGGGCGCTCCGACCCCGACTGGTCTCGCAACTTGAAAGTGAACCCGACAGCACGAGTCGAGATTGGCGCGCGCACGCAGTCGGTGCGCGCCGAGCAATTGCCGGATGAGGAGGCAGCCGCCTTCTGGCCGGCAATCCTACAGCGCGCGCCCAGCTATAACCGGTACATAAAGGCTACCACTCGCACCATCCCGCTCGTGCGACTCATACCCATCATTCCGAATGAAGGATAGGTCCCTTCCCACGCTGGTTGAGGGATGGGTTTCTGGCTTCTGGCGCTATGACACTTCCGGCAGCACCCAGGGAATCTGATAGCTGTTGCTCACGCAACTTGTATCGGGTATGTGGTTGGGACCATCCAGAAAGTGGCGCGTGAGTTGCGCGGGGCAGCCCGAACTGACGCTCAACGGCTGCTGGATGATGACATGCCCCTGGCCGGGAAATTCGAGGTAAGTGGCGTTCGAGAGCGTGCGCTGGGCAGCCGCCGCCCAACTGGGTGGCGTAATCGTATCAAGCCCACCCTGGAAGATCAGCACAGGGACGCTGCTCGTTACCGGCTCGGTCTGGCTGCCGGCAGCGATCCCAGTGGGGAAGAGCGCGCATTGTGCCCAATGGTGACGCAGGCGTGTTAGCTCATCTGCCACCAGCGCATCGGCAATGCCCAATGCCCGGTGCGCGCTGATGGCCGTCTGATAGTCGTTGAAGGGCTGTTCATCTCGACATTCCACCGCCAGGTTTGCCCCGCGTGTCAAGGGATGGACGGGGATGCTGCGTAGTTCTGCAAAGACCAGCGCCAAGTCTGCGTCGGTTAATTGTGCCACCTGGGCCAAGAGAGGCTCGGCAACGGCGGGCGGCAAATGGCTCTCGATAAAGCTACGCAGGCGGTTGCGGTCGGCATTGCGCGCCGTGAGCTGTTGCCATTCTGCCCTGGCTTCCTCGTCGAGTTGAAGCTGCTGCGTCAGGAATGCGCCATTCAGCGCCAGCACAAACTCTGTGACCCGCGCCTCATCCGCAGCAGAAATGGGCATGGGGCGCGGTGGCATGGGGGGTGGCACTTCACCGCGCAAAATCGCGATGAGGGTGCTGCTCTCGCCGCGGCCCACTTCGTCCACCAACCGCGGCAAATAGGGCAGTAGCGCGCTATCCAACCGTGTCAGCATCAGTTGCAGCAGATCGTCGCCATCAAAAGTGGGCTGCCAGCTTAAGGGCAGGTCGAGCGGCTGGGCGTTGAGTTCGTCTACAGCTTGGTCAAAGCGCGTCGCTAAATCTGGATAGGCCGCAGCACAGGCGGGTTGATCTGCGCACTGCTCAAAGGCCCTTGCCAGCACCTCTAACGTGGCGACGGAATGTTGCATTTCATAGGCATTGATGGTGGGCGGGTAGATCGAATCCAGCACCACGGCACGCAGCCCCGGCGGGGACAAGCGCATGACCTCCAGCGCCACGCGCGTGCCATAGGAAGTGCCATAGAGGTTGTACTCTGGATAGCCCAGCGCATCCAGCAGATCCAGCAGATCACGCGCGTGGGTCGCGGTGTCATAGTGGGCCAGGTCAATGCCCTGCTCTTGCAGCCGCTCGGCACAGCGGGCGATGACCACATCATTGGCGTCCAGCGGGCGCAGATAGGCCGGAACGCGTGCGCTCACCGCGTCAATCTCCGCGCGGGTGGGCGCACGCCCCCCACCCGCACACTCTAACACCGGATCGCCCAAGAGCGTGCCTCGCTGGTCATAGAAGATCAGGTCACGGTCGCGGCGGATGGATCGAAACCAGCCATAGATCTGGTTAAATTCAGCCAGGGCGCTGCCGCCTGGCCCCCCGGCAATATAGACGAGCGGATCGGCATGGGGGTGGGCGCTTTCGGCGTGGATCTGTGCATAGGGCAGTTTTACTTGCAGCCCTGTGGGGACGGCGCGGTCTTGCGGCACTTGCAAATAGCCACAGGTGATGGTGCGCCCTTCTTCCAATTCGTCGGGCACAGGCAGGGGGCATTCCGTCGGAATCAACGTGACTGGATAGGCAGGCGCAAAGGCACAGCCGCCCAGAAGCCAGATGAGGCCCAGCAGAAGCGGGCAAAGAAAGGCGCGGCCCTGGGGGAGCCGGTGCGCCTTGTCCGGCAAACTCGGTTTGTCCGGTAAACGTGGTGTGGTGACAGTGGCAGGGTAGCATGGCATGATCATGTCGCATTATACCCTAGCTTTTGTTATAGCCAGGACTTGCCCAACAAAACCGGTATGATCACGCGCTGGATGCGGGCCCATGCAGATTCAATGTTCCACGATTTGTTCGCCTTTTCTTCACTGTTCCTTGCAATTATGCCCCTTCCGCCTTATCTTCAAATTCCTTAAATTCCCCTGTCTCATTCATATAACTCCAGCCACTCATATCCGGCGGTTCCATGCCCAACTGCGTGATGATCGTCGCGATTTGCGCCCGATGTTCTGTCGCATGGTTGATCGCCTGAACGATCAGGCTGGCAAGTGTGTATTCACAACGCCAGCGCTCCCACCGTTCGCGAACCAGCGTATCCTCTCGTGCGGAAAGCGCCAACTGGAGCAACTCGTCGCTCGACCAGCGCACCGTATCCTTTAACAGCTCGAACCCTGGGAACTCATCCCGCGCGAAGGGCTGCGCCGGCAGCCTGCCATTGACGCGCGATACGTAACTGACTTCGGCACCGGCGATGTGCAGCAGCGTATCGCGTATAGTACCAAAGCCGCCCACAGCCGTGGCGTCTAGCTGCTCATCGCTCAACCCTTCGCAGAAGTCCAGCAGCTTCAAGTTGGCCCAAGCGTTGTGTGCGAACAACTTAGTCAGTACGCTTGTGTCGCCTCGTTCATTCTCTTGCATCACTGCCCTCCCTCCTATGCCTGAATTGAAGATAGAAGCACACCAGCGATGATGTGCTTCTATGCGCGTCTCTGTGCTTCTTATGCCACGGCTGCCGCAAAAAGAGCCTTCAAGTAACCAATCGAATAGGCCCACCCCGCCAGCTTTGCCGGTGTGTCGCCAGGCACAGAGGGGATATGATCGGGGTTAATATAGCCGCTAAAGCCGACCTTTTTGAGTTCCATGAGAATCTTAAACATATTGAGATCGCCTTCGTCCAACAACGTTTCCTCATAGCCGCCCGCTGTGGCAAGGCTGCCGCGCACATTGCGCATGTGGCACATAAAAATCTTACCCTTACGCCCAAACTGGTTGATCTCGTCAAGCACCAGCGATGAACCGCCCGCCTCGGCGCGCGTGCCAATGCAATAGACAAAACCGACTTGCGGGCTGGGGAAGGCATCCACGACGCGATGCAGGTTGGGGCCGCCAAAGGGCGTATCCACATTGGGCGTATCCGAAGGATGGATCGCCAGCTTGATCTCATATTCCTCGGCAATCGGCACAAGGCGCTCAAAGGCATAGGCAAAACGCTCCCACCAATGATCATACTGCTCTTTGGTCAAGCTTGCGCCAGGGTTCTTGGTATAGCCCATGCTCTCGCCGCGTGAGAGCATGCCGCCGCGGTGAACGGCGCGATAGCGGGTCATCACATCTGGGTAGGTGTCGCCCGCCACGCGTTGGCGCGCAATGGGCAGCTTGGCCTGACCATAGACGCGCAGCGCCTCACAAGCCCGATTGAGCTCTTCCTCGGCCCCTTCTCCCCCGTTGATAAAGGTTTCCGTGAGGTCGGGAATGGTGACACGGTTGATCTCTAGGCCAAAGCTGCGAATACGTTTTCGTAATGCCTTCACCTGTTCCAGGTCAGGCACGCCCGTCTCCTTGACACCTGGCATCTCTTTCCAGCCGCCAAAGTCCAGGGCATCGGCTCCAAACGCCGACATGCCTTGCAGATAGGTGTCAGTGAGTTCAACATGGTGGGTAAAGACAGCAACACGAAACATAGTTCCTCCTGGGGATGTTTGTGCGGATAATCCTGATTGATGTGTGGGGAACCGCATGGATGGAAGATATAAATGACTTTGTGAAGTCTAACCTACAACTCATTCCTTTCGCCAACTCGCGGGCACGCGGGGGTATATCTCACGCGTACTCTGCGTGCGTCATTTTTGGCGCGCCGCCCCGAAATGTCTAAACTGCATTGCACGAAATTGTATCTTAGCGAAGGAACTTTGAATGACGAGCGAACCTACCGTCGAGCAGATGCGCGAGATTTTGGATCAGACCTACCGTTCCGAGTCGCGCCGTATCCTTGCCACCCTGATCCGCCTGCTTGGCGACTTCGACCTTGCTGAGGATGCGCTGCACGAAGCCTTTCGGGCCGCGGTTGAGCAATGGCCGCGTGATCGCATCCCCGACAACCCGCGGGCGTGGCTGGTTTCGGCGGGTCGCTTCAAAGCGATCGATACCTTGCGTCGTCGCGCCCGCTTCGAGGCGCAACTGGCAGAACTGGCTGAACAACTCGACAGCAGCACCCAGGATGCCGTAGGGCAGGACAACGAAGAACTGGAAGATGACCGGCTGCGGCTGATCTTTACCTGCTGCCATCCCCTCTTGTCGCCAGAGGCGCGCGTGGCGCTGACGCTGCGCGAGGTGTGCGGGCTGACGACTGAGGCGATCGCGCACGCTTTTCTCACCAGCCCGCCGACGCTTGCCCAACGCATCGTGCGCGCCAAGTCCAAGATCAGCGAGGCGCGCATCCCCTATCAGGTTCCCTCGCCGGAAGAACTGCCTGAGCGGCTGGAGACTGTGCTCCAGGTGATCTACCTTGTGTTCAATGAGGGCTATGCCGCTTCATCGGGTGAATCGCTGACGCGCCCCGATCTCTCCAGCGAGGCAATTCGCCTGGGGCGGCTGCTGGTCGAGCTGCTACCGGAGCCGGAGGCGATTGGGCTGCTGGCGTTAATGCTGCTGCATGAATCGCGCCGCGCGGCGCGTACTTCGCCGGAGGGGGATTTGATTGTGTTGGAGGATCAGGATCGCTCGCTCTGGAACCAGGCCTTGATCGAGGAAGGGATCGCGTTGGTTGAGCGGGCCTGGTCGTCACGGCGTAAGGACGATCTCTATACCTTGCAGGCGGCCATTGCGGCGCTGCATGCCTCCGCACCCACGGTCGCCGCCACCGACTGGCGACAGATTGTTGGCCTGTATGACCTGCTGCTGCAAGTGGCCCCGTCCCCTGTGGTGGCGTTGAATCGTGCGGTGGCGGTGGCGATGCGCGATGGCCCGTTGGCAGGTCTAGCCCAGATTGATGCCATTCTCGCACGCGGCGACCTGGCGAACTATTACCTGGTACATGCGGCGCGGGCAGACTTGTGCCGCCGTTTGGGCAGAAGGGCTGAAGCCGAGGCCGCCTACCGGCGCGCGCTCGCTCTCACCCAGCAGGAATCAGAGCGGCGCTTTCTTGAACGACGGCTGCGCGACCTGCCGAATGAGGACTTGAAAACGAATTTTACGAATTTTTGAAATTCGTTGGCTGCGATGTCGAAATGGGGAGCTGCCAAACGACTATTGGATGTAAGCCCGTAAGTCAGGGTTCAAACGCCGGTCGAAACCTGCGGATGCCTGACATTCAACCCTACACTCTATCCAGAGTCTATAAGGAGAGATGAAGATGCAATTCATTGTCTATTCAACCGAGAGCAGCCCAGAAGCAAGCGCACCACCAAGTGAAGCAGTCCTCGCACAATTGGCGAAGTTGACCGAGGATGGCCTGAAATCCGGCGTGCTGGTTACAACCGGCGGCGCGCAAGCGAATGGCACCCGCGTCCGGCTCTCTGGTGGGAAGTTCACCACCACAGATGGCCCGTTTATTGAGGCAAAGGAGTTGATGGGCGGCTTTGCGGTCCTCAAGACGAATACGTTGGAAGAGGCGATTGAATGGACGAAGCGCTTCCGTTCTATCGTCGGCGAGGGTGAGTCGGAAATCGTGCGCATCTTTGGGCCGGATGACTTTGGCGGGTAGCGTTCGTTATCACCGGGCTAAATCCTGGTGACCAGCGAAGATGAAGTACTTACTCTTGGCATACCGAGACGAAAAGTGGTGGGATGCCTTGCCCATCAGCGAGCGTAATGCCTTCGAGAACGCGTGTTTGGCGAACAACGAGGCATTGCGCCAGGGTGGGTATCTGCTCGCTGCGGGGGATCTCCAGAGCAGCCATGCCGCCACGGTGCGAGTCCACAATGGCAAGGTATCCATCGCGGATGGCCCGCTTGTCCAGACAAGGGAGCAGCTCATCGGCATCTTCTGCATCGACGCCAGGGACCTGAACAATGCGATTTCTGTGGCCTCCAAGATGCCACAGGCGCAAGCAGGTTCCATTGAAGTAAGGCCGGTGACGGAGTTTGACCCGTTTATGGGGATATTCGTGGCTTGAACCCTCCCGGAAGCTCAGAAGCTTCCGGGAGGGTGGTCGCGACAGATTATTTCTTAGCTGATGTTACAGGCTGTATTGGTAGTTCAGTCCGTTGGGCCACACGTCCTGCGGTTCGTAGCCGAGGATGCGGCGCGCGGGTTCCAAGTCCATGCGCTCGATGCGCGCCGGTTTGCTGGTGGCAAAGACCGTGACGGATTCGCCAGGGCCAGGGTTGGGCGATTCAACGACGCGTTCATAGAAGCGTTGTGCATCGGCATGGCTAAAGAAGGCATCGGGGCCGATGGCGCTGGCCTTGAGCCGGTCTGCTTCTCCGGGGTTGCGCGGCAGCCAGCCAATACGCACGTTGACGACCGAGATACCATGCACGCGCGCAACCATATCGCCCATATCTTCGGCCCACACCTTTGTCAGCGCATAGTGGTTGACAGGCGCGGGGCCTTCTTCAATGCGGATGGGTCGCTCCGGCCAGCCGTGACCAGTCACGGTCTGCATGGTGCTGGCAAGCGAGAGCCGCTGCACCCCAAACTCACGCGCGGCGTCGCAGATGTGATAAAGACCACGCACGTTGGGTTCGAGCAGAACGTCAAGAAAGTCGGCATCGTTGGGATAGGCCCCCAAGTGGATCACCACTTCCATGCCCTCCACCGCGCGGCGTACAGCGTCCTGGTCACTCAGGTCGCCGGTCACATAATCTTCAAGCCCTGGGCTGGGGCGGCGCGCAAAGCCGCGCACATAATGGCCGCGACTCAGGAGCCATTGGGCAACGGGTTCGCCAATGGCTCCCGTGGAGCCGGTGACCAATACACGCTTGGGCTGGGCTGCTTGTGTACTCATGCGGATGCTATCCTCCCTTGATCAATTGGTTTTGCAGTTTGTTTTTTGGGTGGCGAAGTGTGGTGCATAGATTTGCTAACCTCCATCTCTGTACACTCATATAAATGGCGCAGACCGTTAGGTCAATGGGACCTGCTGGATTGACACCATTCGTTATAAGCTATATAAGCCATACTTGGAGTTTAGCCCATTGGGCGTCTAGACTGCCAATCATCGCCGGGGAATCGTCAAAACAAAGGCTAGGAGCAAGGCTCAGCGTGCTGATAGAGATCTTAGGAAAGATGGGCGCAAGGCAGGCGAGTTCAAGAACAATGTGCCCAAGAAAAATAAAGTGGTTGGGGCTGAGTTTGCTGTGGAGCGGGCTGCTGTTGGCTGGGCTTTTTGCGTTTGCGCTGCCACCGTCTACGGTGATAGCCGCGGGCGCGCAGATGCCAACCATTGCTTTTAGCGCTGCGACGTACAGGGTGAACGAAGGCGACGAGAGCGCCACAGTCACGTTGTTGGTCAGCCCTCCCAGCAGCGCCCCCATCACTGTAACCGTCTCCTCGACTGCTGTCGAGGGGGGAGCCGAAGCAGGGAAGGACTTTGTCGGGGTACGTAAGAGCCTCGCCATTGCACCGGGCGTGCAAGCGGTTACGCTCTCTGTGGCCTTGCTGGATGATTCCCTGATTGAAGGAGAAGAGTCATTGCGGCTGTCAGTGGGCAGCGTGCGGGGTGCGGCGCAACTGGGAACCATCACCGAAACCACCGTGATCATTGAGGATGACGATTTCGTTTATGTGGGCGTGGGCGACGTGGTTGTGAATGAGGGAGCCGAGAGCGTTACACTGCTGATTACCCAATCGGTTGTGTCGCCGTTGACAAGCGTGGTAGATTTTCGTACGGTGGATGGCAGCGCGACCACGCCCGCAGACTATGAGGCAACTTCCGGCAGCATCTCGATTCCTCCAGGCAGCACCCAGGCAGCGGTCACGATCCGCATAACGCCGGATGCAGAGGCCGAGCCAACGGAGAGCTTTTTCTTCCAACTGCACGACGCGCAGAACGTCGAGCTTGCCAAAGCGACTGCCACCGTTACCATCCTAGATGACGATGGGGTTGGCGGAGGCGATGGAGAGGGCAATGAAGATAACGGCGGCAACAATCCTGCTCCACAACTTGAAGTCATCGGGGCGGCGGCGAGCGAAGCGGATGGCATCCTCTCCTTTGTCGTGCGCCTCAGCAGCCGATCGCCGCAGACGGTGACAGTTGGCTATGCCACGGCAGATGGCACTGCCATTGCGCCCAGTGACTATCTCTCCGATACCGGCGTGCTTATCATCCCGCCGGGCAGCTTGACCGCAACCGTTCCGGTGAGCCTCGCCCATGATGAAGTGAACGAGCCGGACGAGACTCTCTTTCTGCGGCTGACCAATCCTGTTCAAGCGATCCTCGCTGTGACACAAGCCGAGGGCATTATCCACGACAGTCCCCGCACTTCTCAGAAGGCGCTCTTTTTGCCGGGACTCAAACGCTGATTCCTTCAAACTGCGCCGAGAAAATTATGCCTAGAGAGTTCAGCCGTCATGCCGCCAACCGGTGATACTTCCCCCCCTTCAATTCAGATATTACAAAACGTGGCGCTTTTCGCCGGGCTGCACAAAGAACAACTTGAAATCATTCTTCCGAGAGCGCAGCGTCATCAGATTCCGGCGGGAGACAGGTTCTTTTTACAAGGCGAACATGCAACGCAGTTTCATCTCCTGATAGAAGGGCGCGTGCGGATCACCCAAGTGACGCCTGATGGGCAGCAGGTACTTTTGCGGCTTGTCGGTCCCAACCAGATCTTCGGGGGCGTTGAGGCGATCAGGTCTGGCGAATATCCAGCATCGGCGGAGGCGCTTGTATCCTGTGTGGCGTTGGTTTGGAGCGGCGAAACCATACAGGATTTGTTAGAACGCTTTCCTCGCATCGCGCGCAACATGATCCTGCTCATGGCCGATCAAGTCCAAATATTACAGGATCGGCTGCGCGAGTTGACAACGGAGCGGGTAGAACGACGCATCGCCCACACGCTGCTGCGCCTGATTCGCCATGCCGGACGCAAGACTGAGGAGGGCATCCTCCTGGATTTGCCATTATCTCGCCAAGATCTGGCCGAAATGTCAGGCACGACCCTCTATACGGTCAGCCGCATCTTGAGCCGCTGGGAAACGGATGGGATCGTCAAGAGTGAACGGCAGCGGGTGGTCGTTTGCATCCCCCATCAGTTGGTCACAATCGCCGAGGATTTGCCCCCAGGGCCGGGGGGAGATGATCATGCCAACTGAATGTCCATCCTTTTGCTGCCGGTGGTCATTGTCGGGAAGGGTCACTGTCGTTAAGGATTATTGTCGTGATAAGCAATGTGTTAAGTCCTTGTTTGCGCGAGCGCAAAGAACGTCATGCTTTCTTCCTATATACTGAGGCCAAAGGAGGCATCTGTGGATCACCCACTCACCCATGATCTGACCATATCAGAAATACTCCAGCGCTGGCCGCGGACGGCTGATGTCTTCTTGCGCCATCGGATGGCCTGCGTCGGCTGTGCAATTGCTCCTTTCGAGACCCTCGCCGAAGTCAGCAAGATCTACCAAGTGAATCTTGAAAAATTCCTATTGGAATTACAAGACGCTTCTCAGTCCATTGTAAACTAAATCATTTGGTGGTTGCGATAGAACCTGTCGCGACCACCCTCCCGGAAGCGGCTCAGAGGGATTCCCAGCTTCCGGGAGAGGGTTAAAAGCCACGATCCTTAGTTTAGTTACGACATCTCTTTTTCTAATGCAATGGCTTTGGGAAAGAGAATGTTGTTCTCTAGGTGGACGTGTTCCTTCGTTTCCTTCTGGAATTCGTCCAAATAGGCATAGAGGGTCTGGAACGTATAGCAGGCATCCGCGGGCGGCGTAAATCCATTGGTCAGTTGTTCCAGCTCGGCGAGTTGATCACCCGTAGATTCATGCTCATCTTCCATCGTCTGAACCAGAGTGGCAACAGAGCCAAATCGAGGTGGGGATAGTGGCGTACCTTCCTCTTTGCTGCGAACAATCCGTTTGATATGGGGAAAGAGCATCAACTCCTCTTTCTGCATGTGCATCACCAGTTCTCCACTGAGTTCCTGCCATATCTTTTCAATGGTGTGGACTTCGGGATGTTCTTCGCCATGCACCGCGACGACAGCCTCTGTCATCGCCTTCATCTCAGGAATCCGCTTCTTGGCATAGGCATGATGTTGGTTGACGATATATTCCGCCAAAAAGCCTAGAGGCCATTGATTATACTCATGGATTGTTTCACCATTCGCCGCTGCCAACGCGACTTCATTCAGTAAGTCACTGGGGCTGATCCCCTTTTCTGCACAGGCCTGGTCGAGTGGCTTGTCGCCGCCGCAGCAGTAGTCAATGCCATACTTCGTGAAGACTTCAGCCGCGCGGTAATTGGCGGCAACCACCGCGCCTACCGTTTGCTCTCCAAGTTCTATATTCGACTGTACACCTTCTAAAGCTTCCATCGTTCGCCTCCTTGACGTTTCTTGTGGGCTTGATTACCTAGCCCCTTATCCTGTGGTTGTGGTCCGGCATTAGTCTAAACGAATGGGGATGCGCTGTCCTTGCGCTGGCGCAAAGACAGCCGCTCAAATTCCGTATAGATTTGACCTTGATAGGAGAATTTTAGCGAAAACAAGCGAAAGCAGAGGTTAATATGCCAGCAACCATTGGACTTTTTTATGGCAGCACAGAAGGTAGAGGCGCTATTGAGGCAGAGTTGATCAAAGACTTGATTGAAAAGTCTGGCCTAGCTACCGTGGACCTGCATGATGTAGCCTATACGGATCTGATGGAAATGGAACAGTATCAGTACCTGATTCTGGGCGTTTCTACCTGGAATATTGGGCACTTGCAGGACGATTGGGCATTCAAATTTGATGATTTGGATGATGTCGATTTGACGGGAAAGAAGGTTGCTCTGTACGGCATGGGCGATCAATACGGCTATCCTGACAGTTATGTGGATGCTATCGAAATCCTAGCCATGAAGGCTCTGGACTGTGGTGCCGAACCGGTCGGGCTCTGGGTGGTCGATGATAGCTATGAGTTTGAATATTCCCGCGCCGTGATCGACGGTGTCTTTATGGGCCTAGCATTGGATGAGGACAACCAGGGAGAGCTTACGCAGGGGCGAACTGAGGCATGGGTAGCCAATGTGCTGGAAGAATTCGGTCTGGCGATACCCGTTCCTGCATAGAATTACCATTTAACGTTATACACCTACTCGCCCGTCCGTAGGGACGCAATAGATTGCGTCCCTACCTTGACTGTCTACAGCAATCAAGGCGGGGCGAGTAGGCAGCACCAGCGCCAAGACCACGGTCGTTAGCCACGGCTGTTGGAGGGGCAACCCAGCGACACGACTTCCTTGCCAAAGTAAAGTGCAATGATAGAGTTGTGTGCCAGGCGCTATGATTTCTCGTCCTGCGTCACCGCTGTAGACGCAGAGCTTGACTCCGCCAGGAAATCTGCAAATTCGCTATTCGCAACCCGCTTATTGAAATATGCAATCAGTTCCTTTGCATTCATGCCCTTCGTTTCCTCGTAGATTTTTTCTTGGATACGTCGTTTCATCGCGATTGCGTCTATAACGAAATCCTCTCCATCCATCACCTTCGCTTTATTCTTTATCATTGTTTACCTCGATAGATTTGGTAAGATCAAACGGTGACATAATCGTCAGAAGACCATATCCTTCAACTAAATTGACTGCATTGAAAAGGCGTGTCCGTCTAGGATGAAGCATATGTCGAAAGTTCCACGATGTAAGCACTTGCGCGCGGGCCACAGTTGCCTGTGCTACATGAAGTGCATCATCGCTATACCTGCGAGAGACAGCTTTACTCTGTAGATAAGCTTCTTGCAAGCGGACCGCTTCAGGTGTTAAGCGCAAGGGTTCACCAAACGGTAGTGTTTGGCGGAGCAACGCTCGTACTTGCGGTGGCGCATCAGCTATCTCAGTAAGTAGCGTGACCGATAACAGCGGTGTAATCTTTTGAGCAAAGATCAGTTCGAAGAATGGGCGCGTGATCTCCGCGAACTCATCATCATAATACCCCCCAAACACAGACGTATCAAGATATACGCGCAACGGGTTCACCTACCTGACTTGCCTGCTGTAAAGAGTGTGGTTGCTTGATTTCCGCGCCTCATTCTATCCCATTCCTCACTCCACAGCCACCGCTGGCACAACTGCCCCATTACTGCGCCCATTGGCGCGGAACTGGCTTGTGTAGAGTTGGTGATAGAAGCCCTTTTGCGCCAATAGCTCTTGATGCGTGCCGCGTTCGATGGCCTCACCGTGGTTAATGACCAGAATCTGGTCGGCGTTGCGGATTGTACTCAGGCGGTGGGCGATGACAAAACTGGTGCGCCCGGTCATCAAACGCAGCATGGCTTCCTGGATATGCTGCTCTGTGCGCGTGTCTACGCTGCTCGTCGCCTCGTCCAGAATGAGGATGCTCGGATCGGCCAAGATGGCGCGTGCAATTGCCAACAACTGGCGCTGCCCCTGGCTTAGATTATTGGCTCGTTCGGACAAAAGTGTATCGTAGCCCTGGGGGAGCCGGTGAATAAAGGTATCGGCATTGGCAAGCGTCGCCGCGGCCTTGACCTCCTCGTCGGTCGCCTCCAGCCGTCCATAGCGAATGTTGTCCATCACCGACCCGGCAAAGAGAAAGGTGTCCTGCAAGACGATCCCCACCTGCCGCCGCAGGTCATCCAGCTTGAGGGTACTAATGTCCTGCCCATCAATGCGGATTTGGCCGGAATCGATGTCATAGAAACGGGTCAGGAGGTTAACAATCGTCGTCTTGCCTGCGCCCGTTGGCCCCACCAGCGCCACGATCTGCCCCGGCTGCGCGTGAAAACTGATATGCTGGAGGATGGGCGTGCCGGTTTCGTAGGAGAAACTCACATCATCGAAGACCACGTCGCCATCGATGCGCTCCAGCGACTTGGCATCGGGTGCATCCTGCAAGCGCGGCTCCTCGTCAAGGATGGCAAAGACCCGCTCGGCCCCGGCTACAGCCGACTGGATGACATTAAAGAGGTTGGCGATCTCGTTGAGCGGGCGGCCAAACTGGCGTGCATAGTTGATGAAGCTGGCAATCGTGCCGATGGTCGCCATGCCCTGCAAAGCCATCCAGCCACCTACCGCAGCGACCAACGCCAGCCCAATGTTGTTGACAAAGTTCATGGTTGGCCCCATGAACCCGGCATAGACTTGGGCATGGGTCGCGGCCTGGCGTAATGCTTGGTTGGAGGTTGCGAACTGCTCCAACACTGTTTGCTCACGACTGTAGGCGACGACCACCCGTTGGCCTGTCACCGTCTCCTCGATAAGCCCGTTGAGCGATCCCAACTGCGCCTGTTGGCGGCGAAAGCCTTCGCTGGTGTGGCTGGTGATCCAGCGGCTTAACAGGATCATCAGCGAAGGGATCGTGACCAAAGTCACCGCGGCCAATCCTGGGTTGAGCCAAATCATGACAATTGCCACTGTGACCAGGCTCAACGCGCCGGACACAAGCTGCACAATGCTCTCACTGAGTACGGCGTTGACATTCTCGATATCGTTGGTCAGACGGCTCATCAGGTCGCCGTGGGCGCGCTGGTCAAAGAAACGCAGATCCAGCGTTTGTAACTTACGAAAGAGGTCAGCGCGCAGGTCTCTGACAGTGCGCTGTGATGCGCCTGCCATGACATAACTCTGTGCCCAGGTGAGCAGCGATGCAATGCCATAGGTTGCCAGCATGAGCAGGGCAATCCGTATCAATCCCGCCAGGTCGCCGGGGATGATGTACTGGTCAATGGCAACACCCATCAGATAGGGGCCGAGCAGGTTGAGGCCGGTCGTAATGATGACCATCAACACCGTGACGATCAGCGCAAGCCGTTGGCGGCGTAGATAGCGCCAGAGACGCAGGAGGGTGGCGCGCTGGTTTTTGGCCCGTTCGCCCTTGCCCATAGGCCGGTGTGCGCCAGGCCCGCTGCGCCCCAGCAGTGGTATTTCGGGCGCAGGGGTCGTTGTTTTGGCGGTTGGCTGCGATCCATTCTGCGCCCCATTAGATTGTGACATGATTCGCCCCCCGCCCCGCAACCTGGACTTGATCTTCATGCCAGGCAATCTCGTCTACTTCATCCTGAACGGCATCTAGCTGAGAGGCGTAGATCTCGCGATAGAGCGGGCTGCTGCGCATCAACTGTGCGTGGGTCCCTTCTGCCACCACGCGACCTTCGTCGAGGACGAGGATTTTGTCGGCGGTCAATACAGTGCTGATGCGTTGGGCCACCACAAACGAGGTGCGCCCCTGACGTGCGCGTGCCAATGCTTCCTGGATGCGCGCCTCGGTTTCGACATCCACGGCGCTGGTGCTGTCGTCCAGGATGAGGATGGCAGGATCGGGCAGGAGGGCGCGGGCAATGGCGATGCGCTGTTTTTGCCCGCCTGACAGGTTGACGCCGCGCTGTCCGACCATCGAATCATAGCCCTCGGCAAAACCGCTGATGAAGTCGTGCGCCTGCGCCATCTTGGCTGCGGCGATCACCACTTCGTCATCAGCATCGGGGCGACCATAGCGAATGTTGTCACGGATGGAGCCGCTAAAGAGGACCGACTCTTGCAGCGCCACCCCAATATGGCGGCGCAACGCCACTTGATCCAGATCGCGCACGTCCACCCCATCAATCGTGACACGCCCGCCGGTCACATCATAGAACCGGGGAATGAGCGAGATGAGGCTCGATTTGCCCGATCCGGTTGCCCCCAACAGCGCCACCGTCTGCCCTGGCTCTGCCACAAAACTGACGTTGTCCAGGACGAGATCATGGCTTTCGTCGTTGTAAGCGAAATCGACCTGCTCGAAGGCGACGCGGCCCTGGGGGACGAAATCGGCCACCTTCTGGGCTCGGTCTTGGACTGCCGCTTCACTGTGAAGGACTTCTTCAATCCGCACTGCCGATGCCTCGGCGCGCGAGATACGCATCACCAACATACCCACTGTCAGCAGCGACGTAAGCGACATCATCAGGTAGTTGATAAAGGCGATGATCTGCCCCACATGCATCGTGCCTGTGTCAACCAGCGCACCCCCAAACCAGAGCGCACCCACGATTCCAACGTTGACGGTCAGCATCATCAGGGGCATAGTCACTGCAACAGTACGCACTGCGCTGATATTCTGCTCCATCAGATCAGTATTGGCGCGGCCAAAGCGAGCGATCTCATGGTTGGAGCGCACAAAGGCTTTGACCACGCGCACCCCGGCCAGGTTCTCCTGCAGCACCGCGTTGAGCGTATCCAGCCGCTTTTGCACACCGCTAAAGAGCGGATATGCCCTGTTCATCACCCACCAGAGGGTAATCAGCACGATGGGGATCAGCACAATAAAGAGCCAGGCCAAACGCGGGCTGGTGAGGATTGCCATGACCAGGCCGCCCACCATCAACAGGGGCGCGCGTACCATAATACGCAGCATCATCATCACCAATTCTGTCACTTGGGTCACGTCATTGGTGAGCCGGGTGATGAGGCCGCCTGTCTCCAATTTGTCCAGGTTGGCAAAGGAGAGGGTCTGCACTTTGGCAAAGAGCGCCTGGCGCAGGTCAGCGCCAAAGGCCTGCCCTGTACGAATGGCATAAATGCCACAGCCAATGCCCCCCAACAGCCCAATTACCGCCACCGCGACCATCCACACGCCGGTTGTCAGCACCAAGCGCATATCCCCCTGGCTGATCCCCTCATCCACGATGACCTGAATCAAGCGTGGCAGGAGTAGATCCATCGAGACTTCCAACGCCATCAAGAGGGGCGCGAGAAGTGCCCAACGCCAGTAGGGACGGATGAAATTGCGTAATCGCCACGTTGCCAGCATAGATTGCCCGTGTTCTCCCTTTCTGTTGCCTTGTCGCCACAGCTTAACCACAGCCTAACCACAGCATAAACCGATCCATCCGGCAGCGTGCTGAATGCCGGTGGATCGGGAAGAGAATCATACTTTGTTATTCGAACTATATCAAAGATTTATTTGGAAAGTATAAAGAAAAATATAGAGTAAGGATGGGAAATCGGTGAAAGACTATTGCCCGGTTGCGGTCGATGCGTCCTCAATGGTGAGCGCCAGCGCCCAGACTTGCGTTGTCTGGCTGGGGTTGAAGTTGTTGTCGCTAACCACGATCAGCACCCGGCGACCATCGGGTAGTTGTGGCCCCAATGCCATGCCTTCCAGGTTGTCGGGCGCAATGCCAAGCTCGCTGCCCAACTCGCCAAAATCTACGAGCAACGCTTTGGTAACAGGCGAAGCGATCTCCGCCGTTCCCAATGCTTCCACGCTGCTTACATCCGGCGCGTCCTGTGCTTCTGCCACATAGAGGCGAATGGTATTGCCCACACCCTGGGCATAAGATCGCTCCAGCGCCAGCAAGGTACCGCTGTCGTCCAGCGCAAGCAACTCGGCCAATCCGTTGTCAGCATCCCCATTCGCTGGTCTGGGCGCAACCGGAATGGCATCAACGATATAGACCTGCTCCGTATAACTCTGCGTTGTAAAGACCTGTTCAGTAGCAACGAGGTCACTGGTCAAGTCAATCTTGAGCATGCGCGCGGGGCTTTCTGCTTCAAGCGTAGCCGCGGGGCCATCCTGCACAAGTGCGTTTTCGACACCGCTGATCAGATAGCGCCCATCGGGAGTACGCGTGAGGCTCTCGAAGCCTTGATTGTTGCGTACGCCGCGCGTGCCGTCGCCCTGTGGGATAAACTTTTCGGGCAGAGGCAGCGCGGCCACGAACTCACCACCAGGGGTGAACTCCATGATAGCGGGTGCAATCGGTGGCTCTACACTCAGATCACCTTCCGATGAGACATAAAACTGTTGGCCGGTATAGACCAATCCCTCCGGGTCCAGCACCCCTGGGGCAAAGGGGATGCCTGTGGCATCGAGCAGGGGAATCATCCCCACCCAACTCAAATCCCCCTCATCCAGACTGCCGTCGCCCAGGCCAATTGCAGCTTGATAGATGCGTGTCGGGCCAAACATGGCTCGGTCATCGGAGAGAAAGTAGTAGCCGGCGCTCTCCTCGTCATAGGCAATCGCCGACAGCCCACCGACAGGCGTGCCGAGCGCTTCCGTGTCGTTGGGAACAGTGATGACGCCCAGCAGGTCGACATCGCTGACGCGAGTGTGGGCACCACTGTTCGGTTGGGCGGCTTCGGGCGTAATGACAAAGGTGCAGCCCGCCAGAAGCAGGATGCAGAGGCCAAAAAATAAGCGGGAAATCTGAGAATATCGACGCATGAATAGTTCCTTTTCAGGCCACAGCCCAAACAAATCCACCCATTGACCTATCAATCACAATGGGAGCAGGAACTACATGATACTTTGCTGACCAAAGTATATCAAGGCTTTGCTAACAACTTGTCAATTTTTTAGGCCGGCACTTAGGCAACACTGAGATTGCACTTAGGAAACACTGAGGTTGCTCGTAGCATTTGCTAAGGACGCAGCCCCTTACAGCATGCTACATTTGTCGTAGTCACTTTGCCGTAGGCCATACATGCTCAGGCTATCAACCGATATCGCTGCCCTGGTGCATCACAGCCACGATTGTGTTCCTTTGTGATACGTGCTGCGCGTCTCTCGTTGAGGGCGCGCCCATTCGGCTCTATTGAGCTGTCACCCAGGCCCCCCATCTATCTTATGTCAGCCCTAAGGAGAAAAAGCAGTATGTCAAAAGCCCGTTCGTTCCGATATTCTGCGGTGGTTCTTTTGGTCAGTATCATGGCGCTGGCGCTGGCGCTTCCAGCTTTCGCCGACGATGATTCTGGCAGTTCTAGCACTCTGTTTATACCCATTGCTTCCAGTGGTGAGGGACAGGTACACATTGCTGACAACGTGCAAAACGATGTGACGGCAGGCGGCAACGACACATTTACCGCCGGAGGGTCTACTACAGTCAATTATAGAATTACTGCTAACAGTGGAGATGGCGAAGGCGGCTGTAACGCGACCGTTGTCTCGCCCGCCACTGTGACCATCAACGTACCAGTGGGCGTCACAGCTAGCCCTAGTTCGCTCAATTTTACTTCATGTAGTACCAATCAATCTGTCACTTTCAGCTCCAACACTCCCGGCAATTACGGCATTACTGTCAGCGTTTCCGATCCCGGCATAGGCACCTACAATACGAATCCCGCTGCACTCACACTACATGTCCTAGCACCCCTAGACAGCACGCCGCCGGTGATCACACCAAACATTGCCGGCACGCTAGGTAACAATGGTTGGTATGTCAGTGATGTCACCGTTAGCTGGTCCGTTGTAGACAATGAGTCTGCCGTCAGTTCGTCAAGTGGCTGTGATCCAACCACTATTAATGCCGATACTGCCGGAGCCTCTCTGACCTGCACCGCCACGAGCGCAGGTGGAACAGCCTCTAACTCCGTCTCCATCAAGCGTGACGCGACCGCACCGACCATCTCAGGCTCCGCTTCTCCGGCGGCAAATGGGGCCGGCTGGAATAACACAGATGTGAACGTGTCGTTCACGTGTGGCGATAATCTGTCGGGCGTTGCTTCGTGTGGGCCCAACCAAACATTGAGCAGTGAAGGAGCAGGTCAATCGGCAACAGGCACAGCGATTGATAACGCCGGTAACTCAGCATCGGTTAGTGTCAGCGGCATCAACATTGACAAGACGGCACCTAGCGTGAGTCTAGTTGGTGGCCCGGCGAATGGTGGAAACTACTACTTTGGTTCCGTCCCAGCCGCACCCACCTGTAGTGCCAGTGATGACACCTCTGGTATAGCTGGAGCCTGCGCGGTGTCGGGATATAACAACGTTGTCGGTAGCCACACCGTGACTGCTAGTGCGACGGACAACGCCGGCAACAGTAACTCGGCTTCGGCGTCATACACGGTGTTGGCCTGGACGCTCAAAGGCTTCTATCAGCCGGTCGACATGAATGGTGTTGTGAATACCGTCAAGAACGGGTCTACAGTGCCACTCAAGTTCGAGATCTTCGCAGGCAGCACCGAACTAACCGAAACCAGTCGTGTTGCATCACTAGGTGTTAAGGAGGTCTCGTGTTCTGCCTTATCGTCAGCTACTGACGACATTGAACTCACGGCGACTGGGGGTACAAGTCTCCGCTATGACACTACCGCTGGACAGTTCATTTATAACTGGAAGACACCGGCGGGGGCTGGGAAGTGCTATCGGGTAACGATGACGACGCAAGAGAACTCGTTGCTAGAGGCCTTCTTCAAACTTAAATAGCATTAGCTCGCAGTAAAGTAGGCCGGTATGAAGAATAACCATCGAATCACTTGATGGCGTCTACTGGACTGTAAAAGGACTACTCTGAGTAAGCGGGACGTTAGAACTTCTAACGTCCCGCATTTCTTAACCTAAGAACCTTTACGATTGTAGCCTAAGGGGCAGCACCGATGTGGGCACACTATGGTACAATCATCCTACTGAGCAGCATTCTACTTCTTGCGGCACTTGCCACACGACACCACCGTCACACAGCTTCCTCCAAAGATTCCCTTGATGCCACAGTTGATCGCTGCTCTTCTAGCCATGCCCCTCTGGCGTAGGCATGGCTAGCTTCTTGGTGCTTCTCCTTTGCTGAGTGCGCTCCACTAGAGTCGGCAAAGTGAATCTACACAAATGACACGGAGGACTGTGTGGCACTGATTTTGCTCATAGACGATGAGGAATTCATACGCACTGCCATAAAATTTGTTCTAACTGCTGAGGGATATAAGGTGCTTGAGGCCAGGGACGGACAGGAGGGGGTGGAACTCTTTACGCAGCAGCCGGATGCGATTGATCTGGTATTGAGCGATCTCATCATGCCCCGTCTAAACGGTCTGGAGATGCTGCAAATCCTCAAGTACATACGTCCCCAGGTCAAACAGATTCTGGTTACGGGCGCGCTTGTCGATACGAAAGCATGGTACGAGCAGGGCATTTATGACTGGCTTGCCAAGCCCTTTCAGATTGAGCAGTTGCTGTCTAAAGTCGCTGCGGCCCTGGCGACACCGCAGCGCGTCCTGACTGTGCAGACACCCAACGGCTTGGTACACTACCCGGTTGCAATCTTCGAACCTACCGCCGACCCGGGTGCATGGTTTGTGCAGGTGGGTAGCAACGACTTGCTTCCGGACGGTGCCTATCCCGCGGTGCTAGAGGACAGTACACAGCGCACACCCGGCCAGTATACGACATTCAACGGGAGCGGAGGCGCGCAACGGCCAGTCCCGCGGGGCATCTTCCGATCTGCTTAGTCACGCCTAACGTCCGTGGTGCGTTTTTTCTACAGATCCATACATACCGGACTGTACCCTCACTTCCACGATTATGATCACGATTATGATATCTACGATCACGATATCCACGATTACGATGGTAGCCCGCCCACCTCGATTGGGCGATCTGCCATGAGATACCCCTTTCCCTCTGATAGCTTATTCCCGTTTTCTTATTTGCCAATTGCACTTGTCAATTACAGCTTTCCACTCTCCTAGAAATGACCCTTTTGGGGAGATAGTACTTTTGACATAAACCTGTTATAATCGTAATCCCTAGCATGATTAGACGCACGAAGCTGCAAACTGCAGATCGTGCCGCTCGCCGCAGCCGCCTTTCTGAGATTTGACACACTTGCCTGGTTGGTCTAGGGCAGAGTCACGAGCGCCGCGATCAAGAGGGTCTATGCCGCACTCCAATCTCCCGAATTCTAGTTCGCCTCGATCTATACTCATTGTAGATGACGACGAACTGCTACGACGCAGTCTTGCCTACTCGCTAGAGCAGGCCGGTTACCAAGTACAGATGGCAGCCACTGCCGAAGCTGCTATCGAGATCATCGAGATGTCTCCGCCAAGCCTGGTGCTGCTCGATATCGGGTTGCCCAACATGGATGGTCTGGACGCAATTCGGCGCATCCGGGACATCTGCCCTGTCATTCTTGTGAGTGGTCGCCAACGGCAACTGGACGAAGTACTAGGTCTAGAGCTTGGGGCCGAAGATTACATCAGAAAGCCCTTTGATACCGATGTACTCCTTGCACGCGTCCGCAATGTGCTCAAGCGAGCACCGGCGGCCCAATCTGTAGAACAGCCTGTAGCGTTGCCTACCTTCTTGGCCCTCGGCGATCTGACAATCGATCTTGACACTCATACGGTTACTTGCAAGCAAAAGCCGGTTTTTCTTTCTCCTCTCGAGTTTCGACTTCTTCACACGCTTGCACAAGCGGCGCAGCGTGTTGTCTCAACTGAAGAGTTACTTAGACGCGTGTGGGGCGAGCATTATGTGGGCGAACCCCAAATTGTGTACGTCTATATGCGGTCCTTGCGAGAGAAACTGGAAGAGAATCCGCAATCGCCTCAGCGCATCCTGACGGTTCGAGGTGTCGGCTATCGCTTTGTGCCTCAGGGATCACAAGATGCATAGCCTGCGCAGTCGCCTACTTCTAAGTCACACGCTGCCCCTGCTGCTCATCACACCCTTAATGGGTATTGTCCTAGTCTTTGTATTGGAGACGAAGCTAATCCTAGTTAACCTCTCTAGACAGATGGAGGGCGAGGCACTCCTGATTGCCGATATTGCTCGTGATTATCCTGAGATGTGGAGAGTTCCTGCTCAAGCCCAACTGTTTGTCTATCGTTTCAATCCCGATGTGACTGCAGAGTTGACGCTGCTCCAACCTGATGGGCGGCTATGGAGTTCACCCAACCCTGGCGATCTGTCTCGACAGCAGAAAATTGTCTCCCATCCAGGCTTGCCTGCTACAGGTGGTGTTACTGCTACGGTTGTTGTCAGCTATAGCCAAGATTTGGATGCCGACGTGATTGCCCCGGTTGTCGGTGCCAACGGCGATGTAGTGGGGGTAATCCGACTGACTCGAGAGTTGGCCTCGGTCTATCATCGTTTTGAGCGTTTGCGCTATCTCATTGCTTGGGTGCTGCTCCCAGGACTACTGCTTGGTCTCCTAATCGGCCTTACCTTAGCCATAACCCTAGAGCGCCCTTTAGAGCAACTGGCTCAGTCGATCCAGCAGGTGACGAGTGAAGACGAATTGGTGACCCTGCCGGAGCGTGGGCCCCAGGAAGTTCAACTCGTGGTACGCTCCTTTAACACGCTCATCGAACGCTTGCATATAGTGAAGGTTGCGCGACGCCAACTGTTGACGAATTTGGTTCATGAACTGGCACGCCCTCTAAGTGCCTTGCGTGCAGCGCTTCATGCCCTCCAAAGTGGAGCCGATGCTGACGAAAAGTTCCGCGCCTATCTGCTCACAGGCATGGTGGCAGAGTTGCAAGGCTTGCAGCGGCTGTTGGATGATCTGTTACAGTTCTATCAAGGGACCGTGGGCATGGTGCAACTAAATCGCCGCCCGACCGTGTTAAGCGAGTGGCTGCCCATTTGCCTCAGCACTTGGCAACAGGAGGCGGAGCAAAAAGGGCTGGTATGCCAGGCGATGATCCCCAATAACTTATCCACGCCATTGATCGATCCAGATCGCTTGAGTCAAGCCCTGGGAAACCTGCTCAGCAATGCCATCAAGTACACACCTGCCGGTGGCACCGTCAGTGTTGTAGCTGAGGCGGATGAGGATGAGTTTCGGGTGAGTGTCAACGATACAGGCCCAGGCATCGATCCACAAGAGCAAGAGCGTATCTTCGAACCATTCTACCGCATGAATTCCAACCTTTATTCCGGGCATGGCCTGGGTTTGGGGCTGACGATTGTGCGTGATATCGTCGCAGCACACGGTGGACGGGTAGAAGTAGAGAGTACCCCCGGTCGTGGCAGTCAATTCACGCTCCGGCTGCCCATCAATTAGTTGAGGGGCGAGAAAGGGTCTGTATACGTTGCGTTATCCTTGATTTTACCCCTCGTAGGCCAATGTCTCGCGCACGCTCAGGCGGGCAGCGGCGCGCGCAGGGATGAGGCTGGAGAGCGCCGAGACGACCACGGCGATGGTCAGCCAGAGGGGGAGCGCGCGCAGGTCAAAGACATAGGTCAGTGGCAACTGGGCGAAATTCATGCCTACTGTATAGCTCATCACTCGACTCATCGGCTGGGCCAGCACAAAGGCCGCTGCCCAGGCGATGATGCTGATCACCACCCCTTCGACGACAAAGAGGCGGATCACGGCGCGATCCGATGCCCCGATGGCGCGCAGCACCCCGATCTCGCGGCGACGTTCCAACACGTTAATGCTCATTGTGCCCATCAGCCCCAGGCTCCCGACCGTTGCCAGCAAAAAAGCCATAAAGAGCAGGATCACCGTCACGATGTTAAAGCGTTCTGAGAAGATTACGCGGTCCTCACTGGCATTGCGAATCGATTTGACCTGCAGGCCCGCGACCTGGAGCTGATCTGTGGCAGCTTGGGCCACGCTGCGTTGGGTGGCGGCGTCGTGGGTGTGGGTGAGGATGCGTACCATATCGGCGCGGTTGGTGCCGCCCACTTTGTGCCAGAGATAGGGCTGGTTGGCATAGACAATCGCCGGGGCAATCGGCGGCTGAAAGACCTGGATGACCCCTACAATCTCAAAGACCAGTTCCTCCTGCCCAATGCGGATGATCATAGGGCGACCCAGCGCCAACTCCGGTTCCCATTGCAACAGCGCACGCGGCACGACCACCGCGTCTCTGTCCGCGGGCGTCAGCCAGCGTCCTGCGATGATGTTGGGTTGAAAGACTGCGGTTTGGGCCGGGAGGCCGTAGACAAAGAGCTGTTTGCCCTGGCTCTCATCCGCACGCACAGGCGCGCCCTCGCGCACCGTCCACCCCTCCTGCACTGCCACCCCCGGCACTTGATTGATGACCCCCTGGATACGATGCAGGGTATAGGGCTGGTTGAACTGGATTTGTACATCAAAGCCGCGCTCGATCAATGTCTGCTCCAGGGTGCTAAAGAGCGAGGCACGCACGCTGAGGACACTCATAAAGAGCGCTCCTCCCAGCGTCAGGGGAATCAGCGTGCGGATGAGACGCCCACGGCGGCGAAAGGTATTCCGCAACGCCAGCCGCACCGGGCGCGAGATGGGCAGTCGTTGCTGGAGCGCCACCACTCGCTGCGCCAGGGGTGTGTTGGGCGGCTCTGGGCTATCCACACCGGCATCCGCCAACGCCTCGCGCACCGTACGTTGAACCGTAGTAACCACCGGAAAAAAGGCAGCGGCAATCGGTGTCACTATCCCCACTGCCACCTGTAAGGCCACGGCTAAGGGCTGGATCGGGGTGCGCCCCAAGTCAAAGTTGAGTTGGGCTGCCACAAAGCCGGAGAAGGTGCGCGAACCCAGCACGCCTAAAGGGATCGCCAGCAAGAGCGCGCCAATGCCAAAGCACATCACCATACGCAGGTATAGGTCAGCAATTTGAATCGGGCGTGCGCCAATCGCCTTCATCACGCCGATCTGGCGCGTCTGCTGGGTCAACAGCGCGGTGATGACATTGATGACCAGGAAGCCGGAGAGGATCAGCGCCAGGACGCCCAACGTAGAGAGAATGATCAGGATGGTGGGGAGAAAATCTTCGACAAAGTGCTTGCCTGGTTCGGGCACTTCCGTCCAGCCCACCACCAGTCCGTCACGCGCCAGCTTGTCGGCTGCGGCTTGGGCCACATGCGTAATGTGGGCCTTGTCGCCACGCCCCTCTGCCACCAAGATCTGTAATTGATTAAAGCCGCGCGGGAGGCCCAGCCACTCTAATGTGTCGCGCGTGACGTAGGCGTAGGGGATGCCGGTAATCTGGGCAGGCGGCTGGTTCATGTCGTGGGCGAGGCCGGCAATGGGCAGGGTGCGCTGATCACCCAGGCTGTTTTCCACCAGCAAACTCTCGCCCACTTGCGCGCCTGTCAGCGCCAGCGAATTGCGTTCGATCAGCGCTTGACGGTCGGGCGGGGGCCATGCACCCTGCCAGGGATGCACCATGTTGACCTGGTTGTTGGTGTAATCCTCCAGGGCAAAAAGTTGGATGTCATGCCATTCCCCGCTGGGGTTGCGATATTGAATGACGACCGTGGTGCGCCCTTCGGCAACGGCAACCTGGGGCATGCGCCGCACAGATTCCACGGTCGGCAGATCAAAGCCCTTGCCCTCAAAGCCAGCGACATGCAGGATTGCGCTGGAAGGGTTGATCTCTTGATAGCGAGCGGCGAGTTCGGTACGCAGCGTTGCCCCCGCGCCGATGATCAACCCGAAGGCAAAGATGCCAATCGCAACCGAGAGGATGATCAAGAAGGTACGTGAACGGTAGAGCCATATCCCGCGCCAGACATAGCGCCAGCGTAGACCGCTCATGGGGCTTGCTTCTCCTAGAGTAAGGCAAAGCACAGGCAAAGTATACGTGCATATCTGCTGAAGCTAAGTATGACCGATTTTACCATTCTTGTCATCCAGGGCGAGCTTCCTCTCGCTTCTCTTCCCAGAGGAATCGCGCATATAATGGCTTGAGGTCTTTGGCAGACGCTCACCTCATACGAGCTATAGGTCTAATACCCTCCCGGAAGCTGGGGAGCCCTCTGGGCGCGGGAGGGTTGAAATGAGCATACCACCTCACTTGACATGATCAATCCATCCTCAAGGAGAAGCCACCCTATGGGCACACCATCCTCTATCGTTTCTTCCATATATAGCAGCGGCAAAATCTATGATCGCCTATTCGCTGGCAGTTCGGGCTATCTGTATTGGGGAAGTTTGGCTCAAGCCTATGGCGACCCTGTCTTGGAGATCATGTGCGGCACAGGCTTGGTCTCAATTCCCCTCGCCCGGCAAGGTTATAAGGTGACAGGGCTGGATTTGGCCAAGACGATGTTGGCGGAGGCGCGGCACAAGGCATCTCAGGCAGGTGTAGAGGTGGATTGGGTGTTGGGCGATGTGCGTGATTTCGACTTGGGCAAGCAGTTCAAGTTGATCTTCCTGCCCTCGAATTCCATCTGCCACTTGCTGACACGCGCTGATCTCGAAGCATGCCTGGCTTGTGTGGCGCACCATCTGGATGCCAGTGGCCGCTTTGCCGTGACGGTTTTTGTGCCTAGCCTGGAACTGCTTATCAAAACATCAGAAGAAGAGCAGCCATTTTCAACTTACACAGACCCGGAATCGGGTGAAGAAGTGGTGATGACGCAGCGTTCGTGGTATGACTCTGCCACGCAGATCAAACACAACCAGCTTTTTAAGCGGGTAGGCAGTGGGCCGACAGAGCCGAATGGGGAGTTGACCATGCGTATGTACTTCCCGCAAGAGCTGGACGCGCTTTTTTGGTACAACGGTTTCGCCATTGAACATAAATATGGAGGCACCGACCATAGTCCTTTTGATGGGCAGTCGGCAATGCAATACTATATACTCAAGCATCGCTAAATATTTCTACAAATCATAAAACAGCAACCTGGGAGAAATCAGATGGAATACAGACAGCTTGGCGGTTCCGGCCTAAAAGTACCCGTACTATCGTTTGGCACTGCCACCTTTGCGGGTGGCGAACATGATCGTGCCTGGGGCAATACACAAGTGGAGGAGGCCAGCCGCCTCGTTGATATTGCGTTGGAAGCGGGCGCTAATCTTTTTGATACAGCGGATGTCTATTCGCGCGGCAGGTCCGAGGAAGTTCTTGGTCAGGCAATTAAGAACCGGCGTGATGAGGTTTTGATCTCGACCAAAGCCACCTTTCGCTCCGAAGCGGGGCCGAATGGGCTTGGCTCCTCGCGCTATCACCTGTTGCGCGCCTGCGAGGCCAGTCTGCGCCGCCTGGGCACTGACTATATTGACCTCTATACGCTGCATGGCTTTGATGCGCTCACACCTGTGGAAGAGACGTTGCGTACGCTCGAAGACCTTGTGCGCAGCGGCAAGGTGCGCTACATCGGCTGCTCCAACTTTTCCGGCTGGCATCTGATGAAGTCATTGGCTGTTTCCGAAAAATATGGTCTGCCGCGCTACGTTGCTCATCAAGCCTATTATTCGCTGGCGGGGCGTGACTATGAATGGGAACTGATGCCGCTGGCAATTGACCAGAAGGTGGGCACCTTCGTCTGGAGCCCGCTGGCACAAGGACGGCTTACGGGCAAAGTGCGCCGCAACCAGCCCGCACCCGCAGATAGCCGCGTCCGCAACCCGTCCGAGACCAACCAATCGGGCGACAGCGAGACCTTATACCGAACTGTGGAGGCGATGGACGAAATTGCCGCGGAGACGGGCAAGACCCTCTCGCAAATTGCGCTCAACTGGCTGCTCCAGCGCCCGACCGTGGCATCGATCATCTTTGGCGCAAGGAATGAAGAACAGTTCCGCGAGAATCTTGGCGCAGTGGGGTGGAACCTAACCGCCGAGCAGATCGCCAAGCTCGACGCAGCCAGCGCCACCACGCCGAGCTATCCCTACTGGCATCAGCTCAACTTCAAGGAGCGCAATCCTTTTCCCACACTCTAAACCCAGAGAGGAATGTTCTCGCCCAGAGGCGCGGAGGCCCGGAGAAGCAGAGTCTTCCCTAGCTTCCGCGCCTCTGGGCGACTGATTTTTGGAGCATCAGAGCGCGATGCCACTGCGGACGAGCACACGCCGCGCGGTGTTGACAATGCTCTCGGCATGGATGTCGAAGTGCCGGTAGAGATCCGCCCGCTCTCCCGACTGCCCAAAGCCATCAACACCGAGGGGATAGGTACGCATGCCATAGACACTGCCCAGCCAGGCAAGCGCGTGAGATGCTCCATCCAGGACGGTGATGATGGGCGCGTGACGCTCGCTGGGTGGCAGCAGCCAGGCGAAGGGCGAGTCATGTTGGCGGGAATCACCGTCGCCATGCCGCTCTTCATCGCGCCATGCTTCATAAAGACGCTGCGCGCTGGTCAAGTTGAGGACGTTGGCCGGGATGCCTTGCTGGTGAAGGTGTGCGGCGGCATCCATCGCGTCCGGTACCATCGCTCCGGCAGCCACCAAGTGAACGAGATGTGAGCGCGGCAGCGAGGGCGCAGCCGTACGCCAGTCCACGATGCGATAGCCACCGGCAAGCACCTGCTTACGCAGATTCGCTTCGCCAATACGCGCGACCGCTTCCTCCATACGGCTCTGATCAACCTGTTTGGTGGTCAGCCGGAAGTAGGTGGCGCGGCCATGATCGCGGTCGCAACATTGGCGAAGGGCCTCGATCATCATCCATTCCATCTCTTTGACGAAGCAGGGCTCATAGGCGTTTAGATTGGGCAGTTCGATGCCGAGGGAGGGCGTGACTGTGGACTGGTGCGCGCCGCCTTCCGGGGCCAGGCTGATCCCTGAGGGTGTGCCGGCAAAAATGAACTTCGCGCCGGAATAGAGGGCATAGATCAGCGAATCCAGCCCGCGACAGATAAAGGGGTCGTACACTGTGCCTATGGGGATCATCTGCTGATCGCAATGCTCATGCGCCAGACCGAACATGCCCAATGCCATAAAGAGATTCATTTCAGAGATGCCCAACTCGATGTGTTGGCCGGTTGGCCTCTCTTTCCAAGAGGTCAACGGCTGCTCATCTGTCTCCGTTTGTACACGCCCATCCAGTTTGAAGACGCCGTTTTTGATGATCCAGCCGGATAGGTTGGTTGAGGTGGACACATCCGGCGAAATGGTTACAACACGGTGGCTCAACTCCGGCACGCGGCTGATTGCCATGAGCAACTGGCCCAATGCCTGCTGCGTGCTGATCAAGCCCTGGCTGCGTATACCGAATTCGTCGGGAATGTCGTACCGCTCAAGAGCAGCAGTGGCAATGGGATGTTCGACAGGGAAAAGCCGCTGTTGGGCCGCCTGGCACAGCGCCCCGCCTGGAGAGATGGGGGACAATGGCGACCATTCCTGGCCTGGAGGCACATCGAGCGCCAGTTGTAAGGCTGCCATCTGTTCAGATGACAGCAGCTTGGAGTGATTGAGTGGATCTCCGGCAATCGGCAAGCCCCAGCCTTTGATGGTATAGGCGAAGAGGATGGTTGGCCGCGTGAGATCCTGCCCCACAAAGTCTAGGGCTTGGGTGAGCGCTTGTAGATCATGGCCACCCAGATTGCTCAAGATAGAGGGCAATTCCGCATCCGGTACGGCTGCCACCACGGAGAGCACGCCGGTACGGTTGGCCTCTGCCAGTTCGCCAAGCCGCTGCCTGCCCTCGGCACCGGGGAGCGTGATGAGGGCCTGATAGTCCTCGTTGTTCATTTCGTCGATGCAGCGGCGCAGATCGGTGCCGCCGGGCTGCTTGAACAAATGTTGGAGCAGATGACCATATTTCACCTCGACCACGCGCCAGCCACATTCGGCAAAGAGCCGTTTTAGCTGGGCAGCGCGAATGCCGGGCACGACGCGATCCAGGCTTTGGCGGTTGAGATCCACGATCCAAAGCAGATTGCGCGCGGATGCAAGGTTGGGGTCTAGGATCGCTTCCCAGACGTTGCCTTCATCCAACTCGGCGTCACCCAGCAGAGCGACAAAGCGGCGCGGTGCAACAGCGGCAAAGTGGTGGGTGGCATAGGTGTGAGCCAAAGCCGCAAATGCAGGCGCGACCGCACCAAGACCAACCGAGCCGGTGGAGAAGTCTACCTGATCCGGGTCTTTGGTGCGGCTGGGGTAGGCTTGCAGACCGCCATAGCTACGTAATTGGGTGAGATACTCCTGCGGCAGTTGGCCCAGCAGGTACTGGATGGCGTGAAAGACAGGGGAAGCATGGGGCTTGACCGCGACACGATCGCCGGCCTTGAGGAAGTGGAAATAGAGCGCGGTCATGATCGAAACGACCGAAGCCGACGAGGCCTGGTGTCCGCCGATTTTCGACTTCTCGCGATTGGGCCGGACGTTGTTGGCATGGTGAATGATCTGCGTGGAGAGCCAAAGCACGCACTGCTGGAGGGATTCCAGCGCCTGGATCTCTTCCGTAGACAACGGCTGGGTATTCTCTTGGGGTGGGGCAAATTCGGCCATGATACTCTCCCGTAGGCAGCTAGCCGAGTCCGGTGCATTGCAGATCGACCCGATAAAATCGACCCCAGGATTCTACGCATTCTACAAAGTGATTCACGTCTGAACAATGGGGAAGGCAACCATGTCAATGCGTGGTAATATGAGTATTCATCTTGACGCGCTTGTGACTTCATCTAGGGGAGGTTTGATAAAGTTCACATCATGCTAAACTGGCAAGAGTACATCACTGTTGATCCCACCGTCTGTCATGGTCAAGCCTGTATCCGTGGCACACGGATTCCTGTTGCAGTCGTCTTAGACAATCTCGCCGCCGGGATTAGTGAAGCGGAGATTTTGCATAGTTATCCAGCATTGTCCCCTAATGCCCTGCGCGCCGCCCTGGCCTATGCAGCAGAGTTGGCGCGCGAACGAGTCGTTGCTGTGCCGGGTTTAAGCATTCGCGCTTAAAATCATCGCTTACCTCTGCACGCCGTGGGGAGCCAGGGGGAGGGAGCGCAGCCGGACGCCTGTTGCCTGGAAGATGGCGTTGCCGACCGCGGGCGCGATGGCAATGATTGGCGTCTCTCCTGCACCGGCGGAGGGGATTTCCTTGCTATCGAGCAGCACAGTTTCAATCAGGGGCATGTCGCCAAAGCGGGGCACGCGATAACCGGCGAAGTTCGGGTTGAGGATGCGCCCGTTGGCAAACTTGACGCTTTCAAAGAGCGCGCCCCCCAAACCCTGCACCACGGCTCCCTCGATTTGGATGCGTACATTGTCGGGATTAAGGATCGCACCACAGTCAAAGGCTTCCACCACGCGCAAAACTTTGGGCTGACCATTGGCTGGATTCACATAGACCTCGACGCACGCTGCCACATAGGAGCCTTTTTCCGTTCCACCGGCGATGCCAAAGCCATAGTTCGGCGCGGGCGTGCGCTTGCCCCAGCCGAACGCCTCTGCTGCCGCAGCCAGCACCGCCACCATGCGCGGGTTGGCTAGATTGCGATAGCGCAGTTCCAGGGGATCAATACCCAGTTCATGCGCCAATTCATCGAGATGTGTCTCGCGGGCAAAGTGGTTGGCTGTGGACGAGAGCGCTCGATAGGCTCCCTGGCGCAGCGGCGTGTCGGCGGGATGATATTCGCTGTGGCGGTTCGGAATCGTGTACAAAGCTTCAATCCCCGCTGCGCCGGAGTTATAGTTGTGTATTTCCAACGCAGTAAGACGCCCCTCCTTGTCTACGCCACTGCTGATCTCGATCAGACCTGCCGGGCGGAAGTAGGCCCAGGTAAATTCCTCCTGGCGTGTCCACACAATCTTGACGGGCTTGCCCGCGGCTTTGGCGAGGCGCGCTGCTTCAATGGCGGCATCGCTCGCATGTTTGCCGCCATAGCCCGCGCCCGTGTCCGGCACGATCACGCGTACGTGTTCTTCGGGGAGGGCAAAGGCCAACGCCAATTCGCTGCGTACCCCAAAGGGGCGTTGGGTTCCGGTCCACACTGTTAACCGATCCCCTCTCCACTCTGCCAGCGCGGCGCGCGGCTCCAGGGGGACATGCGCGATATAGTCCACTGTGTAACGCTCCTGGCGCGTCAGATGCGCCTCTGCCAACCCCTGGCGGATGTCGCCCTCTACGGCTTGATACGGTCCCTGGCGGCCTACGGCTTCTGCGGGATTCTCCTTCAGATAGTCGAATAGTTCCGCTTGTGATACCTGCAAGGTGGTCCGCCAACTCGCGCGGATCGCGTCCAGCGCCCGCGTTGCGCTCAGTTCGTCGGGCGCGGTTACACCTACAAAGTCGCCATCATGTACCACTGTGACGCCTTCCATTGCTTCCGCCGCGCTGGTGTCGATGCGATCCAGGGTGGCATGGAAAGCGGGCGGGCGCAGGATTTTGCCATGCAGCATACCCGGTAAAGTGCTGTCGGCAGCAAAGGGGTGCTGCCCGGTGACAAAGGCACGCCCATCCATTTTGGGAACCGATTGACCGGCAACTGTCCACGCATCCGGCGGGGTGATTGGCACATCATCGCCGGCGATGCGCAGGATATAGCGATCTTGGGCCAGTTCCCCATAGGTTGCCACGCGGCCCGACGCGGGGTGATGTACAGCGCCGTCTGCGATTTGCAGGGCATCGCGTTCCACATTCCAGTTCGCAGCCGCCAGATCGAGCAGTAACTCGCGCGTAGCCGCACCAGCGCGCCAAAGCTGCGGCCCAGTGATGGGGGTTGTGCGGCTGCCAAATGTGCCGATGTCATAGGGTACACGCGCCGTGTCCGCCATGATCACCCGCACCGACGAGGCCGGAACGCGCAACTCCTCGCCGATGATCTGCGCCAACGAGGTGCGGATATTCTGACCAACCTCGGCCTTGCCCACATGCACCGTAATGCCCCCCTCTCCGTCAATATGCACCCAGGGGCCAATCTCCGGCAAGGTGCGCTGCTCTGGCGGCAGAGGCTCAACATCTTCTCCATACATCCTGGCGGCTAGATCCGGGTCTGGGTAGGCAACAAAAATGCCTTCATCGAGCGCATCCAGGGGCGGTAGATCGCTCTCGGATTGAATGTTCTCACCTATGTTCTCACCTGTGCGGGTTGAGGGGTCTGAAGAAACTGGGCGGATCGTCTCCGGGTGTTGGATGAATTGCGCGATGGCAGTCACGATGCGCTGATAGGAACCGCAGCGGCAGATATGATCCTGCATGAAGCTTGCGATTTCCGCGGTCGTGGGTTGCTGATGCGCATGTGAAAGGGCAAGGGCCGACATGATCATGCCGGGGGTGCAGTAGCCACATTGTAACGCGCCCGCTTCCAGAAAAGCCGCTTGGAGCAGGTGCAGCGTGCCTTCTTGTTCCAGCCCTTCAATGGTGAGAATACGACTGCCCGCGACTGCGCCCGCTGTGATCTGGCACGACTGTACCGGGCTCCCGTCGATCAACACGGTGCAAGCGCCACACCTGCCTTCTCCACATCCATACTTAGTGCCGGTCAGCCCAAGCTCATCGCGCAGGACGCTGAGCAAGGTTCTATCCGGGTCAACGTGGACTGGATGGGTTTCGCCGTTGATCTGAATCGGTAGGTGCATGAGCATGAGGGAGTCCCTTTTCTCTCTATTGCGATTTTTTCTCTACTGCGATCAGTGGGTTGTGTCCTTCAATGGAAACCAGAGGCAATGGCAACCACGGGTCACGCCAACGACCCCGTGATCGCGCGTATGTAGCGCTCGGCGGATCGATGGACACCTGCTTTGGCGTTGGTGGGAATAATCGTCTCCCACCATGCGCCATAGATGCGGTCAAAGGTAAAAGGTTCCACTGCCTGGACGATCTGCCGGATCGCCGTGGCGGGCAGTGGGATCAGGTTGGGATAGCTGCGCATAAAGCTCACATAGCGGCGATCCTGTACGACTTGCAGGATGTCCCCTGTTAACAATGTGCCACGTCCTGCCGCGCCCTGCGGCCAATGACAGACGCTGCCGCCCTCAAAGTGACCGCCGCAGTGGATGAGGGTCAGCCCGTCCCAGAGTGGCTTTGTGGCTCCCTCCCAAAAGACGATGGACGCATCTGGACGCATCACCCACTCACGATCCCCCACATGCAAGTAGATCGGCGCGCCCCCAAAGGCATGGCTCCATTCCACCATGCAGGAATAGTAGTGCGGGTGGGAAATGGCAATGGCCGCGATGCCTCCCAATGCTTGTACAGCCGCGATGGTTTCACCGTCGATCAGCGTAATGCAATCCCAAAGCAGGTTGCCATGGGGGGTCTGAAGCAGCAGACCGCGCTGGCCGATGGCAAATTTCGGCTCGGTGCCGATGCCGGTCAAGCCTGGTTCATGTCCCTTGATGAGATTGTGATGGTCTTGTTGTAATGCGGCAAGCGTCGTCCACTGCTGACCGTTCGCGCCAATGTATTGGCGCTCATCTTCGCAGATTGGGCAGTGGGCGGGTGGGGATGCGCTGTTGGCGAACTGCGTGCCGCAGGTGACACAGATGTAGTTGGGCATGAGAAGCCTCCATCGCTGATTGGCGCGCTTCTGAACGGTCAGGTTGGCTCGTCCTGTATCGTATCACCAATGCGATAAGAGGTCTACACCCGCGACCCGGCTTAATAACCACCCTCCCGGAAGCTCGAAGCTTCCGGGAGGGTTAAGGCCACGATATTTACTTTACGGTGTGATGGTTAGGTTAGCCTATGCTAGTTCTGCACGAACGGCAGTAGGAGTTGTTGCTCCTGAAGGTCCTCAGATGCTTCGTCAGGCCCTTCGTCGGGATCGGCAGCGGGATCATCCCCCGCACCGTCATGTTCGGTCGTCCACCAAGCGGCCAGCGTTGCGCCCACCACCTGCTGTTCTCCCCGCGCGATATAGAGAGCATCCGTCTTCTCTCCAGCAATCCCATGCGCCGCGCCTTCCCAGTACATCTGGAAGGCACAGGATGCATCCGGCGCGGCTGCGCCATTGACACAGACAAAGACATCAGCGCCGCTGCCACTCACCTCCGGCACCTCAAAGGCACCGATTGTGGTCAGATAGTGGTGTCCATTGGCCTGGTCGATCCAGATGCCGTTGACATCCTCGCTGCTTCTGGTGTCGAGGCCCACAGCCGAGCCTTCAAAGTAGAGTTCCCAGGTCCCGCTGGTGGTTTCCCCCAACTGTGTCGCATTGAAGACAAGCAGGTCTTCATCACGTAGTTTGGGCAGACCTGGAACCCGAACCTCCCCGATGGTGCTGATCACCAGGCGACCATCATCCAGCAGCGTGAGCGCGTCGATATCTTCAGAATCGGAGGCCAGACCGACATCTGAACCATCGAAATACCATTCGAAGGTGCCAGCCGTGTTAGAACCCAGTGAAGTGGGGATAAAGCGTACAATGTCCGAGTCATCCACCTGGCCGAGTGTGCCGATATTTGCCGGGGTATCAAAACTGAGCAGAAGTGAGTTATCGTCCATCTGCCAAAAGCCATCCACATCCACCTGGGTTGGGAGTACATCCGAGCCATCAAAGAAGATGGACCAGGCGCCGATATTCATATCATAGGCCAGCACATCCTCATCCGCGAACGAGATATTACCGATCTTTCCACTCGACGTAGAACTGACGAAGATCAGCCCCTCACTCACTGGACTGTCGGGGGGTGTGCCTGGAGGTACGGGGGTGCTGGTCGGAACAGGCGTCGGCGCACCAACGGGCGTGCTGGTTGCCGGGGGCAGAGGCATAGCGGTGGCAGCCGGCGGGTTCGGGGAGCCTGAATTCGCTGTGCCATTGATATATTCTTCGATATTGGTGTAGCCATCACCGTCCTTATCCTGGGCGCTGTCGTCTGCCGCAGGGTTCAGACCATTTTGGGTTTCCCAAATGTCCGGCATGCCATCATGATCGGTGTCGGCGCAAGGCGTACCAGGGTCCAGGTTGGGCCAGCCGCGAACGTCCTCAGGATTGGTAATATAGCCAAGTCCATTGACCGTGGCGCTTGGATCGATATTGTGGCCTCTTGTGCCGTCAACAACGCTCTGTGCGATGCGCGTGTCGACTGCGTCTCTGCGCGCAAACCATGTACCGTCACAGGCGAGCCCCTGGTAAGCGCCGGATGTGCTTAGAACCTGGTCGTAGGCAATTTCGCCGCTTGTGGTCGTAATCGCAGGCGCGGCAAAGCGAGTCGCGGCGACCGGATCGCTGCTTTTGCTGAAGTTCGCCACGCCTTGCAGGACGTTGCCGCTGGCGTGGTACTGCCCTCCCTGGAAGTCAAGAAAGGCATTGATGCGGGTATTTGGCCCCGCCTTAATGTAGTTGTTGACAAAGTTGACCTGCGCCGGAGACTGGACAATTGCCCCTAAGGTCCCCATGTTGTACATCACATTGTTCACCAGGTCAACAGGGCCACCCGCTGTGTTAATCTTGGGGAAGCGCTGGGTGTGATGTGCGAGCAGATTGTGATGCAAGGTATACGCGCCGCCGCCTCGCTCATCACCCAGGTTTGGCCCTTTCAGTCCCGTTGAACCAGATTCGAGCGAATTGGGCAGGCTCTCTGTGAGCATGCTCCATTGTACGGTGATGTTGTTCGTCTGGCCCCACAGGATGAGGATTTCGTCACCGGCCCAACTCATGGACACATGGTCAACCACCACGTTATGCACAGCGTTTGGCGCTGCCTGACCATTGTTGAAGGTGAGCGCACGCCCATTGGTTTGGCGCGTGCCTGGGCGAAAACGCAGGTAGCGGATAATCACCTCATGCGTACGCACATGCATATGGACGTCTGTGGTCGGGTCCGCCGACTTCAGCGTAATGCCGCCGCCGGGCGCAGTTTGTCCAGCGATGGTGATATAGGGGTTGGTGATCTCCAACTTGGAGTTAAGCGCAATTGTGCCCGCCACGCGGAAAACACAGATGCGCGGACCACTGGCCTGGATACAAGCGCGCAGGCTGCCGTCTCCAGCGTCGTTGAGGTTCGTCACCTCGATCACCTTACCGCCGCGCCCCCCTACGCTCTGTGCGCCAAAGCCTTCCGCCCCAGGAAAGGCCGCGATTGTTGCTGCCCCTTGTGCCAGCGGTTGACCGTGACTTGGCGGCGTATCCAGGAGTAAGGTCAGAATCATAGCCGCAAGTATCAGCAGCGTCAGGTATCGACGCTTCGAGAGCGGTTGATTGGAATGAAGTTGTTCTCTAAACATGGACTGACAAATCCTATCAAAAATGTTTCCAAGCGCGTATAAACCCGAAGCAGCCTGCTTTGGCCTGAGATTACCCGTGGCCTCGGCTTGCCGAGTGCCTAGTGAACTTTTTAGGTGTGCTCGTAGATCCGGGGTTACAACGGCGTGGGTATGTTCGTGTTGCCCTGCGTTAAGTATTCATTGATTTCAACGGTTTGATCTCAACGGTACCTGTTGCATAGCGATTTCATTGCCGAGCGACGATAAGGACAATTGTCCCACTGTCGCTTACGACCGCGCGGGCGCGGGTACCCGTCACGGCTTCGCAATTGTGACTGTGCCATTGCCCATCGGCTGTGAAAATCGACTGTGAACACTGCGTATTTGCACAGCGGTTTGATGGTGACGGCACGTGGATTACATCTTCCTCTAGCAAATTAAACCATATGGATCAGCGCCTTTTAGTCAGTCAAATGGTGTATAAGTGATCGACCTTTGGCTTATCTATCTGCGATGACAGGGTGCGATGATAGAGTGCAATGACAGAGACGGAAGCATGATGAGCCATTGTGCGTAGCATAGCGCAGATTTTCACAATTGACTCTACGTTTCCGGCATGTTTGCCAGCGGGGTGTGCGACGGCTTCTCTATCCCAATGGTACGCTGTTCCTACGAAAACGGAATGTGAACCCTGCGGTCTGCAAATCCGACAGAGGTAGGTAGAAGGAGGATGAATATCGTAGAAACCGCGTAGGAACTGTGTCGGAATCCGTTAGAAAGCGGCTCTATTCCACGCCGAATTTCCAAACGGTTGTCTCGGCGTACTTTTCGCCTGGCTCAAGCACGACGCTGGGAAAGGTGGGTTGGTTAGGCGAGTCGGGGAAGTGCTGTGTCTCTAGGCAGAAACCTGAGCGGCGCTGGTATGCTTGTCCCCCTTTGCCCATCAGGTCGGGCAGCACATTGCCGCTGTAAAATTGGACGCCGGGTTGGGTGGTCAAGACCTCCAGCGTGCGCCCGCTGGAGGGGTCGCGCACGACCGCGGCCCGACGCAGTTCACCTGGGGTTCCCTGCACGACAAAGTTTTGGTCATAGCCCTTGCCGAATGCCAATTGCTCATCGTTCTGCTCAATGCGTTTGCCAATGCGCGTGGGTGTGCGAAAGTCGAGCGGCGTGCCTGCGACGGGGCGGATTTCGCCGGTGGGAATGAGCGTGTTGTCAACCGGCGTAAAGCTGTCGGCGTTGATCTGCATGAGGTGGTCGAGGATGTCCCCCTCACCCCGCAGATTGAAATAGGTATGGTTGGTCAAATTCAGGATCGTGCTCTGGTCGGTGGTTGCGCTGTAGTTGATCTGGAATTCGTTAGTATCGGTCAGTGTGTAGACCACCGTCACAGCCAGGTTGCCCGGATAGCCTTCTTCGCCATCGACACTGGTATAGGTGAGCTTCACGCCCACACTGGCGGGTGTGGTGAATGGCTCCGCGGCCCACAGCACTTTGTCAAAGCCCACGGTTCCGCCATGCAGATGGTTTTGACCGTTGTTTTGGGCCAGCCTGTATTCCTTGCCTTTGAGCGTAAATTTGCCGCCCGCAATGCGATTGCCAAAGCGCCCCACCAGGCAACCAAAGAAGGGGTTGCGCGCCAGATACTCCTCGAGCTTCTCATAGCCCAGCACGATGTCTCCACCCTGTCCCTTGCGGTCGGGCGTGTGCAGCGTGGTGATGATGCCGCCATAGTTGGTCAGGCTGAGCGTAACCCCTTGATTATTGGTCAGCGTATAGAGGTCGGCATAATTGCCGCCACCCGTTGCGCCATAGGGCTGTTGTTTGAGATTCATGGAAACATCCTTATCAGGGAGTAATGATCAGGGAGTAAATGGTCAAGCGAAAGGACGGCATTCTCCTTTCCCTGGTGCGTATGATAGCACACAAGCCTTTGGCGGCAAGACTTGGCGAGAAAGAAGCCGCTTCCCTTCAGTTCTTTTATGAGAAGTCGCTTATTCGGTGTGGCTTCCAATGGCTGGTATGATGTGCGATACAGTTTGCCGAACATCCATTGGTTCATCTCGCAATTTCACGACTCGCAATTTCACTAGAGGAATTCATTTGCCATGCGTATCGAATCCGGCACCATCAAGCGGCTGCATGTAATCCACCTAAACCCCGGCGACGATATTTTGGTGTCGCTGCGTGCGGCGGTGCAGCAGCTCAACATTCAACATGGGGTCATCCTGGGGGCGATTGGCTCCGTGACCAGCTATCACTTTCACGTAGTCTCCAGCCCAGACCTGCCACCCGAAGAACTGTATCCCAAAGGCGAAGGCGCGTATGACATCGCCACGATGACCGGCTATATCCTGGGGGGCCGCGTCCACTGTCATATCATCTTTTCTGATGACAAAATTGCCTTTGGCGGGCATCTTGAAGAAGGCTGCAAGGTTTTGACCTTTAATGTGGTGCCCATTGCCGAGGTTGAGGGGATGGATCTCACCGACTTTGACACAATGACCCCGCTCAACTAGGAGAGTTGCACGATGTCTGAACGCAGGGATCTGCCGGAAAAAGAGACCGTCGGCTTCATCGGTCTGGGTATTATGGGCCGCCCGATGGCACGCAATGTGTTGGCCGCGGGCTTTGCGCTGGTGGTATACGATCTGATGCCGGAGCCGGTCAATGAGTTGGTGAATGCCGGCGCAAGCGCAGTCACTTCTCCGGCAGAGGTGGCTGCTTCTGCCGATGTCGTGCTGCTCTGCCTGCCCGACTCGCCCGATGTCGAAGCTGCCATGAGCGGGCCGCAGGGCCTCTTGGCGGGGACACGCCAGGGTCAAATCGTGGTGGATATGAGCACCATCTCGCCCGTCACGGCACGTGCGTTGTCTGAAAAAGCCGCGGCGCAAGGGGTGATCCTGTTGGATGCGCCGGTCTCCGGCGGGCAAGTTGGCGCGGCCAATGGCACGCTCTCGATTATGGTAGGGGGCGATGCGGCTGCATTGGATCGAGTGCGCCCTATCCTGGCCGCGATGGGTAAGACCATCTTGCATTTGGGTGATTCCGGCGCGGGCCAAGTGGCAAAGGCTTGTAACCAGTTGGTGATCGCGGTGACGATTGAAGCGGTCGCCGAGGCGATGGTGCTGGCTGCGAAGGCAGGTGTGGACCCGGCCAAAGTGCGCGCCGCCCTCTTGGGTGGTTATGCCAACAGCCGCGTGCTAGACGGGCATGGTGAGCGTTTCCTGGAGCGGAATTTTACCCCTGGCTTCCGCACACGGCTGCAATATAAGGACCTCAATATCGCTATGGACGCGGGCCGCGCCTATGGTGCGCCATTGCCCGCAGGCGCATTGGTACACCAACTCTATGCAGCCATGATGGCGCGCGGCGATGGCGATCTGGATCATTCGGCGTTGGTCACGCTGCTCGAAGAATTGGCTGGGCAGAGCATCGCCTAAACTTTTTGGTTCTAAAGCACCCCGCCGATCATGCGTGCAAAAACGATGTAGAAGACGGGCACGACACAGACGATGACGACCCATTGAATGCTGGCGCGCTGCACGCGAAGCTCCTGCTCCCGGCTCATCTCCCAGCCCTTGCGTGCGGCGCTCAACAGCAGCAGATGACCCCCATCCAAGCCAGGGATCGGCAGCAAGTTGAGCAGTGCCACTGCCGTTGAAAGCAGCCCGACCCCCACCAGTCCATAGGCCCACGCATAGGGCATGGGAACCCAGCGTGCAATCGCAAAGAGCAGCAAGGTCAGCACAAAGCTGGCACAGGGACCGGCAGCGGCGATCCAGAGATCATGTGAATAGGGGCGAAGGGAACGCCCATCGCGAGCGCGACGATTGGGCAGCGCCACCGACATGCCCAGCGGCAGGCCGCGCAGGACAAGATGAGGCGCTTGGCGCAACTGGCGTCGCCACAAGATGGGGCCAAGTCCAACGTTGAGGTGAACGACGGGTACACGGAGCCAGCGTGCCACCAGCAGATGGCCGAGTTCATGCCATACGGTGACTCCGAACAGTGCGACTGCTAAGATGAAGGGATCGATGTTGTTCATGGGCCTGTTGCTTTACACGAAGCCAGGTCACTCTCCCGGCGCGCTTGTTTTCCCTACAGCTAGTGTAACGCGCTGACCCCTAAGAAGGGTCAGACAAATGATGTATCAGCGCTCCATCAGATGCTTGAAAAAAGAATATAAGAGGACTCTGCTGTCAAGATGGCAATTGTATGGTATGGCGGTGGTGTGGCGAATGGTTTTTGACAGCGTTTCGCAAGGAAGAGCGGCTTGACAGTCGTTATAGACAGGTCTATTGTGAAAAGCGGAGACTTTGTTGACAGGAACAAGGCGCTAGCGATAATAAACCCAGCCAATCAGCTGATGCAGATCATTTGCAGGTTTATCCGCTAGGGCTGATAGAGAGCATTTCAATCCACTCGCAACGAAGCCGTATAAAGACGAGCCTATGGAATATCACCAATCTATGGAACATGACGAAGGGCGTGAGTTGGTTGAATATGCATTGATTGCCATCCTGGTCTCTCTGGTGGTCGCGCTAATGCTGAATGGCGCTGGTGACACGATCTCCAGTATTTGGAACACCGTCGCCAATTTCGTGTTAGGCTAAACCACGGCAAGTGGCTTAGGTCGCTTTACCTGCTCTTTCCCTCTCTTTCTCTTTTCCCTTTTCTCACCATCTACCTGTCATCTCCCTGCGTCTCCGCGTCTCTGGGCGAGATTCTCCTGCGGGAGCGGCTGCTTGCATTTTCCTCTGGTGCGCCCTACACTAGGGGCTATGGTCAGTGGACTCCTGCTAAGTTTCGTCATCGGTTGGGTGATCGGTGGGTTGAGCAATTGGCTCGCCGACCAACTTCCCCATTTGCCACAACGTTCTCTCCACTTTGACCGCGCCCAATTTGTGAATTCCCTGTCGCTGCCGTGGCTGTGGGACAAACGGTTTGCAGCGGCGCAAGTGGCACACCCGTGGCGGCGCTCGCTCTTGACGATGGGTATGGCGGCTGCTTTTACCGTGGGATGGCTGCGTTTTGGCGACGATTGGGGGCGGCTGCTTGTAGGTTGGTTCTATACGGCGTGGCTGTTGGTGGTGCTGGTCATTGACCTAGAGCATAGGCGAGTTCTCAATTTGATGTTGCCCCCTGCGGTGCTGGTGGCGTTGATTGCCTCGCTGCTGGCGACGTTGAACCTGGCGGATTTGCCCGCCTTCACGAGTATGCTGCTGGGTGGCGGTGCAGGATTCGTTGCCTTTCTGGTGGTTTTTATTTTGGGGCGCGGGCGCATGATGGGCGCGGGCGATGTGAAATTGGCAGGGGTGATTGGGCTGATGGTGGGCTATCCCCTGGTGTGGATTGCGCTGGCGCTAGGCATTGTGCTGGGCGGGCTGGCGGCGATCTTCCTCATCGTCCGGTGTCGCGCCGCGGCCAAGAGCTATATGGCATACGGCCCCTATTTGGCGCTGGGCGCGCTGATGGTGCTGTGGGCCTATTGGCCTTGAGCCCTGTGGGGTTTCTGAAGGGATACCAGCATGTTGCAAGTGGAGAACAAAACGCGCAATGTCACGTTGGTGAGCAAGGGGCGTTTGGCGAACAACTTTTGGAAGCGACTGCGCGGCTTGGTTGGGGTGAAGGAGTTAGCCGCTGGAGATGGCATGTTGATTCAACCCTGCAACCAGGTCCATTGCATGTTTATGTCCATTCCCATTGATGTGATCTACATCGGCAGCGATCAACGTGTGCTTGCGATTGACGCGGCCATGCGTCCCTGGGCGATGGGGCGCATGGTACGCGGTGCCAAGCGTGTGTTGGAATTGCCCGCAGGAACCGCAGCCGCCACCGAGACAAAAGTAGGCGACCAGTTGCAGATCACGCTTTAGTCACTGCGTAATCTCTGATTTAATCTGAGCTATTCCTCAATGACATACGCTTCCGTCTCGATCTCGACCAGCATATCGGCGTTGATCAGGGCGCTGACCTCCACCATCGTCGTTGTCGGGCGTATCTCGGCGAAAAATTCGCCATGTGCGCGGCCCACGGCTTCCCAATCACGCGCAATCTCTACCACATAGATGCGCGTGCGTACGACATGCTTTAGCTGTGCGCCCACCGCGGCCAACGCAGTTTCGATATTGCGCAGCACTTGCAGGGTCTGGGCGCGCGCATCACCCACCCCCACCAGCTTGCCATCCGGCCCCGTCGCGGTCGTGCCCGATACCCACACCTGCGGGCCGATGCGTACTGTACGCGCATAGCCCACAATCGGTTCCCACTGTGTCCCGGTCTGATAGGTCTTGCGTGTTGGCTTTGCCATTGCTTACGCACCCCCACAAAAATCAATTGCCGTACCGGTCAAAATCGCCGCTAGATCGACCACCGAGCGGAGATCGACCCACTCTGCAGCAGAATGGAGCCCCGCACCAACCGGCCCCATGATCACTGTGTCGATACCTGCCTCGGCTAGAATCGCCGCATCTGTCCAGAAGGGTGCGCCGGTGTGGGCAGGGAGGCTGCCCATACGCTCGAAGGTTGCTTGTTCGAGGGCGCGAACAATGGGCGCATCAGCGTCCACGGCAAAAGGGCCGCGCCCCAAGAAAGGAGCTACCGTCGCCTGGAAGCTGGGGTCGGCTGCGCTCAAGCGGTCAATAATGGCTTGAAACTCAGCCGTCGCATCTTCAATACTCTCACCAGGCACGCTGCGCCGTTCAATCTCCAGGCGGCAGGCATCGGGATAAACACTCAATTCGGTGCCTCCCTGGATGGTGGAGGCATGGAGCGACGGCGGGCCTGCCAGTTCATGCGCCGGTCGTGCGCGCAATTCTTGCTCCAGTTGATCCAACTCCGCTAGAAAGCGCCCCATGTGCATAATCGCGTCAATGCCGTCGGCAAAACGGCTGCCATGCGCGGCGCGCCCGGTGGTTTCCACGGCATACCAGATAAAACCGCGATGCGCGCGGCAAAGGGCCAGGTCGGTGGGTTCGGTGACAATGGCGGCGTCGGCGTGATAATGGCGCACAATATCTTCGGTGCCGATGCTGGCATATTCCTCATCAGCGACCGCAGTGAGGATGAGATCACCCGCCAACGAAATGCCACCGTCGTTGAGCGCCTTGACCACTGCTAACATGGCTGCGAGGCTGGCTTTCATATCCTGGCTGCCGCGACCGTGGAGTCTGCCGTCGCGAATTGTTGCCGCAAAGGGTTCAGCCATACCTTTGACGCCGACAGTATCCATGTGCCCGTTGAGCATGAGCGAACGCCCGCCGCCTTTGCCCTGGAGAATCCCCACCACATTGACCCGATTGGGGCCCAGGTCGTGGGTGACGACTTCCAGCCCCAGCGCGTTCATCTGCTGGGCAATGTATGCGCCGAGTGCCGCTTCACCAGGTGCGCCGGGCGTCAGCATTGGGTTGCTCGAATTGATCTGCACCATCTCGACGAGCGTTTGTGTAAGATATTTCTCATCAATCGCAAAGGTGTGCGCCATGAAGTCTCCTTACTCTGAGTAGCGACACGTTCAGGGGCAATCGCGGGGATCCCCACTGACTATCGCCGGTCTTTTGTGTAAGTCTTCGCCCCTATTATCCCTGTCCTCGGTCGAATCGGCAATCTCCCTTCAGCTTGACTTTTGGGCTACAATAGGAGCATCTAATCTTAGCTTTCCGTTCCTTAGCTTCTCGTTCTACTTGTTCCCTAGAGGTGCTTACTGTATGTCTAGCTTTTCTTCGTGGCGTTTCATCCCTCAAATTCAAGAACCCACCGACCATCATGACCCCGCCTATTGGTTTCTTTTTCAAGGCGACAAGCTCGCCGTGTTGCCCGCTGCCGAAAGTGTGGAAATTCCCTGCGTCCTCGACCCCAGTGAACTTGGCATTACGCCGTTACGCCGCCAGTTTCTCGGCTTTGTCGAGCGCGAAGGGCAGCGCGTGGCCTGCTTCTCGGCAGAACTGGACGACACGTTGGCTTTGGGCGACGGCTGGATGGTAGACAATCTTCGCCAGTTGTACACGCCCCTGGGCGATTCGTGGTTTCAACTGGCAGGTCGTGCCGTACAAATTATGGAGTGGGACCGCACGCACCAGTTTTGCGGGCGTTGTGGCGCTCCCATGCTCTCAGTCCCCAACGAACGGGCCAAACGCTGCACCGTCTGTGGGCTGAGCAACTATCCCCGCCTCTCCCCCGCCATCATCATTGCCGTGACGCGCGAGATGAAGGGCGAAAAGCGGCTGCTCTTGGCGCGCAACCATCGCTTTCCTGCTGGGCGTTATAGTGTCCTGGCGGGTTTTGTGGAGCCGGGAGAATCACTGGAGGAGTGCGCCGCACGTGAGGTGATGGAGGAAGTCGGCATTGAGATCGACAATATTCGCTACTATGCCAGCCAACCGTGGCCCTTCCCCAATTCGCTGATGCTGGGCTTTACCGCCGAATACGCCGGTGGCGATTTCCAGCTAGAGGACGCCGAGATCGCAGAAGCAGACTGGTTCAGCCCCCGCAACCTGCCCAATCTCCCCCAAAAGCCCAGCATCGCCAGGCAACTGATCGACGCGTTTGTGGCGGAAAACCAATAATTTACCCCCACCCTCTCCCGAAGTTTTGAGGTCGGGGTAGTGGCATGAGTTACGAGGTCATTGCACGGACGTGAACGACTTCTCCTGGTTTGATGGTTTGGAGGAGTGAGATCACCAGCGGAGTCAAGATCTGCAAAGCGTCTAGGCGGTTGTTAGGTGCAACTAATACAATAATTCGTAGTGTGGTAGATTGCAGATTTTGCTGATGGGTCAAATTCCGATCAACTGTGATAAAAACATCGAACTCGTTTTCGGCTAAGCGTAGCAGGGCACCATTCTTTGTTCCCGTCCAACCCATATCTCGAACGGTAACAGCATGGTGCCCTGCAAACATTCGCTTGAACTTGCGTGGCAAGCACTCATCTAGCAGAATCTTCATGACCTGCTGCCACCAAGTCTGTCTTAATTTCCTCTAATACCTCTACAGCTTGGTCATGAGTGACCGAAGGAAAATCGTCTAGAAATTCATTGAGCGATTGGCCCCCAGAGAAGTAGTCTAGCAGAGCTTGGACAGGCACACGGGTTCCTCTAAAGACGGGCGTACCTCCTAGTATATCAGGGTCTCGCACGATTTCACTATGCTGCTTCATGGCTATACCTCTTTTCAAAATCCACCAGTCTCTCGGCTGTGTATGATTATAGCAGAGATTGCCCCTCGGCTTCAGCGGTAGTGGAGCCGCAATCCTTATCGGCATGTTAAACGTATAGTTGGTGGTAATTTATTGTCTCTCTTGCTGATGTGCGTGAATATATCGCTTGTAGACAGATAACTGCCACCTTTAGGAGAGGCGTGTGTTCCATTGAGGAGAAAGCCACCGGGAGGCCTCAGCCTCCCGGTGGGGTGTGGCAATGAGCGTCGATTGACTATTTCTTTACTACTTGCGGCTTGTCTAGCCCCTTAATGCCGCTGCGTCCGGCGAATTTGGCGCGGGGGCCGAGTTCGGCTTCGATGGCGAGGAAGCGGTTGGCGACGGGGCCGGTGCCGCCTTCGCGCAGGTGGAGGGTATTCAGCCCCACGCAGTAGTCGGCGATGTGATAGCCTTCGCCGCGGCTGTCGCAGGGCATCACGCCATAGCCCGCGCTATAGGCCATCTGTACCGCCTCGAATGCCTCGGTGATGGTGCCGATCTGATAGACCTTGAGCAGCATCGTATTGGCCGCGCCTGTTTCCAAGCCCTGCTGCAGCCGGTCGGGATTGGTCGTGAAGAGGTCATCGCCCACGATCTCGATTCCCAGCCTCTTGGTCAGTTCGGCATGGCCTTCATAATCGTTTTCGTCGAGCGGGTCTTCAAGGATGACGATGGGATAATTGGCGACCATCTCCTCATAGAGGCGCATCATGTCGTCGGTGCTTTTCTCCTCGGCGGAGAATAGGCCTACATAGCGCTTCTTTTTCTTTTCATAATAAGTTCCGGCGGCGACATCGATCTGGATGCCGACCTTGTCCTCATAGCCCAGGTTTTTGATCGCCTCCGTTTTGAGATCCCACAACTCGCGGTCATGCTTGACCAGCCCAGCAGAAACCACACCCCAATTGTTGCGCGTCTCCAGATCAAATTTCACCTTGAGCAAGCGGGTAAATTCGTTGCTGACCGTCCATGCTGCGTAGGAGGCGTCGCTAAAGGTGTCAAAGTCATAGCACATAAAGGAATGGCTGGGTTTGCCGCCGGAGCGTTTGCCACTGCCATAGCGCCCGCTGCCGGTGATGCTGATAACCCCTGGTACGGGGAGCGTGGTGGCGTTGACGCCGCCGATGTGCTGATAAAGGGGGATGCCGAGGCTGGCCGCGCCCGCTTGCAGAACCGCAGCCGAGACACTGCCTGTGGCATTGCCTCCCAACTTGGATTTGGTGGGCGTGCCGTCGAGCTTGATGATCGCCTCGTCCACCTCCATCTGCCGGGTGGCATCCAAGCCGATCACCTTGGGGCCGATGATGTTGATGGCGTTGTCCACGGCTTTTTGCACGCCGCGGCCATTCCATTTCTTGCCGCCATCATAGGCGAATTCCACTTCGTGCTCACCCACAGAGATGCCCGCTGTGACCACGGCGGTACCTTTGGCTCCATTCTGGGTGGTAACGGTCGCTTCGACTCCTGGGTGGCCGCGATCCGAAAAGATTTGACGCGCAGTCACAGCAACAATGGTCGATCCGGCTGGCATAGGTAACTCCTCTTGATGAACTCTTTATGAACAGGTGCGAATAGGTATGAACAGGCTGTTATTTCTCATCTGCTGCCAAAATGAGGGTGACGCTGAGGTCGCCCATGCTCATGCCGGGGATGGCAACCACGCCATCGCCCAGGGCATAGAGCGCGGGTGACGTGTCGTGCTGTTTGAGCGCGGCGGCGAGGTCAATACCTTGTTCCTGTGCGCGTGCCAGGGTGCTGGCATCGACAATGCCGCCTGTCAAGACGGGAATTCCGGCGTATTCGTCACCCTCGACAAATTGATGACCGGGGCCGTCCGTCCCATCCGAATCGACTGACCCCATGATGACGCGCCGGGTAGGGCCGATCTCTGTGGCCGCAGCCAGAATATATTCCTGGTTGCGCCCTCCCATGCCCGTCTCCTTGCCCACCGTCACCAGCATTTCCCCCGTACTCACCAGCGCACAAGGGGCGCGAAATGGCTCCCCGTCCGCTTCCGTATGCAGCGCCATATTGGCGACGATGCGCCCCAACTGGCTGGCTTCGGGCTTCAGGGTGTAATTGTTAAAGAGGACATGGGTGGGGAAACCCAACTCTTCCGCCTTGCGCTTGGCCGCGGGCACCATGCCCAATTCGGGGGGGAAGATGAAAAAGACCCGTTGGCGCAGTGCCTCGAACTCCTCCACCGTGAGCGTTGCCAGCGCCGGATCGGCGCGCAGCAAATGTTCGCGTACCGCCACGGGCACTTCATCCCACAGATCATACTTTTTCAGCGAGGCGATCGCTTTCGCCGGGGTGGTTCCGTCGGGCAGCGAGTGCAGCCAGCGAAAGAAGGGTTGGTGGAGCATTTCCTCATAGGAGGGGGGACGATAAAAGGCGATGAAATGCACCACGCGTGCGGGCTGCATGGCGCGCGTAAAACGGCCTCCCTTGATCATGTCCAGGTGATTGCGGATGGGCACAAGATCAACAGTGGGGCCTCCCTTCTCAATCTGGAAGGCATAGACGACTTGGCGCACATCCTCGATGGTTAGCCCCGGCGCGGGCAGCGTCAGCAGCGAGCCAATGCCGTTGCCCATCAGCGTAAAGACAAGGTCGTCGGGCTGCAAATCCTTCGCCATCTCCAGGATGCGGCGACAGCCTTCTGCACAGCCTTCATCGGGAAGGGGGTGCGCGCCATAGGTGAGGCCCACGCGCTTGAGGTTGTGCGGCGTGCCATGTTTGTCAATGACATGCCCGCCGGTGAGCCGGTCGCCCAGCACATCTTCAAATGCCTGTGCCGCGCGGTTGATGCCCTTGCCCGCGCCAAAGACAAAAATGCGCTTGATCGTACGCAGGTCGATCACCTCTGGGCCTGCCAGGGGTGTCCCTGCCGGCGCATAAAGCTCCATACCCGCGGTGAGAAGTTCACCTTCCAGATGGAGCGCCGCCCGTGTCGCATAGTAGGGATCGGCTGCGCGCAACCCCGTTTCCAATATTTCGAGCATGGCGCGACGACCTGCTACATGCCCGTGGCCGGTCAAGGTTTCTGCATTTAAGATGCGGCTCATAGCCAATCTACCAAATCTATGGATGGGGAGTGGATGAGTTGTTCGTTGAGTTGAAAATCGTGATGAAAATCCTGATGAAAGTCGTAATGAGGATAGGATAACCAACGGGGCGAGCTTTGGCAACCTTGCCGCGTGGGTAACAACCAGGAGGAATGACACACCGGCACGCGAAGGGGCAGCGCTGGGGATATTTGGGCATGATGGTCAACAATGGCAAACGCTGGTCAAAGCGCCTGACTTTTACCCCTAGGTCGTGCAATCGGGGAAGTTGGCGCGCACTGGCGATTTCTTAATCGCCGTTATTGCTGTTGTCCCTGCCTCGATCTCTGTTTCGATTGCTGTTTCTATCGCCGTCATCATTTCTGTCTTTGTCTCTGTCTTTGTCTCTATCGTTGTTTTGCCTGTCGTTTTTGCCGCCATCATCGTCTCCACCACGCGGTGCAACAGGAAGCGACACGGTGACTTGATGCGATGTACCCTGCGCGTCAATCGCGGTGACTTGGAGAAGCAGAGTGGGCGCTTCGATTCTCAGCGTATCGTTGCGAACATCCACTTTGTACTCCAACTCCCTGTCCTTCATTTTGAACTCGATCATTTGACCAGGCTGCACGCGGATGCCGCCATCTCGCCGGATTTGATCGAGGAGCTTCTGTGGCTCTGGTGCGCTGATCTCGATTCGATTTCCTTTGAGCTTGATCGAGATCTGCTGCCTGACCTTTGTCTTGACTTCCTCGATTGGGTGTTGGGGAGGAATCTGGAGAATCGCCACAACATCATGCAGATTGGCATCTTCCGCCGCTCTTGCCTCAATCGTGAAGCGTTGATAGGAGCCGCGTCGTTCGGCAGGGACAAAGCTGGCCTTCACCAATGGCGAGTTGTTGACCGGAGTGGCCTCGGCGGCGACTTCGGCGACAGGTTGTGGAGAGGCTGTCGGTATGGACGTGGGCAGAGCGGTAGGCGTCGCCGTGGCAATCGCTGTAGGGGCAGCCGTTGGCGCAGTGGTGGGAATGGGCGTGACGGTCGCTGTTGCGGTGGGCAGGCTGGTCGGTGCTGTCGTTGGCAAGAGAGTCGGCGTTAACTCGGCGCCTGGCTCAACCACGGTAAAGACAGCCGAAGCTTCAAACTGCCCATCTGCACTTTCGGCAACAACGGTATAAGGGGCGCTTAACAGCCAGCGCGCGTCAATCGGATAGAGGAATCCCGTTGACAGCGTACCTGTGGCATCTGTGTCATTGGATGCTACTGTCGTGCTGATTCCGCTTGGGTCAGAGAGCGCCACGACAACCATCATGTGTGGCGGCCATCCTGCCCCTGTCACCTGCACATAAATGCCCGCGTGACCATTCGACGGGCTTAGGCTGAGCGAGGGGTTAAACTGCGCTGGCTGCGCCGGTGCTGCTGCGACAGATTGGGCAGTCGGCAGCGCCCCAGGCAGCGATAACCTGCCGCCGCAAGCCGCCAGCAGTAATGTGAGCGCACATATCGCCGTTAAGAAGTACCAGCGCCCGCGCACAGCCTGGCGCATAAAAAGCAAAGTCATCTTGATCGTTCCCCTTCATATTTCAGATCACTACCGTTCCATACTCTATGTGGCGGTGGGGCGATAGACAAATACGTTGGGGTGGGATGATCCGGCACGCTACACCTAAAGTCTCAAGTTGCCGCGTGCGAGCCGCCAGGTCGTGTGGCAATCGTAGGAAACGGGTCTTAGTATTGTCCTCTATACCCTCCCGGAAGCTCCGAGCTTCCGGGAGGGTTGTTTTTATGGCTATTTCGCATCCTGCCACCCTCTACCCTGGTTCCTACTCAGAACAGGACTTCTGCCCCGCGCCCTTGTTGGATCAAGGGGATATAGCTCTCTAATTGCTGTTGAATCACAGGATCGGTCAGGTCGATGGTCTGCTGTCGCTCTGCCGCCATGTAGGCAGCCATCACCAACTTGGTGATCTCCAGCCCATAACGCCAGTCGAGAAAGGCAGATCGTCCTGCTTGGAAGGCAGTGGCAGCGTCGGCGTTCTCGTCAGTATAGCCGTAGAGATCGGCCTCGTTGTGGTGGAGAGTGAGCAGCCCGCGCGAGGCAGTCGCTTTTTCGAGCGCGCCTTCGGCGTCAGCAATGGCTTCGGCGGCGGCATCGCCGATGAAGATTTGGCTGCTGGAGGCGAGGGTGTTGAGCTCAAAGGCGTAGCCAGGCCCCATGCCATCCATAAGCAGCCGCAGCCCCTGCTTCTCGAACATCCATGAGTTGGTGAACTGCGCCTTGACCTTTTGGCCGTTGGCAGGGTTGCGATAGGTGATCAGGCCGGTGGCAAAATCCTCGGCGGGCGTCTTGCCATAGTCTACCCCAAAACGGTCGAGCAGCTTTTGCTTCCAGACGGGCAATCCCCACTTGAGCAGCGCCACCTCGGCGCTGACGCTGACCGGCTGGAGGAAGGTAGGCGCTTCACCTGGCGGGGTCAACGCATACCAGCCCACGGCAATGCTGTGACAGCCCATGTCGGAAAGAACGCCACCCCCCTGGCGCGTGGGGTCCCAGAACCAGGGTTCGTGCGGGCCGCCATGTTCTTCGGCGGCGCGCACCAGCAGCGGCGATCCCATCGTGGCGATCTGTGGTGCAAGCTGGGCCAGTTGAGCGCGCACTGGCTTCATAAAAAGTTGGTTCTCGAAGTAAGCTGTCTGGAGACCAGCTTGATCGGCCAACTCCACCAGCCGCCGCGCCTCGGCAACATTGCGCCCCAACGGCTTTTCGCAGATGACGCCCTTGAGCGCCGCGCCTGCCTGCACTGCGGTGACAATCTCCTCCATCATGGCGACGCGCAGGTCGTTGGGCGCATAGATGGCGATGGCGTCAACATGGGGGGCCATCGCGGCGATGCTCTCATAGACAACGGGTTCACCCACACCCAACTCGCGCGCCAGCGCCGCAGTCTCCTCGGCATGGGCGCGCGTGCGCGAGGTAATGCCTCCCAACTCCATGTTGCGGATCTGGGCCATCGCCCGCAGTTGAAATTTGGCAATAAAACCGGCACCGACAAAGCCAACACGCAAGGGTGGCATGAGAGCATCTCCTTTGGGAAGTATAGTGAGTATATCGTTATGGCATAGTCTGCTTGTGATGAATCCTATTTTACACAGATTACGCAGAGGGCAGAACCCCACTGCATAATATCATCTTCACGTTTACGCGTGTGCGCGCTCGGCGGCGACGAGTTCACGCGTCGCCGGGGCGACTTCGGCGGCAAAGAGTTCGATTGTGGGCGCGTCATCTGCGGCAAGAATAAAGCCGCTGATGCCATAGTCGAGCGTGAGTCCGGCGAGTTCTTCGGCCCACTGCTGCGGCGGGCCGTTGAGCAAGGAACTGCCTGTGCGTGCAAACTGGCCTGAAATGTTCAGCAACCGGCGCACAGCCGACGGCTCGCGTCCAGCTTCGGTCGCGGCCTCGTCAATATATTTGTTCATCTCTGCAAGGTCGGCGGGGCCGCCCGGCAGGTAGCCCAAACTCGGCAGCCAGCCATCTCCGGCGCGCCCGGTCAGCTTCAGCATCTTCGGCTTGTAGGCACCAATCCAGATGCCGATATCGTGCGCGGGCGCAGGGCCACGTTTGGCCCCATTGACATGATAATACTTCCCCTTGACGCGCACGCCGCCGCGCTCGTCAGTTGCCCAGATCTCGCGGATGACCTGGATCGCTTCGTCGAGCGCAACAACCGCTTGGCCCGGCGTCAATCGCCGCCCACCCATCGCTTCGATCGCATCCCAAAACGCACCCGCGCCGATGCCCAACTCGAGGCGACCACCGCTCAGAAGATCCAAGCTGGCGGCACTGCGCGCGATCACAGCGGGCTGCCGCAACGGCAGGTTGAGCACATTGGCGCTGACGCGAATTTGCTGCGTGCGCGAGGCGACGTATGAGAGCAGCGTCCACGTGTCTAGGAATGACGCCTGGTAGGGGTGATCCTGGAAGGTCGCCAGATCAAGACCTACACGATCCGCCACCATTGCCAGGTCAACCGCATGCATAGCTGGTTGAGCTACAGGTGTAATAAAGGTGCCAAACAATAGATCATGCCCGTAATCTGTCATAAAAGACTCCTATTCCCAATAAAAAAATCAAATACACGACGCTGTTATCCCGCGCTTGCGGCAACGACCTCCGGCGCAACATTGAAATTGTCGCGAAAGACGTTGTCGGGGTCGTAGCGCGCCTTTAACGTGCGCAGCCGTTCAAGCGTTTTCGGGGGGAACGCGTCATGGAGCCGCTCTGGACGCAGATCGGTTTCGAAACTGATGTAAAGACCCTCGAAATGAGCATCCAATTCGTCCCATAACAGATTCATGCGCTGGCGATTCACCCCAAATGCCGTCACCGAAAAGTTGGCTGCGCGGTATCCATAGGCTGTTGCATCGGGGTCAACGTCTGACACCGCGCCGCCCACAGAGCGGATTTGGAAAAAGTAGACTGCGCCGCTGTGGATCAGTCGTGCCGCCGCGGCAGCAAATTCCGGTGTGATATGTTCAATGAGTCCCGAACGTGCGACCGGCTCGCCTCGTGCGTTGTAGTCGCCTCCTTGCGCGTTTGCCATGATGTTGGCATAGGACGTAATAAAGACCTGCTGGTCATACATCGGCGCGATCTCGGCGAGGGGCTGAAGCCGGTTGATGATCGTCTCTGGCTCGTCCGAGTCAACGAGCGCCATCACCTGCGCGACCGCAGGCTGTCCCCGGCGAGGTGGCCCCAGGATGATGAAGCTGGTGAGATCGCGCGGGGCTGTCTCGACCGCTGCGCCCCACTTTTCGAGGAAGCCGGCTGTGTCGCTGGCATCGAAAACCAACTGCGCCCAGCCCACATGGCCCACCTCGTCTACTTCGAATTCAAACGAGGTCACGATACCAAAGTTGGCCCCGGCCCCCCGAACGGCCCAAAAGAGATCGGCATTTTCGTCGTCGCTGGCGCGCACCACCGAGCCATCCGCAAGCACCATCTCGACAGCGCGCAAATGGTCAATCGTCAGACCATGTTCGCGCGCAAGCCAGCCAATGCCGCCCGCAGTGGCAAGCCCACCGACCCCCACGCCACCGTAGTCCCCCGAACTGAGCGCCCACCCATACGGCTCCAGCGCGGCAGCAACGTCCATCCAGCGCGCTCCCGGCTCGATACGCACACGACGGGTCGCCTGATCCAGCACTTCAATCGCGTTCATCTTGGAGAGATTGATGACAATGCCGCCCTCATTGGTGGAGCGCCCACTGATGCCATGTCCGCCGCTGCGGATCGAGAGCGGCAGATGCGGATGCGCGCGGGCAAAGGCGAGCGCATCGACAACTTCATCTCTGTTCTGCACCAGAAAGACGATGCCGGGCGATCCGCCGCGCAGGTAGGTCGATTTGACGCGGCCATAGCCGGAATCCCCTGGCTCTATCACCGTATCTGCCAGGGATGCGGGTACATGGTCGTAATCGATCCCCGCATGCCGCTTGGCGCGCACCGCGGCGCGACGTATCTCGGCTCCAGAAAATGCGCCTGGCAGCTCCCGCTGCACTGCTTCGCGCAAGGCTGGGGCCACCTCGCGCGCAAACTGCTCCATTGTCCTTGCGTCGTCTGTCATGAGAATCAAGGTACCGACGCCATCATCCACCACAAGCGGGAGCAGTTCGTCAACCCACTGTTGGCTCGGCCCCTTGAGAAAGCCATCGCTCGATTCTAGGAATTGCCCTGAGATGTTGACAAGCCGGCGAATCTCGCGCGGATCGCGTCCGGTCTCGGTCGCGGCCTCGTCGATGATCTGATTCCCCACTTGGAATTCGCCCAGTTTCATATACGTGAGCGAGGGCAGCCAGCCATCTGCCTTGCGACCTACCAGGCGCAGCATGCGCGGCTTATAGGCCCCCAGCCAGATCGGGATGTCGTGGGCTGGAACAGGTCCCCGTTGCGCCCCGTTGAGCTGGTAGTAGTCGCCATCGAAGTGCAATGGCGTGCCGTCAGCCACGTCCCACAGGCCGCGGATGATGTCAACGGCTTCGCTGAGGGCCTGAACCGCCTCGCCCGGCGCAAGCCTACGCCCCCCATTTGCCTCGATCGCATCCCAAAACGCGCCCGCGCCGAGCGCGAGATCCAACCGTCCTCGCGAAAGGAGATCCAGACTTGCCGCCGAGCGCGCCAATACCGCCGGTGATCGCAGCGGCAGGTTGAGCACATTGGCGGCGATATGGATGCGCTCGGTCTGTCCAGCCACCCACGACAGGAGCGTCCAGGTATCGAGAAAGGCCGGTTGGTAGGGATGATCTTGAAACGTGACCAGATCATAGCCGAGTTCTTCGCTGCGTCTCGCCAGCGCAACGGTCATCTCCGGCGCGTTGTTGCGCGGCGTGATGAATGTTCCAAATTTCAATGGGTGACCATAGTTCATGATCGCACTCTTCCTTTGATTGATAGATCAACCGTGGTCCAATATGGATTTGGTTGATTCATCAACCATTGTATCACGTTTGGTTGACAAGTCAACTATTCTGAGGGTATAATAAAGATATGACAAAGCGTTTCCTTTCCGATTCACAAGCCGCAGCCTGGGCCAGCTACCAGCGCATGCGCGCCCGCCTGACCGGGCGGCTTAACCGAGAAATCTCCCAAAATAGTGGATTGTCCGAAGCCGACTTTGAGATCCTGGCTGCCCTTACTGAATCAGCCGATGAGCCAGTGCGGGCGCTTGCCCTGCGCTGTGGGCTGGAATGGGAAAAGAGCAGACTTTCTCACCAACTGCGGCGCATGGAAGCGCGCGGGCTTGTCACCCGCGAGGAATGTACCGAAGACAATCGAGGATCCGTCATCCGTGTCACGGATGACGGTCGAAAGCTCGCCGCCGAAGCCAGAGCGCATTACGAACAAGCGGTTCGTCGCTACGTAGCAGATGCGCTCACCCCAGAACAAATGGCCGCCCTCGGCACAATCGCAGAGACCGTACTCGCCCAGCTTGAGGAAGGGCATAGACCGTAATGCCCTTGCTGATGCATACTGCTAGGACATTCTCTCTGTCATCATCTCATAGTCATCATGGAGATCAAACCGATGCAAGATGAGATCATCTTCGTCGTTGAGAAGTCACCAGAGGGTGGGTATGAAGCTTGCGCAGTGGGGCACTCAATCTATACCTATGCTGATACGCTGGGTGAATTGCAAGTGATGGCTGAGGGTGCCGTTCGTTGCCATTTTGAAGAGGGTGAGCAGCCTTCTTGTTGTCTTGCAGGAGAATCAATAGCTTTCGTATAAACCTTTCTCAAGGTTCAAATCTTCGAAAAGGTCTTCACTACGAGTTTCGTCACCCCGCATATTAAAACAACTTCAACTGCAAATCTTCTGCCTTTTCGCGCTTCTGCGGCAGTTGCGATGGCGTAAGTATCGCCTTGCGCGCGGCTTCGATCTCGCCCACAAAGCGCGAGGGAGGCAGCGTCACCATCTGCCCAAAGAGCAGCCGCCGCGCAGCATAGGTCAGCGTGAGCGTCTCCTGCGCGCGTGTCATGCCCACATAAAACAAGCGTCGTTCCTCGGCAATATCTACCGTCTGTTCCTCATTGGGCGGCAGATAGGGGAGCAATCCCTCCTCACACCCCACCATAAAGACCACTGGAAACTCTAGGCCCTTTGCCGCGTGCAAGCTCATGATGGCGACACGGTCGGCGCGTGGATCAAAGGCATCGGCCCCGCGCTGCAACGCCATTTGGTCGAGGAACTCGCTGGTTTGTGTGCCAAAGGGGATGGCGCGCAGCCGCAATTGCGCCACGCGCTCATTTTGTGCGGGCGTGGGCTTCTCGCCTTGCCAGCTTGCCCATGCGGCAAAGAGAGGGGGAATGATCTCATCGAGCCGTGTTGTGCCATCCGCTGGCGCGGGCCAATCCGTCCCGAGCGCCAGCAGCCCGCCGATTCTGCGCCGTTGGGCCGGTTTCAACGAGCCGGAGATCGCCGCGCCGCGCAGCGCAGTTTCTACCCCATGTACAGCCACCTGCTCCGCAAGCCATGCCAGCACATCCTCTGTTGGCGCACCCTTGCCATTGCCTAGCAGCGTGGTCAAGGGCAGCAGGGCATGGGCAGGTTGGGCGCGCAAGCGCAGCAGCGCCAACAATTCGCGGATGTGGCGGTGGCTGGTCAGGGCATCGCCCACAATTTGGTAGGGAATCCCGGAACGGTCGAAGGCTTCAATCAGGGCGCGGCGTTGGACACCCAGGCGATAGAGGATGGCAAAGTCACCAAAGGAGCGATCCCCCGCTGCCGTACCCGCGACCCGTCCTGAGTCGAGCGAGAAATAGGAAGTGCCGCCCACTGCCTGTTCGATGGTATGCACCAGGTATTCTGCCTCGGCGCGGTCGGTGGACGCTGGATAGATCTCCAGCTTAACCTCCTGCGTAAACGCTGACCAAAGGCGGCGTCCCTCTGCGTCTGTCTGGGGACGGTCGGGGTTGTTGGCGATGACCTGGGCGGCTGCTTCGAGCAAGGCTTGTGGCGTGCGATAGCTCTGGCGCAGTTCCACCGTGACCGCACCGGGGAAGTCTTGCACAAACGAGTGGAAATAGGCGGGATTGGCCCCGCGGAAGCTGTAGATCGCCTGGTCAGGGTCGCCGATGACACAGACATTCGCTCCATCCGCGGCCAATGCGCGCAGCAGCCGGTATTGTGCCGTGTTGACATCTTGATATTCATCGACCGACAACCAGCGGTAGCGCGCGTGCAGCGCGTCCCGGACATCAGCATCCGTAAGCAGGAGTTGTACAGGCAGGCGTACCAAGTCATCAAAATCCACCGCTTGCGCGGCAGCAAGCGCCTCGTGATAGGCGTGGTAGCGCACCACTAGGTCGTCATCATCCTTGAATGTGTCAAGGTCTATGAGATGGTTCTTGGCGTGGCTGATCCAATCCAGTGTGCGCCGCAGCTCCTGTTCGCCCAGGTCGGGCAGGGCGCGGTGCAGAAGCGCGGCGCGGTCATCGTCGTCGAGGATGACAAAATCGGGGGCTAGCCCAAGCCGTTCGCCCCAGGTACGCAGCAGGTGCGCGCCAAAAGCATGGAAGGTGCTGATAGTGAGCCGTTGGGTGATTTCGTCGCCCACCAAATCCGCCAGGCGCGAGCGCATCTCCTCGGCGGCTTTGTTGGTAAAGGTGATGGCAAGGATCGCTTCGGGCGCAACGTCACGCGCACGCAGCAGATGGGCAATGCGGACGGTGAGCGTGCGCGTCTTGCCTGTGCCGGGACCTGCCACAATGACCAACGGGGCATCGACACAGGTCGCCGCGGCGCGCTGGTCGGCGTTGAGGCGATCAAGCCATTCTCCTGGCAATGCCGCGGCGCGCGCCCCCTGATCTGGCAAGGTCTGCGCTAGAGCGGCTGCCGCGGGCGTGCGCGGCGTTTGTTCCGGCGCTGGTGCATCGCTGGGATCGGGGTCTACGTCAAACAAATTGGGCGCAGGCGAATAGGGGGCTGCTGCTTCTTCAACAAAAAGCCCTAACTGTGGTATTGCCTCCCCTGCTGCACCGGGCGCAAAGACACGGATCGTGCCATATTCGCCATCATAGCCCGCCTGGGCGACGACCTCCCCGCGGCGCATACGACCGACTGCTTCCGCGATGCGGCTGCCTCCTGCCGCGGCGATCTCCTCAAGCGGCGCATGGCGCAAGATGACCAGTTCTGGGCCTAGCTTCGCCAGGAGCTTTTCGTACTCCTGCTGCACCCGGCGTGACGTTGACCCTACGCCCAGCACCTCGCCCAGCACTTCGGGCAGGGTGACGAGGCTAAAAAAGGGCGCAGTGCGCGCGGGGCGTTGGCCCGGCGGGCGGTCGGCCAATGTTTCGATGCGGTGCATGGTGCCGACGGTGACGGGCTTGCCACAGACAGGGCAGCGCAAATCATGGGCGAGACTCGTAGGCGGTTCCCAACAGACACCACATTTGCGATGACCATCAAGATGATATTTCCCCTCTTCGGGAAAGAATTCCAGCGTGCCGCCGAAAAGTTCAGGATCGCCTGTGCGTAGCGCGGCCATGATGGCATCATAGGAGGGTTCGCAGCGCAGGATCGTCGCCTCGCGTGCCAACTTTTGCGGCGAATGGGCATCGGAGTTGGAAATCAGTGTATAGCGGTCGAGGTTGGAGACGCGCCAGTTCATAGGCGGGTCAGAGGAGAGGCCGGTCTCCAGGGCAAAGATCTCCGAGGTGAGATCGCCAAAGCATTCTTCCACCGAATCAAAGCCCGACTTGGAGCCGAGCATCGAGAACCAGGGTGTCCAGATGTGGGCGGGAATTAGCGTACAGCGGGAGTCAACCTCGAGGACAATCTCCAGCAGATCGCGTGAGTCCAGCCCGAGGATCGGGCGTCCGTCGGAGCGAATGTTGCCGATGCGTTCAAGCGCCTGTTGGATGCGTGCCACCACTTCTAGGGTGGGTGCGGAGATGAGGTTGTGAACTTTGCGTACGGCATCATGGCGCTTGTAGATGTTGCTGATCTCGCCCATCAGCATAAAGCGCACATCCCCCTGGCAGCTTGCGGGCACGCTCTCTGCCACCGCCGCGGCGATCTCCGGTTTGAGCCGGAAAAGCCCTTCCTCGGCAGGTTCCAGCGAAGCGTGCATCTCTGCCAGCCAACCCGGATGGGCAATATCCCCCGTAGCGACAATCTGGACACCCTTTAGCTGGGCCCAGCGCGCTAGATGCTCAAAGGTGAGGTCGCGGCTGGTGGCACGGGAGTAATGGGAATGGATATGGAGATCAGCAATTCGTTCGGTTGGTGATGTGGTAGGCATGTGAGGAAGTATAGCATGCCCCTTGCGGCTATGTCACCCAAAGTGAAACAATATCGCGGACTTGGATGGTTAACATGATTTTGTGTCCAGTCTATCGGTAAATATCTCGTCGATGGCCCAAGTCGATGATCAGGACGATTAGTTTGTTATCCTGAATGCTGTAGATGATCCGATAGTCACCAACGCGCACACGATGGTTAGTCATCAATAAGCCCTTCGGCTTTAAGCTCGGCTTTCAGTTGTTCCCAGGGAACCGTTTTCATCTTGCCGCTGCGAATAGCCTCCAGGACCTCTCTCGCCCGTTGTGCATCTCGCAGATCTTCTAGTTCTTCCTGTATCGCAGCATAATCTTCATAGCGAATCATGGCGACGACTGGTTTGGAACGCCGCTCAATCACTACATCCTGTCCAGCCACGACTACATCAAAAACATCACCCAGGCCCCGGCGCACTTCCTCTGCTGTCATTACTTTAGGCTGTGCCATTATGGTACTCATCTTGATTGCTCTCTTCCCTGCGAACCACACGAATCACACGAACCGCATGGATAGTATGGTACACCTGCCAGTCTTTATTGTCAACCTCTGCTGACCAAACAGGGAAAGCCCCAAGTATACAGGATGCCCTACAGCCCGAAGCGCATTAGCACCATGCAGGCGAGGATCACTGCAAAGGCGATGTTGGAGACGAGCGTGTGACTGCGAATGGTTTGCATGGCTGTGGGGTGGAACTGATCGCCATTCCAAACAGCGGCGTCTAGGCCACTGCGGAAGCGCCCACCCCAGGCAGTGATGAAGATCATCACAAACAGGGCAACCAGCCAGGTAATGCCGTAGGGGGTCGTCACCAGGTAGCCAAACGACTTGATTGGCCCCAGGAATGTCCCGCGGATAATCCCCATCAGCATGACCACCATGCCCGCGATCATCATCAGTGGAGCGGCGAATTTGGCGGTGGATTCGTAGGTCGCCCGCGCCTCCGCCGCGGGACGGGTCAGCAGCGCGGGCCAGATGACATAATCCTGATAAATGTTGGAGCCGATCCAGATCAGACCGGCGGCGATATGAATCCATTGAACAATGGCTGTGATGGCGATGGTCATGGCGCTTCTCCTTTTTGCGAATGTGCTTATGGAAAACCCTGCCGACGAAAACCCTCCCTGAAGCTCAGAAGCTTCAGGGAGGGTGGTGTGGGCGACTAATTCACCGTAAAGGTTCCCTTCATGCCGAGGATGTCGTGTCCTGGCACAGTGCAGATGTAGTCGTATGTGCCGGGTTGCAGGTCAACGGTGAGGGATGCGGATGCCCCTGGCTGGATCATCGGGGTCTTCTCGCGTTTCCCGTCGATGGTGATCGCGAAGTCGTGGGGCATCGAACCTTCGTTGGTGACAATGAAGGTGACCGCGCCTGCCTCTGCGCTGTTGGTGTCAAGGAGAAATTCAAAATCCTTTGCCACAACATTGACCGGCGTCCCCGCTGTATTGGCCGCTCCTACCGCTTGTGGCGCACCGGCGGGAGCCTCGGCTCCATTGCGATTTCGCGCTTCTTGATCTCCCTCTCCACAAGCGACAAGTGCGATACTCAAGACCAGGAGGGTAATAAGCTGTATACTGTGTTGGTAGATGAACTGCATTTTGTGATTTCCCTTCTTTTTCTCTGTTTAGAGTCTTTTAGAATTTGAACGGTACGAGCGCAAGGCTTCAAACCTTAGCGAGTAGGTGCGCGCCAGAGTTGCCAAGCAGATCGAGAGAGGCGCAGCATGACCCAGTAGATGACGAGCGCGTTGACGGCGTGCAGACCCCGCGTCCACAGCGGGAGCCCCATCCCGGTCAGCGCCCAGAGAAAGACATACTGCATGGCGATCAGGACAAATGGCAGCAGGCTCAAGAGCGTGATCCGCCACGGCTGTCGGGCAACAAGGGCGAGCAGCGGCAGGAGCATGGCAAATAGCTCCAGGATGTGGGCGAAGACGCGGTGGTATTCCAAATAGGCAGAATTCACCAGCAGGGACGCGCCCGCAAAGAAAACTTGTAGGACCACACCGGCAATGAACAGGACGGTCCAGGCGTAGTAGAGCCCCCGCGCAGATCGCACGAAGCCGGATAGTTGTTGCTCAACGGGTTGTGGGGTAAGGGTGTCAATCACAGTCATATTCGTTCTATCTCCTCCAGATGATCGTTAGAATTGTGGCGAGAGAGGCCACCTGAATAGCTCTGCCTCGCTGGTGGGCCTGCGTGCTGCGTTTTGCCAATCATGGCCCTCGCCGCTGCTAGACAATCTACAGGGCAAGCGGGTGAGTTGTGATCACCCGCGCGGGGTGAAAGAGAGGGTGATGGAGTGAATTCGAGCGGATTCGGTATAATAAGCGACACGTACGACAAGTTTGATGAAGCAGGCGATCATGACGCGTATCCTCAAAACCGATTTTCATTTGCACACCCACCATTCCGACAACCGCGACCGTATGACACCGGCGGAGTATGTCACACTGGCGCGCCGCTTTGGCTATGATGCGCTGGGTTTTTGTGACCACCACCACAATCTGACGCAGCCATCCTGGGCGGCATTGCAGGCGGAGGTGCGCGCCGAAATGGCGCACCTGGCCCCGTCCGAATTGCTGCTGACCACCGGCTATGAAGCCACCTGGATGACAGGCCATCTCTGTGTCCTGGGCAAACAGGAGTTTGACGCCGAAAGTATTGCCGCGTGTGATCGCCAGATGTGGTCACCCGCCAATACCCGCATTTTGGCTCATCCCGACAACAACATTTGTGCATGGCGCTTGCCCTTGCCTGTGGGGGTTCAGGGTGTCGAGGTGATCAATGGCGGGCAGGATGCCTATTCGGTCTATGCGGGGAGCCCATGCAACGGCTTGGCAACCTACCAACGCTACTTGCTGCTCAACCACAAGATCGCGGCCATTGGGCAATCCGATTGTCACCAGCGCAAGGTCTTTGGGCGGGCGTGGACAGGGGTCTTGGCAGAGGATGACGCGCCGCTTCAGTGGGAGGTGGTGCAGGACGCGTTAAAGCAGGGGCATACCTTCGCCGCCATGGGAGAAATGCCCATCCGTGTCTGGACAGAAAACGGCTGCAAGCCGGGTGATACCCTGGTTGATGGTGCGGTAGATACCATTTGGTGGGAAGTGCCGAGCGAAGCCGAGGTGACCGTCTATGTAGCTGACCGGCCTGTGGCCTACTTTCGCGCTGCTGCCCAACAAGCTGGAGAGAGAAGCAGCGGGCACTATCGCCTGTCATACAACGGGCCCCATTGGCTGTTGGTCAAACGCGGGTTGGCCTGGGCCGTCTCATCGCCCATTTGGGTGAGCAATCAGCCTGTGGAGAGTGCGCCGATCCGGGCTGCATTGGCAGAGCAAAGCGCGGTGCAGGAAAGGGCAGATGAGCTACAACGCCAACTGGATTGGCTGTCTGCGCTGGAGGTCGCGCCGGGGCAGATTCCCTATCCGTTGGCGCATTATGCAGCGTGGCTGCACGCACAACTGCCTGCCGTGTGGACCGACGTTGATCCTGCCTTTTGCGGGCCTGGTGATGCGACCGATTGGGCGATGGCGCGCTTGCATGAAGCACAGGCGATTTTGACACCGATTTTGCGCGATCTCTGCCGTGTCTATTATCGCACGCCTTTGCATAGAGCGGGCGAGCCGCGGCTGTTGGTGGCTGCCCCTGATAGACGATTGCCACGCGGTCTTTATCAAGGCACGATGGAACTGCCCCGTCATTGGACGGGGCTTCAGGTGACGAGCGAGGAAGGACAGGAGATTCCCTCGCTTGCCCATGCCATCCCTGGCGAGCGCGATCCCCTGCATGGCGAGCGCAGCCGCGTGCAGATGGAGGAGTTGGTGACCTGGTTGGCGCGTGGGGAAATCCACGAGTATCAATTGCAGGCGTGCCAGTTGACCTGCGAGAATGGGGAGTTGCGTCTTATTGTTGATCTGTGGCCTGCCTGGTTGGGTGATGTGGCTAGACCGAATCCTGATGCCGCGCAGAAGTTACGCACTGCCCTTGCCGATCCGGCTGTCGTGCGTTTCTTTGTGCATCTGCGGATGCCGCGCCGTTTTGCGCTGCTCTTTGCGCTGGAGGAATCGCTGCCTGTGGATCATCTGATTTTGCGCGTGGTTGAGGCTCCAGGGGAAGAAGCTGGAGATGGGGAAGCAACTGGAGATAGAGAAGCAGAGGAGAAGCGCACCCTCCGTTTCTATCAGGAGGATGCGCTTGCGAATGATCCTTCCGAGCAATCGCTGGTTGTCCAGCTTATTTAAGAAGATTTCTCGCCCAGAGGCGCAGAGAAATCTTCTTCCTCCTCTGCGCCTCAGCGTCTCCGGGCGAGCTAATTCCCGCCTTCTCTGTTACTCTGCCGCTATGCTGGAGATGACTCCTGGCAGGTAGGCGCGCTCCGGTAGGGGCGTCCAGGTATCGCGGGCATAGCGCGCCACAAAGCCGCTGTAGACTTCGTCCGGTTGGCCTGTATTTACGCTCAAGCCGCTGCCTAGATCAATTGACCCGCGAAACTCACCAGCGATCAGGACGTTGCTGTAGGAATCAATGGCTATGGCGCGTGCAACATCGTCTAGTGGGTTGACCATGCCCTGCGCTTGGTACAACTGCCCCTGCTGCGTATATTTGGCAAGGAAGATATCCGCCGCGCCACTGCTGATCAGCTCGGTGGCGGTGTCGCCTGGTTCAACGTCCATCATGCCGGCAAAGGTACCCAGCAGATAGAGACTGCCAAATGAGTCCTGGGCAATGCCGCCCAGTGTCTCGCTCTGTTCGCCACCGATGCCAAATGCCCAGTGGAATTCCCGCCCTGGGGCCGGGCCATAGCGGGTGAGGAAGATGTCGTGCTGCCCGCGACTTTCGATGACCCCGCCATCACCAAGCCGGTCAAAATCGGCGCTGCCTTCAAATTCGCCGCTGACATAGAAGGAACCATCCGGCTCGACCAAGAGATGCGCGTTTCTGTCTGTTCCTGCGCCCCCCAAATGGGTTGATGTCCTCCACGCGCCGGCGGGCGTTAAGATCGTGACAAAGATGTCTGTCCTGCCATAGCTCCGCACTTCAAAGGAAGTCCAGGTCGGGTCAAGGTCCGCTTCACCGGCAAAGGTTCCTACCAGATAAATATGTTCCGCAGCGTCCAGGGCAATGTCCGTGGGCTCGTCATCTTCGTCGCCTCCCAGGACACGTACAAGGGTGAGATAACCCGCATTGTTGAAGCGGGCCATAAAGACATCCGTTCCTCCAACGCTGCTGTGTTCAAAGGAGGGCGTCTCGGATAGCTCCGATTGAAAAATGATTTTGCCCTCGAATTTGCCTGTGATATAGAGACCGGAACGGGAATCCGTTGTCACGGCAATGCCAGTGTCTTCATTCTCATCGCCCGCTGTCCAGCCCCATTGCAGCGTGCCATCGGGCAAGAGGCGCAGCAAGAAGATATCATGGTCGCCTTTGCTCACTGCCCGAAAGACGCCTGGGCCTGGGTCCAAATCTGCTTCGCCTTCAAAGCTGCCGACCACACCGATTTGAACCATTGAGTCGACAACAATGTCATTGATTTTAACGTCGCCGTTGCCTGCCAGCCGGTATGTCCAGACAAGGTTGCCCGCCGGGCCATATTTGGCGATATAACTCACATCATCGGGGCCACCTGAGAGCAGATGCTCGCCGGGGCCTGGGTCAAAGTCAACGGTGCCGCGCAGACCACCCGCCACAAAGACTTCGCCACTGGCGCTCAAACTCATGGCTGTGACCTCGACATTTTGATCACTGGCTAAGGGGTGTGCCCATTGCGAGCTCTCCTGTGCCTGGGCGGCTGGAATGTCCCACAGGAGCGCAAAGCCCAACGCGAGCAGGGTCACAACAAAGAGAGTCAGAGCCAGGGACGCCAGGCGATTGCGCCGGCGATGTATGGTGTATGTCATCATTCATGTTCTTTCTACATCGTTTTGATTTCGTTCTCATCTCAATACATCACGCTCTATTTGCCAAATTTGCATCACAGTGATCTCTTGTCCTTTGGGAGCGCATGATGTTGTGAAATGTATTTGCCGGGAGGATGAGCTTATGATCCTTGCAGAGTCATGCACTCGCGCGTTACAATCGCACGCAAGCATACAACACCTACCGTTTAGGAGCCGTTATGAGCGCCACGTTTCCGCTGGTTGATAGTCATGTTCATGTCGCCAACAACTGGTATGAGCCTGTTGACACGCTGCTCTATCATCTTGACGCCAATGGCGTGGATCAGGCAGTTCTTGTGCAGCAGGGAGGGCAGTTCAATAATGACTATATCCTTGAATGTGCACGCTCCTATTCAGACCGGCTGTATGCCGTGGTCTTGGTAGATGCAAGCCATCCCCAGGCAGTCGCCCAGTTAAAGGCCCTGGCAGAGCAAGGCGCACATGGAATACGCCTGCGTCCCACGGATCGTTCCCCCGGCGATGATCCACTGTTGATTTGGGGGCAGGCCGCGGCATTGGGCCTGCCGATTAGCTGTGCTGGAAATGTGGAACGTTTTCTCGATCCGGCCTTTGCGCAGATTGTTGAGTCATTGCCCAACGCGACCTTTATCATCGAGCATTTGGGGTCGGTGAATCTGCCCGATGGCGAAACGGCTCCCTATGCGCTGCGCCGTCAGGTCTTTGCTTTGGCGCGTTATCCCAATGTAGCAATCAAATTTCATGGCCTGGGCGAAATCTGCCCGCGGCTGGAACCTTTCCCCCAGCCCTTTCCGTTTGATCGTGCATATCTGGAGCTGTTTGACCTGGCCTATGCAGCCTTTGGTGCAGAGCGGATGTTATGGGGGAGCGATTTCCCGCCGGTCAGCGGGCGCGAGGGATATGCCAACGCGCTGCGCTGGCCCCAGGAGCATTTCTCCACACTGCCCGCCGTCGAACAGGCGTTGCTTTTTGGCGGCACTGCCCAGCGTATCTATGGCAAGATTGGCAGGCAGGAGGGAGAATACTAAGAATGGCAGATAGCCGTATATCACACTTTACTTCGCGGCGCGCGTTTTTGCGCGCTGCCCTCACATTACCGGCAGGTGCTATGTTGGCAAGCTGTATTGCCCCCGCGGCTACACCTGCAACCGTTGAGCCCGCACCTGCGCCCAACGACACGCCTGCCAGTGCCCCCACTCCGGCAGAAGAAGCCGCCTCTGCGGATACGCCGGATCTCGCTGCGGTTTTGGAGCCGACACCGGCCTGTGGTGACGACGATGATGAGCCGACCCTTGCCCAAACCGAAGGCCCCTATTACACCCCCAACACGCCGGAGCGTACCTCCTTGTTGGAGCCTGGGATTACCGGGAGAAATCTATTGCTCAGTGGCTTTGTGCTGAAGACAGATTGCACGCCGGTTGCGCGTGCGCTGGTAGACTTCTGGCACTGTGATGATGCTGGGGTCTATGACAATGCAGGCTACCGGCTGCGCGGTCACCAATTCACCGATGAGCAAGGGCGCTATCAATTGACGACGATTGTCCCTGGACTTTACACCGGGCGGACACGCCATATCCATGTCAAGGTGCAAGCCCCCAACCAGCCTGTATTGACCACGCAGCTCTACTTCCCGGATGAGCCTGCTAACGCCCTCGATGGTATTTTCCATCCCTCGTTGGTGGTGGCAGTGAGTGAAGCAGCCGGTGACGCAGATGCGGGTATGAACGCACTGTTTGACTTTGTGCTTGTCTAAGCTCCCCGCTGGACTTGTAGCCTTACGTGTACTACAAACCCTCCCGGAAGCTCCAAGCTTCCGGGAGGGTGGTCTTAGTGGTGCATCAGAGGCCGCCCAGGGCTAAAGCCGCAGGGCTACAGGACAACGCCCCCTGAACGGGGCTTCAGCCGCGGCTTGCCAAGCCCCGTTCAGGGGGCGTCGCTCATAGCCGCGCCCAGGGGGCTCCCGTTTACCGTCCGGCGGTGCGGGTCGGGTCTATGCCGTGGCAGTTTCGCGGAAGGTGTGTTGGGGCTGCCAGCCTAGCACCTGTTTGGCCTTGCTGTTGTCCACCAGCGCCTTGAAGGGATCGGCCTCGTACTCTGCGCCACCGCGCCACGGTACATCGGGATGAACTTTCGCCGCCATCTCGCGACTGGGCGTGTTGGAAGCGATGTCGTCCGCACAGAGCAGCAGCGTCACATGACCAGGATCGGGACAGGTGAGGCCAAGAACCGCCGCGGCTGCGACATCCTCCACATGGCACAAAGCGCCATACTCCCACGAATTCTTCCACTCTGAATCTGGATTTTCTGCCCAACGCTTGCGGATGGCAGGGTAACGGTCGGGCAGTGCAACGCCGGGTGGACGCAGGCAGATGGTGGTGATGCCTGTGTTGAAGGTGAAGTATTCACACATCTGTTCGGCCAGGCGTTTCATCATGCCATAGGTGCTGCGCGGGCGCGCGGGATGGTCGTCGTCAATCGGGAAATAGTCGGGGGCATGTTGGCCCATGAAGATTCCCAGTGCGTTGACGCTGCTAAAGTAGACGACGCGCTTGCAGCCGGCTTCCTTCGCCGCCATCAGCACATGCCATGTCCCTTGCAGCCCCACCGACATGGTTTCGTCGGGGTCGTCTGTGCGCGCCCCCAAAAGCGATGCAAGATGGATGATGGCATCGCAGCCTTGCGCGGCAGCGCGCACAGCCGCACCATCGAGCATATCTTTCCCCAATACCTTGTCGTACTCCACAACGGTGTGTCCCGCGGCCTGCAACTGCTTCGTAATGACAGACCCAATGCGACCACGGCTACCCGTGACTAATACCTGCATACTTCATGCTCCTAGCAAAAATTTGAGGTGATATGGTAATAGATAACTATTGTGTAACTTCCGCCGGAACCGCGGGCGGTACGACTAAATAGCTGAGTAGCCAACCAGCAAGGCTCGCTTCCACGATGGTTCCCGTCCACAGGTGGATGCTCCAGTGGGTGCCTTCGGTGAAAAGCAGGGCAATGAAGTAGCTCCCCATCAGCAGAAAAGGTGCCAGCGCCGCAAAAACGCGCAGCGCATTTTTCTTCTCCATCAGCGGCTCCAGGCGCAGCCGCACAACCTCTACGAGCAACACAGCCACGAACATAGCCAGCATCAACCAGAGCGTGTAGTCATGGTGCCAGTTGACAATCGCCATAGCGAAAGTGTCGATGCCCAGGATCAGAATCAAACTGCCCGCGGGCAGCCGCCAGCGCCGTATTGCCAGGAGGATCGGCCCCATAGTGAACAGGGTCGTCAGCAAGACGCCGGAGACACCGGCGATTTCTACGAAGCGTGAGCCATCGTCATGAGCGGCCCCCGCAATCGTGCTGACCAGCGGGTGCGAGGCCATTAGCAGAAAGCTGAGTCCTGACACTAACGTGGTGAGCGAGAGCAGCGCAGGCCCACCATCCGTCCAGGATAGCCGCTTGCCCGGACGCGCCCAGGCGGCGCGCAGTGGCCCTGTGTTGATCAGCGCCATGCCCAACGCCAAGACAAGATGGCTGGGGCTAAAGAGTGCGTCAAAGTCCGCTTCGACGCCAAAGAGTTCATGCCAGAGCATATCGCCCACGCCCCCCACGGCAAAGAGCAGCACCCCAAACATGGAGAGGGAATAGCCTGCGGGCAGCGCTTGATTCCAGGCTATCCCTCGGCGGTGATTGATCCAGAGCGTGGTCACCAGGAGGAGAACAATCAGCAAGAAGCCGCTGTAAAAGAAGGCATGACAGATCGTGAAGAAGGATTGGTCTGTCTTGTCATGGTTGTGTGCCCAGCCATCGAGATAAAGCCCACCCAAGAAGATCAGACCCAGCAGGCTCATGGCCCACTCAAAACGCACTCCCCCAATCAGACGATCCGGCGTGCTTGTGAAACTTGGGCCTTGCACGCGCTGTGCGTGAGGCTGACGGTGGACAAGGCTGCTCATGGATAGCTCCTGTTGGTCAGTCGCGGAGACAAGGACGCAGAAAGACACAGAAAGACGCAGAAAGAAGATCACAAATCTTACGTGGCGGCATGGAAAGACGCGTAATGGACTTGATCAGATTGTATCACAAAAGCGTGCTAGGCTATTCGTCCTGCGCGCGGCTCTGCCGGTAGCGAGTGAGCAATGCGCGGAAACCGCGCCGCGGGTCGGCGGGATAGGCTCCTTTGAGTGCGCGATATTGTTCCAGCCAGGCGGGATAGAGTTGTTTGGCGGACTCAGCATTGGCAAAGCGAGGGCTACCGAGTTGTTCGAGCAACCAAAGATTGCAGGCGAGCGGCGGCGCTCCTGATGCGAGATGGAGGGCGGCGACGCTGGATAACACTGGGTTGGCTTGGGTAAAGTGGGTGAAAAACCGATAGGTCAGTGTCTCCAGCGTCGCCGGAAAGAGGGGCCATACCCGGAGATCCAGGCCGATCCCAGGTTGGCGGAGAGGCAAATAGGTAAGCGCCAACGCAACCTCACGCGCAGGGATATCATGCGCCTTGCGGCTGTCCACTACGTAAAGCGCCAGCGTTTCATACGCCGACGGTGCTTCTGCGGTAAAGGTGTGTGGCCCCACGATCAGGGTTTCGGGCCACGACAACTCAACTGCGTAGGTATTAGCTAGGGTGTGCAGCCAGCCCACCAAGTCGCCGGGGGCGGCGTGCAGGTGTGCACACAGTTGCACTTGCAGATCCATGACGGTTGACGAGGACGGGCCGGCTCGCCTCTACCCGCCAATTTAGCACATATGTTCTAGGATTGCAAGAGGCAATTTCGATGAGTGTTCAGAGACAGGTTATAATCTGTGGAAATCGAAGTTGCTGCGTGGGGATGGTCGGATTTGGCAAAGCCGGGAGCAGGCATCGTGGCAGGTCGGACACACAAGTACTTTGGTATCTTCAAAGAAGCCTTCAGGCATTGGAGTGAAGACAAGGCGCAGCGCTTGGCCGCGGCCCTGTCCTATTACACCCTCTTTTCGCTAGCCCCCTCCTTGATCATCGTCGTCGGGCTGGTGGGCTTAATCATTGACCAAAAGCGTGTCGAAACGGAAATAGCGCATCAGGTTGAACTTCTGCTTGGGTCAGATGGCGCAGGGCTGGTACGGCAGATGTTGGAAAACAGAACCGATTGGAACAACAGCCTATTCGCCACAAGTGTGGGGTTGGCAACGCTCTTATTTGGCGCATCGGGTGTCTTTGCACAACTCCAGAGCGCGCTCAATTTCATCTGGGGCGTGCGCGCCAAACCCCATCTGGGGATGCTCAACTTTCTACGCAGGCGTGTCTTTGCGTTTGCGATGCTCCTGGTGGTCGGCTTTATGCTAACGCTCTTTGTAGTGCTGAGTACCTGGCTCGTGCTGATTGATGGCTGGTTGCGCGCAGTGATGCCCGAACTTCACCTGATTTTCAATGTTGGCAATGTCGTGCTCTCCTTCACGGTGACGATGTTGCTCTTTGCCCTGCTCTTCAAGATCATGCCGGATGTCACGATTCGTTGGCATGACATTTGGGTAGGCGCAGCGGTGACGGCGCTGCTTTTTAACCTGGGCAAGTGGGGCATCGGCCTCTATTTGGGCAATAGCGCGCTGACGCGAACCTTTGGCGCAGGCGGGGCATTGGTTGCGCTGCTGGTGTGGATCTATTATTCAGCCCAAATTGTCCTGTATGGAGCCGAGTTTATCAAGGTCTTTGCCACACAGCGGGGACGCGCTGTGCTTCCCGCTGCTCATGCCATCAACGTCAACTGGACACCCGAAGACGCCACGCTTACGGATTAATCAACCCGCCGTTGCTGGATGAGCAGCGCAACCGGCAACTTTGTGCAGGAAACTTTTGCTATGGAAACCTTTGACTTGCAGCGCATGTTCGTGGGCGATCTCTCCTGGGGCTTTGCGCTGGAGATCGCGCTGCGTTCGAGCATCATGTATGTCTATACCTTTATCATGGTGCGCGTCATGGGCAAGCGCACAGCACAGCAGTTAACGCCCTTTGAGTTTCTGATTGTGATTGCCTTGGGGTCTGCGGTGGGCGACCCGATGTTCTATCCTGATGTGCCGCTGCTTGCCGCGCTTCTGGTCATCACGGTGATTGTAGGGCTGGAGCAGGTGGTCTCGATTGCCGGGCAGCGTAGTATGCACATTGCCCGCCAGTTGGAGGGGAAACCCTATACCGTTGTGATTGACGGGCGGTTGGATCTGGAAGGGATGAAGCGCGAGACTGTGGCGCTCGAAGAATTGTTCGGTGAATTGCGTCGCGAAGGCGTAGAGCAGCTAGGCCAGGTGAAATATGCTTGTGTCGAACAATCGGGCGTGATCAGTGTGGTGCGCTATCGTGATGAGCAGGTGCGTCCGGGCCTTGCAATTATACCTCCCTGGGATGTGCGTCCCCCTGCGAGCTATGCGGTGCCGGATGTCGTTCCCAAAGCCGGTACTTATGTCTGTTTGAACTGTGGGCAGCGCCACGATTATGCGGAAGGTGATCGACTCCTGCTCTGTCCGGCGTGTGCCAATGACAAGTGGAGCGATGGCGTATTAGAGTCGAGCCCGATGTGAGCCATTTGGCAGTTGAGACATAACCTGTCGCGACAACCCTCCCGGAAGCGGCCCAGAGGGCTCCGCAGCTTCCGGGAGGGTGAATACCAAGATACTTAGTTTATAGTGTACTTACCGCTGCTCCGCAGATGTTGAAACGAGCGTTAGTCAATTTCGCCATCGTTGTTGAGGTCGTTGCGAAAACCCAGGTTATTCCAGAACGACTCGATATTATCCCCGAAGTCATTGTCCAGCGGTGTCCCGTCTGGATATGCATCTTGATCGAAGCGAGGTGCATTGTCAAGCATGTCGGGCGTAAAGTCTGGGCCATAGGAGAGTTCTTCTTGCCAAGTAGCCGCATTAAAGGCTGATACCGGAATGATGTAGGGATCGGTGTCCAACCCTTCACCATAGTCCACGATGAAATAGGAGGCCCGACCAGTACCCAAATTCACCAGAATATCCAACACGGAACCCGCTCCGGCACCCAAATCGGCGATACGATGGCCCATCAGTTCGGATGCGCGTGCCACGCTGGTGGTTGCTTCCGAAAAGTCCGTACTGCCCGTGATCCCGGTCTCATTCCAGAAGTTGTTGACGTCATCGTCCCACGCCGGGTCATTCAAGTCAGGCCAGTCGTTTCCGACATCGGGATAGTTTTCGAGAGCAGTCTCATCGATGTTGAGTACCAATTCTCCCTCTGGGCCAACGGTAAAGGCGTTCAGCGGAACCACGATATCCTTATCGCCCAGGTCAAGGATGCCGCCGTATTCGATGGCGGCAAAAAGGACTCGTCCCGTGGATAGATCAATCAGTAGATCCTCAAGGTCGCCATAGACTTCACCATCCTTGTTCTCAAAGTCATAGTCCAACAGGGTGCTGGCGCGTACATATTGATTGCCTTCCACGCCACTCACACCCATCCTGGCTGCGTCCGAACTGGTCGCACCGGTGGCGGCGGCTGCTCCGGCGGCGGCGGCGGTTCCAGTTGACCCGGTTTCCGTTGTGCCTTGCGTCCCGGTCACGCCTTCTGTCCCGGTCACGCCTTCTGTCCCGGTCACGTCTTCTGTCCCGGTCACGTCTTCGGTGGCAGTCGCGCTTTCCGTATCGCTTTCCGTGTCGGTCATGACTTCAGTGTCAGTCAGAGTTTCTGTCTCCGTATCCTCTGCTGTCTCTGTCGTCACCACTGTATCGGTTGTCACCGTGGTGACGCCAACGTCTGTGACCACATTCGTCTCGGTCGTGACCTCGGTTTCGGTTGTGACATTTGTGTCGGTGATCACCTCTGTTTCGGTATCAACAACCTCGGAGGTTGCGTCAGCCTCTGTCGCCTCCGGGGCAGCCGTGGCCTCTGCCTCAGCCGCTGTGGCTTCTACCGCAGGCGTAGCAATGGCCGCATCACTTGCGGGTGGGGCTGTCGTGTTGTCACCGCCGCCACACGCGGCCAGGATCAGCGATGCGCTCAAAACGACTGTTGTGGCGCTCATCGTCCAGAATCTTGAACCAGTTGTCGCAACGGGCTTGCTTGCAGGGCGTTGATCTGCTTCCATCATTACTTACTCCTTTTTTATGATCAATTCTCTAGGTATTGAGGTATCCTGGATGAATTGACTAGAATATAGAGGTGGCTATCAGGGTTCCCAAGCGCAACTCCAAAGCGTGCGTCTTGTGGAACTGACAGCCACCTGTGAAAAGTACGCAACTTCTTGTGGAACTAGCTGTTCAACCTAACTTTGCAGGCTAGTTCGTCGTTGTATCGGTATCAGTGAGTTCTTCTGTACCGGTCATTTCGTCAGTACCGGTGATGCCTTCACCCTCACCCATATCTTCGGTGTCGGTCATCGTGTCGCTGTCGCCTGCACCTTCGGTATCGGTCATCGTGTCACTGTCGCCCGCACCTTCGGTGTCAGTCATCGTGTCGCTGTCGCCTGTACCTTCAGTATCGGTAATGCCTTCGGTATCAGAGACTTCTGGTGTATCGGTCTCTGCTGGAGTCGCTACCGCATCACTGGTTGACGGCGTGTTTGTTCCTGCCGGTTCGGCAACGGGCGCCCCTGTGCCGCCGGCACACGCCGATAATAGGAGTGTGGCGCTTAATAGCATCGCCATCGTACCTGCGGCCCACTTGCTGGGGCGAAGACTTACAATCCGGTTTCCCACATGGTCATTAGCTTCCATTTCCCTCAGCTCCTTTACAAATGTGTTGTGGTTTATCCATCAACAATGGTTCACAGTCCACTGTTCTGCTGCACCATTGTTGCGTAAAGGAGGGTATAGGAGTATCTATCGTGGTTTGCAGTCAAGGTATAAAGCAGGGTATATGTGTAGCGGGTATGCAATTCTCTGGAAACAAACCGATGCAAGTGTATTCTTAAAACAGGAAAAGCCTCATGTCTCCACAAAACAGGCCCCAGCAAGTTGAGCGTTGGGGGATCTTTGAATTGAGCTTGGATGGCCCTACAGAGGACAATCCCTTTCTTGATGTAAAGTTTAGCGCGCACTTTAGCCAGGGGCATCGCACCATTGCGGTGGATGGCTTTTATGATGGCGAGGGGGTCTATCGCGTGCGTTTCATGCCCGATGTAGAAGGGGCGTGGCGCTATGTGACACACAGCAACCGGCCCGAACTCGAAGGTGCTGCCGGCGAGTTTACGGTCGTCGCCCCCGGCCCAGAGAACCACGGCCCTATATCGGTACACAGTACCTATCATTTTGCCTATGCAGACGGCACGCCCTATCACCAGATCGGTACTACCTGTTATGTCTGGAATCATCAGGGGGACGAACTGGAAGAGCAGACATTGGCAACGCTCAAGACCGCACCCTTCAACAAAATGCGTATGTGCGTTTTTCCCAAGCATTATCTCTATAATGAAAATGAGCCGCCCTCCTATCCTTTTGAGGGTTCACGCGCGGAGGGCTGGGAGACAACGCGCTTCAACCCCGCCTACTTCCGCCACCTAGAGCAGCGGGTGGGCGATCTGCAAGCGCTAGGCATTGAGGCCGACCTGATCCTTTTTCACCCGTATGACCGTTGGGGCTTTGCCACGATGGATGCGGAGAGCGATGACCGCTATTTGCGCTATCTGGTGGCGCGTCTGGCCGCCTATCGCAATATCTGGTGGTCGATGGCAAATGAGTATGACCTGATGAAAAATAAGGAGATGAGCGATTGGGATCGCTTCTTCCGCGTCGTCCAAGAGAGCGACCCCTATCAGCATCTGCGTTCCATCCACAACTGCCGCCCCTTTTATGACCACAACAAGCCGTGGGTGACGCACGCCAGCGTTCAACATTCCGACTTGGAGCGGGTGCGTGAATGGCGCACCACCTATCAAAAGCCGGTCGTGGTGGACGAATGTTGTTATGAAGGGAATGTGGAGCGCGCCTGGGGCAATATCTCGGCGCAGGAGATGGTACACCGCTTTTGGCTAGGTACGGTGATCGGTGGCGGCTATGTCGGTCATGGCGAAACCTATCTGCACCAAGAGGATATACTCTGGTGGGCAAAGGGCGGCGTGCTGCATGGCAAAAGCCCTGCGCGCATTGCCTTCTTGCGCCGCATCCTGGAGGATTCTCCACCACAGGGGCTGGAGCCGGTAGACCGTTTTGGCACAGCGAAGGGCACTGACTTTTATCTCTACTATTTTGGCGTGCGCCAGCCGGGAGAGTACACGCTCAAGCTCCCCTCGGATCGTCATTACACAGTCGAGATCATTGACACCTGGCATATGACGCTTACGCCGTTGGGAGAGACGGTTTCCGGCGAGGCGCTGGTAAAGCTCCCCAGCAAGCCCTATTTGGGGCTGCGCGTGCGCGCCATCTAGAAACTCTGGATGACTGCCATTTTATACAAGACAGCCGCCTGCTGTGGCCTTATAATACAGATGTTCTAACTTTATAACCCGTCACCTGTTTTGTTATGAGGAGGCTACATGCAAAAGATCACTCCATTCCTATGGTTCGATAACCAAGCGGAAGAGGCGATGAATTTCTATCTCTCCATTTTCAAGAACTCGAAGGTCTTGAGCGTTAACCGAGCTGGCGAGGGTGGGCCTGTCATCTCCGTGGCGTTCGAGCTGGATGGACAAGAGTTTATGGCGCTAAACGCTGGGCCACAATTCAAATTCACAGAAGCCATCTCATTCTTCGTGAACTGCGAGACGCAGCAAGAAGTTGACGAGTTGTGGGCCAAGCTTACCGCAGGTGGAGAAGAAGGTAGGTGCGGCTGGCTCAAGGACAAATATGGTCTCTCCTGGCAGATCATTCCCACTGTGTTGGGTGAAATGCTCGGCGACAGGGACCCTGAAAAAGCCAAACGCGCGATGGACGCCATGCTTCAGATGAACAAGATCGATACAGCAACCTTGAAGCGAGCCTACGAGCATGCATAATCCCCAATTTCCCTCATAGGATTTCTGTAAATTGTGCCGTTTGCTCTCCTCTTTCGTTTGGCACGATACGAGGGGCAAACGGCACAATTTACCCCCTAGGCGGCTTCATGCGTTTGCGCCGCAAGATGCTGTTGGAGGAACTCCTGTACCTTCACGAGCATCCTTGTGTGACTGCTCTCAATAGCAGCGAAGATCAGTTCAACGTGACCTGATTTACGGCAGCCGCCGCACGATCTCCGGTTGGGCCCCTTGCATTTCGAGCGGGGGCAGCCCTGCCAACATGGCTTCGAGATCGTTGACGACAAGATGACCGATGCGGCGCAGCTCTGGGCCGACCGAACCCGCGCGATGGGCTGAAAGCACGACGCCGGGTGCGTGGCGGATGGGATGATCTGGGGGGAGCGGCTCTTCGGGGAAGACATCAATGGCGGCGCGAAAGCGTCCGGCATAGAGCATCTCCGTCAGCGCATCAAAGTCCACCACATGGGCGCGGCTCATCAAAACCAAGACAGCATCCGCGCGGATCAGCTTGAGCAACTCACGGTCGAGCAAACTCTTGTTCTCAACGGATGGGATCGCCAGGACAAAGATCACGCGCGAGGTCACCAGTAACTCCTCCAGGCTTAACGGCATCACCCCTTGATCGCGCAAATAAGTCGGCGCTACCCACGGGTCATAGACCTGAATCGAGCAGCGGAAGGGTGCTAGCAAGGGACGCAGCGCACGCGCCAGGCCGCCAAAGCCGATTAATCCTACAGGTTTGTCATACAACGTGAAGGTGTCAAGGTTGCCTTCATGCAGATAGCGCTCGCTGCCATCCAGAAATCCAACGTGTCCTGCGACGATCTGGCGGCTTGCAGCCAGCGCCATGCCCAACGCCATCTCCGCAACCATAGGCCCAAAGGCAGGCGCACAACTGAGGACGCGGATGCCGCGGGCAAAACAGGTTTCATAATCGAGCAGGCTGGGGCTGGGGTGGCGACCGCTCACCTCAAGGATAGCGCGCAGAGCAGGGAACTCCGCAATGGAGAAGTTGTGCCATCGTGCCATAATGACCGCATAGGCTTGCTCGCGTACACTTGCCAGTTCTTCCGGCGGGATCGGTTCGTCCTTTGCCCAGACAACACGCGCCATCTGATGCAGACGTTCTAGATCTTCGTCTGTGAAAATTTCGCTGATCTTGCGCGGATGGGGATTGAGGATGACCACTCTTTTGTCAGATTCAGGTACGGATGGCTCGGCGGGCATGGGCAGATGCTCTCCTTTGGGATTGTACGTGGGGATGCGAGTGATTGGCTTTGTTACTTTACCCCAAATTGAGGTACATGGGTAGGAGCCCTGCCGAGAAATCCGGTGACTGCTAGCCCGTTTTTGCATAAATCGCCGCGTTTGGGTGATGCTTACCCTGAATAGATCTTCTGTTTAGGCGAATGTTGTGAACCAAAAGCGGAAGGTAATCATAGATAAAGTAATCACAGACAAGGTAAGAATCGACCATGACGACGCAGGTATTGGTATTGTGTGACGACAAGTGGCATCCGGCGCGTGTGGTGCGTGCCGGGCTGGCTGCGCTGGGTACAGATGAGTGGCGCTTCGAGTGGATCGAGGATGCGCGTGAGTGGTCTGCCGAACGCATGGCGCAATTTCCCCTGGTGCTGCTGGCGAAGGCCAACCACGTTTCGGCTGTGGAGAATGTTCCCTGGATTACACCCGATGTGGAGGAGGCCTTCTCCGGGTATGTGCGCGCAGGAGGCGGGCTGTTGGTCGTCCATTCGGGGACAATTGTGAGCGAGACGCCCCTACTGAAAAAACTGATCGGCGGCACGTTTACGCAGCATCCGCCCCAATGTGAAGTGACGATCACGCCGCAAGGGGAGCACCCGATTACGCTCAATGTGGAGCCGTTTACCGTGATGGACGAACATTACCAGATGGAGACGGATGATCTTGAAGCCAACTATTTCTTGACCACAACCTCCGAGCATGGCGTACAGCCGGGCGGCTGGATTCGCGAGGAGGGTGAGGGCCGCGTCTGTGTGCTGACGCCTGGGCATAACGTGGAGGTGTGGCTGCACCCGGAGTTTCAAACGTTGTTGCGTAATGGGCTGCGCTGGTGTGCCGGAGAAGATCGTGGCAGCCAGCCTGTAAGTGGGACAAGAGGGTAGGCGCGTTGACACCCGCACCTGTCGGCATTAGAATCGAAAGAGGGGAATCACCCCTGGGGGACACAACTGGGTGAACAGACAGGTGAGTTCATCTAGTGTAGACGCCCCGTCTTTATATCCATCCGCATTGAGTTAGAAAGGAGCCGTCTCGCGGGGATCGTTCTCCCGCGTGCGCGCACTCATGAAATACACAGAATTTGCTTCCACTGGTGAAAAGGTTTCGGAATTATGCCTGGGCACGATGATGTTTGGCGGGCGCTGTAGCGAAGCAGAGGCCGACCGCATCTTGGGCAGCGCCGTTGACCACGGCGTGAATTGGATTGACACCGCGGCCATGTATGGCGATGGGCTGACCGAGGAGATCCTGGGGCGCATCATGAAAGGGCGGCGTGACAAGCTGTTCCTGACGACCAAAGTTCACAAGGGGGTAGACCGCGCCAGCATTGTTTCCAGCATCGATGAGAGCTTGGCGCGTATGCAGACCGACTATGTCGATCTCTACCTGATCCACTGGCCCGTGGAGGGGATGAAGCCCGCGGAGATTATGGAGGCACTCAATACCGTGGTGGAGTCGGGCAAGGCGCGCTATGTCGGCTGCTGCAACTACCCCGCCTGGCTGGTAGCCCACCATAACGCCATCGCCGCGGCCAATGGCTGGCCGCGCCTGCTCAACAACCAGATTGCCTATAACATTATCGAGCGCGGCGTCGAACTGGAGATTTTCCCCCAAGCTGTGGCAGAGAAGATCGCCATCACCACCTATCGTTCGTTGATCCAGGGATTGTTGACGGGCAAATATCGCTGGGGCCAACCCCTGCCGGAGAATACGCGCGGGCAGACAAGCCCCCATATTATCACCTGGCTCACCCAATATGGGCAGAGCGTTGACCGCTTTATCGCCTTTGCCGAGGCGCGCGGCATCACCCCCACCACCCTGGCGGTGGCATGGGTGCGCCATAACGCCGCAGTGACCGCGCCCATTATCGGCGTGAGTTCGCTGCCGCAATTCGAGGAATCGCTCGAAGCATTTGACTATGACCTGAGCGATGAAGATTACGCTGAAGTGACTTTCCTCTTTGATACCGAAGTGCGCGAAGAAGGCTACAACCGTTTCCCCGGAACCAAGTACAACTTCCCGCGCCTGCGTCGCAATCTGAATTTGCTGGGAGAATAGAGAGGTAAGGTCGTTTGAGCTACTTGGAACTTCTACATGGTTGAATTGGCTCTTATTGCTCTGGGTATCTGTGGTGTATTCACCACGCTCTTAGGCGCTGTCCACTTTTTCTTTCCGTTGTTGCTCGATTTTGCCCAGGCCATCCCGCGCGAGGGAGAGCCTATCCTGCCCTTTCGGCTGGGGCCGTTGCGCTATACAACGCTGCGTAGTGATGTTCATGGCATCGCCTGGATCATGAACCATGCTGCCAGCTACACTCTTGTCACCATCGGCATCCTCGATCTGCTCGCCTACCGCTGGTTGGGGACAGAGGTTGGCGGGTGGCTGGCCTTCTGGATTGCCGGGTGGTGGTTCTTGCGCGCAGGCAGCCAACTCTACATCGGTCGCCGCCGCGGCGACTGGTGGATTCTTGCCGGTTTTGCCTGGCTGGGCGTGGTACACCTGGCAGTGGGACTATGGAATAGCAGTTTGCCCAACATGGCGCAGTAACCAAGCAATTCGCGTAATATACCCTCCCGGAAGCTCAGAAGCTTCCGGGAGGGTGGTCGAGGCCAAGCAGCAGCAAACGCCTTGCGACGACTTTCGGGCTGATTTTACAATTAAATCCAGAGAACCAGCCCCCTTATTTGATGACAAGGGCCTCTTGTGATAGAATGGCAAGGTTTATCAGATGAGAGTGATCTTCAATGCAAGAGAGAGTTCATTGCGCCCGCGGGGCGTTGCTGGAAGAAAATCGGCTGGACATAGGGTTCGCCCTGTCGCGGCAGCAGCAATGGCTCGGCATGAGTACCCCACGGCAAATGTTGCTATCTCCTCATAGCAGCGGTTTTGATTACTTCCACTCTATACCAAGAACTGAAGATTGAGCCCTGCCGCTTTCATCATGCGCACCGCTGTCGATCGGCGCTCATGAATTGCGTCGATAGGTTTGGCGTGCGTTAGGCCGGACATGGTTTTGGATTTGAAGACAAAGGGAACGATGAGCGATATATCAAGCGATATGACCGGTACAATTGATATGACAGTAGAGATGACAAAGGAGACGGCAGAAGAGACGAAAGAGGTCGTCACAAAGCCGCCCACAGGGGCGAGCGCACTGGATCAGGAAGTGGCGCGCAGGCGCACCTTTGCGATCATCTCGCATCCTGACGCCGGCAAGACGACGTTGACCGAGAAGTTGTTGCTCTATGCGGGGGCCATCGATCAAGCGGGTGCTGTGCGTGCGCGCAAGCAGCAGCGGCAGGTGGTTTCAGATTGGATGGCGATGGAGCAGGAGCGCGGGATTTCGATTACCTCTACAGTACTCCAATTTGAGGTCGACCGCTGTTTGTTTAATCTCCTCGACACGCCCGGTCACCAGGACTTTAGCGAGGACACCTATCGCACGCTGATGGCGGTTGACAGCGCGATCATGGTATTGGACAGCGCCAAAGGCATTGAAGCGCAGACGCAGAAGCTGTTCGCCGTCTGCCGCCAGCAGAATCTGCCCATCCTGACCTTTATCAATAAGCTCGATCAGGCAGGACGCGATCCGCTTGAACTCCTGGACGAAATTGAACGGGTGCTTTCTATTCGCGCAGTGCCGATGAACTGGCCGATTGGCAGCGGCCCCGACTTTCAAGGGGTCTATGACTTGCGCGCACAACAGATTCTCTACTTCCAGCGTACTGCGCGTGGCACACAGCGCGCCCCGGTACAGGTGGCGAGTCTCAATGACCCCAAGTTGGTAGAACACCTCACGCCCCATGCCTATGCGCGTCTCTGTGAAGAAGTGGAGTTGATCAACGGCATTGGGCTTGAATTTGAGGCCGAGGCTTTTGCCGCGGGTGAGCTAACCCCTGTCTACTTTGGCAGCGCTGTTAATAACTTTGGCGTTGAGCCTTTTTTGGCTGCCTTGACCGAATTGGCCCCCTCACCCCGCCCACGTGCCAGCAGCCAGGGGATTGTCAAGCCCACAGACGAGCAGTTTAGCGGCTTTATCTTCAAGATTCAGGCCAATATGGACCCGAAGCATCGCGACAGCATGGCTTTTTTGCGTGTCTGCTCAGGCCACTTTATGAAGGATATGACCGTCTATCACCCGCGTTTGGGGCGCAATCTGCGCATGAGCCGCCCCCATCGTCTCTTTGCGCGCGAGCGCGAGACGGTTGAAACCGCCTATGCTGGGGATGTCATTGGCTTGAGCAACCCCGGCACCTTTACCATCGGTGATACGGTGACAAGCGGGGGGGCGCTTCAGTTTCCGCCGATCCCGTCCTTTCCGCCCGAACACTTTGGCCGCTTACGCAACGACAAGATTGAGAAGTACAAGCAGTTCAACAAGGGGCTGGAGCAGTTGATGGATGAGGCGGTTGTCCAAGTCCTTTATCCGACGAATCATGTGCGCCGCGAGCCGATTTTGGCGGTTGTTGGCACTTTGCAGTTTGATGTGGTGACTGCGCGCCTGAGCGCTGAATACAATATCACCACGCACATCGACCCACTGCCCTATGTAGCTGCCCGCTGGGTGACAGGGAGTCCCGCCGCGCTGGCAAGCGCCAAATGGCCCAGCCAATCACTGCGTACAGAAGATCGCGCCGGAAACCTGGTGCTGCTCTTTACATCGGTCTGGGAGTTGAATTACTGCATTGAAAACAACCCACAGATCGAGTTCCACGAAACCAACCAGGTCGGCTGAATAAGCGCGCAAGAATAAAGTAGGAAGGAAAACTAGAAGATGACGAAGAATTTTCAATTTGGAGAATTTTGGATCAAGACGAGTGACGAAGGCCCGCGTGCAAAGGCTTCTGTCCACGACTTGAAGACAGACGAACAACTGGGCATGAGTGAGGCGCGCACGATTGAAGCGGCGCTCGGCGCGGCTGTGCTGGCTGCGGCAGAGGTGTTGCAACGCCGGGAGCGGTAAGCCCGCCTACACCAGCGGCAGCTCCAGATACCCCTCCGGCACAAAGAGACTGCCCGCGGTTGTGCCTTGTGGGGTAATCTCGGCGAGGCGGCGCGTGAGCTTTGCGCTGGGCAGCTTGCCTCCCAGCGCGTCAATAAAGGCGCGCGTCACGGCCCGCACCTGTTCCCCATCCTCATGTACAAACTCTAGACGATAGTGCTGAATCCCGGCGGCGCGCCACTGATCCAGGAAAGCACTGGCCTCTTGTGCCTGCGCGCCAAAGACCGTGTTGCGACAGCCGACATCGGCCATCACGGGATGGGCGCGGCCCGATGGATCACGCAGCGCCACCTTGTGCTTCTCGCATGGGTGACCGCAATCTTTGTAGCTTGTGCCGCTGGATAAAAAGCGGCAAAAGACACAATGCTCGGTATGAAAAACGGGCAGGTGATGGTAGGCGATGACCTCTAGCTGCTGTGGGCCGACTGCTTGGGCCAGGGCTGCGATTTGGTCAGCGTTGAGGTCATGGGTAGGAGCCAGCCGGGTCAGCCCCATGCTCAAGAAACTCTGCGCGCTCAACACGTTGGCGGTGTTGAGGCTGAAATCGCCCAGCAAGGGCGGGTGCTCTTCCGCCAACAAAGCCTGGAGCAGCCCCGTAGAGCGTACCAAGATTGGACACCCCAAACGCAGCAGAAAGTTCACAATGCGCTGCTCCGCCGGTTTGAGCACGCGCGGTGACGCGACTTGCGCCGTGATCCCTGCTTCGTGGATCTGTTCCACCGCAGGACGCAGCCCGTACAACTCCAGATAGTCTAGGGTGATGCTGGCGGGGTGCAGTTCTATCGCCGCTTCCAACTGTTCGGGCGTGCGTACCAATAGATGTAGCTGCGGGGGCGCGGTAGGGAAGGCGACTGGCGCGGGATGTGTCTGCGCCAGGATGGTCGCCGGGTCATGGACAGTGACGGGTCGCGGCTGGGCTTGCAGGGTAGCAAGTTGCTCCACAGCGGCGCGGCGTAGTTGGTTGAGCAGCGAGGTTGGCACAAAGGGCTGCCCCTGCACATCCAGCGTGACTTCTGCCAGGGCATAGGCGCTGCTGCCCAGGCGCCCAAGCTGATCGTGGAGCAATTCCAGCGTGAGCCCCTGGCGTTGGGCGGCGACCAATGGTTCGGGCGATTGGACGGTGACGGTAACGTGCGGGCGATTGAGCAGTCTCCACGTCAAGGTCAGCCTGTCGCCCTCATGCGCCACGACATGAATGTGCAGCGGCTGTTTGGCGACAGGCGTGGTGGCGTGGGTGTAGGGTTTGGCGGCTTTGTCCAACTCCGGGTCATGGCTGCGCCAGAGCAGATCGCCCGGACGGATGCGTGCGAAGTTGAGCGCGCCATTGCCAAAGCGCACCTCTAACCGTCCCTTGCCGCTGGGCGCAACCTGATAGACGCGCCCGCCTTCTTCGGCTTCTTCCGGGCTGCGCCAATCGGCGGCGTCAAAGACCACGCCATCACCCGGCTTGAGCGGCGTTTCCTGGTGTGCCGCGCTGGGGGCAATGATCACGCTTTCGCTCCGCACTTGCGCGACGCGGCCCAACATGACGCCACGATGGCGCGGTGAGCGTCCATTGACCACAGTTTGGTGGTTGGTTCCACTGATGAAATGCGGCCCCAGCCCGCGCGAATAGACCTGCTCTAGCTGCAACTCGTCGCGCCGGGTGATGCTGAGCGGCAGCCCATCCCATGCTTCATCGACGGCTTTGCGATAGGCCGCAGTGGTCAACGCTACATAGTTGGCATCCTTATAGCGCCCCTCAATCTTGAGCGCGTGGATGCCAATCGGCACAATTTCCGGCATCTGGCGCAGCGCGTAGAGGTCGCCGGGAGAGAGCAAATAACGAGCGTCGTCGAGGGGGCGCAGTTGGTCGTCTACAAGCAGTTCATAGGGCAAGCGGCACGCCTGGGCACATTGGCCGCGGTTGGCGCTGCGCCCGCCCCATGCCTCGGACGAAAAGCATTGGCCCGAATAGGAGACACAGAGCGCGCCGTGGACGAAGATCTCTAATTCGGCATCGGTTTGGCCGCGAATGGCGCGGATTTCGTCAAGCGACAACTCGCGCGCCAGCACAACGCGGCTCACCCCGAACTGCTGTGCCAGCGCCACCCCTTCGGCGGAGGTGATGCTCATCTGTGTGCTGCCATGCACCTCCAGATCGGGCGCAAGCCGGCGCGCCAGTTGGGCGATGCCGACATCTTGCACGATGATCGCATCCGCGTCGGTGGCGGCAATCGCCGCGAGTGAGTCCGCAGCGGTCTGCAATTCATGGTCAAAGATGAGGGTGTTGAAGGTGACATACCCCTTGACCCCGCGCTGGTGCAGGGTACGCATCACCTCCGGCAGTTCAGCCAGGGTGAAGCCCACTTTGGCGCGCGCGGTGAAATGTTTCAGCCCAAAATAGACAGCGTCAGCCCCCGCTTCAATGGCCGCGTGCAGTTGGGGCCAATAGCCGGCGGGACTCATGATTTCGGGTTTGGTCAAAGGTGTTTGGATTGGCATTTTCTATCGTTGAACCGGAACATGATGGGCAGCAGCATAATTAAGACAAGCCAGTATATCCTCTTCCATCAATGGAGGGAAATCTTCGATCTATACTGTGGATCTATACTGTGATCGTGCCCTCCATATCCAACAGCCCGCGCAGCCCTTCCATCATGCCCAAGTGCCGGGTGGTGTGTGAGAAGTGGAATAGAATATCGGCCAAATGGGTCGTCGCCTCGCCCGGCGCTTCGAAAACTGTGTTGTCTTGAATGCGGTATTCCTTGATGCTGGTGCGCGCACCCTGCAAGTCCGCATCGCTCAAGGTGGCAAGGGCTTGCTCAACCGCGGAAAAGCTGCGGCGCACATAATCCAACAGGGCAATTTTGTTGATCTGGACTGCCAATGCCGTGGCATCATCATGGGTCATGGCAGGCCCTGTTTCCAAGACACCCAGCTTTGCCGGATCGAGCTTCCATTGGGCGGCTAGCCCTTCGATATGCCAGATATCGCGGTTCGGGTCGGATGGCTCGGCGCTGTTGCCGTCACCGCGCGGGGTAAAACTCGCCTGGAGGCGATCTGCCCAGCGCGCTACATGCCAGAGATGCCACCCCAGGGGCGGCGAGGTTGGGCCAAAGCGATGATCCAATTGTTGTGTGGTCAAACCAACCACTGCATTTAAGACCCAGCCATGCGTCAGCTGGATGCGTGGGCGCAGCACGTCTAGCACAGGGGACTCCATCGTTACCTCCTGGGTATTTGAGATTCGCTCATGCCGCTCATGAGCCGATTCGACACGCTGTACGCTCGTATCGCTACTAGATTCCTCTATCCTTGCTTTCGTATCGATTGGCTGGAGATTACGAAAGCGACGTCAGCACCAAGGGCCTGCCCTTTGTGATCACCAGGGTATGTTCAAATTGCGCTACATAGCCTTTGTCACGCGTGCGTAGCGTCCAGCCGTCCTTCGCCTGGTAGATGCGCCCTTTCCCTGTGGTGATGTGCGGCTCAATGGTGATGACCTGCCCTTCGACGAGTAGACGCTTGTCGCGGGGGTCAAAGTGCATAGGGACGCTTGGTTCTTCATGCAGTGCGCGGCCTATGCCATGCGCGGCGAGGCTGGGGATGACGGTAAAGCCCTGTTGTTGGGCGATGCGTTGGATGGCGCGCCCGATCTGGGTGATCGGCTTGCCCGCCACGGCGACGGCACAGGCGGCATCGAGCGCGGCACGCGCACAGTCTGTCAATTTGCGACCACGCTCGGCAACGGGTGGCACAGCAACGGTGACAGCAGCATCGGCAAAGTAGCCACCGGCAGACGCAGAGAGATCGATCTTGACCAAGTCACCGGGCCGGATGATGCGCCCGCCGGGGATACCGTGGGTTGCCTCGTCGTTGATGCTGATACAACTGTTGCCCGGAAAGCGGTAGGTGACATAGGGCGCTGACCTTGCGCCCGTCGCCTTGAGCAGTTCTCCTGCCTGTGCGTCTAACTCGGCAGTGCTCATGCCCGGTCGCACAGCCGCCTCAAGCGTCTGAAGGCTTTGGGCGACAATGCGCCCGATATGGCGCAACCCGGCAATATCTTGCAGCGATTCTACGGTCATGGGTACTCTCCTTTTGAGCGATTCTCCTGGCTGGACATTATAACAGAGGTGTGACATTGTTGGGGGTTCGGACTACAATAGGGCTGCATAGAGTTCGGGGAAGCAGACAATGATCTGCGTGTATGCAACACAAGGAGCATGGCTTTATGTATGATGCATAAGGGTCTGAATGGTTTGCGCGGATTGGCAAAAGGCTTGGTGAGGGCGAGTAGTGTAGAATAATGGCGTAACGTCCTTACTTTCCACCCAGCACAAACCACACCACTCGACGAATTCTTGTCGAGCGAATCCACGCATCTATAAAGGAATTCTCAATGTCCAACGTGCGACAAAAGGTGATGCTCCTCTATCTCTCCGATTCGGCCCTGGACAGCGCGGTCAAAGGCTGGACGTTGTATGATGGTACGGGCAAGGAGCAGCACACCACCGGCGATAGCGACACGCCGCCCTATGCCACGGGGCTGGATGCCCTATTGGATGGCTGGCGTGTGATCCAGTTTCCCCAACTGATCCCGCCCTATCCGGGGATGGAGTACACCACGTCATTTCAAATGTATGAGTTCATCTTTGAACAATTGGAGGAGATCTGATGGAGAAGAAGTATCTGTTGAACACAAAACAGATGGCCGAATTTGTGGCGAGGGGCTTCCTCCGTTTTGACGAGATGGTGCCCGATGCGATCAATCAAGCGGTCATGGCGGAATTTGACGCGGGAACCACCCAATCTGCGCCCGCGGGCACGCCGCTTTCGCAATGCTACCCCGAACCGTCGGCAGTGGGAAAGATGCTGCGTTTGCCCGAACTCCAGGGAATTATCCACAGCCTGGTTGGCCCTGACCCCACCTTTGACCACCACGCCATCCATGTGCGCCAGCCCAACGAAGGCAAAGCCCAGGGCATGCATGGTGATTCGATCATCGACACCCGCCTGCACTTTGACATTCAGATCATGTACTTCCCCCATGATGTGCCACTGGAGATGGGAGGCACGCTGGTCGTCCCCGGCAGCCAATACCGGCGCATCAACGAGATGGATATTGCTCGCTATCAAAATTTCAAGGGGCAGATTCCGATGGTCTGCAAAGCCGGTTCGATCCTGGTGCTGCATCATGGCATCTGGCATTGTGGACGCCAAAATCGCACCAACCAGAAGCGTTACATGTTCAAGGTGCGGCTGAATCCACGCGTGCGCCAATACCGGCTGTGGAATACGGACGATCTCGAACAGATGTCGGGCAGCAACAAGGAGATCTTCACGCGCAACACCAATGCCATTGAGGATGTGCAGACCATTCTCTCGCGCCAGGAACCGTGGTTTGAGGGGGCTGCCGGACGTTTGGAGATCATCAATCGCATCAACCAGTGGCGCTTCCTCACCGGCGATCAGAACTTTGATGTTCACTACTGGCTCACACGGCTGGAAAATATGCCAGAGAACCGGCTAGAAGCGGCTTAGGAGGGATGAGGGATGAAGGATGAAAACCTGTCACCCCGTAGGGGGCTCTCTGCCAATGCCGCAAAGCGGAGAGATGCCTACCCTTACAGGGGGACCGGCATGACAGACCATCGTGCCTTCCTCATCCTTCATCCCTCATCCTTATACTTTATGACGCCCTACGCGACTGTCAACGACGCATTACGTGACCTCCTGGCCCAGGTGCAGTGGGTGCTGGGGGAACATTTTATCGGCATGGTCTTGTCTGGATCACTCGCCCTGGGTGGTTTCGACCCGGAGCGCAGTGATATTGACTTTGTCGTTGTGACCGATGACCTGCTTGCGGGTGACCTCTTTACCGCGCTGCAAGAGATGCACGCGCGTTTTGATGCCGGCGGCTCATCCTGGGCGGCTAAGGTCGAAGCCGTCTATATTCCGCAGGAGGCCCTTCGCCGTTATTCGCCAAGCCGCACGCGCTATCCGCAAATCGAGAAGGGGCGCATCCTCTCGATGGATCAACTGGAGAGCGGGTGGATTTTCCAATGTTACCTCCTGCGCGAGCATGGGATGGCGTTGGCTGGCCCTGACCCCAGAACGCTCATTGATCCGGTTGATCCGAACGAGATGCGGCGAGCGGTGATTGCGATTCCAGCCATGTGGCTGGCCCTGGCGCACAATGGCCCCTCCTGGTTAGAGTGGTTGGCTGAGCGGGCAAACCAGGCGTTTGTCGTGCTGACGCTCTGTCGCCTGCTCTATACGCTTGACGTTGGGGCTGTGGCCTCGAAGCCCGTTGCGGCGGCTTGGGCGCAGCAGAGGTTGGGGCAGCGCTGGGCAGGGCTCATCGCACGCGCTTTGGGGGGACAGCAGGATCACTCGACCCTGCCGGCGCGCGAGGTCGAGGAGACGGTCGCCCTGATCGCCTTTACAGTAGAGCAGTACCGGCGCTGGGAGAGTTCATTTGCAGAGCTGTGATAGAGCTGTAATCAAGTCATGAATGTCAATAAAGTAATGAATATAACGACATTCGGTGGGGTGAGGGCCTGATTATATAGAAGTGCCTATTTACTTTATGCACCTTATCCACTCACCAGATTTGGTTCTTCTTTCGGAGTTCATTCATGCCTGTCCCTACCCAAGACGATATTGACTTCCTGCTCTGCCATTCGATGTTGGCCCAGACGCATGAATTGGCGTGTCATTATGCGGGTCGAGGCGAGTTGTGGCAGCAGCCCTATGCTGCTGTGCGCCCACGCGCCGCCGCGGCGCGTGCCTCGGTCTGGTTTACCGCCTATCCCGCTTCTATCATCACGCGCGAGGGCGAGTCGGTATTGGCTGCGTTGGGGGATGAACGGCTGTGGTCGGCGCTGACCGACCTGGGTGTGCAAGCCGTACACACGGGGCCGATGAAAAAGTCGGGAGGGCTGACAGGACGCACCTTCACGCCGAGCGTTGACGGTAACTTTGACCGCATTGGCCTGGAGATGGATCCCAATTTTGGCACGACGGACGAATACATTGCCATGAGCCACACAGCCGCGCGCCATAACGCGATTGTGATCGATGATGTGATCCCCGGTCACACAGGCAAGGGGGCCGACTTCCGCTTGGCGGAGATGAGCTATAGCGATTACCCCGGTCTTTATCACATGGTGATGATTGATCCGGCACATTGGGATATCCTGCCACAAGTGCCGGTGGGCGCGGACTCGGTGAATCTCTCTGCCGTCACCGTGGATACGCTCAAAGAATTGGGCTATATCGTGGGGCAGTTGATCCGCACGATCTTCTATGAGCCAGGTGTCAAGGAGACTGATTGGAGCGCCACCGATGTGATCACGGGCAGCGATGGCGTGCCTCGCCGTTGGGTCTATCTCCACTACTTCAAGGCGGGCCAGCCAACGCTCAATTGGCTGGATGCGACCTTTGCCGCGCCACGGCTGGTGATGGGTGACGCGCTGCACTCATTGGGGGTGTTGGGCGCGTCCATGCTGCGGCTTGATGCCAATGGCTTCCTGGGCATTGAGCGCACCGAGGGCCGCGCCTGGTCCGAAGGGCATCCGCTCTCGATCCTTGCCAACCAACTGATCGGTGGGCTGGTGCGTAAACTGGGCGCGTTTACCTTTCAAGAGCTGAATTTGAGCGTGGATGACATCGCCGCCATGGGAAAGGGAGGCGCGGATCTCTCCTATGACTTTATCACCCGCCCCGCCTATCATCATGCGCTGGTGACGGGTGACACCGAGTTTTTGCGGCTGATGCTGCGTACGGTGCATGAGTACAACATCGATCCGGCGTCGTTGATCCATGCACTGCAAAACCACGATGAGCTGACGTTGGAATTGGTACATTTTTGGCAGCTACACGCCAACGACCTCTATATGCTCCAGGGCAAGGGCTGGACCGGCAGCGATCTGCGTGATGAGATTCGCCGTGTGATGTACGAGCGTCTCAGCGGTGCCGGCGTGCCCTATAACTTGCCCTTTGTCACCAATGGTGTCGCCTGCACCACGGCCAGCATGATTGCGGCGGCGTTGGGCATTCGCAACCTCAATACAATGACCGAGGCGCACATCGCGCTGATTCGCCAGGTGCATCTCCTGTTCGCGATGTACAATGCACTGCAACCGGGCGTCTTTGCGCTCTCCGGCTGGGATCTTGTCGGCGCGCTGCCGCTAGACCCTTCCCAGGTGGCGCACTTGATGGGGGATGGCGACACGCGCTGGATTCATCGGGGAGCCTATGACTTGGTCAACAGCAACCCGGATGCGGAGTTCTCCGCCGCAGGCTTGCCGCGCGCGCGTGCGCTCTATGGCCCGGTCGATGCCCAGCTACAAGACCCCGATTCTTTTGCCTCGCAGCTTCGCCTGCTATTGGCCGCGCGCCAGCGCTACCAGATCTATGCCGCGCGCCAGCTTGCCATCCCCGATGTGCAGAGCCCAGGGCTGCTGGTCATGGTGCATGAGCTACCCGACGCGCTCCTCACCCAGGTTACGCTGCTCAACTTTGGCCCCGACCCGATTGACGAAGTTGTCCACCTTGAGAACATGCGCGCCGGGACGGTGGTGGATATGCTGACAGATGAAGTGCTGGGCGCTCTCACCGCGACAGGCGATCTGCCGGTGCAACTGCCGCCCTATACGGGCAAGTCCTATCTGATCCAGCCCCACGGTTGATGTTTGCGCTATTTAATTTGGTGAAATTGTACATCGCCTGCCGTGATCTGGGGGATGCCTGTGACATAGTGGGCCAGATTCTGTAGCACCCATTCGGCTGCTCGCTGGTTAGATTCCTCAGCGCCGGCTTGATCCTCAAAGATGCTCACGGTTGCAATCACATTATCCTCGGTGGCGATGCCATAGTACGCAATAAACCCTGGCGTCTGGCTAATGATTGGCATAAAGCCGGTTGTGGCGCGATGGACGATTTCATCAATCGCACTTTCATCTGTGATGTTGTAGCGCCGGACACTGATGTACATAGCCTCCCTCTCCCTTCTTCTGTCTCTTCCTCTGTCATTCTCCTAAAACTTTGACACCTCCGTCTCTTTCGCGGTGATAAACTCCAGCAGCGCAGGCACGCCGGCGCGGGTTTGCTCGATGCCGCGTTGGATGGCGGGAATGATCTGATCTGCCTGGGTCACGCGTTCGCCATAGCCGCCAAAGGCTTTTGCCATATCGGCATAGTTGCCGGAGATGTCCGTGGCTCCATACTTTTGTGTGGAGACGGGCATGATCGGGATTTCAATTGCCATCGAGAAGTTGTTGAGCAGGATCGACAGAATGGGGATTCGCTCGCGCACAGCCGTTTCAAAGTCCATGCCGGTAAAGCCGATGGCGGCATCGCCCCAGACGTTGATGCAGAGCTTTTGCGGGCAGACCAGCTTTGCACCCATCGCCAGCCCCAATCCATAGCCTAGCTGCGTGGTCTTGCCCCAGCCGATATAGCTGAGTGGTGTGATTGCTTCCCAGAAGGGGGAGAGTTGATCGCGCGGGCTGCCCGCATCATGGGTGATCACCGTTTCGCTCACATCCACAGTGTGCAGCAGATCCCACAGCACGCGATAGGGTGAAAGCGGCGTCTCATTCGAAGTCAATTTGGGCCGCCATTGCTCTAGCCACTTTTCTTTGATCGTGGCGATTTGCTGCGCCGTCTGTTCGGCGCGCCCGCGCGGCTTGCCCTGCAAGGTTTGGCGAATTTCAGCAATCAGGTCGCGTAAGGTCAACTTCGCATCGCCCACCAGCGCATGGTCTACCGGCAGGTCTTTATGCAGATCGGCAGGGTCGAGCGTGGCGTGGACGATGGTTTTGCCTTTGGGCATGGCGACGGCAAAGCCGCTGCTGGTAAAGCTGCATCCAATGCCAAAGATCACGTCGGCATTGTGCAGATAGTGATGCAGCGCCTCTGGAACGGCGCGGCCTCCGGCTCCCAGGGCAAGGGGATGATTTTCGGGAAAGGCGCTTTTGCCATTCAGACTGGTTGCAACCGGCGCTTCGAGTAGTTCAGCGAGGGTACGCAGTTCTTCCCATGCCCTGGCATAGTGGACACCCTGCCCGGCATAGATGACCAGCCGCTCGGCGTTGACCAACACTTCAGCAACCTGGCGAACCGCATCGGGGTCGGGGCCATAGCGTGTTCGCGGTGCAGGCTTATAGTCGAAGGGCGCGCTTAGCTCGGCGTCAAAAAGGTCTGATGGAATCTCCAGAAGCGCTGGGCGAGGCCGCCCGTTGCGTACCGCCGTAAAGGCGCGGCGCATGGCAGGGCCAACGGCGTCGGCTGTGGTAAGCTGTTCGCACGATTTTGTGACGTGGCGAAAATTGAGCGCCGACAGGAAATTGGGCTGCACATAGGATTGCGCCCGCGCATAGCCCCCCGGCAAAACCACAACTGGCGAGGATTCGCCATATGCCTGCGCCACGCCGCCAAAGGCATTCTCCGCGCCCGGCCCGCTTTGCATGCAAAAGACGCCAATACGCTCACCAGAGGTCATTCTGCCAACGGCATCGGCCATGTGCAGGCCGATGCGCTCCTGACGCACGATAATGGTGCGAATGTCGAGCTTGGCCGCGGCCTCGATGAGCGGGTTGACGGGATAGGCAAAGAGGAATTCCACCCCTTCTGCCTGTAACGTACGGGCAACGGCATCAGCCACCTTCATGGCTTCCTCCTTTGGTCGCAAGGTTTTAGGTTGATTAGATGTTTGGGTGACGGGCGATGGCAAAGTATATGGGATTGCCCTTGCCTACACTCTACCACTGATGCAAAGGGAAACAAAATGGTCTGTAAATTTCGCTTTGATCTGCCATTCCGACGCAGAAGGAATGATACTAGCCTGCTCGTGTTCGCGTTTTGAGGGGCCGAGACAAGTGCTTGGCGAAGATTGTGGTAGACTTACCTTTGTGCAAGTCTACTATTTAAGACGCCATCAACGCATATGAAAACGTTATACATGACAAGGTATAATGATGCCCACAGTTCTTCAGGACGGGCCTTACGGTTTTGTATTTTTTAGTTCGGATTGGGGCGAACCACCGCATATTCATGTCAAGAGAGATCGCCAGTTAGCGAAATTTTGGCTTGAACCTATATCTCTCGCTAAAAACCGCGGATTTCCAGAACATGAGCTAAATCAAATTGAACGGATGGTGGCAAAACATCGTGTCACATTAATAGAGGCATGGTATGACTACTTTAGTGCTTGAAGCAGAACCAGTGATCAACAATGTTGCGTTTGCAGATGAGAAGCTAATTGTAGAACTGACTGATGGACGCAGCCTGAGCGTGCCGCTGACTTGGTATCCACGGCTGTTGGTGGCAACACCCCCTGAACGTGTCCACTGGCATTTGCTGGGGGAGGGCTATGGTATTGAGTGGCCGGACTTGGACGAACATATCAGCGTGGAGGGTTTGCTCGCCGGTCGTCGTAGCGGCGAGAGTCAACACTCGTTTCAGCGTTGGCTAGCGGCTCGTAAATCGTAAAGATATCTTAATATAGCTGTTTGGATTGTCTCCCCAGTGCGAGAGTAGAAAAGGAAAAGTACTTGTGATGGAGCGTACATCGGCAGATGTGCCGATTGGTTTGTGTGTCTATGGCATTGCCTATACGGCTGGATTTGCGGGGCGCGGTACGCCGCGCGCCAATCCGAGACCGTTGAATGCCGCCACTTTTTTGGACTTAGCCGCGAAGCTAGGGCTGCGTGCGATAGAACTCCCTTTTGCCTACATTGACCCGCAAGAGGATGAAGCGGCGTTAGCTGCCTATGTTGAAGCGGCGCGCGAACAGGGATTGCGTGTGGTCAGCGCGGGGCTCCCGATTGAGGTAGAGCCTTTCCGCCGCCATCTTGCAACCTGCCAACGGTTGGGCATTACGACGGTGCGCTGCGTCCTCAGCAGTGTGCTCTGTGGCGACCGGCGACCGATCGGCGGCTTGGAGGGATGGCAGCGTCACCTCGACCAGAAGATCGCCACGTTGAAAGAGATCGCACCCTATGCCGAAGATGCAGGCGTGCGGATTGGCGTCGAAAATCACCAAGACGCCACCTCGGCAGATCTGGTCTATCTCTGCCAGTCGGTTGGGAGTCCCAATGTCGGTGTCACGCTTGATACAGGCAACCCGCTGGCGGTTGCTGAAGACCCGGTGATCTTTGCGCGCACAATCCTGCCCCATTTGGTGCATGTGCATCTGAAAGATTATCGCATGACGCCCTCACCCGAAGGCTATCGCATCTTCCACTGTGCCATTGGCGCGGGGGTGGTGGATTACCCGGCGCTCTTTGACCTCTTTCGCACCAAAGACGATCTCGTTTGTAATATCGAGATGGCAGCACTGGGCGAGCGGCATATTCGCCTCCTGACTGATGAGTATTGGGCAGGGTTCCCGCAGCACTCGGTGGCGGATGTGCTGCCTGTGCTGCGCCGCCGCGACCACGCCGAGGTGGATGTGGAATGGCGCACAGCATGGGAGTTGGAGCAGGATCAGATCATGGCGGCGTGGGAGATGGAACGGCTGGTTGAGAGCGTGGCAAATATGCAGCAGGTCGCCGCAGGTGAGTATACCGGCGCACAGCAAGCAGCAGAGGCGTCGCCCTATAAGCCTGTCACCACGCTCACAGAGTGGGGAATAGCCCCGGACAGCAAGACTTCTCCTTCGACCAATTGATTCCAGATTGATTACACAAAATTTGAAGCTAAAAGGAGTTTCCTAAATGTCATCAACAGCGCCATCCCCGGTACGCGTCGGCTTAATCGGCGTGGGTGGTATTTGTGGTTTTGTCCATTATCCCGGTCTAGAGCGCATCCCTGGCGTGGACATCGTCGCACTGGCTGACCGCAACGCCGAATTGCTCGCTAAACGCCAGCAAGAGTGGGAAGTGGATCATATCTATGAAGATGCGGCGCAGATGTTGAGCGAAATCAAGCCCGATGCCGTCGTGATTGCCACCCACAATGCCGTTCACAAGGAATTGATCTTCCAGGCATTGGATGCAGGCGCGCATGTGCTGTGTGAGAAGCCGTTGGGCATGGATTATGCCGAGACGGTGGAGATCTATGAGTATGCCAAGCGCTCCGGCAAGCGGCACATGATGGCTTTTACCTACCGCTATGTGCCGGCGATGAACTATATCCGCCACTTGATCCACTCTGGGGAACTGGGTGAGATCCGCCATGCGCGCTTCCAACGCTTGCAGGATTGGGGGCCGTTTGCGATTGGCTGGCGACAATATAAGGCGATGGCCGGGTCGGGCGAGTTGGGCGACATGGGCATTCATCGCATCGACTTTGCCCAAGACCTGATGGGGCCAATTCGCTCGGTCACGGCGTCGGTCAAGCAGTGGGAAGCACGCGAGCAGACCAGAGACGGACAGACTGTGCCGCCGCAGGATGTCGAGGATTGGGTAGCCTGGATTGCTGAGTTCAAGAGTGGCGCGACGGGCGTCTTTGAGATGGGCAAACTGACCCGTGGGCAGGGGCCGAAAGGTGACCATGACCTGGCCGAGTTTAACGGCACCAAAGGATCGGCGGCCTACCGGCTGCATGCACCCCATGAGGTTCTCCTCGCCGGAACCGGTCGCGACGAGGCCTATAAGACTGTGCCTGTGCCTGCTGAATTCCTGACGCGACCCGGTTCGCCCCGTGATCCCAATGAGGGCGATCCGAATCAGATCTTCCGCTTTGACCAGGCGTGGGAGTTTATCAGCGCCATTCGTGAGGGGCGCGACCCCAAGCCCTCTTTCTATGAGGGGATGCGCGCCCAGGCAGTGGCCGATTCGATTCTGCTTGCCGCCGCCGAACGCCGTTGGGTGGATGTGCCCGACGTGCCGTAAAGTAGTCGTCTACCTCCCTCCCGGAAGCTTCCGGGAGGGTTACGTTGAGGGTTATATGGCAAGAATAGGGGCTTCCCATCTAGTTGAGTGCAGATGGGAAGCCCCTGTTGTATTCGCTGGACTATCGAACAGCCTATTCGGGCTTATCGTGGATTAATGTGGCGATCTGTTCGGCCTGTTCGGCTGTGATTTCCACATTGTGTACCGCTTGGGCATGGGCCGCGGCCTGGGCTAAGACTTCTTCGGTGGTTTCTGCGTGGACAACAGCATTGCAATCGAAGCCGATATCACGACAGCGTAGTTCCTTCATACGATTCTCCTTGAGTGAACAACGGACACGGTGCAGTGGAAGCATGATATCTAGACCACAGAGCGAAGATTTTAGCATGGTGCGGGAGGGATGTAAAGGGGGGCGCGACCAGCACAATTGGCAGAGTCGCGCCGTTCGGGTACGATAGCCTGTGATTTGCTACAGCACCATTTCCTCTGTACAAAAATACAAGCAGCCTGTTTAACTGCGGTTGGGAGCCTGCCAAAGATGAAAAACGCAAAGAAAGATCCCGTTGCACAGTACAATATCGAACGGTGGGCAGCACTGGCACGCAATCGCGCTGTCTTTACGCGGCCACAACTCGACCTGGACGCAGCTACGGCCCGGATGCTCGTTGACCCCCAGGGGCGATTGGGTGACTTGAAGGATCGCCCTGTGCTCTGCCTGGCAAGCGGTGGAGGTCAGCAGTCTGTGGCCTTTGCCCTGTTGGGCGCAAACGTCACTGTGGTCGATCTCTCTGCCGCCCAACTGGAACAGGATCGCTTTGCCGCGGCCCATTACGGGTTGGAGATACAGACGGTCGAAGCAGATATGCGTGACCTATCGGTACTGGCCCCATCAACCTTTGATCTCGTCTACCAGCCGTATTCTATCAATTTTGTGCCGGATGCCACGGTGGTCTTTGGCGAGGTTGCGCGCTTGCTGCGGGAGGGGGGGCTTTACCACTTTCAGTCTGCCAATCCCTGTTTTGCCGGTCTGTTGGCCGAAAGTTGGGACGGTCAGGGCTACCCGCTGCACCTGCCCTATGTGCAGGGTGCGCTGATCGAGTATAACGATGAGGCCTGGATCTTCCGCGGCGACACGCCAGGCGAAGCCATCCACCGTCCGCGCGAATATCGCCACACACTTGGGACGCTCATCAATGGCTTGACCGCGCATGGGTTTCTCATGGTGAGGCTGGATGAGGAAAATCTGGGCCATCCTGATATGGAGGCTGTCCCTGGCACGACTGAACATTTTACCGCGGTCGCGCCACCGTGGCTGCGCTTCTGGGCCTCTTTCCGTCCTAATCTCTTGGGCATGCCTCAGGATGGCTAAAGCCGTAAGGGTTCTACAGAGGGTCTACAGGGACCCTTCCGCATAGGTCACGCGATGCACAGGGTCGGGTTCTGTCAGCGAGAGCGGAGTCAGTTCCAAATCTGCTTGCCAAGTGGCTACCCAACCGTCACGAATGGCAGGAGGCAGCGGGTGGAGTTTACCATAGCTTAATCGCTGGAGTAATGACGTCAGCGGTTTTAGCCACGGCAGCAGCCGCGATGTTGTCACCCAGCGGCGCAGCGCATTGACCCGCTTTTGGCGCGCGCTTGTCGCACTGATGGGGATTGTGCCGTATAGCTCGATCGCTTGGAAGCCTGCCCTGGCGAGGCTGGTGGCGACTTCCGGCACGCTGGGGTAGTAGGTCGAGAGTCGTCCGGGAACAAAGTGGGGCCAATCTGGATTGCTTTGGCAGAGCAGCACTTTGCCACCGGGCGCAAGCACGCGGCGACATTCGGCTAGAAAAAGCCGGTAATCTTCCAGATAGTAAATCGCCTCGAAACAGAGTACCAGATCAAAATGGCCTGTGGCAAAGGGCAGCCGCTGTGCATCTCCCTGTACCAGGGGTACATCAGTGGCTTGGCTTGCTTGGGCCAGAACCCCGCCGCTGTAGTCCAGCCCAACGACCTGTGCCGCACTTTGCGCCAAGTAGTTTAGGCCACTCCCAGAACCACACGCGATCTCGATGACACGTTTTCCCTGTGCCTTGCTATGGGCATAGCCATAACGGTGGGCAAAACGACGGATCTGATCAGGCGTCAGCAGACCGGCGGGCAGTTCAGTGATCGAGGTGTAATCGTTGCGTGGCATCGGGAGTCTGGAGCATTGCGAGTTGAACACCGAGCTAGGACGGTGAAAGGTCTGGTTGTCATTGTCCAAAGTGGTCGTTGTCCCCAAAGGAACGTGCCGTATGATAGCGTAGAGGGGCAATTTTGCCAATGGGTGTGAAATTGGGGGTATGAAATGGGGCGATCTGCGCGTGTTGCGCGGCGGGGCCATCCTCAGTACACTTGGGGCAATCATTCAAACAACGAACAACGCGAGGGACAATCATGGTGGCTTCTTGGCAAAAACGGTTGAAGTATTATCGCTCGAAGAATTACGCATGGGGCAAGACGGGGGCTTTGGTCATGGCGCTTGTGGCTGCGCTGCTGTTGGCCTATGGCGGAACGTGGATGCCCGCACATGGGCAGGAGTCGCCCCTGGCAACCCCACCCCCAGCCTTTGCGCCTGTGGAACTGCCCAGCATTAGCGGGCTGTTGAGCAATGACGAGGGGGAGCCGCTGGCGGGGTTGGTGGTGACTGCCTATCGCCGCCAACAGCAAAATTGGGCCACAGCACGCCAGACAACCACCAATGCCGCAGGCGAATATCGCTTCCCGTGGATGCCATCGGGCACATACCGGTTGGCGATACGTGACCCACAGGAGGTTTATGCCTCGATCTACTACCCCGACGCGGGCGACATCGAAGAAGCCGCCGACATTGTCCTGACCGGAGCCGCACAAAGTGACCTGGACGCCGTGGTCGATGCGGGTGGGCAGATCACCGGCACGCTCACTTGGCCCGATGGCCCCACACCGTTTGACAGCACCATCGAACTCTATCGCGTGACTTCCGAGCCATTCAGCACGCAGCTCTCCTTACACGACAATCTGAGTCTGCCGCCAGAACTGCGGCAATATCGCTTTGTCGCCAGCCAAAGCTTTACGGAAACAGCCATCACCTACGAATTCAACGGGTTGGCGGCTGGACGCTATCGGGTCTGTGCCGAAGCCATCTCTTTGCGTTCGACGTTGCATGAATGTTTTGACAACACTACGCTGGGCATTCATGCCACCGATGTGGTTGTCGCGGTGGGGTCAACCGTAGCCGATGTGGCGATTGAATTGGGCGATGGGGCTGATTTAGCCACGCTTGCGGGCGCGCTCACCGGCGCGGATGGCGCGCCCGCGTCGGGCGTGAATGTCGAAATCATTGCCGCGCCCAATGTAGATTTCTTCGCCGCGCCGCCGCCGCAGAAAACAGCCACGGATGAAGCAGGCACCTTCCGCGCCGACGTGCCCTATGGCAACTATCTCATCCGCTTCAGCGATCCACGCGGTCTCTATTTTGGCGGTGACTATCGAGAGACAGCCGAAATCATCACCCCGACAGTCGTTGCCCTCGACCGCAGCGATGCGCTGACGATTACCGCAGTGCTCTCACAGGCGGCTCAGATTACGGGCAATTTGACAATCGACGGGGCCATTGCTGGGATGGGCGGGCAAGTGTCGGCCTACTATATGACCGAACAGGGTTGGGCTCCTGGTGGCACAGGAAACATTGTGGCTGCCAGCGGGGTCTACACGGTCGCGGGTTTGCGCGCTGGTTCCTACCGGCTTCAAGTGTCGATCGGTGGCCTGCCCGCGCAGATTATTTATGGTGGGAACACACTGGAGACAGCCGCCGAAGTCGAGGTGGTGACCGCGACCGTGACAGGTGGTATTGACTTTGATCTGACCCCCTACATGGCGCAAGTGCCCTACGGTACGATCAGCGGGACGGTGCTATCGAATGGCGCGCCGCAGCCCGACATGCTGGTACGGCTCTATGAAGCGGGCTTCGATTGCTGCATTGCACCCCCGCCCATACTCACGACGACGACCGATGCCGAGGGGCGCTTTAGTGCCGGTGGGCTGCCACCTGGCTCCTATAAGATCGGCATCGGCGCCGCCGACCAGCCCTATTCCAGCTTCTATGCGCCGGATCAGCGCACCTTTGAGACGGCGGATCTCTTTGTCATCGGCAATCCTGCGGATGGCGTGGCGCGCCAGGTCATCAACGATGTGAACATTGTCTTGGGGCCAACGGGCAGCATGGCGCGCCGCGTCTTGCGCCCAGACGACAGCCCTGTGGTGGGGGCAACGGTCAATCTCTACCAACGGCTGGGTGATCCAGGCGCTTTCCCTTTGGTGGCGTCTACGCTGACGAATGAGGAAGGCAGATATGCCTTTGGGGGCGTGGTTCCCGATATTTACCAAGTTTGTATTGTCGCTGCGGGCATCGCGCAGCCAAGTTGCAGCGGACGTGGCGGATTGGGGATAGGTTTTGACGTGGCTGTGTCGGAAGGGCAGGAGACGACGGGGATTGATATTCTAAATGTGCCGTAACGATTTTGGGCTGGTCATCAACTGCGGGTGTATTCCCCCTATGTCGATCCTGTCAGAATAGGCAGCTATAAAACTGGCGAAAGTATCATTGCGGCGGGGCGTCTGAGTCTATATCATGGGAGACAACAGCATTTCTTTAGCCAATCATCACACCGATGCAATAGAAAGCAATCCCATGAACACTTTGCGAATCAATCGTAGCCTCGACTCGAATGTTGATCCGAAGCAGCTTCTGCGCACCCATGTTGAACAGTTACCAATCGAAAAGCAGCGCGAGTTTGTGGAGGCAGCCTTTCAACTGATGGGAGATCGGATTGATCTGAGCAAAGTTGGCAGAAGAACGCGGAAGTTAGTGAGCTAAGTAGGATGTAGCATCCGTGTTAGTACGGTCGTCAGGCGTACTCATGGGCAGCGTCACAGTAAAGGTGGTGCCGCTGCCGGGGGTGCTGGTGACGGTAATCGTGCCGCCATGCGCTCTGACCAGTTGACCGGCGATGGCAAGACCAAGACCGCTGCCTGTCCCTTCACTATGGGTACGGGCGCGGTCGGCGCGCCAAAAACGGTCAAAGATGAAGGGGAGATCTTCGGGCGCAATGCCTTCGCCCGTGTCCGATACCATAAGCTGCACCTCTTTGCCAGCCGCATTTTGCACAGCAGCCGCAGAGAGCGTAATCTTGCCGCCGGCTGGCGTGTGGCGCAGCGCGTTGCTGACCAAGTTGCTGAGAACCTGATCCATCCGCCCTGGGTCGCCATAGATCGTCAGGGGGAGGGAAGTGTCGGTATCCACGCAGAGATAGATACCCGCGCTTTCCGCTTGCGGGCTAAAGCTGGTGGTCACATCGGCGAGAAGGTCATGGATATCGACCGTTTCCGGGTGGAGCGGCAGTTCGCCCGACTCTGCCAGGGAGAGCGTGCGTAGGTCATCTACCAGCCGCGCAAGCGTTCGTGTCTCCTGCAGGGTGGCGTCAATATGCTCCGGTGTGGGCGCATAGACGCCATCCAAAACACCTTCGAGATTGCCCTGAATAATGTGCAGGGGCGTACGCAGCTCATGCGCTACGTCCGCGGTGAGGTTGCGCCGCTGTTGATCGGTACGCGCCAGTTCCTCGGTCATGCGGTTAAACGAATGGGCGAGCTGTTGAAACTCGCGCGAACCCCGCTCCTTCACCCGCACATCGAGATTACCCGCAGCCACAGCCTCGGCCGCGTCCATAATATCCGCCAAAGGAACCGCATAGGCGCGAAACATGCGCGAGCCAATCGCCATTAACAGCGTGGGCAGCAGAACCAGCACGCCACAAATCCGCAGGAAAATAAAGAAGGGCGCGGGTGTCTGCCCGCTGCCACCATTAAAGTCGCTACCGTTGAAAAACAGATGAGAAGCGAGCGTCATCACCCCCGCGCCCAAGAGCACGATGAGCAGCAGGCCGCCTGCCATGCGCGCAAACATGCGCGGGCGTCGCCCAGCGCGCCGCGCCCATCGGTGATGCTGCCCGCTGTCGTCCCCGTGCCACTGCGCCCCATGCCACTGTGGCTGTGTGCGACGTACTGCAAGGGGGATTTCGATCTCTTTGTTCTCTTCGCTTTCCCAGCGGGGACGCGGATTCATCCGTTCTGCTTTTCTCCGAATTGCCCTGTCTCGGCAAATTTATAGCCGATGCCATAGACCGTCTGAATATAGCGTGGGTCGGCTGGGTCGTCTTCAAGTTTGCGGCGCAGGTTCTTGATGTGGGCGTCGATGCTGCGATCAAAGCCGGCGTCATCTGAGCCGTGGAGCCGTTGGATCAGTTGGGCGCGGCTAAAGGTTTGTCCGGGGTGCTGCGCCAGCGTCGCCAACAGCGTAAATTCGATGCGCGTCAGCTTAATGACTTCATCTTGGCTTTGGCCTTGATTCTGATCCTGGCTTTGGTTTTGACGGGTCACGCGATGGCCGTTTAGGTCGATCTCCAGCGCGCCTGTGCGGAGCAGCCCAGGGGTCTGCACCTCGCCTTGCGTGCGGCGCAGGACGGCGCGTACACGGGCGACCAACTCGCGCGGGGAAAAGGGCTTCACAATATAATCATCGGCCCCCACCTCCAGCCCAATCAGCCGGTCCATCTCCTCGGCGCGTGCGGTGAGCATGATGATCGGCACGCTGGACTCACGGCGCAGCGACCGCGCCACATCAATGCCGTCCATGCCGGGGAGATTGAGGTCGAGGACGATCAGGTCGGGCTTCTCCTGGCGCGCCGCGGCTAATGCGCTTGGGCCGTCATAGACAGGCAGTACGCGAAAGCTGCTCTGTTCCAGATAATCGCGTGCCAGGCGCACAATCTTCGGTTCATCATCGACGACAAGAATCAGTTCGTTCATGGGTTGGCTCCTGGGGCAATGACGCTGCCCGTTGGCAGTTCTCTATTATACAAGAGATGTGCCAGAAAACCCTCCCGGAGGCTTCAAGCCTCCGGGAGGGTGGGGTTCTAGTCAGTTATGCTTGACGTTTAGACTCTGGTCCAACTGGTGGGCTGTGGCTTTTGCTCTTGCGAAGGTTCAGTGCCGGGTTGTCCAGGCTGCGGTGCTTGCTGCTGCGGTTGCTGCTGTGACCAAGGGCCGTATTGGCCTTCGCCGGGGCCACCCTGCCAGCCGTGACCGCCATGCCAGCCACGACCACCGTACCAACCAGGGCCGCCAGGGCCGCCATGCATTCGCCATCGCCAGAAGCCCAGGAACTTAAAGATCAGCCCAAAGAGGAAGACGAAGAAGAGGATACGGAAGATGGCCCCGAAGAAGCCGAAAAAGCCACCCCCGAATCCACCCCCATGCCAGCCATGTGTGCGCGAGACGAGATAGGGTGTCATCGCCGTACCGTCCACATTGCCTGTGAGCAACCCCATCAGAAAGCCCTGTGACCAGCCTGAATTGTAGACCGCCGAGCCGATGCCAAGCAGCACCAACGCTGCGATGCCGATGATCGCCCATTTGGGCAGTTTTGTCTGTGACATGAAATTTCTCCTTTGGTGTCACGCCTCTGTTTGATTCTCACTCGTAGCCCCGATTTGCGACACGCTTGATTTGTCGCCCCTTTGCCGGTGAACAGTCACCCCTTGATGAACTGTGCTGCATCACCGGTATAACTCCATTGTGGGGGCAGGCTGTGAAGAAAATGTGAATAGAATGGGCAGGGGTAGTGAATTTTGGGCAGGTGAATTTCATAGGCAGGTGGTTTGACAAATCCCCGGCATCATGGGACGCTGCATGCACAATCAGAATTCCTCTATCCTCTAATACTCGGATTAACACCCGGATTAGCACTCGGAACAAGCATAGAAAGGCAAGCCTATGTTTACGCAACTGCTGGCGCAGCGCGCAGCGGAGAACCGGCCCATCCGCGTCGGTATTATCGGCGCGGGCAAATTTGGCGCGGGGCTGGTGGCCCAGATCGCGCAGATGCGCGGTATGACCACAGCAGTCATCGCCGACATCAACGGTGAGCGGGCGCGCAATGCCTATACCGTGGCGGGCAAGGTGCCGAGCGAGAGCATCCACAGCGCATCGACAGCACAAGCCATTGACGATCATCTCCACCGCGGCCAGCCGGTCATCGTGGAGGATGGGGCGTTGGTGGCCCAGTCCGAATTGGTAGATGTGGTGGTGGAGGCGACGGGGCTCCCCGAGGTGGGGGCGCGCATGGCCTATACGACGCTGCTCAATCGCAAACATCTGGTCATGGTCAATGTTGAAACCGATGTGACGATTGGCCCCCTTTTGCGGCGCATGGCGGATGCGGCGGGCGTGGTCTATACCCTGGTGGATGGCGACCAGCCGGGCTGCACCATGAACATGATCGAATGGGCGCGCACATTGGGCTTTGAGATTGTGGCCGCGGGGCGCGGTACGGTCTTTTTCGATGATGACCGCGCGGGTATCCCCGACAGTGTGCCGCAACGCTTCGGCTTTGATGCGGAGACATTGGCGCGGCGTACCATCAACCTCAAGATGTATAACTCGTTCCGTGATGGCACGAAGGCACAGGTGGAGATGGCTGCGCTGGGCAATGCCGCAGGGCTTGTGCCCGACAAGCGGGGGATGCACGAACCGTCGGTGAACATCGCTGACATTGCGCGCACCTTTAGCCTCCAAGAAGAAGGGGGCATCCTCAGCCGCCACGGTGTGATCGAACTTGCCAACAGCGTGGCGAGCGATGGCAAGACCAAACTGCCCAACGGTCTGGGCATGGGCGTCTTTGCTGTGATCCGCACCGAGCATTCTTTTACGCAAGAAGACCTTGCCCACTATTTTCTGCATCCCGGCGGCAATGGACACAACTATCTACTCTATCGCCCCTATCATCTGGTGGCAGTGGAAGCGCCCATTTCGATTGCAATGGCCGCGCTTTATGGGCAAGCCACCGGCTCACCGCTGCCCACACCCACGACCGAGGTGATTACCGTCGCTAAGCGCGATCTGGCCGCGGGCGAGACGTTGGATGGCGGTGGTGGCTATACGGTGGTGGGAATCTGTGAAAAGGCGGAGATTGCGCGTGATGAGGGATTACTGCCGTTGGGGTTGGCAGGTGGCGCAAAACTCAAGCAAGCCGTGAAGCAAGGCGAGGCGATCTCTTATGCGATGGTGGAGTTGAACGAGGATTCCTTCGTGCTGCAACTGCGCCGCTTGCAGGACGCGACGGTGTGGGGGAACCCCTGAATTATGCCCTTAAGACGGCATCAGGTAGGAGCGTATCACGCCTACCTGATGCCGTCTGTCATGCTCTATTCCGGCCCGAAGGGATAGCTTGTAATATCCCCTTCGATCGCCTTGAGCAGCCGCGTGATCTCGGCCTTGTCGTCGGCGTCGAGTGCCTGCGCGCCAGAGGGAGCGCGCTCGATGCTGGAGGTAAAGACGCCGCGCCGCTTGAGAATGTAGCGCATGAAGGGGTGCGTCTCGCGGATGATCAGGGGTAGCAGGCGGCGATGCAGGTCACGCGCGCCTTCTTCATTGCCCGCCCACCACAACTCCTGTACCTTTGCCAAGATGTCAGCCACCTCACAGGCGGGCATATTGCCATCGGCCCCGCGGATATATTCGTCGGGGAGGAACTTGCCCGCAGCGCCGCCAAAGATACACTTCACCTTGTCGCCCACCAGCTTGTGGACTTCGGCAATATGCTTTGGCCCCGGCTGGCGTTCTTCCTTGATGTACTCAATGGAAGGCACATCCTCGACCAACTGGGCGATCTGCTCGCCCTTGAGCGGCGCATAGGAATCGGCATTCTGCACCATGATCGGCCCGTCATAGACATCCGCCATGCGCTTGTACATCTCAATGGCAAGCGCGGCATTGGTGCGCGCCGGGGCCATCGCAATGATCGAATCGGCCCCGGCCTTTTGCGCGGCGCGCGCAAAGAGCAGCACTTGGGGAATGGAGACGCCAGAGCAGCCAAAGACCACGGGCAGCCGCCCGTTCACCGTCTCCAGCACAGCATCTAGGCCGCGGATGCGCTCTTCTTCGCCCAGAAAGTAAAACTCGCCCACCATGACAGGCCAGACAATGCCATGCTGACCGCTGCTGCAACAGAACTCTGCCACAGCCTTGAGATCGGGGATGTGGATTTCGTAGTCATCCTTGTAGGGAGTCGGCAGGAGGCCAAAGACCCCCTTCATGTGGTCAAAACGTGCCATTTTGTCCTCTGTTTCTTGCGTCTCTTGCTTGGGGAGTTTGTTTTGTAGAAACCCTCCCGGAAGCTGGGGAGCCCTCTGGGCCGCTTCCGGGAGGGCGGGATTCCTGACTGTACTGATCTAGTTACTTGTCCCAACGGCGGTCGGGCTGCCAGAAGCCTAGCTTGGGATTATTCCACTCGTCGGTCGGTTCAAAGAGACCTGGGAAGCGCAGGTTGGCTTCAATGCCTTCCAGGTTCAGATCGACGCCCAAGCCTGGCGTATCGGGAATGGTGACATAGCCACCCTCCATATAGTTGTCGGGCAGGCCGGTGACGAGGCTTGTCCAGAAGGGCAGGTCGAGGCCATGATGCTCGAGCGCCACAAAGCTAGGAATGGCCGCGGCACAGTGGACGTTTGCCATAAAGGCAATGGGCGACCCGGCAAAGTGCAGCGCGGTGGCGATGCCATAGCGTTCGGCGTGGTCGGCGATCTTCTTGGTTTCCAACATGCCGCCGGAGGTGAGCAGATCGGGGTGGATGATGTCCACAGCCCGCTTTTCGATCATCTCGCGGAAGCCTTCCCACAGGTAAAGCTCTTCGCCCGCGGCCACAGGCGTGCCGATGGCGTCGGTGACTTGCTTGTGACCATCGACATCCCACCAGGGCATGGGGTCTTCAAACCAGCCCAGCTTATAGGGATCGAGCGCAAGCCCCAAGCGGATGACATCTTTGGCAGTCATCAGGCCATGACCAAAGTGGTCGGTGCAAAGCTCCACTTCCCACCCGACACGCTCGCGGATGGTAGCAACAATTTCGGCGGCGTGGGCGATGCCCTTGTCGCTCACATGCATAGACGCGCCTGTGCCGGGCGCGCGCCAGCGTTTGCCCAGGGGATATTCATATTGCACCGGCTTGCCCACGGTTCCGCCAGGGGTATCCACAAAGAGTTGGGGACGAATGTCGAACTTAACGTAGGTCAAGCCCAAATCCACACGTCCTTGCACACGACGCGCATAGCCTTCCGGTGATGGGTCGTCGGGGGCCGGGGTGTCGGCATAGAGGCGCACCTTGTCGCGATATTTGCCACCCAGGAATTGGTAGCAGGGCACGCCATAGACTTTGCCGAGCAGGTCCCAGAGTGCGATTTCGATACCGGAGACGCCACCTCCTTCACGTCCCCAATTGCCAAACTTCTTGATGGCGCGGAAGATCATGTCGATGTTGCAGGGGTTTTGGCCCACAAGCATGCTCTTGAACTGGAGTGCATTCTCCTTGTGCCCGGCATCGCGCACTTCACCAATTCCATAGACGCCCTGGTTGGTGTCGATGCGCAGAATCGGGTAGTCATAGTTGCTGGAGACAACGGCCAAGCGCATGTCGGTAATGCGCAGATCGGACGGGCGGGAGTTGGTGTTGACGGCATTTTCAACGCGCCCGATGGCTTCTTGTTGAGACTGACTAGCCACTCAATTGTTCCTTTCTGAATTGGTTGGAAAAGCATGGGACAGGTGCTATTGTATGCTTTACAAGAGGAACCGGCAACCTGGGTACCCTACTTTGGGCCTACGGCTTGCCGACGCGCTTTGGCAGAGCAAGCAACTCCGCAGAAAACGAAAAGGGAGAGGAAGGGGCGATCGAGATGGATACGGTACGCACGGAGTCGTCAGCGGTAATTGATGCGCCACCCGCTGAAGTGTATGCGATTTTTGCCGACTATCGCAACGCTCACCCTCAGATTTTGCCCAAGCCCTACTTTGGCGATCTGAAGGTGGAGCAAGGAGGGGTGGGCGCGGGGACAGTCTATCGCACCAGCGTTACGGTCATGGGCATGAGCACGAATTATCACATGGCAGTGACCGAGCCGGAGCCGGGGCGGCTCTTGGTCGAGAAAGATCTCGATTTGGATGTGACGACTTCTTTCAGGGTAGAACCTGTGGAGGATGGCAGGAAGAGCCGCGTGACCATCGCCACCGACTGGCGGCCCAAACCAGGCATCAGGGGCTGGATCGAAAAGCTCTCGACCCCTGGTGTCATGCGCAAGCTCTATGATGCCGAACTAAAGCTAGTGCAGGAGTATGTCAAGAACAAACAGCGCAGCGGTGGTGGGGGCGGCGGTGGCTTTGAGTAAGCGTAAGGTGGACGCTGTAATTTTGCTTGTTGATCTTCATGCAACCGTATGCTAGAGTAGCATATACCGCATACGATACACCAGGTTCCATTTGACTCCTAAAGCATGGCACAAACCGTACGTTTCCAGCGTATTACACGCTCGGTCACGATGCGAGACGTTGCGAAGGCGGCAAAGGTCTCGCAGAGCACTGTTTCGCGCGTGTTGAACGGGGCTAATGGCGGTATTCCTATTAGTGATGACACGAAGCAGCGCGTCTTGGAAGCTGTGGAGCGTCTTGGCTACTATCCCAATCTGCACGCAGGCAGTCTGCGCGGCCTGAAGACACAGATGCTGGCGATGATGGTCGCGGACATTGCCAACCCTTTTTACCATCCAATGGTACGCGCAGTGCAGGATGCAGCGCGCAGCCGCGGCTATGACGTGATGTTATCGAACACGGATCATATGCGTGAGGCCGAACTCTATTTCTGCAATTCGATCATACGCCGCCAGGTGGATGGTGTCATTCTCGCTCCCTATCATCTGACCACAGTCGACATAGAACGGTTGATCAGCCGCACAGGCGTTGTGGTAGCTGCTCTGGGCCAGCATGTTGATCATTCACAGGTAGACGTGGTTTTCGGCAGCGATGGCGCAGCTACGAGCAAGACAACAGCCTGGTTGATCAACGAGAAAAAGCATACACGCATTGGGTTCATTGGCGTCACCGACAGGTTCGCGGCAGGGCTGCGCCGGCGATGCGCCTTTCAGGCAGCGATCGCAGAGGCAAAGCTCGATATGCCGCCCGATTATTTCCAGGAAGGCGACTGGTCCTTCGACAGCGGATTGGCAGCCATGACAACGCTGTTGAATCTACCGTCACCGCCGACCGCCGTATTTGCCCTCAATGACCTGATGGCGATTGGCGCTATGGAAGCAGTCCGGCAAAGAGGATTGCGTATTCCTGAAGACATTGCCATCGTAGGATTCGACGATATTCCTGCTTCTTCATGGGTTTTCCCGAAGCTCACAACAGTAGCCCAATCTCCAGACGAGATGGGTAGAGTCATGGCTGCTGCGGTCTTCGAGCGTTTGGATGGGTTCGACGGCGCTGGTCGCCGCTATGAAGTACCGTGCCGGTTGGTTGAGCGGCACACGACCTGAAGCGAAGTCCGATGTCCATGTGTAATGCAGTATGTTCAGGTTTGTTTGTTCAGACGTAGTTTGCATTCAAGCTGTCACATCACTCGCAGAAAAGGAAGGCCTTCTATGTCCAGGAAGTTCGTTGTACTTACATTGCTTTTAATCATTGCGATGGCATTCAGTGCATGCGCCCCTTCAACAGTGCCTGCGGAAGGAGGAGCTGCCGCCGGGGAAGCTTCAGCCCAGGAAGCGGCTACGGCGCCGGAAGGGCCTACAGCAGAACCCACACCCGTTGTCAATGCCTTTGGTAAGTGCGATGACCCCATGAGACTGTGGCACGGGCTCACGGGCTCCGATGGCGCTGTCTTTGCCGAAATGCTCACGCAGTTTGCAGGAGAAAATCCGGACTTCTGTATGGAATCGCAGGGGATTCCGTGGGATCTCTTCTTCCAGAAGTATCCTACCGCGGTGGCAGCAGGCACCCCGCCTGATCTGGTGATCTTCCATGCCGCCGAAGTCCAACAGATGGCGGCTGAGGGATTGATGCAGTCTATGGAAGATTTTTTTGAAACCAGCACCATCGGCAAGGATCAGTTCAACGATGTGTTGATCAAGCAGATTACGGTCGATGGCGAAACAATGGCTGTGCCTTTTGACAATCACGGCTGGCTGTTGTGGGTCAACGAGAAGGTTATCGAAGACGCCGGTCTTGATCCTGCTGTGCTGCCCGCGAATGGCGCTGAGTTCATTGATTGGGCGCAGAAGGTCACGACGGATGTCAACGGCTTGCACCCCAATGAAGAGGGCTTTGACCCAGACAATGTCGCCGTCTATGCAACCTATATGACCTGGCCGCGTTATACAATCCCGACCATCCTGTGGCAGTTCGGCGGCGGTGTCGTCAGCGAAGATCTCACGACCGCTACCCTGGACAGCCCCGAATCGATTGCGGCGATTCAGTATTTACATGACCTGATGTACAAGTATCATGTTATGAACCGCTATCAGCCTGGCGTTCCCTTCGGCGGCGAGCAGTATGAGAACAACGGCATTGCGCTCTGGTGGGAAGGCACCTGGACCGGCGGCTACATGCGTGATCGTCCCGAAGTGGCGGCGATTACCCGACCGGATTTCATCAACTCGTATGCACCGGATGGCAATCAGGCCGTCAAGTTCGATTCGCATATCTTCTCGATCCCGACCGGTGTTGATGCTGATGGCAGGGAGCAAGCCTATACCCTGATCCGCTTCCTGTTGGAAAATGGTGCTTACTGGGCGACGTCGGGGCAGGTACCTGCCTTGAAGTCGGTGCAGGAACTCCCCGAAGTACAGGCCATCGAGTCGGTCGCCAAAGCTGCCGAGCAATTCAACCTGTTTGGCCGCACGGACACCTCGCACAAATCCTTTATTGAAATCCAGACTGCATGGGAGACTGCGGTCGGCAATGCCCTTGCTACTGAGGACGCAGATATCGTCAAGGCCCTCACGGATGGCAATGTGGCGATTCAAGCGATTCTCGATCGGCCATAATTGGCTCTATTGTGGTTGATGCAGGCCGGTGCGCTACATCTGAGCGCTCAGCTATAGCGCACCGATGAGCGCACCGGCCTGTGGTTTGTACATCTGAGTCTGGAGAGGATCATTATGGCCACGTCCACAGTTTCCACGACACCCACTGCACACGCTACATCCGCGGCCCCGAAGAGCCGGCAGTGGAAGACACTTCGTAGTCAACTGCCCAACTATCTATTCATCCTGCCTCACTTCCTCTTGTTCATAGTCTTCCTGCTGTACCCGATTGCCCGCGGCTTGCAGATCAGCCTCTATGACTGGAAAATTATGCTCAAGGAGCAGCGCTTCATCGGGCTGGCTAATTACGAGGCGTTGTTGAACGATCGGGTTTTTTGGGAGGTCTTAGGCAACACCTTCTGGTTCATGGTCTTAACCGTAGTGATCAATGTGCTGTTGGCACTGTTTGTAGCGACTGGGTTAAAGCACCGCTTTGCTGGAAGTGATTTTCTGAACGTACTCTTCTATGCCCCTGGTATTCTTTCCGTATCGGTGCTGGGCATCATCGGCATCCGCATTTGGGAACCCCAGTTGGGCATCATCAACTATTACGTCACCAACGTGATGGGCGGGCCTCGCATCGCCTGGATCAGCGATCCCAATCTCATCATCCCCGTTCTATCTGTGACGACGGTCTGGTGGACTTTTGGCTTTCCGATGCTTGTCTTCATCGCTGGGCTACAAGCGATCCCTGAGGCATTCTACGAAGCCGCCAAGATTGATGGCGCAAATGTGCTGCGCTTGTTTCGTCACATCACCCTGCCTTTGATCATGCCGACGATGCTCTTTGTCGTCGTGACACAATTCATCGCGCATATGCAGGTCTTTGCCCAGCCTTATATCATTACAGGGGGTGGGCCAGGCAACGCGTCGCGTTCGGTGGTGCAGTACCTCTATGAGACAGCGTGGAAGTACTTCCGCTATGGCTATGCCTCATCCATTTCGGTGGCGTTGGCAATCTTCATGATTGTCGTGACCGCTATCCTCTTTTCACTCATGCGCCGCCGCGCACAATACTAACCGGACCAACAGGAGGAATCATGTCCACAGCATCCTATGCCATCGGATCATCGGGCAGAAGAGCGATGCGCAGACGCATCAGGCGGTCGCTCGTGATGTGGTTGATCTTCCTGCCACTGGTCATCATCATTATTGTGCCGTTGTTATACATGGCGACGATGGCCTTTACCGTGGAGGCAAACCAATTCGTCGTGCCGATTCGATGGATCCCGCAGCCGCCGACGCTTCAGAACTTCCGCAAGATTTTCGCCGACCCGCTGCTTCCTTTGGGTCGCTGGATGCTCAACAGCCTGGTGGTGGCTCTTGTTGGCACGCCTATCATCGTCTTCGTCTCATCGCTGAGCGGCTATGCCTTTGCTCGCCTTGAGTTTCCCGGTAGAGACATGCTCTTTTCGGTGCTGCTCTTTAGCCTCATGATCCCGGCGGCGATCACCTTGATTCCCTCCTTTCTGCTCCTGCGCGATCTGCATCTGCTCGATACATTCCATGCCATCTGGTGGCCGGCTGCCGCTTCGGTGACGGGCATCTTTCTCATGCGCCAGCACTTCTATTCAATTCCCAACGAATTGGAGGACGCAGCACGCGTCGATGGCGCGGGACGTTTCCGCATCTATTGGCAAATCTGCCTGCCTCTGGTGCGTGGCGCGCTGGTTGCGCTTGCCATCTTTTCCTTCCTCAGCCTTTGGAATGATCTCTTCTGGCCCCTGATCGTCCTCACCAACCAGACCAAGCTAACGCTGCCCATTGGTCTGGTGGTGCTCCAGCAGGGGAGCTATGTTCAGCGTGGGTTGGCCTTCGCCGGAGCCTTTATTGCCACGGTTCCTGCCCTGATTTTTTACGCCTTCTTCCAGCGCCAGATCATCACCGGCATCACAACCACTGGTATGGCTGGGCAGTAGACTGGCACTGGCGAGTTGAGTATTGAGCGCACGCTGACATGGGGCGACAATGGCACTGGTAGACAAGAGCGAGGGTATGGCTCCCGCAGTACAGCAGCGCGGCCGCGGCGTGCTGCGTTGGATCGTGCGCGTGGTGTTGGGGGTGATTCTGCTGTTGCTGCTGCTGGTGATTACAGGCGCGGGCTACCAGTGGTTTGCGAGCGCAGCGGATCGCCGCGCCTATCCGCCACCGGGCGAGTTGGTGGATGTGGGTGGTCATCGCCTCCATATTGTCTGCCTGGGTGAAGGCAGCCCCACCGTAATTCTCGATGCGCTGGGTGATGGCACATCGGCGCAGTGGGGGTGGGTGCAGCCTGTTGTAGCGCAGGTGACGCGCGTCTGTGCCTATGATCGCGCGGGCAGGGGATGGAGTGAAGTTGGCCCGCCGCCGCGCGACACGCGGACGATTGCTGAAGAACTCCACACACTACTCATAAACGCAGGGATCGAAGGGCCAACGGTACTGGTAGGCCATTCGTTTGGCGCGATGGTGGGGCGGGTGTACACCGATCTCTATCCAGAGAAGGTCGCGGGGCTGGTATGGATAGACCCTGGGCTGCCGGGCTTGCGCTCGGAGCGGATGCCGCCGGAAGCGCATGCCCAGGCTGACGCCGACATGAAATTGATGAACGTGGCTCCGTTGATGGCACGCTTGGGCATCTTCCGCTTGATCGGGATTGATCCGTCGCTGCCCGAACCCCAAAACAGCTATGCACAAGCATTCTACGCCTCGAATGCATTCTGGGATTCACTTCGGGCAGACGCCCAGACACTCTCGCTCAGCGATGCAGAGGTGGAGACAACCGGCTCATTGGGGGATCGTCCGTTGATGATCGTCTCGGCGACAAATGGGTGGGTTGATCCAAACGGCCCCGCTGATGAGTCACGGCGCATCTTTAACGCCATGCAAGAGGAACTCTTGCCGCTTTCTACCAATAGCAGGCAAGTGCTGGTGGAAGGGGCTTCCCATGCCTCGCTGGTCATGGAGCAAGCCCACGCCGCCCAGACGGCTGATGCCATTGTGCAGGTAGTGGAGGCTGTGCGGAACGGTACGCGCCTGTCACCCTAAGCGCACAGTACGGAATCCCACCCTCCCGGAAGCTCAAAGCTTCCGGGAGGGTTACTTTGTATATTGGCTGTAGATTTACCGGTTCAAATAGGGGAAGTAGAGTGCGCCTGGCTGCGGCGGTTGCTGCCCCGGCTCTTCGGCAGTGGGCGCTTGTATCGTGATTTCTTGCGCGGCTGTCACACTCCCCGCGTCGTTGGATGCTGTGACCGTGACCAGATAGACGCCCGTTTGGGAATAGGTGTGGGTCGTCTGGATACTGATGTCTTGCACGGCATCAACGCCAGCCGCGGCAACTCCTGGCGCACAGGACTCCGTGATCCCATCGCCAAAGTCCCAGCTACACGCCGTAATGGGATTCATGTTGAGCGTTGCGGTGAGCGTGAGCGGTGCGCCGACGAAGGGCAATCCCTCTATCTCAAGGGTTGCAGCCTGTGGATTCTGGTTGAAGGTGGCAGTGACGACAGTGGTGCCGGGGCTAATGGTCACTTGGCATGCCTCGCTGCCGGTACAAGCGCCGCTCCATCCATCGAAGGATGAGCCGCTGAAGGCGACTGCGCTCAACGCAACCGTCGTGCCTACGCTAAAGTCGGCGCTGCAAGAAGGCTGGCTGCACCCGATCTCCGCGGGCAGGCTGACCACGTTGCCGCTGCCATTACCTGCCAGGACAACTGTCAGCGGATAGGTGTCGATGGCGAAGTTCGCTGTGACCACTTGTGACTCCAACAGCGTCACCTGGCAGGGATCGAGCCCCAGGCACGCTCCGCTCCAGCCCGTGAAGTGAGAACCTGCCGCCGCTGCCGGTGTCAAGACCACGGACGAGCCATAGTCGTAGCTGCTGTTACAGGTTGCGCCACAGTCAATGCCCGCCGGATCACTGACCACGCTGCCGCTGCCGTTGCCCGCCATATTCACCGTCAGCGGGATCAGATGCCGCGTCAGTCGCAGCAATTCCCAGCCACCTTCGGGTTTGTCATCGGTTAGGTCGGTGAGCAGGTTCATAGGGTTCGCCATGCCCAGGTAGAGCCCATCGTCTCGGCCCAAGAGGTTGCGAACGCCATAGTTGGTATAGTTGCCCACGCCGCTTTGGCTTTGAGGCAAGGCGGCGTCCGTCGTTGAGTAGAAGCGGTAGAGATCCGCGCCGTTGATCGAATCAGGCAGGGTAATCGTAATGTCAAGCGGCAGCTCGAACAGACTGAGGATCGTCTCGAACATATCGTTGATCAGATAGCTCCAATCCATCGTGCCCACAAACAACTGCCCGTCATATTCGGCCATTGACCAGGTGTAGTTGTTGTATAGGTTGTTGAAGCCGGCTAAGCCATATTTCGGTTCCCCGATGCCATTGGTTGCGGTATACCAGGAGAGGGTATTCACATCAAAGACTGGAAGTTCTGGCATTCCATAGGCCACCTCAACCGCTTGGTCAGGGGTGCCAAAATCGCGCCCCTGGAAGATGGCGATGGCGCGCTGGCTGCCGAGCATGGCGCTGAGCGCCGCCGCTTGCAGAGGGACTCCTCCAGTGACATAGTCGGAGGCATAGATGGCGAGATGTACCTGGGTAGCAAGGAAGGGGACATGCATCGTTCCCCAGAAGAGATCCCCCTGATAGGAATGGAGCGCGCCGCCGCCATAGGTCGCGGCGATTACAGGGTCCGGCTCATACTCGTCATAGCTGAAGACTTTTGTCCAGACGCTATCAGACAGCAATCCCCCATCGGGTAGCAGCGGACTCATGTAGAGCCCTGCGACAACGCTTGCCGCTGGGTTCAGCCTGTTGAAACTGGGCCAGGTGTTGACGAAGATGCGGCCCTCATGCAGCGCCAGCTCTGCGCCATCGGAATCCAGTGTGCCGACTCGCACAAATTGGAACCAATCGGCGGGATTCGCGCTGGCGGGGTTGCCCGTATAGCGCAAGACCGCGCCACCTGTGGGTGTGCCTACCGCGGTATAGAGGACACCATGGACATCCAGCCATTTGCGAATGTTGGTATAGCCGGGAAGGTTAGCAGAGCCGCGAAAGGTGCGGTTGGCGGCATCATAGAGGAAGATGTTAATGCTGGCAGTGGGCGTCAGGGCTGGGCCTGCAAACAGCACATAGTCACCATAGGTCGCTGCCGAGCGAATCCCCAGGGTTCTGTTGAGGTGGACAAACCCCAGACCCGTAGATGGAGTCATATCCGTTAGCTGTCTCGCCTCGTTATCGTAGAGATAGAAACTCGGTGGTCGCCAATCGCCAATGGCTTCCGGCAGTGGCGGCACATAAGGCCCATTGCCGAATTCGCAGATATAGGAGTCGGACGGCAGGGAGACGGTCGCGCTCAAATAGCCGCCCATGACCAGGCAGTGGACATTGGGCGCAGTGCCAAACCAGATCGTCTCCTCATAATCGGTCATGCCCCAAACATAGGCCTCGTTGACTTTGGGCTGCTGCCCATCGGGACAGTCAAGCTGTGCCGCCGTAGGCCCCGGAAAAGGGAATCCTCCCGGTGGCAAGTTGCCCATAGGAATTTCAATACATTCATCCGGGCTGGCCTTTGCCAACAACTCGGTGGTGTAGACATTTGTATGGGCGGCGATGCCGAAAGGCTGCGCCGAAGGGTACATCTCCTGCCAGAATTGTTCTAATCCTTCCTGGGTAAGCGGTGTGTGAGTAGGGGTGCTTGCTTGTTGGTTTGGGAACAATTCTGCGCCAAATGCCGCTGTCGCGGTGGTGGACAAAAGCACAAAGGTCGCCACAAGCAAGATGAAAAGGTGAAGTGTGCGCTGACGCATAGCTTTTCCTCTTGTGTTGGGTGAGGGTGGATAGGTTGTAGACTTCTTTGGAAGAAGTAGAATCCCGCGTTGCCACAATGAGGGTGGTAATTCGTTCGGGGGAGTCTTCCGTAGGGCAAGTGTATCACTGTCGTCTGAAATACGCACGAAAAACCTTGCGAAATTATCATCTTTTGGGTCGCAGGGTACTCGTGCAGGATCGATAAGGTACTCAGGGAATATGGAAACGAGGCGAAGGAGATATGGAGAAGATTCGGAGAAGATTCAGAAAACCACACAAATAGTGCAATAGGGAGATATAGATCCAACGCATGTTATGGCAGAATGATGACAAATCCCGCTGCGTCATGGCACAGATTTTGCTCCCCGTCGCAGTTTGGGAACCCTTTGCAGGCTCACCCTACTCTCAGGAGAAAGATTCATGGAAGCACGCGTCCCTTCCGCACTGGATGATTTTCTGTTTGATCTTAATGGCTATCTGGTTCTGAAAAACGCAGCAGGGCCGGATCTGCTGGCGCGCTTGAATGCTGCGTTTGACGACTTTCCCCCCCTCGAATATGGCGAGTGGTGGGGAAACGCCATGCGTCGCGATTATAACGGCGCGACCGGCTTTGAGTTGCACAATTGTGTGGAGGCAGGCGCGGCCTTTGAGGAACTGATCGACCATCCAGGGTGGATCAACTATGTGCGCCACTATTGTGGTGAGGAAAACAGCTATGTCGCAGGGCTATTTATCGACGAGTGCATCGCCTCGATCCGGCGTTCGGGAGGGCATCATCCTGTCCATTCGGGCGGCTATCAGGGCGCGTTGCGGGGCAAATATCTCTATGAGCATGGTCTGTTTCGCTGTGGACAATGCAACATTATCTTGGCACTGACCGACGTGGGGCCTGGCGATGGGCCGACGATGGTGATTCCGGGCAGCCACAAATCCAACTTCCCCCACCCCAACGCCGGCAACTATGCCAACCTGGATCGGATGGACAATCTGGAAGGGGCGATTCCCGTTCATATGAAGGCTGGAGATGCGCTGCTCTTTGTCGATGGCCTCATGCATGGAGGCAGCAGCCGTACCAACGACACGGGCGAGCGCCGCGTGACCATCTTTCGCTATGGGGTCAGTTGGGGATCGACGCGCTACGGCTTTGAGTATTCGCAAGCCTTGCTAGATCGTCTGACCCCCGAACGGCGCAAACTGCTCCAGCCCATTCCACCGATTCGACCGTAGCCCTGCGTATTCTATCGCGTCGGAGGGAGTCGGCAGCTATGGAACAGACGACAACGAACGTAGAGGTGGCACCGCGCGATCACGTCATTCTTCCCTATTCCCCCAGTTGGGTAGACCGGCTCACGGCATCGGTCGAGCGCCTGCCAGGCCCAGCCTGGCTCTACTACCTGGCTGCAATGGCCTTGTTCTCTGTTGCCTATTTCCTTGTGAAATGGTGGGAAAGCGGGTTGCCTGTACTTTTCTCACGGACAATCCTATTGACAATCATCTCGGCTTTTGGCTACCTGGGCACAATCCATTATTTGGACAAAATCGCGAGCGATGCAATGGCTCGTTTTCGCCCGGCGATTGAAGCGCCCGCGCGGCGGGTGGCGGACCTCGAGTACCGGTTGACGACCATGCCTGCGCGCATGGTTTGGCTCATGACCTTGCTCGGTGCCCTAGCGGGAACTTTGGTATTGGCAGGGACTGTCTCAGGCGTACTCGTCTATCCGGGGTTTCATGGCTTCGCTTCGATGCCCGCAGCCGTGCTGGAAGTCTCGGTTGTTTTCTTGGTTTGGATCTTCTTCATCACCTGCGCCTATCACACGGTGCATCAGTTGCATACCGTCAACATCATCTATACCGAGCTTACGAAGGTAGACCTCTTCAACCAGGGGCCGCTCCATGCCTTCGCCCGTCTCGCCGCCTATACTGCAATCGCCTTGACGATTCCGCAGTATTTATGGTTCACGGCAGGCCTGACGGCCGCAGCCTTTGGCGTCGCCTTGGGCTTTCTATGCGTGGCGATCATTCTAGGGGCGATTACCTTCTTCTGGCCCCTGTATGGTATTCACCGCCTGCTGGCGGCGAAAAAGGACAAATTGCAGTGTGAGGCGAGCCGGCGGCAGGAAAAGAGCCTCCAGTTGTTCGCCCAGGCGTTCGATAAAGAAGAGATGGCGGCGATGGGGGCTATTGGCGATGCAATCAGAAATGCGGAAAACGAACAACAGATCGTGGCCGCCATCCCTACCTGGCCCTGGCCTCCGGGCCTACTGCGCGGCGCAATGACTGCCGTTTTCCTGCCCCTGATCATTTGGGCGGCAACGCGCATCCTGGAACGGTTTTTCGGCCCTTAAGGGTACGACTTATCACGGATGACTCGCTGACTGCCTGATGAACTCGTACAGCGCTAACGGCAACTATAGGTTAGCTGATCGAGAGGTATTGCCAGAAAAGGGAGACCGATGCGTTACCGTCCCCTGTGGCGGCGGCGACACCATGTTTGGTGCCGTTGCGCACGTCGCCCGCGGCAAAGATGCCCGGCACACTGGTCTCCAACAGCAGCGGGTCCCGATCTAGAGGCCAGTTCGCCGGGCGTTTGCCATCCCGCACCAAGTCCAGCCCGGTCAGGATGTGGCCGCTCTCTGTGCGCTGGACAAAATCGCTTTGAGGTTTTTGGCCGATAAAAGCAAAGGCCGCGGCCGCAGGCAGGGTGCGGGTGTCGCCGATCTTGCGGTTGCAGATCACGACCTCCTCAATCTGTTCGTTGCCGTGGACTTCGGTCAATTCTGTGTCAAAGACCAACTCGACCTTCGGGTGGTTTCGGATCGCTGCATCCAGATAGCGCGACCAGGTAGGTTCGCTGCCGCGCATCAACACGGTTACTTTGCTGGCATACTTGCTCAAAAAGAGAATCGCCTGCGCCGCAGAGTTGGCCCCACCGATGACCACCACCGGGCGATCCTGAAAGTTGGCGGCTTCGGTGTGGGCTGCGCCATAATAGACGCCCGCGCCGTTCCAGCGTTCGATCCCTGGTATCTGCAAGGTCTGGAACCAAGCGCCGGTGGCGATCAGTACAATCTTGGCCGATATTTCCGCCCCATCGGAGAGCGTGATGATCTTGCTGTTGCCCTCGCTGCGGATGCTCTCTACCGTGGACGCACTGAGAATCTCGGCACCAAAGCGGCGGGCCTGCGTGACGGCGCGGCGCGTCAAATCCCCACCCGAAATGCCGCTGGGGAAGCCGAGGAAGTTCTCGATCTTCGGACTGTTCCCGGCCTGTCCACCGGGGGCGCTGCGCTCGACGAGAAGAACTTTCAGGCCATCGCTGCTGGCATAGACCGCGGCAGAGAGCCCCGCAGGGCCGCCGCCGATGATCACGACATCATAGAAGGGATTTTCGGCACGAGTACGCAATCCGGCTTTTTCGGCCACCTGCTGCCGCGTGGGTTGTACAAGCGAAGTGCCGTCGGGGAAGAAAAGCAGTGGCATTGCCGGCTCCCCTTCCTGCACCACCGAATCGAACAGCCGCTTTGCCTCTGTGCTGCGCTCAATATCCAACCATTGGTAGGGGATCGAGTTGCGGCCCAGAAAATCCTTGATTTCGTGACAGGCGGGCGACCATTGGGCGCCGACCACGCGAATCCCTTCGTAGGGCAGGCGAACGTTGGCGCACCATTCCTCCAGCAGACCGTCAAGGACCGGGTAGAAATGTTCGTCAGGCGGGCTCCACGGCTTCATCAGATAATAGTCGAGGCCCACGTTGTTGATGGCGCTGATGGCGGCTTCCGTATCCGCATAGGCGGTTAGTAGCACCTTGCGCGCTTCTGGATAGAGCAGGGCGGCTTCTCCAAGAAACTGCACACCCGTCATCTCCGGCATACGCTGGTCGGCGATGATGAGCGCCACGCTTTCGCCGCGCTGCTGCAATTGGCGTATGGCGTCGAGTGCAGCAGCGCCCGAATCGGCCTTGACGATCCGGTAGTCGCGGCCATATTTTTGGCGCAGGTCGCGCTCCACAGAGTTGAGTACAACCCGATCGTCATCGACGGCAATGATTCCTGCTCTGATCATAGTGACCTCCTCCGCTCGCGTCTTGGTTGCGGGTGATCGTGGCTTACGGGGTCGTCGGTGGATGGAAGGGAAGGCGCACTTCAAATCGGGTTTGTCCTGGTTTTGAGTGCAGGTCGATCCTCCCCTTATGTCGTTGGACAATGATATTGTGTGAGATATTCAGCCCCATGCCGGTGCCCTGCCCCGGCGGCTTGGTTGTATAGAATGGGTCAAATATGTTGGCCTGGATGGCCGCGGGAATCCCTGGCCCATTGTCCTCTACCTCGACGACCACCCATTCGCCTTCGCGGCGGGTACGCAAATGGATTTCGCCCTTGCCCCCCATCGCGTCGATGCTGTTGTCGATGAGGTTGGTCCAGACCTGGTTGAGTTCGTTGCCATAGGCGTCAATCAGTGGCAGATCGACTGCATAGTCCCGCTGCACCATGACGCCCGGCTGTAGTTTGCTGCGTAAGATAATCAGCGTGTTATCCAGCCCCTCATGAAGGTTCACCATCTGGCGAGGGGCCTGATCGAGATAGCTGTACGCCTTGAGCGCACGCACAATCTCGGAGATGCGCGCAGTGCCGTGGCCGATTTCTTCCGTGAGTCCATAGATCGTATAGCTGCATTCCAGCCATTCCATAACTGTGGTGAGTTGAGGCGGCGTAAAACCTGCCAGCAGGGCAGCCAACTCATCCCGGCTGTAGCCGAGAAGCGCAAGCGTTGGCGCGGCCAGCCACGGGTCGGGAATCGCCTGATCCGCCAACCATTCTTCCCATTCCACCTCGCGGTCGCTGCGTGTGAGCGCGTCGATATACGTGGGTTTCTTGGCGCTTTCGAGGGCGCGGTGGTCTAGCTCTAGCAGAACTGCGGCTTGCTCTTGGGTAAGACGCAGCTCACTCAATCGTAAATGGATTTCCTGAAAGCGGGCAAAGCTCGTCATCAGGTGGGCGGCTCCCCGTTGGGCTGCCGCGGCTGGATTGTTCAATTCGTGCGCAACGCCCGCGCTCAGTTTGCCCAATGTCGCCAGCTTCTCATTCTGGCGCATCATAACTTCCTGTTGCAGATACATCTTTTCCAGGTCGCGCAGTTTCTTACGCTGTAGTGAGGCGCTCAAGCGTGCATGGAGAAAGACGGGGTTGAAGGGCTTTTGTAAATAGTCTTCCGCACCCGTCTCAATACAGACGGCAGCTTTCTCAATTTCATCCACGGCAGAGATGATGATAATAGGAATATCGCGCAGTGCGCTGTCCCGTTTCATTTCGTGCAAGACCTGCATCCCGTCAACACCGGGCATCAGAAGGTCGAGCAGGACGACATCGAAGGGTTCCGCCCGCAGCATGGTGAGCGCTTGCTCGCCATCACCGGCTTGCGCCACGCTGTGGCCCTGCTGCTGAAGCAGGCGCACCAGCTTGAGCCGGTTCATGGGATAGTCATCGACAACGAGAATATGTCCTCGTTCACTATCCAATGGTGGACGGCTGCAAATGGTTTGCTCCGCGGTGTCTTGATCCGCGCTGTCTTGATTCACGCTATCTTGACTCACAGTGTCCTGGTTCATTGGGCGTTGCGAACCTGTTCCAGTTCTGTGGCTACTTGCGAAAAGAGCATTTCCGCCTCCGCCACCAGCCCCGCGACACCGTCCATCTCGTCCTGTTGGCCGAGTGTTTCCAGGTGGGCAAAGAGCGTTGCCAGCGCGGCCGCGCCCATATCCCTGCTGCCGGACTTCAAGGTGTGCGCGGCCAGGCGCAGCGTTGACGCGTCACTGGTCGCGGCGCTCAAGCGCAACTTTTCCAGCAGGCCGGGCGCAGTCGCCAGATAACTGTCGATCATCTCCGCCAGGAATTCACGGTCGCCGCCACCCATCTCCAACAATTCATCTAAAACGCTGTGGTCAATGCTGCCTTCTGTGCCTGTTCTGGCTGGTTGTTCGACAACGGCGAGTGCAACCTCTTGCGCTTCATTTAGGCCTGCTGCGTTGGCTGCCTGGGGCTGTACCTTGCTGATCGCTTCGACCAGGACTTCCACCCGGATCGGTTTGCTCATGTAGTCATCCATGCCCGCGGCAATGCATACCTCCCGGTCGCCCTGGATGGCATTAGCGGTCATGGCAATGATATGAATGGGTGGCAAACCCATCGCCTGTTCCCGGCGGCGGATGCGGCGCGTCGCCTCCAGACCGTCCATTTCGGGCATCTGCTGATCCATGAGCACCAGGTCATAAGCGTCGCGCTCCAACTTGGCGAGCGCTTCATACCCATTTTGCGCGACCTCGGCGCTGTAGCCCAGCCGGTCGAGCAATTTAAGCGCCAGTTTCTGGTTGGCTGGATAATCCTCGACCAGCAGGATGCGCAGCGGCTTGCGCTGCCCCAATTCGCGATCAAAGACAGATTTGGCCGCCTCCTGCTGGGGCATGATCCGCACAGGTTGGCCGGAGAAAATTGAGACGAGGATATTAAATAGACGAGAGGGTTTGATCGGTTTGGTCAGGTAGGCGGCAAAGAGGCTGTTCGTTTCATTGCCATCGTGCCGCCCGCTCGAAGTCAGCATGACCAGCGGCAGATCGCGAACCGGCCCCGGCAGCCGGCGAATGCGCTGCGCCAGCTCGATGCCGTTGACTTCGGGCATCTCCATATCCAGAATCGCCAGATCAAAGCGCTCGCCCTCCTCAAGCCATTGCAATGCCTCAACAGGCATCGCGGTTTCGCTTGACCCCATTCTCCAGGATTCAGCGTTGAGGCGCAGGATGCGGCGGTTGGTGGCGTTGTCATCGACAATCAGGATGCGCTTGCCATGCAGAACGGGCTGCACTTCGTGGAGATAGGCGCGTTTGGGCGCAGGGGCCGTCAATGCGCCAATTGTGAAATGGAACTTTGAGCCCCGGCCCAATTCGCTTTCCACCCACATGGTTCCGCCCATCAATTCGCTCAACCGCTTGCTGATGACAAGACCCAGCCCCGTACCCCCATAGCGGCGTGTGACCGATGCATCCACTTGGCTAAATGATTGGAAAAGCCGGTCGCACCGTTCGGCAGGAATACCGATGCCTGTGTCGCGCACAGTGAAGTGAAGTTGTACCGGCAGACCGGCCACATTCTCCGGCTCTCTGCCGTTCTCTGTGCCATTCTCTCTGCCATTCCCAGGCCCTTGACCCTCCTCTCCTGGCGCGACCCGGATCGTCAATACCACTTCGCCCTTTTCGGTAAACTTGATGGCGTTGCTAAGCAGGTTGATCAAGATTTGGCGCAGGCGTGTCGTGTCGCCAACAATCGCCTCCGGCACAGGCTCATAGATCAGATAGGCCAGGTCCAGCCCCTTGTCTGCTGCCTTCGGTGCCACCAGGTCGAGGGCGCGCTCGACGCACTCGCGCAGGTCAAACGCATGGCTCTCTAGCTCCAGCCGGTCGGCCTCTATCTTGGAAAAGTCCAAAATATCGTTGATGATGGTGAGTAGGGCATCGCCACTCTGGTGGATCGTCTCGGCATAATCTGCCTGTTCGGGCGTCAATTCGGAATCCAGCAATAGACTCGTCATGCCGATGACCGAGTTCATGGGCGTGCGGATTTCGTGGCTCATCGTCGCCAAGAAGGAGCTTTTGGCTGCGTTGGCGGCTTCGGCGGCAAGTTTTGCTTGTTCCGCTTCGGCAAAGAGGCGCAGGTTTTCCAGGGCAGATGCGACTGCCGAAGCGACCTGCATCAACAGTCCAATATCGCCGTCGCTATAGGCATCTACTTTGTTATGACCGACGGTGATCAGACCAATCACATCACTGACCACCATCATGGGGGCTGTCAGGGTCGAGCGTATCCCCTCTGCCGCCAGTTGCTCGGCATCAAAGAGCTTGAGCTTTGTCACGTCTGGTGAGCTGAAGAGACGCTTATCGAAGATGACCCCTTCGGCGATGGAATTCTTGATGGGACATTGGATCAGAAAATCGACTTCCTCCCCCTGGTCGAACAGAACCGTAATATCCTGTAGCTGGTTCTCTTTGTCTATAATCGCCACACAGACATGATCGGCAGGCACAATCTGTCGTGTGTAATTGGTGAGAATTGCCATCAACTCACCCTGTTTGCTGGCGCGGTTGATCTGCTGGCTCATCTCGTTGAGCAGCGCCAGCCGTTGCGCCTGCTCCTGGGCCTCTGTGACCAGGCGAGCATTATCAAGCGCCAGCGACGCTAATTCGGCAAAGCGGGCCAGCAGTTCCACCTCAGCCTCGCCAAAGGTGCGCTCCGACGCCAGTTCATAGGCCATGCCGATGGCCCCGACCACCTCGTCATCTGATTTGATGGGGACTGCGGCAGCCGAGGAGATGAGGTTATATTCAAACTTCGCTGAGCGCGTTTCCCAGGAGTCATAATCGCCGACCACCAGCGGGTTGCCCGTCTCCCACACCTGGCCTGCCACACCCTCGCCCCGCTTCAGACGAAGGCCGATTTTCTCGGTAAAGACACCCACGCCCACTTTTTGCTCGATCTCGTCTCCGCCTGCTGTGCGTAGATAGACAAAGCTGTGCGTCGTGCCCAACAGTTGACCGGCGCGCGTGATAATCGCCTGGAGCAGATCTTCCAGATTATGGCGTCGCAGCAGCCCCAAAGTGGTCGCATGCAGCGCTGCCAGATAGCCGTTCTGTCGTTGCAGCGTCTCCTCGACTTCTTTGCGGGACGTGATGTCGAGGACAAAACTGCGAATGCGTCCGGTGTTCGGCACCCAACGCAGCGTCTGTTGAAACCAGCGGCCATTCACCTTGCGCTCGCGCATGAAGGTCTGCTTGGGGCTTGTACGCACCTGCTCAACGATGGCCGGCAAATCGGCCAGGATTGGCGATGCGTCGCCGCTGCTGTCACACCCAGGAAACATCTCGACCGCGCTGGGGTTGCGATAATGGACGCGCCCCTCCAAATCGATCTCGACGATTCCCGACGGGTTCATTTCCGGGAAAGTCGCCATGCGTGCCAGTTCATCGGTCGCCTGGTGGAACTGCTGTGTCTGCTGCCGCCGGTCAAAGGCCATTGCCAGGTAGGTGGCCCAAATGCCTGCCAGCGCAATGTCCTCGTCGTCAAAGCCGCGCAGGCGGCTTGTGCCCAGCGTCAGCACGCCCAGCACCTTGCCATGTGCCTCCAGCGGAAGAAGAAGGAGGGTGGAGAGCGAGCCATCCCACATCGCCGGGTCCTCCTGGCGCGGGACTTCCGCGCGCGCCAGATCAGGCGCGTTGAGTAAATGCCAGTGGCGCTCCTGGAGCACTGTAGAGATAAGGTCTTGCTTCAGGGGGTGGCGTATATCCGGGAGCGGCGGCACATGCGCGCGCGTCTCCACAACGATTTGCAGGCGGTAGCTCTGCTCGTCGCTCTCAAGCAGGGCCACGGTCGCACGCTCAAGGTCGAGCAGCGTGGCAATGCTTGAGAGCGAAGCGTTCAGCAAGGAGTGAACATCGGTGCTCGTCGCGGCAATGTGCGCTAGCTCATAGGCCGCGTCTTGGTGCGTCACGTTCCGATCGATTAGTTTCTGTGCCATTACCCACCTCGGATTCACCGCCAGTGCGGAAAACACACGGTCAGCAACGATATCGACACATTTGCGTGGCTAGGCTGCATCGCTTCATCGTGCAACCGGCAGCCAACTTATTCTGCAATTCGGGAAGCCATCATATGGAAGCCGTGGGGAAAGCGATACTCATTGTACACCTGTGCGCGGCACTTCGCAACGTTATGTTTTTTCTGGGGTATATCTCACGCTAGGGGTGCAAAAACCCCACTGTTCCCTCCCCAACCTGGGGAGGGAACAGTGGGGTTTCTGTGGGACGACAACCCGTTTGATCTTTATCCTAGCGGATGAGATAGATGATGGCGACGATCACACCTACGCTGACGACAATCCAGCGTAGAACGTTGGGCTGGATGCGCCCCGCCAATCTCCCTCCCAATGCCCCTCCCGCCAGCGCGGCCACAGCCATGACAAGCGCAGCCGGCCAAAGAACCTGCCCGGAAAAGAGAAAGAATAAGGCCGCAGCCGTGTTGACGCTGAAAGAAATGATCTGTTTGAGCGCATTCAAGCGGGTGAGCGTGTCTTCCAGCACCAGCCCCAGCGTGGCAAGGACAATCACACTCAGCCCTGCGCCAAAGTAGCCCCCATAGATCGCAGCCAGAAAGACCGGCCCGGCTGCAATCCAGAGATGCTCACCCCCAGCCCCGGCGTGTTGGGTGCGCTGGACAACCCACTTACGTAGCTGGGTCTGAAAGGCGAGCAGCCCCGCGGCCAACAAGATCAGATAAGGGACCAGTTCGCCGAAGAGCCGCTCATTGGTATTGAGCAGAAGCAGTCCGCCCACAATGCCACCGGCAACGGCAGTGGGGACCAGCAGCCAAAGCCGTCGTTCTTGGCCGCGCAGGTCATTGGCCTGCGCCAGCGTGGCCCCAAAATAGCCGGGGCAGAGGGCAACGGTGTTGGTGATGTTGGCGACCACGGCAGGTATGCCGATGGCGGTCAGCATCGGAAAGGTAATGAGGGTGCCGCCACCCGCCAGGGCATTAACCATGCCCGCAGCCAACGCGGCCAACGCAATGAGAACAAAGTCAAAGGGTGTCACAAGTCTATAGCCATCTGCGTGCGTTGTTCTCTTGTGTGCAATAGGCCGCCAGCACCTTGTTGATGCCGTGGGCAATGCGGTCACAGTCATTAGGTGAGTACCATTGATTGAGCCCAATGGTCACCATGCGCGCAAAGAGGTCATCGGCCACAGGGCAAAGACCGCGGCTGTAATCCAGCGCTTGGCTCGCGTCGTTGAAGGGCTGGTCGTTGGGCATGGTTCCCGTTTTCAGGGTAATGGGGAACATATCGGCGTAGATGTGCCAGTCGGGACGCGCGTTGGCCCCGCGGATGCCCGCGCCGATCCCTTCGGCGGCAAGCGCCTTGACGATCTGCGTGCCAAGTTCTGCGGTAGCGGGGAAGAAGCGCAGCGTGTAGCCGATCTCCCCCTGAGCGTCGTTTAGCTTCTGCGGCGTGATCTCCGAGAAGGTGTGCAGTTGGCCCAGGATACGCATCTTGACCGTGTGAAAACGCTGCACGATGCTGTCGAGCTTCTCCAGTTGCACAACGTCTACCGCGGCTTCCAGTTCGGACATGCGATAGTTGGTACCGTTAAAGAGTTCGCCCGGATAGCGTGGTGGGGCAAAGCGATCTTTGCGCCACAGCCCTCCTGCCTCGGCAAACTGGTTGATACGCTCCCACAAACGTTCGTCGTCTGTGATGACCAAGCCACCTTCGCCGCCCCCAATAATCTTATAGGCGGAAATGCTAAAGCAGCCGATGTCACCCAGCGTCCCCACGCGACGACCCTGATAGCGGCCCCCTGGCGACTGGGCGCAATCCTCGATGACCTTGAGCCCATGTTGTTGGGCAATGGCGATGATCGGAGCCAAATCGCAAATGCTGCCCATGACATGGGTCGGCGCGATGGCAACGGTGCGCGGCGTGATCAGCGCTTCTATCTGGGTGGGATCCATGTGCAGCGACTCGTCCACATCGCAGAAAATGGGCACACCTTTGGCGGCGACGACCGTTGCCGCGGTGGCATAGAAGCCAATGGCGGGCACGATCACCTCTGTTCCCGGCCCTACTCCAGCGGCAACCATCGCGCAGTGCAGCGCGGCAGTACCGGAACTGACGCCGAGGGCATAGTTCACGCCGAATTGGGCGCGTGCCAGTGCCTCAAACGCCGCGCCTTTGGTGTTGGGTGGCCTGGAGGTGGCGTATTTGGAAAGGGTGGGGCCGCTGCCCAGATCTGCCACGTCAATCACGCTGCGGATGCGCTCAATCGCCTCGTCGCTAAAGCCAAAACGTTCGGCAATCGAGATGAATTCTTCAATGCCAATCTTGGGTTGGGGCTGACCTTCCATGCCGGGGAAGGCTTGGGGGCCGCCATGCAGCGCCAATGTTTCGCGCGCGGTGGATGTGACCATCAGGGTCTCCTGTTCTTGGGTGCTGGTGTAATCCTCGCAGAGGCTTATAAGCTTCCGCGAGGGTGGTCTAGCTATTACGCGGGCTGGCCTTGCATCGCCCGCTGCCATTCGGCCTCGTAGGTGGTGGCTGTCATGCCCAACTCGCGTATATAGGCAAAGGTTCGTTTGAGCATCTGCATCTCCGGGTCAAAGCGGTGGAGCGACCAGGGATGCCAAATGAGTGAGACAAAGGGTAATTGTAGCGCAATGGCGCGGTCAATGAAGAGTTTGTTCATGGCAAATTCTTCTTCCGGCGTGTTGATGGGGCCGAGGCGGATCGCTTCGGGCATGGGCGAGGGCCACGCCAGGATGCGGCGTACATCCACCGTCAAGTTGTGCGCTTTGAGCAGATTCTCATGCCAGCCATGACCCGGCAGTTCCCATAGAGCGGGCTGCCCTTCCTCGGCATAGGTGAATGGCGTGGTGAGCAAGGCGGGGATGGTGGTTTCTGGCCCCCAGAGTAATGAACTGACATAGGCAAAGCCCGCATCAGCAACCGTATCCACAAGCCATTTGTCGCCGCGCAGCGCGTTGTGGAAGCCGCAGCCAGGTCGCAGCCCGACACAGGGACGTTGAAAGGTCTGCTCCACATACTCTTTGCCCAGGCGAATTTCGCGTGCGCGCGTCTCTTGGTCGGGGGTCTTGCCACAGAAGGGATGATCGCGCAGGATGATGTGCGAATAGGTGTGCGAGGCGATTTCAAAGGCGTCTACATCGCCCAAGAGCGCGCGGTATTCTGCGCCTTCTTCCTGCAGCCGTTTACCGACGATGAAAAAGGTGCCGGGGAGATCGAATTGTTCATGGACGGCGCGGATCGTTTTGCAGGCAGCAAGACAGTCGCCGGCTTTCTCCGTGTCATAGGCGGCGATGTAACGGGTGTTTATGGATGGAGGGGTCATGGATCAGTTTCTCGTGATTGGTTGAAGGGTTAACAGAGGGTGATTACTTGCCATAGCCCAGGCGCAGACCTTCCACGAGATAGGGCTGAAAGATCTGAAAGACAATACTGAGTACCAGAAGGGGCAGCACAAAAATGATTCTAGCACAAGCAAAGGGACTGTCAAACGAAAAAATTCCACACAGGTCATCAGAGTTGCCATACCGGCCATCTCATCAACGGCCCAAACCGGCTTCTCTGGCGCGCATGATTGCCTGGGCGCGGTCTACGACCTGGAGTTTGGCGAAGATATTTGACACATGATTCCGCACCGTCTTGGGGCTGAGTGAAAACCGTTCGGCAATTTCAGGGTTGGTATGGTGCTGGGCGATCAGGGTAAGGATTTCCACTTCGCGCTCTGTGAGTTCGGGGAAGGCATGGGGTGGCGCGCTTTGTCGCGGTGCCGCAAAGAACTGCATCATTCGTTTGGCGATGGATGGGCCAAAAATTGCCTCCCCGTTGCTAACGCTGCGGATGGCGCGCAAAATCTCGTTTTTCAGCGCACCCTTCAACAGGTAGCCGCGCGCCCCTGCGCGCAAGGCGGCAAAGACGGAGTCGTCGTCCTCAAACATGGTCAGAATGAGGATGCGGATGTGCGGGCTGGTGTTGACAATGCGGCGTGTCGCCTCAATGCCGTTGAGGTCGGGCATTTTGATATCCATCAGGATCACGTCCGGTTGCAGGTTGGCGGCTTGCTGGATGGCTTCTGTGCCCGTCGCTGCTTCCCCTACCACCTCAATATCCGCACTCGATTGCAGCAGGGCACGCAGCCCTTCGCGCAGGGGAACATTGTCATCGACCAGTAGAATCTGAATTTTGTCTGTGTTCATTTGGGGTTCATTCATTCTTGGTTTGCTACATAACATCATTGGCACTAACTTAAGTCTCTGCTACTCATGAGCGCTGTTCAGCAAAGGCAGGGTGGCAACCAGACAGGTGCCACTTTCCGGCGTGGACTCGATGACCCATGTTCCGCCCAACTCGTCTGCTCGTTCACGCATAGAAGTCAGCCCCACACCGAGGTGACGCTCTGCGGGCAGGCCGCGGCCATCATCACAGATTTCCAGTCGCAGTTCATGGTTGATCTCTAGCTGGATGACACAGGTGCGCGCTTGGGCATGGCGGGCCACGTTGGTCAGCGCTTCTTGGGCGATACGATAGGCTGCCACTTCTACCGCCGCCGGGAGCGGTGGCAGCGGCTCCGGCGCAACAATCGTGGTATGCAGGCCCGTGTACTCATACTGTGCTGCCTGTTCGCGCAGGGCAAAGATCAGGCCGAACTCATCCAACGCCGGCGGGCGCAACTCATAGACCAAGCGGCGAATATCGGTGATCGCCGCCTGCGCCTTGCCGGTCAGGTCTGCCAGGAGTGCATCGGCGCGCTCTGGATCATCTACCAGGAGATCGCGCGCTGTCTCGATCTGTAGGGTCAAGTTTGCCAGGGCAGGCCCCAAACCATCGTGCAGATCGCGGCGTAAACGGCGGCGCTCTTCTTCTCGCGCCGAAACCAGCCGTTCACGCGAACGTTGCAGGGCATGGGTGAGACGCACCGCGTGTGCTGTCACCCCACCCTGGCGGGCGATTTCTTCCAATAATCGCTGCTCGACCGGGGTGAAGATTTCACCGCGTGTGCGCGTCGCCACGATGAGCTGCCCGACTGTTTCGGTTTGGTAAATCAAGGGCAAGCAAAGTACATCGTCGCGCGCGTTTCCGTGGGAGGCAACGATTTCAAAGGCATCATCCTGTTTGAGGGCCAGAGCCACGTAGGGTAGCTTGAGCGCCTGCGCGACAGTCTCACCCAAAGCGGGCAGGATTGCGTCGGGTGCAACCGTCGTTTTGAGACGCTCGCTCAAACGCGTGAGCACCTCATAAGGCGCATCGCGTTCGCCATACGTCAGCCGGTTGACCGCGCGCTGCAGGCGCGTGCGTAACGGTTCAAACAAAAAAGCTGCTACGCCGGTGGCTAATACGGAAATGAAGAAATTCCCTTGCCCCTGAAAAAGCACACCCAACCCGCCCACGACGAGCACATAGAGGCTGATCACACTGATTGTAAGCGCGCCATAGACGAGTGTGCGGTTGATGATCGGATCAATCTCCCACAGCCGGTAGCGCAGAACAGCAATGGCAATCGACATGGGGATCAGCAGCATCAGCAGCGCTTGAATTGTGCCCAACAGCAGTACGGCTCCGATTTGCTCTTCGGATTGCATGCCCTGAAAGAAGAGCGCCACAAACAGAAAGCCGCTCAACGCAACCACCACACTAAAAACGACCCACTTGGTTTGCTGGCGCTGGGCAGGAGCGGAGACGCGCTGATAACGGTAGATTTGGGCGAATAGGCCGCTGGCAACGCCAAGTGGAAAAAGAATGATATAGAGCGTGGGTGCAGATTGTTGTAAGTTAAAGACAGTGTCGGGTAAGAAGAAACGAAGCCCCTGCATGACACCCCACAAGAGCAGGATGATCGGCGTCCAGCGGGGCACGAAGCGCCCGGTGGGAAAGATAAAGAAGAAGAGCATAAGCGCAATGTCACCAAACCAGCCGACAAAGTGCGCCAGTAACCACCATTCAGGGTAGACCGAGGTGAACCCTTGCATGGTGTCCGAAAAGGTGATTGTGCCAAAGGTGACGAGCATTAAGGCGACGAAGAGGGCAAGCCAGTCGTCGGGCCTGCGAAGAACGAGGGTGAGCGCGCTGGCTCCAAAGACAGTGGCGAGGAGGAGACTGAGCCCGGTCAGGTAGACCGCGTAGAAGGATACCGAAAGCCCCAGATCGCTCAATCGTTGCGCGCCGACCGGGCCAATCTGCCCGTTATTGCAGGTGGGTTCGACACAGACTGTTTGCCAAAGGCGAAAATTGATGGGAAGGCTGACAACAAAGATCACGACCGCTAGAGAAGCGATGGCTGCACAGAGGATCTGGACGAGCAGAAGCCAGGAGCCGCGCAGGCGTGTATCTGTTGCTGCGCGCAGGGTTGGCATGTTGGCCGCGGCGATTGAGGTGGGTTGAGGGTGCATCATGACTTTCGTGTGGTGTATAAATTCCAGCCACCCAAAGAGAATCCTACTTGACTTATGACTTTTTTACCAGATCAATCCAAATTTACGTCTAGAGAGCCATCCTGCAAGCAAAAGGAACAACCGCTTGCAGGATGGCTCTGCCAGGTGGCTTGCTATTGGGTGCGCGTTGGGTCTGGTATATATCCCAGGCGACCTCTGGTAAAGATAAGGAGTAAGAGCGCAAAGCCGCCGACGGTAAAGAGAATATCGCCCTTCCAGCCGCCATTGATCAGCGGTCTGGCCCAGCCGCTGACGATAATATCTGCGGGTATCAGCATGGCAGCTAGTCCAATCGCGCCATTCGAAAAGGCATGGAAGAGCGCGGCCATCAGGACACTGCCCCGCGTGTGGTTGAAAATCCAGGTATAGAAGCAGGTCATGGCAACGCCAGCGGCGACGAAACCGGCAAAGTCGAGCGGGTTGGTTGGGCCAAGCAAGCGGGTAAAGAGCAAGGGCAAATGCCACAAGCTGTGCAGCCCGCCCAGGATGATGGTTGCCAGGATGGGGCCATATCGTTGTTGCAGCCGTGGCATCGCAAAGCCACGCCAGCCTATCTCTTCCCCAAAGTTCGCTGTGACGAGGCTGAAGATGGTGGCGGGCAGAAACAGGGTGACGAGCAGCGTCCATTGCTGCATCAAAGCCTGAAATAAGTTCGTTCCATAGACGGTGCCAAAACCGGCGAGATAGACCAGGAGCGCGCCGAAAATGACGACGAAATACCACTGGATGCCCACGCGCCACTGCACACAGCTACGCAACAGCGCGTTCACACCTGCCCGACCTGATGCAATCGCCGTCACAAGGAAGGCTGCCAGTGGCGGCCCGGCAAAACCACCAATGGTTCCCAATGTATAGAGCGTCGTTTCTGAGGGAGTGAAGGGTAGAAGTCCCAATCCATTCACCTCCTTCGAGAGCGTAAGGGGGAGCCAGAAGAGCCAGCTTCCGGCAAAGGCGATGGCGAAGTAGGCGACCAATGGATGATTTGTAATGGCACGCTTAAGCGAGACAGATAAAGTAGGTTTTGCGTTAACGGCGAGCGTTGACATCGGTACTTCCCCCTTTTGAAATGAATGCTCAATTCGTTTTTCCAGCATCATATCCCTGCCCACGTAGTCTACCTTTGGCAATGACCCGCTGTCATGAGACAGTGTCCCGACTTGGTTGGGAAGAATGTCCCACAAAGCCGGCTGTTCCACACAGCGCAGAAGCTTCCCAAAAAGAAAAGCCCACACCAGGTTGGCGCGGGCTTGTACAGGAGGTGGGCTTCTTGTTCTTCTGTGCTAGTTCGTAACGTATCCGGTTGGGGATTCGACCGGCTCCTTCATCCTCCAGGCCCGGATCAATAGCCAAATGCTCCACACGAAGATCAGGATGTAGGCGGCTAGCGTTGGGAGCGAATTGTTCGCGGAGAAGCCCTCGGAACCGAGTATCCAGCCCTGTACGATGTAGGCGAGGCCGGACAGCCCCATGAGATAGCCAACCGCCCGCGGAGCCTTTGTGGACGACACAATCGCGATGCCGAACAGAATCAATGCCAGACCCAGCATGAAGCTTTGGTAGCTTCTGACCGCCCACTCCAGCCACCGGATCGTTTCGGCACTGGCAAAGCGTGCCATCTTCTCCGCGTCGGGCGCGGCCACCCAAGCATCGACAGCTTGCTTGAGCGCGACCCCGTCCACGGCCTGAAGGACGCCATAGAGTGCCAGCGTGATCACTGCCGAAATGGTACCGAACCGCGCCGCCCAACCGGACGTTCCCACGTGGGTGTCAAGCGCGAAGAAGAGGACGACAAGCCCGGCAATCAGCACCGCCATGCCCACGAACTGACCGAGATGGATAGCAGTCCAATTGGCACTGGCGGCATACTCGGTAAAGGCGGCTGCGTGGTCATTGGCAGCCGCCCGTTCTGGGTGAAAGATGCCCGCCAGAAGCGAAAGCAGTACCCCCGCGAACAGCAGCGTCGCGGATAGACGACTCAAACTGCGATCACTTACCGATCTCTCGCTGCTGAAGAGTGGTCGATTTAGCTCGGATACCGAGCGATTGAGCGCTGTCATGCGACACCTCCTTAATGCTCCTCTTGTGCTATAGGCCACACCTTTACGTTTTGTTTAGGGGATGCTCTGTTTAGGGGATTCTCTGTTCCTACCCTGCCTATTTTATCCCATAGTTCGTCCTATGTCATGAGGCAATGTCCCGCTGGCGCGGGACGTTTGTCCTGTTTTTGCGGTTTGACACATTCGTTATGCCACCCACTCCAGCACAAAATAGCGGCCTGGATTCCAGCTTTGGCAAATGAGAAAGAGGCTGCCGTTATGCGGATACCAGATGACGTTATGAATATGGTCGGCTTGCTCAATGCCTAGATCTTCTTTGGGGCGAACAGTGGAGAGCAGGTGATAATCTGCATCCAGGATGTAGATGGGAGCCGGGCGGTCCTTTTCGGGGTCATCCAGGCTGCCCACAACGGCAACCCATTGGCCTTTCCATTCGACATAATCAATGCCACAGGGGCGCGAACCGGCGGGCAGCGCATGGGAGCCTATCCAATCGCCTGTGGGCGTGGTGACGGCAATGCGCGAGTGGGGACGGTCGGCGATGGCGAGGTGATGGTGGTGGGGTGTAAGGTTGATGCCGTGGGCAGTGCCAAAGCGCCCGTGGTGGTCGGGGTCACTGGTTTTGCCGCCAAAGTGGCTGATCCACTGCTGCGTTGTCAAATCCGCAGTGGAGATATAGTTGGCCCCATAGCCATCTGCCACCAGCAGTTGATCACCTAGCAACAAGGTATCGGTCGGTTTGAAGAGCGTATCTGCCGCCTGATACTCGGCAAACTCCGGCTTGGTCAGCGTCATTTCCACGTCACCATCCAGCGTGACGATGGCGACCATCGCGTCGTTGTTGGCAGGGAGAAAGAGGCGCGGCTTGCCCTCAAACTCGCCGATCTTGGTGCTGTGAAAGTTGACTGTTTGCAGGTCGGGTGGCAAGTCAATGATCTCTTGGGTGATGAGATCGGGGCTGATCCGCAAGAGCCCACAGCCTGCCATGCCATAATAGAGATGCCCATAGCCAGGGCGTCTGTCCACGGCAAAACCACCGTGGAGCTTGCTTTCGTGCGCCAGCGCCATCGCGGGCAAGTTGCGCAGGTCGTCACGATAGATGAATGAAAAAGGGTTTTGGCCGCTTTGGTGCGTGGGCATGGTTGGCTCCAGTAGTGGTGTGTAGGGACGCAATATATTGCGTCCCTACCTGTATAATGTAAGTTGATAAACCCTCCCGGAGGCTGGGGAGCCCTTTGGGCGCGGGAGGATGATATTCACTACGATCAGGTGACAGCCTGGGCTAACGCCTCATCCAGCGAGAGTGCGGCTCCAGCCTTCCACGCAGCATCCCAAGCGGGCGGCTCTAGGAGAGCCTGGGCCAATTCGACAGTGCGATTGTAGTAGAGTCTCTCCTCGCTGGCCGCGCGGGGCATGCCGATCGCACGCCGCAACGCTTCGACAACCGCCAGCCAGCGCACCGCTTCCCTTGCTTCACCCTGCTCGGCAGCGACAGCCGCCAAGCCCTCAAAGGCAACGACCATGCCGCTTTTGAAGCTGATCTTTTGATAGAGGCGCAGGCAGGAGCACAGATAGGGCCTTGCCTCTTCCAATTGGCGACTGAGCAGATGGGCCATGCCCAGATTGCGCAGCGACCAGCCCATCATCTGCAAATTGCCTTCGTCCTGCCCGATGGCAAGGGCTTCGTTGAAGTGTTGGAGGGCAGGAGCGTAGTTGCTTTGCTCCAGGTGCGCCCAGCCTTGCAGGTTAATCGCAACTGCCATGATGTTGCTTCGCTCCTGGGTGCGGAAGATGGGGACCGCTTCATCGAGCAACTGCGTAGCGCGGCCAAAGTCATCATTTTGCATCCGAGTACCGGCAAGCTGCATCAGGACAAGCGCCACAAACCAGGGTTCATCCAGGCAGCGATAGAGCGCCAGGCTTTCGTCAAAGAGCGCTTCGGCTTTGGGGAAATCGGCCACGGTAGAGGCCAAGACGCCCATCTGAAAGAGTGCCCAGGCGATGTGCGGTTGGTCATCGAGGCCGCGCCAAATGGCGAGTGCTTCCTCCAGATGGCTTTGGGCGACGGTATACTCGGCCATCGCGTGTTCGAGATCGCCCAGTTGGGTCAGCACCATCGCCAGCACTTGGGGCGGCGTGGTCGAGTCCGCTACGTCCAGCGCGCTGCGCAGCCATTCGCGCCCCTCATGCCAGGCATCGCCCATATACCAATATCGCCCCAAAGCCCCCACCAGCCGCAAACCGAGATCGGTCGCATTGCGTCCGCCCAGCGACCATTCCAGGGCCGCGCGCAAATTGCCTTGTTCACTGCGTAACTGCTTGAACCAGGCAGGTGGAACGGTGGCGTAATGGTGCGATTCCACCTTTTCGGCCATTGCCGTGAAATAGTCGATATGGCGGCGCGCCACCTCCTCCGCGTCGCCCATCTCCACCAGCTTGTCGCGCAAGTATTGGCGCAGCAACTCGTGGATCTCATAGCGCAAACCGCCCTCTTGTTGCGCTGTTTCTGCCAGTACTTGCACCAATGATTTGTCGATTAACGCAGCCAGGCGGGGTAGCGTCGCACCCGCAACAGCTTGCGCGCCCTCGCGACGAAAGCCGCCGCGAAAGATTGATAGACGCGCCGCGGCCTTTTGTTCCTCTGGGGCGAGCAGTTTCCACGAATGTTCAAAGGCGGCACGCAGGCTGCGATGGCGCGCGGGCGCTCCCCGATCCGCCAGGGTGAGGAAATCCAGGCTGTGGGCGATTTCGGTGGCGATTTCTTCGGGCGTCAGTGCGCGCATCCACGCCGCGGCCAGTTCGATGCCCAATGGCATGCCACTCAGCAAGTTGCAGAGGCGGACAATGGCCTTGCGGTTGCTGGGCGTCAGCGCAAAGGAAGGAGAAACCTGGCGCGCACGCTGTAGGAACAGGATGACGGCATCGCTGGCAGCCACCTTGTCTATCTGTTGCGCGTCTGTCTCCTCCGTGTTGGGAACCAACAACCCACCCAGTTCAAAGATACATTCCCCACCCAAACGCAGCCGCTCGCGCGAGGTAATCAGGAGATAGACACCGGGGATGTGCTGCAAGATGTGGTCGATCAGAGAGGTGATCAAGTCGCCATCGAGGGCAAGCAGATGCTCAAAATTATCCAAGACCAAGAGCAACGATTGGCCGGAGAGCAGCGCATCCAACTGGGCTGTACTGCTGCTGTCGCCCGCCAAAGTCGCATTCATGGCTCCCGCAATGGCTGAGGGCAGTTCGGTGCTGTGCGAGATAGAAACCAGCGGTACAAAGACCGCGCCGTTGGCAAAGCACTCATCCAGCGTGTGCGCCATATGCAGCGCCAGCCGGGTTTTGCCGATGCCGCCGGGGCCAACCAGCGTGACCAGGCGGTTCCCTTCTTCCACCAACAAGTGGTGGAGTCTCGTCGCTTCGGGTTGGCGACCTACCAGCACCGTGGCGGGCAGGGGGATGCGTGCCGCGGGGGGTGTGGGCACAGAGACACTGGTGGGTTCGGCGCTTGGCAGAGATTGCAATGGGCTGTTCTCTGCACCGTTCTCGTCACCGGCTGCGCTCAGCGAAGTGCGCGCCTGGCGGATGAAAAGGGCGCGCTGCTCGGCGGGGATTGCCAAGACCTCTGCTAACCGTTCTGCCATCTCCAGCGAGGGACGCCGTTTGCCGCTTTCAAAAAAACGGATCGTCTGGACAGAGCAATAGGCCAACTCGGCCAGGGCTTCCTGTGTGAGGTCCTGTTGCGCGCGCAGCCGCTTCAGCCAGCGGCTAAAAGGGAGGGATGAGACGTCATTCACTGGCGGGAATACCTTCATCTGATGATCCAAAAAGAGCCTTGAGCGGAATGTGGGTGCGACGGCGCAAACCCTGTTGGAATACGTCCAGCCAGAACGGTAGGAGACGCGCGATCTTGTGGCTCGCTTCTCCTATGAAATTGTACTTGGTTTGGTGTGGATAGGCTGCATTGTAGCACAGCATGTAACAGCTTTTGTAGTAGTTAGTTGCTGTTGTGCCTACGCTGCATGTGATGAAATGGTGACCAGAACGAAAGCAAGTGTGAAGTCAGTCTACAGGGTCGCGGCTGAGGAGCAAATCATGTTGGATTGGTCAGGAGATGGCGAAACAAAGGGCGTGCAATCGAGCCAGGTACGCAATCCACAGGAGGGGAAACGTGTGACAACCGGCACGATGCAACTGACCCTCAAGGCATCAGGCGCAGAGACCGAAGGGCGCTTTGCACTGGTCGAAGTCACCGTTCCCCCCTACTTTGCGGGCATTTGGCCCCATCTCCACCAGCAGACGACCGAGGCCATCTACCTCACGCAGGGGCTGTTGGCAGTGACACTTGGCGAGGAGACGATGGTGGTGCGTCAAGGCAGTTTTATCCTGGTGCAGCCTCACCAGGTGCATCGTTTTTGGAATCCCACCGCAAACCCGACGACCTTTCTCGCCTTTTTTATGCCCGCAGGCGCAGAGGAGTTTTTCGAGGCATTGGCAGGGATGGAGCTGGCAGGGGAGAAGCGGCTTCCGAGCGATCTGGCTGAACTCTTGGAGCTAGGCCGGAAGTATGACCACTTTCCGGCTTCGCAAGAGCCATCCTGAGCGTTAACAAGGCCAAATGATTTACTTTGCAGTGTACTGAAGCAGTAGGGAATTTAAGCAATCCATTCGGAAAGGCAAGTTGAGTATGTATATCCTACCCTCTGGCATGATCTGGCAGCGTTCAATGTCCCGCTTGATGTTGGCGGCAATTGCTCTTTGCACAGCGCTTTCGTTGATCAGTTGCCTGTGGAGCGGCGGTCAAAGCGCGCCTTCTCTGCCACGGTTGATGCAGGTTCGGCCCGGTTCTGCGTACGAGAACCGCGAGCGTGACCATCGCGCCTACATGGCCGCGACCCTCGCCCAGAAGCCATTGGCAGACCCAACGCTGCTCTATAGCTCCTATCTTGGTGGTGATGGTGTTGATAAGGGCCAGGATGTTGCGGTGGATGCATCCGGGAACATCTATATTATCGGTCAAACGTTTTCCGATACATTGTTCGGCAGCGATATTGAGCGGCTGGGCTATTCGGATATCTTCGTTGCCAAGTTTGATCCAACAGGCCAGGAACTGCTCTATTCGGTGCTGATCGGCGGCAAGGATTCGGATTATCCGCTGTCGATTGATGTGGATGCAAAGGGCAACGTCTATGGCACTGGCTATGTCTCGGATGAGACCTTCCCCACTAAAAACGCGCGTTGGCTTACCCCTCCAGAAAACACCAACAGCGTGGTCTTTAAGCTGGACGGCAATGGCGCAATTGTCTACAGCACCTATCTGCCGCTGGATGTTTTCTACAGCAAGCACAACTTGGTGGTGGATGAAGCGGGCAACGCCTATGTGGCGGGAACCTATCCGTGGGTTATCGAAGGGGAAACGTACTGGCGCGACCAACTGGGCCTGGTGAAGCTCGACCCCACCGGCTCCCAAGTTCTGCTCGACCGTATGATCGGGGGGACCGGCACAGACCGAGCCACCGCGATTGCGCTGGATGAGAGTGGCAATATCTATTTGACCGGGACGACCTCTGAGGGGGACGGCTTTCCTGTGACTGCCAATGCCCATCAGCCGCAGTGTGGCGATCTGATCCATGACCCGGACAGCTACTGCTATTTGGATGGTGTCATCGTGGTGCTGAATCCCGCGGGCGAGGTCACATATGCCAGCTATCATGGCGGCAGCTTCACCGACAGCCCTGTCGCCATTGCCGCGGATGGCAAGGGCAATGTGGTGATTGCGGGCGATACAGCCTCCGGCAAATTCCCCTTTGTCAATGCCATCCAGGAGACATGCCCAATCGCCTCCTATTCTGATGACTGCGGCTCCAATCGCCCCTTTATCAGCGCGATCCATATCAATGCCGACAAAGCTACATTGACCTACAGCACCTATTTTGGTTCGACCGAAACCAACAGCGCCAACGTCGTCCTGGCTGCCACGATGGACAGCGCGGGGAATACCTATGTAACTGGCTATACCAGCGGCAAGAAGTTCCAGTTGATGAATCCGCTGCAAGACGAACTGCACGAAAGCTTCTGCTATACTTTCAGCTCCGAGCGTTACTGTTTTGATGCCTTCATCACCAAGTTCTCGCCCACGGGAGAATTGTTGATGGGAACCTATCTGGGCGCATCCTTTGATGAATATCTCTACGGAATTCGGGTGGACGACGAGGGAACCATCTATCTCACAGGCACAACCGAGGCAGATGACTTTCCCACCACCGACAACGCCTATGAGCCTTCCAATCTATTGGGTGATGATGCATTCCTGGTGAAGATCGGCACAGCAAGTGGCGGCGGCAATACACCCCCTCCTCCCCCGCCCGCAGGCACGCATCAACTCCTGCTGCCCGCGCTGCTGCGCTGATGTAGCGGAAATTCTAGGATCCTCCCGGAGGCTTGGCTCCCCAGCCTCCGGGAGGATTTTTTGTGGATAGATGCCTATGCCGGCTCCTGATAGACGAACTTAAAGCCCGCCATGTGTTGGACAAACTCCGGCTGAAAATCAAGCGTCGCATAGGGAACTGCGTCGAGCCGCAACAGGTCGTGCTTTGGATCGAAGTAGCGCACGCGGTTGGCGGCATTGCTGGTATAGGCCATCGCCGTACCATTGTGGAGGAGTTTGACGCCGAGTGGATTGACAATTTTCATCTCTACCCACGGCTGGCGGCTAATACGAAGGGCGCGCCCCAGTCCCATTTGGCCGAGCAGGCCAAAGGTCGCACCCACTGATGCCTGCGTGGGCTTCGATAGCTTGCTCTCGAGCAGAGGCGCGCCGCGCTCCGCATCTTTGACTGTGCTGCTCAACGCTTGCGCGGTGCAGTGCATGGTGCTGTCGGAAAGGCGCGCGTCGAGGCTAAGCAGCTCACGATTATAGGCGACTACGACCGGCGTGTTGTTCCAAAGTCCGTGGCACAGCATCTGCATGTCGGGCCGGGTCAGCATAGCCGCTAACAGCCCTAGCCGGTGTGCGCTGACGGGCTCCAGCTCTCCGCTTGCCACAAAGATCGATAGCTGCAATTCGTGGTGCGGCCCCAGGCTGGCTTGTGTAAAATCGCATAGCCAAATGCCCATGAGTGCCCGTCCCGCCTCATTCTGCACTGGCTGTACTTCTTCATTCGCCAACAACTGCCGCACCTTCGCCAGATCTGCCGTACCGCCAATGAAAGCACCATAGCCATCGTAAATCTGATAGGGCAGGGGTACTTCGCCGGTGCTGATCTGGGCTGTGCCGCTTAATGGGTACGTTTGGAAGAGGGGGTGGTTTGGAGTGGTCATGGTCTAGGGGCTAGACCTGCATTGTGCGGCGCGTATGGGCGCGGCCAATTTGGGCGGTATCCTCGCGATGACCGGCAATGATGCGCGCGCCATTGTCAATGTTGATAATCACATCGTCCGGCCCCGAACTCTCTAGAAATGCAATCCCGTTGGCGATGCAGGCGGCGCGCACGCGGTGGCGTATCTCTTGTATTTCGAGCGGGAAGGGGCGCGGCACATGAAAATAACCCAATGAGAGGCTGAGGTCGCCCGGCCCCATCTCGGCAAAACCAAGACCCGGCACGCTCAGAATCTCCTCGATGTGCGGGATGGCCGCGGCGGATTCGATCTTTACGCCCAGCAGCAGTTCACCATCGGGATTGAGCGGCCACGGATCGGCCACACGCAAATAACCGTCACGATCCACGCCCCACACGGGCGCGGCAGAGGGCTCGGAGCCGACGCCGCGTGTCCCTTGCCCCAATCCTTCGCCTACACCAATGCGGTTGATGGGATAACGGCACGCCTCCACAAAGGAGCGTACGGCATCGGCGGATTCAGCTTGGCAGAGCAAAATGCCATGCACGCCGCGCGCCAAGATTTGGCGAAACTGCCAGGCGTTATAGCGAACGATCTCGCCCGACGTGCCTTCCACCGGCGCTTCGACAATCACGGTGGGGGTGCGATGACCGCTGCGCGTTGGCCCACCATCCACCAGTCCCGCCATATAGGCATCGAGTCCCGCCATGTTGAATGCGCCATGCTCCATGCCCACGTTGATGTAGTCCGCCCAAGTGCCCGCGTCGTCAATGCCTTGCTCATAGGTGAGAATATGGCCGGTATGCCCACCCATGTAGTAAATGGGCTGGTCTTGGGCGAGAAGTTCAATGGCGCGATTGATGCGTGGGGACATTTTGGCACACTCCCTCGTTTGATGGTATGGGAATCGCTAGAGATTGGCAGGTTTATGCCTGAGGAACGTTTTCCGGTCGATCAATCCGTGTGAGCCAGGGCACTCGGTCAAAGTCGCGATCAAAGCTAGCAATATAGGGAATCGCGAGTTCACGACAGGCTAAGGCAATGAGTGCATCGTGGAAGTTTAGCTCCCCATTATGTTCGCGTACAAATGCCAGAATTTCTGGATACAGCCGTTGCATCTCTGAGGAGATCCAAGTAATACGCCCCATTGGGGCGACATGTTCTAGCCGCTCAAATATATTACCCAGTTGAGATACCCGCCTCTGTTCATGCAATCGCCGCGTAAGGATACTGATTGTCTCATTAGCCACAACATCCATGATAACAAATTCTGCCCTTACGGTTAATAGCGCGTCATTTAAGGCAACTGCCGACGAATGCCATTTATCATGTGTGTCTATATATGCTGCGAGTACTACAGTATCAAGCACAACTCTACTCATCGTAGATGTGTTCGCTTTCAACAAGCGCATCACCGCCCACAGAGATAATGCCTTTGAGTTCTAGGAGAGCATCCGCAGGTATTGTTACAACCTGTGGTCTTTGTTTCTTGTCGACTTGTTGAAGGATTTGACGGCGCCGCTCAGGAGAAAGTTGCTGCAGGGCCTCGATCAATGCTTCTTCCGGTATTTGCACAGTAATTGGGGTAGACATAGGTTAGATTGCCTCCGTATTGTCACTAAGCCGAATGGCCCACATATAGCACCATCACTATAGCATGAATTGGCGATCTCTACGACTATGAACCAAACCCCTCATCAGCCATCGTAGATTTTGTCGCCATCTGCCCCTCGCTAGATTTTCGTTCTGCCAAGACTCAAGTATGATCAGTGCATTGTCTTTGCAGTTCCCTTGTTTATGCTCCACCCCACTAAAGACCTAGAAATATCGAGGAAGATCATGAATCGACCACCAGAGACCTTTGTTCAGGTGCAGGAAGAACGCCTTTTGGCCTTTGCCATTGCTTGTTTTGAAAAGGCCGGTCTCGACCACCACCACGCCAGCACCATCAGCCGCTTGCTCGTCAACTCTGACCTGCGCGGTGTGCGCAGCCACGGCACGCGCACCGTAAATCATTATTGCAAGGCGCTGGAAGAAGGCAAGCTGAACAACAAGCCCAACATTCGCCAAGTGCATGAGACACCCACCGCGGTGGTTATCGACGGTGATGGCACATTGGGCTATCTGCCGATGGTGATGGCGACGCAGGGGGCCATTGCCAAAGCGAAGGAAGTGGGCATTGGTATGGGGCTGGTGCGCCATATCGGCCATTATGGTTCGGCGGGACACTATGCGCGCATGTGTATGGAGGAAGGCTGTATTGGCTTCTCTGTGCAGGGCCATCGCGACCAGGGACGCTATGGCAATGATGGCGGTGGCCCCAACCCGGATGCCCAACTGGGTTACTTTGGCAACCCGCCGATCTGTTTCGCCATCCCCGGTGAGGAGGAGCCGCCGGTGGTGCTGGATGCGGCGACCTGCATCCTGGCCGATTACCAGCGCGGCCCCGAATATGAGGCGCTCTTTTCGATGATCCCTGCTGCCTTCTTTAAGAGCATTGGCTATGGCGCAGTGGCAGGGCTGATGGGTGGTGGGCTGACAGGCTTTACACTTTCGGATGAAATCCGCACGAAATATCCTCCGGCGCGGCAAGGAGGCATGATCCTCGCCATCCATATCGGTTCGGTTGTGCCGGAGGATGTTTTCCGCGCCGAGACAGACCGCATGGCGCGCGATATTCGCGAGACGTATACCCCCATGCCAGGGACTGATCGGGCGCTGCTGCCGGGGGCGATTGAGGAAGAGCGCTTCGCCTATCACCGCGCCAATGGCATCCGCTATGGCGAGATGGAACAGACGGCGACGCGCGCGGCCAGTGAGCGTCTTGGCGTGCCGCTGCCCTGGGACGAATAGAGAAGACTGTCTCGCGCGGAGACGCAGAGGCGCAGAGAGGAAACTTCTAGATCCTCTGCGTCTCCGCGCCTCTGGGCGAGATATTGGCTGGCTAGTGCGCTACTGAGCCGTCGGCATGGAACCAGCCTTCGATGGGCTTGAAGCGATAGGGGAAGCGAGCGAGTTTGCTCTCGTCAATCTCCAGGCCGATACCGGGCCGGTCGGACACGACGATATAGCCACCTTGCCGCTCGACCGGATGGTCGACAATTTCGTTAAAGACATCGGTCGTGGTGTGGCTCTCCATCAGCACATAGTTGGGGATGGCGGCGTCCAGGTGTGTGAAGGCGGCGACGTTGACCGGGCTGCCCATGAGATGGGGGAAGATGCCCACAAAGGCGGCTTCTGCCATCGCCGCAATCTTCTTGACTTGGGTGAATCCACCCGCCAGCGAAACATCCGGGCGGATCAAGCTGACGATCTTGCGGTCGATCAGATCCTTGAACTGGTAGATGTTATAGAAACGTTCGCCCGTTGCCATCGGCACGTTGATATGGCGGGCGATGTACTCCATCGCTTCGAGGCTTTCCGGTGCGAGAGGGTCCTCGTAGAAAAGGAGCCGGTAGGGGGCCAATTCGCCCGCCAGCACAATCGCCTGTTCGGGGCGCAAATTGCGGTGAATCTCCACGCCCAGGTCAATGCCATCGCCCACGGCCTCGCGAATGGCGGCTACAATCGCAATGGCATCGCTGATGGTTTGGGTCGGTGTCTGCGCTTCCCAGTTGGGAAAGAAGGGCAGGGTACGCAGCGAAAGATAGCCCGCTGCGACCTGCTTACGTGCGCTCTCCGCCATCTCATCAGGCGTATTGCCGGTGACATTGGCAAAGACCTTCACCTTGTCACGACATTTCCCGCCCAACAATTGGTAAACGGGCAGATCGACCGATTTGCCCAAAATGTCCCACAGCGCCATATCAATGGCGCTCATGGCCGCGCTGATGACTGCGCCCATGAAGTGCGTGTCGCGCGATACGACTTGATAGTGATGCTCAATCTGCCGCGGGTCTTTGCCTATATAATAGGCGCTGAGGTCTTCAATGGCCTGGTAGACCATCTTATGATGCGCCCACAGACCCGCTTCGCCATTGCCCACGATACCAGCATCGGTGTAGACCCGCACCAGCAAGAAGCGATCTACTAGAAAGGGTGTGATCTTCTCGATCTTCATCTGTTTTATCCCCGTTTGATTGAGTTAATTGGGTTATTTCTCCGGCAAAACTGTGTCGGGATGATCGTGGTAGTAGCGTGTCATGTGGTTGCTGAAGTCCTCCTGTAGCTGGATCGTCAAGCCGCCATCCACAACGAGGCTGTGCCCGGTGATAAACGAGGCTTCGTCGGAGCAGAGAAAGTGGATGGCATTGGCAATGTCATCCGGTGTCCCTGCGCGGCGCACAGGATATTGCGCTTCGATCATTTGCAATTGTGTTGGGTTCTTGTCCCAGCGTTCGCGCATGCGTTCGGTGACAATATGACCCGGACAGATGGCATTGACGCGCACGCCCGTTGGCCCAAAGTCAATCGCCATCTGCTTCGTCATCCCAATCACAGCCGCCTTGCCCGTCTCATAGTTGAGTTTGTTGGGGGCCATGAGTAAGCCGTGTACCGAGGCAATGTTGACGATGCTGCCGCTGCCATTCTTTTGCATGTGGGGTACGGCATAGCGCACGCCCCAAACCAGCGACTTGACCATGATCGTCAGCCCATAGTCTAACGCGTCATCGCTTAGCGTCACCGCGCTGCCGTCCCGCTCCTTCGCGCCGTAGGCGTTGTTCACCAGCACGTCGAGCCTGCCCCATTCGGCAACAGCCAGTTCGACCATCTTCTGGACATCTTCCTGTTGCGAGACATCAATCTGTGCTGCCAGCACCGCGCCACCCGCCTGGCGAATCCGCTCGGCATTGGCGTTGGCGGCTTCCAAGTTGGCATCGGCGATCAGGACATGAGCGCCTTCTTTGGCAAATCGCCGCGCTGTTGCGCCGCCAATCCCCATGCCGCCCCCTGTGACAATGGCGACCTTACCCTGTAGACTGCTCATGCTTCTCCTCTCCTATTTTGTTTATGAAGTTTGTTTGTGGCGTTTGTTGGTGGTTGCGCCGCAACCTGCCTGTGTTGTCTTGCGTTGTGATTGAGGGCAGGAAGCGACATTTGCTATCCGAATTATAAGTCTGTATCGCAAAATTGCTATTTCGAGAGCGCCATATTTTCTGCTTGCCAAGAGTACGCCATTGGCGTATAGTAGTGAGTATGGACAACGCTCCCCACACCATTGTCGAAACCCGGCCATTCATACAAGAGGCTAAGTCCAGACTGACGGATGAGGAGCGATCTGCTCTCATTGAAATGATTGCTACCGATCCCACTTGTGGCGTTGTACTGGAGGGTACTGGCGAAATCCGCAAGGTTCGATTTGGGATTCAGGGGCGCGGAAAGAGTGGGGGCGTGCGGGTTGTGTACTACTTCCACAGCGAAGCATTGCCGGTTTTCCTGCTCGCGGTTTTTGCCAAGAACGAAAAGGCGAACCTCAGCAAGGCGGAGCGAAATGCATTGGCTAAGTTGGTCGTCAATTTAGTAGAGTCATATAGGGCGTAGGCTAGCACCTACTCTACACCCTTTCTGGAGGTTCCTATGAGTAAGGCATTTGAGCGTATCAAGGCAGGGCTAGAAGACGCAGTCGAGTACGCACGCGGCGACACGAAGGGGCGCCGCGTGCATCAGATAGAAGTGCCGGCGGTGAATGTCCGCTCGATCCGTCATCGCACAGGTCTCACTCAGCATGAGTTCTCGGCCAAATACGGTTTTGCGGTGGCTTCGGTGCGTAATTGGGAGCAGGGCCGGCGTCAGCCGGATCGTTCGGCACGCCTATTGTTGATGGTGATCGATAAGTATCCTAATGTAGTCGAGGAAGCACTCATCAAAGCTTAAGTGCCGATGCCGGCGCGACTATATTGCTCAATTCGGGTCTGCATTTCAGGGTTGCGGCACATGCTTGACCTGTGCATCAAAGAAAGCCAGTGAACGTCCCATCGCCAGGGTGAAGTTAGTAGATAGGCTGTGGTCGTCGCCGGGATAGGTGTAATACTCGACCTCGCCACCTGCTTCGAGGATGTCCGCTTGCAGGAAGCTCGAAAAGGCCGGGGGTACAACCAGATCGCCGCCGCCATGATGAAGCTGGATCGGGCCAGAGAGGTCAGAGACATACGAATTCGAGGAGATTGAACGCCAAAAGAGGGGATTCTCCTCTGGCGTGCCATATTCAGCCAGCACTTCCGCGCCCCAGCGTTGGGCGCTCTCCGGCAGCAGACCGATACCTGCACCCACTGCCCAGATTTGCAGCAAGTCCTCATAGGAGGCGACCACACCCGACCAGATGACGCCCGCTTTGATCTCGCGCGAGACGATCATCGCGCGCAACGTGAGATAGCCACCCATCGAATGGCCCCACATGCCGATGCGATCCGGGTCGGCGTCAGGGTGCTGCTTGACCGAAGCCACAGCGTTCAGCACGTCGATGGTGTAATCGGGATGCCCATAGGCCCCATTGGCGTTGCCTTCGGAATCGCCATGCCCGCGCAAGTCGGGACGCAGCACCAAGTAGCCGTTGGCGGCAAAGCCCTCCATATAGCTCTCATACCGCTCGGTTGTGCGATACTCATCCGGCGGGATGTAGCCGTGATTGAAGATCACGACAGGCCAGCCGGTCGCAGGACGCTGCCCAAAAGGGGTCATCAACAAGGCGTAAATTTTCAGCCCCTCGGAACGATAGGAGACAAGGGCGCGGCTGAAGCTGCTCCCCGGCGCTAGCGTCTGCTCAACCGTCAAGGGGCTGCCTGCATAGCTCTGCTTGCGTAGATAGGCCACCGTCAGCGGGTGAATCCCGTCCGGGTCGCTGCGTTGTGAGATAGATGGCAGCTCGCCAATCGCGCCATCGACCGTCCGGTTGTCGACAAGGTAAGTCTCTGCGACCCCTTCCGCAGAGAGGAGGGGCTGTGCAATGGTTCCTCCGGCGGGGATGCACAGCTTCCAGCCAACGGTGATGGTGTTGGCATTGGTGATGCGCGCATAGGAGCTATCCACCGCGGCGCGTGCATTGGTGGCATCGACAATGCGTTGATAGCTTCCCTGGCTGTTCAGCGTGCGCGCTGCAATCGTCGAGAGCGTGTCGCCACTCTGGACGATCACATCCTGGGCGCACGCCTGCGCGGTTTGGGCGTGCAGCGTGCCGGGGAGAAGTGTGATGATGCAGAGTGCGGTGAGAAATAGAGCGGCAAGAGTCCCTTGATGCCCTTTCATGGAAATGGATGTTGGATAGATGGAGTTTTTCATAAGCCTCAAACGTTACCCGGTCATGTGCAGTTCCAACACCATCTTCCCCAAGCTAGCTGCGCTTGATATAAGTCAGGTAGAAGTCATGTTCCCAGGTCGAACCGTCGCTAGAATTCTCCCATTGGGCCTTGATCGTCTTGCCATCCTCGCTGAATTTTCCTTCAAAGCGCTGTGAGAAGTCGGGCGAATTTCTCCACATCTTCCAGACACCATTGTTCAGGCTCATCTGGTACACACGGGAGACGCCGCGATCATCGTGATAGAGCGTGGAATATGTCTCGCTCGAATCATCCGGCCCGATGATCCAAACGCTGTTGCCCCAATGCTGAATCACAAACGCCCCACCTTCCAGCCAGTCGAACACCGGCTGGTCATGTACGGTTCCAGGGGGATCGTTCGGAAAGACAAGCTCTACATCCCATGTCCCGATCAACTGGCCCAAGTTCTTCAGCGCAGCTTGTGGATTGGGGTTGTCATCTGTCATGATAGGCTCCTCCTGATACCTTCCAATAGATTGATTGCCGGGCAGGGGGCAAGGGTGGTTTTGCGGCTTGCTCCCTATGGAATGTTCAACGCTTTGACAGCCACCGTCTCACCCTACTATAATCGTAGTAGCTTAACCTCTTAGGTGTCTTGGATTCCATAAGGTTTCACCACACCTCTTTTTCACCTTTTTCACCGCGAACCAGCCACTCGATAGGCTCTGCCACCCAATGCATTCCATTCGCATACCCAACACTGATCTAGATGTTTCTTCCCTCTGTCTCGGCACAGGCCAATTCGGCAGCGACCTCGACCAGACAGCGTCCTGGAGGCTTTTGGATGAATTTCTGGACGCAGGTGGCAATTTCATCGACACGGCGAATGTTTATGGCGACTGGGTTCCTGGCACAAAAAGCAGCAGCGAGAAGATGATCGGCGCGTGGCTTGCGGCGGGAGGCCAACGTGAACGGCTGGTGATTGCCACCAAAGGCGCGCATCCGCTCCTATCAACCATGAATGTGCCGCGCTGCGCGCCCCAGGAGATCATCCACGACATTGATCAGAGCTTGGGCCATCTCCAGACCGGTGTGATCGACCTCTATTGGCTGCATCGTGACGACCCTACCCGGCCCACAGGGGAGATTATTGAGACATTGGCCGCGCAGGTCAAAGCGGGGAAGATTCGCTATTTTGGCTGCTCGAACTGGCAGGTGGATCGCATCCGTACCGCCAATGCCTATGCCGCGGCACAAGGGCTGCCTGGATTTGTGGCGGATTCGATGTTGTGGAATGTGGCGGCGCTGGATGCTGCCGCGCTGCCCGACAAGACGATGGTGGCGATGGACCCGGCGCTCTATGCCTATCACCAGGAGACAGGGCTGGCGGCGATCCCCTATTCCTCACAGGCTCACGGTCTGCTGCACAAACTGGCAGAGGGGAACAGCGCCGCGATCCGCGCCAGTCACAGCGCCATCTATCCCCTCGCCGCCAACGAGCGGCGTGCGGCTGTGGCACAGGCGTTGGCCCAGGAGTTGGGCACTTCCTTAACGGGCGTGGTGCTGGGCTATCTCCAGTCGCAGCCCTTTGTTACCATTCCCATCATCGGTGCGCGGACATTGTCCCATTTGCACGACAGTTTGGCAGGTGATGGTGTGCGTTTGAGCGCGGCCCAGGTGGCGGCGTTGGATGCGGCATTTTGAAGTGTCTTATCATTCTCTAGAGATGGAATCTCCACTATGCAATTTGACCTATTGATCAAGGGTGGCGAAGTTGTTGACCCTGGCAGCGGCAAGCAGGGACGGCTCGACGTTGCCATCAAGCGCAACCGCATCGCCGCGGTTGATGCCAACATCCCGGCAGAGGCAGCGGTGCGCGTCATTGATGCCACGGGGCAATATGTAACCCCTGGCTTGGTAGACCTCCACACCCATGTCTATCACAGCGTCACCTATTGGGGCATCCAGGCTGACCCCGTTGCGGCGCGCAGTGGTGTCACGACCTGGCTCGATGTGGGGTCGGCGGGCGCGTTCAATATGCAGGGCTTCCGCGAGTTTATCGTCAAGCCCGCGGCGGCGCGGCTCTATGCGCTGCTCAATATCTCCACCATTGGCTTAACTGCCGCTACTGGGGAGTTGTCGAACCTCAATTACTGCGATGTTGATCTGTGTGTCAAGCTGACCAACCTCAACCGCGACTTGATCCTGGGGGTGAAGGTACGCATCGACCAAAACACCACCGCCGGCACAGGGGTTGAGCCGCTGCGCCGCGGACTTGAGGCAGCGCAGCGATTGGAGCAGCCGATGATGGTGCATATTGGCTATGGCCCACCCACGATTACAGAGGTGCTGCCTTTCCTGCGCCCCGGTGATATTCTCACCCACTGTTTTACGGGTGGCAACATGAAGATTATCGACAGTGCGGGCAAACTGCTCGACGATGCCAAGCGCGTGTGGGATGCCGGTGTGGTGATGGATGTGGGGCATGGGGGCGGCTCCTTCTCCTTTGACACAGGCGAAAAGTTGATTGAACAGGGCTATAAGCCTGATGTGATTTCGTCGGACATTCACCAGCACAGCGTCAACGGCCCGCTCTTTGACCTGCCGACCTGTCTGAGCAAGTTCATGGCGATTGGCATGAGCTTTGAGGATGTGATTCGCGCGGCGACGGTGCGCCCGGCACAGGTGATGGGGCTGGACAGCGAGATCGGTACGCTCAAGGTGGGCGCGCTGGCAGATGTGGCGCTCTTTACGCTCGAAAAGGGCGAGTTCCCGCTCTATGATGTCCACATGGAAACGCGCATGGGCAGCGAGTTGATCCGCAATACGCTGACCCTTGTCAATGGCCGCGAGATGCCGCGCATCCCCGATGGGCCGATGGCTCCGTGGATGGAGTTGAGCGACCGCCAGCAGGAACTTTGGAACCGCGGCCATGACCCGGAGAGCATGGTCAAGGGGCAGCGGGTGGTAGCGTAGGGCTTTCGATCTTCCAGGATAATCGGTAAAGAAAATCCTCAATAAAACCCTCCCGGAAGCGGCCCAGAGGGCTCCCCAGCTTCCGGGAGGGTGGCATGGCTATAGCCTCTCTAGAACACGCTCGAAGCTGGTTTCCCAGGGGCGGGCGGGGATGATGATGCCCCCTACCTCGCTGACCTGTTGTTGCAGCCATTGGCTGTGCAGCCAACTGACACGGGCGCGCATCTCCTGGCGACCGCTGGCAGGTTCGCGCAGCAAATAGTTTTGAACGAACTGCTCCTCGTCTTCTTCATGCACAAAGATGCCCCGAACGCGACCCTCGTTGGCAAACCCATTGAACTCCGGCTGTGCCGCCTGTGCGGGTAGCAGGTAGTCACCTTCTAGTACCAGGGGGATTTCCGATTCCAGATGGTTGGCAATAACCGCTTCAAAGGCGGGCATCATCTGCCGGCATGTGGCGAGGTGGAGCTTGAGGATTTCCTCAGCCGGTAGGTGGTGTGCCTCCGGGTGGGTATCCCAATAGTGCAAAGCAGGATATTGTTCAGGGGTGGTCATATGCATGAGCGCGGTGTGAATATCATCTGCTTCGGTGATGCCGATGCCGAAGTGGTGCGCCAGCCGGTAGCTGAGCGATGTTTTGCCGCTGCCGGATGCGCCGCCGATGAGCAGCACTTGCCAGGAGCGGGCGGGTGTGGGTTGGGTGGGTTGCATAGGATTGTTGGTTGTCTCTGATGGTTTTTGTTCATATCATTGGTGGGCCCATCATTGCCTCGCTGATTGCCCAGGCAATAAAGGCGGCGCGCTGCTGTTGGTTTCCCAAAACCGCCACCATCTCGCCCACGACAAAGCGGTGGCTCAGTGCCGGGTTGGGGATGGTCTTGTGATCGACAAGCACCGCCACGACCGATGCCCCGGTGCGCGAGCGCACTTGCAGTTCGCCAAGCGTGTGGCCCACCAACGGACTCTGCGCCGGCAGCGTTGCCCATTCCAGGGCTAATAACTGTTGGGCGTTTTGCAACTGTACCACGGTGGCATAGTCGGGTAGGTGGGTGTAAAGCGGTGCATAGAGTTCCTGGCGAACGGTATCGGTGTAATTCTGGATTTCCGTGAGGGGGATGGAAAGATGCAGCAGGGCTTGGCGCACGATCTCCAGCGCAGCCTCAAATTCCGGCTGTACCGCTTCATACACCCCCAGGTCGCGCAGGATTTGCATCGGTTCAAGACCTTCGGCGCGCGCCACGATGTGCAGATCAGGGGTCATACGGTGTACCTGCTCGACCACGGCTTGGGTGACAGCAATGGCTGGAGTGGTGACGATCAACAGCCGCGCCCGGCGGATGGCTGCCGCCACCAGCACTGTACTTTGGGTGGCATCGCCATAGATAATGGGGATACTCGCCGCTTTGCACTCCTCCACCCGTCGTTGGTCAAGCTCGACCGCCACAAAATGCAGGTCGAGCCGCCGCAGCACTTGGGCCACATATTGCCCCACCCGTCCCGCCCCGGCAATCACCACATGCCCCTGCAATTCTTCTTGGGGAAGATCAAAGGTCTGATAGACCCGCGCCGGGCGCAGCCGCCGTATTTGTGCATAGAGGGGGCTGACGAGTTGAAAAGCCGCCGGTGTCAGCAGAATGGTGACCAGCGCAGATGTCAGGATGAGCGAATAGAGGTCAGCATCCAAGACACCCTCATTCAGCCCCATGCGCGCAATCACAAAGGAGAACTCGCTCATTTGGAACATACCAAAGCCCAGCGCCAGGGGAATGACGTTGCGGTAGCCAAAACCCAACGACAGCCCGCTGAAGATCACGCCCTTGCCCACGCTTGCCAACAGCACCACGGTCAGAATCATTCCCATGTTCTCCAGGAAAAACAGGGGGTCAACCAGCATCCCGATGGAGACAAAGAAGATCATCGAAAAGAGATCGCGCAGCGGAATAATATCGCTCAGGGCTTGATGGCTGTGTTCCGACTCGCTCAAAATAATGCCAGCCACAAATGCGCCAAAGGCAAAGGAGAGCCCAACCAGATAGGTGACATAGCCGATCCCCAGGCCGATGGCGGTAACGGCAAGCAAAAAGAGTTCGCGTGAATTGCCGCGCGCGATGTAACGCATCAGCCAGGGCAGCACCCGCGTTCCCACCACGACCATCGCCATCAGAAAGAGAGCGGCGCGGGCCGTCGCCCACCCTAATGACGAGAGCCCTGTTGCCAGGTCATCGACAAAAGGCAGCACAATGCTGACGGCAACGATACAGAGGTCTTGGACAATGAGGATGCCGATCATGACGCGGCTGGAGAGTGTGCCGATCAGGCCGCGACTGGCAAGCGTTTTGAGCACGATCATGGTGCTGGAGATGCACATGGCCGCGCCCAGCCAAAGAGAGACAACCCAGTCGAAGCCTAAGAATTGGCCGATGCCAAAGCCGACCACAATCGACAGCGCCACTTGGATAGGGGTGCCGATGAGCGCGATCAGCTTCACCGGCTGGAGTTCGTGCAGTGAAAATTCGAGCCCCAATGCAAAGAGGAGCAGCGCCACGCCGATTTCGGCCAAGAGCGTGATGCTCTCGACATCGCCAATCGTAACACCTCCGGTATGGGGGCCGACGACGACGCCCGCGAGAATATAGCCGACGATCAGCGGTTGGCGGATTCTCTGCGCCAGCAAGCCGCCAATCAGCGCGGCGACGATGACGATGGCAATATCGGCAGCAATTCCCATGGGGATTCTTTCTAGTCTATGGGGGTTCGGTTACTTTCCCGCTTCGGCTATCCTCTGCTTCTATCCTCTGCTTCGCTGAGCTTATTCTGGTCTGCTTCATTTGGGAGAAGGCTCTTTTTGTGCTGTGAATTCTGGCGCAGCTTCCAGGCAACCAACCAACAGACCGTCGCCCAAATGCTGCCCGCCACCCAGCCCGCCAGCACGTCGGAGGGCCAGTGAACCGCCAGATAGACGCGGCTGAGCCCCACCAACACGGTGACGAGGATTGCTGTGCCCATGATCAAATATGCTTGATAACGCCGCTGTTGCAGCCTTGCCAGGAGTGCGCCCAGGGTCAGATAGACCGATGCAGAGGTCATGGCATGGCCCGACGGGAAGCTGGCATAATAGACCACCATGCCATGCGGAACGAGATCGGGGCGCGGGCGATGAAAACCTGCTTTGAGCAGCGAGTTCAGCAACAAGCTTCCGCCCACCACAATGATGATGAGCCAGATCGTAGACCAGCGGCGATCCAAAGCCAGATAGAGCACCGCGACACCGCTGACAAGCCCCACAATGGCGACGCCCCCCAGCGCGGTGAAATCGCGCCCCATCTCCTCTAGCCACGGCGGGCCGAGAGGGTCGCTCCTGTCCGCAGGGTTGCGCAAGGCCAGCAGGATCGCTTCATCAATGGTGCGGGTATCCCCTTCAAAGACTTCGTCGGCAAGCGCTACAAAAAGCCATAGGCCCAACCCAATCAGCAGTACCCCGATCAGGAGTTGTAGTTCGACCCGCGCGCGTACCTGGTTCCAAAGTCCCAGCAGACGCTTATGATAGGGCGACGAGGTGGACATGAGTGGTACTCCTATCTGCAATTTGTGCAAGATGCTGCTTTACTGTAGCCGCGCCGCCACCAGATGCCAAACGCGCAAAATCGTCGTTAGTCGTTGGCGCTTGGCGAAAGGATGTGGGAACAAGTTGCCTGCTCCCATCGTCCCCGCAGTGTAGAGAGATTCATAGATCAAGGGGAAGAAATAAAAATGAGCAGGTTGAATCAAATCGTTCAGAGGATAGCTCAGCAATCCGGCGCATGGCTTCTTGTGGCTGGATTGTTGATCGGTTGTACACCTGTGGCCGCGCCCGCGGCGACGCCACTCCCCGCGCCAACCGAGGCCGTGGCGACGCCTGCTGTAGATGAACCGAGCGTGCCAACTGCCGCGCCCGTTGAGCCGCCCGCGCCAGCCGCCACCCCCGGTGGAAAGTCCCCAATTGCGGAGACGGGGGCTGCGGTGGTGGAGAAGATCGAGGTTCGCATCCTGGAATCATACCCGGTCCAGGTTCATGTAGAGCTTTCCGGCTACCTGCCCGATGGCTGTACGACGATTCGGGCTACTGAAGTGGTGAACGCAGGCACGACCTTTCGGATTCGCATGACCACGGGACGCCCGCCCAACGCCATGTGTACGATGGTAATTACTCCTTTTCAAGAGGTGGTGCCGCTCGATGTAATGGGGATGCCTAGCGGCGTCTACCAGGTGGCGGTCAATGATCTGTGGGCGGAATTTACATTGCCCGGAAGTGGAGCCGAGAGCCAACCCTAACCATAGTTTATTCATAGTAGTTCATGCAGAGTTGACGAATTTTCCCATCTCTTATAGTCTGCACAGAATACACGCTTACAGAATTGTAAGCGTGTATTCTGATTGGTTGCCCACGCTGCTGACGCCCGATCGTGCTGCTCTTGGTCCGATGAACCAGCTCTTTGGAGTCGCTCTCTCACGTTGCGCTCTCTCACGTTGACAGAGCTTCTTCATATGTGTTCTTTCACCCTATCTCCGTCTCGTTCAAGGTCAGGTATGAGAGCCTATGAACCTCCCCCCAACAACCGAGGGAAAGATTGAGGCTACACGGCTGCATCTGGGGGCAATTGGGATCGCGTTGCTCTACGCCGTCGTAGGGGGGCTGTGGATCTGGCTGTCCGATGCTCTGCTGGCGCGCCTCCTGCCCGACCCTATCCAGTTCGCCATCTGGCAAACCTATAAAGGGTGGATCTTCGTCGCTTTTACTGCCCTTTTGCTCTGGAGCGAACGCGCCTGGAGTGACCAGCGCGGCCAGGTTGCCGAGGCAGAACTCCGCGCCGCCAACGACCGGCTCTCTGCAATTCTCAAGGCTTCTCCTTCCGGGATTATTGCGTTGGATACGCAAGGATTGGTGCAGCTCTGGAATCCAGCAGCGGAGCAGATCTATGGGTATCCTGCACGCGAGGTTTTGGGCAAGCCTGTGCCGGATTTGCAGGTTCCCGGCGATCTCGATTATGACGAAATTCGACGGCGTGTGCTATCGAGTGAAGGCTTGGTTGGCCTTGAGACCCGGCGCAAGCGGCGCGATGGCTCTGTGATTGATGTGATGATCTCCACGGCCCCGCTGCGTGACAGCAATGGCGCGTTTGCGGGTACGGTGGCGCTTGTACGCGATATTACGGAGCGCAAACAAGCTGAAGCCGAAGTACGCCGTTTAAACCAAGAATTAGAGGCGCGTGTCGCTGAACGCACTGCCCATTTAGAGCATCAAATTGCCGAGCGAGTGCGCGCCGAGGCCGAGGTCAAGGAGCTGAACGCCACATTGGCGGAGCAAGCGCAATCTCTTGCCGAAGCAAACCGTGAACTAGAAACCTTTACCTATTCTGTCTCGCATGACCTAAAAGCGCCCTTGCGCGGGATTGATGGCTATAGCCGTCTGTTATTAGAGGATTATGCCGGTCAGTTGGATGTGGAAGGGCGTCATTTTCTCAACACCATTCGCACCGCAGCCACACAAATGGCGCAGTTGATCGACGACCTGCTTGCCTATGCACGCGTGGAGCGACGAACGCCGGCATTGGGCCAGATCGATCTGCACCAGTTTGTAGAGACGCTGCTTCTCAACATGCAGCCGGAACAGCTCTATCCCCATACCATCGTAGAGGTCACGCTGGAGCCCGCGCGGGTCAGTGCCGATGCTGATTCGTTGGCGTTGGTGTTGCGCAATCTCATTGACAACGCGCTGAAGTTTAGCGCCAACTGTGCTGCGCCACGCGTGGAAATCGGGGGAGAAAGTACCCCGCAGGGCTACCGGCTGTTTGTGTGCGATAATGGCGTTGGTTTCGATATGCAGTATCAAGAGCGCATCTTTGATATTTTTCAACGCCTGCACCGGGCCGAGGAGTATCCCGGAACCGGCGTCGGCTTGGCAATTGTCCGTAAAGCCTTGCAGCGCATCCAGGGGCGAGTGTGGGGCGAGAGCCAGCCCGGAGAAGGCGCAACCTTTTTTGTGGAGATTCCCGCACAATGAACGCCCCCATTCTACTCATCGAAGATCACCCGGTGGATGTGGATTTTGATAGATTTCTCGAAGTTGCAGCACAAAGCGAGCACGATTGGACGGTTCTGAATGAGCCGCCCCCAAAACGGGATGTATCCGAGTAGCTATGTATATTCTCTACATCGAAGATAATCAGAACGATGCCGATCTGACCCGCCGCTATCTGCGCCGTCACGCGCCACAGATTAAGCTGGAACTCGCAACCACCTACGCCGAGGCGGTTGCGAAATTGGCGCAAAGCACACAGGATCATCCTGTTTTTGACCTGGTACTGACCGATATGCGGCTGCCCGATGGGGATGGCTTCAAGATATTGGCCCACATTCGCGAGGCCGCGCTTCCTGTCCCGGTGATTGTGCTGACGGGGACGGGGAGCGAGGAGATTGCCATCGCCGCGCTTAAAGGAGGTGCCGATGACTACATTGCAAAGCGCCACGACTATCTGACCCGTCTGCCGGTCCTGATCGAAAAGACGTTCGCCCGCTTTCACGCGGCTGTGGCGCGAGGCAGCCGCCCCTTGCGTGTCCTCTATGCCGAGGCTCACCAAGCGGATATTGAATTGACGCGCCGCCATCTGGCGCTCCATGCCCCCTATATTGCGCTCGACATCGTCCAGAGTGCGCCGGAAGTGCTGGATCGTCTCTCTGCCGATCTAGCCTCTGGGGAACAGGCCGACAGCTATGATCTGTTGTTGCTAGACTACCCGCTGCCAGGGATGAACACCCTGGATCTGCTCAAAGAGTTGGAGTATGGCGAGACCGCCCAATTACTGCCGAAGTTACCGGTTGTGTTGATGACAGGACAGGGAGATGAGGAAGTCGCTCTGCAAGCGCTGCGGCTGGGGGTTACAGATTATTTGGTCAAAAACCCAGGCTATCTCTTTCAATTGCCTCGTACGCTGGAAAACGTCTATACCCAAACCCTGCTACAGCGTGAGCGTACCGCCCTTTTTGAATCCGAGCAGCGTTATCGCGCGCTCTTTGACCTTGCGCCCGTGGTCATCTTTACCAAAGATTTGCAGGGCGTCTATACCAGCAGCAACGCCATGATGCGCGAGGTGATTGGGCGTGAGCCTGTCGGTTTCACCGATGCTGAACTTTTTGATGCAGAGATTGCTGAACAGTTGACCCACAATGACCGCGCTGTGATTGAAAGTGGCACCGAGGGCCTGGTGGAGGAACGTGTTTTTACTGCCAATGCCGATCGCTACTTCCTTTCGCGCAAGAGCCCCCTGCGTGATCGTCTTGGCAATATCACCGGTCTGTTGGGGATTGCGCTGGAACTCACCGAGCGTATTCATGCTCAAGAAGCCCAGCGCGAAGAGCAGCGGCGTTTGGCGCAACTGGTTGAGCATGTTGATGAGGTTATTTGGCTGCAAGAGACGAAAAGCCGTACGCTGCTCTATATCAGCCCTGCCTATGCACAGGTTTGGGGACGCAGCGTTGCCAGCGTCTATGCCGACCCCAACTCAATGATTGAAGCTATCGATCCCGAAGACCAGGAGCAGGCACAACGCTTTGCAGACGCGCTGCGCCAGGGACATGTCGCCTATGTGGAGTTTCGTGTTCAACGCCCCGATGGGCCAATCGTTTGGGTGGCGGCGCAAACATTCCCGATTCACGACGAACAGGGGCAAATCTACCGCGTTGCCGGGGTGGCGCGCGATATTACCGAGCACCGGCGCAGCGAAGAATACTTGCAGCAGCAGGAGCGGTTGGTTGCTGTGGGGCAGATGGCGGCAGGAATTGCCCATGACTTCAACAATATTCTGGCAATTATCACCCTCTATACCCAAATGCTCCAGATCTCGGTGCAGCAGCCCACGCACCAGCGCCATCTTGCGACCATCTATCAGCAAACGCTCCACGCCGCCAACCTTGTGCAGCAGATCTTGGACTTCAGCCGCCGCTCGACGATGGAGCGGGTGCGGATGGATGTCGTCCCCTTTATCAAGGAACTGGTGAAACTTTGGCAGCGGACGCTGCCGGAGAATATTCGTGTGGAATTGGAGGTTGGGTCACAGCCGCTGATCCTCTCGGTGGATCCTTCACGCTTGCAACAGGCGCTGTTGAACATGGCGATCAACGCGCGTGATGCCATGCCCCAAGGAGGTATCCTGCATGTCAGCGTCTCGCCCACGACCGTCTCACCCGGACAGCCGCCCCCCCTTGCCGACATGAGCGCAGGTCAGTGGCTTTGTATTGGCATCAGCGATAACGGCGTCGGTATTCCCCCTGGCGCGCTGCCGCATATATTTGACCCCTTCTATACAACAAAATCGCCTGGAATGGGAACAGGGTTGGGCCTGGCGCAGGTGTATGGCATCGTCCGCCAGTTGGATGGTCTGATCAAGGTGGAGAGTCAATTGGGCGTGGGTTCCTTTTTCGCAGTCTACTTGCCTTTGATTGACCAGCCCGCGAACACCCTCGATGAGCGCCCGACGCCACCCCCGCGGGGGCAGGGAGAAACGATTCTGCTGGTCGAAGACGAAGCGGATTTGCGCGAGGCGATGGCCGAAATGCTAACAGAATTGGGCTATGCGGTGCTGCCCGCGGAGAATGGTCGCCATGCTCTCTCCCTCTTTGAGCAGCACAAGTCCCCCATCGCGATGGTCGTCAGCGATTTGATCATGCCGGATATGGGAGGCAAGGAACTCTATCAGCACTTGGTACAAGAGCACGCCAACCGTGAGCCGTTGCGCATGTTGATCGTAACCGGCTATCCCCTTGAGAAACCTGTGCAATGGCAGACGGGCAATGGCATTGTAAAGTGGCTGCAAAAACCCTTTGCAATGGATACCTTCGCCCACCGCGTCGCCGAAACGCTGTTGGAGGGATGAGGGATTCCCTAATCCCTCCTAAACGCTGTCTGCCCGGTAGTGGCATCCCATACTGCGTTTGTTTTGCCATGCGGCTTGTGTGACGACCTGCGCCGCTTTGACGGCATTGCGCAGCCCGATCAATTCGTCGCTGAGACGAGTGCGGCGGTAGAACTGCTCAATCTCCGTATCCAGCCCGCGCAATTCGCGCAAGGCGCGCTCCAAGCGGCGTTCTGTACGCACCAACCCCACATAATTCCACATGATCAACTTAATCGAACTCATATCCTGTGTGAGCAGGGCCGGGTCAGCTTCGTCCATGCTTGTATCGCGCCAGGGGGCAATGTCTGGGCCATTGGGCATGGGCAGCGTATTGTTGGCGAAACGCTCTAGGATATGATGCGCCGCGCGCTCGCCCCAGACCAGCCCCTCTAACAAGGATGTGCTGGCGAGGCGATTGGCTCCATGCACACCTGTGCAAGCCACTTCGCCCACCGCATAGAGGTTACGCAGCGATGTTTGGCCCGACTCATCGACCCAGACACCGCCACAGAAATAATGGGCCGCGGGGACGACAGGCACCAGATCGCGCGTGATGTCGATGCCATATTCCTGGCATTGCGCCAGGATGGTGGGAAAGTGGTGGCGAATCTCCTCCTCTGCAACATAGGAGCGCAGGTCGAGATAGACGCAAGGCACATCGTGCTTGAGCATCTCCGTGTGGATGCTGCGCGCAACCACATCGCGCGGGGCCAAGTCCTTCCATTCCGGGTCGTATTGATCCATAAAGGGACGGCCCTGGGCATCGACCAGGCGCGCGCCTGCGCCGCGTATGGCTTCGGAGATGAGAAAGCGCGCCGCTTGCCGGTGATAGAAAGCGGTGGGATGAAACTGGACATACTCGGCGTTGATGATGCGTACCGCGGCGCGATGCGCCATTGCCACGCCATCGCCGCGGCTGCCGATTGGATTGGTGGTGCGTAGGAAGATTTGACCGAGACCCCCACTGGCTAAGACAGTGGCGCGCGCAATGCAGCGGCGCACCTGCCCTGTCGTCTGGTCTAGCACATAGGCCCCCACACACGAACGGTGGTCATAGACTGCCAGCCGGTTGCGCGCATGGTGCGAGGGGGTAAGCAGGTCTACCGCCGTGTGGCCTGTCAGGAGCGTGACCTTTGGGTGAGAACGCAGGGTATTGAGCAGCGCAATCTCAATGGCGCGACCGGTGGCGTCGGCAGCGTGGATGATGCGCGGGAGGCTGTGGCCCCCTTCGAGCGCCAGCGAAAGCGCGCCATCTTCCGTGTGGTCAAACTGGACAGCAGCCCGCTCTAGGAGGACGCGGCGCACAGCCCCAGGCCCTTCTTCCGCCAGAATTTGCACAGCGCGCGGATAGGAATGGCCCGCACCCGCGCGCAGCACATCTTCCGCCAACTGCGCCGGGGAATCCTCTACGCCTTTGTAGATGATGCCACCTTGTGCCAGGAGGGTATTCGAGTCTTCGGGCGCACGCGCACGCGTGACCAATGTAACGGGAATACCGGCATCGGCAAGGGTGAGCGCAACCGTTGAGCCGGCGATGCCTGTGCCGATGATCAGAACATCGCTTTCCAGATATTCGGACGTACTACCGCCTGCCCCTTGTGCCAGAGTATTCTCCATTGAATCAGCCACGACCGGCATCCTTATCTAGGGTGACAAAACGGGCGTCCAGGGCGGACGCCCATAAGCAAAATTATCTCTTTGGATTTCTGCTCATTTACCCGAAGGCAATCATGCGCTCGACTGCACGCACGGCACGGACGCGGATCTCTTCAGGTACGTTGATCTCATATTGGTTATAGCGCAGCGAGTCCAGCGTATCTTCCATGGTGATCTGGTTCATGTGCGGGCAGCGTACGCTGCACAGGCGCAGCATCTCCTTGTGCGGGTTAGCTGCGGCAATGTTGTCGCCCATGCTGCACTCGGTCAGCACCAGATAGCGTGGGGCCTCAGTCCGTTCCACAAAGTTGATCATCGCCTGGGTGCTGCCCGAAAAATCCGAAGCCTCCACCACCTCTGGGCTGCATTCGGGATGCGAGACAATGACCACATCGGGGAATTGCGCGCGCACTGCCTGAATATCGCTCACCGTAAATTTGTCATGCACCTCGCAACGACCATGCCAGCCTACCATCTGGAAATCGGCGGGTGAGGTCAGTTCGATGTTCGCCTTCATGCCGTTATCAACACCCGCGTGCATTTTCTCCAGGGCATTGCCTGCGCGCGTGGGCAGGATGATCTGCTTGCCGGTTTCGCGTGCCACATTCTTTGCCAGATATTCGTCGGGCAAGAAGATGACGGTATCGCTCTGCAAAGAATTGACCACAGCCACGGCATTGCCGGAGGTCACGCAAATGTCAGATTCAGCCTTCACATCGGCATAGGTGTTGATGTAGGTGACAACGGGCACGCCAGGGTATTGCGAGCGCAGCCAGCGTACATCTTCTGCGCTGATGCTCTCTGCCAGCGAACAGCCTGCATGAGATGCGGGCAGCAGCACCGTCTTGTTGGGGTTGAGAATCTTGGCGGTTTCGGCCATGAACTCGACGCCACAGAAGACAATAATGTCCTTGTCTGTCTGGGCAGCCTTGCGGCTCAACATCAGCGAATCGCCCACATAATCGGGGATGGTGGCAAAGAGCGCCGGCTCCATATAGTTGTGGCCCAAGATGATGGCGTTTTTTTCGACCTTGAGCCGGTTGATCTCATACGCGATCTCGGCTTTTATCTGGAGCTCGACGTCGGGTACCACGTCGGCGAGCTTCTCGCGCATCTTGTTGTACATATCTTGAACCGATGTTGCTTGAATCGCCACAGTCTGGTTTCCCTTCCTTGTTATTTGCTGCTCAGTTGGCTACTGCTCAACTGCTTGCCTGGTTCCGGTTGCTGCGCCACCTCTACACCTGATAGCGTTAACAGTACACTAAGCATACTCCTGCCAAAAGAAATTGTCAATATGACACGAATATGAATTGTGTTTGCGTTTTGGTGGCTAGGCAATTTCCCAGCGTAAGTAAGGTAATTTCGGTGTCGCGGCCAGCGGGCCACCATCTGTGCCGGTCATGTGCAGGTGCGCCACAATCTGCCCATTTTGCAGATCATCCCAGGATAACTGCCACAAAGGCACTTTCACCCGCCGCAAGGGGTTCTGCGGATGCGCCGCGCTGATCCAGGTGAGATAGAGGAAATGCTCTCCAGGTTTCCCCTGTACGAGAGGGCCGCTAAAATCCACTGTGCCCTCTGCCCGCCGGCGCGCTTGTAGAGCAACCGTGAAGCGGGCTTCTGTGCTATCCCCCGGCACTCTACCCTCGAGGCTGTACGCTTGGCCGCGACCCACTTGCAGGCCCACCTGAAGATCGTCATACCCGTCAAAGCTGCGCCCAGGAAAATGGGTGCAGACAAGCGTAATGGATACATTTTGCATTGACATCGGTTTTGGATTCCAGTTCAGTTGAGCCCGGATGGCTATCGGGCCTGCTCGATGCGTAACGTTGCGCGGAAGTGGTCACTGCTGCCCGCGTCACGCACAATATAGAAAGTTGCGCTGTAGAATCGGTCGTCTTTGGTCAGTGACCAACCACTCCACGCCATATCTTCGGTCTGGCTGGCACCAAGCCTCTGCCAATCCGCATCCTCCAACTGAGAATTGTAGTGTTCCGCCAACGCTGCGATAGTGGTGTCGCCGGAGAATCCCACCGTGGCTTCGACACTGTCGCCGCCGCTGCTCATCCCACTCTGGAATGCCGCAACGTTGGGCGGCGCGGCCAATGTCGGTAAGGCGTTTTCGAGATCGCCTGAACTGCCCGACGCGCCAGCCGGTGCGCTTGCGCAAGGGCCATTCGCCGGTAGCACATGGGTGATAAAGAGGCGGATGATCCCTGTGCGGTCTGCCAGGTTGCGCCCTGTGACAACGACTGCCAGCGTGCCTTCTGGGTTACACCATGAAACAAAGTCGTCGGGCTGCGTCTGAAAGACCTCTCCACTCGGCGGCGCAGGCTGGAAATAGCCTTGATTCTGTAACTGTTGGCGCAGCGCGGCGAGGCTATCAGCTACCTCTCCCTCAAGGCTAAAGAGGAGTTGGGTGTTTGAGTACTCGCCTGTTGTGACGATTGCGCCAGCAGTGGTTACGCCCGCTGGTATCTCCAGGTTGAGGGGTAAGTCTGGGGGCAGTGTGCCGACCGTAACCGTGGTGGCGGTTTCATCGTTGAAGCCAAAGGGCGCAATTAGATACTGGCGCAGGAATTCGCGCAGCGTCTCCTCGTTGCCCCCGTGGATAGTCACCGTATCAAGCTCGCTGCTGTTTGCGCCGCTGATCGCGCCTGTCGTGGTCGCGGCTGGCGTCTCTGTGAGAGAGCTTGTCGCCGTCAGCGGGGTTGTGCTGCTGACCCCATAGGTCACTTGCAGCGACATATAGAATTGCAGTTGTCCCGGCCAAAGAGGGGCAATGTCGCTGTCCCAATAGACGCCGGAATGGCCCACGATCTCGCTGATCTGCTGCACAGGCCCCACTTCGACGCCGATCAACTGCGCGATTTCACCGGCCTTCTCCTCTGCATCTTTGAGGGCTTGCGCTCTGGCCTCAGGCTCCAGGCTTTCGGGATCATCATAGAGAAAGTCTGTGCCATAGATATAAACGTTGTTGCCTCCGGCCTCGATCACGGCATCAACCACCGTATCCACCCGGTCGAGATCACGCACCAACACATGAATTTGGTGCAGCACACGATAGCGTATCTCCTCACCGGGCGCGGGGAAGAGTGGAACAGTGCCAGGGTCATCGCGTGCATAGTCGGCGTAATAACGTTCGGCTTGAACGTTATAGGCATAGGGCTGAATGTCGGCGTCGGCGATCTGCTGCCGGGCAAGCGCGTCCAATACCTGCTGCATGATTGCGCTCGCTGTGCGGTTCGCCTCTACAACGGTTTCATCAACAACTTCCACGCCAAGATTGACCCTGACCTGATTGGCTTTGACACGCGTGTTGCCATTGCCCACCACGACAATTGTCCGCGCAGGCGTTGTGGTCATTGCAGAATTTGGAATTTCCGGTTGAATGGTTGGGGCTTCAACCGTGGCGCAGCCTGCAAGAAGGAGCATGAACGCCAGACAAAGATAGATCGGTTTCATATCAGAGCTTGAAGCTAATATCCAGCGCTTCGACTGAATGGGTGAGTTTGCCCACCGAGATGTAATCGACACCTGTGGCAGCGATGGCGGCGACCGTCTCCAGCGAGACGTTGCCCGATGCTTCGAGCGGCACGCGGCCATCTACCAGCTTCACGGCGGCGCTCATCTCTGCCAGCCCCATGTTGTCGAGCATGATTTGGTCAACCGCCAACGCCAACGCCTCGCGCAGTTGCTCCAGATTGCCGACTTCTACCTCGATAGGTAACTGCCGGCCCCAACGCTGGCGCACTCGCTCCACCGCAGCCGTAATGCCACCCGCGGCGGCAATGTGGTTGTCCTTGATCATTGCCATGTCATAGAGGCCGATGCGATGGTTATGCCCACCCCCTAAGACTACCGCCCATTTATCCAACAGACGCAGCCCCGGCGCAGTTTTGCGCGTGTCGAGGATGCGCGCTTTCGTACCCGCCACCGCGGCGACATAGCGGCTGGTTGCGGTGGCAATGCCCGACATACGCTGCAAAAAGTTGAGCGCCACCCGTTCACCTGTCAAGAGCGCACGCGCCGGGCCAGTGACTTTGGCAATGTGCGTGCCAGGGCTGACCTGCGCGCCTTCTTCGACCAGCGGCGTAAATTCTACCGTAGGATCCACCTGCAAAAAGCTCTGGCGCGCCACGCTTAATCCTGCTACCACACCGGGCGCTTTGGCAAGCATGATGCCCGCCTGCTGAAGATCTGCGGGGATTGTTGCTAGGGTAGTGACATCTCCCTGATCGCCACTATCCTCGTCCAGCGCCCGCTGGATCAAGATGGGAACTTGTTCGGCAAGCACGCTGCTCCAATCAATCGCGGTCAGCCCGCGTGATTGATGAGCCGGATGATGAGCCGAGGAAGGCGTATTGTGCATGGGAAGCGTTTCCTTTCGTGATCTATTCTGTTTACAGCGCGTCGCGCCGTGTCTTTATGGTCGCTATCTATGGTAGCCATCTATTGTACCCTCAACTGCGTCATCATCGTGCAAGTGAAGGGCATTTGGATCGGTCGCCGCCTCCCTGCCTGTCTGAAAAGTACAGCTTCTACCATTGCGCGTTCCTGTGTATACTTGAATCTGTTTGCTGCACCTCCCAAGCGGGTCATTCGATTTACCCTGCCATCTCGCGGCTTCTCGGCAAGTGATCCATTGAGAACTGGGGATAGAGTGTGCCTGGAGCAGAGCCAACCCATTTTGAGCGCCTTGTACAGCAGATGCCGCCGTGGCGAAAGGTTTTGCTTGCGCTTCTGCTGCTTGCTCTGCCCTATGCTCTAGCCTATCTGGAGGGTATCCATACCACCGTTCTCAACCGGGAGACTTGGCGCGTTGCTTTCTTTCCGACCGTGATTGTGATCTACATCGTTGCGGTCGCGCCGTGGATTTGGCGGGCGGAGAAGGCAGTGGTCGAGGGCTTGCGCCCGCTGGTCGGTGCAGAGATCGATACCTACGATGCTTTGGCGCACAACGCCTGGTGGCGCAGCTCGCTGGGAGGCTGGGGTGCATTTGGCATAGGTCTCTTGTTCGGGCTGCTGCTATATATTTCCTCGTCCACACCAGACCTGCACTATTGGACGATACGCTATTGGGCCGCAACAATGCTCATCATGTATGGCGCGCTGGTCTGGTTGATCTATACGGCCCTGGGCAGCGCCCGGTGGACGGCCCTGCTCCACGGCTATGTGCTGCACGATGACCCATTTGACCTGACACCGTTTGAGCCGGTTGGCCGGCAAGGGCTCATCCTGGCGATGATCTTTGTTGGCGCAATTACCCTGAGTTTGCTCCTTATCTATACGCGGACGATGTTCTTGGAATGGCAAGGCATCGTCGTCTACTCGATTCTTGTGCTGGTGACTGTTTCGATCTTTTTTATTGTCATGTGGCCGGCGCACCGGATTCTGCTGCGCGTCAAGGAACAGAAAGTTGCTGGTGTCCAGCGGTTGATCGGCCAAACCTTTCGCAAACTGGAAACGCTGGCCGCGGACGGAGTAGATACCCAGGTAGCGGCGACCGAGGTGCAAGCCTGGCTCACGCTGGAGCAGCGGCTCAAGCAGACCCGGACCTGGCCCTATGACACGGAGATGCTGCGTACGCTCTTTATCTCGGTGCTGACGCCGCTCTTTGTCGCCATCGCACGCGTCGTTGGCACCTATCTGACCGAAGGGCACTTTTGACCGCGCCCCCGTTTACCGCTAAAGTAGCGTCTATGAACCCTCCCGCGCCCAATGGGCTCCCCAGCCTCCGGGAGGGTGATATGCCAATAGGAGGCTTGTAATGGCAACACCGAGGCTCAGCAATGACCGTTGGGTGGCAGAACAGTATAAGACGCCCCGAAACCTAAACGCGCGCATCCAACTGCATAAACGCTTCAGCACCAATCCATATGCTTGGCTGCATTGGGTCTTTGATCACTTGCGCCTTGCTCCAGGGATGCGCGTCTTGGAGATCGGTGGCGGGCCGGGCGGGCTTTGGCAAGAGAATCGCCATCGACTCTCGCCCCAAATCGAGATCTTCTTTACGGATCAATCGACAGGGATGATCGCACAAGCACTCTCCCTAGTGGGCGATCTGCGCCAATTTGCTTTTGCCGCGGCAGATGCGCAAGCGCTACCCTTTGCCGGCGCGTCATTCGACGTGGTCATCGCCAATCATATGCTCTATCATGTGCCGGATCGGAAAAGGGCGCTGGCGGAGATACGCCGCGTCCTCAAACCCACAGGCAACTTCTTTGCCGCCACCAATGATCACACGCATATGCAAGAACTGCGCCAACTCGCAGAGAGCTTTCTGCCTGTCCCCTCGCATCTTGTCGCCCCACAGGAAACTTCCCCAACCGAACGGTTCCCCTTTGATGTCGCCACGCAGGAGTTGAGCCAATATTTCGGGCAACTCCAACTGCACCTCTATCACAATGCCCTGGTTGTCACCGATGCCGATGCCCTCGCCGACTATATGTTGTCGGGGATCACAGCGCCTCTGCCAGAGGAAGTTGAAGCTGGCTTTCGACACCGGCTTTCCGAGCGTATCCGCGCGGATGGAGCTATCACCGTCACCTCCGCGTCGGGTCTCTTTGAGGCAGCAACTGCTGAATAGAGCTTTATTCTGGGGTGGAGGTATTTTTTTGGCATTCATTGCCCACTAGGAAGGATGATTTGTTAAATATCCTTTAATCGAAGTATCCAGAATTTCTAGATAGCGGTATACTATGCACATGGATGCCTATATGAATCCAAATCATAATTCACAGATGGTTATGCATCGTTATGCGGAGCGGTCATACTGGCAAGTGACCCGTCGCAACCAGCCCGAATCCCCCCGTTCTGTTGTTGCTCCTCCCCCATCCGCGTAAATCATACCTCTTGGAGTGGCCTACAACGCTGATAGTGCATAGATGATAGGCAGAGTCTGTCGTTTACGCGTGCCTGCATTGCAGTAGTCATTGCAATAGTCGTTGCAATAAAGGAAAAGTATGGGGAACCCACAACTGGGCAGCGGTGTAGACCCCACCGTTTCTGCTGAAGCTCAACGGATTGCCACACAATTGCAAGAGCCACTGCTGTGGCTTGTGGAAAGTATTATCAACGTACTGGGTCAAGAGCGTGCCGAAAACCTTCTCCAGCAAACGTTGGAAATTGAAGCAAGCGGCGGCATACTGACCACGACGGGTGATCGTCGCCGTACCCCTGGCGGCGTTTATATGAAGCTGCTGAAAGAACAATCTACCCCGGAAGAGGTAGAACGTATCTTTGCAGGTGGCCCGCAGAAGCCGAAGCCCGCGCACGATGGCGGCCCTCACCCGGCTGATCCCCCGCCGTTAGGCCCGCTGCCGTGGGATGAAGCACGGGTGGAAATTTCTCGTCTCGTTAAGTTGCCGTTGGAGAAAGCAAGCGTGAAAATAACCTTGGTGGGAAGACCCAGTCAGGTCAGCAAAACAAAATCCTGTGTGGTAGTTGCCATGAAAGGTTCGCGTCCGCCCAGTCTGCCCAAAGGACTGCCACCGGCACCGGATGGTTCAGATTTCTCCTACGCCGTCTTTATCTCCTTGCGCCATTGGGCCAAAGTCGCGCCTGTCATGGCACAGGACAAGGATGAACGGCTGTTGGTGGAGGGGTATCCCATCTTTGACCCCAAACGTGGCATTACCGTCATCCTGGCGCAAAACGTCCGCACTGTGAACATGAGCCGCCGCGAGAGCCGCCCTTCGAGCCGGTGAAATAGAAGGATGAGGGATGAGGGATGAAGCCGGAGAGACGCGCTCTCTGCTCTGCCCTTCATAATTCATCCTTCATCCCTCATCCCTTCCCTACTGCCAGATCGCCAGCAGCGTCAGCGCCGCCGTCCCTACCCCGCTCTGCCGCACTGCCGTCAGCGCGCCATTCACATTGAGCGCAAGGCGCAGCGTATAGCCGCCCACCACCACATCCACGAAATCCCCCGGCAGCAGCGTGAAGCTGTTTGCCACCGCGCCGCTGCCATCGTTGGCGACGAAGAAGCCGGTGATGCCGCCGGTTACGTCCCCTGTGCCATTGGGGATCAAGGTTTGCGCGCTGTTGGTGATGCCCGTCTTGGAGACAAAGAGCAGCCCCCCGGTGCCGTCATGCGCGTGGAGACGACCCTGGGGCAAGGTCGTGCCAAAGCCGATGTTGCCGCTACTCTCTGCTGTCAGACGTTCCCGGCGTGATCATCGTCAGCGCAAATGTGCCGTCATTGGCGGGCACAAGGTAGAACTCAGACTGTGACCCCACCCTAAAGGCCGCCCCGCGCAGGCTCTCGGCAGGGGCCAGCGTAAAGGGCATGACAGGCTCGCTCTCTAGCGCGCTGTTGTCGCAGCCCACGGCAATGCCAAAGCGCGCCGCCAGTCGCCGCATCACCGTCGCCACCCCTGCCACCGTTCCATCGTTGAGAATCGCGGGCCGCCGGCAGCGCGCTGTTCCCAGCCATCCCACCGCGTCCAACGCCACCACCTTGACGCGCTCTGTCCCCTGTTCCACACGTACAATAATCGCCCGAAAGGATTCACTCCCGCTCTGGAGAGCCCCTTGATCCTCCCAACTCAGCGTGCGGTTGACGACGAGAATTTGCCCCACAGCCAGGGATGCAGCCCTCGCCGCAAACTCGATTTCGAGCGTATGGTCATCATAGCTGTACCGGATCGGCTCCAGCGTCGTTTCGGTCGCCGGCTGGTATGCCCCACGATAGACGACCGTGTCACCCACCAGATAGACATCCACCCCCTGCAAGGAATTGCCCACGCTGCACAGGCACGCATAGGGCTGGCTGTTGACACCGGCGATCTCCGGCAGCGCCACCGGCTCGTCAACGAGGCTCTCCGTGCTGCTGAACAACCCCGCCACGCCCAGATAAATCCCTGCGCCATAGGCCCCCTCACCAGACACGCCGAGGATACAGGCGGCCTCCGGCAGTTGGCAGAAACGATAATAGGCCAACTCCAGCCCAAACAGCCCCGCCTGTGTCTGGTCAACGTCCTGCGCACCGCTGTAGACCCCAGCCGCCTTGCTGAGTACGCGCAGCTTGCTTGCTCCCAGCCCACGTTGGCGAAAGACCAAGACGCTGTGCGCGCTGGTCGCCGCGCCATAGGCATCAATGCCTGCTGCTCTCCATCCTGGGAGATAGGCATGCGTGACCCAACTTGTGCCATTGTGATAGCCAAAGCGCGGCGTGTAAGTGCCGCCGCTTTGCGTGGTAAAGCCAAAAAACCAGGGCCCGTTCACCGTCGTACCATTGTCGATATAGGCTGCCACCAGATCCAAGACCGCATCGCCGCCGCTGTAGACCGTGACCGCGCCGCTCCAACTGCTGCCATTGTTGGCGCTTTCGATATACTGCACATGGTTGCTGCTGTTGATGTAGAAGAGCCGGATCGTGCTGCCGCCCGGTATGCGTATGGCTGCCACGCTCAGCATGGTCGCCGCGACTAGGGTTGTGGGTGTCAAACCGCTCCAACTCGCTGCCAGGTGTGGGCTTGAGATGGTGTATTGCTGCAAGGCTCCACTGTTGGCCTGGAATTTGAGAATGGATCCATTCGCCAATCCCACCGCCGTCGTGGGCCGGAAGGCGCTCTGCCCGCTGTTCGCCACCAACTCGCTCCATACCAGGGCGGGCGCTGCCGGGTTCTGCCCACGCGCCTCCACCGTACAGGTCACCCTGGATCGTGGCGAACGCACCCGCTGTACCGCTTCAAGATCACCAGATATTTGTCGCATCCCTGCTCCTATCTCTCACTCCAGGCCGATATTTCCCCAGCGCAGTTGTCCTAGTGGGGGAATGTGGCTCGTTGCCTCCTGCGCGCGCTTGCGAAACGTCATTGCCATCCCTGCGAGCTGCCTGCCTGCATCCGTGGGCAGCGCCGGATTCTCGCTGATCTGCCGTTGGCGCAGTTCACAGGCAAAGGCCGCGGCCCACAACCCCACCAACGCCCGCTGTGCATCCGGTACGGTGGTCGCCGTCGCGCTGTCCAAATCCTCAATCGTATGTAGCTTGGAATGGCGCACGCGGATCGTCTCGCCCACCGCAGGCTCTACCGCCGTAAAGTAGAGCTTGTTCTGCCCCATCGATCGCCAGGGTGTCAAAGTGCGGGCAAAGTCCCAACCCTCCTGCCAGGGGTACGCTGCGGCCAGCACAGCATAAATGCCGGTGAGCGACGAAAGATCCTGCTCATAGCCCGTACTCTCCACCGTGAAACTCGTCTCATAGACCAAGAGTAGATTCAACTCACCCAACCCGCGCCGCAATGCCTCATCCAGCAGCGCGTTGGACCAGGTAGAGGCATCCACCGTCGTTGCCAGCAGATTGTGCAGATCGCTCCGATAGTCCGCTAGAAGTGCCATTTCTTCTCCTTCATCCTTCCTGCTTTATCCTTTCTGCGGCATCTTTCCATAGACCGCCACCAACCACGGGTCCAGCGCATACTCCTCCAACATCACCTCCACCAAGCTTCGCAGCCTGCCTTGTCGTGCCGCCTCCACCGCGGCAAACCAGCCCATATTGGCGGCTCGTCCATCAAAGGGAATCCGTCCGGCCTCCACCTGTGCCAGCGCCAACAGCCGCCGCAGCGACCCCTCATCGGCATACAGCAGCGCCACCCGCTCCGCCACCACCTGTACCAGCCCCAATTCCTCCATACTCCACCTTAAAGGATGAGGGATGAAGGCGGAGAAGAACTCGTGTTGGTACTCTCTGCCTTTCATCCTTCATAATTCATCCCTTCTCTCTTAGTCGGTGACGTTGTTTTTGCCGATGCCGGTGTAGGTGGCGATGCCATAGCCCCACCAGTCGCGCACCTTAACGGGCAATGTGTCGTTCGTGAACATCAGGCCGGAACTCTCGCTTGTCACCTCATAGATCTCCGGCATGGGGTGCTGCCCACCCTGCGGTGCGTTGGCATAGGCCATGTGGATCACCGGATGCAGACGTGGATCGACCATGTAGGCCCAATCGGTCGCATCCGTCCACTCCGGCACCGGAATCGGCACCGGGCGCGGATCGCCCAGACGGCTCTCGCCGTAGGGGTTCACTGTTTGTGCTGTGCCCGCGGTAGAGGGCTTGCCCACATCCCCTGACCCGTAGCCAAATTCTGACAACGCATCGTCGTATAACTCAATCGGCACAAGGACAAAGGTCGGCCATAATCCTAGCGGCTTGCTTGTTCCCGGAATCTGCTGCTCCCAGATGCGTGTGCGCGCGGCTGCCCAGCCGGCAGTGTCGAAGGCCGCGGTGCCGAGGTTGCCGTGGTTGTTGTGGAAAAGCGCGGTCGAATCTTCCGCCAGCGTTGGCCCGGCGCCGCTGGCTGTGGTGAAGATAGAGGCAATCGCCGCGCTGCGCGTACGCACGCTTGCCTGTACCATCGCCCGCGGGATCGCCTGAATGCGCTGGATGTCGCTGCGCCGGATGGTTTCCAGCGTGATGCCGACATAGTGACCATACTTGGTGAAGGAGAGCGACTCCTTGCTGTCGCCGACAGTCGCCTCGGTGTAGGCCGCACCCTCTGTGACAGTGGGCAGGTTGGCAAGGCCATCGACCATGATGAGCTGTACGTCGTGCGTCGAGCCATCGTGTGGGGCAACGTCTACGATGCGCTCGTACCAACGATAGGTTGCCATGTTCTCATAATGCATTTGCACAGCTTTGTTAAAGGCATTAACGACCATGCCTGCCAGCGTTGTGGTGCTGGCGGTAGCTAGCTGCGACCACTCCGGGTTAAAGGCTCCACGCCACTCATAGTCTCCTGTGATGGCGTGATATAGTTCGCGGATCGAGCGCATAGTCGGCACCGGCAGCGGTTCTTGGCGTACGCCAAAGACCCAGTTGAGCGCGCTTTGTACGCGGTCTTGGGGTGTGGTCATGCTGTTTTCGGTGATGACGGGACGGATGCCGCGCACGATCTGCGCGCTCAGGCGCGCGCCTTCGGCTTTGCGCTGTGTCTCGATCAGGTGCGCCGCCGCAGCAGCGTCTTTCCCCTGTGCTGCTGTCATGACGACTTCTTGACCCTCCTGGCTTAACCCTGAACTGCGGATCAACTGCTCCACGCGCAGGGCATCCATCTCGGCGCGGAAGGCGCGTACCATTGCGGCGGTATCCTCCCCAAGCTGGGTGTGTGCTGGCGCAACAACCTTCAACGACCCATCTGGCAAAACAATTGTCTTCTCCGGCATACTGCTCTCCTTTAAGATGCATAGCTGTTCGATAATTCGTGTACCTTGTACTGCGGGCGCGTTGACCGCGCTCGTCTCCTTTCCGCGCGGCCCCACAAAGATTAGCTCACACATCTGCTCCCCTCCCTGGCCCGGCGTGGGATACTTCTGACCGGGCCAGTGGTTGCACTCCATCCAGTCATGCCCACACACGCTGCACTCCACCCCCTCGAAATACCAACCAATCGAGAAGCGGTCGATCACCCCCTCCAGAAAATCACGCATCCCCCGTTCGGTGGTCAGCCGGATCGTCTGCTGGAATTCTGCGCCGACCAATGACGAGGCGAGGATGATGCCGTCTCTTGCGCCGACATCATTGACATTGTGATTGCGCAGGAAAGGCATTTCCACAAAGCTACCGGCAAAGGCCGCCAGGTCGCTCGCCCGAAAGCGCGTATGGTTAGAATTTGGCCCATCGCGGAAAACCACCGCGCGAAAAACCAACTCCTCCAGTTCGCCCGTCTTCAACTTCGCCTTCAACTCCGCCCGCCGCGATGGAGTCAATAGGCTCCCCTGCACAAACAACTGCGCCTGTGAACCGATTGGGTACGGCTCCGAATAGACCGCATCACCAAAACCCCCCAACGGATACCCCACATCACCTCGCTTGCTCATCCTTCTTCCCCCTCTCTGCGGCTCCGCGCCTCCGAGCGAGCTTTCTCTCCTTCATCCCTCATCCTTCATCCCTTTCCTTCTCTCCTTCCGCCAAGATTGCGTCCACCTCCGCCTGCCCCACCGACTCGCCGATGAATTTGATAAAGAGACGCAGGGCCATCGCCCGGAAGGCCGTTCCCTTCCCGATCAGCCGCGCCATCCCCTCCAGGCTGTTGGCGAGCGCGACAGCAGCGCTGGCGAGTGACTGGTTATCCTCCGGGCTGATGTCCGGCGTAACGGCTTGCAGTTCGGCTGCATGAAGCTGCGCCTTGTCTGGATTTACAACTCGGTAGCGCGCATAGGCCTGTAAGGTGAGATCGGTCAACATCCAGGCCAAGTACGCCTGCCGTCGCCGCAAAAAGCGTCGTCGCTGTTCGGCCATTGCCTGCCCGGTGGCTAAATTCGAATCCTCCCCCTCTCCCAGATCGAGCAGCGCCGTTCCCGGCCCACCCGCCACAATCATCCAGCGAATCGCCCGCCCATCCTTCTCCGCATCAGCAGCATGTAAGTTGGGTGAGACAGCCTCCCATGTCTCTGCACCCTCCTCGGCAATAATCACACTCCCAGCCTCCGGCGGCGTACGATAGCGCTCCTCCAACGCGCCGCGCAGCCGGGCGGGAACCTTCACAATCCACAAAAAAGCGCGCATCGCCGCATTCAACCGCACTCGATCTTCCAGCCAGCGGTTATAGCGGCGCAGCCAGGGCAGAATGGGCGCGAGATCGCTCTCCCCGCGAATCGCCCCCACGGGACGGTTGACCGCATAGTGGAGCATCAACGGCTGATCAACCTGCCCTGTCTCCGCGCCCAAAGGACTTCCGCCAACCCCCATCCACCACTTCTCGGCCTCCCCTGGCCCCGTTTCCTCCTGATAACGCAGCTCTCGCTCATAGTCGTCCGGGTCAAAGTCCACGCTGCGGATCAGGCACGCCGGAACAGTGCGGATGGCGGACATGCCGCTGACTGGATTCGTAAACAAGACCGGAAACAACTCGCCGCTGCGGCTCAACTCATCGCTCCACTCATCGACGCGCAGCTCCATGCGGTTTTGCTGCCAAAACTCCGCCAAAAAGCGCTGCACGTCCCGCTTCTCACAGTGCAGCGTGATGCCATTGCCCACCGTGTACGACGTGATCAGCCCGACCAACCGCCGCGCCAGCGGATTCCGACGCCACGCCTCGCGCGCATCCTCAAACTCCTGAAAAAGCTCATGCCAGGGCTTATCCAGCGCCGTTCCCCCTGGGCGCAGCACTAACCCATCCTCGCGATGCCCCACCGGAACCACCGTCACACCCGCATGGCGACCCAACCACTTAATGACTTGCCCCCGCCACGCCTGCACCAACACTCTCGAATGTGTCATTCTTCATCCCTCATCCTTCATCCCTTCCCATCACCACTTTTCCTCATCAATCCCTGCCAGCGGGTCCACCGGCGGCACAGCCACACTGCCCTCGCCGCGGCCATGCCCATAGACCAGCGCGGCCACAGCCAGCGCAAACGAATCCGCCCGATCATCCTGCAAGCCCTGGGGCGCACGCAGCGTGCTCGCCTCGATGCTCGCCAACTGGCTTGCTGTCTCCGGGCTGCGTATCTTGCACACGCCGTCGCGCACTGCCTGCGCCAGCGCGTCATACAGGAGTGGCTTGCCTTTTACATTGCTCAACCAGCCGGGCCGCCCATCGTAGCCCTCCAGCACCTTTGTCTGCCCCGCTTCGCGCAGCGCGCGGATCACGCTGTGCCCATGATTGTTGCGCTCGACCAGGGCCGGGGCGTGGTTGTAATAGTGGCTAATTCGGACGATTGCATGGGCAAAAGCCCCCGGTTCCACCTTCCCCACCAGATTCGCCACCTCCTCCCAACTCTCTGCATCCAACACCGTCGCCACCGAATCATCCGAGTTCGGGTTCCCCTCTGCCGGATCCACGCCGATTACATAGAGCCGCCCCACGCGCACCGGCACATAGACCGTCAGCCCAGGCATAGCGGGTGCTTCGTACTCCGTGGCAACCGGCAACTCCTTGATGACTCGCTTCAGCCACTCGTAGGGGATGCGCCGGTCTAGCTGTTCTGGGGCCAACGCTTCCTCCGCTGTCGCTGGATACTCCGCATAAAAGTCGTCATGCGTGCCGCGCTGTGCATACATCTCTGCCTTTGTGCGTCTGTGCCACTCCGGGTCGCGGCCAGGGCGGCTCTGCCAGGGCAAGAAGATTGCCCGATAGTCACCCACTCCCTGCAACGCCGCGCGAAAGAGATTCTTAAAGGCGCTAACGGGTCGCCGCTTGTCGCTGGTCGAAACCAGAAAGAGCTTGCCGCCTGCATCAATCGTCGGCTTGACCCCGTTCAGGAATTGCCCTAAGTCCGGCACAAAATCAGCCTCATCCACCAACGCCAGCGTCCCCGTATACGACCGTCCCCCTTTGGTACTAAAGGCCAAAGCCCGGCTGCCGTTGCTCAACATCCACACCGTCTCGCTCTGCCGGAGGACTCGCCGCGCCTGCATCCACGCCGGCAAACGTGCATACATTCCCCGCAGCCGCTCCAGCAGTTCCACCGCTTCCGCCTCGCGCAAACTAAAGAGCAAGACCGTGGCGGGCGCTTGGTAGATCAGCAGCCAGAGCGCATAGGCCAGGCAAAGCCACGAAATCCCCAACTGTCGCGCCTTCAACACCACCAACATGCGTTCATCCACCATGCGCCCCAGCGTCATCGCCTGGGCGGGCCAAAGCCGGAAGGGCAGCCACGCCTGTTCCGTGGCGTTGTAGAGCCAGCCATAGCGCATGGCGAAATAGCGCACATCGGTATAGCACTTCAGCCATTCCATCTGGATTTGCAGCGGTGTCAGCGTTAGCGCGGGCAACTGCCTGAGGGGGGATGGCGCAATGCCCGACCTCGTCTGCATCACCATCTCTCGTCCTTTTTCTCCTGCTCTTGCTCTGAACCGCTGACCCCCACGCCGCTTTGCTCCTGGACAGCGACCGCGTGTACGAGTGTGCTAAAGAGGCGCGTCATACCATCCTCAAAGGCAACCGAGCCGATAAAGATGCCCAGCACCCAGGTCAGCGCCTCAACTGCGCGCGCACCGTCGATCTCGCCCAGCCACCAGAGCAGCAGCGTTGCCGCCACCCCAATCACCCCGGCCCATACCTTGCGACTCTGCAAGACGCCTGCCAGTTTGGGATGCAGCCGGATTCCTCCTTCGTATAGGTGCAATGCCTGTCTCCCTCTCTCTTTCTCTGTGATTTCTTCCTCGCTTCTTACTCTCTCGCTGTATTGATATGGGTCACTCATGCCTTTCTCCTGATTTTTACCTTCCTGGCTTGTGGTTGAGATTGCCGGTAGCGCCGCACAGCCTGCGCCAATTCCGGGTTCGCTGCATACTCCTGCTGTACTGCGTTGATGAGATGCTCCAAGTGTCCAGCGTGCGCGGCTTCAGTGAGAATGGCGTGCCAGGTGTCCACGGCGCGCGCCGAAAAGTGAATACGTGCGCTGTCGAGATGCGCCTGGGCTGCCATCCGCCGCGCACTCGCCTCGTCGGGATAGAAGTGGGCCAGCACGTCGCGCAGTGGTCGCCAGGCAGTTTCCGAAGCGGTTGTCTCGGTAGCGCGGTCGATCTCTGCCAACAAGGTCTGCCATCCACCGGCCTCGGTTAGAAATTTCACCAAGTCATCGGCGCTCAGTTCTGCACCCGGCTTGACCCCACCTCCCTTGCTCTCCCCCTCCTTTGCGGTGAGCATTTGCGCGGCTGCGGTCTGATGGAAGTGCAGAAGGTCACGGAAAAAGAGGCGAAATGTCGGCAGCAATTGGCGCGCCTCCTCTTTGCTAAGTGTGGCGATGTCGGCATGGCGCAACACGCCATAGACCTGGTGCAGCAGTTCCGCCACCATCAGCAGCCGCTCATTCCCGGCAAGCGCCTGGCGGCAGAGTTCTGCGTCATACGCTGCTGCGCGCGCTTGCCATTGGCTACGCTGGGCTGCCCGCCGCCAACTGCTGAGTTGTCCGTGGGCAGCCCCTTTTGCAAGACGGGTGGCAAAGCTGTGCGCGGCGGCAAGGGTGCGGTCGGGACCCATATAGAGGTAGATCCTGAAGCGGTCATACCATTCTTCCGTCTCACCGGCGTGTTGATCCCAATTTGTTGTCATACCCTCTCCCTGCCTCTCTTGACGACACCGGCCATTGGGGCCGGGCGACTTTGCTTTGCTCCCGTGGATGCACCCACCTTGCCGCCGGTATGTTCGCCTTCTTTGGCCCGTCCTGAGGGGGCGAGGGTTTCCTGCGGCTCGATTGGGTGGGTGCATCTGTGTTTTAGATTAGAACAAATGTTCTGGTAAATCAAGAGGAAGAAATGCGGAGGAAATGCGGCGATAATGCGGAACAAACCCGGCGATAATCCGGCGATTATCCGGAACAAATGCGGCGATAATCCGGCGATAATGCGGAGGAAATGCGGCGGTTATCCGGCGATAATGCGGCGATAATTCCCTACCAGGAGGAAAAATGGGAGAATAGAAAAGTCCTCTCGACAAATTTGTCGAGAGGACTTAAGAAAAAGAGAGATTCGTGACCACCCTCCCGCGCCCAATGGGCCCCCGTCAGAAGCTTCCGGGAGGGTTAACGCGGGGAGGGTTGCCGCGCGGATAATATCAGACCCTACGCTCCAAACAATTCGCTAATCCTGCCCTTCTGCATTGCCTCTGCTGCCATCAGCCCGCAGGCTGCCACCGCGCCACCCAAGCGGGCAAAGCGCGGGTCTTGGCTTTGCCCTTGTTGATAGCGATGATAGATTTGCTGGAGAATCACGCCGACCTTTACCAGCCCGTAGACATAATAAAAGAGCGGATCAAAGGCCGGCTGACCACTCGCTTTTGTGTAACGCTCCACCACTTCCGCGCGGGTGGGGTTCCCCGGCAGCGTCGTCAGCCCAAACATTTCCACCAACGCCGGTGGATCGCCCGGCTCCATCCAATAGGCGAGCGTTGTCCCCAGGTCGAGCAGGGGATCGCCGAGGGTACACATTTCCCAATCCAGCACAGCGACCAGCCGTGTGAGGTCGTCCCCATCGAGGATGAGGTTATCGTGCTTGTAGTCGTTGTGAATCAAAGCTGCGCCCGATTCGGCTGGCTGATGCTCGGCAAGCCAACCCATTGCCCGCTCTAAATCGGGTAAAGGATCGGTCTGGGCGGCTTGATAGCGACGTGTCCAGCCCTGCACTTGGCGCGTGACATAGCCCGCTGGTTTGCCGAGATCGGCTAGCCCGGCGGCGGTATAGTCGAGCGCATGGATGGCGGCGAGGTTGTCGATGATGTTGGCTGCAAGGCGCGCTGCGGTTTCGGGTTCAAGGGTGGGGCGGTGCGGGTCGTCAACACGCAGCACGACACCCTGTATCCGATCCATCAGATAAAAAGGCGCGCCGATGATCTTGGGGTCTTGGCAGTAGAGCAGCACGCGCGGCACATGGGCATAGACCTTCGCCAGCCCGGTCAGCACCCGCACTTCGCGCCCCATATCGTGCGCGGTGGCAATGTTCGCGCCAGGTGGCGGGCGGCGCAGCACGATTTCATGCTCGCCAACACCGATCAGATAGGTAAGGTTAGAGTAGCCGCGGGCAAATTGAGCAACCGTAATTTCATCATCAAAGGCGTCGCGCAGGTGCGGCAGTTCCGTAAAGAGAAAGGGTGCCAATGCTGCCATCGGCAATTCCTCTCCCGCGCGCACCGCATCCGCGCCATCGCTTTCCAGATCATGCATCTATACAGCCTTTTCCAGGGGTACGAATAAGTCAACGAGGTAGTTGTCGGGGTCCAGCATAATCGCATAGCGTTGGCCCCAAAAAGCATCCCAGGGTTCTTTGTGCCCGTGATACCCTTCTGCCACCAGTGCATAATAGAGGCTATCAACCTCAGCGGGGGAATCACAGAGAAACGCCAGGGAAGGCTGGGGTGTGCTGGCGGGCTGGTAGTCGGGGGCAAAGCTGTGGATGACCGCGAGCGTATCCCAGGCAATGCGAAAGCCGCCGGGCAGCGTGACCTCCACATGGCCTTCTTGATCGGCCTCCGGTGGAATCTCCATACCCAAGCGCCGGTAGAAGCGCAGCGATTTTGCCATGTCGCGCACGATGATGCCCATTAGATCCGGTTTTGCCATGATTGTCTCCTGACGCGGATTGTCTCCTGATGCGATATGGACTGTTCTGTACCCTTGCAAGTGGACTCTTTGCCAATGGCTAAACCGGCATCGTGCGACCTGTCTTCTGTCGCCCATACTCTGCCCACTGCCTGTTGGGCGCTCCCATCATCCTCACGCCCAGCACATCCACGGAGTGGTCAAGACGCTGCTCCATCGTCATGCTAGGGTCAGCCCAACTGGAGTAGAAGCAGATGCCGCGCCGGTCGAGGGCGGCTTTCACCTGGTCGCGCGCCTCATTCATGATCGGCGGATAGGGAGGGTCATGCGCGTCAGGCTCGCCAAACGACATGCCCATGTCGCCTGGGCCCCACTCGGCAAACCCAATGCCAGGCACATCAGCAATGGCCTCGACGTTGGGGAGGCAGTGCCGATCCTCGATCTTCAAGCCGAGCAGCAGTTCCCCTTCCGGGTTCAAGGGCCACGGATCGGCGACCCTGGCATACTCCGCGCTGGAGAGTCCCCAAATGTCGCAGGCCGGATGCTGTCCCCCTGCCCCTCGTAGCCCTTCGCCAATCACCTCGCGGCCAAGCGCTTGGAAGGGGTAACGGGTGATCTGCACAAAGGCCTTCACCGCTTCTGCTGTGCGCGTGTGCGTATGGAGAATCCCATGCACACCCGCGGTCAATACGTGACGTGCCTGCCAGGCGTTATAGCGCACTTCTTCTGGTGTGATGGCGTTGGAGGGGAGGGTACAGACGACGGTCGGCGTTAGATGCCCGCTCGCCGTAGGCCCGCCATCCTTAAGCCCGCGCATATAGCTCGTCAACCCAACCGTGTCAAAGGGGTGATGCTCGAAGTCGATGAGCATCATATCGGCCCACGTCTTGGCATCTTTCAAGCCTGCTTCATAGGTCAGTTGGGTCGGGTGAGTTGCATAACAGGGCTGGCCCTGTTCGAGTAGGGCAATGCACTTGTTGATCTTTGCCATCGCTGATTCCCTTTCGACTTGAGAGAGGGTGGGAACTTGACGTACTACGCCGCGGGGAAACATGACATAGCGGCGGCCCTTATCTTAGGCGATGCGGCGATCTTTGTCTAACATAGGCTGCGGACAGGGTGCGTTTCAATTTTGGGCGCGCGGTGGGGTCATATTGCTCCATCGCGATGCCGCGACTACAATGATCATGGCCCGTGAAGTAAGTTTTTCGCTAGTGCCTTCACAGTGTAAGGATATTGCCCCATGCAGCATGCGCCGCTGGTTCGTGGCTCGGAACAAGTAGAATGGGATGATCTGCGCGGCAAGCTGGCTGCAGAATGTGCGCTGGGGTTGATGCTCTGTGGCTGGATCGCAGGGTGGTACTTGCTCGACCGTCCCAACGCAGGCTTGATGCTGGTTTTGCTGGCAATGGCATTGATCGGTCTGGGCGCATGGCTCTGGAGTCGCTCCACCAGCCATCCCCAGCAAAGCGCCCTCCTGTTAACAGCCATCACCTTTGGCTCGGTCTGCATAGCCTGGTACAGCCTGCAATTGCCCGCGCTGGTCTATGTCTTCGCCATCCCGGTGATGCTCGCTGCGCTCTTGTTGCGATCCTGGACAACGCTCGTCGTGGGTGCAGGCGTATGGTTGGTGGTCTACGGGCCTTTAGCCCCCTCGGTTATGGTTGATAGCTCGGCGAGCGCGCTGCTCATCCTGCTCTGCGCTTTCCAGGTCACCGTCATGCGCGCCGTTCGCAAGCACCTGACGCAGACGCAGCGCTACCAGGCGCACGCCGTTACCCTGGTCGAAAAGGCGCGTATGCACCAAGAGGAGGTGAAGCGGCTCAACAAGTCGCTGGGCCTTGCCTACTCGCTCTTGCGGCGGCGCACCCAAGAGCTTGCCACTGCCCGCCAAGAGGCAGAGAACGCGCTGCGCATGAAGGAGCAATTCGCCGTCTATGTCAGCCACGAATTGCGTACGCCGCTCAACATCATGCTAGGCTTTTTAGAGATTTTGCAGCGTTACCCAGAGGTCTATGGCGATGTGCAATGGACACCTACGCTGCGCCGCGATATTGGCGAAATCCAACGAAGCGCCCGTCACTTGTTCGACCTGGTCAATGATCTGCTGGATCTGGCGCGCATTGATGCCGTAAAGATGCCCATCCACCGCGAGTCGTGCCGCCTCGAAGATGTTCTGTCCGAAGCGATGGACTTGATGGGGCGACTGCTTGTGCAAAAGCCGGTACAACTGCGGCTGACCATCGACGGCACACTGCCTACCCTCTACATTGACCGCACACGTATCCGCCAGGTGTTCCTCAACTTGCTGGCGAACGCGAGCCGCTTCACCCATGTCGGCGAGATTCATCTCCACGCCGCGCCACGCGTGGATGAGATCATTATCGCTGTGCGCGACACAGGCATCGGCATTGCGCCGGATCAACTTCTGCTTCTTTTCGATGACTATTCCCAAGTAGCACAACCGGGCCAAACCACTGGTCAAACGAACAATGGCAAGGGGTTGGGGCTGGCGATTGCCAAACGCTTTGTACAGATGCATGGCGGGCGCATTTGGGCCGAAAGCCAGGTCGGCAAGGGCAGCACCTTCTTCGTGGCGATCCCAATGACCACTGTGCAGGTTGCGCCCGCAGTGCGCCACTCGCACATCGCCCCCATACCGGAAATGCAGCAGCATCTACTGGTTATTGACCCTGACCCGGCTGCAGCGGCCTACCTGCGCCGCCAACTGGATAGCTTCCGCGTGACCCCTGTCGTCGATTTAGAGGAGGCACGCCGTTTCGTGCTGGAGCAGCGCCCCGACGCGGTCATCTACAATGTTCCGCCCGACCTCAGCGAGGCAGGGCGCGAGATCGGGCTGACGACGCCATCGCCGATCTTGCCCGAAGGTGTGCCGCTGATCCAGTGTACATTGCCCGTGGGCAGTTGGCTCTTGCAGGGAGACTACTTTGATGGCTGGCTGGTCAAGCCGGTCGAGAGCCGCAAGCTGCTTCAACTGCTGGATCGCTATTGCCCACCCCACGGCAAAATCCTACTGGCGGATGATGACCGCAGTTTCGTGCAGTTGGTACAGCGCATCCTCCAAGCCGCAGGCTGCTCCTACCGGCTCGATTGGGCCTATAGCCTGGAGGAGGGGATGGCAAAGGTGGCAGGCGCATCACCCGACCTGATGCTCGTTGATATTGCGCTGGCAGGGAGTGATGGACGACGCCTGGCACAATACCTGCGCCAGCGCGAGGCGCAGCACGAATGGGCCAACGGGGCAAGGACTGAAGAAAGTGGCGAAAGCACAATCCCGATTGTCGCCATCAGTTCCTTCGCCCCAGGGATACATGGCAATTCCATGCGCTCATGCAGTTTTGGCCTCACGCGCAAAGAGGGATTCAGCGAGAGCGAGCTGCTTGAACTCATCGTCCAAAGCGCGCGCCAAGTCCGTCCCCGCTATGCCCCCTGGTCAAACGATGCAATCCTGGCGCTAGAGACGAACGGAAACGGGGCATAGCACTACGTCACCTGCTGCAATGCCTCCACCAATTCCAGCCGCGACAGCGGCTTCTTGAGCGAGATCGCTGCGCCCAGGGCCGTCGCCAGTTCGGGATCGTTGATCACCGAGCAGATAATGACGGGGATATGGGCCACTTCGGGCGTGGCGCGCAGGGCTTGCAGCACGCTCCACCCATCCATGCCCGGCATCAGCACATCTAGAATGATGGCGCTGGGACGCAGCTCTTGCACTTTGGCGAAGGTGTCGGCTGGGTCTGCGAGCAGGGTGGGCCGCCAGGGCGTGCCCTGTAAATAGCGTTGGTAGAGCTCACTGACGCCGGGATTGTCTTCGACAATTAAGATTGGCTGGCTGTCAACGCTGGCGGGCAAGGCGTTAAAACGGATGATCACCTCGTGATTTTGTGTCTCAGACGGATGGGCAACACTCGTCATCTCCAACAGTTGCGCCATTAATAGCGCGTTTTGCAGCAGCGGGTTCTCCCAGGCAAAGCCCTCGCCATCGCCGCTGATCCGTACCTCGGCATGTTGCCGCTGCTGGCGCGTGCGCACAACAAGAAGTTGGCCGTAGGCGCTCTGTTGAATGAGCGCGCTCAACAATTGAATCAACATCTCTTTGGCAATGCTGGGCGTGGCTGTAATGGCAACCGGTTGCGGCGGGCGTTGGTAATGCAGGCTGACCCTTTTCTGGTCGGCCAAAGCCTGCACCATCGTCACCGCGCTTTGCAGGAGTTCTCCCAGTTCAACCACATCCTGGTGAAGGGTCAGCGTACCGAGTTCGGCTTGAAAGGCAGTGGCGGGGCTGTGGTGCTGCTTGTCATCATAAGGCCCGGCATACGCAGGCGTTTGCTTCGTATCCAACAGCGCCGCCAACTCCTCCTCGGCGCGGCGCAGATCGCGGTAGATTTGGCGGCTGCCCACCGCGAGCCGGTCGGCAATCTCGTCAACCGTCAGGCTGGAGACATAGCGCAGCGACAACACTTCATAGCTGCGTCCGCTTGCCGCCTGGTGGGGCAGCAGAGAACGCACAGGACGCAGCGCTTCAATGGCGTCGAGCAAGAGGCTGCGTAGCGCCTGGGCGCGCTGGACAACCCCGGCATCCGGCTCGACAAAGCGACCGCTTTGGGCTAGCGGGGTATTGGCTAATTCAACGTTGGCGTAGAGACTTTCCAACGCCTCGCGCACATGCTGCGCGTTCATGGGTTCGATCTTGTCCAGTTTATTCATAAGTTGCCCTACGGTACAACCATGTCAAAACTATGTCAAAAGCATGTCAACAAAAGCTGTGCCGCGCATGATAGGCTAGCGTCTAATCTGTTGGTACCAACATCGACCTGTCCAATATCAACACGCCTAATATCAACATGTATAGTAGACGCCGCCTTGCAAGACGCGGCCCGGTGTGGCGCACATACTCTTCGCGTTCATGCCCTTCGGTTTCTCTTGAGCAATGCTCACATACTTGTACACATTTCGCCCGGTTGCAGATTCGTTGCAGGCTGGATAGTCTAGCCTGGGGATGTGGGATTGTCCTGTTCCGACTTAGCGATTGAATCCTCAGTTTTTTCCGTAGTTCATTTCGAAGCTCATTCTAAGGAGAAGACCTAATGATCCAAACAGACCGCACAAAATCGGTGCGTTCCCTTTCACGCCGTCAATTCTTGTGGGGGCTGGCGGCGACCACCTCGAGTTTAGCCATTGCCGCCTGTGCCGCGCCCGTTGCGCCAGGGGCCGCACCCGCCACCAGTGGCAGCGAAGCTGCTGCCGGGACCGCTGCCGAACCGATCACCATCACCATGCATATTCAGGCAGGGTGGGAAGAAGCAGTTCCGGGCATGTATGTGCGTCGCCCCGAAAAGTTCATGGAAGAAAACCCCGACATCAAGATCGAAATGGTCCCCATCCCTGGGGCCGAATATGACACGAAGCTGCTGACCCTCGCCTCGTCGGGGACAATCGCCGACACCATGCACACCTCAGATGTGTGGACACAGCACACACGCATGGCGAAGCTGGGGGTGCTGCGTAATGTCGATGAGCATCTCGAAGCCGGCGGCATTTCGAAGGATGAGTGGCTGCCCGCTGCCGTGGACACGCTGACCCTGGACGGCAAGATGTATGGATTGCCCAAGACTTGTCACCCCGGCGATGCCTACATCTGGATCAATGAAGACCTCTTTAACGCGGCGGGGATTGCGCTGCCCGAAACCTATGGCACCACCTTCGAGCAGATCAGCGAATGGTCCACAGCCTTGACCCAGGGGCCAGAGGATGATCGCCAGGTCTACGGCTTTGTGCCGCGCGTGGTGGGTATCCAGGGCATTGTCAACGGCGTGCGCCAACATGGAACCTATGAGAACAACGAAGAAGGCACCGAGAGCCTGGCAAATAACGAACAGTGGATGCAATGGGCCTCGTGGATCAACAGCTTCTATGAGCGCAATGAAGCAGCCACCGACAACGCGCTGCCCAGCGGCGGCGCCGATGCCCTCTTCCTGGCAGGACGCATCGCCATGCGCCCCAACCAGCGTTTCTTCTATCGTCGCGTCAATGTGGGCATGGAAGAGGTCGAGCAGCCCTTTAGCTGGCGTGTCATCCAATATCCGCGCGGCCCAGAGGCGATTGGCTGGGGCGCGTCGGTGGATACGCACAGCGTCAGCACCAACTGCCAGCACCCGGACGAGGCCTTCCGTGTCATCTATGCGATGGCGGACTCGACCTTAACCCGTTATGTGGCCGAAGATCAGGGCTATCTCACGGCGCGTGTTGATGATCTCGAAACGGTCGAGGATATGATCTATCCTTTCCTCGAACTGCAATATCAGTGCATGACCGAGGAAGCCGCCTTCCGCCAGCCTGCCAATGCCCGCGGCTTGGAGGTGGAGACAATCTACAAGAACGAGTTGGACAAAATCTGGTTGGCGCAGGAACCCCTGACGCCCGCGTTCATGGAGAACGTCAAGAGCGCAGTCGATGAAGTGCTGAACAAGCCCTTCTAAAAAGAAATTCTCGCGCAGAGACGCCGAGCCGCGCAGGAAAAGAAGAATCCTTCTGCCATCTCCGCGTCTCTGCGCCTCCGCGCGAGCGAATCTCTTATTCTTTCTCTGGAAATAGGCATGGTTTCTCAAGACAAACCCTATGGAGCGCCTACCGCTGTGGCAACGCCGCGCGCCAAAGCTGGCTGGAGCGGCAGCCGTCGCCGGGAAGCAATGGAAGGCTACGTCTACATTGCGCCCTGGCTGATTGGCTTTCTGGTTTTTGTCCTCGGCCCCCTCGTGGCATCGCTCTATTACAGCTTTACCTACTACTCCCTATTGAGCACGCCCCAGTGGATCGGGGTGCAGAACTATGCCACCGCGCTCTTTAATGACCGTCTCTTTTGGACTTCGGTGCAAAAGACGCTGCTCTTTGCACTCACCACGGTTCCACTGGGCGTGATTGGTTCCTTTTTTGCCGCCCTGCTGCTCAACCGGCGCATTGTGGGTAAGACTGTCTGGCGCATCTTCTTCTTCTTGCCCTCCCTCACGCCGGAGGTGGCGGCGGCGCTGCTCTGGCTTTGGATTCTGCAACCCGACGTGGGCATCATCAATAGCACAATTCGCCAGCTCTTTGGCATACGCGGGCCGGATTGGCTGGCAAGTCCACAGTGGGCATTGCCCGCCCTGGTGCTTGTTACCCTGTGGACGAGCATCGGCAGCATCCGCATGTTGATCTTCTTGGCGGGGCTGCAAGGCGTTCCGCAAGAGTTGTACGACGCCGCCGAAGTGGATGGGGCCAACTGGTGGCAAAAGATCATGAATGTAACCCTGCCCATGATTTCACCCACGATCTTGCTCAATTTGATCCTGGGCATCATCGGCAGCTTGCAGGTCTTTGGTCTTGCTTTTGTCACAACCGGCGGCGGCCCTGCCTATGCCACCTTCTTTTACGGCCTTTATCTCTACCAAACCACCTTCAAGGGCTTTGACTTGGGCTATGGCAGCGCGCTAGCCTGGTTCCTCTTTGCCGCTGTTTTGGTGTTGACCCTGGTGCAAATTGCCTTCTCGGAACGCTGGGTGCATTACGCCGGCGAAACCAAGCAATAGTGAATAAGTTATAGTGAAAAAGTAGTAGTGAATAGGATTGACAATGCAACAACAGATCGCGCGACCTCCACTGAGCCGCTATAGCCTGCAACGAGGGGCCATGCAGCTTTTCCTGCTGCTGCTGACATTGGCGTTGTCGCTGATGTTCCTCTTTCCGTTTGCGTGGACAATCACCAGTTCACTCAAGACCGCGTTCGAGGTCATCGCCTACCCGCCCACCTTCTTCCCGCGTGAGGCGCAATGGGGAAACTATGCGGAGGCGTGGTCCTATGCCGATTTCGGCCTTTTCTTCAGGAACAGCATCTTGGTCACAGGGCTGGGGCTGATAGGGCAGATGATCAGCTCGCTGGTGGTCGCCTATGGCTTTGCCCGTTTTCGCTTCCCAGGGCGCGATTTCCTCTTTGTCCTTTGTCTCAGCGGAATGATGATGCCGGTCTATGTCACCATCATTCCGCTCTTTACGATGTTCCGCGCCATTGGCTGGACCGATTCGTTTCTGCCGCTGATTGTGCCAAGCTACTTTGGCGGCGCGTTTGCCATCTTCTTGCTGCGCCAATTTATCCTCTCCATTCCCCTGGACTTTGACGAGTCGGCCTTGATCGACGGGGCCAGTCGCTTCCACATTCTCACCCACATTATTTTGCCCAACTGCAAACCCGCGCTGGCAACGGTGGCGATTGTGACCTTTATGTCCTCGTGGAATAACTTTTTGGCTCCCTTAATTTTTCTCGACAGTGTACAAAAATACACCTTGCCGATGGGTCTTTGGTTCCTCAAAGGCTCCATTGACGAGACATTGCCCAAAGATCATCTACTCATGGCAGGAGCCATGATCACGACCGCGCCTGTCCTGTTAATTTTCATCCTCGCCCAAAACTACTTTGTCGAAGGCGTGGTCATGAGCGGGATCAAGGGCTAACGTAGAATCCAAAAACTTCATTCAAGAACCGAGCAACCCATGAGCAGCATCTATCGCGAATTAGGTATTGAACCGATCATCAACGCCGCGGGGACAGTTTCCGCATACAGCGGCAACCTGATGCACCCCGAAGTGACTGACGCCATGAACCAGGCCAGTCGATCCTTTGTGATTATGGAAGAATTGCACCTGGCCGCGGGGAAGCGCATCGCTGAGTTAATCGGCGTGCCCGCGGCCCATGCCTGTGCCTCGGCGACCGCGGGGATCGCCCTCGTCGGCGCGGCTGCCATCACCGGCACAGACCGGCAGCTTGTGCGTCGCCTGCCCCATGTCGAAGGGCTCAAGCATGAAATGATTGTGCAGACGAGCCATCGTATGGGCTATGACCAGGCCATTGAGATAAGCGGCTGCCGCTTTGTCGAAGTCGAGCCAAATGCAGACGCGCTCGCTGCGGCGATCACCGACAAAACCGCTGGCATCTGGTATGTCTTTTCCTGGGGGCTGATCGGCCCGGCGATCCCGTTGCCCGAAGTGGCAGAGATTGCCCATGCGCGCGGCGTGCCGCTGCTGGTGGATGCCGCATCGGAACTGCCCCCCATGTCCAATTTGCACCGCTATTTGAACGAAGGGGCCGACCTGGTCATCTTCAGCGGCGGCAAGGGGCTGCGCGGGCCGCAATCATCGGGGCTGGTCATCGGTCGTCCCGATTTGGTCGAGGCGTGCCGCCTCAACGACAGCCCCAACGCCAGCATTGGCCGCGGTATGAAGATGGGCAAAGAGGAGATCGTGGGGCTGGTCAAAGCCGTAGAAATCTACATGAACCGTGACCACGAAGCGGACATGATGGTCTGGGACCGGCGCGTGCAGTATATTATCGACCAGGTGAGCAGCATCCCCACCGTCAAGGCGTGGCGGCAACTGCCCTATGGCGATGGTCAACTCTTTCCCCATGTCGCCATGACCTGGGACATCAACAGTGTGGAAGTGAGCTATCAGGAGTTCTTCGACCAAATGTTGGGCGGGACGCCGCGCATCATGCCCCAACAATACAAAGACCCCATGCGCAACCACGAGGAGCAAATTCGCCTGCATGTGCATACGCTACAGGAAGGGCAAGAAGCCCTGATTGCCCGCCGCACGCGCGAGGTGCTAGGCGCATAGGGATACCCCGCGCGGGGAGCCTCTCCCTCTGTTACGCTATGGGCAGCCACAAGGCACTGCCCCCTAAAATATCACTAGAACGTACCACTAGAACGCAAGAAGGTATTTTCATGCACATTGATGAATTTGAAATCGCCAAACTGCCCCGCAGCCAAAAGGCGTATGAGATGTATGATGTGGCCGCGCGGCCCGACGGTGGCATGTGGCGCGTACCTGTACTCACCATCACGAGCGCCCAGGAAGGCCCTACCTTTGTGGTCATTGCCGGGATTCATGGCGACGAGTATGAAGGGCCGGAGACGATTGCCAATGTCTACCAGCAGCTTACGCCTGACCAACTCAAACAGGGCAACTTGGTCATGGTTCCTTTCTTTAACATTCCGGCATGGGAAGCAGGCACACGAACAAGCCCCATCGACGGGTTGAATTTAGCGCGCGTAATGCCCGGCGACCCCAACGGCAGCATCTCGTACCGGCTGGGTTATTATGTGACCCACAAGTTCATCGATCCCAGCGATATGTTTCTGGACATCCATAGCGGGGGCGTTGCCCTCAACATCTGCACCTCTATCTATTACTATGCCACTGACAACGAGATCGGGCGCAAGACCAAAGCCGCGGCAGAAGCTTTTGCCGCGCCCGCGGTCATCGGCAGCATCAATCCACAGAACGCCGTCTATGGGTGCAGTTTCCGCACCTGCTGGGATCGCAACAAGGCGGGCATGTTTACCGAAGCGCATGGTGCCGGGCGTACCCTGCCCCAAGAGATTGAATGCTTCACCGCTGGCGTGTTTAACGTTCTGAAGCATATGGAGATGATGGAGGGTGAACCGGATACACATCGCACCACGCACCATTTGGTGGGCGACAAAAAAGGTGGCGGCAGCTTCAATGCCTCTGTCGCAGGCTATTTCAAGCCCGCTGTACGCATGATGGATCAGGTGACAACGGGGCAGCGATTAGGCGCAATCTTGGACTTTAGCGGGGCTGTCCTAGAGGAATACGTTTCTGGGCGTGATGGCTATGTCACAAACCTACGCGCCACACCGCGCACCAGTGTCGGCGATAACGTGATTGGCATCACCGGTGGCGAGCGCCTTCGATAGCAGAGGCATAATTTGCATAGATGGAGGGTTGGTCTGTTACACAGACTGATTCAGAAGAATCTGGCCTAGAGATGTAGAGGGGGAGCAATGGGATACCTTTTGCTCTCCCTCTCTCACATATATCTATCTCTACGTCGTCTAGTCATGAACCTCCACGCGCGTGCCGTCCCCACCGGGGAAGAGCCAGGTGGCACTCTCCACCATCGCCGGGTCCATGCTCGGCTCGGCCCATTCAAAGAGCCAGCGCGCCTCATCCACACGCATATTGACACAGCCGTGGCTCACAGCCCAACCAAAGCTGTTATGCCAGTCGGCCCCATGAATCGAGTAGTCTGCGTAGAAATATTGTACCCACGGCACATTCGGCACATAGTAATAGTTGCCCGCCGCCCGGCTGCCGCCGGACATATCTTGTCGCGCCACTTTGGCCCAAATTCGGAAACTACCCGTGACGGTTTCGTGGCCCGTACTCCCAGACGAGATCACAAAGCTGCGGACTGCTGTATCCCCCTGATAGGCTGTGAGCGTTTGCGCGGTCAGGTCAATATCAATCCATTTCTCGCCCGTAAGCCCTTCCCCCCACTGCGGTTCTGCTTGCGGCACAGCCGGATTGACACCGGGGGCTAGAGGCTCCGCTCCCAAAGAGCGAATACGCAAAAGCTGCCCAGGGACCAATGGAACGGACACGGATAGCTGGTTCTCATGTGCGAGAGCCTCAGCGGTCGTCTGATAACGTGCAGCGATCGTCTCTAGATCTTCCCCTGGTTGAACAATATGCCCCAAAAATGGGATGCTAGGCTCCTCCGACTGCGCCTTCGCCGCATAGGGTGTCGTGAACAGGCCCGCTGTCCACACGCTGACCAGAAGCAGGAGTATAACGATACGCAAAGATCGACACATGGATTATGCCTTCTTTCGTGGCTGGAAGTTTAGTGTATTGGTCTATATTGTACCGCCATTGCAAGCTTTAGCCGATAGCCAATTGACCACAAAAGTGATATACCCGGAGGCACAACCCTGTGCCTTCTAATTCTGTGGTTACTCGTCGGCAATGGCGGGCAGGAAGATCCTTTGCTCCTGTGTGGGCTGCTCGTTGGGATCAAGCGCTGTGGCATCGTTGGGATCGAGGAAGTCCGGCGTGCCATCGTTGTTGGTATCTCGGCAGGGCAAGCCTGGACACTCATCCCGATCCAGCCGCCCATCACCATCGCTGTCGAGGTCGAGGAAGTTGGGGATGTTGTCCCCATCCATATCATCCGCCTGTTCAAGATTATCGGGAATACCGTCGCCATCCTGATCCGCTGTATCATCGGAAATGGCAACGGTAGCCTGTGCTATGCTCTGTGCAGGCAAAGCTGCCACACGCACCCCCTCGCTGCCCGCATAGCCCGCTGTCCACACTGCCGTATTAGTAACACCGGCATAGAGCGTGCGCGTGACAACGGTTGCATAGGAGTCACCCGGAGCAAGGGAAATGGCGACGCCATCCAGCACCGTCCCCAACTGGTCATCTTCGAGCGTGTGCGTGGTCAGAGGTTCGCTGCCCGTATTGGTGATGGTAAAACAGTAGACCACGGTCGTGCTGATGGGCACTTGCATGGCGTTGTTTGCTGTACACTCCGGCACAATGCCCTGTATTCCGACGGTCTTGGTGAGGTCAAAAGAGGCATTGACCAACGCCACGCTCGCCTGCGCGGTGACCACCACGGTATCCCCCACCAGCGGCGTCCCGGTTATGGTCACGATGTTCACCAGCGCATTGGGCGGGTCGCTCGCTTGCACCGTGTAGGTGCGTTGGCCCGTTGCCACTTCGCCCAGGGCAAGGCTGCTGCGGTCAAGCGCAATCGCGCCCAGTGGGTCATCCACCGCGCTAAGGGCCGTGAAGGATATGCCACCGCTGTTGGTGATCTGATAGGTGTAGGTGATGGTTTCACCCACGCGCGCCCGCGCCACGCTAGGCGTTTTGCTGACGATGAGCGCAGGCAGCCGGCTAAAGTAGAAGCTGTAGTCTGGGATGTAGGGGCCATTGGCAAAAAGGAAGTTCCCCGCTATCCGTTCATCAGGGACAAAGCCAGGGAATGTTTCGCTGTTCATCGGCGTATTCGCCGCAATCGAGACATGGCTCTGAGACGGCGCATAGAAGCGCAGTTCACCCTCATTGGCTGCCGGTGCGCTGTTGAAAGCTGTTGTGAATTGCGCGCTATGGGTGACGAACATCTCCCCGCTGCCACTGATATACGGGTTATTCTGGCTGACGCCAATGGTTGTGCTGCCGCCCGTGATCGAGAGTACTCCATCGGCTGAAACATGGCCGATGTGCGCGCCCGCAAGGATGAGGTCTTCGCCGCTGAGGATCGTGATATTGCCGCTGCGCGCACCGCTCTCGCTGCCCGCAGCGCTGCCATTGCCTACCTGGGCATAGGCATCAGTGCCGCTGCCTGCGCCGAAGAAGATTGTTTGCGCGGCGCGGAGGATGTGGCTGCCCGTCATGTTGCCGGCGGCATGAATCCCACCATTGCCGACCTGGGTATAGGCGTTGTCGCCAGTACCTGCCGTAAAGCTGATATTTCGACCTGCAATGAGCGTGTGATTTCCACTGCTGTCGCCGCTGGAGTCGGGGCCACCATGACCAACCTGGGCAGCAGCAGGAACCGTTGTGCCATCGCCACCGACAAAGATAATATCAGCGCCTGCATAGAGATGGATGTCCCCGCTTCTTGTCCCCGTAGCGCGGCGCCCGCCATGTCCAGCCTGAACGTGGATGCCATCGTCAAGAGCGGCTGCAAAATAGATCGTCTGTCCTGCCGTAATGGTCACTGTGCCGGAAATCGCGCCATCTGCACCTGTGCCACCATGCCCAACCTGGGCAAAACCACTGAGACCCACTGAGCGCACATGGATATCGCCCGCTGCGTCCAGCGTAATGTCGCCGCTGCGCTGACCATCGCCTAACCCCCCGCCATTCCCGACCATCGCATAGGAATGGTATTGGCTCAGCCCCCCAATGAAATGAATATCGCCCCCTGCGTGCAGGCGCAGTGTTCCCGTGTGCATTCCATCCGTGAGATAACCGCCATTGCCCACTTGGGCATAGGTTGCAAAACCTGCACCGGCTTGGAAATAGATATCGCCACTCGTGGCAGTGACCGTGAGATTTCCCTGTTGGCCGATGCCGGACTCATTATTGAACCCACCATTGCCGATCTGTGCATAAGTGCCATAGGCATCATTGACCGTAAAGGTGATGGATTGCGCGGCTTGGACGGTGTGATTGCCACGATGGATCCCGGTGGCCTCAAAGCCGCCATGACCAATCTGGCCCGATTCAAAGCGAAGGTTCCCTCCCGCTTCAACGGAAATATCCCCTGTCGAATCCCCATTGGCTTGATAACCACCATGTCCAATTTGGGCAAGTTTACTCGAACTATCATTGAAGAAAGTGATATCACCGGGCGCAATGACCGTCAGCCGTCCACCGAGCGTGCCCGTTACACCGCGGCCCCCGTTCCCAATTTGAGCATAGGCCTGCGTGCCACTGCCAACCCGGAAGTCGATAGTGCCACCTGCTTCAACCCAATGATCCCCACTCGCGTCACCATGAGCCACCCAGCCCCCATTCCCGATTTGAGCATAGGCACGTAGAGAAGCTCCGCCTCGGAAAATGATATCCCCGCCTGCATCAACATGCAGGTTGCCGCTATGCACACCGCCGGAACTGCCGCCACCGTTGCCAATTTGAGCATAGGCAAAATCTGAACCGCTGCCGCCGCGGAACTCAATTGTGCCGCCTGCTACCACCGTATGATTGCCCGTGGTTGGGCCGAAAAAGTTATAGCCGCCATGTCCAATCTGGGTATAGGCTTCGCGCGCTGAACTTCCCGCCGTGACCGATATGTTGTTGGTTACGCTGACAGCAATATCGCCCGACAACGTGCCATCTGCGGTGTCAGCATGCCCCTCATCTATCGACCCCCCGTGACCAATTTGGGCATAACTGTATTGTGGTTGCCCGCCTGCCATCATCAGCGATAGCGTGGCTGTGACTGCAATTGAGCCGGTTGCGCTGTAGGCGTATCCCTGATTAATCACACGAAAGCCAAGCTGAGCGTAATTAGTGTCGCCACCATTGCCCGCTTGCACGATGACGTTCGCCCCTTCGACGTTGGTCACGCCGTGACGGCTGCCCACGGCAACCGCCGCGGGCTGTGTCGCCGCGCCAATCAGCACATCGCCCCCCCCGACACGGTCGTCGTCTGCCAGCAGCACCACACCCCCGCTGCCATCCACCGGGCCATTGTGCTGCACAGTGCCACTGATCACAATGTTGCCTTGTGCAATCAGGGTCAGCGTGTTACCTGCTGCCCAGGAGAGATTGACCCCCGGCCTGATGTGGATGTCATCGGGGCTGCTGCCCGTAGCGAAGTTGGTGTCGAGCGTGACAGGCCCACTGTTCAACGCTGTAGCAATATAGTCAGCGCCATAGACCCCACCTGTGCCGTCAGCACCACCGGGTTCAATGATAATGGTGTCCGCATAGAGCGGAGTTGGAAAGGCAAATATCGAGAAGCTAAAAAGCGCGACAAGAAGGACAAAGGGCGCGGCAAAGAGCCGGATACACGGATGCGCGGCGCGGCCAAACCGTGTGTACAACGGGGTAGATCGAGACATGAGCGACAATTTCACCAAATTTGTTGTGCTGCGAGGCCAAACGTGGATAGATCAGCGAAAGGAGACCTGCACAGGCGGATTAGGGATATTCATGGCCCAAAAGGAGATGGGTTAGCACTGTCATAGACAGTATAAACGGATATGCCACCATCTACAATAAGACATTTGTAGCGGATGGCTAGCCGTCTTCCATCGTGCCGCGCGGCCTATAATGCGGCTTGGCTCATCTCGCATGGTACAATCGGACTTGACTCCATCCCATCTACCAAACAACCTAGAGAACGCCGCGGGCGCTGCTCGCCGACGAAAGGAACTCCCGTGAAGATCACCGCTTTCGAAACGATCCCCATTCAAGGCCGCGCCATGATTCTCAAGATGCACACGGACGAGGGGCTGATTGGCTATGGCGAGCCGATGAACTACGAACACTGGCGCGTCGTCGCCCAGGCAGTCGCGGACATGGCTGAATATCTGGTGGGCAAAGACCCGCTGCAGATCGAAGATCATTGGCAGGCGCTGTACCGTTCCAGCTACAGCCGCAGCATGCCGGTGATGGTCAGCGCGCTCAGTGGCATTGAAATGGCGATGTGGGATGTCTTTGGCAAGTCGGTGGGGATGCCTGTCTGGAAACTTTTGGGGGGATCCGTCCGCAATCGTGTGCGTGTTTACACAGGTATCGGCGGCGGCACGCCCGCCGAGGTGGCAGAGAATGCCAGGCGCGCTGTACAGTCCGGCTTCCGAGCCATCAAGATGCTCGCCACCGACCATCCCGCGCGCTTTGTCGAGACGCCGGATGAGATCGACGGCATGGTGGCGCGCGTCGCCGCAGTGCGCGAGGCAGTGGGCGGGATGGTAGACTTGGCGGTCGATCTGCACCGTCGTCTCAGCCCGACAATGGCCCTTATTTTTATGAAGGAGATCGAGCCATTTCGCCCCCTCTTTGCCGAGGAGCCATGCCATCCGGAGAACAACGAGGCGCTGCTGATGCTCTCGCGCGCCACGACCGTCCCTGTGGCGACCGGCGAGCGCCATTTGACGCGCTGGGGCTTCCGTGAGCTGATCGAACGCGAGATGTGCGCGATCTTGCAGCCCGACATCCGTCACTGCGGCGGCATACTGGAGACAAAGAAGATCGCGGCGATGGCCGAAATCCACAACATGGCGATTGCGCCACACAACGCAGCGGGGCCGGTCGGCGTTGCCGCGTCAATCCATGTGATGGCGACTGTGCCAAACTGCGTGATCTGTGAAGGGGGCCATCGCCGCGGTGAAGGGCTGTTCAAGACGCCGCTGGTTTTCAAGGATGGATATATCGAACTGCCTACAGCACCCGGCCTCGGTGTGGACATGGATGACAATGCGCTCGAAGCCCTGCGCGACGAAACCTTTCGTCTGCGCGGCATGTTCTGGCACAAAGACGACGGTTCATTTGCCGACTACTAAGCGCAAAGCCTTCTACGCCAGTGCAACTACTTGCGCATCAGACGCGCTTTCCTCCGGCGAATCCATTATATTCGTCCAGAAACCATTCGGCTTGTTTCGTCATAAAGACGCCGATTTCTTCCCCCTTGAAGGCGAAGGAGATGCGCAGCCCGCCCAGGTAATGATCTGTGATATAGACCTCCAGATTGAGTGTCTGATCATCGACCCACGCGGCTGAGGCCATGCACTCATATTCGATGCCTGGGGATGAACCGATCTGTTCGCCAAAGTAGTTGCGCTGCGGGAACTTGCCGGGCAGCACGCGCCCGATACCGAAGCGCAGCACATTGTCGCCCTGAGCGTTGGTATATTCCCACGCGCCCTCATCCCCCTTGAAGGAGAGGCGCATCCGCGTGATCCCCATCGGGTTCTCTTCCAAAGCATACCAGGCGTCATCGACGACTGAACGCACCGGCGCATCCGCGTTCCCAGGAAGTGGCAGGACAGCAAGTCGCTCGATCTGATCCGCAAGTTCCGCATGGGCATCGCCATCCTCCGCAAGCGGCGCATCTGCAAGATAGGGGTAGAGTTCTTCCCACATCACGGTCGGAATGGCGCTGCCTGACGGTGCGCCCTGTGTGTCGGCGATGCAGGTGAATAGAAAGTCCTTGTCGGGGAAACAAAAGGCATACTGGCTGCCCATCCCGCGGAAGGAAAATCCATTTTCATTCTCGCGCCAGATCTGGTATCCATACCCGTGATGCCCGCGGATGGCGTTATCGATTTGCTTCGAGGTCGCGGCGCATACATACGCCTCCGGGAGGACTTTTTCTTCGCCCCACATGCCGCCGTTCATGCAGGTGAGAGCGACTTTCGCCAGATCGCGCAGCGTGCAGATGACACCCGAACCGCCCCACGATCCACCTTCGGGTGTGCGGACGCACCAGGCATCCGGTGAGAAGCCGATTCGGTCCAGAAAACGCGGGCGCATGTACTCTAGAAAAGGCATCCCCGCAAGCCGCTCGACCGTGGCTGTGAGCACGACGGTTGCTGCGGTGTCATAGGAGAAGATCGTTCCAGGCGGATGCGAGGGAGTCCGGTTGAAGAAGGTCCAAACCCAGTCGGGATCGTCGCGGGTATAGGAGGTGGTCGAATGGGCGGTTGACATCATCAGCAGGTCGCGGACGGTCGAGGCGGCAAGCCACGGATGCAGCTTTGCGGGTACTTTGTCCGGGAAGTATTGGGCGACGCTATCATCAAGGGTGAGCCTGCCTTCGTCGATCATCATCCCGACTGCCAAAGCGACGAAGCTCTTGCTGACCGAATACATCCGGTGTTTGCGCTCAGCCGACCACGGAGCCCAATATCCCTCTGCCGCAATCCTGTTGCGACGTACCAGCAGAAAGCCATGCATGCCGATGCGCTCGGCATCAATCCGTTGCAGAAAATTCAGGATCGCCCTGGAAGGGATACCCAGGCTTTCCGGTGTGGATGCGCTTGTAAACAATTTTTCACTTCCCATATCTGCTCCTCAAGGTTTGGCAGGCGGATGACAACATAAATCACCCAAACAGAGTGAGTCCCTAGCAAATCACGTTTTTTATACCGTATCATAGATCGGCGTAAATGCGAACCTGTCTCGTCCCTCTCTCCTTTGCACTTCTCATGCGCTTCGAGTAAAGTAGAGATCACGTATCGCACCTAAATCACCACAAACAAAACCAAATTCAACTGATGCAACTTCACTAGCTTGGAGAAGCCCATGCCTGAACGTTTGCTTGACAGCATGCCCAAAGAGATACGCGTAGCCCTCGGTCAGTTTCGTGATCCGAGCGATGACATGCTTACCTACATCGCCCAACTCGGCGCACAAGATTTCCAGATGAATAATGCCGGTTTCCCTGGCGACAAACAATGGGAATATGAAGACCTGCTTGCCGCGCGCAAAAAGGCGGAAAAGCATGGCCTGCGCTTGATGTCGCTGGAGAACGTACCAAACTCCTTCTTCGATAAGGTCATGTTGGGCGAACCGGGGCGCGATGAGCAGATCGCTCACATGCAAAACACAATCCGCAACATGGGGCGCGCCGGGATTCCCATCCTCGGCATTCACTGGATGCCAAGCTCTGTGTGGAGTACCAACCCACCTGCCAAACGCCGCGGGGGTTCAGTGGCGCGCCGCTTCAACATCGCCGAGCATGATCCAGACGAGTTGACCTTTGGCCGCGTCATTACGGACGAGGAGATGTGGGACAACTTCAAGTATTACATGGAACGCATTTTGCCCGTCGCCGAGGAGTTTGGCGTGACCTTTGCCGTACACCCCGATGATCCGCCTGTGCCACAGTTGGGCGGCGTGGCGCGCATCTTCCGCAACTTCGAGGGCTTCAAGCGCATGACCGATACCTTCGACAGCCCGAACCTGGGGTTGAATTTCTGCATCGGCTGTTGGTCAGAGATGGGCGGGCGCGAGAATGTCTTACGCGGGATTCGCTACTTTGCCCCACGCGGCAAGCTGATCTACATTCACTTCCGCGATGTCGAAGGCACTGCTGACAACTTCACCGAATGTTACATTGACGAAGGCAACCTGGAGAACAAGCTGGAGATTATGCTTGCGCTCAAGGAGAATGGCTTCAACAGCTTCCTGATTGATGACCATGTGCCCCACATGATCGACGATACGCGCTGGGGCCATCGTGGACGCGCCTATGCCATCGGCTATTTGTCTGCGCTCATCGACGTTGTCAATAAGATGCCTGCGCTCAGCAAGGTGAACGGCGTACCTGCCTAGACAACGCTTGTCTAGGCAACCCCAAGCCGTATTGTCACTGTGTCGCCTTCCTCAAGCCGTTCTGCTTTTCGCACACTGGCTTTGATGGGCACAATGTAGCGATCCTCTTGGGGCCACAAGGAAGTCTTCCACTCGGTTTTGCCGATCCGCACATGCACAGGGATCATGCCCCAGCCGTAGGTCACGAAGCCTGAGATGGCTTTTAGCTCGCGGCACTGCTGCGCCGGAACGGTAACAAAGTACCAGGGAGCAGGGCCTTTCCAGAACCAGATCTCGCCGTTGAAGTCGATGTTCATTGACGACTTGCTCCTTAAGCGGCTCTGCGCTCGGTCAGCCCTGCTCCCGGTATCCTGCCAGCATTTGGCGCGCCACCACCCATTTGTGTACCTCGTCTGGGCCGTCGTAGATACGCGCTCCGCGCTCATGGCGATACCAATGGGCAAGGGGGGTGTCATCGGTCATGCCCAACGCGCCGTGGATTTGAATCGCGCGATCTAGGACGCTCTGTAGCACGCCTGCCACATGGAACTTGATCGTTGAAATCTCTACGCGCGCCGCGGCTGCACCGACCTGGTCGATCTTCCAGGCGGCATGGAGGACGAGAAAGCGCGCTGCATCCACCGCTGCGCGGCTTTCGGCAAGCCAATGCTGCACAGCCTGTTGGTCAGCCAAGTAGGCGCTCGATGAGAGCTTGCGGCTGACCGCGCGGCGGCAGGCCAGGTCGATGGCGCGCTCGCAGATGCCGATCCAGCGCATACAGTGGTGGATGCGCCCCGGCCCCAAACGCTCTTGCGACAACCGGAAACCCTCGCCCTCTGGCCCTAGCCGGTTGCTCTGCGGCACGCGCACATTTTCAAAGGCGACTTCGGCATGGCTGGCGTGGTCGCTGCCGCTTTCGCCCATAATGGAGATGTTGCGAATGAGGCGATAGCCTGGCGTCTCCAGTGGCACGATGATCAGGCTGGCGCGCTGGTGACGCTGGGGCTGGTCGGGATTGGTCAGTGCAGTGACAATCGTAAAGGAAGCACCCTCCGCACCCGTTGTGAACCATTTGTGCGCGTTGATGAGATAATCATCGCCATCCTTCTCTGCGCTGGCAGCCATCAAAATGGGGTTGGAACCTGGAAACTCCGGCTCGGTCATGGCAAAGCAACTGCGGATTTCGCCGCGGCCCAACGGCTCCAAGTAGCGCTGCTTCTGCTCCTCTGTGCCAAAACGCAAGAGCAATTCCATGTTGGCAATGTCGGGCGCTTGGCAGTTAAAGACATAGTGGCCCAGCGGACTGCGCCCTAATTCTTCGGAGACATAGGCAAATTCATGCAGCGACAGCCCCAGCCCGCCATAGCTGACGGGCAGGTGGGGTGCCCACAGCCCAGCCGCCTGCACACGGGCGCGCACCTCTGCCAGGATGGGGAGCATTTCGACAAACTCACCATTGAGGAAGGTGGGTTCGAGCGGGATGACCTCCTCCTCAATAAAGGCGCGCAGTTGGCCGAGAAGGGGTTTGACTTTGGGGGGTATTTCAAAATCCATGCAGATTACGCTCCAGTGGTGGGTGAGAGAAGAAGATGACAACTCATGTGTGGGCTATGCGGGAACTTCCCCTGTTTGGAATTCGCCTGCACGTCTGAGTGTGGCAATGATCACGCCCGACGGTGAGGTTTTGGAGTCAACCAGTGTGTAGGCTGCGGGAATCGTGCCATTCTCAAACAGGCGTTTTCCCCTACCAATTGTCACAGGAAATATCTTGAGCCAAAATTCATCGACCAAATCATGCTGCAATAGGGTTTGAATGAGATTGCTACTGCCATGCACTTGCAAGTCAGGGCCTTCTTGTTCTTTGAGCTTTTTGATCTCACCGGCAACGTTTCCACTCAAAAAGACCGACTTTTGCCACTCGTGCTGAGTAAGCGTGTTTGAAGCAACGTACTTGGTCGCGTTGTTGATGCCAGGGCCTTCCTCCTGATGGTGCGGCCAATAGGAGGCGAATATCTCAAATGTTTTTCTGCCCAACAAAAGATCAAATGGCTTGCTCATCTGCTCAGCCATTTCCTGACCAAGAGCTTCATCAAAGTAGGGAACGACCCATCCACCATAGGTGAAGTTGCCACTGGTATCTTCCGTGGGGCCACCAGGGCCCTGCATGACGCCATCCAGTGTAACAAAGGTTAGTACGTTAATCTTTCTCATCATAAACGTCCTCCCTTACGATTCATTCATTGCGAACAAGTGGCACACATGATTACGTGCGGGTAAGCACGCGCGATCATGGAAGTGGCTATGAAATGGGAGCGGGCTAGATTTTATGATACCAGATCAGGAGTGGAGCAGCAACCAAATGATGGGTGAGAGGGAAGAGAGAAACCCTCTTTGCGGCTCTGCGCGAGCTATTGCGCCTGAGTTTGCAGCCTTGCCAGACTGTGAAGTATGATGCTGCATGGTGTGTACTATGACCTACAGGCTCTCCTTTTGTCTAGGTCTATCCGTCTGAGTCTCCAGCAAGACGGCACTCGCCGATTATCTATCTCTCCATTCCTTGTCGATCTACAATCAAATTAGGCTTTTGAGTCACGTTTCCAAGGAGGAACACCTATGTCTCGCGCTTTTCTAAGTCGCCGCCACTTTTTGCAGGCTTCGGCATTAACCGTTGCCGGTGGCATCATTGCTGCCTGCGCGCCCACCGCCGCGCCTACTACTTCCACCGGTGGTGAAGCGGCCCCTGCCGGTGAGTTGATCGAACTCAGCTATTTTACCCCTGACCGCGAGTTGGAGAACAAGGTCACGGAGTATGAGATCACAAACTTCAACGCCAAGATGGAGGAAGAAGGCAAGCCCTATCGCATGGTCAATATGGAAGGGCCCGCTACGGATAATGACATTAAGACCAAGCTGACCCTCGACGCTGCCGCAGGGACGCTGCCCGATTACTTCAGCTTCCGCCCCGAATTGGTCGCCGACTTCATCGCCGCCAATTACCTGGCTGACCTCACCCCTCAACTGACAGCCTGGGAGGGATGGGAGCATATCGCCCAATCGCTGCGCGATCTGTCCATGTATGATGGCAAGGTCTATGGCGTGCCTGGCGGTACGACCTTCACCTTCTTCCGCCGCAAGGATGTCATGGACGCAGCGGGTATCTCTGGCGATCAGCCCGGCACTTGGGAAGATTTCTATGCCGCCTGTGACGAAATTGCCACCAAGACCAACGCTGTTCCCACCGGGCTGCCCGCGGCGACGCCGTGGGGTGGCGGCACCTGGGGCGAAGGCTTCCAGATGGTCTGGTTGGGCTTCGATGGCCCGATCTTTGACGAGACGGACAACAAGTGGGTCGTCTCCAGCCCCAACTTGCTCAAAGCCTTCCAGGTCTATGAAACGCTTGCCACCAACGGCTGGTTGACCGTGGATATGCTGCTCACTCCCAACCCGTGGGAACCGATTAAGTACCAGGGCTTCCCCGCGGGCGAAGTGGTTTTGGTCACGGGTGGCGACTGGCAGTGGACGTTCGACTGGGGCCCCGAAGGCGCAACGCCCATTGAAGGGCTTTATGAGAAGGTTGACCGTTGGGAATGGCCGCACGAATCGGGCACGCCCTTTACCTATGTGTCGGGCGGCATCGGCAATGTGGTTGCCGCCACCACCAAGTCAGTGGATGGCTGTGTGGAATTCATTACCTATCAGGGCGACCCTGCGGTCATGTGCGAGACGCTGCAAATTTACCTCGGTGGCCCTTCCGGGCGCATGGACTTGGCGGAACAGTGCCCGGCCTATGCCGAGGCTGTCAACGGTAAAATGGCCGAAGCAAGCCAACTCTTCAACACAGGCCGTACCTACAAGTTTGACCAACTGAACGCCAACCGTATCTCCGACGGTGTTGCCCGCGCCACGGAGGACATTATCACTGGTGTGATGACCGCTGAGGAAGCGATGGAAGCCTTCGCGAGCGCCATCCTTCAGGATTTAGGCGACGAAGGGGCCAAGCGCGCATAAGCAGGCAGAAACCCCACCCTAACCTACTTGGGGTGGGGTTCTCCTCCGCCAAGCAATGGACAAACACCCATGAGCCGACTCCACAACAATTCGCTTTTTCTCTTCCTGGTTCCTGCTCTCTTGCTCCTTGTCGTCTTTACGCTGCTGCCTTCATTGTGGGCAATCTACATCAGCTTCACCGATTTGGCGCTTGCCGGCCCCAAAGCCATGAACTATGGCTTTATTGGGCTGCGGAATTACGTTGAACTCTTTGGTGACCGTAACTTTCACAACTCGCTTTGGCTCTCCATCCAATACACCGTTTACACCAACATCGGCCAATTTATTTTGGGGCTGAGCGCCGCGCTGATCCTCAGCCGCCGCAAGCTCAAGGGACAAAATTTCCTCCTGGCAGTGCTCGTCCTACCGATGGTCATCCCTGGCATTACCCAGGCGTTGATCTGGTCATCGATGTTTGGGGCAGGCGAATTAGGCACGCTCAACCGCATCGTCGGCTTCTTTGGCGTGGAGCCGCAGCTATGGCTGCGCGTCGCGCCCATGTTCTCGATTGTGCTGGTCAACTTCTGGAACAATGCCGGTTTTGCCATGATCCTCTTTTTGGCGGGGCTAGAGAACATTCCCGGCGAGATCATCGAATCGGCCAAGATGGATGGCGCGAACGGCTGGCAGATGTTGACCCGCATCAAATTACCGCTGATCCGTTATGTCGTCATGCTCTGGCTGCTGCTGAACACCATCGGCCTTCTGGGGATGTTCGACCTGGTTTTCGGGCTGACGCGCGGCGGCCCTGGCAATGCCACGGAACTCCTGGGCATCTATGTCTATAACCAGGGCTTCCAGTATTTTGAGCTAGGCTATGGCTCTGCCGCGGCGATGGTCATGCTAGTCATCAGCCTCGCTTTCGCCTACGTCTATCTACGCCTCATGCGCGTAGACCTCTAGCAGACCTCTCGCAAGGATTCTAGCAAGGAGTGCCACATGGCAACCCAAACGCCGGCAATGGGCGAATCTCGTTCCCGTCCCAAGCCGCAGAAGGAGATCGGCTATCGTCGCCAGGAATGGCTTGATATTGGCGGGGTCTATCTCTTTCTCATTCTCTTTTCCATTTTCATCCTGATTCCCTTTATCTGGCCCTTTTTGGCCGCCTTTACGCATAAACCAGAAAACGTTTCGACGCTCTATCTCTATTGGCCCGAATCCTTTACCCTGGATCACTTCGACAATGCCATCTTTGGCCGCGGCGATGCGCTGACCCTGCTGCGTAACAGCTTGATCACTGTCACCAGTTCGGTCGTGCTGGCCCTGATCGTCTGTTCGTTGGGGGGCTATGCCCTTTCGCGCGGCACCTTCCGCTTCAAGCGCGCGCTGATGTTCAGCATCCTGCTCATCCAGATTATTCCTGGCACTGCCACTGTGCTGCCCCTCTATCTGATCATGCGCGATTTCGGGCTGATTAACACATTGACTGGCGTTGTGCTGGGCATGACCACCGGCGCGATTCCGTTTATGCTTTGGGTGCTCAAGGGGTTTATCGACAGTGTGCCGATTGAGCTAGAGGAGGCTGCCTGGCTGGATGGGGCGAACCGCTTTCAGACACTCTCGCGCATTGTCTTTCCGCTGGCGCTGCCTGGTGTGGGCGCAGCCGGCATCCTCGCCTTCAATGGCGCATGGGCCAGCTTCTTTCTGCCGCTGATCCTGCTCTCCGACGCCAGCAAATTCTTGATGCCGCTCGGCCTCTTTCGCGCGCTCATTGCCTACACCAACCTGGACTATGGTATGCTAAACGCGATGGGGCTGCTCTACATGCTGCCCTCATTCCTGATCTTTATTTTCGCCCGCCAATATCTCATCAAGGGGACCATGGCGGGGGCAATGGCTGGACAGTAGCAGCGCAAATGCGACAGGGAATCTGATGACTCAGCAAGACAAAAATCGGGGTAGCAAGTTGGGGATTGGCATTGCCATCGGCATCGCCATTGGTGCCGGCATTGGTGTGGCGATGGATAACATTGCGATTGGCATTGCCATTGGGATTGCGATTGGTGTCGCCATTGGCGTGGCAATGGACCAACAGAAAAGTTGAGCAACCGGACAGCTATGGCGACTACTTTGCGTTTCCTCTCTTTCAATATACTTGCTGCCTCCTATGATGAAGGCTGTACACCAGACGATCCGCGCCGTTGGACAAAGCGTGCGGACCTCAACGTTGCTACCATCCGCGCCGCCGATCCCGATGTAATGGGCGTGCAAGAGATGGGAACCGGCAACTTACAAACCTACCAGTGCGAATTGCCGGAGTATCATTACTGGCTGGGGCTGACCGCTAACCCCTACCGCTATCCGGTTACGCCCATGCGTAACTTCTATAACGAATGGTGGCCCGCTATCTTTTGGAAGGCAGCGCGCTTTGACTTGGTAGCGGGCGGCGGCTTCTATATCAGTCGCACGCTCGATGCCTCGCTTTGGTATGTTTCGCACGTCTACGACGCCCATTACATGCATCCCATTACCTGGGTGCGCCTGCGCGACAAAGCGAGCGGGCAGGAATTTCTCAGCTTCAACACCCACATGCACCACCTGGCGCGCACCGAGGGCAACCGCCCCTTTGTCCAGCATATGCTCACCCTTGCCAGTGACACCACGCCCATCCTGCTCACCGGTGATTTCAACAATCACCCCTATCAACCCGACCAGGGTTGGCACGACAGCGCGCATCGCGCTTTTCTCGAAGGTGGCTTTATCGACACCTACCGCGCCGCGGGTGGCAAAGAAGGGCCGGAGGATTACACCTATCACGCCTATTATGGAGAGGCGATCCCCGAGGGCAAAGTGGGTGACCCCTGGCGCATGGATTGGGTGCTTGTCCACCCTGGCACTGCCCAACTCACCGTCCACCAACATACCATCATACGCACCGAAGCCTCGCCCCTCTATCCTAGTGATCATTATCCGGTTATGGCGGAGATAACGCTGGCGTTGTGAGGAGAAACCGAGCTTTGCAAGCCGAGCGCGCCCTGAGGGCAGCCACTCCAGTTCCAGCTTGAGTGGCTGCAAAAAAGCGTGATTGGAAGGAGCTACAAATGCCAAATGTCCAGCCCGAAGGCTTCCTCGCCCTTCCCCCAGGCGGCACAGGCAGCGGCGTGTTGGTCCTCCACGCCTGGTGGGGACTGAATGACACCATGAAGGCTTTCTGCACGCGACTCGCCGAAGCCGGTTTCATCGCCTTCGCCCCCGACCTCTATCATGGCAAGATCGCCGACACCATTGCCGGGGCAGAAGCTCTCGGCGCAGCGCTCGACACCAACTACCTCCAGGCGAAGGCCGAGATTGCTACTGCCACCCAGCTTCTCAACGAACGCGTTGGAGAAGCGGGCGGTCTCGCCGTGATCGGCTTCTCGCTGGGTGCTTTTTATGCGCTGGATCTCGCCACCACCGCGCCCGAAGAGATCCGTTCCGTCGTCCTCTTTTACGGGACTGGCGATGGCGACTTCAGCCGCTCAAGAGCAGCCTACCTCGGTCACTTTGCCGAGAACGATGAGTATGAGCCGCAATCCAACGTCAACAACTTGGAGCAATCCCTACGCGCCGCGGGTCGTCCGGTGACTTTCTATCGTTATCCCGGCACAGGACACTGGTTCTTTGAAGCGGATCGCCCGGACGCCTACAATCAAGCGGCAGCAAGCCTGGCGTGGGATCGAACCCTCACCTTCTTGAGACGTTAACGATCAATCTCTCGATGACCGAAACCACCCAGCCACTGTGGACTAGCCACCACTTCCTCATCCTGCCGGATGCCACCGGCTCGCGCATCCTGATGCTGCCCTCAGCGGAAGGTTGGCGGCTGCCCTATGTGCGCGTGCAAGAGATTTGGCTCTCCGAGAGTGATGAGATCATCGCTGCGCTGCGTAGCACGCTGGGCCTGGCGTTCGATTTTACGATCCTGCGCTATGCTGCGATTCAAATCAACGAGCAAGAGCGATGGGACCGCATTCTCTTTGTGCTGGAGCCGCGCCAACCGCTCCAGGAGCCGCCACTCGACGGCCATTGGGTAGATCGCCAGGCGCTCTATCACATGCAGCTTGCCCAGCCAGAGCAGCGAACGCCCCTGCTGCAATATCTGGAGGAGTGCGAACAAGGCCACACCTCTCCCCTCATCGACCCGCGCCGCTCCCCCTGGGCGCGCCCCGGCTGGTTTGCCTCCGCCGCAGCCTGGATTGCAGGGGCGATTGCTGAACAAGGGCTGACCCAGCTTGGCCCCGTCGAGCAGCTTCGCAACTGGAGCATCTCTAGCATACTCTTTGCGCCCACTTCGGCTGGGCGCGTCTACTTCAAAGCCGCGGCAGCGCTGCCCCTCTTTGTCAACGAACCGGCTCTCACGCAGAGCCTATCCGAACGCTACCCCGGACAGGTTCCCACACCGCTCAAGATCGACCGGGCGCAGCGCTGGATGTTGATGAAGGACTTTGGGGCTCCGGCGCGGGGCAGTGCCGATGTCGACTTTGCATCCATCCTGCGCGCCTATGGTGAATTTCAGCGCGCGAGCGCAGGCCATCTTGACGAACTGAGCAAGGCCGGCTGCATCGACCGTCGCCTGCCGCTGCTGGCTGCTGAGATTGACCCCCTGATCTCCGATCCCACAACCCAGGCAGCCCTGGAAGCCCAGGAGTACGCTGCTCTGGTAGCGCTGGCCCCTCGCCTCAAAGAGCGCTGCGCCCAAGTGGCAGCGTACAATCTCCCCGCCACCCTGCTGCATGGCGATCTCCACCTCGGCAACATCGCCCAGAGCGGTGACGGCTATCTCTTTTTCGACTGGACTGACGCCTGTATCGGCTTCCCCTTTATCGATCTGATGCTGCTCTACTTCCCTGAGGAGGAGGGGAGTGCCGAGATCGATTGCCGTGACGCCTATCTAGACGCCTGGCGTGACTTTGAATCGCCGGAACGACTGATCGAACTCTGGGAACTTGCCAAACCCCTCTGCGCTCTGCACCAAGCCGTCAGCTACCGATCCATCGTCAACAACATCGAACCGCTCGTCCGCGAAGAACTCCTACACGGCCTCCCCGACAACCTAAAACGCATCCTCGCCGTAATGCATGAATAAAAACATTTGGTTTGGGTTAGCTTGCCACAGGTAAAAGGATCGTAAACGTCGTGCCTTTACCCAACGTGCTGGCGACCGCAATCGTCCCCTGGTGCATCTCTATCAGGGACTTGGCAATCGGCAGGCCCAGACCAGACTCACCTGTTTGGCTGCGCGCACGATCGCCACGATAGAAGCGTTCAAAGATAAAGGGCAGGTCAACCGGGTCGATGCCACAGCCGCTGTCCTGTACATGCAGCCTCACCTCTCCATTCACCTGATCCCCGCGCAGCGCAATTGTCCCGCCCGCCGGTGTATAGCGCAGCGCATTGCTCACCAGATTACCCAATACCTGCTGTATCCGCTCTGGGTCTACCTCTACCCGTGGTAAATTGGGCGATGCATCCACCGTCACACGAACACCTTGCTGCTCTGCCTGCACGCGGTGGGCAGCGGCAACACGGTCCAGCAGCTCGCGTGGGGCAATGGGAACGCGCTGGAGGGGCAGTTCGCCCGCGTCCGCCAGTGACAACATACGCAGGTCATCGATCAAGCGGCTTAGGTGGTTGGCTTCTTCGTGGAGAATGGCATAGATCGCAGGATCACCCACAAACTTGCCGTCGTTGAGTGCCTCGGTATAGCCCAAAATCACACTGAGCGGTGTGCGTAGATCGTGGGCAATGTCTGCTGTCATCTGGCGGCGCAGATGAAGCGAACGCGCCAATTCTGTGCTCATCTGGTTAAAGGCCTGGCCCAACTCGCCAAGCTCATCACGCGTGCGAATATCTACCTGCGTGCCAAAGGCCCCCTGCGCCATTGCCCGCGTCGCTGCCGTCAGCGCGCGGATCGGCTGCGCGAGCGTGCGCGCCAGAAAGAAACTGAGGGCTAGGGCGATGAACGTGGCAACCAGGATGCCAAACAAAATAGAGCGCAGGGCGCGGCTCAGAAATTCCGCTTCCGGCGAGCCGGCAGGGAGAGGTGGAAAACGAAAGAGCAGCCGTCCTACTGTCTTTTCGTTGACCACAATGGGCAGTTCCCCGATAGTGTTGAAGCTCCCTTTTTGCTCAGGGGGTATCGCATAGATCGGCCTGCCATTGGCATCCATCAGCGTCAACATCACAAAGCGCCGTGTTGGCAATCTTTGGGCCACGCCGGTTTGCTCCACTACTATATCTGCGCTGCGCCCTTGCTCAACGGCCAAAAGCAGCGCGTCGGCTCCCTCCCAATTGCCATTGCGCTCATAGTAGAGCGCCAGGGCAGGAACCAGTGTCGAGCCATACCGGTTCATGACAAAGCGCTCAAACTCATTGCGCGTTTGCCAGCCGATTGGGGCCGCCATCAACAGGGTTGCGACAAAGCCCACCCCCAAGAACGCGAAAATCAATTTCCACACCAGCGAGCGCATGGGATTGAGCTTTGCCATGTTATCTTATGCCCCAGCGATGGCCTCTAGCGATAATCTTCTGGTGAAAAGCGATAGCCGATGCCAAAGACCGTTTCAATATAGCGCGGGTGGCGTGAGTTCGGCTCAATCTTGGCGCGCAGATTACGGACATGCACATCAATCGTACGCTCATAGCCCTCATTTGCCATCCCCTGCACCCGATCAAGCAGTTCGGCGCGGGTAAAAGCGCGGCCTGGCTGTGCCATCAACGCGGCCAACAGGTCAAACTCTGAAGGAGTCAATTCAACGCGCCGATCCTCCACCTGCACCAAGCGCGTGCTGCGGTCGAGCACAATATCTGACGCACGCAGCCGCTCCGGTACAGGCGGCACTTGCCCCACTCGCCGCAAGACCGCGCGCACCCGCGCTGTCAATTCGCGCAGGCTAAAGGGCTTTGTTACGAAATCATCCGCCCCTAATTCCAATCCCAAGACCTTCTCCTGCTCATCCAGCTTGGCTGTCAGGATAATCACCGGCGTGCTGCGTTCCTTGTTGTGGGCATGCATAAAGGAGAAACCATCCATCTCGGGCATCATCAGGTCAAGGATGATCAAATCCGGTTGCTCTTGGCGCGCCACAAAGAGCGCCTCGCGCCCATTGACCGCTGTCACCACTTCAAAGCCCTCCTGGCGCAGATAGCTCTGGAGTAATACCCGCAGCCGCTCCTCATCATCCACAACCAGTATCTTTTTTGTCACGACTTCACCTCATCATCCCAAATTACATCATCCCAAATTACGTGATCATCCAAAATTACATTCCTTGTCTCCCGCTATGCTCTACCTCTATAAAGAAAGTATGCAAGAATTATTCAGGAGTAAGATTTTTCAAGCTTCTCAAACGCCTGTGCGACAAACAACCTATGCCCGGCGCGCATTGTCGCTTCGGTAATGTCTGCCCTGCCCAACGCTGCCCAGCCCTCGGCCCATTGCCCAATGCGCGAGGCCGGACGCAAAGCCGCATAGAGATCCCAATAGGGCAGGTTGCTGAAATCAAAGGGCGTCATGGACTGGTAATGCCGGGTGAATTCCTGCTGGGCCTCAACGCCATAGATCCAGAGCAGATCGAGCCGGCTAATCGCAAAATCGACAAGCGGATTGCCCAATGCCGCATCCTCCCAATCAATGACAGCGGCGATTTTATCTGCCTTCCACAAGAGATTCCCCGGCCAAAAATCGCCATGGAGAAGGACTGGCCTATTCACCTCCGGCAAGGGCCAAACAGAGGCCAAGCGTTCGCGAATCCGTCCTTCGTCCAGTGAGTGATCAAGCTCTGCTGGTTGCTCCCTGAATTGATTCACAAAGCGCTCTGCCTGTTTCGGAAGGAAAGAGAGATCCGCCCTTGAGTCATCTACGCTGTGAATCTTGGCGAGCTGCGCGGCGATTTGGAACACGCACCCCTTGACGTTCGCGGGCGCATACTCTGGCTGGCCCTCAATATATTCGATGACCAGGTAGGGCTCCGGGAAAATTTCGCCGGATTGATCAAGATAGTAGGGCGTCTGTGCCCGCACGCCTGCCGATTGCACGATCTGGAGGATTTTGAACTCGTCTGCGGCGGCGTGCGGGTTCTGCTGGACAGCCAGTGCGCCAGGTCGCCGCACGATTATCGTCTTAGTTTGACCATCCGCCAGCCGCACCTCAAGCGCGGTCATCTGCGCCGAAATGCCCCCCTTCAACCGCCAGGCGCGGAGCAGCTTGCCGCGAGGCTCAATTTTCTGTACGACTTGTTCGAGCTTTTGGGCTTCTGCCGCGCGACTCATCCGTTCCGCCAACGCCATGCAAAGAATGAGAGCGCGGCTCCCACAACGATGACGACAATGCCAACCACCAGCCAAAAAGGGTCGCCGGTCATCGGCGAGCCTAGTAAGAGATTTGCCCCCTGTAATGCCCATATGCCACCCATGAGCACCATGAGGATGCCGAGAACGAACAGTATCCAACGCATTGCACGACTCCTATACTAATCTCCGATCCCAAAGTGTCTAACGCGCCCAACTGACAGCCTGTTCGCCGCCAAAGGTATAGGTGATCTCCAGATCGATAGGCAGTGGGCGGGGGTTCGAGCCATCCGCCTCCATCACCCACACCCGCCATGAACCCGCCTCACCGTTCGCTGTGCGGTTGCTCAGGAAAACAATGTGCTGCCCATCGGGACTCCACGCCGGCGCGACATTGCTCGGTATTTCATCGACCACGGTCGTTGCCGGACGTGTCAGGGCGCTCTTGCCGCTGCCGTCAGGGTTCACCGCAAAGAGCTCCCAATGGCTCGCCTCCTTACCCATGTAGACAATGCGCCCACCCTGCGGCTGCCAATCCGGGTCATTGTAATAGGGCTTGAGGTAGTCAAAGATGACCAAGTGGTTTTCGGCGTCGGGCGTATCCGCTGTAATTTGCAGACCCGCATCGGACTGGTAGACAATGCCCGCCTCATTCCAGTCTGCTGCACGCGCGCTGGTTAAGCTGGCGATGTCCCGGTAGTTGCTGCCGTTGGAATCCACGCGTGCCAGATTGTACCAATAGCGGGTAGTAGGTTCAGCCCCAGGGATCGTCATTTCCCGACCATCGGGACTGCTGGGTAGCGTGATACAGGATGGCCCCAGTTTATAACAATGATAGGCGTCATCGCTGCGCGTAAAGAGAATCCATTGACCGCCAGGGTTCCATTTAGGCGACGAAAGGCGGGCACGTCCAGAGAAGATCAGCCGCTCGTTGCTGCCATCAATATCAACCAGGTAAATCCCGTTCTCGCCCCCATCGCGCACAAAGGTGACGGTCTGCCCATCGGGGCTGAGCGCCGGGTCAAAGCCATTGCGCAAAGGCCAAAGTGCGCCGCTATCCAATGCATAGCCATAGAGCATCCCGCCGGGGCTGCTCTGGATCACCAGGGTGCCGCTGAGATCAGAGATCGCGGCACTGGATGGCGCGGCGCTCTGGGTCGCTGCCGTAGGAGTAGGATCTGCGGGATCGGCTGATGGTGGGGGAGAGCTTGCCGTTACAGTGGGCAGGAGGGTCACATCTCCCGCGATTGTCATGTAAGCTGCCGAAACCCAGCCTGTCTCCCCGCTACCGCGGTCAATCTGGAGCCATGCCCCATCGGATGAACGCCCGACCACAGGATAACTCTCCCCTGGCAGCGCTGTGGCGACAACTACATAGGTCGTGCCGGGGCCATTACGCACGTTGAGCCGGTCGTCGTCGCTTGTCACTGTGCCTGTGACAGTTGCGGCACTCGCCGGGACCGGCGTAGCTTCCGGTTCTTCTATTTCAACAGCAGGTGTGCCATCAGTGGGCACTGCCTCTGTAGCGACAGGCAGCAACTCGATGCCTACGGCGATCACCTGCTCGACACGGAGCCAACCGCTGCTGCCACCGGCTGTCTGTCCCACCACCCATTGTGTATCTTCTGTGCGCCCGCTGGCAGTAAAGACTGTGCTGGTGGGCAAGGTCGCCAGCACCTCGCCATCCGGTACGCTGTAAAGCTGCGCGCCACCCGGACGAACAACCACAGGCCCGCTGATAGGCGTCGCTGCCCGCGCCACGATTCCAGGAGTAAGCAACATAAGGATGGATAGACCAGCGATGAACGGAGATGCAAATCCGCGTATTCGCGCATCTGTAAATAGTTTATACAACATAATTGTTCTCACTACATCAGTTAAAGCATCCATGTTGCCACCGAGCCAATAAGTCGGAATGACAGACTTACTGAACGCCTCGCAGCGGAATGTCATCGGTAGCGACTTGCGTTAATTATCAGGCCGCCCAAACCGCGCGCCGCCCGCTGGTCTTTCACCACCCCCCGCGCCTGGGCCAAAGGGCAGCCCGCTGTCTTCACCTACCAATGAAGTCACGGAACCCACCGCCGCGTCTCCCTCCTGGAGTTCAGGCGATTCGACCACCACCCATTCCCCCTGGATTGAGCCAGTGGTGACGGGAACGGTGAGCGTTGCGCCATTGCGAACAACAGCAACCTGGGCCCGCCCATCCACTTCCTTCACTGCGTTGCGTGGAACCAGCCATCCCGACACCGTTTCGGGATTTTGCAGCGTGGCAACCGCGGTCATCCCCGCACGTACCCCGCGCAGATTCGCATCGTTTAACTGGATCGTCACCGGATAATTGACCACACTCTGATCCGGGTCGCTGGCAGGGGCCATCTGCGTGACAACGCCCTCAAAGCTCTGCCCCGGCAGCGCATCCAGCGTGATCGCGGCGGGCTGGCCCATCTGCACTTGCTCAACATCTACCTCAGCCACATTGACCGTCAATTGTAGCTGGCTGACATCCGCCAATGTCACCGCAACAGTGCCCGACGAGACTTGCTGGCCGCGCGTGAGCGCAAGCGACAGAACGGAACCCGCCACCGGCGCACGAATTTCAGTATGCGCCAGGTCGGCAACCGCATTGTTCAGATCAAGCTGCGCCTGGGCCAACTGTACGCGCGCTGTCTCCAACGCCGCTGTATCTCCCCCCGCCTGGAGCAGCTTCAAACTAGACTCGGCACTGGCAACTTGCGATTCCGCCTCGGCAATCTCGGCCGCGTTGGGCTGGGCCAGCAGCGTATCCAACTGCTCCTGTGCGTTCTGGACATCACTCAACGCCGACTGCAATTCGGCTGCTGTGGCGGGCGCAGTCGCCTGCTCATAGGCCGCCAGCGCATCCTCATAGTCAAGTGTGGCGGATTGCAGTTCGGCGGCTTGGCTGGTCATCCCCGCATCGTTGCGCCATGCAATCGCGTCATAGTTCGTCTGTGCCTCTGCCACTGCCACCTCAGCTTTGCGCATGGCTGTGGCAAGCTGCGTCAACTCCGGCTGCGTCGGGCCTGTCTGTAGCTCTTGGTAGGAAGCCTGGGCCGCTGCTAGGGAGGCTTGCGCCGCCGCAATCTCCGGCGCGCTCGCCCCGGCCTTGACATCGGCCAATTTCTCTTGGGCCGCGCGCAAACTGGCCTCCGCTGCCGCGATGTCCAGCGCGTCCCCTCCATCCAACTGATTATCATAATCAGCCTGGGCGGCTGTCATGCTCAGCAGCGCCTGTTCGACGGCTCGTTCGGCCTCGGTCGAATCCAGCACCGCCAGCAGATCACCCGCCTCGACCTGATCGCCTACCTTCACCGGCAGTTTGGCGACAATCCCACCCACCTGGACGACCACTTGTTGTTCGGCGACCAACTCCAAATTGCCTGCCGCGCTGACCACGCCAACCGCCGCAGCCGCCGAGCGTATCGGCACAGTGGAGACAGCGCCCTCTTGCGCCACCACCGCGCCCGCCTGGCCCGTTCGCGTCGCCGCCACATCCCCCGTCGCGCCAACGCCGACAAGTGCGTCGAGCCAGCCCGACTGCGCCACGAAATAGCCCAGGCCGAACAGGAAAAGCACCCCAAGCACCATCCCCACCCAGCGCAACAGACGTCGAAAAAATGGTCGTTTCTGCATACTTCGCCTCACGAATAATCTCTTACAATCAATGATCTCAAAAACGTCAGAGTGACATGCTATTCATAGCGCAGCGCGTCAATGGGGTCCAGCCGCGTGGCACGCATGGCTGGATAAAGACCGAAGATCAGCCCACTGCCTGCGCTGACCGAGATCGCCAGAATGATCGCGCTCATCGGGATGACCAGCCGGAAGGTCGAGCCTGGTATTTGCGCCACGATCCCTGCCAGCCCATAACTCACGCCAATCCCTATCAGCCCGCCGATGACTGTCAGCACCAACGCTTCGACCAGAAATTGAAAAAGAATGTCATTATCATGCGCGCCCAATGCTTTACGCAGCCCGATCTCTTTGGTGCGTTCAGTCACCGTGACCAACATGATATTCATAATGCCGATGCCACCGACCACAAGACTGACCGCGCCAATGCCTCCCAAGAGCAGCGTAATCGTGCCGGTGACGTTGGAGAGCGCCTCTAGCAAACTGGCTTGGCTGAAGATGTTGAAATCATTCTCTGCGTCGGCTTGCAGCCCATGACGCAGCCGCAAAGTCTGCTCAATCTGGAGCATCGCCGCATCCACACGCGTCTCACTGACTGCCGCGGCGCTGATGTTGGAGACTGTATACTCACCCCGATAGCGCGGCGCATTAAAGAGCCGCCCCTGTGCCACCCCAAGCGGAATAAATGCCTGGTCGTCGGGGCTGTTGAAACCCACGCCCCCCGCTTCAGCCAGCACACCGATCACCGTAAAGGGTTCGTTGTTGATACGAACCGCTTGGCCCACGGGATCGACTGGCCCAAAAAGGTCTTGGCTGACGTTCGCCCCCAACACCACCACCTGGTTCAGCGTCAATACATCCTCGTCGCGGAGAAACTGCCCCATGCCGGTTTTGAGATTACGGATGGATTGATAGGCCGATGTTGTGCCGACCACCTGGCTGCTCGTATTGGTACTGCCATTGACCAACTGTGCATTGCCGGTATAGCTGGCTGCAATCGTCGCCAAGTCGGGGTGAAAGCGCTTATCCGCCAACGCTTCGGCATCGCCTACGGTCAACGTGGACGCTGAACCCGTGGTACGTACCCCGCCCGTGGTCGTCGCACCGGGGCTAATGGTCAGCAGGTTGGTCCCCTGGCTGGCGATCTGCTCGGTGATCTGGGCAGAGGCCCCTTGCCCAATGCCGATCGTACTCAGCACCGCAGCCACACCGATCACAATGCCCAACATGGTGAGGGAGGAACGCATTTTGTGTGCGAAAATGCTGCTGAAAGCCACTGGAAAGTAGCGGAGTAATCTCATGGCTGCCCTGCCTCGCTCCCAACACGTACGGCACTGGCTGCGGCGACCGAAGCGGTCAATACACCGGCTGGTTGTTCGCCCTGCTGCACAGGTCGATCCTCCACAATCTCGCCATCGCTGATGGTGATAATGCGTTCTGCCCGGTTTGCCACATTCAGATCGTGGGTGACAACAACCAATGTGAGCCCCTGCTGGTGCAGTTCCTCAAAAAGCTCCAATACCTCGGCCCCTGTCTTGCTGTCCAGCGCACCCGTAGGCTCATCTGCCAAGAGCAGGTGCGGATGGTTGACCAGCGCGCGCGCAATCGCCACGCGCTGCTGCTGCCCGCCGGAAAGCTCGTCGGGGCGATGGTGCGCACGATCGCGCAGCCCCACGCGCTCCAATGCCTCCAGCGCGCGCTTGCGCGACTCGCCACTCGAAACACCCGCATAAAAGAGAGGCAGTTCCACCTGTTGGCGGGCGGGCGTGCGCGCCAGCAAATTAAAGCGTTGAAAGATAAAGCCAATCTCGCGATTACGCAGATCGGCCAAGCGGTTCTTGCCCAGTTGGCTGACCTCGGTGCCGCGGATGCGATAGGTTCCGCTGGTGGGGCTGTCGAGCAGGCCAATCACATTCATCAACGTACTCTTGCCCGATCCGCTGGCCCCCACAATCGCCACATACTCCCCTGCCATTACCGTCAACGTGACCCCGCGCAAGGCGCGCACCTCCACCTCGCCCATCTGGTAGACTTTGGTCACATTTTCAATTTCAATGATCGGCTCGCGTCTTGCCACTGGCGGAGAATCAGCCGTAACAGACGCGCCCACCTGCGCCCCATCATTCATAAAACCCTCACTTGCCGGCACAGCGAATCTGTACCGGCTACAAGCTAGTATAAACCGCGTATATCAAGAAATTATGAAGATTAGATTGAGAAGCTATGAAGAAATTTATCCCGCGCGCCGCACTTGATCCCAGCGCACATCCTGGCGACCCCGCAGATAGCGCGCCAGCCCGGCAAAAACCGCTAGGTTCATCAGCGTGAAATAGAAGGGAACAAAGAGGAATTTCCAGCGGATATGGCGCGTCTCCAAACGCCAGCCCAACCAGGCCGCTCCATAAAAGAGCGCCTGTGCCGCCATCAACAATGCATAGATGCCCCCGCGCCGCCATGCCAGCCACGCGTTGACCGGCAGCAGCAGCACCAACGCCAGCGGTGTCACCGTCCAACGCAGCACCCGGTGTGAGATATACTGCCAGGAGAGCAGCCCATAGCGCCAGGGGTTGAGCAGCGGTGCAAGGCGGACAATGGCCTGGATACCCCCTGCGGCGTTGCGCCGTTTGCGCTTCCACTCTTCCCCAATCGAGGCCGAAGCGTGTTCAAGCGCATAGGCATCCGGCTCATAAACCAACCTCATGCCGCGCATGGCAATGCGAAAGGAGAGGGCAAAATCATCGAGAAGCGTGTCGTTTGGCAAAAAGATAAAAGAGTCGGAACGCACCGCAAACAACTCGCCCGCCGCACCCATAACATTGCCCACCGTCGATTCCCAACGCTTGACGGTGGACTCATAGCGCCAGTAGAGGCTCTCGCCGCTGCTCGAAGCCTGGTCTGCGGAGGCCGCATAGACCCGTTTCTCCCCTGCGACACAGCCCACCGCAGGGTCGGCAAAGTGGCGCACGATCCGCTCTATCGCTGCTGGATTGAGTTCTGTATTGGCATCGGTAAAGACCGTAACGGGCGTGGGCGCGTTCTCCAGCACAAAATGCATGGCGCGATTGACCGCCGCGAGTTTGCCCGAACGAAGCGGCGTATGGAGAACCGTCACATCAGGATAAGCCGCCAGGAGTTCGGGTGAGCCATCGTCAGAGCCGTCGGTGACAAAGAGAATATGCAGCCGGTCAGGGGGATAGCATAGGGCGCGGCAGTTGGCGATCTTGCGCTCAAGCACCGCGCGCTCGTTATAGGCCGCAATGATCAGCGTGACCAGCGGTTGGTAGGCATCGGCAGGTGCGTCATCTGCGGAACCATTGGAGGACACGGCAGGAGTATGGGGGCGCAGACGGGCCAACAGCCCCATGATGGCGGCATAGCCCACATAGGTATAAGCAACCAGCCCCAACGCCAACCAAAAGAATAACCGCATCGTCCCCTTCTTTCTACCCCCTCTGCATGATTGAACGTCTACTCGCAACCCGTCATTCCGACGCAGGAGGAATCCCCTCTCCGCTGTACGACGGCAGCAGCGTATTCGCCGCCGCGAAGATCAGTGCCATCCACCACCACCAGACAAAGTTGGGCTTCGAACCCATCGCCACCACATCAAAGAGGCTGTAAAACGTTTGCCCGACCAGGCAGCCCATCCAGCCAATGGCGAGGACGCGCGGCGTCAGATAGGGGAGTTGTGACCAAATGGGCCGCTGCGTGGGCAAATGGGCGAGGCGCGCCAACTGTACCACGGCTGCCCCATAGAGCAGCAAGATCGCCACTAGACCCGGCACGCCAAAATCCAGCCCCGTCTGTAAGAAGAAGTTGTGGGCATGAGCCAGGTCATAGGTGGGCGAGACGCCCGGCAAGGGATAGAGCAGATAGACCAATACGCGGAAAGTCCCCAACCCCATCCCCGTAAAAAAGAAGTCTTGCAGCGCGGCAGTGGCGGCTCCCCAGACCAGTGTGCGGAAATTCTGTACGGTGACGACCCCGCCCAGCGCATCGACTCCAGGCGCATCGCTGATCAGACCCAACAGCCCAGGCGGCAGGTAGAAGATCACTGTCGCCCCCACCACAGCCAGAGCCGCCAGCGCATACCAACCCCAGCGGCGCATGAGCAGCAGCATGGCGATGACCCCAATCATCAGCCCCAATAGCCCCCCGCGCGATTGGGTCAGCAGCATCGTCGCGCCCATCCAGATCGTACACAGGAGCAGCAGCCACCAGCGCCAGCCCCGCCATCTCAGCCCGACTACGCATAATGCCATCAGCAGGGGCAGCACATAGAGCAGCACGCCAGCCACCTGGTTGGTGCTGAAACCCGCTTCAGCCCCCGAAAAAAGACCGAGCAGCGGGCGCGGGATAGCATCCTGGATGTCGCCAATCCCCGGCAATTTGGCGCGCGCCTCCATGCCAAAGGGAGCCAGCAGGGCGATGGCCTGCACCGCCGCAATCCAGCCGGTGAACGCCCAACCGAGGCCGCGCCGCTGGTAGCTGGCGTGTGCGAGGACGCTCCAGAAAAGGCTAAAGTTCCAAACGAGAATCAATGCGCGCGGCCAGGCATATTGCTCGCGTAGAGGGGGCGGCGCGGCCCAGATGGCGACGGGGAGCATCACCAAAAACCAAAACCAAAGCGCCCACGCCATTGGTATCGCTGCCGCCCATCGTCCCAGCGTCCAGCGGCGCAGCGGCCACAGCAGCGCCAGCAGCACCAACGCCGCGGGCACAATCCAGCCCGTTTCACAAGAGCAAAGGTCTGCCACTTGCGCCCGAACACGGTCGGGGAAATAGAGCAGCGGAGCCGCCAGCGCGAGCAGAGCGAACTCCAGAAAGGGGGGCCAAAAGCGTTCGACGGAGGTTTGCCCACGCAGGGGCCGGTCAGTTGGATAGTGAACGGTTTGCGACATAGCACAGGCGCAGGCGGAAATGGAACTTCGACGCGCAACAGGCCGGCGACACTGGACAACTCGCCAGCGCCGCCGGCCTGTCTCGACATTCGAGTGTAGCACACGCCCTCTTGTTTGGGGAATTTAGTCTTCTCGTCCCTCACCAAAGACAAGCCGTCCTGATGGCCCTATGACGGTGGGCCTACCCCTTGAGCGAGCCGGCCAGCAGCCCGCGCATAAAGAGTTTGCCCAGGGCTAAATAGACGATAATGGTAGGCGCAGCGGCAATCAACGCCGCGGCCATCTGCACATTCCATTCCACCGACCAACTCCCCGCAATGTTCTGCACTGCCACATTGACCGGGGCTAGACGAGGGTTGCTCAACACCACCAGCCCAATCAAGAAATCGTTCCAGATCGAGGTGAATTGCCAAAGCATAACGACGGCAAAGGCAGGCATGGAGATAGGTAACAAGATATAGCGATAGATGCCAAAGAAGCCGCACCCATCCATCTTGGCTGCGTCAAGCAATTCACCGGGGATGCCCGCAAAATAGGAGCGGAAAAGCAGCGCCGTGATGGGGATGCCAAAGATGCAATGTACCATGATCAGCCCGATGACCGTTGCATACAACCCCACCGCTTGCAGCGTCAGTACCAGGGGAATGAGGATGCCCTGATAGGGCAGGAACATCCCCACCAGAAAGAGAATAAAGAGGGTATCTGCACCCGGAAAACGCCACTTGGCGAAGATATAGCCATTCATCGAGCCAATTAGCGATGAGATCACCGCCGCGGGGACTGTGATGATAATACTGTTCCAGAAGTTTGGCGCTACTGCCGTCCACGCCTGAACAAATCCGCCGAAGTGGATACTCTGGGGAAATTCCCACATGCGCGTGACGTTCACATCCTCAAAGGCTTTGAGGCCGGTGATGAGCATCACATAGAAAGGCATGAGAAAATAGGCAGCAAAGGCGATCAGCACCAAGTAGATTGCGCCGCGTGACCATAAGCGCTGTATCATCGTTCCACCTCGCCGCGCATACTCTGCAAGTAGGGGATGACCAGGAAACCCGACAGGATAATCATGAACGCGCCGATCGCAGCGCCCAACGAATAGCGGTATGCGCCAAAGGTAGATTGGAACATGAAGAAGGCCAGCGTGTCCGTGGCAAAGGCAGGGCCGCTGCCCCCCATCGGCGAAATAATGTCAAAGACCCGGATCGAATTCATGCCCGTGAGGACGATGGCGGTAAAGGTCACCGGCATCAACAACGGAATGATAATGTGCCGGTAGGTTGCCCATGTTCCTGCGCCGTCAATCGCCGCGGCTTCGCGCAGCTCATTGGGAATCCCGCGCAGCCCTGCCAGATAGAGCGCCATGACATAGCCCGTAAACTGCCACGCCGCGGCAATGGTCACAGCAAACATGCCATAGTCGGGATGGGAGTTCCAGGCAGGATGGAACCATTCGAAGCCCATATTGGCAAAGAGGACGTTAATGCCCGTTGTGGGCTGCATCAGCCAGCGCCATGCCACGCCTGTGACAATGCCGGAGACTGCAAAGGGAAAGATGAAGATGGTGCGGAAGAGCGCTTCCCCCCTGATCTTCTGGTCGAGCAACGAAGCCAAGAGAAACCCAAAAACGATACATTGGGTCATAAAGCCCGCGGCATAGTAGACCAAGTTACGCAGGTCCGTATGAAAGCGTCGATCAGTGACCAGTCTCTCCCAATTGGTCAGCCCCACAAAGGTATAATCGCGAATTTGGCTGTTCCACTTTACCGTGGAGATGTAGAAGGTCCAGCCGATAAAGCTATAGATGGAGAGCGCAACGGCAATGATCGAAGGGGTCAACACCAAAATGGCTAACAGCATGTCCGTGGTTAGCCAACTGGGTCGTTTGCGTTTGGTGGGGGAGGCGGCTAGGCCAGCCTCCCCCTCAACTGTGATCGTTCTATGCGACAAATTCTGCATCCCCTGCTGCCCTGACGAGTTCAGCCTGTGATTGGGCTACATCGCGCGTGGTGGCAAGAATGTTGATGGCAATTGCGTAATCCAAGACAAAGCTCTGCTTTGCCGCTGCACCATGCTGGATGGAAGGAACCAGAGTGTTGCTCTTGAAGTCTTCCATTGCCGAAAGCAGGTACTCATCGTAGACGCTCAGGTCGGGGTCCGTACGGGCAGGGATAGAACCCTTGATTGGATTGAAGGCATCCTGGCCTGCTTGTGAGCCACAGATCTTCAAGAAATTGATGGCGTTGTCGCGATGAGGCGCGTTGACTGGCAAACCGAAGGAGTCGGAAAGCACGATGAACTTGCCCGCGGTGCCTGGTGCTGGTGCCCAATGGTAGTTGGTGAAGCCTTTGGACTTCAGCACACCGTGTGTCCAGTCCCCCATGATCATCATGGCTGGGCCATCATCTGCCACATAGCGGTCGTTGATGTCGCCCCAACTGGTCGAGAGATAGTCTTCGTTGGCATAGTCATAGGCGCGATTGAGGATTTCCAGAGCCTCGGTGACGCCTGCATCTTCCCACGAGGTAGCACCTGTGAAGAGACCACGGTATTGATCCGGGTCCAACACGGCATTCAAAATACACTCGAAGACATGACCAGAGAAGTTTGGTTCATTTTCGGCCACTGCTAAGGCGGGAATCCCTGCTGCCTTGAGCGCTTCCGCTGCTGTAAAGAACTCATCCCAAGTCGTAGGTGCTTCTACGCCCGCTTGCTCCAATTTGTCTGTGCGATACCAGAGGACGTTGGCGCGATGGATGTTGACCGGTACCGACCAGGGCTTGCCATCATAGGAGGCGATGTCGATCAACTCTTGCGGGAAGACTTCGTTGAAGCCGGCTTCTTCATACAACCAATCCAGCGGCTCCATACGCCCCGGAATCACATGGCTATCGATCAACTCGCGGCCTAGATGAACCTGGAACGAATCGGGGGGTTGCCCGCCCATCATGCGTGTTTCGAGCAGCGCCTTCATGTTGCCGCCCTGTCCTGCACCACCCGCCAATGCCGCATTTTGAATTTCGACATCGGGATATTCGGCGCTGAAGATCTCATAGAGTGCATTCAATGCTTCTACTTCACCGCCGGAAGTCCACCACGAGAAGATTTCCAGCGCGCCAGTCCCCGCCGCGGCTTCACCCCCTGCTGCGGCAGCAGGGGCTGTTGTGGCTGCCGCAGAAGACGCAGCGCCAGGGGCCGCCGCGGGGGCAGCGCACGCCGCCAACAAAGCCCCACCAGCACCGAGCGCGCTCATTTGCAAAAAGCGGCGTCGATTGAATTTGGCCTCAGACATAAGTCATCTCTCCTTTGGTTGAAGGCAAATACGACAGAGATATTTGATTAGCGGGGTCAATCCGTGGAAGTAAAACTACCCGTACGACGAGCATCGGACACGCACGCATAGGCAACTGGGGCGCGCATGATCGGATGTCTACTATTGGGTAAAACGTTTTGGTGTATACGTCACAAGAGAGTCGGTCTGTGAGCTTCTTGGGAGCAGACTTCTCGTCAAACTGCAATAATATCGCAATCATGCATAGCGCAATAGCATGTGCCGTATCACATAGTAATACCACATCCCATTCTTAGGCGCAAGTCGATTTTTTGTCGCGGGTGTGTCGTACACTGGGGCAAAGGAGAGAATAGCGCTTGTGCAATGAACGCAACAACGCAGAATGCAGCGCGTCGGTACGCCGCATTCTGCGTTATCGTGCATAACTAACTGTGTTTATCTACTAGGTCCAGGTACGTTCGATGAGTTGGTCACGCGTGACGGATAACTGCACCTTTTCATCTACCACCCCAGAGATCTGGTCGGGCGTGATAATGCGGTCTTTTACAAAGAGACCGGCAGCATCCATCACGATGAAGCCACTGAGCAGGAGCCTCTCCCTCAATTGTTCTGGCATGTCGTTGGGACGGAATGCTTCGGCAAGGTTGTCGATAAATGAATCGGCGCGCTGGACGATTTCGTCTGCCGGGCCAGGTGTCGCCGGGCCTGTGCCGGAAAGATTCTGCCTTTCGCTTTCGGCCCCAAAGCGGACAAACTCGACCTTGCCAATGTTGTCATTCGTGGAATCGTAGATTTCCATCCCCTCGCGGATGACCGACAGAACACTGCCACGTCCGCTGGAACTTCCTGTGAAGTTACCCATTTCTATCCCTCCTATTGTAGATTCATTATATCAATAAAATCATTGCTCGTATGAATAAAATCATTGAAAGCTAACTTTGATAGGTTTGTTAATTGCTATGGAAGATTATAGGGCAAAGAAATGGACCACACTATAGGTTTCTGAATACCCAAAGGATACATGAGAGGATATAGATGGACGGTAAGCTACGCACCGCTTATCGCCTTTTCCCTACACCTCAACCACCAGCCCATCATAGGCCACTTCATAGCCCTGCTGCGCCGCGAGGGTGACAAATTCTGGATGGATCGGGTTGCTGTGATGAGCGATATGTGTGGCAAAGACACGCGAATCATTGGTCAGCAAGCCGATCTGCCGCAGCCGCGCGACCTGCTGTAAGAAGTGTTCAGCATTCAGATGCCCATCTGTGCGTTCCTTAAAACCAAAGGTGTGATCCAACGCCAGCAGATCACACGATTTCCCATACTGTGCGAGTGCTTCCCATGTGGCCTCGGGCAAATCGCTTGTATCCGTGGCATAGAAGATCACGCGTCCCTCACGCTCAATCAAGTACAACATTGCCGTCGTTTCGAGCGCATGGTTCGCCTTGACGCTAAAGACCTGATAGGGGCCGACCTGGAAGTGCTGGAATGGCTCCACACCATGCACGTTCAAGTTGAGCCGTTCGGCGGCAGCCGGATCAAAGAATCCAGCCTCTTGTTCCTCGCTGCGCAAGATGCGCGCGGCGCGCCGCAGCGCATTGTGTGACGCATAGTATTGCAAGCGGGGCGCACCGAATACACCACAGGAGGGGCTGCGTGAGGAAAAATGGCTGGGATCCAAATGGTCTGCATGTTCGTGGGTCTGCAAGCAATAGCGCACATTTGCCAGCGAAATGCCATGCTGGAGCGATGCCGCCATCAGATCCGGCCCCAGGTCGATCAATAACTCGCCATCAATAAGGGCCGCGCTGCGTTTACGTAGGCTAGGCCCGCCGGCCTTGCGCGCTGCTTCACAATTTTCACACGCGCAAAAGGCATTCGGGTAGCCTTCCGATGCCGAAGTACCGAGGAACACAAATTGCATCATTGTTCGCTTTCTTTGTTGTGGGTGGATACCACCCCTCCCGCGCCCAAAGGGCTCCCGTCAGAAGCTTCCGGGAGGGTTTCAGTGGCAGTAAATGAGTGCTGCATTAGAAAATTACAACAAGTGTGCTGGAAAGCAAAGATGTTGACGCGGCAGTGACGCGCGGCTGTTATGCTCCGCTCCCGTGACCTGCCTGCCGGCGGTTTTTACAGATTGACTGTAAGCCGAGACAACCAGCATGAGGTCATGTGTGATCAAAGAGCAAACGCTCTCAAGTAAACGATACAGACAAGTAAGGGACAAAATGAACAAAGAGAACAACACGACAAATCAAGAGTGGGCCATTCTGATCCTGCGTATCATCGTAGGCATCGTCTTTGCTGTTCACGGTGGACAAAAGCTTTTCTTAATGGGTTTTGATGGCGTGGCAGGCTTCTTTGGCTCGCTGGGAATCCCGCTGCCTATGATTGCCGCCATTGTCGTAACGCTGCTCGAGTTGGTCGGCGGCTTGGCGCTGATCTTGGGCATTGGCACGCGCTATGTCGCCGCGATGTTGGTGGTCGATATGCTGGTGGCAATTGCCACGGTCCATCTAGCCAATGGTTTCTTTGCCAGTGACGGAGGCTATGAGCTTGTGCTTCTGCTGGCCGCGGGTGCGCTCTATTTTGTGCTGGCAGGGCCGGGGTCGCTCTCGCTCGACACGCGCTTGGGGCTGGCAAAGTCTGCTGCATAGTACCAGACGATAACAGCCACTTTCTGGGTGGCTGTTATCGTTCTCCCGTCCTGCTTACCTTCCCGCGCCCAATGGGCTCCCGGGCCCAGAGGACTCCCCGCTTCCGGGAAGGGTTTCGTCCTCTATCTGCGCCTGAGCCAGATTGGCGAGAATTGTATCCACCGTCTCATCCACGGATAGATCCGATGAGTCCAGCCAAAACCCGATCCGCGGCGTCTCCGCACGAAATTGGCGGTCGAAATCGGCAGCGGTGAAGCTGCTGCTATAGCCTCTCTTGCTGCGCCCTTGCTCACGGGCATTGACCGCTTCCGGTTTGGGGCAAAGCACAATGAGATGCAAAGGCGGCCCCGCCAATTCACGAATGACCTCAACCAACTCCTTGCCGCCGATAATATCCTGGTAGACCACCGTGAAGCCCGCGGCCACATATTGCTTGGCGGCATGGCTTGCAAGCTGGTAGCGCAAACGTAGCTGCTGATAGGCCTCAGGGGAAAGCTCCAGCCCCATCTCGGCGCGGCCATTGACAATCATGCGCCGGAAGAGATCGCCGCGCAGATGGACGCTGCGCGGGAGCCGCTCGGCAAGCTGTTGGGCGACGGTCGATTTGCCCGCGGCCATGATGCCTGTGATTAAGATAATTCGTGGCTGATCCACAAGATCACATGCCAATCTCACATGCCAATCTCACAACGTGACATACAATCGCTCATGGGGCGTGAGCAGCACAGGCGTCGCCGGTGTAACTACTCCTGCGCTTTGGCTAAAGGCTATCCTGCTGCCCTCAACATTGACCCCGCCAACCTTGCGTCCTGCCAGGAAAGGCAGCCGCAGCGTTCGCAACGACAGCGTGCCATAGTGGACATAAATCTTGACCATGTCGGGTGTCAACACAAATTCACCCCAGCCCGAATCCAGTGACCAGAAGCAGCGGAAGAAGCCATCCTCCGCGCGCAGCGGATTGAAGCCGATCATCCCCTGCGTCATGTCAAACTCAAAGCCGCTGTAGGCGTTGAGCAGCGCATAGGAAGCCATCGAGCGCGCATAGTTGGAGCCACACTCAAACTCGTTCCAGGGGTTGCGCCGTTCGCCATCATAGCGCCGCCGCACCGCCTCCACACAGGTCATGCCCTCGTCCACCATCCCCGTTAGGATCATGTGGATCGCCGCGGCATACTCAAAGCCATTCATCGTCTCCTGAGAATAGGGTGCGGGAATGACGGGCTTTTGCGCGCCCTCCGGCCAAGCGCAGATCACCAAACCGCCCTCGTCGTTGAGACAATAGATGCGACAGGGATTATAGACATCGCCCATGCGGGGGATGTAGTTGTATTTGTAGATGGCGGCGTTGGCCTGGCGCACCTGGGCCGGGTCCAAGATCTCGCCCAACCCATAGAGCGTAGCGTGCCACTGCCCCAACACCTGGTCAATGCTGCTGCCCTCGCCAATCTGATACTTGATCTCGCCATGCTCCGCTGTCCAGTAGGCGTTCAACGTCGAGCCACCCTGGAGTACCTGGTCATTGCTGAAGCTCTCGACAATCGTGCGGTCATTGAGGTCAATACGCTGGTAGTAATACTCACCGTTGAAAAGATGCTCGTCTGCCCACGCCTTGCCACGGCTGAAAATCGCCTCGTATTCGGCGGCACATTCGCTTTCGCCCAATGCCCTCGCCATCTCTGCCGCGGCCTTGAGCGCGCCGAGATACATACTTGTCAGCCAGGAATTTGGGCCAAACAGCTCCATATCCAGCGTATGATGCTGCCTGCCCCACAATACACCCGTCTTTTCCGGGTCCCATTGGTCAATGTTGTGCGGGCTCCAGGCAAACTCCAACGATGCCTTGATCGCAGGCCACAACTGCCGCAGCCACTCATTATCGCCACAGATCTTCCAATCGCGATAACTCTTCATCACCCCGCCAAACTGTCCATCGGCACAGGGGCGAAAATCCCATTGACCGATGCCGATGGGCAGTTGCAGCCGGAAGGGCATGCCGCCATCGTCGCGCAAATTCTGCTCATAATCCGCCTCGCGCATCGAACGCTCCAGCGCAGGGAAAAGGAAGGGCAACGCCTGGGCATAGTTCCAGACATGCGTACAGGAGCCTTCGCAGCAACCTGCATCGGGGGAACAGCCCTCCCATCCATAGAAGGTTCCATCCTGCAAGCGCAGCACCGTCGGCGATTTGAGGATGCTGATATTGGCGGAGATGGCATCCAACGCCACCGGGGGCAGGTCGGAGGCAAAAAGCGTGTCATGGAACAACTGCGTGGCTTGGTCGAGCCGCTCCCATTCACCCAGGGCATAGGCCGCGCTCGCCATCGAATCGGCCCAGACCGTGGCATAGTAGTTGCGCCAGAGCCAGGGAATATCAGCGCGGCTGGGTGGCGGCGCTTTCCAATAGTTGTCACAGTTGGGGAAGCTCCAACTGATCACAAAGCGCACCTGGCGCGTCTCTCCGGGCTTCACCGGCAGATGCACTGCCAGGAGTCCATTATTGCCGCTTTGTGCCTCCTGTGGCGTATACGTCCTATTCTTGAAAGGCCCAGGCGTCATCAGGTCATGCCAATAGACCTCCAAGTTATCGAACCATGCACCGCGGAACCAATAGTGCTGATAGCTCACTGTCACGTCATCCGCCAGCCCCGCATCGGTCGCCAGCGTCAAATCGCCATAGGCAGGCACATTAGGAGCCAGCCCATCACTGCTCAGGTGCAGCGCATGGCCCCACGCATGCTGCGTGACGGTATGCAGATTGTTGGCAGGTAGAGGATTGCCCAGCACACCCACCAGCGTATAGGTCAGCGTAGTATCCGTGGGGTTGGTGATGCTAAACTCGAAAAAGGCCGCAGGGATGCTAGAGTCCTGATCATTGGTGGGAATCAAAGGATTGAAGGCGCGCTGAATCACCTGGCCTGGAAAGTTATCGTCATGAAAAGTCAACTCCGCCAGTGGATATTCACCGCGAAAATCCATGTCGGCAAAGTGGGGTAGTCCAGTCAGATACTCGCGCTTTGGCCCCCAGCCAAATGTGCGCGTTTTCGTGCCCGTAAGTTCTCCCTGATAAGGCGGCTGCAGATCGCCGTGGAGGATGCGCGCTGCAATGACCTTGTTCTCCCCGCTTGGATCTTCTTGCTCGGCACGAATCGCAAAATGGGAAAAGCCATTGACGCTGCCCTTGTTGGGACGATTGAAAATTTCCCAGTCAATCAGGCGTCCATTGCCCGCTAGGCCGATGCTGCCGGAGCCAATGCCGCCCAGGGGAAAGCTGATTTGGCTCGTCTTGGCCCCACGATAGAGAAAATAGTCACTGTGGTACATTTCAGTTTTCCTCTTTGCCCATCTCAATCGCCTCCGCGACAATCTGCTCCCCCGCCTCCGGCGCAAGCGCCGCCGGATAGCCATAGTACTTGTAGGCATCGACGACCTCATAGCCGCCGCGCGGGTAGGCGCGGCGCGCCGGGATATAGCCCACGTTGCCATTGGCAAAGCCGCAGATCATCACATGGCGGATACCGCTCCGCTGAATCCCTTCTTTGATCTGCAACCCCAACTCCACAAAAAACTCCCCTGGCACACCGACGATCACCAAATCGCCCATGCGAATGATCTTCAACTCGCCGTTGACCGTGGGCGCAAGTAGATTGTCTTGCATTGCCTCAAACATGCGCTCTGTCCAATGCAGTTGTGCCCAGTGGACTTTGGCGTTAATGGTATCTTTGGCATGTTCTGCTGCAAACGCCGCGGCCTCATGCTCGGCGCGCCAGGTAAGCCAGTCGTTGCGGCTGGGCAGAGGCAGCAGGGGCAGCGCCAGCGTCTCGCCTGCCGTTTCCAGCCGCGGCACATCGTTGGCAACCAACTCCGGCAGGGCCGCCAATGCCGCGTCTGCCACTGCATTGCCAACCGTTGCCAAGCTCTCTTCCCCGCGCGCCACCGGCCCTACATCCCCAATCGCACCCATCAGAAAGAGCGCCACCGCGCCTGTCGCCTTCTCCACGCGGCTGGAGACAAGCCCCGGATAATCGGCAGTGACATAACGATTGACATGATGAAGTGTCGTCGGATGGCAGGTGTAATTGACCACCACCGCAATCGGCGCGCCCTCTGCATCGTCCACGCGCAGCAAGCCCACCTCCGGGTCAATCACATCGCCCGGTGTGCGGCGGTTGTGGACGCCTGTGCTGCTGCTCGTACTGCCTACCGCCAATGTCGCCGGTTGCAAATTGGCCTGGGCTTGCGCCACAGCCTCTACAATGCGCGGTTGTAGCATCTCCACATAGTCCGGGTCGATCTCGCCACATCCGACCAAGTGTATGGTGGCAGGGCCGCCGTGCGTGTGGGTACATGCCAGCATCACCTGGGGTGCGGAGATGCCGGTTGCCAGCGCAATGCGGTCGCGTATCTCAATCGCTAGCTCGCGATCGAAACCTAGTAAATCACAGCTAATCAGCGCCACTTGGCGGTCATCATCATCCAAGACAAGTGCGCGCACATAGAGCGGGTCGCGTTCCCCGATGTTTGGATTTTCGCGAGCGACAAAGCCCGTGAGATCAACGCCAACCGGGGGTGTAATCTCAAGACGGGCAGCACCAGCGCGTAAGGTGGCGGGCATAGATGATCCTTTTGGGGTGGGGCATGGCTTCTCAGGTATCGATATTAGGAATAGGCAAACGAGAATCGCTAGATCGTGTATCTAAACCGTATATATAACGAGTTGGCAACGCTAGATGAAATTGTAGTGTGCGCGGATGCCTGGAGCAAAAACAAAGAGGGGTGGCATCTCGCCACCCCCAGTCATCGACAACGTATAGTGAATTGTGAAGAATTTCGGCTGCTTATTCCGGCAGGTAAATAAACTCCTGAAAGGCTTCAAGCGGGATTAGCACCAGCTTCTCTGCCGTCGTGCGATCGCGGTAGAACCAGGTGTATGATCGCTCCGCTTCCACATAAGGCTTTGTCTCACCCGCTCCAGGGTTACATGCATTGTCCACCCGCGCCATGCCAGCCGTGGGGGTGGTCGTCAACTTGCCTCCTGCAATGGAAAGCGTACCCTCCTGGTAGACCCATCCACTCAGCGCGCACCCCTGGTCATCAGTGCCATAGCCAAATTCACCATAGCTGTAGGTCCCGTCAGCATTGAAGCGATACCAAGCACCCGCGCCTGTTTGCGGAGCAAATTCCTCTGTGTCGGGATCATAGAAATTGCCCGATGTCACATCGCCACGCTGCCACGCCCCAACCAAGCTCTGCACCATCCCCTGTCGATAAAAAGAAGCGCTGTTGCCCGCGTTGCTTAGAGTTAGCTGCACCTGTCCACCCGCTGTCTCCGCCACACCATAGCTCATTGTCACGGCATCGAATGGGCCATCCGTCGTCGTGTCCGAGTTCGACCCACACCGGATCACTGTGCGCGTTTTGGCAAGGCTAGGCTGAAGCGTCAATTCGCCGCCCGCTGCCTGCGCCGTTCCTTCTTTATAGGTCGAAACCTCTGTGACACACAGCCCGTTTTGGATACGCAAGAAACCAGCATAGACATAAGCCCCATTGGCGCTAAATTCGTACATCTCGCCCAAACCAGCCGTATCGCCCCATTCCCCCGTCACCGGATCGTAGTATTCCTTTGAGGGGGGGACGCCGTTGAACCATGTGCTGACAAGTTCATCCGGCAGCGAACCACTTGGCGGTGGTGGTGGCGGTGGCGCGCCTTCACCATCTTTTATGCTCGCCGGGATAAAGAGAGTAAAGTCAGCCGCCGGAGCCTGTGCCCGACCCCGCAGCGGGATGAGAAGGGCTTCAAGCAGGGCTAACAGTAACAACAGGAGTATCACTCGGTAAAGGCGTATGGGCTTCATCTTCGTCTCCAATCCTATGGTTCCTGCGCGTAGGAGCGCACTATCGACCTCGATAGCCCTACTCTACGCTCTATTCATCTTGGAGACGAGCAACTAACTATTACAACCAGCACTACAATTTCATTTACAAGCCCACAAGCAATACTATCCGCCTGACCAGGTTATTATCCACCTATCTGCCCGATCCGCCCCTCATTGCAATATTCAACAATAGTAAAGGAGCCCCCGCCCCGCTTGGATATAACCTAAAGAAAGGACGGTATGATGCCTGCTCCTGAACAAATCCTAAGTGGCCTTCACCAAATCGCTAACCAATGGCAAATGCTAGCTCTGATTTGGCACCTCTATTTTGGCCTCCTCGCCGTCGCGCTCATTTTGGGTCAGCGTCCATCCAAACGTCTTGGCGGTATTTTGCTTGGTCTGCCCCTACTATCCGTAAGCGCCCTGGCGTGGATGAGTGCAAACCCCTTTAATGGTGCAGTTTTTGCTGTCGTGGGGGTGATATTGATCGCCGTGGCAGCGAAATTGCCAGACGAACCCGTGCGCATTGCTCCTACTTGGGCATTGAGTGCTGGCGTACTCATGTTTCTCTTTGGTTGGCTCTATCCTCACTTCTTGGATACGTCATCGTTCCTACCCTACTTGTATGCAGCCCCTACGGGCCTGGTGCCATGCCCAACGCTTTCTATTCTCATCGGACTTAGCCTCATGGTAGGAGGCTTTGATTCGCGCTCGTGGTCACTCGTGCTTAGCGCTACGGGCATCTTCTACGGCCTCTTTGGCGCTGTGCGTCTTGGCGTGACGATCGATTGGGTGTTATTGCTCGGCGCACTTCTGCTCATCCTGGTCAACCTTGTCATCAAGACAGCAATTCAGAAACATGCGCTCGCGCACTGACCCACTGACGCGCAGAAATCAGTACACAGAAAGACTCCAGGGACAAACCTGGAGTCTTTTTGTGTAGCGGCAAACCACTTTTGCCGCAGTTTGTTTATTCCCTCGCCTGCACCACAAATTGGCTCACCACCTCTGGCATGCGCGCCACGATTGCCTCGGCATCGTGTGCCATCTCGTTCGCAACATACGCAGGAATCCCGTAGGTCGTCACCGTCAATGCCTGGCTTGTGGCGTCAATTTCAAATTCGCTCCAGCCGTAGACATGCCCCGCCATGTAGTCCCCCTGGAGCAACTCGGCCTCAATCGCGGCCTCGCCAGCTTCCACATCGGCAAGCCCAAACGGGTTGTAGCCAAAACGTGCCATCTGCTCGTTGATCAGCCCCTTCACGTAATCATCGCGGTCGTCGGGCGTGTCGTCACTGTCATGGCGCACAGGCAGCGACTCATAGTGCGCTTCATCTGCATCCGTCAGCATCCCCAATTGCAGGTAAGTCAGGAACATCGCCAGCCCAAAGGGTGGATGCGCCGCCACCGGCCCCACGGCAATCTCCCAGGCCGCCACAGGGATTTGTGGCTCCCCCGGCCCTTCCTGGTAGGTCAGGTTGTTGACCACTGTGCCGTGAATATCGGCAGTGATGAAGACCACATTGGCGATACCTTCCTCGGCAATAAAGCGCAGGAGGGCAGTGCGTTCCGCCGCGTAGCCCTGCCAGCGGTCGGGCGCGGCGGTCATGTCAAGGTATTGCATGGGGTCGGGCGACACGACAAACTTCCAGGTGATGCCCCGTTGCTGCGCGTCCAGCAGATCGCGCTGGAGTTCTGCCATCTGATCGGCCCCCAGGATCGTGCGCGCAGGATCAAACGACGCCTGCTCAAAGCGCGCGCGAGTGTCGGCATCATCCAGATCGGTCACTCTGGGCAGTGGTTCGTCTCGAAACGAGCGCATGTCGAGCACAAAAAGCGCAGCATCCGCGCCAAAGGTACGATAGCGATAGATCCTGGGGCGACCTGCCATGCGTGCATCGGCGTCGGAGCCATAGGTTTCGACTTGTGTGGGCTGGTAGATAAGAAAGGCATCGAGTCCAGCCCGGTAGAGGCGTGTTTCATTGATCAACCCGCTGTTCTCGGCAAAGTAGCGACTGCTGTTGGCTGGCGCGCCGCCGGCAACGTTGTTGAGGATTTCGTGGTCATCGAGCGTGGCAAAGGAGATCGTCGACGCGCGCAGCGATGCCAATGTATTCAGGCCGCGCTCTGTGCTGTTCACCTCATCCTGCTTGAGCCGGAATTCCTCTATTGTCTGCGCCTGCTTGGGGACGGCTGGGGAGGGAACGTCGGCATAGATGGTGTCACCCAAGTTGACGAAAAAATCTAGGTCGCGAGCGGGCGCATTGGCGATGGCGGGATAGGGGGCAAGGTCGCCGCGCACATCGCCTGTGGCAGCAAAGCGCAGCCCGCGTCGCTCCCCCTCACCGGCGGGTGTGTGGAAGTGACCCGCAGCGCTGTCGCCATTTGCAATGGTCGCCTGGTAGCGGTAGTCCGCGGCAGGTGATAGGCCCGTTACCGTTACGGTAACAGGTAATAGTGGTTCTGTAACCGTACGTGTGAGCGGCGCGCTGAGAGGATCGTCACCCGTACCTGCTGTGGTTTGGAGTTGGATCGTAAAGGTGACAACGCCCGGATCGGCGGCACGCGCCCACAGCACCGCGCTCTCCTGCGTCACATCGCCCGCAGCAACCCCATTCGGCAGCCCAGGTGGCGGCAGATCAGGTGCGGGTACGGCAACAGGTGGAGCCTCTGGTGGCGTGAGCAGCACACAGCCTGCAATCGACAAGCAAGCAGCGACCGCAATCGCCCATCGAATCGAGCGCATGGCATACGTCCCCTTCAGTTACAGCAGCCCCTCACCCCTCAACAATTCATCCAGCCCGTCAATCAGCGTATTCGCCGCGCGCAGTAGGCGATCATCGTCCCAGGGGGCTGCCTGGGCACAAAGCAATGCGTCAACCTGTGCTTCCATCCCTTCAGGTTGCAGCGGGCACAGTTCGCGTGCATACCGCAGGAGACGTTTTTCGCCTGGGTGCGGTGCTCGATTGATGGCAAACAGAATATCAAAATAGCTCGCCAGCAGTGCCGCCACACGATGGTTGAGGCTGACCCGATCCTGGCGCGCAAATGCCTTTTCCAGTTGATGCAGATAGGACGAAGTTTTGGCGCGCAAAATCGGGTGATTCTTGGCAATGATCGCCCGGCGCAATGGCTCAGGGTAAGGCGCTTGCGCTCGCGCTTGTAGATTCGCAAACCAGCCATCGCGGTCATAGAGTGGGGCTGAACGGAGCAGGGTAGACCAGAAGGCGGTTGTATAGCCCAACGAAGGCTGATGCTGCACAAGCACGCGATCCAACTGCTCTTCCATCCAAATCGTGCCAAAGTACATCAGGTCGATGCCGCGGCCTGTCTCCCCATCTACCCACTCATCCCCCGGCCCCCAGGTGTCGTTGCCGATCTCGACGTTCCGTGCTGCACGCTTTTCTACCAGGGCTGCGCGCACATCCAACGGCACGTCGGCGCGCGTGTACACATAAATGTCGAGATCGGAACTCTCATCCTCTGTGCCAGCCGTCAGCGATCCTGCCAGGGCGACTGCCGCTACCTGGGGCAGCAGTGCGAAATGCGCGGCGATGCTCTGTACAAGGGCCACGACTGGCGGGGAGAGGGAACCGAGTCGGCTCATGGTTTTGCTCTATTCACTGACCTTCAACAACTGCGCCGCGTTCCAATAGAATATATCTCCCACCTGTGAATCACTCAGCTTGAGCCGGTGGATTGCCAGGATCAGGCTGCGTAGCGATTCCAGCCCAATCAGCACCGGCTTCAGCGTGGCATGTTTCTCGCCTAAATTCATCTCGTCCGCATAGAGCCAGTGGAACGAATCGCCAATCGCAACACAGCGCCCGCGCATGTGGCTCACATGAAAATCTGTGCCATAGAGCAGACGCTCATGCCCCAACGTCTCCACAATCGCCTCAAACCCTCCTGCCTCGGTCACAGCCGACGTGTCACACCAGACATTCTCCAACCCTTCCAGGCTGTGGATGCCCTCAATCGTATGCCACGGGTTAAACCCGCGCGCCGCATGGGCAAGAATCAGGCGCATGTTGGGATAGGTTGTGCAATAACGGCGAATCGTCTCCTGGTTCACCGGGTCAGCCAACGCCCGGTCACGCACCATATGCAGCGTAATCGTCAGCCCTTCCTCATGGGCAATGCGTACATGCTCCTCCGGCAAATAATGCTTGATGGGGGCAAGAAAGGTCGGGCCATCCGTCTTTGCCATCAAATGATAGGGCTTCAGCCCCACAAAGCCCTGGCGATAGACCTCGCCGCGCACAAACTCCGGGTCCATGTCGGGCGCAATCAGCATTTGCCCGCGCGCTGCAAACCCTCCCTCCAGCGCTTGGCGCACCTCCGCAGCCACAAACTCATTGTTGGCCGCGCGATCTCCCTGGAAGGCCAGCCCAAAGAACAAGCCGCCCTTCGTGCGCCCGTTGGGGTGCAGCCACTCGATATACTCCCGGTAGGCGTCAATTCCCAAATCGACCGGCGCGCCCTCCAAGTGTGCGGGCACGCTGCCTTCTGGAAAGTGATGCTGGCTAAAGAGATGGGCGTGGGCATCAAAGATCCGGTCGGGCAAATAAGGCTCAACATGCCGCGCCACAAATTCACGATCTGCATCCGTAAACGACCAAGTGCTCATCGTCGTTCTATCTCCCTAGCGCGCCTGGCGCAACTTGGCAACGGTGAAATCAGCCGACCGGTAGAGCGCAAAGATGCCCGCCTCACGCACGCGCACCCCATCCGCCAATTGCAGAATCTCGGCGGCATCGTTGCTGGGGATCCGCACGCAGCCATCGGCATCGGCAAAGATCAGATCACCGGGATGCACATGCACCCCGCCCACCGTGACAGGGGCATTAAAGCGCGTCAGGTTAAAGACGCCATGCCCCGGAACCGTCCCCCATGCCCACATCGGCAGCCCCACCTTGCGAATCCCCTCAATGTCGCGCACTGTGCCATCGACAATGCCGCCCACCACCCCCAAACGCTGGTGAAGCGTTGCCATGCCATCGCCAAAACTAGCCCCGCGACCTGGGCGCGAATCTACATCCTTCATCACCGCCACCAGCGGGCCAGGCGTTGCCTCCAAATATTCATAGTAGTCCAACCAATCCAGCGCGGGCGAGTCCGGGTCATTCGTCGTCACTTCCGAAGTGGCCGCATAACCAATCACACAACCACATTCCGGCAGCAAGCAGCGAATGGTGTGGTTGGTATATTCCTCATTGGGCAGCCCCGTCTTTAGCACCAACGCATTAAAGATTGTGGCTGAGTCAAACTCCTTGAAACCTTCAAGAATTGCCGGATCGACTGGTGTCATGCTCTTTTTCTCCTGCTTAGGGATGGCGCTGCATCAGGATTCAATAGGCAGTTGGTGGTATGCAGCAGTATAGTGTGTGCAACCGTTGAAGTATGTACTACAGCTAGACTTTTGCCTAGACTCCCACCCTCGCCCAGCGAATATCCATCTGCTTTGCACTTCCCGCGTAATACACAATCAGCACATCGCCACCGGGCAATGTCTCGGCATAGGGCAGGCCAAAGCTCCACAGCCCCATCTCCGCCAAGAGCGCGCCGGTATCCTCCCCTTGCTCCGCCTGCTCGCCGTGGGTGTAGAGGATCACTTCGCTTTCGGGGGTAAAGGGCGCGGCCATATCAGCCCCCAACCGCGCGCGGATGCTGTGCGTGCCAAAGCGATCCACCCATGCCAGCACCACCCGCCCATCGGGCAGCACAGCAGGATGCGCCGCTTGGTCGGCAAAGTCCAATTCCTCCGGCGGCGACCAGCTTTGACCGTGGTCGTCGCTGATGCGACGATGGATATTGAGATAGCGTCTGGTCTGTGTGTCGTATGTCCAACAGAAGGTGCCGATACGCCCATCGGGTGCGACCGCACAGCGTTGATCCCAGCTAAAGATGCGCCCGCTGGGGTCAAAGCCTGCCACCACTGGCGCGTCCCAACTCTGCCCACCATCGCGCGAATGGAAGAAGATCACGCGCTGTTTCCACGGTGCGCCGTCATGGTACTGTTTATTCGTTTCGATGCTCATCGCCAGCGTACCATCTCCCAAGCGCAGAATCGGGCTGGTCAAGCTCGGCGGGCCGATCTCCTCCGGCATGGGCACTTGCCGCCACGCCGACCAGGTAGCCCCCTGATCGCTGGACTCCGCCAGCAAAATCGCCATCGGCAGACAGCCTTCTGTCGTCGGGTTAAAGAGGGGTTGGTCAGAATAGGTCGTGCGATCCACCCACATCGCCGCGGCCAACAGCCGGCCGGGAGCCAGCGGCGTCAGGTAGCAGAGCTTGAGCGACCCCCCCGCCCCCTTGATTTCAGGCGCGCGAAAAGGCCGTTCCGGCCCTTGCCAGGTCTGCCCATTGTCGTGGGAGCGATAGAATTCGATCCCCTCGTCACCACTGTCTTTACTGCTGCCGGCGCGACAGGTCGCCAACAGACTTCCATCATGCAATATGGCGATTTGGGGAAAGGTGAGCATGGCACGCGCACTCTCTGGCGTGCCCCGCGCCAAGATGCCGTGGGCGAGAAGATGCATAGTAACTCCGAATCGATGGCCGCGGACAGAACGTGTAGACTGAACGTCTATGAGTATACAGCAGCACCGCCGGAGGCTAAAGCGGATCTTACAACCGCCGCCCGATCCAATAGGCCACCACCGCCACGACTACCAACCCCATCGGCAGAGCCACCAACATTCCCGCCGCAGCAACCACGCCAAAGAGCGTCATCACCTGGGCATCCAGCGCGGATGCTGGATGCGCGACCGCGGGCAGCACCGTTGGCACTATCGCCGCCACTTCTGCCACGTTTTCAGCGACGACCGTTGTCACCACGGGCGGCGATGTTACAACCACGGTGACGACCTCCGGCGCAGGGGTAGGGGGCTGCGTCATGACCATTGCCACCATTTCCGGCGTAGCGGATGGTGGCGGTGCGGTCGGCTCAATGATCATTGTTGGCATAGGCAAAGCGGTGGGTTCAATCGGCACTGTTGGTACGACTTCTGCGATGCTTGCTTCCATAAGCACTGCCGTTGCAGGTGCAGGAGCCTGCACCACGGGCAGCCGCAGCGCATGGTGAATCAATGCTTCCGCCTGCGCGGCCATTGCGACGATCTCCGCGGTCGGCGTTTCAATGGGAGCCGCAGCCATTTCGACTGGATCGGCCTGAACAGTCTCCTGGCTTTGAGAAGGCACAGGCGTCCACGTAGGTGTTCCCGTTGGCGTATCCGTGGGCCAAGGGGTATAGGTCGCTGTAAAGGTGGGCGGGGGAGTCAGGGTCGCCGTGGGCAGTTCGGTCGGTGTCTCGGTGGGCGTCTCAGTGGGTGTATTCGTGGGCCACGGCGTATCTGTTGCCGTTGGCGAGAAAGTAGGCGTTGGCTCCGGCGTGAAGGTTGCTGTGGCTGTGGGCGTATCCTCCGGCGGCGCTGGGGCGGGCGCGCAGATTTGCTCAAGCGAATAGGCGGGGGGTGGCGCAGCCTCGTTGACATTGCCCGGCCCCCATACCCAGCCTTCCACGGCTCCCGGCTGCACCACCGACATGGACGCACCCAGATTGGCATAGCGCCATTGCCCCTCTATGACCTGCCAATAGGACCAGTACAGGGGCGGATTTTGGTTCATGCCACAAAAACAATCTTCCTGGGGCGTCATGCAGCCCTCGCCATCAATGCGACAGACAGCCGCGCCCATGCCGCCTGCATCCACCGAGAAATCTAGCTGCGAACGCTGCAAGATGTCATAGCCGCTCAGTTGCGGTTCGCTAAACTCGACACAGCGAGTCGTGGTGCTGCCGTCACTATGATGGATCACCAGCCCCACCTGGTTTGGCCCCTGGGCATGGGCAGGCGGGGCAAGCGAGAGCAGCCAACCACCCACAAGCGCCAGGATGAGGGCGCAGGACAGGTAAGCGCGTACCTGTCCCACAACACTGAACAGAAGGGATAGCCCGCGCGAGCGCGCGCGACCACTTGAACTGTCCATCTTCATCGGTTATTTGCCCAAGCTGGGAAGATGCACCACAGGGCACGCGGCGATCTCCTGCTGCCGCACCGGATAGGCCTGGCCCAAGAGCGCCGGGATCACCTGTGTCGTGGCGAGCTGGCTGCTCCCCGTCCCCGCTTGCCATTCAAAGCTGCCGTCGGGCAGTTGCAGGGCAAGTAGATAGCTGATGGGGTTGGTGTTGCTGATCGTCCAGGAAGAGCCGCTTGGGTCTTGTCCCGCGGTGATGAGGGCTTGCACGACATAGGCAGTCGAATTGGCGTCGCTGGTGGCGGCTGGCCCCGGCGCATAGGCAAAGCCGCCATCCTCGTTTTGTGCGCTCGCCAAAAAGCCCAGACCGCTGATGATGCTGGAGGCAGAAACCGGCTCACCCGCGGCCACCAATGCCTGAATTGCCAACGCCGTCGAGTTGGTGTCTGCACCCCAACCCGGCGCCCATTCCCAGCCGCCCTCCACCAATGCATTGTCACGCAACGTCGCAATCACATCGCTCGGTACACTTTCGCTCACGGCGATTGCGCCCAGGATCGCCCAACTATTGGGGCCAACCTGCTCTGTGTACGCGCTCAAGGTGGGACTGTAATAGGCTTGCGGTGTCAGCGCACCCGTAGGCAAGCAGACATCCGCCGCGCTGATGGCTACGGCGCTCTTGCCCGCGGCCCCTGCGGCGGCTTGCGTATAGGCCGCGCCATTCAAGGTGAAATAGCTTGCCAGTGACGGGCTCGTCGAAGCCGGACGCCGTTCTGCCGCGCTTTCATGGTTCGCCCCCAGCGCCAGCATCGCTTCCACAGATGCACCCGCGCCGCCAAAGCCCCCGTCCGTGCTCACCTGCCGCCCATGCAGCCAAGTGAGCGCCGCGTCTGCTGCTAATGTGGGCGAAACCTCTACAACCGGATCGCCAAAGGAACCCCAGCGCCACCCCTCAATGCTGCCACTCTGGCTGATCACCGAAGTGCCTGCACCGACCGCATAGCTCTGCCAGCTTGCGCCATCCCAATAGCTGTAGCCCCAATACTTGTCGTTATTGCAGAAACAGTCGGTGGCTGGACAGCCCACGCCCTCGATGGCGCAGACCGCCGGGCCAAAGCTGGTGTCGCTGTAGACCACGCGCAAGCCGCTCCATTGCAGCGCCGTGAGGCCGGAGATTGGTGTCGTAAACTCAACGCCGCGCACCACGCGCGCCTGGCCATCGAACTGCACAATGACCGTCGCCTCATTGGTCGTTTGGGCATTGGCGTGTGGCGCTGCCTGGTTGGGCAAGGTGAGCCAAAGCGCGGCCAAAAGCAGGCTGGCGAATGCCGCGCTGCTGCCAATGCGCTTGAGCCAACGTGTGCCAAAAGCAGGGGAAACCAACAGAGGACGTTCTTGATTTGCTTGCATGCTTCCTAATCCTTACCTGAAACAATCTGAAATATTGAAATAACAGTGAAATGGGTGGGAAAAGGGAGCTGCTCAACAAAAAACCCGCCAAATGGCGGGCAAGGTACAGGAGAATCATCCTGAACACTTGGCCCCCTTTTTCCACGAAGGTGGTGCACAAGCTCAAAGTTCAGGCGGGTAATCGGACTTGTCGCGGGCTGAGAAACAACCCATGACCTACCGCTGCGGGACAGCGCCGGACTGGTCTAGCTGCAAACTTGCAGCCAACATCACCGGCTTCCCCCTTTATGCACCCTGCTTCCGAGCATGGGCGCACCTAAACCAAAGCCTATTCAGTTGTGAAGGGCAGGATAGCATAGATATAGCCAGAGTGGAAAAATGAGAATGAAGCCGGCTGGACTATTGAAGTGAGTGATAGCGTGAGTGGTGAAGTAAGTGATGGAGCGAGTGAGGGGCAAAAGATACTGATAAAATCGCTTTCATCGGTTATAATCTTCCTATCGTATAACGAGGAGAAAAGAGCCTATGACACGCACAGCGGTAGACATCCGTACACTTGCCCAAGATCGCATCCTTTTGTTGGATGGCGCAATGGGGACCGTGATCCAACGATACCAACTAACCGAGGAGAGCTTCCGCGGCGAACGCTTCCGCGATTGGCCGAGCAACCTCCAGGGTAACAATGAACTGCTTAACCTGACGCAGCCCCATGTGGTCGAGGAGATTCACCGCGACTATCTTGAGGCGGGTTCCGATATTATTGAGACGAACACCTTCAACGCCAACGCGGTTTCGCTTGCCGACTATGGCATGTCCGACTTGGCCTATGAGATCAACCTGGCGGCGGCGCAGATTGCGCGGCGGGTGGCAGACGAATTCAACGCGCAAACGCCCGCAAAACCACGCTTTGTGGCAGGCGCAGTCGGCCCGACCAATAAGACGGCTTCGCTTTCGCCCGATGTCAACGACCCCGGCGCGCGCAGCATTGATTTTGACGAACTTAAGGCGACCTATGCCGAACAGGCACGCGCTTTGCTTGAGGGTGGCGTGGATCTTCTCTTGGTCGAGACGATCTTTGATACGCTCAACGGCAAGGCCGCCATCGCCGCCATTCAAGAGCTCTTTGAGGAACGTGGCGAAGAAGTACCCTTGATGATCTCCGGCACGATTGTCGATCTCAGTGGCCGCGGCCTTTCGGGTCAAACCACCGAAGCCTTCTGGGTTTCGGTCAAACATGCGCGCCCCTTTAGCGTCGGTCTGAACTGTTCGCTCGGCGCGCACGAAATCCGCCCCTTTCTTGAAGTCATGGCAAACGTTGCCGACACGCGTGTGAGCTGCTATCCCAATGCCGGGCTGCCCAATGAGTTTGGCGGCTATGACCAAACGCCAGAGGAGATTGCCGCCTACATGGCGGACTTTGCCCAAAACGGCTTTGTCAACATCGTCGGCGGCTGCTGTGGCACCACCCCGGACCATATCCGCGCTATCGCCGAAGTCATCCAGGGCGTAACGCCGCGCACTGTGCCGGAGCCAACGCTGCAATCCGCCTACAGCGGTCTGGAACCCCTGGTGGTCACGCCTGTTACCAATTTCATCAACATCGGCGAGCGCACCAATGTCACCGGCTCCTCCGCCTTCCGCAAGCTGATCATGGCGGGTGACTATGAGGAGGCAGTACGCGTGGCGCGCCAGCAGGTGGAGAGCGGCGCGCAGATGATCGATGTCAACTTTGACGAGGGCATGTTGGATGGCGAAGTGGCGATGGTGCGCTTCCTCAACCTCATCGGCACCGAGCCGGATATTGCGCGTGTGCCGGTGGTGATTGACTCCTCCAAGTTTTCCATCATCGAAGCGGGTCTGAAATGTGTCCAGGGCAAGGCCGTGGTCAATTCCATCAGCCTCAAAGAGGGTGAAGCGGCCTTCAAGGCGCAGGCCCGCACCGTCCAACGCTATGGCGCAGCGGTCATCGTTATGGCCTTTGACGAGCAGGGCCAGGCGGATACCGTAGAGCGCAAGGTGGAAATCTGCACCCGCGCCTATCGCATCCTCACCGAAGAAGTGGGCTTTGCGCCCAGCGACATTGTCTTTGACCCCAACGTGTTGGCGATTGCCACCGGCATCGAAGAACACAGCAATTACGCTGTCAACTTTATCGAGGCAACGCGCCGCATCAAAGCCACGCTGCCCGGCGCTCGGATCAGCGGCGGCATCAGCAATCTCTCCTTCTCCTTCCGCGGCAACAACGCTGTGCGTGAAGCCATGCACTCGGCCTTTCTCTACCATGCCATCCAAGCCGGGATGGACATGGGCATCGTCAATGCGGGCGCGCTGCCGCTCTATACGGACATTCCCGCCGATCTGCTGGAGTATGTCGAAGATGTGATCTTTAATCGCCGCGCCGACGCCACCGAACGGTTGGTGACCTATGCCGAGACGGTCAAGGGAGGCGGCAAGAAGAAGGTCGAAGATCTCGCTTGGCGCGACCAGCCGGTCAAGGATCGGCTTGCCCACGCCCTAGTGCGTGGCATCACCGACTATATCGAGGTTGATACCGAGGAGGCGCGCCAACAGGCCGACGAGCCGATTCACGTCATCGAAGGGCCGTTGATGGACGGCATGAACATCGTCGGCGACCTCTTTGGCGAGGGCAAGATGTTCCTGCCCCAAGTGGTCAAGAGCGCGCGCGTGATGAAAAAAGCCGTGGCCTACCTGCTGCCCTATATCGAAGCCTCCAAGCTAGCCAACGGTACCAATGGCAAGGCCGCAGGCAAGATCGTCATGGCAACCGTCAAGGGCGATGTCCACGACATTGGCAAGAACATCGTCGGGGTTGTGCTTGCCTGTAACAACTATGAAATTGTCGATCTGGGGGTCATGGTTCCGGCAGAGAAGATTTTGCAGAGCGCCATCGATCTCAACGCCGATATCATCGGCATCAGCGGGCTGATCACCCCCTCGCTGGATGAAATGGTGCATGTCGCCAAGGAGATGACGCGCCTGGGCTTTGACAAGCCGCTGTTGGTCGGCGGCGCCACCACCTCACGCATCCACTCCGCCGTCAAGATCGACCCTGCCTATGCCGGGCCGGTGGTGCATGTGCAGGATGCCTCGCGCAGTGTGGGTGTGGTCGAAAAGCTGGTCAACCCGGAGACACGCGCCGAATTTACCGCCGGTATCAAAGCCGAGTATGCCAAGTTGCGCGAGCATCACCGCGGCAACCAGGCCGGGCGTAATCTAGTGGATCTCGCCACAGCACGCGCGCGCCGCTTCCAAAGCGATTGGCCTCAGGTCGATATTGTGCGCCCCAAAGAGTTGGGGATTCATGTCTACGACGAGGTTCCGCTGGGCACGTTGGCGGAGAAGATCGACTGGGGCCCCTTCTTCCACGCCTGGGAGATGCGGGGGGCCTTTCCTGCCATCCTCAGTGACCCCATCAAGGGGCCAGAGGCGCGCCGGCTCTTTGATGACGCGCAAGCGATGTTGGCGGAGATCATTCGGGACGGCAAATTGAAGGCCCGCGCCGTCATCGGCCTCTTTCCTGCCAATGCCGATGGCGATGACCTGGTTTTGTGGAAAGACGAGAATCGCAGCGAACGGTTAGCCGTTCTGCCTATGCTGCGCCAGCAGTTCGACCGCGGCGGTAATCGCCCCTTCTATGCGCTCTCCGACTTTGTCGCGCCGGTGGAAAGTGGCGTCGCCGATTACATGGGGCTCTTTGCCGTTACCGCAGGCATTGGTACGGATGAACTGGTCGCGCACTACCAGGCCGATCAGGACGACTACAGCGCCATCACGGCAAAGGCATTGGCCGACCGGCTGGCCGAGGCGTTGGCCGAGCATATGCACGAAGAGGTACGCAAGCATCTGTGGGGCTATGCGCCCGACGAGGATTTGACCAACGAGGAGCTGATCAAGGAGAAGTACCGCGGCATCCGGCCCGCCCCCGGCTATCCCGCTTGCCCGGAGCATACTTCCAAGCGCGTGATCTTTGACGTGATGAATGTAGCCGAAGCCATCGACCTGCACCTGACCGACCATTGTGCAATGGTGCCGACCGCGGCGGTGAGCGGCTTCTACTTTGCCCATCCCGAAGCCACCTACTTCTCGCTCGGCAAGATTGCCCGCGATCAACTCGAAGACTACGCCGCGCGCAAAGACATGACCGTGGACGAAGCCGCCCGCTGGCTCAGCCCAAATCTGGAGGATTGAAGGACGCGAGAGGGGGTAACCAATGGAAACTGTCCATGTGAAGGCAATCGTTTCGACCTGATGGTTCACTGCATATTGACGATCTTCCCTTTCCCCCTGGCGAGGAAGTGGAAGTAACTGTGCAGCCACAGGGCCACTCGTCCCAATCCTCTGTCCGGTCGCTAGTGGAAGGTGCAGTGCTGAAATATATAGACCTTAGTGAGTCTGTGGCGGAGAATGATTGGGCAGCGCTCAAACCATCTTGCTAGCTGATGAATCAGGGAATTATTTAAGGAGGATTTATGGCGAATGCAGCGCCTTCAGAGCAGACACCAACACTTGAGATGTCACCTGAGCAAGAGCTTGTTGTTCCTGCATCTGTCCTTGCAGGACTAGGGTTTAAGCCTGGACAAAAATTTGTAGCTTTGGCTTTTCAAGGTTCCATTCGATTAATCCCATTAGTCTCAGCCGAAGAAGCGCGTGGATCGATGCCAGGGCTGGATACCACGATTGATCGTGAAGACGACGAAGAGCGCGTATGAATGTAGTTGATTCTTCTGGTTGGCTAGAATATTTTGCTGGCGGGGCAAATGCTGATTTCTTTGCCCCTGCTATTCAAGATGCCGAGCGACTTGTTGTTCCAACCATTACGATCTATGAAGTTTATAAGCGGCTGTTACTTTATGGTAACGATGTGAGACCTACTTGGAACATTAGTCTATTGTTACATGCGCATGTCATAGCCGTTGATGCCTATCCTGCCGTGGCAGCAGTAGAAAACTCACTGCAATTTAGGCTTTCACTTGCTGATAGTATCATTCTGACAACGACTAACCTCTACAGAGCCACCCTTTGGACACAGGACGCCCATTTTGCTGCCATTCCGGGCGTTGAGTATATCCCCAAGCACAAGCCCTGAAGCGTAACCCAATAAAAGGCACCGGCTGTGGTAGAATGCCGCAGATAAACATTCGCCTGGGCAAGGGCGCGGGGTGGAGAGACGATGGACGAGCGCTTACACCGGCGGCGCGGAGCCGGTCTGAGTTTCTTAATGGGGGGCGACGGCGAGCCACTGCTGCTGCTGCATGGCGTCCCCGGTTCTTCGCAATCATGGCAAAAGGTTGGCATCAAGGTTGCCAGCCGCTTCCGCGTCATCATCCCCGATCTCATGGGCTTTGGTGCTTCTGATGCACCTGCTGAGGATTTCTATGTGGAGGAACAGGCCAAAGCCGTACGCGACCTGTTGAACTATCTGCAAATTAGCAGTTGTTATCTGGGCGGGCATGACTTTGGCGCTGCCGTTGCGGTGATGCTCATGCGCCTTTATCCAGAGATCAAAGTGCGTGGGCTTGTCCTTTCCGCCGCCAATCTCTTTACGGATACACGCTTCCCGTTGTCGATGAGGCTCGCCCATATGCCAGGACTCAATCGCCTCTATTCCTGGAGTATGGCAGGCAACCGTCTTGGCTTGCGCATGTTCTATGAATCGGCGACGCAGAACAAGGACGAGGCGCGTTGGGGTGAATTTCGCCGCCATCTCAGCGGCGGCAGTATCAAACTGACCCGCCAGGTACTACAGCGCAGCTTGGCGAACGGGCAAGCCGCCCATGCCGAGATTGAGGCAATGCTGCCCCAGATCAGTTGTCCGACGCTGTTGCTGTGGGGAGATGAAGACCCATTTGTGGCTGTCCATGTCGGTGAGCGCCTGCGTGCCACACTGCCCGATGCACTGCTCAAGGTCTATGCCTACACGGGCCATTTTGTGCCGGAAGAACGCCCTATCGAAAGCGCCGAAGATATTGTCCTCCGCTTCACCGACCAGCCCTTGATCTTCAACGCCTAATCACATCACCTTTCATCACACTACTTTTTCATCTGCGCTATGACCGAGTTGCCCGCAGCGTTCGTCAAGACCATCCTCGACATACACGGCGACGAAGGCGCGGCGTGGCTCGATTCTTTCCCACAACGCCTTGCCACAATCGCCGCGCGCTATGACCTAACGCTGGGCGCCCCCTTCGCCCTTTCCTATAATTATGTCTGCGCGGCGACCCGGCGCGACGGCACACCCGTCGTTCTCAAACTCAGCCCACCCAATGATGAGTTTCAAAGCGAAATTGATGCGCTGCGCCACTATGGCGTGGAAGGCTGCGTGGAACTGCTCGAGGCCGACGCTGCGGCGGGCATCATGATCATGGAGCGTGTCCTCCCCGGCACGCCGCTGCTTGAGATGCCCGATGACGAACAAGCCACGCGCATTGCTGCTGAGGTGATGTACAAACTATGGCGGCCCCTCCCGCCTGATCACAACTTCCCGACGGTGGCAAAGTGGGCCAAAGGCTTGCCGCGGCTGCGCGCTGACAATCATGGCGGCACAGGCCCGCTGCCCGCCCATCTCGTCGAGCGTGCCGAAGAGACTTACCGCGCCCTGCTGGCAACTGCCCCGTCGCCTGTGCTGCTCCACGGCGATCTCCATCATGGCAACATCTTGGCGGCAGCGTGCGCTCCCTACCTTGCCATTGACCCCAAGGGCGTCGCCGGTGAGCCTGCCTATGAGGTGGGGCCTCTGCTGCTCAACCCCTGGCCGGAACTCTCCCAAGTCCCCAATCTCGCCCAGGTGCAGGCGCGGCGGCTGGCGATTCTGGCCGAATGCTTGCAATTGGATCGCGAACGTCTGCGTATGTGTGCCTTTGCCCACGCCGTCCTCTCCGCCGCCTGGAGCGTAGAAGACCACGGCGACGGCTGGCAGCACGCCATCGCCGTTGCTGAGATCCTGCTCCAACTTTAGGGGATCTCTTTGTTTGTCTCGACAGACCAGCTATAGGGCATAAAGAAATGAACAAACTAAAACGAGTCACACTCTTGCTTGCCGTACTTTTCTCCACAATTGGCTGCGATCAAGCGACAAAATCAATGGCGCAGACCCACCTCGCCCCCTCAGAGCCCTTATCCTTTCTCAATGGCATCGTCCGGCTCCAATATGCCGAGAATTCCGGGGCCTTTCTAAGCCTGGGCGCAGGCTTGCCCGGAACGGCACAGCATTGGGTTTTTACTGTAACGGTTGCGGTGGTCCTGAGTGGAATATTGCTTTTTGCACTGCGTGAATCGCTCAACGCTCCGGCAACGGTTCTGGTCGCCCTGGCTTTGTTTTTGGGAGGTGGGCTTGGCAACCTGATCGACCGGCTGACAAACGATGGGCGTGTCATTGACTTTATGCACATCGGCATCGGCAATCTTCGGACTGGTATCTTTAACGTCGCTGACATGGCCCTCATGACCGGTGTAGCGCTCCTGCTGCTCTACAGCTTTCGAACAAGAGCCAGTAATGCCACAGATGAGACGAACGGTGCGTAAAAACTCCTTTGTGATCTTTTTTCGTGCTGGTGGGCGTCTTGGAGAGAAAACGTGTTACACTATATAGCTGCCGTGTAACCCGCCGGCAGTGCGGGTCTGCGCGTTTTCCTCCATACTGCTATCACAAGATAAGGAACAGAAAAATGATTTTGAAGAAAGTCAAACTGAGTACTATCTTGCTGTTGGTGGCAATGATGCTGATAAGCATCATTGCCCCGGTCAGCGCTCAAAACGCGCCGGACGCTGCGATGGACGGTGTCCTGGCTGATGGTTTTAACGCGCCCCAGGGCATTTTGGTGGATGAGGATGGCAGCATTTTGGTGATTGAGAGCGGGCTTGGTGGCGAGGAAGAGATTGCCATCTTCGATACCCAAGCGATGACAGACACCACTGCGCTCCTTGGAGCATCCGCCCGTGTGATTCGTGTGTTGGAAGATGGCACCCAGGAGGATGTTGCTGCCCTTCCCTCTCTGTTAGTGGGCCAGGAAGGGATCGGCGGTGGACGCTTGGCAATTCTCGATGGCGTCCTCTATGCCACCGTCGGCCAATACAGTTCAGATGCTGATGATGAAGGTATCCCCGATTTTGCCGTGGTCACAGCGATTGGTGAGGATAGCACAGCGACCACCGTTGCCAGCACCTGGGACTTTGAGCGTGCGAACAACCCCGATGGCACAACACTCTTCGATTCGCATCCCTATGGCATCACACCTGGCCCGGATGGCGCGCTCTATGTGGCCGACGCGGGCGCAAATGACGTGCTGCGCATTGACCCGGAGACGGGCGAGATTACAGTATTTGCTGTGCTAGACCCGCTGCCTGGTGTCTTTCCCAGCGACACCCGCGGGGGCGAACTGCTGGCTGATCCCGTACCCACTGCGATTGTCTTTGACGACGAAGGCAACGCCTATGTCTCCTATCTGTCGGGAGCTCCCTTTATTCCCGGCTCGTCGGGCGTGAAGATGGTCGCTGCCGATGGCACAGTCAGCGACTATGCCACAGGATTGACAATGCTCAACGATCTGCGTTGGGGGCCGGATGGCGAACTCTATGGTATTCAATTTGGCGTCTTTACAGATCAAGGGCCAACACCCAACTCCGGTTCTGTCGTCCGCATCAACGGTGGCGATGCGTTTGACGTGGTCGTAGAAGGCTTGCCTTTTGCCACATCGCTGGACTTCAACGCCGAGGGTGATGTTTTTGTGACAACCAACGGCTTAGGCGCACCTGGCAGCGGTCAAGTCTTAGTATTTGAGGGTATCGCAGTGGCAGAAGGGGAAGAAACAGAGCAAGCAGCCGCAGAAGAAAGCGGAGCAGAAGGCGCAGATGCCACAGGCGATATGGCGGGCGCAGCGTGTGACGAACTTCCCAGCCATGCTGACCTGACCGCGGCGCTGGTTGATGTTGTTTCCGCGGCAGATAGCGGCGGCTTTGGCTTGAATATGTGGGCCACCCTTGTCAATCGCGACGGTGAAGTTTGTGCCGTGACTTTCAGCGGCGAAGACCGCGGCGACCAATGGCCCGGCAGCCGTGTCATCTCGGCACAAAAGGCCAACACAGCCAATGCGTTCAGCTTGCCCGATCTAGCCCTTTCCACGGCTAACCTCTTTACCGCAGTACAACCCGGTGGCAGCCTCTTTGGCCTGCAAGAGAGCAACCCGGTGGATACCGCCGTAGCCTATGGCGGCGATGCCACAGCCTATGGTCAAGAGGACGATCCCATGATCGGCCAACGCATCGGCGGCGTCAATGTCTTTGGCGGTGGACTTGCCCTCTATGCCGAGGATGGCAGCTTGCTGGGCGCAGTCGGCGTCAGCGGTGATACCTCCTGCACCGACCATATCATCGCCTGGAAAGTACGCGATGCCCTGGGGCTGGACTATGTCCCTGGCGGCGTCAGCCTGACCGCGGATGACAACATTGTCTATGATCAATCCAGCGGCTGGGCGCATGCAGAGTGCGGCTTGGGCGAAGTCTCTATCTCCGAGGCCCTACCAACCGACTATCCCACCGGCGCAGAATAACGATTGACCATCCCCTATGCGACGCGAGCCGAGCACAGGGGATGGCAGTAGAATCCTCCCGGCATTAACTCTCCCGGAAGCGGCCCAGAGGGCTCCCCAGCTTCCGGGAGGGTGGTATTCACGAAGCTGTTCAAGCCCCGTTTAGGGGGCGTTGTTCTGTAGCGCAGCGGCTTTAGCCCTGGGCGGTGGTGATCTGCGCTTGCTGTTCACGGACGATCTCGCGACAGCGCGTCGCGATTCGTTCGGCATCCCCTTCTACCAGCCCAAAGGGGTTGATGAGAATCGCCCCCTGTGCCAGTTCGCGCTCTAATGGGTGAATCGAAGGCGAACCCTCGATCAGAGCGCGCGCAAACGCGTAGGCATCCATCCCCAGCCCTGTTTCATCCACACGAATACGGGCAATGGGCAAGCCGCGATGAAATGGCCCCGACGCCACAAACTCCGGCATTAGGTGGGGCGTCCCCTGCACCTGATCCACCAGGATTTGCAGACGCCGCGCACAGGTCGCCCGCTCTGCGGCGTGGTCACGTTGCAGAAAAAGACGCAGCGCTGTCACCAACCCCATGATCTCCTCCTTGCCCGCCTTATAGCCGCGGCCAATCCCCTGGCGTGGCACAAAAGGCATCGACTCCACATCCAACAGCGCGCGCGGCACGTTCCAGACAGCCGGTGTCACATCCATATCCAAGTGCTGCCAGGCAATCGCCGAGATCAGACGCTTGCGCCCTGCCACAAAGCCAGACGCTTGCGGCCCACGGATAAACTTGCCGCCGCTAAAGACAGCTAAGTCTGCTCCTTCACGGATAAAGTTTTGCAGGTTGCTTGGCTCATCCAGCCGCCCTGCGCCATCCACAACGACAGGAAGCTGGTGGTCACGGGCGACCGCGACCACCTCGGCGAGCGAGATGCCCCCGCGATTCCAGGGCAAAAAGAGGATGGCGACTGTCTGAGCGGTAATGGCCGCGGCATAGTCGCCGGGAGTCACCTCCTCAGCCGTACCCACCTCGACAATGCGCCCACCCGCGGCCTCCACTGCATGATCATAGCTGTTGCGATGCACGCGCGCCATGATTACCTGGTTGGGCCATCCCTCCGTGTTGGGCAAGCGATCCATCTTCACCGGGTCGAGTCCGGTGATACACGCCGCGATTGACAGTACCAGCCCTGCCTGCGCGCCCGAAGTGACATAGCCTGCTTCGGCTCCTGTCACCTCCGCAATAAATTTGCCCGCGGCGAACTGGAGTTCTTCCAAAGAGACAAAATGCTTGGAGGCTTCGACCATCGCCGCTGTGACTTCCGGGGCCATCAGCGTGCCACCCAGGCGCGTAAAGGTTCCGGTGCAGTTAATAATGGTGCGAACGTTCAGGGTATCGTAGATGCTCATAGACTTTTGTCCTTCACTTTCTTGCTATCCTTTGCTCTCTTGCTAAAAGACCCGGATGACCTGCCCGCGTTCGGCTTCCAATCGTTCCTTGACCGCTGCCACGGTCACAGGGTTGGCGGGCCACTCGTCGGGGGCTATAAAGGAGAGGCGCAGCAAGAGGCGCGCCAACTGCCCCACATACTCCTTGAGTTCGCGCACGTTTACCTTGTCGGTGGTATCCCCTGGTTCATGGTGGAAGTCAGCGTCGGCATGGCGACCGACAAAGCGCCAGCGCCAGAGATGGCTGGCGTCAATGCCCGCAACCAAGAAGGGAAAATGGTCAGAGGAGGCGTCGAGCTGCGCCATCACATGGCATTGCAGCCCATCGCCCATGCTGTCGAATTGGCGCTGCACCAACTTGCGTAGGTGGGGAAAGCCCAACACCAGCCCTTTGATCGAGCCTGCACTCAACTCGTCAAGGTTGATCACCAACCTGGGCTTGCTTTCTGGGCTGTCACCGCTAGCGCCATAATGTTGTGCCACATAGGCCGCAGCTCCTTGCAGCGTTTGCTCCTCAGCGCTAAAGGTGACAAAGCGCAAGGTGCAGCCGGGCCGGATGCCCATCTCCGCTTGTAACTGCGCCAGCACGCGCGCCGTCTCCATGACCACGCTCGTTCCCGATGCGTTGTCGTTGCCACCGGGCGTGCCAAAGACAGTGTCGTGATGACCTCCCAGGATGATATGCTGCTCAGGCCATGCGCTCCCCACCAGCTCCGCGCTCGTGTTGTGCGCCGGCGCGTCATAGAACTCGGCGCTGACCGTGATATGCAGATGTTTGCCTTGCGCTGCCAGCTTGCGCAACCGGATCCCCTCCTCACGCGTCACTGCCACCGTGGGCAGCGGGTGAACATCGGGGCCTGGGTCGCGCCAATCGCCCGCGCTGTGATACTCAACGCGCCCGCCCTCCTTGCGATCCACTACCACCGCGGCGATAGCCCCCGCGTCAGCTAGGGCGCGCAGGCGATAGGCCATCGGCACAGGCGGCGAGAAAGGCTCCAAACCTAAATTCACCACCGCAATCGCCCCCGGCAGTTTTTTCGCAGCATCCTCTAGCCAGTGGGGCGTGCCAAAGCCCACATCGACAAGTGGCCCCGTTACATCGCAAGCAGGGCAGCGGTTAAAGGGGAGGATGGCGATGCGGCTGCCATCCTCCACAACAGTCGCCTGATGGTTCTCAAGCTTCCACGTATGCAGCATATACTCCTCTGCCGCCACGTTGACCAACCCGGCAGCACGCATCTGCTCGTTAATATAGGCAACAGTCTGGGCCTCGGCGGGGGATGAAGCCCAGCGCGGGCCGATCACGTCGCACAAATGCAGGATATGTTGGGCCAGGCGCGAATTTACCCACGCCTCACCCATGAGCCAACGGTCAATGATGGGCCACTCTAGCGACATCGCAACATGCTCCGTAATCTATCTGGGTTCTATGGATATGATTTGACCTGATACCTTCCGGCCTACTGTGTGTGAACCGCGTGGAGCGTCACTGCGCGGATTCGAATCAAGTCAATGTAAAGATGGAGTAATCTGAGAATAGATAGGGGTGAACTAAGTATGCGTTTTCTACGGCACGCATTTTACACGACTTGTGCCGCTTACGAAAGCAAGCGAGAGAGGTCGCCGTCAGAGTTTCGAGCGCAGCTAACCCACGTTAGCCAGCCCCCGAAATCCTCACCCGATAGCCCGCCTCGCAGCCCACGCTGCTCCCCTCGGCAGGCGCAACATGCACAAAATAGCTGCCTGCCTCTGTTGCAGACCAACTCAATGTACCAGAGCCGCGGCGACTGTTGATCCGGGTCAGCCCGTCGCGGTCATAGAGTTCCACGACAAAATCAACGCCAGGAGCGAGCGATTCCAGCGCAACTTCATAGCTTGCGCCCGCCACAGCTTCAACCTGAAACCAATCCTCATCTTCCGCCACGTCAAAGAGCCGCTCCCAAGTGGTGGTTGTGCCGGTGGCAAAGGTCGCTGCATCAAAGCTGTCATCCGGTTCCAGTACATCCGCAGGGCAAAGCAGCGGCGCTTGCAGGTCAAAATCGCCAAATTGGTTGCTCGCCGCGATCACAGCCTGCGCTTCCGCTTGGATAACGGTCGGCAGTGGCGACCAGCCCGCGCCCTCGCGCCATTGATAGAGCAGCAGTTGATCCAGGTCGAGATGGCGCGTCACCGCGCCGGCAAAACCGACGCTCAGTTCCACAGGTCGCGCCGCTGCGGTATTGGGCGCGCTGCCCCCTTGCAGCCAATCCAGCACTTGCAGCCGGAAGGCGCGCCCCAGGCTGCGTTGTGATGAGGCGGGCGGGGCCACCGCGGCTCCTGTGACCAACTCCACACGCACTTGGCCCGCCAGCGCCCCCGCAGGGATGCGCGCTGTCACGCTGCCCACGCCATCGCGCAGCGTGGCCCCCTGGCTGCCCAGCAGAATTGCTTCGGTAGTGGGATTAAAGCGCCAAAGCCAGCGGCTGACCGGCGCGCCCTCAGTCGCTGCCCAGGGGTCCGGCTCCGAGCCTTCCCAGCCAAAGGGATCGACCGGCAGATCGACCTTCTCGCCATCCCACTTGCCGTTGCCGTTGTCCTGGTGTACGCCAAAGTGGAGATGTGTGCCCTGGCTGTTCCCTGTGCTGCCCATCTCTCCTAACACCAATTCCGGCGTTAGCCACTGCGCCCCTTCCTCCACCGTCACCGTTGCCAGATGGCTGTAACGGGTGAAGTAGCCATTGCCGGTGCTATTCTCATGAAAGAGGATCACCTCATTGCCATAGCCCCCGTTGCACTTTCGGGCGCTCCCTGGCTCGTCTGTTGGGTTGCTCTCTTGACTAGTCGCTTGATTGGCTGCCTGAGCATCAGCTTCACAGCCACGCACCACTGCGGCCACTTGCCCTGCCGCTGCGGGCCGCACAAGGAGAGGCTCAAAGATGTTGGGCGTGCTGGGGTCAGGGTCGCGATAGGGAAAATCGATGCCATCGTGCCCTTCATAGCAGCGGCGTTCATAACAGCCCAATGCATCGTTGTAGGCTCCCTGGTTGCGCAGCCGACCATCCCACAGCAGCATACTCCCATTTTGGCGATAGTCGGGTGAGTCATGGTCGAACCAGGCATCGATCCATCCCCCCTCATCCGTATCGCGCAGCAGCCCCAACAGCGTGGTCGCCGTCCCATCATAAAAGAGGGGTAAATCCAGAAACGCATCAGGCCCACCCCCGGCAAAGGCCAGGAAATCCTGGCTGTCGAGATCGCGCAGGAGGCTGATGGTGCGGCGTGGCGGCGAGAAGGTATAGCCTGTTTTGGCGACGGCAAGCGTATACGTGCCGCCTACCAATGTCGTGAGGTGAAAACGCCCATCCGCAGCGGTGGTGGTGCGATGCGGGCCTGCCGCCACCACAACATTTGCCACCGGCGCACCATCATTCTCCACGACTTGCCCAGAGAGCGTAAAGGTGGGCGCGTCGCTCCGTTCATGAAGATACAACCCCGGCACACCCTTTATCTCGCCGGCTCCGGCATCCACCAGATTGGTTGCTTGCGAGATAAAAGCGATGAGCCGCCCGCCTGGAATGATCGCCGCAGGGCCTTGCGTAGGGCCATTGGCCTCTTGCCCTGTCCACGCTCCCTGCACTGCCACAGAAACGCGGCTGGTGTGACGCGCCAGTTGGTCGTGCAGAAAGAGATCGGCGGCGTTGTTGCCATCGCCGTTGACCAGATTACTTGCCTCTGCGCCAAAGAGGATGTAGCGCCCATCCAGGGTAATCACCGGAGCCCAGGCGGCGCGGTTCGCCTGCGTGCCTGCCGACGCCACCGAAACGCGCCGCGTCTCTCCCGTGTCATGGTCATAGAGGAAAATATCGGACACCTGGTTGCTGTCACCGGCAACCAGATTGGTGGCGCTTGAGGCATAGACCACGTAACGCCCATCACCAGAGATCGCGGGCGTACTGCTGTCGGCATCGCCTGGGCGTCCATCCGGCCCGCGCGAGATCAACTGCGTGCTGCCCAGCGTCCGGTCATACAGATAGATCTGATACGCCCCTGGCCCTTGCAGAGAGGGAACCGTGGGATCCAAATTGGTGGCGCGCGACTGAAAGAGCAGATAGCGCGCATCCGCACTCAGCGCCGGATAGCCGCTATCGCCATTCGCACCACTGCCATCCGGGCCATGCGACATCAGGATCGTGGTTGTCGTTTGGCGATCATGCAAGAAAACATCGACGCGCCCGTTGTTGTCGTTGGGCGTGAGATTGCTGGCTGCCGAGTGAAAGGCCACAAAACGGCCATCGGCGGAGAGGGCCGGGCGCGTGCGGTTGCTGCTGTCGCCAGAGCGGTCATTGGCCTGCGCCCCATCCGCCCCCACGGAGAGACGGCTGATCGTCGCCGCTTGCCGGTCATAAAAAAAGAGGTCTTGTACGGCGTTGGTATCTCCTGGAACGAGGTTGGAAGCCCAGGCATAAAAGGCCAGATAGCGACCATCGGGCACCATCGCCGGCATCCCCACCCAGCCGTTGCTTGGTGCGCCATCGGGCGCGGTCGTCACGCGCGTCAATGTCCCCTCGCTGCGATCATACAGATAGAGGTCGTCGTAGCCGCGTTCCTGTTGGATGCTGAGTGACTCGGTAATGTAGCGAGGCGCGGTGAAGGCGATCCAGCGTCCATCTGCCGAAAGCGCCACGCTCTGTGCGGGGCCGTTCGGCCAAGCCGTCAGGGGAACCGCCAGGGTAGTTGTCACCAATTCGCGGCTCGTAAAGGTTGAATTTGCCACGGGGAGTGGCTGCGCGTCAGGGAGTGCTTCAGGGATAGAGACAGAGATAGAGGGAGTAAGGGGCGAAAGGGGCGCTATTACGCTCGTTGTGTTGGCGCTTTGCGTTGGCTCAGGATTCAGGCTTGGGTGCGCTGGCATGAATGCGTGCCAGAAGCGCGGCTGGCCCAAGCCAAACCAGATCCCCAGGATAAGTACCGCACAGAGTAGTGCCGCTCCTGCGAACCTGCGTGCCCATTGCTCTCTCCTGCTGCGTCCCCGCGCAGCCTTTGTCTCATCGGCCATAACGCTAGGATTATAGCAGATGGACGCGGAGGGGCCTTCAACGCCGCAGCGTGGGCAGTAAAAGTTCGCTGGCGTCCGGCAGCGGCGTATCCAGCGTCACCGTCACGGTCGCTGTCGCCACAATGCTGGCACTGCCGCTGTCTGTCACACGGAAGGTGAAGTGATCTACCCCGGCAAATCCCGCTGTGGGCGTATAGTCGAAATGCCCTTCGCTGTGAAGCTGCGATCCCGCTTCAACGCTCCCTGCTGTGGGTGGTGTCTCCACCTGCAAGACAAATGTATCTCCCGGATCCGGGTCTTCTACGGTGACCCAGACCGGGATGGCGCTGCCATTGTTGACGCCGTTCCCCGTTGCGTTTACTACAACGGGCGCGTCGTTGACCGGAGTGACGCGCACAGTGACCTGTGCCGCCTCTGCCAGTTGCAGCCCCGCGCCATCAATGACTTGCAGCGCAAAGTGATCTTCGCCAAAGAAGTTCACTTCGGGTTGGTAGGAGATGACGTTGTTGTGGATGCTCGCCACGCCGTGGCTCGCCTGTGCAGCCAAAACGACCGTATGCGTGTCACCGGGGTCCGGGTCGATGATGTCGAGCGTGATGCCCTCCAGCAGCGTATCCTCCGCGGTTGTCACCGTGAGATCGGCGGCGATAGGCACCGTCATCGTCACCGGATCCGTTGCGATGGGGTCAAAGGTCGCCGTGATTGTGCGCGCTGTGTAGAGCGCCACGGTTGCTGTCACCCCCGCACGCGCATCCACCCCCATCCAACCGGCAAAATGATAGCCCGCCGCGGGATGAGGCGTTAGCTCGACCAGGGTTGTCGCGGGGTAAAGCGTGCTGCCATCCAGCGGCGCACCTGGCGGCTCACTGCTGACTGTGCCGCCCACAGCGTGGATGGTGAGCGGTACGGATTGGGGTGGAGCGATTTGGCGGCGAAAGAGGTTGATGGAGCCAGGGGGCACGTCCAGTCCATAGGCTTCCGTGGTCGTCCAAAACGCAAAGCGTCCATCGGCGCTTAGCCCGCCGCTTTCCACAGGCGCACTGCTTGGCGTCGCGGCTTCCACCCAATTGACAGTTGTCCAGCCCTCAGGATGGAACGGCGCGCTGCGCTGGATCAGCAGATCATCGACTGGACGCAGGTCGCCATGCGCCACCCAGGCCACTTGGCTGTGTGCGGCGGGGGGGATCAGCGGATCCCATGCCAGGTCGAGCAGCGTGGGCTCTGTTATCGAATAGGCGTGGCTCATCCAGATCAGATGACGGTCGCTGCTATTCGCATAGTCGCCCACGGAAAGATAGAGATCCTGCCCTGGGTGGCTGTCGCCGCTGCCAGGAATATCATCTGCGCTGACAAAGGCGATCTGATCGCGCCAGGGGGCAATGCGCGCCAAACGTGCGCCTTGCGGTGTCAACAGGGCCGCGCCATCGCCCATGCGATTGATGGCAACCATGCTGCGCGCGTTGGGGTCAAGGCTGCCATCTGCCAAAACGCCTAGCTGTGCCAACAGCACGTCGGCGCTTGTTCCGTTGCCAGCTAATTCGGGCAGCAGATTCATCGCACGCGTCAACCAGACCACCGCGCGCCCATCTTGCCGGATCGAGGGGTTGAAAGAGGCGCGGTCGCCCGTGGTGGAGCCGTCTGTGGTGACGCTCAGGAGGTGAATTTGTGCGGGAGTATCAAAAAAGTCGCCGTTATGGTCCGGGTCCAAATCGGCCAAGAAGATATCTTCTGCTTGATTGCCGTCGCTGATTCCCGCCACGAACTCAGCAAAGGCACTGGCAAAGACCACGTAGCGCCCGCTGAAATCGGCATCGATCTGGGTGAAGTTCTGAGTGATATTGGTCAGATTGGCGGGCACACCGTCAACATCCCGGCTGATCAGCGCCAGGCGTCCCGTTGCCAGATCTTTCACATAGAGGTTGAGATGACTGCGTAAGGCTCCTGTGGCAAGATTTCCGGCGAAGCTGCGGAAGTAGACATAACGTCCATTGCCGGAAAGAGCCGCCCGATCACTGGCGTGGTCAGCTTGTTCGCCCGCGGGGCCAGTGCTCACCCGCTGCACATGACCTGCCTGCCAGACGAAGATGTCCGAGCTGCCATTTGTATCGCCAGGGACAAGCCGGTTACTGCCCGAATCAAAGAGTACCACCTGTCCATCCACCGACGCGTCACCCCAGCGTATGCCTCCGTCGATGCAAGGCGCAGGCACGCCCAACGCCGTGGCACAACTTTGTACCGGGCGTGGGCTCATCAGGTCGGGTGGGGAGAGAGCCGCGTCTATCGCGGCTCTCTCCCCCATCATGGCAGCAAATGTGAATGACGGTAATAAGCAAAGGTAAAGCAAAATTCGATGGATGACCATGCTGTGATGCCTTCGGGGGTGGCGTTAGGCTTGCTTTTTGCTTTGTCACTGCGACTGATCCGGCTCCCCTTCATCAGTCGCTTCGGCTGTCTCTGTTGGCGACTCTGGATCCGGCGGCACTGGTGTATCCGTTAGCTCCGGTTCCGGGGTTTCCGTGAGCATCTCCGTGTCCGGCGGTACGGATGTATCCGCTGATGCAACTGTGGCCGTTTCGGTCGGTGGCTCTGTATCCGACGGAACCGATGTGTCCGTTGGCTCAGGGGTTGGGGTTTCCGTGGGCAACGGTGTATCGGTTGGCACAGGTGTCGGCGTCTCTGTCGGCAGCAATGTATCAGTCGGTTCGGGCGTCGGTGTCTCCGTCGGCAGCGGCGTATCAGTCGGTTCAGGTGTTGGCGTCTCTGTCGGCAGCGGCGTATCCGTTGGCTCAGATATCGGTGTCTCCGTTGGCAGCTCTGTAGCGGTTGGCTCAACCGTTGGCGTCTCCGTCGGCACTGATGTAGCGGTTGGTTCAACCGTGGGTGTTTCTGTCGGCATCACTGTAGCGGTTGGTTCAACCGTTGGCGTCTCTGTCGGCATCACTGTAGCGGTTGGCTCGACTGTTGGTTCGTCCGTTGCTGTCTCTGTCGGCACTGATGTAGCGGTTGCCTCAACCGTAGGTGTCAGGGTTGCGCTGGCTGCTGCCGTTGGCGTCTCGGTCGGGGTCTCGGTAGCTGTGGGCAGCAAGATCGGCGTCTCTGTTGGCAAAGCTGTCGCTGTCTGCTCCACTGCCGGTGTGGTTGTGGGCAGAACCGTGGGCGTCAAGGTACTTGCCGGTGTCGCTGTGGGGACCAAGATCAGCAGCTCTGTGGGCGATGGCGTTGCTGTCGCGTTCGGTGTGGCTGTTGGCCGCGGTGTATTCGTCGCAAGCGGTGTGCGCGAAGAAGTGGGCGTGATCGTGGGTCTTGCCGTTGCTGTGGAGACTGGCGCCGGTGTATTCGTGACCGTAGGCAGCAAAATCGGCGAAGTGGCTTCCGAACTCGTAGCCGTCGCCCTCACCATCGCCACAGGATCCAATGGACTTTCGGCGACAAGGGTAGACGTAGGTGTTTGTAGCGCCAATCGTACCTCGCCTGTCGGCGTGGCGGGGATTGGACCAGGGCCAAGCAATTCGTCTATGCCTGCGATCGACAGTGCGGATGGTGTGTTGGCAACTACCGGTTCGCCAATGGGTCGGGCGGTTGTCGCCGTGGCCTGGGGTCGCGGTCTGGCTGTGGTCGGCAGCAATGCAATAGCTGCCGGCTGCACATCTTGCTCTGTAGATGATGCGTTAGATGTGGTCGAAGGCTGTAGTTCCTCGGTGCCCCCTGCGGCGTTCAGTTCCGTGGGCGCTGGGGGGGTGGCTGATAGAAGGACGTTGGGCGCTGGAAGTGTCGCAGCGGGCGATGCAATGGCGAGCAGTTCTGTCGCATCGGGCGTTGCTGTCACAGTGGGAACCAGCGCAACTGCGTTGTCTGGATTCGACAGAACCGACTCCACAATTGCCAACGGCTCGGCCAATGCCGCGGCCACGCTGCTGCTCTCACCACTACTTTTTTGATAGAGTTTAAGCTGCTGCGACCAGCTCTTTAGTAACTTCTCACGCTGAAGTTCCGGCATTAGCACAGCGTTTGCCAGTGCCGCCTGGGCTTCGACCTTAACCTCTGCTTCCACCGCAGCGACCGCTGTGGGGTCCGGCGAGCGACCACTCTTTTCCATGAGCGTCAACTCTCGCACCCGACGCTCGACTTGGCCCATGTGCCAGGCCGCAGGTTCGCCAAAAGTTTTGACCACCATGCCTTGCACTTCTTCGCTGCCACGTTTGATGGGATAGTAGACATCGCCAGGTAGACTGAGCGCCGCCGTGTTGAGCACAAGCGCAACCATCAGCACGATGGATGCCGCTGTAACCGCCAACGACATGCCCGCTCCATGGATACGCCGTGACAGCCGCCACGACGCAGGGGATTCCGGCACATGGCCCCATCGCCGGGTTGGAAATAAGAATAATTTCGCGCTGCTCACCCGAATGACGATTGGTGGCACAATGGTGAGGGCAGTTTGCGCCATGTGTGACCAGCGCTTTCGCTCTGCCCGCGCCACAAACGCACGCGCATGCACAAGCGCGGCGCGCGCCATCCTCCGCTCGGGCAGGCTGTAGAGTTCCGCCAATGCCCGCAGCAGGGGTTCTAGTCTGTCTGCATACCCTGTATAGTCGTCTAGAAAATAGCCGACGCTTTTCTCATCTTCAACGGATTCAATGACTTCAATGCAGGAAGCCAGAATCGCTTCAATGAGCGTTGCGTGCGAGGTTTGGGAGTGACGTAGGTTGTGCGCCTGTGCTACCAATCGGAGCAGGGGCTCGAGCCTATCGGCATACTCTGGATGAGCAGCGAGACACGACTCAACGCTATTTCCATGACCAATGGCTACAATGCAAGACGCCAAGATGGCTTCGACGGTCATATAGGGTTAGGTGCCGCTTTTGTCAGTGAAATCGTCCAAACGAGAATGCCGCTGGCGAGTCCATCCTCACCAGATACAGAAATCAGTCAGAACGCGCTTTTTGGCTTTCAGGGGAGCCGGGCCAGTTTTCGGAAGTTTCTCTCCTCCCGGAAAGCTGTCAATGGCCGTTGAGGTGTGGGGTTTACCTGTTACAGACAATCGGCCTATCCATTACCGATCTATACACTACCGACACTGCTAGCATATGTCAAGATGGCCTAACTGTCAACTCCTTTTGAAAACCTTTTGAGAATTCAGGGGTGCATTATCAAGAATCCGACCAACTCACCGCTGAATAGATCTCGCGCAGAAAGCGGCTTGGGTGGGTTGCTAACAACTCTGTGTGCTGAAAGCCGCTCTCTCGGCTCAGTTGCGCCCATGTGGCGTAGGAGAATGGATAGGGAACCCACGGATTCCCCTGGTCGCTATTATATTCTACCATGAGCAACCTGCCCTCCGGCTTAAGATAACTACGGATATGGGCAAGGGTGCCTTCTTTGTTGCGGATGAAGTGCAGCGAATTCGTCATGACAATGCCATCGAGCGCGGGCAGCTCTAGCGGGCGGTCGAAGTCGCCTACAAGAGAATGTAACGCCACTTGGGGGAATCGCTCCTGCATCGCTCTTGCCAGGTGGCGCAACGCACTTTGGTTGCGATCCACTGCATAGATTGTCCCTGTCTCCCCAATGAGTTCTGCCAGCGCCAGCGTAAACGCGCCGTCGCCTGCTCCCAAGTCGGCCCAAACGCCGCCCGGCTGCGCAATGCCTTTGCTCAGTAATCTTACATGATCCTGATGATTCATTTAGCCTTACCCCAATTCCACTTGCGTTCCGGCTTGCTATATTCCCTCTGGGCAATGACTTTGTCCCGACCGTGAGGTGCTCCCTAGACCCACAGAAATGTTGCTCTATCAATTTGGACGTGATAGACTACTGCGGCATAATCTACGGACACGATTGCTCTATCTGCCCAAGTTGCGTCCACATGCTACTGCGCTAACTCTTTTCATCACTTTCATCACTTCTCGAAACACGAACAGACTCTGAGACGATTGCCCGCCTACGGCTAGACATCCGGCCCGCTGCTTACCTTTCTAAGCACGTCCTTCAATGCCCCCTCTGTACCTGCCATTTTGGCTCGTATGATACTGTAACGCAACCGTTGAGCAAGTCTACTTTTCACCATCTATTCGTAACTAACTCGTATCCAATTTATATTCAGGAGGAAAAATGCACACCAACTCCCCTTTGCGATCTTCTGCCCTCTCGCGGCGCAGCTTTCTGCGTGGCGCAGCAGCAAGCGCAGCCCTTGTCTTGGCGGCATGTGCTGCGCCGGCGGGTGCGCCCGCGCCAGGCAGCAGCGAGAGCGGTTCACCCAGCGAAGAGCCGATTGTCCTGCGCTTGCATATGCGTGCAGGCAGTGAAACATCCGAACCGTCGATCTATGTGCAGCGCCCCGCCGAATTCACCGAAGAAACCGGCGTCCAAGTGCAGTTAGAGCCGATCCCATCAGAGGAATATTGGGCCAAGATCGAGACATTGGCAGCTTCTAACACGTTGGGCGACAATATGTTTACCGACGAGAAGAACTGGCAGCACAGCCGCGCGGTTCATTTTGGGCTGCTCCAAGAGATCGATGACTTCATGGCATCGGAAAATGTCAGCCGTGACGAGTGGCTGCCTGGCGTCTTTGCCACCTGTATCGTCAATGGCAAGGTCTATGGCCTGCCCAAGACCGGACATCCAGCTCATGCCTTCCTCTTTATCAACAACGATATGTTGGAGGAGGCCGGGATCGAAGTCCCCACGGACGGCAGCACAACCTCTTGGGAGCAATATCGCGAATGGGCCAATCTGCTTGCCACAGGCGAACCGGACGCTCGCGATGTCTATGGCTTCCATATGCCCACCAACAATATCCAGATGATTATCAACTCCATTCGCACTTTTGGTGGCTGGGAATTGACCGAAGACGGCACACAGTCCCCCGTCATGGATGATGGTTGGAAGGGTTCAATCGGCTTTGCCCATGCGCTCTATCAAGAAGATAAGACCATGCCGTTGGCAGCCAATATTGGCACGGGCGGCGTGGTGGGGCTCTTTGCGTCCAGCCGCCTGCCCTTGATGGCGACCGCGCGCAGCACCTATAGCCAAGTGCTGGAGGCAGTGGGGCCGGAAGATGGCAGCACCGGCGGCTTCCGCTGGAGCTATATCGGGCTGGCAATGGGGCCGAACTTCAACGGCTGGGGCGCAAGCTTGAATACCCACGCCGGAACAACGCAATCGCAACACAAGTTGGAGAGCTTCAAGCTGACCTATGCGCTCTCTGATGCGCGCTTTGCCTATCTAACTGCCCATGACATTGGCTTCCTCGTCGGTCGCGCCAATGAGCTAGACGAGATCGGGGACGCTGCGGATAACGCCTTTATCCAGTTGCAGTTCCAAGAGTATTCTAAGGGCGTGCCCTATCGCATCGGGGCCAACTATCGCGGGCTGGAGTGGGAGCAGATCATCCGCAATACGACGGACCTGGTCTACTTGGGCGAACGCCAGCCGGACGATGCGTTCTTTGCGGAATTAGAGACCGCACTCAACGACCTGTTGGCGCGGCCTGTCTAGAGCGCCATTGAAAATGTAGATAGAAGCGTTGGGACACGTACGAGTATGCCCCAGCGCTTCTATCCTTGCTAGAGATAAAGGCTTTGAAAGGAGCAGTGATGGCGACAAGTAGCCCCCAGGCAGAAATGGTGGGATCAAGGCCGGTCGGTGGACAGACATTCTTGAAGCGAATGGGAATGAGCCGGCGACGCTGGTTAGAGGCAACGCAAGGTTATCTGTTTATTACCCCGTGGTTGCTCGGTTTTCTGATCTTTACATTAGGGCCGATGCTGGCGTCGTTTTACTACAGCTTTACGCTCTACAATGTGCAGACCGCGCCGCGCTTTACGGGGCTGTATAACTATGATTATGCCTTTAATCAGGACCCGCTCTTTTGGGTATCCGTCCAGCGCACGCTGCTCTGGTCGCTGATGACGGTGTTTCCATCGCTCATCGGCGCGCTCTTGGCTGCCATCCTGCTCAACCAGCAGTTACGAGGTATGGCCTTCTACCGGACCTTCTTCTTCCTGCCCCACCTGACCCCCGTGGTTGCCGCGGCAATTCTGTGGACGTGGATCTTGCAGCCGGATATCGGCATCCTCAACACGCTTCTGGACAGGGTTGGCATCCGCGGGCCGAACTGGTTGCAGGATATTCGTTGGTCGATGCCTGCGCTGGCGATGATTTCTCTATGGACGACCATCGGCGGCAATAAAATGTTGATCTTCCTGGCGGGCCTCCAGGGGATTCCCGAATCGCTCTATGAAGCGGCGGATATTGACGGAGCTACAGGAGTGCAAAAGTTCTTCAATATCACTGTGCCGCTGATCTCGCCTGCCATGTTCTTTAACTTGATACTGGGTGTGATTGCCAGCTTCCAAGTATTCAGCATGGCTTTTGTGACGACCAAAGGCGGCCCGGCCTATGCGACCTATTTCTATGCGCTTCATCTCTATCAACAAGCGTTTGTGAGCTTTGATATGGGGTATGGGAGTGCGCTGGCGTGGATCTTCTTTGCCGCGGTGCTGGCGCTGACACTCTTCCAACTCTGGCTGCAAAAGCGTTGGGTCTATTATGAGAGCGCGGTCTAGAGAGTAGAGCAAACCCATGCAAGCAACTGTTCCCAATCCAAGTGCGACCCCATTGCAGCCGTCGCGTACGCCGCGCACAAACATTCATCGCGTGGCCGCGTTTGTCAATCGCAGCATTCTCTATCTGCTGGCAATTGCGCTGTCGGCCATGTTCATGTTTCCCTTCTTTTGGACCGTAACAACTTCGCTGAAAAAGCCGATTGAACTGATCAAATTCCCCCCAACCATCCTGCCCGAATCAGCCCAATGGGTAAACTACACCCAAATTTGGGGGTTGGGAGCAGGGATCAACTTTGGGCAATTCTTTCTCAACAGTGCCATCATCACCTCGCTGGCACTTGTGGGTCAGATTATCTCAGCCTTTTTAGTCGGCTATGGTTTTGCGCGCTTTCGCTTCCCAGGACGCGAATTCCTCTTTGCCGTCTGTCTAAGCACGCTGATCCTGCCGCCCCACGTCACGATCATCCCGCTCTTTGTCCTGTTCCGCGAACTGCGCTGGATTGATACCTTCTTGCCGCTGATCGTGCCGAGCTTTTTTGGTGGCGGCGCTTTTACCATCTTCCTCGTTCGCCAGTTCATCATGACGCTGCCCATCGAGATCGACGAAGCGGCGTTGATGGATGGATCGAGCCGTTTGGGTATTCTCTTTCGGATCATTCTGCCCAATTCGGGGCCTGTGATGGCAACCGTGGCGATCTTTGGCTTCATCGGACACTGGAACCAGTTCCTTGAGCCACTGATCTTCCTCAACAGCGCGCGCAAATATACAGTGCCGTTGGGCTTGTGGTTTCTGCGCGCACAAGAAGGGGAAGCAGGATTGCCTAAGGATAATCTGCTCATGGCGGGCGCGGTCTTGGCGACGCTGCCCATCATCATTGTCTTCTTTTTTGCACAGAAGTATTTCGTGCGCGGTATTGCCATGAGCGGGTTAAAGGGATAGAACAGCCGCCATTCGTGTCGCGACACGCGTATTTATAGAAACAGCCATTCATCATTCAGTACCATGCTCAACAACAGCTAGAGAGAATTCTTTCCTGCCATGCGACCAGCACTCGGTATTCGTGATCTCTCCGAGGAGAATCTAATCTTTGCGCGCCAGATTGGCGTGCGCGACCTCGTTGTGATTTCGCCGGAAGGGCTAACCGCCGCCGGCCCCTACTTTGACTATGCGCGGCTGATCCAGCTCAGGACGCGGATTGAGAACGCCGGGCTGCGTATTGCCGCCATCCAGAATATTCCCACGGGCTGGTATGACAAGATCCTGTGGGGATTGGAGGGACGTGATGAGCAGTTGGAAAACTACTGCCGCACGATTGAGAATGTGGGACGGGCGGGAATTCCCATCCTGCATTACAACTTCCATGCCATTCGCGTCTGGCGCACCAGCCGCCACACGCGCGACCGCGGTGGCGCGCATGTGACAAGCTATGACCACGCGCTGATGGAGAATGCACCCCCAGAGGGTGGGCGTGAGTTGGGCTATGAGGAGTTGTGGGATAACTTTGAGTACTTTATCAAGAAGATCATGCCGGTGGCAGAGCGAGCAGGGGTGAAGATGGCCCTGCACCCGGACGATCCCCCAGTGACACCGATTGCGGGCGCGGCTTGTCTCTTTATTGACGTGCCTGCCTTCCAGCGCGTGATTGACATGGTGCCTAGCCCATCTAATGGCCTGCTCTTTTGCCAGGGCTGCTATACCGAAATGATGGGCGACAAGGTCTTTGATGCCATTCGCCACTTCGGCAACCAGGGCAAAATCTTCTACGTCCACTTCCGCAACGTAGCGGGGCAGATGCCCAGCTTCCGCGAGACCTTCATCGACTCTGGCGATATTGATATGGCTGAGGCGATCAAGGTCTATAAAGAGGTGGGCTTTGATGGTGTCATGATTCCCGATCATCTGCCCCATGTGATTGACGACACCCCCTTTGGGCATCGTTCCAACGCCTATGCCATCGGCTATATGCGCGGCATCATGAAGGCAGCCGGGGCATTGGACGAGGAGTGGGACCCAAAAACGGCAGCCTATAAGAGCGCAATCTAAGTCGCCAAGCAGCTCGTTAATTTGCGTGGGGCGTTTTAGGAACTCACGTTACGCAGCGAGACCGCCGGAGACTAAAACCATCCGGCGGCCTCTGTGGTACATGGCTTAGGAGATTCAGTAGAGCGGCGGGTCAGATGATTCGCCGCTTTTTCTATGTCGCGTACGCTGCCTTCAAGAAGCGAGCAAGCGCCTCTTCTCCGCCCGCCGCGAGCAGCGCGTTTGCGGCGCGATGATATTCATATAAGGTGCGTTGGTGGGCCGCAGCCATCGCATAGTGAAATTTTGGCCCCTGGGCTGGCGTGTCGAGGTTCATCGCTTCATGCGAGCCGGGGCGCAGATAAATTTTGCGCAGCATCGGGCCAACACCGGGGACGTAATAAAGCGTATCAAACCAGAGCCAAAAAGAGCCCGTGTGCAGTTGGGGGTGGTTCAATAAAGGGCCATCAAGACCGTCGATTTGCCCGGCGCTGCTGTTGGCAAGACCTCCATTGCGCTCAAGCCACAGATCGACATAATTCGAATGGGCATAGAAATCGTGAACCGTATGGCTTAGGCGACCAAAGGCTGCACGCTGCGCGGGGCCAGGGTTAGCATTCGAAGCCAGCGCGACAATCTGCCGCTGTTCTTGCTCAACATAGGCCAAACTCCTGGCAATCTGATTGTTGTCAAAATGATAGTGAGGGTATGCACCGAGCTGATAGCGCAGCGCATCCTGTCCAAGATTCGCCGCAATCACTTGCTCCAGTGCTGCTGAGTCAAAAAAGGCGTCGAGGGCTTCTGTGAGGAGTTGGACATGATAGCGGCTTTCCATCGTTACTTACCAGGAATTCAAAATGACCATGAACTATTTCCCTGACGAAAAACTGTTGATAGAATCCGACAACAAGGTGTTGGTACTGACCACACATCGCGTCCGTTTTGATTCGATGGAGGGGGGGCTGGCGGTTCGCAAAGAACTGATCAGCATTCTACTGGAGGAGTTGGCCTCCTGCGCCATCACACGCGCCAGCTATCCCATCCTGCTCTTGCTGGCACTGGCGGGTGTGGTGCTGGCAGTGGTTGTTGAAGGAGCGTCGATTGTGGGGATCGCCCTTGCCATCCTCTTTACCGGCGGCTTCTTCCTGTCACAACGACAAGTGCTGCTGCTCTCGTCCGCCGGGAGCAAAATCCAGGTCAACATCGCCGGCATGACGCTGCAATCGGTGCGAGAGTTTATAGACGAGATCGAAAAGGCAAAGAATCAGCGCTATCTGGCTTGAATGATTCCATCTCCATCATCGGTCTGATTCCGGTTGTGCTAACACGGGCAATTCATCGGCGGGCGGAAAGGGCTCTGACGTCATCGGCTCCACCTCGCGCTTGTGCAGCTCCAGATGGCCCCGCGCATCAATGTATAGCTGCACTGCTGTATGGCGCAGCCCGAGCAAGTCATAGCTGTAGATCTCGCGCACCAAGACGATGAGGACGCCCAGCATGGGGACTGCCAACAGCAGGCCCAGCGCGCCAAAAGCAACGGTCATCAACAACTGGAAAAGCATAAGGCCGCCCGCAGGGATATTGAGTTCTGCCTTGATCAGCGACGGTGTAATAATGTTGCTTTCCGTCAATTGGATCAAGAGGTAGGCGGGGATCAAAATCAACATCCGGCCTGGATCATCGGCTAGGCTAAAGATGGCGATGGGAATAATCGGCAAAAACGCGCCAATATTGGGCACAAAGGTTGCCAGCCCGGCAAAGACAGCCACGATAATGGCGTTGGGCATGCCCAACAGCAATCCCAGGATGACCCACACCAATAGCATGGTAATGCTGATCGAGATCATCAGCGTGGAGATCCAGGTGTGGGCAGTGCGATAGAACTGATTCCAGACGTCAACAGCGCGTGTGTGATAGCGTTCGGGTATGAGATAGAGCGAGGCCTTGACGTAGCTTAGGGGATCAATCACGAAGAAAACGGCGATAAAGAGTACAAAGCCCAGATTGATCAGAACTGTCGCTGCATCATTAATACCACCCAAGAGCGTCGGCGCAATGGCGAGCCCGGCATTCACAAATCGATTGAGAAGTGTCCGCGCTGCGACAGGATCAATAGCCCTGGTGCTCAGAGTGGGGGGGGCGGGTAATGCTGCCGTCAAGAAGGGACTGCGATCGCGCAGGGTATTATAGTTGGCTACCAGGGCGCTGACCGCGTCTGGGATAGTCTCGAGCAAGGCAACGAACTCACTTAACAGCCGCGGCACCAGCCAGAGAATCAGCACCAGGAGGATCAAGATCATCCCAACAACTGCTGCTGCCAATGCCCACTTCCGCTGCCAGCCGATGCGTTGCAGCCAGCCTGCGGGAATGCTAATGCCGACAGCAATTAGAGCAGCAGCGAAGCCCATGAGGATTGTCGAGCGCGCGGCCCAGATGCCCGCCCAAATGAGCAGCACCAAGAGGACTGTCAGGAAACGCTTGAAAAACTCGGTGAAGGACACTGCTGCCTCTCCCTTTGATCTCTGCTTGATCGCTGTGCCGTGATGCAGTTGCCGGAGTCGCCAGAGTAGATAGCGTTATGCCGGAAATGCTTCCGGCTCCAGCTTAGACGCATGCGTCTGGACACTACGCACAAAATTCTGGAGCCACACCATGCCAAGCGTGAAACTGATCAGTTCAAGCCCTACGGTGTTGAAATAGCCAAATGCTGCCGCTACCAAAGCAGCCAAAACACAGGCCAGCAAGATCCAGGAGGTCGTAAAAAACTCGTTTGAGAGATCAGGAACCAACCAACGAATGCCGAGCATGAGCAGGATCAGCGCCCCTGCCACAGAATAGGCAGCCGCATTGTGTATCCATGAGGAGAGGGGCGTGACGCCATAGATGAACACGCCGACCAGCATGATGCCAACGGCGATCAGGCGAAAGGCAAACCGGAGTATTTGCTCGCCAACCTGTGGCATTCGATCATGTCTCACCAAGATTTGGATGTCACTCATCAGGTAGGGCATCCAGACCAGGAACATGATCCCCACAAAGATAAGGGTGATGTTGAAGGCTAGATTTGTGTTCGACTCTAGTGTACCCAGACGGCTAAAGGATTCCTGCCACCAAAGCGGGTCATTGATATTGGTCATGGTGAGATAGATACCACCCACCATCAGGATGATCGTCGTCTCCAGCAGATTACTCACCGTGATGCTCATGATCCGTTTGATCATCCAGAACAGCAGCGCAGCCCCAGCCGCACCCGCAAGCATGGCCCCCTGGTACTTATCTAATACCAACTGGCGAAAGCCTGAATTGATAATTTGCACACCCACAATGGCAACAGCAGTGACCAGCGCCGTGTACGCCAACACAATCGGTATCACTCCCCGACGCCATTCCCGTCGGCGATTGGCTCCCATGCGCTCATTCCAGGCGCGTGTGCCGGACACATAGGCAATTGCCCCCGTAATCAGCGACAAAGGGATGATCCAGATTACGAAGATTCTGCCGAATCCTTGCCAATCGCCAACCAGCGGGACTGGGTTGCGCTCCCAGTTGGCAATAACAATGACCAGAGCCAACACAATCCCTGCCGGCACAGCAAGGCGGAGCGCCATACGTTCAACATATTGTCCAAGTCTCTCTTGTGGGTGTGCCGCCCCACTCTTTTCAGAACTTCTCAATTGTGGCAAAAGTGTATCTAGCATCCCAATAACAACGATCCTTACATTATCCGTACTTGGCTAGCTCTGTACTTGCCTAGCTTTCCACTCCTGCGCGCCACCTGCGTGCGCGCAAGGCAAGAACGATCCAGAGTATGCCGGTAGCAATGGCATAGATGCCAATGAGCCAGAGCAGCGCAAGAGCACCGCTGCGCGGCAAAATAAACGCAATCAGACCGAAAGCGATACTGAGCAGCCCACCCATCACGGGTATCCAATCGCCTTCAATTTGCTTGCGCCACTGGTATACGTTGATGACTTGGAGAGTGCCCACGATAATGGCGCGGGCCGCAATGAGATAGAGCAGTAGCAATGCTGTGAGACTGGGCCAGAAAAAGGTGGCAAGACCGACCGCAATACTCACCAGACCACTCACCACGCCACCCCACCCGCGATCATCCTCTTTGCGATGGATGATCGCGCCAACCACCGCAAAGATGCCATCCACCAGTGCATAGGCCGCAAATAGGTAGATGAGCGTCATCAACGTGACGCGGGGCCATGCCAGAACCACAACGCCAAATAGAATGGCGATAAGCCCTTGCACACCGGTTGCCCACCATGCCCGGTTCGACGGATTTCCCATGCGGTTTACCTTATTGTTGGTTGTTGTGGCGAAATGATCATCGGTGGGGGCTCGATTCATGTCTCTGAACCAGTGCTGACAGCGCCACCTTGCTCTTGTTCTGCCATAGCCAGGTCAATGGTGATGGCCTGCGTTTCTGCTCCGGCATCGACAACCGATCGCCGCGTCACCATGTTGGTTTTGCCAATCGGCCCCTCTACACGCGTCCACGCCAGCATAATATCCAGCACTTGACCATCTTCGCCCAGGGTTACATCATCAAGCTTGCCGATTGGCGTCCCACCCGTAGTAGTCACCTCACGCCCGCGCAGATCATGCAGGCGCATCCATGCAGCGGCCGCGTCTCCCTCGCCCCCCTCTTGCACATCACTGGCGCTCTTCACCAAAACGGCGTCATTGCCAAGCACCACAACGTTTTCAAGCTGGACGCTCTTCGGGTGAGAACCAAATATCCCTCCACCACCCAAAGAGAGCGCCACCAATCGCTGCAACTGTGGATCAAAGTAAAGATCGCGGACTTTGCCCAGAACTGCACCCTGGTCAATGCTGATTACCTGTTTTCCAATGACTTCCTGAGCTGTTTGCATCGGTCTTCTCCTCGCGCGTAGGTTTCGCGCTCACATCATTCACCGACCACACGACGCTTATCATGGCATATTTTATGCTGACTCTTTTGGATTGGCTAGCCCCTTTAGATTGGCTACCTTCTGGCGAGTTGCTTCCGGCTAAAATAGAGGATGATGAGAAACAACAGGGAGCCAAGCAGTGCTGCGACCAGATCTTCAAGTGTGACGGCGATTGCACCAAGCCCCAGATCGATATTAAACGCATAAAAAATCAAGCCACCGAGCAGTGCGCCGACCAAACCGACAGCCAGATTCCCAAGCGGGCCAAACCCTCGTCGCTGGCGCACAAAGAACATCCCGGCCAATGATCCTGCCAACCCACCGACAACCAACCAGGTAATGATGCGCGCAATTACGTCCATCGTTTGTCTCCTTTTTTGTCTCCTTTGTCGTTACAGGTAGGTTTGACAACAGGTTGCAGCAGCGGGTCGCGTGCTGAGCCATTCTCTATCAAGCTATCCTTGCTTCGCTGGTGATGAATCATCACGCGTGTGACCAAGCCAGGCATTTGCGGATTCCACTGCTTGCTCAGTCGATACACCCAGAACCTCATGGGCCGGCACAAGATGCACAATCCCATCCAGGTCAAGTTTGCCCGCTTGCCGGAGCTGCGTGTTCACCTCCTCATCCAAGCCGCTTAGATAGAGCCGCCCATTCACCTCGGCAAGGTCATCTGCATAATCATCGAGTACTTCGATCAGCGTTGCGCCGACACGCGTGCGCCCACGCATACGCAAGATGACCACAGGTCGCGTTGCCCCCGCAGGGTTTGGCAGGGCATCTTCCAGCGTACGCGCCCCGGCAAAGAAAAGGCTCCCATACACGTCGAGCACCGTCACGGCATTGCTCGGCAGGCTTGTAGGGGGTGGCCCCTCACTGATGCGCCCGTTCTCCGTTTTCATAAGCGCCCGCACAGTCACATCGCTCGCCGACGATACTAGATAGAGCACGATGGAGAGCAGCACGCCGATCGTGACCGCTAACGGAATCGAGAGCAGCAACGTCGCTACAAAGGTCGCCAGGATCGACCAGCGCGCCGCGCCGCCAATGCTCCAAATCGAGCGCGCTTCCGGCAGGTTGATCGCGCTGATTCCGGCCTGGATCATGAGCGCCGCCAATACTGCCATCGGTACTTGTCCGACCAATCCCGGGATCAGCAGCATGATTGCCAGCATCCAGACCCCGCCCAACACACCCGCCCAACGGCTGCGCGCACCGAGGCTAACATTCAATGCCGTCTGACCGACCGAGCCGCCCGCCGGGATGCCGGAAAAGAGCCCGCTGGCGATGTTCGCCACCCCCTGCGCGATCATATCGCGCGAAGGATTAACCGGGCTGTCGTCCGGATTCTCGATGCTTTGGCTCACCCCGGCTCCCTGGACGGCAATGACAACCGCAATGGCGAATGCCGCTAAAAGCAGATCTGGCGAGAGCAGCGCCAGATCGGGCAGCGCCAACGTGGGAATCCCACGCGGGATGGGGCTGACATCTACCACGCGCTGCACGCCTTCCCATCCCAACAACGCCACCAGCAGCGACGGCACAAGGAGCGCAACCACCGAGGCCAATGTGGCAAGCCGTGTGCGCGCCAGCCCGATCAGAATCGCCAGCGTTAACAAGCCTGTGACAATCGTCGGCAGGTCAAACCGTCTAACGTGCGCCAACAGGTCGATAAATTGTACAACTTCGTTTGCGCCTTGCGGGCTGAAACCCACCAGGGGCGCAAGTTGGTCGAGGATCAGCACTGCCGCCACACCAATCAGGAAGCCGGTCATCACCGCGTGCGAGACAAAGCGGATGAGCCGTCCCATGCGCAGCAGGCCGAAAACAGCCAGAAACAGGCCGGTCAGCACAACCGTCAGGAACAGCGCCTGATCGCGCTGATCCGCAGGATAGCGGGCAATGACCTGGCCCGCGGCAAGCGCCGAAGCGCTGGTGGTCGCAATCTGCATCAACTGTGCGCTTACGAGCAAACTGCCGCTAATCGGCGCGGCGATACTGGTATAAAGCCCATAGACCGGATTGACGCCCGCCAGCGCAGCCGAGGCCAGCCCGTCGGGAACGCTCACCACGGCGTTGACCAGCCCGGCAATGATATCTTGCCGCCATGTGCCTCCCGGTGACTTGGCTAATTCCGTCACACTGGAGGGGATGCCGGGGCCGCTCATCGTGGGCTTCCTTCTGCTGAAGCCCGATTGTTCATCCTGGCTCACCACCCGGCCCTATTTTGTCGGGATCGACTTCTGGGCCCTGGCGGACCAGCCAGGTCTGTGCATCGGCGTATGCCTCATCTGTGGATTGACCGCGGACGGGGGTGGCTTCATACACTCGTACCGGCCCAGTCAGGTGGAGCTTGCCTGTGCGGATAATCTGCTCATATACCCCCCTGCTGATTCCGGTCAGGTACAGCCGCCCGTTCACTGCCTGTAACTTGCGCGCATAGTTAGCCAACATATCCACCAGGGTCGCACCGACCGTCGTACGGCCGCGCAGGCGCAGGATCACGACAGGATTCTGCGCGCCTCGGGGCTCGGGTAGCAGCCGCTCTAGTGTGCGCGCGCCTGCGTAAAAGAGATTGCCATAGACATCGAGCACCGTTACATGGTTCGATGATAGCTGTTCTGGTGCCTTCTGCTCTTCGATTTCTCCAGAGGAATCTTTCACAAGTTCGACCACCGAAATATCGGTCGAAGATTCACTCAGATAGAGAAAGGCCGAGAGCACGACCCCAATGCCCACAGCAACCTCGATGGGTAGAAAGAGCGTTGCTGTGAACGTGGCGATAATCGCTAGGCGAGAAGGCAAGCCGGTCTGCCAGATGGAGACAACCTCCGACGGCTTGATCGTCTTGAACCCTACATTGATGAGCAGCGCGCCCAGAGCAGGCATGGCGATATAGGCAATCAGGCTGGGAAAGACCAAGACGATCAACGTCATCCATACGCCTGTAAAAATCGCCGACCAGCGTGTACGCGGGCTGGCGCTGAGGCTGAGCGCGGTCGCGCTCAACGAGCCACCGACCGGCAGCCCCCGAAAGATGCCCGCGGCGATGTTCGCTGCCCCCTGGGAAAGAAAGTCACGCGAGAGCCTACGGCGCGAACCATCCGGGTTGGGGACGCTCTGGCTAACCCCCGCCGCTTGCACGAGGGTAATCACGGCGACGGCAAACGCACCGGTGATTACGTTCGTGGTTAGATGGGAGAGTGACGGCAGGAATGGCATCGGTATGCCAGGGGGAATCTCGCCAACATCTCGGACGATCTCCACGCTCTCCAGACGGAAAAGCGCCACAAGGATGGAGGGGGCAATAATCGCCACCAGCGAACTAAAGTTACCCACCCTGGTTCGTGGCAGCGTGATGACCAGGATCAGGGTGAAGATGGCTAGCCCAAGCGATATCAGGTTGATTTGGCTCGCATTGGCTATGACGTTGATCGTCTGTGCGATCTTGTTGTTGCCCGCCGGATCATAGCCTGTTATGGTGGGGATTTGGCTTAGGATCATGAGCATAGCGATGCCGGTGAGAAAGCCGGTCATCACCGAATAGGAGACAAAGCGCACCAGACGCCCCGTCCCCAGCAGGCCCAACAACACCTGAAAGAGACCGACAAGAATGACCATCGTAAAGAGCGCACTATCGCGTTGTTCTCCAGGTGGCAGGCTGGAAAGTGTCTGATTTGCCGCCAGCGCTGCGGCACTGGTGGCAGTGATCACCATCAGTTGCGTGCTGCTGAGGAATCCCCCTACAAAGGCTCCTGCCGCGCTTCCATAGAGGCCGTAGACCGGGTTCACTCCGGCGAGGATACCGTTTGCCATGCCGTCGGGTGTGCTGCCGATGGCACTGTTCAACCCAGCAACAATGTCCTGGCGAAGCGAAGCGCCACGCGGCAGCCGCGGCCCGAGGTGATTGGCGACTGCTTCTCGCAATTTGCTCAGCCCAGGTTGGTTGATCTCAGGCTCTGGTTGGCGCGTTTCCGTCGACTCCATCTCCATCTTGTTTTCCGCTTTCTTCATTCAAGCTCAATGCGAACGGTCTGTACGCCATTAGCAACGGATATATCTTGTATGCGTGGTTCATGCTCATAGGGAATAACACTGATCTGTCCATTCCGCTCTAGGTAGGCAAGCCGGATTTTCGAAGGATCCGTCTGCTTGGCTTGTAGCCGGATCGCTTGGATAAGATCCTGCTCCGACACGCCGGATTGCCGCACTCCCTGCTGCTGAATCTCACCATCTTTGATCAACAAGACCGGGTTTCCCTTCACGATAGAACCGAACCAATCGGTACGAAATGCAACAACTGCCAAGAGGGTATGCAATGCGATCATCACAATGCCTGCTAGCAATGTCGGGACAAACGGAGCCGAACCATTGATGGCGCGGCTCATGACCGAGCCAATCATGATAGAGACGATGAAATCAAACGCGGTTGCCTGGCTCAGCAACCGCTTGCTCCCCAAGCGCACAATCGCCAATGTGAACGCATAGATGGCGAGCGTGCGCAGCGCCATCTGGAGCGCGCCCACATCCCCCACATCGAGGCCGAGTCCTAAAAGGGCCTGAACTTGCTCCCATATCGCCTGGGCCATGTCACGTCACTTTCTTGTTCGATCACTGCGAACGAAAGGCGTTAGCCGGCAGATGAACTGCTCGCCGTGGCTGTGTGATACTTCACCTCGCGCGTGCCGAAAATGTCAAGGTCAAAGGGCGCATGATCAGCGCCGATCTCCTTCTCCACCAGTGCGTGCAGCTTTTTGAGCATCTGCTCCACAAGTGCCGGATCATGCTTTGGATGGTCGGGATGCCCGATATTCTGCAACTCACCTGGGTCGTTCACCAGGTCATAGAGGGCCACGTCATTGTTGGCATACAAGTCTTGCAGGGTGGTTGGGTTGTTATAGGAATCCGGACTGAACCAGCGCACCAGCTTATATTGCCCATCCACGACGGCGCGGTAAAAAGTTCGTTTGCTAAAGTCGGGCGCGCCAAAGCTCTCTCCTACCTCCTTGAGCAGCGCCTCCGAGTTGGTGAACTCATTGCCAGGTGAGAGATCCATCTTACTCAGACTTGCGGGCGCGCCCGTTTGTGACCACTCCAGATCGAGGGAGCCTAACCCGTCCCAGCAGATGAGCGCGCCATCGCCGGGACTCTCCTCGCTGCCGCGCGGCCCATCCTGATCGGGGTTGAGGATCGCCCCTTTGAGGCTGCGCCCCTTGAGCAGTGGGTAACGCTGGCTGATCTCTTGCTCGCTGAGGCCCGCAAAGTCCAACAGCGTGGGCGCAAGGTCAAGATGCGAGCCGATGGCATCCGTCCGCTTGCCCTGTGGCCCGCCGGGTGTACAGACGGTCAGGTTGACAATGGTGATCTCCTCATAAGTAACGGCCCCTTTTTGCTGCATTTGATGCGCGCCGTTCATCTCACCGTGGTCGCCGGTGAAGATCACGACTGTGTTCTCCCATAGATTGCCGCGATCCAGTGCCTCCAGAATCTTGTAGAACTGCATATCAACCAGGCGCATACAGTTGACCAGGTAGTTGCGGCGGCGAATCCAAAGATCGGGGCGATCTTCGGGAATGTGCCCGTAATTAAATTCGATGCTCTCCTTATAGGCAAGCACGCCATAGGGCTGTAAGTGAAAGTCATCGTGCAGATTATCCGGCAGACCCACATCCCACTCTTTGTCGAACCAACCCAAGCGCTGCTGTGGCGTCTTGAGCGGGGCCATTCCCCCTGGCGGCATCTCCACAGGGTCGGGGAGGTAGAACATAATGTCATGCGGGTTGACCAAGCTGCTCACCAACAGCCAGGGTTGGTCAAGCGTGGGCGCTTTCGTCTCCAGCCAGTCCACCGTCTCAAAGGCAACTGTGCTGTCGAGCTTCGCCCCTTCGAGAGGAGAGCCATACATTTCGCCCCAGAGTTGATAGTCGGAGAAGCCATATTCTTCAAGCGCATCCTCGCTGTAGGGCAGCCAGGAGAGATGCCATTTGCCCTTGAAGGCCGTGTAATAGCCCTGCTCGCGCAGCATCTGTCCGACGGTGGGGATGTCGTGGGAGAGCCCTTCAACCCAGCCGTAGTTGGGGTTTTCATACGCTCCGGTGAGGTGGGCATGCACCCCTGTCCACATGGTTGACCGTGAGGGTGTGCAGATGGGGGTAGCGCAGTAGTGCCGGTCAAAGCTCACTCCTTGTGCCTCCAGCCGCTGCATGGCAGGAAAGGTCAGGTCGTCGGGCAGGCGCATGTGCGTTTCCCACTGGTCCATACACAGGATCAGGATGTTCGGTCGGTTCCCATCACTCTTTGAATTGCTGTCTGCCATGATACTTCCTCCCTCCAGGAAAGGGTTGCTTGCATTCTTGCCATAGAGCCAAACAAAAGGTTTGACGTCCTAGACCAGTTCGGTGCTCACCTTGTTGTCGCGACTGATCGCCGTTGCGATCAACAGCAGCATGACGATGCCCAATGTGCTGGCGACGGTGATGATGAGCACCACGTCTGGATCATTGAAGTTTTGGGTGGCGATAATCATACAGGCCGCGGTGTTGCGCTGTGCAGTGCCCAGTCCGCCTATGTCCTGAAGTTGATCGTGTTCACCGCCCATAATGTACCCAATACCGAACGCCGCCGCGATAAATCCCAAACCTGTCGCGATTGCGCCCGTCCCCAAAACGTCCATCATGTTGGGGAAATAGCCAATCAGCGTCGTAGCAAGCATCGCATACAAAGCGATGTTGCCCAGCTTGGCAATCCAGGGCTGCACTGCTTTCGACAAATCAGGCAGAAACTGCATGGCGAGCATACCGGCGGCAATCGGAAAGAGCATTTGCAGCAGCAGGGATCGGGCAATTGCCCACGCGTCTACCGAGATGCCGGACAAAAGCAGCGGCAGCACGACCGGCACATAGGCGATCGTAATCACCATGAGCAGCATCATTGTGGTCGCCCCCAATGCGATGTCATGTTGCGAAGTCTGCGTCAGCTTGATGAGAAACGGCGCACCGGCACACAGGCTGAAAAGTAGCAGCCCCGCTTTAACTGGCGGATCAAAGGGTGCAGAATAGAGGATCACAATCATCAGGAGTGGCGCCAGAATGAAGTTTGCGATCAGCATCCTTGCAAAGAAATGCCAACGTTTCAAATACTCGAGAATGTCTGACAACTTTTGGGTCAAACCAACATTCAGCATCGTGGAGAGAACAAAAATCGGAACGGCGATGCTGGAGACGTTAATAAAGAATTCAAACACTCTCATCCTCCTTCTGGCGATGGGCGCGCTGTTTCTATTAGGCGTTACGCAATTGGTTTGCCAACCCTTCGTCGAGGGTGGTCTGCAAGATTTTACCGCCAAAGGGGGCCAGCGCCGCGCGTAATGCATCGATGTTTCCCTGCGCTACCACCAGAAAGAGCGCCGAGCTATTCGGTTTGAGCGATTCTTTAACATCATCAACAAATTGCTGGTCTACGCCCCGATCCAGCGAAGCGCCGACCAGCGCACCACCCGCTGCACCCAGCACCAAGCCCACAAAAGGAAAGAAGAAGGTGAAAACCGCGCCCAAGAGTGCGCCAAGCCCCGCGCCGATCTTCACATCGCGGCTCAGTTCGTTGTCTACATCGACCTTGCCCGACGCATCGCTGCTTAACACGGCTGCATCTTCCAGGTTCAACAGCCCCTCGTTTTGCAACTTCTTAACGGCCCCGCGCGCGCCCTCTGCCGCTTCGGGAGAATCAAAGGTCATCACAATCAGGTCGTACATCGTTGCCTCCTGGTTCTATCTAGTCTCATTCAGTTGTCTAGTTTAAGCTGTTTGGTTTAAGTGGAGAGGGGCTGTGTGCCACACAGCCCCTCTCTCGTCCGCCCCCAGGCGCTTAAGGGCCGGTCAATCTCCTCATCCGCTCATATCGGGGCGGGTGTCTTATCGACCGGCACCGGTTCGCCTCGTATACTGGCTGCAATTTGGTTAATCTGCTCGCCGCTGATGACCTCGTCCTCCTGTAAAACGCGGGCAATCTCATGCAGGACGGCAAGGTTTGTGTTCAGCAGGCCCATTGCCTGTTCATGCGCCTGATCGACCATCTGGCGCACCTCCTGGTCGATGAGCGTCGATGTCTCCGGGCTTAGCTCATCGCGCAGCCGCGCTTGTGTACCCAGATAGCCCATCCCCGCATCCGTCACGTAGCGCACCGGCCCCAACGTCTCGCTCATGCCAAATTCAGTGATCATGCGCCGGGCAATCTGCGTGACCTTTTCCAGATCGTTGGAGGCTCCAGTGGATAGTTCGTCAAAGATAATCAGTTCCGCCGCGCGCCCGCCCATCAAGACAGCCATACGTTCGCGCAGCGATTGTTCCCCCAGTAGATACTGGTCTTCTTCGGGCATTTGCAGGGTATAGCCCAACGCCCCCTTCGCTGTCGGGATGATACTGACCTTATGCACCTGATCCGTTGTTGGCAGCAGATAGGCCACCAGCGCATGTCCCCCTTCGTGATAGGCCACTTTGCGCCGCACTGTGTCGCTGAGCGGTGTTTTGCGCTGTAGCCCCGCAACGACGCGCTCAATCGCCAGGTCGAAATGCTGCATTGTCACCATCGTGCTTTCCTGGCGCACAGCCAGCAGCGCGGCTTCATTGACAATGTTCGCCAGGTCAGCACCGGAGAAACCGGGCGTAATCTTGGCAATTCGCTTCAACTCTACGTCAGGCCCCAGCTTCACATTCTTGGTATGGATATTGAGAATTTGCAGACGTCCCGGTTCAGAGGGCAGCGTCACCTGGATTTGGCGATCAAAGCGTCCGGGGCGCAGCAATGCCTTGTCCAATACCTCTGGGCGGTTGGTCGCCGCCATGATGACCACGCCGTTGTTCGGCTCGAAACCGTCCATTTCGGCAAGCAGCGCGTTGAGTGTCTGCTCCCGTTCATCGTTGGTCTGGATAGCGCCTACCGTTGAGCGAGATTGGCCGATAGCGTCAATTTCGTCGATAAAGACAATACAAGGCGCTTTGGCTTTGGCCTGCTGGAAGAGATCGCGCACTCTGGACGCGCCCACGCCCACAAACATCTCGACAAAGTCCGATCCGCTCAGCAGGAAAAAGGGTACGTCTGCTTCGCCCGCCGTTGCTTTGGCGAGTAGGGTCTTGCCTGTTCCGGGTGGCCCCACCATCAGCACACCTTTTGGCAATTTTGCACCCATCTCCGTGAAACGGTCGGGATTCTTCAGAAAATCAATGATCTCTTTGAGTTCGACCAAAGCCTCGTCTGCGCCACCCACATCTGCAAAGGTAACGCCCGTCATCTCGCCCGATATCTCGCGCGCTTTGCTCTTTCCCACAGAGAGCACATTGCCGCCGCCGCTTCTCATGCGCCGTATCAGGAAGTACCAGATAAGTAGCAAGGGCAAGAAAGGAATGATCCAGGAGAGCAGTGTAACCAGTAGATTGTTCGATGGGGCCTCAGCGCTAAAGGTAACACCCGCGGCAAGCAGATCCGCGGTCAACTCCGGGTCCTCAATGGCGACGACGTTGTGGATTTGCGGCATGGCTGCCGCCTCTTCCGGGGCCGGCGCACCCAACCACCCAAATAGACCACCGCCTTGATTCTCTGCCCCCGTAGTTGTCACTTCTGTGGCCGCGACTTCCGCATCGCCTTCTCCAGCCGCCACTGTATCGGATACGGCATCCGATGCTGCCACCGTCTCTGCACAGCAGGTGTAGATGATCCGATCCCCGCTAAAGGTGACCGTATCGATCTTGCCGTCTGCCAGATCCTGCCGAAATTGGCTGTAGGGGACCTCCGACTGGTTGATCAGATAGGGTTGAATGAAAAATACTTGAATCAGCCAGATGCCCAGCAAAGTCAGCAAGAAATAGCCAATCGAGAATCCGGCTTGTTTGCGTTGTTGTTCGTCCAAGAGTACCTCCTCGTTGTTTTTGACCTTTTTGAACTAATCATATCCAGCGGACGTCACATGAACGTCACCATAAAGGGTGACAGCGCGTCAACATTTGTGCCAATACGCCCGTACCGCGGTCGCGAGGCTAAAGCCTGTCGTGACCACCCTCCCGGAAGCTTCAGCGGGAGCCCGCTGGGCGCGAGAGGGTTACTGGACGCATCCAGTATTCGCGCAGCATATGCGCCGCCATTTTTGGCGTGCGTGTGCGCGTAAAGACGCCCTTCATATTCACACCCCCGACGCGGCCCGCCGATTGCACCGCGGCGAAATCGGCAAAGTTCCAGATTTGCATACCGGCGACGAATGCCTTGTCTGCTGCCACATCGAGATAGCCGCGAATCAACTCTGTTTGGTATTCCTCGCTCCACATCACCCCCGGCAGAGCATGTAGACCGGCGAGCGTGTCCGCGCCGAATTCCGTAATGATGATCGGCTTGCCGTGTTGTTTCCAGGTTTCGTCCAGCTCCTTGTCGAGCCTGTCCAGTGCCTTCGCCAGCTCCCCGCCCAGCACATACCAGCCCCAATAGCGGTTGATGCAGATCACATCGGTGAGCGCGTGCCACTCAGAGGGGCCGCCCATGATGCCGACCAACGTAATGGGGCGCGTGACGTCGAGCTGCCGGGCGCGATCGACCAATTTGCGGAAAAAGTCGATGCTTTCGGGAGGCGTCGCGCTTTGCACCTCGCCGCTCATCCGCGCCATCTGGTCGGGCAGCATTGGCTCGTTGGCAACGCTCCACATCACCACGCTGGGGTGATTTTTGTCGCGGTTGATCAACTCTTCGGTCTGTTGCAGGCACATACGCAGCCGTTCGGCCATGTTCTCCGCATTGTCGAATTGCAGGCTCACCGCCGGTGTCTCATCAATAATCAGAAAGCCCTCGCGGTCTGCCAGCATCATCTCTTCTTCGGAATAGGGATAGTGTGCTGTGCGATAGCTGTTCGCACCGATCCAGCGCATCAGGCCATAATCCTTGACCAGCAGCGGCAGGTTGAGCCCTTTGCCGCTGGCATAAAAGTCTTCATGCCGCCCAAAGCCGTTCAACTGCACCGGCTTGTCGTTGAGCAGGATCTGGCCCTCCTTCACCTCCACGGTGCGGATGCCGACGGGCAGTGAGTAACGGTCACTGCCCGCGCTGACTGTCAACTCGTACAGATAGGGGTCGTCGCCCGACCAAAGGCGAGCCGAGGGGACGACAAGCGCAGCCTCCGCCGCGCCATTTGCAAAGGTGAGTTCAGCCTCCACAGCTTGCCCTGCACCCGCCAGAAGCAGATGCCCACTCTCCACAGTGCCACCCGCGACAGTGGCGCGCACCCGCACGATGCCATTGGCCCCCTCGCGCCCCGTCACGACGGTAATATCCTCGATATGGACAGGCGGCACGCTGTAGAGCAGCACCGGACGTTGCAGACCAGCAAACGGGTAAAAGTCGAACGAGGTGCGCGGATAACTGGCAACGCCGCCGAGGACGACGCCCTCCAGGTTGCCGGAGGGTACGCGCGTGGGCTTGAGGTGGTTTTCAACCTGAATGGCGATGATGTTGGGGCCATCAAAGGTGATGAGGTCTGTAATGTCAAAGGCAAAAGGCAGGTGTCCGCCTTCATGTTCGCCTGCCTTTTGCCCGTTCACCCAGACCGCTGCCCAATAGTTCGCCGAGCCGACGCGCAGCATGACGCGCTCACTTTTCCAACTCTGCGGAATGTACGTTGTGCGCGCGTACCAGCCCATGCCCAGATAATAGTAGAGATCCTCATACTGGTCGTTCCAGGAGCCGGGCACTGCTATCGGGCGCGCATCGCTCAGCCCATTGAACCAGCCCTGTTCTACACCCGCTTCCTCTGGATCGCGCTTGAAATCCCAAATACCGGATAGGTCGAGCCGGTTGCGAACATTGTTTTGGATCGGGTACAGCATGAGGCAATCTCCTGTAGGGCAGTAGTGATTGGCGGGGCGTTTCTATGCAACAATGCGTGTGTGGAATGGTTGCTCGCCGCCCGCGCCGGCTATGGAACTAGCGTGTTTTGCAGGCCGCGCAGTCGGAAGGCAAGGACGATCATCAAGATGCCAAAGACGACAGCGTAGATGCCTATGATCCAGACCGAAGCCAGCGCGCCCGCGCCTGGCATGAGCACCAAGAGGACACCAAAGATGACGGAGGCAATACCGCCAAGAATGAGCCACCATTCACCTTCGATCTCTCGACGCAGCCGGATCGCCGCTGCAATCTGAAAGATACCCGTCACAACGGCCCAGGCGGCAATGATATAGAGCAGGACGAGCGCGGTGATGCCCGGCCAGAGGAAGGTCAGCACGCCGGTGGCAATGCCTGCCAACCCCACAATGATCATCATCCACCATCGCTCTACCTCTTTGCGCGCAGAGATTCCGGCGATGATCGCAAAGATGCCGTCAACCAGAGCATAGGCTCCAAAGAGTAGCACAAGTACCGCAATCGTGAGTCCGGGCCATACGAATGCTGCAATGCCAAAGAGGATCGCGGCAATGCCACGAATGAGGAACACCCACCACGTCCGGCTCATTTCAGCAAGCATGGAATTACTCCCCTTTCACTTCTGAAGGTTTAGATAAAAGTTTTAGGTAAAAGGAGCTACACGCATAGGCAACAGAGAGAAGCCGGGGTTATCTATGCAAAGTGTGACTTGTCCCCGTTGCCATGCCTTAAAGCCAGAATATCACGATCAGAGAGGTTGCATAAGTGGTAAAACAGCCAATTTAACTCGTCAAATGAATCCTTTGTGCGGGACTTTTCTACTCCAGCCGCGCAAAGAGTTCGTTGAGCCCTTCAGCCATTGTTGGGTGGGCGAAGATCATGTCGCGCAGGGCTGTGTAGGGCAGCCCCGCCTGCATGGCAACCTGGATCACGGCGATGACCTCTCCTCCCGCTGCCGACAGGATCGATGCGCCCACAAGCTGCTCCGTGTCAGCATTCACGACTGCCTTCAGGTATCCGCGCGTCTCCCCCGATGTCATCGCCCGCGGCACTGCTGACGCCGCCAAGCGAGCGACCTTCACATTCAGGCCGCGCTTGCGCGCCTCAGCTTCCGTCATGCCAATGCGCCCCAGTTCGGGGTCGATAAAGAGCGTATAGGGGATGACGCGGTCGGCAGTGCTGCGCTTGCCACCGGCTAGATTGGTGCTGACGATGCGATAATCGTCGAGCGACACATGCGTGAACTGCGGGCCCCCCGTGACATCCCCCAGTGCCCAGACACCCGCTGCCGTCGTCTCCAACCGTTCATTCACCTTGATGAAGCCCCGGTCGTCTAGCTCGACCCCGGCAGCAGTCAAGTTGAGTTCTTCTGTGTTTGCCACACGCCCCAGGGCTGCCAACAGGTCTGATCCCTCGACAGTACGCTCTCCGGCGGGCGTCTGAAGCTTCACCCGCACAGACTGATCCGACACCCACTCTACCTGCTGTGCAGACGCCCCAAGCATCATGTCCACGCCATCCTCTTGGAAAATTTGAAACACCTTCTCCGCAACATCAGGGTCTTCGCGCCGCAGAAAGGCCGTATTGCGGTCGATGAGCGTGACGCGGCTGCCAAAGTGGCGGAACATCTGTGCAAATTCGCAGCCGACATAGCCGCCACCCAGTATGATAAGATGTTCAGGCAGCCGCTCCAGTTCTTGGATCGATTCACTGTTGAGCGTGCGCGCATCGTCAAGTCCGGGGATCGGTGGGACATGGGGCCGAGTTCCGGTGTTGATAAAGACCTTGTCTCCCCTGATTGTGCGTACCCCACCCTCTTGCAGTTGAACTTCCACGGTTCGCTGCCCGCTAAAGCGAGCCGTCCCGATGATCAGGGTCATCCCAGAGCGGTCGAAGTTTGTCTGGTTGCGCTCGACCATCGCCGCCACCACGGCGCGCTTGCGGTCGCGGACGCCCACCGCATCAACCGTCTCAGATGGCACGCGGATGCCGAATTCGCCTGCGCGTTGGACGGTATCCGCGACTTTGGCGGATGTCACCATCGTCTTGGAGGGGATGCAAGCCACGTTGATGCACGAACCGCCGATCATCCCCGCCTCGATCATGGCAACCCGGCGTCCGGCAGAGGCCATCTTCACCGCCAGGGTCTTGCCACCCTTACCCCCGCCAACGACGACAAACTCGAATTCCTCAACCGGCATGGTATCCCCCTTTTCATCTGTCATGACTCTTCCTCAAGCACTTCTTTCTCAAGGACTTCTGTAAGTTTCTCTGTGTCGGTAGGCTCTAACATAGAACGCAGCTCTTCATCCTGAGAAAGATCAGTGCCTTGTTTTTCTAAGAGTTGCACCACCAACTTCAGCAGCTTGGTAATCTCATGCTCACTGATTTCTTCCACCTGAAGGGCGATCTCCTCGCGCAGATCGGCAATCCGCGCCGCGCGGTTCTGCGAGATCAGCACGATAATTGCCAGAATAATGGCCTCTAGGGAGACGACCATCGTCAGCAGGCCAAAGGGGAAGGGGTCAAAAATCGGCAGGCCAGGGATAAGACCGAGGTTAACGACAATCCAGCCGGCAAACCATATACAGTTCACCAGCAAGAAGGTCATGCTGCCAAAGCCGCTGGTCATGTAGTCAGCAAGCCGAGCGGCTAGACGACGTTTCGCATTGGCGCGTGCCTTGACACTTTTCTGTACAGAGGCAATCGTGTCCGAATATGGCCTCTTGCGCTCTATGAACACAGACACAACATTCCCGATTGGTATCGCCATGCGCCTCGGCATAATTCCTCCTCAACATTAAACCCTACGACAGTCAATCTAAATTGTAATCAACAAGGGCGTCGCCCACAACAGCAGAATCGCTCTCCAGATCACCACTCCCGCCACCCCACCCATGCATTTGCTTATATGCATCATTGCAGAAAGTGACCGTCACCGTAGAGCGAGTGCGGACATTCCCTTACATAGCATCTTGGATTATTCAAGCACAATTTAAGCATTGGGGCTATGAACACAGATATGTAGTCGTGGGTGTGTTTTGGTTATGATTATGATATGGGGTATGGCGTTTCGTTCTAGCGCATCTGCTACTAGGTCTGGGCTGCTGGTTCTGAGAAGACTTATGAAGACACCGCTGGAGATAGAAATTGCCGCATCGAGGCGCGCCGAGGAAATATTGCGCCATACGGTCGAGCGTGAATCATTTCGCCTTGCGCTCTCCGACACCCTGCGCCCACTCTCCAACGCCGTCGAAATCCAGGCCGAGGCCGTTCGGATGCTCGGAGAATACTTGGGCGCAAGCCGTGTTCTCTATGCTGAAATTATCAATGACGGAGAACGGGCAGTCGTTCACCAAGATTACTGTAACGATTTGCCAAGCCTTGCCGGGACATACCTCCTGAGTGCATATGGGCCCTGGTTTCTGCATGAGTACCGCGCGCGGCGCACAACGGTCACCCCGGACGTAGCCAACGCGCCGTACCTAAGTATAAGGGAAAAAGAGGCTGTCGCTGCGCTTGGCGTTGCCGCTCTCGTTGTCGTGCCAATCGTCAAGGAGGGCCAGTGGACTGGACTGCTCGCCGTGTTTCAGGATCATCCGCGTGAATGGACAGCTGAGGAGGTGGCGCTCATGGAGGAGACGGCTGAACGAACATGGGATGCTGTCGTGCGTGCCTATGCCGAGGCAGCCTTGCGCGCTTCAGAAGAACGACTACGGATCGCCATCGAAGTCGGGAATATCTTCACCTGGGAAACGGATGTGGCGACGGGGAGAGTCATCTATTCGGAGACTGTGGACGCAGTGCTGGGCTTTGCCTTAACGGGCAATCTCGCAGAAGATATGGCGCTCTTGCACCCCGACGATCATTCGTTTGTGACGGAGCAATATCAACGAGTCTTACAGGGTGAGAGCGCCATGAGTATCGAGTGCCGTATTCTATCCCCTGTGACCGGTGAAATCGTGTGGGTACGGATGCAAGGAACGCTTGTTGACGATCTGCATGGAGGGCGCGCCCGCCTTGTGGGGGTCACGCGCAACATCACCCAACGCAAGCAGGCAGAAGAGGCACTACGCCAAATCAACAGGACGCTTGAAACGCTTGTGGAAGAACGCACAGGCCAGGTTCGCAAATTGGTTACGCAACTGACTTTGAGCGAGCAGGAGGAACGCCGCCGCATTTCCGGCATGCTCCACGACGATCTACAGCAGCGTCTTTTCAGCCTGGGTTTTCAACTTGTAGCGCTGCGCAGTACATTGGCGGCAGAGAGGCCCGCCGATGCACAGCTTCTAATGGATGAAATCGAACAGGCTTTGCATGATGCGGTTCAAGTGACGCGTAATCTCAGCGTCGATCTCAGCCCCCCTGTTCTCAACAACGAAGGACTGTTCGAAGTCGTCCGTTGGCTGGCGTCACAAATGGCGCAGCAGCAGGGGCTTGAGGTGACGGTCGATGCGGAGAGCGCGCTGCCGCCGCTCCACGAAGACTTGCGTGAACTGCTCTTTCAAATCGTGCGCGAACTGCTCTTTAACATTGTCAAACATGCGGGTGTCGACAGCGCCGGTGTGACATTGGCCTGCAAAGATGAGCATCTCTCGATCGAGGTCAGCGACAAGGGCAGAGGCTTTGATGCCGACGCCCAGAAGGCGCAGGGCAGCCAGGGCTTAACACGCATCGGGCAGCGCCTGCAACTCATTGGCGGCCACATGCAGATCGACTCGCGCCCAGGCGCAGGCACGCGCATCGCGCTTGACATTCCGCTGCGCGGAACGAACAAATCATAGGAGTGAATAACGATGCCTGTAGTTCTCGTGGTAGAAGATAACGCCATCCTGGCCGAAACCCTCGTACGCTTTCTGCGCGATCAAGGCCACTTGACTGTAGCGGCAGTCGTACCGACCGCGGAAGCGGCTCTCGAACAGTTGGCCCGCCAAACGGTGGATCTGGTTCTGGTTGATGTTTCGCTGCCGGCCATGAATGGCATTGAACTGGTTGCCATCCTGCGCAAGCAATATCCCGACCTCCCCTGCCTCATGCTTTCCGGTCACAAAGAAAGCAGCTATATTCAGCGCGCGCTCGCGGCCGGCGCCAGGGGCTATGTGATCAAGGGCGATCCGTTGGCGATTCTGGCGGCTGTGAAGCGTGTTCTATTGGGGGAAGTCTATCTCAGTGACGGGCCGCCTAAGAAGATCTTTCACTAAAACGGCAGGATAAACTTGTTAAATGGATTCCGTTGAAAGTCAGGCTTGCATTTGAAATCCTTTTCTGTTATACTGCCGGTTACAAGATGTTGAAAGTTCTGATCAAGGTGTCAAAGTCACCGTCCGGACTCCGCAAGGTCTGGCCGGTGTTTTTTATTCATGCTGGGAACAACGACGTTTTGTATCACAACTATTTGTAGTATCTAGAAAACCGTTAGCAAAACGGAGGAGTTTCCAACAATGAGTCAGCAACGTACAAGCGGCACCGTCAAGTGGTTCAGCGATCAGAAGGGTTTTGGTTTTTTGGCCGTTGAGGGTGGCAAGGATGTCTTTGTCCATCATTCCGCCATTGAGAGCGATGGTTTCCGCACTTTGGCCGAAGGCGATCGCGTCGAGTTCGTTATCGAAAATGGTCCGAAGGGCCCCGCGGCAGCAAACGTCCGCAAGGTCTAAAGCGCTTTGTAGCCTTCGAGCAGGCATAAGCCTGTTGCAGTAGTGACAAACTACTGATTGATAAAGAGAGGGGGGATTCGCCGGTGAGGTCATCCCTGCTCTCTTTTTTTATTTGTGCCGGTTTTATCCAAGCAACCTCTTTGCTGATGGCCCTCCTATCAATGGGCCATGATTGCCGGCCATACAGCGCCTAGCGCAGAAAGAAGTGGAGATTCAATGAGTAATGCAACAGCCGATAACACAACACTTCGTGTTAAAGATAATATGGTGGTGAGCCTTGCCTATACGCTCACGGTTGAAAATGAGCAGGCCGCACAGCAGACAAGGAAGCCGTCCTCTAAGAGCTTTCTGCAAGGTCGCCACCAGGTCGTGCGCGGTCTGGAAAAGGCCCTCTATGGCATGTCTGTCGGCGACGAAAAAAATGTTGTCGTCAAGTCACCCAATGAATATGGCGAGTCTGATCCTGCTGCCATCAAGACATTGTCACGCCAGAGCGCCCCGACGTTTGCCAATGCCACACCAGGCCAGAAACTGCGCCTGATGCACAAGAAGAGTGGCAAGGTAGAACGCGCTGTCGTCGTTGATGTGCAGCCGGAGACGATTGTGCTGGACTTCAATCATCCTCTTGCGGGCAAAACCCTGCACTATCATGTGCGTGTGGACGATCTTCGTCAAGCCACGCCAGAAGAGATTGAAACAGGTGAAGTGATTGAAACGGGTGAAGCGGTCGGGACAGGCGAAGTGAAGGAATCCGCAAGTGAGCAAGCCGCCGGCTAAACGGCACGCTTGCAGCGCGGCACCCAACGAGGCTCGGCTGGATTTGTCCAGCCGAGCCTCGTTCATTGTACGGGAAGCAGCATGATTTTATAGAGGGGACTACTGCTGCAAGAGCTTGATCATATTCAAGAGTTGGTCAAGCGGAAGCACCATCGCCCCTGTGGGTGCTGGAATGGATGTAACCGCATTCAAATCACGATTGATCGTGCTGCTGCTGTAGCCAATCACGGGTCGTTCTGCGACCGGACCCCCTCCTGGCAACCCCAGCGCCCATTCAGCCCTTGTCTCAACCGCATAAAGATACGAATCCTCCACGCCGACCGATTGCGTCGTTTCGGCATGCAGCCCGTCCAACAGCACTGTGCCCAGGATACCAAGCAGGCGCGAGGCTGGGCCCAGTTCCCCATTGGCAGAGAGCAGCCCCATCTGCTGGGCAAAAAGCGGGCCGCCTACATAACGAGGCACATCCCAGGTAAGGCTGTAGACATTCACCAACTGTCCATCCAGCGCGCGGCTGCCCACAGAAGTCAGGTGCATGAAATCTGCATACGCAGCCACCTGCTCCGGTGGGACATGATAGACGACGCCGGATGAGAAGGCCGCCCCAGGCGCTTCCAGTTCACTCTGTGCGTCCGTGACATCGAAATCCGGGCTTGTCACTGTGCTTGCCATTGTTTCAGAGATAATGCCTATCATCCGAATACCCAGCCACTCTGGCATCCATGCCGGCTGTGCGCCAAAAACGGCGAAATCCGCCGGGCGAATGTACATGACATCATTCACGATACTGCTGTGATAGGAGAAGGTGGCAGGGAGCTTCGCGCCAAAGCGCTCCGACAACATCGCCAGTAATTCAGGCGAAAAGGCAACCGTGTTCGTTTCGGCGACATCAATGGATAGAGGCAGGAGCATCGCTTCGGTAGCTGCCGCCGGTGAGGCCATCAACGCTTCCGGCGTCATGCTCCTGAGTTCAGCCATGCGTGTAAGCGTCTTCTCCTCGGCGACAAAAGTGCTTTCGGAGGAGATACTCAGCGATAACTTGTGCTCGCCCAGGGCTCCCCCGGTGAAGTAAACCTCTATCAGATGTTCGGATGTGCCCGACGTTAGCCCCGCCATGACCTCGGATGTAGCCGCCAGCGTCACACATTCCGCCTCGGAGAGTTCGCCACAGAAGGGCACGTTTGCCCCTTCCTCGCTCTGGGCCTGGGCCACTCCGGCAGATAGGCAGACCCACAGCAATGCACCCAGAAATGCACCCGCTGTTGTACACAGGGACATCCACCGCAGCTTCTTCATCTTGGCATTCCTTTCGATAAATCACATTTACCTGCCCGTTCGCCAATGTGCCAGACGGCTCCATCCACGGCGCACAAAACGCAGGATTCTGCTAGGTCGTGCTCGGAAAGTCTGGCTCAGTAATTCCTGCTCAAAGGGGATGGGTATGGGCATGGCAGCTGCATAGCGATAGGTGATCGCCGAGCAAATATCATTGAGCCCCGTTGCCAGCAGGAACATCATCGCAATGAGCATGACAACGAGATACAAAACTGCCGTGATCCACGTTTCTTGCAGGCTTTGACCCGCCCAGATGACCGCGCCGATGCCGGCGACAATGGTCACCAACATCGGCAACATGAAAATCAGCCATACATTGGCATTCTGCACAACCCCCTCGCCCCACCGTTGTGTCACCAATTGCGAACTGCGCCGGATCGCGTCCAGCGGAGCTCGCTTTTCTGCGATCAGCACCGGGATGACAAGCACCGGAACCACATGCCAGGCCAAGTTGAATGCGGAGAAGATGACCACGCGCTGCACCACCGGCACAACAAACCGTCCGCTTTGGCCTATCCAGCGCGTAAGCAAGCGCAAGAATACGCCGGCGGTTGCCGCAAGCAAGGCATAGGCAAAAATGCTGCCCCTGTGTGTATAGGCGATGCGCCAGCCATCTGCAAAGGTCGCTTGCTTGCCATCCAGCAGCAGCATTGCTACACCCACCATCGCCGTATTGGCGCTAAAAACGATGAAATAGCCGACGAGGTAGAAGAAAAAAGTCGCTGTGAATCGTGCCCAGATTGGCGCTTGCATCAAGACGCCCACCTGGAAATCTGCCAGCGCCAAGATGCCGCCCATCATCAGCGCGAGCACCAGGCTAACAGCAATTAGCCCCACGATAGGAAAGATCAATAAATCTGTGTTGAGCCGCAACACCTGGAGGGTGGCCCTCGCCAACCGCCAGCTAATCCGCATGCGTCCGATCATAATGTTGCTATATCCTTGTTGCCGTCCCTACGGCTCTACTTCCAAACGAATTTCGCCTTCATCTGCCTCGACCGTGATTTCGAGGGTCGACATGGTTTTTCCCCAGGCATCGTTGACATAGAAATCTCCGGCTTGTGTCAAACCATCCATTCTAATTTTGTCGCCGTCCTCCTGTTTGCCAAATTGCACTCGCACACCCGTATTGGATGGCAGGCGGACAAGCGTTTCGCCAATGCCCCCTTCGATCGACACGGCAAAGGATCGCTTCCACGCACCACGCAGGTCAAATTCGGCATCGCCCACGGTCGTCGCCAGGTTGAGCTGGTAGAGGTTCAATCCGTCGAAACGGAGATGGCCTTCATTGACGCCCACTGCCACTGATAACACCAGCGGCACATCGTTGTTGAACTGGATGACCGATTTGGATCGGAACTGCGGCGGGCGTTCAAAAGTGGGCACAACGTCGGGGCTGGCATGGAGCAAGGTAAGCGTGCCCTGTTCGCCTGTCACGGTATAGGTCATCGTCGAGAAAAGCGGCGGGGTGTAGTATCGAAATTCGGCATCCATCAACTCCTCGGCCCCACCCGTCAGGGTCAGTTCGCCCACACCGATGATCACTTCAGCATGCACAAGGCGCGCCCCTTCAAGCGCCACACGCCGCGATTCCGTTTGCAACTCGCCTATGTCCAGCCGTGTGTGTACATAGGCAACGGCAAAGTGTACGGAAGTGGCAATCAGCGCCAGGACCAAGATCGCTAATGCAGCAAACGCGCCTCCCAAACGCCAACTGATCATGTCTCTATTGTAACACCGATCCAGTCGCAAATGCACCACATTCTGATGCGCTTTGGGAGCAGTTGCCTGTGTGCCGCGAACGAGTGTACCGCAGTGGCGACGCCGCCCAGGGCTACAGTGCAACGCCCCCTGAACGGGGCTAGTAGCCTGGTAAGCCCCGTTCAGGGGGCGTTGTTTACTAGCCGGATGGCTTTAGCCTCCGGCGGCCTCGCGACTTGCCACGACTCTGTAACCAAGCGGCGGTTAGAGCGTCGGACAATGGTCGTGATTCTGACAATCAAACAGACCGGCTCCTTGCTATACTCGGCACTACGGGTATTCTTGGGCCGGTATCTTTTCGGGGTGGAATGTATTTTGGGGCGATGCCATCCCCACTCTATTCAGTAGAGTCTTGTACCGGCTGCAAACAAGGGAGATCGTATGCACAATTTGATCCAATGGCGGAGACAGGCTTTGATGCCCGGTGCTTGGGGGGTGGCACTGCTTGTGGCCTTATGCGTAGCTGGCTGTGGCCGGTTGCCCTTTGGCAATAAGCCCGATGCAGCCCCCGCCCAGGTATCCGCCAGTGCATCAAACCAGGGCAGCACCATGAACGCATCGCTCGCGCTCCAGCCAGCCAGCGGTTATGGCGGCCTCTATATCCAGGTCAATGGCAACAACTGGCCCCAAAATATGATGGTGCTGGTGACGCTGGAGGATGCACAGGGGCGCAGTGAAACGCTCGCCGCCAGCGACACCGATGCGGCGGGCAATCTGACCACGGGTTTCCTCTTTCCGATTGACGAACGCTGGCTTGCCTCCGATCTGCTCTCGGTCGTGACTGCTTCCGCCGATGGCAGCATTGAAGCCAAAGCGCAATTTACCGTTGTGCCTCCAGGCGCAGAAATCGCCGAGACCTCACCATCAGCGACGGATGCGGATGCTGTGGCATCAGCAGGCGCGGCAGAGAGTGGCGCCGCTGTGAGCGATCCAGCCGAGAGCGACCCGTCATTCGGGAACAAAGTGATTTTGCCATTGGTAGCTTCCTCAGGCGTGGAAAGAAGCAGCAGCCGCGGCGGGCGTTCCTCATCATCCGGGGCTGTCACCCAAGTCGATGTTGAGATCGAACCAGGGGAGTCCAAAGCCATTGACTGCCGCAATGGGCAGGAATGGATTACCGTCGTGATCTTTAGCAGCGCAAATTTTGATGCTACATCCGTAGACGCAAGCAGCGTAGTCGTTGCCGGTGGCTCCGATCTAGGACTTTACGGGGATTTGGCAGAAAACAGCTTTGTCGCGCTCGCGCTGCCTCGCCCGGTGCAAGGTAATCTGCGCGCCAATCAATGGCAGTGGCACTTGGATGATGTCAATGGCGATGGCACGATCGACATGGTCATGGAGTTCCGCTTCGACTATACCGAACTCACCTGCGATGCAGTTGTCGTTGCGGTGACAGGCCAAACCAAAGACGGCAAACGCTTTGAAGGCAGCAACCGCGTGGCTGCGCTTGCTTTGGCGCGCGGCTAGTGTGAACAAGGCCATGCACCGCGCGCTTTCTCTGCTCCTTTTGGCGTTACTTTTGCTCAGTGGCTGTGACAATTCGGCGCTTGCCGGGCCAAGACCCGCGCCCGACCCTGTCACAGCCGTTGAAGCCTATCTGCAAATGTACCAGCCTGGCCCTTTGCCCCGCCTCTTCCAGACGACGCGCATCCATGATCGATCCGGCGTGCTTTTGGCTGAAGTCTATGGCGAGGGACGGCGCACCTGGGTCAAGCTGGACCAGGTTTCGCGCCACTTGGTCAACGCCACCATTGCCACGGAAGATGCCTCCTTTACCACAAACTCCGGTATCGACCCATTACGCATCGTCGGCGCTGTATGGCAGAACATCGATGGCGGGCAGATTGTCTCCGGCGCGAGCACCATCACCATGCAACTGGCGCGCAATCTTTTCTTAGGCATGGAACAGCGCTATGATCAATCTCTCGACCGCAAAATTCTGGAAGTGGGGCTAGCCCAGGAACTGACCCGGCTCTTTAGCAAAGATGAACTGCTTGAGATGTATCTCAACATGCTCAACTATGGTCATCTGGCCTATGGCCCGGAAGCGGCCTCGCAGGTTTACTTTGGCAAAAGCGCCATCGAATTAACGCTGTCCGAGGCGACGATCCTGGCAGGCATCCCGCAGCAGCCCGCCAACCTGAATCCCTTTCAGAACTGGGAAGCGGTCAAAGTTCGCCAGCGCGTCGTGCTCGATCTGATGGTGCGGCATGGCTATCTGACAGAGGAAGGGGCCGACGCCGTTTTTGCCGCGCCCGTCGAACTCAACCCCGCGCCCGATCAGAATCCCAATCGTGCGCCCCACTTTGTCCAGTTTGTGATCGACTCCCTAGACAGCCGTTTGGGCGCGGGCTACACGCGCCGCGCCGGTCTTAACATCATCACGTCGCTCGACCTGCCCATGCAGGAAGTTGCCCAGCAGATTGTGGCCGAAAAGGTGAGCGAGCTACAGCCACAGTATGACCTCAACAACGGCGCATTGGTCGCGCTCAAGCATGGCAGCGCCGAAATCCTGGTCATGGTGGGCAGCGCTGATTTTGCCGACGAGGCCATTGATGGGCAAGTCAATGTAGCGGTGCGCTTGCGCCAGCCCGGCAGCGCCATTAAGCCGCTGCTCTATGCGCTGGCCTTCAACGACAATCTCGCCATGCCCGCCTCGATGCTGTGGGATACGCCCATCACCTACAGCCTGACCAACGGGCAGGAGTATAGCCCGCTCAACTATGACCGGAAATTTCACGGGCCGGTTAGCCTGCGGACTTCCCTAGCCAACAGCTACAACGTACCCGCTGTCCGGCTGCTTGAAATCGTTGGTGTCGAGCCTATGGTGGAAGGGGCGCGGGCAATGGGATTGCAGAGCCTTGTCCCAGACCCAGGTCGTTATGGTCTGAGCCTGACCCTGGGGGGTGGGGATGTGAAGCTGCTCGACATGGTTGCCGCCTATCACACCCTTGCCAATGCCGGGCAGTATCTTCCGCCCAAGTTCATTCTCTCTATGACCGACAATCGCGGCCAGCCGATGCAGGAGAAAAGCCCAGAGCCTGTCCCGGTCATCTCCGCCGCGGCGGCCTTCCTGGTCACGGACATTTTGAGCGACGATGCCGCCCGCGCACCCACCTTCCGCGCCGGTGGGCCATTGACCCTCAGCCGCCCTGCCGCCGCCAAGACCGGCACAACCGACGACTGGCGCGACAACTGGACACTCGGCTATACCCGTTACCTGGTCGCCGGTGTCTGGGCTGGCAACACCGATGGACGCCCGACCCAAGATTCAAGCGGTTCGCTGGGCGCGGCTCCCATCTGGAATGCCTTTATGGAGGCAGCCCTCGCCGATGCGCGTTTCCTGCAACTGCTGAACGCGCCGCAGGACGAAGCGGCCTGGGAATGGCAGCCACCCGCGGCACTCCAACTCTTGTCCGATTGCCCGCCGCGCGTGACCTGCCATCCCGAAGGTGAATATTTCACCCAATCCTGGCTCGATCTGATGGGCAGTGCCGGCCCTATAGCCGATAGCATTGTCTATTGCGATAACAACGCCGTACTCAGGTTGCCCAACATGCCCCGCCTCCCCACGGACAATCCCGATGCCCAGACGGGCGACACCCAAACTGCCGCCAACCGTACTGTGCTGCCTAACGAAGAATTGGCAAAAAAGGCAGTAGACGCCGCCATTGCCTGGAGCCGGGAGAACGGGATCGCCGTCCCCTCTGAAAAGTGCATTGATCCACTCTTTGACTAACAACAGATCGTACGGACACAATCCATTGTGTCCGCTCTGCCCCTCTCCAGGTATCCTCAAACCCAGAAATGAACGCCGGTAGCGCGCCACAGCCGAAATATGCTATAGTAGCGGACAAATTTCGGTTAAGTCCCACTTCTCAACTCTGATGAGGAGATTCCGTTGACAACCTCTCACTTTATCCCCTTAGCGCACTACCGCGAATATCCTGTCGAGGAAATGGAGCAGCGCGCAGCAGCGTTCTATGACGAGATCCGCCGCCGTCGCACTGTGCGCGAATTCTCCGACCGTCCCGTGTCGCGCGCCGTCATCGAAGATTGCTTGCGCGCCGCAGGCACAGCGCCCAACGGTGCCAACCAGCAGCCCTGGCACTTTGTCGCGGTGAGCGATCCAGAGATGAAGCACCGCATTCGTCTCGCCGCCGAAGCGGAAGAGCGCGAGTTCTACACACGCCGCGCGCCCGACGAGTGGAAAGAGGCTCTGGTTCCCTTTGGCACGAATGAGCACAAGCCCTATCTGGATATTGCCCCTTATCTCATCGCCATCTTTGCCCAACCGTATGCGCTAACGGCAGCGGGTGAGCGGATCAAGCACTACTACGTACCCGAATCGGTCGGCATCGCCACCGGCTTTCTGATCGCCGCTCTCCACCACGCCGGGCTTGCCACCTTGACCCACACTCCAAGCCCGATGGGTTTCCTCAACGAGCTGCTGCACCGTCCAGCGCATGAGCGTCCCTTTCTGCTGCTGGTCGCCGGCTATCCCGCCGCAGATGCGAAGGTTCCTGACATCACCAAAAAGCCACTTGACGAGATTGCCACCTTTGTCTGATGGAGCTTTTCCCGTTTTTTCATGTGACGGCTACAATAGTGGCTAGGAGTCATTCTCAACCTGCCCACCATTGAATGATTTACCATCCCATTACCCTAGTACGGAGCCGATATGTATACTCTCGCCAACGATGCGTTGGAAGTGTCAATCCTTGATCCCGTGGCGGATCAGAGCCGCTTTGGTCCGCGCTACTGCACCGGCGGTTATATCTTTCAAGTCGCTGATCAGAAGTTGGGCGACCTGCTTTCCGGGCCGACCTACCCCGATAACTTCAATTGGTTTGATGGGCAAGGCATCCCCGATGCCTTCCACCTCAGCCCCCTGCGCGACCCCGCAGCAACCGACACCATTGGGATGATCTTGGGGATTGGCCTCTGCGACCTCAAGGCCAGAGAAGTCACGGAGTATTGCACATGGGAGGTGGCGCAGCAGGACAACAGCATCACCATGCGTACCGCGCACACCTATCAGAACTTTTCGGTCGAGCTGGAGCGTACGGTGACATTGAGCGGGCGTACTGTGCGTTCCTTTACTCGCGTCTGGAATCATGGGCAAGCGACCGTCCCCATGCGCTGGTATCCCCATCCCTTCTACCCCCAACCAACGGGCGATGAACTCATCAAGCTCAACATCCCCATCGAGCCGATTGAGGACGAAGGCTATCGCCTGGGTGACAATGGCTTTATCACGCGGAAGGGTTGGCCGTGGGAAAAAGGCTACTATCTCTCGCTTAACCACACGCCCACGACCAATCTGGTCGTGCTGCAAAAACATCCAAAGGTGGGCCTCGTTGCCGGCACATGCAGCTATGCGCCCGACTACTTCCCCATCTGGGGCAACCCGCGCACCTTCTCCTGGGAACCCTACCTAGAGCACTCCATCGGCCACGGCCAAGAGTTCTCCTGGTGGATTGACTACGAGTTCTAGTTGTCCTACCCCTTCCCGGAAGCGGGGAGCCCTCTGGGCTGCTTCCGGGAGGGTTTCATGGTGAATCACCTGTGACGCCCCCTCTAGGCAACGCATAACGAAACACTAGCAGATCACGCACTTGGATTCCATTCTCAAAGCGGGGCTTGCGGTAATACCAAAAATAATCGTGGCGAATGTGATCCATGCGAAAGCCGCACCGCTGATAGAAAGCAATGTTGCCAATGCTGGCATTGCTCGTACCCACGGTCAACGCCGAACTTCCGCGCCGTTCCGCTTCGACAACAAGCCAGCCTACGAAGTATTTGCCCAGCCCCTCCCCCTGACGCTCTGGCGCGATTCCCAACTCCAACAGCTCATTGGGTTCGCTTTGCCAGCGCACCGTCGCCGCGCCCACCCACTCCCCATCCACCTCCAGCCCATAGACCGTATCACTGAGATGGCTCAGGCTCCAGCGCAATGCCCCCTCCGAAGGCTCCGCCAGCAGCAGGAGGGGGATGACGCTTTCGATTTCGTTGGGCTGCAAGGCACGAATTTTCATAGATAGGCACACAAGGGTAGGCACACAACTAAACCGTCAGCACAGAAGGTGATGCCGTACGGCGTGCCTCCCTGGGCAGCCACGCCAGCGTCTCCTCAAGCGCTCCAGGCACTCGATATTCCAAGCCCACATAGCCTTGATACCCCGCTTCGTCCAACGCCGCCAGGACATTACGGAAGTGGATCTCGCCGGTTCCTGGATGGTGGCGGGCAGGGGCATCTGCAATCTGGACATGGCTGATCAGCGCCATCTCTAAATGGCGGATCGTATGGATCAGGTTGCCTTCCATGCGCTGCATATGGTAAATGTCATACTGGCAGCGCACATGGGGAGAGTCGATGCGCTGCACAATTTCCATCATATGCGCCAGCTTTGTGAGCAGGAAGTCGGGGGTGTCATAGACGTTGAGCGCCTCGACACATGCCACCACGCCCGCCCGCTCCAAATGGGGCAGCATGGCTGTCAAGTTCTCGACCGCGCAATCAATCTGCTCATCTCGCGCCAGTGCCGGCAGCCGGTTGCCTGCCACGGCATGGATGCGCGGGCAGTGCAGCCGCTCGGCGAAGGCAATCGCCTCAAGCATGGCCCCGCGCCACCACTCCTTGTGCGCCGGGCTGCTCAGCAACCCGCGATCGCCGCGGCTCGCGTCTCCCGCGTTCATATTGAACAAGACTACGTCCACCCCAGCCGCCTCTTTAGCAGCAACCACATCATCGAGCGAAACATCGTCGGGCCAGAAAAACTCCACCGCGCCAAAGCCCAAATCCGCCGCGCGCTGGAACCTCTCCAAGAAGGGCACATCTGTCAGGGTCATGGACAAATTAATATCAAAGCGTAGCATGGGTCGCGTGGTCTCCTCTTTCTAAGAAACTGTTTGAAGATAAAGTTTACCATGCTTTATCTCGCTTCTCTGCGTCTCATCCTCTCTGGGCGAGAAAATTTCTGAATCTCTCCCCCCTAACCTAAAGAAGAAGCTCGTTGCACGCCGCACTTGTCGGTGATATGATCGGCCTGTCGACTGAAAGCTAGGCAATTGTAGAGCCGCCCCGTTTGTCACGCTGCCCTGAAAAAAGCCCATACATATTCCGTGAAGAGCCATCGAGACTCCTGTGGGGCCCATATGTTGATTGGCTGTAGGCACTTGCCTAATCCTGTTGGGCAGTGGCCCTGGTGATGACGCCTACGGAAGTGGTGAATGGTATGATGTCGAAGTAGCAAGGAAGCGATAAATGATTGCTAGATTGGTCGCCGGAAAGTATCGCAGGCCCACTGGATTCTTGGGCCGGCTGGTTGGCAACTTCATGGCCCGAGGGAATGAGCCTGAAGCGCGCTGGACAGTCTCTCTGCTCAATATTCAACCCGACCAGCACATTTTGGAAATCGGTTTTGGGCCTGGCGTGGCGATCCAGTACGCCGCCCAGAAAGCTGTCCACGGTCTCGTGGCTGGAGTTGACTACTCCGAAACGATGGTGCAAGTCGCCCGCAAACGCAACGCGGACGGGATTCGAGCCGGTCACATAGAGCTCAAACACGGGGAGGTTTCGTCCCTCTCCTATCCCGACGCGTCCTTTGACTCAGCGTTTACAATCCACTGTCTCTATTTCTGGGCGAAGCCGGTCGATGGCTTACGGGAATTACGAAGGGTCTTGAAGCCGGGAGGCCTGTTGGCAGTCACGATCATGCCGAAAGATAAATGGCCGAAGGAACGAACGCCGCCGCCTGATTTATTTACGCTCTATAGCGATGATGAAGTCGCCCAGTTGCTTTCAGAGGCTGGCCTTCATGAGGTGCGCGTAGAACTGTATCCCCGACCAGATGAGTTTCCAGGAGCGTGTGTGCTGGGGGTCAAATGATGCTGCCAAACACCGTAACAGCAAAGACCTGTCCCCAATGTGGTCACAAAGGGCGCGCTGTAGACACGCAAGTAGTCAAGGCCATGCTGCGGGGGAGCCTGCACGCGATCCGGCCCGCCAGCTATCACTTCTGCCAGACCGAACAGTGTCCCGTGGTCTATTTCGCTGAGGATGGGCAACAGTTTTTTGTCGAAGACGAGTTGCGCGAGAGGGTCTATCAAAAGCATACACAGGAGGAAGATGTCTTGATCTGCTACTGCTTTCGCCATACGCCTGGTTCGATTCGCGATGAATGGCGGCAAACGGGTCAAAGCAGCGTGATCGAGACGATCACAGCCGGGACACAAGCGGGCGCGTGCGCCTGTGATATTCGTAACCCACAAGCTACCTGCTGTCTCGGCAATGTGCGGCAGTTTGTACAGCAGATGCAGCGCGAGCCGTAGCTATATACCTGGCTAAATTCTACGCGGCCCGCAAGCCTGCCCCGACTCAGGATACATCTCAATTCGCCGCGCTGGTTGAAGCATCAGGCGCTTTCGCCTATAATGGGGATGGAACCCAATAGACCTCTCTTGAGGTAGACAACAGATGGAGAAGAGCCATGACACGCGTACTCGCTGTGCCTTGTATGCTGCTGATGGTGCTCATGTTGCTCGCCGGCTGTGTAGCTCCTGTGATCTCCAGCACACCCCTCGCGCAGGATGCCTCAGCCCTTGCCGAAGCGACGGCTCCCACCACCCCGCAAGCTCCTTTGCGGATTGGCTATTCCATGCCCGCGGCAACCAATGGCTATTTGGCGCGCGCCATCTATTGGGCAGAGAAGGGCATGGCGGATTGGAAAGCCAGGGACCCTGGCCTCGAATTTCTCTTTCTAACGGCTGATAATGTCAGAAAGCAGACGAGCGATATTGAGGAACTGATCCAGCAGGATATTGATGCCCTGATCGTCTTTCCCTTTGATGCTTCCGTGACAACGGCTGTAAAGAAGGCCTATGACGAGGGCATATACGTCATTGTCATGGATCGGGGCACGTCGCTCCCCGTCTACGATGTCTATCTTTCCAATGACGATGTGGGCTATGCGCGCACCGGCATGGAATATGTCGCCGAGCGACTGGATTATGCGGGCAACGTGGTCATCATCGAGGGGATTCCGACGCCCCTCAACACAGTGCGCGTGAACACAATCCGCGCCGTTGCCAACAAGTACCCAAAGATCACCATTCTTGATTCTCAACCTGGCGACTGGACCATGCAAAAGGCGCAGATGGTCATGGAACAGTATTTGCAGAAATATGACCAGATCGACGCTGTATACACAGCCGACGATGATATGATGTTGGGCGCGTTGCAGGCCTACAAGGAATCGGGTCGCAGCGACATCAAGCTCTTCATGGGTGGCGGCGGCGACAAGCGCGTCGTCAAGACCATTATGGAAGGCAGCGACCCGCTGATTACCGCCGATGTCACCTACCCCCCCGACCAATGTGCCACTGTCGTCTCGTTGGCAGTCATGGGGGCGCGTGGTCAGGCGTTGGAAGGCTTCTATCAGAAGAAATTGCCTGTGCGTATCATCCTGACCGCTGAGATGATCACAGCGGACAACGCCGCAGCTTACTACTTCCCCGAAGAACCCTAAAAGGGGGCTGCGCCACCCCGATCACGCACTGAACTTGACAATGCTGCTTTCGGAGAAATAGGTAAAGGGCGGATGGATTGCATTGATAGATTGCATTGGATGACCAGAACAAAAAGCGGAGCCACTCTATCAGTGGCCCCGCTTTTTCTATCTTCGCATCTACCGGCTTCTTCTATCCTTCCAGCTTGCGCGCGGTGTCTGATCCATGAGATTGTGCGTCAAGCCCCATTGTAATGCCCGATGTAATGTTCGAGATACCCCCTACGGTTGCCTCCCCCTCATAACGGCGCGCTTTCCCAACCTGACCGCGCCTTCGTGCAGCGTTCCTATATAGAGAATGGACAGTTCAGATGCCAACTTATAGGCGATCCGCCCGACTTAGCACTCTCTTTCTGCTTCTGATTGCCTTGTCCCTCGATCCGCTGACGATCACGCAGCTACATGCCGCCGGCTTGCAGGCTGAGACAACCGCGCCGAACCCGTCGTATGAGCAGCCATCCGAGGTGCTTGATACAGGGTTTGTGATCGATCATAACTCCGTAGCGTTGTTTGAACAGATCCCCGACGGCTATGTCACTTCTGCTCGTAATCTGCGGATGCTCTTCTCAGATCGGTCGGTTGGTCAGAACATAAACGAAGCGCTTGACTGTCTCACGGCATCGAGTTGGGAGCGTGCGCCTGCTTCATGCCGCCGAGACTACTATGACACAAACTGGAACTGGAAGACCTTTACCGCGGCTGATCGTGCCAATGGCCTTGTTCCTCCCAGAATCCTCTTTGATCCCGACCCGGCCAAATACAATCGCAACAACTGGACTTTTGAATTTAAGGGAGGGGGGTGGTCGGAGCTTACGCAAGATTTCATTCAGGTGCTTGCCCCTGGCTATATTGACGCAAAGGATGTGCTCTCCTATCAATTCAGCTATCTCAATGTGAATTCCGGCAGCGATATAGCCAACCCCACATCAGGCTTCTTCTCCGATAACCCGAATCGCTACGACATTCACGATCTGGAAGCCTACATGGCGCAGTATCCAACCAAGACATTCATCCTCTGGACGACCAGCCTCGCCAGAGGAATTGGCACCCAAGAGGCAACCGACTTCAACAGCCAGATGCGCCAATATGCAGCGGAGCATAACAAGATTCTCTTTGATATGGCGGATATTATCTCCCATACCGACCAGGACACACCTTGCTATGACAATCAAAACGATGGTCAAAACTTCCCTGCCATTTGTCAGGATTACACTACTGAAGCCGATGGCGGGCACTTGGGTTCGGTTTCTGGTGGAAAAATCCGCATGGCAAAGGCGTTTTGGGTTTTGATGGCGCGCATTGCCGGTTGGGACGGTGTCAGCAGTGGCGGAGGTGGTGGAGACGATGGTGGCGGTGGAGATGGTGGCGGTGGCGGCGGAACGGCTGAAGATCTGATTTTTGCGGATGGCTTTGAGAGTGGCAACTTGGAGATGTGGAGCAATCGCTATACGGATCGTAACGATTTAGCCGTTGCCCGCTCTGCGGCTTTGATACAGAGGAATGGGCTGCGCGCAACCATCGATGATAATGTCGCGCTTTCGGTCGTTGACGAACACCCGATGGGGGAGGCCCGCTACCGCGCTCGTTTCTACTTTGATCCGAACAGCATCGCCATGGCTGAGAACGATCTCCATGTTCTCTTCAGTGGCTATAGTGGCACCGAATTGACAAGGCCAGTCATACGGGTGGAGCTTTACTACTCTAACAGTACCTATCGACTGCGCGCAGGGCTGTTGAACGATGCTGCGTCGTGGCGCAATAGCGCGCCAATCCGTATCAGTGATGCGCCGCACGTTGTGGAATTTGACTGGAAAGCATCCACGCAGGCAGGAGCAAATAACGGCTCTCTTGGGTTTTGGATCGATGAGATACAACGGTCGAACCTAACCGGGATCGATAATGATACTTATCGCATTGAGCGTGTCCGCTTAGGGCCATTGGCCGATATTGACGATGGTACACGGGGCACATACAACATCGATGCCTTCGAGTCGCGCAGGCAAAGCTACATCGGGCAAGCCGCCGAGGCGCAGCCGGTTACTATAGAAGATCTGGAGATTGAACCGGCGGAGCTTGAATCGTTTACCGATGAAGACGAGGTGGCACCACCGGAAGCCGGCCCCTTCGAGTTGCCCTGGGAGGAGGATCCGAGTCAAACGCTAGAGAACCCGCTCTATTTACCGCTGGTAAGCCCTTAAGTAACTGATGTGATGTTACGCAGCAAGGCCGCCGGACGGTAAACCATCCGGCTAGAGGAAAACGCCCCTTAAAAGGGGCTTACCGCTTGGCGAGCCGCGTCTGAAGCCCCCTTCAGGGGGCGTTGTTTGCTAGCCCTGCGGCTTTAGCCCTGGGCGGCCTCGCTGCCCACAACGGGCGCTACAACAATAGTCGCTACTCCCCCATCGTCATAAAGCGTGATCCACGCTTTATGACGATGGGGGTAAGTAAGGGATAATAGAATCCTTGTTATCCCCGCGCGACCTTGCGCCGCGCTATCCCATTTGGAGCGGGAGTGCCAGCCATGAATGTGATCCGCGTTGCCTTTGCCGGTGTCGGCTATATGGGGCAGGTGGCCCATCTGCGTAATTATGCCCAGCGTGAGGATTGCCAGGTTGTCGCCATTGCCGAACCGCGCCCCGAACTGGCGCGCAAGGTGGCAGCAGCGTTTGACATCCCGACCATTTACACCGATCACCGGCAGCTTATGGATGATCGTAATGTGGATGCCGTAGTCGCCAGCCAGCCCCACCTGCGGAATGGGCATATCGCCATCCCCCTGCTGCACGCGGGCAAATATGTCTTTACAGAAAAGCCGATGGCGGGCTCGCTGCAAGAGGCGCAGGCGATCCAGGCGGCGGCTGAGGCGGGTGGCGTGCATTTGATGGTGGGGGTCATGAAGCGCCATGACCCCTCTGTGCTGGCGGCGCGCGAACTGTTGCAGGCGTTGTACACCAGCGGCGACCTGGGCCGCTTACAGCGCATCCGCGCCCATTGCTTTGGCGGCGACTGGATACAGAACGCGATCCCACCGATTACCACCAGCGAGGCTGTCCCGGACGATCCCACCTTTGCACCGAGTTATGCCCCCTGGATGGATACTGAGCAGGCCAAGCAGTTTCAGAATTACACCAATATCATGGCCCACACGGTGAACCTCGTGCGCTATCTCTATCCCCACGCCTTGACCGTACAGGCAGCAGTGGCGCGGCAGGAGCAGCGACTTTTGCACACGGTGCTGATGACCAGCGAGCAAGGCGTCCTGGTCGAGCTGGCGGGCGGCAGCACGCGTTCGCATCGCTGGGACGAGGAGACACATTTCTATTTTGAACGAGGTTGGGTCAAGCTCTTTACCCCTTCACCCCTCAACCGCCAGGCACGCGGGCGCGTCGAATTCTATCACTCAGAGGAGAGCAAGGCAGGCGAGCGTCGCGAGATCATCCCGCCAATCGGTTGGGCCTTTCAGCGCCAAGCCGACCATTTTATCGAGTGCGTACGCGAGCGCAAGGAACCTGTCAGCAGCGGACGTGACACAATCGAAGATATGCGCTTAATGGAAGACATTTTCCGCAAGATGCTTTTGGTGTAATGGCTAAAATTTCACCAAGAAGGCTGTGAAAAACATCACCGCTACCCCCACCACGACCCCGCTGAGATTCACCCAATTCAAGAGGGGCTGCTGGAATCGTTGGCTGTCATGCATCATCAGCTTGCCTACCTCCCAGATGACCTGTACGATGGCTCCGATGCCCACCGCCAAAAAGATCGTGGCCCAGAGGGGGCTAAAGGCAAAGCCACCGATCCACGCTCCCAGGATGGCTGGCGCGCCGGCCAGAAGCGCCAAAAGTACAAAGTGCGAGAAACGGGGCTGTTCACGAACCAGCGGCGCGGCAATGCCGACGCCCTCTGTGATATTGTGTAGCGTAAAACCAAGAACAAGAAACGTGCCAAGCGCCGCTTCGCCCAGCGCATACGCCGCGCCAATCGCCAGGCCCTCACCGAGGTTATGGAGCCCAATCCCCAGCGCAATCAGATAGGAGACTTGCAGCGGTGTCCGTGTAACCCGTTTGTCACGCGCGCCAACAGCCAGCAGCACCCCCAGGGTCAGCAGCGCAACCAACAAGACCAGGGGCGCGCCTTGCCAAAAGACAGGGAGTTCGGCGGCAAATTCGAGCGCGTCAAGCCAGGTGCCAATGGCAAGATAGGTAAGCAGCCCAATCGTCAGCGCCAGAACAAAATTCATCGCTTGCCGTCCCATGCGGCGCATCACCGGATACCAGAGCAGCCCCAACAGAATCGGCACAATCCCAACATAGAAGCCCACAAGCCCAAAATGCCAAAAGAGATTCTGCGACAGCGCGGGTGTCTCGACCGCGGCGGCAATTTCCCCATCAAAGGTGACGCCAAGTGACGTAATCAGGCGCACGACGTGCGTTTCATCCGGCACCCACGGGTAGGGGATCGTGAAGGTCGCTCGACCAAAGCGTGGAATCGTGTTGGAGGGATCGGCGCTGTATTCCCAATAGGCATCGTCTACCTGTACTTGGGGAATCGTGACCTCTTGCGGGCCATCGTTGACGACCATCACCTGGATGACCCCAGGCTCCGGCAGCGTAATGCGCTCAATCGTAATCCTCTCCAGCGGTGGCCCCGCAAGCTCGGTCAAGCCACCCCCCGTTCGCACGAAGTAGGCGAGAACAGCCCCTAAGAGAAGCAGCGGCACCAAGACCCAGATCCAAAGGCTTCCAGGCAGCCGTCTTGTGCTTGTCGTGGGTGGAGCCGTAGGTGGGACAGTGGGCGGGGTAGTGGGCGAGGCCACTGGTTCTTTTGTCGTATCCATTGGATACCTTCCTTTCTCGCAACCTGGCAAGCTATGCGTTGCCGACAGTGCTACCCTTCAAAGATTTCTCATCCCAACTCGCATCCAACCCCACCGCGTTCAGCGCCGCGGGAAAATCGTCAGCCTCCACCACATTAAACATGCCCATCCAGCCCAGCTCGACGAACTCAGTCTGATGGGCATGGAACATATAATGACCGGGCCAGCGGTAGCGAAACTCCAAAATGCCGCGCTGCGCCTGGCACTGCATGATCGTATCGACGGTGCGTAATGTCGGTTCGAGCGTTGTGCCGTGGTCATAGTAATCAAAGAAAGTGGCGTGTAAATGCATGGAGTTGACCGGGTCGAACTCAGTAATGTTGATCAGATAGAGGCGAACCAACTCATCCGTGATCAGCGGAATCGGGCGCTTGGCATATTCATGACCCACCGTGTTCACGGCATAGATTTCGTTCTCATTGTCAAAATTGGTATCAAAGGCGTTCATCACCATGACGAACTCGCGCGCCGGTGGGCGGCCCTCCTTTGGGTCGATGATAAACGCGCCATAAAGACCTTTGTGGATATGGCGTTTGAGGGGTACGGCGTGGCAGTGATAGAGGTGACAGCCGAAAGGCTCGGCGTCAAACTCATAGGTAAAGGTCGAGCCGACAGCGATCTCCCCTGGCCCTACATTGGGGATCCCATCCATCTCTGCCATGTGAAAGCCATGAAAATGGAGCGTATGCGGGTGGCTTCCGGCGTTGACAAAGTGAATACGGATACGGTCGCCTTCGGTACAGCGCAGCGTTGGCCCCGGCACGCGACCGTTGTAGGTCCACGCGGGAAAGCTGATGCCGGGTGCAATCATGATCTCCCGGTCAAAAGCCAAAATTTCATACTCACGCAGCGTCTGCCCGCTTGGCAACTGGCTTACCTTGCCATAATCCCAATCGACCAGGAGTTGCAGCGGGTCAAAGCCGTTTGCTTCGTGGTCAACAGTGCCCACCAGCAACGAATTGCCATGCGCGTCTGCGCCATGCGCCGCGCTGTGTCCGCCCGCGGGTGGCTCGGCTTGGCTGCTGGCATTGCCTTCGAGCATCGCCGCACCGATGATCCCGGCTATGCTGCCGATACTCGCTTGAAGTAGCTTGCGCCGTCCCCACAATTGGCGCAATTGATCGTGTACCATGCGCTCTCCTTTGTTGGAGTGATAAAACAAAAAGTATTTCTGATGCTAAGATGATGCACACGGCGTTTGCTCACCAGAGGAAATTCCTCTCGACAGCATGCAAGCTAGATGGATAGGCAAGGAGGGGAGGGATAGCAGCTACCTATGGAGAGCATAGGCCAAGAAACGCTCTGTTTACTTTCCCATAGAAAAAATAAACGTTCCTTATGGCTATAAATACATTTAGCTGTGGCTAATAATAAAAGATGGCTATGCTAAAGTCAAGTGGGATTTAAGGGGTCGAATTCTCAATGTCCCACAGCAGCATGATGCCGATGACGAGCAGTGCTGCGGCAACCAGTGAAGGGAGGGTGAAACTTTGCGTCATCTGGGCAAGCCGCCCAGCCACCGCCGGGCCTAATAATTGTCCAAGACCAAAAAAGGCCGTAATCCATCCCATCGCCCGGTCGGAGTGGCCCACCGCAGTCTGGCGTGCCGCGCTCAGTCCAAGCGCCGTAATCCCCATAAAAGTACCGCCCAGGAACGCACCTCCGAGCAGCAGCGCGGGTTCGCTTGAACCGCTGCCCGCCAGCAGCACACCCACCGCCTGCACCCCATAGGCAAAGCGCAGGGCAGCAAAGATACCGAAGCGCTGCGCCACACGCTGCCAAAAGAAAACAGAGGGTGCAGCAGCAAGGCCCACGATGAGCCAGGTCAACGGTTCAAGCAATGGCGCATCACCGAGGCGGCGCGCCATTGCCACGATAAAGGTTGCGGTCACAACATAGCCAAAGCCGAAAAGCCCATAGGCAACGCTCAAGCGGCTGAAGCGCCTGCTAAAGAGCCCACGCGTAGGCTCCTGGTCATGGGGAGCCGTGGCGACTTGCCTTGAATTCACATCACGCTGGACGGGAAGACGGCGAAGGATCATCCACGAAGCAACAAGCAGGCAAGCGGATGTAAGCCCTAGCGCGCCCCAGCGTCCAAAGAGCGAAAGACCGGCGCTGCGCGCCCCTTCGATAATCAGAACCGACGCAATCATGCCCAAGCCCACCCCGGCAAAATGGAGCGCGCCGAATTGAGGCCGCGCATAGGCTGTCAAAGACTCGATCACAACCGCAGTGCCCAAGATCAAACACAAGGCGCTTGCCACACCCGCCAAGAAGCGGATGGCGAGCCATGCCGCAAAAGAGGTAACAGCCGCCCCCGCTGAGATGGAAAGCACGATCAGCACCATACCCATCAGCAGCCAAAAGCGCCGCCCCGGTCGCTGTGCCAGGACGGAGGCGATGAGCGCACCCACCATATAGCCGGTGAAGTTTGCGCTGGCAACATCGCCCGCCTGCTGCACGCTCCAGCCGAGCGTTTCCTGCATAAAGGGGAGCAGCGGCGTATAGGCAAAGCGCCCAATGCCCAGCGCCACCGCCAGCAGCGTGCCTGCCACGGCCACGGCTGCCGCTTGGGGCAAGCGGGGTGGGGACGCTGCGTCCGTTGGACGATCCAGATGATCCCGATCTGCACTGTGAAGCCGCGGAAGTGTCACGCCATCGCCCGCTTTCGTCGTATTGGGACACGATTTAGGTCATGATTTAGGTCACAATATATTAGGTCACGGTTGCTCGAAAATTGACTATACTGCTTTCGTGTTCATTTCCATAGTTGCCACCTCGTTTGTATAATATTTGTTGCTTCCCCTCACCCCCTTATGGTTCGTTGTCTACAGCTAAATATTGGAGGGTTTATGGTTGAGCCTGTCTCCACACGCAGCCTTGCGATCTTCAACACAATGGCTCCGTTCTTCCGCTTCGTTTCCGATTCCGTCTGGACGCGGCGTTCTGGCGATCCATCGATCTGTGATTTTGTCTTTGGCAACCCCCATGAGATGCCGCTTGCTGGATTTACGGCGGCACTGCAACGCTGGACTGTCCCCCAAAACCAGGAGTGGCACGCATACAAGCTCAACGAGGAAAGCGCCCAACGGGTGATTGCCACGGCGCTGCATGAGCAACGAGGGGTTGCCTATGCGTTGGAAGATATTTTTTTGACCAATGGGGCTTTTGCGGCGCTGACCGTTACCTTAAATGCCATTGTGAACCCTGGTGATGAGGTCATTTTTATCTCGCCACCCTGGTTTTTCTACGAGGCGTTGATTGTCGGGGCGGGGGGGCAACCTGTACGGGTCAAGGTCGAACCAGAGACTTTTGACTTGGACATTGCCGCGATTCGCTCTGCTATCACACCGCAGACGCGCGCCATCATCGTCAATTCGCCCCACAACCCAACAGGCAAAATCTACTCACCGCAGACATTGACTGCGCTTGCCGGCGTCTTGACGGAAGCGAGCAATGCCAATGGGCGACCGATTTATCTGCTTTCGGACGAAGCTTATTGCCGCATCATTTTCGATGGGCGCAGCTATCCCAGCCCGACAACCTTCTATCCAAACTCATTCTTGATCTATACCTATGGCAAGATTTTGCTAACCCCCGGCGAGCGGCTGGGCTACATTGCCCTTTCACCGGAGATGGCAGACCGCGAGGCACTGCGCCTTGCCCTCTTTGTCACACAGTTTGCAACCGGCTATGCCTTCCCCAATGCTGTGCTGCAACATGCCATAGGCGACCTTGATAAGCTTTCCATCGACATCGCCCATCTGCAAGAAAAGCGCGACTGGATGGTCAGCGCGCTGCGTGAGATGGGGTACAGCGTACATACACCGGAAGGCACTTTTTACTTGCTGGTGAAATCGCCGATCTCCGACGACAGCGCCTTTGCCGATCTGCTGGCTGAGTATGACATTCTTTGCTTGCCAGGCTACGTGGCAGAGATGCCCGGCTATTTCCGGCTGTCGCTCACGGCGAATGATGAGATGATCCAGCGCGCGCTGCCCGGCTTTGCGGCTGCCCTAGAGCGCGCCCGTACACGGGTCATGTAGCCATGAGGGAGAAGTCGATAGCGTCAGCGCAGATGTTTGCGATCTCTAGGAGATTAGGTTGACATCCAGTCCGACCAGTACGCGTTCCTTGTTGGAAAGATCGCCGATAATCTTACGTACGGGTTGCGGTAGTTTACGCACCAGTGTGGGTATGGCGAGGATTTCATGCTCGCGCGCCAAACGAGGATTTTCGAGCAGATCAATCACCTCCAGCCGATACTGTCCAGGCAAATATTCGTCACAAATACGCTTGAGATTCGCCAAAGCAGTCAGGCATTTTGGCGTCTGACCCGCCACATACAGCCGAAGTTCCCATATCTGGTTACCTGATTCATCTGCTTGGTCTATCATGCTTCTCCCTTTGCAAGAGAGGGCAAACTCTCCCCCTTGTCACGATCAACAGGCTCATCACGAACAGGCTCACCGCCGCGCCGATGCGTCATCACGATTTCCTCATTCATCCTGGTTGTTTCTGCGTTCTGTACCTGGGAAATAATCGTTTTCATCTCTTCTTCTTCGGCCCTGAATTCAGCGCGCAGCGCATCAATTTGCGTGTCCAATGCCTGGCGCTTGCGTTCTAGCTCGCGCTGTTTGCGCTCGATCTCCTGCCAGCGCACAAGAGCCTCTGCCTGTTCTCTCGCCTCTTGCGCTAGGCGTGCTGTGCCTGTTAACACCCCCTCTGATCCCTGATAAACATCCAGCAATTGAATGCCACGATCTGTCAATTGGAACTCACGGATTTGGTTGGAGTGGGCCATTCCCCGCGCTTTGAGGACATAAAGACCGCGGTTGCGCTCGCCGTTACTTTCAATCATCCTGACCAAAAGCCATGTATCGATGAGTGAGGAGATACCGATTTGGGTTTGTTCAATATTCTGGGTGTCAGAGGTCAGGCTGGTAAAGAAGGCTGTAATGTGCTTGGACTTGAGGTTGTCAATCAGGCGCACCAAGGCAGATTTGACCTCGGCCTCATTGCCCACAGCGGTAAAATTGGTAATTGGATCAATGATGACTACGTGGGGCTGATACGCCTGAATCAGTTTGTACATGGTCACGAGGTGCATTTCTAGACCCTGCAAGGTGGGGCGCGCGGCATGGAAGCGCAAGAGATCCTGATCGACCCACGGCTGAAGGTCTAGCCCAATCGAGCGCATGTTGCGGATGATCTGCTGCTCGGATTCCTCAAAGGCAAAATAGAGCGTGCGCTCCCCCCGTTGGGCCGTAGCATGGGCCAAGTGTGCAGCCAAGCTCGACTTGCCGGCACCCGCTGTGCCGGAGACAAGAATACTGCTGCCGCGGTAATAGCCTTTTCCCGATAACATTGCATCGAGCCGCTCAACACCCGTCGATATATGCTCTGTGGAGACTGAGTGATTGAGATTCAGTGAGGTGATCGGGAGGATCGAAATTCCATCCTCATCGATCAAAAAGGGATATTCATTGGTTCCATGACTTGAACCGCGGTACTTCACAATACGCAGTCGCCTTGTCGTAATTTGGTCGGTAGTACGATGATCCAACAAAATCACACAATCGGAGACATACTCTTCAAGCCCGTGGCGAGTCAGTGACCCTTGTCCGCGCTCGGCTGTGATCACCGCGGTCACGCCTTTTTCTTTGAGCCAGCGGAAGAGACGGCGCAGTTCGGCGCGCAGAATCACAGGGTCGGGAAAGCTGGTGAAGAGCGCCTCCAGCGTATCAAGCACGACCCGTTTTGCGCCAATCGAATCAATGGCAAAACCAAGCCGGATAAAGAGACCTTCGAGATCGTATTCGCCCGTCTCCTCAATTTCACTCCGCTCAACGTGAACGTGATCCAGGACGAGTTGATCCTCTGCCACCAGTTGATCGAGGTCGAATCCGAGCGATCGCACATTTGCCGTCAACTCTTCGGCGGTTTCTTCAAACGCCATCAAGACACCCGGTTCGCCATACTCTGTGATGCCGCGCACCAGAAATTCAACGCCGAACAGGGTTTTGCCACAGCCGGCACTGCCCGTGATAATTGTTGGGCGTCCGGTGGGCAAACCACCTCCTGTAATTTCGTCTAATCCAGCGATTCCCGTCGGTGTTTTGAGGAGGGACCTTGATGGGTTCATGCTCTCTTTATGTTGTTTCCTGTTGCTGTACCGATCTTGGCAATGTTATCCGTATACAAGTGCCTTGACCAGGCTTGGATAGTACATCGAACTGTCCCCGGATGGCTTCGGCACGCTCGGCCATACCGACAACACCTAGATGTCCATCGCGCGCAAATTTCACTCGATTGTAGGGTTTTGTAAAGCCGCGTCCATCGTCTTCGATTTCGAGATGGAGCCATGTCTCGTCAAAGCTCAAGCGTATTTCAATCCGCTCGGCGTCTGCATGTTGCAATGCATTCTGTATGGCCTGCTGCACAATGCGTAGAAGTGCCAGTGACGTTTCTTCCGGCATACTCCAATTTTCCTCGGAACAAACAAGAGTAAGGACGGGCTTCTCTTTGATGTCTTGAATCTGTTTAATATGCGCACGTACTGCGGCGGCGAGACCGAGGTGTGCCAGCACCGGCGGGCGCAATGTTTGCGCCATCAGGCGCAGATGGCGCGCCGTCTTTTGCACAGCTTCGCTGATTGCGGTTACTTTGGCAACTTGCTCTTGATCTTCAAGCGTCTGTGCCAGCAGCAGCAAGTCGAAGGCCATGCCGATGACTTCTTGTAAGGGGCCATCGTGCAGTTCGCGCGCCAGCAGCAGCCGTTCTGTTTCCTGGCTTTGGCTCAACCGCTGGCGTACCTCCGTGAGCGCGATCTCTGCCTGTTTTCTTTCTTCGATTTCTCGCTCTAGCCGCAGATTCGTCTTGATGAGTTCGGCTGTCCGCTCGTGTACGCGCTGTTCCAACGCATCGCGCGCAAACTGCTCTGCCGCCACAATCTCCGCCTGACGTTTCTGCTCGGTCAGGTCGGTTGCGACCAGGCAAAGGCTCTGTAGATCGTCCAGTTTCAGGGAACTGCATGAAAGCAAGACCGGCACAGCGCGCCCACCAGCATTCCACAGCATCACTTCGCCGCGGCTGCGCTCCGCAAGACCCTGTTCGATCAGCGCTGTATAAAGTGGCAAATCCTCGGCGTGGACAAATTGGATCAGCGAGGTTCCAAGCAGTTGCTCGACAGGTCGTTGCAGCAAGGCAGAAAAGGCAGGGTTGCAATAATAGATGATGCTGTCTGCGCCAATCGTGGCGGCCCCTTCATTCATGGTTTCCAGGATGACCTGGTACGCATGATCGGCTCCCCTGAGCGTATAGACCTGCTCGATGTCTGCTTTGCTAACGACAAAGGCATCCACTTTGTGGAGTGCAATCGCCTGTAGGATTTCCTCTGCGTCAGCAAGGCGCGCGCGCAAATCATCAATGATCTGCTGCAAAGACGCGTCTGATGTTTCGTTGGCTTGCGAACTCATCGGTGGTATCACTTTCTACCCATCCCCGCCCCGTCAAAACTTCATGTTTCGCGGAAGTCCGGGCACTCTGGCTATTTTATTCTACCACCGACGAGAAATTCTTTGAAGCCTGCCGATGCTGTCGGGTCTATCTCAAAATGGGGCAAAATGGTTGGATCTCTGGGCGCGGGCAGAACGCTAGACGCGAAAGAAGGGGCCACGCTATCCGCGACCCCTTCTTTACGAGCTTACGCGAACCGTTTGCAAGCCGCGGCAGCGCCACGGGTCAAACGTCTCTATTCGGGGTCATTCTCGACAGCCGGAATGCTCTTGAGGAAGGCAGCAATCGCCAGCGAATCCTCTTCGGTGAGTTCGTGGAAGTAATTGTCGATCTGCTCGCGCATGGTTCCTGCAACCTCGCTGCCATCGGAGTACGTCCCTGTACGCAGGAAGGTCGCGATCTCATCCTCCGGGATTGTGCCAAGCCCTGTCGCGTCATCCGGCGTAATGTTGTACGCCACCTCGTCTTCACTGATGCGATTGCCCGCCAGGAACATTTCTGCGTTCTGCGAGCCATCCTCGTTACGCGGCGTATGGCAATCGCCACAGCGGGCAAGCTGGACAAGGTATTCGCCGCGCGCAACGGGGTCGGTCGGGGCCGTGGCGGGCGGCGCAGGATCGGGCGTAAATGGCTCCGGTTCCGACGCGACTTGACGTGCGGGGACAGCATTTTCAATCGGCTCTTGAGCAAGGAGATAGGCTGCAATATTCAGCGCATCTTCATCCGAGAGATGGCTAAAGGCGCGGTAGGGCATGATCGGGTGGAGTTGCTTCCCATCCGGCAGCGCACCTGTGCGGATCGCCGCGACAATCTCATCAGGGCTCCAACTGCCAATGCCGGTTGCCTCGTCAGGTGTAATATTGGCGGGGTAGATCGAATTCCCTGCGCCGGGTTCAAAGGCAAAGGCTCCACCGGCTCGTCCTCCCAGGTCAGCGTTGAAGTGACAGCCACAACCTCTGGAAATCGTAACAAGATAGGCACCGGCTTCCGCCTCTGGTGAAAGGGCAACTTCTTCAGCGGCAGCCTCTTCTTCCGCCTCAGGAGTCTCCGTCGCCTCGGCCTCTTCCTCGGCGGCAGGCGTTTCTGTTGCGTCGGCTTCTTCTTCGGCAGCAGGGGTTTCCGTCACCTCAGCCTCTTCAGCAGGGGCCTCTGTCGGTTCGGCCTCTTCTTCCTCGGCGGGTGCTTCCGTTGGTTCAGCCGCTTCCTCTGCCGCAGCAGGCGCTTCGGCAGCAGGCGTTTCTGCAGCAGGGGCCGCCGGAGCCGCTCCACCGGCGCAAGCGGCCAGAATCAACACGAATATCACCAAGAGGCTCAGTATCCAAGCCAAGCGTGATGACATCAAATGCACAGAATAACTGTCTGACTTCTTCCTCATCAGAAATTTCTCCTTGAGCATGTCTGTGGTTGTCGATCTATCTACGTTATCTTGTTGGGCTACATGATGTCGGGCTACATTATAACGAGCGTTATATACTCCGGCAACCCTGTTTTTCGCGCTGACCTGTTTGCAGCTTTCAACGGCTGCTTATGTGCGTGAGTGGTGCATGGCCTACTCGCTTGCGACAGCAACAAACTGCAACTCGAGGCGAACCTCCTCTGTTACATCTGCCACACCCTCTACCTGCGGGATGGTCAGTTCAAAATCGGCGCGTTGCACAGTCGCTTGGGCAAGCCCAGCCACTTGGTTCTCTGAGTCCGCCGTCACAGAGGCTTCAAAAGTGACAGGCTTGACAATATCACGAATCTTGAGGTTGCCTGTGATCTGTAGCGTAAGGGTATCGCCCACGTTGGCTTCGGCAGGCAATCCTTCGATTGCTGTGGGCGTAAAGGTGATGAACTGGTATTCATCTCGATTGGACTGGAGAATCAGCCGGTTGACGGAGCGATTGCGGAAGCGATTATTGGTTGCTAGGCTGCGGGCATTGATCTGGATTTCGCTGATTTTGGTCTGCGTGGGATCGTTCAGATCGATCTCAATTTGGCCTGTGACCTCTGTGGTGCTGCCGACGACCTCATTGGGGTTGCCGAACAAGACTTCATTGACAATAAACCGCGCCTCTGATTGTGCTGGATCGATTTGGAAAATCCTGGGCGCTGCTCTCTCCTGATCAGCCGCTTCTGTAGCGGCGGCGGTAGGCGAAGCAGCGCTCGCATCTTCTACGGGAGTCTCTGCCGGGGTTTCTGCGGGGGCTTCTGTGGGCTCTTGTTGTGCAACGGCTGCTGGGGTGTTTGTGGGCGCTTGTGCCACTGCCTCAGCCGCCGGAGGGTTGCCGGCAGACGCGTCGTTGGCCCCAGAACCAGAGCAGGCAGCCAACATCAAACAGACCAACAGAGAGATCACAAACAAAGATTTCATCGGGGAGCGTGCCGGAAATTGGGCCGGAAAATGGGGCCGATGTAGACGCATAGGTCTCCTTTCGCTCTCCCTTCAAGACGCGGCGAAGCCACGAAGATAAGGGATGAATATCGGTTATTGGTAGTAACTTTGAGAGTAGATAGGCACTGGTAGAGGAGTATCTAGCATGAAAATTAGAAGAACATGAGTGAATGGGAGAAATTATGCATGAATTTCACCGATCATAAGTAGGCAGGCCCCTATTTTAGCCCAAATTCGTCGTTTTCATTGTTGCGCGCCCAATGCGCGATGGCATGGATTGGGCTATTGGAGTAGGATTAGCATACTGCTTCTTGCTCACAATTGAATCTTGGGAGATAGAGATATGGATAAGGTCCGAATTGGTTTCATCGGCGCGGGTTGGTGGGCAACAACCAACCATATGCCGGTATTGGCGAAGCGCGAGGATGTGGAGATGGCTGGGGTTTGTCGCCTGGGGTCAGAGATGCTCCAGCGGGTCAAAGAGAAATTCGACTTCCCCTTCGCCACAGAGGATTACCACGAACTGCTTGACCAAGAGCTCGATGGCGTAGTGGTTACATCGCCCCACCATCTGCACCATGAACATGCGCGTGCTGCCCTGCTTCGTGGCTATCATGTCATGTGCGAAAAGCCGATGACGCTGGAGGCCGACCAGGCATGGGAATTGGTCAACCTGGCAAAAGAGCGCAATTTGCATTTGATTGTGCCCTATGGCTGGCATTACAAGCCCATTGTCAACCAGGCAAAACAACTGATGGAGGAGGGTGTTGTCGGCAACATTGAGTATGTGCTCTGTCACATGGCGTCGTCAACGAAGGAACTCTTTGGCGGCAGCGGTCTCGCGCCAGAGCAGCAGCAGCCTGTGCTCTCCTTTACGCAGCCTGACCCAACGACATGGCAGGTCAAAGAGAATGGGGGCGGCTATGCCCACGGGCAAATCACCCATTCCTCCGGCCTCATGTTTTGGCTAACGGGTCTGCGCGCAAAGGAAGTCACGGCACGCATGAGTGCGCCCAACTCATCGGTGGATATGTATGACGCGGCCACAGTCACATTCGACAATGGTGCAATCGGCGTCGTTTCGGGCGCTGCCACCCTCCCGCCAGGCAGCGGGTTCCAGGTGGATGTGCGTATCTTTGGCAGCGAGGGCGTGCTCAACCTCGACCTGGAGCGCGCGCGGCTCGATGTCCTGCGCCACGATGGCAACCACCGGCGGATTGAGGTTGCGCCCGATGCAGGCCGATATGATTGTGATGGGCCGCCCAACCGTTTTGTCGAACTGATCAAGGGCGAAGGAACCAACGACTCGCCAGGGGAAGTGGGGGCGCGTTCTGTCGAACTGCTCGACGCCATGTTCCAGTCGGTCACCGAAGGCGGCAAGGCAGTGCGCGTGGGCTAGGGGTGACTGTCACTTTCTGCGCTGATTCTAGGTGGTGAATGCCGCAAAGACCCATCCCGGAAGCTGGGGAGCCCTCTGGGCCGCTTCCGGGATGGGTGTGCTGCTACCTTAGTCCTCTTCGATCTCAACGTGCTGCTTTTTGGCCGCGCGTTTGATACGTTCCTTGATGGTCTTGACCTCGCTTGCCTTGTACTTGGCAGCATTGTCCTTGTGGTTGATGTAGCTCCACGCTGCGCGCACATGCTCAGGTGTGTCAATCGGATACTTGTTGTTGGTAGGGTCGGCAAACTCGACATCCCCATATTCGCGCTCGCCTTCATCAGGGTTTACATCGTCGCGTCGCTTGATATAGTTGCTCATGGTGTTACTCCTTGAACAGTGAACTTCTCACAGAAACCTTCATACAGTGTCGCAGCAACCCCCACATCTAAAGGGTTCACGTCGTAGCTTGCAGAAGGAGACTAGGTTGTGTGAACTCTGTTAAGCCAACGGCGCAGGGTAGGTTCGTGTTCTTCATGAAAATGACCAAAACTGACCAATCTGGCAAGCGGCAAGCCTTCCATCCACGCATACTGGTTGGCATCAAATAGTTTTGAATCAGGTAGATCCTTGATGGCTTTCTCCATGCGGTGGAACTGCTGCCGTGATTCGTCAAGCACATCGGCGAGGGAGCGATTCCGGTTCTTCTTGTAGATCCAATCGTTGGTCTTGTCGACGATCTCGTCATCACCGTCGTCCCAACCCCCAAACCAAAATGCTGAGGGTGTTTGATCACGCGCGGCTGCTTCCAAAAGCGCCAAGCTGCGCTCATGCCAGGTCGAGAGGTGGGCAACGACATCCTTGAAACTCCAATCACCCGTAGCGCCAGGCGCTTGCATGCGTTCCTCGCCCACTTCGCCCAGGAATTGCTCCCACGCTTCCGCTTCGCGCCGGATTTTGCTGATGAGATCTTGCTTATGCATGCTCCCTGCCTTATTACCTGCGCCACTCGCCCATGATCGCTGTATCTTTTGGTACCGGAAGAACGTATTAAAAAGAGCGTATTCCAAACAAATCAGTTAAAATACCGCTTTGCAGTCTACTTTCAACCATCCATTCTCTATTATGCGGCATCTCAGCAATGCTGCCAATAGTCCAGGATACAACACAAGGTACCTCTTCGGGTTACATCTAGATTCTAATCTTATCGACCGCGGCCCTGTCTCCATCTCGACAGCCTGCTTTCACTACGTCACAAGTGAATCCCGTTCCCCAGCTTCAAAGGGCGGTTTGTAACGCTTTTTGTAGCAAATGGTTGCTGTTGCCTGCCGCCGCGAGATGTTTCAATGGCGGGGGTGCAGGGGAGCGATGATTTGCGCGCGGAACGTTCGAGCTTTTCGGGGAGTTTAGACGGTGGCAATTTGTCTAGCCTGTTTATTTGTCCAAGATTTCGTCACACAGTAGGAAGGTTTTTGAACGACCATGAGACATGAGCTAATTGATACACTCACGCGGGCCTTTGCCATGCCCGCGCCCCAGCGCTCAACCTGGCGCGTCTTGGCAAGCACAGCCACGGCAGGTTTTTGGACGCTGGTTGGGCGCAGCCTGGTTGCGCCGGAGAGTGCAATCGCCTCAACCGCAGTCAGCCCCGGTTGTATGATGCTCAACCACGACGGCACCTGCCCGCCAAACACCACAAAGCGCGCACAGCCCGGTAACACGCCCACCACGAACGGCTGTGGCCCAGAGGGTGGCACCATTAAGCTGCCGCAGGGCTATGGCAAGGCTGACTACACCGGCTCGTGCAACACGCATGATGTTTGCTATGAGGAGTGTGGCACAGGGAAGGTACAATGCGACGAAGATTTTCGCGATGACATGTATGAATCTTGTGCCGCGGCCTATCCGGGGGCGCTCAACGCCCTTTTCCGTTTGGGCTGCTATGAGCGCGCCTGGGCCTATTACCAGGCTGTGTTGCAGTTTGGTGGCGACGCCTGGATCGCAGCACAATACAAAGCTTGTGAATGTTGCAACGAACCGACGCAGGTCTATTGCAACTGTAACAAGACCTGCTATGACGATGTCAATGTATGTCTTAGCGAATGTAAGACCGGTTTGGGCTGTTTTACCGGCATCTGTGGGCCTGCCACCGAAGAACAGTGCCCCGCCTAAGCATCATTAGAAACCACACCCAGAATCAACACAGATACTAAGCATAGAAACAATGGACACACTCTTTTTACTCGTACGTCTTGTTCTGGCAGGGGTCTTGGCCGTGGCGGGGATCGCCAAGCTGGCTGACCTTGCCGGCTCGCGCCAAGCCATGCGCGATTTTGGTCTACCTGCCTCGCTGGCTGCACCGTTTGGTCTGTTCTTGCCCCTTGCCGAAGTGGCGATTGCCCTGGCACTGCTGCCTGCTGTTACCGCCTGGGCGAGTGCGTTGGCCGCGCTGCTCCTCCTGCTGCTCTTCATCGGCGGCATTGCGCTCAATTTGGCACGCGGGCGCACACCCAATTGCCACTGTTTCGGCCAACTTCATTCACAGCCGATTGGGCGCGCCACGCTGATCCGTAATGGCTTGTTGGCGCTGCTGGCGGGGCTGATCGTGGTGCAAGGGCCAAATGGCGCAGGCCCCGGTCTGATTGGCTGGCTTGAAAGCCTCTCTGCCACAGGCTATTTTGTCTTGATCGGCGGCGCGATTGTGCTGGCGTTGGTGGCGGGACAGAGTTGGGTGGTCTTGAACCTGCTGCGCCAGAATGGTCGCCTGCTGCTGCGCCTGGAAGCCATTGAAAAGCACCTGGGGCTGATTGACCCAACCTCAGAGGAGGCACAGGCCGCGGCATTGGCGGCTGCACCAAAGGGCTTGGCAGTGGGGACACCTGCACCGAGTTTCGAACTGTCCGCGCTCGATGGCACACAACAGTCGTTGGCGGCGCTGTTGGCTCCGGCGAAGCCCCTCTTGTTGATCTTCTCCAGCCCCACTTGTGGCCCCTGCGTCGATTTGATGCCGGAGGTAGCCCAGTGGCAGCGCACTCATGCGAACCAACTGACGATTGCCGTAGTCAATCGCGGCACAGCAGAGGCCGTACGCGCCAAGTCCGGCGAGATCAGCCCTGCCCATCTGCTGTTGCAGCGCGAGGGCGAAGTCGCGTCGGCCTATGCCATCAGCGGCACACCCAGCGCTGTGCTGGTAGGTACGGATGGTAATATTCGCAGCCCGCTGGCGGCAGGCCCTTCTGCCATACGCGAATTGGTGACCAATGCCACCCAGCCCCTGGGCATGTTGGCGGAACGGCTGCTGCGCCGCGCGCCCATCCATCTGGACGCTGGAGGGGGGAATGGGCAGGCTGCGCCCAACCCGCGGCCCGCACCTTCGGCCATTGGTACGCCTGCGCCCGCCTTTGAATTGCCCGATCTGGATGGGAAAATGGTGGATTTGGCACAGTTGCGCGACACACCGACGCTCTTGCTCTTCTGGAATCCCGGCTGTGGCTACTGCCGCCGCATGTTGGGCGATCTGCAAGCATGGGAAGCGCAAGCACACCCCAATGCGCCGCGCCTGCTGCTGATCTCGACAGGCAGCGTGGAAGCCAACCGCGCCCTGGGGCTCTCTGCGCCTATCCTATTAGAGAGCGGTTTTAGTACCGGCTTTGCCTATGGCGCAAAGGGGACACCTTCGGCCCTGCTGATCGACGGAGAGGGCAAGGTGGCAAGCGAGGTGGTGGTCGGCGCATCCGCCATTATGCCCATGCTCAACAGCGCCCCAGCAATTGCCCACCCGCTGGTGGCGCAACCGCTGGCTGCCTAGACCTATCTTTATTACATCTTACTGCTGCACATGCAGTACACGATAGATCGGAACGAATCGAACTATGTCTGTTGAACGCTTTGACCATGTGGCGCGCTTGCTTGCCCAGGGGACTTCACGCCGCCAACTTCTCAAGGGGTTTGCCGCCGGGTTGGGGGCCAGTCTCTTTTCCACCTTCGGCTTTGGCAATGTGCCGAGCTTTACCAACGTTGCCCATGCTGCCGGAGAAGGGGAGAGCTTTCTGCCCTTCATTATCACCAACACGCCCAAAGGCCCCAGCATCTGCGCCGTTGCCTCAGATTGTGGACACAAAGTCAACTGCTCCTCCACGCGAGAAGATTGCCGTTGTATTGAAAGCGCCGAGGGCGACATCCGTTGTGGCTCTGTGCCAAGTTGCAGCGCGCAACGCTGTACCACTAGCGCTGATTGCGCCGATCTGGGCGAAGGCTACTTCTGTGATTCGGTTGGCAGCGGCTGTTGTGGCGACGACGAGCAGCGCTGTATTCCACCTTGCAAAACCGAGGCCCCTTGTCCCGCAGAACTGCTCTGTGGAGCAACCTGCTGCCCGCCAAACAACACCTGTCAAAATGGCGTATGTGTTGACCCAGTTGAGGGCACGTGGACAGGCACGCTCACCTATGAGCAGCAGAGCATCGGTATCCGCTTTATTCTTTCCCAAAAGATCGGCGCGCTTGAGGGGCGAATGTTGATGCTAGACCCGGTGAGCCAGGAGTATAAGGAAACCGGCCTGCTGGTGGATAGCCGCTATAACGAAGGCTTCTCGACCTTCTACTTGGAATCCGGCTCCTATGCATTTGGGGATTTCACGGGGGACAGCTACGAAGGGGAGTTTACCTTTGCATCGTTCAACGGGGAAGAGCCGCTGACCGCCACCCTCACCCTGCAACGAGGCTAATTCGACGCGCTGTAGTTACCCCTCTTCCGTTTACAACTCCATTTATGAAGTTCTACCTTCCTGGGAGTTCCAATATTCCCAGGAAGGCCTAAATCCCTGGTGGTCTTTTCTTGCCGATAATAAATCTGGGATATTAACCCCATCGTGACCTGTATAGACGTGGGCGACCAACTGGCACATTTGCTATTGCCCTGTCAATACCACTAAGAATAACATCGTTTTGCATGTAATTATGCATAAATAAATGGCGTTAGCAACACAATTGTACATATGGTAGAATGGAGAAGAAGACAGACTAAATCAGAAAGGCGCTAGAGGTGGCAGTCGAAAAAAATAGATGGTTACAGGTTAGAATGGAAGGACATGAGCGAGATGTGATTGATGAATTGGCAAAAGAATACCATGTCAATACATCAGCGTTTGTACGGATGGCAATAGACCACATTAAGCGAGCACGTCCAACTTTGTCCATCTATCCACTTACAACAGAGGAAGATGAGGAACGTTTCGCAGAGCTACCCATTCGGGCATGGTTACAAATGCGAATGTCAAGCCAGGAACGAGAATCGCTAGAGTCGGTGGCGGCTGATTACGGCCTAGATTCCAGCAAGTTTGTACGGGTCATATTAGGGTACTTTCGCGAGACAAGGCCCAAACTAGCGCTAGTTCCTAAAGGAAATAGATTGGTTCCTGGTAATAGCAGCGGCATAGTATCATAGGACTGCTGTAGAGTATTAGGCTCCAACAATATATTTTAGTAGAGGATTAGCAACAGTCATTGCGCTAATCCTCTACTATGTTTTACGCTATGGAATTTCAAGCCCTGGGCGGCCTCTCACATGACCAACTGCTGTAATTCCTCGGTCATCTGCTCAACAAGCTCTGGTCTGCCGTGGAATTGTGCCGGGGTGTTTTGAAAGAGAGCAATACGCCAGGTACCATCCTGTTTCGTTACAACAAGCGTTTGCACCGAATTGGCGGCAGGATTAATCTCGGATTTGCCGGGCGGTACTAAGCCCGCCACCGCGCGCAGCAGCACAACATCCGGCGCGATCAAGCGCACCTCCCTGACTTTGCCCACGTAGGCAGCAGTCTCATGGTCGGCGAAAATCCGGCTCAACTCGGCTTCAATGGCTGTCCGCCCATCCATTTGGCTGCCATCAAAACCGACAACGTTCCCCCCCTCTGCGAAGAGTGCCGCCATACCTGCGCCGCTGCGCTTGTTCCAGCTTTCCAACAATTGCCGGTAGATCGCCTCGACCTCACGTGGGTAGGCGTTTCCCTCTGTTGCGTTCATCACCCCTCCTCTGCTACGGACTACTCCTCGGCTGAAGGGTAAATGCGGGGAAATGCCTTGCCGCGCATCACTTCGCCATCAGCGACTTCGACAAAGGGTTTCATGACGTGGTTGCCGCTGGCGACGTAGCGAGTTTCCTCCGTCATGCAATGCAGCGCGATGGCGCGGCGCGGGCGACCGCTGGTGTTGGCGTGCGAGCCATGCCAGGTGAGGGCATGGTGGAAGTGAACCTCGCCTTTCTTCACAGGGCAAACGACCACCTCAATGTTGTGTCCCTCAAATTGCGCGGGCATATCGTCGAAACTCTTGAGTGTGTTGACAAAATCGATGTTGTTGCCCCAAAGATGCGAGCCGGGAACCATGCTCATACAGCCATTGTCCACATCGGCGTCGTCCAGCGCTACCCAGGCGCTCACTTCGGTCATGGGCGCGAGAATCGGCCACAAGGGCGCGTCCTGGTGCCACATATTGACACCACCGATGGCCGCGGGCTTATATTGAATCTGGTCATGCCACATGCGTAGCTCTTTGGCTCCGGTCAACTGTGCCAGCCCTTTGGTGATCTGGGGGTGATGGATTAGCCGCTCAAAAGGCTCGCTGGCCTGCCAGATGTTGACGATCTGCCAGACCGGCGTATTCTCGTCACGGGAAAGGTTGCGCACAAGCACCGGCTGAGTAATATCGCTGCGATCTCGTTCTTCAATAACGCGCATCACTTCGCCGCGCAGTGCCTCGACTTCCTCATCGGTCAGCACTCTGCCGCCATTGACAAAGCCCCTCGCGTGAAAATCTGTGATCTGTCGTTCGCTCAACATCCTACTTCTCCTTTGGTGACCCAATAAGCATGGATTGTGTTTGAAGCCATTGTCGATCAAGTTGTCCCACCTGGCAAACGATCCTCGATATCAACCACCTCATCCAACAGATCAACCCCCTGCTATGCCTTTAGATGATTTTGCCTGCCCCGCTGAAAGTCTATTCTCTGCTCAAGCGCAGCGGACAAGCAACAAAGCTCCGTGAACGATGAAAGTGTATTCGCAATTCGGCAATTTCAAATCAAGCGGAAAGGCTATGGGGGCGCAATGTTTACGCAAATTGGCAGTGTGACGAAGGCCGCTCTTTATTATGTGGTTGCCTTTGCACTCGCAGTCGTTGTGGCGATGTTCGGGGAACGGCTTGGCGACGTGAGCAGGATTGTTTCCATGTTTACGCCACTAGCAGCCGTCTTGATCATGCTGCTGCTCGTCACGCGTGACGGCTACAGGGGAGATGGCTGGCAGAACCTGGGAGTACACCGGCTGGGTCTATCCGGTTGGCCTTTAGCCATTCTGGGCCCGGTCGTCGTGTTGGGTTGTACCTATGGCTTCGTCTGGCTGACGGGGATCGGTCGCATTGACTGGTCAAACTTCGGCGGGATGCCAGACTTGCTCTCCAGCCTGTTCATCGGTACGCTCTATGCAATGGCGGAAGAAGTCGGTTGGCGTGGCTATCTGCTGCCGATGCTGCTGCCGTTGGGGCGCACGCGGGCGCTGCTGCTGAGTGGTTTTTTGCATGGCGTCTATCACCTGCCGCTCATGCTCATGACACCCTACTATCATGGGAGCGGCAACCGTACCATCGTCATCTTCTTGTTTCTCGCCACCATGACTGCAGCAGGCGTAATTTATGGCTACTTGCGCTTAACGACCGAGAGCACATGGCCTGCTGCGGTGGCGCATAATGTCTTTAACACCGTCTGGTACACTTTTGCATCCATTACCGTTGCCGCTGCATCTCCTGTCCTGCTTGAGTATCTAGCGGGCGAAAGTGGTGTACTCACGCTGATCGGTGTGGTGGTCGTGGCGATCTGGCTGATCGACCGGCTCAACCGCCAAGAGCAACCGGCCGCGGTGAAACGTCTGGCTCCTGCGGGCAGCTAAAGTCACTTTTGCAAGAATTTGGGTGCGTCAGGGATGGAACCAAGACCCATCCCTGACGCATTTTTTATAATCTGGGCCAGGTGAAGCGGAAGGTTGTCCCTTGACCCAGGGCAGATTCGACATGAATGGTCCCGCCGCGAGTTTCCACAAGCTTTTTCACCACCGTTAAGCCTACGCCGCTGCCTTCGCCTTGATCGCTCGGCCTGAGGGTCTGGAAGATCTCGAAGATGCGCGTATGAAATCTTGGGTCAATCCCGCCGCCGTTATCTGCCACGCTAAATTCAAGCCACGCGCCCTCGGCCCGGACGTCGATCTGAACCTGCCCCCGCACTGGGTTGGGATGATGTTTGATGGCGTTGTCGATCAGGTTGCGCAGCACCGTCTCCAACGGAATATGCTCCCCGACAAAGATCGGAAGGGTATTGGTGAGCGTAATTGTGAAGCCAGGGGGCGGCGTAAGCACGTCAACCACATCGCGCACCAGTGTGGAGATATCCATCCGTTCCAGCGGGTGGCGCTCGCGACCCGCGCGCGAGTAGGCGAGCAGATCATCGAGCAGCTTGTTCATGCGTTGGATGCGCGCCTGCAATTTAGCCAAGTGCTCCTGGGAGGCTGCCGGAAGCAACGTGCCTGCATCTTGCTCAATCCAACTGGCTAGGTTATAGATCGCACGCAGCGGCGCTTTGAGATCGTGCGAGGCAACATGCGCAAACTCGTCTAGTTCGCGATTGCTCCGGGTTAGCTCTGCGGTGCGATCTTCCACGCGCCGTTCAAGCGTCTCGTTGAGTTGGCGCAGCTCTTCTTCCGCTTGTTTGCGCGCTGTAATATCCAGCACAAAGGCCACACCCTCATCCGTCGTATCCAAGCGCGCGCCGCCAAAAAGCCCCCAGAAACGCGTGCCATCCTTGCGAAAGTATTCCCGCTCATAGGGCCTGATCCTGCCCGTCGTCATAAACTCTTCGCGCGCTTGCTGCGCCCGTGGCATCCACTCCGAGGGTGTAAGCTGCGCCCAATTCACCTGGCGAGTGTCGATCTCCGCATGCGTGCAGCCAAACAGATCTAGAAAGGCATTGTTCGTCATGACAATTTCACCGTGGAGATTGAAAAAGGCAATGGCGAGTAGCCCACTCTCGCTGACATGGCGGTAACGCTCTTCACTGCGGCGCAAAGCCTCTTCAGCCTTTTTTCGCTCAGTGATGTCGATCATCGTCGCCGAGATGCCGGCGACCTGCCCTTCGGCGTCCATGATAGGGGCCATGTTGAGGATAACGTCCACAGGCCGTCCATCTTTGGCATAGCGTACTGTTTCGAGGCTGACTGTTTCACCCGCTTGCACACGCACAATCAACTCACTTTGCTCAGCATGCTGCTCAGCAGTGCCAAGCATGGATTTAGGCCGCCCCACCACCTCTGCGGCTGTATAGCCAAACAACCGCTGCGCGGTCGGGTTCCAACTTTCGATAATTCCCTCCGGCGAAAGCCCCATGATCGCATCGCCCGAAGAGCGGACGACGGCAGCGAGGTAGGCATCGGCAACTTCCGTGGGTTTAGACGCAAGCTCTGCCGCCTTGCGCGCGCTGATATCCTGGAAGTAGACATGCAATCCTGATTGGCTCGGCATCACCCGGATCGAGAGCCAGCGGTTAAGCGCGGGGGATAGGTATTCAAAAGCAGTGGGCTGTCGTTCGCGTGCTGCGCGCAAAAGTTCCTGGTGGGCATAGGAGCCGACCATTTTCGGGAACTCCTCCCACAAATTCTTGCCAATCACCTCCTGGCGTGTGCGCCCCCAAAGCGTTTCTGCCTGGCGGTTTACATAGGTGAAACGCCACTGCTCATCGACACTGTAGAAGGCATCGCTCATATGCTCCAGGATCTCCATGACCTGTGCATCTGTGAGCGCTACTTGTTGGGGATCCGTGATTCCCATGCTTTCATCCTGAGGTATTTGCGACTGGGCCATTTTAGACACCTTCGCCTTTGGTTCTGCTCTCACTCAAGAAGGAACCCTCTCCGCAAACTGGGGCAAATAGGGAGCATGCACCCGCAGCAATTCGTCCAGGATGCGGATCGCCGCCTCATAGCTGGGTATCACCGGGTCAAGCAGCAGCGCTTGTAAAGCCGCTTGGCGATCCCCGTGCAGCGCCGCCTCAACCGCCCGGTCTTGCACTGCCACCTGTTGGGCCAACAGCGCCGTGATCCCCGGCGGCAGGTCGGGAATGGTCAACCCCTGCACACCCGACGCACTCACAATCGCTGGCACTTCAACAATGGCCCAATCGGGCAGCCCTTGAATCGAGCCGCGGTTGGTGATATTCAAAGCCAGCTCGAACTGGTTCTTGTTGGCGAGCATGGCGGTAATGAAGGGGATGGCACGTTCGCCGGATGTGCGCCCTGCATATTCCTCCGCGCCAACTTGGCCCGCCACAAACTGGCGCAGCTTCTCCCTGGCCTCACCGGCATGCTGGGCATAGCCGTCAAAGTCATAGCCCTTCAACTCGCTCGTTTCCCAGGCAAAGGAGATATACTCCCCGGTATGACCGTCACCGATGGCGGGAAAGAGTCCAAAGGCGTCGAGCAAGCGTCGTGATAGGGGCTGGAAATTGGCAGGCATGGCGGCAAGTCGCTCGCGGAACTCAGGATAGATGTCGATGCCGCGCTCGTTGTCGAAGATGCTGTAGATAAAAGTGAAATGGTTGAGTCCTGCGGCCTTAATATCGAAGCGTTCCTCTAGCATTTTGCGCTGGGCGCGGGCCTCTTCGACTTCCTGCACCAAACCCATCGTGATCCCCACGGTGCGATAGGCCCCGCCGATGCCATGACAAAGGCCAACCACTTTGAGGTTGGTCGCCCGCTCCAGCCCCAGGCAGACGCGTGTGAGCGGGTTGGTGAAGTTAAGCACCCACGCATCGGGCGCAGCCGCCTCAATACGCCGCGCCAGCTCGACCATCAAGTTCACACTGCGCAGTGTATGGCCCAATCCGCCCGGCCCGCCATTCTCGCCCAGCACATGCTTGATGCCATGCTTGATCGGGATTTCCCAATCGCGCTGCCAGGTCGCCGCGCGGTCCACAGCGACCGACGTAATCACAAACTCAGCGCCGTCCAATGCGGCATCGAGATCAGTCGTGCCTTCGAAATGTAGATTGCCCATGCCCTGACCGTTGAGCAAGCGCCCCGCCTGGAGCATCAGATCAAGAGCGTTGGGGTTCACATCGTTCAGGACAATTGTGCTGCCTGCTAATTCCTCACCATAGGCGGCGAGGTCGAGCAGCATACCGAGCCCGAAGCTGGTACTGCCCGCACCGACCAATGTGATTTTGGTCATAGGGTATTCTCCTCAAGAGTGGTTACGCACCTGAGCCACTAGGCTTGGGGCGTGTGGTTTTGGCGAGTGGAAGCGGAGGGGGTGGCATTGAATCTTAACGAATTATAGAACACTCCAGCAACTGTGACAATGGATAAATGACTTAGGGCCGGGCACCCCAGGTTGACCAGCCTCTCATTTTTGCATACGATAAGGGTCATTCACCCCTCAATACCCACCGCGGCAAGTAGCTTTCTGCAAGGCTGTCTGCTGCCAACCCTTCAGCAAGCGAGGTCCCTGAATGCGTGTCATCATGGTTATGTTCGATTCGCTCAACCGCCGCATGTTGCCCCCCTATGGCGGCGACTGGACGCATATGCCCAATTTTGCGCGCTTGGCCCAGCGCACCGTCACCTTTGACAATTGCTATATCGGCAGCATGCCCTGTATGCCCGCGCGGCGCGATCTGCATACGGGTCGCCACAGCTTCTTGCATCGCAGTTGGGGGCCGCTGGAACCCTTTGATGATTCAATGCCCCAAATCCTGCGTGAAAATGGCATCTATACGCATCTCAGCACAGATCACTATCATTACTTTGAGGATGGCGGCGCGACCTATCACAACCGCTATTCAACCTGGGACTTCCACCGCGGCCAAGAAGGAGACCCGTGGATCGGACAGGTTGCCACCCCTCATATTCCCGAAACCGTTGCCTCGCGCGGCGATCATCCACGCTGGCGGCAGGATTGGGTCAATCGCCCCTACATGCGCCGCGAGGAGGAGCAGCCGCAGCCGCGCACCTTTGACGCAGGCATTGACTTTATCCGGCGCAATGCCCAGGCGGATAACTGGTTTCTCCAGCTTGAAACCTTTGATCCGCACGAACCCTTCTTTAGCCAACAGCACTATAAGGACCTCTATCCCCACGAATATAACGGACGCCACTTTGATTGGCCTCCCTATCGCCAGGTTGACGAGAGCGATGAGGAAGTGGCCCATCTGCGCTATGAGTATGCGGCGCTCCTGAGCATGTGCGACCACTACATGGGCAAGATTCTGCAGTTGATGGACGATCTGAAGCTGTGGGATGACACCATGCTCATTGTCTGCACCGATCATGGCTTCTTGTTGGGCGAGCATGATTGGTGGGCCAAGAACAACATGCCCATGTGGAACGAGGTCGCCAATACGCCCCTCTTTGTGTGGGACCCGCGCAGCCGCAAGCAGGGTGAACGGCGCAGCCAGTTGGTGCAGATGATCGATTTCCCGGCGACCATCCTGGACTTTTTCGGGATTGCGCGCCCTTCTGCGATGCAGGGGATCGCGCTGGGCGACACCATTGCCCACGATGCCCCAACGCGTGAAGCGGTGATCTTCGGCTATCATGGCGGCGCGGTCAATGTGACCGACGGGCGCTATGTCTATATGCGCGCTGCGCCGGGTGACAACGCGCCCCTCTTTGAATATACCCTCATGCCCACGCATATGGCGTCACACTTCAGCGTGGCAGAGCTTCAACATTGGCAGCAGGTTCCGCCTTTCTCATTCACCAAAGGCTGCCCGCTGATGAAGATCCCCGGCAGAGAAAATCATATCGGGCGCGCGGTGCATGAGCAAGGCCATCTGCTCTATGACCTGCAAGCCGATCCAGGACAAACGCAAAAACTGGATGCGCCAGAGGTGGAAGCGCGTATGACCGTCTTGCTGATCGGGCTGATGCAGGCCAACGATGCCCCACCCGAACAATACGAACGCTTGGGGCTGCCCGTTGCCGCCGGTGTTTCGTCGGGCCATTGATTCACTGATGTACCGCACCAGCCGCCGGACGGTAAACGGGAGCCCTCTGGGCGCGGCTACAGGACAACGCCCCCTGAAGAAGGCTAGGGCCGCCTAGCGGAAGCCCCTTTCAAGGGGCGTTGTTTGGTAGCCCTGCGGCTTTAGCCCTGGGCGGTCTCGCGGCTGCGGTACATGAGTGATTAACACGACGGGACATGCTATTTGTTTACATGAATTTACGCGTGGCACACCTTCCCGGAAGCTCAGAAGCTTCCGGGAGGGTTAGAGTGCGGTTTCTACCTCTCCCTTACCTCGCCTCACGACGACGCCAAATCGCAATCTCTCCTGCTGCCACAAAGCCCACGTCTGTATAGATGGGCACTGAAACCGGATCGGGAAAGACGCTCACTGGTAGCTCTGGTCGTAGGGCGAGCGACGCGCGGACGAGTGCGCTGGCATAGCCGCGGCGGCGGAACTTCGGCAGCGTCGAAATGCCATAAATCCCCACCATATCCTCTGTGGCATGGATGATGACACCCGCCACAACCTGACCGTCGAGCCGGGCGTTTAGGTAATACATTCCGGGGTCGTCCAGCGTCTCAAGCGGGTGCTGGCTGAATGGCTCGCGCCCAAGAAAGGCCTCGTCTGGGTTATCCGGTTCCTCAAAGCCCGCCCATGATGCCCATTCAAAATCGGCGAGCTGTTGTGGGCGCGTCACGATTTCGATGGAAAGTCCATCCGGCAGCTTTGGTTCGGGGCTTGCATTTGGTTCGCGCAGATACCAGGGATTTTTCACCGCTCGCTCAAAGCCAACCCCTGCCAAATCGCGCGTGGCCCAACAGTCATAGAGGCCAAAACTTCGCAACTCCCAGGCCTGCTGGACAGTGCGTAGCTCGGCAAAGAGCGTCTCATCAGGCGTCTGTGCATCCAGAACGATCGCGCCTAGATAGATGCCGGAACCTCCGGGCTGACGCCACCATAGAGCGTCTGTGTAGAAGCTTTCAACACCGAAACCCTGCAAAGAAGCTCGATGCCAGTCCGCAAGGTTGAGCGCCATGGATCGCGCCATTGTGTTGTCATAGGTTGTGTTCGTTGAGTCTGCATCGTTGTGCAGAGTGTGAGTAGACATAGTCGCAATTTCCCCTTTATATCGTCTCATACCTCATACTGTGGAAGATCAAGGAGGATGTCTGCGACCAATAAAGAAAGCCGCAGGCGTGGAACACACCTGCGGCTGCGATGTCGCGCGAAGTCTGAGGCTAGGCCGCCCTACGAAGGTGTATTCCAGTGAACAATTTTGTCTGCAGCGCAATCGGCAGCACTTGGGTACTTCCCAGTTTGTTTGTCATCGGGTACACCTCCCTTCGTTGAATCTGTGATTTTGTAGGATGGGACTCTATTCAAACACACGCAGAACCGGCTGTCAAGCAAGATTTCTCTGCGTACTCCGCGGCTCTGCGCGAGATATCTTTTGCTTGCCCGCCCCCAAATTGAAATGCGCGCACATCTTCCTATTGCTCCGGTATGGGTAGAACAAGCGTAAAGGTTGTACTTTCTCCTACCACGGATTCCACCTGGATCGTTCCTCCGTGGGCCTCGACAATGGCTTTGGCAATGGCGAGGCCCAGCCCTGAAGAGGTGTCGTCGGTGCGCTGGCGCGCTTTGTCGCCACGATAAAAGCGGTCAAAGACATGGGGAATCTCCTCGCGGGCAATGCCGCTGCCCGTGTCATGCACACGCAGGTAGACATGGCCTTGCGCTGCCCAGGCACTCAGCACGATTTCCCCCTGACTGGTATGGCGCAGCGCATTGGAGACGAGATTGTTGAGGACTTGCGTAATGCGATCCGTGTCCACCAGGATCGAGGGCAACGTCTCCGCTGCCTCCACCCGCAGTTGAATCCCCTGTTGCTCGGCTGCCACAACATAGAGCAGCCCTGTGCGCTCCAACAAAGCCGCGGGGTCAACCAACCGCCGGTTGAGCGAAAGTTCGCCCGCATCGGCAAGCGAAAGCACGCGTAGATCCTCGACCAGCCGTTGCAGGTGCAGCACTTCATCATGCATGAGCGTATAGAGGACGGGCGTCCCCTGTAACTGCTCCTCCTTGAGCCCTTCCAGGTAGCCGCGTAGGATGCTGAGGGGGGTACGCAGGTCGTGCGCCAAATCGGCGGTCATCTGCCTACGCAGTTGGCTGGCGCGTGCCAGGTCGGCGCTCATCTGGTTGAAGGAGCGCGCAAGATTGCCGATCTCGTCCTGGGTATGTACCTGGACGCGCTGGTTCAAATCTCCTGCCGCCATCGCTTGCGTCGCGCTCGTCAGTTCGCGCACAGGCGCGGTCAGCGTACGCGCCAGCCACCAGCCCAGGAGCAATGCTAGCAGAATGGTAATGGCTCCACTGGCAACCGCCGCCCAGATGATCCGCCCCCAAAAGGCCGCTTCCATCGGCGCAGGAATCCGTCTGCCGCCTGGGCCACCCGGCCCCATGCCGGCGGGCAGCCAGACCACATAGCCTACGGTTTGCTGATTCACCTGGAGCGCCGTACTCCCGTTCAAATCTTGTGGATTGACGCGCCGCCCCAACGCAATCCCGCGATTGCCCAGTTCTACAACCCCATCGGCATTGAGCAGGAGGATATCGCGGGCGTAGAAGTTGAGTGGCGGGGCAGCAAGGAACCGGCGGACGCCCGCCCAGCCCTCATTGTCTGTGTAGTAGTCGGTGAGGGCATCGGTGAGGATGGATTGATCGCGATCCGAAAGAAAACGGTCAAACTCAGTCCGCGTGCGCTGGCCTACGAGCAGGGCAAAGAGCAGCACCCCTAGCACGCCGACCAGCAAAAAGGCAAGTGTCAGTTTTCCCGCCAGCGAACGCATGATCCCTTGCACCCTGCATTTCCTTTATTGTGCGAACTTTATTGCGCGAAGCGATAGCCCATACCATAGACGGTTTCGATGTATTGAGGGTGCTTTGGATCACGCTCGATCTTGCTGCGCAGGTTGCGAATGTGTACGTCAATCGTGCGCTCATAGCCCTCATAGGCATCCCCCGACATGCGGTCAAGCAGGTCGAGGCGCGAAAAGACTCGTCCAGGGGAGGACATCAGCACCGCCAGCAATTCAAATTCAGAGCGGGTCAGCTCTACATCGCGCTCCCCCACCGTGACTATTACCCGGGTGCGATCCAGTACAATATCGGCAGCGCGCAGCAAGTCCGGCTCAGAGGCCGCGCGCTGCCCACGACGCAACACCGCGCGCACGCGTGCCGTCAACTCGCGTACGTTGAAGGGCTTGGTCACATAGTCGTCAGCCCCCAATTCCAGCCCCAGAATTTTATCCTGATCCTCCACTCTAGCGGTCAGCATGATCACAGGAACTTCCGCTTCCTTGCTGTAGGCGCGCATAAAGTCATAGCCATTCATTTCCGGCATCATCAGGTCGAGAATCACCAGGTCGGGCTGGCTTTCGCGTGCGACCAAGAGCGCGTCTCGTCCATTGCCCGCTTCCACCACTCGATAGTTCTCTTGCTCAAGATAGACGCGAATCATCTGGCGAAGCTTTGCCTCGTCATCAACGATTAAGATGGTCTGGGGCATCGCACTCTCCTATTCTTTGAGCGCTGGGTGTTCCTTTGCCTGCCGCGACTACCCTCCCAGAAGCTTCTGGGAGGGTTTTCTCACTAACTGATGTACCGTAAGTTACTGGCTATAGGTTCGCGTTGCTCAATGGTGCAACTGTGCCGCTGCTGCTTTCCGGCGTACTCTGATCCGGCTCGGCTGGAGCCTCATTGGGTATGCCGCCGGGGCCACCAAAAGGGCCGCCGCGATGCCCGCCGTGTCGTCCACCGTCCATACCCGGGCGCATACCGCGTCCACCAAAGAAACCTGGGCCACCGAAGAAGCCTCGCCCGCCAAAAGGCCCATCCTGGCTGAGAATCTGGTCGGCCTGTGCCTGTGTAAGCACACCGTCGGTCACAGCCTGCTGCACTGCTTGCTCGTAGGCCGTTTGCATGCGATCACGCAGATACTCTTGCAACGCCTGGCGAGCCTGCATCAGATCGGCCTCCTCTTGCGTCATCTCACCCGCAGCAACCGCCTCGGCGATGAGATTCGACCGCACCTCGTCCTGCGCCGCTTGTAGTTTCTCCACACTGATCCCCAACGCCTCGGCTAGCAGCGCCGTATGGTCACTATCGCCATCCAGGCGACCCCAACCGCGGCCAACGTCCCTTTGCTTCATCTGCTCGGCCTGCTCTTGGGTAATGCGCCCCTCGGCAACGGCCTCGTCGATGACGGCTGCGCGTGCCTCCGTCTGCGCGGCCTGCAATTCCTCTACGGAGATTCCCAACGCTTCAGCCAGCAAGGCATTATGATCCACATCCTTGCCGAACCGCTGCACTCCAAGCACAGGGGCCTGATCCGGTGTAGCGGTCTGTGCATAGACGGTGCCAGCTGATACGCCTAATACCAGAACTGCGCTCAAACCGACCACACCCATTGTCCATTTATTGCGTAAATTCATGTCCTTCTTCTCCTATCATGCCCAGTGATCATGCTCGAATGCAAGCCTGAGCAAATTCTGTCTTCCCCAGCACGTCTGGGTCTAGTCCCATGATAGGCTCGAATTGTTTGGACATTGTGAAGGGGTTTGGTGGAGAATATTGGCTTTTTCCGCAGCATGCCCCTTGACCTTTTCTTAACCGCCATCCTTTGCTTGTTGACCCCGCTTTGATGCCATTCATGAGAAGCTGTCTATGAAGCTGTCGATAAGGTGGCATTGCGCCGGGCAAACGTCTCTGCCCGCAGGCCCCAGACGACACACAAATAATTCATGATGAATGAAGGCAAGCAGAGGAAGGTTTGGAGATGAATTATAGTACCGTCAAGCGTGTTCTGATCGGTGAACCTTTTCCCACCAAAGCAGACATCCACGAGCGGCTCGACAAACTGCGTGCGCTGGCTGTTTTCGCTTCAGACCCGATCAGCAGCAATGCCTACGCGACTGAGGCGATCATGAGCGTGCTGATTTTGTTGGGCAGCGGCGCGCTCGTCCTCACCATGCCCATCGCCATTGGCATTGCCTTGCTCATCTTGCTCGTAATCTTCAGCTATGTGCAGACCATCTTACATTATCCGCAAGGTGGCGGGGCCTATACCGTTGCCAAAGACAATCTTGGCAAAATCCCCTCCTTGTTCGCGGCGGCTGCCCTCCTCACAGATTATATTCTCACGGTCTCTGTCTCGGTTTCTGCCGGTATCCGCGCCCTGACTTCTGCCTTTCCAGAGCTGTTTGACGCACGCGTGCTGCTGGCATTGGCTGCGATTGTGCTGCTGACGTGGGTCAACTTGCGCGGGGTGCGTGAGAGCGGAACAATCTTTGCGCTGCCGACCTATGCCTTTGTCGGTGGTGTGCTGGTCATGATTGGGATGGGGCTTACCCGCTATTTTGGCCTATTTGGTTTTGAGCCGCTCGTCACCGAGATACCCGAAATCGAGGCGGTTGACTCCTTTACGGACTTTGCCTATCTTTGGCTGATTCTGCGCGCCTTTGCCGCAGGGTGTACGGCGCTGACCGGCATCGAAGCGATCAGCAACGGTGTCCAGGCATTTAAGCCGCCGGAGCCGGTCAACGCCGCCAAGACAATGGCCTGGATGGGCGTAATGGCAATGTCGTTGTTTTTGGGCATTTCCTTCCTCGCTACGCACCTCGCCATCGTGCCTACCCATACTGACAGCGTGCTTTCGCAATTGACGCGTAGTGTTTCTGGGGGTGGCTTTCTCTATTACTGGGTGCAGTTCTTTACGATGATGATCCTGATCTTGGCGGCAAATACCGGCTATCAGGATTTCCCCCGCCTTAGTTCATTTCTGGCTCAAGATGGCTTTCTGCCGCGCTGGATGCAGAACCGGGGAGATCGGCTGGTCTTTAGCTCTGGGATTCTTGTCCTTGCCCTCTTGTCTTCACTGCTCATCTTGATCTTTCGCGCCGATGAGATCGCCATGCTTCCGCTCTATGCGCTTGGCGTCATGTTGAGCTTTACGCTGTCGCAAACGGGGATGGTGCGGCTGATGGGCAAAATCAGCCGCGTGCCCCCAGGCGAAATCCTGCATACAGGAGCCACCACCATTCACTATGAGTCGGGTTGGTGGTGGAAGCGCGCCGTGAACAGCATGGGCGCTGTCACCACAGGGGTTGTGTTGATCGTCTTAATTGCCACCAAGTTTGTCGATGGGGCCTGGCTGATCGTGGTGGCAGTACCCGCCATTGTGTGGATGCTGCGCTCTATCAACAACCACTATGCGCGGATTGCCGAGGCATTGCGCACGCACACGCTTTCTCCCGACAAGCTTCAGGCGGTAGCCGATGTGGTCATCATTCCCATTGCCGATGTGCATCGCGGAACCTTGCGCGCGCTGGAGTATGCCAAACGGCTTTCGACCGATGTGCGCGCCGTGAGCATTATCACCTCACCTGCACAGCGCGAGCAGATTGAGCGGCGCTGGAACCGTTTTCCAGAATTGACCGCGGGCGTGAAACTTGTGCTCATCGACTATGAGTTTCGCGATATTTTGCACCCACTGGTGGAGTACATTCACCAGGTCAACCGGATGGAATTCCCCGACCACCTCATCACCGTGGTCATTCCCGAATTCGTGCCGGATTCATTCATGGGCCATCTGTTGCACAACCAGACAGCGAATTTCCTGCGCTTCCGCTTGCGCGGAGAAGAAGATATTGTCGTGATTGACGTGCCCTATCTCATTAAGCGCGAGCAAGTGAGAGTCGGCGCGAGTAGAGCAATTGCTTAACTGCCTTCCACCCGCCTCCATACCAGGAGGCGGGTGCTGTCATCAAAGGGGGACTTTGCCTTGAGCGTTAGCGTGTCGCCAGAGAATTCATAGTGGCGTACCTGGGTCGTGGCGCGATAGCCAAAGTAGCTTGATCCTATCACCCTATGGCGGACGATGCGTTCGTTCTCGTCCACTTCATAGCGCCCATAGTAGGCGAGAAAGCCCTGCATGGCTGTCCGTAGCTCCGACAGGTCGGTAAACTCCGTGGCCTGTTCATCTGTGCGCATCAGTTGCACAGCCATGTTGCCCGCGGCGTCATAGATGATGATGCCCTCAGGGTTTTCGCCGCGGCTCGGCTTGCTTGTGCCATCGGGATAGAGGCTGTGCTGTGAAACAAGCCGCCAGGTTCCAACAAATGGAGATGGCATAGGGTTTGTGCCTTTGTGGATAGGATTTGCTTAGACCGGCTTCAGCCCTGCCTCAATCTCCTCACGGCGTGGCTCCAGGAAGGGCGGCAGCGCCAGCCGTTCGCCCAGCGTTTCCAGTGGCTCATCGGTGGCAAAGCCAGGGCCATCGGTTGCCAGTTCAAAGAGAATTCCGTTCGAGATGCGGAAATAGACCGACTTGAAGTAGTAACGATCAACCAGGCCGGATGTACGCACACCGACCCGCGTCAGCTCTTGTAGCCATGCCTGCTGCTCCTCGTCGTCTTTCAGGCGGAAGGCGACGTGATGCACCCCGCCGCGCCCCAGAAAGGCAGCTCTCGCGCCGGATTGCTCGACGACATGCACCTCTTTGCCCGGGCCGCCTCCATCCATTCCATAGATTGTAACCTGCTGGTTGGGGTTGTCGAGGCTCGGCAGCTCCGTGACTTTGCTAAAGCCGACCAACTTGGTGAAGATCGGCTCCATCTGCGCCAGCCGTGGCACCGAAAGCTCGACGCCATAGAAGCCGCGGATCGCAAACTCAACCGGAATATCGGTGTGGTCGGTGGGTTCGCCTTCAAACGCTGCCCCCTGGTCATCGACCAGGGTGAGACGCTGCCCCTCCGGGTCGTCAAAGCGCAGGATGGAGCGCCCGGCAAAGCTTTCAATGCCGCTGTTCTGAACGCCGTTCAGCTCAAGGCGCGAAACCCAATACGCCAGCGCTTCCTGCCCATTCACGCGAAACATCGTGTTTGAAATACTGTCCGTCCCGCGCACTTCGGGCGCGGTTTGCGGCCAATCAAAGAAGGTCATATCGGTGCCGGGTGTACCGACCTTGTCCGCATAGAACATATGATAGGCGCTGACATCATCCTGATTGACGCTCTTCTTCACGAGACGCAAGCCCAGAACTTCTGTATAGAAGTGCAAGTTTTGTTTGACATCTCCGGTCACTGCGGTTACGTGATGAATGCCATGTAGTTGCATTTTTGTTCCTCTCTAGATATCTCTCGGTTTTGGCACAACAATCGGTTTCAATTTTGCTTCTATCTCGGCGCGCTGATCTTCCAAGAAGGGCGGCAGCGTTAGCCGTTCGCCCAGCGTTTCCAGGTTATCGTCAATGGCAAGCCCTGGGCCTTCCGTCGCCAGTTCAAAGAGGATGCCGCCAGGAATACGCACATAGATCGAATCGAAATAATAGCGCCGGATGATCGGGCCGACCTTGAGGCCGGTCGCCACAATTCGTTCATGCCACTGCTCGATCGCATCTTCCAGTGCAATCGTCAGTGCGATGTGGTGGACGCTGCCGATGCCGCGCAAGCCCGGTTGTGCGTCGGTTCGCTCCACTGCCACCAACTCCCTGCCAATGCCGCCGCCATCAAGGGTGAGCGCGACAGCCTCCCCTTCGTTCTCTGCACCGGATCGAAAAGTCTTTGCCACCGCATAGCCAAAGACATCGCGCAGAAAGCGTACGGTTGGCTCGACTTCTCGAACGCCCAGGGTGACGCTGTGCAATGCCTGGATGGCAGCTTCGGGTGGGGCGACATGCTTGTGCCAGTGCGTATAGCCCGCGAAGGGGCCTGCTGCCACAAGCCCCAGCCGCTGCCCTTCAGCGTCGCTGAAGTGCAGGCTCTGGCGTCCTGCATGGTCTTGCTGCAGGGTGTAGGCAACGCCGCTGCGCTCAAAACGCTCTCCCCACCACGCCAAAGCCGCCTCATCCTGCACTGCGAAGAGGGTACGCACTACGTTGCGCGCGCCAATCCGGTCATGCCCAACGCGGGGCCAGTCGAAGAAGGTGAATCCTGTGCCCACCGTACCCACCGCATCGCCATAAAAGAGATGATAGGTCGTGGGCTCCTCCTGGATCACGGTGCGCTTTGCCAGGCGCAGCGCTAAAAGACCCGTATAGAAATCCAGGTTGCGCTGGATCTCGCCGGTGATAGCGGTCACATGGTGGAGGCCCTTGACGTTCATCTGTGCGTGCCTTTAGGCTTTCACGCCTTCTGCTTTTGGGATGGGTGTGCGTAGGGGGCGCAGTGCGGCTTCCCAACGCACCAGTTCGTCCAGCACAAGGGTCATTGCCTTCTGGGTGACCTCATTGGGCTCAAACTGCTCTTCGTCACTCATAAACTGTTGGACAAAAGGGATATTGACCGCTTCCGAGAGCGCCACCAGCTTCAAAACCGCGATCACCTCTTTGATCATCTGTGCCGCGCGTGTGCCACCCGAAACCCCGCCATAGCTCACAATGCCGACGGGTTTATAGTGCCACTCGACGTTCAAATAATCAATGGCATTCTTGAGCGGCGCGTTCATGCCATGATTATACTCCGGCGTGACAAAGATAAAGGCATCGGCCCCGTCGACTTTGGCGCTCCAATCTTTGGTATGTTGGTGTATATATTGGCGCAGGCGCGGGTGGTTTGGTTCGTCCATAAAGGGCAAGTTGAGTACGGCAAGGTCTACGACCTCTACATCGAAAGCGCCATGCTCAACGGCGCGATCTCGTACCCACTGCCCGACCGGAAGCCCCACCCGGCCCGGTCGCGTGCTGGCAATGATAATCTGCAATTTGGGGCGCGCAGAAGTTGATTGGCCCACCTCGTTTTCCATTTTCCTTCTCCTTATTTGATCTTTTGGCTTGCCTACCTGCGTGGTTGAGCAATACTCTAACAGTAGAGAGGGATCGCGTATGTACGCGATCCCTCTCTACTGCATGTCTCTACTGAATGACGCCTCAATCTGTCGTGGCAGCCTTGCCACCTAGCGTTTATTGGTTGTCTCACTCTCTGCCGCTGCCGTCTCTGCTGCATCCTCCTTTGAGGGGACGGCTTGCACTTCTGCCAAAACCTTGATCTCATCACTCACAAGCCAGCCGCCGGTTTCCAACGCTACATTCCAGTTCAACCCGAAATCCTTACGGTTGAGCTTGGTTTCCGCGCTAAAGCCCAGGCGCGGATTGCCCCATGGATCCTTGCCCAAATCCGCCACCTCTACATCCCACACAATTTCGCGTGTGACACCGCGGATCGTCAGGTCGCCAGTGACCTTGAACTCATGGTCGCCTTTGTGTTGAATCCGTCTGCTGCGGAAGGTCATCGCCGGATGGTTCTCAACATCAAAGAAATCTGCCGAGCGCAGATGCGTGTCGCGGCCCTCATCGCCGCTATCAATGCTGCCGATTTCAACACTGCCCTCGACGTGCGACTTCTCTGGATGTTGCATATCCAGATCGAGCGTGCCTTCGAATTTGTTGAATTGACCACGCACCTTAGTAAACATCATGTGTTTTGCCCGGAACTCAAGCATCGAGTGTGCCGGGTCAATTGTCCATATCATCGTACTACCCCTTTCCAACTCCACTGTTTCGTCAGCCTCGTCCTACAAGCAACTCGTTCTGACTCCACCTTGCTTATTTCTGAATCTTAGACAACCACCACTCCACCGAATGTAAGCAGCGTCCCGTGGAGACAGGCTAAAGAGATCAATGTAGCTCGTAATGTACCCAGGCTGTGTACCCAAGCTGTGTATCTAGGGGCAGGTTTCGATGCACAGAATAAGCACACAGAACACAGCCTCGTCAGTTTACCGGGACTTTTTAGGATGGCAGTCGTATATTATTAGCGGTACAATACACTGCACGCGCCTGTTAAAACAATCCTGCTAAAATAATCTGCTAAAATAATACGGAGAAGGGCAAGTCCAAGTTGATTCCGTTTGCTCTTATCCCCTGAAAATTTGCCTAACAAAACGCCTCACATTGATCGCTGACCATGCCATCGACTCGGACTTCTGCCAATCAAATTCGGCACAACCTTCCCACAGCGCAGACAAGCTTTATCGGTTGTGAACCCGCCATCGCCACCATCAAGGAACTGCTGACCACGACGCGCGTGCTGACGTTGACGGGGAGCGGGGGCAGCGGCAAGACGCGGCTGGCGCTCTCTGTGGCGCATGAGACGCTTGGAGATTATCCCGGCGGTGTCGGCTGGGTAGACCTCGCTCCCCTGGCAGACCCAGCGCTTGTCCCCCAGACGGTGGCGGATGCGCTGCATCTGCGCGAACAGCCCAACCACTCCTTTGTCGAACTTCTTGCAGACCATTTGTGCGACCACAAAACACTGCTTGTGCTGGACAACTGCGAGCATCTGCGCGCCGCCTGTGCTGAACTGCTCACTGCGCTCCTGCAAGCCGGGACATTGGGCCATGTGCTTGCCACCAGTCGCGAGCCCCTCTCTGTGGCGGGTGAGCAGCTTTGGCCTGTGCCCATGTTGAGCTTGCCCGCGGCCAACGGCTCCCATGCCGCCTCACCGGCGCGGCTGGCGCAATTGCGCCAATCTGAAGCTGTGCGTCTCTTTGATGAGCGCGCCCGCTCTGTCGCGCCTTCCTTCACGCTGAACGCACAAAATGCCGAAGCGGTCGCGCAAATCTGCCGGCGGCTGGACGGCATGCCCCTTGCCATCGAGTTGGCTGCGGCGCGCGTGAATGTGTTGGTTCCAAAGCAGATCGTCGAGCGGCTGGATAACAGCGTGCATCTGCTCACGCGCGGCGTACACACCGACCAATCACGCCACCAAACCTTACGTGCCGCCCTGGACTGGAGCTTTGACCTTCTTGCTTCCACAGAGCAGATCTTCTTCACGCGCATGGCTGTTTTTGCCGGGACTTTTGGCGTCGATGCGTTGGAGACAATCTGCGCCGGTGAGGGGCTTGAGCGTGCCGAACTGCTGGATCTGCTGGCGAACCTGGTTGAGAAATCGCTGGTTCTGGCTGCGGCACACGCCACAGAGCATTATCAGGAGATGCGCTATCGCCTCTTGGTTCCTGTGCGCCACTATGCCGCCGAACGGCTGGCCGCGGCGGGGGAAGAGCCGCGCTGGCGCGCGCGCCATGCCGCCTGGTATCTGGCGTTGGCGCAGCGTGCCGAACCGGAGCTGGAAGGCCCGCATCAAGCGGTGTGGCTCGAACGACTGGAAAGCGAACATGACGATCTGCGTGCGGCCCTGGCCTGGTATGCTGCGGCTCCAGACGGCAGCGAACCGGGGCTGCTCCTTTGCAGTGCCATCGGCCTTTTTTGGTGCATCCGCAGCTACCTCAGCGAAGGTCAGCGCTGGCTAGAGACCTTCATGCGTCAAGTTGACGCCCATGCCGCGCCACAGGCACAGGTCAAAGCCCACACCTTCCTCGCGCGCATTGCAACGCTGCAAAGTAACTTTCCCGCAGCCCGCGCCCATTATGAGCGCGGGCTGGCACTGGCGCGCCAAATTGAGTATGACGAAGGGGTTGAGACGTCGATGATCGGGCTTGGCGTCACCCTTTGGGAACTGGGCGATTTTCAACAGGCGCGCGCCCATCTGGAAGAAGCCATGCGCTACAGCCGCTCTGTGCAGCATGAGCAGTCGCTCGCGCGCGCGCTCAACAACCTGGGGTTGGTCTGCATGCACCAGGGAGATAGCAACGCCGCGCGTCTCTATCTTGAGGAATGTCTGGAGATCAACCAGCGGCTGGGGCACAAAACCGGTATTGCCACCGCGCTTTTTAATTTGGCCTTGCTGGCGGCGCATAGTGGGGACTTTACACATGCGCGCATCCTCTACCAAGACGCGCTGGTCATCGACCGTGAATTGGGCAACCGTTCCACGATGGCCGATGTTATGAATAATCTGGGGGCGATTGCTGTCTCGCTGGGTGAATTTGCTGTGGCAACGGGCTATTTCCAGGAGGCCGAGCAGCTCTATCGGGAGCTAGGCGCTACCGGTGACACGGCCTATACCGGTACGGGTCTTGGCGATGTTGCCTTCTACAGCGGCGAATACCGCGCGGCGCGTGAGCGCTATCAGGAAGCCCTTTCCCTCTTTCGCGAAGCAAGCAACCAACGGCTGATCGCCAGGGTGCTGGGCCAGTTGGGGCGCATCGAATGTCGCCAGGGCAATTTGGCGGTGGCTGCCACGCTCTGTGCGGAGGGGCTCACGCTGCGTGCGAAAATGGGCCACAAAGCGGGCATGGTCTTTATTCTTGACCAGGGCTTTGTCGAAGTGGCACTGGCCGCGGGCCAACCGCTGATCTCGGCAAGAATTCTGGGGGCTATTGACCGCGCGCGCCAGGAACTCAGCCGCCCGCGCGATCCGGTTGAAACGCGCCAACTTGAGCCCTTGCTGGCGCAAATGCAAGCGCAACTGGGCGATGCTGGCTTCAAAGCCGCCTGGGCCGAAGGGGAAGCCATGAGCCTGGAGGAAATGACAGCCTATGCGCTCGACAACCTCTCGGCGGCGACGGTGGTGGAGGCGCGGCCAGAGTTGCGCGTCTATGCGTTGGGCCAAGCACGCGTCTATCGCGGCGACCATCTCCTCACCTCGGCGGATTGGACCTATGCCAAAGCGCGCGAGTTGCTCTTTTATCTGCTTTGCCGGCCCAACGCCACGCGTGAGCAAATTGGTCTGGAGTTCTGGCCCGATGCCTCTGCCGAACAGGTACGCAAACGCTTCAGCGCGGCTCTTTCCCATGCCCGCAAAGCCTTAGGTCGCCAATCGGAGTGGATCACCCTCCAGGATGGACACTATCGCATTGCACCGGAACGCGCCTATTGGTTCGATGTTGAGGTCTTTGAATCCAAACTGCAGGCGGCGAAGATCCTCCTGCACAGTGGCAAACCGCGCCAACAGGCTGTGCCACTCTTGGAGGAGGCGATCAACCTCTATCGGGGTGATTTTGTCGAGGAATTTCTCGAAGGGGAATGGTACCAGTCACGGCGCGCCACGTTGCAGCGCGCCTATCTGGAGGCCCTGCTGACGCTGGGAGGACTCCACGCCGAGGCGGGGCGGACGACACAAGCCATTGCCGTCTATCAGCAGGCGCTTGCCAAAGATGCCTATTGCGAAGAAGCGCACCACGAACTGATTCGCGCCTATGCGCGGCTCAACAAACGCAGCCAAGCGCTGCGCCAATATGAGACGCTTACTGCGACCTTAGCCGAATTGAACGTCACGCCCGCGGCAGAAACCCAACGGCTCATCGAACGTTTGCGGCTCGGCGACCCACTTTAGACATTTTTTAGACGCTCCATGTTAGGTTGTAGCCCGACGGACGAATGGCTCAAAGCAGCCATATTTGGTTTCCTGCACCTCCTGTACAACAGAGTATGTAGAGCAGACAAGGAGCAATCTATGTTGCAAGCATTTCCCCGGTCGACCACCTGGCTACTCAGCCTGCTGGGAGTCATGGTCTTGTTGCTTACCCCGGCAATGAAGGAATCAGCACAAGCCGCAGCGGATGATACACCTGTGCAAATCGTCAACGATTCTGACATTGTGGCATGGGACGTGGGCGCGGGTCTGATTTATTGGTCAAACTTCTGCAATGAGGAATTTGAGACAACTGCCGAACTAAATCGTAGACCTGTCAGCGGCAACACGCAACGAACCCTGAAGTCGATTAACACGGAGGATGACCCTGACGAATCCTGCCTCACCTTCCAAAATCTGTTGAGTTCCGGCGACGGTCTCTTTTACTACGAGGGCAGCGTCACCGGAGGGCGTATCCTGCGGATGCCTTTGGGCGAGCCCTCTGAAGACTATATCTTTGTGCCTGAGGAGGTGAAAGTACTCGCCAACAGCAGCCAAGCTCCCGCTACAGACTTTGTGGAGGCAGGCGACTATCTCTACTGGGGTGCCTTTGGCAGCAATGCGATCTTACGCACACTGAAGGATGGCAGCGGTGAGGTCGAGACAGTCACGGCGACAGAGGGCTTGCCGTCGGACGTATTAATTGCTGGAACCACGCTCTTTTGGACAGATAGCGAAGGCGTATGGAGCGTTGAGACGACCTGCACACCGCTGCCCTGCGCCGGGGGAAAACAGTACGAGAACGTCGGCTCCAGCACCCGTGTTTCTAAGTTGCTCTACCAGCCTATCGACAATTCGGGCTTCCTCAATGACGGTTTCCGTATCTACTGGGTGGAGCTAACTGGAAACGCACCGAATCTCTCCTATAAGATTCGCTACCGCTTCTGTAGCACAGGCATTGTGGCGTTTGATTGCTACATGGAGTGGGCTCCGGTCGATCCTGGGGAACCGCAGCCGCTCCCCGACCCGTCCACTATTTTTTATGAGGCCACGATCAATTGGGGGATTGGCACGCCAGTTCTGGCTGATGGCAATCTCTTTTGGACAGAGTCGGAAAACGTGCCGAATACGACGACCGGCGAAGTGCGGCGCAAGGCTTACAATGATACATCAGCGGGGGCCTCTTCCATCGCCACCGCCCAATCTGGTCTTCACTCTCGGCTCTTTGCCGCCAACAATACGCTCTTCTTTGCGCGCAGCGGCATGGGCATCTTCACGCTGCCCCTCAATGCCGCCCCGATCATGCGCGACTTCAACCTTGAAGCGATGGAAGTGACACAGGGGATTCAGAACCTTGCCAACAATGTGCCGCTGGTTGCCGAGAAAGCGACCTATGTGCGCGCCTATGCCAAGCAAGTCTCTGGTCCCAACACGCCCAATGTCGAAGCCTGGCTGGTCGGCACGATCAACGATCTGCCGCTGCCAGGTTCGCCCCTAAAGCCGATCAACGGCGTGCGCGCCCTCACCACGGGAGCCGCCTATGACCGCGCCAGGCTCAACGATGGCTGGTACTTCCTGCTGCCGGAAAGCTGGACGAAGGCAGGAAACATTAAAATGCAGGTCGTTGTCGATCCACGCCATTTACACACTGACCCCAATCTCGGCAACAACCAAGTGCCCGCGACGCTCACGACCTTCACCTTTCAGAAGCAGCCGCCTGTCTGTGTGATGACCGTCCCTGTACGCACGCACACGCCACGACCTTCGACGACCGATCCCAATTTCTGGACAATGGTCAGCCATTTTGACCGGCGCTGGCCTGTTCCCGAAACCTGGATCTTCCGTGACACCGATCCTGTGGAAGAATTAGAGTTCTGCTCATGGCATGGAATCCCCTATCCCTGTTATGGCCCCTATGAGCTTTCCGATGGATGGGGCCTCACCAATGGGATTCCCGACCGTGACAAGGTGATCGCCTCACTGTGGACGCGAGCGCAGCTCTCCTTCAATCCCGACGCCTGCGATGATATTGACGCGCCCGTACACTTTATGGGCATGGTTCACCCTGACGCCGACAATGGCGGCGCAGCGGGCTATGCCAGCACAGTGAGCAAACAGTCATGGGTACAACTGCCTGGTCATGCGCCCATCACCCCGTACTGGAATATGCGGGAAGGGAGTACGATGGCGCAGGAGTTGGCGCACAACCACGGGCGCAAACACATCAACTGCAACAACCCTGACAATATCGACACAGGCTTCCCCTATGCCAATCCCTGCCACATCGCGCCTGTTGGGCCAGATAGCTACTATGGCTTCGATCCGGTCACACTGCAGCCGATTCGCCCAGATCAAGCCTCGGATTTCATGACCTATGGCGGCTCGCGATGGGTGAGCGACTATACCTGGAAGGCGCTGCTCAATAAATTCGCCACAACCAGTGCCGCCTCTGTTGCCCCCGCCGCTGCGGATCAAGGGGACAGCGTCTTTGTCAGCGGCTTAGTGGATGCCGAAAACAACCGCGGCGAGATCACAATCGTGTTGAACCTTCCTACAAATTCGCTGCCACCGAGCACGCGCCAACTGATGAGCGTGCAGGTCGCCGCTATTCAGCATGACGACGTACCCCATGCCGATTTCAAACTGCGCCTGCTCGACTCGCAAGGGACCGTGATACACGAACAACCGCTGACATTGACCCCACTCGACGATCACAGCGACGAAAGCCACAACGCGCTCTTTAGCACGCTCTTCCCGAAGCCGGCACAACAAGTCGCCACCATTCAACTCCTGGCTGACAACAGCGTGATCGACACCATCACCGCGGGCGTCAGTGTGCCGCAAGTCACGATCCAGCAGCCCACCAATGGCGCGATGATTGAGAACAGCCTCACCATTCAATGGACAGCCAGCGATGCTGACGAGGCAGATAAGCTGCTCTTCACGGTGCAATATAGCCACGATGGTGGCACAAGCTGGCATACGCTGGCGATCAATCTGCCCAGCACGCCCGATCCCGTCAACACGCTCACCCTGGATGACCTCGGTTCCTTGCAAGGCAGCGAGACGGGCGCGGCGCGCATCCGCGTGCTGGCGAGTGACGGCTACAACACTGCCATCGCTACTTCGCAGCCCTTCACCGTCAAGAATCGACCGCCTGAGCCGGTGATCATCGTCCCTATCAGCGGGCAGACCCTAGTGGGTGGCGAGGTCGTTCTCCTGCAAGGCAGCGGCATGGACGCCGAAGATGGCGGGCTGGGTGAAGGTGCGTTGCAGTGGCAGGTGGATGGCGTGAGCGCGGGCAGTGGTTCTATTGCCAGCGTCGATGGCCTGGCTTCGGGCGCGCATACGGCTGCGCTTTCGGCAACCGATTCAAACAGCCAGACCGTGACCACGTCCGTTACCTTCAACCTGGCCCCCTTGTCCATCCCGCTTGGGGCCGCGCCGGTGATGGATGGCGTCTGCAACGATGCCGGTTATACCGCAGCCGTCACGCTGCAACTCAAGCCCTACGGAGACGCGACACCTCAGGCTACTGTGCAACTCATGCGTACTGCTGACGATTTGTGGGTCTGCTTCTCGAACCTGAAACCAGGGACGGACGCTCCCGGAGGCTATGCGGGGTTGCGCGCCGACATTAACAACAGCCGCGATCCGTTGGCGCAGGCGTCTGATGCAGGCTTCTTTGTCGCTAAGGATGGTTCTGTCTTTACCAGGGCAGGCAATGGAGCCGGGAATCTCGTCGCACCCGGCCCAGGCGGGCTACAGGGTCAAGTGACCACCGATGCCAACGGCTGGAACGCCGAACTGCGTATTGAGAAGGCGGCGCTTGGTGGCTGGAACCATCTGGTGAGCTTGGCACTGGGGCATCACTCTGTCAGCGCCGATGACGATGATTACGCCTGGCCCTATGCCGCGGCGTGGGGCAAGCCCAATAGCTGGTCACCCGCCGCGCTGGGCATCCAGCCATTGATCACGAGCATCGACCCTGCCACCGCGCCCATGCTCGCTGCCTCCTTCACCCTGACGGTGGAAGGCAGCAGCCTGGTCAGCGGCACGCAGGTATTGTGGAACGGAACGCCACTGGCGACCACCTTTGGCAATAGCGAACAGCTCACCGCACAGGTTCCGGCTGCGAACCTGACAGCCGCGGCGGTCGTGACCATCACAACCCGCTCGTCTGCGCCGGACAGCTTTGTCTCCAACGGGCTGCCGTTCGTGGTGGAAGCGCTGCCGCCGGTGATCACAGGCTTCTCTCCCGCCAACGCCACTGCCGGCGACCCGGCGATGACGCTGACCATCAATGGCAGCAACTTTGGCCCCAACGCCAAAGTATTGTGGAATGGCGTGGAATTGGCAACACAATTTGTCAACGCCACCCAGCTCACCGCGCAGGTCGCGGCGACGCTGCTTGAGCGTGGACAGATCGTTGGCATTACTGTGAGCAACCCAACGCCAGGTGTGCAGATCTCGTCTGTTGTCAACTTCAATGTGCAGGACCCTGAAGCGCCCAATCAGAAGAATTACATGCCGGGGCTTTTCAAGTAGCTATGGACAAGTAACTATGAGGTAGCAGCACTTCGCGTGCTTTGCAACCAGGGGCAACCACATAGACTGTGGTTGCCCCTGGTTTTGTATTGTCTTTCCGCAGTCCATCATCTCAAATCGTTGCCAAGCGCATCCTGGTTTGAGCGTGTTCGCTCATCGTCGCTTGGACGACCCTGAGTGTCGTTTCTTTGTGGGCGCGTTCTGCATCAAGAGAGCCGGCGTTGCCCAGGGTTGGGCCGAGTAGTAGTTTTCTTGCAGGAGGTCAAAATCGGGATGATCTGGAAATGGATAGACCACAAGCTGCTGGTCCACATTGATGTGGAGCCGAGTGTAGAACATCGGGTGAATCACACACATATCGTTGCTATGTAACGGCAGGCGGTCTGTCAGGGCATACTCGAAGTCAGCCGCCACAATCTTGGCTGTCGAATCCAACGAGCGTACACGCCCCACAATGCCAAGCTCTGCAACGAGTTTGCGGAAGCTGTCTGGAGAGTATTCGCCGGGCGGCCATGCAGCCGTGGAACGCTTGGCGACCTTGTCCAGCTCCTTTCCCTCAAACATCATGGGCAGCGCCTGTAAGGCGTCCACGATGTCACTGAGCCGCGGGTAGATCAGTGCATACGAATTGAGAACCTCATTCGCCAGGTTTATCTCTGTCTCGCGCACAATCTGAATAATGGGGATCTTCCAGAAGTCTGGAAAGGCATCATTCTTCAGCGCATAACGAGCGATCTGGTTGCACAGTACCACGAGTTGGCGAGGTCGCATCTGCGTGTGGCGCAGTATGTAGGGAAAGGTCTTCTCTTCTTTCGCCATGCCATTGATGAGCGTATGCCCAAAAAACGGCAGCCACATCTTGTCAACGACATTGTCAAAGTTGTTCCAATCCACGCTCGATACAGAGGATGCCGAAGGATGGTTGTGCTCCTCCAGATAGCGGTAGAAGCGCCAGCAGATCAGGTGAATCAAGTCCCGCGGACGCCAGCGCAGATAGACAGGATTTCGAATGTACTTGGTCGTGTTAGAGATGACCGATTCTTTGATGTGGGGAAAAATCTCCGCAGAGACGAAAACCTTCAGATGGATCCCTCTGCGCGCATAGGTCACGTTAAACCAACTTGCGGCCTGGATCAGACTCGCAACAATGCCCATTAACCTGTCGTCATCTTTGTCGTATCTTTCAATTGTGTCGATCGCGACAATAACAGGGCGGCGACTGGTAATTTCGAGCGCGCGTTTTTGACCCGCCGCAAAAGGGCCTGAGGCCAGAAACTGCTCAATTTCGTCTGCAACCGTACGATCTTGGTCATTGATAAACCGGCTGAGAAGATATTTGAGAATATCGGCAATCAGCTTTGCCGGTGAAGGGTTACGATCTTTAATGAGACTGGCAGCCCGGATGAGTGGATCTTCAGCCTGAAGGCTGTGGAAGATCAGGTTCCAAATGATGTAATTCCACAACTTCACAAGACGCTCAACGAGCAGGTCGTCGGAGGGATAGGTTGATAGGTTCATCTTCCGAAATAGTTCATCGTAAATTTCAGGCTCATTGACATCAATACACCGAGCATTCTCAAGCACGTTCTGGAACTCCAGATACTTGGCGAGCGAGGTTTTCCCAGAGCCTCTACGTCCCACAATCAAGTAGGTGTCCTCATCGGTCACCTCCAGGTTGAAACGCGTCCGGTTGTAGTAAAAGTCTTGATAATGCTCTTTGAGAACTTCCATCTCCGTTTCACAGGAAACCTCACCAAACGGATATTTGAAACCGTGTGACATGCCCGCGTCCATGATCTTTCCTTTCGAGCAACAAGCCGGCACGACAAAGCGCAGAGGCGCGCTAGAGCTATGCGCTAACGAGATCGGGTCTCAGATGGAGTTTTCCTGGAGAAAAGCGTTTGCCGAGTGCGTAATCAGAGCAGTGAATACGGAACAGGCAGAAGTGCATACAACCATTCTGGAGCGGACTCTATCATAATCCGGTAATCGTGACAAGACACAATTTTGGGTCTAGATAAAGATTTCGATTGCTTGGGATGCACCAGGGGCAATCACGCCATTTGTGATTGCCCCTGGGTTCTCATTTTCTGCGGTTTGTCTTGCTGCGATCAATGTCCTGGCTTTAATGGCTGTGTGCATAGTGACGGGCAAGAATGTCCGCGCCAAAGTCATTGCGCGGGTCGCGCCAGACGGAATGGATATGGTTGGCGTCGTTTTGCGTGTTGTCATACTCAGCCAAGAAGTGCCCCCCCTGGATGCGGTAATAATGCCCCACGCCCCGCTCCAAACCACCCGCCCAGGCAAAGTGCAGAGGCCCCGCGCTCGCTTCTTGCACCTTCTTCATTTCAAGTTCTGCAAGCTCGTCGGGCATCCGCTGGATGTACTCTCCTACCAGCGCCATCAGCAACTCCTGTTGGCCCGCATTGAGCGAGCCGGAGGAGATACCCCGCGGCGTGGACGAATGGCGCAGTTTCTCCAACTCATGATCATGGAGATGCGCTTCTGCCTGCCACGCATCGACCGCGGCTTGTCCACTGAGCAGCGCGCCTTCGACGACATAGGGGCGATTGGTCAGCACAATGTCAGGCGGTGCGGCGGCAGCGATCAGCGCGCTGGCGCGCTGGCCTTCGTCGAGCGTGTGCATCAGTTCGCGCGCCAAGTCCTCAATGCCCTGGAGAGGGCGCAGCGTTGCATGGCTGCCTAAGGGAGATTCCGCAGGGTTCGCGCCAAAGAAGGTGGGCGTGGGCGCGACAATTTCGCCCTTGACGATTGTGTAATTGAGCGAAATATGGTGCCCTTCGAAGCTCCATCCCCACGGCTCCTGGTCGCTCGGCACGCCAAAAATGCGCACATAAAAGAGCCTGGAGTCGCGGCCCGGCAGCGGGCGCTGCCATTGCTCGCGCATATCCAGCGTCGTCTCCAGCCCCATGATGACGGATGCAATGCCAAAGCCGCCCTCGCTCAACCCCGCTGCCACAAGTCTTTGTGCCAACTGCTGCTGGCGGCGATCCATCTCCGCCAGCGGCAATCCATCGCGGGGAATGGGCGTGTAGTGCCAGAAGGTGCGCTTCTGCTCCTCGTCAAGCCCAAAGAGCGTCTTGGCCTTCTGCTCCGGTGTCAACGCGGCCAGAAAATTGGTCGCCGCTTCGCCCATACGCTGCGCCACCTGGCGACTGGCTGTGCCTATGGTTTGGTTGTGTAACCCTGCCATGATGATCCTTTCTCTCTCGGACATGATGCGAATTGATCTAATAACTGGTAATGAGCAACTCGGTAATCTTGCCGCGCTTGTCGGCTTGTGAATTGATCATGCGGCTTGCCCATACGCGGTGAACATTGAATCCATCATAATGTTGCTGAAAAAAGTCATCAGTGGGGTTGAGGGGTGACGGGTCTGAATTGCTCAGCATAAGTTTGGCGCCATATTCCCTGTGAAGGTGGGCGAAGAACTCTGCCAAAGCAATCTGTGCTACATCATCAAACTTGTCACTCGAATAGGATGTGAAACTGGAGGTCGTGCTGATCGGGCGATAGGGCGGATCGAAATAGATAAATGTCTCTTTATTAACCCACTGCTCACACGATTTGAAAGGGGCAACTTGTAATTCCGCGTTTTGCAGGTGAGCCGATACGCGTCTTAGATTTTCCGGATCACAAATGGCAGGATTCTTGTAGCGACCAAAAGGCACGTTAAATCCCCCCTTTGCATTCACCCGAAATAGGCCGTTGAAGCAGGTCTTGTTGAGAAAGATCATGCGGGCGGCGCGTGTCACCCATTCGCTAGAATAACGCTCGAAATTGATTGCCGCTCGCTGCGCGTTATATTGCTCGCGGACCGCATAAAAATAGATAGCGCGCTCATCCTCACTCCCCGCGTCATACTTTTTTTGGTACTCATCCAACTGCGCGATCAAGTCAGGCACATCCTGTTGCACGACGCGATAGACCAGAATGAGTTCAGGGTTAATATCCGTTAGGTAAGCTTCTTTGATGGCATACCGTTGTGCGATGGCAAGAAAGAGCGCCCCGCCACCGAGGAACGGCTCGATATAGCGATGGATAGATCCGTCTAACAGTTCTTGCGGATAATGGGCTTCAAACTGGGGTAGCAGTTGAGATTTGCCCCCTGCCCACTTTAGAAAGGGCTTGGCCCCAATTCCTGTCTCCACGGGAACCGCAGTTTTCTCTTTTTCAGTCATTGACAGCTTCTGTACCTCATCCATGCTTGGCTCTGTTGACAGACATGCTTGCCTTAGCCCCCCAGAAGCGGCCTAGAGGGCTTTCTAGCTTTCGGGAGGGAAGTGCTATTCCACAAGATCACAAGGCGAGTTGGCAAGCCCAAATCTCTTTGTTATTCTAACTCAAGTTACGACCGATGACATTTCGATGCAAAGCAGTGGACGCGACCCCATTGGACGCGCCCCGTTTGGCATCAGAATCGTGTCATCAAGGGAGTAGCTTGCAGCGAAGGAAAGATCAAAGGAGGTAAATCTATGAGTTCTTATGTGCTTGGTTTTCAGGAGATCGACAAAACAAAACTCATGGTGGTTGGGGGCAAAGGTGCGAACCTGGGCGAGCTTTCCAAGATTGGAGGAATAGACGTGCCCGATGGCTTTTGTATTTCTACGGAAGCCTTTCAAAGAATCATGGAGGAAACGCCGGCGATTCACGAATTACTCGATCAGTTATCGCTTCTGGATAAACGCCACTCAAGCATGAGTGGCATGAAAAAGACGGAAGATCGGAATGAAATCGGTGAACTTAGTGGTGAGATTCGCAGGGTCATCGAAGGGATCGCCATTCCTCAGGACATTCAGGCAGAGATCGCCCGCTATCTCTCCAGGCTTGGAGAACAGAACGCCTATGCAGTCCGTTCCAGCGCAACTGCTGAGGATCTACCGACTGCCTCCTTTGCAGGCCAGCAGGATACGTATTTGAATGTTATTGGAGAGAAGGCAGTCCTACAGCACATCAGCAAGTGCTGGGCATCGCTCTTTACCGAGAGGGCTGTAACCTACCGTATTCAAAACGGCTTCGACCACCGTAAGGTCTTGCTGGCTGTGGTTGTGCAGAAGATGGTCTTCCCACAGGCAGCAGGGATCTTGTTTACTGCTGATCCCGTCACTTCGAATCGGAAGGTGGTATCCATTGATGCCGGCTTCGGACTGGGTGAGGCCCTGGTTTCCGGTCTGGTGAATGCGGATACCTATCGAGTGCGTGACGGCACGATTACCGATAAGAAGATAGTCACCAAGAAGCTGGCGATTTATGCCGTAACGGATGGCGGTACGAAAGCACAGGAGATTGAGCCTGCGCGGCAGAACCGGCAAGTGCTGACGGATGAGCAGATTTTGCAGCTTGAACAGATCGGCAGAAAGATCGAAGAACATTTCGGCAGCCCCCAGGACATCGAATGGTGTCTGGCTGACGGATCATTGTATATTGTCCAGAGCCGGCCAATCACCACTTTATACCCCATCCCTGAAGCGAATGTTGGCGTGGACAATGCCCATTCCGAGCCGGAAAATCACGTCTATATATCTGTCGGTCATCAACAGATGATGACCGACGCCATGAAACCTTTGGGATTGTCATTTTTCCTGCTGACGACTCGCGCCCCCATGCGTAAAGCGGGGGGAAGGTTGTTTGTTGATGTTACACCTTTGCTGGCGTCCCCTGCTAGCAGAGGCAATGTGCTGGATGTATTTGGACAAGGCGATCCGCTCATAAAAGATGCATTGACGACTCTTATAGAGCGAGGGGATTTTATAAAATCGTTACCAGATGATGGAAAAAATGCCTTTCACATTAAAAGCAGTAAAGGTATGTCGTCTGCGGATATTCAGGCGCAAGTTGGAAACGATCCGGCAATCGCCGCCGATTTGATTCAGCGTAGTCAAAGATCGATCGAAGAACTAAAACAAAATATCCAAACGAGATCAGGATCGGATTTATTTGATTTTATTCTCGAAGATATCCAGCAATTACAGAAGAATTTATCTGATCCACAGAGTATGGGTGTGCTTCTGGGTGCAATGAATGCCTCATCCTGGCTCAATGAGAAGATGCAGGAGTGGCTAGGTGAAAAAAATGTAGCAGACACACTGTCTCAATCTGTGCCCAACAATGTCACTTCGGAAATGGGGTTGGCACTACTGGATGTCGCGGATCGGATTCGCCCGTATCCAGAAGTCATTGAGTCTTTACAACATGCGGAAGATGATAGCTTTTTGGATGAACTGGTTAAGTTTGAGGGTGAGCAGGAAAGCCAAGACGCGATCAATGCTTATCTTGACAAATACGGCATGCGAGGGAGCGGAGAAATCGATATTACGCGAACTCGCTGGAGCGAAAAACCCATTACGCTCGTTCCCATGATTCTCAGTCATATCAAAAACTTTGAGCCTGGTGAAAGCAAGCGGAGAGTTGAGCAGGGTCGCCAGGAAGCTTTGAAAAAAGCAGAGGAATTACTGGCCCGCTTGCAGCAATTACCGGATGGTGAGCAAAAGGCCGGCGAAACAAAACAAATGATCAGCGTGCTGCGGAATTTCATCGGGTATCGTGAATATCCAAAATACGGCATGATTCGTCGCTACTTTGTCTATAAGCGGGCTTTATTGAGAGAAGCCGAGCAACTCGTACAAGCCAACGTGCTTCATGAAAAAGAAGATATCTACTATCTCACTTTTGAAGAACTTCGTGAGATCGTACGCACAAACAAACTGGATGACCAGCTCATCCGCCAACGCGAAGATGAGTACAGACACTATCAAAAACTAACGCCGCCACGGGTGATCACCTCTGACGGTGAGATCATTGCGGGTGAGTACAAGCGAGAAAATCTCCCAGCCGCAGCGATTGTGGGTCTGCCTGTTTCTGCCGGGGTTGTAGAGGGACGAGCCCGTGTCATCCTAAAGATGGACGAGGCTGATCTGGAAGAGGGCGATATATTAGTCACCGCCTTTACGGACCCTAGCTGGACGCCCTTGTTTGTCTCCATCAAAGGCCTCGTCACCGAAGTGGGTGGGCTGATGACGCATGGCGCGGTGATCGCACGCGAATATGGCTTGCCGGCAGTTGTCGGCGTGGAAAATGCTACCCAACTGATCCAGGATGGGCAGCGAATTCGCGTGCATGGAACAGAAGGGTATGTGGAGATCCTTTAATGGGGAAGCAGCGCGCGCCCCAAAAGCCCAACCCCAATAGACGTTGGTGGATTGAGAAAATCTTCAGGTACAATAAAAGGCGAGGTCTTTTGTCCGGCCTCATCTATGCCACAACCTAGCGCCCACAAGGAGAGATCCCTGTGCTACAGTCATCACCTACCAAGCCTGTCCCCAGCGACATTGAGATTGCCCAAGCCGCCCGCCTAGAGCCGATTGAAGCTATCGCCGAAAAGATGGGGCTGACGCGCGCCGACATCGAACTCTATGGCGACTATATGGCGAAGGTCAAGCTGGAAGCGCTGGAACGGCTGCAAGCGCGCCCCAACGCCAAGTACATCCTCATGACTGCCATCACCCCCACGCCGTTGGGCGAAGGCAAATCCACCACCACCGTGGGGCTGGGCCAAGCTATGCAGCACATCGGCAAAAGCGCCACCATCGCCATCCGCCAGCCGTCGCAAGGCCCAACCTTTGGCATCAAGGGCGGCGCAGCAGGAGGTGGCTACAGCCAAGTGGTGCCGATGGAGCAGTTCAACCTGCACATGACAGGGGATATTCATGCCATCACCGCGGCCAATAACCTGCTGGCCGCGATGATCGACAACCACATCTTCCAGGGCAACGCCTTAGGCATCGATCCCTATGCCATTTCGTGGCGGCGCGTGATGGATGTCAGTGACCGTGAGCTGCGTAATATCGTCAGCGGGTTGGGTGAAAAGAGTGATGGTCGCCCGCGCCAGGCGGGTTTTGACATCAGCGTTGCCTCGGAAGTCATGGCAATCCTGGCCCTGACCACGGGGCTGCGCGATATGCGCGAGCGTTTTGCGCGCATCGTCATCGGGCAAAGCGTGGAGAAGAAGCCTGTCACTGCCGAAGATCTCCACGCTGCCGGAGCCATGACGGTGCTGATGAAGGAGGCAATCAAGCCCAACCTTTTCCAGACGCTAGAGAACACCCCGGCCCTGGTTCATGCTGGCCCCTTCGCCAACATTGCCCACGGCAACAGCTCGATCCTGGCGGACCAGATTGGCATCAAGACTGCCGACTATCTAATTACAGAAGCGGGATTTGGCGCAGATATTGGCGCGGAGAAGTTCTTCAATATCAAGTGCCGCTACAGCGGCTTGCGGCCTGATGCCGCCATCCTGGTTGCCACCATCCGCGCGCTCAAGCTGCATACGGGCAAATACAAGGTCATCCCCGGCAAGCCGCTGCCGCCGGAGATGTTGAGCGAAAACCCGGATGACATCTATGTGGGCGCGGCCAACCTACGCAAACAGGTGGAAAATCTACTCAAGCAGGGGGTTAGCCCCGTCGTCTGTGTTAATCACTTTAGCAGCGATCATCGGAGTGAGACGGATGCCGTCTTTGCTGTGGCAAAGGAGATAGGCGTGCGCTGTGCCCTCTCCGATCATTGGGCAGAGGGGGGAGCGGGCGCGGTCGATTTGGCGCGTGTGGTGGTGGAGGCGGCAGAAGAGCCGGCCAACTTTAGCTTTCTCTATGAACTCAATCAGCCGGTCAAAGCCAAAATCGAGACGATTGCGCGTGAGATCTATGGCGCGAGTGAGGTGGCTTATGAAGCCGCAGCCAGCAGCCAGATTCGCGTGATTGAGCGCAACGGCTTTGGCAATCTGCCCATCTGCATGGCGAAAACCCATCTCAGCCTCTCGGATGACCCCAGCCTCAAGGGCGCGCCGCGCGACTTTACGCTGACCATCCGCGAAGTGCGCGCCAGCGTGGGCGCGGGCTTTATCTATCCGCTGGTGGGCGAAATGCGTACCATGCCCGGTCTGCCCAGCCATCCCGCTGCCGAGCGAATCGACATCGACTTCGAAACTGGGCAAGTGATTGGGCTCTCCTAATGGGGAAAGCGATTTTCGTTAATCTTGCCCAAGCGCGCCGGGTTGTAGGTATAGATGATGGCGCGCCGCGGCATGCTGCCGTGGTTCAGGTCGGAGTAATGCAGGAGATAGGGATCAAAGAAGATCATCTCACCTGCGCGCAAGAGAGCGGGCACGACCTTGCTTGTGTCGATACAAGCCGGGTCTACCTCGAAGCGATTGCCGGGCTTAAAGGGATAAATCTGCTTGTTCAAGTGGCTGCCCGGAACCACTTGTAGACAGCCGTTGCTCATGTCGGCGTCGTCCAAATAGATAAAGCAGGTGATCAGTTCGTCGGTGTGGGCGCGCCAGCAGCAATTCCAATCCTGATGCCAGGGGTAGGAAGAACCGCCAGGCAGCTTTAGATTGAGCTTATCCTCAAAGAGTTCCAGATCTTCGCCAAAAATCGCTCGAATCGGGTCCACTACCCCTGGATGTGATGCTAGTTCGGTAAAGACCAGGCTGATGTCGATCAGCGGCTCAATCTTGCGAATGACCTTGTCCATCCCCGCTTTGTGCGCTTCGTCCAGATAATCAGCCTCCCAGGTGAGCCGGTTGGCATGGCCTTGCGGATCGGCCATACAAAGCTCAATCAGCCGGTCCGATTCAGCACGCAAGCGCACAAGATGCTCTGGCGTGACCACCGCTGGTGCGAGCAAATACCCTTCACGCCAATATCGATCGACATCGACTTCAAAGTCCTGTGACGGAGTGGGCGACTGGATTGAAGTAGACATTTCGCGCATATCCTTTCAAACAGTAAAGAATCCCGATCCAAGATATTCATTGTACTCTCATTTCGAGCCAAGCGAAGAAGCCCCTGCTGCTGGTTATGGTAGAGGGCTCTGCGCGCAACGCAGAGTGACGGTGTTTTCGGGCTAAGGCCAAGTATACTCGATGGCCGCGCTGGTCAAGTTGACGGCATAGAGTTTGCCGTCGATGGTGAGATAGCCCCGATCATCGATCCACGCCGCGCCCTCGAATCTGCCGCCGGTCGCCTCGCGCACCTGGCCGCGGCTGGCGCCCGTCACCCTATCGAGCAGCTCAAAGCGACACTCATCACTCTCCCAAAAGCAGACAGCCAAAAAGATGCCCTGATCGGTCGGGTGTGTCACCCATTCGTCAAAGGTGTGGGTTGTCTCCAGTTTGCGCTGCCAGCGGCGTTCCCCTGTGCCGCGGTCGATGGCCCACAACTCCACTTCATCGCGCGCAAAGCCAGGCTGCGCGCTCACCAGCAGCAGATCGTCCAGCGCATAGAGGATGGTGAGTTGGTAATTTTCAATGCGGTAAAGCGATTCGGGCATTGAGCCCTGGCTTTGGGTGTCGAGTGCAAAAATTTGGGCGGCGTCGTTGTCAACGTTTACAAAGTAGAGCATTGGGTCGCTGATGGCGAGTGATGAGAGTGCCCAGGCAAAGGGGAGGGATCCATTGCCGTCTGACGGGATAAAGCTCCAGGTGAGCGCGCCATCGGTGAGCTGATAGCGCCATGCACAGGCATAATTGCCGCTGCCCGCCACCAAGAGCGCCGAGCCATCCGGCGTTGTATCGGGCGTTATAAGGTATTGGTCGCTGGCGGAAGGACGCATTTCAATGTTAGGGAAGGTGCAAGCGGGGCGCAGTTCATAGACGAGATCGCCGTTCACCCCATTAAAGACCAACACGACTGCCCGGTTGCTCTCATCTGTATCAACCACAATCACTTGGTCGCCGTTGACCAGGAATTGGCGCGGCGTGCTGTTGAGGCGGCGGCTCCACAGGGCAGCGCCCGTCGCGCCGGCAAAGCCTTGCAGCGTGCCATCGCGCGCCAACGCCACCACCTGGTCGCCCACTTGTTGCAGACAAGGCGCGCCTGCTGTACAAGTCGTTTGCAGGTTGTTGGCGAGGGAGGTTTGCCAGAGGGTCTGCCCTGTGGCGCGGTCAAGGGCGACCAACTTCGCCCCATCGGCGACGTAGACGCGCGCGGCGTCGCCACTCAGCCCCATCTCGTAATAGCGTTCGCTGAAGGTGGGGCTGCGCCAGCTTTCCAACCGATGCGCGGGGTCAAAGCCGAGCAGCACAGAGCCATCTTCCTGATAGGCGGTTAGGATCATCTGCACCGGAGCGCTTTCGTCGCCGGCGAGACGCAGCGGCGCGCTCACCAGGCGCGGCTTGGGCGCAAATGCCTGCTCGATTGGCGGCAGGGAGATGGGTGGAAAGTCGGGCGCACCCTCTACTGTGCCGTTGCTGACCACCTGGTTGACCAAACGCATCGCCGGTGTCATCCAGCCTGTTGACCACAGCCCCATTCCTGCAAAAAGCAGGACGAGGCCCAAGACCAGCAAGCCTGTTACGCCGCATCCTCGATGAACCTTGACCCGCCTCGGCTCACTGGTGACAAAGACCGCTGCGGTTGGGCGCGTGTGGGGTGATGTCGCCGTGTGGGCATGGCTGCGCCCTGGAATGTTAATCAGCGTACCGCAATAGGTACATTTGACCTGCGCCTGGTCGCGCGGAAGATTGCGAAAATCCACCGGCGCGCCACATTCGGGGCAGCGGCTGGAGACGAGACGGTGTGACGTATCAGACTTGCCCATCCTAATGATCCCTTATACTTTGCAAAAGCCCCTTGTGATGCAGGCTGTCCAATGAAATTGACTCGCGATAGGGTGATGCCATCCGAAATCCATGCCGGAGATCCTCTGCCCGCAGTTGCAGAAAGGGAACGATATAGGGCGTACAGGGCAATTCCGCATCCCAGCAGCGGTCATCTTCCACAGGTGTCCACACGGTTAAGGCGGGCTGGAGCGTTTGCGCGGCGAGCTTGGGGCGAGGCAGCGGTGCAAAGCCGGGCGCAATCGCCAGCGCTTGGGGCCAATACGCGGCGAAGGTTGCCAGGATTGCCAAATTGACGATGAGAAAGGCGATTGCCCCATTCAGGCGCGGCCTTCCCCACTGCGCTTGCGCCAACGCCATCAAAAGCAGATGGGCCATGATCACCGGCAGCAGCCAGAGAAGCGAACGGACAAAACGAGGGTCAGGCGCAGTCAACCACCAGAAGATCAGCCCCAGGAAAATGGGCAGCGTCAAGATGCCATAAGGGGGCGGGCGCGGTGGGTCATCTTGGGGAGGATGAACCTGTTGAATGGGCTGGATGCGTCCACGGCGCAGCGCCCACCGCACCATACCATAGGCGGCATACAAGAGCAGCGTGATCGCCACAGGATAGCCAACCACTGTACGCATCCCTGCCGAGGGCAGCGCCCGCAGCCACGGCCCTACCCAGGCCCACGCGCTTTCCGGCTCTACGCTGCGCCCATACCTGGCCCATTGGGAAATGGAGTGCGCTTCTGCTTCGACACGCTCCGGCGGGATCGCCCAATCGACCGTGATTCCGCCAAAGGTGGAGGGATAGACCGGATAGCCGCTGAGGAAGTAACTGCGCCCCACCCAAACCAGTAGCAGCAGCAGCGGCAGCCACGAAAGCCGCAACAGAAAGATCAAGCGCAAGGGCAAGCTCTGCCGCTCTGCGAACCATGCGCGCACGAGGAGGATCACGCCGATGACCCCCACAAAGACCAGATTGCTCAGTTTTACCGTGATCGCGGTGGCGGCAAGGATAAAAATAAAGTGGGTGCGCGCTCTGCCGGTTTGCAGTGGCGAACGCTCTTCGATGCAGCGCGCGAAATGCAGCCAAATCAGGAATTGCAGCACGCTGGAGGCTGTATCGGGCGAAGGGGAGGCAGGACTGAGGCGCAGGACTGTATAGGCCAATACCGGCAGGATGAAGATCGCCGCGAATCTTGCCAGTGAACGCTCACCACGCCGGAAAAAAAGCGCGTGCCAACATTCCGCCGCCAGTAGTAATATAAGAAAGCCATTGGCAAGCGCGTAGCCGTGGCGCAAGAAGGGATAGCCGTTCAACGCCGCGGCAAAGGCAAAAAATGATTGGTTGAAGGCGAAGCGTCCGTGGAGATTGCCCAGCCCTGGCACAATGGCATATTCATTGATCCAGCGGATTGTTTGGAGATGGTATAAGCCAGTATCATAAACAGCAGGCAGTTGCATGGACTGGATGGCAATCCAGCCCGCAGTCAGCAGGAGAATGAGGCTGTATGCAAGGGCAAGGGGGGCAAGCGAGAGGGATGGAAACGTGCGCCCGTTGAACCACCAAGCAAGCATCCCACCCACAGCGACCAGGGCTGTGACCAGCCAATTGACCGGCGCGACAAAATTGATCAGTTGCAGCAGCAGCAGCGCCACTGCCCAACCCAACCAAAGCTGGTTAAACGTTTGTTGGGAACCCGGAAAGCTCATCCTGAAGACGCGGGTAACCATGCTTCCCCAGCCCAGCAAAACCCAGGCCGTTAGCCCAAAGAGAAGCAGCGAACCGAGCAGCGCCGAGACAAAAGCAGCATTCACGGGGAGAGGCTTTCTTTCGAGAAGATAGAGATGCCTGTATACGTATAAGTGTAAATGTAGGTGTAGATGTTAGTGACAGCGTGACACTGATATGAGGACAGATTCAGGCTATAATCAAGCTCTACGGAGTATATAAGGAGCGGTATGTTTGGCACAAATATCTATCTTATTTGGTTGGCTTGTTTCATTGGGATACCGATCTTGGCCTTGATCATTTGGCGCGGGCAGGCACTTTGGCAGCAGCGGCGCGCGCTGCTGTGGGTGACGGCTGGCTCGTTGGTGGGCGGCTGGGTCTGGGACGCGCTCGCGGTGCGTTTTGGCCTTTGGTATTATGACCCAAATCACCTGGCCGGCTGGTGGTGGGCAGGGCTGCCGCTGGAGGAATGGCTCTGGATCGTGGGCGTCACGTTGATGTTTGGCGGGTTGACGGTGGCACTGGCCCAACCGCGTCGTGAGGAGGAAGGATCATGAGTTGGTTCCCTTCCGCCTATTCTCATCTCTTTATGCTGACCGTTGCAGCCGTGGCCTTTCATACGATCTTATGGGCGCGCAATGGGCGTTTTCTCTGGCGAAAGCGGCACATTATCTTGACCGTGGTCGCCATCGCCGAGCTTTGGATGCTGATCACCGACCCGATTGGCGGGCGGTGGGGCGCGTGGTACTTTGCTCCGGATAAGGTGCTAGGCGTTTGGCTTTTTGGAGTCATGCCCATTGAGGATCTCTTTGGCGTTGCGGTTGTCAGCAGCAGTGCCGCCTGTGCCACGCTGGTCTTTGGCTATGGCCCGCGCCGTTGGATTTGACCTACAGTAGATTGAGAGTCGATTTTCAGCCCAAGCTATGGTAGAGTAGCAAGACTTGTATGACTGAAAGGAATTAAAGGAGCTAGGGATGGCAACGCGACTCGCGGAAAATGTACAGCCGGCTGCGACTGCCGGTGATCAGCAAGAGATGGCCGATTCGAATGGTTCGGTGACAGTCGATATGGTTGCGATGGGGCAGGCGGCGCGTCTTGCCAGCCGCAGCCTGGCAACGCTCACCACGGCGCAGAAAAACGAGGCACTGGAGGCCATTGCCCAGGAGTTGGAAGCGCACGCCCCAGCCATTATGGCTGCCAATGCCCTGGATTTGGCCGATGGTCGAGCGAAGGGGCTGACCGATGCGCTCCTTGACCGGCTGATGCTCAACGAGCAGCGTGTTTTGGCCCTGGCCGAGGATACACGCAAGATCATTGACCTGCCCGACCCGGTGGGGACCGAACTGGAAAGCCGCCTGCTGCCCAACGGTTTGCGCTTGAGCCGCCGCCGCATCCCGATTGGCGTCTTGGGGGTCATCTATGAAGCGCGCCCCAACGTCACCATTGAGATCGCCACCCTGGCGCTCAAGACGAGCAACGCCGTGATTCTGCGCGGCGGGCGCGAAACCCTGCGCAGCAACCTGGCCTTGCTGCAAGCCATTCACAGCGCATTGAGCAAAGTCGGGATTCCCACCGCGGCCATCCAGTACATTGCCAATCCCGACCGCAGCCTTGTTAGCCAACTGCTGCGGCTGGATCAATATGTGGACATGATTATCCCGCGCGGGGGCGCGGCGCTGCACAAGCTCGCCAAGGAGCAAAGCACCATCCCCGTCATCACAGGCGGCATGGGTATCTGCCATCTCTATGTGGACAGCAGCGCCGACTTTGCGCGTTCGATTGATGTGATCGAAAACGCCAAGGTGCAGCGGCCTAGCGTCTGTAATTCGCTCGATACGATCCTGGTGCATGAGAGCATCGCCGCGCAATTCTTGCCCCAGGTGGCGGCGCGCATGGGGGAGCGAGGCGTGGAACTGCGCGCCGATGCGCGCTCGCTGGAAGTTCTGACACAAGCGTCGAGTAGAGCAGCCATCCTTGCCGCCGGGCCGGAGGATTTTGACCAGGAATGGCTGGCGCTGATTTTGGGCGTCAAGGTCGTGGACAATCTTGATGAGGCGATTGAGCATATCCAGACCCACAGCACCGAACATTCCGATGGCATCCTTACCAACGACTGGAGTAACGCCACGCGCTTTGTCAACGAGATCAACTCGTCGGCGGTCTTTGTCAATGCCAGCACCCGCTTTAACGATGGTGGGCAATTCGGCCTCGGCGCAGAGGTCGCGGTCAGCACACAAAAGCTGCATGCGCGCGGGCCGATGGGGCTAGAAGAGCTTACGACCTACAAGTGGATCTGCCTGGGCGATTTCCATACGCGGTCATAGGGCTTCCTCAGCCCCTATAAGCGTCTGTAAAATCGCTGGCATGTGGCGCACTGCCACGGAAAAATGACCCTCGCCAGGGAGGATGTGGAGATAGCTGTTGGCCAGTTGTTCTGCCAAATAGCCGCCCATTGCCAATGGCGCGTTGCGGTCGGCATCCCCATGCCAGAAGTTGACCGGCAGCTTGATCTCACGCAACGAAAAGCCCCAGGGCCGCGCGATCAAGGTCGCATCCCACGCAAGACCGCGCGGCCCTTGTCGAAATGCCTCATGCAGCAAGTTCAAAAACGACTGGCGCGTGCGCGGGTCACTGAGAACTGCTTGATCGACCGGCGGTAAGCCCTCCAAGACCTGAGCCATGAGTTTATCGGGCTGGCGCAGCCCGCGCTGCATCAACCAGCCAATGGCGTATACCCCCCAATAGGCGCGGCGCGCCATCATAAAGTAGCCCGCAGCCCGCTCGCGTCGAGCCGCTGCGTCCAGCACATCCAACGGGCCGATGCCGCTGACAATTCCTGCGCGAATGATGCGGTGTGGCATGGCGCGCGCGGTGGCAAGCGCATAGGGCGCACCCCCGGATAGCCCTAGCAGCGCAAAGCGTTCAATCTTGAGGGCCGCGGTCAACACGGCCAAATCGGTTGTCCAGTCGGTCAGCTTGCGGTGCGCGCGCCAGGTCGAAAGGCCGATGCCGGGACGATCCGGCACAATTGCGCGCACACCCAACCGCTGCAACAGGGTCGGCTCCAGTAGATCGGCTTCGCGGCGCGAACCAGGATTGCCATGACACCAGATCAAGGGATAGCCCGTTGGGTCACCATACTCAGCATAGGCGAGCGTGCGCCCATCGGATAAGGCTACTTTTGCACTCTGCATACTTCCCTCTCAAGAATTTTGATCCTGCCGGGCCACGATCCTGCGTACAAAACTTTCCAGCGAGGTCGGTGGCCGCCCCAAAAGCCACCCCAGTACATGCGGGTTGCCGATCAGCCCATAGGCTGCATAATAGGCGAACATCTGGCGCAGTGTCCGGCGTGCGTATTCAGGCATATCCTGGGTGCGCGCCTGCTGCTCCCACTGCTCTATTTCCATTTCGTTGGCTGTGATAGCTTGCCCCATCTGCTCGCTCAAACATTGCGCCACTTCGCTTTGGCTGAGTGGCAGCGTCCCCACCAGTTCATAGGTCGCGCCTGTATGTTCCGCTTCGGTTAGCACCCGCGCCGCCACTTCGGCTACATCCTTCAGATCCACCAGCGAGAGACGTGTTGTCACGGGATAGGGTACGGTATAGCGTCCTGTCTGGCGCATCGTCTGCCAGTAGCCCAACAAATTTTGCATATAGGCAGTGGGCTGCAAAATTGTGAAAGGCAGCCCACTGCGAAAGATCTGCTCCTCCACCAACAATTTATGCCAATGATGGGGCATCCCTGTGGTTTGTGGATGCAGCACCGAGTGATAGACCAGGTGTTGCACCCCCGCGGCTTGTGCGCTCTCCAAGAGTGCCGTGCCGATGGCAGTTTCGTCAGGATGCATGTTGGGGCAGATGTGATAGACCGCAGAGACGCCCGCCAGCAGCCTGTCTAGTGTGGCGCGCTCTGCTATATTGCCCACAATGCTCTCGGCTGCACCTGCCGCGCTGATCCTGGCCTGGTCGCTCTGCTTGTGTACCAGCCCTCGCACCCGCGCCCTGCGCTGCGCCAACGCCTGTATAATTGCCACGCCCGTTTTGCCGCCTGCTCCCGTCACAGCAATCATGAATTTCCTCGTCTGCACCTCAAATTGTGGCCTTGTCACATCTTTTCGCCATTTGTCTCACCATAGATAGTCGCCACTTCAGAAGAAAATGCAAAACTCATCGCAACCAAATATGCCAATCTGCGTCATGAATAATCGATATACGGAAATAATGCTTGATTCCTGATAGGGTGCATCTTGTTTGTTTGCCAGTGTTCATCGTTCATCCTTAGTTTTTCGCTATTTTCTTTGCCAGAAGATGCTTCAACAGATGCTAGTAGAGAAGCTCATACCCGAACACAAAGTCGTTCGAGAACAGAAGAAGGAGAAACCAATGACTCATTCGCGCACGCTGCGCAGCCTGTTGGCGCTCGTGGTGGCGCTTTCGGCCCTGGTCACCCCGATGGTGGCAATGGCCGCGCTGACCCCGCCCCCGCTGCCTCTATCGACCGGCCCACGGTTGACGCCGGCCCCGATCCCTCTGCCCAGCTTTGACCTGCTGGTCAATGCGCCGCTCACTGCCAACGCGCTGGAAGCCGATGCGTGGGACGGTGGACGACGGCAAGAGGCCGAAGGGCGCGGTGTTCGCCAGACCGAAACTGGATATGGCGCCGGTTTGACCCTCTATGACTCGCCCAGTGTCTGTGTCAACTTTAACGCAGAGATTGGCTGGTCGTCCAGTGACGGCAATCCCGATATGTACACCGACTGGTTCAGCGGGTGGGGGCCGTTTGCGCTCAACGAGGGTGAGTACAAGGCCAGCAACGTAGCGGTCACCCGCGAGCGTTCGGTCGGCCCTGGCGATCGCTATAACGACAGCGAGGATACCGACAACCAGGAGCAGCATTCGATTAAGTTTGCAAGCCATGCGCCGTATGCTGCCGGTATGGGCAGCCCGCGCATCCCTGTGCCCGCCGGTTTTGAAAAGGGCAAGGTCATGGTCAGCGTCAAGTATTTGATCTGGGACCACGACCAGGGTGCGAAGTTTGGCTTTGGTGATGGTATCGACTACGACTGGGCTTCGCTGGGCATCAAGCCTGGGGCCGATGGTGATGTTGCGCTCTATAACAACGGCTATGTCCGTGGCGAGTGGTCGGAATTGACACACACCATTGATCTGGGCGATGCCAAAGACATTATGGTCTTGATCCAGGCACAGTCGCCGGCGTATCTCAACTCTAACATCTATTTTGATGACATCAAGATTGCGTTCATCAACATGGATGGCACCAGCACGCAATATATGAAGGAGTGTGGCGCGGTAGAAGCTTTGAAATAAGTAGCTTTTAAGAGACAGACAGTTGGACAATGGTTGCGAGGTGTCGGGGCGCAAGGCGAGCACCCCGACAAGTACACAAACAAGGGCGGTGTTGCGGCAGCAGCGCCGCCCTTGTTGTTTTGCGAATGGACGTTTTGTGGATCGATATGTTTGGGAAAGCAACGCTTTGGCAACGCTCGCACTTGTATAGTGACGGTGCGACATCGCTCTCTCATCCATTCCATCGCGCAAAGGAGCTCCCATGGATTCACCCAATCTCCAAATACTATACGTCTCCCTGCACACAGATTCCCCGATGGACTTTGCATTGCTGCAAGAGAAGTGCAAGGCAAAAATTGCCAAGTGTACGCTGCCGCAAGCGTTGCAGATGCAGAAGTGCCTACAGCAAGACTTCGATTTGATCCTGGTCGATGCTCTGGCTGCTGCCTCTGGGATTGAAGAAGCCTGTGTCACTTTACGAAACTACTTTCACGATCCCTTATTAGTCTTGGTGTCAAATCTCACGGAGGAGCAGTTCATTCGCCTCTATAGTGAGGCAGTTGATGAGTGCATCGTCGCTCCGCACAGTCCTGATCTGTTGGCTGCGAAAATCCACAGTTGGCTGAGGTGGACGACGGCAGAGATTGCCAACCGAGGAGAGTTGCGTGGGCCTGCGGTTCGGGTCGTGAAATCGGGCAGGCGGGGGAAATCTCCTACTGAGCACAAGGAGCCCCCAGCCCGTGAGTAGTCTCACTGATGAGGCCCAACCATTCCCCCAGACAGGTGAGACTTGTCATGAATGACCGATGGATCGATGAAACATTAGAACGTTCTGAACCGGTACAGCCCAAAGGAGAGGCGGAAGTATCTCCAATTATCCTACCTGGCAGCGAAGCGGATCACAACCCGCGCAGCAGTATGGCTGTTATCGTCTATATTATCGTCGCAGCCTCCTTGACACTGATCCTGCTCGCCGTTTTCTTGATCAATCTGATCCAGTAAGAGACTATCCTGTTTCCCTATATTTTTTCCCTAGCAGGCGCGGCGCTTCCAGTTCCTCTGGCGGGCCAAAGCCCACGTTATAACGCTGGTCGAATTCCAGGCACTCCTCAACGAAGCGAAAGCGCATGGTGGGGATGAAAGGCGTTTCGCTAAAGCAAAGGCGCATGGCATAGGTGTCGTCCGCACTCCATGCGCCACTGGCTGCCACCGGATAGGGCAGCGGCGCATCTGGCTCTTGTCCCAGGCGCGTCTCACCGGCTTCCCACTGTTGATAGCCACAGGCTAGCTGGTGTTCACCCGCGCGGTCGTGGACGGTAAGCCGTACGCCATCCTGACCAAAATCGAACTTGATGGCGCTGATCCCCTGCTCGTTTTCCTCGAAGCGATAGCATTGACCAGAGACGCGCTCCGCAATCGGAGAGGTTGCTGCGCCACTTTGCGCGGCCAGGCGCAGGGAGGCCAAACGATCCGCTAATGCTCTCTGCGCGTCTGCATCAGCGGGGAGCGGTTCCGCCTGCATGGCGGGCAGCAGATGTTCCCACACAAGGTTGAGCACATTCTGCATATTGCGCAGCCCGCTGGTTATGGCGATCACCACCTGTTGGTCGGGCATCACGATGCAGAACTGACCAAAAGCGCCATCGCCGCGATAGGCTCCGTAGCGACACTGCCAGAATTGGTAGCCATAGCCCTGTACCCAATCGATGTTCTCGCTGGGGCCATTCGGCACTTGGGCACTGGTCGCCGCAGCCACCCATTCCGGCGTGATCAACTGCTGCCCTTGCCAGCAGCCTTGTTGCAGATAGAGTTGGCCGAACTTGGCAATATCGTCACTTGTAATCTTTAGCCCCCAGCCGCCGGTGTTGATGCCGCGCGGGCAGTTTTCCCAGGTCGCGCCTTCAATGCCCAATGGCACAAAGAGGCGCGGCGTCAGATACTCCAGCATCGTCCGTCCCGTCAGCTTTTGCACAATCGCCGACAGCATGTAGGTTGCGACGCTGTTATAGACAAAATGGGTGCCAGGTGTACGCTCCACAGGCTGCGCCAGAAAAGTTTGCGCCCAAGTGGAGCCTGGCTCAGAGCGGACTAACCTGGTGGGGTCTGTGCTATGCCCCGTGGTCATCGTCAACAGGTCGCGCACGCGCATCGCCGCCAGATTGCCGCTTACCTCGTTGGGCAGGTCGGCGGGGAAGAAATCGACCACAGGGTCATCCACCGTAAGGCGGCCCTCTGCCACAGCCATCCCCACTGCCGTAGAGGTAAAGCTCTTGCTCAGGGAAAAGAGCATGTGGGGCAGTTCGGCTGTATAGGGCGACCACCACCCTTTGGCGATGGTGTGACCGTGACGGACGAGGATCAAACTGTGGAGTTCAAGCTGGGTCTGCTCCACAGCATTGACAAAAGCCAGGATGGACGCCGAGTCTATCCCTTGTGCTTCGGGAGTTGAAGACGGTAATTCTGTTTGTTTGAGCACAGGAAGCCTTTTTCTAACCTAGCTGGATGTTTCAGGCTGAGTGGATATTGTGTTTGTGTGAAGATCGCTTGACCTGCACGCACTAGCCAGACGTCGCGCGACATCCGGCTAGTGCGTTCTTCGCTTAAGAGAACCTAGCGGTAGTGAGGCGTCCCCTTGACGTGGTATTCGAGCAGGTGGCCGCGCGCGCCGATATAGAAGACGCCGGGGCGACCTTCCACGATCTGGTAGAGATCGGAGATGGGCGGCTGATCCAGGTAGTTGACGCGGTCGGTGCGAACATCGAGGGTAAAGAGTTCGCTGTTGGTCACCCCATAGATGTTGCCGTCGCTGCCTGTGGTCAGATGGATCACGCCGTAGGTTTCAGGCACGCCCATGAGCGGCGTGCCCAGGCTGCGAAGCTGCCACGTTTGTACAACCTGGCGTTGATCGGGGCTGAAGGCAAAGAGAACGCCCGTATCAGTCGTGCCGTAGACCAGCCCGGTAACGGGGCTGCATGCCAGCGAGGTAATGGCGATGGCGTCACCAAAAGGGATCGTCTCGTAGATGCGGCGTTCGCTTTGCGGATCGAACATAAAGAAGCGCGCTTGCGTCGTCGGCTCGATGCTGCCGCGCCCGCCGCTGATGCTGGTGCCGCCATAGACATAGCGGTCGTCCGCTGCGATGGACTGGACGCTCTGCAATTCGTCGCGAAAAACATCCATCACTTCGGAGGCCGGATCAAAGCGCACGATGCCGCCGCCGGTCAGCCCGTAGTCGGCGCGGCAGGCGATATAGATGCGGTTGTCGGGGCCGACAGCATACTCGAAGGGACGGTTCATGTCGTGGCCCATCTGGCCGAAGCAGCGCGGGTTGGCGTCCGGCGCTTTTCCCCCCACATCGGGACGCGGGTTCCACGCTTTGCTTGGGTCATAGGCTGCCCAATACGCGCCGGTGTAGCTGCCCATGTAGAGCTTGTCGCCGTGTGCGATCACGTCGTAGACCTCGCCATGTCCAAAGCCGACGCGGCCCAGGTCGGAGAGCTGGCGCGACTGGGTGTCGAACTTGAAGACATGCATGGAGATGATGGTGCTGCCGTAGATGTTGCCGTCTGGCCCGCGGTTAAGACCGACGATGTCAGTGGCGACTTTGGGCGTATAGGCGAAGGTGTGTTCTGCGCCGTTGACCGTGTAGCTGCGGGCTTCGAGATTCACGGTGATCGTAGCCGCGTGATCGGACGCGGGTCGCCCATCCTGGCGCACACCCGAACCGGGCGCTTTTGGCAGATCGGGCGCGTTCTCCAGCTTGCGGGTCTTGCCGGTTTGCGGGTTGAAGGCGACGAATTCATGGGGTGGGACACGGTTGATCTGGCAGATGATCTCGCCACCGGCGTTGAAGGCCAGCGGGCGGCACCAGATATGCTGGCCGGGGACAATGGGTTCGGGAGCCTGGCAGCCGTGGTCGGTCCATGTCTCGCTGCCTGGGTCAAAGCTGACCAGGTGACCGAAGGGATGGGTTCCCAGGTAGAGCCGCCCATCGGGGCCTAAACTTGCCCCCACAAAGCGGTGTCCGCTGAGCAGCGGAAACCCATGATAGGACAACTGTCGCGTCTTGGGGTTCCAGGATTGGAGGATGTTACCCGGCTGGTTAAGCCCATGATAGTTGTAGATCCAGAGGACGCCGCTTTGTGGGTCGACCGTGACGAAGAATTCACGCGCACCGATGCGCTGTTCTTCCACCACTTCCCCGCTTGCCACATCGACGGCAAACAGATTGGCCCCTTCTTGGCCGAACTCGCCACCCCAGATCAGATCGCGATTTTGCACTGGATCGTGGGACAGCCAGGCGCCGCCCGTCCAGCCGCCAACCACGGCGCGACCGAGATCATAGAACGTACCCATATCAATGCTTCCTTTCCTGCAAGGTGAAGGTTTTAAGGTGACATTTCCACAAGCATATTAACCTGGGTATGTAGCATCTCCTAGGCCTGTACGCTGCGGAACGTGTACAGGCCCATCTACGAAAAGTCTGCGTTACCGCCGGACAAAGGGTATGGAGATCTCTCTTGAGAAGTTCGCCACCAACGTCCGATCACCCGCAACTGTAAAGCTGTAATTCGGCTGGGTGGAAATTTCGGTACCATCTTCGGTCCAGTTGACGAAACCAAAGCCGCTGTTGGACGTCGCCGTCACCGTCACGATCTCGCCGTGGCTTACAACCTCCTTGCCGTTTACTGTGCCGCCTTCGACCGGGGCAGCGCTAATACTCAGCGTATAGGTGATTGGGCTGAAGTGTGCAACGAGCGTGCGTCCAAACATCGCAGCGAAGACAAAACTCGCATTCGTGGAAACCTCGGTGTCGCCTTCAGTCCAGTTGACGAAGGTGTAGCCGGTGCTGGGCGTTGCCGTCACCACCACAGTAGCCCCGTGGCTGACCGTCCCGCCTCCTGTCGTCTCGCCGCCTTCAGCCGGATCGGCGCTCAGGTTGATCGCATAGTGGTTGAGGGTGAAGTTTGCCACCAGCGTCCGGTTGCCTGTCGCCGTAAAGCTGTAGGTTGGGTCCGTGGAGACCTCGGTACCGTCTTCGGTCCAGTTGACGAAGGTATAACCGATGTTGCTCATCGCTGTCAGCGTCACAAGATCACCGTGGTTGACCGTTCCTGCACCACTCACCGCGCCGCCTCCGGGTACGTTGGCGCTGGCGGCGATAGTGTATTGCTTGAGGATGAAGGTGGCTGTGACATCGTTGGCCTCGTTGATGGTCACATGGCACGCGCCAGTGCCGCTGCACGCCCCCGACCATCCGGCGAAGGTGGAACTGGCGCTAGGTGTCGCCGTCAGTGCCACGGCAGTCCCGGCGTTGAACGTTTCCGTACAATCCGCACCGCAGTTGATACCGGCGGGCACGCTGCTCACTGTGCCACTACCGCTGCCGCTGTGCGCCACGTTGAACGGGAAGAAGGCAAACTCATGCGCTCCCATGTCGACGGTTGCGGTGCTATCGCCATTGCCATCGAAGATGCGCGGCGCGCCGGCGATGTCGGTAGTCACACTACCAGGTACGGCGCTGTTGATGCCCGCGTCGATGGCAGGAGAACCGGCGCGCAGGCGCAGGTCGCCACCGACTCCGTCGACAAAGTTTGGGTTTGCATCCATGTTGCCGCCGCCATCGAAGCCCAGGCCGTTGTTCCAACCGCCGCCACTGCCGCCCGACTCCTGCACCAGGCTGTGACCGATGGTTGGCATATCGCCACCCGGGTTTAGGATCGGGGAATCATTTGCATAGAAGATCGTATTGGAGATGGTGAAGGTAGGGGTGACGATGGCAAGAAAGTCGTTGACCAGCGCCGTACCTTCGTTGCCGGCAAGGGTTACGTTGATCAGCGTAAGGCCAAAGGTTTCGACGAGGCCCTGGCTGAACATCCCCCCGCCTAGGGTGGCGGCTGAGTTGCTCAAGAAAACTACATTCGTCAGCATCTGCGTGCATGTGCCCCCATTTCCATTGCTGAGCATTGCCCCGCCATTTCTTGTGGCTGTGTTGTCAGTGAAGGTCACACGGTTTAATACCGGGCTGCTTATGCTCTCTGGCCCAGCGCAGTCACTGTACATCGCCCCGCCATCCTGAGCTGAGTTGCCGGTGAAAGTCACGTCGGTCAATGCCGGGCTGCTCGTACCCATGAATTGGGTGTCGTTGTACATCGCTCCGCCCTTGCCGGTAGATGCAACGAGCGAGTTGCTGCTGAAGATAACGCGATTCAGCACCGGGCTGCTCGTACCTTGACTGTTGCTATCGTTGAGCATCGCCCCGCCCACGCTGAAGGCCTTGTTGTTACTGAAGGTGACGTCGTTTAGCGCCGGGCTGCTCGTACCATTGCTGTAACTCAGGTTGCTCATCGCCCCGCCGGCACTGGCCATATTACCGCTGAAGGTGACGTTATTCAGCACCGGATTGCTTTTGCCAAAGCTGGTGCCGATGTTTGCCATCGCCCCGCCGGTAAACTCAGCGATATTGCCACTAAAGACGATGTTGGCAAGGGTCGGGCTGCACTCGCTGCCATTCCCGGTCCCATTGCAGTAGAAGCCACCGCCATCTCGCTCGGTAAAGGTGGTCTCGGCTTGGCCCGCCGTGATGACAAAACCATCCAGCCGAGTATTGGCGGTAATCGGTGTGCTGGTTCCGTCCATCGTCACGACGTGAAAAGCGTTGGGGCCAACAATGTTGGTCGTGACCGTGACCACTCCGTTGGCATCGACCGTGTCGTTCTTCGTAATATCGCCGGAGAGTACGGTGACATGGCTCTCCCAGTCGCGTTGGTTGAGGCTGCTCTCTGTCCCGGCAAAACCGCCATACACAGCCAACCCCGCGCGGATCGAAAAGGTATCATCCGCGGCGGTACCGGGCGTGTGGAGTCCTTCCGCCACCCAGATCTCCGTGATACTAGGACAACTTGCGGCTGCGGTCAGCGCGTCCTGCAAGCTGGTAATGGCGTTGGCCCAATCCGCGCCGCTGTTGCCGCCGCTGGCGTCTTTGTTCACAAAGTAGCGGCTGCCCGTGCAGTCAGCAGCCAGCGCCGGTTGGGTGGGGAATAGCCAAAGCCCAAGCAATATCAGCGGAAGGGCAAAAAGATGCGAGACGCGCATGGGCCATGATTTCATTGCAGGCAACATAGAAGCTCCTTTTCTGTGAATGGACAGCGATTGATATGGCTCTCCGCCGCTCGGTACCCGATACCGATTGCCGGAATCCTACCCGTTCATGAGTTGAAACAGCAGGCAAAGACCTAGATGTGGCGATCCGCTGATGACAAAGCGAAGCCCTGGGCCGCTGATCGGCACTTAAGAAGGGGGCGTTAGATTGAACTAACATGTACGCTTAGGTGATGTTCGGCGATGACTTGTTGCTGGGGGCGCAAACTGCATCAAGGAGTAAGCCAGCCAATGGCTGAGGGTCTAGATGTCCAGATGGAGATGCGGAGAACCACTAAATCTTGCAAATGACATGCCATGTCACCCGCTTCTTGGTTTCCTCTTTCTATGATGTGTCAGACGGAGGTACTGGGAATTTCCCGAGATTTCGTCGTGAACGTACGCCGAGAATTATATCAGGAACCCCACTTGCATCCCAACAGCGTATCCGCACATACTTGAGCACTCGTTACTACTTTCCACTAAAGTGCAAGGGGCTGTCTCTTGAGACAGCCCCTCGTTCAACCATCGTATGGAGTCTATTTGCTGCTTAACCCCGGAATTATTGGCTCTTTGTGGCCTTCCAGGCTTCGTACTGCGCCTCTACCTCTGACTTGATGGTATCGAACCCGGCAGCCTTCAAGTTCTCAATGAACTTGGGCAGCTCAACCTCTGGATCAACATACCCGGTCATCAGCGCGCGCGTCGTACCCTCTGCAACTGCCGTGACCGCGGTTAGCTCTGCTGCCACCGGGTCGGCGCGGAAGCGGAAGCCCAGCGAAGCATGGTCGAGTGAATCATTGGAGTACTCGATCAACAATCTGTTCTTCTCAGGATCTTCCTTGTTGGAAACAGCCTGAAGCAGGGTGTTTCCGAGTGTCCACGCGCCACCATGTGCGCCATACCAGGAGCTGTCCAAGATGTTCACGCGCCCGTCAGCCTCAAGCTCCCAGTGGGTGCCTTCGACGCCAAAGAGCATCATATTGAGCAGTTTGGAGTCGGAGTGCATGAGGTTGATAAACTTCATCGCTTCGACAGGATGGTCGGAGACTACGGGGATGGCGAGCATGGAGCCGCCGGAGTGGACGGTAATGTTGATCTTGGGTTGGGCGTAGATTTCCAGCAGTTGCAGGTCAGGGTTGCCGGAAGCGTTGACCAACTCTTGCGCCTTGATATTGTCGCCCTTTAGCGGCTGGGGTTCGATGAAGAACTTGCCTGCGTTTCTGACATCGCCGGTGATAAAGGTGGTCAGACCGGCATCGGGATGAATATAGCCTTTTGTATACCAATCGCGCATGATCGCCGTGTACTCTTTGGCCCAATCGGTTTCCATGACACTGACGATGGTCTCATCGAAAACGCCGTTTGCATCCGGGGCAAACTTCATGGAGAGGAGGCTGTCCGAAATACCAGCCGCAAAGCCAGGCACCCAGGGCTGGAACGCAATCCGGCCATCCGTGAGGAAAGGATACTCATCGGGGCGGGCTGCTTTGGCTTTTTCGAGCCACGGTTCCAAATCTTGCAGGCTCTTGATGTTGGCGGCATCTTCCTCAGTAAAACCGATCTCTTCCGCCGCGGCGACATTGTAGACAAAGCCTTCGGGAACGGTCAGTTCTTTGTTGGTGGGAACGGCGTAGTTGACCCCGTCGACCTGCGTGCCGGTGATGAAGGCGGGATTCAGACCGCTCAAAATGTCTTGCCCATATTGTTCAAGCAAGTTGCCATATTCGCCTGCGTCGTCATTCAAGGGGAGGAACAGCCCTTGCGTGGCGAGCTGCATGTAGTTGCGCCAATCCGCGGTGAAGAAGATATCCATCTTTTCACCGGCCTGCAGGCCGGTAACGGCCCTGGTTTCCCAATCGCCCCAGCCAATGATGTGGAAGACAACGTTGGCGCCGATGAGGGGCTCAACATACTCGTTGATCGCGGCTTCAACCTGGCTGCGCTGGTCGGTATCCCCGTTGCCAATCCAGTAGTAGTCAAGGGTCACAACGTCGCCCGATGACGCGCCCGCAGATCCCTCATTCGCGCTTGGCTGCGTTGGTGCAGCGGTGGGCGCACAACCAGCCACAACAACCGCAAGCATCGTAATCAACAAAATGAGTGAGACAAACTTCCTTAGCATTCCCTGGGCTCCTTTGACAGAATTTTTTATAGTCCCTATATATACGCTGAAATATGCACTCTGACCGGCAACCTTACCCCTTGATAGCGCCGATCGTTAAACCCTTGATGAAGAACCGCTGGAAGAACGGATAGGCCAAAATAATCGGCCCCACTGTCACAACCGCCATCGCCATGCGGAACGTCTGTGATGGCAGTTCAGAGAGGTTGACTAACCCCTGCATCTTGTCCGCGTTTTCCAACAAGAAGCGGATGTTATTCAACGTTGTGTAAATGGTGAACTGCAAGCTGTAATATTGTGCATCGTCTACCAGAAGCAGGGCATTGAAGAAGTTATTCCAAATGCCAATGGCGCTGAACAAGGCGACTGTCGCCAGACCAGGGGTCGACAGCGGCAAGACGATCTGGATAAATGTACGCCATTCGCCCGCGCCATCAATGCGGGCCGCTTCGATGACTTCATTGGGCACATTCAGTTTGTAGAAGGTGCGCATCACAATCACCCAAAATGGGCTGAAAGCGGAGGGAAGAAAGAGCGCCCATAGAGTGTTTTGCAACTGCAAAATCTGTCGTGCCACCATGTAGTATGAAACAAGGCCGCCGCTAAACAACATGGTGAAGAATGCAAAGAAGGTAAAGAACGTGCCAAATTTGAAATTCTCTCTGGAAAGTGGATACGCATACAACCCCACCATGATCACGGACATGATGGTGCCGACCACGGTAGAGATGATCGTATTCATGTAGGCTGTAATAACAATCGACCCCTGGCTGAAAAGGAAGCGATAGGCCATCCCTGAAAATTCTTGCGGCCATAGGCGGTAGCCATTGGCGGCAAGCGAGGCTTCCGATGTGACCGACGCGATGACAATCACGTAGATGGGTATCAATGTCAATATGCAGAAGAAGATTAACAGCACATTCAGGAGTGCATTTGCCATTGGCGAAAGGGCAAGCACATCTCTATGTCTTCGCCTTGAAAAGGTCTTATATACCTGCCGAGACTCAAGCTTCGCGCTAGTAGCCATCTTCGTATTTCCTTTTTAGAGCAATCTTTTCAGAGCAATTCTTTAGAACAGTGCCAATTCTGGTCTGATTCTGCGCACAATGTAGTTGGTGATCAGGATCAGAATGAAGCCGAGAAGCGATTGCAGGAACGCAGCGGCAGCAGGATAGCCGAGCGGCGTGCCGCTTCGCAGCATGCTGTAGACAAAGACATCCAACGTGTATGTGACATCCTTGACGAGCGCCGCACCATTCGGCAGGGTATAGAACATATCGAAATCCGAACCGAAGATACGACCTACCGCCAGGATTTGCAGCAGCACGATCACCGGGGTGAGATGGGGTAGGGTAATCGCAGTGAACTGCCTCCATTTCCCCGCGCCATCTACTGCCGCGGCTTCATAAAGCTCGCGCGGAATTCCTGTAATCGTCGCCAGGTAGATGATTGAACCGTAACCTGTGTATTTCCAGACATTGGCTGTCAGGAAAATAAACGGCCAGTAACTCTTGGATTTGTAGACTTCGATCGGCTCCAAGCCCGTAGAGGCAAAGAGATTGTTGATAATTCCACCGGAACTGCCCAATGCATAGACAACATAGGCAACCACAATCCACGAAATAAAATAGGGGAGGAAAAGAATCGAGTGATAGAGTTTGGCCCAAAACTGGTTCGTCAGCTCGAAAATCATGACAGCCAAAGCAACAGAAAGCACCAAGCCCACAACCATAAAGAGCAGGTTATAGAGCACCGTGTTACGGACATACATCAGCGTGCTTTCGATGTTCGTGGGAAGGGTCAGGTATCTGAAATTTTCCAGGCCAACCCAGGGGCTTGTGATGAGACTGTAAATAAAGGTGTTTTGAGTCCAAAAGTCTTGAGGAGGTCTTGAAAGTTTGTAGGTTTTGAAGGCCAAAACGATGCCGGGCATGGGCAGATAGGAAAACAAAAACAGCCAAATCGCACCCGGCAAAACCATGAGCAGATAGGACAAGTTGGTATAGACCTTATCTGCACCCCACCGTTTTTTCGTGCGTGGAGGCGACTCTATAGAAGGCGCAACTTTTAGAGACATAGATCTGTTTCCCGTTTGAAGATGCTCTGAATTTGTGGTCAGCAAGACAGGGGTATGCTGCCCGCTCAGGAGGTGTCCGGTGAAACAAGCCACTTGTGCGACTACGTGACCCGTAAGGCGTGCCGGTTACCCGAATTGCGCAATCCAGAGATTGCCATGAACGCGCTCTACCTCTGGCGCAGCCTCACCAGTGACCTGCCGGTTCATCCAGCAAGCTGACCATCCTGCGTGGAGGAGCAGTCTGATCAGGTTCAATTGGCTTGCTTTGTAGGGGTTGATTCTGACATGGCGCTTGCCATTTGTCAAACAGGTCAAATCAGGCACTATTCCGAAACTGCGTACCTTCTGGCCTCTTTCTCGATGCTTTTGGCCCTGTTTTCGAGAAGATACTACTATGGTAATATAGTAGGCGCATCCATCTCATTTTGCTCGACTCCCTTGTCATTGCGAGCGAATTGGCGATTCATTCTCCTTTATAGAGTGTACTATCGGCACAATGTATAGATTGTGTCCTATAGATTGTGTTCGTCCCTCATCCTGCTCCCGCTGCGGTACGTTGCGCCGCTGTCCGGTATCGGGGCGCTGCGCCGAGTGGAACGATGTCTGCAAGAAAGGAACCAAAGCATGTTGGAAAAGTTGTCTCGACGAACGTTTCTCCATCTTTCTGGGTTCGGCGCAGCGTCGGCGCTCTTGGCGGCCTGTACGCCAGGGGGTGCGCCGCAGGCTGGGGGTGATGCGGGAGCGGCTCCTGCTGCCGCGGGCAAGGAGTTGATCCACTGGGGTCGTAACCCCACAGAGGAAGAGGTCGTTTGGAAGCCGATCGTCGAGCTTGCCAAAGAGATGTACCCGGAGGTGAATATCGTCCTCCAGTCTCCGCCAGAGGAGATGGTGCAGAAATTGTTGATCGCCTTTGCGGGCGGCACCGCGCCGGATACAGCGGTCGGTGGCCTTTCGTCGTTTGGCGGCTGGATTGGCATCAATATGATCAACTCAATCCAATCCTTTGTCGACGCCGATGCCGATGTGCCTGGCTGGCTGGCGGAATATGTACCCGCTGCGATCGAGGGATACAGCCAACAGGGCCAGCTCTACGGCGTGCCGACGGTCAATGAAGGCATCATGCTCTGGTATCACAAGGATGCCCTGCTGGAAGCGGGACTGACGCCCCCCGCCGAGATCGAAGATGACCCGGCAGCCTGGAATTGGGACACCGTTGTTGAATATGCACTTGCGCTCAATCAGGGCGAAGGCTTCCGGCGCGACCGCTTCGGCATCATCGCGACCTCGAACAAGGGGATCAATGGCTGGTCAGAGGCGTGGGGCAACCTCGTCTATGCACGCGGCGGGCGCTTTCTGGACGATGCGCGCGAAGAAGTCATCTTCGATTCGCCCGAAACCATCGAAGCCCTGCAATGGGTGGTCGATCTGACGCACACCCACGATGTGCAGCCCAACAGCAGCGAGATGGGTTCAGCGGATATCCTCGACCGAGCTATGTTCCAAAACGGGCAGCTTGGCATGGTTGTACAGGGCGAATTCTTCCGCCGCTATCTATGGGGCAGCGGCAAGCCCTCCGAACCGATCCCCTTTGCCTATGATATGGCGTTGATGCCCTTCAACCCGGTCACCAACGAGCGCACCAATATCTATCATGGCAATGGAACCTTCATGACCACGCAGGCAGAGGCACCCGATGAAGCCTGGAAGTTCCTCAAGGTGGTCTTCACGCAAGAGGCGCAGCAGATTATCACCGACAATTGGGGTTCGCGCGGGGCACATCGTGGTACATATGAGTCCTTCTTGGCCTCGAATGCGGGGGGTGGGCCAGACGGCCTGAACTACAACGTCTTCAACAAGGTCGATGCGGACACCGCGGCTTATCCGACGACCCCCTATCTGACAAAGGAAGCAATGTTGGAGCCGATGTGGCGCATCGTCTATGACAACATCTTCCCCAACACGATGCCGGTGGCAGAGGGTGTGGCGCAGATTCAAGCCGAGACAGTTGCCCTCTTAGATCGTGGTCGCGAAGAGTATCAGGCGCGGCAGTAGGCGCGCGATGAAGCGGGGAGCGAGAAGTCACTACGGTTTCCCACCGGGAAACCTTGCAACGGCTTGCTTCCCGCTCCTTCATTCTTTGAGACGAGCTTGCAATGGACGCACAAGTAACGCGCACACCGACCGTTTCCCCTGACTTTTCCTTCGAGCGGCCCTCGGCAGAGGCCAAACGCGCCAGTCGCAGACGCCGCACGCTGACGCGCAACCTGGAAGGGTGGTTCTTTGCCGCGCCGTGGATCATTGGCCTGCTGACCTTCTTCCTGGGGCCAATGCTCTACAGCATCTATCTAAGCCTGACCTCATACAATATCGTGCAGTCGCCCCGCTTCATCGGTCTGGGCAACTATGCGGAAATGCTGCGCGACCCGCTGATCTGGAAATCATTGCAGGTCACGACCATCTACGCCATTGCCAGTGTCCCATTGAGTCTTTTGTTGGGCTTGCTCCTGGCAATTCTGCTCAATCAGAAGGTGCGCGGCATCGCCTTCTGGCGTACGGCCTATTACCTGCCCGCCGTGATTTCGGGCGTCGCCGTGGCGCTCTTGTGGGAGTGGCTCTTTAACGGGCGCTATGGCCTGGTCAACTATATGTTGGACACGCTTTTCGGCATTGAAGGGCCGAACTGGTTGGCCGATCCACGTACTGCGATTTGGGCGTTTGTGGTGATCGCGATCTGGCAGGTCGGCGGCTCGATGTTGATCAATCTGGCCGCGCTCCAGGGTGTGCCGACCGCGCTCTATGAAGCCGCGGAGATCGACGGCGCGACCGCATGGCACAAGTTCTTTCATGTGACCATTCCAATGATCTCCCCGGTCATCTTCTTCAATTTGATCATGGGCATCATCGGCGCGCTCAAATCTTTCGACCTCTTTTTCATCATGACTGCGGGCGGGCCAAACCATTCCACGACGACCTTTATGCTCTATCTCTACCGAATCGCTTTCGAGAGCCTGCGCATGGGATATGGAACAGCGATGGCCTGGCTGCTCTTTATCTACTTGATTCTCCTGACTGCGATTGTCTTTCGCTATTCGAGCAAGTGGGTCTATTACGAATCCACGCTGGAAGACAAGGCTTGAGCAAGGAGCAGGAATCATTCTCGCTCCTTGCTTCACATTTATAACGAAGGATTCAGATCGTGAGAGCTACCGCAGTTCGTCCACCAGCCTACAGAAAAACCATTGCCCATGTTTCGCAGCGTGTTTTGGTCTATTCGCTGCTGGCAGTGGGCGCGTTTTTCGTCTCGCTGCCTTTCTTCTGGATGGTGCGCTCCTCGCTGATGGTCGAAGGTGACCAGTATGTCTGGCCGCCGATCCTCTGGCCGGCGCACCCCGTCTGGCAGAACTATGCCGATGTCTTTATGATTCCGTATATTCCGCTGCCACGCTACTTCTGGAATTCAATCGTGCTGGTGACGCTGGCAACGATTGGCGAGTTGATCGCGACCTCGATGGTCGGCTTTGCCTTTGGGCGGCTGCGCTGGTGGGGACGCAATTTTCTCTTTGGTGTGTTGATCGCGACACTCTTTCTGCCTTCGCAGGTCACAGTGATCCCGCTTTTCCTGTTCTTTCGGCAATTGGGCTGGCTAGACACGCTGCTGCCGCTGATCGTGCCTTCATGGTTCGGCCATGCTTTCTACATCTTCCTGATGCGCCAGTTTATTACCACTGTCCCCGCCGAGTTGGATGATGCGGCGCGCATCGACGGCTGCAATACCTTCCGCATCTACTGGAACATCATCGTGCCGCTTTCAATGCCCGCGCTGGCAACGATTGCGATCTTCTCGTTCCAAAGCAAGTGGAATCAATTCTTTGAGCCGCTGATCTATATCAGCACAAAGGAAAACATGCCGATTGCCGTGGGCGTACGCAGTTTCCACAGCGCGCTGACGCTGCCGGGCGGCACAACCTCTTATAACATTAGCTGGAGCCATCTGATGGCGGCGACGGTGTTGATGGTGCTGCCGATCATTATCGTCTTCTTCTTCGCCCAACGTGCCTTCATCCAGGGCATTGTCGTCTCCGGCGTCAAGGGCTGACGGGTATGTGATTTCCACCGTCCAGCGATCAGGGTCGATGATTGAGCCCCGATTTTTTCCCTGGAATACGCTCCACATCAACCCCACCAGGTTTCGCCGTCTGCCAGGTGGGCCTGGGCTACCTCTGGATTCAAATCGACACCGAAGCCCGGCTTTTCCGTAATTCTCACATAGCCGTTTTCGATGTATGGCCCGTCGAGAATCAGTAACTCGTCCATCCAGTCGCCTTTCCCGGTGACCGTTTCGCACGCGATAAAGTCGCGAATCGATCCTGCCCACTGGCACGTTGCCCAGGTGTTGAGCTGGCTGCCCGTGTTGTGCGTCGCCATCGGCAGCCCCCACACCTCGGCCATATCAGCGATCCGCTTGTTCTCCAGGAAACCGCCGCTGTTACGCAGATCGGGGTGCAGGATATCGCATCCCTGATGGACAATGAAGTCTGCGAACTCCTGCCGCCGCCACAGGTTCTCACCGGTGCAGATGGGGACTGACGAACTTGCGGTCAGCCGTTTCCAACTCTCCGAGTAGTTGACGATCATCGGGTCTTCGAGCCACACGGGCTTGATTGGCGCGACAGCCTCCGCAATTTGGATCGCGGTGCGTACATCGTATTCCCAATGGCAGTGAACCATGATGTCGTGATCCCAACCGAGTGCCTCGCGGCAGTTGGCAAAGCCCTCCTCGATCTGCCGTAACTCGCGCACCGTCAAGACGCGATTGGCAAAATCTCGTCCGGCATCGGTCTCCGGCGATGTATGGGGAAAGCCGAATTTATGGCATGTGATACCAGCCGGGGCTTCCTTGACCTGCTGTGCCCACTCCTCACACGATCCTCTATCGAGGATGTTTTGAGGATGCGCGTGATCATAGACCCGCACCTTTTCGCGAAATTTCCCGCCCAGCAGCACAGTCGATGAAACGCCCAGAATCTTCCCTGCCAGGTCCCACAGCGCCATCTCGATCCCGCTGGCAGCCCGCATCAGGGCATGGGCGGAGCCGTCCGTACGGCTAGGGCCAGCCCATCCGCTTCCCCGATTTGAGCTTTGACCCATCAGGGTGTAGAGCACATCAATCTCCAGCGGGTCCCGTCCAATGAGAGCCGGTTTGATCGCTTCGATCTGCGCCTTGACCCCAACCCCTGGGCTGCCGTATGCCTCACCGATCCCATAGAGGCCATCTTCGGCGATGATCTTCACAAGCGTATACGTGCGCGGCCCTTGCAGGATCATGACTTTGATGTCGCGGATCTTTTGGTGTCCCTGCTCAGTCTCGCTCAGGATTTGGTATTGTTCGTTCATGCCTCTCTCCTTTTAATTTTAAATCGGATTGGTATTGCTATGTCTGGTTGCTATATTTGATAAGGTCACAGGCCGGAGAGCGGTATCAATGGATGGTGATTTACGCTCATCGGGGCCTAACCCATATCCACCGCGCCGAGATGGATGAGCGTTGCCTTTTGCGCCTGCGAAATCCCAGTGACTCGGCTGATATTCATACCGTCATAGGGGCCAGGGCCGCGCAGGGCTGCCAAGCACACCCCCTGCTGCGTATCCCAAAGACGAAGTGTCTCCGCCGGTCCACCGCTAGCCGCTCTGCTTCCGTCGGGGCTCATGCCAACCGCCCAAACCAAGTGTGTATGCTCATGCATCATTCGGATCAGCTCATAACGCTGCACATCCCACACGGCTATGCTGCGGTCGGCACTGCTGCTGACCAGATGCCGCCCATCCGCGCTAAAGGCAATGGCAAAGACACGATCCGTGTGCCCGCGCAGCGCAGCGCTCAGGACTGGCTGTGTCGGTGTACTCACATTCCACAGACAGACCACGCCGTCACCCCCGGCAGTCGCCAGCGTTTGCCCATCGGGGCTGAAGGCAACCGCATAGAGGATACCCTCATGGCCGCGCCAAAGATGAAGGGGCGTGTCGTTTTCCCTTGATGTTTCAACCCCCATCGCTGAAAAATCAGAATCATTGTGCATATCCCACAGCCGTATCTTCTGATTCCTGCTGGCGATTGCCAACAACGAACCGTCAGGGCTGAATTGTGCGCCGGCAACGGGCGAATCATGGCCTGGCAAGAGGTGGCGCAGCCGCCCACTTTCCACCTCCCACAAGCAGACCGATTGGCCGAACCCCCCACTGACCAGTGTTGCCCCATCGGGACTAAAGGCTAAAGCAGTCACGCGGCCATGTTGGCTATATAAGGTGTGGCGGCGTTGGGCACGCCACGGCTCGCCTTTCCCGAATCGATCCGGATCAGAAAGCCGCCACACAAGTATCGTTTGGTCGTCGCTGCCGCTTGCCAGCCAGTCGCCGTCCTGGCTCAGCGCTACTGTCTGTACGGCTTTGGTATGTCCGCGTAAGATTTGGTCGATTCTCCGGCCCTCCGTGTCCCAAAGCCGCACGACATGGTCATAATGGGCAGTAGCGACGATCTTGCCATTGGGATGATACGCCAGCGCGCGGATGCTCTGGCTGTATCCGATGATCATGTGGCGCAGTTGTCCCGTCGGCGTATTCCACAGCCGCACTGTTTGGTCACTGCTCCCGGTCGCGATCGTATGGCCGTCGGGGCTAAAGGCCAGTGCGAGAATGTCGCTGTCGTGTCCATTCAGCAGATGGCGAACAGTGCCGCTGCGTAAATCCCACAGCCGCGCGACATTATCATCACCGCCGTAAGCCAAGAAGTCCCCATCGGGACTGATGGCGATTGCATTCACCTCGTCAGGCAATGTCACCAGGGTCTGAAGTGGCTTTCCAGTCGCCGTATCCCACAGCTGTACAGTGCCATCGAAACTGCAACTGGCGAGATGTGCGCCGCGCCCAGCAAAGACGATTCCGCTGACAACGTCGGTGTGCCCGCGCAGCGTCGCTCGCTCGCTTGCTGTCTGTATATCCCACAGCCGGACAGAATGATCATAGCCGGCGCTTGCCAGGGTTGCGCCGGATGGATCAAAGGCAAGCGCCCATACCCAATGCTCATGCCCATGCAGAACCGCCTTCATCGCGCCCGTGGCTAGGTCCCATAGGCGTACTGTCTGATCGACCCCGCCACTTGCCAGCGTCTTGCCGTCTGGATGGAAAGCAACCGCGGTCACGCGCCCCTTATGCCCCTGCAAAATGCGCGGAAATGGCGCAGCTAGCGGTTTGTCCATCACGTTCCAAAAGCGTATTGTTTCATCGTCCCCTCCACTCGCCAACAGCGTACCATCGGGGCTAAAGGCCACGGACTTGACTGTACTCTTATGTCCTTGATAGATATGCAGGAGCCGTCCGTCAGCGGCATGCCATAGCCGAAGGTCGCCGCTGCTGCTGCCGGCTGCGAGCAAGGCTCCGTCTGGAGAGTAGGCAACGGCATAAATATAGCCAAAGCCTTCGGCAAAGGAACTGTGGGTTAGGTCGGCCCCCGCGAAATTTACGGCGGGCAAATGGGCGTGGCGCAGGTCAGCTTGCCGTACGTGCAAGCGTGAGAAGTCATAGCCCGTTAGGTCGCCCCCCAGGTTAAGCAGCAAATTGAGCAGGTTGCCCGCGCCATAGCCCTTTGGGGTTGAAGGCTCGGCACGCAGACCGGCAAGGATGCGCGTGAGCTTGCGGATTGCCTCCTCTTTGCCCATCATTTCCTGCAAACGCTCCGCAAGCGGTTGCAGGATCAGCCGCACTTGGCTTTGGCGCACATACTCGCTTGACTGGACTTTGATTAAAGCGTGGCGATGTAGGCGGAGCAGCTTTTCTTGTTCGATCTCCTGGAACGCTTTCCCGATCAGGCGGTTGGTCAGATATTCCATCAGGACATTCTGCAAGCCAAATCGTATCTCTCCCAGTGGCGCTTGGGTGGATGTGCTTTGCGCGTCGTTTTTTCCTGGTTTTTCAGCCCCCATGCCTGAAAAACCAGGATCATATTGGTCAAGGAACGACCGCCGTCGCAATCCCCACAGCGCGGTCATCAGTTCCCCCGCCGGACGCGCGGGGACGAGGTTGTTGCGCAGAGCTTGGAGGGTGAGCGGCTCGCGCTCAACCGCCATCCAGAGCAGAATCTCCTGTTCAAATGAGGATAAACGCTCAAACTGCCAATCCAAAATCGCGCGGATATCTTCAAAGATGACGGCCCCCGTCGCCAAAAAGTTCTTGATATCGCCACCAAAGAGTTCCAAGACGGTTTCGGCGACAAGATTGAGGGCGAGCGGATTGCCTGAATAGAGGTTCACCAACGCGGTCGCCCCGTTGCCATGCTTTGCCAGCCCACGATCCTGGAGCATGGATTCGGCAGCGGCTACGTCGAGCCCATCAAGTTGGAGCGAGCGCACAGTCGACAGGTTGCCTTCCAATCGTACAAATGTACTCTCATATTCACGACTGGTCAGCAGCAGGCAGCTCTGATGTTGAAGCTCGCCGGCGCGCTGGATGAGTTGGGCGTACTCCTGGCGTTCGGGTCGCATCTGTCCTGCCAGATCCGGTTGGAAAATGCTCTCCAGGTTATCCAGCACGAGTAAGCAGCGTCGCTCGCGCAGGCAATCCAGCAACCGCGCGAGTTGGGCGTCTAAACTGTCGGGCAAACGCTCCAGTGTATCGCCTGATAATATCTTTAGCCAATCGAGCAGAATTTCGTCCAGCGGTGGTGAGTTGATGAGCGAACGCCAAAGCACAATGTCAAAGTGGCTGGCAACCGCGCGCACAGCGGCTATCGCCAGGGTCGTCTTGCCGATGCCGCCCATGCCCATGAGTGCGATCAAGCGACAGCGATCTTGGGTCAGCCATTGGATCAGCCGGTCTAAATCGTACTGGCGTCCATAGATGCGACCATGCTCAGGTACATAACTTTGGGGGTGATAGGGCGAAGAGGTCGCCAACGACTCTACATCAGGCGCGGGCGATGTTAGAGGGAGCAATACGTTTTCCGCCAAAGCGCGCCCGCCCGGATCACGCTCGCCCATAGAATTCTCGCCCATAGAATTCTCAGTGCGAAGTTGAAGGGCCAGGGCCGTCGTGGCATCCTCTGGTTCCACCCCTAATTCGTCCCTCAGCAGACGCCTGCACGCTTCAAAGTGCGCCAGGGCTTGCTCAGGCTTTCCCATCCGGCTCAAAAGATGCATCTGCTGGCGGTGGGCTTCTTCGCGATAGGGGTCCATCTGGAGGATGCGCCCCACCAGCAGATTCGCGCTCTGCAAATTCCCGCGCGCCTCCCCAACCTTGCTCAAAGTCATCAGCGCCTGCAGCACCTGCTGGTGCAGCGACTCGCGCCAAAGCAGCAGCCATTCTTCAAAGGCGGGCGCGTCGGGCAGCCCGAAACCCGCTAACAATTCACCTTGATAGAGCTCAACAGCCAAAGTCAGGCGCGCCAGGCAGGCGTCACAGTTCGTGATGGAAGGATGCTGGTGGGCATGAGTTTCTGCCAGCAGCGTCTGGAAATTAAGCACATCGACCGTTGCAGGGGGCGCGACAAAATGCAGGGTGTGCCGGGTGACCGCCACCAGCGGTGTGACATTGGGAGCCGCCTGATCAAGCGTCTGGTGCAGACGGTAGATTGACTTGCGGAGGTTATCCAGGGCGTATTCGGAGGAAAGCTGCGGCCACAAGAGCGCTGCCAATCTGACGCGCTCGTGGGCATGGGCTGATTCCAGCGCGAGATAACTCAAGAGAGCGCGCACTTTGGCATTGGCAAAATGAGGGACGGGCCATCCATCTACCTTAGCCTGAAATGCGCCCAATAAATTCAGCACGATGGAATTCATTCGAGGGCCTTCGTGGGCATGATGTTGGGCATGATTTCGCGCATGAAGCGGCGATATCATCTGGACATTATATATCTGAATGGCCCTTCAGACAATGTCACCTTGAGGGCTCTGTTTTGTTATGCGGTGGAGTTTGTAGATTCGGAAATATTTTCTATACACACTCCTCCCGACTGCTCATCCGAACTGCCTAACCATACGACATTTCAGAAAGGATCCCAACAACGATGTACCACCTGAATGCTCTGCGTCGCATCGCGGCAATTGTGTTTGTCGTCTTGCTCAACATTCCCCTCGCCCCGGCGCCCAACGTCCTGGCCCAGGGGGGCTCAGGACGGCAAATGTTTCTGCCGACTCTCAGGACGCTTCCCACCGTTCAATTGCAGGTCCGGCCTCAGCCCCAAAATCCCAACCCCAACTTCGACGCCCGCCTGGTCGGTGCGGTTTCGACCGGCAACACCACCGTCAAAGTCGCCTTTAACAAAGCCATGTCCCCAGATGCCACTGATCCCGCCCTCTACAGCATCGTGCAGGAGCATGCCGGGGCCGACCCCAGTCTGTTGACTGTGACCAGTGCGGCTTTTCTCGACGAAGCGCAAACGCTGGTCGAGTTGACCACCTTCTCCCAAAACGAAGTCGTCTACCGGGTCACTGCCTCCACCGTCCATGACTTTTGGGGTGAACCGTTAGGCCCCAAGGAGGTGGTCGGCGGGATTCTGGTCGATCCCACCAGCGCCCCCTTTGTCGGGACGCCTGCCGGTGTCACCCTCATCGACACCGACGGCGATGGCCTGAGCGACAACGCCGAGCAGTACGGCTGGCCGATCTATATCTACCGCACCGACGGTACGATTGAAACGCGCCATGTCACCAGCGATCCGACGACCAACGACACCGACGGGGATGGCATCCTGGATGCCGATGAGCGCGCCTATGGCGCCGATCCGCGGCTGCCGGATAGCGACGGCGACCAGTTGACCGACTATCAGGAACTCAACGAGGTTTACAGCGACCCGGCCAGACAGGACTCGGACGGCGATCTCTTTGCGGATGGGCTGGAGTACAACTTCTTCAAGACTTCGCCGCTCTTTGCCGACACCGACGGCGACCAACTGACTGACGGCGACGAGATCAACTCGGCCATCCGCAACCCACGGGTCGCCGACCTGCCCCAGCCCTCGATTGAGGTGGGCGAGACCAAACTGCGGCTGGATGTGCGTTTCACCGAGGAGACGGCGACCGAGACGCGCGAGCTGGAGACCAAAAGTGTGGAGTCCACGCTGACCCAGAGCGACCGCAAGGAGTTCAGCAACATGAACTCTAACACCCAGGAAGCTATGGCTAAGTTCAGTGTGGGTAGTGAATTTACGGTCAAGGCAAGCCTCACCGACTTTGGCGTCAGTCATAAGATCAGCACCCAGGCTGAAGCCGGTTGGACTGGCTCTTGGACCTCGGAGCATACCGAAACCTCAGAGCAACAGACCGAACAGGCCTACCAGAAGTCGCTCGCTACCGAAGCCGAGACGACCGAAGGTGCCACCGTCGTCCGTGAGGTGGTCGGCGCCCAATTGCAGGCCAGCGTCTTTCTCCGCAATACCAGCAACCTGGCCTACAGTATTCACAACCTCCAACTCACCGCTGTCCTCCAAAACCCCCAAGATCCCACCCGCCTCATTCCGGTGGCGACCCTGCTGCCCGACGCCGAGCCGGAGGAAGGATTCACCCTCGGGCCCCTCTCGCCCGAACGAGGCCCCATTCTTTTCAGCAACGACACCATCTTCCCCAACCTGGTCGAGAGCCTGATGCAGAACCCCCGCGGCCTGACCTTCGTCATCTCTAACTTTGACATCACGGATGAGTTGGGGCGCAACTTCGCCTTTAGCTCGCAGGAGGTCATCGAACGCACCTCGACGTTGGTTATCGACAAGGGCAGCTTTGATTCGGATGGCGATGGCGAAGGCGACCTCACCGAGTACTATCGCATCGCCAGCAACACCGGTCGCTTGCAGGACACCAACGGCGATGGCGTGATCGACGAGAACGACCGGCGCGTGGTCTTTGGTGGTGATGGCAAGCAGATCGGCATCACTCTGGCTGATGCGCTGGAGGCGATTGGGCTGACCAAGTATGACGAAACGGTCACCCCCACTGCCTCGCTGACCGCGGAGGAACTCGCCAAGAGTTATTCAACCATCCTCATCCCCATTGCAGGCTCCCCCACCGAGCAGGCGGAACGCATCTTCCGCGTCGGTGAGATCGCGATCCAGGATGGCGTGCCCAAGTCGTGGGAAATCTTAACCCCGACCGGAATTGACCAGACGGTGAGCACCGATGAGTTGATCCTGACTACCGAAGGGGACATCAAGCTGCTCTTTGTCGCCGATATTGACCAGGATCGCCTGCCCGCCAACCTGGAGTATGTCCACAACTGCTCGGACAGCCTAGCCGACACCGATGAGGACACGCTCGATGACCGCTTGGAGACGCTGATCGGCTGGGAGGTGGAGACGGGGCGAGGTACGCGCCAGGTCTTCTCCCGCTGCTCGCTGTCCGACAGCGACCGCGACGGGTTGACCGATGATCAGGAGGCAGGGCAGAGTCCGGTGCTCTGCGGCGAAGGCGTGACCCCGACCTGGGTCACCGATCCCAGCCGCGCCGACACCGACGGTGACGGCGTGCCCGACCTAGCCGAAATCTGCGGCTACCAGGTGACGCTGCGCAGCACCGGTCAGACCATCACCGTCCAGACCAACCCGACCAACCCGGACACCGACGGCGATACGGCCCCCGATGGCGTCGAGGCGGAACTGGGCGGCAACCCCACTGATCCCGGCGACCGCAACCAGTTCGCCGATGATGATGGCGACGGCGTCGTCAACGTTGGAGAAACTACGACACGCGAAATCGTGATTTGGGAGGTCAGCAACTCGCCTGCCCTCTGCAACACGGTCTGCGACCAGGGTCCCCAGACCGTCCGTTCTGTAACCTCTGACCCCTCCAACCCGGACACCGACGGCGATGGGCTGCGCGACGGGGAGGAATTGCAGCTCGGCAGCGACCCAAGCAACGTCGACACCGATGGCGATGGGCTGACTGACTTCGAGGAGGTACACGGCTTTGAGTTGCGCGATCAGGGCTTTATCACCCTCGATCCGGTGGACGCTGACACCGACAACGACAAGCTCTCGGACGGGGCCGAGGTCGAGGTCGTGGACAATGAGACAACGCGCTGGATCGTGCGGGTGGTGGGGGAGACGCCCTATCGCGTCTTCAGCGATCCGCTCCAGGCCGACGCCGACTTCGATACCCTGGTGGATGGCGATGAACGAACCCCAGGGACTGATCCTAACAAGGCCAATACCGATGAGGATGCACGCGACGACGCAACCGAAGTGATCCGGGGAACCCGCCCGCTGGTCGAGGACTTCCTGGTGACCGTCGGCTTCCGGGAACTCACGGTCATCCAGGACTGTGACCAACCGGAGGAGCATGCAGGCGACTTCCTGTTCGACCTCGGCGCCCGCCGATCCGACGGAACCTATCTGCAGGCCGTGACCAGCGCATTGAACGCGACCTCTCCTGCTGCGTTGCCGATAGGCCTTTGTCCGCCTGTGGAGGGTGGGTTTAACCTGGAAGCCAACCTATGCCGGGCAGGTTTTGGAGCCCAAACGCATATTCGGATCCAGAGTGGGACCACGTTGGATCTGGGCGACCGGAGCGTCACCCTCGGCGTCGCCCGCAACGAGACAATCTCCATCGCAGGCTTCGTTCAGGAGAGTGAAATCACCGCATTACCTCCTTTTACTGCGCTGCCGGACGGGAATTTCCCAGGGAGCAATTTCCCCTTTGTTTTGGACGATCCGTTCAATGCAACGTTGAAAACGTCAGAAAACGTAACCCGCACAGCAACCTTCCTCGGAAGTGAGTTGAACACAGGGTCGCTCACCGTCGGGGTCTTTGAGAAGCGTAATGTCTGTGATCTGGACTTGAAGGTGTTCATGCAGGTGGAATAGCAATCCCCTGGCAGCAGGCGATGCCGGGCAAGCCCCCGTTACCCGGCATCGCCTGTTGAAAAGGGATTGTTGAGCTTGCGTCGATTGTTGTTCCTATTATTTTATTTACGCGCAAGATTTGCAGTTGACAGCTAGCAGGGGTGATTCAAACCGGAGTCTTCAAGAGGACTCTACACTACGGTCCGCGGCCGATACTGCAACGCCTCGGCGAGATGGGCTTGCTGCACCTGCTCACTCCCTGCCAGGTCGGCAATGGTGCGGCTCAACTTGAGAATACGATGATAGGCCCGCGCGCTCAGCCCCATGCGCTCCACTGCCATGCGGATCATGGCGAGCCCCTCTTTGTTCAGTTGGCAGAACTTCTGCACTTCGCTTGGCCCCATGTCGCCATTGACCAACACGTTCGGCTTGCCAACAGGTGCAAAGCGCGCCTGTTGGATGGCGCGTGCCGCCTCCACACGCTGACGAATGAGATGCGAGGGTTCGCCACCATCCAGCGTCGATAGCTTCTGTACCGGCACGCGCGGCACATCCAGATGAATGTCGATACGATCCAGGATGGGGCCGGAGATGCGCTTCTGGTACTTGTTGACCATCGCCATCGTACACGTACACTGCTTCTCCGTGTCGCCAAAGTAGCCGCAGGGGCAGGGATTGATCGCTGCAACCAGAATGAAATTGGCTGGAAAGCTCAGCGAACCTTGCGCCCGCGAGATGGTAATCACGCGGTCTTCCAACGGCTGGCGTAAGGCTTCCAGGTTCTTCGTACCCATCTCGGCGAATTCATCCAGGAACAAGACGCCCCGGTGCGCGAGGCTGATCTCCCCTGGCCGCGGCCAAGTACCGCCACCGACCAGGCCCGCATGGCTAATCGTATGGTGGGGTGTGCGGAAAGGGCGCGTGCGGATCAGGGGCTGGTCTGGGGGTAAGGCGTCGGCAACCGAATAGACCCGTGTCACATCCAGCGCTTCAGCCAGCGTCATCTTGGGCATAATGGAGGGCAGCGCGCGTGCCAGCAGGGTCTTGCCCACGCCAGGCGATCCTTTCAGAAGCACGTTATGCCCACCGGCGCAGGCGATCTCCAGCGCGCGTTTGGCAGTTTCCTGCCCTTTTACATCTTCAAAAGAGACTGTATAGGTGACATTGCCTTCCAGGTCAATCGACGTGAGCGTCTCTTGTTTGGCAAGGCGGGTCGTGCCTTGTAAATGATGCACAAGGTCGGCCAGGGTGGCAATCGGGTAGACCTCAATGCCATGAACGAGCGACGCTTCGGCAGCATCCACCGCGGGCACGAAGACGCGACGATAGCCCTGTTGTGCCGCCATATTCGCCATCAAGAGTACGCCATTGACATGGCGCACAGTTCCATCCAGGCTCAATTCGCCCAGCAGGAGCGCATCATCCAATGGATCGAGTATTTGGCGCGTGGCCGCGAGGATGGCTACCGCAATCGGCAGATCATAGGCCGGTCCCTCTTTGCGTAGATCGGCTGGGGCCAGGTTGATTGTGAGGCGATGACCGGGGAAGACGTAGCCGCTGTTGGTGATGGCCGCGCGTACTCGTTCACTACTCTCGCGCACCGCTGTATCCGGTAGCCCGACCAGCGTCACCCGTTCGAGCCCATTGGCAATGTCTACTTCCACTTGAACGAGTTCAACATCTAAACCGATGAGCGCACAACTGAGGACTTTGGCTAGCACAGGCGAACCCTTTTGCTTTGGCTGGGTGGATTTTGAAAAAGCGGTTCAGGTTTGGATGTACTATAGTCTGTGGTGAAAGCCCTGTCAATTGAATTACGTGCGCCCTTTTCAAATAGGGGCGCAAAATTTGCCACTTGAATTGTCGGGATATTGGTCGTAAACTAGGTGCGGTGATTGAAGAGCGCTGATCCCGCTTATCCATTCCGTTTCTTCCCGTCTGTCAATTGATTTGCTTTACCCTCTCCCCTGATCTGTGTCCATGATCTCTGGCTGCGACAATAGAGCCAAGCTGTTTCGTGCCGCAATAGGTGGTTCATTCTGTGGTTCGTCATGAGATTGGTAATGAGGTTTGTAGCCAGATTTGTAACGAAGATAGTAGTCTCTCGTTTGCATGCTGACAAACACAAAGATTGGAGCGAATCGACATGGTTGCCGCCACACCCGTAACTGGATTGCACACGCCCATCACCAACATTGTGCCTACCGAGTCAACGGTGGTTGCCCCTCTCGTATCCCCCGGCTCGATAGGTTTTGGGGATGCGGTTGAGATTGCGCCAGATGCGCTCATCGAACCTGTGCAAGCGCCCGCAATGGAATCTGCCCTAGAAAGCGCACTGGTCGAATTTACCGCGCCTGATCTGGGCGGGTTGGTAGATATCGGGGTTGCCTCTTTTGGCCCGCCTTCTGCCCTGGAATCTGTGCTGGGAACCGATGAGCGTGTGCCCATCACCAACACCAAGCAATACCCCTGGCGCTTGCATGCCTCCTTGCTCATCACTGCCGCCGATAATTCCTCATGGATCGGCACAGGCTGGTTTATCAGCCCGCGCACGCTCGTCACTGCAGGCCACTGCGTCTTTATCAAGAACAGCGGTGTTGCGGGGCGTGATGGTTGGGTCAAAAAGATTCAAGTCATGCCCGGACGCAACGGTGCAGACGTGCCTTTTGGCGGCATCAGCGCCACCGAGTTTTGGACGGTTCGGGGATGGGGCGAGAGCGGGCTGGAGAACTATGACTATGCGGCGATCATCATACCGGGCGCATTTCCACAGGAACTCGGCCACTTTGCCTTTGGCGTCTTTGAAGATGAAAGATTGCTCAAGTCTACAGTGAATATCGCCGGTTATCCGGGTGACAAGCCAAGCGGCACGTTGTGGTATGACCACCGCGAAGTCGGCAGTGTCAACCCTGATAAGGTCTATTATGCTGCGGATACTGCCGGTGGGCAGAGCGGAGCATGCGTGTACATCTTCCATGAGGGACAGCGCACAGGGGTTGCGATTCATGCCTATGGGGGTGCGACAGCCAATTCGGGAACGCGTATTTCGTCGCAGGTCTTTGCCAATCTAGAATCCTGGAAGCGAACCTAAATGTATGACAATCATCCACGGTCAAGTGGTTGACCCACAAGACCTCCCGCTGGCGCAGGTGGCAATCTATGTCATCTCTGCGCCCGTGAGTATGCCGGACATCGCCCAACTCACCGGCGAATTGGGGGAGTTCACGCTCTCCGCGCCGGCCCCCGGCTCCTACACAATTGGCGCGCGCTCGGAGAAATGGGGGACAACCCAGGCCGAGGTCGAAGTCCAGGGTGTCGAGCCGGTGGCGGTCAAGATGCAGTTCGGCGCTGAATCAGGGCTGGAATAGAGTAGCCAGCGTCTCAACGCCCGTGAACAACCGCCCGTGAACAATCGTATGATGTGGAGCGCATCACAGATGGATGCTGCCCCCTTTGGTTTGAGGAACTCCTATGCCTGCATCCCTGCCTATGTGCATAGAAATGGAACTTGCGCCTCAACTTCGCCATGAGGCCGCGGTTCGTGCTGTTGAAGTGAACCCTGCCAATGCAAGTGGCTCTGACGACTCCTACACGCGCTACTGGATGCCGGGCGCGCAGATCTGGGTGCGCTTTCTGGATGGCGACCCGGTTCTGCACCAGCGCGTCGCGTCCGCCGCGCAGGAGTGGACGCAATACGCCAACATCCAATTCACCTTCGACGATGGGCCTGATGCCGAAATACGCATCAACTTCGCACCGCTCGAACTTTGGTCTTACATTGGAACCGATGCCCTGCTCGTCCCGCAGGACGAACCGACCCTGTGCCTCGGCGCGTTGATCGCAGTAACAGACGAGGCGACGATCCGCCAGGTGGCTTTTCATGAATTCGGCCATGTGCTTGGCCTAACGCACGAAAGTAGCAGCCTCAAGGGTGAGTGGACGCAGGAGCCGCCCGAACCGGCTCTATCCGACGAGGACAAGCATTTGGTTGCAGGGCTCTATCCTTTCTTCCGGGGCGCGCGCCGTAGAGGAAGCGATACGGACAGGCGCGAAGAGGAGGCCTCGTTTGAAGTTGCTGACGAGATTGCTGAGACTGCCGCAGAAGCACCAGGCCCGGCGCTGGAATCGATAGGGCCTACACCCACGCCGGAACCGCAGTCGCCGCCATTGATCGAGGAAGCCATACGGCTCGATGTGGCTCACCCAGAACAGGCCTATGTGGATGAACCCTTTGACCTTGCCGTGGCTGTACGGCAGCGCGATGCGCCCGTGTTGGCGGTTGAGGACCTGCCCAAGACGATCTCGGAAGAAGGCACAATCTATCGCGAGCAAGGTGACGATGTGATCCAGTACCGCATCGAGGTGATCGGCGCAGATTGTGACGTGCAGCCGTCCCATTACGTGATCTTGCTCCACCCTGGGGAAAACGCCAAACCTCGCTTTTTCCAAGTAACCGCCCATCGCGCCGGCAAGCGTACCCTTGTGGTCAACGCCTATCAGGAGGACGGGGCATTGGCGGCGCAGACCCGTATGCGTATTGAAGTCCAAATGTCTGTGCAGCGGGTTCAACCGTTGGCAAGCAGGGTGGCAGTGGTTGCGGTGGATGGCGGGCTAACCGCCAAAGAGGTGGAACAATTACACGAAGCGCTGTTGAGCGCGTTTAATCGCAACCAATTGGAACGGGTTACGCTCTTTGGGCTGGATGTGAAATACGAGAACATTGTCAGGGCAGGCGATTTCAGCAGTGAAGTCTTTGACTTGCTTGAATGGGCTGTTGCCAATAACAAGATCGATGCGCTGCTGAAGCAAGCCAGAGAAGAGAACCCCGGCAACGTGAAGTTGCGCGAGTTCGTTGAGTCTATCGGTGCAAAATGAAAAGTGCAGGCAGGAGCCGGCGATGTAAATAGCCAGTGACGTTCTTTGTGCTACAGGGGGATTCAAATCATGTCTGACGCCTCGAAAGATGTGCAAGTATTCTCAAATCATCTCTCCTCAAATGATGGTGTGCGCGAGCCGAAGCTTTCAAACTCGGAAAGCATCCCAGAATTTGCGCCGCTCGCACCGGCCCCCGATGATGACGAGGACAGCAGCGAGGAGAAGAAAGAATGGTTCCGGTTGCTGCGCAGGCTGCGCGCCGAAGTGCAAGACCTGCGCGCGATTATCGATCTGGTGCAGGTAGGCACGACGACACTCGCAAGCCAGGCGGGTTATCTTGCCAAAACCAAGAACGATTTAGTCGAGGTTCAACAAAAGCTCGCCGCAGAACCGAGTACGGATGACACAGTGCATCATTTGCAGAATGTCCTGGAGCAGGTGGACTCGAATCCACTTCTATCGCCATCAGCAGAGCCACTTCCGGCCCAAGAACAGACCAATGCCGTTGTGCTTCTCCTAGCAAATATTCAGCGGATCGAACTGCTGGTCGGTATGCTGACCATTCCGAGCCGTCTCAATGCGTGGCTGAAAAATTCCAAACCGGGCTACTATGTGCCGTTTCATCTGGTCTTTAAGGATGAAATCCCCAATGATGATGACCGGCGCACCGTGTTAAATCACCTCGCCTGGTCGCCTCAGGTCATCAAGAATGGCATTGTCGATGTGACCAATGGCCTTGTCTTTCGCTATAGCGAGGACAGGGCAGCACAGACGCGCAGCCTGGGCTGGCTTGCTGTCGCCATACTCGCCTCGTTGATCATCGTCATCGTGGCGGCGAGACTGCCGCTGCCGATGTGGACGACGATGGCTTGGCAAACACGGGCTGCAACCTTTGTGATCGGTTGGCTGGCAGTTCTGATTGGCGTTGTCACACACATCGGCGTGGAGGGTGCCAAGCGCGAGAAATTGACCGGGCTGCCCACCTTGCTGGCTGTGTCCGACCTGCGCGAGACCATTGATGCCAGGCTGGGTCAAATGATCTGGAAGCTGGTTCTGGTGCTAATCGGCTTCTTTGTCGTTGCGTTTGCTGTTGACCAAACTGTGAGTGTCATCAACGCCTTTTTGGTCGGTTACAGTTTGGACAGCGTTGTCGGCGTCTTTGGCGCAAGTGTCGAGACAAAGGTGAAAGCCGTTGAAGATCACCTAAGCGTCAAGTAACTCTCTTACGTGCCGTTTGATCCCGGCTCTGGGGACTTTCCAATCTCTGCATAGACTTCCAGAGATGCACTTGCGCGCAGTGACGACGGCAGTTCCGGCAGCAGCTCTCCCAACCGAGTTCGGACATTATCCAGCGTAGGATTGCCAAAGGGTTGTTTCCAGCAGATGATCCAGAGGTACTCATCCTCATTTCCATGCTTGAGGAGCGTTTGTTCTTCGATCCACCCGACCCGTGTACTGATTCCGGCAACTTGCGGCATGACTTCTGATGTCATGCGCGTCTGAAACTCCTCTTGGGCTGCTTCAGACGGTAGCACAATGCGATAGACTCCGTAGAAAAGATCTTTCTCTGTTGACATGCCTTGCTCTCCCTTTCCTGCACAAAGCGCAACAAGAACGCGGCGATGCTCTTGTGAGAATACTCCGTGTGGGAATACTCCGTGTGAGACATGGCTATGGGTGTAAGCTCTGGGGTGAGACGCTGTAAAGGGGCGATGGTGCAGCGTGATACAGGTCATCAAGGGCAAAAGCTATCATACGTTTTTTAGGGCGTCAAGTGCGACTTGGAAGCCCACGCGGGATGCGAGCTGAAAGGGTTGACATAGGCGGTCAATCGTAGTATGCTGCACGCACTGAACTAGACATCACTCCCCGTGTAGTTCCCATTCGGCGGTTTAATCATTCGTCTGCACGACTCATACTTGACTGATACCCGACTGACGAGGTTGGGAAGCCAGGCCGGCTAGTTCATACTTCTTTCACTCTACTTCTCGGCGTTCTTTAAGTTCGACTCCCGCTTTATATTACAACTGCCACTTGTTGGTTTTGGGCATGCCTACGGATGCCCAATTGTCCTGTTCGATCCAAGACTGCGTTGGGCGACACGCACCGCACTCGGTTAGAACAGTCTGGCTAAAAACAGTCTGGCTAAAATTAAAATAAGGAGTATCTCGGATGCCAAGCATTTCTGCCAAGGATCTTTCGTTTGCGGTGGTACAGGCACAGATTGCTCCCTCTGCGGAAATCTCTGCCGCCGAGATCAACCCTGTCGCCGAAGCCGGGTTTGCGGGAGCGACGGCTATGCTCGCCACGAACAATCTGGCGTTGATGGCGAATGTGCCGAAGGCAGTCGATCCGGTTGCCATTGCTGTAGCACCTGCCATTGCTGTAACGCCCGCGGCCATGGCTGTGATGAACGTCGCTTTGCAGCCGGTCGACAACGTCTCACCGGTCGTCTTGGCGCCGGCGCTGCACAAGGTGGATATTTCAAAGTTTGTGCGCCCCAATCCCATCCTCGCCGATGTCGTATTTCAGCCCAACAGAGCCATCCTGGATGCCATGCTTTTCCCTGTCTTTTGGGACAGGCCCAAGCCACGCAGCCAGATGCAGGTTCCGATTGCACCCGCCGGTGAAATCAATGCGTCCACCCAGTTTCAGGACCCCGTTGATGGGACAAAGACTTATTATATCCCCACCTTTAACCTTGCCGAACAAACAGAGGGTGATACGCGTGTGCGCGTCCTCTTTGAAGGGGCCGACCAGAATTGGACTTTGACTGTTCATATCGTCACCGGGCAGCGCCAGCCTACTGGTACGACCATTAACCACTCGGTTGCGCTGGCGCTGCGCTTTGTGCTGCCGTCGATGACTTCGATCACCAAAGAGATTCCGTTTGTGTTCGAGCAGGAGGACCCCTTCACCCTTAAGGCAACCTGCACTCTCACCGGCTTATCCGAGCGGGACCAGGTGGTACAGGCGCTCACCCAGACCGAGTACCGCACCCAGGTTGTCGCGCGCTGCACCATGAACGTCGCCATCCCCGTGGAGGTAGACCAAACCACCGGCGAACAGCTCTACCGCGCCGAGAATCGTACGGTGGATGTCAGCCTAGACCGCGACCCATTTCTCTTTGACACCAACAACCATAGCTATATTTTCCGCGCCCTCCCCGGCATTAGCCAGCACACCTTTGGCGTGATCCCGCGCCAGGTAGAGTATCAGGGGCGCAGCCATCAATACTATCAGGATGAAGCCAATCCCCCGCTTTTCTATTATTTGCCGGACAGCTTCAAAATCACGCGTAACGCGGTTGCGCCCTTTGTGCCCAGCCTGCGCGTGCAGTTTCGCAGCGAAGACGGCACTGCGGAAAAGATGCGCTATGCCCTGGAGTATGGGGTGACGCCGGTCTTTGTCGTGGATCGACTGGACAAGGCGCGTGCCGAGTTGAAGTCATTCCTGCCCTCGCCAATGCCCGCGGGCATTACCGAAGCGATTTTTCAGCCCCTGGTTGTCAACGAGATCGAGCAGCTACGCTATACCGTGACCATCCCGCGCGCCGGTGCTGCGGGGGTGGTGCGCGAAGAAAGGGCCGGGTTGGTCAAGAATCTGACCGATGGCTTTGCCGACATTCTGGATGACCTCTCCCTTGAAAACTTCCAGGGTATTTTTGATGCGCTCTTCGGCAAGTCAGCCGTCATTCTCTCTGGCGACGTTTTTGTCGATGGAGGGGGGCAGCGTCCTGATGCCAGCATCACGCTCGTCGCACGTTTGAACGACCTCTATGGCCCTATCTTTGAAGAAAAAGACGAAGCCGCCGCAGATGGTACTGTCACCGTCACGCTGACCAACCGCATTGAAAGCCCCGTCTTGGTGCGATCCATACCGGGTAGTATCGTCTCCGGTACGGACATTCTCCCTGCCACCCTGGACAATCTTGCGAAGAGTGGCGCACCAGCGCAATTCCCGGTGCAGGTGGGAGCCGGGGAGATGCTCACCTTTCGGCTTGTGCCCAACCAAGCGCCCGCGAATCCGGCGCAGGTTGCCGCCCTCTATGATCTCGATGATGTAGAGGTACAGCCGGACGCCAACGCTGTCTGGCAGGCGGTTCTGGACAATTCCGTTGCCGTTACGCATCTGCGCACGATCCATGTGCGGACATTTGCAGAGTGGTTTGCGCCCACGACAGACGTGCAGGCCATTGCGCTCGACTTTGCCGACGGGGATACGCCCGTTGTTCTGACTCCAGGCAACCTGGAAGCCGCCGCCGTGATCCATATGCCGCCCGCCAATATCATTCTGCGTGAAACCAGCAAAGGCGAGTACCGTTATACGATGGTCGTGGTACGCGCATCCGGGCAACAGCAAAAAGAACTTACCGACAGGCTGGATGTTCTCTTTCCCAATCCTAACACGTGATCCCATCGCCAAATCTGCCGGACTTCAGCCATCCGATTCAGCACCCAGAGTACATCCTCTTTCCGGCCGCGGATGTGCCCAATCTCTATGTCCATTTGCCGCGCACTCTGGAGATCGCTTCACGTGACGATGCTGCTACGCCCGATTTTATGCTCGAGCTGGTGCGCGGCTTCAGCCCATTCTTGCCGCCCAAGCCCTATGGCTTGCTCGACTTTCGGCTGCGCCCCGCTGCCTTTTCTGTCCAGGCATTGACCGATCTGCGGCTGGCGAATCCTCAAGCCGTGGTTGCGCCAGCTGCGATGACACGGGGTTGGCTTCGTCTCAAGCCGACCGTCGGCAGTGAAATCGACGCTGGTGAACTTGATGCTGCGGAGTTGGCTGCACCCATTGAACTTGCCTCGAATGGGTTGGAAATGCTGCGCCTGTTCCGTCGTCTTTCACCGGATGGGATCTCCCTGCTCAAGCAAGTGCTGCAAAAGAGCCTCATGACCTTTGTCGCACAGGTTGAAGTGGAGATCCAGGGGCTGGCACCCCGCCTGCCGGTCGAGCTGACCCTCCAGGGTGTCGCACTGTTGGAGAGGCTCAACGGCATGGCTCGCCAACAGCGCATCACCTACCCGCAGCTTGTGGATTTCTGGAAGCAAGATGCGGCGCTGCTGCCGGTTGAATTCGCATCCGATCTCGCGCAAGTCGACCGCGATCTGCTCGCTATTGCGCTTGCGGACTGGACAATCGCCGACTATGGGGTCTACACACCTTGCACCGGTGAGCCGCTCCAGCCTACGGTTCTGCTGCATGGTCAACAGCCGCCGCAGATCCTCCGCTGGAATCTTGCCCAACGCAAAGTAGTACACAACGTCTTTCTGTTGGATTCAGATCCGTTCACAATGGCACAGCAGACTGTCAGCGCCCAGGGAATCGAGGCGCTCTATCATGAAACGATTGTGCCGCCGGTGCAAACGGGTGCAGTTTCTCTCTCGGTGGCGACCAATCTGCCATCTGCCATCCAGGGTGTGCTTGAATTAGGGGTGAACTTGTTCGCTCCACCTCGCCCGCCCGCACGCGTACATGCGCTGACCGCTTCTTTACAATTCGATCTACAGGATGCTGCTTCACTGGAGGCTGCCCAGACGGTCAACTGGCTCTTTGCACCGCTGGAAGCAGTGGAGTTTGAGCTTTCGACCTTTGCCCTGGCGCAAACCGCAAGCGGCCCCCAACTGCTGCAGGGCAACAGCAGGCCACATGCAGGAACCTATTTGTTGTTGAATGTGGCGGATTTCCCGCTTCGCTTTGTCTCCATCCGGGCTGACGCCAGCCTCCTGGCGAGCGCCAGCATTGTGGGGAACAGTTCATATCCTGCGGATAATGGGAGTGTTGTCGAGCATCCCTTTGAGCTTACAAGCAGTAATCCGCTGGTAACGCTCTCCATTCCTTTGGCGCACGTTGAACAGGCACAGGTCAGGCTTGAGGCGCGCTCGCTGGCGGCAGATGCACAGCTTCCCATCGGTACATTTCCAGCACAAAGCCAACGTCTCAGCCTCTTTTCGCTGCCCACCTATGGCCCACATGCCATTGACATTGAAGTGATCTTTGATCAGGCGCTGCCCTTGCTTGCCTTCGAATTTCTGGCGGAAGAGGACGCCGAGCATCTGGAAAAAGCTGCGCCGCTCGCCTTCACTCCGGCTCAAACCAAAGGCCGCTGGAGTTACTTTGCGACCTCCCCCTTTCGCGCTGGATACCGTTTTCGCCGTTTGCCCAACGATGGTTCTGTTGAAGATTGGTCTAGCCTACAGTCGCCATTTACCCCGCTGCGTTTGCTTGCTTCTGTGTTTGTCTAGCCTGATTTTTTCTAGTGCAAGTAAGAGGTAGAGCATGCTAGAGGTCAAAGATGGGTTTGAGTTCCAGGGGCTTTATTGCTACCCGGACGTAGCATCGGGCAACCCGATGCGCTATTTCTATTTGCCCAGCGCGGCTGCGCCGGAGACAGATAGCCAGGGCAGGCCGACGCTGCTCTCTATCCCGGCGGGGGATGGGGGCTTTCTGCAATTTGGGGTGATGCTGGACGCGCCGACTGAAAAAGTAGAAGCCCTGCGCGCACAGGTCGCCCAACGGCTCAATGTGCCGAATCCAGCGGTCATTCAACTGGCGATGGCCCCGATCACTGTCAAGAGTGTTGACCTGCTCATCGGCGACGGCAGCGGGCAGTTTAGCCAGACGGCTAGCAACGAGTCATCCGGGTTTCCCCCCTATATCACCTTGTTTCATCTGCAAGCGGATAAGCGGCAGCAGCAGGCAGTCGCCGCAGCTCTCAATGGTAGGCCCGATTTCATGCAGGTTCATTATCAAACGACGTTGAGCGCGCCCCTCTCTGTCACCGTCAAGATCGAGGGTGACGTGCGAACAATCCTTAGCCAACTTCCACCCGCCAATGTGCCTGGTGATTTCGCCGCGCTCGTGCAGGCCCTTATAGAGCAGGGGATTGCCAGAGGTGAACTTACGCTTGAGACTGAGACAGAGGGCGAGCTACCGCCCGATCTCGTACAACGCGCTGTGCGCGAGGCAATGGCAGAGGCCGCCACACTCTTGCAAAAAGTCCATCGCGGCCAGCAAACATTGCCCGACGTAGCCCATGCCACCTTTACGTCCACCCATACACAGAACCAGGAGCAGCCTTTCACCTTAGTCACCGACGTGGGCGACTGGTTTAAGGCAGGCGGAGGTGCGGATCATCTTCACCTCCCTCCTGGCAGCAGCGGGACAACGGCTGAAACTCCCCCGGTCAAGACCAGTGTGGAAGTGGAACTGGGCTTTGTCGCAACGGAGGCCCCCATCGTCCTGATTCAAGTGAACATTGGTGAGATTCGGGCCACACTGGTCCCCCCTGCATTTAGCGCAGTGCGGCTGTCGCCCGTCCAAGCGGGCATGCCCCTCACGGTGAATACGAGCTATAGCAACGGTAGTTCCCCCTATCAAGTTGGGCTGGACGCTGCCCCCAGGGTTGCGCTCCAACCGGGCGACCTGGGGATCGCACAGGTGACGGTGAATGGCACAGGTCTGCAAGAGGCCAGGGCGCAATCGGCGCACGTACAACTGCGCTATCAACCAGACCAGGCGGGAACCGCTGCTGAACGCGCCTTATTTTTCCAGAAGGAGACATGGCGGGCCGTCTGGTTTGTGGTGACAAAGAGCGCGGATTTGGCTGGGATCCTGGAATACAGCGTGAAAATCGTAAACGCCGATGGCACGATTACGCAGTCCGACACAGAGCAAACGACCTCCACCCAAATTGTTTTGATGCCTTAGGACGATGTAACAGTTGGTGTAACGGTTGATGTAACAGGTAAAGATTGTGCAAGGAGGAGAAAACGATCATGTTACAAATCGACAAAGTTCAGCAAATCCAGGGTGTCACTGTCTATGGCGATGACATCCGCACAGACACCTTCTATCTGGTGCCGCAGCAGCCGCGTTACCGGCTAGATGACAACGGCGAGCCGGTCTTTAAGTTTCTCAAGTATCGTTTCCCGGTTGACCATCCCGACGGCAAGGTAGGCGGTGGCTTTTTTATCTTCGATTCCGAGTTTGTTGTACCCGAAGACAAAATAGCCACGATCAAACAGACATTGGCCGCGCAAACGGGTTTCGCTGAGACAGACATTCGCATCGGTACGATCACCTACACATCGGGTGAAACGCTCCTAAACATTGAGGAAGACGATGGCACCTTTGTTGAGAAAGTATTTAACGCAGGAGTACCTTCACTCTACGGCAACAATATCGCCACCTTTAGCGCCGAACTCACCCCGGAAGGGGCCACCTTATTTGAGCAGGCATTGCAGGGCAAAGGAGGAAGGGTGTCGGTTGTCTACAAGATGAAGTTCTATGCCAAACTGCCGCCCATGAAGGTGAACGCCTGGTTTAACTCGACACAGTTTTACAGCTTCTTCCAGACGATTGACGTAGAGTGGAATCTTTGGGCCGAGGACGATTACCGGGAGACTGTGCGTGAACAGTTAATCGAGACACAAAGCATGGGCGTTGACATCGACCCCGGTGGGATCACGGACGAAGCGCTCAAGGGTGACGTGCGTGACTGGGCCTTTAGCACGCTTGAGGACTATATCGAAAAGAAAATGATCACCTCCATCGCGCCGGTGCCCGACGATCAGCGTAAGCTGCCCGATGGCATCGAAAATGTGACGCGCGATATCCAGTCCACGAAGGTTGCCAGCTTTAACCTTAGCTACAAGGAATCGTCCACCGTAGAATGGCCGCTGAATCCGACCGGCACGCTGCCGAACATCACCAATCTTCTGGATAGAAACGGCCAGCCGATCAAGTGGGAGGACTATGCCTCTGTAATCGACCTCGACGATCCCTTCTTCAAGCAGCTGCGCGTCGACACAAGGGTTAACGCCGACTTTGAAAAATTGCCCATCCACAGTGTCGAGATCATGGTGCTGTACAATGATCGCCCCATGGCGAACCTGGAGGAAGGGCCGGAGGGTGAGATCGTCTTGAACAAGCCCGACGCCATCGGTCACTTTGCCACCTTTGTTGAAAATGACAACTGGGAATACACCTACTCCTATCAGATCAACTACAAAGGCCAAAGCCAGATCTTCCAATCAGAGCCGGTCAAGACGAAAGAGGGCAACCTCACGATCGGCGTCGATGATGTCGGCATCCTCACGGTGGATGTGGGTGTTGCTGACATCAACTGGAATGAGGTGGAGCGCGCGCTGATCAGGATTACCTATGAAGACCCCCAAGAGAATGTCGGGCCGCTGGAAGATGCATTTATCCTTGACAAGGATCATAGTGCGCATCTCTTCCAGGAGGTGATTTTTAAGCCCTTCCGCAAGTCGTACAACTATACCGTGAAGTATTTTATGAAGGATGGCAGAGAGCTGGAGACAGACCCGCAGGAAGGGCGCGCCCACAATCTGTTCATCAGCGATCCCTTCATTGGCTTGAAGACTGTCCGTATCCTGGCTGCCGGCGACCTTCAAAATCAGATTGCGAACATCTTCGTAGACCTGACTTATCACGACGACAAGAACGACTACAACGTTACCAAATCCGCTGTCCTAAACGCCACATCGCCCTCTGCGGAATGGGTCTTTCCCGTCCTGAGCCAAACGCTGGGCGCGATCACCTATTCGGGCAATGTGATGTTGAAGGATGGCAGCGTGCGCCCCATTGAGCCTAAAACCACAACGGACAACGCCATCATCGTACCCAAGGCCCCGGTTGGCAGCCTCAAGGTGACGCTGAATACCGATCTGTTGGATTTCAGCACCTACAAACTGCTGCGCGTGGCGCTGGGCTATAAGGACGATGCCAATCTGATCGACGAACACAAAAACTTTGTGTTCAACCCCACTAATCGCAATGAACAGATTTGGAGCGTCAACCTCTTTGATCCGATGCGCAAGAGTTACTCTGTCGATTTGACTTACTTCATGAATGACAACACCCAGAAGACCGTTGGTAAGCCTACCGTGACTGACGATTTGCTCATTCTCGAACCGCCGCCCGCCTAGAGCCGCTTGCACTGAAAGGAGGCGCAGGGCAGATCCCCCTGCGCCTCCCCGGCTGCCCTAAGGAACCAGCGAGGAACTTGTGAGGAGATCATGCTCTACTTAAACCCACCCTATCACCTCATCCGCGGCGTGGCAGTCTTTCCCGACCACGCCAACCCGTTGCAGCTTTACTATCTGCCCGCCATGCCCAGACTCAGCGGTAATTTTGATCCGGTAACGAATCAAGTTGTGCCCAACCTGCAACTGCTCAAATATACAGGTGAAGCGGGCAGCGGTGGCTTCCTGACCTTCACCGTCAACCTGGGCATTGATGAGGAGATTCTGGAAGAAATCAGCCGCGAAGTACGCGGCCTCCTCGACCTCGATGACAAGCCCATCCTCTCCCCCGCCATCATCGAAGATGGCCGTGTTCGCTTGATGATCCTGGGCAAGCAAAGTGCCGAGCCGCCGCCACCAGGAGGCGCGCCCCCACCTCCGCCACCCCCGCCCGTGGAATCGGACCTGCCGGAGTTTGTGCTCAAGATTCAGCACTATGCCAAACCTTCCCTCTATGGCGACAACCAGGCCGTCTTTTCGGTGGAGCTTGATCAATATGGCACGACCTTGATTGAGGAATCGCTCAAGGGCGAGATGATGCCCATCGGCATTGTCTATTCGCTTGACTTTCTCGCCCTTCGTCCTGCCTACAGCTATCGCGTGAGCGCCGATTGGGATCGTGTTCAGAAGCATTTTGAGGATTCCTTCCAGGGTAGGGCCTTTTTCTTCTCAACGGAAGCGACCAAGATCATCGACGAATTGATCGAAGACCAGGTGATCAAGATCGAACTGGATACCTTTGTGCCCGAAGGCGAAGACAATGCGGCTGTGTTGGGCCGGCGCGACGAGATTGTCAACGAAGTGCAAGACATGGTTCTGGACAGCTTTTTTGAACCCAGTCTCAACCCGATCAAAGGGGGGAAGGATGATTGGGACAAGGCCACCGAGGTGGCGAATCAGATCAATACAATGGCTGTGACGGGTGGTTGGGCAGGTGTGGCAACATTGGGTTGGAAGAAAGTAGACCTAACCCGCATTGACAAGAAACGGCTCAATGTCAATGTCTCCGAGCGTACCACGGTGCGCCGCACCATCTATCCCCAGGCGCAGCTCCAGGGCCTCTTTCGCATTTTGCGCGACAGCGGGGGGCAGATTGACCTTGATCGCTTTGTCAAAGCGATCAATCTGGATGATGACTTCTTCAAACGCCGCACAGTGAATGCGATCAATCGAGCGGATATGGAACGTGACTCGATCCAGTCGCTCAGCGTAATCGCACGCTATGGCAACGAACCCAAGAATGTCTTGCTTGAAACTGCCAGCGCGCGCGGCAGCGTCGATTGGACAAGCATCCTCCAAAATAACCACATGGTGCGCGATGTCTTCTACAGCTATAAAGTCACCTTTAAAAATGCTGATAGCGCCGAGCGCCCGGCTGTGCTCCAATTGCCGGAAACGCTTTTTACGGGTGATGACCTTGAGATCAACCCGCGTGGTGACGAACTCTATCACATCATCGATGTCCCCATTACCGCGTTGGATTTCCCCTGGGACGCCTATCCCCATATCCAAATCCAGTTGCGTTACAACGACCCGGAGAATCAACTCGACTTGAACGATAGTTTTATCCTCGACAAGGATCATGCAGCCGCAACCTGGCCGCTCTTTATACGCAATCGCGAAAAGACAAACTTTGAATACAAGCGTACCTTTTTCGCGATTGACCATCGTGACGTTGAAGAAGACTGGCAAACCACCGATGAGGAATCGATTCTCATTCGCGACGTTCGTCCCGACAAGCGAACCGTCACGGTGATCCCAGCGGTTTCGTGGGATATTGTGTCGCTGATCATTGTCGATTTGGTCTATGAAGATAAGGCCAATGATGTTCGTAAAGAAGATTCGTTCTTCTTTGAAAACTCCGATACCGGCAAGGGACGCCAGATTTTTAGCGTTGCCCTGGTCGATCCGGAGCAGCGCGTGGTGACATATACAATCAAGCTCCTTTTTACCGACAACAGCCTGCTTGAGCTTCCGCCTTCGATGACGCTGGGCAGAGAGATCTTTGTACGCTCCGACATGAAAGGCCATCGCATCATCACAGTGCAGCCCGCAGCCGCTGACTTTGCCGCACGCAAGATCGACCGCGTCAAGGTGGATTTGGCCTATGAGGATGCGGTCAATGGCTTGAACTTTGCCAATTCGTTCACCTTTAACTCGCCGCTGGAAAAAGCGCATTTCGAGTTTGACTACGTGGACCCGCAGAAGATGGAGTACAGCGCGCAAGCTACCAGCGTCTTTACCGATGGTTTTGCCACGAGCAAAGACTTAGGCAGCCTAGACAGTGAGACCCTGACCGTACCCGTGGGCTGAACGCACAGAAGCAAGGAGTTCCTCGATGTTGCAACTAGGGAGCAAAACAATCACCGTTGACGGCGTGACGGTCTATTCTGACCATGCCGACGAGAAACAGTTCTGGGTTCTGCCCGCACCTGTCCAGATTGCGCGGCGCGGGCAGGACAAGCGCGCCCAACTCACCTTTATCAAATTCAAGGAGGCGGCGATTGAGGGGGGCGCAAAGGGCGGTGGTTTCCTGATGCTGGAGACTGAACTCCGGCTGGAAAAAGAGACCGAAACTCGCATCCGGGGCAAACTGCCGGGTGGCGCTCGTTTGAGCGTTGTTCCTTTCGACGAAGGGACAGTGCAATGTATTGCGCTCAACCTGCAAGGGAGCGGCGGCACAACCGCGCCCAGCAATGGCAACAATGGCGGCACAGGCGGCTTCACCTTTGTCGAACAAATTTTGGGCGCGTCCAAACCATCGCTGCAAGGCAACAATTCGGCAATCTTTAGCCTGACGCTGGACAAAGCGGGCGCAACGATCATGGATCAGGCGCTGCGCGGTGGGGGCGCGCCGGTGGGCGTGATCTACGACCTTAAGTACACAGCCTTAACCCCTTCGCTGGATGTCGAGATCAAGGCCGACTTCAAGCGCGTCTACGACTCGCTGCGGATGGGCATTGATTTTCAAGCCGGGTTCGCCATTGGCGGCGTCCCGATCTTTCTCAAGGCGGGCATCGATACGGCTTTTGAAAAGCTCCATCAAGACGGTGTCATCCAGATCAAGGTGATCAACTTCTCCAGCGCCGCGGATGCCGCCGACAAAGAAAAGTGGGCGCTGGACTTCTTTAAAGAGAATCTACTGGCGGATTGGTTCAAGCCTACGCTGGCTCCCGTCCAATTTAGCCCGTCCGCCCCAGGCGGTATAACACTGCCCCAGATTCCGGGCCTCGGCGGCGCGTCTGGCGGAGGTGCATCTGGTGGTGGGGCTTCCGGTGGAGGTGCATCAGGCGGAGGTGCGTCGGGTGGCGGCGCGTCAGGAGGAGGTGCAGCCGGTGGCGCTGCATCGGGTGGCGGTGCATCGGGTGGAGGAGCAAGCGGCGGCGCGTCAGGAGGTGCAGCGTCGGGTGGAGCTTCAGGGGGAGCATCCGGTGGTGGCGGCGCGGCAAGTGGCGGGGCTTCCGGCGGTGGAGCATCTGGTGGGGGAGCATCGGGCGGTGGCGCTGCCAGTGGTGGAGGTGCGGCGAGCGGCGGGGCTGCCAGTGGTGGTGGCGAAGTATTGGAACAGGCGGTTCGTCCTGCCGCGCTAACCACGACGAGCAACCAGCCCAACCCGCTGCCGCAGGGATATCGTATCGAGCATACACCGGCAGCAACCGGCATCCAAGAGTCACTTACCTTTAGCGGCGGCAGCCAGCCCCCGGTTGTGCGCGTGAACGGCACTGTGCGTTCTGTCGATGCACAACGCCGCTTGGCGCTTGACGTTGCGCCTGGAACAGAGGTCACGATTTCGGTTGCATATCCCGCCCAATCGCCTGTTGAGGAGACATTCTTCCTCCATTTCGATTTTGAGAAGCCCGCGGCCAATGGATTTACTGCGATCCCGCCCAGCCCGACCTACCGGAGCTATCTGGACAACGCGCCCAATCCCTCCGACCCCGCGTTTTCATCAAGCGACGGAAGCGCAAGCCCAAGCGGCTCTGCCTCTGCGACCGGAGCGGCTGCTTTGCGCAACTGGATTCAGAACCGGCTCAGCACGCCGAAACAAGTCAACGTGGATGGGCACGCCAGTTGGGAAGGGAACGACAGCAAGGCAGCCTTCAACCTGCAACTCAGCCAACGTCGCCGCCAGGTTGCCACCGGCATCATCGGCTCGTTGGCGCAGATTGTCGGCGGCACTTTCCAGGGACATATGCGCGCACGCGCCGCAGGTCGCTTGAATGATGCACAAGACCGTGTAGCGGAAATTCGGGGCATGGTGGGCGGTGGCGATCCAGTGACCATTGAGGCCAAACTGGCGCGACCCGCGAATGGTGGCGGTACACCCGGTGGTGGTACACCTGGCGGCGGCACTCCTGCTGGCGGCACTCCTGCTGGCGGCACTCCTGCTGGCGGCACTCCTGCTGGCGGCACTCCTGCTGGTGGTACTCCCGCTGGTGGCACTCCCGCTGGTGGCACTCCTGCCGGTGGCACGCCCACAGGTGGTACGCCTGCCACTGGTGCATCTGCCGCTGGCGGCACACCAGGGATCAGCCTGGCCTTTAAGTTACAGAAGATTGAACAGGAAGAACTGAAAACGGTCACTTTGCGCTACACGCGCACGCAGGCCGTCCAACAAAGCTATTTGCCACAGGGCTTTGTCAGCCTGCTCGCAGCCGATATTGGGCCGGGTCACTTCTTTGACATTGACCTCGATGATCCATTCTTCCGCACAATCGACGTTGTCGCCGAGTTCCCGCTCGACTTTGACCGGCTTGGACTGCTCTCCGTACAGACTGCGTTGGATTATGGCAAGCTAAGTGATCCAGCCGGAGTCAAACACAAAGACTTTACCTTTGACAAGAGTTCGGCGAGACAACAAGCGCATTCGTTCTCGATGAACCCTGGCCTGGACACAAGCTACCGGCTCAACGTCCAATATCACTTCGATCCCCTCTCCGGCTGGGACGGTGAGAAGTTTGACTATGATCTGCCTACCCAGCAGACCGAGGATCGCACCCTGCTGTTGAATCCTTTTGCCGATCTGGGCTTTCTGGAACTTACTGTGATCCCCGGCAGCATCGATTGGGGTATTGTGCAGTCTGTCGATGTCCACCTGCGATATGAAGATCCGGGCCTCTTTACTCGGCAAAAGACGATCACCTTTACCGAGGGTATGGCAGAACAGATCTGGCGGCTGCGGCTGACCCACCCGGAGCAGCGTGAGATTACCTTTAGCACAGTAAACCATCTATCCGACGGCAGCACCCGTGAAGGTTCCCCGGCTACGACAGAGGCCAGTTCAATCGTCGTCGATGACGCATTCCAGGCCGCGCTGGATGTTGAATTCGTCCCCATTTACGACACGAGCCAAATCCGTACAGTCTTTGCCGAAATTCACTATGAAGATTTGGCAAATGCATACAAACGCGATGAACGGCTGACCTTCGAGGGAACGACACCCACATCGCAACAACTGCATCTTGCCCTCCTCAACCCGGCCATCGCCACCTATACGATTGCGTATACCTTGCTTGGGAATGACAACTCGATCCGGCGGCTGCCACCTGTGAACAGTACGGAAACATTGATTTTCGTGGGCGAAACATTCTAGTTAAAGGAGCATGAGCAATGTCGCAAGAATTCGCAGAGGTCAGGGCTCTCTTTGCACAAGAGAGGGCAAATGCTAACTCCAGGGCGCGCGGCTTGAGCAGCCCCGCCGTTGTCGTGCCTATCAGCGCCAAGACAGAAGTCGTATCGCCCCATACACCCGTCTCCAATCATAAGGCAATGGAAACGGCATCAGGCCCGCAGTTCGGTTCCGAAGGCCCACCTCCCAGCAATACGGGCGAGGTCGAGGTGCAGACCCAGCATCCAGAGGCTACCCTGGAGAGCATGGGCGGGGATGAATCGATGCTGCTCGATGCCTATTGGGCGAGCTTTGGCAATGCCGGTACGCGCGCTGTGTTGCGTCGCGACAGGCAGGAAGAATCCTCGATCTTGGAGGTCGTCATCGGCACCGATGACCGCACAGAAGTGACCAGTAATCGTGACTATCCGTGGCGTTGCATTGCTTCGCTGCTGATTACTGCTATGGATGGAACCCAGTGGATCGGTACAGCCTGGTTTGTCGGCCCACGCATCCTCATGACTGCCGGGCATTGTGTCTATATGACGGATCATGGCGGCTGGGCGCAGCAGATCGAGGTCATCCCTGGGCGAAGGGGAGACGATAGGCCCTTTAATTCCTGTGTATCGAGCGATTTACGCAGCGTGAATGGATGGATCAATGACAATGACCGGAACTACGATTATGGGGCCATCATGCTCCCTGCCGACTGCCGGCTTGGGGACAGCGTGGGTTGGTTTGGCTATCAGGTGCGCAACGACGATGACTTGCGCAGTTTGACCGTGAACCTTTCCGGCTATCCAGGCGATAAGCCGGTGGGTACACAATGGTTTCACAAGAACACGCTGACCGGTGTCAATAACCTCACCGTTGTCTATGAGATTGACACGGCGGGCGGCCAAAGCGGCGCGCCTGTTTGGGTCAAGCTGCAAGATGGGGGGCGCTACGGCGTGGGCGTCCATACCAACGGGGACATTACCGGCAATTCTGCCACGCGCATTACGCAAGAAGTCTTCGACAACATCTCGGCATGGAAGGCTGAGGTTCCATAAGTGGGGTTCAACAGGCAATGATTGAGCCAGACGCAACCATTTCGACTCGGCAGCAGCATAGGTTCCAGCATCCTGCGATCCAGGCGGTGTTGGAGGCGCTTGCCCAAGAGTCGCCCGATCCGGCACAACGGGCTAGTCTCTCGCTGGCCCGCTTGCTGCACAATCATGATGCCGCGCCGAATCAGCCGGAGTGGTGGAATTCGAGCCAACTGACCGGAGGGGGCTTTCCGGTGGAATTCGCCTTTACCACGGCGGATCGCTCCGTTCGCTATACAGCGGATATAGGAGGGACACCGATTGCCCCCACTACGCGCCTTGCTCTGGCGCAGGAGATGATCAGGCACTTTGGCGAGCCGGACCTTTCACCGCAAGTGGCTAGCGCACTGCAAGCCCTTCAGCACTCCGGCTCTCTGCGCTATGGCGCTTGGGTAGGCGGCAAGCACGCTGCGGGCGGTGATCGTTTCAAGTTGTATTGCGAAGTGCCCGGCGATGATATGCCTCGCGATAAGATGCCCGGTGATGGAGCGCCGGATGCACGCCATCTTCGCTCCGCACTGCTGGCAGCGGGGCATCTCCCGCTGCCACGGCTGCCGGATCGGGCTGTGCAACTGCGGATGGTCGGTTATGAGCCTGCCACGCAGCGCATGGAGGCTTATTTTCGCGTAACGCCTATGGCAACGTATCACCTGCCGAACCTCCTACAGCCGCTTGGCATGGTTACAGAAGCGCGCAGGCTCATTGGATTCATTGAGCGCCTCTATGGCTATCCGCTGCGCGACAAGGTTCCGGGTGGCTCGGTGGGCTTTAGTTATTCGCTGGGGCCAGGTGGGCGCGGCGTCTTTACGCTCTTTCTCTTTGCGCGCGCCCTGTGGGGTGGCGATCGCAACATTCGCTCCAAGATGAGTTTTCATGCACAGCAGCAAGGCTGGGACCCCGCCGCCTATCTTGCGATCACCGCGTCGTTGGCACAGCGCAATGTCTATCAAACTTTTCATGGCATGGTAGGGCTCACCGTTGTTCCCGAAATGCCGATCCAAATCAGTATTGGCCTCCGTCCTCCGCCCACTGCCGGCGAGTGATCCAGTGATGTCGGGTATGGCGTGCGGCATGGATTCACTGAGCAAAAGGTTGACTGCCTATCAAGCCGCCAATGGGGCGTTTGTTTCGTGGATTGTTCAACGCGATGGGGAAATTGAGGATTACAACGGCTTTGCGACAGCCCTGGTGCTGCGTGCATTGCGTCAGAGGGGCGACGTCAGCGCGCGTGAGCCGCTGTGCCAAGTGGCACTGGACTTTCTGGAGAGCTGCGAATCGCCCGACCGAGCGGGTGCTTTTGGTTTCTGGCCTGTGCAGCAGCGACCCATCTGGGCGCAGCGTGTACCCTGCGATATTGACGATACAGCGGTGATCAATTTGGAATTGGCGCAATATGGACGGCGCACGCTGGATGAAGTGCAGGCTGTTGTCTATGGTCTGCTCATGGCGCATCTTGTGCAAAATGAGCGTCGCCCAGGGCCTCCCTGGCTTCGCCCGCTTGTGTTTCCGACCTGGATTGGCAAAGGGGGAGAGACAGCAAACACAGCAGCAAACCCCGTGGACTGCTGCGTGAATACCAACGTCGTCGCCTTGATGGCCTATACCGGGCTTACACATTTGCCCGGCTACAGCGAAGCCTGCGGCATGATTGCCGATGGCATTGCCTGGGCCGGTGATTCCCCATTGCGTATCCGCAGCCTGACGCCCTATTATCCACAGCCCACAGAGTTTCTTTATGCGCTAGACCATGCCATTACCTGTGGGGCTGTTGAACTGCAAGCGCCACGCGATCAACTTGCCAACGATTGCGCCGCTGCAGGGGTAGAGGGTTCGCAGCCTGGGGCGATTTGCAGCAATGCCTATGCAGACCCGATCTGGCGCTGCCCGGCGCTGTCACTCGTTCGGGCCTATCGCCAGTGATATGAGGCTGATTTTTCGAAAGCGAGGAAGCCATGCCAGAGAGTGAAGCCAACCCTGTCGTGCGCGATCACCGCACCTCGGTCACGGTACGCGACCATCGCGGGGATGTGGTTGTGCGCGACCATCGCGACCAGCGGGGTACTGTGGTCGTGACTACGCGCCGTCCAGGCACGCAAACGACCACCCGTCGTCCGGGAACACAAAGACCGCGCGTCCGGGTCACGACGCGTATCGAGGAACCGACTCGCGTTCCTACGCGGCGTCCCCAACCAACCGTACCACGCGATAAGCTGAGATACCCCTATACGTCCCAGTCTAGGGCGACAGACACAATTCTTTACAGCGATCCGAATAATTCGGCGGTGACCTACTACCTTCCTCGCTATCGTACTGCACAGCAGGTCGTCTCTGGGCGGCAGCAGTATCGCGTTGCGCTGGAGGCTGGTGAGCAGGGTGGACGCCTCACCGTCCATCTTGAAAAGTATGCCGCCCCAGAAATTAAGGAGGCCGCGGCGGCGGCACAAGAACTGCCCCATGAGATCACAGTGACCCTAAAATATCAGATACAGGTGGGCGGAGCGGGCAGCGGCGAGAAGCAGCTTTTATTTCAGGAAGTGACGGCTGAGGAGGGCGGCGTGCTGGCAAGTCTGAATCTACCCACGCTGGACGAGCTTACGCAGGTTTTTCAGGTGATGAGCCAGGCTCACTATGATGCCACCCTGAGTATTCGCCGTACATTTAAGGTCGCAGTTTCTGTCACCACAATCATAGAATAAGGTGATGGATTGAATTGACATAACGAAACGACTTGCTAGCCTGCAAAGCCACTTTGATCAGCTAGGAGGCCCTTGCGATGGTAGGCTCAACCAGCCGCGTCTTGATCACTCGCCCGGTGCAAGCCGAGAAACCCCCCTTTCTCGAAGCCCAGACAACGCTCGACAATCCGCTCTCCTTCTCTTTCCCCCCGGAACTGCATGGCTACATCTACCGGGGTGTGACAATTGACCCGGACAAGCCTTTCCGCCTGATTCGCCATCAGGTTGCCTGGAAGGAACGATTTCATCTCTACTTCCAGGATGAGGCGCGCCCCCAGGTTTTCTCCTATCTGCCGGACAACTTCAAACTAGCGCGCGATGAGACGTCACCCTATTACCCGTGGATGAAAATCCAATTTCGTCCTGCGGAGAACAATCCAACCGATGTAATGGTGCAGTTTGACTATTTCGCCCTACCCACCTTTGATCTCGAGCGCCTGGTGGCTGCAACCGAAGCCCTGCAAAAACAGGTGCCGCCGAATGTGCTGCAAACGCACAAGGTCGAGTTTGAGCCGCTTTTGGTCACAGGCGATATTGAGTTCCGCTTGACCTTGCCCGGTCAGGGAGCGCAAACGCGGCCCAATGCCCTGGTGAGCCTAACGGAAGGTATTCAGGACACGCTGACGCTGTCGCTGCTGGAATTCCGGGCGATCTTTGATGCCCTTTTTACCAGCGGGAGTTCGCTCTTTCAGGGTTCCATCCATGTCAAATTGGGCGAAGAACTCTTGCCGCCGATTCCCCTGGATGCGCGCCTTGATGATATGGAAGGCCCGCTCTTCGATTCGCAGGAAGAAGCAGGAGAGGCCGGTACGGTGGCTGTGACCCTGACCAATGCCATCGAAAGCCCTATCCGTATCAACAGCCTCAAGGCTTCCCTGCGCCGGTTGGATGATCTTGATACGCCCGCCGGAGCGCCAATCCCCGCCACCATTCAAGCGTTGGCGACCCCTCTCGAGTTGGCCCCCGGCGCATCTACGCTTTTTGGGGTGATCCCCAATGCGCCTACCGCTGGGGAGCTGGATGCGGAGCTTGACACGAGCGATGTCACCGTCCTGCCGGATCGTGAAGCCGTGTATGCTGCGATCCTCGATCCGACTGTGTTGGTGCAGCCCGTCGTAGACCTGACGATCCAGACAGTGCCAGCCCTCTTTCAGCCGGTGGCGAACGCGGCTGCTATTGTGGCGATTGAAGTCCTGTTTGACAGCGGCGAGATCGCCCAATTCACCGCTGACACCTGCACCGCTGCACAAACGTTGTGTAAGCAATCGCTCGCGATCCCTCTCTCGCTGCGTGACTTTATTGTGGGCGGGCTGAACTTGGGAACCTATCGCTATAAGGTGCGTGTGATCCGCGCCGACGGCACAGTGCAGGAAGGGGCGGAGTGGCAGACGGGCAACCAGGATCGACTTTTCATCAGCACCGCCAGCTTGCCGGGCAACAGCTAGAGTCAACTACCGGAAAGTGAGAGAACCATGCCAGAGAATGAAGCGGAACCGGTAATACGCGACCATCGCAAAAAGGTAGTCGTGCGTGATCATCGGGGAGAGGTCATTGTGCGTGATCACCGCGGGGAGGTGATTGTGCGTGATCACCGTGGCAAGGTAACGCCAGTCGATCCGCGCGGTCAAGAGACGGCCCCGGCTGCTGCGAACATGGTCGCCGTAGCCGGTCCTTCGCTGATAGAAGCCGAAATTGTGCATGAGGCTGGCGTGCCGCGTGACCAGATCACGGTTCCGGTGAGTCCTAGCAAGGAACTGAGCGACACACTTCTCTATGAGGATGCCGCCAACCCGGCGCTGCGCTACTACCTACCCCGCTATCGCATCGCCGAGCAACTGGTTTCGGGGCGGCGACAGTTTCGCCTTGTTCTGGAACAGGGGCAGCAGGGCGGACGCCTCGTCGTCCATCTTGAGAAATTCCCGGAGCCGGAGATTGCACAAGAAGCGGGCCAGGCGCAAGAGTTGGCGCATGATGTTGCCGTTGCTTTGGCCTATCGGGTGCAATCGGATGGGGTGGGCAGTGGCGAAAAAGAGCTTGTTTTCCAGGAAGTGACGACCGAGGAGGGCGGGCTGATCGCCGTTTTGGAGGTTTCTACGCTGTCGGAGCTAACCCAGCTTTACCAGGCGATGACAGTGGTGGATTATCAAAGCCGTCTCGTCATCCACCGCGCGATTACCGTGGCTGCCCCGCTGGATAGAGTCATTCCGATTCCCGATACGCCCGTTCAGATCGCAGATGAGGATTGTATCCCCTTTGATTTTCAACGGGCCGAAGTCCAACAGGTTAACGGCAGATGGAAGGTTGTGGTGGGGTCCATGTGGCTTTTGGATTTCGAAGGGAGCCAGTCCGAAGCCAATCAAGCATTGCAGATCATTCAGCACTATCAATTGAATCAACAATGTTTTGTCGGTCGGCCCCAGCCATCCCTGGAGTACTTTCTGGCGAACGGCAGGCCCCCATCCGGCGCGATGGTAGGCGAAGATTGCATAGGCTTCAACCTCGATCAGATCGAAGTCGTCAACATCAATGGCCGGTGGAAGATTGTGGAGGGGTCGCACTGGATCATGGACTTTGAGGGCAATGAGCATGAGGCCAGGAAGGCTTTTGAAATTATCAAGGCCTATGGATTTACTCATACGTGCTACGTAGGACGTCCTAACCCCTCCATGCGTTATTTGCGGCGATAGCTCATCGGGCGAGCGTGAGCAGTTCAGTAGGTCAAGAGAGGAGGCTACTTCTGTGCCAATCGGCTTTACGACAGCGGTCATGCCCATAATACCCACCTACCAGGTTGTGACGGCAGACCTGGGCGCTGCCATCCAGCCATTTCTATTTCCAGCCGAGTTACACGGTTATATCTACCGTGACGTGACTGTGAATCCAGACCAACCCCTGGGGCTGGTTCGCCATCAAGTGGCGTGGAACAATCAATTTCACATCTATCTTCAAGATGAGGCCCGCCCTTACCTGTTCTTCTATCTGCCGGACAGCTTCAAACTCGCGCGTGCGAGCCAGTCACCCTACCCCCCATTGCTAACAGTCAAGTTTCGCCAGTCTGAGGGTGATCCTGCCGGTGTCACAGTGAGCTTCACCTACGTGGCGTCGGCCGCGCTGGATTCCAAACGGATTGAGGCTGCAACCGCTGTGCTGCAAACGCGTGTGCCCCCGGCGCTGTTACAGGCGAATGGGATTGTATTTGAACCGCTGCTACTTACCGAGGCCGTTGATTTTCGCCTGACGCTGCCGGGCCAGGGCGCACAAGCGCGACCCACCGCGCTGGTCAGCCTGCGCGATGGTATCCAAGATACGCTGACGATGTCGCTGATGGAATTCCGCGGACTCTTTGACGCTCTATTCACCCGTGGCGTCTCACTCTTTCACGGGGTCATCAACGTCACGTTGGACGGAGAACTCCTGCCGCCGATCCCGCTGGTTGCCCGTCTTGACGATATGATCGGCCCGCTCTTCGATTCTCAGGAACAGGCAGAAGCAGATGGCGCGCTGCGTGTGACCTTGATCAATGCCATCGAGAGTCCACTGCGCATTAACAATCTGCGTGCATCGCTGCGGCGTCTTCATGCTGATCAGGACGAGTTGCTCCCCGCCACCATTCAGGAACTGGTGACCCCTCTGGAGCTGGCGTCCCGCGCCACTGCATCCTTCAGGGTTGTTCCCCAGACGCCCCTAGTGAGCGGTGACGCATTCACGGCTCTCCTGGATACAAGCGAGGTTACTGTGCTGCCGGATCGGGATGCTGTCTTTACGGCAATCCTCGATCCAACCGTTGTTGTGCAGCCGGTGGTCTCCTTGATAGTACAGACCGTCCCCTCGCTCTTTCAGCCGGTGGCGAACGCGGCTGCCATTGTGGCGATTCAGGTGCTTTTTGAGAGTGGCGCGGTTGCCCAATTCACCGCCAACACCTGCACAGCGGCACAAGCGTTGTGCGAACAGCCGCTCGATGTCCCTCTCTCGCTGCGTGACTTTATCGTGGGCGCGCTGAGCCTGGGAACCTATCGCTATAAGGTGCGTGTAATCCGCGCCGACGGCACAGTGCAGGAGGGAGAGACATGGCAGACCAGTAACCAAGATCGCCTTTTCATCAGCGTCGCCAGCTTGCCGAGCAGCGGACAGTAGGAACGATCTATGTCGTTGCAAGGGCTGCCGGACTTTCAGAACACGCTGGGCGGCGATGGCTTTCAGCTCTATTCCCCTTTTGAGGGTCGCGGCTTCTATACAGTGATGCCGGATCGGCTGGAGATTGGCCGGAACGAGGAGGGGCGTCCAGATTTTCTGCTGGAATATGTCCGGGGGGGCAATCCCTTCTTGCCGCCTGAGCCGCATGGCATTCTCACCTTTCGCCTCGTCGCTCATTATCCATCGGCGGCGGCTCTAGAGCATCTGCGCGGCCTACAACGTCAGGGCGCGCTACAGCCCGCCAGGTTCGATGCGGGCTATCTACGCATCCAACCCATTGAGGGAGTGCTGGCAGAAGGGGATATTCCTCCCGAGCTGCTGCATCCAGAGCCGCTGCTTTGGAGCAGCCTGGATGCGCGTTACACGCTGCGCCTCTCCGAAGCAGGCGCGAGCTTTGTGGAACAGGCGCTGCAAGGCGAGCAACTGCTCTTTCAGGCGGTAGCGGTCTGTGAGGCGCAAGGGATTGTGCCGCGCCTGCCTCTGCAAGTGCGCTTTGATCCTGCCGAACTGCTAGCGACTCTGCTGGCGTTGGGCGACGAGAACCGGTTGATCTCCTATCCTGCGCTCGCTTCCTTTTTCCAGCGTGACCCCGGGCAACTGCCCTTGCAGCTAGAAGGTTTTTTTGAGCCGTCGCAGCAGGCCTCTCTCTTTGCCACGGCCATGATCGCCCGTATTCGCACCCGCTTTGGGGAGTTCGCTCCGGCTCCGCTCCTGAGTACCGAGCCGCACATCGCCCTCCCCGCGCCGGATGCGATCGGGCATGGGACGTTTCTGTGGGATCTGGCGGAGCCGCTCCAGGCGCCGCTCCCCTGGGTTTTTACACTGCATCCCCTCGAAGCGGCCCAAGCGGTCGTGCGCGCCGAAGGGGTAGAGGCGCTTGTACGACAGACTATCGTTCCGGCGCTGGCTACCGGCGGTTTTGGCGTGACGGTCGCTGCGAATCTCCCCGCCCAACTCCAGGGCATCTTGTCGCTTGGCGTAACGCTGCAAGCCCCGCCCCAACCGCCGCACCGTATGCAGGCAATCATCAAGACGGTCGAATTGCCACCGGGCCAGGAGAAGGCCGAAGTCTATCTGCAATTCTCGCCTGTGGAAACGCCCCTTTACACCTATCAGGCGTTTGTCATTGCCAGCGACAGCGGCGGTGTTGCGCGCTGGGTCGGCAGCGAAACCAGCCACGCCAGTTCCCGCTTGCTCCTGCGCCCATCCGATTTTCCTGTCGGCTTTGTGCCTATCGAGGCCTCTGCCGATCTGCTGGAAGTTGCCGTGATCCACGGCATCCTGCGTTGGCAGCAAGCGCAGGCGTGGGTCGAGACTCCCTTTACGCTTGACACTGCACAGCCGTTGGTGACGCTCCTCTTGCCCCCAGGGGCCGAAGGGGCTACACTGCAACTCGAAGCGCAGAGCCGCGACAGCGGTGACATATTGGCGTTGGGGCCTTTTCCCGGCGAAGGGCTGCGGTTGAGCCTCTTCTCTTTCGCCGAGTATGGCCCGCACGAAATTGAAGTATCGTGCATTTTCGACACATCTACGCCCCTGTTTGCAATCGATCTGCTGCCGGAGGATCAGCCGGAGACAGCCGAGACGATCACGGTTCTGTCGCTGACCCCGGCGCAGCCGAAACGTACATGGCGCTGGTTTGCATCGAATCCATTCCGCGCCGGCTACCGCTGCCGGCCTCATGCCGGTGATGCAGCTCTGCTCCCCTGGTCGGAGGTTCACTCTCCCGCCGCGCCTTTGATTATTGATTTGAGGCAAGAGGGTGGCGTAGAGGAGAGTGGATAGATTTGCTTGCCACGCCATTTCCCGGATCGTTTCATACGCTATCGCTGCCTTCCTATTCCGTAGACCAGGAGAAACAGTAGACAATGAGCAACTTGACCGGCGCACAATGGAAACAATTGAGCAATGCCCTTGCCGAAGCCTTTCCCACCTATAATTTCCTGCAAGTCTTTTTGCAGCAGGAGATGGGGTTGGCGCTGGCCGAAATTTCTGCCCCGCAGGCGCTGCCATTTGTGATCTTTGAGGTACTCCAGTTTACGGAAGCTTATAACCGAACCGCTGAGTTGGTCGAGGCTGCGCGCCGCAATCGACCCGACAACACAGAATTTTTCGCAGTCGCCCAACAGTTAGGTACCGCCCCCGTGACCGAGTCGCTTGAGAAGATGCTGACCACGGAGAACATTGTCTTTGATGTGGCAAATTTTCGCCGCAGGGTCGCATCGACAGAGGGGCGCGTATGCCGTGTCGATATTAAAGGCAAAGCCCAGGGCACCGGCTTTCTGATCGGCCCCAGCGCGGTTATGACCAATTACCATGTGGTGGAGAAAGTGATCCAGGGAAACGGCGGATATACGCCCGCGGATATTACGCTGCTCTTTGACTATAAGTTGCTCGACGATGGCACGACACTCAACCCCGGTACGACGCATCGTGTCGCCGCGGAGTGGCTCATCGACAGCACTCCCTACAGCAAAGTCGATATGGAGGCCGAACCGAAAAGCGCCACTCCCAAACCCGATGAGTTGGACTATGCCATCCTGCGCGTCGATGGAAAACCCGCTGAAGATGCGTTGGGCAAGGTGACGCTGCCAGGGTTTGACGCGGTGCGCGGGCATATTCCACTGCCTGCTTTGGACGAGACGCAAGACTTCAGCGCCAATAAGGTTCTCTATATCATGCAGCATCCCAAAGGCAACCCGCTCAAGCTCACGGTCAATACCTTTCGCTCGTTCAATGAGGACAGTACACGCCTTACCTATCTTAACGATACTGAAAACGGCTCGTCCGGCTCCCCCTGTTTGGATGCCAACTGGGAACTTGTGGCGCTGCATCACAGCGGCGACCCTGCTTTTAAGCCCAGCTATAATGAAGGGATTCCCATGCATAAGATTGTCGGCTTGCTCGACCAGCGCGGCGTGCTGGCCGTGATTACACAATAAATCCTTCATTCGCCCTGAATCACTGCATAGGGAGGAGAATCAGTGAAGCTACCGGGGAAGCTCTTCCGGCAATTGCAGGATGCATTGGTCAGCGCCTTTCCCACCCGCCAGGCGCTCGCGCCTGTGGTGCGGACTGAGCTAGACGAGAATCTCGACGCGATTGCCGGGGCCGACACCTATATTGAGGTTGTTTTTAATTTGATTGTCTGGGCCGAAGCGCGTGATGCTGTCGAGACATTGGTGACCAAAGCGCGCGCCGCAAACCAAACAAACGCCGAACTCAAACGCTTTGAATCCCAGCTCATTCTTTGGCGAACCGAGAACAGAACCGAGGAGGAAGGCCCATTTGTTCCGCTGACCAGCCCCCCACCAGGCACATTGCGCTCGAAAAACGCATTGAATCTGGTGCAGCCGGAGCAGGTTCTCAATTGGTCTTTGGGGATGCAGAAGGCGGCGCGGGCTGTGTGTCGTATTGCGCTACGAGATGGAGGCGCAACGGGGTTCCTCATTGGGCCCCGGTTGGTCTTAACGGTTCGTTATGTATTTGACTTCTCCAAAACATCTCTAGAGAGCCAGCCAGTCCGCTTGAATTTTGACTATTTCTTTGGTCCAGATGGCGTAACACCGCAGGAGGGTACCGCCTATAAATTGGCGGATTATTGGCTGATTGATGAGGATGAAAGTCTCCAATATCTGCTTCTATTAGTTGATGGCTCACCGGGCACAGACTTGCTGCCGGAGACAGGTGCCAGGCGCGGCTGGCTCAAAGTTGCCGACGAAAGCACGCTGCATGTGGGCGATCCGCTCTTCCTGCTGATGCACGAGCGATTGAAACCGCTCCAGGTTGGCTATGCAACACCGCTGATCGATATCAAGCCTGAGTATAAGTATCTGGCTTATGTGGAGGATGATCAAATCGGCAAGCCGGGGGCAAGCGGCGCACCCATTTTTAATGCAAAATGGGAGGTTGTCGGGATGCATTCATTGCGCGCACGAGGCCCTACCGAATCTTTGGCGCAACAGATCAACGACAAGCCCTTTCTAGCGGACTTAGCTCGCTATCTACCAACTGTGAAGAATGCAACAGTTCCAGGCGATTCGTTCGGAGTGGGCTGTTCTGTGCGCCATGTCATGGCCCGGCCTAAGGTGAAGCTGGCTGTTGCCGTTTCCAACCTCTAGCCTCGAAACCGCCCTCGTTATGGCATAGTCAGGGCTTCTCAAGATCAAGGCATCAATGCCCCGACTCTTGAGAAGCCCTGCGTAGGCTAGGCTTGTTATTCTGCGATGGTAATCACGGAATACTTGCGCTTGTCGCCATAGGCCTCGACCTGGCAGGGGATTTGCTTCTGCCAATTTTCCACGATGGTTTGCTCTCCTGCCCGTTCATAATCATCGAGCAGAATCGTAGTATTCGGCCCCAAATACTTTGCCATCATGGGGATCAGCCCATAGCGACCCCCAAACGTTTCGCCTGGCGGGCCATCGCAAACGACAAGTGAGAACTTTTGTGGCAACTGAGCATCGGGGATGCGATACCAATCGAAGCCCCAGTATCGCTGTAATTTGTCGACGTTGAGCTTGACGGATTCGAGCCGCCAGCGGTGCAGCAGCTTTTGGACTCTATCGCCCCAGGTCTGATCATGTTCAAGCGACCAAACCTGGCTGCCTTTGTGAGCCGCAACGACGCCAAGCAAGAGTGTGGAAAGGCCAGAGCCACATTCCAGGATCGGCCCCTTGCTTTGGCTGGCGTGACGAAGATAAGCCGCCATGTACTCTGTATGGGCAGAGTACCGGTTGCCCCAACCAAATGTTAATCTTTCCAGCAGTCGTTGATCCACATCCTCAAAAGAGCGCAGCTTTCGAAAGTCGGCAAAGGCTTGCCAGAAAGCAACAGGGCGGTAGAGGGTTTCGAGTTCATTTCTGATATTGGCTACAGATACCCGAAATTGATAGGGTAGAATGGCACGTGCTATCGGACGAATCGTATTCATGGCATTAGGTCGCCGGGTGTGCGGCTTACATCTCCGCGATTCTAGGGAAGCGACGTATGCAACAATGTATCGCTACAAGTTGAGCGCCAACCGGACAGTTTCTCCGTGGTCAAGCAATGGTGGGGCGGCTGAATTGCTCGATGGGTTGAGTATCGGATGATCGTTGTGCCGTCGGGGCAACATTCCACTCTGTTCTGAGCAGAATTGGACTGTGGCCCTTGTCTGGTGTTGAACCGTTGCGATAAAAATCGAGTGTAATTACATTGATAAGCGCAGCTCTCTCAATCCAATCAAAGATGACTTTGTTCTGTTGCACAGAGACATTGAGATAATAGTTTCCGTCTGCTAATGGAAGGTCATCGATATGGCAAAAGACCTTGCCTGACCCCTGGGGAATGTTAAATGCGCCCACATGATGCGAGGCTCTACAGAGGATCAGGGGTGATCCTGCGGGAGTGCGAAAGCCAACAGCAAAGTCCAGATAGGTGAAATCCCGCTCTGCTTCATAGTCAAGCGCAATCGTGAGCGGCTGCCCGGAGATTGCGGTACTCACCGCTTTTCCCTCTGCGTCAAAGAACTCGACTTGGGTAAATCTGACTTCGCCTTCTCCCCGCCGGTCCAGCCGTTCGGAGAGCGCTGTGCCCTCTTTGCCGGCAACGTTTTGCTGGTAGTAGTCAATCACATCATCCGTCATGCCCACTTTCTCAATTTGGCCTTGTTTGAGCAGAATGGCCCGGTCACAGAGGGTGGCAATCGCCCCCATGTTGTGACTTACAAACAAGACTGTGCGTCCCTCGCTGGCAACATCTTCCATCTTGCCGAGGCATCGCTTCTGAAATTCTGCATCCCCCACCGCCAACACCTCGTCTACCACCAGGATTTCAGGTTCGAGATGCGCGGCGACCGCAAAGGCAAGGCGCACATACATGCCGCTGGAATAGCGTTTGACAGGTGTGTCCAGATACTTGTCCACCTCGGCAAAGGCGACAATTTCATCAAATTTGCGCTTGATCTCCCTGCGCGTCATGCCCAGGATGGCTCCGTTCAGGTAGATATTTTCACGCCCGCTGAGTTCGGGATGAAAGCCTGTCCCGACTTCCAACAGGCTCGCGACCCGCCCTTTGATCGTCACGCGGCCCACTGACGGTTCGGTGATGCGGCTCAGGATCTTCAGCAATGTGCTCTTGCCTGCGCCATTGCGCCCAATCAGGCCTACCGCGTCACCCTGGCGAACGGCAAAGTTGATCCCTTGCAGCGCCCAGAATTCTTCGTGGGTATCCCCATAGAGGACGGGCTTCCCCTGCACAAGATCGCGCGTCTTGTTCCAAATGCCGCGGGCATTGTCCACCAGCACATCGCGCAAGGCTGTATAGTCGCGCTGCTGCGTTTGGTGACCGATGGTATATTTTTTGCCGAGGTTTTCGGCATGAATCACAACGTCGGACATTCGCTTTTCCTGGTTAACATAAATTTCCGCAAACACTCCTGTGTTGGCATATCAAATTGCTGTTCGATCTGACACGAACAGAATGATGGTGGCAAACCAGGCTGCAGTGCGCGGAATGGTTGGGAATGCCGCTCAATCGGGAGACTGTACCCGAAACGTACATGGGGGAAGGTCAGCGTGTCACAGAGGGAACGGAGATGGCAGCAGAGGGTGAAAGAAAAAGACAACGCCGTAACAACTTATGCCATAACAACTTATTCTGGGTGACACTATAGATGACGACGCGTTTCATTGTCAATATTCAAGCTTTTGAGGTAATAAACCCTGACAAACCTTTTAACCGTGGCGGCTTTGGGTGGCAGCTAGAAAAATCAAGCAACCATACGCCTGCTCTGTCGGGTGTACTCGCTGTTTCCTCGAGTCATTGGCCTATCTTTCCCACTGTTGAATGTTGGCGCGACACATCTGTTACGACCTACCTACTGATTTCCCGACGTATCACATTAAACAGGCATGCAATTTTGCCCTCTGTTTCAATTCCTGAAATCCAGGCTGGAGCTCTCTGGTGTATCTCTCTGTTCTTTTGACCAAAACGGCAGCTTATATACGGTTCGCCTTTGTCCTTCTGACGATTCCCTGTTGTTTGCTCATCTCGCTGTTTCTTGGTGCTTGTCGCGACAACTCGTAAATAACTCAGTTGACTACTTGACATGCTGGCGTACAATGGGTTTGTCTCACACAGATTTCCCTTGTGCATCTCCCATCCCCTTGCAGGCGTCGTCGTAGACCAACAATCCCCGTTGGTAGGATAAGAGTGAAACGGAGTAACCTCATGCTCTGGGTGCGCGCGCTTCTTTCTGTTCTGGTTGCCTTCATCGTTGCTTTAGGCCCCTTCACCGTGGCTTCCACTTCGGCGCTTGCGGCAACTGTGCCGGACACGCCGGTACAGGCTGCTCAGGATGTGGTTGCGCCCGGCTATGTCCAGGGGAAGTTGGTGGTCAAACTGCTGCCAACGGCTCTCTCATCGCAGGAAAGTGGCCCACAAGCAGAGCAAGGGGCGGCGGCCTTCCATGCCATTGACTCGCTCAACAGTCTGAACAGCCAATACGAAGTTACTGAGGTCAGCAGCGCGCTCGCAATTGCTGCCACTGATGAGACAGCGAAGCAACAGGGGTTGGATCGTATCTTTATTTTGGCAGTGCCGCCAGACACAGACATTTGGCAGATGGCAGCGGCCTATGCAAGCGACCCGCATGTGCAGTATGCCGAGCCAAGCATCTATCTGACGCTGCGTGAGCCGCTGCCCACAGAGGATGATCCGCCGGAAGCGGCGGTAGCAGCGGGGCCTGTCTCTCCAAACGACCCCTATTTCAGCGAACAGGACAATCTATATAACACAGGTCAAAGCGGCGGCAGCGCAGGGGCCGATGTCAATGCGCCCAGCGCGTGGGAGCTGGAGACAGGCAGCGCATCGACCGTCATTGCCATCGTTGATACAGGCATCAACCCGGAGCATCCAGATCTGCAAGGCAAGGTGCTTACGGAACTTGGCTACGACTTTGTGGAGAACGATCTTGTCCCGCAGGATACGACCAATCATGGGACGCGCGTGGCGGGTGTCATCGCCGCCAACTCCAACAATGGCGTGGGGATTGCCGGCATGTGTTGGGGATGCCAGCTGCTGCCGCTGCGTGTCGGCACGTCGGTCATCCATCTTGCCAGCGTGGAAGTTGCACAGGCCATTTACTATGCCGCCACACTGCCTGTGGATGTCATCAACATGAGCCTGGGCGGGCAGTGTTCGGAACTGTGGGCCGACGTGGTCAATTACGCCTATGCGCGCGACGTTGTTATGGTCGCGGCGGCGGGAAATTTGGTCGATTTTGTTGTCTATCCGGCGCGCTTCGACCCCGTCATCGCCGTCTCCGCAGTCAACCGCAATGACCAGTTTGCCGATTTCTCATCATTTGGGCCAGAGGTAGATGTGGCTGCGCCTGGCGCGAATATATTGGTGACCGATATCCTCGGCGGGATCAGGCGTGGCTCCGGCACTTCCTATGCCTCCGCAATCATTTCCGGCATTGTGGGACTGCTGCGTTCAGAGAACCCCGATCTGACCAACAGCGAGATCCGCCAAATCCTGCGTGACAGCGCCCTCGACCTGGGCAGACCAGGGTTTGACCGGCGCTATGGCTATGGACGGGTCAATGCACGCTTGGCGCTCGAAGAAGCGCTGGAACCACCTGCTGCTGTCGAGAGTCCCGCTTCTGCTCGCTGTGGCTGCATCCTGGGCGACTTGAGCGCTGACCTAGCCCCCGATCAGGATACTGATGTGGATGCCGGGGCCGCGGCTGGCGAGGCGCTTCAACAGCCCGCTGCCGTCTCTGCCCTCGACACGCTCTATCGTGTGCGCGATGAACTCTTTGCGACCTCCGCTTTTGGTCAGGAGATTACCGCCCTCTACTATCGCCATTCACCCCAAGTGGCGTACATCGCCTTCCAGGATGCTGAATTTCGAAGTATGTTGAAGGCAACTCTGGAGACAGGAATCCCTTATGCGATGTCCGCGCTGAATGGGGATGGCGAGCAGATTGTTGACCAGGAAGTTGTCGATCATGCAAACGCCCTGGTTGCCGAACTTGCCGCGCAAGCCAACCCGGAATTGAGGGACGATCTGCGGCGCGTCTGGCAGGCAGTGGAACTAGAGGCTTTCGTGGGTCAGCCGGTCCATGCGCTCATCGAGCATTTGGGCCAGCTATCCACGATACGGGAGGAAACGGAACTCCGGCTCCCTTTGGTCGTGGCTGATGATTGAGCATCGCGGATGATGCTTCTTGATTTCATGGCGAAGGAGTGTCTATGCACAAAGTTATTGTGGTCGGTATTATGGGCGTTGGTCACAGCGGTTCTACGATTGTGAGTATTGCTCTCGGCAACCACCCGAATATTGAGGCCGTCGGTGAACTCCACAAATTGCCTCGTTTCGGATGGAGTCGGGACGAGAGCCGGAGGTGCGCCTGCGGCGCGCCGGTTTATCTCTGTCCATACTGGCGCGAGGTATACGTGCGCTGGACAGAGAGGGTTGGGGCGGAGGAACTCGGTCTCTATATCAGATTGCAAGACCTCTATGAACGGTCGGATGTAGCATGGCTCCGGGTCTTGGTGGCTAGCAGGCTGCATACGGAGAGATTCTGCCGATATGCTCAGATGACAGCAGCGCTCTATGAGGCGATTCGTGATGTGAGTGGCAAAGGAGTAATCGTTGACTCCTCGAAATCTCCGATGCGTAATTATGCCTTGCTATGCACAGGTGCGCTTGATCTCCGTCTAATCCATCTCGTCCGTGACGGACGAGGTATTGTCTGGTCAAAGAAGAGACCGCGCATAAAAAACATAGAGGGGGGAATTCCACATGATTCCGCAGCGGTTTCTGCCCTGCGTACGAGCCAAGAGTGGATGTTTACCAATCTGAAGAGCGAATGGGTGGCAAGGCAAGCTGGTGCGGAGAAAGCAAGATGTATCCTGTACGAGCGATTCGTCGAGAAGCCGGATGTGATGCTGCAAGAGATTGGGGGGCTGGTGGGTGAGGATCTCAGTCCGGTGGCGGCGCTCCTCACCACTGGTAACATGATGCAAATTGGCCATGTTGTCGGCGGCAACCATGTGCGTATGGCTGGTCAAATTGCGCTGCGGAAGGACACAGAGTGGACTCGTCACCTACCGAATCGCGACCGCCGGATTTTTTGGTTGCTCGCAGGAAGTTTGGCGCGCCACTATGGCTATCGCGCACGAGGCGAAGCTCCTATACCCCTGTAAATTCCTCGTGCAAATTCCTCGTGTACGTTCCGATGTATGTTAAAGGATAGTGAGTCCAGGCTATCGAAAGTAAGGCAAAAGAAAGTATACAAAAAAGGATACAGCAAAAAAATCTATTGACAGCGCCCTATTTTGACCGTATACTGTTGAGGTTGGTTTTTATCGACTGTGAGTTGTAGACAAAGGATTCCTGCATTCATGAAGGTCCACAAATCTAGCCAATAATAGCCAGATACGCATGGAAGAGGTAAAACAGCCGCATTGGCACATCGAACTACGCCGCCGCATATCCCCATACAACGACGCCCATCTACACCCTGCTGCCAAGCAACTGCTTCATACACGAGCCATAAAGGGAAAACACCTTCCGCCTGTCGAACAAACTCCCAGCACAGGCAATCTCTTTAAGACCTCGTAAGCCCATAGTCACCTCTCCATACCTCCGATACTCTGTCACTTAGCTTAATGCTGTGGCTTGATTTGTCGTTCTGATTTCTCTCCCGAGAATTTTCTTTGGTGGGTGTCATCATCACTGCCACGGCGGGCTTTCCTTCCCTCGCCTGTATGTTCCAAAAAGCTTTATAAAGAGTCTCACGCGGAGACTATGTAGGTTGTGGTAAGTCTGTTCTGTTCAATTTTGGAGGCTACTTTCTGCTCCGGGTTGTTTGGCTGAATGGGTCCTGCCTGACTGAATAGAAAACACTTCCTCAAAGACGGTGGTAACTCGTCGTTGCGCCTTCGGTTGGCGCGGCACGCTGCTGTTTTGAGTGGGGCAAGAGCACATGCGATCCGTTTCGGAAGTATGTCTATTATCTATGCGCCTTTTCACCTTGTAAGGTGGAATTGAACTGGAATTCTCGCATAGCTAGTCTGGAGTATTAACCTATGGAACTGAAGTTTTACCTGGCGATTCTGCGACGTCGTATATGGGTCATTATCTTTACTGTGCTGGTTGCGACAATCACTTCCGCCTTTGTTTCCTATTCAATGACCCCTCGGTACAAGGCATCCACGACAATCTGGGTTCCAACGACAGATGTGAGTAGCGACGGAACAACCGGCGAGATTCAGTTGGCGGACCGGCTTATCAATACCTATGTTGTGCTGTCGACCAGCGGGCCGGTCTTGCGTGAACTGGAGGCGTATACGGGTGTTCCCGCCAAAGACTTAAAGGATGTGGTCAGTGCAGAGTCGATTGCCCAGACTGAATTGATGAACATCTCGGCGATAGACTCCAACCCTCAAACTGCTGCTGAGATAGCTACAAGCCTTTCAACGATTCTGATCAAACAGACTCTTGCCACCAAAGCGGGGCGAGACCGGCGGGTCTCTCTCTTCTCCCCGGCAGGCGTTCCCAGTGTACCGACGTGGATGGGAGTCTTGCCGACGATCTATTGGCGTGAGATTAACATTGTGCTGGGTTTCGTGTTGGGCGTGATTGCCGCGATTGCTTTGGCTTTTCTATATGAGTATGTCGATAGCACGCTCTATACCAGAGAACAAATCGAAGCCACGACAGAACTGCCGACACTGGTCGAGATTCCGGTTGTAAAGAATGCTCAACCGTTGGTTCGCTATGGCAACACACTTCAGAGCGAAGCTTTTCGCTTCTTGCGCACCACGATCTATTTCGATCACACGCCCTTGCCTCACACCCTGCTCGTGACCAGCGCGCTACCTGGTGAAGGCAAATCGACGGTCGTGGCGAATCTTGCGCTTGCACTGGCGCAAGCAAAGCGCAAAGTCATTGTCGTGGATGCTGACCTAAGGCTGCCAACGATGCATACGTTCTTTGGCTTATCGACCGATGTTGGACTCACCACGATCTTGCGACAGGAGGGCACGCTGCAAGATGCGCTGCAACAAACCGGCATCCCCGGTCTGCAAGTGATTACGAGTGGTCCCAGAGTAGATAACCCCGGTGAGATGCTTGATTCCCCACTTGTTGAGAGCTTTCTGGCGCAACTTCGACAAGAGTCGGACTTTGTCTTGTTCGATAGTCCTGCGTTGTTGGCAGTAAGCGATGCCGTTGTGATTTCACCCCTGGTTGCCGGTGTCCTTCTTGTCGTGGGTCAAGCGCAGGCATATCAGGAGGCTGTGCGTGCGGCGCAGTCACAGTTGAATGCTGTGGGTGCTAACTTAATGGGGATTGTTGTGAATCGAGCTGATCGTGTCGATACCTACTTTCATCGCTACGCTACACAGAGCACTTCGGCAAAATAATCGGAGATTGTTGCAAAGTCATGGGGATGGAGATGTCGAGATGGAATGTTACACAGGATGGCATTGGTCTGCAACGACGGCTTCACTCGCAGGAGGTCAAGACAAAGTTCGCTACTACCGCTTAAAGCGAGCTTTGGATCTCTTTATGACTGTGCTTGCTCTATTCCCATTGGCACCGCTTTTTCTCCTCATTGCGCTTGCCATCAAGCTAGATACTCCAGGGCCTGTTTTCTTTCGGCAGGAGCGAATTGGAACCAAACGCAAGAGCATGGACGGGCGTACGGTTTGGGAAGTGCAAACATTTCGTGTGTTGAAGTTTCGCTCGATGGTGCGCGATGCTGATGAATCGTTGCACAAGGCGCATATCAAGATGTTTGTGCATGGCATGCTTCCAGAGCAGAACGCTTCTGGCGCGAGGGTCAAAATACAGGATGATCCCCGCATCACGCGCGTGGGCAGGGTATTGCGCCGGACGAGCCTAGACGAGTTGCCACAGCTTTTCAACGTGCTCCGTGGTGAAATGAGCCTGGTCGGTCCTCGTCCAGTGCCGGAGTATGAAGTACACGAGTATTGGGAAGCTTGGCATCACGAACGCCTGGCGACTCTGCCAGGGCTTACAGGACTCTGGCAGGTAGAGGGTCGCGGCCTCATCAGCTTTGAAGATATGGTGCGCCTGGATATCGAATATATCAGCAACCAATCGTTTTGGTTGGATCTGAAGTTGCTTCTGATGACCATTCCCGCGGTTCTAAGTGGGAGGGGAGCCGAATGAACGCAATCGCCACTAGTCCCTTAACGGAGGTAACGACAGCCCGCCCACGGGGGATAGCCGTCCTCGGCTGTGGATATTGGGGCGTCAATTATCTGCGGGTCTTCAACGAGTTGCCCTCCACCCGCATCGCCGTTGCGTGTGATCTGCGCGAACAGCGGCTGCAAGAGGTTGGACGCCATCTCCCCGGCGTCACGCTGACAACGAGCGTCGATGAGGCGCTCCAATCACCTGATGTCGATGCTGTTGTTGTCTGTACTGAAGCCACAACCCACCATGACATTGCCCGGCGCTGTCTGGAGGCAGGCAAGCATATCTTGATTGAGAAGCCGATGACGACATCCGTCGCCCATGCCCAGGAGTTGGTGGAAGTGGCTGATTCGTACAAACTCGTGCTGATGGTGGGTCACGTCTTTCTCTTCAATCCCGGCGTCCGCAAAGTCAGGGAACATATCGCACAGGGCAAATGTGGGCGGCTCTACTATCTTTATGCCCGGCGTACCAATCTTGGCCCAATTCGCCGCGATGTAAATGCCTTGTGGGATCTGGCGGCGCACGATATTTCCATTTTTAACTATTTACTCGACAGCTATCCGGCATGGGTGAGCGCCATCGGTTTACGGGTGCTGGGCAATGGGCGTGCGGATGTAGGCTTTGTTTCCGTTGGTTATCCAAATGGCGTGGTCGGCCATATGCATGTCAGTTGGGCCGACCCCAACAAGGTACGTGAGGTGGTGGTCGTCGGCAGCGACTCTCGTATTGTCTTTAACGATGTAAATACCGCCGAACAGGTGCGCGTCTATGAGCGCGGGGTGACACCCTCGTCGCCAGAGATGGCAAGCTATGGCGAGTATCACTTTCATATGCGCGACGGCGACATCATTAGCCCAAAGATTGAGGTCAGTGAGCCTCTGAAGAACCAATGTAGCCACTTCATTGAGTGCATGGAGCAAGGCACGCTCCCGCTTACTTCGGGCCAAGAAGGGCTTATGGTCGTAAAAATCATGACGGCTATTGACCAATCCATTGCGAACAAAGGCGCTCCGGTAGAGATAGCTTAAAAGGATGAGGTAGGGGCCATCACCCTGTTCCTTGTGCAGGACATGGTGGCCTACTCTGGAATTGCGGTGGTAGAAGAAATTTGTAGGGAGGGGACTATGAGTGTTGGCTTTGCGCTTTTGGATGTGCCGCTGGTCGATCTCGTCGGGCAGTATGCGGAATTGCGGCGTGAGGTAAACGAGGCGATGGAGCAGGTATTAGCCACGGCAGACCTGATCCTTGGGCATGATGTAGAACTCTTTGAGCAAGAATTTGCTGCCTACTGTGGGGCGGAATACGCCGTCGGTGTCGATTCCGGCACATCAGCTCTGGAACTCATCCTGCGCGCCTGCGAGATTGGGCCTGGAGACGAAGTGATCACGGTGGACAACACGTTTATTGCCACAGTTTTGGCGATCTCCATGGTCGGCGCAATGCCACGGGTGGTCGATATTGACCCCACAACCTACACCCTCGATGTGAGCCAAGTGGAAGCCGCAATTACCGAGCGCACCAGGGCCATTATTCCTGTGCATCTATATGGGCAGCCGGCAGAGATGAAGAGTTTGCGGGAAGTGGCCCGGAAGCACAATTTGGTTGTCATTGAGGATGCGTGCCAGGCACATGGCGCTCGCTATCGGGGGCAGCGCGTGGGCACATTGGGCGATGCTGCGGCCTTTAGCTTTTATCCTGCCAAGAATCTGGGTGCCTATGGGGATGGCGGCATGATCGTTACTAACGATGCACAGGTGGCTCATATCGCAAGGATGCTGCGCAACTATGGGCAGAGCCGCAAGTATCATCACGACATGCTGGGCTACAACCGGCGACTCGACACCTTGCAAGCTGCTGTACTCCGCGTCAAATTGCGCTATTTGGATGAGTGGAACCAGGCGCGCTGCCAACATGCAAGAGCCTATGGTGCGCTTTTGGCTGGGAGTGGGTTGAGCCTGCCTGTCGCGACGGCAGCATGTGAGCCTGTCTATCATCTTTATGTGGTGCGCTCGGATCAGCGCGACAAACTGCAAGCGCATTTGAGCAAGCACCATATCATGACGGGCATCCACTATCCAATCCCTGTGCATCTGCAACCCGCCTATAGCCATCTAGGCTACGAGCCGGGAACTTTTCCGGTGACGGAGCAATATGCAAAACAGATTTTGTCTTTGCCCATGTATCCAGAGCTTACCCCTGGAATGATCGAATATGTAGCTGCTGTCATCCATGACTTCGATTCTCAATGCAAGCCGGGAATCGGCCTTTGAACAGACGCAAGCGCCATCGTGACACAAACCGGGACTGCCTTCGTAAGCACAAGCAGCTAACAATGACCTATGCTTAGAGATACCGCACCTACTAACCCACTTCATCGGCTCTATCAATTTCCGGCCCACAGGTTTCCTGCATCGGGAATCTGGCTGAATATCCTGATTTTTACAGCCGCCGCGTCGAGCGGTTTGCTCATTGGTTTCTACGTACTCGCCACCGAATCATTGCCCTTCGTCGATGCGGTGCTCCTCGGTCTTATTGTGATCGCACCTTTTGGGCTGATCATTGCCTCTCATCTCCTCGGAGGTCTCCGGCGGCTGCTCATTGTCGCGTTGCTGGTGGATATGTGTCTTGGGATCGATATCCACCTCTTCTATGACGAGACGGTCGTCTCTGTCAGCGCAATACCCGGTCTTGATGTTTCAGTCGTCACGCTATCCCTGGTCGCACTATATGCTTGGTGGATCTTAGAACACCTAACAGGGAGTACAGAAATACACTTCCGCTCGTGGCTTGCTCACGGCAAGCCACTGGTCACCTATTTGGTATTCACATTTGCCTCGCTCATCGTTGCAAAAAACTGGCTGCTGGCCTCGTTTGAAATCAACATGATCGTACAGGGTCTGTTCTTGTACATCTACATAATATATGCAGTGGGGAATCGTCAGCAACTGATGTTTGTTGTGACAGTCCTTGTGCTGGGGCTTGGATTGCAGGGATTAATTATGATTGGGCTGAAGGCGACAGGCGGTAAGCTTGATATCGTCCTCCTTTCAGCTGAACCCGACCCCTGGGGACGGCTCAGCGGAACCGTGGGCGGCCCTAACCAGTCGGCTGCCTTTCTTGTGATGTGGCTCTCCCTGACATTTGGCATGATGCTCACTCCTGCATCTTTCTGGCTCAAACTGGTTGGCATGGGTGCGACAATGATGGCGCTGGCAGGTCTCGTCTTTACCTTCTCGCGAGGCGGGTGGATCGCCTTTGCTATTGCCGTAACGCTGATTAGCGTGGTGGCTTTGAGCCGGGGCTGGATGCCGCTCTATGTTCCTTTTGTAGTGGGGATCGTGGGGACTGCGGCAATTATACCGATGTGGCCCTATATTATGGATCGCCTCTTCGGTGATGACGGTGGTTCTGTGGAGTCGCGCTTGCCACTCCTCCGCATGGCGCTTCAGATTATCCGTGACCATCCATTTCTAGGCGTAGGAGCTAATAACTATATTACCGTACTACCCGTCTATGTAACTTCGGAATATACGATGACCTGGATCCGGGTTGTGCATAACAAGTTTCTGTTAATCTGGGCAGAGTCGGGTCTTGGTGCCTTGATTGCGTTTATTTGGTTTTTGCTCGACACGCTGCAGCGGGGCTGGCGTGTGATACAGGTGAACGATCCCTATTTATCCCCGCTTGCTCTTGGGCTTACAGCCGCACTGCTAGGGTGGATAGCCCATATGCAGGTTGCGCTGTTTCATGACGCTGGTCAGGTGCTCACAATCTGCTTAGTCGCAGGGCTGATTGTCGCCATGGAGCGCATGGCGAGGAATGAGAACGATGATGCGAGTTCTCCAGATCGCGTTTAACTCAGCGGAACTCTGCGTTTATATTGCCAACGCGCTCGCGCTTGAGAGTGATGTCTGTCTCATGCTGCCGCGAGACCAGGCAGAGCCTTGTATAAAGTGGCTGAGTCCGGCAGTGGACTTTCAGCCTTTTGACAAGCCCCGGCTGCGGCAACCCTGGCATCAGATCACCCTGGCCCGTACGCTGCTCAAACGCATCGACCAGTTCAATCCCGATGTCGTTCACCTTCAAAAGGGACATCTCTATTTTGGTCTTGTGCTGCCCTATCTGCGCCGGAAATACCCGTTGGTGATCTCTATTCATGACCCGCGGCAGCACATCGGCGACAAGAGTTCACGGCGCACGCCACAACCCCTGATGGACTTTGCCTATCGACAGGCCCACCGGGTGATCGCCCACAATGAACAGATGAAAGAGATGATCGTCAAAGAGTTAGGAATTCCGCAAATAAACATTGATGTGATGCCACTGATCGCTTTGGGCGACCCGGACGCTGTGCAAGAGGTCGAGAGCGAGGAGAAGCTGGTTCTCTTTTTTGGACGCATTTGGGCCTACAAGGGGCTGGCGCATCTCATTGAGGCAGAACCACTGATCACGGCGCGGGTGCCTGGCGCAAAGATTGTCATTGCCGGTCAGGGTGATGATCTCTCGCCCTATCGCCGCATGATGGTCAATCCTGCTAACTTTATTGTCTATAACGACTGGATTTCCAATGAGCAGCGAGCCGATCTCTTTTCGCGGGCGAGTGTGATTGTGTTGCCTTATATCGAGGCAACACAGAGCGGCGTAATCCCTGTCGCCTATACCCATGCTAAACCGGTCGTCGCCACAAGCGTAGGCGGTCTTCCCACACAGGTTGAGGAGGGCCATACCGGCTTTCTCGTGCCTCCTGGTGATGTGGAGGCTTTGGCGGATCGGGTTGTGCAACTGTTACAGGACAAGGCACTGAGCCGCCAACTTGGCCTGAATGGCAAACACAAACTCGATACAGAATGGTCGGGGCCTGTCCTGGCTCGGCAGATGGTGGCGGTCTATCACAAGGCCATTGACACAGTACAGACGCAGGCGGTCAAGCGCCAGGGGGTCGCCCCCCTGGCAAGAGAAAAGTAAGCAATGGGCGCTAACGACTTATGCAGCTCTTTATTCTGTGGCCCTTTGTTTATAGTGGGGCGTCCGCGCAGCGGCACCAAACTTTTGCGGACACTGCTCAATGAGCACCTGGACGTGAGTATCCCTCCGGCAGAGACTCATTTCATTGTTCCTGCCATCAAACGCTATGGCCTTCAGCCTCGGCTAGATGGTGGGCACCGGTTCGAGAAGTTCTATGCGGAATTGGCTGGCAGCACCTTCTATCGGAATATGAAAAGCATGGGCAAGATATTGAGCAAGGCACAACTACAGAGTGCCGATTTGAGTTCCTGGGCATCCATATGCGAGGTGATTCTAAAGTTTTATGGTCCTAAAGGGCTGGAGCATGCAGCTCTTTGGGGTGACAAGACACCTAGCTATCTGACGCACATGGCCCTACTGAAACGCGCATTTCCGGCAGCCCGGTTCTTGCATATCCTACGTGACCCGCGTGACTACTGTTTATCTATGCTGAAGGTCTGGGGCAGGAACTCCTTGCTTTCCGCCGAACTTTGGCGCAATGATATCCAGGCTGCGCGCCAGGTCGGCGAACAATTGGGTGAAGATTATGCCGAGATACGTTTTGAGAAGTTGCTCTCAGCGCCAGAGGAAACCCTACGCGCTGTCTGCGCCTTTGTTGGTATCGACTATCTCCCCGCGATGGTGAATATGTCGTTGCCGTCTGAGAATCTTGGAGATGCGACGGGCCAACGACGCATTGTGGACAGCAACCAACAGAAATACTTGTCACAGTTTGCACCGGATACAGTGAGGCGTATCGAGGAGATTGTCTATCCACTCGCCATAGAACTTGGCTATACGCCCTGCTTCGCTACTCACTTTTCGCCGCTCTATCCAACCGAGACGATTTTCTTGCGGTTTCAGGATGGCATGGCATGGACCAAGTTTCACTTCGATGAAAAGGGCATCCGCCAGGGATTAGCATACCTATACCGCTCTTTATAGTGACGAGCGACATGGCGACAAATAACAAAGCGTCGAACGATGATTGGTTGCAGAGGGGAACGAAACCTTGAACATTGCTCTCGTTACCAGCATGAAATACGGATTGCCCCAGTTCGTGTTTCGCGACATAAAGGCCTTGTACGATAAGGGCCATGTAGTCAGGATCTTTACTCTCTATAACCAGAAGGGGCTTTATCAGCCCTTGCCGGAGTGGGAGTTGATTCCTGTACGTTGGTGGCAATTGCTATTCGTCCATCTTAGGTTTTTTGTGCGCCAGCCGCTCCTCTACCTGGAACTATTGCGGACGGCAGTACGAACCCGGTCACTCACCGACTTCGCCATTGCCGTTGGCTTTAGCCGCAAAATGCGTGGCGTCGATATCATCTATGCCTACTTTGGTGATCACAAGCTTTTTACAGGCTATTACTGCAAACGGATCACCGGTATCCCCCTGACTGTGACGATTCGGGCCTATGAACTGCACCAGAATCCAAACCCGCAGATGTTCCGCGAATCACTTCAGGCGTGTGACCGTGTGTTGACGATCACCGACTATAACAAGCATTTGCTGGTCGAGAGCTTTGGCGTGCCCGTAGACCACATTGATATCGTACGTCAGATTGTCGAACTGGAGCAGTTTAAGAATGTGCCCAAGATCAAAATCCTGATCGTTGGCTACTTTGCCGAAAAGAAGGGGCACGAGATTCTCTTTAAGGCGCTTCAGATGATGAAGCGCCAAGACGTTGAACTTTGGGTTGTCGGTGATGCAAATCCCTCCGTATTGGAGGTGGATTGCCGGAAACTCGCCAAAGAGATTGGAGTCGAATCGCAAATCGCCTTCTTTGGCGTGCAGAGTGGCGCTGCCCTGCGTGCGCTTTACCGCGAGTGTGACATCTTTTGCTTGCCGTCACGCACTGATCGAGTGGGCAACAAAGAGGGCTTTCCCAATGTCATCGCTGAAGCAATGGCCTTTGGCAAACCCGTGGTGAGCACACGGCATGCAGGGATACCAGAGGCAATCGACCAGATTTTGGTGGATGAAAACAATGCCGAGCAACTCGCGGATGCCTTGGTACGTCTCTGCGATTCAGAGGCACTGCGCGCACAACTTGGCGCACGCAACCGGCGCGTCGTGGAGCAACTCTTCTCGCCGTCCAATAATGACCGGCTGGCAGAAATCTTCCAGCAAACAATCGACCGGGCGAACTTGGACCGGCAGCAGAGGGAAAACATCAATATTGGCGCAGCGACTCCAGTGGAGGAAAGGATGCAATTGCCTCTGGAGCGCAGAACCTTATGAGCGTTTTTGTCTTATGTGCGAAAGAAATTGTGAAATCTCAGGGTGCGATGAGATTGCCCCAGCGAGGGTCTTGTGGAGGCAGCCATGTCTGACCAGCTATCCACAGGCCCCGGCGCACACCCAGATGAAAAGGACGGATTAGGACGCCGCACGCTGGGCAACTTCACGCTGATGTTTTTATCGTCAGGCATTCAAGCGATCTTGCGTATTCTCATTTTGGCGATCTTGGCACGTCTGCTTAGTCAGGATGATTTTGGCCTCGCCAACGCTGGGCTAACGATTGTGAGCTTTGCCGGTATTCTCTCGCAACTGGGTTTAGACAAGGCACTGATCCAGCGGTCGGAACTTACCGAAGCACACCTGCGCACCGCCAGTACTGTCTTCGTCATTTCAGGCGTCACCGTGGGGGCTCTTATTGCGCTGTTGGCTCCACAAATTGCCGGCTTCTTTCGAAGGGACGAACTAATTCCGGTAGTTCGTGTGGTGGCGTTGAGTTTCCCTCTGCAAGGCGTGGTCATGGTCCCTGCTGCGCTTTTGCAGCGCAAGCTCCGGTTTCGGCGCTTTGCGGGTATTGATGTCGTCTCCTATTTCGGAGGTTATGGCATCGTAGGTATTGGTCTGGCATTGGCAGGGTTTGGCGTTTGGGCACTCATCTATGCAACTTTGACGCAAGCGCTGATCATGGCCTGCTGGGTGATTGCGATACAGCCATTCCCCCACCGGCCCCAGTTTGATCGACAGGCATTTCGGGATCTTATCTACTATGGAGGGGGTCACACGGTTGCGCGTGGACTCAACCAGGTTGGTGGACAGGCCGATAATCTCATCGTGGGACGCTGGTTAGGTATTGAGGCGCTCGGCGTTTACGGTCGAGCATATCAGATGTTGGTCTTTCCCGTAAACCTGTTCAGTTCGGTGCTGAGTAAGGTGCTCTTCCCTTCGCTGGCAAAACTTCAACACGACGTGCCGCGGTTGGCGCGGGCATATCAACGAGCGACGGCAGTAACCGCGCTGACCTATCTGCCGCTCAGTGTGGCGTTGATTATCCTTGCACCTGAATTTGTTTTGTTGCTGCTGGGTCCGAACTGGCATGAAGTGGTATTTCCCTTTCAGATCTTGGCGGCGGGACTTTTGTTCAGGGCAAATAAGGTGAACCTTGTGGTGGCACAAGCGACAGGGGCCGTCTATAACCGAGCGTGGCGCGAGGGGATTTACGGTGGTCTGGTGGTGGTGGGCTCGCTCATCGGCCTTCCCTGGGGGCTTGCGGGTGTGGCTGTTGGCGTGTTTTTGGCACTCACCGGCAACTTTGTCTTGATGTCCCAATTGACGCTGGAGGTGACAGCACTCTCTTGGAGGGCGTATGCCGCAACCCACATGCCTGCCTTGCGTCTCTCTGCGGTGACTTTAGTTGTGATGTGGTTCTTGGCAAGCGTTCTACGCAATTTGGCGCTACCGGCAATTTTTACGTTGATTGCGACAATCGCAGTGACCGCGGCGGTGTTGCTCTTGCTTGTGTATCTGCTGCCTCGTTTGTTTTTGGGGGAAGAAGGGGCATGGATGCGAGACACCCTGTTGGATTATCTGCCAAAGCGATTCAGCACACGGCTCGTTTGGCTCAAAGTAGGCCGGCGCGATCACGTCATGTGAGTACAGGCGCAGAACATCGATGAGTAAGGTAACTGATGTTACGCGTCTACTCGCCCGTAGGGACGCACTATATTGCGTCCCTACCTCGACTGTTTGCGTAACGTGAGTGAGTTAACGCTGCATTTAAATTTAAGAGGTATAAGAGATGGCTAAACCGGCAGACAACCTGAGTGCGACTGTCACGGTGATGCGAGAGAAAGCCTTTCGCCAGGCGCTCCGCACTGCCAAATTAGCCTATCTGTGGAGCAGGCGGCCACGTAAGCACCTGGCACAAACCGTTCTGTTCATTGTGGGCTGCCAACGTTCCGGCACCACGATGATGACCCGGATCTTTGAACAGGATCTCAATACGAAGGTATTTGCCGAGACAAGCCGGCTATCGTCGTTGGATCAGCCAAAGCGGCTGCGCCTAAACCCGCTCGATAGTGTAAAAAGGGTCATTGAGCAGGAATTGGCCCCGATTGTAATCCTGAAGCCTCTGGTTGAGAGCCAAAATATCCCTGAATTACTCGATTACTTTGAGGGGTCGAAAGCCATATGGCTCTATCGCCAGTACAAAGATGTTGCCGCATCGTATGTGGAGAAGTGGGGAGAGGGACACTCCGCCAAAGATCTGCGGGTCATCGTCGAGCAGAGACCCAACGACTGGCGGCCAGAGCATCTTCCAGAAAGTGTGGTGCAGATCGTACGCGAGCATTTTTCTGAGGAGATGAACTCGCACGATGCCTCTGCACTCTATTGGTATGTACGCAACAGTCTCTTTTTTTCACGGCGACTCGACAGTGACCCGCGGGTGATGCTCTGCAAGTATGAGGTATTGGCGGCCAGTCCGGTCGAGGCACTGCAACAGATTTACCAGTTTATTGGGCACGAGTTCCCTGGCGAGGGAATTGCCAGTATGGTACATGAGGCCTCCGTTTCCAGAGGTCAGGATATTCGGCTCTCTCCAGAAATTGATTGTCTTTGCTGCGAATTGCTACAACAGCTTGATAACACGTTTAGCTTACGTTCAGTCCGGGCTTCGAGAGATGAAACCTAGAGCTGTTTTTATTGGTGGCTGCGGTCGTAGCGGCACAACGCTGTTGGGGGCTATGCTTGGCAGCCACCCCAAATGTCTAGCGACGCCAGAGGCAAAGTTCAACGCCGTTGCCTACCTTCAATCTCTCCAGAGGTCGGGAACGGTTGATATGCAGTTGGCGTTGGAGAGGATTCAGGCACACTGGAGCTTTCACGTCTTCGGTGTCAAGCTCGACGTTGCCGAGTTTGAGCGCGCCGCACCGGGCGGCTCATACGCCGATCTCGTGTTGTGGATTGTGGAGCAATACGGTCGCCGGGTGGGTAAGGCGCAGGCGGACGTATGGGTAGATCACACGCCGGCGAATATGTTGTACGCGAATACCCTCTTTGACCTTTATCCCGATGCGAAGTTGCTGCACTTGGTGCGCGATGGCCGGGCCGTCGCTGCCTCTGTCATGAAGCTCGATTGGGGGCCAAATCGAGTCGATAAAGCGGCTGAGTGGTGGGTCTCAAGGCTGGCATATGGGTTTGCCGCTGAATTGCATTTTGGGCCGGAGCGGGTGATGCGCGTTCGCTATGAGGACCTAGTCTCCGAGCCGTCATGCACGCTTCAGAAGGTCACTGAATTTCTGGAACTTGACTACCGGGCAGATATGATCGGCGGCGTTGGCTTCCAGGTACCGGCCTATGCTTCGCAGGGCCATACGCTCGTCGGTTCTCGCCCCGACCCTGCGCGCATTCATGCATGGCAGTCGGAATTGAGCGCACGCCAAATCGAGATCATCGAGAGCAGCGCGGGCGCTTTGCTGCGCTATCTTGGCTACGAACTCCTGAATGGCGGCTATCTTCGCCGCATGAGTGAGGCTGAGCGAATCTGTGCAACCGTTGTGGATCTCTATCGAGAGATGAGCAACCGTTTTCATCGCCGTCAGCGGATGGCAAAGGCGGTTGTCGTTGCAGGAAATACAAAGGCGCTGACGGCTGCTGCACAGGGTGATCCTGTCTGATCTCGAACAAACGAGTAGGTGGGCAGATGATTGAAAAGAGCCAGGGAGATTCTATGAACATTGTGCAGATCGAGCCTATCGGCCATCGTCTCTGGGATAGCTTAGTGGCTGCGACGGATAGCAGTGTCTTCCATTCGAGCGGATGGCTGCGTGTATTGGACGAAACCTATGGGATGCCGGTCTGCGCCTATGTACTGCTAGACGAGGGCGGCCAACCTATCGCCGGCGTGTCGTACTGCCCGGTGCAGGATCTCAAAGGGAGGCGGTTGGTGAGCCTGCCTTTCTCAGACTTTTGCGACCCGCTGGCGACCAATATGGCCCAGTGGAATGGATTGTTGGAGGCTTTGCTCAAAGAAGACTCGCCGCTCTTCATGCGTTGCGCTTATAACGAACTGCCGGTGGGCGACCCGCGCCTCGAATGTTACAACCGCGCAAAGTGGCATGGTCTGGACCTGCGCCCAGAGTTGGATAGTCTATGGCAAGGATTGCATGGTTCGGCGCGACAGGCGATTCGCAGGGCACAGCAAAACCATGTTGAGGTCTGCGCGGCACAGTCAAAGCAGGAGTTACGCACCTTCTATGAGATGCATCTGGCAGTGCGAAAGCACAAGTATCATCTTTTGGCCCAACCCTATCGCTTCTTCGAGAGTATCTGGGAGCACTTCGTGGAAACAGAGCAGGGCATGCTCTTGCTCGCCCGCCAGCGCAACGAAATTGTTGGCGGCACTTTCTTCCTGCGATGGAAGGAAAAGTTCTTCTACAAGTTTAATGCATCGGTGCTGGACAATCTTTCTGCTCGCCCCAACGATCTCTTAATCTGGGAGGGGATCCGTTGTGCTAAGACGCTTGGCTGCACCTATCTGGATTTTGGGCTGAGCGATTGGGATCAGGAGGGGCTCATTCGCTATAAGCGCAAATTTACAACTGAAGAAAAGACAATCTCCTTTTTGCGTTCGCTTTCTTGCGAGAAGCCGACAGAACAAGAGCAGCAGATCCGCGCGCTGCTCCCACAATTGACTGCGCTGTTGACCGATGAGACGGTGTCGAACGCTGTTACCGAGAGGGCAGGAGAGGTTCTCTATCGATTTTTTGTCTAGTGGATCATGTGACGCAGATAGTCGTTAGAGGTAGGGACGCAATCTATTGCGTCCGTATGGGTAGATGCATAACATCAGTTGGCGCATCAAGCATTTCGTCATGGCGACAAATGAGCATGAAGAACCGGCGGAAGATCAAGATCTACGGTGAGCGAAACAGCGGCACACGCTATCTCACAAAGCTCATCGAACTCAATCTGGATGCGGAACTCTTACCCGGCAGCGTGCCGCGAACGATCCGCCTGTTGGGTGGTCACTATGAGGGGATCCGGGACCTCTATTTCTGGGCCACCTATCGGCAGAATTTGGGCTGGAAACACGCAATGGCCCCCACCCCAGCGCAAGTGAAAGCATTGCACATGGATGGCGTACTTTTCATCACGCTTACCAAGAATCCATACGCATGGCTCCTGTCGATGTATCGCCGGCCCTATCACCAGAGGCAGAGCGAAGATTCGTTCGCTGCCTTTTTGCAGTCGAAGTGGCCTACTGTCGCACGCGAGAACTATGCACAAGCCTTTCCCAATCCTCTCGTGATGTGGAATGAAAAGAACCGCTCCTATCTCAGCTTGAACCAGGGTGCATGTGTCCGAAATCTGCGCTACGAAGACCTTCTTCGCAATCCGGAGGCTATCGTTGCCGGCATTGCAAGCGAATATTCTATTCCAAAAAAGCAGCCTAACTTTGTGAATGTAACCCAGTCGACCAAGCCGGAGCCGGGAAAGCAGTTCGAAGATTATCAAACCTACTATCTTGAGGAACGCTGGCGCAGCAAACTTGACCCCGATCTACTTGCGCTGATCAATCCGCAATTGGATAGGGAAGTCGTAACACGGTTCGGATATGAACTTGTTTGTTGATGCGTATGGAGAGCGAAGGCTATCCGACTGGCAGCGGTGTCTATCCACCTGCTGCTCTGTTATCTAGGTGCTCAAGCTGTCACCTTTGTCACCTTACCAATTAAATAAATGACATACTTGAGCAAGTAATTTACAAAAAAGAAAAGAGGTTTCGATGAGTCGTATCTTTCAACCATGCCTACTTATTTTGCCGTTGGTGATGCTCGTATTAGCGGGGTGCAGCGTGAATGCACAAGACGGGCGTCGCTCCAGCAATCGCAACGCTGACAATCGCAACAAAGAGGCGACCGTGCAACCAGCCGCCAAGCCAGGCATTGAGCGCACGCCTAGCCAGGGCCCAATTGTCTGGCAAGCCGATCTTGAGACTGGCGATCTCTCTGAATGGCGTCTTGACATGAAGGACAGTATCGGGACAGAAGTTGACTCCGGCAAATGCTCACGCGACGGCACCGGCGTCACGACCGAACAAGCCCATTCCGGCGCCCATTCTATGAAACTGGTGATTAATTCGCAGAAGACAGCGGGCTGCCGGCAGTTCCGTAAGCTGGAGCCGGCAAGCGGCCAATCTTACTATTATAGTGCCTGGTTCTTTATCCCAGAGCATGTCCAAGTCGGCGTCTTTTGGAATATCTTTCAGTTCAAATCCAATATCAAGGGGAAATCCGGTCTCTTCTGGAAGCTTGAGGTTCGCAACAACGAAGCAGGGGACATGATGATTGTGCCTGTTTGGAAGGGACCCATTCCCGGTCCACACGAGGGCGATGGCGTCGACAATATCCTCTATCCCCAGACGAAAACGATTGTGCCGGTAGCCAAGTGGTTCCATCTGGAGGTCTTTCTGAAGCAATCTGAGAATTTCGATGGGCAAATCATTGTTTGGCAAGATGGAATTGAACTTCTGAATATGCAAAACGTACGAACCAAGTATCCAGGGGGTATCCAGAATTGGAGTGTTAACAATTATGGCAACCAACTTACGCCGAATCCGACGACTCTCTACATAGATGATGTCGCCATCAGCACGCAACGCATTGGTCCGTAGTGGTCAGTTGAGTCGAATTTTGCCGTTTCGTCGGGGCAGGTCTTGTACCTGCCCCGAGCGGGTGCTCGCTTGATAGACAGCATGTGGCATTTGGAGCGTGCCGAGAAGTAGCGAGCGTTGATGAATCTCTGAAGGTTTGAACAAGGCTGCCAGATTCTCTTTCTTCGGCTTTACGAGGAGGCACTAGAGATGACTACGTTCAAAACACTCAAAATTATTCTGGCTACATTGGCACTGACTGCGCTGAATTTGATGGTTGGTGTACTGCCTATAACGCTTGCTCAAACCACTCAACCGAACGTTGTCATCATCGTAACGGATGATCAAAACGTCGATTCACTACCGGTCATGCGTAAACTGCTGAGCTATCCCGAGGGTTCATGGATCAAATTCAACAAGGCCTATGCCAACGACAGTATTTGCTGTCCGGCTCGTGCAACATTGCTGACAGGTCAGTATGCGCATCATACAGGTGTTCTCGATAACAGGTCGGGCAATCTACTCGACGATACTAATACATTACCCGTTTGGCTAAACAATGCCGGTTATCAAACCGGACTGATTGGGAGGTATTTGAATGAATTCCCATGGGATAGAGGTCGTGACTATATCCCGCCTGGTTGGGATTATTTTAAGGTAAGAGGAATCCCAACTAAGGCCGATGGCAGAGCCAATTTGGCGGTTGATTTCATTAATACGTCAACCGCTCCCTACTTTCTCTACTTAGCGTTCAATGAACCGCATCACCCAGCCAGACCTCTGTCGATGTATGCAGACGCAACTGTATATCTCCCTCCCGACCCGCCAAATTTCAACGAAACTGATGTTACGGACAAACCTAGATGGATACGCGGGCGATCAAGACTAGGTGCAACACGAATGAGCACGCTTCGTGCAGAGCGGGTTCGTTCACAGCGGGCACTTTTGGGCGTTGATGATGCCGTTCAACTCATTGTGGACACACTGAAGGCCAAAGGTGAGTTGGATAACACCCTGATTATTTTCATCGGCGATAACGGTTACTCTTGGGGATCGCATCGATATATTGGAAAGGCATGTGTCTATGAAGAATGCGGCAACATCCCTCTTCTGATACGCTATCCTGATTCCCCCATCAATCGAGAGGAAAATCGGATCGTTTCAAACGTCGATCTGGCGTCAACGATTGCCGAGTATGCGGGCATCACACCCGGCTTGCCACAAGATGGTGAAAGTCTCATACCCCTCCTGAATGGTACTGCCATCAATTGGAATGAGGACATTTTGCTCGAAGTGCATGCTGCCCGGAATAGAACGCTCTTTAGCATCCGCGCACCCGGCTGGAAATATACTGAATACGCCAACGACGATAAAGAACTATACGATTTGACCGCAGATCCCTATGAACTACAGAACCAGGTGAACAATCCCGCGTACGCAGCAATGAGAGATGAATTAGCTGCGCGTCTGCATGTCTTAACAGGGGGCCTTACCCCTTCCACGACTGCTCAGGAGCTTCAAGCTGAAGAAGCCAGCGATGAGATGGAATGGTGGCTCGAAGATGAAGAAAGCGCAGGGACGGTGGAAACGCTGGAGCATGGACTCTATTTGCCCCAACTGGGCCACTAAAAATGTTTGATACAGTGCTTCGCTAGATGACGGTGGAAGGGATTCTTATGGGTAATCAGGTGTGTAATCGGGTACTCATGCTGTTGGAGAACGCGCCCTATTTGCTGGACAGCCGGGTGCGTCCAGAAGCAACAGCGCTGGTTGCCGCCGGTTATCAGGTAGCCGTGATCTCTCCTGGACTGATCAACCAGCCTCTCCATGAACTGGTGGAAGGGGTACACCTCTATCGGTATCCGGTGGTATTTATGGCCGGGGGGGCTGTAGGCTATTTCTTTGAATACGGTTATGCGCTGGCTGCGACCTTTGTCCTTTCCTGGTATGTGCTGATGCGCCGGGGATTTGATGTGATCCATGCACACAACCCGCCCGATCTCTTTGTCCTGATTGCAGCTTTCTACAAGTTGTTTGGCAAGCGTTTTATCTTCGACCAGCATGACCTTGCGCCAGAGATGTTTGAAGCACTTTTTAAGGGCAAGCACGCCCGCATTCACCAGTTGTTGGTCTGGTTCGAGCGGCTCTCATGCCGGCTGGCTGATCGCGTCATTGTCACAAATCAATCGTATCAGCGCATGGATATGCGGCGGAGCGGCATTCCGCAAGAGCGCATCACAATCGTTCGCAATGGCCCTCGGCCAAACCGGCTCCGTCTTGTGGAGCCTGACCCGGAGTTGGTGCGGAAGGGAAAAACAATTCTCATTTATATCGGTGTAATGGGTCATCACGATGGCATCGACTATCTCTTGCGCGCGCTTCATCATCTGGCCTACTCGCTGAAGAGACACGACTTTTACTGTGTCTTGATCGGTCAGGGTGCTGCCTGGTCGAGTCTGAAAAAGCTTGCCAGCGAACTCTGTCTTGATGAATATGTCCGCTTCACCGGCTGGATACCGGATGATGAGTTGGTTCGCATTTTGTCTACAGCCGATATCGGCGTAGACCCCGACCCAGCCACTCCATTTACTGATATGTCAACAATGACCAAGATGATGGAATACATGGCGTTGGGCAAACCTATTGTCGCCTTTGATCTCACCGAGCATCGTTTTACAGCCGAAAGTGCTGCGGAATATGCCCGCCCTAATGACGTATGCGACTTTGCCCAGAAGATTGTTTTGCTTATGGATGACCCGCAGCGTCGCCAAACGATGGGGGAGTTTGGGCGCAGGCGGGTAGAGATGGAACTGGCCTGGCCTCACCAGGTCAAGCATCTGCTTTGTGCCTATGAAGCTGTCGGGTTGCGGGCTGCTCAATAATGTTACGAAAGGAGTAACGGTTCGCCATGCAGCGACTTATTCGGGCCAAGCCTATCGGCATGTCTTTCTTTGTAATGTTCATCATCGGCTTCCTGTGCTGTCCAGCACAGGTGCAAGCCCAGGCTCCGTCTGCTCCCTTTACACTCTCTCTGCCAATGATTGACAAGCCGGATGATGACGCAGCACTAGGCGAGTGGCTGACAAACGGCGAAAGTACCATCCTCTGGGGGGCTGATATGGAGACTGGCGATATGTCGCAATGGGCGATTGGTGTCTCCCAACTCTCCACAATTACAGCCGACACCAGGATATGTACTAGACCTGAGAATGGTGTGAGTACGGAGCAAGCCCATTCAGGCAGCTATTCAATCAAGATGATCATTGAGACCACAGAAACATCCGCTTGTCGCAACTATCGCAAGCCCGAGCCGGAAAGCGGTCTGCCCCTCTGCTATGGCGCATGGTACTACATTCCAGAGAAAACCACGGTCGGCCATTTCTGGAATGTCTTCCAGTTCAAATCAAAGGTAAACGACGGCAGCCCTCCTAGCGTTTTTTGGAAGGTAGACCTTCGCAGTGCTGCGAACGGTGACCTTTATGCAGTTCTGTATTGGCGGGGGCCTGTTCCTGGGCCTCATGCAGACGATGACATCAATAACAGCCGGCCCTATTACCAGACAAAGACTACGGTTCCCATTGCACAATGGGTGCAACTTGAAGCCTGCGTGCGCCAGTCAGAAGCGTATGATGGGCAAATTGCTGTCTTCCAAGATGGCTTGCTGTTGTTCAATATGACCGATGTCCGAACAAACTTTGAGGGGGGCACCTTAAGTTGGAGTGTTAACCAATATGGTCGGACGCTCACGCCCAATCCCAATACGCTTTATATTGATGATGTCGTGATCAGCACAGGCCGCGTAACCGAAGCCACCCAATGAGCTTCGACTTAGGAAAATTGGGGCGTCATAACAATGGCTGTAACCCGCTTGGTGACTTCCGATCCCTGGATTAGCTGTCCTAGCCCAAATCCAGAAGCAAAGCTGCGTCTTTTCGGTTTTCCCTACGCCGGTGGTGGGGCCGCAACCTACTTTCCCTGGATCAAACTGCTGCGTCCAGAGGTTGGACTCTATGCCATTCGTCTGCCGGGCCGCGAAAACCGCGTACGCGAGCGCGCCTATCTGCGGCTTACGCCTTTGATCGACGAGATGGTCGAAGTCGTTACGCCCTATTTAGACCAGCCCTTTGCCTTTTTTGGTCACAGCATGGGTTCTTTGCTGGCGTTTGAGCTGGGGCGCGCGCTGCGAGAGAAGGGGCTGCCGCAGCCGCTCCACCTCTTTACCTCAGGCTATCGCGCGCCCCACCTGCCGGATATGCGGCCCCTGCTTTATCAACTGCCGGATGAACGGTTTGTCACGGCAATGCACGAGCGTTATAACGGCATCCCGCGCGTCGTTCTGGAGAATGAGGAACTGTTGAAGTTGTTTCTGCCCATTATGCGCGCCGATGTCACGATTTTGGATACCTACCAATATCATGATGCGCCGCCGCTTGCCTGTCCCATCACGACCTATGGCGGAGAGCAGGATCCCAGTGTTGCGCTGCACGAATTGCGCGCCTGGCAAACGCAAACCGACGCAACCTTCCGGCTCATCCGTTTTGCTGGAGGCCATTTCTATCTTCAGGATGCGCTGCCGAATTTGCTACAGGATATTCAGCAGGAGCTAGCCCGCTATTTGTAATCTGATTATCTGAGCTACCTGAACTCATAGCGGCTGCATGAGCCTCGCGCCTGTCCTGCGCCTTGCCCCTGTCTAGTGCCAAGATCTGCCCCCGGCTCTGTGACGAGGAGAGATTGTCATGTCTAAGACATCTGTGTTGAATCGATCAGTTCCATCCAGATCCAGTGTGCGCCAACCTAACCATTTGCCCAAACGCAAAGCTGGTAATGAGCGCGAACCGGTTGCGATTGTCGGCATGGGCTGTCGTTTTCCGGGGGGAGCCAACAGCCCTGCTGCCTTCTGGCGTATGCTCTGTGACGGTACGGATGCGATTGCCGAGATGCCGCCGGGGCGCTTCGACCTGGACACCTATTACGATCCCACGCCGCGCGCGCCCGGCAAGATTGTCACGCGGCGCGGTGGCTTCCTCGACCCGATCGATCGTTTCGATGCCTCCTTCTTTGGCATCTCGCCGCGCGAGGCGAACCTGATGGACCCGCAGCAGCGGCTGCTGCTCGAAGTCGCCTGGGAAGCCCTTGAGGATGGCGGGCAGGTTCCAGAGCGGTTGGCGGGCAGTCGCACCGGTGTATTCATCGGCATGTGGACGAATGATTATGAAGACGTGATGTACCAGGGCTCCGACAACATCGACCTCTACGTCACGACCGGGGGGGGACGCTATGCCGCGGCAGGGCGACTCTCGTATTTCTTCGACTTTCGCGGGCCGAGCATCACGCTTGACACCGCCTGTTCTTCCTCGCTGGTCGCCGTACATCTCGCCTGCCAGAGTTTGTGGGGGGGCGAATCGGAATTGGCGATTGCCGGGGGTGTGAATCTCATCATCGAGCCACAGATCTCAATTGGCTATTCGCGCGCGGGGATGCTGGCGCAGGATGCCCATTGTAAGTTTGGCGATGTGCGGGCCGATGGCTATGTGCGTAGTGAAGGCGTCGGCATGATTGTGCTCAAGTCGCTTCGCCAAGCCCTGGCGGATCAAGACCCGATCCACGCCTTGATCCGCGGTGGCGCAGTCAACAACGATGGTCGCAGCAGCGGCAGGTTGGTAGCGCCTGGCATCGACACACAGACAGCCATGCTGCGCGCAGCCTATCACCATGCAGGGGTGTCGCCTGGTGCGGTGGCCTATGTCGAAGCGCATGGCACAGGAACCAAAGCTGGTGATCCGGTGGAACTTCAGAGCCTGGGGCAAGTCCTGGCTGAAGATCGCCCGCCGGAACAGCCCTGTATGATTGGATCGGTCAAAACGAACATCGGGCATACCGAGGCAGCCGCCGGTATGGCGGGGCTGATCAAGGCGGCGCTCTGCATCAAGCACCGCATGATTCCGGCGAGTTTGAATCTGCAAGAGCCGAACCCCAATATTCCCTGGGCCGAACTGCCGCTGGTGATGCAGCAAAAGCTTAGTCCGTGGCCGGACAGGGTGGGGCCGGCGTTGGCGGGGGTGAACGGCTTTGGCATTACCGGAACCAATGCCCACATCATTTTGCAGGAGGCTCCCCCTACCGAAGCTCGCGCGCGCCTTTCCGAGCCGGATCGCGATAGATCAATGCGAGAATATCTGCTGCCGCTGTCGGCACATACCCCCGCGGCATTGCAAGAGATGGCTCTGGCCTATCGAACCTTTCTCGCCCAACCTGAAGCGCGCGATCTGTCGCTGCATGACCTTGCGTATACGCTGGCGCAACGACGGACGCATCATGCGCAGCGTTTGGCGTTGGTGGCGCGTGATCTCCCTGACTTCTCCGCGCAGCTCACCGCCTTTCTGGAAGCTGGAGCGAACAGCCCCACGCGGCTGGCGCAGCTCGACCCCGAATCTACCGCCAGGATCGTCTTTGTCTTTCCGGGGCAGGGTTCGCAGTGGGTGGGCATGGGCCGCCAGCTCATGGCGCAAGAGCCACGCTTCCGGCAGCTCTTGGAGCAGTGTGACAGCGCCATTCAGGCGTTCGCCGGTTGGTCGCTGCTGGAGCAGTTGGCCCTGGATGAGAATTCCCCACGCTGGCGTCTGCATGAGATCGAAGTGATCCAGCCTGCCTTGTTTGCGATTGAAATTGCGCTGGCTGCGCTCTGGCGCTCCTGGGGAATTGAGCCGGACGCCGTGATCGGCCACAGCATGGGCGAGATTGCCGCGTCCTATGTGGCGGGCGCATTGACGCTCGATGATGCCGTACGCATTGTTTGCCGCCGCAGCCAATTGATGGCGCGTACCAGCGGTCAGGGGGCAATGGCGGTTGTCGAGCTATCGGTCGAGGAGGCCGAGATCGCGCTGGCAAGTTATGGGGAACGTGTCGTCGTGGCAGTGAGTAACAGCCCGCGCGCCACTGTGCTGGCAGGGGAAGCGGACGCGCTCCACGAACTCATCGCCAAGTTGCAGGCACAGGAGATCTTCTGCCGCTTTGTCAAGGTCGATGTTGCTTCCCACAGCCCGCAGATGGAGCCGCTGCTGGAGGAACTCAAGGCGGCGTTGCAGCCTTTGCGCCCCCAAGCCGGGACGATACCGATCTATTCCACAGTGTGGGGCCAGGTCATTGATGGTGCGGCGTGCGACGGTGACTATTGGGCGCAAAACCTGCGGCAAACGGTGCGCTTTGCCGAGATGGTGCAGCAGCTACTGGCGGGTGGGCACAACATTTTTATCGAGATGAGTCCCCATCCGCTGCTTCTGCCCGCGGTGGAGCAGGGCATGACATTTCAGGGTGCAGAGGGGCTGGTGCTGCCCTCGCTGCGGCGCAATGAGGAGGAAAGGGCCGGGCTGTTGCACTCGCTAGGCGCGCTCTACCGCTCCGGCTGCGCGCTCGCCTGGGATCAGCTTTTGCCCGGTGATGGGATTTGCGTGAGCTTGCCCTCCTATCCCTGGCAGCGTGAACGCTTCTGGTATGAAGCCCCAGCGAACACACAAGCGCGCATACGCGGCCACAACGGCAGCCATGCGCTGCTGGGCGCGCATGTCGTGGCTGCGAATGGCGCCCATCTCTGGGAGCTTGCGCTCAATACCGCGCTTTTCCCCTATCTGGCAGATCATCAAGTGCGCCATAAGCCGGTTTTGCCTGCAACGGCCTATCTCGAAATGGCACTGGCGGGCGCGGCTGCGGCCTTTGGCGCGGGCAATCATCTGCTCGTCGATGTAGAGTTCAAGGCTGCGCTCTTTCTGTCCCAGAGCGAGACAGTGGAAGCGCAGTTGATCATCACACCGCTTGGCTATTCGACAGCCAAGTTCCAGTTTTTCAGCCGTCTTATTGGCACAGAGGATGGCACAAATGATGGAGATAACGGCTCCGGTTGGCAACTCCATGTCGAGGGATCGATTTTGCTGAACCAGGAGGCTGCGACGCCATTGCTTCCTGTGCCATCCATCGAATTGAGCCAAATCATGCGCCGCCCACCGGCACTGGGCCGCAGCGAGCATTATAGCGGCATGGCGGCGCGCGAACTGCACTATGGGCCGCACTTCCAGACCGTGGCGAATATCTGGCGCGTCTCCGATCCCAAGCAACTGCTGACCAAGCTGGATGGCGCGGCGCTCGATGGGGCCGCGGGCGCTTTTCATGGCCCACACCCTGCGCTGCTCGATGGCTGTCTGCAACTGCTGATCGCCACGCTGCGAGATGAGGATGAGCCTACAGGGGGCGCGCTCTACCTGCCGCTGAAGGTGGCGCAATTCCAACTCCTGGCTGCGCCGGATGCTAACCAGGTGTTGTGGGGCTATGCGGTGCGCCGCTCTGAGGGGACAAGCCTGGTGGGTGATCTTTTCCTGCTCGACGAGACAGAGCGCGTTGTGGCCGTAGCCTATGGCGTTGAGATGCAGCGTTTGGATCGCGAAGTCGACGTTGCCGAGTGGTTGTATGGCGTGCGCTGGCAACCGGCTGCTCTGGAGCCAAACGATCGCTTCACCACACCCGGCAGTTGGCTGATCTTCTCAGACCGGCAGGGCGTGGGCGAGTTCCTTGCTTCTCAACTCGCCACCCAGGGCCATGAGGCCCATCTGGTCTTTGCCGGTGAAGATTTCCAACGCTTGAGGGCCGGACGCTATCAGATTGACCCGGCCCAGCCGGAACACTTTAGGGCCTTGCTGCGGCAGGTCGCTCCGGCGCAATCCGGGCGCATGTCAGCCATTGTCCATCTCTGGGGCCTGGATGCTGAAGCCGGGCAAGCAGATGACCCTTTGGCGCTGGCCCAACGTCAGGGGCCGCTTGCGATCATGCACCTGATCCAGAGCGTGGGCGCGCTCAATCTGCCCGATGCGCCGCGGCTCTGGCTGGTGACGCGGGGCAGCCAACCTGTGGCGCAAGGCGTCTCAGAGGCAGGTCTGCTGCAATCCACTCTATGGGGCCTCGGCGCTGTCATTGTCAATGAGCATCCTGAACTGCGCTGCCGGCGCATTGATTTGGATTCGACCATCACAGCACAGAGCATGGCCGATCTCTGGACGGAGATCCAGGCAGGGACGGCAGAGGAGCAGGTGGCGTTACGTGCAGGGCAGCGTTTTCTCGCTCGCCTGGTGCGCGCGCCAGAGCTGGAAATGTCAGAAGCGCTGCCCTTTGCCCCGACAGCACAAGAAGGTGGCGCGGTTGTGGCCCAGCCGGGAGAGAACTACCAACTGACCCTGCCGGTAGCTGGTGTTCTTGACAACCTGGTGGTTTGCGCTTGCCCGCGTCCCTCTCCAGCGCCAGGCCAGGTGGAGATCGAAGTGCGCGCCACGGGGCTTAACTTTGTTGATGTGATGAAGGCTATGGGGGTCATACCGGGATTGGGACAGGATACGAACGTGGCGCTTGGCGGGGAATGTGCCGGAATTGTCGTTGCCGTGGGCGAAGGCGTAGAGGGCTTCACGGTGGGCGATGCCGTCATTGCCTTTAATCCCGCTTTCCATACAGAAACCTTCTTCCGCGCCTATGTGACGGTTCCGGCTGAGGTTGTTGTGGCGAAACCGGCGCATCTCTCCTTTGAAGAAGCCGCCACCATTCCCATCTGTTTTCTGACCGCTTACTACGCCATGATCCATCTGGGGCGGCTGCAAGAAGGGGAGCGCGTGCTGATCCACTCGGCTACGGGCGGCGTGGGGTTGGCGGCGATCCAGTTGGCAAAGCTCGCCAGGGCCGAAATTTTTGCCACCGCGGGCACTCCTGAAAAGCGCGCTTACCTGGCGCAGATGGGCATCGAACACCGGATGGATTCGCGCACGCTGGCGTTTGCAGGGGAGGTGATGGAACGCACCGGCGGGCAGGGAGTGGACATGGTCCTAAACTCGCTGGCGGGTGAGGCACTGGTCAAGAGCTTTGCGGTGCTAAAGAGCTATGGCCGTTTCCTGGAGATCGGCAAGCGGGACATCTACCAGAACAGCCTGTTGGGTATGGAACCCTTTAAGAAGTGCCTCTCCTTCTTTGCCATCGACTTGGCGCGCGTCGCCACTGAGCGACCGGCGGAGTTGGGCGCGATGCTGCGCCAACTGATGCATCTCTTTGAAGATGGCACGCTCCAGCCACTGCCCGTCACGACCTTTCCGATCAATGAAGCCGCAGCAGCCTTCCGCCATATGGCGCAGGCCAAGCATACCGGCAAGATCGTGCTGGCTGTGACAGGCGCGCCGGTAACGTTGGCGAACGGTGTGCAGCCTGCCCGCATGATCCGGCAGGACGCCACTTATCTGATTACGGGCGGGTTGGGCGGCTTGGGATTGACCACTGCCCGTTGGCTTGCCACGCAGGGCGCGCGCCACCTGGTCTTGACCGGACGCAGCCACCCTTCGCCCGCAGCCGAACGTGCCATCCGTGAACTGGAGGCGTTAGGCACAGAAGTGATGGTTGCCCAAGCGGATGTGAGTGGGGCGCAAGCCTTTGCCGGCCTGCTGGCGCGGATCGATCAGGACATGCCTCCTTTGCGCGGCATCATCCATGCCGCGGGCATTTTGGATGACGCGCTGCTGATGCAACTCGACCCAGAGCGGTTTGCGCGCGTACTTGCGCCGAAAGTGCAGGGCGCGTGGAATCTCCACCAACTCACGCAGCACTGCCCTCTGGACTTCTTTGTGCTCTATTCGTCGGCTTCGGTGCTGCTGGGTTTCCAGGGGCAAGCCAACTATGTCGCCGCCAACGCCTATCTGGATGCGTTGGCCCACTATCGCCGCGCACAGGGACTCCCCGCCTTGAGCATCAACTGGGGGCCGTGGGCGCAGGTCGGTTTGGCCGCGGCCCAGGCCAATCGGGGAGATCGACTTGCCGCGCAAGGTGTGGGTTCGCTCACCCCGGCACAAGGCACAGCGATTCTAGAGCGGCTGCTTGGGCAAGAGGTCGCGCAGATGGGGGCTATGCCGTTGGCGTTGGAACGGTGGTTCGCCTCGATGGCGACCGCGGCACAGAGTCCATTCTTTAGCGAACTGCAACCGGAGAAGCTCGCTGCTGCCGCTGCGCCGCACCAGGAGAGCCTGCGTAATCGCTTGCTGGCGCTGCCCGCGGGGCGGCAGCGGCGCGTACTCTTTGAGGACTATATGCGCGAACAGGTCGCACAAGTACTTCAACTGGCCCCGTCGCGCGTGCGCTTCAATGCACCCTTCAAGGCGCTGGGAATGGATTCATTGATGACCCTTGAACTCCGTAACCGGTTGGAGGCGGGCCTGGGCTTAACACTCTCCGCCACGCTCATTTTCAACTATCCAACCATCGAAAGCCTCATGCACTACCTGGCTCAGAAAATGGGGGTTGCGCTGGAGTCCGCAAACGATCACGGACCGGCGCAGAATGGCGCAGCGCAGGGTCACCCGCTAGAGGATGGCCGCGAGCAGGATCAGCCAACACAGTCAATCGAGGACGATCTGACGCAAGCGGAAGTGGAAGCCCTGCTGGCAGAGGAGTTGGCGACGGTGGATGATCTGTTGAAGGGGGTATAAGTTGAGCAACGCAAGCAACCAACAAGAGACCCTGGTGCAATTGAAGCGCGCCCTGGCTGCCATTAAGGAACTGCGGGCCAAACTGGAAGCAGTGGAGCAGAGCCGCCATGAGCCGGTTGCGGTGATTGGTATGGGCTGCCGTCTGCCCGGCGGCATTGATTCGCCCGCTGCTTTCTGGCAGTTGCTCAGGAACGGTGTGGATGCGATTGGAGAAGTCCCCGCCGCTCGTTGGGCTGCCGGCGCGCTGTATGATACCGACGTCGCCGCACCGGGCAAAATGAACACCCGTTGGGGCGGCTTCGTGGAGCCTGTAGACCAGTTTGACGCCGCCTTCTTTGGCATCTCTCCGCGCGAGGCCATGCACATGGACCCACAGCAGCGGCTCTTGTTGGAGGTGGCCTATGAGGCAATAGAGAACGCAGGGCAGACACTGGAGCGGCTAGCGGGGAGCCAGACCGGGGTTTTTATCGGCATTCACAGCCACAGCAGCGACTATGCCTGGATGCAGATGGATGATCTACGCCACATTGCTCCAGAGACAGCAACTGGGACGGCACACAGCATCGTTGCCAATCGCCTCTCCTACCTCTTTGACCTGCATGGGCCGAGCCTCGCCGTGGACACGGCTTGCTCGTCGGCCCTGGTGGCAGTACACCTGGCCTGCCAAAGCCTGCGTAACCAGGAATGTGACATGGCCTTCAGCGGCGGCGTCAACCTGATGCTTTCCCCCGAAGCGACGGTGGCCTTTTCCAAGTTACAGATGATGGCAAAAGACGGTCATTGCAAGACCTTTGATGCGGATGCCGATGGCTTTGTGCGCGGCGAAGGCTGTGGCCTTGTGCTGCTGAAGCGGTTCAGCGATGCACAGCGCGATGGCGATCCGATTCTTGCCTTGATCCGCGGCTCTGCTGTCAATCAGGATGGGCGCACCAATGGCATGACCGCACCCAACAGCCAGTCACAGGAGGCTGTGATCCGGCAGGCTCTACGCAACAGCCACCTTGAGCCCGCGCAGATCACCTTTGTGGAAACCCACGGCACCGGTACGGCGTTGGGCGATCCCATCGAAGTCGAGGCATTAGCGAACACGCTAGGCCGCGCTGGTGACGAACCTTGCTACTTAGGATCGGTCAAGGCCAATGTCGGCCATTTGGAGGGGGCTGCGGGCATCGCGGGCCTGCTCAAAGTCATCCTTGCCCTGCAACATGGGCTGATCCCCCCTCAACTCCATTTTCAGAGATTGAACCCCCATATCAACCTGGTCTCGACGCGTTTTGTCATCCCCACCCAAGCGCAGCCGTGGCCCGCGCAAGCGGCTCTGCGCCATGCCGCGATCAGTTCATTTGGCTTTGGCGGCACCAACGGCCATCTGGTTGTGAGCGCTGCGCCTGACCAGGAGGAGCCCGCCCCGGATGCTCTCCCGGTCGCAGCGCACGATGCACAGGCGGCACAGAGTCTGCTCCTACCCATTTCCGCACGCAGCCCAGAGGCCCTGCGCGATCTGGCGCGGCGCTACCAAGCGTTTCTTGCCGAAAGCAAGCTGTCGCTGCCAGACATCTGCTATGCGGCGAGCGTTCACCGCTCCCATCTGGAACACCGGCTGGCGCTTGTAGGGGCAACCCGCCAGGAATTCGCCGCGCAGCTAGAGACCTTTGTGCAGACGGGAACGCCGCGCGCGGCTGTGGCCCATGAGCAGCGGCATGGCATTGTCTTTGTCTTTTCCGGTCAGGGATCGCAGTGGGCGGGGATGGGGCGCGAATTACTGGTGACGGAGCCGGCCTTCCATGCGCTGATTGCACAGATGGATGCGCTGCTGTTCCGTGAGGGCGCAACCTGGTCGCTGCTCCAAGAGTTGGCCGCGTCCCCTGAACAGAGCCGCTTGGACGAGACTGAAGTTGCCCAACCGGCCATCTTTGCGCTGCAAGTGGCCCTTGCCGCTTTGTGGCGCGCTTGGGGCATTACACCCGATGCCGTGGTCGGGCATAGCGTGGGAGAAGTGGCCGCGGCCTATGTGGCTGGCGTACTCACGCTGCCCGAAGCCGTCCGGCTGGTCTTTCATCGCGGACGCCTCATGCAGAGGGCAACGGGGCTGGGCAAGATGGCCGCGATTGGCCTGTCGCAAGCCAAGACAGAAGCCTTGCTGCAAGACCATGCCGGGTGTGTCTCGGTTGCCGCGGTAAACAGCCCTATCTCCACCGTGATCGCCGGGGATGCAGAGGTGCTGGCGGAGATTGTGGGCGTTGTGCAGGAGCAGGGCTTCTTTGGCCGCATGTTAGCGGTGAATTATGCATTTCACACGCCACAGATGGAGCCTTTTCAACGCGAGTTAAGCCAACTCGTCGCCGGACTCCAGCCCAAAGCTGCCATGATCCCGATCTACTCGACTGTTACCGGGCGTACTGGTGAGCGTGGTGATTTTGATGCGGCCTATTGGGGGCGCAATGTGCGCGAGCCTGTGCAGTTTATGTCTGCCGTCTTGGCGGCAAGAGCGGACGGCTATGACGCCTTTTTGGAGGTTGGGCCTCATCCTGTGCTCAACGTTCCGATGAGCCAGTGTATGAGCGCATCGAGTGACGGCGTTTCTGAGAGTGCTCTCTCTGAAGCTCCTTTGATCTGCGCCTCGTTGCAGCGCGATCAGGGTGAACGCACTGCCCTATTGCAGAGTTTGGCAGCCCTCTATGGGTGGGGCTATCCGGTTGCGTGGCAAGCATTGTATCGAGGCCCCAGGCGCGCTGTGCAACTGCCCTCATACCCGTGGCAGCACAAGTCGTATTGGCTGCCACGGCGTGAACGGGGTCAGGCTCGTCCGCAATCCCCGTTGGCCCAACCTGTGCCGCGCGAGGAATCAAGCCCGTCGTTCGCCGACAGCCAAGCGTGGCTCTATGACGTTGTTTGGCAGCCGCAAGCAGCGCAGGCCGCGCCTGCCCCTCTCCATGCGCCGAGACGCTGGTTGGTTCTGGCGGATGCTGCCGGGTTGGGGAGCGCAATTGCTACGCAGTTGGAGACGCTGGGGCAGGTCTGCACGCTGATCCATCCCGGCTCGACCCGCCCGGAGGAATTCTTGCAGCTTTTTGAGCAGGAACTCTTGCAGGAGGGGCCACCGCTGCGCGGCGTTTTACACCTGTGGAGCCTGGATGCCACGGCGCAATTTGCTGCATTGGCCGGATCGCCTGCGGAGTCACGGGAGGGCCTGGAAAATGCGCTAGAAAGCAGTCAGAAATTGGCCTGTGCGACTGCTGTATCGCTGCTTCAAGCGCTGGCTCAAGCGATGCAGAAGGCAGATCGGGCGCTTGATCCAGGCGATCTGCCCAAACTCTGGTTGTTGACACAAGGAGCGCAGGCCGTTGGCTCCCCTGCACAAGCGGAAACGCTCACGGCACAGTCGCTGGTACAAGCACCGCTGTGGGGGCTGGGCCGGGTGATTTCGCTGGAGCATCCCGAACTCTGGGGAGGATTGATCGACCTGGACGAAGAATCCGTCCCTGCCGCCTCTTGGGTGATCCAAGAGATCACTGCACCGGGTGACGAGGATCAGGTCGCCTATCGCCAGGGGCAGCGCTATGTCGCGCGGCTTGTTCGCAGCGCATCCGCCGCGGAAGGCGAACCCTCTGCCCATGTTAACCCTGATGGACTCTATTTGGTTACGGGGGGCTTAGGGGGGCTCGGTCTGCATGTAGCCGATTGGCTGGTCGCACAAGGAGCGCAACATCTGGTGCTGACGAGTCGTACAGGGCTGCCGGAGAGAAGCGTGTGGCCGCGGGCTGACCTGGATGCCAACATGAAAGCGCGCATTGCCGCTGTGCGCGGCCTCGAAGCGCGCGGCGCAGTGGTGGATGTCGTGGCTGCGGATGTTGCTAACGGGGGGCAGATGCGCGCGCTGTTTGCGTGGTTGGGGCAGCAAGCGCGGCCTTTGCGTGGCATTGTTCATGCTGCGGGCACAGTCTCCATGCATCCCCTCCAGGAGCTTGACGAGCAAGAGCTTCAGGCGATTTTGCGTCCGAAGGTTGTGGGAGGTTGGCTCTTGCACAAACTCTCACAGACACAGCCGCTGGATTTCTTTGTCCTGTTCTCGTCGGGCGCGGCCATCTGGGGTTCAGCCGGAATGGGCCATTATGCCGCGGCCAACCATTTCCTCGATGCGTTGGCGCATTACCGCCATGCGTCTGGCCTGCCTGCGCTCAGCATCAACTGGGGGTGGTGGCGCGAGGGTGGGATGGCAACGGCAGAGATCGAACAGAGCTTTACCGCCATTGGCGTTCAGCCCATGCCAACCACGGAGACATTGGCGCTCTTGGGGCAACTGCTGGGCGAGGGCGTTGTGCAAAAGATCGTTGCTGCTGTTGATTGGCAGCTTTTTAAGCCTGTCTATGAGGCCAAGCGCCGCCGCCCACTCCTGGCACAAATAGCCGATCAGAGAGAAACAGCCGCCCAGAGCCAGACATCGCCGCTGTTGGAACGGCTTATGGAGGCTGCGCCTGTGGAACGCTGGGAGATGCTGCTTGCTCATGTCTGCGCCGAAACTGCTACTGTCCTCGGTCATGAGGACGCTTCCGCCTTGAATCTGCACCAGGGCTTTTTCAAGATGGGCATGAACTCGCTCATGACAGTCCAGTTGCGCAGTCGTTTAGAGATCAGCCTGAATTGCTCGTTGCCGGCTACGTTGGCCTTTGAATATCCAACGATCCAAAGCCTCACCTCCTTCCTCGCCGGCGAATTAGCGCGGAAGGGGATCACGACCAACGGCAACGGCGTGCATATGCCACCTGAACCCAGTGACAGCGCGGAAGCGGCGCACGCTGCCGATCTCGATGCCCTGGCATCCGAGGATCTACTCGCCCTGTTCGATGACGAGCTAGCTGCTGCCAACGCATTGGTAGAAAGAAACGCGGAATGAGCACCAATACCGAACAAGCCTTGCAAACCCGCTTGAAGGAGGCACTGGTCGCGCTGCAACGGATGCGTACCCGGCTGGAGACTTTCGAGAAGGCTGCCGCCGAGCCGCTTGCGGTGATTGGCATCGGCTGCCGCTTTCCAGGGGGAGCCAATGATCCTGCATCGTTCTGGCAGCTCTTACAGAATGGCGTAGACGCGATTGGCGAAGTGCCGCCGGAACGATGGGACATTGACGCCTACTATGACCCAGACCCGGAAGCGCCAGGCAAGATGTCCAGCCGCTGGGGTGGCTTCCTAGAGGATGTTGACCAGTTTGACGCGCGGCTTTTCGGCATTTCGCCGCGCGAAGCGCGCAGCATGGACCCGCAGCAGCGTTTGCTGCTGGAAACAAGTTGGGCGGCGTTGGAGCATGCAGGGCTGGCCCCTCTGGACTTGGCGGGCAGCCAGACCGGGGTCTTTGTGGGCATCACGGTCAATGATTATTTGCAGCTCCAGATCAATCCTGCGGATGTGAGCGAGATTGACGCCTACCGGATTACGGGCAACTGCTTGAATGGCGCGGCGGGTCGTCTGGCCTATACCTATGGCTTTAACGGGCCGGCGATGGCCGTAGACACAGCCTGCTCATCATCGCTCGTCGCTGTCCATCTGGCCTGCCAGAGCTTACACAGCCATGAGAGCAACCTGGCGCTGGCCTGCGGTGTCAACTTGATCCTGTCGCCTGACATGACCATCAGCGCGACGAAGGCCAGCATGATGGCCGCGGATGGGCGCTGCAAGACCTTTGATGCCCGCGCCGATGGCTTTGTGCGCAGCGAAGGCTGTGGCGTGGTCGTGCTGAAACGGCTGTCGGATGCCCAGGCCGCGGGCGATCCCATTCTTGCGCTCATCCGTGGCACAGCCGTCAATCAGGATGGGGCAAGCAGCGGTCTCACCGTCCCCAACAAGGCCGCGCAAGAGGCTGTGATCCGCATGGCGCTGGCGAACGCGCATGTTGACCCGGCCCAGGTCGGGTATGTGGAAGCGCATGGCACAGGCACTTCCTTGGGGGACCCGATTGAGGTGCGTGCGCTCAGTGCCGTATTGAGAGAAGGCCGCGGGCCATCAGCCCCCTTTTATGTAGGCTCGGTCAAGACCAATCTGGGGCATCTGGAGTCGGCGGCGGGCATTGCCGCGTTGATCAAGGTGGTGCTCACTTTGCGGCACCAAGAGATTCCGCCCCATCTCCATTTCAACACACCAACGCCCAACATTGCATGGCATGAAGTCCCAGCTATTGTGCCCACAGCGCGCACCCCCTGGACGGATGCCGAGCGTATTGCGGGGGTGAGCGCGTTTGGGGCAACGGGCACCAATGCCCACGCCATTCTCTCGGCGGCCCCGGCGGTTGAGCCGGTGCGTGATCTGCCTGCCGCCCAGCCCCCTGCGTATCAGCTTCTTCCGCTCTCCGCCAAGCAAGAAGGGGCCTTGCAGGAAGTCGCAGCCGCCTACAACGCCCACCTTGCCCAAAGCGGCGAAGTCTCGCTGTTCGATCTCTGTTTTAGTGCCGCCACCGGGCGCACACACCTGGAGGAGCGGCTGGCCCTGGTTGCCGAGTCGCCGCAGCCCATGCGCGAGCAGTTGGCGGCTTTCGCAAGCGGTGAGATGCCTGTTGGCGTCGTGCGCGGGCAGGTGCAGCGGGGCGCGCGCCCCAAAGTCGCCTTCCTTTTTACCGGGCATGGCGCGCAATACCCTGGCATGGGGCATGAACTCTACCGGACGGAGCCGGTTTTTCGCCATGCGCTGGAGGAATGTGACCGCTTGCTGCGGCCCTATCTGGAGCAGCCGCTCCTGGCGGCACTCTATCCAGAGACACGCGTTTCACCCCAAGCGGCGGGCGTGTGGGATGGCATGAAGTATACGCAGCCGATGTTGTTTGCCCTGGAGTATGCCCTGGCCCAACTCTGGCGATCCTGGGGTATTAACCCCGATATCGTCATGGGGCATAGCGTCGGTGAATATGTAGCGGCTACAGTGGCGGAGGCAGTCAGCCTGGAAGATGGCTTGAAACTGGTTGCCACGCGCGGTCGCCTGATGGAGGAACTGCCTGCCAGTGGTCTGATGGCGGCGGTCTTTGCCGAACAGAGCCGGGTGGCCGCGGCAGTGGCCCCCTATGCCGACCAGGTGGGGGTTGCGGTCATCAATGGCCCGACCAACATCGTGATCTCCGGCGCGCGTGCTATCGTCCAGCAGATCCTTGAAGAACTGGCGGCGGAGGGGATCAAATCACGCCTCTTGGCAGTGGCCCAGGCGTCGCACTCGCCGCTGATTGAGCCGATTTTGGATGAGTTTGAGCGAACGGCGCAGCAAGCCACCTTCACAACACCGCGAGTCCCGCTCATTGCCAACGTCACCGGTCGCCTGTTCGAGCGCGGTGAAGCGCCCAACGCGGCCTACTGGCGGCGTCATCTGCGCGGAACTGTGCAGTTTGCCGCCGGGATGGAGCTTTTGCACGCCAAAGGCTATCAACTCTTTCTGGAACTTGGCCCCAGCCCGACGTTGTTGGGGATGGGCAGTCGCTGTCTGCCGGATGATGCCGGGGCTGTATGGCTGCCCTCCTTGCGTAAAGATCGCAATGACCGGCAGCAGATGCTGGAAAGCCTGGGGGCGCTCTATGTGCAGGGAGTAGAGGTCAACTGGCGCAACGTCTATCAAGCGCAAGCCCCGCGCCGCGTGCCCTTGCCGACCTATCCCTTTACCCACAAGCGCTATTGGCTGAAGCCGAGAAGTGACTCGCCCAATCGCTATATGGCCGCGCCCAATGCCCATCCTCTGTTGGGGCAGCGTTTGCGTAGCGCGGGCCAGGAGATTGTCTTTGAAGCGCAGCTCAGCCTCGACGCGCAGCCGTTCCTGGCAGACCATCGTGTGCTTGGTCAGGTGGTGGTACCAGCGACAGTCTATTTTGAAATGGCGTATGCGGCTGCCCGCGCAGCATTTGCGTCTGGGGAATACGCGCTTGATGGCGTCTTGATCCACAAGCCGCTCATCCTACCCAATGCCGAGGCCGCGCAGATTGTCCAAGTCGTGCTTACGCGGCCGACGCACCAGCAAGCCGCCTTCCAAATTTTTAGCTTGCAGGCAGGGACGACAAGCTGGGCAGGTGACCCCTGGCGCTTACATGCTTCGGGGGCAATCCACATCAGCGGTGACCCGGCTCTGCCATCTGCCTCAATGCCATTGGCGGAGCTACGCAGCCGCTGCCAGACACCGGTCGCCGTGGAACACCACTATCAGCGCCTGGCCCAGCGTGGACTAGACTATGGCCCGTGTTTCCACGCCATCACAAAGCTGTGGAAAGATGCCACGGGCAATGATGTGCTTGGGCAAATTGATCTACCGGAATCGCTGGTGGCGGAGGCGAATCGCTATCACCTTCACCCGGCCCTGCTCGACAGTTGTATGCAGGTGCTGGATGCGGCTTTGCCCGCTGACAGTGATGATGACAAGGGCGCTGACAATACCTATTTACCCATCAGCCTGGATCGGCTCACGCTCTACCAGCGGCCCGGCCCGCGATTGTGGAGCTATGCCACGATCCAACCTTTGCAAACACCGTCGCGGGGGATGCTGCAAGGAGATGTCTATCTCTTTGATGATCAAGGCGAGCCGGTGGGTGAATTGACCGGCTTGACGTTGCAGCATGTGGATCGAGCGCAGATCGCGCAACTCCAGCAAGCGCCCCTGGAGCAATGGCTGTATGAAGTGGTGTGGGAGCTTAAGACGCTGGAACCGTCACAAAGCGCAATGGCGGAAGCTGCTGAGGAAAAGACATGGCTCATCTTTGCCGATGAGAGCGGGCTGGGAGAATCGCTGGCCGCGCATCTGCAAGCGGGGGAGCGTAATGCGATTCTGGTCTTTCGCGGCAGCTACTTTGAGATGGTTGGCCCTGCGCGTTTCCGCGTGAATCCGACCGACCGCAGTGACTTCCAGCAGTTGCTGGTGACAGTGGGCGCAGACAAAGCCCCATACCCCCCAGAGATCGTTTATCTCTGGGCGCTCGACCATCCGGTCTGCTATGCCGCTGATCTACCGGCAGCCGCGTTAGCCGATGCCCAAGCGGAGGCGTGCGGCGCAGCGCTGCACCTGACGCAAGCCCTTTTGACAACGGAGGGTGCGGCGACAGCACACTTGCGGCTGGTGACGCGGGGCGCGCAGCCCGCAGATACAGCAGGCGCAAACGCGCTCCCCGGCACTGCACAAGCCACCTTGTGGGGGCTGGGCAAGGTCATTGTGCAGGAACACCCGGAGCTTGACTGTATTTGCATTGATCTCGATCCAACCGGGACACCGGATGAAGTTGAGCTGTTGGTGCAGACCATTGAGGCGCGGGATGGTGAAGACCAAGTGGCATTGCGCCGCAATCAACGCCTGGTTCCTCGCCTGGTTCAAAGTGCCGCGCGTGAGGCGAGCCACCCGCTGGTGCAGCCGATCTTGGCGGGTCAGCCCTATCAACTGGTCGTCTCGAATGGCGAGACGCTGGAGGATTTGGAATTTCGCCCGCTTCAGCGCCGCGCGCCGCAAGCCGGAGAGGTAGAAATTGAAGTCCATGCCACAGGGCTTGGCTTCCGCGATGTTTTGAAGACATTGGGTATGGTCACGCAGGACAGGGGCGCGTTAGGGGGTGAGTGCGCCGGGCGCTTGGTTGCGGTGGGGGCGGCTGTCAATCACCTCAAGGTGGGCGATGAAGTCATGGTCATGGCGCTTGGCAGCTTTTGCTCGCATGTGACTGTACCCGCGGCTTTTGTGGCACTAAAGCCACGTAATCTCTCTCTGGTCGAGGCCGCCACCGTCCCCTCTGCCTTCCTGACAGCCTACTACACATTACACCATCTGGGCGGAATGACCGCGGGCGACCGTGTGTTGATCCATTCGGCCACAGGTGGGGTCGGGCTGGCCGCGGTGCAACTGGCACAGCTCGCTGGGGCCGAGATTTTTGCCACAGCCGGCAGCGCAGCCAAACGGGCCTTGCTCAAGAGGCTGGGCGTGCAGCATGTGATGAACTCTCGTACCCTCGACTTTGCCGATGAAATCAGCAAGATTACAGAGGGCGCAGGAGTCAAGATCATCCTCAACTCGCTGGCAGAAGAATTCAGGGAGCGGAGTTTTTCCGTGTTGGCAGAGGAGGGCTGCTTCCTGGAAATTGGCAAGCGTGGCGTCTGGAGCCGTGAACAGGTGGCGGAAGTGCGGCCACGGGCGCGCTATTATGTGGCCGATCTTGTGACGTTGGGCGAACAAGACCCCACCTTGATTGCACAGATGCTGCATGAATTGACCTCTGCCTTTGCAACAGGCGATCTGAAGCCTCTCCCGCTGCAAGTCTTTCCCATGCAGCGGATCAGCGATGCCTTCCGCTACATGGCGCAAGCGCGGCATATCGGCAAGATTGTGCTCATGCAGAAAGAGGACACTGCCCCGGCAGTGGCGATTCAGGCAGACGCGACCTATCTCATTACGGGTGGGTTAGGGGGTCTTGGATTGGCAACGGCCCGTTGGCTGGTCGAGCAGGGGGCGCGCCATCTGATGTTGGTGGGGCGAAGCGCCCCTGTGGCAGCGGCACAAGCTATCCTTGATGAATTGGAGGCGCATGGCGCTCAGATTGTCGTCGCGCAAGGCGATGTCTCACAGTTCGATGAGATCAGCCGCGTCTTTACGCAGATGGCGACATCCCTTCCGCCGCTCAAAGGGGTCATCCACGCGGCAGGCGTGCTGGACGATGGCGCGATTCTGCATCAGGAGTGGTCACGCTTTGCCAAAGTCTTTGCACCCAAAGTGGAGGGCAGTTGGAATCTGCACCTTCTCACGCACACACTGCCCCTGGATTTCTTCGTGGCCTATTCGTCGGCGGTTTCGTTGTTGGGTTCAGCCGGACAGCCAAACCATGTCGCGGCCAACACGTTTTTGGATTCGCTCGCCCACTATCGCCAGAGCCAGGGGCTGCCCGCCTTGAGTATCAATTGGGGGCCCTGGTCAGAGATTGGCGCTGCTGCCGGTCATCAGGCTCATGTCCGCGCGCGCGGGGTCAGCATGATGGAGCCGCGTCAAGGGATTGAGATGCTGGAACGTCTCTTGCTGCGGGCGGGCGGTTTCATGGGCAGCGCAAACGTTTGCCAGGTGGGGGTAATTCCCATTGATTGGTCGCGCTTTGGGGCTCAATCCGCAGCGCTACCGCTGTTCTTTGCAAAAGTCGCCCAACCTGAAAAAGCGCACGTCGAACAGGACGCAAAGCCAGAGAGTGACCCACGTCAGGCCGATTTGCTGGCCCGTCTTGCGGAGGCCCCCCTGGCCCGACGCCAGAGTCTCTTGCTGGGCTTCGTGCGCGAGCAAAGCCTGAAGGTGCTAGGGCTGGAGCCTACCTTTGCGCTGGATCGACGACAGCCGCTGCAAGAATTAGGACTTGATTCGTTGATGGCGGTTGATCTGCGTAACCGGCTGGGAACTGGGCTGGCGCTGAAACAGAAGCTGCCATCCACCCTGGTTTTTGATTACCCCACCGTGGAGGCGCTGACGAGCTATTTGAGCGCCAAAGTCCTTGCCGCCGCAGGGGTAAGCCCAGCCTCCCCAGCAGTGGTTGCACACGGTAGCAACGATCACAGCCGCGACAACGGGACAGAACAGGCCACTTTGGTGGAACTTGAGACGCTTTCGGATGAAGCTGCCGAAGCGCTCCTGCTGGCAAAGCTCGGCACTGTGACTCAAGAGAAATGACGCAGGGAGAATTTAGCATGGGTACAGAAGCAAGCTCGCCGCGCATCACGCAGCTCTCTCCCACCAAGCAGGCGATCTATAAGATTGAAGAATTGACTGCCAAGCTCCAGGCGCTTGAAATGGGCCGCAGCGAACCGATTGCCATTATTGGCATGGGCTGCCGCTTCCCAGGGGGGGCCAACAGCCCGGACGAATTCTGGCAGTTGCTTCGAGAGGGAACGGATGCTATCAGCGAAGTTCCGGCGGCGCGCTGGGACAAGGACGCCTATTATGATGCCGACCCCTTGACACCCGGCAAGATGTCGACGCGCTGGGGTGGCTTCTTGTCAGATGTTGACCAATTTGACCCCCACTTTTTCGGTATCTCTCCGCGCGAGGCTGCCGATTTAGACCCCCAGCACCGTTTGTTGCTGGAGGTGGGGTGGGAGGCACTGGAAGATGCCGCGCAAGCGCCTGAGCAGCTCGCCGGCAGCGCAACCGGCGTATTCGTCGGTATTTCCAGCTTTGACTATGGGCAGTTGCTGCTGAATCAAAACCCAACCGCCATCAATGCCTATCTGGCGCAGGGGATGTCGCACAGTACGGCTGCGGGCCGTCTCTCCTATGTACTGGGGCTACAGGGGCCGAGTGTCGCCGTCGATACAGCCTGTTCTTCCTCGCTGATGGCGGCTCACCTGTCTATCCAAAGCCTGCGTGCTCGTGAATGTGATATGAGCTTGGTGGGCGGTGTCAACACCATCCTGATCCCCGAACTCCTGATCGGGTTTTCAAAGTCGCAGATGATGGCGAGTGATGGACGCTGCAAGACCTTTGATGCGGCGGCAGATGGCTTTGTGCGCGCCGAGGGCTGTGGCGTACTCGTTCTGAAGCGGCTCTCGGATGCCGAGGCGCATGGCGATCGCATCTTGGCGATCATTCGTGGCTCTGCTGCCAATCAGGATGGGCGCAGCAATGGTCTTACCGCGCCCAATGGCCCGGCCCAGGAAGATGTCATCCGCAAGGCGCTCGCCAACAGCCACCTGCTGCCGCGCGAAGTGGGCTATGTCGAAGCGCATGGCACAGGAACTTCGCTGGGCGATCCCATTGAGGTGCAGGCGTTGGGCGCGGTCTTGGGTGAAGGCAGGATGCAGAAGAACCCATTGTTAATCGGCTCGGTTAAGACCAATCTTGGACACATGGAAGCGGCTGCGGGGGTCGCAGCCATGATCAAGGTGGTTCTTGCCCTGCAACATGGACAAATCCCGCCGCATCTGCACCTGCACGAACCGAACCCATTGATTCCGTGGGAAGAACTCCCGATTGATGTTCCCACACAATTGACGCCCTTCCCCAGTTCCGAAGGTCGTTCGATTGCCGGGGTGAGCTCGTTTGGCTTTAGCGGAACCAATGTCCATCTACTGCTGGAGGCAGCACCCACATCTCCTGTGCAACCACAGGAGGTAGATCGCCCGCTGCATCTCCTGACCCTATCCGCCAAGAATCAAGCGGCGCTGCAGACGCTGGCAAGTCGCTATGGGCAGTTGCTTGCCCAAGAGAAGCCGGACTTTGCCGATTTCTGCTTCACCGCCAACGCAGGTCGCTCTCACTTCAGCCAACGGCTGGCATTGGTCGCTGCCTCGACGGACGAAGCCCAAGCGCAACTTGCGGCCTTTGTCACTGGCGAAGCATCACCCGGCCTGAACAGCGGTGAAGTGCCTGGTACTGAAGCACCTGAAATCGTCTTTTTGTTCAGCGGCCAAGGATCACAGTACGTAGGCATGGGACGCGAACTGTATACGCACAGTCCCGTTTTCCGCCAAGTGATGGAGGAGTGTGATGCCTTGCTGCGTCCACATCTGCCACACTCGCTGCTCTCGGTGCTTTACGGAGATGACCCAGCGATCACAGCGCTGCTCGATGAAACAGCCTATACTCAACCTGCGCTCTTTGCCGTGGAATATGCGCTTGCCATGCTTTGGCAGAGTTGGGGGATTCGTCCATCGGCGGTGATGGGACACAGCGTGGGTGAGTATGTGGCCGCCTGTGTGGCCGGGGTGATGAGCCTGGGGGACGGACTCAGACTCATCGCGCAGCGCGGGCGGCTGATGCAGGCATTACCCAAGAATGGAGGCATGGCAGCCATTTTTGCTGATGAGGCGACGGTGCGTGGCTTGCTGGCTGCTTATGCCGGAGAGCTTGATCTGGCTGCGCTCAACGGCCCACACAATATCGTGATCTCCGGTGAGCAAAGCGCTGTGGCGACTGTTCTATCCGAAGCGCAGGCGCAGGGGATCAAGAGCCGGCAGCTCAATGTCTCTCATGCCTTTCACTCCCCCCTCATGCAGCCCATCCTGGACGAGTTTGAGTCCATCGCCCGCGCGATCCCCTACCACCCGCCAACGCTGTCCTTGATGTCGAACTTGACAGGAGAGCGCTGGCGTGAAGATGTCGCGCCCGATGCCGCGTATTGGTGTCGCCATGTGCGTCAAGCAGTGCGCTTTTCCGAGAGTGTCCAGAGTTTGCACAGGCAGGGTTACACCCACTTTTTGGAGATCGGCCCCGGCACAGTGCTCCTGGCGATGGCCCAGCGTACCCTGCCGCCAGAGGCGGCGATCCAGGTCTGGCCTTCGCTGCGCCAAAATCGCAGCGAATGGGAACAGATGTTGGAGACGCTGGCGGCGCTCTATCTACAGGGAGCAGATGTGGATTGGGCGAGCTTTGACCAGCCTTATGCGCGCCGGCGGCTTTCGCTGCCCACCTATCCCTTCCAGCGCCAGGGCTATTGGCTTTCCCCTCCCGCACATGCTCCACAACGGCAGGCAGGTCTGAACCATCGCGGCACAAGCCTGCACCCTTTGCTGGGCAGGCAGCTACGTCTAGCTGGTAGCCAGAAGGTCTTTGAGACGGAGGTGAGCTTTGAGACGCATCCGTTTGTGGCAGATCACCGCGTGCATGGCATGACCCTCTTTCCGGCTGCGGGCTATATCGAGATGGCCTTTGCGGCTGGGCGTACCCTCTTTGGGGTGGACATGCCGGCCGTCGAAGCGTTGGCGCTGCACAAACCGCTCATCCTCAACGCCGGTGTCGTGCAGACATTGCAATTGCTGTTGGCTCCAGAAGGAGAGGAAAGTGCTTCGTTCAGTATCTACAGCCTTGCCGATCCTAACCAGGAGGCTGCTTCCGGTGAATGGCAGCTACATGCCACCGGCACGCTCTGTGTGCATGCAGCCAGCCAGAAGACGCCGCTGTTGGGCGGGCTAGACGAGATACGGGCGCGCTGCCAGGAACAGATGACGGCGCAAGAGCATTATGCGCGTCTATCCGGCTATGGCATTGAGCTTGGGCCTGCGTTTCGTTCGGTGCAGGAGATTTTCAAGGGCGTTGGCGAGGTCGTCGCGCGGATTTCGCTCCCGCCGTACCTGGTTGATGACGCCGCACGCTATCAGATTCACCCGGCGCTTCTCGATGGCTCTCTCCAGGTATTTGGGGCCACGCTCGATGCGGGTGACGCAACCTATATGCCGATTAGCCTGGCGCGCTTCCAGCTTTACCGCGCCCTGCCTGAACAAATTTGGAGTGTCCTTGTCTCTCAAACCGATGGCGCTTCCAGCGTACGCGCACGAACCGGTGACATCTATCTGTTGGACGCAGCGGGTGAACTTGTCGGCAAAGTCGAAGGCTTGTTGTTGAAGCAGATAGAACGGCAGGCAATCGTTCAAGCAGGGGCAGGTGAGAGCGACCAGTGGACTTACCAGCTTGAATGGCACTTGGCCCCGCTCACTGTCGAACTGCCTATGGCACAGGGGGCAGAGGAGCAGGATCAAGGGGCAGACGACGATCTGCTTGCCCCCCGCCAAATTGTGACGCGCCTCGACTCTGCGCTTAGCCAGCTTCAGCAAGACGCCGAAGTGCGCCAGGTGCAAGAGGTTTTACCGGCGCTGGAATCGCTCAGCACTGCCTACTTTATCGAGGCACTGCGCGCATTGGGGTGGCAGCTTCAGACGGGCGAAAGGGTGTCGATCGATGCGCTTGCCGCACAGCTTGAGATTGCCCCGCAGCATCGCCGCCTGTTTGAGCGCATGCTCGACCTGTTGGCGCAGGATGGCTATGGAAAACGGGATGGCACAGGCTGGCAGGCCTACCTGCCCCTGGAGCCACGCAACCCCCAGGCGCACTTATCGACACTGCTCGACCACTATCCGGCCTTCAAGGCTGAACTGACATTGGCGGGACGCTGCGGTCGCCACTGGGCAGAGGCGTTGCAGGGCAAGCAGGATCCTTTGGAACTGCTCTTTCCTGACGGTTCTTTGGCAGAAGCCGAGAAGATGTACCACGAGTCACCGCTCTTGCGTGGGCAGAATATCCTCGCCGGTGAAGCAGTGCAGGCAGCCATCAGCCCGCTGCCAAAGGATCGCCCCGTTCGCATCCTGGAGATTGGCGCTGGTACGGGCGGAACGACTGTGCGCGTGCTCCCCCACCTCGATCCAGAGCAGGCGCACTATACCTTTACGGATGTGTCGCCCCTGTTTGTCAACAGAGCCAGGGCGCGCTTCCAGCGCTTCTCCTTTGTCGAGTTTCGGCCATTGGACATTGAACGTCCACCCGAATCGCAAGGATTCGCGTCGCATCAATTCGACATCGTGCTGGCTGCCAATGTGCTGCACGCCACCGCGGATCTGCGCCGTACGCTCCAGCATGTGAGCGATCTGTTGGCCCCAGGGGGCATGATGCTGCTGATCGAAGGAACGGGGCCACAACGCTTCAAGGATTTGGTCGTGGGTTTGACCGAGGGCTGGTGGAAGTTTACCGATCTGGCCCTGCGCCCTTCCTGCGCTCTTTTGCCGCCGCAAGCGTGGCTGGCATTGCTGGAAGGCATAGGCTTTAGCGATGCCGCTGCCATACCCAGCGCGCCTGACCAGGAGACTTTGCTCACCGGTGAAGCGCTGATTTTTGCCTCTCGCCCGCAGCCGGGGAGAGACGAGTTGGCGCAGCCCAAACGCTGGTTGGTATTCGCTGACGAGGGCGGCGTGGGCAAGAGCCTGGCGCAACAACTGGCGCGCGGCGGCAAACAGGTCTGCATGATCTATCCGGGCGATGCGTACCAACGCGTGGGTGACAATGCGTTCACCGTAAACCCACTGCAACCTGCCGATTTCCAACGGCTTCTCCAGGAGGCAGTGGCAGCGGGCGCGTTGTGTGAGGGGGTTGTTCACTTGTGGAGCCTGGACGCGACCCTCACCGATGAGATCGCGTGCAGCGCGCTCATGGCGCAGCAGCAGCAGATGGTCGGGAGCCTGATCCATCTTGTTCAGGCTGTGGCGCAGGGAAATCTTGATCCCAAACCGCGGCTTTGGATTGTGACGCGCCAGACGCAGCACGCAGGCGAGGGATCAGCGCCCTTCCACCCAGAACAGGCGACGATGTGGGGGGTGGGGCGTGTCCTTGCCTTGAACTATCCAGCGTGGTGGGGCGGGCTGATTGACCTGGAGTGGCAAGAGGATCGCCAGGAGGACATAGTCACTGCCGCGGCTCAAGTGCAGGCTGAGATTGAGCAAGCACATGAGCAAGGTGAAGACCAGGTTGCCTGGCGGGGCGCGCAGCGGTATGTAGCGCGGCTTGTGCAAAGCCGAACGCCGGCGCAGCAGCCGCTTCGCTGGCAGAGCGATGGCTCCTATCTCATTACAGGCGGGCTGGGGAGCCTGGGGCGAAAGGTTGCTGCCTGGCTGGCGCAGCAGGGCGCGCAGCATCTGGTTTTGGCAAGCCGTACGCCCCTGCCCGACCGTTCAACCTGGTCGTCGTTGGAGCCGCAAAGCGCAGAGGCCAATCGCGTTGCCGCGGTGCAGGCGATTGAGGCGATGGGGGCAAGCGTCACCACGGCTGCGGTTGATGTTGGCGATGCACAAGAGATGGCGGCTCTCTTTGACCGCTTCGGCAAGGAACTGCCTCCGCTGGCTGGTCTCTTTCATGCCGCGGCAGCCGGTGAATCTGTGCCGATTGAGGCGTTGTCGCTGCGCCAGGTGATGCAGATGTTTCAGGCCAAAGTGGGGGGTAGCTGGCTGCTGCACCAACTGACCAGGGATCTCGACCTTGACTATTTTGTGCTGTTCTCATCGACAACGGCGCTGTTGGGGGCAAGCGACTTGGCCCACTATGCCGCGGCGAACTGTTTTCTGGATGCCCTGGCCCATTATCGCCATGCCCATGCGCTGCCCGCCCTTGCGGTCAATTGGGGCACTTGGCGCGACAGCGATAGCACGCTGGACACCGTGATAGATGACGGGATGATGCATAACGGGGCTGCGGTGAATGGCGATTCTCCCTTTACCCGCTTTGGTCTGGAGCCGATGGAACCGGCGCGGGCATTGGGCTATTTGGGTGAACTGTTGGGGGCTGGCGTGGTGCAGCAGGCTGTTGCGTCGGTCAACTGGCCGCGGCTGCGCTCTGTCTATGAAGTCCATCGCACGCGCCGTTTGCTCGCCCAGCTTCACGCACACAGTGGTGTACACAGAAATGGGGCAAGCCTTGAGGCGGCATCAGCGCCAACGGTTTCTGTTGAACAGCCGCTTTCGCTGCGCCAACGCCTGGAGTCTGCGTTACCCGCGGATCGGCAGGCGTTGCTGATGGGTTTTGTTCGGGATGAAGTTGCAACGGTTCTGGGACAGAAAAATCTCGCCCAGATCAATGTGCAGCAAGGTCTGTTTGAGATGGGGCTGGACTCCCTGATGGCTGTCGAACTGCGAAGTCGCCTTGAGCGCGCCGTGGGCCAACGCCTTCCTGCTACCTTGACCTTTAATTATCCCAATATTCACGCGCTGACGAAATACCTGCAAGAGACGCTCTTTGTGTTCGAGCCCGCGATGGAGAAATCCGCACAAGGGATGCGTGCGCGAAAGACAGAGGGCGACGCTGTGGCTGCCGCAAATCAGACCGGGAATCCATTTGAAGATGGCGTCGAGCATGGGCTTGATGACATCTCGGCAGAGGAGTTGCTTGGCCTGTTGGACAGCGAACTGGCCGCGATTGATGACTTGGTAAAGGACGATTGATATGGCTGAGGTTGATTACCCACTGCGTCTGAAGCAGACGCTTGCCGCCCTTCAGAAGATGCGGGCCAAAGTAGACAGCCTGCAACAGGCGCGCACAGAGCCAATTGCGGTGATCGGGATGGCATGCCGCTTTCCGGGTGGCGTCACAAGCCCGGCGTCCTATTGGGAACTGCTGCGTAACGGCGTGGATGCCATCCGCGATATTCCGGCGGATCGCTGGGACATCGAGCAGTACTACGATCCTGATCCTGACGCGCCCGGCAAGATGTACATCCGGCAGGGTGGCTTTATTGAGAACGTCGATCAATTCGATCCCCAATTCTTCGGCATCTCACCGCGCGAGGCGATACGCCTCGACCCGCAGCAACGTTTATTTCTGGAGGTTGCCTGGGAAGCATTGGAACATGCGGGGCTGGCTCCAGCAGTGATGAAGGGCAGCCAGACGGGCGTGTTTGTGGGTGTGACAGGCATGGACTATATGCAATTGCAGTTTCAGCGCACACCCCTGCCCGAGATTGACGCCTATTTTACGACCGGCAACATTCTCAATGCCGTCGCGGGTCGCGTTGCCTATACCCTGGGCTTCCATGGCCCGACCCTCGCCATTGACACGGCATGTTCATCATCACTCACCGCTGTCCATATCGCTTGCCAAAACCTGCGCGCCGGGGAAACCAACATGGCGATTGCCGGGGGTGTCAATCTTGTTTTGCTGCCGGAGGCCCTGGTCAGCTTCTGTCGTTGGGGCATGTTGGCGCCGGATGCACGCTGCAAGACATTTGACGACCGCGCAGATGGCTTTATACGCGGCGAAGGCTGTGGAGCCGTCATCTTAAAGCGTCTGTCCGATGCACTGGCAGAGGGCGATAATATCATGGCGCTCATTCTGGGTTCAGCCGCCAATCAAGATGGGCCGAGCAGCGGTTTTTCCGTACCGAACGGGCTTGCACAGCAGGCAGTCATTCGCCAGGCGCTCACCAATGCAGGCGTAGAACCCCTTGCCGTTGACTATGTAGAGGCACACGGTACGGGAACTTCACTCGGCGATCCGATTGAGGTAGAGGCGCTCGGTAGCGCGCTCTGTCAAGAACGTCCGGCGGATCAGCCGCTCACCATCGGCTCGGTCAAAACGAACATCGGCCATACGGAAGCGGCATCGGGGATTGCAGGCCTGATGAAAGTTGTCCTCGCCTTGCAGCACCAAGAGATTCCGCCCCACCTGCATCTACAGGAGCGCAGCCACCGGATCGATTGGGAGCAGTGGCCGATTGAGATTGCGACCGAACGAAAAGCATGGCCGCGCAGCGCCAGACCACGCATAGCCGGGGTCAGTGGCTTTGGTTTTAGCGGCAACAATGTCCATATTGTGCTGGGTGAAGCGCCAGAGCGGCCCCGCGGCGCGCCCACCCTGGAACGCCCTTATCACCTGCTGACGCTGTCGGCCAAGAGTGAAGACGCGCTGCAAGCATTAGCCAGGGACTATGTTGGCTTTCTCTCTGCACAGCCGGAGATTTCGCTGGCCGATCTCTGTTTCACGGCCAACAGTGGTCGCTCCCATTTTTCCTACCGCCTTGCCCTCACTGCCGAAAGCAGCAGTGAGATTCGTGATAAGCTGGCAGCCTTTGCCGGGGCTCAACCTCTGAGCGATGCAAGCGTGAAGGGTCTGGTCTACGGCGCAGCCCAGAATCACCAGCCGCATAAGGTGGTCTTTTTGTTCAGCGGGCAGGGGGCGCAATCGGTGGGTATGGGGCGCGAACTGTATACGCACAGCCCCACCTTCCGCCAAGTTATGGACGAGTGCGATGCACTGCTGCGTCCCCACCTGCCCCACTCCTTGCTGGCGGTGCTCTATGGCGATGACCCGGCGATCACAGCGCTGCTCGACGAAACCGCCTACACCCAGCCTGCGCTCTTTGCGGTGGAGTATGCGCTTGCCACACTGTGGCAGAGTTGGGGGATTCGTCCAGCGGCGGTGATGGGCCACAGCGTAGGTGAGTATGTGGCAGCCTGTGTGGCAGGCGTGATGAGCCTGGGGGATGGACTCAGACTCATCGCGCAGCGCGGGCGGCTGATGCAGTCATTGCCCAAGAATGGCGCAATGGTAGCTGTGTTTGCACCCGCGCATGTGGTGACGGATGCCATCGGCCCACTTGCCGATCAAGTCTCCATCGCTGCCTACAATGCGCCATCGAGTATTGTCATTTCGGGCAGCAAAGAATCAGTTGAGACGGTTGTTGAGAGGCTGAAGAAGCAAAAGATCAAGACACACGAACTCGCCGTTTCGCACGCCTTTCATTCGCCGCTGATGGAGCCCATCTTGGACGAGTTCACAGCGGTCGTCAAGCAAGCAACCTTTGCCACACCGCAGTTGCGCTTCATCTCCAATTTGACGGGGCAAGCGGCGAGCAGCGAGCTTACCACACCAGAATATTGGGTGCGCCATCTGCGCCAGCCGGTACGCTTCGCCCAGGGCATGACATCGCTGCTCGAAGGGCAATATGATTGCTTTGTCGAAATTGGCCCCAAGCCTGTCCTGCTTGGTCTTGCGCGCCAGTCGCTTCAGGAGGACTTGGGCGTTTGGCTGCCCAGTTTGCGACTGGAGAAGCCGGAGTTTGAGCAGATGCTTCACAGCCTGGGCGAACTCTATGTGCGTGGCTTGCCCGTTGATTGGCCCCAGGTTGATGGCCCGTATGCCCAGGGGAAGCTGAGGCTGCCGACCTATCCCTTCCAACGCCAACGGTACTGGTTGGAATCTACACAGCCGCGCCCCATACACCGGACATTCAGCCGTGTCGAAGGGCTGGAACATCCATTGTTAGGAAGCAGGCTGCAAACGGCAGGGACGGAAACCATCTTTGAGAACCAAGTGGCGATGGATAGTCCGGCTTTCCTGGGGGATCATCGCATCTTTGGCAATGTCGTTGTACCTGCTACCGCTTATCTTGAAATGGCGCTTGCTGGCGCTCGCCTTACGCTGGGCATGGATTGCATCCAGTTGGCAGATGTTGCGGTTCACCAGGCGCTCATAGTTGCCGGCGAAAGCAGGCCAACCATTCAACTGATCGTCGCGCCGGAAAGTGACGGCATCACCCCCTTCCGCATTCTGAGCTTGGCAGAGAACGCGCAGGATTCGGGAGCCAAATGGCGCTTGCATGCGAGCGGCAAATTTTCCAGGGGACAGACCAGCGTCGAAGTCTCGACCCCGCTGGAAGCCATCCAGCAGCGCTGCTCGGTAGAGCTGTTGGGCGGGCTGGACTATGAACAGTTGCGTCTGCAAGGAATCGAGTTTGGCCCCACCTTCCGCGGTGTGGAGCGGCTCTGGAAAAATGCTCAATCGACCGAGATGTTGGGTCAAGTGCGCCTGCCGGAAGCGGCAGCCGCGAGTGGGGGCTATCATCTGCACCCGGCTTTGCTTGATGCCTGTTTGCAGACCGCAACCGTATTAAAGCCGGTCTCTACGCCCGACGCATCGTCTGTTGTCTACTTGCCCCTGACGCTAGAACATCTGCATTTCTACCGGCAGCCTAGCACGCAATTGTGGTGTCATGCGCGGTTGCAAAGCGCGCGGAGTGTGGAAGGGGAGAGGCTCGTTGCGGACTTCCGCCTGTTCGATGCGCGCGGCGAGGTCGTTGCCGACCTGGTCGGGCTGCACTTCAAACGGGCCGATGCCGAAACCTTGCGCCGCAGCGTGCAGAAATCTATCCACGCCAATGTAGACGAATGGTTCCATGAGATCGTTTGGCGACCAAAGGCCCTGGCTGCGCCAGAGGTCAAGCCACCCGCCACCTCCGGTTGTTGGCTAATCTTCCGCGATGGCAAAGGCGTCGGTGCTGCCCTGGTCCAACGCCTGGCGGAGCTTGGCGAGGCCAACATCCAACTGCTCCCCGGCAGCCACTATGCAGCCATTGATCCGGCAGCCGGGATATGGCAGCTTAACCCGGCAGAGCCGAGCCATTATGACCGTCTCTTGGCGGAGCCGCTGCTGGCGAATGGCCCTGCTTTGCGCGGGATTGTCCATCTGTGGAGCCTGGACACGCCGCCCTCTGAAACGCTGGATGCTCGCCAGATACTCACGTGGCAAGCGCTGAATTGCGGTAGCGTGCTGAACTTGGTGCAGGCGCTCTCTCGCCTAGACCAGGCAAGTGGGTGCAAGGTCTGCCTGGTGACGGCTGGCGTACAGCCGGTGCCGGAAGCGATGGCTGTGGCACAGGGCTGTGAGGTCGCACAGGCTCCTTTGTGGGGGTTGGGGCAGACCGTGGCTCTTGAATATCCACAGATGACCTGCTTGCGCGTAGACCTTGATCCGTCCGCAGTTCTTTCCGCGGCGACAGATGCGGTTCAACCCCTGCTTGCCGAGATTTGGTCAACCGATGGCGAAGATCAGGTTGCCCTGCGCGGCCAGGGGCGCTATGTCGCACGCTTGGTGCGCCAGAGCAGCCCGGCTCCAGAGCCACAAACTGTGTTGGACGAGCAGCCGGTGCGCCTGGACATCACCGAGCGCGGCGTGCTGGATAACCTGATCTTGCTTCCCAGCGCACGCCGCCAACCGGAAGCGGGTGAAGTGGAGATTCGCGTGCGCGCCACCGGGCTGAATTTCCGCGATGTTTTGAAAGCATTGGGGATGTATCCCGGTGATACTGGCCCATTGGGTGACGAGTGTGCTGGCGAAGTGGTCGCAGTCGGGCCAGGTGTGGAGCGCTTCCAGGTGGGTGATAAGGTCTTTGGCATCATCCCCGGCGCTTTTGCCACCTATGTCTGTGCGCGTGTCGAATTCATTACACACATGCCGGAGTCGTTGGACTTTGAAGAAGCGGCGACGATCCCGATCGTCTTTCTGACGGCGCACTATGCTCTCAACCACCTGGCGCAGATGCAGCCGGGCGAGAGCGTCCTCATCCATGCCGCTGCCGGGGGTGTGGGCATGGCGGCAGTGCAACTGGCACAGCGTGTGGGTGCGGTCATCTTCGCCACCGCCGGCAGCCCCGACAAACGCGCCTATCTGCACTCGCTGGGCGTGGCGCATGTGCTCGACTCCCGCTCGCTGGCCTTTGCCG
>JADLDO010000029.1 GCA_020846635.1 Caldilineaceae bacterium
GACATGACCCATTTTCTGATGGCACAGTTCAATGGGGGACAGTTCGGTGACCGCTCTCTCCTTTCGCCCGCAGGCATAACCACCCTGCAAAGCGAAGGTGTTGAGATTGGGCCGGGTCAAGGGGAGTATGCGTTGGGGTGGCGCATTGGCGAAGTAGGTGGCGTGCCTGCCGTCTTTCACTATGGCGACAACTTTAATTACCACACGTTGATTTTGATGCAGCCTGAAAATGGGCGCGGCGTGGTGATGCTGATGAATGCCAACAGCGTGGTGGGTTTCTTCACCGCTTTTCAGGAGATCGAGGAAGGTGTTGCCCGTCTTCTTGCTGGGCAGGAACCCGCCGCACCTGCGCCGCTGCGCTTTGGCACGCTCTATCTGCTCATCGATCTGGCGCTGGCGGTGCCGCTTGCGTTGGCGCTTTGGCCGCTCTTGCGCATGGGGCGATGGTTTCAGGCGCAGCAACGGAACATGGAAGAAAAACGGCTGCGTCCCTGGCGTGTTGGTTTGCGATTGGTGTGGGAGTTTGGCTTGCCCTTGATGCTGTTGATCGGTACTCGCCTCGTCCTCCACGGCATGGGCGCGCAGTCGTGGCTAGAGGGATTCGGCCTGCTCACTGACCTGATTCTCTGGATTTGGACGCTTTCACTGCTCATGTTGCTCACAGCCGTGACCCGGTTTGTGCTTTTGCGGCAACTTCTACGCGGTTCTATGACGAAGGGGAGAAATTGAATGTCTACGCTACAAGCAACGCATTCACGAGTAAGAATCGATCTAGCGCTGTTGGCCTGGATCAAGCGTTATCCAGTCGCGGCGATGGTCATCCTGATGTACTTGTTGGCATGGCCGCGACTGATTGCATCTGCAACTGATTCGTATGGGTTGACGCAGCTTCACCTGCCACCCCTGTTGGATATTTTTACGGGTTGGTCACCAGCCATCGCAGCCTTCACAATTACGGCGCTGGTCCAGGGGAAGCCAGGGGTGCAGGAGTTAGGGCGCAAAGTCTTGCGCTGGCGCGTGGGCGCAGGGTGGTATGCCGGGGTTCTCTTTGGTGCAGCGCTGTTGATTCTTGCTGAAGGAGGGTTGTATGAACTGTTGCGCGGAAATTGGATGGCGCTGCCGGTTGCCTCCATGTCCATGCGCGAGGCCACCGGCGCGTTTGTCCTGATGTTTCTGCTCTATGCCGTGGTCAACACCGAGGAGATTGCCTGGCGTGGCTTTGCCTTGCCGCGGCTGCAAAGTCGCTACGGTGCGCGCGGTGCGACGGTCATGATCTGGGTTCCCTGGACACTCTTTCATCTGCCCTACTTCTTTACGCGGGGCAGCATGTTCCAAGAGATGGGCTTTCTTGCCTTTGCTTCCGGCACTTTGGCGCTCAGTATTATCTTTACCTGGCTCTTCAACAATACCAAGGGGAGTGTCTTGCTTTGCACGCTGCTCCACGCGGCGCTCAATACTTGGCCGCTCTTGTTGATGCCAGCCCAGAGCGCAATGCCGAGCTTCTTTGGATATGTGTTCGACGCTGCCATCGCGCTAGGTTTTGTTCTCATCTTTGGCGCGGCACGTCTCTCGCATAAGCGCGACAAGGAGCCCTTTGTTAGCTAACGCCAGGGCTTATTTCGGTCACGGTTCAGGGTAAAAAGGCACTTGGGCGATCGCCCCACCTGGGTATCGTTTGAAGCAGGAGAAGCAGGAGAGGAAACCATGAACACATTTGCTGAGATGGTGTTACCACAGCCTACTACAACCTATTTGATACCCAAGACTGTGATACCCAACACAGTGATCCCTAGCACGCTGCTGCACGACGAGGAACACTCTGCCATTGCACGTGCGCTCAAGGGCGATCTCGATGCCTTTAATGAACTTGTGATCAAGTACCAAAACCTTGCCTATGGGATTGCTTTCCGCTTGCTGCAGTCGCGCGAGGCTGCCAGCGATGCGGTGCAAGATAGCTTTATCAAGGCGTTTCGCAGTTTGGCCACCTTCAAGAATGGCTCTTTTAAGAGTTGGCTTGCGCGCATTGTGGTCAACACCTGCTATGACGCCCTGCGGGCGAACCGGCGGGTGCGGTGGGAAGAGATCACAGACGAACCGACTTACGATCTTTATGCCGAAGGAGGGGCAAACGCAGCTTATCAGATTGCCGATAAGCGCGAATCGCCCCAGGAATTTGTGGAACGGATGGAGCTGGGCGCGCGCATCGAGTTGGGGCTGCGCGCGCTGCCGGAACGCCAGCGGTTGGTGGTGATGCTCTATGACATTTACGGCTACAGCTATGAGGAAATATGCGAGATCACGAACCTGCCCGCGGGGACAGTCAAATCGAGCATCAGCCGCGCCCGTTTGAGATTACGCAATTTTCTCCTGGAACAACCCGAACTGTTACCGATGCAATTACTTAATCTGAGAAGGAACTAACTATGCGATTCATCAGACCCGTTGTCAAAGCTGTGCTTGTCGTCGCCGGATTGATTCTCGCTGCGGTCGGCGTCGCCTATGCCTTCTCGCCCCATCCGCCCGCGACTCCCAAGCAAGTGAAGGGGCTTGCCCAGATGGAGAGCTATCTGGACAAGCTGGTCGCTTCAGGAAGCCCGCCGGGGATCTCGATTGCGGTGGTGAAGGATGGGCAGATGGTCTATAACCGCGCCTTTGGTATGGCCGATGCGCCGCAGGATAAGCCCGCCACTGTGAATACCGTCTATCACTGGTGGTCAATGACCAAGATTCCGACGGCGATGGCGATATTGCAGTTGCAGGAGCACGGCCAGTTGCAACTTGATGATCCTGTCGAAAAGCACTTGCCCTGGTTTTCGGTGGAATACCCGGCGAGCAATTCACAGCGCATTACGCTGCGCCACCTACTCAATCACAGTTCGGGCTTGCCCGACACGGTTCCCGCCATGATCGGCTGGGTGCATTACGAGGATGAGATACACAATCAAACCGAGTTAGTGAAACGCCATCTGCCGACGTTTCGCACCTTACAATTCGAGCCGGGCAGCAAAGCCGTGTATGGCAACCTCAATTATATGGTTTTGGGCGCGGTGATTGAAGCAGTGAGCGGGCGCAGTTATGAACAGTATATTACTGAGGAGATTCTGCAGCCCTTACACATGGATCGAAGTGGCTTTGTCTATAGCGCGACGATGGCAGAAGATGAAGCAGCGGGTACACTGCCGGTGGCACACTTCTACACGCCGCTGCTGCCCTTCTTGCTCGATGCCAACCAACTCGTTCGCGAACTCTCTGGCGGTCTGTTCTGGATGCGCCGCCTCTACATTGATGTGACACCATCCACCGGACTGATTGGCCCCGCCTCGGATGTGGCGCGGCTGATGTTGGCCTATCTGAATGGAGGTGAGTTGGAGGGGGCGCGCATCCTGTCACCCCAGAGCATCGAGCTAATGAGCCGCAGCAGCCATGTGCTGGGTGAAGGGCCAAACATGGCGGCATATACTGATGGGCATCACGGCTTGGGTTGGTACATTATTCCTGAAGAAGAGAAGGTGGTGCGATTACAACATCATGGTGGCGGCCCTGGGTTTGCCACAACCCTGCGTCTCTATCCAGAAAAGGGTCTTGGTATTGTCATCCTGGCCAATAGCACCGACCTAGATCGCGATGGCCTGGCGGATCGTTTGGCGGAGCTTGACTGGACGCGCATCGCGAGCACGCATTGACGTTCCAATAGCCCAGTTTCTGCTCGACTCATAACACCCCACTGATCGAAAGTACAGTCTTTCCCCAAAAAAGACTGTACTTTTCTTTTGCGCCGACTGTCCCTAGGTGCATGGTGAACGCCTCGCACAATCCCTATACTAACTCCACAAGCCTTTGTCATTTAGCAAGATGCGGCAGAGCAGATTCATTCATGGGGGAAAGGGAGCCAATGGGCTGTCGCGTCGTGCTATATGGAGCCTCACTATTTATGGCTGTGATCGAAGCTGCCTTAAGCAAGCAGCCTGGTTATACCATCGTCCGTGTGGACCCAACCCAGCACAGTACAACAGAATCGCTCGTGGCGCTCGATCCGCATGTGGTCTTTATGGATGACTCCACCTGTCCACGGCTGCTCGAAAACATGTGGGCTACCCTGCTTCGTGTTGCGCCACAGACGACCGTGATTGTCTTGGCGCTCAAAAGTTTTGTGTTACAGAGGCAACCCCAGCCGCAACCCACCGCAAACGTGCATCCAATTCAAGACATCGCAGAATTAATGGACTTGATTCACTTGGGTCGCTGGCCCAACCGCTGCGAATAAGTTCGCACCACCGGAAAACTCGCTCGCGAATACTCAATCACTCACAGAGGAAACCAACATGCAGACAACCCACTCACAAGCTCACAGCCCCAAATGGCTCATTCTCGTGGTCACGCTCACGCTCCTGGCGACCGCGCTCTTTGGCACATCGCAGCGCGCCTATGCAGCGGCAGCGGTGCCTTCTCCCCAAAGCGCATTGCTGAAGGATGGCGGCGGGGATGATGGCGGCGGGGATGATCATGGCGACGACATCAAGGTTTATGCTCGTGTTGTCAGCCGCCCCGATGGCACGAACATCGGTAGCTGGACAATTGGGGACAAGAACTATACCGTCAACGAGCAGACGATCATCTCCACCCTGCATGGCCCCTTGACCATCAACGGCTGTGTCGAGGTAGAGGTGGCTCCCTCTGCACCTACCCTTGCTAAGGAGCTTGGCAGCGAAGAAGACTCCAAGTGCAGCACCCTACCAGGCGATGA
>JADLDO010000030.1 GCA_020846635.1 Caldilineaceae bacterium
AGGCGGTTGAGGCAGAGAAGCCGCTGGTGACGACACCCAGCCGAGCGTAAAGGTGCGCTAACCAGTATCCAGCGAGTCTGAGGGCGCAGGTTTACCCCAACTACCTCTCTTACTATACTCCTCGCAACAGCAACGCCCGCCACATCTGTGGCGGGCGTTGCTGTTGTAAGATTCAATTTTCGAAAGAGAGTTTAACAGTTGTGGAGGCAGGGACTATTCTAGTATTAGATCCATGATAGCATCGACATCGATAAGTTCACCATGACGTTCAGCTAGGATCTTCTTGCGCTTCTCTCGTAGGTCATGTACCAATTGAGTAGACTCGGCTTTCGTCAGTGGTGGATCTGTTGCCACCTCTCCATCTTCAACCAATTGACGTTGGGCTGCGGCAAGCAAATAGTCGCTCACGGAGATATTTTTCTCTGATGCCGCGGCTTCAATCTTTTGCTTGATCTCTGCATCCATATTCACTGTTACTTTGTGTTTGTTCATAAATCTGCCTCCCTCTATATCATCTCCCTATGTATTATACAGTGTATGATACGGTGACGATCTTACCGTGTCAACTAGATTCGTTATTGTATACTGAGAGACGATATGACAAGCGGCTAGAGACGGTGGGCCGCTTTTGAAAGGAAGAAACGTGTATGATTACCCTATATCGCGCCGCCCAATGTGACGCGTGTGACGAAGTGCAAAATAAGCTGCGCGAACTGGTTGTGGCGCATAAGGTTGTCGATGTGACGAAGGAGCGCCCCGCCGTGGTAGCCAACAAGGAGTTGCCCGTCATTGCGGATGGCGAGCAGTTGGTCAGCGGTGAGCCTGCCCTAAGCGATTATCTGGCTGGACTGACAGATGAACTGGAGCAGTGGCGCAAGTTCCAAACTGACGCCTGCTATATAGACGACAAAGGCAAGACCTGTTAGGATTTCGGCGCAATATCCCTTTGCAAGCGGTATGCCCCTATGGACAGCCTCACCGGCTCTTGAGCGCACACGTCCAGCGTCACGGCATGGAAGGGAAAGCCCCAGCGCGTGACCAACTTGGTGTTGAGGGCTGCGCCGTTGGCCTCAAGGTTCACCGTATCATCCCCTAGCCATAGGACAGTCGCCCCAGGTAGATCAGCTTCGCTGGTCAGTGTCACCTGTGCCATATCCTTCTCCGCTTGGTATTCGCTCCATGTCACCTGGCGGCGCGCACGCTCCCAGGCGTTGATCTGCGCGGCTGTCCACCAGGCCATGCCTGCGGCGCGAGACTCGCGTACGGCGCTAAAGAGGGCATCAGCGACCCCTGGCTTGGCAATATGCGCCGGGTGAAAGAGCAAGTGCATAATGCCGTGGTGACGCACCGCGGCATCGAGCAAGGGATACAGAAGCGCAGTGGGCGCAAAGATCTCCAGGTCTTGGGTGGGGGTGGGCAGTTCCAACACGTCGAGCCCATTGCCCGCAAAGTCTACGGGGAAATAGGGATGGCAAGTGCCAAAGTTAAAGCCCGCCTCGCCCGTTTTGGATGCGCCTTTGGTCTGGTCAAGCTGGATGCCATGCTCCACGCACCAGCGGAATAGCTCCACATCCCCTTCCCAGCGCAAATAGTGGTTTTTGTTGCTCACAGGTTCTTGCCCAAAAAGCGCAACCAACCCCTGCCATTGTTGGTGAAATAATTCGCGGCTCCAGGGGCATCCCTCGCTGATGGCATCATAGTGCATGGCGAGTTCATGCCCGTTGGCGGCGATCTGGGCGATAAACTCGCGCGGATAACCGGGCATGATCACACACCAGGTCGAATGGATGCCCGCTTGGTTGACCACCTCCAACAGCCGTTCTCCCAGCACCAGATCGTTGCCGTCGGTGTCGTGCGAGAGATGGGCCAGCGCTGGAAGGTTATCGGGATAGAGCCAGAGCAGGGGCAAGCGCACGCCACCCGCCAATGCCTGGGCAAAGAGCGCGCGCAGCAATAATTCGCGCCATTGGTCGGCGATAGGCTGGAGAAAAGCAGTCATCCCTGGCGCATCGGCAACCGGCTCGCGGTCAAAGAGCCAATCGAGCACATGCCCATCGCCGCTTTTTAGCACCTCATCTGCCTGTGGCGAAGTGCCATCCGGTGCAGGGACACCATCGCGTGTGACCCCCACCCCCTGTTGAATCCGCACCACCGTCCCTGTGATGTCCGTCGCAATCAGCAGGCAGGAGCCGGCCCCCACCTTCTTTTCGGTGACTGCGGCGCGTGGGGTAGTGCGCTGGTGTGCGTCCAGCACTGTCGCCAACACGTTGGCGTCTGTGGCCTGAATGGGTAGTCCGTTAAAGTAGTGCAACGGCAAAGCGAGGTGGGCAAAGGCGGGATGTTCGCTTTGTGGGGCCAGATAGCCTTCCCCCAACATCCCTGTGCTACCGCCAAAGGAGGTATAGGCGGGAGATTCCACAGTCACACCAAAAAGATCGTGGAGCCCAACATCGCCGCCAATGGCGATCCAGCGCCCGCCGTCTTTCACCCATTGGCGCAGGCGCGCGGCCAACGCATCGGAGATGGGCGCATCGCCCACAGTGAGCAAAAGGCGCAGGTGAGAGAGCCGCTCGCCCAATTTCTCTAACTCGATTTCGGTATAACAGAGCCCCGCATGGCGCAGGATTTCATGGATATAGCGCGGATAGGTGACGGTGCGCGCCGCATTGAGCCGCGGCGACGGCAGCACACAGACGCCCAGTGGCGTAGAGAGTGCAGAAGCCAGGTCAGAAGTAAGATCAGCGTTCACAGGACGCTCCGCTACAGTTCGCTGAGTTCGACGCGGCGGTTCTCATCCAAACTGCGGTCGATGGCCGCGCCAATCTGCACTGCTTCAATCATCGCCTCCGGTGACACACCCGGATCTGCCTCGCCGCGCAGGCAGGGCAAGATGCGCTTTACGCCCTCATGATAACAATCGCTGATGTCCAAATGGCGGTAGGCCAACCCCTCGCGCCCGATGGCATGGGCTGTAAAGGCGTACTTCGCATCCACAGTCAGTGCCAGCGTCCCTAGCGCGCCATCGGCATAGGCACAGGTGACTGTCATGTTGCCGTTGCCCTCTGCATCCACTGCCGGGCCTTCGTGGGCATGAACCCATGTGACACCTGTCCCCTGGATCATCAGCATCATCTCGATACTATGTACGGCGTAGAAGATGACACCGCCATAGATGTTGCGGCGTGAGGCCGGGCCAGAGTAGCTGCCCACGCGCACGCCGCCCAACTTCGCACATTCTTCTGCAAAGGCGCGGGTAGACGCGCTAAAACGCACCGTGGAAAAGCTGCTGAAGGGGACGCCTTTGGCCTGGGCAACGCGCACAATTTCGCGCGCATCGGCAGGGTCAACGGCCATCGGCTTGTCGATAAAGACAGGCACACCTGCCTCCAGATAGGACGTGACCAACTCGCGGTGCAAGCCACCGTGGCGCGTCACACAAAAGACCCCGTCCACCTGCCCCAACATATCTTCGGGCGCGGCCACAATCGTATCAATTTGCCCGTTGGCTGCCACTTGTTGCGTGCGCTCGGCCTCTTGACCCCAAATGGCGACGACCCTGGCCCCGGAATCGGGCAAATAGGCAGGGTGGTCGCTGCGGTTGATGATCTCGGAAAAGCGGTCGGCGTGGCTGTTGTCACTGCCGAGGATGCCAATTTTGAACATGAAATGCTCCTTATTGATTCAGTTGGCTCACAAAATCATCTACGTCAAAAATAAAACCAAAGGCCAGTGCCACACGCCACAGCGCCTCCGCTTTGTGTGCTTCGGTGCGCGCGCTCTCGCGGTTCTCCACGGCTGTCACCGCTTGGCGCAGCGCCGAACAGATGACCCCGGCGCGACTCATGTCCACCATACCTCCGGGGGACATGAGCAAGCACCAGTTGATGGCAAAGCCTGTATAGATCAAGTGATTGATCCCCGCATCCTGGCAGAGCGCAACCAACTGTGCGCCATTTTCGGCAATTCCCTCATCGCCAAGCGGGCGGGCGCTCGCAGGAAAGTCCAGCGCGGCAAAGCCTCGATCCACATCGGCGCGGTTCTGCTCGCCCACAAAGACATGCTCGGCGCGAAAACGGCGCAACTCTTGCCATGTAGCATCCGTCGCAACGCGCGGCGTGGACGGAGAGGGCCCTGCTAATGCCAACGCCCGTTGATAGCCTGGATAGCGGCTATAGTAATCACCGCCGCCTACCACATGGAACAGGGTTATACCCTTTGCACGCGCTGTGGCCAGCAGCGGGGGCATGACATTGGCAAGAATCTCCTGAGAGCGCGGGATATACTCCACGGCGCGGTACCAGCCCGGGTACTGCTGCGGCGTGCCCGTTTCCCATGCGTGCATCACCACCAGCGCGGTATGCTCCAGGTCGAGGGTCAACGGCGCGCTCTGCCAGCCGCCATAGCCCTCTCCCGGCACCTCCCGCGCTAAATCCGCATCAAACTGCTGATAGTATTCCGCTTGCAACGTAATCGGATGCATAAGAATCCCTATCAACGCTGCTGATAAAAATGCCAGCCGCCCAACCCTGGCGGATCGCCTGGATCGTCCGCAAGCAGCTCCTGGTAATTCTCTGCCACCTTGCGGAAGGCGTTGGCATGCTGCTGGATGATCTCCGGGCGGTAATGCTTGAACCAGGGAATGCTATAGGTGCGATGGCCGATCTCCTCGCTGATGGGCAGCGTGCCGACGGGCTGGCGCAGGTCGCGGTCGCTAAAGGCGATGCGCGTGGGACGGTCATGCCCATAGACATCGGCGGTATTCAGTAGTTCGTGCGTATGCAGCGGCTTGTTGATGCCCGGTGAGCATTGCGACCCCTCGGCGCGTACTGCCTCGGCAAAGCGCGTCACCGATAATCCCCCCAACGCTTCGGGGTGATAGAGACCATGCGGCGCATACCAGCCCGCCATATCCGAATCGGATTGGGTTGGCACACGGTGCGCTTGCAGCCCCGGTACATCTGCCAGCAAGTCCCAGAAGTAATTCATCGCCTTGCGAATTTCGGCAGTGCGCTGGTCATAATGCTTTAACTGCACGCGCCCTACCGCCGAACTCATCTGGTGCATACGATACTTGTAACCACCCAGCGGCAAACCGCGGTAGGCGCTCAGGTCGGGGTCTTGTACGGTGTCGTTGTAACGCTCGTAATGACCAAAGGCCACAGCGCGCTCATAGATTTTGCGGTCGTTGGTGACGAGGATACCCGCCTCGCCAATCGCCAGCGACTTGCCGCTCATCAGCGACATGGCGGCGACATCACCAAAGGTGCCCAACATGCGCCCCTTATAGCGTCCACCCTGGGCGTGCGAGACATCCTCGATGACCTTGAGGTTGTGGCGGCGCGCAATCGCCATGATGGGGTCCATATCGGCGGGATGGCCCATGTAATGCACCACCATGATCGCCTTGGTGCGCGGCGAGATATGCTGCTCGATCTGGCTGGGATCGATGCAGAGCGTGTTGGGGTCAATTTCGGCAAAGACCACGGTTGCGCCCAGTGAAAAGACCTGGAGTACCGACGCCCAATAGGTAATCGAGGGCGCGATGATCTCGTCGCCGACCCCGATCTCACAGCCAAACATGGCGGCGTGCAGTGCCGCTGTGCCGGTGTTGTGACCCAGCGCATAGGTCATGCCCTGCCAGGCGGCAAACTCTTTTTCAAACTGAAGGGTAATATCCGTACCGGACATGGCCCCACGGCGCAGCACATCGAGCACCGCGGTCTCGTCTTCTTCGGTGACAATCGGCCAATGGAAGATGTCCTCATTGGCAGGGGAAACGGCAGGTTGCCCGCCGTATAGAGCAAGGGATGACATGAACGTAGGCTCCTACTAGGTTTAGCACACCCTCCCGCGCCCAAAGGGCTCCCGTCAGAAGCTTCCGGGAGGGTTTTGGACGAGTATTCTATCGATAGATAATGTCGCGCACATCATCGCTGTGCAGGCGCACCGTCTGGCTATCCACCCGTTCCACGCCCGGTTGTGAGGCCGCGCCATCAGCAACGTCTGTGTGGAAGTAACGCTTCTCCAGGACATAAGGCCCCGGCCAAACCAGCGGCGCAACCGGCTCTGTGCGCTGCTTTTCGATGGCAGCGCGAATGCCCTCGCGGATCAGGCGGCGCGCTTCCTGGGCTGAGAGCGAGATCGCCGATCCACGCCCTAGCCCCTGCTTTACTGCCACCGTGGTCACACCGGGAATCAGTTCTTCCGTCTCCTTGCAGGCGTCGATCTCGCCGCTGAGAAAGATCAACGGGATGCCAAAGGAACCAAAGTAGAGCGCAATCTGCCCGATTTCACCGATGGGCTTGCCGTTCAGCTTGTAATAGTCAATCGTGCGGCTGCTTTGTGTATGATTCTGGTTGCCGGTCAGCGTGCCCGCCATCGCATGTTGGCCGACCATGACGACCAGATCATATTGGGCGATGACCTCGTTGAGACGTGACCAGGGGGGCGACGGGCGCCCATGCAGCAGTTTGGCTTTGGGGTGCAGATCTTCAAAGCTAATCCCGCCCGCGCCATGCCCATCCCAGACCAAAACCTCTGTGGCCCCGCCCTCCAACAGCCCATCCACCGCGGCGTTGACCTCGGCAGTTTCCAGCTTTTTGGCCTGCTCATAATAGATGCCATCGGGGTAGGATTGCTGGGTAAACGAGACAATCCCCGCTACCCCTTCCATATCCGTGACCATAAAGACCTTCATGGTTTTTTCTCCTCATCGGGTGCAAGATCGGGTACGAGGCGCAGGGCATTCTCGGCGTAGATCTTCGCCAACACCTCGTCGGGTAGCTCTAGGCTGTAGAGGAAATCCTGCATGCGGTTGTCAAAATAATCTCGGCCATAGAGCAGCCGGTCTTGAAACTCAATTAAGAAATCTTTGGTAAATTCAGGATCGCGGCTCAGGGCAGTCAGCGCCGAACCTGCCGACAGGTCGGCGTAGAGATTGGGGTAATCACGAAACATCTGCGGCACTTTGCCCCCTGGCAAGACCTCGCCTTTGGGATATGGCTCTGCCTTCGCCCGATCGTCGCCCGAAATATGCCCCCAGAAGGCGGGTGCATGACCAATAAAGATCGTTTCGGGACAGGCGCGCACCGCGCGCTCAAAGGGCTCGATGCCCCCCCCATACCACCAGTTGGGGCGTGGATATTTGCGCCCGCTGTCAAACTCGTAGTCGAGATGCACGACCACAGGCAGCTTGCACGTGGCGCAGTGGCGAAAGAGCCGCAGCGCATCCAGGTCATCATACATCAAGCGCAGCTTCAACTCACCATAGACGCGCACGCCGTGAATCTCCACAGCGGCGTCAAGCTGGTCAATGGCATCAGGTCGCCGCGGGTCGGGGCCATAGCAAAGCACAAATTTGTCGGGCGCGGCCTGTTTATAGGCGAGACAGCGGGAGAAGGGAATCGGGTAGCCATGCTCGCCCAAGAGCATGACATGATTATAATGGGGATCATATTCGGTTGGAGGGCACTCCCACGACAAGAGCCATGTTTTCTCAATGTTGTACTGGGCCATGTTCGCCAAGAACTTCGCCAGGTCATGCTGATGCCAATCCGGGTGGTTATGCGCGTCGATAATCCGCATGTGGCTCTCCACTAATTTGAGGAACTCATATACCGCAGGCCCGCCCAGGGCTAAAGCTAAAGCCGCAGGGCTACAGAACGACGCCCCCTGAACGGGGCTTACCAGGCCACTAAGATCACCCTCCCGCACCCAAAGGGCTCCCGTCAGAAGCTTCCGGGAGGGTTTCGTTGGACATGGTATGGTTGTCAACCACGCCGAAAGTACTTGTCTACTCGCTGGAAAATGGCGACAGCATCCTCCACTTCCTGCTCACCCCAATTTTCATGGATTTGCAGGTTGAAATAGGTCGCCATCGCAGCCTGGGCATTGGGGCATGGGAAGCGGCGCTCTGGATCCCCCTGATAATCCGGGCTGCTCCAGGGATAGCCCGGCGCGCCAAAGACGCGCCGCTCTTCAAACCAGCTTTGTGTGTGCGGCAGCGCGGCGCGATAGGAAGGATTGACGGGCAGCCCCTCGGCAATCAATGCCTGGGTGTAAGTCTCTTTGTCACAGGTGGCTTGATCGGCATGGAAGCGCAGGCGCAAGAACCAATAGACCGCTTCGGCTCCCGCAATTAGGGAGGGCAGCGAGACGGTTGCAAGGTCATCAAGCCCCTCTCCGAGCTTGCTCACGATGATTTGGCGGCGGGCGTTGATGTCGGGCAGCTTCTTGAGCTGGACGCGGCCAATCGTCGCTGCAAAGTCGTTGAGGTTGAGATTAAGCGAGGCAGTGGGATTGGTCGAGCCTGTGGGCAGAAAAAAGGGTTTGCCCCGATCCGAGTTGCGGCGAATTTCGTGATAGAGCGCCTCGCGCTGTGTAAAGACCACGCCACCCTGGCTGCCCGTAGAGTGATGCTTGCCCGACATGGTCGAGAACGCGCCGATGTCGCCAAAGGTGCCGACTATCTGCCCGTTGAGCCTGGCCCCGTGTGCCTGGGCGCAATCCTCGACTACGGGTAAATTGTGGCGGCGCGCCACAGCCATGATCCCCGCCATATCGACCGGCTCACCGGCGATGTGCGCGACGAGAATTGCGCTGGTCAGCGGCGAGATCAGCGCCTCAATCTGCTCTGGCCCTGTGTTATAGCTCTCCGGCAGGGTGTCGGCAATGACCGGGATCAGGTTGAGCAAGGGAACAGGCATAAGCCCACCGGGGTCAGTCACCGCGGCGACGATGACCTCGCTAAATGGAGGCAGGTTGAGCGACTTGAGCGCGACATAGATCGCCGCGGTGCCGGAATTGACCGCATCCGCATAGCCGCCGCCCAGATACTCGGCGAACTCGGCACAGTAGGCATTTTCCTCATCACCGTTGTAATTGGGAGCAATGCCCGTTTCGATGGCGCGATCAAAGAGCGCATCGACCGCGGCTTTTTCCTCTAGGCCAATGTGGCCGCGCTGTGGAAAGGGAGTGGCGCGCACGCGATCGCCGCCGTAGAGGGCAAGTGAATTTTGAGTTGTGGAAACCATGAAAATAATTCCTTACAGGGTGAAAAGTGAGTTGGGGAGTGGCGAGGCATAGATGGTAAGCAGTGGATACGGCAAGTTTGTACGAGACATAAACTAACTACCGCTGACAAGATCGTAGCATACTCTCCACATACCGTCAACCGCCAATAGAGCGCCGGGCTAGAGATGCAGAGGGGATTATTCTCGCCCGGAGACGCTGAGACGCAGAGGGTGAGAAACACAGCCTCTATTTCTACTCTCTTATTTCTTCTCCGGGCCTCAGCGTCTCCGGGCGAGTAATCCTCTCTCCACCACTTCATCACCAGATTGGTTGACATCTGTGGGCGAGAGTGCTATAGTGAACGCATTAGTTCACACGAAAAACTATGCTGTGGACGTCATTTTGACCTTCCTGATCTCAACTGGCTTGCGCCCACCAGGAAACCCCATGCACTCAATTTCATCTATGACCCACTTACCCGCGTGGCCTGCCGTCATTGCTGATGTTGCGCAACTGGAAGAGCTTCTTTCGCGCCCAACGCCCGCTCTACTTGCTTCCATGCAAACGCTGGACAGCGATTTGGTGGTGCTGGGGGTCAGCGGCAAGATGGGGCCGACGCTGGCACGCATGGCTGTGCGCGCCATTGCCGAGTTGGGACTGCCCTATAAGGTCTATGGTGTGGCGCGCTTTAGCCAACCTGCCGGGCGTGAGCCGCTGGAAGCGGTTGGTGTCCATACCATCACCTGTGACTTACTGGATCGTGCGGCTCTCGCACAATTGCCCGACAGCCGCAACGTTATTTTTATGGCCGGACAAAAGTTTGGCACCACAGGCGCGCAACATATGACCTGGGGCATTAACACCTATCTCCCCGCACTCGCCGCCGAGCGTTATGCCGGGGCGCGGCTGGTCGCCTTCTCCACAGGCAATGTCTATCCCCTGATGCCCGTGGTCAGCGGGGGCGCACGTGAGGGTGACGAGCCGAACCCTGTGGGCGAGTATGCTGCCTCCTGCCTGGGGCGAGAACGTATCTTTGAGTACTTCTCGCGCACACAAGGGCTGCGCTGCGCCATCATGCGCCTTAACTATGCCGTGGAAATGCGCTATGGCGTCTTGGTCGATATTGCGACCAAAGTCTACAAGCGCCAACCCGTCGATGTCAGCATGGGCGCAGCCAACGTGATCTGGCAGGGGGATGCCAACGCGCAAGCCCTGGCCCTCCTGGGACATTGTGCGACGCCCCCTTTCATCTGCAACATTACCGGCCCGGAGACGGTCTCGATCCGGTGCGTGGCGGAACAGTTCGCCGAACTGTTCGAGATAGAGGCGCAGATAACGGGTGACGAAGCCTCCACTGCGCTCCTCAGCAATGCCGCACAGGCGCAGCAACTCTTTGGCTATCCCACTGTCTCGCTGCAGCAGATGGTCGGCTGGATTGCCGATTGGGTGCAGCGCGGCGGCGTTGGCCTCAACAAGCCGACGCATTTTGAAGCGCGTGATGGAAAGTTCTAGATGGCAAACCTAGCGCCGGACCTCGCCCAACTACTGCGCCAGGGAGTGGTCATTCCCGCGCATCCACTGGCGCTCACTCCCGATTTGAAGATGGACGAGCGCCGCCAACGGGCGCTCACCCGCTATTACTGCGCGGCGGGTGTGGGAGGCGTCGCGGTCGGTGTCCACACCACGCAGTTTGAGATCCACGCACCTGAGACAGGGCTACTTGAACCTGTATTGTCATTGGCTGCGGCGACGGTTGATGAATCGCTCCGCGGTGATCCACGCCCTTTTATCAAGATCGCCGGGCTGGTGGGCGGCACACGTCAAGCACTGCATGAAGCGCGGTTGGCGCTCGATCACGGCTATCATGCCGGGCTGCTCAGTCTAGCGGCGCTGCGCGAGGCATCCGATGATGAGATGGTGGCGCATGTGGCCGCGGTTGCCGAAGTCATCCCCGTGGTCGGCTTCTATCTCCAACCTGCTGTGGGTGGGCGCATTTTGCCCTATTCCTTCTGGCGGCGCATGGTGGAGATTGAGAATGTCGTTGCCATCAAGATTGCGCCCTTTAACCGCTATCAGACCCTAGACGTGGTGCGCGCCGTGGCACAGGCGGGGCGCAGCCATGAGATCGCGCTCTACACCGGCAATGATGACAACATTGTGCCCGACCTTATCACCGACTTTGACCTGACCGATCCTCTCGCTCATCCTACGAACGAAGCGGTGCAGGGCAATGGCAAGGGTGCGCCGGTTCGTTTTGTGGGCGGGCTGTTGGGCCAATGGGCGGTGTGGACAGAGCAAGTGGTGACAATGTTGCGGGCGATCCAGCAGCAGCGCGCCGCAAGCACACTCGATTACCGCCACTGGCTCACCTATGGCGCGCAGTTGACCGACGCCAACGCCGCCATCTTTGACGCTCACCATAACTTCCGCGGCTGCCTCCCCGGCATCCACTGGATCCTCCAGCGCCAGGGCCTGATGGCAGGAACCTGGACGCTCAATCCCCAAGAACAGCTCTCTCCAGGCCAAGTCGCCGAAATGGAACGAGTTTACGCCGCCTATCCCCATCTCCACGACGATGCCTTTGTGGCCGCGCATCTGGACGAGTGGCTAACCCCGTAGGGGAAAGGAGATATTTTCTCTTCTTTCCTTATCTCTTTGTAATAAAGGTCGGAGAAGCTCGCGGGTACATCGGTGTCGGCTGTGCCATGATGAAGCTGCACCGGCCCACAAAGATCACTGGCAACTCCCCTTCTGAGATGGCAGAGCCGGCCCCACCCTTAGAACGATACCAGCGCGCCACGAGTTCTTCATAGGGGGTCACAACCCCGGCCCAAACGACTAGGCCAGAGAATCACTCAGCCCCTTGTCTCTTGTTTCAATTCTATGTCGATCAATTGGCTGCGTTGAGGTGTCAAGGTAGAGATTCGAGTCATAGCTTATGTCATGTTTTGGGGATGAGTCCTGCCTGCTCATGTAACCTGCTCATATAAAGGGTGACTTTGAGAGGTATCTCAAGGGGAACCCACCTGACTGAATTGTGAAGTTCTGCCCCATTTTAATGGTAGAAGACATACAGCAAGGCGCACAGGATAGGAGTTCTCCTGTTATTCGCCTCCGGCGCGGCTCATTAATCTGTAGAGAAGTCGAGGGCTCTGTGAATGCAAAAACGATGTGGACGCTTTTGAAGGAAACCTATCAAGAATGGCGTGATGACAAAGTGCCGCGACTGGCTGCGGCGTTATCCTATTATGCGGCCATTGCCGCGGCCCCGTTGGTGGTTGGCATCATTGCCATTGCGGGCTTTGTCTTCGGGACAGAGCAGGCAAAAGCACAATTGGTGACGCAAGTTGGCACATTGGTCAGCCCACAGGCTGCCGAGATGGTAGGGACGATTATTAATAGTGCCGACCAGCCGGATGTGGCGCGCGTGGCGGGCTGGTTGAGCCTGATTACGCTGCTGTGGGGTGCTAGTAACATCTTTGCCCAACTACAAGATTCGCTCGATACAATCTGGGGTGTTGAGCTTCGACCGGATCTTGGCCTGATGCGCAAGGCCATGCACCGGCTGCTGCCCTTGCTGATGGTGCTGGGGATCGGGGTGCTGCTGCTGGTCGCGGTCATTGCCAGCAGTGTGCTTTCGGCGTTGGGCACTTTTATGCCCGATCTGCTGCCGGGCATGACATTTATCTGGCAGGTCATCAACTTCCTGGTCTCCGCGGCGGTGATGACCTTCTTGTTTGCGCTGATCTTTAAGGTGCTGCCCGATGTTGAATTTGCCTGGCGTGACGTCTGGTTAGGAGCGGCGCTTACCTCTCTGCTCTTTGTTGTGGGGCAGTTCGTACTTGGCTGGTACTTGGGCAGGCAGAGCGGTTCTTCGCTCTATGGCGCGGCGGGATCGCTTGTGGTCTTTTTGCTGTGGCTCTATTATTCCGCGCAAATCTTTCTCTTTGGCGCGGAGTTTACGCAGGTATACGCCACCCGCTATGGGCAAGGCGTGCGTCCTGCCAAAGACGCGGTTCCCCGCAGTGCCACTGCCGCGCGCATGAAACTCGCGGCACAGGGAACCAGCATGGGCATGCCCCAGCGGGAGCCACGACTTTCCTCCACAGCTCCAGATCGTTCGACACAATCATGGAGGGTCGCCACTACACAGCTAGATAGCATGCCATTGGGCGCGCTGGTGAAAAGTCTGGCAGACGACGGGCGCATGCTCATTCGCCAAGAGATGCAGTTGCTACGGGCAGAGGTGATGTCGGGCCTGGCACAGGTCGCGCGTGGGAGTGCCCTGACAGCAAGCGGCGGGCTGCTGGTCTACGCGGGGGCGTTGGGCCTGCTGTGCGCTGTGGCTCTTCTTCTTTACATGATCATGCCGCTATGGCTGGCCGCGCTGCTTGTGGGACTTTTGACCTTGATAGAAGGATGGATTTTGACTCTGGGGGCGCGGCGTAGACTCAAACAGATGAGCCTTGTACCAAAAAAGACCTTCGAGACGGTGCGTGAGGATGTAGAGATGGTGAAGGAGCGCGTTGCTTCATAGCCTGTAGCCTATGCCGATCGCCATGAGCCACGACGATCGGCATAGGTAGAAACCTCGACCCAAAAATTCATTGTGGGTGTCGAAAGAGAATCGCCTAGCCTCGACAATTCCCGCGTGGTCTATCATTGACATAGATTTGAACATTATCAAAATAGACGTTGGAGTTAATGGCGTCGGGGCTGTGACCTTGCAGCATGATCACAACCCGGGAACCTGTCGCCTCGATCTCATGTTCAAGAATGGCCCACTCGCCGCGCTGGTAGCCCTGCACATAGGAGGCTGTTTCGCCAATGTTAGGAATGATACCCATAGAGACATAATCCCAATTGCGCCCCGGCGTGTCATGGTTGTAGATGAGATAGGCAGCACGCACACGCACAACGTCACCCCGACGCACCGTAATGGGTGGACTCATAATGCCCGCTTCATAGGGTTGGTTGCTGGCGATCTTCATGGAGGATTGGCTGTTGCTATAGCGATTGCCGGGGCCGACCACTCGTTCTCGGTCAAATGTGACATTTTTGGCCTGGTAGATGCCACCATCCGCCGCATAGGTACCCCACCCGGCAAAGTAGTTCGTCCAAGTTTCACCGTCCCAACGTGCTGCAGCATTGAAATCGTTGCAGACATCGTCCGGATGATAGAGCGTGATCCCACTGCCAACGCCGGTTTCGGTTTGCAGCACGCCCGGCTTGCCTACACTCCCTTGCGCCGTGGCCGCGGCATTGGCAGCGGTTGACAGCGGGCCAACGTCTCCCGCCTGGAGAGTGCCACCCGGGATCACGGAAGTATGGGGGATGGGGGCCGGTGAACGGCGCGGGGCGACGACCGGCTTGATCGTGACTGTGGGCCCACTTTGGGCCAGGGCGGCAGGGGCTTCAACGGCCAACAGCAGCATCATCAGCGCCAACAGGCTCAGCGTGCGGGCAACAGTGTGACTTGTTCGAGACATGATTGCTCCTTTTGTAAGCGTGCGGATGAAGTTGTAGCTTTCTGCAATAGGCGTATAACGGGTAAGTCTATGTGTGAAGAACGCATATGACAAACGCGTGTGACAAACGTGAAACTGCTCATGGGCTAGCGCGTGAGCAACTGGCTCGCCAATGTCTCCGCAAGCCAGCGCTCATATTCATCGGGTGACCAGCCGGAACGGTTGACGAGATCGCGGTACAACTCGGCAATCGTGAGGGCATCAAAGAGATCCCCTGCTCGCTCGACGCTGAGGTCGCGCGGCAGCGATCCCTCCAGCGAGGCGACAAAGTGTGCCATCGCCGTAGACTTCTCCTCCATCCACGTATCGAGCATCCCAGCCACGTCGGGGTCATCTTGCGCCGCCGCCTGAAGCAGCGGTAACACATCCGCGCCCCGCTCCCACTGTTGGCGAGTCCATCGTGCGGCAGTCTTAAGCCGGTGGGGGACATCGGCATCCGCCAATGCTTGTTCTATCAGCGGGCGGATCTGTGCCTCTTCCAGCCACGCCTCGCAAATAGCCCCCAAGATCGACCGCTTGTTGCGGAAAATTGTGTAAACAGTGCTGACCGCAACGCCGGCTTCGCTCGCAATCGCTTCCATCGTCGTGGCCGCGTAGCCTTGCGTTTGAAAGAGTTGCTTTGCTGCCGCCGCAATGCGCGCGCGCGTCGCCATTGCCTGCTGCTTCCGATAGGGGAGAGAATTTTCTCTATTGACATCTATCATAGGCAGCAGTATAATCTTGATCGTTCGTTGTAGTCAAACTACAGTAAATACAGTTCGGTTCCGACAGGGGTGCAAAATGGCACTTAAGAATCAGGTCATAGCGAATCGTCCGGCTACGAAAACAAGCAGTGGGCCAGGAATCGGCTATCGTCTCCTCTACTTCTTCGGCATTACACCCTGGGATCATGGTCGCGCAGCCCCCCAACTTGTGGAGCTAATCGAGGGGCCTGATGCCCCGCCGCCGGGACGCGCGCTTGATCTGGGGTGCGGTACGGGGACGCAGGCAATCTACTTGGCGCAAAAGGGCTGGCAGGTAACAGGGGTGGACTATGTCCATCGGGCATTGGATACAGCACGACAGCGGGCTGCTGCCGCCCATGTGACCCCCACATGGGTTGAAGGAGATGTCACGCGGCTTTCTGAGCTAGGCATCAATGCCAACAGTGGCGGTTACAACCTGCTGCTCGACTTTGGTTGCTTCCACGGGTTGACTCCAGCCCAATGCGCTGCCTATGCAGCGGGGATCAGCGCCGTCGCCGCGCCCGGAGCCACATTTCTTCTCTTTAGCTTTGCACCCGGCAAGCGTGGTCCGGCCCCGCGCGGTCTCAGCCCCGACGAAATTGACCACTATTTTGGAGCCAAATGGGAGTTGCTTTCAGCCCGCCCTGCGAGCGAACAACGTCTGCCCTTCTTCCTCAAACGCGCTGATCCCACCCTCTATCGCATGCGTCTGCGCTAGAGAGTGTCAGTGGCAAGAGAGGCGCTTGCGCGCTTCAGGGTCGTTCCTGCAATGGAATGGGCTATTGAGGGAAGATGATAGGGGTGCGATGCCGCCATTGTAGAGTAGGTCGGGTGGGATTCGAACCCACACGGTTATTCACCGACGGATTTTAAGTCCGTTGCGTCTGCCATTCCGCCACCGACCCGAAGGGAGCGAAGGGGATTGAGGGGTTTTAGCCCCATTCCCAGAGTAATAGGATAACACAAGACGTGCGAATTCGTCCAACGAAAGGATTCGCACGTCTTGGTGTCAATGACTACCCGTAGGATCATATGCGAGCTGATCCAGGGGAAGTTAGAGGTGTGGAACCTTCAAAACTTCTAGCAGATAGTTGCAGTTGATCCCGATTTTGTCGTCGACCGAACCTTCCCCTTCGTTGGGGCGCGGCGGATCGAGATCAAGCGTGATCCATCCCTTGTAGCCTCGCTCATTTAGCATGGCCCAAATCGCTGGATGGTCGACGCCACCAGCTCCCAAGTCCTTGTATAGAATCTCCGCCGCGTGCATCTCCTGCGTGGGTGTCGGGCCGGTATAGCCGCGATACGACGCCTTTGAGTCTTTCCAGTGGATGGCGGCTAGACGGTCGTAGTAGTCATCGATCAGTTGTACGGGATCGCCGCCGCCGAGATTTAACTGTGCGGTGTCGGGAATCCAAGAGACGATATCGGGATCGGTCTGATCGAGAAGCGCACGAACTTCCTCCGGTCGCTCGATTGGCCCCCAGATATGCGGGTGTGGGGCGATTGTTACACCCATCTCCAGCGTTCTCTTACCGATTTCTGTCACAGTTTCCGCGATCGCTTTGATATCCTCTGCGGTCGTTCCGCTCTTCGGGCGGCGTCCCATATTGATCTTGAAGTGCGTACAGCCGAAAATCTTTAGGAAATTGCGGCAGAAATCAACGTGATCGGTGATTGTTTCTTGGCGCTTGGATCGGTCGATGAACTCTGTCGACTGACCAGGCCCGCCGTTCGAGGCGGTAATGAGCCGTATCCCGTACTCGTCGAGGAGGTCTTTCAGAGCTTGTGGTTCATCAAGCCAGGCAGCTAGACCGCTGCGGTAAGGCTCAACACCCGGCAGACCATATTTGGCAATCAGTTTGACGGATTCGATGGTGAAGTCGCCGAAAATGGCTCCGCCCATAGCAAAGTGGATGTTGGTTGACATGATGAGATCTCCCGTGGTGTGTGATGTGGTCATTCTGGCGAGTGACCAGAGCAAATCCTAGCACAAAACGTGCAAATTCGTCTAGCGAAAGGAGATGCATTGCTCATGCCGCCTAATCGACGTCCGCGTACTCCATGTGGATTTGGTAGCCTTTCGGCGATCCAATCCTCTAGCGGCTCCTGCAAGACCAGAAGAGTTGGATCATAGATCGCCGGATAATCGCAGCGAGACAAGGATAGAGGCGAGCAAGTGTGATAAGGCGCGTGACTTTCGCCTGTTACCTCATGTGCCGTATCAGACGCCGGACGGCAAACTAAACAAACCCTCCCAGAAGCGGCCCAGAGGGCTCCCCAGCTTCCGGGAGGGTGGTCTTAGTGGCCTATAAGCCCCCATACTACGCGATTCGTATCGTGATTAGTACAACGTGCCTTTTGCGCCTACCGGGCTTGCCACGGCTGCGCCGCTGAAGTCGACCGCGCCAAATTCCTCGCGCGCTGCCTTCAGCATCAAGGCTGCATCACTGATCAAGGCCAAGAACTGGAAGCCCTGGGCAATGCGTTGGCTGACCTCTGCCGCGCTAAAACAGTGCTTGCCTGCGGCCTTGCCCACCTTTTTACAGACATCGAGCACGTGCATCATCGCCGCCTCGTGGTCTGTACCCGGCCCTGTTTCCTTTTGGGTCAGGCCCATCGAGAGCATGAGGTCGTTGGGGCCGATGAAGCAACCCACCACCCCATCCACCGACATGATCGCCTCGGCGTTCTCTACCGCCTGTACGGTTTCGATCATCACAATCACCGCCAAATGCTCATCGGCCCAGGTGCGGTAGTCGCCATCGATATAGCCAGAGACGCGGCTGCCACCCGAACTGCGCTGCCCCTTGGTGGCATAGCGCATGTTGGCGACGACGGTCTTGGCATCCTCCGCGGTGTTGACCATCGGCACTACCAGCCCCAGCGCGCCCGCATCCAACGTGCGCTGAATCCAGATCGTGTCGTTCCAGGGTACGCGCGCCATCGGCACAGCGCCCCCCAACTGGATGGCGCGGAAGCAGTTCACCATCGTTTCAAAGCCCACCGGGCTGTGTTCCGCATCGACCACCAGCCAGTCCCAACCGATTTGCGCCATGCTTTCGGCGGCAACCGGCGAGCAAAGCGATAGCCAACTGCCCACCGCGGGTTGACCGCCACGCAATTTGTCGGTTACAGGATTGGTCTTAATCTTGGAAATTCCCATTCCACCCATCTTTTTTCTCTACGCTTTCTATCATTGTGTTAGTCACGAACATCTGCTGTTACAACCCGTACGCATGGCGCTACCTGTCTACACGGCTTGGGCTGCATCTACATAGGTTGGTACTGCTTCTTCGACAAAAATTTGGTCAATGGCGGCGCGGTCGGCATCGCTTAACTGCCACTCCGTTGCCTGGACATTCTCGACCAACTCTTGCTCATTGCGCATCCCCACCAGCGCCACGGAGACAGCCGGATGGCCTGTCACCCAGGCAATCGCCAACTGCGCCACAGTGCGCCCATAATCGGCGGCAAACTCCTTGAGCCGTTGGGTCACGCGTAACTCCTTCAAAAAATGTTCACGCTCAAAGAGAGGAAGCCCAAACGCACTCCCCTTAGAGCGCCAATCCCAATCGACAAACGTGGTCTTCGGCGTGAATGTGCCGGTGAGCAGACCAAAGGCTAACGTACCATAGGCCATAAAGCCAATTTGATGGGCCAAGCAATAGGGCAGCACCTCTGCCTGCATCCTGCGGTCATAGGGATGATAGCCGACCTGGTTCGCTGTTAAATGACCAGCCTGCTCACATTCCTCCATCATCGCCACAGTGAAATTCGAGACACCATAATGGCGAATCTTGCCCGCCGCCTTTAATGCTTCCAGCGCGCCAATCGGTTCTGCAATGGGCGTGGCATGATCGGGCCAGTGAATCAGCATCAGGTCAATACAATCGGTGTTGAGCCGCCGCAGACAGCCTTCTGTGCGCTCAAGGATGTAGTCATGTTTGGAACTGCGCCCCGTGATCTTGCCCGCGTCGTCATAGGTGAAGCCTACCTTTGTCACCAGGACAATTTCATTGCGGCGGTTGCCCAACGCCTTACCGAGTAATTCCTCGGAATGATAAGGCCCATAGACTTCGGCTGTGTCAAAGAGTGTAATGCCGTGGTCAATTGCCATTGCAACGGCGTTGCTTGCCTGGGCCACATCAATTGCACCATATTGGGTGGTGCTCAATTCCCAAGTGCCGAAGCCCAACGCCGAACAAACAAGCCCGCTGTCACCCATCGCTTTTTGTTGCATGACTCGTTCCTTAGCTGGATTCTCCTGTATACTCAGGGAATCTCGATGACAATCACCTGTTTTTCTGCCCGATTCTCTAGCGTCACATCATAGGTTTCGGCGATATACGGCCCCTTTTCTAGCCCCTCTGGGAACTCTGCACCAGTTGTATCTGCTGTATCTGCACCGGTTTCGACCGTCACCGTTTCGACCGTCACGGGATAGGCGCGGACGCGCGTTTGCACAGGGTCAAACCACGACTGCCCGGTCTTTACATCAAATTCCCAGCCATGCCACGGACAGCGCAAAATCTGGCCGCGATGGGTATAGCTGTATTCACCGGGTACGCGCGCCATCAGGAGGCCGGTGAGGCGACCCTGGCAGAGCGGCCCTCCCTGGTGTGGGCAGGTGTTACGCAGCGCATAGAACTCTCCACCCACATTAAAGACACCAATCGAACGGCCTGCTACTTCGATAATCTTACGCTCACCGGGTGGGATCTCGTCCACTGTGCCAACCACATGTTTTGGCATGGGCCGCCCTTCTAGGTTAGGTTATAGAGTTTGCGTGCATTACCAGCCATGATCTTCTGCTTGAGCGTGCGCTCCAACTGCACAGGAAAGGCGCGGTCGGGCGCATCAAAATCCCAATGGGGATAGTCGGTGGCAAACATCAGCCGGTCGTCAGCATCAAGCTGCTGGAGCAGTTGCAGAAAATATTGGCGTTTGGGTGGCTCTTCCATCGGCTGCGTCGTCAGCCAGAAGTGGTCATGAATGTATTCCGAGGGCGCGCGGCGCAAGGCCGGGACTTCGGCACGCAGCTTGCGCCAGCTTTGATCCAGCCGCCACGCCAGCGGCGGCAGCCAGGCAAATCCCCCTTCAATCAAGACGATGCGCAAGTTGGGGAACTGCTCAAAGACCCCTTCGCAGACCAAACTTGTCACCTGTGCCTGGAAGGCCTGGGACATGCCTGCGTGGTCTTCGATATAGTGCGAAGGCCAGCCCGCCCCCGTAATCGGCCCGCCGCCCGCGCCGCCGAAGTGGATGCCGATGGGCAGGTTATGCTCACTGGCGGCTTCATACATTTTCCAATATTTGCGCCGTCCCAGCGGCTCCGCTGTGCGCGCCACCACCAGCACTTGGACAAAGCCCGGCAGAGCGGCGGCACGATAAATCTCGGCGGCGCTTAGCTCGCCATCTTCATAGGGCACAATGATGGACGCCTTGAGGCGCGGCTCCGGTTCTGTCCACTCCGCAAGCTGCCAGTCGTTGAGGGCTTGCGAGAGTGCTGCGCCATACTCCAAATTGAGCTGCCCGCCCGCGCCATACAGCGGGTTGAGGATGCCATATTCAAGCTGCCAGCGATCCAACAACTGCTCGCGCATAAAATCCAGGTTCGAGCCAGGCGGCTCACCCGTAGGCGGCCATGCATCACGGCGCGCTGCGTTGGGGACTGCGCGCGTGTAGATGCCGCCCGTATGCCCGCGGCTGCCGATTGTCTGATGATACTCTTGCCAACGCTTGGGCAAGTAGGGATAGAGCGCCTTGTCGGTTGGCGGCGCGTTGTGGATGTCACAGTCAATGACTGCAATCCTGTCACTTACTTTGTCGCTAGCTTGCTGGCTTTGCGCCGGCGCAACCTGTAGATTCACAGCCATGATTCCTCCTATCCATCAAGTCATACACGCTAACCCTATTTAGCCCGCGCGCTTCACGCTCGCCGGAAGCCGGTAAAAAGAGCGTGCGTTTTCCGCCATTACCTTCGCCATCGTCGCTTGGGGCAGTGCGACCGGCCAAGCCTCTTCGTTGCTGTCAAAATGCCAATGGGGATAGTCGGTCGAGAACATGAGCATGTCGTCTGACTCCAATTGTTCGATGATCTGCAACAGAAACTCCTGCTGTGGCGGCGCATTGACGGGCTGCACAGTCAGGCGCAGATGCGAGCGCATGTACTCGGAGGGTGGCTGCTTGACCCAGGGTGTATTGTGCCGCAGCCCCTTCCACTCTTTATCAGTGCGCCACATGAGAGCAGTCATCCAGGTGAAACCGCCCTCGATCAGCGCCACGCGCAAGTCGGGAAAACGGTCGAATGCGCCTTCAAAGATCAAGCTCATCACCTGCGACTGGAAGACCTGCGCCATCCCTGCATACTCTTCTAAATAGGTGGAAGGCCAGCCCGTGGGCGTCGGTGAATGACCGGGCGCGCCGCCATAGTGGATGCCGATGGCAAGCCCATGCTTGGTTGCCGCCTCGTAGATGGGATCGTAATAGCGTTTGCCATAGGGAATCAAGGAGCGTACGGGCATCATCACCTGCACAAAACCGGGATGCCCCGCATAACGCTCGATCTCACGCGCGGCAAGCAGAGGATTCTGGCTCGGCACGACCAGTGAGGCGCGCAGTCGAGGCTCTGGGTCAAGCCATGCATCGACCTGCCACTGGTTGATCGCGGTTGCCATGTCCGCGGCGAGATCTTCCAGATGAATACTTTGCACCCAATAGGCGTTCGTCAAAATCGCAAAATCTACGTCCCACGCATCCAGCACTTGCTCGCGCACCAGCCCCAGATCGGAACCTGGCGGGCCATCGGGTGGGCGGCTGTCCGCTCTTGCCGTCGTGGGCGCGCCCTTTGGGTAATCATTGGCATCCGGCCCCACAAAGGCAGACTCGCTGATATAGTCGCGCCAGTGATCCGGCAAATAAGGCAAGAGGGTCTTGAGCGACGGCACTTCATTATGCACGTCAGCGTCGATGACTGGGTAGGTTGTCAACGGGGATTTGGCACTCTCTGGCACCTTTTCACCGGCTGGATTGGCGTGCATAGGAAAATCTCCGGTTGGCCGCGGCGGTCATTGAGGTTTGTCGACTGGGATACCTCTATTGTAACGACATTTGCGAAAAATGACGATAACTGATCTTGAGCGCACACGTGGTTTTGGGGCCAGAATAGCAGTTGCCTACCTGGACAACACGATCTATACTTGTACGGCCTCTTCGCGCTCACCGAAATTGTTAACAGGCTACTGCACCCGAAGGCTGTCTGTTTACTGCATTTCGTGCTGCTCTGCTGATCGCAATGTCGTTGGGTATACTCTCCGAAAGGCAGCCTGCGTGTTTCACACAGGTTTTTTCGCCTGCCTCGCTCTTGTCTAGCGGCGTAAATGAGACATGGTGGACATGGCAAAACGACCTCGTGAATGTTTCCGGGCAAACCGGGAAAGGATTTTTATTGCCCCCAGATGATGGCCGGTAGCGGTACAATGTAGCAAAGAGACACAGTAACAAAGATACACAGTAACAAAGATACACAATCAACTCCTGAAAACCTATCTCCCGAAAAGAGGAAAGCAATGAAGACCAAGTATTGGCTGCCTATGCTGTTAACGGCCCTCCTGGCAATCGTTCTCGCCACAGGTGTTGCCCTCGCGGCATCGACGACAGAAATCGTTACAGAGCACGATATTACGCGTCAGGCCGAGAACACGCCACCCACTGACAATTGGGTCCTCTTTACACGCACTCCTGCGAGCAGCGGCGTATTTGTGGTTGGGCCAGCGACGCCGCCTGTTGGCATTGGCAGCATCGAGTTCGAAACACCCACAGGGAGCGACAAGGTCTTTCTGTTCAACTATGATCATATCGGCACCCCTTTGGCTGCCATTGACGCGATCCGCTATGCCACGTACCGCTCTGCCGGATCTTTACAGCAGGTCACTTCGCTCAATATTCAGGTCGACTATAACGGGTCAGATCCAGAGGGCTTCACGACGCTGGTCTTTGAGCCTGTCTACAACACGGCGCAAGGCGCTGTGGTCTCTGACCAGTGGCAGACTTGGGATGCTTACGCCGGCGGGAATGCGATTTGGTGGTCAACAAGAGCAATCAATGGCGTCTGCGCCACCAGTTGCTATGTATCATGGCAGACGATTGTCAACGCCAACCCGAACGCTACGATCTTGGGGGGCTTCGGCGTCAATCAAGGCAGCGGCAACGCCGCCCTTGTAGCGGCTGTTGATGCGCTCACACTGGGACACGCGGGCAATACCATCGTCTATGACTTCGAGCCATATGAAGTGGCAAAGACGCAGGAACAGTGCAAGAACGGCGGCTGGCAGAGTGTGACGCGGGCCGACGGTAGCCCATTCAAAAATCAGGGTGACTGCATCCAGTACGTCAACACCGGCAAGTAAATAAGCCGTCTGGCGACTGTTACGTGGAATCTGCAACAAAGAGGCTCCTGGTTCATTGCCAGAAGCCTCTTCGTATACGCTACTGTTAATGCCTTCCGGCGAAATCACAACTGAGAATTATGAGCCAAATGTAAACGGGTTGAGGTTGGTATCGACATCATAGACATCAACACCCTCGACCCGCTTGAGCGTATTGACGACAAGGTAGGTGAGTGGTGTGGCAATGATCTCGTAGAGTGACTTGAAGAGCCACTGGCTGAATATGGCAGAGATCAGCGCGGGCGCGGCCATCTGCCCACTAAAGGCGATTCCAATAAAGATCAGCGAGTCAAGTCCTTGCCCCACGAGGGTAGAGCCGATGGTACGCGCCCAAAGATGGCGACCCTGGCTCCAGACTTTCATCTTCGCCAGCACACTGCTGTTGGCAAATTCGCCAACAAGATAGGCCACAAAGCTTGCCAGCAGCAGCCGCGGCGTAAAGCCGAGGATCGTGCTGTAAGCCTCTTGGCCTTGCCAGAACGCGGGTGCAGGCAGTACGCCTGTAAGCCAGATGGCGAGCACCGCGATGACGTTTCCCGCAAATCCGAGCCAAATGGCGCGGCGTGCATAGCGAAACCCATAGACTTCGGTGAGGATGTCGCCCAAGATATAGCTGACCGGGAAGATCACCACACCCGCGGGCAGGGTGAGTGGCCCAATCACAATCAGCTTCACAGAGATGATGTTGGCAGTCAGCAGCGAGGCCACAAAGAGCGCTACCGCCACATCATAATAGCGCCAGCCGGAGTGGCGTGCTAGAGCGGGCTGGTTCATGGCTGCGCCCCTCTCTCGGCTGCTGGCTGGTCGGGCAATTCGGCGACCGCTTCGGTCACAATGCCGCCGCGCACATTCTGCGTGATCGTCACCCGGCACCAATGCGGTTCAGTGGCAGCGAAGATATCCTGTGCCATTTCGGCAGCGAGCGCCTCGCAGAAAGCGCACTCATCCCGAAAGCTCCATAGATAGAGTTTCAAACTCTTGGACTCAATACATTTGTGGTTGGGCTGGTATTCGATTTTGACCGTGTTGAAGTCAGGTTGGTGAGTGACCGGGCAGAAGGTGGTCAACTCATCGCTGCTGAAGGTCACCCGCGTTACATGCTTGGGTGCGGGAAAGGTCTCCAGGGCGCGCGAGGGCGTGGTGACCGGCTGGCCGAGGGCCTGAAATTTCATAGGATTGTCCTTTGTTTTGATAGGGCGGGAACTGCGACCGCCTCAGTTTTGGTGAGCCGGGTAGTCTGAGACCGGCATCTGTTTTATGATACGCTTCATCCTACTCCCACTTCACTGATCCTTTCAACTTTATTGGGGTATAGTTGAAAGATGTCATCCAAAATGAACCATCCTGCACAGGCGAAGCGCATCCACATCATCGGTGGGGCGGGGAGCGGCAAGACGACTTTGGCACAGCAATTGAGTCAGCGTCTTGACGTACCCTGCTATCACCTCGACAAGATCGCCTATGAAGGAGGTGCAGGGCGAAAAATAGCGCTTGACACCAGACTCAAGTCAATTGACGCGATCCTTGCACAGCCGGGGTGGGTCACAGAAGGGGTGTTTCTTTGGTGGACCGAGCCGCTACTCGAAGAAGCCGATCTGATTCTCTGGCTAGACCTCCCCTTTCGTATCAATGGCTGGCGCATTGTCAAACGCCATGTGCAATTGAGCTGGGCAGGCACGAACCCCCACGCAGGACTCGGTAAGTTGCTCCGCTTCCTAGCCCATGTCATGCATAGCCAAACAACACGCACAGTAATCGCGCCCAAAGCCCCGGACGATGACGCGGCCACGACCCGCGCTGCGACGGCACAGGTCATGAGCCAATATCAGGAGAAAGTGACACGCTGCACGCGCCCTGCTGAGGTCGCGATGTTTAGGGCAAAGTTTATGCGCAATAGGGAGTTCAGCTAAAATACTTGGTGATAGGATGCAGAAGGAATTGTCGTGCTGCAGATCACCTAAACAACTTATTGACTCATGTACCGCAGCCGCAAGGCCGCCCAGGGCTAAAGCCGCAGGGCTACAGAACAACGCCCCCTGAAGGAGGCTAGGGCCGCCTAGCGGTAAGCTCCTTTCAAGGGGCGTTGTATCCTAGCCGGATGGTTTACCGTCCGGCGGCTGGTGCTTTACTGATAGAAGCCGACAGAGAGGGTTATATGGCCGCTCAAACCGTAAGCGAGGTGTTTGGTGATACCCCTGCAATGGAGTTTGATTGGAAAACATTGGAATCACCAGATTCCAGCAAAATATGGGCAAATTATGATGAGGAAACGGATAGCTTTATCCTCTATGTGACGGGTAAGCCAATGCGCGGTATTCACGTATGGCTAGGCGATGATACCTATGCCATCGTTGATTCCGCGTCAAAAAAGGCAATTGGATTGTATGTGGGATGTTAAACCGGCAGCCAGCGTTGCAGGAACTGCAACCCGGAGGCGACATCAATTTCGTGACCCCCGTCGTGCAGGTACATTTCGAGCCGTTCTGCCATCCCCAATTGGGCGTAATGCTCCTGTGCGACGCCGAACTCATCTTCGAGCCAGGGCCACCAGCTAATGCTGTCGCCGCGACCGGCTTGAATGAGCATGGGGCGCGGGCAAATGAGCGAGAGCAGATCGCTGTCGCCAAAGTCACGCAGCCAGCCGGGAATGAAAATGTGTTCCTCACTTGTCGAGAGAAAGCAGCTATAGCGCGGGTCGTCAATGATCATTTTACGCAGACGGTCATTAAACCAGGCTGTGCAGACGCCCGCCTGGATGCGCGGTTCCAACACACTGGTGAACAGCGTATAGGCTCCCCCCAGGCTGATGCCCCACATGCCCGCGCCACTGGGCTTGATCTCTGGCCGCGCCAGCGCGTGATCGAGCAGCGCCTTTAGCTTGCTAATCTCCAGCCCCCACAGCGTTTTGCCCAACATCAGACAGAGGCGTTGGTAGCGTGCGCGGGGCTGGTGCTCGGTGATATGAATGGGCGCAAGTACAGCATATCCGGCCTCTGCCAAGCGCCGCCCATAGCTGTGATAGAGATTGCCCTCGTCCACCAGGCCAAAGACTCGCTCAGGACAACAGCCAATGCCATGTTGGGCAATGATCAACTGGTGTGGCCCGGCATGATTCTTGGGCAGCGCCAAGAGCGCGCGTGCGTGAATGACGGGCATGGGCTGGTCTATGCTCAAGGCCAACCCATTGACCGTCATCGGCACAACCAGCCAATAGGCGCTGAACTGCTCGGTTTCGAAGTAGGGAGTAAGCGTAATCCCTTCCGCCTGAGCCGCCAGGTCAAAGAGCCCCACGCACTCGCCCCAGGCGGCGCGCATGGTCGCCACCGAACGTTCGTAGTTTTCAACAGAGCGATAGTCGCGCTGCCAGCGGCTATTGCGCTGAGCGTAAACGACTTCGGTAAGGGTGCGTAGAAAGTTTTCCGTGTCGCGCCGCTGCAAACTCTGCCGGTCATTCGCCATCCGTTGTGCCCAACCCTCGGAAATCTGATCAAGTTGCTCCATCGTTATCGCTCTCGTACTAGCTCTTGTAGATAGGAATGGCTATGAATTTGGGCAGAAAGCAGCGTGCCGCCGCGGCTCATTCGGTGGCAAGCGTTCTAAGGCTGTCAACGAGTAGATCCACATCGCTCTCTTCGATAAACGCCGCCAGGGAGATACGTACGGTTGTCCCGCGCAGCGCAGGGCGCTGGATCATCTGCCAACGCTCGCGCAGCGCGGCGGAGAGGGCCACCCCATCCATCTTGTCGAGCGAGACAGTGGCAATGCCCGTGGCGTCGCGCAGGTTGAGCGGGCTGTGAATCCGCGCCCCTGGCACACGTTGCAGCGCATCATGAAAGTAGGCAGTAAGATGCCTGGAATGTGCCTCCACCGCTTCCACACCGAGCCGGTCTACATACGAAAGACCAGCAACCATCGCCGTATCATACGAATAGGTGCGCCCGCCATACTCAAAGCGGCGCGCCCCTGGAATCCAGTTGAGGTCTTCGACGCCCATCGTCACGCTGCCGCTTTGGGTTACATTGCTCCCGCACCAGGTGACTTCGATTTGATCCAGCAACTCGCGCCGCAGATAGAGCGCAGCCGAGGGGTATGGCCCAAACAGCCACTTGTAGCCGACCATTGCATAGAAGTCGCAGCCAAGCGCATGGAGATCCAGCGGAAATTGACCCGCCGAGTGTGCGCCGTCGAAGAAAACATAGCTGCCCACCGCATGCGCCAGGCGCGTCATCTCCTCTGCCGGTAGACGTGTGCCACTGTCGGTTGTGACATGGCTGACTGCCACGAGTTTCGTGCGGTCAGTCAGCAGCGCCTGGAAATGGGTCAGCATCTCATCGGCGTTGTGCGAAACCGGGATGCGGCTCACCTTTAGGCCATGCCGCCGTACAACATTCATCAGCGGGATGAGCAGCGCCGGGTGTTCCTGATCGGTGACGATGACCTCATCCCCTGGCTGCCACGCCAAGCCCTCGACGACGATATTGACCGCCGTCGAGAACTGGGTGGTGAAGGCGATCTCATCCGGGTCAGCGCCGATGAAGGTCGCCAGCTTCGCCCTTGCCTTCTCAATCCCGATAAAGTCATCATCGCGTGCGAGCAGGCGCGCCGGCCCTTGCTCGATGATTGCCGTAGGGGCGCGCAGCAGCTCTGCGCCGACGCTGGTCGAGAGTGGGGCCATGCCGCCGCAGTTGAAATGGGTATAATGCGCCAGCATGGGGAAGTCATCGCGAATCCTGCCGATGGCCCCGGATACTTTCGCGGACTCTTTCACGGACTCTTTTTCTTTCACGCTGTTTTGTCCTTACCAGCCAATCGCATAGCCATCGCGGCGCGGATCGCCCCCACCGGAGAAGGCTCCATGATCCGGATCGATCATGATGCCCTGTGCGCCGCCGAATGCCATCGAGAAATCGGGTTGGGTTTCCACCACATGACCGCGCTCCGACAGACCCGCCAGCACCTCTTGTGGAATTCGCTTCTCGGCAATGACTCGGTTCCCATCCAGAGGACGCACGCGCGGCGCTTCAATCGCCGCCTGGATATTCATGCCAAAATCCATCAGGTTCGACATAAACTGTGGCGTCGTCTCCATAATGCCGTGACTGCCCGGTGTCCCCATGCAGGCGAAGACCTTGCCATTGCGCCAGATCATGCCCGGCGAGAGACACATTTCGACTTTCTTGTGGGGTGCAACCACGTTCGGGCTATTGGGATCCAGGTCAAACCACCAGTTAAAATCATTCAGCAAAATCCCTGTATCGGGCACAACCACGCCGGAGCCAAAGCCGCCGAGGCTCTGTGTGACAGAGACAGCGTTGCCTTCAGCGTCCACGACATTGAAATGCGTCGTACTCTCGCGCATCCCCAGGGCATCACCGGGCTTGACAATGTCGGCATCCATCGTGTGGGCATAGCGCATGCCGCCGCTCTTTGCCACCTTGTTTGGATCGATCAGCTTGCGCCGCTGCGCGCAATATTCGTCGGAGAGCAGAGTATCAACCGGGGCATTGGGCATGACGTTGTAGTGGATGCGGTCGGCGATTGCCAGTTTCTCCAGTTCGATCAAGGTATGCAGATGCTCAACCGAGTTATGTCCCATGCCCGCAAGGTCATAGCCCTCAAGCAGTTTCAGCGTTTGCAACCACTGCACAGCGCTCGAAGGTGGCGGTGGCCCGTACACCTCAAAATCTCGATAGCGGATGCTGATGGGATCAACCCATTCGACGTTCAGGTCGGCGAGATCCTTTTTGGTCAGAAGACCCCCGTTCGCCTGGCTGTAGTTGACTATCTTGTCCGCAATCTCGCCCCGATAGTAGACATCGGGGCCGCCCTCGACCAGCGTGCGGAACGTGCGGGCAAGGTCGGGCTGCTTGTGCAACTGTCCGGGCCGCATGGGGCCACCATTGGGGAAGAAAAATGCCATCGACGCCGGGTAGTCGCGCAGCCACGGCTCGTAGGTATTGACGATATTGGCGGCGTGGTTGGTGACGGCATGCCCTTCTTCGCAGATCTCGATCACATACTTAAAGACGCTGGCGCGATCCATCGTCCCAAAACGCTCCAACGCGGCACACCAGCCCGCGGGCGAACCGGGAACCATCACCGACTTGAGCCCGCGCTGCATTTGTTGTGAGTCTTCAAAGACGCTGGGTTCGGCTGCGTATGGGCTCCAGCCCTGGTAGTCCAGACAGATGTGGGTGTTGGTCTTGGCATGGTAGATCTGCATCCAGCCGACGCCACCGATGCCGGAAAGACCCATCTCTGTGGCCCCCAGGCAGGAAGCAACGGTGACCGCTGCATCAATGGCATTGCCCCCTTCCATCAGGGTGCGAAGCCCTGCGACTGACGCCACTGGATGCGCCGATGAGATCATACCCCGCCGCCCGGTCATGGTCGGTCGATATTGAACCCCCGAATATGGGAAGCTCATATGCAATCCTCTCTATTGACTCTGCTTGTTCTAAAAGATTGATCTAAAAGAAGGGTTCTACAAAAATTGCCTTATCCCTTAACGCCGCCGACGGTGATGCCCTGCACAAAGTAGCCCTGGAACGAGAAAAAGACAATCACTTGCGCCAGGGCCATGTAGGTTCCGGCAGCCATCAATGCGCCGTAGTTTACACGCAACTCCCGGTTCGCCAGCAAGGCAAAGCCAACCGTCAGCGTCATCATTTCCGATGAGTTGATCACAATCAAGGGCCATAGAAAGGAATTCCACTGCCCCATGAAAACAAAGATGCCCAGAACGGCCAATCCCGGCTTTGATAAAGGGAGGATGATCTTGGTAAAGACTCCTAGCTCTGAGCAGCCGTCAATCGTGGCCGCTTCGATCAGTTCGGTTGGCAATGTCTGGATGAACTGGCGCATGAGGAAGACGCCGAATGGCGCGGAAAGACCGGGCGCGATGAGGCCAACGTAGCTGTTGACCAGCCCGAATTTTGTCATCAGCGTAAAGAGCGGGATGATCATGGCGAAGCCTGGGATCATCATCGAACTCACGTAGACCCAGAAAAGCAGCTCGCGCCCTGGAAAGCGCTTTTTGGAGAAGCCATAACCGGCCATCGTCGCAAAGAGGAGTTGAAAAGCCGTAACTGCCAGGGCCATAAAGAGACTGTTTAGCGTCCACCGCGCCACCGGCGAATTGGCAAATGCCTCGCGGAAATTGTCCAGTGATACACTCGTCGGAATCCATTCCGGCGGCAGGCTCATGACCACGGTCGGCGGCTTCAGGGCAGTCGTCACCATCCAGTAGAGTGGGAAAAGGCTCACCACTGCCCAACCGATTAGGATAATATAGGAGAAGATCAGGAAGATGCGCTCGCCCAGAGTCGCCTCTCGCCATCCGCGCGTGGCACGCGCAATCAGGCTCCTGGCCCGAACCTGCCGTGGGGCTAAAGTGATGCTGCTTGACACTTGGCTGCCTTTCTAGTACTCGACATTGGTTCGCAGGGCGCGGAACTGGACAACGGCAAGGCCAACCGTCGCGACGAGCAGGATAATCGCCACCGCGGACGCTCGACCAAAGTCGAAACGAATGAAGCCGTATTCGTAAATGGAAAAGACCAAGTTTGTCGTCGCGTAATTTGGCCCGCCGCGCGTCATCACAAAAATTTCGGTGAAGATTTGGAGCGAGGCAATCGTACCGAGGATCGAGACATAGGTAATGGCGGGCTTTAACAGCGGCACTGTGATCGACACCACCTGGCGAAAAATGGACGCGCCTTCGATCTCTGCTGCTTCGTACAACTCCTTGGGGATGCCGCCCATCGACGCGGTGAGCAGGATAATTGAACCGCCCCAATGCGAGGCATGGTACATGATCACCAGACTGAGCAAACTGAAGAAGGGGTCAGCAAGCCAGAGCACTGGATCGATGCCCACCAAGCCAAGCAGGTAATTCAGCAAGCCGAACGCCGGGTCATACAGATAGAGCCAGACAATGCTAAGTACAACGCCGGAAGTCACAACAGGCAGGTAAAAGGCCGACTTAAAAAAGGTCTGTGCGGCTGCGGGCAGGCGAAAAATCAAGACTGACATGAAGAGCGACAGAAGCACGCCGAAGGGCACAATCAACAGCGCATACAGAAACGTATTGTAGAGGATCGTGAAAAAAGCCGGTTCATCGAGCAAGCGCTGATAGTTTTGCAGGCCGACCCACTCCCGTCCTGTCAGACGCAAACGTTGGAAACTCAGGATGATTGAATCGAGCATCGGGTAGAGCGAGAAGATGAGGAACGCCAACAGGCTGGGCAGGATAAAGAAATAGCCCCAAAACGCACCTCTGGCTCGCCTGCTAAGCAGTTGTCGCGCCATACTTCCTCCTGAGGGGTATTACAAACGCTTATTACGCAGGGGATGGATGTCGCCCGCGCGTAGGGACGCAGTCGATTGCGTCCCTACGCGCGAGTAGATGCATAACATCAGTAGCCCGATCAGGAATCGGCGATGGCCTCTTCGATCAGTTTATTGCCTTCGGCTGCAAATTGGTCAAGCGCCTCTTTCGGCGTCATCTGACCGCTGAACGCCGCTTCCAACATGCGTGGTGCAAGTGAGAAGGTGATGGCGGCGGCGCTTGCGCGGCGACCAAATGTCACCATCAGGTCTGTGAAGGTCAGGCCGACTTTCATATTCTCATCTTCAACCTCGCCCCACAACGATTGGAGGGCCGGCGGCTGTCCAAACTGCTCCAGTGTCATCTTGAGCGCATCTCGCCGGACCAGGAATTGCGCCCAGAGTTGTGCAGCTGCGGTTTGGTTGGTGTCCTTCTGTTGGAAGACGTAGTGACCGTGGATATTGGTCATCACAGCGGGCTCTTTGCCTGGAACATTTGGCGGCGGCGCCCAGAACCACTTGAAGTCTGGGTTATCCACAAACTCCGGCGGTGTCTTGCCTGCCCCTTGCGATGGGAATGTAGCAGCCTTGCCTTCTGTGAAAATCTGTCCGGCTTCTTGTGCCTTGCGAATCGCCGTACCCGGCACAGCCACCTTGTGTACATTCTCCAGATCGATCAACCACTGCAAGCCCTCGATCCCCTCTGGGCTGTTCAGGATCACCTCCGTCTCATCCTCATTAAAGAGGCGAGCGCCGTACCCAAACATGAATTGAGTGGTCTGGTAGTGAATGTCAGTACACAAAACAGTGCCGTATACATCTTCCTTCGTGTTAGCTTTGGCCGCTTCGAGGAAGTCGTCCATCAGCCATCGGCGTGTCTCACCAGAAGGGAGTAGGTCGCCAACGCCATTTTCCTCCCACATGCCGGCATTAATCGAAATGCCGCCACCAAAGGAGAGACGCCACGGCCAAAGGTATTGCAGCCCATCAAAGCTCGCCTCGGCAATGACCGCTGGATGGAGGTCGTCTTTCATCTCCTGCGACATAATGTCGTTGACAGGGGAGAGCGCGCCGAGGGGTACATACTTCGCCAACTCCGAAACAGGCCCCTGAACCACATCCGGCGGCGTACCCGCTACAAGTGAGGCGTCGAGCTTTGCAAACCAGCTTTGATCGTGGGGCAGATATTCGATCTTCACCTCGGTATTCGGCTCGATCTCTTTGTACTGCTCTGCATTCCAATCAAAGTAGTTGACGACATTCTCCGTCCGATCCGCCGGAACAGCCGTCAGCGTGTCGCGGTCAAGCGGAAGGAGAGAGTAAAGCCAGTGTGAAATGGTGGCGGGGGCAACGGCTCCGCCGGATTCTTGTGTTGTGGTCGTGGTGGCAACCGGAGCCGCACAAGCGGCCAAGAAAGCCCCACCGGTGATGCCGCCTGCCAATGCCATAAACTGACGACGGCTGAACGGTCGTCGCAAAACATTTGTCGAATGCTGTTCCGCCATGGGTACTCCTCCTTTGAATGTGGGACTGTCATGCACTGAGTCTGAGCAATCTGTTGGGTACTACGTCATAAATGGGGAGATGACGAATGGGAAAGTATGCCGGGTTTCCCCCTAGCGTCTCATATGAACTTGACGAGGCGGGTGTTCAAGGGATGGATTGAAGATTGTCTTTGAATGACGAAGAATGGGATACAACCTGCGCTCATCTCATATTCTGGGGAGTTTATGAAAATGATCAGACCACTTGGCAGGTATCATACAGGGTCATTGAACCCTTGTCAATTGCACTTTTTTTGCCACATATTTGTCATGCGGCACTCCCCTCCATGCCGAATAAAGGCCGGATTAGCATAGATGTTGGTATAATGTTCTTGCAAGGGCAGGTCACACCCGCTATAGAGCAGACCACCTAGTGTCTATCTGTGTTTATCTGTGTCTACCCATGTCTACGCCAATTCTAGCCACCAAACTTTATGTGCCCCTGCCTCGGCCCAAAGTTGTCTCGCGCCCGCGCCTCATTGCGCAGCTCAACGAGGGTCTGCATGGCAAACTGACGCTGATCTCTGCCCCTGCCGGCTTTGGCAAAACCACGCTGGTCAGCGAATGGCTTGCCACTCTGGGAGCCGGAAGCCCTCTGGGCCGCGCGTGGCTGTCGCTGGACGAAGGGGATAGCGACCCCACACGCTTTCTGGCCTATCTCATCGCTGCTTTGCAAACGATTACGGCGAACTTAGGAGAAGGGGTGTTGGCCGCGCTGCACTCCCCGCAGCCACCGTCGATCGAAGCGATGCTGACAACCCTCCTCAATGAAATCGCCACCAGCCCAAACGATTTTATTCTCGTCTTGGACGACTATCATACCCTTGATGCCGGAAGCCCTCTGAGCGCGGTTGACCAGGCGCTCGCCTTTCTGCTCGATCACCTGCCGCCCCAGATGCACCTAGTCATTTCCACCCGCGAGGACCCACAGCTACCCCTGTCTCGATTGCGTGCCCGCGGCCAAATGACCGAACTGCGCGCAACCGACTTGCGTTTTACCCCCGCCGAAGCCGCTGGATTTCTCAATCAGGTGATGGGGCTCAATCTCTCGGCAGCGGAAGTGACCGCGCTGGAGACGCGCACCGAAGGTTGGATTGCAGCGCTCCAACTGGCGGCGCTCTCGATGCGCGGGCGCAAAGATGTTGCCCAGTTCGTCAAGGATTTCACCGGAGACAATCGCTACATCGTGGACTATCTTCTCGAAGAAGTCCTGCGGCGTCAGCCCGAACGTCTGCGCAATTTTTTGCTCCAGACCTCGGTCCTCGACCGGCTGAGCGGCCCGCTGTGCGATGCCGTCACCGCTCAGAACGACAGCGTGGCGCTGTTGGATGCCCTGGAGCGCGGCAATCTCTTTGTCGTGCCGCTGGACGATAATCGCCACTGGTTTCGCTACCACCACCTCTTTGCCGATATGCTCGCGGCCCATGCGCTGCAAGAGCAGCCCGCGCAAGTCCCCCTGCTGCACCAGCGGGCGAGCGCGTGGTACGCGGCCAATGGTTTGCCTGCCGATGCGATCCGCCATGCGCTTGCTGCCCAGGATTTCGCGCGCGCCGCAGATCTGGTCGAACTGGCATGGCCGGCAATGGACGGACGTTTTCAGGCCGCTACGTGGCTGGGCTGGGCGCGGGCACTCCCTGATGAGTTGGTTCGCACCCGGCCCGTACTCAGCACTGCGTATGCCTGGGCGCTGCTAAATGGTGGTGAGCTAGAGGCCGCCGAGGCGCGCTTGCGAGATGCAGAACAGGGGCTGGAATCTGCGGCTGCACCGGCTAATGGGGCTGAGATGGTTGTGGTGGACGAAGTGCAGTTTCGGACTCTCCCGGCGTCGCTTGCCACAGCCCGCGCCTACCAGGCCCAGGCGCGCGGCGATGTCTCCGGCTCCATCCAGTACGGCCGGCGCGCACTCGACCTCTTACCAGCGCATGACCATCTCCGGCGTGGTCCGGCGGCTGCGCTCCTCAGCCTCGCCCATTGGGCCAACGGTGACTTAGAGGAGGCGCACCGGATGCTTGCCGATGCGATGGCGAATTTCCAGAAGACAGGCAACCTGAATTTCGCCATCAGCGGCACCTACGGCCTGGCAGACATCAGGATCACGCAGGGGCGTCTGCGCGAGGCTGTCAAGACCTATACACAGGTATTGCAGTTTGTGCTTGCACAAGGTGAACCTCTGCTGCGCGGCACAGCAGACCTCTATTGGGGGTTGAGCGAGTTATACCATGAGCAAGGAGATACGGACGCTGCCACTCAACACTTGCTGCACAGCGAAGCGTTGGGTGAGCAAGCTGCGTTACCGAATTCGATGCATCGCTTCTACCGCATCCAGGCGCGCTTCAAGCAGGCTCAGGGCGACCTGGCAGGCGCGCTCGATCTGCTTGACAAGGCAGAACGGGACTATCATCGGACGCCCGTACCCGATGTGCGCCCCCTGGCGGCATGGAAGGCGCGGGTCCGGGTGGCAGAGGGCCGCGTGCGCGAAGCCCTGCGCTGGGTGCAGGAAGCGGGATTGTCTGTTGACGATGAACCCAGCTATTTGCGCGAGTTTGAACATATCACACTGGCAAGAGTACTCCTTGCCGAGTATGGGCGCAACCCTTCCGGCCCCACCAGTCATGAGGCCATGCGTGGGGCCATGCGTCTGCTGGATCGCCTTCTGCAAGCCGCAGAAGCGGGTGGACGGATGGGCAGCGTGATCGAGATCAGGGTGCTGCAGGCGCTCGCTCACCAGGCGCAGGGGCAAGACACTCCTGCGCTCGTCGCGCTGCAACATGCCCTGGGGCTGGCGGAGCCGGAGGGCTACGTCCGCATCTTTGTCGACGAAGGGTTGCCGGTGGCACGCCTATTGTCTGCCGCTGCCGCGCAAGGCATGATGCCCGACTATACCGGCAAGTTGCTGGCGGCCTTTGCGACCCCTGAAGCTGAGACGCTGCCGCGCCCGGGAGGTACTCAAAACAAAGCGGATTTGCCCCTGGCTTCTCCTGCCCAGCTCTTGATTGAACCATTGAGCGCACGCGAGTTGGAAATCCTCCAACTCATTGCCCAGGGTCTCTCGAATGGCGAAATAGGCGCGCGGCTTTTTCTCGCTTTGAGCACAGTCAAAGGGCACAATCAGAATATCTTCGCCAAACTTCAGGTACAAAGTCGCACCGAAGCCATCGCCCGCGCCCGCGAGTTGGGCTTGCTCTAGCCTCTCCGTTGCAGCCGTTCTGTAAGGCCGCTCTCCACCCTTTAGTACCGACTCGATAGTACTTCTCGCTGTGTAGTACTCCCACAACAGTACTCCCCAACCCTACTTTAGTGTCTACCCCGCAGTACCTTGTTGCCGGTATGCTATGGCTACATCGAGCAAGTTACATCAAGCAAGTGGCACAGGCGACTCTGACCGCCCACAACCGGTGCAAGGTTAGGTCAAACCAACTCCAAAGGAGAGACAACATGAACATTTACAGAACAACGGCAAGAGTCGTGGGCGCGATGTACCTCGCCGGGTTCGTGGTAGGCATTGCGGGCGATGGACTCGTCAAATCCGTTCTGGGTGCGCCGGATTATCTTTCCACGCTTTCTGCAAACAGCATGACAGTAGCCATTGGCGCGATGCTCTGGATGATAGCCGTCGTTGGTGACGCCGCTCACGGTATCCTGATGTACCCGATCCTGAAGCAGCACCATGAGCGCATAGCCGTCGGCTACCTCGCTGCCAGAATCGTCGATGCCATCTTCATTGCGCTCATGGTTCTCTTCATCCTGGTTCAAATACCACTGGGCAGCGAGTACCTGAAAGCAGCGGCTCCCGACGCTTTCTATCTTCAAGCCCTGGGCACTCTGCTCACAGAGGCGAGGTTCTATGCCTACGAGATCGGCATGAGTACGCTTGGGCTGTCTGGTTTGATGCTTGGCTACACATTGTACAAGGCAAGGTTGGTTCCGCGATTTGTGGCTGTCTGGGGCCTTGTTGGATATGCGATCATCTTTGTGGGGATGGTGTCGGAGATGATGGGGTCGGGTCTGGGCCTGGCTTCCTCGATTCCTGGCGGACTGTGGGAGGTGTTCATGGGCGTGTGGTTGATTGCGAAGGGATTCAACCCATCTGCATTTGTGCCCGATGTCGTTGTGTCCGATGTCGTTGCGCCTGAGCCTGCCAAACCAGAAATACACAAGAGACAACGTGAGTTGTCCGCAGCGTAGCGTGCTTTGCATCAAGCTTGATGGTGTACAGCCATCAAGCTTGATGTTGAGCGAACAAACAAAAGAGGTGACAGCGGCGGAGACAGTTATGGCCGGTCACAAGAGATACAAGTCAGGTAAAAGATTCAGGTAAAAGATGATGTCGAGCCAACTCCACCCAAACGCTGATGCAAGCCAACCCATGATCTATCAAATCCGGCTGAAAGGCCATTTGGGCCGGCAGTGGGCAGCGTCGTTTGAGAGCCTGACCCTCACGCTGGAAGAGAACGGCGAGACACTTCTAACCGGCCCGGTGGCGGATCAGGCTGCGCTGTATGGCTTGCTCAGAAAGGTACGTGATCTCGGTTTGCCCTTGCTCTCGGTCACGCACATTGAGCCCGACCAGAGTGGTATATCAGATGGTAGTCCAACGCAATAAAACGCAGTAAGTTCGTTCAGATAATTCGTTCAGACAAAGAGGCATTAAGATGAATTCAATCAACAAAACCGCAAGAATGGCAGGGTTCCTCTATCTTGCACTCGCCGCATTGAGCGCCTTCGGCTTGATCTATGTTCCGTCCACGATTCTCGTACCCGGGGATGCCGCCGCAACCGCGACGAACATTGTGACCTCAGAATCGCTCTTCCGTCTCGGCTTCGTGAGCAGCCTGCTTGCTTTTACTGTCAATATCTTCGTTGCCGTATTTCTGTACAAACTGTTCGCACCTGTGCATAAGACGATGGCCGCACTGATGGTCATTCTGATTCTGGTAGGGGTTGCCATTGCCATGCTCAATGAGCTGAACCAATTTGCGGCCCTCTTGCTTTTGAGCGGCGCAGACTATCTGACCGTCTTTACAGCAGAGCAGTTGCAAGAGCTTGCCTCTCTATTCCTTGACATCTATGCACATGGCTTTGCCGTTGCTCACATCTTTTTCGGCCTTTGGCTCTTTCCGATGGGCTATTTGGTCATCAAATCGGGCTTCTTACCCAAGATGATAGGTTTCCTATTGCTGGTTGCGGGCGTGGGCTATGTGGTGGATTTCATCCTCTTCTTTCTTTTCCCTGGCATTACCGTGACGGTCAGCGAATTTACCTTTGTTGGCGAGGTGCTGCTTCTCTTGTGGCTGTTGATTCGGGGCGTAAACGTCGAGCAGTGGCAGAAGCGTGCGCTTGAAGCTGCCTCAATCTAACCTATGGGATACTCCCTCCTTCGGCAACATCAGGGGGAGCGCAGACTCGCCGGAATGACATTTTTGAAATAAGTTTAACGTGAGTTCGATGTAAGGCAGAACAAAGAAATGGAGAATCCGATTTGGTAAGATAGGAAGTGCGAACGCCCTATGCTACCGAAAGGATTCTCCGATGGATATTGTAACGCTGTTTTGCGAGA
>JADLDO010000031.1 GCA_020846635.1 Caldilineaceae bacterium
CCGTCAACGTGGGGGGCACGCTCAACCTGCTGCTGGCCTGCCGCGACCAGGGCGTGGGGCGTTTTGTCTTTGCCTCGTCCAACGCGCCGATCGGCGAGAACACGCCGCCGATCGACGAGAGCAAACCGGCGCGCCCGCTTTCGCCCTATGGCGCGAGCAAGCTGGCGGGCGAAGGCTACTGCAGCGCCTTCCACGGCTCCTACGGGCTGGGGACGGTCATCCTGCGCTTTGCCAATGTCTACGGCCCGCGCTCGACGCACAAGGGCAGCGTGGTGGCTAAGTTTATCAAGGACGCGCTGAGCAGCGGGCGGCTGACGATCTACGGCGACGGCAGCCAGACGCGCGACTTTATCTATGTGGAAGACCTCTGCCGCGCCATCTTGGCCGCGCTGACCAGCGATGTGGGCGGCGAGACCTTTCAGATCGCCAGCGGCACAGAGACCACTGTACTTGATCTGGCGCACCGCATCCAGGCCGCGTTCCCGGATCGGCGCATCGAGATCGTCCATGAAGGCCGGCGCGCCGGCGAGATCATCCGCAACTACTCGTCGATCGCCAAGGCGCAGCGGGTGCTTGGCTGGTCGCCGCAGGTGGCGCTGGACGAAGGGCTGGCCAACACGGTGGCGTGGTTTCAAGATGTGCGCTGATGGTCGGACATTCGTCAGGAGAGACAGAGTTGAGTACAGCAACGCCGCACATTCGGCTAGAACTTGACGAGGAGACGCGCGACTATCACTGTGTATTGCGCGCCGCCATCATGCGGCTGGTCCATGAGTGCCAGTTGAATAGTGGTAAGCGACGGCTCAGTATACTTGATGTCGGTTGTGGACGTGGGGAATTGCTGACGGATTTGGTGGCAATGGGACATAATGTCCATGGTGTTGATTTTGACGAGCAGTGCCTAGTATTGAGCAGTCAGTTTGCTCCTGTTACCAAGGGCAGCATCTATGAATTGGATCAACTCTTTTCGGAAAAGCCCTTTGATCTGGTCATCGCATCGCATGTAATTGAACATCTGGAATCACCGGTGCGAGGCGTGGAACAGATGAAGCGGGTGAGTCGCTCCTTTATCCTCATTGCCGTCCCTAACCTTGCCGAGGCGCGCAACTTGAAGCTGCTTCGCAAAGAGCCAGGCTATGTAAATCGGGGCCATTATGCAGGGTGGGACCCTGCACATCTAAATACGTTCTTGCACTACGCATGTGATATCAAAGTGGAGAAGTGGGAAGCCGATCGCGTTTACATACCGAGACCGCTTAGGAGACTCCTGGGCGCAGTTGGCATGATCGAGAACGTACAAGACAAGTGGTTGCCAAAGTTGATACCTCTTCAGTCGCACTCCCTGATCGTGCTGGGCAGCATATAAGGAGTTAGTTTTACGCCTTTACATAGACTGCCTAACTGACTTTCAATGTCAAAGCTATCCCGCAATATCCTCTACAATCTGGTAGGCCAGGGCCTACTTCTGGTATTGGGCTTTGTCGCCACAGGCGTCACCTACCGGCAACTCGGCGATGAGGCGCTCGGTCTGATCTACGCTGGCTATATGCTCAACACGGTCTTGGTGGGCGCGCTGGTCGCCGGTCTATCGCGAACCGTCGTGCGTGAAATTGCACATAATCTGAAGCACAACGCCTCTTATGTCGACGCCTTGATCCGCACGGCAAATCTTCTTTTTTGGGCAGCCTATGCACTCCTTGTGCTGCTCGTCTGGCTGCTGATCCCGTGGGTGGTCGAGCATTGGCTCAACATCCACACGATGGATATTGGGTTGGCGATACGCTCCATGCGCATGATGATGGCCGGCTCGCTCCTGGGCATCGTCACTCCGTTTTACAGCGCGATCGCCTATGGCAACGAGAATACAGGGATATCCAATATCGCCGACGTGACGACAGCGGTCCTGCGACAGATCGGCACATTGATCGTGATCAGCCTGGGCGCCGACCTGTTTATGACGAGCGTCTGGATCGCCTTTTCCTTTTTTGTGGCGCTGCCGATCTACTGGGTCGGGCTGCAGCGCTTTGTCACCCCCAGGGTTTTGTTTTCCTTTGGCTGGAGCAGACAGGTGCTGCGCGAGAGCGCCGGTTTCGCCTCCGGAATGCTATTGGTCAGTATGACCAACGTGATCCAAGGTCAGCTTGACAAGATCGTCATCAGCCGTTTGCTGCCCGTGGGCGTGTTTGGCTATTATACCTTTGCCGCTAACACGGCAGAACGTGCAGGAGCAGTCCGCGCGGCGATTGGGATGGCGGCTATGCCGAGCTTTTCGTCGCAAGCCGCAATCGGCGATCTGAACGCGCTGCGAGCCCAATATATCAAAGTCCAAGACCTGATGAGCATTGCGGCAGTGCCCGTCTATGGACTAGCGGCCTTTGCTTTTCCTTTCCTTCTAAAACTGGTCTTTTCGGCGGAAATAGCGACGCATTTGGGGCCGACGTCGGCTTTGCTTGTTTTCGCTACCCTGTTGAGCAGTGTGATCAGTGGGGCCTACAATCTAGCCATTGCGCGAGGTCAGTCACGTCTCATCGCACGAAGCAGTATAGCTGCGTTAGCCATCAGCATGCCGGTGTCGATCGGGCTGATTTGGCGCTTTGGATTAACCGGCGCGGGCTTTTCATTGGTTGTCTATTGGTCTTACTGGTGTATCGATTTGGTGCCACGTGTCTATCGCCAATGCCTTGACCTGCCAGCTCGGGATTGGTTTGTCTATTTGAGCCGTGTACTGCTCGCCACGACGGCAACTTATGGTATAGGCTGGATCGTCCTACAAGCTTGGAACTCGTTGAGCATCCCCGCCATACTCATTACATATAGTGCTGCCACGATAAGCTTTGCGATCGCAGGTTACTTCCTGCTCAGTGCCGGCTCCAAGCAATCGATTTACAGGTTATTTGCATTTCTCACCCAGCGGCATTTCCCCTTTGCATCAGCCGGATAAGATGACACGGACAGTTCCAGTGCGCGTATTTTTCGTTGCGACCGAGCGAGGTCGCAAAACGCTTCATGCACTGCAACGCGCGTGCAATGTCAAGATTGACTTCTTTGAGATCATTATCGGGGCCTCGGTACTAACCCGGATCCGCGAACTTGGCGCTATGCTGCGCTGCCTGATGGGCAAGAACTCGCCCGACGTTGTTTTATGGGACTCTTTTAGCGTCTCTCCTTATCTGCTCGGCAAAGTTGCTCGGCGGCGGGGCATCTACAATTTCGTGCGGCTTCGTGGAGATGTATGGACAGAGGTACGTGGCAAATTGCAGGTTCCACAAACCCTTGGAGAGTATGCCAAACAGCGTACTATCCTTTGGATTGCGACGCGAATGATTAGAGAATGTGACCTGCTATTGCCGGTGTCGCAATTTCTTGGCGACCGAGCGGTCTCTGAAACCGGGATCAATCCTGCAAAGTATCGGCCTCTTTCGACCTATATAGATACCACATGGTTTGCACCAGACGATGCCGCCGAGCAGGCCGCAGTCAAGACTGAACACGGTATCAATGATAAATGTGTCATTTTGACAATTACCAATTTTAACTACTGGGATAAAGTCGAACCGCTACTGCACTTTGCCCCGGTCTATAGGGAGCTAGTGCGGATACATCCTAACTTGATTTGGGTGATTGGAGGCAGGGGGACATATCTGACGCGCTTCCAGACCAAACTGGCAGCTAACCTGGATCGAGAGACACCCCTATTGCAGCCAGGTTGGCTGAATGCCAAATCCTGGATACGCGCGTGTGATCTGTTTCTGTACTTTACGGGTCTCGATGGACTGCCGAACGTCGCTATAGAAGCGGGCGCGGCCGGCAAGGTAGTCATCGCCAATCCGCACCCGGCTATGCGAGAGATCATCCGAGATCAGGAAACCGGTTTTCTGATCGACTCAGAAGATCACTCTGCGGTGTACACGCTCACAAACAGATTGCTCACCTCACCGGCCTTGCGACAGGAAATCGGAACCGCAGCGCGCATCCATATACAAGAGCAGTTTTCAGTACAAGCAGTCGCAGCGCGCTTTTGCACGATCCTGGATGAAATCACATAGAGGGCGCAATCTCGAGTGAATTGCTCAATCAGCTATGCTACCCTGCAAATTCCGGAAGCCAGAGAACAACAAACTGCCTATGCAGGCGCTTATACAAGTAGGCGCGCCTGGAATTCTCCTTGTACTGGTTCTACTGCTGCCACAGACAGGTTGGAGAGAGAACAACGCAGGTTGGCTTGCGCTGGCCCGCTCAATATACAGCACAGAGCCAGTCAATCCATGGACAGCCAAAGCGATACAGCACTTGGCCTCTACCGGGAATCCTCCGAGGCAGCACGCCTATCTGGGAATCGGTTTGGCGGAGGCAATTCAACTGCGTCCGGAATCGGCCTTGATCGTTTGGTCAAAGGGGGGGGTGGACGCGACGCGTTTGCTCGACCTGGGCACTGTCTATGAAACCAGGGGAATGCCCAGCCAAGCACTTACGCTCTATCGAGGAGCAGATTATTTGTGGCAATATCCTGAGAATTCAGGGATGCTCCATATGCACGCGCTCTGTCGCCGTCTGCGCTTGGACCTCTCGCGCCTAGACGAGATTGGACGTAACATCTGCAGTGACATCGTTGCAGATAATCACTGGATTGTCGATGGGCAATTCGCCAATTCTGAGCTAGTGGCGTGGGCAAAACTCGGAGAATACCAGACGGGATTTGTGAGCTACCGCTCTGACCAAACTACCGGCCAGCCGCCACCTTCGCTAGAAATTCGCAGAAATAATCTGCCTCTCGGTAAGGAGAACGGCATATACCAATTTGTACCCATGCAGCCCGGCGAACGAGTCCGGTTTAGCGCTTGGTTTCGTATTGAAAAGCAAGGGGAGTTCGCCACGCGGCTGCTATATGTCGGATGGCAAGATCTGCAAGGTCGCGCCGCGGGCAATGATGGCGCGAGGATCGCTCAAACAACGGACTGGATATTTCTTGAACGCGAATTCGAACTTATCTCAAAAACCCCTCAAAGAGTGCAATTCGCTCCTGCCTTATTCACAGGTTCTGCAACTTTATGGATTGACGATGTACGGCTTGAGTTGCTGCCTAAATAGAATGTAATCGGCGGCGTTATGGCTGTAACCTCAGGGATCAATAGGTTTCTCTATGCTTTCTGCTGACCAACAGCAACCAAAGCCTATCAACTTCTCTGCAAAGCGTGGGACCGGAACGGAGCTACGCCTGACCAAAAGGGCCAGAGTCTACTACTTTGTCTTTATGCTCGCCCTGTTGATCTCCTGGTCTCCCTCCAATGCTGCGGCGTATGCCACGCCCTTCCTCGTCATTGGCCTATACATTTTTCTGTCGAATAGCGAAATTACCCTTCGCCGGACATTATTGTGGTATCTGGGTTGGTTCGTATTAGTAGGAGTCTATGGCCTCATCTATTTGAAAGATTATGCCTGGCAGAGCGCACTGCTATCGATTATTACATACAGCGCCTTTGCCGTACCGATAGTCATCCCCGCGCCGGTGGCCGCCAGCGAAGCACTCTGGCACAAGCTGCTTATCATCTGTCGCTGGGTCTTGATCATCGAGGCCAGCCTTGGCATCGTTCAGGCGGTTTATGGCTTTACTCAGACCGGCTCCTTCTCCGGAGCGAACGGCGACTATGTAGAAGGGACAATCCATCCCTGGTTATCCGCAGAGATGGCTTTCTCCAATCCCATGTTTGCCGTCAACATCGTCTTCCTTCTGCTCGCGATTGCGCCTTCGCTTCTGCGCGAACATAAAGGATGGATCGCCTTTGGGCTGGGCAGTATCGCCTTGGTCCTCGCCTCGGTTCTGCACGTCCTGATGATTTTGGCGATTGCGATGACCGTTGCCTTTTTTTGGTTTTTCCCTGGCTTCCTGTTCCGATACAAGACAGGTTGTCTTGCTTCTAGCATAACAGCAATCATATTGCTCTTTAGCATAAACCTACTAAGTTGGGGGCCGCTAATACCTTTTGTCAAAGCCACAATGAATCTGGAGTCGCCGCGTGCTCAGGTGCTCTACCATGTTTTGCGCGATATACCGGACGAATATCCACTGTTCCCGCTCATCGGTTTGGGGCCGGGACAGTTTGCCAGCCGAGCAGGACTGATTGGTACTGGTCTTTATTTTGGGAGGCCAACTGCGTCGAGGTCTCTCCCTTTACTGGTTCCAGATAGATCAACTGCCTTTCGTGTTTATGTTGAAGACTACTGGCTGAACCCCTCAATCCGCCCAGGATACAAGTCATCGGCGACAGCGCCGTTCTTCTCATGGCAGAGCCTCTACACCGAATTTGGTGTGATTGGCGTCATAGTCGTGATGGGGTTTATTGTATGGTTGGGCATGCGCATCAAACGACGAGCCATTACCTTTGAGAGAAAGATACAAGCTATATTTACTGGTGCGGGGATTGTTTTCTTGGCGTTAGTGGGAATACAGGAAAATTACTGGGAAATATCTCAGGCCATCCTACCCGGGCTCATGCTCCTCAAGGTCCAATATGCACTCCTCAATTGTAATCCGAACTCAAAGCTCTGGCAGCATACCCAAACAACCATAAACAACTCTGCCTGCTAGATTCGATCGGGGAAGACATACATGCTCCAGCCCACCATCCTTATTGTCAGCGGCACGCCACCACCCTATTCGGGGCCGGAAGTGATGACGGCTCACCTGCTCAATTCATCGCTCAAAGACTACTATCGGCTGCTCCATTTCAATATCAGCAAGGGCCGCGACGTGGAGACCAAGGCGCGTTTCGATTGGCTCAATGTCGGCTATGGGTTGCTTCAACCGTTCCAATTACTCTGGCTGATGCTGCGCCACCAGCCAGACTTGGTCTATACCAACATGGCGCAAAACCTGGGCGGCTTCCTGCGCTATGCCTCGTTCATCCTCGTCGTGGCCTTCTTTCACACGCCCGTCGTGGTGCGTGTCATGGGTGACGGCTTCGATCACTTCTACCGACGTGCCAACACTCCTCTCCGGTGGCTGATCCGCCTAGTTATGGGACAGATCGACGGCTTTATCGTGCGCGCTGATACGCTCAAACACCAATTTCAAGGAATTGTCCCGCTGGAAAAGCTTTGGATCGTCCACAGCGGGATCAACGTCACCGAGTTCGATCGTCCGCGTACCCGGCATAACGATACGCTGCGCGTGCTCTTTGTCGGCTATCTGACCAAGGCCAAGGGCGCGCATGATCTACTGCGCGCCATCCCGTTAGTGCACGCCTGCTATCCGCAGGTCACCTTTCAACTAATGGGCGCACGGGTCAATATCGAACGCAATATTACCTATGTCGACAACCCAATCAGCAACGACGACGTCTTGGACGATCTATTAGCCAACCCCGAGATCGGCTCCCATGCTGAATTGCTCGGTGTGTTGGCCGGTGACGCCAAAGCCACGGCATTTGTCAATGCGGATATATTCATCCTGCCATCTTTCTCTGAAGCGTTCCCTACGGTGGTGCTCGAAGCCATGGCTGCCGGGCTGCCAGTCGTCGCCACCCCCGTCGGCGTCTTGCCGGAGATCTTCGACGAGCAGCATATCCTCTTTGTAGAGCCGGGAAATGTCGAACAGATTGCAGCCGCTATTGGCCGCTTGGCGGCGGACCCGGCCCTGCGCCAGACGATGGGGGTAGCCAATCGCCGCGTCGCCCACCAACAGTTTGACCTGTCCAGTCACGGCGAGCAGATGGCGCGTCTGTTTGACCGATATCTGTCCAACTCCACAACCTTGCGCCCATCGTCCGCTCCATAACCAGGGCAGACTTTGTGACCGCTTACCGCCTGTGGAATAATGGCAAGTGGATGGGTATCGACAGAAAAGGAGTCACGATGTGAGTGTTGCTATCATCACCGGCTCAGCCGGGCTAATTGGCTCGGAGGCAGCCACCTATTTTGCCGGGCTAGGGTTGGATGTCGCCGGCATCGACAACGACATGCGGCGCACCTTCTTCGGCGAAGAAGCCTCCACCGCCTGGAACCGCAACCAGCTTGAGCAGCGGCTCGGCTCACGCTACCGGCATCACGCCCTGGACATCCGCGACCAGGCCGCCATCGACGCGCTTTTCCAGCAGTACGGCGCTGATATTTCCCTCGTCATCCACACGGCGGCGCAGCCCTCACATGATTGGGCGGCGCGCGACCCGCAGACCGATTTCGGCGTCAACGCCGGCGGCACGCTCAACCTGCTCGAAGCCACGCGGCAGCACGCGCCGGAGGCCGCCTTTATCTTCACCTCGACCAACAAAGTCTACGGCGACGCACCCAACCGCCTGCCCCTGGTCGAACAAGAGCTGCGCTGGGAAATTGACCCCACCCACACCTATGCCAATGGTATCCGTGAGGACATGTCGATTGACCAGACGCTACACAGCCTCTTTGGCGCATCCAAGGTGGCGGCAGATGTGCTGGTGCAGGAGTACGGGCGCTATTTTGAGATGCAAACCGCCTGCTTCCGCGGCGGCTGTCTCACCGGCCCCAATCACTCCGGCACGCAGTTGCACGGCTTTCTGGCCTATCTGATGAAGTGTACGGCCGCGGGTACGCCCTACACCGTCTTTGGCTATCAGGGCAAACAGGTGCGCGACAACATTCACAGCGCCGACCTCATCCGCGCCTTCCACGAATTCTACAAGGCCCCTCGCAGCGCCGCGGTCTACAACATCGGCGGCGGTCGCTTCAGCAACTGCTCGATGCTGGAGGGCATTGCGCTGTGCGAGCAAATCGCCGGACGCCCGCTTGTCCGGCGCTACACCGATCAAAACCGCACAGGCGACCACATCTGGTGGATCAGCGATCTAACCCGCTTCCAGCAGGACTATCCGCAATGGCAGCTTACCTATAACGTGCCGCGCATCTTGCAGGAAATCTACGACTACAACGTGGAACGCTGGCAGCACCCGGAAGCTGTGGCATGATCGACCGCGGCAAGCATAATATTCTCGGTATCCAGATCAGCGCGGTAGACTATGCAGCCGCCGTGGAAAAGATCACCCAAGCCGCCCATGCCCGGCGCAGCTTCGGCGTCTCTGCTCTGGCCGTGCATGGCGTCATGACCGGCGTGCATGACCCTGCCCACGCCTACCGACTCAACCACCTAGACCTGGTCGTACCGGACGGCCAACCGGTGCGCTGGGCGCTAAATCTGCTCTACAAAACCGGGCTATCCGATCGCGTCTATGGGCCGAATCTCACTCTCAAGGTTTGCGAGCGGGCCGCAGTCGAGGAACTACCCATCTACCTCTACGGCAGTAAGGACAAAGTGCTGGAACAATTCTGCGCGAACCTGACGGAGCGCTACCCCTGCCTCAAAATTGCGGGAATGCAGCCCTCTATGTTCCGCCAGATATCTGCTGAGGAAAAGTGTCGGATTGTGACACAAATTCGGGAAAGCGGAGCGGCCATTGTCCTCGTGGGCTTAGGCTGTCCGCGTCAAGAGGTATGGGTCTACGAACATCTGGGCCATTTGCCCATGCCCATGCTGGCCGTGGGTGCGGCGTTTGACTTTCATGCCGGTACGTTGGCCCAGGCCCCAGCCCATCTCCAGGCTACTGGCCTAGAATGGGCCTACCGGCTGCTGCGTGAGCCGCGACGGCTTTGGAAGCGTTATGTCCTGCTCAATCCCCAGTACCTTTCTCTCTTGACCCTGCAAGCGCTCCACTTGCGCCCCTTCCCCTTGCAGACCATGTCGCCCCCGGCAGATGAGTTGCGCTATGGCTAATCTGCGCGCGCCGCCAAGTTGCCCAGCGCAAAGACCAGCGCCAGCCAGTACCAGAACATGAAATTGGTCTTGGCCCCCAGCGCCACGGCGTCTAGCTGGGCGAAGACAAACTGCCCGGCAAGGCTGCCCGCCAGCCCGATGACCCAGGGCCGCGCTTGCGGCAAAGATGCCCAACTGCCCACAAGCTGCACGCCTGCCGCCAGATAGACCGCGATCAGGCAGACCATGCCCAGCAGTCCAAAATCTAGCCCCGTCTGCAAAAAGAGATTGTGGGCATGAGCAATATCATAGTTCGCCGGAATGTCCAGGTTGTAGAACAGCGGCCCGATCTCGCGAAACGTGCCCAGCCCCATGCCCGTAAAGGGGAAATCCGCCAGCCCCCACAGCGCCATCGTCCATACACGCCCGCGAAATCCCAGGCTCTGCGTGCCGCCCAGGGCCGCCACGGTCGGTGCGTCGCTCAACAGGTCGAGCCAGGCGGCGGGCATGTGCGGCAGCAGCAGCGCCAGCCCGACGCCCAGCGCCAGCAGCGTC
>JADLDO010000032.1 GCA_020846635.1 Caldilineaceae bacterium
ACCAGCAGCGTTTTGCCAGGGTAGGGCTGACACCGATTCAACCGGCGCAGGGCGTCGAGGTACTGGCGCAGCTTTTGCAGAGCGAGCTGACCCAAGTGGGCGTCTTGCCCGTCGATTGGCCTCTCTACTTGCGCTCACTTTCCGGCAAGCGCACGCCCTCATGGCTGGCAGATTTGGCAGAGACGGCAGCATCCGTGTCGCCGCGGCGGCGCGCACCCGCGACGCAGAGCCAAGAATCCACGCTGACCAAGCTTCTGGCAAAGGTTCCACAGAGCAAGCGGCAAGATGCCCTGCTGCAATACCTGCGCGAGCAAACAGGTACAGTGTTGGCGCTCGATACACAGACGCAGATTGACGCCCAAAAGTCTTTGAGTGAGTATGGGCTGGATTCGTTGATGTCCGTTGAATTGCGTAACCTTCTGAGCCAAGCGGTGGGCCAGGCTTTGCCCGTTCCTTTGCTCTATGACTATCCAACCCTGGAGTCCCTGGCTGCCTATTTGGGCCGCGAAGTGCTTCGCCTCAACAACGCCGATGAGCCGGAAAGCGGCGATAAGCCGATTGCGCCTGTGCGCCAGGAATCTGCAAACGAAGCCATTGCCATCGTCGGTGCTGGTCTACGCTTCCCAGGGAGAGCCAATGATCTAGCGAGTTTCTGGAGCCTCCTGCATAACGGTGTGGATGCCATTGTCGATATTCCGGCGGATCGCTGGGATATGGAAGCCTATTATGATCCCACGCCCTTGACTCCCGGAAAGATGAGCACGCGCGAAGGGGGCTTCCTGGAAAATATCGATCTCTTTGACCCGCGCTTTTTTGGCATTGCCCCACGCGAAGCGGTGCAGATGGACCCGCAGCAGCGTTTGTTGTTGGAGGTAAGCTGGGAAGCGCTGGAACATGCAGGCTTTGCCCCTGACCAGCTCAAGGGCAGCCAAACCGGGGTCTTTATCGGCATCAGTGGCAGTGACTATGCCCGCATTGCCGCCGATGATTTGCGTAACCTGGATGCCTACATGGCGACCGGCAATACGCTCAGCGTGGCCGCGGGGCGGCTTTCCTATGTGCTGGGGCTGCAAGGGCCGAATATGGCGATTGATACTGCCTGTTCTTCCTCGCTCGTCGCCATTCACCTCGCTTGCCAGAGCCTACGCAGCGGCGAAAGCAACCTTGCCCTCGCCGGAGGGGTAAATTTGATCCTGTCGCCGGAAGGAAACATCTCCTTCTCGCAGGCCAGCAATATGATGGCGGGAAATGACCGCTGCAAGACGTTTGATGCAGCGGCAGATGGCTATGTGCGCGGTGAAGGCTGTGGCGTGGTCGTGCTCAAGCGGCTGAGCGAGGCTGTGGCTGATGGCGACAACGTCCTGGCTGTGATTCGCGGCTCGGCCATCAACCAGGATGGACGCAGCAACGGCTTGACTGCGCCCAACGGCCCTGCCCAAGAAGCCGTCATCCGCCGCGCCCTGGTCAACGCGGGGCTTGAGCCGCAGAGCATCAGCTATGTCGAAGCGCATGGCACAGGCACACCCCTGGGCGACCCGATTGAGGTACAGGCATTGGCCGCAGTCTATGGCGAGGGACGCGAGCCAAGCGCACCCCTAGCGATTGGTTCGGTCAAGACCAACGTGGGGCATCTGGAAGCAGCGGCAGGCATCGCCGGGCTGCTCAAGGTCGTGTTGGCCCTGCAGGAGCAGGAGATTCCACCACACCTGCACTTCCAGCAGCCGAATCCCTACATTCCCTGGGCAGAGCTGCCGATGCGTGTGGCGGCAACTCGCCAGGCGTGGCCGCGCAACGGTGCGCCGCGGCGGGCGGGGGTCAGCTCGTTTGGCTTCAGCGGCACCAACGCTCATGTGCTGTTGGAAGAAGCGCCGCGGCGGGAGAGGGTCACGGCCACTGCGCGCCCGCGCCAGCTCTTGACACTCTCCGCCAGGAGTGTAGCGGCGCTGCACAGCCTAGCCGAACGTTATCAGCAGCAGTTGGCAGCGCAGCAGGACAGGTTGGACACAGGATCGGACACAGCGGGTTTTGCCGATTTCTGCTTCACAGCCAACGTAGGCCGCGCCCACTTCAGCCAGCGCTTGGCGCTGGTCGTCGAGTCGGCAGAACAGGCACAGTCGCAACTGGCGGCGTGGCTGGGTGGAGAGAGTGTGCCCGATCTGCATCAAGGGGAGGCCACGGGCAGCGATCTGCGCCCCGTTTTCCTCTTCACCGGGCAGGGAGCGCAGTATGTAGGCATGGGACGTGACCTCTATGCCCACAGCCCTGTCTTTCGTGCTGTGCTGGACGAGTGCGATGCCTTGCTGCGTCCCCATCTGCCACACTCCTTGCTCTCGGTGCTTTACGGAGATGACCCGGCACTTACGGCGCTGCTCGATGAAACAGCCTACACCCAACCTGCGCTCTTTGCCGTGGAATATGCGCTTGCCATGCTTTGGCAGAGTTGGGGGATTCATCCTGCCGCGGTGATGGGCCACAGCGTAGGTGAGTATGTCGCCGCCTGTGTGGCAGGCGTGATGAGCCTGGGGGATGGGCTGACATTGATTACCCAGCGCGCGCGGCTGATGCAGTCATTGCCTAAGGCGGGCGCAATGGCTGTGGTCTATGCTGGTGAGGCGAGAGTCCGCGCACAGTTGGCTGCGTATACGCAGCAGGTAGATGTGGCGGCACTCAATGGCCCCAATAACATCGTGATCTCCGGCGAACGTGGGGCAGTGGAGGCCGTCCTGGCCGCGCTGGGCGCGGAGGGTGTCAAGGCGCAGCGCTTGAATATTTCTCATGCATCGCACTCCCCGCTCATGGAGGCAATTGAGGAAGAATTTGAACAGGAAGCCCGTCAAATCACCTTCCGCGCAGCGCAGATTCCCTTTGTCTCCAACTTGACGGGGCACATGTTGGAGGCAGACGAGATTCCCGACGCGGCCTATTGGCGGCGTCATCTCCGCCACGCGGTGCGCTTTGTCGATTCCATTCAAGCAGTCTACGCCCAGGGCTATACACACTTTATCGAGATGGGGCCAAATCCTGTGTTGTTGGGCATGGCGCGGCGTTGCCTGCCCTCCAACGTGGGTACATGGCTGCCTTCGCTGCGCCAAAACCGCGATGATTGGCCGCAGATTCTCAGCAGCCTGGGGCAATTGTATGTGCTGGGCGCTGCCGTGGAGTGGCAGGGCTTCGAGCATGACAATGGCCCGCGCCGGCGGCTGCCGCTGCCCACCTATCCCTTCCAGCGCGAGCGTTATTGGATCGAGAAAAGCCAACCGGCGCGCCACATCCAGCGTCTCGCGGATCGCCATAGTGGGCAAGGCAGCCACCCGCTGCTCGGCCAACGGCTGCGTTCGGCGGTTATCAGAGATGTGATCTTTGAGACGCAATTGCATGCTGCCTGGCCGGAGTTCCTCGGCCATCACCGTGTGCATGGCCTAGCGATCATGCCTGCATCGGCCTACCTGGAGATGATCCTGGCGGGGGCAAATGCCGCCTTTGGACAGGCAAGCATCCGTATCCGCGAGGTGGCGCTGCATGAAGCGCTGCTGCTCTCCGAGGAGAACGCGCGCACTGTGCAACTGATCTTTGGACTTGAGCCCAGCAAGCAGGGCGATGGCGGGCTGCATGTCGCTCCCTATGGCAGCAACGGAACCGGCAAAGCCAAAATTGGAGCGACCCCAACCGGAGGGGACGCTACGGTGCAAATCCTAAGCCTCAGCGATGAAGGCGAATGGAAAGTGCATCTCTCTGGCAGCGTGGAGATGAACCCACGCCAAGAACCGGCCCTGGATCGGAACAATGGTCATAAGGGGTTTGAGCCGCAAGGCGGACAATCCTTCTCCGTGGCAACGCTCCAGGCACAGGGCATGGAGGCGTTATCGGGTGAGAGCTTCTACCAGCAGCTAAGCGCAGCGGGGCTTGAATTTGGGGAAAGTGTCCAGAGCATTCGCCAGTTGTGGCGGCGCGAGGGAGAAGCGATCGGCGAACTTCAGTTGCCCCAGAGCCAGTTGCCGGGGCTCTCCACCTATCAGGCCCATCCTGCGTTGTTGGATGCCTGTTTCCATCTGCTGGGCGCGCCTGTTCAAGCGCGCGACAGCCAGGTAACGTATGTGGTCTCCGCCATTGATACATTTCGCCTGCACAAACCCATTGTGCCGCATCTGTGGAGCCGGGTGATCATGCTCGATCAGCCGGAGAGATCAGCACAGGGACCAAAAAAGGTACAGGTTGCCGACATCCATCTCTATGACCCTGCGGGCGAGTTGGTCGCTGAAATCGGCGGTATCCACCTCCAGCCGGTCAGCCGTGAGATGTTGTGGCGTGCTGCCCAACATTCTGCCCAATATCGTGAGGGAAATTGGCTGTACCGGCTGGCATGGCAGCCGAAGCCGCGTCAAAGCGGAGCCACAGAGACCGCGCCGGAAGGCTACCTCCTTGCTCCAGATGAACTCGCCACGCGCCTCGCTTTGCAGCTTGATGAACTCTCTGCCCAACTGGATTTGGCTGGACAGCAAGCGCGGCGGCACGCGGTCGATCGACTCTGCGTCGCCTATATTGCGCGGGCGTTCCAGCAGCTAGGTTGGCAGCCGGAGCGCGCAGCGCATTTCTCCACAACCGAGCTGAGTGAGCAACTGAACATTGCACAACGCCATCGCCGTTTACTCCACCGGCTGCTCTCGGTGTTGGAGAGTGCTGACATGCTGCGCCAGGTTGAGGAGGAGTGGGAAGTAGGCCAAGCAGCGCTGCCCAGCCCAGAGCGTGAACTGGACGCGCTGTTGGCACAAAGCCCTGCCCCCGGATATGAGATTGAGCTGTTGGAGCGCTGTGGCGCGCGGCTGGCAGAGGTTCTTTCCGGCACCTATGACCCGCTGCACTTGCTTTTCCCAAGCGGCTCAACCAGCGTCGTCGAGCAGATCTACGAAGAGGGAACGGGCGCTCAACTTTTCAACAAACTGGTTGCCCAGGCCATTGCTGAAGCAGTGGCACAGCTTCCCGCCAATCGTCCTGTACGCGTGCTGGAGATCGGTGCGGGCACAGGTGGCACAACCTCCGCTGTGCTGCCGCAACTGCCGCCGGAGCGAACGGAGTATGTTTTCAGCGACCTTTCAACCTTGTTCCTGGCTCGTGCCAGGGAGAAGTTTAGCGACAAGTCGTTCATCGCCTACCAGCTACTCGACATCGAAAACGACCCGGCGGATCAGGGGTTTGCCAACGGGCAGTTTGACATCATTTTGGCGGCCAATGTGCTCCATGCCACTGCCGATCTGCGCCTCACCCTGGCCCATATCAAGCAGCTTTTGGCCCCCCACGGCATGCTCATCCTGCTTGAGGTGACAGGCCCGCAGAGTTCGGTAGACCTGACCTTTGGGCTGACAGAAGGCTGGTGGAAGTTTGTCGATACTGACCTACGACCCAACTATCCTGTGCTGGATCAAGCACAATGGCAAGCCTTGTTGGAGGAAGAAGGCTTCGAGGCTGCGGTCGCCATACCCGGCTTGGATCATCCTGCGGCAGCGTTGCTCGGTCAAGCGGTCATCATGGCACGCGGCCCCGAACACGACGTGAATGCTGGTGAGCGCACAGGGGATCGCACAGAGGGTCACAGGTGGCTGATCTTCAGCGGCGCGGGCGATGCTGGAAACGATCTGGCGGAGTTGCTCCACGCGCGCGGCCAAAGCTGCCAAATCGTCATACCGGGCGATGCGTATCAAGCGTTGGGCGCAGATCGGTGGCAGATCGATCCTGCTGCTCCAGAAGATTACCAACGTCTGCTCCAAGACGCGCAGGCAAGCGCGCCCTTGCATGGAATTGTCCATCTCTGGGGTGTGGATGCTGCGTGTGGCGATAGGATGGCGGACAGTATGATGGCGGATAGTATGAGCGTGGCTGACCTTGAGCGTGTCCAGAACCTGACCTGCGGCAGTGTCATCTATCTGACACAGGCGCTGCACCAGGCAAGCAGTGATGCGCCGCCCAAGCTCTGGCTTGTGACACGCAGGGGGCAGGCTCTCCCCACCGATGTCACGAAAGAAGCCCCAGGTCCGGCAGTCGCCCAGACACCGCTCTGGGGGCTGGGCCGCGTCTTTGCTCTTGAACAGCCTGAGCATTGGGGCGGCTTGATCGACCTCGATCCTGATCAGGACTCACGACAGCAAGCCGCTGCACTGCTGGCCGAAATTGGGCAGCCGGACAGCGAAGACCAAGTGGCCTATCGCGAGGGTGAACGCTATGTGGCGCGCTTGCAGCACGACGATCAGTTGCAGCCGCAGCCCGTCACCCTGCATCCTGACAAAGCCTATCTCATTACGGGCGGCCTGGGCCGGTTGGGGTTGAAGGTGGCGCGTTGGATGGTCGAGCAGGGTGCGCGCCATCTGGTGCTGACCAGCCGCCGGGGTCTGCCCGCGCGCGAGCAGTGGGCCACGCTGCCCACAGATAGCCCCGCCTATCAGCAGGCAGCAGAAGTCCTGGCGCTTGAGGCATTGGGCGCGACGCTCACGATTGCAGCGGTAGACGTTAGCGACGAAGCTGGGATGGCCGCGCTCTTTGCTCGCTTTGGCAACGAGTTGCCACCCTTAACCGGCATCCTGCATACCCCCGTCGTGACCAGCGCCCATCTGCTCCAATCGATGCCACTCTCGGCACTACAGGAAGCGTTTCGGCCCAAAGTCATGGGGGCGTGGGTCTTGCACAGGCTCAGCCGCAGCATGGCACTGGATTTCTTTGCGCTTTTCTCGTCCACGACCGCGCTGCTTGGCTCTCGATACTTGGGACACTATGCGGCAGCCAACCAGTTCTTGGATGGGTTGGCCCATTATCGCCAAAGCCTGGGCCTGCCCGCCATGAGCATCAACTGGGGGCTGTGGGAGCAGGCAGAGCAGGCGTCACAAGAGATCGGGCAGATCACGGCTTTATCCGGCCTGGAGCCGATGGATGCAGACAAAGCGCTGGCCTACCTGGGTGATTATCTGGGACACAGGCAGCTTCCGCAGATCATCATCGCCGGGGTGAACTGGAGCGTGCTCAAGCAGGTCTATGAAGCGCGGCGGCGGCGTCCCCTCTTGGAACAGGTGGGAAGGCAAACGGCTGCACCTGTACAGGCAGCAGACAGCCAGGCGCGGCGTGCGGGCGGGGGCAGAGAGCAAGCGGCTGCACTCCGCCAAGAGCTGCAAACGACGCCCGCAGCGCAGCGCGATGCGCTCTTGCTGCGCCATTTACAGGTAGTCGCCGCTAGAGTTCTGGGCATCCAATCGCCTGATCGAGTTGCTGTTGCGGACGCATTAGGCACGTTGGGGCTCGATTCGCTGATGGCGATGGACCTGAAGAACCAGCTAGACGCGAGTCTAGGTGTGAACGTGGCGGTTGCCGATTTGCTGCAAGGCTCCACGCTGAGCCAAATCGCAACCACCTTCCTCGAACAGTGGTCGCAGGAGTCCGGCGATGTAGACACACAGCTTCCGAATGTGGGTGCTGCGCCGGATGCGAATGCGGAGTGGGAGGTTATAGAACTGTGAGTGTTGCTAAACTTGTCATCGACTTCATACAGCGCGGCGTACAGCTTGGTATCGACGGTGATCAGCTTACCGTACGCGCCCCGGCCAATCTATTGACAGCGCAAGAGCGTGCGGCGCTCGGCAGTCACAAAGCGGAAATCTTGGCCCTGCTGCGTGATTATGCCAGTGGTTCGCTTGCGCTCTATCCGCTTTCACACGGTCAGCGTGCGCTCTGGTTTGTCCATCAGCTTGCCCCAGAGAGCGCAGCCTATCACATTATGCTGGCGCTCCAGATCGACGGTACGCTGGATCAGCCGGTGCTTGGTCTTGCGCTGCAAGCGCTGATCGAGCGCCATGAGGTCTTACGCACCACCTATCCGGCCATCAACGACCAGCCTGTGCAGATGGTGACGCCTGCACAGGCAGTGTCGTTGCCGCTCACCGAGGTCATTGATTGCAGCCAGGATGAGCTTCAGGCGCGCTTAATGCAGGAAGCAGATCGACCGATTGATTTAGTGCATGGGCCGATCCTGCGTACGCACCTGTTCAAACGGTCTGCGACAGAACATATCCTGCTGTTGACGCTGCATCACATCGCCATTGACTTCTGGTCGCTGGAGACATTGATCGACGAACTTTCCCATCTATACGGCGCATACAGCAAGGGTGAGAAGCCCACGCTGCCCGCTATCCAGCGCCAGTTTTCCGATTATGTGCGCTGGCAGAACGAAATGTTGTCCGGCGAAAGAGGGGAGCAGCTACGCACTTACTGGCGCGAGAAACTGGGCGGTGAATTGCCCGTTCTTAATCTGGCGACAGACCGGCCCCGCCCGCATGTGCAGACCTATCGCGGGGCTTCGACACCCGGCACGACACTCCCGGCGCAACTGGCAAGGGGGATCCGCCAGTTGGCCCAGGCCGAAGCAACAACGGCTTATACTGTCATTCTGGCCGCGCTCCAGGTGCTGCTCCATCGCTATTCCGGCCAGGCCGACCTCTTGATCGGCTCGCCCATGTCTGGTCGCAGCCGCCCCGAATTCAAAGACATTGCCGGCTATTGTGTCAATCCCACAGTCATACGCGCTGATCTTTCTGGCGATCCAACCATCCGTACGTATCTCCAGCGGATCAGACCGGCGGTGATCGGCGCGATTGAACACGTAGACTATCCGTTCCCCCTCCTGGTCGAGCAGCTCCAGCCTGTGCGCGATCTCAGCCGCTCACCCCTCTTTCAGGTGGGCTTTGCCTGGGACAAGTCACAGATAAAGCCCGCTTCCGGGCCGGATGGCAGCACACCTGCAAGCCAGGAGTCGATAGGCTGGAAGATCAAGAAGCTGGAGCAGCGCGGCGCGCAGTTTGACCTGGTGCTGACGGTCTATGAGTATGAACAATCGCTCTCGATTTCCTGGCGCTACAACGTAGACCTCTTTGGCGCGGCGACCATCGCACGCATGGAGGGGCATTTTGTAACGCTCCTGACCGGTCTGGTCACCAATCCAACGCAGCACCTTTCCGAGCTGCCACTCTTGACCGAGAGCGAACGCAAGCAATTGTTGGTGGATTGGAATGAGACAAAGGCGGAATTTCCTGCTGATCACTGCTTCCACCAACTTTTCGAGGCCCAAGTCGAACGCACGCCAGAGGCGATTGCGCTGATCTTCCAAGATCAACAACTGAGCTATCGCGAGCTAGACAGGCGCGCCAACCAACTCGCCCGCCATTTGCAGGGATTAGGCGTTGCGCCCGGTACGCTGGTCGGCGTCTGTGTGGAGCGGTCGCCGGAGATGATCGTGGGCATTTTGGGGACGCTCAAGGCCGGTGGGGCCTATGTGCCTATCGACCCTGCCTATCCCCAGGATCGCGTCGCCTTTATGCTGGCGGATGCACAGATCCCGATCCTGCTCAGCCAGACGACGGTGCTGCCGAAACTGCCCGACCATCAGGCACAGGTGATCTCTCTTGACGATGATTGGCCGCTCATTGCCCAACAAAGCGACGTGACACCTGACAGCGCTGTCACCGCCAACGATCCTGCCTATGTCATCTACACGTCCGGCTCAACGGGCCAGCCTAAGGGGGCCATGATCGGCCATCGCGGGCTGTGTAATATGTCAGAGGCGCAGGTACGTCTCTTTCAGTTGGGGCTGGGCGACAGGATGCTCCAGTTTTCGTCGCTCAGCTTCGACGCTTCTACCTTTGAAATCTGTATGGCGCTGCGGGTAGGTGCGACGCTCTGCATGGGGACGCGCGAGAGCCTGATGCCGGGGCCGCCATTGCTCAAGTTCATGCAGGATCACGCCATCACGATCTGTACGCTGACACCATCAACACTGGCCGCGCTGCCTTCTGCCGAACTGCCTGCTCTGCACACGATCACCGTGGCGGGCGAGGCCTGTTCAGCCGAATTGGTCGCGCAGTGGCACAAGGGGCGGCGCTTTTTCAATCTCTATGGGCCGACCGAAGCGACAATTTGGGCCACCTATGCTGTGTGCGACAGTCAAACGGGCAAACCCTCGATTGGCCGTCCCATCCAGAATACGCAGACCTATGTCTTGGACGAAAACCTTCAGCCTGTGCCTGCGGGTGTCCCCGGCGAACTGCACATAGGGGGTGTTGGACTCAGCCTCGGCTATATCAATCGTCCCGAATTGACAGCCGCCAAATTCATTCATAACCCATTCAGCGAGCTTTGGGGCGCTCGTCTCTATAAGACAGGCGACCTGGTGCGCTATTTGCCCGATGGCAACATCGAATTCCTGGGGCGCATTGACCACCAGGTGAAGCTGCGCGGCTTCCGCATCGAACTTGGCGAAATCGAAAATGTCTTAAATGCCCATCCTGCGATCCAGGAAACCCTGGTGCTCATGCGAGAGGAGACCCCTGGCGATCCCAGGCTTGTCGCCTACATCGTGAGCCACCAGGCAAATGACCCGGCGACCGCGCCTTCGGTGCGCGAACTGCGCGCTTTTCTTCAAGACAAGCTGCCGGAGTACATGGTTCCTGCCCATTTCGTCTTGCTCGCTGCCTTTCCGCAGACCCCGAACGGCAAGATCGACCGTAAGGCGCTTCCATCGCCAATGGAATTGCTTGGCCGCGGCGTGGAGCATGTGGCCCCGCGCGGCAAAGTCGAGGAGACTATCGCGTCGGTCTGGCAAGAGGTGCTTGCCGTGGAACGGGTTGGGCTTTACGACAATTTCTTCGATCTGGGCGGCCATTCGCTGCTCATCATCCAGGTGCATGGCAAGTTACAGCAGCAGTTGGGCCGCGAGATCCAGTTGACCGATCTCTTTCAATTCCCGACCGTTGCCAGCCTGTCCGCCCACCTGGCGCACCGGCAAAATGGGTATGGCACGCCGAAAGGCGCGCAAGCCGCGCAATTACCGGCTGACAATCGAGAGGGAACGGACAGAGCCGTCGCCATTGTAGGGCTGGCTGGACGCTTCCCCAAATCCAAAACCCTCGATGCCTTCTGGCAGAATCTGTGTGATGGCCTGGAACTCATCGCCTTTCTCTCCGATGACGAACTCGCCGCTGCTGGCGTCGATGCTGCGCTGCTTGCCGATCCTCACTATGTCAAGGCCAACAGCTTCCTGGAAGATGCCGATCTGTTTGATGCCGACTTCTTTGGCTTCAACCCGCGCGAGGCCGCACTGCTAGACCCACAGCACCGTCTTTTCCTGGAATGCGCGCACGCCGCATTGGAAAATGCGGGCTATGACCCCGACCGCTATCCGGGGGCCATTGGTCTTTTTGCCGGTTCCAGCGCCAGTAGCTACTATGCCGCCAACGTTGCTGCGCTGCTGGAGCAGATGGATGGGGCAGGCCAGTATCAAGCCGCGCTGGCGAATGACAAGGATTTTCTGACCACGCGCGTCTCCTACAAGCTGAATCTGCGCGGGCCGAGTGTTGCGGTGCAGACAGCCTGCTCTACTTCCCTGGTTGCGGTGCAGATGGCCTGCCAAGCGCTATTCGCGGGCCAATGCGATCTGGCGCTTGCCGGTGGTGTTTCCATCACCTTTCCGCAAAAGGTAGGCTACCGCTATCAGGAGGGGATGATCCTCTCTCCAGACGGCCACTGCCGCGCCTTCGACGCCCAAGCGCAAGGCACAATTGCCGGGCAAGGCGTGGGGCTGGTGGTGCTGAAACCACTCTCTGAGGCGCTTGCTGGTGGCGATACGATTTATGCTGTCATACGCGGCGCGGCGGTCAACAACGATGGCGCTGTCAAAGTGGGTTACACGGCTCCGAGTGTAGAGGGGCAAGCGCAGGTCATTGCCCTGGCCCAGGCGGCCGCGGGCATCGACCCGGCGACCATCAGCTATGTGGAGGCCCACGGTACAGGCACGCCCCTCGGCGACCCGACGGAAATCGCCGCTTTGTCGCAAGTCTTCCGCGCCCACACCGACCGGCAAGGCTTTTGCGCCATCGGCTCTGTCAAGAGCAACCTCGGCCATCTGGATGCTGCTGCCGGTGTCGCCGGGCTGCTCAAGACCACATTAGCCCTTCAACACCAGTTGCTGCCGCCCAGTTTGCACTACAGCGAGCCAAACCCGCAGATCGACTTTGCCCACAGCCCCTTCTATGTCAACAATCAACTCACTCCCTGGGAGGGTGAGGACGGGCCGCGGCGCGCGGCGGTTAGCTCGTTTGGCATCGGCGGCACGAACGCCCATGTCGTGCTGGAGGAAGCCCCGGCACAGGAGAGCCAGCCGAGCCAGCGACCTGTACATCTCCTGTTGCTTGCGGCCAAGAGCGCCACCGCATTGGCGCAGATGGCGCACAACCTGCATGAACACCTGGCACAGACGCCCGCTGTTAACCTTGCCGATGTCGCCCATACCCTCCAGGTCGGGCGCGGGCACTATCGCCACCGCCGCGCCATCGTCTGCCACACTAGCGATGAGGCAATGGCCGCGCTCGCGGATGCGACGCAGCACTTGAGCGGTGTGCAAGAGGCCAAACAGCAGCCGGTGGTCTTTCTCTTCCCCGGTCAGGGCGCACAATTTGTGAACATGGGGCGGGCACTCTATCAGCATGAAGCTGTCTTTGCCGCGACGGTAGACCGCTGTGCTGAAGCACTGCTGCCGCTGTTGGGGCTGGACTTGCGCGGCGTGCTCTATCCACCGGAAGGAACGGCACAGGAAGCCGAAGCAACTGCCCGTGAGCAACTGCGCCAAACTGCCATGACGCAGCCTGCGCTCTTTGTCATCGAATATGCGCTGGCGCAACTCTGGCAGAGTTGGGGTGTGCAGCCGCAGGCAATGCTCGGTCACAGTATTGGTGAGTATGTCGCCGCCTGTTTGGCGGGTGTCATGACGCTCGATGATGCGCTCAAACTGGTGGCAGTGCGCGGGCGGCTGATGCAGCAGTTGCCGACAGGGGCGATGCTGGCTGTGCCGTTGTCTGAGGAAAAGGTGCGGCTGTATCTCTCCGGTTCGCTTTCACTGGCAGTCATCAATGGCCCGGAGCGCTGCGTCATCTCCGGCCCGGCGGCAGAGATCGAGTCGCTGGAGGCAAGTTTAGCGCGTGAGGGAGTTGCCGCACAACGACTAGAGACTTCTCACGCCTTCCACTCTGCGATGCTGGAGCCTGTGCTGGCAGAGTTTGCAGCAGCGGTACGGCAGGTGACGCTGCACGCGCCGCGGCTACCCTATCTCTCCAACGTGACAGGGCAGTGGATTCGCGCCGAGGAAGCAACGGACGCTGATTACTGGGCGCGACAGATGCGACAGACAGTGCGCTTTAGCGAGGGATTGTCTGTGCTGCTGGAGGAGCCAGGCTGGGTACTGCTGGAGGTGGGGCCAGGGCAGACATTGAGCACCCTGGCACGTCGCCATCCAGACCACAAATCCCAACAAACGATCCTGGCCTCGCTGCCCAAGCTGCCAGGGCCCAAACTGGCGGACGATGATGGCGAGATGCAAGGGATCATGCAGACATTGGGCCGCCTATGGTTGGCAGGGGTAGAGGTGGCGTGGGAGCAGCTCTATCAGGGAGAGGCGCGCAGGCGCATACCTCTGCCTACCTATCCCTTTGAGCGCCAGCGCCATTGGATCGAGCCACAGAAACGCACGACTCACCAGGGCCGGTCACCTGCTCAGATGCTCACCAAGCGCCCCGATCTGGCCGACTGGTTCTATCTCCCCTCTTGGACGCGCCAGGAGGTACACGACCCAGGAGATGCAGGCAGTAGGTTGGGCAAGATGCGCCAATGGCTGCTCTTTGTCGATGACTGTGGGCTGGGGGCCAAACTTATCGAGCGTCTTGTGGCCGCGGGCGAGCGAGTGACAATTGTTCAGGGGGGGGAAAGCTACAAGCAGATCGCGCCCGATCTTTATTCAATTCAGCCCAACAATCCAGACGACTACGACGCGCTGTTCACTAAACTGACCACCGAGGAAAAGCTCCCGGATGAAGTCGTGCATTTCTGGAACGTAACCGCCACGAGCACAACGCCTGTATTGGAGAGGCTTGAGGATACGAAGCATCGCAGCTTCTACAGCCTGCTCTATTTGGCGCAGAGCTTGGGACGACACAATGTCACCAAGCCAGTGCAGATTCAGATCCTTTCCAATGAGATGCAAATGGTCACCGGAGAGGAAAGATTGCGTCCAGAAAAAGCGACGGTACTTGGCGCTTGTCGTGTGTTCCCACTGGAATACCCCAATGTCACCGTCCGCAGTATAGATGTCGTTTGGCCTGAATCAAGGCGCACTGATGGAGAACTCATTGATCAGTTGCTGGCCGAGTTGGTGGCCGGCGCATCTGACGCGATTGTGGCCTATCGAGGACGATACCGGTGGGTACAAAGCTTTGAACCTCTTCGCTTGGTTGAGCCAACTAAGCCCAATACCATGCTGCGCGAGCAGGGCGTCTACCTCATCACCGGCGGGCTGGGTGGCATAGGTTTGACGCTGGCAGAATTTTTAGCCGAGCAAGTACAAGCGAAGCTCGTCATTACGGGTCGTTCATCCTTGCCCGAACGAACGGAATGGCCGCAATGGCTAACGAGCCACTCCGAGCAAGATCCTGTGAGCCGGAAGATCCACAAGATTCAGTCACTTGAGAAACGCGGTGCAGAGGTGATGGTGCTCAGCGCCGATGTGGCCGATTTGGAGCAGATGCAGGATGTGATCCGGCAGACGGAAGCACGCTTTGGGCGCATCAATGGTCTGATACATGCAGCCGGTGTTCCAAGCGGCGGCGTCATCCAACTCAAAAAGCGTGAAGCGGTCGAAGCGACGTTTGCCCCAAAGCTCCGTGGGAGTCTGGTGCTGGAACGTGTTTTGGAGGGTATTGAACTTGACTTCTGGCTTATCTGTTCATCATTGGCTTCTGTCCTCGGCGTTGTCGGCCAGGTAGATTATGCAGGCGCCAATGCCTTCCTCGATGCCTTCGCTCATGCATACACGATGAAACATGATACGCCATGTATCGCCGTAAACTGGGACACCTGGCAAGAAGTGGGTATGGCGGCAGGCAGCGCAAGTGACAATTTGCTTCTTCGGCAGCGGCAACAGGAGTACCTCAGGTATGGCCTATTACCTGAAGAAGGTAAGAAGGTATTCGACCGTATTCTGACAAGACGCTCTTCACAGATTTTGGTGTCAACGCGCGATTTAAGGGCTAGGGTAGACCAAGAAATCCCTGCTCTGTCACAACAGGCGACACCGGCAGAAAAGACAACCGTTGAAACTCTCCAAGAGAGACCGGAACGATTCTCGGATTTTGTGGCTCCACGCACGGAGTTGGAAGGGAAGATTGTCAGTGTCTGGCAAGAACTCCTGGGGATGAGTCAGATTGGTGTATTTGACAATTTCTTCGACTTGGGGGGCGACTCCTTGTTGGGGATTCAGGTTGCCGCCCGCCTGAATGAGGCTTTGGCAACTGAACTTACGGTGCAAGACCTATTCGACGCGCCGCAGATTGCCGGGTTGGCAGAAATCATCACGGCTACGCTGCTCGCAGCCCAAACTTTACAGATGGCACAGAACAATGTGACGGTTGCGCGTGAGGAGATAGAGCTATGACTGGTGCGGATATGGCTGTTGCGGATATGACCATTGCGGAGTTGTTTGCACATCTTCATCGTTTGGATGTGCAGCTTTGGGTAGATGGCGACCGTTTGCGCCTGAACGCGCCCCAGGGTGTTCTGACGCCGGAATTGAGCGCCGAACTGGTGAAGCGTAAAGCAGAGTTGATCCTGTTCTTAAAACGGGCCAGGTCTGCTGCGGATGCCCCTACGCTGCCATTGAAACCTGCGCCCAGGGATCAGGAACTGCCGCTCTCCTTTGCCCAACAACGGCTGTGGTTTCTTAACCAAATGGAATCAGGCAATATCGCCTACAACCTCGCAAGCAGCATCCAGCTACGCGGTGTGGTGAACCGGCCCGCGCTTGAGCAGGCGATGAATGCGGTCATCCAGCGCCATGAAATCCTGCGTACAACCTTTGGCGTGGCAGGGGGAGAGCCAGTCCAGCGGATCGCACCTGCCGAAGCGCGCACGCTGCCTGTCGTTGACCTGTCACACCTGCCAAAGCGCGAACGGGAGCGCGAAGTGGAGCAGCTTACGCAGGCCGCGTCCCATACACCCTTCCATTTGGCCGAGGGGCCGCTCTTTGCGCTTACGCTGATCTGCCTGGACACTGCGGAATCTCTGTTACTCCTCAGGATGCATCATATCATCGCCGACGGTGTCTCTGTCGAGGTGCTGCTGCATGAACTGGGCACGTTTTATGAGGCATTTGTCAGGGGAGAGCGGGTGTCGCTGTCTGCGCTGCCAATTCAATATGCTGATTTTGCCTATTGGCAGCGGCAGTGGCTGCAAGGATCGGTCTTGGCGAACCAACTTGCCTATTGGCAGAAGCAGTTGTCCGGCCCTTTGCCGGTGCTGGAACTGATCCCCGACCATCCCCGCCCCGCTGTGCAGACCTTCCACGGCGCAAAGCTCCCGCTCTTGCTGCCGGTCAGCCTCAGCCAGGCCATCAAGCGGCTTTGCCACGATGAGGATGTGACCCTGTTTATGCTCATGCTGGCTGCCTTCAAGGCGTTATTGTTCCGCTACACAGGGCAGACCGACCTGATCGTCGGTTCGCCGCTTGCGGGGCGCGCCCGCGTGGAGACACAGGGGCTAATCGGCTGTTTTATCAATATCCTTCCCTTCCGCACAGACCTGTCTGGCGATCCGACTTTCCGCGAACTGCTCAAGCGCGTGCGCGAAGTGGCGACAGGGGCCTATGCTCACCAGGATATTCCATTTGAGAAATTGGTCGAGAGTGTATCTCACGAACGCGATGTCAGCCGCTCACCGCTCTTCCAGGTGATGTTTCTGCAACACACGCCGATGCGTGCCAGGCACATTGGCGACCTCTCCTTAACACCGGCCCTGGTTGATAACGGCGCGGCGATGTTTGAGTTGACGATGAACTTGCTGGAGGCGGGCGACCAATTGGCCCTGCTCTTGGAGTACAACACAGACCTCTTTGACGCCGCGACCATGCAGCGGCTTTTGGGTCATTTCCAGGTCTTGCTCGAAGGCATTGTTGCAGAGCCAGACCAACGCATCGCACAGCTACCCCTTCTGCCGGAAGCAGAGCGCCGGCAGCTCTTGGTAGAGTGGAACCAGACCGCTGCGGACTACCCGCGCCGCCACTGTCTCCACCACCTCTTTGAGGCGCAGGTGGAACGCAGCCCGCAGGTGATTGCGCTGGTCTGTGGGCGCGAAGCACTCACCTATCAGGCGCTCAACCAGCGGGCCAACCACTTAGCGCATTACCTACAGCGGTTGGGCGTTGGCCCTGGTTCGCTGGTGGCGATTTGTACTGATCGTTCAGCGGAGATGCTGGTGGGGCTGTTGGGCATCCTCAAGACAGGCGCGGCCTATTTGCCCCTGGACCCAACCTACCCGAAGGAGCGGCTCGCCTTTATGTTGGAGGATGCCGCGGTGGCATTTCTGCTCACGCAGGAGCCATTGCTGGACGAACTGCCGCAGTCAGCCGCCCATGCCATCTGCCTGGATCGAGATTGGGCGACTATTGCCGCTGACAGCAGCACCGAAAACCCCGCGAGTGGCGCCGCGCCGGAGACATTGGCCTATGTGATCTACACCTCCGGCTCAACCGGCAAACCCAAAGGGGTGCAACTGCCCCATCGCAGTGTTGTCAACTTCCTGACCTCGATGCAGCAGCGGCCCGGCCTGACAGGCGGCGATACGTTGCTGGCAGTCACGACCCTTTCGTTTGACATTGCCGTGTTGGAGCTATTCTTGCCGCTCACAGTCGGGGCAAAGGTCGTGATCGCCAGCCGCGAAGTCGCTGCGGACGGCAGCCAACTGGCGCAACTTCTGAGTGACTCGCAGGCTACGGTCATGCAAGCTACACCCGTTACCTGGCGGCTCTTGTTAGAATCCGGCTGGACAGGGAATCCAACGCTCAAGGTTCTCTGTGGCGGCGAAGCGCTGCCGCGCGATCTGGCAGACCGGCTGCTGGATCAATGTGCTTCGCTGTGGAATATGTATGGCCCCACAGAGACAACCGTCTGGTCGATGGTCTATCCGGTTGGGCCAGGAGTGGGGCCGGTTCCGGTGGGTCGCCCCATCGCGAACACGCAAATCTATATCCTGGACGACCAGAACCAACCTGTGCCCATTGGCGTGCCGGGACATCTGTACATCGGGGGGGATGGGCTGGCTGCGGGCTATCTCAAGCGTCCCGAACTCACCGCTGAACGATTTGTGCCTTCGCTCTTTGACCCCTCCCGCCTTATCTACAAGACGGGAGATATTGCCCGTTACCTGCCGGACGGTAACATTGAGTTTCTCGGTCGTGCGGATCATCAGGTCAAAGTGCGCGGTTTCCGTATTGAACTGGGCGAAATCGAAGCGCAGCTTGTGCGCCATCCCACGGTGCGCCAGGCTGCGGTCATTGTGCGCGAGGACGAACCGGGAGACAAGCGCCTGGTTGCCTACATAGTGCCGGAGGAAGATAGATCGCTTGCGCCGGATGAACTACGGCGCGCGCTGAAAGAACATCTGCCCGATTATATGATCCCCACGGCCTTTGTCAGCTTGGAACGGCTGCCCCTGACGCCCAACAACAAGGTGGACCGGCGCGCGCTGCCCGCGCCAGAGAGCGCGCGCCCCGACCTCGATACCGGCTTTGTGGCTCCCCAGACCGAAATCGAGCAACTGCTTGCCACGCTCTGGCAGGAAACGCTCAAGCTCGATCAGGTCGGCGTGCATGACAATTTCTTCGACCTGGGCGGCCATTCGCTGCTGCTCACACAGCTTCACAGCAAATTGAAGGAGCGGTTGGGGAGTGCCGTCTCCATCATCAAGCTCTTTCAATATCCCACGATCAGCACATTCGCCACCTATCTTGTGGGTATTGGCGAAAGTACGCCACTGCAACCCGCGCCGCGCCCGAAGCGCCGTCCGGCTTCCATGCTCCATGCACGGGGCGATGAGCGCATCGCCATCATTGGGCTGGCGGGGCGCTTTCCCCAGGCGAAGGACATTTCCGCCTTCTGGCAGAACCTCTGCGATGGTGTCGAGGGCATCTCCTTCTTCTCGGATGAAGAACTGCGCCAGGATGGGGCAGACCCGGCCCTGCTGCGCCAGCCCAATTTCGTCAACGCTAAGGCGACTTTGGAAGATATAGAGCTGTTTGACGCGGCCTTTTTTGGTCTAAATCCGCGCGAAGCGGAATTGATCGATCCGCAGCATCGTCTTTTCTTGGAGTGCGCCTGGGCTGCGCTGGAGAGCGCCGGGTATGACCCCGAAACATACCAAGCGCCCATCGGTGTCTTTGCCGGTTCCACGATGAACACCTACCTGATGACCAACCTGGTGTCGAATCTCGGCGGGCTGGACGCGGCAGGGGGGTATCAGGTCTTTGTGGGCAATGACAAAGACTTTCTGCCCACCAGGGTATCCTACAAGTTGAACCTGAGAGGGCCAAGCGTCAACATTCAAACAGCCTGTTCTTCCTCATTGGTGGCGGTTCACCAGGCATGCCAGAGTTTGCTGCGTGATGAATGTTCAATGGCTTTGGCGGGCGGCGTTTCCGTCTCCGTCCCCCATAAAATGGGCTATCTCTATCAGGAGGGCATGATCCTCTCGCCCGATGGTCACTGCCGCGCGTTTGATGCCGGAGCCAAAGGGACGGTGAGCGGTGAAGGCGTCGGCATTGTCGTGCTCAAGCGCTTGGGTGATGCTTTGGCAGATGGCGACCAGATTCGCGCGGTCATCCGCGGTTCGGCCATCAATAACGATGGCTCGCTCAAGATCGGTTATACCGCGCCCAGCGTCGAAGGGCAGGCGGAGGTCATCGCGATGGCACAGGCCGCGGCAGAAGTAGAGCCGGAGAGCATCAGCTATGTTGAGGCGCATGGCACAGGCACGCCTTTGGGCGACCCAATCGAGATCGCCGCGTTAACCCAAGTCTTTCGCGCCGGGACTCCACATAAAGGTTTTTGTGCCATCGGCTCGGTGAAGTCGAATATCGGGCATCTGGACGCGGCGGCAGGTGTGACGGGTCTGATCAAGACCGTGTTGGCCCTGCAACACAAACAGATTCCACCCAGCCTGCACTTTGAGAAGCCCAATCCTGAGATTGATTTTGAGAACAGCCCTTTCTATGTGAACAACAGGCTTGCCGACTGGCAAGCGAACGGCACGCCGCGCCGCGCCGGGGTCAGTTCCTTTGGCATCGGCGGCACGAATGCCCATGTCGTACTGGAGGAAGCGCCGGAAGTGCTGCCCAAAGCGGACGCACGCCCCTGGCAAGCTCTCGTACTCTCCGCCCGCACAGCTACAGCGCTGGAAGCGGCAACTATGAATCTGGTTGACCATCTGAAGGCCAACCCGGCGGTTGATCTGGAGGCCGTTGCTTTTACCCTGCAAGTGGGACGCAGGCATTTTGCCCACCGGCGCACGCTGGCCGTTTCAGACGTGGACGACGCAATCGGCATGCTGCAAAAGCTCGATCCCAACCGCGTCTTTACGCAGGTGCGCGACGAGCGCGATTCGCACGATCCCGCGCTGGTCTTTATGTTCCCTGGACAGGGCGCGCAGTATGTGGAGATGGGACGGGGCTTGTACGATGCCGAGCCGCTCTTTCGCCGGGAGGTTGACCGCTGTGCAGAGCTGCTCCAGCCTGCTTTGGGGCTGGACTTGCGCCAACTTCTCTATCCAGAGAGCGACCAGCTTGAGGCGAGCAGCGAAGCGCTGCGCCAGACGGCGATTACGCAGCCTGCACTCTTTGTGATTGAATACGCCCTTGCCCAACTCTGGATCAGTTGGGGCGTGCGTCCAAAGGCGCTGATCGGCCACAGCATCGGCGAATATGTTGCTGCCTGTTTGGCCGGTGTCTTTTCACTGGGGGAGGCGCTCCAACTCGTTGCCGCACGTGGCAGACTCATGCAGCAGCTACCGCGCGGGGAGATGCTCGCCGTTGCCCTGCCCGAACAGGCACTTCTGCCACTGCTCAACGGCGATGATGTGGCCCTGGCCGCGGTCAATGCATCGTCGCTTTGTGTCGTTTCTGGGCCGGTCGAAGCCATTGAAACGCTGCAGCGCAAGCTGAGTGACCGTCAGGTTGAGTGCCGCCTTCTGCACACCTCCCACGCTTTTCACTCGCCCATGATGGCCCCGGCGCTGGAGCCGTTTGCCCAAGAACTGGCGAAGATCAGCCTGCACGCGCCGCAGATTGCCTTTGTCTCTAATGTAACAGGCCAGTGGATCACCCCCGCTGAGGCCACAGACCCCAACTACTGGCTCAAGCACACACGCCAGGCGGTTCGCTTTGCCGAAGGGTTACAGACGATGCTGGCAAGCGAACCCAAAACAATCCTCCTCGAAGTCGGCCCAGGCCACAGCCTGAGCCAACTGGCACGCCAGCAGCCAGAATCGCCCGCTCTTGCCATCTTGGCATCGCTGCGCCACCCGCGCAGCCAGCAGCCCGACATGGCTTTGCTCATGACAACATTGGGGCGGCTGTGGCTTGCCGGCGTCCAGGTGGATTGGCGCGCTTTGTATGGTGAGGCGCAGCCGCGGCGAGTCGAACTGCCGACTTATCCTTTTGAACGCCAACGCTATTGGATAGAGCGGGACCCCAACCGCCCGCTTGCGAACCAGGCGGCACAGCGTATGCACAGGCAGGCGGATCTGGCCGATTGGTTCTACGCGCCCTCCTGGCAGCGTGCGCCGCTGCCCGCGCCAGCATCACAAGCGCCATTGGCTGAACAACGGATGACCTGGCTGATCTTCCGTGACCCATCCGCGTTGGGCACAGAGTTGATCCAGCAGTTGACCGCGCAAGGGCAGGAAGTGATCAGCGTCGAGGTAGGCAAGCGCTTCAGAGAGATGGATTCGCATAGCTACCGGATCGATCCACATAACCCCGCCGATTATGATGCGCTCTTTGATGCACTTGTGCGCCACGAACAGTCCCCCGACCGGTTGATCCATCTGTGGAGCGTTGGCAGCGCGCGCAAGCCACAATCTCCGCTGCGCTGGGATGAAGAAGCACAGATAATGGGCTTCTATAGCCTGCTCTATCTTGTGCAGGCGTTCAACCGGCAGGAGATGAACAAGCCGCTTGATCTCTTTGTGCTTTCAAGCGGCCTGTATGATGTGCGCGGCGATGAAGAACTTGATCCTGCTCATGGGACTTTGCCGGGGATTTGCCGGGTGATCCCGCAGGAGTATCCCGATATTCGCTGCCGCGTTATTGATGTTGTCTTGCCTAAGGCGCGCGGGGCCGCGATGCAGCAGCTAGGTCAGCAGCTTCTTGCCGAAATGACCGCAACCTCTGTTGACCCCACAGTGGCCTACCGCGGCGAATACCGTTGGGTCGAGGCGTTTGCGCCGCTCCAACTGCCCAGCCCGGCGCAGAGCCATATCGCCCTGCGCGAACAGGGTGTTTATCTGATTACAGGTGGTTTGGGCGACATTGCCTTTGCCATAGGGGCCTTTCTCGCACAGGCAGTCAAGGCCAGGCTCCTGCTCACCGGGCGCACAGTTCTGCCCCCTCGGTCAGAGTGGGAGACGTGGCTGGCAGCTCATCGCGACAATGACAGCGTGAGCGGGAGGATTCGCAAAGTCCAAGCGTTGGAGGAGATGGGCGCCGAGGTGCTGCTTGCCGGTGCAGATGTAGCCGACGAGAGGCAAATGGCGGCAGTGGTGGCAGAAGCCTACAGCCGCTTTGGCGCGCTGCATGGGGTGATTCATGCCGCGGGGACTGTGGAAATGACGCTGCTTTCCAGCCTTGACCACGACGTTTGCGCGCAGCAGTTCAACGCCAAATGTCAAGGTCTGCTCGTCCTGGCGAAGGTGCTGCAAGGCAAGCCGCTCGATTTCTGCTTTGTGACCTCCTCGCTTTCGACCACCCTGGGCGGCCTGGGCTACGCGGCCTATGCCGCAGCCAATGCCTATATGGATGCCTTTGTCCAGTGGCACAACCAGCAGCACAAGCAGGGCAATCATCAGAAAAGCGCAGGCGCTTGGACGCTTGTGAATTGGGATGCCTGGCAGAGTGCCGGAGCTGCCAGCCAACAGGACGAACAGGCGAACGGCCTGGCAGGATTTGCCATGACACCCGCAGAGGGTGTGGAGACTTTTAGGCGTATCCTCGCCGCCGCGCCGGGCAGCCAGGTCATTGTCTCCACAGGCGATCTGGGTGCGCGCTTCGACCATTGGGTGCGTAGAGACGCCACGCAGGAGAAAAGTGCCCAGGCCGAGACGCCACAGGCTGCACAGATAGCCCGCGTGAACCGGCAGGCCTATGTTGCGCCGCGCAATGAGCGGGAAGAGGCGCTCGCCGGCATCTGGCGCGAAATTCTGGGGATGCAAGAGATCGGTGTGCATGAGAATTTCTTTGATCTGGGGGGTAGTTCGCTGGTGGCTGTGCGCCTGTTTGACAAAATCGAACGCAAGTTTAGCGCCAAACTCCCGTTGGCTACGCTGTTCGATGCCCAGACCATTGCCCAATTGGCCGAGCTGCTAGAGGATGTCGCAGTGCCGGAGGAGGAGAACAAGCAAGCCAGTCCGCATGACGCAGAGCGGCGTGAGCGAAAAGTGATCAATGGGTGGTCACCGCTGGTGGCGATCCAGCCGAATGGCTCTAGGCCGCCACTTTTCTGTGTGCATGCGGCGGGTGGCAATGTCGTTCTCTATCGTGACATGGCGCGCCACCTCGACGCGGATCAGCCTATCTATGGCCTCCAAGCGCAGGGGCTAGACGGTCGAGCGCCTGTACTGGAGAGCGTTGAGGAGATGGCTTCTCTCTATGTGCGCCATGTAAAGACCTTACAGCCCCACGGCCCTTATTTTCTGGCCGGATACTGCATGGGTGGCTCGGTTGCGTTGGAGATGGCCCAGCAGCTTCGCGCCCAGGGCGACAAGGTCGCTTTGGTGGCGATGTTCGAGACCTACAACTGGCGCAACATGAAGATCGATGCCCGCTTTGCCACCTCCTATTTTGTCATGCAGAAGATTCTGTTTCATGCGCGCAACTTCATGCTGCTCGATACGGTTGAGAAGAAGATCTTTCTCAACGAGAAGTTCAAGGTGCTGCAAGATCGGCGGGATGTAATCGCCGGGTCACTGCTGATGCGATTCGGCAGGAGGGGCGCACAAAGTGTGGAGGCAGATGATTCGCTGCTGCCCGCCAAAGTATGGAAGACGAACGATCAGGCGGCCATGGATTATCAGCCGCGACTCTATCCGGGCAAGATCACGCACTTCCGGCCCATGAAAGAATATGCCATCCATAGGGGGCCGGAGCTTGGCTGGGATACTCTTGCGGCGGAAGTTGAGACGCACTGGGTTCGAGCTTATCCGGCGGGCATGTTCGTGGAGCCTTTTGTGGCGAGCCTTGCCGAGTTGATTCAAGCGTGCATTGATCAGGCCAAGAGCGAAACGGCTTTGACCGGGGAGGCTGTGCAAGGTGATGACCAGCATACGCAATCGCATCTACTACAAGTTCAAACCGCTGATTCCGCGCCGCGCCCAAGTTTGGCTGCGTAGCCGGATGGCGCGCCGCCAACGCGCCCGAAGCGAACGTGTATGGCCGATTCTGGAGCGCGCCGGTCGTCCACCGGATGGGTGGCCCGGCTGGCCGGAAGGGCGTCGCTTTGCATTGGTACTCGTACACGATGTCGAATTGGCTGTGGGGCAAAGTCGCTGTCTCCAGCTTATGCAGCTAGAACAGGCGTTGGGCTTCCGCTCCGTATTCAATTTTGTGCCGGAGCGCTACCGGGTTGACCCGGAGCTGCGCGCAACGCTGGCGCGCAATGGGTTCGAAGTGGGTGTTCACGGCCTGCTGCATGACGGCAAACTTTTCGAGTCGAGGGCAATCTTCCTGGCGCGCGCCCAGCGCATCAACCAGTACCTCAGAGAATGGCAAGCCGTGGGCTTCTGCTCGCCATCGAGCCACCATCAGCTAGATTGGATGCATGATCTAGATATTGAGTATGACTCGTCAACCTTTGATACAGACCCCTTTGAGCCGCAGCCGGACGGTCTGGAATCGATCTTTCCCCTGTGGATCGCCGGTGAACCACCCGGTACCGGCTTTGTGGAATTTCCCTATACACTTGTACAGGACTATACACTCTTTATCTTGCTGGGTGAGAAGACAAACGACATCTGGAAGCGCAAACTATGTTGGATTGCGGACAAGGGCGGTTTGGCTTTTTTGATCACCCACCCAGACTATATGAGCTTTGCGGGGAGTTCACCCAGCTTTCAAGAATACCCGGTCGAACTCTATCGAGAGTTTTTGGAGCATGTACAGACTGCCTATGAGGGTCAATATTGGCACGCCTTGCCCCGCGAGGTGGCAAGTTTTTGCCACGGTCAACATTTGCGTGGGCAAGCGGCAAACTTGCTCCAGCATAGTCGCGCGTAAAAAGTCCTCGTGTGAAGTAGGCTGCAAGGAAGCTTGTAGAGGTTGAAGGAGCGTATCCCAGTGAAACGTATCAACGTTATACTTTTGGCAATCGCAATCATTGGAGCCGGTGCCTACTACTATTGGGGATTGCGTCCCAGGGCAATGGCGGCTGATGTCGCTTTGGCTTCCGCTCCACTATCCATGCCTCAAACTGACCTGCGCGTAAGCAATGACATCTTCATCATTGGGGTTGTTGTGCCTGTGCGACATGCTTCGCTCAGTATGGGCACAGCCGGTAAGATTGATGAGATTTTGGTCAAGGAAGGAGATGTGGTCGAAGCTGGTCAGCCGCTGCTGCGCTTGGTAAGCGACCAGCAGGCAGTTGCCGTTACACAAGCTGAAGCCGATCTACGCGCTGCACAGGCAAACTTGGCAAAGTTGCAAGCGGGTCCCGTTTCCGAGACAGTTACTGTGGCACAAGCAGCAGTAGATATTGCTCAAGCGAACCTAGCAAAGATCAGCGCGGATGCACAGGACCTCACCCTGGCTTCTTCTCAGTTGGCCGTCAATAAGGCCACTGCGGAGGCAGAGGTGCGGCGCGCTCAGGCTGAACTGGATCTGCTTCAAAGCGGTACGCGCGCCGAGGATATTGCTGCTGGTGAAGCAGCAGTAGCTTCCGCCGAAGCAGACCTGCAAACGAAACAGCTTGAGCTGGCAGTGAGTGAACTCCGGGCTCCCTTTGCAGGCACAATTGCATCTGTTGATTTTGAAGTAGGTGAATACGTCGATCCAGATAGCGTGGTGCTCACGATTGCCGACCTGGCACAGTGGCAGGTTCAAAGCAATGAACTGGATGAACTCAACGTGGTCAATGTCCAGGTTGGCGATGAGGTTACGATTGCCTTTGACGCAATTCCAGGTTTGGAATTGACGGGTACGTTGGCGCATATTAAACCGCTGGGCACGTACGATGACGGTCATGTTACTTATACCGTCATCGTTGTGCCCAACGAGCGCGACCCTGGCGTGTACTGGAATATGACTGCTCAACTAACGATCAAGAATTAGCTTTCATTACGGGCCGGTGTGTACGGTGCTGATGGTGACGTCATCGACGTACAAAGTAGCAGGATTCGGTAATAGCCCTTTACCATAGTTGTTGATGCTCCAGTTCTGGATGCCTCCGGGGAACTTGGTGCGTACATTTTGGACATCGTAGAGCAACACCCCGTCTCGCCAGACAGTAATCTGCCCGTCAAATCCTTCAGATTGCTTCAGGTAGATTTCCAGCTTGAACCATTTGCCCACTGGCAAGAGCGCTTCTGCTTGCTCATACTTTCGTACCGCAATACCATCACCGGCTTGGGGACCAGCGATTGGACCTTTCCATACCAACATCACCCCCATGTTGCCGCTTTTATCGTTGCGGACATCCAACTTCCAGAACAGACCTGATTCGCCATTTAGTTTCGACTTAAATTGCATGATGTTCCAGAAAGTGCCGACCTGGGTCTTTTGGGGAATATAGAACCATGCACTGTAGTACAAGGGATACCCGCTGGCAGGTTCTGCCTTGCGGAATTGGCGACAGCCTGCCTCCTGGCGCGAGTCTATGGTCATTTTCATAGAATAGCTTCCCGAATGGGCTTGCTCAGTGCCAACCCCGTTGGCGGGTCGATAGCAGAGTCCTGAATCAATATCAGTGGCTGAACCATTATTAGTTCCCCACTGAGAAAGATCGGCAGTTTCCATGTCTGCCTGCCACACCACGCCCGCCGGCAGGACGGTCTCATCCGTCTGGGCGATTGGCTCCGCCTCGTCTGCGGGGTTGTCTGTTGAAACTGAAGGCAGGAACAAAATCGCCGGCTCTGTCGCAGGCTCGGCTTGTGCTACTACCGGCTTGCTCAGGGTAGCACAGAGCAGCAATCCCAAAATCATAGCTATCAAAATTAGAGGGCGAGAGAGACTCATGCCCCTATGGACAAATTGGCGTCCATCGTTCAAACATCCAACGGTCCATGCACTACTCTTTCCAACGTGCATTGTTTTCTCCATGTCTAGCTTACCAGCAGCGCGATCCATAAGACGAGTCGGGCAAATGCCACGCGCTCGCTGCTAATCGGCATTCAAGTGTTTATGGGATACAGCATAGAGATATTGGGGTAAAGCATCATGAAGCAGAAGACTGAATTCGCGATCATCCTATTGTCGTAAATTGTTGCGGCAATGGCATCCGAGAAGTCGCTCCTACATTCCTCACAGTGCAAACCCTTATGGATCGCTGGAATATCCCTGGCCGTTGTGTGGATTTGAGTGGCAAAATGGGGGAGCGGGTTGAAATCCGATTGCTCTACAGAGTGCCTTTGCCCGGCAAAGCAACGTGCCACTAACGACGGCCGCGCTGTCATTGTGCCGATGGTAAGCGAGACAGAGCAATGAGCAAAATTTCACAATCAACGGCGCTACAGGAGCTGGCAGAAGTGCTGTGGTCTATGGGCGCGGTGTCACAGGGAAAACGGCGGGGAGGGGAGAGGGTTAGCGGTGGCGAAGCGTAGAAGAAGAGGGTGAGTAGGCTGCTTTTCTATGCAGATTGAGGGTGCAGCGCTTCATGCAGCGCAAGGGCCAACTGCTCCAGCGTCGGTGGCTTGGGCAGCCAGCTAATTTGGCCTCCACTGAGCAACTGCTCCAATTCAGATTCCTGCAGGGGACGCCCGCTCAAAACTACCACTGGTTGGCTCCAACCGTGGGCGCGCAAGCTCTGGATCAACGCCTCGCCGCTCATGAGGGGCATGAGCAGATCGCTCAAAATCAGGCTGACCTTGTGACCCTCTTGGGCCATAAGTCTTGTGGCATGCTCTCCGTTCCGCGCCTCCAGCACTTGGTACTCTAGCTGTTGAAGTGTCGAAACGAGAGCCGCGGAGAGAACACTGTTATCCTCCACCACCAGGATACATTCCCCATGACCATGAGGGACTCCCTCTGTTTCCGCGGCGACGGGCGCGGGCGGCGCAACAGAGAGCGCCGAGAGATAGAGCGAGAAGGTTGTCCCTTTGCCAACCTCGCTGGTGATGTCGATCTCACCTTCATGCTGTTTGATAATGCCCCAAACTTGAGCAAGCCCCAACCCACTCCCGGCTCCCACCCCTTTGGTTGTAAAGAAGGGTTCAAAGAGATGGGGGAGATCCCGGGGGGAAATCCCGGTGCCGGTATCGCTCACCGCGATACGCAGCCACGGGCCTGGGGCCAAAGTGCCGGAAGCCAGCGCGGGGGAGTTGCTATCCGCCAGGATGTGCGAGAGCAGAATCCGCAGTTCGCCCCCATTGGGCATGGCGTCACGCGCGTTGAAGGCGAGGTTGAGCAGCACCTGCTGGATGCGCGAGGGATCGATGTCAACGACATCATCGATCCCGGTCTGAAGCGACTTCTCAGTCTCAAGCGTGATCAGAATGTTCTCTGGCAAGGTGTGCTGCAACAGTTCAACAAACTGCTGCAAGAAGTGAGTGAGTGTCGTGGCGTTGCGCGTAATGGCAGTGCGGCGGCTGAAGTCGAGAATTTGCTGAATGAGATGCGTTGCGCGGCTCGTCTGGTCAACAATAACGCCCATCCGCGCCTGGAGATTGGCAGGCAGGTCCGCAGCCCGGCTCACCAGTTGGGCATAGAGCGTGATCGCGGCCAAGATGTTGTTGAAATCATGGGCAATGCCCGCGGCCAACTGCCCGACGACGGCGAGTCGTTCTTGTTTTACCATCTGTGCTTGTGTCTGGCGCAGATCGACCAGCGTTGTTTCCAATTGGCTGCGAACCTTCCGCTCCTCGTCTTCTAGGGCAACGCGCTCGGAAATATCGCTGATGGTGGTGCGGATATAGCGCTTGCTCTCCAGATTGCCGGTGGCATCGCTTGCGTTCAAAATACTGGGGGTAATAGCCGCATCCATCTGCACATAAAATGCTGTTCCGTCGGCGCGCCTCATCCGCAGTTCACAGCGTTGGGGGCTCTGCGTGGCAAGCAACTGCTTGCGATAGCCGTGGAAGATCGGTTGATCCTCCGCGACGATGAGTTGCAGGATCGACTGCTCCAGCAAGCGATCGCGCAGGATGCCTAGCAGCGTGGTTGCGGTGCGATTGGCTTCGACAATAATGCCCTCATGGGTGAGGGTGAGATAGCCGACAGGCGCTTGGTTGTAGAGAATACTGGTGTATTCGAGGAGGTCAAAATAGCGGGCGCGGGCGCTCTCCAACTCCGACCGGGTACGCCGCAGCTCCTCATTCTGTACCTCCAGTTCGTTCTGATAGAGACGTACTTTGTGGAGCAGTTGCTGGGAGGCGCTGGGGGATAGCTTGTCGGAAGTGGCAGCCGTGTCGGGGCTTAGGCGGCGCATGACCTTCTTGACGCGCTGGCGCAAATCGTTCAAGTGGCTGGGGCCGGGATTGCCTACCTGCATGTTGATTTCCTTGTGGCAAGGGTGATGCTAGACGATACGTGTGCCACACCGCTGGTAGATTGGCTCAAGTGCTTATCCTGCCTTTGTGATCCATAAACTGCTACTCATCCTGCTACTCATCAACTGGCTTGTGCCTTGCCGTGGCTGTGGGCGTTGGCGTCGGTTCAGCCGTAGGTGTCTCTGTCGGCACTGGTGTCTCTGTCGGTAACGGCGTGTCTGTCGGTGCCACTGTCGGCGTATCCGTGGGCAACGGCGTATCCGTCGGCAGCAGCACATTGGTTGGCAATGGCGTATCCGTCGGTAACGGCGTCGCTGTCGGCAATGGCGTTTCCGTCGGCACCGGTGTATTGGTCGGGGCCGTTGTTGGCGTTTCCGTCGGCGGCGTGGTCGCCGTAGCCGTTGGCTGTGGCGTCGCCGTTGGTACTGGTGTGTTGGTCGGCGTGTGCGTCGGCAGCGGCGTATCCGTCGGTAACGGTGTATTCGTCGGCGTATTCGTCGGTACTGCCGTTGGCGTCTCGGTCGGCAGCGGTGTCGCGGTCGCGGTTGGCAGCGGCGTCGCGCTCGGTACCGGTGTATTCGTCGGCATGGATGTCGGCGTATTGGTCGGCAGCGGTGTCACCGTAGCGGTCGGCAATGCGGTTTCTGTCGGCGCTGGTGTATAGGTCGGCAGGAGCGTCGCCGTTGGCAGCGGTGCCTCTGTTGGCTCTTCTGTCGCTGTGGCGGTTGGCAGCGGCGTATTGGTCGGCAATGGCGTATCCGTTGCCGCGGGTGTTGGTGTGACGGTTGGCAGCAGTATGCTCGTGGCAACTGGCGTGCTGGAGAGCGTGGGCGTGATCGTCGCGCTCTCCGTCGGTGTCGGCTGTGGTGTGTTGGTCACAGTCGGCAGCAAAATGAGTTCCGGCATCGTCGGAACTGTAGCGGTCGCGCGCACCAGAGGCGTGGCTGTCGGTGTTTGTGTCAATCCATTCGCAGGGAAGCGGGTGGGCGTGGCCGTTCGCGTTGCGCGCACAGTCGCCGTTGGGTTGAGCGGGCTTGGGCCATTCAAACCAGCCACACTAATGGACCGTGTCGGTGATGCCACGGCTGCGATGGCTGTCGCGCCGGCGCGAGGGGTTACAGTCGCTGTGGGCGGGCGCGAGGGTGCGCTACTTTGTGGAAACTGTTCTGTACCCGCGGTCGCGCGTGCCGCCGCAATGGTTGCGGAGGTTGCAACAGGCTGTGGTCCCTCTTGACCGGCTATCGCGATGGGACTCTCTGTCAGATCCGGCGTGTAGACTGGCGTCAATGCCGAGGGGGGCACCACCGCGACCGCTGCGGGTGGATTCACCAGTGCCGACGCCACTGTCGCTATCGGTTCAGCCAATACGGCGGCGACGGGGCTGCTGCTGTCGGTGTCTAGCTGCTGCGCCTGTAGCCATTCCATCCACTCTGCCAGCACAACCTCGCGCTCGGCTGGTGGCAATGTCTCTGCTTCTGCCAGAACTCCCTCCGCCTCCGCTCGCACCTCTGCCACCAAAGCCGGATCGGGTGTACGACCGGCAGCCTCCAGCGTCGTTATTTCTTGCACGCGACGCTCTACCTGGTCCATCTGCCAGGCTACGGGCTCGCCAAAGGTGGTGACCACCACCCCCTGCACTTCCTCACCGCCCCGCTTCAAGGGATAGAGCAGATCGCCGGGGAGACTGTGTGCAGCGGTTTGCAGCACAAGCGAAGCCACCAGCACAAAGGATGCCGCCGCAGCGACCATGCCCATGTTGGGCCAATAGGCGCGCCGGGCCGGCTGCGCTGTGGTCGCCGCTTGACGCTGCCGGGTGGGGAACCAAGAGAATCCGCTGTCAGACCTCTCCAGCATCGTGGAGGGGATGGAGATGCGCGCCATCGCGGTTTGCTGCTGGCGCACAGCCTCTGCCACCAACTCACGCCCGCGCTCCAGCGCGCTGTCGGACATCTTTGGCTGTGGCAGGCTCTGCAAGTGCGCCGCGGTGTGCAACAAGGGCGCTAGTTCGTCTGCGTAGTCGGGATTCGCGGCGAGGGACGAGGCAATGGCTTGCCCATCTTCAAGGGATTCGATGGACGAGGCGAGAACGGTTTCGAATTCGCATTCCGGCATGGTCGCGGCGTTGGGTATTAGCGGCTGGCTGTGTAATTGCGCCGCAATACGCAGCAATGGCTCTAGCCTATCCGCATACTCAGGATAGGCGACGAGACAGGACTCGATGCTTTGTCCATCTTCAAGGGCTTCAATGCAAGAGGTGAGAATGGCTTCAAATGCCAGGCCTTGCACGCGCTCGGCGCGCGTGATCTGTGGTCGCGGCTGGCTGTGCAACTGCGCCACAATGCGCAGCAATGGCTCTAGCCTGTCTGCATGCTCAGGATACGCGGACAGACACGACTCAAGGCTTCCACCATATTCAAGGGCTTCGATGCAGGATGCCAGAGTGGCTCCAAAGGTCATGTCTGTCTCACAGTTATGTCAGCATTTGCTAAGAATCATCACCAGTACCCAAGAGAAGGAAAACGCAATGCGGGGGAAGGATGCAACGGGCAATGGAAATAGCACAATCATGATGGAAAAGCATGGATGGCTGCCGATACAGCGGCGCAAGCAAACCGCTTTCGCCACGCGAGCATTGTAGCACATCGCCTAAATCAAAAAAAGAGGTATGCCACACGCTTTTCGCAATCGTATTCACTTGGTTCAGGTTGTCACCGGCACCGGTAGAAATCGACAGCAACCTGGATTATTCATCTATAGTGTACCCGTTTATTTCCTCAGTTACATGAGACAAATAGAGGAGATGTGTATAAATGCTATGCGGTTTTTATGTGGAAATTGGAATTTGGCACAGAATTCAGCACCAAATTCAGCGAGGAAGCGCTGTAGGAGAGGCATTTGAGATTAAAAAACGGAGTGTGGGGCGTGGGGTGGAGAGGAGTTGTGCTATTCGATAAGTATCAGGAGGGGCCAGGAACGAGCGTTCTCTCGGCCCCTCCTCAACGCAAATCTAGTCGGAGAGGGAGGGTAGGAAGAGGGATTGGTCAAAGCCGGCCCGCGCAATGACCGGCTGTGGCACATTGCCTACAAGCACAAGCTCACTGCTGGGGGTGGAAGCGGCGCTTGCCATGCCGGGCGCATCAGCGATAGCAATTTGACCACCTTCGATCTGGGTTGTTGGATCAAAGAGTAAAATGTCTCGTGGGGGAGATAGTTCATTGTCATAGTATAGGTTGCCGGATGGCGTCCTAATCTGTAGACGGTAGCGGTCGGCTCCTGGTGGGTTTTGTAAGTCACCGTCAATAATCGCAAGGACAAAGGTATATCCGGCTACGTTATTAACTGACCCCGTCCCACTGAGGAGTGCATGCGCGCCATCGATCACCATCCAGTTGAAGTTGGTGTACGCAGCCGAGAACGAAAAGACCGTATTCAATGCAGCATCGGCCAGAACGAAGCGTACACGGCTGTTCGTGCGGAAGGTGCCATTAGAATTGTAGCCAACGGTGAAGCCTAATTGGGATGGCCCATCGGATGAGTTGAACTGGTTGTATGGGTAGGAGGGACTCTGGCCCCCTGTTCCCTTGATATGCCCTTTGGTATCATCCACGACCACGACATAGCGGTACGCGCCTCCGTCTTTGCCACCCTGGGTCTGGCCCTCGGTGGCGAGGCTGATGGAGGGCGCATAGACGCCGGGAACCGAATAACGGTGTGAGGCGGTGATGGTATCCAGCGTATTATCGATTGAGCAGTATTCATCGCCGGATGTATCGGCTGCAAGCCCGTGCGCAACGCAGCTTGTGCCATCATCCCAATTGATCGTAATGTAATGTGTGTCAGCCGGATCAGCATCCGTAAACTGGGCAGTCAGCACAACCGGGTCCGGGTAATCAAAGGGAATGGGGGTGCTAGGGTTTGCCGTAATCGGCCCCAAGTTGGGCGCACTGTTCGCCCATGCCGGCATCACCTGCGCCAAGATTAAGAACATCGCCAGTAGACTCGACAAGCGCAACTGATTCCAAACTTTGTTGCGCCGAGGCACAGAACTGCTTCTGAGTGTCTTCATCGTCGTGATCCTTGTGTATACCACCAACCATTAGACGCGGTCATTGTGCCCAAGCTGAGATACTACTCTGCATGTCCATCTTTCGTCACCTCCTTTGCGTCACCGTTCGTCATAAACTCTGGCGGCTGCTTTTTCGGTTGTTTGCTCAGCAAGGAAAATGCATTTTGCTGGCGGGAAGTTTTCTTGGACGCGGTGTGGATGCCATAGCCATATTCTATGTAGGAATAGGTGCTCTGTTTCAACGAGATGCCGTTGAGAACCGCGCCGATAATGGGGGCGCGCACCTGCCGCAGGATCTCCAGCGTGCGCTTTGCCACTGTCCACGAAGTCTTATTCGCACGCAGCACCAGCAAAACACCGTCTACCTGTGCTGCTAAGACTGCGGCATCGACCACAGCGCTGACAGGGGGGGTGTCTAGTACCACGATGTCCGCTTCTGCTTTGAGCGTATCGAGCAGCTGCTGCATGCGCTCCGAGCCGAGCAGCTCAGAGGGGTTGTGCGGCAGTGGCCCCGATGTCAGGATGCGCAAATTGGGGACGCTCGTCGTTTTGACAATTGTCATCACATCCAGGCTGCTGTCCAGCAGCACCGAAGTCAGGCCCGCCGCATTCGATAGCTGAAACAACTGGTGCTGCTTGGGCCGGTGTAAGTCCGCATCAATCAGGATGACTCGTTTGCCCGCAAGCGCCAAGCTGATACAGATATTGGCGGCTGTGACAGATTTGCCTTCATGCGGGGTTGGCCCCGTCATGACAAGCGAGTTGATCGACTGCGTGAGCGCCATATGTTGAAGGTTGGTGCGCAGGCCGCGGTAGGATTCCGTACCCGCGGGTGATGCGCCATTGAGCATGATCAGCTTATTGCTCTGCTTGAGTGCCGGTATGCTTGCCAACAGCGGAAGCCCAAGCCGTGGCCGAATTTCCGAGCTGTTCTGGATGGAATCATCGAGGAATTCCAAGAGATAGCCGCCTCCAGCCCCCAGTACCGCGCCAACCACCAACGCCATCAGCAAATTGAGGATCAGATTCTGATCGATGGGTTCGGTGGGTAAGGCGGCCGGTTCAAGGATTGTGATCCGGTTTGTGGCATTTTGTAGAGAGTTCGCCAACAGGGATGAATAGTTCATACGCAGGGAGCTTAGCTTGTTTTGCAAGGCAAAGATTGCATCTTGCGTGCTTGCAATCTCGCGCGCGCTGAACATATTTGCCAACTCGTCCTGCTTACGTACAATCTCATCCTCTGTCTCTTGAATGCCTGCTTCCAGTTTTGCCAGTTGTTCAACTAGAAATTGCTGTCGTTCATGTTCTTCCTGACCGACAGGGCTTTGCAGAATCATCTGGTTGACAAGTTCCTGTGCAACGGCTTGCGCCAATGCGGGGTCTTCGGCGGTTACGACAATTTCGATCAACGGTGAATTGAGAACGGGCTCCACGGTATAGTCAGGGAGCTTTGTAATGTTCAGCGCGGCCATTGTCGCCTGGCGCAGAGGCGCGCGCCCGGCAATGTCGGCGTACGCCTCTGCCAACTGCTCTGCAAGCCCAAGCTGGCTGTTGTTTGGATTTGGATCCTGAAGGCCAGCGCCGATCATGATGGTTGTCTGTGATGTATAGAGCGCAGTTTGAGACCGGAGAAAGAAGTAAGCGGAAACGCCTGCAACCGCAGTTGTGAGCAGGATAAGCCACCACCATTTACGCAGAGGTTGTAGGTACACACCCAGGTCAAACTCACCCATACACTGTTCCTATCTTTTCCACCAGTAATGCCTGTTTAGACCAGTAATGCACCGTTGAGTGAGCTCTTTGATTCCAAAGAGACTCAACGAACCCAGATGGGATCCCAATCGTTATACTCGTTGTTACTCAGGTTGCGCTGCCCAGAACCGTCGGCGTTCATGATCCAGATCTGGCTGCGTCCCGAATCACGGTTGGAGTAGAAGACGATCCGGCTGCCATCGGGCGACCAGGCAGGATGTTTATCCCATTCCCAGGTGTTGTGGGTTAGCTGCTGCGGATCTTTTCCCTCAAGGTCCACAACATAGATTTCATCATTGCCGGAGTTGGTGCTGACAAAGGCGATCTGATCCCCGCGTGGCGACCAGGCCGGGTCATAGCTCACTTTCTCTCGGAAGTGCGTGATCTGGCGTGCGTCCTTGTATTCGAAAGAGTAAATCTTGATCTGGAGATCACCATTGTTATCGGCCTGGACAATGGCTTGCTCATGCCCGTTGGGCGACAAACTGAGCATTTGGTCGCGTGCCAAAGCCATCAACTGGAGATCTGTGACGACCAAGACAACTTCCCCGGTGTCGGGGTCCATCACCCACACCTGATCCTCATTCGAGCGGTCCGAAAGAAAGAGAATCTTGTTGCGGAACAGCGCCAGATCCGCCGCGGTGATCATGCGCGTTGGTGCGGGGGTAGACGTCGGCGTCAGGCTGTCCACCGAAAGAATCAGGGGCAGCGCGGTGGGCAGCGGAATCTCCGTGGGCGTCGGCAGCGGAACTGCTGTGATCACGACAAAGTTCCACGGCGTGGGCGTGGGCGTTCCGGTTGTGGCAGCCGCTGCATTTTGCTCGCGCACCATGACAACCGCTGTCTCCTGGTTTGCAGGTGTCTCAGTGGCAAACGCATAAATCGCCTCAACCGCGTTATAGGGCAGCGGCGTGGGCGTGGCTGCGCCGCTGGCGGCAACTTGTGTGGCTTCGACCACGCGCGCGGCTGCCGTCGCCACATTCTCTGGGGGCGGCGATGGATAGACCAGCATCGGCGTGACATAATTCGTTGGAACCGGCGTAAAGGTCCCTGTCGTCAGCGCGACAGCCGTTGCATATTCGGCATTGTATTGTGCCGTGGCTTCGTTTTGGGGCACTGGCGTATCAAGCACCACGGGCGGCAGTTCCTCTGCAAGCGCGTTGGCCTGCACCGTCGCCAGGTTCAGTGGCGTAGGCGTAGGTGTGACCACTTGATAGGGCAAAGGTGTATTTGTGCCAAAGGCATTCGCTTCAACCGTGGCTGTCGCCGCATAGGCGACGACGGTCATCACATTGGCTGGAACGGGTGTCGTCGTTGCGATAATCACGGCTTTGGTCGGCAGCGGTGGTGGCGTTGGCGGGGGCGCGCCGACACTGAGCAGCAAGGTGGCCGCGTCCCCTGCCGTTTCTGGCCCCAAACCACTGTCCCACGCAAAGAGCGTCTCGCCATTTTGCATGCCCGCAAGAATCCGTACGATGACGGAGGTTGCGCCATCCAACAGTTGTTGGGCAAGCCATTGCCGCGTGGGCTCATCGAGCGCCCAACTGTTGACCGTCTCCTGGGCGAGGTCGTCCGAGCCAAGCTGGGGAAAGAGCGTGATCGACGCCGGAGCGCTGTAGAAGGTCAAGAAATCGGATTCGGGCAGGTTGGCTAACGAGCTTTCCGGCAGCAATTGCACCAGCCAGGTTCCGGCTACGCCGCTGATGAGCCGGTCGTCGCGCAGGCCGGTGAGCCGCAGTTCTGCATAGGGGATGGGCGCGCCACGCGGGATCGCGCTGAGGTCAAAGCGCATACCCGCAATGTAACTTCGCCCCTCAAAGACACCGGCATAGAGGAAGGAATCGCCGAGATGATTACGGAGTGTATCATCGCTCGACCACCAGCCTGCCTGGCCCGGCTCAGGTTTGATCAGGAATACTTCACCACCAGCTACAGGCGTCGGTGTCATAAAACGTTCGGCGAGTTGTGCAGAAGCCATTGCCACTGCCGCAGCCTGGGTGGTAGTGGGCGTTTCGGTGGCAATCTCTGGAAGCTGTACATTTTGGTTGACGACTTGGTTGGCGACTTGGTTGGCGGCAGACGCAGCTTGAGCAACCTCAACCGGTGTTGGCGTCGCACTCTCGATGACGACAGCAGGCGGCACTATGGCAGCAGGCATCGCATCCGCCGCGATCGCTTGTCTACGCTCGGCAAGCGCGGCGCTGAGGGTTGGATATGCTGCCGCCATCAACAACACAAGCAAGAGCGCGCCTACAAAGAGGCCGATCATTGGGCGCGATGGGCGGCTCTTGGGCAAGCCATTCGACCCGCGTGTTCCTGCGTTTGTGCTGCTCGATTCCGCGGCAACGTTCTGCTGATAGAGCGGACAGTTGACATGGTTTTCGCACAGGCAATAGGCCTCCTGGTGTTGTGCATCTGGGGCGAGGACGCGCTGGGGCATGTGGCAGCGATGCAGGCGAGAGGGAGCCGATGCCGCCACAGTATGGTCAGTACTAAGCCCTAAGCGTGGACATATTCTCTTTGTAGGGGCAGTTTGCATATCTACATCTCCACTTTCGACTGCTCTCATGGCGGCTTCAGGATGGATTCCACCGCAGAGAATAAGTCTGGAAAGACAGGAACGCATGTGTGATTATCAAGTCGTCTGCTCGGATCCTGATGACCGGAGTTGACGAATATCGCTGGACAGTTGACCGCGGCTGCAGCTTGATAGTCAGTGAAGGAGTCGCCGATGAAGATGCATTGCGTAAGTTCCAGATCAAAAACCTGTGCTGCCTGAATCAAGAGCCCTGGCTGCGGCTTGCGACAGTCGCACTGTTCGTCGGGCCGGTGTGGGCAGACAAAGAAGCCGTTAATCCGCCCACCCGCCTGGCAGACCGATTCGCTTAGCCTGCGGTGAATCGCATCCACCTCCTCTGCGCTTACGATCCTGCGCCCAATGGCCGATTGGTTGGTGATGACCAAGATCGGCCAGGGATGGGTCGCAAGCCGCTGGAGCGCCGCCAAAGACCTGGGCAGAAACTCAAACTCCTCCCAGCTTTTGACATAATCCTTTCTTTCGCGATTAATGACGCCGTCGCGATCCAGAAAAATGGCGCGCATTGCAGGATGAGAGGGGCGAACCATGCTATCACCCATGAATATCACCCATAAATAATCACCTATAAACAATCACCTATGAATGGAGTAAAGACATATCCATTGCGACCGGCTCTATGGCGACCGGTTCCATTGCCACCAGTTCGGTGACGATCGGAGCGACGTGTACCGTTTGTGCGGCTTTGCGTAATGCCACCGTGACCATGTGTTCAAGGATCATGTGTATATCTTCGATCTGTTCAACACAATCATTCGGCACAATCAGCGGCAACTCGACAAGGCCCGCCAGTTTGCCCCCGGCATATCCTGTCCACCCGATGGTGAAGATGCCCAGTTCATGCGCTCGTTCCACTGCTCTGAGCACATTGGGCGAGTTGCCGCTGGTCGAGATAGCAACGAGGATGTCACCGCTTTCACCATAGTTTGCGAGCTGTTCGGCAAAGATATTTTCATAGCCGAGATCGTTGGCATAGGCGGAGAGCGTCGCCATGTTGTCTGTCAAGGCGATCACCTTGAAGCGTGGAACGCCGGGCAGGATCGTATTTTTGTTTAGATCACATGCCATATGCGAGGCTGTGGATGCGCTGCCGCCGTTGCCGATGACAAAGATCTGGCGGCTCTCCAAGCGGGCACGATGCAGAATTTGAACCATGCGTCCAATTTCTTGCCACGGCATGAGGTCTAAAGATTGCATGACCTCTCTTGAGTAGTTTTGATAAAATTGCACAGTCATAATGCCCCCTTTGATTTGGCTTAGCGCCGGTAGTTAAAGATCACCTTTGATCCATCGCGCTCAAGATGAAATGGAAGTTCTGTCAAGCACCGGAGCGCAGCGCGCACATTGTCCTGTTTGTCACGCGGGCAATAGAGCAGCAGATAGCCCCCGCCACCTGCGCCGGTGATCTTGCCGCCCAGCGCCCCCGCTTGGCGCGCCACTTCATAGAGATCATCAATGGTGGAATTGCTGATCTTGCTGGCTAATTGCTTCTTCAACAGCCAGCTTTGGTGCAGCATCAGCCCCAAAGCGTCGAAATCTCCCGCGACAAGCCCCTGCTTGGCCTGTTGGGCAAGGCACTTCATCTCGCGCAGAATCTCAAGGCGCTGATCGATGTTCTGGATTTGCTCGTTCAGGATGCTGCCCGCTTTGCGCGTGACATTCGTAAAAAAGAGCATAAGGCTCTGATTGAGACGGCGAATCTGCCCCTCGTCCATCCCCCATGCTTCTACCTGGGCGCGACCATCGCGGCCAAAGTGGATAAACCGCTGCCCGCCATGCGCGGCGATGTATTGATCTTGTTCGCCGATCGGATTCCCCAAGATGTCGATCTCGATTTCACAGGCTCTCTTTGCCAGTGTGGTTTGGTCGAGCGATAGGCCCAAGTAGGTGTACATGGCATTCAGCAAGCCCACTGTGACCGTACTCGAAGATCCCAACCCCGACCCTTCGGAGGGGATGTCGCCCATCGTCGAGATCTCTACGCCTTTGGTGATGCCCGTATAGCGCAGACATTCACGCACCAGATCGTGCTCGATCTCATCAATGTGCTGCACAAGCTCAGTGCGTGTATAGCCCACACGGATCTGGTCGTCGTAGCGCTGCTTGATAATTACATAGATGTACTTATCAATGGCAGAGCTGATGACATAGCCTTCTTCGTTCAAAAAGAACTGGCGAAAATCAGTCCCACCCCCCAACAAACTGATCCGCAGTGGCGTCTGGACAACAATCATGCTGCAACTCCCTTACTGACATTGAGGATTTTCTGCCTGCGCCGGCAGCGAACTTGTGGCAACTCTGCCCTGTGCCGGCTCCCTACAAACTCGTGAACCCAGGTCAATCTCCAGGCGAGTCAACCTCAGAGGGAGGCGGCCCCTCCATCGAAAAAATAACTGTGCCGTTGGGCTGAACTGTGGGACCGGCTGTAATGCCGGGCAGGAAGAGTTTAACGGGCTGCTCACTGTTATCTTCCTCGCTGCCGTCTTCCTCAAGGTCGTCAACCTCGGATGGGGGTGGCCCTTCAATCGAGAGAATCAGGGTATCGTTGGCCTCCATTGCTTGCGCCACACTCGCCTGTTGATTAAAGGCTCCCGAAGGTATCCAGGTCGCCAGGCCATCGGGCGGCACTGATGGCAGCAGCCCGTCTTGGATTATGCCGTCCCAGGAGTTAACGCTGTTATCCGTAACGACTGTGCCTGACCCATTGGACATTTGATAATAGGCTGCCAGGCCTGTCTCATTGCCGGAAAGCAGGACAAACATATTCGCTTGAATCTGTGACGCACTCACCGGGATATTCCAGAGGCTCACCTCATCGATCTCGCCCTTGAAGCTCCAATTGCGGTCGGCGTTGTTGATCACAGCCCCGATCTGCAAGACAGGCTGGCCCCCCGTGTTGGGCTGTAATGTTGGCCCACTCGCCATGCTCCCCATCAGGACGCCGTTACGATAGGCGCTGAACAGATTGCCGTCCTGGACGAGCGTAATATGTACCCACTGGTTCATGCTGTATGGGACACCAATCAGGTCGAAGTTGCCGTCATAATTCCAGAACCAGATCCTGTCACTGCCTTTGAAGTTACAGTGGGAGATGCCCCACCAGCGGGGCCGATCCCCCAAGATGGAGTCACACCAGGCCACGCTGTTGTTCACAACCTCTGCGGGGGCGGTAGGCTTCACCCACAGGCTTACCGAGTGGCTGGCTTCCCAGCCATTCCCAAAAATCTCCTGCGTTTTGGGCAGGCGCACATAATCGTTGCTGCCATCAAAGGCAAGGGCATAGCCTGCGTTGGCGCTGGTGATGGCGTTGACGGTGACTTGAGCCGTACTGGTCCCCCCATGACCGTCGCCAATGGTATAGCTGAAGCTGTCGCTGTTGCTGAACCCTGAATTTGGGGTATAGGTGATCTCATCGCCGCTGATCGCCGTTGTGCCCTGGCTCCCTGTGCCCACGGCAAGAATCGTCAGCGTGTCGCCATCGACATCGCTGTCGTTCTCCAAAACGAGAAGGCTGTTCTGTGTAGCTACATTGATCGAGAAGGTGTCATTCGTCGCCACCGGCGCATCGTTGATCGGGTGGATCGTGATGGCGACGTTGGCGCTGGCTTCGCCCCCATGACCATCGCTGACGGTATAGCCAAAGAGATCTGCGCCATTGAAGTTCGCGTTGGGGGTGTAGGTGACTTCGCTGCCGACGATGGCAACCGAACCATTGGCCGCGGGCGAAACCGCGCTCACCGTGAGTTCATCGTCATCGGGATCACTGTCATTGGCGAGGACAGCAATCGTCACCGGCGTATCTTCGTCCGTCACGCCTGTGTCGTCCAGCGCTTGTGGCGGGTCGTTCTGCTCCGTAATTGTGACCTGCACCTGGGCTGTTGCCGTACCGCCATTGCCATCATCCAGGGTGTAGCTAAAGCTGTCACTTCCCACATGACCAGGGTTGGGCGTGTAGGTAACGCTCGACGTGTCATGGGTCACAGTGCCGTTGCTCGCAGCACCCACACTGGTGACAGTCAGCGTGTCTCCGTCCACGTCCGTATCATTCGCCAGCACATGAATCGTGACCGGCATATCTTCCGCGGTACTTGCTGTGTCATCCACAGCCACGGGCGCATCATTGAGCGGGTTGATCGTGATTGTGACCAGGGCAGTTGCCGAATTGACCCTGCCGTCATTGACCACAAAGGTGAAGCTGTCACTCCCGTTGCGGTTTGCTGCCGGTGTGTACGTTAGGTTGGGTGCGCTGCCACTCAGCGCGCCCTTCGTAGGTTGATCCACAATGCTATAGGTAAGCGGATCGTTGTCGAGGTCGGACCCGGTCAGGGTGATATTGATGGACGTATCTTCGTCCAGGGAGACCGTCTGCGCGTTTGCCACAGGCGTTTCATTTGGCTCTGGTGTCGATGCTGGGAATGCGGTTGAGGCAACCCAGTTCGCATTAGACATGCCACCGAACAGCGTGCCGCTGTGCCCATGACCACTGTCATCGGTGAGCGATGTGCCGGAGCCATTCGACATCTGGTAGTACGCACTCAGGTTGGCCCAGTTGGGATGGGCATTGGTGACAGTGCGGGTCATCCAATCGGCAATGGCAGGCTGGCCCAAAGCGACATTCCAGAAGCGTACCTCGTCGAGTTGCCCCGCGAAATAGGTGGTCGTGCCGGAACGTCCAGAGCCGCCGAGAAACATCATGCCATCCCCCGAATTTCCATTAATGAGGGTGGGGCCACTGGCAGTCGAACCGACCATGGTTCCATTTTTGTAGGCATAGAGCGTAACGCCATCATGGACGAGGGCAATGTTGACCCATTCGTTGGGCGTAAAGTCGATGCCGATACGGTCGATGCCGTTGCTGTCCGAGTTCCAAACCCACAGCTTGTCACCCCCGCCATTGGTCGCGCGCGTGATGCCAAACGAGCGCGGCGAGTCGTTGCCCACAATGATCTGGCCCGTCTGGGGCGTGACCGATGGTGAGGTTGTGCCGGCGGGCTTGATCCAAACGTTGATCGTCTTGGTCGATGCCCAACTTGTGCCGCCCATGAGCGTGTTTGCACGCTCCAGTCGCACATAATCATTCACCCCGTCAAATTCAAGAGCGCTGCCGGGATCGTCGGCAAAGGCCGGTCTAAATGAGAGTCCGGCAAGCAGCACCAAAATAACAACCGGCAATAACCGGATGGCAAAGTAACTTTTAGGTCGATATGACCTTTGGTTTCGTGTTTTGGTATTCAAGAATTCCTCCTGGATAGGTCGTTCAATGGTAGCGGCTTCGACTGTGGACTGACCAAAACTTTCCAGTGTGGCGGCCCTTGTATAAGGGGCAGTTGTTACAAAATACCCTCGTTGAAAAGGTTGCTTTCGGGCTGCCCATGTAGCGTTGTGAGCAAACTGGAAGCAGAGCGCATGTATACTTCTTGTGCCCGCTGATAGCCATTGGGCGTGCCAATATCAATGACATATTCATCCTCTTGCACTTCTTGGCCCCAGAGTTGATCGCGGCGTTGGCCGAAGGGCGATTTCTGTGCGCCCAGGTACATCGGAAAGAGATCAAGGCCAAAGTCAAAGACAGTTTCCGGGGGTATTGCATCCAGAACGCTCGCCTCACAGACCATGATCCCAGCGTTGGCGAGGCGGGTAAAGACCTGATGCGCCGGTGGCTTTTCCGTAAATCGCACAATTTGCCCTGCTTGATCCAGCTCGACCAGCCCACATTCTGTTGGATTGGGAACCTGATACAAGGCCAGCGTCATGGCGGGTTTGGGGGTCTGGGTCAAGTGCGCCTGGTGTACTTGCGTTTGATGAAAGTGGACCAGCCGTTGGAGATTCAGATTGGTAAAGACATCCCCATAGATGAGTACAAAAGGCTGGTCAGCAGGTTGGTTGAGGAAGCCTTGCACTCGTTTGGCTGCGCCCGCTGTGCCAAGCAGCGTCTCCTCATGCGAATAGTGCAGTGAGACGCCAAATTCGTGCCCGTCGCCAAAATAATCGGTGACGACTTCGGGCGCATGGTGCAGATTGATCGCAATCTCGCGGATGCCGTGGCGGCGTAACCATAGCAGGTGATGGCCCAGCAGCGGCAGGTCGCCAATCGGCAACATGGGCTTTGGGCAATTGCGTGTCAACTCTTTGAGCCGTGTTCCCTTCCCCGCGGCTAGGATCAATGCTTTCATGCTTTGGCCTCGTTGATATACCCAGTCAATCTATCCGCTCAATCTATCCGCTCAATAAGCCCCGTGGCCCTTCAGAACAACCGGGAGCGTCTGGAAGAAAAGAATTTGCAGGTCGAGCCAGATGCTGTAGTTGCGTACATAATCCATATCGAGCCGCACCCGCTCCTCATAGGAGAGGTCCGAGCGACCTGAAACTTGCCATAGGCCGGTGAGCCCTGGTTTGACGGTGAGCAGGTTCAACTTCATCCGCCCATACTCTTTGGCCTCTTCGAGGCTGATCATGCGCGGGCCGACCAGGCTCATTTGGCCCAGCAAGACGTTGAAAAGCTGGGGCAACTCGTCCAGGCTCAGTTGGCGCAGGATGCGTCCCATGCGGGTCACGCGCGGGTCGTGCTTCAGCTTGTGGGTCGTGGCAAGCTCCTCTTGCAGCGCCGGATAGTTCGCCAATACCTCATCCCCATTGACAACCATCGTGCGGAATTTGAAGGCATCAAACTCGCGCCCGCCGATCCCTAAAACGCGCCGGCGATAGAAGACCGGACCGGGTGAGTCGAGTTTGATCAGCAGCGCAATCACCGCCATAATCGGCAGCAAGAAAGGCAAGCTCACGAGGATGAGCGAATAGTCCAGCGCGGTCTTTAGGACCACTTCTAGGCGGCTGAGACGCAGCCGGCTCAGCGTCATCAACGGGATCTGCGCCTTATAGGCGACGTGCATATTCGTAGTGAGAATCTCATAGACGCCTGAGGAAAGATGGATCTCGACCTCACGCTCGCTACCCACTTGGTGGAAAACATCGAGCAACTGCTCGCGCGAGACTGCTGTGCTGGCGACAATGAGCTGTCGCACACAGCGCTGCTTGATCAAGCTGGGGATGCTCTCAAAGCTGCCAAAGATGGGCAGACCGTTGAGATCGGGCAGCCGCTGCCCTGTGGCAACTTCGCCCTGTTCGCTGACAAAGCCAAGCAGTTGCAGCCCGGTGCTGGTGCCTGCGCCCAACTTGGATGCGAGCAGAACCGCTTCCTGGTTGGTGCCGATGATCAGGGTAGGGGTTAGAAAGCGGCCAAAGCGCCATTGCGCGTAGACCATGCGCCGTAAGAATAAGCGTGCGCTACAGATCAACACGCTCGACAAGCACCACGACAAAAGCAGCCAGCCGCGCGAGATCACAAAGCCGGGCGCAATAAAACTCACGATGATGACAAGCATCATCCCGCTGGCGCAAGCGTTGTAGACACGCGCATACTCCATCGTGCCGCCGAGCAGAATGTCATAGTCATACAGGCGCAGTAAGTAGAACAGTGGCAGCCACAACGGGATCAGGATCATCACCAGAAAGATGTACTGTTGGGGAAGCGGCACAACTTCCGGCGAGATCGTAAGCCCCAATTCAAAGCGCAAGATATAGGCCAGCCAAAAGGCGAGGATGAGCATGACACCATCACCCAGCAGCAGCGCCCCTTTGTAGAGCCGTCTATAAAAGGGCTGCGCGTCGTGCAGAAAGCGCGCCTGCTTTAGCAGATCCAGTTGTACAGTCTCAGACTTACCGATCATAGGGACAGTCTCTCCTTGCTGTGTGATGGTGAGCTGTGTGGTGTGCTGTGCTGAGGTGTCTGGATAAAGAGAGGATGGGACATCACCCATCCAACCAGTTTGTAAAGACCCACGGCGGCAAAGATGAGAAAAAGGCTATCGACCGGTAAGCGATAGCGGATCAACGTCCAAACCAACAGGTGGATCGCTGTGTAGACAGCCATAAAGAGATAGAGCAGCGTGATCGCGGCCTGTTGATAGCGATTGCGCCCTTGCCAGAGCGTGCCGGCAGTAACCCACAGCCCGTAGAGGATGAAGGGCAAGGCCAACCCAAACGAGCCGACGCGCACAATGTTGCTGAGTATGCTTGAATCCGGCGACGGCCAAAACTTGAAATACTCTTGGCCCCGGCTCAACGAGAGAAGCAGGTAGCGCACCGGGTCTTGTATGACAAAGCCAAGACCGCGTTGGAGCAATGCTTTATCAAGCGCTGCCTCGTCCAGCCCCAGCAGCTCTTTCGGGATCAAATCCAGGTAGCTCGGCCCATCCTCCGGCAGAATGCCAACAAATTTGGTGCCGTAATAGGGGTGGTTGCCCCAAAAGAAGGCATAGCCGGAATTGGTGTTGAGCGGCACGAATTGCCCAAATGCTCGATAATTACGAATCGTCCACGGCGCAATCAAGCTGATGACAATCGCCATGCAGAGAAGCGAACCGGCGAGCAGATGCATACGCCGCTGTGTAGAAGTTCGCCGTTTGCCGTTGTGGACGCTGCTCCCGCTGCGGTCTGGAGCCGAACCATTCGCATTCAATCGTTCACTGCTCCACCAGAGCCAGAGCAGGAGAAATGGCATAAAGAGCAGAAACAACTGGCGCAGCAGAATCGTCACGCCCGCAGCAAGACCGAGTTCAACCCAGAGCCACGCGGTGGAGCGTGGAGGTTCTCCCGGTGTCTCATTCAGCGTCGAAGCAGGAAGCTGGCGGGCTGCCAGGCGCAACGCCACATCCATTGTCCACAAAATGCCGACGATATAGAACGATTCGGTAATCAGCGCCCCGCTGTAATAGACAAAGTAGAGATAGGTTGCACTCAGCAGAGCCGCCAGCAAGCCAACGGTTGGGCCAAAGATGCGCTTGCCAATTCGCCAAGCCAGCCAGGTATGCAGCAGGCCCACAACAAGCGCCTGGATGAGCCGCGCCGCTAGGGGATGCACGCCAAAGATGAGATAGGTAGCCGACAGATAAAGCGTATAGAGAAAGCTCCAATGCGCTGTCGGTTGGTTGGCCTGGGTTGCGGGCCAATGGTTTGTCGCAAAGCTAAAACCATGCCCTTCGATGACTCGTCGTGCCAGCTCATCATAGGAAATTTGGTCGTGGATGCCGGGCAGCGGCTCCACGCTATTTCCCTGGAAAAGCGCCGACGCTACGCGCAGGAGGATCGCGAGCAGAAGGATGATCTTCAGAATGTTTGCTGTGGAAATTTGCCGCTTAGAGACAGCACGCATAGGCTTGTCTCTCCCTCTCTGCGATGGCGTCTTGATAGATTTCTGCTAACTGGGTGACTACATTGGGCCAGGCATGATGTTCTTCGACATAGCAGCGCCCGCGCGCTCCCAAAGCGATGCGTGCTGCTTTGTCGCCCAACAGGCGCACAATGGCGGCGGCAAAGCCCGCTGGGCCATCGGCAACCAGTGCGCTGTCGCTGCTTTGTGCGGGCAACCCTGCCATCGCCTGCGGGCTGGCAATGACTGGTGTGCCTGATGCCATCGCCTCCAGCAGCTTGTTTTGGATGCCTGCCCCATAGAGGATCGGCGCGACGGCTATGGTTGCGTGATGTAGAAAAGGCCGGATGTCGGGCACTGTGCCGGTGACGACGACCCGCTCCTGGTTGCCCTTCCTCGAAGCCAGGCTGCGGATCTCTGCCGGTGGCTCCTTGCCCACAATCCAGACCGTGGCATCGGGACGCTGCGCCCAAACCAGGGGCATAATTTCTTGCACCAAAGAGAGCGCCGCGGTGACGTTGGCGTGATAGCTCATCTTGCCGGTAAAGACCAGGTCCGCTTCGCCCTGAAGGCCGGGCTGTGGCGTAAAGTATTGCAGGTCTACCCCGTTGGCGACGACCGCAAGACGACGATCATGACCAGCCTCTACGTTGGCCTTGTCTAGGTTGGTATTGGCAGCGTCCGCTTGCCCCAAGTCCGCCAACGCTTGCTTTTCTGTGGAAGATGTCACCAGCACCCGGTCAAATTGCCTGACCAGCCAGCCCTCATAACGTCGTGTGCGACCGAGGTCGAGTTGGGTCATCAGGCGACCTTTGCGGCTGCGGCTCTGTTCCACTGCCTGTTGAAAGAGATGGGTGATACAGTCAACGCTGTCCCAAACAACAGGCGTCTGCCGCTGCTGCTCCGCCAGGGTCGCTTTGGCGTCCAACCCGTAGCGCGCCCCGCGTAAATGCTCCAGATGCACAACATCAAAGGCGCGCTCGCGCAGGAGCGATCGGATGCTCTGGCCCAACTCCGGCTGCCACGCGTAGGCAGCTTGCAGCGGCTTAGGCGTACAAACAGAGCGTGCCATGTTGCCGATGACCCGCCAATGGGACAGACGGTGCATGATGACTTGCCCGCAATGTTCTGCGATTTGGCTCAGAGCCGCCCGCTCCTCCTCTGATGTCCACAGCGTTGCCAATGTAAGATCGTGTCCCTGTTGCGCCAGGCTACGAATCAATTGGTAGGGACGTACGCGGATGAGGGTGGGGGCATAGGGCACAATGAAGAGAATCTTCAGAGAAGCTTCCACGTGGTTTGCTAGATCTCCTACTTGTTTGTGCTGCCGTCTGAACTAGAGGATCGTTGTGTCATAGTTTCCAACAAGCCTTTCCTAGCATAGAGTTGATGCCATGTGTCTGTGATGTATGCTAGCAACGCGCAATCTCTGTGCTACATCCTCCGTACTTGCACGCTGATTGCTGGTAGGGCCAAGATTATGCTGGAGACAGGCTAATGCCTACTGTGGGATGAGTTGGCCGCGCGCCTCGCCTGCCGGATTCAACGCAGTGTGCGCGTTGATGTAGACCAGGCCATCGTCCAACCACTGTTGCATTTGCGCGCCGGTTACGCCTGGCTGCAAATAGCTGGAGTTGAAGCTTCCTGATAGCACGAGCGAATTATTGCTGTCGAGTGGTGGACAGCTTCCCAGCACTGCTGGCGCAGGTCCTCCACACAAAGTAAGCACCACGCCGGCAGTCTGTTCGGTAGTCGCCGGTGCGTGCAGGTGAAGCCCGGTTACCTGGCCTGACAGGTTGCGAATTTGCAGCGTGAAGTGGAAGGTTCCATCCGGGCTGGGGTTGAATACCCCGGAGCCTCTTGCGCTTGAACCGACAACTTCGTGAAGTTCGTTGCCCGCGCTGATGTTTGCCTTGTATAGTTTCTTGTTCGCCAGGACTGTTGTTGGCAGGGCAAGCGCAAGCACGATTACGAACAGCAGAATCGTCCTGCGTGAGATTCTGTTCATTGCGTTCCCTTTCTGGAGATCCATGTGGAGCTGCATTGGGTGGTGAAGGAGTAGATTTCAAAACCAGACGGCAACACAAACAAGCGGGAGATCTACGGCACACAACAGGCCAGACAAACCAGAGATTGGCGGATGATCCTATGGGTAATCACCCGCCAATCCTTTTCAAACAGTCTCCGAGACAATACCGGGCCTAGTTCAACAGACCTAGTTCAACGGACAGCCCGCCTGGTTGGCGGCCTCTAGGGTGTTCTTGAACGGCTCGAAGTTGCCGGTGGCGTATGCATTTTGGACACCGGCAATCACTTCGGCAGTCGTGTAGGCGTAGTTGACGTTCGGTTGGGCTGCGTTCAACAAGGCTGCCACGGCATGGCGAGCCAGGGCACGTTCGCCGCCACCGCCTAGCCACACGGCATCGAGCAGGCTGTGCGGGTTAAAGGTTGCGCTGACACCAAATACGGTGTTGAAGTCGTTACTCGGCGCATATCCCGTCGCGACCCATGAATCAAAGTGCTGGTCTTGACGCCAGTAGCCGGGCGTGCAGCCTTGTGCCGGGCCTTGAACTGGCGTATTGGTTGGTGTCGCCGTTGGCGGAACCGGGGTGTTCGTCGGCGTATTGGTTGGCGTCGCGGTTGGTGGAACCGGCGTATTGGTCGGCGTGTCCGTTGGTGTCGTGGTTGGCGGGACCGGCGTGTTCGTCGGCGTATCAGTTGGTGTCGCGGTCGGCGGAACCGGCGTGTTGGTTGGTGTATCGGTCGGTGTCGCTGTCGGCGGGACTGGCGTGTTGGTCGGCGTATCAGTTGGTGTCGCGGTTGGCGTCTCGGTCGGTGGAACCGGCGGCACACACAAGACCCACCAGGACTTGCTGATCAGCTTTGTGATCGTGGGGCCGGCGTTGACCTGGATTTGATAGGAGACAGCGATGGCGCGCTCGTTGGTGCTTGGGTTGACAGAAGGCCAAGTCGAGGTGTCCGCCGGGTAGACAACGGGAATGACCAAGCTGCCACCCGTCACGTTCGGATAGGTGACTGCCGGCTGGACATTTGGGCTACCGCCGGTCGGATTCGAATAGAGCGCTACTGCGGTAACAGTCGCCCCCTCTGGAACTCCTGTCAATGAAATTGTATTCGCGGCTGGATTGGCCCCCGGCTCACAAGATTGAAGAGCCGGCCCGTTCAATGGATATTCAGGCCAACTCAAGGTGATGCCATCAACCGTCACAGTGCCGGCAAACACACCCCCTACAAACACGATTAATAGCAGAAAAGCAACAATACTTGAGGCAAAATAGCGGCGTAGCTTCATTGGAGACCCCTTGTTGTTTTCAGAATTTCTCTTTGATAGCTGGTTTGATGGTTGGGTTGCAATTCTCTCTGTCAGATTGAGCCGGCTTACCCCCTTTGGGCTGCTTTATGATAAACAAATCGAGGCGTGGGAGAATTGCGCTCGGTGATCCGGCCCATACTGCCCCCTTTGCCAGAGTGCAGCTTGCGCTTGTGCCGGAAAAGCGGATGCAAACAGCGTAGCATACGAAGGTCGCAGATTTGGTCGTAAGAATGGTCGCAGAGAGTCGCAGATTACCACCTGCGTGGGCTCGCCACATCCCTGGGCACTCATAGCACTACCCTCCGCGTCGTCAAGCGTACACAGAATCCCAAGCCTGATAACGAGTGCGCCAGTGATAGGCGTCCAGCACATGGCGGCGTCCACCTTGTGCCAGTTGTTCGGCAAGGGGAGCGTTTTGCAGCACGCGCAACGTCGCATCGGCAAAGTCTGCGGGGCTGTCGGCGATCAGGATGTTCTTGCCGGGGCATGTCTCAATTCCTTCTGCGCCTATGGTCGTGCTGACAATTGGAATTGCTTTGCTCCATGCGTCCAGAATCTTAACGCGCATCCCCCCACCGGAATGGAGCGGCACAATGGATACCGCGGTCTCATCCAAATAGGGATCGAGATCGTCCACATAGCCGGTCACGTCAAGATTTTTGGCTGGGATGCCAAAGCTCTTCAGGCTTGCCGGGGGCTGCTTGCCAATCACGGTGAGGACCGCCTCCGGCATAGCACGCAGCACTTGGGGAAAGACTTCCCTGGCGAACCAAAGGACTCCTTCGGCATTGGGTGGGTAATGCAGCCCGCCCAAGAAGGTCACACGCCGGGCGGTTGGTGCGCGCGCAGCCACCGTGACGCTTTCCGCATCGGCGCAGATGGGGATCACGCCAGCATTGCCAATCTGGATTCCCTGCTGCTGGGCCTGTCTCTGGGCTTGCTGTTGGACTGCTTCATAATCCTCACGCGTGACCCAGGTCACACGGTCGAATTGCAGGCAGGTATCCACCTCGAAGCGGGCTAACTTATGCGATTCCAAAGCCAGGATCCTGCGCTTGAGCCAATTTCCTTCATGTTCGGCCAAACGTTGTGGGATCAGGTAGACAGCGTTGTGCTGGTCGAGAACGAGCAAAGGTCGCTCTCGCCCTTGCGAACGGCGCGCGCCGGCGATCTGCCCTGTCCAGAGCGCATAGGGCGCCATCCATAGCTGATCGGCATGGATGGCATCGAAGCGCCTGCTGCCCTGCGCGAGTGTCTCCAGGAGTTGGGCCATTTCGGGCACCCAATCACGTTCAATAATGAAGGGTTTGCCCCGCAGCAAACTCTTGGCGAAATGCATCGCATCCAGCAGCAGCGAGCGCGGCATCGGCACGCAGTGGACGGCGTGACAGATCTCGCGCAGATGACTGATGGCAGCGGGTGTGTCGCTGGTGCGCGTGAAAGAAACCAACGTCACGCTGTGCTGCTGGGCCAAATAGCGCAGCACATGATAGGCACGCACCTTTGGCCCAGCATCCAGCGGATAGGGTAGGACTTGGGTGAGAAATAAGATATTCACATTCACTACCGGGTGATGTGCAGTTGGTGATCAGAGTATGCACAGGGATGAGCAGGGCATGTTCGACGCCCCATCGAACATGCCCTGCTCTTAGAAAGTCGCCTCGGCTAAGGCCCCTTGTTCGATGGCCCGCTCTTCGGGCGTCTGGTTCTCGTTGGTGCGCGCTAAACCCAATCGCGGGCGGGTCGTGACATAAAGCCCATTGACTGCATCCTCGATGTCCAGCGAGCCGACACCTTCAACATGGTTAAAGAAGCGTTTGTTTTCCAGCACCGGCTTGGCTTGTATCTCTAGCTGGCGCTGCAAAAGCTCTTTATCCGAACGCAACTCAAGATTCTCTTGCAGCCTGTGTAACATCTCTTGCAAAACAACCTGTTGAGTGGCTTCTGAGCGGTGACGCACATCGACCAGATCATCGACGCCCGACATCAGTGTCGTGAAGGCGCTCTGTAGGTCGCTGCTTGGCGCATCCTGGCTAGAAAGCTGGCGCGCTGTCCAGAAAATGGTGTCCTTGCCCTCGCCATCGTACTGATTGTAGAAAGCCGAGAGAAAGACGAAATAGCGCAGGAAGGAGTAGCGATAGCTCTTGTCATAGAAGGCGCGTGCTTCTTCCTCGCTCACTTCGCCGCGTATCACGCTGGCATAGCTGGCGGATGCCAACAGCCCGCTCAACATGGCAAGATGCACGCCGGTGGAGAGCAAGGGGTCTAGAAAACAGGCTGCATCCCCGGAGAGCATATAGCCGGGGCCGGCAAATTGCTCAGATGTATAGGAATAATCCGTCTCGACATGCATTTGCGGGCGCATTGTGCCCGGCTCAAGCATGTGGGTGATGGTGGCAGAATCGGCAATGCACTTTGCATAAATCTCTTCAACCGAGGAGTTGGCGCGCATCTCCTTAAACATTTCCTTGTGCAGAACGATGCCCACGCTCATGGTTCCATCGCTCAAGGGAATGGCCCAGATCCAGCCCGAAGGTATGGAGATTGTGGCGATGGCCCCCTCTTTTCTGCCCTCAAAGCGTCGGGTGTTCTCCCAATAGCCCCACACGCCCACGTTCTTGAAGGCTTCGTGATACCGCCGGTTATGCAGATAGCGAGAAGTCATAATCCCCGCCCGGCCCGAAGCATCGATCAGGTAATCGAAACTGATTTCGGTCACGCCATTGCCATTTTCCCCTGCATCCAATTTTGCTCTGACCGGTCGTTTTGATTCCGGGTCAAAAAGGATCTCGCGCACTTCCACCCCTTCAAAGACTTGGACGCCCTGGCTGCGGGCGTGCTTGAGCAGATGATGGTCAAAGATGGCGCGGTCTACCTGGAAGCTGTAGCTGTTTCTGCCGCTCAGTTCACCAAAGATGAGATCCCATTGCTGCTTGCCCCACTCAATGTGCGCCCCGGATTTGCGTTGGAAACCGGCCTGCTCAATCGTCTCGCGCACACCGAGCAGTTCGAGAAATGTCAGCACCGAGGGCAGGAGTGATTCGCCAATGTGGTAACGGGGAAAGATTGCCTTCTCGACCAGGACTACATCAATCCCTTCGCGCGCTAACATCGTTGCTGCGGTTGTGCCGGCGGGGCCACCACCAATGACAAGGACCGTGGATCTCGCTGGAATGTGTGTCATTGTTCTACCTGTCGAACCTTTCTGACTAGAGTGCTGCATGGACCAAGATAACAGGATAATTCACGCTATTCTTCAAAGAATGCGTGCCAAACCGTACCCTCAAATTGCTCCTTGAGTTCGGCGTAATTGGTAATGGAGGCGGAAAGTGAAGCGTCAGACTGGCGATGAGTTTCTGGCGTGAGCCCTTGCGGCTCGACGCCCAGAAAATGCTGCACACGCTTCATCTCGGCTTGATAGTCACGCGCAAGCAGTTCATAGCGAATGTCGAGCATGGCGTGGTTGGCGAAGAAGCGAGCATACTCGTTTTCCCATGCCCTTGTCTGCACAAAATCCGCCAAACATTCCTCATAATCAAGCGCAACCGGCGCGTGGGGCTCGCGCTCGCCGGAGACATTGACCCAGCGGTCAGTCGCCATCGCTCTCTTTCGGGAAAGATGGATCTTGAGCAAATTATCGCGTTTGATGTGGATGACCTTTAGCTCCGGCTGGGCAGCCAAATACTCCCAAACCGGCTGCCATTGTGCGCTGTGTGCATGGTAGTAGAAGATTTTGAAGCCGACGCTCTGGATTGTCTTTGGCACGCTGCGGAAGATCTCCGTTTCCAGAAAACAGACCGGGTCGTTGCGAAACAAGGCCAGGAGTTGCGGCGACTCTGGATAGCCGGAGAGCCCCCAACTGATCATGGCGTCATTCTGAAAGAGTTCGCCAAATGCCCTGATCCGGCGGTGAGAGTTGAGCAGCCCGCGCAAAAAATTGGAGCCACTGCGTGAGCGGCCCAAAATCACGAACTTGGTATAATCCTTGTGTTTCCCCATATTCTCCAGATAGCGTGCGGCCTGATGGCGCTGTGGATGGGCCAATGTCTGCATGTTACGCACTTTCTGCAGGAGTTGGTTGATGGTGGTCTTGAGCATCTGTCTGTTACCTGAGATAGCCGAGGTACGAAGCTAGCCAAACAGACTAGCCAAACACATAGGGATGGGCGACACGGGTGGGCGTGGCGGACAATAGATTCATCATGAGCAGCGGGATGGCGAGCGCCATGATAAAGACCGGCGCGGCGATGAGCAGGGGGAAACTCGTCAGCCCCGGCAGCAGATCGCGAATCGCCGTGAGCGCTAGATCAATGACAAGCAGATGGGTTAAATAGAGTCCATAGGAACGTTTGCCGAGATATTCCACCTGAGTCACCTGGGGAATCCAGTTACGCTTGATCAAAGGGACCAGCATCACAAAGGTCAATGGATAGAGATGGACTGCCATCGGCAACCTGACGATCCCCGCTGTGTGCAAGACATCAAGCCCATAGAAGATGATCGTGAGCGCCACCAGCAGAGGCCAGATGCGCTGTAGCCACGGCTGGATGCGCTTGAGATTCAACGCATAGACCAGCCCCAGGGGGAAATAGATGCCCCAGAGGGCCAGCGTTTTGCCCAGGATCGGGAGTGACAGAATTTGGCTTCCGCCTGGCAGGGTGACATTCAACGTGCCGGGGTATTCCACGATGATGAGAAATAGTTGGTAGAGCGCAATCAGCACAATGAGCGCCAGCCCATAGCGCTTGGCGACAGCCGCAAGCGGCACAGAGATGGCATAAAAGAAGATCAGCAAGGGTACAAAATGAAACGGATAGCCCACGGCAAGGCTTTTTACATAGCCAACCGCGCTTTGGCTCTCATGTCTCTGGAAAAAGACGAGCAGATAAAAGAGGGCTGACCAGACGACATAGGGCCAGATCAAACGGCGCAGCGCCGACTGAACGGTGTGCCAGGAGAGCTTGGGCGGATTGCCGCGTGCAGCATAGGCAATAAAGCTGCCGGAGATAAACAAGAAGAGCGGCACAGCAACCTTGCCCAATCTGTGCAGCACGATCAGCGTGTAGAATGCCCAGTCATGTGGCAGAACGACGCCTGCGGTTTGCAGCCAGGTAATCTGTAGGTCGATGGTGTGATGGAGCACGACAAGGAGGATTGCCAGCCCGCTGAGTGCTGTCAACTGACGATTCATACGCTTTGCCTCTGTGAGAGAAAATTGAGCTACCTATCAGTCGTCAATGCCAAGCGGAGGTGTCCGCAAGTACTGCGTTGTACGCTCTTTGCGAATCAGGTCATCGAATACCCGCTGCACCTGCTCTTCGGTCAGGTTGACTGTTTCGGCAACCTCGCCAATGGGAATGTCGTGTTCGAGCGCATACCAGAGCAGGTCCATCAACTCGAAGGGCAGCCGGAAAAAGAATTCCTCTTGTGTGCTGCTTGCGCTGTAGGTATCGGATGTGGGCGGGCGGGTCAGAATCCCCTGCGGCACGTCGAGATAGCGCGCCAACTGGTAGACCTGCGTCTTGTACAGGTGTGCGATGGGCTTCACATCCATCGCACCATCGCCATACTTCACAAAGAAACCTTGCTCATGTTCGTTTCTCGGGGGCGTGCCAATGACGGCGTAGTCGCGTAGTTCGGCGTGATAATAGAGCAAGGCGGCGCGTGTGCGCTGCTTGAAGTTGGAGGCAGCCACAATCTGGCGCAATTGTGCCGGATGCAGCCGCTTGGTCGTCTCTTCACCCTCCGGGCTGATGATGGTCGCGCTGAATACATTCAGCGTGTCTTTGTCCAACAGGCCAGGGGGAAGCGTGATCTTGAGCTTGTAGGTGCGATCATATTCGGGAAAGACGCTGCGTACGGCCTCATCACGCCGCGCATAGCAGCCAAAACCAATCAGCGGGCCGGTGATCTCCTCGACGATGGGCGAGACGCCGACCTGGCGGCAGACCTGACGTGCCAGCCGCGCGCTCTCTGGGCTTGACTCCGCTTCGGGCAGCAGCAAGGGGATCACATGGTCTTTGCCCAATGCGCGCACTGCCAGCGTCAGCACCACTGCCGAGTCCACGCCACCGCTGACGCCGAGCACACCCCCGCGCCGTTTGAGCTTGTCAAAGATGGCGCGGCGCAATTTCTCGCAGATCCGCTCGACCTCTTGTTCAACATCGAGCTTGAGAATATCCGTATGGAAGGGCGCAACCCTCGTCGAAATCATTGGGTAGATCTCCTCAATAACGTTGTGATTGTTCAAGCAAACCGCCCAGGGCTAAAGCCGCAGGGCTACCAAACAACGCCCCTTGAAAGGGGCTTAAGACGCGGCTCACCAAGCCCCTTTCAAGGGGCGTCGCTCATAGCCGCGCCCAGGGGGCTCCCGTTTTAACCTCCGGCGGCGGCTTACCAGGTGGAGCTAGACAGCCACTACCTGCCCACGGGCGACGACTTTGCGTTCGCCAGCGTATGGTTCGGCGTGGTGAAGCGTCGAGGGGCCTAGTTGGGCCGCGACGAACTGTTGGTGTACCAACTGTGTGGAGAGGATGCCGGTGAGCGCCATCTCGTCGGTTTCGCCTAAGTCGCCAAAGCGTTCAAGCTTCTTCAGCAGGTTGGCAACCGCCAACGGCTCGAAATATCCACTCTTGCCGATCGCTGCCGGGGAGAGCAGATCGCCTACCCACTCCAGCGGCTTGCCATTCGGAAAGAAGCTGTGTTGGATGGGCGCGCGATAGGGGCGCTTTGGGCGGCTCCAAATCTCTTCGGGCAGCAAGTCGCGCAGCGCCCGCTTCAACAGGTACTTCTCGGTAAGCCCGCGCAGCTTGAAATGGGGCGGTAACTGGTTGCAGAATTCCACGACGCGATAGTCGAGGAAGGGGAAGCGCCCCTCAACCGAATGGGCCATCGCAACCCGATCACCCTGCGACGACAATAGGTACTCACTCAGAAAGATCGTGCTCTCGAGGTACTGGGCGCGCGCTTGTGGCTCCCAATCGGCAAAGTCTGCGGGAATCTCGATGTCGTCTATCGAAGATCGAGCGCTGCCTGTGAGCGTCTGCCGCATCTCCTGAGAAAAGAAGCGTTTGGCGCGGCTGGTGTTGGCCCAGCGAATCTGGTGCGAATAGTCGGGCGCGTCAATCTCCTCCAAACGCTTGCCAAAGAACTGGCGCAGATAGGCGTCATTGCTCTGGGCGAGGTTGGCGATGTAGGGATAGAGCTTGCGTAGCAGCGCCGGGCGCGCAAGCGAATCCGGTTCTTTAGCCCAACGCCTGCGAATCTTGGCCTCTTTGAAGATGTTGTAGCCGGCCAAAAACTCGTCTGCCCCCTCACCCGTAAGGACGACCTTGAAGCCATGTTCGTGAACCAGCTTGGAGAGCAGATAGAGCGGCGCAGGCGATGTACGCAGCAGCGGTGTTTCTGTGTGCCACACCACTTCGGGAAAGACATTGCCGATTTCGTCACTTGTGCATTGAATGGCATGGTGGCGAGTCTTTAGCTTTTTCGCCATAGCACGCTGGAAGGCGCTTTCGTCATAGCTTTCGTCAACAAAGCCCCTCTCGTCGGCAAAGCCAATTGAAAATGTCTCCAATGTGCGGTTGGTGTAGTGATGAATCAACGCCGCAATCGTGGATGAATCCAGCCCGCCGCTGAGATATGCGCCCACCGGCACATCGGCGCGCAGGCGAATTTGTGTGGCGTCGATCAGCAGGTGGCGCAATTCGGCTACGGCGTCATCTTCCGACAGGTCATACCGCTTTTGCGCCTGCGGGAACTGGAGCCGCCAATAGCGCTCAATCTGTAGCGCTTGCTCCGCACCCACGGTGAGCCAATGCCCAGGGGGCAGCGTGTGGATGTTCTTAAAGGCTGTGCGCGGTGGTAGCGGACTCCAAAAGGTGAAGATTTGGTCAAGCGTGACCTCATCAAGTTCTGCGCGCACTCCCGGCAGGGAGAAGAGCGCCTTGATCTCAGAGGCGAAGATCAGCGTGCCTTCGTGAAGTGTGTAATAGAGCGGGCGCACGCCCAGCCGGTCGCGCGCAATCCACAGCGCGTGCTGGCGTTCGTCCCAAATGGCAAAGACAAACTGCCCGTTCAACTGCTGCACGCACTCCATTCCATACTCCTCATACAGATGGAGAATCACCTCTGTATCGGAGTCGGTGGTAAAGGTATGTCCCAGCCATTCCAGCTCGGCGCGCAGCTCGACATAATTGAAGATTTCGCCGTTAAAGACAATCCACAGCGAACCATCTTCGTTGCCGATGGGCTGCTGACCACCCCCCAGATCGATGATGCTCAGGCGTGCGCTGCCCAGGCCAATGCAGCTCTGTTCATCTTGAAAGGTGTAGATGCCAACTTGGTCGGGGCCGCGGTGGTGGATGCTGTGCAGCATCCGCTCAAGATGAGTGATCTCTACAGGAGAGACACCTCCTGCGGCGCGTTTGCCGTTTAGGTTCAACATGCCGACGATGCCACACATTAGGCCAACTCCGTCTTCTTGATTTTGCCGCTAGAGGTCTTGGGCAAGGAATCGCAGATTTCCACAAACTTGGGCATCATGTAATCTTCCAGATGGGTGCGGCAGTGCAGCAAAATGCTCTGTTCCGACAGGCTGCCATTGTGTACTACGACAAACGCCTTGATCGCCTGGCCCAAGATCGGGTCATCCACGCCGATGACCGCGGCTTCCAGCACATCGGGCAGTTGATAGAGCACGCTTTCGATCTCCTTCGGCGCTACCTTTTCGCCCCGGCTCTTGATGATGTCATCCTTGCGCCCGACAAAATAGAGATAGCCTTCTGCATCCATGCGGAACAGGTCGCCGCTGTAGCAGATGCGCTCACCTGCAACCGGGCCGGGCCGGAAGCGTGCCGCCGTGGCTTCGGGTGCTTCCCAATAGCCGCGCATGACATGCCCGCCGCGTATGACCAGTTCGCCCACCTGATGCGGCCCCAACCGCTGGCCTTGCTCATCCTCAAGCCAGACCTCTGTGCCGGGAATGGCAATCCCCACGGAGTCAGGGCGACTCTCTAACTGTTCGGGTGGCAGATAGAGGGTGCGCTTCGTCTCGGTAAGGCCATACATCGAGAAGAGCGTCGCATCTGGAAACATGCGCCGGATCTGGAGGATGTGGCTGGCGGGCAAAGCGGCTGCTGTATTGGTGATATAGCGCAGATGATCGAGCCGGTAGGGACTCAGGTCGATCTGGAGCAGGAGCGAGAAAAGCGTCGGTACTCCAGGCAGGCCCGTGACTTTTTCGCGCTCCATCGTTTTGAGAACTTGCACCGGGTAGGTGAAAGATCGCTCCAGTACAAGCGTGCCGCCAAACTTAAAGACCATCAGCAGTTGGTACAGCCCATAGTCAAACGAGAGCGGCAGAACATTGATGACCACATCATCGGCCACATTCTGGAGATACGAGATGATTGAAGAAGCCGCAAAGACCACGTTCGCATGGGCCGACATGACCCCTTTGGGATCGCCCGTACTGCCTGAGGTGTAGATGAGGCAGGCAAGGTCTTGATCAATGTTCTGGCGCGTGGGGCATGTGGTCGGGTATTCCTGCTGAATTTCATCAAAGGCGATCCAACAGCGGTTGCCGGCTGGGGGTCGTTTCGGCCCGGTGTCGGTCACGACGGTCACTTTGATCGAGGGCGCGCCTGTGACGATCTCCGTGATCAAAGTGGCTTTGCTGACGCTGGCGACAAACGCAGCCGCGCGGCAGTTGTTGACCAGGTAGAGTAACTTGTCCTGCTTCATCGACGAATTGGCTATGACAAAGACGGCATTGGCTTTGAGCACGCCGAAGATGCCTACGACCAACTCAACCGAGTTTGGCAGAAAAAGCACAACCCGATCCCCGCGCGCCACGCCATGTTCTTGGAGGGCGTTGGCAAGCCGGTTTGCCATTTGATCGATCTCTGCATAGCTGAGGCGTTGTCCGTCACAGACAAGGGCAATCTTGTCTGGCGTGCGTATTGCGTTTTGTTCGAGGAAGTTGTTGACAAGTAGCATAGGCTTTCGTGAGTCCAGTGTAAGATGCCGGGGTCGAATGACTTGCTAGATCAGTTTTCGTTCAATGTAGGCAACCAGGTTGTTTACGGAATCGAAGTTGTCGGGAACAATCTCGTCGTCATCCACTTCAATGCCGAAGTTTTCTTCAACGAATAGCACGAGTTCGACAACGCCCGTCGAATCGACCACGCCTTCGTCCAGGAACGACATATCATCATCAAGCGCATAGTCATCGCTGCTGAAGAAGAGGCTTTCCGCTACGTAGGAGCGAATCTGCTGTTTTACACTCATCTGCTTAACGTTCATGGCTTTTTCCTTCTGCATCCTGTGTAACTACATCCTGTGTAACTACATTCTGTGTAAGTTGAGAACCAAGCGAAGATAGTGGCCCGCCAGAGCCATTTGGCGCGTGCGCCGATCTGGCTTCTGGAGTGGCGTCAGCGGCACAAGCGCCAAGCGTGCCACGGAGACAGCCAACAGAATGGTCTTATAGAGCCGGGCAGCCACCGCGCCTTGACGCTTGCGAAAGTAGGTCACTTTGGTCTGATAGAGCTGCAGGAACATGGCGGCTGGCGCTTGCTGTGTGCTTTGACCTCCATAATGGAGAACTCGCGATTGCGGAACCCAGTAGATCTGCCAGCCCGCGGCGCGAATGCGGTGACATAGGTCCACTTCTTCGGTATACATAAAGTAGTCGGTATCAAAGAAGCCGATCTGGTCAAGCACAAGACGACGTATCATGAAAGATGCCCCCTGCACAACATCGACCTGTTGGGCCGCGCCGTTCTGCCAGGCTTGCAGGGGATAGCGGGCATAGGGATGGATGGCGTCCAAGTGCAAAAGACGCCAAAGCTCACGGCTCAACGTGGGAGCCGGGGAACAGGCTTGCTGTAACGTGCCATCTGCATTGAGGAGGCATGAACCCGCAGCCCCCGCCTCTGGATGTTCCTCCATAAATTCCAGCAGCGTTGTGAGCGCGCCGGGCAGAAGCAGTGTATCGGGGTTGAGCAGCCAGATCATTTCCCCAGCGCAAGCGGCCATTGCCTGGTTGTTGGCCGCGGCAAACCCAACATTCTGCCCGTTTGCCAGCAGCCGTACCCACGGAAAGTCCCGGCGAATCATCGCCACGCTCTCATCGCTGGAGGCGTTGTCCACGACGAGGGTTTCGACGCTTGTCGTGGCAGCCCTCGCCGCGTCCAGCGTTGCGATTTGCTCCCCAACCGAGTGCAGACAGGCCGATAGCAGTTGGCTGGTGTTCCAACTGACAAGGATGATGGATAGTTTTGTCATCTTTTTATGCCGGATACTTTATGCCAGATACCCTAAAGCCTTAAACCGATCCGTCAAGGAGGCATCTCTTTTGGCCGCGATGTTCACGGCTCTGGGGGGGAAGATCTCCAGGGAACTCTGCCAGGAACTGAGCGCATCCTGAAGCTCTCTCAGGATGGTTTTCTCGCCAGCGTCGTTGGTGTTGACCAGGTTGTTGCGCTCCCCTGGGTCAGCTTCCAAATTGTAGAACTCACTGGAACGGTCATTGCACCAAACATACTTATGCGTGGCAGAGCGTATGGATACCTGGCGTTGCGGGTATTGCTTTGGATTCATGGATGGGTTTGCGCCGCGCAATCCGGCGAGCAGGTCATAGCTGTCCGTATAGTCCTCTTCGGCAAAGGCGTAACCTCCACGCTGCTGCGCGTTTGCTACGGCCTGTGACAGCGAAGGACGCTGCAACTGGACAGAAGGCACAAACTCCGTTGGAACGGCTGCCCACTCTAGGACAGAAGCGTAGAGATCCAGATTCTGCACCACGCGCTCAACCTGGAGGCCCGCCGGATAGTGCGGGTGATGAACGATCAAGGGCACATGGGTGATGTTGTCATGTAGGGTCAGCGTATGCCCCACGATGTCGCGGTACTCGCCAAGCATCTCGCCATGATCAGCCGTAATAGCAATCACACTGTTCTGCCGTTGCGGGATGGCCTTAAGGAATCTGCCCACTTCCCGATCCACATGTATCAGCGCGGCATTGTAGAGCGTCTGCCAAATCTCGCGGTGCAGGTCGGAAACTTGGCGTCGTCCCGAATTGAAGGCAAACGGGTCGAGTGAGGCAAATTCCTGTTGTAGCAGATACTTTGGGTTGAAACGGAAGTTTTTCAACAGTAGATCGGGCGGCACAGCCCACGGATAATGCACATTCGCCAGATTGATGACTGTAAAGAGTGGGGTTCGCCCATCATCCTGCTGCCGAAGCCATTGGTTGACGGCATCGAGCAGCAACCGAGGCGTCATGCTCTTTCGAGCGTAGCGCGCTGGCTGGCGACCAAAACCGGCGGGCTGGTCGGAGAGACTTTTCACGAGCTTGGCGATCTGCTGCGATTCCATCAGGTTGTCAAGCTCATGGAATTCGTCAAAGCCCTTGTCGAGAAAATGCCGCGGGCTGAACAGAATGTTGGAACTGAAGGCTGCTGTGCGATAGCCGGTCTTGTGCAGCGCTTGGGGCAGCGTCACGATTCCCTCATGAAACTGCCTGTTGCTATTGATGTTCTCAATGCGGTGCTGCGAAAGATACAGACCGCTTAGGATCGAAGCGTGGGTCGGAATTGTCCACGTAGCGGGCGCAAAGGCGCGCCGGAAGAGTACGCTTTCTTGTGCAAAGGCATCCAGATGGGGGGTCGTCAGCGTCGAATGACCATAGGCTGATAGATTTTTCGCGCGTACGGCATCCAAGATTAGAACAATGATGTTGGGTCGTTGAGCCTGTCTCTGCATCACTACTCCCGTTGCAAATAGAGATCCTGTTGCAAATAGAGAATTATCCTGTACGCTGGCAGGAGTTGAGCCGCGTAGGTCGTTGTTACCGTTTTGCCGTTTGTGCCGTGTGGGTGACCAGGTCTAGGAAGAAGGGCACGACAACCGCCGTATCGTACTTGGCGCAGGCAAGCCGGTAGCTGTTTTCAGCCAATCTGTTTTGAAGCTCCGTGGAGCGCAGCAAAGAGACAACCGCCGCCGCAAAGTCTTGTGGGGAATCGGCAATCAGGAGATGCTCCCCAGACACAACCTCTAGCCCCTCCGCGCCTTTTGTGGTGGCGACTACCGGTGTGCGTAATGCCATTGCCTCGAGTATCTTGAGCCTTGTGCCACCACCTGTTTGCAGCGGTGCAAGGCTGATTGTGGCCGAGGCGACCAGCGAATGAACATCATCCACATAACCGGCAAGGGTCACTCCCTCCTGCGTAGGCAGTGATTTCCCGGCGTGATCCCCGGTGATGATGAGCTGCGCTTCCGGCACTTGTGACCTCACAAGCGGCAGCACCTCTCCAACAAACCACTGCATGGCGGTATAGTTGGGCGCAAAGCTAAACGCACCTGTGTAGATCAAGGTATGCGCTTGTTTGACCGGTTGCACTGTGCGATAGCTCTGTACATCCACGCTGTTAGGCACAATTTCGACATGCGGGTGTGCTTGCACCCGGTCTAGCAAAATGGCTCTCTCCTGGGGTGATGCCACTGTGCAAAGCTGGAAATTTGCCAGCAGCGAGGCCAGAAAGCGGCGATGCTTGATCCAGGTGAGGCCATGACGCATACGCTGCCCTAGCGTTTTTGCCCCCAAAAATCGCTCATAGAGTACGCCCAATTCCACCTCCTCAAAGAGCGCCGGTAGATGGCGGAAGATGGGACTGTAGACGGCCATGTCAAATTGAGAAGCAATCACCAGGTCAATCTGATCCGTCGCCATAAGCTGCTGGATTTTGCGCGCCATTTCCAATGAGTAGGTATCCATCACCGAACGGGGCGTAGGGCTAAAATAGCCAAATCGTGTACGAACGCGACGAGGATCAAAGGGACGCCAGGTGACAACTTGCACTTTTGCATCCTGTACGTTTACACCGCGTCCTCTTTGTTCTTCCTCAGCCAAACGTACTTCTGCCGGCTCTGCGAAGGTGAGCAAGGTCACGTCATGGCGCTGCTGAAGCCCGTGGAGCAAATTGAAGATACGCAGCTTCGAGCCATTGTTGGGCGGAAATGGATACCAGCGCGAGAGGAATAGGATTCTCATAGATAGGGCGTCATAGGATGTCAATGGCGTGATGGGCGCAACCCGCTTGTGATTTGGCGCACGAACATCGGACGAATGTAGTAGATAAAGTGAATTATTTTCGTATTACAATAATGTAAGATTTATGATAGACTCTGTGCAGGTACCCCATTGATGTACTTCACCCCCTGATCCTGAGAAATAGGAAATAGCCTCTGTCGTTGTTGCGGTCGAAAGTGTGCGCCGTATCTATGCTTGCGCTTTGACAAGTTGCAAGAGGAACACGAACTACTATGACAAAACATCCACGCCTTTACGTCTACCTCTTTATCTGTTTCGCCCTACTGGTCGGCAGTGCCACCGTGAGCGCGCAAGCCGATTCCGATGGCTCGCTCTATGTCCCGCTGGTGACAAATGGCATTGAGACAGGGCCGCCCGGTGGCACTATCCCGGACCCAACCCCCGGCGCGACCCCGAATCCGGGTGGCGATTCTGACCCCGATCCAACGGCTGTGCCTGAGCCGGGTGTGCTTTCGCATCCTGTCGTATTCGTCTCGCGGCAGATTCCAGAAGAAGCCAGCGCCTATTGGGATGAACCCCGCGGCATGCCAGGCGTTGGGGCCTTTAGCCGCTTCCAAGTGGCATCACCGGGTAAACTGATGGTGCTGGAACCCAGCGGCACATTGCGAACGCTGATCGATGGCGAAAACCCAACGGCGGCTTCGATGAATCTGATCGATGTCAATGCCCCGGACGTTTCCTACGACGGGCAGAAGATTGTATTTGCCGGTCTGCCTGCTGGAAATTACAGGCGTGGCCCGAATGAAAATCACAATGCTTGGCGCATTTATGTCATTCATGTGGATGGGACAAACCTGCGCCAGGTGACCACTTCAGACCTGGACTTTAGCAAGCTTGACCTCTCTCGTTTCGATGGGGTATTTCGCAATGCGGGCTATGATGATACCGATCCGGCTTGGCTTCCCGATGGGCGCATCGTCTTCTCGTCGACACGCTGGCCGAGCTTCGCACAGTACAGCAGCGTGCGTACCTCTAATTTGGATGTGGTCAATGAGGATGGTTCGGGCCTCCATCGCATTACATCTGAACGCAACGGGGCCGACCGTCCGCTTGTAGACCCGATAACCGGCCAGATTGTCTATGCGCGTTGGTGGCGCAATCACCGCGTTGCCACCGACAAGTGGGAGACGATCACAAGCGATAGAGGCGGGTTCCTTCAAGCGAACGGCTTGACGACGCAGCCACGCGATACGGTAGGACGCCCGGCCCATCTCACCCGGAACTCTTGGCAGCTTGCCACGATCAACCCCGACGGTACAGGGCTCAAGGCGTGGACTGGACACTATCGGGATGTGGACATCGCGCATGCCTATGGCGGCTCATTTGCAGACAACGGCGAATTGATCGCCAACTACTTCCCCATGGGCAATATGTCCGAGGCGGCAGGCTTTGGTGGTCTGCGTCGCTACTGGCGCGGCCCTGGTCTTTATGAGCCGCTGATTGGGGTAACGTATCTGTCACAGGACTATGTCAGCCCAAACAGCCCGACATCGTTTGGCATTTTCAAAGGCAGCTATGCGTCTGAACCGGATGTGCTTCCCGATGGGCGCATTGTCTTTTCGTGGGCTCCCGATATCTATCAGGACTATGGGCTTTACCTCATGAATGCGGATGGCAGCGGGCGCACGCTGCTCTATGACAATCCGGGCACTACCGAACTGCGGGCACGCCTGATTCGGACTCGTCCAGTGCCGCCCATCATTCCCGATACCGTCAACAAAGTGCCTGGGCCGCTGCCTGCGCCCGCGAATGGCCCCTATGACCAGGATGGCACCTTCGTCTTTGATGCGCTGAACGTCTACTTCAATGCGCCGGTCGATGTGCCGATTATCAATGCCCCCGCGATTGGTTCGGCGCACATTCTGCGCTTCTTCATGGATCAGCAGCGCACCAGCCCAGGCTCCTTTTTTAACTTGGATTGGCCGATCCTGCTTGAAGAACTTCCTGTGAGCCCACAGGGGGTCGTGCATAATCCTGACGTACCGGCCTATGTGCCGCTTTTCGAGCAGCTACGCTCCGCAGATGGAACCGTACCCCTCACCTTTGGCCCGGACAATGGAGGTGGTGGGGGTGGCCCGCTGCACATTCCTGGCGCAGTGGGAGGCCCGCTGCACATTGACGGCGCGGCACACGTTGCCGGTATGAATTTTGGCAACTCCGGCTCTACCGAACGTTGTGTGGGCTGCCATGCGGGTCATTCGATGATCCCTGTGCCGGAGAATGATGCAGACGCGCAGTGGACAAACCTGGCGCCTGGGGCCGAAGTTCGCGTTTCTTCGAGTAATTCTGAAAAAGAGAATACAGGATTGATTGACCGGCGTGTCATGAACGACAGTATCCGGCGCTACTGGACAAGCGCGGCTGGGCAAACGCAAAACCAGTGGGTCGAACTCGTTTTTCCTGTGCCGGTCAGCGTGCGTACTGTGCGTCTCTACAATCCTCGCCAGGGGGATGAAGCAAACTCTACGCTGCTCGTCAACCAGGCGACGGTGCGTCTTTACAGCGACAGCGCCGGAACGGTGGAAGTTGCACACGCTACGACGGGAGAGCTGGCAGTCTCCGGCACCGATGTTCCTTTTAACGATGTTCAAGTCCGCGTGGTGCGTGTGGAACTGGACAGCGTATCCGGCACTTTCTTTGGTTCCCGCGTGGCAAGCCTTGCCGAAATTGAGGTGATTGCCCGAGGCGTCGGTCAATAGCAGGGCAGCAACCAAGCAACAATAGACAATCGTGTGCCTAGTTTTGGGGGATGGCGGCTTCTAGCTGCCGTCCCCCTGCTATTAGATCAGCGTCATATTCAGAGATGGCTTCACCGGCTTGATCTGACCTGATTGTCTGATCGCCATAGAGCCGCTCCAGGCTGATGATGCCGCCCAGGAAGAGCCAGCCCAGCAAACTGGAGCGCATGCCAACGAGGCCGACATTATAGACAAAGGGCAAAACCCAGTCACCCAGCACACCCGCCACAAGCATGGCGCAAAGCCCCCCAAGCGATCCGTAGAGATAGGCCTGGGCAAACCCCTCCGGCACACGGTGGCGCAGACGCCAGCCGAGCTTGCCAACCTCCCAGAAGAACCATAGATAGCAGGCGAGTCCGAGAATCCCCGTTTGGGCGACTAGATCGATGTACTGGTTGTGCGAATTGAAGCTGACACTATAGCCACGGATCGAGTAGAGCGCCGAGTAGCCATAGTAGTTGGATGGGCCTAGCCCGATGATCGGGTTGACTTTGATGATGTCGAACATGATGCGCCATGCATCAACACGAGTTGAATAGCTATACTGGTCACCGGAGATCAGCTTTGAAATCAGGAATGGGGACATCAGAAGTCCCGCAATGCCCATGAAGACCAGGAGGCGCGGCCAGCGCAGCCCCACAATCGCGGCCATGACCACCAGGACAGGTATCCATCCCGATTTCCAATCGTAGGTCTGAACAAGCACAGCATAGAGCGATGCGCCCAGAACGACAGCCAGAAGCGCAAGCCGGACGGTTCCCAGTGAGCGGTTGAGCAGCAACTGGCTAAAAACGTGCGCTGTGAACCACAGAAAAAAGAGACAACTGGTAGAGCCCCACGGGAAGAAGGACATGACCGCGCGGATGGGACGAGGCACGCGGCCAAGTAGGTAGATGCTTCCGATAATGACCAGCAGCCAAACCATCCATTGCAGCCAACGCAACTCGCGGATGTAGACAGCCACCATTAAGAAGGCGCTGCCTGATAGCACAAAGACGGCTACCCCGGCAAGCTGCGCGTCCAGGGGGGCCGGTGGCACCGAAAACCAGTGCAGTTGGCCGATCACAAAGGCCAGGAATGTGACCCCCATGAGGTACAGCAAGGGGCGCACCGGGCGCGTCTGGTAAGCCTCCAAAAGCTGCTTGTGGACGATCAGATCAAAGAGCCAAAGCGCGGCCAGAAAGACAAGCAACAAAACCGTCGGATTAAAATTGTTGCTTGTGCCGATATTGGCGAGAAGCCCGGTCACAACCAGCGCCAGCGGCCCCAAATAGGGCTTGAACAGAAAATTCAAGACGACGGCTATCCCCACCGGCAGCGCGATGGTGACAGCCGCCAAAGGCAGCGAGATGTTGCCCGCCACAACGACACTCAGCAGCAGCACGCCAGCGATGATCACGCATCTTTGCCAGGTGCGCGCACTGATTTCACCCCAGAAGCGGTTCCCCCCGAAGCGATTTTCCGAGGAGAGACGCGGGGAGCGACGTGCGCGGGTGATGGATGTAAGTGCGTTAAACATTACAGCCCCCAGGCCAGGCGGCAAGAGGTCATTGGCTGCGGACTCCCCAGCGTTGTCCCCAACGGTGGCATACAAAATCGGTCGCGCCCTGCCAGAGCGCATCGCGGTGCGGGCGCATCGTGCGCCACTTGGGCTTCAAGCTCCAACTGGTCAGTGTGCGTCCGAGTTGGCTCCAGACAGCCGCCCAGGCAGAAAGCGGCGCGCGATAGATTGACATGAACAAGAGGCGGTTGCGCGTGTTGTAGTATGTCACCTGTGGGCTGGGTGCATAGTGGCGGCGTACGCCCTTGTGCCAGAGCTTTGCCTGTGGCACATTCACAGCCAGCCATCCGGCTTTGCGCGCCCGAAAACACCATTCAGTCTCTTCCCAATAATAATAAAAACGCTCATCCAACATGCCCACTTGTTCGATGACCGCGCGACGCACCATGATCGCACACCCTGAAATCCAGTCTACGTGCTGCGGGCGGACGAACCGGCCTAGATCCAACTCATTCTGCCCCATATGCCACGACTGCCAACTGGCGCTGATGCGACCTCCCGCCGATTGGATCACCTGTGGTTCATCGAAGTGATAGACAAGCGGCCCCACAATCCCGACCCTGGCATCTTCCTCACCCTGTGCCACCAGCCGCTCTAGGCAATCGGCTGCTAGTACGGTATCCTCGTTAAGGATAAAGACCCAGTCGGCATGTTGCGCCAGCGCTGCTTGGATGCCGACATTGTTGTTACCGGCATAGCCAAGATTGCGCGCCAGGCTGATGACCTCGACTTCTGGATAGTTGGCGTGTATGGCCTCGACTGAACCATCATGCGAAGCATTGTCCAGGACAATGACGTGATGGTTTGGATAGCGATTGAGCCGGAGCGAAGCAAGGCAAGCCAACGTATCGTCACGACGATTGGTGTTCAGGATCACGGTAATGATGCGAGGATGTGTCGGTTTCATCAAGAGAACCTCTGTTATTCAAGGTTTGTTGCTTAGGCGTTGACCGCAACGGGCTCCACAGCTTTGATAGCCCAACTAGGTGGAAGATTCCTCGTAACCTCGATCTCGCCAAATTCCTGGCTTTGACGCGCGCCATGCTGCTTGACCCAGGCGGCCATGCGCTGCACGCCATCTTCCAGCGTCCAGGGTGTAGAGTCGCCAAAGACGCGCTGCAACTTCTCATGGGATGAGTAGGCATTCCAGACTTCGTTGCGCGCATCCAAATGAACAAGGTTAGGCTGCACACCGAGCGCACGCGCAACGGTGAGGGCCATTTCGTTGACGCTGTAGGGCTGTCCACTGCCGATATTGAAGATCTGGTTGCGCGCTGCCGGAAGCTCAATCGAACGGGCAATGACGGGCGCAACGTCAGCGATATAGCTAAAGGCGCGCGTTTGCGAGCCGTCGCCAAAGATGGTCATGGGTTTGCCCTGTAGAATTTGGTTCATAAAAATCCCCACGACATTGCGATACTTGTCGCCAATATTCTGGCGTTCGCCATAGACATTGTGGGGACGGAAGATAATATAGTCTAGGTCAAACATGTGCTTGCAGGCCTGCAACTCTTGTTCGATGGCGAGCTTGGCAATGCCGTAGGGATCTTCCGGGTGAGCTGGCGTCTCCTCGTTCATCGGCAGCTCTGGGCTTGCCCCATAGACTGCGATAGATGACGTAAAGACAAAGCACTTCACGCCCGTATTGATCGAGGCATTGATCAGGTTGACGCTGCCAATGAGGTTGTTGTTGTAATTAAACCGTTTGATGAAGTGGCTAAGACCCTCCGCAGCATAGGCGGCTAGGTGAAAAACGTAGTCGAATTGCTGCTGTTCAAAGAGCCGGTTGACGGCTTCGTGATCATAGATGCTCCCCAGAACAAACTCTGCCCCAGGAACCACATTGTCGATAAAGCCACCGCTCAAATCGTCTAGCACAACAACCGTGTGCCCGCGCTGCACAAGCTCTTCGGTGACGTGGGAACCGATAAAGCCTGCGCCGCCCGTAACTAGAATCTTGCTCATGTTAGCCTGCCTTTTGAACTTCTCTTCTTGAGCGATTTAACCAAAGATATACTGGTAATACCTGCGCGCCGGAGAGCGATTGACAAGTGCCATCAGGAGGAGTGGAACCCCCAGGCCCAGGGCAATCAGGATCGGTTGGTAGAGCACCTGATAGCCGAGGATCCAGGGTTCAAGCTGGTAGATCAGCTTGGACGCCCACAGCAGAACCATCGTGTGTACCAGGTAGACCCCATAGGAGCGCTTGCCCAACTCACTGAGGCGGTTTGAAAATGGCAGCGCAAAATCGGCGTATGCGAGAAAGGCAAGGATGCTGACGATGGACAACAGCTCATCCGAGAAGATGCGTGTCCGTGTCAGCCATTCCTGACCCGACTGGCCCAGGAGAAATTCCCACTCGAGCATACCGAGGGGAACCAGCATGAGGGCAAGAGGCAGCAAGGCCCATTTGATCTTCGCAAGCCATTGTTTGAAGGGAACCAGATGGAAACCCACGATGATGCCAAAGCTAAACCAAAACAGAAAACCAGGGAAGGCCCAACTGGGGATTCTCACAAACCAGTCCACAGGCAAAAGCGATCGGTTTAGAATCTGTTCATAGCGTGACAGTTGCACGTAGACTTGGACCAGCAAAGAGACGATGAGCAAGAGTCGCCAACGTCGCTTCGCCAGCGGTACCAGAAATGGCGCAAGAAGGTATAACTGGCACACCAGAGGTACATAGTAATAGGCAGAGGTCGCGCCACCTACGGCGAGCAGTTTCAGATAGCGGAACGGCGCATATTGTATCCCCAGCAGCAAGAAATCGGCGCTAAAGATCGCCAGTGACCAGACGAAGTATGGAATGAGCAGGCTGCCGATGCGCTTGCTAACCAATCGCCATCCGATGGTCGTGTTGTGATGCCCTGTGGCGATGGCTACGAAAAAGCCGGATACAAAGAGAAAGATCGGCACGCCGGAGGTGATGATCTGCTCAATCATGCGTAAGGAGTAGTAGGTGGGTGTGCCAAGTTGATCAAAGTTGGGCACAGTCACCGGACGGTATTGGTTTGCCCACCAAAACATGGCGACGAAGCCCCAACCGGCGGCGTGGTACAAGATCGCCGCCATAGCAGCCAACCCGTTAAGTTGTAACAGTCGTTTAATCATAGGAGAGAGCGACTCGCTGAACTATCTGTGGATCGTATACCGTGGCCTTAACCCTCCCGGAAGCTCCAAGCTTCCGGGAGGGTTAAGGCCACGATACTTTGTTTACAGTGTGTTATGTGTCCGTATGCGTGAAGCGGTGAGTGTTGGATGGCTAGTCGATGGGAACCGCCGCGAGATGCGCCTTAAAGAGATGGTGGTCGGAGGATTCTACGGCCTTGACGTAATCGCGCATCGCCTGCAATACAGGGGCTTCTTCTCGATCAAAGACCAACCCTTGCAGGAGCCGTTTGATCTGTTGGCGATGATCCTTCGACTGGATGAAGTGCGTAAAGAGCGGCAGCAGCTTATAGTAGAGCCGGATAAACTCATACCAGATTTCAACGCCGCTGCGGAGTCGCTTCTCATAGGGCATCAGGGTGGCTTCGCTGAAGTCATCCAGCTCGAATCCATTGCGAATGACTTCGGATGCCATGCGCGCCCCGAAACAGGCAACGCTGACACCCGATGAAAAGATTGGGTCAACGAAGCGCGCCGCGTCCCCGACGAGTAGATAGCCATTGCCCACGAATCTTTCCATGCAATAGCTATAGTCGCCTTCGGTCTTAAACTCGTTGACGCGGGTGGCGCTGCTCATTGCCTGCACAAGGTCTGGATTTGTCTGCGTATATTTGTTGAAGTAACTCTCCAAATCCAGCTTCGCCTGTTTGAAGATCTCCCGTTCTGCCACGACACCTACCGAGGTGATCTCGTCTGTAATGGGAATCTGCCAGACCCAGCCTCTCTCAATGGGGAGGAAGTAGATGTGAATCCAGTCGGCAGTGATCCCACTTCCCCGGTCAAGATCCTTATACCAGGCGTGTACGGCATATTGGTTGAAGATGGGGTCTTTCAGCTTGAGTTTTAGCTGATTGCCGAGGATCGTTTGACGACCACTGGCATCGACCACCATCTTGCAGGGCAGGTCTACTTCCTGATCGCCCATCTTGACGCGGACGCCGCAGGCCTGGTCATTCTCAAACAAAACCTTTTGCACACGAACGCCCTGGTAGATCTTGGAGCCAAGCGACTCGGCATGTTTGAGCAGCAAGAGATCGAACTTGCTGCGATCCACATGATAGGTGTAGTTTTGGTCGATGCCTTCTTCGGGAAAGGGGTCAAAATCGATCCCGAATTCTCTGCTGGTCGGCGCATGCCATGAGGCTCCATATTTCCTGACAAACCCTTCCCTTTCCATCGTAGGCAGGAACCCAATTTCCTTGAATACTCTGGTGGTAGAGGTGACAAGAGACTCCCCAACGTGCGCGCGGGGAAAAATAGACCCCTCGATGATAAGGTTGCTGATACCTGCCATAGATAGATAACAACCCAACACCGATCCTGCAGGCCCGCCGCCAATGATAATTACGTCGTTCACAGCGATCTCCTTGTGTGGCATAGGTTCTTTGCCAAGTGATGATTTGTTCGTGGTAAGGGTATGCAATCCAACGGCAGGAGGCATTGATCTCTGCTTTTTGCTGGCCGTAGGCGAGATGAATCAATCGCAATCAGGTTAATCAATTGCAATCGAGGTCAGTTGCGACTTAAAGAGATGGTTATCGGAGGCTTCAACCGCCTGCACATAGTTGCGCATGGCTTGCAGCACAGGAACTTCGCTGCGGTCGTACACCTCGCCTTGCAGCAGTTGTAGAACTTGCAGCCGGTGTTCCTTCGACTGGATGAAATGGGTAAAGAGTGGGAGCAGCTTGTAGTAGAGCCGGATAAACTCATACCAGATGGCAACGCCCTTGCGGGATCGTTCTTCATACGGGACAAAGGTCGCCGCGCTGAAGTCGCCCGTTTCAAATGCCTGGCGGATTTGGGTGGCGGAGTATTTCGCACCGTAGAGGGCAATGCTCACACCGGAAGAAAAGATCGGATCGACGAAGCGAGCCGCGTCACCTATCAGGATGTAGCCGTTGCCCACGAACTTTTCCATGCAATAGCTGTAATCCCCTTCGGACTTAAATTCGTTGATACGCACAGCAGGCTGCATGGCGCGTGCCAAGTCTGGATTGGTTTGGGTGTACTTTTCAAAATAACTCTCCACATCCAGTTTGGCTTCTCGGAAGACATCCCGTTCGGCAACGACGCCGATCGAGGTAATCTCGTCGTTGATCGGAATCTGCCACACCCAGCCCCGCTCCACGGGCAGGAAGTAGACATGAATAAAATCTGCCGTGTGACCACTGCCTCTGTCTACATTCTTGAACCAGGCATGGACAGCATACTGGTCAAAGATGGGGTCTTTCTGCTTGAGCTTGAGTTGATTGCCGAGGATGGTGCTGCGACCGCTGGCATCGACCACCAGCTTGCAGGGGAGATCGACTTCCGAATCGCCAATCTTGACCCTGACCCCGCGCGCCCAGTCGTCCTCAAACAGGACCTTTTGGACACGCACGCCCTGGTAAACCTTCGAGCCAAGTTCCTCTGCCCGCTTCAGCAGCAATTGGTCAAACTTGCTGCGGTCAACATGATAGGTGTAATCCTGCTCGATCCCTGCCTGGGGAAATTCGCCGAACTCGATGGCAAACTCTTTGCCTTTGGGTGCGTGCCAGGAGGCCCCATACTTGCGTACGAATCCCTCGCGCTCCATGATGGGCAGCATCCCAATTTCCTTCAGGACACGAGTAGACGATGTGACCATAGATTCGCCGACGTGTGCACGAGGGAAGATAGCGCCTTCGATAATCAGGTTGCTGATTCCCATCATGGAGAGATAGCAGCCCAACGAAGAGCCTGCAGGCCCCCCACCAATGATGATGACATCGTTCATGAAGTGATCTCCTAAATCATCCTAAAACCAGAATATGAGCAACAAAAAGGGGGCAGCGACGCAATACGGTGGCTAACCTGCCTGCGGTGTGGCGGCTGCCCGAAGAAATCAGCCAAAAACATAGCGATAATAGCCGCGCCAGGGCGAACGGCTGACCAGCGCCATCAAGAGCAATGGCACACCCAAACCGGCGAAGAAAAGGAGTGGTTGCAGAACAATCTGATAGCCAAGCAGCGCGGGTGCAAAGCGGTATATAACTCTTGCGACCACTTCCATCACGGGTGAATGGATCAGATAGATGCCATAGGTCTTGCCGTTTAGATCACCCAGCATGCCAGAGAAAGGAAGGCGCAGGGTGTCAAACGCCAGGAAGCAGAGAATGACGGTCAGTGACAGAGCCGTGTCAATCAGCGTTTCACGGTGGGCCAGCCAGGTTTGCCCGGAAAGCTCAATGATCTTTTCCCATTCGATCACCCCCGCGACAAACAGGAGAACAGTCAAGGCAAGTAGATGCCAGCGGAAGCGGTGGAGCGGCTGCCTGAACTCGGCAAGGTGAAAACCGGCAACAATGCCAAAGGCAAACCAAAAGATGCGTGCCGGAAAGAACCATTTCGGTACAACGTCCACAAGTGGCTCCAGCACCCCAATGTTGATCCCCAACAGGGCAGGATAGTAGAGAAGCTGAACAGTTAGTTGGATCAGGGCAGACCCCACCAAAAGCGCGATCCACCTGGTTTTGGCCCAATGCACCAGCAAGGGAGAAATCAGGTAGAGCGAGATGAGCAGCGGCACATAGTAGTAGGCTGGATTTGTGCGACCCGTCAGCAGAGCCTCTGCATATCCGGCGACTGAGAGCGTTCTCCCCTCGATGAACAGCTTGCCCCAGAGAAGAACCGACCAGAGCACATAAGGAATCAAGAGGCTCTTGGTACGGGCCGCGATGATGCTCCAGCTTATGGTGGTGCGGCTGCGCCCTGTGGCAACCGCGATGAAGTAGCCGGAGACAAAGAGAAAGGCCGGGATGGCGAAGATGGGCAGTTGTTCAATCACGCGTAGGGCGTAGTATGAAACACTCCCCATTTGCGAATAATCGGGTACCGTGACGGCGAGGTAGCGATTGGCCCAGGCAAACATGGCGATAAATCCCCAGCCTGCCGAATGGAACAAGAGCATACCCAAGAGCGCAAGCTCGTTGATGCCTAACAGTTTCTTGATCATAGACCCACCGACCGTACGCTCCCTCTCTCAACATGCGCGGTTAATTTCTACTGACAATCCCTGCTTGTACTCTTTGCGACCAAGATGTGCCTGGGAGGCAATTAACCAGCCGCCTGCGGTTGCAGCGTGCTCAAGTAGTTCGCCATTGCGCCAATGCTGTAGAAGTTCTCATAGACAACATCCTCATCGGCGACGCGCACCTTGAACCTCTCTTCGATAAAGGCCACAAGTTGCAGGATGCCCAGCGAGTCGAGAATCCCACTTGCCAACAGATCGTCGGTGCTGTTCAACTGGCTCTGACGACCCCTTGTGATCTCGCTGGCGATGTACTCTTTCAAAATCGGTTCCGCGTTCATGGTGTTCACTCCTTGTTGATGGGTAGAATGATTCTCGTCGGGTTATTCGGTTGGGTTGTTCGGTTGTGTGATATAGGCTGCGCGATACGCGTGGTGCTACGCGGGTACGGGAACAGTCTGTGATTGCAGCGATCTGCGGTCAATCTTACCTGTCGAGGTTCTGGGAAACTCGTTGAGAATGTGAATCTCCGCCGGTAGTGCGTAGGCAGGCAGGCGGTTGGCGAGATGTTGGATCAAGAGTTCGGCGGTGAGCGTCATGCCTTCAATCGCCGTCACTGCCGCCTTGATCATGTGGCTTTCGTGGTCGTCGAGTACGGCATAGACCGCAGCTTCCTGCACCCAGCTATGCGCCAGCAGTATTACTTCGACCTCATCCAGCTCGACGCGATAGCCGCGGGTCTTGATCTGCCGATCTTTGCGCCCCAAATACTTATAGTCGCCGTCGGGCAGCAATTGTACGAGATCGCCTGTACGGTAATAGGGACTTTCACCGTGAGAGACTACATGGCTGCGCAAGAAGGCCCGTTCCGTCAGGTCAACACGCCCCCAATAGCCGCGCATGACCACCGCGCCACGAATCAGCAATTCGCCAACTTCGCCCGCTGCCACGGGTTGGTCATCGCCGTTGACAACCAGATCGTCCACGTTGCCACAGGGGCGACCGATAGGAATCGGCTCGTCGGAATCTGGTGAGAGCGTTGGCACATGGTAATAGGTGCAGACGTTGGTCTCTGTGGGGCCGTAAATGTTGCTAAAGCGAGCATCGGGCAGTTGTGCCATCAGCTCGCGCAGATGCTTGGTTGGAAATGGCTCCCCGGCAAATAGAATCCAGCGCAGCGAACTCAGGTCGCGCGCCGCCAGCCCCCCCTTTTGCAGCAGTTGAATGAGGGCAAAGGGAACGGAATACCAGATGGTGAGCCGTTCCTGCTCGATCAGCTTGGCGACGCTTGCCGGAAACTTGACGACCCCTTCGGGGATGAGCACAACCGTAGCGCCTGCCAGGGCAGTGGCAAACAAGTCAAAGGTGGAGAGATCAAAATGAAACGGCGCATGGTTGCTCACGCGGTCGCCACTGTGCAAAGCATAGGCCTCGGCTGCCCAAAGTGGAAAGCTCAAGCCGCTGCGGTGCGTGTGCATGATCCCTTTGGGGTTGCCCGTTGAGCCGGAGGTATACAGGATATAGGCTAGATCCATCTCTGTTAGGTGCAAGGGGGATGGTCCAACCGGCAGCGCGTTGACCTCCTCCCAAGAGATGCAGCGCAGCGGCAAATCTGCACGCTCCGGCACACCCACGACACATTCCAGCGGGGATGGACTCGCGACCAACGGCTGTAGGCTCTCCTCCTTAGTGACGGACGAGATGAGAAAGCGGACGCCACAATCCTGAATGACATAGCGCAGCCGCTCAATCGGGGCCATCGGGTCGAGCGGCACATAGGCCCCACCCGCTTTCATGATGCCGTAGATCGCCACGACAGACTCCAGGCTTTTGTTCATGTAGATGCCCACGCGGTCGCCACGTCCAATGCCTTGCTCTGTCAAGCAGGACGCAAGGTGATTGACCCGCTGCAGCAACTGGGCATAGGTGAGACTTTGTCCGGCGCAGCGGACAGCGGTCTGATCGGGAAAGCGTTCTGCTGCGTTTTCAATGGCGTGATGCAGGAGATAAAGCATATCAATCTTGCCTCTGTTTAAGCCTCTGTTTAAGCCTCTGTTGAGGAGGAACGAGCACCCTATTCCAGCGTGGGGCTCTGGGGAACGGCAACCGCCAGGGGCGATGTGGGCAGTTGGTGTTGGAGCCACTGCCTGTAGATGAGACCAAAGATCGGTGAGGTCATCAGCGTGGTCGTAATCGCCATGATGACCAGAATTGTAAAGAGAGTGGGGGTGATGATGCCGCGCTGCAAGCCGATGTTCAAGAGAATCAATTCCATCATGCCGCGTGCATTCATCAGCGTACCAATGGCGATTGCCTCTCGATTGGATTCTCCATTGAGGCGAGCCGCCAACCAGCAAGCCACACCTTTGCCAAAACAGGCGACGAAGACAATCAGCAGGGTGACGCCCAACAGAGAAGGTGAAATGACAAGATTGAGTTGTGTGTTAAGACCAGAATAGACAAAGAAGAGAGGCAGCAGGAAGTTTGTGATCACCGGCTCCAGAGAGCGCTGCAGCTCACGAGTCACAACGCCGCGCGGCATGGCGAGCCCCAGGATGAAGCCGCCAAAGACCGCATGGATACCGACGAAATCGGTGTACCACGCGGCCAACATGAGCAGCATCAGTACAAAAGATAACATGGGGCCGCTGAGAACCTGGCGGCGTTCTGCCCTGGCGCCCAGCCGCGCCAGCAGGCGCTTGCCACCCCACAACACGACAACGGTGTATATCGCCCCACCGGCGATTGCCAGGATGGCAATGGTTGTATTTCCGCTAAAGCTTGCCAGGACAATCGCCAGAATACACCATGCGGCTGCGTCGTCAATGGCCCCGGCTGCTAATGCCAGTGTGCCGAGGGATGTGCCTGCCAGGCCGCGTTCGTAAATGATGCGCGCAAGCATTGGAAAGGCGGTAATGGACATGGAGGCTGCGATGAACAGCATGCCTTCCCAGCCCGCCACTTCTGGAGCAAAGAATGTAGCATCATTCATAAAGAGAAGCGCAAGCAAGCAGCCGAGAGTAAAAGGCACGATAATGCCCGTAATCGAAACGGATGCTGCGCTGCGTAAGCGGCGTTGGATTACATCCGTATTGAATTCAATCCCCACCAGGAACATGTAGATCACGACGCCAACTTGGCTGACAGTGTAGATCAGGCTTTTTGACTCTGCCGGAAAGAGATGAGCCTGGAGATCCGGAAAGAATAACCCCAAGAGTGATGGCCCCATCAGCACCCCTGCAATCATCTCGCCAACGACTTGGGGTTGCCCGATCCATTTGGCGGCAATCCCCACCACCCGGATCACAGCCAAGATCACGGCTAGCTGCAAGTAGAAGAGCAGTGACAATTCGACGTTAGACATAGGTTCCTACCTGATCCCCCTGGTTATTTTCATGATCCTATTGACGTTACAGTTACAGCCCCATCATCCGCGCCGCGATGTTGCGTTGAATGTCCGATGTCCCGGAGTAGATCATGCCGCCAACCGCATCGCGCAAGTCTCGTTCTATGCCAAACTCGGTCATGTAGCCATAGCCGCCATGCACCTTGATGGCGTCGAGGCCGGATTGCACAAAACATTCGCTTAGATAGAGCTTGACCAGGGCGGCTTCCATCGTGGCTGGTTTGCCTGCCATCTTGAGCCACGCTACTTTGTAGAGTAATAGGCGTGCCGTTTCGAGGCGCAGCTTCATATCGACGATGCGGTTGGCAACTGACTGGAACTTGCTGATCGATTGGCCGAACTGCTTGCGTTCGCGTGCATAGGTCACGCATGTGTCCAGTTGTCGCTCCATCGCACCCAAATGGCTGGCGAGGATACAACTGCGCTCCCACTCCATCGAGCTATTGAAGATTTTGGCCCCGATCCCTTCCGGCCCTAAGCGGTTTTCGGCGGGGATGAAACAGTCCTGAAAGATTAACTCGGCCATTGGCGACGTTCGCAGCCCCATCTTGTCGATGTCGCGGCTGATGGTGAAGCCCGGTGTCTCCTGATCGACCAAAAAGGCTGTGACGCCCCACATGCCTTTGGCTGGATCGACCGTGGCAAAGACCAACGCCATGTCGGCAATGGGGGCATTGGTGACAAATGTTTTGGTGCCACTGAGGATGTATCCCCCTCGGCATCGTTCGGCATGGGTATGTAAGCTGTAAGCATCAGAACCTGAGTCCGGCTCTGACATGCCATGTGCGCCGATCATGTAGCCACTGCACATGGCGGGCAGATATTTCTGCTTTTGTTCTTCTGTGCCAAAGGTCAGGATCGGCATCTGGACGCTTAACAACTGGGCGTTGATGGCAAAGATCAGCCCGTTGTCACGACAGCCATAGCCAAGCCCCTCCATAATGAGCATGGTTGTGAGAATGTCCGCGCCACTGCCACCATATTCTTCTGGAATCGGCAGCCCTTGAATTCCGAACTGGGCACACTTTTTCCAGTTTTCAAGGCAAAGTTCACCCTGTCGATCGCGATCGATCAAGCCATCATTCAATTCGCGTGTCGCAAATTCAATGACAGCACGTTTATAGGCAAGTTGTTCGTCTGTCCAGGAAAAATCCATTGGATTTAGCCCCCCGGCAATATTTTCATGAGAGATAACCGCATTGATACGCAAACTGGGAACGACAAGATAGGCTAGAAAGCAATTTCCGGTTTACGGCGATTGCCAAAACTGCGCGTCGCTCTGGGGAGTGTCGTTAGATGATTCTCAAGTCGTATCGCAGCGTCCTCCCAACTCCAATTTCGTTCGACCTGCTGGCGTCCATTCCGTCCAAGCCTGGCTGCCAGGGCTGGATTGCTCAACAACTGTTGAACGGCTGCCCCAAATTTATGGGGATCGCGCTCGGTCAACAGTCCAGTCTTGCCATGTGTAACCGTCTCGCGAACACCCCCTTCGGCAACGGCCACAATTGGGGTTCCACAGGCCATCGATTCCAGCGCAACGAGGCCGAAGGGCTCGCGTACGGGAGCATAGAGCGTGATCTGGGCGCGGTTGTAGAGGTCTACCAGGAATTCATCGCTGATATTGTCCTCAAGGCATAGATCGACGCCGCAGCTCGCCGCCATCCCTGTCAGATAGGTGCGCTCCGCCGGATCCTGGAAGTTACTGGCGATGACAAGAGGTGGCCTTTCGCCTGCCGGGATCGTGGCGAGCGCACTGATGAGAAAGTCAAAGCCCTTGAGCGGCGTCAGCGACCCTACAGACAGGACGAAATCTTCACGCTCTCTGCGGCGCGGCTGAAACCAGGTTGCGTCCACGCCCAAGTAACTCACATGGGCATCAACCCCATAGATGCGGTATATCTCTTTGCGGGTGTATTCGGAGTTGACCAACACGCGGTCGGCGCTCTGAATGTTGCCCCGATCCATGTAGCTGAGAATACCGAAATAGAGCGGCGGCAGCGGGTCTACCAGATCAATCGCCGCGCGCAGACCAGCATGAACTTCATAGGGCCGCACTGGCATCGTTTCGTACAAGTGCCGCAGTGACTCCGGGCAGTAGTAGACCTTCGGAACGGCCTGGATGTGCTGCAAGATGGAGGGCGCTTTTTCATATTGGCAGGGATGGACAAAGACCAGGTCGTAACCTTCCTGTTCGATCTCCTCTGCAATGGTTTTGGATAGCTGGCGCAGGCGTAGTAAGTCCCCCAGGCGTAAAGCCTGATTGATGCGGCCCCAGGGCGAGGACAACAGCGCTGCGGGGCTAAAGGTATAGACCCTATGCTGCGCCGCGAAGGGGCGAATGTCGGCAAAGTCATGCGATGCAGACGTGAGTGTGTAGACATCCATGTGGTGCGTCATTGCCAACTGGCGCATCAACTCGTGCAGTGCCCGCTTAGCGCCGCCCGAAGGCAGGTTGTGATAAATGGCTATCTTCATCGATCCATCACCCATTCTCGACTGTTGAACTGGCTGAGTACCACGATAGGGACTGCGTAGTGCTAGGCAAGCTTGCCAAATGGTGAACTGTGCGAGACGTCGGGGGTGAGCCATTGTTTGAGATTGATAGCCGACTTGCATAGGTTCGGGCTGATTCGGTGCAATGTGTACAGCAAGTTTGTGTGAGGATTCAGGGGGCTCAAGGCGCGCGCCTGTGTGAGCCACTTGGCGATATAGCGCCGCTCTATTGCCGTCTGTGTACTGGATTCGCCCAGGTTTTTGCTTGCCATCAGGCGCAGCAGCCGGGCGCGCTGCTGCTTAGGCAGGCTTGTGAACTCAGGCCAACCGCTGATCTCATCTTGAAGCGGGTAGAAGCCCCGGCGCAGATTGACCAGCAGATCATAAAAGACTGCCACGCGCGTTTGCGGCGCGCAGTTGGAGAAGTTCTGAAGTTTGATCGCCTTTTGGCGGCATTGTGCGAGCGAATCGGCGCGCTTATGCAGCGTGGTACGAAGCGTAATGTTCGTCTGGTGAACGCGATAGAGGCAGGTGCGTTGGTCGAGATAGCCAAAGCGGGTAGCCTCTGCACAGCGGGTGAAGAAATCCCAATCCGGGCCGATGACAATAGCAGGGTCGAAGCGCAGTTGGCGTTGTGCAATGGCCTCTTGGCGCAGAACGACACAGGTCGGTGGGCCAAAAACATCCGATGCCAGGACAAGTTCTTCAAAGAGCCACCCCTGGAAGGGGCCACGGCGCTGGCTGGAAAGGAGTTCTGTGGGGCTCCCCTCGGAGTCGCAGTAATGACCGTCGGTATAGACGCCGTCAACGCTTGGCGTGTGTTGCAGATAGGCAACCGTGGCCGCGAGATGGTGGGGCAGGAATAAATCATCTGCATCCAGAAAAGCCACAAACTCCCCTCGCGCCAGCTCCAGCGCGCGGTTGCGCGCCACCGATTCGCCGCCATTGGCCTGGTGAACCAGCCGGATGCGCGGGTCAACATAGGCGGCTGCGATCTCTGCCGTTTGGTCTGTAGAGCCATCATTGACGATGATGAGTTCCCAGGCCGCGTAGCGTTGGGCCAGCACGCTTTCGATGGCCTGCCCGATGTACGGCGCTGCGTTATAGGCGGGCATCATCACCGTGACCAAGCCAGGTTGTGTCATCGTCTACGCTTCCCGAACCAGCGTGCTAAACAACGTTTCTAACCGCTCAACCGTGTGCTGCCAGCCATGCAATTGCTCGGCTTCGATGCGGGCATTCTGGCCCATGCGCCGGCGCAGTTCACAATCGCCCGTCAGCCGGACAATGGCTTCTGTCAGGGCTGCCTCATCGCAGGGGGGCACAATCCAACCGCTGTGACCGTGGCGCAGGGTGGCAGGTTGGTTGTCCCTGCCCGATGCAATGGTCGCAAGCCCCGCGGCCTTGTAATCAAGCACTTTCAGACCCGAAAATTCTGCCCAATTGCAGTAGGGCGACAGCCCGATATCGGCATCTGCCAGATAGGGCGCGTATGCTGTGGTGGGCAGCTGGCCCTTAAAGCTGACACATTCTGCAAGCCCCAACGCTGAACTCAGTTGGCGAGCTTCGTCCATCCCGGAACCGGCTCCGATCAGAATCACGCGCGCTTTGGCCCCTTGTGCATAGGCCTGGGCCAGCGCACGCAGAAAAACCGGTATGCCATGCCAGGGATAGAAGCCGCCGACATAGACCAAAACGGGAATCTGCTTTGGGTCGTCGTTTGCTTGAAACGAGCGCAATTGCTCCCGTTGCAGCATTTCGGTCAGAACTGTGCCGTTTTCAATCGTCGTAACCTTGACAGGGTCCAACCCCCAGCGTTGGATGCAAGCCGCGCGCCAGCCGTCGCCAGAGGCCACAATGTGTGCTGCGCTGTGCGTGGCACGTTTCATGATGGCGAGCGAGAGGCGGCGCTGTAGCCCCTGCGGCTCCTGCCCTTTGGCGGCGAGGTCTGCGAGCGGGTCGCCGTTGTCTTCCAGCACAATGGGGAGGCGCAGCCAGCGGGCGGCTAACACGCCACCATAGCTCATCCAACTCCGGCGCTCCAAGAGCAGGTCATAGCCCTCTAGCTCCTGGCAGCAGGCGAGGGCAAAGCGAACGCTTTCAAAGAATCCCGCATAGGGCAGTTTCAATTCGCTTTGCAGGCGGCGGATCGCACGTTCAAGCAGGCGCAGCGCGCCTCTGTCGATGCGCGGGACCGGGACAGGCTCAAAGGTGATCAGGTCATCCGATTTCCAGATCGTCTCCTGGAGGCGAACGAGTACCCGAACTTGATGCCCGCGGCATCTTAAGTGCTCGATCACATGGCGGACATGGTTGGCTGGGCCATCGAATGGAGCCTGGCGAATGTCAACGCCCAATTGCATCAAATAGCCGATTTTCATCGTACTGTGTTTCATCGTACGGAATATGCGCCATTCCGAGCAGGCACGCCGGCGGCAACTTCTTCGATCAACTGCTGGATCTGGAGCTTGGTCTTATCGACGTTAAATTTGTCACGTACTGTGCAGTAGGCGTTCATCCGCGCGAGTTTTCTCTCCGTCTCGGTCAGCCCGGCAAAGGCCAGAATCTTCTCTTGGAGTTCACTGGATGTGAAAAAGAGATTCGAAGCGGGCAGCAGCTCGTCCGCGCCTTCCCAATGATGCGAGAGACAGTGACAGCCGGAGGCCATTGCTTCGATTGGGGTCACTTGCAGCCCCTCGGAGTAGCTGTTTGAAACGAGAATGTCAACATGGGGATACCACGCTTCCGGTTTTGCCACATGACCGTAATAGGTGACTTTGGAGCCGATGCGAAGACGCTTCACCAGGCTATGAATCGCCGTGTGGTACTCCTCAAACCCTGCTGCCTTGCCGCCACCGATGTGCAGATGGAGGTTGGGCGCAACTTTGAGCAGTTCATAGAAGGTCAAGACAAGGTCATAGACCCGTTTTCTGGGCTTGAGATGGCTCAGAATGCCGATGTCACCTTTGAACGGCCTGGAATGGAAGCGAAACCGCTCTAGCGATACTGCTTCAGGGATGACCACGATTTTATCTTTTTGCTCAGGGAAGCGAGCCAAGAACTCCTGCCGTTTCATCTCGCTGACCAGGATGATCTTGTCAACCGCGTGCCAGTTAATCTTGTTTGCCCATTGATAGAGCTCATAGCGATGCAAGCGGGTGACAATGCCACAACTCTTTGGCAGATGGGTTGCCGTTGCCAGCAAGCCACTGGCCCACTCAAAAAAGAGCACGTCGTTGTGGCGCATGAATTCGAGCATGTTGCGGTGATGCAAAACTCCATTCACCCGGCTGTTAAAGACGGGCAGCGATGCTGTCCTGCGCTTAAAGAGGGTGGTCTGGTGTTGCTCGGATAGGTGTGCATAGATCTCATGGAAGAAGTCCCATGTATCTTCGATGGCGACGCCGATTCGCATAAGTACACTCGCCTTTTTCGCTTCTGATTAACTGCCTGCATCGTCAAACATGGGCTCGTAGAGCGTACCGCTCCAACGGGCGCGCAGTTCGTCAAGGTTCAAGATCACCTGAGAGAGGTCGTCTGGCGTATGTTTGTAGGTGCGACCCTGTACCGGCATAGGTTTGACGCCCAGGAAGGCGAATACCTGTTTCAGAAATGCCTCTTCATCTTGCAACAGATCTTCATACCAGAGCCGCAGTGTGGGCAGCGAGAGCGCATCTACATAGCTTTCAAGCTCGTGATCCCACTGTTCGCGCTGCTGGAGAAGTTCGCCAAACTGCTGGGGATCAACCGTGAAGGCGGGCATGCGGTTGGCTTCGTCCAGCAGATTCCAGGCCCCCGTCTTTTTCCAAAGGTTGTGGGCGTTGAGGGTAGAGACGACTCCCTTTACACTGTTGCGCCGTTGCAGGCTGAGGACCTTGCATTGTTTGCGACGGAGCAAATTCGCAAACCCATCTGGATCAAGGATATCGGTCAATTTGGTTTTGAAGCCTCGCGCCCGCTCTTGCCCCAGGAAGGGCGCTGTCAAGAAATCGTCCGCCCAGGCCAGTTGTTCTGCGGCGCTTTTGGAATTCTGTTTGAGGACCGCAAACTCCTCGCGCAGCGACAAAATTTGGGGATGTGCCCCCAGCGCGCTCGCCAGATAGGTGCTGCCGGCACGCTCTACGAACAAGATCACATAGGGCTGCACTTGAAAGTTGAAGTAGCGCAGTTTTCGCATGGGCATCCGTCCCTTTTCACCGTATCCGTTTGCTATCAATTTGCTATCAGTTTTGCTTGTCGGGTTTGACTGATCGAGTTTGGCTAATCGAGAAATTGTCGATGCCACAGTTCAAGGCTCACCATTGCCCCCAGCTTCACGGCGTGGTTAGCGCCCGCCATCTGCTCTGCCACCAACTGGCGAACATGGTTGGGGGCAAAGTAGCCACGCTCTAAGGTTTGTTTGCCCAGCAGGACATGTTCCAGCCACTCACGCAGATAGGTGCGAAACCAGAGATCATAGTTGGCATAGGAACGTTTGGGAATAAAAGGCGTGTTGCGGAGCCCCATACGGTTCAAATGCCAGGCCAACAAGCGCTGTGAACGAATCAGCACATCGCGTGCACAAGAGGTTAGCGGCAAGCCATTCTCGGTAATCGGAATCTGCGCCAGCTTTTTATACTGGTCGGTCAATACTTTCTTCATCAGGTAGCGTTCAAAGCGGAAACCGGGCGGTAGCTGTGTCGAAAACTCGATCACGTCATTGTCTGCATAGGGGATGCGTACCATCATCTGGCTGCGCATGAGTTCGATTCCGTTCCAGGTCATGCGTGGAATGCGCTGGCGCAGATCGAAATAGATGCGTTGATCCGCCACCTGTTTCGCCTGTGATGCCGTCATCCCGTGACTGTAGCTCTCCATGACGGCCCCGTTGACCTGTTGTTGAAACGCATCCGTAAAGAGAGCGACTTGCTCCTCTGGCGTGAACAAGAGCACGCCGCGGTCATAATGGGTGCGGAGGTGGAAAGCGGGCTGCTCAGCGTGATCATAGTCTGCCCAGAAATGGCGTGTGAGCGCCGTCCCCATCATGGCATCGCCCATCACACCTTTGTAGATGACCCTGGCATAGTTCGCTTCCTGGGTCAGAGCGGCGAGGGAATGATAGTGTACGCAGTTGCTTCCATTCGTGAGCCGCACACCTTTGGCTGCATGGGTCAATAGGTAATCTGGTTGTAACTCAACGAAGTGATGTGCTGTGCCGATTTCATGGGCCACGTCTTTGGCAAAGCGGGCATCGTCACAGTTGGGAATGCCCCAAGTAAAGGTGTGCAGCGGCTCGACCAATGGGCCGTCGCGCATGACGGCTGCGAGCACGCGTGAGTCGAGCCCCCCGCTCAACATCATCCCCGCCGGCAGCGCATCTCCCGGCTGCTTCTTGACAGACTGGCGTTTGACAGCTTTGTGCAGATGGTGCAAGAACGCGTCTACATAGTCCTGTTCACTGTGTAACTCGGCGTAGTCGGGATATTTCAACGTCCAGTAGGTGCGTATCTGCACAACGTCTTCGATATATACCAGGAGCGACGCCGGCGGCATGAGGTGTACGGCGTCAAGCCACGTACGTTCACCTAAAATGTGGTCAAAGGTAAGCGCCTGGGCAATGGCGACCCGGTCAACCGTCCTATCCAGCTCCGAATCGGCCAAGAGCGCATGCACATTGGGTGCAAAGAGCAGCCTTTGGCGATGATGAGCGTAGTAGAGTGGGTATGAACTCATCCTGTCGGTGGCAATGACCAGCTTGTGCGCGCGGCTCTCCCAAAACGCCACCACAAACGAGCCATTCAACAGCGCTGCAAATTCTTCACCGACTTCTTCATAGAGATGGAGCAAAAACTCCGCATCGTTATCTGCTGTGAAGCGGTGTCCCTGGCGAATCAGCCCTTCCTTGAGCGCGGCATAGTCGTACAGCTCGCCTTCCATGACCACACAAATCGTTTGGTCTTCGTTCCAAATCGGCTGTGGTTCGGAGTTAATGAACCCTAGCCCAACTCTGCCCAGGCTACAGCCCTGTTCTGTGTGCTGTTCGACTTGATACCACGCTTCATGTTTAACGGCTTGTGCTATTTTTTTGCATAACTGGTGGCTAAGATCTGCGTCGATGTTACCTGCGATACCAATGATGCCAGGCATGGTTATGTCCACCTCGGAGTGAATGTGTTTAGGTACGACTGGAGCAAGATAGAGATCAGGCCCCGATTCCACAAAGTGCGCGGCTGATAACGAAAGCTCGATAGGATGGCCGTACGCGCCCGCTCGAATTCGCCCCGCTGGTACGCTTCAAATGCCATCCGCATCGCAACACGGGCAAGTTCCTGCCGCTGTCGCTTGTGGAGGGGGGCGAGTTCAAGCGGCAAGTTGTTATAGATGTGCTCAAGGAAGCGCAGTCGATCCCCGTTGCGCGGGTCTTCGGCCCACCGGCTGAATCGACTCACAAGTTCGGGCGCATTGTGCTTCCCTAGCTCCGGGTCCAAATGCACAGCTTCCGATAGATAGCTCTTGGCGAGCTCAACCTCAGCGGCGCTGTAGGCATGGGCAGCCGCGCCCAGGAACGCACGACTGTAGGCCCGATCGCGCAGTTCGAGCCATTGCGCTGGCAGCGCTGCGCCCTCCTCAAAGGTCTTGTTCAAGACCGCGAATGTCGCTGCACGCATGCGCTCGCCATTGCGTGTCATTTGCTGGAGGTGAAAGCGATAGAGAAAAACGGGAACCTTGATCCAGCGCATAGGGCAGCCCAGACGCGCCAGGCGCAGCCACATATCCCAGTCTTCACAGGCGCGGAGGCTCTCATCGAACGCCTCTGCTTTCTCCAGCCATGATCGGCGCAGCATCATCGTGCCGACTGCCACCGGATTCCCCAATAGCAGTTGACAGCTTTGTGCAGGGAATTCGGCTGGGCTGGCTTGATGGCTCAGATAGTTGCCGCTTTCGTCAATCGGCAGCGCTTGCCCTGCCACAAACCCCACCTCAGGCTCTTTCGCCAGTTCGTTTGTGAGCGTTAGGAAATGATCCGGCAGGAGAAGATCATCGGCATCCAGAAACGCAATATAGGATCCTGTCGCCCTGCGTATGCCACTGTTGCGCGCGGCGGATAGCCCCTGGTTCTGCTGGTAGAGGTAGTGCAGGCGATCACGGTGCAGGCGCTCCTCGCGCGACTGCGCGACCACCGCGCGTGTCTCATCCGTAGAGCCGTCATCGACCACGATGATCTCGAAGTCTTGATAGCTCTGGTTGAATACAGACTGGATGGCGGCAGCAAGATATTGGCCCTGATTGTAGGCAGGGATGATGAGACTGACAGTCGACATGGAAGGGCCTATTGTGCTATGGCGAGCTATCGGGTTATGGCGAGAAGAAAAGGAGTCGTCGTGTTGTGGCTAGTTGCTGATCCCCGGCAAATACATTTCCGCCGCAAAGGTAGCGGTCGGCCTGGGCGGGGTAGCAAGTGACGTTGGCAGCGGCGTCAAGGTCACGGTCGGTGTAGGCGTTTCGGTCGGCGGCGTCCCTGTGACGGTCATCGTCGGTGTCGGTGTATCGGCTGGCCGCGTCCCTGTGACGGTGGGCGTAGCGGTCGATGTAGCCGTGGGGGGCACTGTTCCCCCGCCATCCCAACCGGCAATTCGCGCCATCATGACCCAAAAGGCTTTGGCAACCCGAATCTTCGCCCCCGAAACTGAGCCCAGATGGCCCCCATCAACTTCGGTGGTGTAATTCTGACAGAGCGCCAGCAGATTTTGCCCGTCGTCCGGGTGGTTCTCACAATTGCCGCCCCCGGAACAGTACTCGACCCCATCGCGGTTGTCGTAGCAGGCAGCGCCTTCGTGTGTATGCTCAATGATGTCTGCCATGTCAAAGAGAATCTTGTTATGCTCCGCTGCATACTGGCGCATCTCGTTGTTGAAATCGGTGGAAACCTGCGTGCCAATCCCTCTGGCTAGGCTGCTCGTCCAAAAGACAAACACTTTGTCTGGATGTTGAGCGATGTAGGCTTCCAGGTCATGAACGTCGTACTTGTTTGGCGTGTCGGCAAAGAAGCCTGTCGCCGGATCGGCGATGTCGTCACCCGCGTCTACATTGAGGTAACTGAACTGGTAGGAGAGCACATCTTTGGAATCGACATAGGCAGGAGCGAGCACCTGGATAAAGTCTTGCGTAAGCTGTGACCAGGAGCCCCCCTTAAATTCAAAGGTCCAGTTGCTGCGGTTGTATTTAACCGGATCGGGGTCGAACAGGATTTGGGCAGGCACAAGACCATTCGCATGATCCGCCGCTGAAAAGGTCTTCCAGTTCCAGTCCGCGTCGTAGTAGTCGCGACGGCATGAAGCAGGCGCATTTGCCCAACTTGCTGCCGTGAGACAGTCAAGCGCCTCGTTCACGTTCTGACCAACCGACCGATCTGAAAAGAGCACGCCCATCTCACGGGCAGCGGTGAGATAGTTGTCTGGAATCTGCTCGAACAAGGCAATTGAATGACGGTCAATGACAAAGCCGTTCTGTACTATCGCGTCTGGAGAGTCTATTGTAGATTCCGTGGAATCTACAGAGCCGTTGCTCGATAACTTCATCGAAATCGCTGCCGGGTTAGGTGCCGGTGCATGGACATTGGCCCGATCCGGCATTTTATCGGCGCTGAGTCGCGCAGTCGTCAGTAGGGTGGCAAGGGTGGCAATCAGTGATAGACCGACGACAAGTATCCGCTTGCGCTGCATAGGTACTGTCATCTGCTCATCCATTCATTTTTGTAGGGGGATTTCGGTAGCCCCAAGTGCTGATATAGGTGCTGATATAGGCTCCACTGTAGAGGACGGTGTTACACTTGATGTTACGCTGCCATCCCAACCGGCAACTCTCGCCATCATGACCCAAAAGGCTTTGGCAATCCGTATTTTTGCCCCCGAAACAGAGCCTAGATGCCCTCCATCGGTTTCGGTGGTGTAATCCTGGCAGATTGCGGGAAGCTCTTGCCCGTCATCGGGGTGGTTCTCGCATTTCCCTTTTTTGCTGCAATACTCAACGCCATCGCGATTGTCGTAACAGGCGACACCCTGGTCTGTGTGGGCAACAATGTCTGCCATATCGAAAAGAATCTTGTCATGCTCCAGGGCATATGCGCGCAACTGGTTATTGAAATCGGTGGAGGCTTGCGTGCCAATGCCCCTGGCGAGACTAATCGTCCAAAAGACAAACACCTTGTCTGGATGTTGAGCGATGTAGGCTTCCAGGTCATAGACGTCGTATTTGTCTGCATTGTCGGCAAAGAAGCCTGTGGTTGGGTCAACGATGTCGCTCCCTTCACTGACATTGAGATAGCCGAATTGATAGGAAAGCACATCCTTCGAATCGATGTAGGCAGGAGCAAGAACTTGGATAAAATCCTGTGTAAGCTCCGACCAGCTCCCTGCCTTGAACTCGAATGTCCAGTTGGTGCGGCTGTATTTGTCCGGGTCGGGGTCGAACAGGATTCGGGCGGGTACGAGTCCCTTGCTGCGGTCGGCCCCTGTGAAAACTTTCCAATTCCAGCCGGCGTCATAGTAGTCGCGGCGACACGAAGCGGATGAGGTTTCCCAACTCTTCGCGGTGAGGCAGTTGAGCGCCTGGTGAATGTTCTGACCGACTGAGCGATCCGAAAAGAGCACACCCATTTCACGGGCTGCGGTGAGATAGTTATCTGGAATCTGCTCGAACAAGGCGACTGATTGATGATTAATGATGAAGCCTTGCTTGGGTTGGCTGTTTGGCACCTGTACGGCAAGTGTTTGACTCGTTGCGGGAGCGCGGAAAGCCGCGGGCTGGCGGGTCGTTTGTGTTGAAACAGCAGCATTTACACGGGGCGTCGTCAGTAGAGCCGTAATGGCAACAATCAACAATCGCGCGGCGACCACTATCCACTTGCGTTGTCTATATTCCATCATCTGACCACCCATCTGATTGAAAGAATACGCGAACGTCTTGTAAAACAAGCCTCTCTACTCCAAGAGGGAAATACTTTACTGTCGTGATAAAAGAGCTTTGGCAGAAATTGACCACAATCCCCGATTGCAGAGCAGCCTATAATCGGCGCGGATAGCCCGCCACATGTGAGGAACTACATTGCGCCTGTGGCCGTGGTTGAAAGCCTTGAAGGCCTCGTCAGCGTATAAGCGGCCTATCATCTGCTGGGCGAGTTCATTGCGATTCGGAACGGATAAATTTGCACAGATCCAATGAATCAAGGCGGCCCCCTGTGCTGCGTCGCCGCGCAGGTGGCTCAAGGCTAATGCTCGATCAAAGGCCCAACTTTGCCAAGTCGCTGCAAAATTGGTCGCTTGCCCATCTTTTTCTGAATTCAGCTGCGAATTTAAGATTGTCTCAGCCCGTTGCAGGCATTCCGCAGCTTTGTCATATGCTCCAGCCGCATAGTAGAGGTAGGCAGTGCCGCGTGCGTCATTCAATAATCGCTCCGGTTCGGGCGGAAAAGAGAGCATCACATCCTCTGGCAGCGCTTCTTCCCTGCCCTGCGAGCGCCGCTGTGCTGCCAACGCTCGTGCCAGCCGCCTGTAGGCAAGTTGCAAGGGTCGCCGCTTGCGGCTCATGCTCAGCGCGTCAAACCGAAGCTGGTAGAGCGGCATTTGCAGAGAGGCTAGCTCATGGCGTTCGCTCAGCCTCAGCCAGAGGTCATAATCTTGGGTCATTCTGAAATAGCCACGGTAGCCGCCCACTTCTTCGAGGCAGCTTCTGCGGATCATGACCGAACCGTGGCAGAAACAGTTGCCGGATTCCAAGCGTGCCTGGAGTTCCGCGTTCGTGGCAGGAAGCAGAACGGTTTCCAATCGCTGCCCGCACCGGTCAATCACCTGATAGCCTGTGCCGAGGAGGCCGAGCGCAGGTTGTTGGCTCATGGCGGCAACCTGTGCTTCAAAGCGAGTGCGGGATGAGATGTCATCGGCATCGTGGCGAGCGATCAACTCTCCTCGTGCAATCGCTAACCCCGCATTTAAAGAAAGCGTCTGGCCCTTGTTGGTCTGGTTGGTGAGAAGAACGATTCGGGCATCCGTATAGCTCGCCAGGATGGCCGGCGTGCTGTCTGTCGAAGCGTCATCGATTACGATCAACTCAAAGTCGCCAAAGGTTTGCGTGAGGATGCTGTCCATCGCTTCGCGCAAGAACGCCTCGCCATTGTGTACTGCCATCACGACACTCACTCGCGGATTGTTCATTGGGTAAGCGTGCTTGTCATCCTAAAAAGGGCGTATTGCTGCGTAGGTCGTCACGCGGACGCCAGCCGTTTAGTCCAGTGAACGGGCCGTCTTGGATGGTTCTGTTTCTGTGTGAATCGCGTTGCGGTTTGCCAGCTCCACCGCCAAACGAGCCGTAAACTCTGGCGCTTCGGTTGCGTCCAGGTGGGACGTATCAGGACAGTCAAAGTGTGCCAGGCTCTCAACATCCTTAAAGTGAATGGTCTCTGCTCCGACCAGTGCGTGCATCTTGTCCCAGTATTTCGCTTTGGGGTGGCGACTTTCGTCAATCTGCCACTGTTCACCCGTAGTCGGCATCCGCAGAAATATCACGTCCCCTCCCTTGCTGTGCAGCTTTTCGACCAGGGGGGCGACGTCTGACCGGAGAATCTGCGCGAACTCTGCCTCATGCTCTGGGGTCGAGGGCTCATCATTGCCCAGAGTTCTTTCAACCCGCTGCTTGCGGTGAAAGGCTAGCTGTTCGGGCGTCATCTTGTCATAATAATAGGCAGGCCGGTAGCGGTTGGGCAGCATGCTGACGTAGGATGGATGGATTGAGAATCGATTCAGAACTTGCTGTTTCAAGTTGAGAAGCGAATTAAAGAGTACAATCCTGCTCTGCAAAAAGAGACGCGCGCGCAGATTTAGAATCTTCTCATATCTTGCGGAGCTATCCCATGTTTTCCTATAGAAATTGACCCACGGCTCCTGAGCCTTTTGGCTCTCAGGAAAGAAGCCCCCTTCGGTGGTGTCATAAATGATGATGCCATCGAAGTCTGGATCCTCCGCCAAATCCTTAAAGGCGGCATAGCCGGGGCTGCCATCGACAGGCAGTTGAATGACACGGAAGGAAGGGAACTGCTGCTCCAGCACTTCCGGCACGACGCCGAGTTGGATGCGGGATGAGCCCAGCAGGACAATGCGCCTGATGCCATTTTGTGTATAAACCTGAGAGCGGTAATAGCTCCAAAGCAGCATGTCATCGGTGACGGATGGCGTATGACCTACGCTGCGCCAGTAGATCTCCGCGCCCCCCAGCATTGTACAGACCAGCACAGCGACAAGGCTCCACATCTTCAAATAGGGCAGTCTTGGAACATGACCCTCAAAATTGCTATCAAAATTGGAAGTAGATGAAGGCACGATCTTCTCCCTGGAATGATATGAAGATGGCACAGATGAGCAGCGCAAGAAACGTTGAGTACATCCACCAGGGGATCCTGGTCGTAAGCTCTTCAAAGGAGCGGTTACGCAAGAGCGCATGTGTGAACAGGATGGCGGCAGTCACGACCAGGACAGTCAGATAGTCCGTTCTTGGCAGCAGGAGTTCTGGTATCCCAGGTGCAGACGCCATAGTGAGCGATGAGCTACCAAACATGGCAGAGGTAATCTGGTAGGCACGATCAAGATTCTTGGCCCGGAAAAAGACCCAAGCAAAACAGACCAGGCCAAATGTCAGCAGCGCAAGGAGAGATTGTACAAAGGAATTTCTCCAGATGCTCCAGCGGGCAAATTTCTGCGCTTTGACGAAACGCTCACCAACTAGATAGAGCCCATGCAAGCCGCCCCAAATGACAAAGAGCCACGAAGCCCCATGCCATAGGCCGCCAATGAGCATGGTCATCATCAAATTGTAGAGCGTTCGCACTTCGCCGCGGCGATTGCCACCTAATGGAATGTAGAGATAGTCGCGCAGCCAGGTCGAGAGTGTGATATGCCAGCGCCGCCAGAAGTCGGAAAACCCGACAGCGCCATAGGGATATCGAAAGTTCGGCGGGAGCACGAACCCCAGGCAAATAGCAATCCCAATGGCACAGGTTGAATAGCCTGAAAAGTCACAGAAGATCTGGATGGCAAAGGCCAACGTCCCGGCCCACGCGGCAAAGAAGCCGGGAATATCCACGGAATCGTAGACTCGCTCGGCAATCGGAGCCATGAAGGTGTCGGCAATGACCACCTTGTTGAAAAGGCCGATGACGAAAAGGCTCATGCCCCAGGCGATCTGCTGAGCATTGCCCTGCTTGGGCGTCTCACATTGGGGCAGGAAGTCCGTAGCCCGCACAATTGGCCCTGCGACAAGCTGCGGGAAAAATGTGACGTACAGAGCATAGTCCAGGAACGAATGCCACGGGGCCATCACTTTCTTATAAACATCCAGTGTGTAGGAAAGCGTCTGGAAGGTATAGAACGAAATGCCGACAGGCAGGATAATACTGGGGTTGGCTGGGCTGTAGGGTATCCCCGCCTGGTTCACCAGGTAGACAAAGTTATCCAGAATAAACGTGCCATATTTGAAGTAGCTGAGGAGCCCCAGATTCATAAGCAGGCTGACCACCAGCCAAATCTTGCGCCGGTGATCGGTGCTTGCCTGATGAATGCGATTGGCTGTAAACCAGTCCACCACCGTGGAGATCCAAAGCAGAACCACAAAGGGCGGGTTCCAGGCTGCATAGAAAACGTAGCTGACCAGCAGTAGAAAGAACTTGCGCTGCGGCCAACTGGAGATGGCGCGAGAGACCAGCAGGACAATGACAAAAAAGCCAATGAAGGTGTAAGAGTTAAAGATCATGGCAGTAGCGATTCATCGAACAAGAGGATTGGCAGGGAGCAAAACTGAATCAGAACGGAATCTCGTAACTCAGGCGAGCCATTGCGCTGCCACAGATGCTTTTGAACGTCTGTCTTTGCTCCAAACTCCAGCCTTCATAGACCGGAGCGCGCTCTTTGAAGGATTGAGCAACATCCACTGCTGTCTTTGTGCGTTGATCCAACGGGTGAATCAGTGTTGACCCTGCAAATTTTTCTGGGGCCTCGTCATACTCGATCCCTAGAAATTGTTGGATGCGCGGGAAGAGTGCGCCGGGCTGCGAGGCCAACTCCTCTTGACGAAGATGCATCGCCTCTTTGAGTTCAAAGAGGTAATGGAACTTCTCCACATGCCTTGACCATTCCACACAGTGGCTGCTGAAGTCCCGTTCGCGCATCTTGCCAAAGCGCGTTCTGGAGTGGACAACTTCATAGCCGTTGCGGAAGATGTAGAGGAACTTGGCGGTTGGATAAAGCTGGAGCAGCCCCCGACATTCTTCCTGGTTTGGAAAGGTCTTTGCACACCAATAACGCTTGGTCAACCGATGCGTATCGAGCTTTCTGAGGCTTGCTAGACTTTTTCGCAGCCCATAGTGCGGCCCCATGACGCTTTCAAAGGTCAACTTGCGAAGCTGGTCATAGAGATAGCGCGTCGAGGTGTTCAGACAATCGACGTGATACTGTTTGTTCTCACGGAATTCGAAGGGATAGACCAGATAGCCGACATAGGGAATAAAGGGCGATTCCCCGCCAACGTCGAGAATCAGTGGATGTTTTCCCAATGCCTGTTGCAGCACCGAGGTTCCGGATCGGCCTGCGCCCACAACGAAAATCGGGTTGTGAAAATAGCCGGAGGTGAGTTGTTTGCCCAGTAGATCAAAGAGTAGATCAAACATGCGCTGCCTCAACATTGGATGGAGAACGATGTTTGGCTACCCACGCCATGTCATGCCAGCCGAGCATGGGCGAAGTGCGAAAATGCCAGGACGTGTTGGTGAGAAATTCGCCCGGATAGCGCACGCTGATCAAGGCCAGGGCCAGCGTACGGAACCAGGTTGCCCATAGATTGCTCTCATCCGCGCGGTAGGAGAGCATATCCCAGCCGCCATACTGCTTGAACTCCTCTGGGCGACCCACGAATGGGCGGTTGAGCAGCCGATCCAGCCCCAAGAATTCGGCGACTCGTCGCTTGCGCGATTTGCGCCACAAGGAAGGTCGCTTCGCCTCACAAAAGCCGCCATCGCTATTCTGATTCTTGAGAATTGCCTCGAAGGCGCGCGTGAGCGCCGCTTTGACCTCGCTCTGCCGGTGGTCGCTCAACATGCCGAACTTGACGAGAATATCCACCGCGTCCAGGTCCAGACAAGCGCCGCCGCCACCCTCTGGGACAAAGAGACCGTCGGGCTGCTGCAAGGACAGGGTACTGTCGATGATCCGCTCGATGTGGTTCACGGAGCGATCCAGATAAAAGTAAAGGAAGTAGAAGTGGAAAGCGCCCGCCATCGCGTTCAAGCGGGAAGCTCCCTGATTCAGATCCCAATAGCCTGTTTCTGCATTTTGGTGAGCATCCAGCCAGTCGAAAATGGCATGTGCCGCAGCAAGATAGGGTTGTGGTCCCTGCCGTTTGGCTTCGCGCAGCAAAAAAGAGGCCAGGAACATAATATTATTGCTCTCGAACCAGGGGTTCTTCCACCGGCGCGCTGCCAGCCACTCCTCGATGTCATGAGAAGCCAAGAAGTCGCCCACAAAGTGAAGTGGATATAGCGCGCTTGTCTCCAGGGCGTCCAGCGCACCCAGAGCGAAGAAGGTGAACTGCCAGCTCATGTACTGCTCATCGCGGCGACTGCGCGCTAATTCCTCTTGCGTAAAGAGCGGGTCGCGAAATAATCCTGTTTCGCCGCTCTGGTGGTTCGCAATGTAGAAGGCCCACTCTTGGCGCTGGGCCGGCGACAGCGTTTGCAGATCCCCTGTGAGTTCGCGCGCCAATGCGCCAAAGCAGGAGGGCGGCAAGGTGCAGTGCGGGGAGCTGTTCGAAATCCGGCTCAGACCGATCTTCCCTTCCTGCTCGGTCATCGTCCGCAGCCACGGCGCGAGGGAATAGGATAGAGCGTATGTGCGATGAGTTGTCATAGTCGTTGGTGCTTACTTTGCGCGTTAAGATGGGTTGGAGGGCCAGAGACGACGCTAGATCTTGTTCCAGGTGCAGTCAAATAACATCCTGCCGCTGGAAGTGGGCAGGCCCGCGACATAGAGCTTGATAAAACGTTTCCAGTCGTATTGTTCGGTATGCTCTGAATTCCAGAGCGTGAAAAAGAAATTCAATACTTGGTTGTTGGAAACGATCTCTTTGAAGGTAATGTCAATGTAGCCGCTTTGGCTCATTGTGCCGAAGTCAAATCCAAATTCTCGATTCGTCGCCTGGAATAGATTGCCACGCGCCGTATCACGGATGACGACATCGAGCAGTGGATTCTGAATATCTTCGTTGCATTGATAATAGAGCCGGACGGTGGCAGGTTCTCCCCAGCGAATCTCTTCCACTGCATTGCCGGAGCGGTCTAGGAAGCAGACATCGTTGATGACCATGCGACCTGTGCCATTGACCTTGCTCATGTCGCTGCCGTCGTTAACGTCAGAATCCATCTGGCGATTTACCATAGCGGCTGTATAGGCAGCCAGTACCTCCGTTGGCTCGCCGATGGATTGGACGCGGCCATGATCGAGGTAGACAACCCGATCACAGAAACTAGCGATATGGTGCATATTGTGAGAGACCATCACAATGGTGGTGCCCGAATCGCGAATCTCCCCAATTTTGTTGAAGCAACGCGCCTGGAAAGAGACATCGCCCACGCTGAGGATCTCATCGACCAGGAGGATGTCGGGACGAACGTGGACCGCCACGGCAAAGCCCAGGCGTACATACATGCCCGATGAGTAGCGCTTCACCGGCGTTTGCATGAAGGGCTCTAGCTCGGCGAATGCAACGATCTGGTCATACAGAGCGTCAATCTCGGCGCGGCGCAGCCCCAAGATCGAACCGTTCAGATAGACATTCTCGCGACCGGTCAGATCGGGATGAAAACCAGCGCCGAGTTTGATCAGCGCACCGACTTTGCCGCGCACCAGGATCTGACCGCTGGTGGGCGTGATGATCTCCGCCAGAAGCGAAAGGGCTGTCGTCTTGCCCGCGCCATTTGCGCCAATCAGCCCTACCATTTCGCCCGCGCCGATGTCAAAAGAAACATCATTCAGCGCCCATAATTCATCCGGTTTTGTTGATGAGCCATTGCCCTTCGTGCGGCGCGCCAGCCGCTTGGCGAAGGCTTTGGGTAAAAGGTGCTGAAGATAGGCGCGGCGGCTGCCCAGTTGGTATCGTTTTGAGACTTTATCAAAGCGGATAACAGTTTCCATTGTAAGAGTTGGCCTTGTGCTTCAGATGACATCTGACATGGTGGCTTCAAGTCGCTTGAAATTGTAGTAGCCGACCAAAGCAACCAAAATGGATAAGAGGGCCGACGCGCCAAGATATTGAAAATCGGGCGCTGCTCCATCTAGGATCACACGTCGATAGGAGTCTATAAGACCCGCCATCGGATTGAGTAGATAGAGAGGACGCCATCGTTCGGGTACGACACTCATCGGGTAGATGACAGGTGTTGCATACATCCACAACTGCATTGCCATCGGAACTGCGAACGAGATGTCTCGCAAAAAGACACTAGCCGCTGCCCCTAGTAGCCCGATGCCGGTGGCGAGCAGCATTTGGATGGCGAGCAGCAGAGGCACATACAACACGGTGGCGTGCAGTGGAATTTGATACCAGAGCATGAGCCCGACAAAGACGACGGAAGCCACCGCGAAATCTACCAGGCGAGCCAGAATGGCCGACAAGGGTAGGATCTCACGCGGGAAATAAATCTTAGTCACCAAATCCATGTTGCTGATGACACCCGGTACGGCTGAGGCGACCGAAGTCGAAAAGAGCGTCCACGGCAGGATTGCGGTATAGGCAAAGACCGGATAGGGGACTCCCTCGCTGGGGATTCTGAGAAAATTGCCAAAGATGATACTGATGACCACCATCTGAAAGACAGGTTGTATCACCGTCCAGCCCAAACCCAGAACCGACTGGCGGTATCGGGTGCGAATTTCTCGATAGGTCCATGTCACTAATAACTCGCGATACTGGGCCAGCAAGGCAAGGTTTTTGAAGAAGGAACGTTGGGGCTGCAAGACTCTAAGGGCAAGACTCATTCCAAGTCTCCTCTAAAATTTGTGCTTATGGCGACGCTGGTTAAAGAGAATGACGACGGTGAGAACTGTGACCGATGAGAGCAGGCTCAAAAACATGGCGAATCTTGGGCCTTGTTCCTCTACGAGTGAACTGGGCGATGGTGGCTGCTCGCTGTCGCCGAGCAGGAGCGCTGCTGTCGGCGTGGCAGTTGCCGGGGTACTGCTTGCGCTGGGGGTCGCAGTGGCGGGTGGGCCGGGTGTGGGCGAAGGCGTCGGCTCAGGCCAGGAAATGGCTGCTATGGGAGGGGCATCTGTAATCTCGCCCGTCAACACCATGACATCAAAATGGGTGCCTGAATGCCATGCGGCTACGACCTGGTTGCCCCGCGCAATCACGGCTCGCGAGTTGACCATTGGATTCATGCCACCCGATATGGTTGGCTCCTGCCAGGTAGTCCCACCCTGCCAAACGCTGTGCCACAAGCCCATTTCGGGATAGATGAGGCTTAGGTCTGCATTGCCCTCTCGAATACGTTGGGCGACAAATACGTGAACCCGGCCAGTGCTATCCTGGGCAAATTCGGCGTAGCCATTTTCACCGATCAACCACGGGAATGTGTCAATCGGGTCGCTCCAGGTTGCCCCTCCATCGCTGGAGTATTGGGCCTGGCGATAGGCTCGAAATCCCCCTTCCCACATCACCATCAACTGATCTTCGCCCAACACCTCCAGGTTCGCCCAGTCACGTTCATATTCATCACCGACCCGGAACGCCAGGCGCACCGGCTGCTCCCAGGTCAGACCGCTGTCTAGGGAGCGCATAAAGTAGACGGATTGACCGTTGCCACTTGTATCCCACTCTGTCCACGTCGTATAGAGGCGATTGGGCGCGACAGCGATAAGCCGTGTGTCGCTGACCCCTCGATCGAAATCCAACACAATGGCAATGTCGCGCGGCTCCGACCAGGTAAGCCCTCGATCTTCTGAGCGGATATAGGCGAGTGAGCGGTTCACTTCCGGGGTTCCCGGCGCTTCGCCCCTGGCATAAATCATATGAAGCACATCCGGCGCTTCGTAGGCGATGGCAACCGAGAACTTTGTCGAGGATGAGTCATGCGCTAAGAGAAGCGGCGGCGACCAGTTTGCTGCCGAGTTCGCCATCGAACTGGCGGCAAAGCTGTAATAGAGCGTTGCCTCTGGCCCCAACCAAACGAGATGGATCGTGCCATGATCATCCAGTACGGCTTGCAGCGCGCTGATATTCTTGTCCGTGAAGCCGCGCGGCGAGATATGAATATCCAGCGGCTCTGACCAACTTGCTCCATCCCAGCGAGAATACATCACGGTGTCTGTCCAGCCCACGCGGTCGTTGGGCTCACCGGTTACGCGCTCTGCCCAAAAAAGATGCACGAACTCTGCCGGGTCATTCAACAAGAAGGGTTGTGAGGATACATAGCCTTCCGAGTTCGAAATGTTCGTCGGCGTGCCCCAGATGATCTTTGCACTTGCATTTGTCGTTGTGGCGACAAGATACAGGAGAATGATCAGGCAGGCTTTCGAGATGAGGAGCAGAGCGCGTCCCATGCTATCAAGAACTCTCTTTTGCCATGTGAGACGGTTCAATATGCACCTTGCGCTACGAACAGGATGCCCGCACAGATACAGCCGATCCCCAGCCAACGTGTCATGGGAATGGCCTCACCGAGCACCAGCCAGGAAATGAGTGCGATCAGGACAAAGTTGAGCGCCAGAAATGGGTAGGCATAGCTCAGGTTGAGGCGGCTCAGGACAGCGATCCAGGTCAGGGAACCCAGGCCATACAAGGTCAAGCCCAACAGGACCAGGGGTGATGTCAGGATCAGCGTAATCACAGAAAATGGACCTGCAATTGGGGCAGAACCACTGGAGCCGCTCAGTCCCAATTTGATACTGGTTTGACCGGCGACACCGGCGGTGATGGAGATGGCGATGAGCCACCAGGACTGTAACAGTTGTTCTTTGATCACAAGAGATAACCCCACGAAAGCCTGAAAAGGACGGATATGAGCTTTGCCTCTACGAACCAGTTGCCACTATCGCTGCAAGAGCGGCATATGGAGCGTTTCTCGGACTGGGTCGGGGGGTAATGGTAATGACACCTGGATGGTGCTGCTTTGGGTGACGCCGCCGCCATCGTTATCCGTAACCGTCACCACAAGCTCATATGCGCCGCTGGTGGCGAAGGGATGGCTGGCGGCGAAACTCCTGGTGGCTTGATCGACGCTCACGGCTTCGGTGCTGCCATCGCCCCAACTGACCGTGGCGGTGTGGGTATCCTGGCTGCCCGCATCCGTAAACGTCATCCCAAGCGTGACCGATAACGGCGCTGTCGTGATGACGCTGCTGCTCACGATGACCGGCAGCGCATTTTCGACTGTCACGGTGACGGTTGTGCTGACCGATACATTCCACCAATCATAGGCTGTCTGTGTTGCGGAAAAGATGCCGTTGTCGACGCAGATCAGCGCGGGAGAAGCACTGGTTGGGTCCGAAAATGTACAGAGCGGCGAGTCGGCTGTCCAGCGAAAGGTCAGAACGTCGTCGTCCGGGTCGGAAGCGTTCACCTGCAACTGAATTTCGCTGCCTTCCTCGCCGCTGTCTTGAGCATTTGCACTCGCAAAGGGCGGGTCGTTGTGCAGGCCGAAGAGCCACAATTGCCTGCCATGTACGCCATCATCGGCGCTGAAAAAGAGGCGGTTGCCTAGTCCAGTCATGTTGAGCGGATCGGAACTGCCTGCATCTGGGTAGATGTCTTTGACCATGAGCGTACTGGCTTCTGTGCCGTTGCTCTTCCACAATTCCACGCCGCGCTCGCTGCTCTCCGCCCTGAAAAAGAGGGTGCCGGACGCCGCAGCAAAGTGACTGGGCCTTGAATTGGCTGGCCCGGTGATGATGTCACGGACAAGGAGAGTGCCCGCCTCTGTGCCGTCGCTCTTCCACAACTCGCGTCCCCGGCTGCCATCATTGGCGTTAAAGAAGAGCATGCCCCCCACATCCGTCAGGTTGCTTGGTGCCGAACTGTCGCCATAGACATTGGGCAGAAAAATATCCTTGACGAGGATCGTGCCGCTCTCCGTGCCATTGCTCTTCCACAATTCAAGACCGTGTGTTGCGTCATTGGCGGCAAAAAAGAGCAGGCCGTTCGAAGCGGTCAGCTTATCCAGCGCCGAACCAACTGCTCCTGGCTGAATATCCTTGACCAGTACCGTGCCGCCCGCGCTGCCATCACTCTTCCAAAGCTCCAGACCATGCGTGCCATCATCGGCAGCAAAATAGAGCAGGCCATTCGCCACCACCAGCCCTTTCGGCGATGAACCTGTCGGCCCTGGCTGGATATCCTTAACGAGCATTGTGCCACTCTCACTGCCGTCGCTTTTCCAAAGCTCCAGGCCATTTGTGCCATCGTCGGCGATAAAGAAGAGTGTCCCGTTCAGATCGGTCAGTAGGTTGGGCGATGAGCTTGAAGCAGGATGAATGTCCTTGACCATCACGGTTCCGGTAATCGTACCGTTGCTCTTCCATAGCTCTACACCGTGGGCTCCATCTGTGGCCTGAAAGTAGAGTGTCCCACCGACGTCCTGCAAATTGCTGGGCATTGAGCTATTGCCGCCGGGCCGGATGTCTTTGACCATCACCGTACCGGTAATTGTGCCGTCGCTCGCCCATAGTTCGGTTCCGGCGCTGCCGTCATCGGCCTTGAAGAAAACGACGCCGTTTACCTCTTTCTGGGCACCCGGATTCGAACCGGTTGCGCCTGGGTTGATGTCCCTGACCATCACGGTTCCGGTAATCGTACCGTCGCTCAGCCAAAGCTCTTCGCCGTGGCTGCCATCATCGGCGCTGAAAAAGAGCATGCCATTTGCCACCTCGAAAGAATTCGGATTCGAATCGAAGGTGGGGCTGATGTTCTTCAGCAGAACAGGTTCAGACGGCTGCGCTTGGACCGGGGATACCCATACGCTGACGAGACTTAGGGCGATGATCAAGCCCGCAGGCAGTGACCAGCGCAGAAAGGCTGCTGTTGTTTTGGCTGGACTGTGTGCGTGAGCAGTGGAGTGGGCGATGACAGTCACCTTGCAGGTCCTTTATTCTATTCGTTACATTCAGCTCGTTACATTGAGCGCGCCTACGATCTGAGTTTGATCATATGCTTATAGAGAATGAGGGCTTCGGTCAGCCAGTGCGCCTGTTGAGCTTCTCCCAAGTGGGTATACCACCACTGCCGAAGTTCCAATTTGTGAGGGTCTGTATCACCCGATTGCCATACCTCAACCGCGTGCGTCACATCGCCGGTAACGGCATAGAGTTCGCCAAGTAGCTGGCGCGTCACACGCTGCTCTGGCGCGATTGCGTAGGCCGCCTGAAGATGCTGGCGTGCGTTCTCATACTCCCCCAGCGACAGGGCAATTTGCCCAAGACGCCGGTGTGCAGTGCTGTTGCTTGGGTCTAGCTGGAGCGCACGCTGGTAGCCAGCAATGGCGTTAGAAAGATCAATGGCGTTGCTGCGCCGGAGTTCATCTTGAATAGGCCAAAGGGGCCATTCATACGCGCTTAGCTCCAGCCGGCTTTGTTCTACGGCAGCCAGATTCGCCTGCCAAACGGCTCCCGAACCGGATGGGAGGAAAAGGCACAGGAGCGCCACCACCGGCAATAAGGCCCCGATTGCCGCGCCGCCCATCGCCGCGCTGCGGTAGGAACTCGCAGGCTTGAACGAAGTAGGAAGCAACATCGCTGCGCCAAAGGGTAACAAGAGAATTGGCACCAGTTTGCCAATGTAAAGCCCTGCATCCAGCGAGCCATGCACCGTGAGCGCAATCAAGGAGGCCAGTGTAGCGGTGCAGAACCAACGCATCGCCGGACGACCCTGGCGATAGGCGATGACAACCTGCAAGAGAGCGACAACGATCATGCCGCCAAAGCCGATGATCCCCGGTATGCCCTGTTCGATGCCGATTTGCAGGAACAGATTGTACACTTGGAAGAGAAAGGGCACTTGGAAAAGATAGACATAGGTTGACAGGACCATCCCCGTCTGCCCCAACCCGCTCCCCGTAAAGCGGTAGGCTTGGATCAGCGTCAACGCATCTCGCCAGATATAGGGCCGGCTGTAGGGTGATGTTCCAAGCAGGTTGACGAAGAAGTGCCTGCTGTTGGGCAGGATGACGAGCAGCAGCACAATGCCCAGCAAGAGCAGCAGCCCGGTCAGGACAAATGCGTTCAGCAGGTCGCGCATGGCTGAAGCTTTGGTTGTGCAGGCATAGGCGTGGCAAAAGAGGGCGACGGCACAACCAACTGCCAAACCTAGCCACGCAGTCCGCTCCAGCGTCAGCAGTAGGCCCAACAGTGTCAGCCCCAATGCAATGGCTGTTGCTTGGGTGAGCGAGCGCTGTTGGCGGCGGCTCACCCACTTTAAGCCACTGCCCCCGAATGGAATCAGGATGACGAGCGGGCCTGCTGTCATTTCACTGGTCATCAACCCCGGCATAAGGCCAGCCACGATATAAACAAGGGCAATGATGGCCCCGGCAGCCGCAGCCACCACGCCTACCCATCCGAGCCAAGTCGAGTTTTCCTGCTGCGCGGCATGGTTGCGGTTGGCGACCATCAGCGCGACCACACCGGCGCAAACCCCCGCGGCGAGCAGGGCGAAGCGCTGCCATGCAGTTGTGCCATCAGCCGCCGCCCAGACGCCTGTCAGCGCGCTCAACAGGAAGATCAGGCTCGATGAGCCATAGAGGCCCAGGGTAAAGGTACGCATTTGGCTAGGCGGTTACTTTGACGTTGGTGTTCTTCTTGGTTGCAACTTTTGCCGGTGATTTGGTTCGCGTGAACTGCATCATCTGCCAGCCGACGTTGACAGCGCTCTTAAAACCCGCCCAGGTGTTCAGCCCCTTGACAAAGGTGAAGATGGGCGCAGGGCGCAGCGACCACTCGCGCGTGGCGCGCTTCTGCCAATACTCAAGCTGCTCGGCGGAAAGATTGCCATAGTCGAGTACTGTGGATTGATCCATATCCACTTCTTCCCACTTGGTGCCAGGGCGGAACCATTTGTTTGCCACCACTTCATAGAAGAAGGGCGTTCCGGGATAGGGCGCAGCAATGTGAAAGAGGGCAATATCGACGGGTAGTTCTTTGGCATAGTCAATCGTTTCACGGATTGACCCCTCGGTTTCGCCCGGTAGCCCAATGATGAAATAGCCCCAATTCTTGATGCCCGCAGCCTTTGCCCAGCGCAGCGCCTTGAAAGCCTGCTCCTTCTTATAGCCTTTGCGAACATGCTTGAGGATCAACTCATTGGCGCTCTCGATGCCCCAGGAGATGAGCCAGCAGCCTGCCTTGCCCATCAGTTGCAGCATCTCTTCATCGACATAATCCACGCGGCTGTTGCAGGTCCAGCGAATCTTCAACCCACGCTGGATGATCAACTCGCATAAGCTGATCACATGCTCGCGGTTGATGGTAAAGAGATCGGCGTACATGTGGATATTGCGAATTCCCAGTTGTGCCAGCACTTCCAATTCGGCGACGATGTTCTCTGCCGAGCGCACGCGCACCGAGTTTTGATAGGTCACATGCTTGATACAGTAGGTGCAGCCTGCTGTGCAGCCGCGGCTGGTGACGATAAAGGTAAATGGTCCCTTGATCATTGGCATACGCTGCTTGTCCAGGGGCAGCATTGCGTGCAGCGGGATGGGCAGGTCGTCCAGGTCTGGGATGAAGGGCCGGTCTGGGTTGATGATGATCTCGTCGTCGTGACGCCACGCCAGACCGAGGATGTCGGCAAGCGGTGATGCTGTGGCAGGGAGCGCAAAGGAATCTGCAACCATTTCGCCGCCAATGCGACGCACTTGCGGCTGCGAAGTCTCTGCCACCATTTTGGCGATACGGGGATCGGTCGGGCTCTTGCCCTCCAGTTTGTCCAGCAAGACACGCAGGGTCATCTCCGGCTCGCCGCGCAAAACAAAATCGAGCACAGGGAAGGGGCGCATCGTCTCCTGGGTCATGGGTGTGACATGCGTGCCAAAGGCGATGGTCTTTGCCCCCAGCGCCTTTGCCAAAAAGACACCGTACATATCATTGCGTAAGGTGGGGGCTGTGACTTGGGTCATGTAATATTTGGGACGTTTTTCTTCGAGCAGCTTTTCAAAGACTTCCCAACTCATGCGCTCCGCATTGGCGTCAATGATGGCTACGCTGTAGTCTGGCGCCAGGATCGCGGCCATTTGGGCCAGGCTCACCTGGGGCCAGATCATATTCTCGCGGCTGCGCCGTCCCACTCGATGCTGGCTGCGGATCCAGATCGCGCCGTCTGCTGTCGGTGGGTTGACCAAAAGCACATCCACGCTTCCTTCTGTACGCGGCGCAGAGGCGAGTGTGCCAACATTGACGTTGGCATCTGGGAAACTGGATGGGCGCACAGCCGGAATCCGGCGCGTACCGAGGTTGTCACGAATGTCGGGCGCAAGTTCAACGTTGGGTGTTTTCATAAGTTGCTTCGTTTCTTGGCAGAATGGGTCATCAGGATGCTCCAATAAACGCAGCGGGGGAAGCATACCGCTAGTGACTCTGTAGACAGACTCTTTAGACACTCTTAGCGGTCAGAATGGCAGTTGTGACCGGCTCTTCGTCCGGCGTTTGCATCCCCTGCATATCTTCGGCGACGAGCTTGTCGCGGATACGCAAGGTGTCGAGGATCTGCATTTGTACCCAGGCAATCATGAGTTGGATGCCGATCAGCGAGAGACAGGCGCTGGTCAGGTAGTAGAGCCATAGCTGGATGACCGTCCAGCCGGAGATTGCCAGCAGGAGGCTTGCCGCTCCAACCATGATGCCGAGAAAGAGGGTGATCAGCCCGATCCAGCCGAAGTGTTGGTCGATACGCATGCTGAGAAGGGGGCGAATAAACAACCCCTGGCGTACGGGAGCCTTGTGGAAGAGCGCCACGAAATAATTGAAGCTGACACCCAGCGCCAAGATGCTGACCCCAGCAACAGCCAGGACGAGCGCGCTAAAGAGGGTAAATGCGCCGATGGGATCGATTGACTCGGTGCCACGCAAGCGCGCCGCTACCAAACCCACGCCAATCAACCCGGCCACAAAGAGCGCAAAGAGACTGATTAACCCCAGGGGACGCACAGGGTTATAGTAGAGCGCCGTCCAGACAATGGACTGGGCAAAGCGCATGCCGTCGCGCACGACACTCAGCTTAGAACGCCCAATCCGTTCTTTATAGGGGATGGGGACTTCGATCATTTGCATCCGTTCGTGGAGTGCACGCGTGCTCATCACAGGGGTCAAGTTCAACCCGTCGGGCAGTGGATAGAGCCGGGGCAGGAGATCGCGCTTGAAGATGCGCATACCGCTGGCTGAATCAGTGATGTACTTGGCGCTGATGATGCTGACGAGACGTGCGAAGATTAAATTGCCAAGTCTGCGTACAAGGGGCATTTGGCTCTCTGCGCCCGCCATGCGTGAACCGATCACAATATCCGCGTCTTGTTGAAGCGCCGCCTGGTAGAGCGCAGGGAAGTACTCCGGTGGATAGGTTCCATCGGCATCGAGGAAGCCGATCCACTCCCCTTTGGCTTCGGCAAAACCCGTCTTAAGCGCTGCGCCATAGCCGCTGTTGTGTGCGTGCTGGATCAATCGCGCCTGTGCTTCGGCGCGCACAAGGTCTGCGGTTCGATCCGTGGAGCCATCGTCCACGACGATCAGTTCCAGTTCGTCTAGCCCTACCGCTTCTAGCTCTGCACGCATGGCAAGCACTCTTGCCATAATGGCTTGAATGCCATCTTCTTCATTGAGGGCGGGAAGCACTATCGACAGCATCGTCATCGCACTTTGTCCTTTTCTTAGAAAAATACTTGCTTTTCGGGCAACTGTGTGTCCGTTGCTTCGATCTGTTTGATCACTTTTGCCGGTACCCCGCCCACGACGCTGTGGGCGGGGACATCCTTGGTGACGACCGCACCGGCAGCAATGACGGCCCCTTTGCCGACTCGAACGCCATCGGTGAGGATTGCGCCCGCTCCGATCCATACGTCGTCTTCGACCACGATCCCTTCACCCGTAATGCCTTGTTCGATCATGGGGATGTTGGGATTGGAATAGACATGGTTGACTGCGAGAAGCTGCACCAAAGGCGATGTATAGACCCGGTCGCCGATGGTGATTCCACCCTGGCCGCGCAGCACGTTGTATTCGCCAATTAAGCTGTCGCGACCGATGCGGATAAAGGCGTGGGGCAGGTTGCGAAAGTTGTAGACATGCAGCACAGAGCCATGCATGACGTAGCTGTTGTCACCGATGGAGATACCCTTTGGACAAGCGTGGAGGTATACACCCTGGTCTAGATAGACACCGCGTCCGAGGCGGATATGGCTGGCAAAGCGCAGGCGCACGCCATTCTCAATGGCAGCCATGCCCTCCATGCGCAGGATCAGCCTGTAGAGCAAAGCGCGCAGCCCAATGCCGATGATGGATGGAACCCACCCAACCAGGGCAAAGAGCAGTTGTTCAAGACAATAGCGCCAGAGATTGCTCGCCTGGCGCTGGAGATAGAGGGAGATAGCTGCAAACATGCGATGAAGAGCCCCAGGCAAGCTCCGCCGTAGCTGCGCGCTTTTGCGACGCAAGCAACAAGGGTCCTATGGATGCTGTTTTGTGAAGATGAACCGGAACGAACCTAAAGTACTTAAGAAGACGCCCTGAGATGTTCTACGTTGACGTTGGTGCGGATTGACGAGCCAAGAAACTCCAGCAAGACCTGGACACGTTGTTCGCCACTGAGCCCTTTTTGAAAGACAGCCTCAAACCCTTTGAAGGGGCCAGCCGTGATTGATACCTTCTGGCCGGGTTGAAAGAGCCACTCGCTTTTGCGCATGACCCGTCGTGTCATAGGTTCCAGGCGTTGGCGCAGGCCCTCGATAATTGTCTCTGGGACGGTGGCTGGTTGACCGTCAATCTCGACAATGGTTCTTACACCGGGCAGCCACCGTATGTTGTTGGCTTTGGGCGCGCTCAGATCGACTTTGACAAACAAGTAGCTTGGAAAGAAGGGCTCGATGCCCAACCCTCGCCGGTATCCGCGATCAAACTGGAGAACTGGAAAGAAAACTTCCAGATCTTTTTCTTCCAACTGGCTGTTGACCAGCGGCTCTTTGTTGGGCTTGGTATAGATGACGTACCATTCTTGCATGGGAAAAGGAGCGACTCCGTTTGTGGATACTATCGAGTTGTGAGGTCGCTCACAGTATATCGAGGAGTGGTCTCAAAATTGGTATTAGTTTTGGTCGCCCCTAGTCGCAGGTTGGAAGTTTCAGTCGCAGGTAGGGTATTAAGAGGATTTCTCGCGCAAAACCGCGGTGGGAGAGGAGAGAAAATTCTGGTGTTTTGGATGATGTGGGAAGAACGAGAGGGGAATTGCAGGGCTATCCCACGATAAGAAGGGATAGCCCTGATACGCAGGTATGGACAAGAGGGTGCGTGACGTTACTCTGCGCGGAACATGTAGCCCTGACCATTCACCGTATGGATAAACTGTGGTGAAGCCGGTTCCGGCTCAATCTTGCGACGTAAGCGGTAGATCAGATTCTTTAGCAGATCTTTGTCACCTGTGCCATAACTCGACCAGATTCTGGCGATGATCAGGTCAGTCTCAAGGGTATATCCCTGGTTGGTCATCAGCAGGCTCAACAACCTGCACTCCAGGGTGGAAAGACGCAGCGCTTCGCCTTTGGCTGTAATAAGTCGTTTGCGGTTTGGCTCAAGCGAAAAATGCGCGGTTCGCAGTTGCTCATCGCCCCGTACATGGTGCTCAATCCGGCGCAGCCATGCCGAGACTTTGGCTAAGAAGAAGGGCACGCCCAGTGGCTTCACAATGGACTCGTCAACCCCCGCGTCATAGAGCAGCAGGTGCAACCGTTCGTCGTGGTCATAGGTGAGGACCAAAACGATCTTCTGGAAATGAGTGCGGATGTCACGACAGAGGGGAACAACGTCAAAATTTGTTGTATAGGTATCGATAATGATCAGATCATATTGACTCATGTCATGACGATCCGGCAAGACATTATACGAAACTGTCGAGACCCGCGCTCTTAACTGACTAAGACCCGGTACCCATGTTTTGGCAAGTTCGTAGTGGTCGGTGATCAGAAGGATCTTAATGTTCTGCATTTTGCCAGATTCCAATCGTCCACTAAAGGATCGCCATAGAAAATTCTATGGCACGCACGTTGATCGCACAGCACGTCGGCATCTACAATCCACAAATGTCGAGTCTATTTCAAGGGGTAATTTAGCTGAATATCAAAATCTGGACTTATAAGGGGTCAGTTATCTCGCGCTATGCCTCATTAGGTTACAATGGTGCAACTATGAAATCACACCCAAAACTACCCTAGTGGAGCCAAAAGCTTCGAGATAACTCTCACGCATCGATACGCTGCTGCGTGATTTTATGGCATGTAAAATGTCATATTTCTTGTGAATCATGCGTCTTACCTTTAGGGGAATGACAGGTAACGAGGTAATCGTTTCGCATGTTCTGTAAGTCTGGCCCAGCACCACACTTTTTTTATCGCTGCTACACAAGATATAACAGTATTCAATTGAGCGCAATCTGTCAATCACATTCACCTTACAATTTGGTCATTTTTTGACAGGTTAGACAGAATTGCGTCCCTTGACCTTACATAATCCCTTGAATGAGATGACTTTGACCCATGACAGAGGAGCTTCAATGATGGCTGAACAGTTGCATCGCGCAACCAACATCAACGGTGTCGTTCCGGTAATCCCCATCCCTTTTCAAGATGACGAATCTATTGACGAGAATTCGCTGCGTAGATGCGTGGAGTTCGTCTGCAACCGCCAGATGGCTGCGTTGTGCCTGCCCGCCTATGCCAGCGAGTTCTATAAGCTGTCAGAAGCCGAGCGGGAACAGGTGATCGGCATCGCCATTGAGGCTGCCCAGCAGCGCATCCCCGTAATTGCCCAGGCCAACCACGGTTCGAGCCAGGTCGCCGCCACGCTTGCCCGTCGCTATGAGGCCATGGGCGCGGATGTCATCAGCTTTGCTATTCCGCGCCAGTTTGGCACCAGCGATGCCGACCTGCTGCGCTACTGTGGCACGATTGCCGATGCCGTCTCCATCCCTGTGCTGATCCAGGACTTTGCACCGGGCAAAGCCACCATCGACGCCGGTTTTATCGAGCAGATGCACAGGCAGCATCCCAACTTCCTCTATGCCAAGCTGGAGGAGCCGCTGATCCTGGACAAGCTGGTGCGTATCCAAGACAAGGTGGGCGGCAAGGTGGGGATTCTCGAAGGCTGGGGTGGCTATTATATGCTCGAAGCGATTCCTGCCGGCATCGTGGGCATTATGCCCGGCGTGCCCTACTGTGACCTGCTGGATCGGGTCTATCGGGCGCGCAAGGCGGGTGACGACGAGCGCGCCTATGACCTTTTTGCCGCGCTGCTGCCTATGATGAACTTTACGTTGCAGGATTTTGAGTTGTTCTTACAGGTCGAGAAGCGCCTGCTAATTCGTCGCGGCATTTTCAGCACCGCGAACGTGCGCCCACTGACGATGACGCCCAGCCCTGCCGTCCTGGCGCATGTCGAGTTTCTGATCAATCAGATGATGCGCGTTCTGGAACGTGAAGGGGTTGCGTTGGGGGTCTAGTGGCAAAAGGGCCTAATGGCGAAAATGGACAAAGATGCGCCCGAAGTTGCGGTCATCTTTTTCCACGCGGTGGTAAAGCGCCTTGATGTGGGACTGGTTGAGGAAACGCAGCACATGCTTTTTAAGCTGCCCGCTGCCCTTGCCGGGGATAATCTCTACCAACTCAATGCGCTTGTCCATTGCCTCCTGGACAATCCGGTTTAATTCGTCATCAATTTTGCGACCTTTGTTGTAAATGTCGTGGAGGTCAAGCTTTAGTTTTGCCACGCGCGCGTTGCTCCGGCTTCTGGGTGCGGTTATGATCGACGCATCTGCCGAACGCGGCAGATGCGTACCTCAATTCTATTTCTGTCTCTCAGGATACCCGTCTGCTACAACAGGCCTAGCCGTTCGATAGGCGTTGGAAGAGCTTGTCATATTCGGTAGGCAATTCCTGCTTGATATGCTCGATTTCTCCGGCTGAAACCGCTTCTTGCAGCACCCCCATCACGCCGCGCGCCAGCCGGACAGAAATTGAGTAATTATCCCGCACCTCTGCGATATTTACTGTCAGTTTTTCGCTTATGCACAAAAACTATTGACATACACTCGTTTTTATCGTAATTTTGTAGTGCCACAGCCTTGTACCAGTGATTACCGCATGAGTCATTAATACAGCTTGCAAGTTGTTAGTAATGGAACAGGGCCAGTTAATATTTGCTTGTCACTTGATGAGAAACTATAGATAGGAAAACTTTGTGATCCCCCGAACTTGGTTTGGCTTTAACTGCGCCTACATAAGCCTTGCCTATGCAGACAAAGCTTGCTCCCTACACGACGGTGTTTCTTCTACATCTCCACTTCGTGTTTTTGCCTCAAAAATCATACCACCTACTAATCTCATATACTGCACACTGCCATCTATGCTCGCAATAGTCGTCTATCTGGTCCTTATGCAGGCTGGCTCTTGAAGATTGAGAGGAGGCTACCTAGCTGAGGCGTCAGCCACAGGATTTTCTATAGCGCGCTACCATGAAGTACGCACTCTGCACAGCTTGAATTGTCAAACTCTACACTGCAAGGTCTCAAGCGCTCGATGAATATTCCGATTTGCAATACACAACACTAAGCTAGAGGAGAGTTACATGATCCCCCAAGATTTTTCTTTGGCAGTATTACGTTTTTGTTCTTATTGTTTGTCAGTACGGGCCAACCTCTATTTGTAAAGGCTCAAGGACAAGCCCCCCAAACGAGAGAGCAAACAGGCTCTGATGTTGATGTACCGAACGTACATGCAGAGGGAGCACAAGTGGCCCAGGAAGCTCCAGTGTCGCAGGAGTGGCTTCCATACTCACATGAGTATTGGGGAGTTTCCTTTGATTACCCGGCAGACTGGCAGGTGGATGTCCCAGACTTTGAAAGTTTACTTGCACAAGTACAGGATGTGCCGGAGGGTTACAGCGTTGACCCCGCAGGCGAAAAGACACTCTATACCGTGGGGCACGAGGTTAAGCTTTACCCAACAGGAGACGCTAACGGCAAGGCCATCTCTCTACGGATACGTTCCTACACTCTTCCACCCGGTGAAACACTGGAAGATTGGGTGATGACCATGCGGGAGCTTAGCTATAAGGATCGGATAGGAGAAGGTTGGACAGAGGATTATAGTCTTGCACTCATCCCATTTCCTGGTGAGCATAGTCCAGCGATTGATGACCTTCTTCTCGAATCAATTGAGGGTGAAGATGCTCTCAATGCTTCGATTTGGATAGCTTTGGGCAAAGTTGTCTACCAAGTAGACATTACGAATCCAGATCCTGCCTTGATGGAGATTGCTCAGAGGTTTGTTTCATCACTGGAATTTGATGCGGCTAAACAACAGGAGTTGGCAGAGAGTGCGCCGTTTGCTGGAGACATATCTCACATTCGAAGTCTCATTGAGCAAGCCGACCGAGAACTCTCTTCACAAGAAGCACCCTAAAGTCCCCAGGAATTAAGCCTATCAAGGCTCCGGTATAGAGAGATTGCAGCAATTGTACAGATCCTGGAAATTGGACACGAAAACGGTGAACGTTACGGACAGTGTCTGCAAGCGCTTGTGGGTGCCACTGTCTAATTTCTCAGGTCTATTATATTCCATTCTATGATGTCACCTGAGACCTTTCAACATTGGAAACAAGGAAAATAATCATGGCGCAGGTCAAAGCCAAGCCGGAATGTGTGGAAGCGGTTAAGCAAGCGTGTTTGGCGCTGGTTGCGCCTTCGCGTGCCGACCAGGGCTGCCTCCAGTACGATTTGTATCAATCCACCGGCGACCCAATCGTTTTCATCTTTTACGAAAGTTGGGAAAGCCTGGAAGACATAGAGCGACACCTGGAATCGCCCCATGCGCTCGCCTTCGATGAAAAGACCTCTGGGTTGCTGGCTGAACCCGAAGAAATCACCTATCTCCAAAAGATTGGTTAAATCGCGGACACACCGGCCTTCTACTTGACCCGCGTATACGTTTGTTCAAGGTCTCTTGCCCAATTCGCATCATCTCTTGACAGCTCCCCGATGACTTGGATGGTATTGTTCTCGTCTGTAAAGATACCGGTTGCGCGTTGCGAAAAACCAGGGGCGTTTCTCCAGAATTGCCAGACGTTGCCATTGAGCGTGGTTTCATAGATTCTAGAGACGCCGCGCTCGTCAAAATAGAGCATGGAAGCTACGTCCGATGCGTCATCACAGCCGAAGACGGCAATGCCGCTGGGAATACCTTCCTCCTCTACTTCCGAATGCATGAGCAGGAAGGCTCCATCCTCGATCCACTTAAAAGAGACATGACCATGCAAGACCGTGCCTGGGATCAGAGGATGCACCCCAATCGTGTTCCATTCGCCCACCAACAGACTGAACGGTTTGAGTTTTGGATTCAGCATTGATGTTCGCCTCTCTAGCGTTTTGCTATACAGTTTCTACCGCGATCCTTGCCACCGTACCACCCTCTGCCGCCGCCTCCACCGTCAAATACCCACCCACCATTGCCAGCAGTGTACTGTGCAGGGCCAGCCCACTGCCGCTGCCGCTGCCGCCGGACGCTGCACCCGCCGCACCCGCGTCCATGCCCACACCGTTGTCCTGGATCGAAAGCGTAATCTCTCCCTTCTGCACGTACAGCCCGATTTCAACGCGAAGTGGGCGATCTGGCTTGCCGCCGCGGCCATGAAAGGCAGCATTGCGGATGACCTCGCGGGCTGCACCCAAAATGACCTCACCCGCGACCGCATCAACATACACGGTCGGCGGCATCGATTCCGCATCGCGCCATTGAATTTGCTCAAAGTGGTGGGCAAACTCCGCGTCTATCAGGGCGCGCAGCCCGGCGACCAATTCGCAGGGGTCGGGGGTGCGGGTGGGTGCGGGTTGTGTCTGGGTCAGGAGCGCGGCGATCTGCCGGTGCGCTTCGCCGAGGGTGTGCATTGCCTCTTGCACGACTGGCTGCTGTGGAACTGTGCCTCCCAACTGCAAGAGCGTCAGGTGCAGCGTGGGCAGGATTTCATCATGCAACAGGCGCCGCGCCCGCAGGTCCATCACCCGTTGTTCGGTGGTGCGCTGGCGTTGAAGCGCCATCAGCCGCCGTACCATCTGCTCACCTGCCAGCAGTTGCACAATGCGCTCGCCGGTTGCCTGTGCTGTCTCCATCTCCTCCTGGCTATAGAGCCCTCCATCCTGCTTTGCGCCGATCAGCAGCGCGCCGGTTATGCCCCGTTCACCCCAGAGCGAGATGGCCCAGCAGTAGGGGTCATAGCGCGCCGCGTCCAGCGGCATCATGCGCGCATCGAGATCGCGCGGCGGGCGAAGGTGGGGCGCGCTGGATGAGGAAGGATAGAGGAGCGCCGGACCTGCCAGCGTCGCCATGCTGCCCAGCGGGATCAACTGTGCCTGCTCGGTTCCCAGCAGATCACGACAGAGGGCCGCGAGGAGATCGCCCGCAGACGAAGCCGCGTTCATCGGGTCGGATATCTTCCCCTGGCTTTGCACAAAGGGACGCAGCCGCGCCACAAACTGCTCTTGTTCCCAGAATGAGCGCCAACTGTAGAGCGCATAAAAGAGTGCCATCAGCAGCGTCGCCAGCAGCAGGCTGTAGATCGGGCGCAGATGCACGACCAGGCTCCAGCCAACGACGGTAGCGTAGCCACCGGCAAGGATGATGGCGTTGCGCCAGTGACGCACAAAGCTGCGCCGCGGCAGCACCTTGCCGGTGAAGATCTCATAGGAGACGATGGCTTGGCCCAACAAGAGGGCAGAAAGCGCAATCAAGAGCGAAAGCGCCAGGTCATAGAGCGCCACCGTTTGCAGTTGAATCGCGGGCAGCCTGCCCTCGGCAACGGTGGCGACAATGCTGACAACAAAGTACGCCACCAGCAGGCTCACCGCCAGCAGCGCGCCCGCTGTGCCAAAGAGCCAGGGCCGCGCGCGCCGTCGCGCCTCGGCAGTGTTGGGGTGTTCCGCCTGCGCGGGCCGGAGCAGCACGTCAATCGAGAGGAGGATACAGGCGACCATCCACAGCGGGAAAAGCAAAAATAAGAGCGGAATGTTGCGTACCGCCAGCGTCCCGCCCAAGTCCAACTGCACCAGTTGGTCATAGGCCGGGATGGGGTTGGCGAGCAGCATCAGCGTGATCAGCCCTGCCAGCCACAGCGACATGAGCCAAAGCCAACGCTGGTGGCGAGTGGCGAGGCTGGTGCGCGGCGCGCTCCAAAAGCCGCCAAGCCACAGCACCGCTACATACCAGGCAAAGGGTGAGACGGTCACAGGGAACCAGCCGGCGCGCCACCAGAAGTTGAGTCCAACGAGGTTCAGCGCCAGTTCTTGGCCGAGAATGGCACTGTGGCTGATGAAAAAGAGCGCACCCGCCAACAGTCCGCCCCCCATCAACCAGACACCCCAATGACGACGGTCGGCATTGAGCAAAACGGTCAGCCCCAGCCAGAGCAGCAGGATCGTGTTAAAGAGCGAAACGGCGAGGATGGCCCAATCGAGCCAAAAGTGTCCGGTCATGTGGGGCGTCTCTCCCATTCGCCGCGCGCGTTGAGCACATACGCGCTACCATCCTCCGGGTCCCAGCGGGTCAGCCGTCCCGTATGAACAATGATGGCGGCACGCGTGCGCGCCGTTTTTTCGTCGGTAGTGGAGTCGGCTAACCCCCAGGCTGCGTAGATTTCGCCGTTGGTACGGCTGATGGTGCGTTTGTCGCGAAAGCCGAGACGAGCCGCAATCTGCTCGTTGGTCAGCCCCTGTGCCAGCAGGCGCGCTACTGTCTGTTCGTTGGGCTCCAGCAAGCTCATCGGGTCCTGCTCATCGCGCTGGCGCACCTCCTGGATGCGCGCCTCGACATCGGGATCGACGAAGCTGCGTCCCATCACAGCGTCACGCAGCAGCGGCACAATCATCTCCGGCAGCAGGTAGTTGGACTTACGCACATAAGCATAGTGGCTCAAGATGCCCGATCCGCGAAAGGCGCGATAGTAGGCGTCGTCGTCCTGAATCGAATAGAAGACAACGGGCTGGCGTGGATACTCGCGGCGGATGGCGACGGCGGCGTTGATGCCATCTATCTCCCCGGCGAGCGCTACATCCATCAAAATGACCTCCACCGGCCCAAAGGCCAGGCAGAACTCCAGCGCATCTTCGCCACGCGCCACCGCGCCCATGACCTGCACTGCTCCCGTCCCTGCCAGCCCTGTTTTCAATCCCGTTTGCAGCCGCAGATTGTCCTCTACTACGAGTGTTTTGAGCATATTTCACACCTTGTCATCTGGCCCACGCATCTGTCAAGCACTCAAGTGCGCCGTGATACGCACCTGAACGGTGGCGGAGCGGGGCCGGTTCCTCTACAGTTGGGTAGAGCCCAGACCGCCGGAGGTTAAAACCATCCGGCTACGAAACGACGCCCCCTGAACGGGGCTTGACCAGGATAGGCATACCCTATAACCCCGTTTAGGGGGCGTTGTTTGCTAGCCCTGCGGCTTTAGCCCTGGGCGGTTCATCCTACTCACGCGATTTAGAGAGGAACAATTGCCATGAAAGTCAAAATGATTCTTCCTGCACTGACTGAGGCCAAAAGTCCTTTTTTTCGGCCCATCAAATACTCGCTTTTCCCACCTCTGGGGCTGGCGACGCTGGCTGCTTATCTGAACCCCGACGACGAGGTGGTGATCCAGGATGAGCATGTGGAAGAATTAGACCTGAACGATGAGCCGGATCTGGTTGTCATCCAGGTCTATATTACGTCGGCTTACCGGGCCTATCAACTGGCCGATCTCTATCGAGCGCGTGGCGCGCATGTGGCGCTGGGCGGGCTGCATGTAACGTCGCTGCCCGAAGAAGCCGCCGCCCATGCGGATACGATCTTTATCGGGCCGGGTGAAGAGACATGGCCGATCTTCCTGGCGGATCTGCGCGCTGGACGACCGGGCAAGCGCTACCGCTCGACGGTGCGAACGCTGGTAGGCTTGCCACCGATTCGTCGCGACCTGATCAAGCGCCATCTCTATCTGGTGCCAAACTCCATTGTCGTCTCGCGCGGCTGCCCCCATGTCTGTGACTTCTGTTATAAGGAGGCATTCTTCGAGGGGGGCAAGAGCTTCTACACGCAAACCGTGGATGATGCATTGGCCGAAATTGACCGGCTGCCGGGCCATCATCTCTATTTTCTCGATGACCATCTCTTTGGCGATGCGCGCTTTGCGGGCGCGCTCTTTGATGGCATGGTAGGGATGGGACGTCTCTGGCAGGCTGCGGGCACAGTGCAGTCAGTACTCAAGCCGGGGCTGCTCGAAAAGGCTGTGGCGGCAGGGCTGCGCAGCCTCTTTGTCGGCTTTGAAACGCTCAACCCGCAAAGCCTGAAGGAGCAGCGCAAATATCAGAACCTCGACCGCGATTATAGCGCGGCTGTGCGCAGGCTGCACGATCTGGGCGTGATGGTCAACGGCAGTTTTGTCTTTGGCATGGATCATGACGACGAGAGCGTTTTTGACCGAACGGTTGCCTGGGCAATCGATCAGGGCATCGAAACCGCCACCTTCCACATTCTGACACCCTATCCCGGCACCGCGCTCTATGCGCGTATGCAGGCCGAAGGACGTATTACCACCTATGAGTGGGATCGTTTTGACACGCGCCACGTGGTCTACCGCCCGGCACTGCTCACGCCGAAGGCACTGGAGCAAGGCTATTGGCGGGCCTATCGAGACTTCTATCGCTGGGGATCGATTTGGCAGGGCGCATCGACAAAGCCCACCGCGCTGGGCAAACTGCGCCATATCGCCTATGCCGGGGGCTGGAAAAAGCTGGAGCCGATGTGGGATTGGGTGATCCGCGCCCGGCGCGTCAACCGGCTCTTGCCGGTGCTGGAAAATGTACTCTCCGGCTTCGGCCAAATCATACCAGGCGAGCGCGGGGAGAGGGAGGGGATTTCTCAGTGCGAGATGATCTCATTTTGCCATACGACAGTCGCGGCTCCAGGGAGGTCAACCGTTTTGCTGCCTTCAGGTGTGGTGAATTCCAGAGTCGCCGGGGCAAGACCCAAATAGCCCGCCACCCAGCGTCGCTTCTTTGCATTGGCAAAGAGCCACACCGGCCCGTGGCTACAGCGCACGCTGGCTTCACCCACCGTCACCTCGCCACCGGCGGACTGGCGCGCAATGGCGCTCTCCAGCATCGGCAGCGCGTCACCGGCAGGTTCCTGGCTCGGCTGAGTCCAACGACGCAGCGTTTTGCCTGTCATTACGTCCATCGTGATCCCCAGTTCTTGCCCGTCACGCGCATACGACACCGTGTATTGCCGCTCACCTTCGCCTTGATAGGTATAGGGCGCGGCCAATGCTTCGTTGATCTTGCCGCTGGCGAGCGCTTGGGCAAAGTTTGCTGTGCTGGCGTAGGCTGTGCGCGGGGCAACCTCCAGATAGAAGGCACAGAAGGGCCGCCCTTGAAAAAAGGCACCGGGCCAGTTCAGTTCCCAAAAGCGCTTTTCCGGCCCTTGATAGTTGAACAACTCCAGCACCAGATCCCCGGCGCGCTCGACCAGCCGCGCGGGTGCCTCCTTGCCCAACGCCGAGCGCAGCAGCGGGCGTAACGCCACATAGACCTCGCCGCTGGCAACCACAACCGGCACACCCGCCGGAATTTCGGTCGGTAGGGCCTCAATGCGTTGATCCCCTACCCGGATCTCGTCGATGTGGCTGACCTGTGTCCAGATCAAGGCGGCTTTGGCGCTGTGAAATTGGTTGCGTCCTGTCAAGCTGTAGATACCAATGGCGCGTGCGCCCTGATGCACCGCACAGAACTCCCCTTCGTCGGGCAAGTTGCGCGTCTTGGTGCGGTCGGTGGCGTGATAGGCGTCACCAAACCATTTGTCATCGAGAATATAGCGTGTGTAGAGCACACCGGGCCGTTCCGCGCCAGGTCGCACATAATGGAGCATACAGACATTTGCCTGGGGGTGGAAGCTGCGGCTTGCCACGCCGAGCGCATACTCCGGTGCGAGATGGGTTGAAATCACCAGCCCATGCGCACGTTCCGCTGTCTCTACGACGGTTAGCCCATCACCCTGCGCGTCCAGCCCATCGCCCACCCAGGCGGGGACTGTGCCATCTGCGATCCAGGCGCGCACCATTTCCACCTCTGGCGGCGTCTCGCAGACCACTGAAGGCTGATAGGCGCGTCCATGCGGTCCCGCCCAGCGTCCCGTAGCCGCATGAATGTGCAGGGCCACGCTCAACGCCAGCCGCGCCGCCAATGCCTGTGCTGCCTGTTTCGTGCGCTCGTCCTGCACCAGGTCGGTCAAGACCTTCAGTGCGCGGATCGTTACCGCCGTGTAGGTCGGGCTGTTGTACTCCAGGGGATGGCCTGAGCGGTTGATCTGCTCAATCCAAGCTGCCAGTTTGCGATAGCCCCGCGCGGCAATGGCCGCGTCACCGAGCGCTTCGCCACCCAAGCACGAATTGACCACGTCGAGGCCAGTGATATTGGTGTAAGCTACCGATACATCCAACCGTTCTATCGCCGCCAGCCCCAGACGAATACTCTCCAGCACCCACGCGCGCGTCTCAGGCGAAAGCCGTTCGCCGTGGCGAATGATCATGGGAATCAACGCCTCCAGCACGAATTCAACGGCGTTGAGATCCTCCACATGGCTGTCCTCACGCATCCAATAGAAGTTGCCCAAGTGCGGGTCGCGTGGGTCGCGCTCCTGGTAGTTGAGCAGCTCACGTAGGATGCGCTCCGCTAAGTCGCAATCCTCGCGGCTGCCGTTTGCCAACAACTGTGCAGCAAGCCGCGCCGCCCGTCGCGTCTCATGAAAGAGGCCATACTCGGTCGTGCGGGCAAGCATCAGCGTGTCGGGGTTAAAGTCGGCGGGCAGAGCCAGGGGTGTGGTCATGGCTGTTTCCATTTCGGTGGATTCATTGACTGGAAATCGGATAAGGCCGGCTACTGCGCTATCGAGCCCGGCATGATATCCATACGAATCTCGTCAATCGTGTCGATCTCGACCGTCAGCGCGCTTGTCTGGCACTCCAGCACATGACCACCGGACTGCTGGTCGCCACGCAAAAAGTGGAAGTGATACCCCGCGGAATTGGCCCCCGCCATGTAGTCGGGCAGCCGAAAGCCGACCATCGTGCCGCTGATGTTCTGCGACTCAAAGATTGCCTGATCGACCAGGGCATCAGCGAGCGTTGGATAGGGCGGGCTCTGTTTGTGGGGTGCGCGCACTTTGAGAGAGGCGAACTCGCCGCTGACCTTGATGGCATAAGGCGCGTCCAGCGTGGGCAATTCGTGATCGAGGTGCGCTTGTAGCTGGGTGCAATCTAATGGCTCGTTCACCGAGAGGCTCTGATCCGCTTCGAAAAAGGTGACGGCAGCAAAGGGCGTTTGCGTACTCTCATCAGCAAGAGAGGCGATGCCGTCGTCGCGCATTTGATAGATCTCGCCGTCCAGCACGACCATTTCACCGTCGAGCATGTTGTAGGTGCCCAGCCCAAAATCACCGTGGCGCTTGAGTTCTGCCATCGTCACGTCGCCCTCAAAGTTGCCCACGTTGAGCGAACTGAGGGTCGAGGCTTGAAAGAGGGTGTCGCGGTTGTCTTGCACCTCCGGCAGTGTGACCGTACACGCGGCCAAAAGTGTGGGAAGTATCAGCAGGGCAAACAGAACTATCTTCCTACGCAACATCACATTTCTCCTCTGGGGAATTAGAAGGCAACTACCTGTTTTGGCCCTAGATCGATAGCGTGGGCGAGCGCATCAAAGCTGGCTTTAAGCAGGTCAAAGCGGATGGCTGCGTGGGCTGGATCGTCCCAAAGATTGTTGAACTCATGCGGATCGTTCTCCAGGTCGAACAGCTCGCCGTGGGGATGACCGTGGTAGACACAGAGCTTGTAGCGGCGCGCGCGGTACATCGTGCCGAAGTGAATGTGAAAGTCGCCTTGTTCGCGCCCCGGCCCTTCCGGGTTGAGCGCGCGGTAGTATTCACAACGCACCGCTTCGCGATGGTGATGGGGATCGGCTTGCCCGCTGAGGATGGGCAGCAGCGATCGCCCTGCCGGCTCGTCAATCGGCGGCAGCCCGGCTAGCTCCAAGAGGGTCGGGGCAATGTCGGTTAGCTCAACCAGTGCATCACTGACCAGCCCCGCAGGGAAGTGACCAGGCCAAGAGAAGATCAACGGCACGCGTACCAAACCTTCATAGAAACGATTGCCCTTGAGCAGCAGACCATGATCCCCCAGCGTTTCGCCGTGATCACTCATAAAGATGACCACGGTATTTTCTCGCTGCCCGGTCGCCTCCAGCGCATCTAGCATGCGCCCTACATTGTCGTCGATCAACTCGATCATGGCATAGTAGGCGGCTTGAATCCGGCGGGCGTCGAACTCATCAGGGTGGCGCGCGGGGTTCTGGAAGTCAACTCCGGCTAACTTGGCCTGGGCAGCAAGGTCGCTGTCACGAAAATAAGGGCCGGGCAGAGTCGCGGGGTCATAGCGGTCGAGGTACTCTTTGGGCGGGTTAAAGGGCGCATGGGGGTCGAAGATATTGACGCTCATCAGCCACGGGCCATCATGTGCTTCGCGCATAAAGTCAATGGCGCGGTCGGCACACCAGGTCGTCTGGTGCAGTTCGGCGGGAATCCCTTCGGGGCGCTTGTGAAGCGCGGTCAGATCATGCCCCTGGCTGCGCATCCAATCGCCATAGGCGTGACCCGTGGGCCAGCGGTCGTTGGGGTCATGGCTCCAATGAAAGACACGATAGCCGTCATCTTGGGGGCGCGGTTCGATGCGATAGGCCGCACCTGCCAAGTGAAATTTGCCCGCCAGCCCGCAATCATAGCCGCCATCCTTGAGCAGCTTGGTGACAAGCGGCGCGGCTTCATCCCAATAGTCGTTGCCATTCATCGAGCCGTGGACAGTGCTGGCATATTTGCCTGTTAGAAAACTGGCGCGGCTGGGGGTGCAGATGGGGCTTTGACAGTAGGCATGGGTAAAGGCCACGCCGCTTTCCACCAGCCGGTCAATGTTGGGCGTGCGAATGTGCGAATTGCCCAGGCTGCGGATGGTGTCCCAGCGTTGCTGGTCAGTACAGATCCAGAGTATGTTGGGTTGCATAGGGAATTTCTCCCGAAATCTAGTCGCGTGACATGGGGCAACTCAAATCAAAAAGGTAGGCCGCACAAGCATACCATTTGCAGCCTTTCACTGGAAACATACCATCCTCTATATTCCCCTCACATACATTGGCCTATGGTCAAGGCTCGCCCTGTGGCGTAGAGTGTATGCAACGCGGCAGCATCAGCGTGTCGCCTGAACACGACCCGGAGATGAAAGGAGCGAGAGCTATGGGTGCTTTGTATGATGCCTTAGTCAATCTATCCTCCGTACGGGATGCGGAAATACTGGATGGCTACCGGCGTTATGAGTCGCTGCTTGAAACGATTTTGACACCAGAGCAGATAGAGACCTATGCGGACTACATCAACCAAGTCGATGTGATTCGCATTTTCGAGGAGATGAGTCCCGATGAACTCGCCAATTTGCCGGTAGGTATGCCTGAGATTGCCGCGGCCATCCTGGCTGATACCAACATTTCGATGGAAAACCGGCGCGTGGTCGCCTTGCTCGACCAGCGTGGTGAAGATGAGATCACGCCGGATTTCAACCAACACCATGAGAATAGACCCCATGAGAGTACAGTGCGTGGGGACGCAGTCACCCTATAAGCGCAAGCGGGCGATGGGTTAGATTGACAGGGGAAGGTCATAACGACCTTCCCCTCATTGCATTGGGCTGCACCTCTGCACTACACCTCTGTGCCAAAGATATATTTGTCCACATAAGGATTGCGGAACTTGCCTTGCGGATCATAGGCGTGCAGCAACTCGCGGAACTCCGGCAGCTTCGGATAGAGCGATTGCAGGTGGACGGGTGACATCGTAAAGAGCTTGCCCCAATGGGGACGGGCCTGGAAGGGGGCGAATGCTTCCTCGATTGTGGGCAGCAATTTCTGCACCACCGCCCAATTTTTGCGCCATGAAAAGTGGATGCCGACAGAATCGCGCTGGTAGCTTGGGCTCATCCACAGACTGTCGGCGGCGACGGTACGTACCTCTGAAATCCAGAGCAGTGATTCAATTGGCCCTTGCGAACTGAGGATGCGTATAACGGCGCGCATGGCCTCCACGGCATGTTGGCGCGGCACAAAGTATTCCGTCTGCAACTCGTCACCGCTGGCGGGCGTGTGATCCACGCGGAAGTGGGGCAGCCGCTCATGCCAGGGGCCAACGACGCCCATTTGCTCTGTACATGGGGCGGCAGGCAGCGCCGTAACAGGATGGCGAGGGGCGGGCGCGTGGATCGCCTCAAAAAGCGTGGGGGCCACAGCCAACGCCGCGCCATTGGTGAGATGACGCTTGAGCCAGAGTTGATTCACCCGTTCCTTTTGCCAGTCGGTAAAGAGGCTGACGCTGTAGGCGCTTGACGTAATCTCGTCGAAATGTGCTTCAACTTGTGCCACCGGCAGATCTTCATAGACCTCCTGCTGCATGACAAAGGCAGGGGCGATGTCGAGCGTAACCTTTGTGATCGCCCCAACAGCACCTAGCCCAACCACAGCCCCCTCAAACTCCTCCCGATTTTGCTCACGCGCAAGCAGCACCAGATCGCCATTGGCCTTGACCAATTCCAACGCGGCTACGGCTGTGGCAAGGTTGCCATTGTGGTCGCCTGAGCCATGCGTCGCCGTCGAGATCGCACCGGCAACGGTGATATGGGGCAGCGACGCCATGTTGTGGATGGCATAGCCGTCGGCGTGAAGCTGTTGGCAAAGCTGCCCATAGGTGATGCTGCCATTCACTGTCACGGTGTGACGCTCGCGGTCAACCAAAAACGTAGGTTCGAGATCGTCAAGCGAGACGAGATCCCCTGTCGCGTCGGCAATGTCGTTGAACGAATGGCGCGAGCCGAGCACTTTAAGCTTGCTGCTTTGGCTGACCAACGCTTGAAGTTGTTCGACTGTCTGGGGACGGTGGACGCGGGCCGTACTGAAGGTGTGATGACCGGCCCAATTCTGTAGGTTTGCGCTCATCTATCGGCTCCTGTTGGTTGGTAGCTCGTTGCTGGAGTATACTGCGCATAATAATAGCCTCAGAGGGAAAAAATGCACAGCCAGGACGATCTGCTTGTCCTCCACGAAATCACCAAAGATTTTCCCGGCATTCGCGCCGTTGACCACGTTTCGCTGCGCCTGGGCCGCGGGGAGATCCATGGCCTTGTCGGCGAGAATGGCGCGGGGAAATCCACCCTAATCAAAATCCTCGCCGGGGCTGTGTCCAGGGACTCCGGCGAGATCCGGCTTGCCGGGCAGCCGGTGGCCTTTCACAGCGCCCAGGATGCCGCACGCTTGGGATTGGCCTTTGTCCACCAAGAATTAAACCTCATTCCCTATTTTGACGCAGCCGAGAATATTTTCTTGGGGCGACCCTATCCCAAGCGTTGGTTGGGGAGCATCGACCGGCGCGCACTGCGGCGACAGGCGGCGGCGCTCTTGGCCGAATTGGGAACGACACTGCCTGTGGATGTGCCGGTATCGCAGTTGAGCCCCGGACAGCAGACCATGATTTCGGTGGCGCGTGGCTTTGCCGCCGATGCGTCACTGGTGGTGCTGGACGAGCCGACCGCCGCGCTGACTGACCGCGAGATCCAGCATCTCTTTACGGCGATTCGCACACTGGCCCAGCGCGGTGTCACAGTGGTCTATGTATCGCACCGGCTCCAGGAGATTTTCGACCTGACTGGCCGCGTGACGGTGATGCGTAATGGCCGCGTCGTCACCACGCAGCCGACGCAGGAATTGGACGAACCGGCGTTGGTACAGTTGATGACAGGGCGCACCGTGGAAGCTGTCTTTCCGCCGCGCCGGGCGCACAGTGGTGAGCCGCTGCTGACGGTGCAAGGGTTGAGTGGCAGCTATACGCGCGATGTCTCCTTCACGCTGCACCGCGGCGAAGTGCTGGGGATCGCCGGGCTGGTGGGCGCGGGTCGCTCTGAACTGCTGCGTATGCTCTATGGCGCGGCCCCCGTGACAGGAGGTATGTGTGTGTTGCAGGGAGCAGGGACGTTGCATCCTCGCTCACCACAAGATGCAGTGGCCGCGGGCTTTGTGCTGGTGCCGGAAGAGCGGCGCACCCAGGGGCTTTTGCTGCGCCGTTCGATCTTCGAGAATGTAACCCTCAGCCACTTGGCGCGTTATGCGCGTGCCGGGATGCTGCTGGACCGGCGGCGCGAGCAGGCTGTGACCGAAGAATTGGGGCGGCGTTTGGCCCTGCGCGCCACGTCGCCACGCCAGTTGGTAGGAGAGCTTTCGGGCGGCAACCAGCAGAAGGTTGTCTTTGCGCGCGGGCTAGCCGGTGAAACCCAAGTGCTGATGCTGGACGAACCCACACGCGGCATTGATGTGGGGGCCAAACAAGAGCTATACCAGTTGATTCGCCAACTTGCCGCGCAAGGGGTAGGCATCCTGCTGGTTTCCTCTGAACTGCCCGAATTGCTAGGACTGGCAGACCGGCTGCTGGTGCTGCACGAAGGGCGGCAGACAGCCTTGCTCAACGCGGGGGAAGTAGACGAGGAGGCCGTTTTGCGCTATTGTTACGAGCTAGAGCGCGAGAAGAACCCCTCTCCGACAGTACACCTTGCATCACCTAAATAGAGAACATTGATTCATCATGGCCGTACGCACCGACGCAGAATCCCCAGAGATCCCTTCACTTGAGAATGCACAGCCGCATACCCCTTGGGGCGGTTGGCTGCGCAGCTATGGCACTTTTCTTGGCCTGGTGCTGATGGTGGTGACCTTTTCGCTGCTTCGTCCTGACGCGTTCCTAAGCTTTAACAATTTACGCAATATCCTGGAGCAGGCAGCGATCCTCGGCATCGTGGCGACGACGATGACCATTGTCATGGTCGTGGGTGATTTCGATCTGTCGGTGGGCGCGCTGGCGAGTCTTTGCGGCGTGGTCGCGGCCGATCTGATGATCCGCGAGACGGGGTTGGGGCCGAGCATTGCCGTAGCGCTGGGCGTTGGTGCCGCCGCGGGGCTGCTCAACGGCGTGTTAGTGGCTTATGCAGGGCTGTCGGCCTTTGTCGCCACATTGGCGACCATGACGGCTTATCGCGGCCTGTCACTCTGGTATACCGACGGTGCAACGCTCTTTTCGGGGCTTCCCGAAGGCTTTCGCACCATCGGGCAAGGGATGACCGGGCCAGTGCCCAATTCGGTCTTGATCCTGGCCGCGGTGGTGATTGTCGCCTGGTTTGTGCTGGAGCAGACGACCTTTGGACGCAAGCTCTATGCGGTGGGGGGGAATGCTGAGGCCTCCTACTTGGCAGGGCTGAATGTGCGGCGTTTGCGGCTGCTGGCCTTTATCTGCTCAGGGTTGGGCGCGGCGCTTGCGGGGATCGTGCTGACCAGCCGGCTCTTTTCGGCGCATCCAACGGCGGGCGAGCCGTTTATGCTGAACTCCATCGCGGCGGTCTTTCTGGGCATGACCATGTTTCGTGAGGGGGAGGCGCATGTGCCGGGGACGCTGACCGGCGTGCTGCTGCTGGGCATGATGAGCAACGGGCTCAACATGCTCCACGTGAATTCCTATATCCAGTCTGTATTGACTGGTTCAATCATTGTCCTGGCGGTGCTGGTTTCAGGGCTGGCGCGGCGCAGGCTGTAGTCATGACAGGCCCATTGCAAACTATCGTTGATCAACAAGGAGAAAGAAAGATGTTTCGTCATTCCTGGTGCAATTCGTGGCGTGTTGGTATCGTCGCGATGCTACTGTTACTGCTCACTGCCTGTGTCGCACCTGCTGTGGCCCCGGCTGCGGATTCCGGCGCGGCCCAAAGCGAGGCGGCTGCAACCGAGGCACCGGCAGAAGAAGCCGGAGGCGACACGGTTACGATTGCGGTGGTGACACCCTATATGGCAAACGCTACCACCAAGTTTGTCATCGACCAGTTCGAGCAGTATGCGACCGAAGCGGGCTGGAATGTCAGTGTCACTGACACCAACGCCGACTTCAACGCGCTGGTCAGTCGTATTGAGGATGCCGTGACCCAGGATGTGGATGCGATTGTGCTTGGCATGGGCGACCCGGCGCAGATGACGAAGGGGTTGGAATCGGCCCAGGCCGCGGGCATTCCCGTCTTTGGTCTGGACGCAGGGACGGGGCCAGGGGTGGTACTCAACATCACCTCGGACAACGCGCAGTTGGGCAAGGAGACTGCTCACTATCTCGCCGAGGCGATTGGCGGCGCGGGTAATGTGATTCTGTTTACCCATGACCCGCATCCCGGCGTGCGCGCACGCGCCGAGGCCGCGGCTGCTGAGCTCGCCAACTATCCCGACATCACCGTGATCGAGAGCCGTCATATCGAAGTGCCAGGGCCGGTGGACTTTGCCCGCACCTTGACCCAAGATTTGTTGACTGCCTATCCTAACGATGGCGACATTGCCGGCATCTGGGCCGGATGGGATGAGCCTGCATTGGGCGCGGTGCAGGCCATTGAGGCCGCGGGGCGCGAAGGCATTGTGGTCGTGGGCATCGACGGCACTGACTTTGCCCAAGAGGAGATCAAGAAGGGGAGCAGCTTCAAGGCTACCATCGCCCAGGATTTTGACACGATGGCGAAGGAAATGACCAGTGTGATCTCCGGCTATCTTGAGGGCAAGATGCCTGAGAGCGATGTGATGACCATCCCCGGCGTGCTGATTACGCCGGAGACGGTTGAGTAGGCTCTGTTTTCATCTCTGCGCCCAAAGGGCTTCCGGCGGCTCTGGGCGAGAAAATTGCTGAATGAAGCCACATGAACGTACTCGTCGCACTCGACATTGGCACCACCGGCACGAAGGCCGCGCTGGTAGACCCACAAGGCCGCATCATCGCGTCCGGCTATGCTCAATACCCCACCTTTACCGATGGCAAGCGGGTGGAGCAGGAGCCGGAGGCATGGTGGCGGGCGACGGGCGAGGCATTGGCTGCGCTCTGGCAGCAAGCACCCACGGGGCTGGCTGTGGCGGGCGTGGCGCTGAGCGGACAGATGCAGGACACGATCTTGTTAGGCACTCAAGGAGCATTGGGGCGAGCGATCCTCTATTCCGATTGCCGCGCCGAGGATGAGGCGCGGCAGTTGGACGAGCAGATTGGCGCAGCAGAGCTAGCCGCGCTCAGTGGCAATCCCCAAACCGCTTCCAGCGTGCTTGCCAAGTGGCTTTGGTTGGCACAGCACGCCCCGGCGCAACTGGCGGCTGCACAGACGCTGCTGTTGGGCGCGCATGACTACGTCACCTGGCGGCTTTGTGGCGCACGAACCACCGACTATACCACCGCAGCCACCACCGGGCTGTTGGCCCTTCGCACTAATTGCTGGGATGAAGCGACCCTGCGCACATTGGGGCTGAATCCAGCATTGCTGCCGACGCTCCAGCGGGCAGGCGCGCAGGTGGGCATGGTTAGCGCCGATGCCGCTGACCTGACCGGCTTGCCGCAAGGAGTGCCCATCTTTCAAGGGGTGGGCGACCTGGGCGCGACCACGGTGGGGGTGGGCGCGGGGCTGCCGGGGCGGCTCTATGGCTACTTGGGTACAAGCGGCTGGCTGGCTTCCACAATGACCCAAGCGGAGCCGCGCCCGGATCAAGGCATCTTCACACTGCGCCATCCCGACCCTACGCAACTGATCCAGGTCGCGCCCATGCTGACCGCCGGGGGCAACCTGGAGTGGCTGCGCAGTCTGTTTTGCTCTGTGATGGGGCAGGAGGCGGCGAACGGGGTGGACTTTGACCTACTCAACCGGTTAGCCGCTTCTGCACCAGCGGGCAGCCACGGTCTGCTCTATCTTCCCTACTTAGCGGGAGAGCGTTCCCCCTTTAATGCGCCGGATGCGCGCGCCTGCTTTATCGGCCTCTCGGCGCAGAGCGGCGCAAGCGAGATGGCGCGGGCTGTGCTGGAGGGGACGGCGTTGGCCTACCGCGCGCTGCGCGAGACGTTGGCTGTAGAGCAGTCGGGACCCTTGTTGTTGGTTGGAGGTGGAGCGAAATCGCCGCTTTGGGCGCAGATCTTCGCCGATGTGCTGGCCGCGCCAGTGCATGTGGCGGCTGATCCGGGCAATGCAGCGGCGCGTGGCGCGGCGTTGATCGCAGGCCAAACATTAGGCTGGTTTGAGGGTTACATGCCTGCGCCGGACTTCTTCCCGGTGGCGCAAGTCTACACACCAAACCCGGCGCATTATGCCCTCTATGACCGGCTCTTTGGCCTCTTTACGCTGCTCCATCGCCAGCTAGAAAGCACATTTGCCGGTCTGGCGGCTGTGCGGCAGGGATGATGGCATCGAGAAGCCGCCGGACGGTAAACGGGAGCCCTCTGGGCGCGGCTACGAAACAACGCCCCCTAAACGGGGCTTGCCAGACCACCCTCCCGCGCCCAAAGTGCTCCCGTCAGGGGGCGTTGTCCTGTAGCCCTGCGGCTTTAGCCCTGGGCGGCTCCCCACTACGCCAATGCTCTCCTGAACCGGATCGCGATATCGTGGACGAACGAAGGCAGGGTCACGCGGGTACGCTGGCCCCCGTGGATCGTCGTTGCGGGTGAATAAAGCCCGCTCTTCGGGTCAAAGCAACTCGCCTGATAGGTGGTTTCCGGTAGGTTGAGGACAACCGTTCCTGTAATTGGAAACCCTGCCTCTGGGTTCCCCTCTTGCCCATCCGGCAAATCGCGCGCTGCCGGAAGCTCTCGCTCATCCGCCAGGTAGACACAAAAGTCCTCGTTTGGAACTCCAAACGCTGCCCCTAAGACGAAGGGTGGAGTCTGCTCGATCACAGCGGTCAAGGGTCGCGCCCGCTCCAAATCAAACGAGTGGATAAAGGTGGAAAGGTGCTTCATCCAGCCTCGAATCGCCTGCTGCGACTGTGCTGTGCCTGTCTCCGAATAGATCGTGATCGAGAAGTCGATGTAGTCGTAATGCGCGCCGCTCAACAACGTCACCCAGGCGCGCTTGCGGTGGATCGTCCACGCTTCGACATCTTTATACTGGCTGGCGATATTGTCCTCGTCCTGGTTCAACGGCTTGGGTTCATCGTAGGTTGCCAGGCAGTACTCTTGCAAGGCCCGCAGCGCGAGCTGCTTGGACATAAATTGGCCCAGGTTATAGCTTCTGCCGTTGTAGGTCGTCTCCGGCAGCGGATGCATGTTGACAATATCATAGCCCAATGTCTGGAACGAATGATCCGACGACTGTTCCCAGGGGACATACGAGAAGGCCTCCTGCCCCGCGATGAGATGCTGGTTGGGAAGATCCGTCTCGATCTGGTGGATTGTCGAAATCATCGTTGTCAGCCACTTGTTGACTTCATCACAGGAGGGCCGGTTGTCGCCAGGGGCATTTCCTCCCGGCTCGTTGCAGATCTCGTAGATCACGTTGTCATAGCGGTTTGTTTCGGTCACAATCTTCGTCAAGTGGGCCAATTGGTGGGCAAAGAGCTTGGCATGGCGCTGGCTCAAATAGTCCGGCCATTCGATTTCTTCTACGTCATTCACATTGTTCTTGGTGTTGAGTGGATTGAGTGACCAGACCTCAGGGCTATAGCTGTTGCTAAACAGAACCACCTCGACAATGATGCCGTACTCCGAAGCTAGGGTGAGAAAGCGGTGCAGCCTTGCATAAAACTCTGGATTGGGCCGGTCAAGGTCGAATTTTAGCTCATGGTCGAGCGCCCGCCCCGGTCCTGTGCGCGCAAAGGGGGCAATGTAATCGGGTGTCTCCGGCTTGCAGGTGGAATAGGGGTTGATGGGTGTCTGCAATTCACGAAAGAGCATGAAAAGACGGGTTAATGTAATGCCCTTTTCAGCCGCATCGGCGAGGTACTTCTCAAAATTGAAGGGCCGGTTCATCACCGCGCCATAATGCTCGGTCGCCGTGACCAGCACCAATGGCTTGCCGCGAAATTCAAAGAGCTTGGGATTCTCCGGGTGAATATGGATGGGGCTGGGCATCTCCTATTTCCTTTCGCGGCTGTGCCTTTGGCATCTTCTTTGTCAGAAGAATAGCCTTTGTCGCCGGTAGGGTCAAGAGCAGTGTGCGCCAGGCCCAATGATTTTTCGCTACTTGCCCCGCTCTCCAAAAGCATTTAGAATTTAGGTTGCTCCTCTCACGTAAACAGTAATGTAAAAATAGTAACGCATAAACAGTAACGCAAGAGTGATTCATCAATCGCATCGTGCCGCTTGATGGCGGCGCACCTCTTTTATCCAGTTTTATCCAGGTCGTATGGTGTTGCGGTTTGCAATGGCGTGGCTGTTTCGCCCTTTACACTCTACCTGTATGCGCCCTGGTTTTATGGACCACCGTTTTGCGAACACAGTCTAGTTGTCGTGCGACTTACCTTTCTAACCAGTACATTTTCGAACCAGTTTGAGGACAAAGGAAGGCACATCGTGGAAAACAAGCTTGAGAGCGGCGGTCGCCTGAGCCGCCGGCAGTTCATTCGTTTGGCGGGTGTTTCCGCCGCAGGTGCATGGCTTGTAGCCTGCACAGCCAGCGCGCCCACACAGCCGGGCGCGGCAGTGGATACGGGCAGTTCCGCGGCTGCGGCCCCTGGTGGCACAGCCGAAATCAATCTCGAATATATGATGGGCGATGCCGAACTGACCCCGCCTGAAATTGAACAATTCCAGGAAGCCAACCCAGGGATCACGATCACGCGCGTTGAGCCGGATGCCACCAAGTATTTCGCTTCACTGGCCGCAGGGACGCCACCGGACCTTTTCCGCCTGCAAGCGCCACAGTTCCCGCTTTTGCTGGCGCGCAACGTTCCGCTGAATCTACAATCCTATATTGATGTCAGCGAGGCGATCAAGGTAGATGACCTGGCCTCGGCCAACAACTACTATCGCTCAAGCGGCGGCGCGCTGGATATTGGCAGCGGCGATGTCTATGGCATGGTCAAGGACTGGTCGCCCGATCTCACGATTTGGGTCAATTTGGATCACTTTGCAGAGGTCGGGCTGCCTGAGCCGAGTTTGACGGAGCCGTTGGACTATACGGACGTGCAAGCCTATGGCGAGGAACTCTCGCTGTTTGAGGGGGATCGCTCGGTGCGGCGTGGCTTTGATACCAACATGCCGTGGGTAGAACGTATTTGGATGGTTTGGCTCGAGGGCCTGGGGCAGTCGCTCTTTACGGAGGACTTCACCAAGCTCGATTTGGTGGAAAATGAAGCGGCGCGTGAAGCTGTAAAATGGCACTATGATATGGCCGCCAGCAAGGTCAGCTCCAGCCCCATTAACCCCAGCCCCTCTTGGCCGGGGCAGGATTTTGCCAACGGCGAACTGTCGATTGTGCAATATGGCTTCTGGTTCAGCGGCGGGCTGATGATTTGGGCCAACGATGAAATGAAGCAGAAGATCGAAGAGGGGCGGCTGATCATGCTGCCTTCGCCCACTTGGAAAGGCGAAAAACGCGGCCCGACGATTACTGCCACCGGCTCGATTGTCACCGGCGCGACCGAACACCCTGATGAGGCCTACAAAGTCTTTGAATGGTACAACGCGCTCGAACCCGCCAAGAACCGGGCGGCGAGCGGTTGGGGCGTGCCTGCGCTCAAATCGATGTACGCTGACATCCCCAAAGATGGAACCTACCGCTCACAGGTATGGAGTGTGTTGGAGGCAGAAATGGAGTTTGCCGACACCACCGTGACGTTCAACCCCTATCTGCAGGGTGGAGAGCCGGGCGTGGTCGCCAGTCTTTTCCTCCAGTTCTATGAGCAGGCGCTCAAAGGCGAAATCACCTTTGACGAACTGCTGCAAAAGCTCGAAGCCGAGAGCAATATCGCCATCCAGGATGGCATCGACCAGATCGGAAGCTGATTGGAGGGATGAGGGATGAATTATGAAGGATAAAGGGCAGAATACTCGTTCTCCTGCTTCATCCCTCATCCTTTGGCAATCCCCATAGATGACTTTAAGAAAAGAACACGATGGCTAATATCGCTCAAGCACGCCCATCCGCGTACGCCGCCAAATCAAATCGGAGGTTCTGGGGGCCGCGCGGGCGGCGCGCGTCCCGAACGATGGCGTTTTACGCCATGATCAGCCCCTGGCTGATCGGGTTTCTCCTGTTGGGGGTGATCCCCTTGGTGGTTGGCCTGCTGGCCTCCTTCACCAACTATGATGGTTTGAATGTCAACGCCTTCAAGTGGATTGGCACGCGCAATTACAGCCGTGTCTTTCAAGACTCGGAGGCGATCTATGCTTTTCGCCGCACGCTGCTGTGGAGCGCGCTCAACGTGCCGATCTGGCTGGCGCTCTCTTTTACGCTGGCGCTGATCCTAAACCAGAGCATTCGCGCGCGTGGTTTTTTCCGCACACTCTTCTATCTACCGAGCATCATTCCCGCGGTCGGCGCTGTTTGGGCATGGCGCTTGCTGCTCGACCCCAACAACGGCGTGGTCAACGCCATCATCAGCATCTTTCGCCCTGGCACAGCCATTCTGTGGACGACCGACTATGCGCTGCAATCGCTCACCATGATCGCCGTTTGGCAGGGAGCCGGGGTAGGCATGGTCATCTTCCTGGCGGGTTTGCAGGGGATCCCGCGTGAATTGGAAGAAGCGGCGTTTCTGGATGGCGCATCGACCTTGCAATCCTTCCGCTTTATTACGATTCCGCTGATGACGCCGGTGATCTTCTTCCAGCTTGTGCTGGCGATTATCGGCTCGCTGCAACAATTCGCCCTGCCGATGTTGTTGGCGGGTGGGCGCATGGGCTCTGTGCCCCCGCGCGACGCCTACTTCTTTGTCGTGCATGTGATGCGCCAGATCTTCACCTTTTCGCGCTTCGGCTATGGACTTGCCCTGTTGTGGCTGCTCTTCATCATCGTCGTCGTGCTGACGATTGTGGTCTTTTGGTCCAGCCGCTATTGGGTGCATTACGAAGTTGAGATTGCAGGGGATAAAAAATGACAGCAAAGGTGATGAAGGGCGCGACCCCAAGAGCGCAGCGGGATCGAAGGAACAAACGCCTGCGTGCTTCGATTTCGTATCTGATTCTCTATGCGACGGCCCTGGTCATGTCCGTCCCTGTGATCTGGATGATTCTCTCCTCGCTCAAGTCTGAACCAACCTATACCCAATACCCGCCGGTCATCATCCCTGACCCGGTTCTTTGGGAGAATTACATCCACGCCTTTACCTGGATTCCATTTTTGCGCTATGCCTGGAACTCGACCTTTCTGGCGACCGTCTTCTCGCTGCTGACGGTCTTTACCAGCGCGATGGTGGGCTTTGCCTTTGCGCGGCTGGAGGCCCCCGGCAAAGGCAAGCTCTTCGGGATTGTGATTTCCCTGCTGATGGTGCCTGGGATCGTGACGATCATTCCCCAATTTGTGATCTTCGCCAAGCTGGGGCTGACCAATAGCTATTGGCCCTGGTTCCTGTGGGGAATCTCCGCCTCACCCTTTCATATTTTCCTATTTAGGCAATTCTTTACCGGTATTCCGAAGGAACTGGAGGACGCCGCCGAAGTCGATGGGGCCGCGCCTTTTCGCATCTTCTGGCAGATCTTTCTGCCCAATGCCAAAGCTGCGCTGGCTACCTCGTTTATCCTGAACTTTGTCGGCGTCTGGGGAGATTGGCTTGCGCCGGTGATCTACCTGGATGATGCCAAGACGACGCTCGCCGTGAAACTCGCGACACCGACCTACTCCAATCCGGGCGATCCCACGGGGCAGATTTTGGTGACACTGACGCTGGCAGCCGCGGTCATCTACACGATTCCGCCGGTGATTATGTTCTTTATCGCCCAGAAAAACATCATGGAAGGCATAGTGACAACGGGGCTCAAGTAAGACAATTCAATTGGGTTGCAAGACTCTTGTACACCTCAAGGCTTGGGGATCTTTGGAAGAACATTCGCAAAAGGCTGATTAGTGCAACAAGGGATAAACGGCAGCTCTCGAGCGTTCTAAATTCACGTCGTTTTCTGCCTGCGCCGTTTATCTCTTACGTCTATCTCCTGCGTTGTTAGCCCTGTCCTTTCGGAAGATTCAATTAAAGAAGGAGGTGATGAAGTGCGGAACTTGAACCGATACATTTTCGGCATCATGATGCTGTTGGCGTCTCTGTTCTTGTCATCATGTCAGCCTGTTCAGGCGCTTGATCCTGCTGCTTCAAGCCAAATTCAACCTATCGAGACGGTCACAGGCAGTGACATCACAGGCAGTGACATCACAGGCAGTGACAATGGTTCATCTCAAGTCGTTCCCAAGGTAGTTCGCGATTTGGAGGGAACCTATGCCGGGTCGTGGACCCTCTTTGGAATTGACGAAGAGAGCAAGGTGGTTAAGCTAGCCTCATGGACAGATACTATCAAGGCTGAGAACCCCCAGATGGACGACGAACAGGCATATGTTCTCACGACTAGCGAGATGGTATTCGATGGTAGCGATGCTCCTTCGGTGAAATTCACTGGGAAAGAGGGGTATTTTCTGATGCCCGATGGCACTCTCGGAGATTATTTCATTGAAACCTTCGGACAAATTTCCAAGAGTACCCAGTTGGGTGAAAACGTCTGGATTTCAGTGACGCCGGCCTCTGCCGAAGATATGGCTTCCTATCGTCTTCCGAATGATTCCTCTGGTCAGCATGCCCTTGTCAAGGTAGTTACCAGCGAAGAAGGGTTTGAAATCCACCGAATTACTCGTGTAACGACTGTCACTTGGACAGATCAGGCCGGTCAGGACCGATCGATTCAGTTTGTCAGCCTTCAGGGATTTCATAAGCGACAATCGGAATAAAAGTTTGCACTAGGTAGAGGGGAAGCGAGCCCCAGGGGCGCTTCTTCAGCCGAGAGAACCTCGTTCAAAGGTCGGCGTCTGGCGATAGGCCAAGACGGCCTTCGACGAGATAGCTTTCGTCTGCTATCCGGCGGCGATGACGTCGCTGGGCTCGACTACCTGTGTATTGTCATAGAGAAAACAGGCCGCGGCCTGTCGCTCATGGATGCGAAACGTGGGGGGGACTTGCTGGCGACAGACTGCCATGACGCGCGGGCAGCGATCGGCAAATGAACAGCCATTTTTGATTGGGCCTTTGCCGTTGCTGCTGGGCGTGCGAAAGTCGAGCTGACCCCAACGCACTTTCGGATTGGCTTGCGGAATGGAATCCACCAGCAATTGTGTGTAAGGGTGGCGCGGCTCTTTGATGACCCGATCCACGTCTCCTGCCTCGACGACATTGCCCTTGTACATGATGAGGATGTTCTCACAGAGTTGGTAGGCTGTGGTTAAGTCGTGGGTGATGTAGATGAGCGAGATGCCAAATTGCTTGTGAACATTTAGCAGACTTTCCAGAATTGTTGCGCGCAGCGAGGCATCGACCATCGAGACAGGCTCATCGGCAATGATGATGCGCGGCTTGAGCAGCAAGGCACGCGCCACCATAATGCGTTGGCGCTGACCACCACTCAACTGGTGCGGGTAGCGTCCCAATGTTTCCTCGGAGCGCAAGCCGACAGCGCGCAGCGCATCTTCGATCATCTGCTGTGCCTCGGTCTTGGACGCCTGCGGAAAAAACTTGCTGATCGGGCTGGTCAGTACATGATCCACAGCATAGAAGGGGTTGTAGACCGCAAAGGGATCCTGAAAGACCGCCTGTACCTCGCGCCGGAATACCTTCCACTCATTGCCACCTAAGGCTTGCAGGTCTTGACCCTTGTAGAGAATTTGACCGCTGGATGGGCGGGTGATGCCAAGCAGCAGGCGCGCCAGCGTCGTCTTACCGCTGCCGCTTTCACCGGCAATGGCTGTAATCGAGGGGCGGTCGCCGTGAATTTCGAGTGACGCAGTTTGCAACGCCACCGTCTTCTTTTTGTCAAAGAGGCCGCCGCCAAAGGTCTTGCCGACATCGACTGCTTCCAGAAGCGCTGTCATACGGTTTCCTAAGGGTAGGGGTGCATAGGGATTCAATAGAGATGGCAAGAGACCCAGCGCCCTGGGCGAACCTCTTGCAGGGTTGGCACAACTGAGTCGCACTGTGACATCTTCTTCGGGCAGCGGGGATGAAAGGCGCATCCGGGCGGCGGTTTCAGCAGAGAGGGCGTGATGCCGGGGATGCCCTTAAAGACCCCCTTGCCTTCAAGCGAAGGCAAACTGGAAATCAACATCTGTGTGTAGGGATGGAGCGGTTCCTCGAAAATATCATCCACCGGCCCCACTTCCACCAATCTGCCGGCATACATGACGCCGATCCTGTGGACAAACTGCGCCATCAGCCCCATGTCATGGCCCACCAGAATCAGGGATGCGCCAATCTCCTCCTGCACATTGCCCAGCGTCTCCATGATCTGGCGCTGTACCACCACATCCAATGCGCTCGTCGGCTCATCCGCCAGGATCACATCGGGCATCAACGAAATGCCCATCGCAATACAGACGCGCTGTTTCATGCCGCCGCTCAATTCGTGGGGATAGGCTTCGGCCACAGAAGGCTCCAGCCCCACCGACTTTAACAGCGCGCGCACATGCCCCTGTAAATCGCCTATTTGGGCGTTGTGATAGTGGATCGTATCCATCAACTGGTGCTTGATGCGCATGACCGGGTTGAGCGAATTCATGGCCCCCTGGGGAATGAGCGCAATGCGGGCGAAACGGGCGGCGCGCATTTCATCATCGGTCAGGGCAAGCAAGTCCGTGTCATCCAGCAAGACCCGCCCGCCTACAATGCGCCCCGGCGGTTTGATCATACGCAGCAGCGCCATCACCGTGGTGGATTTGCCCGAACCGGATTCGCCGACCAATCCCAGCCGTTCGCCCTTCTCCAAAGAGAAGGTGACGCCCTCGACCGCGCGCACTGCCCCGGCTGGCGTCTGGTAGTGAACGTATAATTCTTCGACGCGCAGGGTTTTGCCCTGTTTTTGATCGGCTGTTCTATCCGGGGTTCGCTCTAGGGTTTTGCTTTGGGTTTTGTTCAGCGTTTTGTCCATCCCTACGCCCTCCGCAACCGGGGGTTGGCGATCTCGTCCAGACCGGCAGAGACCAAAAATAGGCCGATAAAGAGCAGGATGATGATTGCCACGGGGGGAGCCCACCACCACCACATGCCGCGCAAGAGCGCGCCATAGTAGATTGACCAGAAGATGGTCATGCCCAGCGTCGGCTCGGTTTGGGGGCCAAGCCCGAGCGCCTCCAACCCAATCGCTGCCAGGACAGCGGCAGAGACAGCACCGACAAAGCTGGCTGCCAGATAGGGCAGCAGGTTGGGCAGCAGTTCTTTGAAGATGATTTCAAAGTGATTAAAGCCGGAGAGCCTCGCCACCTCGACAAAAGCGCGCTCGCGCAGCGTCAACACCTGTGAACGAATGGTGCGTGTCGGATACATCCAGGCGAGCGAGGCGATGATCAGCGCCATCGTCTCCGGGTTGAGAAGCGTGGTGATGACGGACGCGACCACCACCAAGACCGCCAGGGCCGGCACAGTCAAACCGACATCGGCTATGCCGCGGATGATGGCGTCCACCGCGCCGCCGAAGTAGCCCGCCAGAAAGCCCAGGATCGTGCCAATCAACAGACCCACGGTTCCGGCAATCAGACCGATCTCCAGCGTCTTGGGAATACCGGCAATCAGGACAGCCAGCAGTTGACGTCCGGCGGTATCCGTTCCCAGTGGATATTCTGTCGATGGCGCTAAATCGGGCATGGCCGAGAGGGGATTGGCCTTGCTGAGATCGACCGTGAAATAGCCGATGAGCCAGAGCAGCAGCATGCCACCCAGCAGAACGAGGCCCATTGCCAACTCACGATTCCGTCCAAGATACGCAAAGAAGCTTCGCACGTTTGACTTTCCTTCACATCGTTGAACAAATTAACCGATAGGTCTGTCCATTACCCTGGCTTATGATTTTTGATAGCGAATACGCGGGTCGAGGAGGGGATAGATGAGGTCTAGAATGAAGGTTGCGACCACAATGGTGACGATGATGAAGAAGACAATGCCGTAGATGGCGAAATAGTCGAAGCCTGTGATCGACCTGTACAAAACGGAGCCTATCCCCGGATAGCGAAAAATGATCTCGACCAGCAGCGATCCCGACAAGATCGTTCCCAACGAGAGGGCCAATGCGGTGGTTTGCGGCAAGAGCGCGTTACGCATGGCGTACCAGAGAAAGATGCGTCTGTCCGGCAGCCCTTTCGCCTCTGCCAGCGTCACGTAGTCCTCACCCTCTACCGTCACCATCATGCCGCGCATTGAGAGTGACCAAAAGCCCATCGACGCAAACACAATCGAGAGCGCAGGCAGTGTCGAATGGTGGATCAGGTCGAGAATGTGATCCAGGTCCCAACCCGCGGTGACCCCAAACTCCGACGCACCGCCCAGCGGGAAGAGACGCAGCTTGAAGGCAAAGACGTAGATCAGGATGAGGCCAAGCAGGTAAAAGGGAACGGCAGAAAAGGTGAAGAGCGGCGGCAGCAGATATTGCAGCCAGCGCGGCGAACCAGGCCAGGCCAACAATCCACCCAAGACCGTCCCCAGTGTAAAGGCAATCACGGTCGTGACTGTCAGCAGGGCAACCGTCCAGGGCATCGCTTGTTCGATCAATTCACTGACCCGTGTGGGGTATTTGGCGAGTGAATAGCCCAGATCGAGGCGCAGCATGTCGCCCATATAGCGCACATACTGCTTCCAGAGGGGCTGATCCAAACCAAATTTCTTTTCGTAGCTCTCCGCCATCGATTCGAGGCTTGCCGCGTTCATCCCGCCCATGGCGACCATCATGCTCAACCGTTCGCGGATGGGATCACGGTCTGGGGCCAGTTTGGGCAGAAAGAAGATGAGCGTCACACCGGCCCAAATCACGACGAGCGAAAAGAGAAAACGCCCAATGAGATAGCGCACATTCATAGTGGCCTCAATCTATGCTGGTCGAAATCTTTAGAAGACGGGACAAGGTGGTGAGTGATCAATCTACCATAAGGCCTAAGCAGTGTCAAAGGCACTTTGAAAGAATGGAATCTACGTGTGACAATAGCTGGGAAATCGCATCGAAAATTGTGAATTGCGCGGCGGTTTGCGTGGCGATATACTATAAGCTGCTTCCAATAATGCCCCACAGCAAAACAACCGTATAGAACAACAGAGGAGGAGGAAAGATGGTAAGCCGCTTGCTTCGCTATTCGTCCGTCCTGGTGGTGCTGATACTGCTGCTGACCAGTTGTTCAACTTCTGGAGTGCCTCCGGCTGCGCCCGCCGGTGGTGATGCAGCGGCGGCACCTGCGGCTGCTCAACCCGCCGCGCCTGCCGCTGCGGCTCCTGCCGGGTTGGCAGATATTCCGCGCAACCGCACCCTGATTATGGCTGGCTTAGGTGGTGAACACTTTGGTGGCTTCACCGATGTCGAGATGTTCAATAATTACGTTCCCGCCATCTCGCGCAGCGGCATTAACCAGGCATGTACCGAAGGGCTGTTCTACTACAACATGCTTGGCGACGATTTCATCCCCTGGCTGGCAGAAAGCTATGAGTACAATGACGACTTCACCGAGGCTATCGTGCATCTGCGCGAGGGCGCAAAGTGGAGCGACGGCGTACCCTTCACAGCCAATGACGTTGTCTTTACGACCAATATGCTCCTGGAGAATCCGGAACTGACGGGCGCGGGTCAGATCATCGACGCGGTGGCAAGTGTTGAAGCGGTTGATGACCTGACCGTTAAGTTCACCCTCAACGGTACGACCCCTCGTTTTGTCTTTGATGTCCTTACCTATCATGCTGACCTGGGTGTGCGGCTGGTTGCACCGGCGCATGTCTTTCAGGACGTAGAGGATGTCTCAACCTTTAATAACTACGACCCGGAAAAAGGCTGGCCGCTCTGCACCGGGCCGTATAAGCTGGTGGCGACCGACGTGCAGCAGAAAATTTGGGATTTGCGCGAGGACTGGTGGGCCGCCGAGACCGGCTTCCAGCCATTGCCCCGCGTCCAGCGGCTCATCTTCCTGCCCGGCATGGATGAGAATACGATGGTGCAGATGATCATCAACAACGAGATCGATCTGGCCTTCTCCTTTGCCGCGCCCAATATGGAACTGGCCCAGGCGCAGAATCCCAAGATCACGACCTTCAGTGATAAGCCGCCCTATGGCTTCCTCGACTGGTGGCCGATGGGGTTGGGCTTCAATGACACCGTCGCGCCCTTTGACGACCCGGAGATTCGTTGGGCGATTAGCTATTCAATCGACCGCGATGAGATCATCAATTTCGCCTTCAAGGGCACAACGACTGCGACCCGGCTGCCCTATCCGGGCTTTCCAGGTATCCAGCCCTTCATTGATTCGGTTGACGATCTTCTGCAAGAATATAACACCACCGAATTCAACCTGGCGAAGGTCGATGAAATTATGACCGGCAAGGGCTATGAGAAGGATGGTGAAGGCTTCTGGGTCAAGGATGGCGAGCGCATCACCTTCCAGATCATCACCTTCCCACAGCATCCCTCTGCCACACCGCAGGTGCCGATTGTGACCGAGCAGTTGCGCCGGGCGGGCTTTGATGCGACCTTCCTCTTGCCCGCCGATTTCGCCACACGCATCCAAACCGGTCAGGCAGTCGCCTTCCTGTGGGGACATGGCGGCAGCATGAACGACCCCTATGCAACGATGGACCTCTATCACATTCGCCACGTCAAGCCGACGGGCGAGTCCATCCCGTTCACCAACCTCTATCGCTGGTCCAACCAGGAGTTCAGCGACATCGTTGACCAGATGCGCCCACTGGAGGCAGATGATCCCAAACTGAAGGAGCTTTTCCATGATGCGATGGAGATCTGGCTGCCCAATCTGCCCGACATTACCCTGACGGAGACGGTGATTTTGCTGCCCAGAAACGAGACCTACTGGACCAACTGGCCCACGGCTGAGAACCCCTATATCCATGAAGGTTTCTGGCACCAGACCAGTATGATCCTGTGGCCCGCCCTTGAACCGGTGCAGTAGGGCCTTGATATGTGATGACCCTACCTCTGGAGCAGTAACATGAGTTAGCCAGGATGCGAGAAGGGAGAGTGCAGGCACTCTCCCTTCTCGCATGCCTCTCAAATTGCGGGTTTCCTGCTCAACCTGCTCACCCCAGAATGGTACTATTTCACCTCTGGGAATCGCCACAAGGATTGCGAATATGTATCTGTATTTTTGTTTCGATGTGGAGGACATTGTTCATCCCGATTCGGATGATATTGCGTTGGACATCGCCGCACGATTGGCGGACGTTGGCGTGGTTGCGTCCATGTATGTCGTCGGTGAGAAGGCGCGCTTGTGGGAGCGCCGCGGTCGTGGTGACGTGATCGCGGCTGTGGGCCAGCATGACGTTGGCTTGCACACAGACCACCACTCGATCCACCCGACGGTCTCCGAGTATCTAGCCGACAAAGAGTGGCAAGATGGCGTGGTCGAGGCGATACGACAGGAGGAACCAGGGGTGCGCGCACTGGCGCGGATTTTTGGCCGTTATCCCTCCACCTGGGCAACGAGCGGTGGAAGCTGGGGGCCACAGATACCGGCGGCTTCGCGCCTGATGGGCTTGCCCTCGCAAGTCTATACGCATGTGCGCGCGGGGGAAAGCGGCGCTTGCTGGTTTGCTGGACAGCTCTCCTATCCCGACGTTGCGGCAATTCCGGGTGGGGAAGATGCTTATAGCGACGACAGTACGTTTGAGGCTGCTTTACCCAAACTACTGGAGCAAGTACAACAAGCCCAACGCGATGGTCGTACCTGCCTGGGGATCTTTGGCGCGCACCCCACGCGCCTGCGCTACAAAGTCTTTTGGGACACACTCAATTTTAATCGTGGGCAGAACACGCCGCCGGACAAATATAAATTTGCCCCGCGGCGAACCGATGCGGAGTACCAGACCTGCTTGCGTAATCTAGAGCGCATGATCCTGGCTCTGCGCGACCTGCCGGGGGTGGAAGCCGTTTCGACAAGCCAGGTCAACCGCCAGTTTGCGGGAGAGAATTCCCCTGTCGCCTGGGATGACATGCACCAACTCGCGCAGACGATTGTTGACAGCGATTCGATTGGTGTGGAAAACCCGCTGGCTTCCCCGGCACAATCTCTGGATCTGCTGGCCCGCGCGGTGCTGCGTTTGGCAGTTGGCGCTGCGCCCGCCTACCTGCCCCTGCGTACGGTGTTGGGGCCAGAGGAGGAGCCGCCAATGCTGGAGAGAGCGGTAGCTGTCGAGTTTGAGGCAGGTGTCGCTCTTTGCGGAGCCGTGGCACAGCATGTGGCACAGACGGGCCATCTCCCCACCTGCTTGCTCGCTGGTGATGTGCCGGTCGGCCCCGGCCCGCTGCTGCGGGGGATCGCCACTGCATTGCTTGCGCTGGCGCGCGGCGAGAAGCCCAATCGAGTGACCTTTGCGCCCGGCGCGGAAGAACCTGCCGCTGCCGCTCACCTGGTAGAGGAGGGAATCTACCGGATGCTGCCGGGATGGTCTCCCCATTCGCCGGATTTGAGGCTCGACAGATTGGCCTTGCACACGCGGCTCCAATGTTGGAGCCTGAAGCCCGCTATTAAATGATCTAGTCGCCGCGGCACAACCTGTCAGAACATCCTCCCGCGCCCAAAGGGTCTCCCATCGAGGCTTCCGGGAGGGTTTAAGGCCGAAATGTATTAACTACAGTTTCAAAAGTCGTAACGTCATTCCGAGCGCAGCGAGGAATGACGCCATTACGCCAGAATGACACAATAGAATACATAGTCGCCTGATATCATCGAGATGAATGCGATTTATTGTGTGTGTCTTCTTGGGATTGCACAAGAAATAGATGATTGACAGCCGGTAAAGTTGTGTATTTAATGGGGGCGTAAATTACATTGCGCGTTGCCTCCTCACTTTGCTGCCCACAATTTGTTCAAGCCGAATCAATTGACTGTCTCCGCTCTGTTCTGTTGTCTGCTTCATCAAGTAACTAGTTCGTCAAGTATCCATCATGATCCGGATCGCACCCCACCGGATGTGACATCGAAGACAAATTTCAAATTTCCACTTAATAAGGGATTGATCATGCCGATGCAACTGTCATCTGAGCAACTGGAAGCCTATGACCGCGACGGGTATGTGGTCATTGAGGATTTGCTCTCGACCAGCGAGGTGGATGCTTTGCGGGAGCGAATCCGCGACTATACCCACGGGGGCCGTTCCTGGGAGCGTATCAAGGTGCAGATCGAGCCGCGCATCCAGCGCGGTGAATTGAAGGTCGATCACCCCGGCGACGGCATCCGCAAAATTGATGGCCTCGTTCAAGGCGATGACCTCTTTAACAAGCTGGGAATGCACGAAAATATCGTCGGCATTGTCGAGCAGATTGTGGGGCCGGACATCAAGATGTTCCGCAACAGCCTGCTGCTCAAACCGCCGGAGGTTGGCTCGATCAAGGGCATGCACCAGGACTCGCCCTATTGGCCGATTGAACCGATGACACTTTGCTCCTGTTGGTTCACGCTGGATGACGCGACGGTGGAAAATGGGACAATGGCAGTTATCCCAGGCGCGCATAAGCAGGGGCCTTTACCCCATGTATCCGTCACCGACGACTACGTAATTGACGAGCGTTACTATGATATGGCTGATACGGTTGTGACACCGATCCGCGCGGGCGGGGGTCTCTTTTTTCATTCGCTGCTGCCCCACTATACAGGCCCCAATCAGTCTAAGAAATGGCGGCGCGCCATTGCCCTTTCCTATATGTCGGCCCAATCCAACTACACAGGTGAAGGCGAAAGCCCGGAGTATGTGCATGTCAAGGGCAAAACCTACCCCGGACGCGTGCGCTAGCAAACAAGCAACAAGGCAAGCAACGAGATAAGCATGAGCGCAAGGAGAATGACCTGATGAGCGACTCAGCGCAAGGCACCACAGATGCCGTGACCGAGAGCCAAGTGGCGCAATACGAGCGCGATGGCTTTATTGTCGTGCCGAATTTATTCAGCGAGCAGGAGGCCGCGCAATGGAAGGAAGCCCTTAAGGCGCGCGTGGCAGAGTTGAATAAGCTGGAGGAACCGTCCGGCGTCTGCGTGATGATGCCGGAGATGATGGACCCCTATACAAGCGCCAAAGTCCAAGACGCCAAAATTGTAGGCATCCTTGAGCAATTGATCGGCCCAAACGTTGAATTCCTGAGCGTTAAAGCCGTTTTCAAGAATGCCAAAACCAGCTTCAATTCACCCTGGCATCACGATTGGGCCTACTGGCTGGGGAGCAACAAGATTTCGATTTGGATTGCGCTGGATGATGCCGACCCCGACAACGGCTGTATGCGTATGGCTCCGGGCAGCCACAAGCAGGTTGCCGATATGCAGAAGGTGGAGGATCGCACAGGCTTTGGCAACCGTATCAGCGAAGATGCGCTGCAAGGGCAAACGATTGAGACGCTGCCGGTGCGCCGCGGGGATGCCATTTTCTTCCATGACCTCACCTTGCACGCCTCCTGCCCAAACACCAGTGGACGAGATCGCTGGTGTGCGATTGCCACCTATCGTGACGCGAGCCAAAAGGATAGTTCAACTGTCTGGCGCAGTTCGATTGTCCTCAGCGGCGAGAGTGTGAATTCGTAACAAGGTTGCTAAACACCCAAGTTCCTACCCCAGGCTGGAAAGTTGTAAAACCTATCGTTTGACGCGACCCACTAAGGAGATCCAAATGAACGAGCAGAATGCATTGAATCGTCGCCAGTTTCTGAAAATGGCCGGGTTGGCAGCAGGCGCAATGACCTTTGCTGCGTGTACCGCGCCGGTTGCCCCCTCTGCGCCCGCCGAATCTGGGGCCGGGGCAGGTGCCGCTGCCGAAGGCGTGACCTTACGCTATCGCACATGGCATGCACCCGCCGCATCCGAGGGTGATGCAGCCTGGTATGAATGGTTAACGGAAAACTATACGGCTGCCACGATAGAGTATGAGAACGTGCCGTTTGGGGCAGAATACATCCAGAAGGTGCTGGCAGATTCCGCAGCCGGTACGCCACCCGATCTGCTCCATTCCTCGATTATTTGGGCCAGAGAATTCTATGATCGAGGGGTGCTGCTCGACTTGGATGACTATATCAACAATGTGCCTGCTCTGGCCCCCGATCAATTCTATGGGGAGGCGACGAATGCCTATCGCTCCAAGGATGGCAAATATTATGGTGTGCCCTGGGAAGGGCCAGATGCCGAAATCTTAGCCGTTAACAGCACACTGCTTGAGGCGGCAGGCTATGATCCCAAAGGCGCGGACATTCAGACGTGGGATGACTTGATCGAAGCGGCACTGGCGATGACCATACGCGATGGTGATGAGGTGACGCAGGCCGGCTATTTAGTCCCCAATTTCCGCGAGATTCAGTATTTCAATTCATTACTGGTCAGCAACGGCGGTGCCATGCATGATGAGGCCATTTCTCAGGCCACCTTTAATAACGATCAAGGTTTGCAAGTCTTGCAGTTGCAGTCGGATCTCATGAACGAGCACAAAGTCTCGTTTCCGATTTCTCCAGATCGTCAGGATGACCAATTGTTTGTACAGGGCAAGGCGGCAATCGTCCATTCCGGCACATGGGCAACTGCGCAATATCAGGATCAAAAGGCCGAAGAGTTTCAATACTGGTTCATCATCATCCCGCAAGGGCCCAATGGCAGCGGTCGTGCAGGCACAACCTGGTCTAATATGTTTGTCTTGCCCAAGGGAACGCCAAGTCCCGACGCAGCATGGGATCTGTTGCAGTACTGCACGACACCTCCTGTCGTCATCACACGCTTTGAGATCTCGACGCGCACCACGCCGCACAAGGAGATTTTTGAGAGCGATAAATGGACCGAAGTGCTGCAAAGCGTGCCACAAAAAGAGGTGATCATCCCCGCAGCGGAAGCAGGCGGCGTCTATCCATTCTTCCCCTTCTTTACCGAAGCCAATGATGCCATCGGCATCGAACTGGAACAGGTGATTAACGGCGGCAAGGAAGCTCAGGAAGCGTTGAACGAAGCTGAACGCAAAGTCAACGAGGTCATTGCGCGGCGTGCAAGCGCATAATCTGTAGCCGTTGCCGTGGGCAGGCTCTCTCTCCCCAGGCAAAGGGAGCCTGCCCATTGGAGAGGGGATGAGAATGGTGAATCAGCAAGCACAGATGGGCGCAGGGAATGTCGTGAGCAGGCGCAAGCCGCTGTGGCAACGGCCAGACAAATGGCTTGCCGGTTATCTGTTTGTCGGGCCGGCAGTCATCCTGTTGATCGTCTTTTCGATCATTTCAATAGGCATTTCTCTCTATCTCAGCTTCTTTGACTACGACATTATCAGCCGGGGTGGGCCTTTTGTCGGATTGGGGAATTATCGGGAGGCGCTTTTCAAGGATGAACTTTTCTGGACGGCACTGCTGAATACTGCGCTTTACGCGCTGGGTGTGGTTCCGGGCATCACCATCTTTGCCTTCTTGCTGGCCTTTGCCGGACACCGGGTTATGTATGGAAAAGGCGTTTTTCGCACCATTTATTTTCTGCCTTCCATCACGCCGCTGGTGGTGATTTCGCTGGTCTGGGTCTGGTTATATAGCCCGCAGGGAATGTTTAACCAAATGCTCGCGCGGATTGGCGTGAGTGGCCCCAACTGGCTGATGGAACCACAGACCTCGCTCATCTCTGTGATCATCATGAGCATTTGGGTGCATGTTGGTTACTATGTCGTCATCTACCTGGCTGGCCTGGCAGACATTCCGCGTGACTTCTATGATGCTGCTAAGGTGGACGGTGCGAATACGTGGCAGGAGATCATCTATATTACGGTTCCCCTGCTGCGTAACGTGACGCTGTTTGTAACCGTGACCCTCGCTATTGGTGCTTTTCAGGTCTTTACGCAGATCTACATTATGACCCTCGGTGGGCCAGGCTCAGCCACAACCAGTATGCAGCTTCTGATCTTTCGCCAGGGCTTTCAATATTTTCGCATGGGCTATGCCTCTGCCCTCTCCTGGCTGCTTTTTGCTGTGATCTTTGTGCTGGTCGCCATCCAATTGCGTACGACGCGTAGTGAACAGATATTTTAGCTGGGAAAGAAGATCATGAGCCAGACAACCCTTAGCCAGATCTCGCCGCGTGAGGCGGCAAAAGCGCGTACGCGCCGCCCAAGGATCACATTTTCCTTTGGCAGTGTGGTCGTCTATTCCCTCATGATTCTGTTGGCGCTTGCCATGTTGTTCCCCTACTATTATTTAGTCATCAACGCCTTTAAGGGGACAAAGGGTTTCGCCGCCGATCCCTATTCTCTGATTCCCAAAACGTTCTCCTTTGAGTCAATGCTTTACGCATGGAATACGGGCCAGATTAGCGTCTATATGACCAACAGCCTGTGGTATGCAACGATTGTCGTCGTGGCGCAGACCTTTATCGGTTCTTTGGCTGCCTATGCATTTGCGCGCATCAAGTTCCCTGGTCGTGATCTGCTCTTCCTGGCTGTCCTGGCGACGATGATGCTGCCCTATTCTGTGCTGTTGATTCCCACCTATCTCATTGTTTGGACGTTGGGCCTCGCCAACACCATGTCTGGCGTCGTGATACCGGGCTTTGCCAGCGCCTATGGCATCTTTATGCTGCGCCAGTTTTTTTTGAACATCCCCTTTGAGTTGGAGGATGCCGCACGCATTGACGGCTGTAATCGTTTGCGTATCTATTTCCAAATTATCCTTCCCCTGGCGCAGCCGGCGTTGGTAACAATTGCCATGTTCACCTTTATCGGCGAGTGGTCGAGCTTTATTTGGCCCCTCGTCGTTCTCTCAAAGGACAGCTTGTATCCGATTACGGTAGGGATTGCCCTGTTCCGCGGTGAACACGCCATGTATTATGATCGCGTCTTTGCAGCGTCGTTGATCGCCACCTTGCCCCTGCTCTTTATCTTTTTCTTTGGACAGCGCTATATCATCGGCGGCATCAGTCTCACGGGCCTCAAAGGGTAAAGGCTGTCCAGCGATGATGCCGACCTTTTCCCCGTATGTCGATGGGTTCTATGATGTTGCCGACCAACTGCCCCATTGGCTCCGGCAGGAGGCAGAGCGCGCCCTCGCCAGGCAGCTCGCCGAGAAAGCGGCTGTGACCACCGTCGCCCAGTTCGAGGCGCGCCGCGCGCGGGTGCGCGCGCATTTCTTGAGTGCCATCGGCGGGCTGCCCGAAACGGACGCGCCGCTCAATGCGAAGTGTACAGGGGTGATTGAGCAGCAGGGCTATACGATAGAGAAGTTGATCTATGAGAGCCTGCCCAACTTCTATGTCACTGCGGCGCTCTATCTGCCACAGGGGTTGAGCGCGCCGGCCCCTGCCGTGATCTTTGTGCATGGGCATTTCGACCTGGGCAAAGCGGCCCCTGAGTATCAAGCCGTCTGTATCGACCTGGTCAGGAATGGCTTTGTTGTCTTGGCCGTAGACCCTCCAGGCCAGGGCGAGCGCAAGCAATACTATGACCCGCGTTCGGGAGAATTGACCATCCCCTACTGCACCACAGAGCATACCCACAGCGGGCTGCAATTCGTGGTCGGTGGGGCCAGCATTGCGCGCCATTTTATTGGAGATGTGATGCGTGGCATTGACTATCTGGAGTCGAGGCGCGAAGTCGATGCCGCGCGCATTGGCATCACCGGCAACTCCGGTGGAGGCACGCAGACGAGCTTTTTGATGATAGCCGAACCGCGTTTGGCGACAGCGGTTCCTTGCACCTTTATCACGACGCTCGAATCGTATATGAAGGCAGGGCAGCCCCAGGACAGTGAGCAGATCGTGAAGGGCTGCTTTGTCGATGGACCGGATCATGATGATTATCTCACGATGATGGCCCCGAAGCCGGTGCTGGTCGGTGCCGCTGCCTATGACTTTTTTCCCCTTGAGGGGACGCTAGAGGCAGTGCGACGGGCGAGAGAGATCTATCGCCTATACAATGCTGACGAGAAGCTGGACACAGCCATTGCCGCCACAGGCCATGCCTATTCGCCCCATTTGCGCGCGGCGGCGATCAACTGGTTTCGGGTACATTTACAGGGCAAGGAACCCACCTTTCGCACAGGTCATGTCACAACGCTCCCGGAAGAACAGCTTCGCTGTACGCCCAAAGGGCAACTGCTTGATCTCTATCCTGACAGCCGGACGATCTTTGACTTGAACTGCGCCCGTCTGGAGGAACAGGAGCAGTCGCGTACGCGCTTGCAGAACGAAGATGAGTTTGTGACGCATGTGCAGCAGATGCGGGATGCCATTCCTGCTGTCTTGGGCATCGATCTTGCCAAACGCAGCGTACCCATCTATCCGCGCATCCTCTGGCAGGGTGAAGCCGATGGCTATCGCTGTGAGAAGCTTTTCTTCTGGAGCGAACAGGATGTCGTGGTGACAGCCATTCTGCTCCATCCCTATGGCGAGGTGGTGCAGACCGATATTGTGCTGCTCGAAAACGGCACAAATGAGATGTCCCTTCAGCAAGAGCGCCTGCAAGTTCTGCTGAATGCCAATCACAGGCTTCTGATCTTGGATGTGCGCGGTACGGGAGGCGTGCAGACACGTTCTGTCAATGACCATTTGCCGCCGCATGACACCGAGTATAAGCTGGGCTCCGATGCGATGATGCTGTATCGCTCTACGCTGGGGATGCGCGTTTTCGATGTGCTGCGCGCCTATGACTATTTGCGCAGCCGCGCCGATGTGACGACAATCGGCATTGTCGGCGTGGATAGTGGGGCCTTTTTCGCCTATTTTGCCGCGGCACTGGAGCCGGATATTGCCGCGGTTGTGGTCGAAAACTTGCTCTTTTCCTATCGGAATCTGGCCTTTACCCAGTTTTATGATCGTGAGCGTTATAATCTGCGGGTGATGGCGTGGGGAATCTTGCAGCACTTTGACCTGGTAGACCTGCTTCCCTGTTTTGCCCAGCGCGACCTCACTCTGATTGGGCTGCGCGATGCCAAAGGCGAACTCCAGGCGCGCGAAGGATTCTTAGCAGTGGCGCGTGAATACAACTATCTGCCGCGCGGATGGCTGCCGCGCTTTGTCTGATACAAGCTTGGTTCGTCGATACCCCCTAACAACTCTCATCAACAAGTCTCATCAACAAGTCTCATCACCAAATCACATCTACAGATAACGGAGAAGCAAGTCATGATTCGGATCGGGATCGTTGGCTGTGGGCGTATTCTCAACGCCCATTTGCAGGGCTATAAAAAGCTGCGCGAGGCCGGTATTGACAACTTCCGCATTACGGCGCTGGTGGCGCGCCAGGAAGAGGATGCGCGTATGTTTGTGCGCCGTGGCGAAGGCCCACCCCCTCGCCCACCCGTAACGCCGCCGGAAAGTGGCGATCCTCTGGGCGCACCTCACACCTATCTGAGTGATTTTCAAGACGATGTCGATGTACGGGTCTATACGGACTACCGGGCGATGATCGCCGATGGTGTGGTGGATGCGGTCAACGATTTCACGACGCTTGCGCTCCATCACCAGGTAGCGGAGGCTGCTTTTGGCGCGGGCAAGCATCTGATGACGCAAAAGCCGCTGGCGATCTCGGTCGCCGCTGCCCAGCAGATGGTACAGTCTGCGAGCGCAGCAGGGGTTGTCCTCGGCACTTTTGAGAATGTGCGTAACAGTCTCTTTACGCGTGCTGCCGGGTGGGCTGTGCAGCGTGGCTTGATTGGGGAACCGCAGATGGCGCTGACCGGCTCGTTGGGCGGGCTCTGGTCGCCGGATAAGATTGTGGCAGATACACCCTGGCGTCATCACAAGTTGTTAGGGGGTGGTGGCGGCACGATTGACATTGGCGTCCATCTCTTCCATCTGCTGCGCTATGTCTTTGGCGAAGTGGCGTGGGTCAGCGCCACGACCCGGACGTTTGAGCCGCAGCGCTACCAGCGCGACGCCAGCGGTCGAGTGCTGGAGACGGTGGATGTGGACGTGGATGATACCTTCTTTGCCACAGCCGGTTTTCACCAGGATGCCGTGGCACAACTGCTCTGGTCGTGGGCCGGACATGGCGAGCCGTTGCAGATTGGCGATGCGCCCGCCTTCTATGGCAGCGAGGGCTGCATCAAGGGAGGTGAGTTGATCGACAAACAGGGCAATCGTGCGCCACTTGTACAGCAATTCCAGCGGGGGATGAGCAATGACGAGCGCGAGCAATTCTTCCCACTGGGTATCACCGACACCTTTGCTTTGCAGCAGTTGGATTGGCTGCGTGCCGTTGAAGCAGGGTCGGAGTCAGAGACTTCCGGCAGGGAGGGGCTGCATGATCTTGCCTGTGCCTTCGCCATGTTGGAGTCCTCTGCGCTGCGGCGCAGTGTTACGCTGGACGAGGTGCTTTCCGGCGCGGTCGATTCCTACCAGGCGGAGATCAACGCCCATTATGGTTTGATTGGGCAGCAGGTTTGATCGAGATGCGCTGGTATAGGCAACCGCTTGTTCAATGATTGGCTGCATCAACCAGTGTCAGCGTGAAGCATAACAGCAAAAGAGAGGAGACAGGAATAGAAAAGCCTGTCCCCTCTGCGTTCCACTGGTCACTGTCTAAAGTGAACCGAGCGGCTATCTGCGAGAGGAGTCTGCTGTCGAGAAGGGCTGCTAGGGTTGCATCATCTGCTCGGCACGCTCGACCACCAATTCGCCCACTGATTTGCCAAGCGCAAACCCTGCATCAACGTCGCTCTGGAAATGAATTCCTGCCCACATGCGCGAATTGCCTGTCTCCTCAGCTACTTTCATGATCGCTTCGGCGTCCGCTGGAAAGAATGAACCCAACACCGTTACGACTGCCGAGGTTTGGCAGCTATGGGCCGAGGGGTAGCTGGGAAAGTTGGGGGCGGGGAAGAGTGACTTGAGCTCCGGATCGATTTGAAAGGGACGCATAGACCAATAGGTGTACTTGGCGTCATAACAGCCGACAAAGGCATCATATTGGGCCACGCTCATTGCCGCATAGAGGTGTGCGGCTCGCGGCGGGTTAGCGTCCAGCCCATTCTCGAAGAGCAGCCGGCTGGTGGTGCCATACGTATAGGGGAAGGCACCACTGGGCGACTGCCAGAAGTAGGCGGCTGCGGTGGTGGCAAAGGTCGGTGTGAAGGTCTTCAACGCCTCCAACTCGATTTGCATCTGCTCAGAGTCATAAGCCGGCGGTGGTGGCGGGCGGAACTGGTCGCCGGAGGTAAGTACCCAAGTCTTCCAGAGTCCTGATCCTGGTTGGACCGGATTCTCGCCTGTCCAGTAGCCTGCGCCAGTCGGCATCGTGCCATCCCATTGGACATCGGAGCCGTCGGTCATGGCGCGTGCAATCACCTGTTCCGCCACGGCGCGCCCTAGTTCCATCCCTGCTTCGACATCACTGGGGTATTGCACGCCCGCCAGCAGCCGTGATTGGGCTGCCTCCTCAGCTTTGGCGGCAAAAGCATCTGCACGGTCAGGAAAGAGATAGCTGAGAATGGTAGAAGCTGCCCCGGCGACTACTGCATGCTCGCTGGGATACGACGGGCTGTTGGGGGGATCAATCAAGGTGGTAAGCTCGCTGTCCACGTCACTGGGGCGCGGACGATTGTAGGTATACTTGGCGTCCCACGCGGCGACGGTGGCATCATAGACAGCCACATTGAGAAGCGCCATGCCGCGGGCCAAGCGGGGGGTCGGGCCGATTTGCGCCTGTGCATGCTCGGCGATTGCCATCAAGATCCAGCGGTAGGAGGGTGCGCCCGCATTCCAGTAGGCCACCAGAGCCTCTGCCGCCGCATCACGCTGCTCGGCGAGTGCTTTTAGTTCGGCAATTTCTGCCAGTGTGGCAGTCTGGTCAGGCGGTGCCGCCGGCAATACTTCATCGGTCGAGGCCAATACCCACGTCTCCCATTCGCCCGCGCCCGGTTCAATCTGCCGGTTGTTCGTTTGGGGGCTACTTGTTTGGGGCTGGAAATTAGGATCAACGACCATGGTGCAGGCGGAGAGCAGCACCATGCTTGTCACGACCACCACAGTCGAGAGGGTAGATACCACTTTCATCGATTTTCTCCTTGTGTCCATGCTACGACGTGCGAATGATGGATGACCAGTTTCCTGACTTGTGATAAGATAGTGCTCCTCCCGTAAAGCGCTTGATTCTTATCCTAGCAAGCCATCGTAACGAACTCATGACGAGAACGTAACGCGTCTCGTGCATTGGCAGATCGCGGCCGTTTTAGCTTTCCTACAGGGATAGATAGGATGACGCAACAACTTGAGTTGACACTGCTTGGGGGCACTCAAATTCATCTGGGAAACAAACTACTAACAGGTTTCCGGTCGAGTAAAGCGACGGCCTTGCTCTGCTATCTGGCTGTGACGGGTGCGCCACTCCCGCGCCCTGTTGTCGCTGATCTTTTTTGGCGCGATATGTCGGAGTCTCACGCCAATGACAATCTGCGTGTTACCCTCTCCAACTTGCGGAACTTGGTCGGCGCTCATCTACTCATCACGCGCCATTCAATCGCCTTTGATCAAAAGAGCCTGTACTGGTTAGATGTTCGAGAATTCTGTGCTGCTGTGGAAAACCAAGCGCAAGCCATTACGATTGAGCAACTGAAAGCCGCCGCCGATTTGTATCGTGGCGATTTTATGGCAGGTTTCCAGGTTCGAGATGCGCCCGCCTTTGAGGATTGGGCATCCATACAACAGATGAAATTGCGCGGTCATGCATTTCAGGTATTCCAAACATTGGTGGCTCACTATGCCCGGCAAAGCAGCGCCGGACGCGGGCTGGCGGTCGACTATGGTTACCGGCTCTTGGCCCTGGAACCGTGGCAGGAGGAGATACACCAACTGCTGATGCTTCTGCTGGCTGCCGGAGGGCAGTCTGCGGCTGCGGATAGGCAGTATGAAAGTTGTAAGCGCCTGTTGTGGAAAGAGTCAGGCGTAGAGCCAAGCCCTGAAACAGACGAAATGATCGTACGAATCCGTAAAGGTCTCCTGGCAAGCGAGGAGGCGGTTCAAGATGTTATTGCCATTACAACACGGCTCGGAACCTTGCCTATTCTCAACGGAGACGTTGCGGCGCTTGCACCAACGGCCTCCCGTACAAAGGCCCATGCAACGCGGCATATCCCGCTAGGCCAGGATGCCGCTCTATCGCCTTCCCCTCGGCTAAAGCCTCATTCACAGATGCTATAGTGTCGCATGCTTTCGCCTAGACATAGGGCGCTGACAGGTTGCGTGACATGCCGGATCATTACGCTACAAAAAGGATCAAGACGATGACCCGTGTATTGGTTTCATGTCTGCTGAGTGCGGTGCTGGTGTTCTGCTTGATCATCTTTACGTCAGCGCAAACCTATGGTCAGGAGGCTGACCAGGTGACGCTCTTGAACCAGGCAGGTGACGCGGTCACGACGCTCACGGATGGCGACCTGGTACGGCTGGCGATTGAACTGCCGGAGGCTGTCTCGGAGCCGGTCACGATCTCTTTCTATTTGGACAGAGAAACGAATCTCCTCGGTGACTGCCGGGTTCCCGATGGTGAGCGTAGCTGCATGACCGCGCCTGTTGGCTCCTTAGGTTGGTATTGGAATGAGAATCAGGAGGTGCAGCCAGAGCGGCTCATCTATGCCATTGCGAGTGATCTGGCTGCTGCGGATCGTGCTGCTGTGGGCTTGCGTCCGCTTGCCCCGCTTCAGATCAGCGTGCGCCCACGACCTGTGGTGTTGGTGCATGGCTTTGGAGCCTCGTACACTACTTGGGAAAAGTACCTGGGGCCATCGGGCTATTTGGCCTTGATGGGGCTGCATGGGTATGCCGTGGGCGATGGGCAAGTGACGGGAACCCTGCATACAGGTAACCTCTTGAACCCAACCGCACGCACCAATACCATTGCCGGCAATGCTGCGGCTTTGGGCGAGTATATTCGCAACGTCAAGGCAGAGACGGGGGCCGAACAAGTTGATCTGATCGTCCACAGCATGGGCGGCCTGATCTCGCGCTACTACATTGACCGGCTCATGGGGCAGCGCGATGTGGCGCAGTTGATCATGCTCGGCACACCCAATGGCGGCAGCGACTGCACATTGTTGGTGGACAGCCTCGGCCTGTATCAACCGGCTGGCCTGGAGCTGCGTTCCAGTTACATTCGCCACGTCTTTAATCCCCAAATTACAGAGGCGAATGACGTTCCCTTCTACATCTTTGCAGGCACTCCCATCCGGCTTGGGCTTCTTTCCCCTTGCAGCGAGACACCCAACGACCTGGTGGTGTCGCTGGCGAGCGCAGCGGCTTCTCCGGGGGAGTTGGTTGAAGTTCCCTTCTTGCATATCGAGCTTAACGCCTCTGGGGAACTCTTTGACACCTATGTTGCATCACTGCTGCGTAAGCCGGGAAGCGAATTCACAGGCCGGGACGAGCAGCCGAGCCGGCGCATAGAGATAGAAAGCAATACGGTGCAGTTCAGCCAGATCTATACTGGCGTGGTGGACAGCGCGCAGGGGAATACGCATATCATCAACATTGACAGCAACGTTGCCGTCGCCAGCTTTGGCCTCCTTGATCCAAGCCGCACGCTCACGGTCACTGTGCGCGGCGCAAGTGGCAATGTCATCGTTCTAGACCCGGTGATCAATGGGCTGACTATCATTGATGACCCGGACTCACTCGTCTATCTTGGCTATGGCTTTGAAAACCCCAACCCCGGCCCCTGGCAAGTCACCGTCCGTCCCACGCAGCGCACGCCGCCGCTTGGCACAGAGTATGCGATTGTGGCGCACTATGCCGGGGGAGCCACAATCGAGGCCGGATTGAGCAACTATCTGCCTGGACTCGATGAGGAGGTGACGTTGACAGCTACCCTGGAGTTGGGAGATGAGCCGCTTCTCCTCACTAATGCACAAGCTGTGCTCCACCATCCCGATGGTCGCTCGGAGATCATACAGCTCTCTGAGACGAATGAGGGCATCAGCGCAAGCTGGCAGCCGCAGCAACCCGGTATCTATGGGGTCGATGTGATCATGCGCAGTCTGCTGCCAGATGGTGTGTTGGTGGATCGCTCCACCTATCTGGCGTTCGAGGCGTTCGACGATCCGCCGGAGATCCGGCAGTGAACGGATTGTGAGAAGCCCTACCCCGCTGGCGAAGTCCCAGGGGTACGCTATAGCTGCCCATTGAAACCTTATCAACTTCACAGCGGAAGATCATTCGCAAGGAGATTGTTGTGCAGCTATACAACTCTATGTCCAGGCAGGTTGAGCCACTGGAGTTTGCACAAGAGCCGGTCAAGCTCTATGTGTGCGGCATTACCCCTTATGATACCACCCATCTCGGCCATGCGTTTACCTATGCACTGGTGGATGTGCTCGTGCGCTATCTCGAGTATCGCGGTCACCAGGTTCAATATGTGCAGAATGTGACCGACATTGATGACGATATTTTGCGTAAGGCAAAGAGCGAGGGCGAGGATTGGCGCAGCCTGGGCAACCGCTGGACGGCGCACTTTATCCGCGATATGAAAGCCATGAATGTGCGCCCGCCCGACGACTATCCGCGTGCCAGCGACGTGATTCCCGAAATTGTTGAGGCAGTGCGGGCGTTGATCGACGTGGGGTTGGCCTATGAGGTGGGTGGCTCCGTCTACTACCGGGCAGAGGCTTGGCCGGAGTTTGGCAAGTTGAGCCATTTGCCCCCCGGCGAGATGTTGGAGATTGCCAACGAACGGGGCAACAATCCCGACGACCCCAACAAGCGCGACCCTTTAGATTTTGTGCTTTGGCAGGCACAGGCCCCGGGCGAACCGGCCTGGGAAAGTCCGTGGGGGCCGGGGCGACCGGGCTGGCATATTGAATGTTCGACGTTGGTGGAACGCTATCTGGGCGACACGATTGATCTGCACAGCGGCGGCGCTGATCTGCTCTTTCCCCATCATGAGTGTGAGATTGCCCAGATTGAGCCTGTCACCGGCAAGAAGCCCTTTGTGCGCCACTGGATGCATACGGCGATGGTGCAGTATGAGGGAGAGAAGATGAGCAAGTCGCTGGGCAATTTGATTATGATCCGCGATCTGCTGCAAGAACATTCAGCCGATGCGATTCGCTTCTATCTGGCCGCTCATCATTACCGGCAAGAGTGGGCATATGATGCATGGGAACTGCGCCTTGCGACGACAAAGGTCGAGGAATTGGTGAAGGCCGCAACAATCGAGCAAGATGACACGCTGGAACCTGCGCTTGACGCATCTTCTGCTGTCCACGCCTTCATCGCTGCTATGGATGACGATCTGGATACCGTGATGGCGCTCAACATCCTGCGGCAATTTGGCATTACAATTCAGGAAGCCGCCAGTGCCGGGCGCTCTGTCGCTGTGGCCCAAGCCGAGCTACGCAAAATGGCGGCTGTCTTTGGTCTGCGCCTTACCGAGGACGCGCCCGAAGCACGCGTCCTCGCAGGGTGGGATCAGCATTTGGAGCGGTTTAGTTGAGGGATGAGGGATGAAGGATGAATTGGCAGAGGCAGAACCCCACCCGCGCCCCAACGGGGCGCGGGTGGGGTTCTGAAGTGGGCTGGGGTTTCTGCCTTCATCCCTCATCCTTCATTCCTTTCTTGCCGTTCTCTTCTACGAGGGTTGGCAAGAGCCGCGCCAGCAAGAGGGTAGAGAGGGCCGAGGACTCCTGGCCCTGGCTGTTCACCAGCAGAGGCCGCGGGGCGTGCAGCATGAGCTTTTCGGCCACCTGGAGTCGTCGTCGCGCCAGTTGGTATTGCAGTAGGGCGCGGTTATCCTGGTAAGACTGGCCTAAGTGCTGCATCGCCTTAGATTCATTCTCCGCGGCATTGAGCGTAGATCGCCCCCGCGCTTCAATGTCCCAGCGGATCTTCTCTGCCTCCAACTCCTGTTCCTGGAGCATCAGCGCAATATCTTCGCGCGCCTTGTTTACTGCTGACCGGGCCTCGACCACGCGTGCATCGCGCTCCTTTTTGGCCCGCTCGATCTCCATGAGCAGCGTGTCGATGCGCTGGCGGCGTGTCAGTTCCCATTCCTTTTCATAGGCGTTCAACTCTTTGGCAACGCGTTCGCGGGTTGCCAGATTTTGCTGGTACTGGTCCGGTAGCTGTACATCCGGGATGTTCGCGCCGGTAATGCGTACACCATAATGTTCCATATGCCGGTTGAGATACTCCTGCATATCGCCCACGTCACTGCTGCGCAGGTCATAGGCGCGCTCGGTTTCTACCAGGCGGCTGCGCCGGCGAATGGCATCTTGCACCACGTTGCTGAGGACGACATCGAAATTGCCCGCGCCAATGTTACGCACAAAGCGCACAGGGTCTTCGATGCGGAACTTGAGAAAGAACTCAATCGACTTGAGCGGGATATTTTCGCGTGTTGGGCTTGCCAGAACGGGGGCCGTATAGGGAAACTCGGTGGAGGTATCCACAATCGCATCGACCTTGAGCCACGGCCACCAGAGGAAGTGGCGTCCAGGCCCAAGCGTGCCGGTGACTGCGCCAAAGCGCGAGAGAATGCCGGTCGTGCCTTGCTCGATGACGACAACGGCCTGCCGCCAGAACCAGACCAACGCCAGCAATCCCAGGAAGATACCCGCCACAAGCAGCCCCATGCTGACCCAGCGCGCATCAACCGCAAGGGCAGTCCCGACGAGATAGAGCGCAACCGCCAACAGCCCGACCCAACCAAAACCGCGCCGGTCGCGCGGGATGACGACCGGGACCAGATAACCCTTGTCGCCAGAGCGCAGCATTTGCTGAATCTGGTCCCAAGCGGTAGCGGCTTCCTTAATTCTAGAAAAACTTGTTCCGCGTGCGACGGTCATTCCCCGCCTCCTTCCTGCGTCTCAACTTCTTTTTGGGGCTCATCTCGCTGGATCAGCGCCGCGACTTCCTTTTCTGCTTCCGGCATGCCATGAATCTGGCGGGAGCGCTCGTTGATGCGGACAACGATCTCGTCTACCCGCGCGCGAATCGCCCGCATCTCTTCGTCGGTATATAACTTGCCCTCCGGCACGCCCAACATCTGCCGGGCAATCGCCATGAAGTCGAGGGCATCGGGGTCGCTCGACCCAATGTTGATGATTTGGGGCAGCTTGGCCGCAACCGCCTCAAGTTTGTCCAGAATATCCTCTTGGAAGCGGAATTCTAGGACTTCGGGGAAGAAGGCACTGCTGGCCGCGCGCACGTCGAGGGCCTGCGCTTCGAGAAGGGCGGCATTGGCGTTGGCCTCGCTTTCCGCCTCAATCAGCAGGCGGTGGGCATAGGCGTTGGCGCGGTTGACTTCTTTCTCGCGGGCAGTGTCGATTTGGGCCTGGTACTTGGCGATCTCCGCTCGGATCTCGGAAAGGGTTTCGCGCAGAGAGGCCAACTCTTTATTGAGTTCACCTTCATCCTGTTCCTTGCGTAGATCCAGTTCGTATTGATAGGTGTACGCCTCTTTGGCGACGCGCACGATCTCCGGGGCAGCCAGATCCATCCGGTACGCCTGATCCGCGGGTTCGGCGTGGGTGATGTTGGCGTTGACAAAGCGCACAGCGGGCAGGAACTGATTGTTGAGCGTCTCCAGCAGTGATTGGGTATTTTCGCCCACAAGGTCATAGATATTCTCGGCCCGCTGCTCATAGATCAACCCGCGCGTGACCTCGCTCACCGCGTTTTGCAGCTTCTCCGAGAAGCCCTTCGCGCCACCCAACGTAAAGATGAACTCGGCGGGGTCCTCAATGCGAAACTGGAGAAAGAGATCCACCGAGGCGCTTACCCGGCTGGCTGTGGGCGCCTGGCGGATAGGCGCGTTGTAGGGATATTCTTTGGTGATATTGACAATGTAGCTCACCCGCTTCCAGGGGTTCAGGAGCCAGGTTCGACCGGGGCCGGCTGTGGCTTCCAGCTTGCCAAAGCGGGTAATCAATGCCTGGCTGCCGTCAGGCACCATCACAAAGCTGTTTCTCCAGAGAATGAAAATCAGATACGCACCCACCAGCAGCCAGAAATGGGGGCCAAAGAGAATCGCGGAAAGATTGCCCAAGCCGGGGATCAGACCCAGGGCACTTGTGACCACCCAGCCAATCACGCCAAACACAATCAGCACGCCCGCCACAACCAGGCGCAGGACAAACGCGCCGCCTCGTCTTGGAATCACAACCGGCGATATGATGTTGGCGGCAGGGCTGTTCTTGTCCTGCTCCTCCTGCGGGTAACTGCGATTGAGCACCTCTGCCACATCGGCAAGAGAAGTGACCATCTGCTCGATCTGCGTACTGGAGGAGACGCCTCCTTCGCGGGCGGAGAGGAAGTCACGGGCATTGACCCGAAACTGCTCAAACTCCTCACTTTGGGCCACATCGGCCACGACACCAGCCACAGTTCGTAATTTATTCAACGGCTTTACCTCCTTTTCTTTATACCTTTTTCGTTATAAGGCTTCTATTTTTTGCGGGCATGCGCCAATAGCACGCCCCAATAGCACAGGATATGTGAACTTCCTATACTATCTTACCTGAAGCAATCCCCGAAATGATGACATCTAGGTGACAATAAGCAACTACCGTCATCCATACGGGCGACGGTAGTTGCTTATTGCTCATATTACGCATAGAGGTAGGGACGCAATCGATTCGGGAGCCCGCCGGGCGCGTACGTGCCAGAGTGAGTGGTAGCTACCCTGGGTTATGCTTTGCTGGCTGTGACGATATAGGCAGGTGCGCTGAAGGCTACTGTGCCATCCGCCGCATAGGGGCGCAAAACCTGTTCTGCTTCCTCACAGAGTTGCTCGAATTGCTCATCGTCAATTTTTCCGGCGAGTGTCCAGCCCTTCACATCGGTATACATCCACGAGCGGATCGACGGGAAGCGGGCTGTGCCTGCATGGGGTGTGACCGTGGCATTGGGGATGCCTGCCTGGGTGAACAACGACTGAAGGAGCTGCGGGTCGCCCAGCACAAAGGGCGCGCGCAAAAGGTCGGCAACCGGATCACCCAAGAGCCGCTGCAAGAGCGCAGTGACGGCCGCATAGCCAGGGGTGTTGTCCAGAGAATCCCAGACGGCTACGGCGAGATGGCCCCCTGGTCGCAGTACCCTTATCATCTCTTGCAGGGCGGCGCGCCGGTCTTCAAAAAACATCAGCCCGAATTGGCTAACCGTGGCATCGAAGCTGTGGGTGTCGAAGGGCAGTGATTCGGCGCGCCCCTGTCGCCACTCGATGTGGGGCGCGATGCGCTTTGCCACCCGCAGCATGCCTTCGTTGAGGTCCAACCCTACGACAGAACCCTGTACGCCCACCTGCTCGGCGACGGTGCGTGCCAGGACGCCCGTTCCACAGGCGACATCAAGCACGCGCCAACCGGGCTGAATCCCTGCTGCGCCGGCGACGCGCGCTGCCCATTCTCGAAAAAGCGCGGGCACGAAGAATTCCTCATAGACCTCGGCAGCATCGCCACTCACCTGGCCTCTGTCTTGTTCCTGCTGTAACATTCTAACCTCCTTTTGGGTAGTGTCCATGCAGGCCGCCCAGGGCTAAAGCCGCAGGGCTATGGTACGACGCCTCCTCAAGGAGGCTTGACCAGCCCATTGCACAGAATAGTGCGTTCTAACCTCCGGCGACTGTGGCAAGGATAGATCAAGAGGATGGCAACGATATGCGTGCGCGCACGTATTCTGCACACGCATCTTTGGCGAGGATGGCCCCTACGAGGCCAGCGGCCTCGTGGTACTGCACACTTATGCGATAGGGGAGAGGGTGGAGTCGTGGCGAAGGAGGTAGGCGGTGGCGTTGGCCCTGGCGACCGGCCCGCTGATTTGGAGTTTTTGGTAGATATTAGAGATATGCCGCTCGACCGTACGAATGCTCAGTACCAGTTCTGCGGCGATTTCCTGGTTGCTTTTGCCGGTGGCAATCAAACGCAGTACCTCTCGTTCGCGGGCGGTCAGATCGGCCACAGTGGAATTTCTGTCATTCTGTCGTTGCGGCGCAGATTCGATCTGGCGTAATAAGGCTGTCACACGGGCGATCTCCGGCAGCGCGCCGAGTTGCTGAAGGGTTTCGAGCGCGTGCTGTGCCTGCTCCCTCGCATTCTCGCTTTGACCGAGGGCAAGCAGCGAGCGTGCGAGTTCGCGACGTGCTCTTGCGCTTTCAAAGGGAGCGCCACAGCGGTGAAACAGGTCAATAGCATCTTCAAAGTGGCGACAGGCCGTCTCATCTTCTCCACTGGCAGCCGCAACCATGCCTGCCGCAAATTTGGCGGCTGCCTGTAGCGGTTCGGTTGGCACAGTGGCAACGATCGCATTGAGTTCGTTGAGCGTGATCTCTGCCTGGGCGCGGTCGCCGCGTGCGATCTGGGCGAGTACCAGCAGTTCGAGGGCTGCGGGTCGTCCGGTGCGTTCTGCGGTTGGGATGCTGCGTAGGAAGCGTTCTGCTGAGGCCACTGCTGCCCCTGCGTCTCTCTGATCGAGTGCTAGGGCTGCGCGTACAACCGGCGCGAGATGCGCGCTCACCATGCGAAATGGGTGGGACTCGGCCTGTGCAAGCAATGTTGCGGCCTCATCAAAACGCCCTTGCATGCGGCGCAGATCCGCCAGGCGCACGATGCCCTCGGCAGCCTCAACAGGGCGTGTGGCGATTAGATCGTTGGTGGCTGCGACCAACGTCGCTTCCGCTTCCACCCAATGGCCGCGCCAGATCAGCACGCCTGCATAGTGCATCCGGCAGTAGGAGAACATCATCGGGTACTTCCAACGCGTGGTGATCTCCTTCATATAGGCGCACCACTGCGCGGCGCGGTCATAATCGCGCACCTTCTCACAGGCATAGATCAGATAGCAACAGACCTGCGCCTGTGCGTCGAGGTCACTAATCTCTCCTGCCACTGCCGCGGTCGTGGACTCGTCTAGACAGCGCATCCCCGCGGCGATTTCGCCCGCGCTCACCAATGCCAGCCCTTCCAACGCCAGCGCCAGCATCTCCAGATCGAGCACGCCAAGCGCGCGCCCTAGCTTTGCTGCCTCTGCCCCCAATTGGCGTGCCGTGGGGATGTCGTTATGCAGCATGAGTGCCAGATAGCCTTCATAGATGGCAAGCAACCCCTGTTCGGGAACCGGCTCTGAACCTTCGAGCAGGCGATGGGCACGCTGGAACCAGCCGGTGGCGATGGCGTAATCGCCGCGGAAGGAGTAGTAGTCATAGCCGAGGTAGGTGGCGACGCGCGCCGCATGGCAATACTCTCCCTGTTGGCGATAGAGAAGGTAGGCCCGTTCGCGGGCATCAAAGGTCACGGCAGCATCGTCAAGCCACCATGCCGCCATGCCCAGCCCTTCCAGCACCTCCGGCGTTTCCCCGCTGCGCAAGGCTGTTGCGAAGCAGATGTACGCCTCTCGCCAAGCGCCGCGCGTGAGTGCTTCTTGGCCTTGTTTTCGCTGTTCGTTGACGGTTTGAGTGCCATTAGGCTCATGCATTGTCACTACTCGACCCAATCATACATCGAAAAGGGGATCTGCGTAGGAGACAAGAGCATTATACCATCACGCGGCAGTGGCTCAGAAGGAGTAGTAAATCTGGAATGTTATGAAATGTGCATTGGCATTCACCTACCCCTTTGCGCGCAATACTTCCAGGCGTTGATCCCGCTGCCCCGCCTTCCATTGCCGGAATTCTTCGGCATCCCAGGCGTAGGAGACGGCGAAGAAATGCACGATCATGGCAGGGGCAATGCGATGTGTTAGGCCATGTGTACGCATGACGCGTGTCATGAGCTTGAAGGTGTCCAAATACTCATCCCGTTCAGCCCACAAATAATTGACAGCAGATAATCCAACTTCCTCAACGACCTGGCGGAAAAGCGGTGTGTTTTTAACCAGCGCGCAGCAGGGATGAAGCCGGGCATCCTGAATATCTGGATTGCTCTTACGCAGATCCTCTGGGATTTCCGTGGCCCCATCCCATGACATACGCGGGCCAATGCCAAATGCGCCGGCGTCTTGATCAAGCGCAGTGAGCATAGAACCGATGGTGTTTTGCTCTAGGAAACAGATATCGGCATCGAGAAAGAGAAAGTGCGTGCAGGCGGGCGTATCCAGGACGAAACGACGCAGTATCTCGCCGTGCGAGTTATTCTTGCTCTCAATTCCGTATCCGCTTTGGAGGATGGGGATCTTCTTGGCAACCGCATACTCTTGTAAGGCGACCCCATCATCGTCAGAACCATTGTCGTAGACTGTGATCGAGCAATGTAGCTGCGATGAATGGGTGGCGAAGAAAGAACGCAGCATCAGTTCCATATAAGCCGACGTGTTATGGTTCACCGAAACGGCCGCGATTTTGGGTGCGGTACTCATGGAATTTTGTCCCCATAGGCTATTTCTTATTTCCCCGATGCCGTGGCGAGCTTTGCAAAGAGGTCGCGAAAGATGGGGTCGCGACGGATGTAGGTGGCGTAGCGCATGAGGTGGCGCGAGTGATCAACGCTCCAGGTCACCTGGTCGGTGAGGATGGGGCTGTGGACGAGTTCGGTCGGCACCCATTCCGGGTTAATGAGATAGGCGATGGTGGCAACGTCCCAAAGCGGTTTAGACCAAGCCGTGTGGTCATCGTGATAGCCTTTGACAATGTCCACCAGGTAATCGCCAATGGCGCCGCGCCCACTCACGTATGCCTCTAGCTCAGAGACGGTCGTCGCCAGATGGCTTGTAACGGGATAGCAGGGGACATGCACCAGCGGCACGCCACAGTCAAAGACGATTTGCGCGGCCACGACATCTTGCTTTAAGTTAAATTCCACGGTGTTGGGCCAGTACAGCGCATGACCTCCCAGCCAAACCACCACGATCTTTTCGATGATGCTTGGCTCTTGCAGAATCGCCGAGGCGACATTGGTAATCGCGCCAATCGCCACGACATAGAGCGGGTCATCTGCCGGACTGGCGAGGGCACGTCGGATCAGGTCAGTGACCGCGTCATTTTGCTGCGGCTGGCGGCTTTTATCGAGGTAGGCGGTTGACCCTTTATAGACCAAGCCATCCGCGGGCCATGCCATCTTGTCGAGCAAGCGCATGATCTCTTCATAGCTCCGCTGCATGCCATCGGCTGGCCCAGAGGAGCGGCGATTGTGGAAAGGTGCGGCGTAGATCGCTTCGACCGTGATCCGTTCTGGCGAGAGAAGGGCATAGACCAGGGCGAATTGGTCGTCCACTTCGTTGTAGGTGTCGGTGTCGAGCACCATGCGTATCTTGCCCGCGGGCGGTTGTAGGCGCTCCAGGCGCGCGGCATCAGCGATCTTTGGCATTGAGTCCATGATGATCCTCTTGAAATGGAATGTGTTTGAAATAGGAACGTGTGACGCAGGTTAAGTCCGCTCGCGCGGCGGTTCAACCGCCTGGGCAATCAGACGTTTGGGCCTAGCAATTCGCCCTGCAATCTGCACCCATCTTACCGTATCAGTCGCTGCTACCGAAAACAGACTCGCCGCTCTATAATAGGCATCACTATCATAGACAAGATGATCTGAAAACCCGCCATCATCCATGCCTAGAGAGAAGATGCCGATATGACCACCACAGTTGATGGAGTGCAGGATCTCCCCCGTGTACTTTTCCATATTGACCAAGAGCAGCAAGGCTTTATTGACCGGCTGCTGGAGTATGTCTCGCGGCCCAGCATCAGCGCGCATGGCATCGGCATTAGCGAGACGGCTGACGCACTGCTGGCTTATTTGCAGAAGTTGGGGATGGAGGCCCAGTTACTCCAGAGCGAAGGCTGGCCTTTTGTCTATGGCAGGCGCATGGATGCCCCTGGCGCGCCCACGGTCTTGCTCTATGGTCACTACGATGTGCAGCCACCAGACCCGTTGGAGGAATGGGTATCGCCTCCGTTTGAGCCCCAAATTCGTGATGGACGCATTTGGGGACGCGGCGTTGCCGACAACAAGGGGCAGCACTTTGCCCAACTTCTCGCCATTGAATCATGGCTAGCGGTCGTGGGAAAGCTGCCCTGCAACGTGATCGTGCTGCTGGAAGGTGAGGAGGAGGTGGGCAGCCCGCACATTGCCGGCTGTATCCGCGCCCATCGCGATCTCTTATCCGGCGTCGATCTCGTCGTCACCGCCGACGGCCCTATGCATGAGAGCGGTCGCCCCTGTATTAAGTTTGGCCCGCGCGGCATTGCCTCGTTTAGCTTGCAGGTGCAACACGCCAACCAGGATTTCCATTCGGGCAACTGGGGTGGGGTGGCTCCGAACCCGATCTGGACGCTGGTGCATCTGCTGGCGTCGATGAAAAATGAGCAGGGTCAGATCACGATTGACGGCTTCTATGAGAATGTGCTGCCGCCCACTGCCGCCGAGCGGCAAGCCCTGGACGCGCTGCCGCTTGACCTCGATGCACTCATGAACAAGACGGGATTAAGCCGGTTGGATGAACCGCAGGATCGCCCCTTCCATGACCGGCTCTCGCTTTGGCCTACTTTTACCATCAATGGGTTCCACAGCGGCTATGGTGGCCCTGGAACCAAGACTGTGCTGCCGCATAAGGCAATGGTCAAATGTGACATTCGCTTGGTGGAGGCGCAGAGTGTGGAGGAGATCTTGGATAAGGTGGCGGTCCATGTAAAGCGCCATGCGCCAGAGGTAGAGTTCATTCGCCAGGGAGGTATGGACCCTTCCAAGACGCCGCTGGAATCGCCTTTCACTGCGCCCCTGCGTCAAGCGTACGTCGCCGCCTATGGGGAAGAACCGCTGCTCGTCCCGGCGATGGGTGGGAGCCTGCCCGACTATGTATGGACGAAAATTCTAGGCGTCCCGGCCTTTCTGACTCCCTATGCCAACCACGATGAGGCCAACCACGCGCCCAACGAAAACATGGAAGTGGAACTCTTTGTCAAGGGGATCAAGACAGGGGCCGCGCTATTGGCCTATTTGGGAGGGATGGATGCCAAGGAGGGTACGTGATGCCTAATGTGACCGTACAAGCACGCGTCAGTTCTGAACTCAAGCAAGAGGCGGAAGCTGTCTTTGCTGCGATTGGTATGTCAACCGCTGAAGCCATTCGTGTTTTTATGCAACAGGCGGTGAACAGTGGGGGGCTTCCTTTCCAACCAACTGCCAAAATTCCAAACGCCGAGACAACGCAAGCCATGACAGAGCTTGAAGATGGGGGTGGGGAGACGTTCGAAACTACCGACGAGCTATTCGAAAATTGGAAGCGTTAGCCGATGTCACTTGCCATCCGGCAATCCACACTTCATCTTCCCCTATACCCTTCCCGGAAGTGGCCCGGCGGGCTCCCTGCTTCCGGGAAAGGTCTCTCTTGGATGCGTGCCACCGCACAGGTAACACTCACCCCTTTGCAGGCATACCCAAGCGCGCACCCCGCGGCCCTTGCGTTTGTACTTCTGCCCCACGCTGCAAGATAGCCCCCAGCCACAGATACCAAGCCGGGTTGACGACAAAGCCGGTGATCAGGATGGGCGCGACGAGGAGGGGATGCGTCGGATCGACGATCAGCAAGCGGCCCACATAGAGCCAGCAGAGCAGCAGGGCCAGCAAGAATCCCAAATATCGAAGCCCATTGGGGAAACTCTTTGTCCGCCCCATCAACCAGGCGATGACAAAAATGGCGATGCCGCTCACGCCAAAGGTGAGCAGGCCGCGCGGGTCTAGCTGGCTGGGCAAGGTCGCAAGCTCTGGGCTGAGGCCCGCCGGTACATTGAGCGCGTTCGCCAGATCATAGCCGCCATGCACCGCTGCGCCAAAGGCTCCGCCCATGCCCAGGATCAGCGCCCACAAGGCAAAGGAGGCGTCTGTTTCGCGCAGACGATCATAGATGGCGATCAAGGGCGCGGTGATGAACAGGCCATTCAGAAGCAAGAAAAGTGAACTTAACTGCGCGCCAAGTGAAGGCATGCTTCTGGCAATGACGACAAAAGCAAGGGAGTAGAGAAAGATCGCAATCCCAGCAAGGATTGCACAGAAGCCGGCAAATTTGTCGAAAGATGTGGTTTTCATCGGTTTGTTTCTCCTTTAGAATTGAAACATTAGGCTGGCATTGGCTGAAAGGCTTGTGGCTGGGCGTGTCGTTTGCTGCGTAATACACGCCAGACAATCTTGGGATGGAAGAGGCTCGCGGGTGGCTTCATTAGGTTCATCACCTGCAAAAAGGCTCCATAGACGACCGGGTCACTGTGGGTTGCCTGGTGGAGGCGCGAGACATAGCGGTTGATGAGGTCGGTGCCGGGGGCTTTGGGGCCGGTCGTCTCCGGGTAACGAAAATCTTCCCCTACGGCGAGCTGCCAGGGAATATCCACGACTTTGGCTGCTTCTTTGAAGAAGTGGCGTGCCAGATCAGCAGGCTCCGGCTTTGCTGCCAGCACAGCATCCAGCGCCGCCGCTTGCTTGGTGGCAGAGGTCATGCCCTGCCCATAGACAGGGTTGAAACTGCAAATGGCGTCCCCGGCGACCAAATAGCCCGCGGGAAAATGGGTGAGCTTTTCGTAATGGCGGCGCAGGCTGGAGGGGAAACGATAGGGCAGGATGTCGGAGATTGGCTCCAGCCGTGAGATCAGGTTGTAGATGTCTGGCGCTGCCAGAGAGCGGGCGAACTCCAGGTATCCCGCTTCGTCGGTCGGGGGATAGTCACCAGACCAGCAGCCCAGGCCGACTATCCAACGATCCTGTTCGAGGGGGAACATATAGCCGGTACGCTTGTCGTGGGGTGGTTGGGGCGAGATGATGAGCAGTTCGGCCCCAACCAGATCGCCGGGCCTGCGACGATAGAGACGGGTGGCATATCCCACACCGATCTTGATCTCTGTCTCCTCCGGCGCTGCATAGCCCATCTCTGCCAGCCACTTAGGCGAGGCCGAGCCACGACCCGAAGCATCTACCACCAGATCGGCGTGGAGCATCTCTCTTGTGCCCGCTTGTGAGCGGTTATCGATCTCGACGCCAGTCACCTGGGCCGGCTCTCCTGCCGTGAGCAAGCGCACCACGCTGCATTCATCGCGCGTGACCACGTTGGCGAGGGCCAGCACCCGCTGCCGGATCTGCCATTCCAACAGCGGGCGGCTCATCATGGCACCAATCAACCCGCTCTGATATTGTATCCGGTAGCCGCCATACGCGTACCAGCGTATGCTCGTGCCCATGTCGTTGAAGAGCGCGCCGTGTGCGCTTAAACCCTCTTTTAAAGCAGGGAAGTATTGGCTCATGATCTCCAGCCCTGAAGCCAGCAAGCCATGCAGGTGGCGCGCCTGGGGCTGCCCCTTGCGCGCTTCAGGTGCGTCGTTGAGCCGGTCTCTTTCGATCAGCGTGACCCTGGCGAAGTGGTCACTCAGTACCCGCGCTATCATCAAACCAGCTAGACTGCCACCGATCACGATGGCATGGCTGTCACTCCGTTTGCCTTGTGTCATGGGAACTCTCCTTGATGCTTTGATGTACGGATCACTTGAAAACGAAAATGGGGCTGCCGCTGCCGGCAACCCCATTCTTGCACCTTCGGAAGTTCACTTTGTAGTTCAGAAGTTATTCAATTTCTGTTCATTTTGCTGCTCACGCCGCCAACTCCGGCAGCAAGCCCAGCGAACGCAACAAGCCTGCTGTGTCCCAAATGTAGAGGCAGTATACAACCTTGTTATCGAGCAGCCGGTGCAATGCGACCCCCTGTACATCAATTCTGCGTCCCGTGGCGGGAATGTTCAGGATTGGCCCGCGGTGCGTGCCGCGCGCGCGCCAGAAAAGACTCATCTGATCCCCCTCGATGACACTCTGTTCGAGCGTGAAATGGAGATCGGGGAAGGCCCGCCAATAGTTTTCTAGCGCGCTGCGTATGCCCTCCAACCCCGCCTGGGGCGCTGCCTGGGCTACGTCATAGCCCTCATAGTGCGGTGAGTAGAGATATTCAACCTGTGTAAAGTCATGGCTGTTCCAAGCTGTAATCACTGCTTCTGCTAGAGATCTCATAAAGTTTCCGTGATTGAATCAGGATTGAAAGATAGGTTGGCCCTGTGCCGTCGCTGCTACATGAATCTGCAGGTGACGACAGGTAGGTCATATCCAGCATACACAGCATGACTGTTCACAAAACAGCTCATTTATTGTTCATTTTTGCACGAACATAGCGGCAGTACTGCTGGTATAGAGGCGCTCTGGGCTTCGTTACAGGGCGAGTTCCTGCTGCCAAAGCAGTTCGGTTAGCCGCTCGATGGACGCTTTGAGGTGGCGGCGATAGGTGCTAAAGGGGAGATCGAGCACCTCTGCGGCTAGCTCTTGCGTGGCGGCTGGTTGCAGATAGGTATGGTAGAGCGCGCGGTAGAGCTTGATATCGCGCGACGATGCCTGGAGCGAATCGGCTGCGGCGCGTATGGCGCGCTTGAGGGCATTGATACGCTCTGTCTCGTCCGCTTGCAGCCCCACTTGATCCACCACAAGCCGCGAGCGCAGCAGTGGATTTTGGCGCAAGGAGAGTGGGCGCGTGAACTCCTTGAGCGCCTGTTGCACAGCCGCCGCAAAATCAGAGGCCTCTAGCACAATCAGCCGTTCTACCGCGGCAGGGGGCGCAATCGGCGCAGTGCCCATCTCGCGCTCACCCATCAGCGCTAACCAGGCAGCGGGCGGCACAATTCGCCAATCATGACCATAGACGCCATAGGCATGCCCATCGCTCACAAAGTCCAGTTCCGGCAGGCGCGCCAGATCGGCATAGGCAAAGAGCGGCGCCCAGAACTCTGAGTCGGCGCAAGGGATAAAGGTGTAGGCAAGGCCAGGAGTGGTCAAGTAGTGGCGTACGATGTTGATGAAGAGTTGGCTTTGTACGGGCGAAATGGATTGGTAGCTGTCGCGCGCCATCCAAAAGCGAAAATAGGTGGCGATTTCCCCCACGCGCAAGGGGGTCTTGCGCTGTAAGAAGGCTATGGCGGCGCGGATGGCTGGGTCGTGGGACGCATCTGTGTCGTTGATCCGCTGCAGGGCCAGGAAGAGGGCAATGCCGAGCGGCTCTTGCTCGCTGCCGCGTATGACCAGCATCGACTCCGGTTGTCGTTCGATCCAGAAGCGCATCTGCGCCGCGCTCTCGTCCCCTTCATGCTGCTGCACAATCGCCAGGATACTCTCGAATTCGTCCTTGTGCATCCGATCCGGCAGGGTGGCGGCGCTGCCTTGCCACTCATAGAAGGGGCGCACCATTGGGTTGTCGCGGTGCAGAAAGACAAAGTCATAGAGAAGCGCCTGCTGCTCATGCTCTGCCACTTGCTGCAAGCGGCTGGCGTAATAGGCGCGGGCGCGGTTATGCAGTTCGGCATACCAATCCGGGTTGCGCCAGCGCAAGTCGGCCATGAGGATATCGCGCGCCAAATCGTGCGGGAAAATACCCTGAACGCCCGACTCGATGAGGGAAAGTGAGCGCAGCCAATCGAAGAGTTCATGGGCATCGGGGATTGCCAACATGGCGGAGAGCAGACCCTCGGTCATGGCGCGCACCAATGCACACGCTTCGAGCGCGGCACGATGCGCGGGGCCAGGGACTTTTTGGACAAGTTGCTCCAAGAGTACCTTCAAAACATCGGGTACGTCGGTTGGCTGAAAGTGGATCATGGGGCGCTGGTTGAAGACATCTGCCACCAGCGAGAGCGCAAGGGGATGACCGTGGGTAAAGGAGAGGATGTTCGCCTGTTCGGCTTCCGGCACTTTGCGCCGGGTTAGGTACAACTGGCTCTCTTCGGCGCTCAGGTTGCGCAGCGAGAGTTGGTGGAGCAGGTTGCGCCATCCAGGGTCGGAGCGCCATTCGGGCGAAAGCGGGTGGCGCCCGGCAACGACGATAAGGCTGCGGGCAGGCAGTTGCGGCAATAAGAAGTCGCGCAGCCAGCGTTCGAGGGGAAGAAGTTGTTCGAAGGTATCGAGCAGCAGAACAAAACGCTCACCACTGGCAAAGCGATCTTCAATCGCGTCCGGGGCCGCAAGCGCCAACCCGTTCGCCAGCGCGTGGGTAAAGGAGATTGGTGTGGGTTCCAGGTTGCGGCTGTCGATATAGACCTGCGGTACTTGTAATTCGGCTGCGGTGGCGCTCAGTTCGCGCAGCAGAGTGCTCTTGCCCACGCCACCTGGGCCGAAAATATAGAGTAGGTAGAAAGGGGGTTCGGGCGCAGCCAGCGTTGTGCGGAAGAGCTGTTTTTCCGTCTCTCGACCGACGATGCTGAGTCGCCGCGCGGAACGGAGTTGATCGGACAAGCGAGGCAGCATAGAGGACACTCCTGAACGAAATTTCGACTTCGCAACAGACGTCTAGCCAAAGACCGGGTCAAATATCATGCTAATCGTGGGTTTTTGTGACAGAGGGGCAGCGTTATTATAGTCCGTTTTACCTTCTTGGCAACGGCAATTTGGGGAGTGAGGGCCGTCCAGCCACCCCATACCTTTTCTTGCATCCTGATTGTGTACATTGATCTATGGTCAGGCAGCTTATTTTTGTGTACCGTGAGGGCAAGCCTTTGGTGGTACTAGCTGAAAGGAACCCTGATGAAAGCCAACTGTTGGATGGGCAAGAAGAATGTACAAGTGGAAGAGGTGCCAGACCCGAAAATCCTGAATTCGCAGGACGCCATTGTACACATCACCTCAACGGCGATCTGCGGCTCGGACCTGCATCTTTATAACGGCTTTGTGGCCTCGATGGTCAAGGGCGATATTCTCGGTCATGAGTTTATGGGCGAAGTCGTTGAAGTCGGGCCAGAGGTCAAGAATTTGCAGGTTGGTGACCGGGTGGTCGTCCCCTTCACCATCTCTTGTGGCAAATGCTGGTCTTGTGAACACGAACTGTACTCCCTCTGTGAGAATTCAAACCCCAATGCCGAGATGGCGGAGAAGTTGTGGGGCCATTCGCCAGCGGGCATCTTTGGCTATTCGCACCTGCTTGGTGGCTTTGCGGGAGGGCAGGCGGAATATGCGCGCGTCCCCTATGCGGATGTTGGCCCGCTCAAAGTGCCGGAGGAACTGTCGGATGAGCAAGCCCTAATGCTGGCAGACGTTTTCCCAACCGGCTACATGGCCGCAGAGAACTGCAATATTCACGAAGGTGATATTGTCGCTGTTTGGGGCTGCGGGCCGGTCGGCCAATTTGCCATCAAGAGTGCCTACATGCTCGGCGCCGAGCGTGTGATTGCCATAGACCGCTTCCCCTACCGGCTGGAGATGGCGCGCGAACAGGCAGGCGCGGTGACGCTCAACTACGAAGAAGTCGATGTGCTTGAGGCGCTGCAAGAGATGACGGGGGGGCGCGGGCCGGATTCTTGTATCGATGCTGTGGGCATGGAGGCGCATGGTCACGGGCTGGAGTTTGCCTATGATCGCATGAAGCAGGCGACGATGATGGAGACAGACCGGCCTATTGCTTTGCGTGAGGCAATCCTTGCCTGCCGCAGAGGAGGCACGCTCTCAATTGCAGGTGTCTACAGCGGCTTTACCGATAAGATACCTTTCGGGGCGCTGATGAACAAAGCCCTAACGGTCAAGACCGGGCAAACGCATGTGCAACACTATATGCGCCCTCTGCTCGAAAAGGTCCAGCATGGAGAGATCGATCCCAGCTTTGTGGTCACACACCGCATGCAACTGAGTGAGGCCGCTGACGGCTATGAGATTTTCAATAACAAGCAAGATGAGTGCGTCAAGGTTGTGTTAAAGACCTAAATGCTGAAGAAGCAAGTAGAAGTAAGTAAAGACAGAACGCAAAAGCGCCGCCCCGATGCAGATTCCAACTACATCGGGGCGGCGCTTTTGGATGAACAGTTGTAGAAAGGGGAGGCATTAAGAAGAGCCGAAACTGCCGCCACTCTTCAACTTGCGATCGTTGTAGACGGGCTTCCCGTTTTCATCGAGTTCTTCCACTTCATCATCGTCCAGCCGGCTGTCACGACCATTGTCTGACCTCACCTTGCGCGCTGTGGATGAACGACCACCGATACTGCCCTCGCTCTTTACCTCTGGAGAATCGTAGGCACGCGGGCCGCCGCCAATGCTGCCGCCGCTCTGCACCTTTGGGTCATCATAGGCGCGCGGGCCGCCGCCGATACTGCCGCTGCTCTGAACATTGGGATCGTTGTAGGTTCCGTGTGGCGCTGGGCGGCTGCGCCGGAAAATGAAGAAGGCGATTGCGACAATCACCAGTACAATGATTCCGATCGTTGTGGGATCCATAGTTCTATCTCTCCTTTGCTTTCAATCTGCCGGCTCTCGGCAGATCGCTGCCTGAGTTGTCTCATTTCGCATGCCGAAGGGTCGGAACCTGTTACCCGACCTTGAACTCTGCTTCCTCGACCGGATTGCCGTTGGCGAAGATTTCGACGCGGTAATCGCCTTCTTCCAGCCGGTTCTCTAAATTCTGTAGGTGGAACTCGATATAGGTGTCGCGATAGTCGCGGTCGGCGACAATTTCAGAACTGTCTTCAATGGGCTCGCCATCGCGATACCAACGCGCAAAGAGAGTGGTGCCTTCTTCGATGAAGTCGGCTTCCGCGACAACATAGATAATATCCTGTGATGAGCTAAAGTCGTCCGTCTCATTGACTGGTGCATTATTCTCGCCGATCCCTTCGGCTGTGACGACATCTCCTAAATCAATGCCCTGTGTGACATCCTCATTCTCGCGTTCGCGTTCTCTTTCCGCACCCCCCAGCAAGCCGCACCCTGGCAGCAGCAGGGATATGATCACGATCGTCATGGTTAGCCGTAGTGGCAGTGAATATCTGTTCATGCGTTATCTCCTCGCATCTTCGATGGTTTCTAATAGAGTCTGCAAGAGCAACAGTAGCCGCAACGCAAGCCAATGTCTACAGTTCGGGTTCTATGTGCTGTATACAAGAGGGGGCATATCCATCATGGGGCGGCATGGGGCGCGCAGATGATTTTGGGCAGATGCGAGGTTCAGGCAGACGGTAACTTGCAGGACAGTTTTTTCAGGGTCCATGCCCTATGATGAACGCACCGCATGTATTGCCAACAAGCCAATCACGCCAGCAAAGGAAACGTATGACCTGGGATGAACTCATCCTCATTCCTCAATGGGATCTTGCTTTGCAGGTCATTATCAGGCTGCTCATTGCTGCCATTTTGGGGGGGAGCATTGGTTATGAGCGAGAACTGAAGGGGAAAGCCGCCGGGATACGCACGCATATGCTCGTCTGTGTCGGAACTACGATCATTATCATCGTCGCCCGCTTAGATGGTATTCCGATGGCCGAAATGAGCAAGGTGATTGAAGGCGTTGTTGCCGGGATTGGCTTTATAGGTGGCGGGGTGATCCTCAAATTAACGCAGGAGCGTGAAATCAGGGGGATTACAACGGCGGCAGGCATCTGGACGACTGCCGCCATTGGGATTGCTGTCGGCTTGGGCCAGGTTTGGATTGCCGTGGTCAGCGCGCTGGCGGTTTGGCTCATCCTCTCTGTGCTTGGCTATCTGGAGAAGAATGTGTGGGGTATGGATGAAGATAAGGCCTAGCTATTCGTGCAGCGTTGTGAAAAGGTTGTTGAGTGATTCTGCCAACGTGGGATGGGCAAAGACTCCATTCTGAATGGCGGGGTAGGGTAGATGCCCCATCATGGCAACTTGAAGGACTGCCGCAATCTCGCCCCCGTGAACGCCCAAAATCGCACAGCCGAGAATCTGCTGGCTCTCTGCATCGACCACTGCCTTCATAAATCCACGGGTTTCGTCTATCTCCTGCGCGCGCGCCACCTGCTTCATGGGCAGCTTGGCGACTTGTATCTTGTAGCCCTGCTGCCTGGCCTCCTCCTCACCCAAGCCCACCCGTCCCAACTCTGGGTCCATATAGACGGTGTAAGGCACAAGTCGATCTTTTGTGCTTGCGCCGCCTTTGCCGAGCAGGTTGGTGCGCAGGATGCGGAAGTCATCATAAGAGATATGGGTAAAGGCAGGGCCGCCCTTGACATCGCCCAGCGCATAGATCGAAGGCACATTTGTTTCTAGGCGCTCGTTCACCTGGATATAGCCCTTCTTGTCGGTGTCAACGCCAACCTTCTCCAGGTGCAGCCTGTTGCTGTTGGGCTGCCGTCCTGTGGCGACCAGCAGGTGCGAACCCACAAATGAGCGGACTTCGCCGGGCAACTCCACCTGTAGATGGATGCTATCCTCTGCCTTTTGTACGACGTTTCGGGCCTGGGCCTCAAGCAGCACCTCAATGCCATCCTCACGCAGGATTGCCGTAACGGCTTCGGCGACGTCGCTATCTTCGCGCGGCAAGAGCTGTTTGCCCCGCTGTACGATGGTCACATCGCTGCCAAAACGCCGGAACATCTGGCCGAACTCCAGACCAATATAGCCACCTCCCAGGATCAGCAAGTGGTCGGGCACGCGGTCTAATTCCATGATCGTTGCATGGTCGAGGTAGGGAACGCTCGACAAGCCGGGTAGCTCCGGGAGATGCGGGCGCGTGCCTGTGTTGATAAAGATCTGCCCAGCCGTCAGAACTTGGGTTGTTCCGTCGTCCTGGGCGACCTCGATCTGGAAGCGTCCAGGCGTGCCGTCCTGGTCGATAAAGTGCGCCTCACCTTTGACCAACTCCACACCCTCTGTCTTTTCAATGGAGCGCAGGCTGCTGCTGCGAAAGCGTTCGACCATCTCGCGTTTGCGCTGCCGCACTTCTGCCATTTCCACCCTGACCGGGCCAATATGCACGCCATACTCGGCACTGCGGCGCGCGACATAGGCCACACGCGCGCTCGCCACCATCGTCTTGGTGGGCGTGCAGCCCACATTGACACAAGTGCCGCCGACATGGGCTCGTTCTACCAGGGCGACATTTCTGCCCGCTTCAGCCATAGTCGTAGCCAGTGGCCCACCGCTTTGGCCGCTGCCGATCACGATTGCGTCATACTGCTTTGGGGTATCTCTCTTTGGGGTGGTACGGGTTGCACTTTGTTGCATTGTCTACCTCTGATGGGAATAGGAACATCAGCCTCATGAGTAGCGGATGCGTGGGTTCAAATAGGCATAGAGGAGATCCGCAACCACATTGGCGACGGAGTAGCCGACCACGGTGGCAAAGGTAATCGCCTGGAGCAGCGGCAGATCGCGGCGGTCGATGGCAAAGGTGAGCAGGCGTCCGAGACCCGGATAGTTGAAAACATTTTCGATGACGATAAGACCACTGATGAGCCATCCAAAGCTGATGGCGGTGACGGTGATGGTGGGGAGGAGCGCATTACGCAGGACGTGGCGGATGATGACTGTACGCCGGGGAAGCCCCTTGAGTGCAGCGGTACGCACGTAGGGTTTCTTGCGTTCCTCGATGATCCCCGCGCGCGTCAGGCGCACAATATAGGCCAGCAAGACCAGTGTGGCAGTGATGGCGGGCAGAATCAGCATGGGGAGAGCCTCCCAAAAGGTAGCACCAGGCTCAATCGAAGAATTCGCAGGAAGCAGGTTGAAGTAGAAGGCGAAGATCTGAATCAGAAAGAGCCCGGTGACGAATTCCGGCAAGCCGACCACGGAGAGAGAGCCAACGCTGATTACGTGGTCAATGGCGCGGTCTTCGTTGAAGCCTGCAATCACGCCCAGGGCAATCGCCAGGGGCAGCGCAATGACCAGCGTCAGCCCGCCCAACATCAACGAGTTTCGCAGCCGTTCCATCACCAGCGGAAGAATGGCCTGGTCTGTGCTGTAGGATTGGCCCCAGTCGCCGCTGAGAAAGTTGCCGAGCCAGCGTAGGTACTGCACAAGCACCGGCTGATCCAGCCCCAACTCTTGACGGAGCTGCTGCAATGCCGCCTCACCCGCTTCGCGCCCCAGGATCACGCGCGCGACATCGCCAGGGAGCAGTTGTGTCACCCCAAAGATGATCAGCGAGGTGAGAAGGATGGTGAGTACCATAAAGCCGATGCGGCGCAGGATGTAGCGTAGCAACCGTTATGCCTCCTGTTGCGCTCTTGGATGCTGGACATCACGAAGCTGTTCCAGTGGAATGTGACAATAGATGCGGTTACCCTCGTCGTTGGTGCGCCACGGTGGCGTTTCACGCATGCAGATATCAGGGTCAGGCAGGAGCGGACGCCGGTGACAGCGGGTGTGAAAGGGGCATCCGCTGGGCAGGTTGATAAGGCTGGGTACTTCTCCTTCCAAGAGGATCGGCTGGCGCTTGGCAGCGGGATCGGGAACCGGAACCGCTGACAGTAATGCCTCTGTGTACGGATGGTAGGGTGGGGCCAATAGCTGATTGGTCCGGCCTACTTCCATCAGTTGCCCCAGGTAAATCACTGCGATCTCGTCCGCCAAATAGCTCACCACAGCCAGATCGTGCGAGATAAAGAGATAGGCACTGCCCTGTTCCTGCTGCAATTCGTTGAGCAAATTGAGGATGGCGGCTTGCACGGAAACATCTAGGCCGGAAACCGATTCGTCGAGCAGCAGCAGATCGGGCTGCGAAGCAAAGGCGCGCGCAATGGCGACCCGCTGCTTTTCGCCACCGCTCAGTTGATCGGGCATTCGATCCGCATAGGTAGGGCTCAACTTCACCAGTGCCAGCAAGCGCGCAACCTGTTGATCGGCCTCGCCACGCGAGAGGCCCGCCAGGCGCATCAAGGGGCGGCGCAGCGCCGCGCCGACAGAGAGATAGGGGTTCAATGCCTCATCCGGGCTTTGCAGAACCATCTGCAAATGACGCAGCGTATGCCTATCTCTTTGGGCCAGCGCGGGCGGCAGCGCGAACTCCAGCAGGTGAATATCGCCGCCATCGCGCGCAATCAGACCCACAATACAGCGTGCGGCAGTGGACTTGCCGGAGCCGCTCTCACCGACCAGACCAAGCGTTTGCGTGCGCCGGATCTGAAGATCGATGCCATTCACCGCCTGCACCTTCTGCGCCGGTCGTCCCATCAGTGCTTGGAGCGGGTTGCGATCCAAGCTGTATTCTTTTTGCAGGTTCGTCACATCCAGGACAATTTCCGGCTCTGCTGCGGCTGTGGCGGCGAGTGGCTGTGCTGCCGGTTGGCTGGAATCCATCGCGCCCGCCAACATCTCCTGCCAGCGATGACAGCGCACGCGCCGCTCCGGCAGCGCCATTTCGAGCGCCGGTCGCTCACGCGCACAGCGTTCAATCGCCAAGGGGCAGCGCGGTTCAAAGATACAGGCAGGGGGCAGGTTGCCCAGTTCGGGGATCTGCCCCGGAATCGGCTGCAACTGCACATCCGCCTTGTTGTATCCCATGCGCGGCACACTATCCAGCAGCGTCCGCGTATAGGGATGCAAAGGGCGTTGAAAAAGCGTCTGTACCGGAGCCTCCTCGACCAATTCTCCGGCATAAAGCACCGCGACCCGGTTGCACAGTTGCGCGACCACCCCCATGCTGTGCGTCACATAGAGGACGGCAGTCTGGCTCTGTGCAATCAGTTCGCGGATCAATTGCAGGATGGCGGCTTCGGTGGTCACATCTAGGTTTGTCGTTGGCTCATCCATCACCAGCAGCGCGGGTTCGCCGCTGAGCGCCATAGCGATGAGGATGCGCTGCTGCTGCCCACCACTGAGTTGGTGGGGATAGCTGTTGAGGATGCGCTGCGGGTCTGCGAGATGCACTCTCGCCAGCAGTTCCACCATGCGCTCTTGTATTTCATCTTTCGAGAGCGTTGGGTCAAGCGACTCCGCAATCTGTTCACCGATACGCAGGGAGGGATTGAGCGAAGCGAGCGGATTCTGGGGAATCAGCCGCAGTTCCTCCTGCCAGATCGGGCGCATTTCCGCAGGTGATAAGGTGGTCAGTTCGCGCCCGCGCAAGCGGATGCTTCCTGCGCGCACTGCGCCATTTTCACTCAGGTAATTCATGATCGATAAGGCCAGCGTCGATTTGCCGGAGCCACTCTCGCCCACAAGCCCACAGACTTCGCCTGCTGCAAGCGAGAGCGTCACATCGCGCACGGCATCAAGCCAGCGTTTCCCCTGGCGGTAGGAGACTGTTAGATTTTCAATCTGCAAAATTGGGGAGGTCAAAAGCTACCTCTGTAATTTTTGTATAATTTTCGTAATTTTCTGAAGTGACAACTTCCTAAAGCTTCGCCAACCACTCTGTTTGTAAACGCTGAATGGCGATTTCTTTTTGTTTGGCTTCTATCTCTATCCACGGGATCTTCTTATAGGCTTCAGGCATGTCAACAATCAGGTCACTGTGCCGTCGATCCGTAAAGAATTCGCGCCCGTTGGAAATATGCGCCAGTTGCCATTCGGCTGCGGGCCATGTCGTGCGCGCTGCGTCCACAAGACGATGGACGCTTGGATCGTTGTAGTCATTAATCTTTTCATGGCAGACATGGTGGTGGGCGTCAAAGACCATCGGGACATTGGCCGCGCGACAGATTTCAAGAATTTCCTCTGCGCTATAGATGTATTCATCATTCTCTAGTGCCAAACGGGAGCGAATGTTGAGGGGCAATTCTCGAATGGCGGCAATCAATGCATCGGCTCGTTTTCCTTTACCCCCATGGATTTCCAGCACCGACCAGGCTGATTGAGGTTGCTCCAGATAATCGAGCGTTCGCGCGTGCATTGCCATAATCTTCAAGCTGTTTTTTACCACCTCAACTGAATCCGAATTCAGCACTACAAACTGATCAGGATGGACAGCGAGACGCAATCCCTCTGCAGAGGCACGCGTGCCAATGACACGCAGCTCATTCTGGAAGCGTTGGAGAATCTCAATGCCAATCGGCTCATCCGCAAAGGGGAATATCTGCGAAGAGATTCGATAGAGACGGATATTGTTTTCCATACAGAAGTCAACGGCTCGATACAACGTTCCCAGATTGTGTACATACAATTCATGTAAGAGCTGTTCTTGCTCATGCATCTCCACGGATAGCAGGCGTTTGCGGGTGATGGTGCGATAGCGTACCGCGCCAGACACAGTGATACAGACTAAGCCTAAATTGGGTGCCATGAGCTTGCCGAGAAAGGAATTGTTGAATTCATCGAAGTGTTTTGCCTGTTTCTCTGTAGTCCTTGAATTACGCTTTATTGGGCAGATTGCAAAGCTCGTTTTAGGCCGTCTGCCATTAGGTTAACGCCAATCACCAGCAGAGAGATCGCCGCCGCCGGAAAATAGAGCGCCCACGGCGTTAGGGCAAGATAGTTGCGCGCCTCTTTTACCATCAGCCCCCAATCGGGACTTGGCGGCTGCACACCAACGCCCAAAAAGCCCAGGGAAGCCACCAGAAAGATCGCATAGGAGAAACGCAAGGCGGCTTCTACTGCCAGCGCGGGGAACAGAGCAGGTAGAATCTCGCGGAAGAGGATGTAGCCGGTTGCTTCTCCCTGCATGCGCGCACTTTCGATATAGCCCTTTGTTTTCACATCCAGGACCACACTGCGTACGACTCGGGCGACAATCGGCGTGTAGACCACGACCAGCACGATCAGCACGCTGTTGCGTGAAGGGCCAACGGTGCCTAACAAAAGCAGGGCCAGCAGGAGCGCAGGCAGGGCAAGCAGGCTGTCATAGAGCCGAAAGAGAATCTCTTCCCACAGCCCTCCGGCATAGCTGCCAACCAGCCCCGTAACAGTTCCCAAGAGGACTGCGACCAGCGTGCCGATGCCCGCCAAAGCAAAAATATCGCGCGCGCCGATGACGACACGGCTAAAGACATCCCGCCCCAGGCGATCTGTGCCAAAGAGATGTTCCAGAGAGGGCGCTTGGCGTGCTGCCCCTGCAATCTGCTCTGTGCTGCCATAAGGCGCTAACCACGGCCCTAGCAGCGCCATGAGCAGGAAAGCCAAGACGATGGTCGTGCCAATCGCCGAGGTAGGACGAGCGTACAGCGAGCGCACGACGCGTACCCAACGAGTCGTGTGTCGAGCAGAACTGTCAGCCGGTGCGAAGGGAATGGATAGCTTTTCTTGTTCAATCATACGTGGGCATCAAGTACCTGCGTAACGTGCGTTATCAGGGCGAACAGGCTGGACTCCTGGTAAGAAGTCCAGCCTATTTGCCCAAAATGGGTAATCGCTACTCCGCCAGTCGGATGGCGGCTAGATCGGTGCGACCGGGGAATGCCTTCATCGCAAAGCCCTCAAACCGCTCATGGATCGCGCCGAGTTGTGGGAAGAAGTAGGGTACGATGATCGGTCCTCGTTCAAGCAGAATACGCTGAATTTCCGCATAGGCCTGGGCACGTTCGTTGTCATCGAGCGTAGTGCCTGCCTGCTCGACAAGTTGATCAAACTCCTCGTCGCAAAAATGCGATTCGTTCCAGATGGCATCACAGGTCAACATCACATCAAAGTAGAACTGGGGATAGGGGCGATGTCCCCAGCCGGTGATGCCCAGCGGAACCTCCAGCCAGCCATTCTCACCATAGTAGACACTCTCCGGCTCCACGATCACATTGACATCGATCCCCGCTTCCGCCCATTGTTCTTTAAGCACCACCGCCAAATCGGGACGGTCGCCTGTGTCGGGTGTGTGTAGGTCCAACTGCAGCCCGTCGGGATAGCCCGCTTCTGTCAGGAGTGCGCGCGCCGCCTCCGGGTCGCGTGCAGGGACTTCCAGGTCGGTGGCAAACCATTGCTGAAAGGTCGGGCCGATGGGTGAATCCTTGCCGGGCGCGCCGAGCCCCAGGGTGACAATATCGACAATGGCCTGTCGATCCGTTGCCAGCTTCAGCGCTTGGATAACGCGCGGATCGTTGCCAGGCTCTTGATCGGAACGCAGGCGCACCAGATCAAAGCCATTGGTCGGGGTGTTAAAAGTCACCAATTCCGGGCTCTGCTCAAGCGTCTGGAAAAGGGGTGTTGGCATACGCATCAGCAGATCGAGTTGCCCCCCGCGAATGGCGTCTACAGCGGCGGCTTGATCTGAGAAGAAGATGATCTCCAACTTGGCAACGCCTGGTTTGCCTTCGATGAAGTAATCTGGATTGGCCTCTAGCTCAATACGGTTTTCCGCACTGTAGTTTACCAGCTTGAAAGGCCCGCTGCCGTTGAGGTCGGCGGGGTCTGCCGTCTCTGCCTTGAGGATCAAAGCATGGTTGTCGCTTAAGTCAAAGAGGAAAAAGGGATTCGTCTCCGCCAGCGTGAAAACGACGGTATGATCGTCCTCGGCGGCAATACTGGCAATGTTACTGTAGAGTTCCACGGTCGGCAGTTCAGAGGACGGATCGCGCAGCCGCTCAAAGGTCCAGACCACATCCTGGGCCGTCAAGGGGCTGCCATCGTGAAAGGTTGCGTCAGGCGTGAGGGTGAAGGTATAGGTCAAGCCATCCTCGCTGATTGTCCACTCGGTTGCGAGGCGCGGCTGCACATTGTTCTCGGCGTCAATATCGACCAGGTAATCATAAACAGCGTTGAGAATGGCAATCTCTACATCCGACGACGCAAAAGCGGGGTCGAGTTGTACGGGAATTTCCATGCCCACGCGCAATGTCGCTGGCTCTCCTGTGGCTGCTGCTTCTCCTGTATCGGTTGCCGTTGTGGTATTCGACGCCGGCGCAGCGGGTGCAGCGCCTGTACAAGCGGCGAGAATGAAGAAGGCGGCAACGAGGAGCGTCACCAGCAGTGCGTGGCGATAGGCAGCAGTGGTTTCCGACCTAGCAAGCGCATGGCTAAGTTCTCTGGTATTTAATGATTTTAGATGGCTCATAAGTCTTTCTCTTGAGTGAGGAAGGCGAGGATATTCGGGTGATGTACTATCACGCGCCATCCAGGCGGAGCGATTGTATTCCTACCGGATCACCCCCTATTTAACCATCCACTACGACCTACATTGGGAAGGTTGCCCACAGTCAGCCCACAATCATAGGCAAATCTAGAGAAGGACGCACCTGTTTGGTCGCTACTCGCGTGCTTCGCAGCCCTCGCGCAGTGCCATGAGGCTGTTGTCGGCACCCGGCGCGATCATCGCGGTGAGGCGCATGTGTGCGGTAAGTCGGGTGGCTGCCGTGGGAATCTGGCTTTGGTGCTCGTCACGATAGGCAACCAGGATGCAGCCCGCGGGCAAGCCTAGATCGCGCACCAATTTCCCCTCAAAAGGTGACTCCGGCTCCACTTCGACTTCTACGACCATAGGCTGTTCCACGCGGGCCGGCATTCCGCTGCGGATTAGCTCCCGTTCGAGCAAACGCTCGTAGATCGGCGTGTCGCGTAGATGCTCTGCCACCATATAGGCACATAGGCAAGCTGTCATGAGGGGAAGCAACTGCCAGTAGTTGCCTGTCATCTCCAGGATTAAGACCACCCCAGTGAGCGGCGCGCGCACAATGGCCGCGAAATAGGCCGCCATCCCCACCACAGCAAAAGCACCGGGTTGGGTGACAACGGTGGGCAGCAGAAGATGCATCAGTTGGCCGACGCCCAAGCCGATCAGCGCGCCCAGCACCAACAGCGGCGTAAAGATTCCACCAGGGGAGCCTGTGCTATAGCTTGCCGTTGTCATCAGGAAGCGCGTGGCAAACCAGGCTGGAACGGCCCCCAGCGCAATCTGCCCCAACAGCACAGATTCCGTCAAAGCATGTCCGCTGCCACCGGCTTCGGGTGCAAACCAACCCACAAGGCCAACCGCGCCGCCGAGCGCCGCCGCGACCCATAGCACCCTGCGCGCGGGGACTTGGGCAAAGAGGTCGAGTGCAACAATGAGGGCGCGGTTAAAGAAGACGCCAAGCAGCCCGGTCACAACGCCGAGCAGCACAAAGGCGGGAAGCGCGGCCAGGGGAGGGGCCGGGTAGCTGGGCACGGCAAAGACCGGCAGTTGCCCAGAGAAGGAACGGGCCACTATATCGGCCACGGCTGCCGCGATCAGGCTGGCCGCAAAAACACCACGCCGGAAATCCCGTTGTAACTCCTCTAGCACAAAGATGAAGCCTGCCAGCGGCGCATTGAACGCCGCGGCCAGCCCTGCACCGGCTCCGGCGGCAATCAGCGTCAGCCGCTCACGCGCGGTGACGTGGACGAACTCGCTCACGGCGGCCCCCACCGCGCCGCCCATTTGCACCGTTGGCCCTTCTCGCCCCAATGCCAGGCCACTGCCGAGGGCAACAACCCCTCCGACAAATTTGACGGGCAAGAGTCGCCGCCAGCGCATCTCTCGATAGCGGCGCAGCACCCCATCCAAATGAGGGATACCACTGCCACTGGCTTCGGGTGCATAGATACGCACCAGGCCGACCGCTATCACCATGCCGAGCGCGCCGAGGCCGAGCGGAAAGATCCAACCAAAGTCGAATTGATGCGCCCAAGCGATCAAATTGAGCCGCCAGGCATCCATCACGGCAAGCGCTGCGCGGAATGCAACCGCCATCGCTCCAGCTAACAGGCCGACGAGTACCGCCCTGGGCAGGATGCGCCGCCGCTGCTCACGAATATAGAGGTATTCGTCAATTTCAGATTCGATTTGGCGTTCAGTCTGTGCTTCGTCGTGCGGCTGGGGAAGCGGTGTAGGCGAGCTAGAGGTGGCGTGCATGGCGTCTGGCTCTTTCCAGAGTTACGCGGAATGGGTGGGAGCAAGCTAGCCCAGATTTTGGACTTTGCCCGCACTAAAGCGTGCCGCGTAGATAGGCTTGGCGGCGTTCTTCGGGGAATTTCTCAATGGCGTAACGCAGCATGGTACGGGGCATGGAGCCATAGCGCGGCAGCAAGAAAGCTTCCTCCGCAGCCCGATCGCGCTGGCCTACTTCGCGCAGCATCCAGCCCACGGCTTTGTGGATCAAGTCGTGCTTGTCATGCAGGAGGAGATCGGCGATACGCAACGTCTCGGCAAATTCACCTTTTTGGATGAAGTGAAAGGTTGCCATGATGGCGATGCGCCGCTCCCAAAGATCGGGCGACTGGGCGAGGCGGGTGAGCAGATCGATGGGCGCTTGATGCTGCCCGCTGTTGAAAAGCTGTGCGCCCACAATGTGCATGGCGGAACTGTCGATCAAGTCCCAATTGTTGATATAGGCCGTTTGGGCGAGATAGTCGTCAACGATCTGTTGGCGGCGCGCTGCATCGCCGCGGCGATATTGCTCCACCCAGATCAGGAGCGCCAGGAGCCGGTCTTCGTGCCAGGGAGATTGCAGCAATGCCAACACCTCGGCATGGGGCAAATCGCGAAACTGCTTTACCAGCTTTCGCAGCACAGGCACACGGATGCCGCGGAAGCGATCCCCTTCGCCATAATCGCCCGGCCCCGTCTTGAAAAACCACGCCGAACTCTTGGCAGTCTCCGCGTCGGCTAGGGATTCTAACGCGGCTGTGACTTGGACCAGATCCGGGATCGCCATCAGCCTATTTCACTGCGTAGCCCGCAATGTGGGGCTTTACGACCGGCACATCGATATTGAAGTGTTCAAGCTCAAGCCGCGCAAAACCGGCCTCCTCAAGATATCGCCAGATCTCGCGATTGGGGTGGCAGCCATCGGCTGCAAAACTCCAGAGGGGCTGCAACCAGTTTTGTACCCGCCGCAACCCGCTCCCCGTTGTCGCCGCCACATGCTCGATAAAGACGAACTTGCCCCCTGGGCGGAGCACGCGCCGCACCTCTGCCAGGCTGACATCCAGGTCATAGACAGAGCAGAGGACGAGCGTACTAACGACTACATCCATGCTTTCATCTTCAACCGGCAAGGCTTCGGTATAACCGGTACGGAGGTCGATGGTGCGGCCTTGTGTGGCTGCATTGGCGCGCAGATAGGGATGCATATAGGGGTTGGGCTCCACGCCCGTCCAATGCACATCGGCTGCGTAATAGGCGAAGTTCGGCCCGGCCCCTGGGCCAATCTCCAGCAGATCACCGTGGAGATCGCCCAAGAGCCTGCGCTTATAGGGGATGATGAAGTCACCATGCACATCGTCCACCTGCGCCATCATCCTGGCAAAAAGCCGCGCGCGCAGCCCGCGCTTGGGGTGCAGGAGCGCCGGGTCGATTGGATGGTGGCTGTTTGGCGAGTTAGCGGTCATAGAGCCTGATTATAGCACTACCAGTTCGTCACCGACCCGTCGCGCTTGCGCAGGTGGGGCGGCTCGGCGAACTTGAACTCCTGTCGTTGGATGACTTCCTCATCAACCTCGATACCCAAACCTGGGCCGGTGGGTACAGGGAAGCGCGGCCCGTCTAGCTGGAGCTGCACCGGGTAGATCGTCGCGTCATAATGGCCCCTGTCTTGGTGCAGGGGGTTGGCAAAGACTTCCATCCAGGAGAAGTTGGGTACGGCTGCTGCCATATGGACCGTGGCGGCTGTACAGATTGGCCCCAGCGGGTTGTGGGGCATCAAGTCCATATAGTGTGCCTCGGCCCAACCGGCGACCTTCATCGCCTCGGTAAAACCACCGACATTGCAGATGTCGAGCCGCACCAGATCGGTCAGCCCCCGTTCAATGTAGGGGAGAAAGGCCCATTTGGAGGAGAATTCCTCGCCCAGCGCAAAGGGGACATTGACCATGCGGCGCAAGGTTTCATAGGCTTCGGGGGTTTCGTCGCGGATCGGTTCTTCCAGAAAGTCGATAGTCCCTTCGGGCATACGCTGGCAGAAGGAGGCCGCCTCTGCTACATTGAGCCGGTGGTGATATTCCACGCCGATCATCGGGTCGGGGCCAACAGCCTCGCGCAGTTTGATCAACTGTGTCGCCGTGGGGCCAATCGACAAGCGTGGCTCCCAGAGATTGCGATCCTCGCCTGTGTCGGGATGCGTGGCAAAGGTGCGAATGGCATTCCAGCCATGCGAGATCAGAAACTGTACTTCCTCGATCAATTTCTCGCCGCTTGACCAGACGGTGGCAAAGACCGGCACATAATCGCGCTGCTTGCCGCCCAATAGTTCATAGACCGGCACGTTGAGTGCCTTGCCCACGATGTCATAGAGCGCAATGTCAATGGCCGATTGTGCGCCCAACAGCACGCGCCCACCCTCGAAATATTGGCTGCGATACATCTCCTGCCAAAGCGCGCCGCGCTGCATGGGGTTGCGCCCAATCAGCCATTCGCGATAGTGGCGTACGGCTCCGGCAACGGCCAATTCGCGATAGGACATGCCGGATTCGCCCCAGCCATAAATGCCTTCGTCTGTTTCAATCTTCACCAAACATTGGTTGCGGTGACCCACCCAAACGGGATAGGCTTTGACATCGGTAATCTTCATTGTGACTCTTTCTGCGTGATTTTTTCTGCGGGCTGGTGTGAATTAACAAAAATGTGAGTTGCGTATCCGTTCATTATAGTAGACAGTGGCTTGCATGGGGAATTTGGAAGATTCGATGAGGTGAGTCTGATCCGATTTCGTGGAGATCAGAAAAAAGGTATACTGTCCGCACAATTCTGGAAGGAGCCGAACGATAGCAGATGGTTGCAACGACAAACATATCGATTTCGATTCAAGAGACAGTTTCCAAGCAAGCTGAGAGCCTGGCACGACACCTCAATCTCTCTCCAAGCCGGTTATTCGAGATTGCCATCGAGGATTTTATTAAGAACTACCCAAGTCAGCCCACCCGGCATGAAACATCTGGGTTGGCTAGCCGCGATGCGGAAGTGGCAGTGCAAGGTGGTAGAGAGAGAAGGGTAATTAATCAAGGCGATATCTACTGGATACGCTTGGACAATCCGGCTGAGTTAGAACCGGCCATTCCCCATCCCTATGTAGTCATTCAGGATAATCTCTTTAACCACAGCCGCATCCATACGGTGGTGGTCTGTGCATTGACATCGAACAGAAGGCGAGTAAGCGACACACCCGGTAATCTCTTGCTTGAAGCAGGCGAGGCGAATTTGCCCAAGCAAAGTGTCGTGGAAGTGTCGAAAGTATCGACAGTCGATAAAACAGCTCTGGGTGAATACATCGGGTCACTGACCGAGCAGCGGATCACTCAGATTTTGGCGGGTATGCGCTTTCTACAGAACTCATTTGGAAGGATGAGGGATGAAGGATAAGAGAGGGATGGGTGTCCACGCGCGCGGGGTGAATTGGTACTGGCCGCGGCAGGGGCTATACTGTAGCAGGATGCCACTTCATCACCCGGCGCGCCCTTCAAGATCGCAGATAACAGATCGCAGATGAGCAAGACCGCAACTTCAGCCTTTGGCGCGTCCCGCCGTGAATCGCACGACGCGTCTGATTTTTATAGCCGGAGCCTTCACGACGACATACCCATCCCCCTGGTTGCCTCGTCGCAGCCGCAGGCTGTCCCCACGCCGCAGCCCGCGGTTGCGTCCGCGCCCGATAGCTGGGCAGACCAGCTCTATCACCTCTCTGCCACGGCGATGACGCCGCTTCCCGATCAGGGGGTGGCGCTGGCCTTCACCTCGCCGCCTTATAATGTGGGCAAAGAGTATGACGCTAATATGTCGCTGGAGAGCTACCTGGAACTGATTCGCGCGGTGGCGGATGAGGTCTACCGCGTGCTGCGTCCGGGCGGGCGTTATGTCGTCAACATTGCCAATCTGGGACGCAAGCCCTATATCCCTCTGCATGCTTACTTTTATGGCGTGCATATGGCGGCGGGCTTTTTGCCGATGGGCGAGATCATCTGGCGCAAGGGCAAAGGCGCGAATGGCAGTTGTGCCTGGGGCAGTTGGCGCAGCGCCCGCGCCCCGCGCCTGCGCGATGTGCATGAGTACCTGCTCGTCTTTGCGAAGGAGGGCTTTTCACGTCCTGAGCGGGGCGAGTCCGACATTGAGCGGGACGAATTCATGGAAGCCACCCTCTCCGTCTGGGATATTTTGCCCGAATCGGCCAAGCGCGTGGGCCATCCTGCCCCGTTCCCTGTGGAGCTAGCGGCGCGCGTGATCCAACTCTATTCCTATGTGGGTGATGTCGTGCTGGATCCCTTCCTGGGGTCGGGTACAACCGCGGTGGGCGCGATCCAGAGTGGACGGCGCTATGTCGGTTTTGAGATCGACCCCGGTTATTTCCAGCTTGCCCAAAGCCGTATTGCCGAGGCACAGAACAGCCCGCGCGCTCCGCAGCCAGAATGACACCCTGCCCGTAGGAAACCGTACCATGAATCGTCGCGCTGCTGTCTTTGGGCTCTTTACGGCTGCTTACTTTCTCTCCTACTTCTTCCGTTCTGCCAATGCGGTCATTGCCGGCGATCTGGCGCGCGAATTGCAGTTGAGCGCGGGTGAGTTGGGATTGCTCACCAGCCTTTTCTTTGCCACCTTTGCCGCCATCCAATTGCCCCTGGGCGTCTGGTTGGATCGCTGGGGGTCGCGCTGGGTGACACCGGCGCTGATGTTTGTCGGTGCGCTGGGCAGCTTGATCTTTGCGCTCGCGCCGAGCCTGGTGCCGCTGGCGATTGGCCGCGCGCTGATCGGTGTGGGCATGGCGGGTGTCCTCATGGGGTCGCTCAAAATCTTTAGCCAATGGTTTAGCGCGGCGCGGTTTGCCACCGTCTCTGGTCTGCTGGTGGGCATTGGCGCAATGGGCGCGCTGCTGGCAGCCTCCCCGCTGGCGTGGCTTAACGAGGCAATTGGCTGGCGTGCCGTCTTTGTCGTGGGCGCGGTGGCGACGGCGCTGGTAGCAGCGTCGATCATGCTGTGGACGCGCAATACGCCGCCAGGAGTTGCCTGGACAGGCGGGCAGGCGGCAATAGGGGGCCTCGGTCGGGTCTTTGGCGACTGGCGCTTCTGGCATATGGCCCCGATCGCTTTCTTTCTGGCAGGGGTGACGATGGGTTTCCAGGGCTTGTGGGCCGGACCTTATCTCTTTGATGTGGCGGGGCTGGATCAACTTGCCGCGGGGAATGTGCTCTTATGGATGGCGATTGGCTTGACGGTGGGGTTTATCGCCGCGGGACAATTGGCCGATCGGTTTGGCATTGCTCGCGTGACCGTGGTGGCAACGGCCTTCTTTGCCCTCTGCCAGTTTGCGCTGGCGCTGCGCCCACCTCTGTTGTGGATAGGGCCACTTTATGCGCTCTTTGGTTTTACGGGTGGTTTTAATGTGATGATTGTGACCCAGGCACGCCAGATTTTCCCGCTGCACATGACGGGCAAGGCTGTCACTGCCATCAACCTCTTTGCCATCGGCGGCACCTTCCTGCTGCAATGGTGGATGGGGCTGATCATCGGCCTTTTCCCGGTGGATGCAGGCGGCGCGTATCCCTCGCAAGCCTACAGCGCCATGCTGCTTGTCATGGGCGTGGGTACGACGCTGTCGCTGCTCTGGTATTTGCCCATGCTGCGCGCAACAAAGGCAGTGACCGCATGAGCCATCTATCATCTCATCCATCACCGCGTCAAAACCGGGTTGATCCCTGGATCCGCCTGGTGGCAACGCCCGCGCGCGGCCTCTTGATGGGCAACCGCGGCGTCTTGCATGACGACAAAGGGCATATCGTACGTACGCATCAGGTGACGCGCTGGATCATTTGCCTGCTCGACTTTCGCGGACGCAAGCGTACTCTCATGCAGCCTGGGCGTTATACTGAACTCTTTTTCCTGGATGAGGCAACCGCGCTGGCGGCGGGGCATCGCCCTTGTGCGGAATGCCAGCGTGCGCGCTATCAACACTTTCTCGACCTGTGGGCGCAGACGCAGCCTGGCGCGGGGCTTCCCCATGCTGCCGAAGTGGATGCTGCGCTGCACGAGGCGCGCTGGCACAGGGGGAATAAAGTCACCTATCCAGCGCGCTGGAGCGACCTGCCCGATGGCGTAATGGTCGCCGCGCTGGATGATGATCAGCCCTATCTCATTGGGCAGGGGCAGCTTTGGCGCTGGCATTTCACCGGCTATACCCCAGGCCCACAGTGGCCCCCGGCAACCGTCGTGCGTGTCCTGACACCTCGACCGACTGTCGAGATTTTGGCCGCGGGCTATCCTGTCCAGGTACATCCGTCCCTCATCCTTCATCCCCCACCCCTCACAACGCTGCCCCGGTCCCCACTAGAAGTAGGAAAAGCGTCGTGAGTTCCGTTTCAGCAAGCCAACCGGCTGTCACTACGGCCCCGCAGCGGGTTTGGGTGGGCTGGGCGATTGCCCTTTCTGCATCGCTTAGCTTTAGCGTTGCCACTCCCATTTCGCGCGGTGCGCTGACCGCGGGGGTGGGGGCTTCGGAAATGCTGGTGGCGCGTATGGCGCTGGCGACCTTGTTTATGGGGCTGACCATTGGTATCATGGACTTCCGGCTCCTGCGTACGGACAAACGCTGCTTTTGGATTTCGTTTGGGGCCGGATTGCTCAATGGGGCCGGGATGCTGCTTTACACCTGGGGATTGGAGCGATTGACCTCCTCTATGACCTCGATGCTGATTGCGCTGAGTCCGGTCTATGTCCTGAGCCTGTTGGCGCTGCGCGGCGAGCGCGTCACCTATCGCCATGTCGTGCGCCTGGCGCTCTCCTTGCTCGGTGTCTATCTGCTCATCGGCCCTGGTGGCGAAGTTGACCCCATCGGCGTGCTGTTGGTGCTGGTTTCGCTGGTCTGTTTTGCCTTGCAAACCACCACGCTTCAATGGTTTCTCATGGGCTATGATGCGCGCCCCGTGACCTTCTACATGCTGCTTGCCATGACCGCATCTGTGCTGCTGATGTGGGGGCTGGAGGGGGCAACCTGGCAGCCGTTGGGGATGCGCGGCTGGGTGGTGTCGTTGGCTCTGGCCTTTGTCAGTACCTATGCTTCACGCTTGTTGGTCTTTGCCGCGATCAGCCGCATTGGTGGCGGGCAAATGGCAATGCTCTCGCCGGTAGAGACGCTGATGGCTGTGCTGTGGTCGTTCATCTTCTTGGGCGAACGGCTTTCGCCGCTGCAATGGGCCGGGGGGCTTTTGATCCTCACCAGCGCGGTGCTGGCAATCCAGCGCTTGAGCATTGCGCGGCTGCGCCCGCGCTGGCGGCTGTGGGCGAAGTCTTAGCAGGGGTATTCTTGTGGATGTTTATAGAGTATGAAGGAGGTAGCAACCGATGGCAGAAACCTATACTTCCCCTCAGGAGTTGTCTAGCCGGTTGGGGAGAGCAGAGGCTCCCACGGTGATTGACGTACGCGGGGACGATGAGTATGCCGCTGGTCATGTGCGCGGCGCGCTGCATATTCCGCTTGACGAGCTAGACGAACATCTCGCAGAGATTCCGCGCGATCGCCCCGTCGTCACCTATTGCAACATGCGCCACCGTGGCGACTCGCGCGGTGAGCGCGCGGCAGAACTGCTGCGCGAGCAAGGCTATGAGGCAACGGCGCTAGATGGGGGCTATCCTGCCTGGGCAGCCGGAGGCAATCCGGTCGAAAAGGCGAGTTGAGCTATTGCTTGCATCGGTTGAACTTTTCCGATTGCTTCAGCCCCCATGTACGACTTACTGACATACCGCAGAGGCCGCCCAGGGCTAAAGCCGCAGGGCTACCAAACAACGCCCCCTGAAGGAGGCTTACCGCTAGGCGACCCTAGTCCCGTTCAGGGGGCGTTGCTACGTAGCCGCGCCCAGGGGGCTCCCGTTTTAACCTCCGGCGACTGATGCGGTACGTGAGCTACTCACTCCACGATTCGCTTAAGTGGAGTTCACCAACCACTGGCCTACGACCTTTTCCAGGCCCACGCAGTTGCACACCTTGAAGCCGATCTTTGTATAGAATTCCTCGGCGTCGTCTGTCCACAGAAAGACGTGTTGGCCCGGTAGTTTCTCGAGCATCAGGTCGAGCATGGTGCGCGCCACGCCCCGTTTGCGGAAGGCCGAATCTGTCCACACATCGACCACGTAGGCATTGCAGATGCCGTCGGAGAGAGCGCGCGCTGTGCCGATAATGCGCTCGCCGGCATAGGCGATGACTGGAACCGCGCTGTTGCGGAAAGAGACTTCCAACTGGGCAGGAGAGCGTCCATTGTCAAAATTGTCTGCTACTAGTGCCACCTTCATGGCGGCCCAATCCACCCCTGCACAATCGAGCCTGTAGGTGATCTCTGCCATGTTGATCTGCCCCTTTTTCTTATGTCCCTTATGCCCACGCGCCCTTTGCCATCAGCCCGCCATCGACACAGACCGTTTCGCCTGTCATGAATGAGGCGGAGTCGCTTGCCAGGAACAGGACGACTTGCGCGATCTCTTCCGGTTGTCCGATGCGGTGCAGGGGATGGACTGCACCCCACTCGGCGCGGCGTTTTGCGTGTTCTTCTGCCGATAATGGTTCATAAGCATGAGGCATTCCCGTGTCGATCGTGCCCGGCGCCACGCCCAAGACGCGAATTTTGTCCTCGCCATAATCCAGCGCCAGTTGGCGCGTCAACGAAATCAGCCCGCCCTTGCTGGCTGCATAGGCGCTGACCTTGTGAGCCGAGGCCATGCCCTGGACGCTGGCTGTGTTGATGATGGCCCCGCCGCCGCGCGCCTTGAGGTGGGGAATACCATAGTGGCTCATCAGGTATGTGCTTTTGAGATTGACATCCAAGATGCGATCCCACATCTCTTCGGGCAGTTCATGGGCAGGCAGGTAGGATTCTTTGGGCTGGATGCCTGCGTTGTTGCAGATGACATCCAGCCCGCCCCAACGCGCCACTGCATCTTCGACCGCGGCGCGGCAGTCGCTCGACTTGCCGACATCGCCCGTGTGAAAAACGATTGTGCCGGGGGAGTTGTCTGCCGCTGCAAGTTCTGTGCCCGCGGCCATGTTGACATCCACACAGAGTACATTGGCTCCGGCGCGGGCAAAGCCCTGGCAGATGGCGCGGCCAATGCCGTTGGCCCCACCCGTCACAATCACGACGCTGCCGGAAAAGTCGAAGTTGGTACTGTGCATAATGCCTCCTCATGTGGGTTTTGGTATTGGCTTCTGAGATTGGCTCTCATATAAAAAGATAAAGTCGCGCGGCGTTGTTCCCCCGCAGCGGACTTGTTGATTTGGGCAACCACAGGACATAGTAAACACCATTGCACAATTCGCGCAAGCTTGCTACTGTAGACACCTCCTTTGGGTCAGTATACCCTCATCTCACTATCCACAAAATCGGATCAATTTCAGGGAAGATCACTCCTGGGACGTTGAATCCTGGGACGTTGTAATGGACTCGTCGTTCGGGCAGAAAAAAGTCATTTGCCAAGTAAAGAATTGCTATATACAATTGTGATACCCACGTATTTAGGTCTTTCGTTACCGAATTACCGCTTCCCTAAACTGTGCGCAGAGTAAAACCGAAAGTCTTTATTTGCTTCTCCGGCAAGTCAGTAAGCGCGTTCAATTGGCCTAGGTTTAGATTGTCCAGAAGTCAATTTCCAGCACACAAACCAGAAGTAGGGAGGAACCATGACAGGGTATTGGCGATCCATGTATGGACGGTGCTTGCTGTTGTTGCTGCCTGTGCTGCTCAGCGTGAGCTTGGCAGCTTGCGGTGGCGCGGTGCCTGCTGCAACGACGAGTGATGCGCCTGCGGCGGGCGACACCGCAGCGCAGCCGGCGGCAGATACGGGCGGGTTGAAGGAAGTGCCGCGTAACCGCACTTTCAAATTGATGCGTGGTGGCGTCAGCGGGCAGCATGCTGATTATGAGTTGTGGAATCCATATGCCATTGGCGCCAACCACCAAAATGGTGCCAATATCATGTACGAGCCGCTTGCCTTCTACAGTGCCTTTGCTGACAAAGAATACTTGTGGCTGGCCGAAAGCTACTCGTATAACGAAGACAGCACCGAATTGACCATCAAAACGCGCCAGGGCATCACCTGGAGTGATGGCGAACCCTTCTCGGCGGAAGATGTCGCGTATACATTCACCGCGCTCAAAGAGCTTGGCTCGCAGGTGCGTTGGGGTGTCAATGTGCAGCAATTTGTTGAAAGCGCCGAAGCCATTGATGAATCGACTGTGCTGGTCAAGTTTATTGTGCCGGCTCCGCGCTTCTTCGACTTTGTTAGCTACAAGTATGATATTGGTGTCTATATCGTACCCAAGCACATTTACGAAGGACAAGACTGGACAACCTTTAAAGACTTCGACCTTGCCAAAGGCTGGCCGGTAACCACTGGCCCATTCCAACTCGTGGCATCGTCGCCCGAACAGAAGATCTATGATCGCCGCGACACCTGGTGGGCCGCCGAACAGGGCTTGGCCCCTATGCCTCAAATGGAGCGCATCGTGCAATTGCCGGACGCGCAGGAGCAACAAGAGGCGCAGTCGCTGATCACCAATGAAATTGATACTGGCTTCACCCTTGCCCCCGAAACCTTTGCCACCATCTTTGCTCAGAACGAGAAGATCACAACCCATGCGGGCAGACAAGCTCCCTATGGCTATCTCGACTGGTGGCCGGTTTCGATGTATGTAAATACCACCATTCCACCCTTTGACAATCCCGATGTACGCTGGGCGTTGAGTCTCTTTATCAATCGTGAACAGGTGGTCGAAGTTGGTTGGTCGGGCGCTAACACCATCTCGCGCCTACCCATGCCTCCCTATCCGCCGCTGGAGCGCTATTTCAATGCAGTTGACGATCTGCTCACGGAATATGACACATCGGAGTTTAATCCCGAAAAGGCCGGTGCGCTGCTTGAAAAGGCCGGATACACCAAGAACGCCGATGGCATGTGGGTTGATGCAGCCGGTGAAACCTTGAAATTCGAGGTCTTTGTACTGGACTTCCTCAACGGCATGGGAATGACGGTTGTTCAGCAGTTAAAGGACCAGGGTATTGACGTAACCCCCAGCAATCCAGTCGATTTCAATGACCGTTTCACGAAGGGTGATTATCAAGCCGCCTTTTATGGTCATGGTGGCAGCGTGAACGATCCCTATGCCACTCTGAATCTCTATACGAGTTCAAGCGAGCATGTGCCAGGCGCTCACCAAGCCAATTTCCCGCTCTGGTCGAATCCTGAGTATGACAAGATCGTGGACGAGGTCTATGTCACGCCCATGGACGACTATGAGAAGTTGGAAGGTCTTTTCCACGATGCGATGGCGATATGGCTGCCGGAGCTGCCCGACATCCCGTTGACCGAGCTTTATCACCGCATTGGCTACAATGAAACCTATTGGACCAACTGGCCCATCGGTGAAGATGCCTATGTCAATGGCGCCTCATGGCATTTGACCTTCTTGATGGTGCTGTGGAACCTGGAAGCGGTAGAGCCGTAGCGGTTTGGCAGTTGACCTGCTTCGGGAGTCGCCGTGTATGCGTTTTGACCCAAACACGGCGACTCCCGTTTGCCACATTTCTTAAGCAATTCGGTCAGTCTCGCCAGCCGGTACAATTGTTATTGGCTATTATTGGCTGGCGAGACACAGTCTTTGCGGTAAAATCAGGTGTCAACGGGCCGCGCTGCAAACCTGATTCTCCCCAAGCTATCGGAGATCAACCCTTGCGAATCAACTATATCATCCGGCGCATCGGATTCTTCCTGGTCATTGTCTGGGTGGCAGCTTCGGTCAATTTTTTCCTGCCGCGCCTTACCGGCCAAGACCCGATCCGCGAAAAACTAATGCGGGAAGCCATGCTTGGCGGCGCGACGCAGGCAGGCATGGAACAAATCATTGAAACCTATGGCAAAAAATTTGGTCTGGATCGCCCCCTCTATCTGCAATACCTCAGCTATCTAGGCGATGTAGCGCGTTTCGATTTCAACTACTCGATATCTCAGTATCCTAACCGCGTCCTTGATATGATACTGGATGCCCTGCCCTGGACGGCAGGTCTCCTGAGTGTTGCCTTTCTTCTCTCGTTTGTGGTCGGGACATTTCTGGGCGCGCTCTTTGGCTGGCCGCGTTCCCCGCGATTTGTTATGTGGCTCTTTGGCCCGCTGCTGTCGCTCAATGCTATCCCCTATTTTCTATTAGGGCTTGTGCTGCTTTATTTTCTTGCCTTTGCCCTCAAGTGGCTGCCATCCGGTGGTGGTTTTGAACGAGGCACACTTCCCACTTTTAGCCTGCATTTTGTGCTTGACGTGGCCTATCATGCGATTTTACCGGCACTCTCCATTTTGTTGGCACAGTTGGGCGGTTGGGCATTGGGCATGCGCGCCATGATGGTGACCACCCAGGGCGAAGACTATATGGTATTTGCCGATGCGAAAGGGCTCAGCGAGCGCACCCTCTTTCTGCGCTATGCAATGCGCAACGCAATTTTGCCGCAGGTGACCGGTCTGGCGTTGGTCCTGGGGCAACTCATCTCCGGTGCTGTGTTGGTTGAAATTGTCTTTCAATATCCAGGTGTCGGCACGCTGTTGTGGCGCGCAATCCGCGAGACGGATTACTTTGTCGTACAAGGTGTTGTCTTTTTCTCGATTGTAACCATCGGTCTAGCCACGTTGTTATTGGACCTAATCTATCCGCTGATTGACCCACGGATTTCCTATGCAAAGCGATAAAAAAATGAGGTGCCGTCCATGAGTTCGGACCATGTTCTGCCCAGTGCACAAAGGGGAATGGGTGCATTGGTCGAATCTACTTGGCGTGAGCGAGCCGGGAATTTGGGGCGTTTTCTGCGTCGCAACCCCATGCTTGTGTTTGGGTTGGTATTGCTGCTCCTGCTTTTCCTGTTTTCTGTGATCGGTTCCTATGTGACGGATGCCAAAGATGCGCAGCCACTTGCAGCGCGCCCTTTGCTGCCACCTTCGCTGGAATATCCTTTTGGCACAGACAAGTTAGGGCGTGATCTCTTTGCCACCATCATCGCCGGTATCCCACTTACCCTGCGCATTGGCATCGTCGCCGGCCTGATTGGGTTAGGAATCGGAACTGTGCTTGGTTTTGTCTCCGCCTATTATGGCGGCTGGGTCGATACGCTGATCAGCGGTGTGGTGGATGTCGGGCTCACAGTGCCTGGGCTTATGGTCCTGATTATCATTGCGATTGCCTTTAGCGGGCAGCTAGATGTGAATGATATGGCACTCATCGTCAGCGCATTGGCCTGGCTTTATCCGGCGCGTGTCATCCGTTCGCAGGTGCTGACCCTAAAGCAGCGTCCTTTTGTCGAAGTCGCGCGACTCACGGGCATGAGCGGCCCGGAGATCATCTTCCTCGAACTGATGCCCAACCTGCTGCCCTATCTCGCCGCCTCGTTGGTCGGTGCCATCGCGTCCGCTATCCTTGCCTCAATCGGGCTAGAAGCACTCGGTCTTGGCCCTGTTGATTCACCTACCCTGGGCATGACCATCTATTGGGCGCTTTTGAACGGTGCCGTTATCAATCGCTGGTGGTGGTGGTGGGCGCCACCGATTCTCGTCATTTCGATTCTTTTTAATGGTCTTTTCCTGCTATCAATGGGGCTGGATGAAATTGCCAACCCGCGTGTGAGGCGCAGTTTATGAGTGAAGCCGTATTGCAGGTCCGCAACCTCCAGGTCCACTATGCCACCCCGCGCGGTGCCGTCAAAGCCGTTAACAATGTCAGCTTTGATCTGCATCGAGGCGAAATATTGGGGCTGGTTGGTGAGTCTGGTTCGGGAAAAACGACGATGGGGATGGCGTTGGTGGGTTTGATTCGGTCACCAGGGCGTGTGGCGGGCGGCGAGATTCTGCTGAATGGCCGCAACCTGGCAGCACTTTCCGCCGATGCCTATAAGAAGGTGCGTCTCGCTGAGATTGCACTCATACCCCAAGGGGCAATGAACTCGCTCAATCCGGTGACACGTATTCGCGAGCAAATTCTGGACGGTTTGCGCGACCACAACATTTCTTTAACCAACGCCGAAGCAGACGACCATGTCGCTTCGCTGCTAGACAAAGTGGGGCTGCGTCCTCAGGTCGCGAACGTCTATGCCCACGAATTGAGCGGTGGCATGAAACAGCGTGTGGCGATGGCGATTGCCATCAGCATGAAACCCAAAGTCATCATTGCCGATGAGCCAACCAGCGCCCTGGACGTGGTGGTGCAAAAGCGCGTGATTGAGACATTGCAGGAGGTGCAAAAAGAGTTGGATGCCTCGATCATCCTGATTGGACATGATATGGGATTGATGGCGCAGACAGTGGACCGCTTAGGTGTCATGTATGCAGGTCAATTGGCTGAAATCGCACCGATCCGGGAAACGTTGACTGCACCCCAGCATCCCTACACGCGCATGCTCATTGAGAGCTTGCCCTCTGTGACTGAAAAGAAGCCACTGCGCGGCATTGCGGGTCTGGCCCCGCAACTCCTCAACCTGCCATCCGGCTGTACCTTTCATCCGCGCTGCCCACATTGTTTTGATCGCTGCATCACCCAAGTGCCTGCTTTACGTGGGACCGATCCAGGTCGTTGGGCAGCGTGTCATTTGCTAGACAATCGGACATAAGAGATTGCGGGCTCCGTCCTCTCATGCCGCCAACTACTCCAGTTAGGTAATGTTATGCCTCCATTGATCGAATTTCGCAATGTCTCCAAAATATTTGGGGGTGGTTTATTTGACAAGCAACATACTGTCGCTCTGGAAGATTTTTCATTGACCATTGATGATGCGCCGCCACTGATTACAGCGATTGTCGGTGAAAGTGGCAGTGGCAAGACAACGCTGGCACGCCTGTTGCTCGGGTTGGAGACACCCTCACAAGGTGTCGTGCTCTATCGAGGACGCGATTTAGCAACTATGCATGGCAAAGCTCGCCGCCAATTTTTGCATGACATACAATTTGTCTTCCAAGATCCTTATGGCGTCTACAATCCTTTTTATAAAGTCGATCATGTGTTGACAAAGCCAATTGAAAAATTCAAGCTTGCCAATTCCCGTCGAGATGCACGCAAGTTGATGGAAACAGTATTAGAAACCGTTGGTCTGCGTCCCGAAGAGACGTTGGGACGCTATCCCCACGAGATGAGTGGCGGTCAACGACAGCGCGTCATGGTCGCGCGGGCGCTGCTGCTCAAACCTCGTTTGATCATTGCCGATGAACCGGTATCGATGGTCGATGCGTCATTGCGCGCCACAATCCTGGGCAACCTGCAAGAATTGAACGAGAAGTTCGGCATCTCGATTCTCTACATCACCCACGATCTTGCCACTGGCTATCAGATCAGCCACAACATGATTGTGCTTTATCACGGTTCGGTTGCGGAGGCGGGAGATGTGGAACTGGTGGTCAAGACTCCTCGCCATCCCTATACACAGCTATTGATGGACTCCATTCCTCAGGCAGTCGCCGAACGCACCTGGCATAAAAGCAGCGAAATAAACACCCCTCTAGCGCCTTTGGGCGGTCACAGCGGGTGCAAATTTGCGGCTCGCTGCCCTCATGTAATGGCGACCTGCCAATTGCGTCGCCCGCCACTTTATTTGAGCGAGGCGCACCGCGCGGTCGCTTGTTATCTAAACGACGATTCTCCCACCCTGAATGCCGCCCACTTGGATAAGGTCTTTATCGACCCGACGACAGCGAATGGCGCACCTGAGTAAGGAATGAGTCTAGCGCGTCATTAAACTGCCAAAGAACCCTTTTTAGTCCAGCGCTCTAGGTACTTTTCCTCCCCTTCCTACCAGTTGGAGCAGTCGTCTTATCGGCTGTTCCCTGGCCGCGTTGTCCCATTCACCTCTATGTCCAACAGAATGCCAGCGTCTTTGTCCCCAAGATCGATCTCAAAGCAGAAGAGTGAACTAGAGCGAGAGAAACTCTCCCCCTCGCTCTGTTCTTAGACAGCTTGCATCCACACCTCTCTGATACTTCTGGCCTCAATCAACAAATGTTTTGGGTACTCAGTGCTCGACTGTCATTGTGCAAAATGTAGTATAATTTTGAGCAATGAAGTGCCCTGCGGCGCAGCTAACGTCCAGGGCAACAGCGAGACCGGAGCAAGCGGCCAGACCTGATATTATAACGTCTTTGGAGCCGCTCGCGTCATGTACGAGTGGCTTTTTTCTATTCGCAAAGGACGGCCACAATGAGTAGGCAAAATCAAGCAAAGGGGCGGGCGATCTAGTCCACCCTAAGCACGAGGCCGAAGCTAGGATCGAATCAAGTGGTTTTCCAGATGGGACTACAGTTGCCGCCTATTGGCTCGATGGTATTGACCGTTAGCTATTTTGCACTTTGCAGAGGAGCGAATGTGAAATTGTTCCCCACGCCCTCGGGCGATGTAGCTTGGCGGGCTTTGCGTGCGCTCGTCAATGAAAGACAGGTTCTCTCTGCGCTTGAATCAATCCACGATGATTTGGGTGATGTTTTCCAGCTTCCTTTGCCTGGCTTCAATGCGGTGATGCTGGTTGGCCCCGAGGCCAATCGCCTGCTGCTGGTTGAAGATAGAGAGAGCTTTCTCTGGCGGGCTGAACAAGACCCGGTGACTCGCTTGCTGCGCCACGGCGTTCTGGTCGAGGATGGCGAAATGCACGATACATTGCGCCACGAATTAAACCCGGCCCTGCACCGCAAGATGATCGAAGGCTATGTCGAAGCGATGTGGCGCTGCACTGACCAGGTTGCCGATCAGTGGCGCGACGCTTCACACGTTGATATGTTGGTGGAAATGCGTAAGATTGCCCTTCTAATTCTGACCAAAACCCTCTTTCGGGAGGATTTTACCCCCAAGATTAAGCCGCTTTGGCAAACAATCCTACGTACCCTCCAATATATCTCACCGGGGCTTTGGTTGCTCTGGCGCGGTGTGCCTCGACCTGGCTACCGGCGCGCCTTGCAGCAGATGGATGCGTACTTGTACCAGTTGATCGCGGTGCGGCGTGCCGCTTTAGGCGAGCCAAGCGACCTGCTCGGTGGCCTGATTGTCTCTGGCATGAGCGATTCACTGATCCGTGACCAACTGCTGACAATGCTGATTGCAGGACATGATACCAGCACCGCGCTGCTTGCCTGGGCAACCCACCTCCTGTCAACGCATGGCGAGATTCAAGACGCACTCCATGCTGAAGTTGACGACGTGCTGGATTCACGGGTCCCGACCCTTGCCGATGTCAACCAACTCTCATATCTTGACCGAGTAATCAAGGAGAGCCTACGTCTATATCCGCCTATTCATCTCGGTTCGCGTATTGCTGCAAGAGAGGTTGAGTTTCAGGGGTACACCTTTCCCCCAGGGGCGCGCGTCCTTTACTCGATCTATCTGTCGCACCGCCACAAAGCCTACTGGCCCGATCCACAGCGATTTGATCCGGATCGCTTCACGTCGCAAAACAGTCGCCAGCGGCTACCCTACACGTATCTCCCCTTTGGCGGTGGTCCACGCAACTGTATAGGGACAGCCTTTGCACAGGTTGAGGCCAAGATTGTCTTGGCGCGTATTCTGCAAACGTTCGAACTGAACTCGGTTGGCAAACATGTGCGCCCGCGCATGGGGGCTACGCTTGAGCCACATCCGGGCGTGTTTGTGGAGATGCGCCGCCGCCACGCCTAGTTTGTGTAGAAGCGCCCCTTCCAACTGATTGTTTTTCCCTGCCAGCGCCGGTAGACTGCCGCAATCCCTAAGGCCATCACTCCCCATGCTGCCAGTGGGGTGGTGAAGAGTTCGTGGAGGGGAAGTTTCAGGTGCCAATTCGTCAGGGCGCGAAGCACAACAAGCCAGAAAATCTCGATGAGTGCTAACCATCGCTGATTAGCAACGAAGAGGCTGTGGAAGGGATTGACGAACAGGGAGGCATATCCCCATGCGAACAATGCCATCCAGCCAAAAGAATGTTTCTCAAGCGTAGAATTGTCCAGGCCCAACATGAGGCTGCGCGAGAAACCATTCCAGACCTCGCGTGCATTGTGATACATGCGACAGCACAGCAGATCCCTGCCATCTACAAGCGCAATCCTGTAACCGTTGGCGCGGAATTGTTTCGCCAGGGCGAAATCATCCAGTGTCTGATGGTATATGGACGCGTGCCCGCCCACGCTATGATAGGCGGAGGCTCGCACCAGCAGATATTGTCCATTGGCTGCGGATTGTGTGCCTTCGCCCGCGCAGATCGCCCGAAAGTCAAGTGTCAGCAGTGGAACAAAATCAACAATAAACGAGACAAGGATGCGTTCGGCCCAGGTCAGCGTCCGTTGGAAGGGGAAGGCACTCAGCAGATCGGCGTTCAGCGCAATTGCCTGTGAAATGCCTCGTGTGACACTCTGCTGCGTGTGCTGCGTATCGGCGTCTGTAAAAAGCAGCCACTCCCCCTTTGCCTGCTCGGCAAGTCGCTGGCAGGCATAGCTCTTGCCGTTCCACCCGGCGGGCAGATTGTCACCTGCATGGATGATTTTTAGCCAGGAATGGATGCCTGCGAGTCTATCGAGTTGCTCCCCCGTGTCATCGGTGGAGGCATCGTTGAGAACGATGACCTCGACATTGGGGTAATCCTGATCAAGCAGTGAAGTAATACAAGCGGTAATGGTTGCTGCTTCGTTGCGCGCCGGAACCAGGACGCTGACCGCGGGTGATGGTCGTGGTGGGTGCAACGACTGGCGATGCGCCCAACGTAAGAAACGAAGATTCGACGCCAGCCGGTAGCTCAACAAAAGCAAAAGCGTTAGGGCAGTGAAATGGGGTAGGATCCACCGGATACGTCGGAAAGCCACGATCAATGCGTTCATATTTTGCCTACTGCAACAGGGGATTCAGTTGATGCAGGATAGCGTCGAGTTTCTGTGTTCCCTCTTGTAACGTCCTCCCTAAGAAAACCCCCTGTACTTGAGCGGCCAACTCTGCATTTTCATTGAACGCTAAACCGCCAAAGCAAATCATAGGACGTTGGTCGCGTGCGACGATAGGCAGCCATGCGGGCCACTCGAGTAGAGCGCGTGCCGGCTCTTCGGTCATGGCAACAAAGACAACCACTGAAGGCACTAGGTCTTCAATGAAGATGGACAAAGAATCAAGCGGCATCGTCTGGCCTAAATAGAGTACCGGCCAGCGCAACCGGCGCAAGAGCACAGCAAGCATCAGCAAACTGCCTTCGTGCAGTTCTCCCGGCGCGCAGGCAAGTAGAGCCGGGTTGGTTGCATAGGGAGGGGGGCCGGTTCGCATCCACATGAGCAAATAGTGGCGCAAGTGATTGGTGGCGAGGTGCTCGGTTGCTACATCAATTTTGTTCTGTTCCCAAGCTTCGCCAATTGCGTAAAGTGTGGGGCCGATGATCTCTAGAATGATTCGCTCCAGCGGGTAGAGAATCTGTGCCTCCCCGATGATATGGTTCGCACCGTCAATGTCATGCTTGACCAAAGCATCTAGCAACTGCTCATGAAAGGCACTTGTCGAGCTTCCTTCTTCAATAACTCGTAAACCGCTTACAGGAGGAGCGGAGGAGAGCGGTATGAACGTGTCCTCCTGCTCAGCATGCAGTAATGCGCGTATGGCGTGGCTGACCTGCATCCCTTCGTCGATACGCGTCTTGACCCACTGGAGGCGGGATACATCTTGTTGCGAGTAGAGCCGGTGTCCCCCACTCGTCCGAGCCGACTTGGGGAAATCATAACGCCGCTCCCACACTCGTAACGTCGCTTCCAGTATGCCGGTCATGCGCGCAACTGCACCGATATTGAACATAGCTTCTTCTTGTAAATAGCTCATCATGCTACTTGTATCTTTTTCTATAACCTCTATGTGAATTCCTTACCATAATCCTTCTAAACGGTATTCTACACTGAGCAAACAATATTGTCCATAAAACTTAGTCAATAGTAGGTCATGGTTTTGACAATACTAGGTCAATCCTTTATAGTTTGTCTAATTTAATTAGACAAAGAGACTCTTTTCGGGCATTTGGAGCAAATCTATGACAATACAAACCGCCACTTGGGAGAATCGATTGCTCGCGAGGGCATATGAGGCGCTAGCCAGCCCGGTAGCTCGCAGCAGTCTGGCATCTGATCATCATGCACTGATAAGCGCCTATCAATACTGCAAAGAGATCACACGTACCAACAGCCGTACCTTCTATATGGCCTGTAATTTTCTCTCCCCTAAGAAATGTCAGGCAGTACACGCGCTATACGCTTTCTGCCGCTCGACGGATGACCTGGTAGACAATGCGCGCCAGATGATGAACCAGCGTGCCTTGTTTGACAATTGGCGCGCGCGCCTGGTGAACCCTCATCCATCGGCACATGATCCTGTGCCGCTCGCCTGGGCAGACGCACAGGCGCGTTATGGCATCCCGCACGGGTATGTCGATCAGTTAATTGACGGCATTACCCGTGATCTTAGACAAACGCGCTACGAGAGTTTTGAAGAGCTGACGGAGTATTGCTACGGTGTGGCTTCAACCGTTGGATTGATGGCAATGCACATTATCGGCTTCCGCAATGAAGAAGCGCTGCCCTATGCTGTCAAACTGGGGATTGCTCTGCAACTGACGAATATACTGCGCGATGTTGGAGAGGATTGGCGTTCAGGCCGGCTCTATCTTCCACTGAATGAATTAAAAGAATTCGGCCTAAGCGAGACTGATATTGAGATCGGTCGCATAGATGACCGGTGGCGCAAATTCATGCGCTTTCAGCTAGAGCGCACCCGCCAACTCTATGACGAGGCCCAAGCCGGCATTTGTATGCTCGACCCTGATGGTCGCTTTGCGATTGCGGCTGCCGCGACTCTTTATCGAGCCATTTTGGAGGGTATTGAAGCCAATGATTACGACGTTATCCGCTACCGCGCCTATGTAAGCACATGGGGTAAGGTAAGGCGATTGCCTACTTTGTGGTGGTCAACTCGGGGAACATAGGAGACAAGAAAAGATGTCACAAGTGATTGTGATTGGTAGTGGCTTTGGAGGTTTGGCCGCGGCGATCCGGTTAGCAGCTAGAGGCCATACAGTCGAACTCTATGAGAAGCGCGACAAGTTAGGCGGGCGAGCCTATGTCTATGAGGTTAACGGTTTCAAATTTGACGGTGGGCCGACGGTGATTACGGCACCCTTTATGTTCGATGATCTGTGGGCTGTGGCGGGTAAGCGACGTGAGGACTATTTCCAGATGGTTCCCTGCGATCCCTTCTATCGCATTTTTGATCACAATGGGCGTCCTTTTGACTACAATGGTGACGAATCCTTTATTCTAGACCAGATCAAGCAGCGCAATCCTGATGATGATCAGGGCTATCAGCGGTTTATGGAGAGGACAAAGGATATTTTCCAGAAGGGCTTTGTCGAACTGGCAGATAAGCCATTTCTTACCCTGACGGATATGCTGAAGGTTGCGCCCGATCTGATCCGTATGCAATCCTATAAGAGTGTGTATAGCTTTGTCTCGCAGTATGTCAAAGATGACTTTCTGCGACAGTGTTTTTCATTTCACCCGCTGCTCATCGGTGGCAACCCATTTGACGCGCCTTCTATCTATACCATGATTCACTATCTTGAACGCGAATGGGGCATCCATTATGCCGTTGGTGGGACAGGAGCCATCATTCAAGCAATGGGGCAGCTCTTTGAGGAACTTGGTGGGAAGATATACCTTAACGCCGAGGTCGCCGAGATTTTGGTGGATGGCAGGCGTGTCAGTGGGATCCAATTGAAGGATGGCACGGTGTGTTATGCAGATCGCATTGTCTCGAATGCGGATGTGGCCTTTACCTACCGCAACCTGATTCCAGCGCTTTACCGTCGCAAATATACGAACCGCAAACTGGAGCGCATGAAGTACAGTATGTCGCTCTTTGTAATTTACTTTGGCACAAGGAAACGCTACACAGATAGTGGTCTTGCCCATCACAATATCATCCTCGGTGAACGCTACAAAGGCTTGCTCGATGACATCTTTGATCGCAAGGAGCTAGCCAATGATTTCTCACTCTATCTACACATGCCCACAATGACCGATCCCTCAATTGCGCCGGAGGGATGTGAAGGCTTCTATGTACTTTCGCCTGTGCCCCATTTGGGTTCGGGTGTTGATTGGACAAAGGCGGCGCGGCCCTATCGCGATGCCATCATGCGCTTTCTTGAAGAAAACTATCTGCCGGATTTACAGGAAAACATCATCGCCGAACATCTCATCGATCCTCTCCACTTCCAGAATGACCTCAATAGTTATCTTGGTTCTGCCTTTTCCTTCCAGCCAATCTTGACCCAATCAGCCTGGTTCCGGCCCCACAATCGCTCGGAGGAATTCGACAATCTCTACTTCGTTGGCGCGGGCACACATCCCGGTGCAGGAATGCCAGGCGTTTTGTCGTCGGCGATTATTGTTGACAACCTAATTGGTGAGAGCGTGCAGCGTCCAGCATTACGTCCTTTGGCATTCGCAGGAATGGGGAGTTAGCCGTGCCTTATCTCATCTTTTTGGTCTACTTTTTACTTGTGCCAATCATTCTGCTCTCTCTGTTGGCGCTGTGGGATCAAACGCGTGGCAAACCGCTTCCACCGGCGCTGCAAGGCCACTCGCTGCTGAAAATGTTGGGTGTTCTGATCGTCATTGCCCTGGTCTACACCACGCCCTGGGACAATTATCTAGTAGCAACGCGTGTCTGGTGGTACAACCCAGAATTGGTCATGGGAATCACATTGGGCTGGGTGCCGCTGGAGGAGTATCTCTTCTTTGCCCTGCAGCCGCTCATGATTGGACTCTGGCTGCTCTTGCTTGCGCGGCGACTGCCTGTGCCAAATGAGAACAACGGGCGGAGTGCGCGCGTAATTTCTGTCAGTCTTGCCGGTGCTATTTGGCTCGCTGCCGTGATAATCCTTTTCACCGGTTGGCAACCCGGCACCTATCTGGCATTAGAACTTGCCTGGGCGCTGCCACCGATCCTACTGCAACTTATCTTTGGAGCAGATATCCTCCTGCGCCATCGCCGCTTGGTTCTGCTGACCATCATTCCAGTGACTCTTTACCTTAGCCTCGCCGACACAGTGGCAATTGCGGGCGGCACTTGGACGATTGACCCGGCACAATCGCTTGGTATGCTGCTGGGCGGGATTTTACCGGTAGAGGAGTTTGTCTTTTTTCTCCTCACAACGGTGTTAGTGACGTTTGGGCTGGTGCTGAGTATTGCCACGGAGAGTAGGAGACAACTCCGTGCGCTCGTTCCGACCAGTAGATAGGCCCGGTCAGTCGTGTGGGCAGTAGGAATTTGGCGTGTGCAGCATCATTATGAGGTAGCTTTTATGAATCCTGATGCAAATTCTCAGTCCAGCCACGTGTTGGTTACGGGAATTACCGGCTATATCGGCGGGAGACTTGTTCCGGTGCTGCTTGAGGCAGGCTATCGTGTGCGTGTGATGGCGCGTGATGCGTCTCGTTTGCAGGGGCGATCCTGGCTGGAACAGGTGGATGTGGTCGAGGGCGATGTGCTTAACCCCAATAGCCTGCAAGTCGCACTGAAGGGGATTGACGTAGCCTATTATCTGATTCACAGTATGCGCAACAGTGATGATTTCCAGCAGCGTGATATACGAGCAGCGCGCAACTTTGGCGCAGCCGCTAGGGCTCAAGGTGTAAAGCGCATCATTTATCTGGGTGGTTTGGGTGATCCCGCAGCCGATCTTTCCAAACATTTACGCTCGCGCCAGCAAACTGGCGAGGGACTGCGAGAATCTGGCGTTCCAGTCACAGAATTCCGTGCGGGAGTCATTATTGGCTCGGGCAGCCTATCCTTTGAGATGATTCGTTATCTTACAGAGCGTCTCCCGATTATGATTTGTCCGCGTTGGATTTATACCCGCGTCCAACCTATTGGTATCCGCGATACGCTAAATTACCTAGCCAGCGCCCTAGAAACCCCGGAAAGCACCGGTCGGATCATCGAAATCGGCGGAGCCGAGGTCGTGACCTATCGTGATATGATGCTCGGTTATGCCAAGGTTCGAGGACTACGCCGTTACATGATCCCGGTGCCGGTACTTACGCCGCGTCTCTCGTCGTACTGGGTGCATTGGATCACGCCGATTCCGGCGGACATAGTTCGTCCGTTGGTGGAAGGGCTGCGCAACGAAGTCGTCGTGCGCGATGACTCCGCCCACCGGCTCTTTCCAAACATTCAGCCTATGAATTATAGGGCGGCTGTGAAGCGGGCATTGGAAAAGCTAACAGCCAGTGAAGTCGAAACAAGTTGGGCTGATGCACTGGTGAGCAGTTGGCCGTACGAGAAACCGTCTGTGTTGACTACGAATGAAGGCATGATCATTGAACGGCGCCAGCAGGTGGTCAAGGCCTCACCGGATGTCGTTTTTCGTGTTTTTACAAGTGTGGGTGGTGCTAATGGCTGGCTCTATTTCAATTGGGCTTGGTATCTGCGGGGTACGTTCGACCGCCTGTTGGGTGGCGTTGGGTTGCGACGTGGGCGGAGGCGGCCTGAGGAAGTGCGCATTGGCGATGCGCTCGATTTCTGGCGGGTGGAAGCCGTTGAACCAGGGCATCTGTTGCGGCTGCGAGCCGAAATGAAAATACCCGGCGTTGCATGGCTACAATTCCACGCAGAACCCACGAATGATGGGTATACACATCTTGTCCAGGAAGCGATCTTCGCACCCAAAGGGCTTTTGGGCCTGCTGTACTGGTATGGTTTGTACCCGATTCATCGTGTAATCTTCTCCGGCATGATTCGTGAGTTGGCAAGCCGTGCCGAGAGGCTAACTGGACCACTGATGCCGCGGACGCTGTATTCGGATAAAATATAAAACGCCACCACTGCTTGTGGAAGATGGCTTCTGGGCAGGAGTCGCCTTTGTCACCGCTCCACCAGAGCGCCTTAACGGTGTAATGACCCCAAGAAGTTGGACACAATCATAAATGGAGTAAGATGGGTTCAAGAGAGAGAGCAGCCATGCAAAATCGACGATCCCCGATTCTTCTATTAAGATGTATTGCACAGGATATACCATGCGTATAGAAATGCAAGCTACTGAATTGAAGTGATAGATAGTTGGGGAGAACCATGCTGCGGACAGTTGCTGCCACACGTTATATTACACCGCTGCGCGAGGGGGGATCGCTCCCGGCGCTGGTGGAAGCCGACGACGGCGAGCTTTATGTGATGAAGTTCGCGGGTGCAGGTCAAGGAGTCAAGGCGCTGATTGCCGAACTCATCGCCGGGGAAATTGGGCGAACGTTGGGGCTGCCGATCCCGGAGCTTGTGCTTGTCGAGCTGGAAGCAGGTTTTGGCCTCAATGAGCCGCATGAGGAGATACAAGACCTGCTCAAGGCGAGCATTGGGCTGAATTTGGGGGTGCGTTATCTGCCCTCTGCCTTTGCCTACAATCCACTGATGGAGCCGCCGCCCGATGCGGGCTTTGCCTCGGAGATTGTCTGGTTTGACGCCTATGTGACCAACGTGGATCGCACCCCGCGCAACGTCAATATGCTCATTTGGGAAGAGAAGCTGTGGCTGATTGACCACGGCGCGGCGCTCTATTTTCACCACGACTGGAACAACTATCTGGCGCGCAGCAGTTCTCCTTTTAGCTTCATCAAACAACATACGCTCCTGCGCTATGCTGCCGACCTGCAAGGGGCAGACGAACGCTTGGTGCAGCGTTTGAACGATGGCGTGCTGCGTGAGATTGTGGAGTGGGTGCCGGAAGTGTGGTTGGGGGGCGAACCCCAATTTGAGGATATTGCCGGTCATCGCGACGGCTATGTGCAGTACCTGAGCAGCCGCCTCGCCGCATCAGAGACATTCGTAAAGGAGGCAATCCATGCCCGGACTGCACTCCTATGATTACGCGTTTATACGCGTCGTGCCTTATATCGACCGTGGCGAATTCGTCAACGTCGGGGTCATTTTGTTTTGCCGCACACTGCGCTATTTGGACGCACAGATTTGGATTGATGAAGCGAAAGTGGCGGCGTTGGCCCCCCCATTTGACATGGAGCAGCTACAGACGCATCTGGACTTTATCCCGCGCATCTGTGCGGGCGATGGCCCTATCGGCCAACTCGGTCAGGCCGAGAGTTTCCACTGGCTCGTTTCACCCCACAATACCGTCATCCAAACCTCACCCGTCCATTCCGGCCTCTGCAAAGACCCCGTCGTCGCGCTGGCGCATTTGATGAAGACCCTGGGGTGAGGTGGGGTGACTGTCGGGATTAAACTGTGGGGAGCGATTGGTGTGGCTCCGGCGGCAGTTCGATGTGAATAGGATCCCCAGGGCGCACCTCGCCGCCTGTCAGGACAATGCCCATGATGCCGGACTTACGGATCAGGTTGCCTTGTTCGTCGTGGTCGAGTACCGCGGCCATCAGCCCTGGTTGCAAGCCATCGAGTTGCGCGCAGGGATTGCGTAAGCCGGTCACCTCGATCACCGCTGACTCGCCCAAATGCAGCCGCGTGTGCGTGGGCAGCGTCAGCAGATCGATTCCACGCGTGGTGATGTTTTCGCCCATCTCCCCTGCCGACACCGCAAAGCCTGTGGCCTGTAATTCGTCATGCAGTTCGGCGTGAATCAGATGTACCTGGCGCAGATTGGGCTGGCTTGGATCGCGCGCCACGCGCGAGCGGTGCTTGACCGTCTCGCCCAGATGCGCGTCCCCCTCCACACCGAGCCCGGCCAACAAGCGGATACTGGCCTGATTCGGTTTGCTAAACGTGTGCGTTCCACTGCAACTGACGGCTGTTACCTTTGCGCCCATCGTGGTCTAGTGATCCTTTCTTATGCGACCCGCGTCATTTTATGGAGCCATTTTATCACAGAGGGTATTCCTTTGGCAGTCACTCAAACTCATCCGGCGTGAGCGCGACGGTCGAGAGCGTTGGTGACGCGCATGGGGACGCCGAGCGCGGCGGCGATGTCATCACCGCGGGCGACGCGGTAGGTGGGGATGCCGGCAGCTTCGAGCTGGACCAGGAGCGGGGTATAGTCGTCCTGGCGGCCAAAGGTGCTGCCGTCTAGCACCACAGCAATGCTGTTGACGCCACGGCGCTGGATATGATGCAGCGCCACAGCCCAATCCGGCGAGGGGTCGGCGCTGACGGCGAGGACGGTATCGTTGCGGTTGAGCCTCATGCCATCGTTGGCGATGAGTTGGGCAAAGGGAAAAGAACCATTGGCATTGACCACGGCCAGAGCTTCGAGAATTTTGGTCAACTGTCGTTCGCCGCGGTCGGCCTGGACATACTCGCGCTGGCGCGAACGGCTGCTTAAGCCCACGGCGCGATTACGCAGGACAAAGTAGCGCGCCAAGCTGGCTGTGACGGTGACGGCGTACTCGGTGGTCGAGGGGGGAAGTTCATAGCGCAGGCTTTGACGCTTGTGACCATGCAGCGCAAAAATCGCCGGTTCCGGCGGCTGGGTTGTCCAGGGCAGCGCGGCCTCGGCGTCGCGGTGCAGATCGAGGTAGAGCCATACATCCGCCGTGGGGTCTAGCTCAAATTCCTTTGCCATAAGCCGTTGTGTGCGCGCCGTACTCGGCCAATGGATACGGTTGAAGCTGTCACCTGGCACATAGTCGCGCACCCCTGCCACATTGGTCGTCATCTGGTAGGTGCGACGGTGGCGTGCTTCGCCTCCAGACAGGTCGGAGATTGACGGCTCGAACGAGGTCAACTCCAACATCAGCGGATAGACCACAATATTGCTGGTCGAGTCGATGTGCTGTTCTACATCAAAGACGCCCAGCGGATCGCCACTGTGCAGGGTTAATGGCCCCAGGCGATAGCGACCGCGCTGGGTGCAGAGGGTTTTGACCTGCCAACGTTGGGTCTGGTTGCGGCCCAGGCTGCTGATCACGCGGCTGGCGTCGTGCCAGGGCAAAGTCGAGTCGTCTTTGATCTCCAACCACAATTTGGGGGCGCGCCCGCGGTTGACGATCTCGAATTGTTCTTCGGCAAACTGCCCTACCTGGCTGCGCCGGGTGCGCGTGATGCGGCGCAGGCCGATGGCGCGCAGGCTGTTCCACGCCCAGACATAGCTGGCGACCAAAATCGTCGTGAGCAGATACGCTAGGTTATAGGCGAGGTCGCGCCCGCTGTTAAAGGCCAAGATCCACGCGATGACCGATGAGACAACGAGGAAAATGAGTCGTGAAGACATAGTTGTACCGTGGGGACCAGGTTATGCGGGGCCGGATGATGGCTCATGCAGCCCCCACACCACCTAGCGCACCTTGACTCGAGCGCCGGGAACCGGAGTGTGCTTGAGCGCGTCGTCAATAATTTGGCGCGGCGTGACGTTCTTGATGCGCGCAGAGGGGCTGATGATCAAGCGGTGGGCCAACGTTGCTTCTGCCAAGAGCTTGATGTGATCCGGCACGACATAGTCTTTGCCCTCCAGCGCGGCCAGCGCACGCGCGGCATGAAAGAGCGCCAGGCTTCCGCGTGGGCTTGCCCCTAGATAGACATCAGGATGGTCGCGCGTGGTTGTGACCAGATCGACGATATAGGCTTTGACCAGGTCATCAACGTAGACTTGGCGGATGGCTTGCTGCGCTTCCACCAGTTCTTCCAACGCAACGACTTGGTCCAGGTCTTGAATGGGGTGGTGGTTACTTTGGCGAGAGAGCATATCCACTTCGAGCGCCTTGCCGGGATAGCCGAGGTGAATACGCATGAGGAACCGGTCAACCTGCGCTTCGGGCAGTGGAAAGGTTCCTTCATACTCGATGGGGTTTTGGGTCGCCAGAACCATGAAGGGGCGCGCCATAGGATAGGTGACGCCATCGACTGTGACTTGTCGTTCTTCCATCGCCTCCAGGAGGGCCGATTGGGTCTTGGGCGTGGCGCGGTTGATCTCATCGGTGAGGACGATCTGGGCCATGATGGGGCCAGGGCGAAACTCAAACTCCATCGTCTTTTGGTTAAAGATGCTGACGCCGGTGACATCACTGGGTAGCATGTCGGGGGTGAATTGGATGCGCCGGAAACTACAGCCGACGCTGCGGGCGATGGCGCGCGCCAACATGGTTTTGCCCACGCCAGGCACATCTTCGATCAACAGATGGCCTTCACACAATAATGCCAGCAGCGTCAGGCGGATCTCCTGATCTTTGCCGACGATAACCTGTTCAACGTTACGCAGCAGCCGCTCGCCGATTTCTTGAACGATTTGCATCCTTGTTCCTCATGCTACATGAACGGTCCCGGCACAGCAGCCAGGGTCAACCTGCTTGCACAGCAATCATTACACAATAAAGTTACACAGTAAAAGTACACAGCGGCGGGTATCTTTGTGACGATAGAAGATTCGCCCGCAAAAATGTGTACGCAGCCGTACAAATTACATAGTAATCTACGGGTCGGGATAGAGAAGCATTTGCGTACAGCGAAAGAGCGCCAGGGCCCGGTTCTGGTCGTCCACTACTGTAGCGTCCCAAACTTGTGTGCGTCGCCCGCCGTGGACCAACTGTGCTTCGGCACGCAGGGTCCCGGCGGTTACGGTTCGCAAGAAATTACTTTTGAGTTCAATGGTGGTGAAGCTATTCGCACCTTCGGGCAGTGTGGCAAAGCAACCAAAGCCACAAGCTGTGTCGGCGAGTGTGACCACAGATCCCGCATGGAGATAGCCATTGGCGGCCATGTGATGGGGCGCAATTTCCATTTGGGCGCAGAGATAACCGTGGCGAACCTCAAGCAGTTGGATGCCCAAATGGGCCGCCAATCCACTCTGCAAGCGGGCCGCCAGTTGCGTATGTAGGTTAGAGTGGGCTGCGGTCACCGCGTTTTCAGCCACAGGTAATTGCATTGGCTCGAATCTTCATAGCTTCTTCCGCGCATACGATACCGTATTTATGGCCGCAGGGCAAACTGCTCTAGTAGTTCACTGGATTTCTGCGGATGCTCGCCCTTTGTTCTGCGAAGCGGGGAGGGTGTGGGGAGGGTATAGGGGTGGGCCAGGTTCGACAATGCAGGTCATCTGTCGCTATAATAGCCTGGCATCCTATGGGTTGCGATCTGATTTTTTGGAAGATGATTTGGGGATAGCCTGAGGTACAAGATGATGACCCACACGAGATTCCGCCTATTGATTCCCCCCACACGATGGAGCCGGAAATAATTCATGGATCTGCATGAGTATCCCCGTCCAGCTAACGACACAGGTCTGGGTGTCCACTGGACAGTAGGCTTTGCCTCGGCAATTGGCATGGGCAAAATCCGTGACTTTTGGGTCCCGGAACTCAAGGCTATGGGGATCAAGTGGGTCAAGATTTTTAACCATGATGGCGCAATCGACTTTGCGGAATTGCTTTTGGCCGAAGGCTTTATGCCCATTGTGCGTATCTATCGCCCCAGCCCCTATCCCAGTGCTTTTGATCTGCGCGAAATCGTCAATATCGACGCCTTGGTCCGCGCCGGTGTGCGCTATTTTGAGTTTAATCCCGAACCGGATCGCGATACAGAATGGAAGGGGGGGCGCGTCCCCTCGAATGCCATTGAACTGGCTGTCGAGAACATTATTGCCAACCTGGATACGATCCTGGAACGGGGCGGTATGCCGGCAATCCCGGCGGTGGCGAATGGCAGCCGTTGGGACTTGGTGGGCAAGATTGTAGCGCGCGGGCGCAAGGACATTTTTAACGGCCCCGTCTGGCATGCCATCCATAACTACTCGCGTAACCGTCCGCTCGATTACCCCTATGACATCGGCAACCAAGAGGGTGCTTCGTATACACAGCGTTTCTATCAAACGTTGGAGGCGGAGGCCTGGGGCGAAGATGCGTGGCGCGGGCGTCCGCTGCATGAGGTCAACAAACTGCGGCTTGAGCGCTGCAACCCTGGCGCGACCATCATGGATGACAACGCCTGTTGGCTGGCCTATGAGTTTATTGATGCGCGCAACCGTCGCCATTTGGGGCGCAGCATCCCCTTGCTTTCTACCGAGTGTGGCTATTTGGTCGGGGAGGATGGCGACGCACGCTATCCCGCTACGACGCCTGACCTGCACATGGCACAGACGTTAGAAGCGTGCCGTGTGATGATGGGCACAAGCAACCGCTTCCAGTCTGCGCCGGACTACTATTTTTGCAGCGCGTTTTGGCTGCTGGGCAATGCTGCATTGGGCAGCGCCAGCACCTGGTGCGAACATCACGCCTGGTACAGCGAACGCTGGGGTGGGGGCGTGCTGCCCATTGTGCGCGCGCTCAAGGCCGAGCCAAAGGCAGTACGGCGCTGGCAAGAGGATGTTCCCGTGGGTGCGCGCACAATTCTGCATGGCACAGTGCTGCATGCCGCCGATCGCCGCACGCTGATCTTGGAGCAGGGCAGCTTGGAGGTGGCGCGGGCCACGCTGGACGCCAACAGCCGCTATGTGATTCCTGACCTGCTGCCTGGCAACTATTCGCTGCGTGTCGAAGGGACGGCGATTGAGCAACCTGTCAGCCTGACACCCGGTCAAGAGAGCGCGGTCGTCAATCTGGATTTGGCCGAGATTTTCGCGCTGAGTGGCAGCACATTGACGGGCAAGGTGCGCGGGGGCGCGGGCGCGGTGGTGCTGCTGCTGCGTACCAGCGACGGCGAAGAGTGGGTCACAATGGCGAAGGACACGGGCGGTTTTAGGTTTATTGACCTGCCTCCTGGTTTTTACAATGTGCGTGTCCAGGGTGAAGGCAGCCATGTGTCGGGCATTATGCTGGACGGCAAGAACCAGCGCGAGGTGGAATTGGCGGTGGCTGGATGGGGTCACACGATTGAGACGCTTGAGACAACCGGCGCACGCGGCCCGTCAATTCGCTGTCGCGTGGAAAACAGGCCGGGTGTTACGGTGCGCGCCAACAATGGCGACTGGCAAAGTGAGCCGGTCGAGACGGGCAGCGCGCCCGACATCGGCCCCGATGGCTGTGAGATCCCCGTCATGGAGCCAGGCTATTATGTGGTCGAGGTGATGGGGTTGACCAACCTGGCAGACGAGCCAGTGAAGTTGGAAGCCTATGTCAATGTCGAGCCACGCGCCATTCCGTTGGTCGAGTTTGTCTACAGCGATCTTGAATATCTGCCCACTGACTTACGCAATTCTGCGATCCGGGGCCGGGTAGTGGGCGGATGCACACCGGAGCGGCGGCTGCGCGTGCGGCTGACGGACGAGCAGGCCAACCGTGTGGAGCAGCCGGTGAGCGCCGAATGTACCTTTGCATTTGAGGGGTTGGGCGCGGGACAGTATACAGTGGAATTGGTTGGTTTTGCCGATACTGCCAGCCGTTCTGATATTGCGCTGGATGGCAAAAATACAGTGGCTATCGAATTGATGGCCCCTGTCGAGGACACCTTTAGCAGCGTGGCGCGCCGCCGCTCCAGCAGCCCCAATGGCATCAGTGTGATCGCCGGAAGCGCGCCGGAGAGTGGGGGACGGGTCGCAAAGCTCACAGACAGCGTAGGCAACGAAGCGCGCCAGGTGGTGCAGGCTGACGACACCTTCCGCTTTGAGGGACTGATGGCGGGGGTCTATCTGCTCACAATTGAGGGCGGCTATGAACAGCCCGGCCTGATTGTCGACGGCGAAAGCGGCCTGGAGGTCATCTTCCAAACGCTGACTTCGACCTGGGAAGCAAAGGTCAGCCCTGCCGGTTCTATGCCGGGTTACAGCGTGGTGCGCGTCGAAGTTGAGGGGATGCGCGGGCTGCCTGTCTATATTTGGAAAGAGGATTGGGAAGGCATGATGCGCCGCACAGGCAGTAAGCCTGAATATGGCGAATCCGCTGCCGAGTTTAGCCCGTTGGGGCCAGGGCATTACATGATTGAGCCTGAAGGAATTGGCGTTTGGGCGGACGTGGAGCTAACCGGGTTGGAGGTGGTTTGGATTGATTTCCGGCGCAAGAACGTGCCCACCAGCCCCAATGTGGTGCAGACCCTGGGTCGCCCCACCATCACGCCGCCACCTGCGGTTTCTGCGCCTGCCGAGGCGTGGGACAATGGCAACGGCGGCTTTGACGAGGCCCATGAGGGTGAATTAGGCGATAGGGTTGACGGCAAACTTGAGGAATTGCCCAGCGAAGCGCTCTATGATGAACCGACCTTTGAGGATGAGAGCTTTGACAGTGAGGGCTTCGGTGGTGAGCGCTTTGATGAGAGCCGCAGCGAAGGTGAAGCGCCCTTCGAGCCGGATCGTTTTGATGATGAGCCAGGCTGGCGATCCTCGTTAGCCACCTCCAGCGCAATGGATTTCCAACTCCCCTCGCTGACGCGCGGCGATGATGAGGACGAGTTGGCGGATTATGACGCTGATTTTGAGGATGACTTCGAGGATGAGGATGATCAAGCGCGGGCCGCTGTGCAGGTGACGCCGGAGGTTGGGCAAGTGCCGGTTGAAGAAACCGGCGCGGCAGAAACCGGCGAGGCAGCAGAGGCGACTTCGCGCGCACCCCTCTGCCTGTTGATCCCGACCCCTGTCACTGATCTCGATGATTTGGCTGCGCTCCTACGCTTTGTGGCCGCGACCCAATCGACGATGGCGCGCAGCGTCGATGAAGTGCCCGCGGGAAGCCGTGTGCTGTTGATTGGAACAACGGGTACTGAAGAGTGGACGGAGATAGAGCAACAATTAACTTCAAGGGGGCTTATTTTCGAAAGAGTGGAAAAAAAGCTCTCTGAGGCACTTGCGGATGACTCCTTTTTGGGTCTATAATATTCTGTAAAGCTGATCCCATGTGTCTGCCCGGAACGTTGATCCCTGATGGTTCGCGCTGATCTGGCGCGAGCCGCACAGATTAAATGTCTCCGTTACGCTTTATCTTTCCTACCCATCCAAACGTGTAGCCGACGGTAGCGCAATCAATAACCTAAGCAATAAGATGACCCATCCTGCTCAATCAAAATCAGCAAGAGAGATTGTGCATGAGATTGTCTGCGATATATTGTCTGCGAACTATTGCCTGCGATATTGTTCGGCCCAACAAGGAGCATGAAAGGAACGAGTCTATGAGTCGTAAGCTCTCATGGGTACTAAGCCTGTTGGTTGCTTTGACCCTGGTCTTAGCAGCATGTGGCGGCAACAACCAGCAGTCTGCCGCACCAACCGAAGCTCCACCCGCAACCGAAGCCCCGCCCGCAGCAGAAGCTCCTACTGAGGAACCGACTGCGGAAGAAGCCCCCACCGTTGAGGAAACCGAGGCTGTAACAGAAACGGAAGCCACAACGGACACGGAAGCTGTAACAGCCACAGAGGAAACCACCGCTACGGAGGAGACTACAACCACCGAGGAGACTACGGCTACTGAAGGAGCAGCCGCACCTGGTGGACTTTCTCTCCCGGAAATCGACCCGGAAACTCCTTTGGGTCGCGCGTTGGCAGGTGAGTTTGAGGGCACCACGGTGACCATGTTTGGCCCCTTTACCGATGAAGATGCCGTGAAGTTTGACGGAACTGTTGCTGCTTTTGAAGAAGCCACAGGCATTGACATCCAATACGAAGGTTCAAAGGAATTTGAGACCACCATCTCGGTACGTGTCGATGCTGGTGATCCGCCCGACATTGCCGACTTCCCGCAGCCAGGTCTGTTGTCAAACCTGGTGAGTACGGGCGCTGTGGTCGATGTCAGCACCTTCCTGAACAGCGAGCATCTGACCAGCAATTACAATCAAAGCTGGCTGGATATGGCGATGATGGACGGTCCCGATGGCGAGATCATGGCTGGTGTCTGGCACCGCTTCAATGGCAAGAGCCTGGTCTGGTATCCCAAGGATGACTTCGATGCCGCAGGCTATACGATTCCCACAACCTGGGATGAGTTGATGGAACTGACCGAGACCATTGCCAGCGATGGTGACACCCCGTGGTGTATTGGTATCGAATCCGGTACGGCGACGGGTTGGCCCGCCACCGACTGGATGGAAGAGATCATGCTGCGTACCACCTCGTTGGAAAACTACGACGCCTGGACTTCCGGCGAACTGCACTTCTCCTCGCCTGAGGTGACCCACGCGGCTGAGGTGATGGCTGAGATCTGGCAGAACGAAGCCTATGTCTATGGCGGTACGGGTGGCATTGTCTCGACCTTCTTTGGCGATTCACCCACACCGATGTTTGATGACCCGCCCAAGTGCTGGCTGCACAAGCAGGGTAACTTCATCACCAGCTTCTTCCCTGCGGACGCACAAGCGGGTGTGGATTATGATTTCTTCTACTTCCCGCCCATCGACGAGCAGTATGGCAAGCCCTTCCTGGTGGCTGGCGACATCATGGCGATGTTCGCTGATCGCCCGGAAGTCGAGGCTGTCATGGAATACTTCACCTATGGTGATTCTGTGAAGGCATGGTTGGCCGCGGGCGGCGCGTTGTCCCCGCATATGGATGCCTCGTTGGATTGGTATGGCGACGATGTGGAGCGTGGCATTGCCGAACTTGTCCAAGAGTCTACTAGCGTTCGCTTCGATGGCTCGGACTTGATGCCCGGTGAAGTGGGATCCGGCTCATTCTGGAAGGGGATGACCGACTGGATTGCCGGCACTGTAGATTTGCCCACAGCGCTGGAAGAGATTGACGCTGCCTGGCCGCGCTAATGAGCGTCCACCGGCCTATGCACGACAGTAGGCTGAGGTACAGCCGTGAGTCGATCTGAGCTGTAGACGAGCAGGGTAGCCGAATATTGGCTACCCTGTTTGGTTCTATAGGGGGCTCCCCTCTGTTTTGCCCACCTGTTTTGAAGGAGAGGATACAATGGAACAGACAAAGAAGCTAACAGCACCACAGCCCGGCAGCAGTGCGGAAGGAGGGTCAAGGCTCACGCAGGCGCTGCTTGCCATCGGGACGGCAGCCATCACGATATTTGTCCTCTGGCAGGGATTTTTGTTTCTGCGCGATAGCACAGCGCCCAAGTGGAGCATTGCCATCATCGCCATCGTATGGGGCGTGGGTGGCGTCATGGCGCTCTATTTTGTCACCAACTGGTTGGTCGAGCAACTGCCGCGCAAAATGCGTGATGCTGTTTTGCCCTATCTCTTTGTGGGGCCGGCGATGGCGCTGCTGCTCTGGTATCTGGCGCTGCCCGCAGTGCGTACTTTTTGGTTTAGCCTGTTGGATCGCAACAGTGTGAATTTTGTGGGCTTGCAGAACTATGTTGCTGTCTTTACCGAACGTTTTATGCTTGAAGCGTTTCGCAATAACCTGCTCTGGCTTGCCGTTGGAGCGACACTTTCTGTCGTCATTGGGCTGTTGGTCGCAATCTTGGCTGACCGCAGCCGTTTTGAGACGCTGGCAAAGACGTTGGTCTTTTTGCCGATGGCGATCTCGATGGTGGGCGCGGGCGTCATCTGGAACTTTATCTATGAAGTGCGTCCTGCGACAGATCCACAGATCGGGCTGCTCAATGCCATTGTGGTGGCGTTGGGCGGCGAACCCAAAGCGTGGACAGCTTTGGTTCAGCCCTGGAATAATCTCTTCTTGATTGTGATTGTGATCTGGTTACAGTCCGGCTATGCAATGGTGTTGTTCTCTGCCGCCATCAAGGGAATTCCGGTAGAAATTCTCGAGGCGGCGCGCGTGGACGGCGCTACTGAGATCCAACTCTTCTTTCGAGTCATGCTGCCTGTCATTCGTTCGACCGTGATTACGGTCGCCACCACGGTAACGATCTTCACGTTGAAGATTTTTGATGTGGTGATTGTAATGACAGGGGGACAATTTGGCACTGAGGTGATTGCCACCCAGTTCTACCGTCAATATTTTTCCAACCGTAACTTTGGGCTGGGCTCTACTATCGCCATCGTGCTCTTAATTGCAGTCATTCCGGTGATGATCTATAACTTGCGGCAGTTCCGCGAGCGGGAGGTAATCTAATGGCAGCCAGAGCAGCCGGTTCCAAGCGAAGTCAACTGGTCAATGATATACTCGTCAATGGTACCCTGGCTTTGATCTGTTTCGTCTGGACGATCCCCACGGTGGGGGTATTGGTCTCCTCGTTTCGTACCCGTCAGGATATTCAGACCACAGGCTGGTGGACAATCTTTCCGCACCGCGAGTGGGTGCTCACCGAGACCTATCCGCCAGGGGACGACCTTGATCGCCAGGGGGTGATGACCTTTGAAGGGCTTTCGGGCACTTTTGAGGAGTTCCGCGCTGGTGTAGAGGGCGACGGTATCCGTGTGCAGTGGATCGGTAATCGCCGTACGGGACGGATTGAGGTTCAAGAGCAGGAATGGACGACGCGCACTAATTTTACCTTAGAGAACTATCGGGCTGTCCTATCCGGTAAGACCTATGAGATACGACAAACTGACGGTTCGGTTGTGACCGTACAAGGCGATAACTTTAACAACGCCTTTCTCAACAGCCTGACAGTCACGGTTCCTGCCACGGTGATTCCCATCTTAATTGCGGCCTTTGCTGCCTATGGCTTTGCCTGGATGCGTTTTCCTGGGCGCAGGGCGCTCTTTATCTTGGTGGTGGCGCTGTTGGTGGTGCCGTTGCAGATCGCGTTGGTTCCCATCTTGCGCGACTATGTGGCACTGCGACTCAATGGTACATTCCTCGGTATCTGGCTAGCGCATACAGGCTTTGGGCTGCCCCTGGCGCTCTACCTGCTCTATAATTATGTGAGCAGCCTGCCGCGCGATATTATCGAATCTGCTTCGATTGATGGCGCATCCCATTTCGTCATCTTCACGCGCCTGATCCTGCCCCTCTCTGTGCCTGCACTGGCTTCGTTCGCCATCTTCCAGTTCTTGTGGGTCTGGAATGATTACCTTGTGGCGTTGATCTTCATCGGCTCGAAGCCGGATGTGCAGGTGTTGACGATGCGCTTGGCGGATATGGTCGGCTCGCGCGGGGCCGACTGGCATCTGCTCACCGCCGGGGCCTTCGTGTCAATGGCCTTGCCGCTGACCGTCTTTTTGCTTTTGCAACGCTTCTTTGTGCGTGGTCTTTTGGCCGGTTCGGTCAAGGGATAATCATTCACCCCTTCCCGGAGGTGGCGGGAAGAAACCTTCCCGCCACCTCCAATACCACACGCGCCGCAAAGACCGGCAGCTTGACCATGCGCCGCCAACGCCACGGCTGGCGGATGAGCCGGTGCAGCCATTCCAGCCCCAATTGCTGCATCCATTGGGGCGCACGCTGGGCCACGCCTGTTACAAAATCCAGCGCACCCCCAATCCCCACAGCCACCTTGACAGGCAGCTCATGGCGATGGGCGTCAATCCAGAAGTCCTGGCGCGGATGCCCATAGGCCACAAAGAGAATGTCCGGCTCTACCGCGGCTAGACGGCTCTGGATGGCAGGCCAATCGGCATCGCTGGGACTCCCCGCGTAAGTTCCGACTACCTGTAAGCCTGCGTAGCGCGCCATCAGGATTTGCGCCGCCTGCTCTGCTACGCCGGGTGCTGCCCCCAGCAAATAGACTCGCCACCCCTCTGCCGCTGCACGCTCGCAAATTTGATAGATGCCATCGGAGCCGGTCACGCGCTGCTGTAGCGGCGCGCCCAGCAGCCGCGCGGCCCACAGTACGCCAACGCCATCCGGCACGCGCAGATCGGCGCGGCTCAAAACCGCGGCAAAGGCTGGAGCGCGGCGGGCGTCGATGATGAATTCAGGGTTGACGGTGCAGATTTGGCGACAGGTGGCGCTTGGCGCAGCGATCCAGGCCCCGATCTGGTCGAGGGTCATGGCGACATCGACGCGATGGACTCCCACGCCCAGGATGTTGATCGTGGGAATGGCGGGTTGGGGTTGATGCGTGGGAACCTTCTCTGGGCGATTGGGCATCAGCGACCCTGGCGCGCGGCGGCTTCCAAGACGGCAAATGTCTCCGCCGCGGCTTTTGCCCAGGAGAAACGCTGCACATTGCGATGGCCCGCGGCAATCAACTCCTGGCGCAGTGCTTCATCTTGACTCAGGCGAAGCATGGCCTGGGCAATCGCGTCTATATCGGTGGGGTCGACATAAAGCGCGGCATCTCCGGCGACTTCGGGCAGAGAAGAATTTTGGGCAGTCATCACAGGGACTCCTAACGATTGGGCCTCCAAGATGGGCAGACCGAAGCCCTCATAAAGAGAAGGAAAGGTAAAGAGGCGCGCTCCGGCGATGAGTGCCGGAAGGTCGGCATCGGCCACATAGCCAAGCAGGTGGATACGGTCTGCGTGCGGGCTTTGCTCTGCCTGTGCCACGATCTCCTGACTCAGCCAGCCCACGTTCCCTGCCAGCACAAGATCAAAGGGCAGGTCGCTTTGTTGGCAAAGTTGCTCATACGCGGTCAGAAGCCGCGCCAGGTTCTTGCGTGGCTGGAGCGTGCCGACGTAGAGCGCATAGGGACGATTCAGCCCGTGGCGCGCACGCAAGGCGGCAATGGCTTCGCCTGTGGGCATGGGTAGCGGATTGGTCGCTTCATGCACGACATGGATTTTGGCCGCATCTGCCCCCAAAAGACGCTGGAGATCAGCTGCAGTGGCGTGGCTGATGGCGATAACCGAAGTGGCTGCGCTGACACTCCAACGGGTTCCCCAATCCAAATAGAGCCGCTGCCGCCAGGGATGGGCAGCCGGGAAGGCATGATAGCCCAAGTCGTGAACTGTTACCACCGCGGGGGGCAATCTGCGCGCAGGCAGCACAAAGGGCAGCAGATGGCTCGGCACAAAGAGCACATCGGGGGGACACTGGAGAATTTCGCTTGCCAACGCGCGGTGTGTCCACATGCGCCGCGCGGGCAGCACGCGGTATTCTGCGTGGTCTGGCAGACCGGTCAATGCCCAGGGATGATCACCCATTGGCATCTGGTCTACATAGAGCCGCCATTGATGGTGGGGAGCCTGGGGCAGCGCCAACAGGTGTTGGATGATCTCCAGGGCATAGCGTTCGGTGCCGGTGCGCTTGGCGCGCAATGCACGCGAGCCATCAATGCCTATTTGCATGGGAACAAATCCATATACCTAAATCCCTAGCGACCCTGCGCGCCACGGAATTCATCCAGGAGCCTGCTAACTGCGTCGTGCAACTGCCCCGCGCGCAAGATGCGCGGCCCTGTTGGATGGGTGAGATCGACGACGGTGCTGGACAGGCTTGCATGCACAGCGGGCGCGTCATCCTGGAGAATGAGGGGGATGGAGCCATCCAACTGGGCAAGAACTTCGGCTGCGGTGTGTGTGTCGGGGCCGCTGCTGCGGTTGGCGCTGGTCGCGGCCAGCGGCCCTGTTTGTCGCAGCAAGGCACAGAGCGCGGCATGGGCAGGCATCCGTACTGCCACGGTAGGCTGCCCCGCGGTCAAGATAGGGGGCAGGTAGGGTTCGGCGGGCAGTACCAGCGTCAGCGCCCCCGGCCAAAAGTTCGCCATCAGTTGATCGGCAATGGGCAGCCAGGGCGAGCGCGCCATCTGCACCAGTTGTACCACGAGTTCTAGTTGTGCCATGTCCCCAATGAGGACGGGGATCGCCTTATCGGGGGGGCGCGCTTTGGCGAGATAGACGCGGGCGATGGCAGTGGGCGAATCGGGGCGGCAAAAGATGCCATAGACGGTGTCGGTGGGCGCTGCAAAAATCTCCTCCTGGGCCAGCAGCGCCACTGCCTCTTGTTGTGCGGCAGGGTCGGCCAGCGGTAAAACGCGGGTTGTATAGCGAGAAGGATTCATGGTACACGGGTAGGTGATGGGTGAGGAAGTTAGGTCGATACAGGGACAAAGCGGTTGATACGGTAGCTCTCGCGCCAGAAGGGGCTGGCGTAGACCCCGGCGTCACTTTGGGCCAAGTCTGCCAGCAGCCGCCCAACGGCGATGGTATGCTTAAAGCCGCGCCCGCTAAAGCCTGCGCCAAAGAGGATTTGCGGGTAGTCGGGATGGCGGTCGATGATGAAGTCGCGCGTGGGCGTTTCCGTATACAGACAAGGCTCTACATGCACCGGCGTCGGCCCCACTCCACGCATAAACTCACCCACAATCGTGGTCAGTTGGTTGAGCAACGCCTGATCGACTTGCCGCGGATCATCCGGGTTGGCGCTGTGGCCCTCATTTTCCAGTGCAATTTTGATAGTGCCCGGTCGTTCGTGGATGGGAAAACCATAGAAATGGGGCTCGTGGGTTGAAATAAAGAGGGGAAAACGTCCCACGGCAAAGGCAGCCGCGTCTTGCACCGGGAAATAGGCCACTTGTTGGGGGGTAACTCGCAGCGGCACTGGAAATTCTACGAGTTTATCCAGAAAGCGACTGGCCCACGGCCCCGCGCACACAATCACCCGATCGGCGCTAAAGGTTTCGCCCGTCTCCAGGCGCACGACAGCCCCTTCCCATTCGGGAGCAATCCCTGCCACCGCGGCGAGTTCGCGCACGCTCGCACCGTGGCGTACCGCCTGCGAAACCATCACGGCGACCGCGCGTGAGGCCGCCAGGATGCCGGAATGTTCCTGCTCCACACCGATCCAGCCGGCAGGTAGATTGAATTGAGGATGGGCGCGCTGGAGTTCTTCTCCCACCAGGATGCGATGGGGAAAGTCGAGCGTTTGTAGTACCTGGAGCGCCTTTGTCAGCCAGGGTTCATTTTCCGGCGCGAAATAGAGCCCTCCGGTCATAGTGAGCAGCGATGCACCGCTTTCGCGCTCTAGCTCAAACCAGAGGTCAAAGGTGGCGGGCATTTGGCTGGCATGATCCAGTTTGTCGTGGGTATAGCGAATGATGCGACTGCCGCCGTGGCTACTGCCGCGGGTGTGGCCCACGGTGAACTGCTCTAGAAGCAGGACATCTTTGCCGTCACGCGCGCAATGATAGGCCGCGGCACTGCCAACCCCGCCCGCACCAATCACGATTACATCGTAGCGCGCGCCGCCACGAACGTTGACCACAGAACTGGATGGGATCGTTGAATCAGTCATGGATACTCGGTGTGAATGGTAGTAAACACGAATGGACGGCTATCACCAGAACGAGCGCTCTACAAAAGGAAAGTTTCGTTGCGAAATTAAATATGATTTGCAGACGATCCGTCTGTTTACATATTGATTGCTTGTGTGTATACTATCAACACGCGTAATGGATGATGATACGCGCCCGACATGATCGCAAGTTGCCCCGAGCTAGTTTTGCTTCTCAACCAGGGTATGCTCTACCGTCGTCAGGCCAGCGGCGGGAATAGAGCAGAGCTCCGGCTAGTGTAAACTATATCAGCCGGCACTGAGATCGTCAAACCACTTACGCTATATGCCGCCTCATCTCATGTTGTGCCCACTGCTCCAACCGCCATTTCTATGTACGGGGGTGGATGGATTTGTGGGCCGATTTTGCATTTAGCCCGAATGCTGTACAGGCTACTGTCTTGAGCAAGGCTGCGGGATATATACATAGATATATTCCCCAACATTTACTGTGGATCCTATTGGGAAATCATGCTGAAAATCATGAAACGGGAGTAATCCTTTCCCATTATTTGCGTCTACATCTATAGAGCCCTTACCGATAGTGGGCATTTCCAGCAATGATTGCTTACTGATCGGGGATTGCTCAACAACCTTTACTCGATAAATTTACTCATGAGGCCAGACAAGAGACCTTACACAAGAGACCTTACACAAGAGACCTTACACAAGAGATAAAGACAGGCACAGACAGATTCTTGTTTCTCTCTTATTCTATCATCCAAGTATTGATCCTTGGTGACAAGTGTCGCTGAGATTCACCGACGGAGGGACTGATAGCCAATGCCAGATCAGCGTGCAAGCGAAAATTGGCGGTTAGAAGAAGAAGGCGGGAAGGAGGCTGACAAATGGCTGCTGCAAGAGTCGGAGCAGCAAGTCTCTGATCAATGGACGCTTCAACAGCCCCCTGTGGAACCAATCAATAGTTGGCAGCCTGTGGAGTATGTGAAGGCTCCGCGGCCCGCGGGTGCTTGGATTTTGCCCGCCATCATCACCGTCGCCTTATTGGTCACGTTGGGATATGCCGGCTACCGGGTCATCCCTGGGCTGTTAAGTGGCGAAAGTGAAGCGACGTCAGAGCCTGTGGTTGCGGTGGATACCAGCGAAGGAACCCCTGCACCCGAAGACGAGGCGGCAACCGATGTCGCGGTGGCTCCGGTGGATGTCCCAACCACACCCCCAGACGCCGCTGCGCCCACAGCAACGCTGCCTGCACCCACGCCGACGATGACGAGCAGCCTGGTAGCGCAAGATTTTGCAACGGTCAATAGCGCGTTTGGCGTGAACGCTCGCTTCTCTCCAAATACTGATGCTGCAATTATCCGAATTCTTGAAGATGGTGAAAGATTATTTGTCTTTAGCCAGCAGGGCGAGTGGATCGAAGTCTTTGTCGCCGACACCCCCTTGACCGAGGGGCAGCCGCTTTCAGGAACGGTGGGCTTTGCTGCCAGCGAGTTCTTTACAGTGACCACGCAGGAGATTACGCAGCAGTTGCGTGATCAGGTGTTGGCCTATGCGGGCAAACTGCCGACGCCCACACCCGAACCGCCTGCGGCGGGTGCGCCTGTTACCGATACCGGCGCTGCCCTTCCTAGTGCGCCTATCTTGACCGTGACGATCAACGCAATCAATGGCGTTAATGTACGGCGCGGGCCTGCTGATGTGGATGAGACGAATATTATCCGGCTGTTGGAAAATGGCACTGTGCTGCCCGCGACGGGACGCACAAGCGACAATCTCTGGATTCAAGTGACCCTGCCCGATGCGGTCAGCGGTTGGATTGCGGCAGAGTTCCTGGTTCCTAGCGCCGATATCACGTCCCTGCCTGTCGTGGATGGCAGTGAAACCATCACAACGACCGTACCCGTCACCGAGGCTGCGCCTGTGACCGCGACGGATGTGGTGACCTCTGGCGTCGAGCCGCCCGCGCCCTATACCAGCGTGGTTCCCGGCAACAGCGAGCCTGCGATTATTGTGACTGTGATCGATGGCGTCAATGCGCGTATAGAGCCTGCGCTGGATGCTGATGTGGAGGTGGTTGTGCCGCAAGGCGCGGTGCTGCCCGCAAGGGGTCGTTCAGCGGATAATCAGTGGGTGCAGGTGGAATTGCCCACGGGCGTTCTTGCCTGGATCTTCCGTGACACGGTGACAGCGACGCCCGCTGTCGGTGCGCTGCCCGCTGTCGGTGGGCCAACGCCCGAACCGATCCTGATTCCCACAGCGACACCGGGGGCCGCTCCTGTGACGCCGGAGCCTACGACCGCGCCGGCAGCAACGACTGTTACTGCCGAGGTGATCCCTTTCTTCCTGCCTGTCTACAGCGCGGCGAACAACGAGTCGGACACCGTCGTCCGTTCTTCACGTGGCACCGACTTTGTCGTGATCGGTCAGAATGCCGATGGCAGTTGGCTCCAGGTGACTACGCCCAATGGCGAGACTGGTTGGGTTGTGGCTGGGAATGTGCGTGTAACGGGTGATCTCGATGGTGTGCCGGTTGTAGAGTAGTGTTGTTGGCTTAAGTCTGCCTTCAGCATGCGGCTGGAGGCATCTGGCCCCTGTCCGGCTATGAGCGCGCGTGGTCTGCCATGTGGCTTGTTAGGCGGACAGGGGTCTATTTTTGGGATGGTTGCTGAGAGAAGAGGAGGACGCCACGATGAGCGACCGGCAGGTGAATTTACTCGTCTGGGCAGTGGCGTTTGTGGTTGCTGGGATTTTGCTGTTGCTCTTTAACTTCGGTGTGTTGGCGCGCTATGAGCCGATGGCGCAATATATTGTCGCCGGGGTTTTGGGAGCGGGCGGGTTGGGTATACTCATCTCGTATTTTTGGCGGCGCGATCAGTGGTGGCGCTTGATGCCGGGATGGACGCTCTTGGCGCTGGCGGTGATGGTGCTGCTAAGTCTGAACGATTCTGTGGCGCGGCCCTTGATCGCCGCGGTTTTGTTTGTGGGGCTGGCAATGGCCTTTACCAATCTCTATCTGGTCAACCGCGCCGAACATTGGTGGGCTATCATTCCCGGCGGCTTTATGTTGGTGCTGGCAGGGGTCATCAGCCTGACGGTGACGATTACCCGGCTGGAGACGTTGGGCGCAATCTTGTTCGCCGGGATGGGGCTGGTCTTTGGCATGGTCTATCTGTTGGCGGGCAGACGTCGCCATTGGTGGGCGTTGATCCCTGCGGGGGTACTGATCCTGTTTGGGCTGCTGACCTACTCGGTAGATAACACGGTGCAAAATGCGCTGCTGCGCTGGTGGCCCGCGGCGCTGATTGTGATTGGCGCGGGCATCGCCTTTTATGCCACCACCCAATCTGCCCCGCCCTCAAGATTGAGTGTCAATGTCGCGCCATCTATGCCACCCGCCAACCGCAAGCCTGGGCAGTTGGGCGAATACAGCCAGCCCGCACCAGGGGCGAGCGTGGAAGTCCTGCCAGACCCGGATCACCGGTAAATAACTCACGTACCGCAGGCCGCCGGACGGTAAACGGGAGCCCTCTGGGCGCGGCTATGAGCGACGCCCCGTGAACGGGGCTTGGCAAGCCGCGGCTGAAGCCCCGTTCAGGGGGCGTTGTCCTGTAGCCCTGCGGCTTTAGCCCTGGGCGGCCTCTGCGGTACATGCAGCACTAAGATCACCCTCCCGGAGGCGGCCCAGAGGGATCCCCAGCTTCCGGGAGGGTTTTTTTGTACCTGCTCACTCCATGTCGCGCACCACAATGCTCTCCCCGTCCATGCTGTCGATGACCGCCAGAGAAATGATCGGCACGTTGAGCGAGGAGAGCAGGTCGCGCCCCCCCTCGAAGCTTTTTTCCACCAGACAACCGATGCCGCACAGGGTGGCGTTGCACTGGCTGATCAACTCGGCAAGCGCGGCGATGGTCTTGCCCGACGCCAGAAAGTCATCAATGAGGATCACCCGATCATCCGGCTTGAGATATTCGGGCGAGACGATCAACTCGACCACGCCCCCTTTGGTGTGGCTGGGCGCTTCGGATTTGTACATGCCGGAGGTCATTGTCACAGGGCGAGTTTTGCGTGCATAGATGACCGGCACGCCCATGACGATGCCCGTGGTGAGCGCGGGCGCGATGCCGCTGACCTCAGCCGTAATAATCTTGGTGATGCCGCTGACGCCTGCATTGGCAAAGCGGCGGGCAAACTCGCGCCCCATTTCCAGCGTTAATTCCGGGTCAAGCTGATGGTTGATAAAGCCATCGACCTTTAAGATGCCGCGCCCCAGGTTGCGTCCTTCGCGCCGGATGCGATCGATCAGTGCTTGCATAAATTTCCCATATCCTGCTAGGTGAAGTCGATAGTGCTTGGTGGTAAGTAGGAGGGTGATTCTCATCCACAAAAATGACTTACCTGAATGGTTGCCTATTGTAACCCATTGCAGATACCAGTAAGCAATTATTTCGCGGTTAAATCGGAGTCTGTTTGCAAAAGATTTGGAAGAACTAACGTTCTATGTGTACAATAGAGTGTGCTGCCTCGCGCCTGAGCCCAATGGTTTGACAACAGAAAGGAACTTCAAATGAGCAAAGTCATTGTGTTCACGACTTACCAGCCTGCGGAGCCGATAGCCTGAAAGAGTGGTCTAAAAGAGTGGCCTAGACTATCCGAATTGAGCATTGTCAGCCAATGGTATCTGTACTTTGGAGAGAATCGTGTCCCAAGAATACATAGAAATTCGCGGTGCCCGCGAGAACAATCTCAAGGATGTGTCGTTACGCATCCCCAAGCGTAAGATTACCATCTTTACGGGCGTATCCGGCTCAGGCAAGTCGTCGATTGTCTTTGATACGATTGCCAACGAGGCCCAACGCCTGCTCAACGAAAACTTCAGTATGTTCGTGCGTAATTTCCTGCCTCGCTACTCGCAGCCGGATGCCGATGCCATTGAAAATTTGAGTATGCCGGTTGTCGTTGATCAGAAGCGATTAGGGGGCGGCTCTCACTCGACGATGGGCACAATTACAGACATTTACTCTGTGCTGCGGCGGCTCTTTGCGCGCGTGGGCCAGCCCTATGTGGGGCATGCTAACGTCTTTTCCTTCAATGATCCGCAGGGCATGTGCCCGGAATGCAACGGCGTGGGCCGAAAGATTGGCGTGAACCTGGATGTCTTTCTGGACCCTTCCAAATCGCTCAACGAAGGGGCTGTGTTGTTCCCGGAGTATGCCGTCGATAGCTGGGACTGGGCGCTTTGCACCCAATCGGGCCTCTTTGACAATGACAAAAAGCTGGTTGATTACAGCGAGGAGGAGATGGAGCTACTCCTTCATTCCAAGCCCTACAAAGTTGAGACGACTATCGCCGGGAAACCCATCAAACTAACCTTTGAGGGTATCATCGACAAGTTTTCGCGCAAGTACATTACGCGCGACCTCAAAACCTTGTCAGAGCGCACGCAGAAAACGGTGGAGCCGTTTATGACCTTTGGGCCTTGCTCGCTCTGTAAAGGCGCGCGCTTGAACCAAGCGGCCCTTAGCTGCAAGATCAATGGCTACAACATTGCCCAACTCAGCATGATGGAAGCCGGCGAACTGATTGAGGTGATCAGGGCGATCAAAGATCCGGTTGCTGCACCGATGGTTGACGTATTAATGCAGCGCTTGCAGCATTTGGTGGACATCGGCCTTGAGTACCTCACCCTCAACCGCGAAACGGATACTTTATCGGGCGGCGAATCGCAGCGTGTCAAAATCGTCAAGCATCTCAGCGGCACGCTGGTAGACGTGATGTACATCTTTGACGAACCGAGCATCGGCCTGCACCCGCGTGACGTGCATCGTCTCAATGAACTGCTGCAAGAACTGCGCGATAAGGGCAATTCGGTGATTGTGGTCGAACATGATCCCGATGTGATACAAGTGGCGGATCATATTGTGGATGTGGGGCCATATGCGGGTAGTCGTGGCGGCAGCATTGTCTACGAAGGCAGCTTTGCGGGCCTGCTTCAGGCGGAGACACTGACCGCCCGGCATATGAAGCAAGAGATGCCGGTCAAAGCAACGTTTCGCTCAGCAGCAGGCAAGTTATCTGTCACCAACGCCCGCGTGAACAACTTGCAGAATGTGAGCGTCGATATCCCTGCCGGTGTGCTCACGGTCGTTACGGGGGTTGCCGGTTCCGGTAAAAGCTCGCTCATTCACCAGGTGTTTTTAGCAAGACACCCTGAGGCGATTGTGATCGATCAGTCCGCTGTGGGCGCCTCCACGCGTTCTAACCCTGCCACCTATACGGGGATCATGGACGACATCCGCAAAGCCTTTGCGACAGCCAACCAGGTCAGCGCTTCGCTTTTTAGCTTTAACTCCGAGGGAGCCTGCGAAAACTGTCAAGGGCTGGGTGTCATCTACACGGATCTGGCGGCGTTGGGCGAGGTCAAATCACCCTGCGAAATCTGTGACGGCAAGCGTTTCAAGGACGAAGTGCTTGCCTATCATCTCAACGGTAAATCGATCACTGATGTGCTGGAAATGACTGTACAGCAGGCGCTTGACTTCTTTGAGAGCAAAAAAGTGGTCAGCAAGCTGCAAGCCATGAGCGATGTCGGTCTGGATTACTTAGGGCTAGGTCAACCCCTGAGTTCGCTCTCCGGCGGCGAATGCCAGCGCATCAAGCTCGCCAGCGAACTGCACAAAAAGGGCAGCATCTATGTCATGGACGAGCCGACCACCGGGCTACACAAGTCGGATATTAGCAGGCTGCTTGCCATCATCGACCGCCTGGTGGATATGGGCAATACGGTGGTTGTGATCGAACACAACCTGGATATTATCAAGAACGCCGACTGGATCATCGACATGGGGCCGGAAGGGGGCAACAAGGGCGGACGTGTCATCTTTGAGGGTACGCCCGCCCAACTCCGTCACGCCACCCACTCCCATACGAGCGCGTATTTGTAGGATTATTGCAGTGCTTCAAGTTGATCTGCTGCCGCAGGGACTCCGCCCAGGGCGTGAAACTCTGCTTGCAGCGCGGCGGCTTGGGTGCGTAGCCCGGAGCGGTCGGGCAGTGCTTGCGCCAGCGTCTCGACCAGGAGTGGGAGGGTCACTTCTTTGGGGGGCAGATAATACCCTACGCCGCTGCGTACGACCCCTTGCGCTTGGCGCATCTGTTCGCCAGCGTGGGGAACCACAATTTGCGGTACGGCATGGGTGACGAGCGCATGGGTCGTGCCCGCGCCGCCATGATGGATGGCCGCGGCTACATGGGGCAGAAAGGCCCCAAAGTCGAGATGCGCGGCCAGGTGTGCGCTCGACGGTAGGCGCGGCTGCATCGTCTGTACCCAACTCGTTTCGAGCGGCGCGCCCAATGCCAGCAGGGGCAAACAGCCTAACTGGTCGGCAGCGTGGGCCGCGGCGATGAAGAAGTTGGGATCGGCGTTGAAGCTTGTGCCCAGTGTGATCAATACCCAGGGTGCATCGTCCGGAGAGGGCAAGTCCGGCGCAAGCGAGGCGGCATCAGCCGCGTCGCGGGGCAACAGGGGGCGCAACCCTCCGAAATGCCTGGTTTGCGGAGCCATTGCCATGCCCGCAAACCAGGTAGGACTCCAATAGGTGAGATGCGCCAGGGGGGAGCAGAGTGCGGGTGGGCCATCGCTCGTCCAGTTGACGCCGTTGAGGTGGGAGCGTGCCAGCAATTCATTGAGCCGTGTGCGCGCCAGTGCTGCCATACTGTCTGCGCCAGTCACCGTTTGGGGCATGGTCGCGGGCCAACCCATGACCACAAGGGGCGTGCTTGCTTGTTCAGCGACCAACCCCGCCGCGGCGATAAACATCTCACTGAGGATGAGGTCGGGCCTGTATTCAGTGACGAGTGCCAAGAGTTCATGAGTGGCTGCGCTTACCCGATCCACGTCCAGCCATTGATCCAGGGCGCGGATCTGGCGCTGTTGTTGGACAGTTTGCGGATCGGCATTGGCGTCTAGGATCAGAGGGGGTGGTGGAGGCCAACGCCAGCCTGTCTCCGCCAGTGTGTGGAATGGCACTTGGGCGCGGCCTACGCGCTCGGCGACGGCAGCGCCGCTGGCCCACAGGACGTTGTGCCCGCGCCGCACCAATTCCGCCGCGGTATTGAGATAGCCTCCCCAATCCAGATGACCGGGGAGTTGAGCGGAGAGCGCGAGAATACGCATGGCGCGGCGCGATTAGCTTGCCTGGAGGAAGAATGGGTCGGGGAGGGGGACGGGTGTTGGCAGGATAGCGCGTGCCTGGGCAATGTCGGCGTGAATCTGTGTGATGAGCGCATCCAGGCCGTTGAAGCGCTGTTCGCCGCGCAAGCGCGCAATAAACTCCACGGTAACATACTGCCCATAGAGGTTGTCATCGCCACCCATTTCGGGGAAATCCAGCAAATGGGTCTCGAAGCGATGTTCAGTACCGCCCACTGTCGGGCGCATCCCCAAGTTGGTCACACTATTAAACAGATGAACGCCGCCGGATGCCCCGTTGATCGGGGCGCGCTGGTGGAGATAGGTGCGCGTGGCATAGACACCATCGGCGGGCCAGAGCTTGTTATCGGGTATTTGGAGATTGGCCGTAGGCGTGCCAATCTGCCGCCCGCGCTTGTCGCCGTGAATGACAAGCCCGGTGGCGTGATAGGGTCGCCCCAACAAGGCGGCGGCTGCCTCCACATCGCCCTGCGTCAAGAGGGTGCGGATGGCGCTGCTGCGTACCGGCTGATCTTCCCATGCTACCGGCTCGATGACATGCACCGTATAGCCCAAGCTTTTGCCCAACTCGGCCAACACATCGAGGTTGCCGCTGCGATTGCGCCCCAGGGCAAAATCTGGGCCAACGACCAACGCGCGCACATTGAGCCGTTTTACCAAGCTGCCCATGAATTCAGCCGGTTCCAGCGCGGCCACTTCCAGCGTAAAGGGCTGGATAATGCCCACGTCAATGCCCAACGCCGCGGTTAAGTGCAGCCGTTCGAGAGGGGTGGTCAACAGGTGCAGCGGCTGGTGCGGGCGCAGGACTGCCAGCGGATGCGGGTCAAAGGTAAGGATGGCGCTGGAGAGAGCCGCGAGCGTGGCGATCTGGCGCAACTCGCTCAAAAGCGCCTTATGGCCGCGGTGGATGCCATCGAAGTTACCGATGGTCAGGGCAGTGGGGTGAGTCAATTGGAGAGTTGAGAGGTCAGAGTAGATCTGCATAGCGTTCTATCGTACACCATCAGGAATAGAAATTAGCCAATCGCTAGCCATTTTTCGGCTTTCCATATTTGTGTAGAGCCATGACTTTCCACACAACGGACAATGCCGAGTGGCGAGCCCGTGGCGGATTCTGCCATCGCTAGATTGTTCTTGGGGTCGGGGATTGTAGGCGAATCGAGCGGAACCCGTTGGCCCTGGCTGAGTCGCAGCGCTGTAGCCTCATCCACGGGTAACAGCGGAAGCCCCAATGCTGCGCCCAGCGGTAAGAGCAACTCTGCAAAGGTTCCCGCTTCGGCTGCGGCCTCAATCGTGGGCAGGGTGTGGGCATCGTCCAGGGTGAAACTGCCCGCTGCGCTGCGTCGTAGCTCCGCCAAATGGGCCACTGTCCCCAATGCTTCACCCAGATCATGCGCCAAACTGCGAATATAGGTTCCTGCTGAACAGGTAATATCAAGCGTGAGTGTCGTTGCCGTCTGCGCCACCAGGGTTAGCTGGTGGATGGTTACGGGACGGGCGGCTACGGTTACTGCTTCGCCGCGGCGTGCCTTCGCATAGAGCGCCTCCCCTTCCTGCTTGAGCGCGGAATAGATGGGTGGCATCTGTTCAATGTCACCGCGGAAGCGGGCCAATGCCGCTTCCACTTGGGCCGCACTCAGCGTCGGCACAGGCTTCTGAATGATAACTTGCCCGGTCGCATCATAGGTATCCGTTGCCGAACCCAGCGCCACCACGGCATGATAGCGCTTGTCATGGCCTTGATAATACTCGACCAGTCGCGTGGCTTGACCTAGACAGAGGATGAGCACACCACTTGCCATGGGGTCCAGCGTGCCGGTATGGCCGATACGCCGCTGTCCACTCAAGCGGCGAACGCGCGCCACCACATCGTGGCTTGTCCACAGGCGCGCCTGCGGTTGGGCCGGGTCAAAGCCTGTTTTATCCACGACGAGTAGACCGTTTAGATCTTTGAGCAGGTCTTTAGGCGGGTCACTGGGCGTGGACTTACTGGGCATAGCTCAATTGTCTGTCCTGCTCGCGTCGTGCTGTTTTCATCAATCCAACCACATGGGGCACAACTTCTGCCAACGTGCCGGCAAGGGTGCAGCCTGATGCGGCTGGATGACCGCCACCCCCCAAACTCAACGCCAATTGTGCCACATTGTAGCGCGGTTTGGCCCGAAAGCTACATTCGACGCTGGTCGATCCGGCTGGTTCCTGCTTTTGCACAAAGACCGCGCTCATGGCTGCCTCGTCTGCCGTCACCAGATAGCTGCTCAAGCCCGTATCTCCCACTGGCAGCCCTGCTTGCGCAAAGACGGGCTGGTCTGCTGCGGCCCAGATCACGCCATCTTCCAGTTGGATGGTGGGAAGGATCAGGCTCCAAAGCTTGATCATGGCAAAGGGCTGGCGGTTCAGCGTACGCTGGGTGATGTCCACGAGGCTGGCCCCACCCTGCATCAGCCGTTGGGCAACCTCCAGCACTGCGGGCGTGGTGTTGCTGGTGCGGAAACAGAGCGTGTCGGTCACAAGCCCGGTGAGCAGACATTCGGCCAATTCGCCTGTCAGCGGCACTTGCAGCGCATCGGCTAGATAGGCGAGCATCTGGCAGGTGGCGGCACACTCTGGCGCAACCCAATTGATGTCACCAAAGAAGGTGTTGGTGATGTGGTGATCGATGACGAGCAGGGGCGCTTGTCCATGCACAGCGCTGTTATAGGCATTGCCCATGCGATCCGGGCTGGAACCATCCAGGCTGATCACAAGGTCAAACGCGCGTTCTTGCACATCGCTGCGGTAATTGGCTGCCTGTGCGGTGATAATGGTCGCGGCGGCGGGCAGCACTTGATGTTCGTGCGGTACGGCGTCTTGCAAGGCCAATGTTGGCTGCTTACCCATATGGCGCAGCAGCCAGCCCATGCCGAGGAGACTGCCCACGGCATCGCCATCGGGGTTGATATGGCTGATACAGAGAATCTGGTTGGCGTTGGTGAGCGCGTGGAGTACGGCAGGTTCAATGATTGTCATTCGTTTTACACCAATTCTTCGCAACAAAAAGCAGGTCAAAGGAGGATTTCCCTCCTTGACCTGCTGCTTTACCGTTTTTTGCCTGTTCCTGCGTTTGGTATGCCCATGATTCTTGCGAGCTAGAGAGTGGCTGGGCAATTATGGTGACGGCGGCTCGGCAGGGGGGATGCCAGTGTCGTCGTTTGTGCCATTCTCGCCGCGGCTTGATGCAATCTGGCGCAGCAGTTCATCCACGCGTGCCGCCTTTTCCGGCGTGTCATCGTAATAGAAACTTAACTCCGGCACAGCGCGCAGACCAGCACGCACAGCAAGCTGGCGGCGCAGGAATGGCGTGGCATGGCGCAATCCCTGCAATACTTCGCGCTTGGAAAGCTCATCATCGTCATGTGCAACGTAGACTTTGACGTTGCGTAAGTCGCGGCTTATATCGACACTCATGACCCGTACAAGGCTCAGGCGAGGATCGCTTAACTCGTTGGCGATCATGATGCTCAGTTCCTCGTACAACATTTCCGCGACTCGTTGTTGGCGGATGGTCGTCATAAGACCCTCCTCTCAGCGTATGTGGGCGACTCCCTAGACAACTCCTCTAGACAGGCGCAATGGGGGTAGCCCAGGGAACCGCTGCAATCAAGCCAAGCGTCGCTTAGCGCACGCGCTGGCGTTCGTAAACCTCGATGGTATCGCCCACTTCGAGCAAATCATCCCCATCCGCCAATCGAATTCCACACTCGAATCCGGTGCGGACTTCACTGGCATCCTCGCTGAAGCGGCGTAATGTTTCGATGCGCGTCATGGGCGTCAATTCTTCGCCGTTGCGCATACCACGTGCCAGCGCATTGCGCTTCACGACGCCGCTCGTCACACTACAACCGGCAATGACCCCCCGGCGCAATTTGAACAATTGCAGGACTTGGGCTTCCCCGATCTTCACTTCCTTATAGATCGGTTCCAGCATACCGGTGAGCGCGGCCTCTACATCTTCAATCATCTTGTAGATGATGTTGTAGTGGCGAATCTCCACGCCCGACTGCTCGGCTCGTTGCACCGCGGCCTTGTCGGCTCCGACGCTAAAGCCGATGATGACCGCATCGCTGGCTTCGGCTAACATCACATCCGACTCGGAGATGTCACCAATCGCCGCCTGCAAAATCTTGACACCGATCTCGTCGTTGCCCAAATCTTCCAGGCTCTTGAGCACCGGCTCCATTGTGCCTTGCATGTCGGCGCGTACAATGAGGTTGAGGGTCTTGGTTTCGCCTTTTTCAAAACGGGCAAAGACCTCCTCCAGCGTCATGTTGCGGTTCACGGGCGTTTGAGCTGCACGCGAACGGTCGTCCTGGCGCTGCTCGGCAATCGACTTGGCCTCGCGGTCACTCGACATCACTTCAAAGGTGTCGCCTGCCTTGGGGACTTCTTGCAGACCCAAGATCACGACCGGATCGCTAGGCCCTGCCTCTTTGACCGTCTTCCCCTCTGGGTTGAACATGGCCTTGATGCGGCCCCATGTGTTGCCTACCACGATGGCGTCGCCGCGGCGCAGTGTGCCATTTTGGACCAACAGGGTGGCTGTCACCCCGCGGAATTTGTCCAACTCCGATTCGATGACGGTTCCAACACATTTGCCCTTTGGATTGGCCTTGAAGCCTTCCACCTCGGCGACGAGCAGAATATTCTCCAACAGGTCGTCAATGCCCAAGTTGGTGAGCGCACTCACTTCTACGACGATGGTATCGCCACCCCACTGTTCGGATTGGAGTCCCTCTTTTGCAAGTTCTTCCATGACCCGCTGCGGGTTGGCACTCGCCTTGTCGATCTTGTTCATGGCGACGATGATGTGGACGCCCGCTGCTTTTGCGTGGCTAATCGCCTCGCGCGTTTGCGGCATGACACCATCATCAGCAGCAACGACCAAGACCACAATATCTGTTACCTGTGCGCCACGCGCACGCATGGCTGTGAACGCTTCGTGACCTGGCGTATCCAAGAAGGTGATCTTGCGCCCCTCTACGGTCACTTGATAGGCCCCTGTGCGCTGGGTGATGCCACCCGCTTCACCCGCAGCGACATTCGTGTGGCGGATGCGGTCGAGCAGGGTGGTCTTGCCGTGGTCAACATGCCCCAAGACAGCCACAACCGGCGGGCGTTCTACCAATGCCTCATCTTTTTCCGCATCACGCACGCGCTGGACAAAGTTCTGTGCAGCGGTGGTGGTGCTTTCCTGGACTTGCTCGTCCGCAGACGCTTCTTCGTCCGACGAGGTGGGCCACTTGACCGCGATCCCCAATTCTTCGCCCAAGATGACAGCGGTATCGTGATCGATGCTATGAGTGATGGGAGCCATGATGCCATATTGCATCAAGACCTTGATCAAGTCGATGGGGCTGCGCTCCATGAGCTTGGCGAGATCGCGCACAGTGATGGCATCTTCCACCACCACAGAATCGATGACCTTTGGCTCGACACGCGCAGCTTTCTCGGGGCGGTTTGGCCCTCTGCCATTGAAGGGCTTGCCACCCTTGCCATTTTGCTTGCCACCGCCCATCATCTCTTCTTCGAAGTCATTGCTGCGTGATTTTACTTTACTTTTTGCTACCATTTGTCCAAACCTCCTAATTCACATGAGCGAGTTGCTTCGAAGCCGGAAGGTAAGCGCAACACGGCTCGGAACTTCAAGACGCCCTCAGCACGATCTCTCTTAAAATACTCCCCGGCGCGGCCCAACGAGAGGCGGGTCGCTTTCCACATTTGGGCGAGCAACAGCGGGCAGGGAGGGTATGGAAATCAAGGTGAAAGCAGGGTAAATCCAGAGGGGAGGGAGGGGAAGAAGCCAGGGTCAGATCATACTCAATCTCCCTGGACTGCAAACCGTAGCCGTGGGCGCTTGTCTGCGCCAACGACCCACCTTGCTCTGGATTGCCTGGTCACACGTTGCCATCAGGATGCACATGATCAAGATGCACATTGCCGGTCTGATTCACATCGCCGGCATGACTCATGAGGTGCATGGCAAAAAGGCAGTTCATGGGACGTTCTCACCGTGTTTCATACAATCGGTGCCTGAGACTTTCGCTCTGTTCTGTCGACTGCTGTAGAATCGACTCTTTCAGGAGCAGCGACTTCTGTATCGGCTGCTTCGGATTCGGGCAGCGTTGCCATAAACGCCAGCAACGCCTGTCGATTCTCCTCGTTCAGGCGGGTGCGTAGGGCTTGCTCAATCCGGCCCCCCCGTAACACCGCCCGCCAACAATTCTGATAGGGGTGCAGATATGCACCCCGTCCTGCTAACTTGCCGGTGGCGTCGATCTCGACGCCCTTCTCCGTACGCACCAGCCGCAGTAGATTGCGCTTGCCTGCCACTTGGCGGCAGGCAATGCAGGTGCGTTGTGGCACATGCTTGGGTTTTACCCCGCGACTCTTTTGCGCCATCATGCCCATCTACTCTCTGACATCTTGCGTCCTAAAACGCATCATCATCCGCAACCGGAGGTCGCCACTTCTTGCCCTTCGATTTGGCATCGGGCTTGGTCGGTTTTTTGGCCTTCCCCTTAGCAGCAGGCTTGGCCGGCGCTTTGGAGCCCTTCCCGCGCCCCTTCCTATCCCCTTCTTCCTCTTCCCACTCGTCGTCAATCTCCTCTTCATCCAGACCGACTAACAACTCGGCTGGAACGACGAAGTCTTGGGAGAGGTCAATGCCTTTGCCTTTGCGTGCGCGCAGCATGTCGGCGGTAATCACTTGGGGCAGGGTATCGACACGAGTCATGTCTTCTTCCTCTTGCTCCTTGTGATCCTCATCCTCATGTGTCGCCTCCTGCTGCTCGGCGATCGGCTCCGGTAGCTCCACCGGCTCAGGTTGAGTCTCCTCGAAATCCTCTTCCTCTGGATTCAACGCCTCGCCAATGGGTTCTTCGGGGATTTGGAAGCCTTCGACCGGCCACAGGTCACGGAAGTCGTGACGCTCGCCTGGCAGTTCGGGCATCTCCAACGACGGCAGTTCGGCAGCCTCAGAACGTTCGTTGCGCGGTTCCATGTTTTCCAATGCACGAGCGGCCTTGCTGAGCAAGTCCTCGCCCATGTTGAGTGTGTGCGGCTGTTCGTCCTCTTGCAGGAAGCGCTCTACCACAGAGAAGAGGTCGGCGCTGCGGCTCTTTTGCGACTGCTCCGCCGCCAGACGGTCCAGCCCCTCTTTCATGGCTTCGCTCTCGCTCTTAATGTCGATGCGCCAGCCTGTAAGCTTCGCGGCCAAGCGGGCGTTCTGCCCCTCCTTGCCAATGGCAAGGCTCAATTGCCGGTCGGGCACAACCACAATTGCGGTCTTGATCGAGCCGGTTTCATCCAGCAAAACGCTGTTGACTTTGGCCGGGCTGAGCGAATTGGCAATATAGCTGGCAAGGTCGGTGTTCCATTCGACGACATCGATCTTTTCGCCCGCCAGTTCGTTGACAATATTTTGGATGCGTAAGCCACGCATGCCGACGCAGCTACCGACCGGATCGACACCAGGCACAGTCGCCACCACAGCGGCCTTGCTGCGCGCGCCAGGCTCGCGGGCAATCGCCTTGATCTCCACAGTGCCGTCGCGTACTTCGGGAATCTCCTGCTCCATCAAGCGGCGCAGCAGATTGCGATGGGTGCGGCTCAATTTGATCACCGGCCCGCGCGTGCTCTTGTGGACATCCACTACATAAACCTTGACATAATCTCCGCGGCGCAGTTTCTCGTTGGGAATCTGCTCCTCGCGCACCAACATCGCTTCGTGCTTTTCATCAAGCATCACGGTCACAGCGTTCGAAATGTTGTCGGTGCTGCGAACCTGCGCGTTGATGACCTCGCCGACGCGGTGGGCAAAATTTTCAAAGACCGTATCGCGTTCGGCTTCGCGGATGCGCTGGAGGATCACCTGTTTAGCGGTTTGGGCGGCGATGCGACCGAAATTGTCCGGCAGGCTCTCCACCTTAACCACATCACCCAACTTGGTGGTTGGGTAAAGCTTGCGCGCTTCTTCTAAGGTGATTTCTGTGCGCTGATTGATGGCTTCTTCTACCACTTCGCGTTCAGCATAAACGCGCATCTCGCCGCTGTTGCGATCGACTTCCGATGTGACATTGGCAATCGACCCAAAGTTGCGTTTGTAGGCGGAGATCAACGCCGCTTCAATAGCCTGAAAAATAACCTCGCGATCGAGACCTTTGTCAGTGGCAACTTGATTGATGCCAGCAATTAAAGCCTTCGACATAGCCACCCCTTACTTAAATCATCTATCCTAACACAACGCCCGGACCTAAATCTTACAGTTCTAATTCTCTACTCTAATTCTACTGTTCTAATTTTACTGTGCAACCTGTTGGCTGGCGGCATGACTCAATACACTTTGCTCTTGCCTTGCCCGGTGAACACTTCCCCAAACAACAAGAAAAGTGGGGAATCCCCACTTTCGCAAACCTCCCTGGGTTAGACATCCACACGCAAGACAAACCCGCCAACCTACTCCTAACGCTGAATATCATACCATACGCCAGAGGAAAAATCAAATCCTTTATCAGTATATTTTGTGAAAACTCTCTTTGTCTATCGCACCGGCAAGTGATAGCGTCTGATGATGCTTTGTCCGGCAGGGCTGAGGACAAAATCTACGAATTGGCGCAAATTGCCCCAGGTTTGGCCGCGGCTGACAAGATAGAGAGGCTGAATCAGGGGGTAACTGCGCGTGCGTAGGGCAGTCAGTGTGGGCAATTCGCCATCAACCGGCACAGCGCGCACGCGCAACCCAGGGACAGGGGTTGCTGTGACGGTGGTGGTAAGGGTGGAGGTCATCGGCGGCGTGGCGATCTCTGTGATGACATTGGGGGCTGTGGGCGTGCTCGTTGCGGCACTCCTGCCCAGATTTTGCGCCATGACATAGCCGCGCGAAACATAGCCAATGGCCTGGGGTGTTTTGGCAATGTAATCCACCACATCACGGCTGGTGGGCATCACCACCGCAGTTAACGAGACGGGCTCGCCCTGCATGACCTCGTTTTCAAAGAAGATGCGCGATCCGCTTCCGTCCTCGCGACTGACCAACAGCACTTCGCCTGCTTCTGCGCCCACTTCCGCCCAATCCAGAATTTCGCCACTGTATAGCCCGCGCAGTTGCTCCTCTGTCAGACCTGCCACCGTGTTGCTGCTGTGGACGATAATCGCCAGCCCATCAACACCGATGGGAATTCGCACCAGCGCGCGCTGGGCAACGGTCGGTTCGCTGGGGGGAAACAGGCTGCTGGCGGCTAGGTCGATGCGCCGGCTGTAGACCATCTCTTCACCCAGGCTGCTGCCACCCCCGCCCAGGGTAAAGAGGACATTGGGATGGCGGCGTGTGTATTCGGCGGTTAGCTCTTGCAGCGCAGGCTGAAGCGCGGTAGCGCCGCCGATGGTGATGAGTACAGGACGAGGTGTTGCAACCGCGGTGCTGGTGCAGCTTGTGAGAAGCAGGATAGAAATCAGGAAAAGAAGTGACAGCCATGGGGCGATTTTAACCTTCCCGGAAGCTTCAAGCTTCCGGGAAGGGGTGGGGCGAATGATCCCTTGTAGGGAGCGTGTGCGAGCGCGAATCTCGGTATTCAATCGCTAAAATCCGATGAAGTTGAGCCCGATCACGAGCAACCCTACGATGAGGCAGTAGGCTGCAAAGAGGTAGAGGCTGCGGCTGCGGAGGTAGGCCAACAGGCCGCGAATGGCAAGATAGCCCACAACCGCGCTGACGACCATACCGATGATCAAGGCGGGCAGTTGCGCGCTGACATCGCCTGGGTCAACAGCTAGGGTGTCTAGCAGTTGCAGCAGTGCCGCGCCAAAAAAAATCGGCGACCCCAACAAGAAGCTAAAGCGCGCGGCTTCATCGCGGCGCAGGCCAGTGGCAAGCCCCGCGGCCATCGTGCTGCCGCTGCGGCTGATGCCTGGGGCCAGTGCCACAGCTTGCGCGAGGCCGATGATGATGGCTTGCCCCCAGTTCATGGTGGTGAGCGTGGTGGTGGGCCTGCTCCGTCTGGCAAGCTGCTCGCTGCCCGCGAGCAGGGCCGCCGTGATCAGCAGGCAGTAGCCCACCGTCAGCGGGCTGCCAAAGAGCGCCTCGAAGAAATCCTTAAAGAGCACCCCCGTCACCGCGGCTGGAATACTGCCCACCACGATAAACCAACCCAGGCGCGCATGGGGGTCTGCCAGGGAACGCCGGGCTAAACTGCCGAGGGTCGCCAGGAAGATCGCCCATAGCTCGCGCCAAAAGACAGCAATGATGGAGATCAATGTACCCCAATGCAGAACCGTGTCAAAGAGCAGGGATTGGCGTTCCCAGCCCAAGAGCCAGGGGATCAGCACCAAGTGCCCGCTGCTGCTGACGGGGATGAATTCGGTTAGGCCCTGGACAATGCCGAGGACAATGGCTTGGATGATCTCTAACACAGGCGTTCCCCGCTGGTATGCTTGTGATTCACGTTATGCACATCTCGCCTAAACCCTCCCGAAAGCTCCAAGCTTCCGGGAGGGTAGCTGCATGTCAGGTGAATGATGGATGGTTAGTTCATGTGGGGGAGTAAATTAGCTGTTGGTGGTTTTGCTGCCTGCAAATTGGTTGAGCACCGCGGCTTTGCGGCGCGCGCGCTGGTCATGGCGAACCGCTTGATCGGGGATGCGGTAGCGGCTGTAAAACTCGGCGCGCAGATCATCCAGCCGGTCATCGGCGATGGCCTGGCGGATCTTGCGCATGAGGTCGAGCAGGTAATGGATGTTGTGGATTGTGCCGAGACGCAGTGCCGTCACCTCGCCCGCTTTATAGAGATGGCGCAGGTAGGCGCGGCTAAAGGTGCGGCAGGTGTAACAGGCGCAATCCTCTTGCACCGGGCGCGGGTCTTCGGCATATTGCGCGTTGCGCATGTTCATGCGTCCATCGGGCGTGAGCAGTGCGCCGTTGCGCGCAATGCGCGTGGGCAGCACACAATCAAACATATCCACACCGCGGTAGACCGCTTCAATAATATCTTCGGGCGTGCCGACACCCATCAGATAGCGCGGTTTGTCGGTGGGCAGCGCCGGACAGGTGGCGTCGAGCGTGGCGTACATTTCCTCTTTGGTTTCGCCCACAGCCAACCCACCAATCGCATAGCCGGGGAAGTCCAACCCGGTGAGAAAGGCGGCGCTGGCTTGGCGCAGTTCGGGGAAGATACCCCCTTGCACAATGCCAAAAAGCGCCTGGTCGGGGCGTGTATGCGCGATCTTACAGCGCTCTGCCCAATGGTGCGTGCGTACCAGGGCCGCCTGGTTGTATTCAAAGCTCAACGGGTCGGGACACTCATCCAGAACCATCGCAATGTCCGGCCCCAACGCCTGCTCGATCTCCATCACCCGTTCGGGTGTAAAGCGATGCAGGCTGCCGTCGATGTGGCTGCGAAAGGTGACGCCATCGTCATCCAGCTTGCGCTGGTGGGCGAGACTAAAGACTTGATAGCCCCCAGAATCGGTGAGGATTGGCCCGTCCCATGCCATAAACTGATGCAGCCCGCCCATGCGCTGGATCAGTTCGTGTCCAGGGCGCATATAAAGATGGTAGGTGTTGGCGAGGATCAGCTTGGCATCCAGTTCGTGAAGGTCGCGCGGTTCCAGCGTTTTGACATTCGCCTGGGTTCCCACGGGCGCAAAGACCGGCAATGGAATCGGCCCGTGTGGGGTGTGAAAGGTGGCAAGGCGCGCGGCTCCACTGCTCTTGTGGAGTTCAAAGCGAAAGGGCGGGCGTTCAGGTTGTGAATCAAACGTAGATTCAAACGTCGATTCGAGTTGTGGTTGAGTTGATGCAGACATGACGCTAATTGTTCACGCCAAGCGCCATTCCGTCAAGATAGATGAGGGGCAGAATCAAAAGAGTAGAGGGGCTGTCGTACGACAGCCCCTCTACTCTGGTCAAGGAAAATGGGAAGGAGCGTGGGAAGAAGTAGATTGCAGGATTAAGCAGCGTCGCTAAAGAGCGAAGGGGGATCGTTTTCGCTGTCATATTGGATGCTGGCGTCGTCCACTGCCGGGCGTATGGTGGCGCGCGCTGTCTTGACGGTTGCATCCACAGGCTCGTCTATCTCTGCCGCTGTCGAGGCGATGGGGGCAAAGTTGACGGGTAGGCCAAAGTTGTTGCGAATCTTGTGGTCAATCTCGGCGGCGATGTCGGGATTTTCCATCAGGTAAGTCTTGGCGTTTTCGCGGCCTTGCCCCAAGCGAATATCACCATAGCTGTAGAAACTGCCGCGCTTGCTAACAATGTCGTGTGCAACACCCAAATCGACCAGGTCACCCGTGGTGCTGATGCCCTCGTTGTACATGATGTCGAACTCAGCTACCTTGAAGGGCGGAGCGACCTTGTTCTTCTTGACGGTGACACGCGTGCGGTTGCCGATGACCTCAGTGCCTTGCTTGATCGACTCGATCCGGCGCACATCCAGGCGCACACTGGCATAGAACTTCATCGCCATGCCGCCGCTGGTGGTTTCGGGATTGCCAAACATGACCCCGATCTTCTGGCGCAGTTGGTTGGTGAAGATCATGCAGGTGTTGG
>JADLDO010000033.1 GCA_020846635.1 Caldilineaceae bacterium
CAACTTAATAGCTGGGCTGATTGCCTACACCTGGCGACCCCTCAAGCCATCGTTGGGCATCCGGCCTGATAACCACCTCGTGCCTGTCGCTATCCTTTAGTTCTCTTACATCGAACTGACGTTAAGTTTAGGAAGAATCTCAAGAGGAAAAACTCATGCAAGCAATTGTCTATCACAACTATGGTTCACCCGATGTACTGAAATTGGAAGAAGTTCAAAAGCCGGTCCTGCAGGACAATGAAGTATTGGTCAAAGTGGTTGCGGCATCCACCGCTGCGGGTGACTGGCATTTGCTACGCGCGGATCCATTCTTGATTCGTTTTATGTTTGGGCTGCTAAGGCCAAAATACAAGATCCTCGGCTCTGACGTAGCGGGGCGGGTTGAAGCGGTAGGCCGAAACGTAACAGAGTTTCGGCCCGGTGACGAGGTGTTCGGGGACTTATCCATGAGTGGCTTTGGCGCTTTTGCCGAGTATGTTGCTGCTCCTGAAAACGCCTTTGCGCTGAAACCCACCAATCTAACGTTTGAGCAAGCCGCGTCCGTACCTGTGTCGGCAGTTACCGCCCTGCAGGGGCTGCGTGAAGGACACATTCAGCCAGGGCAGAAGGTGCTGATCAATGGTGCGTCCGGGGGCGTGGGCACCTTCGCGGTGCAGATTGCCAAAGCGTTTGGCGCTGAAGTCACTGCCGTATGCAGCACGAGCAAAGTGGAAATGGCGCGCTCGATTGGGGCAGACCATGTTATCGATTACACGCAAGAAGATTTCACCCAAAATGGCGAGCATTATGACCTGATCCTGGCGGTAAACGGCTATCATCCGCTTTCAGCTTATCAGCGTGCCTTAAGTCCAAAGGGCGCTTATGTCATAACCGGCGGTTCCACGGCGCAAATGTTTGAAGCGATGCTCCTCGCCCCCTGGCGCTCCAGGAAAGATGGGCAGAAAATGAGTAACATTCTGGCAAAACCCAACCAGAAGGATTTGGTCTTTATGAAGGAGTTGATCGAAGCCGGCAAAGTCACACCAGTCATCGATCGATGTTTCCCGTTGCGTTATGTTGCAGACGCTATCCGCTATCTTGAAGCAGGCCATGCCAAAGGCAAAGTCGTCATCGCTGTGGAGCATAACGGCAAACCATGAAGGCCAAATCGGTAGAGCTTGGGCAAAGCTCTACCGATTTTGTCCTTGCGCGCCATGCTCAGTTATCGCCGCCTTAGCCGCCGCGAAAATCCACCGGGAACCTCAATACCTTCGTCTCTAGGCTTTGATCGCTCCTTTGAGTGGGAGTGTGCCGGCAAAGTGGCAGGCCGCAAAGTGACCCGACTGGTATTCTCTCCATTCCGGCATGTCATGTTTGCATGTCGCTTGTGCATAGGGGCAGCGCGGGTGAAAGGCACAGCCCGTGGGCGGGTTGGCCGGATTGGGGATTTCGCCTTCCGGATGACCGGCTTCAGCACCTCATCCGGATCCAGGGAAGGAATCGCCGACATCAGAGCTTCGGTGTAAGGATGCAACGGCTGATAAAAGAGCTCTGTCGTGGGCGCTGCTTCCACCAGTTTGCCCAAATAGATCACCGCCCCCCGATCACTAACATGCTCCACAACACTGAGATCATGGGCAACGAACAGATAGGTGAGACCCAATTCTTTCTGCATTGCAGTCAACAGGTTGAGGATTTGGGCCTGGATGGAGACGCCCAATACCGAGACCGGTTCATCGCAGACGACAAACTGTGGCTGCACCACCAACGCGCGCGCAAGGCCAATGCGCTGACGCTGAAGGCGTGCAGATAGCGGCGTAGATGCTCAAGACTCAACTGGCAGCGATCGGCAATTTCACGAACGCGTTGATCGATTTCATCGCCCTGGGTTATGCCTCCTGCCAGCAACGGCTCGGCGATGATATCCCGCACGGTCATCCACGGGTTCAGCGAAGAATAGGGGTCTTGGAAAATCATCTGTGCATGCCGACGAAAGGCCCGGAGTTCACGTTGGGGCAGTTTCGCCAAATCGGTCGGCGTACCGTCCTGAAGATGGAAGATGGTCTCGCCTTCGCTCGGATCGTAGGCGCGCAGGATTGTCCGTCCGGCTGTGGTTTTTCCTGAGCCGCTTTCGCCGACAACGCCCAAAACCTCCCCGCGCGTGAACATCTCATCAAGACAAAGCTCACCCCCGGGCGAGAAAGGTGTGGGATAGGGTAGGGCGTAGACACTCTGCAAATCTTAGATTTGCAGCATATTTATGCCTTGCGTACTGGGTAGCGCAGGTGTGTAACGCCGACGCCCGCGATCACCGTCGGGTTGCCAAGTACGGCTGGCGTGCCGGCGAGGTGGTCGAAGAGTCGAACTCCAGAGCCGAGTAGAACCGCTGCGATGTCGATGGAGAGTTCGTCGAGGAGGCCGGCATTCAGGCACTGCTGGATGGTGTCAGCGCCGTGAACCCCAACGAACTTCCCGGCGGTAGCGGCTTTGGCTTGCTTCACGGCGCTTTCGATGCCATCACTCACGAAGTGGACAGTCGAGTTGGGTCTCGGCCATCCGGCGGGGATATGGTGGGTCAGGACAAAGGCGGGTCCCCAAGCGTGGTTTCCGCCCCAGCCTTGGGCCTTGTCGAACGTGCGGCGACCGGTGAGCACAGCACCCAGCCCAGACGTGAGCCCGCGAATGTGCTCGGCGCTCGGCCCGGACACTTTGAAGGTCATGGGATCCGACCCTCCGGTGTGGATTTCGACATCTCCCGAGGTGAAGTACCAGTCGAACACTTCCCCCACGCCATCGTTGAGGTCGGCGACGTAGCCGTCAAGCGACATGGACATGATTGCGATAACCTTCGACATTGTTATGTTCCTTTCAAGGGGTGGAGACTGTGTTCAGACGCCAGTCCCACTGGCTACCTTCTCGGCTCATAGCGCATCGCCACTGCCCCTGAGCCGAACTCCAGCCGGCTCACGAGCTTCAAGTCGACATAGTGCGACAAGCCCGCAAATAACGTTGGCCCATGGCCCGCTATCCTGGGATGCACAATGAACTCGTACTCATCGATCAATCCCAGCTCCGCCAACGCCAGCGGGAGTTTCACGCCTCCCACGTACAGGCCCTTACCTGGCTCCTGCTTGAGCTTCTGAACGGCTTCACCTAGATCGCCGCGCACGAGTTCCGTATTCCAATCGACATGCTCCAGGGTGCTGGACACAACGTACTTCTTGGCCGCGTCGATCGTATTGGCGAACTCTTCCATCCAGTCGGGCCTCTCTCCTGGCTGCACCGGAGAGCGCCACCCTGCCTCCATCATTTCATAGGTCACCCGGCCAAAGAGGAGGGCGTCGGCCTGGGCGAGGTTCTCGGCTGCGTGACGATGTAATTCTTCATCTGCGGGTATCGCACGATGATCGCAGCAGCTTCACCCACTATTGGGCCAACGAGCGTGGAATACCTACCGACTTTCGTTCTCCAGGACGAATCGACCAACAGACGCTGCGAGGCGTGCGTGAATTGACGCCAGAGTCGGCTGTGGCACTCGATGAGTTGCTACCGCCGATGCAAGCGTTGCACCTAGAGCAGCGGAGGTGACGACTAGAAGCATTGCCGGAGGAAGTGGCGACGGAAGCGGGGCAAGTTTACTTGGAGGGCTCGACGCGCCAGATTACGATCAATTCCTATGAGCGTAATCCGCAAGCGCGGGCAGTTTGTCCAAACTGCCATGCCATGCTGCATCGCCGTCTGGACGGGGTCTACACCATCGAAGAAATAAAGGCGCTGCTCGTAGGAAAACAGGATCGTTAGTACAACTAAATGCTGAGACACCATGCAGTAGTTCTTTGCTAGACATATGCAATCCGAACATCCATGAAATCTCTGGACACATCAGTTGACATTTGAACAATAGAACCAAAGCTGGTGACGGTCAAAGATCTACGAGAGACCCGCCTGTCCTTCAGACCACAGCGATAGCTTACCGTTTACACCATTTGTCGGTTGCCTGTTGTCTGTTCAGCAGGTAGACTGATGAATATTTTGCGCGCCTGAACACCGTCCTGAGCATTGTTGACTGCAAATCGGTTGGACGGTACGAGCGCGAGATGGGAGATTTCCCCCGATGTTGGAACAATGTACGACACTGCCTCAGTGCGAAACGAGGCTCGCACAAGAAGTTCGCCACCACATTCTGCTCGGCGATCTGCCGCTCTCCCCTCAAGACCTCCAAAAGCTTGTCAGACTTCTCCAAATTGAAGCGAATTCAGCAACACTAACAACTCGCGCGCCCCATGCGTTGGCGTGCGCCTTGGTCTTTGCTGTGCATCAATGCAAGGAAGAAGCTGATTTTTGGCCGATGGCGAGCCGCAAATTCAGCGTTGAACTTGATAGTTTGCGAAGATTCTTTAGCGATTTCGCATTGCACCGGTTAGCGAACCAACCGAACAAACGACCAGCAACACCATCAACAGAAAGCGTTTCGCTACTCTTCCTCCATGCTGGCATCCCCCCACACTACATGGGAGAATTCCTGGCGAAAGTCGCCATGCCGCTGGTGAAGGAGAGAAAAGCCGTCACCCTTGTCGAAGCCCAAGAAGAGCTTGCTGTCCTCCGCATGGAATCTGCGCGCCCTCAACGTCGCCTCAGGCGCGAGCCGCTACGCACTGATCTGGCTGCTTCACCGGAGCAAATTCAGGCCATTGAAGCGTACTTGGCACTGGAGGCAGAAGCAGAGGCACTGGGAAGCTTCCGCAGCGATTTTGCCCATGCAGAGGCAATGCTCGATGTCTACGAAATGCAGTTGGACGAACTAAAGAACGAGTTAAGTCGAGCCAATGCGAGCAATTACGAAGATCTGACCAGCGAATATGAGCAGGTCGCCAAAGAGTACCAAGCGTTTTTAGAAGAGATAGTCGCCTCAGGAGACGGAGATATGGGGGTGGCGCGCCACCGCCTCGCTGCCTGGCGCGAGGCGCAAACTGATGCTGACCTTCTCCATGCAAAGCTCAAGGGATCGATCCCTGGTTTCCTTGATTTGCTGAAGCGTATGCACAGCCAGGACGAGCAAAATGACTCGTTGGGCAGAAATGATGACGAGACAGCTCGTACTGTGCAGCTGATGGTCAGTGGGAGAGACAAGAGTGGGAGCGAAGTGCTTGGCTATATTGCTCATCCCATCCGCCGCTACTTGCTGCATGGGGGCGACTCTGCCGCGCGCTTGCTGCACCATTGCGTGCTGCTGCTGCGCCACGCCGTTGAGTACGGAGTGGTGGATCGTCACTCTCTGCAAAAGCTGCCGGAGCATTTGCGCCTACCGTTTCAGCATTGGTGGGCAGCGCAAAAAGCCTATGTTCCGCGCACTGCAGCCGGAGAGGAGCGCTTTCACTCCCCGTGGATACAGATTAACCTCGAAAGCTATCGCCCAGAGCTTATCATTCCTGCCCAACGCTGTAAGGTAATTGTCGGCCATCTGACTCTTGTCATTAACGCACTCGCAAGCCTGCCAACTGCTGGGGAAACGGGTTCGAGCGAAGCGCAGATGGAGAATGAGCTTTTGCAGATGGCCCTACACGGACGGCGGCTGGGCGGGGAAGTGGTCGAAACAAATCGCCAGCGTGTTGAACTTGCGCCGGGGTCGCGTGCCCTTCGCGTTTCTCTCTATGATGGCGATTTGCTCTTGAAGGAGTGGGAGATTTCACTGCAAACGGACGATCTTCTCTATCCCCTCTTTGATGGCCGCGATGGGCGGCTGTGTCCCACCGTGCGCCATCAGGAACGGCTTTGGCTGCTGCTGCCTAATGATGCCACGCTGAAGGGAGAGGGATATGCGGTAACTCGCCAAATTGAGATGGACGACGGTTGGCATACCTACCAGCTCTTGGAACTCGACCTGACGGCTGTTCAAGAGCTCTATCTGGTGGATGGAACGCAGCTGCGTCAGCAGATCTATGGGCGAGGGGAACAATACTGCGAAGTGGAGTTAGTGGGCACGGCCAGCCAGATTGGCAAACACATTGAGGAATTCCCGCTCTATGCGGGGGCCATGCCGCGCCTTGATATTCGTTTTGCGGGTGAGCAAATTCTCGACCGTGTGCTCCTGACCCTTGTGGTGGACAGCGGGAGAGGAGGAGCACAGGAAAGCCAAAGTTGGTTGCTGCGCGATTGTCTAGCATTTGCCCGCCAGGAAAGAATCGGCAGTAGTCAACATCTTTCGCTCAACCTTGCCGCCTTGCTTGGCACAATCTGTTATGGCTGCATCCGCCTCTCGGTGACAAACCTACCTGGCGGAGATTGGTATCAGGTCTTCTGCCAACTGCCAGCGATTCATGCGCGTTTTGACGCGCCTATCTATCTACCCTGGCGTGGCGCCAAAGCACCCAACGCGAAACTCATGCTGGAAGTGCCTCAGGATGCAGAGTTGACGGCGCATGCCCCCGCACAAAGTCACAGCCTTCAGCCGGGAGTATGGGAGGTCGAAACAAACCTGGAGGAAGTCGAGATCATGCTCAACTTTGCCTGGGTGGCTGATGACCAACATTTCGACCTACCGCTAGTCTTTGAAATTCCCAAACTGCTTTGGCTGCTCAAGGGCGAGATAGCAAGTGAGAATAAGTGGTTTCAAGAGCGGGTGCGCGAGGAGCTTTGGCTGGGAGATTGGACGCGTCTGCCCGAACAAGAGCTTTGGGTCAAACTTCCTCCTTATGTGCAAGGCAGCGTGCTGCTCACCTCGCCCGATTTGCCGCGACGCAGGGAGGAACGCCCGATCATCGAGCAAATTGCTAAATTTGACCTGATTGCATGGGGTGCCGCATTGGGGAAAGGCAGGCCGGTCAAGAGTTTGCAGCTTTCCCATCTGCCACCCAGAGAGATCTCATACGGCACTTCAACCCACGGCGCTACGGCCAAACCCTATTTTCATGAGGCGTGCATCTGCACTGTGCGCTCTGAATGGGAAGCGCGGGAGATTGGGTGCATGCAGGCGCTTGCGGATGGTAGGACGCGACTGCAGGTTGGATGGGTTGAAAAGGGACAGGCAGAGGAACGTATCCTCTATCTCTGGCGCGAAACCGGCGAGCTAATCTTGCAGCAATCTCTTGAGCCAGGCCTGTGGCATTGTGAACTTGACTTGGGCAGCGCGCCACTGCCTGGCAGCTATCTCATCCAGTTGGCAGCGATCGATCCCTGGCAACCTGACGAAGCGCGCTATCCGGGAACCAGTGAGCCAAGCACTCTTTCAATTCAGATCGTGGCTTCCCAAGAATTGCATCAGGATGAGATCATCGAAATTCTTTCGGTTTACGACCTCGGCACTCACCTTGAGCTTACGCTTCCCTATCGCGTGCGTATCTTGGGCCGCATTATTGGACAGAGCATTGCTAATGACCTGAAGGTTAACGGTGTTATTGTCAAGACGAGCAATCAAAATTGGTGCTGGGGAGAATTGACACTGAGCGGACATGCCGATGTTGATGCCGAGATCCGCATGAGCAACCCGGTCAAGTTCCCGGAAAGCCTGCTGCGTGGGGGGATCGGTGCAATTGAAGCGCGAGATGGAGAAGGAGCGATGTACTGCCCCCGCTGTAAATTGCTGCATTGGCGGCATGACACGAGCTTGGATCCTGACCACGCTGCTCATCTGCGCGGGCCCATTAGCCGCTTCCACCGCAAAGTGCTGCGCCCGCGAGTGGATGCATCTAGCACACCCGCAGCGGTTACCGCTCCGGTCAAAGTTCCTGAAAAAACTCTGAACTAACCCTCGAACAACCTATTGGAAAGCCCATGTCACTTGATCCTATCGGCATGACCCATGCCATTCGCGACAACTATTTCAACTATCTCAAAAGCACCTTTTATTTGCAGGATGATACGCTACGTGCCGAATTCGACAGCCTGCTGCGCGATGTTGGACGCTTTACCAAAGGCCCCATTCTGGAGGCAACCCCTCCATTTGTCGCCGGCGCCTCACTAGAAGATCTGATCCAGCAAGAGCTTCTGACAAAGGAATTTCGCCGCGTCAATTCCCCACGCCTGCCTATGGAGCGCAAGCTCTATCTGCACCAAGAGCAAGCGGTCCGCAAAGCTGTGGGGCAGAGCCGCAATTTGGTAGTAACTACCGGCACAGGTTCCGGCAAGACGGAAACTTTTCTAATTCCGATTTTCGACCACCTGCTGCGCCAGGCTGAACAGGGACGCTTGCAGCCTGGCGTCCAGGCATTGTTACTCTACCCAATGAACGCGCTGGCGAATGACCAAATGGCGCGCTTGCGCGAACTGCTGGTCAACTATCCGGGCATTACCTTTGGTCGATACACAGGCGAGACAAAAGAAAGCACACGCGAAGCCACTGCTCTGTACCAACGTATGTTCAAGCGCAAGCCGCTTCCCAATGAACTTGTCTCACGCGAGCAGATGCGCGCCACACCCCCCAATATCCTTTTGACCAACTATGCCATGCTGGAGTATCTCCTGCTCCGTCCTGCCGACAATGTCTTTTTTGACGGTCCGCTGGCCGCGCGCTGGCGCTTTTTGGTGATAGACGAGGCGCATACCTATGCCGGGGCCAAAGGTATTGAGATGGCGATGCTGCTGCGCCGCCTCAAGGATCGCGTGGTCGGTGAGCGAACAAGCAAACTACAATGCATTGCTACCAGCGCGACATTGGGCAAAGGAGAATCCAGTTTACCCGCCGCGGCTGAGTTTGCTACCAAGCTCTTTGACGAACCCTTTGCATGGGATGCAAATGACCCAACGCGCCAGGATGTCGTGCGCGCCACCCGCCAGCCGCTGCGGTTGGCGGAGGTTGGCGATTGGTCTCCCGATCCTGAACTCTATGAACAGTGGCAGCGTATGGTCGCCAATGTCACCGGCAATGAACCAGAGGATGCTCTCTCTGCATCCACAGCGCAGAGCCACAAGAAGCTTGTGGATGACCTTGCGGCTGCCGGCGTCGCCTTGCATCCTGAAGCAGAATGGTTACATCAGTGCCGCCTCATTGCGGATGGTGATTGGCGGCGCTTTCTTTATGAGACCTTGAGACACAGCGAACACCTGCAGCAGTTGCAGGCATGGCTTGAGGAGCAGCCGGATTACGTCGAAAAACTGACACAGGTAATCTTTGGAGAAGCACACCCACATCACAGCGCATTGGTGGCGTTAGTCGATCTTGCTGTAAAAGCGCGGCCAAACGCCAATGAGAATGCGCTGCTGCCGGCACGCTATCATTTTTTTGTACGCGCCATCGAGGGAGCCTTTCTCCAACTGCGTCCACAGCGCAAACTTTTTCTTGAGCGCTATGAGCAGAACAAGGTTGGCAATATAACCTATGCTGTTTTCGAGCTTGCAACGTGTCGCAACTGCGGTGCAGCTTATTTAGCAGGTGAACCGCGACAAGACAGTCCTCACAGTGGGCAGGAGTACCTACGTCATCCTTCCAGTCACCGTGATGAAGAGACGCGTCAAACTGAGTATTTCCTGCTGCTAGAGAACCAAAACGTAGCGGGACCGGATGAGGACGAGTTGGTAGAGGAGCTTTACCGTGATCCGACGAGCAGTGACGCGAAGGAGGAATATTGGTTATGTGGTCAGTGCGGCCTGCTGACGCATCGCCACAGTACCACCTCGTTGTGCAGTTGTGATCCGGCCAACCGTGTGATTGTCCAGCGTGCTCGTTCGAAGGAAGGCAAAGTCACCACCTGTGCATCTTGTGGCGTCTATTCGCCAAGTGGGTTGGTGTGGCGCTTTTTGACAGGAAACGACGCAACGGCAAGCGTCTTGGCAACCGCACAATATCAACAGTTGCCTGCTAAAACGCGCTCCATCACGCTGCAAAATGGAAGTGACGATGACGAGTGGGGGCAGGCTGTTCCCGTCCATTCCCAGGAAAACCCTCGTTATCACGGTCGCCAGTTACTGGTCTTTTCTGACAGCCGCCAGGCAGCAGCATTCTTTGCTCCCTACCTCAACCGTACCTACAACCAAATTCTGCGCCGCCGTCTGATCTTGCAGGCATTGGAAGAAAACGCGAGTGAAGCGCTTGCTCAATGCTGGCGCGTGCAAGATTTGATCCCACCCTTGCTTACCCTTGCCAGACGGTATGGGTTGGTGGACGAGGCAATGAGTGATAGTGAAATGCGCGCCGAGATGTGGCGCTGGGTGCTTTATGAGTTTATGGCAGTTGACCGGCGCAACAGCTTGGAAGGATTGGGCTGTTTAGGTTTTGCCGTGGTTAAGCCACGTGAGTGGAAGGCTCCGACGCCTCTGCTGCGACTGGGATTGGATGAGGAGGAGGTTTGGCAGCTTTACCAAGTATTGCTGGCGAATTTCCGCACCAGCGCCGCCATTGAGTTTCCTGCCAAAGCTGGCGTGCAACCTACTGATGAATTTTTTGCCCCGCGCAACCGGTCTGCGATTTTTACGGCCAAACGGGAAAAGGATCTAGGTAAAAGCCGTTATACGATTTTTGGGTGGGAACCAGCGGGAGTCAATTATTCGAATACGCGCATCGACTACTTAACGCGCCTGTTGCACAAGCTCGGCAAGTGGGAAAGCCGTGAGACGACGCTCAACATTCTGCGCGGCGTCTGGAAGAATCTGAATTTTGACAGCCCCCAAAGTATCTGGGCAAGGCATATCAGCCAGGAGACGATTCCCAATTTGGGGATGGGTTATCGCCTGCGTAGTGATCAGTGGGAACTGCGCCCCAGCCTGATTGACTCTACTATTCAATGGTACCGCTGTGATCGTTGCGACAACCTGACGCTCTTTCATGTAGCTGGTTTGTGTCCAACACGTGGCTGCTCAGGAAAAGTTGTTCCTGCCAATCTTGCCGAGGAGTATGCCGATCTCACACATGGAGAGCACTTTCACGGAAATCACTATTTCAATCTCTATACCAAAATCTCACCGATTCCTTTACTGGCTGAGGAACATACGGCACAACTCAACAGTGAAGCAGCGTCGGAACTGCAGACCAAATTTGTCGAAGGGGAGGTCAACCTCTTAAGCTGTTCCACCACCTTTGAGTTGGGGGTAGATGTCGGTGAGTTGGAATCGGTCTTTATGCGCAATGTCCCCCCATCCACCGCCAACTATCTTCAGCGCGCAGGCCGCGCGGGCCGCCGAACAGACTCGACGGCCTTTGCGCTGACCTTCGCCCAACGTCGTTCGCATGACCTGGCCCACTTTGCCGACCCGATCCGTATGGTTTCCGGCGAAATCTCTGCACCCTACTTTGAGGTCGAGAACATCAAGATCGTGCGTCGACATCTTTATGCGACCACGCTGGCTGCCTTTTGGAAACAATATCCCCATACCTATGGCAAGGTTGACACCTTCTTTTTTCAAGAGGGGGTCGAAGATAGCGTCGAGATGGTGCGTGAGTTTTTGGCGGAAGAACCTTCAGACCTGTTGGCGGCGTTGCGGCGGATTGTGCCGCCTGCTTTACAACCGGAACTGGCGCTTGAACAGTGGGGATGGGTTGCCGGGTTGGTGGGCGAGGCACGCAATGGACATCGTGAGGATGGGGTGTTAACCCTAGCAACTGCGCGTATCCGCAGTGACGTAGCCGATCTGCAAAGCGCGCGAGAGAATCTGTATGCTGCGGGCAAACCCTCTGACCACGTGGCGCGGGTGATCCGAACACTGAAGCAAACGGACATCATCAGCTTTTTATCGAGCCAGAATGTCATCCCCAAATATGGCTTCCCGGTGGATGTGGTGACACTGCAAATTTTACAGCAAAGTGAGGAAGCAAGACGGCTGGAACTCGACCGCGACCTCCGCATTGCGCTCTCCGAATATGCGCCAAGCAGTGAAGTGGTGGCTGGTGGCAAGCTTTGGCGCAGTCGCTATCTCAAACGCTTGGCCGATCGCGACTGGCCTAGCTATCGTTATGCCATCTGTCCTACCTGTAATCGCTATCAAAGTGTCCTGGACGCGACAGAACATCAATTAACACACTGTCAAGGGTGTGGTCAGCCGATTGGCAGCAAAAGCAAACGCTTTCTGATTCCCAAATTTGGCTTTATTACCGAAGAAAAAGGGCCACAGCCTCCGGGCGAAACGCCGCCAGAGCGCACGTATACTACACGCACCTTCTTTTCCGGTGAATCAAAGCCACGTGCCAAAGCGGAATTGCTCCTTCCAGGAGGACAGGTGATGGCTGAGTCGGCCTCCGAAGGCAAGCTGGCGGTTGTTAACCAGGCAGGTGGACGCGGCTTTGCCGTTTGCCATAGCTGTGGATTCACGATGCTTGCCGGTGAGAAGGCTCCTTCGCCTCATACCACCCCTTGGGGGCGAGAATGTCGCGGCACCCTAAAGAACACCCATTTAGGCCATGAGTATCTAACTGATATTTTGCATTTGAGCTTTGAAGGTACAACACAGCGTGATCCCGATTTCTGGCTCTCACTGCTCTATGGCTTACTGGAAGGCATGAGCCTGGCGCTAGAAATTGACCGTCAGGATCTAGATGGCTGTCTGTATCCATATTCAGGCGATCCACGCTTGCCAGCACTCATTCTCTTTGACAACGTGCCCGGCGGGGCGGGGCATGTACACCGTCTCGCTGCCGACCCAG
>JADLDO010000034.1 GCA_020846635.1 Caldilineaceae bacterium
CGCCTGCATAGGTGATGATCAGTTGAGGGTTACTTGGGTCAGGTTCGAGTTTGCGACGAAGATAGCGAATATAGGCTCGCAGGTAATCCACGTCGTTGCGGTACTCAAAGCCCCAGATCGTTGTCAATAACTCTTCGTGCAGCATGACTCGATTTGGATGCGTCGCAAGCTCGTGTAGCAGGTTGTATTCAGTACGGGTCAGGCTCACGATTTGTCCGTCCATCGTCACCCGGCGGCGTGCCAGATCAATCCGTAGGGAACCGCACTGGAGCAATGCCTGGGATGGAGCAAGCGACTCCAGCCGCGCTCGGTTGAGCAGTGCACGAATGCGGGCCAGCAACTCTCTTGCGCTAAAGGGCTTGGTCAGATAGTCGTCGGTGCCCACGTCGAACCCTTGTAACAGGTCCGATTCACGCGCTTTCGCTGTGAGCATGACAATCGGAATATTGCTGAACTCACGCACGCGCTGCGCCACCTCAAACCCGCTCATCTTATCCGCTAGGCCGATATCTAAAATCAGCAAATCCGGTTGCTCCACCGCCACCATTTCAATTGCTTCTCTACCAAAGGCAGTGGACAAAACAGCAAAACCGCCGGCAGTCAGCACTTCCGTAACAAGGTGGACCATTTTGGGATCATCGTCAGCGACCAAGATCCGTGCCTCAGCCATTCTCAATCTCCTCATCTGAACTCGATTCCTGGAGCGGCAGTGAAAAAAGGAAAATCGTGCCTTCACCCAGCTTGCTCTCTGCCCAAATCTTTCCTTCATGTGCTTCCACAATCGCTCTGGTCATGGGTAGCCCCAAGCCGGTTCCCGGTATCTGATATTCAGATGGCGTTTTTACACGAAAGTACTTTTCAAAGAGCGAGATAAGGTGCTCTGAGGCAATGCCAATTCCTTGGTCGGCAATGCTCACAACAATATCTGTGGCACGCACTTCACCCCGGATCGACACAAGCCCGCCATCGGGAGAGTACTTGATAGCGTTATTGACGAGATTGCGCAGTACCTGTTTGACTCGGAGTGGATCTGCATCGATGAGAGGGAAACCGGCAGGGAAGTCTAGAACAAAGCTGTGAGTACTGGTCAAGTACTGCGCTTCATCGGCCACTTCTTGCGCAAGACGTTCTAGACGGACAGGGTGGTACTCCAGAACGAACTTACCGGCGTCAACAAGTGAAGAGTCCAGTAATCCATTAATCATTGCTTCAAGACTCTCACACTCCTCATCAATGCGAAGCAGAAACTCATGCTGTTTCTCCTGCGGCCACGATGTTTCCTCCATCAAAAGTGCGGTGGAATAGCCTTTGATGGCTCCTAAGGAAGTGCGTAGTTCATGCGAAAGGACCGCCAACGCCTCTGCTCTCAGCCTGTTAGCCTGTTTTGCCTCGCTCACGGTGAGGGCTTCTCTTTCCAAGCGATGTCGTTCAATGGCAAGAGCAATCAGATCGGCCAATATTCGTATAAAAGAGACATCATTCGCCGCAAAGTAATTGCTGCTGTGCAACGTACCTAGCATGAGGACGCCGTATTCTTGGCCGCCTGCCCATAGTGGAACTGCGATCATGCTGTACGGGCGTATGGTCGAATCGAGACCCTGCTCCCAAATTGCAACATTAGTAGGCCGCAAATCCGCCATCGCGTTGGCAACATCCGTTGGTGTGGCGAACACAACTGCTTTGCCGTCCCTGAAGACCTTTCCGGCAACTGACTCGCCTTCTCGCAGCTTAAGTTGGCGCAAGCTTTGAAGATGGGGAAAGTCTGGCCCGCACACGACCTGGGGGCACAGTAGCCCTGCCGACGGATCCCACAGCCAAACTACCCCAAATTCGGCTGTCTCCAGAACGTTAGCAATGGTGTCCATAACGGCTTTTAGCAGGTCCGGCAATTCCAACGGAGTAATGAGCGTTTTCGTGACTTCGGTCAAAATATAGAGTTCGGCGGTCTGAGCAGCATCGGAATGTAAGGCAGACATCGTTGCATCTCCCCAGTAAAGGTGTAACTGGACGTTTTACGCAGATTATGATAATCACCCTTCATCCGCAATTACACGGATGGACGATAGCATTGTCCATTGCGCCCGTCATGGGTCCGACAACTTGCCAAAACGAGTTCGTGTACAGTTCTAACCTGCGTGGATTCAGCAACCGATGGAACTCATCGTATCATGCTCATCAACAAGGATGGCCGCTATGTGAACCAAGAGTCAGATCGAGAGGTGGTGTCGAAAGCCGAGTGGCGCAAGTTCAGGTATGGCCGATAGATCTGCGATTCAACCCGGGGTGGCTTCTCTTGGCGGAAGTAGGTGCTGCACGCCCATCCTGCCGCCGACGATGACCTCCGTTGCTAGGTTCAAGAACAGTCCATGCTCGACGATGCCGGCGCGTGCGCTGAGTTGGGCTGCTAAGTCCGGCAGAACGATGATCGGGCCGAAGTCACAGTCGAGAATGAAGTTGCCCTGATCGGATCTATAGGGTGTGCCGTCTTGATTGTGGCGGACCACAACCTGGGCGCCCAGGGATTGCAGAAAACGCAGTTGCGACTGCCGGCCAAAAGGCAACACCTCCACCGGCAATGGGTGCTTTGTCCCAAGGCAGGGTGAGAGTTTACTCTCATCCAGGACGATGATCACACGGTGGCTGGCTTGGGCAACAATTTTCTCGCGCAGCAAGGCGCCACCGCCCCCCTTGATCAGGTTGAGCCATGGGTCTACCTCATCAGCGCCATCGATCGTCAGGTCCAGGTCGCGGGGCAGCTCCTCCGCCAGCATGGGTATTCCCTCCTGCTCGGCTTCAGTCCAGGTAGCTTGCGAGGTGGCGTAGCCCGTAATATTGCGTAGTTGGCCCACCCGCAGCAGTTGACCGATACGGCGCGTGGCCCAGATGGCAGTGCTACCGGTGCCCAAGCCGAGGGTCATCCCTGACTCTACAAAGGTCACCGCGTGTTCGGCTGCCGCCCGCTTGAATTGTTCCTGTTGCGTCTCGGATGAGGATCCCATTGCCTTCTCCGCTCATTCCGGAATACGGGAGATCGGATTGCCGTCTGCCCTTCGAGAGAGTGTAATGGACCCGAGGGACGGGATCGATACAGATAGGACAAACGGCGATTCGCCATCCACAATCGGGTTGTCTCAGCCCTAAAGGAGTGGATATGCCAATCGCCGTCGAGAGTACTGTACAAGCAATCGCCGCTATTCTGCAAACTGTGCCGGTCGGAACCAACCTGGCCTTGCTGCACCTGCTGGGGGCGATGGTGAGCAGTTCGTTTCTGCACAGTCGCGGTGCAGTGTTTGGCGCGCTGTGGGCAAGCGGGTTCTGCGTGTCGGAGGTGCGGCGCAGTTGGGCGGCGTTGCGGACGGGAACGCGGCAGGTTAATGCGTTGCTGGACAACTGATGCGGGTATGTGGCGAGCGAGAATCGTTGGCGTGTGCGACAGCATGAAGGGTATCAAGTGGTGAGTGTAGACCTGACCGGATTTTGGCGACCCGCTCTGCATGCGTGGACGGGCAAATACAACCACAGCCTGGCGCAGAAAGCGTTGCCTGCGGTCGTGTTCGGGATGATGGTGATATCGGGCGAGGTGGCGGCGCGACCGGGAACTCGCCGGGTGCCGCTGCTGCGCCGGGTCGTGCGCGGCCAACCGACGCTGAGTAAGGCTGCGTTTCGGGGACGCCTCCGGCAGGAAGCCGCAGCCCAGGTCACAGCCCATCTACCCAAGGGCAGCGACGCCCATCGCCGTCTCAAACAAGTGGCTTGACCTATCATTGCCGGAAACTAAAGAAGTACGACTCTTTGGTACAATAGTCTAGCCTATGGTCGCCGGCCTTGACCGTCGCTCAAGGGTCAAGCTGTAGCACACAACTATCTACATTCTTTCACGGAGCATTCCCCATGGCAACTGACCTCGCCCTGCATATTGAAGCAACGCGCATGGTTGACTCCCACGAGCACCTACGCAAAGAAACGGAATATGTCGAACAGGGGCCGGACATTCTGCAAAGCCTCTTCCAAAACTATGTGCCCGCCGACCTCGTCGTGGCCGGGGCAAGCCCGCAAGCCGTGGATGATCTTCTGGACGGCAGCAACCCCGATCTGCGCGCCCGCTTTGCCGGTGTACAGCAGGCATGGGACGCGGTGCGCCACACCGGCTATGGCGAGGCAGTGCAGTTGATCGCCCGGGAAATCTACGCGCTGGACGAACTTACCCCCGAAACCATCGAGCGGGCGCAGGCCAAACATGAACGCCTACGGCAACCGGGCGAAAGACTGCGCCTGCTGCGCGATGTGGCGCTGCTCGACCATGTGCAGACCGATGATTTCGTGCGCCCCTGTCTGCCGGATGCATCGGGGCCCGACTTCTTTTTCTATGACCTCTCTTGGCTCAACTTCTGCGATGGCACACCGGACGTGGAACCGTTGGCCCAGGAGACGGGCATCGAGGTCACAGACCTGGCGACGCTTAAGGCGGTGATGCACAAGACTTTTGAACTGAACGCTGCCGCAGCGATTGCCGTGAAATCGCAACACGCCTACGATCGCACCTTGCAGTGGCAGGAACGCGAGGATGCCGAGGCTGAACGGGCGTTGGCGAATTACCTGCGCGACCCGCACGCCGTTGACGAGGCCGATAGACTTTGCCTGGGCGATTGGTGCTGGGCGCGTGGCGTTGAACTTGCGATAGAGTATGACCTGCCCTTCAAGCTCCACACCGGTTATTACGCCGGTCACAGCCGCATGCCGGTGGCGCGCATCCCGGCGGGCCACCTTGCCCCCCTCCTGGCGCACTATCCACAGGCCCGTTTTGTGCTCATGCACATTGCCTATCCGTATAGCGATGAACTGGTCGCGCTTGCCAAGCACTATCCCAATGTCTATGCGGACCTCTGTTGGGCGTGGAGTATTGACCCCTTTAGCGCGGCGCTCTTTGTACGCCGCTTCATCCATGCCGCGCCGGCGAACAAGCTCTTTGCTTTTGGGGGTGATACCGGTTGGCCGACAGCGTCCGTGGCCTATGCCCACCAAGCGCGCCGCTGGCTGACGCGCGCCTTGCAGGCCGAGGTGGACGAAGGCTTGTTGTGCGAGGCCGATGCGATCGCGCTGGCGACGCGCGTGATGCGCGCAAACCAATACGCCTGCTTCCATGTGGACGAGAAGAAGCAGACGCTGCTCCAACTGCATCAGGAAGCGGTAGGTAGCCCAGAGGATAGGCACCAATGACCGAAGTCTTTGTTCACCATCTGCCCGGCCTCCTTTTGAAGGGCCACGAGTTCCGCGTGCCGTTGGACTACCGGAATCCGGGACAAGGCCAGATCAGCGTATTTGCCCGCGAGGTCGTAGACCCGTCCAAGGCGCAGGCTGGCCTGCCCTGGCTGGTCTATTTCCAAGGAGGGCC
>JADLDO010000035.1 GCA_020846635.1 Caldilineaceae bacterium
GCCACGAAAGAGAACACCAGAATGCGAGAGGATGCCAAGCCCCAATCCCTCGCCGATATAGATAAACAGGACATTGTCATAGCGCCGGCTTTCGCCCTGCATGGATACGGCAAGCGCCGCAAGGTTTGCGTCATTCTCCAACTGTACAGGCATGGCAATCATCTTGCTCATCACCGAGGCAAGACTGAAATTATCGAGAACGGGCAGAGTGCTGTTCACCACTCCTCCCGTTTGCTCATCATATAACCCTGGAATCACAACCGTGGCGCCCAAGAACTGGGTTTGACGCAGATCAGCCCGTACCAGTAATTCGTGAAACCCCTGCACACAAGACGAGACCAGTTCGGAGATCGTACTGTCCGCTGAATACGGCAAAAACTGCTCGATGATGGGTTTGTTACGCAAGTCTAGGAGAAGGAGCCTGACCTCGGTCTTGTAGGTGAAGTCTACACAAAAACTGGCCCGGGCCGTGACGTTGAGGCAAAACAACTCGGAGGGACGCCCGCCCGATGGTGCGCTTTTCTGGGCCGGCAGAACGATCTTCGCTTCCACCAGTTCATTACAGAGGTTGGATACAGTGGCAAAGCTCAGATCCAGCGCCTTGGAGATTTCCGCCTTTGACAGCAGCGCGTGAGAGCGTAGCAGGTCAATGATCCGCATGGTGTTGTATACCCGTAACTCGTGGGTATTCTTGACGCGGTTGACCCTGGAAGGTGAAAATCGCGCAGTAGCTCTATGACTATCCGATGAAATTGCGATGATTTGCCTGCCTATGCTGAATCTGCCAAACGTTCGCCCAAGACGATTGCCGTACCATCACCTCACCATCACCTCACCATCACCTCACCATCGCCACACGGCTGCCCAGCACAGACCCTAACATTTTCGGCTGGAACAGGCCGACTGTACGGCGGTTGTTGTCTTCTCTACCAAATTCAGAGGGCGAGTCCCTCCCGGTTCACCTTGATGGTCACAATCTCGTAGGGCTGCATTGGGATCGTGATGGTTTCGTTGCTACATGATAACGCTGCGTAACGAGCCTCTTCCTGCAAATCCGACTTCCACGCCTGTTGCGCCCCGCGTACCCACAACTCTGCGAGCGTAGACCGGCCCGCCGTTTCATACAAGCGCACAATCAGTTCATCGGCCCCTTCCTCAGCCGCTTTCACCGCGGATAGCACCGCACTGCTTGGCGCAAGCCGCATCCACGAGGCAGCAACCGATTGTTGGGGATTGGCATGAGGGTACACGATGGCGCGCAGTTTCTCATTCGCTTCCTGGGCCAGTTGGACCACCCCCTTCTCGGGCCAATGACCGGAGTAGGGCTGCACGACAAAATCGAATGTGTGTTGACCGTGCTGTGAGGACGTGTCATCCACCACCATTCCCGCATACTCCGATTTCGGCGCGCGCAGGATGGTGGTGGAGATTCGACCGCCACTAACTTCCACGCCCGCTGCGCCGGTGTTGATCAAGGCCAGGCCATGACTCTGGTCTTCGACAACGACAAAGCGCTGCGCCGGCCACTCCCCCTTCGCGGTTCCCCGTTCACGGTAGGAACCGCGATGCACTGTTCCGAACGGGATCTCGTAAATTCCATCAAAGCTCTTGATATTGGTGGCAAGGTTGAAGCGCAGCCGGCTTGCCTCACCTTGCCAATCAATGCGCAGTTGCACATACAGCGCAGGCTTGCCGTTGCGCACCTCAAGTTCAGCCTCCCAATTGAGGAAACCGGCGTCGCCAATCGCGTTGAGTTGCGGAAATGCGCCTTTAAGGATCAGACGCTGGGCAATGGCTGACGGCTCACAGGCCTCGATCCAAAGCCGGCCGACCGTCGCCGGAATTTCGTCGCCCTGGAAGTCTTCGATCTGAAAGCTGCCGTTGTCGCGTTGCACCGAGAGTAGGTCCATCGCATTTTCGAGGATGGTTGCGCCCGTCTCTTTCCACACGAGGCGCTTAATCAGCCGGCGCGCATCGCATTCGACCAGGATAAACTCATTCTCGATTGTGCCGCTCTCGACGATATGACTGGATGCTTGCGCTGCGGCTCCCGGCTCCAGTGAAAATATCTGCGACCCCATGGCCGGCGTAGTCGCCATCACGCGTACGCGCCCGTCACGCAGATCAAACGCAACCTCCTGCTCCTCGCACAGGACTCGTTGAACTCCGGAAAATCCGTCAGGCAGGGGAAAACAGATAAGGTCGGTGCGCTCCCAAGGAAGACCGTTGAAGACATGGAGCGTACCTCCCTGCTGCATGGGAAGTAGGCCAGGGGCGTGCAGTCTTAAGGCTCGCTCAAGGACTTCTGTTGCGATGGCCTCAATGTGGTCTAGGCTCGCCAGCAGATCCAGGAAAACGTCTGTCGGATGCGAACCGGTAAACACATCATGAAACTGCACATAGGCCATCCCCCACCATGCTTCTTCCAACGGCGCCTGCCAGGTATGCAGCCGTGTCAGCGCGGCCCATTTTTCAGCTTCCAGCAGGGTGGTTTCAACCGCCCGATTGCGGAGGCGGATCAGGATCCGCTGCGAAAAGGTGGCCGTAAATTCGGGGTTGAGATCGCCGTGCATCACAGGCCACGCGGCATCCAGGGCCTCCAAGGCATCAAAGAAGGCGCTGAAGGTTGAATAGCGCCATAGCCCCTCTTGACCCTGTTTGTTCCCTTGCTTCACATAGAAATCGGGGCGAAGACTAGGCAGCACTTCATTTTCTGTATAGGCCGTGATCAAGAATGGACCGGACCCCTCCGCCTCTGAGGCTTGTTGGAACAGGCGGTCAATCTGCTCCCAATTGCGGGTGAAGCTCCAATATACATGCCCATGTTCAACGAAGGGCGAATAGACATCTCTGCCGGCAACGAGCACTTGTGTGCCATCGAGACCTTTTGACCAAAACACATCCTGATTGACCTTGCCGCCGAAGCGGTTGGCCAGTAACCGGCCAAACCCAAATTGCCTGAGGATCTGAGGGATTTGGGCATTGATGCCGAAGGTGTCGATGAGCCACGCGGTGCGCACGTCCGCTTCCAAATGCTGCTTGACCCAGCGCAAGCCCATACGCTGGTTACGCACAAAACTCTCGCCACTGGGGAAGTTGGTCTCCATAGAGGATGCCATGCCGCCTACCATCTCCAGGCGGCCCTGATGGAGATACTCCTTCACGCGCGCGAACAAGTCTGGGCGGCGCACAGCCAACAGGCGGTACTCTGCCGCCTGTTCGATGGTGTAGGTATATGTGGGATGCGAATCCAAGATGTCCAGCAATCGTGCCAGGAATGCATCCAAGACCTCGGCCATCTCATGGCGGTTTTTTTTCCAGGCCATATCTACATGGGTGTTGCCGACGACCCAGTATTTCTGCTCTGCCACCTGTGGATCCCCCTATGACCTCTGTGTTTGTGCGAATGTAGGCAATATCGTGGACACTTTTCGACTTCTTTTAAGTGGTGAAATATGTGTACATCATATTTCCCTTCAACCCTCATGTCAAGCCTTTTTTAACCCAAGATTAGGGTGGTCTCAAGATGCGATAGCACCCATGAATTGAAGGCATGTTGCCGCCCGCGCCGACTGCGCGGGTCGGGCGCCTGCTGCAAGGCCATAGCCAATGTGGCCATTGGTGATTTCTCATCTTGAGACTCCCCTAGCAGCGTCGCCCCAATTCTTGCCTACAGCGGCTAGATCGAGTACGCTCTTGGCAGCGTTACCGGCCTATCCAACGAGCAAGACAGAGCATGCAACGAGTCCTACATATGGTGGGCGCCAGACCGAATTTTATGAAGATGGCGCCAATCGTCCACGCCATGGCGCGCCGCCCTGAGCAATTTGAACAGCTTCTGGTCCATACAGGGCAGCACTACGACGCCAACATGTCCCACATTTTCTTCGAAGAATTGGGCTTGCCACGACCTGACATCAACCTGGATGTCGGCTCCGGCTCCCATGCGCAGCAGACGGCCGCGGTGATGCAGCGCTTTGAGCCGGTGCTGCTGGAATACCGGCCCGACTGGCTGATCGTACCCGGCGACGTCAACTCTACCCTCGCCTGTGCGCTGGTCGCTGCCAAGCTCGGCGCCAAGATTGCCCATGTGGAGGCCGGGCTGCGCTCCTTTGACCGCACCATGCCCGAAGAGATCAACCGCATCCTCACCGACCAGATCAGCGACCTGCTCTTTACGCCCTCGCCTGATGCAGACCAAAACCTCCTGCGCGAGGGCATTGACCCGGCCAAGATTCACTGTGTCGGCAATGTGATGATTGATACCCTGGTGCGGCTGCTGCCCATGGCCGAAGCGCGCCTGCCCGCGCTGCGGGCCAAGCTCAATCTGGGCGATTATCTGCTGGTGACCCTGCACCGCCCATCGAATGTAGATGACCCGGCTACCCTCACCGAGATTATGCAGGCGCTACAGCAGCTTGGCCGTGACCTCCAGGTGCTCTTTCCGGTGCACCCGCGCACACGCGGCAAACTTGCCCAGCTTGGCTTTGCCGATGAACAGCCTGGCATCCACCTCGTCGAGCCCTTTGGCTATCTCGATTTTCTGGCGCTTCAGGCCCATGCTGCGCTGGTCTTGACCGATTCAGGAGGGGTGCAGGAAGAGACCACCTATCTGGGCGTCCCCTGTCTGACGGCGCGGCCCAACACCGAACGGCCGGTGACCATTACCCTGGGGACCAACCGGCTGGTGGAGAGCACCTGCCCGGCGCTGGTGCAAGCCGCGCGCGACCTCCTGGCCCACAGCAGGCAGTCTCCCCATACCCCCGCCCGTCGCCCTGCTTTGTGGGACGGGCAGACAGCACAGCGCATCGTGGATGTGCTCTGTGAGGCGCACTCATGCAGCAAGTTCTAATCCGGCGTGGACAGGTCAACGTGGAGCAGGTTCCGGCCCCTCTCGTCGAACCTGGGCACGTTCTGGTCGAAGTCGCCTACTCCTTGATCAGTTCCGGCACTGAAACGGCA
>JADLDO010000036.1 GCA_020846635.1 Caldilineaceae bacterium
CAGAAAAAAGCGGGGTGGAAGCCATCGCATGGATAGCTGCCACCCCGCAAAGGAAGGAGGAGGCCTTAAGGGAATCGAGACGCTTGTTACTTCATGGCTGCCTGTGCCGCGGCGAGCCGGGCGATGGGCACGCGGAACGGGCTGCAACTTACATAGTTCAATCCCACCTCATGACAGAAGCCGATGCTGGCGGGATCGCCTCCATGCTCACCACAGATACCCATCGACATATCGGGCCGGGTGCTGCGGCCCAGGCGCACGCTCATTTCGATCAACTTGCCCACGCCGTCGCGGTCAATGGTGTGGAATGGATTATCGGGAAGGATGCCCTTTTCGGCATATTCGATCAAGAATCTGCCTTCCGCATCATCGCGGCTGATGCCAAAGGTGGTCTGTGTCAGGTCATTGGTGCCAAAGCTGAAGAACTCCGCTTCGGTTGCCATCTCGTCGGCAGTGAGAGCGGCACGCGGGACTTCGATCATGGTGCCATACTTCACAGCTATCGTTGTCCCTGCCTCCGTGAAGACCTCATTGGAGACATTCTCCACCAGTTGTTTGAGCACCTTTAGCTCGTTGACATGGCCCGCCAGCGGGATCATAATCTCTGGGTGTACCTCAAGACCCGAACGCTTGACATTGATGGCGGCTTCAAGGATTGCGCGCACCTGCATCTCCGTGATCTCCGGCATGATGATCCCTAAGCGGTCGCCGCGCAGGCCGAGCATTGGGTTGGCTTCGCTTAAGGCTCTGACTCGGTGCAGCACGTCCTCCTTGCGGCGCACTTCAGAGAGTGCGGTGTCGATCTCGCTCAAGGTGTGGAAGTGCTGCAAGCGTACCTTGAGGTCTGCCAATTCTTGCACAAGTTGGTCATGGGCAGGCAGGAACTCATGCAGCGGGGGATCGAGCAGGCGAATGATGACGGGTAGACCGCTCATGGCCCGGAAGATACCCTCAAAGTCCTTGCGCTGCATAGGCAGTAGAGCCTCCAGCGCGGCCAGACGGCGCGCCTTGCTTGTTGCCATGATCATCTCTTGGACGATGGGCAGCCGCTCTGTTTCAAAGAACATATGCTCAGTGCGGCAGAGGCCGACTCCCTCTGCACCATAGCGTCGTGCCCGTTCGGCGTCTTTTGGATAGTCGGCGTTGGCCCAGACACCGAGGGTGCGAGTTTTGTCGGCCCAGGTGAGCAAGGTCTTGAGTTCGACTTCACTCTCGAAGTCGGGTTCGCGTGTCTCAAGCTGACCTAGATAGACTTCCCCCGTACCGCCATCGATGCTGAGCCAGTCCCCTTCGTGCACTTCGACTTCCCGGTTTTCCTGTTGGACTACGAAGAGTTTCTGCTCTACGTTGATCTGGAGGATATCCGCGCCACAGACAGCCGGTGTGCCGAATTGGCGGGCGACCACCGCGGCGTGGCTGGTGGCACCACCACGGCTGGTAAGAATGCCGCGCGCTGCGATCATGCCGTGGACATCATCGGGCTTGGTTTCGGGGCGCACCATGATGACACTTTTGCCCTCCTTTGCCCATTTTTCCGCTGTGTCAGCGTCAAACACCGCTTGGCCCACAGCGGCGCCGGGGCTGGCATTGACCGCTTTCGAGACCAACTGTCGCTCGGCAGCGCGCGCTTCCTTCTTGACGCTCTCGCTAAACTGCGGGTGGAGGAGCATCTCCACCTGTTCGGGTGTCACCCGTTTGAGCGCAGTTTTCTCGTCGATGAGCCCTTCCTTCGCCATATCGACGGCGATCTTGATGGCGGCACGCGCTGTGCGTTTGCCGTTGCGTGTCTGGAGCATCCACAGTTTGCCCTGCTCGATCGTGAATTCAACATCCTGCATATCATGGAAATGCGCTTCCAGTTTGTCGCAGATGGCGATGAATTCGTCATAGATGACGGGCATGTCCTGGCGCAAGTGGCTGATGGGCAAGGTATTGCGAATCCCGGCGACGACATCTTCACCCTGGGCATTGATCAGATAGTCGCCATAGAGCACGTTCGTGCCATCGACCGGGTTGCGGGTGAAGGCGACTCCTGTGCCGCTCCCTTCGCCCATGTTGCCAAAGACCACGGTTTGGATATTTACCGCAGTGCCCAGGTCGTGGGGAATTGCCGTGGCGTTGCGATAGTCAGTCGCGCGCTTGCCAAACCAACTGTCAAAGACCGCGCGGGTTGCCAGTTCAAGCTGCTTCCACGGGTCTTGAGGGAACTCTTTATTGCGATAGCTCTTGATCAGTCCCTTGAAGCGTTCGGTAATCCGCATCCACTCTTCGGCATTGAGGTCAATATCTTGCGTGACGCCCCGTTCTTGTTTTACCTCGGCGATGATCTGTTCGAAGGGTTCGTCGGGTACGCCCAACACGACAGCACCAAACATCTGCACCAGGCGGCGATAGGCATCGTAGACAAAGCGCGGGTTGCCGGTGAGGGCGATGAGACCCTGGGCTGTTTGGTCGTTGAGACCGATGTTGAGCACCGTATCCATCATGCCGGGCATGGAGAACTTGGCCCCGGAGCGGCATGAAACCATGAGCGGGTTGTCTGGATCTCCAAATATCTTGCCTGTGCGAGTCTCTAACTCGCGCATGGCGGCAACTTCCTGCTCCCACATACCGGGGGGGAACTGGCGATCATGGGCGAGATAGGCGTTGCAGGCTCTGGTTGTGACGGTGAAGCCTGGGGGGACGGGAACATCCAGCCTAGTCATCTCGGCTAGATTTGCGCCCTTGCCACCCAACAAGGCACGAACTTCGTCCCAACTGGTGGGTTTGACTTGCGTTTCCAGATCAGGGAGCGCATCGAACAGATAGACCCAATTGGGAGCCGAGCCAGGTTCCTTTGCAACAGCTTCGGGTTCTTTTACAGCAGCGATTGACATAGATCTTGCCTCTCTTCCTTAGCGCTTTCGCGCAAAGAGTTGAACATACATGCCGTTCATATACGACAAAATTTTTAGATTGCTCCTAAAACTGGTCCTGCATCGTGGTGGGGGTTTCCGTTTCTACTTGATCGGATGCCACTTGGTAGGATCTGCTTCTCTGAAACGCAAGATAAGACCAGGCGCTTAATGCTGCTTTGACTCCTTCGCCAATGGCGACAGGTACTTGTTCGGCATAGACATTGGTCACGTCACCGGCTGCGAAAAGCCCCGGTATATTGGTTTCGCAGTGCGAGTTGACGATGATGCGACCGGCGTCGTCAATATCCGCGAGCCCCTGGATCAAATCGTTGTTGGGCAGCAGGCCAAGCTCGACAAAGACACCTTCTACCGGCAGTGAACGGGTTTCGCCGTTGGTCGCGACGAGCACGAGATTCGTCACGAATTGGTCCCCTGCGATCTGCTGGACTTCCCAGTCGCGAAAGATGGTGACATTTGGATGCTCCAGCGCCATTTCCCCTAATGGAGATTCCGTCATTTCGCGGGCGCGGGCGAGGATGTAATAGACACGGTCCGCAATGGTTGCTAACTTGACTACCGCATCGAGGGCACGCTCACCACCGATGACTGCCACATTGCGCTTGCGGAAAAACTGGGCATGGCTAATGGCGGAAAAGCTCAGCCCGTGTCCCATAAACTCCAGTTCGCCAGGGACATAGAGGCGCTGCGGCTGCGCACCGCTGCAAATAATCAATGAGCGCGTGCTGATGAGGTCGGTATTATCAAGAGTCAACTGGAAGCCACCGTCTCTACCCTGGGTGACCTGTTTTACTTCTCTGGGAATCAACGTTGTCACTTTGGCTTCTACAAAGGCTTCAAAGTGTTCCGTCAGGTCGGCACCGCGAACACTTTCAACCGCGGGCAGCCCGCGCAACTGAAATGGATAGCTCACCTTGCCACCCAGCGTTGGGGCGACCAAAGCAACCTTTAAGTGTGCTTGCAAGGCATAGCATGCTGCTGCCAGACCGGCAGGACCCCCACCTACTATGACCACGTCATATTCCATAAGTCTCTCCTCCTAGAACTGCGGGCAATCCTCTGGCATGGAGCTAGGGCGTGCCGGTGTCGTGCTCATCGCGCGCCGCAAGACAGTGACGATGCGTTCTGGTGGCTCTGCCTTATTGATGTAGGCGTCTGCGCCGAGTAATTGGCGGCTGTTATTGTTGTCATCGTTGATCAGGGCAACGATGTACATGCGTGGATGGCTTGAATGCAAGCTGTCCAGAAGGCGTTGGCGCGCGCTGTTTGTGTCGAGTCCGGGTAATTGCCAGTCGAGGAAAAGCAGATCGGGATGAAGTCGATTAACCATCGACGGAAGTGCGCGGATATTTTCCGCTTCACCGACTACTTCGATATTTGCTTCGTGTTCGAGCAGAAGGCGCAGCGCGGATCGCAGCCACACCTGGTCGTCGGCAAGTAGCACACGCATGGATTCGTTCCTAACCAGTGGAATCGAGCAAGACAGAGCGACAGGTATGTCATCACTGTACGCTATGCTGGCGTGCAAGGCACTGGTCTGGCGACGAAAGAGCGACTCACCCGCTGGTGAGTTTAATACCTAGTTAAGTGGTTAGGTTGGGGCGCGGCCTTCGAGAGTATAGGGGCTCCCGTACGTCAAGGCTTCTGTGCGACGAGGTTATGTTGCAAGGCGATTACGACCGCTTCTGTACGGCTTGTTGCGTAGAGTTTGGAGAGGATATTGCTGACGTGGAATTTCACGGTTGAGCGGCTGACGACGAGGGCTTCGGCAATTTTGTTGTTGTCGAGTCCTTTGACCATGAGGTCGAGCACTTCACGCTCGCGGGCTGTGAGATCGTGGCCCACCTCCGGTGTATTCTGTTGGGTGGCTGCATGGATCAGCACCTCTGCCGCTTCTGGCGCGAGGGTGGTGCGCCCGCGGTGGGCGGCGCGAATGGCGTTGGCGAGTTCATCGGCAGTCACATTTTTGAGCAAGTAGCCGATTGCACCCGCCTTGAGGGCATCATGGACGAGATTGTCCTCTTTGAAACTGGTCAGTACGAGGATCTGGATGTTGGGGTAGCGTTCGCGTATGGCGCGCGTGGCTGTTGCGCCATCCATGCGCGGCATGATGAGATCCATGAGAATGACATCGGGTTGTACGCGCGCGCAGAGACGTAACGCCTCCTCACCGTCGGAAGCCTCGCCCACTAGCTCAAAATCATCATAGGCATACAAGAAGGCAGCCAGCCCACTGCGGACAACTGTGTGATCGTCGACCAGCATCACGCGGATCACTGATTCGGGAGAATGAGATTCAGTTGAAGAAGGTTTGCTCATCATGAGATGCCTATTGGTCGTACGCGCTGCTTTTTAGAGTTGAGTTCATTTTATGCCAGTCTACTTCCACGGTTGTGCCCTCGCCTGGCCTGGCATCCACTGATAGAGTCGCCCCAATTCCATCTGCCCTTTCACGCATGATGCTCAGCCCCAGATGTTGTGGGGCGATATGCTCAAAGACAAAGCCGGAGCCATCATCACGTACGGATAGTGTAACACGATCTTCTGTACGGTGGAGTTTAATCCACGCGTTGCGCGCTTGTGCATGTTTGGCGATGTTGTTGAGAGCCTCCTGCGCCACGCGATAGAGGGCGATCTTCACGTCGGCTGAAACTTCGGCGGTTCCCTCCACGTCCACCGTTACCGGGACACGCGCGCGGCCTGAGATGGCCTCTGCCAGTTGGCGCAGGAGGTCGGCTAAGTCCACTTCTACCAGTTTGGCGGGGCGTAGTTCAAGCAGCAGGGTACGCATTTCGGCAAGGGCACCGCGCGTCAATTCGCGCAACTCTTCTAGCCGCTTGCGCCCTTCCTCTTCGTTGCGCTGCCAGATGACAGGCAGGACACCCGCAATGATGCTGGCGGAAAAGAGCGTTTGGGTGACGGCGTCGTGCAGGTCGCGAGCGATGCGGCTGCGTTCGGCGGTTACGGCAGAATGTTCGATTTGACCGCGTAGGTGGGCGTTGGCAATCGCCAGCACTGTCTGATCTGCCACTCTTAACGCGAGTTCGATATCTTGATGGGAGATCTCTTGTCGCTGCTCATAGTGGAACAAGAACAATCCGTAGATTTGTTGTGTATCGCGGATGGGAACGGTGAGATAGCCGGATTGCCCCTGACCGATGGGGGATGCGAGTGTGGCGGGTAGGCTATAGCTAAAGGCGGGGATGGGAGGCAAACCGGGAGCGAGAACCAGTGGCTCGTTGTAGATTGGGGCCTGTTCTGTAAGGAATTCTGAAAGCAGTTGCCCGGCGTCGCCTGTGGTCATTCCGCTTGACGCCTGAGGCTGCAAAAGCCCCAAGCGCTCGTCACGACTATAGATGACACATCCATCGGCTTGTAAGAGTTGAACAGCTTTGTTGCTGATGAAGCCTAAGATTTCCGGTAAGGGATGGTTGGAAATGAGGGTGGTGAGAATCGCGCGCAGCCCCTCTAAAACGCGCTGGCGACGCTCAAGCTCGTGGGTGCGTTCCTCGACCTGCCGGGCAAGCATCATTTCGACTTGTTTGCGCTTGGAAATGTCGGTGATGGTGACAACGATATGGGGCGCATCGCCATATCTCAACGGGCTAAGTCCGGCCTCAAGCGGGAATTCGCTGCCATCTTTGCGACGTCCGGCGAGATCCATGCCAGACCCCATATTGCGTACATGCTGGCTATGCATATAGTCATGCCGGTAGCCGAAATGGCTGTGGTGGAACCGCTCAGGAATGAGTACTTCCACGAGCTTACCGATGAGTTCACCCTGCTCGTAGCCAAACATCTCCTCGAGCCTGGCATTGACATAAACGATCTGCCCATGTGAGTCCACAATCACCACAGCAATGGGCATGGACTCGCCCAAGAGTTTGAGGCTTACTTGAACGTCCCAATCAGAAGAGGCGGTAGAAGGCTGGTGTGACATGATGGACTCTATTATAGCATTATTTCACCTGAGATTGTAGGGCTGCCACTCGCATTTGGCGCCTACTCTTGATATACTGGAAATATAGGTCAAGGTTGCTAACCATCAACTGGATACCTGGAGATAAAAAGAGGTGTAAACATGAGTGAATCACTGAATGCAACGATTGCGGCTCGACTGGATGAAGTGGCGCTCTTACTAGAACACCAGGAGGCCAATCCTTTCCGCGTTGCGGCCTACCGGCAAGCTGCCAATACCTTGCGGGATCTTCCCAAATCTGTCAACGAAATCATCGAAGAAGAGGGGCTAGAAGGGCTGGAGAAGCTGCCAGGGATAGGCCCCAACCTCTCCCGTTCCATTCGCATGCTGGCGGCGACAGGCAGCCTGCCCTTATTGGACCGGCTGCGTGGCGAGAGCGGCCCCCAAAGTGTGCTCATGACGCTGCCAGGCATTGGGCCAAAACTTGCCGAGATGTTGCACGATGATTTGGGGATTGAGTCGCTGGAAGACCTTGAAATTGCAGCCCATGATGGCCGTTTGACGAAGCTTGCCGGCTTTGGCGAGAAACGAGTGGCAGGGATTCGTGACATACTTGCCCGGCGCCTAGGACGACGGCGACGAAGAATTCACGCGAAGCCACTGCCGCCGGTCGAGGATCTACTGGACGTGGATCGCGAGTATCGAGAGAAGGCCCAACGTGGAAGGCTGCGCAAGATTGCGCCACGTCGCTTCAACCCAGAGGGTGAGGCATGGCTTCCAGTGCTGCATACGCGGCGCAATGGTCGCGACTACACAGCCCTCTTTTCCAACACGGGGCGCGCTCACGAATTGGGTATGACCCACGATTGGGTGGTCATTTATTGTGACGATGGCAGCCGCGACTTTACATCGACCGTGGTGACTGCGCCGCGCGGGCCGTTAAAGGGGCTTCGTGTTGTGCGCGGGCGCGAAGATGAATGCGCTGCGTACTATAAGACGCGCGAACAACCCGAGAGGGTGGGTGAGGGATAGCCGGCCTTTTGCTTTATGTGCGTTGGGCGTAAGGTGATATTTCCGCTCCTTTTGCCGCGCCTGATGCCGCTTCGTGTACCATTCCATGCCCTGTGCAACTGCTAAAGGCCTCTATCGGCAATTCTGTCTCCACAACGCTGTTGAGTGCCTGGTACTGGCTCGATGTGCAGCTATCCGCATGATAGTCCGTACACCATTGACCGTCAATGAGGTAGCGGAACTCGAAGCGTTGCCTGGCAGGAAGATCAAGGGTAATACGCCAAACGCCGCTGCGCGTGCGCCGGAAGGGTGCCGCGCAAGGATCCCAGTGATTAAAATCACCGACTAAATAGACGCGATCCGCCCATACGGAAGCAGGGATCTCAAAGGTCACGCGTATATGACCGGCTCGAGGTGATCGTTCCTTGTAGAGCATGTAGCACCCCCTTGTCTCTCAGGTGGCCTGTGCGCCTTCCCTCTAGCAGCCACATATCATGAAATGTCGAGCGAGATCAAAGGTCGAGCGAGACTTCAGGAACTAGGTAGACATCAAGGTGGGAGATCGAGGTAGTGAAGTTCGTCAAGGGAACGTACACGGCGTGCGTATCCAGCCGTATAGCGCGAGTGTTGCGCGGGCAACATGCACATCTTTATTCTAGCTCGAAGAAAGATAGCAGTCACTGTGCTTGGAGGCAGAGTATTGCCTGGTCTCATGTACGGGCAAAGCTAGCCTGTTGACCAGGTATTCAACTGCCCAGCTACGCGGTGCGAAAGTAGATTGCCTGCGCGATATTCACTTTGACGGTTCACTGTCACAGCTTTGATTGCGACTGGATCAGAATATGGGAAAAAAGGACGGTGAGCCGTGTGCTCGCTGTCCTTTTTGATTGGGGCCGAGCTTACGCGGTTTAGGGCTTGTGCGCAGGACGGCAGCACCTAGAGGTTCATTGGGCCACATTTGATTGGAAAGGTCTTTGTGATGAGTACCATTCCTTATGCGGCGACAAAGAGGTTTGTTTCAGCCCGACCGTCCTTTGTGCATACCGTGAGGACGATCTTGTTGTGGCTGCTGGCCGCAATCGGCGTTGTTCTGTTTGTATTTCCTGTCCTGCTTTTGTGGATAGGTACGGCTGTGCCACGGTATCTCACCATTCTTTTGTTGCTTGTCGATGTGGGGCTGATCATTCTGCTTGCTCGAACGGGACACAACCTGGGGACTGCCCTGGGGCTCATGGTAGCCTTGTTTGTGGTGGCAGCGGTGGCGATTGTGGCCTCGCAAGCCTTTGCGGCGACGCCACCGATTCTGGATTCCAGCGGCAAGCCGCTTGCCAACAGCATTGCCGTGATGGAAAAGGTTGAACTCGGCGGCAGTGAGCAGTGGATCACCATTCGCGGCAAGGATGTCAACAAGCCGGTTCTGCTCTACCTCGGCATCGGCGGGCCGGGGGCCGGTGGGTTTCCTGCCAGTGCCTTGACGCTGGCTCCTTTGGAGGAACATTTTGTCGTCGTGAACTGGGACCAACCTGGTACAGGCAAATCGTATCATGCTGTGCCGATCTCGACGCTGACCATCGAGCGTTTTGTCTCTGATGCGCACGAACTGACACTGCTGCTGCGCGAGCGGTTCCAAGAAGAAAAGATCTATGTGTTCGGCCTCTCCTGGGGCACGATTCTTGGCATCAAATTGGTGCAGGAGTATCCAGAGCTCTATTATGCCTATGTTGGGAATGGGCAGATGGTCAACACCACTGAGAATGACCGGCTCGGCTATGAGATCGCGCTCAACATTGCTGCTGAAACGGGCAACATTCGCCTAGAAAAGCAACTGCGTCGCAATGGCCCGCCTCCCTACAGCGGTGAGGGCATGGCGATGAAATATGCGGTCTATAACAATGTCCTGTTCCGCTATATGGATTCGGCTACGCTCGAGCTGATCTTGTTGCTTGTACCGCAGATGGCACATGAGTACGGGCTGGTGGACAAGGTAAACTTTGCCCGCGGCCTGATCGAGTCGTTTGCCGTGGTCTACCCGCAATTGCGTGACCTGGACTTTACGACACAGGCTGCCAGCTTGCGGGTGCCTGTCTATTTTCTTGTGGGGCGCGGCGACATCAACGCGGTGGCATCGTTGGTGGAGCGTTATTACAACATGCTGCAAGCGCCGCGCAAGGAACTGATTTGGGTTGAGGGTGGACACGGTGCTACGCCAGAGCAGATTGCGGATACGATGGTGAACAAAGCTCTAGCGGAGACTTATCCTAAAGGTCATTAGGGTTTCATTCAAGGAGCAGTGAACCATGCTGCGTACCTCTCTGCGCCCCTTTTATCTACTCGGTACTTTGATTGCTGTGCTGCTTGCGATCACGGCTGGCGCCGGTGTGCTCATGGATGGTCTTTACCGGCCATTTCTGGATGAGCCATTGGTCGCGTTCCAGTTTTTCCAGGATCTCCTGTCGCTGCTCTTTGCGCCACTCTTGGTGATGGTGATGGTGTGGACAGATCGAGGTTCGCTGCGTGCCTTTGTCATCTGGAATGGGCTGTTGGTCTATGCTGCCTACTACTATGCCTTCTACTGCTTTGGCTTTGTCTATACACTCTATTATCCGCTCTATCTGGCTGTGATGGGGCTGGCGACTTTTTCCCTCGTTGGCTTGTCGAGCAACGTCGATCTCCAGTTCTTTCGTGCGCGGGTTAGCGAGAGGATGCCCGTCCGCCTGGTCAGTGGGGTGCTGGGGATGACGGTACTCTTTGTGCCGATTTGGTTGAGCATGATGTTCCAGGGAATTCGAACAGGGCAGGTGGGTACAACGGATCTTGTATTTGTTCTTGATCTGGCCTTTCTGATCCCGGCGTGTGTGTTTGCCGCTGTGCAAATCTGGCGGCGTCGCCCCGTTGGCTACCTGTTTAGTGGCCCACTGCTCTTCAAGGCTACGGTCTCCGGCATCCTCCTGATGGGTGGGGAGTTCTTGAAGATGCAGCGCGGGCTTCCGCCAGCCCTGGATCAACTCGCTATGTATCTCTTTTTGGCGACTGTGGGCCTCGTTGGGCTGGTGTTATATCTGCGTAATCTAGGTGATGTGCCGGAGCAGAAGAATATGCGCGCTGCCACGCGATCCCTCAAGCGACAAGGCCGGTTGGCGTAGTGGGCGAGTAGCGTATGTTCCGGCACAACATACGCTACTCGAAGCGGTATGTCATGAGCAAAACGAATAGGATTGAGGTACGACTGATATGGCTACCATCCCTTTTGCAAACACACGTCGCATGGTAGCGCGCCGCCGGCGCGCGAATGGCTACCTTGTCACTGCCGGTATTCTAGCGGGGCTCGTTGTGCTTGGCTGGGCGGGCTTGCATGTTTCCCCGGCACCGTTTGCTGCAGTTACGCTGCCGGCTGCGCCACCTGAAATTGTTCCTCTACCCACAGGTTTACCTGTGCCTGTGGAGCGTTTCTACCGGGAACTCTATGGGGACGAAGTGCCTGTGATCCGGTCTGCGGTGATCACAGGGCGCGGCACGATGCGCATTGCGCCCTTGTTCAACCTGACTTTTCCTGCGCGTTTCCGCTTTACCCATGAGGCGGGTCGCAGCTATCGTCACTATATTGAGGTGACCTTCTTTGGCATGCCTGTACTCAAGGTCAATGAGTATTATGTGGATGGCAAGGAACGCCAGGAGTTGCCGTGGGCGGTGGCGACGGACAATCCAAAGCTAGACCAGGGTGGCAACGTGGGCATGTGGGCAGAGATCATCCAGTGGCTTCCTTCTGTCCTGCTTACCGATCCTCAAGTGCGCTGGGAGCCGGTAGACGATGACACAGCGTTGCTTGTGGTGCCATTTGGCGCGGATGAGGAGCGATTTGTCGTTCGTTTTGACCCAGTTGGCGGGGGAGTCCAGTATTGGGAAGTGATGCGTTATTTGAATGGCGAGGGTGAGAAAACGCTTTGGGTCAACGGCACCTGGTTTGACGATGGAAGGCCCTGGTTCGTCGTCAAGGATGAAGAAGTAGTGTACAACGTTGCGGCAGATACATCGGTGACGGTCAAAGGGCCATAGGGCGTCTAGCATGTGAACACGTCGATCTGCGTTTGGTGCAAAGGAGAGAGAAAGATGTTCGCTGCGATCCTTTCGGAGAAGATGGTGCTTGTCCTTGTAACTCTGCTCGGTATGGCGTTCTGTTCGGCGGGCATTGGGCAGGTGGCGGCGCGTGGGGAATGGCTGCACCCAATGTCCATTGCTGCGTCGGTGATGGGCGTACTTGTGCTTGGCATTGTCGGGGCCGGATTGTTCGACTTCAAGCTGCCACTGATTGATTCGACACGCGCTGCAACGATTGCGGTCATCGTCATTGTGATTGCTAAGGTGGTGCTTACGCAAGTGCATCGCCTGATCGCATAGAGTAGCCCTTGCTTTCGCGTGACATTGGGCTAGCCCGGTTGATGGTGACTGCGCCCTATCACGGTATAATGTGTCGAGCGGCACTGCGCTAGCGCAGTGCCGCTCGACTTATCGGATGATGACAGGTGCTTCTGCGCAGCGCGCTCCAAGAGAGAGGGCCAGCGCGGAAGCAATTGTCATTTCTGGCTGACAGCAGCGTGCGAACGATAGACCCAGCCATCATCGTTCCCTTCCATTTCTCGATTCCCCAAGACACAGTGGGTTCTTAGCATGCATCGTTGGCCGGTGATTTCCGGTTGCCCTCTGGGTAATCTGGAGAGGTTGCGCTATGCCTGTTGTGTTTTATGTGTTTGGTTTTTACTTCCTGATGTCGCTCGTCCTCACCTATCCGCTGGTCATATCCCTGGGAAGCGCTGTAAGTGACCCTGTTGATCCAATCCTAAACACATGGATTATGGCCTGGGAGCATCATGCACTGCTGACCCAACCGCTTCAAATGTGGAATGCGAATATCTTCTATCCATATACGCGCTCACTGCTCTATTCAGAGACGATGCTGATCCCCTCGTTCACGTTGTTTCCGGTTAGCGTCGCGATCGGTAACCCAATTTTGACGCATAACTTGCTGGTATTGCTTGGCTTTACGGCGACTGGGACCAGTGGCTATCTGATGGGGCGCTATCTCTTTCGAAGTCATTGGTCTGGTCTAGTGTTGGGGAGCGTGTTGGCTTTTAATAGTTTCAGCTTGAGCAATGTCGCGCAGGCACAACTTCTTCACCTGGAATGGCTGCCGCTGGCGCTGATCTATCTTGGGAAATTGCTCGAACGGCCCCGCTTGCGTTTTGGTCTCTTGTTCGCATTTTTCCTGGCAGCCCAATTTTATACAGTCATCTACTATGGACTATTCGGTTTTGTCATTGTCGGGATTGTGGGCGGCGGCGGCTGGCTTCTGAAAGAATTTCCGGCGCGTGGCCTGCGCTGGCGCGCTTTGGGGATGCTTGTCGGAAGTACGCTGTTTGCACTCATGCTCTGTCTGCCACTGGGGCTGGCGTACTACAATCTTAGCCAAGAGCGAGGTCTTGCGCGCACATTGGCGGATGCCTGGCCCTTTTCCGCTTCGCTGGAGATGTGGATGACTGCCCCGCCACACAATCTTCTCTATGGTGGGTTAATTGGAAATGAACTCCCTACACTGGGCTTTTATTCCCTTGATGCTCTTTTCCCTGGTCTGTTCCTGCTCGTGGTGGCGGCATCCGGCCTGTCTCTGTGGTTTCTGGATTCATCTGCAATCGGAAAAAGATCTGCCCTGCATGGTATAGGGGGTGGTGCGCTACGTTATCCTCTGTTTTTGCTGCTGGGGATCGCGTTCTTTTTCGTTCTATCACTCGGCCCCTTTCCACAGATGCAGAGCTTGCAGCCGAATTTTGATCAACGCTTGCCCTATGCCTGGGTGCATGAGTGGGTGCCAGGTTTTCAGGCGCTGCGCGCACCCGGTCGCTTCGCGGTTATGGTGTTCCTCGGTCTTGGGGTTGCCTCGGCGTACTTGGTTACACGTCTGCGCTGGCGCGCGCTGCAAGTCTCTGTGCTTGTGCTGATTTTGGTAGAGGCTTTGTCAGTGCCGACGGATGCCCTCTATGTCCCCACAATCGATGCGCATCGCCGTACAGCCTATGAATGGCTGGCCGCACAGCCTGAGACAGTCTACCTGGAGATGCCAGTCTATCGCTTTGGTGAGGGGGAGGCCGATCGCTGGCTGGAGAGCCAATTTGGGAGCATATTGCATTGGCAAAAGACGCCGGTTGGTTACAGCGGCTTCTTCCCGGCACACCATAGCGATTTGCTTCTCTTTGTGTCACACTTTCCCGCTGAAAGCGTTGTTACTTTCTTACGGGCACTAGGGGTGGAATGGGTCTTGCTTTACCCCGCGCGCTATTCTCTGGAAGAGTGGCAATCGATTCAGTCTGGAATTGGAGAGCAGGGGTTGGAGACTCGACAGTGGGGGGATGTATGGGGAGTGCATCTCTCATCCCTCCAAGCGGAACTCCCGAAACAGACTTATTTCATTCCCGATCAAGCGCAGTTGCGGGGCAGGCTGTCCGTGGCTGCGATTTTTACGAGTGATCGTCCCACGCCGATCCTGCCTAACAGCCTGTTGGGCGACATAAGCGCCGAATGGTGGAACGGGGATGGACGTGTGCTTGTGAGCAAGAAAAGTTACCAGCCTCCATTCTTTGTTGATCCTGTCGCGGTGGCGACTGTTCCAATTGCAGTGCCTCCAGTAGAGGGAAGTTATACGTTACAATTATATTCACAATTATATTCATCACGACAGGAGCAACTGCTCGCAACGGCAGAGGTAACTGTGATGGCTGATGCTGCTGCGCCAGAGGTTACGCTGCTGCCTGTGCAGGGTGTTAGCGCAGGTGTTGTGTGCGAGGAAGGAGAAGCACATCTCGAGGTAATATTACGCACAATCGGATGGTATGAGAGGCCCTTTACCCTCAGCGCCCGTATTTTGGACGGGAGTGATACAGAAGTGGCGCGCAGTCGCGCGGATGTGGAATTTGTGGCGCAGAGGCCGCGCACCGACCTGCTTACGAGCCATGCCTATAAGCTTCCGCTTGCAGAAGTGCCCGCTCCCGAACATGGGGCGCTTACTGTTGACCTGATCGCCTACCAGTGGCAGCAAGAGGCTGAACGGACAGTTGCCAGGGCCTTTGTCACAGCCGACGGCTCGGTGGTCAATACTTTACAGCTTCCGCTGGCGCGATCCTCCGGCTGCGAATGAGTATTTGAAAATAATAAACCAGGCTAACCCGCCTGCCTATGCAAAAGTACGTGCATGCGGTATCCTTAGCAGGGCCAACTATTAACTGAAAACTGGAAGGGGTCGTTGATGAAGAGTCGCGCTATACAGGCATTGCGTCAGAAATTGGCTGCCGGCAAGTCTGTCTATGGGTTGTGGGTCACGCTAGAGTCGGCTAGCATTACGGAGATGGGTGTTGCGTTGGGTCTTGACTGGATTGTGATTGACGCGGAGCATGGTCATTTGGATTGGCACGACATCCTTGAACATGTGCGCGCCGCAGTTCGCAGCGATACGGTGGTGCTGGTGCGGATCACCGAGTTGAATGGCGGTTTGATCAAGCGCGTGCTGGATATTGGGGCTGATGGCGTTGTTGTGCCCTGGATTGAGACCACCGAGCAGTTGGAGCGCGCCGTTGCCTATTGCCATTACCCGCCTAAGGGGCTGCGCGGCTTTGGGGCAGAGCGCGCGACTGGTTGGGGCAAGGCTGTGGCAGAGCATGTGGCTGAAGCCGACGATCATGTGCTGGTGGTTCCCATTATTGAATCGGTGCAGGGGGGGCAAAACATCCAGGCGTTGGTTGCTGTGCCGGGGGTCGAACTCTTTTTCTTTGGCCCCGCCGATTTTTCGTCAACCGCGGGCTATCCGGGACAATGGGAAGGGCCGGGCGTGGCTGAACAGATTTTGGCGGCGAAGGATGTCATTCGCGCCGCTGGAAAGCATTGTGGCCTATTAGCCTCGAATAACGCCAACCTGCTTGAACGACAAGCGCAAGGCTTCCGCATGTTGGGGCTGGGGATCGATGGTGGTCTCTTGATGCGTACGCTGCAAGAGTCGCTGGAAAGCGTCGGACTCAACTCTACGATCTCAGCCGCTTTCACAGTTGTGAATAGCTAGCCCATTGTCGAGGTGCAAAATGGCAACGACTGTGCAACGTACTTTTCGTGTCGCGCTGACGGGTGACTTTTATAATGCAGCCGGCGAGATGCCGTTTAAGGATATGGGGCTTTCGGTGCTGGATGCCGATCCGCAGGTGGCCTATTTCCCGTTGGGGGAGAATCGTTCCGAAATTGGCGCAGAGCAGATCAAGGATGCCAACGCGGTCATTGTGCTCGCGCCGAGAGTGACGCGAGAGACGTTGGCGCAAGCAGAAAATCTGCTGGCGATTGGGCGCTTTGGCGTTGGCTATGAAAATGTTGATGTGGATGCCTGTACAGAGGCTGATGTGCTGGCCTTTATCACCGCGGGCGCTGTCGACAGATCGGTGGCGGAAGCGACGGTTGGCTGGATGCTTGCCTTGAACCATCACACACTCGCCAAAGATCGAGCGGTGCGGGCAGGTGATTGGGATGCGCGGACACGCTATATGGGGTCGGAATTGCGCGATCGTACCTTTGGTAGCGTAGGGCTGGGCGGCATTGCGCGCGAAACGATCCGGCTGCTCAGCATCTTTGGCATGAAGCAGCCATTGGCTTTTGATCCTTTTGTGGACGAGGCGACTGCGGCTCGATTGGGTGTCAAGCTGGTGAGCCTGGATGAACTGCTTGCCAACGCCGATTTTGTCTCGCTGCACTGCCCACTGACTGAACAGACCCGCGGTCTGATTGGCGCGCGGGAATTGGGGCTGATGAAACCTACTGCGTACCTGCTTAACACAGCGCGCGGGGGAATTGTGGATGAGGATGCGCTCTACGAGGCAGTAGAGAGCGGGCAAATTGCGGGTGCGGCGATTGACTCGTTTGTGGATGAGCCGATCCGGTCGCCACATCGCTTTGGGAAGCTGGAAAATATGCTGCTGGCTCCCCACTCGATTGCCTGGACAGACGAACTCTTTCGCGATATTGGGCAAGCTGTCTGTCAAGGTATGGTGGATTTGGCCTATGGTCGCAAGCCGCAGAAGGGCGTGCTGAACCCTGAAGTGTTAGAGCGGGCTGGTTTTCAGGAGAAGTGGCGACGGTTGCAGCTTGGGGGGTGATGGGACGGAGATGCTAGCGGGAGGGACGCAATCCATTGCGTCCGTACCCATATGAGAAAGACCTTCCCGGAAGCGGGGAACCCGCTGGGCCGCTTCCGGGAAGGGTGTTGGGCGTTATTCTTGAGATTGGGCAGCGGCCTTTTCCATGCGGTCGGTGTCGGGCGCGCCCATGATGTGATAGCCACCATCGACGTAGAGCACTTCTCCCGTGATCTGTTTGGACCAGTCACCGAGGAGGAAGCGGGCTGCATCGCCGATATCTTCTTGTCCTACGTTGCCCAAAGGCGCCACTGCGCCGACATAGTTCAGGCTCTTGCGGAATCCGCTTACGCCGGAAGATGCCAATGTCTTGATTGGGCCGGCGCTGATGGCATTGACACGAATGCGCTCTGGCCCGAGATCCCACGCCAGATAGCGTACGGTTGCTTCCAGTGCGGCTTTGGCAACCCCCATGACGTTGTAGTTTGGCGTCACCTTTTCGGCCCCATAATAGCTCAAGGTGAGGATACTGCCGCCTTTGGGCATGAGCGGCATGGCGCGCTTGGCAAGGGCAATGAGGCTATAGCAACTGACATCAAGGGCGATGCGAAAGCCGTTGCGCGTGGTGTTGCTAAAGCGCCCGCTTAGTTCTTCGCTGGGCGCAAAGGCAATTGCATGAACTAAGAAATCGAGCGTGCCAAAGTGATCCGAGGCCTGGGTAAAAAGGTGGTCGACGGCTTCATCGTTGGTGACATCGCATTCGGCGACGAACTTGCTGCCGACGCTTTCGGCCAATGGTTCGACACGCTTCTTCAGAACCTCACCCGCATAGCTAAATCCTAGCTCTGCACCTTCCTCATGCAAAGCCTGAGAGATGCCCCAGGCGATAGAATTCTTGTTGGCTACACCAAAGATGATGCCTTTTTTGCCTGTGAATAATCCCATGATCCGTTCCTCCGCGGAGTATATCAGTCTCTTATCAGTGTTCTTTTCCACAAAAGATATGTCTTTCTCTATCCTTTAAGAACACTGCAAGCAAGGATTGGTTTCGCTGGAGTTACCAGCGTGGCGCTACTCGTAGGGCATCGATAATGATAAGAAGATGATGAGAAAATGTCATCAAAACTTTAATACTTGCCTACTTTACAAGCGCCAAAACATATGCTACTATAACACCATGAACTGTTCGTTCATTGCGGTGCGGCCTAGCCGCTATCGGGGGAACCGCAATGGACGGCAGTTCTTTTTTTTGTCTACTGCGATTCTAGGCGTAGAAACTTCCGCTTTCCAGCCTGTAAGGTGCGGTCACGACCGGGTGTTGGTTCGACCACCTTGTCAATACCGTTCACAACCTCTCCCTCAACGCGTACACCGCCCTGTTCAACCAATCTACGTCCTTCACTTTTGCTGTTGACCAGTTTGCCGGCAACGAGCAAATCCACGATGTTGATCGAGGAAATGAGGCGAAAGGCCGGGGCATCGCTGGGGGCTTCCCCGTGATGCATGCGGGCTGCATCTTCAGCGGCTCTGTTGGCGGCTTCGTCACCGTGGAAAATGCTGACGATTTCCCACGCCAACTTGTGCTTGAGCTCGCGCATGGCGAGCGCGCCCGATTCCACCGCGGCAAAATACTCATTGATCTGGGCGACCGGCCAGCGCGTGACCAATTCCGCATAGCTGCGCATCGCGCTGTCAGGTACATTGAGCACTTTCGTGAAGATGATGCCCGGTGGCTCACTGATGCCGATGTAGTTGCCCAGCGACTTTGACATTTTTTGAACGCCATCGGTGCCGACCAGCAGTTGCGATGTCAACACAATTTGGGGCTTCATCCCGAACGACTCCATGAGCTTGCGCCCGGCCATCAGGTTGAAGAGTTGGTCGGAGCCGCCGACTTGCACATCAGTTTGGAGTGCAACCGCGTCATACCCTTGCATCAGCGCATAGAAAAACTCATGCAGCCAGATGGGATCATTATGTGCATGGCGCTTGGCAAAGTTCTCTCGCGCTAGAAACTGCTGGACCGTAAAATTGCTGGCGAGGCGGATGACTTCGGCAAAGTTCATCTCTGATAGCCACTCGTGATTATAGCGGACTCGGGTCTGTTCTTTGTCGAGGACGATCCAGGCTTGGTCGGCATAGGTTTTGGCCTTTTCCAGAGCCTCATCGAGCGTCTGCTGGCGGCGCGCACTCTCGCGGTCGCTGGGGTCGCCAATGATGCCCGTGAAGGTGCCGATGAGAAAGGTCACTTCGTGGCCTAGCTCTTGGAACTGGCGCAGTTTACGCATCGTGATCGTGTGGCCCACATGGAGGTCGGGGGAGGAGGGGTCATAGCCACAGTAGACCTTAAGCGGGCGTCCACTCTCATAGCTCTCTTGCAGCCGCTCGCGCAGTTCGCGTTCCATGTTGGTGTAGGTCAACTGATCACCAAAATCGACACCACGCATTAGAATCTGCATCTGTTGGTCGACAGGTGGAAACTTCGCCATGATTTTTCTCCCATCCGCAATACTTTACGATAATTTAGGTCTGATCATGTAATGATCAGGATTATGATCCTTGACAACAAAACCTTAAGAATGGATACGCCTATGATTGCACAAAGCAAAACGCGTGGCCTGTTGGTCCACGCGTTCATCGGTTGCTGAACCGCACTCCATAGGAGTTGAATCATACCCGAACTTGAGTGGTGCGGTCAATCTATTTTGGCTCGAAATGGCCGCTTCGTGGCTGCCGCTACTCTGCGGGCGCTGCGCTTAGCACGCGGCCCGAAGCATTTGTCTCCAATGTCCAGCTTGAGCCGGGCAGACAGTGCTGGTATTCGGCAAAGGTACGCGTCTCATAGACGTAGGTGGTGTCTCCAACGGTGAAGACACATTGATACTGCTCTGTGCGCTCGCCTTCTCGCTGTCTCCCCGTTAAGGAAGGCCAAGTCGGATTGAAGCCTGAGCCTTCTTCGGTCACAACGTCAACGGGCTGCCACTCGTTGACCGTATATCGGCACTGCTGTTCCAGAACCTCGTAGACGCAATCTTGCACGACTTCTGCAAAGCCGGTCCCTTGATCGACGGCATAGGGCGTTCCGCAGACTTCACGCGCGTTGGCGACCGGCTCTTGGACGACAGCGCGTACTTCATCGGTACAAGCGCCCAGGGTCGCATCCGCAGGAATGTCATCGAGCCAGCCTGTATATTCTCTCGGGCGCAGCCCCATGATTTGGATCGTGCGTACCCAGCGACTATCGACGACAGTACCGACGGTCGTAGTACGTTCACCGCCCCCACCAAGCATCATAAAGAGGAATACACCAATGACCAATAGTACCACGACACCAATGCCGATGAGCAGGCATGAATTGCCCCCGGCAGCTTGTGGTTTTGGCGCGGGGGCGGGCTTTACAACGGGCAGCGGCGCGCCACAATTCTTGCAGGTGCGTAGGTTCGCAGGGTTTTCTGTGCCGCAGGTTGTACACTTCACAACACCCGGCCCCGCCGTGGTAAAGTTGCGGACCAACTCACCCGCAGGGCGCGCCTCGGCTTGTGTTAAGTCGCCGCCACACTGTTTGCAGACTTTGGCCCCTGCTGGATTACGCGCGTCACAATAGGGGCAGTGAATGTCAGGCCCCGCAGTTGCTTGCCGGGCGACTTCCTCATCCTTCGTGATATTTGCTTGTCCAGGAGCCACAAATTTGACGTCGGGGGGTTGGGGGGAACCGCAACCTTGACAGGTGCGACTGCTGCCCGGATTCCGTGAGTTGCAGGTTGGGCAGACCCACTCTAATTCAACAAAGCCAAGGGATTTTTTTGCCATGTGTGCAAGTGTAGTGGGAGAGGGTTGGGGCTGTCAAGTTTGGTACGAAAGTTCGTGTTGGTAGATGCCGATAGCATCATGGGTGCTTGCCGGAACGTATCGCGGATGGGTACAATAGCCGTATGATGAAGCGACCGGATGACCGCTTGAACTCGAACCCGGATGATGAGCCTTTGGATGAAGGCGGATCAACGTTTGCCTGGGAATTTGTGAACGACGAGCATGTGGGTCGCTCGCCATCCACTTCGCCGCGGCACTCAGACAGTTCCTCGCATGTATCGCGCAGGCGGGGATCGGAGCGGAGACAAGAGGCGCATCGAACTGCGTCATCCCGAAAGAGTCATCCATCGCAGGCGGTGACGCAGGAGCGTTCTACAACGGGCAGAGGCGCAGCTATCCGTGAGCAGCTTGATCGCGCGCTGGATCGGTGGTGGGCGCGGAACGAGATGCCGCCGGTTGCGCTGCTGCGAGATGGTCTGCTGCTTCTGGAAGCGGGCGGGACTGTCTCTGAGAGCCAACGGACATTGCTGCTGCGCGCGGCGCTGGCCTATGATCGCGGTGTGCAAACGGCGCTTCGACACCAGGCGGATGCAGAACGGGTCGCGCTGGTTCTGGCTGAGGCACTCACCGAATGGGAAATCCCGTTAGCGCCGGAACACTTGCCGGACATCCTGGCAAGCGATGCAAAGATCCAGCCGGCACTGGTTGCCGAGCTTGAGCGCAGCCGCGTCCTGTTGACCGGTGAAGCGCGCCAGCGTGCCCAGTCTGCTTTGGAGATGTTGCCCTGGATCCTTCAAGGTCGCAGCCCTATGGCAGCACCTGCAACCCGCGGTGCAAGAGCAAGGCGTCCATTGCGACAAGTGCTGTTCTTGCTGCTCCTGTTTGCAATGTTGGGCTTCGTCATCTGGCAGCAGCGGCGCACGATGACGCCTGCGGAAATGGTGGCGATGCCGTCTGCGACCTATCCTTTGGTGCGGATAGAGGGTCAAGTCGTGGCGCAAGAACCAACGCCGTTAGAGGGGTTCTTTATGGACCGCTTTGAGGTTACGAACCGTGAGTACCGAAGCTGTGTCGAGCAGGGGGCATGTCTGTGGCCTGTGCAAACGGCGAGCGCCACGCGTGCCAACTATTTTACCGATCCGGCCTTTGATGGGTATCCTGTGGTGAACGTTACGCAGGGGATGGCCGCAGACTATTGCCGGTGGCGAGGTAAACGGCTGCCCTCTGCTGCGGAGTGGCAAGGGGCGGCAAGCGTTGCGCCCACAACGGGACAGCCTTTTCGCTTTCCGTGGGGAGAGCGATTTGATCCGCAGCGTACCAACAGTGCAAGGTTGGGATTGAGGGACACGGTTGTTGTGGGTTCCTTCCGTCCTGGGGGTGATAGTCTGAGTGGCGCATCCGACATGGCGGGAAATGTGGCCGAGTGGACGGCGACGCTTGTAGCTGGGGCAGAGCCGCCGAATGAATACGCGGTGGTCAAAGGCGGCTCCTTTGCAAGCGAGGCTGACGCCTTAGCTGCCGGAGCAGAAACGCAGGTTGCTGTTGGAAGTGCCACGCCTGAAGTGGGGTTTCGCTGTACACGCACGCGGGTACCCGGTTAATTGGCGCAGCGATATAGTAACTTGCCGCGCCTTCCATCTGTTGCTACAATCGTACCGCCTTATCTGGCAGCCTGTATCGAACGCGAGTTGAGATAACAAGTTGGGACAAAGTGACATGACGCATGAATCGGTGGATGTGACCGACCTGACCGCCGAGCTGCAATTTGCCAGCAAGGTGGCACGCGAGGCAGCGACAATTGTAAATACGTTTTATGTGGGTTCATCAGAGGTTCGCTATAAGAATGACCACGAGCCTGTGACGGAAGCGGATCGTTCGGCCAATCAACACATCGTTGCACGCGTGAAGGCGGCATTTCCCAACGATGGGTTGTTGTCCGAGGAATCGAAGGATGATCTGTCACGCCTGGATAAGGAGCGCGTGTGGATCATTGATCCGCTGGATGGCACCCGGGAGTTTATTGCACGCAATGGTGAATTCTCGATCATGATCGGGCTCGCCATACGCGGACGTGCGACCCTGGGTGTTGTTATGCAGCCGGAGAGTGGCTTGCTCTATGCCGGGACTGTGGGGCGCGGGGCATGGCTCTATGAGGCGGAGGAGACAATTCCGCTGCATGTGAGCGATACCGATAAAACGAACCGCATGATCTTGGTGAGCAGCCGCAGCCACCGGCAGCAGATCACGGACAAGATTCGCGCCTCGCTGCGTATTACGAGCGAACGGGTGAGCGGCAGCGTGGGGCTGAAAGTGGGGTTGATCGCCCGCCAATTGGCGGACCTCTATGTTCACCCTAGCCCTGGTTGCAAGGAGTGGGATCTCTGCGCGCCGCATGCATTATTGGAGGCGGCGGGGGGGCGCATCACAGATTGTTGGGGCAACCCCCTGACCTATAACAAGCGCGATGTGCGCGCCCATAATGGCCTGGTTGCCTCCAATAATAAGGCGCATGATCAGGTTGTGGACGTTGTGGCGCAAATCTGTGAGGAATTTGGCTTTAACGAGGATGACGGCTTTTGGTAAAGCATTGAGTTGGAAAAATGCATCTTTTATAGACGTTTTTCTTATTGGGGCTATTGGGTTAGGCTGTTGATCTACCACGCCCTTTCTCCCACATCAGCGCAAGGCTTGCGACATGGCGTCTAATCCGTTCGAGAGCCAGTGGATTTATGGTTTACATGATCCCGGTGGCGAGCAGATCATGCTCGCCGCCCAGAAGCCAGGATGGCTTGTCTTTACTGAAGCCGTGGGCCATGACCCGCGTGATCGTTCTGGGCGCGATTTTCGTCCGTACAGTAATCGCGGCTTTGGGATTATCTGCCGTATCAACAATGGCTATCATCCAGAAGGCACGCTGCCTTTGAGCCGATTTTATGGCGATTTCGCGCAGCGCTGCGGCAGTTTTGTGGCTGCGAGCCCCGGCTGTCGTACTTGGATTATCGGCAACGAGACCAATTACGAGATTGAGCGCCCCGCGCTCTCGCGACAGGGGAGTGTGCCGCACGCCGAACCTGGCAGTGCAGCCGCGCCCGTTGCCCCTGGTCAGAGGGCGCGAAGTGCGTGGTGGGAACGAGCGATGGCATGGCTGCGACAGGCTATGCACAACGCGCCGCGCTCTGCGGGCACGCGGGATGGAAATGGGGACGCACATTCGAGTCCGGCTACAGATGACCCGTATCTGCGGGGGCTTCCGCAACGCTTCAGTGCTCTGTTGGCGACGGGGGACATCAAGGCGCAGGGGACATCCGCGCGGGCGTCACATGCGGGCGAAGTGATCACACCGCAGCTCTACGCGCAGTGCTACCGGCTCTGTCGCGATGCGATCCATCGCCTGCCGGGGCATGAGCAAGACCTGGTGTTGGTTGCCGCGCCTGCTCCGTGGAATAACCAGACGCGCTATCCGGGGAATGAACGGGGCGACTGGGTACGCTACCTTCAGGATGTCTTGGAATTGCTGGGGCCGGATCATTGTGATGGTTTCACGCTGCACACCTATACGCATGGTGCAGGGCTGAATACGATTACCAGTGAGGCGCGCATGAACGCGCCTTTTAACGACCGGCGTTTTTACTTCCGGGCATACCAGGATTTCTTGCAGGCGACGCCCATCTCCATGCGCCACCTGCCCGTCTACATTACGGAGACTGACCAGGTTGAACCGTGGGTGGATGCGAATACGGGATGGGTGCAGGCGGCGTATCGGGAGATAGATGATTGGAACCGGCGTCCGGGTACGCAAAAAATTCGGTCGTTGGCGCTCTATCGCTGGCCCAAGTTTGATCGTTGGTATATTGACGGCAAACAAGGGGTCATTGCCGACTTCCGAGCCGCTTTGGCGACGAATTATCGCTGGGACATAGGCCAGCCGCAGCCTGCCGCCTATCGCAAGGGCAGCCGGTTACGGGTGTTGGGCTATGTGAACCTGCGACGTACGCCCGGTTATGTAGGCAAAGGCGCGCAAGATCGATTGGTCGAGTTGAAGCCGGATCAGCAGGTGGTTGTGGCTGAAGACGGCAGCGCGCAGGGCGATGGGTTGATCTGGTGGCGGGTACAGGTGGTTGGGACACAGCCGCCTGTTGTGGGGTGGATTGCACAATTTGGACCGGATGGCGCGGCACTTGTCGAGTTGATTGCGCCGGAAGCACCGCCCACTTCGCCGCCAACGACACCATCGCCGCCCGCCGAACCGTCCAAACCACCGGTTGCGGCGCGTTTTCAGCGCGGCCAGCGGGTGCGTACGACCACCATCGTCAATGCGCGCCGGTCGGCTGGGCATCTCAATAAGCCTGCCGGTGATGTTGTGCAAGAGGTGGCGTTGGGCATGGTGCTGCGGCTGGGAGAAGGGCCGCAGATTGTCGATGGATTGGTTTGGTGGCTGGCTGCTGTGGATGGTGGCGGCGCGATTGGGTGGATGGCTGAAAATTCGCCCACGGGTGCGCCACTGCTGGAGCGAGTGGATGAGACAGCGCCGCCGACAAGCCCACCCGTACCCGGGGCGCGCTTCAAGCCTGGTGATCGGGCGATGACGGTAGCTTTTGTGCGGTTGCGCCGTACGCCTGGCTATATGAACAAGCCGGGCGACGATGTCATTGCGGACATTTGGCAGGGGACTCTTGCCGTAATCCTCTCTGGGCCGAAAGCGTTGGATGAACTGACGTGGTGGGAGGTTGAAACCCAGGAGATTACCGGCAAGGGTGTGCGTGGTTGGATGGCGGAGAGTGCGCCGGGTGGCGTGCCCTTGCTGGATGCGTGGACGGCGGAAGATCGGACGCCCTTTACTGTGAGCGACCTGGCAGTTGTCGGGTCGAGCCCGGTACGAGTGCGGCGGACGCCGGGCTTTCTGGCAAAGCCCGATGATGATGTGCTTGGCGAATTCGCCCCTCATACGACGCTGTATTTGCAAGAAGGGCCGCGCCAGGCGGATAACATTGCCTGGTGGCGAGTCTCCGGCGTGATAAAGCTCGGCAAGGTGAATGGCTGGGTGGCACAGGGCGCAACGAATGGTGCGACACTGGTTGGACGTGCGCCTAAGTTGCAGGGGACGGATATTCCGAATCTTCAAAAGGGGCTGTTCATCGCCACACCGTTTAGTGGACAGCATATCATTACCCAACTTTGGGGTGAGAACGCTCAGTTCTATTCGCGTTATTCTTATGAAGGGGTGCCGCTGGCAGGACATAATGGAATTGACTTTGGCACGCCGGTTGGCACTGCAGTTTTGGCGACCGAGCTTGGTGAGGTGGTACATGTTGGATATGAACCCACCGGCTATGGACATTTTATCCTTTTGGCCCATTCATGGGGTCAATCGATCTATGCCCATTTGAACAGTGTGAGTGTGCAAATGGGACAGCATGTGGGACGCGGCCAGACCATCGGTATCTCTGGCAACACAGGCAGCAGCAGCGGGCCACATCTTCACTTTGCCATTCGCATCCACCCCTTCACCCGTACGGACGGCTGGGGTGGTTTTTCTGATCCTTTACCCTACTTGAATCCGCGCGACGTCGCTTGGCCTTCCTATATGATGGACATTGGGCCGCAGGCCCCCCAGCAGATACCGGGGCCGGAGAGTGAACTGCGGTCCCCTCCGGGCATGGCTGATGACGCGCCAGGGTACATACGAGCATAATTGGGGCGCGAATGACTCGTCCTTTATTTGATACAGAGTACCTCTTTGGCCTGCATGAGGCCGGAGGGGAACAATTGATGTTGGATGCGGGCCGGAAGGGCTGGATTCTCTTTAATGAAGCAATCGGCCATGATCCCGCAGACAAACGTGGCGTCGACTTTGGCCGTTGGAGTGACCAGGGGTTTGGAATCATTTGCCGTTTGAACAATGGTTTCCCACCCGATGGTACGATTCCTCATTCCAGTCTCTATGAGGAGTTTGCGCGGCGGGTGGCGAGCTTTGTCGCGGCCAGCAGCGGCTGTAAGATCTGGGTCATTGGCAATGAGATGAACTATGCCGTGGAGCGACCTGGTGTGCAGGTGGATTGGTCGCGCCATGCTTCGACGCGTGCGACGACGCCGGAAGCGGGGGATCCGCTACGGCGTGGTCTGGTCACGCGCTTTAACGTACTGCCCGATCATTCAACGGAGATTCGCACCACGCGCGGGGCGACGATTAGCCCCGGCGAGGTGATCACACCAGAGATGTATGCGCGCTGTTATAAGCTCTGCCGCGATGCCATCCACCGGCTGCCTGGTCATGCCGACGATCAGGTTGTGGTGGGCGCTGTTGCCCCGTGGAACTCGCAGACGATCTATGCCGGGAATGCGAATGGCGATTGGGTGCAGTATTTCCGCGATATTCTGGAGCAGTTGGGGCCGAACCAATGCGATGGGATTGCGCTGCATACCTACACGCATGGAGGCGATCCAGAACTGATTGGCAGCGAAGAAAAGCTGGCTCCGCCTTTTCAGAATTACCATGCGGAATTCCGCGCTTACACGGACTTTCTGGGCGCTGTGCCGGAAGCGATGCGGACGCTGCCGGTCTATATCACCGAGACCGACCAGAGTGAGCCGTGGCTGGATGTCAACAGCGGTTGGGTGCAGAAGGCCTATGAGGAGATTCATGGCTGGAATATGCAGCCGCATAATCAGCAGATTCGCGCGCTGGTGCTCTACCGCTGGCCGTTGTTGGATCGTTGGCATTTGGCGAGCAAAGCAGGCGTGTTGGAAGATTTCCGAGCGGCGTTGGCGCATGACTACCGCTGGCGCGGCAGTGAGTTGGGCCAGGCGAGCGAGCAGGGAACGGTCTTGGTGACGGATACGTCCCCCAAAGAGTCCAATCGCCAAAGGCGGCGGCGCGAAAAGGAAGCCGCAGCAAGGGCACGCGCCGAACGGGAACAAGCGGAAAGAGAGCGTGCCGCCAAAGAACGCGTCGAAAAAGAACGCGCTGAAAAAGAACATACTGATAAAGAACGCGCCAATAAAGAACGCGCCGACAAGGGACAAGTCGAAAAAGAAGCGACTAGCCGGGATCGCAGCCGGCAAGAGCCTGTTGAGCGGACGCCTGCGCCGAAAGAGCGAGATCGCTCTGAGCGCGAAAAGGAGCGTGAAACAAATCGCCAGGTGCGAACTGCGCCCTATCGCGCGCAATGGCTGGACGACCGCTTTCCGAGCCGCTTGAATGCCGGGCAAATTGTGACTGTGCCGATTACGGTCAAGAACAATGGCGCGATTCCGTGGACACCGGGTGGTGAACATCCATTCCGGCTTGGCTACCGCTACTATCGCAACCGCCGCATTTTGTCGTTGGGCGAAGAGAAGGATCTTCGTACAGAAGTGCCACAGACGGTCGCCGAGGGCGAAACCGTCACGATCAACGTGCGTATTGCCCTGCCAGACCAGCCCGGCAACTATACACTGGAAATGGATATTGTCCATGAAGGAGTGACCTGGCTCAAGGAGCAGGGGTCGCCGGTGCTGACGCGCTGGTTGACTGTGGAAGCGCCGCGGCGCGAGCTGAAGCTGGACGGTTCCGACCAGTCGTCGCTGCCGGTGCCGCTCTTCTCCGATATTTCCACCGTCCTGCCACGGGCCGGAACGCCCTATGCGCGGCGCGGTTTGAACCAGATTCGCTATATTGTGATCAGCCATACGGGGGCGCATCCCCGGCTGAGTTTGGATCGCATCGCCGAGACCCACATCCAGTATGGCTATCCCGGCATCGTCTATGACTTTGTGGTGGATAGCAATGGACAGGTCTTTAAGGTCACGAACCTGGAAGAGGTGGCGCAGCCGGATCAAGTGTGGTCGGAGCAGGGTGTCAATATCTGCTTGACCGGCAACTTTTCGGCAACGGCTCCGGCGCTGGCACAATTGGATGCGACGGGACGCCTGTGTGCATGGCTGGCGCAGAATTTGGGACTGGCGCCAGAAAGCATTGTGGGGATGAGCGAACTCACCAAGAGCGAAAGCCCTGGTGATAGCTTTTACCGTGGATTGGCCTGGAAGAACATTCTGTCACGCCAGGTTCAGTTGCATCTCGCGGCCTTTAGTGGTTCGGGTGATAACAGCAAGGTACAGGAGCTAACCCACGCACTTGAAGAATCGCGCGTGCAGAACCACGAACTGCAAAGCCAACTCAAGATCGCCGAGGATGCGCGGCTGCGGCTGGATACGCTGCATTCGCGCTTGCAGGCTGAGGTCGTCGAGTTGCAGCAGCAGATGGCGACCCAATCGGTGCAGACGGTTGGGGGGATTCGCATCTTCGATTGGGTGGAGCAACTGCCACGGGATGCGGAACAGTATCGCCCGCGCAGCGCGCAAGATGTGCGCTTCTTGGTGATTCACCACACGAGCGTTGATCCGGCAACACCTTTGGAGGAAATCGCGCAAAGCCAGCGGCAGGAGTGGCCCGGTATTCTCTATGATTTTGTGGTGGATGCCAAAGGGGAAATATACCAGACACAGCCGTTGGAGCAGGCTTTGGCTGTTGACGAAGAGTATCTGGCAAAGGGAATTCAGATCGCTTTTGCCGGGGACTTTACCGATGCCATTCCCAACAATGAGCAGCTATATGCGGGTGGGCGACTGATTGCATGGTTGATGGAACGCTATCCCCATCTGCGTACTGAGCAGATCAAAGGAGTGCGCGAGTTTGTGCCGCAGCCGTCGCCGGGTGATCAATGGAATGACGGACAACGATGGCGCGAGATGCTCCTGGCCGCGGTTCGCCGGACGCGCGGCATGGTCGAACCAAGCGAAATGGAGACACAACTGCGCGTGAAACTAGCGCAGATTGAACATGAGCTTCAAGTGGCCCAACGCAGCAATCAACTGCTGCAAGAGCAAAAGACGCGTCTACAAACGGAGTACCAGCGCCTGCAAACCCAGGCCGCGGAACAGCAGGATAACAAGGTCTATGTCATCCCGCAACCGGCGATTCGCAACGTTGTTGACCAGTTGGCAAAGCATCCCACGCTGCGCTTTGAGCGGCGTCCGTTGAGCCAGATCACCCACCTGGCGATTCATCACACGGCGACGCCGCCCAGCGTAAGCCCTACCCGAATTGCCGAAATGCATGTGTCGCCCGATTCAAACCGCGGCAAGGAGGCATGGCCCGGAATTGGGTATCATTACTTTATCCACGCTGACGGTACGATTGACCAGACCAATCTCCTGGAGACGGCCTCGTATCATGTCCACCGGCACAATATCTATTCGGTGGGGATTGTCTTTGCAGGCAGTTTTATGAACGGTAAGATTCCGACATCGGCTCAATTGCGGTCAGGGGCACATCTTACAGCATGGCTGATGCAGGATCTCAATGTGCCGTTGGCACGCGTTTGGGGACACCGAGAATTTCCAGACAACACAACTGTATGCCCTGGAAGCGAGTGGACATTGGGGAACCGTTGGCGTGACCTGCTCTTTGAACGGATTGAGCAGATCCAAGCGGGCGTGGGTGTCAAGAGCGTGCGCCATTATATGCTCTTTTGGCAGCGTTCGTATCCTGGGCCACTGGCGCGCCAAGATTTGGTCAATGCCATTAACTACATTGTGCGCTTCCGTCCGGCGCTTGGGTTTAGCCTGAACGACGCGCGCAATGCTGAGTATGTGACGATTGTGGGGAGTGAGGCGGGGATCAGCGCGGCGGAAGAAAAGGCGCTGCAAAATAGCGGTTGTAAGGTCGAGCGCATCGCAGGGCGCGATGAGGAGGAGACCAGCCGCATGTTGTCGGAGTTGGCGAACTTGGGGCGACGCTTCCGCAATTTTGATGTTGATTTTTGAGAAGAGAGGGAGCAGAGGATTCCTCGCCCGGAGGCGCTGGGGCGCAGAGGGAGATATAGAGGGTAGGAAAGGAGATCCTTTGCTCAGGGTGACGTAAGCTCTGGCTTGTGACTATGGCAAATCCTTCTACGAGTTCTGGCTATCAGCCCGGTGGCGCTGCGGGGATTACGGGAGTGACCAGTCCCCATCAGGGGCTGGGCGCTGCCTATGCTGTCTCGTTGCCGCTTTTTGAAGGGCCGCTAGACCTGCTGCTGCACTTGATTGAGCAGGAAAAGCTCGATATCAACGAGATCAGCTTGGTTGCCGTCACTGACCAATACCTCAAGACAATTGACCAACTCGTCGAAGTTGCCCCTGGTGCGCTGGCTGATTTCTTGGTGGTGGCCTCGCGGCTGCTCTATATCAAATCAACACGCTTGCTGCCTAAGCCTGCCACGGGCGAGGAGGATGAGGAGGATACGGGTGACAACCTCGTGCGTCACCTGTTGGAGTACCGCCAGTTTAAGCGCGCTGCAACAGAGCTGCGCAGCCGCCAGGATGAAGGTTCGCGCCTCTTTGTGCGGCCTCCGACGACGGTTGACCTGGGCGAATTGACGCAGAAGCCGCCGGAGTTTGGCGAGTTGGATGCGACGCTCTTGCAGAAGGCGCTACAGCGTGCTTTGGCACGAATTCCTGTCTTGCCGCCACCCCCGAAGGTACATTCCTATACGGTAACTGTGGCAGAGCGAATCGAGAGCGTGCGTAGCCTGCTGGCAGAGGCGCGCAAGTCGGCTCAGCCAATGCTCCCACTTTCCTTTGCGGGCCTGCTGGACGAAAGTAGTTCGCGGCTTGAGATTATCGTCACGTTTCTGGCGGTGTTGGAGTTGATTAAGCAGCGCGAAGTGGTGGCGCGGCAGGATGCTACCTTTGGCGAGATCGTCTTGCTGTTGGCCGATGAGGATGGGCCGGTGAATGAGGGGCAGAATCCTGCCGATGGAGAGAATTTAGCGACGGCGACGGAGCCAGAGGAGTGAACCACCGAAAATCCCGGCGCCGGAAAAACTGAGCAACCCCACCGCAAGCAGGCCATTTGGCCCGTTGCGTTCGGCGATCTGGATGAGTTGGGTCTGCGCGTCGCTGGGGAACGTGCTGGCTTGTGCAGGAGTGACAGTGGGCCAGGGCGTCCAGGTGGCTGTTGGGGTCGGCGAAGGCGTTGGTGACGGTGTGGGGGTGACGGTCGGTGTCGCGGTTGGCTCTGGGGTTGGCGAAGGTGTTGCGGTTGGTGTGTCTGTGGGCAGTGGGGTATTTGTGGGTAGCACAGGCGGTGCGGCGACCATTGCCGCGGCTGCCTGTTCAACGACTACTGCTTCTGGCGTGGCCGTGGGCGGCTCTGCTGTAGGTGCTTCGGGTGTTGGGGGAATTTCGACGGCGACTGCTGGCGCGCTTTCGTCTGGGAGAAGCGCGATTGCGTCGATAAAGATAAAATTGTCACCCGTGCTTGCTGGGTGATCGACTAAGAAAAAGACCGTGACGGTGTCTGTGGCGGCGCGTGCCCTGACGTCGATGTTGACGTCGGGTGGTGGATAATTGAGGACGCGGCCATCGCCCCAGTGCATTGGCCCCCAGACGACATTGGGGCTGCTGGGATCCGTGCCACCCGTTGGGTCGATGCCGAGTTGGCGACCAAATTGATCGGGTGCATTGGGTGCGCCCCACGAGATACTGGCACGATAGCCCGCGCCTGGCGATACTTGTACTTGTGTAAAGATACCCGCTTTGAAAGTGCCGCCACTGTTGTGCATTTTGAGGGTTGGCGGGCCAAAAAAGCTGTGGGCGCTGCCCGCCGATGTCTCGACAATATACGCAACATCACCTGACAAGACGAATGGACTCCAACCGCTGGGTAGTTGGTTTGGCGGGCTGCCGACAGGATTCTCCATATCGCAGACCGGCTGCGGGATGACGTTGGGTGAATTGCACGGGTCGGACGCCTGCGCCGGAGCCGCGAGTGTGAGACTTAAGGCCAGCGCCAACAATGTGGCTGCGAGCGGTTGGCGAAGACGGTAGATCTGCTGGCACTGATTCTGGAAGCGGCGGACATTCGAGGTCATGTAGTGGAGTATACAAGCGAATGGGCAGAGAGCAAAACTTGGTAAGCTATGAACCGCCGCTCTCGAGTCTTAGGCTCGTTTAATTCTCGTTTAATTCCAGATTAATGTGACGCATTTATATTATAGTTGCGCTGTTGTTTAGACGCCTATGAACCCCTCCTCGGAAGCGTCTACTGAAAGTCCTGGTGCGACGCCTGTTGCCCAGGACTTTCGTTGTGATGGGGCTGAGACGTTGTCGTTCACACGAAGATCGGCAAGCGCGTTCTCTATGATTCACTTACCAAAAGTTGGTTGACAAGGCTTAAAAGTGGGCCGCGTTGTTCCATGCCGCTTTCGCCAATATCGCTGATGCCTAAATAGATTTCCTGCCGTGTGCGCCGGATGAGTCCGAGCAGGAGCCTGCGCATGGTCTCTTGGCGCGTTTGAAACTCGTCAAAATCAGTCCACGGCTGGTTTTCGGGCCAACTGCGCGAGAGCACATAGGGATGGGTGAGTGGTTGATAGAGCCGTTCCCACCAGCCGGTTGAGCCGATGTCGAGCCAGAACTGTACATCAACAGTACGGTTACGCATGAGAAAGCTGTAGGCCGGTGCAAGAAAGACTGCATCTTCGGGTACTTGCCAGCCGGGGACATAGAGCGCACCGACTGTACCGCTGTTGATTAATTCGAGATAACTTCTACCTACACGGACAGCGAGGCCAGGGTTGAGCGCGGCTGCGGCCCCTTCGGCTTCTTCGAGGGCCCACCGGAAGTTGCGCGCGGATTGGACGAGCTGGTTGGCGACGCGTGCGGCATCGTAATCTTCGTGGAAGCCAAAGCCCGGTTGGCTCAAGACTTCGCCAAAGAGGCGGGCAAAGAATTGGTCGAGCGGAAGCTGTTCGCCGCTGCTCCTATACGCATAGAGCCAGTCGCGCAGGCGATCATAGGCTTCTCCCGCCACATAGGTAATGCGCTCTTGCATGGCGGGCGTGATGTCGCTGAAGCTGGTCAATTCAATGAGCGAGCGGCGCGGTGGAAAGACGATGTTGCTTAACAAGGTCGCGCGGATCGGGTCGAGGCTGGCTATGCTTACGGCGATGGCGTGCGCGACATCGGCAGCAGGTGGGCGAATGGCCCAATCGGGATGGCCCAGCGCGGCTAATGTCAACAAGCAGCGGACGGCTGGTTCATCTTCGAGCGCACGGCTGGGGCGATGGGACGAGGACGAAATTCCGCGCTCTGCTAACCCGTTTTGGATGCTAAAGCGTAAGGCATCGCTGACATAGGGGGCGACAATCGCAATTTGACCAGGGGAGACGCCTTCCACTTGAATGAGCCGTGCCACTTGATCCACGACCCAACGGATCATTTGCGGATAGAAGCGAAAGCCGCTTTCGGGAAGACGGAAGGCATGGGCCTGGTCGCCGTGTATCGTCGCAGTAAGAGCTTGCGCGGCTGGCGATGGCTCGGTGGGGCGATTGCGCCCGCGAATGGCTTGTTCTACACGCTGTGCCGTCGCTTGCAGTGCGGGCGGGGTGGTAGGGGATTCGGCTAGACGGATGCTCTGAGCGCAAATATCTGCCAGCCGTTGGGCGTAGGTTGGATCAGCTCCCAACATGGAGCGGTAGCCTGCGTCCTCATCCATGACAATCAAGGCGCTATCCAGGTGGGGCATCCAGGCGGCAACGAGGTCATGGGCCACGGCGTTTGCTTCTTCGACATTCTCAAAAATGATATGCCGGTGCGAGCGAAAAAGGTGGGTACGGCTCCACTCGTTATTGAGCGCATGACGATAGAACAGGTCGATCATGAGGCTAAAGTCGATGAGCGATTCTGCCAGACACAAGGCACGGAACTTATGACTGATGGCCCGCGCAGAACGGAGCGCATTGATTTGCCCGGTGCGCGTTTCGCCGAGGGGAACCGATAGCTCTAGGCGGGCATAGGTCTCGTCGATGCTGAATCCGTGGAGGGCAGTCATGTTCAGGTTTTCGAGAATTTGAATGATGATGCGGTTCTTTTGGACACGAAGCGCATCAAATTCACTGTTGTCGATAGCGTTGCGTACTAACCCCTCCATATGGAACTGAGCGGTTTCAAAGTTTAGAAAAGTTGGCTCTTTGCGTGGATCGGCGAAACCGGCGGTGGCGCTGAGCAGGGGCCAATAGAGGCCCACGGCATCACGGGCGAGACCGGCGACGGTGGTGATGCGCGGGGGGGAGCCGGCGGGTATGCCCGTGCCGCGCAACGCTCGCTGGTAGGGCTGGCCCACGACGCGCTGGGGGACTAGGATGAGAATGTCGTCACCGCGTACTCGCTCACGCGTGAGCAGCCATTGTAGGCGCTGTACGGCGAGTTCGGTCTTGCCGCAGCCAAAGGGGCCGGAGAGGAAGAGTTTGGTTGTGGAGTGGATGACGGGTAAAATGGCGTCCATAGGCATCATATCCAGAATCTTGGCTGCAATTGCCAGAGGGAGAGCCGCGATTGATTGTGGCCGTACGCTCATGGCGCGCAAAGTGAGTGTACCAAAGCGTGTATTGAAACCTGATGAAACCAGATTGTCAAACAGGTTAGCCCAATAGCCCCGGATTGCCGGGGATATGACTGCAAGGATGAGTGTATGGAAAGCTATAAAATTCCGTTGGTACCTGGCCCGGTAGCGATTTCTACTGAGGTGTTGGCTGCCTATCAATCCAATTATGGCAGCAGTGATATGGAGAGTGATTTCTTTGATCTTTACCGGCGATGTGAACAGGGGCTAAAGACGCTGCTTGCCACGAAGAACGACATTCCCATCCTTTGTGGCGAGGGGATGCTGGCATTGTGGGGGGCGATGAAAAGTGTGATCCGACCTGGAGATAAAGTCTTGGCGGTGGCGACCGGTGTCTTTGGCTATGGCTTTGCAGATATGGCACGTCAATTGGGTGCTGAGGTGGAGACGGTTGGTTTTGGCTATGATGATATTGCGGATGTGGAGCAGGTGCGCGCCGCCGCCAAACGTTTCCGCCCGCGTTTGGTGACAATGGTGCATTGTGAAACACCGAGCGGCACACTCAACCCGCTGGCGGAGATTGGCGCGATTTGTGCCGAGATCAACGCGCTCTATTATGTAGATTTTGTGGCGAGCGCCGGAGGGACGCCGGTGTTGGTAGACGAATGGAAGATCGATTTGGGGTTGCTTGGCAGCCAAAAGGCATTGAGTTTGATGCCCGATCTATCGATGGTATCGATCAGCTCGCGCGCATGGGAGGCGATTGAGGCGACGGGGTATGTGGGCTATGATGCGTTGGCTCCGTGGAAGCGGGCCATTGATGAGCAGTACATGCCCTATACGCATAACTGGCATGCCCTGGCAGGGCTGAAGGTGTCACTCGACATGCTCATGGCTGAAGGGCTGGATGCGGCCTATCGACGCCATGCGGAGGTGGCGCACTTTTGCCGTGAAAGGCTGCATGCGATGGGGATAGAATTATTGCCAAAGCGCGAGGAGATTTCAGCGCCAACGGTAACGGCTGCGAAGATACCCACTGGCCTAGATTGGCCTACGCTTGACCGGAAGTTGCGCGCGGAGGGAATGGTCGTAGGCGGGAGCTATGGCCCATTGGCGGACAAGGTCTTTCGGATTGGTCATATGGGTACGCAGGCCGATCATGCGCTGGTGGCGCGTGGCATGGATGTGCTGGAGGGTGTGTTGGCGGCAACTCCGCGTTAGCTAGAGAGCGGGGGAGGAGTGGGCTGTTTGCGCGCCTCGTAAGGCATTTCGCCTGTGATGAGATAGATGCTGCGCTCGGAAAAATTGCTGACGAGGTCGCCAAAGCGCTCGATTTCGCGCGCTGCGCGCAGAAGGTTATAGATAATGCGCACGCGGTCGGGATCGCCAGCCTCGGCCAACATCAGTGTAATTTGCCTAAAGACCTTAGAGAAGAGGGCGTCAACCTCTACGTCGCGTGCAGAAATTTGGCGGGAAAGCTCTAGGTTGCCGTCAGCATAGGCATGCAGCGCGTCATCTAGCATGGCCCCGACCAATGCTCCCATCTGTTGAAGCTCCGCAGGCCGCACGATAGTCGGGTCTTTTTTGAGTTTGCGCGTCGCCTTAGCAAGACCCTTCGCCTGATCGCCCATCCTCTCCAAGTCCACGATCATGTTGGCGGCAGCAAAGATAAGTCGCAGGTCACGGGCCGCGGGTGCTTCAGTAGCGATGAGGACAAAACAGCGTTCTTCGATTTCGAAGCGCAGACGGTTGACCTCGCGGTCATGGGCGCTGACCTGCTTCGCCATGTCGGTGTCCAGGGTTTCCAGTGCGAGCAGTGCCAAGCGCAGTTGTTCGCGGACGTGGCTGCCCATTGTGATAATTTGATCACGCAGCTCATCTAGTGTTTGACGAAATTGGTGCCGAAGCATATCGGTCCTTTCACAAGTGCGGGCGTGATTTGGGCACGTAGCGATCAATGCGGTGTGGAATTCAGTGTACCTCAGTAGGGAACGCATATGAAAGTTGGTCACTGTGCCTATCATCCAGTTTGGATCAACATGACAGTCGGTAATACAATGCGAAGCAGCATCACCCAGATGCTGCCGGCAACAGCGTAGTACCCTGCGCCAGCCACAAAAAGGGGCGCTATCTCAATTGCGATAACGAAATCTAGAAAGCTTCTGTGTGACGTTACCAGACTACCCCACAATGTTTTGGGTGACGGCAGTCTTTGCTATGATCCTGATCGGGGTCTCCAAGGCAGGCTTTGGGGGCGGGGTGGCAGCCATCGCCACACCCTTATTGGCGCTGACAATTTCTGTGGCAGACGCGGCGGCGATCCTGTTGCCCATTCTGATTGTGGCTGACCTCTTCTCGCTGCGTCACTATTGGAATGTCTATGACCGTCGTAGCCTTACGCTGATGATTCCGGGTGCTATCGTCGGAATCGCATTGGGCGCTTTCTTCTTTGGCTATTTTAGTGACAATGAGCGCACACTCAAGGTGGTCTTGGGTGCTATCTCACTGCTTTTTGTCGCTTATCAAGTGGCGCGCTCCTTCATGTTGGGCGCGCTGCTCAAAAGCAAGCCGTCCGCGCTGGCAGGTGTGCTGTTGGGGGGCGCGGCAGGGTTTACCTCAACATTGGCCCACGCCGGTGGCCCCCCGGCGACGATCTATCTCTTGCCCCAACAACTCCCCCGCCAGCTTTTTGTCGGGACCAACGTTATTTTCTTCTTTATCCTGAATTTGGTGAAGCTTGTTCCGTATGGGGCATTGGGGTTGCTGCGGGTGGGCAACATCAGCACGATTTTGATCCTTGCGCCGTTGACCTTCTTGGGGGTGCAGTTGGGTGTTTGGCTCAACCGGCGCTTTAGTGATCGTTGGTTCACCTATATTATCTATGCCATGCTGTTGGTCACCGGACTGGAACTGGTGAGCGGGCGCAGTGTGATTCATTTCTTCGTACCATGAGTGCTGTTCCACGGTATCTATCACGGTATTTATAGGAGAGAAGAGGCAATGCTGATTATTGATGCGCACCTGGATTTATCCATGAACGCGCTACAGTGGAACCGAGATCTGTTAAAGTCGGCCTATACAATTCGTACCCTAGAGCAGTATGTGCAGGGTAAAGGGCGCGCTGTGGGGACTGTTGCCTATCCAGAGATGCGCCGAGGTCGCATCTTTCTGTCGGTGGCGACGTTGATTGCACGCTCGACCGGGCGGCCCGCACCCCACATTGACTATTCTTCCACGGCCCAAGCTTATGGCGCGGCACAAGGACAGTTGGCCTATTACCGGGCGCTGGAGCGACAGGGTCATGTGCGTATTTTGGAGGATGTGGCGGCGATAGACGCGCATGTGGCGGAATGGGAGGCGTGGGACGCGGCACATGAAACGCTGATCGAGGAGACGCCGCCCTTGGGCTTCGTGATCAGTATGGAGGGAGCAGACCCTATCTTGGAGCCCGATCAGCTTGAAGAGTGGGTCGATGCCGGGTTGCGGCTGTTGGGGCCGACGCATTATGGGCCGGGGCGCTATGCAGGGGGAACCGGCACAGAGTTGGGGCTGACCGATATTGGTCGCCAGTTGCTGCCGGAGATGCAGCGCTTGGGTGTCGTGCTAGATCTGACCCACTGCTCTGACCAGTCGTTTTGGGAGGCCCTGGAGTATTACGAGGGACTGGTGTTGGCAAGCCACAACAACTGCCGCGCCCTGGTGCCTCATCAACGGCAATTTAGTGATGAGCAGCTCAAGGCAATCTTTGCGCGCGACGGGGTCATCGGCGTGGCGCTGGACGATTGGATGCTGTATCCGGGCTGGGTGGTCGGCCAAACGAGCAGCACCCAAGTGCCGCTGTCGAGCGTGGTAGATCATATTGATCATATCTGCCAGTTGGCGGGTAATTGTCGCCATGTGGGCATTGGTACGGACCTTGACGGTGGCTATGGGCGAGAGCAGTCGCCGGGCGACCTGGACACCATTGTCGATTTGCAGCGCATTCCGGGCATGTTGTCGGCACGAGGTTATGCGGATGCTGATGTTGCTGCGATTATGCACGGCAATTGGATACGGCTATTCCGGTCGGCAGGGTCATTTGCTAAAGTGGCTGCCTAAGGGAATGGTTTGAAAAATGAAAATTAGTACCTGTCATTCCGACCGTAGGGAGGAATCTCCTTTTTGGACGTGTCAGCGGAGAGAGGGAATTCCTCATCAAAGACCAGGAACCCTTTGGTGGGAATGACACTACGCAACAGTTCCTTGGGGAATAATAGAAAGAGAAGTGCATGGATAAGTTACCATTTGCCCTGCCTGGGCGCTTTTTGCGGGGAAATATTCACGGCCATTCTACGCTTTCGGATGGGGGCTACACTGTTGAGGAGGTTTGCCGCCTTTACGAACAAGCGGGCTATGATTTTATTAGCGTTACCGACCATTTTTTGCCCCACTATAACTTTCCCATGGCGGACAGCCGGCCCTGTCGCAATGGGAGTTTTACTACGCTGATTGGTGCAGAGCTTCATGCCGGCGAGATTGAGATGGGCGGGATCTGGCATCTTGTGGGCGTGGGGCTGCCGCTTGACTTTGCGAAGCCGCGCGAGGGTGAGACGATTGTGGAACTGGCGGCGCGCGCGCTTGCCACTGGTGCATTTGTGGCCGCGGCGCATCCGGCATGGTATTGCTTAACTGAACGCGACCTGGAGGCATTGGGGCCAGTCGATGCCATTGAGATCTTCAATGGTGTGGCGATTGATCACAATGATCGTGCCGAAAGCTGGCATCTTGCCGATACGATGCTGGGGCGGGGCCATCGCTATCTAACCTATGCCGCGGACGATTTTCATGGGGTCAAGGATCGGCATGACTTTCTGCGCGGGTGGGTGCATGTAAAGGCTGAGGAAAACAGGCCTGAGGTAATACTCGCGGCATTAAAGGCTGGTCACTTCTACTCTAGCACCGGGCCACAGATCATGGATGTGGAGGTGCGCGCTGGAGATAAAATTGTGGTGCGCTGTTCACCGGCGGATGAGATCTTCGTCACGGGGAAAGGTTCATCTTCCGTGGCTGCCTATGGGAATGGCATGATCGAGACCGTACTCGATATTAGCAAGTTTAGAAGCCCTTACGGACGTATCACTGTGCGCGATGTTCACGGGGAACGGGCCTGGACCAATCCTTTCTGGTTTGATTGATCCTTGATTGCACTCTGATTGATTGCGGTAGTGGTCATGCATCATTACAATTATGATTTTTGCGCCGTTTTGACAGGCATTGATAGATAGGGTGGTGGCAGCATATGACAGAGATCGGTCTTCGCATTGAGGAATTGGATACCCCGGCGCTGTGGGTGGACCTGGGGCGGCTGGAGCGTAACATTCAGTGTGTGGCAGAAGAGTTGGCGGGGCTGGGTGTCTCGTGGCGGCCCCATGTCAAAGGAATCAAGGTGCCCGCGATTGCCCATAAATTAGTGCGTGCGGGGGCAATTGGCGTGACCTGTGGCAAGTTGGGCGAGGCTGAGGTGATGGCCGCGGCTGGTATTGGCGATATTCTGGTGGCGAACCAAGTGGTGGGGCCACAAAAAGTGGCGCGACTGGCCGCGCTGCAGCGCCATGCTGATGTCAAATCGGCTGTGGACAGCGTTGAAAATGTGACCGAAATTGGCCAAGCAGCTTCAGCGATAGGGGTCGAGGTTGGCTTACTCATTGAGTTGGATACGGGCATGCATCGTGCAGGTGTTTTGCCGGGAGAGCCTGTGCTGGCGCTGGCGAAGGTAATTGAGCAGACACCTGGAGTCAAACTGCGCGGCTTGATGACCTGGGAGGGTCATCATCTGGGGCATACGGACGAAGCAGACAAGAAGGCAGGGATCGAAGAGAGCATTGGACAGTTATTGAGCAGTGCGGAGCTGTGCCGCAATGCCGGGATTGCAATAGAGATTGTGAGTGGCGGAGGCAGCGGCACCTACATGTACACGGCGAAAATACCGGGCATGACCGAGGTGCAGGCTGGAGGGGCAATCTTCTGTGACCAGACCTATCAGGGATGGGGATTGGCGTTGGAGCCCTCTCTCTTTCTGCGCGCACGCGTCACTAGCCGTCCTGCGCCGGATCGCTTGATCTGCGACACGGGTTTCAAGACGCATACGCGAGGCTTTGCCAGTCCCAAACCGACCTCGTTTGACGCGAAAAGCGTCGTATTATCGGCCGAGCACGGCATTGTTACGCTAGGCGAGAACAAGGATGGCGCCAACGATTGGCTCAAGGTCGGCACAACCTTTGATCTGATGCCGGGGTATGGTGATGCCACGGTCTTTCTGCACGATACGCTCTATGGCGTGCGCGAGGGTGTGGTAGAAACCGTCTGGGATGTAGCGGCGCGGGGCAAGTTGCGCTAAATTTTGTGAATTACACGGGGAGTTTGAAACGTTGTTCGCATAAACCTCCGGTGAAGGGTATACTAGGGTATACTATTCGCAGCGGTTAGGTGAACTGCATACTTTTGTTTCTAGAGCCACTCAGCAAGGAGGTAAGACCATGGACTTCGCAGGGATGATTGAGACTTGGCGGCGTGTTCTGACGCAGCCAGGCGAACCCGTATTTGAGCAGGAGAAACTAAACCCTAATGGGACATTGCAGACGGCGCTGATCTGGATGGTAATTGCGGGTGTAGTGGCGGCTGTTTTTGGCTTCTTTGCATCCGTCATTGGGGCTGGATCGGCGGCTGCAATGCTCTCGCAGATGGATTTGCCTCCAGAGGTTCAGGCGCAGATGGGGCCGATGTTGGGGATGATGACTGGGAGTGCAGGTTTGGCCGCCATTATTACAGTGCCGGTATTCTTCCTGATTGGCACGTTCATCACTCATCTCATTGCCAAATTGCTGGGCGGGCAGGGGGAGTATAACAAGTTTGCCTATTTGGCGTCCACGTATCAAGCGCCGCTGCAAATCGCTAGCTCGATCTTTGCACTCATTCCGTTTTTGGGTGGTTGCGTTTCGTTGCTCATCTGGATTTATACATACGTTGAAAGCTATTTTGCAGTCAAGGTGAACTACGGTTTGTCGAACGGCAGGGCGCTGGCGGTTGTTCTGATTCCATTGGCTATCGTTCTCATTCTTGCCTTCTGTTTTGCGTTTGTCATTGTGGGCATGATTGCAGCAATCAGTAACAACTAGCACCATCCGCTCGCCGAATATACCAGGGCAGATTACTATCAGGGGTAGTCGTCTGCCCTGGTGCTTTTGCCGAACGGTAACTCCGTGGCTACAATGAACTGAATGGTATCGGCGTAAACAGGGTAAGTAGAACTGAACAAGAGATTCAATCACCGCAATGAGCCATCCTTTTTTTTCACTTTATTCGCATGGATTTGTGCGTGTGGCTGTCTGTGTGCCGCACCTGCGCGTGGCCGATCCCAACTTTAACAGTGCGCGTACCGTGGCGCTGGCAATACAAGCATCGGAGATGCAGGCAGCGGTCACGCTCTTTCCCGAACTGGGCATTTCGGCCTATTCGAACGACGATCTTTTTCATCAAGACGCGTTGTTGGAAGCTACTCTTGCGGGGATCGGGGAGGTCGTTGCGGCTAGCCGCGCGTTGACGCCGGTGTTGCTGGTGGGTGCGCCGCTGCGATTCGAGCAGCGGCTATTTAACTGCGCGGTTGCCATCTACCGGGGACGCGTGTTGGGGATCGCGCCCAAGAGCTATCTGCCCAACTACCGGGAGTTTTATGAGAAGCGACAGTTTAGCGCAGCCAGGGATGCCCTTGCGCGTGAAGTAGAGTTTCTGGGGGAACGGGTTCCCTTTGGCAACGATCTGATCTTCAGTGCTAGCAACGTTCCAGACTTTGCGATTCATACCGAGATTTGTGAAGATGTGTGGACGCCGATCCCGCCCAGCACCTATGCGGCACTGGCGGGGGCGACCGTGTTGGCAAATTTGTCGGCGAGCAATATCACGGTGGGTAAGGCCGATTACCGGCGCAGCCTGTGTGCTGGACAGTCGGGAAAATGTATTTCGGCTTATCTTTATTCTGCCGCAGGGCCAGGTGAATCGACGACTGATCTGGCATGGGATGGTCATGCGCTCATCTACGAGAATGGCACGATGTTGGCAGAGTCCGAGCGCTTTGCTGCGGAAGAACAGGTGATCGCGGCAGATATCGACCTGGAGAAGCTTGTGCAAGATCGCATGCGCTTGAGCAGCTTCCATGATGTGGTAGGCGACCACCGCGAGAAACTGCGTGAGCTGCGTACGATCGATTTTGAGTTTCAAATCCCCACGGGCGATGTGCCGCTGCTCCAGGCTGTCTATCGTTTTCCCTTTGTGCCAAGCGACCCGGCGCGGCTGGATGAACGCTGTTATGAGGTCTATAACATCCAGGTGCATGGGCTGATGAAACGCTTGAAGGCGACTGGAATCGAGAAGATCATCATCGGGGTGTCGGGCGGATTGGATTCTACGCAGGCGTTGATTGTGGCGGCGCGCACCATGGATCGCCTCGGTCTGCCTCGTACCAATGTCATGGCCTATACGATGCCTGGTTTTGCCACGAGCCAGACGACCAACCGGAATGCACACCGGTTGATGGCTGCCCTGGGTGTTTATGGGCAGGAGATTGATATTCGTCCCTCTTGTTTGCAGATGCTGCGCGATATCGGCCATCCTTTTGCCAATGGCGAGCCGGTCTATGATGTCACCTTTGAGAATGTGCAGGCAGGTGAACGGACTTCGCATCTTTTCCGCCTGGCGAACTATCACAATGGGTTGGTTTTGGGCACAGGAGACTTGAGTGAACTGGCGTTGGGCTGGGCGACCTACGGGGTGGGCGATCATATGTCGCACTACAATGTGAATGGTTCGGTGCCAAAGACGCTGATTCAATATTTGATTCGTTGGGTGGCAGAGACGCGGCAGTTTGGCGAGGAAGCGTCTGAAATTCTCAGGTCGATCCTAGAGACGGAGATTTCGCCGGAATTGGTGCCGGAAGCGGTGGGTGAGGATGAAAAACCGGCGCAGCGCACCGAGGAGAAAATCGGCCCCTACGAGTTGCAGGACTTCAACCTCTATTACATCACCCGCTTTGGCTTCCGGCCCAGCAAGGTTGCCTTTCTTTCCTACAGCGCATGGCATGACCGGACGCGAGGCGTTTGGCCGGGGCTGCTGCCCGACGGCAAGCGCAATGCCTATGATCTGGCGACGATCAAGCGCTGGCTGGGTACGTTTGTGTTCCGCTTCTTTCAGAACAGCCAGTTTAAGCGCTCGGCAGTGCCCAACGGCCCGAAGGTAGGGTCGGGTGGGTCGCTGTCGCCGCGTGGGGACTGGCGTGCGCCGAGTGATTCGGAGGCGACGGTGTGGGTGGAGGAACTGCGGCGGAATGTGCCGGATGAGGTGAGTGTAGGCGAGGTAAAGAAGTAGAGCGAGTGTTAGTGAGGAACTGATGTTGCAAAGGACTTTGGGGCGGAGTGGTATTGAGGTTAGCGGGCTGGGTTTAGGCTGCTGGGCGATTGGCGGCCCTTTTTGGCGGGGAAATCAGCCGGTCGGTTGGGGCGAGGTCGATGACAATCAATCGCGCGCTGCCCTGGAGCGTGCCCTGGAGTTGGGCGTAACCTTCTTCGATACGTCGGATGTCTATGGCTGTGGACACAGCGAGCGCATTTTGGGGCAGGTGCTTGCCGAGCGGCGCAAGCAGGTGGTCATCGCCACCAAGTTTGGCAACATCTTTGATGAGCAGACACGACGCATTACCGGGGCGAGTGCCGAGCCGACGCATATCCGGCGTGCGTGCGAAGCCAGCCTGCGGCGGCTGCGTAGCGAGTATATTGACCTCTATCAACTGCACATTGGCAACTACGATCTGGCGCGGGTCGATGAGGTGCTGGAGACGCTCGAAGAATTGGTGGACGAGGGCAAGATCCGCTGGTATGGCTGGAGTACGGATGACCCGGCGCGCGCCGAGGCGTTTAGCCGGGGGCCACATTGTGCGGCTATCCAACAGCGATTTAATCTCTTTGAGGGCAATGCCCAGACGTTGGCCGTTTGTGAAGAAGCGGGACTGGCGAGCGTTGTGCGGGGACCGCTGGCACAAGGGCTGCTGACGGGCAAGTTCAATGAAGATTCAACGCTGCCCAGTGACGACGTACGCCATAGTTGGGATTTTCACCAGGGCGAGCAGGCGAAACGACTTCAGGCACTGGGGGCGATCCGCGAGGTGCTGAGCGCGGACAAACGTACGTTGGCGCAAGGGGCGCTCGCTTGGCTTTGGGCGCGCAGTAAAGTCACCATTCCGATCCCCGGTTTCAAGCGTGTCGAGCAGGTGGAGGAAAATGCTGCTGCCATGTGGTCTGGCGCGCTGTCGTCTGATCAAATGGCGGAGCTGGATGAACTGATGGCGGAGGCGTATGGACGCCAGAGGTGATGTCTTTTTGCTCAATATCTCTGGGCGGGATCGACCGGGATTGGTCGCGCAATTAGCCGGTGTCTTGGCGCAACACGAAGTCAAGATTTTGGATATTGGTCAGGCGGTGATCCACGACTATTTGGCGCTGGGAATTCTGGTCGAGATTCCGGGCGAGGGTGCGTGGTCAACCGTGATGAAGGAACTGCTTTTTCTGGCCCATGACCTGGAGATCCAGGTGCGCTTTAACCCCGTACCGCTGGAGCAGTACGAGAAGTGGGTGGGCGAGCAGGGAAAGTCGCGCCATGTGATCACGATGATGGGGCGCAAGTTGACTGCCCAACAGTTTGCGGCAGTGGCAGCGATCTGTGCCGAATATGGGCTGAACATTGATGTGATCACGCGCCTTTCGGGACGGGTATCGCTGGCGAACCCGGTTCGGCTGCCGCGCGCCTGCGTGCAGCTTTCGGTGAGTGGGGCGTTGGCCGAAGAAACGCGCATGCGTCGCCATCTGATGGATATCGCGCAACAAATGGGGGTGGATATTGCCTTCCATGCGGACGATGTCTACCGACGCAACCGGCGCTTAGTGGTCTTTGATATGGATTCGACCTTGATCCAGGTTGAGGTGATCGATGAACTGGCGAAGATCGCGGGTGTGGGCGACCAGGTGGAGGCGATCACAGCGGCGGCCATGCGTGGGGAACTGGATTTTCGAGCCAGTCTGACACAGCGTGTGGCGTTGTTGCGCGGACTTGACGAGCGTGTGCTGGCAGAAGTGGCAGCCGCGCTGCCGCTGACGGAAGGTGCCGAGCGGGTGACGCAAACACTCAAGCAATTGGGCTATAAGATCGGCATTATTTCGGGCGGCTTTGACTATTTTGGCCGTCGCTTGCAGGAGCAGCTTGGGTTTGACTATCTCTTTGCCAATCGCCTGGAGATTGAGGATGGTCATCTTACGGGGCGTGTGATTGGCGAGATCATTGATGGCCCGCGGAAGGCGGCCTTGCTGGGCGAGATTGCCGCGCTGGAAGGGCTTTCGCTGGAGCAGACGATTGCCGTGGGAGACGGGGCCAACGATATTCCCATGTTGAGCATGGCAGGGATGGGCGTGGCCTTTCATGCGAAGCCGATTGTACGCGAAAGGGCCGGGCGCGCCATCTCGAACCTGGGGCTGGATGGGCTGCTTTTTTTGATCGGTATCCGCGAGCGTGAGATATGGCAGGAGAGCACGCTCCCTGCGACAACATAGGGAATCGAAAGAGTTATTTTGCGGTGTATCGGGCGGTTTGAGCCATGAAATTCTGGAAAGCGACTGGAGATGGATAAGAGAAAACAGCGGTATGCGTTGGTGGGGACGGGCGGCCGCGCCAAGATGTACGTGGACGCGCTGGCAGGGGACTATCACGAGTCGAGCGAATTGGTCGCGCTGTGCGATCTCAGCCAGACACGTATGGATTGGTATAACGATTTGCTGGTGGAGGAGCATCAGCATGAGCCTGTGCCGACCTATCACGCCGATGCCTTTGACCAGATGGTGGCAGAAACAAAGCCGGACACGATCATTGTGACCTCCATGGACTCGACGCACCACCAGTACATTGTGCGTGCGATGGAGTTGGGCTGTGATGCGATCACCGAAAAGCCGATGACGATTGATGCTGAGAAGGCGCGGGCGATCTTTGATGCGATTGAGCGAACCGGGCAAAAGCTGCGCGTCACTTTCAACTATCGCTATGCGCCTATTGCCACGAAGGTGCGCGAGCTGCTCATGCAAGGCGTCATCGGGCGGCCATTGCATGTAAATTTCCAGTGGGTGCTAGACACTTTTCATGGCGCTGATTATTTCCGGCGCTGGCATCGTGAGAAGGATAAGTCCGGGGGCTTGCTGGTGCATAAGGCGACACACCATTTTGACTTGATCAACTGGTGGCTCCAATCGTATCCGGCAGAAGTGTATGCGATGGGTGGACTTTTCTTCTATGGGCGAGAGAATGCGGAGCAGCGGGGTGAGCACTATTCGTACAACCGCTATACGCGCGAAGCGGCTGCCAATGACGATCCCTTTGCCTTGCGTCTGGACGCCAATCCGACCTTGAAGGCGTTGTATCTGGACGCCGAGCGCGATACCAACTATCTGCGTGACCGCAATGTCTTTGGCGACAATATCACGGCGGAAGATACCATGAGCGTGACCGCACGCTATGACAATGGCACGCTGTTGACCTACTCCCTCGTCGCCTATAGTCCGTGGGAAGGCTACAGGATTGCCATCACAGGCGATAAGGGGCGTTTGGAGGTTGAGCTGGTCGAGCAGGTAGGCAAGCAGTTTGTGGCGGGTGCCGAAGAGACATTGCAGAATGACCCGGATGCTGTGGCGAAATTTGGGGGCAAGCATATCTGGATCTTTCCCATGTTTGGCCGTCCCTATGAAGTGGAGATTCCAGAGGGAGTGGGGGGGCACGGTGGAGGTGACTCTGTGATGTTGGAGCAGATCTTCAGTGACGAACCGCCGCAAGATCCCTTTGCCAGAGCCGCTTCGCATGTTGACGGTGCGGCGTCGATTTTGATGGGAATTGCGGCGAATGAGTCGATTGCCAGCGGTCGCCCGATCCGCACAAGTGATTTGCTGACGCTGCCGCGCGCCGAGTAGTTTTTTGCTTTATATTCCGCCTGACGCTGCTAGAACGGGATTCGAGATGCCGCGCCGGATTGAGATCGTGTGCCATCGGGGCGCGAATGAGTATGCCCCGGAAAATACCTGTGCCTCGGCAAAGCTCTGCGTGGAGTGGGGAATGGACTATGTCGAGATCGATGTGAATCGCAGCTTGGATGGCGTCCACTATCTCTTTCATGGCCCACGGCTAGAACTGACGACGAACGGCGTGGGGCTGATTCACGAGACGCTATCAACAGTGATTGACCAGTTGGATGCGGGTTCGTGGTTTGACCCGGCGTTTGCGGATGAACGTGTGCCACGGCTGGAGGCGTATCTACGATGGATCAAGGGCAAGGCTAAGGTGTTTTTTGATGTCAAGTCGGCCAACTTGCCGGAGGTCGTGGCACTGGTACGAGAAATCGGTCTGGCAGACGAATGTTTCTGGTGGTCTGGCGATGACCAGGTAATGCGCGAATTAAAGCGGCTTGCGCCAGAGATGGCGTTGAAGGTGAATGTCGAGAGTGTCGCCGATGTGGTGGCTGCTGACGAGGAATTTGGCGCGGCACTCGTCGAGGTGCGGCTCAAGGATATGTCGGTGGCGCTGGTTGAAGAATGCCGCCGGCGCGGCATCCAGGTGATGATCTATCATCGCGCCAAAGAAGAAGGGGCTTACCGGCAGGTGCTGCGCTGGGACGCGGACTTGATCAATCTGGACAATGGCGATGTTTTTGCGCGTGTGCGGGATGAGGTTGAGGCGGCGGCTGCTGCGGGGCATGTAGACGAAACGCCGCTGCCGCGCGTTAAGCGCGCCATTCTATTTATGCTCGATGGCTGTCGCGCCGGTGCGCTTGAGGCGGCGAAAACGCCAACCGTCGATAGATTGCGACGGGAGGGCGCATGGACGTTGCGCGCCCAATCGGTGATGCCGTCTGTTACCTTGCCCTGCCATACGTCGATCTTCTATTCGCAGATGCCGGAGGAACATGGCGTATTCTCCAATAAGTGGACGCCGAGCGACTCGCTTGCGCCGAGCTTGATCGCCGCGGTGCGTGATGCGGGCTATGAAACGGCGGCGTTTTACACCTGGGAAGAACTGCGCGACCTGGCTCCGCCCGGCAAAGTGGATTTTGTCTATTACCGGCGGCTGAGCTACAGCGCGTTTGAAGAATTGCACAGTGCCGCAAGGGAGACGATTCCCAGACTCAAACCGACCTTGAGTTTTGTCTATTTGGAAGCTCCCGACGCGTTGGGGCATCTCTATGGCTGGATGTCTCGCCCGTATTTGGATGCGGTCACGAGGGCAGACGCGGTGATCGGCTCGATTATGGACGCGCTGGCGGCGAGCGGCGACCTGGAGGAGACTCTGATCGTAGTCATGGCCGATCATGGAGGACACGGACACGGTCATGGGACTGAGCTAGAGGAAGATATGACCGTACCGTGGATGATCTGGGGACCCGGCGTGCGCGTAGGGTTGGAGATTGAGAAAGAGGTGCGGCTGATTGACGTTGCGCCGACGCTGCTCTATGCGTTGGGGATACCACAGCCATCTGCTTGGCAAGGTGAAGTGATTGACGAGGTCTTTGTGTAGGCATGGCAGACAAAAAGTAGACGAACGCCCGTGGAAAACGAACTTGAACTGAGCCATCTGCGCTCGGAAGGCGATCTGAACCTGTCGCGCCACCGGCAAGCGTGGCTTGCTGAGGAAATTGACGCCGCTACCCAGGCTGTGTTGGATGAAGATTCCCGTTACTTTCTTCACCAGTCACTGTCTACCCCTTGTTTGAATGTCTTGCAGCAGTGCGAAGGCATTTATATCGAGGATATGCAGGGGCGGCGCTACCTGGACTTCCACGGCAACTATGTACACCAGGTGGGCTTTGGGCATCCTGCGGTGGTGGAGGCGATCAAGGCACAGTTGGATACGCTCTCGTTTTGCACGCGGCGCTACACCAATGGGGTGGCGGTGGAGCTGGCGCGCACGTTGGCGGAACTGACACCGGGAGACTTGAGCCGGGTGCTCTTTTGTCCGAGCGGGACGGGTGCAATTGGCATGGCGTTGAAGCTGGCGCGCGTGGCGACGGGTCGTCATAAGATGATTGCCATGTGGGATTCATTTCATGGGGCCTCGTTGGATGCGATCTCGGTGGGTGGCGAGCAAATTTTTCGTCGCAACATGGGGCCATTGCTGCCAGGGGTTGAGCATGTGCCTCCGCCGGATGAGTTTCATTGCCTGTGGGATTGCCAGGCGCGTGGCGGCTGTGACCTCAAGTGTGCGAGCTACATTGACTATGTGCTGGAGAAAGAAGGGGATGTTGCTGCGGTCATCGCCGAGCCGGTGCGGAGCATCCCGTATATTCCCAAGCCAGGCTATTGGCAGCAGGTACGGGCGGCCTGTGACCGGCATGGCGCGCTGCTGATCTTTGATGAGATTCCCCATGCGCTGGGGCGAACAGGGCGCATGTTTACCTGTGAGCATTTTGGTGTTACACCGGATATTTTGGTGCTGGGTAAGGGGTTGGGCGGGGGGATTTTGCCACTGGCGGCGATGGTGGCGCGTGAAGGGCTCAATGTGGCGGCAGCACAGGCATTGGGGCATTATACGCATGAGAAGAACCCGGTGCTGTGCGCCGCGGCACTGGCAACGATCCGCACCATTCAAGAGCAGGGGCTACTGGAGAATGCGCGCCAGCTAGGCGAGTATGCGATGGCACGAATGCGCGCGATGATGGCGGACCATCCGTTGATCGGCGATGTGCGCGGGCTGGGGCTGCTGATGGGGATGGAATTGGTCAAGGATCGCGTGGGGCGTGAACGGGCCGTGGATGAGGCCGAACAGGTGATGTATGCTGCATTGCGGCGGGGTTTGAGCTTTAAGCTGACGATGGGCAATACGATTGGCTTGCAGCCGCCCCTTACAATTACACGTGCGGAGATGGACAAGGCATTGGATATTCTGGAGGCTGCGCTGGGCGAGGTGGAAGGAGACTCGTCGCTGCGCTCAGCGTGACAAACTCGTAATTTCAGAGCACTGATTGTTACTTTCAAAGGGTATTAACGAAAAGGACGCGTGTTGTGAAGACCCGAACTGGGAATTATCCAATCGGTTTTCGTCGCGGTGGGGGGGCATGGCAGAATGATCTGCCAGCGCTGATCGAATGGGCTGTGACCAATGAGCTTGAGGTGATTGACCTGCGCTCGGACGCTGATACGACGGGCAAGGCGGCGATTGATGCAGGCTTGCGCATTGGCTCGGTGGACGTGCCTGATAATAAGGGGATGATCTCGAAGGATGCGGGCAGGCGCAGGGCTGCGATTGCGCGTAATGGGGAGTTTGTGCGTGCGTGTGCGGCTTTGGGGGCTATGAACCATTTCCTGGTCATGCTGCCAGAAGATCCGGCATTGCCACGCGCTGAGAATTTCGCCTATATGGTCGAGAGCTTTGGTGAACTTGCGCCTGTCTTTGAGCAGCATCATGCAAAATTGGTGATTGAAGGCTGGCCGGGGCCAGGAGCGCTCTGCTGCACGCCGGAAGGATATCGCGCCTTCTTTGAGGAAGTTCCATCTTCCGCAATGGGCGTCAACTATGATCCGTCGCATCTGATTCGCATGAACATTGATCATCTTCGTTTCTTGCGTGAGTTTGGCGACCGTGTTTTCCATGTACATGGCAAAGATACGGAACTGTTGGCGGATCAACTTTACGAGTATGGCAGCGAACAGCCACCAACCTTTGGCAAGCCGCAGCCCTTTGCAGGGATGACCTGGCGTTATACGATTCCGGGGCATGGTATTTCGCACTGGGTGGATATCTTCCGCATCCTACAGGAAAAGCAGTATCAGGGCGCGGTGTCGATTGAGTTGGAAGATGCGAATTTTTATCGTGAGCCGGATGCGGAGAAGCTGGGGATTCTGCAAGGGGCGCGATTCTTGACGGGATGTTAGTGTGAAGTTGATTTTTCATATTACCACACCGGCGGCATGGGCAGAGGCACAAATTGAAGGCCAGGTTGTGGCCGAAAGCCTGGCGACGGAAGGCTTTATTCATTGCTCGCGTGCAGGGCAGTTGTTGGCTGTGGCAAATCGCTTTTATGCAGGTGTGGACGGCTTGCTGGTGCTGGCAATTGATGAGTCCGGCGTTGCGCCGTGGCTGGTCAATGAAGGGCCGGTTGGCAGCAACGATCCATTTGCACAAGATGTGTTCCCCCATGTCTATGGTCCGATTCCTCTTTCGTCAGTCGTCGCGGCTGTGCCACTGGCGGCTGACGTGAATGGGCAGTTTGTGTGGCCGGTGGCACTTCCGCGAAACTAGGCCCCAATCTATCGAGTCTATCGAGTGACAACGGCGCGTACTGGCGTTGTGCGCGCAATCAAGAACCCTTTGGAGGTCAAAATGGCAGCACAGAATGATTTGTTGATGATGTATGTGGGAACCTATACGCGGCGCGAGTCGCATGTGGCAGGCAAGAGCAGTGGTATTCAAGTTTGTCATTTTAATACGGCAAGCGGCGAGATCACCTATATTGACACGGCTACGGGAATTGTGAATCCCTCCTTCCTGGCAATTCACCCGACAGGGCGTTTTCTCTATTCTGTCAGCGAAATGGGAGAGCGCATCGAGGGGAAACCGGCAGGGGGGATTGCGGCCTTTCAGATTGATCCTGAAACGGGCACATTGACCGCGCTCAACCAGCAGCCTTCCCTGGGGTCGGGTCCTTGTCACTTGGTTGTGGATGCGACAGGGCGTTTTGTCTTGGCGACCAACTATGCCAGTGGTGGCGTCTGTGTGCTGCCGATCCGCGCCGACGGGACTTTGGGAACCTCTACCGACTTCATCCAGCATGAGGGTTCCAGCGTCAACCCGCAGCGACAACAGGAGCCGCACCCCCATTCGATCAATCTGGATGCATCGAACGCGTATGCGCTGGTTCCCGATTTGGGGACGGACAAGGTGATGATCTATGCCTTTGATGCCGAGCAAGGCAAGCTGAAACTCAACTCTGCCCAACCGTGGGCGCGGTCAAAGTCCGGTGCTGGTCCACGTCACCTGGACTTTCATCCAAACCAGCGCTTTGTCTATGTAGGGAATGAACTTGACTCGACGGTGATCGCTTTCGAGTTTGATGCGACGCGCGGGACGTTGAAGGAGATTAGCACCCTCTCGACGCTGCCTGAGAATTATGAGGAGACAAGCCAGGAAAAGAGTTGGGTTGCAGATGTCCATGTGCATCCTTCTGGAGACACACTGTATGTATCCAATCGCGGTCATGACAGCATTGCGATCTTCGACATTGACCAAGAGAGTGGCGAACTGACCGCGGCGGGGTATACGTCGACAAAGGGGAAGTATCCGCGCAACTTTGCCGTCGATTCGGAAGGCAAGTTTTTGTTGGCAGCAAATCAGAACAGCGATGACATTTATGTGTTTCGGATTGACGCCAAGACAGGCACTTTGGAAGATACGGGATTCGGTGCTGAAATCCCAACGCCGGTCTGTATTAAGCTTTTGGCCCTATAGGATCAGATTCGCCGAGCATTCTTGCTCCCCAGCAGAGACTTGACAACGATGTCAGCACAACCTACGTTAGATTCTGTGCGTCCAGGGCTATTCAATCCCCTGCGCAACCCCGACTTCCGCCAACTTCTGGGCAGTAATGCCCTATGGTGGGTGACGGCTTTTATGGAGACCCTGGTCTTTGGCTGGTTGGTCTTGGAGATGACCGATTCGGCTTGGACGGTGGCGCTGGTGGGATTCTGCCGGTCGCTCCCCTTTCTGCTCTTTGGCTTTATGGGCGGGATGGTCGCAGATCGCTTTGGTCGCCGTCGTGTGATTGTGACGGCACAAGCTGTTAACTTTGCGGTCTATGTGTCACTCTTTACCCTGATGCTGCTGGGGCAACTGCAAATTTGGCATTTGGGGTTAGGGTCAGCGGCGATTGGCTGCGCCTGGTCATTTGACTGGCCGGCGCGGCGTGCGCTTTTGCCCGATCTCATCGGTAAGAAGCAGACAGTGGAGGCGATGCTGCTCGAAAACTTTGTGCAGGGCTGCTCGCGCATCCTGGGGCCTTTCGCTGCTGGATTGCTGATTGCTTCGGCTGGGGCTGTCGGTTGCCTCGGTGTGATGTGTCTCTTGTCGGGTTCGGCACTGCTCTCTGTGCGGCAATTGTCTAAACAGTCGATCCCGCGGGTCAATATGCGCCCGATGGTTTCGCCGTGGTCGGTGCTGGGGCAGAGTTTGCGCTATGTGGGGAGCAACCAGTCGATCATGGGAGTCATGCTGATCACGGTGGTTCTGAACATGCTGATGATTCCCTATATGACGCTGCTGCCGGTCTTTGCGCGTGATGTGCTGCATCAGGGGCCGGTTGGGTTGGGGCTGTTGAGTTTGGGAGCGGGTGCCGGTTCATTTATCGGGCTTTTTCTGATCAGCAAGCTGCGTCGCTATCTGAGCAACGGCTGGATCTTGACCGGGGGAACCTTTGGCATGGCGCTGGCATTGGTCGCCTTTAGCCAATCATCTGCGTATGGTTTTTCGTGGGGGATGTTGGTGATTGCAGGCGTGGGACAAGCCTGCTTTGGAATTATGCAGAGTTCGATCATTTTGTTGACGGCGAGCGATGAGATGCGGGGCCAGACGATGGGCATATTGGTCCTGGCGATCGGTTCAGACCCGTTTGGCAAGTTGATTACTGGTGCTTTAGCAGAAACATCGGGCGCACCGTTTGCCGTCGGTCTGCAAGCGGGGGTGGCGGCGTTATTGCTTGCGGTGATCGCGGTGACGCTGCCTGGGCTGCGTGAACGTCACCAAGTAGTGCATGAGAGAACGTGATGGCGCTTCGGTGGATCGGAGAAGCAGGAGAAGCAATATAGAGAGGTTCTCCGCAGCCGTGATCTGTTTGTCAAGTGGCGCGCTTTTCTGTACACTGTGATCAGCGCATGAATTGTGCCTGTTCTCCTGCATTGTAACTGGTATTTGTACGCTTTCCAGTTGTTTCCAAATTTTTCTCCTAATTCGCAATACCATCTGGAAAAGGATTTCTCCGTTGGACTATATAAACTTTGGCAAGGCCGGCTTGAAAGTGAGTCAGCTTGCGTTGGGTTTAGGGTTGCGCGGACAAGCGGACCCGGCGGCGGCGCAGCGCATGATCGAGCATGCGATTGAGTCGGGCATCAACTTGATTGACTGTGCCAATGTCTACTCTCCTATGGATCGGCACGCCAATTTTGGGCAATCGGAAATGATCTTGGGCCGCGCGGTCAAAGGGCGGCGAGACAGCGTGGTCATTACCTCGAAGGTGGCAAGCCGTGTCGGGCCTGGGCCAAATGACGCGGGGCTGTCACGCGTGCATATTCTGCGCGAGATCGATCACACGCTTGAGCGGTTAGGGACGGATTACCTGGATGTGTATTTGGTGCATATCTATGACCAGAGCACACCGCTTGATGAGACGATGCGCGCGCTGGATGATGTTGTACGCGCGGGCAAGGCGCGCTATGTGGGGTGCTGCAATTATGCGGCATGGCAGGTCTGCAATGGTCTGTGGCTTGCCGAGCGCAATCATGGCGCGCCCTTTATGTGTGTCCAGAACCAGTACAGCCTCTTGCAGCGCATGCCGGAGCAAGAACTCTTTGGAGTTGTACGCAGCCACGGGTTAGGGATGATGGCCTACAGCCCGCTCGCCGTTGGCTTGTTGAGCGGCCTCTATCATCCACAACAACCACCGCCAGAGGGTACCTTATGGGGAAAGCGCAATATCGACCGCTATAACCAGGTGATGCAAGGTGCTGCCGGGCGGGTTATCGAGACGGTTTTTGAGGTGGCGAAAGAGCTGGGCAAGACACCTGCACAGGTCGCGTTGGCATGGGTCTTGGATCATCCCGAAGTGACCGTTGCGATTACGGGTGGTGACACGGTGGAGCATCTCAACGACAACCTGGGGGGCGTGGGTTGGAAGCTGGATGCAGAGCTGCGCCGCCGCTTGGATGAGGTTTCGGATATAACGCCCGCTGTGCTTGGGTAAATGATTGTGCAGCGCGTCATCGCATGGCAGAAGATGGCATTGTTCCAGTTGTTCTGTCATGTGATGACTGTCGGACTCGAATTTCCTCGCTTTTTCCTCTTGTTTGTGGAGCCGAAATGATGCAGATGCTCCCGCCATCTCCACCTGTTGCTTTGGTGAACGGCACCCTTGTCTTGCCTGATCGCGTGGTGAATGGACAGGCGCTCTATGTGGCTGAGGGGCGCATTCGCGCCGTCTGCGCGCCGGATGAGTTGCCCGGCGCGGTGGCGCGCGTGGACGTGGGGGGGCGCGTGATCGCGCCGGGGCTGGTGGATATTCATATTCACGGGGCAGAGGGCGCGAGCTTTAATGAGGCGCACGAAGAAGCATTCGCCACAGTGCTGCGAGCCAATGCCCGCGCGGGTGTAACGAGTTTATTGGCAACTTCAGCCACCGCGCCGATGGCCCAACTGGTGGCCTGCCTGGAGACTGCAAAAACGTGGATGTCGTCGCCACGCGCGGGGGCAAACTTATTGGGGGTGCATGTCGAAGGCCCCTACTTTGCGCCAAGCCAGGCCGGAGCGCAAGACCCCGCAAATCTGCGTGTGCCAAGCGATGGACGCTATGAGGAACTGCTGGCGTTTCACGAGATTATTCGCATTTTTACCTTTGCGCCCGAACTGCCTGGAGCGCAACAGCTTACACAGCGGCTGGCACAACTCGGTATCGTGGCGGCGGCAGGACATAGCGCGGCGCGAGAAGAAGAGATCGTACCCCATTTTCTCTTGGGGTTGCGCCACATGATTCATATCTGGAGCGGACAATCAAGTACAGTGCGCGAGGGGCCTTGGCGCAAGCCGGGGATGTTGGAGGTAAGCCTGACCGCGCCGAATGTGACTGTGGAGATGATCGCAGACGGCAAACATCTTCCGCCCACCTTGATGCGGCTGGCGTATGGCTGCATCGGTGCAGAGCGGCTTTGTCTGATTTCCGATGCGACCAGCGGGGCTGGGCTGGCGGACGGCGCACGCTATCGCATGGGCGAAATGGAATATGTAGTCGGCGATGGGGTGGGGATGCTGTTGGACTACACGGCCTTTGCCGGGAGTACGACGCTGCTGAATCGAATGGTCAAGGTCGTCATGGATCAGCTCGGTGTGCCGCTGGTCGAGGCTGTGCGCATGGCATCGCTGACGCCGGCGCGCGTGATTGGCATGGATGGGCGCAAGGGAAGTCTGGAAGCAGGCAAGGATGCCGATGTGGTGGTCTTTGAGGCAGATTTCAATCCGTGGCGAGTGATGATCGGTGGGCAGTGGTATGATGACTCACATACCTAGTCCGCATAACCAGGCCGTATGATCAACTCGTATTGTTAGCTTGAGGAGGATTCGATAGTGGATATAGAAGTGCCGCACAGGCGTGTACAGATCGATAACCTACCTGTCGAAGTTTATTCTTCGCGTGTGGAGATGGGGGGAGCCGCGGCGGCAGTGGCACGAGAGATATTGCAGCGTGCCATCGCCGAACGGGGCGAAGCCAATGTAATCCTGGCAACCGGAAATTCACAGTTGTCCTTCTTACATGCGCTGCGTGAACTAGAGGGAATTGAGTGGGGTAAGGTGCGCGTTTTTCATATGGATGAGTATTTGGGCATTGAGCCGAATCATCCGGCGAGTTTCCCCCTGTTTTTGCACCAACATATTCTGGATAGGGTACAGCCGGGGGAGTTCTTTCCAGTCCCTAGCCAGCCTGAGAATATTGAGCAAGCCTGCGCCGACTATGAGGAACTGCTGCGGCGCTATCCGGCGGACTTCGTCGCGCTTGGCTTCGGGGAGAATGGGCATTTAGCGTTTAATGACCCGCCCTATGCAAAGTTTGATGACCCGGTTTGGGTCAAGGTCGTGACTCTGGATGAGACAAGCCGCCGCCAACAGGTCGGTGAGGGCCATTTTCCCACGTTGGAATCGGTGCCTACCCAGGCGATCACGTTGACTATTCCGGCGCTCTTGGCTGCAAAACGTGTGTTGGCGATTGTGCCGGAGGCGCGCAAGGTGAATGCTGTGCGCGCTTGTCTCTATGAACCAGTGAGCGAGGATCGTCCAGGCTCCATCCTGCGCACCGTGGGGCACGCGACGTTGTACCTGGACCCAGATTCGGCACAAGGGTTAGAAGGATGGCAAGAGTATGAAGCCTAGCAATCGGATCAATCAGTTTGGAGAGTCGATCATCCGCGAGATGACTCGTCACGCGCATGAACATGGCGCGATCAATTTGAGCCAGGGGTATCCCGACTTTGACCCGCCACAGGTGATTGTGGATGCTGCTGTGGCGGCCATTCGCGGTGGTGAAAATCAATATACGGTGACTTGGGGGTATCCGCCACTGCGGGCGCGTTTGGCTGAACTCTATACGCCCAAACTCGGTCGCACGCTCGACCCGGATGTGCATGTCACTGTGACGTGTGGGGTGACGGAAGGGATCGTCGTGGCGATGCAAGCAGTGGCAAATCCAGGGGATGAGGTGTTGGTGCTGGAGCCGGCGCATGAGAATTTTCGCCCTGCGGCGATCATGGCAGGGGCGCGGGCTGTACCGGTGCCTCTGACTGCCCCGGACTATCGCTTGGATTATGAGATGCTGGCGAGCCGGGTGACAGCGCAGACTCGTGCCTTGTTAATCAATACGCCGCACAATCCAACCGGGCGGGTCTTTGATGAGGCCGAGATGGCCGCGCTCATTGAGGTGGTGACAGCCAATGACTTGGTGCTGATTACGGATGAGATTTACGAGCACATTCTATATGATGGGCGGGTGCATGTCTCGCCCGCACTGCATCCGGCCTTGCGTGATCGTACGATTGTGGTAGGGGGGCTGAGCAAGACTTTTGCGATTACGGGGTGGCGGTTGGGTTTTGTCTTTGCGCCAGATGCGCTGGCTTCGGGCGTGCGACGGATGCACGACTATATCACAATCTGTGCGCCAACACCGCTGCAAGCCGCGGCGGTGGCAGCCCTGGATTTGCCTGAGTCCTATTACACAGAGCTAACGGAGTCCTATCAGCAGCGGCGTGATACATTGTTAGAATATCTCGCTGAGGCTGATTTTCGGGCGCTGACGCCGGAGGGAGCCTATTACACGATTGCCGACTACCGAGGCTTGTCTGTGCCCCAGGCGCGGTTGAATGGCATGGATTTTGCGATGTGGATGACGCGTGATGTCGGCGTGGCAGTCGTCCCGATGAGTAGCTTTTACAGCGATCCGTCTTTGGGGGAGGGGAGTGTACGGTTTGCCTTCCCTAAGAAATTGGAGACATTGCGCATGGCGGGCGAGCGGTTGTTGGCAATCCGGTAGAACAATCATCTAGGTATCTCATTTATCCTCACAAACAGCATCAAAATTCACAAGCAGGTGGTAGCCACCTCAACAAGGCGCAACGCCCATCGTTGCATTTGAGGAAAGTGGCTGTCACCGCAGAGCCAGGGAGAGGAAGTAGATCATGCAGGTGACGGGGATTCGACGAACTCAGTTGCGAATCGATACACCAGTTGCACCACCGACGTGGGCCTTGTTGGAGCGGGAACTGATCCGCGCCAATAATCGCGCGTGTGAAGAATTCTTCAACTATTACTTTGATGAACGGGGCTACATACGTGCGGTCACTCGTTGGGGTGGCGATGATGGGCCGGATGATGCGATTGAGAACCTTGCCGATTGGCCGGTGCTCCACGCGCTGGGTGGGGCAGACAATATCTTGCAGATGGCCGAATTGGGTTGGGAAGGGCATGTGCGCCAGTACACAGAGGCCAAGACGACCGAAGTCGAATTTGCGCGCGATGGGATGTACTATAAAGAGTTCCCGACGATCTGCGATTGGCTGCACAATGGCGAATCGATGTCGGTCTTTAATCTGCTGGGGCTGTCGAATCCCCATGCGCTGAATTTTGAGAAGCGGGTGCGCCGTTTTGCGGGATTTTATATGGACGAAGATCCTGGCGCGCCGAATTACGATCCGAAACTACGGCTCATCCGATCCATGTACAATGGCAGCCGCGGGCCGATGCTGCGGAAGGCAACGGGGCTGGATTGGGCAGGCGATCCGATTGAGGTGGAGAATCGCTTTAAGCTATTACACGGTGAGCGCAACTATGCCGAGATGGTGGCGCACTTTGAGGATTATAACGATGTAGCGGGTGACAGCCCTGTGAATATGGGGGCCACAAGCCTCATTCTCAACGCCTATGCGCTGACGGGCGAAGAGAAGTATCGCGAGTGGCTGATCGGCTATGCCGATGCCTGGGTGGATCGTATGGATGCCAATGGGGGGATTATCCCCTCCAATATCGGTCTGGATGGTTCGATTGGTGGCGAGTGCGACGGTAAATGGTATGGCGGCGTCTATGGCTGGGGCTTTACCGTGGTGGTTCCTCAAACGGGTGAGTTGGCACATCGCAACTTGTCGTGGTGGGGCTATCGGGGCTTTGGCAATGCGATCCTCGCCTCTGGTGATATGCGCTATGTGGACAAGTGGGGCGCGATGATTGACCAGATCAACGCTGAGGCGAAGGTTGAGAATGGTGTCGCGGTCTACCCGCGCATGTATGGGGATGAGGGCTGGTATGCTTTTACGCCGGAACCCTATTCCTATGGCGCGCTTGACCTCTATTACTGGTCACTGCGCGAGCAAGACCGGGCGCGCGTCAAGGATGATCCGTGGGTACAGTTCCTGAACGGTGAGAATGACGATTACCCGGTTCAAGCGTTGAACCAGGATTTTGAGCGAATCCGGCATCGGGTGGACGAAGGCATTACGAATGAGAATCTCACGCTCGATACACGTCTGTCCGATAACCCGAATCCCTACAACCCGGCCACGGTTGGGACCCTGATCCGCTTGATGTGGGGTGGACTGCCCACGGGGATTAACGCCTATCCGCTGCAAGCGCGGGTGCGGTACTTTGATCCGGTGCTGCGACGGGCGGGTATTCCGCAAGATGTGGCGGCACTGGTGGAGAAACTCGGTACGGATGAGACTGTGATCAATCTGGTCAACCTCAATCAGACTGAGGCGCGCAGTGTCATCATTCAAGGGGGCGGGTATGGCGAGCATCAGATTGTAAGCGCGCAGATTGGCGAAACGGCGCTGGATGTGAATGGCGCGTGGTGTACTGTGCGGCTGGAGCCGGGGTGCGGCGGGCGTGTTACGTTGAAGATGAAGCGTTATGCGAATGCCCCCACGATGCTGCTGCCGTGGGATTAGGGCAGTTTTGTCACTTGCTTACATTCAACCTGGATCGTCTTGGATTTAGAAAAGGATTGTAAGATGCGCGTAGAAGAGTTGGATTCACCAACGCTGACGATTGACCTGGATGCGCTGGACGAAAACCTTGACCGTTATCAACGGTACTATACCGAGCATGGCATTGGCCTGCGTCCCCATATCAAGACGCACAAGACGCTGGCGATTGCGGCCATGCAGATGGCAAAGGGCGCGATTGGGTTGACCTGCCAGAAGGTCGGTGAGGCTGAGGTGATGGTGTCGGGCGGGTTGGCAGTGGATATTCTGATCCCGTTCAACATCATCGGCAAGCCCAAATTGGAGCGATTGATGGCTTTGGCAACGCAGACGCGGCTGACGGTGGCGGCTGACTCTGCCTATACGGTGCGCGGGCTGGCGGAGGCTGCGGAGGCGGCAGGCGTGACCCTGAGTGTGATTGTGGAGGTCGAGTGTGGGATGAACCGCACAGGAGTCCAGACACCGCAAGAGGCGACGGAATTGGCAAAGCTGATTGACAAGTCGAAGGGGCTGGAGTTACGCGGGTTTATGGGCTATCCAACGCCACCAGCGTCACGACCGATCATTCAAGAGACGGTGGCTCTCTTTGACAAGGCGGGATTGTCGCGCGAGATTGTGAGCGGGGGCAGCACGCGCTATGCCTTTGAGGCACACCAGATCCCTGAGTTAACAGAGTACCGGATCGGCGAATATCCAACCGGAGGGGAAGGGCATTTGCGCGCAGGGCGGCATACCGTCGAGCAATGTTCGCTGCGCGTGCAGGCAACGGTGATCAGCAAGCCGACGGCTGACCGGGTGATTTTGGATTCGGGAAGCAAGACGATGAGCGCATCGGTTTTCCAGGCACCGCATGGGCCGAGCATGGGCTATCTTGTCGAGTATCCCGATGCGCGCTTCTATAGTTCTTCGGAAGAGCATGGGCATGTCGATGTGTCAGCGTGTGCCAAGAAGCCGGAGATTGGGGAGCGTGTGCAAGTGCTTCCTGTGCATCCATGCCCCTGTGTCAATGAACATGATGCAATTGTGGCTGTGCGTAAGGGGGTCGTTGAGGCTGTTTGGCCGGTCTACGCACGCGGCAAAATCCGCTAAGGTGGACACAATGATTGTCGATACGCATGTGCATGTATGGGAGATCGATCCGCCGCGCTATCCGATTGGGCCGACAGCTCCAGGGTGGAGCAGCTTGCCGGATGAACCAGGCACAGCCGAAGAGTTGTTGGCGGATATGGATGCCAACGGCGTGCAGTGGTCGGTTTTGGTGCAGACCAGTTGGTCTACCTGGGACAATGGCTATATCGCTGATTCGGCGGCGAAGTACCCGCAGCGTTTTATTGGGCATGGATTGGTTGACCCGCTCGATCCAAAAAATGCTGAGGTGGCACGCTATTGGATGAAGGAGCGGGGATTGGCTGGATTCCGCTTTCATCCGATGTATTATGGGGATCAGAAGGTGCTGCTGCGCCCGGAGAATGGCCCTTTGTGGGAAGAGTTATCGGCCCTGGATGCGGTGGTGCAGTTTCACACGCGGGCCTATGATGCGGATCAGATTGCGGAGATTGCGACACGATTTCCGCGGATGCGCTTGATCATTGACCACATGGGCTATCCGAATGTAGATGAGCCGAATGACGCGTTTGCTCCAATTGTTGAGTTGGCGCGCTTTGAGAATGTGGTCTTTAAGCTGTCAGACGTGAAGGGGCGCTCTAAGGAGGAATTTCCTTATAGGGATGTGCATCCCTTCATTCAGTCGCTGCTTGATGCGTTTGGCGCGCAGCGGACGATCTGGGGTACGGGTTATCCTGGGCATCACCGGATAAAGCACAAGTGGTTGAGCTTGGCTGATGAGCTCCGGCTGATTCGGGAGGGGCTGCCCTTTGTGCCGGCACGCGATGCTGAGGCGATATTGGGGGAGACTGCGGCGGCGTTGTGGCGTCTGGTGTGAGTGGGTAAAGGATTGAGGCTAAACTAAAAAGGGAAACCCTCCCGGAAGCTTCAGGCTTCCGGGAGGGAATTGGAGGGGAAGCCGCTGGCTGGCCCCTCTTTTTGTTAGAATTTTTTAGAAGGAGTCGGGGGTGATGCTGGCGATCCAACCGGAGGTGGCATCGCAGTAGTAGAAGCTGTCGTCCCAGCGGGTTAGGCAGTGAGGCTCCGGCTGGTCGCCGGGTACGGTGATGCGCGCGAGTTCATGTCCATCCTCAAGGTCGAGCTTTACGATGACACGGTGGCTGGTGAAGACCACCCAAATGCCGTTCTCCACGCGGATGACGCCGTGGGCTCGCTGGTAGGGGAGGGGGAGTGTCAGTTCCACCGTCCAATCAGCGATGCGGACTTTGCTCAAAGTTTGGCTGTGGAGGGTTGTGACCCACAAGAAACCCGGTTCAAAGTGGTCGTATTCAATGCCGTGGACGCCGCCGCCATCGGGCACGGGCCAGCGACCTTGTGTTGCACCGGAGACCGGATCCACGCGCAGGATGTCCCCCTTGCCTTTCTCGGCATCGGTGGGCCGGGCCGGTCGCCAGAGCGTTCCTGGGCCATTGGCGGCAAGCCATAGGCTGCCATCTCCATAAGTCAAACCGCTGGTATTGGAGGATTCGGTCGAGATATCCCGGAAGAACTGGGTAACACCATATTCATTGGGGTCGCCCCAGCCGATGCTGGCAACGCGATCGGTGATCTGGTCTGCTACCCAAAGGCCATCTGCGGTCGCATGGATGCCGTTGGGCACAGAATAGGGAGAGCGAAAGAGGCGTCTGATCTGAGCTGTCATAAATTACTCCCGTTGGCTAAAGGGCGGGTACGGCGACGCCGAGGTCCTGCGCATTCCTAACGAGCGCGTCCCAGGTGGCATCTTCGATGTTGAGTCCTGTGCTGGCACGATGCTGGCGTGTTTCGTCTTCGATTTCACCGGGCACATAGATATTGTCGAAACCGGGCATGGTGGGGGAGGACTTGACCCAATCGACGAGTATGCGGGTTTCACGTTTGAATTCGGCGGGGTCGATGAATGCCTCGATCTTGATGGCAAGCGCAATATAACCGCTGCCGCCGCGCGTGGGGCTGGCAGAACTGCATCCCGCCCAAGAGAGGCCCCCGGCAATGGCATCGATCATCATGGCGAGACCATAGCCCTTGTAACCAAAGGCACCCCCTAAGGGCAGCATGGCTACGCCATCTTCCCAGAAGCGGGTGGGATCATTGACGGTTTGCCCTGTGGCATCGACCAGCCAGCCGTCAGGAAGTTGTTTGCCGCGGGCGCGCATGACATCGACCTTGCCACCCGCGGCGACGCTGGTGGTGATATCGAGCATGAGCGGCTCACCGTTCTCGACGGGTACGCTGATAGCGATGGGATTGGGGGGGAGACGGCGACCTACGCCACCATAGGGCGCTGTGAAACGAGCGCCGCCATTGAGCAGTACAACACCGATACAATCCTCTTCAGCGGCCATTGGGGGATAGGCACCCAAGCGCCCGATATGGCCGGAGTGATGGACGGCGACCGCGCCAAAGGTATGGGCGCGTGCGCGGCTGATCGCCTCTTGCATGGCAGTATAGGCCAGGACAATGCCGAAACTGCGGTTGGCGTCCCAGACTAACGAAGCCGGTGTTTCGCGCACCACTTTCTGGTTGCCCACCGGCTTGAGGTCGCCTTTGAGCAGGCTGGCGCTGTAGGCGGGGATGCGGATGATGCCGTGGGAGTCGTGGCCCATGAGGTTGGCTTCGACCAGATGATGGGATGCAACTTGGGCTTGATCGGCGGGCAAGCCGGCAGCCGCAAGCGTGGCCGCGCCAAAAGCCTCTAGAGTCGTGTGCGGTATGATAGGCACAGTTCTACTCCTGATTTTTCACTGACGGTGGAATTTGATGAGGACTGGGCTGCATTGTAGCACAGATGGAAAAAAAGGAAGACCCTGAGATGCGCCGCTGCACACACGGGCATCTCAGGGTCTGGTTTGCTGCACAGCTTTACTGTTCGCGTGCTGTGAATTCGAGATTGACTACAAAGTCATCGGCGACGGTCAGCGTATTGGCGAAGTCGGGCGGGGTGATGCCAAAGTCGGTCATCTTGAGCGCAGTGGTAGCGGTTCCCGTGATGGTGCCATCCTCCAGCTTTGCCGTGATGTCGAAGGTGGCGGGCTGGGTGGTTTCATGAATGGTTAATTGGCCGACCATCTGGAAGCTGACCTCTTCACCAAGTGTATAAGAAGTAGGGGCTCCCTCTAGGCTCTCGGCAACAAAGGTGGCTGTGGGATAGGTGTCAAATTCGGGGCCATTCTCGCGAATCCAGCTATCGCGCAATGACTGGTTGCTTTGCAAGGTGCTTAAATCGACTGTGAAGGTGTTTTCACCCAACGGTGCGGTGAGGTCGTCCCAATTGAGTTGGAATTGGCCTTCGATGGCTTGCGTTGTGCCGACCGTGTCGGAGAGTCCGGCTGGAATGCCATATTTACCGAGGGCAAGACCAAAGAATTCTTCATCGACCTGGTAGGACGCGGAGGATTCTTCGGGCACGATCACGTAGGTGCGCAGACCTGTGGGGAGGCTGGCGTCACTGCTGGTATCTTCTTCCGTGGAAGCGTCTGCCTGTTGATCGGCGGGCGTTTCTGCCGGAACTTCGGTAGGGTCTGGAGCGGATGTGGCTTCGGCTGCCGGGGGGGCGCTCGAAGGGGCAGGAGCACAAGCGGTCAGAATCGTAAGGAGAAGCAGAGCTGCGAGTAATTTGGAGAGAGATTTCGTCAACATGATCTTCCCTTCAGAATTCGTGTATTTATAGATGTCGCGACTGCACAAGCCTTCTTCCCGTTCAGCAAGCGCTGAATGGGTCATTGGGTAGGTTCCTCGGTTTGAGCAACGATCCAATCGGGTGGTGTGACACCGTTTGGCAGATAGGGTGGCGCATCATAGGGACGCTCTCCGTAGGTTTGGATCAGGGTGCGTACCAAGAGCGAGTAGAGCCCTTCGTGGTGCAGTGTTTGATCTTCGGCTGCTCCGGTGTTATCTGTGCCTGTGTCATTTGTGTCTGTGTTATCTGCGGCCTTATCTGACACGGGCTTATCTGGTATCACCAGACTCTCGACAAAGCCATATTGTTCTAAATTGGCAATGAGGGCCGGATCGTGGCTGATGATATGTACCGGCGTTTCATAGCCATCTGAGCGGCGCGAGACGCTTGGCGGCTGATGATCGCCAACGAGGACAAAGACAGCATCTTCATCCGCATGGTTGAGGATGAAATCAGTCAACATCTCCAGTTCATATTCAATGCCGCTGAGGTAGTTGGCGCGCAGTTGGGCATGGCTAACCCCTTCTTCGGGAACCGGATCGCCTGTGGGCGAAGGGGTGTCTAGGTCGCGCCAATCCTTCACCATCGTCGGGCGTGTTTGAAAGGGAAAGTGTGAATTTTGGGTGATATAGAACATGACAAGTGGTTTGTCTTGGTCTTGCATTGCCACATCACGCGAGTAGGCCAAGACATATTGGTCGGGCGGCGCGGGTCCCCAGCCATAGCGTGCGCCGTCATAGTCTAGGTCGTCATAGCGCAGCCACTCATCCACACCATAGAAGGTTTTGTAGCTGTTCCATTTCTTGTCCCCAAGCTGCTCAGAAATGGAAGTGGTCCAGAAATAGTGATAGCCCTGGTTGCGTAGATAGGTCCCTATGTCTGGATAGCGCGGTACTTTGGTCTGGTAGCGCTCCATCAGTGTGAGATATTGGGGATGGCTCTCGATATGCAGGCCAAAGAGCGCACTGGTATAGGCGAGCCAAGAGCCTCCGCCCCAAGTGGGGGAAATGCTAAAGTTTGATGCAAAGTGGAAATTCCCTGCTTCAAGCTCCTTCTCCGCTTTGTGAAGCATATCCATATAGGCGACGCGCCAATCTGGGCGTTTGTATAAGACGCTTCCATAGGATTCTACAAAGAGGAGATAGATATTGGGCTTCTTGGCAAGGTGATGCCTGTTGTAGTTGTAGGTGGTATAGATTTCGGCGTCGTCGAAGTTAACGATTGAATGATAGAGCGCGACGGAGGCTGCGATGTTCTTTTCCAGCTTAAAGCTCAAACTGCTCATGACCATGCGCGGGTCGGCGGAGACGCCGCGATAGGTGAGAGCGGAGAGCAGGACGGCGACACCCAGCGCGGTTACGCCCAGGCGTGATGTGCGGCTCAACTGGCTCGGTAGCTGCCAGTCGACTAGTGTACGCAGGATGACGATGATCAGGGCGACGAGGAGAACTGCGCCCAGCAAGACGCCGAAATAGACGAGAAGCGAAATGTTGAGGTGCTCGGCGAGAAAACGTAATCCGTCCCGGATTAAGAAATAGTGGTTGTAAAAGACTGGCTCATCCCGGTATAGATAGATCATGATGCTTTCGTAGAGATAGTAGAAGAGCGCTACGAAATAGATGAACACCATAATCCAGCGTGTGGTGCCACGTCGCAACCAGCCCACATTGACCCAAAGCGCAAGCATGAGTACTAATTCGCTGTTGATTCTAAAGGGGTCTGTGTTTTCGCGCCAGATAAAGAGGTTAAAGAGGGCCGTTTTAGGGGCGCTTCGCAGTTCTGCGAGAATTTGCGGCGCGGTGCCCTCGTTGAGATTCAGCAAGTAGAGGGGCAGAAAGAGCAGTGCGTTCAACGCTAGGAAACATCCCCAAAAGACGAGGTCAGGATGCAGGCGAGATCGGCCCGATGGCTTGATGTGAGTTGTCATAGTCGTTTCGTGGACAAGTGTTACCCGGAGTGCGAAGCAATACCCGATATTATCATTCAGAGTGGGCAAACGCACAACTCTGTTTTTGCAGGTGTGGGATCTTCGTCTCAATTTAATGCTCGTCCCCATTTGATAGATGAATGGTTGATGAATAGCTGATGAATTGCTAGCCGCGGTAATCTTTGGAGGATTGCCAGGACGCTTCTACAATAGTATGGAAACAAAACTATTCCTGGGAAAGAGTCATTTATGCAATCATTAAAATTTCTCGTCCGTTATGCAAAAAGCTATACGGGGGTGTTGGTTGTCACGGTTGTTGCGATGCTGCTCTTGGTGGGGGCGCAATTGGTGATCCCGTGGATCATTAAGACGATGGTGGCGACGGTGACAGACCCTACGGGAATCCGAATGTCCTATGAGAGCGTGACGCGGTTGACGCTCTTGGCGCTTGCAGTGTATTTGGTGCGCGCCGGGCTTCAGTTTTTGCGCAGCTATATGGCGCATATTGCCGGTTGGGGCGTGGTCGCAGATGCGCGTGTCTTGATCTATGAGCATCTGCAAAAGCTCACGCTGCGCTTCTACAGCAACAAGCAAACGGGGCAACTCATGTCGCGGGTTGTCAACGACTCTGACAAGTTTGAACTGTTGATCGCCCATGCGGTGCCCGATTTGGTGGTCAATGCGCTGACGCTGATTGGTGTGACGGCTGTCTTGGTCAGCATCAATTGGAAATTGGCACTGCTGACAATGATCCCGATTCCGCTGATCCTGTTTGGGATGCGCGGGTTTGCCAAGTTTGTCCAGCCTGCATTTATCAAACGGCAACAGGAACTGGGCGAACTGAATGCGATTTTGGCTGATAACTTGGCGGGGATGCGGGAGATTAAGGCTTTCACGCGTGAAGAGCATGAAGCGAGTCGAATTCGCTTGCGAATCGACAATTACAAGAACTCGCTGCTCTATGCGCTCAAGATGCTGGCGATCTTTCATCCCTTTATCCAGTTGTCGTCCGCGCTGGGCACGATTGTGATTATCTATTTCGGCGGGCGCATGATTGTGGGTGAGACGTTGGCCATTGATGAACTGGTGGCGTTCTTCCTCTATTTGGACTTGTTCTACCAGCCGTTGCAGCGCTTGAGTGATTCTTGGGAACAAATTCAGGAGTCATTGGCGAGTGCTGTGCGTGTCAATGAGTTGCTTGACGAGAATCCCGAACCCGATGAGGGCGAAGATGCCATTGTTCTGCCGGGACGGGCGCGCGGCGATTTGCGCTTTGAGGATGTGGCGTTCAATTATTTGGATGGTGAGCCGGTTCTTGAGGGAATCACACTGAATATTCCGTCAGGCAGTACCCTGGCGTTGGTGGGGCCGACGGGTGTGGGCAAGACAACGCTTGCCAGCCTGGTGCCGCGCTTCTACGATGTGTCCAGCGGTCGAATTACACTAGACGGTCATGATCTGCGCTCGCTTTCCCTGGCGAGCCTGCGCCAGCAGATCAGTATGGTGCTGCAAGATGTCTATCTCTTCCACGGCACAGCGCGAGAGAACATACTTTTTGGACGAGGAAATGCTACGGAAGAAGAGATGATTGAGGCGGCCAAAATTGCCAACGCCCATGAGTTTCTGGAGCGTTTGCCGGATGGATACGACACGATTATCGGCGAACGGGGTGTGAAACTTTCTGGCGGGCAGAAGCAGCGATTGTCGATTGCGCGTGCAATTTTGAAGGATGCCCCGATCCTGATCCTGGACGAAGCGACCTCGGCTGTGGACACGGAGACTGAGGCGCTCATCCAGCAGGCTTTAGAGCGGTTGATGCAGGGGCGAACGACGATTGTGATCGCCCATCGCCTCTCCACGGTACGCAACGCCGATCAGATTGTTGTTCTGTCGGAGGGCGGCATTGCAGAGCAAGGAACGCACGCGGAATTGATGCGGCTGCAAGGAATTTATTGGAAACTCAACCAAGTGCAGCAGCGCGCGGCGATGGACGAGTATGAGCCGGTCATGGCGCAAATGGCTGCACCCGTGACGGGAGACTGAGCTACTCGATCTGAGGCCAGTCAGCACCGTCATAGTAGCGTGTGCCTTGATGACCCTGACGCGGGATGGGGTGGGGTATGCGTTCGCCCGGTGTCTCGACGTAGATGAGTGAGCGGGGCCGCCCCGATTTGGGATTGGTTGCGCCTGATTCGATGCGGGTGATGCGTAAGCGCCCGATTAAATGATTGTTGTAGATGGTGTAGACATAATCTTCAGGGGCTAACTTGCTGGGTGTGCCGGCCATGTGAAATTCGAACTCGCCGCGCGTGCCGTCGTAGAGGGTGTTGACCTCGGCTGGTGTGCGTTCGGCGGGAATGGTTTTGGTGATTCCGAAGCTCATGGAAAGAAATCTCTTTCTGGTTAGCGGGCGCGCAGGGCTAGCTGGAGGCGGCGACGTTCGGCGGTGCTTTCCAGCGTAAAGAGCACGAGGGCAACCCAGATGAAGGCAAAGCCGACGAGCTGGCTTTGGCTAAAGGGTTCATGGTAGAGCGCGATGCCGATGACGAACTGCATGGTGGGCGCAATATATTGTAGGAGGCCCAGCAATGTCATTGAAACTCGTTTGGCACCGGCGCTAAAGAGCAGGAGCGGCAGTGCGGTTAAGGGGCCGCCGAGGATAAGCAACAGGGAGGTCTGCCAGTTGCCCATCCCAAAGGTGCCTTGACCGCTTTGGTCGAGTGAGAACAGATAAATCGTGAGGGGAATGGCAAGGAAGGTAGTCTCCAGGAAAAGTCCTTCCAGTGCGGGCAGGGTAGCGGTCTTTTTCAGCAAGGCATAGAAGGCGAAAGAGCCTGCTAGGCCGAGTGCGACCCAGGGCAGCCGGCCATAGTCGATGGTGAGATAGGTGACGCCCGCGGCGGCCACGGCGATGGCGATCCACTGCCAGAGGCGCGGGCGTTCGCGCAAGAAGATGATGCCCAACAGCACATTGACCAATGGATTGATAAAGTAGCCCAGGCTCGATTCTACGATTTGATCGTTGTTGATCGCGTAGATATAAATGAGCCAGTTGGCTAGAATGAGGATGGCTGTGGCGGCAAAGGTGAGGATGACGCGCGGTTGTCGCAGCACGTCGCCCAGCCAACGCCAATTGCGCTGCCAGATCAGGACGAGCGCGGCGACCACAGCCGACCAAATGACACGATGGGAAGTGGTTTCGAGGCCAGGGATAGCCGAGAGAAATTTCCAGTAGATGGGGAGAAATCCCCAGATGATGTAGCAACTTAGGGCATACAATGCGCCGCGACTCATAAGTATCCGTTCAAAAGTAGGTGAATGACCCTCGCGATGTTTGTCACTCGGAGATGACCTGCTCGACCAGGTCATAATTCAACTCGACGCCCAACCCAGGGCCTTGAGGCATGGCGATATAGCCCTGGGCATCGACTACGGGGGGCTCTTGCAGTATGGCAAAGCCGTGGCGATAGTCCCCGATAGGCGGTTCATGGAGAAGCTCGATGTAGGGTGCATTTGCCCATGCGGCGACCAGATGCAGGTGGGCAACAGTGCCGAGGCCGCGGCCTCCATGATGGGGCACGATTTGCTTGTCGTGAGCCGCGCCCAGTGTGTAAACCTTACGAAGCTCGGTGATGCCTATTATGACCATACCTTCTGGTTGGAGAATGTCATAGACATTGGCATCGAGCATCTGGATAAACTCATGTAGATTGCGGTTGTTCTCGCCTCCAGCAATCGGCATGGCGACGGCTGCGTTAATGCGTGCCAAATCGGCAAAGGCAAAGCGGGGCAGAGGTTCTTCGAGCCAGTAGCAGCCTAACTGATCGAGGGCACGCGCACTCTCCAGCGCGCGGCGGAAATCCCAGCGAACACCGGGCTGCCATTGTCCAGCCGATTGTGCCTGGTTGGCATCTACCATGATCTCCATGCGGTCGCCCACTGCCGCGCGCACCAGTTCGACGGTGCGAATGTCTTCTTGGATGGTGGCATGGTGGATGCGAAGCTTGACGGCCTGCCAGCCCTCATCAGCAAGTTGCGCCGCAAAGCCGGCGCGCTTTTCCGGCGTGGAGAGGATGACTGTGCTGGCGTAGGCTGCCACCTTGTCTTTGCCGCTTCCCCAAAGCTTATAGAGCGGTTGGTTACAGAGCTTGCCAATGAGATCCCAAAGTGCGACATCGACGCCTGCTGCTCCCTGGTAGGGCAAGCCTAAGGCGTAATAACGGAGCGCCGCGGCGTGCTGCTCCACGTCGAAGGGATCGGTGCCGATGAGGATGCGGCGGACTACACTTAGAAGATTGGTGGCGAAACCTGGCCCAATGCCAATCACACCTGTGTCCGTGTGGATCTCTGTGACGAAGCCGCCACCCGTGGTAATAACCATGCGCCCACCGAGGTCCCAAGCGGGTTCTAATGTGCCGATCTGTTGCAGTGTGCGCAATTGTAGCAAGCGTACATCGGTAATGCGTGGACGCATTGGACTTTTCTCCCCGTGGGCCATTCTATGGATACGGATTCAAAGCGCATTGCGGGCGCGCAGGATGCCCACAAACCTTGTTGCCTGTACTGTGTTACTTCTACTATGGTACTTGAAGTGAGCGAGTTGTACCGAATTGTCGCAGGTGGATTGTCACAATATCGATCTGTCTAGCGCCATCTGTCAGGGAAAGAGTCAGCGGGTGGCAAGTAGCTCAACCGGGCTGCGCGAGTGTAGGAGCTTTGCCGTCTGCGCGGGCAGATCGGGCGTGTCGAGCCTCTTGGTCTGGGTGTGGCTAACCCACTGTAGGGTAAAGCCTTGAGCGAGGAGAAAGCGCGGCAGGGCATCGGGCGCATGACCGGCTGCTTGTTGAAGCGTTGGATGCCATTCGACGATGAGGCGCAGTGTGGATGAGGCTAAGATACGCGACATGCCCTGCAAGACATCCAGTTCGGCCCCTTCCACGTCGATCTTCACCAAGTCGGGCGTGTTGGGGATGAGTTCGTCGAGCGGAGCCGCTAGCACCTCTACGGTGCGCGTGATGGGGGCATAGAAGTTGTCCTCAAAAAGACTGTTGACGGCGCTGACATCGCCGCGCAAGAAGAAGTGTCGAAGGGCGGATTCGCTGCCCGCGGCATAGGGCAAGACGACGACGTTGGTCAGGTGATTAGTAAAGAGATTGGCATAGAGAACGGTCAAATTGTCCTGCGCCGGTTCGATGGCATAGACACGTCCTGTGGGGCCGGCGCGGTAGGCGGCATAGAGGGTGTTGTAACCAATGTTTGCGCCGACATCGACCACGGTTGCGCCGGGGCGAACGAAGCTATCCAACATGCGCTGCATTCTAAGGTTGCCCAATACGACCGAGAGCCGGATGGGCAAAGAGCCTGGTACATGGAGTTGCATACCGGCAAGGGATACCGGTTGGGCAAGAAGGGTTTGGAGCAGAGATCGCAGCAGATTTAGGCGGGGGCGGAGTGGGAGAGTTCGTTGCGTCATTGGTCGATATCGTTTCTGGTGGATACCATGACGTATTTGTACAGGATTTGTGTATGGACGAGTATAGCGAACCGGCTACGCAGGCGCAAGGGCCGCATGACGGCAAGTGTATCCTTGTGATGGTTGTATGCTGCTTTGACCAGGAGGGGCACTGTAGGTATACTCGAATAGTTGGACATTGCCGTTATCGGCTGCCTAAGCTCTTGTCTAAGCTCTCGCTGGTTCGTCCCTGCCTAGTGGGTGAGTTCTGTTCATTTACCACAAGGGCAACACGGGTTACAGCTTTTGCGCTGCGACAGTGTACTGTAGTGGAATGACGCGATCGGTCCTGGCGCAATGCTACGCGTGCAGGTGACATATTAGCGAGAATCCTTATATGAATCGTTGGGTAAAAGTTGGCGCGATCAGTATCGCCTTGATCATTGTCGTGTTTACATCATTGGGGGCCGGAATTCTCATTGGTACTACCGGGTTTGGGATCTTCGCGGGGAGCCCGCCCAACGATGTTGAACCTGACGAATTTCGCATTTTTTGGCAAGCCTGGGATACGGTTCATAAGAACTTTGTGGATCGGGCGGCATTGGATGATCAAGAATTAACGTATGGTGCCATCCGCGGCATGGTGCAAGCGCTGGGGGATGAGGGACATACAGCGTTTCTGACTGCTGCGGAACGCGAACGGCAGCAGACGGAGTTGTCGGGAACCTTTAGCGGCATTGGCGCACAGTTGGGTGTGCGCGATCAACTGCCGGTGATTGTGGCTCCCTTTGACGGCTCGCCTGCTGACCAGGCCGGTGTGAAGGCCGGTGACATTATCCTGGCGGTCGATGGTGAAGACGTGACCTCGCTGCCTTTGAACGATATTGTCAACAAGATTCGCGGGCCAGAAGGTACGGACGTTACGCTGTCGCTGCTGCGCCCGGATGGAAGCCGGAGTGTAGAGGTGACGATTACGCGCGGGGAGATCAAAGTTCCGGCGGCGAGTTGGGCCATGATACCGGGTACATCGGTGGCGTTGATCCGCTTGAGCCAGTTCACCGCCAACGCCGAGCAGGATGTGGTGAAATCGCTCAAGGAGGCCAAAGAAGCGGGCGCAACGAGCATGATCCTGGATGTGCGCAACAATCCAGGTGGGCTGCTGGAGCAGGCGATTAATGTGACAAGCCAGTTCCTGACCGGCGGCGATGTGCTGCTTGAGGAGGATGCGAACGGCAATCGTAAGGCGTATGCCGTGAAGCCGGGGGGAGAAGGGACGGAGTTGCCGATGGTGGTGCTGATCAATGGGGGCTCGGCAAGCTCGTCCGAAATCCTTGCCGGGGCGATCCAAGACCATGATCGTGGTGAACTGGTTGGGCAAACGACCTTTGGAACCGGTACGGTGCTTCAGCCTTTTATTCTGGAAGATGGCTCAGCGTTATTGGTGGGTACACGCCAATGGCTAACGCCTAAGGGGCGCTTGATCCGCAAGCAGGGAATATCACCGGATTATGAGGTGACATTGCCGATTGAGGCCGATCTGTTGACGCCGGAGGAGATCAAGGATTTGGATGCATCGGAAGTCCTCGCCAGTGAGGATAGCCAGTTGCTCAAGGCGCTTGAATTACTTGGTGTATCGTTAACTAAAGCTAAATAAATAATTCAGTCCACAACATTCTAGACTGACAAGGACCATATGCCGGCAGCCCCATCTGCACCAGGGCCAGGACGCGATCCATACTTGGCATTTCGCAGCCAAGCCTATCGCGCTTACACCATTGGTTGGTTTATTGCTTTGATTGGCACACGTATTCAAAGTGTTGCCATTGCCTGGGAGATGTACCAGCGCACAGGGGATGCACTGTCACTGGGTTTGGTCGGACTAGCGCAGGCGCTGCCGACCATATTGCTGGCGCTGCCCGCTGGATATCTGGCAGACCGTTTTGACCGCACCAAGATTGTGATGCTCAGCCTGGTGCTGATGACCCTGACATCAGCGGCCCTGGCGGTATTGTCCTACACAGATGGCAGTGTGGAATTGATGTATCTGTTCCTCTTTCTGGATGCCGCTGCGGTCATTATGGGGCGTCCGGCTCGTGTGGCGATGATGCCGCAACTGGTTCCGATGAGTTCATTTCCGAATGCCGTCATGTGGAATACGAGCATGAGCCAGTTTACGTCAGTCATCGGGCCGGCGTTGGGGGGCCTGGTGGTGGCATGGAATGTGCCCGCCGCCTATGTGATTACCGCGGCCAGTTCGCTCATCTACCTGTTGATGGTCGCGAGGATTAAGTTGCCACCTGGCATGAAGCCGGTCGGCGCGGCGTCATTTCGGACCCTTGCAGCGGGACTCCAGTTTGTCTGGAACAAGCGCATCATCTTTACCCTGATCTCGTTGGACATGTTTGCGGTGCTGTTGGGGGGTGCGGTCTACCTGCTGCCGATTTTTGCCGAAGACATCCTGCAGGTGGGGGCAACAGGGTTTGGCTGGCTGCGCGCGGCACCTGCGGTTGGTGCGTTTGTTGTCAGTATCGGTTTGGTCTATTTGCCGCCCATGCAGCGGGCCGGGCGCACGATGCTCTTGTGTGTGGCTGCATTTGGCGCGGTGACAATTGTCTTTGGGCTCTCCAAGTCGTTTTGGCTCTCTTTTGCCATGCTGGCCTTGACGGGCTCCTTTGACACAGTCAGTATGATCATCCGGCAAACGTTGATTCAACTGCTGACACCTGACGAGATGCGGGGCCGGGTGTCGGCTGTCAATAGTATTTTCGTCGGCGCATCGAATGAATTGGGTGGCCTCGAGTCGGGACTGGTGGCGCATTGGTTCGGGCCTGTGTTTGCCGCGGTTAGCGGTGGAATCGGTACGATACTTGTCGTTTTTGGCGCTGCGTTCCTGTCGCCGGAATTGCGGCGGTATGGGCCGTTGGTGGAAGTCGCAGAGCCATCACCACTTCCTTCGACGCCAGCCGGTGCTGCTGTTGGTGCGTCAGACGACTAACCAAAACAATTTTAACTAAAGCAATTTGATAGAACTATTTGATGAGGAGTCATGATGTCTAAGTGGCAGGAAGGCTATGTAGATAGCAATGGTATCCGTCTGCATTATGTACGAACGGGCGGCGACAAAGCCCCTATGGTGCTTGTACATGGTCTTACGGATAACGCTCTGACATGGACGCGCTTTGCAAATGTCTTTTCGGTCACCTATGACCTGGTGATGGTCGATGCGCGTGGTCATGGGCTATCTGACAAGCCGGAAAGTGGCTATTCGGGGCTTGATCATGCACGTGACTTGGCGGGTCTGATCCAGGCGCTTTCATTACAGAATCCTATCGTTGTGGGACATTCGATGGGCTCGGTCACTATCTCGTGGTTGCTCTCTGAGTTTCCCGAACTTGCGGCTGCGGCCATTTTGGAAGATCCTGTGTGGCGTTGGCCTGTGCTTGTGGAACAAAATGGCAGTGGCAAGCGTGCGGGCTATGAAGATTGGCGCACTCGCTTGGCGGCACGCAAAGAGTTGTCTAAAGAAGAGAGTGTCGCGCGCGGGTGGCGCGAACGTCCGCTGTGGTCTGTGGAAGATCACGATGCCGATGCCCTTGCCAAAGAGCAGGTTTCTTTGCAGGTGCTTGATTTTATTCTGACGAATGAGCAAACCTGGGCAGAGCAAGTTGCAAAGTTCGAAGTGCCGGTGTTGTTGGTCTATGGCGAAACCGAACGTGGTGGGATTGTCGGGCCGGACATTGCGGCAGAGGCAAAACGCATCAATGCGCTGGTCGAGCCCGTACAGGTCCCAGGCGTGGGTCACTCGATCCGCCGCGAGCGGTTTGATGAGTACGTTGCTGTGGTACGTGAATTCTTGGCACGTGTGCGCAGGGGTTAGTTTGCCTTAGGAACCGTTTGAAATGGTATGTGTAAGAGCCAGGCTAGGCTTTTCAAACCATTTCTCCGGTTCCTACATCTAGCCGTTCACTTTGTCCATCACGCTTGCCAAGCGACGTGCAAGTTCTTCGACCGGGATCGTGCTGTTGTCGATTTTTTCATCGAAGTCTGTGAAGTTCTGCATTTCGGCATAGAGCATTTCGACTTCGTGAGCGGGCAGCCAGCCGCGCCCCTGGTTACGACGTAGTATCTCGTCCAGTGAAGGCATCAGGAGCACAATCTTGGGCTTGTGAGGGGAAAGCCATTCTCTGTACAGGTCGATTGTGTAGCTCCAGATGAAATCTAGGAGGATCACGTCGCAGCTATTTGCGGCGAAGCGCGTGGCGAGCAGGCAGGCATTTTCTACGCCAAAACGCATCTGTCGTTTTCCTTCGTCGCCTTGCCACGGTGCGATGTGCGGCTGGACGAGCATCCAACGCACTTGATCGACATCGATGACGGCGCATCGTTCTCGCCGGTGTGCGATCAGCGGCGCTACGCTGTTTTTGCCGGAAGCGGGCGGCCCTGTCAGAAGCAATATACTCATGGTGGTATGTTGGCTGTGAATCCGGCTAGCGTTGATTGCTGGTGAAGGCGAGCCACGCTGCGCCGGCCAGGGCTGCATCTGTGCCCAGTTCGGCGCGGCGCAGATCGACACCTGCCGGGCCGGGCATGGGGTTGGCGCGGAGGGAAGTCTCAAAATGCCGCCACCACAGGTCGCCCATCTCTGGAACACCACCCCCAATCACCAATACCTCTGGATCGAAAACGTTAAGAACGCCCCCAAGCGCAATCCCCAGAATTTGCGCGCCTTCGGCAATGGCACTCAGGGCATGGCTATCACCCTGGCGCGCGTAGGCAGCGACAGCTTTGAGATCGACTGGTTCGCGGATGCCGCTCAGTTCACGGTAGCGTTGGGTCATGGCGGGGCCGCTGGTATAGGCTTCCAGGTGGCCTGTAGCTCCGCAACTACAACGGCGTGTGCCATCGTAGTCCACGACTAGGTGGCAGATTTCACCGGCGCTCCAGGTTGCGCCTCGCCAGATTTCGCCATGCTGCACCAACGCGCCGCCGAGTCCTGTGCCGATGGCGATATAGAGCGCTGCCTGGTAGCCGCGCCCCGCGCCAAAATGGTGTTCACCCAAAGCAACCGCATTGACATCATTGTCCACGAAGGTAGGAAGGCCCAAAGCTGTCTCTACTTCATTGGCAAGGGGCAGTCCTGACCAGCCAGGCAGCGTGTCGGATGCATAGGCGATACGACCGCGATCGACATCGACTTGACCCCCTGTGCCGATGCCAATGGCGCTGACCTGGAGGCCATAGCGATTGGCGATACTGAGCATTTCTCGGCCTGCCTCACGCGTTGTCTGGAGAATGGCAGGCGCACCGAGATCGGCGCGGGTGGGACGTATAAGGCGATGGATGATCGCTCCTTGCCGGTTGACTAAGGCCGCTGCGATTTTGGTGCCGCCAATGTCAAGGGCCAAGACATAGTCAGTGCTCAGTTCGGACATAGAGTGTTCCTCTGGTCGGTTGGGTATCGGTATTTTAGTCTAGATTAGGCTGGAAACTTGAGCAAGTCTGCCATCTGCGGCATACTGCGGCGTAATAGATTTTTACATGATAAATCAAACCTTTGCCTGGGCAGAATCCCGGTGTACTCGACAGGAGTAGAATTGTGGCAACCTCATTGAAGGTCGGTATTGTCGGTGTTGGTGGCATTGCTCGGCTGCATGTCCCAGGTTGGGTCGCTTCGCCACATGCTGAGCTTGTGGCCGGGAGCGATATCAGCAGTCCCGTGTTGGAGGAGTGGGGACGGCTGCATGGTGTTAGCAAACTAAGTGCCGACCCGGCGGATCTCTTTCGTGACCCTGACATTGATATCATTGATATTTGTGTGCCTAATATGTATCATGCGCCGCTGGCGATTGCCGCGTTGGAAGCGGGAAAGCATGTCATCTGTGAAAAACCGCTGGCCCCCACCCCGAAAGAGGTCCGCAAGATGATTGAGGCGCGCGATCGGTCGGGGAAAATGTTGATGACGGCGCAACATTTCCGCTTCAAGGGAATTTCTCAGGCGATGAAGCGGGAGATCGAAGCGGGTGCGTTAGGTGATATTTATCATGCGCGCAGTTGGATGCTGAGGCGCAACGGCTTCATTCCGACACCAAACTTCGTATCGAAGCGGCAGAGTGGTGGTGGCGCAACGATTGACATTGGGGTGCATGTTTTGGATTTGACGCTGTGGCTGATGGGGAATCCAAAACCGGTGGCGGTGAGCGGCGTGGCAAAGGCTCCACTTGCGCATATTGAGGGGCAATTTCCGGCATGGTTTAGTGACAGGCCCTTGTCGCCGGAGTGGGATGTGGAGGACTTTGCGGCGGCGTTTGTGCGTTTTGAGGATGGCGCAACGTTGGTGCTGGAAGTCAGTTGGCTGCTGCACCATGATATTGAGGGGGAAGATATGCAGATGTGGCTCTATGGCACAGAGGGCGGCTGCCATTGGCCTAAGGGGGACTTCCTTTCCTCCAATTACCAGACCCGCCAACTGTATAATCGCACAATTAAGCTCACCAAAGATCCGATGGAGCCACATGCACTCGAATGTGTGAAGTTTGCGGAAGCTGTGGCTGAGGGCGCGCCGTCGCCTGTGGAGGCTGAGCAGTCACTGCAAGTGATGGCAATTTTGGATGGTATTTACCGCAGCCAGGCCGAAGGGCGCGAAGTCCTGATTGAGGCAGCCTAATCTAGCCTTGATATTCGCCTAGATAGTCGAGTTGGTGGGCAATGTAAATGAGTTCACCCCGCTCGATTTGGGCGTGGCGGGCCGCAATCCACGCTTGAAAGCGCTGCACGTCGATGGCTGGATGATCTAGCAGGGCATCATGCATGGTATGGATAATGAAGTGTAGAAAATAACTTTCATCATGGGGGTAAAGGCCATGATGGGGGATGATGACCCAATCGGAACTGCCGGCGTCTAATGTTTGGATGCCGGCAGTTTGCATTTGGTGAAAGAGATGACGTCCCGTGTGGCTGTCACCGGAGGGTTTACCGGCGGTAATACGTTCATCCATTGTGCGATGGTAGATCTGCTCAATGTGTGCATCGAAGGCGGGATCGATGGCAGGTTCAAAGATGGTGGCTCCATCAAAATTGATCGTGAAGTACAGGAGCGCGCCGGGAGATAAGGTCGCGGTCAAGAGGGGCAGCGTGGCGGGAATGTTGACTAGATCCATGAACGCATGGGCAAGGATCAGGTCTATCTCGTTCAGCGAGCCTGCCGCGCTTAGGAACTCATAGAGGTCACTGGTGTAGAGATTGAGGTTAAGTGCGGTTGCCGCGGACAGTTCCGCTCGTAGCTGATGGTTTGGGGAGCGGTGCAACTGTGGAGCGCTGAGGGCTGGAGCGGCAGGGGAGAGAGAGCAGGCATGTGATAGGCGAGTGACGGCAGCAGCGATGTTGTCGGGCTGTTCATCGAGCAGATGGTAGGTCACTTCGGGCAACCGCCCCTCTTCGAGCAGCCGCTCGACCATTGTGCCAATCCCACCACCGAGTTCGAGGATTTGTAACGGGTGATCGGGGGTCGCGCGGCGAGCAAGTTCAGTGTGCAGCGATTCCCAAACATGATGGTTGAGGGCGCGATCATCGACGGTGCGTTTGGCGGCAAGATAACGTTGAAAAGTATAGCTGTTGGGTCGCGGGTTCATGGCGTGTGGCTCACTTTGGCAGATGTCTAACCCGGATTAACTGCTTAAAACTTCGTGTAGCCATTGATATGCCGACCCCATACTTTGCTCCCATGTGGGATGTTCTTCGTAGCGCATTCGTGCATGGTAGGCGAGGGTGGCAAGATGGACGCGGTTGCTGAGAAGGTCGTCAAGATATCTGGCAAGGGAGAGATCGTCATCCGGTGGAATCAGAAAACCATTGATGCCTGGAGAGACAACTTCTGGGGCGGCTCCGGCGTTGGTGGCGATGACCGGAAGACCATAGGCCATTGCTTCAAGATAGACGATGCCAAAGCCCTCGTAGGAGGGCATGACAAGCAGGTCGCCTGTCTCGTAGATATGGTCTAGCGCTTGATCGCTGAGACGCCCATGCCAGGTGAGTTTTGGCGAAAGGGCGAGGGCATCGCCCAATTCGTGCATGGCGCGGCTGTAATCGGGGTGAATTTCTGGACTGCCCACGATATGCAGGTGCCAGTTTGGAGAGTTGACGCGGCCTAGTGCGCGCAGGAGGGTATGTAGCCCCTTACGTGGCGTCAGGTTGCCAACAAAGAGCAGTTGCAGTGGCGCACCGCGGTGGAGGCGCTGCGTAATGGCGCGGACAACGGTACCGTGGGCAGGGGGCTGGCGATGGTCGGCAGCGGGATAGGCAACGATATGGGGCTTGATCTGCCCGGTGACTTGATTGACAATTTGCCGAGTTGTTTGGCTGTTAAAAATGAAGCCATCCACGGATCGTAAATAGCGCCGTTCGACTGTGCGGTAGATGGGCAGCCATAGGGCAGGATGATCTTCTGAGCTACGCAGGTGATGGACAATGCTCACGATGGGCGAAGCGGTCAGTGTGCGTAACAGAGGGTTGAGTATGAAGAGTGAGGGATGGTTTAGCTCATCCTGCAAGAGGAGGTCGTACCTGCTGCATGCGATCTTTCGTACCCAAGCGAGGCGAAGGATATCCATCATGTGGGCCGGGTAGTTGCGCCAGGGCAGGCTCAAAATATCGACCTGGCAACCGGCGGCACGCAAGTATCTCACCAATTGACGGTCGTAAAGATAGCCTCCAGAGAGGGTATCGAGTGAACCATAGATGATCAAGCCGATCTTCACGGGGAGCGATATCCTGCTCTATAGGAGTGGAAGCGCGACCTGGTAGGATGCCCAGGCGATTTCGTTTTCCCAGATTTTGACTGTCAAACCGCTGAGGTTGGGCGCATAGAGCTGTGGCGCGAGCTGGTTGGCTGCGATGCGGGTGAAATGCTCTATGCTCGGATTGAGGTTGGCAAATTCAGGCAAATCGTTGAGTGTCTTGTCGCGGTAGTAGCCCACCAGAGCGTTGAGCGCGGCTTCGACTTGCACGATGTCTACCAGATAGCCATGTTGGTTCAACGTCGAGCCTTCCAACTGGAGTTCAAGCTGGTAATGGTGGGAATGCCAGAAGTTTTCAGCCCCCCAATCACCACCAACTAAGAAGTGTTGGGCAACGAATGAGCGGCATACGGCCAATGTATACATAATGAATCCTCTAGTAAGTTAACAAAACTTGAATCGCTTGCTCAGGATTTTGCTCGAGCATCTGGTAGGCTTGACTGGCCTCTGTGATCGGCAGCCTGTGTGTGATGAGGTCGTCGACAGGTATGTTGTGCAAGTGCGCCCAGGCAAGATCGAGACGACGGGACTTGCTCCAGCGGTTCGTGAATTGACCGTCCAGGGTGCTGACTTGGCTGCTGATGATTTGGATTCGATTGCGGTGAAAGGAGCCACCGAGTGGGAGATGGGCAAGCTTGCTGCCATACCATGAGCCGACGATGATGCGTGTGCCAAAAGCTGCTAGTTGCAGTGCAGTCGCCAGCGCGTCGGGATTGCTGCTAAGTTCCAAGATGAGATCGGGGTCAAAATGCGCCAACGCCTGGGTATCGCCGGGTGAGAAGAGCGCTTCTGCACCCCAGGATGCAGCAATTGTCTTTCTTTTCGCATAGGCATCGATAGCACTGAGTTTGATAAGTGGAAACTGTCGCAATAAGTAGAAAGTCAACAGCCCAACTACACCCAAGCCAAGCACAATCACCCTTTCGCCAACAACGGGCCGCGCATCCATGACCAGATTGAGGGCGGTTTCCATGTTTGGCAGGAAAACGGCTTGTTCAAAGGAAAGTGCGTCGGGGATGGGTAGGAGGTCGGATGGCGCGCAGACAAAAGCGCTGGTGTGGGGATGAAAGGCGAAGACCCGACGACCAAGCCAAGCCGGATCGACTTCTGGGCCGGTGGCTATCACTTTACCTGCACAGGCATATCCATAGGAGAGGGGATAGTCAATGGGCTTGTCAAGCCCGGCAATGGTGGCATCGATCGCCATTCCTGCTGGAATTTGGCCGCGATAGAAAAGCAGCTCAGTGCCGGCGCTGATGGCAGAAACAGCGGTTTGCACAAGCACTTGCTGCGCGCCCAAGTCGGGCGGTGGTTCGTCGCGTACTTCGATCTTGTAGGGACGCGCAAAATAGAGTGTCCGGCGCGTGGTCATAGAGATGGCGATACTGTAGGCGAGGCCGTTGTGGGTGGGGAAGATGGGACAAAGTTGTTCGTGTGATGATTTACTGGGATCGCCGCGCCCGCATGATTGGGTGACCATTCTAAATCCCCCCAAGCAATGATATCGTTGCCTGCCTGGGTATAGGTCACATGATGCAGTGCTGCCGTTGCCTGCGAACCGGGGGTCAAGACAGAGATGCCGGGGACAAAGCGCGGTGCGATTGTGATGATGGCATAGTGGGCGAGCTGCTGCCGGATGAGGCTGGCAATAATGGATGCGCCCCCTTCGACCATGACGGAGCGGATGCCCTTATCACCAAGTAGAGAAAAGAGAGCTTTCAAGTTCACCTTTCCATCTAGCGTTGATGGCAGGGAGAGCAAAGTTATACCGCGTTCACGTAAGGTATGGGCCGCGGCTGATTCGGTGTCTAGTGTGGCAATCCAGGGTGATTTTGGGTGGGAAAAGATACGAGCGTCCACAGGCAGGCGCAGATGGCTGTCTACAATGATTGGCTGGGGGTCTGGGCCTTCGACTAAGCGTACGGTGAGTTGGGGGTTATCTGCGAGCAGCGTCCCAATGCCAACAAGGATGGCATCGTGGCGGGCACGCAGTTGGTGCGTCACGACCAGAGATTCGGGACCGCTGATACGCAGGGGATCTCCAACTGCTGTGCCAATTGTGCCGTCGAGCGTTTGTGCATAGCTGAGGGTGACGAAGGGCTGTCGTCTTTGAGCGTAGTGTTCCAGCGCCCTATGGCCCAGGGCTGCCAGTTGACGTTCGACTTCAGCGCCGGATACTTTATGGGCATGATCGTCTATATGGGCATGACCATTGGTATATGCGGGGGGCCGCACAGGGAGTGTCAACAGATGGCGCATGCGTTCGACCTTGGTGGCGAGGTAGGCAGCGTTATCATGCGTGACTGTGCTTGACAACGGCAACCGTTCGATAATGGCTATGCCCAAATCGGCGAGATGGTCGATTTTTGTCGGATTGTTCGTCATCAGGCGGATCGAGAGAATCCCCAGATCGCTCAATATCGCTGCTGCCGCTGAATATTCACGCTCATCTGCTTGGTGACCGAGCATTAGATTGGCATCAACCGTGTCGTAGCCTTGATCTTGCAGGTTGTATGCCTTTAGTTTTTGCTCAAGCCCGATCCCGCGCCCTTCCTGGCGCAAGTAGAGGATGACCCCTTGTCCCTCTTGTGCAATGAGCCGCATCGCTTGGTGCAACTGTTCGCCACAATCGCAGCGTTGTGAGCCTAGGACGTCTCCTGTAAAACATTCAGAGTGGACGCGGGCAAGCACATTCTGCTGATTCTGTACATCGCCCATGACCAAGGCGAGATGCTCTTTGCCATCGCGGGCATCCACATAGTGGCTCAGTTGGAAGGTGCCTTCTGCTGTTGGGATCCGAGCCGTAGTCGTGCGGCGAACTAAGTCAGGGTGCATAGGTGCATTCTTAGGAGGCGAAAGATAACGTTACTCTCTTTGTACGTTGAAGAACGCGCGGAGAGTGATTTCGCTATTGTCAATGAGTGTTGGCTTTTCACCAGTAGGTTAGCTCTCAAAGTCGACCAAGCAGCGGCACAATACTGGTGGAAATGGGCATGAGCAGATGATACCCTGTTCGACATTTTTGATCAACCGCTTCATAAGCTCTTCATAACTACAATCACGCAACCACAATCACGCAATAGTCGCCACTATGGATTAGATGGCGAGTGCATAACGACAGAAATGCACACTTTGTTCCAATTGGCGGCGTTGCTCGACCGCTAGCGCAGCGCGAATTTCTGGTGTTAAGCTGCCCCAATCAGCGGTGAGGACGGGCCGGGTGTAGGCGTGACCTTCGGCTACATGCTGGAGGAAGCGGGCAAACTCGGAGGCCAACGAGTTGGAATAGCTATCCCAGTAATCGTTCTCAAGATAGTTGAGGAGACGCGGCGCGAGTGTGCCGATAATTTCCAGGGTAAAGTTGGTGTTGGGGCATTGAGCCATGTACTGTTTTGCCCATTGATCGATCTGTACATTGCCTTCGCCCATTGCCACCCATTGGGCTGCTGCGCCTTTGGGGTGGGGCCACACCGCGGTGTCACGGACGTGGCTCATGACGACATAGGGGGCGAGGTGATCCAGTGTCGTGAATGGGCTTTCAGCAACCCACAACGGGTTGCCGGAGTCGATGCAAGCGCCTACATAGTCAGGCCCGGCGCGCTCGATCAACCCCTTCAATTCGCGTCCTTGTAGATCCCCTGCGTGATTCTCGATGGCGATTTTTACATCTAGATCGAGGGCGAGGGGACGTACGGCTTTGCAGGTGGCGATGGTGGCATCGATGTGGGTCTGTAAAGGCGCAGGAGTGCGACGATCGGCGTTGGCTCCCAGATAGCAGCGTACGCCGGGTGAACCAAAACGAGCGGCGATGTGCAGCATTTGGGTCAATTGCTCGACGGCGCTACCTTTTGTGGCATTAAAGGTGGTGGAAGTTTCGCAGATGGAGCCCATGCCGACCTCTAGCCCCATATCGAGCCTATCTGCTGTCTGTTTGACCTCGTCTAGATAACCATCGTCCAGGCTTTTGAAGGGCGCTAGGTCGGAAAAGTGGACGATGTTGAGTCCGATTTGGTGCGAATACTCCAGGATTTGAAAGGCATCCCAGTCGTTGAAGCGAAGGCTAAAATTATCAACCCCAAGTTTCATCTGGCGGGTCATTTCTAGGTTTGTGATTGGCTTAGAGATTCCAATGGGCGTTGATCGGGGCCTGGTAGGAATCGAGTTTGCCGGAGAGAACGTCATCCACTTTGATGGCCTCGCCTGTGAAAGCTGATTCGTAGATGGCTTCACCGAGCGCGAGCGACTTGATGCCTTCGGTGGCGTCCACCTCGGGCCGCGTGCGCTTGCCCTGCAGCAGTTCCACGAACTCCCAGATTTCGATGGCAAAGCCGTCCTCAGAGCCACCGGGGAAGATCGATTCAGCTTGTTCGGGAGAGAGGCTGGCTAAGTACATTTGCTCGATCTCGGCCAAAGTATAGCGTGTTCCGTCTTGGCGCACTAGGTAGCCATCTTCACGCCGGTTGGGGCTCCATTCGAAGAGATGGAAGATACGATAGAGGCTATCGGTGGTATCGTGCAGAGAACCTTCGCTGCCATAGAAGGCGACATTGATGATCGGCTCACCCGGCGCGGCGATGCTCCACGCCCATGTGCCGACGACGCCACTCTTGAAGGAGAAGGTGACATAGATGCTGTCTTCTGGACGCTCTAGGACAGACATGGGTTGGCCGGATTTCAGCTCGCGCATTTCGGCGTAGACTTTATCGACATCGCCAAAGAAGTAGCGGATTGAGTCGCAATAGTGAAAGCCGCTGTCCAGGGTCATGCCGCCACCTGACATCATGCGGTCGCGACGCCAGAGAACGCGCTGAGGAACCGGCTGGTTGGCGGGCTGATTTTCGGGAGGCCGGGTGTAGTTGTGGAAGAAAGTGAGCGGGTTGCCGATCAGTTTGGATTCATTGAGAACCCAATGGACGGCGCGCTGACCGGGCTGGCGACGGTGGGGTACGGCGATGGAGAGTGTCTTTCCCGTCCGTTCGGCAGCATCGGCCATCACTTGCCCTGCTTTGACGGTGACGCCGATGGGCTTCTCGGTGAGGACATGGACACCTGCTTCCATGCAGGCGACGGTGAAGGTGTGGTGCAGGCCGTGGGGCAGGCAGAGATCGGCCCCGTCCAGATCCTCTTGGGTGAGCATGGCCTGGTAATCATTGTAGATACGGGGAGTCATGCCGAGCAGTTCGTTGAGCAACTCGGCGAGATCCTGGGCGGCATCGACGTTGGCATCGCAGACAGCAGTGACAGTAAAGCCGGTACGATCCCGATCAACGAGGTCTTTCATGGCTCTGACATGGCGGCGCGCAATCCCACCACAGCCGATGAAGGCAAGTTTGATTGTCTCTTGGGACATGATTACTGCTTTCTAGATGGTTGGCAAGAATGCCGGGGATAAGTGGGGCTGAATGAATGTAAATGCCAGATGATTTTAGCCTTTGATGCCCGTTAGAGCAACACCTTGCACAAAGGTCTTTTGCAGGAAGAAGAAGAGCAGGATGATGGGCAGGGTGATCAGGACTGACGCGGCCATGAGTAGACCCCATTCACGGCCATATTGCGAACTGTATTGCTGTAGGCCAAGAGAAAGCGTGTAGAGCTTTTGATTGCTCAAATAGATCAATGGGCCAAGATAATCGCGCCAACGTGCGATAAACTCGAAGATTGCCACCGTCGCCAGGGCTGGTTTTGCCAGGGGAAGAATGATCGCCCAATAGATGCGGAGTTCGCTTGCCCCATCAATACGTGCTGCTTCCGACAATTCCATCGGAATAGTCATAAAGAACTGGCGAAGGAGAAAAATATAGAGCGCGTTGCCAAAGAAATGGGGAACGATGAGCGGGCGAAAGTCCCCGACCCAGCCAAGATTGCGAAAGACGAGGAAAAGGGGGATCAATGTCACCTGGAAGGGGATCATTAACGTGGCAATGGTGGCGATAAACAAGATGTTGCGACCGGCCCAGGGGATGCGCGAAAGGCTATAGGCAACCAACGAACCGGAGAGCAATGCGCCAACCGTCGAAAGCACAGCAATGGTCAGGGTGTTGCGCAAGTAGAGGAAAAACGAGATGTAATTGATGGCGTTGGGATAGTTTGCCCAATTGATCGGGTTGGGTATCCAGATAGGTGGGTAGGCGAAGAGCTGTGCATCCACTTTTAGTGATGTTGAAAGCATCCAGAGGAAGGGCAGCAAGAAGACAAAGGCAGCGGGCAGCAGCGCAATGTGGGTCAGCAATTCGCGAACGATATGCATCACTCGCTTACGGGTCAGCACTGGCTGTGGAGTGCGGGTCGTCGCTTGTACTTTTGGTGTTTCAGCCGGTGATTCTATCGCCACGGTGCCAGTCCCTAATTCTGCTCACCACCCGCATAAAAGACCCATAGCCGGGCTGTGCGGAAGATGATCAGAGTAATGAGCAATGTGACCATGAAAAGCAGCCACGCCATCGCTGATGCAGAACCCATTTTATAGTACAGGAAGGCACTGCGGTACAGATAGATCGAATAGAAGAGTGTGCTGTTGGCAGGAAAACCATTGCCGCCAGTCATAATATAGGGAACCGTAAAAAATTGGAGTGCGCCGATCACTGAAGTCACAAGATGAAAAAAGACGACTGGCGTCATCATGGGCACAGTGACATGGCGAAACTTATGCCAGAAGGTTGCACCATCGACATCCGCCGCGTCATAGTAGTCTTGTGGCACATCCTGGAGGCCGGCGAGGTAGAGCACAATCTGTTGACCGATTATCCATAAGGCAAGGAGTACAATGGTAAAGCGAGACCACTCCGGGCATGTCAGCCAGCAGGGGCCGCGTACACCAATCCAGTCAAAGGGAAGATTGACAACCCCTGTGCCAGGCGTGAATAGATAGACCCATACCAGCGCCAGAGCAACCTCCGGCACGAGGGTTGGCAAGAAATAGATCGTACGATATACAACTTGGAATTTTATTTTTGCGTTCAACATCATGGCGAGCGCAAATGAGATGATGATCGCGAGCGGAATCGAGACAGCAGCGAAATAGAAGGTGTTATAGGCCGCCATCCAAAAATCGGGGTCATTTGTAAAGAGATCGATGTAATTACGCAGCCCAACCCATTCAGCGCTCTGAACCCCGTTAAACTTGGTAAAGCTGTAATAGGCTGAGGCCAAAATGGGATAAACCCAAAAGAGGGCGAGGCCAATGAGCCAGGGTGCAGCAAAGAGCAAGCCATTGATCGTGTGGCGGGCTTGGGGACGCAAGAGGGGCCTTCGAGTTGGAACCGGTTGAATATGACCTGCCATCGGAACTGTTCCTCACCTATCACAAGCTCAGCTATCACAAGATGGATATGCCCCGTGACAAGGGCATATCCATCTGTGTCGAAGCGGGATTATCGCTTCACCGCCTGAAGCTGACGGAGCTGTCGCCTATGAGAAAAAGCCCATATCTTCTAACTCAGCATTGATGGTATTGTCAATGTCCGTTAGCGCCTGTTCCGGGGTCTTTGTACCGCTCGGAATTTCGTCACGCAGGGCTTGGGCTTGCAGATCCCACAACATACTGCCCGCGGGAATGGGTGGGCGTGTGTGGGAGACAGGCAGCAAATCCATGAATATAGCATGAAGCGGGTCTTCGCGGAAGAAGGGGTCTTCGGACGCGGCGATATTGGTCGGAATATGGTAGGTGTCCTTGTTGTACTTCAACTGCCCCTCGGTGCCACAGAAGTAGGCTAGTGCGTCAAACGCTGTTTCAACATCCGTATATCCCATCGGGATTGCCCAACTCCAGCCGCCTGCCCAACTTGCGTAGGGTGCAGGGCCCTCCGGCCCAGGCATCGGTACAACACCGAAATTGACATCTGGCTTGTACCGCTTTGTCTGTGCAACCACCCAGTCACCACTGCACGTCATGGCCGCCTGGCCCGTAAAGAAGTAGTTGTTGGCATCATTACAGGCAGACCCTTGACAGGCCGAGATCATGGCGCGAATGTCCTCTAGTCCGATCTTGTCGACAAAGGACTTGAGCCATTCCATGGCGGCAATGTTGTTTGGATTGGCAAAGGTAATGCGTAGGGTTTCCGGATCTTGGAATTCACCCTTGAAGTCAAATCCCCAGGTGTAAAGCCACGCTTGGTCCCAAACCGGGTTGAAGCCAAAGCGGGTGATGCGTCCATTGCTATCGTGTACGGTTAATGCCTCTGTCGCTGCCTCCAACTCGTCTAATGTCGTAGGGGGAGATTCAGGGTCAAGACCGACTTCCTCCATGATGTCCTTGTTGTACCAGAGGGCGCGTGTGTCGGTATCAAAGGAGAGGGCATAGATGCCGCCCTTATAGACCGTTTCCTGCCAGGCAAAGGGATAGTAGTCTTCCTCTTTGACACCGGCACCGGTGGCAAATTCTGTGATTTCGGTGAAGAAGCCTTGATGGGCAAATTGAGGCACAGTGAAGCGGTCGGCGTAATGGAGTGCTGGTGGTGTTCCGCCCGCAATGGCTGTGAGCAACTTCTCATCTGCCTGCGTACTTTGTGAAGTGGGAATATAGACAAACTCGACGGTAGCCCCCATCGTGTTCTGGGCATTATAGTTGTCGATAATGCCTTTCATCGATTCTTCATCTACGCCTGTCATGCGGGCCCAGGCTTCCAGGTTTTTGGCCTCACCGGATGGTGCTGCGGCTTCTCCACTGCCAGACGCGGCTTCGGTTCCGGCAGCCGGGGTACCGGCTTGTTGGACGACGGGGGCCGGGCAGCCCGCAAGTACGGCTGCACCTGCGGTCAGGCTTGCGATTTGCAGGAAATGACGACGCGAGAACTTGTGACTCATACTTGTTACTCCTTCTTAAAACGTGGGAACATTGCACGAGTACAACACCAAAACAGCACAGGTCCATAGAGCATACTTCGGTGTTATGGGGAGTCACGTACGGTCATTCAGCAAGGAAAAGCAGATACCAAAGGGCAGACAGGGGAGTAGGCCGGACGCAAATGCGATGCTGCGTGATCTGTGCTACGATGGACGTGATTCTCTGGGGCGGTTTCGATCATAACGCTGTGCGCCGCAGGTGTCAAGTAGATTTCTTGCCCGGCGTTCTGCTTTGACAAATGAGTGGAAACATGGGACGATCCAGAGCAGCGATGCTACTGCCCACTCCCAACACCAAGTTCTAAAATCAAATGCTAAAATGAAGTAAAGACAACCTGATGAATCTTCTGGCATTCCGCAAGCCGGCCCCGCAAGAAGCGCAAGAATGAGGAGAAAGTCGCAATGCAAGCACTGGTGAAGTATGGACGTCGCGATGGTGAAGTAGAAGTGCGCGAAATTGCCGAACCAGATGTAGCACCGGGGCGCGTCCTGCTTGAGGTGAAGGCCGCGGGTGTCTGCGGCAGCGACTTGCATATGTGGCGCGAGAACCATAGTTGGGCTATCAAGTTGCCGCTGGTGCTGGGTCACGAATTTTGCGGGATTGTGGCCGCGGTGGGGGAGGGGGTGAACGGGTTTGCTGTGGGCGACCGAGTGGCTTGTGAGACTGCAGCCGAGGTGTGCGGTCGCTGCGTCTATTGTCTCAGCGGCAATTACAACCTCTGCCCCAACCGTCTAGGCTATGGTGCGCTGGCGGATGGGGCCTTTACGCGCTATGTGAATGCGCGCCCGCAAATTCTGCATCACATCCCAGATAACGTCCCCTTTGAACATGCTGCGCTGACGGAACCGATTTGTGTGGCCTATAACGCGCTGGTGGAAAAGACGACTATGCGCCCCGGTGATCTGGTGGTGATCCAGGGGCCGGGGCCGATTGGGATTATGGCGCTGCAAATTGTGCGGCTGCGTGGCGCGGGGACGATTGTGGTGCTGGGCACTGATGTGGACAAGCAGCGGCTTGAGGTCGCCGCGGAATTGGGGGCACATCATACGGTGAATATCCAGCACGAGAATGCTGCGGCGTTGGTGCGCTCGTTGGGCGATGGCTTTGGGGCCGACTTGGTAGTGGATTGTACCGGGGTGAGCCGAGCGTTGCAGCAGTCGATGGATTTGGTGCGTCCCAATGGACGTATTACGAAAATAGGTTGGGGGCCGCAGCCGTTGGATTTCAGCCTTGATCCGATTGTGGGCAAAGCGGTGACGCTGCAAGGCTCCTTTAGCCATACCTATCCGACGTGGGAGCGGGTTTTGGGCCTTTTGTCTACAGGGCAGGTCAACCTGGAGCCTGTCATCGGTGGCGTCTATCCGCTGGACGAGTGGGAGACGGCTTTCCATCGCATGGAGGAAGGTCACAGCGTGAAGTCTGTGTTGCGTCTGGATGCGTAGCTGCAGAAAGAAGCTCGCGCGGAGCCGCAGAGGGGGAAGATGGCAAAGCCAATCATTCAGGTGTCGTTGGACGTGACCTCAAATGAAGAAGCGTTGGAACTGGCGCATGCTGCGGTGGCGGCGGGCGTCGATTGGCTGGAGGCAGGGACGCCCCTGATCTTGGCGGAAGGGCTGCGCTGTGTGCAGGCGTTGCGGGAAGCCTTCCCCGACAAGCCGATTGTGGCTGACCTTAAGACAATGGATGGCGCGGGGTTGGAAGCGGAGATGATGTTTCGGGCCGGTGCTAACATGGTGGTGGTGATGGGGCAGGCGCACGATGCCAGCATCATTGAACAGGTGAAGATGGCGCGGCAGTATGGGGGCCAGGTGATGTGTGATGTGATGCTTTGCCCCGACAAGCCGCAGCGGGCGCGCGAAGCGGAATCATTGGGTGTTGATTATATTATTGTGCATACGGGCTTTGACGAACGCAACATGATTCCAGGCCTAAGCCCGCTGGATGACCTGCCGGCGATTCTGGAGGCTGTGACGATCCCGGTGCAGGCAGTGGGCGGGCTGACGGTGGAACAGGCGATCCAGACGCTGGAGATGGGGGCGCAAATCGTGGTTTTTGGCGCACCGTTGGTGATTAGCGGCAGTGCGTTCAAGGCTGCGGGTGATAACTTTGGAGATGTCTTGCGCGAAATTGTGCGCAAGGTGAAAGGCTAACAGGGAGCAAATCGCATGAAACTTCTAGAACAGATTCAGCAACTAGACTTCCCGGCCCCGCTGCCGGAGAAATTGTTGGTGGTGGAGCAGCGGTTTGATGCACCACAGGTGCCGGACATCACTGCTGCGACACGCGAAGCGCTGGAGTCGTCGGGCATGCTGGCGCGCATGCAGCCGGGGCAAAGTGTGGCGGTGGGCGCGGGCAGCCGTGGGATTGCCAATCTGGCGGCGATTGTGCGCGCTGTGGTTGACCGGCTGAAGGAAGCGGGGCTGAAGCCCTATGTTGTGCCTGCGATGGGCAGCCACGGGGGCGCGACTGCCGAGGGACAACGCCAGATATTGGCCGAGTTGGGCGTGACCGAGGAGAGCGTAGGCACTGAGATTCGGGCGACGATGGAGGTCAAACAGATTGGGCAGATCGCCGATGGTCCGCCTCTTTATCAAGGGGTTGATTCGATGGCCGCGGATCATGCAATCCTAGTGAGCCGTATCAAGCCGCACACGGATTTTCGTTCGCATTTGGAGAGCGGTCCTTCCAAGATGTGCGTGATTGGTTGGGGTAAGCAACATGGCGCGGCATTGATGCACGCGGGGGGTGGGGCGAATTTTCAGAAGTATTTGGAGCCAGCGGCGCGCATCTATGAAACCAATAGCAACTTCTTGGGGGCGATCTGTCCTCTTGAAAATGCCTATGATGGCACAGCCGAGATTGTGGGCTTGCTGGATACCGAGGTAGGAACAGCCAGGGAAGCGGAATTGCTCGAACGGGCCAAGTCGTTGATGGCAAGCCTCCCCTTTCCAGAGATCGATATTTTGGTGGTGCAGCAATTGGGCAAAAATATCAGCGGCACAGGGATGGATACCAACATCATTAGCCGCTTGATGATCCCGCGCCAGCCGGAGGCGTTCGGCAAGGTGGATGTAGCAGTCATCGCCGTGATGGACTTGACCGAGGAGACTCACGGTAACGTGGCTGGGTTGGGATTAGCCAATCTGACCACGGCGCGCGTGGCTCAAAAGATCGATTGGGTGGCGACCTATACCAACTGCATCACCTCGGGCATCTTTGGGATGTTTAGGGTCAGTTTGCCGATTACGATGCCCGATGACCAGCGGACGTTGCAGGTGGCGATGCGCGGCTGTGCGCGACCGTATGAGGATGCGCGTATGGTCTTTATTCGTGACACGCTGACGGTGGATCATCTGTGGGTTAGCCCAAACCTGCGACAGGCTGTGGAAGATCATCCGCGCTTGACGATTCTGGATGAAGTGCCGTTGGCCTTCGGCGCGCGGGGCAATATGAGCAGCCCGTGGGTATTGAGTGAGGTGGAACTGCCACAAGCCGTGGCGGTTCCGGCGTAGCCACTTTTCACTTTTGTTAGGTTAAGCGACAAATTACCCTCCCGGAGGCTCAGAAGCCCCCGGGAGGGTTTCTGCGAAAGTCCATCAACTCCAACGGAAATAAGGCGGTTTGGCATGTATGCGAATCTCGGTATCGGGGCAATTGGTCATAAGGCAACAGTGAGCGAGGCGATTGACTTTGCCCAACGTTATGGCTTCCAGGGAATTGACTTCTCCATCGGCGAAGTCCAGGCACTTGCGGAGGAACAGAGCGCAGCGTATGTGCGTGATTTGTTTGCAGCGAAGGATGTGAAGCCGGGTGTGATGGGCTTTCCTGTGGAATTTCGCAAGGATGAGAGTACGTGGCGAGATGGGTTGGCGGCATTACCGGCACAGGCAAAGCTTGCCCGTGAACTTGGTTGCACACGTACCGCGACGTGGTTGACCCCTGGCAGCCAGGATCGACCTTTTTTGGAGAACTTCAAGTTTCATGTGGATCGCATTGGCCCCGCCGCGCGGATTCTGGCAGACAACGGAATTGCTTTAGGGCTGGAGTTTATTGGCCCCAAGACGCTACGGAAAACGCTTGCCCATCGCTTTATTTACACGATGGAGGGTATGCTGGCGCTGGGCGCGGCGATGGGTACGGGGAATGTGGGGCTATTGCTTGACATTTGGCATCTTTATACCTCACACGGATTGATTGACCAGATTCGTGAGCTGTCTGCATCAGAAGTCGTGGTGGTTCATATCAACGATGCCCCCGCAGGCGTTGCGATTGACGAGCAGATTGACAATGTGCGGGCGCTGCCTGGGGAAACGGGGGTGCTGGACATCGGCAGTTTTCTGCAAGCATTGGAGGAGATTGGCTATGATGGGCCGGTGACGGTTGAGCCGTTTAGCAAGCGTGTACGCGAGATGACAACCGAAGATGCGGTGGCGGCGACGGCAGAATCGGTGCGTAAGGTGTGGCCGCGATCCGGCGTAAAGGCATAGCCGACGATGAGCGAACAGAAGCGGCTGGCCCTTCTGGGCTGTGCGCATATCCATACACCAGGCTTTGTTAAGCGGCTGCAAGAGCGCCCGGATGTCAAGGTTGCCTATGTGTGGGATCACGAGGCGGCGCGTGCCGCACAGTGGGTCGATGCGCTAGGTGCTGAGCAAATTAGCGATCCTGGCACTGCCTATGGTGACGAAAAGATCGATGGGGTCATCATCTGCTCTGAGACGAACCGGCATGAAGATTTGGTGCTGCCTGCGGCTGCGGCGCACAAGCATCTGTTTGTAGAGAAGCCGCTGGGAATTGGCGGCGATGATGCTCAACGCATGGCCCAAGCGATTGAGGCGGCTGGTGTGTTGTTTCAGACGGGCTATTTCCAACGAGGGCTGCCTGCCCACCTGTTTATCAAACAGCAGATTGAAGCGGGCAGCTTTGGCACGATCACTCGATTACGGCATAGCAACTGTCATAACGGGTCACTGGGTGACTGGTTTACACCGCAATGGTTGTGGATGACCGATATGGCACAGGCGGGGGTGGGGGCATTTGGCGATTTGGGTACGCATTCGCTGGACATTATGCTGTGGCTTTTGGGTGATGTCGAACGGGTGACGGCGAGCATCCAGGTGGCAACAGGGCGCTATGGGGATTGTGACGAGTATGGGGAGGGTCTACTTGAATTCTCTAATGGCACAGTTGGGAGTCTTGCGGCCGGCTGGGTGGATGTGGCACATCCTGTAAACCTCATCATCAGCGGGACGGATGCCCATGCCTATGTCGCCAATGGAGAGCTGTTTTTTAAGAACACGCATCTTGAAGGGGCGACAGGAGAAACACCGTGGACTGATTTGCCCCAGGCGTGGCCCCATGCCTTTGAGCTTTTTCTGGATGCGTTGGTGGGTAAGCCGGATGTTCCGCTTGTCAGTGCCAGTGAGGCGGCGGTGCGCAGCGCGGTGATGGAGGCACTGTATGTTGGGGCGCAGCGTAAGGAGTGGGTTGCGCCGAAGAAGTACACATAAATCCACAAGCTCACGTTACGCAGACAGCGGAGGTAGAGACGCAATCTATTGCGTCTCTACGGGCGAGTAGGTGCATAACTGAGTTGCAAGGAAAACTTTCCCGGAGGCTCCAAAGCCTCCGGGAAGGGGGTATGGGTTAGGTTAGGCGATGCCCCAGGTGCCGGGGTTGAGTAGGTCGGGGTCATCTAGGCGCAGCGATTGGAAGCGCGAGAGGGTGGCGGGCTCTAGCTCGAGGGTGAGGCTGTGCAGGTTGGAGCGCAGTTCTTCTTCGGTGCGGACACCGATGAGGACAGTGTGGATGGCCGGCTGTGCCAGGGCGAAGGCGATGGCGGCTTGGGCCGGTGTTGCGCCCAACTTGGTGGCTGTGATCAACTCGCGAAAGGCGCGCGAGCGCAGGCGCAATTCGTGGAGATGATTGGGCAGATGCTCGGCACGCTCAGTCAACGCACCTTTGAGCAGAACGGAGCGGGCACAGATACCGACACCGGCGGCTGCGGCTTGTGGGAAGAATTGGTCAGCGAGGCGTTGATCGAGGACAGAGTAGGTGATCTGCATCACGTCAAAGAGATCCAATGGCAAGGCTTGCATGGGTAAGTCTGCGCCATAGAAGGAACCGCCACAGAAACGCACCTGACCAGAAGCGCGCACCTCAGCAAAGACCTCTGCGATCACGTCCGCTTCAGCCAAGACTGCCCTATCAACGTTGTGTATTTGCCAGATGTCTACGGCGTCCGTCTGGAGCGCAGCCAGGCTCTCTTCCAGCGAAGTCAGCATGTGGCGGCGCAGGTCATCACCTTTAAGCGGGACGCCACCTGCGGCCTGGGTGGCGACTTTGGTGGCAAGCACAACCTGGTCACGCCGGTCTTTGAGGGCTTCTCCCAGGATTAGTTCAGCGGTTCCATAGGCGCGAGCGGTATCAATGAGGTTGATACCGGCATCAATCGCATAACGCACCAGCCTGATGGCTTCCTCCTGTGCCGGGCGACCAAAGTGCCCAGGCGCATCAATGCCATAGTCGAGGCCAAGTTCAACGGTCCCCAGGGCCAGGGCGGAGACTTTCAGACCTGTGCGCCCCAGCGTACGCATGGGCATTGCAGTGCGATCCGGTGTGGCAGCGGCAGTTTCCATGTTGAAATGTATCTCCTGAGTGTGCCAGTGGCGACTTAAGTGTGCGTCAAAGTCCGCAGTGTAGCATAGAGTCAAGCGGAAAAGCCATGCGCGAAGCCGCCGGTTGTCGCAATCCTGAGCAGAAGGGGTCGGTGGAGGATGGGCAGGCTGTGAAGCAGAAAACGAATTAGGAATCGTTTCTCGATTCGGAAAAGATGTGCTAACCTACAGATATGGGAGACCTGTAAGACGTTTTACTCCCACTTACTTACCCTCGGTCATTCCCAAAGCAGGTGCTGGAATGACGCCAATTCATCGCCATCTTTAGATTTGTTGTGCTAAACGTTGTGTCTTCTGATTGTACATGTTGATCGTATAGTAGCAACGAATATTCAATGACTAGGGAGAGAATACCAATGGCCCAAACGACGCAAGAAGCGCGCGGTCAGAATTATAAGGTCATCGGCACTCGCCCCATCCGCCATGATGGGGCAGACAAGGTGACCGGGCGTGCAAAGTATGCCAATGACACAAACATGAGCGCCATGCTGCATGGGAAAATTCTACGCAGCCCGCACGCTCATGCGCGCATCAAATCAATTGATGTGAGCGCGGCCCTTGCCCATCCTGGTGTCATGGCGGTTATGACGGGGAAGGACTTGGCCGAAGCGGATGATCGTATTGAGGAGATGGGCGAGGACTCTGTGAACCTCCGCTACCTGTCAAACAACATCCTGGCGGGTGACAAGGTGCTCTATCACGGCCATCCAGTGGCTGCGGTGGCGGCGCTCGACGTACATACAGCCGAAGAAGCTCTGGCTTTGATCAAGGTCGAATATGAAGTGCTTCCGCACATCATTGACGCCAAAGAGGCCATGAAAGCGGATGCCACGATCATTCTTGAAGATCTGCGCACTGATGAATTGGGGAAGAAAGGTGACAAGCCGACCAATGTGGCGGCCCACTTCCGCCATCAGCGGGGCGACTTGGAGAAGGGGTTTGCCGCGGCAGACGTCATTGTCGAGCGGGAATTTAAGACAGAGATGGTTCACCAGGGCTATATCGAACCCCATTCCTCTACGGTGCTCTGGAACCAAGACGGTAAGATTGAGGTCTATACCTCGACCCAGGGGCCGTGGCAGATTCGCAGCCAAGTCTCGGAACTGTTGAAAGTGCCTATTTCGATGATCCGTGTCACAGGGTTGGAGATCGGCGGCGGCTTTGGCGGCAAGTTCACGGCGTACACCGATGTACCGGCTGCGGTGCTTTCCAAGATGGCAGGACATCGCCCGGTGAAGATCGCCATGTCGCGTACCGAGGTGTTACAGGCGACGGGGCCTACCTCCGGCTCTTATATCAAGGTCAAGATTGGGGCAACCAAAGACGGCAAGATTACGGCAGCACAGGCCGAGCTGATTTACGAGGCCGGTGCTTATCCGGGCTCGCCGGTTGGTGCAGGTGGCGGTGTCATCCTGGCTCCGTATCGTCTGGAAAATCTCCAGATCGACGGCTATGATGTCATTGTGAACCGGCCCAAGACGGCTGCTTATCGTGCGCCGGGTGGCACGAATGCCGCCTTCGCTTCGGAGTCAGTGATCGATGAGGTAGCGGAGAAGATTGGCATGGATCCGCTTGAGTTCCGTCGTCGCAATGCCGTGGTCGAGGGTGACCGGCGCGCCGATGGCCCCGTCTTGCCCCGCATCGGCTTCCTGGAGACAGTTGAGACTGCCATGAACAGCGCGCACTATAAGGCCCCGCTGGAAGGCAAGAATCGCGGGCGTGGTGTCGCTTCGGGCTTCTGGTTCAATGGTGGCGGCAAGTCGAGTGTATCGGCTAGCGTCAATCCCGATGGGCGCGTGAATTTGCTTGAAGGCTCTACTGATATCGGCGGGAGCCGCGCTTCAATGGCGATGATGCTGGCGGAGACGCTGGGGATTGCTGCTGAAGATGTGAATCCGCAGGTCGTGGATACGAACTCGGTTGGTCATAACGATGGTACGGGGGGCAGCCGTGTGACCTATGCCACAGGCTATGCCACCTATGAAGTGGGGCTGAAGCTGGCGGAGAGCATGCGCGAAGCATTGGCGAACTTATGGGATGTGCCGGTTGAGGAAGTAAAGTTTGAAAACGGCATCTTCTCTCAGAACGGTCATTCTTATGGCTTCAAGGAGGCTGCGGTCGAACTGTCAAAGGTAGACGTGCCGATTGTTGCCAGCGTATCGATGCAGCCAAAGGGTTCCGGCCCTGCCTTTGGCACGCACATTGTCGATGTGGAAGTTGATCCGGAAACCGGCAAGGTTGCGATTTTGCGCTATACGGCAGTGCAAGATGTGGGTAGGGCGATTCATCCCTCCTATGTCGAAGGCCAGATCCAGGGTGGTGTCGCACAGGGTATTGGCTGGGCGATGAACGAGGAGTACTTCTATAACGACCAGGGACTCCTGTTAAATGGCTCGTTGCTGGATTACCGGATGCCTACGGCGTTGGATCTGCCAATGATCGACACGGTGATGATCGAAGTCAATAATCCTGGTCATCCCTATGGCGTGCGTGGTGTTGGTGAGGTGCCAATCGTGCCTCCCGCGGCGGCGCTTGCCAATGCGATCTATCACGCCGTTGGTGTGCGTATGACCGAATTGCCGATGTCGCCACCTAAGGTGACTGCAAAGCTAATGGCGAAGTAAGTGCGAAAGTCTGCTGTTCACAGATTGCGTTTTGTGGACAGCAGATTAGACCTGTGCAACATGGGCGCAGGATGCAGTGCTGATGCCCTGCGTGCTGCGCCCTTTGCATATCCTCCGCTTGTGTCACGGCGGAACGCTTTCGGTACCCACTGTTCTCCTCTGTGGCATCCGAATCGTCTTACCCATTCCTATCACTGCTACGCATGCGATCTTTCTTGAGCAGCGTGGACAATTGAAAAGAGGCTTTAATGAGCCTGGAGCGAGAACGACAATTAGAGGGAGCACTTGCTAGACTTCCTCGCATCCCATTGGCGTCTGTGCGACCTACGCCTCTGGAACCGATGGCTCGCTTGAGCGCGCAATTGGGCGGACCCAATCTCTATATCAAACGCGACGACCTGACCGGCCTAGCGTTTGGCGGCAACAAGACACGTATGTTGGAGTTTAGCCTTGCCCAGGCTGCGGCGGTGGGCGCCGATACGATTGTGACCGGGGCGGCTGTCCAATCGAATTACTGCCGCCAAATGGCCGCTGCCTGCGCCAAGTTGGGATTGGAACTTCATTTGGTCTTGCGACCCCACCGCGAGATCGATAAACAGGAGATCCAGGGCAATCACTTTTTGCAGAGGCTTTTTGGCGCAAAGGTGACAATCATGCCCGATTATGATCCCTCTAAACATGCGGTCGCGCTGCGTGATAAGACACAAGAGTTGATCGCCGCGGGCAAGCGTGTTTTTGTTCCACGTCAGGCCGAGACCGTTGATCTGGACGCCATTGCTTATGCCGAGGTGGCGCTGGAAATCGTGCGCCAGTGTCGTGCCCTGCGAATCGATCCTGAATATCTGTATACGGCGGCAATGGACACAACGCAAGCCGGATTGGTGTTAGGCTTTGCCTTTATGCGCAGCCCCATCCAGGTGCGTGGTGTCAGTCCATTTGAGAACGCGCCAGATCGCATGGAGGCGATGGCACGTATGGCGAACCAGGCGGCACAACGCCTGCAACTGGACATTCAATTGAGCGCGCGTGATTTCGTGAATGACGACAGCTATGTAGGCGAGCGTTATGCCGTTCCGACCCCGGAGGGGATTCAAGCAATCCATCTACTGGCAAAGAGTGAAGGGATCTTGATCGATCCGGTCTATACGAGCAAAGCGATGGTCAAGCTGATTGCTGATATTCAGAGCGGGCAGCTAGACAAGCAAGCCCCGGTCGTCTTTATGCATACGGGTGGCGCACCGGCGCTCTTTGGATATACACGCGAAGTGATGGGCCTGGACTAATGCAACTGGACTCATACAATTCGAATCTCGATTCTTGAAAGCTAGACAGGATGAGCGTCTCATGAATGTATTGCTAACTTCGGCGACCTCGGCGTTGGGTGGTGCAGTCGCTGCGGAACTTGGTGAAAGTCACCATCTGCGGCTGACTGACAGAATAATGGCAGCGCTTCCGGGCGAGTTTGTGTTTTCTTCGTTGGGCCATGATGCTTCGACAAATTTGCTTGTGCGTGGGCTGGATGCGCTGGTCGTGGTGGGGGAGCCGCTGCAAGAGGAGGCTGCACCAAGTTACCTGGATGCGATGACGCGTGGGCTTTATAACTTGCTTTGGGCGGCCTATCAAGAACAAGTCACGCGCGTGGTCTATCTCAGCACATTGGAGCTGATGACGGCCTATGGCCCTGAGTATATTGTCACGGAACGGTGGCGACCACGCCCGACTCCAGAGCCGCATCTGCTGGGCAAGCACTTGGGGGAGTATGTCTGTCGTGAGTTTGCGCGCGAGCACAAACTCACCGTCGTGGTGCTGCGTCTGGGAACGGTCGTCAGTGCTGGTGAGGTCCCAGGAGAGACAGTCAATCCGATGTGGCTTGACCAGAAAGATTTGGGGCGTGCAGTGCAGGGCGCGCTGACGGCGGAACTGCCTCACTGGAGCGTGATCCATGTGCAGGGCAAGCAGCCTAGCGCGCGTTTTCCTGTTGGCGATGCCGAAAAGTTGATTGGTTTTGTCCCGGAGGTCGATTTCGCTATTCCGTCCCATATGCACTAACCCTTATGCACTAGGAAGTAGGCGAGAAGCCATGAAAGTACTCATTTTGGGCGGGGCAGGGATGCTTGGCCCTTATGTGATCCCTGTATTGGATCAACAATATGATCTGCGGGTGACGGACATCAAACCACCTCCCCTGGAGTTTCGTGGAGAGTTCCAAGTCGTTGATGTGGCAAACGCCGAGCAGGTCATGGCGGCTGCGGAAGGGATGGACGCCATCATCAACCTGTCGGTTCTCCGACCAGACCGTAAATTGGCCTTTGATGTCAATGCGCTGGGCTGCTATCACATGATGGAAGCTGCCGTGAAGCATGGGATCAAGCGTATCATCAATACGGGACCGCATTTCACCGTGGCAGGCTCCACGTATGAAAGCTACGACTATGAGATCAACCCCGACATTCCACCGCATTCGGGCACGTTACTTTACTCGCTGAGCAAATCGGTGGGCCATGAGATCTGCCGGGTCTATGCCGAAAATCATGACATCTATGTGCAGATGTATCTCTATTATAATTTCCGCGATCCCTATGCCCCAGAGCGGGAACGGGAAGTGCGCCCATTTGCTATCTCTTGGCAGAGTGGCGGCGAGGTTTTTCCCTATGGGCTAGAAATTCCGCTTGAGAAGCTCCCTTCACGCTTTGAGACATTTTTCATCTTTAGTGATATGCCGCACGGTCGCTTTACCAATGAGAAGGCCAAGCGCATTTTGGGCTGGCAACCGCGTGATGATATCTCCGTGATCTGGCGGCGCGATTAGCTCGAATTGAGGACTCCAATCAGCTTCAGAGTGCAAACAAAGGAGAAGGACTATGCCCAGTGCAACGCGTTCAGATGTTCGTTTCGGGGCGGGCAAGTATACCTATGAAGCGAATGATGAGTGGGCAAAACTGCCGGAAGGCTGGACATTTGGCTGGATTCCGGCTGTGGCGGCAGACTCGCAGGACCGTATCTTTGTCTACTCGCGCAGCGAACATCCGTTGGTGATCTTTGATCGTGACGGGAATTTCCTGGAGGAATGGGGGCAGGGCCTCTTGCAGGATGCGCATGGACTTTTTATTGATCGGGAAGATAACGTATTCTGCACCGAGCGCAACACCCATTGTGTCTACAAGTTCAACCGTAAGGGCGAGCTGCTGATGACATTGGGGACGCCTGGGCAACAGGGCGCGAGTGATGGCGAGCCGTTCCGGCTGCCAACAGACGTAGGGATTGCTTCGACCGGCGAGATCTTTGTGTCGGATGGCTATGGCAATGCACGTGTGCATAAGTATAGCCCAGATGGGAAACTGATCAAGTCGTGGGGCAGTTGGGGGGATGGGCCAAGCCAGTTTGGATTGTCTCATTGCGTACGTGTGGATCGGTATGACCGCGTCTGGGTCTGCGACCGTGAGAACAATCGCATTGAATTTTTTGATCTGGAGGGCAACTTCCAGGGGGAATGGGCAGGGCTTGCCCATCCCGATACCATTTTCTTTGATGCGAAAGAGGATGTCGTTTACATTGCGGAGCTAGACCAGCAGGTCAGTATCTATGACTTTGATCGCAATCTGCTGGCGCAGTGGGGGGGACGGCAGCCAAGCGAAAAGCCGGGAGAATTTCGTGCCTGCCCTCACGGTATTTGGGTTGATTCGCATGGCGATCTTTATGTGGGTGAAGTGCAGACGAATGGGCAATTGCATAAGTATGTGCGGGTCTAAATAGGGTGCGTTTTGCAACCTTCCCGGAAGCAGCCCAGAGGGCTCCCGCTTCCGGGAAGGGAGAGGGTTTCGTTATTTCCGCTCTTCGCTGCGGTCTGTGGCGGGGGGCGGTTCGTAGGAAAGGGCCGAGACGGCTGCATATTGCTCACTGTCGAGTTTGAGGTCGGCAGCAGCAAGCGAGGCGTCGAGTTGCTCGACGTTGCGCGCACCGATAATGGGTGCGGTGATGCCGGGATGAGCCATCACCCAGGCTACGGCTAACGTTGCGGGGTGTACGTTTTGTGCTTTGGCATACTCAGAAAAATCGGTGGCGATTTCAGCATACATCTGGTCGGCATAGCGCCGTTGGTACATGGCGTTGGTCAGGAGGCGACCCTGTTCAGGCTGCCCACCCACGTACTTCCCTGTTAGGATACCACCGCCTAGCGGGCTGTAGGAGATGACCCCCACCTGCTCGGATTGGGCAAGCGGCAGAATTTCCACTTCTACCTGGCGCTTGGCAAGGCTGTACATCGGCTGGATACACTCGAAGCGCGCCCAGCGATTGCGCTCTGAAACACCCAACGCTTTGGCGATTTGCCAGGCTGCCCAGTTGCTGACCGCCGGGTAGAGGATTTTACCCTGACGTACGAGATCATCCATTGCCTGAAGCGTTTCTTCTATGGGTGTCTTGGTATCAAAGTGATGGAGGAAGTAGAGGTCAAGGCGATCGGTTTGTAGGCGGCGCAGGCTCTGCTCAACTTGGAGCATGATGTGGCGGCGAGAATTGCCGCGGTCGTTGGGACCCGGCCCCATTGCCGAGCTTACTTTAGACGTGATAATTAGATCGTCGCGCTTGCCTTGCATGAGCCTGCCGAGGATCTCCTCCGAGCGTCCGTGGGAATAGGAGTTGGCGGTGTCGAAGAAGTTGATACCTGCATCGAGGCAGCGGGCGAACATGGCTGCGGAGGTGGCTTCGTCTGCATCGCCGCCAAATGACATGGTGCCAAAACAGAGGCGTGAGACGGTGACCCCTGTGCGGCCTAAAAGGGTGTATTGCATGATGAGAAGGACTCCTTCTATTGTGGTGCTCGCGAGTGCGATTGGTGAGGGTGCTTGACTAGGGTGATTTCGCCTAGCCAACGTCATGTGGTCTAGCCTTTGAAGGCTATGCTCTGCGGACAATGGTACGGGAGGCAGGCAAGTCTGTCAAAATGTGCCACTCCGGGCAAAGACGTGACTGAGAATATGGATAAATTCGCAAAAGCTAGAAGATGGAAGGGAATACTGTGAAGCTCAAGGGAAATACCGCACTGATTACGGGAGCCAGTAAGGGAATTGGCCGCGCGATTGCATTGGCGTTTGCCGAAGAGGGCGCGGATCTGGCTGTGACAGGACGCAATGAAGGGGAGTTGCAGTCGTTGGCAGAAGCCGTACAAGCGCATGGTTCGCGCTGCGTGGTGATTGCCGCTGATTTGGCGGAGCGCGGCGCGACGGCAAAGATCTACGAGCAAGCGAAGGCGGGGCTGGGGCCGATCCAGATTCTGGTCAACAACGCCGGTGTCGGCAGCAGCGCCAATCCCAAGCCGGTCGTCAATTATGACGATGACTTTTGGGAAATGATGATGTATGTAAATCTGACAGCGCCCTATCTGTTGTCGAAGTATGTACTGCCTGATATGCTGGCAGCGCAGTATGGGCGCATTGTCAATGTGGCCTCGATCAATGGCAAAATCGGCGCGCTGCATGGTGCGGCTTATGCTGCCAGCAAGCATGGCCTGTTGGGACTCACACGCACGTTGGCTATGGAAGTTGTGAAGGAGGGCGTTACGGTCAATGCCATCTGCCCTGGGCCTGTGCATACCTTGATCAACGATATCCGCGTCGAGTATGACGCAAAGCGCCTGGGCAAGACCTTTGCTGAGATGGAGACGATCATGACACCGATGGGCCGGCGGCTGGAGCCGGATGAGATTGCGCCGTTGGCCGTTTATCTGGCGAGCAAAGAATCTGCGCCGATGACCGGGCAAGCGATCAACATTGATGGCGGCATCTTAATGACGGGTTGATCGATTGCGGGCCACCGGCTACGAGTCATCAGTCGGTGGAAGCCTCTAAAGAATCGCTATGCTAGCCAAGACGCACGCCATAGTCTTGGCTGGCATAGTCGTATAATTCCTCTGCTGCTGCTACGGCTACCTCGGTCTTCAATCCCTGGAAGTTTTCTCTTATCTGGCTTAACTGAAGCATAAAACGAATGGAGCCGATCTGGACGTGACCATAGAGGCTCCAGCGTTCGGCTCGCTCCAGGAGTGTGAAGTCGCCGAGGAACGCAGGAAAGCTACGGTGTAGATGGGCCGCGGCTGCTTCAAGATTATCCACGACAAAGCCGAGGTGATGAATACGACTGGGCGCGGGTGGCGCAAGCGGAGCGTCGGGATTAAAGTCAAAGAGAAAGAGGGCGGTATTGCCGCTGGTGACGACGGTTAGGTGTTCGTCATCGCGCACAACTTTCAGCCCAAGCCCCTCCTGGAAGAAGCGTTTGGCCGCGGCGCGATCTTCAAAGGCCAACGCAAGATGGTCAAAGCCGTAGTTGGTAAAAGGTGCGGCTGTTTCTAGATCCAGTTGTTCGGCGCGTACGTCAAAGTCGGCGTCACCGTAGTGGGCCAGGATTTCATAGAGAAACATATCGGGGTAGATAAGCTCTTGGCCCTTGTAGACAGAGAGGCGATGGCCGTTGAGAACGGCGTGGGGCAGGAGCCGGTCAAGGGCGAGATGAACGACATCGTGGACAGGGATTTCGCCCTGGTAGGTTTCGCCAGAGTTCACGCGCAGGCGGACAGTTGTGGTGTCAGTGGGCATGGTGTTCTTTCTGTACTAGATATGTTACTAGATATGTATGCTGTCGATGGCTTCTTTGACGATCTGGGCGCTTCGGTGCAAGGCTTTGCGCTCGTCCAGGGTGATCGGCTGCCATAGGGTCGCTAGAACGCCCTGCCCTCCGACGAGATGTGGAAGTGCCACTGTAACATCACGTATCCCTTCGACTTCTTCCACGGGAGCACAGACGGTCAGGATAGAGCGTTGATCGCGCAAGATCACATTAACGATGCGGGCAAGGGCCGCGCCGATGCCGTAGTAGGTAGCATGTTTGCCTTGAATGATGTGATAGGCGGCGCGGCGCACTTTTTCGTCGATCTCGGCGCGTGTTTCGTGGTTGAGGTCTATTCCCTGTGTGCGACAAAAGTCTTCGAGGGGAATCCCACCGACGCCGACCTGTGACCAGACTAGCACTTCGGAGTCGCCATGTTCGCCGATGACATAGGCATGGACATGGGTGGCATCGACGCCCAAATGGGCTGCCAGGAGGGTGCGAAAGCGCGCCGTGTCCAGGGTAGTGCCGGAGCCAAGCACACGGCTTTGAGGGACCCCTTCCTGGGTGGCGAAGCGTGCGGTCAGGTGGGTCATAATGTCCACTGGATTTGTCGCGACTACTAGGAGCGCATCGGGCGCATAGCGCAGCACTTGGGGCACAATGGAGCGAAAGATGGCGGCGTTGCGGTCGAGCAGTTCGAGCCGCGTTTCACCGGGGCGTTGATTGACACCTGCGGTCAGCACAACTACGCGTGCGCCCGCCAAATCGGCATAGTCCCCCGCGTTCACATGCAGCGTATGGGCAAAGGGTACGGCGTGACGAATGTCGTCGGCCTCAGCCTGGGCACGAGCGCGGTCGATGTCGACGAGGACAATCTCACGTCCTACACCACTCATGACCAGGGCATAGGCCGCGGTCGCGCCTACAAAGCCACTGCCAACGATGCCGATCTTGCCTGTGTTCTCGACCTTACGGTTCATAGCCTTCGAAATTTCTGCTGAGTCAACGCTTTGAACGCAGCTTCGGCGCTTGGATACTTGAAGGTGTAGCCTGACTCTTGGAGGTGATGCGGGACTGCCCGTTTGCCATCTAGCAAGATGGTTGACATCTCGCCAAAAACCGCTTGGAGGGCAAAGGCGGGGACCGGAAAAAAGGCCGGTCGCCCCATGACTTTGCCCAATGTTTCTGAGAATTGCTTGTTGGTCAATGGCGTGGGGGCGGTGAGGTTAAAGGCACCCTGGGCGTTTTCATTGTCGATGAGGAAGCGGATCGCGCCCACTTCATCGTCTATGTGGATCCAGGGCCAATATTGCTTTCCACTGCCGATTGGCCCCCCTGCGAAAAGCTTGAAGGGCAAAACAATACGGGGCCATGCGCCCCCCTCGTTGCTCAAGACAACGCCGGTACGGATGACGGCACGACGCACCCCCATTGTTTCGGCGGCGGCTGTGGAAGCTTCCCAGTCAAAACAGACTTGAGAGAGAAAGCCTGAACCCGGCCCTGCTCCTTCTGTAAGAATCTCGTCGCCATGGGGGCCGTAGTAATCAATGCCAGAGGCTTGGATCAGCACCTTCGGTTTGGCAGCAGCGGCGGTAATTGCCTCCATGACTGCTTTGCCTGCGTTGACGCGGCTGGCGTAGATGCGCTTTTTGCGCTCTTCGCTCCAGCGTCCGTCCGAAATGCCTTCACCCGCCAAATTGACGATTGCGCCGGCACCATCGGCATAGTGTCCCCAGCCGCTGGCCGTGGTCGCATCCCATTGCACCTGCTGTACGCCTGCCGGCTGTTGAGTGTTTGGTCGCGCACTGCGGCTGAGGATGATGACTTCGTGACCATCGCTCGCGAGGGATTCTGTCAGGGCGGAGCCAATCAGTCCTGTTCCGCCTGTGATGATAACACGCATTTCGACTCCTGGTTGGTGAAGCACGCTGGCTCTGTCTGTTGATTGCTGTTACATATCCTATAGCTATTCGAAAGCGGATATGCCTGTAAGGTCGCGCCCAATGATCAACTTCTGGATCTGGCTCGTGCCTTCATAGAGGCTGGCAACGCGGCAGTCACGCCAGAGCCGTTCTGGGATATATTCGTCGGAGTAGCCATAGCCCCCGTGGATTTGGATTGCCATATCGGCATTTTGCTTGGCGGCTTCGGCACAGAAATACTTGGCAATTGAGACGGGAATTGTGCTTGTTTTACCTTGATTCTTGACCCAGCCTGCTTGATAGACCAGCAGGCGCGCCGCTTCGACATTGACCTTCATTTGGGCGAGCATGTCCTGGACCAACTGGAAGCTGGCAATGGGGCGGCTAAAGGCGATGCGTTCTTTCGCGTAGTGAACACTAGCGTCTAGCGCCCGCTGCGCGGTGCCAACACAGCCACTGGCAACACCGTAACGTCCGTTGTCGAGTGCGCTCATGGCGATCTTGAAGCCTTCGCCCACCTCGCCCAAACGCGCACTGTCGGGGACGCGTACATTGTCGAGGAACAGTTCGCCGGTGTCGCTGGCATGCAGCCCCAACTTGCCATGCATCTTGCGGCTGGTAAAGCCCGGACTCTTGGTGTCAACCAGGAAGGCGACCATGCCTCGATGTTTACTGCCCGGCTGCGTCTGGGCAAAGATGATGGAGACATCGGCCCACGTGCCATTGCTGATCCAAACCTTCTGCCCGCTTAGAAGCCAATCATCGCCATCACGCTTGGCAAGGGTGGCGACATTGCCCGCATCTGAACCGGCGTCCGGCTCCGTCAGGCCAAAACAGCCGATCCATTCGCCGCTGCACAGCTTCGGTAGATAATGGTGTCGCTGCTCCTCTGTGCCCCATTTCAAGATGGTAAGTTCTACCAGCGACATCTGCACAGAGAGTGTGGTACGCACGCTGGAGTCGGCATAGCCGACTTCTTCAAAGACAACCGCTTCAGAGATGTAGTCAAGCCCTGTCCCGCCATACTCCTCTGGAACGGGCACGCCGAGATAGCCAAGTTCGCCCATTTTGTAGAGCAGGTCGCGGGGAAACGCCTGAGCGTGGTCCCAGTCGCGCGAGTGGGGCAGGATCTGCGCTTGGGAAAACTTGCGCACAGCATCTTGGATCATCAATTGTTCTTCATTTAATGAGAAATCCATGAGTACTCCTTATTTCTTCTTCACCAGTGAATGGCTGCGCTGAATTTGATTGACCAATGGCTCGTGGGTTAGATCACGCCTGTAACTGCCAGCTCCCGGATCTGTTCATTCGTGTAGCCAAGCCATTCGCTAAGGACGCTGTTGGTGTGTTCACCCAACAATGGCGGTGGACGATGAATGGTTGCGGGTGTGCTACTGAACTTGGGGACTGGACCCACCAGCGGAATTGGGCCGGTGATTGGATGTTCAACTGTTTGCACCATGCCACGCGCCTGGATCTGCGGGTCTGCCAGTACGGTCGGGATGTCGTTGACTGGCCCTGCCGGGATACCGGCTGCACCGAGACGCTCTGTCCAGGCTGCGACAGGCGCATGGGCAAACGCCGCTTCGAGCAGGGGGAGAAGTTCTGTCCGGTGAACGACCCGCGCTTGGTTAGTGACAAAGCGCTCATCTTCTGCCAACGCCGGTAGCTCTAGGAGGTGACAGAGCTTTTGAAACTGTGCATCGTTGCCGACAGCAAGCATGAGCCAACCGTCGGCGGCGCGCACAGCCTGATAGGGAACAATGGAGGCGTGGGCATTTCCATAACGCTTGGGTGTTTGACCGGACACGAGATAGGCGCTGGCGACGTTTGCCAGCCAACTGACCTGTGTATCCAGCAGCGCAATGTCAATGGCCTGGCCCATGCCCGTCTGCTGGCGGTGATGAAGCGCGGCAAGGATGGCGATCACGGCATTCATGCCTGCTGTAACATCGACAACGGCGACCCCCACTTTATAGGGATGGCCTTCGTCATTCTCACCCGCGCTAGGCCCGGTGATGCTCATGATGCCACCTTCCGCTTCGATGACCGCATCATAGCCCGCTCGATCTCGATAGGGGCCGGTTTGGCCGTATCCCGTAATGGAGCAGTAGATGAGCGCAGGATTTATGCGCTGCAACGCCTCGTAGCTTAAGCCTAGCGCGGCCATGCCGCCCACTTTGAAGTTTTCAACGACAATGTCCGCGCGCGCAATCATCTCGCGAACAATGGCGCTGCCGGTGGGGTGCTTGAGATCGAGTGTAACACTTTCCTTGTTGCGATTCGCACAGAGAAAGTAGGCACTCTCGCCGTTGGGAGTAAAGGGCGGCCCCCAACGGCGGGTGTCATCACCCCGGCCCGGCTGCTCAATTTTGATCACGCGTGCGCCCAAGTCGCCCAAGAGCATGGTGGCATAGGGGCCAGCCAACACACGCGAAAGATCGATAACCGTGATTCCGTCTAGCGCACCACTCATAGCGACCAATTTACGGGTTCATGACTAGGCCCAACGTACCAGTAGCCCTGGTTCAATTGGATCAATTTGGTATTGGCGACCGGCGCGGACGCGTACGGCTACGGCAAGCGCGCCACTGCGCTCGGGCGTGAAGTTCGCTGAATAGAGGGTGGCATCTCCGTCCTGTTCAATGAGATTCATCGGCATGGGAACCGTATTGATCAGTTCGCCGTCGCCATTCTGCTCTCCAGCCACCAGTTCCACGGCAACATCGCTTGGTGTAATGCCATCGAGCCATACTTTCGCCTGAATTTGAACTGGGTCACCAACGGTCACGATTTCAGTCGGAAGGCTGCCCAGTTCAGCCCGTACATTGTGCCAGCGGCTGCGCAGGCTTGCGCGCCAATCTACCATCTGCTTGGCAAGCGCCCAGTCCTCTACCTGGTAGCGTTCTCCCTGCTCGGCAGCAGGGAGATAATAGCGTTCGGTATACTCTATCACCATGCGGCGCATACTGAAACGGGGCGCACAGGTGCGTATGGAGTTCTTCATAATCTGCACCCATGCGCTTGGCACAGCCGTGGAGGTATCCCGATCATAAAATGTCGGGATGATTTCCTCTTCTAGTGTCGTGTATAGGCTGTAGGCGTCTGCTTCGTCCTGGGTGGCAAGGTCTTTGAACTCGCGATTTTCGCCAATTGCCCAGCCGTTGCTGCCGTCATAGCCTTCTTCCCACCAGCCATCGAGCACGCTAAAGTTGGGGACACCGCTCAGCGCTGCTTTCTGACCACTTGTGCCACTGGCTTCACGCGGGCGGCGCGGGGTGTTGAGCCAGATGTCGACGCCAGAAATTAGGTGCCGCGCGATATTCATGTCGTAATTTTCAAGAAAAACGATCTTGCCCGCAAACTCCGGCTGTTGGCTGATCTCATAGACCTGCTGGATCAATGCCTTGCCCGGTTCATCATCGGGATGCGCCTTGCCACTAAAGATTATTTGAACAGGACGTTGTGGGTCGTTGAGAATGCGCGTGATACGCTCCAGATCATGGAAGATGAGCATTGCGCGCTTATAGGTTGCGAATCGTCGAGCAAAGCCGATGATCAGAGCGTTGGGGTTGAGAATCTGATCGGCTCTGGCGATTCGTTGGGTGCTTTCGCCATGACGCAGATACTGGCGACGCACGCGCTGGCGCACAAAGCGCACCATCTCATCCTTACGCTGCTGGTGTACTGCCCATAGCTCGCTGTCGGGGATGTCATCAATCGCGTCCCAAATTTTGGGGTCTTCGATCTGCTCAACCCAATCCGTGGGGAGGTAGCGACTATAGAGATGCTTTAGCTCTTGTGCCAGCCAGGTTTGTGTATGGACTCCGTTGGTAATTGCGCCAATCGGAACCTCGTCAATGGGGGTTTCGGGCCACAAAAAGCGCCACATCTCGCGGCTGACTTCGCCGTGTAACTGACTTACCCCATTGGCAAAACCGCTGAGACGCAAGGCCAAGACCGTCATGCTGTATTGTGGTCCCCAGGGCAGCTCTTGGCGCGCAAATTCGATAAATTGCTCGCGGTTCAGCCTCAATTGTCCCCAATATTGCCAGAAGAATTTATCCACCAACTCGAAAGCAAAGGCATCGTTGCCTGCGGGTACGGGTGTATGTGTGGTAAAGAGGGTGTTGGCCCGGACAGCCTCCACTGCTTCGTCAAAGCTTAGTCCAGCATCCTGCACCTTGCGCCGCACTCGTTCTAGCCCGAGGAAAGCGCTGTGGCCCTCATTCATGTGCCATACCGCGGGATCGTAGCCCAACGCCATGACCGCACGCACGCCGCCAATGCCTAATACGATTTCCTGGCTGATACGCATTTCGCGGTCGCCCCCATAGAGCCGGGCGCTGAGTTCACGATCTTGCGGGACATTGCGCGGTACATCGGTATCCATCAGGAAAATCGGAATACGCCCCACCTGGATGCGCCATATTTTCGCATAGACAGTGCGACCCGGCAAATCAACGCTAATGAGAAGTTCACCCCCTTGAGCATCCAAAGCTGGCAGTGCAGGAACCTCGGCGAAGTCAATCTTCTCGTACTCTGCCTGCTGCTGGCCTTCTTGATCAATACGCTGAGTGAAGTAACCTTGGGGGTAGAGGAACCCGACGCCAACAAAAGGGAGGCCCAGGTCGCTGGCTTCCTTGCAATGATCACCGCTCAAAATACCCAAGCCACCACTATAGATCGGCAGCGCTTCATGCAAGCCGAACTCAGCGCTGAAGTAGGCAATCACCTGATCCTGTTTGCCTGCGTGATGGGTTCCATACCAGGTGGGGGTGTCGGGGGACATATAGTGGTCAAAGGCAGCCATTACTTCGGCATAGGCGGTAAGAAAGTCTGGATCGCTTGCCGCAGCATCGAGCTTCGCTTGCTCTATGCGATGGAGCAGCTTGATCGGATTGTGATTGAGGGTATCCCACAGCGCTGGGTCTAGGCGTCCATAGAGCGCTTGGGCTTCGGTGTGCCAACTCCACCAAAGATTATAGGCAACCTCCTCAAGTCGTTCGATGGCCGCAGGTACGCGGGGCCGAACTGATATTTTGCCAAGATGCATAAATTTGTTTCCTTTTTTATTTTCTACGCACGCTAGCGCGAGACGCGCACAGAGGCGGGATTACGCCAGTAACGATGATCCTTTGCCAGCAGCTCGTCTGCCTCTTTGGGCCCCCAGGTGCCGGCTGGATAGGTGGGTAGCTTTGCCGTCTTGCCTTGTGCCTTCAGTGCATCTTCTTGCATCTGCCAGCCCTCCAAAATGCGTGTAATGCGATCCCACGCCAACTCGACTTCATCGCGCCGGATGAAGAGGGTTGTGTCACCTAAGATGGCATCCAGAAGTAGACGCTCATAGGCATCGGCTGCGGGTTGGGAACCAAATTGTTCCCGATACGAGAAGTCCATCGCCACTCGCTCAATGACGACATTTGGTCCGGGTCGTTTGGCATCAAATGACAATCGGATCCCTTCGTCGGGTTGGATACGAAGGGTGAGGATGTTGCTGGGGGGCACTTTGTCACCGTCAACCGTTTCGAAGAGCATCAGCGGTGGGCGGCGGAAAACAATGTTGATCTCTGTCAGTTTTGCAGGCATGGCTTTACCTGTGCGCAAGTAAAAGGGGACGCCCTTCCAGCGCCAATTGTCAATGTCCAGCTTGAGCGCAATATAGCTGTCGGTGGTCGAGTTGGCCGGTACACCTTTCTCTTGGGTGTAGCCTGGAATTACCTTGCCGTTGCTCACGCCTGAGCCATACTGTGCGCGCACGACCCACTCATCTACACGCGCAGGATCGATAGGCCGGATCGCGCGCAGGACATTCACTTTTTGGTCACGCACTGCTTCTGCTTCAAAGGCAAAGGGGGGTTCCATTGCCGTGAGCGCCAGAAGCTGCATCATGTGGTTTTGCACCATGTCACGAATCGCACCCGACTTGTCATAATAGCCCCCGCGATCCTCGATGCCCAATGCCTCGGCTACGGTGATCTGGACGTGGTCAATATAGGTGCGGTTCCAAACCGGCTCAAAAATGCCATTGCCAAAACGAAAAACCAAGATGTTTTGGACGGTTTCTTTGCCCAAGTAATGATCAATGCGATAGATTTGGTCTTCACGAAAGAGCTTGAGCAGATGCTGGTTCAGCGCACGCGCGCTTTCCAGGTCGTGACCAAAGGGCTTTTCGATGATCACACGCAGTTGGCCCTCCATATCGTCTCGACACAGCCCTACCTCGTAAATCAATGAGGTGATGGGTTCAAAGACAGAGGGGGGGGTCGCCAGATAGTAAAGCTGGCTGCCATTGGTTGGACGCTGTTTTTCAAGCTTGGCAACACGAGCAGCCAGCTTTTTGAAGCTGTCCAGGTCGTCGTAGTTGCCGGATTGATAGAAAAGCCCTTGCGAGAACCAATGCCATATGTGGTCATCGACGCCGTTTACGCCATATTCCTCGACGCCCGCGCGCGCCATCTCGCGGAACTCCTCATCGCTGTACTTGGTTCGCGCAAAGCCCAATAGTGTGAAGTTGGGGGGGAGAAGATTCTGATAGGCTAAATGGTAGAGGGCTGGGATCAACTTGCGATGGGCTAAGTCACCCGACGCGCCAAAAACAACCAACATCACAGGTTGTTCAATCCGTTTCATAGCTCTTTTGTCCTGGCTCTATAGTCTTTAACAGGGTATCCTGCTTCAGCTTGTTATGGCACTGCCGGTTGCTTCCATTAGGTTGATCTTATCGACACGGCGGATAAAGCGAGCCTCCTCTTGAAAGTGCGCGTTCACAAAGGCACGTACAAGCTCGCGGGCAACTGCCTCGCCGATGATACGCCCTCCTAGACAGAGGACATTCATGCCGTCGTGTTCAACACCCTGGTGTGCGCTGTAGGTGTCATGGGCGATGCTGGCGCGCACCCCACGCAACTTGTTGGCAGCAATACAGACGCCCACGCCGCTCCCACAGATCAAAATGCCCCGTTCCGCCTCGCCTTCTTGCAGGGCGCGGCCAACCCGACCAGCAAAGTCGGGAAAATCAACCGATTTCGTCTCGTTGACGCCCAAGTCACTGACCTCATGACCCAGGTTCTGCAATTCGTCTATGACGGCTGCCTTGATGGGAAGTCCGGCATGATCGTTACCAACTGCAACTCGCATAGATCTCTCCTCACATCTTGAAACAACGGTGAAACAACTCGGTTCTGTTAAATCGTTGACACGCTGCAATTGCAGTAGAGCTATGCGTGCGTTGGGCGGTGGTAGGTCATTACTGGCCCCTCGACCCGTAATTGTACAGGCTGGCCGACGGCAAAATGATACATTGGCCCCAGGCGTGCGTCAACCAGCAGCCCTGAACCAAGCTGGACGGTCACAAGCTGGTCATGGCCGAAAAAGAGAATGTTACGCACACGATTGGGGGAATCGGCTGCGGCAGGCATGACAGCTACATTTTCAGGCCGGATCAAGATATCGACTGTACCCTGGTTCTCAATGATCGATTCCAGCGACCCAAGTTCACATTCTACGCGCCGCCCTGTGGCAGTTCCAACCAAGAAATTTGCATCGCCGAGGAAAGAGGCAACTTCACGGTCGGCAGGCTGCTGGTAGAGTTGTTGCGGGCGTGCCACCTGGCGTACCTCGCCGTCGATCAACACTGCCACAATGTCGACCAGGCTCAGCGCCTCCTCTTGGTCATGCGTGACAAAGATCGCCGTGGCATTGGCTTGTCGTAAAATGCTGCGTACCTCTGCGCGCACACGCACGCGCAGACCGGCATCTAGGTTGCTAAATGGCTCATCGAGCAAGATGACTTCCGGCTCTGGGGCCAAAGCACGCGCCAGCGCAACCCGCTGCTGCTGCCCCCCACTTAGCTCATGGGGAAAGCGCGCTTCCAGACCATCTAGCCCGACCAGCGACAAGACTGTGGCAACGCGCTCCGCAGCATCGCCCGGATAGCTGTGCAAACCGAAGCGCACATTTTGTGCCACCGTAAGATGTGGGAACAGGGCATACTCCTGAAAGACCATGCCAACACGTCGCCGTTCTGGCGGCAGATGGAACGGGGGCTTTGCCACCACCTGTCCAGCGATTTCAATTTCGCCTTCCTCAAGCCGCTCGAAGCCCGCGATCAGACGTAGGGTGGTTGTCTTGCCACAACCGCTGGGGCCTAACAACGCCATCAGTTGCCCCTTGGGTAATTCCAGCGAAACGCCGCGCGCCGCGGAGACAACGCCATAGTGTTTGACGGCGTTTCGTACGGCCACACCGATTTCCTTCACACCCATCTCCCTTGCGGTAAGTGCCAATGCAGCGGTGCGGTCTGTTGCCGACTCCCGTGTGGCTGTGAGAATCGCGTGGTCATTAGCTGCTCCGCTCCTCTTGACGCAAAATCAGGACGATGCTGAGGGCAGAGACAACCAATAAAATGAGGGCTGGAGCCGCCGCACGCGTAAAAAAGGCCTCACTGGTCGCTGACCAGATTTGGGTGGCAAGAGTAGAGAAGCCCGTTGGCCCCAAGAGCAGGGTAGCGGGGAGTTCCTTGATAGTACTGAGAAAGACCAGCGCAATGCCTGCCCAAATGCCCGGTTGGAGCAGGGGAAGTGTCACACGTCGTATCGCCTGGCGACGGCTATAACCCAACGTCCGCGCCGCTTCCTCAAGGCGTGGGCTAATCTGGAGCAGTCCGGCGCGCAAGGTTCCGGTGACTTCGGGCAAGAAGCGCACAATGTAGGCAAAAATCAGCATAGCAAGCGTTTGGTAGAGAAAAGGCGCATAGTTGGCGCCGAAAAAGACAAGACTGAGCGCGATGACGATACCTGGTAGACCGTTGCCAATGTACGCCAGGTTGTATACCCACGCGCTATAACGCCCCGGGAAGCGGACAACCAGATAGGCAATGGGCAGCGCCAATGCTGCGGCTGTGACGGCAGCCAAGCCGGCGGCGCGCACACTGTTCACAAGCGCTAACCAGAGCGGGACTAATGATTCTCCCGCTGCAAGCCCACGGATGAGCCAGTAGGTAACGACACTGGCAGGCAGAACAAGCGAGGCCATGACAACTGTGCTGCAAAGCAGGAGGGCAGGCCAACGCCACCTGCCTAGCACCACGGGCTGCTTGCGACGGCTCGAGCCGATATTCACGCGATGATAGCGGGCGACCCCCTGCATCCGTTGGACGGCAATCAAGAGCGCGAGGCTAATTACCACCAGCACAAGGGCCAACATAGAGGCTAGGCTGCGGTCAAAGCTGGAGCCATATTGCACATAGATGGCGCGAGTAAAGCTGTTAAAGCGTAACAGCGATACCGCGCCAAAGTCGCTCAGGACATAGAGCGCCACCAAGAGCGCGCCCCCCGCGATAGAGGGGCGAAGATTGGGCAGGGTAACGCGCCAGAAGGTAGCCCACGGGTTATAGCCTAAACTGCGCGAGGCTTCTTCTAAGGCCGGATCCAGATTGCGCAGCCCAGCCCGGATGCTGAGAAAGAGATAGGGATAGGTAAAGATGGTTAGTGCCCAGGTTGCGCCAAATAAGCCATAGATGGAGGGCAAGCGCTCCACACCCAGAGGCTCAAGCCAACCCTGCACCATGCCACGCGGCCCCATCATGGCAACCAGCGAATAGCTGCCTACGTAGGAGGGAAAGACCAACGGCAGGGCACAGAGCACACTCCACCAACGCTGCCCCGGCAGATCCGTACTAACAGTCAACCATGCCAGCGGCAGGCTGATCACAAAGGAGATGGAGGTCACCAAGAGAGCCAGGATTAGACTGTTCCAGACAATCTGGAGGGTCTGCGGGCGAACAAGCAGCGCATAGGCGCTTGCCCAGCCCACGCTGGAGGCGCGCAGCAAAAGGTAGAGAAGGGGCAGGGCCATCGCGAGCGCAATAAGCCCCGCCACGACCTTTAGAACGAGCACCCCCCGAGACTGCCTCATGCTGACTCTGACTGCCTAGTTTGGTCCGGCCCGAACGCTGGCCTCTGTCTCCGTACCTGATAAGCACGAAGCGTCTGCGGCCATAGGAGCCATGCCAGCCCTAGAATTGGCTGGAAAAGGGGGAAATAGCCATAGTCTTCGCCAAAATGACGCCAGACAGTGCTGCCGATGAAGGGCGGATCGACAAAGCTCCAAACCCCTATGACCAGGGTCATCAACGTCTCGAAGCCCAGCGAGATGACCGATAGCCACCAGGTCCAGCGCCGGCGATAGGCAAAGCCGATGGTTGCCACGAGATAGCAGAGCGCCGCAACGCCACTCATGATTACCGGGAAGTAGTTGACAATATCGTCGCGTATGAAAAGTTGAAAGAGCGCGCGGACTCCTGTCGAAAGAGCCAGCACAGGATAGGAGACTGCCAGTATATAGCCAATGGGACTCAGGATGCTGTCCCACTTATGGTCACGCTCACTGCTTGATTGGCTAGCGACTGATTCGATTTTAACCTGGTTTGTCATATGTCTACGGCTTTGTATCTATGCCTACGATTTACTTGACTCGCTTAATGCAAGCCCGAACTCATCCACCAACTGGCGCACCCACAGCCTCACACGCTCTGGAGTGAGATCAGATTGATTGTCTTCATCGATCATCAGGCCGATGAAATGACCCTCGCGCAGCGCCCAAGAGCCGCTAAAGGAATAGCCCTCGGTGGACCATGCGCCAACCAATGCTGCGCCCTGACTCTCCAATTTATCGGCCACAAAGAAAACCGCATCGCCAAAGGTGTCGGGATAGCCGACTTGGTCGCCGAGGCCAAAGACCGCGGCTTGTTTGTTCTGTAGGTCCAACTCGTCAAGCTCTTCGATGCTCGTTTCCCAGTCCCGTTGTAATTGACCGATGTCCCATGTGGGGATGCCTACGATCAAGTGGCTGAACTCTAACATCTCCTCCAAGTAGTAGTCGGCAATGTCGAAAAGCTCTACCTCGATACCGGTCTGCTCTTTAAGTTCACGCTGGATTAACCCGGCAACGGCAGCGGTATTGCCATTGGTGCTGCCAAAAAACAATCCAATCATAGCTGCTTAGGCCGCTTGCACAGGGGCTCTTTCTCCAGAAATAAATCGCTCCACCGCTTGGCGCAGCTCGGAATAGCCAAGCGCCACCGGAAAATTCGGATAATCGGCACGCACCTTGTCCGATGGGTGAAAGAGCACACCCTGATCCGCGGCCTGGAGCATCCCAATGTCATTGTAGGAATCACCAACGGCCATCGTCCGAAAGCCTAACATGCGAAATGATTCGAGTGCTTTGCGCTTGCCTTCTGTGGTGCGGAGATGATAGTTCACGACCATCCCCGCGGCATCTACCTCTAGCTGGTGCGCATAGATAGTAGGATAGTTTAGCTTTGGCATAAAGGGTGCCACCAACTCATAGTAACTGTCAGTGATAATGATCACGGGCAGATAAGTACGTGCCCAGGCCAAGAACTCTTGCGCGCCCGGCAATACGTCCATTTGTCGGATTACATCCTGAATGTCAGCCAAACCTAGTTTATGCTCATGCAGGATGCCGAGTCGCATCTGCATTAATTGGTCGTAATTATCAATATCTCGCGTCGTTAGGCGCAGTTGCGGAATGCCAGTGCGCTCCGAAACGGCGATCCAAATCTCTGGGAGGAGAATTCCCTCTAAATCGATTGCTAACAAGGGTGGCTGCGTAACGCCCATTATGCCTAAGTCCTTTGGTTCCTTCATCCAACATTCGGGTAAACTTACAGTTTGAGCCCTGAAACCGGGTCCAAAATGGGACATGGCCCTAGCGTCCAAGTCTACCAGAGTGGCGCGACCCTCCGCAAACATTCGACGTATTGTTCACTCATACACCGTTTGGATAACGCCACTTGGATAGCGTCATTTTTCACATAGAACTTGACCGAAGCCCCGCTGTCAGGTACACTAACAGCGTTGAAACATAGATTTCCATAGATTTTCATAGAATTTGCTGTTTTTCGCCAATATTGTGATTGCCGAAAAATTCAGGCTAAACAAGTAAACGAATGATGGTAGACGAAATGGCTCCAACCTTACGGAGTGGCCTGCGTGTAGCCTCAATAGCGCTGAGCCGTGTGACAGCCCCGGTGGAAGTACGTGAGCAACTCGGCTTGCAGAATTGGGCGGCTCTTTTGTCCACAGGGACTTCTTCTGTGCGTGAGTGGGCCATCATCAGCACCTGTCACCGCTTTGAACTCTACGTTGGCACTGAGAGTGATGCGCTGGAACTTGTTTGCGCGCAACTACCGGTGCTGCTCTCTTCAGTGGTCAATACTACTACTGGGCATATCTTTGCGGAGGGCAGTGAGCCGTGGGCAGTGCGAACCGATGAGGATGCGGTGATTCACCTCTGCCGCGTCGCTGCTGGTCTAGATTCGCTCGTTCTGGGTGAAGCGCAAATCCAGGGGCAAGTGATTGCTTCGTATACGATGGGGCTGGATGAAGGCACGATTGGCCCCTTGCTCTCCGCGCTCTTTCGCACAGCCATCCGTGTTGGCAAGCGCGCCCGTACCGAAACCCAAATCAGCACACGCGCTCTCAGCATGAGCTCTGTTGCGCTGAGTATGGCAGCACGCTATTTCCCGGATTTTGCCGCGGCGCGCGTGCTGGTGATCGGGGCCGGTGAGATGAGCCGGCTGGCGCTCAAGGCGCTGCACCAGCGTCATGTGCGTAATGTTACTGTCGCAAACCGGACGCTGGCGCGTGCAAGAGAGGTCCTGCTTCACCCGGAGTGGCAAGCGATTGATTTGGCAAAGCTGCCCAAGGCGCTCAGCACGTTCGATGTCATCTTTTCGGCAACCAGCGCCCATGAGCCTGTGGTGACACACAGCCACCTTGCCGACGCGCTGCCCACGAATGGCGCAGACCATCAGCGTGTCCTCATCGACCTGGCTGTGCCGCGTGATATTGACCCATCCATACGCAATTTACCAGGCGTCGTGTTGGTGGATGTAGACGATTTGCGCCAGGGGCTAGACCAGTCGCTGGAAAAGCGCAAAGAGGCACTGCCCGCGGTCAACGCCATCATTGACCAAGAGGTGGCGCGCTGGCAGGCTGTACAACGTGAGCTTTCCATGCGTCCTTTGGTTGTGGAATTGCGACAGCGTGCAGAACGAATTCGCCAGCAGGAAGTCGAGCGGACGATGCGCTTTCTTGGCCCTGTCGATTCAGAAACGCAAGATCATATTCAACATCTCTCACGCGCGTTGGTCAACAAGCTGTTACACCAACCGACTGTCCGTATCAAGGAACTCGCTCACGACGACGAGGCCGATCTCTATGCGTCTACGCTTTGTGACATTTTTGGACTAGACGCCGGCCTCTCCGTTGTACCTCAATCAGAATCAGAAAATGCAGAACTCCGTGGCAAATCAAACGGTAGCTAGCCTGCCTACGACCCTGCGCCTGGGTACCCGCACCTCGCAACTGGCGCTTTGGCAGACAAATCATGTCATTGCTCAACTCCAGTCGCATTGGCCCCATTTACAGTGTGAATTGATCCACAAGGTCACACAAGGGGATCGGCGATTGGATCGTCCCCTGCCGGAAATTGGAGGCAAGGGCTTATTTACGGCAGAACTGGAAGAAGCGCTGCGCCACGGCGAAATTGATCTAGCCGTACATTCTCTCAAAGATCTGCCCGTTGAGGACCCATCCGACTTGATGATCGGGGCGATCTTGAGTCGCGAAGACACGCGCGATGTCTTGGTTGCGCGCGAGGGATGGACGTTGGCGACCCTGCCCACGGGCGCAGTAATAGGGACAAGCAGCCTGCGGCGACAGGCGCAACTGCTGGCGGCGCGCCCCGATCTCGAAGTGCGTTCGATTCGTGGCAATGTGGAGACGCGACTGCGCAAGGTAATGAGTGGTGAGTACCATGCGGCGGTGATGGCAGGGGCCGGACTGCTGCGCTTGGGCCTGACGGAGCAGATCAGCGAATGGCTTGCGCCGGATCTGATGCTGCCCGCGCCGGGGCAAGGTGCGTTAGCTGTGCAATGTCGCACCGATGATCCGGCTATCCATACGCTTTTGCGTGCCATCCACGATCCGCAGGCGGCTGCCACAACAAAGGCCGAACGTCACCTGCTGTGGCGCTTGGGCGGCGGCTGTTCGGCACCCATTGGAGCATGGGCAGAGGTGCATGGCGATCAGATCGAGTTACAGGCGCGTGTCGCCTCGGTGGACGGTCGCCACGTTTACAACGCAAGTGGAATCGGCACTGACGCCCAGGCGCTTGCCGAACAGGTTGCAGATGACTTGTTGGCCCAGGGCGCGCAAACGGCATTGAGCCGTGACGCTCGCTCGCCGGGGAGGCCGTTGGCAGGTAAACGCGTGGTGATCACACGCCCGCGGCAAACGGGACACGGGGCAGAAGGGAACCTGGCTGCACAGCTACGCGCTTTCGGCGCCCAAGTCATCGAAGCGGCGGCGATCCAGTTAGTCCCAAGCGAGGATACATCGGCAGTGGATAGGGCAATCCATCACCTAGGCGACTACGACTGGATCATCTTTACCAGTGCGAATGCTGTAGAGATCTTTTTGTCGCACATAAACAAGGCTGCCATCCAGCCCGATTGGCAACGGTGCAAAATCGCAGCGGTTGGGCCGCGGACACAAAGTGCGCTGCAATCTCACGGCCTACCGGTCCATGCCATGCCTGAACAATACCTCGGTGCGGAAATCGCCGGTACATTAGGTGATATTCGCCACGCGCACATCTTGCTGCCCCGTTCAGCAGAAGGGAATCCTGACCTACCTGCCCGCCTGCATGAACGGGGCGCGACGGTAGAGGAGATTGCCCTCTATGCACCTGTGCCTGCCGTCATCGATGAACCCGTACGTGCCACGCTTGCTGCGGGAGTCGATGTTGTTACCTTTGCCAGCGGCTCAGCGGTGCGCGCCTTTGTCAACGCCTTACGCACAGATGATCGTTTTAGCGACTTCTGGCAGGGTGTTACCGTCGCCTGTATTGGTCCAACCACCGCAGACGCAGCCCAAGCCGAAGGTCTGGCTGTGCAGGTGGTCGCCACAGAGCACAGCGTACCTGGTCTGGTTGCTGCACTTGTCGCCTATTATGAGCAAGGAGCCTGAACGCAAATGGCCGATCTAAGTTCCCCGTCTCTGCACCTTCCCGCTGTTGATCCTGCTGTGAATGAAGTGCAACTCACTTCCCTGTCGAGTCGTCCTCGCCGCCTGCGCCGCACCCCGGCTCTGCGGGCGATGGTGCGTGAGACACAGCTCCACGCCAACGATTTTATCTATCCGCTTTTTGTGGCCCACGGCCAGCAAGTGCGCCATCCAATCGGTTCGATGCCCGGTGTGGCGCAGTTGTCAGTTGATGAGGCTGTGGTTGAGGCAGAGCGCTGTGCCGAGCTTGGGATTCGTTCGGTGCTGCTCTTTGGCCTGCCCGCGCACAAAGACCCGGTGGGCCTCGAAAATTTTGCCGATGATGGCATTGTCCAGCAAGCGACCCGCGCCATCAAAGATGCGGTGCCGGAGATGGTGGTCGTCACCGATGTTTGCCTGTGCGAATATACGGATCACGGGCATTGCGGTCTGCTCAACTTTGGGAATGGTAATTTGCCCCACCCCAATTTGGATGAGGGGTACGTCCTCAACGACGAAACGCTGGTCGTCCTCAACAAGGTCGCCCTCTCCCATGCCTACGCCGGTGCCGACATCATCGCGCCCAGCGGCATGATGGACGGGATGGTGGCAAGCCTGCGCCATGCCCTGGACATACACGATTTCAGCCATCTCCCCATCATGTCCTATGCCGTGAAGTATGCGTCGAGCTTCTATGGCCCATTTCGGGAGGCTGCGGACGGTGCGCCCAAGTTTGGTGACCGCAAGACGCACCAAATGGATCCGGCCAATGTGCGTGAAGCATTGCGCGAGGCCGCATTGGACGTGCAAGAGGGGGCAGATTTCCTAATGGTGAAACCCGCCCTTGCCTACCTGGACGTGATCCAACGCCTGCGCCAACAGTTCAGCGAGCTGCCCCTGGCAGCCTACAACGTGAGCGGGGAGTATGCGATGGTCAAGGCTGCATCTGCACAGGGCTGGATTGACGAACGCAGCACAGTCCTCGAAATTCTCACAGGCATCAAGCGCGCCGGAGCGGACCTGATCATTACCTATCATGCCCAGGATGCAGCGCGCTGGCTGCAAGATTGATGTCATGACGCAGCAGATACATTTTTAATTGAACACTCTTTACACAATTTGTGCAATTTACATAAATATCGAAATGTGAGTACAAGCTATGAAACCCAACGGATTAGGTGTCCAGAATCGCGAGAGCAGCAGCGATCTTGACAGTGTTGATCTCACCGAAAAAGGGCGCGCCCCATCGGGAGAAGTATTAACCTCGACTCGTCGCCTTCTGATGCAATTCCTGGCCTTTGGCAATGTCAAAGATACCCAGACGCTCATTTGGGCGCTAGAGAGCGCAGGTATTGACGGCGTACTCTACGAAGATATTAACGATGCGCGCGGCGTCGCACTCCTGACTTATAGCGAGACGCCGGATTACTTCGTAAACGAGCTGCGCACCTTTCTAACCCAGCCACCCTTTGGCGACCTCACCCCAAAACCAGAGTATACAATGTTCGGGCGCACCTATGCGATTGGCTATGAGCCGGACTTGGATGAGACGCTCATCACAAGACCCCGCAACCGTGTGACCGACCCTGAATTGCCCTGGGCGATTTGGTATCCACTGCGCCGAGCGGGCAGTTTTGAACAGCTTTCAGTCCAAGAGCAGAATGTCATCCTCTCCGAACATGGTGGCATTGGACGCGCCTTTGGGCGTGCCCACCTGGGCTATGATGTGCGCTTGGCCTGTCATGGCTTAGACAAGCATGACAATGATTTTGTTATCGGACTGATCGGGCCAGAGCTGCTGCCCCTTTCCATGATCGTCCAGCGTATGCGCAAGACGAAACAGACCTCGCTCCATTTAGAACGGCTTGGCCCTTTCTTTGTCGGCAAAGTCGTATGGCAGGCTAAGCCTGAGTCGCGGGCAGAATAGAGGATATTTGCTATGTCAGAAGTTGTCACGCATCCGGGCCGCCCAGGAGCGGTAGGGGCCACGCAGCCGGAGCCGACAGCGCCATTCTTGCGCGCCTGTCGCGGCCTCAGCACCCCCTATACGCCGATCTGGTTCATGCGTCAAGCGGGCCGTTATATGGAGGAATACCGCGCCATCCGGGCACATCATTCAATTCTCGAAGTGATCCGCACACCGGAGTTGGCTGCCGAGGTGACATTGCAGCCAATTGATCGCTTTCATTTTGACGCTGCTATCATCTTTGCCGATATTTTGCCGCCCCTGATCGGTATGGGGCTAAAGCTTGATTTTGTGAAGGGCGAGGGCCCCCTGATCGAGAACCCATTAACCAGCACCTACGACATCGATCTGCTGGCGACACCGCCCGCGCAGGAAACGCTTGCGCCCACCCTGGACGCGATCCGGCTGGTGGTCGCCGAGTTGTCCTCATGCAACATCCCTCTAATTGGCTTTGCCGGAGCGCCCTTCACCCTCGCCAGCTATGCGATTGAGGGAGGGAGTTCCAGGAGCTATATCAAAGCCAAGACACTAATGTATAGCGAACCTGCTGCCTGGAAGCGGCTCATGCTGAAACTGGTAACAGTCCAGGCAGACTACCTCCTCGCACAAGCCAAAGCCGGCGTTTCTGCCCTGCAAATCTTCGATTCTTGGGCCGGATCGGCGCTTAGCCAACAGGATTACATCCGTTTTGTACAGCCGTACAACCGCATGTTGTTCGAGATGGTGCAGCGTGCCGGTCTGCCAGTCATCAATTTCAGCACAGGTACAGCGTCCTACATCAGCGATGTAGCCGCAGGGGGTGGTGATGTAATTGGCGTGGACTGGCGTATGCCGCTCGGTTGGTACTGGCAGCAAATCGGCCTGGACAAGCCTATCCAGGGCAATCTCGACCCGGTGACGTTGTTGGCTCCGTGGCGAGAACTCAAAGTGCAGATTGACACGGTGCTGCGTGAGGCAGCGGGGCGGCCTGGTCATATTTTCAATCTCGGTCATGGCATCTTCCCCAATACGCCAGTCGAAAATGTGCAGCGCGTGGTGGACTATGTTCACGAACAGACTGCCTAAGAGCAGGAGCAAATCTTGTATGTCTGATTCAAGCTACACTGCTTCAGTTCAAACCCCGATCGGGGTGCTGATCATGGCCTATGGCGGGCCAAACTCGCTGGATGAGCTTCCGGGCTATCTCGCTGATATTCGCAGTGGTCGCCCGACAACGCCCGAAGTCTTGGCAGAGATCACCCATAACTACAGCCAGATCGGTGGCAAGTCGCCGCTGTTGGCGATTTCGAGCCAACAGGTGGCAGGGATAGCCGCTCGTCTTGGCAGCGACCAATTCCGCTTCTATCTGGGGATGCGCCATTGGGCTCCCTGGATTGAGGAGGTCGTTGGACAGATGATTGCAGATGGGATCACCCATGCGATCAGCGTGGTGTTGGCTCCCCACTATAGCCAACTCAGCATCGCCAAATATCAGGGCAAGATTGCCGATGGTTTGGAGATGTACCACGGGCAGATCGAATTCGACCACATCGCCTCCTATCACGATGCCCCCAAGCTGATCGAAGCGTTGGCAAACCGAGTGGCAATGGGGTTGGCAGAATGGCCTGCGACTGAGCAAGATCAGGTTCATGTCGTCTTTAGCGCCCACAGTCTGCCCACGCGCATCCTCAAAATGGGCGATCCCTACGATGCACAGTTGCGCGAAACGGCCCAGTTGGTCGCCAGCCGAGCCGGACTGCCCAATGACCGCTGGTCATGGAGCTACCAATCGGCGGGTCGCAGCCCAGAGCCCTGGCTTGGCCCGCAGCTAGAAGAGCATTTGCCGGAATTAGCGAAACAGGGCATTAAGAACGTCATTAGTATCCCGATCGGCTTTGTCTCCGATCATGTCGAAATTCTCTTTGACATTGATATAGAAGCACAGAAAATCGCCCACGAGCTGGGGATGCGCCTTGTGCGTCCGCCTGCGCTCAACGATGATCCGCTCTATCTGGAAACGCTTGTCGATCTAATTCAAACACGCGCCGCGGCCTGGTTGCCTGCGGCTCAAACTGCGCCAGTGGGGGAGAGGGAAGCATGAGCAGCACAGAACCAACCACATCGTTGTTGAACATCCCCACATCTCAAGCCATGTTTGCTCAGGCGCGTGAACTTCTGCCGGGCGGTGTCAATTCGCCGGTGCGTGCCTTTCGTGCCGTGGGGGGGCAGCCGCTCTTTATCGAGCGCGGCGAAGGAGCCTATCTCGTTGATGTAGACGGCAACCGCTATGTCGACTACATCATGTCGTGGGGGCCGTTGATCTTGGGGCATGCACACCCCGATGTGGTCGCCGCGCTGCAAGAAGCGCTCCCGCGCGGCACCAGCTATGGAGCTCCCTGTCCACAGGAGATAGAATTAGCAGAACTCGTGATGGCGCACATGCCAAATATCGAAATGATACGCTTTGTCAACTCCGGCACAGAGGCGACTATGAGCGTGCTGCGCCTTGCCCGCGCCTTTACCGGACGCAATAAGATCATCAAATTCGAAGGCAATTATCATGGTCACGCGGACATGCTCTTGGTGCAGGCAGGCTCCGGCGTAGCAACGCTTGGCTTGCCCGATTCGCCTGGCGTGCCTGCGGCGACCGTGGTAGACACACTCACCGCACGCTACAACGATTTGGAATCGGTCGCGCGCTTGTTCGAGGAGTTCCCCAACGACATTGCGGCACTGATTCTAGAGCCCGTCGTCGGCAACATGGGGCTGGTAGCACCCTTGCCAGAGTTTTTGCCAGGGCTGCGCCAACTCACGAAAAACTATGGCGCGCTTCTGGTCTTCGACGAGGTCATGACCGGCTTCCGTGTCCATCCCGGCGGCGCACAAACATTATTTGACATAACGCCCGATCTCACAGCATTGGGCAAGGTGATCGGTGGGGGGCTGCCCGTAGGAGCATATGGCGGGCGACGGGATATCATGGAGATGGTCGCGCCCGTGGGGCCGATGTACCAGGCAGGCACCCTCTCCGGCAATCCGCTCGCCATGACGGCAGGTATCGCCACGATTCGCGGCCTAACGGCTCCAGGCGTGTGGGAGCAGATGGAAGAACGGGGTGAGCAGTTGATGCGAGGACTACACGCAGCAGCAGAAGAGCAAGGAATACCCGTTTCGCATAGCAGGGTTGGCACGATGTTCGGACTCTTCTTCAATGGAGGGCCTGTGATTGACTGGAGCAGCGCTAAACGCTCTGATACACAGCGGTTCGGTAGGTACTTTCAGTCAATGCTCGCCCAGGGCGTCTACCTTGCCCCTTCACAATTCGAAGCCGGCTTCCTGTCAGCCGCCCACGGTCACGCCGAGATCGAAGCCACTGTCAATGCTGCGGCGCGTGCATTTGCAAGCCTGAAGGATTAGTCTATATGATAAGGCTACGGTAAGGCCACGCGCTCCCGTAAGGCAGATCAACGCGTGGCCTTACCGTAGCCTTATCATATAAGTATGCTGGCTGGTACCTGTGTCCCCACCATCAGGCACACGTTTTTAATCGGTAAAATAGCTTAAGTAAATGACCCTTATATTTCACATCTTCTTATTTGTTGTAATTAACCTATTGATATGTCTTTGCGTGCAGGGAGTTTGCATCCACAGAGCGCTTAAGCATTGACAAGGATGTAACCATGCGAGTTTCGCAGTTTGCTAGTACCCACCCCTTATACGCGATTAATTTCTCGTTACCCATTCGCGATCAACAGCGAATCTATGATGGTGCCGCCTTGGACCAGTTCCCGGTGGAATTGGAGCCGGATGAACCTTACCATCCTGGCGGCAGAGGCAGACCCAATAGAAACCAGACGCTTGCCCATTCGCAGTGTGCAACCTGCCGCCGCGTCTTGCGCAACGATCTATTCTATACCTTGCCCTCTATGATGAAGAGGAACATGGTCTTTAGCCATTGCCGGGCGTGTAATCAGCAGCACAACGCAGATCGTTATGAGACCAGAGCAGAGCTGATCCGCGCGCGGCGCACAGCGATTTGGAAATATCTGGCTCCACGCTGTGTCGTATGTGGTTTCGACCGGCACATGAGCGCCATGTGCTTGCACCACCTTGAACACAAAGACGCCCAAGTGGCGGAACTTATCACACAGGTCACGCTTACCAGAGACATCGGTAAAATTGAATCGCTGTTACACGAAGCCGCTAAAAGTATCCCCTTGTGCAGCAATTGCCATCATATGCTGCATTCACAAGCCATCAACCTTCCCGCGAACATCGTCCCCCCGAAATACAGTCTTGTTGACTTGCTCTCGCTCTTGAAGCAAGGGTGACATTTATATCAACTATATTAGGTGCTTGACAAACAACACACGCAGTGATAGATTAATTAAAAACGAAAGGACTCAGATCAGATTTGTCAAGCCAAAATGTTCCTAGCCAACTCGCTGAAATTGTCCATGTCGCCTCCCTCCCCCCTGCCCTGCCACAACAATTTGACGCATCAATCCTCGCCGGACAACTTGCACCGTCAAGCATTGCCATGTACACGCGCGATTTCGCTGCCTACATTGAATATGCGGGTGATCGTACCATCGCTCTTGACCCTACCACGCTAGCTCGCTGGCGCGCACACCTCGCCCAAGCCACGGACAAAAGCCCCAACACGATCAACCGCATGTTGAGCGCAGTCAAACGTATCTTACGCGAAGCGGCCACGCAGGGGTATCTTTCCCATGAAATTGCCACGGCTTTTGAGCAGGTCTCCGGCGTAAAGGTGGCGGCCCTCAAGGAGCGCATCAAGGGCAACGCCCGCGTGCGTATCGAGCCTACAGACATGCGTACAGTCTGTGAATTGCCGGAGGTAGAGCGGCTGATCGGGCTGCGAGATACGGCAATGCTTGCCACGTTAGCTAGCAGCGGGCTGCGGGTAAGCGAATTAGTCTCACTTACCCGCAGCCAAATCCGCCCAAAGGGGAAAAGCTTTGTTGTTGTGGTGCGCGGAAAAAATGACGTGGAGCCGCGTGAAGCACCGTTGAGCCGCGAGGCCCACGGGCATATCCAAACATGGTTGGAAGCGAGGCCCGTAGAAAGCGACTATATCTTTACCGCATTCGATGGCCGCGGGGCACGGCTTTCAAATCGCCCCATCTCCCCCACTGCTACATGGAAGGTGGTACGCAAATACGCCGAAGAAGCGGGCCTTGAGGATGTCAAACCCCATGACTTTCGCCGCTTCGTGGGTACACAGCTCGCACGCACGAATATTCGTAATGCCCAAAAGGCTTTGGGGCATAAACGGCTTGAGACAACCGCACGCCACTATATATTGGATGAACTCGAAGCCGGCCTCACGGATAACTTGTACTAAAGCCAAACACCCGTCCAACTAGCGCCCTTCGCTCCGCTTCTCCCACAGCGATAAGCCGATCAACAGTGTCAAAACCGCGGCGACGGTCAGCATGATCGCCAGACCGCGGTTTTCATTGCCGGCTCCCGTCACCGGCATCGCCGCTGGCGTGCTGGCGGCACTCTCTTCTTCAACGGCTGTCATCGATACGCTGGCTGGTACTTCATCTCCGCTCACTGCTTCTGTAACGATTGCCGTGGTTGTAAGCTCTTGGCTTGCACTCATAGTCGCACTGATGGTTGGCGAAACAATTGTCACTGTATACGTTGCCGTGGCTGTCTCCGTTTCAGTAGCGCCCACCGTTGGTGAAGATGTAGTGGTTGACGTTGCTATCGGCGCTGCCGTTCTGGTCGAGGTTGCTGTGCCTGTCGGTGGAACACTTGCAGCCGTTGCTGTCGGCAAGTCGGTAGCAGTTGGAGCCGATGTCCATGTCGCCGTAGGTAGGCGAGTCGCTGTCTGTGTTGCCGTATTGGTCGGTAGGCTGGTGGGTACTGCCGTCGGCTCGTCCGTCGATGTTGCCGTAGGTTGTGCGGTCGCTGTCCCTGTTGCTGTTGGCACTGATGTAGCTGTATTGGTTGGTGCGCTGGTATTTGTGGCCGTTGGTGAATGAGCAGCCGTTGCTGCCGGCTTAGGTGTTGGCGTAAGCGTTGATGTAGACGTTGACGTGGGTACTGGTGTAGCCGTTTGTGTGGCTGTGTCCGTTGGTGTGCTGGTATTCGTCGAAGTCGGTAAATCGGTGGCCGTCGGGACGGTTGTCCACGTCGCTGTTGGTGGGCGTGTTGCTGTGTGGGTCGCCGTGGCCGTATCGGTTGGCACAATCGCAGCCACAACCGTAGGTTCTTCAGTAGCCGTAGTTGCCGGTACTAAAGTCGCGGTCGATGTGGCTGTCAGTTGAGCAACTGGCGTAGCCGTCGGGACGGTTGTCCACGTTGGCGTTGGTACTCGGGTTGCCGTCTGCGTTCCCGTTGGTAATGCTGTCCATGTCGCCGTGGGCTGCCTGGTTGCTGTTTGTGTTGAGGTCGCCGTGTTGGTCGGCAGGCTTGCTGAAGCCACGGTTGCCTCGGAGGTCGCAGTGGCTGTCATCGTCGTGCGAGCCGTCGCTCTCTCTGTAGCCGTGGGAGCAGGTGTCGCAGTGTCTGTCGCAGTTGGACGCAGCGTCGAAGTTGCTGTTGGAGCCTCCGTAGGGGAAGCTGTTGGCAATGGCGAAGGAGTATCAGTTGACGTGGGTGTCATCGTCGGCACAACCGTGGCGGTAGCCGTGGGGACGCTCGTAGCGGTCCGAGTTGGTGTCAGGGTCGGTGGCGGAGTCGGAACCACAACGGTGACACTCGATGTGCTAACAGATGCTGCCGATCCCTCCGGAACGCTGGCAGCACGCACACTCACCGCATACTCACCAGGTTCATCAAGTTCAACGTCCCCTACCCACACCCCGTCCGCTCCAACGGTCACCGTTTGAACTGTGCGCCCACTGATCACAATCTCGAGCACAGAACCGGGCGCACCCGTTCCCGTGAACGAAACTAGCTGCCCCGCCTGCCCACCCACTGGAGCAGCCGCCGAAATGGTCAGCGGTATTAGGGTCGCTGTCGGCGAATTCGTCGCCGTAGCGGTCCGAGTTGGGCTGGGAGCGCTGGTTGCCGTAGGTGTACTCGTAGCTGTCGGCAAAGGCGTTGGCGAAGAAGTAGCGGTTGATGTTGGTGTCGGCACAGGGGTCGCCGTCGGTATCGGGGTATTGGTAGCTGTCGCTGTTGGTGTTGCGGTGCTCGTCGCAGTGGCCGTGTTTGTCGGCGTAGCCGTTGAGGTCGCAGTAGAGGTTTCCGTAGGTGTCGGTGTGAACGTGGAAGGCGCAACGACCACATAGGATGCCAGCCGCGCCATCACCTCCTGCCCATTTAGATCCACACTGCGACAACCGATATAGAAAATGCCGCCTTCATTGAAACGCAGCACCACCTGCCAGCTACCCTCCTCGTCAATCGTCGTGGTCGTCACGTCCTGATCGCCAACCAGTATCGTGATCTCGCTTCCGGGGAGCCCCGTCCCCACAACAGTCACAGTTTCTCCCTGTGCAATTTGACTTGGCGACGCGACACAAATGGGCTGGACAGGTGTATTTGTAGCAGTGGCCGTAGCTGTTGAAGTAGCCGTTGCCGTGGAAGTAGAGGTTGATGTACTGGTCGCGGTTGCGGTATCCGCCGGCGTGGCTGTCGAAGTGGCAGTAGAAGTAGAAGTCGGCACTTCAGTGGCCGTCTCTGTGGGTATCGCCGTCTCTGTAGGCACTTCGGTTGCGGTGGCGGTAGGCGTGGCAGTGTCCGTTGCCGTACTCGTCGATGTTGCAGTCGGAACGGGCGTTGGAACCACTACCGTAATCGCAGTTTGAGTCGTTGCGCCGTCATCCCCAGTCGCCTGAATAGCGATGGAATATACACCCGTACTGGCTACAGGTACGGGCTGCTCCCACCGTCCTTCACTGTCCGCGGTTGCGGTGTAGGTTTCGCCACCTTCAAGCGTAATTTCAACCTGCGCGCCTGCTGCGGCTTCTCCAGCAACCAATATCGTCGATCCATCCGGCTCAATAATGGTTGATGCCACCCGCACAGGAACGGGCGTGGGCGTGGCTGACGCAGTGGCAGTAGGCGTCAGCGTTGCCGTACTGGTCGGCGTCGCGCTAGGTGTCTCTGTAGCGGTTGCCGTAGCCGTGGACGTCTCAGTTGGTGTCGCTGTTGGTTCGGGCAGGATGACAACATAGGAGGCTAACCGCGCATGTAGTTCATCTCCCGCCGCATCGACACTCTGGCAGCCAATGTACTGCACGCCTGCTGCGGTAAAGGTCAGATCAAAGCTCCAACTGCCATCCTCTGCCACTACCGCGCTTCCGACTGTTGCCCCACTGACCAAGATCTCAATCGTCGCGCCTGGTTCGCCGCGGCCCTGGATCCGCACAACCTCACCGACACGGGCCTGTAAGGGCGAAGCAACGCAGCTTGGCGGAATGGTCGTACTCGTAGGGCTAGGCGTCTCTGTTACAGTTGCTGTAGCCGTGGAGGTCTTGGTTGGAGTGGAAGTAGCAGTAGGTGTATCGGTATTGGTCGCAGTCGGTTCCGGCGTAACCGTATCCGTAGCTGTCGATGTTGGGACCGGTGTCGGCGTCAACGTCGGTATGGGAGTATCTGTTGGCAAGGCTGTATCTGTCGCCGTAGGCACCGCGGTCTCAGTACTCGTCGGCTCTGCGGTTGCCGTAGGTGTAACCGTGGCAGAAGGCTCAAGCGTCGAAGTTGCCGTCACGACCACAGTCGCTGTCATGCCCGTCGTAACAGGCTCCGCAGCAAGCGTACCTCCCGCTACCACCGCGGCTTCCTCTGTTGGCGATACTGTATCGGACGCAGTAGGTTCAGGGATAGCCGTTTCCGTACTTGTCGGTTGAGCAGTCGCTGTATCCGTGGCTGTTGGTAACTCGGTTGCGGTTGGTTCAGTAGTCGCTGTGTCAGAAGCTGTGGGTTCGGGCGTGACTGTATCTGTACTCGTCGGCTCCGCGGTCGCAGTATCCGTTACAGTTGCAGTCGGCTCAACGGTCGCCGTATCGGAAGCAGTCGGTTCCGGCGTACTAGTGTCCGTACTGGTTGGTTCAGGGGTCGCCGTATCAGTCACAGTAGGTTCGGGCGTGACTGTGTCTGTGCTCGTTGGCTCTGAGGTAGCGGTACTGGTTTCTGTGGGCTCAACGGTAGCTGATTCAACCAGAGTCGCATCAGGCGTAAATGTAGCAATTGCGGCGGATACAACCGTTGCTGATGCGGCGCTAGTTGACGTTATGGTTGCCAGGGGGGACTCAGGAGCGACCGGCTCTTCACCTGGGGTAAGCTCGCTGCCAGGCCCAAGGCGATCAGGTAAAGGTGTGAGGCTCTGTGCCTGAGGTGTAACAGTGGGTAATAAAGTTGTGGCGGTGACCTCGGCGCTGCTGATCTCAGCCGACGTTGGCGTCTCAACGACCGCTTCTTGCACCGATGTTGGCGTTACTGTTGGAAGCAGGCTCTCAGCCTGCGCGCTTGCTACTGCCGTTGGTGCCAGGATCGTGTCTGTCGCTGTTGCAGCAGCCGTGACTACAGGCGATTCCTCGGCTGATGCCACTGTCTCACCCGGCGAAGCAACCGGTGGCTCGGTGGCACTCTCTGTAGGCTCTACCGCAACCGCCACGTTCGTTGCCGAAAAAGTGACGACCAAAGTAGCAGTCGGTGCAAGCAATCCCGGCAAGACCTGCATGCTTTGAACGACAAACGCGATCAGAAATCCAACAATGAGCAAAAGAAAAAAGGCATACTTTCCAAAATCATACCGCCAAATCGAGCGCGGTGGTCGCCGGCGCGCCATACGTTATTCCTCAATAATGTCTGGATTGGTTGATGGCGATGCCGCGACGGTCGGGATCACCGGCTCGTTAGCACTTTTTATACCGGGATCAGGTGCCGGCGCTTGCATGCGCGTTTGTATTGTTCGTTGGCTCGTTGTGCGCTTGGGAAGGAGCCCTGTCCAATCAATCACCCATTCCATCACAAGCCCGACGACAACGCCTGCAAAAAGTCCGAGAAGAAATTGACCCATCATCTGCTCCGCTGTTGTTGGCGACCCGGATAAGGTCTTCCACGACATTATATCAGATCGACATGGCTTTTGACCATCCCCTTGCTCCGGGGCATAATGGTTCAACAGTCTGATTCTACTACAGCCTGAACGGGACGCTTTCATTCACCCTTTCATGGATGGCTCTATCTTACATATGACGGCCTTACCAAGCGCAGTTGACCTTGACGCACTCCTCTCTACGGCTCGGCGGATCGTGAACGACGCCAGGCATCTTCTGTTGCAGGGATATGGCAGAGTTACAGCAGCGCGCAAGTCAGACGGGAGCCTTGTTACCGAAACTGACCACGCGGCAGATCAATTTATTACAACTCAGCTTGTAGCAGCTTATCCTGATCATGCTATCTTGAGTGAAGAGCGCAATACACAATATGACCCTTCTGCTGACTTTACCTGGGTCATTGATCCGCTGGATGGCACAACCAACTTTGCGCGTGGGATACCGATATGGGGAGTGAGTGTAGCTCTGTTGTTTAAGGGTTTACCACTTCTGGGTTTGTTGGATTTTCCATTGCTACACGAAGTTTACGAAGCATCCTACCAACGCGGAGCAATTCTCAATGGCCGCGCACTCGCGACTGCTGCGGATTCGTATACCACAGATCAACACTTCTTAATGCTCTGCACACGAACACCGCGCCGCTATACAATTGACACGCCCTTGAAGCCTCGTATTCTCGGCAGCGCCGCCTACCACATCGCGTCCGTGGCGAATGGCAGCGCCCTCGCCGGCATCGAGGCTACGCCAAAGTTATGGGACTTAGCCGCGGCTCTTTTGATTTTGAAAGAGGCTGGTGGAGGCTATCAGCGGCTAGATAATCAACAAGCGGTCTTTCCACTTGCGCCAGTTGTCGCCAGTTACGAAAAGAGATCCTTTCCCCTACTCACAGCGGCGAATGACAAGATTCTAGATGAAGTACGCAAAGGAGTGGCATCACGCCCATCATGACTACACGAAGTATTACAGAGCGCACAATGATCTACCGCAAAGCTACCGATGGTGAGCACGCCATCGGCTTCCTAGACAATGCGGGAATTGTCTACAAGTTGCGCTGGGACGAAGGGATGCGCGTGGGGCGCGTCACACCGGACCGTCGCGTCTTTCGTGACACGCGCTATGATGAGCGTGAACTCGGCTCATTTACCGAGGACGGTCTTATTCACAGTCACGGGCTCTTTGAGGGAGGCGAACTCGGTTGGGTGGAACCGGATGGGGCTGTGATCCAGGCAGGGCTCATCTTCGGCGAAGAAGAAATCGGGCGTGTCGAAGGTGAAGCACAGGAAGCGGCAGGGGCCGCCCTACTCTTGCTTTTTTTACCCGACGAACAAGAAGAAACAAATCGCGCCAACCGCTAATATGACAGAATTCACGACCGCAACCATTACCACACACACCCTCGCCACGCCGCGCCTTAGAGTCCACTATCGCCAGCATGGCGCGACCGACAGCCTCCCCATGCTCCTGCTACACGGAAGTTACGCCAGCAGCCGTTGGTGGGAACCACTGATGGCGGTATTGCCCGATGAGATCCTCGCCATTGCACCCGATCTGCGCGGCGCTGGGGCCAGCGAAAAATCAGGCACCGGCTATGCAATTCCCGACCAAGCAGAAGATATTGCGGCCTTTGTAGCAGCGTTGGGCTGGGACGACTTTGACCTCGTCGCACACTCCAGCGGCGGAGCCATTGCGATGGAATTCGTCCTATCCAACCCCGGCAAGGCGCGCACCCTAGCTCTAGTCGACAGCGTCCCCATCGAAGGAGTCTTTACCCCGCTGGAGACCTACGTGCTGCTCGAAAAAATGCGCACCGATCGTGATCTCTTGGCCCAGGCATTACAGACGCTTATGCCCACGCTCGATCTCTCCGGTAATGATCCTGCTGCCCTGGCCTACTTTGAGCAATTGGTTGAGGATGCACAGCAGATGGACCCGGCGGCATTTACGGCCCTGGCGGATGCGCTAAACACATGGAATCGCTTCGGGGAAAAGAATTATTTCAGACTCCCCACGCTGCTCATCTGGGGCGACCAGGACATCATCGTAGACCGCGATGCAATCACCCGCACGCTCATTGCCATGCCAGGTGCCAACAACCTGGAAGTGCTCCGTTCTGTCGGACATTCTCCCATGATCGAGGCACCCGTCGCTTTGGCCGAGCGCTTAATTGACTTCATCACCGACGACTTCGAGGATTTCGACGAGGTGCGCCGCATCGCCGAGGAAGAAACGACGGATGGCACGCAAAAAACCGGCCACTAAACCTCAAACATCTGCTCGCGCTGTGCGCCAACAGAAACATAATCCACTTTGATCCCAGCCAACTCACTGAGACGATGGATATAGGCGCGCGCCTCTTTGGGCAAATCACCCCAATGCCGGCAGTTGGCTGTCGAAGTTTTCCAGCCCGCCCACTCCTCATAGAGCGGCGTCACCTTGTACAGCAGGGGCGTATCCGGCATCGAGTCACGAATCACTTGCCCGTCTGGAAGCTGATAGCCAACACAGACTTTGATGACATCAAAACTGTCAAGGATATCCAACTTGGTAATGGCAAGCCCCGTCATACCATTCAGCCACGACGCATAACGAATCGCCACGCCATCAAACCACCCACAGCGGCGCGGGCGTCCAGTCGTTGCACCATACTCGCCCCCCTCGCTTCGCAGCCGTTCACCCATCTCATCATGCAGTTCAACCGGGAAAGGCCCATCCCCAACCGCTGTGCTATACGCCTTCACCACACCAATCACCCGATCGATCGCTCGCGCCGGCAGCCCTGCGCCCGAACTAGCGAAAGAAGCCGTGGGATTGCTGCTTGTCACATAGGGGTAAATGCCCCAATCGAGGTCACGCATCACCCCCAGTTGACCCTCTAGCAGAATCTCCTGTTGGTGGTCAATGGCGTGGCGCACCAGCGGAACCGTATCAACAATACGGCTCCCCAACTTCGCTTGAAACTCCATACACAGCGCATAGAGCGCAGCCCCGTCCACAGGCTCACCGCCGAGAATCTCAATCTTGTGGTTGACCGTCTGCAAGGCATTGTCCAAACGACTTTCCAGCCAATCCGGCTGGAGCAAATCGCCCATGCGCAGCCCCGACCGCGCCGCCTTGTCTGCATACGCCGGTCCGATGCCGCGCTTGGTCGTGCCAATCGTATCCTTGCCCCGCGCCGACTCTTCCAATACATCGAGTGTGCGATGATAGGGCATCAACATTTGTGCGCGTGTGCTAATCCAAAGGTTGTCCAGAGCAAGACCGGCCTTGCTTAGGCTCGCCATCTCCTCCAGCAGCGACTGGGGATTGACGACACAACCTGTGCCAATGATGTTGGCTGTGTTGGGATTAAAGATTCCTGAGGGAATTAGATGCAGCGCATGTTTACCATGCTCGTTAATCACCGTATGTCCCGCGTTATCACCGCCCTGAAACCGAATGACCACATCTGCATTCTGTGCAAGATAGTCGATTATGCGGCCTTTACCTTCGTCGCCCCACTGAGCACCTACGATTGCGGTCACAGTCATGGCGGCCTCTCTTGTCTAGCTGGTGGGCTGTCGTAGGGTTTCGATCCCACGATGCATGTTCAGGCGTATACGCCCGGTTCGTCACTTCGTTTGTTACTTCAAATGGGAAAAGTGCAGCAAGATACAGATACAAAAATCAAAATTACTTGGCAGACTCGCCACCATCAACCGTCAGAACAGTTCCCGTAATAAATCGGGCTTCATCAGAGCAAAGGAAGGCCGCAGCGTTGGCAATATCTTCCGGCTGTCCCATGTTGCCCAATGGAATCAGGGGCACTTGCGACGCAAAAAAGTCCGGCGGCATATCGGCGAAGGCTTCGGTATGGATGAGCCCAGGCCGTATTACATTCGAGCGAATGCCGTAGCGCGCAACTTCCAATGCCAATTTACGGTTAAAACCCTCAAGCCCAGCCTTACTCGCTGCATAGGCCACATCATCAAATTCACCAGCGACCGCGCTAATGCTGCTGATATGCAGGATAACACCATGCGTGGCGGCTAAGTGGGGAATCGCCTGGCGAACCATTTCAAACGCGCCATCCAGGTTGGTTGCCATGACTCGCTGCCACGCTTCCGAGCTCATCTCCTCAATGCCCACGCCCGCCGAAATCGCCGCGTTATTGACAAGGATGTCCACACGACCAAATTGCTCGATTGCGGCTTGTACCACCGTTGCGCTAACCGCGCTGACATCGCCAGGCACAGCCAGCACCCGATAGCCCTGCCCCTGTAGCTCCGCAGCCTTTGCCTCCAGCAATGGCACTCGTCGCCCCGACAGGACGATACTTGCCCCTTCTTCGGCAAAGCGCGCGGCCACAGCAGCACCGATCCCGGTGCTGCTTCCTGTAATAATTGCAACTTTACCGTCAAACCTGCCTGGGAACCGACTGCTCACTACGCTAGCGTCCCGGCTGGATCTGATAGTTTGGAGCTTCTTTCGTAATCGTCACGCTATGCGGATGGCTCTCTTGATAGCTCGCCGAGGTCATACGCACGAAGCGTGCCTTCTGCCACAACTCCTGTAACGTGGCCGCGCCCACATAGCCCATGCCGCTGCGCAGCCCGCCCATCAGTTGGAAGACAAAATCCTTGAGCGTGCCCTTATACGGGACCTGGCCTTCGATCCCTTCCGGGACGGTCTTGCCACTAATATCGGGGCTTGCCGACTCGCCTCCCCGTTGGGCACTTTGGTAGCGGTCATTCGCCCGCCCCCGCATTGCCCCCTGGCTGCCCATCCCCCGGTATTCCTTAAAGGATCGCCCTTCTCGAATCACAATATCACCAGGCGACTCTTGCAACCCTGCCAAGAGACTGCCGAGCATCACCGCTGAAGCACCGGCGGCAATTGCTTTCGTAATGTCGCCGCTATAGCGAATGCCACCGTCGGCAATGATCGGAATACCCAGTTCGTGGGCAACGGGCGCACATTCGGCAATGGCGCTCAATTGCGGCATCCCCGCACCGCTGACAATGCGCGTTGTGCAAATGGAGCCGGCCCCAACGCCAATCTTCACCACGTTCGCCCCGGCCGCAACCAGGTCACGCACTCCTTCTCGCGTCACCACATTGCCGGCGAACATAATGACATCAGGAAAACGCTTGCGGATCATCGCCACGGTGTCGAGCACATTGCGGCTGTGACCGTGGGCTGTATCAATGGCGATCGCATCCACGCCCGCCTCGATCAGCAGCCCCGCCCGCTCCAATCCCTGCGGGCCAACGCCGACGGCTGCCGCCACCAGGAGCCTGCCCCGTTCATCTTTGGCCGCAAAGGGATAGTCCTGCCGTTTTAGAATATCCTTGTAGGTAATGAGCCCCTTCAAATTGCCCTGCTCGTCTACCAAAGGGAGCTTTTCAATACGGAAGCGGTGCAATATTTCCTGTGCCTCGGCAAGCGTTGTGCCCAACTTCGCCGTGATCAATTCCCCTGTGGTCATATACTCTGAAATTGGACGGCTATAATCCGTTGCAAAGCGCACGTCACGATTGGTCAGGATGCCAACCAGCTTGCCACCCTCATCGGTAATGGGAATACCGCTGATCCGATAGCGGCTCATCACTGCCTCGGCATCAAACAAAGTCGCCTCAGGGGAAAGCGTCACGGGGTCAACAATCATGCCACTCTCGCTGCGTTTAACCTTATCGATCTCCTCGGCCTGTTGCTGCGGTGTCAGATTGCGATGCAGCACACCCAACCCACCCTGGCGCGCCAGCGCAATGGCAAGTTCGCTCTCCGTGACAGTGTCCATTGCAGCGCTGATCATGGGGATATTCAGTCGCAAACGCTCATGTAGCTGCACGCTTATATCGACATCCGCCGGCAGCGTTTCCGTATACCCCGGTACGAGCAGCACATCATCGAAGGTCAATCCTTCGTGACTAAAGCGCTCCTGTACAGCGGCATTGCCATTCTCGCGCTCACCCACCTGTGGCATCCACGTCATTTCCCTCGTCGCTATTGCCATATGGTTAGCTCTCCTCCCATGCTCCCATCACCCTCTCTCACCTCAATATCTCCATTCTACCACTGTCCTAATCCATCGCCCAAGAAAGAAGCCCCGATTGGCAATCCCAACCGGGGCTTCAACCGACTCTAGCCTACTACAGACAAAATCGCCGTAGCGCCTCATCCAGAATACGGTTGATAAGTCTCTCATAGCTCCAGCCGTCAGCCGCAGCCTCAATACACAGGTCTGAGATACCAGGGCTGAGCCCAGGCAACGGATTCACCTCCAAAATATAGGGCCGGTCGTTGTCCAGCACATCAAGACGGAAATCCACCCGCGCCACATCCAGGCAACCAATCACGCGGAAGACGGCTGCTGTCAGCCAATTCAGCTCTTCCACCTGGTCAGGACGCAAGGGTGCGGGACAAATCGGGTGAAAATCTTCCGCCAGTTCAACCTTAAGCCGGTTCGAATAGATCCCCCCCTCCTCCGCGGGATAGCGGGCCATATCTACTTCCAAAGCCGGAAAGATGTGCAATCCGTCTCCAATGCGCGAGGCATTCCCATCCTCCGGCAGCCGCCTTGCCACCGGTAATACCAGGTTGCCCACCAATCCAACCGTCACCTCACGCCCGTCAATAAATCGCTCGACCAACGCAGGCTGGCGATAGCGGTCAAAGATTTTTTGCACCTTCGCTCGCATTTCGGCTTCATCATGGACAATCGAGTCCGCCATGACGCCCATGCCCGTCCCTTCCCGGCTCGGTTTTACAAAGAGGGGAAAGACCAGGGCAGGATCAAGCGGCTCATCTAGCCTCTCAAAGACCTGAAACGGTGGGGTCGGCAAGCCATGATAGGTGAGGATGCGCTTGGTCATCGGCTTGTCCAGCGCCAGCGCCAATGCCATCACCCGCGACCCCGTATAGGGGATACGCAGCATCTCAAGCAGTGCCGGTACTTGCGCCTCGCGTGCATCTCCAAAATGACCCTCGCAGATATTAAAGCAAATATCCGGTTTCAGAGCACGTAAATGATCATAGAGCGACATATCTCCTTCCAGAAAGGTCGCCTCATGTCCACCGTAGTTCAACGCACCGATCAACGACTGGATCGTCTTTTCCGAATCCAAATCATCCCACTGATCCGAAAGCATCCCGTCCCAAGTCGGAGCGTTCTTTTTCAGGTTAGCCAACACAGCGACGCGCATACGGGTTCACACTCTCTAGAAATCCCCGTTGCCATTGCCGTTGGCTGCGCTCGCAGCGAACGTTGCCGCCACTCTCCCATTGAGCTGGACGGCATCTCCTTCAAGAGCTACCGTCTTCATCTGGGCCAGCCGTTCATGAGTCTGGGTAAACCCTTCGGGCACAAGAGACAACTTCTCGCCCGCCAACAGCGCGCTCACCCCCTGTTGGCCTGTCTCCTTGTTCTCAAGCGCTCGCGCCTGGCAGGCTGGGCACTGCTTCGGATCGTGCCGAGTATACTGCTCCGGTTGCGTGTATGCGCTGATATAGCCCTCATAATTACGCACCACAACCTTATCCGCCGACTGGCTGATCACATAGTTGGGCATCACAGGCACTTTACCCCCACCCCCCGGCGCGTCAATCACGTAGGTGGGAATTGCATAGCCGGAGGTGTGACCGCGCAGGGCTTCCATAATCTCAATCCCTGTCGCCACAGGTGTACGGAAATGCCCGGCCCCGTGTACCAAATCACACTGGTACAGATAATAGGGGCGAACCCGGTTCATCACAAGCTTGTGACACAACTCCTTCATCACATTCGGGCAATCATTCACCCCCGCCAGCAGCACACTCTGGCAGCCCAGGGGAATCCCGGCATCAGCCAATCGCGCCAGTGCCACTGACACCTCCGCTGTAATTTCCTTTGGATGGTTGAAGTGAACATTCATCCACAGCGGGTGAAACTGTCGCAGCATCTCCACCAGTTCGGGAGTGATCCGTTGTGGCAAAAAGACCGGCACGCGGCTGCCAATCCGTATGATCTCAAGGTGAGGTATCGCGCGCAGTCGGCGCAAAAGGTCTTCCAAAACGCGTTGGGGAATCGTCAGCGGGTCGCCACCGGAGAGCAGAACATCGCGAATCTGCGAATTCTGCGCAATGTATTCAATCTGCCGGTCATAGTCGCGGCGGCTAAACTGCACCGACGAATCGCCGACAATACGACTGCGCGTACAGTAGCGGCAGTAGCTCGCACACTGGGTCGTCACCAGCATCAACACACGATCAGGATAGCGATGAACAAGACCCGGCACAGGCGAATGGGCATCTTCACTGAGCGAATCCACCATCTCAGCCGAAAAAGGCACCAGTTCCTGGGCGGTTGGTATAATTTGCCGCCGGATTGGACAGTTCGGGTCATCTGCGTCCATCAAGCTGGCAAAATAGGGTGTAACATCGACACGGAAATGTCCAGGGGCCGACAGCCCTTCAATCTCATTAGGTGTCAAGCGCACTATCTGGGCAAAGTCATCCACTGTGTTCAAACGGTGGCTCAACTGCCATCGCCAATCCTGCCATGATTCAGGGGCTATTCCCTGCCACAGTTCCGGCACGCTTCCGCGAGCACGTTGGGGAGGCTCCGCGGATTTAGACTGCCTAGTCTTCATCTTCACAATGTACCTTTCCGCGATAGACTACGATTGAAGAACAATCCATAGGGTTGCCCAATACAAAAGCCGCCACATCCACAGTCGTCTATTGCCTGCCTCGGCATGCAAACGATGGATTGGTGGCGACTTTCAAATCGAGCAGAGAATCTCTGTACGCCACGATCATGCAGCAAATTCCGCAAAATCGCAACTATGGGCACAGATGTTCTTCAACAATCATACAGTTTCACGGACATGGCTTAGGGGGAAAAATCAGGGAATTACAAAAGCAACGTTGTATGAGAGCTACTTGATTCGCCGCGCCAATTCTTCCTCAACATCACGCCAGGACAGATTGTGCATCGACAGCAGGACTAAGCTGTGATAGACCAAATCGGCCATTTCGTAGACAATGCGGTCATCGGTCTGTTTGCTCGCCGCCACCACGACTTCAACGGCTTCCTCACCGATCTTCTTCAAGACTTCCACCTCACCAGCGGCAAAGAGTTTTGCCGTGTACGACCCCTCCGGCGCATTGTGCTTGCGCCCTTCAATCACATCAAATACCTGCTGCGTAATATTATCCATGCTAATCATCAATCTCTAGTCGTACAGGGAATTTTTGAGGAAATTTTTCTGTGTTTGTTCACGATACCGCAGCACGCTGTTCAACCGTACGGAAGAAGCAACTGACTGCTCCCGTGTGGCAAGCCGGGCCTGCCGGATCAACCTGCACTAGCAGCGTATCTCCATCACAGTCCACGCGCATCTCGGTCACTCTCTGCACGTTGCCGGAGGTCGCTCCCTTATGCCAAAATTCCCGACGGCTCCGGCTCCAAAAGACCGTCTCGCCGCTTTCCAATGTGCGACGCAAGCTCTCTTGGTTCATCCAAGCCATCATCAGCACTTGGCCCGTCGTGCGATCCTGCACAATCGCCGGAATGAGCCCGTCGCCATCAAACTGGATGGTTGCCATAAAATCATCAAAGTCGAGCTGCTGCTCTTCAACCATTATTCGGGCCTCAAACGTTCAATCAGGGACTAAATAAGATCACGCATCGGCATCCGCACCGGTATGTCTCTGTCACGCAGGAAATCCTTGACTTCTTGAATACTCAACTGGCGAAAATGAAAGAGGCTGGCAGCCAAGACCGCCGCTGCGCCACCATCCGTCAATGCCTGGGCAAAATGCTCAGCTTTGCCTGCGCCGCCGCTGGCAATCACCGGAATCTTGACCGCATCACTAACCGCACGCGTCAATTCAACGTCATACCCCTCCAGCGTGCCGTCGCCGTCCATCGACGTGAGCAGAATCTCACCTGCACCATAACGCTCGGCTTCTTTCGCCCACTCCACAGCATCCAAGCCCGTGTTGATCCGCCCCCCGCTGACATACACATCCCAACCAGGCCCGCGCTCGGCTAAATCATCGGCTTGGCGCTGTCGTGCGTCAATTGCCACCACAATGCACTGGCTGCCAAACCGTTGAGCGCCCTCTCGGATCAACTGCGGATTGCGTACGGCTGCGCTGTTGATGCTGACCTTGTCCGCACCCGCCAAGAGCATGGCACGCATGTCCTCCACGGTGCGAATACCACCCCCAACCGTAAAGGGAATAAAAACAGTATCCGCCACGCGCCGCACCATTTCGACAACCGTATCGCGCGCTTCATGTGTCGCCGTAATATCCAAAAAGACCAATTCATCTGCGCCCTCTCGGTCATAGATCTTGGCCTGTTCCACAGGATCGCCAGCGTCCACCAAATCAACAAAGTTGACACCCTTGACAACGCGCCCATCTTTGACATCCAGACACGGAATCACCCGTTTGGCAAGCATGACATCATCCTTATAGCACCATCCTAGATACGGTTTTCCAACAGGATATTCCATTGAGGCTAACGCTGCGGTAGCCGCTGCAAAAACCCCACCGCGGCGTCCAACGCCGGTAGTTGTTCCGGCCCCGTCTCCGTCAGCAACTCCCAGGCCTCTTGAGCATCGACCCAACGTGCTTCACAGTGATCCTCATGCCCCAGGCAAAGTTCGCCGGAGTCGACTTCGGCCAAATAATAAATCACTGTGCGCTCAATCGCGTAATGGCGTATCGTCGCCGTATAGTGCAATTCCACACGACATTCTTCGTGCAGTTGCTCAATCGACAATCCCGTCTCTTCCTGGAGTTCCCGACGCGCACACGCCAGGTCACTTTCATTGGAACGAACACCGCCGCGTGGGAACTGCCACTGCTCAAAAAAGAGGTTAAAGAGCAATAGGAACTCTGGGCCTTTCTCAGTGCGCCGGTAGGGAACAATGCCGGCACTGCGCCGGCGCAGCGGTTCATGCCCAACCTCCACAGCGCGGCGTAAGTCCAGGTTGCCGGTATAGAGCGCCTGGCCCACAATCACACCATCAATGTTGAAGTGTTCGTGCGCCTTCAGCCGTTCAATGTCATTGATTCCCGCCACACCACCGGAGGCGATCACACTCAGCCCGGTGATATCGCCCAAGCGTGCAGTGGCTTCAACATTGACCCCCATCAACATAGCGTCGCGGTTGATGTCGGTATAGACCACTCTACGCACACCCATCGCATGCATCTGATGGCCCAACTCCACCATATCCAACGCGCTTGTCTCTTGCCAGCCGTGGGTCGCCACCTTGCCATCGCGCGCATCGATGCCAACCACAATGCGATCTGCGCCCCATGTTTCGATGGCCTCCGAGACCATGCGCGGTTTTTCCACTGCCACAGTCCCCAGCACAACGCGATCCGCCCCCAGTTCCAGCGCCAAACGAATGTCTTCCAACGTTCGCATACCGCCACCAAACTGAATCGGAATCTCTACGCTGCGCCGGATCTCCAAGAGACGCTGGAGATTAATCGGCAGCGTCAACTCCACGCCCCCAGAGAGACGTTGGGGGTGGTGTTTGGGATGATGAAGCGTCGAAATCTGGTCTTGGGTAGCGCCCAACGCCCCATCCAAATTCACCACATGCAGCCACTCTGCACCCTGGCTCACCCAATGACGCGCCATTTGCGCCGGGTCTTCACCAAAGACCGTTTCCACATTTGGATCTCCCTGACGCAGCCGCACGCAGCGTCCGCGCCGGAGGTCGATGGCCGGATATATAATCATCTGCTACAGACCGTGTCAGCCTTCCTGGCAACTTTCAAAAATGAACTTTGACCATGGGCCTATACACATGAGCCCATTCATGTCAGCACCTTACCATAACACACAAAGGGTATACGTAACATACATCCCTCTAGCCGATTTTTTCCCGCATCAGCGCGTCACATCGGCGCTCTGCGCGAAGTCTTGAAGGATTGCCGGAGGGTCCAGGCAGACGTAGGCATAGCTTCCAAAAGCGAGCCGCCGCCAATGTGACAGGTCGGCAGTTGGCAAGCCTAACAACCCCGCCCGCAGCAAACTCAAACAAATGCCATGCCCCACCAGCGCCATCCTCTCACCGGCAAAACGTCGTTTTAAGTCAGCAAGTCCGCTCTGCACGCGCATCCGCACACTGGCCGCCGCTTCCCAGCCCGAAATTGAACGCTCCGGCTGGGCAAAGACCTGCTCGACCTGAGCAGCGTAATCCTCGATCCAGCCACTTCGCCGCAGCTCATCAAAACGACTATCCACCCACACTGGAATCTTGCGCCGCTCGACCACTCCGGCGACCGTCAAGAGTGTCTTGGGTTCGGCGCTGACGACCACGCGATCGACCTGTGCCCAAAATGGTGCGCCCGCCAATGCCGCCGCTTGCTCGTTCCCGCGATCAGAGAGCCGCCACACATCTGCCGCCACATGGGGAACCTGCTCCGTGTGGGCGTGGGTGATTAAATAGATGCGCATGGCTCCAGGTCACTTCGCTGCTGTGTGGCTGTGTCAACAACTGCCGGCAAACAACTAAGGCGCGGTCGTGGCCTCCACCGGAGCTGCCACCACCATCCGCATGAAGTTTGCCAAAATGCGGAGGCCCACCGTATGGCTCTTCTCAGGATGCGGCTGAATACCCCAGGCATTTTTATAACGGACAATGCTTGCATAGTCGATGCCGTAATCTGTCGAGGCCAAAATTGAATCCGGTTGTTCGGGCTGGCAATAGTAGCTGTGGGCAAAGTAGGCATACGCCCTATCGGGGACACCGGCGAGGAGGTCATCTGTATGGTGCTGGTGCAATTGGTTCCAACCGATTTGCGGCACGCGTAAAACACGCCCCTGCGCGGTTGGATCGCCCATCTTCTCTGGAAAGCGCAGCACCTGGCCCGGAATGATGTGCAATCCTTCGTGCTGCCCCATCTCTTCACTCTGATCGAACAACAGTTGCATACCCACGCAGATACCTAAAACGGGCAATCCGGCCTCAACCGCGTCGAGCAGCGGCTTCTCCAACTGTTGCGCTCTTAGATTGTCGACACTATCCCCAAAGGCCCCCTGCCCCGGCAGCACAACCGCCCGCCAACGGGTTAAATCCGTTGGGTGATCCACAATATCGACCGGAATCCCTAGCGGTATAGCAACGGTTTCAAAAGATTTGTATACGCTGCGTAGGTTGCCCACGCCATAGTCGAGGATAGCAATCATGGTTCTATTTTGTCACAATCCCAAAATTACGCACAAATGCCGGAGGAAAACGTCGTTGTGCGGTCAAGGTTGTTAGCTCACGGATTCGCTGTTCGGCCTGCTCCTGGGCAACCGGCGGTATGCTGCCCGCAACGGATGCCTGGTCAAATGCATGTTCACCAAGCACTGTGACTCGCCCTTGTTCGCTGATCCACAGCGCTAGGCCGTACCACTCAGCGGACAGATACCCTGTATGATATTCAATCGGGCCACAGATCGGCGCATAGAACCCCATCACGCGGCCCACAGGCGAGAAGAACTTTTCGATCAGCCATCCCTCGCGCCGGAACCAAAATCGCGACCAGACGACACCCGCCTGCGCGACAACCGGCGCACGTAAGCCGTCGTCGACAACAACGAGCGGGCTAATCTCCTCACCACATGTAGCGCGCTCCACCAAAACATCGGTCAGCCATTCAGCGCGGTAATCGACCATGTAAGAGGCGCGTTGCCACGTCCCACTTTCGATTCGCTCTAGTTTTCCCATCCCGCTAACCGCTGTGTCTGTCTCACGCTCTCGACCCGTATTAATACTTCCTCACAATCGCTCGATAGGCCAGCGGCTCACGATACTGGATCAACTGCCGGTCCTCGCGCACATTCCGCACCGCGTCTAAATCAATCGTCGCCACGGCATAGCCCTCAATCGGTTCATCCAGGACCGTATAGAGTTCTGCGGTCGGCCCAACGAGCAGACTGTCACCGCTAAAACGTCGTGTGGGTTCTTCGCCCACGCGATTTGCTGCCGCCATAAAAATCGAGTTTTCACAGGCGCGGCTAATCAGATGCGCCCGCCACGATTCCTTAGCCGATTCCTCCCAGTTGGCGCTTACGACCACCAGTTCGGCCCCTTCCAGTGTCAACGTGCGCGTCGCTTCGGGGAAGGCCAAATCCACGCCGATAATCATGCCAAAGCGCCCCCACTCCGCTTCAACTGTCACAAAGCGAAAGCCGTTGCGATAGACCTGCCGCTCCTCGCCGAGCAAATGCACCTTCCGATACTCGGCCTCCACGCTCCCCTCTGGCCCCACGCAGACCACACCATTATAGAGAATGCTCTCAACCTTTTCCTTGATCACCAGACCAAAGACAATATGCGTGCTAAAATCATTGGCGCGCTTGGCAAGGTAGTTGGTGGCGTGTCCCGGTATGCGCTCAGCGACGTCGGTCGCTCGAATGCCAAGTTCGTTTCCCGTATAGCTCAATTCGGGAAATACAATCAGGTCTGTGCGTTGCTCGCTACAAATGCGCTCTACAAAATCGCCCATCTTGCGCAAATTGGCCTCGGTGCTTGCCAATACAGGATCCATTTGCACCAGGGCCACTGTAATCTCACGGGGCATGCAGCTTCTCCTGTGGTCCTATCCGTGGGTTGATCAAAAGGCTGATCAAAGTCGTCATCAAAGCAAATATAAAATCACAGCAAAATCACGGTAAAATCATCATACAATCATAAGAGGGATGATGTTAGCCAGTATAGCATAGCAAAAAGGATTCACCATTTATCTCGTAATGCGTTACAATGTTTTTATCTCTATATTTTTGTCTCTGTCAGCCTTTTCGTGCTGAACTGACCGCGTGCAAAGGTCTCTGCTCAAATTTCTGCTGGACGTGTGATATTCAATCCAGATGGGTTCCAACAAATACGCCATGAACAAAATCTCAACTTGGTTTCAACGGATCAGCCCTGTACTTTTGGTTGCCGTCATCATCATCGCCCTCGACCAATGGACAAAGACCTGGGTGCGATCCAATATCCCCGATTTCACCTACATTGTCCCGTTCGAGCGGCTAGGGGACTACTTTGTCTTCGAGCATGTCCACAACTACGGTGCAGCCTTTGGCATTCTACAGAACCAGGGCAACCTTTTCATTATCATTGCTGTGATTGTAGCCGCTGCCATCCTCTATTACGCCGGCACACTCGCGCCACAGCAGCGCCTCTTGCGCATTCTGCTCGGTATGCAACTCGGTGGTGCTTTGGGCAATGTCATCGACCGGCTCTACCAGGGCTACGTCACAGACTTCGTGCGCGTCGGCGTCCCTGGCGTCTACTACTGGCCCAACTTCAACATTGCCGACAGCGCCATTGTCTGCGGTGTCATCGGCCTCGCCATCTACATCTTTGCCGAAGATATCCGCCTGCAGCGTGCCCAACGGCGCGCCGGCGAAGCGCACCACACACCTGCAGACAGCACCGCCGCGCCAACACGCGATGCCTAAGCGTCCCCTCGCTATACTTGCTTTATTGCCTGCTCTATAACGACTCATTGCACCCCATGACAACCAGCACAACCCTCATCGTGGGAAGCGAGCCACATGACGAAGCAAGTAACGAGGCTGGGGCAGACAGGCTGGATCGCTGGCTTGCACGCCACTTACCAGAGCATAGCCGCAGTGTCATCCAACGCTGGATCAAAGAGGGCAGCGTCGTTGTCAACGACCAGCCATCGCGCGCAAACCAGCGTCTTTTGCCCGGAGATCGGATCGATCTCAACCTGCCCGATCTTCCACGCTCCACGGAGTTGAGAGCGGAGGAGATTCCTCTCGCCGTACTCTATGAAGATCAAGACCTCATCGTTGTCGATAAGCCCGCCGGTCTCGTCGTCCATCCCGCGCCGGGTCATGCCGGGGGCACGCTTGTCAATGCCATCCTCCATCACGTTCCCGATCTTGCGGGCATCGGCGGCGAGCTGCGCCCCGGCATCGTGCATCGTCTTGACAAAGACACTTCCGGCGTCATCGTCGTCGCCAAACACGATGCGGCATTGCGCCATCTCCAAGCTCAATTCAAGAGCCGCAAGGTTGAAAAACAGTATATCGCTTTGGTCGAAGGGAAAATCGAGGAGGAGCAAGGGCGCATCGTCGCACCCATCGGGCGAGACCCGCGTAACCGCAAACGTCAAACCGTTATCTTGGCGGAGAACCCTGGCGCACTCAAGGCACGCCCCGCAACAACAGAATACAAGGTACTCGCCCAATTCACCGTACCGTTACGCAACGCTCCCGGACGCGGCACCTTCACACTTGTACAAGCCCATCCAATCACAGGGCGCACCCACCAGATACGCGTCCACTTTGCCTGGTTAGGACACCCATTAGTTGGCGACCCCATCTATGGCTTGCGCCGCCAGCGACTGCCTGTCCCGCGTCTGTTCCTACATGCCGCCCGCCTTGCCTTTGCCTTGCCCAGCACAGGCGAACGAGTAGAATTTAGCGCACCTTTGCCCGCCGAACTACAACAGGTATTGCATGATCTTGATCAGGCGGCCTCAGCCTAGCCGTTGGCCTGTGCAAAACGCCCTCCAACAAATGACCTAGCGACGCACAAGACGCGGGCGTGCATGGCTCGTCGAACCACTGGAGGCCGATGTCTGAGAAGAACCCTGTTGCGTCGCCACAGGTCGTTCACGGTCAGGACGGCGATCCTGGCGAATGGTCGGCGCAGAAACGGGTGCGGCGGAGACCGGCTGCACCTCCAGCGACAATCCGAGCGTCACCGCGAGTATCGCTGCCAAACAGCAAACCGTGATTTCCCGCCGGAAGCTGCTCATTGCCATTCGTAGGTTCATTTGAAATAAGATGCGCTGCATAATACGTTCCGATCAAGGCTGCAATGTTAGATTACAAAGATAGGCTCTCCTCTAATACACTGGTAACGATACCGGATCAAACAATGCTTGAACAGCGACATTTGACGGACACTGCTTGCCATTGTGACCAGATAGGGCAAGATTGACAGTACCTATCCATCCATTTTGCGCTGCCCGTGGAGACGATATGCAACTCAAACCCCTGTGGACAGAAGACGTTCTACCCCCAACAAACCTTCTGAAAACCCAGCCCAACCAGGTGGATGTTGCGATCATCGGCAGCGGCTATACGGGCCTGCACGCCGCGCACACACTATCATCCGCTGGAACCAACGTCGCCGTCTTTGAATCGCACACAGTGGGTTGGGGGGCTAGCAGTCGTAATGGCGGCATGGTCAATCCGGGACTAAAGCTCTCAGCGCCGGACCTATTCCATCACTATGGACCCGAAAAAGGCAGATGCCTGTTTGCCTGGTCACTCGCCGCCATTGATTTCGTCGAGCGTTTCATCCAAACAGAGGCCATCGAATGCAACTTCACCCGTCATGGTCAACTGGTTCTAGCCTACAAACCAACGCACTTCACGGCACTGCGACATGAAGTCGCCTGGCATGAGCGCGAGCTAGGCGACACCGTTCCCCAAGTCGTTGGGCCAGCCGAACTCTCCAGCGAAATTGGTTCGCCAGCCTACTATGGCGGCATCCGCGATCCGCGTGCTGCCGGACTCCATCCCGCCAAATACGTCTATGGTCTTGCCCGCGCTGCCAGCCAGGCGGGCGCGCAGATCGTTGAGCAGGCTCCTGTGCAATCGTTGCGCCGCGTCGGCGACAGCTACCAGCTCGTGACGCCCAACGGCCCAGTAACAGCAAACGCTGTCCTGCTTGCTACCAACGGATACACCAATAATCTCATTCCCCCAGCCCGTCGCGGCATCTTCTCTGGGGGAAGCTATATCATCACCACCGAGCCGCTTTCTCCCTCCTTGCAGCACAGCGTCAGCCCCCGCGGTCGCATGTTTTACGACAGCAAGCACTTTCTCAACTACTTCCGCCTCACACCCGATGGACGCATGTTGTTTGGTGGACGCCACAACCTCTCCACCGATCTTCCCCTCGATCAAAGCGCCAAGGAACTCGGTAAACGGATGCTCGAAGTTTTTCCACAGCTCGCCGGTGTCCCGATTTCTCACTCCTGGAGTGGCAAGCTCGGCCTCACCTTTGATCTCATGCCCCATGCAGGTCGTATCCAGGATGGCCCCGCGCCCGGCATCTTCTATGCCTATGGCTATGGCGGACACGGCGTTGCCGTTGCCAGCTATCTGGGCCATATGATGGGCAACTTAATTGCAGGTAAACCGGTCAACAACCCTATCCTCGACTTGCCCCATGCACGCCATTTCTTTACACCCTACGAGAAACTCTACTTGCCACTCATCTCGACCTGGTTTCGCTTTCTCGACCGCATTAGCTAACCCGCAACCTGCACCGTTAAGCCTACACTGTACGTTCTCTACTTATGCTCTGCCCTGCATGAGACCAATTCCATCCATTGTGTCTCCTCACTCACAACCATGCCGTGGCGCAAACGACCCTGCGGCGTTGCCACCATATATTGATTGTCGATCCAAGCGACAAATCCTAACGGCCCGCGCGGTGCATAATGCGTGCTGAACACCGCTTCACCATCCACCACAAAGCGCACCCTGTCCGTCTCCCACTCCAAAACATACTCATGCCAGCCCTCCATCGCAGCCGGCACCAGTGCTTCATCAATCTTCAAGATGCGTTGGGCCAGCGGCCACACGCCACGGTAGAGCCACGGCAGGCGACAGGCCAGCGCCCCCAACGGCGCAAAGGGCATCAGCGCCTTTGCCACGGGCCGCGTAGCATCAATGGTCGCCGCCTTCCAACCAAAACCCGGAACCCCCAACGCCAAAGGCATCTGTGAAGGTGGCGACGCAAAGAAGAACCAGACCGCTTGTGGCAACCGCCAACGTGGTAAGGGCGATGAGCGTGCAATCTTCGTCATCGCAAACGGGTCATTCCAAAAGCCAAAGCCCGCGGTGCCACGCAGCGCCGCTTGCGAGTGCGAGAACCGAGCGCGTACAACCAGCCGCACAGGGGGTCGCCACCGCATCACGCCGTTGAGATGGTAATCATCCAGTTGTGCATTGCTATAGCGCTCATCATCTAACGGACGCCTGGACAGGCGCACTGTCCCATCCTGCCCTTCAACCGTACCGCCTCCCGTCTCATAGGCAATCTCAGTAAGATCAGTGAGATCGGTCAGGTCGAGTGATGGTGATTCCAGTGGCATCTTCATAGCCCGCTATTCCCGATCCGCCACCAGGACGCCAACCGTAAAGGGCCCATCCTGCTGCTCCACCCAGCGCGCCTCAAACCCAGCCGCCGCCAAACGCTCTGCCGTTGCAGTCAGTGACGCCTCAGCAGGTCGCCCATAGAACACCGGCAGCATCCGCCCCATCCATCCAAACTGCAATTCAACCCACAAGCCTAAGAGCACCACGCGCCCCCCGCGGCGCAGCACTCGCCGCATCTCCGCCAACGTTGCCGCTTCCAGAATATAGCCTGCCGGAAAGGTTGCCATCACTGTGTCAAAGACTTCATCTTGAAAGGGCAGCGCACGCCCATCGCTCAGGATCGCACGCACTCCAACCTGCTTCTGAACGGCGCGTCGCCGTGTAACCTCGATCATCGTAGGTGAGCGATCAACCCCCACCATCGAGAACCGGCGTTGGCTGCCCTGCACAAGAAGTTCACCCGTACCAACCCCCAATTCCAACACATCTTGCCCGCGCACTTCGGCCCACACGCCTGCTTGCCATCTGCGCCAGTGTCCACCGCTCACCAGCCAACTCACCCAATCATAGGCCCACGCCAATTCAAGATAGAGCCGCGCACAGGCCCACTGGTAGGCACGTGCAACCCAACTCAATCGTGGAACCATAATCCTCGCTTCAACGTTGACTTCTTTGTCACTCAGTCGCATAATGTGTCCTAGTTCTACACGAATCTTCAAAGGTCTACGACCCATCTACCATTGCAACATTTCTACCATTGCAACATTTATCATTGCAACATTCAGAGGAACTTCCCGCGAGTTGCACATAGCTCCAAGAGGAGTATGCACTATGCCCGCGTCGCGCTATCGACTCTTACGTATCCTAGCCGGACTCCTGATTTTCATCCTGGGCTGCCCTCCGCCTAATCAGCCACCACGCGAAGTCATCATCCAGGGTATCGAGACAATCGGGCGCGCAGGCTTCACGCTACTAGGCGAAGTCTTCGTGCTCATTCCTGACAGCACCGGCTCATTCCTCTTGCAGGTGCGCGACCCAAACACCGGCGTCCCGGTTGAAAATGGCACAGTCACGGTCTCGCTCTCCGACCCCGATGGGGACAACACACGCGTCTTTCGCGGCACGACCAACGAGCAGGGCCTCGTCCAGGTGAGCTTTACTGTACCCGAAAATGTGACGAATCCCAATCAAGTGCTCGTAGTCGAATCCCGCTCGACGGCAGGGACAGCCAAATATGAAGAAAGTGTCTATGTCGGGCGCGCCTACAATGTGCTCGTCTCCACCGACAAACCCGTTTACCAGCCCGGGCAGACCATCCATATCCGCACCCTTGCACTGGACACCCTGGCTCTGAAAGCGACCCACGACCATGAAGTGACGGTCACTGTAAGCGACCCCAACGGCAACAAAGTCGCACGCAACACGCTTACCACCTCCAAATATGGCGTCGCCTCCACAGATTTCGTCGTGGATAGCCTAGCCACCACGGGCGACTACATCATTACCGCCGAAATTGGCCCTGTCTCTAGCAGCCGCACAGTCGAAGTCGAGCCCTACACCCTTCCCCGTTTCAAGGTGGAATTCAACAGCGACAAAGCCTTCTATCTACCTGGCGAAACCGCAACAGGCGTGGTTGACGCCCAATACTTCTTTGGCAAACCCGTAAGCGGCGGCGAGGTCACAATCCGTGGCTACGTTACGGATGTGGATCGCTTCCAGGTTTTCGAGGTAAACGGAACCACGGACGAAAATGGACAGTACCCTTACTCGTTCACCGTCCCGGATTACTTCGTCGGCCAACTCGAAAACAATGCCGCCGAGGTCGATTTGGAAATTACGGTCGTCGACACGGCAAACCATGCCGAAAGCATTGACGATACGGTCACGGTTGCCGAAAAGAAGATCCTAATCGAAGCCATCCCAGAGTCAGGCACGTTGCGTGCAGGCATCGAGAACATCATCTATGTCGACACATCCTATCCCGATGGACGCGCCGCGCCCAGCACCATTGAGGTAGAATCCCCCCTCCTTGCCGAGCCATTGACCCTCGCCACCGATGCCTATGGGCTTGCCACCTTCCGCATGACCCCCACCGTCGATGTCGCGCCAGTCATCACGCTGACGGCAACCACCACCCCAACTGGAGCCGCTGCCCCCCCCGATTCTGCCATTCAGGTCTTGACATTGGAGGCTGACCAGACGCCCACCTCTGTCCTGCTCCGCCCCGAACGGGCCGAATATCACATCGGCGACACCATGAATCTCGATATCCATGTAGCAGGCAACAGCCGCACAGTCTATCTGGATGTCATCAAGGGACGTCAGACTTTCGCCCTAGTCTCCCTGCCGGTCATGGATGGCATAGCCCAGGCCGCCATTGACATTGATGGCTCACTCTTGGGAACCCTCGAACTCAATGCCTATGTCGTCAACGATCAAGGCGAGATCGTGCGCGACCGCCGCCTGGTACTGGTTAATCCAGCCCCAGCCCAGGTTGAGATCAGCAGCGACGCCGCAACCTATCGCCCTGGGGAAACCGCAACCGTCGATTTTCAAGTAACACGCGACGGAGCGCCCATGACTGGCGCGTTAGGCATCAGCATCGTCGATGAATCGGTCTTTTCCGTCGGTACCCAAGACCCCGGCTTCGCCCGCACCTACTTCTTGCTTGAGCGCGAACTGCTTGAGCCTCGCTATGAAATCCATAACTTCACCGATCTTGAGGACGACGAAGCTTCGCCCTATGACCAAAACCCGGACAGTGTTCGCTATGGCCTCGCTCCCAATACACCTGCCATCACACCTGACCCGGCGCTCATAGCCACGTCACGCAACAGTGCGCTTATGGGCTTCTTTGCCGAGGAACTTGGCGCAATCGCAGCCCCCATACTCGCAAGCCCAGCAGCCGAAAGCGTAGCATCAGCCCCGACAGATGCCTTTGCATGGGGCTGGTTAAATCGCATCGTCTTGATGGCCCCGCTGCTTGGGCTAGCCTTCTATGATGGCACAAAGTCCCGTCGTCGCCTCCTGGTCGCCACCGTCTTGTTCGCACTGGCAACAGGCTTCTACGCAGCCTGTTCCTCCGGGGCTCCAGCCGCCCCTGCTGCATCGCAAGAAGCCGCCGCATCCGAGACTACTGCCACACGCGGCACCGCCGACGCGCCACGCCTGCGCCAGTATTTCCCCGAAACACTCTACTGGATGCCCGAACTAGAGACCGACGCACAAGGTCATGCCCAGGTCGAACTTCCCCTCGCCGATTCCATCACCACCTGGCGCGTCTCCGTCATAGCCTCCGACGAGCAAGGCAATCTAGGCAGCGGGCAAGGCTCCTTGCGCGTCTTCCAGGAATTTTTCGTCGAGCCCGACCTGCCCCGCTTCCTCACCGTGGGCGACGAAATCGATGTACCCATTGCCCTCTATAACTACCTCAATACACCACAAACCATCGAGCTAAGCGTCAAAAGGGCCCCCTGGTTCGAGTTCCGAGGCGATTCCGCCCTAACCATCGAACTCGGCCCCAACGAAGTCAGCGCGGCCTATATCCCGATCAGCGTGCTTGACTTTGGCGAGCAGGATTTCGAAATCACGGCGATTGGTGAACAGGCCAGCGATGCGGTTCTCCGCACCGTATCAGTCGTCCCCAACGGGCGTCCCCAGGCTAGCGTTGTCAATGGACAGCTAGAAGCTGCACACTCCTTTGAAGTCGCCGTTCCGCGCAATGCCATCCCCGGCACGGGCCGCGTCACGGTCAAGCTCTATCCGGGTATTGTCAGTCAGGCAATTGATGGGCTGGCGGGCATGTTGCAAGAGCCTTATGGCTGTTTCGAACAGACCAGTAGCGTCAACTATCCCAACGTGCTTGTGCTCGACTATCTACGTGCCACCGGACAGCAGAGTCCGGACATCGAACTGCAGGCCGAATTCTATATCAACGCTGGCTACCAACGGCTCGTGACCTTTGAAGTGCCTGGTTCACCAGGCGGATTTAGCCTCTTCGGCAACCCGCCCCCGGAAACCATGCTCACAGCCTATGGTCTTATGCAATTTTCCGACATGGCCCATGTCTACTATGTAGACCCGGCTCTGCTCGAACGCACAGCCCAATTTCTTATCGATCGCCAGCAGCGCAACGGTTCCTGGAATCCATCGGGGATGAGGGTCAGCAGTTCGGACAGTGGAGAGGAAACAGGTGACATTTCTGCCACTGCCTATATTGTGTGGGGATTGGCCGATGCCGGTTTCATGAACGATCTAGCGGTCGCGCGCGGCCTTACCTACCTTGTGGAAAATATCAACATCGCTGACACGGACTCGTACGTGCTCGCAATGGCTGCCAATGCTTTTGCCGCAGCCGATCAACCCGCCAGCGGCATACTAGGCGACATACTGGATGAATTGGCCTCGCGCGCCATCTCCGAATCGGATAACGGCGTGCGTTGGTCATCCACGGTCACGACTTGGCTGCGCGAATACGGAACCATTGTCGATCTGGAAACAACTTCAATGGCAACAATCGCCTTCCTCCGCAGTGGTCAGCATCTCGACCTTGCCGAGCGCGCCATACACTACATCACCAGCCACCGCAACAATATCGGTGCCTACGGCAGCCCCCACTCGACCGTCATGGCCCTCAAGGCCCTGCTGTTGGCAGCCCAAATCGGGGGCGAAGGCGGCAGCGCCACGGTGACGATCTCGTTGGAGGGCGCACGCACACGCACCCTCACCGTCGATGAGAGCAATGCCGACGTGGTACAGCAAGTCAGCTTTGACGACATCGGCAGCGACCCCGTTGAGCTCCTGATTGAAATGGAAGGCGACCGCGCCATTCACTACCAGGTCAGCACCGACTACTATCAGCCCTGGCCGGGCCCGACCTCTACGCCCTCCACGCCACAGGCCCCGCAAGGTGTCCGCATCGACGTGGCCTATGACCGCACCGAACTTGCCGTCAATGACATTGTCGAGGTAACTGCGGAGGTGGAGATGCTCTCCGAAGGTGTCGCCGGAATGGTCCTGGTCGATCTCGGTGTTCCGCCTGGCTTTACCCCACTCACCAATGATCTGGATGCCCTGGTCGACAGGGGTATCATCGAACGCTACGAATTAACCGGACGCCAGATCATCTTCTATCTGGAAGACGTTCCCAGTGGGCAAATGTACGAGTTGACCTACCGGCTACAGGCCCGCTTCCCCATTCGCGCGCAAACGCCACCCAGCACAGTCTATGACTACTACACACCGGAGCAGCGTGCCACCGAATCCCCGCAGCGAATCGTCGTAACCCTGGGAACTCCCCAGTAGCCTGTTCGAAAATGGAGCGCCCTTTGCAAGGGCGCTCCATTTTCATTCTTCCTCCTTTATCTTGTAGAAGCGGGAAAAGCCCCCACTCATCGGGATGCGTAAGTACCCGCAGCCGCTTCCACTCTACCCGCGGATCTCTCCCACAGCAGGAGCGTTTGATTCAACTCCTCCACACTCGTAAACCCGCGTACCGTTTCCAAGAAGGTTTTCAAATCCGGCATCAGTTCCCGCAAGCGCGCCAGATTTGGCCCGATCGGGCTGGTACTAGCCGGGCTGGTTCCATAGCTGCCATGAAAGGCAAAGTACGCCTGGTTGAGCACGCGCAAGGGATAGCCATTGGCGACAAAGTCCAGTCGTCGCTCCTCCATATAGGCTTCTGCACCCGCAACGTCGCCTTCTGCCAGCAGTCGATCCACTTCCAAACGCGTCTGGCGCATCTCGATCTGAAAATCGAAAGGCAGCGGCTCCGTCATGGCAGGGGGCGCAACCGGCTCTGGCTGCAGAGGGGGTACAAGTTCGGGATAATAGCGTGCCAGCGTTTGATCGCCCACCTCGTTACCTACGATCTCTGCCACGGTCTCATTCATCGTGGTTAAGTCTTGGCTAGTGAAATAATTCCAGCCCAACGGATAGAAGACCAAATAGTTGTGCGTCCACTCGTGCGCCACAGTGCTCAGCACCCAGCGCAGGCTGGCGCGGTCAACAACCATTGTCGGAAATGCGCCGAGCCCACCAATATCGGTGATGTATCCAACAGCATTATATTGCTGCCGGATCTCTCCCTCCGTCTGCTCTATTTCGTCCAGGGTAATCGCAGCCTCCAACATCTGGCTGTAGATCGTCTCAATACGATCACGACGACTCACCACCAACTTCTTGGGCGGCTCCACAAACGTAAAGGAGACAGGAGGCCAAACCCGCTGCCCGATACCAACAAAACCATCCATTTCCAATTCGCTGTTCACCTGGCGCTCAATAACCTGCTCAATCTGCGGGCGCACAGCCTCTTGTTGCGCCCGCACGTCCGCCAACTCCAGCAGTAACTCTGCATCACTCGGTACGCTCAGTTCGCCAGGCGCAATGCTTGCACGTCGCGCCAACTCCCTTTCAATCTCCCCCATGCGTGCAGCGCGAGCAAGATACTCTTGCACACCCATCGTCGCCACAGCCGGAGGCAGATCACCCGCGGGTTGTGCGATCGCAGCATTGACTTTTTCCCAAATCGCCTGCGCCTCCCAGCCTACAATATCCCATTCATATCCTGCTATGGCGAGGCTAAAGCTCCGATAGCGCGCTAATCCAGCAGGAATGCTGCTGCCGCCCAGTAACAGCAGTGCAACGAGAAGCACAGCCCCACGACGAATCAGCCATCGTTTGGAACTCAGTCGCATCGTGCTTCGAGGGAATCCTATTTCGTCTACACCGATCTCGGAACTTATTTTCTCAATCTTCATGAAGTAAAATACAATCTAAACGCTTATCAGCCCCTACATCATCTGCTCTCAAAGAGGCAGCCAAACCTTCATCCGGCAAAGTCAGGACATGTGCGCGATGCTCACTCCATCTTCCACCCATTACGCCTTGCTCCAGACAATGCCGAAGGCAGAATTGCATGTCCACCTAGAGGGAGCCATACAACCTGCCACCCTACTGGAACTTGCGACACGGCATAACCGTTGGGAAAAATTACCAGGACGCAACGAAGCCGCCTTACGCAACTGGTTTCGCTTTGTTGACTTCCCCCACTTTATCCAAATCTATACCGCCATCTCCGACCTCCTGCGTACACCAGACGACTTTGCTCTCATCACGGTCGCGTTTGCCGAAGAAATGGCGCGCCAGCACATACGCTATGCGGAAGTCACCTTTAGCCCCTACACACATATCCACCTACTCGACAAGGGCCTTACGATTGACGACCTCTTTGCAGGTCTTGATCAAGGTCGTGCCATCGCACGTCAACAATACGGTGTAGAAATTGCCTGGGTATTTGATATCGTGCGTAACGTCAGCTTCCGCAGCCTCGGCAATGGCGTTTATGATCCGCGTCCTGGCGAAATCACGTTAGCATATGCCCTGGCCGGACGCGATCATGGCGTCATTGGCTTTGGTTTGGGTGGCAACGAAGTCGGTGCCCCCCCTTCGCCCTTTGCCCATGCCTTTGATCAGGCGCGCAATGCTGGGCTTATCTCCCTCCCTCACGCCGGCGAAATGGCCGGGCCGGAAAGCGTTTGGGGAGCCATTCATGCCCTCGGAGCCCAACGCATCGGTCATGGAGTGCGTTCTATCGAAGACCCGCTCTTGCTCGCCTATCTACGCCAACACCAAATTCCGCTGGAAATCAACATCACCAGCAATATCTGCCTGCACGCCTACCAGCGTGTCGCCCATCATCCCTTTCCCCATCTCGACCGCATGGGCATCCTTGTCACAGTCAACAGCGACGATCCACCCTTGTTCAATACCGACCTGACCCACGAATACACCCTCCTCATGGATGAATTCGGGTATTCATTGGCCGATGTGGCCCGCATCGCCCGCAACGCTTTTGTCGCTGCCGCAATGCCTGACTTGCTGCGTGCTAACCTCCTGGCTGAGTTCGATACTTGGGTCAAGGCAAACACCGCGCATGACGATGTCACCGCTGCACCGCATGCAGCAGCGCCCCAATCACCGTAGCAGACCCGGCTTCTGCACAGACTTCCAGCGGCATCCCAAAAAATATCCCGACACGCGCCAGGATCCTACGCATGCTCTCCATATCCGTCATATGCCCGATCACGACCGCACGCTCTAGGCGAGCAGCACGCGCCGCATTAATCGACAGCGTAGCGATCACCTGCCCCATCATGTTGACCAACGCCGCCGCCAAATCAACCTGACTTGGGGGTTCCTCCAGGCGCGTAATGCGACCAAAGTTCACCGCGGTCGCGTCTGCCGGTAGGCTACCGATTGGTCCAGACACCAGATCGCGCAGTGCCAGATCCGCGCCATTGCTATCCCCTACCATCGCCAGGCGATCGATCTCCACCGGATCCATCGTCCCCAACAACAGCCGCCCTAGCCCTAGCATCGTGCCACCCCCGACCCCTGTGCCCGTTACATGCTGGATCTCTTTCCCGCGCGCCGCCACCATGGCCGTCCCAGACCCGGCACTTACAACCAGCATAGGCTCATCCGGCAATAGCCAATTTCCCGCAGCCAAAGCTTGCCCGCCGCGGCCAATCGCTACCAACTCTCCCACTTTGACAACGCCAACCCCGCCGATCTCTTCCGGCAATGTCTGGTGATGGCCGCCTGTGACGGCCATCACTTCAACGGAAGTCAGTTCAATGCCTCCGGCTGCCAAAATAGAGAGTACCGCCTCAGGCGTGGGCATCCCCTGCCTGACTTGGCTCCAAACATGCAGCCTCCCCCCAATCACCGCCGCTGCATCCGTGTTGCTGGCGCCAAAATCAATCGCAACCACATTTTCACTGATTCCGCTTACATCCACTGAAGATGCGTCAAACATGCGAGCTTTCTTTCTGATGGTTGGCTTTGATGAAGATCAGCGACAAAGAGCGCCATTCTATCCTAACGACGCTTTGACGCACTTCCCCAGGTTGACTATGATACACGAACTGAATCGATATTATATCGCTGCAAATCACTCATACAGCATCCAAGAAGATGCCAGGAGGTGCCGGTTGCAATACCTCTTTAACAGCAAAGGGGAGCATATCGCTAACTTCGTCAATGGGCGACTGCATGCACCCACAGGCAAGAATATCGGGCACTATCTCGATAAAGAACAGATATTTATAGATATGGACGGGCGTTATTTAGGCGAAATTATCTACAACGACCGGCTGATGGCAAACGTCTCCTCTCCGCACAAATCAAAAACCTTCAGTGATTATGGAACCCACTCAAGTGCAGGGAACCTCGGCAACCCAGGAACTCATAGCAGTATCGGCAAGGTTTCAGGCTATGATGATATACCACCGTCCAGACTAAAGGCATAAGCCCATCCATGAACACACTTCCCTCAACCATTGACTCGCTCGCCCAAGCAGATGGCAGCTATACCACACTCCCCACTACACCAAGTCTGATAGCCCGTCTATTTCCGTCGCTCTATTTTTATTCACATTTCGTGCATACCGTCTATAAATACGGAATGCTTGCCAAGAAGGGCCAGTATGACGACCTGAATTGGTATCGCAGCAGTCTCCTCGTCATGCGCGCACTCGAAAAGGCGGGTGCCAACATCCAGATTACGGGGCTGAATGTCCTCTCGCAAATCTCCGGCCCATGCGTCATCGTTGCCAACCACATGAGTACGCTCGAAACGATCATCCTGCCTGGAATTGTCCAGCCGCTCAAGGATGTCACCTTCGTCGTCAAGCGTGCGATTGTAGAGTATCCGGTCTTCAAACACATGATGCTCTCCCGCGATCCGATTGTGGTGGATCGTGTCAACCCGCGCGAAGACTTGATGCGCGTCCTGACAGATGGTGCGGCACAACTAGCGCGCGGACGCTCAATCATCGTCTTTCCCCAGACGACGCGCACCACCACCTTTGACCCGTCCCACTTTAACACCATTGGCATCAAACTCGCCCGCGAAGCAGGCGTCCCTATTGTCCCCGTCGCCGTACGCAGCGATGCATGGGGAATCGGCAAGTGGATCAAGGAGTTCGGAAAAGTAGATGTCTCGCTCCCTGTTCGTTTTGCCTTTGGTCAGCCGCTCATGGTTGAAGGCCGCGGTACCAGCACCCATCAGGCTGTCATTCGCTTTATCTCAGAGCATCTACAGTCATGGGGCTGTACAGTGATAGCGCCCAATTCCGTTGAATCCAAAACCACGCAAAGCGCCACGCACTAGCTTATGACAATCTGCAATTCGACACTGTATGAATTCCAGCCCTGACCCTACAGTTCTGATCTAGTGATGCCTATACGAAACTCAGTGTTCGAATGTCTACACGAATGAGTGATTCGTGGACAAATGACTAGCGATGAAAGCGTACCAGTGGCAGATAGCTGCGGAGCCGCCGCCAATGCTCTTCCAATGCCCGTTTGGCGCTGCTCCGCTCGTCAACCCGACCATAATGGACGCGATTGACCTCTACGCTGACGGCCTGTATCTCGCGTGCGGCAATGCGCCCGGCGTCAGGCGTTTTGCTGGGATGCTGGACTACATATCCCGCCAGCCCCTCGCCATACTCCAGGACAGTCTCACCCGCATCCATAGGCCGCCCCACGCGGCTTCCCCATTGCAGCACTGCATGCCACGGGTCTTCACGTCGTCGCCGCCACCACTGCCAAGCCAACACCGCAGCCCAAATCAAGCCCAGAAGTAGAACCAGCCAGACCAGTTGCTGCCAATTCCACTTGGGCTCCTGCCGTTCCGCCGCAGCGGCAGGAACGATCGGTGGAGGCGAGGTCGACCTGCTCGTTTGTGGCAGCGCGGTACGCACCAGCGACGCGCGCCCTGCCGTCGGCTCAAATGCGACCCAACCCGCTTCTGGAAAATAGACTTCGGGCCAGGAGTGGGCCTCACTTTCTGTAATCACCCAGACGCCATCAACGGGATTCCATTGTCCCACCGCAAAGCCCGTGGCAAACCGCGTGGGCAGCCCGGCAAGACGCGCCAGCACCACAAAGGCCGTCGCATAATAGTCACAATAGCCCCGCTGCAACTCGAACAGGAAGTAATCCGCTACATCAGCAATATCCTCAGGTGGCTCAGAAACCTCCAAATCATACGTATACTGGCGCAAATACTGCTCAATCGCCAATGCCTTGTCATACGCCGTTTCTTGCCCCGTAACCAACTGCGCTGCCAATTCACGGGTGCGCTCTGTCACCGTCTCCGGCAGCGACAAGTGCAGCGCCATCGCCTCCGGCAGCGGGACCCCACTTTCAGTCGCCACTTCTCCAACGCCTACCCAGGAAGGCAGAGCGCGCAGCATGCTCTCATCCAGCGCAGGAACCAGTGATACCACCGTATAACTCGGCTCACGCGCATACAAGGTGACTTGATCATCGTCGCTACGCATCGCTAACCGCGTATCGGTTGAGACTTCGACTGGCTCCGGTGCCGCATAGAGTGTCGATGTCGAAACCTCCATGATGACACTCTGCACCACAGGCTTTCGCCCCCACGGACTCGCCCCATCCCAACGCCGGTTCGCCGGTACATCTTGCTGCGTCACGTCACTTGGATTGCGCCAGCCATGTCCATCATAGACGGTCAGCGTTCCACCGCGCATGTAATGACCAGGAGGTGCGACCATCTCATCAAAAGGCATTTGATAGGTGGCCGGGGCTTCATCGGTGCGTACACGCATGACGACGGTCGTACCCTGATTTGGCCCGCCCTGCAACAAAAATTCGTTGGGCATCCCGCTTCCACTGCCCCCACGCAGCCGCGAAACGCCGCGCAGTTCGGGGAAGAGCCGCTCTCCCGTCTCCTCCATCGCCCGGTGGACAGGCGCAAGGATTTCGTAATAACGCATGACCAGCGGCTCAATATAGAGATTGGGCATGACGGCGGCGAGCGTCAAGACAATCGCCCCCGCGCTCACCACTGCCAAGAAACGATCCGTCAAGAGCCCTGGAGAGTAATCCAAATCCAGTTGCTGCCAGCGGTTCATCAAGACACCCTGCTCCAGCAAGATGTGCAGCGCAAGCATCAACACCAGCCCCGTCAACAGCAGGTAGCGCCCCCCATTGCTGTAGAGCAAAATAGCACCCAAGAGCCACAGCGACGGTGCAGCAGCCGCAAAGCCCTGTCGTACCGCTCGTGCCAGCCAGCCTGTCAGCAACCCCAATATCCAGAAGATCGCACTGGCGAAAGCAGCAAAGACCAGGTTATCTTGTGCCGCTCCACCCGACGCCACGCCTTGCTGCCAAAGTGCAAAGCGTATGAACGCCCGCATCCACGCGTCGCGGCTCGCAAAGAGCAGGTCGATCCACCCACCAGATTGTATCGCCTGCCAGATGGCTCTCGGCCCCGGTATCCAGCCCAAGAGGAGTTGGCTCAGCGCCACCACACCGATCAAGAGGGCTCCGGCAACGGCAAGCCAGCCAAAGTGTCTGCGCTCCTGTCGCCGCCAACCCCATAACAGCCATACCGCGGCAACCGCCAGAGGACCAGCAACTTCCAGGGTCGATTGAAAGGTATCCAGATCGAGCCGTCGGTGGGCGCGCAGTGCAGTTGCCGGCAGCAGCGGCAGCAGCATACAGGTCACCAGCACACCCCAGCCCCACACCGGGCGGCTCCATGCTTCAACCGCCATCAGGATGCGCCACAGCCACGGCAGCGGGGCTTCAGGCTCGACTGTCTGGTCGATGAATCGCTCCATCATCCAACTTCCTCGTCAACCTCATAGCTAACCACGCCCCCCGTGGGCGTCGTCCGCACTACCCGCCGGCGACGATGAAAGGTCAGCAGCGCCGGCAGCGGAGCGCCCGCAACCACAAGCGAACAGGGGATATTCAGCCGCGCCAAAAGCGCTTGCACGCGTTCAGCCTCAGAAGGATTGGCATCAGCCTCCGCAATCAGCACCACGCTGCTGTCCACGCCGACCCCTCGTAAATGTACCAACTCTGCAACCCAATCAATATCAGCCTCCGCGCCCACTCCTGGAGGGTTGATCGAGCCACCCGCACCTACCGGCGTAATCACGGTCAATGTGCTGCGGCGACCCACGCGGTCACGGCTGCTTGCCAGCAACGCCGCCAGGCTTAGCTCACCGGCAGCCACAGGCGCAAGCGCAGTCAGAATCGGCCACAGATGCGCGCTGCCCACACCAGGAGCCACCTGCACCAGTCCACCATCTCCCCCACCACTTCCACCAAACGCCAGCAGCCCCACCGCGCGCTGATCGCGCCCGCTCAGCAGATCCGCCGCCAGGCTTGCCGTGACGACGATGCTATGCTCCAGCGTACCCGTAGGCCCTTCTCCCCGTTGAACGTGCCGGTTCAAATCCAAAACCAGCCAGATATTGCCGCTCGGCTCAATCTCCAGCTCCTTGACCATCATCCGCCCATGCCGCGCCGTACTCGCCCAATGCACATGGCGCAGGCTGTCTCCCGGTTGATATTCTGTGACAGTCGCCGCCGGGAGATTGCCAAGCAAGGGTCGCCGCTGCCGGTCAGCCCCTTGAGCATTGCCGCGCGGCAGTTGCAAATGGGGCAAATGGACAACCCGCGGATAGATCACAACGATCTCCTCATGGGGGTTTACCGCAGTCACCACGAAAAGCCCCAAAGGGTCTTGGAACCGTAACAAATGCGGCCCCAGCCGGAAGAGTCCGCGCCGCTTGCACAGCACTTCCGCTCGCCACCGCGCGAAACTCTGCCCTTCACAGGCAACTACCCTGCCCACCCGATACTCCGGCACAGTCGATTCGTCAATAAACTCGGCCCACAGCAGCGGCAGCATACTATCGTTCTTTAGTTCAAACTCCTCTTGCAGCAGATCGCCCGCCACCAGGATTGCTCCGATGCGCCGGCGCGTCAGCATAACAGCGGGAGCTTGGCTCCGCACCCACAGATAGCTAACCACATAGAAACCAGCCAGCGCAACCAGAAAGACGACCCATACAATGTGGGGAGCGACCAACTGGTTGATCAACATAAGCGGTATCAGCCAAAGCGGCCAGCCAATCCGCAACTCGATACGCCGGTCGGCAGGCAGGTTGCGGTTCAGCCACCTTCCCACAAACGCTTTGAGCGGATTTCTGACCAAACTAGAAGAAGATGCGTTCGCCACGCTATGCGTTTGAGAACTATGCGTTTGAGAATCGTCTTGGGTAGTCAATGGGGTTTGCAATACCGTCTCAATTTGTCTCATCCACCAGCCTGTGCCACCATGTAGGGACATCACCAGAGAGCTGATGTATTATCTTGCCACAGGCAATCATCCTACAAGCAATCATCATGGTCAGCAACTTCTCTTCCACAACACCCGTCCTTAACGCCGACGGCACAATTTCCGCCATCGTGCGTGACAGGCAGGCGGCAGCACCTGCGGGATGGCTCCTGCGCGTATGGCTGCCGGTCGCCTATCATGCGGGCGGCGGCTTCGGGCGCTTCTTTCTCGCCCGCTGCGCCGAGGATACGACCGAAGCAAGGCGCAACGACTGGTCAATCTACAATCGCCGCGCGCTCTTTTGCGCCGGAATGCCCCAAGCAATGCCCGATCAAGCGGGATCAACGTGGGATCTGCTCGTCCCTGCCACCGCTGATCCGGGTCACAGTTGGCTCACGCAGCGCCCTCTGGACTCGGCGCTCAACCTCCTGGGGCCATTTGGGCATTCCTTCGAGCTGCCAGCGCATGCACGCGCCCTGTTGGCCCTTGCCGATACCCAGACGCTGCCGTTGATACTGCCCGTTGTCCATACTATGCTGGATCGGGGTGGCCGCGTGACGCTGCTGATTCGGGGAGACATGGATACTGCCTCGCCTCTCTTGTCCCTTGTCCCGATTCCAGTCGAAGTACGTATCATCGACGCCGCGAACTGGCTTGCCCAACTCAGTGAACCTATGCGCTGGGCCGACCAACTTTGTGCCGCACTGCCCAATCAGCAATATCCCGAACTCGCCCATCAAATCCGCACTGTACGCTTCCAGTTCGACACCGCCTTCGCACAAGTCCTCGTCACATCCGATTTACTCTGTGGTGTGGGAGCGTGTCTCGCCTGTGTCGTCAGCACACGCGACGGTGGCTTCACCCGCGCCTGCATGCATGGCCCGGTCTTTCCGCTCGCCTCCATCACGGCCTGACCATCCGTAGGAGTATTCCTCCTGAGTATCCTCCTGCGATCCATCAGCGCAGCAGGAAGTCCAGCGGATTTGCGCGCCTGCCAAAATCGCGAATCTCAAAATGCAAATGGGGGCCGGTGCTGTTGCCGGTAGAACCGATCACGCCGATAATCTGACCTTGCTCCACAATATCGCCCTCTTTCACAGTAATCTCCTGCAAATGGGCATAGAGCGTAATATAGTCGATATTGTGATCGATCACCACAAACAGCCCATATCCCTGATCGTTCCACCCGGCGCGCATCACGACGCCGCGGTCGGCAGCCGTGACAAAGGTGCCTGTCGTGGCTGCAATATCAATCGCCCGGTGATCCTCACGATAACCCTGGCTCATCCAGCCAAAGACGGGCCACATGAAGTTGCCGCTTCCATAGGGCCAATCTTTTGGCACCGGCCCCATGATGCCGGTGGTTTTGGGCCGCGGCCCGCCGATGGCATAGGCCGTCATCGGTGAAACGCTCAACGGTTGATCGAGCATAAAGGTCAGAAACCCACCCTCCTCCTCTTCCCCTGGCACAGGCGGAATTCGCACATAAGAACCGGCAGGCAGCGCCTTTTCACCCAATGCGTTTGCATCCAACTGGTTCCACCTAACATGAATAATCTGGCCTGAATCCGCTCCATAACGTGCTGCGACTTGCGTCAACGACTCATCCGCCGCCACATGGTGACAGTGCCAGCTTGCCGGTGGCACCTCCAGACGGTCGCCGATCACAAGCGGCTGATTCGTTCGAAAATGGGGAGAGATCGCACACGGCAGATCCTCCACGCCAACACCTACTTCAAGGGCGACGATAAGCAATGTATCTCCCGGCTTCACCGTGTAGATGGAAAAGCCCTCTGCTTCATGCAGCCCAACCGCTTCCGTCAACGGCGATGCGGATACGGGTGTCGCTGTTGGCACTAAGATCACCGTATAGGTTGCCGTCGGTGTCGCAACGTCGCCTGGCTGTACAACCTGGGCAAGCGATGTCGCTTGGCTGGGCCCAATTGACCAACCTACCACCGCAATCCAGACGAGCAGCATAATGCCACCCAACCGCAGCCATCGCGCCATCTCCCTCATTCGCCACTCTCTGGTGTCACGCGCAGCAACCGCCCACCTTGACTGTCCGCCACCCAAATCGTGCCATCCGCAGCCACAGCAATACCGATGGGCTTGGCGTCTGGAGTCTCCTCGGCGCGCACATTCCAGACGTGGTCAACAATGCCATTTGCATCCAGGCGCACCACACGCCCCGCTTCGGGTTCACTCAGATAGAGCGCGCCTGCGCCATCCACTGCCAAATGAGCGCTGTCCAGCGAATTCGCCACAGGTATCGGCTGGCTTGAGACCAGATAACCGGCCATGCTAAAGCGGTAGAGCATATGCCCACCCACATCGGTTACATAGAGTGAATTGTCGGGCAGCACCGCCACATCCACCGGTTGCAGTTCTTTACCATCCGCCGCAACAGCAGGCAGCATCACCTCACGTACAATCGCGCCATTGCCATCGACAGCGACGACCTTTTGACCTGGCGTATTGGCAACCCAAACTTCATCCATCAGGCCCGCACCAAGTCCCCGCGCGCGTGCAAAAGAATCGGGCGCAGTCGGCACTGCATCCACACGATCTGCTCCAGGGACATAGCGCATCAACTGCCCTGAACCTGCGTCCAACACAATGACCGTACCATCTGCCTGCACAGCCAAATCAAATGGCTCTGAGAACGTCACAGAGTCAAAGGGAGATGGGCGTAGTTCCCCTGTCGCCGCGTCAAATGCAAGCACGCGCCGGTTGCCCGTCTCCCCCACATAGACAACACCGTTATAAACTGCCACACCACGAGGTGTCGCCAACCCTGATGCGACGACATCAACGCGCGCCGGATCAGACTCGTTACGCACAACCTCCGTTGGCATTTTTACTTCACTCTGGACAAAGCGCGCCAGATCCGCAACATCGACTTCCTCATACCTCTCCTGCGGCGGAAAGAGCAGTTCGCTCGGAATCTCCCGATAGGCCTGATCGGATCCTGGAGGTCGCCATTGTAGATTAATGTAGCTGTGATCCGTCCTGTCTCCATAACGAACCACGATATCGTGTAAACCCGCTTCCAGTGTCAGCCCACCCTGGCTCATCTCGTTACGCGTCTGCGCCGCCACAACTTCCTTGCCATCAATCAGCATCACGGAATCATCAATGGATTGAAGCGTAAAATCATAGTACCCCCCTGCGGGAGTGGCAAGCTTGCCACTCCATTCCACAGTATAGGGTCGGGCCAGCGTTGGAACATGGAAGTACATCGAGAGTCGCGGGTCAATTTGGGCAAAGGCAGGCTCGCCATTCCACTCACCATTGGCAAAATAGCGCCCCAGCAAGCCATTACTCTGCACAGGCGACACATACAACGCCCAGCCAGGAACCGTGGCAGGAGGGCCATCGGGAGGCTGCCAGGCCAGCCGCAATCGCCCTTCCCCACCCTCCGCATGCAGGTGGATTGCATGATGCCCTCGTGCCAGCATAATGCCTCCAGCAAGCCCTTCGACATTGCTGGCGTCACCTTCAATGACCACCGACTCGCCAATGGTGAGCGCAACCTCGCCCGGAGCCTGAATGAAAAACTGATAAGGGCCATAGCTATTCACGGCCAGCACTCCCCGCCAGTCAGCCACAAAGGGCAGTTGCACAGGTGCATCCGCAGGCCATTCAAAATCAAGCGCGCCATCCTTACGCACCTGCGCCAATGGCTCCTCCACTTCCTGCGAATAGGTACCCCATAGCCCTTGCACCGTCTGTAAATCCTCGCCCGACAACTGCGTCACATAGACAACCACCGGCCCACCAAAGGGGGGACGAATTTCTTGAAAATTCCCCGTGGCATAGAGCCGTCGCGACTCCTCATAGATCGCCTGCCGTTCGGTATCCACCACCAACATCATGCCATTCGGCATCTCACGTACCAAAGGCAGCGTCGTGTTGGTCTCCACACGGCGGTATGCAACATCTCCGGCCAAAAAGCGCACCGTTGGATGACCGTCAAAGAGCGAGATCACATACTTTTCTACAGCGGGGTCTGCATCGCGCAACAGATGGGCAGCGATGGTCTCTGGCGTCGAATGGGCGTTCCACGAAGCAAAATCATTCGCCTGGCGCACAAAGTACGTATGCAGATTCGCCACACCCGCAGGCAGTAGCAGCACCACTGCCACCAGCCCGAAACCGGCCCGTGGGAAATAACGCCCTGCACCACTCCCCCACTCTTGCACAAGTTGCGCCACAGGCAGGGCAGCACAAAGCAAAACAGCCGGCAATGCGCCAATGGCACGCAATGACTGCGGCGCTTCAAAGTCGAGCGAAAGAATACCGCCCATCAACCCTACAGCGATCCAGACAGGTATCAGCAAAGCGCGCGGCTTGCTTCCACTGCGCAGACAGCTAACCACGCCCACCACCATCAGCCCACTGCTCACCCAGTCGAGCATCGGCTCGCCGGGCAAATTATGACGCCCATTCGGGTCGCCCCGCACATTAAACATGAGCAGATGCTTGCGCGTATTCTTCCACAGCGCGGGTATTCGCTCCTCTGGGGCCTTGTCAGCAAAAAGCGAGGTCGCCTGAACGCGTGCAAAGTAGCTTTCCGGCTTTGCCAACACATATTTGATCAGCGGCGCAACGACCAACGCCGCCGCCAGCGCGCTGATCGCCAAGCCTCCCCAAAGCACACGCCATCGCCCACGCTCCTGCCACGCCGCCACCAGGACAAAAATGCCGATGACCCCCAAGAACAACTGGAACGCTGAATAGAAGCATAGCCCCAGCCCGATGGCAACACCCGCCAGCGTAAAGTCCAACACCGATCCGCGTCGCCATCCGCGCAGCAGCCAAAACAGCGCCAAAAGCTCAAATAGCGGCGTAGCGCTATTATACATCCCCAAGCGGCTGAAGGTGATCGACCAGCGCGCCACCGCGATCAGCAGCGCAAAGATCAAGCCCAGCGTGCGCCCCTGCAACTCACGCCCAGCCCAATAGGCGGCGATCACCGTCGCGATCCCCATCAGCGCGCTGATGCTGCGTACCGCAAAGGTTGTCTCACCAAAGAGTTGAAACGCACCGACGATCAGCCATAAATAATGGCCTGTGGCATTCACCCCATCGGTGTAGATCGGTTGATAGCCCGCCTCGCGCACCATACGCAGTGCCTCGAGCCCATTCGCCGCTTCATCATACCAAGTGCCAAAGGGCAGAGAATCGAGCGCAACCAATCTCACAAATGCGCCAAGGAGCACGATAGCCAACAGCGCCCAGCCATCCGGCACCCAACGCCGCCACTGCCCAACTGACCAGCGTTCCATCACCGCCGCGCCAAGAAGCAGCAAGCCAACGCCGGCAAGATACCACAGCCAATCGGCATCAGTAGGGTTCGCGACATCCAGCCGCCGCCATCTCCAGACAGCAACACCCAACGCCGCCGCCGCTAAAAGGCCACCCGCCCACCAGCGCGGCCAATACAGCCGCTGTGTGCCGACAATCGATCTGTCGTCAGCCTCCACATCTCCAAAACGCCAAAGCCACAGCAGCAGTCCTCCACCCACCAGCACCAGCGCATCCAACCACACTTCGGCGCGTATCCTCGTCAGCCCCATTATTACCAACAGCAGCGCAAGCAGCCCCAAACCAAAGCTACGCAGGGTGGGGACCTGCGGCTGATGCGTCAGCCCTTTTCCCCACCCTGCGAACAAACTTCTCAATCTTTGGTTTCCCACGATCGCTTGCACCCTCATCACTGGTTATGACAGAGGATCATGTTAGGAGAGATTGCTACGGCAGCGCAGCGAAGCTCATCACCCGCTGGTTGTCTGCGTCCACCACCATTAACAGATTACTTTGACCATTCCAGGCCAACCCATTAGGCAGCCCAAAGCGGTTCATCTCAGAGCCATAGCTCCCAAAAGTAGCCTTCACCCCACCGGCGCTGTTATAGACAAGCACCCGGAAATTCTCTGGGTCGCTGGCATAGACATCGCCGTTGCCTGCCACGGTCAGATAGGGCTTGTAGTAGAGATGCTGGCTTCCCCAACTGGGCACAGGCCATTCTGCCAGCGGTTGTAGATTCACATCAAGCTTCTGAATGCGGCGATTCCACGCGTCGGCAACAAAGATATTTCCATCGCGCGGGTCGACCGCGACCGCGGTAGGTTCCTCAAAGTTGCCAAGCCGGACTCCGCCACCACCCACCTGGTTGACCAACTCACCAGTGGCAGTAAATTGCAGGATGCGCTTGTTCCCCGTATCGGCCACCAAGAGATTACCTGCGCTGTCAATGGCAATACCGCGCGGGCCAAAGAGTGCCATCGGGTCCCCCAACGTGCCGTTGGTCGTGTTGAAGTATCCCCATTTACGCACAAAATTGCCGTCCGCATCAAAAACCTGGATGCGCCCATTCCAGGTATCCGCCACAAAGATCATGCCCTCGGCATTGACGGCAATGCCCCACGGCTCCTGAAACTGCCCATCCCCCAGCGCCAGAGGCCCGCTGCCATCGGGGTCAACACAGCCTCCAGCCTCCCCGTCAGCGATCTTACAGAGGCTGCCAAAGGCACGCACGAACGCCCCGTTGGCATCTACCAACACCACCCGGTGGTTGCCCGTATCCGCGATCGCTTGCAACCCCGATGGCGCAATGGCAATCGCGCGTGGCGTCAAGAGCGGCAGATCGCCCAGAACGCCGCTGGTAACACCCACAGCCGGCAAATCAATCGTTCGCTGCCGAAGCAATTCTTCTTGTGCATTCGACACGCGCTCAATGGGCGTCACATTCAGATCCCAAATTTGCTCGGCAATATCGCGGCGCACATACATCTCGAACTCATGGCGGTTCGGCCATTTCGTCAGATCGCGCGGCTTCGTGGGGTCATCACTGTCCGCATATCGCCGGTAGAAAATGATGTCGGCAATATTCTTCATCTTCACCGGGTCGGTGATTGTCGAAACGAAGCGATCCCATGTGAAATTGTAATACCCCTGATCGGGCCACCACACCTGCCGGTAGGTACGTTTCACATAATCCCGTGAAACATAAGGGCGCACTGCTTCATAATTTTTAGAACCCACAATCACCACCGGCGAACTCATCACATCCGCATTCGGATTCGCCCCATAAAAACGCGCATTTGGGTATAAGCGCATGTACCAACTCAGCGGCCACGAAGTATCATCATCATAGGCCACCACCACATTGCGCGCTCCCACTGTACGCTCGCTGATCAGATCCAACTCGGACAACATGCGCTTAATGTCTGGGGTGGCATGGGCATAGACCAGATACTCCGTTGCCATATCGTAATTGATATAGTTGAGCATATAGGTAAAGCGAACGGTCAATGCCAGCAGCAGCGCCACAAAGCCCACGCCCGCCACGCGCAGCGCAGCCCTCACCCCGATCCGCTTCATACCCAGCCAGCTTGCATAGCCAACCCCGACCAAAGCCAGAAAGGCCAGCACCCATTGCATCGTACTTCCCAGGGCTTCCACCGTCCTACCTTGAAAGGGAGAGTCACTGGAAAGCACCACCAACAAAAAGATCGCGGCAATCGGTGTGCCCATCAACCATAAGGCCCCGCTTTGGCGCGCGGCAGCCCACGAAATTTTGCGCACAACGGTGCCAAACCACCAGCCGCCCAAGACACACATGGGCAGCGCTATATGCGTGAGCAGCCAGGGCATCTTCTCGCCCGCCACCGAATAGCCAATCCAAGTGCCCAGGCTCCACCAGACCAGCAGCACCACAAAATAGACGCGGTTCCGGCGCAACAACTCGGCTTGCTGGAGATCCGCGACGGAACTCTCCGGCGGCAGCGGCTCAAAGCCGGCTGGATCCCATTGAGGATCACGGCGCAGCCAATAAACAATTGCCGAAACACCACCAATTGACAGCAGCATCGGCAAGAATTCATATAAAGCTGCCAGCATCAGATAGTAATAGGGAGGTTGGTTGCCCCGCTGCACCTCATGCTGCGCCAGCCAATAGCCCAAACTCCCCACAATCCCCGTCGCCAGCCCATCGCGCGTATTGGTCAGAAAGGTGGTAAAGAACAACACCTCAATCAGCCAAAAAAGCCCCATGAGTTGCGCCCAGCCCCCCGCGGTCAACAAGGATGAGGAAGGAGGGATAAGGGAGGAAGTGAGAGAACCGGCTTTCTGCCCTTCATCCTTCCGATCGCGCGGGCGCAGGCCAAACCAGAAATAGGCGATTGCCACAGCCACTGCCGTCATAAATAGCACCAGACCCGCCGAGCGCAGCATGTCCGTATTGGTGGTGTGCGCCATCGCGTCCCAGCCAAATACCAAATGCAGGAAAGGCGACAAAAAGGGCAGAACCAACGTCGCCATCAACACCGCCAGGTCTGCGGCATCGCTATTACGCAGTTTGCGCCATCCCTCTTGCCCAAGCCACAGCGCCAACAGCACCAGCATCCCCACCACGCCAAGCACAGCAAAGGCAATGCCGAACGTGCTCTGTCCATTCTCAAAGAGCCAAAAGCCTATCCCCCCGCCCAGCAAGGCGGGGGAGGCTGCCAGAAACATACGCTCCTTGATCACTTGCCAGAGTGCTAGTCCGGCAAAGAAGACCCCCAGGATAGCCCCATGAATAAAGGCATTCTCCATCGTCGCAAAGGCCAGGCCCATGCTCACCACCATCACCACCAGCCAGCGATAGCGCGTGCGATTCTGCACATCTAAATAGCGCATCGCTCCATAGACCCAAACGGTGGTAAAAAACGAAATGAAGATGTCATCACGGATATAGCGGCTGTGAAAGAGCAGGCTCGGGCTGATCGTCACCATAACCCCCGCGGCCAGCGCCCCAATTTGCCCGATATAGCGCCGGTAGAGATAGACCATCCAAATCACGCCCATCCCCATCAGTGCCGGAGCCAAACGCGCCGTGGCATCTGAATCCCCAAAGAGGAAATAGACCAGCGCCGTGACATGATAACGGAACGGCCCATGCATCATGGGATTATGTTCGTAATTGCCGTTTTCATAGAGATAGTAGGCATAGAGGGAGTGCAAGCTTTCGTCATGGCTCATTGCGCGCGCGCCGAGGTCATAGAAACGCGCCACGGCTGCCACCACAAAGATGATCACCCAAGCGACTGTCTCCCAATTCACACGAACCAATGACTGCACCGAACGATCCAGCCACGAAGACTCACCTTCGGCCATCATCTCAGCATCGCTCGTAGCCGTTACCTGCCATTGTTGCTCACTCATAGGTCCATAACTCCTGCTCCACAATTCCTACAAAAGAAATCAGTCACCCGAAATGACCCTGATTTATCAGCCTATTTTACCGCTGTCTCTAAAGAGGCCCACAGGATGACATCGCGGTTGCGGGGGGCTTCTGTCGCCTCGCGGTAGACCATCCATCGCCACCAGGGCTGCACGCGCATCGCCCAACGCTGTATCAAGCTACTTTCATCTTCCGTCGCCCTCGTATCATCCTGCACCAACGTCCGCGGCAGCCACCACCGGTCAACATGGTAGCGGCTTCCCGCATAGGTGCTAGGCAAATCAAGTTGTGCAGGATCATCAGAGGCCGTTGCGGGTGTAACCACCAACGGCAGCGGCACACTATCCGCTTCGACAAGGGGCGCAGTCACCCAGGCCAGATTCCGCATATTGCGCAGTTCCCATCCCAAAACAGGATCAGGGCGCGCAGGCACAACCTGATCATCACCTGTCACATACGAAGCAACCTGCACTTGTACGGGCAGCTCATGCGGATCGCCCGCGCGGTGCGAGCTTAATGTTTCCATGTCTCTTGCCAACAACTGTACCTCTGGATGAGCCATTGTAGCCTGCCATCCCGCGGGTTCAATCACCACATTGGCAAAAGATAGCTTCCAGCTACTACGCACATAGATAACAAGGAGCAGCGACGCCAGCAAAGCCGCCGCCACCCAGGCTGCATCACTCCGGTTTGCCCATACGGCGAACGCTACCAGAATCGCGATGCCAAGTCCAAAAATAACCAGCGTCGCTTGCGCCAAGACCGGATCGTAGGTACGGTTTGCCAGCAGCGCTGTTAGCCAGAGTGTGCCCGACACCATCAAAATCAGCAGCGTCAGCACCACCGCGCCCGCCTCGCGCCAATCCAAATCGCGGGGATAGCGGTCAATCAACGCATCCAGCCCAAAGGCTGACAACAAGAGCAGGGGCAACCCGACCATCGGCAAAGCCAAAGGACTCCGCCCAGGCAAAAGCCATAACAAAGCCCCCCACAACAGCCAACCGGCGCACAAATAGAACAGGCGGCGCAAAAACGGCTGCCCGGACTCGGCCCGCTGTGTCCGGTAGGCGAGAACAGCCAACCCGCCCGCTCCCAGGGGCAACAGTAGCGCGGCATCGACCCACAGGCGCAGCCACGGCCACGCCAGGTCATAGCCCCCCGTCAACAGCGGCAGCAGCGGCCCCGCGCTGCGTCCGTCAAATTGCGAGAGCCATACACTCACCCCGCTGCCAATCCAGGCCAAACCATCCAACCGGGCAAACCAAACCGTTGCGCCAGCCCATGCTGCGCCCCCAAACCAGAGCAGCCACGGTCGCTGCCACATTCCAGCCGCAGCCAATTCGCTACGCAGCAGCCAGCCCCACAAAATCACGATCGGCAGAAAGTTCCATCCCATCGGCCCCGACACCAGCAGCAACCCCGCGGCCACAGCCGTAATGCGCGGCCAATGCTTCGTCTGCTGCCCCGCGGCCTTGCTCATGCCGGTTAGAACCAACAGGCCACCCAGTAGCGCAACACTTGCGCCATCCGCCAAACGACTAAAGCCCAAAAGCCACGGATCGATTGCCAGCAGGCAAGCCACAAGCAAAGCCACCCGCCGCCCAAGCAGCCCGCGCCACCACCACGGCAGCACAATCAGCAGCGCGCCCGCAATGGCGCTGAAAAAGCGTGCGCCCCCATCACTGTTAATGCCTGTCCAGAACAACAGCCATTGCAGCCCATAAAAAAGTGCGCTGTTGGGTGTCGGTGCATCGACCACACGCAGGCCATTCGCCGCCAACCATGCAGGCCAACTGTTGCTCGCCTCCCACGGGGACAGCGGTTGCGCGCCCAATGCCCACAGGCGTATGGACAGGCCAAGCGCGAGCATAAGCGCATAGAGCAGCCGCTCCACGCTCCACCAACTCGCCACAGGCGCAACGCGGGGTGCAGATCGCGCAATTTCTTCATCAGTCATAGGTACTCTCACTGCATCTTGTGCCGCAGACTTCAATGTCACAGCCATATTAACCTTCACGCAGGCGGAAGATCCGCACCTGTCCCCGCGAAAAAACGGTATCCATTTGCGCGCCTAGTTCTTCGAGCCGAAACGAAGTGATGCCATATTGCTCAATCTCCGTAGGGCCAACAAACACATAGTCGATCCCCCACTCCGCCAAAACCGCGGCAATCTCCTCTGGCGACCCTGTGCGATAGACGGTTTCAAGCGCATCCTGCCTGCCCTGCGCCATCGTTCCAAACGCACGCCCGCGCCATTGCGACTCATGGCCCCGCCACCCCAACAAAGTCGCTCTGCCCGTCATTGTACTAATTCGGTTGTGGGCTGGCGAATAGCTATCACCCGCCCCCTCTAGCACAACTTCATCTGGTGTGGTGTTCAATTGCACCCAGCGAACCGCCTCCATCACATCGGGCACATATTGCTCTGCATACGCTGTAGCATCCAACGTGGGCACCTTGCGAGCAAAACCCCCAGTCTTAGCATACACACCCGCAAGAGGAAATAGCATTGCCGCCAGGACCAAGAGCAATGAAACCAGCGCCAGCCCCTCAGTCGGCCCCACGCGCTGGGGCAAACGACGCAGCGCAACCGTGATGATATACGCGCTCGCCAACCCCAAAAGCAGCCACCCCTGATAATAAAACTTAAAAATCGTGTTCATGCGCGTGCCAAAATGGTCACGCAAAAAGACAAATTCCGGCGCATAGACCAGCGCCAGGCCAATCGCGCCCAACAACAGCACAAAAACCAAGTCTGCCGAAGCCACCCAGAGTTTCAGCGGCATCTGCATGAGCCTGACCAAACAGGCTCCAACGGCTGCAAGCAGCACCCCAACGAACAAAAAGGTCCAGGGTTCGCGCAACCAACGCTCGACAATCACCGCAGCATACGACGTCGCGCCCTCCGGCAGTTCTAAATTCGCCAATTGACCTTGACCCCAGGGCGTCGAAGACAGGAGCGTGCTGAGTGCCAGTAAGCCAATTGGCACGCCCAACACGAATGCAGCCGTCGCCCCGACGGTCTGCCACCGCGGCCTCACCAGCCGCCAACCCAAAAGCAGCACTGCAATCGTTGCAGGAAGAAAGCCGCCAAACATCACCAAAAACTGAGGTAGCCGTGTTGGGTTAAAGACATTGGGAATAAGCCCCCCTGCCTGGCTCTGTGCCGTGAGAAAATAGGGCAGATAGAACAGCACCGTCCCCAACAACAGCGCGCCCCCAATCCAGACTGTGCGCTTCCACGCTCCCCCACTCCCAATCAACACCACCGCCACCAGCAGCAACCAGTAAGGAGGATAATCCCACGTATTTAGGAAAACTAAACTGCCAAAAACAATGAGATAGACCAAAGCATCCAACCACCTCACCGGCAGCCATTGCCGCCAGGAGGTTAGCGATTGCTCGGCGCTCTCTGGATCACGTTGAGTCAGCATCAACAGCAAATTAAACGCCAATCCAATCGCCAAGAGCGCCACAGGCATGGCAAGCACATGGGGGTGATTGTCCCCCAGTAAGTAGCTGAACATCGGAAATTCATCAATGATGAGCGATGAGCCTCCATAGTTCCCTGACAAGTCCAGATCGCTCAGAACCCGGCTGCTCCGCCACCACCACCAATCATAGCTAATAAACCACTGCCCCGTCTGGCTCGCACGCTCAGGAAACTCGTGTACATCAACCCACCGCGCAAGCCTATCAATATTGACCCCCTGGGCATAAAGCCACTCCAGGATCACCTGCAAATTACCCACAAAGGCCACGCAGATTCCACCCAGGAGGCCGCCCACCAAACCCCAAACAGGGATGCTGCCACCAGCCCGATCCGGCTGTCCGGCATCTGCTTTCGAGCCAAATCGCCACGCCAGCAGGTTCATCACAACCCCAAAGCAGCCCACCCACAAATAGCCATACCAGACCGCCTGCCCGATGTTATAGGCAATGCTGGGCGGCGTGCCTGCCAAACGTGCCAGCGTGGTCAACAGCCAATATCCCAGGTAATAATAGCTGATCCCATAACCCGCCAGCCACGCGTCTTGCGGTGGATACGTGGGGCTGGCCCAAATACTGTTCATAAACATCAAGTCCATCGGCTGCTCAGTATGATCCGCCGCAGGATCAAGAGCACGCACCAACACCCAAGCGACAAAGGGCAGCACAAAGACAATCTCGGCTGTTACCAGCGCGCGCCACCTGCCACCCTCTCGCAGTGAACGCGCCCACGCCCGGAAATCTTCCCACCCCACAAGCCAGCTAGCGGCTCCCACAGTCACCAGCACCAGGCACACGCCGCCGCGCTCGTTGCGCACTAGCCCATAGCTGTACCCCAGCCAAAAGAGCACACCGACCATCAAGATCCCGCTGATTTTGGCAAAGCTGTAGCCCCGGTCCGGCAGTGCCCGCATGACGCGCAGGGTCAGCGGCAACACCGCCAACGCAACCAACTGCACAACCACATACCAAAGCAAAATCAACCAGATGACCGTCGACCAACCCATGCGCGGCAGGCTCTCTCTATGAAGCGATAAAGGAGGAGGGATGAATTACAAAGGGTGGAGGGAGGCACTTCTCTTTTCTCATCCCCCATCCCTCATGCTGAGCGCCGGCGGCTGCGGTACAGGCACGAACCAGCCGCCATCCTGCATGGCAAGCCGCCCCGGTACTGCGTAGATGACAACGCCCTCATTCTCAAAAAGCACGTCAAGTCTGCCTGCTGTCGCCATGTTTGCCAACTTTTGCACACCCTCTGGGTGTCGATAGCGTTCCAACTGCCCCGCATAGATCAGCGTAATCTGCAACTGGTCGATCAATTCCTGCGTGCGCTCCACGCTCGGCGTATCCCAAAACTCCCGGTGCAGCCCATCACGCGCCCCGACTTGTTCACCATAACGCTGCTCCGACACATGCGCACCCCGCAAGCCACTCAACCCCGTCATACTGGCAACGCGCGTACCGCCCGCGCGGTAATAATCCACCTCCGCGCTTTCCACAATCACCAAATTGCCGCGCACATGATCCAACAACCAGTGGATCGCCTCGCTGTCATAGCTCAGATCGATCCAATGGCTGTCGTCGGGCCAGGAGAATCGCCCCTGCTCCATAAAGGCCAGCCCGTCGAGCGTGCCAAAAGGCGGAACCCAGCCCATGAACCGCTGGCTCAAGCGCGCCGGTGTCCCCAACACCAGATAAACACTGCTGGCAGCCAGGAGCGCGACACAGGCCACGCGCCATAGCAGCCGCCAACCGCGCCGGGGCTGATAGAAACCCCGGTAGAAGGATGGCGACACCCAAACCGGCTCATCGCCTGCGCGCGTCCCCTCCATCGAGACATCTTCGCCAACGTGCTCTGCTGGATCTGCCCTATGCCGCAGACGATAGCTCCAGAGTTCGCTCCACAAGCGGGGCAGCACAATTGCACTCGCGATCCCCCACAACACCCAAACCTGATTGAAGAATTTAAACAGCGTGTTCATCCGGTACCAAGCGTCACCCTGCAAAAAATCCTTGAGATAGACCACCTGCGTACCCGCCAGGATCGCCAAACCTGTTAGAGACAGCATCGTCGCCAACGCATCGGCGGCATCAGTCTCACGCTCGCGCCGCCAAAGCAGGGGCAGCGCCACAGCCAACAGCGCCAAACAGAGGGCCAGGACACCTCGCCCCAACACGCCCACGATAATGGCGATCACCAAAAGCGTTGGGATAGCCGCCACGCTCAGCAGGTAGCCCAATGTGGGTGCTTGCACAAGAAGGCGATGCAAGTACCAAAGCCGTGGCAGCCGTTCAAAATGGCGCAGCGACATTCCCATCAATCGCGCCACGCCACCCTGCGACGGCACAGCACCGCTCGACTGCGCTTCAACTTCAGCCGTCTCCGCCCGCAGCGCGACAGGCTCGTTTGCTTCTGCCGGTGGGGAGCCGCCAACCAGGAGATCTTCATCCCGCCTGGCGAACTCATCTACAACCAAGTTCGCTGGGGCATCCGCTTGAACAGGCCCACTAGGCAGATCGTCGCCCACAGCCGATTGGCTGGAGAGAATTCGCGAAGGCAGGCCAGCGCGGCTCACCGACCACAAGAGCCAACTGGCAACAATGAAACCCAAACCACCCCACACCAGCAGCCACAATCCCAGGTCATCACCCGCGCGTACAAAGCCCACTCCCGACGCGCCAACATTGACAAAATTAGCAAAGAACGGCAGATAGAAAAGTATCGCGCCCACAAGCAGCGCGACGGTTGCCAGCCCCACCCGTACAAAACGAATGCGCCCAAAGGTTCGATACTCACTGATCAACAGCGTCAGAATTGCCAGCCCCAAATAGGTCGGCACTTCCCACAAATTGACACTGATCAGCGCGCCCAGCAAGAAGGCCAATGCTACCAGCAGGACCACGCCCAACACGCGCGCCTCGCTCCATACCGCTCGATACTGCACCAAAATGCTAAAGAGCGCCCCCAGAAAAAACAAGGCCAGCGGGATCCCAATCAAATGCGGGTGCAGGTCGGCAAAAAGAAAGCTCCAATAGGGAAACTCGTTGATGGTCGCGGGAATCACACGACTCGGCCCCCAGAAGTCATAGCCCGGTAATGTCGTCCGCCCCATCGCCACCTGTACCAGCCCCGCAATACTCTCCACCAGCCAGGTGACACCCGGCAGCGCACTCTGCAATTGCACCGGGCTGCGTTCGCTCAACTGGCGCGCAATCTGCCCATAGCCATCCAAATTGCCCAGCAGCGCCACCAGGAACGGCCCCAACAGCGCCGCCATCACCCCCTCTTGCCAGCGCTGCGTGCGTCGCCACAGGCTCCACGCCGTATGCGTAATCGCAAACGCATTGCCCACGGTCAAGGCAAAGAGCAAGGGGATCGTCAGGTTGAAAGCCACCTCGGCATAGACACCGGTCAGCTTGATCAAAAAGGCAACGAGATAGAGGCCAAAGTAGTAATAGTTGATATAGCCGCCTGCAAAGTGCGGATCGACAGGGGGGAACGTGGGGCTCCGCAAAACGCCGTTGAGAAAGGCAAACTCCATGAACTTCTCACCACCAAACCACGGCTGCCAGAGGTCGGGATTCACCATGCGAATAAAAACAAAGAACGCAAAGGCAGCAAGCAGCAAGCCTTCTTCAAGCAGCAAAAGCCGCCAGCGCGTCGCCAAAAACTCGCGCAGCGCATGACGCTGCCGCCATGCCAACCCCGCCCCACACGCCACCAGCACCAGCACCACCAGCCAGCTATTCCGCACTGTATTGTACAGCCAGCCCGCGCTTGCCAACAGCCACAAGAGCCATCCCGCCAGCAGCCATCCCATCGTCCGGCTAAAGAGATAGCCGCGGTCGAGCCACGGCGCAAACAACGCAAAGCAGACCGGCCACGCCGCCAGGCCGAGCAACGCCACCACGACCCACCAGGTCAGCACCGCGGCCAATGGCTGTTCGCTTGCCCAACCATTCCAACGATAGTTGTCCACCAGGGGCAGCGCCGACAGTGGCTCATCAAAAAGCAGATCATTGCGCGCGGACGGTGCGACGGTCGCGCTGTCGCGCTGCCCACTGAGCAACCCCACCAACCCGCTCAACAGGCCACGCCGCTCACTGCCAGGCCGGTTGCCCAGGCCCATCAACTCCAACAGCGGGCTAAGCGGCGAATCTTGCCCGCGGTAGTATGGGATCGCCGTCTCCCAGCTATGGTCAAAGATCGCATCAAACTCGGCATCGCTCAACTGGCGCACCTTGCGAAAGACCGTCACCTGCGGATGATCATACAGGCTCCAACTTTCGTCAGCATAGCGATCATCAAATTTCCAACCAAAAAGCCGCGGCGGTGATGTAAACTCTGCTGCCATTTCAAAACCCAAACGCCCATCCCACATCGCATCATAATAGAGGTTGGTCATTGGATAGCGCTGCGGCAGCTCATCCACACTGTCATAGATGCGCTTAGACGAGTAGGCAACAAAATCCGCTTCGCTCAATTTCTGCTTGAGGATGGCATACTTCTCTGCCGTATCCTCTTCATAGGGGCTCCAATCGATATTATGCAGATCGGTCGTCCCCATATCCATACCCGGCTCACCGGGGATGGTCTTGGGAAGCGGATCGTCCCATGATTCCCACAGGATCAGGGAGCCGCGCGGGGCATTCTGATAGATCCAGCGGCTCGCCGTAATCCACGTATGCTCTTGCCCGTGGACGCCATTCACATAGGCCAAAGACCAAAAGAGCGCACAAACCAGCACCACTGCGCCCACCAGCCCGCTGGCGATCGGCGCAAACGTCGCTGTCCAGCTACGCCCTTCCTGTGACGCTGCCCGTCGCGCCATCCCCCATCGCCAAATCAGCCACAGCAACGCCGCCCCAAAAAGCACGACAAAGGGTAAAACAGGACTCATGTAGCGATTAAACTTAGCAAGAAATGCCCCGGTGATGCCAAAATAGGGCGCGACCCAACTCCAAATGACAACATTCGCCGCCTCACTCTGGCTCAGTTGCAAAGAGGCCAACCGCCCGCGCACCCAGGCCCCAACCAGCCGCGCCAATGTCCACACCAGCGCTACCGCTGCCGCCAACGTGCCCAGCAAGGACAAGATGCCCAGAGGCCAGCCCAGCCCCCATTGCATCTGCTGTTGGATAAAATAAATGTACGGAAGTGTGTTGCGGTACTGGCGGGTAAAGGGAAAGTCGGCAACGCCGCGCACCATCTGCCCCTGGTCAACAAGCGTCGCCTTGACAAAGCGTTCCCAGTCCAGCACGGCATAAGGGGACGCGACAAAGAAGGTGATACCCATCACCACTAAGGCCAAGACCAACGCACCTAATGCACGCGCTTGGCTGCGCGCGCCCAGCCCAGTCTGCTCCCGTTGCGCCGTCACCAGCCAGAGTACCGCAGCCGTTATGGGAACTGCCAGGATCGGCAGCGCACTAAATTTTGAGGCGACCGCAAGCCCCGCGGCGATCCCGGTCAGCAGCGCCGCCCGCAGCCTCCGCTCCTGCACCATCATCACCCCGCCCAGCACAGCCATTACTGTAAAGGTTGTGCTTGCAGGGTCCATCGCAAAAAAGTGGGCGAGTTGGATCGCTTGTGCCGTAAATGTATAGAACGCCGCGGCCAATAGCCCCGCGCCCACGCCAAAGCTGCGCCGCCCCAGCAAAAAGAGCAGCCAAATGGTCAGCGTATCCAGCAGGGCAATCAGCAGCCGCCCAGCCACAGCAACGCCGCCACAAGGCTGATCTGCGCGTGCCATCCGCTCTGCTGCGCTCGATGGCACACCCACCTGTTCGGCAAGCGGCGCGGCAGCATGCAGCACTTCCCCCGTCAGAATCCCCAGATACAAAGGGAAATGCCCATAGGTGAAATTCGTTGGCCTCTGCTCAATTCGGTTCCAAAGCGGGTTGAGCGGGCTGCGCTGCGGGTCGCGGAACTCATCCCACGATGCAGGCCATCCAATCAAAGGCGCAATCGAACAGACTGTGCTGCGTTCGTCGGGGTGCGTCCCCAACCCCTGGTCAAAATCCAAATTCCAGATGCGGAGGGTAAACCCTGCCAAGAGCAATGCGAGTAGTGCGATGGCTGGGTAACTCTGGCGACGGCGGAATTGTCCTGTTTGGTTCATTGTGGTTAGCAGTGTTGGTAAGATAAATCGTTAGAAGCATTCACAGCAGAATAAAACGCGAGCCTTCGCCACGACACCGGGCGCATGAACCAGGGCTATTGCGGCGGTAGAGGCCAGTTCGGCAGTACCCAGGTGATTTGCCCCGCTGATGGAGGGGGCCACAGCAGATACACATCCACCCATTTGTTCCATAACACCAAATTACTGTCGTCATACCCCAAGTCGATGCGACGAGCGCGTATGGCGCTACCTGTGTCCAAAGCGTCACCCATGCCATAGCCAGAGACATAGACCTGCGAGTGCAGCGGGATCACCGCTGGGTCTACAGCCACAATGCCATGACGCATCACGTCGCCTGTGCGCGTTCGCCCATAGTTGGACGCGCTGGGCGCGGTCCCGGCTGTCCCGGCGCTATAACTAGACGCCAACATGCGAATGTGCCGCCAATAGGTAATCTGGTTGCCTTCGACCGTGGCAGTTTGTGGTACGATCTGCTGCCCATAGGCGATTGTCCGCGCCGCCGGCTCCTGCGCCACCCATCGATCTTCCTGCACCCGTGAGACTTCCTGTGCATCCTCATACCGCACACGATACCGTGTGCGCGTCACCCCTTCGGCCCCATCATTCACCACCTGCTGCGTATCAATCGCCAAGTTGGTGTCTGCCACATACACAGTTTCAAAGGGAACGATCTCCTCGGCGACCTCGATCTCCTCCTGCACGCGCGTGACATCAATTTGGATATTTTCGTAGAGTTCCGTGTCGAGTACAGGCTCGACCCGATCCAGTCCAGCAACGCCAATGCGCATGGCGGATAAGGCGTCTGCCACCGTATCCCCGCGCGTGCGTGTCTTAAAAGTACGTCCGTCCGCCTCCAGAGTTACGGGTACACTGCGCTGGATTGTCACCCGCAGCCCCGTCGAGACTTCACTGCCCAAACTGGGAACCACACGATCCCCCAAGTAAATCGTAATCTGCGCTTGGCGCAGTGCCTCCCCCACCGTTGGGGCCGTCGTGCGAATCACAAAAGGCAGTCCCAAATCATCGATTACAACGGGAACCGCGCGAATCACTCGTACCTGAAGCGGCTGTGCCTCTCGGCGTGCCCACGGTCGCACAGGCGCGAACTCCGAAAGGGTAATCACCTGCGCCCGTGGCGGCAGTGGATCGTCCAGCCCCATCGGCACATCGCCCACGACAACGCTGTCATACGCATCGACTAACACTCCGGCATCGGTCAAGAGTGCCCGCGGCGTCGGCCCCCAACTTGCGCTTTGGATGGTGCGCCCATCTACAACAATCTGTACAGGGCGCGCTCTTTCCAAGACAATTCCTTCTGCCTGGCGAAGCGGTGTATCCAGCGCAGGGGTGACACGATCATTGGGATGCAAGTTGACACCCAAATCGAGAATCAGCTCGCGCACATGCCGCCGGTGGGTACTGACCGTCACGGCGACCCCATCGACTTGTACATCAACGCTGCGCGCTGTGCCTTGCCAAAGCGCCCACATCGCAAGCACACCCGCCGCCGCCATCATCCAACGCTGTAACACGGGGGAAAGAAACAGAGTGCGCGTTCTCGGTTTGAACTCACTTACACTCGTTGTTGCCATATTCCGGTAGATGTTCTTGATCACCGCTCATTGCACTGTCAGCAAAAGCAGATCCTCCATGCACATCCGGCACATGGACCGCGCTACATTGTACTTATGTTCGGCTGATCTTCCAAAGAGCCGTGGATCGCGACGCATACCGCCCAGGTTGCGGTACATTGTCACGTCACTTTGCCATGCTACTTTGCCATGCTACTTTGTCACACTATGAAGCTCTGTGCTAGCATCCGCTCCATGCTCAGCTATGCGCCTTCGCCAGCCACACCCACATCACACGCTGCGGTCGCCATCTCCCCACAGCATCGTTCATCCGATCGCATTTGGCTCTTGCTTCTACTCCTTGTGGGCTTTGCGCTCCGCCTCTTTCACCTGGGCAGCGGATCCCTCTGGTATGACGAGACGGTCAGCGCCTATCTAGCCGCCCAGCCACTGCCCGAACTCATTGCCCACACCGCCCGCGACATCCATCCACCCGCCTACTACCTGCTGCTCCACGGCTGGAAACTGCTGGCGAACCCGTCCGTCGCCTTTGGCCTTGAATTTCTCTACGCCTGGCCCAGCCTTTGCCTGGCAATGGCGATTCTCCCCTTAACCTACGCGCTGGCGCGCCGCTATTTTGGCACCGTTGCCGCGCGGTGGGCATTGGCCTTTGCCCTGCTCCAACCCTTTCAAGTCTGGTCTGCCCAAGAAGTCCGCATGTACGCGCTCGGAGCCTGCTGTCTCATGCTCACCCTCTGGGCAGTCTCATCACTCCTGCTCGCCCCTACACAACGCCACTCCCGCATCACACTGCCGCCCCGGATGGCCGCGCTCTATCTCATCTCCGCGCTGCTGGGCCTCTACACGCTCTACTATTTTCTTTTTTGGCTGGTTGTGCTCAATGTCGCCATCATCCTCCGCATAGGACGAGAATGGCGTGCTTTGCGTTCCTGGCTTCTGCTCCAACTGCTCATCCTGCTTGGATGGCTGCCCTGGTTGCCCATTTTTGTACGCCAGGCACTCACCCCACCTGTACCTGCATGGCGTCTCCCCTGGCAAAGCAGTGCAGAAGTGGCGAAGGCCCTAAATGAAGGTTTTGCTTCCTTCCTGGTCGCCCACACGCCGCCCTTCGAAATCAACTGGCCCTGGGCGCTGATCGGGCTGCTTGTGTGCATAGTTTTTCTTGTCTACACGAAATCAATCTCGTTACGACTCAGAATCACATGGCTCTGGCTCTCTTTAGGCCCGCTGGCACTCCTGCTCCTTGTCAGCCTGATCGGCCCCTCAATCTACCATGTTCGCTATCTCGCCACCTACACGCCCCTCTTTGCCTTATTGGTCGGCGCGCCCCTTGCCCACGCACGTTGGCCCCATGCTTCGTTGACTTTCCTGCTGCTAGGGGTGATTGCCTGCCTCTCCCTAAACCAATTGTGGACCAACCCCCGCTATGCCGCCGACGATCACCGCAGCGCAGTCGCGACGTTGGCGCGCCAATGGCGACCCGGCGATGCCATCATCGTCAACGCCGGATGGGTCTATACCGCCATCGCCCTCTACTGGCCCACTGAGCTTCCATCACCTGCCACCTCGCGTCCGCCAGCCATCGCCGGCATGCCCCGCATCACCGAGCAAGCCGCGCTCCCATCATCAACGACGACCGCGCCGCTTGTATATCGCACAGGCAGCGTGGAAGGGCCAAGCAGCCTCGGCTGGGGACTGCCGGAAAGCGACTTCTTTGCGATCTCGCAAGATGCTACCACAAGCGCCCTGGCGCAACTTGCCGCCAGCCATGCAACCCTTTGGCATTATCGTCTCTACGATACAGTCAGCGATCCCGGCGCGCTGATCCGCACCTGGCTCAATGACCGCACGACGCAGGATTACAGCCAAACCTTCCCAGGCCCTGGTTTTCTCCTCCTTGAGAGCTATCGCACATCGACAGAAGCGATCTTGACAGAGGCAACTAGCGCAGACATCACCTATCCAGATGCGGGATTGCACCTGAATGCTCTTTCACACGCTGCCACACTTCCCGCAGGCGAAACACTCTACGTCACCCTGGAATGGCAAACGATGGGCATCACCGCGCCCTCCCAGACGCCCGCGCTAAGCCTGCGCCTATACGATGCTCACAACCAATTCTTGCTCCAAAGTGATACACCTGTGATCGCCAACCCAACGGGCAGCAGCACCCAATCGCTGGCGCTGCCCATTCCCGCAGGCACCATGCCTGGCGACTATACTCTATCTCTTGTGGTCTACGCACCGGATACGCTGGCCCCCTACACCGCGCTTGCGGCTGACAGCAGCCCATTGCCATCCCCCACGCCACTCGGTCAACTTTCCATTCGCATCCCAGCCACCGTCCCACATACCCAAATGCCGCAGGCTACATTCGACTATATTGACCTGGTGCAAGCAGAAGCTCCCGCGACCCCGCTTGCTCCCGGCTCATCTTTCACCACCAACTGGACATGGCGACCACGACCCAGCAGCTATACAGACCACTATACGGCTCACCTGCAACTGACCACTGGCACTAAAGGCGGACAGGCGCAGCCCGTCGCCACATGGGACTTCGTCCTCGGCTCTGAAAATTACCCCAGCAGCCAATGGCCCGCAGCCTACCCCCTGATACAACGCGTTGACCATACCCTGCCCCCCTCTCTGGCTCCAGGCATCTATCAGCTACAGCTCTCACTGACGCGCACCTCGGACGGCAAAACCATCCCCGCACGCCTACCCTGGCGACCGTGGCAGCAGCCATCTATTAATATCAGTCAACTTGAAATCACAAGTGGGGAATAACGACACTCAATTCGCAATCATCGGCGCAAAAACCCGATAATCCACACAAATCAGATCAATCGGTACCCGATGCCGTACGCCAGGCGAACCGGGCAAATCCACCGTCACCACAAGGGCAGCATCGGTATTCTCATCGGGGCGAAAAGCTGGGTCAAGGCGAACCGTGATCTCCGCAGGCAGCGTGCCATCCGTTGGACTCGCCGTCACCCATGCAGGATTCCCTTCGATCTCGGCTGTAAACGCATACGCGCCCGGCGCGGAAAACGCAACGACCGCATCCGTGGAGGGAGGAGGTTCCTCGCAGCGGTAATAGAAAAATCGCAATCGTGCAGGGGAAATCGCAACCACCGACTCTACCGTCAGCTCCAAATCAATCGCAAATGGATCGTTCTGCACACCCGCTGGCTGAGCATCCACAACGACTCGCCCGCTGTACACACCCGGCTGAAGTCCGCTTGCATCAAAGGTGATGGACAGCGTTGCTGAAGTAACACCGCTCGACGGCGTGACCGTAGCCCACCCTTCCGCGCCCTGCACAACGGTCGTGAACGGAACCTGTGTGCCCCTGCCGCCATCCTGCACAGCCACCCGATGCACAATGTTACTTGTTTCCCCTGGGGCCAAAACATCGCTCACAATGCTCGACGAGGCCACCAGGTAGGGCGTGCGCGTCAGCCCGTCCGCATCGACGTTGCCCACTTTCACATGCTGACCATTGGTATTCCGTTCGATGAGTTGGTAGTTCATCGTCCCGGCGGGATCAGTATAGATTCGTATACGGTTGTTGCGGATGATGACAATTTCATCGCGGCCATCCCCATCAACATCACCGGCGTCCCCGCCCTTATATTCATTATCACCGTCCAGCAAATCCTCGCGTGCAGAGGTGAAATCGTTGTTGGCGTTGTCACGAAGCACCAATCGCGGGCGCGGCCCAAGTTCGGGGCGCAACTGGCGCAGCAAAACCAATTCTTCATCGCCATTATTGGCAAAGTCACCGAAAAAAAGTACATTCGGACTGGGCGAGAGCCGCTCGGCAAACTGGTCTACCATCGTTGTGCCATTGTAGCGAAAGACCCACGCGCTCGCGAGCGGCAGATCAGCGTCGCGCACAGCCCCAAGTTCCAGCCCTTCACCCAGCACAAATTGACCAAAGGCAACGTTGGACCAGCGATTATTCAGGTTCACATTGCTAAAGAATTGTGTTACCTCCGGCTCGATGCGAAAGGCAGCCAATTCGCCGCGGTCAAAGCTCACCAGCCCCACTTCATCGATGTTCGCCTCATTATCAACGTTCCCTGTTGCAACAGCGCTCCACCGTCCCACTAGCTCCCAACTACGCTGTTCCTCCCAGGATTCTCCTGTGCCTGCGCTCTCCGCCTGCCGCAACACGACAAAGCGGTCGCTCTCATTCTCCAGCGTGTAACTGTATAAAATCTCATTGCCGTTCCGATTCAGATCAAATTCGCCCGTAGCCAGCAGGAGCGGTGGGCGCGGCAAGGGCAGATCGTAGAGAACTGCCCACGGCACATCATTGATTCGCTCCACTCGATCATCGGGCAAATGTTGGGCAACAGGGTCAAACAGGGTCAAGCGACCTCCCTCGCCCTCCTGTCGGATCGCCACGATCTCCATATCCCCATCGCCCGTGAAATCACCCAGCGCAATGTTCTGCCAGCCACCGTCCGGGCTAGCCCAATCCACGTAGAGCATTGCACTCGGCGGGCGCGGGTCAAATACCCGGATCACCCCATCCGGGTCTAGGTAAACAATTTCGTCATCGGTGAAAGGCATCGTCTGTGCCAAAGCCATTCGTGCCTGCCCAATTGCAAGCAGCGCAAAGCCCACCAGCACCACCCCGCGCCAGTGCCAAAACCGGCTCCGTCTCAGCGCATGCAGCCGCCAAACTTCCTCAACCACAATCCGACGCTCGTTCTCTACACGCCCCAACTAGGCTTTGCCAAGCACAGCCGCTAACAGCGCCATGCGGATATACATACCATTACGCATCTGCTTGAAATACGCGGCACGCGGGTCATCGTCCACACCATAGCTGATTTCATTGATACGCGGTAAGGGGTGCATCACAATCATATCGCGCTTGGCCCTCTCCATCAGCGCTTCATCCACTACATATTGATCCCGCACCCGATCATACTGCGCCAAATCCGTAAAGCGCTCCTTCTGCACGCGTGTTACATACAACACATCCACCTCGCCAATGACCGGGTTAACATCATCCGTCACGGAAAAACTGTGACCATGCTCGCGCACGACATTCAGCACATCTTCGGGCATGGCAAGAATCTCAGGGCTTACAAAGACAAATTCCACCTCATAGTTCACCAGCAGTTTTGTCAAACTGTGGACAGTACGCCCATATTTCAGATCGCCCACCATCGCCACACGAAGTTTGTCAATCCGGCCCAGACTTTCGACAACGGTAAACAAATCCAACAATGCCTGTGTGGGATGCTCGCCGACGCCGTCACCCGCGTTGATGATGGGATTGGCTGCATAATGTGCGGCGGTTGCTGCCGCGCCAACCTCAGGATGGCGCAGCACGATCACATCCGAATAGCTCTCAAGCGTCCGAATCGTATCCGGCAGGCTCTCCCCTTTGGTCACCGAGCTATACTGCACATTGTTGATCGGGATCACTTGCCCCCCCAAGCGCAGCATCGCAGCCATAAAGCTGGAACTTGTGCGCGTGCTGGGTTCGTAAAACAGGTTTGCCAGAATTTTGCCGTGGAGCAGGTCAGCACTGCCAAATCGTTCGACCAGCACCCGCATTTCGTGTGCAACCTTAAAAATATATTCGAGCTTCTGCCTGTCGAATTGGCTTACGCTGAGGATGTCTTGCCCATAAAAGCCGTTACGCGCGTGATCCGCCGGCATGTTGCCCACATTCTTGTTTGGAGTCACTATTTTCGCCCCCTGTGGCTCATAATCCATCCTTCATCCCTTCAAAAAGCCGGCGGATTCTACCGCCGGCTTGTCTCATATTCCATCTGCTGCCCCAAAAAGCACTCTGCCGGAGCCCGGTGCAGCCAGAAGTTGCCCATCGGCAAAGACTTCATTCCCCCGCAGCACCACTCGCTCCACCCTACCCCTCACCCGCCGACCCGCAAACGGAGTCCACTTCACGCGCGTCAGCATCGCTTCATCGCGTACCGTAAACTCAGCATCAACATCAACCTCAATGTAGCTATCCTCCGGCTCGTCAATCCCGTAAATACGGCGCGGAGCAAAGGCACAACGCTCTACCACATCCTCCAAAGTCAACCGTTCCTCATGCACCGCGGTCAGCAGCAGCGGCAGCAGCGTCTCCACACCTGGCACACCGGGTGGCGGAGCCGCCTCCTGGCTCTGCTTCTCTTGCAGCGTATGCGGTGCATGGTCCGTGGCAATCAAGTCAATATAGGCCATATTCTCCCACAGAGCCGCCACATCATCTGCTGTCACCAAGCGCGGGCGCATGTCACCACGCGGCCCCAACCGCGCGGCATCCTCCGCTGTCAAAAAGAGATGGTGCGGTGTCGCCTCGCATGTGACAGCATAGCCCTGCTCTTTCGCCTTGCGGATCAACTCAATTTCGCTGCGGCGGCTCACATGAACCACATGCAGCGGCGTTCCATGCAAGTTCGCCAAAGCCAGGCAGACCGGTAACATCAACTCTTCGGCGTGAACGGCAATCGGCCCAATACCCTCGGCGATCCCCTGGCTGCGATATCCCCCATGCGCCGCCGCGCACTCTGCCCAACTCCGAAAAAAACGATGCAAGAGATCGAGGCTTTCAATTCGCAGGCTCCCAAAGGTATCGCTGACATAAATCTTCAGCCCACAAGCCGCCTGCGCCACCGGTAAATACGCGTCCAGTTCCGTTGTCGTCGCCCCCACGAAAAGCCCCACATCGCACACCACTTTCGCCTGGGCAAGCCGCGCCTTAGCCAGCAATCGGGCTGGCGTGTCCGTCGGTGGCACCGTGTTCGGCATATCCAAAATCGTCACCACGCCGCCCGCCAAAGCCGCCACCGTCCCCGAATAAAAATCCTCCTTATGCTCATAGCCCGGTTCACGCACATGGACATGAGCATCGACCAAGCTCGGCAGCCGGAGTATTGTCATGACAGCGCATCCATTCTATTTTACACCCGTTTTTCACACCTATGTTGAAGGTTACGCAGAAGCGCCGACAGGCTCAAATCAAGATAATGACCAGCGTGCCGCCGCGCAACCGCAACACTCATTTTAGCCGCCATCTATGCAAACAACCAAACCAACTGTCATAGTTACCTCGCCCATATTTCATCCTGCGCCCCCTCGCGGTACAATGCGATAGAATGGGACAAAAGCTGATTCTACTTTTGTCTGCTTTGCGTCGGAGCCATGTCGGAATTTTGTCGGAATCTCCGTTACACGTTGACCTACAATCCCAACAGCTTGTCGACTTTCAACTCACTATCCAGTTTCCACTATTTTAGGTTTACGAGGTCAAACCTGTATGCAGAGTGTTAAACGTCCCAACATCAGTACCCGTACCATTGTCATTGGGGTTGTAGTCTTTGTTGCGCTGCTCTTTCTACTCAGCCTTTCCAGCAACTTCTTCTACTTTTTCGAACGAGTTTCTGCCAGCGAAGTGGGCGTCCAATTTGTCAGTGGACGCATCAAAGACGTGGTTGGCCCCGGTGTCTACAGTGACGCGGGTCTGTTTGTCGACATGGAACGTGTCTCTATCCAATCGGTCGGCTTCAGCGTCAGCGATGCCGAACTGATCACCAAAGACAAACAGCGGATCGGCGTGGTCGTAACCGGCGATGTCTTCCGCCCAGGACTTGAGGGCAAGGACAAGATTGTACAATTATGGGGTGAATACAGCGCGCTATTCCTCTCCGACGAAGCAGCGCGCGTGCGTATCGAAGATCGTGCCCGCCAGTCCATGAAGGTCTGCGTCGGCGACCGCAACTTTGACGACAACGTCATTGGCACAGGCCGCGACGAACTGCGTAACTGTATTGACGACGAACTCAACGAGCTTGCCGCCAATTATGGTCTGCGCGTTGACAACGTTGTGGTTCCCGAAGTCATTCTGTCTCCCGAAGTCCAGGCCCGCCTCGACGAGATTGTCCAGAGCCGCCTTCAAACTGAGAAAGCAGCCCAGGACAAACTCAAGGCCGAGGCTGAGGCTTCGGCAGAGCAGGCCCGCCAAGAGGGCGAGATCCGCGTCCAACAGAGCCGTATCCAAGAAGAGTCGCGCCAACAGACAATTCTTGCCGTGCTGGAACAAGAAAAGATTGTGGCCCAACGTGCCGTGATCGAAGCGGAACGTGCCAACGAACTCGCGCGCGTCGAGGCTGAAGAGGCGATCATTGTTGCCGAGAAAAACAACGAACTCCTGGGCGCACAGCGTGACCTGGAAATTGAATCCGCACGCGCACTAGCTGCTGCCGAACGAGCCAAAGCCGATGTTGCCGTTCAGAGCATCCTTGCCTCCCTCTATGCAGAGAATCCAGGCCTGCTCCAACTCCAGATCGTGCAGGCCAACGCCAGCGCGCTGCAACCGACCGACAAGATTATCTTCACACCAGAGGGCACAATCCCCACACTGGTTCTGCCAGGCCCAGGCATTGTGCCCACAGTCGATACTACACAAGGCGCAACAGCGCAACCATAAACACGTTGCCAGAAAGGCGTTGAAGTGATGCTTACCCAAACAGTGAGCAATGCCGAACTTGTAGAACGTGCCCGCCGGGTGATTCCCGGCGGGGTCAATTCCGTCAATCGTATTTTGCCCTGGCCTTTCGTTGCCGCTGAAGCACACGGGGCTTACATCCGTGACGCTGACGGCAAAGAATATCTCGACTATCATGCCGCCTTTGGCCCGATCATCCTCGGACACAACCATCCACAGGTCAACGCGGCTGTGCAGGCGATCATGCAAAAGGTGGACCTCGTAGGCGTGGGCGTCACCGAGCCGGAGATCCAACTGGCAGAAGCGCTCAATCACTACATCCCCTCTGCTGAACGCGTGCTGCTGACCAACTCCGGTTCCGAAGCCACCTACGCCGCGCTGCGTCTTGCCCGCGGCGTCACCGGACGCAACAAAATCGTCAAGTTTCAAGGAACCTATCACGGCTGGCATGACGCCGTGCTGATGAACGTGATCAGCCCTCCCGACCGCATCGGCCAGCGCGATCTACTCTCGCTAGGTATGTCCCCTGGTGTCGTCGAAGACACGATTGTCCTCCCCTTCAACGACGTCGAAGCTATCTCTGATCTGCTCCAACAGCGCGGGGATGAGATCGCCGCCATCCTGGTCGAGGTCATCCCGCACAACATTGGTTGCGTCCTCCCGCGCCCCGAATTTCTACAAGCCCTGCGCCAGCTATGCAGCGACCACGGCGCGCTCCTCATTTTCGATGAAGTCATCACCGGCTTCCGTCACGACCTGGGCGGTTATCAACGCCTTGCCGGAGTCACCCCCGACCTGAGTACCTTTGCCAAAGCAATGGCAAACGGCTACCCAATTGCCGCCCTGGCAGGTCGTGCCCAATATATGGATCGCTTTGGCCCCGGTGGTGGTATCTTCTTTGCCGGAACCTATAACGGCCATCCCGTTGGCGTGGCAGCCGCGCTGGCAACCATTGAAATTCTTGCCGATGGCAGCGTCCATCGCCACTGTTTCGACCTGGCCGAGCGCGCCGCCACGGGACTGCAAACCATCGCAGATGAGTTGGGCATCCCCATGCAAGTTGTGCGTTTTGGTTCGGTCTTTGTCCCCTACTTCTTCACAGGCCCCGTCGAAAGCTACACCGATCTCTTGCATAACGACACGCAAGCCGATGTCTGGTTCCGGCGCACCATGTGCGAGCATGGCATCTTTATGCTGCCCACTGCCATCAAACGCAACCATGTCAGCGCCGCCCACACCACACAAGACATCGACCGCACCCTAGAAACCGCGCGCCAAGTGCTGCGCGCGTTGCCTGCACACAGGTAGTACGGCTTGTCTACAGGCGGCAATAGGTTTATGATCAACGCATCGCAACAGACGATTCCCACCTGAAAAGTGCTTTCGGCTTTCTATGCCACTGGAGGCTCACCATGTCTGCAACAACCTTGACCATGCCCGACCCTGTCCGCACTGTGCCCATTCAGGCAGAGGACGCGGCATTTTATCAGGAGAATGGCTACCTCATCGTCCGTGACGCCTTGTCAGGGCAAGAACTACAAGAACTGCGCGATGAGGCCACACGCGTCTGTCGTGGCGAGTTGGGCGAGATTCGCGGCTGGATTCCCAACGAGCCAAACGACTCCGATGACGATATTCTGCGCCGCTACCTCTGCATCCACTTCCCGCACAAAATCTCGGAAACCATGTCCGACTACTTGGGACACCCCGCCATTGTCGATGTGCTGACCAAAGTTATCGGCCCCAACGTCAAATGCATGCAGTCTATGCTCTTCATCAAGGCATCCGGCAAACCGGGGCAGGCATGGCATCAAGACGAATACTTCATACCCACTCGTGACCGTTCGCTGACCGGGGGTTGGATCGCAATGGACGATGCCACCGTCGAGAATGGCTGTCTCTGGGTAATTCCTGGCTCACACAAACACGGCATCATCTGGCCCCAGCGCGAGCATAATGATCGTCGTTTCGATTGCACAGGCGAGGCTATCTACTTCCCCTACACCGATGACGATGCGGTTCCTGTCGAAGTCCCTGCTGGTTCGATTGTCTTTTTCAATGGCTATCTCCTGCACCGCTCGTTGCCCAACCGCGCCAAAAGTGGCTATCGCCGCGTACTCGTCAACCATTATATGAGCGCCGAGTCGCTGCTCCCCTGGCGCGCGCCCGCCGAAGGTGAGCACATGGCAACCGCCGACTATCGCGACATTGTCATGATTGCCGGACGCGACCCCTATTCATGGAAAGGCATCGTGGATCGCGCCAAACCCTCCGTTCGCCCCAGCGGCGAAGGCGGTTGTAGCAAGAACGGCAAATAAGCGAAAACAAAAAGGGGCCAGCCTCATTTCGACTCGCCCCTCATGCCTACACCTTCCTGGAAGCGGGGAGCCCGCTGGGCCGCTTCCGGGAAGGTTACAACACACCCGTCACTTCCACACCATCCACTAATTCCCCCACAGCCACGACCAGAACGCATCCCACGCGTTCTGAGCCTCATCCTCCGCCCCCGCATCGCGCCCAGCACCCGCACCAGGGGCCGATTCCTGACTCGCTGCCGGAGTCGCTAACGGCGAGACAGGCACACCACCCTGCCGCATTATCTCCTCCGCGTTCGTAGTCACACGTATCGCTTGCGTTTCATTCACCACGATCACCATTTCTTGCCCCACTGCCAGCCACTCTGCCATACCAGCTTGTTGGGCTAGTGAGAAATAGGCGTCGCTCGCAAATTCCACCCACAACAACTGCATCGACTGGGTAAACGCCGTGTCCACCCAGAAGGGCAGCGACTCGCCATTGGCTCCGCTCACCCATCCCTGCTGCACAAATGTCTTGCCCGCCACAAACTGCGCTTGGGCCGTGTTCTCCACACTGGTCGCAATCTGCATCGAATTCTGTGCCTCGCTCGCCCGTACAGCCTCAGCGCCGCTCGCGGGCATGGCTGCGGCAGCCTGCGCCGCGTCAAATGCGTATGCTTGCGCGCTCGGAGCCAACTCGACAGGCGCACCACCCCCCATGCCGCCAGGTGCCGCCGGTGCCACACCGGGGACAACGGGCATCGCTTGTGCCTGTGCCATCGCAGGCTCCTCCACCAAATACGCAGTATAGGGGGTCACAATCCCATAGCGCAGGCTCAATTCGACAATGGCGTCAATCACTTCAGGATCAGGCCCAGAGCGTCGAATCTGCTCCATCAGCACGCCGATCTTTCGTGTCGCCCAAATTCGCGCCACAAAAGGCTCGCCGCCCCTTGTACGCAGCGTCATTCCGTCATAGCGAAATTCTTGCCTGCTCCCATTCACCTCTCCACGCAGCAGCACCGTCACCGCTGCCCCCTCATGATAGCGCCCCACCACCACCAACTGTTCTCCGGCAAAGAGATCGGGCAGCGGGAAAGGATAGATTTCGTCCGTCACTGCCTCGCCTTCAAACGCCAGGCTGACATTGGTCAACACAGGCGTACTAATCCCTTGATAAAATGCGCTCACGGCTTCGTCAATTCGTTCTTCGGGCAGGACATAGCTGCTGCGCCCACCCATCTCCTTGCTCAGCGTATCCAGCAGGATCGTGTTGACATCATAGCCGACCCCAAAGGTAAAGAGCCGCAGCGTAGCACCTTGTGGCGCATTCAACCGCGCATTGTCCATGATCTTCCAGGGATCTGTCTCCCCCTGTGTTGGCAATCCATCGGTCATAAAGAGCAGATAGACGGGCCGTCCTTCGTTTGCCCCCTCGCGATCGTCAATCACACCGAGAGCCTCCAAAAGCGCGCGGTTAATGTCCGTGGAGCCACCCGCCTCCAAGCGATCAATCCATTCGTGGGCATCTGCGTTCAGCTCTGGCGTCAGTTCCTCTAACTGATCGCTCCACAGCCGCACACCAGTACTAAAGCTAACCAGGTTGATACGGTCGCCGGGGTTGAGGTGATCCACAATGTACTTGGCCGCATCACGCGCCTGTTGCATCTTCTCACCTTCCATCGAACCGGAGACATCGACCACAACCACCACATCACGCTCCGCAACATCAGTGTCGACCTGCTCGATTCCCGGAGCAACTAACAGGGCAAAATAGCCATCTTCCTCAACCGGTTGATAGCTCAAGAGGTTAGCGCCGACCGTACTATCATCGCTTCCCCAGTAGACATCAAAGAATGATTCAGCTTTTCCCCCCGCTCCCGTAAAGGTCACTTCAGCGCCATCCGCGTCCGTCCGCTGCACGCTCGCTCCCCAATTCGGGCTGTAGATCGTGCGCAAGCCCGGCTGATCGACCAGTTCGACACGCAGCCGCAGCCCCCCTTGCTCACCGATAGAACTGAACCCCGCGCCAAGTGGATAGCGAAAGCGGTAGAGACCTTGCTCCTGCGTGACCAACTGGCTATAACTTAGCTGCACAGCGCGCGACTCACCCGGCGGAATGGGAAATACGTTGGTTTGGAATAATCCTTGACCAATAAACTGCAACAAAGCGGGGTCGCGCTGCTGCCGCACAATGGCCTCATAGATACCACGCGCCTCATCAGCGGGCATCACGCGGCCCTCCATAACCGTTCCATTCACCTTCATCTGCAAATCGCTCACCGCAGCGTCGGCAGGCAGGGGAAAGATGAACTGTCCTTCCACCATGCCCCCCGTTTGATTACGGAATACCTGCGTCACATGCACAGTCGCCGCAGGCCCTTCGACCCGCGCCTCCACAACATATTCTTCAACCGTAACCATGTTCGGCATAGGCGGAATGGGCCTGCCTGGTGGCGGAAAAGGAGGATCAATGATGATACGCTGCGCCGCCACCGGCGCGGGCAATATCACGAGAACCAGGAGGCATATCATCATCCATGTTCGCCGCAGTACCACGCTGTTCTTTTTCATCTCTCGCTCCCTTTGTCATGTTATACAGGCTCTTCATACGCTGTCGCCCGTCGCTCTGCCAGTGGGACGAAGACGAAACCTTGAATGTTCCGCCTCTATGGCCGACCTCATGCAAGCGCACTGTGAAACGCGATGTAAAACGCAAAAGTGCATTTGACAGCACGCGGCCACCTGGCTATACTTGTATCATTCTGAATAGCTGCGGGCATGGTGTAGCGGTAACACAACAGCTTCCCAAGCTGTTATCACGGGTTCGAGTCCCGTTGCCCGCTCCAAGAGAAAAGAGACGACCTCAAACACAGAGATCGTCTCTTTTTCATTTGCTCTATTTCGTATGGATTCGTTTGGAGCCTGGATTATCCTGGAAGCGTGCGCGTGCCAACATCGACACGCGTTCCTACTTCTCCAGTTACATGCCCATCTACACGCCCATTGACATATAACGTATGACGCTGCACGTCAGAGGCGATCTGCATGGATTGCTGCGGGCCCTTGCTGTTACGTCGATGCAGCTCATGTAGAAGCATCTGTACGCGCCGGCCATTATCGGGCAGCGAATAGCGCGCATCATAGGCCCGCTGTAGGAATTTCTGTGCCTCTACATACTTTTTCTGCTGCATCAGCACAGTTCCCAGGTTGCTTGCCAAGATTGCAGAGTGGGGCAAATCCTCGAGTTGCCGGCGCAGACGCATTTCTTTGGCATCCGCGCGTGAGTCACCGCGTAGTATCACCCCAAGATCGAAGATGATCTCAGGGATCACAGTCGGCTCATACCTGTCGGCGCGATGGCGGATGACACAGCGAGTGCGCGGCACGATCATATCCAGTTCACGGACGACGCGCACAATCAATGAAGATTCGTCTGTACATTGTTCCGGGTGAAGTTCAATCGTCTCGCCACCATCCACCACAACGTTCAGCATCTCTTCTTCGGCGTCATCGGCATCACTCGTACGCAGACTCATAATTAACACGGGCTGCGAGCTGTGATTCATCACATGCAAGGTATTACCCTCACGTCGCGCAGTGATGCCCTTTCCCACGGTCTGATCCGTTTCGCCATCGAGGTGAAGCGCCCTCGGCTGTGGATATTGCACATCGAGCAGCTCAAAAAAGTCAGGCGAATAGTTCTTAAAGACCGCAACATGCTCATGCGACACGTCACCCTCAAGCAGTTCAACCACGACCTTGTGGCCCACAAAGCGCTCTAAGAGCGGATCATAGACTGCCCCCACGCTGCCAACAACGGCGGTGCTAAAACGCTTGAACTGATCATCGCTGACTTCGCCGATATAGCGGCCTGCTGGTTTACGCAGCCGCCCCATGACCATGCCCAACACTTCTGTCAGCGAATCGCCTGCCATCGTAAAAAAGTGCTTCGTGCTTCGGCCTAGCCGCTCCAGCGGGCGCGGATGAAAATAACGCTCAAGGTCTTGTTGGCGCTGCGCTAGATCTTCCGGCGAAAGATCATCAACATAGCGGTACACTGCCTGAATTTCGCCAAACTCATGCCCATAGACAACATAGCTCGATTCGACATGGTTGGAGTCCTGCACAGAGTCTCGATAGAGCAACTCAAACCCTGTCGCCTCCAGCTCCATTTCGCCCCAAATCACCTTGCCGTCCATGCGCTCCAGGGTCACATGGTAATGCTCAAACGCTTTCAAACAAGGGTCACGTTGCCGAGAACGCAGATAGGCCCCCAACATTGTGATCAAAATGATCAGTGCGCCCGTCGCCAAAAGGGACACATCAAAAACCTCAAAAAATGCGTTCATTGCCCTGCTTCCTTCTCAATGCGATCTCGTTGTATTTCGTGCCTGCTTGGCTTGCCCTAAACAACTCACACGGCACATGGGCTAGGAAAATTCCTAGCCCATGTGCTGATTTGGAGGTTTTCTGAAGAACGCTTCCGGTCGACGGCACTTTTACATGCGCTGTGCTAATAGACTAAATAGATCAGTTGGCGGGACCCGGCAACGGTTCAATACAATCTGGCCCATCATAGAGAGGACTGTTCACCTTCGGGCTGACAGGGTACACCTCCATCAGCCCCGCGTCGAAGGGTCTGATCAGGTGGCGGAGTTGATCAATCTCCTTCGCATCGGCATCTTTGCCCTGGCCTAGCCACTGCTCATAATCCTCCGGGTTCAAGATGACCGGCATCCGGTCATGCAAGGGTGACGTCACCTCATTCGCCTCTGTGGTGATGATCGTGCAGCTCTGTATCTCGCTTCCATCGGGAGCCGTCCATATCTCCCACAAACCGGCAAGGGCAAAGGGCTCTTGGCTGCGCATCCGAATGTGGTAGGGCTGTTTGCCGCGCCCCTCGCGCTTCCATTCATAAAATCCATCGGCAGGCAACAGACAGCGCCGCCGCCGCATCGCCGCTCGAAATGAGGGCTTCTCCGCCACAGTTTCGCCGCGTGCGTTAATCATGCGCGCGCCAATACTAGGCTCTTTGGCCCACGAAGGAATCAATCCCCAATGCACCAATGCCCACTCGCGCCCGGTCGCTTCACGATCCAGCCGCACAATGCCCACCGGTTGCGTGGGCGCGATATTATAGCGATCCGCCAACCGCGGTTGCTCCACATCAAATTGTGCCGCAATCTGTTCGGGGGATGTATGCAGGGTAAATCGTCCACACATGACGGTTTCTACCTCTTTTCATAGGAGCTTTTCCATAGGCGATATGCCCAATCGACTCTTTGGAATACACTTAAAAATACGATGGCTGTAGGAAATGGATTCGTTGCGAGAGTCAAAAAGGGAGTGTACACTTTGGCACATCATTCTGCGCGTTGCACTTCGGCTTTCCAGCCTCATGCATCCCCTATGATATACTTGTCGCCAGTTTCTGACAACCTACTAGAGCGGCATAGTTGAGCCGATTAGGAAGAACCGCATGGCAGCATCAGCGTCCCAGACCGGCGCTCAAGCACAAATACCCCGTGGCGTCGCCGATTACTTCTGGGCCGAGGCCTACGCGCGCCGCGTTCTCGAATCGGCCCTGCTCGATCTCTTCCGCGCATGGGGTTATCAAGATGTCATTCCCCCCATGTTTGAGTATGCGGACACCTTCCTGCATCGCTCCAGCGCCAAGCTGCAAACGGAGCTTTACCGCTTTTTGGATCGGGACGGCAGCACGCTCACGCTGCGCGCCGACATGACAATACCGGTGGCACGCCTGGTAGGCGTCCGTCTCCACGACCGCCCCATGCCGCAGCGTTTCTGCTATGCAGGCAGTGTCTTTCGCCACACCGAAACCCAGGCCGGTCGCCAACGTGAGTTTACCCAAGCAGGCTTCGAACTGGTCGGAGCCGCTTCTCCTGCCGCAGATGCCGAAGTCATCGCCCTGACCATTCATGCGATGCGCGCCGCCGGTCTGCGTGACTTCAAGCTGGTCTTGGGACAACTCCAATACTTTTATGGCTTGCTGCAAGACCTGCAACTGCCGCCAGAGCAAAGCGCCCACCTCCAGCGCGCTATTGACCGCAACAGCGACGCCGAGCTAGCGGACTTCCTGCGTGACACGCCCCTGCGCACGCAGCAGCGCCACACCATTGAACAATTACCCCTGCTCAGCGGCCCCAATGCTGAGGCCATCATCGCCCATGCCGACCGTCTCTGCCTCAACTATGCGATGCACAAGGCGTTGGCAAACCTGCGCGATATCTACCAGGTGCTAAAAGCGTATGGCGTCACCGATCAGGTCTATCTCGATCTGACCGAAATTAACAACCTCGGCTACTATACCGGCATCTCCTTCGAGATCCTAGTCCCAGGGGTCGGCTTTCCCCTCGGCGGTGGCGGACGTTATGACAACCTGGTCGGCACGTTCGGCACACCGCAGCCTGCGGTCGGCGTTGCCCTGGGCATCGATCGCATACTCAATGCCCAGCGTACCACCGGCTCCGGCGACATTGCTGTCTCTGCTGCGCCGCACCTTCTCATCGCCTGCGAAAACAGCGCCGATGCGCTCGCCCTCGTCAGTGAGTGGCGGAGCGAGGGGCTGCGCGTCGTCGTCAGTCTGGATGAGCCCCCTGTGAATGAGCCCAGCCTGACCGATCATCGTGGCGAAGTCCTATGGCAGACCGCGCAGCAGGCCGCAGTCCCTCTCGCCGCCATTTGGACAGGGCAGGGCTTTGATGTCTATGGACTCAACGCCGACCAACCCACCACACCGCGCTTTGTCCCCTATGCTGAAGCTGCCACAATTGCCGCTGCCGCCAGATCGGCAGCCCCGCAGCCGCGCACCTTGAACTCGTTTAAGGGCTCGGCAGGAGATCGACTCAGCAGCGACACCAGTCTGCCAGCCAACGCAAAAAATGATGCAAAGAGTAATGCAAAAAGTGAGGAACAGTATGGTCTCCGAGCCTGACGTGCTTGTCATCGCCATCGCCAAAGGCCGCGACACAGAAGCCATCCTAGCCCATTTTGACAAGGCAGGGATTCCCCTTCCGACAAAAGATGGCGGGCGCAAGCTGATCTTAGAAAGCGATGACCATCGCGTCCGCTACATCATGGCGAAACCGGCGGACGTAGCCACCTTCGTGGAATATGGAGCAGCAGATCTTGGTGTCTGTGGCTTGGATGTCCTGCGCGAAGGAGGGCGCGATGTCTATGAGCCGCTGCTCCTCCCTGTCGGTCATTGCCGCCTAAGTCTCGCTGGCCCCGCAGACCGGCCCGATACCCCCCTACGCTATGAAAGTCAGATGCGCGTGGCGACCTCGTTTCCCAAACTCACGGCTGATTTCTTTCGCCAGCGCGGGGTCAACGCCGAAATCATCACACTCAAAGGCTCGGTCGAGCTAGCGCCCCTGGTGGGTCTTGCCGATCTGATCGTCGATCTCGTTCAAACCGGCAGCACCTTGCGCGCCAATGGTTTGGTTGAGATTCGCACCATCTTGCAGTGCCAGGAAGTTCTCATCGCCAACCGCGCTTCGTACCGGCTAAAATCAGTCGCAGTACAGCGCGTCATTGAAGCCCTTCGCCAAATCGCCAATCAACAGGAAGCGATCCCCGCCTAATCGTGCCAGAAATCATCCCTTCCACCCATATTCTTGACGTACGTCTTGTCTGCTTTCAAGTCTTTGCCGATTCCCGCGGCGAATTCATGGAAACCTTCCGCAAAGAGTGGTTTCCCGAACGCACCTGGGACATTATCCAGTGCAATCGCAGCCAAAGCGCGGCGGGTGTCTTGCGCGGGCTGCACTATCACCACCATCAGGTAGACTACTGGCAGCTCCAGGCAGGCACCATTCGCGTCGCGCTCGCCGACCTACGCCCTACCTCCCCAACCTACCGGGCAGTCGAAGTCATTGACCTCGATGCGGCAACCCCCGCGGGCCTATTTATCCCTGTAGGCGTCGCGCATGGCTTCTACGCCCAAAGTCAAGCAACCCTGCTCTATTTGGTGGACAACTATTACAATGGGGGTGATGAACTCGGCGTCGCCTGGAATGATCCTGATTTGGCCGTACCCTGGGGTGTCACCGATCCGATCTTATCTGACCGCGATGCCCGCAACCCACTCCTTGCCAATATCCCAGCCGAGTCCCTCCCGCGCTAGATCGCGCCACAGTCCAGACATACCCAGGAAAGCGAGTAACCAATGGCCGAACCAATTCGTTTTGGCGTCATCGGGGGCAGTGGTGTCTATCAAATGGAGGCACTGCACGACGTTGAAGAGATCACCCTCGATACCCCCTTTGGCAGCCCCTCCGACAGCTACATGGTCGGCACCATCCATGGTCAGCGTGTCGCCTTCCTCGCCCGGCATGGGCGCGGCCACCGTATCAGCCCCTCTCGCCTCAACCAACGCGCCAACATCTACGGCTTCAAATTGTTAGGCGTCGAATACTTGATTGGCGTCAGCGCCTGTGGCAGCCTCCAAGAACATATTCATCCAGGCAACATCGTCATTCCCGACCAGCTCTTTGATCGCACCACAGGCAGGGCGCTCTCATTTTTTGACGACCCGTCAGTCGGCACCGAAGGGCTCGTCGTGCATATAGGCTTGGCGGATCCTTTCTGCCCGCTGCTTTCTGACTATTGTGTGCGCGCGGCAGCAGCCACTGGCAACCGCGTACACCACGGCGGCGGCTTTGTGACCATCGAAGGCCCGCGCTTTAGCACCAAAGCCGAAAGCCGCGTCTTTCGCAGTTGGGGCATGGACATCATTGGCATGACCACGACGCCAGAGGCTCAGCTTGCCCGCGAAGCAGAAATGAGCTATGCCGTCATGGCTCATGTCACCGACTACGACGTTTGGCACGAAACCGAAGAAGCCGTTACGGTCGATGCTGTGATTCGTGTGCTCATGCATAACGCCGAAGTCGCCAAGCAAGCGGTTGCCAACGCCATTCGCGACCTGGCCGATGTAGGTCCATCCCCCTACGCCACAACCCTGCGCGATGCCATCATTTCAGACAAGCGGCTCGTCGATCCCGCAGTCGTGGCGCGCCTCTCCCCCCTTGTAGGCAAGTATTTCGCGGAATAGTGCCTGAGTCTCTCGATAATTTGATCTTAAAGAACAGATGCACTATACTGGCGGGATACAAACAATTGAATGATGGCTGCAAATGCTCAATGAGCATTTTTGGACCTAAAGGAGGGTATTCATGGCTAAAAAAGGCCCGCGCGTTCTGGTTAAGATGCGCAGCACCGAAAGCTCGCACATGTATCTGACGGAAAAGAATCGCCGCAACGACACTGGACGGATGGAACTCCGCAAGTTCGACCCGGTCGTGCGCAAGCATGTCGTATACCGCGAGACAAAGTAAAGACTGATCCGGCAAAAAGTGCGGTCTCCGCTCTTGTAGAGACTTTCAAATCAGCACCAGGAGGGAGCGCAGCGAACAACGTCTGCGCTTTTCTTGTTGCCAGGGCTTCTGGGCCTTATGCAAACTTTGGAACATTTCCAGTAGGTGAATCGTCCAATCGAGACGGGTGCGGGCGCATCGTTTTTGCGTAGTGCAAGCGTATTTATGCTGTAGGCCATTGAGTTAGCGAATGGTCTCATAATGGTGTAAGATCAACAGTAACTGCGCTGGATGGTTCTTAATGGTTCAGCGCGACCAGGGCCTATTACGGTCACGGTTACAACGCACTTTCGTGTGATAGTTTATGATATGCCGGGCCAACTACATCGCTTCTTGCATCAGAACCGGCCAGGATGATAAAAAGAAATGGGTCGATTGTTCAAGTATCTCTTGTTTGCTTTGGCCTTTGCCATTGCTTCGTTAAGTACAAATTTCGTTTACGCACAGACTACCGGGGCGACCTCCACGCCCTCGCCAACCAGCACTGCCACGAGTTCGTCACCACTACCAACGCGCGCGGCGGACATCTCTGCCACGGTAGGCATCACGACGCCCGCTGTGCAGCTCATTACGGGAACGGCGACGGTATCCGCTACTCCAGGGCCGCTGCCCACACCCGCACCGGTGACAGCGACCACAGATGCCCTCACCTCAACGGCCCCGCTCGAAGGGACCATCATCGCCAACCGCAGCCAGACTGCTGCCCGCTTCTTTCTCGAAGGAGCCACTTACGAGTTGGCCGAAGGCCGATCTCAGGGGATCGCCCTGCCACGCGCCTCAACGGTGCTGAACCTTTTCAACTGTCCCGCCACACTACCGGTTGACACTGCCGGCTGTTTTTGGGACCCTTATTTGATCCAGCAGGATGGTTTCTACGAAATCTATGAAGTCCCCGGCAGCGCAGCACAAGTCGAGCTCATGTTGCGTGAGGCGGGTGCGCCTCCCACTGGGCAAGTTTGGGTGCAAAATCGTACGGGGCAGACCGAATCGTTGGTCTTTAAGGACGAAGTGTTCGAGATTCCACCGACAACAGTCCTGGAGTTCCCAGTCGCAACCGGCGTTCCAGCCATTCTCTACGTGCGTAGCTGCCAGACAATAGACAATCAATCCGCCTGTGAATGGGCTCCCAAGACACTCGACGCCGGGGTCTATTATGCGATGGTAGAGGTCGACAAGGCCGGTTCTCAAGCGGGCAGCACGCTCACGACTATCGACCTGCGGCCCGTCGTAGGTGAAGGCGAAGAAGCTGACACAGCCCAAGTTGCGAGCAGCGCCGCCGACATTCTCTGTAGCGTCGTCGTTCCGGCACTCAACGTTCGCAGCGGGCCAGGCCTCCAATATGACATTATCGGTAAAGTCCGAGCGGACACCGAGGCAGCGACTGTAAATGTCACCGGGCGCAGCAGCGATAACCAGTGGCTCACGGTTGCGCCCGCTGTTGCTGAAAACGGTTGGATTAACAACAGTCCAAGCTTTATCAATTGCAGCGGCGATCTTGCTAGCCTTCCTGTGGTGGAAGCGCCGCCCCCGCCCACCCCGCAGCCTGCTCTTGCCGACTCTGCGGTCATCACCACCGACGGCAGCAGCACAGACCAAGCGGCGGCTGCACCACCAGTGGAAGCGCCTGTGGAAACAGCCACGCCGGAAAGCCCATCAGCAACAGTCCCCGATGGTCAGGCAGTGTTGGTTGTAACCAATGGTTTCCAGCACGAAATGCGCTTCACCATCGATCAACGGTTCCGCCCGCAGGACGGCCCAAGCGAGTATGATCTTGCGCCTGGTGGGTCAATCAGCATCATCGTCTATCCTGGCGACGTTGCCTTCACTGCCAGCAGTCCCTGGAATGGCCTGTCAAGCAATGCCACTGTGCATGTCGACGCCAACCAATCCCTGCCCCTCTGGCTTCGTTTCCAGCCAGACCCGGACGGCAGTTGGGTCTTCCACTGGAACTAACAGATAGCACCTCAAAACAGACTGACCACACCACCCTCCCGGAGGCTTCTGAGCCTCCGGGAGGGTTTTCTTATGACATTCCAGCAGCCCAGCTCGTACCAACAAAAAAGGGCGACCCCTAGGTCATCCCCCTTTCCAAAAAACCGCGATCAAACGTTATCAACTCCAACCGCACTCGACTGCCAACCGGCTCTACTGCTGTTGATAGCGTACGTACAACTCGCGCGTAATCTCATCGGCAGTAAGCTCAAACTCAGCCGCCGGCCCCACGGCAACCCCATTGCCATCGACCAGTTGCACTCGCCACGTCCCCGCTTGCGCCTCGACAAAAATCACATTCATATTCGTAAAGCGCGTATAGGGACTTGGTTCGCCACGCGTCAAAGCAGGCAGACCTGCTGCGGAGAGCCGGTCAACCGCCAATTCTGCGCCATTGTGAAGCACATTCAGCGAGTAACCCTCTAGCCCAAATCCTTCTTGGTCGGCCACAAAAAGAAAAATACGGACGACATTGGGGGCTAATGATTGCGTAGGATGTTTCTCTGCCGCTTCCAGAATAAAAGTAAACGTGGGCGTTGGCGAAGGTACAGGGGTCAGCGTCGCTGTTGGCTCAACGGTTGGCAAGGGCGACGGTGTGGGTGTTGGCTGTGGCGTAGGGGTGTCTGTTGGGGCAGATGTGAGCGTAGGCGTGGGCGGCAGAGCCGTCGCCGTTTCAGTAGCCGTGGGCATTGCCACGACGAGCGTTGCAGTCGGCGCGGCAGGTATACTCGTACCGGCATCCGAGGCCACTGCTGCCCCCTGCGGGGTAGGTGTGAACGTAGGAAAAGGCGTACGTGTTGGGCTGTCGCCACGGCTGCAACCGCCAGTAATGACCAGGAGCAATGTAGCCCCCAACGCCCAACACCATTTCAGTTGTTGCAGGTGTCCCCTATCCCTCCTCCAGTACCATCGGCCCTGGCTGTTCGGCTTACCCAACGCTATTGCCCCTTGCTAGAACATCCTGTGGAAGTCGCCACAATGTTATCCGATCTAGGACGCATCTGCAAAGCGACCAGGTACTGACGTAAGCTCCCCATATTGTCGTACGACAGTGGACATGGTACTATCTTCACATAGTTTCTCAAATATAAATGGCAAGATCACGCTAGGAGAAATGAATGTCTGCTACAATTCCCGAATCTCATCGTGACCTATTGACGGGTCCCGTCTTTGCTGTGCTTACAACACTCATGCCCGATAATCAGCCTCAGTCGTCCGTCGTTTGGACCGACTTTGACGGAGAAAATGTCCTGGTCAATACTGTTCTAGGCCGTCAAAAGGCGCGCAACATGGCCGAACGCCCAAAGGTATCGCTGCTTGCCATTGACACCAACCATCCTTTCCGTTGGGTGGAAGTCCGCGGTGAGGTCGAAGAAATGACCGAAGAAGGCGCGGCTGAACATATTGCAGCGCTGGCGAAGCTTTACACAGGTTCACCCACCTACTATGGTTCTGTGGCACCTGCCGAACAGGCAGAGAAGGAAACACGTGTCATCTGCAAGATAAAGCCGACTCGAGTTGTCACCTCTGGCAGCTAACGGATCTTCTTTTAGGACATACAGATAGCCACATTGCAGTTGACGAGCGGGCACTTCATTCAAGCCCGCTCGTCGTTTCTGTGAAGTCCCCTCTTGTTGATAGTATTGTCCTGGTGGCATGTCTCTATAGCACGAAATTACCCGAATAAAGCGCATACGCGCACCGAGCCGGCGATTGCCGGCTCGGACATGAAGTCATAACAAGCATGTACAACGCCGGGAATAAATCCGAATACAAAGTAGAAGCGGCACCGAAACGACCCCAATCGCCTCCGCAGCAACTTCGAAGGAATCTACTGAACGCCGGGATGGCGCGGCTGTCCACGAGCCTGCTCATTGACTTCGCTGTCGTCCTGATTCTCATCGTGATTGCGTGGGCGACCACCCATCAATTTCTGCGCGACACGCTCTTCGTCTGGGGTGATCATCCGGGCCAATTCATGCGCTTTTGGTATCCCCTGACACACGCGATCCCCCAATCGGGTCATTGGCTTTGGGGCATCCTCGGTTGGAATCCAACCTGGTATGCAGGATACCCAGAACTCCAATTCTATCCCCCAGGCACTACGCTGCTGGGTATTTTTCTCCATTATCTCACACTGGGGAAACGCACACCTGAACAGATCTACAACCTGATTCCTGCGCTGGCCTTTTGCTTGCCCCTATTCACCTGTTATGCCTTCTTGCGGATTACCTTGTCCCCGCTAGGGCAACTCCCCAGCACCCTGGCAGGGCTTGCCGCGGCCTTTCTAGCCATTTCGCTAAAGCCCATGTGGGGCGGCATTGATGGGGTCGTGATTGGCCTCATGGGTGAGCGGCTGGCCTTTGGTTTCGCGCCGCTCGTTCTGCTCTCCGGCTGGCGGCTTGTCGAGATGCCTACTTTCCGTCGCCTTGCCATTGCGGCGCTGCTCTTGTCCTTTCTCCTCCTGCTCCACCCCTTTCATGCACCCGCCCTTGTCGTGGCAATCACGCTCTATGCCCTGCTGCGCCAAAACTGGAGACAGCCAAACGCCGCGACCCTGTTGGCGTCGCTGGGCAGGCAAGCGCTTTGGTTAGCCAGTTGGCTTCTGTTGGCTGTTGGGCTGGTATGCTGGTGGGTCGTGCCACTGCTGGTGCGTTACACGCCCTATGCCGCTGCCCTCGTCCGCGCCACCCCCGACCAGGTAATCACCTGGTTCGATGCAGGCCGCATCGAGTGGCTCTGGTTTGCAGCGCTCATGGCCTTGATGTTGTTGGCACAACGCCATCCACGCGTCGAAGGAACCGTGGCGACACTGGCGATTCTCGCGCCACTGCTGGTTGCAGGCATCTATTTCAATGACCGTGTCCTCGTTGCCCGCCTCAATATCACGGTCCTCGACCCTATCCGCTTTATTGCCGAATACTATCTTGCCCTCATTCTTCTTGTGGGCTGCGCCGTGGGCGCAGTCACCTCACACTTTCTATGGCGCATCCCCTGGCTGGCGCTCATCTGCTCCACCATCGTGGTCGTCACCTTGACTCCCTACATCGAACAGGCATGGCCCGATCTACGCACAACCATCGAGGTTCCACTCTCCTCGCATCAGGCAGGACTTCTCCAACATCCTGCATTCGACGGCTATTGGGAAGCTCTATCCGCTGACTCCACGTCCGGTCGCATCTACTTCGTCCCCAATTACCTATTCTTGACCAATCAAGATGGCTCGATCACGCCGACGACCTTCAACAGCATGACACCCTATCTCATCGGGCGCGAAATCATAGGCGGCACCTTTTCCCACTGGTCACCCATCGCGCGTTGGCTGTGGGTCGGTGATCCACGCGCCGGACTTTTACCCGCACAGGTTGAGGGTGGCGACAACCAGCAGGTCTTTGGCAAACAGTGGGACGAAATTTCCGACGATGAGTTAGCAACCAACCTGCGCCGCCTCAACGTCACGACCATCGTGGCTGGAGTCAACGATCTGAAAGCGCGTGAACGCCTAAACTCGTCACCCCATTTCTCGCCCTATTGGCACAACGACTATTTTTCCATCTACCATCTAGCCAACACAGAGGGCAGTTGGTTCGAAGCGCAAGGAGCGACAGCGCATCTCAGCGAACGCGCGCCGCTCCGTTGGGTCATCCAAATTGATCAAAGCTCCGCCGGGGCCACACTGCTGCTCAAGATGGCACACTATCCTCTCTGGCGCGCGCAGATCTCCAGCCAACCGGTGCCCATCATCGCCACTGCCGACGGGCTTCAACAGATCCAACTCCCCGCAGGAGGCCCCTACACGCTAGAGGTCACCTACCGCGAAGGTTCCCCCGAATGGACTGGGCTGCTGATCTCTCTAGCCGTTCTATTCCTAACGCTCTGGCTGCTTTTCCGTCGCAAACAAGTCCACTAACGCTGTAACCCTTCTCGGAAGCTCAGAGCTTCCGAGAAGGGTGCATTACGTGTACAGGATCACCAATCCGCTACACCTGCATATGCTGTGACTTCTCCGGCGGCTGATACCCTACGCGAAGCTGTGGCGTCTCCAGCCGCGCAGAACCCTGCACGCGTGAGGTCAGGCACGCCTCCAACATCCCACTCACGATCATCGTCCGTTCCACCGGAAACGGCGCGCGGCCCGTCACGATCATCTCCTCAATCTTGGCAACCAAGCAGGCCGAATAGGTGACATTCTCTCCAGGGGTTAAGAGAAACTGCGTCGAAAGAGGTGTTTCCTCTCCACGCAATTTTGCCGCAAAGCAAAAGTCCTTAAGCGCGCCGTTGAGCATCAGCAATGTCGCCCGCAACCCATCGGCATACTCGATAAAATAGGCTGCCGGTTTCTCTACAAGACGCTTCAGTTCCCCTGTGCCGATCAAATCCTGTGTACGCCCATCCGTCTCTGTCAGCCCCCGCGGCGAATCACTGCGCGACAGCGCCGCCTCAAGCAAACGCCAGGACCATCGCCCCGCATCGCCCGCAGCCCACACATCATCTCCCTCAATCAACTGCACCGCGACCACGCCTGTCTCGCCGCCCTTGCGCCGTTCCAACATGCACTGCATCGCTTCCAGCGCGTGATAGTCCATCGGGTCCGATCCCCCTACGCCGACCATCAGCGCGTCCTCGATTTCGGCCCCCAAAGGCACATCCACATCCGGCAGCCGCCACGTCACCGGCAGCGACGAACCTGCCAGGAAAGGGAAGCCCAACCGGTGCGAGTCTGCCACCATCTCTTGCGCCTTGCTGAAACTGTAGGAGAGATGCTTGTCGTTATAGACCGGAACCGCGCGCCCATCTTCCTCAAAAACCTTCACACACTCCTTAAAGAACTCATAGCGCGGATAAAGGATCTGCCCCTTCTCGTTGCGCGGATAGTCGCCGTGTTCGCACACAATCATCACAGCATCGACCGCCAACTGGTCGCCCCCGCAGCGCAGTGCCTCGCTCACGGTCGGATAAACCTCAAAACCAAACTCGCGCGCCCGGTCAACACTCTGGTCATTCGAGGGGCGTTGGTCAACGTAGAGCGAGACAATCTCCATGTTGGGCCGGTGCCAGCGTCCGGCGTGCGGATAACCCACCAACAGCCGGTCACAGAAATGTTGGGCATGCGAACGATAGCGATAGATCGAAGCAATGACTGCCACCCGCAGCGGTGCAGCATTGCCCGGTGTAGATTTACTGTTCATGGATTGTTGTACCATTTCTATTTCTGCTCTGATCTGATTGCGGATAGAAGCCAAGTAGCCAAGCGCTCTTTAGGTGCGCCAATAGGTCGAGGTTGTCGGCGCTGGATAGCGCACTGCGGCAAGGTGAGGTGTCTCCACGCGCGCTTGCTCTTGGAACAGGCTATCGACCCCTGCCTCCACCAGCCCGCCTGTCAACAGGGTACGCTCCACCGGATAAGGCGATTTCCCGGTCAGAAACAGTTGCTCGATATTGTTGACCAACGGAGAGAAGAAATTCGCCAACGTCGTGCGTGCCGGTGGCATCGGCAGATACATCTGCGTCGAGAATGGCTCATCCCACCCCTGCAAGGTCGCCGCAAAGTTGAAATCCTGCACCAAACCGTTCAGCAGAATCATGGTACTCCGCAGGCCATCCACATGCTCATAGCTGTAGGCAATCGGCTCTTTCACCATCTCCTTCATCTCGTCCAGCGTCGGGAAGATGTTGTTAAAGCCAGGGCGTGAGGGGGCCAACGTATGGCTGCGGCTCAACGCCGCCTCAAACAGTTCGCGCGACCAGACACCTGCATGATGCGCCTCCCAAAACTGATCTCCCTTATAGGCTTGCAGCCACTTCACCCCCTGCTCACCCCCAGGGCGACGCTCCACCATACACTGCGTAGTCTCCAGCGCATGATAATCATAGCTGTCCACGCCACCATAGGCCACGCACAACGCCTCGGTCGGCACTGCGCCCTCTGGAAACTCTACCGAAGGAGTACGCCACGTCACAGGCAGCGACGAACCCGCCATCAGCGCAAAGCCCATATCCTGCGCCGTGTCGTACATCTCTTTCGCCCACGCCCATTTCCACGATAAGTGCTTGTCATTGAAGATCGGTGCGCTTTTGCCCGTCGTCCGGTAGACCGACACAATCTGTTTGTACATCTCATAGCGTGGGTACAGCCGCTGCCCCTTCTCATTCCTGGGGTAATCACCATGCTCACCGACCAGCAAAACACCATCCACCACCAAATCATCGCCACCCAGCGTCAGCGCATCCGCGATGGTGGGATAGATCTTCATGGTTGGAAATCGCGCCGCCCGATCTTGGCTCAAATCGCCTTCGGGAACCTGATCGACATAGAGCGAGACCACATCCATTTCGGGACGGTGATGGCGGCTGTTCCAGCCATACCCCTCCAGAAAGCGATCCACAATGTGTTGTCCGTGGGAAAATTTGCGGTATTCGGTCACAATGGCCGCTATTTTCGGTCTTCGGGTCATCCCATCACTCATGATTCTTCCTTGCTGGCTAGATGCTTAAGATTGATTAAAGCTGCGGATATTGGCACAAAAGCGCAGGCTGCATAAAAACTTTCCAACTACACCACACCGCTCATTGCTTGGGCAATCCTCCATAGACCACTATACTGAATGGCATCTGACTTGCTTTTCTCCACCCTACCAAGCTCAACTGCTGATGGGAAATTCAGCATCCACGTATCAACCCCTTATCGGAGATAAACCATGATAATCGATGCCCACATGCACTACGCCGACGACGATCCGGATTTCTTGGCCCTATTGGCAGAATACAATCTGAAGTTCCTCAACATCTGTTTTGTCAAAGACCCGCAGGTGGACTGGCGGGATCAGGCGAGTCTCTACCAGGTTATGGCATCACAGCACCCCGACCGCTTTGCATGGTGTACGAGCTTTACGCTGCCCGATCTGACGAATCCCGACTTTGTCAGCGCCACCTGGCAGGATGAGGCTATTGCCGCGCTGGACGCCGACTTCGCCAACGGCGCGATTGCCTGCAAAGTCTGGAAGAATGTGGGCATGGAAGTACGCAATGCCGATGGCTCCTTCCTTATGCCCGACGATCCTATCTTTGACCCAATCTACGAGCATGTAGCCGCACGCAACCGCACGCTGCTCACGCACATCGCCGAGCCAATCGCTTGCTGGCAGCCCCTCGTTGGCGACAACCCACACATGGGCTACTACCGGGACAATCCCCAATGGCATATGTACAACCGGCCCGAATATCCCAGCCACGCACAGTTGATCACGGCGCGAGACAATTTAATCGCCAAGCACCCAACGCTGCGCGTCGTGGGCGCTCACCTGGGCAGCTTGGAATACGATGTCGATGAGGTGGCGGCTCGCCTCGACAAATACCCAAACTTTGCCGTGGACATCTCAGCCCGCCTGATCGATCTCGCCATCCAGCCGACCGCTAAAGTCCGCAACTTTTTCATGCGCTACCCCGACCGTATCCTCTTTGGTACTGACGTGGTGATGCGCCAACGGCCCTCCGCCATGTCACCAGAGGAGCGAAATGCAGCCCTCAGCCGCTTGCGTGCCGGATATGAGACACACTTCGCCTTTTTTGACCGGGGTCAGGAGATGACAGTGCGTGATCGCGCGACCACAGGGCTTGCACTCCCACCCGCTATCCTCGATCAGTTTTATGTCGAGAGCGCCCGCGCCTGGTATCCTGGTCTTTAACCTAATCCGCAAGACCTTCGGTCAATGTGTGCAATGCAAGCAGCACATACTCAGGTCGTGCATAACCAAGTCGCTGAAGCTGCGAGGCAACCTCACGAATGACCGCATCCGCTGCACTGCGATACCAGCCCGCGGGTAGATGCTCCATCCACGCACCAAGCGACCGCGCCGCGTGATCCAATTGTTCGCGCGCAAAATCGTCTTCGATGGCCTGGAGTCCTGATGTGATCGCCTCACCGCGCCGCCGCGCGCGCACGAAGTGACGGCGCGCGGCGGCAAGCGTCTGTGCGAAAGTCGTTCCCGGCTGGCTGCGCATGGCACGCGCCAATTGGATATAGCTGCGCTCATTCCCAATCAGGCGTGCCACTGCCAGCGCCAGTTCTGCACAGATCGACTCGTCGTCACAGGCACAGAGACGCGCCAGCAGCGTGGGCAGCGCCTCCTCTATCCTCAATTTGCCCAGTGCAGAGGCATAGGCCAGCCGCAGCCCATCGTCCTCCTCGTGCGCCAAGCGCGCCAGCAGTTCTGGCGCGCTCTCCACATCGCCCAACGTTGCCAGTGCGCGCGCACTGTAGCCCTGCACCGAGCGGTAGCGTGAGTCCAGCGCCCCGCGCAAGGACGGCACAGCGTCCCGCGCACCCATGCGCCCCATCGCCCACGCTGCAACCACGCTCAACGCAGGTGACTTGCTCTGCAAAATCTGCACAAGCGCGTCCGTCAGCCGTGGATCGGCGGGCATCCTGGCGATGGCGAGAATTGCCTCGAAACGGACATTAAAGCGTGGGTCTGCCAGCGCGTCCAGCAGTTCATCCACCGTCAGCCGGCTGCGGATCTGCCCCATCCTATCGGTGACAGCCACCGCGTCTTCCTCATCTTTGGCCCGATAAAAGCGTATCATCGACCCCATCGCCAAGATCGGGTTGCCGCGCAGAAAGATCCCGGCAAATTGCATGGTGGAGACAGAGCTATCCCCATGCACGCTGCGAAACAACAGGATTGCCACCAATGGCAGAAGGATAGCAAGGAGAAATAGGGGAACGTAGGGGTTGAGTTCGATCCCCCAATAGCTGCCCGAAAGCCCATGCGCCGCATCGAGGATGGCCCCCCCAACAAATTGGCTGCATCCGGCGACAATCCCAACGAAGGCGAAATAGACCGCCATATAGTCCAACTTCATTTCAACTGGAACGATGCTCACGTAGAGCAATCGCCCCGCGCCAATCCCCCATCCCAGCGTTGACATACCCTGTAGAAATGCCACACAGAGCGCCACGCCCAACGTAAAGGAACTCATGCGCGGCACCAGCCACCAAAGCACAGGCAGCAGAACCAGCAGCCATCCGCCCACCTGCATCACCGGCTTGCTGCCGAACCGATCCGCCGCCCAGCCCCACAAGTAGCTGGAGAGCAGCATCCCCAATAAGTTGCCCATCTGCACCTGTACAACATTGGCTGAGCTAAGCCCGCCCAGTTCCTCCATAAAAAGTGGCAAAAACGCCGCAATGGGTACGGTTCCTAACGTCACCAACCCCACGCCGACCAAATAGCGCCGGAAATCGCTATCTTTAAGCGCATTGGTTAAGTTGCGTTTGCCCTCACCGGCAGAGGATTTGCCGCCTGGGATAAAGGTTGAAGCCCAGACCGATATATAGCCCGAAATCGCGCCGATGGCGAAAAGGATCATGAATCCGGTTGACCCCTCAAGATGCCCCAGAATCTGGCCCGCCACCCATACCGCCACAAAGCCGGTCAAAGCCGTAAAAATGTTGCTCATCGCCGAATACTTGCCACGCACCGAGTTCGGCACAAACTCGATAACCCACGGGTAGTAGGCAGTCTCCGAGATCGTGCGCACTGTCGCAAAGAGCGCAACCACGACAGCAATGTACAAAAAAACGCCGCGCGTGCCATACAGCCCATACACCCAGGGGGTAAGCAATAAGAGCGCGGTGATGGTTTTGCGCGCCGCGTAGAAAATAACAAAAATGCGTTTGTAGCCATGCCGTTCGGCAAAAGGCGCGACAAGCGGGGCCAGAATCGCAGAAAAAGGGATCAACGAGAGGATAAACCCGATCTCAGTCTTTGTCAGTCCCACCGAATTGAGAAAAAGCACAAAGACAGAACCGAAGAAGGTGAATTGGGAAAACACCGCATTGACAGCATTGGTGGCAACGCTCCACGGCAAGCCACGCAACTTTTCTACAGTGGTTGGTTCACTTTGCATAACAAGTCTATCTGCGGGAAGGGATGTAGGCGCGAGCAGCTAATCTTCTGACCGGCACTTCTGACCGGCTTATCTGACCAATAAGGTTCAGCGGAACCGCTCATGATTCACAGCTCCGCTGACCAAGTTCAATGCTACCACACCGCTCGCAGGCTCCCTACTTTAGCAGCCGCTGCACAACCAAATCGCGCCGGCTACCTTTTCTCAGCAACAAACAAGCTATCCCCGTTCAGACTGTGCATACGAATGCGGGAGCGTGCGCCCGTCTCGACTTCCGGCGTCAGGACACGCCGCGATCCAAGATCAATTTGCACGCAACGATAGCCTGTGAGGTCAAGATCGACATCGACATCAAAACTGTATGGAGAGTAGATCGCCACCTGGCTTCGCTCAGGATTGGCAGCGGCGCGAATTTCATTGTCCTCGTTCAACACAATCTTGGCTGGATCAAGATCAAAAAAGTTGTATCTCTCAAAGAGCCACTTCGCAAAGCCGACATCCCAAGCACCCTCCAAAGTCAGGGCTTGATCCCATTCATAGGGTTCAAAGGAATGTAGGACATTGAGGAACCTCATTCCCCGGCGGTGAAACATCCAAATCCCGTGTGCGCCATACGTTACGCCCATCTTCGCCCCACTTAGAAGGCTTTGCCAAGTTGCCTTGCGAACGTCAAACGCGTTAAACCGTGTCTGTGTACCCACGCGACCATGCCCCTCATAGGGCGGTTCGCTGTTGACAACAGGCCGTTTCACTGGATAGGCTGCAAACTTCTCTGCCAATAAATAAGGCTGATCCTGACGGTTAGCGCCATGACCTGACTGGTACATATAAAAATCAACTGCGTCAACAAAGTCACGCGACAGATCCGCCCGCGGGCTCAAATGCATCGTAATCAGCGCATCAGGGCAGACCGTCTTGACCGCTTGCAGCGCGGCCATGTAATAGCGTTCCTCATCGGGCGAATCAAACGACGTATCACCGCTGATAAAGAAAGCCGGCTTGTACTGCTTGAAACGCTTTGCCGCATAGGTGGCGTACGCAATCACCGCGTCCAGCGGCATCGCCGAGGCAACCGGGCTTTTCTGCGAGAAGCGGGTACCCGGCACATAGTTGGCCCACAACACGCCAAGCACCGGCACAAAACCCTGCTCAACAGCCATCGCAACCATGCGCTCGGCCTTATCAAAATAGGCATCATTGTAGGCATTGAAGTCCCAGTTGCCGTTTGCATCATTCAGAAATGGAGCGACATTATCCGGCGACATGCTGGTATCGTGGGTCACGGGCAGGATACTGATCTGCAAAGCCGTAAAGCCTTGCTGCTTGCGATAGGCCAAATAGCGCGGCCAATCACCCAGCGGCAGATTGGCGAAGGCCATCCAGGCTGTATCGGCGAGATAAAAGAAAGGTCTACCATCCATCAGAAGATAATCCTGGCTTGCAGAAACGGTCAAGCGCGCCATGTCTGTCGCTTCCTCTCTACATGAATCAATTCACCTGAAATCGATTCCAGGTGAATCGACGGGGAGAATAGATTAAAACTGTCCATCTGCATTGTAACCTATGTCTGTAATCTATAGAGACCATCTAGAGAGGTCACAATCACACCGGCCCCTCTTAAATGTCGTTTGACAGCAATCCACATGCGCTAGTACACTGTGGTCGAAGTCAATATCAGCCACAGTCTCCCAAATAGCTTACTCTATACGATGCGCCATGCAACCCATTCTGGAAGTTCGTGATCTAAGCACGTACTACCATACGCCTCGCGGTCCCGTCAAGGCCGTTGACGAGGTCAGCTTTACGCTCCATCCAGGCCAACGCTTTGGTCTGATTGGGGAATCCGGCTCCGGCAAATCAACCATTGCGTTATCGCTGCTGCGCCTGATTCGTCCTCCTGGACAAATCGAAAGCGGTTCGGTGCGGCTGGATGGCGTGGACCTGTTGAGCCTCAGCGATGAGGAGATGCGACAAAAGCGATTGGCTGATATCGCATTGGTGAGCCAGGGCGCTATGAATTCGCTCAACCCTGTCACGCGCGTACGCTCGCTGATGGAGGATGGCTTCCGCAACCACGAGATTGAGCTATCCTCAGAGGAGTCCGAACAGCGCATTGCGGCCCTCCTCGGTCGCGTAGGTCTGCCGCCCACCGTGGCGAATCTCTATCCCCATCAGTTAAGTGGCGGCATGAAACAGCGCGTCTGCATCGCCATTGCCATTAGCCTCGGCCCCAAAGTTATCATCGCCGATGAGCCGACCAGTGCCCTCGATGTCGTCGTACAACGACGCGTCATGCAGACACTACGCCGCGTCCAAGAGGACATTGGCTCGGCGGTGATCCTGATCGGCCATGACATGGGGCTGATGGCCCAATTTGCCGATCATGTCGGTGTCATGTACGCAGGCAAATTGGTTGAGGAGGGCCCGGTACGCCAAATCTTCGCCCAACCGCAGCATCCCTATACCCAACTGCTCATGGACAGTCTGCCCAGCTTGGATTCAAGAGATATGTCTGGCGGTGTCGCAGGTCAGCCCCCCAATCTCTTGGCACCACCTCCAGGATGCGTCTTTCACCCCCGCTGCCCCTATGCCTTTGACCGCTGCCGCGTGGATGTGCCAAAGTTACAGATGGCCGCGCCGCACCATCGCGCCGCGTGCCACCTGCTGGACGAGAAGGAGAAGATCGCCGCATGACAGCGCCGCTACTCGAGGCGAAGCAGGTCACCAAAGTCTTTCGCTCTGGCATTGTCCAGCGCACAGAGAAAGTCGCTTTGGAGAACTTCTCACTCACTGTAGACCCCATACAGCCGACCATCCTTTCGGTAGTGGGCGAGAGCGGCAGCGGCAAAAGCACGATGGCGCGCCTGCTCTTGGGCCTGGAACAGCCGAGTACGGGGGCAATCCTCTATCAGGGCAAGGATCTGCGAGAGCTAAACCAGGCCGACAGGCTGCAATTCCGGCGTGATGTACAGGCCGTCTTTCAAGACCCTTTTGGCGTCTTCAACTCTTTTTATCGCGTTGACCACGTGCTCGAAGTGCCGATCCGCAAGTTTGGCCTGGCAAACAACCGCAGTGATGCCCTCCGGCTCATGCAGGAGGCTCTAGGCCGCGTGGGTCTGCGCCCCCAGGAGACGCTAGGACGCTATCCCCATCAACTCAGCGGCGGCCAGCGCCAACGCGTGATGGTTGCGCGGGCCTTGCTCCTAAGCCCCAAACTGATTATCGCCGATGAACCGGTCTCGATGATTGACGCCTCGTTGCGTGCCACCGTCTTAGACACGCTGCGCCGTCTCAACCAGGAGCTAGATATCTCGCTGATCTACATCACCCATGATCTGACCACTGCCTATCAGATCAGCAGTGACATTATCGTACTCTACAGCGGTGTTGTGGCAGAAGTGGGCGCTGTGGAGCGCGTCGTGAAATCGCCGCAGCATCCCTACACCCAACTCTTGGTTGGCTCCATCCCCCATCCCGACCCAGACCACCCCTGGAGCGACGAACCGGAGCCCTCTCCCCTCGGCGCACAGGCGACGCCAGGCGTGGGCTGCGCTTTTGCCCCCCGCTGTCCCCACGCCTTTGAGCCCTGCCTCAAGGTCGAGCCCCCCCTCTATCAAATCCATCCACACCAGGCCGGTACCTGTTATCTCTACCAAAACGAGCCCATATTGGCCTGGAAGGATATGGATACTGTTTTCCAAAAGCAACAAGCGCCTACCAAACAAGCAGACAACCAGGCAGACAAGGAGGTGATACCCACGCAACGCTAGTGCGGCCCCATGATCCCCAACTTTCAAGTGCTTTACCGTAAATAGGTCGTTTACACAAGTGTGCGGTAGCTGAGGAACAAGGAGACGTCCCATGCAAAAATTCAGAATACGAACCATGCTGTTCGTGCTCGCCCTGACAATGCTCGTACTCGCCGCCTGCCAACCAACAGGTGCCGTCCCTGGTGCTCCTGTCGATGCGGCAAGAGCGCAAACGCTGAACATCGCCATCCCCGGACGCATCGCCGACCCAACAAACCTGAACCTTTATGCGCCTGGCGTCAGCCGCTCCAATACGGGCCTACATCAGGTCATCTACGAATATTTCTTCTACCAAAACTTGCAGACCGGCGAGTATATCCCCTGGCTGGCGGAAAGTTATGAGTACAACGACGACTTCACCGCGATCACAGTCCACCTGCGCGATGGTGTCACCTGGAGCGATGGCGAGCCATTCACCAGCGCCGATGTAGTTTTCACCTATAACCTATTAGCATCTAATCCGGCGATGACATGGGCTGCGGAGGTGGTGAAGAATGTTGCTTCGGTCGAAGCAGCCGACGATCTGACCGTCACCTTCAACCTGACCTCCTCGAACCCCCGCTATCACCTCAACCGCGAGGCATTCCCGGCTGTCGGCATCTGGGGTGGCATCACCATCTTGCCCCAGCACATTTGGGAGGGCGAGGACCCGCTGACCTTCAAGAGTTCCAATCCCATCGGTACCGGCCCCTATGTGCTTGACAATGCCACAGAGACCGGCCTCACCTATGTACGTGACGAGGATTACTGGGGCAATACCGTCTTTGGTCATATGCCTGCGCCGCAGACCATCAACTTCCTCTACCTCGGGCCAGAAACCAACGTGGCGCTCGCCCTGGCTGCCGACGAGTTGGACACCCCCAATATCGGTATCCTTTCGCTCGGCTCCTTCCAGGAAGTGGTTCGCCGCAATCCAAATGTGGCGGCGTGGACTCCCGACGCTCCCTATGCTTGGCTAGACCCTTGCCCGCGCGGTTTGATGGTGCAAAATGCCACGCCTCCGTGGGATCAGAAGGAAATGCGCTGGGCGCTTGCCAAATCGATCGACCGCGATGCGCTGGTCAATTTGGCCTACGAAGGCACAACCGTCCCCTCCTGGGGAATCTGGCCTTTCTATGATGGCTTGCAGCCCTACTTTGATGCAATCAGTGACTTGCTTGAGGAGTATCCGTCAAGCACCTTCGACACAGCCGGCGCTGACGAGATCCTGACCGCACAGGGCTACACCAAGAACGCCGACGGCAAGTGGGCCAGTGCCGATGGCGCGACTCTTGACCTGACCTTCATAGGCAATGCCGACGGCGTTGAGGATATGAAGGTGACGACTGTCGTGGCGGATCAACTGAACGCCGCTGGATTTAACGTCGAAGTGCTGCCGATGAGCGGCGGCGTTCGTGAGGACGCGATCTTGCGCGGCGACTGGACCCTCTCCGTACAAGCCTTCTGTCCCGGCTACATCTACGAAAACCTAGAGCTTTTCCACAGCAAGTATTATGTGCCGCTAGGCGAGAAAGCGCCCTGGTACGAGCGCAACTCCTTCCGCTACCAGAATCCTGAGTTCGACGCCATTGTGGATCAGATGGGGACGACCGCTCCCGACGACCAAGCAGCGATGACCGAACTCTACCATCAGGCGATGGCAATCTGGTTGGACGACCTGCCGGTAGTGCCTCTCGTCCAGGCCCCAGCACTGGTGCCCTTCAACAACCGCTTCTGGACAGGCTGGCCTTCTGCGGCGGATCCGTGGAATATGCCTGTAAGCTGGTGGGCAACCTTCAATCTCGTGCTAAACGGCTACCCAGACCCCGACACGGGCGATTGGGTGGGCGGTGTCCAATCTGCTTCCCAAGCAACAGCGGTGAAGTAGTCCAGTCTCGTCTCTACAACAGATAACTACAATAGAGCACCACCGTCACCCACAGAGGGTGACGGTGGTGTAGATACAATTCAACGATGAGCGGTTACTTAAAATTTCTTGCCCAACGCTTTCTAGTACTACTGGTCACGGTCTTTATCTCCGTGACTGTGGTCTTTTTCGTGCCGCGCCTTGTGCCAGGCAATCCACTCAGCGCCGTTCTACAAAATATGGCGCAAATGGGCGGCAGCCGGGGAGCCAGCGAGCTTGTCGCCGAATATGAGCGCATGTTTGGGCTGGACAAAAGCCTCTGGAGCCAGTATATAAGCTTTCTACGCGAGTTGCTGCGTGGCAATTTTGGCTACTCCATCAGCAACTTCCCGTCCCATGTGACCGATCTGCTGCGCCCGGCGCTGCCGTGGACCATCGGGCTGCTTACCTTGACCACACTGGTTAGCTGGGCCCTCGGCTCGATCTTGGGTGCCATTGCAGGCTGGCGCGGGCAAAACTCCGCATTATCGCGCGTGCTCGTGCCAACTGCCCTGGTGCTCTATACAACCCCCTACTATATTCTAGCCATTATCCTGATCTTCCTCTTTGCCTACCGCTGGCCCATTTTCCCGCTTTCGGGGGCCTATTCGCTCGGTATGCGCCCAGGCTGGAACCTAGCCTTCATTCTGGATGTGATTCGCCACGGTGCCTTGCCCGCATTGAGCATCGTGCTTGTCTCGCTCGGCTGGTGGTTCCTGAGCATGCGCAGCCTGATCACAGGGCTCAAGGGCGAAGACTATATCATGAACGCCGAAGCGATGGGCATCAAAGAGCGGCGTATTCTCTGGGGCTATGCCTTTCGCAACGCGCTCCTGCCTCAAACCACAGGGCTGGCGATTGCTTTCGGTCACGTCGTCGGCGGCGCACTGATCACCGAGGTCATCTTTGCCTATCCCGGCATTGGCTGGGTCATCTTCAACTCAATCAAGGGGCTGGATTTTCCTGTCATCCAGGGTGGCGTACTCATCATCATCCTCTCCGTGGCAATCGCCAATTTCGCCATCGACAGTCTCTACCCGCTCATCGACCCGCGCATTCGCTATCAATCTTCGGGAAACTAAGCTATGGCTGTCGTTCCACTTCAAGACGTTTCAAGCAGCGCCGCGCCGATAGAACACGGCTTTCTGGCGCGCCTGTTCCGCAACAGGCGCTTCACCGTAGGGCTCATCCTCTTTTTAACGCTGTTGATTGCTGCGCTCGTCTCCAGTTCCCTCGTAGAGCCCGCCACACGCCGCACAGGGGCCTTTCCGGTACGCCAGCCGCCAGGCCAAGATCTCCTCTTAGGCAGTGACACACTAGGCCGCAGCGTGGCTGTGCAATTGTCGGAGGCAATTCCCAATTCCATTCAAATTGGATTGCTAGCGGCCTTGATTGGGACAGTATTGGGCGCGCTCATCGGCTTTAGCAGCGGCTATTTTGGCGGCTGGCTGGATACGGTATTACGCGTCTTGATTGACGTTTTCCTCTCCGTACCCTCGCTCCTGTTTCTGATCTTGATCGCGGCCCTGGTGCGCGGTGTCACTGTCACCACCATGGCGATTATCATCGGTGTTTTTGCGTGGGCGTGGCCTGCGCGTCAAGTGCGCGCACAAGTGTTGAGCCTAAAGGAGCGCGGCTTTGTGGAGGTGGCGCGCCTGTCGGGCATGGTAGGTATGGAGATTATCGTGCTTGAGCTAATGCCTCACATGCTCCCCTGGTTGGGAGCCAACTTTGTCAATGCCTTCATCTCCGCAGTGCTAGCCGAGTCCGGTCTCTCCATCCTCGGCTTGGGGCCACAGCAAGAGATGACGCTGGGCATGATGATCTACTGGGCATTGAACTACGGCGCAATCTTGCAGAACCTTTGGTGGTGGTGGCTAACGCCCGTCCTAGTCCTCATGATCCTCTTCTTATGTCTCTACCTCGTTCACCTCGGCTTCGACGAAGTCAGCAACCCCCGCCTGCAGACCGAAGGCTAAGCCATCCCCCTCCCGAAAGCTTCGAGCTTCCGGGAGGGTAAAATTGCACACATCACGAACGACTCGTCGCCAAAACCCGCTCTTTATAGTTCTCAATCACATCAATGATAAAGCCAATATCCGCCTTAGCCGACTCGACCGGTGTACGGCAGGCTGTCCCATTGACAATACAGTCATGAAAATGGCGCATCTCGCGCACAAACGCGCTCTCCCAGTCAATCGCCGGTTCCTGGCGATAGGTCATACCCTGCTCGTCAATCCCCTGGATCGTCACCGTGGAAAGAATGCCGCGTGAAAAGCCCGTCGGATAGGCCACAATCACCCGTTTGTCGTCGCCATAGACCTCAAGCGTCTCTTTGAAATCCCATAGGTTGGGCAAGTCCACCCAACTCGCCACACAGCGCGCGCCATTCGGGTACTCCAGCGTCATCGTTACGGCCCGACCATCCAGCCAAATCTCTGAACTAACGATCTTGCTCGGCACGCCCAGCATCGTGCGCATGCCATAGAGATCGTGAATCATGCTGCCGGACATGAGATGAAAGGCCATACTTACATATTTGGGCACATCGCCAATCGCCTCACGATCCGCTGCTTGGCGCGCGGCCTGCACCTGCGCCATCGCCTCTTGCGGAATATCGTCAAACTTACGCACATCGAACTGCCGCACATGCAGCCCATTGTCCGGGTGCAAATGGTTGACCTGGACAAAGCGAATGTCGCCCATCGCCTGCACTTCACGCAGCGCGACCTCATAGGCAGGGTCAAACACCTTCATATACCCCACCTGCCCCACCGTTCCCGCCTGCTCATGAGCCGCAATAATGCGGTCAGCCTCCTGGCGCGAAAAGCACATTGGCTTCTCAATAAAGACATGCTTGCCTGCGCCAAAGGCATCGACAGCGACCTGTGTCTTTGGGTCGCTGTGGCAAAGCAGCACCGCATCTACATCGGCGGCGAGCAGTTCCCTGTAATCGGTAAACGCTTGCGGCACATGGAACTTCTTCGCCACATACTCGGCTGCCCCGCGCGAGACGTCGCAGACTGCCGTGACCTCAAACAAATCAGGCAGGTCAGACAAATTGGGCATGTGGTGAACTTGGGCAATGGCACCACAGCCAATCACACCCATCTTGACAGTTCCCATAAGCATTTCCCATCTTTGGTTTACAGGGTTGGTTTGTTAGGAGGGTACTTCACCCACGCGCGGCGTCATCTCATTCCAAACGGCATCAAAAGCATAGACCTGCTTGTGCAGCCGGTAGACTGCATCCCACATGGCATTGCGCGCCTCAACCGCTGCTTCCTGGTTTCCGGCCTCCAGCGCAGCTAACATCTGTGTCCCCAGCGTTTGCTGTGCCGCCAAATTTGCCTGTGCGGCCTCGACTAACGCCGTAGCTGCCTGCGTCTGTTGGGCCAGCAGATCAGCCAGCGGCACGCTCATATCCTGCTCCGCATGATAGTTGCTGTTGGGCGAAAAGTGCGGCGGCTTCCTCTCGTCCGTCTCGGTGCGCCCGGTGTGCGTGGGATGAATATGGGGTGTGACCGATAGATACATGATAGTAGGCTTGTCCGGCAGAAGATTACGCACCTGGTGAATCTCGTCCGCCAGCGCCACGCACATCTGCCCTGGCCCCAACTGCTGCTTGGTGCCGTTGATGTTGAACTCGGCCAATCCCTCTAGGATCAAGAAGATTTCATGTCCCAGATCGTGCGAATGACGCCCATCCACTTGCCCCGGCTTCATGTGGTAGAGGCGCGCGCGAATCTCCGGCGTCACCAAAACATTCCGGTTCACAGTGCGATAGTCATAGACCTCAAAGCTCATGGCAGATTCACTCCTCACTTCTTATGCGTTCGGTATTGAATCACATTATGCAGACCCTCATCGCAGCGTCTTGCGGATGCGCTCGGCAACACCTTCTGCATCCAAACCATAATATTGGTACAAGTGATAGGGGGCCGCAATGGCCGCATATTCGTCTGGGGGAAAACCAATCCGCACCAGCGCAGGCCCGCTCACGCGGCCATCCACCATCGCATCCGCCACTGCACTCGCCACACCCCCGCGCGTGTTATGCTCCTCCGCCACAAAAACATGCGACTTGCCTTCGATCAGCGACAGCACCCCTTCCGCGTCAAAGGGCTTGATGGTGTGCAGATCGGCCACCGTCATCTGAATCCCCTCTTGCGCTAATGTAGCTGCCGCCGCACGCGCTGCGGTTACGAGGATACCGTTGGCAAAGATCACTGCGTCGCCACCTTCACGCAGCACGCTTACCTTGCCATACTCCCACGCCTCCCCCGCTTCATAGGCATCTGCCTCGCGCCCGCGCCCCATGCGGAAGTAGATCGGTCCCTCTACATCCACCGTCTGCTTGAGTGCCTGCTCCAAGCTGTATGCATCTGCCGGGCAGACAATCTTGAGATTGGCGATTGAGCGCATAATCCCGATATCTTCGGTCGCATGGTGCGAGGTTCCATAGTATCCCAACGAGATCCCCGCATGATGACTCAGCAAACGTACCGGCAAATTGGGATAGGCCAAATCGGTGCGAATATGTTCACAACAGAGCAAGCCGAGAAAGCTGGCAAAGGTCGCTACGTAAGGGATATAGCCCACGGTTGCCAGCCCCGCCGACACACTGACCATGTTCTGTTCAGCGATGCCCATGTTAAAGAAGCGCTCCGGGTGGCGATAGGAAAATTCCACTGTGCGATTGCTAAAGCCCAGGTCTGCCGTCAAAACGGCAATACGCGCGTCATCGTCCGCTAAGTCCGCCAACACGCGCGCCGCAATTGCCGAATGTGCCTGTGTGCGCAGCATCCCTAGATGCCACGATTCTTGTTCTTGCAGTTCCAGCTCAGCCGAGTTCATTCTGCAATATCTCCTCAATCGTTGCCTCAGCATCGGCTCCCGCCAAGTGACCCAAATGCCACAACCGGGACTCTTCCATATACTTAACGCCCTTCCCCTTGATCGTGTGGGCGATGATCATCTGCGGGCGCTCACCCTCGCGCGGCAGCGAATCAAAAGTCTCGACCAACGCCGCCAGATTGTGCCCATCGACCTCATGCACATCCCAATTAAACGCCCGCCACTTATCCGCAAGCGGCTCAATGCTCATGGTATCTTCGGTCAGCCCATCGAGCCCCATGGTGTTGCGATCCACAATACCGATCAAGTTGCCCAGTTTGTAATGAGCGCCGGCCTGTGCCGCCTCCCAATTCTGCCCCTCGTTCAGTTCACCATCGCCCAGGAGCACAAAAACACGTCCTGGTGATCGCTTGCGGTTGAGCCCCAACGCCATGCCTACCCCAATCGACAGACCATGCCCCAACGAGCCGGAGCTAAAATCAACGCCCGGCACCTTGCGCATATCGGGATGATCGCCCAATGGCGACCCCAGCCGCGCATAATTGTCGAGCCAGCTTGTAGGGAAAAAACCCTTGTCTGCCAGGATCGGATAGACCCCCACCGCCACATGCCCCTTGGAGAGAATCAGCCGGTCGCGGTCGGCCCACAGCGGATCGTCGCGCAGTTGCATGACATGATAATAGAGCACCGACAAAATCTCTGCCGCCGAAAAGATCGACGTATAGTGACCACTCTTGGCAATCGTGATCAGCCGCACTGTCTCTGTGCGAATAAAACGCGCCCGTTCGCGCAGGCGCGCAATGTCAGCCGTACTCATCCAGCCTCCTTTTTCCATTTCACCCTCTTCGAGCTTGCGTAGTGTGGCCTTCGCCTACGCTGCGTTTTTCAAATAGGCAACCGTCTGCGGCCCTTCCGGCAAGACGCAGATGCGCGCATCGCTTCCTGCCGCCTCCTGCAACTGCTGCACCGTCTTAGTAATGTCCCGGCAAGGCTCAAAAAGTGCATCGCGAATCTGGCCGTCACTCAATCCATCGCTGTAGACATAGACATCAGCAAAAAGCTGGATCATCGCCTGCACCTGCACCTGCCATTGGTCTTGCGCGCCAAAGTCCGGTTGCGCCAGCAGATCGAGCACCCCTTGTGGCGATCCGCCACGCCGCAGCAGTTCGGCATAGCGACCGTGGTTGGGCAAGCCATCCTCACAAGCCCCAGCCATCAGGATCGCCCCACCCTCACGCACAATCTGGCGCGCCGCGCTCATGCCCTTTACACATTGATATAGATTCTGATCCAGTGGATAGCCGCTGTTGGTCGTCAAAACCAGATCATAGGGTGCATCCACCCCAACCATCGCCTGATCGCGCACAAAGCGACAGCCCTCAGCATGCGCCGCCAGCATGTCACCTGCAAAAACGCCGGTAATTTGCTTGTGTGCATTCAACGTGACGTTGAGCAGGAATGTCGGCTCAGTCAGCAGCGCAACTTCGCGCATCTCCTCCCAGATGGGATTCCCCTCGGTAATTCCCCACGCCGCGCGCTCATGCGCAATCATGGCGCGCCCGTGGTTGGTCATGACGCTCTCTGCCCCAGCCAATGCCGGCAGCACACCCTTTGGCCCACCGCTGTAGCCGGCAAAGAAGTGCGGCTCAATAAACCCGGTGAGAATACGCACATCGGCATCCAGATAATGGCGGTTGATGCGCACAGGATGGCCCAATGTTGTGTTGCCCAGCGGGACCAAAATGTCATCGTCAAATGCATCATGTTGCAGGCAGCGATATTCATCGACAATGCAATCGCCCAACATCTTGCGTAGTTCGGCCTCCGTCTGCGGGCGGTGCGTCCCCAACGCATTCATCAGGGTGATATTCTTGCGGGCAACGCCCGCCGCCTCCAACTCTGCCAGGAGGACCGGCAGAATACGGTCATTGGGCGTTGCCCGCGTGATATCGCTATGCACAATCACCACCTTGTCACTGGCGCGCACCTTCTCGACCAGTGGCGCGCTGCCGATGGGCTGGCGCAGTGCTTGTTGCAAGGCCAAACCCTCATCGGCAACACCCGGCACAAAGCGCGAAGTTACAACATCGCACCCTTCAGGCAGATTCACATGCAGACCATTGCGCCCATACGCCAATTGCACATCCATTGAGCCATCTCTCGATTCTAGTCCAAATTGCAGCGTGCCAATCCCTACCGGATACGCGACGGATATTCCGGCAAACCCTGAACACCCAACCGCAGCCGGAAGAGCGCACCTGCCGCCGCACCGTTCTCTTCCTTGTTGTTGCCACCAGCAGTCGTCACATACATATCCGTATAGTCCGGCCCGCCAAAGATCACACTCGAAACTTTCTTCGCCGGAAACTTGATGCGTTGCAGTTCATGCCCATCCGGCGCATATTGCGTAAGCCGGTAGCCATCCCAGCGCGCCGACCAGACATTGCCCTGGGCATCCACCGTCATGCCATCGGGCATACCATCCTCGTTGCTCGAATTCACAAAAACACGTTGGTTGGTAATATCCCCAGTGGCTTGATCATAGTCAAAGAGATAAATCTCCCTGGCTGTCGTATCGGTGTAATAGAGCTGCTTGCGATCCAGCGTCAGGCCCATGCCATTCGAACAGCCAATCCCCTCCAAAAGCAGCGTCAAGGTACGGTCAGGATCAAGCCGGTAGAGCCTGCCCTTGCGCTGGGGTGTCGGCATCGTACCGCAATAGACCCGCCCTTCCGGGTCGGCAAAGACATCGTTAAAGCGTGATTCCCGCTCGTCAGGAATCTCCTCAATGATCGTCTCCAACTTACCATCGCGCAAAATCTTCACTGCGCCCCGCTCCATAAAGAGAAGAATCGCGCCATCATCCTGAAAGGTGAAGCCTCCAATCGCCCGGTCGGCCTCAAAGACCTGCTCATGTTTTCCACTGGCGGGATCGTAACGAAATAGTCGTCCCGGCGGAATATCTACCCAATAGACCTTCTGTTCCTGCGGATGCCACAGCGGGCCTTCGCCCGTTACACACTGGTAATCAGCAATCAGTTCAGGTTCCATCTGCAATACCTCGAATCGTTTTTATGGGCGAATGGTAGAAAAATCTAAGAGTTCAAATAATAACGCTGCAACTGTCAGGAAAACCAATGATCATCGGAATCCCCTGAACGGGTATCAAGTCATTTTTAGGAGCGAGTATGGTTGTTCACTCTACTTGTATCGGTCTACTTTGTCAATCAGCCATGCAGATTAGCAAGGCCACGGGCAGGAATCTGTCTATTGGCCCGACTGTTCCTGTCACAAACATGACAGGACCGCGTTCAAGAACGCATCGCCCCAGGAATAAAGTCAACACTTTGACAGTTAAAATCAGAAATTCTGTGCTAAAATGACAGATGCTTCACTAAATCTAACCTTTCACCGATGAAGTTAGACAGCACCGACAGAAAGTCGAATAGTGATGATCTCCCGAATAGCTACACGAGCAACTTTGTCCTCTAGCGTGTCTGCGCGCCTGCACCCCACGCACCCCCAAAACCTACCATCCATCCACGCGGTATCTCCAGTTCGCCATAACAAATACCAACCTTCCACAACGAACACGGCATAGGAACTTCCCTTCATCAGGGAGTCTGCAGTTTCCGTTGGCGTTTGGTCATCGCGCCCCCACTTTTTAAGGACTTGGTAATCATGTCCCAATGATGCTTTGCCCAGCCATTCTGGCTGCCATGCATTTGCGACGCAGTTGACATGAACCACAGGTCAAAGCTAGCCATCCTAAACCACTAGGAGTAATAGATGAAAACCTCTCCCGAATCTTGGCTCCGGCCACTCAGTTTCCTTTGCGTAGCGGCGATTGCAGTTGCGCTGCTTGGTTATCGACCCATCTTTGCTGAAATCGTTCAATGCACAACCACCTGTTATGTGGATGCCGTCAACGGGAGCGAGCTCAATGGGGGCACTAGTGCCGACGACGCGAAGAAGACCATCCAGTCAGCGCTAAACCAGGTAGATACAGCGGGGAGTGTGTTCGTGTTACCTGGCACCTATACCCAGAATATCACGATCAATAAGACCCTCACGCTCAAGTCAACCGGCGGACGCGAGCAGACCACCATCGTCGGCACACCGAACGGCGCGCTCGGTACTGTCGTAGTCAACAATAATACCACCGGCGTGGTCATTGATGGCTTCACCATAGAGGGAATCGACAACCCTGGTGCGGGCATCGAAAGCGCTGCCCTCTATTTCAAGGGTTCTCACAGCGGCGCACAGATCATCAATAATGAGATCGTGGCGAACGGTGATCTGGGTCTTCTCACCGAATTCAACCTAGTGATCACTGGCTTTGTTATCGACAACAACATCTTCTCAGGCCAGACTTTCATCGGTACACCTGCCGGACAGGGTTTTAGCCAACAATTCACGCTCCCGAATGTCCCCCGCCAGCTTGTTGCTATCAACGGAAACAATGCCAGCGGCATCGTCTTTACCAACAATCAGATCACGGGCATTGCAGGAGGACTCAACAACAGCAACCAGGAGCAGGGCAACTCCCTCGTCACCATCGATGGCGAAGGATCGACCATCACAGGCAACAGCTTTGCAGGCACGACAACCTACTCGGGCTATAGCCTGCGCGCTCGTAAAGCCAATACCACCATCTCCGGCAACACCTTTTCCAGCGCCGGAATGGGTAAGTCAACCGGTCATATTTTCACCCAGAATCATCCTGTTGACTTAGGGGAGATCGTAGCCGCCAACACCTTTGACCGTGGGGCCTATATCGAGCAACCCAATGGCAGTATCTTCACCCTGATCAACCCGGCTATTGCAGCGGCTACGGCTGGGCAAACAATCATCGCGCTGCCCGGTCTCTATGAGGAGAACATCGTCCTCAACAAAGTGGTTTCCCTGCAAGGGGGCGGCAGCGGGCCGTCCAGCACCTGTGTCGCTGGCAACCCCGCCACGGACACGATCATCCGCGGTACCAGCGGCAACTTGATCGATCTCTCGGCCTCCGGTGCCAGCGGTACGCCCTTGCGGATCGAAGATATCCGGCTAGAAGTCCTGGGACACGGGCATACCGGCCTTTATGTGAGCGCAAACTCTAGCCATGTTGTGCTCGACCACATGCGCTTCTTTGGGCCATATGGTGACTATTCGAAGCGCCAGTATGGCCTCCAAGTGCTAAACACCGCTTCAATCGAAAATTGGGTGATCGACAACTCATCCTTCAACTGTCTGCGAATGGGTATCCTCCTGGATCGGACCAATGCCGAAGGCATCGCTACCAACAACATTACCATCCAGAACAGCGAGTTCAATGACAACGGCGAAAAAGGCATCTATGCGGAGAAGCTCTCAAACGCGTCGATCCTTTCCAACGACTTCATCGGCAATGGCAAGAATTTACATGCAGCCGAACTAAGCTCGATAAACTCTGCTGCGCTTGATCTCAACCTCAAGTATGACGATTACAGCAATATCACCATCGAAGGCAACACCTTCACTAGTAATGGACTGGCCTCCAAAGAAGGCGCAGCGTTGCTGATCAAGGCGCGTGACGACGGCTCCTATGCGAGCAATCCCGCGACGCTCGACTCCGTTACTATCACCGGCAATACTTTCACAGGTAACGAGCGTGGCATCCGCCTGGGCGAGCCTGGACAAGTTAACGCAGGCCCAACCAATATAAGCATCACAAACAACGAAGTCCTCAGCAATGCCCCGACCTATAGTGGTGGGACACCTGGCTCCAGCTATGGCGGAATTATCAACCTGACAGGTTCCCAGTCCATTGTCGTCAACCACAATAATATTTCCGGCAACAAGGATCGCGACGACTATTCCGTTGGCGTTGTCAACGTTGCCACTGTTCTTGTCGATGCGCGCTTCAACTGGTGGGGCAATGCGGATGGTCCCAGCGGCGAAGGGCCTGGTACAGGAGACTCCGTAAGCGTTAATGTCGCCTTCTGTCCCTGGCTTGATAACACCTTTACCACAGGGCAACAAACTGTTGGCGCGGGTGGCAAGGTTACGACCTCTGCCGATGGTAACAGCACGCTCTACTGCACCATCCAGGCTGCCATCGATGCTTCCTCGGATGGAGACACCGTGAGCGTCTATCCCGGCGAGTACAACGAGGTCGCTAGCAATCGCACCGTCAGCCATCTCGGTGCGACCTATCAGTTCGGTCTCTATATTGACCAAGACAACCTTACAATTCAAGGGGTTGATGCGAACGGGATTGCAATTGTCGACCCCCATCTGACCCTCGCCAAAGTCAAGACCAACGCCACAAACAACTTTGGCTACAGCGGCATCTGGGTGCAGGGTGATCATGTTACTATCGCCGGTATCGCCATCCAAGAAAACATGCCCAGCAATGCCAAGACTATCGAGGTGATCGGCAATTACTTCACCCTCAAAGATTCGCACATTGACGTGGCACGCGACCCAAATGGCGGCGTTGTCTATCTGAACGACGAGCGATATGCCGGGGGCGTCTCGTATATCGACAGCTTCACCATCGTCAATAACTTCTTCGACCACGGCAGTTCAGTTTCGATCAACAACGGGGTGGGTGTAACAGGCGACCTTGCCAACCGTCTCATTCAGGACAATGTCTTCTTAATCGAGAACTCGGCTGGGCCAGTCGTCAGCTTCACAGGGACGATACCTGGAATTGGCTGGCTTTTGCATCCGGTGGGTGGTGCAATCATCACAGGCAACGCCTTCTCTGGCGGCGGAAACTACATCCGCGCCCGCGGTGACTACGATAACAGCGAATTCGACTGGACAGGCATCTGGGAGAGCAACACCTTCGACCGCGCTGTCGTGACATTGGAGGGCGACTATGCAACTCCATTCGCTGTACGCAGCTACAGCTATACGTCCGGTGCCACTACCTACCCAAATGTAAGACTGCTCGGAGCCCTGATCCAGCCGCAAATCAGCGACATCGCCGCGGCGGGAGATACAGTCCTCGTCGCTCCAGGCACCTACAACGAAAGCCCGAACATCAACAAGTCGCTCACCTTGCGCTCCTCCGGCGGTCGCGACGTTACCAATATCGTGCTGCAAACGGGGCCGACCTATGTCGGAGCGTTGACCATTGGCGGGGCAGAAGTCACGATTGATGGCTTCACCCTCATCGGGAGGGATGCGATTGGGACAGGGCTTGCCAGCACAAACATCCTTGTAGGTTTGACCGCAGACAACGTCACAATCCAGAACAACCGCCTAAAGGTTGGGCAGGTCGGCACAGGGTCGAATGGCGACGACGGTTTGGGCATACTGACCTCTTACGCAACTGCGTCTGATGTCGAAACATTGCTGGTTGCCAACAATGTCTTTGAACCATTGAATGCCTCAGGCAGACGCGCCTTCTTCATCAATCCTGGTGTGAATCAATTCACCTTTACCGGGAATTCAATCACAGGAAACTTCGCTGCCGCATCCTACACCCAGGCCCAAAATGGCCTGGTCGAGAATAACTCTGTGACAGGCGAAGGCGCGCCAGGCAGCCGTTCGGGTGGGCTAGGCGTTTGGGGCTACCCTGACCCAACCATCTATGGACACACGACCTTCCGCGGCAATACCATCTCAGGCACAGCAACCGGCATCAACATCGTTGAGACTGAAAGCGTGCTCGTCGAGAAGAATGTGCTGACTGGTAATGATCATGGTGTAAAGATCGCGCCGGATTCCCTGCCTTTCGACATCGCCACGATCCACATCAACCGCAATGATCTGTCAGGCAACAGCGCAACGGGGCTTAGCAATGGCGATACACGCCTTATCGATAGCACCTGCAACTGGTGGGGCAACATCACTGGGCCGGCCCACGCGAGCAATTCCAGCGGCACAGGTTCAGTTACCAGCGATGCCACAGCCTTCAGCCCCTGGCTCACCACGAATGATCTCGATGGCACCTGTGAACTCGGCTCCATCGCGGTGACGGTTGCTGTTGTGGGCAGTGCTTCCTACGGGCCCACACAATGGGACTTCACAGGCGATCTCGACGCCTTCAACATCGCCACGGCAGGCAGCACACAATCCTTCCCAGGTCTGCAACCGGGCAGCTATACCATCAACCAGGCCGTTGATGCGGATTATGATGTCACCGTCGATTGCGGCAGCGGCGCACAGGCAGCCTCGTCCGGCACAATCAACCTGGCAATGGGTCAGCACGCATCGTGTACCTTCACGAATACGCTGAAGCCCGCCACACTCACCGTCACGACTCTCGTCATCAACGATCACGGTGGCAGCAAAGTAATCGCAGACTTCCCGCTCTTCGTCAACGGTTCCCCCGTAACCAGTGGCGTGGCTGCTACCTTTGCACCCGGAACCTACACAGTTTCCGAAAGCGGTTTGAGCGGCTACAGCGCCACCGTAGGCGGTGACTGTGCAGCCAATGGCGTGATCACACTCGAGCCAGGGGCAGTCAAGAGTTGTACGATTACGAATGACGATCTGGTCCAGGGTACTGTCAGCGTCACCAAACTCGTCGTGGGCAGCAGTGTCTTCGCCCCTGCCAATGGCTGGCAGTTCAACCTCGGCGATATCTCCATCACGTTGCCCGCGGCGGGTGGCACCCAACTGTTCACGAACGTAGCACCCGGAAGCTATACCCTGAGCGAAGTAGTCGATCCCGACTACACCACCACGGTCAACTGTGGAGCAGAAACCGCCGCAAGCAATAGTGCCAACATTACGGTTGTCCAGGGGCAGACGATCAACTGTACGTTCACCAACACGCTCAAGGATGCAACCTTGACTGTCACCAAGACGGTTGTTAATGACAACGGTGGCACAGCTACAGTGGCGGACTTCCCACTCTTCGTCAATGGCTCGCCCGTGACTAGTGGAGAGGCCAATACCTTTGCGCCTGGCACCTACACCGTGTCAGAGAGCAACCTGGGCAACTATGCGCCAACCTTCAGCGGCGATTGTGCAGCCAACGGCGTCATCACACTCGCCCCAGGCGAGAACAAGAGTTGTACTATCACCAACAATGACATCGCCGCAAGCGAGAAGGTCGCAGCCATCGGCCTGGTCAAAACTGTGGGAGTTGTTAACGGCGTCTGTGCGACCGATACAGCCATCACGGTCTTACCCGGTGAGACTGTCTACTACTGTTACACCATCACCAACAACGGCAATGTCACGCTCACCCAGCATACACTTGTCGATAGTGAACTAGGCACGATCATCGATGGATTGTCTAGCAACCTGACTCCGGGCCAAACCGTGACAACAGTGGCGCTTGGCGTCGAAGCAAGCGGCCAGATCGACGCCGATACGACAAATACGGCAACCTGGACGGCTCTTGCAACCGATGAAGCACTCATCGCCACAGCGAGTGCAGTTGCAACCGTCACTTTGGGTATCGAAGATTACCTTGTAACCGTTGAAGGAACCTACCTGCCACCGGCAGAGGGTGGCACAACGGGTGGCGAGATGATCTACGACATCAACGTTCTCAACACAGGGACCGCGATCCTAAAGAATCTGCAACTTGCCTTCGTGGTGCCCGCAGGCACAGCCTTCGCCGCTGGCGATGACAACTGGAGTTGTGCCGATGGCGCACCCGCCGGCTCCATCTGCACCATCACCATCGACCTGCTGGAGCCGGGCGAGGATGTTGACATTCAACTCAACCTTGACATCATTGCCGAGATCAATATCAACCAGTTGGTATTGGAACTCAGCGCCGTGACCGAAGGTACGCCGACCTCGCCAACATCCTCCAAGGATGTCGTCGTCGTTGGCCCCAACGCAGCAACCCGAGTCTTTATCTTCCTACCTGCATTGGATCGGGCAGAAGAATAAGAGCGCATCCAACTTGCGCCGAACCTCTAGACTTGTTTGCTAGACCTCCTGCCACACCCCTTACCCCGAGGTGTGGCAGGAGTTTTTATTGCGCCTGAGCATCTAGCTACCGCAATCTCTGGCCCCCTATCCCGACCGTTCACACCCCGCCAAGCTTGCTTCTCTCCACGCGCCTTGTATAATAACCGGGCAGCATTTGTCCGCTGCGTCCATTCCCACGCCTAGAAAGCCCAGGACCATGCCCGAAGACCCCATTCGTGTCGGCATTGCCGGACTTGGTCGCAGCGGTTGGGCCATCCATGCCCATCTGCTCGCACCCCTCACTGAGCAATATCAGGTTGTCGCAGTCACCGACGAAGACGCCGCCCGTCGCGCCGAAGCCATCGAGCGCTTCGACTGCCAGGCCTATCTCACGTTCGATGAGTTGTTGGCCGATCCATCCGTGGAACTTGTTGTCGTTTCCCTGCCAAGCTTTCTGCACGCCCCCGCATCGTTGGCCGCGCTCCGAGCCAACAAACATGTCGTCTGCGAAAAGCCGATGGCTGTCACGCTCGACGAAGCCGACGCCATGGTTGCCGCGGCTGCGACCTCCGACCGCGTCTTTACGATCTTCCAGCAGCGCCGCTATAACCCCGATTTTGTCAAAGTGCGCGAGATCATCGACTCTGGCCTGTTGGGGCGCATTGTTCAGATCCGCATCACCGAATCAAAATTCACGCGCCGTTGGGACTGGCAGACGTTGCAGAAGTTCGGAGGCGGCAGTCTCAACAACACAGGGGCGCACTTTCTTGACCAGGCGCTGCAACTCTTTGGCCCGGCCACGCCCGAAGTCTTCTGCCAACTTGACCGCACGCTTACATTGGGCGATGCCGACGATCATGTCAAACTCGTCTTCAAAGCCGCGGATTCTCCCGTGATCGACATCGAAATCAGCAGTTGCGATCCCTATCCACCCGAAACCTGGCACGTCTATGGCACGCAGGGGGGGCTTACGGGCAGCACACGCGAACTGCACTGGAAGTGGATCGTCCTCGACGAACTCGAAGCACGCACCCTCGACCTACGCCCCACACCTGACCGCAGCTACAACCGCGACGAACTTCCCTGGCATGAAGATCGCTGGGAGTTGACCGAAGATCGCGACGATGCCTATCGCGGCTTCTATCGTGACTTATATGCCACGATCCGTGAAGGAGCCCCCCTTGCCATCACGCCGGAAAGTGTGCGCCGCACGATGTGGCTGCAAGAAGAGTGTCATCGTCTCGCCCCATTGACAGCTACATTCGCCTGACCAAGCCGGCCACTCGCCGCCCACAGCTTGCTCAAAAGGACACGACTTGAGGAATCTGCCATGCACCTGCTGATTACCGGAGGCGACAGCGCGCTAGCACGTCGACTTGCCACAGCCCTGGCCCCCGACCTTTCAATTCGCCTCTTCGACCGCGCCTTTACCTCGTCACCTGCTTCAGAGGTAGAAACCGTCACGGGTGACCCCTGCGATCCGGCGGATGTCGCCCGCGCGCTGGAGGGCATTGACGCCATTTTGCATCTGGCCCCCTACCTGCCAGGGCGTGACCGTGAAGCGGACGACATCACTGCACTGGATGAGGCGACCCGCGGCACCTTTGTGCTTGTCAATGCGGCGCGCGAAGCGGGTGTTGCACGCATCCTCCTCGCCAGCACACTCGACCTGTTTGATCGCCTGCCTGCCCACTACGATGTAAACGAAGTGTGGCGGCCCCGGCCCACGCCGGAAATCGCCCAGCTTTGCCCCTGGCTTGCCGAGTTATCGCTGCGCGAAAATGCGCGACGCGGCCAACTCCAGGCCATCTGCCTGCGCCTCGGTCAGATTATCGATGATGCCCACGCCGCCAGCCACCCATTCGACCCACGCTGGGTACACATTGACGATGTTGTCCATGCCATTCACTGTGGTCTGCGCTACCAGCCGCCCCACCTGCCACACTGGGCAGTTTTCCACATCATGGCCCCTGGCCCGCGCGCCAAGATACGCCTCCGTTATGCAATCAGCGCGGCGGCGGACTTCGGCTATGCGCCTACCCATGACTTTCAGGCCCATTGGCCCACCGATCCCAATGCCTTCACCCCGCGCGATAACCGGCCCTGGCGTGAGATCCTGGCCCCTCGACCCATGTCCTCGCGTCCCATCCGCCGCGTCGTCATCTTTGGGGCTGGTGGCCCGATGGGAGCCGTCACTACCCAGGAATTGTCATCGTCCTATACCTTACGCGTGACAGACGTGCGACCCATCACTGAGATTGCCGCCGAAGCCAAGCCCCAGTCTCGGGGCGCGCCGCTGCCGATCCCGTTGGCCGATCCCCACGAAAGCCGCGTGGTCGATGTGCGTGATCCCGTCCAGGTCATGACTGCCGTCGAGGGGATGGATGCCATCATCAATTGCACAGTGGTTCGCCCCCATCCTGTCAACGCCTTCCTGGTCAATACCATCGGTGCCTACAATGTCATGCGTGCTGCCGTCGCCCACAACATCCGGCGCGTCGTCCATACCGGTCCCCTTGTCCAACATCTCAAGGGCATGGGCGATCATTCCGGGGATTACGACCTCCACGTCGATGCCCCACCGCGCCCCTATGACCATCTCTACATACATTCTAAGTATTTGGGAACAGAGATTTGCCGGGTCTTTGCCGAGTATTATGGGCTAGAAGTACCTGCGCTGCTCTTTATGAACCTGTACAACCCGGAGATGCCCGCGCCTGTGCCCCATTGTTCGTTCATGATCTCCTGGCCCGACACAGGCCGCGCCTTGCGTCGCGGCCTGGAAGTAACCTCGTTGCCTTCGCCCTTTGAGATGGTCAACATCAGCGCCGATCTGCCCCACGGTCGCTATGACTTCGACAAGGCCCGTACGCTGCTCAACTGGCAGCCGCGTGATGGATTGGAGGAATTCTGGCAGGAGCCAGTGACAAGCAACGAAACGACCACTGCTTCACCGGTTCGCTAATATCTCGCTTATATCGATGAGTAGGGAGAATTCAAAATGACCAAAGACCGCTTCCCCCTTGCCTTTAGCACACTCGGCTGTCCAGATTGGAGCTTTGAACATGCCGCGGCCCAGGCGGCCCAGCATGGCTATCAAGCCCTAGAGGTGCGCCTCTACAACGGCGAAATCATCCCCGCCGATCTCAGCCAATCCGAGCGCGCCTCTATTCGCCGCATCCTGGCCGAACACAAAATCGGCATCATCGGCCTCGGTGCTTCAACCCGTTTTTCGTTCCCTGATGCCGCAGAGCGCAAGGCGAATCTGGATCAACTGTTGCAATACCTCGAACTGGCTGCCGACCTCGAAGTGCCACTTGTCCGCACCTTTGGCTCACCCGGACAGATCACGATCTCGATGCAAGAGGCGATTGACTATTGTGCCGAAGCGCTGAACGCGGCCGCGCCTACCGCCGAACGATTAGGCGTGACCGTTGCCCTTGAAACACACGATGCATTTTGCAAAGGGGTGGATGTGGCAGCCGTCATGGACCAGGTCGAAAGCGACCATGTCGGTGCCATTTGGGATGTTCACCACCCTTTCCGCATGGGCGAAGACATCGAAACTACTTGGCGCGTGCTCGGCCCGCGCATCAAGCATGTCCACATCAAAGATGGAGTCCGTCGCCCAGATGGCTCCTGGCAATTGGTGCTGCTTGGTGAAGGCGAAGTCCCTTGCCGCGCCGTGATCGAATTGCTGAATCGCGAAGGATACCAGGGTGCCATCGCTGCCGAATGGGAAAAGAAATGGCATCCCGAAATCGAAGAGCCGGAAATCGCACTGCCGCAGCACGCCCAAGTCCTGCGCTCCTGGTTTGCCGAACTCCCAGTCGCAGCGAGCTAACTCCCACCAAGAACCAGCAGTCCAATCTTCATGCTCCCTAGAAGGTGCAAAACCAGTATGGCAAAAATCTCCAACATCCGCTCGATCCGTACCCGCGCCGCCGGCACCTGGGTCATTGTCATCGTTGAAACCGACCAGCCCGGACTCTATGGCATTGGCTCGGCGAGCGACCATTACCATGCCAAGACCGTCATCGCTGCGGTCGAGGCGATTACCCCTCTGCTCATCGGGCGCGAGGCCAGCCACATTGAAGACAACTGGCAGACCGTCTACACCAGTGCCTACTGGCGCAATGGCTCGATCCAGAACACGGCATTGGCGGCCATCGACATGGCGCTCTGGGATATCAAAGGCAAGGAAGCCGGGATGCCTGTCTACCAGCTTCTCGGCGGGCCAGTGCGCGCTGCCGTACCCTGCTACGCCCACGCCTCTGGTGACACGCTCCAGGAATTGGAAGATGACGTGCGCCGCTATCACGAGGAGGGCTACCCTGTCATTCGCTGCCAGCTTGGCCCCTATGGCGGCGGCGGCTTCTTGCCCGCAGATCAAGCCAAGCGCCCCAAGAATGCTTGGCCTCAAAAGAGTGCCTTTGACGACGAAGCCTATCTGGAGAACGTCCCAAAGATGTTTGCCTATCTGCGCGACAAACTCGGCTTCGACCTCAAGTTCACCCATGATGTCCATGAGCATCTTCTCCCCCACAATGCCGTCACCCTGGCAAAGTTACTGGAACCCTATCGCCTGTACTTCCTGGAAGACCTCTTATCACCAGAGCAAGTGGGGTGGTATCGTCACGTCCGCCAACAATGCACAACGCCCCAAGCAATGGGCGAACTCTTTGTCAACCCGCACGAATGGACGCCGCTTATCACAGAACGCCTCATTGACTTTGTGCGCGTGCGCGTCTCCAAGGGCGGCGGCATCACCCCATGCCGCAAAATTGCCACGCTTTGCGAATGGTTCGGTGTCCACACAGCCTGGCAAGAAGGGGGCGACAACGACCCGGTCAACCAGATGGCAGCCGTCCACCTCGACATGGTGAGCTATAGCTTTGGCATCCAGGAAGAAAACCACTTCCGCGAGAACGAACTTGAAGTCTTTCCCGGCCATGCTCTGCTTGAGGGAGGCTATCTCTACCCCAATGAGAAGCCTGGCTTGGGGATGGAGATCGACGAGGCGAAAGCGCGTGCGCTGCTCAACCCCGACCTCGCCGCCAAGACCTTTTACATGGCCGAAGATCGCCGCGCCGACGGCACAATTGTCCGGCCCTAGGCTGCGGCCCTTCTTATATAAATTTTTGCAAGAAATATCGACTTAGAAGTGAGGAAACGATGCTACCAACAATCGAACCGGGCATCAAGATCTGTGCCCAAATGTCACCCGAGCCCACAGAGGACGATCTCAAATGGGTCAAACAAATGGGTGTGGACTATGTTGTCACAGGGACGGACGCGACCAAATCATCCTATGAATATTACGCCAGCCGTCGCAAGCTCTTTGCCGACCACGGACTCACCATCTATGGCTTTGGCAACCGCGACGTACACAACATGGACGCCGTCACGCTGAATCTGCCCAATCGCGACGCCAAGGTCGCACAATACAAACAACACATCCGTGACCTGGGCAAAGCGGGCATTCCCTATACCACCTATGCCCACATGGCAAATGGCATCTGGAGCAGCGCGCGCGAAGAGACGCGCGGCGGCGCCAGTGCCCGCGCCCTCGACCTCAGCAAATCGCCGCGCGGCCACTGGAACGGAACCTATTATGAGGAACCCCTCAGCCACGGTCGCCGCTACACCGAAGAAGAAATCTGGGACAATTACCGCAGCTTCATTGAGGAAGTCGTCCCCGTCGCCGAAGAGGCCGGCGTCAAAATCGGCTTCCACCCCGACGATCCCCCACAGCCCGAACTGGCAGGTGTGCCGCGCTGTATTTTGAGCAGCCACGACGGCTACCAGCGCGCCCTCGACATTGCTGACAGCCCCAACATCGGCATCTGCTTCTGCGTAGGCTGCTGGCTCGAAGGCGGCCCCTTGATGGGCAAGGGCGTGCTGGAATCCATCCAGGAATTTGGTCGCCAGGGCAAGATCTACAAAGTCCACTTCCGCAATGTCGATCAGCCGCTGCCCCACTTTGTGGAAACCTACATCAACAATGGCTACATGGATATGTACAAGGTCATGAAAGTCCTGCGCCAAATCGACTTCGACGGTGTCGTGATCCCCGACCATGTCCCCGTCATGGCAGGTGACCCGCGCCTGGGAACGGCCTATACCATCGGCTGGATGCAAGCGCTCCTCCAGCGCGCCGAAGAAGAAGTCGCCGCCGAACGCCAGGCCCAACCCTAGCAAAATCAACAATCATAAGAATCACCAATCGCAACACCCAGAAAGGCTGTGCAATGCTCTTCGAGCTTCGCCAATACCGCACCAAGCCCGGTCAGCGTGAGCGCTGGGCCAAGTTCATGGATGAGGTCGTCATCCCCTATCAAATGTCCAAAGGCATGGTCATCGTTGCCAGCTACGTCGGCGAGGCAGAGGACGATCTCTATGTCTGGATCCGTCGTTTCGACAATGAATCCGAGCGTGAACGTCTCTATAAGGAAGTCTACGAGAACGATTTCTGGAAAAACGAGATGTCACCTAAAATTGGCGACATGATTGACCGCACCAAAACCGTGGTCACACGCCTCAACCCCACCCCCAAATCGGTCATCCGTTAGCGCGTCATCGAGGCCGCGCATGGCACTATGCGCGGCCTCATCTGCCTGTGCAGAAAGCTCTCACTATGCCGCCGATCATCCTAGAAGTCTGCGTCGATTCAATCGCCAGCGCCCTTGCCGCCCAGGAGGGTGGTGCCCAGCGTATTGAACTATGCGCCGATCTCTTTGCGGGTGGAATCACCCCCAGCGCCGCCACCCTTGAGCTTGCGCGCAAGCACCTCACCATCGACATCAACGTCATGATTCGCCCACGCGGGGGAGACTTTCTCTATTCTGACCTGGAATTCGCCATCATGCAGCGCGATATCGAGATTGCCAAAGAGGCAGGAGCTAATGGCGTCGTCATCGGCCTTCTCACCGAGTACGGCAAAATCGACATCGAGCGCACCAAAGCACTCACTGAATACGCCCGTCCGCTGAGCATCACCTTCCACCGCGCCTTTGACATGGCTACCGACCCCACAGAAGCACTGGAAACATTGATCCAACTCGGCCTGAATCGCGTATTGACTTCCGGTCTGGAACCTAGCGCATTGGAAGGGGCTGACACCATTACCCAACTCATCCAACAGGCTGCAGGGCGCATCATCATCATGCCCGGTGGCGGCATCCATGAGCGCAACATCGCCAAGATCATCCGCCAAACAGGGGCAAAGGAAGTTCACATGAGTGGACGCCAAGCTGTCGAGAGCAAAATGCGCTATCGCAATCACCGCGTCTCTCTGGGAGGAACCTTGCACCAACCCGAATATAGCCAACAGATCACCTCTGCCGCTCGCATCAGCGCCAGCCTTGCCGCGCTGCAAAGCGGTGACAACCCCATTTGAGGCAGCCAATCATGCAAATTGTCGATCACCCACAAGGTGACTATCGCTTCCTAACCGGCATCGCGCCCTATTCATCGTCGGTCATCGCGCAACCGGGCTTCGTTTTGATACGCGCCCAATTCGCCGCGCCAGTCCCTATACAACCTGGCTTTGAGCAGATTGCCTCCTACCTTGCCGCCCAGGGACGCCCGCGTCAAGCCCTTTGTGCGATGGAATTGCGCCTGCCCGCACCGCTCAGCTTTGAAGAATTCATCGCCTTCAACGCCAGCTATCGCACGACTTTGGAGGAGTGGAATATCCCCGTAGGCAATCTCAATCCCGTCGCGCGCACCAATGTTGCCCCCGCTGCCGCCGCGCCTCCAGTACCCTCCCTCTACGCCTTTACCTTCACTGCCCCACTGATCAACGGGCTCTCCGAGCCGACCTTTGTCGTCGCTGGAGCCGGCGACTTGCGCGACCAGGCCGACCTCACCCCTGCCGCGATTGTCCGCCCAGGGGATACCAGCCACGACGGACTACTGGAAAAGGCCAACGTCGTTATGGAGGTGATGAGCGAGCGCCTCCACGGTATTTCCGTCGATTGGCCCCAGGTGAGTACGGTGAACATCTATACCCCCCACTCGCTGGATCACTTTCTGGAGCCGGTGCTATTGCCCACACTTGGCTCGATTGCCGTCCACGGTGTACACTGGTATTACAGTCGTCCACCAATTGCTGGTCTCGAATACGAAATGGATCTACGTCATGTCGGTGCCGACTACAGACTCGCCTAATTCCCACCTGCGACACCGGATCGACAAACACTCGCCTAAAGGCACAACACAGCCATGACCAACCTCCATCCATCCCTGGCGGCCCTTTTGGATTTCAGTGGACAAGTTGTCGTGATTACCGGGGCCAATCGCGGTCTTGGCAAAGCGATGGCAGAGCGATTCTGGCAAGCGGGTGCGAAGGTAGCCCTGCTCGCTCGCACCCAGGCACAACTGGATATCGCTGCCGCCGAACTGCTCGCACAGCGCAACAACCCTGCCGAATTGTTCAGTGCCAGCGTTGATGTTGGCGACAGCGACCAGGTCACGCAAGCCGCCGCGCAGATCCTCGCCCACTGGGGCCGCGTCGATGTTCTGATCAACAATGCGGGCATCGTCAGCCCTGGCAATTACGACAAAATCGACCTGGACGAATGGGATCGCATCCTCAATGCCAACCTGACCGGGGCCTATCGCATGGTGCGCGCCTTCGCCCCCACCATGAAAGCGCAGCGCAGCGGGCGCATCATCAATATCTCATCCATCAGCGCACAGACAGGTGGCGTCTCCGGCGGTGTCCACTACGCCGCGTCGAAAGGGGGCATGCTCGCCATGACCAAGACCCTCTCCCGCGACTTTGCCCCCTACAACATCACGGTCAATTCGATCACACCAGGCCAGATCGACAGCCGCGGCGACATGCTGAGCAGCGAATCGCGCCAGCGCCTAGAGGCGATGATCCCGTTGGGGCGCTTGGGGCATGTTGACGACATTGCCTTTGCTGCGCTCTTTTTAGCCTCCCCCATGTCTGCCTACATCACCGGAGCCACCCTCGACGTTAATGGGGGCCTGCTCAAGCGTTAAACCATCACCAGCACGCCCAGAATCGAGCCACATCATGTCTGTTCAACTTCCCACCGCCTCTGTTCCCACTGTGCCGAGCCATTGGCGTGCCCAAAGCAACGACTATCGCCAATGGCCCTGGGAGGAACTACCGTCGCTACCTCCCTTCATCTTGGCAAATGGCAGCGCCAACGCCCAACAGCAGACCACTGTCCGTATCGCCTATGATGCTGAAAATTTTTATGTGCGCTTCGACTGCGAGGACAATGATATTTGGGGCGAGGCGACCGCGCGCGACAGCCGCATCTTCGATGAAGAAGTTGTCGAGCTCTTTATCGCTCCTGGTGTGGATCACCCTACCTATTACTACGAGTTCGAAGTCAGCCCCATCGGTACGCTCCTTGACCTAGATGTCCACAGCCCAGACCTAGATCGGCGCACCCTCCGCGGCAATTTCGCCTGGGACTGCCCCGGCTTGCAATGGTCCGCCGAGCGCAACGATGAAGCCAATCACTGGCGTGCTTATCTTGCTGTCCCCTGGAGCAGCATCGGCGCGCAGTCGGGCGCAGGTGGCGTGCTGCCGGAGCAGTGGCGCGCAAACTTCTATCGTATCGAACGCCCGCGCGGCCAAGCACCAGAGTTTAGCTGCTGGTCGCCCACCATGAGCGAGCCTGCCGACTATCACCGCCCTGCCTATTTCGGCCATTTGCGCCTGGCTGCCGGCTAACGCGCATCTCTGAGGATCTAGCATCATGCCCACTCGTATCTCGCCTATCCCCACCCATGCCCGTCTCGAACGCCTTTTCCACGGCACAACCTTCTCCGAAGGGCCTGCCGCCGACGCCGGAGGCAATGTCTACTTCTCCGACTGCCAAGAAAATCGCATTTATGTCTACCGGCCAGAAACAGGCAAGACTGAAATCTGGAAAGAGCCAAGCGGCCGCGCCAATGGCATGAATTTCGATGCCCAGGGGCGGCTTGTGACCTGCTGCGATGGCAAGGACGGGGGCGCGCGCGCCGTCTGGCGCTATGAACATGATGGTGCGGTCAGCGTCTTGGCGACTCATTATCAGGGCAAACTCCTCAATGCCCCCAATGATCTCTGCTTCGACCAACAGGGCAACATCTACTTCACCGACCCGCGCTATGGCTATCAGCACGACGTAGAGCAGGATTGCATGGCCGTCTACCGGATCGAGTCAGATGGCACGCTCACGCGCGTCATCGACGATCTCCAGACCCCCAACGGCATCCTGCTCACCCCCGACAACAGCACCATGTATCTGGTCGATAACAATCCTAACCCCGGTGGTGCGCGTACCCTGCTGGCGTATCATCAGGACAGGAACGGCAACTGGCAGCAAGCCCGGCAGCTCCATGACTTTGGCGAAGGTCGCGGCGGCGACGGCATGGTATTGGACATCGAAGGCAATATCTATCTCACCGCAGGCGAAGGCAGCCTGGCAGGTGTCTATATCTTTGCCCCCAACGGCGATCAACTCGGCTTCATTCCAACCGGCGAAGCGCCCGGCAACTGCACCTTTGGCGGCAAGGAACTGCGTACACTCTATATCACCGCTACCTCATCACTCTATGCCATCGAACTCAGTATCCCTGGCGCACTCGTCTATCCACCCAACACGCAGGCGTGAATCTAGACGCAAGAGGAGAAACCAACAGATGCAACTCTATCAAAAAGCATGGACTCGTCGCGAACTTGAAGCGCGTGTCGGTCGCATCGAACAAATTGGTGGGCTCCGCCGCCTGCGGCTGGTGGAAGGCCCCGAGGCAGGTGTTGAGCAAATCCAAGTCCGCACCGGGGCAGGTTTGGCCTATACTGTCTCACCCGACCGCGGCCTCGACATCTCACTCGCCGAATTCGGCGGTGTGCCCATAAGCTGGCAGTCCCCCAATGGCGATGTCCACCCGGCCTATTTTGATGATCGCGGCTATGCCTGGCTCCGCACTGCGGCGGGCGGGCTGCTGATGACCTGTGGCTTCACCCAAGCGGGCGGGCCGAGTATCGACAATGGCGAGGAGTTGGGGCTGCATGGCCGCGCCCACCATCTCGCCGCGCGCCAGGTCAGCGCCAGCGGTGAATGGGAAGGCGACGACTATATCATACGCGTGCGTGGCATCGTCGAGCAGACAAGAATCTTTGGCGAATTCATTCGCCTCACCCGCGAAATTACAAGCCGCTTGGGCAGCAACCGCATCACCATCACCGATCATTATGAAAATCTAGCCTTTGTCCCTACGCCCTTGATGCTGCTCTATCACTTCAACTTTGGCTTTCCCTTGCTCACTGAAGCAACGCAAATTTCGTTCCCATCGCGCAAGGTAGAGCCACACCTGCCCCAACATCCAATGGAAGGCGTTGACAGGTGGGACGCGCCCGATCCGACCTATGCGGAACGGGTCTACCTGCATAAAGAGCTGGTCAGCGATGAACGCAACTGGGCATCCGCCACCATCCACAACCCAGACTTCCCATTGCCTGCGGGTGGCAATCCCATCACCGTCAGCCTCAGTTGGGATACCAACACGCTGCCCAACCTGGTACAATGGCGTATGGCGGGTGCAGGTGCTCACGTACTGGGTATTGAACCCGCCAACTGTCACGTCAATGGACGCGAAGCCTCTCGCGCCGAGGATACACTTGTGATGCTTGAGCCGGGTGCAGGGTATACTTGTAACTTAGAACTAAGCGTAAATCTGGCCTAGTCGTCAAGCCTATATCCAACGGCAGCGGGCGCACTCCCCCCCAAGCTGCGCCATCCTTGCCGTTCGTAATTCAGAAAGGAAGTAAAGATGCAAGCTCTTGTTTGGGAAGGCCCGCGCCAGATGGTTATGCGTGATGTTGCCGATCCAACACCGGCCCCCGATGAAGTGCTGATCAAAATTGCCTATTCAGGCATTTGTGGCTCCGAGTTGGGTGGCTATCTCGGTCACAACTCACTGCGTAAACCGCCGTTGATCATGGGTCATGAATTTTCCGGCGAAATCGTCGCCCTGGGCGAAAACGCCACGACCGTTAACCCCCGCTTGGCTGTGGGCCAGCGCGTGACTGTCAACCCGCTGATCCACAATCCCTGGTCAAAGGCCGCGCTCAAGGGTCGCCAGAATCTCAACCGCGAGCGCAAGATCATCGGTATCCATCGCCCAGGCAGCTATGCCCAACTGGTCGCTGCCCCTGCCAGCAATACCTATCCGATCCCCGACCATCTCTCGCTGGAGAATGCTGCGCTTGCCGAGCCGCTCGCATGTGCGATCCGCGCCGCCAAGCTCTCCGGTGCAACAGCCACCGACCGCGTCCTCATCACCGGATTAGGCCCGATTGGCCTGCTGGCGATGCAAGTCCTAAAGTCGTCCGGCGTTCGCACCATCATCGCCACCGACACCGACACCGACCGGCGCGAAATTGGGGAGCATTTCGGTGTCATGGTGCTCGACCCGCGTGCCACCAACGTCGCCGAGGCTGTGCGCCAGGCAACGGATGGCGAGGGCGTGGATATGGCGATTGACGCTGTAGGGGCAACCGCCACCCGCCGCGAGTGCATCGAGTCTGTCACCTGGGGCGGCAAGGTTGTCTTTACGGGTCTGCATGATGAAGAAAGCAATCTCCAAGCCAACTACATCATTCGCTCAGAGGTCAACATCCAGGGCTCCTTCGCCTATACCACGCTCGACTTTGAGGACGCCCTGAATTGGCTTGCCGATGGTCGCCTCGAAATTGAGCCGTGGCTCGTGCGCGCGCCCCTCGCGGAAGGTGGCGCAAACTTTGAGCGACTGCTCAGCAAACCCGGCCCCGTCGCCAAGATTCTTCTAGTTTCCTAGCGAGTCACGTACATCACACCCTTCCCGATGCTCCGGCGGGAGCCCGCTGGGCGCGGGAAGGTTCTTTTTCTTTCACTCAATACTCTTAATACCCTAGAATCACGCGTCCAAACCATCTCTCCTTTGTGTCCGTCAAGCGAGTGCAGAAAGGATGGCCGCTCCCATGCAATATGATCTACTGCTCAAAGGTGGCGACGTAATCGACCCCGCCCAGTCGCTCCATGCCCGCCGCGACGTTGCCTTTGCGGGTGGCAAGGTCGCCACCGTAGCCGAGTCCATTCCGGCTGATACAGCGGGCGAAGTCGTGGATTGCAGCGACCTCCTCATTGCCCCCGGTATGATCGATCTGCATGTCCATGTCTATTGGGGGGCCAGCCACTATGGCATTTGGCCCGACACGCACTGTGTAGCGAAAGGCGTCACCACTGCCGTAGACGCCGGGTCTGCTGGAGCCGATACCTTTCCGGGCTTTCGCAAATTCATCATTGACACCAGCGCCACCCGCCTTTTTGCCCATCTCAACATCTCTGCCCAGGGGATGCTCGACCCAGACATAGGCGAATTGATGGACATTCGCTTTGCTCGCGTGGATCGCGCCCTTGCCACCATCGAAGAAAACCGCGACGTGATTTTGGGTGTCAAGGTACGCCTGACCAGACGTTCGCTCGTCAGCGAGGAGTCAGGCATTCGCCCGCTGCACCTTGCCCGCGAAGCGGCCGACGCAGCAGGCTTGCCGATCATGGTTCATCCCCAAGATGCCTGGTGTGATTCGCTGGATGACATTCTCGCGGTCATGGGCAAAGGGGACATACTCACCCACTGCTTCCATAACATGCCCTGTGGCATCTTTGATGACCGTGGCAGGATTCGTGATTCCGTCCATGCCGCCATTGAGCGCGGCGTCATCTTTGACGTGGGCCACGGCGCAGGCAGCTTTAGTTGGCAGGTGGTGGAGAGCGCGCTTGAACAGGGTATCCAGCCGACCACCATCTCCAGCGACCTGCATATCTATAACATCAATGGCCCCGTCTTTGACCTTGCCACCACTGCCACCAAGTTCCTGCATCTAGGGCTGTCGCTGAATGACACAATCGCCAAAGTCACTGCCGTCCCTGCCGACGTGATCCATATGCCTGGGCAAATCGGCACACTGGCTCCCGGCGCGTGGGGCGATGCAGTGGTCTTTCGCCAGGAAACGGGCGAGTTCCCGTTGGTCGACTCACTGGGCATCCATCGGACAGCGCGCCAACGTCTCGTACCCATCACAACTGTACGCGGTGGGGCAGTCTATCACGCGCCCGCACATGCTCCTGCCCACGTTCATCATCACCATCATCACTAATCTGGTAAGGCATCCATGTCCCTAGCTCAACAAGCAGCAACCTGGCTCAGCCGCCTGGTCCAAATCCCATCCGTCACCTCCGTCCAGGCAGGGCCGCGCGCCGGTGAACCCGGTGAACAGCGCATCGCCGATGCCATCGCCGCCTGGTTCCAGCAGTTGGGAGGTCGGGTTGAAATCGACATTGTCGAACCTGGACGGCCAAATGTCTATGGCCTCTGGCCCGGAGAAACGGACACTTGGGCTGCTGTCGATGCCCACGTAGACACAGTGGGCGTGGAGCAGATGACCGGCGAACCCTTCTCAGGGGAGATCAGCCAGGGCCGGGTCTGGGGGCGCGGTGCCGTGGACACCAAAGCAAGCCTGGGCGTCATCTTGGCCCTGCTTGAACAGATGCAGGCAACAGGGCAGCGACCGAAGCCCGGCCTTCTTATCGGGGCCACTGTTGACGAGGAATTTGGCGCAACGGGTGCGCCGGCCTTTGCCTCCTGGATTGCACAACAGCCCTTTTCTGTCGCGCAAATGGTGGTGGCGGAACCGACCCTCTGCGTGCCTGTCATCGGTCATCGTGGCGTTGCCCGTTTTGAGCTGGCCTTTATCGGCGAATCGGCCCATTCCTCCCAGCCGGACAAGGGACGAAATGCGATTGTCGGCGCGGCCAAAACTGTCGTCTCCTATGCCAACGAACACCAACGCCTTCAAACGCTTGCCCCGACCATGCTCGGCACGCCCACCCTCACCTCTACGTTGATCCATGGCGGCACAGGCAACAACGTCGTCCCCGACCGCTGCACGCTCTTTATCGACCGTCGTCTCGTCGATGGCGAAGAAGCAGGCGAGGTCATTGACCGTCTCTATGCAATCGCACAGGACGAGGCCAAACTTCCTGTCGAGTTAACACGCCAATTGGAGATCAACGCCTTTCTCCAGCCGCCAGACTCCCCGTTCGTCCAGAAGATGGCAGCGTGGTCAGCAAGCACACCCTACGTCGCGCCCTATGGCACCAACGCCTGGGCCTATGGCAATCTCCCATGCGAAACCGTCGTCATTGGCCCCGGCTCTATTGACCAGGCCCACAGCACGCGCGAGTGGGTGGAAGTTGCCGAGTTGGAGAAGATCGGCCAGATCTATGCTCAGTGGTGGGGGAGCACGCTGCCATGAGCATGCCACCGGCATTCATTCCTGGCCTAACGCTCAACCGCCGCTTCTATCTCGAGGTAGTACGCCCGCTGTTGGATCGGCATTTACCAGGGCTTATACACAGCGCCGGCCTCATGGGCTATGGATCCGATGTTCTCGGCTATGACACGCCCATGTCCACCGACCACAACTGGGGGCCGCGCCTACAACTTTTTTTGTCACCCCACAATTACGCTGAACAAGCGGAAGCCCTGGATGCGCTGCTCCGTACTCACCTGCCCCCCACCTTCGAAGGCTACTCGGTACACTTTAGCCAGCCCAATCTCGCTGACAACGGCACTCAAGTCGTGGAGCCTTACACGGGCGGCCCAGTCAACCATCCCCTGTCCATCCTGACCGTTGACGAATACTTCTCATGGTCCCAGTTGCTTGCGCGCACACCGGACGCGCCCCTAACCGCTTGGGATTGGTTGGCATTCCCCGAACAAAAGCTGTTGGAAGTCACAGCAGGGGAAGTTTTCCATGATGGACTTGGCACCCTCGGCTCTGCACGTGAGCGCTTCTCCTACTACCCAGACGACGTGTGGAAAGTAAAGCTTGCCGCGCAGTGGCAGCGCATCGCCGAGGAAGAAGCCTTTGTGGGACGCACAGGCGACCTGGGCGACGAGATTGGTTCGTGGATTATTTCTGCCCGCCTCACGCGTGACCTCATGCGGCTCAGCTTTCTCTATGCCCGCCGCTATGCCCCCTATAGCAAATGGTTGGGTACGGCCTTCGCCCACTTGCCCATTGCCACCGATCTCTTGCCAACCATGCAGGCACTTAGCACCGCATCCAACTGGCACGAGAGAGAAGCCCAGCTGACCTGTCTCTACCGTCGTCTGGCAACCGAGCATAATACCCTGGGCATCACGGAACCGTTGTCCATTGAGGTACGCAATTTCTTTGGACGCCCCTACCAGGTTCTTTTTGCCGGGCGCTTTGCGGAAGCCGTCAACGCCACCATCAGCGATCCCAGCTTACGCAATCTTGCCCGGATCGGTGCCGTAGACCAATTCACCGACACTGTCGCCATCCACAGCAACAGCCGCATCGCTGCCAAGCTCAAAAGCATCTATTCCAACGACAAATCTATTGCCGAATAACCCATTTCTAAATAAGGAGAATCTATCTTGCGACTTGTCCAATTTTTGACCGAAGCCAACGAGCGTCGCGTGGCGCTGGTTAGCGACGATGGGAACAAGCTTCACCCGCTTGCCAACACGCCCTCTGTGCGCGATCTCGCCCTGGATGCCCACCATCTCAAAGTGTCTCTAACGGAACTCGCCGGTGAACGTGCAGAAGCCGGCGACGAGGAGTATGCTGCGGTCATTGCCTCCAACCGCCTCCTACTCCCGCTAGACCACCCAGACCCCGCACACGTCTATGTCACAGGAACCGGGCTGGATCATCTGGGCAGCGCCCAAGCGCGTGACGCCATGCATGTCAAGCTCGCCGCTTCCAGCGAGGAACTCACCGACTCCATGAAGATGTTTAAGTTGGGGTTGGAAGGTGGCAAGCCCGCACCCGGCAAGATCGGTGTCCAGCCGGAATGGTTCTATAAAGGCGATGGCAGTTGGCTGGTAGCCCCTGGTCATGCGCTGGAATTGCCTGATTTTGCCCTGGATGGCGGCGAGGAACCAGAACTCGCAGGGCTCTATGTCATCGGCGATGATGGCGAGGTTCTGCGCGTCGGCTTTGCCCTCGGCAACGAATATTCGGATCACATCCTAGAGAAGCAGAATTACCTCTATCTTGCCCATTCCAAGCTGCGTACTTCGTCCTTTGGGCCGGAGGTACTCCTTGGCGACCCACCCGGCAATATCCAGGGGACTTCACGCATCCTCCGCAATGGCAAAGAACTCTGGTCGGCTCCCTTCCTCACTGGCGAAGAGAACATGACGCACACCCTTGCCAACATCGAACATCACCACTTCAAATATGCCAACTTCCGCCGCCCTGGTGATGTCCACGTTCACTATTTCGGTACTGCGACCCTGAGCTTTGCCGCGGGCATCAAGGTGGAGGCGGGCGACATCTTTGAGATCAGCGCACCCGGCTTTGGCGCACCCTTACGTAATCCCGTGGTTGCTGTTCCCTCAGTCATCACAGGCCCCATCGAAGTGGTTAGCCTCTAAGGAACTGCTATGCTTACTGAAGAAACGCGTCAGCACAGCTTCCCATCATTGTCACAGATGACCTATCTCAACAGCGCAGCCGAAGGCATCCCGCCTCTCGAAGTACACGCCGCGCTTGACCAATACTTCAGGGATAAGCAGCTAGGGATGGACGGTCGCGAGCACCATGCGGCCCAATATGAATCGGTGAAAGCATTGACAGCACAGCTCTATGGTCTCAGCAGAGACGAGATAGGCATCTGTTCATGCACTTCGGAAGCCTACAACCTTGCATCGCTTGCCCTCCAGCTTCAGCCCGGTGACGAGGTTGTCATCAACGAGCTAGACTTTCCGGCTGGAGCCACACCCTGGCTGCAACCCTCCAGCCCTGCCACGGTACGCGTCTGGCGCGCCTGCGCGGGTGCGCTTCATGTCGAAGACCTGATCCCCCTGCTCTCATCAAAGACCCGCCTCGTCACACTCTCGCTCGTCAGTTTCTTCAACGGCTACACAGTCTCCCTGCCGCCCGTGGTCGAAGCCATCCGCCATCATTCCAACGCGCTGCTAGCCGTGGATGTAACACAGGCGCTGGGCCGCCTTCCGCTTGACCTGGCGGGCGTCGACCTGGTTGTATCCAGCACCCACAAGTGGATTCTGGCTTCGCATGGCGGCGGCCTGGTGGGTGTGCCCAGCGCGCATGCCAAAGAGTGGACCGTTCCCGCGGGAGGATGGTTCAACCTGCAAGACCCCTTTGGCCCGGATCGCTTCGAGCGTGCCCAGAGCAAAGAAGGGGCCGCCAGCTTTGGTGTAGGTATGCCCAACTACCCGGCAATCTATGCGATTCGAGCCGGGCTGGAGTACATTCTTCACGTAGGAGTCGAGAACATCTACGCTGCGACAGAGCCTCTTGTACAAACTTGTCTAGACACGTTGCGCCGGCTGCCTGTGGAAATGCTCACCCCAGCCAATGCCAGCGCCAACCAGCTTGCTGGCATCATTGCCTTCCGCCATCCCGCGATGGACACCATTCAGCGCCACCTGCACAGCCAAAATATCCATGTCATGGCCCAGGCGGGACGGATGCGCGTTGCCATTCACGGATACAATACACAAGCCGACATCGAACGCTTTTTGTCGGCCTTAACGGGAGCCTTACGCCATGTCGCCACGGCTTGATGCCCACGCCCATTTCTTCTATCCTGGCTATGTCGGCAAGCTGCCGGAAAACTGCCGTCGCCAGTCGCCCGACGAAATCACGCTCTATCAAGCACATGCCCAACACCATGAAATCGCCCAGGTGTTGGCAATCGGCTACGAAGGGGACGCATGGGCCAGTGGCAATAACCAGTACCTCGCCGAACTGACAGCACAGCTCCCATTCGTACGCCCCCTGGCGTTCGTAGCCGAACCCAGCAAACTGACCGTCGCCCAACTCTCCATCTGGCAGTCGCAGCATTTTGTCGGCATCACGCTTTACTTGTTCACCGATGAAGCGGTGGCGCAGCTTGGAGAAGTCGCCGACGATGTATGGCGTTGGCTTGAAGAACATGCATGGCTAATCAGCGTAAACTCAAAAGACGACTTGTGGACTCACTGGGAGCCGATCCTGAACCACCATCCTGCGTTACATCTGCTGGTTGCTCATCTTGGCTTGCCGCCCGCCACAGAGACACCGCTGCCCATAGAGGATGCGCGCACTGCTCTAGCCCCCGTTCTCCGGCTGGCCTCTTTCCCATCGACCTATGTCAAGTTCAGTGGCTTCTATGCGCTTGCCTCACCCGACTACGCCTTTCCTCATCGCGCTGCATTTCCCTATGCACAGGCTGTAACCGAAGCCTTTGGCACTCGCCGCATTCTTTGGGCATCGGATTTTAGCCCCGCATTGGAATCGGTTAGCTTTTCGCAAACGGTTGCTGTGCTGCAAGCCATGTCCTGGCTCACCGAGGAAGCTCTGAACGCCATCTACCATGACAACCTGGCTCGCTTGCTGGCAAAGATCGAAGAAAGGAATTCCCTGCCATGACCCCATCGCAACCTGCTTCCCAGCCGCATGCAGGCTTTATCGGTTTGGGGGCAATGGGCAGTGGCATGGCTTCCTCGCTGCTGCGTGCAGGGATCGCCGTGCGCGGGTATGATGTCAACCCACTTGCCATTCAACGCCTGCTCGACATGGGGGGTGCTGCGGCATCATCACCCGCCGGTGCCGCAGACGGTGCGGATACGCTGCTGCTGATGGTGCTCAACGGCGAACAGGCGGATGAGTCGCTCTTTGGCGAAAATGGCGCGGTCGCGGCACTGGCCCCCGGCGCGCTCGTCATTCTTTGCAGCACTGTGGCCCCAAGTTATGTACGGACGCTCGCCCAGCGCCTCGCAGCCCACACCATCCTCTTCGTGGATGCACCGGTCAGCGGGGGTACGGCACGCGCTGCCGAGGGCAAACTCAGCATCATGGCATCCGGTTCGCCAGCGGCCTTCGCGCGCGCCACGCCCTACCTCGCAGCAATGGCAGAAAACCTCTACCCGATGGGAGATGAGCCCGGTCAGGGATCCACCATGAAGCTGGTCAACCAGGTTCTAGCAGGCATACAGATCGCCGCAGCCGCGGAGGCCATTGCCTTCGGTTCTAAGGCGGGCATCGACCCCAACCGCATCTTCGAAGTCATCAGCAACAGCGCCGGGGCATCCTGGGTCTTCCAAAACCGCGTGCCGCACATCTTGGCAGACGATTTCACCCCGCACAGCGCCATTGACATATGGCTGAAAGATCTCGACCTTGTCCTCGACACAGGCAAAGAAATGCGCCTGCCCACGCCCCTCGCCGCCGTTGCCCACCAACTCTATGTCATGGCGGCGGCCTCCGGCTATGGGCGTCTAGACGATTCTGCCGTGATCAAGGTGTTCGAAAAGCTTGCCGGCTTCCGCGTCCTCGACGCGGTTGCGCCAGAGCAAGCAACCAGCAGCGCAGACAACTCGTCACAGTAAGTGAACATAACCAGCCAACACAACCACGTATTCATCTTCAAGGAGCCATCCATGCGTAAACCAATCATTTCCGCCAAAGGAGCCAAACCGAAAGGCCCTTACACCCCCGCGATCCTCGCGCAAGGCCCCATGCTTTTTGTCTCAGCCCAGGGCCCATTCGACCCGGCGACGGGTGAGCTAAAAGCGCAGACCGTCGCCGAACAGGCACGCCAAGTCTTTGAGAACATTACCGTATTACTCGAAGAAGCAGGGGCAACCTGGGCTGATGTAGTCAAAACCCAGATCTTTTTGGCAGACTTTGCCGACTTCGCCGCCATGAATGAAGTCTATGGAGAGTACGTCAAAGAACCCTATCCCGCGCGTACCACCGTTCACTCGAAGATCGGGCAATCGCTGGTGGCTGCCGATGTCATTGCCGTTGTGCCACAAAAGTAAGAGATTCAGGACAAGAGATTTGACAAGAGATTTAAGGTAAGGGAAACCACCATGCGTTTAGCCAATCGTGTTGCCCTCGTTACAGGGGGCGGCTCCGGCATCGGCCAAGCTATCTCATTGCTCTTTGCCCAAGAGGGAGCCAAAGTGGTCGCAGTCGATCGCTATTTGGATCGCGCCGAGGCAACCGCCGCCCAAATCCGCGCTGCGGGAGGGGAGGCCCTCGCCCTCAAGGCGGACGTTGCCAGCCAAGCAGAAGTCAATGCCGCGGCGGAGCAAGCCCTGGCGACCTATGGCAAGGTGGATATCCTCGTCAACAACGCCGGTATCTCCCTGGGCTCCGACATCTTAACTATTGACGAAGAGACGTGGGATCTCAACATCGCAGTGGTGCTCAAGGGCGTCTATCTGTGCAGCAAAGCCATCTTGCCCAACATGCTCGCCAATCGCCGGGGTGCAATCATCAACATCTCGTCGGTGAACGGGCTGACCGGCATTGGCGAGGAAGCCTACAGCGCGGCCAAAGCCGCAGTCATCAACCTGACGCAGAACCTGGCAGTTCGCTATGGGCCCTATCAGGTGCGCGCCAACGTCATCTGCCCCGGGACGATTGAAACACCCATCTGGGGCGAGCGCGTCGCCAAAGACCCGCAGGTCTTTGCCAAACTAGCCAAGTGGTATCCGCTGCGGCGCGTCGGTCAGCCCGAAGATGTCGCACGAGCCGCCCTCTTTCTTGCCTCAGACGATGCATCCTGGATCACGGGCGCGACCCTAAATGTGGATGGGGGCTTAATGGCAGGAACCGGCAACTTTGCCGACGACCTCAGTGCAGAGTAGAGGCTAGCGCAGTTGCTCCAATAGCGCTGGAGTGACAGGATTCTCACCTGCGCGCAGCCCCTCGATCACTTGCTCATAGACCTGCCGGGAATTTAGCTCGGACCAGGCCTCTGGCTGCGTGTCGAGCCATGCGATATACTGCTCTAGATCGTCCAGGGCTTCATCCGTCCGCCCTAGTTCTGCCAATACAAGCCCGCGCGCCTCGCGTGTAGAGCCGGAAGCGTCTTGGCTCACGGCCTCATCACAATGGGGCAGCCCCGCTTCCGGCATCTCATCCAACGCATAGCCCCAACAGAGCGCGTGATGGGAGGGCCAATACGCCGGAGCAATGACCAGCGCCTTTTCCAGGTCGGCAATCCACAAGGGCTGTTGATCGAGACGAATATAGGCCAGCCCTCGATTGTAATAGGCGAGATAGGACTTAGGATTGAACCGAATCGCCGCCGAAAAATCGTCAATCGCGGCGTCAATATCCCCTTCATCATTGCGTGCATTATAGGCAACGCCCCGATTGACATAGGCTTCTGTATATTTGCTCTGCACGCCGAGCGTCCATGTAAAATCATCAATGGCGCTGTCCAAATTGGTTGGCTCTGCCGTCATCCAGTAGCGAGTCAGATAGGCGAGCCCACGGTTATAGCGCGCGTTGTGCCATGCCGGGCGCAACTCGATCACCTTGCTGTACCCCTCAATCACGCGTTCCAGATTCGGTGGCGTGGCCGCGGCATCCAGGATTGCCAGATAGAAGGTCAGCGTTGCCACAGTCTCGGTATCACTGGGTTCAAGGGCAAGTGCTTGTGCAAAGACCGATCGTGCTCGTTCCAGTTCACCAGCGTTCCGGTAAAGCCTGCCCAATGTCATCAAGGCCAGCGCCTGCGTTTCCCGCGGCACATCCAGGTTGATCGTGGTCGAAAGTTCAGTAGGAGCCCCCAACAACTGCTCCCAATCGAGTTCAGCACTCTCCCCTGCCACCGTAAAACGCACACGCACGCGCCCACTGTCATATTCACCCCAGATCATCAATGCCGCGCCTGTCTCCTCAACGACTTGCGTGGCAGCATCCTGATCCACCACTGTCTCCGGCCAGACAGCCACGCGCGTATCCTCTAGCTTGGCCGCTTTCACCTGGCCCGCCAGCGCTTCGTGTATGCGCCCTGCCACATTGAAGCTGGCATCGGTGGCAAAATTGGAAAACTGCGCCACAAGCAAAAGCCGCTCATCCGCCGCGGCCATCACCGGCAGTGCGGTTGGCATGGGCGTCACCACCGCGGTAGCCGTTGCCACAACCATCACGGTTTCGGTCGGCGCGACGGTAGGTGACTCAAGCGGGATGACGACCTCGGTCGCCGCCGGCGACGCGCCCATGTTGCGAACAAACTCCAAAACCCCTACGCTGTCCGAAAGAAACCCAATAACTGTAGCCAACAGCGCCAGGACTGTGCCGATCGTTAGAAACCACTGCCGGCCTCGTTCGGTCAGTGATTGGCGCTTTTGCTCACCTGATTCTTGCCCGTCTGCCATCGTCTTCTCTATCCTTGACCAGCCAACGCCCTGCCGGTTGTACAGCAGATATGGATACTTGATTGCTGACTTACAACTCGCAGCCTCTACTATCATATACATCATTCAGGCTGACCGAGTCGCAGATCACGACTATGTTACCATACCCACTTTTGGAGAGCGGATTCGCGTGAACCCACAAGATCAAGCGCACCTCCTCTACCATTCCAGCGTATCCACTACGCCAAAGGGCGGTTCTCCAAACCAGTGCGGGGAACCTCTATGAAGTTGTCGACGTCCCATGAGTGTATGCCCTCTGGACGGGAGGGATGACGGTTGCATCACTCAGGTGGTAAAATCTACGAAAGGTTGCATCAAGATGAAATGTCCACACTGCTTTGCCGAAAATCCCGATAGCAGCGTCTTTTGCAACCAATGCGGCGAGCGTATGGTAACATCTCCTGAAACCGCTTCGGGCCGTATGCCCGCGCCATCGGATGAAATGCCTGATGACCCCTGGGCAGTCACGTCGACGGCATCACTGGCCGCGCCACTACCCGATCAACCGGACGCAGAGGACACAGCAGAGCCAGAGGATCCCTGGGCGGCATCATCTGCCGTGGCAACATCTGCGACCACTGACCAATCCTCGGATGAAGCAATCGTTGCAGCGGGAGATCGCCCCTGGGACAATCCCGTAACAGATGCTTCTGAGACACCCGAAGCGACTGTGATTGACGATGCTTGGTCGGAACCAATCGATGCAACGCTTTCCGGCGAATGGGCTGGTCACGCTGATCCATCAATTGCAGGCTCCGATGCCACTGCCAGCAGCGACGTTTGGGCTGATCCAACCGATGCATCCCTCGTCACAGATCCACCCGACAACTGGAACGATACGACACCTGAACACTTTGAAAGTACAACCGCAACACCCTCTGAGCCACAGTCCGATCTGTCGCCCGACGAAGATATATTTGCGCTACGAGACGAATCTCTAGAGGTGGACGCCTCTGACGCCTGGGCTGCATCACCGTCTGAACCGGATGATCTGACCGCGCAAACAGCATCAACCCCGTCAACAGACGATCTCTTGTTTGCGCCACCCGATGCATCAATGGATGCATCACCGGACGCGTCTGCTGACCCGGCAGAATCACCTCCGGCCCCATCGTCACCGTGGCTATCGGCAGCAGTCCCGTTATCGGCTGCCGCGATCCCGACATCGTCAACTACATCAGCAGGCCCAGCATCGTCTACACCCTCTTCCACATCCACGTCGCCCCTATCAGCGTCTCCTCCATCTGCGACCAACGCTCCCCCTCCACCACCGGTCGATGGTGGGAATGGCGGCAATGGTGGAAATGGTGACGACAATGACAATTTTGGCGTACCACCTGATCCGGGTGAGCCGAACCCGCGACGCTGGGGGATGGGATTGGCTGTACTCGTCGTAACAGCGCTGATTTTCGCCGCTGGAGGCTGGCTGCTCTTCAATCGCCAGCGCGAGGATCGGGCAATATCTGCCGAAGCCACCGCTGTTGCGATTAGCGCTCGTGCCACGAATCAAGCGGCTTCTCAAGAAGCGGTCGCGAGCGAAGCGACCCGCGTTGCGGAGGCAACTGCCCAGTTGGTTGCAGCGTCGGCTACCGCCAATGCTCTCCAAACTGCGACCAGTACCTCGCTCGCTGCTGCCTACCAACGAGGGATTGCTGCCGCGGATCGTGGAGATTGGACGACGGCAGTGGCAGAATTCCAGGTCGTCTTTGCGGTCGATCCCACCTATGCCGACGTCAGCGAACGGCTCACAGCAGCCATTGCCGCGATGTCGCCGACGAGCGCGGCAACGAGCGCGCCGACAGTCGTAGCCGGCAATCCAACACCTGTGCCGATCACCCCCACACCGACAGCCACGCTCGCTGCGCCCGCACCATCGCCCACGCAGGTACCCGCTCAAGTCCCTGCCACTGCCACCTCGACACCCGTACCATCGGACACACCTCGCCCTCCGACGCCGACCTGGACAACCGTACCGCCGACTCCGACGTGGACGGCGACTCCGCCCACGCCTACATGGACGCCCCTGATACCGACTGCGACGAATACCCTTGTGCCGCCGACAGCGACCTTGACGCCGCTGCCCAGCGCCACGGCGACTCGCGAGCGCCTGCCCACGCTGACAGTCACCCCGGTCCCGACTGCCAGTAGTACACCTGCGCCGACAGCTACGCCATCGCCTACGCCCGATTCATCAGCAACCGCGATCATTGGCTCCGGTGAAACGCCGACGATCACACCGCTGCCCACCAACACAGCAACACAAACGGCCACAGCAACCGCGTCCGCGACAACAACTGCGACCCCGACACTGACGGCGACAGCGACAACAACGCCGACAGCGACCAGCACCATGACACCGACCGTCACGGCGACCGCAACGTTGACGCCGACTGAGACAGCAACCAATACGCCAACGGTCACGGCGACGGCTACCTTCACCCCGACTGAAACCGCGACAGCCACGGCGACACCAACGGACACGCCGACCGATACGCCAACGACCACCGAAACGCCGACGATGACACCAACCGTCACCGCCACAGCTACTTTTACGCCAACGGAGACGGCGACCGTTACGCCGACACCAACAGATACACCAACGGTAACTGACACGCCTACCCTGACACCGACCGCGACATCCACCGATACACCGACACCAACCGACACGCCGACGGATACACCGACCGTCACGGCTACGGCTACCTTGACTCCGACTGAGACTGCGACGATTACGCCGACGCCAACAGACACACCAACTGATACACCCACGCCGACCGACACCCCGACGGAAACTCCGACGGATACATCAACACCAACGGATACACCGGAGCCGACCGATACACCAGAAGAGACACCGACCGTAACAGAAACGCCTACAGAGTCTGCGACGGCAACGCCAACGAATACGCGTTCCGCAGGCAGAACCCGGCGAACGCCAATTGCCACGGCAACGATCACCGGCACACCCACGATCACCATCACCGTCACCTTGACGCCCACGTTGATCGTCGACGAAACGCCCACCCCTGATGCGGAATCAACAGAGGGCGAAGTAGACGAAATCGAAGAGCTTGTAGAAGAAGCCGCGGAGCAAGGGATTACCGAGGAAGCACCTACTGAGGAAAGCACCAGTGAGGAACAGGCTGCCGAGGAGGAACCTACAGGCACGCCCACTCCTGAAGAAGAGATGACAGGCGAACCCACCGAGAGTGAACCCGCCGAACCGCCGGCAGACGATGAATCCAGCGAAGTGCAGGACGAAGCAGAAGAAGGCCCGCTAGCGACACCCGATGAACTGCCGCCCACACCCAGCGCGCTTCAGCCATCAGTCATCACGAGTACAGCACAGATCGAGCTAGAGGGTGGCATCATCGCAACGCAGACAGTAACACAAACGGAGCTGGTCACAGTGACCGTCACCGTGACATCAACGGAGTTTCCAACAGGAACACTGATCATTACATCCACGGAATTCCTGACAGGCACCGAGATTATAACGTCTTCAATTCCGGGCGACGCGAACACTCCGTAGCCTCATTTCACAGTCCAGATCGGCAATCGCACACAGGTTTGACACCCCTGTGTGCGATTGCTATACTTTTCCGTAGTTCATCCCAGACGGTGACTCATCTCTAAAGATACCTGTCTGGGCTTTTTGCTACCTCGCACGACCACATCATCCGCCACACATCCAGCCACATCACGAAGGCCAAAGACCTGAACATGAAAATTACAAAGATCGAAACCATTCCCGTTAGCGTTCCCATCAATTCGCAGCGCGCCATTCGCAGCGGCCGTGGCTATCACACCATTTCTCTTTTCCTCATGGTCAAGGTCTACACCGATGAAGGTGTTGTTGGCCTGGGCGAGGTCTCCTGTACCGCAGCATGGAGTGGCGAAGATCATATTTCCGCCGCACGCATGATCGAAGCCTATCTCGCGCCGGTTCTGATTGGTCAAGACCCTACCCACATCGAACGCCTCACGACCTTAATGCGTAAGACCGTCGCCAATAACCCCTTCACCCGCTCAGCAATCGAGATGGCGCTCTGGGACATTTTGGGCAAGGTGGCGAATTTGCCCGTCTACCGGCTGTTGGGTGGGCCTGTGCGTGACTTTGTCACCACAAAGTATTCAGTCTCCGGCCATCCTCCAGCCCAAGCCGCCGAAATCGCCGCCTGGGCTGTAGCGCAAGGTTTTCGCACCATGAAGGTCAAAGTCGGTATCGAACCTGAGGAAGATGTCGCCCGCGTTGCCGCGGTGCGAGAGGCCATTGGGCCTGATGTACGCCTCGGCGTGGATGCCAATGGCGGCTGGTCGCCGCGCGTCGCTATCCAAACCATTCCTCGCCTCTATGAATACAATATCTTCTTTGCCGAACAACCTGTTCCTGATCTCGATGTGGAATGGCTAGCCGATGTGCGTCGCCAGGTCGCAGTACCGATCATGGCCGATGAGAGCGTTTACAGCCCGCAGGACGCTACGGCGATTGTGCGCGCCGGTGCTGCCGACATTCTCTCCGTCTATGTCGGCAAAGGAGGCGGCATTGGCCCTGCCCGCAAGATGGCAGCGATTGCCGAGGGGGCCGGGCTCGTCTGCACGATTGGCAGCAACTTGGAAATGGGTGTCGCCAGCGCCGCCATGATTCACCTGGGCATGGCAACCAGTGCCATCGCCGCCGAAGATTTCCCCTGCGATATTTTGAGCGTCTTCTACTATGAGGATGATCTGCTCGTAGACCCGCTTCCCATCGAAGCAGGCAAAGCGCGGCCCCATGAAAAACCGGGTCTGGGCGTTGAACTTGACGAGAAAAAGCTAGACAAATACCGCATCCGCTAACCAAAATCCATAGCGTCATACGCTCGCGCTAGGTCATGACTTTGCATGTACCGCCAATCCGAGTAAGATCAACCGAGGAACCTGAATCGGAAAAGAAGGAAGATGCAATGCCTGCCTATCGTGAACCACACCCTTACCGAATTTCACGTCGCGCCCTACTGCAAGCCACACTCTCGATACCCTTCGCTGCCATACTTGTAGCTTGTGGCAGCGACAGCCAGACCAGCGCGCGGCTACCCTCTGTGACGCTCGATACATTTCCCACCGGTCTGGGCCGCGGCTATCCGCTGGGCACGCTGACCGGCGTTGACAATTCCACAACAGGGATCAACAAAGGCGATGTCGCACCCAATTTCCGGCTCCAGCTCAGTGACGACCAGGGCCTCTATCTCTCGGACCTGGCAGGCCACCCAATCCTGATTAACTTCTGGGCGACCTGGTGTGGCCCATGTCGCTTGGAGATGCCCGAAATTGTCAGCCACGCAAACAATGATTCCGATCTGGTCGTTCTCGCCATCAATGTCCAAGAGCAACAGGAGCCGATTGCAGCCTTTGCCGGTGACTTCAACATGACCATGCCCGTTGTGCGCGATGTAGATGCCGATATTCGCGACCTCTACAAAGTAGGAGGGATGCCGACAAGCGTTTTTATCGACCGTCAGGGCAAGGTCGTCACCTATTGGATGGGTGTTATGTCACCCAACAAGCTGGAAGAACTCGTTGCCGGTATCCTCTAGCCATCACCCATGTCCAGTTCTCCCATCGTCGATGCCGGCTATCGTCTTCACCCCCTCGACCTACAGGGTGCTGCGCGCCACGTTGTCATTGCCAACGTCACCTATCAAGGGATAGAGAGCATGACGCCGGTTCTCCATTTTGAGGGCCAATCCAAACGCTTGGTGCTCACACCCGAACAGGTGAACCAAATGGTGGAGATCACCGGCACGACCCTCTTCCCTCAATGGATCGGGATTGGCGTGATCCTGCAACCCCAAAAGAGCAAAAGGCAAACGAGCATCGTGATCAAGGCGATCACGCCGAAGCAGCGCGGCCAGCCTATGCCGGTATACGTTCACGAAGACAAACGGGGATGGCGCTTATCCCTGATCGTTGTCGGCTCGCTCATCGCGGCAAGTGGCCTCTTCGTCGTGTTCAACATCACCAGCCTCCTGGCAGCTATCCAAGAGTTGCGCGCCAATTGGCCCCTGCGTTGACGCCCCCCTCGATTCTTCGTATAATCGCATGGGCGTGCATATGAATTGAATGAGCCATTGAATCATGAGGCATTGGTTGAGGAATCGACTGGGTATCTTTGGCGCGTTACAACGACCAGTCAATTCCATCCGACACATAGCGCAGAAAGCATAGTGCCAGTTGTCCGAAGAAGATGATTTTGACATCGTTCCAGATGATGAAGTAGTTGGTGGTTCCCGCTCCACATGGCTATGGGTGAGCATCATCGCGGTCGTAGCCCTCTTTGCCTTTGGCGTGGGTGCGGCATTTATGATCCTGTCAGACCGGATGGGGACTGGTTCACCCACAGCCACCCCCGACCTGTCAGTCATCGCGCCGCCCCCCGTTGCGCTGATCACCGCGACGCTGACGCTAACACCAAACGGCACGATCACGGTCACAGGCACGCCAACCGGCACACCCACAGTAACGGTGACACCTTCCCCAACGGCAACACCCTTTTGCACACAGCCGGTAGAAGATCTCTTTGTGCCACTCTATAGCCAGGCCCAATTCGGCTGTGCCACCAACAGTGCCGCCATTGTCTGGGCCGCCTATCAGCCCTTTGAACGCGGCAGTATGCTCTGGCGCAGCGACCGCGACACCTCCTATGTCTTCTATACCAATGGCAGTTGGTTTCCCATTGAACAAGGCTGGGATGGTGGCCCTATGGCCGACCGCGGCGCGCCACCTCCTGGACTCCAGGCTCCCCAACGAGGCTTTGGCTGGGTTTGGAGTCACAGCGACGAGATCTTCAACGGTCTTGGCTGGGCAGGCGACCAGGAGAAGGGATTTTGCGCGCTCGTCCAGGAATTCGAGCGAGGCTTTATTCTGCGTAGCGCAAACGTGGCAAGCTGCACGCCCGAAAACCTCTATAACTTTGCTGCTGCCGGCGATTGGACGCCGCTGCTCCTCGCCGCCGCAGATAGTGGTCAATGGCGCAATGTCCCATCCGCTGAATTACCAGCGCAACAAGGGGGTGAGCGCCCCGCGGCTGGTATAACACGCCCAGCGCCACAAGGGATCTTTGACGCGCGCAACGCCAGCGCAGTCACGCTTGATGGCAACTTCAATGATTGGCCCGATGCCTGGGTTCCGATCAATGCCCTGATTGTAGGCGCAGATCGCCACACAGGCCCCGGCGATCTTTCCGCCAACTTTCAAGTGGGTTGGAACGCCAACGGGCTTATGCTCGCCGTCCGTGTCAATGACGATCTATATCGCCCCGGCCCCATCGGCAGTAATCTCTGGCAAGGTGACAGTCTCGAACTCCAATTCGACCGCCAACTCGCCGAAGATTTCAACTCTACACAGGCCGACGCCGATGACTATCAGGTTGGCATTGCTTTTGACAACAACCTGACCGCCATCCGCGGTTATCTCTGGCTGCCCTTTGAGCGCGAAGCAGAGCTAGCTTTACCAGGATCCGTCGTCGCCGTGGAGCGCGGCTACCAGGTCGAGGTACTCATCCCGTGGTATGTCTTTGACCTGCCAGGGGCTCCTTCCACAGACCGCGCCTATGGCTTTAATCTCAGCGTCAACGACAATGATAGTGACAGCTTTGCTCAAGAGGTGGTCTTGTCTGCTTCACCTGCGCGTACAACCCACGACAACCCGACCGAATGGGGTACGCTGCGCCTCCTTCCCTAGTCCAACCATTCTGCAATTCTAACTCGTCAGGAGTCCTTTCCATATGGCTTTTCCGCCACCCTTCTATCGTTGGCGTCCTCATCCCTGGCATGGTTTGGAGACAGGTCCAAACCCGCCCTATATCGTCAACGCCTATATTGAGATTACCCCCTTCGATCTGATGAAGTACGAGATCGACAAGACAACCGGCTATCTACGCGTAGACCGCCCGCAGCGCAGTTCATCGCAGCCGCCCGCGCTCTACGGTTTTATCCCACGCACCTATTGTGACAAACACGTAGCGAAGCTCTCCGCCACAGCCAAGACGGGCGATGGCGACCCCCTCGATATCTGTGTCATCAGCGAACGCCCCATCAATCGCAGCGAGGTCATCCTCACGGCACGCATTGTCGGCGGCCTTGATGTCAACGATGGCGGCGAGGCCGACGACAAGATCATCGCTGTCCTACAAAATGACAATGTATGGGGCAAGGCCGAAGACATTTCCGACATACCACCGATTATGGTGGAGCGCCTTAGCCACTACTTTGCTACCTATAAAATGATTCCAGGCGAAGAGTCCAAGCTCAAGGTGGAGCGCATCTATAACCGCGAACACGCACTGAAGGTCGTTGAAGCCGCGATGGCTGATTACTTCGAAGAGTATGGAGCCTAAAGAGCTAAACGCAGCCACTGCCGCCACCCGCTGTCGTTGGGACGAGCGCTATGCCCACGGTGTCACCCCCTGGGACACGCAAATCACGCCGCCAGAGGTAATTGACTTTTGGCAAAGCGCGCGCCTCCCGCGCCAGGGAGTGGCGCTCGACCTGGGCTGTGGCCCTGGCACAAACGTCCGCTATCTCGCCAGCCTCGGTCTGACCGCAATCGGCGTTGAGATCGCCGGCGCACCTTTACTTATGGCGCGGCGTCGCCTTCAACAACAAACGATGGACCTAAGCGGACGCGTTCGCTTGGTCGCCGGTGATGTTTGCCTCTTGCCCTTCTCCCAACTCAACGCAGCCTATATCCTCGATGTAGGCTGCTTGCACAGCTTGCCACCTGCGCTGCGTCCCGCTTACGTCGAAAACGTACTCGCTCACCTGGCCCCCGGCGGCTACTATCATCTCTATGGCTTTGATGCTGACCCAGCCAATCCCGAACCCACTTCAGGGCCATCCGGCCTTTTGCCAGGAGAAGTCGCCCAACGCTTTGCGCCCGCCTGTGTCATGGTGGGGGAGACCATCGCCCGCCCAGACCGACGCCCCTGCCGCTGGTACCTGCTGCAACGCACCCAGTAGCCCCCAATTTCCAACTTGATCGCATTGAAACGCGGCTGAAAATCGTCTATTAAGTAGGAGCCTTGCGCCCATTGGGTCCAACGCGCACATCGATTGCTCCCATTGCGATGCACACGGAGTACCAAACTATGCCACTTAATCGTTTATCAACGGCGCTCGTTGGCATAACCTTCGCCACGTTCGTTGTTGCTTGCACACCCGTCAAGCCCGAAGCGGCCCAGCCCCCCAATCCGACAGCAGCCAACGCTGCGGTAAAAGATTCTGACGCAGCCGCCACCCTGCCCGTTCTTGCCACCGCGGCCGAATATGTCAACCGCGGCCTGACGGCAGCAGGGGACGGCAAATTCACGCAGGCGATTGCCGACTACACTGCCGCGCTTGAAATCGACCCCAAGCTTGCCACGGCCTATCTCAACCGCGGCATCGCCTATGCCTCTCTACAACAGTACGACTCTGCACTCAGCGATTTTGATCGCGCCATTGAGCTTGTCGAAGATATGCCCCTGGCCTACAGCGCCCGCGCCCAGGCCTATCTTGCCCTGGGAGATGCCGAACGCGCATTGGCAGACCTCAGCCGCGCCCTTGCCATCAATCCCGATGACGCCAATCTTTATGTGGAACGCGGCCAAATTTTCGCCCAGCTAGAGGAAAATGAGCGCGCACTCGCCGAATATGAGCGCGCCCTGGAACTTGACCCCGACAACGTCAACGCCTATTACAATCGCGCTCGTTTCTATGAACTCACGGGGCAACTCGACTTGGCGCTCGCCGACTATACCCGTGTCATCGAGCTAGACCCCAATAACGCCTCCGCCTATAACAGCCGCGGCAACATCCACCAGCAACAAGGCAATCTAGAGCTAGCCCGCGCTGACTACTCCCAGGCGATCGAAGTAGACCCGAACCTGGGCAGCGCCTACTCCAACCGCGCCCGCCTCGAAGATGCCGGGGCCTCGCCCGAAGCCGCCATTGCGGACTATACCCAGGTCATCGAGCTAGACCCTAACAACGCCAGTGCCTACAACAGCCGCGCCAACGCCTATCGCGATTTGGGCGATAGCGCTGCTGCCATCGCTAACTACACCCAGGCAATCGCACTCGACCCGAACTTGACCAGTGCCTACACCAACCGCGCGCGCCTGCTTTCCGACCAGGGTGATTACGAGGCTGCCATCGCCGACTACACGCGCGTCATTGAACTTGACCCGCAGAACGCCAGCGCCTTCACCAACCGTGGCAACGCCTATCGCGTGTTGAAAAAGCTAGACCTGGCGCTGGCTGACTATACCCAGGCCATCACCCTCGATCCTTCTCTGGCAAGCGCCTACAGCAGTCGCGCCCGCGTCCATGAGAGCCAGGGCGATTTTACCGCAGCCATTGCCGACTACACCACCGCGCTCGGCCTGGCTCCCGACGATGCAGAATCCTACATCAATCGCGGTAATGCCTTCCTCCAGCTTCCTGATGCCGCCAAAGCCATCGCAGATTTTTCGGCGGCGATTGAACGCTCACCCGAAGCCGCCGCGGCCTACGCAGGGCGTGGCCGCGCCTATGAGATGCAAGAAAATGCGGCTGCCGCGCTCGCCGACTTTAGCCAGGCCATCACCCTCGCGCCCAGCGAACCCAACAGCTATGTCAATCGCGCCAATCTCTACCGCCTACAAGGCGAATTGGCGTTGGCCCTTGACGACTATAGCCTCGCCATTGACCTAGCGCCTACGAATGTCAGCGCCCTTCTCAGCCGCGCCGCTCTCTACACCGAACAGGGGGAACTCGACGCGGCCCTGGCGGATTACAATGCGGTGTTGGCAATTGACGCCAAGCTGACCTCGGCCCTCAGCAGTCGCGCCCGTATCTACGAATTGCAGGGCGCATATTCAAAGGCAGTTACAGACTATACAACGCTCATCGAATTGTCGCCCGAAGACCCGAGCCTGTATGCAGCGCGCGGCAACGCGTACAGTGCCTTAGAGCGCGCAAGCCTGGCCCTTACCGATTTTGACCGCGCCCTGACCTTCGACCCGGCCCACGGCCCTGCCCACGCCGGACGCGCCCGCATTTACGAGCAGCAAGGCGACCTTGAAGGCGCGCTTGTCGAATACAGCGCGGCCATCACCGCCAACCCACAGGACCCCTCCCTCCTCACCAGTCGCGCCAACCTCTATCAAACATTGGGGCAGATCGACGCGGCCCTCGCCGACTATACGCAAGCCATCGCACTCAGCCCTGACCTAGCTTCGGCCTATTCGGGGCGCGGGCGCATCTATGAATCGCAAAGCAAACTCGCCGAAGCGTTGGCCGACTATTCAAAGGCAATCGAACTCGATCCCGCCAGCGCCACCCACTACAACGCCCGTGGCAATGCCTATCTCACACAAGGCACGCTCGATCTGGCGCGGGCAGATTTCGACAAAGCCATCGAACTCGACGCCAAACTTGTCTCGGCCTATATCAACCGCGGGCGCGCCTTTGTGGTGCAGGGCGACCTCGAAGCTGCGCTGCACGATCTAACCCAGGCGGTCACGCTCGACCCCAAGAGCGCCGCCGCCTATAACAGCCGCGCCAATGTCTATCGCGAGTTAGGCGATAATGACGCAGCACTCGCCGATTACACCAAAGCCGTTGAACTCGACAATACCCTTGTCGCCGCCTACAGCAGCCGCGCCCGCATCTATGAAGAGCAGCAAGAGTATTCTTTGGCGATTGACGATCACACGCGCATCATTGAACTCGAACCGCAGAGCGCCACAGCCTACAACAACCGCGGCAGCGTCTACCAGGCATGGAACGACTATAAGGATGCCATTGCTGACTTCACACAGGCAATCACGCTGGACCCCACCCTCGCCACGGCCTACAGCAACCGCGGACGCGCTCATCAGGTGCTAGGCGACTTTGGTTCGGCACTAGCTGACCTCAACAAGGCCATCGAGCTTTCGCCCAACGACGCCGCCGTCTATACAGCGCGCGGTGATCTCTATCGTACCCAGGACGAGCTGACCTCCGCCATCGCCGACTACACCCAGGCACTCACACTGGATCCCGCAGCCGCCGCCACCTATGGCAGCCGCGGTCGTGCCCATGAATCCTTGCGTGACTACGCCGCGGCACTGGCCGACTACACCAAAGCCATCGAACTAGCGCCGGATGCAGCCAACAACTTTATCAACCGCGCCAATGTCTATTCCGTACAAGGCGATTACGCAAACGCCATTGCCGACTACAGCGCTGCCTTAGCCCTGGATGAAACGCTTACCGTGGCCTACGTCGGTCGTGGGCTGGCCCATTTGGGGCTGCAAGACCCCGAAGCGGCCCTGGCTGATCTAGAGATCGCGATTGAACTAGATCCCAAAGCAGCCAATGTCTACAGCAGCCGGGCGCGCATCTACGAAAGCCAAGAGGAGTGGGCGCTTGCCAAAGCCGACTACACCAAAGCCATTACGCTCGCGCCGAAAGATGCCAATGCCTATATAGGCCGGGCCAATCTCGCCATTCGTCAGGAGAACTATCTTGCCGCGCTCGAAGACCTAGATGCCGCGATTGAGATCGATCCGGCGCTCACCTCAGCCTATCTCAATCGCGCCTATGCCTATCAAAGTCTGGGCGATGTCGAGCGCGCCCTGGCTGATTACAATACAGTGATTGAACTGGATCCCACGATTGCTGCCGCCTATTCTGGCCGCGCACGTGCCCATGAACTCTCTGAGAACGTCGATCAAGCGTTGGCCGATTATTCCAAATCCATTGAACTTGCACCAACGCAAACCAATAATTACCTTAGCCGGGCCAACATCCTTACCGGCAAGGCCGATCTGGACGGCGCGCTGGCCGACTACAGCAAAGCGCTGGAATTAGACGCCACGCTCACCGCCGCCTATCTTGGCCGCGCCAATATCTACCAGCGCCAGGATAATTTGGACGGCGCAATCGCCGACTATTCCAAAGCGCTAGAGCTTGACACCACCCTAATTCCGGCCTATCTCAACCGCGGCAATGCCTATGCGGCCAAAGGAGAGCATGACCTTGCCATCGCTGACCATAGCAAAGCCATTGAGCTTGATGGCAAGCTGGCCGCGGCCTATTTTATGCGCGGCAATGTCTATGCGCTCAAGACTGAATATGATACTGCCGTGGCAGATTTCACCACGGCCATCGAACTAGATCCCACGCTTGCCATTGCCTTCGTCAACCGCGGCAACGCCTATAATAACCTCGGCAACACCGACCTGGCCCTGGCCGACCACACCCGCGCCATCGAGCTAAGCCCCGACTTTGCCATTGCCTACTACAGCCGCGGCCTCGTCTATCGTAACCGCGGCGAGAATGACAAAGCCATCGCCGACTTCCAAAAAACCGTCGAACTTTCGGCAGGTGACAACCTCGGCACCTTAGCCGAGGAGCAAATCGGCGAGTTAGGCGGCTAATCTATCAATGAGGCAGGAGGCGAAGCCAGTAATGCTTCCCCTCCTGCTCTGTCACTCTCCAAAAGCAACCGTGTCAAGACAGCCATGTCGACGTTGCCACCACTGACAACGACTGCCACCGTTTGCCCCTCGACATCGAGCTTCCTATGCAGCAGCGCCGCCAATGCCACCACGCCACCCCCCTCCACCACCTGCTTTTCGACCTTCAATGCATAGACCATCGCCGCGCCAATTTCTTCTTCGCTCACCAAGACCGTCTCATCAACCACTCGGCGCACAAGTTCAAACGTGTAGCGATTCTCAAGCCCAATCCCGCCCACAAGGCTATCCGCCAACGTCGGCTCTTCGGTCAACTGTACAGGCATCCCCGCCGCCAAGCTCGCTACCATCACCGGCCCGCGCGCCATCGCCACGCCCACCGTCCGAATCCGCGCACTCGCGCCCTTCATCGCCAGCGCGATTCCTCCCAGCAATCCCCCACCGGAAAGCGGAGCCAGCAGCAGATCCACCTGGGGCAGATCTTCCAATATCTCCAGCCCAATCGTCCCCTGACCGGCAATGATCCACGAGTCATCGAAAGGTGAAACCCAAGTCAATCCTTCGCGCTCCACCATCGCCAACGCCGCGGCTTCCGCTGCATCCTGATCCGCACCGACCACCCGCACCTCTGCCCCCAATGCGCGCATCGCGGCCACCTTATGGGGCAGCACCGATTCCGGCACACAGACCACCACGCGCACCCCTAGCCGCTTGCCCATCCACGCCAACGCCCGCCCATGATTGCCCGTGGACAGCGCAATGACACCACGCGCCCGCTCCTCCGCATCCATCTGCAACAAGCAATTGGCTGCGCCCCGCACCTTGAAGGCTCCTGTCTCCTGCAAGTTCTCCAACTTTAGATAGACGTGACCACGCGTAGCCGCCGACAGATAGGATGAGTAGACCAACGGTGTGCGGCGAATGTGCGCGCCGATAACCGCTCTCGCCACATAAAGATCCCGCACTTCAATCGCTTGCATGGGATGATCCCCTTCTTGCGTAAACAAATATTCGTGGTAACGTTGAAGTATCTATGAACGGCACTTCCACAACGCGCGCATCGCGCGCCGCGGCAAGTGCCACTCGCCTTTGCATGTGCATCTTAGAACTCCTAGCGAATAGGAATTCTGTCACCATTTTGTAGGACTATATTATGTCACCAATGAATAGGCCTCCAACCTTACAAGGCTGTCGTATCGCGCTCACCGTGGCTGCTGATGATCCTCATTCTCCCGCCAATCACCTACGCAAGCTTGAGGCTGAACTTCTCTATTATCCGGTAGCCCAAATGCTTCCCCCAGACAGCTATGACGAGCTTGACGCCCTGTTGCACCGCTGCCGCCAGGGGGAAATCGACTGGCTCCTCCTGACAACGCCACGAACGGTGGAGGCAATGCATGAGCGCATGACGCAACTGGCATTCGGCCCCACCGAAATGAGCCGCGTAAAACTTGCAATCTACGGCGCGATGACGCGCTTGACGCTGGCAGAACACTTCCCCACATGGGAGAGCGCGCTCCCCCACTTTGACACCCACCAGCAGTTGGTAGATGCCATGCAGCTTGGCTCCAATCAGAGCGTGGCGCTCCCGCAAGCAATCCGCAGCCGCGCCGGCTGGCCCGACCTCATACGCGCCACCCAAGCCGAAGTCATCACCGCTCCAGCCTATCGCCTGCTCTTGGGGCGCGGCGGCGACGATCTGCCCGGCTTGCTCTGGGGTGGGATCGTCGATGCCGTCGTCTTTCTCACCGAGAACAACGTGCGCCATTTCATCACCCGTCTCAACGCGGAAGGGGGAACCTCTGCCATGCTCGACCAGGTGGTTGTCGCCGCGCTCGACCCGCAAACTGCCGCCGCGGCTCGCGCTTTTGGCCTCCATGTCCAGGTATTGCCCGCAAGCTATTCCTTTGCCGGCTTATCAACGGCTCTTGCCCAATATCTCAGCACCGAAGCTGCCGAGGCATAGTCAAGCATAGGTAACGCAAGTTGGCCTTTTACCTCTGAAACTTGCTTCACACGCCCACATTGGGTATAATAGGGGACGGCTTTGGAGAGGTCGCATAGTCTGGCCGAGTGCGCGGGCCTGGAAAGCTCGTAACCTGAAAGGGTTCGAGGGTTCAAATCCCTCCCTCTCCGCTCTTACCAACTCTATATTCGTGTGTTGAGATCGCTTCGTCAGAAGCTGGGTCCCGTGCGGCAGGACACTGTGAACCCCGCCAGGACCGGAAGGTAGCAACGGTAAGCGGATCGTCTTGGGTGACATGGGGTTGCCTGGTATCTCTGGCGAAGCGATCTTAACACACGGATATTTTTTGCCTTCTGCCAGTGAGTGTTCGAGTGTGGGTGCAATTGATTAGTCGCCCACCAGTTTCGTTCTGAGGAGTGATTGATGACTGCGACCCTGTACCTGATTCGCCACGCAACCCCGGACTGGCATCGTAAGGATATCCGCTACGATATCCCTCCCGGCCCGCCGCTTGTCGAGCAAGGGGAAGCCGAAGCAAGGCAGTTGGGCGAATTCCTCAAGACCACAGGCATCACGCATCTCTATGCCAGCCCCCTAGAACGTGCCAGCCGTACGGCGCAGATCGCAGCAGAAGCGCTCGGCCTTGAAGTAGAAACCATGTTGGACATTGCCGAATGGGTACAGGGTGAACCGGAGGCCAGCGTGCTGGCTCGATGCCGTCCCTGTTTGGATGCAGCTCTTGACGAAAGCGAAACCCGTGGCCCCATCGCGCTTGTCTCGCATGGCGGGCCAATTCGCCTGCTGCTGGCCGATTTGGGCGTGGATCACGCCGAACTAGAGCATTACCGCGGCATCTTCGACAACCTAAACCCTGTTCCACCGGCAGGCGTTTGGCGCGTTGAGCGTTACGCAGATGGCCGGATGGGCGTGCCGGAGCTAGTCTTCACGCCCCAACCCTATACCCGCTATGTGCCTACCACGGTCAATGTGTAATTCCTCAGCGTGCGCGATGGTGCGCGAGATAGTATCGACGCAGGTCGTGTAGAGCCATTCAAAAGTCCGGCAATGGGCGCAATCAATACACGGGAGCAGAGTATGGCAGCGAACAGTGATTTCTATAGCAAACTCCAAACAGCCATCGACCGTAACGACTCCCTTCTCTGTGTCGGCCTCGACCCACAACCGGCTCAAATTCCTGCCCGCTTCCGCAGCACACAGGGCGATCCGATCCAGGACGCACTGGCTTGGAATCGTGCTATCATAGAGGCCACCGCACCCTACGCCGCAGTCTATAAGCCAAACATCGCCTTTTACGAAGCACTAGGCGTTCTCGGTGCCGAACTGCTGCGCGCCACGCTCGACGCGATTCCTGACAACATTCCCGTCCTGTTGGATGCCAAACGTGGTGACATGGGCAACACGGCAACAGCTTATGCCCAGGCTGTCTTTGAGCAGTGGCAGGTTGATGCCGTGACCCTTAACCCCTATCTGGGCCGCGACAGTGTTGACCCATTTCTGGCCTACCCCGGCAAGGGCCTCTTCGTCGTCTGCCACACTTCCAATCCTGGCTCCACAGATTTCCAGGAATTCGAGGTCAACGACTGGCGCAGCCTCGACCGCGAAGCCAACCAACCACTCTATATCCATGTTGCGCGCACTGTCACCCGTTGGGGCTCCAACATCGGGCTTGTGGTCGGTGCAACCTTCCCGGAAGCCATCCAAGCGACCCGCGTCGCCGCGCCCAATGCCTGGTTCCTCATTCCCGGCATCGGCGCGCAAGGGGGAGATTTGGAGGCGTCAGTTACCGCCGGAATTCGTGATGACAAACAGGGCATCGTCGTCAACGTCAGCCGCAGCATTGCACAGGCAGACGATCCCGCTGCTGCTGCCAAAACAATGCGCGACAGCATCAACGCCGCCCGCAGCAGCAAAGTCTACGCCATGCCCGCGATACCCTCCTCACTTCAAGCCGAGGAGCAACAGTTGATTGACGGTTTGGTCGAGCTTTCCGCGCTAAAATTTGGCGACTTTACCCTTGCCAGCGGGCAGCGCTCGCCCATCTATATCGATCTGCGTCTCCTGGTAAGCGCCCCCAACCTGCTTGCCCAGGCTGCCGACTTCTACAGTGCCATCGTCGCCACCCTGAGTGCCGACCGCTTGGCGGGAGTCCCCTATGCCGCGCTGCCCATCGCCACCGCGGTCAGCCTGCGTACGGGGATGCCCATGATTTACACGCGCAAAGAAGCCAAGACACACGGTCTAGCCAAAGAGGTCGATGGGCTTTGGGAACCAGGCGAACGAGTGATCATCATTGAGGATCTCATCACCAGCGGCGGCAGTATCATCAAAACCGTCGAGAAACTGCGCGGCCTGGGCCTGATCATCGAAGATGTCGTCGTATTGATCGACCGCGGTCAAGGAGGCGTCGCCAAGCTAGCCGAAGCGGGGATTCGCGCCCACTGCGTCTTTACCCTGCCCGCCATGCTCGATTATCTTGTGGCACATGGGCGCATGCAGCGGGCAACTGCCGATGATGTGCGCGCCTTTCTGAAGGGGAGCTAGCTCGATGGAGACGCGGCCCATTGACTTTCTCGGCCATTCGCTTCATTCCCCTTTTGTCCTTGCCAGCGGCATTTGGGGAACCACAGCCAGCCTCCTCCAGCGCGCGGCACAGGCAGGCTGTGGAGCGGTCACAGCCAAGAGTTGCGGCCCCACGCCGCGCACAGGCCATGTCAACCCGACCTGCCTTGATTGGGGCAATGGCCTGATCAACGCTATTGGGCTGGCAAATCCTGGCGTCGAGAATGAAGTCGGGCTATTGGAAAAGGCACGCCCCGGCCTTGACGAGGTAGGTGTTCCGCTCATTGCCAGCATCTTTGCAGGCACAGCCGCCGAGTTCGGTCAAGTTGCCGCCACCATTGCCCAAGCGCGCCCCGCCTTGATCGAAGTCAACATCTCCTGCCCCAACGTACACAGCGAATTTGGCGAGCCTTTTGCCGCCAACGCAACCAGCGCTGCCGAAGTTACCACCCATGTCAAAGCCGTAGCCGCGCCGCTGGGCATCCCGGTCATTGTCAAATTGGCCCCAAACGTCCCATCCGTCACCCAGATCGCCCACGCCGTCATTGAAGCCGGAGCCGACGCGTTCTGTGCGATCAACACCATGCCCGGCCTAGTGCTCGATGTCGAGAGCGGTCAGCCCATCTTGGCAAACATCTCAGGCGGCATCAGCGGCCCCGCGCTCAAGCCCATCGCGCTCAAATGCGTCTTTGACCTCCATCGCGCCTTTCCCCACATCCCAATTATCGGCACAGGTGGCGTCACCACCGGGCGTGACGCGCTCGAAATGGTCATGGCAGGGGCGACCCTGGTTGGCATTGGCAGCGCCATCTACTACCGTGGCCCCAATGCGATCAGCGAAATCCGTGATGAGTTCAACGAGTGGTTGGCATGCCACCATATTACCGATCTAGCCGAGATACGCGGTCGCGCCCATCGCGCCCCCGTCTATCCCACCGTCCCCACCGGCGCACCCATCCCCCACGCCCACTAACCCTCCAACCTTCATCCTTCTCTTTGCGCGTCCTGCATGGCGGCTGTATAATCCCCCCATGCAGTTGCTTAAGCAGCCACACCTCTACAGCGCGCAACCCGTTTCCAATAGTTCAAGTACGCCGCTATGCTAAACGTAACCGTGGCGTATAGACCACAGAGCGGCTCATATCTCACGGTCGTGAACTTAAGCGCGGCAGCCTTGATCCTCGCTCTCGCAGCAGCCATCGCTGTCACGCCTCTCCCCTGGTTGCTGGTGGTATTGGGGGCTGCGCTGGGCATGCTGCTCACGCTGATCTTCCCGTGGCTTGCCTGGTTGGGGCTGGCCTTTGCCCTGCCCATCGCTTCCGGCTGGCGCATCGGTCCTGCCTCGCTCACCGACCTCATTTTTGCCGCAGCACTCGCCCTCTGGTGTGCCTCGATCATCAGCCAACGCCGCTCGCTGCGTACACCGCGTCTACCGGTCTGGTCTGTCGCTCTCTATCTCCTGGTCCTCTATGTTGCCTCGTTGGGCGCGTCGAATTTAGACGAAGCCTTAACCGAAATGGTAAAATGGGTCGAATTTGGTGCTTTGCTGCTCATCTTGCCAATGGCAGTTCCAGCCAAGTTTCTGCCCTGGCTGGTTGCGGCCCTGCTCTCTGCCGCTGCCCTGCAAGGCATCTATGGACTTTACCAATTTGTCTTTCGCATCGGCCCCGACTGGTTTCTCATTCAGGGTCGCTTTATGCGTGCCAGCGGCGTCTTTGGACAGCCCAATCCGTTTGGAGCCTATCTAGGGTTATCGCTGCCGGTCGCCTTTAGTCTCGCCTTGTGGGGCATAAGTGATTTCCTGCGCCAGAGGCGGATGACGACAGCGTTCTGGACGATCTTCTATCTCGCCGCCTGCCTGTGCATCGGCGTGGGGCTTGTTGCCAGTTGGAGCCGCGGCGGTTGGTTGGGAGCAGTCGCAGCCGTGGTCGTCGTCCTTGCCTTTTTTCATCGCCGCACAGCCACACTTCTCGGTCTGGGGATTCTCGTTCTAACCGCGGCGGCCCTGCTAGGTATGCTCAACCCAGGCTGGGTTCCGTCTGCCATTAGCGCTCGACTTGCCGACATTCCGGCCTATCTAGGTCTCGTGGATGTGCTCTCGCTGGAAGTAAATGACGATAATTTTGCCATCATCGAGCGCGTCGCCCATTGGGTCGCAGCGATACGCATGTGGGAATCGGCACCCTGGTTGGGTGTGGGACCCGGCAATTATGCCGCTGCCTATCCCCAGGTAGCCCTTCCTCGCTGGCCGGAGCCGTTGGGCCACGCCCACAATATCTACTTGAATGTCTTGGGCGAGACGGGGCTGCTAGGGATGAGTACATTTCTGCTGATGTGGGCATCGCTGGTAGGATGGCTGCGTAAACAAATGCAAAGCGTTCTACCACCAGAGAGTTGGTCGCGAGCGTTAGCCGTGGGGGTGCTGGGCGTCTTAGCCCATCTTGCCGTCCACAGCCTTTTCGATAATCTCTTTGTCCAGGGCATGTACCTGCACGTTGCTTTTTGGCTTGCTGCGGTCGCAATTTCTGCTGCCAGCCCTCTGGCAATGGACTCATCTTCATCAAGGCCATTGTGTATATCATCGCTTCCAGAAAGGGACGGATAAAGTTGTTGTTTACAAACGTCCGCGAACTTGCTCGCACCAATCGCAAAGAAGTAAAGCGCTTCGTCAAGTTTGCGATCGTTGGGGCAGCCGGTTCGATCACAGATTTTGCTGTTCTCAATTTTTTTATCCAGCTTGTCGGGCTACCGCTGGCAGTCGCCAACACATGCAGCTTTATAGCTGCCGTGATGCAAAATTTCGCCCTCAACCGGATCTGGACATTTCCGGAAAGTCGCGAGCGCCACGCCAGCGGCCAACTTGCCCAGTTCGCAATGGTGAGCCTCGTTGGCTACGGACTCAACCAACTGGTCTTTCTGACCCTGCACCACACATGGGAATCGTATTGGATGGCCCATTTCGGTGCCGACACAGGCTTTGTGATTAGCTACAATGTTGCCAAGCTCTTTGCTATTGGGGTTGTCCTTTTTTGGAACTTCACCGCGAACCGGCTTTGGACCTATCGCGGTCTCTGAAGCAGTTGCGCTGTGACCCGCATCGCCATTGACTACACGCCAGCGATTCGCCAACAAGCTGGCATAGGCCGCATCATCCGCGGCCAAATCGAGGCACTACTCGCCAGCGACCATCCGTACGAGCTCTGCCTTTTCGTCGTTGGCCCCGTCACCTCCGCCCAACGACATCACGCCCCACGCCCGCTGTACACAACGCCGATCAGCGAACGCGCGATGATACGTCTTTGGCATCGTCTCAACATGCCGCTGCCGCGCGTGGATTGGTTTACCGGCGGCCCGATCGATCTTTTCCATGCAACCGACTTTGTCCTCGCACCCCACGGGGCAAAACGTGCCGCGCTGACGGTGCATGACCTCGCCTTTCACTTTTTTCCTGACGCGGCCATGCCCTCGCTCCATCACTATCTAAATGTCGTCGTACCCCGCAGCGTACGCCGCGCCGACCATATCATTGCCGACAGTACGCACACTGCCCACGATCTGCAAGAAGTATGGAACGTTCCTGCTTCCAAATTGAGCGTTGTTCAAGGTGCTGTCGATCATCTCCATTTTCGCCCAGTCACCGATACTGCTCGACTGGCCGCGGTACGTACTCGCTACGGTGTGGGCGATGATCCCTACATTCTGTCGATTAGCCGGTTGGAGCCGCGCAAGAACCATGTCCGCCTCATTGAGGCATTTCACCAGGCGCGCCAAGAGGCCAATCTGCCTCATAAGCTGATCATCGGTGGGCGCAAAGGCTGGCTCTACGACGAAATCTTTGCCAAAGTCGCCGAGTTGAGACTACAAGATCAGGTGCATTTCTGTGGGTTCGTCGCCGAAGAGGATCTTCCGGCGCTCTATTCTGCAGCCGACTTTGTGGCCTATCCATCGCTCTATGAGGGCTTTGGCCTGCCCATCGTGGAAGCATTGGCCTGCGGCACACCCGTCCTCACTGGCGACAACTCCTGTCTGCCGGAAGCTGCCGGCCCTGGCGCAGTTTATGTCAATGCGCTGGACGTGGAGAGCATCGCCGCAGGACTCGTCCGCCTCGCCACCGACCGCGCCCTGGCGGCGCAATTGTCCAGCGCGGGACGCATCCACGCCGCCCAATTCACGTGGGAGCGCAGCGCCGCTCAACTGCTGGAAGCTTATCAGAAAACGCTCAGCACATGAGAAGTACAAAACACCCTCGATCCCAAAAAGAGGAGCCATGACGACCCAACCCCTGCCAACGCGCCTCGTGACCGACAGCGCGTTCACACTCAGTCAATTCATGCAGCCCGAACACTCAAACAGTCAGGGGCGTGTCCACGGCGGCGTTGTTCTCAAACTCTGCGATGAATGTGGCGGCATTGTGGCCGCGCGCCATGCGCGACGACCTGTCGTGACCGTGACGGTCGATAGCGTCACCTTCCACCGTCCCATCGAACTCGGCTCGCTGCTGCTCATCCACGGTCGCATCACCTACGTAGGCACAACAAGCCTCGAGGTGGAATTGCGCGTCGAAGCCGAAAACCTGCTCACCGGCGAGATCATCCATACCAACAGCGCCTATTTCGTCTACGTTGCCCTGGACGACATGCGCCGTCCGACCCCCGTTCCCACCTTAGAGCTACAGACCGACGAAGAACGCCACCGCTTTGAACAGGGACGCGCTCGCCAGGCCGCTCGCCTGGCGCGTGCCCAAGCATGATGCGTTGGTTGCTGCCCGTTGGCCTCGTGATGGCCCTCGCCGGTTATTTCGCACCCTGGATCGCACATCCTGTGGCGGGCTTGGTCATCACAGGCCTAGACCTCGGTGAGTATGTCAAGTTCCTGCCTGTTGTGCGCGAAGGAACCGTCACAATCTGGCGTTTCGGTTTTTATGTGCCGCTGGTCGCCGTCAGCGCGGCATCCCTCTTGGTGGCGTATCGGGGCGATTTTGCCTACCGTTGGTGGCTGCGGCTCCCCCTGTTGGCGTTGGCTGCCATTGCCGCCTTTAACCTGGTGCCGCCCGCCTGGACACCCGCGCGCCTGCTTGAGCCGGAGTTTCGCCTCCAGACTGCCAGCTTGCTCGGTTTGCTGGTTGGCCTCGCCTTCAGCCCCTTTTGGGCGCTCCTTCCACGCCCCGTCGCGGCCACACTCGTTACAGCACTCACGCTGACCGGTTGTCTCGCACCACTTTATGACTTTTACCAAGTGCTCCCTGCCATCCAGGCCCTCTATCACCAGCCACTTGCGCCGGCGTGGGGTCTGTGGCTCATGGTGCTTGGACTCATCCTTATCCCCATTGCCTACTGGTTCACGCCGTCCCGACCGTCTTTGCCACGATAGAGAACGATAGCGAGAAATAAGATGCATTTAGGTGTCATGAATGATCCCCGTCGCCCGCTGCTTGAGGAAATCGAATGGATCGCGGCGAATGGTTTCGATTACATCGATCTAACTTTAGAGCCGCCCGGCGCAGCATTGGAAAACACCGAATGGCGCAGCATACGGAGCGCCATCGAACAAGCAGGGCTGGGCGTCATCTGTCACGCAGCCCCCTACCTCCCTATCGAAAGCCCATCCCCGCTCGTCCGTCAAGCTGCGCTCGATGAACTCCGCCGCTCGATTGATGCAGCGCATATCCTCGGCGCGCCACTCTGCACCATCCACTTTCGCGGCTGGCCCGCCCACCTCACCGACGCCGCCGGATATGACTACTACCGGCAGATGGTTGAAATTCTGCTGCGCCACGGCGCGGGTCGGGATGTAGCGATTGCGCTCGAAAACAGTGCCGAGAATCACCACCAACTCAAATACTTCCGCGAGATTTTCCACCGTCTCCCAGAATTGAAGCTGCTCTTTGACATCGGACACGGTAACATCAAGACAGCCAAGAGCATGACGCGTGACTATCTCTTTGCCTTCTCCGACCGCTTGGCCCATGTCCATATCAGCGACAATGGCGGGCAAGCGGATGATCACCTGCCCATCGGCGCGCCCGCGCGCGGCGGCATCGACCTAGCCCATGAGCTACGTGGCTTGCGCAGTTTCAGTTATGAGGGTGGAATTACAGTGGAGGTATTTGGCGACCGGCGCTGGCTGGTTGCCAGCGCCGAGTTAATCCGTGAAGTTTGGGAAGTGGCAAGCTAAACTCAACCACCTCCAGGGCTGTTTCCTTCCGGTACAGAGGCTTCGCCATTCGGCACCTCTATCGCCGGTACAACTTCAGGAGTAGGGGCCGGGTCATTGGTGGCGACAGAGGGAACGCCCTGAGGTACGGGCTGGCATGCATTGGCATCCTGCCGTCGCGCGTCCACCATAGCGGGTGCTTCCCAAATCCCATCCACGACAGCGCGCACACGCGCTGGATCGTTGATCACCAGCACCGCTGCCCCTTGTGCTGTCGTATAACTCTGCAACTCGCGCAAGGTGATCCCCCCCGCGCGCACATTCGCTGAATCCAGCATCGTTCCAAATTGCATCAGCGACACGATTTCCACCATGCTCAAATCCGTAGAGAAGGTGTTGGAAAATGCCGTGAATAGCTGCGGCATACGCGGCAAGAGGTTCGTGTTTAATATCTGGTCGCGCATGGCCCACAAAAATTGGCGCTGGCGTTGTGAACGACCAATATCACTCTCCTTCAAACGCAAGCGCACATACCAATAGGCTTCTTCCCCATCCATATGCACTTCACCCGCAGGCAGCGTAAAGTAATCCCACGAATTCGTCGTCAGGTTGAAAATGGGCTCATAGAAGGGACAATCCAGATAGATCGTCACGCCCCCGACAGCATCCACAACCTCTTGAAAGCCTGTCATCTCCACCCGCATCCAATGATCGGTTTCAATGCCCAGGGTCTGGCTCAACACAGTCGAGATCAGCGCCGGGCCACCGCCTGGCACCTTCATGAGCTTCTCGCCGATATAATCGACCTGGTTGATACGCCCAAAACCATAGTCAGGGATTTCCAGGTAGAGATCGCGCGGGATACTCAGAACCGCCGCCCGGTTGAGCTTCCGATCCAGCCCAACGACGATAATGGTATCCGTCCGCCAACTCGAATCAGCCGCGCGCCGGTCCGTCCCCAAGATCAGATAATTGTCGGTCTCTTGCCACGCAAAAGCCGGCCCGCTCGGCACAGAGACCAACGCGGGTGCTGCGGCAGCAAGACCGCTGCCGCTGGCCGCCACGGCTGAAACAGTTGGCAGTTCGGCAAACGGCCCAAAGGGAGGCACAGGGGCTCCCTCGTTTGGTGAAAGAACAATGGCGTCCGGTGTGGGCGTGGGCAGCCCGACAAAGACAGGTTGTCCGCACGCACCCAATACCATAATAGCAAAAAATGAACTGAATAAGACAAAAACAAACCGCTGCGCGCATGAACCCTGCACAGCCATTCCTCCTTTAGTCACAGTGTCCACACCCTGTCCATCAACCCGCGCTGCGCGCGGTGACAAGGGCGGCATACATCTCCTCACTCACTTGGTAATGCCACTCATACGCTTGCCAGAACTCGCCCAAGTTCTGGTTGCCTGCCCGTTCATAGGCCAACGCCTGGTGCATCATCTCTAGTTTGTCTGCGTCGTGTACTAACCGCCCTTCTGGTGTCGAACGCTCACTATATTCCTGCCAAAGAGCTAGGAAATCCGATACAGGTAGATCGCCGGTCAATTGCGCCAATGCCCTGGCCTCAGCTTCGTGCTTTACATGCTTTCCAAGCAGCTCTGTCGCGCGCCGGGGCAAGTCCGTGACCACAGATTCGGCCAGATCATGCACTGTGGCAATCTGAGCCACTCGACCAATATCCAACGGCGCACGCAAGCCATGCGCCGCCGGGTCACGATTGACGGATGCCGCCAGCATCATCGCCAGCAGCGCCGTCGCCCAGCAGTGATCTGCAACCGACTCCGGCTGTGCCACCCCGGCAAAAAGCCAGCCGGAACGGGGCAATCGCTTCAGCGCGCTTGCGCTTTGCAGCATCGCGATCATTATCGCTTCAGTTCCTGCCACAGCAGGCGCAGCGCATTGTTGCCAATCAGCGTGATTGTATACTCATCTTGTCCGCCGTAGCCGCATAAGATCGCTTGGCTTCCAGATGGCGTGGATATCCCGATCCATGTTCGGCCACTTGCGGTTCCATAGACGCCCTCTTGCTCACCCTGCGTCCCCAAAAGCGCAAGGGCATACGTTGCGCCTGTGTTCGCACGCAGTGCAGCCGCGGCGCGTGCCGCCATTGCGTCCGTATACTCGTCACTCTTGCTCACCACCAGTTGCGCCGCGACCGCCTCCGGCACCTCATCCGTATTGACAGCAATCGCCAGCGCGACAACGGGATCCGCGGCAGTGGATTCTGCCAGTCGTGCCGCCAGGTTGCCACCCGTATTGCTCTCCAAGATCGCAATGTTGGCGTGGACAAGTTGCAATTGTCGTGCCACCACCGCAGCAAAGGGCTCTTCGGGGACGCTGCTATAGATAAAGTCACCGATCCGCTCGCGTACCGCGGCTTCCAGCGCGTCGAGCATGACATCCGCCTCACTGGCGCTATCCGCGCGCGCCGTGATGCGTACATCACACTGCCCCGTCTGTGCTGCCAGTCCCACCGTTGGGTTGGCCCACTGCATAAAGTCACTCAAACGGTCATCAATGGCGCTCTCGCCAATGCCTATCGTCCGTAACACTCGCCGCCGGATGATGCCCTGGTTCGCTGCGCGCTCGCGCAAATAGGGCAGCACAGTCTCAAGCATCAAATGCTTCATCTCACGAGGCACACCCGGCACAGCAATCACCGTACCTGTATCTGTCTCGACAATAAAGCCAGGCGCAGTACCGACCGGATTTTCGATCAGCGTTGCGCCTGTAGGAATCATCGCTTGTTGCAAATTGTTCTCGGTCATCTGCGACCCGAAACGCGCAAAACGAGCCTTAAGTGTCTCCAGCGCGCCCGGATGCATCACTAGGGGTCGCCCGGTCGCGTCGGCAATCGCCTGACGCGTAATATCGTCCTTTGTCGGCCCGATGCCACCGCTGACGATGATCACGTCACTCCGGCTCATGCACAGAGAAATGACCCCTGTTACACGCGCGAGATTGTCACCGACTGTTGTTTTGTAATAGAGATTCACACCGGCATCGCGCAGTTGTTGGGCAATCCATGCTGCATTGGTGTCGACGATTTCGCCTAATAGGATTTCCGTACCCGTCGTAACAATTTCCGCGCTTAACGGTATGCCGCCCTCGGTCATAGCCCCTCAATCGAACTCAAAAGTGAAACAAAACCAAGCACGAACAGCACGTGATTCACCCGAAAGCATGTGAATCCTGTACAGATTAAGCCATCAAGCTCATCTGGGCGCGCAACGATTTGATACGGTCGGCAATCTCAGGACGCCCCCCCTCGCGCATCTCGGCCTCCAGCGGCTTCAGCGATTCCACAAATTCGGGTGTGACCAATGCCCGCTTCTCCTTGAGCAACTGGCGCACAGCACTCTCGTCAGGGGCCGTCAACAGTTGGTTCAACAACTGGAGATCTTCCGGCATGGACTCTTGCAGTATCTTCACAGCCTGGTCATAGACAGCACGCAGGCGGCGTACGGCGGCGGTTGCCTTTGCGCGTTCCGCCTGCTGGATATTCGCCACCAGGAAGGAAAGGAATGTATCGTCAATTTCATCAGCGTGTTCACGCAGAGCGGCTTCCGTGTCGGTGGCCTGCAAAACTTCCTGCAATAGTGTCTGTACCTGCTGGGCCATGCCCTCTTGCGCCTGTTGCTGTCGCGCCGCCAACTGCTCCTGCATCTGGACGACGAATTGACGCAGTTCCTCCAGTTTCTTACGCAGTTCAGGTGTAGCCGCACCACCGATCCGCTCAGAAAGCAGCATCAGGAATTGATAGTCAAATAGCTGGGGAACCGCCACGGCAAGCGTGCCGATAACCTGCTGCCCATCCTCTTCCATCCACGCATTCACCACTAGGTCAACCAAATCCTCGCGCGAGGTACTCGGCGTGATCTTTGCCAACAGCGCGCGAATCTTATCCTGCTGCTGCTTAACCTGCTGCCCTGCCGGTGTCTTATCAAGCAGTTTTTCGCGCAGTTTGAGCAGCATCTCCATTTCGCCGTTTTGCCCTTGCGAGCGACCCATCATGACCAACTGGTCGAGCAAGTTGAAGAAATCGCGATCCACAAGCGCCGCGCCACGCTGCAACGCAATATCAAATGCCTTGTCGTCATTGACCAACCCAACCAGGCTTTGCAGCAATGCAGACTGGTCGCGCTGCCGGCGCAGCATTTCGGGTGTAACGCCTTCAAACTCCCACAGCTTTTCCATAAACCGCTGCCAATCCACATACTGTGTGGGCTGGAGCATATAGCCCTTGCGCTGATCTGCGGGGATCTTACGCATCAAGGTTTGCGTCAATTCGCCAATCACGCGCTGCCGCTGCAAATCATCGCGCCCACTTTCCATCGGTACAAAGACCCCAAGAAAGTTATGCTCCGGGTCATGCACAAGCAAAGGCGCGCCCAGCGGCCCACCTGCGCCACAATTCGGACAGGAAGCAACATTGAGTTGTCCACCCAGCAGCGCGCCGCGCAACTCAGGGTTCACGCCCAAATCTACAATCGTAAAGACCGGCACAACATAGGGATTGCCACAGTTGGGGCAGCGGATCTGCGCGCCGCGCGGCGGAAAAAGCAAATCCGCGCCAGGCTGTCTCTGTCCGCGCGCCTGTGGAGATCCATCCGCGGGCGGTTGGCCGGGAGCTTGCGGCGTCTCACTCTTGTTTTCCGACGCAGCTTGCTCCTGGGGGCGCTCATCCTTCTTGGGAGTCGTAAAGCCCTTCGGCAGTTCAATTTTGCCTTCGCTCTTGGGCTGTTTGTCTTGGCCGGGTAACAAGATTCCGCTCATCACTCTATCCTTTGGGGCAGTACAGAACATAGTTTCATAGTGGCACATTGTACCGCACAAGCCCATGCGTTCCCAACTTGGCCCACTCTCCGACATCGATTTGAAGCCTATTTTGCGCGGGCCGTTGCCAGGCAATTACCCCAAGAATTGACACCTCTCCAACCGCATCGCTATAATCACCCTGGAATAAAAATTCCGTACATATATTCTAATGACGGGTTTCAATGCTTTATGTTACTCCCCGTCGCATCAAGAATTGACACCTTGAGGAGCTGCCCATTCATGCCACTCTCCGCCGCAAAGGCATGCGTTGACATTACGTTGCCTGACGAATTATTACTGGAGTCCATGCGCCGGGCCGTGGCAGAAAACCCAAATAACGCGCCCGCAATCAACCGTCGCACGTTGCCGCCCGGCGTAATGCCCGACGTTCCCCATGTCTATCTCGCCGCCATCACCGGCAAACTCTGGCAGCCCGGACGCACATTGCGCGTCCGTTTCCTCGATGGCGATCCAAAAGTACACGCGCGCGTACCCGCCTTTGCCCAGCAGTGGAGCGAATTTGCGAACATCACTTTTCTTTTTGGCAATGATCCCGATGCCGAAATTCGCATCTCCTTTCAAAATCAGGGGTCGTGGTCATATATCGGCACCGATGCCCTCGTCATTCCGAAATCGCAGCCCACGATGAACTTCGGATGGCTGACCCCGGCTACGCCCAACGAGGAATACCAGCGTGTCGTTACCCATGAATTCGGCCACGCGCTCGGCTGTATCCACGAACACCAAAATCCAGCCGCCAGCATCCCGTGGGATCGCGAGGCAGTCTACCGCTACTATCAAGGGCCGCCCAACTATTGGACGCGCGAGCAGGTAGACATTAATCTTTTCACTCGCTACGAAGCCGACATCACCCAATTTTCAGCATTTGACCCGCACTCGATCATGCTCTATCCCATTCCCAACGAATTTACAGTGGGCGATTTTGAGGTAGGATGGAACCGTGGACTTTCTGCCACCGATAAGCAATACATTGCGACGCTCTACCCGGCCAACCGCAAGGCGTCCAGCGTCCTCACCATTGACGCGCCGCCAACCGATGCGGTTATCGGTGAGTTCGGTGAAGTAGACACCTTTAGTTTTACCATCAGCCGCCGCGCCACCTATCGCATTGAAACCGAAGGGCAGACTGACGTGGTGATGAGCCTCTATGGGCCTGACAGCGCCACGCGGCCTCTTGCGATGGACGACGACAGCGGCAGCGACCGCAACGCCCGCATCGTCATGGACCTACGCCCTGGTGACTACACCCTGCGCGTCCGCCATTACAGCGAGCAGCGCACAGGCGGATATCGCATCGGTATCCACACCGTACCCGCAGCCCCGTCCGCGCCGCACACCGAATCCTAAAGGACACGCCATGTCATTGACACCGCAAGAGGCTGACCAGCGCTCCCCCTCCTCGCTGCATCTGTGCGTTGACCGGATAGCTCCTCTCGTGCCTCCCATACTCTTGCCCGATGGCCGATTGGTGGGAATGCGTGACAAACTGTGGCCGGAACATCAACGGGTGCTGCATGTGCGCTTTCTCGGCGGCGATCCACGCCTCCACGAGCGCATTGAACGGATCGCCCGGCAGTGGATGGCCCATGCGAAGATCGAATTTGTCTTTGACAACGCCCGCGATGCTGCAATCCGTGTTGGCTTTGTACGCGGGCCTTCCTGGTCTTACATCGGCACAGATGCCCTTGACCCGGCACTTGACCCCGATGCGCCCACAATTAACTTTGGCTGGTTCAGCCCCGCCACCGCCCATGACGAATTGCAGCGCGTCGTACTGCATGAATTCGGCCATGTCTTGGGAATGATCCACGAACACCAAAGCCCGGCAGCCGGTATCCCCTGGAATCGCGAAGCGGTCTATGCCTACTACGCTGGGCCACCCAACTTTTGGTCAACGGACGAGGTAGATCATAATATCTTCCAACGCTACCGTCACGACCAGGCAAATTCCAGCGAATTTGACCCAGCGTCCATCATGCTCTACCCAATCCCGCCCGAATTCACCGATGGCAAAATGAGCGTTGGCTGGAATCGAACGCTGTCGGCAATCGACCGCGAACACATTCGCCACTTATATCCTTCTCACAGTGAGTGAGGCCCATATGACGATGTCTCACCGAATCACACTTCAGCATTATCGTGGCACTCGCCTTGTCATCATCGGTTTGCTCCTGCTTGCCCTGCTGCCCATTGTCCCATTCCAAACGATCTACGCCCAGGACGTGCCAATCGTCTATGAGCATTTCAACACCGACCTCACGTTGGCGGAGGATGGTGCGCTGCATGTACGCATGGTGCAGCAGATCCGCTTTGACGATGTTTTTCGGGGGGCTTTCTACGCCATCCCCACCAGCTACACGACCTCCATCGCCAACATTCAACTCTACGGCGCAGAGAGTGAAGCCGATAACTATGAGTTGGATACAATCGACCTCGTCCCCATTGCGCCGAACTTCATTGAAGACAACGGGGATGAGATCCTTGTCGACTGGGACTTCCCGCCCACGTCACCCGGCGATGTACGCCTTTTTGTCCTGGAGTATGAGGCCTTTGGCGTTGTTGGCGTCTATCCGCAAGAAGATAGTCTCCGCTGGCAAGCCGTCAATGCGGATCGCTCCGGCATTACGGTCAACGACAGTACCGTAACCCTGACCCTCCCCGACATCATTCCGACCGACCAGGTCACAGCCACCTCAGCCATTGCCGGGGAGCAAGTGGAGCGCAGGGGCCAAACCTTCACCTTTGTCACTGGTGAGCCTTTGCCCGATGGTCTCCCCTTCGAGATCGAAGTCGCCTTCCCCCACGGTCTCCTGCCCGTCAATATTCAAGAATGGCAGCGCCGCGCCGGTGACGACGCTCTGGCGCTAGACATTGCACGTTTTCATACCGACCTGACCCTCAACGCCGATGGGACTCTCTCCGTCCACGAGGAGACGACCCTCGACGTAACAGCAGGCGCGCTCTATCAGGGCTTCCGCGCGCTCAGCCTCCAATATATCGACGATGTCAACGTCACCGCTGTCACGGTCAATGATCAGCCGCTTGAGGCCGGAAATGGCGACTGTGTGGGCTGCTATGTGATCAATACGATTCCTCGCCCTCGAAACTGGGTCCATCTCGACCCGGAGACCGAACAGCTCACCATTGAAGAGGAGAACGCCGGGGTCTATAACATCGACTGGTATACTGCGCTGCCTGTGCAAGCGGGCGAAACCGCCAATGTCGCCGTGGATTACGAAGTAGGCGGTGCGCTGCGCGTGACCGATGAAGATCAGCTACTCACATGGCAAGTTGTCCCCAACTATGGGCAGCCAGTACAGCAAGCCTCGCTGCGCTTGATCTTGCCACCCAGGGTCGACGCAGACGAGATCACTGTGGAAGGCCCGCGCGAGCAAGGCGCCGCCCAACTTCAGCCGGATGGCTCGCTCTTGTATACCTTTGACGGACCTGTTGTACCCGACGCCTGGCAAGTCGCCATCACGCTCCCTGCCGACGCAACCAGTGCCGCACCGCCGCTTTGGCAGCAGCAGTTTGAAGAAGTCATGGCCCAGGCCGATGCCGCCACCGTCGCCCGCGCGCGCAGCACGCTCATTCAGCGCGTGCTTGGCATCCTTGCCATTGTTGGCACGCTGATTGCAGCCATCATCGCCTGGATGCGTTGGGGACGGCGCAAGGTTAAAGAAACGCTCAGTGGCTATGTGAGCGAACCGCCTTCACGCCTATCACCGGCAATGGTCTCCTTTTTGGTGGATCGCAAAGCGACTGAACAGGGCATCTTGGGCAGCATCTTCTATCTCGCATCGTTCAAGCTCATCGAGATTGATCTGCAAGACGGGATTCAGTTGCGCCGGATCAGCGATGAGCCATTGCCGGTCAACCCGCGCCTCAAAGATGCCTATGGGCAGTTCGTTCCCATCGAGCGCCATCTCAAAGCCCTTTACGACCAAGTGCTTCTGCCCGGCCTTCCCTTGAACCAATGGGTCACGCTGGAGAGCATCAGTCCGCTCCTGCGCGCCAAACTGCCCGAAATTTATGCCCTCTTGGGCAGCGATGTGCAACGTTTTTTTGTCAATGTGCCCGGCAGCCGCGGCGAGGCAGTCCCTGGCATGCTCTGGCTGCTCGTCTATGGCACCTTGCTTGGCTTGATGTTCATCGGCTGGTTGCCCTGGTTTGTGGGCTTTGGCATTGGTTTTGTTGCGTTGATCATCTTCGTCGCCTGGTCAGCCATCCACGAAACCACCCAAACCGGATACAGCGATATGGGAGCGCAGGAAGCTGACCGCTGGCGGCGTTTTAAGACCTATCTGCTCGACATCAAGAAGTTTGGCGACCTTGCCGCAGCGCAAGAGATCATCGACCGCTACTTTGGCTATGCCGTTGCCCTCGGTGTAGAGAATGTGGTGCTGGCCCAGGCAGCCGAGATGGGGGGGCTGCGTCCAATCTGGATGCCAACCGTCACCCAGCCCACGCACACAGGTCAGGCCAACGAGCCCCTGCCTCGCCCACCGAACACCAATACCACGTCAGGTGGCTTGCCCTCGTCACGCCCGCGCCCATCCACACCGCGTATCGAACCCCAACGCCCGACCCTTGCCGGCATGTCGGCGCAGCTCGGCGACAGCATCCGCCAGGCCAGCCGCAGCATGGGCAGCCTCCTCAGCACCGCCGCCGGGGATGCAGCCAGCACACCGCGCAGCGTCGTCCTCAACTCGCAACTGCGCCGCCGCGAGATCGAATGGAAGCCCAACACCTCGGTTAGCACAATTCTGGATGATATTTTGCGCCAGTCCGTCTCGGATGCGCGTGAGATCCAGGCGCGTGAAGTGGCGCGCCGCCAAGCCGCGCGCGCTTCCTCTAGCAGTGGATCCGGTAGCGGCTGGGGAGATTGGGGCAGCAGTGGCAGTGGCGGCAGCCGCAGCAGCTCCCGATCCAGCGGTGGCTTTGGCCGTAGCTCCAGTGGGTCAAGCCGATCAAGCAGTTCGAGCCGCTCCAGTAACTCCAGCCGATCCAGCAGTTCGAGTTCAAGCCGCAGCAGTTCTAGCAGTTCACGCAGCGGTGGCGGCGGGCGCAGCGGTTTCCGCTAGCCCTCGCTCCCTCAAACGCGCGCCAAACGCCAATAGCGCAGAACCGTACCCAACAACAGCACTGCCAACACCCCATAGACCAGTGGCAGGCCAACCGCCGTCACCAAAGAATAGGCGACCAACGGCCCCAAAGCTGACCCTGCATCGGTTGTCGTCGTAAAGACGCCCACAAATGCATGGGGGCGAGAGGTTGTAATGGCGACACCGCTCGCGGCCGCGCTCATCACAATATGCAGCGCCCCATCTGCCAACAGCACGACAAACAGGCATAGAATTGCCAAAATGGGCGGCAGCAGAAGCGCGCCCGCCAGCCCACTCGCCAGTGCCACAACGACCATTGCCGCGGTGCTGGATTGACCGATGCGGTCAGACAGCGCGCCCACTGCCGGGCCAAGCGACAAATCGGTGATCCAGCGCACGCCATGCAGCATCCCCGTCAGGGTGGCGATCCCAACCGTGATCCCAAACCAGACCCACTCATCTTCAGCGCCCATCCGCTGCGCCAAAAAGAGTGCGGTGGTCGAGACAACAACGCCGCTGAGTAAATACTGGAAAAAACCTGCAACCACCAGCCAGCGCTGCACCGGACGCTCCCACGCCGAGCGCCAGCCACCATCCGAACTCACTGCCTCTGTTTGCGTCTTTACGTTGGCTTTGGGGGGCGGCAAATGGACAGAAGACCAGCGGAAGAGCAGCGCCAATGGCAGCGCGATCACAGCTGCCACAATCACAAACAGCATCGCTGCATGAAAGCCAAAGCGATCATAGAGAACCCCACCCACCAGCACGCCAATCGCACTCCCCAGGCGCACAAGCCCCCACAACAATCCCGTCAAGCGCCCCTTTTGACTTGGCTCCCCCGTCCAAATCGCCTGATAGCCACCCTGGCGCAACCCCGACCAGGAGATACCCCACAACAGGCGCGCGACCAAAAAGAGCGCAAAGCCCTGCGCCACACCATAGAGTGCCGTTGCGATTGAACCAATCGCTACCGAGCCAATAAAGGGCAGGCGCGGCCCCATCCGCTCAAAAATATGACTTGCGCCCGCGTTGGAAAGCAGCCGCACCAGGCGATTGGCGCTGAGCAGAACGCCCACCAGGGGCAGGGGAATCCCCAAACCCGGCGCAGCCAACGGCAGGATGGTGTACATCAACGAATCCCCCATGATGGCGAGACCGATGCAGCTACCGACAATCGTCACTAACCAGGGGCCAGCCAAACCGCGCTGGCGAACAACAGTTGCGTCGTGCGTTTGGATCGTCATGAAGATAGAAGCTAACTAGGTAGGCAAATGAGTGGAGGATTCTGGACGGATTCGAGATAGATAAAGACACCGCTGCCCAGATTAACGCAGCCAATAGGAAGGAATATATTGACGCGCGCCTGGCACAACTTCTCCCAAATCAAGCTGCTCCGGCTCGCGCGGCAGAACGGTGCGCGGGCGGGGCGCGGCCAAATAGGCTTTGGTCGTTTCATAGCCCGTCAAAGCCAGCTCGTCGGCTCGGCTAAAGTCGCCAAATGGGACAGGCCGCTCAGGGCGCAGTACGATATGGTGGAGATCAATGCTGGTTTCAGCCTCGGCGCGGGCAAGGTCCTCCATGAGTGACTGCGCCATCATGGTCGTAAGTGTCTGATTCAACACGTTCACCACACCCTTGATTTCGCGTTCAGAGGCCGCTTCCCCCGCATGTCCAGCGTTGAGCGCATACACTTGCGTTGCGCCCTTGTCCATTGCCACGCTCGCCGCCACATTCGCCAACACCCCCCCATCGACCAGTTGCAGGCCATGATATTCAACAGGCGGATGAATCGCAGGAATCGATGAACTGGCAAGCACAGCGTCTACAATCGGCGCGCGCGGGTCTTCCCCAAAAAGAAAGAGGCGACCACTCAAAATATCGACCGAGGTAACATAGAGCGGCAGTTGCAAATTTCCAAAGCTCGTCACACCCTCAGGTAGCCCGTCGCGGATCATCCGCCGCAGCCCATCATTCGGATAAAGGCCCTGGCTGTTACGCAGCAGCCGGAATGCCGCGCCAATGACGCCTCCGGGATAGATGGTGCTGACTTTGACCTTTTTCCATTGCGAATGCATGGTCGACAGTGCTTCTCCGCTCAGCCCACGCGACGCCACATAAGAAGCATTGACCGCGCCCGCCGAAGTGCCCACCAGAAAATCCGGCTGAATGTCAGCCTCTAACAACGCCTGGAGCGCCCCCACTTGCAAAGGGCCGCGCGCTCCAGCGCCACTCAAGACAAAAGCAATCATTCCATCCCCTCCCAGGTTATGTCTACATCTTTACCTGCTATCACGACGATGTATTCACCCTTGAGGGTACGGTCGCTCACTTCTGCAGCCAGCGTCGACAACCGTCCCCGTGTCACCTTCTCATACAACTTCGTTAGGTCATTGGCGAGTGCCGCCGATCGATCTCCATAAACCGTGATCGCATCCTGCAAGAAAGCCGCCAAGCGGTAGGGACTTTCATAAAAGACCAGTGTATGCGGTGACTCTTGATCCACCGCTAAAAACCGTTGCCGCGGCCCTCCTTTGCGCGGCGGAAAGCCGCGGAAGGTAAAGCTATGCACGGGTAGCCCCGACAGCACCAACGCCATCACCACGCCGGTCGCACCGGGGATCATTGTCAGCCCAATCTCTGCCCCTTGCGCGTTAGCTTCCAGCACACCGCGCACCAGCGTAAAGCCAGGGTCAGAGATGCCAGGAGTCCCCGCATCGGTGACAAGCGCCACCGACTTGCCACTTTGCAGCAGCCCCAGCACGCGCGCCGTCGCCTGTCGCTCATTATGTTCATGGAAAGCAATTTGGGGACGGTCAATCTCAAAATGCTGGAGCAGTCGCCCCGTCTTGCGCGTATCCTCGCTAGCAACAAAATCGACGGAGCGCAATGTCTCCAGCCCGCGCAGCGTCATATCGCCCAAATTCCCAATTGGGGTCGCCACTAGATACAACGTCGCCACCAACTCGCCACCTTGCCCCTACCCCCTTCCGGATGCTTCGAGCATCCGGAAGGGTTATCTCTAGGCTCTACCTGTAGGGACACGATAGATGGTGTCCCTACACAGCGTCAATCACGCGCCTAAGCCGTCAACGTCCCCTTCGTGCTCGGCACATCCTGCCGCCGCGCATCCACCTGTGTCGCTGCATCCAACGCCCGCGCCAGCCCCTTAAAGAGCGCCTCCGCCTTATGATGATCATTGCGCCCATACAATACTTGAGCGTGCAGATTCATCCGCGCGTGGATCGCCAACGACTCAAACAAGTGAAAGATCAGGTCCGTCCCCAGCGTGCCCAGCCGCGGCGTAACAAATTCCGCATTGAAAACGCAATAGGGCCGCCCCCCCAAGTCCACCGCCACCAATGCCAGGCTTTCGTCCATCGGCACATAGCTGTGTGCCGTACGCACAATGCCCCTGCGGTCGCCCAACGCCTGGTCCAATGCCTTGCCCAAACAGATCAGCGTATCCTCAGCCGTGTGATGCTCATCCACATGCAAGTCGCCTGTAGCCTGCACTTCCAGGTCAAAAAGACCGTGCCCCGCCAGCAGCGTCAGCATATGATCCAAAAAGCCAATCCCGGTATCGATCTGCGCCTTGCCGCTGCCATCGACGTTAAGGCTCAGTGTGATCGAACTTTCGCGCGTCGTGCGCTCTACCCTCGCTTGTCGCATAACTTACCCGCACTTCTGCTTAAAACGCAGCGCACGCCCCGGCAGCACCGAAGGCAATTTGTCCACCGGCGCACCGTCGGCAATCACCCGCACGCCATTCACCAGCACCTGCTCCACACCCACCGCATATTGGTGCGGATTCTCATACGTGGCGCGGTCTTCCACCACATCGGCGTCAAAGACCACCAAATCGGCCCACCATCCTGCGCGCACCTGCCCGCGCTCAGTCAGCCCAAAGCGTTCCGCCGGATGACCGCTCAACTTATAGACCGCATCCTCCAGCGTCATCCACCCCTTGCGTACCGCCGGCCCCAGCAGCCGCGCCGCCGAACCATATTGGCGCGGGTGAACAACGCCATCCTCATGGTAGATACCGTCACTTCCCATCACATAGCAATCATGGGCCAGGAAAGGCGCGATCAACTCATCGTCGCCCAGGTGCATCACCAGCAGCACACCCAAATTTTCCTCGATCAGAAGATCGCAAAGCGCCTCACCCGCCGGTTTACCGACCTCCGCTATATAATCCGAGAGCATTTTGCCCTGGTGGTGGCTGTTCTCTTTTCCCGGCAGCCAGGCGATATGGGTCTGATCCAGCCGCACATGGCGCAGATTTTCTTCCATCTGCGCGCGTATCTCTGGACGCTTCAAATGTGCCAGTACCCCTAGCGGCCCCTGCTCATACGCTTCGTAGGGCAGCCAATAGTTGAGCATGGTCGAGCCGGGCAGATAGGGGTAGACGTCAAAGGAGAACGAAACTTCGTTGCGCGCCACATTGTCAATGTAGGAGATGATCTCTTCGCTGGCTTGTGGGCTTGTGCCCTTGAGATGCGAGATATGCACTGGAATCCCAGCACGCTTGCCGATCTCCACAGCCTCTTTCAGCGCACGCATCGTGCCTCTTTTATAGCGCATATGCGTTACGTAAAGCCCTTGCTGCGCCACCAACGGCGCGCACGCATCGGCCAATTCTTCGGTAGAGGCAAACCACTGCACAATGTAATCCATGCCCGTGGACAACCCCACCGCGCCTGCCGCCATCCCCTTCTCAACCTCTGCCACAATCTGCCGCATCTGGTAGTCGTCAGGAACTGCGCGCCCCCACCCTGCCGCCAGCGCCCGTACATTGGCATAAGGCACATGCGGGATGCTGTTCTGCACGTTCTTGCGATCCAGCCCCGCCATATACTCTTCAAGCGAAAGCCAACCCGTATACTCCTCATAGCGCAGCGCATTCAACGCCCGCAGATAGGTGATCCACTCGCGCGCATTGACCGGGCTGAGCGGCGCATAGGAGATGCCATCCGCCATGATCACTTCAGTGGTAAAGCCCTGCATCGTCTTTGAAGTCAAATGGGGCGTCTTGAGCAGCCAGGCATCCGAGTGGTTATGCGTATCCACAAAGCCCGGTGCCACAATCTTGCCGGTCGCATCAATCACAGTGCCTGCCTCGGCGTCACTCAGGTCGCCAATGGCTGTAATTCGTCCGCCCTGGATACCTACATCCCCCCGAAACCGCCGCGCACGACTTCCATCAATGATCTCGCCACCACGAATCACAAATTCAAACACGCCCTACTCCTTGTCTGGCTCTTTTGAATAGGCTATTTTGGGTCTACGAATGGAAGGCTACGCCAGTTCATGCAGCGCGGCCAACAGCCGATCCGTCTGCTCTGGACGACCTACCGATATGCGAATGCAATTCTCCAACCGCGGCTTGCGATAATGGCGCACCAAAATCCCCTTGCGCTCCAACGCCTCTTTGACACGCTTGCCCTCGCGCCCGATCACATCGCACAGAATGAAATTCGATTGCGATGGATAGGGCCGCAAATAAGGCACATCGCCCAACGCCTCCAAAAGCCGTTCACGCTCGGCTTTAATCTTTTCTACCACTGCATAGATCTGGTCCACATGGCGCAAGCTCGCCAGCCCCGCTACCGCCGCGGCCACGTTGACATTGTAAGGCTGCTTGAATTTCCATAACTCGGTCATCAGCCACGCCGGACAGATACCATAGCCCAAACGTAAGCCTGCAATACCGGCGGCTTTGCTAAAGGTACGCAGCACCACCAAATTCTCATGCGCCAGCACCCAATCGGCACGCGAAGGTAAATCGGCAAACTCCACATATGCTTCGTCCAGCACCACCATGGCAGGCAGCGCCAAGAGCCGCTGTAACTCCTCGTCGCTCAACCAAGTCCCCGTTGGGTTATTGGGCGAAGTCAAAAAAAGCAGTTTGATCCGTCCAACCGTATCGGCTTCTTGGCTAAACAACGCCTCAATCGCATCCACATCGACACTGTAGTCAGGTCGCCGCCACACTTCAATCACCTCGGCCCCAACCAGACCCGCATCAAAGCTGTACATGCCAAAGGTAGGCGGGCAATCGACAATGGCATCTCCTGGACGCAAAAAGGCGCGGCACAGATAATCAAGCATCTCATCCGCGCCGTGGCTCGTCAAAATATGTGCAGCCGGGACGCCCACAAATTCGCTTAAGGCATCGCGCAGTTCGCTCTGTTCAGGGTCAGGGTAGATGTGATAGAAGTTGTATTCTGCCAATGCCTCGATCACCGCGGGCACAGGCCCATAGGGATTCTCATTCGCATCCAGCTTGACCAACTGCTCGGCAGGGATACCGAGCCTGCGGCTCAATACCTCAAAGGGCTGGATAGGAGTATATTCTTCCAAATCCCGCATCTCTGGACGCAGCAGTGTGCTTACATCAAAGCGTGTACTCAATTCAGCCATGATCGCAATTCCTTCTCCCGCTAGAGCCGCCGCGAGACTGCCGCAGCATGGGCGGTTAAGCCTTCGGCGCGCGCCAGCACCTCTGCCGCCGGGCCAATGGCCTGTAGTGCTTGCTCATTCAGCCCGATGAGGCTGACCAGTTTCACAAAATCAAAGACATTGATCGGGCTGGCAAAGCGCGCTGTGCCACCTGTTGGCATCACATGACTTGGCCCGGCAACATAGTCGCCCAGCACCTCAAAGCTGCGCTCGCCCAGGAAAATCCCAGCGGCGTTGCGTACCTCGCCCAGATGGCTCCACGGATCTTGGATCAACAGGCAAAGATGCTCCGGTGCATAGCGATTGGCAAGTGCAAACGCCTGGCCCAACGATTCTGTCACGACAATGCCGCTGTTCTGCACCAACGCCGCCGCGGCTGTCTCGGCGCGCTCCAGCGTTTCAAGCTGTGCCAGCACCGCAGCCTGCACCTTCTCCGCCATGCTGTGGCTCGGAGTAAGCAGGATGGCGGAGGCCAGCACATCATGTTCGGCCTGCGCCAGCAGATCCGCCGCCGCCAGTTCAGGGTCAGCGCTCTCATCGGCAATCACCAGCGTTTCCGTCGGCCCTGGCAGCCCATCGATCCCCACCAGCCCAAAGACCTGCCGCTTCGCCAGCGTGGTAAACAGATTCCCTGGCCCACAGATCTTGTCAACCGCTGGAATCGACTCGGTGCCAAAGGCCAGCGCGCCGATCGCTTGCGCCCCGCCCGCCACATAGACAGCATCCACCCCGGCAACGTCCGCGGCAACCAAAGTCGTGGCATGGGGCAGTCCCGTATCGCGCTGCGGTGGCGAAATAATGGCTAAATGCCCCACGCCCGCCACCCGCGCCGGAACTGCTGTCATCAGGAGTGAACTCGGCAGCGGCGCAGTGCCACCGGGAATATAGATGCCGACGCGCTCAATCGGGCGTACCAGTTGCCCCACCACCCCATCGGCATCATTGTGAATCCAGCTTATGGTCGGCTGGCGGCGATGAAACGCCTCAATGCGCTTGGCAGCCAGCCGCAGCGCCTCCACAATTTCCGGCGCTACCTGCTCATAGGCCGCGCGAATCTGTTCAGCCGAAACGACCAGGGGGCCTTGCACCCGATCCAGCTTCTCTGTCCATGCGCGCACAGCCGCATCGCCACGCGCGCGCACATCGCGCAGGATCCGGCGTACAGCCTCGTCCGGCAGGATTCGTTCGCCAAAGGTTGCCTCAATCCGATCCAACAATGAATCGGGTACTACTACTTCGTCCCAAGCAGCGCGGCGCAGAATACTCTTCTGCGCCGCGTCTACATCAAAAATGCGCATGAAATATGACCTCGGAATTTTTTACGGATCGCTGCAATCACGCGTAAAGCCACAAGATAGACAAATAATCTTGCAGTGGCGCTTGTCTACCGCCGCGCCACACATCCAGCAATAGGTATCGTCTTCAGGCGTGTAAACCGGTTGAAAGCCCAGATTCTCGGAACGTTGCGCTGTAGAGCCTGCGCCCGCTGTCTCAACGGCATGTGGCCCGGCGTCCGGCACAGGAAGCGTGAAGTCCACGGTCTCGCGCACAATCAGCGTGCCGCCACTGCCCGTCTGGGTGCTTGGTTGAGTATAGAAGACCACCTCATACTTCGTCAATTCACCTGCGCTATAGACAAACTTGGCCGAAAAAAAGCGCTGGTCATCCAACCAGCGCAGAAAGATACGATCACCGGGCCACAAGTTCAAATCGAGCAGCTTATCATCATCGACCCACGCCAAGACGCCTTCATTGGAGTCAATCAATTCGCCGGAGTACTGGTCAGCCACAAAAACAAACGTGTACCAATCCTCGCCTTTGCTAAAGTGGGGAAAAGTGATCACGCCGCGCAGCACCGGGTCAATCATCCGCAGCCCGCTCTCCTCCCACACCTCGCGGATGGCACACTCCTCAGGCGTCTCGCCCGCTTCGAGCTTGCCGCCCAATCCGTTCCATTTACCGGCGTGCATGTCGTTGGCCTTTTTGATGCGGTGCAGCATCAACGTGCGCCCATGCTCACGCCTTGTCCCGCGCGCGGGCCCCTCGCGCACATAGCAAAGTGTTGCCAGTTTCATCAGAAGCGCGCTAAATCCAGGGCAAGCCGGTAAATCTTCTCAGCGTTGGGGCGATAGGCATCTTCCAAAGGTGGGCTAAAGGGCACAGGCACATCCAGCCCCCCCAGGCGCGCAATCGGCGCATCCAGCCACTCAAACGCCTGCTCCGAAATCAGCGCCGCCACTTCTGCCCCCAACCCCGCTAAACGCGTCGCGCTATGCACGACCAATACCTTGCCGCTTTTACGCGCCGCCGCCAAGATCGCTTCTTCATCCAATGGCTTGAGCGTGCGCAGATCCAAGACTTCCGCCTCAATGCCCTCTTGAGCCAAGCGCTCCGCTGCCTCCAACGCCTGGTGTACCATCGCGCCATAGGTGATGATGCTGAGGTCATCACCTGTACGCGCTGTGTGCGCTTTGCCAATCGGAACCAGGTACTCTCCTGCCGGCACATGCCCCTTGAGCGAACGATAGAGCGGCTTGCTCTCGAAGTAGATCACCGGATTGTTATCGCGAATGGCCGAAATCATCAGCCCCTTCGCATCTGCCGGTGTCGCGGGAGCCACCACCTTAAGCCCTGGTGCATGCACAAACCAGGCTTCCGGGTTCTGGCTGTGGAATGGCCCAGAGCGCAGCCCGCCATCGCTCGGTGCGCGGATCACCCAGGGTACGGCCCCTTTCCAGCGGTAGTAGTTGGTCCCTGCATATTGGACAATACTGTCGAAGGCACTGGTGATAAAGTCCGCAAACTGCATCTCAATCACAGGTCGCAGCCCCATCAACGCCATGCCCGTCGCCGCGCCCACAAAGCCCAACTCCGCCATTGGCATGTTGAGCACCCGCTCTGTGCCAAACTCCTCGCTCAACCCCTTTGTCACCTTGAATGCGCCGCCAAATGGCCCCTGCACATCCTCACCCATCACAAGCACATCCGGGTCGCGCCGCATCTCCTCGACCAACGCATCGGTGATTGCGGCCAAATAGGTCAATTCACGCGTCTCATGGTCTATGCGTTCGACATCCGCAAATCCATAGTTGGCAATCGCTGTACTCATACCATTATTCCTTGAGTGCTGAAGGGACAAAGCGTGTAGGCAAGATCAACCTACGGAGCATAAACGCCATCGCTCACAGTGGCTGGATCAGGCATGGGGCTTTGCTCGGCAAATTCAATCGCGTCCGCCACCTCGACCTCGCAGCGATGCTTGATCTCGTCGATCTCTGCCTCGTCTGCAATCCCTTGCTCAAGCAACCGGCGTTCAAACAACACGACCGGATCGCGCTTCTCCCACGCCTCCAATAACTCACGCGGCACATATTCCGCGCCATCGTGAATCGCATGCCCCAGCATACGCATGGTCTTACATTCGATCAACGTAGGCCCGCCGCCCGCCCGCGCCCGCGCCACTGCCTCTTTGGTGACAGCATAAACGGCTTCCACATCGTTGCCGTCGACAATAAGACCTGGGATTCCGTAGGCAACCGCCCGGTCTGCCATATTCTCAACCGGCATCTGCTGGTGCAGCGGCGTGGAATAGGCATATTGATTGTTTTCGGCAATCAAGACGAACGGGGCCTTGTGTACCGCGGCCAGGTTAAGCGATTCGTGGAAGAGCCCCTCGCTGCTGGAGCCGTCGCCCACATAGCTCAACGCCACCCGCTTTTCCTTGCGATAGACAAAGCTCATCGCCACCCCAACCGCTACCGGCAGCGAATGGGGCAAGTGGCTGATGAACCCCACGATGTTCAGATTCATATCCCCCGCGCCATGCAGGTTGACATCACGCCCTCCACTCACGCCGGTCGCACGCCCCAACATTTGGGCAAAGACGCGGCGTGGCGTCAGCCCGCGCACAAAATAGCATCCCAAATCGCGGTGCATCGGCGCAACCACATCGTCCGGCTCCAGGGCATAACCTGTACCAACGCTGATCGCCTCATGCCCACGCTGGCTAAAAACCCCACCCAAGCCGCGCCCTTGCCGCCAATAGGCGACCATCTGATTATCATAAGTGCGCGTCAGTTGCATCCAGTAATAGAGTTCGAGCTTTTGTTGGATCGACAACGCATGCCGCGATTCATGTTCGCTGCCATTGCGGCTATTCTTCTGGGGCATACGCACCCCCTCCCTGTGCTACCTGGACCACCAGTGCTAAAATGCTTGCCACGACCTTCTCAACACCCATATTCGAAGTGTCAATCACCACGGCATCATCGGCAGCGCGCAGCGGTGATATCGTGCGCCGGCTGTCAATCTGATCTCGCTGCAAAATGTCTGCAAGCACATGAACATAGGCAATTTCCTTGCCCTTGCCCAAAAGTTCGCGGTGCCGGCGACGTGCCCGCTCTTCTGCACTGGCGTCGAGAAAAATCTTTAGGGCTGCATCCGGCATGATCACAGTCCCAATGTCGCGGCCTACCATGACGATGCCAGGTTTCTCATCCTCCCCACTCCCATAACGTGCGCCAATGCGCTTTTGCTGGCGACTCAAGGCATCACGCACTCGCGCATGGGCAGAGACGACCGACACACGCTGATCCACTTCGGGGCGACGAATATCAGCAGTGACCTCTTTGCCATCAACCAACACCTTGCTGTTGCGACCATACTGGCTGACATCCCCAGGGGGCAGAATATCCATCTCCAGTTCTTCCGCCAATTTTCCAACGGCATCGCCATCGTGCAGATCGAGCTGCCGTTCCAGCGCCGCCCAAGTCACTGCCCTGTACATTGCACCCGTATCAAAATAGAGAAAATCCAATGCTTGCGCCACACCATAGCCCACCGTACTCTTACCAGAGCCAGCCGGACCGTCAATTGCGATCACACGGGGGGAAAGCCATAGTCCCCACTGCTGCGCCTCGGTGAGCGTCTTGGGCGCAATCTTCCGCAGCCGCACAGGCGATTCCGTACTGCCATTCATTCAATGCTATCCTCAAAATGAGCCGGGCTCTCGCCCCGCAATGGGTTTGATATTAGCGGGGGCGGGAACGATTGCCCTGATTGCGCGCGGATCGCGTGGGAGGCTTACCGGCACTCCCTGGACGACGGCGCACAGGGGCCACATTAGGCTCAACCGCGGGACGTCCGCCTGCACGCAAGGCATTACGCAACGCAGCCACCTCGCGACGGATCAACGGCACACTCTCCCCGACCTTCAGATCACCCAGCAGCAGGGGCCCAATCGCCCAGCGTATCAAGCGCAAGGTGGGAAAACCAACTGCCGCAGTCATGTGGCGAATCTGCCTCTTTTTGCCCTCACGCAGGACAATTTCGAGCCATACACCCGATGTTGGGCCTGGAGCCAAGCGAATCCCTTGCGGCAAGGCGGAAACCACACGCACCTCCGCCGGAGCCGTCTTGCCGTCGGGCAACTCCACCCCGTTTCGCAGTTGTTCCAAAGCACTCACCGGCGGGCGATCTGCCACCAGCACATAATAAGTCTTGGGATGCTCATAGCGCGGGTGGGTCAATTTGTTGGCAAGTTCACCGTCATCTGTCAGCAAGATCAGCCCTTCGCTGTTCAGGTCCAAGCGCCCAACCGGAAAGAGCCGTCGCATTTCAGGCGGCAGCAGATCGGCCACTGATTGGCGTCCATGCATATCACCACCGATGTCGCTGATCACGCCGCGCGGCTTGTGCATCTTGAGATAGACCTGGCGCTTGGGCGGCTTGACCGGTTTGCCATCCACGGCAATCTGCACCACATCGGCATCCACTTTGGTCCCCAACTCGGTGACAACGTGACCATTGACCGTAACCCGCCCTGCAACAATCAACGCTTCGCTGGCGCGGCGGCTTGCGACCCCGGCTCCCGCTAAAATTTTCTGCAATCGTTCTTCAGCCATATCAGCGCACCACCAGCGCCTGCGCGCCGATCATCTCGGCACCTGCCCACCACTCCAACACGCCCACCTGTGTACCGGCAAGAAGGTCGCCCCTCGGCATATCAAGGCGGCGAAAACTACGCACCTCCGGCACGCCCGGTTGGTGCTGAAGCACAATCGGCGCTGCGCCGGTCGGATGCATAAACCATACCCTTCCATTTTCGTCATAGACACGATTGATGATCGACAACTCGCGACCGTTTGCTGTATCCCACGCATAAGCCGAGCGAAAGGCATCATACAGCTTAGTGGCATCCTCATATCGTGCTTGGCTCCCCATGATGACGAGCAAAACTGTTCGCCCATCCCGCTCGACACTTGCCACCAAACACTCACCCGCCTCGTCTGTCGTCCCTGTCTTAACCCCTGTGGCCCCGTCAAAGGTTGTTAGCCACTCGTTCGTGCTAGAGAGATCGCGTCCGTTCCACTGTACACGCGCCGTTCCCACCATCGACCGAAAGAGTGGATACCCCCATAGTTCGCGCGTCAGCATCAACAGGTCGGCGGCGCTGCTCACATGGCCTTGCGCGTCCAACCCATGCGCATTGACAAAGTGCGTCTGCGAGAGGCCAAGCTCTTGTGCGCGAGCATTCATGGCAGCAACAAAGGTCTCTACATTACCACCCATATATCGTGCCAACGCCGAAGCCGCATCATTGCCGCTGGGCAAGAGCAGGCCCCAAAGCAAATCTGTCACCGTCACGACATCACCCACAGCCAGGCCCATCGTTGCGCCCCCAACCAAATCATCAGGCGCAATGTGGACAACCGCGTTTAAGTCACCCCGTTCAAAGACCAGTAGCGCTGTCATCAACTTGGTCAAACTGGCCGGGGCACGCGCGACAGTGCTGTTGTGTTCGTAAAGTACTCTACCACTGCCCATGTCATAGAGCAGATAACTCGCAGCCGTAAGATCGGGCGTGTACGTCTGTTCAGCCCACGAACGCAGTTCCCCCACGGATACCCGCGCTGTGGGGCCAATTTCCCGATCCACCAGTTGCGGTGGCCCAAAGCCGCACAAAAAGAGTGCCATCCCCGCCACCAGCAGCAAAAGCCGGCGCGCGCTCAATTGCGCCTGTTTGACGGTTCCAAGCGAGCCAAATACAATAACCCTCGTGCACGGTCGTGTGGGGCCGGGCAAGCGATGGATCATCGTTGAATTCCACACCTTCTTGAATTTGAGTGACTTTAGTCGAGTGCAGCGTCACGCGCCAGACACATATCTACGAAACAGTTCCAAGACACGCATCCAGCCGATGCATGAGGAGTAGACAATGCCTCTTTACGAATACTTCTGTACATCCTGCCAGACAACTTTCGAGACATTACGACCCGCAAGAGAAGCAGATGAACCCGTCACGTGCCCCTCATGTGAGCACGCCTCCCCTCAGCGAATTCTATCCTTATTCGCCAACAGCGTCAAAACCAATGGCGAAGCCTCGCCTCTTCCAATGACCGCGGGGGGCGGCTGCTGTGGCGGCATGTGCGGCTGCCACAACTAATACGGCTTCTTGCCTGGTAATCCAGGCCATAACCAGTGCCCTCAAAATGAGAGCCTCCTGTGCTAGACGTGAATGTCTAGCACAGGAGGCTCTCACCATTTGTCCCGCCTACACGGGCTCTTTCACTTTCCGCTACTGCCCACCCGCCGTAATCTCAACCTCAGCCGGTGTATAGTCAGCGCCCATCGTATCCTCTTTGATCCCCTCAAGGGCCGCCTGAGCGTACTCGGTCACATAGGCTCCCTCAGTCGGCGGCTCGGCGATCACGTCAAACTGCACCGCAATATCGGCAGTCTGTTGGAAGATCGCAGGATCCATCTGTCCAATGCCGGCGCTTGAAGGCCAGATCAGCTTATTAACCTCGTTCATCATCCATGTTTGATGGCCGCGCGGCAGGGCTGGCCCTTGTTCCAATACATAGTCCACGCAGGCATCCACATTGTCACGGCAAAAGATCCAGCCGCGGAATGACGCCCGCAGGAAGCGCACAGCAATCTCCTGGTTCGCCTCATCCGCCAGCCACTCCTCAGTGGTAAAGATCCCATCCTGAAGCATGGCAGTGCCTTCTTCGTTAAAGTCGATAACACTCAGTTGATCCAACTGGAACAACTCGCCCGTCGCCGGATCGGCAGTTTCCAACACCTGCGCCAACTCATTGTAGGTCATCGCCGCGGCAGCATCGACCTGGCGCTCGATCAGTAAATTCATATCAAAGGGCTGTTGCACCAATTCAACATCAGTATCCTTGTCAATATTATGCTTCGCCAGCGTTGCCAACAGCTCAAATTCGTTTCCGCCAAACCAAACCGCCACACGCTTGCCACGCAGATCCTCCGGCGAAGTAATCTTGGAGTCAGCCCATGAAATCTCGCGCATGGCGCTGCGCTCAAAGACCTGCGCCACATTCACCAGATTTGTCCCTTGTTCACGCGCAGAAAGAAGACTGGGCACAAAATCAATGCCGAAATCTGCCTGCCCACCTGCTACCACCTGTTCGGGCACAATATCCGGCCCGCCAGGATTGATCGTCACATCCAGACATTCAGCCTCATAGAAGCCCTCGCCCGCGGCTGCATAGTAACCGGCAAACTGGGCCTGTGCCACCCACTTCAACTGGAGCGTCACTGGATCGGGTGTCGTGCAATCGCCTGCCGCCTCGCCTCCTCCAGCCGCAGCTTCCGCGGCGGGCTCATCTGCCGGTGCTGCGGGCGCAACCGCCGGAGCCGCACAAGCCGCCACCATCGCCAACACCAGCAGCATTCCCAACCACAAAGCACTTCGTCGCATAAGCTCTCTCCTTGCGCCACATATCAAAACGGTTATCAACCAATGGACACCCCTCAGTCATGCACCCCTCCCGGAAGCTCAGGGCTTCCGGGAGGATCTTCGCGGCTATTCCCGAACCACGACCACCACCTATCTCTCCTCAACCCGTCGTGAACTCTGCCACGGCATCAGCACCCACTCCACACCGACAACCGCCAAGTAAAAAATGAGCCCAATCAAACAGGCCACCACAATCGCCGCCCAGGCATTCGTTGTATGCAAAATGTTGGCCTCGGTCTTGATATAGACGCCCAAATACTTCACCGACCCGCCAAAGAACTCTGCCACAATCGCACCGATCATGCTCAGGGTTGTGCAGATCCGAAACGCATTGAACAGATAGGGCAGCGCCGCCGGTACGCGCAGTTTGCGAAAAGTCTCCCATTCCGTAGCTGCATACGAGCGCATCAATTCCACTTCTGCCGGAGAAACCGCCATCAACCCGCGCACAGTGCTGACCAACGTCGGAAAAAAGCACATGATCGCCACAATTGCGATCTTCGAACCTTCACCGATGCCAAACCAAACAATTGCCAACGGAGCCATCGCCACAATCGGCACAGAGTTGGAGGCCACTGCCAACGGGATCAGCACATCGGAGATCGTCTGCGACCGCGCGGTGACCATCGCCACCAGAATCCCCAGCCCACAGCCAATGGCAAAACCAAAGAAGGCTTGGCGAAAGGTATTAAAGCCATAGAGCAGCAGCGTCCCGGCATTACTCACAAAGGTCGTCAGGATGGCGCTCGGTGGCGGCAGCAGGAAGACAGGCACTTGCAGAAGCCGTACCGCTGCCTCCCACAGCGCCATAACCGCCACAAAAACGATCAGCGGGGCCAGCCATTTGTTCTCACCCATTGGCTGCCTGGCCGCACTTGGCACAACACGACCCGCTGCCGTCATGCCTCCCCCTCAGACACGACCCCCGCGCTGACCACCGCACTACCCACAAATTCCTCCTTGAGCGTCTCCCGTACCGTCGTCACTAACTCAAAGAAGCGGCTGCTTTCACGTGTTTCAAAGGTGCGCGGATAGGGCAGGTCAACCGGAATCACTGCCGCGATCTTGCCAGGGCGCGGCGTCATCACCACGATGCGCGAGGAAAGAAAAACCGCTTCGGGAATTGAATGGGTGACAAAGATCAGCGTCTTGTGCGTCCTCTCCCAAATCCGCAGCAGTTCCAGATTCATGCGCTCGCGTGTAAACTCATCCAGCGCGCCAAAGGGCTCGTCCATGAGCAAAAGCGCCGGGTCAAAGGCCAACGCCCGCGCAATCGACGCCCGCTGCTGCATGCCGCCGGATAACTGCCACGGATAGTGATGGTGAAAATCCTGGAGTCCTACCATTTCCAACATTTCCACGGCACGCGCCTTCCAGTCAGCCGTAGCGCCATGCATGATCTCCAGCGGCAACTCCACATTCTTCAACACCGTCCGCCACTCCAAGAGCGTGGGCGCTTGAAAGACGAAGCCATAGTCGCGATCCAAGCGCGCCTGATGCGCCGACTTCTCCATCACGCGCACGCTGCCACTACTCGGCGCAATCAAATCAGCCACAATCCGCAGCAACGTAGACTTGCCACAGCCCGACGGCCCGACCACCGAAACGAACTCCCCTTGTGCAATCGACAAAGAGATATCTTGCAGGGCCAGCGTCCCCGTCCCCACATCGCCAAACAGCTTATTGACTTGTGCAACTTCAACTACAGTGGGCTGAACAGCCATGCCCCATCCTTTTATCTTCTGATCAATTTAACCATCACGACCCGGCGCGCGCCAGCGCACGACCCACCGTTCCGCCAGAGCGACAGCGCCATAAAAAACCAGCCCCAGGAGCGCCGCCATTAAAATCGTCGCCCACAGAAAGCCTGGATTGAAAGTGTTGTATTGCGACCCCACCACCAACTGCACGCCCAGCCCGCGCGTTGACCCAACCGGCAGTTCCCCGATGATCGCACCGATCACACTGGCAGTCGCCGAAATCTTCAACGCCGTGAACAAAAACGGCACTGATGCCGGCAAGCGCAACTTGAAGAAAATTTGCGCCTTCGAAGCAGCATACGAGTGCATCAGCGCCAGTTGATCGCGTTGCACCGAAGTCAGCCCGCGCAATACATTGATCGTCACCGGAAAGAAGGTGAGATAGGCAGCGATGATCGCCTTCGACAGCCACGGTGGCGCGCCCATGCGCCCAATGCCCACCACGATCATCGGCGCAAGGGCAATGATCGGCACCGTCTGCGAGGCAATCACATAGGGCAGCAGTCCCCGCTCGGCGGGTTTCACATGCACAAACAGCACTGCCAACAGAAAACCCGACACCCCACCCAACGCAAAACCCAACACCGCTTCAAGTCCTGTGTAGAGTGTATCGCCCAACAAGACCCACAGTGTCATCCCTTTGGGCGTAGGGCGGGTCAAGGACTCAAAGATCATGCTGATATGAGGCAGCTTGTAATCAGGCAGTGCAAAGAGTGACTTGGCCCCTTCCCACAGCCCCACAAAGATCAGCAGCGCCACCGCAAAAATGAGGCCGCGCCGCAGCCCATTTGAGCGCGGCGATTTGATCACAGGAGTTGTCCCCGCCAATGCCATTGACTTAGCCATCTGCACTTTCCAACGTTGCCCGCGCCTCCTGCACCAATTCAAACAAACGATTCGGACTCAACGGAATCTCGCGGATCTCTACCTTGAGATCCGCCAGCGCATCTTCAACCGCCTGGGCAAAGAGAGGCCCCACGGGAATCGCGCCCGCCTCGCCCGCACCCTTGATCCCCAGCGGATTCAGCGGGGAAGGGGTATCGACATGGTCGGTTTCAATGTGCGGCATGACATCCGCCGTCGGCAATAGAAAATCCATAAACGAGGCATTGAGCAACTGCCCATTCTCGTCCCAGACCAACTCCTCGTAAAAGGCGTTACCAATCCCTTGCGCCACGCCACCGTGGATCTGCCCCTCCAGGATCATCGGGTTGATCACCGTACCACAGTCATGCACCACAAGATAGCGCTTGATCTCCACCAAGAGCGTTTCGGCATCCACCTCGACGATCATGGCATGCACACCGCTGGCAGTCGCCCCCCGTTCCGGCCCAAAGTAGTCGGTGGCTTCCAGTCCAGGCTCACTCCCTGGACGCACTGCCCCACGCAACGGATTGGCGCGTGCCGCCAGTTCGCCCAGGGCAATCGCTGAATTCGGCGAACCCTTGACGCGCACGACACCATCGACCAATTCCAAATCTTCAATCGCCGCTTCCAATTCATCACTAGCCTTCTGCAAGACCTTATTGCGTACCGTCACAGCAGCCGCATGGATGGCGTTGCCGGCGACCACCGCACCGCGGCTGGCAAAAGTGCCCGCTCCCCAGTAAAACTGGGCCGTATCGCCCGTCACCAAATGCACATCTTCGACCGGCACGCCCAACTGTTCGGCGACAATTTGGGCAAACGATGTGTAATGCCCCTGCCCTTGCGTCCCCACGCCTGTGGCAACGCTGACGCGCCCACTGACCTCCACCGTGACCTTCGCCCCCTCATAAGGGCCAATCCCCGTCCCTTCGACATAGGTCACAAGCCCCAGCCCCACATGCTTACCCTGGGCGCGCAGCCGCGGCTGTTCTTCCTTCACGAATTTCTCATAGCCGATCAGTTCAACCGCTTTTTCCAGCGCCACGGCATAGTTGCCACTATCGTAAATCAGCGGTTCAAAATCCTGGTAAATAATCTCATTGTTATACGGAAATTTCTCCGGCGGGATCAAATTGCGGCGGCGAATCTCCACCCGGTCGATGCCAAGTTCCCGCGCGGCAATATCCAGCAGCCGCTCCATCACAAAGACGCCATGCTGCCGTCCCGCGCCGCGATAGGGCGTTACAATCGGCTTATTGGTAAAGACAGCCCTAAACTCTGACTCGTAGTGAGGCACATCATATTGCCCCAGCAGTGTGCATTGGCTGTTGATCGCCACCGTTAAGCCATAGGGCGCATAGGCTCCGGCATCATGCAAGAAAGTATCCTTGACACCTAAGATGCGCCCATCCGCGGTCAGCGCGATCTCAGCCTCATGCACCTGACCCCGTTCCTGGGTAGTAGCAAAGAAATTCTCCTGCCGATCCTCAATCCATTTGATCGGGCGGCCCAATTTCATGCTCATCCACGGCAGCAGCACTTCTTCGGGATAGAACATCATGATCTTTGGCCCAAAGCCGCCGCCGATAAAGGGCGCAATCACCCGCACCTGTTTTTCCGACAATCCCAGCATCCTCGCCAAGCCATTGCGGATGGCAATCGGGGCCTGTGTCGTGTCCCACAGCGTCAACTGTTCGCTCTTACTGTCCCAATCGGCAACAATCCCCCGGTTTTCCATTGCCGCTGCTGTACCCCGGTCATAGCGAAACGAACGCTTGATTACTTTGTCCGCGTGTGCAAGCGCCAATGCATAATCGCCCTTACGTTGCACAACATGGGCATTGAGATTTTGCTCAAGACCCTCATGAATGAGAGGCGCACCGGGCAGCAGCGCATCCTCGATCTTCACCACCGCAGGCAGAGGCTCATAGTCGACCAGCACCCGTTCGGCTGCATCCTCGGCAATATAGCGGCTCTCCGCCACCACCACGGCAACCGGCTCCCCCACATGACGCACCTTCCCCTTCGCCAATGGAACCTGCGTGCGCGCATGAAAAACGGTACCTTCAATCGGAGGGGGAGGCAGCAACAACGGCCCCGGCTTCCAATACGTGCCCAAGTCCTCCGCTGTATAGATCGCCAGCACACCCGGCATAGCCGATGCCTCATCCACATCGATCCCCGCTATCCTCGCATGGGCATATTGGCTGCGCACAAAGGCAGCATGCAGCATACCCGGCAGGTGGACATCGTCGGTAAAGAGAGCTTGCCCGGTCAGCAGGCGGGGATCCTCGTTGCGCCGGATCGGTTTGCCAAAATAACGTGTCGCCATATCACTCGGCCTCATGCGACATCGTGTGTGATCCTGTCTGTGATCTCGTCTGTGGCCTCATCTGTGACATAACAGCCGCCGCTACCTTTACCGCCTCAACAATGTTCTGATAGCCAGTGCAGCGACAAATGTTCCCGGAGATAGCAGAACGGATCGTATCTTCGTCTGGATCGGGATTCTCCTGCAAAAAAGGCAGCAGCGTCATCAAAAAGCCAGCCGTACAATAGCCACACTGGAGTCCATGCTTCTCGCGAAAGGCCTCTTGCAACGGGTGCAACTCCTGGGGCGAAGTCGCCAGCCCCTCGACGGTCATCAGTTCATGCCCATCGCTCTGCACTGCCAGCATAATACACGAACGCACCGCCTGCCCATCCATCAAAACCGTACAGGCCCCACAAGAGCCATGCTCACAGCCGACGCGTGTCCCTGTAAGCTCTAGCACATGGCGCAAAAAATCGCTCAAAAGCATACGCGGCTCAACGGTGCGCGTCACAACCTGACCGTTGACAGTCACCGTAAAAGTCACCCAAGAATCACTGATCGCGACCACAATCTTTGTCCCATCCTACGCGCATTTAGGAGGCATCTACTTCTAGAGCCATCTCTAAAATTCGTCGCACTTCACTCCATCTCCACACCGAGCAGGCTGGCAATAACACCCATTTCACCGACGTGTTGGTAGGGATGGGTGAGGGCCAAGTTCATCAGGACTTTGCCCCTAGACCATCCAATATAGTTTTCAAGCAATCCCACCGCGCGTGGCCCAGCCAGCCCTTCGTCAAAGAGAATCACGCGCAGGCGATCTTCCTTCATCGTCTCGTCTAGGCTATCCATATTCAATTGAGCGATGATCTCACACGTTCGTAGATGGACAGCGCGCGCGTAATCGTGGAGCGCCTGCAAATCGATGCGCTGATTGAGCTCATCCACCTCGGCAAAGGTCATCTCAGAGCCGCCGTGTCGCCAGGGCACGTTCATACGTGACATCCACTGCCCTTCATCCAACACTTGTGGGAGATCGACGATAAAGCGGTTCATTGCCGCATCTTCCACCCGCGTGAGATGCCACAAATTCCATGCAATGGAGTTGACGCGTGGATGCGGGCGCTGGCGCATCAAATCGTGCGGCACTGCTTCCCAGAAACCAGCCAGCCAGAAATCATAGAGAACGGTATATCGCTGCAAGAAAAGTTGTTGTACATTCATCGCTAAACGCCTGACCTACTGTTTCGCTTGCAAAATAGCTTCTATTTAAGCACAACCCCGGCTCGACCAAACGCTTCACGCAATGCACGTCGTCCTAACACTTGAGCAAGGTGTCGTCGATACTTCACGCTGGCATGGATGTCACCGGATGGGTCCAAATCCATCTTCGCCGCCGCTTCTGCCGCAGCCTCAATCAACGCCACGGTCGGGCGTTCTCCCACCAGCAGATTGGCCGCGCCCAACGCCACCACAGGCCCATCACCCACACCAAAGTAGACCATCCGCGCCGCGCTGCATCGCTCTTCCCCATCCACTTCCACATGCACAGCAATTCCTGCCAGGGCATAATCACCCTGCCGCCGCACAATCTCTTGAATGGCAAAACCGCTGCGTTGCGGTTGGGAAGGCAATTCAATCTCTGTCAGCACTTCATCTGGCGCGAGGCCGGTCGCGAAAAGGCCAACGTAAAAGTCACTCACCTCAATCCGCCGCTCGCCGCCCGGTCCACACACCACCAACGTCCCTCCCAACGCCGAAACAACCGCAGGCAGCTCCGCCGCAGGGTCGGCATGGGCCAGGCTCCCGCCAATCGTGCCGCGGTTGCGAATCTGCACATGGGCGATCAAAGGCATGGCCGCGCTGAGCAGCGGCACACGCTGCGCCACCAACGGCGACTGCTCAACCTGCCGCTGCCGCGTCATCGCACCGATCCGCAAACCGCCCGTTGCCGCCCGCTCGATATAGCCAAGAGTCGGGATGCGATTCAGGTCGATCAATACGCCAGGCTGCGCCAGCCGAAAGTTCATCGTCGGGATCAAACTTTGACCACCGGCCAACAACTTAGCCTCATCGCCAAATTGTGACAGCACGTCCACCGCTTCATCGAGCGTGGTGGGTGCCAGATAGCGAAACGGAGCAGGCTTCATGCCGCCAAAACCCCTTATTCTTCCAAGAAGGCCACTGCGCGACAGAACGCTGCTTCGCCCCCCTTGAACTTCCAGGGGAAGCAGCCAATCGTCAGCCGCCGATTCTGCAATTCCGGCGCGCCAATATCGCCCCCCATGTTTTCAATATGCACGCAGTTGTGCGGGAACAGGGCATTATGCGTAAGCTGGTAAGCGCTATCGGGAAACAGCACATCAATTTGATCGGCCCCAAACTTCGCCTCACATTGAGCGCGTACCTTTTGCCACTGCTCCAGCGCGCCCCGCCCCAAAAAACGACCAATCGGCAGGTTCATCGGATGGTCAGTGGAGATCATATCCACCCCCCACAGCTTGATCTTCTTATCAATCAGCCATTGGACAATGTCAAAATGGGGGCCGGGGTGGCGCAGGATATACTTCTCCTCGTCGGGCGTCGCGCCAAAATTGGCATACTCGTGCCAACCCGTATGCAGGATCAAAATATCCCCTTCACGCACTTCCACCCGATCCTCAATGTCCTTAGGCGTAAAGATATCCAACTCGTCCAAATCGGTCAGATCAACGATCACGCCATCGCCATAGAGCCATTCCAACGGCAACTGGTCAATCGTCAAGCCACCGGTGACAAAGTGACGTGGTGCGTCCAGATGCGTGCCCATATGGTTGGAGCTCATAATATACTGGGCATTGACCCCATGCTCCGACTTACGCTTAATATACTTCACCTCAAAAGGGGGATAGAAAGGCCAGGAAGGAGCATCCTGATTGAGTGGTTGAGACAGGTCATACAGCTTCATGCGTCGTTCCTCTTTGCAAAAGACTTGGATGATGGACGGTCACAATGAACCACAATGCGGTCAATTGAGCTATTGAAACATAGTGTCCCTATAACCCTCCCGGAAGCTTCGGAGTTTCCGGGGGGGTAGTATTCTCTATGTGTCAGGCAAGGCATCAGAAACCATACTGCTCTGCAAAGGCCACCAATGCCTCCTCAAAAATCGCCATCGGCGGGCGCACAAGCCCCGCGCCAATCTGCCCCACACCCGCATTCTTGTGCGCGATGCCGGTATTCACGCGCGGCGTGATGCCTGTCTCCACCACCTTGCGCAGGTCAATCCCCGTCGGCGTACCCCGAAAGTCCAGCGCAGGGATCGTAAAGTATTTATGCTCTGCATAGGTGATCTCGTACATCTCCATCGTCGCGTCAATCGCATCTTTGGGTTTGCCACTCACGAAGGTGACAATGGCAGGAGCCGCGGCCATCGCAAACGCACCGATGCCTGCCGTTTCTGTAATCGTACTGTCGCCAATATCACGGTTGGCATCGCTCGCTTGAAAACCAGAGAAGTAGAGGCCATCCGGCACTTGCGCGGGCGCAGTAAACCAGCGATCACCCAACCCGCTCACGCGGATGCCAAAATCGGTGCCATTACGCGCCATTGTGCTGACGATGGTACTCCCCTCAATCCCCGCAGCAGCATCACACATCGCCTTGCAGCCCGCCATCACCGGGTTCAGCACCGCCAATGCATTGTCGCCCAATGCCTGCAAAATCCGCGCCGCAGTTTCAAGATCGGGTGCATGGCGCGCCACATGGGGGGCCAGGAGTTTCAAATAGAGAATGGACGCTGCCTTGTTGCGATTATGCCCCTCGTCACCCATATGCAGCGCTTCGGCCAAAATCGTACGCACATCAATGCCGCCGGAAGCCTCAATCGCTCGCGCAAGCACCGGAGCCATCACCTCATGCATCCAGCGCAGCCGCTCCTGTACATCCTGCTGATAGGCCCCATAGCGCAGCACCTTTCCATAACCTTCATTTAGGTTGGAAAATGAGCGATTGCCGTGGGTCTGATTCTCGACAATATAGACAGCCATCGAGGCTGAGGTGACACCTGCCATCGGTCCGACCGCGCCATATTCATGACATGGCGCAAAGTCAATCGCGCCGGAGGTCGCCAGTGCCTCCACCTCCTCGGCAGTAGTCGCCTTGCCCTCAAAGATCAGCGCGCCAATGATCGCCCCGCGGAGAGGCCCTGACATGCGCTCCCACGCAAGGGGCGGTCCCGCGTGCAGAATGAGATTGTCGCGCATCCCTGGGATCACCTCTCGCGCCACGCCCAGCCCCACCAGCACAGGGCGCGCTTCGATCATGCGCGTCGTTGCCTCTTGATTCGCCGCTTCGATGTCTACGCTCATACGCATTCACTTGGGTAATGGGGCCACTGGAAGAATTAGGCCAGCAAGCCGGAGGATAAGTAGGGCGACTAGGACTGTGATATGACTACAGTACGGGGTGTTATGTACGCTGTTTCATGCGGCCTAGAATGCCCATCAGCTTCTCATTGCCCCCCGCGGGAGGCCGCCACTCGACATGCGTCACCGCAGCACCCTGCGCCGCCAGGCTTGTCGCAAAAGAATCCAGCCCCACATTGATCACCCCCAGTGGTGCATGGATCGCCTCCAGCGCAACCGGCGGATTGGCGGATGGTGCGCCCAATTTTCTCACCACGTCCCCCGCCTCTCTCACAGCATCAGCATGACGTGTGGTTACATGCGCGCCCGCCTCATGCAGCAAAGAGAGTTGGCGATCCATCCTCTGCGGGTCATCTTCGGTGCCGATCACCGCGACCACAACCTCTAAATGCCGTCCTGCCGCCTCTGCCGCGGCCAACGCCCTGCCAATTGCCGGGGCAAGCTCTGCCGCTGGATCTTCATGCGCCCCATAGCCCAAGACCACGTCGAGCAAGATCACAGCAGTTTCAGGGTCGTTCGCCTCTTGCTCCAGCCGCCGGATACGCAGTTCATGATCCATCATCGGGTGCAGGCGACCCACGGTAAACTCATCTTCGCCCAGGTCAACGATTGTATGCCCACGGCTAATCGTTGCCTTTTCCAAGCGCAGCGACTTTTCCAGCGGAGCATTGGAGTAAACCGAGGGTAAATAGTCACGCAGGATCAACTGCGCCTCATACGCCAACGTACCGCCAGAGTAGAGGCCGCGCAGATAACGCTGCGTGGGCGCAAAAGCCGTTGGGGCTTCACCCCCTGCGCTGCCATTCGCTTGCGCCGCCAGTCGCACAGCCAACTCAGCTGCCTCATCCAATGTCGGCGCATAGTGAAGATTGCCCGCCTGTGATGCCGGCGCTTGATAGCCAATAAAATTGACCACTACCGGCTTATCACTTGCACACGCTGTCGCCAGGAGTTGCGCGGCAACTGCGGGTGCAGGAGGCTTAGAGATCAGCACCACCACCGCGCTCTCCGGGTCGCGCAGCAGCAAATGGAGACTTTGCTGTGCCGTCAGCGCGCCCACTGCCTCGCTCAAGTCACGACCTCCTGTGCCAAGCGCATGTGTAATCCCCGCGCCCAGTTGGTGGATGCGCGACGAAACCAGTTGCAGCCCCGTCCCCGATGCGCCCACTAGGCCAATTTTGCCGCGCCGCACCGCGTTCGCAAAACCCAGCCCCACACCATTGACAATCGCGGTGCCGCAATCCGGCCCCATCAGCAGCAAGCCCTGCGCTGCCGCCTCGCGCTTCAACGACACTTCATCTTCAAGGCTTACGTTATCGCTGTAAAGCAAGACATGACGAGCCAGTTCCAACGCCTCACGCGCCACCCCTGCGGCATACCGTCCAGGTGTCGATACCATCACCCAGCGCGCATCCGGCGCAAGCTGCGCCGCTGCCGCCAGCGTCTTTGGTCGATAGGCAATGTCATTATCAGGCGCGCGCCGTCGTTGCAGGAGCAAGTCCACCTGCGCCAGTGCAGCCAAAGCAGGCTCGTCGCTCTGTGCGCGCACCACCAAGATTAAGTCATCCGCTCCAGCCTGGGCAGCTTCAGGACTCAGGAGGTTGCTCTGCGCCAAAAGCTCCTTGTTGGCGGCTGCGCCCATCACAGCCCCAGCATCCTCGACTCCATCGAGCTTTGCCAGGGCGCGTTGAAGCTGCATCAACACAACCGAATCGTAATAAGCCCCACGCCGTATCTCACTCCGTATTGCCGTCATGGTCGCCATTCATCACCCAGCAGCACCGTCACGTCAGTTCGACCGATTATACCCACAACCCCTACTTTGCGCCAACCGATTTGGAAGCACCAGCCCAGGCATTGTTCACCTTGACAGCTTATGCGGCCCCTTCTACAATGTGACAAAATCATGACCGATTCAACCAGCCAACCAACACACAATACAGAACCCATGTCGCCCACGCCCATGTCGCCCATCTTCGGCCAACGCCGCAGCTTTTACTTCAATGACAACGGCCAACCTGCCTACCAGGTCTACGATCTCGATGGCGATGACTTCTGCAACCCGCAGCCGGGCGATGAATTCTTCCACGGGGAAGTTCACGACACCAGCGTGCGCATCCTCGGCGGCATGTTGCAGCATCACTACCGCTATAGCCCCACGATTACGGTGCATGTCCGTCCCAAATTGATCCTGCCCGACCAGAGCCTCGATCAGCCAATGCCCGATGTTGTGCTGGTGGACCATCTCAGCGAGCCGCTCCGCCATCGTACCGTCCTCGATATCGCGGCTGAACGGAACGCCAATCAATCCGCGGCAGAGTCCATCATTGAATCCCAAATTGAACCCCAGGAAGAAGTCAAAGTACGCGCCATTTTTGAAGTGACCTCTCCGCTGCTGGCAGAATATGATCTGGGTGTCAAGGCGTCACACTATGCCCAGGGCCGCGTACCCGAATACTGGATTATCGACAGCGGCCTTCGCCCAGACCAGGATCAGCTTCGATTTACCATCCTGGGATTCCGGTTGGAGGGTAAGCACTTCGAAGCCATCCCTCCCACCAGCAAAAATCATTGGGAAAGCCCCCTCTGTCGCCTTTGCCTGCGTGTAAGCGATGATGAGCAAAGCTTCCAGCTTGGCGATTTACGCACCGGCAAACCATTCCCCATGCCCGCCATTGACGACGATCCCGCCATCTCTGCTCAAGCAGAAGCTGCTCGCCGAGCCCAATCCATCGCCGACCAACTGAAACTCTAACACTACATCTGGAGCCAAATCCCATGCAACGCGCTTGTTTCCTACTCAAGATCAAAACCGACCGAATGGAAGAATACAAGGCACGCCACGCCGCTGTCCGGCCCGATATGCTTCAAGCTCTCAGCGAGTGTGGATGGCGCAACTACTCATTGTTTCTACGCGAGGATGGTTTACTTGTGGGCTACTTTGAAACCGAGGACTTGGCGGCTGCGCGTGCCTGCATGGCCCAACGCGAAGTCAACACTCGCTGGCAAGCCGATATGGCTCCGTTCTTCGAAGAGCTAGGCGGTCGCCGCCCCGACGAAAAGATCATGCCCTTCGAAGAAGTTTTCCACCTCGCCTAATTCCCGACGAACTCTCGACCAGGCCTCGATGAAGGTTACGCCACGCCATGAACATCCATACTCGCGCCTACCCCAAAGCCCGCATTGGCCTCTTTGCCATCGGTCTCGCCGCCTATTGGCCTCAATTCCCTGGCCTCAAAGAGCGGCTGGAAGGGTACTATCAGCATGTTGCCAATCAACTGGGGGCCATTGCTGAGATCGTGGGGCTGGGCCTGGTCGATACTCCCCAAAGCGCCTACGTCGCAGGCAACCGACTCGCCGCCGAACAGGTCGATCTGCTCATCTGCCACACTGCCACCTACGCCACCAGTTCGCAGGTGCTGCCCATCGTCCAACAAGCCAAAGTCCCGGTGCTGGTCCTCAACCTGCAACCTTCCGCCTCGTTGGATTATCCCAACACCGATACTGGCGAATGGCTTGCTAACTGCTCCACCTGCTGTGTGCCCGAAATCGCCAACGCCTTTCACCGCGCCGGCATCGAGTTTCAGGTTGTTTCAGGTCAACTCTATGATGATGTTCGCGTATGGCGCGAGCTTGAAGAATGGTGCCGCGCCGCCACTGCCATGCGTGCATTGCGCGGTGCCCGCTTCGGCTTCCTGGGCCACACCTATCCCGGCATGCTCGATATGTACTCCGACTTCACCCAACACCATGCCCAACTCGGCCTGCATGTCGAAGTCCTTGAGATAGACGATCTCGCTGAACGTGTGAACGCCATCACCGAGCAAGAAATCGCCGCCAAGCGTGAGGAGACACACGCCATCTTTGAGGTGGATGACACTGTCGGCGACGAAGATCTCACCTGGGCGTGCAAAGTCGCCGCAGGGCTAGACCGGCTGGTGGATGATCTCGACCTAGCCGCCCTCGCCTATTACTACCGGGGCGCGCCCCAAAGCGAATCCGAACGATTGGGCGCGGGCTTGATTTTGGGCAATACACTACTTACAGCGCGCGGAATTCCGGCATCAGGCGAAGGCGATCTGAAGAACGCAGTCGCCATGAAGGTCATGGATGTGTTGGGCGCGGGCGGTTCCTATACAGAATTTTATGCAATGGACTTCACCGAAAAGTTTGTCTTGATGGGGCACGATGGCCCTGGTCACATTGCCATCAGCGACCGCAAACCTCTCCTGCGCGGCCTGGGGCTCTATCATGGCAAGTCGGGCTATGGCATTTCCATCGAATTCAGCGTCAAACATGGCCCTGTGACCATTTTGGGTTGTACGCAAACCCGCAGCGGGCAGCTCAAGTTTCTCGTCGCCGAAGGAGAATCCATCCCCGGCCCGACCCTCCAAATCGGCAACACCAACAGCCGCATTCGCTTCAACCTGCCCCCCGCCGAGTTCGTAGATGCCTGGTGTGCCGAAGCGCCCACCCATCATTGCGCGCTCGGCGTCGGTCACATGGCCCCTGTCTTACGCAAATTCGCGCGCTTGCAGGGCTTGGGGCTTGCCCATGTAGCCGCATGAAGAAAATAGCACAGGTGAAACAGAGTTGTTACCCGCCCACTACCTGGCCGTTTTACGACGGTTGACGCATACTGCGCGCTATGCTATAGTTGGATCAATCGTAACGGTTGCGTAATCCCTAGCTTTTGGTATTGGTTGCGATTATCCCAATCCTGGAATCAATCTAGTTCTTATTGCTCACAGATCTGCTGGGCGATACGTTGGCGGACTTCCTCTTTGACAACTCAACCAAAGTGAAGCCTGATTCCGCCACTTGACATACCCAGTCGTGCCACTCAGGTGACACAATGATAGCTCCCTGTTTTCCGGCGTAAGCTGTTCCGTAGTTGTAAAACCTTTGTATCCATAACAATTTAGCACCGCTCCCGGATCGGATGCTTTTGTCGGGGCGCATACTGACCACAAACCAGGAAGCGGTAAACACAAGCTTGCCGCCATACTCCCTCCTGGTACGAGGTCTTTTGACTGTTTCCTGCTGTAGATCTGCTCCCACCAGCCAAATCATCCTTGCTGACGATGCCACGGGCCACCTGTGACAACAACGGCGGGAAATCACTATCGTTGGTTTCCCTGACAACAGGTTCTCACATATCTGCTTGCTCTATCACGAAGAAACGCATCAAGGAAGAAACCAATCAAGTAGGAACCACAAGTTGGAGCCAAAGGAGAAGAAGATGAAGAAACAGAAATTCCTGCTGGTCATTCTGCTCGCATTCAGCCTGGTGATTTCCGCTTGCGCTGGAGCAGGTCCAGCGACAGGGCCAGCCACAGATGCGGGCGCAGGAGCCGGTGCAGGTGCGGGCTCGGCGGCAGCACCCGCAGCGCCCTCCGGCGAGTCGCAGCTTCCGGTAGATGTGCCGCGCGAAGAGCTTTTCGTGGCAGACCAGATCTTCCGTTACAGCGTCATCGACAACTACAACTTCTGGGTCAATGGCCCGCATGAGCCACATCGCCACGCGCTGATGATGGAAACGCTCTGGTATCGCGACCAGGAGACCAGTGAGTTGTTGATGGGCGCAGCGGTCTCAGCGCCACAGTACAATGAGGACTTCACGCAGATGAATGTCGATCTACGTGACAACATTTACTGGAGTGATGACGTTCAATTTACAGCGGACGACCTCGTCTATACCGTAGAGCTGATCAAATCCAACCCGGATTTGAACAAGAATGGCTGGTCAACCCAGTTGAATCAGTTCCTCGAATCGGTCGAAAAGACGGGCGACTTTAGCGTTCAGTTCAATCTTACGGAATCCAATCCCCGTTTCCACAACCTCTTTGAGGCACGTTGGAGCGGCATCTACATGATGCCCAAGCACATCTTCGAGACGGTTGATGACCCTGCCGCCTTCACCTTCAGCGAACCCGTTGTCCTGGGCGGCTACATCCCGACAGAGACCGACCCCAATGGCTATTGGGAACTCTATACCCGCCGTGATGACTGGGAACGGACACCCGCCGGTATTGTCGTCGGCAACGCCGGCCCCCAATATGTGCTGACCATCTTCTATGGTGAGAGCGCCAAGAAGGCCATCGCTATGTCTCGCGGCGAGTTGGATGTCTTCTTCGATGTCGATTTCGAAGCATTTGAAACCGTACTGGACACGACCCCAACCGCACGCTCCTGGTACACCGATTTCCCCTGGGCCTATCCCAACGAAATTAGCACACGCCAGTTGGAGTTCAACCACGAGAGTGACGAGATCTACGCCAACAAGGACGTGCGTTGGGCGCTCGCTTTGGCCCTCGACATTGTGGACTTGCAGACAGAGTACATTGGCGGCGTTGCCAAGGTGACAACCTTGCCCATTCCACCAACAGCCGCCCTCACAGCAATGTACCTTGATCCGCTCGAAGAATGGCTGACAGCGCTCGAAATCGAGATCGAACCTGGCACCATGTATCAACCCTATGATCCAACCGTGCCCGACCAGATTGCGGCATGGGCCGAGGAGCAAGGATACACCGTTCCGGGCACACCCAGAGAGGTCTTTGGCACTGGCTGGTGGAAGTACGACCCGGAAGTTGCCGAGCGTCTGTTGATCAAGAATGGCTTTAGCCGCGACGGGGGTGGTAACTGGCTCAAGCCCGATGGGCAACCCTGGGTGATCGATCTGCAATCACCTCCCGACGAGAATGACGCCTTCCGCATGGCAAACGCTGCCGCCGATATGTGGAGTGACTTCGGCATCGATGTGAATCTGCAAGGTCTTGAGCGCAGTGTCTGGGAGCAAAATGGTTACACGGGGCAATTTAACGTTTCAACGCCTTGGAGTAGCTTCGTGCTGGCGTCCGGCGACGCATGGCCCGAAATTCGCGATCTGCACCCAGATTTGTATGTGCCTAACGGTGAAGATTATCGGGAGTTGGGTGGTGGCAACATTGCACGCATCAATGATCCCAAGATCGGCGAGTTGATCGACGCCATGGCTGCCGCCAATCCAGATAGCGATGAGAATCATCAACTCGTCCTCGAATTTTCGCAGCACTGGATCGAGAATATGTACTCCATCACCGCTATCAGCTTCAAGAAATTCGTAACGTGGGATGAGCGCTACTGGACCGGCTTCCCAACCTCCGAGGAGCCAACCTACATGCCGCTCTACTGGTTCCAGGGTGGTAAGTTCGCCTTCCAGAGCCTTAAGCCGACCAACTAACTGTCCTTCCATGACGGTGTGTTGGTGAACCTGTCGCGACCACCCTCCCGGAAGCTTCCGAGCTTCCGGGAGGGTGAATGCCAAGATACAGCGTACTAAATCCGGTTTGCGAATTTTTCTCCACTGGCAGACAAGAGGTTTTTGAACTGTGACCCTGCTCAAAGAATACATTTTACCCAGAATTTTGCAATGGCTGCTGGTCATTTTTATTGGCGTGACCATCACCTTCCTGATCCCGCGACTCTCGCCCGTCAACCCCGTCGATCAAGCATTGGGGCGGATGAGCACCTTCCAGTCGCTTAGCCCGGAAGCAACGCTCGAACTGCGCCAATCGCTTCAAGACCTCTACGGCCTAAATGGCACAATCCTGGATCAGTACATCAACTTCTGGAAGCGCGTCCTGCAAGGCGACTTAGGCCCTTCCTTCACCTCCTTTCCAATGACCGTGAATGCCATCATCGGCAACAGCATCATCTGGACAATCGGTTTGCTTGGGTTCTCGGTGATACTGGCTTGGGTGCTAGGGCTCATCCTCGGCTCACTAGCCGGCTATTTCCCCAATCGCTGGTGGTCGCGTGTTCTCGAAAATTCGCTGATCACCATCTATCCCATACCCTATTACATCCTTGCCTTTGTCCTGCTCATGCTTTTCACCTACTATCTTCCGATTTTTCCTCTGGTCGGTGGGGCAAGGGGAACCCCAGGTTTCACCTGGGCCTACATCAGCACCATTCTTCAACATGGCTTTCTGCCCGCGCTTTCCATCGTCCTCGGTGCAATGGCCTTTCGCTTTATCATGTCTAAGGCGCTTGCCGGCAGCGAAAGATCAAGTGATTATGTCCAGTATGCGGAGATGGCAACCTTGCCCAAGCGCAAGATTCTCTTTTCCTATCTCATTCGCAATACCATGCTTCCCCAAGTGACAGACCTGGGATTGTCCTTAGGCGCAATCTTTGAAGGCGCGCTTATCACCGAAGTCGTCTTTGCCTATCCGGGTATCGGCAACGCGCTCTACAACGCCATTATCTCGGCAGACTACAACATGATCATGGGGATCACGTTGCTCTCCATCGTGGGCATTGCCACCGCGTCGCTGCTGGTGGATCTGACCTATCCGCTCTTCGATCCGCGCGTGCGCTATCGCTAGGGAACTTCATCAAGGAACTTGAAGCAAATGGTTGTCATACGAGATCTACTTCGCGCAAGCCCCTCATTTCGCATTGGCGCGCTGATCCTATTTGTTGTGGTGCTGCTGGTCATTCTCTCCTTCTTCTCTCCCTACGAGCCGGATGATCGCCGCGCCGTACCGCGTAATGAGCCACCATCACAGGAATTCATACTGGGGACCACCTCGACCGGGCAAGATGTCTTCTGGATGCTGACCTTTGCCGTACGCAATACGTTGATCGTCGCGGGCATCGCCGTCATCATTGGTCGCAGCATTGGCGTCTTCTTGGGCATGATTTCGGGCTACGTAGGCGGCACCTTCGACCGGGTGGCTTCGTCCATCGTGGACAGTTTCATTGTCATCCCTCGCCTGCCGCTGGTTATTCTCATCGCCTCGATCCTGCGCGGCCAAATGTCGTTGCTTGGTTTGGCAGTGCTTCTCGGCTTGTTGGACTGGGCCTACCCATCCAAACGCTACCGCGCCCAAATTCTGAGCCTGCGCGAGCGCGAATTCACCCACACAGGTATCTTTGCCGGCATGAACACCTTCAAAATTGTCGCGCAAGAACATCTGCCCTTCTTAATCCCTTTCCTACTCGCCGATGTGGTCAGCGGCTTTTTGTTCGCAATTGGCTTCGAAGTGACGCTCGCTGTCCTCGGCTTGAGCGACCTCGACTCACAAAGTATCGGCACGATGATCTACTGGGGCAACTATTACCAGGCCCTCCTGACCAATCGGACGTGGGTACTCATTGCGCCCATTGCCGCCTCGGTTGTGATTGTCATTGGTTTCTACCTGGTCTCGATTGGGATGAGCAGCTATCTCGACCCGCGCACGCGCCTAGCGCGCATGCAAGCCAGAAGCTAATACGCATCAGGGTCTACCCAATCAATAAAGGTCTATCAAATAAGGGTCAAATTGATGAGGAATATTGTCGAAGTCAATAACCTAAAGGCCTATTATATCACCGAAGCCTTTGGTATTGAACGCACCGTCAAAGCCGTGGATGGCATCTCGCTGCAAATCAAAACGGGCGAAGTGTACGGCATTGCTGGAGAATCGGGCTGCGGCAAATCAACGCTTCTAAAGGTCTTGCTGGGCGCGCACCAGCCGCCATTAACCATTGTCGATGGTTCGGTCAAGTACTTTTTCGATGGCGCAGAAATCGCCACCCTCTCGCTCGATCACAACAGCCTGCGCGATCTACGCTGGAAAGAAGTCTCCTACATCCCGCAGGGTTCGATGCACGTCCTAAACCCGGTGCGGCGCATCCGTGACACCTTCTATGACTTCATCACCGCGCACGCGCCATTTGGCAAGGCAGAATCGACCGAGATGACGCGCGTCTATCTGCGCGGGCTCGGTCTGCCGGAGAAAGTCTTGGCGGCCTATCCGCACCAGCTTTCCGGTGGGATGCGCCAACGCGTCACCATTGCTTTGGCGACAATTCTCTCGCCCAAACTTATCTTTGCCGACGAGCCTACCACCGCGCTGGATGTCATTGTCCAGCGCGGCGTGATCCAGCTTCTCAAAGAAATTCAACAAAAAGAGGGCAGCACCATTGTGCTGATCACCCATGACCTCGGCGTCCATGCCAATCTAGCAGACCGCATTGGCGTCTTATACGCGGGCAAACTTGTCGAGGAGGCAGACAAATACACCATCCTCAAAGAGCCGCGCCACCCCTACACACAATATCTGATCAACTCGTTGCCCAGGCTCGATGAACGCGCCGAGCGTGTCAGTATTCCAGGTCGCCCACCGGCATTGGACAATCCACCCACCGGATGCCGCTTCCATCCACGCTGCCCCTTTGCTATGGATAAATGCCGCACCGATGACCCGGAACTTCTTCCCATTCTGCCTGGTCACCGCGTCGCCTGTCATCTTGTTGCCGATGGGTTAGTTGTAGAAGAGGCAAGCTATGCAACAGCACGCTAACACCGAACTCCTGGTCGCAGATCATGTGACAAAGGTCTTTGCCATTCGCCAGGGCTTTTCCTCCAAATCATTCCATGCCGTTGACGCAGCTTCCTTCACACTTGATGCCGCAACGCCCGAAATCTTTACCATCGCCGGAGAAAGCGGCAGCGGCAAAACGACACTTGCGCGCATGATTCTGGGCATGGAAAACCCGACTTCGGGCCAACTCCGCTACAAAGATCGCAGCATCGCCGGATTGACAAGGGGTGAAAAACGTTCCTGGTTCTTCAAGGAAGTACAACCTGTCTTTCAGGATCCGTTTGCCGCGTTCAGCCCGCTCAAACGCATCGACCACTATCTTTACGAAACGGTGTACAACTACAATATTACCAACAAAGCGGGGGCAGACAAGTATATCAACGAAACGCTCGCAGAAGTCGGGCTTTCGCTGGCAGAGATCAAGGGCCGTTATCCGAACGAGCTTTCGGGTGGACAGGCACAACGCGTCGCCATTGCCCGCGCCCTGCTCACGCGTCCCTCCCTCATTGTCGCCGATGAGCCCGTTTCCATGCTCGATGCCTCGCTGCGTATGTCGATTGTCAATATGTTTCGTCGCCTCAAAGAGGATCAGCAGGTGAGTATCCTCTATATCACCCACGATCTGGCAACAGCCTATTATTGTGCAGACCGGATCGCGGTCATGCTCCGCGGCTGGATTGTTGAGATGGGGCCCGTCGAACAGGTATTGGGGACGCCTCTACACCCCTATACGCAGAATCTCAAGGAGGCCATCCCCCAGGCAGACCCCGACAAAGTGTGGGAGCAAAAGATCGATCTGGCTACCCTGGAGACAGATGAGTACATGCGCACCGGCTGCAAATATGCAGGCCGCTGCCCTTATGTCATGGATGTTTGCCGCCAGAAGGTTCCGGGCAACTATCAGGCGGAAGGTCGCATGGTGAAATGCTTCCTCTATGATGAGGCAACCGTCGGGGCTGAAAAAGTTGCCAAGAACCTAGCCGGGGAGATTCCACTGACGCCTATTACGGCATGACTCAGTGAACTCTCGCCTCGGTAGCGACATTCTAAACTCGCGCCCAAGCGGGTGAGCGACAGGATAAGTTTCTGTCCCCAATAGGAGAACACCCCCACAGAGGCACAAGATTGACGTAGATACTCCACAATGCTATAGTGAAAGAACCGTAATAGAATCGTAAATCCTGGCGTTCACAAGTAGTTGCGATATGTTCACCTAACCGCAACCAAGACTTTCGATATTACTTTGCTCCCTTATTTTCGGCCTCATGCGATCTATTACGGCTGCATCCTTTGCCAATGTCGTTCAGCGCAGAATCTCGCTGTGCATAGCACAAAGCGTTACTCCATTTAGTGTCTAGCGCTCGCATCATCACTCATGTCGCTTCTCTAACCGACAAGTAGGAGTTTACCCATGCTAAAAGTAGCTGTCATCGGGATGGGCAACATCGGCAATACCCATGCCCCCGTCTATCAAGCCGACCCGCTCAGCGAATTGGTCGCGGTCTGCGACATCAACCGTGAGCGCGCCGACAAAGCGGCGCAACGCTACGGCGTCCCTGCCTTTTACAGCGTTGACGATCTACTCCGCAATGTTCAACTGGACGCAGTGACTGTCAGCAGCGCAGGCGTCGAAAATGGCGGCGACCATGCCGAACCCACCCTACAATGCCTCGAAGCAGGTCTTAACGTTCTGTGCGAAAAGCCTATCTCCAACGACATCGAAAAAGCGCGCGAGATGGTGCGTAAGGCCGACGAAAAGGGTGTCTATTTTGGCATCAACTTGAACCATCGCTTCGTTCCCCCAGCCGCGAAGGCGAAACAGTGGGTCACAGAGGGCAGGTTGGGAGATCTCCTGCTGATCAACATGACCATGTGGATCGGGAATCCCAACGAAACATCGCCCTGGTTCCACCTGCGCGCCCTCCATCCGCACTCGCTGGACATCATGCGCTACTTCTGCGGCGATGTTGTGCGCGTCCACGCCTTTCTCAACCGCGCGCCGGGTCGCATCACCTTCTCCAACGCCCAAGTAAACCTCGAATTTGCCAACGGTGTCGTCGGTCATCTCACCGGCTCCTATGACACCAACCCGCGTCACAATCTCGAACGATGTGAGGTCATGGGAACCAAAGGCCGCTTTGTCCTAGACAATCTTTACGAGGAGCTAACCCTCTACCCGCGCGACAGCGAAGAACTGACGGTCATCCGCAACAGCATCATGGGCGGCTTGAGTGGCTTTACCGCTACCTTTACCAATCGCATCCATCGTTGGCTAGAGCAGGTCAGCGCCGGTGTCCCGCGTGATCAACTGGAAGCATCCGGTCACGAAGGGCTGGCGGTGCAGGAAATCATCGAGGCAGCGATCAAGTCCCATCATTCGGGACGAGCCGAGACGGTTCACAAAATGGAAACCGTAACAGCCTAAGCATCTGCATGACCAGGTTGGTTCGTTCCAACATCCATCCCGCCGCTTTTGCGCGCCCACAGTGCGCCTAACCAGCGCCTAGAAGGTTTGCGTCTATGCAACGCGTCAGTGTCATTGGCATGGGGGTCATCGGCAATCGCCACGCCAAGCTCTATCAAGAAGATCCACTTGCCGAGCTAGTTGGCGTCTGTGATTGGGATCATGCACGCGCCGATGCTGCTGCCAAAGCCTTCGGGGTACCAGCCTATTATGATGTGCAAGAGATGCTGGAGAAGGCACGTCCCCAGGTAGTCAGCGTAGCAACCGGCGGTCACGAATATGGCAGCGAACACTTCTTGCCCACCATGCAGGCGCTAGAATTCGGCTGTCACGTGTTGGGAGAAAAGCCGATCTCGAATGAGATCCCCGAAGCCGAGCAAATGGTTGCGAAGGCCAAAGAGAAGGGGCTCTGCTACGGCATCAACCTCAACCACCGCTTCACACCCGCAGCCCTGCTCGCCAAGAAATGGCAGGACGAGGGCCGCGTGGGCCATCTGCTCTTCATGAACATGAGCATGTGGATTATGAATCCGCGCGAAACCTCCCCCTATTTCCAACTCAAGGCGCTGCATCCCCACACGGTGGATATCATGCGCTACTATTGCGGCGACATTGAGGCAGTGCAATGCTTCGCCACCAAGGCCCCCGGACGCACAATCTGGTCAACCGCAACGTTCAACATGCGCTTCAAAAATGGGACCGTTGGTACTCTAACAGGCTCCTATGACATCGAACGCGGCCACCCTATGGAACGCTGTGAAGTCGCAGGAACCAAAGGGCGCTTCGTCATCGAGGATATGTACCAACAAGTCACCCTCTATCCCGCCGGTGACATGGAACGGCGTGTCTACGCTAATCCCATCTTTGGCGGGATGCGCGAGTTTGAAGACACCTTCCGCAACCGCATCCACAAATTTCTCGAACAAGTGGACGCAGGTGCAGCCCCGGACGAGATAGACGGGGCAGGCAGCGACGGTCTGGCCGCGCAAAAGGTGCTGGCAGCCGCGATTGAATCGTTGCTGACCGAGACGGTTGTATACGTAAAATAGCCGAGCGAATACACGTCTTGACCGTACGAACACCGTCTATGGCGTCCATACGGTCAAGATGCGCGATATATGAGTCCATAAAATCATAAAGGAGCAGTTTCTTTCATGCCCGCAAAACGACGTCGCCAGCGTCCACCCAATATTGTCTTTCTGGGGATCGATTCCCTGCGCCGCGACCATATGAGTGGCTATGACTATCATCGCCTCACCACGCCGCACCTGGATCGCTTTGCCCAGGGTGGCACACTCTTTGAGAACACCTTCAGCGCGCACATCCCCACCACAAGCGCCTACGCATCCATGCTCACCGGCCTGGATGTCTTTAATACCCAAGTGGTCGCGCTGCGCCATAAGGGCGGGCTGCGTCCAGAGGTCTCCACACTCGCCGAAATCCTCAAGGCAGAGGGGTACAATACAAGCTGCGTGGGGTTCACTGGCAACCCAAGTTCGCGTGGCTTCGACACCTACCTGGATTACAACGGGTGGGGCAGTTGGAACGAGGGACGCAGCCCCAAAGCCGAAAATCTCAACGCCGTGGCGATTCCAGAATTGACGAAACTCGCCAAAAAGCGTGATCCCTTCTTCCTCTTTCTGCGCCACATGGACCCCCATGCCCCCTATCTGCCACCGGCCCCCTATGAGCGCGCCTTTTATCATGGCAATGAAACTGACCCCAAGAACGAATCCATGAAGCCGGTGATGGAGTTCAAACCCTTCCGCGACTTCTTCGCCAGTTGGATGCCGCCGGGGATCAGCGACAAAGACTATGTCATTGCCCAATATGATGGGGCCATCGCCTACATGGACGCTGCCATCCAGACCATTTTCACGGCGCTGGAGGCCAAAGGTCTGGCAGAAGATACAATTGTCGTCGTCAACGGCGACCACGGCGAAACGCTCTATGAACATGACTGCTACTTCGACCACCACGGTCTCTATGAATGTACGCTGACCGTACCGCTCATCATTCGCTACCCAGGTCGAGTTCCCGCGGGCAAGCGTGTCAAGGGCTACAATCAGCACAAGGATCTTGTACCCACGCTGCTAGAGTTGGCCGAAATCGAGCGCAGTGACATCAACTTTGACGGGCGCAGCCTCATGCAGATGGTACGCGGCGAGGTCGCATCATTCGATTCAGAGATGTACATCACAGAATGTACCTGGATGCGTAAGCATGGTTGGCGCACACCTGAATGGAAGCTCATCGTTGCGCTTGAACCGGATTTCCACTTCAAGCCCCCCGTCGAACTCTATAACCTCATTGCCGACCCCGGCGAAACCAATAACCTCGCCGAGGCCGAGCCGGAGATGGTTGCCTTGCTCAAGGGCCGCATGGAAAGCTGGATCGCCCAGCGCGAGGCGGAGACAGGTCTGCCCAACCCCATCTACAACCAGGGAGACTGGCATGGGCATGAGGGAGTGGGGGCCTTCAAAAGCTCCCAGCAAGCCTATGATACGATGCACATCGGCGACCCGGCGCAAGCAGCCAAGCTGCAAGCTCGTTCTCGCTAACCGGCGCATGTGCTAAGACTGGAAAGCAGAAAAGCATGATCATCGACAGCCATTGTCACGCCTGGACATACTGGCCCTACCAACCCGAAGTCCCTGACCCAGAGTCACGCGGGCGTGTGGAGCAATTACTCTTTGCGATGGATCAGAGCGGCGTTGATCGCGCCATGATCGTCTGTGCGCGCATTGACCACAACCCCGAAAACAATGAGTATATCGCCGAACAGGTAAAGCGCTTCCCCGACCGGCTCTATCAAGTGGCTGACGTCGATTGCTCCTGGTGGCCCACCTATCACACGCCCGGCGCGGCGGATCGCCTTAACGAAACCGCCGACCGCTTCTCGCTCGTCGGTTTTACCCACTATCTCTCCGGCGAGGACGACGGGCAGTGGCTCACCACCGATGAAGGGATGGCCTTCTTTCGGGCAGCAGCAGAGCGCAATTTGATCGCCAGCATCTCCTGCGCGCCACATCACCTGGCCCCCCTGCGCCAGGTAGCCGCTGCCTTTCCAGAGTTGCCCATTCTGATTCACCACATGGGCATGGTCAAAGCCGCCGAACGCTGGCCCCACCCCAATCTACAAGAGCTGTTACGCTGTGCCCAACAGCCCAACATGTTCGTCAAAGTATCGGGCTTTGCCTATGCCGCCACCGTCAAATGGGACTTCCCCTATTCGGAAACCCTGTGGCTGGTGCGGGTGCTCTATGAAAACTTCGGCCCCCACCGTCTCTGTTGGGGTTCTGACTATCCAGTAGTACGCCAGTTTATGACCTACCGGCACTCATTGGAAGCCTTCCGCACCCATTGCACCTTTATCAGTGACGAGGACAAAGCCTGGATCCTCGGCAAAAGCCTTGCCCGCCTCTTGCAGGAGCGACAGCCCGCATGACCCTCACCACCATCATTGGCCGCGGCCATTCGGGCACGCGCGCCATTTCGCACACGCTCTATGCAAGCGGCGTCTACATGGGCGCTTCGATCAATCGTTCCGGTGACTTGATCCCACCCCATGATATGTACGAAGCCTGCCGCATCTTGGCGCGCTCCGTGGAATGGAAAGGCGGGCTGAGTTGGGACTTTAGCAAGCTGCACACCATGCCCATTCCCGATGAGTTCACCCAACTCATCCATTCCTATCTCAAGAGTGTGCTGGAGGAGCACGAAAAGGATCCATCTGCCCTGGTCGGCTGGAAGATTCCCGAAACCACGCTGGTCTATCCCTGGATCGTGCGCATGTTCCCGGAAATCAAGTACATCTTCTGGATTCGCGACCCGCGCGATTGCATCCTCAATCGTCACATCACTGATGATCTCCGCACCTTCGGCATCAGCTATCCAGAAACCGACGACGTGCGCTTGCAGCGCGCGATTTCGTGGAAGTATCAGTATGAGTTGGTGAAGGCAACCCCCCGACCCGCCAACTGGATCGAGGTTCGCTTTGAGGATTTTGTGTTGCACCAGGAGCAGACATTGGCGCGCCTTGAAGAATACTTGGGTATCCCTCTTGGGCGTATCATCGTGCGCCCGGATGCCGTGGAACGCTACATGCTTGACGATAAAATTCATGACTTCGACTTCTTTGCGCCAGAGCTAGCCCATTATGGCTATGTCACAGCCTAATTCACAGCCTAACATCCTGCTCGTTCACTCCGACCAGCATCGCTATGACTGTGTTGGTTCGGCGGGACACCCGTTCATTCAGACGCCTTCTCTTGATCGTTTGGCGAGAGAAGGCGTCTCCTATACCCATGCCTTCACACCGATCCCCGTCTGCACACCGGCCCGCGCCAGCCTGCTCACCGGGACATGGCCCTCGCGCCACGGTTTTATCGCCAATGCCGACACCGAGGTCCATCCGCCGGCATCCATTACGCTGCCCACGCTGTACCAATGCCTGCACGAGGCTGGGTATTACATGGGGCAAGTCGGCAAGTGGCAGGTACACCGCACCATGTCGCCCGTCACCTTTGGCGTCGAGGACTACATCCCGGAGTCTGACTATCGAGAGTGGCGCGCGGCCCAGGGGCTAGAACCGAAACCCCACAAGAATGCTTTCTTTGGCGAAATCGATCCCTATGTGACCCCCGACCAAACAGCGCTTGCCTGGGGAGCCAACCAAACCATCAGCCTTCTGCAGAAAGCGGCCTCTGGAGATCGTCCCTTTTTCCTGCGTTGGGACCCCAGCGAGCCCCATCTTCCCAACATTGTGCCCGAACCCTATGCGTCGCTCTACCCCTCCGCCACTATTCCACCGTGGCCCTCCTACCCCGATCCGCTGACGAACAAACCCTATATCCAGCACAAACAGCGCCACACCTGGGGCATTGATCAGTGGACATGGGAGGATTGGGCTCCTGTGGTCGGTCGCTACCTCGGCGAAATCACCCTGCTCGACCATCAACTAGGTCGAATTCTCACTGAATTAGACCGGCTGGGATTGGCAGACAATACGCTGGTCATCTATACAGCGGATCATGGGGATCTCTGCGGTGGTCATGGCTTGATCGACAAACACTTCGTCATGTACGATGAACTCGTGCGTGTTCCCCTGTTGCTGCGCTGGCCCCAGGGGCTGCCCGCTAACACACGCTGCGACGCCTTTGTCAGTTCAGCCCTGGATCTCGCCACGACCCTTTGCAGCGCAGCGGGCATCACCCCGCCCAACAGCTTTGCCGGGGTCAATCTCTTGGAGGAACTTGCCCAGCCGACGCGCGCCGATATCTTCTCGACCTATTATGGCAACCAACTGGGCCTCTTTAGCCAGCGCATGGTACGGGATCACAAGTGGAAATATGTCTGGAATGCCACAGCAGAGGATGAGCTGTACAATCTTGACCAAGACCCCAGCGAGATCATCAATCTTGCTGCCCATCCCGACCACCGCGACGACCTGCAACAGATGCGCCTCAAGTTGCTGGCATGGATGGGGCAGACCAAAGACCGCGCCCTCAACTATTGGACGCGCGGCCAACTGTCGAGCGCATAGAGGAGTGACAAATGGTGCGTGAATTGATTGCGCCAGCCCCCAACCAGGTCGCCTGGCATGAGATACCATCGCGTCCCCTGGCACCACACCAGATACGTGTGCGTTCATACTATGGTGCCGCCAAACACGGAACCGAAATGTCGCTGTTCAAGGGCACAGCTTCCCTGCGCGGTGGTTATGACAACAGGCTCCGCCTGCACCGCGCCGAAGTACCGGGGGTCAACTACCCTGTACGCTTAGGCAACATCATCGTGGGCAAAGTGACCGAAGTGGGAAGCGACGTGACACGCCACGCTGTGGGCGACATGGTCTTCAACTATGGCTCATTTGCCGAAGAACACGTTTGGCCGCAGACTGTGCGTCGCTTGCCGCCAGATGTGCCCTGGCAAGCTGCGGTCTGTCTCGATCCAGTGGACTTTGCCATCGGTGCATTACGCGACGGGAATGTCCGTATTGGTGACGCTGTAGCCGTGTTTGGTATGGGCGGCATTGGCTTATTAGCAATACAGTTGGCAAAGTTAGCAGGGGCTTATCCGGTCATCGCTGTAGACCCGCTGGAGTCACGGCGCGAACTCGCCAAAACTTGTGGTGCAGATTTGATCATTGATCCCACCAGCACCGACACAGGTCTCGTGATTAAAGAAGCAACGGAGAACCGCGGGGCCGATGTTTGCATCGAGTACAGCGGCAGCCACCACGCACTGCAAGCGGCGCTGCGCGGCGTCGCCTATCTGGGGACCGTTGTGGCAGGCGCATGGCCTGGCCCTTATCCGGCAGGGCTTGATCTGGGCGCGGAGGCCCATATGAACCGCCCAAAGATCATCTTCTCGCGTGCAGTCAGCGAACCGAATCCCGATTATCCCAATTGGGACGAAAATCGCATCTTTGAAGTGGCCTGGCGTTATCTTGCATCGGGCGCGCTGCAAACCATCCCCATCATCCAACCCGTGGTTGACTTCAACGACTTGTTATCGGTCTACCCGCAGATCGCCACCCATCCTCAAGAGTATATCAAGCTAGGTGTGCGCTTTCCCCACAACTCGGAAAGTGAAGCCTCGCGAACATCGTAGTGCGAACCTGCAATCACAGCGTGATAGGAGATTGTTCATGAAGCTCGGCGCAAATTCTGTTCTTTTTGGTGGCTACGATCTTGAGACAGCCTTTAAGTACATCGCCATGTCCGGCTATGATGGCATCGAACTTTCAGCCATTGATAACATGAGCGAGCATCTGGTGCTGGAACGGTGGCAAGAACTCGCCCCCACCATCAAGCAGTTGGCACAAAGCCACAACCTCGAACTGCTGGCGATGGAGCAGCCCTCGCGCGACGTGGCAAAAATGGAGCTCGCCATGCAAGCCGCGGTCGAGATCGGCATCCCCATCATCAACTGCGGCCCAGGCGGCAAAACAGACGAACCCGGCAGTTTGGAGCAGACCATCAACGAGTTGGGCGAACTGGTCAAGATGGCCGAACGCTACGGTGTCATGCTCTGCGTCAAGGCGCATGTCGGGGCCAGCGTTTATAACACACCGACGACCCTAGAAGTCATGAAGGCGATCTCGTCTCCCAACTTTGGCATCGACATGGATCCGTCGCATATCTATCGCGCCAACGAAAACCCCGTCGAAGCCATCGCTGCCGTGATCTCGCGCGTCAAGCATGTGCATATCCGCGACTGCAAAGGTCGCCAGCAAGGGCCAGGCAAGCCGGAAATGCAGGCCAATGGCCGCGGCGACATCGACCTCGTCGGCTATGTGCGCGTGCTCCATGAAAATGGCTACACCGGCCCGCTCAATCTTGAAATCATCGGGGCCAAAGAATACACCGTCGAGCAATGCTGCATCATTGCCGCCGAATCACGCGGCCACATGCAAGCCAGCCTCCAAGCCTGCGGCGCACGCTAAGTATCCGACCCCCTCCCGGAAGCGGAGATCCCTCTGGGCCGCTTCCGGGAGGATTCTTTCAGAGGGTTCTCTCAAAGAAGCTCTACGCTCTACCCACGCGCCCAGTCGTATGCTCCAATTCCTCCACGAAATGCCGCGTAATCTCCTGCGGTCGCGTAATCGCCCCCCCCACCACAACGGCTATCGCCCCCACCGCCAGCGCGTCTGACGCTTGCTGGGGTGTGCGATAGCGACCTTCCGCCAGAACAGGCACGTCAACGGCTCTGCTCAATGTCGCCACAAGCTCCAGGTCAGGATCGCGTTGTGCCGGTGAATCCTCGGTATAGCCCGACATCGTCGTCGAAACAAGATCAGCCCCGGCAGCCACCGCAGCCACCCCTTCCGCCAGCGTTGCAACATCGGCCAACACCGGCAGCCGCGTCTGAATATGGATGCGCTCAATATAATCAGCCAACGTGCCTGGCTCCGGTCTTGAGCGCGCCGTTGCATCAATCGCAATCACGTCGGCTCCCGCCTCGGCCACAGCCAGCGCATGGCGCAGCGTAGGGGTGATATAGACCGGATACCCCGCAATGTCATCCTTATACAAACCGATAATCGGTAACGCCACAGCCTGGCGGATCGCGGCAATATCCACTGGACTGTTGGCGCGTATCGCCGCTGCGCCACCCTCCGCTGCGGCCAGCGCCATACGCGCCATCATCTCAGCGCCATGCAGTGGCTCATGCGCCAAAGCCTGGCAGGAGACAATCAGCCGCCCACGCACCTGTTCCACAAACGACGCCACGCGCCGGCTGCGGTTTGCGTCCACATGCATGGCTATTCTCCCTCCGCCCAGGGTGGCAGTTGTTCGCCGGTTCCAACACGCGCCATCAGAGAACGCAGAGCCGTCGCCGCCCGCTGCATACCCACCGGCCCGCTAAAGCCGCTGCTCTGTCCGGCAAAAGCTAAGTGCGGTTCCAATGCCAGAAAACCATTATAGCCTGCGCGGTCAAGCTGCTGTAACAGCAGGTCGATCTGCCCATCTCCCTCACCAGCGGGCAACACCTCACCTGTCGATGCCCTGAAATCCTTGATATGCACATGGCGAGTGCGCGGCCCCAAGCTCGCCCACCCATCCGTCACGGCGGCTGTCTCACCCACGTTGACGAAGTTCGCCGGATCCCAGGCAAAGCCTAGCCGTGGCGAATTCACCACATCCATGAGCTGGCGACAGCGCGCCACCGTGTCCCCGACAATGCCATGCTCGTTTTCCAATACCAGGTCGATCCCTGCTGCCGAGGCGGCTTCACTCATGGCTGCCAAGCGCGCGCTCGCTTCTTCCACCAACGCCTCCTCTGTCCACGCGACTTCATTCTGCTGCGGTGGATAGAAAGAAAAGACACGTACCAAGCGCGTGCCCAATGCGTCGGCAATGGCGAAAATGCGCGTCAGGTTCGCCAATTCCTGCGCAAGCGGCTGGGTGATCGGTGACTTGCCCACAGGGCTGCCGATGGCGCTCACGGCGATCCCCTGATCCGTACAGGCTCGAGCCACAGCTTTTACCTCACCGTCATCCAAATGCAGCACATTCTTTCCCCACACTCCACGCAACTCCAGAAAGCCAATTTGCAGCGCCCGCAGCACCGTCAATTGCTCCTGCAAATCATCGCTGATCTCGTCGCCAAATGCACTGAGTCGCCAGCCATTCTCTGCCATATCGTCTCCGTCTCTCTGCAATCTAGTTGGTTATTGGAGGGTCCAGCGCGCGTTCATGCGCCGCCAGCCCCACAAAAATCGACGTTGCAAGCATCCAAATAAAATGTATACTGTGGGTAGATGGCCCGCGCAGTTCGCTCCGACATACTTCGTCCACGAAACATCCTGGGAAAGGAAACGATTACCAAGAAAGGAGAAGTTGCATGTTCAAGAAAATTCTGGCCCCTCTTGATGGTTCCGATCTTGCCGAGAAATCCCTCCCCTATGTCAAGTCTCTCGCCAAACAGTATGATGCAGAAGTCATCTTTGGCTGGGTTATCGTATTGCGTACCTACGCGGTGTCGGACTTTGAACCGATCAACTACGGGTTGGCTACGCTCTTGGATACTACAGCCGAAAGAGATTACGCCGCAAGCTACCTACAGCGTTTGCAAGGCCAATTCCAGCAGAAGCAAATTCGCGCCTCCTGCCACATTATGGAAAGCCACTCCATTGCCGACGCCATTGTGGCAATGGCGAATGAGGTCAGCGCGGATCTCATCGTCAAGACCACGTATGCCCGTTTGGGGCCGAGCCGTTGGCTGCAAGGCAATGTCGCCGCGGTGGTTTTGCAGCGTGCGTCTTGCCCCCTCTTTCTGGTGCGCGTGCATCCGGGAGAAGGGGACGATCAATTCATCGCTGCCTCTGGAACATCGGTAGAATACTCCTAGCCGGCGGCAACGGGCAACTAGCTCACCCCCTGCCCTGAAGGCTTTACGCACAAGGGTGTAGGAATGTTTTGCCTATGCACTCATGGGCAAAAGCTCAATCCGGTTGAGTGCCGCAGTTCGCACCGCTTCGCGACTCCAGGGCATCGGATGGTAGGCCCCTTCCAGCCACATCGGAATTTGGTCGGCATAGTTTGAAGACATCGGATGCCCAGATTGCCCGCTCGTAGTCACGGTCTGGGCGCGGTCCCAGAGACCAACATCATAGATTTGCCGGTAACTGGCAGTGACTTGCACCAAGTCGGGCGGTAGCTTTGGCGCGTGCGAAGTCTGGTTCGGTGTCGTGGCGTCGCCGCCCACAGGGAAGGGGCCTCGATTAAAAAGGCCCTTAAACAGGCGCACACTGCCCAAAGGATGCACATAGCGAACTTGATGCACTCGCCCCCAATTCCAGCGCCGCGCATTGTCGCCCAACTCAGCGCGAATCAGTTCCACAGCCTGGGCCAGCGCCGCATACAGCACCTCATCACGCGTGCGGTGACGCTGCGTCTCCATGTCTGTGTACCAGGGCGACTCTACTTCACTCGACAAGAGTTCCAGCAATTTCGCCGTTGCGCGGTGTGCAAAGCCGTTCATCAGGAAAATGGGGCTGCGCGCAATGCCCATGTAGGGGTCGCGCAGGTCACCGATCTTGTTGCCGTACACCTCATCCAAAAGACATAGCAATGCATAGTGCATCACCAACCCGGCTGTGCTCTCCGCATCCAGCCGGTAATTCCATTTACGTAAATAGCTGAGGGCAACCTTCACAAAGGAATCGTCACTGTTCAGTTGGGCAAAAAACGGGGTCAAGAGAGCGGCAAATTTGCTGGTCGTATCCAGTTGCATCTCCTCCATATCACGCAGGCTGAAACGTTCCTTTTCGGCAAGCATCTCCTCGATCCTCGCCGCTCGCCACCCCGGAACAAAGTCAACCCCCAAAAAGTGGGAAAAATCATCGCCCACAATTTTGTTGTTGGCCGTCACAATACGACCCGATGCAGGATTATAGATTCTGGGCAGTTCGTGCGCGGGTACAAATCCAGGCCATTCATGCGTGCCGTCCCAACCCGGTGCCGGAACCAGTCCGAGGTTCTGGCGGCGAATAGGCATCATGCCTGCCAGCAGAAAGCCAATGTTGCCATCGGCATCAGCAAAGGTCACATTTTGCGGGGCCGCTCCCCAATCTGCCAATGCCTCCACAAAGCCATCCCAATCATGGGCGCGGTTCAGCTTCAGCACAGAGCGAATGCCGTTCCCTGGCTGATGCCCGGTCCAGCACAATGCCAACGGCAGGGGCGGGCTCTCTGCATCGCGGATCAGGTTGGAAATCAATGGCCCATGCCGAGTAATGACAACTCGCTCAACATGGGGCGCTTCACGTCGCCGGATGTGGATAGTCTCCTCCAACACGGTGGCATCTTCCCAACCACCCTCATATTCAAAGCGTTCCGGCTCGTCGGCATGCGCCCGCTCAACATACAGATCTTGTACATCCACAAAACTGTTGGTCAAGCCCCAAGCGATCTCAGCAGTGTGCCCAATCATGACACCGGGCGCACCTGGATAGGTGACGCCGCTCGCCTCGAATCCCGGACAATGCAGTGCATTTTCGTACCACACGCCGGGAATTTGCAGGGCTAAATGCGGATCGTTGCATAGGATTGCACGCCGCGTTTGCGTATGCTTTGGCGCAATCACCCAACTGTTGCTGCCCATTCCCTCCACAGGCTGCCCAACCCATTGTTTAATCTTCTCATACTCATTCAGCAGCAGCCCCGCGGTCGAAAGCAGGCGCATCGCTTCAATGTCACCGGCTGCTTCCAGAATGATCGGCGCGCTGCCGGGATAATCCGGCTCAAGTTCTGCCGCGCGTATTGGCCCCAACTTTGCCATCAATTGCAGCCGCGTCAGCTCAGTTTCCCAATTGACGCCAAGTGACCAGGACCAAAGCTTATGATGCGCCACAACATCTTCCACTTGCCAAAGCGCTGGCGCCAAACGTACTAAATTGAACTCTGCCGCCAACCGGCCTGGGTTGGCAGCAATATAGGCGTTGATCCCCGCAACATACATCTCCAGGATCGCAAGGGTCTCGGTGTCCAACTGCGCTGCTTCGACCTGCGCGGCACGACGAAAACCGATGATCCGGCTAAAGCGATCCACCTCCAATGCCGACTCACCGAAGATCTCCGACAGCGTACCGTGTGCAATGCGCCGGTTCTGCTCCATCTGCCAGAGACGGTCGCGCGCATGCATATAGCCCTGGGCATAAAAGAGATCAGCCTGGCTTTCAGCATAAATATGCGGGACTCCATGCTTGTCCAGCAGAACTTCGACAGGCCGGCTTAATCCTGGAAGGTGTGCCGCCCCGCTGGCTTTCGGTGTCGGCCTCTGGACTAGCCCCCAATAAATATAGAAGAGGAAGCCGCCAATCAAGGCAACCAGCACCAACAACACAACCACTAGCACGACCGCCAACTGAATCGACATCGTTTGCTCTCACTCCCTAGTTACGCCACGGGTTGAGCAGGCTCTACCATCGCACTGGCACGCCGCTCCATGTGCAACCATCCTTATCGATCGCACTTGTTCCCCCAACATCATCCATCGCCACCTTCTATGGCACCGTAATATTTCAATCATAATGCTTCAACAGAGTGGCCCCTATGAGGAATATACCCTGTTGTCAGCCATTTGCCTAAGCGCCCGGCCCGACATTCTCGCCTTCGATAGGAACCGCACAATACGACCATGTGTCAGCAGGAGCCAGTATGCATTCATGGCAGTTATTCCATCGGGCAAGATCTGGTGTAAAATCAAAAGATCGTGAGTTTATATCACAGCTACAGAGCGCAAATGTCGCCTCTTTGTGAGGCTCGTTGCTAGACAAAAGAGCATCGAATGGAACCACAACACGCTGATTTGATCATTGGTGTCACAACTCGCCACGGCAGCAGCGCATGGGTGAGCAAAAACACCCAAAACTATCTCAATACGCTGAACAATTTCGGTGTGACTGCCATCATTCTCGCACCCGACACACCGGCTCACCTGCCCCACGGCATGATCTTTCAACCGGATTCACTAGGTAGGCTGAACGCCAACATTCTCGACCATCTTGACGGCTTAATCCTCTCAGGTGGCGGTGATGTTGACCCGAAGTATTTCGGTGCCGAGTTGCAAGGCGCAGAGGTGGAGAGCATTGACAATGGCCGCGATGAGCTAGAGATCGCACTGGCGCAAGCAGCATTGGCAATCGACATGCCGATCTTTGGCATCTGCCGCGGCTGCCAGGTTCTCAACGTTGCCGCTGGTGGTGGCATGATCCAGCATCTCGACGGTCATCGCTCCCCCAAAGGCTCGACTGCCTATCACGATGTGATCGTCACACCTCAGACCCGTTTTCACCAAATTGTGGGCGAAGAAGCATTTGCCGTCAACACTTTCCACCATCAAGGCATGGATCGCGCCAGCATCGCCCCGATCTTTACCCCAAGCGCCATCGCATCGCCTGACAACTGGTTGGTGGAAGCCTACGAGAGCCCCACCCACGATTGGGTTGTTGGCGTCCAGTGGCACCCAGAGCGCACTTTTGAGCTCAGCGACCCGCATGTACGTCTTTGGCAAAGCTTCTTGGCCGCCTGCACCGATCGCCGGCAAGGAAGATCTGCGAACCACCGGGCCACGGCCCTACAGGCATGAAGACCGCGCTCTTTGACTATCCCCTTCCACCAGAAGCCATTGCGCAGACACCCGCCGAACCGCGCGACAGCAGCCGCTTGCTGGTATTCCACCGGGGCAGCGGCAAGATTGAACACCGCCACTTTCGGGATATTGGCGACTATCTGAACGCTGGCGACCTGCTGATTGCCAATGATACACGCGTCATCCCTGCGCGCCTATGGGCACACAAGGCGACTGGTGGCCGCATTGAAATTTTCCTACTAAAGCAACTGGATACAGCAGGAGCGGAATGGGAGTGTCTCGTTCGCGGGCGCAACCTAGATGCAGGTATCATCCTCACCCTCGACCCGCGCACCCCCATCACAACGGCGATTACCGCAACCATCCTGGCGATTCTGCCCGGTGGTTCACGTCAGATCCACTTTTCGCAACCAATTGCCGACCAGCTAGAGCAGCTAGGCGAGATTCCCCTCCCGCCCTATATCACCAGCTACACAGGCGACCGCGCCCGCTACCAGACGGTCTACAATCGCGCCGACGGCAGCACCGCGGCCCCCACCGCCGGTCTTCACTTTACGCCAGAACTCCTGATGACGCTCCGTGGACAGGGGGTACAATTTGACGCTGTTACCCTTCATGTGGGCCTCGATACCTTCCAGCCCGTCTCCGTAGAAGAGGTAGAAGATCATCCCATCCACAGCGAATGGGCCGAGTTGCGAAGCAGCGTGGCAAAACGGATCAACGATACCACACTGCAAGGGGGGCGCGTAATTGCCGTCGGTACAACCTCGGTACGAACCCTTGAATGGGCCGCCACCGGCGCGCAGGGGATTGACCCCTATGACCAACAGGCTTGTCCCTGGCAGCGCACTGCCGCCTTTGAAGGCAGCGTCAATCTTTTCATTCGACCAGGCTACCGCTTCCGCGCGGTGGACACGCTCATCACCAACTTTCATCTTCCCCGCTCCACGCTCCTGCTTCTGGTGAGTGCCTTCATCGGCCAAGCGCACCCCGACGACCCCGACACAGGCCGCCGCGTCCTGCTGGACACCTATGCCGAGGCCCTCCGTCTAGGCTATCGCTTCTTCAGCTTTGGCGACTCCATGCTCATCCTCTAGGATCAAAAAAGGCCCGGACGCATCACATCCGGGCCTTCATATCCCTTCCCGGAAGCTTAGAGCTTCTGGGAAGGTTACTTTACTACTATTTTACACCACCTACTTCAACAGATGCTTCTGCAACTTCCCCATTGCATTGCGCGGCAGCGTCTCTACATGGTGAAACTGTTTCGGTACCTTAAAGCTCGCCAACTGCTGCCGGCAAAAGAGCGCCAGCCCATTGTCATCCACTTCGCTCGTACAGACCACATACGCTACCGGCACCTCGCCCCACTCGGCGTGTGGCACACCCACGACCGCGGCTTCAGCAATCCCCGGAATGGTCACGAGCAATTCCTCAATCTCACGCGGGTAGATATTAAAGCCGCCGCTGATAATCAATTCGTGACGCCGCCCCAGCAATGTTACATAGCCTGTCTCTGCATCTTGGCGCGCAATATCACCCGTGTGAAACCACTGCTGGCCTAAGGTGTCATGGCTAAAGCTCTCGGCTGTCTTTTCCGGCGCATTCCAATAGCCTGAAAAGACATTGCTGCCGCGCACCAGCAACTCACCTTCTTCTCCAGGCTTTACATCCTGATGGCGCTTGTCCACAATGCGCATCATTACTCCAGGCAGCGGCGTCCCCACGCTGCCCGGCACACGCGCCCCCACATAGGGATTGCTCAGATTCATCCCCGTCTCAGTCATGCCATATCGTTCAAGAATCGTGTGCCCTGTCAGTTCTTGGAAGGCAGTAAACGTTTCGGCAGCCAGCGGCGCGCTGCCGGAGCAGAAGAGGCGCATATGGTGCAAATCCACTGGTTTGGCGCTGCGCAGTTCTTCCACCAAGCGCACGTAAATTGTTGGCACAGCAAAAAAGAGCGTTGGCTTGCCGCTCAAAATCTCCTGCAATGTCACATTTGCTTCAAACTTGGCGCGCAGCAAAGTCGTTGCGCCAGCCGCCAGCGCACAGTGCAGCCCCACCACCAGCCCATGTGTATGAAATATCGGCAAGCAGAGCAGCAGCGTATCATCAGCCTGCCAGGCCCATGCCGCCAACAACCCCGTGATCGTCGCCAGCAAATTGCTGTGCAAAAGCATCGCGCCCTTGCTGCGTCCGGTCGTTCCCGACGTATACATGATCACAGCAAGATCCTCAGCTACGACAAGAGGCACGCTCAAAGGGGCGTCGCTGCTCCAAGCCGCCAATTCTTCGACCACCAGCAAGGGCAGATCACCCGCTTGTGGATGACCTGCATCTTCCAAGACCGGCAGTTGCTCGCGCTCAGTCACCACTAGTCGCGGCGCGCAATCAGCGACAATGTGACCGATCTCCAAGCGCCGGTAGCGCAGATTCACCGGCACCATGACCGCTCCCAGCTTGATCACGGCAAGGTATGCGATCACAAATTCTGGCCGGTTGCCCAAAAAAAAGGCCACGCGGTCGCCTTTATGCAATCCCCACTGTTGTAGTCCCACAGCAAGACGGTCTACAGCAGTATAGAGTTCGGCATAGGTGAGCGTGGTCGTAACGCCATCGGCAGCATAATGCAGGGCAACCTTCCTGGGGTTGCGCTGGGCGGCAATCGCAAACAACGCATGAAGGTTCATAATCTATGTGGCTCTGTTGAAGGTATGGAGTTGAAACCAAAAAAAAAGGCAGGGGTGAGGGAAGATGAAGGTTGGCAATGACCTACTCTCGCATGCAGTTACCCACATACTACCATCGGCGCTGGCGGGCTTAACGGCCGGGTTCGAGATGGGACCGGGTGTA
>JADLDO010000037.1 GCA_020846635.1 Caldilineaceae bacterium
TCCATCAAAATCATGCCATCAATCTGATTACTACGATACAGATTGAGCAAAGTGTTTTCACTCATCACATTCGTGAACAGGTTGAATAGAAACCCGCGCTTGGTTGCGACAGTAGAAGCGCCCACGAAAAACTCAAACTCCAGCTCGGAAAACCCCATCGAGTCCGATGGATAGTGAACAGCCAGCGAACGACTCTTCCCCGCTGCCAGATTTTTCGCCTGAGCATGAGGCGTATAGTCCAGTTGAGCGATGGCATCAAGGACCCGTCGGCGCGTCTCTGGAGCAACATCCGGCTTGTTGTTCAGAATGCGAGACACGGTAGTAATGGAAACCCCAGCGATCCTGGCGACGTCAGTGATAGTAGTGTTCTTGTTCATTCCATAACCTTACTACGGGACTCGGTAGATCGTTGACTAAAAACCTGAATTCCGCTACAGTGTTGGCATGACTGAAAACGCTACCGGTAGCGTTTTCAGTCGATTATACTCCGGAGTCCTAGCCCGTTCTTCTGTCGAAGGAGGTGTACAGGAAATTTGCTCCTATGTGGCGATCAGATTTTTCGTCTCACGATCGAGCACCTATAGTTGGAGAATACTATGTTCCGCAAATCTTTCCGGCAAGTACTTTTAGTTCTATTGGTTCTCGTGCTAAGCGGCATTCTGATCATTCCTGCGGCTGCGCAGGATGATGCTGGGTGGTGCGCGGGAAAAACGATACGCTTCTTTGTGGGTGGCGCAGAAGGTGACGCCTTCGCCTCAATTGTCCTGCGCGGTGCACAGGCGGCAGAAGCCGACCTCGGTGCTACGGTTGAATATATCTTCTCAGGTTGGGACGTTGAGCGTATGACTCAACAACTCCGCGAGGCGATTGCGGCGGAACCGGACGGCATCGCCATGATGGGACATCCCGGCAATGAAGCCATCATGCCGCTGGCAGAGGAAGCGGCGGCGGCAGGCATCCAGATGATGTATCAAAATGTGGATGTGGCCGATGTGCGCGCGCGCTTTGGCGGCGGCTATGTCGGTGCGCAGTTGGTTTCGCAAGGGACGGCGCTCGGCGAGGAAGTCATCCGCCAGTATGGCCTGGGTGAGGGTGACACTGCGATTGTGTTCATCCCGTTGGGACAGCCGGGGCGCGATCTTCGCGAAGGTTCGACGGCTGCAGCACTCGAAGCAGCGGGCGTGAATGTTGTGCGCCTTGATTCCCCACCAGAATACGCGTCCGACCCCAATCTGGCGCTGCCAGCCTTGACCGCAGCGGCGCTCAATGCCGAAAATCTCCGTCTCATCGTCTACCCCGGCGGGCAACTGCTCGGCGCAGTGCCCGTCTACATGGATGCCCTGGGCTATGCGCCTGGCGACATCGTGAACATCGGCTTTGACACCAGCCCGGCGATCATGGAAGCATTCGAAAGCGGCTACGTACAGCTGACCTCCGATCAGCAGCCGTTCCAGCAGGGTTATCTGCCGATCCTGAGCCTGTGCGGCACGCTGGTCTATGGTTTCGGCCCACTCAACGTCGACACAGGGGCTGGATTCGTCGACACAACCAACTATCAAAACGTTGCCGAACTGGCCATTGAGGGCTATCGCTAGGCCTTGCCGCTCGACAATCTCAGCTCATCCTCTCCCGGAATTCGGGAGAGGATCGATCTTTCTATCACTCTAGTGACATGAGGGGACGCTTGAGACGTGCGGTAGCAGATATTTCAATAGGCTTACATGTTTAGAAATCGGAGGACGCGAGCATGACTCAACGGCTCGTGGAACTAAAAGAAATCACCAAATCTTTCGGCAACGTGAACGCACTGACTCGTGTCACCATGTCTGTGGACAAATCCGAGATCGTAGGTTTGATCGGTGACAACGGCGCGGGGAAATCTACCCTGATCAAAATCCTCTCCGGTGTGCATTCACCGGATTCGGGCGAAATATGGGTGCGTAACAAAAAGGTTGATGGTCGCTGGACCGTCGAGAAAGCACATGCCGCCGGAATCGAAACGGTACATCAGGATCGCGCCCTCGCGGTGCAGCACACCATCGAGCGCAACATCTTCATGGGACGTGAGATCACCGGCTTTATGGGCCTCATCTCGGTCAAGAAGCAGCACGAAGAAGCCGAACGCCTCATGCGCGAGATTGGTTTCACCTCGAAGGTCTTCTCGCCGGAATCGGTCGTCGCCACGTTGTCGGGCGGCGAGCGGCAGGGCGTGGCCATTGCGCGGGCACTCTGCTTCGAGGCGGAGCTCATCATATTAGATGAACCGACCACGGCGCTGTCGCTCACCGAGACCCAGAAGGTCTACAACTTCATGCGCGCGGCGAAGGAAAAAGGCAGTTCGGTCATCTTCATCAGTCACAACATCTTTCACGCTTACGACATCGCCGACCGCTTCGTCATTCTCGATCGTGGGACCGTGGCGATGACGGCGGACAAGTCCGAGATCGAATCGGCTGAGCGGCTCGTCCAATACATGAAGGATTTCGCCCGCACTGGTCATTCTCCCGAGGTGACGTCATGAACGCAGCTACTTCCCCGCTCTCGACGGTGCCTCGTTCGCGCTCGAACACCAGTACCCTTGTGCGCTGGATCAAGCGCAATCGGCGCGCCATGAGCGCACTGGTCATCATGATTGTGATGCTGGTCATTTTTACGATCATCAATCCAAGAGTGTTTACCAATCCGATTACTTACCGTTCGATCTTTATCTCGCTGCCGATTTCGCTATTCGTCGTCGTACCCATGGTCTTCGTCGTTGCCAGCGGCGAAATCGATTTATCTTTCCCGGCGACTGCCGGGATCACATCGTGGGTGTTCGCGGCAGCCGTACGCGATGGCTGGGATCCGTTTGCCGCACTCGTTCCTACTCTGATTCTGGGGACGTTCGTCGGCATGTTCGTGGGCACACTCGTGACTTATGTCGGTTTATCATCGCTGGTTGCCACGCTCGGCATGAACTTTCTCATGCGGGGCATCATCAACATGGGAACCGAAGGTGTTGCCATCCAATTCCCGCAGATGCGCGAAACGCTGATGTGGCAGGTGTTTGCTGGACGCATCGATCAATTCCCGTGGATGACCGGCTTCCCCATACACATGATCTGGGGCATCCTGTTCGTTCTGCTCGGATGGGTGTTGTTCAACCGTCACCGATTTGGCATTCATGTGCAGCTCGTCGGCGACAATCCTGACAGCGCGACTGAAATGGGTATCAATGTCAAGAGTGTGAAGATTCGCGCGTTCGCCTTCATGGGAATCGGCGCGGCGTGTGCGGGTGTGCTTTCTGTCTTGGTCAATCAGAACTGGTGGCCGACGACAGGTGACGGATTGCTGCTTCCGGCCCTTGCTGCCGTGTTTGTGGGTGGAACGCCGACCTGGGGTGGCATTGGAACCGTCGTCGGCAGTGCAATCGGCGCGGGGATCATCGCCTCTATCGAGACAGGCATCATCGCTGCCGGGCTGACGGGATACGTTACGCAGTTCTTCAACGGGCTTGTGATCATTATCTCGTTGATCGGACATCGCTTTAATGGGCCGAGATATCGCTGAAGCATCCTCTCGACACGCGATGGATCACGGCAGGCACAATCCAGGTATAGCCGGGTGCATATGGGTCGGGCAGCCCCGACGTTTGACGCTGTCTGGAACATTTATGGACGGTTCACCAAAGTACAGAACCACGCAAACAACGATCCGAGTGGGCTAAGAGCATGGATGAGAAATCAAACCAGGATGGGGTCAAGATGCAACATCGTCTTTCCGTAGAAAACAACACGCTTAACTGGCGACTGAAGGGGGAAATCCTCAAGCTCGAACCCTGGGGGCCGGATGGCGTGCGCGTGCGCGCTACCAGCCTGCGGGACTTCCCGGATATCCCTGGGGCATTGATCGAAAGCCTGCCCGATTCTGGCGCAGAGGTCACCATTATGGATGACAAGGGCGTCTTGACCAACGGGAAACTGCGGGCTGAGGTCTGGCCGGATGGCACGCTTCATTTCTCCAACACAGCAACCGGTGCGGTGCTGCTGGAAGAGCCGGAGCCGATCTTCAACAAGCCGCCCGCACGCTGGTATCGTCCGCTCCACAGTGACCTGTCAAAGATCGATGTGCACTTCCGCGCGCAGGCAAACGAACGGATCTTTGGTCTGGGCCAGCATCAGCACGGCCTGCTGGATAACAAAGGGAGTGTGATCGACCTGGAACAGCGCAATACGGAAGTCTGTATTCCATTCTATATCTCCAGCCTGGGCTACGGCTTCTTGTGGAACAATCCGGGCGTGGGGCGGGTTGAGCTTGGCATGAACCAGACCCGCTGGGTGATGGACGCCACGCGCGGCATTGACTACTACATCGTCGCCGGCGATTCGCCCGCCGAAATCCTGGAGAAATACATCGATGCGACCGGCCACCCACCGCTCCTGCCGGATTTTGCCCTCGGATTCTGGCAGTGCAAGCTGCGCTACCGCACTCAGGAAGAACTACTGAATGTCGTCCGCGAGTACAAAAGGCGCGAGCTGCCGTTGGCCATCATCGTTTCGGACTATTTCCACTGGCGGATGATGGGCGATTGGGCGATGGACCCGCGCGATTGGCCTGACCCGGCAGCGATGATGCAAGAACTCAAGGACATGGGCGTGGAACTGATGGTGTCCATCTGGCCGACCGTCAACGCCACAAACACCGTCTACACCGAAATGGCCGAGCGCAGGCTGCTGGCCGAGACCGTCCACGGTATCCAGGTGCATATCCCGGTCACGGACACCACTCCCGAGGGCGTTTCGATGTGCGCCTTCTACGATGCGACCAACCCCGAAGCACGCGCCTTCGTCTGGGAACGCGTCAAGAAGAACTATCTCGATTACGGCGTGCGAGTCTTCTGGCTGGATGCCGATGAACCTGAGCTGATGCCGATGCATGCGGAGAACATCCGCTATGCGCTGGGCACCGGGCTGGAAGTCACCAACATTTACCCGCTGCTGCACCAGAAGGGTTTCTATGACGGGATGCGAGCGGCGGGCCACGACGAGATCATCAACCTTTCGCGCTCGGCGTGGGCCGGTAGCCAGCGCTATGGCGCGGCGGTCTGGTCGGGCGATATTCGCTCACGATTTGACATCCTCCGGGCACAAATCCCTGCCGGGCTGAATATCGCCATGAGCGGCATCCCCTGGTGGACGACCGATATCGGCGGCTTCATGGATGGCGATATCCGCACGGACTACTTCAAAGAACTGATCGTCCGTTGGTTCCAGTATGGCGTCTTCTGCCCGTTGTTCCGTCTCCATGGTGTGCGCTTGCCCCTCAATGGGTTGTATGGTGCCCAATCCAGCGGATCCGACAATGAAATATGGTCGTTCGGCGACAAGGCTTACGAGATCATCCGCGGCCTGCTCTTCCTGCGCGAACAACTCAAGCCTTACTTGCGCGACCTCAACCAGGCGGCTCATGCTCACGGCATACCACCCATGCGCCCCCTGTACTACGACTTCCCCAAGGACTGTACCTCCGCCAACCTGGCGGATGAATTCATGCTTGGCCCGGATCTGCTCGTCGCACCTGTCACAGAACAGGGCGCGGTTTCCCGGAGTGTTTATCTTCCGGCGGGGCCGTCCTGGGTAGATGCCTGGACGGGACAGGAGTATCAGGGCGGTCAGGAGTTCAACGCTGAGGCGCCGCTGGAGCGTATCCCCGTCTATTGGCGCAAAGGCAGCCGGTTTGCCTTCCAGTTTCAAGAATAGATACTGAGACTATGAACCCCATAAAACTGACGCGAAGTTACGCGTCAGTTTTATGCCTCGTTGACGGATCAAGTTGCCCGATCTTTGCTTCCATGTTATCGTGAATCATGCATCGTGCATGATGAGTTGGATTCTGCAATTTGGGAGGCTCGTGGCATGGCAGAAACATCCGCAGTACCAGGACAATTTCAGCCCTACGGCGCACTCCCGATGCCTCACTTCACACCGGAACTGAGTCAACTTATCAAAACCGGAAACGTCTACAGTCTGGCCGTCGTCTGGAAGGAAGGGATTCCCGTTCCAGGGCCAATGGTTCCCTACACCCTCTCTCCCCGGCTGCGACATGGAGATACGCCGGACATGATACCCGCGACGGCAGCAGCCGAAGTTGTCACCATGTCCGCTCACACAGGGACGCACATCGACGCCCTGTGCCACATCGGTGAAATGCAGGACGCTGACGGTCAGCCGAGTCCCGATGGCGACATTCATCTCTACAGCGATACAAACCGGCGGGTGCGCGCTGCCGATAGCGTCGGCCTGCAGGGGCAGACGCACCTCAGCATCGCCGATATGCCCCCCATCCTCGTTCGCGCCGTACTGGCCGACGTGGCAGGCTACAAGAATCTTGATGTGCTGCCGAATGGCTACGTCATTCCGGCACACGAGATTCAGCAGACGCTGGCATCTCAGAACACGACGATCCGGCCCGGTACAGCCGTCTTGATTCGAACCGGGTATTACCACCACCTCGCAAGCGGCAATCCAGCCTACCGGGATGCAATCGCAGGCATCGGTTTGGAAGCCGCACAATGGCTGCACCAACAGGGGATGATCCTGGCCGGAGCCGATACGATGTCCGTTGAAGCCGTGCCACCGATGGATCACGCTGTTCACCGCTATCTGCTGGTTCACCACGGAGTCACGCACCTGGAGAATCTGTTCCTGGAAACGCTTGCCTCGCAACGAGTCTACGAATTTCTCCTGATCGTCACACCGCTGCGCCTTCAGGGCGCAACCGGTTCATGGGTACACCCGATCGCGATTGCCTGAGCGGCTGATGTCGCCCAAAGTGCTCAACCCTGCCATGCTGCCCCGCTGGGATAGGCATAGGCAGCAAGCGAATTGGGCTTGAGCGTGATGCTGTAGCCCGGTGCCCTCGGAACCTGGTAACACCCATCAAGGACGACGCACGGATCGACGAAATGCTCGTGCAGGAGATCGACGTACTCGATCATTCGATTCTGCATCGTTCCGCTGACCGCGATGTAATCGAACATCTGCAAGTGCTGAACATACTCGCACAGGCCGACACCACCCGCATGAGGACAAACCGGGATTCCATACTTCGCGGCCATCAAATAAACCGAAAGGACCTCGTTGACGCCGCCCAACCGACAGCTATCGATCTGACAAATGTCGAAGGCCCTGGCCTGCATCAATTGTTTGAAGATGATGCGATTCTGGCAGTGCTCGCCGGTCGCCACTTTGATCGGGGCGATGGCACGTGCGATTGCCGCATGCCCCAGGATGTCATCCGGGCTGGTCGGTTCTTCGAGCCACCATGGGTCGAACTGTGCCAGATGTTTCATCGCCTCGATCGCCTGGCCCACATCCCACACTTGATTGGCGTCGATCATCAGGCGATTGTCATAGCCAATTTCTTCACGCACGATCCGGCAGCGGCGAATATCGTCGTCCAGGTCGCGCCCGACCTTCAGCTTGAAGTCATGCCATCCATGGGCGAGACGTTCGCGGCACAGGTGACGGATCTTTTCGTCCGGGAAACCGAGCCAGCCCGCCGACGTGGTATAGGCAGGGTAGCCATTCTGTTCCAATGCCTCCAGGCGTTGGGCTTTACCGGGCTCTTGCGCGCGCAGGATTTCGAGCGCTTCGTCGGGCGTGATGGCATCGGTGATGTAGCGGAAGTCGATGCAGCGCACCAGGTCTTCCGGCGACATATCGGCCAACAATCGCCACAGAGGCTTGCCTTCGACCTTCGCGTACAGATCCCAGACGGCATTGACGACTGCCGCGGTCGCAAGGTGAATCACGCCCTTTTCAGGCCCGATCCAACGAAGCTGGCTGTCGCCTGTGATGTGTCGCCAGAACGCCCCCATGTTTTCGGTCAGAGAGTTCAGAGTCCGCCCCACGATCAACGGCGCGAGCACGCGAATCGCGGCGACACACAGCTCATTGCCTCGCCCAATCGTGAAGGTTAACCCATGCCCTTCGACGCCCATATCCGTTTTGAGCACGACATAGGCAGCCGAGTAATCCGGGTCAGCGTTCATCGCGTCCGAACCCTCAAGCATGTGCGAAGTCGGAAAGCGAACGTCGTAAGCAATCAGTTCGGTGATGCGCACGTTCACAGAATTCCTATGTGGTGATGCGGCGAAAATACGTCATTGCCGCGCGTCATGGCGAAGCCTGTTTGAGCGAGGTTGCATACTGCCCCGCTGCCAATCGCGCTGGCCCGGCGATGATTCCGCGACATTCGATGGCCTTTAGCCCTTGACCGCGCCGACCAGCAACCCCTTAGCAATGTAGCGTTCCAGCGCGATTGCCATCGCCAGCAGCGGAATGACCATCAGCAGAACGAGGACGGACAAATTCCACCATTGAGGCCCGCGCACACCATTTTGCGCAGAGACAAGAATCGGCATCGTCTGGGTGTTTGCGCCGGTCAGAAACAGCGCCATGACGTACTCGTTCCAGCAGAACACCAGGACGATCAGAAATGTGGCGATCAAGCCTGGCGCGGACAACGGCAGCACGATTCGAAGCAGCGCTTCATAACGCGATGCGCCGTCAATGAAGGCACTTTCTTCCAGCTCAATTGGGATCGTCTGGAAGTAATCGCGCATGAACCAGACGACAATCGGCAAATTCGCTGCGCAGTTCGAGAGCACCAGCGCCGGCAGCGTGTCGAGCAGGCCAAGGGATTGATACAGAATGTAGAGCGGGATGATCACGGTGATCGGGGGCAAGATGCGCTGCGAAATCAGCCAGAAGGCGATATCGCCATTGTTCATCGTCCCCTTGAAGCGGCGACCGATTCCCTGAGCCAGCAGCACATAAATCGCCAGGCCTGCCCCAACGGCCAACTGCCAGGGCACCCCCAGGACGAGCAAGACGATCATGAGCACAAGGCAGCCGACAAATGTCAAAATCAAGCCGGGCTTAGGCCGGTACTCGAAGCGCGTGAGGGCATAAGCCGCGCAAGAGCCAAGTATGAGCGCCGCCAGCGCACTGATCAGCCCGGACGCGATCGTGTTCCCATAAGGACGCAGCACATAATCTGTCCCGTTGTCGACCAACATCTCCTGCCAGGCGTGCAGCGAAGGCTCAAAGTCGACAAATGGGATGTATTTCGGCCCGGATGCGACGTCGACCGGCAGCTTGAACGACGTCGTAAACAACCAGTAGATGGGAAACATGACAACGAAGGCCCAGAACCCCAGAATCAGATACGACACTAACGCCCTTCCGGGCGAGAGTTGAAGGGGTGCACGTGAACGAAGCAGCCAGCGCATCAGAGCCTCTCGATAATCTGTTGTCGAATGACATTGACGAACATGATGGCGACGAACGTCACGAGCAGCAGCAGGAGATAGCTGATCGCCGCTGACCCGCCCAGATTGGGAGAACGCCATTCAATATACGAGTGCATAGTCAATGTCTCTGTCGCCGTGCCGGGGCCTCCGCCGGTCAAGATTCGTGGGATGTCGATGATCTTGAATGCTTCGAGCAGGCGGATCAGAATCAGGGTCAAGCTCACCGGGGCGATCTGCGGCAGGATAATGAAGCGGAATATCTGAAGGCGAGTCGCGCCGTCGACGTGGGCGGCTTCGAGCTGATCCTTCGATGTCCCTTCCAGCGCCGCCAGCAAAATGATGAACATGAACGGCGTCCACTGCCAGATATCGCCGATCAGGACAGCAGTGCGCGCGCCTTCCGGCGTCGAGACCCACGAGACATCTCCCAGTCCCAACGTATTCAGAAGCGGCGCAAGCGGGCCGACGTGCGTATCCGCGAGCATCCTGAACAGAAAGGCGATGCCCACCGGCGTGATCATCATCGGCAACAAAAAGACGATGCGGAACAAACGTTTACCGGGGAGGTTTTGGACCAGCAGCAGCGCCAACAGCAGACCGATTGAATATTGAATGAAGACTCCTACAAACACGAAGATCAGGGTGACGACCATCGTTCCGGGCAGTCCGTCGCCTGTCAGCGTGCTGACGCAGATCCACACCAACATGGAGGTGATGATGGCTGCGATCAGGCGCAGGATGACCCCCTGTAGCCTGGCCTTCCCACCGACCAGAGAGCGATACCACCAGTAGAACATCAACCCGGCGGCACCGACGATAATCAGCCAACCAAGAAACGGAACGTCCCCGAACTTGCCCAGCAGATGCCGCTGCTGGCTGCCAAAAAGGAGTTTTTGGTAATTACTGAACCCGACGAAAGCAATTTCGACTCCGCCGCGCGCAAAATTGACACGGGAGAAGGACAGGAAAAGCGACGCAATCAGCGGGAATATGGAGAGGAGCAGGACGATGCCGATGGAAGGTAGCAGCAGGACATTACGAATCGAACCTTCCTGCAAAGAGGATCGATTCGACCGGGTCGTTGCGCGTTCGCGTCTCAAGGATACTCCCCGCGGCACTGTGGTACGCGTCATTGACTATCACCTAAGATTATAAGGGGCGGTTGTTCTGGTGAGCAACCGCCCCAAGACTTCACGGCTGAAGCTTCGTGACGCTTATTCGCTTGTACTGATGCCGAGCGAGGCAAGGTAGGCCGCATGTTGAGCGTCGCGCCCAACCTCGTCGCTGATCTCGTTCCACTGATCGAAGATCGCCTGCGCGGCTTCCTCAGCGGTGTATTCACCGGCGAGGTACTGGCTGACCACGGTATCCAGAACGACCTGCAGGTAGCGGTTGGTCGCCGGGATACTGAGATCGAGCACCATGTTCGGGCTGCTCAGGCTGTCCTCAATCGCGCTGAGGTAATTCTGCGCGGCGATCTCGCTAAAGCCGGCCTCGATCCAGGGATCGGTGCTGGTGGTTTGCGATAAGCGATAGGGGTTGTAACCACTTGCGCCAATCGTGACATCGACGTTCGATTGTGCCGGTTGATCGAGATACGAGAAGAATGCATAGGCCGCAGCCTTCACATCGTCATCCGCCGCAGCGCTGACGCCACCACCCCAGCCGCCAAAGGCCGCGAATGGTGCATAATTCACGCCGTCGATGGCATACGGGCAGGTCGTCGCGTCGCATGCAACCAATTCACCCGTCGACCGATCCAGCACTTCTGTCGAACCGGGGATGATGGCCGCGCCAACCTTGTCCTGCATGGTGGAACGCTCAGGATCGATGGATAGCGCGCCAATATCGCCCCAGTCGATCGACAATGCACACCGTCCGGTCAGGAACAGGTCGCGCGTGCTGTTCAAATCGAGCGTCAGTTCATCAGGGGGACCGTACTGCGTCGTCTGATTGAATAGTTCCAGCGCCTTGATGAACGCGGGGTTGGGGCCAAACAGCGGATTGAACGTATCCTGATCGAAGAACAGGCCTTGCCCGGTCCCCTGTGATTGCAGACGGCCGCTGGCGAAATCGACGATCCACCAGAAACTCTGGCCCTGACGTACTTTCGGGATGCACGAACCGTAGTCCGCTTCGCCGTCGCCGTTCAGGTCTTGTCCGTTGAATTGTTCGGCAGCCGCAAGATATTCTTCCCACGTACGAGGGGCTTCCATGCCGGCGTCTTCAAAGAGATCCGTCCGGTAGTAGATCATATGAAAGTCACCGTCGAGCGGCACGACGTAGATATTGCCGTTGTAGGTCGCGATGTAGTTGCGGAAGAAGAGCGCGATGTCATCCCACATGATGTCGGGATCATTGGCGACATCGTCGGTCAGGTCTTCGAGGATGCCCGCAGCGACAAAATCGGCGTTCCACTGCGGTGACATCACAAAAGCATCGTAACTGTTGGTGCCGGTGGTTTGATCCGTAAGAATGGCGTTGTACAGATCGGCAAACGGGACGGTGGTGACTTCAATATTCGCCCCCGTCAGTTCCTCGAAGTCCGGCCCACGCCGCAGCAACGGCTCGGTGACCTGCGGCCCGGCAAAACTGAGGATATTGACGGTCGTCCCTTCAAATGGTTTGTCTTGAGCGGATGCTGTAATGCTGACTGTAAATAGAACAAGTAGCACTGACAAAAGGCATACAATCCTAATGCTCTTCATGCTCTCCCCCTCTGGTAAAAAACCTTCAAATGGTATATAGTGCATCATGCACGATACACGAAAAAGTATCATGGATTCTGGGGAATGTCAATGCAATAGGCTTACTTGTGAACGACTTTAGTGTGTGGTTTACTTGTCCAAAGTTCTAGAGAATTGCCAATCGAGGAGCTACTGACGTAGGACTACCCGTTATGAGCGATCAAGACGCCAAGCATAAGTACATCGCGCTCACCCGCCCTCAGCATCAGTCACTCGCAGACATTGCCTACAACGCACTGGTCGCTGCCATTGTCAATCAAGACTTCGAGCCAGGCGTCCAATTAAGCATCGATGGGCTTGCCAAACAGCTTGCGATGAGCAACACGCCCGTCCGCGAAGCACTAATGCGGGCGAATGGCGAACGATTGGTACGGCAAAAAACGAATCATGGCTTTGTTGTCGCGCCCCTACTCACTATCACGGAACTGCACCAATTGTTCGATGTGCGCTACGTCTTGGAGAGTCATGCGATCAGTCTCATTCAAGTATCGAACAGGTTAACCGATGAGCTAGAGAGACTTGCGGAACAGATGGATGACGTGGGTGATGGTGCGGTCTATAGCGAATTCAAGGACTATCTCCTGTTGGATCACGATTTTCATCATACGCTTGTCAGCCATTCGGACAATGCGTTCTTATTGAAAGCGTGGGAAGATCTTCACATTCATCTGCACTTGTCTCGACTGTACACCGGTGTGGGACTCATTGATAGAAGCGACTCTGCTCCTGAGCATAGAGCCATTGTAGATGCCCTACAAAAGGGCGATATGGTGCGTGCCAAAAAGCTGCTCGAGATTCATATCAGCAGCGTAGAAGGACGATTGAGCGAACTTCTGCGTGCGCATTGATCCAGTTTGAGTACTTTTCGCTAAAAGTTCAGCATGGCTTTGATGACCCCATTCTGAACATCCAGCCATGATGGAAACGCGTCTACCACCTGAGAGATCGAAACAGGGTGGGTGATCCATGTGCTGACGTCTGCACTGCCCTGCTCAAGCAAAGCGATAACATGTGAAAAATCGGTGACTGTTGCATTGCGAGTTGCAAGCAGCGAAATCTCTCGGCGATGGAATTCTGGACTATGAAAAGTAATGTCACCTTGGACGAGACCGAGAAATACAATCCGTCCACCATGTGCAGCATAGTCGAACGATTTCATCATCGAGCCAGCATTACCCGTAGCATCAATGACTACTAACGGCAAATCATCTTTTGTAGCGACCTTTAGCTGCTCAATCACGTTAAGCCTCGCATCAACACATCGCTCGATCCAGTGTTGCTGACTGGCAAAGGCCAGACGTCTGTCACTAATGTCCATAGCCATCACCCGCGCGCCAGCCAGATGCGCGAACAGCGCCGCGCCTAAGCCGATTGGCCCCATGCCTACGACCAGCACGACCTCATCGGGCTTGATCTTGGCTCGTTGGATACCGTGTCGGCTGATGCTTAACATCTCGACCAAGGCGAGGGTCTCCGGCGACAGCACGTCGGATTTATGAAGGTGCTGAATGGGGATGTTGATGATTTCCTGCATTCCGCCGTCGCGATGTACTCCCAAGACCTGCATATTCTCACAGCAGTTTTCATCGCCCCTGCGACACGCTCCACAATGACCACAGTGAAAGTAGGGACGCACACAGCACAGGTCGCCAACCGCCAGGTCATACGGTTGAGATGTCTCGCCGATTGCCAGGACCTTAAGCGAAAGTTCATGCCCTAAAATACGAGGGTAAGAAAAGAAGGGTTGATCCCCGCGATAAGCATGGAGATCCGTCCCACAAATGCCTACGTGGCATACAGCAAGTTGCACTTCGTCTTTTCCCGGCGGTGGCGGGGGTGGAACATCTACCAACTCCAGTTGTCCGGGTCGGTCCAGGATGACAGCCTTCATGAGAATCCTTCGCAAAATCCTTGAATCATGCATCGTGCACGATACAATGGACATTGAAACTTGTCAAACGCGAATTTCGTAAGCGGCGCGCTGTAGAAGTACACTTTTGGCGTGATGACCGTTTCTAACGAACATTCGGACGTCAAAGCCGAATGCCAGGAATGGTTACCAAGCGTGGGGCACACACGGGGGACATATGATTGATCAACCGCAGATTGTTGATAACGTCAACACGAATTCACGTCCGACAGACCTACGCATCACCGACTTGCGCATTGCCAATCTGGTCGGGCTGCCGATGACGGTATCAGTCATCCGGATTGACACGAATCAGGGCATCTCCGGCTACGGCGAGGTCCGTGATGGGGCTAGCAAGATCTATGCGCTCATGCTCAAGAGCCGCGTTGTGGGCGAAAACCCATGCAATGTAGACAGGATATTCCGCAAGATCAAGCAATTCGGGCATCATGCGCGGCAGGCGGGCGGCATCTGCGGCATTGAAATGGCGCTGATGGATCTGGCAGGCAAGGCATACGGTGTCCCGGCCTACCAACTGGCCGGAGGTAAGTTCCGCGACAAAGTCCTGTGCTACTGTGACACGCCGACCATCCAAGACCCGGTAGAAATGGGCGCGCGGCTTAGGCGGCGTATGGAGATGGGATTCAAGTTCCTGAAGATGGATGTGGGCATTGATCTCGTGGCTGACGTTAAGGGGGCGATCAGCGCGCCACCGGAGATGCTGGACACGAACCACATCATGCACCCGTTCACGGGTATACAGTTGACTAGCAAGGGCGTTGACCTCCTGGTTGAATATGTCGGCACGGTGCGCTCGATCGTAGGCGACGAAATCCCGCTGGCTGCCGACCACTTCGGCCATCTCACCCTGGAGTCATGCATCAAGCTCGGACGGGCGCTTGAACCGTTCACCCTGGCCTGGTACGAGGACATGATCCCGTGGCAGTTCACCGACCAGTACGTTCGTCTGTCACACGCCGTAACCACCCCGATCTGCACGGGTGAGGATATCTACCTCAAGGATGGCTTCAAGCCGCTGGTTGAGGCGCGGGCGGTGTCTATCATCCATCCCGATATTGCCACCTCCGGCGGTATTCTTGAAACCAAACGCATTGGCGACTACGCACAGGAGCACGGGATTGCCATGGCGATGCACATGGCCGGGTCGCCTGTCGCGACGCTGGCAAGCGTACACTGCGCCGCAGCCACGGAGAACTTCCTCGTGCTGGAAAACCACTCAGTGGACATTCCGAGCTGGAACGATCTGTTTGACGGCCTGTCCAAACCCTTGATTGTGGATGGCTATATTCAGGGGCCCGAAGCGCCGGGGTTAGGTCTTGGCGACATCAACGAAGAGTGTCTAAACGAATTCATGGATAAGGGCGACCCGTTGTGCTTCGACCCCACCGAGATATGGGACAACGAGCACCCACATGACCGGCTGTGGAGCTAACCCGTAGTGTTTGGGTGCGCCTGATATCAGGGAACAGCCCGCCGCGACTCTGCTCGGGACGATTTCGTTGACGACTTATCTGGATCCCGTTAATTTTTGCGGCAATACCATAACATTACTAGTTACGTCTTAAGAAGGAGGAAGAACAGAATCGATCCGGTGGCCCGTCCTGGCGTTGTCTGCTGATGCGCCGGTGCCATACAGATCCACAAATAGCCTTATCCGTTACAGTTTTTCTAAGGAGAGCGCAGCATGAAGATTACGGATGTACAGGCCTGCGTCATCGGGCGGCAGGAGGCGTACAGCGGCGGCAGCGTGTGGACGTTCGTGCGCATCTATACCGACGAGGGCATCGTCGGCACCGGCGAGTGCAACTCCGGCGGGCCAGGCTACTCCGGTTTCGCGACCAAGGCCGCCATCATGGCTATGAAAGACTGGCTGATTGGCGAAGATCCGTTCAACATCAACTTCCTGTACGAGAAGGTGCGCCGCCAGGGCCGCTATGGTGGGTCGCTCCACGCGCCGCTGATCTTCGCCCTGACCGGCATCGACAACGCGCTCTACGACATCGTCGGCAAGGCACTCGGCGTGCCTGTCTACAAGCTGCTCGGCGGCAAGTTCCGCGATCAGATCCGCCTCTACGCCGACTGCCACGCCGGCGAAA
>JADLDO010000038.1 GCA_020846635.1 Caldilineaceae bacterium
CGGAAAAATGGGAAGAATTCAGACAGCGCTATGTGCGTGAACTCAAAGACAATGAAGAGCAACTGGCGCTTGTGCAACAGGCAATGAAGCAAGGTACTGTGACGCTGCTCTATAGCGCAAAAGATCATGAACTTAATAACGCAGTTGTTCTTCATGAATTCTTAAATGACCAGTCGGCGTGATCTGCCCGGGGAGGATTGACACAGAGGGGTTTCTTACTTTTATAGAAAAGAGGTGCGTGTGAAAGAGTATCGTTACCTGATCGTGGGCGGCGGCATGGCTGCAGCCGCGGCCCTGGAAGGCATTCGTGAAGTGGATTCGGCCGGTTCAATTGGCCTCGTCACCGCGGACAATCACGCTCCCTATGACCGCCCGCCCCTCTCCAAGAGCCTGTGGAAAGGTGAAACCACGCTTGATGAGATCATGCGCACCATTCCCGATGGAGTTGACCTCTTTCCCGGGCGCAGGGTTGCGAACTTGGATGTGGCAACCAAACAGGTGAGGGACGCGCAAGGCGAAGTCTATGCCTATGAAAAATTGTTGTTGGCAACAGGCGCAACACCGCGGCAGTTGCCCTTTGGCGCAGGTAACATCCTCTACTATCGTACAGTCGATGACTACCAGCAGCTACGCAGCCTCGCGGACAAGCACACAAAATTTGTTGTGATCGGCGGCGGCTTCATCGGTTCTGAAATTGCCGCAGCGTTGGCGATGCAGGGCAAAGAGGTGACGATGCTCTTTCCCGACAAAGGGATTTGCCAGCGCATTTTCCCGCCCGAGGTCGTGAGTTTCCTGAACCAATACTATCGTGACAAGGGTGTCGAGGTGCTGGCCGGTGAGAGCGTCAATGGCGTGGAGGGCACGGGTGACAACCTGACCGTCTTGACCGAAAGCGGGCGCCGGATCGCCACCCATGGGGTTGTGGCAGGCATCGGCGTTCAGCCGAATGTAGAGTTGGCAGAGGCTGCCGGTCTCAAAGTGGACAATGGCATTGTGGTCAATCGGGCGTTGCAGAGCAGCCAGCCCGATGTCTATGCTGCCGGGGATGTTGCCAATTTTCAGGATGATCTGTTGTCGGTCCGTCGCCGCGTGGAGCACGAAGATAACGCCAACCAAATGGGCAAAGCCGCGGGGAGGAGTATGGCGGGCGCGAATTCTTCCTACGATTATTCTCCTATGTTCTACTCTGACCTCTTTGATTTGGGCTATGAGGCTGTTGGTGAACTTGACTCTCGTTTGGAGAGTGTAATAGACTGGCAGGAACCATTTCAAACAGGCGTGATCTATTACCTGAAAGATCAGCGTGTGCGCGGTGTCTTGCTTTGGAATGTGTGGGGTCAGGTGGAGGCAGCCAAAGCCTTGATCGCTACAGGCCAGAGCTTTGAGCCAAGGGAGTTGGCGGGGCGAATTACATAGCCAACGTTGGCCTTTCGCTGGAGTGCGCGATCTGGCGCAACAATCAAACGCAACGAACTCATGGGGCTAGGATTTGCCCTGTGGGTTCGTTTACTTTAGATAGAAATATTTTAGATAGAAAGTGGTGAATTCGATGGAAGGACGCACAATTTATATTACGGAGTTTGACATGGAACGCCTGGGCAAACTGATCGAAGAAGCCAAGCGCGTACATCGTCATGGCAATGCGTATCTGGACGACCTGGAATTGGAGTTATCACGCGCCGAGGTTGTTCTGCCTGCGGATGTGCCGCCGGATGTGGTGACGATGAATTCAACCGTGTGGCTGCGCGACCTCGATACAGATGAAGAGATGACTGTCACTCTGGTCTTTCCCCAAGACGCGGACATCGAGCACGACAAGGTCTCTGTCCTGGCTCCGATCGGAACCGCAATGTTGGGCTATCGCGCCGGCGACGTCTTTACATGGAAGGTTCCCGATGGAGAGCGCCGTTTGCGAATCGAAAAAGTCCCTTATCAGCCAGAGGCATCGGGCGACCTGCACCTGTAGCGCGTTCAACTGAACCGCCGCGATGTCGCCGCAGTCGAATCATCGAACCGGTGTGAAATGGAGTTTTCTTACAGTTGTCAATTTGCACGTCCTTATAATAGTAGTTATAAATACAACTACTAAATATAGAGTGAGGGAATATGGCCGACGCAATTACGCTTTTACAGGAACTGGGCTTTACAGAACACGAGGCACGCGCCTACCAAGCGCTGCTCCAGCACAATCCTGCCACCGGCTACGAAGTCGCCAAGGTGTCGGGCATTCCACGTCCAAACATCTATCCCGTTCTGCAAAAGCTCGAAGCGCGTGGCGCAGCTGTACGCATTGCCGGTGACGAGACTACACGGTATCTTCCCATTCCGCCACAAGAATTCCTCAAACGGGTTGACAGTCAATTCCAGCAAACGCTGGCGCAGGTTGGCCCGATGCTAGAGGCCGCTGCCCAACCAGCAAAGGCAAGCCACATTTGGCAGACCGATGGTTATGAAAATCTAGTGGCGCAAGCGCGCGGCTTAATTCGCAATACGGAGAGCGAACTCCTCATCGCGCTGTGGCCCGAGGAGGCGCGTACCCTGATGGATGATCTGGAGCAGGTCGATACGCGTGATTGCAAGGTGACAACCTTGTGTCTGGCTGCCTGTGTTCAAGAATGCGGTGGCTGTCGTGGTCAGATCTTTCGCAACAAGGTGGTTGACACTCCTGATGCGCGCTGGCTGCTGGTAGTGCCAGATGGCAGCGAAGCCTTGGTTGGCGAGATTCCAGCCAATCGCCAGGTGTCTGCCGTGCGCACACGGCAATCGCTGCTTGTGCGCATGACCAGTTGGTTCATCCAACATGCGATCACACTGGGTGTGCTGTTGGTCGATGGCGAAGAGATTCTGGATCGCCATCTCACAGCCGCGACTCGCGCGGTGCTTGCAGATAAAAGTCCCAATAGCCCTGGCAGTTGGCTCGCTGCCATCCGCCAACTGCTTAGGTCATCGGGAGGCACGACCGATCTAGCCTAACGGCTCCCGTTCTACATTTGATTTGTTTTGGTTAAGCCAGCTTCGTGCTTCGACACGAAAAGCTGGGGTGTCTTTCGTGTTCCCAAATTTCAACCGTCATTTCATCTCTAACTCTTTCAGAAAGCAGAGGTACAACATGAGTAGTTCACTTGCCATGCAACACCAGGAAGTGGTTCGCAGTCGCCCTGTTCTGCAAGCTTATCATCTGCTGCACATCGCCTTCACTGTCGCACCCATCATTGCCGGTCTGGACAAGTTCACCAATTGGCTGGTCGATTGGAGCAGCTATCTCTCGCCGCTGGCGCTGGCTGTGCTGCCTATGAGCGGCGATACCTTCATGATAATCGTCGGGGTGGTCGAGATTGTGGCCGGCTTGGTGGTCTTTTTCAAGCCACGCTTTGGGGGCTATCTGGTTGCGGCCTGGCTTTGGGGCATCATTCTGAACCTGGTGCTTGTGCCCGGCTTCTTTGATGTGGCCTTGCGAGATTTCGGCCTATCCCTGGGGGCGCTGGCACTAGCCCGTCTATCCGAGGACATCGTTGCAGAATAGGTACAGGTTAGGTGCAGACTAAGGAAGCGAACATGGACTCAAATTTTCTACAGCGCACCACTTGCGCACGGATTCCCACAGCCTTTGGCACATTTC
>JADLDO010000039.1 GCA_020846635.1 Caldilineaceae bacterium
CAATGCGGTTGACGCGCACCTTGCGCCGCTTGCCCGATTGCTCCGTATAGAGCGGCTCCACCCCAAATTGGGTCACGGTGGGGCCGCTTTCCACATGCACCACGCGCACAGGCACGCCAAAATCAGAGAGCGTTCCCTCAATGGCAGCCTGCAACACATCGACATCGACGCTGCCATAATGACCGCTGTCCGGCGTGAGCAGATCATAAGGGGGCAAGGTAGCAGGGCGCGGCGCAGGCTTGGGCGTGCGTCCATTGCGCTTGGCTGCGGGCTGGGAAGTAGGAGGGACAGCGGGCACAGGCTGTGCAGGCGGCGTGCTGCGCCGCCGCCGCGGAGGGGTTGGAGCTACGTATGACTCGTCCTGATCATCCGCTTCTTCATCATATTGATCATCATGATCTTCATACGCCGGCGCAGGTCGCACCTTGCGTACAGGCTGCGGTGTGACAAAATTAGCGGTGCGCGGCAGGGGCGTATGGGGCATGGGCTGGCGTTGGCTGCGCGGGCGAGGCACGCTCCACACCGACCAATAGGCCATCATCCAACGTAAATAGCGCAAAAGATAAGCGGCGGGATAGATCAGCGGCGTATGCCGGATGATCAAAAAGAGACCGGCACCGCAGATCATACCCACCAGCACAGTCGCCACGCCTTGACCAAAGCCCGCGACCAGCAGCCCGCCGACGACCCAACCCACCAACCCACCGTTGCTGCCATCGGCCTTCATATTCCATTCAAAGAGGGGGTTATACCAGACAAACGCGCCTGCTTGCAGCCCCAGCAGCAGCAGTTCACCCCCCAACAATGCCTCGATGCTCCAATACCCGGCCCGATCCCCAAGCACCAGCACACCACCGACCAGCATGAGGCTCAGAGCCACCAAAGGGGCCGTCCAGCCGGTCATGCCCACCAGCCACGGTAAGCTCTCGGTGCTGCGTAGGGAAAGAAAGAGGATTGCGCCAACAATTGCCAGCGCCAGACCTACGAGTTGGATCGTAAACTGATCCTGCCAGTTGAACTCCCAATCGGGAAGGGGCGGGGTACTGCGATTCATGCGGACTTCAGATTTTGCCATCGTTCATACCTCTTCTGCCCAGCAAGGGGCAGCATCTCTAGGTAGAGCCGATGGTTTTCTCCCTTGCATGCGTCTCTGCAACCGGCTGTGGCCCGGCTGCGCTAGGGATCATCTCGGCCCGACCGTTGACTTCGACGCCGTTCGCTTGTTCCATCTCCGAAAGTACGCGTGCAACCTGACCAATGGCGACTCGCTGTTTGCGATAGAGGTCACTCTCGCTCATCGCCAAGCGGTCGGCGATCTCACGCACCTTGCGTCCCTGGATAAAGCGCATCTCTAGAATGTTATAGAGTAACCATTCTGGTGCGCTAAGATTTTGCTTGCCTTCGGGGCGTAGCTTTTCAATCGCCGTCTCCAAGACCAGGCGTAAGGCTTTGGTTGGATTACTGTCCACTTGATTCAGCACATCTCCCACCACCCGTAACTGGACCAGCGGGCTACGGGTGAGTTTAGGACCACCCCAATAGTGGCTCAGTGCATCTTTGACCCACGCCTCGAACTCTGGGCTGTCCACAGGGCTGGGGTTGAGCAAGGCATTGGTAGCAGATGAGTTGCTCTCCAACGACAGATAAGGTGAGACGCTGCGCATCTGCTGAATGCGATCGATGTCGGGAATAATCTGCCGCAAGGCATCAAACACCCGTTGTTGCAGCATCCGGTCGAGCAAGACACGGGCGACCCGCTCCACCATCTGCTCCATCACCTCCACCTCGTCGCGACTGAGCAGTGGTGTCTCGGTGCGCGCCTTCACCCCCAAAATGCCAAGTACCTGCATCTCCCCATCGCTGTCGGGATCAACCAAAGGCCAAATCCAAAAACCAGCATAGGAGAGGGGTTGGTAGGCAGGCGCTTCACCCCGTTCAATCGCCTGGCTCAGGGCCTCGCCCCAATCGTCTACGTGCACAACCTGGTCACGAGTCCCCGCGGGGCCGACCACGGCTTCCAGAATTAGATCCGTTCCGACCGTCGCCGCCACAAACCCAGAGGGCACACGCAGCAATTCACAGAGTGCCGCCAGGTTGTTTTCGAGGAATTGGCGGAGGTCACTGGTGGTCAACAACCGTCGATCCAGTTCGCGCAGCCACGCAATTTCATCGCGATCTTCCCGATAGACAAGACGATCCACCATTGATTTCGTTACGCTGAGAATTAGCTGGCTGAGGACAACAACCCCGGTGATGACACTAAAGAGGATGATATCGCGCGGCAGTCCGAGCAGCCGCTCCACCCGCGGCAGTGTCAGCACCGCCAAAATCACACCGATCGCCACCAAAGGCCCGCGGAAAAAGAAGCGCAGGAGTCGATAGCGCACCACGCGATCCGGTGTCAATACGCCAAAATAGGCAACCGTATAGGCCATGACCACCAGCATCACCGCCACCGCGCAGTTGACCAGAATCGCCAGGAAAAGGACAAGCGCGCTCGATTGGCCTTCCCCCGCCACCCGGCTAAAGCCGATCAAATAGGGGAAGATGCCGACGCCGGGGGCAATAAAGGCGAGCAGCAGATAGCCCATGCGCTGGCGGGTGCGGTCAGTTAGGCAGCGTTGGCGTGCCTTCCAGACGTTTGCCAGCGATAGATAAATGGCCGCCACAAAATAGGCGGCAAAGAGCCAAAAGTAGGGCCCGGCTTGGAGATAGCTGATGGGAGGCGCATAATGGACGGCTCCCACAATCCAATTGCTAAAGATGGCTGTTATCGCACTCACCACGGAGAGGATGATACCCAGCAGCGCGAGCCAGCGCCGCCTGCCCATGCGATAATTGGTGGTACGCAGGACGGCGAGCGAAAAAAGATAATAGGCCGCAGGCAGCAGGGCAATCCCCAACCATTGAAAACGCAGCCAGCGATTAGCCGATGCCGCGCTCACCACCCGATCCAGCGCCACCTCGCTGGCAAACACGATGACCACACAGGCCAAGAGCAGCGCAAACCACTGCGCCACCGTATCGCGAAAGTTATAGGTCAGCGTATAGGCCAACAGCGAAAAGGCCAGAATCACCACGACCGATGACAGGGCGACATTGGCAAAATCGAGAAGACTGGGTAACGCGCTAAACAGTTGTTGCATGCGATAGAATCTAACCTGGCAAAAGTCTGACCTGAAAAAGTCTAGCTCGACAGAAACCTAACTAACCCACTCGACCTGTTCATCGACGACCACCCACATCTTGCGCCGCTTCTGCAAGTCAAGCTTAAAGCCACCCCCAACCATCGGCGTGCGGCGAATGTGCAGCCGCAGTTCGGCGTCGTTGAGGGTGCTAAATTCAATGGGTTCCATTTCAATTAGAGGCCCTTCCGTCGGCGGGGCGGGCTCATCTGCTGTCAGCCACAGCGTCTCGCCTTCAAATCCCAAATCCCCTTCCACCTCGGCAGAATGGCCGCGGATGCGCAGGTGAGCAGATTGACCGTCGGCATTGGGTTCGAGATAGCGCCGTTGACCGAGCTTGTGCACCAAGACCGTACGCCGGATGCGGATCGTGTCAGGTTCTTGCGGATCGGCGCTGCCATAGTAACGTGCAAGGGCATAGGTAGGCCCAAAGGCGTTCTGCTGCCCCAACAGGCGCAGCAATTCCTCGCGCACGCCGCTCCATTGATAGCGCCATTCCTTCGTCTGAATCTGGTCGCCATATTCCAATAGCTCTAGCGTAGCTTCCGCGCCCAAACGGCTGATGATCGCCACGGGCGAAAGCCGGGTCGGATCTTGTTTGAGCCGCGCCAGCAGCACATTGGGGGTCGCCTCGGTATCATCCGGCATCAGAAAGGCGCGGCGCGTGCTCAAGCTAAAGAATATCCCCAGCAGCACACCCCCGGTCAACAATGCGACCAGCGTCCATGCCACCGGGTCCATCGACTCGCCAATACGTTCCAATGAGGGCAGATTCAACCCACCGAACCACTCTTGTAATAACTCCAAAAAGTCCGACATAGTTCAGATGATCGTAAGGTAGTGGGTAACGTACCCACAATGAAATCCCTAACCCCGCGAATATAGCTCCAACTCACAATTCTACCATACGCCTTGTGGTTGCGCCTTGCCGCCAATGCTAACATACCCTCACAACGCCACACTGCAATGCTGCACGCCAACCAGACGCAGCCATCTCAATTCACCTCCCTACACGCTCGCACCGTTTTCCACACCCTCTGGCTCCCCATTATAATTTGACACATCACATTGGGTCGCCACACCACCTGCCGCATCCGTCATGCACGCGGGAGATCAGTTATAATGGCAACGCCTGAACTTTTGCTCACACAAACGAAAGCAATTCTCAACACCTTATGTCTGACTCGACTCCCGTTTTGCCCTTTCAACGCATCGCCCCACACCTTGCCGTGGGCGCACCACCCTCCGGCGAGTGGCATTCGCTCAACTCATTGCCCCTGATCATTCTGGTGGGCGTGACAGGGGTTGGCAAAAGCACTTTGCTCAACGAACTGATGCAGCAGGGAGCAGAGTATCTGCTGCTGCCCGACCGCCGCGACCTGACCGACCAGTTGATCATCAGCCATATGCAAGCCCTGGAGGGGCTGCCGCTTGCGCCAGTCACCGACCGCGGCCAACGCTTCGCCTATACGCGCCGCTATCGTGAACTGTATGCCGGTGGCATGGCGCACGCGCTGACGCAGCTCTGGATCAGCGACGATTCTCGCGCCAAGCTGCTGCTGTTTGATGGCCTGCGCGGGGCCAATGAAGTGGCCTACGCCGCCTCAGCCCTGCCCCAAGCCCGCTTTGTTATGCTTGACGCGCCCGATTGGGTACGTGTGCAGCGTCTCTTAAGCCGCGACGATACCTTCGACCGCATTGACGTGTCTACCCCTGGCGTGAGAGAAGCCGATAGCTTTGCCGCGCTAGGCTTGCCTGAAGCCGGTGCCCTCTTCAGCGCAACCGAAGAAGCAACCTTGCTGAGTTGGATACGCCGCGGCATTGTCACGGGCGACGAACTGCGCGCAAAGCTCCAGATTGTCATTGAGGAGCGCCGCAGCTATGATCCGGTGGAGACACTGGCCGCGCTGCGCAGCCATGCAGCGCGCGCCACTCTCTACATTGACACTGTAAGCCACGATCCCGCGGCTGTCGCCGCCCAGGTTCTCACTTGGCTCAATCGCTAGTTACTACTCTTATGTCAAATTATTCATCGTTAATGATTGCCTCCATCGAAACCTATCTCTTTCACCTCCCCATGCATGGCGCGTTGCAATGGGGCAAGAGCAGCAGCTTTGACCGCGTCTCGCATGTGGCGGTGCGGGTCATCCTCAGCGATGGCAGCGAAGGCTGGGCCGAAGCGCCGCCGCGCCCGACCATCTATGGCGAAACCATCCACTCGATCCAGACGGTGATCAGCGACGAACTCTCGCCGCGTATCGCCGGGCTTCCCGTCTGGAGAGACGACGCACAAGCGGGCAGCCTGTGGAAAATGCCAGAGCTGCAGCGCATCCAAAGCCGCCTGCATGAGGTCAAGAACAATCACACCGCCAAAGCCGCCATCGACATGGCGCTGCACAGCGCGCTGGCGCAGCACCGTGGGCTGTCCCTGCTCGACCACCTGCTTGATGGCGCGGCACGCCAGACCGACCGGCTGCGCGCCAGTTATATCCTGGGCATTGGCGACCGTGACACCGTCTTGAAGGAAGCGCGCCGCGTGGTGGATCAGGGAGTGCGTGTTCTCAAGGTAAAGGTAGGGCGCGCTTGGGATGAAGATATTGCGCGCATCCGCGAGCTACAAGCCGAGCTAGGATCAAGCGTAGATCTCTACGCGGATGCCAACGAATGTCTGGAGGCCCCCAACGCCGCAGCACAACTCGACCAGTTGGCGAGCCTGGGGCTGCATTACTGCGAGGAGCCACTGCCTGTCGAGCAGCTTGCGGCGCGAGCCAGCCTCCGTTCAGGCCAACATCTGCCGCTCATCGCCGACGACAGCACCTTCACACTGCGCGATCTCCAGCGCGAATTGGCCTTTGATACCTTTGACGTTCTCAACATCAAAACCGCGCGCACCGGCTTCACCGAATCTGCCGCCATGCTGGCCCTTGCCCGCAGCGCAGGCAAAGGTGTCATGATCGGTTCACAGGCCAGCGCCGGGTTGGGCACGCTCCACGCCGCGCTCTTTGCGACACTCCCCGGCATCGCGCACCCTTCCGAACTGAGCTTTCCGCTCAAATTGCGCCGGGATATCCTTGACCGGCCCTTGCCCATCGCAGACGGTTATTTGAGGGTGAACGATCTTCTGAAGGCCCGTCTTGATCCTGCTGTACTGGTTGCCCTGTAAGTGGGTCTAGGGCATCTTTTCGAAAGGAACAACCGTGTCCGCATCCGCGCCCGTGTCAACCTCCGGCCCAGCCGCCATCAGCGGGCCGCTCACCATCGCCGATCTTTTAGACCGCACCTTTCGCGCTTTGCGTGCGCGTTTTGGTGTGTTGATGCTTTCGGCAGCCATCGTCATGGTTCCGGTGGGTGTGGTGACGGCATTGCTCACCGGGCGCTTTCTGACCGGCTACTTTGACCTTCTCGAGTTCACCCTTGCCACGCCGGAGAGCGCCGATCTGGTTTTCGAAGAGTTCTTTGGCGATTTCCTGGGCTATTTCGGCGCGATCTTGCTACTCAGTCTTTTCAGCATCCTGGGCTCAACCGTGGTCAATCTCATGACCATTTATCATATTGACCGCTTTCTACATGGTGAGACCTCTACCGTGGGCGACGGCTTGCGCGTGGCATTGCGCCGGCTCTTGCCCATGATCGGGATGCAGATTGTGCAATTCTTGATCATCGGCTTGGTGACAGCGGTGGTGCTCATCGCCATTGGCCTTATCTTTTTTGCCATCGCCCTACTCTTCGGCGGCCTCTTCAGCATGCTCGATAGTGGCAACGACGTTCCCAGCGTGCTCCTAATCATCGGCATTGTCCTGGTCGTCCTGGTCGGCTATGTGCTGATGATTGTGCTGATGCTGGCCCCGGCTGCTTTTTATATGGCGCGCTGGCTGGCTGCTGGCCCCAGCTTGCTCATCGAGCGACTAGGGCCGATCCAGTCGCTGCGGCGCAGTTGGGAGCTCACGCGCGGGCGGCTGTGGCGTGGGGTGCTCTATGTCGTGCTGCTGGCAATTTTCAGCGGATTGGTGATCAGCCTGCCGCTGATCGTGACACAGCAGATCGCCATCATCGCATTTCCCACGCAGTTGGCCCTGATTACGATCATCTCCACGATGGCGGGCTACCTTCTCAACCTGTTCTATCAGCCTTTCTATGCGACCGGCGTTGTCATGTATTACTACGACCTGCGCGTGCGTGCCGAAGCCTATGATGTGACGCTGCGTGTCGCGGCGTTGGAAGCTGAGTTGACCCCCGATGCTCCACCGGCGTAAGTACAGCGTTTCCCGTCTATCGCACAGCAGCTTATTGCTCTCCCTTTGCCTGGTGCTTATCCTCCTGCTGATCGCCGCGCCACTGCGCGCTCAATCATCTCCACGCACACTTTCATTGGCAGAGTACCGGGCGGAATTGGCAGCAGCCATCACACAGCTAGAAGCAGCCTCCGAAACCAATGTAGAACCGCTCATTGAGCAGCTACAGCAGTATTTCACCACGATTCAGACCGTAACGCTCCCCTCTGGTGAGCAGGTACAGATCACCTCTGTGCTGGACGATCTGCCCGCGGATACAGGCGCAGCATTGACTCCTCTCGATAGAACGCCACAAACGATTGCATTAGCGCGCCTGCGCGGGGCAGTCGCCCAAATCGACGCTTCCAGCCATGATGAGACCACGGCGCGTCTGGCAGTCCTGGCAGAAGTCTTGGCGCGTCCTGAATTTAATAGACCCATCAGCCTGTGGGAGCGCTTTTTGCAGTGGCTGGAGAATCTCTTTCATGCGCTACTCCCAGAGTCTCAGCCCAACAATGGCACGACCTGGCTCTCGCTCTTGCTACGCCTGCTGCCCTGGCTCATTACCATCCTGATTGTCGCCACGGTGATCTGGCTGTTGAGCTACTGGCTCCAGCGTCTACTGCGCTCCTTTGTGACGGATGACCGCGTGACGCCCACACCTGGTGACGACGACCTTCCACGCAGCGCGACAGAAGCGCGCCAACAGGCACGCGCTGCCGCCCAATCGGGACTCTACCGCGATGCAGTGCGCCGCCTCTATTTAGCCGCGCTCTTACAGTTGGCCGAGTATGACCTCATCCCCTATGAACAGAGCCTGACCAACCGCGAAGTGCTGATCCGTCTCCCCAACGATTCGCCCATCCGTCCCCATCTCGAGCCGGTGATCGCCACCTTTGACGAAGTTTGGTATGGCATACATGAGCCGGATGGGGCAACCTTTGCAGCCTATGAGCAGGAGATCGACACGCTGGCAGCGGTGGCGCAGCGCGCTACGGTGAATCCAACCAAAGGAGAGGTATAGTGCGCCCGACCTTTGGCCTGCCCCGCTCGCAGGTGATTACCGGCTTACTGCTGGCTGCTATCCTCGTTGTCATGGCCGTGTTGCAAGGCCAACCGCAAAGGGTAGAACCCTATGACCCCGCCGATCCTAGCAGCACCGGGTTGTGCGCGCTGGTTCTGTGGCTGGAGGAGTTGGGCTATCCTGTCACCCTCAATATCCCGCGCACAGGTCTACCCACCGGCTCTGGTCTGCTCTGGGTGCATCCTAGCTCGACACGCGATCCTGATTTTTATTCCAGGGCCGATGCAGCCTTAACCAGCTCCTGGGTGCGGCGTGGAGGCACGCTGGTTCTCGTCGGCCCGCTTGACGGCTTTACAGCGCTGGCAACAGAATTTCAAGTCGAGCAAATCGAAACTTTGTCCGGCATGGTTTCAGGAGTACACCCGGTGCAGCCACTGCTCCCCAACACGCCGGGTGACTGGGAGTCGTTTTTCGCATCGCACAGCCTGCGCTTCATGGATGAGCGCGCCTTTGTACCCATTCTGGCCCAATCAACCGGCGAACCCGTGGTCGCGCTGCAATTCGTTGGCGATGGGGTCGTCTGGCATCTAACAGAGGACTTCGCGCTGACCAACCTCAACCTACGCGATGAGCGCATCGCCTCGCTGCTCCCCGCCATCCTGCGTACGGTCCCTGCCGGCGCGCCGGTGATCTTCAGCACGCATCACCTGGCAAGCCACAACCAGGCAAACGGTGATGCAGGCACTGTCAGGACCCTCCAGGATTGGCTGTACACCACGCCTTTTGGACAAGGGCTGTTGGTGACCATGATTGCCATCTTCATCTACCTCTTGTTACAAGGACGCAGGCTTGGCCCCCCACTCCCTGGCCCTACAGGCACACGCCCGCGCGAAGCAGCCGAGTATGTCACAGCGCTGGCTGGCTTGCAGCGGCGTATGCGCCAGCCACAGCTTGTCGCTGACCATCACCGCCAGCGGCTAAAGAGCCGGGTGGGTCGAATCGCCCAGATTCCCGCCGATCTGCCTGATGCCGAGTGGTTGGCACAACTCCGCCGCGCCGAGATTCTTTCACCTACGCTCTTGTCCGAGGTGGCAGAGCTTCTCACTGCCTATGCTGACCCCATTCAGGTTAATGACGAAGCCCGCCTGATCCAGCTTGTTCAAGCTACCGATGCTCTGTTGGCCTCCCTGCCACGGAGCCAAACGCAACTTGTGAGGTAAACGTGTCCCTTGTCGAACTCTTTGCCAAGCTACGCAGCGAGGCATCCAAAGTCGTTGTCGGTCAAGAAGAAGTCTTTACCCAGGTCGTCGTGGCCTTCCTGGCGGGCGGTCATGTGCTGCTGGAAGGCGTACCCGGCACAGCCAAAACGCTGCTAGCCAAAACATTGGCGCGGCTCATCCATACCGATTTTGGGCGCATCCAGTTCACCGCCGATCTCATGCCCAGCGACATCGTGGGTACGCAGGTCTTTGAGCTGGATGCGGGACGCTTTCACCTCAAGCGCGGCCCCGTTTTTACCAACATTCTTTTGGCCGACGAAATCAACCGCGCGCCTGCCAAGACCCAATCGGCGCTGCTCGAAGCGATGGAAGAACGCCAAGTCACCATTGACGGCACGCGCCACCCCCTGGATGATCCCTTTATGGTCTTGGCAACCCAGAATCCGATTGAATACGAAGGCACCTATTCGCTGCCCGAAGCTCAACTCGACCGTTTTCTTTTCAAGATCATAGTGGACTATCCACCAGCCACCGTGGAAGAAGAGGTGCTGCGCCGCTATCATCAAGGCTTTAACGCCCATGACCTTGATGCCACCGGCCTTGTGCCTGTGATCCGGCCCAGCGACCTCCCCGCCATTCGCGCCACCATCCACAACACCACGGTTGAGGATGGCATTTTGCGCTATATCACCGCGCTCGCCACTGCCACCCGCCGCAGCCCCGACCTGATCCTGGGCGGCAGTCCACGCGCCAGCATCGCGCTTTTGCTGGCCTCAAAGACCTATGCTGCCCTGCAAGGCCGCGACTACGTCACCCCTGACGATGTCAAAGCGGTCGCGCCCCCCGTCTTTCGCCATCGCATCATCCTCCGTCCCGAAGCCGAAATCGAAGGCTTGAACGCCGACGCCATCCTGCGCCGCCTGCTGGCAGGGCTAGAGGTGCCGCGCTAGGGGAGGGGTGAAAAGCTGTGCGTGTTATGCTACAATGTCGTTGCTGTGAGGTTAATGGTTGAAGGAGGTCCTATGGAATGCGACACGCGACGAGGAATTTTTGGCCGAAGACGTTGATCCCATAAGGAGTTGGGGAGCGCCACTTGATAACACTGATGACGATACTAATGACGATAATCTTTCCACTTGATTGGAGTATTCGCCCATGTCTCTCCACCCCCTAGCCGGTAAGCCTGCCCCGCGTGACCTGTTGGTCAATGTGCCGCGGCTCGTTTCCGCCTATTACAGTGAGAATCCCGACCCAGCCGACCCGGCCCAGCGTGTCAGCTTTGGCACATCGGGCCATCGCGGCTCGTCGCTCAAGGGCACCTTTAACGAAGACCATATCGCCGCCATCTGCCAGGCCATCGTCGAATATCGCGCCAGTGCAGGCATCTCCGGCCCGCTCTTTCTGGGCATGGACACGCACGCCCTTTCCGAACCAGCCCACATTACGGCTGTCGAGGTCTTTGCCGCCAATGGGGTCGAACTCTACGTTGACGCGGCGCGGGGCTATGTGCCGACTCCCGTCATCTCGCGCGCCATCCTCAGCTACAATCGCGCCTATCCCAACGTCAAGGCCGATGGCGTGGTCATCACCCCCAGCCACAACCCGCCCGACGACGGTGGCTTTAAGTACAACCCGCCCGAAGGCGGCCCGGCAGATACCAATATCACCAAGCGTGTACAAACGCGGGCGAATGAGATTTTGGCGGAAGGAGGCCACGCAGTTAAGCGCATCCCCTTTAGCAAGGCAGCAGCAGCCGCCACCACCCATGCCTACGACTACATTACCCCCTATGTGACCGACCTGGCTTCCGTCATCGACCTCCCCGCCATTGCCGCATCCGGCATCAAGCTAGGCGTTGACCCGATGGGAGGTGCAGGCTTGCCCTATTGGGAGCCTATCGCCGGACGCTATGACCTCAACATTGAAGTGGTCAACCGCGCCATTGACCCCACCTTCAGCTTCATGACCGTGGATTGGGATGGGCAGATTCGTATGGATTGCTCCTCACCCTATGCGATGGCGGGGCTGATCGAACTCAAAGATCGCTTTGACATCGCCTTTGGCAACGACCCCGATGCCGACCGTCACGGCATTGTCACGCGCAGCGTGGGCTTGATGAATCCCAACCATTACATTGCCGTGGCAGTCTGGTATCTCTTTCAAAACCGCCCCGACTGGCGCGAGGATGCTGCGGTAGGCAAGACTTTGGTCTCCAGCTCGATGATCGACCGCGTTGCCGCATCCCAAGAGCGCCCCTTGTCCGAAGTGCCTGTCGGTTTCAAGTGGTTTGTCGATGGGCTGCTAGATGGATCGTTTGGCTTTGGGGGTGAGGAGAGCGCCGGAGCCTCCTTCCTACGCCGCGATGGCACTGTCTGGACGACCGATAAGGATGGCATCCTGCTCAACCTATTGGCCGCGGAGATTCTTGCTACCACCGGGCGCGACCCTGGCGAGCATTACCACAACCTCGAAAACCAGTTTGGCAGCCCTGTCTATGCGCGCATCGACGCCCCTGCCAATGCCAAGCAAAAGCAAGTGCTGGCAGCCTTAACGCCCGACCTGGTGCAAGCAGGCACTCTCGCCGGCGACCCTATTATCGCCAAGCTCACCCATGCTCCCGGCAATGGCGCAGCCATCGGCGGGCTCAAAGTGGCAACGGAGCAGGGCTGGTTTGCCGCACGCCCATCGGGTACCGAGGAGATCTATAAAATTTACGCCGAGAGTTTTCGGGGCGAGGAACATCTACACCAGCTGCAAACCGAAGCCCGCGCCATCGTGGAAGCAGCATTTACGGCAGCGGGGATCTAAACTCGTTTTTGTGTAAGCTGGCTTATATATACCAGGATAGCAGTGCGGCTAGCGACATTCGGCGGCGAAGTCGGCTGTGTGCAAGCCGCTACGGATGCGCCAGTTGCAAAGAACCTGGATCAGTTCTTGTTTGATGTGCGCTAGCTCCGGGTCATCCCAGCGGTTGTCCAATTCACCGGGATCAGCTTGTAGATCAAATAGCTGCCCATAGGGTTGGTCTAGAAAGTGGACCAACTTCCAGCGGTCGTTGCGTACCATTGTCATGTACCCACCACCAACCGGCTGTTCGGTAAAGACATAGTCGCGCCCTGCCCATGCTTCTCCTTGCAGCGCCGGCAGCAAGGAAATGGCTTCAAAATTCTGGGGAGGCTCTACACCGGCCAGTTCTAACACAGTCGGCCCCAGGTCCATCAATTGGCAAAGCTGGTCATAGCGACGTCCACCTGTAAAGCGGCCCGGTGCCCAGACGATAGTAGGGACACGCGTGATAATGTCGTACATGGTCATCTTTTGACTATGCCCATAGTCACACAGCGCGTCGCCGTGGTCGCTGGTGAAGATGACGACGGCATTGTCTAGATAGCCCCTGGCGTCCAAACTTGAAAGAATCTGGCCGACTTTTTCATCGATCATGGTGACATTCGCCAGATAATACGCCCGCTGGCGGTGCATTTGTTCAACTGTGGGATGCAGCGAGTGGAGAAGCGAGTCTTTGTCCGACCGGCTATTTTGGATACGCATCTCCTGAAACGGGGGCGGCTGCTGCGCGATCTGCTCTTCGGTCACAGTGGGCAGAGGCAATTCGCGCTCCAGATAGCGTTTCGCAAAACGGGGAACCGGGTCGTAGGGCGGGTGGGGGCCGGGAAATCCGATCTGTAGAAAGAGCGGCTGCTCCGATTTGGGCTTGGTTTCCAGCCACCAGGTCGCCATGTCGCCTACAAAAAAGTCCGAGTGAGTCTCTTCCGGCAGTTCCCAATCGAACGCACCTAGACAGGTGGGGTAGTCCGGGTGTTGGCGATACCATTCACGGTTCTGTTTGACCAACCCGCGGGCACGCAACCCCTTGTCCCATTCGTCAAAGTAGTAGCGCCCTTCATAGTAGCGATCCTTGTTCTCCACCACATAACGTTCGTGGAAACCCAGGGCCGTTTCATAGGGGTAAGTATGCATCTTGCCAATATTTACGCAATAGTAACCGGCGTCATTCAGCAGCTCGACCCACGAACGACGCCACAGCGCAGCGTTACGGTGGATGCCTGTGGTATGAGGGTAGTAGCCACTAAAGAGACTGGCGCGCGAGGGCGAACAAAGCGGCGCGGTGATGAAGCAGTTGTCGAACGAGATTCCCTCCTGCACCAGCCGGTCAAGGTGCGGCGTATCCACATACGGAAACCCGAGGCTGCGGATCGTGTCGAAACGTTGCTGGTCGGTAATGATGAAGATAATATTGGGCCGTTGGTCAGCCATGACCAAACTCTCCCCTATACGCCACAATCACGCAGTCCCCTTCAGCCATCATAAATCAGACCTCATCTTTGCTGATTGTGCCTGAGGCTTGCAGCGATGCAGCCTGGGCAACAGCTTGGCGCTCACCCTTAAAGGCGAGCATGGCTTGTGCTTGCTCTAAACTCACCCAGCGCGCCTCATTGACCTCGCGGTCATGGTCGCTAACGTCGCCGCGCACATAATCCATTAAAAAGAAGTGAACCAATTTGTGAAAGCGTACGCGCTGCTTGCCGCGGTGGCCCACATACCAATATTCCACGGGGTTGAGGGGTGCGATGAGAGTTGCTTCGATCCCCGCCTCTTCGCGCACCTCGCGCAGCGCCGTGACCTCCGGCGTCTCACCGGGATCAACAATTCCCTTGGGAAGTTGCCAGCGTGCCGGATTCCCTACAGAGATCAGTGCAACTTCGATGCTGTCCGCTGTATGACTGCCGCCAGCATAGCGGAAAGCCACACCGCCGGCAGAGACTTGATCCAGGGTTGCCATCTTCGCCCGTTCGGGCTTTGCGGCTGATTGTGCTTCGCTCATACCCTATAGGATCGCCTGCCTCGATGCTTCAACCAGTAGCGTGACTTCCTTTTATGCAAAATCGACTGCGAAATTTATGTCGTTGTAGACCCAAATCGTTCTACGTACTCAGATCCAGCTCCCGTGCCCGGTGACAGGCAGCGTATTGCCCAGGACTGATCTCCTCTAGCTCTGGCGTGACGTTTTTGCAGACATCAATAGCAAAGGGACAGCGCGGGTGGAAGTAGCAGCCGGAGGGCGGATTGGCAGGGCTGGCAATCTCCCCTTTCGGGATGGCGCGTTCCAGCACTTCGCCGGAAAAATTGACTTTGGGCAGCGACGCAATCAGCGCCGCAGTATAGGGATGCTTGGGCTGCTTGAAAAGTGCTTGCGGCGGCCCCACCTCGACCACGCGCCCGACGTACATCACAATCACCAGGCTGCTGATCTGGTTGACCACGCTCAAATCATGCGAGACAAAGAGATAGGTCAACCCAAGTTCGTCCTGCAAATCCATCATCAGATTGAGCACTTGCGCCTGCACAGACACATCCAGCGCCGAAACCGGCTCATCCGCCACAATCAGCCGCGGGCTGGCAGCCAGCGCGCGGGCGATGCCAATGCGCTGGCGCTGCCCACCGCTGAAAGCATGTGGAAAACGCTGCATGTACTCGGCCCGCAGGCCCACGCGGCGCAGCAGGTCGGCAACGCGGTCCTCGCGCTCAGAGCGAGTGCCAATGTTGCTGACCTTCAGCGGTTCGCTGATGATCTCATAGATGGTCATGCGCGGGTTGAGCGACGAAAAGGGGTCTTGAAAGACCATCTGAAAGCCCCGTCGCAGCGGGCGAATTTCCTCCATGCTCATGGCAGCAAGGTCTACAACCTTGCCCTCATCGGTGCGATAGAGAATCTCGCCACTGGTGGGGCTCATGGCACGCACAATGCAGCGCGAGGTCGTGGTCTTGCCACAGCCACTCTCCCCCACCAAGCTCACCGTCTCGCCCTGGCGGATGGCAAAGCTCACATCATCGACCGCACGCACCACCCCCACATTGCGCCGTAAAAAGCCGCGCTCGATGGGGAAATATTTCTTTAGATGGTTGACCTGTAGAACTGTGTTTTCATCCAGTGTCGAACTGGCCCCCGGCGCGGAGCCGGATGTTGCATCCGCAGCAGCCCGCGTAGCTTCAAGAGTCGTCATGGGTAAAATTCCACTCACTAAGCTCCCGGATAGAGGAAGCAACTTGCTTGATGGTTGGCACCGACTACCGCGAGCTGCGGCTCCTTTTGGTCACAGACCCCTGGCATAAAGGCCGGGCAGCGTGGGTGAAAGGGGCAGCCTGTGGGCTTGTTCTGCGGGTGCGGGATCGAGCCTTTGACCGATGGCAGCCGTTCGCGTGGTAGCGCATCAATGCTGGGGATGGAGGTCATCAACGCCTGGGTATAGGGATGCTTGGGGTTGGTGAAAAGTTCCTTCACAGGCGCTCTCTCCACGACACGCCCCAGATACATCACCGCGACTTCGTCAGCCATTTCGGCAATCACCCCCAACGCATGGGTAATAAAGATCATCGCCATGCCCTGTTCGCGCTGGAGACTTTGCAGCAGGTTCAGGATTTGCGCTTGGGTCGTCACATCCAGTGCGGTCGTTGGCTCATCGGCAATCAGCATCTTCGGATCGGTCGCCAACGCCATCGCAATCATGGCACGCTGGCATTGACCGCCACTCAGCCGGTAGGGAAATTCACCCATGCGTTGCGCCGGATTGGGGATGCCGACACGACGCAGCCACTCTGAAGCAATCTCGGTCGCCTCGCGCTTGTCAACATTGCGGTGCAGTCGGATGGCCTCCACAAGCTGATTGCCCACCGTATGCACCGGGCTAAACGAGGTCATCGGCTCCTGGAAGATCATCGAGATCTCCCCGCCGCGAATCGAGCGCATTTCGGCGCTGTCGGGCGGGAGCGCGACGAGATCAATCGTGCGCGCCTGTCCTGTCCCCTCGCGCCGGTTATAGAGAATCTGCCCACCGACGACACGGCCCGGCTTGTCCACAATTTGCAGGATCGACTTGGCGGTGATGCTCTTGCCGCAGCCACTCTCCCCCACGATCCCCAACGTTTTGCCGGGTTGCACCTCAAGGTTCGCGCCATCAACCGCTTTGACGATGCCTTCACGCGTGAAAAAGTAGGTCTGGAGATCTTTGATTTGAAGCAGCGGCGTTGAAGCTTCATCACCTGCGAGACCGCGTGCCGCGTGCTGCCCCAACTTGCCGCTCGCTACATCCGTTGCTACATGTTGCATAATTTGCTCATTCCATTCATCACTCTCAAAGCAGCCCCACTTTATGTCGTGCTATAGGGGTCGGCAGCGTCACGCAGACCATCACCCATAAAATTCAAGGCCAAAATAATGACAATCACAGGGATTGCCGGGTACATCAGCCACGGCGTCAAGGCAATCGCCTGGACATTCTGCGTCGCCTGAAGCAAAACGCCCCAGCTAATGGCGGGTGGGCGCAATCCCAACCCCAAGAAGCTCAGTGCCGTCTCGCTGATAATCATGAAGGGAATGGCGAGCGTGGCCGCGGCGATGATATGGCTGTAGAACGAGGGCAGCATGTGGCGGAAGATAATGCCGTTCCAACTTGCGCCCGCCAACACCGCAGAGGTCACAAAATCTTCCTCACGCATGGCAAGAAATCGCCCGCGCACCACACGCGCCAAGTCTGTCCACGCAAAGAGGGAGATGATAATGGTAATCGCAACATAGAGTTGGATAACCGTCCAGTCGGGCGGCAGGGACGCGGCCAACCCCATCCAAAGCGGAATGGTCGGCACCGAGCGTATAATCTCGATGGTGCGCTGGATCACGTTATCAATCCAGCCACCGAAAAAGCCGGAGATGCCTCCCAGAATGATGCCCAGCAGCAGGCTCAGGGTAACACCGATCAGGCCGAGTGTCATCGAGGTGCGCGTGCCGTGGATGATGCGTGATAAGAGATCGCGCCCTTGAATATCCGTCCCCAAGAGGAAGATCGTCTCCTCGGCGCGGTAATTTTCAGAATCACTGACCCCGATCAGATGGCGGTCAGAGGGAATTAACCCTAACCACTTGTATTCATAGCCGCGCGCAAAAAGCTGTATATCGATCTTTTGCGAACAGTCCGCCTCATAGAACTTTTGCAGGGTAAAAGCATCGCGCTTCCCCTCAACCGCACAGACATGGGGGCGGAAAGCGCCTGCATCAAAGAGGTGTATCGGCTGCGGTGGAACAACCGCGCGCGCCGAACGCCCTTCGCGTGGGTCACTGACCGAGGCAAATTCAGCGCCCAGCGCGATCAGATAGTAGAAGATGACAATAACCAGCGCAATCACAGCGATACGATGGCGTCGAAAGCGCCACCAGATCAACTGGCGCTGCGTAGCCACACTGACGCGATCTTGGCTAACAATTTCTGCGTCTATGGGAAGTGTAACCGCTTGGCTCATGCGTTCTTGACCAATTTTCCGTGAATCAATGTGCTATTTATCATAGTTCGTTTAATGAAGTCTGACCCGTGGATCGACCAGCCCTAAGAGAATGTCGGAGAGCAGCGTACCGATCACCGTCATCACGCCGATCATGAGGATAATCGAGCCCGCCAGAAACATATCCTGCGACAAGAGCGAGCGCAGCAGCACAGGCCCCAATGTCGGCAGGTTCAGCACCACCGAGACGATCACACTGCCCGAAACCAAGAAGGGCAGAATATAGGCCGTCATACTGATAATGGGATTAAAGGCCAGCCGCACCGGATATTTAAGGATCAACTGCCATTCGCTCATCCCCTTGGCGCGCGCCGTGACGACATAGGGTTTACGCAGCTCATCAAGCAGGTTGGCGCGCGTGATGCGTATCAGCGACGCCGTACCGGATGTGCCCAACACAATCACCGGGATGATCATATGCTGCATCAAATCAGAGACTCGAGCCCAACTCCACGGAGCCGTCACATATTCGGGTGAAAAAAGCCCCCCAATACTAAAGCCCCAAAGGTCCCAGGCAAAGTACATCATCACCAGAGCCAACAAAAAGTCTGGAACGGCAAGCCCCATAAAGCCAATGAAGGTCGCAAGATAGTCTTGCAGCGAATATTGGCGCACGGCAGAAAAGATGCCGATGGGGATGGCTGTTACCCACACAAAGAGAACACTCCCCAGCGCAAGCACAATCGTAAGCAAGAGACGTTCGCCAATGATGTCAGTCACAGGCACGCGGTATTGGAACGACATCCCCATGTTGCCTTGCAGGATCTGCCCCATCCACTTGCCATATTGAACATACATCGGATCGTCCAGCCCATATTGCGCGCGTAAGCTGGCGGCTTCTTCGTCGGCCACCGAACCGCCTTGCGCCTCTAGTGCAGCGATATAGGAGGTAACATAGTCGCCTGGGGGTAATTGAATGATGATAAAAGAGAGAACGGAGACGGCCCAGATGGTCAGCAGCCCATAGCCGATCCGTTGCGTCAGATAACCTATCACCTGCGGATCCTTCTAGTAACGAAAGCCAAGATGGCATAAGCCGGCGATGTGGCAGGTACGGCGCGCATCATGACGCGATGTTGACGCTGATGCGCGCCGTACAAGATCAACCGCGGGTCATCCCCACACTTGCAAGAATAAAAGCGCAGGAATTAAAGCCGGCCGCGCAGCCTATTCCTGAATCTCAAACATCTGCTCAGGCAGGCCGTTGCCAGGTGTTTGGGCATAGACAACCCACTCAAACGGCTTCGGCACATTACGCACATTGTTCTTGATAATGGTCGTGTAAACGGGCACGTCTACGACAACACCCAGACGCGGCTGGTAGTCACAGAGGATCTCGGAGCCTTCGATGAACAACTGGCGACGCTTCGCCGGGTCCGGCTCCTTCGTCGCTTCCCAGTGCTTTAGGACAAGGTCCTTGATCCACTGCGGCCCATCATACTCAGCCGGGTCAGGATTGGGATCGTTGCCCCATACTTGGGCAACGGGCGCCCACCGTTCGGTGGGGAGCAAGCGCGGCAGTGCCTCTGGGTTGAACTCGCCCGTCTCAAAGATGCTCATCATCGGCTGATTGGCCTCAGTGCGCTCGATCCACAGGCTGCGCTCGACCGGGTTAATCGTCATATAGACGCCCACGTTCTCGGCCCACATCTGCGCGATGCGTTCGCCAATGCTGGGGTAGTCGAGGAACGCGCCACTCACTGCATCAAGGCGCAGCGTCAGGCGCTTGCCATTGGGCAGCAAGCGATAGCCTTCCGCATCCTTTTGGTCGAGGCCAATCTCGTCCAGGATTTGATTGGCCTGATCGGGGTCAAACTGGCCCCACTGCTCATCCCAACGATCTGAGTTGTAATAGGGAGGCGTGTCGGCAGGACACATCGACGCTGGCGTACCTACGCCCAGGAAGAAGGTTTCGTTGATCTCGTCGCGTTCGATTGCCAGCGACAGCGCGCGCCGGAACTCCACGCTATCGACCGTATATTCGGCGGTATCGGGGTCTTCATTCCAGTCCATATTAAAGGCGATCTTCACGGGATGGCGTGTACCGCTGAGCCAGAAGTCCACAAAGTAATCGCCCTGTGCCTGGTTCTCGCGAATGACAGGCAGTTTGGAGAAGTCGATATGGCGGCCCTGAATGGTGTAATTGCCGGCAATGGCGCGCAGGTTCAGTACCTCTAGCTCCTCCACCAATTCCAGCGAAATGCCATCAAAGTAGGGCAACTGGTTGCCTTCGGTGTCCACAGCCCAGAAGTAGGGGTTGCGCTCGAAGATCAATTCATCCGACGCCAGAATGGTCGTTGGTTTCCAGGGAGCCATCACCGGCGCATCGGGGTTCATGGCGGCATCGTTCATCGCCAGGAAGAAAAGATTCCAGGTTTCAAAACCGGCCTCTTTCGCCATCGCAGTGGCTTCTTCTTCACCGATGAAATCAGGATGGAACTGTTCCAAGTAGTGCGCGGGCGCATAGAGCCCACCGCCGGTGCGCCCACCTTGCAGATGGCCCGCAACGGTCGAGGAAGCCAGGTTGACAGGCCAAGTGGGGAAAGGATCGGCAAAGGTAATCGTGAAGGTGTGATCATCTACCTTCGCAAACTCCGCCAGTTCACCACCCCAGATGATCCACCAGGGCTTGGCAGGCACCAACTCATCGTTGGCGACAATGTGCTCGCGCCAGAAGATATAATCGTCGGCGGTAAACGGTTCGCCATCCGACCATTTCAAGCCCTCGCGCAGCGTGATTGTCCACACGGAGGCATCCTCGTTCGACTCCCAACTTGTGGCAAGGCGCGGGCGCAGTTCCGTCGCGCCGGCATCCCAGAAGATGGTGTAGTCGTTGATCCAGCGCTCATAATTCTGACGGTCGCCGGGGCCGGTGAAAGCGCCGCGCAGCACGCCACCATATTCACCGATCATTTCCGCAGGCTCAACGACCAACGGATCACTGGGGAGCCGCTCTTCGACCGGGGGTAGATCGCCACTTTCTACGAGCGCAGCCAGCATTGGGGCTTCGCTAAAAGCAGTGGGGATAGTATCTACAATCTCAGGCCAGCAGGGGCTTTCTTTCGTACACGCTTCGCGTTGTGTCTGGTACTCGTCCAGAGCGGGACCCGCAGCAGGGGCCGCCGCAGCAGGAGCCGCAGCCTCACCACCGGCTGCCGGTGCAGCGGCAGGCGCATCGGGCGCAGCGCTTCGCGGGGGGCCGCCGCCACAGGCAGCCAGGATCAAAACCAAAGCAGCCAGCAGCGTTGACAGGAATGTGAATTTGCTGAGTAAGCGACGTTTTTGGGCCATTATTCCTCCGGGTATTCCTCCAAAGTTGATGGTCAAAATGGGTAAACAGGTTGGATGAACAAACTGGACAAACAAAATAGTTGGGAACTGGTTTATTCGCCAATGTTGGCTACCAAAGGGGACATAGCTGGGTAATGGTCAAGCCCAAAGTGGGAGAGCCTTTGGAAACGGGCGGATTGCTTGATGATTGTGCCAGTGGTCTTTACCCTGGACAGGCCGACATGTTGGTGATTAGAGGTGATCAAACAAGTTGCATGTGCGTAAAGCGTTTTGCATCTTGGTCTGGAATTTGATTCTACAGGGCAGACACCCCTGCTGTTTCTACGTATTTGATTCTAACGTGGTGTTGGGTAGGTGTTTTAGGGAACTGTTGCGGAGGATGTTACCAGTTGATAGAATAGATGTCAATTTCGTTTCACAAACGGGATGTATGTCATGCAAGGCCATTGAACAATTTTTGCACATTGTGCTATGCTTGGGTTGGGTTTGCACTTCACGATCATGCACTCTATATCCTTGCCGAAAGCGGCCCAGAGGGCTCCCCGCTTCCAGCAAGACTCGGAGAACCAACCAACTCACTGCCAGGCACCACCAAAGAACGAGAGTAATATGGCACGCAAACGCGCTGACCGCCCCAACGTGGTCGTCTTTTTCACCGACCAGCAGCGTTGGGACACAACGGGCGTCCACGGCTGCCCGTTGAACCTAACCCCCAACTTCGACCGCATGGCGCGGCGAGGAACCGATCTCCACCATACATTCACCTGCCAGCCGGTCTGTGGCCCTGCCCGCTCCTGTTTGCAAACGGGCATGTACGCCACCAACACCGGCGTCTATCGCAATGGCATTCCGCTCGCCCAGGATGCAGCGACATTGGCAAAGAGTTTCAACGCCGCAGGCTATGCCACCGGCTACATCGGCAAATGGCATTTGGGAACCCAAGACCCGGTTCCCCCCGCCGAACGAGGAGGCTACCAATCGTGGCTGGCCTCCAATGTCCTGGAGTTCACCTCTGATGCCTATGACACCATCATGTTTGACGACGAAGGCCAGCCACGGCGGCTCCCAGGCTACCGGGCGGATGCGGTGACGGATGCCGCCATCCGCTATGTAGATAGCCATCAGGCCGAACCCTTCTTTCTCTTCATCTCCTATATCGAGCCGCATCACCAGAATCATATAGATGACTACCCACCCCCAGACGGCTACCGCGAGCCCTACACAGGTAAATGGACGCCTCCCGATCTGCAAGCTCTGGGCGGTTCGTCGGCCCAGCACTTGGGCGGCTATTTTGGCATGATCAAGCGGCTGGACGAGGCGTTGGGGCGTCTGCAAGATGCCATCAAGAGTCTCGGATTGAGCGAGGATACCATCGTCCTCTACACGACCGACCACGGCAACCACTTCAAGACGCGCAACGCCGAATATAAACGTTCCTGCCATGAAAGCTCGGTGCGTCTGCCCGCGGCCATCACCGGGCCAGGCTTTGACGGCAAAGGCCGCGTCGAGCAGTTGGTCAGCCTGGTCGATCTTCCCCCCACGCTGCTGGATGCCGCCGGGCTGCCGGTTCCCCCCAGCATGGAGGGACGCTCGATTGTGCCGCTGGTGAATGGTCAGGCCGAAACATGGCCGCAAGAGGTCTTTATCCAGATCAGCGAGTCCCAGGTGGGGCGTGCCATCCGCACCCACCGCTGGAAATATGGCGTCGACGCGCCCGACAAACATGGCTCAAGGGATTCCGGCTCCGATGTTTATGTCGAGCAGTATCTCTATGACCTGGACTCTGACCCCTACGAATTGCAGAACTTGATCGAGATTGATGCCTATCAAGGCGTGACCGGCGAACTGCGCGAACGGCTGATTGCGCGCATGGTCGCGGCGGGCGAAGCCGCGCCGCTGATTCAATCGCCGCCCAGTCACACACATGGACAGCGCGCCACAGACATCGACACCGTACGCACACGCTATCTCAGGCCGGAGATTGCGGCAAAGGTGAACACACTCGACGGGTAGCCGCACAGCTATCCATCACACACAACACAAAAGGGCTGGCCCGCGGAATATTTCTGTGGGCCAGCCCTTTTGTGTTGTCTCCAGCCCGCCACACCAGCCGGTTTCATCCCCGCTTTCATCCAATGATACGCGCTTTTGTCGCGGGGCCAACGGCCTCCCCATGCGTCAAATGTCCCCCTTGCCAGGACAAAAAGACGATCTACCTACTAGCGGACTGCTACATTTGTATGAGTTGAACAGAGCATTTGCCTGGAATCAACGGAATACTAGGGGCGAAAAGCAACGGCGAATTGCGCTACACTCCTGTACTCCGAATCACCCCACACGAGTCCAAGTGGCCCTCCGTGGCAGACGAATACATGAATTGGTCTAAGCCAAAGAGACGGTTTATGTTGGAACAAAAGACCGTCGCTCTCCTGTGCTGTTTCCATTACTCTAGTCAATGACAAGTTTGGACAGTATCGTTTACCAGTGGAGAGATGATGAGGGCATTCTTTTGTACATTGGCAGTCGTTGGCAGCCTGTTGGGCCTGACAGGGTTGTATTCAACTCTATATGCACAGTCGCCAGTGCCAACGGTTCAACCGGAAACAGCCACAAACCATGAGGGGGAGGGCGCCGAGGCAACAGCCATTCCGATTTTCCTGCCCTTTGTCGAGGCAGGTGCAGAGCAAGCACCTGAGGCCGCAATTGCCGAGGCTACGCCAGAGGCGACAGGGAACCGGCTATTCATTCCTGCGATTCAGGCGCAGGGCTCCGATAGTCCTGATTTATCCACAACCGTAGCAGCGGATCTCATCTTTGCCAACGGCTTTGATACAGGCAATCTGGCCGCATGGACAGCGAGTGTCACGGATGGAAATGACCTGAGCGCCATCCCAGCCGCCAGGCTCTTTGGCAGCCACGGGTTGGGCGCGACCGTCGATGACAACAATGCCATTTATGTAACCGATGATACACCGGCGGCTGAGAAACGCTACCGCGCCCGCTTTTACTTTGACCCCAACTCGATCCGTATGAGCGAGGGTGATACCCACTTCATCTTCCAGGGCTACAGCCAGAACAGTGCCGCCTTTGGCGTCGAGTTTCACTACTTGGAAGGCAAATACCGGCTGCGCAGCGCCGCCCGCAGTGACAATGGCACATGGCGCTATGGCGCTTGGTATGTCATCAGCGATGAGGCCCGCCATGTCGAAATTGACTGGAAGGCGGCATCGGTTGGAGGCAACAATGGCTACCTAACGCTTTGGATCGAGAATGGCAAGAGAGACAGTATTGCCAATCTTCAGAACGGCACCTATCAAGTCGACCAAGTCCGCTTGGGCGCGGTGGCAGATATAGACACCGGGACGCGCGGACAGTACTACTTCGATGCCTTTGAGTCTCGCAAGGAGACTTATATTGGGCGCGCGACCAACACACCAGCACCCACAGCGACCCCTACCGTGATGCCTACGGCTACCGCTGCGCCCACATCAACGCCAGCACCTACGGCAACACCAATTCCGCCGCAGGCTCCTGCCGACGAGATCAGGCCACCGGTGGTAGGCGATCCGATGGCCCAGCGCCATCCCGACGCCGGGGTGTGGGTGGCCTATCGTGGGGCAAACACGACAGCCGACCTGCAGAAGCCCTATATCAAAGGCATCATGGCCTATAGCTCCTGGACTAAATTGTGGACAAGCACAGGCAGCTTCAATTGGGAGCCTTTGCGCAAGGAGTTAGACTACATCGTCAACACCGTCGGCAAACAGGCCTTTGTCGTGGTAGCCGCGGGCTATTGCCCCGAACATCCGTGGCCCGCGCCGTTGCGTGCCGCCATTGCTGAAAGCAAGACCGTCATGGGTCAAGGCTGTAAGCCGCTTCAATTCTATGACCCGCTCTATCTGACGATGTACCAAAGCTATATCCGCGCGCTCGCCAACGAACTGGCCCGCTTTGACTCGACCGACAGCCATCCGAACGAGACAAACATCACATTTGTGCGCGCGGGAGAGATGGCGTTGACGGTAGAGACGCTGCCCAACGACAGTGACCTGGACAAATGGCAGTGGACCGATTTCAACCCGGCCCCCAACGGCAGAATCTACCGGGTTGACCTGACCAAAGAGATGAAATGGGCCTATTACCAGGCCGTATTAACGACCTATCGTGATGAGCTGACGAACGCCTATGCCGCTGTAGGTTTGACGCCACCTGCCATGCCCGCCGCGGACAGCGCTGCAACTCACTGGGGAGCTACGCCCATCACGGAGTGGGTGTTCGACCAGCATATGTTGGTGGACAGCCACGTCGGTGGACCGGCCCCGCAGGGCATCTATGATGATATGTACGTGGGCACGCAGAGCTTAAAGACCCGCGCGACGATTGAGACAGGCGGCGCCTGGGCTAGCTCCGGCAGTTGGTTGGGACAATACAGCTATTGGGAGGCATTGGCGAATCTGCACATGGGCGTCGAGTTTATCGGAACCTATGGAACCAACCGATCCCACAGCGCTTTGCAACCCAAAGGCCCTGTCTCCTGGATACCAAATCAAGAGGCGATGATCTTTGCCGATAAGTATGCCGGTGAGCAGCGCAACCCGGCAGCGTCGCCCGGTGTCTGGATCGCCTTCCGCGGTGGCTACTTTGAAGATAATTTCTCCAACGTCTATATGAAGCGCTGGATCGGCAATTATGAGGGAGGCATCCAGCAGGTGAGGGTGCAAGACAGCGTGGCGCTCTATGGATTGAGCCATGTGGAGGGGAATGGACAGGTAAACCCCATTGTCAAACGCTCTAAAGCGGTGGATTGGCCCTCTGAAATGACGCTCTGTCTGAAGAAGTATACACAGCGTGAGTGTGACCCGGCCTACCAGCCGCCCGATCTCTTTCTTGGAGAGAAGAACGGCTTCAAAGAGTACGCCTACAAAACCACCGATCTCGGAACAGTCCGCTGGTGCGAAGCTGACATGTTCTGTGTGGGCGGGACAGCCACACGTACGGAAAAGATGCCCTGGGCGCGCCGCACCAACGGCCAGCCCATCCGCTTGGACATCAATGATGCCTTTGCCGCAAGCCTGACGGGGCCGGTGCAAATCCGTGTGATATACCTCGATCAGGGCAGCGGGCAATGGTCATTGCTTGCAGATGGGAACAGTGTGCTAACCGTCACCAAGAGCGGCACCAATCTTTGGCGCGAGGCGACGGTTAGCGTACCCGCCGGAGCGCTTGACCTAGCCCTTGATCCCCTCGGCGACGGCGATGACATCTTCCACTTGGTCGAGGTGACGCGCAACTAGCCATTTGCGCTGCCCCACAGGGGTATCATCTCGCTCTTGTGTGACGCGCAGAGGCCCGGTTTCCAGCAATGGCGACCGGGCCTCTGCGCGCCCACTATTTACCGGTCGGCGGATCGCCGACCGTACTCTCGCGCACGATCAACTCCGGGCCGAGTGTTTGCACTTCCGGCGTGGAGATCTCCTGATTCTGCCGCCTGGCCTCAACAATGCTGTGCAGCGTCTGGATCGCCAGTTTGCCAACTTCCAAGAGGCGCGGGCGTACACTGGTCAGCGCGGGCCAGAAATAGGGAACATCGGGCATATTGTCATAGCCCACCACCGCTAAATCTTCCGGCACACGCTTACCAAGCCGGTGGGCAGCGCGCAGCACCCCCAGCGCCATCTCATCGTTGGCAACAAAGACGGCATCAATCTCAGGCCGCGCCTCTATGAGCGCCATCAGTCCCGCCTCTCCAGAAGCAGCGCGCCAATCACCCAGCACAGTCAGGTTATCCGACGCCTCGCGCCCTGCTGCCAGCAGGCAATCGCGCCAGCCTCGTTGACGCTCGCGCGCCTCCCACCAGACAAGCGGCCCGCTGATCAGGCCAATCGAGCAGCGGCCTAGCTCCAATAGATGCTGAGTTGCCATCTTGGCGCCCAAATAGTTGTCCGTATTCACCACCGCCACACCCGGTTGGGGATGCATCGTCAGAAAAACAATCGGCGGCAGGCGATTGAGCCGTTCGCTTGCCACCCAAGCGCGGTTGTTGCCAATCTCATGCACCGCCCAAATAATGCCATCCACCCGTCTCGCCGAAAGCACATTCAAGACAGTATCGACATTCGCCTCCATCGGGCTGTGCAGCAGATCCAACAGGAGTGCATAGCCAAGCGCGTTCGCCTCCTGATCAATGCCGATCAGGGTGCGCGACGGGCCATAATAATCCAACCCAGAGGCAACAACCCCCACGGTCTGCGAACGTTGATTGACCAAACCGCGCGCTAACAAATTTGGCTGATAGCCCAGATCGCGGATGGCTTGCATAATCCGTGCGCGCGTTTCTTCAGCCACGGGCCGCTTGCCCGTCAGCGCATTGGAAACCGTCCCCGCTGATACATTGGCATGACGTGCAACATCAATAATGGTAACTCGATGGGATGGGTGTACCGCCATTGACTGCCCTCCTCGTCTGCGCTCTGAGACGGCGCTAGTATTTGCTACGATAAAGCAGCTCCTCATGTCGTCCCCGGCGGCGCACTCGTAGGTCGGCCCAGAGGTTGACAACGAAGCAATCATCGTGATATGATCATGTTGCCCTTCTTAAAACGTTTTATGGCAACTAGGTTTTACCATAGGTTCTGTCCGCCTGTCAACTCACATGCCGGCAGCTTATTTGTCTACCCAGCGCCATCCCTTCCAGGAGCAACACATTATGTCATCTAGCGCCCGTATCACCCTTGCGCCGGAACGCGCCATCGGCACTGTCGATCCGCGTCTCTTTGGTTCTTTTATCGAACATCTCGGACGCGCTATCTACGGTGGCATCTATGAGCCTGACCACGCCACTGCCACCCCCCAGGGTTTTCGCCAGGATGTGCTTGACCTTGTGCGTGAGATCGACGTGCCCATTGTACGCTATCCCGGCGGCAACTTCGTCTCCGGCTATGATTGGGAGGATGGCGTTGGCCCGCGTGACCAGCGTCCCCGCCGTTTGGATCTGGCCTGGAAAACCCTTGAGCCCAACCTGGTTGGCACCGATGATTTTATCGACTGGTGTCGCGCCGCTAACAGCGCGCCGATGCTGGCAGTCAACCTGGGCACGCGCGGCATTGACGCGGCGCGCAACCTGCTGGAGTATTGTAACTTTCCGGGTGGCACGCTCTGGAGCGACAAGCGCAAGGCCAACGGCTATGCCAACCCGCATGGTGTCAAGGTTTGGTGCCTGGGCAACGAGATGGATGGCCCCTGGCAGATTGGAGCCAAGACCGCCGATGAATATGGACGGCTGGCGCATGAAACCGCCAAAGTCATGAAATGGGTCGATCCCTCGATTGAACTGGTCGCCTGTGGCAGCTCCAACCGCAGCATGAAGAGCTATGCTGCTTGGGAAGCCACCGTACTAGAGCATACCTACACCCATGTTGACTATCTCTCGCTCCACACCTACTATGGCAACCTTGCCGAAGACACGCCCAATTTCCTCGCCAAGTCCATTGATATGGACCGTTTTATCAGCGAGGTAGTCTCCATCTGCGACTATGTGGGGAGCAAACTACGCAGCAAAAAGCGCATCGATCTCTCCTTTGACGAGTGGAATGTCTGGTTCCATTCGCGCGCAGCGGATAGAGAGCGCACCGAGCGTACGCCGTGGGAGATTGCGCCACCCTTGTTAGAGGACATCTATACAATGGAAGATGCGCTGCTGGTGGGGGCAATGGTCATCACCCTGCTGCGCCATGCCGACCGCGTCAAGATGGCCTGTATGGCGCAGTTGGTCAACGTCATTGCACCGATCATGACCGAAACAGGAGGGGCCGCTTGGCGGCAGACCATCTTCTATCCCTATCTCCACGGCAGCCGCTATGGTCGCGGTGTCGCGCTGGATGTGGGGGTCGAATCACCCACCTACGATGACGCTACCTTTGATGCCGTACCCTATCTTGAAGCGGTCGCCACTTGGGACGAAGCCAACGCGAGCATCACCCTCTTTGCCGTCAATCGCGACCTGGAATCGGCGCTGCCGCTGGAAGGGGATCTGCGCGCCTTCCCCGGCTATGTTGTGGTTGAGCATACGACCCTCACCCATTCCGATCTCAAGGCAACCAACAGCGCAGCGCATCCCGACAACGTAACACCGCGCGCCAATGGCGATGCACAGGTGAGCGATGGAGAGCTAACGGCAATTTTACCACCCGCTTCCTGGAATGTGATCCGTCTCGCGCGCAAGCAGAACACCTAGTTTAACGCACCAATTGAGGATGAAACCCTGCCGGAAGCTCGGAGCTTCCGGCAGGGTTTCGAGGTTATTCGTCCTGACCCTATGTCCTCGCCTCTAGAAGGAGTCTACATATGAAACCTGTAAAACCGATCACGGTAGGGCTAATCGTGGGCAACCGGGGCTTCTTTCCTAGCCATCTGTGTGAAAGCGGTCGCGCCGAGATGCTGCAAACGCTCGAAGGCGCGGGCTTTAAGGTCGTTGCACTTTCGCCCACGGAGACCACCTATGGCAGCATTGTCACGATGGACGAATCGCGCAAGTGTGCCGAATTATTCGATGCCCACCGTCACGAGATCGACGGCATTGTCGTCACCCTGCCCAACTTTGGCGAGGAGCGCGCCATTGCCAACGCGCTGCGCTGGTCGGGTCTTAAAGTTCCCGTCCTGATCCAAGCCTATCCCGACGTGGTGGACAGCATGACCATCGCCGACCGTCGCGACTCCTTTTGTGGCAAGATGTCGCTCTGCAACAACTTACGCCAATATAACATTCCCTTTACCCTGACCACGCTGCATACGGTCGCGCCCACCCACCCCACCTTCCAGCACGACCTGATGAACTTTGCCGCCATGTGCCGCGTGACCAGCAGCCTGCGCGGGCTGCGCATCGGCGCATTGGGCGCGCGGCCGGCTGCCTTCAACACCGTACGCTATTCCGAAAAGATCTTGGAGGGTCACGGCATCTCTGTCGAAACCCTGGACCTTTTCGAGTTGTTTGGCTGGGTGGATGCACTCAGCAGCGACGATCCCGCGGTGCAAGCGAAGCTCCAGGCCATTGACGACTATGTCAATACGGGGAATGTACCGGTGCAAGCTCTGGACAAGATGGCAAAATTTGGCGTGGCAGTGGATCGCTGGATGCAGGATACACAGCTCAACGCCTCGTCGATCCAGTGCTGGACGGCGATGGAGGAGTTCTTTGGCGTCGTGCCCTGTACGCTCATGAGCATGATGAGCAATGACCTGATCCCCTCCGCCTGCGAAGTGGACACAATGGGCGCGCTCGCCATGTACGTACTCGCCAAAGCCAGCAACCTGCCCAGCGCGCTGGTGGACTGGAACAACAACTATGGCGAAGACCCCGACAAGGGGGTGATCTTTCATTGCAGCAACCTGCCCAAAGATATCTTCAAGCAGGAGCCGGAGAATGCACCCTCGATGTACTACCAGGAGATCATTGCCGGGACGGTCGGTACGGAAAACACCTATGGCACTATCTATGGGCGCATTGAAGAAAAGTCCTTTACCTACCTGCGCGCCAGCACCGACGATGTCACAGGGAAATTGCGCGCCTACGTCGGTCAAGGCGAATTTACCGATGACCCGCTGCTGACCTTTGGCGGCTATGGCGTGGTCAAAGTGCCTCGCCTCCAAGATCTGCTCCATTTCATTTGCGAACAGGGCTACGAACACCATGTCAGCGTCAACCCCTCGCGCGTGGCTGGCGCAGTTGCCGAAGCGCTCCACAAATACCAGGGGTGGGACATTTACTATCACCGGTAAGGGATGAAGGATGAAGGATGAGCAGGAGACGACGATGAGTCCTAAATACGCAATCGGCATTGACTTTGGTACGGAGTCGGGCCGGGCTTTGCTGGTAGATGTGGCGGATGGCCGCGAAGTTGCCACTTCGGTCTATGCATATAGCAACGGTGTCATTGACGAAAGCTTGCCCGGTAGCACTGTGCGCCTGGAGCCTGATTGGGCGCTGCAAGACCCAAATGATTATATCGAGGTACTCAAACGTACGGTCCCGGCTGTGCTTGCGCAAAGCGGCGTCGATCCTGGTGACGTGATCGGCATTGGCATTGATTTCACCGCCTGCACAATGCTGCCCACCACCCATGATGGCACGCCCCTTTGCCAACTGCCACAATATCGCAACGAGCCTCATGCGTGGGTCAAGCTCTGGAAGCACCACGCCGCGCAGCCCGAAGCTGACCGCATCAACCAAGTGGCGCGCGAACGGGGCGAAAGCTGGCTTGACCTGTATGGGGGCAAAATCTCCTCCGAATGGTTCTTTAGCAAGACACTGCAAATTCTCAACGAAGCGCCCGCCATCTACCACGCTGCCGACCGGCTCCTGGAAGCAACCGATTGGGTGATCTGGCAGTTGACAGGCCGCGAGACGCGCAACGCCTGTACAGCGGGCTATAAGGCCATCTGGCAGAAGGATGCCGGTTTCCCCAGTCGCGACTACTTCGCCGCACTCCACCCGGAGTTGGCTGATGTCGTTGAGGCCAAAATGAGCCGCGAGATTCTACCCCTGGGCGCGAAAGCCGGGGGGCTGACTGCGGAAGCCGCAGCCTGGATGGGTCTTCGCCCCGGCACCGCTGTCGCCGCGGCAAATGTAGACGCTCATGCCACTGTCCCCGCCGCGCAAGCCACCGACCCTGGCGTGATGACGATCATCATGGGGACCAGCAACTGCCACATGCTACTGGGCAGGGAGCGCGTGCAGGTCGAGGGGATGTGCGGGGTCGTCGAGGATGGCATTGTCCCCGGTCTCTATGGCTACGAAGCAGGGCAAAGCGGGGTAGGTGACATCTTCGCCTGGTTTGTCGAACATGGCGTGCCGCCGCTCTACCATGAAAAGGCCAAAGCACGCGGCATTCCCCTCCATGCGCTTCTGGAAGAAGAAGCCGCCCAGCAAAAGCCGGGTGAGCATGGCTTGTTGGCGCTCGACTGGTGGAATGGCAACCGCTCGACATTGGTCGATGTGGAGTTGAGCGGGCTGTTGGTGGGCGCAACGCTGGCAACCACCGCGCCCGAAATCTACCGCGCCCTGCTCGAATCCACCGCTTTTGGCACGCGCAAGATCATCGAAGTGATGACAAGCTCCGGCGTGCCGGTTGACCGCATCGTCGCCGCCGGAGGTCTGCCCGACCGCAACAAATTGCTTATGCAGATTTACGCCGATGTCACCAACCGCGAGTTCAGCGTGGTCAGGAGCGCATTGGCGGGTGCAGTGGGCGCGGCCATGCATGGCGCAGTGGCGGCAGGCAGCGCGGCAGGTGGCTATGACGACATCTTTGCCGCAGCCGCCAAAATGGGCGGCATCCAGGACAAGGTCTATCGCCCCATCCCCGCCCATGTCGCCATCTATGATCATCTCTATGCCGAATACAGCACGCTCTATGATTACTTTGGCCGCGGCGAAAATGACGTGATGAAGCGCCTGCGCTCTATCCGCCGCTCTGTCCTAGCAAGCTAAGCCATAACTCTCCCGGAAGCTCCAGGCTTCCGGGAGAGTTTCTGCACTTCGTTCAGCAAGCCGCCTGCCCCATAGACAAGAGCCATTATGTTAGAAACACTCAAAGAAGAACTGCACAAGCTCCACCTCATGCTGCCGCAAGCCGGGCTGGTCACCTGGACATCGGGCAACGTCAGCGCGCGCGACCCGGAGACAGGGCTGGTGGTCATCAAGCCCAGCGGGGTCATGTACGATCAACTGCGTCCAGAGGATCATGTGGTGCTGGATTTAGAGGGAGATGTGATCGAGGGTAGCCTCAAACCCTCGTCAGATACCGCCAGCCATCTCTACATCTACCGGGAGCGTCCCGATGTTAACGGCATCGTTCATACCCACTCCCCCTATGCCACAGCCTTCGCCGCGCTAGGCAAATCCATCCCCGTCTACCTGACTGCCCATGCCGACGAGTTCGGACAGGCGATCCCCTGTGCGGGCTTTGCGCTGATTGGGGGTGAGGAGATCGGCCAACAGGTCGTGGAGCATATCGGCACCTGTGCCGCGGTGCTGCTCAAAAACCACGGCGTCTTTACCGTAGGCAAGAACGCCAAGAGCGCGGTCAAGGCAGCAATCATGGTCGAAGATGTAGCCAAGACCGTCCACCTGGCGCTCCAACTAGGCCAGCCCGACGAGATCCCTGCGGAAGCTGTGGCAAAGCTCCACGACCGCTATATGAATGTCTACGGGCAGTAATGCCGTAACACTCAATTTAAGATCGGCATAGGCCCACATAAACTTCTGTATTCCTCTTGGAACGCCTTGAGCATCGGTCGATCTGCCTCCAGTTGGGTTTCCAAATCCTGAATGTCGGCTTTGATCTCCTCGATGCGATCCGGGTCTGGATCCGGCTGAGATAGCAGCTTCTCAAGGCGCGCCTTCAGGGTCTGGATGCGGCGCTCCTTGTCCTTAATGTCTCCCTCAAGTTGCCTGAGGGAGCCTGCAAGCAGACTGCAAGCAGACTGCAAGCAGCGCCAGTTTGTTGCGCGAGCATACACGGTGATCCTTTCTGTTGATTCATTCTCCGGCAATGTGCGACCTGCGCCACTCGACCCTTCTATTTTGCAGGTCGATTTTGCGGGTCGATAGCTATAGAATGCACCATCTTGCTCACCCTGTTCTCCCGCGCAACTCTCGCGTCTCTCTCGCTGACTCTTACTACACTTCCTGATAGCGTTCCGGTGCATACCGAGCAGCCAACAGACCCGTTGCTTCTTCGGTGTTGATAGCCTGCACAAGTACGCCTTCCTGCCCATAGGGTAAGTATGCCTGGCATTGACCCAACGGATCGATGAGACAGGTCGCCGATTCTTGGAAGCGCAACGCATAATTGACACTGGCAAAGTAGATCGTGTTCTCGATACTGCGCATCATCATTGCCTTCTCGTAATAGGGCGCGCCAGAATCGCCCCACTGCGTCAGGCGGATGCCTGCTTGATCGCTCCCGGTGTGGTGGGGATGAAAGACAACTTTGGCCCCCCGTACCGCGGCCCATCGCACTGTCTCTGGATAGCGCCAGCCCTCATGGCAAATCGCCACGCCAAACTTAACCCCATTGACCTCGAAAAGTTGGCGGGTGTTGCCGGGCACATAGAATTGATCTTCGCTTGGGGCCAGTTGATTCTTGGTTTGGTATCCTTGAAGCTCGCCGCGGGCGTCAAGGACAAAGGCAGCAATTTGCCGGCCTGCTTCCGTGAGCCTTTCCATGCCGAGGATGGTCGCCACCCGATACGCGCGCGCCCACTGTGCCACCGCTTGCAGCGCGCGTTCCTGCTGCGCCTGATCAAAGGGCAGCACTTCAAAATCCTGCCCTCGCAAACCAGGAAGATAGGCTTCGGGGAAGCAGACGATCTCCGCGCCTTGCGCCGAAGCCTCGGCTAAGAGCCGCTTGATCTTGTCGAGTCCCTCATCAAAGGTTGAGGCGATACAAGGCGACGCCAGCGCAATGAACATGGATGACCTCCGTTGAGGATGAAGCTAAGCATGGAGCCGCCCAGGGCTACGTAGCCGGATGGATTTATCCTCCGGCGGTTGGTGCAGTACACCAATTATCTACAGAAACGTCACTTGTTCGTCCACAGCCGCGACAGTTCAGCGATCTGCGCCCAGCCTTCATCCTCGCGTACTGTCTCCACCTGAATATCGGTGAAGTAGCGATCCAAGACCGCGGCGCGCTCCATTGCCAGGGGTGGCGAGCAGTAATCCTCTTCTTCCCAGACCACGCGACCATCGGCTTGCTGCCGCGCCCCTTCTAAACCGCGTGTGATGGAGTGACCAAAGGGGCGCAAATCCACAAACGCCTTCTCCCCCACCTTCTCTGCCAACTCATCCGCCAATTCCTCGCGCAAATTCGCACGCACCAAATAATAAGCCATCATTGCCTCCGTATATCAAAACATATCAACCTATATCGAATACAGCCCATCACCCTCTTCGCGCCATCGCGCACTTTGCCCCGTTTCAGCTTGACGATGCAGCGCCCAAACAGCTATCATGCCCATTACGACCGCGCCCCAGCGGGGGCGCTAGAAAACGGACTTCGATGACAACCACAATGCGCGCTGCCCATCCCAAACTGCGATCATTGGACATCCGGCCCCATAGCCAAAATGGGCGACAGTATTTTCTCCTACGCGACCCACTCCAACTCAGCGACAACATGCTCCTTGTTCCCCAGCCTTTGGGCGCTCTCCTGGCCTTTTGCGACGGCAGCTACAGCGCACGCGGGATGGCACAAGCCTTCCACGCGCACTACGGCTTTCCGATTGGGCTGGATACGGTTGAGCAGTTGCTGCGTGCGCTGGATGAAGCCTGCCTGCTCGATAATGAGCGCAGCGAGGCCGCGCTGCACAGGGCACGCGAACAGTTCCGCGCCGCGCCCTTTCGCACACCCGCTATGGCGGGTGGCAGCTATCCCGCTGATCCCGATCTGCTTCATGCAGCCCTAGAGGCGTACCGGCGGCAGGCAGCCAACGGGCATCCTCCTCTATCGCCGCTGACACCCACGCCGACCTTTGGCCTGCTCAGCCCACATATCGACTACCCGCGCGGCGGGCTTGTCTATGCCCAGGTCTGGGAACGCGCCGCCAGCGCTGTGCGCGAAGCTGATCTGGTGATCATCTTTGCCACCGATCACTATGGCAGCGATCCCTTTACACTCACTCGCCAAAACTACGCCACACCCTATGGCACATTGCCGACCGCTACGGCGATTGTGGATCAGGTCGCGGCGGTGATCGGTGAGGAAGCCGCCTTTGCCGGGGAACTGCGTCACATCGGCGAACACTCGCTCGAACTTGTGACGGTCTGGCTCCATCACCTACGCAACCGCCGCCCCGTGGAGATCGTCCCCATCCTCTGTGGCGGCTTCCATCGCTTTTATGGCAATGGCGACCACCCGGACCACGACGATCAGATCACGCAGGTGCTTGCCACCCTGCGCGCAGCCAGCACCGGGCGGCGTGTGGTTGTGGTCGCATCAGGCGATCTGGCGCATGTAGGTGCAGCCTTTGGTCAGGAGCCACTCGACGAGGCGACGCTCGACCTTGTCCATAGCGCCGACCAGGGTCTAATCCAGCAGATGGCGGCAGGCGATGCCGACGCGTTCTATCGCGCCATCCACGCCATTGGCGACCAGCATAACGTCTGCGGCGTCGCGCCCATCTACCTCACCATGAAATTGCTCGGCGCAATCGAAGGCACACCGGCAGGCTATGCCACCTGCCCCGCCGACAACGAGGATACCTCCGTCGTCACCGTGGGCGGCGTGATCTGGCAGGGATAAAAGCAGAACGGACACAATGGATCGTGTCCGTTCGCAAAATTCTATTTATTCCATCACCAACACGCCGCGCGCCACTTTGCCCGCCTCCAGGTCCGCAAATGCCTGGGTGACTTGGCTCAGCGGATAGCGATGCGTAATCAGCTTATCCACCGGCAGCCTGCCTGCCCGGTACAATTCTAGCAACTTAGGCAGATCGACCAACGGGCGTGATGCCCCGGCGAAGCAGCCCAACAGCCGCTTATTTTGGGCAATGAGCACGCCTGCCGAAATCGGCACATCCTCCTTAAGCGCGTGCATTCCCATCACCACCGCAGTACCTCCTGCGCGCACACTGTTCAACGCCTGGTTGATGGTCACTACCGCACCCACAGAATCAAAGGCATAATCGGGGCCAATACGCGTGAGCTTGCGTAGGGCCTTCGGCACATCTTCCTCACGGCTGTTGATAACGTGCGTCGCGCCCAACTCGCGGGCAAATTCCAACTTGCTCGGCACAATATCGACCGCGACCAGCGGATAGCAGCCCGCCAACACACAGCCCAACAGCGCACTCAGCCCCACGCCTCCACAGCCGATCACCGCCGCCGAGCTTCCAGGCACAATCTGTGCCGTGTTCAGCACAGCGCCCACGCCGGTCATCACCGCACAGCCGATCACCGCGCCCACCTCAAACGAGACATCATCGGGCAGCGGAACTAGCCCGTTTTGGTGGATCACCGCGTAGTCGCCCATCGTCGCTGAACTCAGATAGGGTTTGAGTTCCAGGCCATCCAGCGTTTTATGGCGCAGCGTGCCATCGGACATGCGCGATTGCAGCGTCGTGGTGGCTAGCTTTTCGCAGAGCGTCGGTCGCCCCGCCAAGCATGAAGGACATTCCAAGCACGAAGGCAGCCAGTTGATCATCACCCGATCGCCCACCTTCACCCTGGTCACGCCAGGCCCCACTGCCTCTACCACGCCAGCGCCCTCATGCCCCAAGACGACAGGCGGAGTCGAGCGCAATTCACCTTTGAAGGTATGCAAATCGGAATGGCAGACTCCCGCGGCGTGGATGCGCACCAACACCTCATGGTTCTGTGGCGCTTGCAGTTCAACTTCCTCGACCGCCAGCGCGTTGATCTCACGCGCGACCGCTGCCTGAATCTTCATATAGACCAACTCTCTCGCTCTCTAGGGTATGTCGAATAATGTACAAATCTATAGCTGTGCCACCAATGCGGGCAGCGCGTCCATCGCCTCCAACTGGAAGTAGCCATCCAGCGCCGTTTCTGGCAAAGCCGCCGTTTCATGCTGCCACGTAATCGCATAGGGAATATGCGCGGCCCTTGCTCCTAGCTTCAGTACGGGCAGGATGTCCGAGCGTATGGAATTGCCTACCATCAAGAAGTCACTGGGCGGGATCTTGTGCTTGGCGAGAATGGCAGCATAGACCGCTTCATCCTTGTCGCGCACGATCTCCACATGTTGAAAATTGCCCCCCAATCCCGACCGCGCCAGCTTGCTCTCCTGATCAAAGAGATCGCCTTTGGTGATCAGCAGCAGCGCATACTCTTGGGCCAATGTCGCCACCACTTCCTCTACGCCGGGCAGCAGCTCCACAGGGCTGACCAACATCGACCTGCCCCACTCGACAATCTGCCCGATCTCCCTGCCGCCGATGCGTCCACCGGTCAGTTCAATCGCGGTTTCGATCATCGAAAGCGTAAAGCCTTTGATGCCATAACCAAAATGGGCCAGATTGCGTGTCTCGGTTGCATAGAGCTGCTGGTCAATCCAGGCCGCATCCCCATAAGGCGCAAGCAGTTCGCGAAACTTGCCCTGCGTCAGCGCATACAAACGCTCATTATGCCAGAGCGTATCATCCGCATCAAAGCCAATTGCCAGCATCCGTCCCTCCCTATCCTGCATCATACTGTATCCTTGCCGCTTACATCCTGGTCAGTTGTGTCCGGGTCAGTTGCATCCGGGGCGCGCTGATAAATCCCTGCCTGGCGCACCAGCAACTCCGTATCGACCAAGTAGCGACGCAGCGTTGCATGATCCTCGCTATGCCCTGCCAACATTTCGTTGACTTCATGCTCAGAATAAGCGCGGCCCGGCTCAAAGTGCGATGCCAACCAGCGCAGCAGCACCAACCGCTTACCCTGTTGGGCAGGATACTGGATCATCTTGCCGCCGCGTACATAGGTCACCAAAATTTGCTCATCGCTCGATTCAGGCACAGGCGCGGCAGCACGCGCAAAGAGCGTACGCTTCCACTGTTGAATCTGGCGCACATCGAGCGCGTACTGTTCGTCATCCACCTGCCGCAGCAGCCCCGCTGCCACCAGTTCAGCCACATGCTTGGCGGGGGGTGTGCGCTTGCCTGGCAGCACCGCCGCTAATTGACGCACCGTACAGGGCTGTTGGGCTGCCAGTCCGAGGATCACCAGGCGATCCTCATCCAAGATCAACTTGAGCAGTGCATCTGCGGATTGATCCGTGGGATTCTCTCTAGGTTCAACCATCTATCGCCCTCCTGAGTTACCTGGGGTATCCTATAGGCATCCAACCGGCATCCAACACGATTGTACCACCCGCATTCCATCATTCTCAAGCGAAACAGAAGGAACCTTTCAGTTCCGAGCAAAGTCCTATGGCAAGATGCAGATAAATCAAGAGGCAGGCAACCCTGTCCAATTAACGAATGCAATAGCGGGCGAGATCGCAGAGTCGATCCACCCAAGATGAAAGAGAGACAGACGAATGGTATCAATGATGCATAAATCCTGGATCGTCCTGCTTGTGACGATGGTGTTGGCTCTAGGGGCGTGTATGCCCGTAACACCCACCGCTCAAACTTCGCCGTTGAGCGAACCCGCCGCCGAAGGCACACCCACGCCAGCCGCAGAAGCCACAGAGGCCCCAACAGAAGAAGCCACAGAGGAGGCCACAGCAGAAGCAACGGTGGAAGCTACTCAAGAACCTGCTGCGGAAACCGGCAGCGAAGATGTCGACATGGGCGCGCTGGTGCGCCAAATTTTGGCCCAACAGTTGCAGCTCAACCTTGACCAAGTTGAAATCGTCTCTGTCGAAAAAGTCGAATGGCCCGATGCCTGTCTGGGTGTCTATACTGCCGACATGATGTGCGCCCAGGTCATCACCCCTGGCTATTTGGTCATCTTATCCGTCGATGGGCAGCAATACGAATATCACACCAATCTCGATGGCAACTTTGTACAGCTTGCCACCGCGCCGGAAGCCAATATCGGCGATGTGCTGATTGACTGGCAGCAGACGCTCGATACCTGCCAATCGGCACAATTTGGCCGAGATGGGGTGGTCTTTGGCCCCTGCATGGGTGTACGCATGGGTGGCAAGTTAGTCTCCAGCGAGCGCGAGAACGAATTGGCGGACTTTGTCGCCACCTATGCTCCCTTTGAAAGCGAGACGCCCGCCGGGATTGTCACCTTTAACGGCGCAGGCAGCACCGAAGCCACACCCGCCGAGCAGCGCATGATCGCCGAATGGGCGCGCCAAGCGGCGCTAGAAGCCTCCGCGGGTCGCTCTGGCGCATCGTGGGGACTGGCTTTTGCCTGGCACCGTGAAGGGGGCATTGCCGGCTTTTGTGATGACCTGACCGTCTATGTCACCGGGCAGCTCTTTGCCTCTAGCTGTAAAGGCCAGACTGCCCAGACCATCTCCTCACGGCGCATGAGTGCAGAAGAATTAGAGCAAGTCTACACCTGGATCGATACCTATTCGCCCTTCGAGTACATCCACGATGATGGGCCCGTAGCCGATTCGATGGAGGTGCGGATGGTCTTTTCTGGCGCGGGCAGTACCCAAGCGGACGAGCCCACACAACAGGAGATCGTGGCCTTTGCCAGCGCGCTCTATGCGCAAGAAGTCCGCTAATACATCCTCTGTCTTCGAATCGTTATGTCTAACCCAGTGCAACGGCTTGTACGTTGCACTGGGTAATCACACTGAGCGCCAGCCGCCGGAGGCTAAAGCGGAAGCCCTTTGGGCGCGGCTATGAGCGACGCCCCCTAAACGGGGCTTGGCGAGCAGCGTCTTAAGTCCCCTTTAGGGGGCGTTGTCCTATAGCCCTGCGGCTTTAGCCCTGGGCGGCCTCGCGGCTGCGGTACATCAGTGAGTAATCACAATGGAGCAATCTCATGTCCCTGAAGGGTAGCCTGCAACGCCTCTACGTCGAGTGGAGTGCAAAAGGCGATAGCTATGAAGAACTCGTGCAGCGGCTGCGCAAGAACGAAAGCACCACCCACGCGCGTTTGCTCAATGCCACCGAGGCAGCCTGGAACCGTGAGCGCGCCAGCCATGTCATCGGCATCGAACGTTGGGGCGCGCAGCGACTGCGTACACTACTGGGCGAGCCGCTGGTCATGGACGAGTACGATGGTTATGCGCCCAGCACAGACCTTAGCATGGCTGAACTTGCCGCAGAATTCAAGAGCACGCGCGCGGCCACCCTCGCGCTCGTAAACGAGCTTGAGCGCAAAGGCATCTCATTAGCCAAAATCGCGAAACACAATGAGCTAGGCGATCTTTCGCTAGGCGGCTGGCTGGCCTACATCTCCAGCCACACAGCCCGCGAGACCCTTGCTGTTGCACAACGCCGCCAGAACAAAACCAGTCAAACCACAGAAACCTAGCGCACAAGATCCTGGCGCAAACATCACCACACATGCGCGCGGCTATATCCTGAGGGGTATCCACGATACCTGGTCAAGCATCGTGTCTCTGTTGTACAATAAAGACCGCAGACCACTCCCTTGATCCAGATGTGTCCCTTGATCCAGACGTAAATGTCTCTCGGAGAAAGGATTAACCGACCATGCGTGCTTTCCTTGCCTTCAGCCTTGCGGGCATCCTCATGCTAGCCGCGGGGTGCAGCCAAATGCCTATGTCTCCAACCGGCATGCAGACGGATATTGCCGCGACAGTAGAATCCTCTGTAGCAGGCACCGTTGCCGCCATGACGGGCGCTACCGCGCAGCCGGTAGCCGAAGCAACTGAGGTCGGTATCGGCCCAATCATCACAGGGACAGTCATCCAACTCACCCCCATCACCGCAGCCGCTGCCGTTACCACCACAACGCTACCCACTGTGACAGAGCTTCCACCCGCCACGACGATACCCAGCGCCACTGTGCCGCTCACGACGACCATTACGGTCACGGCCACGCTGATGCCTACAAGTACCACTGTGCCTACCGCTACAGTTGTGCCAACCAACACGGTTGCTCCCACGGGGACTGCTGCCGCGCCAGGTACTGGGATTCCGACCGATACAGTGATTCCGACGAGTACACTGCCCATCACCGGCACCATCACCGTTACGGCGACCCTCATGCCCACCAGCACAGATGATCCGAATGGTACGGCGGCTGCGACAAGCACAACAGTTCCTACGGGTTCGCTGCCCATCACAGCGACCATTACAGTCAGCGCAACCTTGATGCCCACCAGCACAGACAATCCTACAAGCACAGCCCTGCCGGGAGAAACCACGGTCCCGACCAACACCGTCGTACCGACGACTACAACTGCGCCTACGTCTACAGCCGTACCCACAACCACCGTTACGCCGACAAACACCGTGGTTCCGACAGGCACAGTCGTACCCACAACGACCGTCACGCCTACCAGTACGGTTGTCCCGACAGGCACAGTGATTCCCACTGGCACAGTCGTTCCAACAGAAACGGTTATACCGACCGGCACAGTCATCCCGACCAGCACAGTACCGCCGACAACCCCAACGACGCCCACGCCGACTTCACCGCCATCCGCCACGCCAACGCCCACACTGACGCCGACGACAACGCCCACGCCCGGCCCATCGCCGACACCCACGACTCTGCCATCGACTGTATTCCTGGGCAGCCATCGCAGCTATAGCGACGGAGGCGCGCTCGCCGTTGTCGGTGAAGTGATCAACGGCAGTCCTGCGCCCGTTTACGGCGTGACTATCATCGCGACCTTTTACGATGCGAGCGGCAACCTGGTCGGTGCAACCGAATCGGCCACATTCCTGCCGCAAACACTGCCAACACAAGCCAATCCTTTTAAGCTGCAACTGCTCAATGCCCCATCCAACGTCAACCGCTATGAACTGACGTTGCGCTGGAATGAGTTGAGCTTTACTTCCTATGACCGCGCCACCATCACCCGCGAAGAAGTGCGGAAGGAAAACGGCGTGGAGATCCTAGGCGACATTCGCAACGACCACCGCGGCCAACTGAGCAACCTGGTCGTCGTCGCAACCTTCTACGATGAGAGCGGCACCGTGTTGGATGTCATCCCCGGACAAGCCAGTGTCGCCGACCTCGCCCCAGGCGCAACCGCAACCTTTAGCGTGCAAAGCCGCCAGGATATACCGTACGCCTCATATCTGGTGCAGATCGAAGGGATGACGGGGCAGTAGGGTCGTCACGAACCCGCCTGGAAGCTCAGAAGCTTTCGGGCGGGTGTTAGTCCCATACCTATATTATGGGCGCTCCTTTAGCAGCGGGCCGATGATCTCGATGCGGTTTGTTTGAATCCCATCCAGCGGCAGTTCCCAAACTGCCTCTAGCTGTTCTGGCGTATCCACATCGATCACGTATACCTTTGCGCCCGCTTGATGTGCCCTGGCGAGTATGAGATTCGGCCAGCCTGGCACCGAGTCGAGCATCGCAAAGGGTACGGCAATGATATTCTGCCTGCATTGCGCCGAGAGTGCGCCGGTCATTAACATGCGCAAGAGATAGTCACCAAGACAGGCTTTAACATCAGCAGCGGTGAAAAGATAGGGCGACACGTCCGGCGCTTTTTCATGCAGCAGCGCATACTCGACACCCCAATAGGACAATCGAGCCCGATCTTCTGCCGGACGTTCCGCCAAAAAATCTGCCAGAAGTTCGACCGTCTCATCGCCGCCATCCTTGTTGTTTATGACAAAGTGCTTGCCTGGAAAAGTATTAAGCACCTCCTCCAAAGTCGGCATCATCCCCACCCCTGTCCCCCGTAAAGGGAATGTCTTCCCATCATCCGCCGTGTAGCCATAGGCAATATCCAGGCTCTGCAAATAGGCGAGCGTCTGCTCATTTGTCACCCCTGTGCCATCTGTGCGGCAGTCCACAGTCCAGTCATGGAAAACGATCAGATGATTGTCTGCCGTACGGTGAATGTCAAGTTCAACCGCAGTAGCGCCTTGTGCAAATGCTTCCTGCATCGAGGGCAGGGTGTTCTCCAGAAAGGCATGAGAGGGTGGATAGATAATCTTGCCTGTACAGGTTTCATTGGTCAGGTTGTCCAGCGGGAACGTTTGGTGTACGCCGCGATGGGCAACGACTTCAAATGAGGCCGCAGGTGGAATGGGCCAGGGAAAGTAGAGATAGGCTACAAGTAGCAAAAGCAGCAGACCGGTCGCGATAGAAATCCTTTTCAGCATTGGTTTTGTCCAAACATCCTTCATTGAGCGGGTGCATAGCCATCCTACAAAGCCCATCTTACAAAGCATCGTAGAAATAACACTCGATCCGCCAAAACGGTTCCCCGCCGCAGGAAGGCGAACAAAAACGGGCGACCCTCTACTGGGGTCGCCCGTTTTCTAGCTGCTACTCAATCATTCATAGCTCTAGCCTCGCTAATCGCGCAGATTCAGGTCCTCCGCCATCTGCACGCTTAGCCCCGGCTCGGCTGGCTCCAGACGGGGATCGACCTGGTCAAGACTTGTCGTTTCTTCTCCAGGCTCCGGCGTTGGCGTTAGCTCCGGCGTTCCGGTAGGCTCCGAAGTCTCCGTTGGTTCAGGAGTACCCGTCGGCTCCGAAGTCTCGGTCGGTTCGGGCGTGTCCGTTGGTTCACCCCCTTCGCCCACTGGGATCGTCACCGTAGCCGTATTGTCATTCTCGTTGCTCTCGGTAATGGCATTGTCCGGGTCAGCCGACACGGTTAGCATACGGTTGCCTTCCTTATCGGTTGTGTCATAGACCATTGTCGCCGACATCGTCTCCCCGGCAGCAATGGTGGCGATGATCACATCGTCGCCCACTTGCACAGGCTCGCTGTCGGTGACATCAATGACCCGTACAACAACCGCATTGGCATCAGCCGTACCCCCATTGCGTACGTTGATGGTCATCGTCACCAGATCGCCCGGTATTGGCTGTGTGGGTGAAATGATGACACTGCTGCTGGTCATCACCAGGTTGGGCAGCAAGCCCGGTTCCTCCTTCGCCGGTGGTTCTACGGTGAGCGTTGCCTCAACCTGGTTATCCTCCTCATTCGTCTCGGCAATCAGGTTGGCGGGATCAACGACCACCTGAATCTTGCGGTCGCCTTCCTTGCCCGTCGTATCATAGGTCACTTGGGCCACGCCCGATCCACCGCTGGAGATGCCGCCGATAATCTGAATGTCACCGATCGGTGTTGGCGTGCCATTGGTCACATCCTGCACCTGCACCTCCACACGATTGGCGTTGCGCTGCCCATCGTTCAGCACTGTCACCGTGATCGTCACTACCTGTCCATCGCTCGGCGTGACAGGGCTAAAGCGCACATTGTTTTCACCCACCACCAAGTTTGGGGCAGGTGGCGGCGCAACGGTCAGCACCGTAATCGCTTCGTTGTCCCCCTCGTCGCTCTCGACAATGTTATTCACAGGGTCAACCACCATGCGGATTGTGCGTTCGCCCGCCTTATCCGTGGTGTCATAGACCACTTGCACCGTGGCTTCCTCGCCTGGTTGCAGCGAATCAATCAGGCGCTGCTTACCGATCAACACAGGAGCGCCAGCGTCAGTTATATCCTCGATGCGTACAACGACATCCGTGGCAACCGCAGTGCCATTGTTCAGCGCCGTGGCGTGGATCGTCACCAAGTTACCATCCTGGGGCGCGCTCGGCACAAACTCCAGATTGCTGCTCAACGCCACCAGATTGGGCGCGGGTGGCGCGCCAACGACCAGCGGCTTCGTCGCCCGGTTATCCTGCTCGTTAGACTCCACAATGAAGTTATTGGGGTCTGCGACCACCTGGAGCGTAAAGTCTCCAGCGACCGATGGCGCAAAGCTCATCTGCGCGGTCGCCGCACTGCCGGGGGCAATCCGCGCTAATGTTTGAGGTACGCCAATCGGCAATTGGCTGCCGCCGCTCACATCCATAAACTGCACAACCACATCGCGCGCCTCGCGTGCGCCGTGGTTGAGGATCACGGCACGCACCGTCACAGGCTCATTGGCTGTCGCGGTCAAGGGGCTGAAGTTGATATTGCCCGACAAGACCACAAGGTTCGGCTGGTCTGGTGCGTGGATCTCCAGCGTAAGCGTGGCTGTGTTGTCAGTCTCGCGCCCCTCGGCAATGAAGTTGTTGGGGTCAATGGCGACGCGGATTGTGCGGCTGCCCGCCTCATCGGTGGTCGTATAGCTCATCTCCACCACGGCGCTGCCACCTGCCGGAATCAGGGTGATGACCTGCTGTGGCCCTACCGGTGTGCTGCCGCCTCCTGTCGTGTCGGTGAATTGGACAATCACATCCTTCGCGTCCGTCGCCCCGTTGTTCAGCACCACTGCACGAATCGTCACAGGTGTACCCGCAACCGGAACCGTAGGCGCAAAGGTCACATTGTTGGCTGTGATCATCAGGTTCGCTAAGGTGCTCTTGCTGCGCGCCAGCGTTGCCGTCGCCGTGTTATCGCTCTCGCTCGATTCAAAAATGGTGTTATTCGGATCGACCACCACCTGAATCTTACGGTCGCTGCTTCCAGAGGGCACGTTGTAACTCACCTGCACCATGCCGCTGTCACCCGGCCCCAGGTCGGGGATCGTCTGTGGATCGCCGATGGGCGTGGAGCCACCCTCAGTCACGTCCAAGATATGCACCACCACTTCACCCACGGCTGCGCCACCCGCGTTGATCACGGTGGCGTAGATGGTTGCAGTACCTTCCATGCCAATCTCACCGGGATCAAAGCCAATCTGGTTGGCGCGAATCACCAGGTTCGGGATCGGGGGGGTCGCCACGCGGAAGGATGCCGATGCCCGGTTGTCGTTTTCGTTCTGCTCGACAATCAGGTTGTTGGGATCAACCACAACCTGCACATCGCGCTCGCCAAAACGACCGCGGGTATCATAGGCAATCTGCGCCGAACCGGCCCCACCGGCGGGGATGCTGCTGATCACCTGGTTGGCGCTAATCGGCGCGCCACTGGTGGGATCCACAAACTGCAACACGACATTCTCGGCTGGCCCGTTGCCATTGTTGCGAATCGTCGCGGTCACAGTCACCACGTCACCCGGCTGGGCAACGATGTGGCTGAAGCCGATATTCTCCTCTGTGACCATGAGATTCGGTAAGGGGGCCGCGCCCACACGCAACACAGCCACAGCCTCATTGTCATTCTCTGCCGTCTCCGCAATGATCATATGCGGATCGACCACAACCCGAATACGCCGCTCGCCCGCCTTGACGGTTGTCTCAAAGAGAACCGAAGCCGTTGCGCTAGCGCCCGGAGCAATCTCCGCGATCGTCTGCTTGGCCCCAATCGGCTCTGCGCCGCCATTGGTTACATCCACAAATTGCACCAGCACATTGGTTGCCGGTGCGCTGCCGGCGTTGAGAATGGTGAGCGTCAGCGTTACCACTTCGCCTTCCATTGGCTCGTTGGGCAAGAAACCAAGATTACCCGCCGACACAACAAGATTGGGCGCATAGCCGGGCCGGATCGTGAGGATCGCGGTGGCGCGGTTGTCCGTCTCGTCGGTCTCCGGCACAAAGTTGGAGGGATCGACCACGACGCGCAGCGTTCGCTCGCTTGGGGCCAAGTTCGCTTTCTCTCCATCCTCATTCGGAGCCACATACCCCATCAGGACCACCACCGCGCCGCCTGGCGCAATGGTGGGAATGGTGACGACATCACCGACCGGCACAGCCTCACCATCGCTCAGATCCAGCAGTTGCACCACCACATTATTGGCAGCCGTCTCACCCTGGTTTTGCACAGTAACCGTCACGGATACCGGCTGGTTTGCCGTGGGATTTTGCGGTGCAAAGCCAATGCTGGATCGCAAAACCACCAAGTTCGCCATCGGCGTCGGTTTGACGATCAGCGTATTCGTCGCCTCATTGTCATTCTCGTCCTGCTCGGCGATCAGGTTGTTGGAATCCAGCAGCAGTTGAATCTTGCGGCTGCCCGGCTTACCCCTGGTGTCATAGAGCACGCTAACGGTCGCACTGCCGCCCGGCGGCACTGACTCAATCGTCTGCTCAAGACCAATCGGCTCAAAGTCTCCATTGGTCACATCGACAAATTGCACCAACACCCGTTGCGCGGCCACAGCGCCACTGTTTAGTACCACAGCAGTAATCGTGACCAACTCGCCCTCGGTGGGCATCGGCGGGTTGAAAGTGATATTACCCGCGCTCATGCCCAGGTTTGCCCTGGCTGCGGGCAGAATGGTCAGGCTTTGTGTCGCCTCGTTGTCGGTTTCGTTGGCTTCGGGCACAAAATTGTTGGGGTCTGCCACCACCTGAATCCGGCGAATCCCCTCTAGGCCTGCCGTTGGATAGAGAGCCTGCGCCAGCGCGCTGCCACCGGCTTCGATGCCCTCAATGTTCTGCCGTTCACCAATCGGCAGCATCGCCCCATCGCTGACGTCAAGGAATTGGACGGTAAAGCTGCCTACGGGAGCGTCCCCGCTGTTGCGAATCACTGCCGTCACTGTCACCGTCTCGCCCTGCACAGGCTGTGCCGGGCTGCTGCCAATGTTGGCTGTGGTGACGGTCAGGTTTGGGCTTGGTGGCGCTTGGATCGAGAGTGTAGCCCGCACCTCGTTGTCACTCTCGCGCTCCTCGACAATGAAGTTATAGGGATCCACGCTAATTTCGATCTTGCGGTCGCCCGCCAGACCTTGCGTGTCATAGCTCACTTGCACCATGCCGCTGCCGCCAGCCGGAATAAAGTCAATGGTCTGGGGATCGCCAATCGGGATTTCACCGCTGGTTGCGTCCACAAAGCGAACCAGAACATTTTCGACGGGCTGGTCACCATCGTTAAAGACAGTGGCGACAATCGTCACAACTTCATCCGCAGCGGGCTCCTCCGGCTGGAAAGCCACATTGGTCGCGGTCAGCGATAAGTTGGGCAGCGCCGCCTTTGCCAATGTCAGTTTGGCCTCTGCCGCGTTGTCATCCTCATCGACTTCCGACACGCTGTTTTGCGGATCAACCACGACCTGAATTTTACGGTCGCCGCTCATGCTGGAAGTGTCATAGGTCACTTGCGCCGTTGCCACGCCGCCAGGGGGCAGCAGGTCGATGGTCTGCGCGGCCCCAATCGGCACCACCGCGGCGCTGTCGGTCACATCCAGCACTTGCACCACGACATCTTGCGCGGCCAACGCGCCATCGTTACGCACAACCGCATGGATCGTCACCTGGTCGCCGGGCTGGGGAGCCGGTGGGTTGAAGGCGATGTTGCTTGTATCGATGACCAGGTTGGGCGCAGAGGGTACTGTCACCGTAAAGGTGCGCTGCGCCACATTGTCAGCCTCGTTGCCCTCGCTGATCAGGTTGTAGGGATCAACCACGACCTGAATCGTGTGGGAACCCGCATTGCCGGTGGCGTCGATCTTGATCTGCGCGCTGGCGCTGCCGCCCACACTGATGTTAGAGAGTGTTTGTGGTGTACCCAACGGCACAGCCGTCTCTTGGCTGGCATCCACAAACTGCACCATCACATCGTTCGCTTCTTCGCCGCCATTGTTGATCACCACCGCGGTGACCATAACCTCATCCCCTTCTTCCGGCTCTGGATCGCTGAGGCCAATGTTACTCTCTTGCATCACGAGATTGGGCTGGTTGGGCCCGGCCCCTGGCGTGCCCTTTTCGGCCACCAGCACCGATACATCATCGATATACCAGCCTTCAAAGTTATTGAAGCGATTGTCCACTGAATCAAACCAGAAGCGAATCTGGATAACCTTTGCCTCGCCAATGAAGGGTGCCAGGCTCACGCTCTGCTTGATCCACTCGTCGTTGGTGCCATGCGACTCAAAGACGGTGGTCCAGGTCGTGCCTTCATCGGTAGAAAGCTGCACGCGCGTCCGGTCAAAGGCAGGGCTGCCCTCCAACTGGCTCCATTCATAGAAACTCAACAACACATCGGCGCTGGTGCTCAACTCAATCGGCGGCGATGTCAGCGTGCCGCTGTTGGCCCCGCCTGTGTCATAGGTGCGCTTCGCCTCGTCGCCATAGTACCAGGCGTGGGTGGGGCTGTTGGCCCGATGCTCGGAGAGATGCCAGAGTTCATCTGTGCCGATGGCTGTCCACTCACCGGTGCCGTTTTCCATATCATCGCTAAAGACAACTGTGCCTGCGCTCGTCTTGCCGATGACCACATTGGAAATGGGCGAAGCGTTGCCTACGTTGTCCACCACTTTCAGCGCGAAATAATAGGTCGTATCCGACTCCAGCCCGCCCACTACGAAGGTCTCTTTGGAACCGGCTGGCTGCGGCTTGGGTTCACCCACCGCTTGCGTGGCATTGTCCCAATTCTCCGGCGTAATCGGGGAGGTGCTGTAACGCACATCATAGATATTCGCCGTTCCCGACATACCATCGTCACCCGTGGCTGTCCAGGTCAACTCCATTTGCGTCAGCAGCAGCCCTGTCACCAGCAGGTCGGAAACCGGCTCAGGCGCGACCGTATCTTCTTCCAGTGTATTGAAGACATTCAAACGCCCGTCGGTCAGCGAGTTCTTCGCCGGGTCGTTCAGCGGGTCCACCCCGGTAATAATCCGCTGGCGGATCTGGGCCAGGCTCAAATCAGGATACTTGGCGGCGATCAGCGCCACTGCACCCGTTACATAGGGGGTCGCCATTGACGTGCCGCCGATGGTGCCATAGCCGGAGGGATCGCAGATGGGGCAGGAGCCGGTGGGGATCGTCGAATAGATGGCATCGCCCGGCGCAGCCAGGTCCACCCACAGCCCATAGTTGCTAAAGTCAGCATACAGGTCGTTATGGTCTGTCGCCGCAACCGAAATGATATTGTCCAGTTCAAAGGCTGCGGGATAATGGGGAGCGTCGCTGTTGCCGTTGCCCGCAGCACAGATATGCAGCGGTTGGTCGGCCCCTGTCATCGCCTCTTGCAGCGCTTGTGCAGGTGCTGTGCCGCCCCAACTGTTGTTGGTGGCAATAATGTTGACGCCCTGCTCGTTCTTAAGTTGATTTACATAGTTGAAACATTTCACTGCGTCTGCCACGGTGCCGCCACCGCTGGCGCTCAGAAACTTACAGGCAACGATAGAGACATCCTGGCTGACACCGGCAACCCCGATGCTGTTGTTGCCCTGTGCGCCGAGTATGCCTGCAACATGGGTACCATGCCCATAGTCGTCCATCGGGTCGCCAGTGCCGGCAACCGCATTGATGCCATAGAAGTCATCTGCATAGCCGTTGTTATCATCGTCCACGCCATCGGCTTCACACTTGCCATAGCCCTCTGGACATTCGGCCTTGTTGACCCACATATTGGAGCCGAGGTCCTCATGCGTATAGTCCACGCCGGTATCAATGATCGCCACGACCACATCGCTTGAGCCTGTCGTCACATCCCAGCCCTCGACGGCAGAGATGTCCGCCCCGGCAGTGCCACCTGTTTGACCGCTGTTTTGCAGCCCCCACTGCTTGCTGAAGTCAGGATCATTGGGCGCTTTGCTGGGCGTTTGGCTGATCTGGAGGATAAAGTTCGGCTCCGCATAGACCACGCGTTCATCGCGCTCCAGCGTGTCGATCAGCCCTTGATCGACATCCACCGGCACAAAGGCCAGCTTCAGCGGGCGATCCTTGTCGGCGGGTGCCGGGTCCAGATCGTCCATCTCGGTTAGGCCATACTCTTGGTAAAAGGCCTGGATCTCCTCTGACGTCAGTTCGGGTTGAAAGCGAATGATCAGTTGACCCGGCACAAACGCAGGCGTCAGCGTTTGTTCAAGGGGCGAATCTTGAGGCTGTTGTGCGGACAAAGGTTGTACACCTGGCACGAGCAAGGTTGCCAGAGCGACAACTACCAAGAGCAGCAGGTGGAACGCAGGCCGTCTCATAGGGATTTAATTGCTCCAGGTTGGTATTCCCGCGGCTAGACCAGGTTGAGGATAAGTCTATGGAGGCAAAGAGTGCAATCCACGGGAAAGACATAACGGTACCCGCCCAGTTGCGGCAGGCGCTGCCATTGTAACCCATGCGCCACAGTCACGCAATCAGCGTATTTGTGCCTGTGCGCGTTCACGCCATTTCCCCATGCGCCAGCAGCGCGCGCGCCGCATAAAAACCACACATCCCATGCACGCCGCCGCCCGGTGGTGTGGACGACGAACAGAGATAGACGTTGGGCAGCGGCGTGCTATAGGGAGTACGGCGCAGCGTGGGACGCGTCCACAGTTGCCGCCAATCCTGCACACCCCCATTGATGTCGCCGCCAATATAGTTGGGATTATAGGCAGCCATATCTACTGCGGTGTGGACGCGCTTGGCGATCACGCAGTCGCGAAAGCCAGGCGCAAAACGTTCAATCTGCGCCTCAATCGTGTCACTCACATCGAGGAAAGAGCCATGAGGCACATGGCAATAGGCCCACAACGTATGTTTGCCCGCGGGCGCGCGCGTCGCATCAAAGAGGCTCGGCTGGCAGAGCAACACATAGGGGTGTGGCGCATGTTGCCCTTGCCAGACCATCGCTTCGCCGCGCGCAATCTCCGACAACGTTCCGCCCAGATGGACGGTCCCCGCCTGGCGGCACACAGGATCGCGCCAGGGCACAGGTGCGGAGAGGGCGTAATCGACCTTGCAGACCCCCACGCCATAACGATAGGCCAAAAGCTGATGACGATAGCCGGAGGGCAGCCGGTCGCCAGCCATTTGGATAAACTGGCGCGGCGTCACATCCAGCAGGATTGCGCGCGCCGGGGGCAAATCCGCCAGCCGGTGTACCCATTGATCCGTGACAATCTCCCCGCCAAGATCGCGCAAGTAGGCCGCCATCGCATCGGCAATCGCCTGTGAGCCGCCGCGCGGGATGGGCCAGCCCACAGCATGCGCCAACAATGCCAGCACCAGCGCAAAAGATGCCGTCAACGGCCAATGTAACGGCTGCATCGAATGGGCTGCCAGCCCGGCAAAGAGCGCCTGCGCGCCTGCGCCCCGAAACCACTTTTGCGCCAGGAATTGCGCGGGCCAAATTGCGCCCAGACCGAAACGGGCCAGTGCCAGCGGGTCTGTAGGCCGCGGCCACGGAGCCAAGAGCATCGCAGCCAACTGCGGCCAATCGCCAACCGGCCCCGCCATGAGCCGCCGCCATTGGTCGCCATCAAAGCCGTCCAGCCCTGCCACCATGCGCTCCAGGTTGCGCTCCAACCCCATCGCCGGTTGATGATCCAAAGGATGCGCTACGGGCAGCGGCGGTTGAATCCAGGTCAAGCCATAGCGTGCAAGGTTGAGTTGGCGAAAGAAGGGGGAGCCGAGGCCCAGCGGGTGGACCGCGGAGCAAATATCGTGATGGAAACCAGCTTCGGTCAATTCATGCGTACGCATGCCCCCACCCACTGTTGGGCGGCCTTCTATCACCAACACGCGTTGGCCCGCGCGCGCCAGCGTAATCGCCGCGGCCAAACCGTTCGGCCCGCTCCCCACCACGACCGCATCATACAGTTCAACGCGTTTCGCCATTTCTACCCCTGTCTGTACCCCATTTTCGTACCCTGATCGATAGCCAACCGACCTATTGTTGTTCATACTATGCATGTGTGGAGGCTAGAAACATAGGCAACTGTGTGGCCCCCGCATAACGCAATCTGTTGACAGTAAGGAGTTACGCGTATGATGAATTGGATGGCGGCGTGGTGGCAAGTGCGCCAATCCTGGTCATTCGTACACCACGCTTATCGTTGCGGTCTGAGCCTGCACGCCGACGTTACGGATGCGTGGTCCCACCGGCGCAGCGCGATGGTCTACGCATTTACGCAGGTGACACCGCGAGCGAGCTTGATGCCGAGAGGCGTCTAGCCGTCCCGCCGGTTCCCCCGACCGGCGTCACCCTTCATGAACATATCATAAAGGCACAATACGGAAGAGGAAAGATGATGGCGCAGGAAAAGGAACCGAAGATCAAGGAAAAATTAGAGATGCATGAGGAGCGCACCACCTCGTCTTGGCGCGAAGAACCCAATGTGGAGTCCGGGGTTACCTGGCTGCCTTCCACGTCACACGGTGTCATGAGCGATGATGAGCTTGCGATGCTGCCTACAACCGTCTTTGCCTATCCAAAACATCGTGAGTTGGCGCTCACCGACGCCGAGCATGTGGAATGGGCGATTGCACAATTTTGGAAGGTAGAGGATGCAACGGACGCCGACCGGGATCAGGCTTTTGCCAACCTGCGCGAAGCCGCCGCACACTATGAAGTAAAGCTTCCCGTGGACGACTGGCATAAGCTGCCCCGTCAAGATTAAATCACTGCGCGCAATAAATACCTATCAGAATGGAGGATAGCGCTATGGGGATTCTGGAGTTTATCATCTTGGTAGTGATTGCGGCCATTTGTGGCGCTCTCGGCCAGGCGATTGCCGGCTATTCACTGGGAGGTATGGTGATTACCACAATCGTCGGCTTCATCGGGGCGCTGTTGGGTACGTGGCTGGCGCGTGCAATGGGCCTGCCGGAGTTGCTGATGGTCAATGTGGGAGGGCAGCCCTTCCCGATTATCTGGGCGATCATCGGCTCAGCCCTCTTCGCCGCCATCATCGCCATGTTCACCCGCAGACCACGCAGCTACGCCTAGCCAGTAGGCGAGGGCCAAACGCTTAACAGGGCATTCGCCTAACCGATATTTGCAATCAGACAGGACTCTCAAGGGTGGGCAAGCTGGACGTACTCAGCGCAAAGCCACCCTTGAGAGTCCTGTCATTATCCCCAAGAAGAGCAAAATGCAATCAGATGCAAACAAAACCATCGCTCCGGCTTTTTCTATTTTTGATGATCGGATTTGTGGTGATGTTCATGCATAAGAAAGGCATAGCTGCTGCTGCGGCTCAGGGTGCGCTTGATATGAGCGAGATTGACCGCTTTGTTGCCGAGCAGATGGATCGCCATAACCTGCCAGGGCTAGCATTGGCGATTACGCATGGCAATCAGGTCGTGCATCTGCGCGGCTATGGCACTGCCCGCGCAGGCCAGCCAATGACGCTGCAGACACAGTTTTTCATCGCGTCCCTCAGCAAGTCGTTTACGGCAGTGGCGATCATGCAGCTTGTGGAAGCGGGTCAGATCGACCTGGATACCCCTGTGCAGGAGTACCTGCCGCAATTCACGCTCACCGACGCCACGGTGGCACGCCAAATCACCATCCGTCACCTACTCAACCAGACCAGCGGCTTAGCCGATACCGGCTACCCCGAAGGACGGCTCCCACAGCCCACGACATTCGAGCAACTGCTATCGAGTCTGAGCAAAGCGCGCCCGGTGGCAGCGCCGGGCACTGAATTCCATTACTTCAATCCCAACTATCAACTTCTGGCGCGTGTGGTCGAGGTTGTCAGTGGAGAGCCATTCTCTGCCTATCTGCAGACGCATATCTTCGCGCCGTTGCGGATGACCCATACCTTCAACGTTATTACCTCAGACGAAGTGATGCAGCGCGCCGAGAACCTGGCCCAGGGGCATGTCATGGCCTTTGGCATTCCCATTGCGACCCAGGAGATGTCAGGCTTCCTGGGGGGAAGCGGCGGCGTGATCTCGACCGCTGAAGACATGGCAAACTACCTGATCATGCAAAACAATGGTGGGCGTTTTGCAGGGGAGAGCATCGTCGCGCCATCCAGCATCGCGCTGATGCACACCGCGCCCCAAAGCCTGGATAGTACCTATGCAATGGGCTGGTTTGCGCCTCCACCAGAAACCACAGCAGAAAGTACCACAGGCAGCACGCGCATCCTTGAACATAACGGCGTTCTCTCAGTCTTCTATGCTGATATGGCTCTTTTGCCCGAAACGGGTGATGGCCTTCTCCTGCTCTACAACACCAGTTCGCTGGCCTCTAACTCCCTCGCCGCGCCACAGATCAAAAGTGGCCTGGTCGCGCTGCTCACCGGCACGCAGCCAACAACCGGGGGAATGAGCCTCCGCATTGTGGGCGCATTGGTTGGCCTTGCGACGCTCATTGGCGCGGCCCTGGCAATTCGCAGCCTGCTGCGCCTGCCCCGCTGGCGACAAAAGGCGCAGGCACTGCCCGCATGGCGGCTCCTGCTAGGGCTCACCGGCACCTTTACGCCCGTGCTGATCTTGTTAGGGCTGCCGTCACTGGTCACAGCCTCGTCAGGCCGGGCATTTAGCTATGCACAGCTCTTTCGCTCCATGCCGGATCTTTTCATTTGGCTCGGTCTGGGGACGGTGCTGGGCGCAATCAATGGCGTAACACGCATTTTTCTTTTGATACGTAGCGCAAGGTCAGAATCATAGCCACATACCGGCCCAAATACCAGGCAGGGGGAACATATCCCCGCTCCATTGCGTCCCCTAGGGGTATGGAGGGCAACACAATCCTGCAATGGATGGACGATCGCAACGAGACCCCCTCTGAAACTCGCATCTGATAGTTGGAGGTAACGTCCCATGAATTTTGCTAAACTTCTATTGATCTGCACGCTTCTGTTAGCAGCCTGTACGCCGCTCCAGCCAGGGGATACAGCACCGAGCGCGCCCATTTCTCCGCTGCGACCCGAGAGCAGCAGCGAGAATCCCTTAGCCGGTACACAATGGACACTCACCGCTTTTGGCAAAGCAGGCGCAGAAACGCCCGTTGTGGGTGAAAAGCCCATTACCCTGGAATTTACCAGCGATGGTCAAGCCACAGGTAATGGCGGCTGTAATTCCTATGGTGGCACCTATCAGGCGCAGCACAGCGCACTCTCCTTCGGCGAGATGGTTAGCACGCTGGTTGCTTGTGTGGACAGCGCCCTGATGGATCAAGAGACGCGCTATTTCACGGCGCTACAAACCGTGGACGAGTTTGTGCTGACAGAGGATGAGCTAACGATCTATTACGATGGCGGGCAAGGGATGCTCCACTTCGTCAAGTCTGAGGCTGCCTCGGCTCCTAGCCCCACAGTAGGAGCAGAACAGGAGGAGACGCCTCCATCTGCAACAAGCACACCCGAACCGGAGGCAGCAGCAGACCCACTCGTTTCTGCGGGCGTGTCACAGGACTTTGTCTGGCACTGTTTTGGCTGTGGCGGCAATCAGCTATGGGCCTTTGAGAATGGGCAGGCGACCCTCGTCGAAATCCCTATCAATATCGGGGTCTATTACGATTATGCTCCCGCAACGGATCGCATCCTCTATGGCACTCTTTTCCCAACACAAGGGGGCGGGCCAGGACAGCTCTCTGTCACCGACCTCTGGGCTTACAACGTAAAAAGCGAGCAGGCAGAGCCGATCTTCCAAGAGGAGGTCATTGTCGAGGCCGAATGGGCGCCGGATGGCGAACACCTTGTCTATGTGCTTGCCACGGATACAACCTATGAGCTGCGCTGGCGCACACCGGAAGGGGAAGATAAGCTGTTGGCGTCCGATGCTGCCTTCACCTTTAGTGTTTCCCCCACAGGCGAGCAAGTGGCCTTCACTCGTGAAAGCAACTATAAGGTAGGTGGGCAGCCAGGGCTTTATGTTGTAGATATTGCCAGTGGCGAGGAAACAATGCTGTCAGACTTTGACCGGGCAGGCACAGGCAGCATCGAGGATAAGCCGGTCTGGTCACCCGATGGCAGCCATATACTACTTTCAACGTTTGGTGTGCAACCCGAACCGGAGTTACTGCGCGCCACTGTCGATCAGTCTCTTGAAGACAGAGAAACCATCCCGCTTGCGTTCGACTCGTCTCTTTCGGATGAGGAGTGGTATGGGGCAGTGCCACACAGCGCGCTCTGGATTGAGGAGACGAAGATACTTGGCAATGCGCTGCTTTACGGGCAGGAGTCACCGATGGGCGGCGAGCCTGTTGTCATTCTCTATGAACTCAACGAGACGCTGGATACCATTGTGTCGGGCGCAATCGTTGCCGAGGGGGTAATGGTCGGCTGGGATGTCCCAGGCTCGTCCATTTGGGTGCAAGTGGAAGCCGATATGCAGAGCGTCCCACTGCCGGCGCTATGAACGCTTTTGCGGCTTTGCCCGCAACGCTCTGGCAGCGCATCAAGGCCTTTGCGCTTGACTACATCCTCATTGCGGGCTATCTCATTCTGCTGGTAGCGCTGGGCGTGGGGATGAACTGGGCCTTGCCCGACCTTGCCCAAATGCTCTTTGGCAGCCGGATTCGTGGTCAACTCATCAGCTTCCTGCTGGTGACGCTGCCCATCACGCTCTATTTCGCCCTGTTCGAATCTTCTCCACAGCAGGCAACCTGGGGCAAGCGCAAAATGGGGCTGCGGGTCGTGGGCAGCGATGGCGCTCGCCTCAGCTTCGCCCGTTCGTTAGGCCGCACGCTGCTCAAGTTTGTCCCCTGGGAACTCTCCCACACGCTGATCTGGCAACTGCGCTTTGCCCAACCAGAGCTAGAGCCTCTGATCAGCGCAGGCTTTGCCCTGGTTTGGTTACTCGTCGGGGCAAACCTCATAAGCGTGTGGGTCAGTCAGAGGAATCAAACGCTCTACGACCTACTGACAAGAAGCTGCGTGGTGATTGACAGCCCAGTTGTTGGAACTTGATAGGGCTGGTTTTTGCGGTAGTTCTGTACGGTTCGCGCAAACATTGTTTGCACAAGGAAGGAAAGCTTGACGTGAATATGATGAAAACGGCCAACCGTTTGCAGTTTCTCTTGGCCTGTGTGGTGACGCTCCTCCTGCTCAGCGGATGTACCGGGGTCATGCGACCTGCGGCGACTCCAGAGGCGATAGCAGGATCGGAAACACCGGAATCAGAAGCACCAGTATCGGAGACGCCGGTTCCAGAAACACCCTCTGCCGCGGCTGCGCCGGATGAGGGAGGCATCGTGCAAGCGGAGCGAGTTGCCTTTGAGGGTGGCGCAAATTCGGCCACGTTGAGCGGCACGCTCGCCGCGGGTGAAGAAAAGCAATATGCGCTCTCTGCCAGTGCAGGCCAGTTGCTTCATATACAGACTGTAAGCACCGATGCGCCCATCAGCATAACTGTATACGCCCCAGGTGGCGAAAGTTGGGCAGGTGAAGCGCAAGCCGCTGGTGCCTATATTGTTGTGGCACAGGTACCGGTGCCAGCGCATGGAGATTATCTTGTCGTGCTTTCGACGCCGGATGCGCCGGAGGCAAGCTATGATGTGGCGTTTACCATTGACGCTAACGTGGTGCAACCCCCGACGCCGCAGCCTGGCCCGGTAGATCGTGTCTTCTTTGAAGCTGACGGAACCGCGGCGGAACGCAGTGGGTTGATGCCCAGCGGCCCCGGCATCCAACAGTATTTGGTTTCGGCCAATGCGGGGCGGACGTTGACCGTGGACGCCACGAGTGACGGAACGCCGCTCAGTATGACGATTGAGAGCCCCTCCGGCAATCAATGGATTCCAGAGATGATGACTGTGTCGGATGGCTATACAATTGGACAGCAATTGACCCTGCCTGAACCGGGGTATTATCTTGTGACATTGACCAAAGCTGACCATACGCCTAGTACAAACTACACGATCACCTTCACCCTGGAGTGAGGAGAGCGCCAATAGGCAAGGAGTGGCAAGTATCACATCAGTCGCCGGAGGCTAAAACGGGAGCCCTCTGGGCGCGGCTACGTAGCAACGCCCCCTGAAGGGGACTCCGCGATCTGCTTCTAAAGCCCCGTTTAGGGGGCGTTGTTTACTAGCCCTGCGGCTTTAGCCCTGGGCGGCCTCGCCACTGCGGTACATCCGTTACTTACACCAATCGTTTCGCCAGATAATAGTAGGTATGCCCTGGTGGAAAGTCCTGATCAGGCTTCTTCCAGGGTATCCTCCGGCAAGCGGGATACCAGCACCTTGTCTACCCGCCGCCCGTCCATATCCATCACCTCCAGCCGCAGCCCGGCCCAATGGAAATGGTCGCCCGGTTCGGGAACCTGGCCCAAACTCGCCATGACAAAGCCGCCTACGGTCTGATAATACCCCTCATTCGCTTCGGGCAGCGTGTCAATATCAAAGAGTTCTTGAAATTCCTCAATCGAATACATGCCGTCGATCAACCAGGTGCCATCCTCGCGCTGAATGGCGCCCGACTCGTATTCCTCGTCCGGCTCTGGGATATCGCCCACAATCGACGACATAATATCGCCGCTGGTCACCAGCCCTTCCACCCCGCCATATTCATCGATCACAATCGCCAGTTGGCTGGCGGTTTGCTTGAAACGCTCTACCACCTTCAACGCGGGCGTGCTTTCCGGCACAAAGAGCGCGGGGCGCAAAATGGCCCGTAGATTGACTGGTTGGCCCGACAAGCTTTGCGCCAACAGATCTTTTGCCATCACCACACCCAAAATTTTGTCCAATTCTCCCTCGGCCACAGGATAACGAGAGTGACCACTGTCGATGACCTCCTCGCGCAGCGTGTCGGGAGAGGCGTTGATGTCCAACCAATCTATCTCGGTACGTGGGACGAGCAGCGCGCCGACTTTGCGGTCGGCCAAACGGAAGACCTGATCGACCATTTCTTCTTCCATCGGTTCAAAGATACCCTGCGCTGTGGCCTGGGCCAACATCAGCCGCACTTCTTCTTCCGTTACATCAGGTCCCTCCGCAGGCTTGATCTGCATGAGCCGCAGTATTCCCTCGGTGGACGCGTTGAGTATGTGTACAAGGGGGCGCGTCACGCTTGCCAGCCCGGTCAAAAACCCTGCCACCCGCGCGGCAACCCCTTCTGCATTACGCAGCGCCAACTGCTTGGGGACAAGTTCACCGATGACCAGCGAGAGATAGGTCGTCAGCAGCACAACAATGCCCACCGAGATCGGATCGGCATAGTTGGCAAGACCAGGAACATTCGCCAGTTGTGCGCCCAGCCAGCGCGCAATCGTGGCCCCGCCAAAGGCACCCGCCAAGATGCCCACAAGCGTGATGCCAATCTGTACTGTTGAGAGAAACTGTCCCGGCGACGCGGCCAATGCCAGCGCTTTGGCCGCGCCTGTGCTGCCCTCGTCGGCCATCTGTTGCAACCGCGCCTTGCGCGCCGAGATGACAGCCAATTCCGACATAGACAAGAGGCCATTGAAAATAATAAGCAAGATAAGGATGATTAGTTCGAGCGTGATTGATCCCATTAGGTTTCTTTAGTGGATTGAATCTTGCTATAAATTCTTTGCGAAATAACTTTTTGCTATACAAATCTTTGCGGGTTGGCTCCATACTGTCTGTAGCCATACGTACCCTAAGCATAGCATATTTCGTCGTCCAGTGTATGAACAGTTTCTAGTTTGCATGAAGCAGGGTTGATTACACTGACCGTCATATTCCACGTTATGATCTGTCGAAACAAAACTCCGGCAATATCTTGACAATAACCCGACATCATGCTAGATTGGAAACGATACATTTATAGCAATTGCAGTGATGGAGACGAGTAGACACAGGTAGGGTCTACAGCGAGCCTGGGAGGGTGGAAGCCAGGTTGTCCCGCCCGTATCGAAAATCCCTCCGGAGCAGCGGTCCCAACAGGCCACAGCATGTGCGCCCCAGTAGACACCGCCGGGATTGTGACCCGTTATCATCACTGTGGACTCAGCGGAAAAATTTCTCGCTGGCTCGACAACAAGGTGCTCGCACCAGATCATTCTGGTCGAGAACCGGGGTGGTACCGCGGACTCTTGAGCCCGTCCCCGTTTGGGGGCGGGCTTTTTGTTGTTCCCACCTGTCGGCGATGCAGCACGCCGCTTGATTCAGCGGGTCATTCAAGGGGGAATCATGACGGAATTGCTTTATTATCAGGATGCCTATTGCCAAAACTTTGACGCGGTTGTCGTTGCAGTGGAAAGCCAAGACGGTAAGACACGCGTGGCCCTCGACCGCACCGCCTTTTATCCTGGTGGCGGAGGACAGCCGCACGATCAAGGCGAGTTGACCTTCGACGGCACCCCCTATCCGGTGCTCAAGGCCGGCAAAGAGGGCGGGCAGATTTGGCATAGTCTGACGCAAGAAGTACCCACGCTGACCGTGGGCAGCCGCGTGCAGGGGCAGCTAGATTGGGCGCGTCGCTATGCGCTCATGCGTACGCACACAGCCATGCACATCCTCTGTGGCGTCGTCTGGCGCGACTATGGCGCGAGCGTCACCGGCGGCAACATGGACCCTGGCAGCGGGCGCATGGACTTCGAGTTTGCTTCGCTCACCCGCGACATGATCAGTGAGATCGAGGCTAAGTGCAACGCCGAGGTCGCCGCCGCACATCCAGTGCGCGACCAATCCTTGCCGCGCGCAGAGGCATTCCAGATACCGGATCTGATTCGCACCAAGATCAATCTGCTGCCGGAAGGCATTGCAGAGGTGCGTACGGTTGAATTGGTGGGACTGGACCTACAGGCGGATGGCGGAACGCATGTCCGCAATTCGCAGGAGGTGGGCATAATTAGGGTCGTGGATTACAAGAGCAAGGGTGCGATCAATAAAAGGGTCTACATTGAGTTGGGGGAGTGAGGTAAAGGGGTAGCAAATGACAGAGCCAATGGTAGAACAGAAACCAGTACATACAAGTCACTTTAAGGATGTCAAGCCATCCGTGAAGTACCCGGAGATGGAGGAGAAGATCCTGCAACTCTGGCGCGATCAGAATGTTTTCCAGCGCAGCATGGCCGAGCGTCAGGGCGGGCCGGAGTATGTCTTCTACGAAGGGCCGCCCACTGCCAATGGCCGTCCTGGCATCCATCATGTCTTGGCGCGCGCCTTCAAAGACATCTTCCCGCGCTACAAGACCATGCAGGGCTACTATGTCCAGCGGCGCGGTGGCTGGGATACCCACGGGCTGCCCGTGGAGATCGAAGTAGAGAAGAAGCTGGGTCTCTCCGGCAAGCAGCAGATCGAGGCGTTTGGCATCGAGGAATTCAACCGCCTCTGCCGCGCCTCAGCCCAAGAATATATCGGTGAGTGGGAGCGCAACACCGAGCGCATGGCCTTTTGGGTTGATCTCGAAAACGCCTATGTGACCTTCAAGAACGAATACATCGAGTCGCTCTGGTGGATCTTCCAGCAGTTCTGGAACAAGAACCTGCTCTACCAGGGCTATAAGGTCGTGCCCTATTGCCCCCGCTGCGGCACGCCCTTGAGCAGCCATGAGCTGTCGTTGGGCTATAAGGAAGGGACGGTCGATCCCAGCGTCTATGTGAAGTTTGCCGTCAAGGGTGAACCTGGGACTTACCTGCTGGCATGGACAACCACACCGTGGACGCTGCCCGGCAATGTGGCGCTGGCAGTGGGTGCGGACGTAGACTATGTGCAGGTGCGCGAGCAGAACGGCGACCTCTTGACCCTGGCTGCGGCTCTGGCTGAGAGCGTGTTGAACCCTGGCTACGAAGTCGTGGCGCGCATGAAGGGCCGCGACTTGGTGGGCCTCCATTATGAGCCGCTCTACCGCTTCTATCCCGTCGAGCAGGATTACGCCTATGTGGTGGCTGCGGACTATGTAAGTACCGAAGACGGCACAGGCATTGTCCACATCGCGCCCGCCTTTGGTGCCGAAGATATCGAGGTAGGTCGCCGCAACAACCTGCCCTTGCTGATGACCGTGGACGCAGCAGGCAAGTTTAAGCCGGAAGTCACACCCTGGGCGGGGGTCTTTGTCAAGGAGGCTGACCCGGCCATCGAGCAAGAGCTAGCAAGCCGCGGGCTGCTCTATAAGGCAGGGACGATTGAGCATACCTATCCCTTCTGCTGGCGCTGTGATTCGCCGCTGCTCTATGTTGCCAAAGAGACCTGGTATATCCGCACCAGCGCCTATAAAGATCGCCTGGTTGCGCTCAATGAGGAGATCAACTGGTATCCTGAGCATATCCGCAACGGGCGCTTTGGCAACTGGCTGGAGAACAATGTCGATTGGGCGCTAGGTCGCGACCGTTATTGGGGTACTCCTCTCCCCATCTGGAAGAGTGACAAGCCCGGTTCTACGCATATGGAATGTGTGGGCAGCATCGCCGAACTTGAGCAGAAGGTGGGGCGCAAGTTGGAAGATGTAGACCTGCACCGGCCTTATGTCGATAAGCTCACTTGGGCCGCGCCCGATGGCGGCACAATGCGCCGCGTCAACGAGGTCGCCGATGTCTGGTTCGACAGCGGCTCGATGCCCATCGCCCAATGGCACTATCCCTTTGAGCATCAGGCCGAATGGGAGCGCCAGAAGCAGGCCGACTACATCTGTGAAGCCATCGACCAGACACGCGGCTGGTTCTATACACTGCATGCGATCAGCACCTTGCTCTTTGACCGCGTCGCCTTCAAGAATGTCATCTGTCTCGGTCACATCCTGGCTGAAGACGGCTCCAAGATGAGCAAGTCAAAGGGCAACGTGGTCAACCCGTGGGATGTCTTTAATGTCCACGGGGCCGATGCCACGCGCTGGAATATGTACACCGCCGGGCCTCCAGGCAACAGCCGCCGCTTTAGCATCAACCTGGTCGGCGAAACTGTGCGTAAGTTCATGAACACGCTCTGGAACACCTACAGCTTCTTTGTGACCTACGCTAATCTTTCCGACTGGACACCCAGCCTGGAGTTCGCCCAGCGTCCCACCCCCAGCAACCTGCTCGACCGCTGGGTGCTTTCTGAGTTGCATATGCTGGTGCGCGAAACGACTACGGCGATGGAGAGCTATGACGTTCCTGGCTATACGCGCCCGTTGGGAACCTTCGTGGAGAATCTGAGCAACTGGTATGTGCGGCTGAGCCGCCGCCGCTTCTGGGAGGGCGATCCCGAAGCCCTGGCAACGCTGCATGAGGTGTTGGTCACGTTGAGCCAATTGCTGGCCCCGGCTACCCCCTTCATCAGCGAGGAGATCTACCAGAACCTGGTCGTCAAGGTGGATGCGGGCGCGCCCGGCAGTGTGCATCTCAGCCGTTGGCCCGAAGTCAATACAGCGCACATCGACGAGCAGCTCAATGTAGACATGGAGTTGGTGCAGCGGGTCACAAGCCTGGGCCACGCTGCGCGCCAGTTAGCGAATCTCAAGGTGCGCCAACCGCTGGCGCAGGTGGTGGTACGCACCCGCACCGCCGAGGAACGCGCCGGTTTGCTGCGTCTCCAGCAATTTGTGCTGGATGAGTTGAATGTCAAGACCCTGGATTTCACCGATGCCGCAGGGGACTTGGTCGATGTCTCGGTCTTCCCCTATCCCAAGCAGTTGGGGCAGAAATATGGCAAGGGCTATCCGAAGATCCGCCAGGCGATCAGCCAACTCGATCAATTCACCCTTGCCAGCCGTTTGCAGGCAGGGGAAAGCGTCGAGATCGAGGCCGAGGGCGAGAGCTATCTTGTCTCTCCTGAAGATGTCGAGGTGCGCTCGACGCCGCGCCAGGGCTTCAGCGTGGCGGAGGCCGGTGGCTATCTTGTGGCTGTGACAACGGAGGTCGATGCAGCCCTGGAGCAAGAGGGCTATGCGCGCGAGTTGGTGCGCCGTATCCAGCAGTTACGCAAGGATGCCGCCCTCGCCATCAGCGACCGCATCGTCACCTACGTGGCGGATAGCGCGGTGGGCGACGATGCAAGCAACGGCGATGGGCTGCTGCATGAAGTACTTGCCCACTTTGGCCCCTATGTGCGCGACGAGACGCTTACCGTAGATCTGGTGCAAATCCACCCAGGACAAGGCAGCGAAATCCCCGCCCACTTGCCGCAGGCGAGTTTCGAGCTAGGCGACAGCCAGGTCACGATTGCGGTAGCGAAGAAGTAGCAAAGAAATCGTGTCATCGTCGAGTGATGCACCAGCTTCCTGGGAGTTCGAGTCTCCCAGGAAGCTGGTGCATAGGCTATTTGGATGTGGCGATACAGCACAAAAATGAAGCGTATGGTAAGCTATAGGTTGAATTGTGGCATCCTATCCTTGTCATGTAGTCTAGCAATATAGTCTAGTAATGTACTCTTACAATGTTATCTAGCCTCTCCATTGGCTGATCTGTCTTACTGGTTCAACGAGGTTCAATCTAGGTTCTCATCATGCAAAACAATCGCTTATTGGCAATTCTTCTCTGTCGCTGCCCGGTTTGTCTACAAGGGCGAGTCTTCCAATCGCTGCTGCGTATCTATCCCGACTGCCCACACTGTGGCATCCATTATGAGCGCGAGACAGGCTACTTTCTCAATGCCATGTTCTTCGCCTACTGCATTGGGTTCGTCATCCTTGCGCCCACCATGCTCTATCTCTATTTTCAGCAGGTTTCGACCTTCTGGTTTACCACAATTGTCACCGTCGAGTTGGTGGTGCTCTGGCCCTGGGTCTTTCGCTATTCACGCGTCCTTTGGCTGCATGTCGATCAACTTCTGGACCGGCGTCCACCTGTTGGGCAAAGCGCGTTCGCAGAGACAACACTCCTAGCCGACGCTCCCACGAACCAACCGCCGACCACGCCTGCGTAAACAATTTTTAGCGCGACCAATCACACGACCAGATGAATTTGCGGCTGCACCCATATGGGTGCAGCCGTTTTCGTATGCCCTGATTCTCTCTTGATGATTTCTTGTCCCCTCCACGCCGCTTATAGACCCCACCTTGACCCAAAAACGCCTAGACTGATCCTAGAAGCACTGATTACAGCCGGCGTTGGCTTGATTGGGCTCTTTCATAAACTGATGGAGGCGTGAGATGGGTTTCCTGAATATCTTCAGCACATTGGTATCCGTTATCCTCTTTGGCTATCTGTTAATTGTCCTCTTCAAGCCGCATTGGTTTGGCTAATATCGTAAATCATGTACTGCATCAGTCGCCGGACGGTAAACAAAGTATCGTGGCATGAACCCTCCCGGCGTTTACCCTCCCGGAAGCTTCCGAGCTTCCGGGAGGGTGGTCACGACTAGTAGCCCGCGGAGTCCCCTTCAGGGGGCGTTGTTTGGTAGCCCTGCGGCTTTGGCCCTGGGCGACCTCGCTGCGAAGGATGACAAACGTATGCCAGCTATCCAATCCCTGCTTCCCTCCCCCCTTGTGTTCCTGCTCTTGTTTGCGCTTCTCATGGCTCTCCTGTATCCTTTGACGATAACGGGGATGGCTCAGGTATTTTTTTTGCTGCCGTGCAACAACAAGAAGCCCAACAGCGGCGAGGCAAACTTAAGATCTTTTTGGGCTATGTGGCTGGGGTTGGCAAGACCTATGCCATGCTCGACGCGGCGCGCCAACGCCAAGCGGATGGTGTGGACGTCGTGATCGCCTCTGTTGAAACCCACGGTCGCGCAGAGACGGAACCCTTGTTGGAAGGGCTGGAGATCATCCCTCGCCATCTCACAGACTATCATGGCGTCATCCTGAGCGAACTGGACCTGGACGCGGTGCTGTCACGGCATCCGCAGTTAGCGTTGGTGGATGATCTTGCACACAGCAACGCACCGGGCGCTCGACACCCCAAACGCTACCAAGATGTCGAAGAACTGCTGGACGCGGGGATCGATGTCTATACCACCCTCAATATTCAACATCTTACCAGCCTCAATGATATTGTTGCTCAAATCACCGGGACAGAGGAGCGCGAGACTGTTCCTGACCGTATCCTCGACACCGCTGACGATCTCGAACTGATTGACTTGCCCATCCCCGAATTGCTGCGGCGACTGGAGGAAGGCAAGGTCGACATCCCCGCGCAAGCACGCCAGGCGCTTCAAAAATTCTTCCGCCCCGGCAATCTCAATGCGCTTCGAGAATTGGCGCTGCGGCGAACGGCGGATCGTGTGGACGAGCAGATGCGCGCCTATATGCAGACAAACGCCATCGCCGGCCCCTGGCCTACCACGGATCGCCTCTTGGTTTCGATAAGCACCAGCCCCCTGGGTGAGAGGCTGGTGCGTGCCGGGAGACGTCTGGCCCAACGCTTGGGTGCAGAGTGGGATGCTGTCTATGTGGCGACACCCGCGCAGGCCAATCTATCTGCCCAGGCGCAAGAACAGGTCGCGGCGACCCTGCGCCTGGCCGAAGAACTGGGCGCGCGCGTGGCAACTCTTTCGGCCAACAACATCGTCGACGGGCTGGTGCAATATGCCCGCCACCATAACATCACCAAGATCGTCGCGGGCAAGCCACTGCATCCCCGCTGGCGCGCCTGGTTGCGCGGCTCGGTCGTTGATCAGATCATCCGGCGCGGCCCCGAAATTGATCTCTATATCATTAGCAGCGCGGTTGTTAGTAGCACAGACGACAACAGCCAGCCCCTTTCCTCCGTGCGCGCCCCTAAGCCACTTCCCACGCCGTGGCGCGCCTATTTTTCAAGTTTTATTCTCATCCTTCTCGTCACAGTGGTCGGGCTTCCCATCCGCTCTCACATCAACCCTGTCAACTTATTGATGTTCTACCTGCTTGCCATCGTGGTCACGGCACTGCGCTGGGGACGCGGCCCTGCAATTACCGCGTCCTTGTTAAGCGTGTTCGCCTTTGATGTCATCTTTGTCCCACCTTATTACACGATCGCCGTTGCAGACGTTGAATATCTGCTCACGTTTGTGGGCTTCTTTATCGTTGGCGTGGTCATCAGCACGCTTGCCACGCGCGCCGCCAACCAGACGATTGCCGCGCGTGAGCGCGAAGAGCAGGCCATTGCCGCTTTTGAATTCAGCCGCGACTTAGCCATCTCGCTCTCCGTTGATGAGATTGCGCGGGCGACCCTCGACCATGTTCAGCGCTCCTTTGGGGGGCCTGTGGCAATCTACTTGCCGGAGGATGATCAGGTCAAAGTGCATTTCACCACCCCTGACTATCACGATGACAGCAGCAGTCAGGCTGCGGCGGCGTGGGCTTTGCGCCATCGCCAAGCGGCGGGTTCTGGGACAGATACCCTGCCTGCGTCGCGCGTGCTCTGCCTGCCCATGCGCACCGTCCATGCCGCTGTGGGTGTATTAGCCCTGATGGTACAGGGGGAGGGGCTGCAACTTTCTCAACGCCGCCTGCTGGAGACCTTTGCCAACCAAGCGGCATTGGCGTTGGAGCGCGCCGAATTGGCGGAAGAAGCGCATCGGCTGCAATTGGTACAGGAACGAGAAAAATTCCAAACGGCCCTGCTCAACTCCATTTCTCACGATTTACGAACACCGCTCGTCGCCATCACCGGCGCGCTCAGCGCATTACGCGAGAGCGATGACCATTTAACACCCGAAATCCGCCGTTCGTTGGCGGCAACTGCCCATGAGCAGGCGGCACGCCTCAACCGCCTGGTGGGCCATTTGCTCGATATGTCGCGGCTGGAGTCGGGCAGTGTGCGCGTGCGTCGCGAATTGTGCGACATTCAAGAATTGATCGGATCTGCCATTGAGCGTAGCAAAACTCTCTTGGGCGCGCATCCGCTCGAAATCCACATCGCCGATAATCTGCCCCTGGTGTCGCTGGACTTTGTGCTGATGATCCAAGTGCTCACCAATCTGCTGGATAATGCGGCCAAATATTCCGCGGCGGACGCGCCGATTACCATCCGCGCGCAATTAGCAGGCCCGGCTCTCGAAATTACCATCGCTGACCGAGGCGTGGGCATCCCAGAGGCGGAGCGAGAACGCATCTTTGACAAGTTCCATCGCGCCGAATATGCTGATAGTGTGACCGGCACAGGTCTGGGATTGTCGATTAGCAAGGGGCTGACCGAGGCGCATGGTGGGCAGATTGTGGCAGCGGCACGCCCCGGAGGAGGCAGCATCTTTACCGTGACCCTACCCATTTTGCCACCCGGCACAAACGGAGCCGCGCCATGAGCGAAAGCGCGCCGCGCATTTTGGTTGTGGATGACGAGCGCGCCATTCGCCGCTTTCTCAATACGGCCCTCAGCGCACAATCCTATACCATCTTTGAGGCAGAGAGTGGGCAAGGGGCGATTGACGCGGTCAAGCTGCACCGTCCAGACCTGATCATTCTGGATTTGGGGCTGCCCGATCTCGATGGGCAGGATGTCGTACGCATCCTGCGCGAATGGAGCCGGACGCCGATTCTAATCCTCTCTGTGCGCGACCAGGAAAGCCAGAAGATTGCAGCACTTGACGCCGGTGCGGATGACTATCTAACCAAGCCCTTTGGCATGGGCGAACTGATGGCGCGGCTGCGCGTCCTCATCCGGCGCATGGCAAACCCCACCCCTGACCCTATCCTCACCTCCGGCCCTCTCCAGATCGACCTCACGCGCCGCCAAGTACGCGTGGAGGGGAAAGAGATTCAACTCACCCCCACCGAGTATGATTTGCTCCGTATTCTGGCAACCCACGCCGAGATGGTGTTGACCCATCGCCAACTGCTGCATGAAGTCTGGGGACAAGGCTATACCGACGAGCTGCATCTGCTGCGTGTCAACATGAGCAACCTGCGGCGCAAGATCGAGCTAGATCCAAGCCGCCCACGCCACATCATCACCGAACCCGGTGTCGGCTACCGGCTGCGCCTGGAAACGCCACCTTCCTCGTAGGGATTTGAGCACAGGCAGCGTAGGTGTCTATGATCAAGTTGCGCCGCTACATCTCAAGGATGCAGCGGCGCAAAGTCAATACTCTTACCCGGTTGTCCATTCTCACCGTCAAGATAGAGACGGATGGGAATCACTTCTACCACCATTTGCCACGGCTGGCGAGTGGAGATCCACGGGCTGGCGTCTTCACCCAGGCAGATGCCTTCGCCGGTCAAACGCCACCCATCAGCCGCCAGCGCCACCTCGCGCATGGCTTCGATGTTGACAAGATGATCCGCAGCCGCAGGCAGCAGCAGGTAGAGACGCAGCTCTTGGGCCAGGCAAGCTACCCAAGAAGCCTGCACCCCCGCCGGGCCACTGCTGGCAAGCGTGCAGGCATGGATCCCCGCCAATCGCGCAGCCGCCTCATGACGCAACCAGTCTAGCATGCATTCGTCCTAGGCCAGCGGCGATGCTGGCAAGTCCGACAAAACCAGCGCCACAAAGAGTACAGCAGTGATCACCGGGCCAAGATACCAGCGCGAGTCGAGCTGCGACTTCTCACTCGCCCAACGGAAGTAAATAACCAACCCAACCAGCCCTAAAAGGATTTCAATGGTAATTGCAATCCACGGATAGTTCCACAACCCCAGTCCCAACAATGGCAGATTGCCAAGATTGCCGGGCAGGATGGGCATGTCTTGCCGGTGTACCACCAAATCCAACACCCAATGCGACATACTCAGCAGCCCCAACGTCCACGCCGCCCGTTCACTCTTCCAAACGGCTTTGCCAATGGCGAACACAACAGCCGCGATGATCAGTGCACCGACCAACGAATGGGTGTAATAGGCGTTAATCGTCGCTTGACCATAGCCCGCCATGGTAATCCCTTCCAACCCCAACGCGACCATTGGCAGAAAAGCAAGCTCCATCGCCTCCGAGGCGAGCATCAACGCCCATACGGGCACTTCCGGCGCTTTCGGCTTTGCGGCAACGGCAACAGCAAAATGACCCAATACCATCTGTCTATCATCCTTTCGAAATAAGTTACTTGAGTTGTACCGCCAATCTGCGGTTACGGTCGATGGCCCTAGCATAGCGCAGATGCCGTCCCCCTACATGACCCTTTTGGGCCATTTGCCGGATCGATTTTGCAGGCACATCAGGATGGCAGCGTACTCCTTTTGGGTAGGCTGAGGAATGAAGGATTAGGGATGAAGGTTGAGGTCTGTCATGCCGTAGGCATCTCTCCGGGGGTACGCTGGTAGAGAGATCCTCCCAGGATGACAAAGCCTCTTCATCCCTCACCCTTACGAAATCAGTCCCAGTTCACGGGCGCGGGCCAAAGCGTGGGTACGGCTTTCGGCCTGGAGCTTGCCCAACAAATTAGCCATGTGCTTCTTGACTGTATTGAGGCTGATGACCAGTTGTGCGGCAATCTGCTGGTTCGATGCACCCGCTGCCACAAGTTGTAACACTTCAATCTCGCGGCCTGTTAATGGCTCCAAGAGCAAGTCAACTGTGGTCAATGGCGTGCCTGGGGTTGGGTGCTTGGATGCTCCGGCTTCAGCGCGCCAATTTTCAACCTTCGCATACTGGCGCGTGTTATCCAGCGTGCGCGCCATTTCCATACTTTGCTGCGCCAAACGCTCTGCACCGGCAGAATCGTTGTGACTGGCTGCTACGCGTGCGAGTGTGAGCAGCGCGGGGGCTGTATAGAGTGTTCGCTCGCTGCTCTGGGCCAGGGCAATCGCTTCTTGCGCGTGGTGCGTGGCGACTTCCCAATGGCCTCTCTCTGCTGCGAACGCAGCTAACCCCATGTGGGCACGCAGCAGCGGAAAGAGATTGCGTCCCTGTGTCAGATCGATCACCATCTGATAGGCAGCGCGCGCCGCTTCCTCGTCCCCCAAAGCCGCATAGCCATCACCGAGATGGCTGCGCGCCAGCAACACCAAAATTGGCGCTTCCTCTTGAGAAGTATCCGTAAGAAAAGAGGTCAACTGCTCAAGGGCGCGGCGACCGTCGCCTGCCTGCTGCGAGGCAATCGCCACATTGCATGCCATCGTTTTTTGCACCAGGGGCGACAGCGGAATCTTGAGGGATGTGATCTGCGTGGCAATTGTCCGTACCTCGTCAGGCTGATCTTGCAGGCGCGCCAGGTTCATCCGTACGAGCAGTGCCTCTGCCAACCCTGGCAGATCTGCCTCAGCACGCCATCCGCTTTCAGCACTCGCCAGCAGTTCCAGGGCATAGGCGGGCTCCCCCGTATAGATCAACATCTGTGCATACCAGGTACAGAGTCGCGGCGAGGAGACGAGCCGATCCGCAGGCAGCGTGGCAAACCAGCGGCGCATCGTCGTCCAGCGACCCTGGCGCAATACAGTGGGAAAGGAGGCAGCCAACATTTCTACGGCGAGATCCCAGACCCCGCCCGCCAGTGCCTCCTCAATGCCTTCATCCAACAGCCCTTGATCCGCATACCACTGCGCCGCGCGCTGGTGCAGCGTGGCAACCATCTCAGGCGCATGGCGCTTCAACTGCCGCTGCAACAGATCACGAAAGAGGTGATGATAGCGGTACCACTGGCGGCGTTGATCCAGCGGAATGAGAAAGAGGTTGGCACGCTCCACCTCCTCTAACAAAGTTTGCCCGCTGCCGGGAGGGAGCGCCAAAAGGGCATCACACAACGGGCCATGCAGCCGATCTACCACTGCCGTATGCAGCAGAAACTGCTGGATCGGCTCCGGCTGATGCGCCAAGACCTCCTCCACTAAATAATCGGCAATATACCGATCATCGCCGCCAAGCGCTTCCAACCAGGCTGCGGGGTCATGCGCTGCCACTGTATCCCCTTCCAGCGCCAACGCCACCAATTGCAGCCCAGCAGCCCAGCCCTCGGTGCGTGCTGCTGCCAGTTCCGCAAGGTCCGGCGGGAAGGAGAGTTGGGTCGCCTGTTGAAAAAAGGTGCCTGTTTCCGCGGCAGTGAACTGAAGATCGGCAACGCGCACTTCAAGCAACTGGCGGCGCACGCGCCAACGCGCCAGGGGCAGCGGTGGATCGGAGCGGGTGCAGAGCAACAGCGCCACCCCCGGCGGCAACTGTTCCACCCAGGCGGCCAATGCATAGTGCAGGCCGGGATGCTCAATCAAGTGATAGTCGTCCAGCACAAAGAGCAGCCTACCCTCTGTGGCTTGATTTGCGGCTTGATTCAAGCTGTTCGCCAACAAGGCCAGGACAGAAGCAGCAGGTGGCGATGGGATTCCCTCTGCCACCAATGCTTCCAGCCGCGCATGTGCCGCCTCCCCAATCCCTGGCAGGGCTTGATCCACTGCGGCAATCAAGTGTACCAAGAAACGCGTTGGGTCATTGTCCTCAGGGTCAAGCCCCAACCACGCAACGGATCCACCCTCCGCACGAACGGCAGCGGCAATCTCCGCTGCGCTCGTACTCTTGCCAAAGCCAGGCGGCGCAGAGATCAAAATCACCCTAGCTCCGGCTCGTATTCCGCTCATAAGCCGTTGGGTGAGATGGGGACGAGGGACGAGATCAGGACGCTGGGGCAGCGCAAAGAGCTTTGCCGAGATGATTGTAGGAAGTAGGGTGCTAGACATAGTGTAGACATCGTGGTTCGATTTGCATAAGCCACATTCAAATAATTGATCATAGCACAGCGGCGCAAATTGCTGTACAGCGCGAGAATACATTGGCATTCCGCGGCCATTGCGCGTATGATTGCCCTATGAACGAAACGAGTTACCAAGCTCTTGTCGTGCGCGAGGGCGAAAACGGCTTCGCCCGCCAAGTCGAAACCCGAACCATTGCCGATCTTCCCGCCGGTGATCTGCTGATCAAGGTGCGCTATTCCTCGCTCAACTACAAGGACGCACTTTCGGCCGTAGGCAACCGCGGCGTCACGCGCACCTATCCCCACACCCCCGGTGTCGACGCGGTCGGTCAAGTGGTCGAGAGTGCGGACGCGGCTCTGCACCCTGGCGATTGGGTCGTCATTGGCGGCTATGACCTGGGCATGAATACCCCTGGCGGCTTTGGGCAATATATCCGCGTCCCAGCCAACTGGATCTTGCCTCTGCCACCGGAGTTGGAGCCGCTGAACACGATGATCTTGGGCACTGCCGGTTTTACCGCCGCGCTTTCGCTACATAAGTTGGAAGCAGCGGGCTTACGCCCCGGAACAGGCGATCTCCTGGTCACAGGGGCGACGGGCGGCGTGGGCAGCCTAGCGGTTGCGCTGCTAGCCCAGTTGGGCTATCGTGTCGTCGCTGCCACCGGCAAACTCGACCAAGCGCCCCTCCTGCATAGACTCGGTGCAGCAGAGGTCATCCACCGCAGCACGCTCGAAGAGGATGCCGAAAGAGCGTTACTCAAACAACGTTGGGCTGCCGTGGTGGATACGGTCGGCGGGCCTATCCTGGCGGGCGCGATCAAGTCCACAAAAGCGAATGGTTGGATCACCGCCTGTGGCAATGTCGCCTCGCCCGATCTGGCGCTCACAGTCTACCCCTTCATCCTGCGCGGGGTCAGCTTGCTCGGCATTGATGCCGCCAATTGCAGCCTGGAGATCCGCCGCCAACTGATGCAGAAGCTGGCAGGCCCCTGGCGGCTCGATCTGCCCAGCGATCTGATCACCATCACCGACCTGACCGGCCTCTCACAACAAGTCGACCGCACGCTCCAGGGCCAACAAGTCGGTCGCGTTGTCGTCGATCTTTGGCCCAAATCGTTTCGAGACCACAGCTAATGGGCTTCGCCGCGCGCCATGCTACGCTCATCTACAATCCAGTCGCAGGCTTCTGGGACTGGAGCGCGGTCATCGGCAAGGTCGTGCGCTTTTGGGCGCATGAAGGATGGACGCTGCACATCGAGTCGACGCGCTACACAGGCCACGCCACCGAACTGGCGCGCAATGCCGCCGCTGCTGACCATCGCCTCGTCTTTGCCGCCGGTGGTGATGGCACGCTCAACGAGGTCGCCAATGGCTTGGTGGGAACAGCCTCAGTCCTCGCGCCCATGCCGGTGGGAACCGCCAATTCCTTTGCCAAAGAGCTTGGTCTACCCCGTCCCAACGTGCTCTATCCCGATTACTTGCTCGAAGTCTCCCAGGCACTCGCCCGCGGACGCGTGCAGGCGATGGATGTGGGCTATATCGAAGGCCAAGATGACCAGCCAGGGCGCTATTGGCTGCTCTGGGCAAGCACAGGCATTGACGGCTTTGTCGTCCAGCAGATCGAGCCGCGACCGCGCTGGTTCAAATATCTTGGCCCCGCAGGCTACGCCGCACGCGCCTTGTCCTTTCTCCCCCAATTCCACGGCGCCCACGCCACAATCACGGTGGATGACCAGACGTTGGAGGGTGACTTTTTGCTCATCAACGTCAGCAATGTGCGTATGTGGCTCGGCGGCGAGCTGCGGCTCAATGAGCAAGCCGTATTGGATGACGGCGCGTTCGAGTTGTGGCTTTTCCGCGGCAAACATTGGCCTCGCCTCTTTAGCTATGGGCTGGAGATCACACGCGCCGAACATCTGAAAAACCCCGATGTCACGGTATTGCGCGGCCAAGAGATCCGCGTGGTGACTAATCCCTGTATGTCCTATCACCTGGATGGCGAACCCATCGCCGAAACCCCTTTTACCACCAGCCTGCGCCACTCCGCCTTGCTCCTCCTCGCCCCGGACACTACCCCCACCGGCTTGTTCACCCTGCCAGGGCAGCCGTTAGAAATTTAATCCAGTAGCTTGTCGGGAACAAAAGCAATATAATGGCGTTAGGTGAACAGTGCATTCTATCCACGCACAAGTACAACAGCGCGCTTACCCATACCCTATACCGCAGCGTTTCCCATCGTTTCCAGGAGAAAGCCCATGTTTCCCCGTCGCCGCTCGGTTGTTCTCGCTACCTATTTGATGCTTTCTATTGCGTTGCTGCTATTCGGCCTGCTCTGGCTCCTGCAATCTCCCCCCTCTGCCCATGCCCAAAGCCAGCCCGAAGCCCTGGGCAGCATCAGCGGCGTGGTCCTCGATGACCAGGACGATCCCCTGTCGGATATCACTGTATGGCTTGAACAATATCCAGACCCCTATCCATTGCGCAGCGTTGCCACAGATGCAGAGGGCGCTTATACCTTTCATTCGGTGCTGCCAGGCACCTACCAGCTACGCTTTGAAGACCCGCGCGAAATCTACACGCCGCTCTACTACCAGGCTGCCCACTTTGCCGAAGATGCGGAAGACATTGTCGTGAGCGGCAACGATGTGACAGGCATCGACATGGAGTTGGGCGTTGGAGGTGCAATCTCTGTTACGCTCCAAAGCCCGTCTGAGCTGCCCCTCTCCTACGCGATACTCAAGGTCTACCGGCAAACCACTGTAGGCTATTGGCTGCTTTACCGCACCGCTTTCGTTTCGCCGTCACAAGAGACAACTCGCATAGGCGCATTGCCGTCCGGCCATTATCGCCTGTGTGCCCAATTCTCTTTAGTGCATGATTACAATCCAATCACAGAGTGTTATGACAACATTATAGCGGAAAACGTGGATCGTCTTCCACCCAATGCCGCGGATATTCCTGTTCAAACCGGCGCTGTAACAGAGATCACGATGGCTCTCGATGAAATCATCCAACTAGAAGGCTATGTGCGCGGGCCGGATGATGCGCCCTTAGCCAATATTGTAGTGATCGCGCACAATGTGGAGGGGCTAGGCGACAGATATAATTCAACCAATGGCAATGGCTACTTCCGCTTCGGCCAACTTCCCAGCGGTAACTACAGCGTGCAGTTCAATCCTGCTCCATATTCCTATTGGCAACCCGATCCATTTCTCCCCGCCAGCTATCCTTCCCTCGCAGCAACTCCCAATAGCGTGAGTATCAGCCCAGAGACACGCATCAGCATCACCACACACTTGACGCCCGAAGCACGTATCATCGGCAAGGTGACGCTCCCCGGTGATGTGCCGTACGGCTATCCTATGATTGTGACGTATCACCAAAAGCCGGATGGCACCTGGGGCAACCCTGGAGAATGTTACGAATTCTGCCCCCAGGTTTTCTATGAGCCCGCCACAGGCGCATTTACCATGACGCAAATGGCAGCAGGAACCTACCGGGTGCGCTCTCAACATGCTCTGCCCAATGGCATCGATCTCCTCACCGGCTTTTACGGCGGCGCTTCGTTCGAGAGTGCTGCGGACATTGTGCTGGAAGCGGGCGAAACTGCAACCGGTATTAACATCGTCGTTGGAGAAGCGAACTTTGACGGGGTGATTACGGGTCTTGTGACAGCCGATGGCTCGCCCAAAGAGGGGGTCGAGGTCGGTCTGTTCCAATATTACGCCTATAACGCCATGCCGGATATGCCCTTTATCTTTACCAAGACCGACAATCAAGGACGGTATCGTTTCGAAGGTCTGGCGGCTGGAACCTACCGCGTGGGCGTTCGCGATCCAGCAGGCAGCTATGCTATCACCTTTTATGCCAACCCTGGAGATCCCTTGAACTCTGAGTTTGTCGCCCTACCCGAAAACGCCACGCTCTCGGATATTGACATAGCGCTGTCGCGTGGCGGCGCGATCCGTGGGCGCGTGCTCACCGAAGAAGGGAAACATCCTGGCGGTTTTGAGATTTTCCTCTTGCAAGACGGCGATCCATACTATGGCGCTGCCACCCTTCCCTTTGTCGACGCACGAACCGATGCCGGCGGGGCTTTTGAAATTCAAGGAGTGCCACCAGGAACCTATCACGTCCTCGCCCGCTCACCCCAGGGAAGCCCTGAATATAATTCGCAGGAGTCGCGCTTCTACCCCGCTACACATGAGTATTTCTTTGCAAAGCAGATTGAAGTGCAAGCAGGGCAGACGCGCGCCGGTGTCGACATCTACTTCACCGTCGTACCGGAGCAATTCCTGCCGTTTGTGGGCTCAAAGTAGCCTGGGCAGCAGGCCGCCCTGGGCTAAAGCCGCAGGGCTCCCGTTTACCGTCCGGCGGCTGCGCGCTACATGAGGTACCAAGAAAACCCTCCCGGAAGCTTCTGAGCTTCCGGGAGGGTTCAGGCCAAGAGGGTTAGTCTCAACGATTGCCGAACACAAAACAGAGCTACATCGTCGTCCGTTCGTGGATCGTGCGAATGTACTGGTCGGTGGTCGAGATGGGCGAGGGCATCGGCTCGTCGTCATCATCCAGGCGGCGATTGCCACCCGCCAGCCGCGCCGGGCCAACACCCGGCACGTCGATCAGCGCCTGGGCGTCGCTTTGGGCCAGCTTTAAGACCGCATCAGCCATCATCGCGCCAGCCGTCTCGCGCTGTTTCAATGCGCTCGACCCCAGCAGATTCTTGGTCTGCGTGATAATCCCCAAAAGGTCGTGCATCGGTTTGGTACCCGCGCCGATGACAAAGCCGGTAATCAACACATCCCAGACCGAAGGCACAGAATCCAACAGGCGCGGGGTCAGCGGGCGCAAGTAGTCAAAGAGGCGCATCCCCGTATAGTTGGCGATAATAACCCCTAGCACGACCGCTAAAACCAGACTAGTTCCACTCTTGAACTGGGTATACTGGGCCGCACGCAGGTTGGCAGGCTCCCAACCGCGCGTGTTGAGCAGCGTCCAATCGATGTAATTCCACATGACTTCGATCAAACGCTCCACCGCAATCGCCGCAGCAAAGAGCGGCAGCAGCACCAGCCAGAGCGACGGATCCTCGCCGGTCGCGGCCTCTTGCGCGGGGGCCGCGGCCAAGAGCGCGCTGGTGGGCAACCCCACAGCCAGCAGGCTCGTGGTCAAGGCCAAACCGAAGCGGCGAACGGCGCAGTGCGTGATGCGGTGCGTGAAGTAATGAGGCATGAAGCGATCAAGTATGGGTTGTTGTGTCTGCATAGAGAACACCCTCTTTTTCCTCTGCAAAGCGATCAATAGGCTTTGGTAAGTTCCACCAGCAGACGCACACCATAGCCGGTTGCGCCTTTGGGTGAAAGTGGGTTGCCATCGCTCTGGTCCCAGACCATTGAGGCAATGTCCAAATGAGCCCACGGATACCCTTCGGTGAAATGTTCAATAAACTTGGCGCTGGCGGCGACACCGGAAGTGCGCGCGGCACTGTTCTTCACCTCCGCCATATCGCTCTTGATTTCATCTTTATACTCGTCATACATCGGCATGGGCCAAAGACGCTCACCGCTGGCCTTTGCCGCGGCCAACAGCGCCTCTTGCAGCGCATCGTCATTGGCAAACAAGCCCGCGGCCTGGCTGCCCAACGCCACCCCAATCGCCCCTGTCAATGTCGCCAAGTCTACCACAGCTTTGGGATTATATTGCGCCACATAGCCCAACGCATCCGCCAGAATCAGCCGGCCTTCGGCATCCGTGGAGATGATCTCCGCCGACTTGCCGGTGATCCCCGTCCAAATATCGCCAGGGCGGAACGCCTTGCCATCAGGCATATTCTCCACACAGACGGCAAGCCCGATGACCCGGCGTGGCAGCTTGAGACGCGCGATAGTCTCCATCGCACCCACCACTGCTGCCGCGCCGCCCATGTCCGACTTCATGCGCCACATATTCTCGGCAGGCTTGATGCTGATGCCGCCGGTATCAAAGGTGACACCTTTCCCCACCAAGACCAACGGCGCTTCTTCGCTTGTCTCTTGAGTCTGCCCCGCTGGGCGATGTTCGAGGATGATCAGCTTGGCCGCGCGCTTGCTGCCCTTGCTCACTGCCAAGAGGATATTCATCCCCAACTCGCGCATCTTCTTTTCACCCAGGACTGTGCATTGCAGCCCCACCTCCGCGGCCATCGCCTCGGCTCGACGCGCAAACTCGGCGGGAAAGAGGAGATTGGGCGGCTCGCTCACATAGTCACGTGCCGCCTTGACCCCCAAAGCCAATGCTTGACCCGCGGCCACACCGGCTTCGATCTGCGGTAGGCGTTCGCCATCAAACTCGACGATCACCCCTGCGCTGGGGCCTCTGCGCTTCTCCTCACGCCGGTATTGGGGCGATTGGTAGAGCGCTAGGAGTGTTCCTTCCGCCAGCGCTTGCGCAGCAGCCTGCGCCTCTAGCCCACCGGCTCCGGCGCCGTGCAGGATAGTAGCAAAGCGGTTGACGCCCTTGAGCCTACGCAGCGCCTTTGCCGCCACCGAAGCAGCCTTGCGGGCTGCGTGCAGGTCAAACTTCTCCTGCTTGCCCAACCCCACCAGCAGCACACGCGGCGCGGCAAAGCCATTCTTGGTATAAAGCAGGGCAGTTGTACCAGCCTCGCCCGTAAAATCCTGCGTGCGAATCAAAAAGGAGATAGCCCCATCCAACGCGGCATCCACTGCGCCCGTGGCTCCGCCCAGTGTTGTCACACCTGCAAAGAGGTTGACGACAAGACAATCGGCGTCCGTCTTGGTAATATCCCCCTGGATTGCCTGAAGTTCCATGCACCCGGTCTTTCTTACTTCAAATGTATAAATTCGTAGCGACCTACCCCAACTTCGCCCGGAAGCGGCGCGCGGCCTCATCCAACATCTCGTCGGTCTTGCAGAAGCAGAAGCGCGCCAGATTATCCGTCAAATATTGATGATCCGGACTATAGAAGGGGCTGGGCGGGATGGCTGTTACTCCCACATTGGTTGTGAACCAGCGTGCAACTGCCACATCACGCCGCGTGCCTTCGGGCACAGGGACAGGCAAATGACCTGTCGCCACCAGGACGAAATAGGAGCCATCGGGGCGCACAGGGGTCAGCCCTACATCCTCTAGCGCCACCAAAAGTTTATCACGTTTGGCTTGATAGGTCGTTGCCAGCCATTGATAATAATCTTCTTTGGGTGCTTGCTCCAAAGCGGTTGCTACTGCCTCTTGCAGCGGCGTTGCCACCGTAAAGGGAATCCACTGGTGCGCCATCAACACAGCATGCACCAGCGGCGCGGGGCCAATCGCCCACCCAATCTTCCAGCCCGTCACCGAAAAGGTCTTGCCCGCGCTGCCCAACGTCAGCGTCCGTTCCCACATCCCCGGCAGCGTTGCGAGCCGCACATGCTCAACCGGCGCGCCATCCGGTTCCGGGTACACCATCCATTCGTAGACCTCGTCACTCAGCACCAATACATCATGCTGCTGCACCAGCGCCGCGATCTGTGCCAGCTCGGTGCGCGAGAAGATCTTGCCGATCGGGTTCATCGGCGTGTTGAGCACCAGCAAGCGCGTGCGCGGGCTAAAGGCCGCGGCCAACTCATCCATATCCAGCCACCACTCGCTTGCGCGCCGCGTTCCCTCCGTGGCGCGCAGCGGCACATAGACAGGCGTACCACCCGCCATGATCACCGAGGGCGAATAGGAATCGTAAAATGGCTCGATCAAGATCACCTCATCACCCGGATTCACCAGCCCTTGCATGGTGGCAAAGATGCCTTCGGTGGCTCCCGTGGTGATGACAATCTCCTGTAGCGGGTCAAGCTCGCGGCCAAAGAGCGGGCCATAGGTCTCTGCTAGCGCATTGACCAGGCGTATTTGCCCTGCGCCGCGTGCATATTGGTTCAGATCGGCTTCGATTGCCTCTTGGGCGGCACGCTTGATGAAGTCGGGCGCAGGAAAATTTGGAAAACCCTGACCCAAATTCACAGCATTATACTGGAGCGCCATTGCCGAAAATTCAGCAAAGACCGTCGTCCCAAAGCCGCGCACACGGTTTGCAGGCACAAAGGCGCGGGCAGAGGCAGCCGCACTCGGTTGGTTGGACATGGTTCCCTTCTTACATTGCACACGGTTACACTGCAAATTCGGAATGCAGGCTGCACTGGCTATGCGCTGCAAGTGAGCGCGCGCAGCCAGTGCATAGTAGGCAGCATTATAGCCGAATCCGTTTGCAGTGGCTAGGTCGCTTGGCCCATCGCGGCGGATTGGCCCGCTAGTGGGGCTGCATGAGCTTTGCGCGCACCTGCACCAGCGCATCCGTATCGCCGACATTGCCCGGAAAGACGACATAGGCAAGCCCAGGCAGACGGCTCTCTGCGCCTGTATGCCAAACCGGAACCCCTGGCACAATCTGCCCCAGGACCATCGCCCGCCGCACGCGCAGCGCCTGGGTCGCAATGTCGCTGGAGGTAATACCCCCTTTGGCGACCAAATAGCGCGGCGTCATCGGCAGATGCGCCACGATGGCAACCAAAGCCGACGAAACCTGCTGCCCAATGGCAAGGCTGCTCGCGGCGTCATTCCCGCTGACGAGTTTGCGGCTAGTGTACAATACGGTATCTTGCCCAGCAGAGACAGCACGCGCCACGGCCTCCCGCGCCTGGTCGATTGCCTCCTGGCGCGTGCTCGGCTCAAGCACCTTGACTACCTCCACTTCGACAGGAACGATGCCCGGTTGGGCCAAAAGCGCCTGCACCTGGCTTGTCGTCTTGGGCACATAGGAACCTACCACAAAAAGGCCACCCGCCTGTCCCTGCAACCCCATCGCAGCAGGGGTCAGCAGCGGACGTGTGGCAAGCCCGGCGCGCACTTGGACGAATGAGGCGGCTGTGCGGTAGAGAAAGCGTTGTCCCATCGCCTCGGCGTCCAGCAGCGCCACCACCAACACTTCCAGATCGCGCAGGTCAGCCGCATTGACAACCCCCACCTGCCCTGGCCCAAGCGTCGCCAACTTTGCCTGCACTGCCGCAGGGCCGCCCACGCGCAGGTCATCCAATGAGATAGAGAGTACCTGCTCGGCCTGAATACGCCCCTCGCTCTTCTCTGCCACCCATTCGCGCAAATTGGAGGCGTGATAGCCAAAGGCGGCATCTTGGGCAAAGGGCGTCTGTGCTGCGGGAATCAGCTTGTCACCTTCAGCCACATAGTGAATATCCTGGATGGTATAGCGTCCTCCCTCTCGAAAGAAAGGGATGATCAAGTGCGCGGCGTCGCCCCTGTCAAGCGCCGCGGCCAATGCATCCACCTCGCCCGGATAATGGCCGCGCAGTGTGGAATCGCTGCGGCTCACCACCGTGAAGGCGCGCCCGCTCTGCCTGCCTGCCTCGACCAGCGCGCGCCCGATCTCGTCGTTGAGCGCCTGGGCAGCGGGCAAGGGCAAGCTGCGCGAGTTGGTGAGGATATAAAAGAGAGGCCCCGGCGCAGCCAGTTCACGCACCAATGCCTCCACCGTCCATGTCGTCAGCACCGGCACATCGTAAACTGTCTGTGTGCCCGTGGGGTCGTCGTCCAACACCACCACTTTGTCGGCGCCGCTCAACTTTTCCTGGATGAGCGGCAGCAAACTCTGCTGCCAAATGGGCGGCAGCGTGGCGAATAGGTCAAATTGAGATTGGATCGCTTCAGCCATCGTCATGGGGTGGGCCAGCCTACAAGGGGTAGATGGGTCTCCGCTTCAATGGCAAGCAGCCGGTTATACTTCGCCAGCCGCTCCGACTGGGTGATCGAGCCGACCTTGATCTGATCCCCAGCCCACCCCACCGCGAGATCGGCAAGCCAGTGATCTTCAGTCTCGCCAGAGCGTGCGCTGATGGTCACCCGCCAGCCCGCGCTGCGCGCCAACCTGCACGCTTGCGCCGCCTCGGTCAAGGTGCCAATCTGATTGACCTTGAGCAAGAGCGCATCCGCCGCGCCCTCGTTGATTGCGCGTTGGATGCGTGCCGGATTGGTACAAAGCAAATCATCGCCCAGCACCAATGCCTTGCCGCCAATCGCCGAACGCAAGCGCGGCCAATGGCCCCAATCATCCTCTGCCAGCCCATCCTCTACCGAGACAATCGGATAGTTCGCCAGCCATTCTTCAACCCTGGCGATCATGCCCACGCTGTCCAATGCGGCTCCATCCAAATGATAGCGTCCATGCTCATAAAAGTGAGTCGAAGCCACATCAATCGCCAGCGCCACTTCCTGCCCTGGCGTGTAGCCCGCGGCCCGGATCGCCTCGACCGCGTCATCGAGCATGGCCGCGGCATTGGCAAAGGGCGGCGCTAATCCCCCTTCGTCCGCGGTCAGCATCCGCATCTGATATTTGCGCTGCATGAGTTCAGCCGCGGCCTGAAAGACTGCCACTGTGGTTTCCAATGCCTCATCCATCGTGGTCGCCACCGCAGGCACGACCAGCACATCCTGGATGGGCACTTGCCCCCCCGCATGTTTGCCCCCGCTAAACAGATTGATCGTCGGGCGCGGCAACGTCGCCAGCGGTGCGTGCGCGTCCCCCGTCACCCCTGCCAGGATGTCGGCAAAGTGTTGGTAGAGGGGAATCTGTCGCTCCACAGCCACAGCGCGAGCAAAGGCCAACGAGACAGCCAGGATGGCGTTCGCACCCAAGCGTGCCTTGTTGGGTGTGCCATCCAACGCTAACATGGTCCCATCCAGCGCGCTTTGGGCGGCAAATTCCTCTCCCGACAAAGCATCATTTAATTCACCGTTGACATGCGCCACCGCCTGGCGGCATCCCAAGCCGTGATAGCGCTTGGGGTCACGGTCACGCAGTTCCAACGCCTCCGCCGCGCCGGTCGACGCCCCCGACGGCACAGACACCGCAGCGACCGCGCCGCTTCCCAGGGTGCAGGTCGCTTGCACAGTCGGTCGTCCGCGGCTGTCGAGAATTTCGAGCGCGGTAAGTTTACGAATCGTGGACATGAATCCTCAAAGCATAGTAAAGAGTAGCAATAGAAAAGAATAGTAGTGGGGTTTACTGAGGGCAGATCAATTCAACTTCATTGCCGTCAGGATCGTTGATATAGACTGTGCGCGAAGAAAACAAGGGGTGCTTGCCCGTACGAATCTCGATCCCCAGGCTCTGCAGCTTGGCAACCAGGTCATCGAACGCTTCATCATCGACCTCAAGACCAATATGATGCAGCGCTTGCGGTTTTGCAAAGGGTGATGTACCGGGCTTCGCTGGCGCGAGGACCACCATATTGGTGATATAGGGCCTGCCGCTGCCCGCTTGCAAAAAGACAGAACCCTTGAACTCTGTGGGGGAAACGACCTGCAAACCTAAAATGTCTCGATAAAAGGCCACCGACGCCCGTATATCCTGCACCATCAATACGACTTCAGCCAAGCCACGGATGCCACTCATGCGATCTCCTTCGCTGTCATGTGTGAAGTATTACCGCATCATCATAACCCATATTGCACTCATCCCTTGATTCCCGTCAGCACCACTCCTTGCACAAAGTACTTCTGTGCGAAGAAAAAGACAATGAGGATTGGCAAAATGCTCAGGGTTGAGGCTGCCATCACCGCGTTCAGACGGATTTCATTGCTGCCCTGTAGAGCAGCCAGCCCAAGCGGGACGGTGCGTAGATCGATCTTGTTGATGACAATGAGGGGAACCAGAAAGGAATTCCACGATCCCATGAAGGTGAAAATGCCCAGTGTTGCCAGGCCAGGGCCGGAGAGGGGCAAAATAATACGCCAGTAGATGCCAAAGTGCGAACAACCATCGATCTTGGCAGCATCGGTCAACTCGGTGGGCAGGCTCAAGAAAAACTGGCGCAAGAGAAAAGTGCCAAACGCGCTGCCAAAAAAGGAGGGAACCCAGAGCGGATAGAGGGTGTCCAGCCAGCCGATATTCTTGTAAAGGATAAAGAGCGGCAGCAGCAGCACCTGGGCCGGAATCATCATCGTCGTCAGCAGCAGCGCAAAGATCGGCTCTCGACCAGGGAAACGCATGCGCGCAAAGGCATAGGCTGCCAGCGAACAGGCCAACAGCGTCCCGGCAAGCGAGAGCAGAGCGACCTGCAAGCTGTTCAGGAAGAAGATATCAAAGGGAAGCGGGTCAAAAAGCACCCGGTAGCTCTCAAAGCTGACCGGATTCGGAATCCATTCCGGTGGAAACGCATAGAGCTGCTCTCGTACCTTGAGCGAGGTGGAGAGCATCCACAGAAATGGAACCAGGGTTAGCGCTGCCATCACTAAGATCACGACATAGATCGCTATGGTCTTTACGCCGTTGCGTACGGCTTTACGGCTCACGCCCGGCACAACCTGCCGATCCGAGGTTGGCATCTGCATAAGCGTAGTTGAGGTTTTCGGTGCGGTCATCTGTTACTCCCGATGGCTCTGTCCAATCAAAGGCTCTATCCAATCAAAGGTCTTGCCTAAAAATCTTGTACTCTAAAATCTATCGATTGCCCTTTGGGGGCCAATTCCATTATTCGTAATGCACCCAGCGCCGCGCATATTGTAGTTGGATCATCGTCAGGACAAAGACCACGGCAAAGAGTACCCAAGCAATCGCCGAGGCAAACCCCATCTTGAAGTAGCTAAAGCCGTTGAGGAAGATTTGATAGACAAGCGACATGGTCGAATAGCTTGGGCCGCCGCGTGTCATCATGTAGGACTCGGCGAAGAACTGAAATGCGCCGATGAAGCCGACGACCAGCAGGAAAAAGGTGGTCGGCGTCAGCATGGGCAGTGTCACATGGCGAAAGCGCGCCCATGCACCGGCCCCGTCGATCTCGGCAGCCTCGTACAACTGCGCGGGGACTCCCTGAAGTCCGGCGAGATAGATCACCATCGTATAGCCTGCGCCCTGCCAAATGCTCATCGCCATAATCGCCGGGAGCGCCAGGCTCTTATCCTGTAGCCAGCGGAACTTTGGCAACCCGATTTGGGTAAGGACGTAGTTGAGGATGCCCAGGTCGCTGTCATAGATCCATTGCCAGACCAGCGCAATCGCCACGACAGCACAGACCGAAGGGATAAAGAAGATCGTCCTGAACAACGCCGTCCCTTTGACCCCCTGATTCATGATCATGGCAAGGAGCAGCGAAACAACGAGGCCCAAAGGCACGGTGACGAGCGCATAGATCAGCGTATTCTTGAAGGCAATCGGAAAGACATCGTCGTCGAGCAGCGCTGTGTAGTTTTGAAACAGCACAAACTTGGGTGGCTCAAGCAGGTTGTAATCAGTGAACGACAGCCCCAGCGAAGCCACAAGCGGGCCTATGTTCCAAAGGAGAAATCCCAGGATCAAAGGGGCAATGAACAGATAGGCCACCAATGCCTCCCGCCTCGCCATGTTCATTTTCACGGTCGCCTCTTTTCTCTGCTAATTTTCGCTGCTGACACATTTAGGCCAAGTTGTCATACTCATGGCTTGATACGAATGTGTCGGTCTCGTTAAAGATCGTCGAGATGTTCTTTCTGAACTCAGGCATGGGTGATCCTTCGCGAATCTCGCGGATGCCCTCCCGTTCAGCCACCTTGAAGAAGCGGCTGATGATCCAGCGCCGCTCCTCGCCTTGCACAAGCCCCAAAACGATCTTCACATAGTCGATGGGAAGCTGTGCAAGCTCAATGCGCCGCCTAAAAGTCTCATCTTGCGCGTGTTCTGCGGCTTGTTGCAGCAGCTCTGTGGACTTTTGAACAAGGTCGGGGGTAAAGAAGCGTCTGTTGAGGGGCGTCCAAATGTGGAAATGATACTCCCCATCGCGGGCCTTGCTGTTGACCAGGTCAATATAGGCGCGCAGGAAAGGCGCAGATTCTTTGCCATAGTAGCCCTGGAGAAAGTCATCGATGGTGGCATCGACATCCACATCAGGATTCCAGAGCAGTTTGGAGATCAAATAGGCACGTAGCTCTGCCAGTTCACTGGTTGTCCCCGGCCCTTGCTCAAAGAGCCCCTTAACCCCATATTGCAGAAAGAAACGGATATTCGGTTGCAGCGAGTAGAGGTTGGGAAAGGGCGATTGGTAATGGCCGAACTCGGTGACATAATCCCAAATATAGATGCGATTGCAGATCTTGGCCCATTCCTTGATGTCTTCGACAAATGATTGGTTGCGAGGACACTGCTCCTGTGGATGCGAGAAGCAACACTCAATAGAGCAAAGGCGGATGATGACGTTGGGCCGGGGGCGAATGGTTTTGGGGGCCTTGCGCGTATATTGATAGGCCAGCGTGCAGATGGCGACATGGGGAAATTCTCCCTCAATCGCCTCGGCTACCTGGTTGACAAAGTGCAGGACAGAGCCGCTGTGGCTGCCCTCACGTTCATCAATCGCGCGACATTCTGCACATTCGCAAGGGCTGTACCAGTCGTTTTGTGAGACGGAAACCACATTCGCTGCCGGGTCGTCTCGCAACCACTGCTTGACTCGCTCAATCGTGATACGCAATACGTCAGGGTTGGTGAGACAAAGCTGAGACTGGTAGGCCGTACGCTTGCCTTTTACTTCGGCAAAGTATTCTGGATGGCTCTCAAAGTACTCGTCCGGCGGAATGAGCAGGTTAAAGGTGTGGACAAAATAGGCCCACTTGATTTGGCCGCCGTGATGCGGTTTGAGGTCGATGAAATGCCCGTTGAGCTTGCGTCTTGCCGCCCAATCCCCGTCCATTGGTGCGTTCCACAATGTTTCGCGGCACTCCAAGATGGGGCGCTGCACATCCTCAATCGGCGGTAGGTCAATGGTGTCGTAGTGTGGCAGATAGCTCGCTTGCGGGGTATACCAGCGACACCCCAGATAGTCCTCTAAAAAGGAATAGACGCCATAGAGCGTTCCGCGCTGCCGCCCACCAGCGATCACCAGCGTATCGCCCGCACTCTTGATCAGGAACCCATCTGGCCCAAGCACAAGCGAGGGCAGGTCGATGCCAAGCTGCTTCAAGCCGGGATCATCACCGAGCACAATCGTCTTACCATACCCGGTATGCGTGCCTGAATCGCTCTGGGCGCTGCTCTCAATGGGCAGATGCGCGCCACAAAGCGCCTCCAATATCTCCTGAAGCTGCGAGGCAGCAAATTGCTCCGATGGGGACGCCTGCGCGCTGAGGAGAATCCGATAATCGCTGGCCCCGTGGCTAGCCAATTGCATAGAACCCTCTATCGTTTTTTATGTCTCGTTTGTCTATTTAGAGCTGTCTGTTCAAGGTGTCACCCCCAATGGGCAGCCTAATTGTCGCTGCCCATTGGGTTGGCAGCCCATCTTGCCCAAAGGTTTGAACTTCGAGCAAGATGGGCGAACTCTACTTGTCTCTCATCCGCTACGCGGTTGCCGCTGCTTGCAGCAGTTCAGTCACCTTTGCGTCTGCTTCTTCGATGAAGGGCATGATGTCCATAGTCTCGCGTGCATTCCACGGCTCTTCCATGATCTGGTTGATCGTGGTTTCCAGCTCATTCGCTGCTGTGCTCTTCGAGAAGACCGACGCGCTTTGCAGGGCATCCTTAAAGAGATTATTGAGTTCGGGGCCTTTGCCTGAATTCTGGAAAAGGTCGCTCTCAAAAAGCTCCAAATTTGCGGGGATACCACCCCAATGCGCCTCAGAGACCTCAATCGCCTGACCAAGCCGCTGCTCACTGCCGGAGAAGAAGGTGGCGAAGGCGAACGCTGCGTCGGGGCTCTCTGTGGCAGCATTGATGGTGTAGCCGCCGGAGTGCAAGCGGCTGCCATGCACTTCGCCAGCGGGGCCAAGCGGGATCACCTGCACCAGCGGGTCCACTTCACCCAGATAGGACATGATCCAACTGGCATTAAAGTTCATCGCCACTTTGCCGGTTCCAAACGCAAAGTAGCCGGCTTCGGCGCCCACCATTCTTTCCATACCGGAGGAGAGCGCGAGCCGCTCCCAAGAAAGCTGCCCGATGAGCGTCAATGCGGCGACACTCTTGGGGTCGAGCAAGTTGGAGGCTGTTTCGTCCGCGTTCCACGGCGACGATCCATTTGCCTTGAGCCAGCTATCCCAGTAGGCGGTATGCGTCGAGATACCCCACTGGCTGATCGCGTCCGGGTTGAAGTCGGCGCTCGACGCGTTGTTGCCACTCTCATCGACGGTTAACTGCCGCGCCAGATCCAAGAATTGATCCCATGTCCAGTCAGCCGAGGGATAGTCAAGCCCGGCCTCGTCGAATATCCCCTTGTTGATCCACATGATCGACGGATCGACATAGTAGGGAATCGCATAGAGCTTGCCGTCGCGCGAGAAGATATCGAGCGCCGCCGGGAAATAAATCTCGCTCACATCTTTGCCGACATCGGTCTGATAGAGGTCGATATAGGGAGTCAGGTCCAGGGCGCGATTGGCCTTGATGAGCTGCGGGGCAATCAAGTCAACGGTGGAGATCACATCCGGGCCTGTACCCGCCGCTAATTCAAGCGGAATCTTCTGGTTGTAATCGCCAAAGGCATAATGCTCGATTTCAATACTGACGCCTGGGTTATCGGTCTCATAGGTGTCGAGAACCTTCTGCATGTTTTCCACGGAGAAGAGATCGCCCCACATGGAAAAGACCAACGCCGCAGCCGCGGCATCTGGCGCTTGTTCGCCGCCTTCGGTGGTTGTGGTCGTCGTGGTTGGCGCGGTTGCCGGGGCACATGCACTCAACGCAATACCCGCTGTCAGGCCCGCTGCCATCTGTAAAAAGTGCCGCCGGTTCGATTTCGCTGTCAACATGGCTCATTCCTTTCGGGTCACACTTGTCAAAGGGATTTGCACCAACAGTTAGACATACTTAAATCTTAAGAGCTACCATCTTAGGAGTCCCAGCGTTCCAGCCCCAACAACTTCTTGCCCAGGTCAGTCAGTTCTGCTGGTGGGTGATTCTGCTCCCAACCGCGCGGGTCGCCTGGGAACGCCTTGCCGCTCGGTGGCTGCCGATCCTGCCATGCCTTGATGCGCGCCTGGCGCTGCTCTTCGTTGTCCTCACGCGCCGGATACATGGTGATATATTGGGCCAGCCGAGGCTTGTTGCTGCGATTGCGGCTGTTGCCGTGGGGCAGCATGCTGTGCCAAATCAGCAGATCGCCTGCTTTGCCGGGGATCGTCTTAACCTCCAGCCCCTCCAGGTCAGGATGGCGCGGATCGCGGTCGGCGGGTTGGGTCTTGACCCATTCCGGGAAGCGGTTGTGGAACCCTGCTACACACTGAAATCCACCCTGATCGGCTGAGGTATCCTCCAGATAGAGAACCCCTTGCACCATGAATGGGGTGGGAACTTGGGACGAATCCACATCCCAATGCACCATGCCCTGATAGTCCCAATCGGGACGTGCAGGGGGATTCATGTTGGCGCGGTCAAAGCTGACCCAGAGCTTTTCAGTCCCCCAAATGTCGGCAAAAGCCTGATAGACACGCGGAAGCTGGCGATTATTCCACAAGGATTGGGTCTGGTACATCTCCAGCATGCCCGCCTTGCTAATCGGCGCGCGATACCACGCCTCTGGATCGTTGCGATCCACCCCCAGGAATGCCCAAATGTCCTCGATGACAGCATCGAGATTTTCCTGCGGAACAGCATTGTGGATCACCACATAGCCCTTTTCATCCCAAAACGCGCGGTCTTCAGCACTCAAGACACGATCACCTGTACTTACACCACTCATCAATCTCTCCTTGCAAGCATACCTTTGGTTGAAATTCAACAATAGAAACAATAGGATAGAGACTCGACCTCTGGTCGAGAACGGGGAACACGGTCACAAGGCATCTGGTTTTGGCAAGACACCTTCCAACAACATAGACCCTCTACATCAACACGGTACGAAAGAATTGGTACGAAAAAATGTCCTCTGCCAGGTAGGGTGGGAGCAGGAATGTGCAGAGGAAGTCGAGAATTAGGGAGTAATCTGTTTGGCTTTTCAGACTATGCTAAACTGAACATGCCGAACTGAGGGTTAGTGTATCGCAGATTGCGTGAAGTGTACAACTACAAATTTTGGGGTAGGGAGAGTCTCTACCGGCAGCACAAAATCTCAGCCGCGCACCAACCGGCAGTTCTCCTGCGCCAATACTGCCGGATTCACCACATTGGCAGGAACCTCGCCACGCAACGCCTGTACCACCTGGCGCGCCGCTTTGGTGGCAAGGTCGACAATTGCGGCTTCCGAATAAAAGGCGACATGGGGCGTTGCAATAACGTGCGGATGGGCCAGCAAGGGATGGTCGAGCGGGGGTGGCTCGCTGCTCATCACATCGAGCGCAGCACCCGCAATCTGCCCGCTCTCCAGCGCGGCCGAAAGCGCCGCTTCGTCAATGATTGCCCCGCGCGAGGTGTTGATCAGATAGGCGCTTGGCTTCATCATTGCCAGAGTCTCCCCGTTGAACAACCCGCGTGTCTCAGGCGTCAGCGGCAAATGCAGCGACACGTAATCCGCCGCGGCCAGTAGTTCTGAGAGATCGTTGGTCGCACGTCCCCACGGGTTCAGCGCATCAGGGGCCAAACGGGGCGTATAAGCCATCACCTGCAAACCAAGCGCCCGCGCCCGCTCTGCCACAGCCTGGGCAATGTTGCCATAGCCGACCAGCCCCAATACCTGCCCGCGCAGCCGCGGCATCCCGCGCGCCAATGCTTGAGTCCATTCGCCCCGGCGCGTCGCATCTGCCAGCGGCACAACGCGCCGCCCACAAGCCATGAGCAACGCCAACGTATGCTCTGCCACTTCGTCCAGGCAGAAATCAGGCACATTGCTCACAACAATGCCCAAGTCGGTGGCACGAGCGACGGGGATGTTGTCCAGCCCAATACCATAGCGACTGACAATCCGGCAGCGCGACGCCACATCCAGCGCGCCCGGTGGCACCTGCTTCCAACAAGTGAGGATCGCATCCACATCGCCAGCCAGCGCGAGTATCTCCTCGGCTGTGCCATTGGGCGCGACAACAAGCTCCGCGCCTACCTCGGCTAAGAGGGCGCGCTCAATCTCTAAGTTAGGCCAAGCATAGTCAGTGACGAGGACGCGGAAGGACATACGTGATGGGGTCTAGCAGTAAACTGAGTAGTGGATAGAGTTCATGGACTCCATCAGTCTTATGTCTGTTGGAGCCTTTCAAGGAATTTGCTAGGCGTAGCTCTGCCGCGCACGCCATCCCCACAGCAGCGCCAGTGTCGCTACAAGAGTTGCCAGCGCCATCCACCAGCCCAACGGATTCGATGGCTTGGGGCGCGGCACCGAGCGTGTCCCTAACGTGCGTTGCGCGGCATGTTGGCGGTGGGTGCGCTCAAGGGCTTGGTGCAGATGCTCGCGGAAGCGCGCCTCAGGCTCAACCAGCGGCACCGCACCCGAAACCTGCTCCGCAATTTCGGTCAGCGGGGCCAGGTCTGGGGCTAAAACGGCAATCGCCACTGTCAGATTATCACCCACCTGAACCGCCACTTGGCGCGTTGCCGGTTGGCGACGCGCCGCCACGCGCTGAAAATGCCCTTCCAGCACATCTTCCGCGCCCAACACACGCCCGTTGCCCATATCAATTTCGCCACGGGGCAATGGCTCACGCGGCCAAAAACGATCCACAGGTGGCAGCCACGCCCGCCAAGTGCCTACAGCCCTTCTATGCAATGCCTCTGTCACCCTATACCTGCCTATCACTCGACTTCGCTGTCGGGAGATTCTGCGAGTACCTTCTCAATCGGACTTCCTCCCCAACCACGTGCCTCCAAATCTTGGCGCAGCGCGGCCAGTGTACGGAAATAGAGCGATTTGATGGCGCTCTCGCTCTTGTTCATCAACTCGCCGATCTCCAAGTTCGACATCTGGCTGCCAAACTTCCACACAAGCAGATTGCGCCGTTCTTCGGGCAGACGATTGATGGCTGACCAAAGCGCCTCATGATTCTCTTCTTGCTCGACACGTTCTTCGGGCGATTCCTTCTCATCATGGTGCGACCAGAGGCGGTCGAGCGAGAGAAAGCGGCGACGGCTGCGATCACGATGCCAGTTTGCCATCAAATTGTGTGCAATGCGGAAGAGCCATGCGGCAAAGGGCGCGCCTCGATCCTCATAGGAATCCAAATTGTCCAATGCCCGGTAGAAGGTGCGTGCCGTCAGATCTTCGGCTTCCTGCACATTCCCCACCCGGTGATAGATATAGCCATAGATGCGGTCGACATAGCGTTCATAGAGGACGCCAAAGGCCGCCGGATCGCGTCGCGCCTGTTCAACCAGCAGGGCCTCAGCCCGGATCTCCTCTTGCGAGAGAGCCTCGGTGGAGGTGGGTGCATCCACCGTAACGACCTCACTGGGCTGAGTCTCAGCCGGTGTCGATCGAAAAGCATCAAGAATTCGCCCACCCAAAAAAGATCGTTCGAGCAAAGTCACCCGCATACCCTCATAATGCAATGAACAAGAACTGTAAAGATGACAAGAAACAAAAACTCGCTACCAAGTCTACCGCATAATGAATATCTATGCCAACAAATCAGAGCCGCTCACAACGTCCATTTTCACAACGCCCAATTTCCTTGAGTCCAATTTCCTTGAGATAAAACGCAAATGCCTGCGCTGTCGTTCCAGCCGATCACGCCATTGAAGATCATCATTTAACATCACCGTCACTTCTTATGGTATACTCACGTCAATCTACATGCATGAGCGGCTGTGCGCGTGATAGTCGCAACCAATGAGCAACCCGAGTTACCCCAATTGACCATATCCCACCCACCATCAGGCTTGCATGGTTGGGCCGAATTTGAACAGGGAGGAACCTGTGCGGGTAAGCTGTCTTCAAGAAAATCTCGCCAAAGGTCTTTCGATTGTTGGCCGCGCCGTCTCCTCGCGCAGCACACTTCCCGTCTTGGGCAACATTTTGCTCGAGGCGAAGGATAACGAGCTGCGCCTAGCCGCCACCAATCTGGAGATCGGCGTCAACTGTTGGATTGGTGCAAAGGTCGAGGACGAAGGCTCTATCACCGTCCCCGCCAGGCTGTTGAGCGACTTTGTCAACAACCTGCCGCCCGAACGCGTTGACCTCGAACTAGCAGTGCGTACGCAAACGCTGCATGTCCACTGCGCCCGCTATGACGCCAATATGAAGGGCATTGATGCCGCCGACTTCCCTATCATCCCCACCGCAGGCACAGGTACAGAGCAGGATGAGCAGGAGGAAGCCCTGGATGGGACGCGCATCGAGCTAGAGACCAGCGGTCTACGCAGGATGATCGACCAGGTCACTTTTGCCGCATCCAGCGACGAAAGCCGCCCCATTCTCACTGGCGTCGAGGTGAACTTCCAAAGCGACCGGCTCACGATGGCTGCCACCGACGGCTACCGTCTGAGCCTGCGTAGTGTCCACCTGGACAAGCCCTTCGTGGATGAAAGCATGACGGTGATTGTACCCGCGCGCAGTTTGGGCGAGCTAGGGCGCATCATTGCCGACGCAGACACCGAACGCCCCGTACAGGTACTAGTCACGCAGGCACGCAACCAGATCATCTTCCAGATCTGGGGCAAGGGGGGCAATCGTGGCGGCTTTCACCGCGTCGAACTCGCCAGCCAACTCATCGACGCGCGCTTCCCCGATTACCGCGCGATCATCCCCAAGAACCATACTACGCGCACCGTTGTTGATACCGCAGCGCTGCTCAAAGCTGTGCGCGTGGCCCAGCTATTCGCCCGCGACAATGCCAACATCATCCGCGTGGCTGTCGGCCCTGGCCCCGCCAATGGTCAAAGTCAGGGACAAGGCTATGTCAAGCTGACGGCTACCAGTGCTGAAATGGGCGACAGCGTCAACGAACTCGACGCAATGGTCGAAGGCACCGACCTGGAGATCGCCTTTGACGCGCGCTTCCTCATCGACGTACTCAACCAAATTGACGAGCCGCAAGTGGTGTTGGAGACAACCCAAAACACCCGCCCCGGCACCATTCGCCCCCTGGGCATGGGCGAAGACGAATTCCTGCATGTGGTCATGCCCATGCACCCGCCGCGCTAGGCGGTACTGCGCTATCAAATAAAGGGAGGTCTAGTACGGCCTCCCTTTATTTTTCCGGATCATCGATAGATTCAGCCATTTCTCTCTGCTCGCTCAAACTTCCGTAACAAGGTATGGTTCAATAGCGTCCTCGCCCTTCTTCACTTTAACGTCAAGGCTAAACTCATTGCCTAGAGCCTCGATGTATCGTCTAAGGGTGCGGAGGGTATAGGCGTCATATCCTGCCTTTTCAATTCGAGCAACTTGGGCTTGAGAAACTCCCATCCGTTCAGCAACCTGCTTTTGAGTCAAACCAGAAGCAGCACGAGCTTCTACCAGTTGGAGCCAGAGTTCTTTCTTTCTCGCCTCTTCCTCATAAATACGGCGACGTTCTGAGTCGGCTAAGAAGGTGTCTCTCCACACTTGGTAGCCTGCCTCCCCTCTAGCTCACTGAACCGGCAGCACTTTCAGCTCAAGCCCCTGTGCCAGCGCGTCAGGCGAGGGTAGGATGGCCTGGTTGTAGGCGGCAAATTTGTCGAGCATCTCAACATCGCCATAGATGTTGTAGACAATTGACCAAAGCGTATCCCCTTCTTGCACCACATAGGTTGGCAGCGGGCGCAGCAACAGATCAACGTCGTTGACATCACGCACACCGGGGATCGCCGCTGTGATCTCAAGCAGATTGCGCCGTTGTATATCCAGATGGACAATCCCCTGGAGCACAAGCACGTCCTCTTGAAGTCGAGCATCAATCGCCAGCGCCGCCAATTCGGGATAGCCCTGGTCGTTCAGATAACGCTTGAGGTCGAAGATATTCGTCTCAACTACGATGGCCCGCTTTGGATTCGAGTCTGCCAACTCAGGCGTTTGTGCGGCAACCTGCACAAGATTGGCAGGCACAGCGGGCGTGGGCGTTGCGGTGGGCAACATGACCGCTGTGGGGATTTCCTTCACTAGCTGAGCTACGGGTGTATCTGTGGGTAACGCTTGCCGCGGCGCTGCCAGCTGCACAGCAGAATCAGCCGGTGCTGCATCGGGACCCTCTGCCGACGACAGTTCGCTCCCCAACCACCGGTTATCCGCCAACAGACCAGGCCCAATCCACCACCAGCTAGCCGCCACCAGGATCACCGCGACAACCACAATAGCCACCGAAGCAATCGCTTGTCCATGCGTGCGCTGGTTTTTGGCGGTCGCGGGCGTGGCTCCACCCAGCAATTCTTCCAGAAAGGTGGCCCCAGGGGTAGAAAGATCGGGCAGCGGTGTGGGTGATTGTGACCGGGGTTGGCGGGCGGCCTCTTGCAGCGCGCGTTCGCGGTCTTGATGTGAACGCAGCAGCCATTCGGCCTCGCTGCGTAATGAATCATCGACGGGGATCGCTGCCACATGCTGGCGCATGCGGTCGTGACGACCTAATTGTTTGGCGAGGATCGCGGCCAGCAGATGCAGTTCGCTGTTATCGACATAGGTTAAGCCGCGTTCGGCTTCGGCGAGCGCCGCGCCCAATTCGCCCCGTTCTGACAGCGCATAGGCACTCGCCTGGAAAAAATCCACCACAGTTTCCGGCAGCAGCAAATGTTGCAAATCTTCGCCACAGAAGGGGCAGAGATAGGCATCGGGCGCGATCTGTGCTTGACTGGCACACTGAAAACAGGTGACAACTTGCATGATGTCAGGCAATATTCTGTGCAGCAGTTGGTCACCTGCTCCCAACCACCGGGTACGATAATGACTATGATAAAAAGACTACAAATAAAGTGTAGAAGTGCGTCGTGTGGAACTACAACAAAAGTCGTTAAGCAACCAAGAGACCGGTTACGCTGTCAAACTAAGCTGTCAAATGAATAACAACAGCATATCATGTCCACTGCGAAGATACAAGTTCTATCCGGTAAGACCAGCCACTTCAGCAAGTTATCTTGCAGAATCCCGACGGGTTGCAACCTGTTATCACATGCTCACTGAGAATCGCTGTAATTATGTCAACATTCGTGACACACATCGTTCTGTCTATGTCTGCTCAATCATCTCTGCCAGTTCAAACCAGCGTTCCAGCGCACGCTCCAATTCCTCGTTCGCAGCATCGACTTGTGCCGCCAGCGATTGCAGGCGTAGATAATCATCGCCACATTCGTTCATGGTATTCGTCAGTTCGATCTTAGTCTCTTCGAGCTTGGCGATGCGCGCCTCCAGAGTTTCGACCTCGCGCTGCTCTTTCCAGGTTAGCTTGCGCGGGCCATCACTGCGCGCGCCTTCTGTGCGTGGGATATGTGACGTGGCAGCCGTTTCTGTGATAACCGGGGCAGCCGCCAACTGCGCCTCCTGGTGCAGCCGTTCAAAGGTGGTATAGGGGGTGGGATAGCGTGGGCCTAGCTTGCCATTTTCCAACGCCTGCAGGAAATCCACGGTACGATCCAGAAAATAGCGATCATGGCTCACCACGATGAGACAGCCGTTGAAATGATCGAGAAATTGCTCCAAAACCGTCAACGTCTGGATGTCCAGATCGTTGGTCGGCTCGTCCAGGATGAGTACATTGGGCTGGTGGATCAAGGTACGCAGCAGATAGAGCCGCCGCCGTTCGCCACCGCTGAGGCTGGCGATGCGTGCATATTGCATGGGGCGCGGAAAAAGAAACCACTCCAACATCTGCGCGGCTTCAACGCGTTCGCCATCTTTGGTTAAGATGAGGGGCGCTTCATTGTTGATAAAGTCAATGATACGCTGCTGCTCATCCAAATCGACGCTGCGCTGGTCATAGTATCCCACCTGCACCGTCTCGCCCCACGCAATCGTTCCGGCATCCGCTGCGCTGCGTCCTGCCAACAGATCCAGCAGCGTACTCTTGCCCGCACCGTTTGGGCCAAGGATGCCAATGCGGTCGCCTGGTTCCAACACGAAATCAATATCGTCGATGACCCGCTTGCCATCATATGCCTTGACAAGACCCTGCGCCGTTAATACCTGGCTGCCCAAGCGGCGGCTTGCCAGTGCCAGGGCGACCCGCTCTTCGCCACTGTCATAGCGAATCTGCATCAATTCTTCGACGCGCTGCTTGCGCGCCTTTTGCTTGGTACCGCGCGCCATCGGGGCGCGGCGCACCCATTCTAACTCACGCGCCAGCAGCTTGCGCCGTTTCTGCTCTGCCTCTGCCAGCGCTTCCTGTCGTGCCGCGCGCTCCTCCAGATATTGGGTATAGTTGCCGCTATAGCTCACCAACTGGCGGCGATCCAACTCTACAATGCGATTGACCACTCGATCCAAGAAATAGCGATCATGCGTGACCATCAACAGCGCGCCGGGCGTCGTTGCCAGATAGCTCTCCAGCCACGCCACCGTATCGGCGTCAATATGGTTGGTCGGCTCATCCAGGATCAACAAATCGGCTCGATCAATCAACGCCCGCGCCAGCGCAACGCGTTTGCGCTGCCCCCCGCTGAGCGTACCCACAGACGTCCCAAAATGCGGAATTCCCAACCGGGTCAATATCGCCTTCGCATTCGCCTCTGCCGTCCAGCCACCTGTGCGCTCCATCTCTGCGCTTAACGTCGCCAATCGCTCTTGATGGGTCGCGTTGTTCGGATCAGATTGAAGCGCGGCGCTGGCTTCCTCGTACGCGGCGAGTAGCTGCATTTGGGGCGACTCCGAGGCAAAGATCGTTGCCAACACCGTCAGGTTGTCGTCCAGCTCCGGCTCTTGTGCCAGATACTCGACCTTCTTGCCGCCCATTCTCTGCACACTCCCCGCATCCGGCGATTCCAACCCCGCGGCCAAACGCAGCAGCGTGCTCTTACCGCTGCCGTTGACGCCGATCAGCCCAATGCGGTCGCCTTCGTTGATCATCAAATTCGCCCCTTCAAACAAGGGACGCTCGCCCAACTGCTTGGCGAGATTTTCGATTATGAGGAGATTCACAGCAATACTCTCAATAAATCCATCGCGGATGACACCCTCTTACCCCTGCGCTCAACCACGCGCTGCCGCGCTCAGATTCTCCACACACCACCAATAGGTCGTCGGATCATCCACTTTGCAGCCCGAAAAAAAGATCGAATAGTAGAGCCGGTAGAAATCAACAACCTCCAACAACGCATCGCCCCACCGCTCCGCCACCTGTTGGCGCAAGAACGCTGAATCATCAGCACAGTAATCGGTTGTCGCGCCCATCAGCAAGACAGCGCCAGCCAAGTCCATGCGCGCATCACCAACCACCACGGCATAGCTGAAATCGCCCACACCACTGATCCTGAATTCATCATCAATAAAGACATTGGCAGGAAAGTAATCGCCATGCACCAGGCATTTCGGCGGATTGTCGCCCAGAATGGGCAGACGTGCATAAATCGACGCCAGTACCTGGTCAAACTGCGGCACATCCTTCTCCAGATCGGCGCGACTGGTGGCAAGCGTCTGTGCCATGCGCGCCTCCAAATAGTCGCGCCAATGCTCCCGTTGCAATGGCGAAGTGGCGAGCAGCTCCCCATAGGGCTTGCCAGGAAAGCGCACGCTGCCCAGAGACGCCGCCACATCCAGATAGCTGGTCAACGCTTTGGCGCGCTCTGCCCCACTCAGCGTAGGCAGCACCTTGCCAAAATCGCGCCCCGGCATTCGCTTCTCTACCGTGTAGATATGACCAACCCAAGCGCCCACGCTGAAAACCTCCGGCACAGCAAAGGGCAAATCATGCTCAGCAAGCCGTTCATAAAAGGCACGCCGCGCTTCCACATAATCCCAGGGTATTTCGTCATTGTAAATACGCAACACATGCTCGGCGTCCATTGCATAGACGCGCGACTCACTTCCCGTCCCCAGCAGATCAGCGTCCGCCAGGTCAAAACGATTGAGAATCACATGCGCCCTTGTCGGGAACCGCCCCATCCTGCCATGTCTCATGAATTCATCACCTAAACTAATTTCGCTATTTCACATTCTCAGTAGCGCGTACTTGGGCCACATATTCGTCCAACAGCCGCCGGATCATGCGCTGATACGAGGTATTGTATTGTTGTGCTTGTTCCTTAAAAAACTCAACACTATCACTCGACAAACCAATTGTAACCTTGACGACTTCTGGGACCTGAGCCAGTTCTGCCGGTGAAGGGAGAAAATCTTCCACCTCGCGCAAACGGCCAAAAGTACCTTCAACGATCTTACCGGTTTCTTTCTTCATAAAGCCTTCGCTCCTTACGCCAATAACCAGCGCCAATAATCCGAATTCGCCGCCCAAAGAGGAATAGAGTCTGCTCCCAGACAGGTTGATGGGGAAAGGCAAAGGTGATACATCATCGAGCGTGGCGGATGGCATCTAGGGTCTGGGGGTCTTCCAGGCTGGTCAGATCGCCCAGCGGCAGTTCCAGGTAGGCGGCGCGGATGACACGGTGCATTACTTTGGCGCTGCGTGTCTTGGGCAATGCCTCGACAAAACGGATCTCGCGCGGGCGTAGGGGCTTGCCCAACTCCTTCGCCACCAACTCCAGCAGTTCCTCACGCAAGGGCTCACTGGCGCTCTGCCCTGGCTTGAGCACGCAAAAGGCGACGACCTCTTGGTCTTTAATCGGGTGGGGCACGCCAACGGCTGCGGACTCAATGATCGCCTCATGCGCGTTGAGGATCGCTTCCACCTCGGCGGGCCCCAAGCGCTTGCCCGCAATCTTAATTGTATCGTCGCTGCGCCCCAGGATATACCAAAGTCCATCGCTGTCGATGGCGGCAAAGTCCCCATGCACCCACAGCCCAGGCATGCGGCTCCAGTAGGCATCCAAATAACGCTCGCGGTCGCCCCAAAAGCCGCGCGTCATGCCGATCCACGGCTTGCGGATCACCAACTCGCCCACTGCACCGCGCACAGACTGCCCCTGCTCGTCCACCACATCCACATCCATCCCCAACACAGGCCCGCCAAATGCACAGGCTTTGCAGGGGTCAAAGAGCGTCCCGATCAGAATCCCCCCGCTGATCTCTGTGCCACCCGAATAGTTCAGGATCGGAAGCCGTCCTCTGGAGACCGTATTAAAGAGCCACATCCACGATTCAGGGTCCCACGGGCTGCCGGTTGAACCGAGGATACGCAGTGAAGAAAGATCGTGGCGCTGCACAGGATCGGCCCCAAAACGTTTGAGCGAGCGAAAGAGCGTGGGCGATGCGCCAAAGTGGGTAACGCGATGCCGCTCCACCAATGCCCAGACACGATCCACGTCGGGATAGTCGGGCGCGCCATCGTAAAGCAGCATGGTAGCCCCATTGAGCAGCGTGCCAAAGACCACCCACGGCCCCATCATCCAGCCCATATCCGTGAGCCAATAGAGCGTGTCCCCTGCGCGCACGTCCATGCCGTGACGCATATCCTGTGCGCCCTTGATGGGGAAGCCACAATGGGTATGGACTGCGCCTTTGGGCTTGCCTGTCGTGCCGCTGGTATAGATGACCATCAGCACATCTTCGGCACTGGTGCGTGCGGTCTCTGCTTGCTCCGGCTGCCGCGCGATCAATTCGTGCCACCAATGGTCGCGGCCCTCTGTCCACGGCACATCCTCCAGCCCAACCCGGTTCAACACAATCACATGGCACAATGTCGGCACATCCGTAGCCGCCTGATCGACCACCGGCTTCATCGCCACAGCCCTGCCTCGACGCCACATGCCATCTGCGGTGAAGATCGCCTTCGCGCCGGCATCGGTCAGTCGCGACACAATCGCGCTGTGCCCATAGCCGCTAAAGAGAGGCAGGATGATGCCGCCGATCTTGACCACTGCCAGCAGCGCAATTGCCAGTTCAGCGCACATCGGCATATAAAGACCGACCGCATCCCCTTTGCCAAGCCCCAACTCGGTCAGCCCATTCGCACAGCGGCAAACGGCCTCATGCAGCTCCGCATAGGTATAGGTGGTGGTAATGCCCTCTTCACCTTCATAGCGTAACGCCAATTGGTCACGCGCGGGGCTGTTCTGCCACTTGTCCAGGCAGTTGTGGACAATGTTCATCTCGCCATCCACACACCAGTGTGGAAATTCCATCCCTTCCGACAGGTCGAGCATCTGCGTATAGGGGCGATAGAACTCGATGCCCAAATCCTCCATGACCGCTTCCCAAAACCAGGCCACATCTGCCACTGCGCGCGCCTGGAGCGTGGCATAGTCGGCGATGCCGTGACGGGTCATCAAGCGTTGGATATTGCTCTGCTGCCAGGTGGTGGCGTCGGGCTGCCAAACAATTGGCTGACCAAAGGGGAAAGTCTCGTTACCGCCGGCATCGCCCGCGGCGCTAGAGTTCTGGGACATGGCGTGCCGCCTCACAAGGAATGGGGGTAGATGGCAAATTCAGAAATGCTATTCCGACGAAGGAGGAATCCCCTGCTCCGCCAAACTGCTACTGCTGCGCTTTAATAAATTCCGGCTCTTGATTGTCCGTGTGGCTTTGCGCTCGCCATAGCCAAGCAGTTGCGGCTCGGCCCAGACTGCCCAGTTCCAGCGATTGTCACCCAGACCATCGGTCACAAATTGCACCACAATGTCTTGCCCGCCCAAACTGGGTACGTCAATCAAAAAGCGTTCCCACTCATTGCTCTGCTTGGTGGTGCTCCAAAGGCGCACGCCATTGACATAGATGCGGAAGGCGCACCAGTTCTCACCCTCCATCAGCGCGCCATCGCGGATGCCTACGGCAAAGCGCATCCGCAGGCTGTCCACCTCGCGCGGCACATGCAACTGGTATTCACAGACCGCGCTGCCGATGACGGGCGGATGCTCCCAAAGCGCCATCTGCTGCACCATGCCACAGGTTGCCAAGCCGGTCTTGATCTCCATCAAGTCTGAAGAGCGCGTCGAAACCTTGCGCGCCGCGGGGAAGCCTTCCAGGAAATCATACTGCCAGATCAGCGCCTGATTAGGCCCTGGCTGCGCTTCCTCATCCAAGAGGCTGTGCCACAACTCCTCCTGCCATTTCAGGTAGGAAATATATTGTGAGAGTTGGGTCAGCGATTGCTCATTGAGATCGGCAATGCGCCGCAGGATCGCGTCAATGGTCTCTTTTCGGGCATCATAGGTTGGCATAGCGACTCTATCTGCCTAGAGATGGCGCTGGGATGATCATAGACTATCAGATCAACTTATCTGGGACAGGAAACTGCCTTTGGCCTGTTCGCGCGTCAAATCCATCAGGTGTTCCCAGCGTTGTGCAGCGATAGGGTTGCTCAACAAGACCAAAGCCACATAACTCGGCTCAAAGGGCTTGCGGACGAGCTGCATGTGGGCTTCCTCAGGGGTGAGCGATCCCTTCTTCTGGTTGCAGCGCGTACACGCGGTGACGAGATTCTCCCACTCATGCTTGCCCCCGCGGCTGCGAGGGATCACATGATCCACGGTCAAGAATTGCCGCCCAGGAAGTTCGCCACAATATTGGCATGTGTACGCATCGCGCAGCATCACTGCTTGCCGGGTCGATGGCACCTTGCGATGCGGCAGGCGCACGTAGTGTACCAGCCGGATGACAAGCGGCACAGGCATATTCTGGTGGCTACTCCGCAACATCTGCTGGGTAGCCTCCAAAAGTTCCGCTTTCTCGCGCATGAGCAACACGACAGCACGTCGCACCGAGACCAGACTCAGTGGTTCATAGCTCGCATTCAAAACGAGAACCTGCTTGGACATACTCCAGAGTAATTGTGAACGTACAGCACCGCTACGAACGACAAAACAATAGCCCTATTGTAGCAGCAAGCCGCAGGCGTTAACAAACCGCTCACACTGTGACAAGCCCTCTGAAATTCCCCTAAAACGTTGGCCCTGCAACGTCCGCCACATAGGATGCGCGCAGCAAAATTCCCCACAAGAAGAAACAGGCGGCAGCCATTGCCAGCGTCTTGGTGTTTTCATCCTCCAAGTTGCCAAAGTAACTTTGCGCCGCGGGCAGGCAGATCACAGCCACTACGCCATACAGAATGTGCATAAATGGGCGGGCCAATGCCGTATCCAGCCCTTGCAGATAGAGCAACCCGCCCAACGCGCCCTGGGCAATGATCAGGATTTCGCCCATCAAAGCCGCGCCAAACCAACCGCTGTTCAGAGGGCGGCTCATAAAACGCAGCAGCAGCGCCCAAATCCCCAACGCAGCGACAAAGAGAACCGTCGTATTCGCCAAACCAGCATGGATCTGTGCCAACGACATAATCAGTTTTCGGCTTCCTCGTTATGCAATATTGATAACTAAACAGGCGCATGAACCTCTAAATACTGCCCCAAGACCCTGGCGGCATCGCCCAGGATCTCATACGATTCCCAACTGGCACTGCCTGCCATCGCATAGATGCAGCCGCCGATCACATAATCATTCTGGCGCATCGCTTCATCAAACCAGACAAGCTGTTCCACATAGGCCCCCGGCCCCCACAGCCCAAAGCCATTCTCTGCCCAATATCGTTGGAAATCATGCCAGCCCATCGCCTCCAGAGGCCCAGGGCGGTTGGCATCGACCAGCCCATCTACCCCTAACTCGGTAAAGACCAATGGGATAGCCAAACCGCGCGGGATCAGGATTTGGTTATAGACCTGGCGATAGCGCAGGGTCAGCCAACCACTATCCTCCGGGGATACACCCGGATAGCGCCCCATGTTGTCGCGTGTGGTCAGATAATAGATCGTGGGGGCCGAATACTCGTGCAAGCCCAACCAGCCATCATACTGTTGTGCCGCTTGAATGGCAGGCAGAAAATACTCCCACATCTCAAGCGGCGGCCCGCCTGTGCCAAAATTGCCAATCACGCTGCGAATTCCCCGCTCACCCAGCAGGCGCGTGCGCTCGGCCTCAAACTCTGCCCAGCGTTTCATTTCATCCGCATTGCCCGCCACCGGTTCGTTGTAGGTCTCCCAACCATCAAAATAGGGTCGTCGTCCGGCATCGTCGGCAAAGGGCAACAGCCGCTCCACATAAGCATGCGCGCCCGCAATGGGATCAAGTTCAGACAACTGTACTTGCGCCAAATCCCCATCGGGCAGGCGACCGATGACTTGTGTATTGGGCGAGTGCTGTTTGATCTGCCTAACAAAGTTGGCGTCTAATTCCAACGTCTTGACCACTGTCACCGCTTTGGTGTCGAGTAATTCGAAAATCTGGGGATGGTTGCGCGCCACAAACAACCCCAACTTGCTCGGCGGGCCTGGTGGGAAAGCGGTTGCCTGGGGCGTAGGGGTCGGTGGCACTGGGGTCGCAGTCGGCGGTATCTTGGGAGGCGTCGGCGTCATCGTCGGCTCCGGCACCAACCAGCCTGCTGCCTCGCTCGACTGATTGGTAATCCACGGTAGATGTGCCTGCTGGCTGCCCCCTGGGGACAGCAGACTCGACTGGCCCACCTGCGTAGCCGTGGGTGTGGGCGTCACCGAGGGTAGAGGCGATGGTGTCGGCGTGCTGCGTGACCTGCCACAAGCCGCGGCAACCAGGGCCGCCAACCCTCCTGCGGCTCCCATTAAGAAACGGCGACGTCCGCGCCCAGGAGAGGATTCAACAGCAGGATCAGGGGTTGGGCCTGCTGGTTGGTTCGTTTGATCTTCAGGTATCATGAATTGTTCATCACTCATAGACCCAAACTATAGCACCCCTAATTGGCCTCGCCAAAAAGACCAGCCAAGAGGGCGCGTCACTCAGTAAATGCTTCAATCCGCGCCAACCTCAACGTCTGCGCCCCTGCGCTTGTTCCCAAAAACGCGCAAAAAAAATAACGGGCTAGGCATCTACGCCCGGCCCGTTGATTCAGTACACAGGTATCCTACTGCAACATTGACCAGCCTCACATACCCGTTGGCAGATCGACAAACTCGAATTCAATCTCAAAACGCTCTTGCAGATGGCTGCCCAACGCCTGTACCCCCACCGTCTCGGTGGTATAGTGTCCGCCATAGAGTACATTGATCCCGGCATTGAGCGCCTCATAGAAATGGGCGTGGCTGGTTTCGCCGGTAATGTACAGGTCACAGTCCAACGCTTTGGCCTCTTGAATGGACTTTGCACCCGATCCACTCATGATGCCCACCCGTTTGATGATGCGCGGGCCGTGGGGCTGCACCAGTTTGACCGGCCCGACCGACTGTTCAAAGCGATCCACCAGATAGTCGAGCTTGGCTCCATGTTGATCAACCGCCAAGACGGCTAAATTGACGCCATTGACCGCGCCCCACTGCTCGATGACTTCCAACCCCAAACGCCGCGCCAATTCCGCATTGTTGCCCACTTCGGGGTGAGCATCCAACGCCAAATGGGCGGCATATAAATTCAGATCAGCATCGATGTAGGTACGCACCAAGCTGCCAAAGGCATCGCGCAACGGCTGGCTCGGCCCCCAGAAAATACCGTGATGCACCAAGAGCAGATCAGCGCCCTGTGCTATCGCCTCTACCGCACAGGGCATTTGTGCATCCACCATGCCCACAATGCGATTGACCTCGCTGCGTCCCTCAATCTGGAGTCCTTGAGGGCCATAATCGCGAATTTCTTCAATCCGCAGGTACTCATTCAGATAAGCAACCAACTCTGCGCGCATCATGGCAACTCTGCTCCTGCTTCATTGGCCGCGTCTGCCCCGCGCTGGACAAACCGCTTCGCTTGGTGGGCAAAACGCCGCCGCGGCAATAACACCCGCCGCCCACAACCTCGACAGATCAGCCCAATATCGGCTCCCACGCGCACCACTTCCCACAGCGTGCCGCCGCAGGGATGCGGCTTACGCATCTCGACCACATCACCGACATAGAGCTTCTCGTGGATTTCCATGTTTCTACTGATCTCTAGTACGGACACCCTCTATGGTGTCCCTCTGCTTCTGGCTTCCGCCCTGCGGGAGAGCGGACACAATGGATTGTGTCCCTACGCATGGCAGCAGAGCAATTCCTTACACCGCGGGCGCAACCGGCGCGGGCAGCAAAGCCGGGGGCTGGGCTGGGTTGCGCCGCGCCAGGAACCAACTGCCTACGGCCAAAGCAAAGCTCGCCAAATAGATGAGCTGGAAGGCGAGATCGCCAATACAGGGGATCACTGTCAGCAGCCGCCCGACTAAAACGATCACCAGGATACCTAAGAGCAGGCTAGGTAGATCACCCTCGACCACGCCCGTCGCCTGTGCCAGCTTACGCCCCACCCACAGCCCAGTGATGACTGGGCTTAGGAGCCAGACCAGCGCAGCCAGCCCGAAGATAAAGGTCAGCATGATCACAGCGCCGGGGAACCATCCCCAAAAGATAACCGCCAGGAAGGTCAACGCCGCCGCCACAGGCAGCACAGCCACCGCAATCAACAGCCCAATGATCCCGGCTTCCACCGGTCGCTCCTCCAGGATTGCCGCCGGGCCTGTCAGTTGGCGCGGCGCAAATGCCCAGAGCAGCCAGCCCACCAGCAGATAGCCCGCCAGTGCCAGCGTTGTGCGCCAGAGCCAAAAGAAGAAGCCGCGTACAGGGTTGCGAGATACAGCCGCAGTATCACGATCAAGCGGACGCTGCTCGATGCTCGCCGCCGCGCCTTCGGGGATCACCGTGTCGCGGCCTGTCGAATAACGCAATTCACCCTGTACGAGCGCGCTCTCTTGCACCGTCAGTGACTCTGCATTGAGATTAGCATCACCGGCAACGCGGCCCCCGAAGGTCAAAATCCCCATCGCCGCGTTCAGATCGCGGCCAACCGAACCCGCCACAGTCCCTTGCCCACCGGCGACATAGGCATCGCCGCCAATGGTCGCCCCCGCGGCCACTTGCAGCCCTTGAGGAATACTGCGATCTTGGATTTGCATCGTTGCCATCGCGGGGATTGCTGCCATCCCCGGCCAGCCGCCACCCGCCGCGCCAAAGAAATCATCGCCCACACTGCCGGAAAGAATCACCCCGCCACCGGCGGCGCGCACATCGTCCTGCACAACCCCCGTGATCACCACCGCGCCGCCTGCCGCCAGCAAGTCGCCCATGACCACGCCGTTGATCTCCACATAGCCTGCGGCGACGACCAGATCACCTTCCACGGTGCCATCAATGATCACTTCGCTGCCCGTCACATAGAGATCATCACTGACAACCTCGCCGCGTGGCAGAATATAGGGATCGCCTTGAACCACTTCCGCGGCAAGCGCTGTGCCGGAAAAGAGCAAGAGCATGACAACTGCCAGCCCGATCGCCATACGCTGACGCCACCAGGGGACTAGCCGATGAAGTTTGGGCCTTTTGGATTGGGTCGCTTTCATCTTCCTCTCCTCACTGCGCTGCATTGCACACAGGATTGCACACGGTTGCTCGGCGATAGGCTCTACAGTCTAGCGCACAGTGTAGCGCGAGGCGCACGCCTGTGCAAACCCTTTGCAGAGCTAGACAACGCCCGCAAAAAGGTCAGTTTCCAGCAACGGCTCCGCCTCTGGGTAGGCGCGTGTATAGCTGTCAAAGCCAATACGATTCCGTCGCATGAACTTCGGGATCACGCGCATCCAGCCAGGGCCACCGCCAAACTGGCTGGCATGGGCGCGGCTGGCAGCCAACCGCTGTTGGTAGTAATTTGTGGCATCAATGCGCGTGGTGACAGGTGTTTCCCACTCGGCAATCTCCACCCAATTGATGTCCTTATTGCGCCCCATCGCCGTCGGGTCTTGCCCAAAGAGCGGCATCAGCCGGACGATGGCTTTCATCATCTTTCTGTCCATGGCCGTATAATAGAGCTTTTGCGGCCCGCGATAGCCGCTGCCGTTGGCTTGCTGCCCCTTTTCCCGCGCAAGATGAAAAGCCGCGGTCATCCCCTCACAGCAACGAATATGATCGGGATGACCATATCCACCAAAGGGATCGTGTGTGAGGATCACCTGGGGCTGAAGGCGCTCGATATACTCCATCAGGTTTGCGATCAACGCATCCATCGGCTGTTGAAAGAGCGCATCGGGATGCTCATTTGCGCTGGTGTGGCGCATGCCGCTGTCACGATAGGGCAGCGACCAAATGGTCGTTACACCCAACGCCACGGCAGCATTGGCAAGCTCCGCCGAGCGCACTTGCGCCAATAATTCATGTTCTTCCAACTTGTGCGAAGCTTCCACAGACCCGGCAATGCCATCAGTCGCAATCAGCACATGCACGTCTACACCCTCCGCGGCATAGCGTGCCAGCGTTGCGCCAGGGCCAAAACTCTCATCATCAGGATGGGCAAAGAGTCCCATCAAGGTACGTTTTTGCGGCATAAAGAATCCCCTTCTAAAAAATGCGTATCCTCCTCATTCAACGCCGCGCATGCCGGAATGTCAAGTTTTGCGCCCGCCCATCGACAAAGTGCTGTGAACAACGTACGTTACGCAGATGCTTGATGCCGCCACAGGTCTTGATGTTGCCACACGTAGGGACACAATCCATTGTGTCCGCTCCCCCGCAGTGCGGAAGTCAGAAGCAGAGGGACACCATAGAGGGTGTCCGTACGTATGGTGGCGTGCGCAGTATAAATTTGCGTAGTATAAGTTAACTGCAGCCGGATCATTGCGCCTGTAAAATTGTGCAACAAGCGGAGGAATCATGCGCATTGCGCTTTTGACTGATATCTATAAGCCATCGACCAACGGCATCGTCCATCATGTCGCTTTGCTCAAACAGTGTTTAGAGGCATGGGGCGAGACAGTTTGGCTCTTTGTCCCAAGCAGCGATGGATTTGAGGACGAAGAAGCCAACGTCATCCGTATCCCCGGTATCCCCCTGGCCGATTCAGGCTACCATCTAAGCCTAACGCTCCCGCGCCGCGCCCGCGAACTACTGCGTAAGATGAACGTTCTTCACGTCCACCACCCCTTCGTCAGCGGTTCCTTTGGACTCTATGCCGCCAACCGCTACCAGATTCCGATGGTCTTCACCAACCACACCCGCTATGATCTCTATGTCAAGCACTATCTCAAGCTCCTGCCCGACACCATCTCGGATGCAGCGCTCCAGACCTATTTCCACTCATTTAGCCAGGGCTGTGACGCACTCGTTGCGCCGAGTGAGGGCATGGCGGAGATGATGCAAAGTTGGGGTACGGGGAGCAAGATCGTCGTCATCCCCAATGGTGTGCAGACGGAGCGATTTACCAGCCCGCCGCGCCGCGTGACGCGTGCAGAGCTAGGTCTACCGGATCATGCCGTCATTGCGCTCTATGTAGGTCGCATGAGCGCCGAGAAAAACATCGACCGGCTCTTGCGCCTCTTTCGCTACGTCGCCGATGAACACGAAACCGTCTATCTCGTTTTGGTGGGTGACGGGCCTGATCTGGATGATCTGCGCCGTCTTGTCCATGAGCTTGGCATCAGTGCGCGCGTGCGTTTTACCGGCGGCGTCTCCTATGCCACTATGCCCGAATATATGGGGGCAGGTGATTTCTTTGTCTCTGCCAGCCAAAGCGAAGTCCATCCCCTGACCTTCATTGAAGCCGCCGCCGCCCATCTCCCCGCGCTGGGCATCCGCTCGCCGGGTGTAGCTGATATCATCAAAGATGGTGAGACGGGATTGCTCGCCGAGAACAACGATCTGAGCTTCGGGCTGCGCTTCCTGCATCTCGCGCAAGATGCCGAACTGCGCCACCGCTTGGGCCAACAAGCAGGCGATTATGCGCGCACGCTCTCCGTGGAGAACAATGCACGACGCCTGTTGGAGCTCTATCGCGATTTGAGCAACCAATAAACTGCGAATTTAGCTCCTGTCCAGAGGGAAGTAGATTGCTCTCCAGACAGAATTCAGGTATTATGTATAAGAATTTTAAGCAAACATCAGGATTTGGTTGTGGGGTGTAGACGGGCATCCATGCCCGGAAGGGAAGCAGGTGCAGTGGTACGTTTGTCTGGCAGTTTCGGCGTTAGGAGAGGAAACCACCAATATGCGCCTTAATCCCGTCTTTAGAATCCTCGGCGCGCTGGTCTATGGCTTCATTGGCTATGAACTGGGCCTTGCCCTGACGGGCACAGAACAACTGACGAACTGGACTGCGCCTACGATCTGGGCACCGATGTTTGGGGGGGCCTTGTTGGGCTATTTCCTCGCGCCGTGGATTATCATCGCCCCGGCCCAGGCCGCGCGTGACAGCTTACGCAGCGTGCCGATGGCAGACCTTGTGTCGGGGACGGTGGGCCTCAGTGCAGGATTGATCATTGCGGCGCTCTTGGCCTATCCCATTTCGCGCCTTCCCGCACCCTTCGGCCCGATCCTGCCTTTCGTCGTGGTCATTGTCTTTGGCTACTTGGGGGCAGCGGTCTTTGTCTTGCGCAAAGACGACTTCCTAGCGTTATTACGCACCGGCCAACCCAAACCTGAGCCGGTCAAAGCAGCACAGCCGGTCGCTTCGAGCCAATTGCTGCTGATGGATACCAGCGTCATCATCGACGGGCGCATTGCCGACGTGGCAGAGACTGGCTTTGTCCTGGGGAACCTTGTCGTACCCCGCTTTGTGCTCAATGAGCTTCAATATATTGCCGACTCCGCAGAGGCCCTGCGCCGCAATCGCGGTCGCCGCGGACTAGAGGTTCTTGACCGCTTGCAGCAAAACCCCGACGTCACGATCACCTTTGTAGACAACGATCCCCAGGATGCCACACAGGTGGACGACAAATTGGTCAGCTTGTCGCGCGAACTCGGCGCTGCAGTGCTGACCAATGATTACAACCTGAACCGGGTGGCGCGGCTGCAAGGGGTCAGAATTCTCAACATTAACGAACTGGCAAACGCGGTCAAGTCTGTCTTTCTCCCCGGTGAAGAACTGCCCATCCGCATCATTCAGGCGGGCAAAGAACTAGGTCAAGGCGTCGGCTATCTGGAAGATGGCACGATGGTTGTGGTTGAAAATGGCCGCCAATTCCTCAACCAAGAGGTGCTTGTCCAGGTGACAAAAGTGCTGCAAACCAATGCAGGACGCCTCGTCTTTGCCGTTCCTGAATCAACCGCTGAACAACACAAAACTGAACAACACCAGTAGGAGCAAGTATGGCTTTGCGTCTTTATAACACCCTGACCCGCACAGAAGAAGAATTTGTCACCGTCGAACCAGGGAAAGTCAGTATGTATGTCTGTGGGCCAACGGTCTATTCCGACGCGCATGTGGGCCACGCCATGGCAGCCATCGTCTTTGACATGGTGCGCCGCTATCTGATCTATCGCGGCTATGATGTGCGCTATGCCACCAATTTCACCGATGTCGATGACAAGATCATCCGCCGCGCCAACCAAACCGGCCAAGACCCCATTGCCCTGGCAAATCACTATGCCGAGGAATACTTGCGCCATCTCGGTGATCTCAACGTGCTTCCTGCCGACATCTACCCGCGCGTCAGCAGCGAAATGGATCAGATTATCCGCTTTATTCAGGAATTGGGCGAGTCGGGCTACGCCTATGAGATCGATGGCGATGTCTATTTCCGCGTCGATAAAGATCCCGACTATGGCAAACTGAGCCGCCGCACGCTCGACGAAGCGCTCAGCGGCACACGCATCGGCGAGGATGAGCGCAAAGAGAATGTAGCAGATTTTGCGCTCTGGAAGTCGGCCAAACCGGGTGAGCCTGCCTGGGAAAGCCCGTGGGGGCCAGGTCGCCCCGGCTGGCATATTGAATGTTCGGCCATGTGTCTGCATCATCTGGGCGAGACCATCGACATTCACGGTGGCGGCAATGACCTCATCTTCCCGCATCACGAAAACGAGATTGCCCAAAGCGAGAGCTTGACCGGCAAACCCCTGGCGCGCTATTGGATGCACAACGGCATGTTGCAACTGGCGGGCGAAAAGATGAGCAAGTCGCTGGGCAACCTCATCACCATTGATGACTTTCTCACCAAGTACAGCCCCGATGTCTTGCGTGTGTTGATCTTCACCGGTCACTATCGCAAGCCGGTCGTCTTTAACGATGAGACGCTTGCCAACGCCGAGCGCAGCCTCCATCGCCTCCGCAGCGGTCTGCGCCCCCCCGCCGGCAACAAGAGCACAGGCCCCGAAGCGGACACGCTGCGCGAAGCCACCGAGAATGCACGCGCTGCGTTCTTGAAGGCGATGGACGACGACTTCAACACTGCTACCGCGTTAGCCGTCAACTTTGAGCTTGTGCGCGCCATCAACAGCGCGCGCGATGCCGGCGTTGCTGGCCCATTCTATGAAGCAGCCCAACGCACCCTGCGCGAATTGACAGGTGTATTAGGGTTGACATTGGGCGGCAGCCCGGCGGAAACGCAGAGCGACAACGTCGCGGCCAAACCCTTTATCGACCTGCTGATCCGCGTGCGCGCCGATTTACGCACTGCCAAACAATGGGCCTTAGCCGATCAGGTACGCGACAGCCTGAAGGAGCTTGGGGTAGCCCTGGAGGATGGCCCCGACGGCACGACCTGGCGCTATCAAGAACCAGCGTAATTCTCCATCGTGTACGCTTCTGCTCTGTGGGCAGGCCTTGTGCCTGCCCCTACCAATGGCAAGATTGAATGAGCGAACTAAACTATGGACGGCATGCCGTCCTTGAAACGATGCTTGCGGGCCGCCGCCGCATCTATCGCCTCTGGCTTGAAGGCGACGGCAGCACCCCTGCGCCCACAGGCATCGTCGCCCAAATTGTGGAACTCGCCCAGGAAGCCGGTGTGCCGACGCGCACCATCAAAGGCGGGCTTTTTGAACGCCTGGCGCAGCAAAACGCACACGCACAAGGGGTTGCGCTGGAAGTGGGCGATTACCCCTATGTCGATGTTGACGATCTCCTCGCCCGCGCCAAAGAGAAGGAGGAAGCCCCCCTCTTGTTGATCCTGGACCACGTCCAGGACCCACAAAATTTGGGAACGCTGATCCGCACCGCTGAGGCGATGGGCGTCCACGGCATCATCCTGCCCGACCGGCGCGCCGCAGGTGTGACGCCTGCGGTCAGCAACAGCAGCGCCGGTGCAGTCGAGCGGATGCTTGTCGCCCAAGTGACCAACCTCAACCGCACCATCGACTATCTAAAAAGCCGCAATATCTGGGTGGCAGGGCTGGATAGCGATCCCGACACGCCGCTGCTCGATGCCAAAATGCTCAGCGGCGCGTTGGCTTTGGTCGTAGGCAGCGAAGGCAGCGGTCTGACCCGCTTGACGCGCGAAAAGTGCGATTTTCTGCTGCGGCTGGCAATGGTCGGCGAAGTGGAAAGCCTCAACGCAGCCGTTGCCGGAAGCATCGTCCTCTATTTGGCGCGCCAGACGCGGTTCTCAGCCATGCCCTCGGCATAAGCTCGCCATGGACGCGCAACTGCTGGATGCTGTAAGCCCATCCTGGAACAGCACAATTGACCAGATCAACACGCAGCTCCAAGCGGGCAGCAACCCGACCCTTCTTCCCAACCAGTTCCTCCAAGTCGTGTTACCCAAGCTCGGTGGAAAGGTCCTGCGGTTGAGCGAAGCCGGTCAGGAGTTGGGGATCGGCTTTCTGCTGCCGCGCGGATATTCCTCCGAGGCAGCCCCGCAAGGCAGCCTATCCAGCAATGGAAGAACGGCAGTCCGGCCCCACCACGCCTATACCTTGCGCTATCACGCCTTGACCGCTGAGGGTCGCCCTAGCGCGGGCCTTGCCCGCGCCGCCATTCAGGCTGTGACGCCCCTCCTTCACGGGGCCGAAGTGCAGTTTTATGACCCCGGCGCGCCGCTTCATTATCAGGCGACACAACAAGAGATCGGCAGCGTCAGCATCGGCCATCCCAGTGCCGACGAAGCCGCGCGCATCCCTCTGCTGCAAAAACAGATTTGGGGCAGCCCGCCCGAATTTCTCTACCCGGCCGATATGCACAGCACCGAATTTGATCTGGGCAGTTCATTGGTGGCGCGGGTCGATGGGCAATTGGCGGCGTTCCTCTTTGGCTTCCACAAGTTCAACGGCCCCCCGCTGCCCGCAGATTGGACAACACGCTTTCAAGGCGATCTGCGGCTAGAGTCGCAAACATTGGGCGTGCTGCCCGACTTCCGCGGCATGCGTATCGCCAATCTGCTCAAGAGGGTGCAGGGCGAACAGGCATGGCAAGCTGGCATCGGCGTGGTCAACTGGACGGCTGACCCGCTGCAATTTCCCAACGCCGCGCTCAATTTTGGGCGGCTGCGTGCGCTGGCCTTCGACTTCTATCCAAACCTCTATCCCTTTCGCAATGAGCTAAACCGTGTTCCCGCCTCGCGCTTTGGGCTGACCTGGCTGGTCGGCAGCGAACGCGTGCAGAATGCATCGTGGACAGGGGGACGCGCCCTCATGCTGGATCTCTCCTATCACCCGGAAGTGCAGCGCGCCAACCGCGGCTTCAATGAGCTGAATTTTGAGGCAGATGGGGAGTATATCGCCATCGAGATCCCCGGTAACTGGACGGAAGTGCAGCAGCAAAACGAAAACGATGCCCTACAATGGCGCGAGGCAACCGACCGCCTCTTTAGCCATTATGTGGGCACCCAGCCGGGGCAATATGTGATCACCGGCGTCGCCACGGAGCGAGATCAGCACTTTTTGCTCGGACAAAGGGTCGATGATGCGCTGTGGGAGCACCTGGGGCATGTGGGAGAGTAGGGGCTTGCTCTGCCCGTTAGGAAAAGTCTCTATCGCTCTGCTCTGATGGGCCTGTCGAGCCTGGGGCTGTGAGATCGGCTTGTACGCGCTCCCAGGCTTGGCGCATTTGCTCAACCTGCTCGCTTGAAGGCGTTTGCAGACTGTAGCGCGCGTCGAGATACACGTCTGTCATCACACGCCACGCGCTTTTGTCCCCAGGGTATATCGTAGAGAGATACGCTTCATATTCGATAGGCGTCTGCGCCCGCGCACGAGGGAACCCCAACGCGTTTGCGCGGGCCAGCAGCGCTTGGTAGAGCGCACGAATCGCGCGCCGGTTGTCCGGCTCACCCTCTAGCGACAGATAGGGATCACGCCGGGCGCGCGGCAGCCGCTGCAATAAACTTTGCCAGAGCGACGATAACTGATCCTGCAACAACTCGCTTGTAAAAACTGTCTCACGCGTCTCCTCAACCTCATCCCCTCTGCTGCTCCGAAAATAGCGCAGCGCCAGGGCAAAGACCACCAGGATGACGACGACGAGGCCCGCAAGCCCCACCCAGCGCAAAGACTCGGCGGCCAGCGGCGATAACTGCACAGCCGATTGGTCGCCAAAGGGATCAAATTGCGAGCCGAACTCCGGCAACTGCACCGGCGCGGGCAGTTCAGCCGTGGCAAGCTGATCGCGTATCCACTCGTACAGGGGTGTTAGAACCAGAAAGAGCAGATAGACGAGAATTTGCAGCAGATAGCCAATGATCGTGCCTAGCCAGTTGAGCAGCACCGACACCCAACTTAGCGCACTCGCCACCGTTTCCGGGCTCAAAAGCGCGCCGAGCAGCAGCCCAATCGCAAGCATCCCCACGATCACGAAGGCGACGCTCACCAGCCAATAGCGGTTGAGCTGCAACTGCGGCTGTTTCTGCGTCTCCCAAAAGCCGGTAAAGCGCGAAAGCTCCAGGCTGGAGAGCGCCAGCGCCGAAAGACCGGCAGCAAAGAGCGCAACCATCCAGCGGTCGGCATATGCCGGCAGCCCTTGTGGATCCAACTGGCCCGCTAAGATCAGCAAGACCAGCGCGATCACGCCAGTCGTAAAGGCGCGCCACACCCCCTCGCGCGTCAACTGCTGCTGCCCATCCAGCACGCTCCGCAGCCAGATCCCAGCAGCGATGAGCAGGGTAAGCAACTGTGGCGGCAGCTCAACCTGCCAGTGGGTCAATGCCATTGCCACCTGCCAAAGCCACTGCCGATCCCAAAGCGCATAGGTGCCGCGGCCATACTGCCACCAGAGCAGCGCGAGGACGACAACCAATCCACTGGCGGCGACCCAAATCCGGGCCAATGCCAATGAGCGCGTGCGCGCCAGGGCAGCGCGCGCCAGCCATGCGCCCCCCACGAAGAGCAGCAGGATCGACCCGATGGGCAAAAACGGAGAGGGGTAAGAGGGGCTGAGCCAACGGCGCAGCAGTTCCATCCAGGGCCACAGCCAACAGAGCCGCACAATGATCACAAGGATTGGGGTGATCAGCAGCGGCAATCCTCCCTCGTTAAGCCAGGTCCAGCGACGCCAGCTCATCCCATTCCTCTCGTCCGCCAATATGATGCTGCCGGATCCCCGGCAGCCCCAGGCTGCCGACTTTCTCCCCCAAAGTGACCAGCGTTACCCCCATTTCACGCCTACGAAGTTCCATGCAAGTATGGCGCAATTGGGCATTCGCGGTCGCCGTGACCACCACCACACTCGCTCCATAGGGCAGGTGCTGTGCCTCGGTCTGGAGAATTGTCTCAATCGGCCAGCGTCCCTGGTTCACGACTTGCGCCAATGCCTCCAAGATCTGGAGCAGTTGATCCGGCTCGCTGCTTGGGCGGATGCTGATCCGCTGCGCGCCAGGCTGTGCAATCGAGTTCACATAGAGGCCGACCGGATGACCATTCTCCCATGTCCAGCGCGCAATCGACGCCGCCGCGCAAATCGCATATTCTTGCAGTTCGGTGTCGATCCCCTCATAGCGCTGCTCGAAGGTGTTGATATTCAGAAAGATGGAGAGGGGCAGTGTCGCCGACGGCTCAAAGACCTTTGTTTGCAACGCCTGGCGATGGGCAGTCGCTTTCCAATGAATATGGCGAAAGCTGTCACCAATCACATATTCGCGCGCGCCTGTCAGCCGCAGAGGGTCTTCACTGAGACGGCGGGGCATATGCAGATCGCCAAAAGGGCGCAGCGCGGGCAGTCCAAGCACCGTCAGTGGGACGAGCTTGGGATAGACGACCACGGTTTCCACATTTTCGACAACTTCACGCTTTACCCCAAAGCCAAAGATGTCACCGGAGATAATTTCGACCGGGCCAAAGCGCCACACGCCGCGACGCGCGCCACGCAGCCGGTAGCGCCGGGTGACGCGTTCGTACCAGCGCAGCGACATCAGGTTCACCAGGCGCGCGCGGCCCGTGAGGTGACTCGTCGCCAGGGGTGTCGCATCCAACTCCAACTTGGCAGGCATTTCGTCTTCGGCGCGCAGCCAGGCCAGAGGCAAAGGCTTGGCATTGATAACCTCAATCGCCAGGTCAGTCTCTTCACCATAAAACAGATAATGCGCGCCAATGCGCCGCCGGTAGCTGACAGCGGTCAAGCAGGTTCGTGTCCACAAGAGCGCGACGCCACCCACCAAGAGCATGAAAAGACTCAGCAAGAAAAGCAGGTTATTACGCAACAAGATGCTGACCAGCGCCAGCATCCCAATCACGAACCACCAAAAGTTGCTCATGTGCGCTGGGCCAGGGCCTTGCCCCAGGATTCCTCTACAGGCACAGTTGTCTGCTCAATCAGTTTGGCAAGCACTTCGCCCGTGGTGCGTCGATGCAAGCGGGCATCGGCGCTTAGTGCAAGGCGATGTTGTAAGACGGGTACGGCCAAATACTTCATATCATCAGGAATGACATAGTCGCGGCCATGGATGGCGGCGAGCGCCTGGCTGGCGCGGTAGAGGGCCAGGCTCCCGCGCGGGCTGACGCCCAACTCAATATCATGCTGCTCACGCGAGGCGCGCACCAGATCCAATAAGTAATCCTCAACGGCCTGATGAATATGAACCTGGCGGCAGATTTGGCTGGCAGCACGAATATCATCAGCCGAAATCACTGCGTCCACTGTCTCCAGCGGATTTTCTGTGCGGAAACGGCGCAGGATCTGGCGCTCCTCGTCGCGCGCGGGATACCCCATCTTGACACGCATCAAAAAGCGATCAACTTGCGCCTCCGGCAGGGGGAAAGTTCCGTCAAGCTCAATCGGGTTCTGTGTCGCCATCACCAAGAAGGGATAGGGCAGGGCGCGGGTCACACCATCTACCGTGACCTGGCGCTCTTCCATCGCCTCCAACAGCGCAGATTGGGTGCGCGGCCCGGCGCGGTTGATCTCGTCAGCCAGCACAAGTTGCGCCATCACGGGGCCTGGACGGAATTCAAAGACGTTGTCGCGCTGGTTGAAGACATTCACGCCGGTAATATCGGAGGGCAGTAGATCCGGCGTAAATTGAATGCGATTGAACTCACAGCCGATGGAACGGGCGAGCGTCTTTGCCAGGGTGGTCTTGCCGGTGCCGGGTACATCCTCCAGCAGAATATGGCCCTCACAGAGCAGCGCCACCAGCATCAACTCCACGACATCATCTTTGCCCACGATCACCCGGCCCACCTGCTGTTGGATTTGCTGGACAATCCGGTGGATCGTCGCAATATCTAAACGTGGTTCATTGAGCATGACCATATTTTTCCAACTTCTAGTCCTCCTCTAACTGACCTTCATATTGACTTGGGGCGGCTCTGGTCTTTCTTCATCCTCACCGTCATCGACCTCTGTGACAAAGCCGCTCATGTGGCCCAGCGATTCTTCAGGATGCTCCTGCCATGACCAACCTGCGTGGCGCACGATCAGCACGATCACGCTGATGATCACACTTGCCAGCGAAATCCATTGCGCGGTCGCCATCTGGCCCATGACCCAAGCGTCGGGGCGGAACATCTCCACCCAAAACCGACCCGTCGCATAGGCGATCAAGTAGAGCAAGACCCCGTCGCCGCGGCGCAGACGCTCACCATAGCGCCAAATGACCAGCGCCAACAGGCCAAACATGGCGAGATTCCACAGTGCCTCATAGAAAAAGGTGGGGTGGAAACCATTCGTCGCATACCAAAGCCGTGAGGCATCATCCAGATTCGGTTCGCCACAGGGCTGTATCCCCAATGGGAAATTGGGTGGCAACTGGCAGGGGTAAGCGGGGTTGATGTGGAAGGCCCAGGGCAAATTCGTGGGCGGGCCATAGAGTTCCTGATTCACCCAATTGCCAAAGCGTCCCAGGGTCTGGGCGATCAACACATTGGGAGCGATGTAGTCCAGAAACCGCAGCGTGTTGAGCTTGTTATAGCGACAGTAGAGAAAGACAGCGAGCGTACCTCCCGCCAACCCGCCATAGATGCCCAACCCACGCAACCCTCCGTTCCAAAAGTTGATAATATCCAGCGGGTGTTCACGATAATAGGCCCAGCCCAAGCCATCGGCAGGCGAGCTAAAGACATGATAGAGCCGTGCGCCGATGATGCCGCCGATCAGCGACCATGCTAAGATATTCCAGATATGATCCGGGTCGTCACCCCCCCGTACCGCATAGAGACCGGAGAACCACGCCGCCAAGACTGCGCCCCCCACAATGAAAATGCCATACCAATTCAAGGCAAAGGGGCCAAGTTCAATAATCACTGGATTCATGCGAGTCTCTCCTCATGCAAAAGCCAATGAAACGCTTCTGTGTTCCATTCTGTGTTCCATATAGTATAGCTTGCATTCTATTTTGTTGCCTGGCGCTGCTGCTTGCTGCGTGTGGGGGTGTTGAACAACTCCCTGCACCACCCATTGCCACAGCCAGCCCGCCGCCACCATCATTTGTAAACGAGGTCACTGCCAGTACATTGCCCACGCTGGTCATTGCCGAGCGCAACGCTTCCATTGAAGGCGATCTTCCCCTGCTGGCGTCACTATGGGCTGAAAATGGCCGGATTGTGGATGGCCGCGGCAGCGTTGCGGACAGCGATGATTATGTGTGGGCCGGGCGTGCCGCCATCCTCGACCGCTACCGGCTGGCAGTCTTTCCTGCGCCACCGCCGCCGCTCGCGCCACCAGAGCTTGACGACGCCATACTCACCGTACAGGGGGAGAGCGCCATGCTCATCAATGGCGGCGACCGCTGGCGCTTCGTCCTGCAAGAGGGGCGCTGGTGGCTGCAAGAACTAGTCTACAGCGCACCACTCACGCAATAACACGTGCGGACATATAGGTATCCTTAAAACGGTGCGCCCCGCTCCAACCACAGCTTGAGCGTGCTGCCGATTTGCCCCAGGCTCTCGGCGCTTACCTGTTGAAAGGTATCCTGCATGGTGGCGCGGTGCGGATAAGAATAATCTGAGATCGTAATAGCGGGTACTTCCAGTTCGCGCAGCCGCGAGTGCGCATCGATCACCGACCAGGTTGGCTCATTGATAAACGAGCTGCCATACCCCAACTCCGCCGCCACATCCCATACACCCTTTGTCAGCAAGGGATAGCTGGAAGTCTCCGCAAAGAGCCGCTGGTTGGCCCCGCCGACCATGTCTAAATAGACACCGAAGCGGGGCGCGCGACAGCGGGGAATATCGGCGTCAAGCCGCTCTACCAAGTGCGTGCTGCCGAGCGAACCCTCCCAGCCTTCAATATCAGCGTTCGACTCTGCATCCAGAAAGACCAGGCAGATGGTATGCCCGGTCGTGGGCACATCCAGCGTGCGCGCCAATTCCAACAAGACCGCAACGCCCGATGCCCCGGCATTTGCGCCCGGTGTGGGCTGGATGTGGTTTCCGGCATCTGCATCGCGGTCGGCAAACATACGCGTGTCATAGTGGGTCAAGAGCATACCGGTACGCGCAGGGGTGGGTGACGTGCTGCGAATGGCGATGATATTGCGCGCAGGCGAATCGTCCCCGGCGACGAAGGGCTGTACCACCACATCCCAGCCCAACAGCCGCAGTTCCTCAATGAGCCAGTCGCCCATACGAATGTTGCTGGGCGAGCCTGTGCTGCGCTCGCCAAACTCCAACTGTGTTTCCACATAGGTCAAGGCATGGTCGCCGGAAAACGGCTCGACCACAAAGGCGGGCGTCAAAAGCCCATAGCCCAGAAACCCAAAATAGATCACTGCCCCCGCCAAAATCAACACCAAAAGCAGTTCGATGCTGTAGAGCCGCAGCCGCGCCATACCTTAATTCTTCTCCTGATCACCGCCGCGCGTACGAAAGACCAAACGGATAGGCGTGCCGGTGAAGGGATAATATTCACGGATGCGATTTTCCAGGTAACGCTGATAAGAGAAATGCACCAATTCGGGGTCGTTGACAAAGAGGATAAAGGTCGGCGGCTCGGTTTCTGCCTGGGTTGCATAGTAGATACGCAGCGGGCGACCATTCTTCGTGGGAACCTGCACATTCTCATAGGCCGAGCGGATCAGTTGGTTCAGTTCGCTTGTACCCAAACGATGCTTACGCGCCGCATCTACTTCCAAAGCAGCCGGGAGTACAGTGCCAACCCGCTGTCCCGTCAGGGCGCTGATATAGACCACAGGCACATAGTCGAGAAATTTCAGGTCGGCGCGCACCTGCCTGGTAAACTCGATCATCGTGTTCGTCTCTTTTTCAATCGCGTCCCACTTGTTGACGACGACCACAACGCCCTTCATCCGGTCCAGCACATAGCCCGCCACATGCGCGTCCTGCTCTGTGACCCCATCTACGGCGTCAATCAGCAGCAAAGCCACGTCGGCGCGGTCGATGCTGCGCATACTCCGCAGCACACTGTACTTTTCGATCCCCGGCTCGACACGCCCACGCCGCCGCACGCCCGCGGTGTCGATCAAGGTGATGGGCTGGCGATTGTAGACAATGCGCGTGTCAATTGGGTCACGCGTTGTCCCCGGCACGTCGCTGACAATCGAGCGTTCTTCCCCCATTAAGGCATTGAGCAAGCTGCTCTTACCCACGTTCGGGCGGCCCACCAGGGCAATGGCGACGCTTTCATCTTCTTCCTCATCAACCGGATAATCCGGCAGCACCTTGACGACCTCATCCAGCAGGTCGCCCGTTCCGTCACCATGATAGGCGCTGATGGCAAACGGTTCGCCCAGCCCCAAATTCCAGAACTCCACAGCATCTAGCTGCCGCTGCTTGCTCTCGGCCTTATTCACAGCCAGAAAGAGCGGCTTCTTGGCAAGACGCAGCACTTGGGCAATATCCATATCGGCAGCGGTCAGCCCCTCCTTGCCATCCACCACAAAGATGATAGCATCCGCTTCTTCCATTGCCAGCCGCGCTTGATTTTGCATTTCATTGACAAAGAGCGCAGAATCGGTCGCCAGCGCATCGCCGGATTTCCCGACGCGCGCGCGCAGTTCACCAGGGGCCTCCAGCCCGCCGGTGTCGATGACGATAAAGCCGACGCCGTTCCAATCGCTGTCGCCATAAATGCGGTCGCGCGTAGTACCGGGAAGATCCTCCACAATTGCTGTGCGCCGCCCGACAAGGCGGTTAAAGAGGGTCGATTTACCTACATTGGGGCGGCCCACAAGAGCCACAACAGGTTTTCTTTTGCTCATACTACCTTTTTTATCTTATAGAAAATCCCGTCGCGGCTTCGATAGCGGCGACGGACTAGGGCGTAGGCGTGCGTGTGGCAACCCGCGTGGATTGCCCATCGGCTGCCCCTGTGGACGACGCTCCTGGTGTTGCCACGGGAGTTGCCCCAGAGGTTGCTACCGGTGTGTTCAAGGGTGACGTGGTCGTCGGTTCCGCCGTTGCCGTCACAATCACTGTTACTGTGGCTGTTTCCGGCAGATCGGGCGTGACATCTGGCGTCTCTTCCGGCGGCGTGCCGGTGATCACCGGGGTACTGCCGATTGCAGGGGGTGAGGTTGCCGTAATCACCACCTCGATGGTCGCCGGCAGCACGCCAACCGCTCGAATTCCTGTCGGTACTACCACGCGCGGCGTGACGACATGGTTTCCGACCAGCAGGCCCGTCAGATCCACAATCACAAACACATCATCCGGCCCCAATGCCTCTAGGAAAGGCAGCGGGCCAGAGAGAATCACGTCAAATGTATCCAGCGCCACCGTTGCATCCAGCCCCGGCCCCAGGCCCTGGATCACAGGACGTTGTTGGATCGTCGTTCCCCCCTCAATGGGGGTAATGCTGGCTGTCACATCGACGGCTGTGCCTTCCAAGACGGTAACGCCTTCGGGCACGATCACCTGGACCCGTCGTTGGATTTCGCCGGTTGCGTCTGCCAGCAAGAAAGGCTCGGTCGCCACAAAGCCAGGCACTTGGGCCAACACATCGGCGTTGCCCAACAGTACCACGGTCGAAGGGTTGACCCGTACCGAACTCAAGCGATAACCGGCGGCAGGCTGCCCGTTCAGGTCCACGCGCACCGCGACCTCTTTGCGTCCCGGCCACTGCTCCACAGGCACCACCACATGCACAATCGCCGGATCGGCGGTGACGCGAGGCACCGTTTGGTTCTCTACATTGAGCGGTGCTACCGCCTGGTTACGCTCTACCTGGCTCTTGGCATTGCCCAAACTCACCTCAGCGCCAGCACTGGCAACTTGAGCCACCTGGGTCTCCGGCCCCGTCACCGTTACGGTCATCGGCTCCACCACGGGCGGCTGCCACTCATAGCCAAAGGCTGTGGTGTCCATAATCTCCACCCGCACAGGGACATCTTTGCTGACGACACGGTCTAATTGTACACGAAGCGCGGGGCGTTGGATGCTGACCACCCGCACCCGTGGATCAACCACATCCACATCCACCTCAACATCGTGAATACCCGGTGTCAATCCCGTCAGGTCAATATACGCCGTAAAGTCGCTTGCTTCTAGATTATTCCAGGATTCCTGTGGCGCCTGTAAGACTACCTGCACAGTCTCACGGCTGAGGTCTTGGATCGGCAGCAGATCTTCCGGCAATCCGCGCACAGTCACCGGCAGCCGCTCGCCGTAGGTCGCCTGGACAATTGGATTCTCCTGGTTGATGGCAATAAACCACACAATAAAGCCCAGTAGAATGGACAATGCCACAGTATTAATCTGTTCTACAAAGCGCCGCCAGCGTATCCTGGAAATACGACGTGCAAAGGTATCCAACGCGACCCCGTTTTACGGCCTATAAAAATCACTCAGCAGCGTGCGCAAGCGCCCGGCGTCAATCCGCAGGATGCGACCATTGCGCGCCACCGAGATAGATCCTGTCTCTTCCGAAACCACCACCGACAGCGCATCGGCCTGTTCGGTAACACCAATGGCTGCCCGGTGGCGAGTGCCCAATTGGCTGTCGACCAATTCACGTTGGGTCAAGGGCAGCACACAGCTTGCCGCGGCCACGCGATCCCCTGTGACGATCACAGCGCCATCGTGGAGCGCAGTATTGGGGAAAAAGATCGTGGTCAGCAATTCAGAAGAGACTTCTGCATCCACCGGCACACCTCGATCGACAAACTCCCCCAACCCCGTTGCGCCCTCAAAGACAATCAGTGCGCCCGTCCGCCGTTCGGACATCTGCTCCACAGCCTTGACCACTTCATTGACCACGCGCTGCGTGTTCGTGCTGTCTGTGCGCCGTACCAATAAAGGCGCAGTACGCCCCACCCGTTCCAACGCGCGCCGCAGTTCCGGCTGAAAGATAACCGGAATCGCAATCAAGATCACGCCTGCCGTGTTGCTCAACAACCAGCGGAACGCAGTCAGTTCCACCACCTGGTTGACCACCACGGTCCCCAACGCAATCACCAATATCCCGCGCACCAACTGCACAGCTTGGGTCCCGCGAAAGAGCAGCAGCAGCCCGTAAAAGATCAAGGAGACCAGCGCAATATCGAGAAGATTGCGCCAGTCTTGCAGTCGGCTCAAGGAAACCAGAATCTCTGTCATCTTATGTTAATGCAGCACTTGTAGCAGCACTCATTGCAAGGGGACGCCACCCATCAAGTGTGCCAGCAGCGCCTTTTGTGCATGTAAGCGGTTATGGGCCTGTGGAAACAGCAGGCTGTGCGCGCCATCGGCAACGTCGTCTGTGATCTCCTCGCCGCGGTGGGCGGGCAAACAATGGAGCACCTTCACATCCGGGTTGCGGGTGTGGACGAGAAGTTGTTGGTTCAACTGGTAGGGCGGAAAGACCTTGAGCCGTTCCTCTGTTTCGGCCTCTTGCCCCATGCTCGTCCAGACATCGGTATAAAGCACATCGGCCCCGACCACGCCATCCAGGTCATCCGTCACCGTGATATCCGCATCCGTTTGGTCAACGAGCGCGCGGTCGGGCTGATAGCCCTGGGGCGCAACGACACGGATCGACATGCCGACCTTGCCCGCGGCTTGGATCAGGCTGGTTGCCACATTATTGCTGCCATCGCCGACATAGGCCACGGTTAACCCGGTCAATGTGCCTACATGCTCCCAAATCGTCAGAATATCCGCCAATGCCTGGCAAGGATGGCTAAAATCACTCAGGCCATTAATGACCGGGACGCTGCCCCACTCGGCCAAATCGATGATATGTTGGTGGTTGAAAACACGCGCCATAATGCCATCGACATAGCCGCTGAGCACCCGCGCCACATCGGGCGCGCTCTCTCGCGTCCCCAAACCCACTTCTTGCGGTGAAATATAGAAAGCATAGCCACCCAACTGCTGCATGCCCATTTCAAAGCTAACCCGCGTGCGCAGGCTGGGCTTTTGAAAGACCAATGCCAGTGACTTGCCCGCCAAGATTGGCGCATTCTGTCCCAAACGTGTACGGGCATCCTTCAGTTCCTTTGCCAAACGCAGCAAACCCCAAAACTGCTCCGCTGTCACCGATTCAATATCTAAATAATGCGCCAATGCTGGAATGGACATGATGGGCTGACCCTCGGAAGTTGTTGATGAAGAATGGTAAATTGTGATCGTAAGGATACCCCTTCGTGGCATCCTCTCCGGCTAGGCTATGGCAGCAAGCCGCGACGCCTGGCCTCGTCCTCATCGATCACAGGATTCCTCAATTTGCCCAATCCCTCCACTTCAACCGTCATCACATCCCCAGGCTGCACCGCGCCCACACCCGCCGGGGTTCCGGTGAGCACCAAATCCCCCGGTTCCAGGGTCATAAAGCGCGTCACATGGGCCAGCACGCGGCCAATGGAATAGATCAGCAGCGCGGTATTGCCATCCTGGCGCACTTGGTCGTTGACTAAACAGCGCACAGCCTTGTTCGCCGGGTCAAATTCAGTGTCGATCCAGGGGCCGACCGGCGCAAAGGTATCAAAGCCCTTGCCACGCGTCCACTGCCCATCGGCCTTTTGCAGGTCGCGCGCGGTGACATCATTCGCCACGGTATAGCCATAGATCACGCGAGCGGCATCTTCCTCGGTGACATTGCGACAGCGCACGCCGATCATCAGCGCCAACTCCCCTTCATGATCCACCCGTTGGCTTATCGCCGGATAGATCACCGGCGCATCGGGGCCGATCACGGTGCTAGGCGGCTTCAGGAAAATCAGCGGCTCCGGCGGCACTTCATTGCCCAACTCGGCGGCATGTTCGGCATAGTTGCGCCCCACACAGACCAATTTGGAAGGTGTCGCCGGGGCCACTAACTTGACGTCATCAAGCGCCCTGGCTGCGCCGCTCACCTCAACACCCACATAGGGGGCCTGGGCCAATGGATAAACCCGATCCCCTTCTAATATCCCCCACGAAGGGGCAAACCAGGCATCCTGCAAATGCGTATGCTGCTCAATAAACCGTACAACCTGCATGGTCGTATCCTATTTTTGTGATATTTTGTGATGATGGATAAAGATTGTTTTTTACGAAACCCGCGTGTCGTTGATGATCAACTGGAAGGTGCAGCCCAGAAACTCGATGGCTTGACGCACCATGGTCATGCGCTCTAGGAAAATCTCGAAATACTCGATCACCTGTGCATACTGGACATCGATCTCCAGTTCTAGGGCGATCACCTTCTCCTCCGGGCGCACGCGCACAAAGCTGCGCGTGGTGGCATAGTTCACGCGGTCGTGAATATCAAAATCCTCCATCCTCGGATTTTGCACACGGCTGCGATGGACATCGGCCTTGTCGGCAATGATCAACGCCGCGGCGACGGGCGTGGTGGCGCTGCCGCGCTCCTCCTCATGGTTGCCAATGGCATTCATCACAATCGCACATTCATCAACACTCATGCCCATGCGTTTGAGAATCTGCCAGGCAATCAGGCTGCCGCTCAACGCGTGGTTCTGGCGATGGATCGAATTGCCAATGTCGTGGAGATAGCCGGCAACATTCGCCAATTGCGCGGAACGCTCCGGCAGCCCCAGATGCTCCAAGATGTTTTCAGCAATATGCCCCACCAAACCCGCATGGCGCTGGCCATGCTCGGTATAGCCGAGTGTCCGCATGGTATCGTGGGCCGCCTGGATAAAGCCGATGACCTCCGGGTCACGCCGCAATTTATCCACAGTCACCAGATCGGTGGCGACGGCAGTAGCATCCGGCTGCTCGACGACGGCTTGCGCCGACACCGGGGCAGGCGAAGCGATTGGGGCAGGTGCTTCCGACGGCGTACGGTGATTTACAGGGCGATTTACAGGGTGATTCTCGTTACGGCTCATCCTTGAGCATCCTTTATGAAACGATTAAGCTCTGGCCCAACGCCAGACCGCTAATTAACATACTGAGCAACCACCAAAAGTTAAGTCGCTGCAAAGGCCGTCGCTGATAGATCAGCAGCCAGGTGGGCAACCAAAGCACGCTCATCAACGCCAGCCAAAGGGGCGCGCGCGCAACGACCAGCAGCAAAGCCAACCCCAGATCGCTCGCCGCCAACAGGCAAATCCCCAACAAATCAGTGGGAGCGCGCAACAAGCGCCCCTCGCCCCAGTTGTGGATAAACCAGAGCAGAACCAACACAACATGATACGTCCAAAACTCCTGTTGAGGATTCATTCCCAACTGCATCAACGTCAATGCCCAGGGGATGCCGATGGTCGCCGCGCTGTGGAGCGCGGCAGGCACATAGCCCACGGTATGGCGCACAATCCACCCCGCCAGCCCCAGCGCCAGGATCACCCCGGTCAGCCAGACCGCAGCCGGACTCAGGGTGAGGGCAATTGCCACAGCCAGCAGCGCGCTGGGCAGGGCTACGCGCATGATGAGATGCAGCACCCCTTTATCGTCCCATCCCAAGAGGCGTGCGGCGGGCGAACCTGGCTCAAGATAGGGCAGCCACACCAACGAGGGTACATCCCCCTCGCGCAAGGGCAGCAGTTCCAATCGCCCCGCGGCCAAACGCCAAATGGCTCCCCACAGCGGGTCAACCAAAAGCAGCAGCAGCGCCAATTCGCGCCAGCCCAAAGGCAGCCCAAAGGTTGTGCTGCCCGCGGCCAAGAGCGCCGCTACTGCCGCCCACGCCGCGGTGGGACGCAGCGGAAACTGGCTAAACCAGAACTGGGCATTGATGGTCGCGCTACTGCTTAGGGTGAGGTCGCCTTCTGCTACCGGCGCGGTCAATGCACGCCACAAGCGCAGCGCGCTCTGCCACGAACGATTCAGTTGTGAGCCCGAACTTGCGCCGGGAAATGCCGGTTGGCGTGCCACCGCAGCCCCTCATGGTTGGCTCAAGGGCTGAGCCTCTACTCGTCACCTGCCATTACTCTTTGCTTGGGCTTGGCTCCCAAAGTGAAGCGAAAAAAACCCACGCAAGCCTTCACGGTCTCGCATGGGTCCACAACCCACCAGGGATTATAACAGAGAAGAAGCGAGGACGCGAAACTAGACCACGATTTCTAAACGACACGGGAGAATTTCGACACGGGCCGCACGCACATCATCCATGATGACTTCGCCGTCCAAATGCACCGGGATCGGGCGGGCGCTGGTCAGTTTTAGCTGCACGCAGCGGTCGAAGAGAATGGTGGGGTCGTTGCGATGCGCGCCGCTAAAGGTCTGCGGCAGCAGCCACAGAATTTGGGCCAACGACTTGTCGGGTACAATCGCCAGGTCGAGCAGCCCATCATCCATGACCGCGTCGGGGTTTACGTAGAAAAGCCCGCCGGTGCGCCGGGAATTGCCGAGCGAGATCATCAGCGCAGGCTGGGCGCGCTCCTGCCACATCCCCGCAGCGTTTTCCCATGCAACCTCAACGTGGGGCGACCGATAGTGGCGCAGCGCCTTAAAGACTGCCACCAAATAGCGCACTGGCCCCGATACCCAGCGAATGCGATTGCTGTCCACCGTGACCTGTGCCTCAAAACCCAGACCCACATTGTTGTCAAAATAGCGCACAACCTCGCGTGTCTGCGATGTGAAGATGCCACGCCCCATATCCACACGGCGCGTGCGTCCCGCGGCAATGCGTTCGGCAAGTGCTTCCAACCCTCGTTTTGCGCCGGCCATATCGGAGAAATCATTGCCCGTACCAATCGGATAGGTAGCCAAGCGTCCGATCAATTCTCCGTCGGGTGTGGCCTGCGCCAGCCCGTTCAACACCTCGTTCACCGTGCCGTCACCCCCCGCAGCCACCACCACTTGGCAGCCATTGGCGCGCATCGCCGCGGCCAATTCCAGCGCATGACCTTGCCTTGTCGTCTCCGTTAGTTCAAAAGAAAGACCGGCTGTGGTCAGCGCCGCCACCAGGGGTTCTTTGGCACGCGCACCCGCCCCGCTTCCCGCGGAGGGGTTCAAAATGACTTGCACAGCCTTCATGGGCTCTCCTTGTGGGCCTTGTTCTAGTGGGACATAAACAGTGGGATAAAAACCCTCCCGGAAGCTTCGACGGGAGCCCTTTGGGCGCGGGAGGGTGGTATGGAGCGATTCGCCTAGCGCACCAGCACAACCGCATCACGCGCGGGGACTTCTACCTGATGCAAGCCCCCTTGCGACACGACATATTCATTCTGGCCGCGCCAAGCACTCCGAAAGACATCTCCTTCGTAGTGCGCGCCCACCTGATTCAAATTGACCTTAAGCGGGGTCATGCGCGTGTTGAAGATCACCACTGCTGCACTTCCGCCGCCTTCCTCACCATCACATTCGCGCAGACATGCATAGACACCATGATCTGCATAGAGCGTGCGAACGCTTCCAGTGCGTAGAACAGGATGGGCATGGCGCAGCGCAACCGCTTCCTTAAAAAAGGCCAAAAGCTCATCGTTCCACTGATCCGGCTCATGCCAGGGAAAAGCGGCCCGGCAGTAGGGGTCAGTTGCGCCGGTCATGCCGATTTCCGTTCCATAGTAGATGCAGGGTGCGCCCGGCATGGTCATCTGGAAGAGCGTACAGAGGTACAACGCGCTGACATCGCCGTTGACCACCCAAAGCGTGCGCGCAGTGTCGTGGCTGTCCATCAAGTTGAGCTGGACCTGTACAATCTCCCAATCGTAGAGCGACAGCGTCCCTTCAACAGCCTGGGCAAACTCTTTGGCGCGCATTGGATAGAGCGGAAAACCGCCGGGCCGATAGGTTGTGTTAAGCGTGGCTGCCCCAAAAAAGCCATAGGCCGCCCGGCTTAAAACATAGTTCATCACCGCATCAAAACGGTCGCCGCGCAGCCACTCAGGGGCTTCGTGCCAGATCTCGCCCACCGAATAGGATTCGGGATTGGCCCGCCGCGTCACGCGCCGGAACTCCTGCCAAAAGGTAACGTCCTTGATCTCCTCTGCCACATCCAGCCGCCAGCCATCGACACCAAAGTCGATCCAGTGCGCCGCGACATCGAGCAGATAGTCGCGCATACCCGGATTTTTCACATTGAGTTTGGGCAGCGCGGGAATTCCCCACCACGCCGCATAGTTGATCGGCGTTTGCTCATCAGGTGGATAGGGAACCAGCGGCCAATCCTCCACATAAAACCAGTCCAGATAGGGCGAATCGCCGCCCGTTTCTAATACATGGTGAAAGGGCCAAAAGCCGCGGCTGGCATGGTTGAACACGCCATCCAACACGATGCGCATACCACGCTCATGCAGCGCATCCACCAACTCGCGCAAGGCAGCATTGCCCCCCAAAAGCGGGTCTACCGCAAAATAATCATAGGTGTGATAGCGATGGTTGGAGGCCGAAGCAAAAATCGGGGTGAGGTAGAGCACGGTAATGCCAAGCTCTTGCAGATAGTCCAGTTTGTCCACAATCCCATAGAGGTCGCCCCCCTGGAAGCCTTGCTCCTCCGGCGGCGTTCCCCAGGGCTTCAATGCGATCCCGCGGGGCAGCGTATTGCGGGGGCTGCGGGCAAAACGGTCGGGGAAGATCTGGTAGAAAACAGCATGTTTGACCCATTCAGGCACCTGAACAGCCATGTGGGGAGGCACTCCTCGCCAGTTAGAAATCTTGGTGAATCGGAAATCGTGTTACAGGATGAATGGGCAGCAATCGATCCGAGAAAAACCATTCGCCCAATAAAGTGCGCGCCGGTGGCCGGCACGCACTCAAAAATGTAGGTTCACATTCTGGCACAGCTTAACGCGCCTGTCAATTGGAAGCGAAGCGCCGCGCCGACTGCTCGCGCGCCTTTGCCGCGACAATGGCGCGGTCACGCGGCTCCGCATTCGTGACCAGCGACCCCATCAACTCGCGCACGACCTGCGCCACATCGTCTACTGCGCGGTCGAACGCCTCCTGGTTGGCCTGCGACGGCTTCGTAAAGCCGCTCACCTTGCGTACAAACTGGAGAGAGGCCGCGCGAATCTCCTCGTCACTCGCGGGCGGGGCGAAATTAAACAACGGCTTGATATTTCTGCACATAGAGATTCCTTTGCATTATTTTGTTTACTATCTCCACTATCGTGGATTGGTCACGCCCACCTGCCGGCACATTGCAAGCAGTGGACAGGTAGAGCAGCGGGGCCGCGTCCCGGTGCAGATATGTTTGCCAAAAGGGACCAGCAGCCGGTTGATCTCAATCCAATACTTCTGTGGCAATTTCTCTTCCAACAGAACCATCGTCTGCTCTGGCGAGCGACTCTGCACATAGCCCCAGCGGTTGGTCACACGATGCACATGCACATCCACACTGACCCGCGCCACCTTGCACGCAATCCCCAAGACCAGATTGGCGCACTTTGGCCCCACGCCCGAAAACGAGGTCAATGTCTCAAAATCACAGGGCAGCGTGCCCCCATGTTCCTCCAGCACAATGCGCGCAATCTCTGCCATCTGCCGCGCTTTGGCGTCGTGAAAGGTACTGGGATGAATCAGCGCATCAATCTCGTCCGGCTCCAGCGCGTGGATCTCGGCTGGTGTACGTGCGCGGGCAAAGAGGCGACGAGAGCTGACCAGTGTGGTTTCATCCATTGTGCGGATCGAGATTATACAGGCAAGCAACTGCTCAAAGGCCGATGTGAACCCTTCGTCCGCCAGTTGAAAGAGCGCTGCCGGTGGATAGGGACGCACTGCCTCGCGCAGCCGCGCCATCACCTCGTCAATGTCAAAGGGAACCTTTTCGCTTGCCATCCTTGCCACCCCCTTATGCCTCCAACGCTATGCCGCCAACCCTATGCCTCCAACGCATCCAACATGCGCTGGAAGCGGGCCAATCCATCTTCCAGCCCACCTGGGCGGCTCCGTTGCAGCCAAATCTGCCCAAAACGGTCGAGCAAGGGGCGCATCTCCTCCGCCAGGGCTTTGCGGCTGGCGGGTGACATGGCGCTGACCGGCTGGTCCAACCCCGTCTGCACGCGTGCCATCCCCATCTTGACGGAAAGGCGCAGAATATCGCCCAGCCAACGGTATTCATCCTGGATCAACGAGGCATCGGGGCGATCCATCTGCGCCTGATCCAACGACGCCATCACCTGGTCGATATAGGTTCCGGTCTGTTCCAACGCCGCTTGGGTCAATTCGCCTTGTCCCTGGCGGCGCGGTGGCATTGCCTGGGGGAAGATCAACAGCCAAAAGAGAAGCGAGCTATTGCTCACATGCACCTCCGGCTGTTGGTAGGCATTGCCCAGGTCATAGACCAACTGCCCCATCACACCGGCTGTATCGTGAAAGGCGTGAGCATCGAGCAGCGCGGGCAGTGCTTGGTCAGGCAGGTCACGCGCGCTTTGCACATTCCACGAGAAGGCCGCGCTGGCAAGAAAACCCAAATAGCTGACCGGCAGCGGTTGTGGATGCCCATTGTCGCCCCAATCCGTCGTGAGCAGCCCGATCGCGCCATGCTCAAAGCCATTGATGGCCGCGTTGCGAATGTTGCCCAGCGCGTTATCTGTGCGCCCTGCCAGCGTGTTCCAACTGCTGGTGCCGGGGCAGACATAGAAGCTGCGCCCCGAAGCCGCAATCAGAGCGGCGTGCTTGGCAAAGGGATAATCCTTTTCATAGCCCCACTCCAACGCCACCACATCATGCGGCAGTTCTGCCACCAGTTCCGGCTCATCGCGCACAATGATGTCGCTCCAAAACTGCATGGTCACGCCCTGCTGCGTGCAGAGGCGATGGATCTTTTGCAGAAATTCCAAATAGACACGCCCGCTGCCTTTGGCCTCACACTCCGCCTTCGAGCGACCTCGCCCCAGGTCAAAAGTCTCATCCAGACCCACATTAAACTGGCGGCTGGAAAAATGGGGAAGCAGTTGCCCAAAGAGGTCTTCAATCAGTTCGATGCTCCCCTCATCCAGCGGGCAAAGGCTAAAAGGCTCGCGGTGAATCGAGAAGGAATGTTCCATACCCTCCGGGTCTTCGGCAAGGTGGGCATATTCAGGATGTTTGAGCCAGCGATGCATATGCCCAAAGCTGTTCTGGTTCGGCACCAGTTCTACAAATCGTTGGCGGCAGTAGGCATCCAATGCCAGAATTTCTTCCCCGGTCATCGGGCTGGCGTCTTTCCACACCACCTCATGCCCGCGGTAGGCAAAGGTATGCTCCGTGTAGAGTTGCAGTTGGTTGAGCTTGAGCGATGCCAGGAAGTCCACCAATTCGTAAAGCGTCTCCATAGTAGGCACGCGGTCGCGCGTCACATCAAACATGATGCCGCGGTTGGGGTAGTCGGGCCAATCCACAATCTGCACAGCCGAGAGCGCCAACGCGCCAGGGGTCAACTCCAACAGTTGGCAGAGGGTACAGACGCCATAAAAGGCTCCCGCTTCATCATTGCCAACCAGCACAATCCCCCCTGCGTCGATGAGCAGCTTATAGCCCTGGCTGCGCCCCACCTGCGCCGGATCAATGCTCAGGCGAATCGCCGGCCCAGGTGCAGGGGCCGCGCTGATGGCGAGATTCACCTCTCGCTTTTGCAATGCACGCTGTAGCCATTGTGCGCTAAAGAGCAGCGGTTGCGCCGCCGAGGTCAGGTAGATGGGCGTACTGCTTTCGATGACAAAAGAGCCGGAAGTGGCGGAGAGCCGCTGCGGCTGGGGTGCAAGACGGTTCAGATCAGTGGGCATGGATTCTCTCCCAAAGAGTTTGCAGTTGGGTTGAATGATTTCGCTGCTACAAGCATATCATCCCCCTTCGTGCCCGCGCCAACGCGACAATTGGGTGTTAGGCTCCTTTAGTTTGCTCATGTTGCGCGATGCAGGGAGAAAACCCCAATGCGCGATGCAACAAAAAGGCGCGACCACAATGGTCGCGCCTTTTCGTATTCATTCGACAGCGAAACGTCTCGCCGCGCCTATTGTGCCACCGCTACAAAGTCAAACTCCAACATCACTTCCTCCGAGACATCTGCCACGGACGGCACGCGTGGAATTTGCAGGTCGAAGTCAGCGCGCAGCAACGTGGCGCGGGCACTGCCTCGCAACTCAGTTTCCGAAAGCGGAGTGACCGTCACCTCAAAGCTCATAGGTTGGGTGATTGTGCGGATTGTCAGGTCGCCTGTCACAAGCAGATCGAAGGATTCGCCGACGGCAACATTTCCCGGCAACCCCTCCACCGCGCTCGGTGTAAAGGTAATATATTGGAATTCCGGCTGATTGGTTTGCAGGATCGCCCGGCGGATCTGGCCGTTGCGCATGTTGTTGTCGGTTGCCAACGTGCTGGCATCGATGACAATGGGGCTGATGCTGCTCTGGCTGTAGTCGCCAAAGTCCACAGTCACGCTGCCTTCAACGCCATTGCCGCGCCCGATCACTGTTGTGGGCGTGCCCATCAGCAGTTCCGTCAAGGTAAAGCGCACTTCCGACTGGGCTGGATCGATGACAAAGGTCGTCGTGCCGGACGCTGCCGCGGCCTCCTGTGCAGGGGCCTCGCTTGCCTCTGCTTCTTCGGCAACTTCCGCGGCTGGGGCTTCAGTCGCTTCGACAGCAGCAACCGGTGCTTCCTCGACAGCGGGTTGTGCAGGGGCCGCAGGCGCGCCCCCCGCACAGGCAGCGATGACGACCACCGATATCAGCGACAGGAGTACAACCCAAAATCGCCGGTTCCGTACGTTAACTTGCAACATGCAAAAAACTCCTCATGGTTGTGCTTATTGTTGTGCTAATGATTGTTCTAATCGTTGTCCAATGCAGATCGCTTCAATCCAAATTGCTTGGTCATCGCCCAGTCATAGAGCCGCGTGGGGATCAAACGAGGCAGCAGCCAGCCCCGCCAGTAGTCATTGACCAAGATATGGCGCGGTTTGGATTTTGGCTGTTCCAAGATCTGGCGCACAGCCTGTGCCACCCGCGTTACAGGCATCCCCTCTTGCCCCAGCCCGCTTGCCGTCGCACGCATCTGCGCTACCCCCTCTGCATAGTCGGTTGCGGCATAGCGCGCCAGGTCTGCGTCACTCGTCTTCTCCCAAATCGGCGTCTGCACCGCGCCCAGCACCAGCACAATGACATCAATGCCATAGAGCGCAAGCTCCCGGCGCATGCCATCGGAGATGGATTCCAGCGCGTGCTTGGATGCGGCATAGGGGGCCATAAAGGGATAGGTGGTATAGGCGCTGACCGAGCTGATGTTGATCACGCGGCCCGGAGGATGCGTGATCTCCCTGCGCCCCCCCAGCAGTGGCAGCAGCGCTTGTGTCATCGCCACCACGCTCACCACATTCACATCAAACTGATAGCGCAGTTCCTCCAAATCCACATGCATCAGCGGCCCAGCCACGGCAATGCCTGCATTGTTGACCAACCCCGCAAGGCCGCGGTCGCCCACCATCTCTCGAATTTCGTCCGCAGCGCGGCTCACCTCCTCATCGTCAGCCACATCCACCAGCACCGGCTGAAAGCGCGCGCCTAGTTCAGCGCGCAAGCGGTCGGCGTCCTCCTTCTTACGCACAGTGCCGATCACTCGATAGCCGTGTGCGATCAACTCTTGGGCAACGCCATAACCGATCCCCGTTGAAGCGCCTGTCACCACAACGGTACGTGCATCCGGGAAGTCATCCTGGTATGCCCCACGATTGGATGTGGATAATTGATTGTCTTTTGTCACATCTGCCTCCTGTGCAGTGGATGAATGCGGGCCATAGATTCTTGCTTGTTGGCTAAATTGTACCCGCTAGGTCACTGCATGCCGAGAATTGTCTCGCCACGACACGCGGTTCGCCCCACTTGCCCATCCACGCATAAGAAGCGAAAAGCATGGATGAGGGTATAACGGGGCGAGTTTAAGTGTAGTTGAGCCAAAGATTGGATAGAGATGAGTGAGGACTTACGCGCGCGCAGAACAGGGAGGGGAGAAGTAGAAAAAGCTCGCGCAGAGACGCGGAGGCGCAGAGAGGGAGAAACAAAGTCTCTATTTCTTCTCTCCTCTCAGCGTCTACGCGCCTCCGGGCGAGCAATTCTTTATATCTCGCCCGGAGACGCTGGGGCCCAGAGATTCCAGAAAGTGCCTATGTTGCAGACGCGGTTCCTGCCAACGAGGGGGGCGTAGCAGGTTCCGGCGGCAGCGCAAGCGCAGCTGCAATATCTGACAATGCTTTCATTGCCAACTGCGCCGGGTCGTCATGGGGCTGGGGAAAAACGGGCGGCAGCGGGATGACCTCGGCTAAGACAGGGCCAGGGTTGCGCGCCAGCCGCCACAGCGCACCCAGCAATTTCTCACCTTGTCCTCCGTGCCAAATCACCACATCCAACGGGCGATAGCGCAACCCACAAGGGACATAGGAGATGCCTTTATTCACGGCAACCGCAAACGCGCCATAGCGGAAAGGATAGAGTTGATGGCCCGGCCCCAATCTTCCCTCTGGAAATAAGACAATTGGCGGATGCGGATCCTGCTCCATTGCTGCGACAATCTCACCGCGCGCTTGTTTACGCGCATCGCGGTCCTGGCGCGCCACAAAGACTGTGCCAATGCTCTTGGTCAGCCATCCAATGATCGGGTAGCGCAACACCTCTACAGCGGCGACAAAGCGCATGGGCCACAGCGAAAGCAAAACCAATGGGTCGAGCAACGATAGGTGATTGGGAAAGACAAAGCCCATATGACCGCGTAAGGTTGCCGGTTGATTACAGACCACGCGCACCTGAAAGATACGACAGACCAGGTGGGAAATCCCTAGCACCACCCAGCCGGCAAGCCGCACACCGCGCACACGCAGCGGTGCCAACCCGCCCACAAGAATCACCCCCGCACCCGTCGTCACGGTCACAGCAGCCAAGATCATGCGCATTACCGCTACAATGGTGAGCATTTGCGTACTATCCCTCTAGAGATACTTTTGCCAGTACTGTAAGGATTCCGAAAGGTAGAGATCCACGCCAATTGTTATGATCTCTTTGTTATGCTACTGCGCGCATTTTACATCGGTCTAGGCCGACTGTTCAACTGTGTCGCAGGCTAGTCAATAGGATTGCGCCCAATCTTGTGCCTCCAGCTTAGGAACTCTGGGGCGCAACTGCTATACTGTACGGTTGTAATCTTGACTACTTTGTGGACGGCCTCCTCACAGAGAAGCAGCGCCAATCGTCCCACAATAGCATAATGCCCCACCTCATCAAACCAGACCTGGTTGGATTGGCGTGATTGCCCACAACCATTCGTCGCCGTTTCACTTGGGTGCATTGCCCGTTTATGCGTTCACATCAGACCATTTCCCGCCCTATGCAGGCACGATCTGGCAGCAGCCAACCGGCACATTGGCTCGTGGCAGCAATCCTGCTGCTCTGCGCCCTGCTCACACCCGCAGCGACCTTTGCCGCGCCTCTCGCCAGCCCCCATTTCAGACCCTTGACCCAAGACGATTCCCTGCCCATGACGGTAGAACGCTGGGTCGATGCCGCCGCAGGGAGTGACTCGGGTAACTGCACACGCGAAACCCCTCCCCCGGAAGAGGAAGATGACGAAGAAGCGTATATCTATCATTCCTGCGCGACGATTGTTTACGCCCTCTCCAAGTCCAATCCTGGCGACGTGATCCATGTCGCGGGTCGCTTCGGCGGGCTCTCCTATGCCGGCAATCTAGCCATCAACAAAAAAGTGACCCTCATCGGGGGCTATATTTCCCCCTTTGGCCCACAGATCAGTCCCCCGCGCAACCCCGCCCTCTTTCCAACGATCATCCAGGGAACCGTCAGCATCCAAGGGCTTGCCCTGCTCTCCGCACCCGACACCAACCCGATGGAGGTGCGGCTCGAAAGCGTGCAAGTGACGGGGGGCGGCATCGACATCATACCCGGAGATATTGATGTCAGCACAACGCTTGAATCTGTTGTGGTATACAACAGTGTCAGCGCCAACAATGGCGGCGGCATCAACATCTCGGGGGCGCGCAACAAACTAACCGTCAGCAAGAGCACCATCCGCAACAACTTTGCCACCAACGGCGCGGGCGGCGGTATCTATGCCGCGGAGGGCAGCATTGTCGAGTTGGGTGGCGGCACAGAAATCCGCAACAACAGCGCCCAAAGTGGTGCCGGGATTGCCGCCGATGGCGCGCTCACCATTACCACAGGAGGCGGCGTCACCATCACCACCAATATCGCGACCGGCAATGGCGGCGGAATCCATGCCAGTGGCAGCGTCCTCAGGATAGGTTCCGGTACGGCTATCTTCGACAATCAGGGCAGCAAGGGCGCAGGAGTCTACCTCGCCAGCGGCACCAACACGCTTTCAGGGGCAGCCATCCATCACAACGGCTCCACATCAACCACCAGCCAAGGAGGTGGCATTTATGTCTCCGGCGGTACGCCCACCCTCGAAAATCTAGAAATCACCGAAAACAGCGCCACAGAGGGCGGCGGGCTCTATCTTGCGGGGCTTACGGGTGGCAAGCTAAGCGGCAGCGACATTCTCTCCAATACCGCGTCAGCGGACGGTGGTGGCTTCTATCTCATCAACGGCGGCAGTGGATTCGCAGCGACCTCGTTGACCCTGCAAGGCAACAACGCGCAAAATGGCGGCGGCGCTTATATCAAAAGCAGCAACTCCAGCCTCCAGAGCAACACCTTTGCGGAGAACAGCGCCACCAGCGGGGGTGGTCTCTATCTGGATGGCAGCAACGGGACACAAATCAGCGCGCTGCAACTTACCGGCAACAATGCCGCGCAGGGAGGGGGCCTCTATGCTACCCACACCAACGCCACCCTCAGTTCGCCCACCATCCAGGAGAACAGCAGCACCGGCAAAGGGGCAGGTCTCTATGCCACCAACAGCACCTTGACCTTTATGGGCGCGGCGTTGTTCCAGGAGAATCAGACGGGAGCGGAGGGGGGCGGCGGCTATCTGTCCGCTTCTCATCTCAGCTTTCAATCCCTCGACATGCTCGATAACGAAGGTACTGCGGGCGGGGGCTTCTATGCGGTTGAGGGGGGGAGAGTCACAGCCACGGCGCTCACCAGTTTTATCGGCAACAAGGCCACAACGGGCGCGGGAGGTGCGCTCTATCTCAAGGGCGACGGCAGCACGACTTCCACTCTGTCCAATCTCTCTGCCCAAGAGAATGAAGCCGTCAACGGCGGAGCCCTCTATGCGGAGAATGTCACCCTGACGCTGGGTACAACCAACGTTGCCAACAACAAAGCAAGCGAACGGGGCGGTGCGGCCTACATCACCAGCGCCAACGTCACGGTCACAGGTGCAGCGACCCTCCAGGGCAACGAAGCCAGCCTCGATGGGGGGGGCATCTACGCCTTGTCCACGGCGATTACGTTCAACAACGGGGCGCAATTTACAGGCAATCAGGCGTTGGGAGGCAGCGGCGGCGGCCTCTATCTTGCCACCGGCGGGACTGCTAACTTTGGCGCGGCGACCTTCTTCGAAAATAGGGCAGCGGCCCAGGGAGGTGGTCTCTTTGCCACCACAGCCAACGTGATCGTGGCGGCAACGACAAAATTTGAAAGTAATGTTGCCCAAGCGGGCAATGGCGGCGGCTTTTACATTTCTGGCTCATCGCTGGCGCTGGGCGGCGTCACGCTCAAGAACAACAGCGCCTCTGGAAGTGGTGGCGGCGGCTTCTTCGCCAATGGCACGCTGAGCGTCTCTGCCGGAACGCTGCTGGATGGCAACCTTGCGCTGACCGGCGGTGGTTTAGCCACGCTCGATGCAACCAATGTCCAGGTAGACGCGGCGCACTTCACCAACAACAGCGCGGGCAGTGATGGCGGCGCGCTCCACCTTGCCAACAGTCCGATCACGGTGCAGAATGGCGCGGCTTTCAGCGCCAACAGCGCAACCGCGGGGCGCGGGGGAGCCATCTATGTTGAAGGCGGCAGCGCCACCCTCAACGGTATCAATGGAAGCAATGTTGTCACCCCATTGACCTTTAGCAAGAACAAAGCGGGCAGCGGTGGCGGAGCGCTGCATATCACCACGGGTACTCTTTCCTTGCTCAACAGCACCTTCAGCGAAAATGAAGGGGGGACGGGCTTTGGGGGTGGAGCCTATCTAAAGGCTAGCAGTGCCACCCTCAGCAGCAGCAGCTTTAGCAAGAATCTCGCCAACAGCGGCGCGGGCCTTTATCTAGCCGATACACCAAGCGCCACCCTCGGCAGCCTCCAACTCATCGAAAACAGCAGCAGCGGGCCAGGGGGTGCGCTCTATCTCAGCAACAGCACAGCAGCACTGGACAAATTAACCCTGCGCGGCAACCAAGCGGGCGGCGAAGGGGGGGCTCTCTATGCACTCTTTAGCCGCGTGGAGATCGTCAATACGCTCATTGTGGGCAACCGTGTGACCGCGCTCGCCACCTATGGGGCAGGCCTCTATGTGGGCAACAGCGAACTCAACATCACCCACAGCACCATCGCCAACAACACACATACACAGCTCCAGGGCAGCGCGCATGGCTTCTTTGTAGCCCCACCCATCGCGGCTCCAGGGGGCGCGCCCACTCACAGCAGCGTCACCCTCACCAACGCCATTGTCAGCGGTCACGCGGTCGGCCTGAATTTGCTGGCGGGCAACAACGCCACCTTCAACGCCGTTCTCTGGAACAATGCCCATTTCAACTGGACGGGCGCGGGCAATTTTAGCGTGGCGCGCAGCCGCCGCGGCGACCCGCGCTTTGTCAATGCGACTACCCACGACTACCACCTGCGCCGCGACTCTGCTGCCTTTGACCAGGGAGTTAATACTCCCTTGAGCGTGGATCGCGAGGGGGTGGCGCGCACACAGGGGCTCGCTCCCGACCTGGGAGCTTATGAGCATCGCTACGTCGCGGGCCTCTACCTCACCAGCAGCGTCTCTCCCGCCTTTGTGCGTAGCGGCGACACCCTCACAATACGGCTGCGCGTACGCAACCAGAGCGCAAGCGCGGCTAATGGCGTGATGCTGCGCGCCACGCTCCCTACCCAATTTCTCTCCCCTGCGATTTCGGCGGGTGGATGCCAGGGCATATTCTGTGAGGTAAACCTCGGTACATTGGCAGCGGGAGCCGATCTCACCGTCGAGATCAACGTCACGGTCAACGGCGCGGCCCCTGCCACCGGCTTGCTCAACCTGCTTACCAATATCACGCTGGCCGCGGGCAATTTCACCACCAGCGATACCGCCACAACCACGACTGCCTATCTCCACAACTGCAAGGCCGAAGTGAATGGCACGATCCATAGCACCGTTCAAACCGCGCTCGACGCCGCGGCCAACGGCCAAACCATCCGCATCAGCGGCGTCTGTGGCGACCTGCATCAAAATGGCGGGCCGGGGCAACTGCTCACCCTCAACAAAAATGTCACCCTGCAAGGTGGCTGGAATGAGACTTTTACCACCCTCAACCCGACCGCGTTCCCCACCATTTTGGACAGTGCCGGATTGGGCCGGGTGGTCTACATCAACGGCAATTTCACACCCATTCTAGAGAACCTCGTCATCCGCAACGGCAATGCCAGCGGGCTCAGTGGCGGCCCAGCGGGTAAGGATGCGGGGGGTGGCGTCTATAGCAATGGCGGCGCGCCCACCTTCAAGAACACAGACATTGCCAACAACCAAAGCCCAGACCTGGGCGCGGGGGTCTATCTCACCGGCCCTAATGCAGCCAATTTCCAGGGGGGCTTTGTGCGCAACAACAGCGGGGCCGAACGGGGTGGCGGGCTTTACATCGACCACTCTGCCCCCATCCTTACCGGCGTCAACATTGCAGGTAACAGTGCGCGCGGCGGTGGCGGCGTCTATCTCTATCGCAGCCCTGCCCAATTCCTCGACAATGCAGCCGCAGGCAGCGCGCCCACCTGTCGCATCTCCAACAACAGTTCCTCGGTCATGCCCAACTACGTGCCGGGGCCGGACGCGGGCGGGCTGCCTGTGCTGTGGCTGGCTCCTGGTGGCGGAGGCGGCATTGTCCTGGATGAAAGCGCGGCCACCCTACGCGGCTGCGCCATCAACGGCAACATGGGACGCGTGGGCGGTGGCGTCTACGTCCACAACAGCGCCGCCATCCTCGAAAACAGCCTGATCAGCGCCAACCGCGCCCAGCAGCCCAATCCCGCCGCCATCCTGATCGGCCCTGGCGGCGTGCGCGATGGTGACGGTGGCGGTCTGCTGCTGGACAACCAGGAACCCGCGGCGAGCACGCTGCGCGGACTGCTCTTGGGCAGCAATGAGGCGCTGCGCGGCAGTGGCATGATGACGCGGCTGGCACGCGGCGGCACGCTTTCCCTGCCCCATTTCACCATCAACAGCAACGTCGGCGGCAGCGCAGTCTACGCGCTCGGTGAAAGTCACCTGGCCTTCAACAATACCATCGTCGCCTTTAATACAGGGGGCGCGGCCATCTTTGCCCAAAGTGGCCCCAATGGCGAAAGCGCTACCATCAGCCTTGACCGCACGCTCTGGCATCCCCCCACCCAGACCAAAGCCGGCTTTGGCGGCAGCGCAACCGTTGCCACCACCACAGATTTCAATGGCGACCCCGCCTTTAAGAACGACGGTTATCACCTCAAGCGCATCTCCTTCGCCTATGGCGTGGGGGCAAGCGAAGCCACCTTTGCCGACCGTGATGGGCATGCGCGCCCCACCGGCAGCAACGCCGAGTTGGGGACCGACGAATACGCCACAGGCTACACTGTGCGCTATGTGATGGTGGGGGGCAGCGGCAGCGCGCCTTGCACAGATTACCTCGCGCCCTGTCCCTCGCTGCAAACCGCGATCGACGCAGCCAGTGATGGCGACTTTATCAAGATGGCGGGTGGCTCTTACAGTGGCACACGATCCGACGATGGACGCATCCACTATGCGCGTATCCTCAAGGGCGTCACGATTGAGGGTGGCTACTTCCCGCGCACCGACAATAACAGCGTCACCGACAAGAGCTATACCCTGCACGATTGGGAAGATCCGCACCCGCTTGAGAGCCCCACGATCATTGACGTGGCCGAACAAGGGCGTATCTTTTTCATCAGCGGCAACATCACGCCCACCTTCTCCAACCTCACCCTGCGCCGCGGCAATGCGCTGGCACAGGGCGATGGGCCTGCGGGGAGTCCAGGGGGCGCGGGCGGGGCCATTTATGTAGATGGCGCGTCGCCCATCTTCAAGAACATCGTGGTGGAAGACAGCCGCGCCCACTTTGGCTCCGGCTTCTATCTACGGCACGCGGGAGGGAGCTACACCGGGCTGACCGTACGCGAAAATGGCACAGGCGTCAGCATAGGACGCGGCGGCGGCTTCTACATTGAAGGGGGCCAGCCCACGATCCAGGGCATCACCATTCAGAGCAATCTCGCCATCACCGGCGCGGGCGTCTATCTCGACAACAGCGCCGCCACCCTCACCCAAAACAGCATCCAGGGCAATGGCGACAGCAGTACGCTCGATGGCGGCGGCATCTATATTGTAGGGGGCGCGACGACGATTCTCACCAACACCGTGACGAGCAACCAGGCACAACACGGCGGCGGTCTGCGGCTGCACAACTCCAACGCCACCGTACGCGGCAATAGCATCGACAACAACCGCGCCGGCAGCGCGCCAACGCCCGCCGGACAGAACGATGCGTTGGGCGGCGGCCTCTATATCGCAGGTGGCACACCGCTCGTCACTGCCAACAGCATCAGCAACAACCAGGCTGTGCATCCGGCGCTTGCGCTGGGTGGGGGCATTTACGTAGCGCAGAGTGGCGTCAACCTGCATGACAATACCCTCACCGCCAACCAAGCGCACCGCGGCGGCGGCCTCTATTTTGCGGCGACAAGCAATATCATCGTGCAAAACAACACCCTCACCCGCAACCGCGCCCAGGCGAGTGATGGCAATGTGCGCCAGGCGGGAGGGGGTGTCTATTTCGCCAACGCCGTGATCAGCTTCACCCACAACAGCCTCAGCCAAAACAGCGCAGTCTACGGCGCGGGGCTCTATCTCGCGGGGAGTGGGCGCAGCCGCATCACCCACAACAGCCTGACCAGCAACAGCGCGGCCAAAGATGGGGGAGGCGTCTATCTGGATGGCTCCGACGCCGAAGTGGAGAGCAACACGATCCAGGATAACCGCACCACCGGCGGCAGCGGCGGTGGCCTCTTTGCCAGGGGCGGACAGGCCGCGCTCCACACCAACTCCTTCCTCGCCAACCAAGCCGCATTGGAAGGCGGGGGCCTCTACCTCAGCCAGGATGGCAGCACCCTGCAAGGCGACACGATCCAGGGCAACCAAGCAGGCGACGGTGGCGGCATCTACGTTGATGGCCCCGCACCGGGGGACGCCCAGCCCGCGCCCTGGTTGGATCGGGTCACGATTGCTGACAACCAGGCCAGCAACCACGGTGGCGGACTCTTTCTACGCAGCAGCGGCGCGCAGATCACCCTCAGCACCCTGCGAGACAACGCAGCCGCGGTGGATGGTGGCGGCGCGCTAATTGAAGAAAGCACGCCTGCCGCTTTTCATGGCAACGTCATCCGCGACAACCACGCGGGCGACCAGGGAGGCGGGCTCTATATCAGCAAGGGCAGCGCGGGCTCCTATCAAAGCAATGCCGTGGTGGACAATGCCGCCGGGCAGGGTGGCGGCATTTTCGTCTCCGGGGCCTCCCCCACCCTGATCCATACCACCCTCGCCCGCAATGGCAGCGGCCTGATCGCCGTGGCGCAGGATGCGGTGGCTTCAACCGTCATCCTCACCAATACGCTTGTAGCAGGACACAGCCTCGGCATCCAGGGTGAAAGCGGGACGACCGTCGCGCTCTTTGCCACCTTGTGGGACGACAACGGCACAGATTTCGCCGGAACCGCCACCTCGAATGGAAATTATGAAGGGGAAGCCAGGTTTGACACCGACGGCTATCACCTCACCGCCAATTCAGCCGCGGCCAACAAGGGCATCAGCGGCGATGTCGCCATAGGCAGCGATGTGGATGGCGAGGGCCGCTTCCAGGGCAATGGCCCCGAATTGGGCGCGGACGAGTTGGCAGCGGGTTGTGCGATTATCATCAACGGCAATGTTAGCAATCCATATACGAATCTTCAGCAGGCCATCAACGCCGCGCCGGACGGTGGCGAATTGCGCGTGGCGGGAACCTGTTCAGGTGTCCAGACAGAGGGAGGCACGCCCCAACTTGCCTACTTCAACAAAAATCTGACTGTGCGCGGCGGCTACGCCTTAGGATCGTGGGAAAGCTCGTCATCAGCCACACAGCCCAGCGTTCTGGATGCGCGTGGACAGGGGCGCGTCGTGCGCCTTGCCAATGGCGTGCGTGTCACGCTAGCCAACGTCACCCTAATCAACGGCAGTGCCGCAGGGCTAGGCGGTGGCCCCACTGGGATAGATGCTGGTGGCAACATTTATGTCAACGATGCCCAGGTCACGCTGGAAGGGGTCGATCTGATCAATGGCCGCGCGACCGTTGGCAGCGGGCTCTACCTCAAAGCCTCTGTGGCGCTCGTCGCCAATAGCAATTTCCGCGGCAATCTTGCCACAAGTTCCGGCGGCGCGATCTACCTGGACAATGTGCCTACCAGCGTCGAAGTGCGCGCCAACCGTTTCACCAACAATCGCGCCCAGGATGGCGCGGCGATCTATGGGGCGGCAGGTGCGCCCCTTTTGCTTGGTAATGCGTTACAGGAAAATCAAACCAGCGGCAGCAGTGGACGTGGCGGCGGTGTCTTCCTGCTCAACAGCAATGCCATCCTTACCCGCAACCGCCTGCAAAGCAACCGCGCTGGGATGGGCGGCGGTGTCTATGTGGCTGGAGGGCTGCCCGATCTGACCAACAATATGCTGGTCAGGAATGCCGCCACCAACAGCGGCGGCGCGCTCTACAGCGTGGATGCGCCGCTGCATCTACGCAACAATACGCTCGTCGCCAATGCAACCCTCCAGGACGGAGGTGGTGCGATCTTCTTTGCCACACCTGCCACCAGCCGCAGTGTGATCCTAACCAACAATATCCTGGTTGACCACAGCCTTGCTGTCAGCGTGGGGACAGGCAACCAACTGACGGTGCGCGCCAACCTCTGGCACAACAACCAAACGAATTGGATAGGGGCAGTCTCCGAAGGCCCCGGCAATCTTCAACAAGAGCCACTCTTTGTCAACCGCGCCGCTGGCGACTATCACCTGCTCGAAAACAGTCCTGCCGTCGATGCGGGCGTGAGCATTGGGGTCAACGACGATATTGACGGTCAAAACCGGCCCGCGCGCCAGGGGTTTGACATCGGAGCCGACGAATACCTGCGCCCCAGTATCAGCGCCAGTCTCACCGCGCTGCCCGACCCGGTGGCGTCGGGCGCGCAACAGACCTACGTGCTGCGTGCCATCAACAACGGCGACGTAGACCTGGTTGCACGCGTGCAGATCACCTTGCCCGCGGCCCTGACACCTGAGGGAGCCACACTCTGGGAAAATGTTGCGATTGGCCGCGGGGCCATTTGGGAGCGCAACTTGATAGCGACGGTCGATGGAGCCTATACGGGGTCGCTCAATGCCCTGATGGGCGTGACCACCGATCAGGGGGCCAGAGCCACTGCCAGCGTGGCCTCGACTGCCGCCGCCATCTCCGGCGAAATTCTGGAGTTTAGCGGCGAGAGTGCGCCCGACCCTGCTGCGCCGGGCAGCACCATTGAACTGCGCTTACGGATCACAAATCGCGGGGCCATTCCTATCGGCACGACCATCCGGGCAATTTTGCCCGACGGCTTGGCCACCAGCAGCCCATTGGTCTACGCACCGACCATTTCCGGGCCGGATGGCATCTGGTCAACACGCATGAACGTGACCATTGCCCCAGACATGGCGATTGAAACCAGCGCAGGCACCGCAGCCCAGTTGGTCACAACCTTTCAGGTGCAGACCGACAGCGGCTTCAGCCGAACCTATTCGATTGCGACCACGCTGGCGCGCCCTGCTGTACAAGTGAGCCGCACGCCCTCCCTCCGTCCGGCGATTGCGGGGAAAGCCTTGACTTACAACGTCGTCGTCACCAACAGCGGCAACACGCCCCTGGCGGCGACCATCAACAATAGCTTCCCAACCCAGGTGGCATTAGAGGAGTTGGCACAGGGTCATCCCTTTGCGGTGGTCTTGACACCGGGGCAGGTCTGGCGGCAGTCCATCACCACCACCGTTGAAGCGGGCTATGTGGGGCCGCTGGCGGGCTCGGTGCAGGTGACCACCGATGCCGGGGTCAGCGCCTCTGCCCAGGACCAGGTCGAGAGCCAGGCACAGGCATTAACACCCACTGCCACAGCCAAAGGGGGCGATTGGCACAACCCCGCATCCTGGGAACCGCCGGGCGTTCCCCCGATGAATGCGATTGTTCTGATCCCAGAGAATATCTCTCTCTTTAGCAACCGGCCCATTACGCTGGACGGGTTGATCAACCGCGGTTCGCTGGAGTTGCGTAATCCGATTGGGTTTAGCCAGGCGCTGACGTTGACCAACCTCCTGGAAAACTATGGCGAGATTCTGGGCAAAGAGGGTACGGGCGCGGGTCAGCCCGGCGTGACCCTCAATATGAGCTCGGCGGTTCTCTATAACGAGGGCACGATCTGTGCCGGGGATGGCGCACCCGATGGCGGTGCGGGCGGCGATCTCATCATCGTTGCGGGAGCCACCACCAACAAGGGCATCTTCTGCGCGGGCCACGGGGCCGATGTTACCCGCGCCAGTGCCAACATTCCCGGTGGGCCGGGCGGCAACCTGCTGCTCTCCTTTGACCCCGGTCTTTTTACCAATGTGGGGCAACTCCTCGCAGGCAATGGGGGCAGCAGTTATCCCGATGCGGTTCCACCCCAACCCGGCGGCGATGGCGGCGATATCACGATTGTGGCAACCGCCGCCGCGCGCCTCGACGACAGTACACTCCTCGCCGGTCAGGGCGGGCAGGGCAGCAGCGGCGCAACCGCAGGGCTATTGGGGCAGGTCGTCGTGGGCGCGCCGCTCATCAGCGACGAGGGTACACGCTTTAGTGAGGGGACGGTGCTGCTGATTCGTGGCGCGGATGGCGCTTACAATTTTGCCGCCGTTGCGCCCGACACCGTTTTTCTCTCACCCGCCAGCAGGTTAGCAATCTTTCCCATCCGCGTCTTCAATCGCGGCGCGCGCCAGGACACCTTTATCGCAACCCCACTGGCGACACCTGATGGCTGGCAGGTGAACAACCTACCGGCAACCTTGAACTTGGATGCATTCCGCTCCAACCTGATTGTCGTGGTACTCAGTATTCCCACCGACCAGCCTGGGGGGTCAGCCGACCAACCCTTTACGATTGTCGTCACCTCTCAGCATGATTCAACCAATCAGGTTTTCATTCCGCTTCGGGTGGTTATGCTAGATGAGACGTTCCATATCCAACTCCCGCGGATCAGCCGGTAGCCGCCATGCCCGGACCGTCACAAGACAGATTGCCCAAATGAACCGATCCTCCTTCAACCGAGCCAACCCGAATCAAGAGCGCCCGATGCCAAAAGCAGGAGTATGGCCGCGCCGCCTCACCTTGCCCACGATGTTGCTGGCGGCACTGCTCATGGCAGCGAGCATGGTCGCGCTCCTGAGCAGCAGCCCCGTGGCACACGCCGCGCCCCTGGCGCAACCACCCGAAAACACCATCCTCTATGTCGCCACGGGTGGCTCACCTATTGGTAACTGCCAGCGCGTGCCCGTTGCCGCTACGGAGTTCGTTCCGGCACACTATGAGTACCCAGCCTGTACGCTTGACCACGCGCTTGAAGAAGCTAAGAATGGTGATATCCTGCGCCTGGAGAAAGGGCAATACCAGCAGTCGATCCTCATTACCAAATCTATTTCCCTATGGGGTGGTTATGCTGACGGATTTGCCGACGGTATGAGCGATCCGGTGGCTGACGCGGCTGCCAATGCAACTTACCTGATGCCCTTAACGGCTGCGCCCATCGTTACTGTTGAGAAACCCACCACGACGACGTTGACGACCAGCGTTGTCATTAGCGGATTAATACTTTTCCATCCAGACCCCGCCAATCAAGAGCGCGCGATTACTTTGATCCGGCCCATCACAGCGACCGTTGATCCTCTCCCAATCCGGCTTGACCTTGTCAACAGCAAAGTAACAGGCAACATCGCTCCGAATGGCGGCAATGGCGGCGGCATCTATGTCGCTGACCAGATCAGCGCCACCATCGGCATCACCGGCACCGAATTCAGCGGCAACCAGGCTGCCAACGGTGGCGCGATCTGGCTTCCGCCAGGCAGCCGTCTCTATAGCAACAACGCGCGCTTTATCAACAATGAAGCCACCAGCGGCAACGGTGGGGCCATCATCGCCAGTGGAAATCCCCTGACGCCGACCACTGTCACGCTGGCGAACATCACCATGAACGACAATAAGGCGTCGGGCAATGGCGGCGCGATCGATGCCTCTAACATCTCCTTGACCATTGGCGCGGGCGTTTTCGGCAATAACGAGGCGACGGGGGGCTCCGGCGGCGCGCTTTATCTCAGCGGAGGGAACGTAACCCTCAACGCGCCGCTCATCGTCAACCATAACCGGGCGGGCAGCCACGGCGGCGGCATCTACCGCGAAAATGGCGACCTAACCATGAGCGGCAGCGGCAACGAGATCGCCAATAACATCGCGGGCGGTGATGGTGGGGGAATTTATATCCATCAGGGTGGCGCTGTTGCCATCACCAACCATGTTCAGGCACATGATAACCAGGCGAGTAACGGTGGAGCCTTCTATATAGCTGCGAACAGTGCCACGATCACGGGGACGATGATCCTGTCGAATACCGCGGCAGTGGGCGGTGGCATCTATCTGACGGGTACAGAGAACGGCAATTTATCGCACAACGTGATCCAATACAACGCCGCCACGTCGGGCGATGGGGGTGGCTTGTATTTGGCGAACAACGACACTCTTACCACGAACGGATTGAACCTCGCACGCAACCGCGCCCACGTCAGCGGCGGGGGTCTTTATGCTGTCAACAGCCATCTGACCTCTACTGAGCCTGTCACCTTCACCGTCAATACGGCGACATCCGGCAGCGGTGGCGGGGTCTATCTGGCCGCGGCTTCGGGCATGACTGCCACAGCCGCTTCCTTTATCTCCAACACAGCGACGACCGGCAGCGGTGGCGGGCTTTATCTGAACGCCAACGCAGCCATGACCATCACCGGCGCGCTCGACATGCAGGGGAATGTGGCGCAGGTCGATGGGGGCGGTCTTTATGTGGATGAGGGCAGCCTTGCCCTCTCTGGCGGTGGAATGATGAAGAACAACATCGCCACCACAGGCAGCGGTGGCGCAATCCATTTTGCCAAGCACGTCAACGCCACCTTTGGGGCCTTCACCTTCCAATCCAACCGCGCCCAACTCGACGGTGGGGCGGTCCGCGCCAATTTCGCTACCTTGACCTTTAGCCAGCCCACCAGCGTCATCACCAACACGGCGACCACAGGCAGCGGCGGCGGCTTCCACCTTACCAACAGCGTCGCCACCAGCTTGAGCCAACTCACCCTTGACGACAACAGCGCAGCAGTCGATGGTGGCGGCATCTTTGCTGGCGATGCCTCCCTGACCTTTGGCAACGACAGCATCATCGAAGATAACATTGCGCGAACCGGCTCTGGCGGCGGTATCTACAGCGCCAACGGCGACATGACCACGGGTAAGATCTCCTTCTTGCGTAACAAAGCCTTCATGCATGGGGGTGGTCTCTATGCACCTGGCGGTGCGTTGACGCTTGCCAATGAGAGCATTGTGCAGTTGAACGAAGTGCAAACGGGCAATGGTGGTGGCATCTATGCCGGTGGCGGCGCGGTCACGCTCACCGGGGTCTTGATTGAGAAGAACACAGCGCAGCTCAGTGGTGGCGGCGTCTATCTTGCGGATACGCCTGCCAACAGCGCGCTGTTGGTACAGAACAACTCCACCATTCGTGACAACAAAAGCAACACGGCGCAAGGCGGTGGCCTCTTTGTCAGCGGCGGAACCGTCACCATTGACGGCAGCATCGTCAACAACAACCAGGCCCATCAAGGAGGCGGTGGTCTTTTCCAGAGCAGCGGAACCCTGACCGTCACCAACAGCGCCACCATCGCGGCCAACAGCACCATCACCGGGTCGGGTGGCGGTCTGGCGGTGATGACGGGCACGGTCCACATCCTCGACAGCCAGGTTCGCCAGAACAGCGCCTATGCCGATGGTGGCGGGCTCTATGCGCCCGGCGGCACTGTGCAGGTGACGCACAGCGTCTTTGAGGCCAACACCCTCCTCTTTGACACCACCAACCTCAACATTGACATCACCAGCTTGGCAATTGGTCGAGGCGGCGGCATCTATGTCGATGGCAACCGCATCACGATTGATGGCGATTCACGGTTCGCCAGCAACAACGCCAAGATGGGCGGCGGCGGGCTCTATGCCAAAACGCTCTTTGCCCATGTGGAGGGGAGCGAATTCATAGCCAACAATGGGGGCAGAGGCAATGGCGGCGCGGCCTATCTCGAAGCAGATTTGGTGGAAGTGTTCGACAATACTCTCGACACCAACCAGACCGCGGGCAGTGGCGGCGCGCTTGCCATCGTCGATACAGAAGCTTCCACCCTCCGCGCCAACACGCTGACCGGCAACTTTGTGCGCCGCGATGTGGTCATCGTCTCGACCGTCATACTCACCGATGTCGTGGCGAAACAGGGCGATCAAAGCACGATCATTAAGCACAGGGGCGAGACGGTCACAGGCGAATCCTCCACCGAAGGCAATGGAGGCGCGCTGCATTTTCTACGCAGCAGCGGCACGCTCATGAACAACACGATTCTTCGCAACGAAACCAAAACAGGCGAAGGCGGGGGTCTCTATATCAGCGGCAGCGCCGTAAACCTGACCAACAATGTCGTGGCGCAGAACGCGGTTGCCCTCTCCGACACCTATGCCAGTGGCCTCTTTTCGGTTAACAGCCAAGTCACCATGCAGCATAACACCGTCGCCGATAACCTCAATCGTTCGACCGAGACAGGCGCAAACAATGTCGGCGTCTATGTCACCAAGAACCAGACGGGGACCAGCACGCTCAATTTGACCAACAACATTATCGCCGGTCACAAAACCGGTGTCATGTTGTTCACAGGCAGCACAGGCGCGCTCTATCACAATCTCTTTTTCAATGCAGACGAAGATTGGGGCGGCCCCGTCGAATATGAGCCATCCATGGGCAACAAGGTGGGCAATCCCCTCTTTGTGAATGCCATTAACGGTGACTATGACATTCAACGCAAATCAGCGGCCTTTGACATGGGCCTGCCCACCGCTGTTACGGTGGACATCCGCGGCGTGCCGCGGCTGCGCGCCTTTGGCGTGGACGCCGGAGCCTATGAGCATCGCTATCTCCAGGGTGTGCATATGCGTGTCACTGCCACGCCCCTCTTTGTCGGCAGCGGCGAGCAGATCCGGTATACGGTGCAGGTGGTGAACCACAGCCCCGGCCCGGTGAGCGGTGTCAACGTCAACATTGCGCTTCCTCCGCAGCAAACAGCCAGCAGCATCAGCGGCCCTGGCTGCTCCGGCAGTAGTTGTGCGCTAGGCACGATGAACGCCGAAGCCTCCGCCGAGATTGTTCTTGTCACCACAGCCACCGGCACGCCACCCGCCCAGGGCTTCATTGAGATGCTGACCACCGTCAATGTCAGTGTGGGCGGCGGCGGGCCAAGCGACAGCACAGAGACGATCACCACACGGTTGCAACTCTGCCGCGTGCGCTACAACAACACCGACTATGCTACCGTCCAGGCAGCCATCAATGCCGCCAATGTAACTGATGACCTGCCCGATATCATCCGTGTCAGCGGCTATTGTGGCGGCGGCTTCGAGATCACCAAGAAAGTCACCATCCAGGGTGGCTGGAACTTCCCAATGACCCTCTTCAATCCCACAGCCTTCCCCACCACCATTGATGGCGGCGGCTCCGGGCGTGTGATCAAGATTACGGGTGAGATTGCGCCCACGGTCGAACACATCACCTTGCGCGGGGGCAGCGCCTCTGGCTTAGGGGGTGGGCCATCGGGCAAGGATGCAGGGGGGATTGTTTACATCAAGGATGCCAGAGCCACGCTGGACAATGTGCGTATGGTTGGCGGTAGAGCGGCCTATGGTGGAGCGCTCTATGTGGACAAGCTTTCCGCGCCCGTCATCCGCAACAGCATCATCGAAAACAGCAGTGCCGGTGAGCGCGGGGGCGGCGTCTATGCCCACAACAGTTCGCCCGAACTGACCAACGTCACCATCCGCAATAACACGTCAAGAGCCGGGGGTGGCCTCTATCTGTATAAGAGCGAGGCCAAAATTGTCGGCTGTACCATCAGCAACAACCAGGCGACCGGCTCAGGCTCCTATCTGGAGGTGGCGGGCTTCAATGTCCGCTTTGCCGTGGGTGGGGGGGGCGGCGTCAACTTTGACGAGAGCAAGGCGTCGATCTCCGGCAGCACGCTTGAAAACAACCGCGCCAAAGCGGGGGGTGCGGTCTTCGCCGACAACAGCCCCGGCTCGGTCATCGGCAGTTTGCTCAACAACAACGAGGCCAATGGCAGCCCTGTCATCGTTCCCGTCGTCATCCTCGCCAATACACCGGGCGGCGGCGGCGCGATCTATGCGCAGCGCAGCGATATGGTCATCGAACACAACCGCATCACCAACAACCGCGCCACTGCCGGGCCTGGGGGGGCGATCCACCTTTTCAACGGCTCGGCAGATGCCAAGATCAACGGCAATTTCCTGGGCTATAACGAAGCGGGCAAAGGCGCAGCGGTCTATGTGCAACTCAAGCCCGACACCGTCAAGATTTTCGTGCTGCCTCTCAGCCTGCCCGACTTTATCATTCCGCTGATCTTGAATTTGCCCCAACCGGCTCCACCGAAGCTGACGATGCAGAACAACACCATTGCCCACAACAAGGGCAGCAGCGCTGTTCACTATTATGGCGAAAGCGCCGGTGAATTGGTTGGCAATATCGTTGCCTTCAATACGGGCACTGGCGTCGTGGCAGAAACCGAGGTGCTGCCCTATATCGCCTTTATTCCAGTGCCCATTATCATGTTTCTCCCGCTTCCTTTCCCGATCCTGCACACGCCCACAGTGGAGACAAACTATACCCTTTGGTATCGCAACGGCAGCGACAACTCCGGGGTCAGCACGCAGAATAACCGGTACGGCGATCCGGCCTTTAAGAATGACGGCTATCACATTAAACGGATCTCCGACGCCTATAACACAGGCAAGAATATCGGCATTGCCGTGGACATCGACGGCGAGCCTCGCCCCCAGGCCGATTTCACCGACATGGGGGCCGACGAATACCCGGCGATGGGCGTGCGCTATGTCGCGCCGGGGGGTGGCGATCCTGGCGTCAGTGGGAATCTCTGCCGCGACTTCCTCAATCCCTGTGGCACGCTGCAAGCCGCCATCGACTCCGCACGCGAGGGCGACCTGGTCAAAATGGCTGGTGGCACCTATTCCACGATGGAGACGCGCATGGGGCAGGTGCAGATGGGCTTTATCACCAAGACCCTCACCATTCAGGGCGGCTACTACCGCTTTACCACTGACAACAGCGTTACCGACGGGCTCTACACAGATAACGATTGGGAAGTTCCCTTCCCCGACACCAACCCCACTGTTCTCGATGGGGGCAACGGGGGGCGCGTCTTCTACATCCTCGATGAAAAGAAGCTCGATAGCGAAGGCAACCCGATCAAAGTCGAGCCGGTCATCTCCGGCGTGACCATCCAAAATGGCAACTCCACAGGTCTAAAGGGGCCACAAGGCAACCAGTATGACGCGGGCGGCGCAATCTATCTGGACAACACCACCGCAACGATCCGCAACGTGGACATTGGCAACTCGACCGCGGATTATGGCGGCGGGGTCTATATGATCTCCTCGAAACTGACACTGGATGATGTCATCGTCCACAACAACGTCGCCAACGAGCGCGGCGGCGGCTTCTATCTGCAAACCAGCAACGATGTCATCATCAGCAACATCATCATTGAACAGAATAAAGCCCCGCGCGGCGGTGGGCTCTACCTGGAACGCAGCGCGGCTATGCTGCAACTCAACCAGATCCGCGCCAATGGCGACAGCGCGGCCACGCTGGAAGGGGGCGGTCTCTATCTGGACAACAGCGCGGCCAACGTCATCAGCAACACCATTACCGCCAACAATGCCGCCAATGGCGCAGGCTTCTATGCACAGCAGAGCGATGCCAACCTGCGCGGCAACACCATCACCAACAACAAGGCGCTCAACAGCGCCCCTGGCAATGGCCGCGGCGGTGGCTGTTTTGTGGGGGCCGGTTCCACCAATGTCAACAACAACCTTTTCCAGGGCAACCAGGCGAGCCTGGGCGCGGGCTGTTTCCTGGAGAGCAGTGGAGCCACCTTCCGTGCCAACCAAATTCTGCAAAACATCGCCACAAACTCCGGCGGTGGCGTCTATCTGCGCAACAGTTCCGACGCTTCCTTCCAGGAGAACCGCATCGACGCCAACCGCGCCAACAGCACAGCAGTAGACAATGGCGGTGGCGGGCTCTACCTTGAATCGAGCAATACCACCATTCGCTTTAATACCATCACCAACAACGCCGCCAACGCTGGGGGTGGGGTCTATCTCGCCTCCTTCAGCAACGCCAATCTTGAAGAAAACGACCTCAACAACAACAGTGCCACGCAGGATGGGGCCGGGGCTTATCTCAAGCTCAGCGATGCCCAACTGACCCGAAACCGCATCACCTTCAACCGCACAGCCCAGGGCAACGGCGGCGGCGTCTATGTCCGCTTGAGCAGTGCGGTCTTGAACGAGAACACGATTGAGGAAAATGTGGCGGTTCTCGGCGGTGGTGGCGTCTACCTTGACCAGAGCGGTGCGACCCTGGAAGCGGACAGCATCCGCAACAACGCCGCCAAAGATGGCGCGGGGCTTTATATCTTTCGCTCCGACACTGCCAAGTTTGATAAGGTCGTCATCCAGGGGAACCGCGCCAGCCAGTTTGGCGGTGGTCTATATATACGTCTAAGTTCGGTGCCGCTCGAAGATCATGAGATCGCCGGCAACTTTGCCCAAGTCGCGGGCGGGGGTCTCTATATTGATGAGAGCGCGGTCGCCTTCAACCGCAACATCATCCGCAACAACGAAGCAGGCCAGCAAGGCGGCGGCATCGCCATCACCCGCCGCAGCCTCCCCACGATGGGCAGCAATGCCGTGGTGGATAACAAGGCAGGCAGTACAGGCAGCGGCATCTACGTGGCAGGCTCGCAGCCAACGCTCATCCACACCACCATCGCCCGCAACCAGGGAGGTGATGGCACAGGCGTCGCCGCGGTCTCTGGGGAGGGGCAGCCCAGCACCGTGACAATGATCAACAGTATTCTCGCCAACCAGGGCAAAGCGGTGCAGGCTTCGACAGGCAACACGATCACGCTAGAGGCAACCTTGTGGGACAGCAACGGCCAAAATTGGGTCTTGGGCGCGGGCAGGATCATCACAGGCAGCGCCGACCTCAACTTCTTTGGTCAGGCGCGCTTCCAGCCCGACGGCATCCACCTGCAAGAGGATTCCCTGGCGATTGGCGTGGGCGTGCCGACAGATGTGGGGCGCGATATCGATGGCGACGGGCGACCACAGGGGAACGGCCCAGAACTGGGGGCGGATGAGCTGTTGGCCGCGTGCGCGGCAGTCGTGGACAGCGACCTGAGCATCGTCTATAGCCGTGTGCAAGAGGCCATTGACAACGCCCCGCCCGGCTCCGAAGTGCGTATCGCCGGAACCTGTATCGGTGCCCAGAGCCGCGCGGGTACAACGCAGCTCGCCTACGTCAACAAAGAGATCACGCTGCGCGGCGGCTATACGCCTACCAACTGGCTGCTCTCCTATCCCATCACCCAGCCCACCTTCCTAGAAGCCCAGGGCGGGGGGCGCGTCATCTATGTAGCAGCAAGCACCAACGCGACGATTGTAGATCTCAACCTGGCAGGCGGCAGCGCGCGCAACCAGGGGGGTGGGCCTGGCGGCTTGGATGCGGGGGGCATCCTCTATGCGCGCAATGCCAGCCCGCTCCTGCGCGGCTTGAGCATGATTGGCGGCAGCGCTTATTATGGCGGCGCGCTCTATCTGGAGAATTCCACGACCACGCTCACCAACAGCACGCTCGAAACCAACCAGGGTACGAAGGGCGGCGCGATCTTCCTGCGTAACGCAACGGCAACCTTGCGCGGCAACAAGATCGCCAGCAACACAGCCACCGATGGCGCGGGAATCTTTCTAAGCTTCAGCCAATCCAACCTTGAAGCCAACGTTGTCTCGCTCAACACGGCGACGGCTGCCGGGGGTGGCTTCTTCCTGGAGAGCAGCAGCGCCACCCTGACGAACAACAACGTACTCACCAACACGGCCCAGAGCGCAGGCGGTATCTATGTAGATGGCGCAGGGCCAACGCTCGCGCGCAATAATATCAATGCCAACGTCGGTCAAAACGGCGGCGGCATCTATCTCGCCACCTCCACAGCCACCATCAACGGCAACCAACTCATCGCCAACAACGCGGGCATTGGGGCCGGTCTTTATGTGCAGGCGGGCAATCCCACCTTCGACAACAACGTGGTTGCCAAGAACACCGGCCAAATCCAGGCGGCTGCGATCTACATCCTGAGCAGTTCGCCCAAGCTGCGCCATAATACCTTAGCTGCCAACACGGGCGGCGACGGCAGCGCGCTCTTCATCACCGATTTGGGAGTGGAACCTGCCAATATCGAGATGGTCAATAACATCCTAGTAGATCACACGGTTGCCATCACCCTCACCGCAGGCAACAAAGTAACACTGCGTCACAATCTTTGGAACAACAACGCCACCGATTGGGGGGGCAGCGGCATCGTGGACGACAGAGGAGGCCATGTGCGCGCCGCGCCCCTCTTTATCAACCCCGAAGGCAATGATTACCATCTGCAAGCTGCCAGCCCGGCGCGCGACCAGGGGGCCAATGATATCGGCATCCTCATCGACTATGACAACCAGGCGCGCCCCGCTGACAACGGCTTTGACATCGGTGCCGACGAATTTGTCTTTACGGGTATCCAAGTCTTTATCCAAACTGTGCCCGATCCGGTGGTGGCGGGCGCACCCTTCCAGTTGGTGGTGCGCGTGGTCAACATCGGCAATATCGATCAAAGCGCCAAAGTCACCGTCACCCTGCCCAGCGCCATGACGCCCAGCGGGCAGCTCACGTGGGACGCCCAGATCCGGCGCGCCGAAACCTGGGTACAGACCGTCAACGCTACGGTCAACGCCACCTTCTCCGGCAGCTTGAAGATCAACGCCGATGTGACCACCAGCGCGGGCGCGACGGAGAGCATCGAAGCCAGCATCACTGTCGCCAGGCCCGACTATGCCATTGCGCTCATCGCCGAAGCGCAGCCCTCCCCTGTGCCCGCGGGCAGCCAACTCACCTATCAAATTCGTCTCTCCAATGTGGGCAACCAGGCTGTCACGCCCGCGGTGGAAGCCACGCTGCCTGCAGCAGTGTCGGCTGCCGCGCTCATGAACTTCTCACCAGGCCCGATGGGGCCAGGGGGAACCTGGACGAAATCGATAGAGACTTCGGTCGCGCCCGACGCCGAAGGCAACCTAGTGGCAATCTTCCATGCCACGACACTGGAAGGGCCAAGCGCGATCTATACGCTGACTGTGCCGGTGGCAGAACCGGCGCTGCTCACAGGCGTCTCTGCCACACCCGATCCGGTGCTGTCTGGGCGCACTGTGACCTACACGCTCTATGTCACCAACAGCGGCAACATCGACTTTACCAATACCATTACCTTTGTTGCGCCCGTCAACGAGCAGGGTCGCCCCCTGGTTGCGCCGGGTGCAGACCAAGTCTTTGCCGACGTTGCTATCCCCGCGGGCAGAACCTGGACCCAGACCTTAGTTGTGGTGGCGGAACCGGGCTATACCGGCCCGCTCAACGCTCAGGTGCTTGTCAATACACACACGGGCCTGGTCACTCGCCATGACGACACACGCCAGGTCATCCTGCCCACACGCGGCCCAACCATTGTCGCCATTCGCACCGGCCCCTGGAACGACCCCAATACCTGGGAACCGGCGCGCGTGCCCAATGCATCAGACATCGCGCTCGTGCCCACCAATACTACGGTGACGGTTAGCGGCGACAGCACTAACCCCATTGTCATGACCGGGCTGATCAACCAGGGCACGATCCTGCTCAACTGCGTGTTGGGCGTGTCGATGGAGCTAAACATCACCGGCTTCATTGAGAACAGCGGGCTCATTCGCGGGCGCGACGGTCAAGCTGTGGGCGAACCGGGCTGTGGCATCACGGTACAGACCAACGAGCTAATCAACCCCGGCACGATTCGCGCGGGTGATGGCATGGACGGCGCGCTGGTTCCGCCTAATAACACCATCATCAATGGCGGTGATGGCGGCGCGGTCGAGGTCTTTGTCCAAAGTCTCATCAATGGGGGCGAAATCTTAGGGGGCAACGGCGGCAATCTGCTCTCCCCGGCGACTGCGGGCAGAGGCGGTGACGGGGGCGATGTTCTCATCGCGGCAGGCCCACCTGTGCCGGCGCTCTTGCTCAATTCCGGCTTGATTGCCGCGGGGGATGGCGGCAGCGGCCCCGGTGGCAATCAGGGGGATGGTCACGGCGGCGATGGCGGCAGCGTGGCGCTGCTCTCGGCCTCGCAATATACTAACGATGGCGGCGAGGTTCGTGCCGGGCGCGGGGGGGATGGCGACGGCGATGGCAAGGGGGGTGGCACAGACGACGGTAGCGATGGCACTCGCAGCATCAGCGCGGCGTTTATCTGGGACAATGGCGTGATGAGCGCCAACGGCAACGAATACGCCTTCACCAACCTTGCCAAACCCATTGTGCGCGGCGTCGCCGGTGCCACTGTCCTCGTCCCCATCACCTTCCTTAACGAAGGGCTACGCACCGACACCTATCTACTCGTCTGGTCCAACTCGGCAGGCTGGACACAATCCTTCTTGCCGGAAACCACGCGCGTCAATGGGCTGCGCTATGGGATCGTCTTCGCCCCCTTCATTATTCCCCTCGACACTCCAGCGGGGGCGGAGAGCCAATTACGCCTCACTGCCCGTTCGCAGGGCGCGCCCGGTCTTGTGCAAGAGCAAGCAGTGCGTATCCTTGTCGGCAGCGGTGGGCGCACATGGCTCCCCGGCCTCTTCCACAACTACACACCCAGCGCAGGGGGCAATCCAGACGAACCAGCAGCCCCTAGCGATAGGATTAATTTCCTGCCACTGATCGACAACTGAGGGGAACGGGAGGAAATTTCTCCTTATTCTTTTCTCAATCTACCCGTTACTGCTCTGACGCAACCTGGGGGAGGAAGATGAAGCGCTCCGCCTGGGGCTGCTCATCAACGAGAGGCTCATCGGGGGTCAATTCGGAGAAGCCCACTGGCACGCTGCTGTACAGCGTCGTCTCTGTGCGCACAAGCCCGGCATTCACCGTCAAATTCGTCTCACCCGCGCCCAGCGCGATGACCTCGGTGCGGGCCAACGTGCCTTGTGTCAGGCTCACGCGCAGCTCAAGCGACTGCGGCGCGCCCTCCCCTGAGCGTGCGGGCCGTACCGCAAAGAGTGTCGATGCTGTCGTGTTGGCAGGAAACTCGTCTACCGTCAAGGTGCAAACGCTCCCCGCCTCCATCCCAGCACAACGCCAGCCGGGGTGACTCATATCCGCTGCAAAGCTCGTCCCCGCGGGCACAGTGGTCGAGATGACCACATTGGTTGCCGGACGTGCAATCTCTGCATCGGTGTTGGTGTAGACGAGGGTGTAGATCAATGCCGCGCCCAACGTCTCATCGAGCAGCATTTCACCACTCATCGTGGCTCCCACCTCCAGCCAGGGCACCAGCGGATCGCTGTCAACCGCGTCCAGGCTATTATCCCCGGCGTTGTAGTGGGTGAAGTTATACCCCGGCATGGTGGCAAACTCAACATAGTACGGCCCAGGCTCCACTTCTGTGAAGCGATACTGACCGGAGGCATCGGTCGTCGTACTCTTGACAAAGGTGCCATCCGCTTTATAGAGATCGACCTGGACACCCTCAACACCCACTTCGTCGCTCTCTTGCAGGCCATTCCGGCTGGCATCCAGCCAGACCGCAGCCCCCAAAGTGGACAAGGGTGGTTGTTCAAGGGGGACTTTAACTGGCGTGCGTTCGTTTTCGCTTGTTCCAGGGGCCGCGGCGAGTGGCTCCGGCTGCACAATCGAATCGATGCCGACAGCTTGATCGACGGTGATGACCAGCGCATGACCCGCTTCGGTGTTGATTGCGTCCGGCGCATCCTTCGCCACCGTCAATGTATAGACACCCTCACTAGGCAGTGTCAGCACCCCATTGTGGCCTTCAGCGGTTACGGCGGAGACGCCGCCATTAAAGTGAATGGGGAGAGCGTTTGTGCCATTGACCGTGACGGGCGCACCCCCCGCATCCGTCATTACCACTGTCGTGGTTGGCGGCGGCGTCAAGGTGAATATGAGCGGTACTGTACTCGTATAGGTATTGGCTGGGTTGTGCGCCGAATCGAAGAGACGCAGGCTCAGGCTAATCGGGCGGCCCGCGGTCACGGTCAACGTATGGCTCAGGGCATCGACTGTGTTGGTGATGCCTCGAATCTGCGCCAGTGTGGGTATGCCGGGGGCGATGGTCACGCTGATGTTGCTGCGTGGCCCCACCTGTGGCGTTGCGCGGAAGTTGACCGGCTCCGCCAGCCCCGTATACGTCAGGCTAGAGAGGGAGGCAACGCCATTGACAAAGGCTCCTGGCGCTAATACGTTATTCGCGAGTGTGCCGGTCGGCTGTGTGGTCTGCGTAATGGTCACTGGCCCCGTGGGGCTGGGGATCACATTGGAATACACATCGTATGCACTGAGAGTACCATCGCCAAACGGCACGCCGCTTTGCTTGGGGCTGGTGACCGACCACAACAACTCATTGAGGGGGGCAGGCACCACAGTTACCGCCAATTCGTCCGAAGTCACCGTGCCAATCTCCGCCGTTAGTGTCGTCACGACGGAGTTGGTGAGCGTGACAGGGACGATCGCAACGCCGTTCGTGAAATTCGCCGTGGAGGGTGCTTCAAAAGCCACACCATTCACGCGCGGCTGTGATACGTTGTCGGGTGCAACCAATGCCCCATAGAAGGTGATCGTCTCCGGCCCCTGGACGATCGGGTTCTGCCAGGAATCAAGAGCAGTAATGCTCACAGTGAAGGGTGTCCCTGCGGCTACCGCTGGGGGCGGCCCTGCCAGGCTCAATGTAGCCAATGACCCAGGCTGCACGTCTATCGTGATCGGGTTAGAGGCTATCCCCCCAATAGCTGCCTGGATAGGCGTATCCTGCATAGCCCTGGGCAGGAAAAGCGAAACCGTGGCAGTCCCATCATTAGCAAAGTTCACATCCAATGGCATTCCAAAGGGTATGTTGCCGGCTGTTGCCGGTGTGCCATCTGTCGCAGACATCGCCCCGGTAAACCGGATCTCCTGTGTGCCGCTTATCGGATTAGCACTGCTGTCACTTATCCTCAACGTCACGTTGATCGCCGTACCAGTCGTGGCAGTAATCGGCCCCGACAGGCTAAGTACAGCCAATGGCCCTGGGTAAATCTCAACGTTGTCACTCCCCTCTACGGAAAACTGTGCCGTTGCCGTAAACGTTATCGGTCCCGCTGGGCCTGTATAACGCATCGCCGCGTGGGCAGCATCAAAATAAGCCACGCCCAAGTCAAAGTCGCCGATGTCTAGCTCATCGTTGAACCCTGAACCTTCCAAGTAGACTGCGCCATCACCGTTAACCGTGATCACGATTGGGAATTCACCGGGATCATTGTCAACGATGACATTCGCAAATGCATCTTTGGTCGTCAGCGTGCCCGTAGTGAATAGGGTTCCATTGACATGGGTATCAGGAAGGTCAAGGTCCAGCGCGGTTAGTGGACCGGGCAACACCGTTACCGTCACCGCGCCCGATGGTTTTCTCTCATCCAAAAGAGTCCCTGTATCATCCGCTGTGATAACAAATGTCCCCGCTTTGGAGATGGTCATTACGCCATTCGTCAGTCCGCTTGCCTGGGCAAAGCCATTTAAAAAGCTAATACGAGTCTCATCTCCAAAGTTCTGAGGTTGACCCGCGTTATTCGTCACCTTTGCCGCGGTTCCATCTGGAGCAGCGGTTCCATCTGGAGCAGTCGCATCGACATTGGCGTAGAAGCGCAGTCGCTTGCCAGGACTCTGATTGCTATAGCCCCTATTCACGTTTCCATAGGCATCCTCAGCCCGCAAAGAGAGATTTACAAGAGCGCCAGCCGTCGGCGTCGTGGTATTGGCAGTGATGGAGAGCTTATCCATCGCGGCTGATTCCACCGTAAACGACAGCGGGGTAGACGTGATCAAGGCAACGGTATCTGTCACGCGCAGCGAGGCGCTTTGCGCGTGATAGAAGGTCAGATCGCCAATGTCCCCCGCTGTCTGTGCCACGCCACCGACAAAATTGATCACCGTCGGCGTGCCAATGGTACGGGTGATATTGTCGCGATCTACGACCCCCGGCGCTGTCACCGGGCGCGTGGAGGGCAGCGGGCCAGAGAAGAGCAACGTCTTGCCGTTTTCATATTGCGCTGCCAGATTGCCAAACTGGTCCAACGCCCGAATGCCTAGATTGCGTTTCTCTCCGGCGACAATGGTAGTCGGGTTGAGCATCGTGAGTTCCAACTCAACCGGATTGTCGGCAACAACCGTAAGGACGCCCATCGACGGTTCAGAGTTTGGAACGCCATCCCGCGTGGCCTGGATTTGCCCACTCCCCACCAGGTTGCTAGAGAAGACTGCACTCCGGCCCGTGTTAATTGGCATCAGGTTAGCGTCCGTGACACTTCCCTCCTCATTGACAACCGTCCAGGTTGCCGCCGAGTTATCAACAATATAATTTCCATATGCGTCACGCGTCACCGCATGGACCGTGATGCTACGCCCTGCGGTGATATTTTGCGTCTCGAGCAACGTGCCGCTGCCATCTGGAGCCGTTTCCACGGTTACCCGATCCGCGGCGGCGGGATGGACGGTGATAATCTGTGAGAAGGGTGCAAGATTTCTGGGTCCGACATCATCGACCGTAAGCGATGGCGAACCAGCCCTTATATCATAGTAGCGGAACGCACCCGTTGAAGTGTTGGTGATTGTAACCTGTGTAATCACCGTTGCGGGCGCATTCGCGGCGCGGAATTCAGCCGGAGTATTAAGCGGCGTATCGGCGCTGGTCGTCAGGTTCAAGATCACCGGCGATGCAGCCGTCGGTGTGATGGGATTATTGAACTCATCGCGAACTTGCACCGTGATGACCTCGGAAGTCACCCCCGCGGTAATGGGTGTTGCGGGAAGTGTAAAGGCAATATGGTGGGCTGGACGTGGCTGAACAGTGATTGTCGCTGTCGCCGCAATCAGCGCAGGTGGACCACTCTCATCCGCCGTAATCAGATGCGTGCCCGCGCGCCCATCTTGGTAATAGAAGGTTGTTGTTGGAACACCCGTGGGAATCTGGATTTGATATGGCTGCGGCGGATTAATGACTACGCCGTCACTGTTCGCGAACCGTGGAGGGAAGGATGGCACCCCGCCAGGAGAGTTCGTGGTGAGATTGACCGAAATAGGGGCCGCATAGGTAGTGGGGTTGCCATGCTCATCTTGCAACTCGATCTCAAAACGGTCAGAGCGAAGTCCCGCGGTCGCTGTAATGGGCGCTTGCGTAAAGAACAAGCGATATGGGCCAGCCGGGACTATCGTAATCGGCTGGGTCGTGGTAAAGGTTGGGCCTCCATCAAAGATCATTTCATAGCTACCGACGGTTGTATCCGAGTAGCGGAAACTTGCCTGCACATCGGTAATCGTGACCGAAGGTAGCGGCGGAGTCGTTGCGGTTAGCGGTAGGAACTCATAGGTGGATGAGGTACTCGTCAACGTGACGAGAAGATCGTCATCGCCGGTCGCAGGATTGCCAAACTGATCCTGGCGTTGGATGGTAATTTCACCGGATGGCAGCCCGGCAACAACATTGTTTTGTTGAGGCGTTATGACAACTAGCTTCTCAGCGATTGCCGCGGTCACCGTAAGCTCTTGAGACACAGGCCCGATCCCACCCCCTGCAGATGCCGTGATGTGATGCGTTGCGGCTAGTTCATCGTAATAGGCAAAGGTGGTATAGTCGCTGCCCTGCTCGATTGTCACAGGGGGGTTAGCCGAACTGAAAGTGCCGCTGATCGATGAGGTTTCAAGGATGACTGGCAGATCACCGGCCTCAAAGACACGGTTATTGAACGCATCTTCACGCGCTACCCCAATGATCGGGCTGGTTTGGCCCGCGATGATCGAATGTTCGGTGGTGGTGAAGACCAAGTGATGCGTGGCAGCAGGGACAACCTCGATAGGCCAAACAGCCCCCTCTACAATATTGGCTGCATCGGCAAACGTAAGGAGATGGTCTCCTGCGAGCGTACTACGATAGCGGAATGTAGTCTGCGCCGTACCCACTGCAATTGTCGTTCGCGTGATCTCTGTATTGTCGTTCAGATCCTGGTTATAGAATTGGTGGGGCATGACATCGCTACCAAGCGTCACTGTAATCGTCGGGTCTGAACGGTTCGGGTTGCCATATTGGTCAATACGTTGAATCGTAATCTCGCCGGATCGTATCCCTGCTGTCGTGGTGTCGGGGGCCGTCAAGACGACAAACAACTCACTCGCTGTGTCAGCGCGCACGATAATCTCTTGCGAGTCAGGCGTCACGTCCCCAGACGACACGGTGATGACATAGTTCCCCTGGACGGTATCTGTATAGTAGAATCCGGCGCTTGTCTCGCCTTCAGAAATCGTAACAAATGTGATAGGCGTTGTACTCGTAATGGTATTGATAAAGACACCCGAGAGTGAGCTATCTGCGAGGTTGACCTGTGTTGCGCCGACCTCGGTCACATTATCAAACGCATCACGTCGTTCGACCACGATCTCTTGCGATACATTGCCCGCAATAGGGGATCGCGGGTCTGAAGTAATTACCAATTTCGCTACATCGGCAGAATTGACAGTAAACCGATTCGAACAGGCGCTATTGATCGCTCGCGTACCATCTGAGGCTTGCAGGTAGATATTTGCCACGCTCCTGGTGTAATAGAAGGAACCAAAGGTTGCAACGCCGTTTATGCCCAGCAGCGAATTGTTATGCAAGGCATCAGGATCGTCTATTCCATCCGTACATGAGGAGTTCCGGTGCGCCGTCAACACGATCTGATCGTTGTGCCCAGGATAAGGAGCGTTGATAGCATTGTCAAAGCGATCGCGAATCTCTACCACGGGCGTAAAAACCTGACCAGCATCCACCGACGCCGGCGGCTGTCCGGTAAACGCCAAATGGTGTGGCGCGGCGGGATTGACCGTAATGGTATGGGTGAATGTGTTGTTCGCCACAATCGGATCGGGCGTGAGGCTGCCCACAGTCACCGTGTTGGTGATCAGCCCCTTAATCGGGCGCGTAATCACTACCCTATAGTTCAATTGCGTGCCGGCGTTCATATCACCGACGTTACAAGTGATGGACGATCCCGTTACACAGGCTGCACGCCCTGCGGGTGCGGTAGCTGAGAGCAGGGAGACATCGCTTGGCAGCACGTCAGTAAGCACCACCGACCGCGCCGGGTTCGGCCCTGGGTTGCTGATCGTCAACGTGTAGGTCAACCGTTCGCCCGCAGTCACCCCGGTGGGCGAGATGGGCACAGAAGTTTGCAGCACTTTCAAATCGGCCATATGGGGAACAATACTGGCACTTGCCGTACTGTTTGCCAGTCCACCCGGTGGCTCTGGATTGTTGCTGCTTGCCGTTGCCGTGTTGACCACCGTTTGCCCACCGACGCTAAAGCCGGCATGGGCTCGGATCGTCAAAGTCTGCTCCTGACCCGCGGACCGGACCGGCAGCATGCCCACCGTCCATAGCCCTGTCACATCATCGTAACTCCCCTGTGTGGCATCAGCAGAGACAAAGATCATGCCCGACGGCAGCATATCTGTGACAATAACGCCATCGGCCTGGCTTGGCCCAGCGTTACGCACCTTGACCGTGTAGGTAATCACCTCACCTACATCGGGAGTCGCCTTATTCACCGTCTTTGTCACCACCAGATCGGACAAGCGCGATAGATTGGTGACGACAGCCGGGCTTGTATTATTGGCAAGATTGGGATCAGGGCGACCCGACGTGACACGCGCCGTATTGGAGATCGTTGCACCTGAGATGGCGCTGTCCACCAGGGCCACAATGCTAAAACTGCGGCTTTGGCCTACGGTCAGGTTACCAGGCAGGTTACACGTTACGTTCTGCCCACCCCCGCTCGCCGTACAAGAGGCTGTGCCGGAAGGCGCGACAGTGCGGACATAGGTCACATTCGGCGGCAACTGATCCGTCACCGCCACACTGAGCGTATCGGCAGGCCCCGTATTGGTAACGCGCAGCGTATAGGTAATTTCTCGTCCTGCGACCACCGATCCTGGTGATGAGGCGCTCGATGCACTCTTGGCAATGACCATGTCGGCGACATACTCCACCGCGGTCTGCGTGGTTCTCGTGTTGTCGGCGAGGTTACTCTCCTGTGTCAACGAACGTACCGTCGCCACATTCGTCAGCGTGGCAGGAGCCGAGGCATTGGCGCGCACCTTGATACGTACGGTTGCGCTGCTGCCCGCGGTGAGGTTGCCCAACACGCATGTCACCTGCGTATTGTTGGCAACCACCGGACAAGATGCGCCCGCGCCGCCTCCACTCACTAACGCGGCTGAGACCAGCGTCACCCCACTGGACAAGGTATCGGTCAGCCGCGCGGTGCGCGCCTGCGAAGGCCCGGCGTTACTGACGACCAGGTCATAGGTCAGTTCATCCGCGGAGCCTGCGCGAATCGAGGTGCGATCAGCCGTCACCGCCAGCGACAACGACGATTCTTCAAAGATGCGCGTGCGAATCTCGGGGCTGACATTGTCCTCTGGATGTGGATCAATCGCATTCGCACCGACCTCGATGCGACTCACCAGGTCGCCAAGCCCGGAATTCGAGGGAACCGCATAGCCAAAGCTAAAGTCGCGGCTGCCATTGATCGCAATGTCACCCAACGCACAGACCAGAATCTCACTGCCGTCAATCGTACAACCGCTGGGCAGAATCCGGCTGACATTGGCGGGCAAACCAGGCAGCGCGCCCAAATCGGAACGGAAGTAGGCACCCGTCGCCACCGAAGGGCCGCGATTGGTCACACGCATCTGATATTGCACATTCACGCCCGCCAAGACCGATGTAGCCGGCGTGCCGATGACAGACAGCACCAAATCAGAGACCGGACACTCATTCAAATAGATGTCCGAACCGGCATCATCAGTTGCGCCGCCAACCGCATGGACACCCACAAAGGTAACGCGCGTGCCGTCTCTACTGATGGCGGGCTGCTCGCCTGTGCCGCCCCCTACATCGGAGATCGGCACGCCTAACCCCGTGTTGAGGTCATACAGCATGACGTTGATGCGAATCGCAGTCCCCGTACCCTGCTCGGCAACATAGGCCACACGCTCGCCAAAGCCGCCAATCGATGGGCTGCGATACTTGGTATTGCTCGCGGAGGGCACAATCACCTCGGCGCGGCTCTCACTTCCATCCGCGCTCAGCGTATGCAACACAACGCGGCTGCGGTCATCCTGTGTCGTGGCAATATAGACAATGCTTGTGCCATCACCGCTGATCGCAGGCTGGTCATTGATGTCCGTCTGCGTCAATTGGGTGGGGGAGCTGTTGGGCCGGTCGTCCCACACAAAAACCTGCGCCGTCTGCCCGGTAGCAGCGGTGAAGGCAATGCGGTTGCCGCTTGCGCTAATCACAGGCTGGTCATTGGTGACACCCACACCCGTATTCGTCACCTGGCGAAACTGGACAGAACCACTGCTGGGAATAGTCGCCAGGAAGATCTCAAAGTTACGCTCAGGATTGGCACGCGTGGCGTCGATATTATCCAGCTCGGCATCATCCGAAACAAAGACAATACGATTTCCAGCCGCGTTAATTGAAGGGAAAAGGTTGGCGCTGCCCAGCGTATCCGTGATCTGCGTAATGCCCCATGTGCCGTTGGCGGCGCGGCGCGCCAGAAAAATCTCAAAGTTGCCGTCAACATTCTGTCCAGTCACCAAATCGCGATCCGAATAGAAGGCGATGTGCGTTCCCGCCGCGTTGATCGAAGGCTCCAGGTTAAAGCCACCCAAAATACTGCCCACGCTATTCGTCAACTGCGTGACAGAGCGGCTGCCTGTCTCGCCAACAAAAATCTCGATGTTGCCATCGACATTGCCGCCCCCCAAGTTATTGACAGACCAAAAGGAGACGCGCCCACCATCGCCGCTGATCACCGGCTGGTTGGTAATCCCACGGTTGCCACCGGCAGAAAGGTTGGTCAGGTTGCTCGATGCAAAACAGGGAGAGCTTGGGGTAATGTCGCTTTGTGCAGCCACCGGCTCCGCGGCGGCCAGGCTCCAGAGCCATGCCACCAGCAAGGCAAGCAGCCAGCCCGTCGCCCTCCGGCGGCGCTGCCTGCCCAACGGTGACGTGGAATCGAAAGATTGTGACAGTCTATCCATGATTGCTCGAAGCCTACCCATTGCGGGTCTAATCAGCCAGTGGGCGCGCAGGTGAACGCACATCGTTAACGTAAAACCCCATCGGTCGCACAGGATGGCGTGTAATAGGTGCTGGTGCTGGGCAATGACTCTCTAGCCTCAGAGCCGTCACCCGCCACCGCGACCAGCACATAGGCGTGGTCGCAAAGCGGCGTATTCTCCTGGTATCCGGTGGCATCCGGGGGCAGTTCTGCCACCAACACCCGTGTAGCCGCCAGCGGATCGGCGTCGCGCTCGCTGCGATAGAGCCGCAAGGCAGTTGCGCTGCCCGCATAGCTCGACCAGCGCAGCCACAAGGCCCCATTACCGACCTGAAGATCGCCTGTGAGTCCCTCCACCTGTGGCAGCGGCTCGCGCACTTCGGGCAATGGCGCATCGGGCAGCGCGGAGACTGCAACGCGTCCATCCGCGGGCGTTATGGGCGTTGTGGGGGTAATGGACGCTGTCCGTATCAACGGCAGCATCAGATCCGGCGACCCCGTACCCACTTTGAGCCGGAGTGTCACCGCACGCTCACGCGTCTGCGGACAGGGTTCGCCGCGAACCGCCATACGTACGGTATAGGTTCCGTTGCGAAACTGCTGTTCTGCGCTTTGACCACTGGCAGTTACGCCATTGCCAAAGTCCCATGTGTAGTAGAGCGCGCCGGTTCCTGCTGCGACCTTGCCGGTAAAGTTAACGACCGTGTCTTGTGCCACATGAAAGTCAAACCCATCGCCCTGCCCGCCCGCAGCCAGGACCGGCAAAGGGCGCACCTCCGGCTGTTCCGGCCAAATACAGGTGATGGCACGCACGCGGAAAGGGGGACTGCTGGCAGCGGCGGCGACGCGCTGCACAGGCCCGCTGCCACCCGCCTGTACCACGCGCACCCGGAAGCGCGCATTGTCACCGATCGCTTGGTCGCGCAGAGCATCCCAAATAAAGGTTCCCTGTATGCCTGAGCCTAGCTCATCCGTAATCGGCGGCAGCGTCACCGTAATCGGTGTTGCCGTCTTCCACACACCCCCACCATCCAGCGAATATTGGTACTCCACGGCGAGCGATGCCTCGGTCAGCGCGGTCGTACGCACAGCGGGCACATTCGTTGGGTTATAGATACGGAAGGGAATGGAAATTGGCCCGACATTCGGCCCCGACAGCAGTTCGGCGGACGAAAAGTCATAGGCCGAGGCTGTGCTGCCCGGACGACCGAGGTGAACATAGAGCGGCGGGTTGATGAGCGTCGCCACGCCAAAGCCACTGTTGGGCAAATGCGAAGGCACGACGATATTGTTGTCATAGATGCCATTGAGGCCATTGCCATCCTGGCTGATGGCAAGATCGAGATCGCCATCATTGTCTTTATCACCCCAGGCAACACCCGTCGTGTTTAGGCTTTCGCTGGACGACCAGAGCCAGAAGAACTGGGGCAAGCCAGGGGCGCTGTTGCTATTGACATAGATCTGGTCTTTCTCCCCATAATTGCCCACAGCCAAATCCAAATCACCATCGTTGTCCCAATCGCCCCAGTCCAGGCTGGTTGTATGGAAGGTCTCCGTCCCCAGCGCCGTACGCGCAACAAAGGTGCGCCCCAGCGGGCTATCGACATTTTCATAGAGCAGATTGACCTCGCCCGCCCCGCCCAATACACCAAAATTGCCCACCGCCAGGTCGAGATCGCCATCGCCATCATAATCACCCCAGGCGACATCACGCGTATGATATTCCTCGGTCGCGCTCCAAAAGAGCGAAAAGGTCGTATCACGGTTGTTGCGATAGATCAGATTGGTTCCCTCGCGCCCGATGGCAATGTCGGCAAAGCCGTCGCCATCCATATCGCCCCAGGCGATGGCACGCACGCCCATAATCTCGGCGCTCCAGGCAGGAGCGCTGCCCAAGTTGCCTGTGCCATCATTCAGAAACAGTTCCACCCGTCCAAAGGTGTCAGTGGTCGTCGCCACCAGCAAGTCCAAATCGACATCGCCGTCGGCATCGCCCCACGCCAGCGCTTTTTCGCCCCCTTGCACACGCGACCAATGCGGAGCCAGGAACTCACCGGCGCGATGCAGACGCTGCTCACTCGTCGAGCCGATCGCAATATCCAGGTCACGATCACCGTCCGCGTCACCAACCGCCACCGCGTGCGGGCCAAAGCCGCTATAGGCGCGCGCGGCTTCAGGTGGAAACGAGCCTTCTTCATTGTAGTAAAGCTTGGTATTGAGCGCCGCCGCCCCAGCCGTGGAAGGCCCCGCACCAAAGAGCAGGTCAAGGTCGTCATCACCATCCGCGTCAATCCAGGCCACGCTGCTTGCGGGTGAGGAGGAACCAAAAGGAGCCACACCCTGCACAGGGTTGAGGGTTGTATTGAGCGGCGGGCGAAAGTTTGAAATGACCAGGCTGGGGCCATCGCGGTCGGTCAATGCAAGATCAATGTCACCGTCATTATTCTGATCAATCGCGCGCAGGCTCCACACCTGCCCGCGCACCACATTATCCGTCAGCACAAAGAAGGGCTGGAAGGAGCTTGAGGTGAAACCGCTCGAATAGGAATAGATAATCGGCGGCGAGTCTGCTACAGCTAGATCGAGTTTCCCATCACCGCTAAAATCGCCCCAGTCCAGCGCATAGGGAGTCAAAAAGACGTTGGTACGCAGTGAAATGGGGCGCGCAAAGGCCCCAGCAGGATTGCTGCCCGTCAAATTGCGATAGATGCGAACCTCGCGCATCAGCGGGTAGGCCGCGGCCAAGTCCAGATAACCGTCACGATCAAAATCGCCCCAGGCGAAATCATAGGGCAAGAACATTACGCCCTCTTCGATAGAGACTGTGCGCTGGGTGGTGAAATTGCCATCTTCATTGACCAAAATCTGCACGCGGTTGGGGAAAAGCCCCATGACCAAATCCAGGTCGCCGTCATTGTCAAAGTCAACCGGCTTCAACGCTGCCGTAGCCGCGCGTGAAATACAGGTTCCCGGCCCTGTAAATGTCCCCGCACCATCGTTGGTAAAGAGCGCGACCGGACAGTCGGGATTGATCGCGTTGGTGCTGGCGATGAGATCGACAGCGCCATCATTATCAAAATCCGCAGCCTCAACACGTACCATCTGCACAGTCGAGCGAAAGCTGCTGAGTTCGACAAAGCGACGTGTCGTGGCTCCCGTTGCAGAGTCATAACGGTAAATGTAATTCAGTCCAGGCAACTGTGCCTGGTTGCCCGGCACAGTCCCCTCACCCTCCACCGCGCCCACCGCAATCAATTCGGGAACCCCGTCGCCATTGACATCTGCCCAGCGCACACCATAGGCGGGGCGGTCGATTGTCCAGAATTGCTCCATTTGACCGGCGCTGTTGCGATAGACCGTTGTGCCCAATGTCGAGCCTAACACCATGTCAAGGTCGCCGTCGCCGTCGAAATCAGCCCAGTCACTGCTCAACGTGCCGCCCACATCTTCCGAAAACCAGGTGGGGGTATCCGATAAGGTCGTCGTCCCGCCCTGCTCAATCCGCAGCCGCACATTGAGACGCACTTCATTGCTGGCCTGCGTCTTGAGCAGCGATTGCTCGCGGTAACTGACATAGGCAACATTGGTAAACGCCGCACCATCGGCCTGGCCGATCACGCGCGCCGTGAACGAGCGTTGCAAGCTGGAATTCGGCGCGATACTGGGCACTTGCCAGCTAATCTGCCGCGTCGTCGTCACCGTCAGCGTGCCACCCAGTGGCTCTGGGATCTCCTCCGTCTCATTGATCAATTCACAAGGCACTGCATTGTTGGCGTCCAGACAGACCACATTATCCAATACGTTCTCCGGCAGAACATCTAAAATGAGAATGTCGCGCAATGTATTAGCAGTGTCGTTGTTGACGATAATGGTATAGGCGATGGTATCGCCATTGAAGGCCGTATCCCCATTGTCGCCGGTGCTGGCGAGCTTACGCACTGTGACAGTTCCCTGTGCCATCGCAGGTGACGATCCGGCCCACAGCCAAACCAGCGCGCAGATCAAAAGAATTGGCAAGAGCGCGCCCAACGCGGCCCAACGGGCGCGACAAAGCGCGCCGGATCGAGCAGGAACGGATGGTTGCAGGTCGAGGGCTCTCGATCCTGTGCGTCGTGTGGGGTCCATGCAGGAATTTTCCGTCATACTGGCCTATTGCCTCGGCTCCATGTCCAAACCTGTAGCGGTGCGGGACGCAAAGCGTCTCACCCGCGGTCTTCTGCCGCGCTTCATCACGGGGCAATGCCTCAAGAGCAAGCTATTCACAAGGGCGTGTATACCAACTGGTGGGGCTGATCTGCGTTTCCTGAATGCGGTCATCGCCCGTACGGGTGATGTCTTCATAAACGCCAACCACGTAGTATACATGGTTGCAACTGGGCAGACTCGGATCAGTCCACTGCTTGACCGTGTTGTCCAATTCAAAGCGATCTGCCACAAGCGAGAAGTTGAAATTGTCAATATTCGCCCGATAGACACGGAAGCCCAAAATCCGTGATTGAGACTCACCGGCATAATCCCAAGTGACCGTAGCAGGCGCATCGTTGTTTTCTCCATTGATGCCATTGACATTAAAGGGGGCGGGTGGGGGTGGAATCGCCTGCACATTAATCCGAATACGTCGTCCCTCGGTTCCAGAGACGACCAATTGAAAGACCGTACTCTGCGTAATGGTGACCTGGAACTCATCTTCGGGGCTGCGCGCGCCATAATCGTTGCGCGAATCGGTCAAGCGCACCTCGACCACAGGGTTCTCAATGCGCCACGCCAACCGGATCAGCGTCCCAGCCACAACTTGGTAGGTGGGGATATTGTCATCAGACGAGATCGGCACGACGACATCCCCATCCTCCACCGCGTTCACCGTAAAGGAGACAATGTTGGGCGTGGGGGTAAAGGTCGGCGTCGGCGTGTTTGTGGGCAGCGGCGTGGGCGGCGGCGGAACCGTTGGCGTCGGCGTCGGCTCCAAGACCGTCAACTCCTGCGTCATGCTCGTGGCGATCTCCTCGCCAATATAGACATTCAATTGGAAGACTGTTGTCTGGTTGGCAGGCACACGCAACCTCCCCTGCTTGGGCAAATTGCGCACCGGGCCAAAGTCCGGCCCCGTAATCTCCACCATCGTCGCATCACCGACCACCGTCCACGTTAGCTCAGGCGCGGTCGATTGCCCGTCGATAGGTTGGCCTTCCGCATCAGTCGCCGATGCAGAGAGCGCATCACCGCGCACCACTTCGCGCGGGGTCAGCGTAAAGACCTGGATCACCGGCATTTGTGGCGTGGCAGTCGGCGTGGCCGTGGGCGTGGGTGTCACAGTCGGCGTCGGCGTGACAACCGGCACAACGCGCGTCGCCATGACAACGACGGTCGCGATGCCGTCATCTACAAGGGCGCGCAGCGTGAACGTTTCCTGGCTCTTTCCCGGTTCGATGGAAACTTCGTCAAGCCCTTCCAGATTGACCGCACCCGGAACCGGATCGATCACGACACTGTTGGCCCCTTCCACTGCCCAACTCACCTGTACATTTTGCCCATCCACAATCGGCTTGGGTGAAATATCAAAGAGGCGAACGATGGGCGTGGGAATGGGCGTCATCGTCGGGGTAGGCGTGGGCGTGGCGGTAGGCGGCAGCGGCGTAATGGTCGGCGTGCCGGTCGGCGGCACAATCTCCACCACGCGCGTTGCTACCGCCCGCACCTGGTTTTCGCCATCCCCCAATGTCGCCAAGAGGGTGAAGGTCTGCTGTGTTTTTCCTTGCTCCAAGACAACTTCTTCTTGGCCTTGCAGATTGGGCACGCCGCCCGGAAGCGGATCAATCGTCACCCCGGCGGCCCCAACCACATCCCAGGCGACACGCACAATATCCCCATCAACGACGGGCTTTGGTTCAATATCAAAGATATTGATGACCGGTGTGGGCAGGCTCACCACAACCATCTTGGGCATAGAGGCCATTTGCTCATCCCAATAGGGGCTGCGCGCTACAAGTTGATACTGCGTGCTGGTATTGAGAGTTTCCTGCATCGAGCCGCGTGCGCTATCAAGCGGGCGCGGGACGCCATTGACCAAAAGTTCATAGTCCTGGGCGCGGGCAACTTGCCAACTGATGTTGACCGTTTGTCCCGTAACCAATGTGGTGGGATCCACCTCAAAGACCTCGATCACCGGCTGCACAGGATCAACAATCAGCCCCAGGCGCGCCTCGTCAAGGCCAAAAGTCTCGCCCACCAAAGGCAGGCGCTCGATCCAGTTGCGAGCCGTCAGCACATAGGTCGCCCGCTCGCGCTGGTTAGCCGCAAAGGTATATTGTCGCTGCTGCGAGGGATTTTCAATTGTCGCCACAAATTGCGTTTCGCCACCGACCATCTTTTCAATTGTCAAACTTGCGGCGCGACTTGTATCCCAGGTCAGCGTCACCTCATTGCCCGCGTCTACCATCGCAGCGGTCAAGGGTGCTGCGACCTCTGCACCCGCCGCGGCCTCCCCTTCGCCGCCGCCACCAGGCCAGAAACCCTCGAGAAATTTCAATTGTTTCGGCAATTTGGGCAGTTTGGGCAGCTTCAAGCCAAAGATGCTCTTGCCTTGCAGCGCCGCCGCTTGTGCCGCGGCCCCTTGCGCGGTGACGGACGCCTCAGCCACGCCTGCGCTGGCTGTCGTTTGCACAGCACCCGGCGCAAAATCAAAGTGTTCGATGCGCGGTTGGAAGGTAACGACGATGATGAGCGCCAGCAAAATTCCCAGTGCCATGATCAACCACGGCCCGACCACAGGCCGGTTGCGAACCTGGGCCAGGACGGAACGAGACGCCGCTTGCGGTGCCGTGATGGTCGTGGTTAAGGTCAGCGAATGGAGATGCGACCCCGCGCCGATGATGCGATGGTTGCGCGGGGTCGCTGAAATGGGCACTTCAAAGCTCTGATTTGGATCCAGGGGGAACTCAACCTGGCGCACAAAACGCGTCGCCTCGGTCGGCGAATCCATCTCGAAGGTGACAAGATTTTCGTCATCTGTCCCTTCCAAACGGAAGACCGTCTCGCTGTTGCCCAGATTCCGGATCGGCAATCGTAGCTGTGCCGTACGCCGGAAGTAATTCACCGACTGCTGGCGCGGGTTCACCTCGCCCACAGAAAACTCATAGTAGGGGTTGATGACCAGCGTGATCGCCCGCTGGGCGCGATGGCCCGGATAGTTGGGCGATGTCACTACAACGGCCAACTGGTGCTCGCCTGCGCGGCTGGTGGGCAGGCGCGGCGGCGTGATGCGAATGTTGATGGATGCGCGGCCACTTTCATACAGATTGACCACGGCGGGATCAATCGTGACCCAACTCCCGTCGATCCAGCCTTCGATGTGGACTTCAAAGCGCGCGACCAGGCTGCCGCCATTGCTCACTGTCAGTTGCCAAGCAGCCGTCTCCTCAACGTTGATGACAACCTCACGCGTTGAGATGTCCAACACCACAATTTCGTCAAGGATGTCGGTCAGGGTCTGTACAGGCGCTTGGACACTCTGGCTGCCATTGCTGTCAACGGGTCTGCCCACTGCGGAGGCAATGACCGGCGGCCCATTGACAGCCCGCTCCAAGTTCGCAACGCCACCATCAGGGCCAACGCTTGTCGTGGCGGTCGCGACCGTTGCCGTTTGCACCGCTGCCACGGCTGCGGGCGCTGCTGCCGCCGGTGTCGTCACTGGTGATGTCACCACCGGCGGCGTCACCAGTGGCGGTGGCGGCGTGCTGACAAAGGGGGGCGCGGGCGTGGGGGATGGCATCCCGCCCGGAGAAGCGGCAGGGGAAGAAGACGGTACAAAGGACGCAGGTGTTACCGGCGCGCTTGACCCAGGAGCCGTACTTCTGGCCCCATTCCCCTCCACTAAAATCACGGCGAAACCGGCGAGAAGAATTGTATCCCATGCGTGCAGCGGGTAGGTACGATTAGGCTCCATCGTCAAGCTGCCCATCGTGACATCTACCCCAGGGTGAATGACGGAAACCTGGTAAGGGATCGAGCGATGATCGATCACAAGATGAAAATCAGCGACACCTTGACCGCTCAGCACCACATCATTTGATGGGTGGCGACCGATGTTGGTAACACCGTCACGTTCATCTAGATCGAAAAAGAGCAAGTCTCCGCTAGGGGAGACGACTTCCAGTTGGTCGCCTTGCGCCATTGTTTTAGTCTACAATCCACCCAAAATTAAAAGAGCATGCTCGCCAACCACCAAATCACCGTAGCAGCGATCAACAGGACAAGGAGGGCCAAAAACCAGCGCATGATCGACGGAAATTGTGACGAACTTGCCAGCCGGATACTGCCCTCTTCAACTACGGGCTGCGCGTTCTCCTCGCCCAACGCACGCGAAAGGATACGGAAGGGTTGGTGGGTTCCGCCCGCACGACGCGCCGCCGCGCCCACCATCACATCAATCGTCACGGTTTCGCCAGGGTTGAGGGGGGGGAGATAGACCCACTGCCGCGGGCCGGCAGATGCAGCCGCGCCATTGGCTCCATTGCTCCCGTTCGCACCATGCGCGCCCTGTCCCGACAGGTCATAGAGACGATTGGCCGTACGCGATGCACCCGCATAGGCCGCAGCCGCGGTCGCCGACACCATCCCTCCGGCGCGACTTGCGCCTTGCGCCACGGCACTGCGGGTACTGTCAGAGGTGGCAGCACGCCCCACTTGCCCCGCAGCTTCCTCCGTACCTTCGATGACCTGCTGGCCCATCTTCGTCTTGTTCAGTTGATCGACCCGGCGGCGGATCGTCTTGACCCGGTTCGCCATCATCTGCCCACGGCGAATCTGCATCGCAATCCTGCGTATAGGTCGTCCCAACCCTGGCGGCAAGATCATGGCAGCCATGTTGAGAATATCGGCAATCAAGCGCCCCGTAGTCGAAACTTCGTCCAACTTATCCGCGAGTTCACCAACTGTTGTGCCAGTCCCGCCTTCGCCACTGCCATCACCGCTCCCCTGTGGCAGCGTTGGCAGTTGCACACCCCCAAAGCTAGGCCGCGCCGCTTGCCTTGTGCTTACACTCGACGCAGCCGCGCCCTCATCGTTCGTCAGGCGTGCTACAGGGGGCAGCCCCAACACCACACCATTCAGGCTAAAACGGAAGTTGAGGATGCCGCCCGCGTCCTCACCCCGCAAAAGATAGCCCGTCGCCACATTGCCCAGATTGGACAAGGTCAGGCGCATCGGTGTCAGCTTTTGCTCTTGGGCGCTGCGCCGCGCGCTGCCAATGGCAGAGAAGATCAGCAGCAACGCCACCAGCGTGACCAGGCCAATCGCAACCCAGGTAAAAATCCGTCCCCAGTTGATAGAGGGCAGCGTGGGCATTGCCGGAATCAGAGAGGACGCAGTCGTTGGCGTTGCCTCCGGGGTCGGTGGTGGTGGAGCTACCAGCACAAAATCAAACGTGCTGACCGCCTCGTGTCCGGCATCATCACGCGCAATCACCGTAATCGTATGGCTGCCTGCTTCAAATTCGCCGCTGTCGAAGCTCGCAGAATAAGGGGGCTGCCGGTCCGTGTTGATCAACTCGCGGCCCACATAGAACTCGACAAGCGCTTGACCACTAAAGACCGCGGCCTCGGCGTGGATGGTGACTTCATCGCCCACCAGAATATCGCCATCACTGTTGATCGGCGCCAATGACGCCGCGACCGTCACCGGGGCCACGACCACAAAGCTGATCGAGGCTGTACCCTGGTTGCCTACCGCATCGACAACCTCCGCTTCCACGGTATAATCACCAGGCTCAACCGTGTCGCTGTTCCAGACAATGCTAAAGCTCGTATCCGCAACCTCGGCCAAAATGTCACCATTCAAGCGATAGACCACCGACACAATGGGGGCAGGGGCATCGGCTTGAGCCGTCAGGTTCATAGCACCGGCAATAGTCGCCCCCTCGACCACATTGGGGAAGGTTACTGTGATGGGGCGGCTGCGCGCAATGAACTCGCCCGTTGTTTCGGCCTCCATCCCTCCCGCCGCCAGCCCGACAGTCAAGCTGTGGGGGGCGTCATCCGCCTGGAGTCCAGAAGTGAAATCGAGCCGGTAGCCTTGTTGCAAGAGCAAAATCAACGTTTGCAGCGCCGAGCGCAGATCCGCTGCGCTGTTGACTGCCACCGAATTACCCCCAGCCAACTGGGCGATGCCTGCCAATGTACCGGCGCTCTGACTGTCCACACCAAAGGCCAACAGGTGAACCGGCACAGGCTGCGCCTCCAGCGCAGTGATGAGATCAGCCAGCGCAATCTGTCCTGTGTTATCAGTGCCATTGGTCAGCACTATTACAGCGCGCCGCCCATCCGGTAAGGTACTCGCTAGATTTGCCCCATCGAGCAATGCCTGATGCAGCCCATTGTCGCCACTTGGCACTGTCGCAGTCGTCACTTGGGTTGTCACCGGGGCAGGCGGCACAGCCTCTACCGCAGCGATCCCACTCTTGAGCAGGTTGGCGTCACCCGTCGCCTGCTGCACCAGTGTTGGCGCAGCGGCAAAGGTGTAAACCGCCATCTGATCTTGCGGGCGCAAGGCATCCACCAGGCTGTTGGCGGCGTTACGCAGTTGCGCCCAGTCGGCCACAGCCACAGATCGATCCAAGACCAGCACCAGGTTCAAGGGCTGCGTGGCATCCACACTCACCGCGATCTGCGCTGGCTCGACAGGACGATTGTCCTCAAGTACGGTGAAACTTTGCGAGTTGAGCCCCACCAGCGGCAGACCGTTGGCCCCAAAGGCGTCCACAAAGGTCGATACGCTGGGAAACAAGCTGTGGTCAACACCCAGCAGATCCAGCCGCGGCGCAGAGACAGCCACTAACACCTCGACCGTCGCCTCGCCCTGATTACCGGCACTGTCGGTCACAATTGCCGTCAGCAGATGGGGGCCGGGAGCCAGCGTGCTTGTATCCCACACCACAGGGGTTGCCAGATCGGGGGCTGTGCCGATGCTCACGCCATCCACGCGGAACTCAACGTTGGCGACACTCCCCGGCTGCGTAGTCGCTGCCGTCAAATTCACCACCCCGGCGACAGGCTGTCCCGCCACCAGGCCCGGAATCTTCACCTCTACCGTGGAAGGGCGCGCGACAAATTGGCTCGTCGCTGTGCCGTTGACATTCGGGGCCGTCACCTGAATCTGGGCTGTATGGGGCAGATTGTCGGCTGGCAAGGCAGAAAGAAATTCAACGCGATAGCCCTGGCGCAACTGGGGCAGAAGTGCCGTTAAATTACTCTGGAGGTCGTTGGCTGTCCCAATCGCAAAGAAGCGCCCCCCCGTAGCGGTGGCAATCTCGTTAAACGTCGGTTCGTTCTGGACATTCGCGCCAAAGCCCACCACATAGACAGGTGTGCCACGTCCCGTTACCTGGGCAATGACATCCGCAGCGGTCACAGTCGAGATATTGTCGGGCGCATCTGCCACCACAATCACGGCGCGTCGCGCCGGCAAGTTGTCGCCGAAGCGGTTCACCGCATCGACAATGGCAGGGTTGATCGCGCTGAAACTGCCGCCGGGCGTGACCGCTGCCAACGCGGCCAATGCCGCATCCTTGTTCGCTGTAAACTCCTGAACCGGCTGGACTTCATCAAAAATGGTGGTGATCGCCACCTGGTCGTCAGCGCCCAATGCAGAGATGACCGCAGCGGCAGCCCCTTGCACCGCGGCCCAGGTTGCCGGGTCGTTTGTGCTGCGATCCAGCGCCAGCAAAAGCGCCAGCGGCTGCGATGCATCAACGGTAACGGCTTGAATCGCCGCAGGCTGACCCTCCTCCTGGATCACAAAGTTGGCAGGGGATAACCCTGCCACCGGCGCGCCATTGGCATCCGCCACATCAAGAAAGAGACTCACCGTTGGAAAAGCCTGGTCGTCCACAGCCACCACAGCAATACGCCCGCTTCCAACCTCCTGGGCGTGTACGGGCAGCGCCATGCGTGGCAGAGAGAGTAGGCACATAACGACGAGCAGCCCCAACAACCTTGCGCTTCGGCGCACTTCATCCCGCCGTGGGCAGGCTCTACGGGAACCCATCCACCGCCCTATGAAGCCTATGCAGTTCATTTTCTCCATCGATTTTTGCCGTATGATTTCATTGGGCGCTGAAACTGGGAAAAGAGAGGATCCAAGCAGCGCTGGCTCGAACTAGGTCAGCCTGTATTCAGGAGAGTCCATGACCACGACACGCATCTTATGCTGATAGATGGGGGCGATCTCGATCTCTTGGCTCACTGTGGCACGTTCATTCGGATAGGCATCAGGTGCGCTTACATGAAAGGTGATCTGGTGTGCGCCCGCAGGGGGATAAGCACGCCTGGGATGGATGAGGCGAAAACTCACTTGTTTCTCCGCATTAGGAAAGAGCACCGGCCCAGGCCCAATTTCGTAGGAGTCGGGATCCAGTCCCTCTAGCTCGATCTTAAACTGAACTGCGGCCTTGTTGCCGACATGATGAATCCCCAGCACGCCCGTCAGAGGACGATCCAATGTCAACTGGCGGCTGGGCATATCCAGCGACAGCTTGACAACTTCCGAATAGGTTGCGCCCCCTTGCAGGATCAGCGAGAAATCGCCCAGCTTCAGCAGATCGCCACCAGCCACCTCTGCCGACGAGCGCGGGGCAACGGTGGCAGTGGGCGGATGCGAAAGCGCCTCATCCAGCCCCGCCTTGCCACCTTGTGCATAGACCAGAATCTCTGCGTCACTCAGATTAATCAGCCGCAGCCCTTGCCGGTTGATCGAAGAAGGCAACAACTGGGCATGGCGTGGCGCGATGCCATTTTCAAAGCCATCGTCCAACACAAGGTCATTGCGCGCATCCCGTCCAATTTGGATAATCGGCTTATCGACGACAAAATCTTTGCGCCAGCCAAACTTGTTCACAACTTCGACGCGGTTTTCTTGAGCCATGCTATTATCCTACTTTTCTGCTGGCTGTCACCCCCCAACAAGCTTGCGAAGTAGACAGCTATTTCACCTGAATTGCGCTGGGTTATGGCGCTTGTTGGCGCACCTTGCTGGTACGCAGTTGGCGTTGTGCGATCGCCCACAACACCAGGTTGGCCCCCCATTCCTGGGCATCGCGAATTTCGCCGCGCTGCCCAGGACGCCCGCGGCGTTCGCCGCGCCATAGACAGCCGTAATCTGCGGTGCTCATGATCAAGCCATCGGCGACACGCACCTGTGGCGACCCCTGCGTCTCAAAACCAAGCGGCGGTTGTGCAAAAAGGAAGGGAGCCCGAAAGAGGGCGTGTCCACTTTCCAAAGGTGTCATCTGAACACCGAACGCATTCACTAAATTCACGAAAATAGCGTCAGCCGGTGGATCGCCCTGCGCCTGGTCACGGCGACAGCTCTCGAAGAAGATCACGCCGCCGGCCTGCCAATAGGTATAAAGCGCGGTCATCTCCTCATTGGTTAGCTGAATTTGGTCGCGACCGATCAAATAGATCAGATCGTAACGCGCCAAGTCACCCAACAAGGGTACGCCGCGGTCAACCCAGACTTCCCCTGCCCCACTGAGCCGGATACTGGCTGCCAGGTTGGACATGCCTTCACCATGTCTGACCCCGTCTGTGCCGCGCAGCGAAACCACGCCAACCAGCGCCGCGGGCTGACTCTGCCGCCCAATGACGCGGCGGAAGCGCAGATCGATCTCATTGCCACGGGGTTGGCTGGCATCTTTGGCAACCGTAATTGGGGCTGTTTGATCGCGTCGCCAGACGCGCGCCAATTCAACATGGGGCGTTGGCGGCAGATCGGTCACTGCCTCCAGGCTATACTGCGCCTGGACATAGAGCGGAGCATCTTCTTGGACGCGGCTACCACCACTTTGGGGCCGGCTCTCATTATACGACACGATGAGATAAAGACGGCCCTCGGCATTGCCGAGATCATACGCGCGCGGCTCCGGCACAACAATTGTCTGCCCGATGGAATCCACGGCTAACCCAGGCAAAAGATAGACCGAGCTATCCGCAGGGTCGCTCGCAATCACCTCCAGCCCGGTCACAATCCCCGCGCCGTGATGAAGCAGTGTATGGAGCCGGTTTAGCTGGCGGTGATAGTCATGGGCTTCCTCCCATACATCCGCAGTAACCGCCATCCCATCGACTGCACGAATTCGCTTGCTGGGAAACAGACCCAAGACTTCTCTGGTAAACATACCTACCCCTCAACCATTCTCTTTTGCGCTGAATATAGCCGTTGTCCCTAAGTGCCGCCCTGGGCTAAAGCCGCAGGGCTACAGTACAACGCCCCCTGAAGAGGGCTTACTAGGCCACCCTCCCGGAAGTTTCTGACGGGAGCCCGTTGGGGGCGGGAGGGCTAATGGTCACTTCTCAAGCCAGGGGGCTCCCGTTTTAATTTCCCGTGGTGTTCTCCTCGGCGGGCAGAATTTCCAACCGGTAGCTTGTGTGCGCCGGCTTTTCTGCCACGATCATACGATTGAGCAAAGCAGCTCGTTGTTTTTCCAAACGCGCGACTTCGCGCGCCGCAGCCTCTTCGTCCAGATCCTCCGGCGGGGAAATCGGGGACACCTTTACTTTGACCGTAAAGGTATGGGGCATGTTGCCTGTGCCTAACGCCACCCCAACCCCCAGACGAGCCTTGCGCCCTAACGTCATATTCTTGGCGCGCTTCTCCAATATCTCCACAGGTTGCCCGGTAAAGATCTCCAGGTAGCGTTGCAAGGCAACACGCGTGCCCCGGCGGCGATAGAGCCAGATGACCGAATTCAGCAATTCCCGCTGCTGTGCTTCGCTCCAATGATCATCCAGCGCCAGATCAAACCAGGTAGCCAACCAGGGCAAAAAGCGCGCTGGTGTCAGGTCTGGATCCAGGTAATGATGGATGTCGGTGATCTGCCGTTCAATAGGCCCCCAAAAGCTCTCGAAGAGCATCAGGAATCGCCCCATAAAACTATCCTGCTCATACAAAGAAGGCAGAAATTCCAAATAGCGCCCGCTGTGATAGAGCGCTACTGAAGCGGTTGCAGTGCAGATCGGCTGTGTATCTGCTTCGTCGAGCAGCGAAACCGCCGCTGTGCTGTGTGCCATCACATCTTGCTGGATTGGCAGAATGAGCATCGTCACCACAAATTCGTGCGATGCCCCTGCCTCTTGCGCTTCTGCCACGCGCCAAACCATATCCTGCGCCGGACGGGCAGGCTGCGTGGTGATCATGGGCTGGTGAGGTACGCGCAGCGGGAAAGGTTCCCCATCCGTGCCGGGCAGCATCACCAGTTCGCTCTCGCCAACCTCCATCGTCGAATAGAAAAGAGGCATCTGCCCCTCACGACTCGAATGATAGGTATCAACCTCCAACCCGGCAGGCACTTGGACACGCACAGCAAAGCCGGGTGTCGGGGCGTGGATCTCGACACGCGTATAGAAGGAGACAACCTCGCCTGGATAGCGCCGGTTATTGTCAGCCACATGGTCAACCGTGATCGCCGGTCGCGACGATGTAAGCGCGTGGTCGTCACGCTGCCCATCATCGCGCCGCGCGACCTCATGCGACACAGTAGCGTCTGCTGCGAATGCCGCCAAAGTCGCTTGGGTGGGCGGGGTCTGCTCCATCATAGCTCCACCAACTCAACCTCATGGGCTAACGAACAGAGGAGTGTATCAGGAGGAACCAACAGCACCTTGCCTGTGACCAAATTGAGGGGGCTCTCCTGGTCGCGCAAGCCTGCGGCACCGTTGGCAAACTCCTCCAACTGACCCAGCGGCGGCGCTTCCTTGTTGGGCAGCACAGGGCGCTGGCGAATCTGCACATCCAGCACATGCTTGACGCCGCGTACCTGCTGGATGACCGAAAAGAGTTCAGCCACATACAGCGAGCGGCCAAAGGGCCATCCCTGCCAGCCCGGCTCAACAACCCCCTCCGGCACTAGGCTCTCGCCCGTTGCCACCAGCGGAGAGAGATATTGGCGCAGCACCTCTGCCACTCGCCCCACCACAACCTCTGGGCGCACGCTATCGTTTGCCACAATTTCAGCACGCACCTTCACGCCCACATATTTAGGTTCGCGCACGCGCAGCATGGTTGTCAGCAGACGATATTCGTCGAGATACTGTTGGACACGGGTGATCACGCGGTCGGACAATTGCAGGCGTGAAAGGTCGCCCGCCAAAACCGCATCCGCTACAGCAGGCACGACCAGCAATTCAACCATGCCCGGCGGCAGGGTAGAGTCAGTCATAGTCGGGGCCAAACATTTCACGCGGGCAATCTCGCGCCCCGAACTGAGCGCCAGGTTTTCAAAATCTTCGGCGGTGACAGCACGATATTGGGCGCGCATCTCGCGGCGCGCACGCTCTTTCGCTTCGTCCAGCGTCTCCTGATCGCGACCGCCCACGGCACGACGCATATTGGTGACACGGTCGATATAGGGTACGGCTGAACGCATGATACTGATGCGCCCTGCGGCCACATTGCCCGCAATCCCCCCGCCAAAGCGATACTTTGTAATGCGTATGCGCCGCCCTACCTCCGGCACGCGTCCATATTGCTGCACACTGCCATCGGGCTGGCGCACGCTGGGGCCAAAATGCACCTGGCCTGTGGCAGTCTCCAACAGATAGTGACGGTCAAAGCGGTCAGACTTGCTAAAATCCTTGACACGCTGCCAGGGAACATAGACCAATTCACCGTCGCGTAATTCTTCTACTTCCACCCTTTCATCCGCGGCCAAATCGAGTACGGGGAAGTAGGCTATTTGGTAGCTCTGGCTTGGGTCGCCGTTGCTTGTGCCCAACTCCTCAAAATAGTTATAGACCGCGTTGATCGCCGTGGTGGTTGCGCCCATCGCAAACGCCTCAACGGCGCGGATGCGCGGGGATTCGGTATAGCGCCCTTGCTCTGGACGCCGCTGCTCAAAGCGACAGCGCAGCCAATAGGCCCGCCGTCCATAGACTTGGTCGGGGCGCACAGTGCGCGGCAGATAAAAGGTGATTTCACCACTCTCGTTGTTCAAACCGCCCGTGGTATCTTTCTCTCCTTCCAAGTTACTCGGCAGAACCTCTGCCCACACCCCATCGCCCAACGAACATTCCCAAACCAATGGGGGGTCTTCGCGGCGGATACCCACGGCTTCGGTGCGCTCACACTCGAACTGGAGGCGCAGAATATGGCCCGCAATGTTGTTGCTCTCCTCAAAACCCAGATAAAAGGTGGCCCCCATTTGTGGTCGACCTGCACCAAAGGCATAGAAAAGCTCAACATCCAACCGTGGCAGATAATTCTTGTGGAAATCCTCACCGCGCAGTTGCGACAGGAGCGGGCCGCTAATCAGCAGCGGCTCAACGGTGGTGAAGATGACCTCTGGGGCCTCGCCCATCGCGTTGGTTGCAACTTCCAACCCGCCAGGTACAACCGCCTGCGTGGAATCCTCTGCGCTCAGAGGAAAGGGCGCAGAGAGGCGAAAGGTGAGTTCCGCTTCGGCACTGGCCGCGGGCATCAACTCCACGCCGATCATGTCCAGAAACTTCACATAGTTCTTGTCCGGCACTTTGTTCAGGCGATAGACCATCAATTCCGTCATCCAGGCAAACAACTCAATCAGCGTAATCCCTGGATCGCTCAAATTATACTCAGTCCACTCCGGGCAATAGCGGATGATGCGCAGGCGCGCCTCATCGACCAAATCCCGTTGAAACTGAAGATCATCTAAATTGGGCACGGGCAGAGCCATGCGCTACTCCTCACCCATAATGTAAAATGGATAGACAATGCTGCGTTGGTCGTGGGTCGTTTTGATTTCGTATTGAATCTCCACCAACAAGGCGCTGTCGTTGTTGGGGTCAAGATTCACGTCAATATTCAACAATTCGATGCGCGGCTCCCAAAATTCCAACGCCTCGCGCACATAGCCCGCAAGTTGGGTCTGTGTCGCCATGCTGTTGGGCGCGAAAATTAACTCCCACGCGCGGCAGCCAAAATCCGGGCGCATCACCCGCTCACCGGGAATGGTTCCCAGGATGATGCCGATCGATTGCTCAATATCCGTTGCCCCGGTCACCAACGTCAACTCGCCACGCGGGTTCACTTGCAGCGGGAAGGCCAAACCCTGCCCAATGAACTCCTTATCGCGATTCATCAATGGCGAAACCACTATGCATTCCCCTTCTCAACAAACTCTCAACAACTCCACAATAAACTCTTTTGAGTCTAACCAATCAATACCGTCGGTAATCCACCGGCAATTGCATCAACCGGCCCGACACAAACGGCCTGGTCGCCCATACGCGCCGCCGGCATTCCCCCAATCATGACGGTTACGCTACCGGGCGGCATAATTGGCCCCCCTTTATGCGGCTTGGGGCCATCAGACATCGGGCAGGTATGATCATCGCCCACACGGGCTGCCGCCATCCCGCCAATCAAGACCGTTGGGCATCCGGCAGTAATGACGCCCCCATGTGCAGTCATATCACCCATACGCGCAGCGGGTTTTCCCATATTTCAATTCCTTCCCAAGAGGGCTAATTGATCTTCACCAAGAGCCCACTGATGGTGGTGGTGCCGGTTGCCGAGAGTTCCGTAGCGCCACCCTTGACCGCAGTAGCGGCAGGACTTTCCAGGGAGGCACTTGTCGTCCCTTTCAACCCCAACACGGCTTTAGCGTCCACGGTCGCGTTGGACTTGGCATTGACATCAACATTGACACCCTCAGCCTTGATATTGCCCACGGCTTCAATGTTGATATTGCCCCCCGACTTGATATCGATATTGCCTTTCACATCAATCAACAGATCGCCCGCCGCTTTGACGGTTATGCTCTTCTTATTTGAATCAATCAGAATGGATTGGCTCTTGGTCGTATCTTCAATCAGGATCGACTTTGCGCCCTTAGAATCATCGAAAACAATGCGATGGTCGAGGCGCGAGGCAATGATGCGCTGCACCGTCCCTTCCCCCGTATGTGCCTTTGCACTGGTTTCCGGCGGCTTATCCTTACCATTCCAGAGCGCCCCCACAACATAGGGATAGTTGGCATTGCCATGTTCAAAGGCGACCAAGAGTTCATCATTGACTTCGGGCAAAAAGAACATGCCACGGCTTGCGCCCGCCGACGGCATGGCGATGCGCGCCCAGTTGCTTTCAACCTGCTTCCCATTGTCTTGCAGCCACGGAAACGCCACCTTGACCCGCCCCAGGTTTTCCGGGTCCTTCACATTCGTCACAATGCCAATGACCACGCCATGCATCGAACCGGCTTCCCCCGCTCCTTGATGACCGGAATTCAACAGACGGTTAAAGGTCTGGGGATAGCGCCCGGCGATTGTAAAATGGACGTCGTAACCTGCCGAATTGAAGATATGAGTGGCCGAGGTCACATAATATTTGCCACTAAAACGTGGGCCTAGCTCTTTCATCTCGACCGCGACGCCGGCTACTAACTTCGGATGTCCATACGCCACCCCGTCGGCCTCAGTAAAGTTCCCTTCTTGGTCGCCCGCCGCCGATTTAGCCAGGGCAGTAGCTTCGTCCGCTGTCTGTGGGGCCAGGGTAACAAGCTCTACCTTGGATGACTTAAAGGCAGATGCGGCGAGCGTACCCCCCGCCTTGCTCTCACCATTCTCACGCCAAGCCACCTGCGCGCCTGCCGAGCCTAAAATATCCTTCTTGGCACGAAAATCCCACCCGCGCACAAGATATCGATCCGATTGGCGAGCGGAGGACATACGCATACTCAACTCACGCAAATTCTCACCTAAAGTGAGGATAGGCCCCTGCACCGGGCTTCCAGCCTTGATGAAATTGAGCTTCTTGCCGGTGACGGAGAAATGATAGCCAATACGCTGTGCTCGCGCCGCCAAGAACTCCATGTCCGTCATATTGTTCTGGAGGACGTATTCATAGGTAATCTTGGTTGCGTCGGCGTTCGCTTCCAAGCCTGCTTCCTGCGCGAGCTTTTTGACAATCGCGTCATCGGTCATCTTCAAGAAGGTACGTGATCGAGTTCCTAAATGTAAGCGATGGGAGCGATCATAGGCGCGTATGGTCAATGAGTGGTTGCCTTGACTGGTAAAATGGGGTTCCAAAGCCACGATCTCACCCGCAAAGACCTCAGCCGGTGCCACAGCATCCAACGATTCGGGCGCACCCAGTATAATTGAAATTTCCTTGCCAATGCTGAAGGTGGAATCTTTGATCCACTCCAACTCATGGTCATGCACACGAATCGTTGCCATGGCGGGCAGATTGTAGCTCGTGTCGATGACGATCTCTTCAAGATCCTGCTCGATATCTGGGACAGCCGTACCCGCAACTTTAAGCGTGGCGACTGGAATACTAGCTTGTAACTGGTCTGACATGATCGCTTTGCTCGCTTGCTCAGCCTACTGGCTCAACTACTTTATTCTAACGGCACAATCTTCAAGATTTGCCCAGGCCGGAGAACGGTCGGATTGAGCAGTCCATTGGTTTCGGCGATGTGCCGCCATGCGCTTGTGCTGCCATAGATCTCATAGGCGATCCAATCGAGCCGCTGTCCCTTTTCCACCATCCACGTCTGGCGCACTTCGGAACGTGACGTGGGATTTGTGGGTGGCAGCTTCCCGCGATCCAACACCTCACGCAGTGTGAGCGTCACCTCGGCACGCAGCGGAACCCCCTCGGACGAAAACAAGCTGAAGTTCTGGTTGATGCTCTCGATGACGGCTACATAGCCCTTGAACGCGCCCCACTCTACCACGACCTGGCTCGGTTCGCCCTTCTGGTCAGGATTGCTGGACGGTTTCACCAGCGCGAACTTGATGAGATCAAAATAGGCCCGGCGCACATCATCTTGCGTATCGGTCGAATCAAAGAGCAGTTGCAAGGTCATCGACCCCGCATTGCCACCGCTAAAGACCGTTTCCGGCACACTATCGCCAATGTCAGGGCGTCGTGTCCATTTGTTCGTTTTGTTCATCGTAAAGCTCTCCGGATTGAATTGACAGGTCACAGCCTTGTCACGATCCAAGTCCGGCTTAGGCTTTTTCTTGGTAATGTTCTTTTTCAGCGGAATGATCTGCAACTTTTCAAGCTTGCCCGAATCAAACATCAGTCCATGTCCCTTCTTACTTCACATCTGACACAACCCGCTGCATCCGCCCATACGGGTCAGCGGTAGATTCGTCGCTGGCGCTCAACCGCCAACATGCGCTTGACAATGGGCACAATCGCCCGCGCCAACTGGTCAAGATTCGGTGGCTCCTGCTTCGTCTCCGGCGTGTCACGGTCTTTCTCGTTAACATCGTCATCCGACCCAGAAGTGTCTTGATCCCGTGGCACGACACCGCCCAGATTTTCCGACTGGACTGCACCGCGCCCCCCACTTGCGGCTGTGGCCCCCGTGAAGTTTTCGGTTAGTCTCTGTTCGTCGTCGGCGCGCTGTACGGTTGGTTCGCTCGGCTGCGTGCGCAGCTTCGCCAGTGGCAGCGGCGAACGGCGCACGCTTGAGGATGCCCGCGACGAAACGGGGTGCGCCTTTGCGCTCTTACGTTCGGCGCTTTTCCCGCGCGTGCGTTCTTCATCAGGAGTGCGCTGGATCGTTGGCGGCGCGCTCAGCGAGACTTGGCCCATCGTCAAAGGCCGCTTGTCGCTTGGCTCCGGCGTCACGACAGCCGTCCGCTGAATCCCTTCGTTGGCGACAGCCACCGGCGTTCCCAGGCGAGCCTGGGGCAAAACAGCCGTGGGCGTATTGTGGCGCAGCGGTAACTGTCCCTGTGGCGCGGGTGGCGCTTGTTCAGTTGTGCGCGCCCAGACGCGTGGATCACGATAACGATTCACTGGCCTAAACGGCGCGTCATCACTGGCTCGCTGGATAGGTGGTTCATCCGGCGCTGTCGGCTGGAAGGAAGAAGCCATTGCATCGCTGGCTTTCAAGAAAGGTGCTGCTGTGGGGGGTATCGCTGGCGTCTCTGTCGCCCGTTGCACAGGCGGCTCACCGGGCATGACAGAAGGGGGCGTTTGCGCCACGTCATGGCTCACGCGAGATGTCCGCTGTACTGTCTCCGTCGCGCGTGCGGGGGTTGCTGCCGCAGGAGAAATCACGGGAGTCTCTGTAGCTCGTTGTACGGGCGCTTCGCTTGGCCTAGTGACAGAGGGTGTTTGAGCCGCCTCATCGCCAGTGGCAACGGTTCGCGGTGCTGCCATCTCTACTGTATCTGCTGTATCTGCGGGAGATGCTGCGATAGACGCAGCAAGAGTCTCCGCTGATCGTTGCACCGGCAATTCACTGGGCAGGATAGAGGACGGCGCTGTAGCCACCTTATGATCAGCCACCTCACCGTCAGCCGCCGCTGTGCGCTGGAGCGTCTCCGGCACAGGTGCAAGGCTTGCTGGCGCGGGCGAAGTCGTAGGCGTCTCTGTTGACCCTTTTGACTGTATTAACTCTGTTGATCGTTGTACAGTTGGCTCGCTCATCCGCGTGGATGTTGAAGCAGGCGTCGCTTCATGGCTCGGCGCGGGCGTTCGCTGTGCCATTTTCCCTGTCGATGGCTCCCCTGTCAATGGCTCCGCCGGACGGAATACCACGGGCATCTCTGTTGCACGCTGCACAGGGGTCTCACTCGACACGGCTGATGGCTGCGTCGGGATTGCCTCGTCGCTGTCAATGGGTGTCCGCTGCACCGTCTGGGGTATAGACTTCGCCGCCGGAGTTGCCACCGGCATCTCTGGCGACTGCTGTGCGGATGGCTCGTCCGGCAGGGCAGAACTCGATAGCGGCGTGATCTCAGGATCAAACGCGGACGTCCGCTGCACTGTCTCCGGGCCAGGTGTCGCGACCGCGGAAGATGATGCAGGCATGCCGGTTGGCGGCTGCGCGGCGGATGTCGCCGCAACTGTCACTTCGTCCGCCTGGCGAACTGCACGCTGCACGCTTTGTGGTGCGGCTGCCTCTGCGGCTGGCTGCACAGGTGGCGCGCTTGGTCTGCCGGAGCTCGCCGCTGGCGTGACCTCATCTGGCGCCGCGGGCGTCTGCTGCACACTTTGCGGAGCAGGAGGCGAAACGGGCGTCTCCACTGACCGTTTCACATCCGGCTCACCCGACTTGGCAGGCGATAATGCCGGAATCTCTACATCATCCGTCGCAGGGGTTCGCTGCACGCTTTGGGAAACCTGCGTGGGTGTTGGGCCAGGTGCAGCCGCGTGAGATACCGCGGAATCCTCTACGGATCGCTGCACAGGTACGGACTGCTGCACAGGCAGTTCAGCCGGAGCGGTAGGGCTTGACGTTGGAGCAGCCTCATCGCGCGTCGCGGGCGACCGCTGCACACTTTGCGGAGTAGGGGGCGGCATAGGTGCAGGGATTGTCTCTGGCTCCTGTGCCGGCGGCTGCGCGAGTGGCCCGCGCTGAATGGTCGAACTGGTTGGCGGCGTCACTTCTGTATGGGCCGCGGGCGTTCGTTGTACAGACGGTGCTGTCTGCGCCGGGGGTGCATATGAGTGTGTCTCGGCTGCCTTTGACACCAATGGCTCCGTTGGCATGGCCGCGTTTGGTGCTGCATTTGCCTCACCAGCCGCCGTGGCTGTCCGCTGCACAACTTGAGGCGTCACCATTGGTGCAGGATTGGCAGTGGTCGCCGCAGGTGTCGACAGGGGCGGCTGCACTGATGCTTCAGTGCGCTGTGCCCCGCTTGGTGGAGCCACTTCCCCGCGCGTAACAGGTGTTCGCTGCGCGGTCTGTCGGGTCAATGGTGGTTCCACTGTGGACGACGGAGATGCTGCTTCTGGCGACCGTTGGATAACCGGCTCATTTGGTTCAGCCGCGCCTGATAATGGTGTCACCTCATCATGAGCCGTAGGTATTGCCTGCACATTTGGCGCAGCCGGAGCGGGCGTCACCGCAGGCGATACTGCTTCTGGCGACCGCTGTACAGTCGACTCAACCGAGTCGGTTGAGCTTGGCTCTGGCGTCACTTCATCGGGAGTGGCAGGTGTTCGCTGCACGGTCTGTTGAGCCATTGTTGGTTCTACTGTTGGTTCCGCTGTGGGCGACGGAGAGGTTGGCTCGGCTGACCGTTGAACAGCCGCATCAAGCGGCTTGGTCGTGCTTGGCGATGGCGTCACCTCGTCGCGAACCACGGGTGTCGGCTGAACATTCGGGGGAGCCGCCGCAGGGGTCACAACGGGCGTTGCCGCTGCTGGCGCTGACGGTGCTGGCGCTGATGATGATCGTTGTATAGACGGCTCGTCGGCTGTAGCCTGTAGTGGCGTTGGCGTCACGGCGTCATGAGCTAAGGGCGTCCGTTGCACGCTCTCCGGTGCGGCTGATGGTGTCGCCGGACGCGGGGACGCGTCTGCCGTCTCGGCTGGCGGCTGTATAGGCGGCTCGCTCTCTGTGACAGAATTCTCTGTGACAGAATTCTCTGTGACAGCATCAGGTATCGCCAAAGCCTCTGGCGTCACGGCGCGCTGCACGTCAGGCATAACAGAGGGCATAACAGGTTCATCGCTGCTCGAATCCGGCACACTCGACGGCTCACTTTGCTTCGTCACATGAGACGTCTGCACAGCCTGGAGATCCGCTTGCGTTGTACTTTGGGCCGCAGCGCCAGTGGGAGGAGTTTGAGCAGATAGCGAATCAACGGCGCGCTGCACTCTTGATGGTGTATCAAGCGGGGTTGCGCCAGGTTTTGGCGTTTCGCCTGCAAGAAAATCGCCTGTCTTGCGTTCCGGCGTCAAAATTTGTGAACGTGACAAAGCACGCACGCGTTTGGCCTGGGGCGGGATGACCTTTCCCGAACTCTCCGGCGCAGACGACTGCATACGCAATTCACGCGTCACCGTATGCCGGTCGTCGCTGGGCGTACGCTGTACAGTGGTACTAGGCGGCGCATCTGGTGTGGCTGCGCTTGCTGCAACACCGGCAGGATTCTCTGTCGCCGCGGGTGGGGTGGGCGAGGCAGGATGTGTGCCCATTCGCTCACGCGCAGCCTGAATCCGTGTCTCAATTTGTCGGGCGATACTGTTCGACGAATCGGATGGCGCGGGGCGCGAGGGCGCACTCGGTTGTGCAGGCGCGGGAGGCGTCGGGCTTGCTGGTGTTGGATTGGCTGGCGCTGGATTGGCTGGCGTTGGGGGAGTCGCACCCGGCACAGCAGAAGGACTCGCCGCCGACCGTTGAACTCGCTGTTCCCGCTGCGCCTGAATTCGCTGCCGGATCGCCTCGGTGCGACTATAGCTCGCATCACCAGGGTCCGGCGAAGGCGCAGGCGTCGTGTGCGTCTGCTCTCGAGCTTGTTCGATGCGCGCACGAAGTTCCTCGGTTTTGCTGTAAACGGGCGACTCACGTTCGGCGCTGCGCTGAAGTTGGACAGGCGCGGCAGGTTGTGTACTTACCGACTGCGCCGCTGCATTTCGTTCACGGGCAGCCCGAATCCGTTCCGCCACCGCTTCCGCGACACTAAAACCCGCCGAAGCGCGGTTGGCGGTCGGGGGCAGCGGCAGTTCAGCCGGAGTTTCCTCGACTCGTGCCGAGTGGGTTTGTGCCGGTTGGACTTGTGATGGTTGCGCCGCGCGCTGTATTGGAGGGGCCATAGAATCCGGCATGGCAGCCGGGCTTGAAGGGGAAGATGCCGCGGGCACTGCTCCACCACGCGCAGCCCGTTCACGTGCCTCTCGAATTCGCGCCTCAATCGCCGCGGCAATACTATTGCCACCAGCCGGGGCCGGTGTTGATGCCGCTGATCCAGCGGGGGGCTGGCCAGTAGAAGATCGCTGCACAGAAGATGGCGCTGGGGCGGCTGGCGGACTAGCAGGCGTTACGCCTCCGCTCGCCGGTATACCTCGCTCTGCCTGCCGCTGCCGCGCCTGGCGAATCCGCTCCTCAATGATGGCGGCTATGCTGTGGGTTTCTCCCCCCTCTGGCGTGCGCTGGATGCTCTCCACTTCACCTCTCGGCGTGGTGGCGCGCATTTGAGCCGCACGCCGGGCCGCATCCTGTTGTGCCGCAAAATTGGTGGGGGACGATCTCTCGCCGACTGAATCGGGATCAAAAACCCGCTGTACGGGGGCTTGAGCCTCTGCACCTGGCAGGGTCGAAGATTGGAAGGATTGCGCCAAGTCCTCGAGAGACATTTCACCCGCCGCGCGCTGGATGCGACCTCCCCCCTGTAGGCCGGGTAGAGGCAGTTGCGCGGGCGCAGGCGTGGACGGTTGGCGCGTCTCCATCCGATAACGACGCCCAATTTGCTCCCCGCTCATATGACGCTGGACAATTGCCTGGCTAAATCGATCCGAGAGTTCGCCTCGCCCAATCTGATCCCCAGCCAATGCGGTTCGCTGGATGCGCGACGCCAGTGGGAATTGCCCCGGCACGCGCAAGGGGCGCGCAGAAGGGGCATCGCCGGGAGCCGCCTTTGTGTTCCCCACCCACCAGCGGCGCACCCACGGCGAAATCGCATTGGCTGTGCGTTGCAGCACGCCCAATGCGCCGTGTACAGCGTCTCCGGCCTGCGGGTTGGGTGCGGCTAGATGTTCTTGTCGCTCATCACTCATCGGTCGATCATCACTCATGAATCATTATCAAAGGACGGCAAGCGCGGCGGCGGCAGCCGGGATGGCCGTCATCACCATTGCAGCCGCAACACCCATGTCTTCCAGCTCAATCGTTTCAAACGTTACGGTCAACGATTCCATCGCAAATTGATTGCTGTCTGTACGCAAACTCGATGCTTCCCACGCAACCGGATAGGCATTGCGGACGTGATACCAGCGCGATGGGATGTTGAAATAGGAGGAGTGCTGGAAGATGGTGAAGTCACGGCGCTTGACCTTTCCATTCTCCATCCCCTTTGTAAACCACTCCCACAATTCGATTGAAAACATCACCCCTTTACGCAGCGTAATGTCTCCATAGCTGATGCGTCCGGGCAATTTATGTACGTATGTATTGACACCCCCCTCTTTATAGGAGAGGACATCTCGTTGGGCCTTCATGCCCGAACACTCGACAAAGGCACCCTCCATCAGACCATCGATCTCCACATAAAACTTAAATTCTGGGGCGGGATCGAGGGGACCGAGGACAGTTTCAACCACCTTATTTAGATTGGGAAGCAATTGCCTACTCCTCTATTTCCACATACTTTCACGGGCATTCTTATGGGTATCCCTGTCGGGAACCAATGCCCCCTTGCCGTTCCTTTTCAATGCGCAACTCCTCAAGCAGCAAGTCATAGACCTTCTGGGCCAACACGGTGATCTGCTCCGGCGTCAAACCCTGGACGGCTCCTTCAATATCATCATGCTCAGGGGCGCTCTGTGTTGTAGATGGCCCTGGTTTGATCGAAGCTACCATCGTCATTCCCGCCTATCCCGCTTGACTCCATCACACTACATCGCATCGCTAGGATGCACCTTCATTAAGCCTGCGATTGATCTTGGCAATCTCGCCTACCCATCGCTCCCGATCGCGGTGTTCCATGTCAAGAATCACATCGGGCGACCAGTGGAAATGGTAGGCAATGTAGGCTACCTCCTCGTGCAGGCGATCTAAGGGGTAGCCTATGCCCCCCCCAAGTCGGCCAAGTCGATCTCCATCTCCTGTTGGCAAGCCGGGCATTGCCGCTTGATGATAGTCGTGCCTTCTTCGTTAATCTGGCGATAAAAGGCCTGAAGATAGGCCATATCGGCAGCAAACAGATTTTCGATCACGGCTGTATTGATCTGTGGTAGCGAACCAAGTTTCACAACGACACGCGCCAACAGGATAATCGTCAGATAGGCCTGGTTTGCACCCACGCGCACATCGCGCAAAGGGGCAATCTCATCCATCGCCGTTGCCAAACGCATTACCCCCTGCTTGTGGACATTGCCTTCGGCGTCCACGAAACCACGGGGCAAGTTAAATTCAAATTGGGTTTGTAAACTCATAATCGCCTATAAAAAATCTATGAAAACATAGTCTTGAATAAAGCTTCGGTAAGCAGCGCGCTCCCCGGCATCAAGGGGCCAGCAGTTGCATAGCCTCGCTAAACAACTCAGTCAAAGGATTCATGTACACGCGGTGAATCCCGCCATGCACCAGCGTCATCTCTTCAATGCTAACGTCGTTGCTGTTCGCCACAGGCTGCGGGCCGGAAATTTTGGAAGGCCATGCGCGTTCGATTTCCCACTGCGCTAACGGCTCATAGGCCCGGTCAAACATGGTAATCGTAATATGCGAGCGCAAAATCGGTTTCATGCCAAACGCCAATAACTGATGCCATAGCCAAAAATTTTCATTGCTCGTAATGCCGCGGCGCAGCGTAATTGGGTTATAGACAGGGCGTAAAGGCACAAAATTGCTGTGGGGAAAACCCAACACAGAGGTAGACTTGTACTCAGCAGTCTCCCATTCAACGTCAAGCCCACTCACAGCGCCAAAATAGCCTTTGATCGGAATCGGGAAGTTGCCGAACCCGAAGCCAAAGACATCTGCCGACATCTCGACCGCAAATTGATAAGAAAGTGCAGGGTCTGAAGAACGTGCGCTCATAACTCTCGTTACCCATTCATAAGAAAACCAGCAAACTACTCACTTTAGTCAGGAGCCCGGTTCGGCGAGCTGATCCCTGGGGCATCGGCATACAAGCCTTCGTGGACAATCGTCAATTCCTCGATGGCAAGGTCGTTGCTATCCGCTGCAATCGTCGGGCCAGAGAGCTTCGAAGGCCAACCGTTGATAAAATTCCAGCGGCGCACTTCTTCATACTGCCGGTTAAACATCACAATGCTGCCATCCACACGCGCCTCGGCGAGATTGCCGGTAATGGCTAATTCGCGCCATGTCCAGAACTCGATATTGGTCGTCAACCCACGCTTGAGCGTCAGTTCGCCACCATCACAGCGCCCCGGCACCTGCAAGACGACCTCTTTGGCGTTGGTCGTAACCACCTTGTGGGTGGCTACGGCGTTGTCGGAGATAATGCCATTGACCTCGGTAAAATATCCTGTCATACCATTGATCTCAATTGCAAACTGGAAACCGATCAAAGGATCTGCGTCACGGACGGCCATCTCTACACGCTTTCCATCGACAGTGGAGCTACCTTAATATATAACGAAAATATATAACGAATCTCAGGAAGGGGCGGGAAGCGGTTTGTCCGCTTCCCGCCCAACCGATTAACCTGGATCGATGGCCGGAATACTGTCCGTCACATCGGTGCGGGTCAGACCTTCATGGACAATCGTCAACTCTTCAACCGTGAAGTCGTTGCTGTCTGAGGCAATGGAAGGCCCAGAGAGCTTGGAGGGCCATGCATTTTCGCAGGTCCATGTGACGACCGGGTTGTAATTGCGGTCGAACATCTCAATCGTAACCGGGCGGCGAGCGCCGACGATATCACCTGTAATCACCAACTCGCGCCAAGTCCAGAACTGGAAGTCGGTGGTCAAGCCGCGCTTGAAGGTAATTTCGCCCCACTCAATGCGGCCCGGAATCTGCAAGGTGACTTCCTTCGCATCCGGCGTCACAACCTTGTGCGTGACGACAGCATTTTCAGAACCAATACCGCTTACTTCTGTAAAATATCCCGTCACGTCATCAACGGTCAGCGCAAACTGAAAGCCAACCAACGGATCAACCAAACGTGTTGTACCCATATCTTAGACCTCTTTCTGAATGACAAATATCTGATACAGAACCAAAGATTTATCAAGTACGATATGCTATCAACCAGTGCGCCCAATCGGCTCCGGCTCGACGATTAACCAGCCTCAGACGACCACTGGCTCACGCGGAAGATCACGAACTCAGCAGGCTTCACAGGTGCAACACCGATCTCAACCACCAACTGGCCCAGATCACGCTGGTGGGCAGGGTTGAGTTCTTCATCACACTTGACATAGAACGCCTGTGACGGGCTGGCTCCAAAAAGCGCGCCCTGCGAATAAACGCCCATCAGGAAGCTGGTCACATCGCGGCGGATGCGGTTCCAAAGGCGCTGATCGTTCGGCTCAAAGACCGTCCACATGGTGCCCAATTGCAGCGACTTCTCGATGTAATTGAAAAGCCGTCGCACGTTGATATAGCGCCATGCCGGGTCGCTGCTCAAGGTACGCGCGCCCCAGACGCGATAGCCCATGCCGGGGAAAGCGCGGATGCAGTTGACGCCAATCGGATTCAGCGTATCCTGCTCGCCCTTCGTCACGGTATAGGTGAGGTTGGTGACACCGCGCACAACTTCATTAGCGGGAGCCTTGTGGACACCGCGCGTGTTGTCGTTGCGTGCCCACACACCAGCCAGGTGACCACCGGGAGGAATGTTCATGGGCCGGTTCGTGACAGGGTCCATGATCTCGATCCAGGGATAGTAGAGCGCGCCATAGCTGGAATCGAACGCAGCCGTCTCCATGCGCCACTCTTTGATCTCCTGAGGGTTCATGTCCGGCGGCGCATCCAGGATTGCCACACGGTCGCCCATCATTTCACAATGATTGAGCATCATCGTCTGCACAGCCTTGACCATCTCCAGGTCCAACGTCTGGCCCGGCATGGTGGTCATCAGGTCGGGCACAACCAGCATCGTGATGTCATCCAGGGAAGCGAGCCCCTCGACACCCGACCGCTCCATCACATCACCCTGGAAGTCGGAATATTCCGCCGGGGCAATCAACCGCCGCTGAATATTGAGCGATTGCTCTTGGCTCCGTGGGGTAATGCGGTCAATGGCCGTTTCGCCATCGGGAATCAAGAGATCGATGATCTTGGAAGTCTTGTTATTCTTATAGGCAAGCGCAACATGCTTTTCGCCATTGCTGGCGACCTCATGCAAGGTCACATCTTGCAAGACTTCGCTTACTTGCCAGCCACCACCGATACCCTGGCGTTCCACGGTGAGCGTGAACGGCACAGATTGGCTCGGCCCACCCTTTGGGGTGCTGGGTGTTGACCCAGATGCAGCGCCATCCGCGGCAGCCGCCGCGCCATCCTTGCCCTCCGCATCTTTCGCCTTGCTGCTGCCGCCAGACTTGGGCGGTTCGGGCGCATCAACGCGCACGCGCAGCCGCAGGCCATCGAACCCAGCCTGCTTGGCCTGAACGGTCAGATAGGGCTTGCCGTCAGTCCCCAACAGCGTGGTCTGCGCTTTGGGAATTGTCTTTACACTGAGGACGTAGCAGCGCGTCCCCCCATTGAGAAAATAACCATACGCCGCATGGGGCAAATAGGCCCCCTGGACTAACCCACCGAACCGCTCCACATACTGTGTCCAGTTGGTCACCAGTTGGGGCTTGTTCAACAGGTCTTCGACGATTGTCTCGCCATTGACCACTCGTTCGATCTGTGCCTTTTCAGTGAAGCCGATAAAGCAGGCCATCGCCGTCCCAACACCCTGGATAGGCTTTGGTCCTCGGTCAACTTCCTCAACATAGACACCGGGAGATAAATACTCGGGCATTCGCTCCTCCTCGCGAGACTGCGTACTTCAAAGTTTTTTGACCCAATTGATAGAGATAGAAAATACAAACAAATACTGACCGGAACTAGATTTTAACCAACCAAAGATTTGTGATGGATGCCAATGCATCACGCAGGGTTTTATGTCTATTGCACATCACTTCCCGCGTATTCATCACTACTTTGGTGACTAACACAGTTGCTAACTAACGCACTAGAGATAAATGTCATATTCTGCCGGGTTCGAAGGGACTTCGATGGGGTGTTGGGTGGGCGAATCCTGCCCAGTCCACACCTCAAGGGTATACGTCCCAGCGCGCAGGTTGAGAATGCTATACCGTCCATTGGGGGCCACCGTCACCGGCACAGCAAGCTCAAGCAGTTGCACGCTCAAATGCTCCAGTGCGTAAGTGCTGTGTACCATGCCCGTCACAGAATAGAACTGATCGCCAATGACAAGGCCATTCGTGTTGAGATTGCCATTGCCGCCGTTGGCAGTACCGAGGCCATATGGGTCCATCTGCCCATAGCTGATCTCGGTCTGGCGTACCAGCGGCACCGTCCAGTCGGCATAGGGCTCAATCGCCAGGGTCATGGTGAGATCGACAATGGGGCGCATTTCATTGTCCAACATCGACCAGATCTCGCGCCGGATGTCGCGTTGGTCATATTGGGCGACCTTCATCAGGATGTCGTATTCCTGATCGGCCAATGGCCCATATTGGAATTCTTCGGGCAAAGCCTTATAGCGATAGAGCACCATCAACAGCCGCCCCAAAAGCCGGTGCTCGTCACCCGGATCATTGGCCCAGGCTGTCACCATGTAATGCACATCGAGGCGCACAGGGCTCACATTGATGGTCGCCATTGTGCCGCTGATCGAAGAGCCCAGATAGGGCTGTTGTGTACGCAATTTATTGTTCTCGCGCACATCGTGCATGAAGAGATTGATGGTTGGGCGGCTCAAGCGAGAGGCCCAATCACGCGTCGGCTGGTCAAAGGCAATATCTACCTCGTTACTGCTGATCGGCATCTCTTGAATCAGCAGATCGCGCAGGGCATCATCCAGGTTGTCAATCATACAATCGCGCCTTGTTTGCTCATTTTATGAATTTGCGTGCCCTGTTGAATCCCACAGCATTACCACTGCGCCAAGCGCGCGCAGGTAGAGAGCGCAAGCCATACCGTCTCAGCATGTTCCTATGCTGACGGCCCGGTCGATTGCTTGCCGGAAACAATCCCTAGTATCTCCGGTAGATAGAGATCCATCACGGCTAGGTTTTGGTAGGCCAGATTGCGAAATAAGAGGGGTGCCAGCCCTACGTCAGTCACATCTACGCCGGTACGAAAACGTACAGCATTGTGGCTGAAGTCCAGCTCGAAATTACCGAGAGAGAGGTCGGCGTTGACCCGGCAGAGGTACTCGGTCATTCGTTGCAGAGCGGATGCAGGTACAGAGACGGGGCAAACCGAATAGAAGAGTACCTGGTCGAGTTCATGTAGAATTCGAGTATAACACATCCAACTTCCATTTTGCCCATCATAGACTGTACGAAATAATCCTTCAGACGCATCCGCGGTTTCCCAATCCCACTCCTCTTCCTCAAAAAAGAGCATCACTGCATCCAGCAAAGAGAGCGGGCTTGCCAAGTCAGGTGGCAGTGCAGCGCTCCCGGCTTCTTCGGCGGCAAGCCAGAGCTCACTTGCCATATCCGTGACCATCTCGGTGATGATCGCTTCCTGCGCGTCGTCCATTGCCCCAGAACTGATTCCCGCGTTGTTCTCTGACGGCTTGCTTGACGGGGGAAGCATGTCCCCCAACGGTTTGGCCCATACGAAATGCCACGCTTCCATCATCAACAACTTGCGGGCGAATTCGTCGGTCAAGCTATTCAGACTGAGACGCCGCCCCGCTTGGTTGAGCGTCGGCGCATCCTTGCCCACGTTCTTCGCCAGGTCTTCGTTCAACCTCAACTTCACGGTCACAGGCTGGGCAAGCGCCTGTAAATCCGGGTGGGGAGGAATGACGCCCCGCGCCACCAATCCATAAAAGCTCTTTGCAGAAAAAGCGCCGCGCAAGGAACAGACCGGCGTTTCTGCTTCCCCAAAGATGGCCCCCAATTCAGCATCCTGTAAGGCGAACGCTTGCCCATTGGGCAGCCGCAACGCCACATCCTGACCAAAGCGGTAATACGCACGCCCCATACTAATCGTCTTCCCGTCCAACCCCTGTGTAATAAGCCCACAATCCCAGCGGAATGGCCGAGATGACCGCGGCCCCCACCGCAAGTAACAAGCGTGACCAGAGAACCGCATCTCGCACCGCAGGGCCAAACTCGCCAATTGCAAAGTCCGACAGGATTACGGGCAGGTTGATCACAACCGTCAGAAAGATCGGCCCTGCCCCCAAGGTGCTGCCAATCGCCGCGCCTTGCAAAACGGTTATAATGGCACGCAGCGCTGACCCATAAGCCGCCTCATACTCTTCGTCATCACGCGTCACATAGATCGTTAGCCACAAAGCGATTGGCATCAGACCCACCAACGCATAGTAGCCATTGCCGATGATGCGAAGCGCCGATGGAGTGTCCTGCGCCCAAATCACCACGGCTAGAGCCAGGACGCCGCTAACCACCAAACTCACTCCCGCAATGGCCCCGGCCAACAAGACGACAGCCTGAATCATGATTCCTCAGATTGAGAGGGTGAGCCTTCCTGCTCCCCCTTGCCACCTTCAGGCACTTCTTGCACATCGCTGTTCAGATCTTCAATTGTCTTGGCAATCTCCGGCAGCATGGCGATAAACTTGCTCTTGCGCAGCCGCTTCTTCTTCTGTGCAAGGTCCGCCAGCGCGCCAAAGGCCGAGCGTACGGGATGCGAGAGTACCCTAACGGCTGACTTGGCTTTGCGTACCTTCTCCGCCTGTTGATTGACTTTTGTGTTCTCCACGTTCGCATGACCTGCATAGGGGCTCATGGCGTTCACGCCGAGCTTTTGACCAATATTGCCAACCACCGGAACACCCGAGCGAACGGCCATGCTGGCTGGCGTGCCCCACATGGAGCCGCTCAGGTCTGCCGTGTGTGAGCCAGCGCCAAAGGCCGCCCCTTGATTCTGGAAGCTCAACAATCCCGTACTGCCACTCAGCCCCATGACCAAACCACCACTCGCCGCCGCAAACGCCCCTTCTCCAAAGGCAAGCCCTTGACGCGTATTTTCCCCCCGCAGAATGGAGCGCGACATCGGATCGTTGGTCATTGCAAGCCCCACGCCAGACCAAATCAACAACAGCAAGTCAATGGCCGCTTTAGAGATCGCAGAATAGAGGGCAATGGAAGCAAAGACTGCACCGACAGGCGCACCCTGCCCCCCTGTAATAATCGTCACCCACAGCGCCGCCGCAGAGGCGATATCGCGCACGATTTGGAGAGCAAACGAGATGCCCTTGAAGAAGACATAGGCGCGTGCGCCATGCTTGCCCCCCAACCCCCTGACATTCTTGCCATCCACGCCGCGCAGAATCTGTTTTAGCTCATAATGTTTGCGGATGATGTCATCAAGAATGGTGCGGCTCTTTAGCCCAACCCGGTAGCCGCCGGCTTCATCTTCCGCCTCAATACGATACAAGCCGCCGGTCAGCACACGCAGCCCGGCTCCGGCGACCATGCCGACCACCTTCTTGGTCTTACGCATGGCGCTGCTCATGGCCCGCTTGCCTACATACTTCTCATACTTCTGGCTCTCGTCGTAGACTTCTTTCTTGAAGGCACGCATCTTCTCCAAGTTCACAGCAGCCAAAGCCACCTGTTCCCGCGCATCCCCTGCTTTCCGAATGGCGAGGTCGATCTGCTCCGGGCTTTGATTCCCGCTGCTGCGTGCCACATCGATCTCGTCATAGAGCGCCTTCGCCCGTTGATAGCGGACGTCGGTATCCTTCGTATATTGCTCTGCCAGAACCATGCGTTTCTGCGCTTTGGCATAGAGCATCGCCCGGATTTCCAGGCGTTTGATCTGCTTGGCAAACTTCTTTTCAGACTTGGTGAGCTTGGAAACCTCGTCGGGCTTTTTGCCTTTTGCGCCGCCGCTGGATTGCTGCGCCTGTTCCAGCATCTTTTGACCCTGCTGCGCCCCCGCAGCAATTTCAGCCTTCTTGGCCGCTTCGGGGTCTTGCTCGGTTCCTTCAGGGCCTTGCGTGTTCTGCATGGTGCGCGAACCGCCTGCCATCGCATAGGCCTGCTCGTCGTCCAACATGCCGGGGTCACCGTCAGAGTTAGCGCGCGCCATGCCCGACCCGACCGCACGCATTGCCGCGGCTTCGCTAAAGTTTTGGCTAACACTTGCCCCTTTGCTGCCCAGATGCCCTTCCAGCACCTTAAAGTCAGTCGAAAGATAGAGGAAGTAGCCTTCGACTTTGCCCTTGATCCCAATCAGATCGAGGACTGAATCCGATGCGCTTTTCTCTGCCGCTGGAATGCTGCGCGCCTTATATCTGCCTAAGCTGCCCGACAGCCCGGCGCGCCCAGCGGCAAGTTCTGTGTCACCCTTCTGGCCCGCACCGGCTTCTTGCTCGCGCATCTTCTCAACCAACTGATCCGATTCATCCGCCATCGTATGGCTCTGCATCGCCACCTGCATCATAGCGGGGTCATTGCTCGTCACCTGGGCGCTATTGGCAGCGATCCGTTCAAGGTTTCCATCGATCTTTGTGCGAATTTCCGTGAGGTCTTGCTTGTATTTTTCGGTAAATTGCTTGAGTGCCTGGTTGCCTTTTTGCATGCCAGAGACAGCGTCTTTGGCAGAATCTAACTTGGCGCTTTTCCCTGCGGATGTGATCTCATCACTGACTGCGGAATCCGCCAACTTGCGGTCGGCATCCACAACGGCTTTCGCAAACAAGCTATCCGCATCGCTTTTGGCTTTTGTGGCTCGTGCAAAGGCGGCTTCCTGCGTCTGGGTCGGATTCCCCGTAATCGGCGTACTGATATTCGGGATGACCGGCTCCGGCTTTTTGCGCGAGAAGAAATTCTTGATCTTCTGCCAGGTTGGCCCACGCTGGATCACGCCTTTGGGGCTGCGCTGCACCAAAGGGAGTGGACGCGCACCCGTCTGCTGAATCGTATGCGTCAACTCATGGGCTAATAAGTGGCGTCCGGCCTGGGAATTCGGGTTAAAACCACCTGCGCCAAAGGCAATATGCGAACCATGCGTAAAGGCGCGGGCGTGAATATCGCGGCTCAGTTGCACCGCATCACTGCCCGTATGGATACGCACGCCGCCCAGATCGGCCCCAAAACGAGGCTCCATCTCCTGGCGAACCCTGTCAGGTAAGGGTCGCCCCCCCTGCTCCATACGCCGGATGCGCTCATGCACGCTTGCGTCTGCCGTAAAACTGCCGTCGGCATGCACAGGGTTGTCGCTCGCGTGCGCTCCCTTGCGCTGTATCATGCGCTTGATGTTCAACGCTGGCGTTGGCTGCGGCGCGCCCGCCACGTCGTCTTGCTTATCTCTAGACTTGACGTTGGCTACCGGCTTGCGCTGGGCAAATCCGCTTGTCACCAGGCGCGCAATCTTATCGGCCTCTTGTTCATAGGCATCGTTGACCGGCCCCACTTGCAATTTGGCCTGGATCGTCACGTCCTTCGTTTCGCCGCGCACCAATGCAGCCACAGCCCGGTTGCCCACAGTACGTTGCAGCGCCAGCATGTCCGAACGGAGCGCATGGTGGGGGCTTCGTTGAATGCGTGCCACTGCCGAACTGTCTAGTGGTGGCGGCGTCGCTCCGGCTCCCGCAGCAACTTGATGCCCAATCATGCCAATTTGCAGCTCTGTTTGCCTGGCGGGGGCCTGATTCTCTTGTAGTTTTGGCTTTTCCCTGTTCGGTTCCGCCATGGAGACAAATCTCTGCCGGCATTTCTGCACGACGTATCTGCAGTAATGGTTTTTGAGGAAGATTAGCTATTCTGAACTATCTTTATAATTTGTATGATTTGTGGATGGGGACCGCAGCAGATCGGAGCAGAACGGATCGCCATCATCTAGTCAACCGCTAGGCTATCTATGTACAGCGTATCTATGTACAGCGAAAAGCATAGCGGGAACTCTCGTATCATTCACCTTGCTACCGTTGTGCCCAATGAGCGAAGAGGAAGGGTTGTTATACTCAGTAGCGCCTTGCTTAGAGGATACAGCGGAATCGGCGAACAATGTACTGTGAAAGTTATCAAAAAGCTTACGATTGTGCTATAGACAAATGACTTAAGTTGTCAAGGGCTGTCATTTAACAGTTTTTAGTAACAGTGTCTAGCCTACGTATCCATCACCAGGCGGCCCATCTTTTGGAACTCGCGGCGGGTGCCATGCAAGAGATGCTGCATGGTGATTGTGCCGGAATCGGCGGCTGCCAAATACGACGCGCTCACCAGGATGTTACGGATGTTGCCGCCCGCCAGCCGGAAACGCCGCGCCAATTCGGCCAAGTCCACATCCCCCGCGCGCGGAACAGTCGTGGGAAAAAGCGTCTCCCAGATCTGTAAGCGGTGCTTCTCATCGGGGAAGGGAATATCAATCGCAAATTGAAGCCGTCGCAAGAAGGCTTCGTCTAGATTCGAGCGTAGATTGGTTGCCAGGATTGTGACACCATCATAGGTTTCCATGCGTTGCAGCAGATAGCTGATCTCCAGGTTGGCATAGCGGTCATGGGCATCTTTCACACCGGAACGCTTGCCAAAAATGGCGTCCGCCTCATCAAAGAAGAGAATGGCATTACTGCTTTGCGCTTCGGTAAAGATGCGCTCCAGATTCTTCTCTGTCTCGCCAATATACTTACTCACCAGGTTCGAGAGATCGATCTTATACAGGTCCAGCCCCAAGTCCTTAGCAATGACCTCGGCAGCCATTGTCTTGCCGGTGCCGGGAGGCCCGGCAAAGAGCACAGTCACCGCGCCGCTGGAGGCCAGCTTCTTGCCCAATCCCCATTCCTCCAAGACCCTGGAGCGCTGGCGTACGGTGGAAACCAATTCGCGCAAAATCTCGACCTGGTCACCTGGCAGAATAATGTCATCCCACCCATAGCGGGCGATGATTTTGCGCGCCATATCGCCCAGCCGCGCCCCAGAGTGCAGGCGCGCCCCAGCAAAAAGGTCTGGCTGCTCCACCGGGCTGCCGCGGCGAATGGCTTGGTTGCGCGCAGAAGCGACTGCATCCCGGATCTGCCCTGTGGTCAGCGAGAATTGGCCCGCCATTGCCACCGGGTCCAGATGGCTTGCATCCACGCCATGCGTAGCCAGATAATGCTTCCAGAGCAGTTGGCGCTGGGCATAATCGGGCAGACCAAATTCCACCGTGAGCATCACGCGCGGGCGATCCTGACCGCTTGGCTGCCACGCCGCGCGGCTTGCCACCAGCGCCAAATCGGGATGCGCCATCAGCGCCGCCAATAGATGGGATGGCGTTTCGCGGTCATGCAGCAGCGCGTCCCACCCCGGCAAATAGGCAATGGCATTGTTGAGCAGCGCATCGCGCAGGATCATATCCAGCGCGTGATCCGCTGCCATGCCGTGTGCCAAGAGATGATCGATATGGCCGATCAAAAGCGGTCGCCCTTGTTGCACAGCCACGACATGGGCGGCCAACATCTGGGCAACACTGTCCGGCCCGCTAAAAAGCACAAGGGCGTGCGGCAGCACACCGGCTTGCTCGACAGTCGCCTGCACATCCGGCGAGAGCAAAAGCTCCTCACCCCCTGCCGTCGGGGTGCTCAATTGAACATGCAGGCCAAACTCCGCCGCCGGATGATAATCGCCCAACAACCAATTGACCACCGTACGATCCACGTTCAGCGTTTGCGCCAGGAGAGGCGGGTTGGGATTCGACGGGTCAGGCGCATATTGCAACAAGTGATGGCGCAGCAGCGGCGCATCGGCAGCAAAATGGGGCAATTTACGCAGGCGATCCAGCCCCGCGCCGCCCAACAGTTGCAACGCCAAGTTGACAGTTGGGCGCTTGCGGTTAATATCATTCTGTAGATAGCTAAATAACTGTTCATAGCGCAGGTCGAGCGAAGGGGCGATACAAAGCAGCAGGGTATCGAGTTCGAATGAACTCAGCTCAAAAACACGCGCCAGATGCTGCAAACGTACAGTCACTTGCTGCTGTGCCGCCATTTCAAGCCAGCGTTGGCTCTGGCGAGCGGCCTGTGAGAGCAATTCATTGGCGGCGCGGTCTGTTGCCTCATCTGCCACCAGGTCACCCCAGCCTGTGCCAATGGGCAGCGCGGCCAACTGGTTCGCCTCATCGTCGCTGACGACCAGCCCGCGAAATGCATCATTGGGGTCGCGCCCGGCCTGCTGCCAGCGTGCTACGGCCCAGCGGATGCCGGCGTCGATACGCGCCAACTCTGCCTGCAAATAGCCCAGGCTGAGTTCAAGCTCACCAGTGGACATGGCAGGGCGCATGGCATCAAATTTCTTGCGCTCTTTGGTGTTTGCAACAGATGATTTCACATGAACCTCACAAATGGAGCCTAGTCTTTGCGCCTGCGGGGGAAATCGGAACCAAACACTGCTGACGAGCGTACTCTATGTTCAACGACCACAGTTCAGTGATCAAAGTTCAGCGATTGAATTGTTTGCACACATAACACACGCTCCCGTTGTAGGAGAGAAGGAGGGGGTCATGCACAAAATTCCCATCCGTGAGATTATGAAGACCCAACTCATCACCATTCGGCCAGACCAGTTGGTTGCCGATGCGGCACAGTTGCTACGAGACTTTCATATCCGGCGTCTGCCCGTTGTCGATGCAGATGGCTATCTTGTCGGCATTGTTACCGACAGCGATGTGCGCGAGGCAGAAAGCGCCGACAGTCTACTCAACAACTATGCCACGGTGTATGCCCCTGTGCAGGAAGAGGAGTGGCTGACCATCGCTGACATTATGACACGCGATGTGATCACAATTCATCTTGACGCAACCGTAGGAGAACTGGCGTCACTCTTTGTGCAACATAAGGTGGGCGGCCTTCCCGTGGTTGCGAACCAGGGTGATACCGGTTCGCCACGCCGGGAACGGCCCGTCGGCATCGTCACCGAAACCGACATCTTTGCGATCATCGCCGCCGCATGGCAGGCAGAAAAGGGGGACAACTAGCGGCAACTTGCGCCCCTAGAGCATCACAGGGGCCGCCCCTTTGATCTGTGCGACAATCTGCGGCAGTTTCTCCAAGAGATAGGTCACATCTGCGGGCGTATTGCTGTGGCCTAGACTCAGCCGCAGCCCGCCCACTGCGTCCTTAGCCGGTACGCCCATCGCCTCAAGCACATGGCTGGGACGGTGGGAACCGCTGGTACACGCGCTGCCACTGCTGGCAGCAATCCCCGCCAAGTCCAGGGCAATCAGCACACCTTCGGCCTCTACACCCCGAATCACAAAACTGGCGTGACTCGCCAGCCGTTGGGTGGCAGCGCCGGTCAGTTGCGCGCCATCAACGCCTTCGAGGATACCACCGATCAGTTGATCGCGCAGCGTACGCAGCCGCTCATTCTCGGCGACACGCTCAGCCTCGACCAGGGCCAGTGCTTGGCTCATGCCCACAATCGCGGGGACATTCTCGGTGCCTGCGCGCCGTGAACTTTCATGGCTCCCCCCTGTCATATAGGGCAGAAAGGGCGTGCCGCTACGTAAATAGAGAAAGCCTGTACCCTTTGGCCCATAGAATTTGTGGGCGCTGGTGCTCATGGCATCCACCTGTAACGCATCTACATTGAGCGACAATTTGCCCGCGGCCTGTACCGCATCCGTATGGAAGGGGACGCCGCGCGCCCGGCAGAGCGCGCCGATCTCGGCAACGGGCTGGATCGTTCCCACCTCATTGTTGGCAAACATCACACTCACAACCGCCACGTCTTGCCCATCCCCCAACGCCGCAGCCAGATCATCCGGCGCGACCAGCCCGTCACTATCGACGGGGAGCAGGGTGAGTTCAAAGCCAAAGTGGTCGGCCAAATCTTGGGCGGTATAGAGAACAGCCTTATGCTCAATCGGTGACGTGATGATGCGGTTTGCGCCTGTCGCCGCGCGGCGCGCCAACGCCAACCCACGCACAGCTGCGTTGTCACCTTCGGTGCCCCCACTGGTGAAGATGATCTCACTGGGCTTCGCGCCTACCAGTTCAGCAACGGTACGCCGCGCGTGGGCCAGCGCCACACCTGCCCGGCGGCCCACGCTGTGGATACTGGAAGGATTGCCATAGAACTCAGAAAAATAGGGCTGCATGGCTGCAAAGACTTCCTCACGTACGGGTGTCGTGGCAGAATGATCCATATAAATCGTACGGCGCGGTTCCATGTCAGCCTCTCTTTCTCAACTCGAATCGACCCGCTTCACCTTCTAACAGCACAATGCCATGTGACAATTTCAGCAAGGTATTGTATCACCGGCCCTGGCGTGGGTCAAAGGTTCCCAGGTAAATTCAGGAGCCAGTACGATTCAAAAGTCAGCGACGCCATGCCAACTTAGATTTGACACTGCAGAAATGGTAACATTATAGTGCCTTAATTTTAGAGCAATACAATTAACGAACGTCAAAATGAGGAGGATCGAATCTTGTTACAGGGGACAGTTTCAATCGTATTTGCCTTAATCCTGGGCCTGGTGGGCGTGGGCTTTGTGATATGGCAGATCCAACGTGTTTTGCAAGAGGACGATGGCAACGATGCCATGCGCGCCATTGCAGCCGCCATCCAAGAGGGCGCAGCCGCCTTCCTGAACCGTGAATATACGATCCTGGCGATCTTTGTTGCCGTCGTCGCGCTGATCATTGCCGTCTTTTTAAGCTGGCAGACTGCGATCTGTTTTGTTGCGGGGGCGTTGACTTCGGCATTAGCGGGCTATTTGGGCATGTGGATTGCGGTGCGTTCTAATGTTCGCACCGCGGCAGCCGCAGCCCGTTCGCTCAATGATGGGCTGCGCGTTGCCTTTGGCAGCGGCTCGATCATGGGCATGGCTGTGGTCAGCTTTGGCATCCTCGGCCTTACCATCCTTTACCTCGCCTTTGATGGCAATATCGACTATCTCACCGGCTTCGGCTTTGGAGCCAGCAGCATCGCCCTTTTCGCCCGCGTGGGTGGCGGCATCTACACCAAAGCTGCTGATGTAGGCGCAGACTTGGTGGGCAAGGTGGAGCAGGGCATCCCCGAAGATGACCCACGCAACCCCGCGGTCATCGCCGACAATGTCGGCGACAACGTGGGTGACGTGGCAGGCATGGGCGCAGACCTCTATGAGAGCTATGTCGGCTCCATCATTGCGGCGGCTGCCCTGGGGGCCATTATGGTGGCTGCCGGAGCCAGTGCCGCCTTTATCACACTGCCCTTCCTGGTGGCTGGGGTCGGCATCCTGGCCTCGCTGATTGGCACCTTCATGGTGAAAACGGAAGAGAATGCCTCGCAAGAGCAACTGTTGGCAACCCTCCGCCGCGCTGTGTGGGGTTCTTCGGCGCTGGTGCTGCTGCTCACCGCCATTGTCATTCCTCTCTCCGGTGTCAGCTTCCGCTACTGGTTTGTCATCCTCGTCGGGCTCATCGCCGGCAACGGCATTGCCTACTTCACCGAATATTTTACCTCCTACACCGAAAAGCCAACCCAGAGCATTGCTAAAGCCTCTGAAACTGGCGCGGCAACCTTGATCATCCAGGGCCTAGCAGTCGGCATGAACAGCACAGTTGCGCCGGTGTTGATTGTGGCGGCGAGCATCCTTGCCACTCTTTGGCTGGGGATGGGCGCAACCGGCGGCAACTTAACCGGGGGGCTCTTTGCCGTAGCGTTGGCGGGTGTGGGTATGTTAAGTACCCTGGGCGTTACCCTCGCCACCGATGCCTATGGCCCGGTTGCCGATAATGCCGGTGGCATTGCGGAGATGGCAGACCTGCCTCCCGAAGTACGTACCCGCACCGATGCGCTTGACAGCTTGGGCAATACCACCGCTGCTACGGGCAAGGGCTTTGCCATCGGCTCGGCAGTTTTGACCGCGCTGGCGTTGATGGCCGCATATGTGGAAGCGGTGCGTATCAACATTCCTGACCTAGCCCTCGACCTGTTCGACCCGACCATGCTGCCCGGTATACTGATTGGCGCTGTCTTGCCCTATGTCTTTTCGGCAATGACGATGACCGCAGTGGGCAAGGCGGCCTACGAAATCGTGCTAGAGGTTCGTCGCCAGTTCCGCGAGATTCCAGGGCTGATGGAGGGAACCGGTAAGCCCGACTATAAAACCGCCGTTAGCATCAGCACCCAAAGCGCGCTGCGCGAGATGGTCATGCCCGGTGCGCTGGCTGTGGTGTCGCCGCTGTTGGTGGGCTATATCCTGGGCGCAGAAGCGCTGGCAGGCATGTTGATCGGCGCGATTGTCTCCGGCTTCATGCTGGCAGTGATGATGGCGAACGCGGGTGGCGCTTGGGACAATGCCAAGAAGTGGATTGAAACAGGCGAGATGGGCGGCAAGGGTTCCGAGGCCCACAAAGCCGCCGTGGTTGGCGATACCGTAGGCGACCCCTTCAAGGACACCAGCGGCCCCTCACTCAACATCCTCATCAAGTTGATGAGCATTGTGGCACTCGTCTTTGCCAGCACCTTTGGTAGCGGCATCTTCTAGACGCTTGAGCCATATCCGATAAAAAAGGGACGGAGATCTCCTCACCGGAGTCTCCGTCGCCCTTTTTGTTAATACCTCGTCCGTAACACCCACGCTTAACAGACCTGCTTGACAGACCTGCTTGACAACGTCGCCCAAACGTTCTATACTCGCGCCATACTATACGAAGCACTTTTTCATGCAGATTTCATCCTTTTTCCTGCCGAAGAAGCCATCATTCCCTCCATACTGCTTGATCCCAGGCAGGTCATTCACACGGGATAGTCTATGGAAACCGAATCGCTTTCGACCACCAACCCCGTCCACCTGCGCGCTCCCTCGACCGGCCCTGTTGCAGACGATGATACGATCGCGCTGCCGCCACCACTGCGCGCCGATAGCACGCTGGCAACCGCGGTGCGTGCATTTGATGACTTCATGGATCGCAAAGGCTTTAGCGAGAACACCATGAAAGCCTTCCGCAACGATCTCAAGATCGTGATCGGTTATTTCGATGGCGAAACCAAGCTGGCGCAGATCAGCACAACCAAGCTCAACGAGTTTCTCGAATGGATGCAATTTGCCCGCGGCAAAAGTTGCAGCGCCAAGACCCTGGCGCGGCGCATCACCACGCTCAAGGTCTTCTTTGGGTGGATTCACGGCATCGGCGTCTTGGGGACAGACCCCTCCGAGCCGGTCATCCAGCAGCCCGCGCGCACCCCACTCCCTACCATCCTGAGCGAAAAAGAGATTGATAGCATCATTATGGTCGCGCGCGATTACCTCTGGGATCGCAAACAGCCCGACGCACGCCCCTATCTCTTGGTCAGCCTGCTGCTGCAAACGGGAATCAAGAAAGCTGAATGTGCCAATCTGCTAATCAGTGACATTGACACCAGCGAACCGCAAACCCTCGCTGCCGTAATACGCTATGCCGACGAACGCCACGCGCACAAGAATCGCAGTTTGCCGCTTGATCCCAACATCCTGCCCGCGCTGCGCCAATATCTCGATCAATATAAACCCGAAAACTATCTCTTCGAGTGTACGCCGCGCAATTTGGAATATATCTTGGATGAAGTCGGCACGCGCGCCAACATTCGCTCCACCCAAGTAGGCTTCGAGACGTTGCGCTGGACCTGTGCTGTACGCGATTTTCGCATGGGGATGCCGGAAGAACGGCTGCGCGAAAAGCTGGGGTTAAGCAAAATCTCGTGGAGAGAAACGCGCGACAAGATCTACCGTCTCACAGGGCGGCAGCCAGGCAGTTAGCTATATTTGCGAGGGAGAAAAGGAACCGTACTCAATCCTCACCGCGCGCGTTCGGAATCACCGGCAGCAGGGCGCGGAAGGTGCTTTGGAATTGCAGGTTGCTGTCTAGATAGGCCCCGCTCCATCCACCGAGGATATAGACACTGCCCTCATTGGCTGCCGCGCCAAAATGCCGCCATTCGCCAAAGATGGGCACGTCGATCGTTGTCCACTGGTTGGTCAGCGCATCATAGCGCTCATGGTTCTGGACAGTACCCGCCCAACCGCCACCCAATGCCAGGACCGTAATGCCATCATAGACCAGGCTCACACCGCCGCGGGCAGTGGTCAGGCTCGCCAGTTGTTGCCACTCGCCCGTCGTTACGTTATAGGTAGCGAACGCCGCCAACTCTTGCCGCCCATCATAGCCGCCGACCACATAGATCAGGTCGTTGACCAGCACCGCCCCGAACCAAGCCACGGCGTGGGGCAGATGAGTCACCACCTCCCAATCGTCCGCACCGGAACTGTCCATCTGATCCAACGGCAGCCGCCAGACAGCATCTTGCATCGCCTCTCCATCCCATCCCCCCAGGAGATATAAGGCTTCGCTGTGCGCCACCAATGCCGCGCCCGCCAGGGGCAAAGGCAGCTTGCCGCCTTTGCTCCAACTGTCTTCGGCGCGGTTATAGCGCACCAAATCATCGTAGAGCACAATGCTCGTCGGTGCGTCGGCATCGATCCGGCTCCCCCCCGCCACAACCAGGTCATCACCGCTGATTGCCATCGCCAAATTTGCCCGCGGCGCGGGAAGGGACTCACCTTGCCGCCACTCTCCTCGCTCCAAGTCATAAATTTCCACTAGGGCAAGCGTCGTTCCATCCTCGCCTTCACCCCCTACCACATAGATCTGCCCTCCGTCTTCCACCGCGGCCAAACGGCTGCGCGGCTGCGAGAGCGGTGGCTGCACTTCCCAGCGATAGGGTAAATTATTCAAGACAGGCTTGCCCATTAGGGTCTGCCCGCTGTCACTGAGCAGCCCCATGGCAGACTTCGGTGTGGGGATCCACGCGGGCAGCAAAAGCGTCGCCAATGCCAGCGCCAGCGCAAAGACCACGATCCCATGCTGCCACGGGCTCGGCTGTGCCTCTAAATCTTGCAAAGGTTCCGGCTCTGGAACCAACGGCGCATCTTCTTCAACCGTTGAACCATCGCCAGTACCGATCTCAACGCCGGGCACAGTCACCCAGCCGCGCTGCACCAAGAGCATAGAGGCTTCTGTGCGGCTGCCTACCTGGAGCTTATCAAAGATATTACGCAGGTGAACTTTGACCGTGTGCGGGCTAATGACCAAGACGCGTGCGATCTCGCCATTGGTTGCGCCTGTGACCAGCAGGCGCGCAACTTCCATCTCCCGCTCACTCAGCGGGTTCTCCGGCAAATCACCCGCAGGTATACCATGTGCCGCGTTGGGGGCAGTGCCGTTATTGAGTTGCACGCCATCGGCTGGCGCTGTGGTCTGCTTGTTGGTCGTCATCAATCGATCGATCAGGCACGCTCAATACACTGTAAACAACACTGTAAATTAAACAACACTGTAAATATCGTAAAGAAACCTGCAGATCATACAATGACCAGTGGAAATACGCGCTGGTCTGGGCTTCATTATTCCACAAAGCAAGGGGAGCGACAAAGCTTCTAGTCGGTTGCCAGGAGCCGGCTGAGGGTTCCCCACTCTGGCAACGAGAGCGTTTCGGCGCGCCGTTTGGGGTCAATGGCAGCACTTTCCAGCGCGTGTTGTACCACGGATTTGGGGAGCGCCAGTCCGGCGCTCAGGCTGTTGGCAAGCTGTTTGCGCTTTTGTCCAAAGCCTGCACGCACCACCCGAAAGAACGCCTTTGGAGAAACACCGGTCACAGCCGGTTCAGGACGCACCTCTAACCGCAAAACCGCGCTGTCCACTTTGGGCGCCGGATAGAAGGCTCCAGCGGGGACACGCAGGACGATGCGCGGGACGGCGTAAAATTGCACGCTGACCGCCAAGAGCGAAAGATCGCCGGGAGTGGCACAGATACGCTCCGCCACCTCTTTTTGCACCATCAACACCGCCAGCGCAGGGGGACGTGTCGCCTCAAGCAGTTGGCGCAGCACCAAGCTGGTGATGTAATAGGGCAGGTTTGCCACCACTTTGTACTCTCTAGCCAGAGAGCCCGCCGCAGATCCCTCCTGCACATGCGCGGCCAGCAGTGCAGCGGGATCTACTTCGAGAATGTCAGCGTGGACAATTTGCACATGAGGTTGACTGGCAAAGTCGGCACGCAGCAGCGCAATCAACCGGTCATCCAACTCCACAGCCACAACATGACCCGCTTGCGCCGCCAACCGGCTCGTCAGCGTACCCACGCCCGGCCCAATTTCAAGAACCGTATCCGTAGGCGTCAGGTCAGCCGCCGCGACAATGCGATCCAAATAGCCAGCGTCGATCAGAAAGTTCTGCCCCAACGATTTCTTGGGGTCGATCTGATAGCGCCGCACTCGTTCCATGACATTTTCAGTCATGCCGCGCTCATTCATGCCGCGCTCAGTCATGGTGGACTCGTATCGAAAAGAATCCTACCTTTACTCATCGTCCAATTTAAGAACCGACATGAAGGCTTCCTGGGGAATCTCCACACTTCCCACCATCTTCATGCGCTTCTTACCCTCTTTCTGCTTTTCCAGCAGTTTGCGCTTGCGTGTGATGTCACCACCATAACACTTGGCAAGCACATCCTTACGCATCGCCTGGACATTGGCGCGGCTAATGATCTTGTTGCCCACAGCGGCCTGGATGGGAACGGTGAACATCTGGCGCGGGATAATGTCCTTCATCTTGCTCACCAACTTTTGCCCCTTGCGCTGGGCATCATCGCGGTGAACGATCACGCTCAAGGCGTCGACAGGCATGCTGTTGACCAGAATATCGAGTTTTACCATGTCGGAGGCGCGATACTCATCAAGCGTATAGTCCATGCTGGCATAGCCGCGCGTGCGCGCCTTGAGCTCATTGTAGAAATCCACGATCAGTTCTGAAAGCGGAATCTTGCAGGCAATCTCCACGCGCTTGGTGTCGAGCCAGCTCTGATTGTGAAGTTCGCCACGCCGCTTAGTCACCAGTTCCATAATGGCACCGATGTACTCCGATGGCGTGAAGATGCGCAGGTCACACCAGGGCTCCTCCACATGCTCAATGAGCGTGGGGTCAGGCAGTTCCGCCGGGCTGTCAATCGTGATCATCTCGCCATTGGTCATCAAAATCTTATAGGCCACAGAAGGCGCGGTGAAGATGATATTGAGGTCATATTCCCGTTCCAGCCGCTCCTGGATAATCTCCATGTGGAAAAGACCGAGGAAGCCCAGCCGGAAGCCAAAGCCCAACGCCTGGCTCGTCTCTGCCTCATAGACCAACGCGGCATCGTTGAGTTGCAGTTTCTCCAGCGCATCGCGCAATTCGGTATAATCGTCGGGGCTGGAGGGATAGACACCGGCAAAGACCATCGGCTTGAGCGGCTGATAACCGGGCAGCGACTCCGTGGCAGGTCGAGCCGCGACCGTAATCGTGTCGCCGACATCCAAATCCTGCACACTTTTCAGCCCGGTGGCGATATAGCCCACCTCGCCGGCGTGCAGCTCACTGACCGCCAGCATGGCAGGCGTCAACACACCGATCTCCAGCGGATCCATGCGCTTGCCACTAATCATTGCCAGCAGTGGCTCGCGAGCGGTAATTGTGCCATCCATCACCCGCACATACGCAATCACCCCGCGGTAGGCGTCATAGACACAGTCAAAGACCAACGCCCGCGCCGGTGCGGTGACATCCCCCTGGGGAGGCGGCACTTGCGCAATCACTTGTTGCAGCACTTCCTCTACATTGATCCCGGCTTTGGCGCTGATGCGGGCAATGTCCTCACCCGGTACTGCCAAGAGTTCCTCAATCTCCTCTGCCACATCATCGGGCATGGCCGCAGGCAGATCGATCTTGTTGATAATGGGAACAATGGTCAGGTCTTGCTCCAGGGCTGCAAAAAGATGGGCCATCGTCTGCGCCTGGATACCTTGCGAGGCATCCACCACGAGGATCGCCCCTTCGCATGCTTGCAGCGCCCGGTTGACCTCATAGGAGAAGTCCACATGGCCGGGCGTGTCGATCAGGTTGATCTCATATTCCTGACCCTCATATTTATAGATCATGCGTACGGCGCTGGCCTTGATGGTGACGCCCTTTTCGCGTTCCAAATCCATCGAATCCAAGAGCTGCTCACGCATCTCGCGGCTGGTCACAGTGCCGGTCATTTGGATCAAGCGATCTGCCAGCGTGCTCTTGCCGTGGTCAATATGGGCAATAATCGAGATATTTCGTATATGGTCCAGATTCATATTTTCGTTTTGGTGTTCCCACAATCAAAGATGTTCGCTCGGTGTACGTGTCTTATCAATACGCTTTACTTCTGCATACGCCGCCGGAAAGAGTTTGAGCGCCCCACAACCGGCAAGTTCTTCATTATAGCGCATAACGAGGAATCCCCCTCTACCTTGCCACGATGTGGAGAAAGGGGATTCCTCCCTGCGGTCGGAATGACAATCTCGCTGCCTACAGGGTAAGCCCTACACCGCCACCCGATCGGCAAACCAGCTTACGGTCTTTTCCAACCCCTCACCCAATTGTACCTGGGGCGACCAGCCCAACAGGCGGCGCGCCTTCGTAATGTCCGGTTGGCGTTGGCGCGGGTCATCTTTGGGCAATGGCTCAAAGCGGATGCCCGCGGGGTTGCCCGTCAGCGCATTGATACGCTCGGCAAATTCGCGGATGGTGATCTCATTCGGGTTGCCAATGTTGACCGGCTCCACCTCGTCGCTCAGCAACAGCCGGTAGATGCCGTCTACCAAATCGGTGACAAAGCAGAAACTGCGCGTCTGGCTGCCATCTCCATAGACCGTCAATGGCTTGCCTTGCAGCGCTTGACTCACAAAGTTCGGCACCACGCGCCCGTCGTTGAGGCGCATGCGTGGCCCATAGGTGTTGAAGATACGCACGATGCGCGTCTCCACGCCGTGGCTGCGATGGTAGGCCATTGTCATCGCCTCGGCAAAGCGCTTGGCCTCGTCATAGACTCCACGCGGGCCAATCGGGTTGACATGCCCCCAATAATCCTCGGTTTGTGGGTGTACCAACGGATCACCATAGACCTCGCTCGTGCTGGCGAGCAGGAAGCGCGCACCCTTTGCCAGGGCCAACCCCAGCGCGTTGTGCGTCCCCAGGCTGCCAACCTTGAGCGTCTGAATCGGCAGTTCCAAATAATCTACCGGGCTGGCAGGGCTGGCAAAGTGCAGAATAGCGTCCAGGTGGCCTTTGAGGTATATATAATTTGTAACATTGTGGCGTATGAATGAAAAGCGCTCATTGCCTGCCAAGTGGGCGATATTATCGGTTGTGCCCGTGATCAGATTATCCATGGCAATCACTTCATGCCCTTCGGCCAAAAGGCGCTCGGCCAAATGGCTACCCAAGAAACCAGCGCCCCCTGTGACCAAAATTCGCATATACGCTCATCCTTTCACTCACTCTGAAATCCGTGCGATCTCGTATGCGCCACTTGGTCGCTCATTCCAGCGACCCGAAAGCAGGTTAACCGTCTATGTATCCAACCCTGCCCTTTGGCCCCCTTGCGCTACCCACCGGGCCGGTCCTTGCCATCCTCGCCGTCGTTCTAACCCTGGACATAGCAGGCCGCTATGGCCGGCGTCTCGGCATCCATCCCGACGATATTTGGAACGTAGGCTTGATTGCGCTCACAGCAGGTTTGATTGTAGCCCGACTCTGGAATGTTTTCCAGTTTTGGTATATCTATCAGAGCGAACCCGTTCTCATTTTTTCGATCCGTCCCAGCGGTTTTGAATTTTGGCCCGGCCTCGTCACCGCGGTCATCGCCGGCTATGTCTATCTGTTCCGGCGTGCGCTGGATCCGCTGGCTGTGGCCGCGGCGTTAGCAGTGGGCGCGGCCGCGGGCAGCGCCGTGTTGGGCATCTCCGGCTTTGCCACCGGCACAATCCTGGGCGCGCTCAGTGATGCGCCGTGGGCCTTGCCTTTTTTCGGCGAAACGCGTCACCCCGTGGGTCTTTATCGCGCCCTGGGCAGTGCCATTCTCTGTATACTCTTGTGGGTGGGCGCAAATCCGCAGCGACCTGACCGGGTGTTGTTACAGGCCATCTTGGGCTACAGCCTGATTCGCCTGGTCACAGACGGCTTCTTGGCCGAATCCGCATCCATCGGCAACTTCCGCCTCAGCCAAGTGGTGGCGTTGGTCGTGGCGCTGCTGGTGCTGTTGGTGCTGGCGCGTGGGAGTCATATGCCGCATCCACAGAACAGGGGAGACAAGCCATCCCCGGATGAAGCGCAGATAGAGCCTCCCGACAAAGAGTAATTCCTTCCAACCTATACTTCCCCTCTGGGTCGATCAACTTTGCCAGGCGCGCAAGGTTAGTCACGCACCTCTCCCTGCTCCATAACAGGAAACCTCAGCTTTATTTTCTGTTTGTATAGCACATCTTTGCTATAAAATCTTCCTTGCCCATTCCTTTTTAGTCACAGAATCGTCACCTTAGCTGTACATAACATATATATGCGCGAGCTTTGTCTAATTTGTGCATAAAGTGGATTTGAAGGAGGAATCGATTCTGTGATGCGACAAGGACATGTGCAATGGTAAAACAACGGCTGCGCCACCTTCTGGCGCGGCGCGATCTATTACGTGTTGGACTTGGAGGCGTTGTCGGCTTGACTGGTACAGCCCTCGTGCGACCCACTGCCCAAGGCCAAACAGAAGGATTCAGCAGTGAGCATGAAACGATAGAACACCAAGCCCACGGCGGAAATCTGATGGTTGGCGAAGTCAATCATGCCAACAACGGGTTTGACCCGATGCAGCTCTTGGTGGACTGGGACTATGGTCGGGTGAGTATCTTGCCGGATGGGCGAACCGTACGCGAGTACGAGATTGTGGCATACGACCGCGAGATTGAAATCGCACCCGGCATCTTTTTTCCCGCTTGGACGTATAACGGCAAAGTGCCTGGGCCAACCATACGCTGCACAGAAGGCGACCTCATCCGCATCCATTTTGTCAATGCAGGCAGCCATCCGCACACGCTCCACTTTCATGGCTTTCATACAGCCGAGATGGATGGCATCCCCGGTGTCGGGGCCGGCGAGATCGCACCAGGGCAAGAGTTCACCTATGAATTTGAGGCCGCGCCTTTTGGTTGTCACCTCTATCACTGCCACGCCATCCCTCTCAAGCGCCACCTCCACAAGGGGTTATATGGCGCGTTTATCGTTGACCCAAAAGCGGGACGACCACCCGCGCGCGAATTCGTGATGGTGATGAATGCCTTTGATACCAACTTTGATGGAGACAACGAAATCTATTCCGTCAATACGGTTGGCTTTGAATATGCTCGGCGTCCCATTCCCATGAAGGCGAACGAACTCACACGCATTTACCTGATCAATGTCACCGAGTTTGACCCCATTAACTCATTGCATCTGCACGCCACCTTTTTTGATTACTATGACCACGGAACAACCCTTGAGCCGACACAGCGCGTTGTCGATACAATCATGCAATGCCAGGCGCAGCGCGGCATCCTCGAATTTACGCACCGCTCGCCCGGCACCTATATGTTTCATGCTCACCAAGCTGAGTTTACCGAGTTGGGGTGGATGGGCATGTTTCATGTAACAACTGAGTTGGACTTTCCTGCGGCACTGGCGGCAGCAGGTGTGGATGCCGAGTGGGATCGCAAGTCTACCCAGGGCAGCACGATTGTAGCAGCAGAAGGGAGCGCAGCATGAAAGATCAGGCTACAGGCGGATCAGCAATCGGTCATTTCATAACGAGGGTCTGGGTTCTAATGCTCATACCCGCGCTGCTGCTAGGTATGATTCTGGTGTATGGGATGCTGACGGGCGGTGTGCAAACAGAGCAGGGACAAGTGGATGAGGCTGACGTACAGGTCGAGCAAATGACCATTGAGCGCATTTTGTTGCCGGAGCCGGGTCTGATTCAGGTCGAGGTCGTCAACGACGGCGCAGGGGACGTGACAGTACCGCAACTGCTGATAGATGATGCGTATTGGGACTTTACAGCGGAGCCATCCACCACCATTCCACCCCAGGCAAAGGCCACCTTTACCATTCCCTACCCCTGGGTTGCCGAGGAGCTACACGTCGTACGTCTCATCACCTCGCGCGGTGCGACCTTTGATGGCGAAATTGTGGCACGAGGAGAAACAACCTCGGCAGATTTGTCGCAGTGAAGGTCACTTGAAATGATGCAATTCAATTTTTGTTCAGGGAGGAGTCAAGCGTGTTGCGCGATGTGATCAACCGGCGGCGGTTGCTCTTAACATTGGGCGGGCTAGGGGGCGTGGCACTGCTCTTGCGATGGCTGACCAACTCTGCCCCTTCTACAACGCCAAGCGACAATCGCCCGGAGCCAGCAAGTGAGACAGAACAGGATGAAGCAAGCGTTGTGCAACTTGAAGTTGCCAGTGCAGACAACCAACTTGCTTTTGACCCTACTTCATTGATCGCCTTTGCCGATCAGCAAGTTGACCTCACCTTTTATAACAGTTCAACCATCTTCATGCACAACTGGGTGCTGGTCAATGGCGACGCCAGCGTCGTGGATCAGGTGCTCCAAGCTGCCATTGCCGCGGGCACAGACCGCGGTTATCTCCCAGAGGATATGAGCCACATCCTTGCCCACACGCCGTTGGTCGCCGCTGGAGAGTCTGCCACAATCACCTTTACCACCCCCGCCACCGCCGGGGAATACATCTATCTTTGTACCTTTCCGGGCCACTGCCTTGCGGGCATGAGGGGCACGCTTATCATTACGGCATAAAAGCGCAAAGCAGCAATTTCGTTTGGGTCTATGACCTTCCTCGTGGTTTAGAACTTCGAGGAAGGTTCGTGCCGAATATATTCGATGAGGTAAAAGCCCAACCTTCGAGCCGGCAGTGGATCAGGTAAAGGGCAAAGAGGCGCCGCGGTCTATCTCACGCTCTCGCCGCTATGTAGATGAGGGTGTACCGCACGGAGCTTTCTCAATGGTCTGGATCACCAAGGCGATCCCCGTCTCAATATAGACCGTGGCGGGATGGCTCACGACTTCGTTGCTCACTCCGCGCGTGCTGCCCAGGCGCAGCGTAGCCCTATCGAGGGGATAGAGCATCCCCGTATAGGTAATGCCCGTCACCTCGGCACTCAAAGGAAGCAGGCTCATGGTACTGCCCGGAGCCGCCTCGAGTGTCATGGATTCGCCCGCGTGGATCACAGTGGCGATCTCAGTGGCATCGACCAAGCGGATGAGCGCGGGCCAATCGCGCTGCGCCATCAGCAGCACATTCGCCAGCGATTGATCCAGCCGCCCGCCCAGCGCCCCTAACAGCAAAATCTCCTGTGCGCCATCGCGGATTGCCCGCTCAAGCGCCAGTTCCAAGTCCGTTTTATCTTTGGCGGGTGGATGCTTCTCCAGTTCCACCCCCTGCGCGGCGAGTTGTTCCGCCAACAACGGATCCAGGCTGTCGAGATCGCCCACCACGACACGCGGACGAAACCCCATCGCCACGGCATGATGCGCGCCCCCATCCGCCGCGATCAGATCGTCCCCCTCCCGCACCCAGCGCTCCACAGTTGCCAGATCGGGGATGATGCCGTTGACAAAGATGATCGCACGCATAGCGTTCTCGACTCGACCCTTACCAGAAAGCTTGAGATACAAAGATGGCGACCATTGCCAGCGCAATCACCATTTCCAAAATGGCGGCAAAGATCATGCTGGCAATATAGGCTTGCACAGCCGTCGTAGCGGCGCGTGCATTGCCCTTGTCCCAATATTCCACCAGCCACATACCGGCGATTGCCCCCAGAATGGCTCCCAGCACAGTCCCCAAAATCGGCAGTGCGCTGAGCAGGCCCGCGCCGACAAGCCCGCCGACAATCGCCCCCAGGATCGCCTTCCAGGAGGCTCCAGCGCGCCGGCTCATGACTGTACTGAGAAAGAGATCCGACCCCCATGCCACAAGCGCCAAGACTGCCAACAGCGTCAGCGTGCCCCAACCGATACGCGTAAAGCCATCGGCCCAGGCCCAGACCAGCGCGCCCAACCAAATCAGCATAGGCCCTGGCAGCACCGGAATCACTGCCCCTGCCAGTCCAATCGCGATCAAAATGAAAGCCACTACACTCCACAACGGCATCGGATCAGCGAATTCCATTGTTCTCTCCCCGCCCAGAAAAAGCTACTCCATCACGCACGCGCGGCCATCGACGACATCCCAACGGACAATCGGAGCGCGCCCAAAGAAAAGCGACACCTCTAGCCCAAGCTGCTCATAGAGTGCGATTGGCACGCCCATATCGCCCAACGTAAGTTCACCACAGGCACGCCGCGCCCCATCCGCCAGCAAGCCGATCTTCGGCAGTGCCAGGGTTAGCGTTGCCGTGGCGCGGATATGGGGCGTAAAAAGCTCTCCTGTGCCACCATCCACACCACTGGGCAAATCCAAGCTCAAAATAGGGGCCACGCTGCTGTTGGCAAGCTGGATGAGATCACGCGCCTTACCATGCGGTTCGCCAAGCAGCCCGGTGCCGATGATGGCATCAATCACCAGGTCACAGGGAGGCAGTTCCCATCCCTCTTCGGCCCAAGCCAGGGGTGCGCCCATCGCCTGCAACGTCCGCAGTTGGTGCGCGGGTATGCCTGCATATTCTTCTGGTGGATGCGAACAGAGGATCTGCACCCACGCGCCCCAGTTGATCAAATGGCGCGCTGCCACCAAACCGCCGCCACCATTGTTCCCCCGTCCCGCCACCACGACAATGGGCCGGTCAGCCAAGTCACCATCCAGCATCTCTTTGGCACGCAGCGCCAGGGTACGCCCCCCATTCTCCATCGTCTGGAGCAGCGACATCCCATACTCTTCCACCAACAGCCGGTTCACTTCATGCACCTGTGCGCTGTTGAGCGCGGGCAATAAAATCTCTGTCACGACTTTCTATCTGCCATTCAAAAAGAATGTTTTCTCTTGCTATGCGAAGTAACATGCCGACCACCCTCCCGGAAGCTGGGGAGCCCTCTGGGCCGCTTCCGGGAGAGTTAAATTCGCGCTACCTGGGTACAAACTCATACTACTTCCGATAGACCACACTCCTGTTATACGGAATGATCAACAACTCCGGCCCATCCAGCGGGAAGGCAGCGACCCACGCCTGTGGATCGTAGTTGCGCTTGACAAAGCATTGGTAGTGAGAAGGGGCCGCGGTCTTAAGCCCAACCTTCTGCGCCATCTTTGCAGAGCCGTCGAAAAAGGGGAATTCGCCCTCGCTGGGATGCGTGGTCAGAAAACCTAGATCGGGGCGCAGCGCCGCCACAGGCTCCGTGAGCGCGGCATGGTCGGCAAAGGTGTGGATCGGGTCGCCAGAGAAATAGATACGCACTTTATCCGCTTCGCTGCTGCCTGCCTCCACCACAAAGCCAAAATGCTGCACATCCGGTGGCTTAATGCCGGCATCCGGGTCTCCTTGCGGTGGTTTGGCATAGACCACATGCGCGGTCATGCTCCCCAACGCCGCCACATCCCCCACATTCACCGTCACCAACCGGTCGGCGGCAATCCCCTTCTCGCGCAAATTGTCGGTGCTTTCAACTGGCCCGACAAAACGACAGTCAGGGAAACTCTGATGGATACGCAGGCAGGACTCAGGCCAGGTGTGATCCGAGTGATTGTGCGTCAACAGCACAAAGTCGGTGGGCAGTGTGCTTTCATCGAGCGGCGGCGTGGCATGGATAAAGCGATCCGGTGCGCGCTCGGAAGGATAATAGGGATCGACTTGAACGATGGTCCCGCTTGCGTCTTTAAGCGCATAGGTACTTTGGCCGAACCAGTGAATACCGACTGTGCCTGCCGGCACAGTGAGCGAAGAAAATGGATGCATCTCGTCCTCTCTCTACTTATCTCTACTTAGGTTCACGATTTTGTATGCATAGGGTTTTTATATGCATAGGATTCAATCGGTGTAGAATCCAAAAAGCACAGGATAGGTTTGCCTATTCATTATCGCCAAAGCCCGGAGGAAGACCAAACCCCTAACCATGACTGAACAATCCACGCCGAAGCAAGAAGGCGTCACTAAATTCCAACTAGAGTTCACTCCCGCGCCGCCCTTGCCCGCTGCGGAGATCGCGCAGATCAACACCTGGCGCGCCAAACTCTATCATCAACAGCTCATCGGTCAAGACCCAGGGCGCTATGGCGGCTATGGCTATGGTAACCTGAGTATGCGTCTTGCGCCGTTTGATGCGCCGCCCGCGCTGCGCCGCTTTGTCATCAGCGGCAGCCAAACGGGCGACTTGGCTGAACTTGGCCCCGAACAGTATGCCATTGTCACAGAGTGTTATCCGCAAGAGAACCGCGTCGTCGCGCATGGCCCTATTCGCCCCTCGTCAGAGTCACTCACCCACGGCGCTGTCTATGCGCTCGATCCCGTCATCCGCGTCGTGTTTCATGCCCACTCGCCCGAAATCTGGCGTGCTGCCACAGCCCTAAGGATTCCGATCACCGACCCCCTCGTCCCCTATGGCACGCCTGCTATGGCGGCTGAAGTGGTGCGTCTTTTTGCCGAAACCACTGTGAGACAGCAGCGCATTTTTAGCATGGGCGGCCACGAAGATGGCATTGTCGCCTTTGGTGAAACCGCCGAGATAGCGGGCGCAGCTCTGCTGGCAGCATTAGCGGCAGCACAATCATAGGCCACAGCAAGTAGATGGCCGGACGGTAAACGGGAGCCCTCTGGGCGTCGCTTGTAGCCCTGTGGCTTTAGCCCTGGGCGGCGTCCCCTATCCGCCGCACCGTCCCCGCGCCACCGTCCACCTCCACCATCTCCCCCTCCACCAGCCCAGCAAGCGCGCCTGTGGCGGCAACAATGGCGGGGATGCCCAACTCGCGCGCAACGATGGCCGCATGGGAGAGCAGGCTGCCCCGCTCCACCACCAAGCCTCCAGCAAGCGGCAGGATCATGATCCAACTGGGGTCGGTATGTTCGGCGACGATGATCTCTCCGGCGTTGAGCTTCGCTGTCAGCGGATCACGCACCAGGCGCACGCGCCCCACCACGCGCCCCGGTGCAGCCCCCGTGGCACGCAGCACCAGGTCATCGCCCCCTGGCTCCAGCAGTGACGTAGCGACGGCTCCTGTCGCCTCAAAGCGATTGCCCTCATAGACTGCGCCATAGGTGGCAAAGCGCGGCGGCAGCGGCGCTTCCTCGGCCCACTTCTCATACTCCCGCTTACGCACCGTCACCAAGCCGGCCATGTCCGTACCCACCGTTGTCCCCTCCACCCAGCCGCAGACTTCATCCACAGTCAGGTAAAAGACATCCGCAGGATCAGCCAACGCGCCTGCGCCATACAGCCGTTTGCCCAACTCGCGCAGGATTTGGCGCGCGCGGCCAAAGACACGCGTCCGCGCAAAACGCAAGTTCTCGCGCGCGACCACGCGCTGACGTGCGTTCTTGACCACCCAGCCAAAGAGCGCACGCCGGAATGGCTTGCCCGCCAGGGCACGATCCACGCGCGCTTCTGCCGCGGTACGAGCAGCAAGCGCCGCCGCATCCGGCGCGTTCAGGCTCGGCGGCTGCTGTGCCAACTGTGCCACGGCGTGCAGCAGAGGCAGCGGGTTATCGTGCAGGGTGGCGCTCTCCAACTTGAGTTCGTGCAAACAACGTTCGCCAAAGAGGTCAAGATATTGCCGGTAGGATGCCGCAAAGGTCGGATGACTCGCCAGCGCATGGTCAATCGCCCGGAGGTCCGAGCTTGCCAATATCTGCAAAAAGCCAGGATCATAACTTTGGGCAGCGCGTGCCAGAGCCGCCATCTCGCGTACACGGCCCGCGGGTTCGGCGCTAATCATGCCCCCTTGCCCTGTCAGCAGATCGTTTTGCAATGTCCCTTCGTTGTCGCCACACCAACTCGCCGTCAACTGGCGCAGCAGCCCATAGAAGATCATGGCAAAGAAATCATTGACCAGCGGCGCGTCCCAATGGGGCAGCAAATCGCTCTCCAAGCGGCGATAATAGGCCACCAATTCATCGGCGCGCCAATCGCTCAGGTCAGGCGTGCCTTTGCCCAACGCCCGCTCCAGGCGCGCATAAAAACGCTGCTGGCGTCCTCCCAGCCCTGCATAGGCCGAAAGCAGCCCCACCACTGTGCGTGCCAGATGCAAGCGATCCGCAAGACGGTCGCGCCAGCTCGCCTGAGCAAGACCGGCGACAATCTCCGGCGGCAGGCTCTCCTTCACCCCCATCATCTGCTCCATAAAACGGCGATTGGCCTTGAAGCCTGGAAGCAGCGCCAGCACCCGATACCAGTTGAGCAGGTTGTAATAGATGCGCCCATGCACCAGCCCGATCATGTTGGCAAAGACGCCCTGGTTGGCCTGGATCAGGGGCCGCGAGACACCCAAGATGCGGCAAAGTTCTTGGTAAACCGCTTGATAGGCACGTCGCGCAAACGAATAGGTCAGCGGCGTGGTCATCCCGCCATAGCTCTCGATGATATTGCTGTTGTCCCAGAGGGTATAAAGCCCATCGGGGTCGTGCAGTGCTGCCAGCGTCGTAATCGGCCGCGACTGGAGCAGAACCAACTCGCCCCCTGCCACAGCCCACTCAATATCCTGGGGCGAGGCAAAGAAGTTAGCACAGCGTCGGGCCAATGCTGCCACGCGCTTTACCATCGCTTCGTCCATCACCGGCTGCTTAGGGTCTGCCACTTCTTGCCGGAGGATCATCCCCTGCCGGTCCACCTGCCAACTGTCACCGCTCTCTGCGCCCGCCACCAACTGATCCGCCAAGCCACGGACTGCCGCCACCACTGCCACGCCCCGCCGCCCGCTCACCGGATCGGCACTAAAGGCCACGCCCGCGGCTTCGGCGGGGATCATCGGCTGGATCAACACAGCGGGAAGTTGGGGCGGCCCTGACAGTCCGCGCTCCCGACGATAGGCATAGACCGAAGATGAGAAGGCCGAGCGCCACACATCCACCACGCGCGCCGCCACCTGCGCCGGCGGCACATTGAGAAAGCTCGCCAACTGACCGGCAAAGGAGTGCGCCCCGCTGTCCTCCTCCACCGCTGATGAGCGCACCGCAAAGTGCGCTGTGCCAGGGGCCAACTTCACCAATGCAGCTTCCAGCGCGGCGGCTACTGATGTCAACAGGGCAGCACCCTCCAGTGCCACAGCCGCGGCCTGCGCGTCCACGGCTTTACCCAACTGGAGCCAGATGGCATCCTCCATCGCGGCGCGAGCCCCCGTGGTCGTCACCACCAGATAAGGCGGAACCGGCAGCCCCGCGGCATAGAGCCGCGCCAATGCTGCGGCCTTACCCCCCAACAACCGCGGATCAGCCTGTTGGCTGGCAGGATGGTCGGGGCCAACGAGCGTATCATCGGGGAACAGACTTAGTAATAGATTCGGTACTACTTGAGGTCGCGTGCTTGTCGTCATAGGCCCATTGTAGCAAAGCATGACGCAATCGCCCCATTGCCCTCTGGCTTATGCCAAAAGGGAATCAAACTTCTTGACAAGCAGCGACGACCTCATTAGAGTAGGTCTACTGCCGAGAAAGTTTGAAAGACCCATACCCCCTGGTTCTATGGGGTCCCTGGATCGCTCGACATGGGGCATTTCAGTACGGGATATTTCAAAAGCTATGCAGGCATCGATCGGGATTGTAGAGGGCCTTGCCATCCTCCTGTTGGCGGGGATAGCGATAGGCTATGGAGTGGGCTGGCGGCGGCTTCACCGGGTTATGCCAACGCTGGCGACGCCGCTGCGGCTGGTCGCCTTTGTGATCGCACTGAGCGCGTTAACGCTGGCGCTGGTCTGGCCGCTGCCGGGCTGGAGCAACTACTTACTTGCCATGCGTTCGCTGCAAAAGGCAATGGTTTGTATGATCGCAGGGCCTTTTTTCTGGCTCTCATGCCCTGTGCATGTCATCGGGTGGGGTCTGCGCGGGCGGGCAGGACGAGCAGCCGTCAGATTCACCCATCAGGGGTGGGCTAAACGCCTACTGCGGAGCATCAGCCAACCAATGGTGGCCTGGCTTGCCTATGTTACAGTCTTCCTATTCTGGCATGATCCGTGGATTTCCCAGTTTCTCCTGGGCGAAAGCTGGGTGCATACCGCAGCACCGTGGCTGCTGTTGGTCGCTGCGCTGCTCTTTTGGTGGCCGGTGGTCGATGCGGGGCCGCGCCTCCATCGTGGCATTCCAAGTTGGCTGCTCATCATCTATCTGCTGACCGTCGAGGTCGCTAATATGGCAGCAGGTATGACGATTGCCTTTTCGGAAAAACCGCTCTATCCCTATTATCCCGCCTTGCGCGCCCAACTTGCCCCCGATGCGCTGCCGCTGAGCTATTTCTTTGACCAAATGATCGGTGGCGCGGTCATCTGGATCTTCGGCAGTTTGGTCTATGTCTCGTCAATCATCTCTGTGCTGCACCGCCTCTTTCGGCTGGACGGCAGCACGACACCACAGCCGTTACCCAACTGGGACGAAAATGATAAATTCATCGCACCTGGCCTGGAGCATCGTGTCGCCCAAAATCAGCTACGCAAAGCAGACCTGAGCCATCACTAATCCCCCGACCTCCTAATGTGTCACCCCCAATGGGGCAACAGCCCCAAGCTCAAATAGAACGCCAGAACCCATAGGCCCGAAAGCCGTTCAATCCAGCGGCTCTTGCCGGACGAAGGCTGCTTGGTCATGCGCCACCCCGCCCACGCAGCCGCCATCCAACCGCACACGAAGATCAGCGCCATTGCGCCGCGGATGCCCACGTCCTGACTCACGCTCCACCCTGCTACAATGCCGCTGGCCCCAGCGATACCCACTGCCAGCAGCCAAACGGCCGTGGCGCTCGGCACTCCCCAAAGCGCGCTGTATGTCTCCACACCCACTTCCTCATCCTCTTTGGCGCGTATCTTGCGCCCCACTTCAAAGACAATCCCATTGGTATAGGTCGTGACAAGAAACCAGCCCCACGCGGCGGATGGCTCGCCGCCCTGCCTCGCCGCGGCCAAGAGATTGAGGTCGATCAATGGCAGGATCAACATATGGGAGAGCATGTAGACAACGGGACGCGCGCGCAACCATTCGGCCACAAAAAACTCGCGGCTCATCAGCAGTAAGACAAGCCACGCGGCCAGCAGATAGGGCAGGAGTTCCCAACCCAGCAGCAGCGTGATAGAGAATTGCAGCAGCAGTACCACAATCCCAACAGCCGCCAATTCGCGCAGCGTGACCAGCCCGCGCGGCACAGGGCGATAGGGACGATACGCCGCATCGTCAGCAGCGTCCTTAAACTCATCGGCAATCCGCAGGAGCAAGAAAAAGCCCAGCGCCACCGCAAATGCGCCTGTCATGCGCGCCAGCGGCGGCCAGCTATCTCCTGCGCTGGCAAAACCACTTGCCCCAACCGTCAGCGCGGCCACCAAAAGGCTATGGGAGAGCAGTGGAAAACGCTCGCGCTGGTAAATCCATAATCGTTGTACGAGCGTCAAGGTGCAGTGATCCTAGCGTATAGTGAATTGCAGTAAAACCTTCCCGGAAGGAGCCCAACAAATGGGACTTCCGGGAAGGTGGAGATAGCGGTTGGTCGTTCAGGCGAGTGGCTCGCTAGCGGCTGTTAAAGGTCAACCCCAGCACATGGTCTGCCACACAGATACCCTGGGCAAGACCGTTCTCAATCGCCGAGCGATAGTGAATCCCCCCATAGAGGCGGGAGATGCCGGCTTCATCGGCAGCCTCGGAAAAAGAGGCAAAGGATCGCGCAGGCAAGCCACTCGCTTCGTGTGTATTATCGGTGAAAGCATAGTTGTCGCCAAACAGATCGGTCAGCACAACGGCAGCAGCGGCAGACTGCACCGAATGGCCCGATGTATATTCAGGGAAAGGGGGTGTCGTCACAGGATCGGTGAGGTCCGGTATATTCCAGCTTGGGTCAATATGCGCCTGGATATAGCTGATAGGGCGCATCACATTATAGACAAATTTGGTGTGCCAACAGACGATGAACGAATCGGCGACGGCAATCCCCAACTTGGCATAGCCTTCGGCAGTCAACGCCAACGACGCATCCTCCGCGCTGATCACCTGGCTCAAAATCGCCACCCAATGGCCTGGCGGGGTCGATGTGCTGCCGGGGTCGTCGGCCCAGAAAAGGGCAATTGCCTTATGTTCGGGGTCATCCAGCTTTACCGCCTCATAGACCTCCATTGCTTCGGCATAGAAGGCCGAATCCGGCTCTTGCGAATAGGCAGGCGGCGGCGGGGCAGGACATTCAGCGCCATCGCGCAACACAAAAGAACGGTTGTCACCCCAATAAGGCTGCATTGCCGTGGCATAATTGGGCGGTGTGCTAATCCACATCCCCGCTCCGGTGGGTGGCGCATAATCCTTTGGAAAGTTGCGCGTATACGCTTCATGCCCGCCATCTTCGAGTGACCACGCGTAGATCGCCGAAGCCATGCTGCGCCCCCATTGGACGGAACGCTGATAGGTCATGGTATCCACTTCGACCATGAACTGCTGGGCATACTTCTCTTCGAGCATTTCGATGGCGCTTAAATTCTCTGGGGATGCGGTGGCAAACAACTTACGACTTAGATCGGCGAGTGCAGCGTTGGCGGCGCTGGGCCAATGATAGCTGACAAACCAGCGGGTGGTTGGCAGACCCTCCAATTCATTAAGCTGCCCTTGCATGCTGCGATACCCGAACATGCCCGGACGCACTGTCTCATAGAGCGTCACACCCAAATACCCTAAGGCGCGTGAGGCAACCGGCGGTGTAAAACCGTTTGTCTCCTGCACCAGTTGGAGCGAGAGGTCGAACCACTCGGTTGCAACCCCCGCATCATAATCAGCCGTTGCGCGCGACAAGCTAACCGGCGCACAAGCGGCTGTGATCTGCGCTATGACAAGCAGTAGCGCCACTACCAAGATCTGTTGGCTAAACTTGCGACGAAGCTGCGGTCCTCTCCCTAGTATAACGGACTTTGCTTCTTCCATTTCGGCGTACCTTTGCCTCCTTACCTCTCTGGAACTTCTGATTTGACACTTCTGATTAACCACTCAGCGCCCGCTATTAGATTCTTCTTAACAGCAGAGCAGCATGATAAACCTTACAATCTCACAGCATATTTCCGCATGATATGACATTATTTATTGCTTATGTTGACGTAACTTTACAACATAAGATACTTATCGTCAACCCCTATTACCGAATCGCTGAGATAGCGAAACAAAAGCATACCATTCTCATTCAGAGAGCGGGTCTACAGATGACAGAGCCCCAGGCAATCGCCTGGGGCTCTGTCATCCTATTGTACTACCAGGTCCAACTTGACCTGCATTACAACCTACCGCTAAGACTGTACTGCTGGTAGGAAGATGAGTTGCAGTCGTTGTTGAGGCTGCTCGCCACCAGGCAGGCCCGTCGGGTCTGTGGGCGGAGCCAGCGGCGTCAGGATGTGCGATGCTGCTTCCTGGAAGGTAAGGCCCGCATCGAGCGTCGGATCATACTCACCCGCTTCCAATGTCACCACCTCGGTGCGAGCAACTGTACCTTGCGTCATGATGACCGGCAGATCGAGCAGAGGCGGCACCTGGCTCTCATCATTCTTGAGCCGGACGACAAAGGTGGCGGAACCGCTGCTGTTGGCAGCCAGAACAGGCACCGTCAGGGTACAGTTCCCACCTTCATCCACACTGGCGCACTGCCAAGCAGCGCTGCCTTCCGCGACATAGTTCGTACCGGCAGGCACTGTGGTGGAGATGACGACCTGCGTTGCGGGCAGATTGGCATCCGTGTTGCTATAGAAGAAAGTATAGGTCAACAACTGGCCCAACTCTGCTTCTGGTTCACTTACGGAAACACTCACCTCCGCACGCGGCACCATCGGATTGCTGTCATCTGGATCGTCGCTCTTGCCATTGACAATATACGTCGTGAAGATGTAGCCTTGCGGCGCAATGAACTCGACATAGTAGCTGCCCGCGGGTAGCTCAGTAAAGCTATATTTGCCATTGGCGTCGGTCGTCGTGGTCGCTATCGGGTTCGCCGCGTCGCCGCCAACAGCGAAGAGGTTAACCGTAACGCCTGGTACGGGCGCTTCGTCCGCGCCTTGCAGCCCATCCTTGTTGGCATCGATCCAGACATAATCACCCAAGCCGGCCAGTGCGGGTTTCACCACGGGTTGATAGACGCCCGCATCCCAGGTCATATCATTCTCGCCTGCTTCCAAGACGATCACGGGTGTACAGCCAGTCGCCTCGTCGGCATCGCTGTCCGCTCCGGCGTTGCCACCCTGGTTCGGGCTGGTGAACACATAGCCATCCGGCAGCGTGAACCTCACCACATAAGTTCCCGGCTCCAAGTTGCTGAATAGATACAGTCCATTCGCATCGGTCGTCGTGCTGGCGATGGGCGTACCGCCGCAGACTGCCAACAGGTCTACCTTGATCCCAGGCATTGGGCTCTCGCCACCCTCCTGCACACCATTCTGGTTGGCATCTTTCCACACATAGTCGCCTAACGACGCGGGCTTCGGCTCTTCCACAGGTTTGTAGATGCCTGCATCCCAGGTCAGGTCATTCTCACCGGCTTCCAGGGTGATCACAGGCGTACAACCAGTCGTGCCATCGGCATCACTGTCTGTTGCATCGTTACCACCCTGGTCAACCGTCGTAAAGAGATAGCCTGTGGGCAGGGTGAACTTCACCACATAGGTTCCTGGCTGCAAATTACTGAATAAGTAGCGCCCATTTGCATCTGTCGTCGTGCTGGCAATCGGCGTGCCACCACAGACCGTCAACAGGTCTACCTTCACACCAGAGACAGGACTCTCACCACCATCCTGCACACCATTCTGATTCGTATCTTCCCACACATAGTCACCCAACGAGGCTGGCCTATAGACGTTGCTCACGCCAGCTTCGACGGTCTGACCACTGACCACGGTCACCGCGTTGGCGGGTACTGTCACTGTCCACTCACTGCCAGGATTCGTCTCACTGACGGTGTATGCTCCCGGAATCAAGTCATTCCAAGTGACTTCGCCGCCATTAAAGCCCACGGATTGGCAGTTCTTGGCATAGGCCTGGCTCTCGATACAGATCTCAAATGTCTTGTTCGGGTCAGGCGTCACGCCCTTCCAGTCTACCGTTTTCGTGACCTTCAGGCCCGCCAAGATATATTCATTCGTGATGGTAGCCGTTGCGGTCTGCCCGCTCACCACTGCCACCGCATTGGCTGGCACTGTGACCGTCCACTCACTACCAGGATTTGTCTCCGTAACCGTGTAATCCCCAGGGATTAAGTTACTCCAAGTCACATCGCCACCGCCGGAACCGATTGTTTGGCAACTGGCCTGCTGCAAGTGCGATGGGCCGGTTATACAGATCTCAAACGTCTTGTTCGAGTCAGGCGTTACGCCGTTCCAGTCAACTGTCTTAGTGACTTTCAGATTTCCCAGAATGTATTCGTTGCCAACAGCAGCGGTCGCAAGCTGCCCGCTCACCACAGTCACCGTACCTTGCGGCACCGTAACATCCCATTGACTACCAGGATCGGTCTCGCTAACCGTATAGTCGCCTGGAATCAAGTCGCCCCAGGTCACATCGCCACCAGTGGCTCCGACTGTCTGACAGTTCGCCTGCTGCGGGTAGGATGGCCCTGTGATACAAATCTCAAACGCCTGATTCGTTGGCGTTATACCCTTCCAATCGACCGTCTTGGTGACCTTCAGGCCCGCCAAGATATACTCATTCGTGACGCTAGCAGTTGCCGTCTGATCGCTCACCACGGCTACCGCGTTAGCGGGTACTGTCACTATCCACTCACTGCCAGGGTTTGTCTCGCTGACGGTATAGTTACCAGGAATCAGGTTGTTCCAGGTCACGTCGCCGCCGTTGGCCCCGACACTTTGACATGCAGGCACCACGGGCGCATCGCCACTAAGACAGATCTCGAACGTCTTGTTGGGGTCAGGCGTCACCCCATTCCAGTCTACCGTCTTCGTCACCTTCAAACTGCCCAGGATGTACTCATTCGTGACACTGGCTTCGGCAGTCTGACCGCTGACCACTGTCACAGCCCCCTGCGGCACTGTCACCGTCCACTCATTACCGGCAGGCTTCTCACTGACGATGTAGCTGCCTGGGATCAAGTTCTCCCAAGTCACGGACTGATCGCCGTCTCCAGCAAAAGGCCCTACGACTTTGCAGCTTTCCACCTCTTGGGGCGATGGCCCTGTAATACAAATTTCGAACGTTTGGCCTGTCGGCGTCACACCATTCCAATCAACCGTCTTTGTGACCTTCAGGCTGCCCAATTGTTGATTCTTGAAGGTGACATCGGGTTTGCTGGGGCTGGGAGGATGATAGCCTCCTTGAACGCCGAACGTATCTTCCTCACCACGGGTCTGCACCTGCGAAATAGTGCTATCGCCCAGCGTGACCGTCTTACATACGTTTTCAAGAGCAATCCACCCTGGCTTCAGGGTCTCACAGACCAGATACTCGCCGGCGGGCAATCCCTCAAAGAGCGCAACACCAGCTTCGCCATCAACAGTAGCGGTCGTGATTGGCCCCCAGACCTGGCTTGTCCCTGTATTGGTGATCGTGATCTGCCAGCCTGACAGCCGCTCGTCTCTCTCATTTTCCTTAGCGACTTTCAACTCATAGGTCTGCAGCTTCTTGTTGCGGAACGTGAGACTTGGCGTGCTTGGGGGGGTATGACCACCGCCCTGAATCGTTAGCTCGCTCTCCTCGCCGCTGATCTGTGCCGTTGAAATACCGTCGCTGCCTAGCTCGATTGTCTTACAAACATCACCCAGGGCTTCCCACCCATCCTGCATGACCTCGCAGATCTCATAGGTTCCATAGGGCAAATTCTTGACCTCGATGTAACCATAGGAGTTGGTGGGACCGACGGTCACGGGTTCGCCTGCTGGTAAATTCTTTACAGTAAAATACCAACCACCTACCCCGCTGCCCCTCTCGTTTTTCTTATAGAGCTTTATATCCTTGCTCGGCACAACCAACCCTGCATCGAAGGTAAAGTTATTCTCAGACAGGTAGAACTTATCGGTAGTGCCATAATCCGGGTGGGCATCACTGTCAATGGCGTCATCATATCCCTGATCGCGTTCGGTAAAGGCATAACCGGCGGGGCGCACAAATTTGACCCGATACCAACCCTTGCTGAGATTTGTAAAGAGGTAGTAGCCGGTCGGCGAGGTCTGCGTGGTGCGGATCAGGTTGTTGTCGCCATCGTAAAGATGAACGGTCACATTTGCCACGCCTGCTGACGGACCACCATCATTCTGCTTGCCGTCTCGGTTGGCATCGAACCACACATAGTCCCCAAGCCTGAGCTTCGAGCCGTCAGTCTTTACATTTGAGTTGTGCGCAGCAGTCCGCGTTACTGTGCCGCAGGAATTCCCCATTGCGCTCTTTGCAATGGAGAATTCATAGATCATATGCCATTCCCAATAATTCGTTCCGCTGTCGTTATAGTCATAGGGTGGCGATTGCTTGACCATCTCCGCAAAATTGCCATTCTTCCACCCAGAGTTCAGCATGTTCCAATGGATCGAGGTCTGTGCAGCGGCAAGGTTTGGAGAGTATCCAGCACCATAGTTATCAGCCGTTTGCCCAGACTTGTAGGCAGTCCTGTTGCCGTTTTCGTTCAGATAGTCAAGGTATACGGAAAATGATTGGTTGTTTCCATAAGTAACCTTGAACTCGGCATAGTCGCTGCGTTCAAGCTTCTTAAAGTTGTGATTGTTGTTCACCCAACCATCTAATTTCATATACGCGGCATTGTTGTCGGCATAGACGTTGTCGTTGAATTCACGATCCACGACAAAGGCCCAGTAACACATTTCCGCATCTTCCGCACCAAAGAGATCGCCCGGCGCCGGGTCGTTTTCACCCCATCCGCTGAACCCAAACGATGTCAGATACACATACTCATCGTCGAGCAGCCCATCTACCTGCACGCCCGGCGTCTCATCACCAGCAGCAAAGAGCGGCGTGCCCTGAATACTGCTGACGGTGAGGAAAAGTCCTACCAGAATAAAGGTTACAATACCTCGCAATTTGCCCTGCAATTTACCTTGTAATTTCCCCTGTAGTTCACAATGTCGCATAGCTTCTCTACCTTGCACTTTGATGAATCTGCGGCGCTACGTTTAATTTGTCTGTCCGGCGGTTTGCTATCAAAAACTCCCGCCTGCTGCTTGTGATCAAAGTTTTCAGGCCGTCTTGTTCCTGTCGATTCCTGAGGCGACGCTCGCTCACCTCAAATCGAACACCTCCCTGACTTTTTATTACCGTTGTCTGCCAAGATTTGCGAATCACACAGTGATTCTTGCACGCGGTGGAAAATCATAGAGTGCTGACCTGCTCTAATACCAGTCTACAGCACGAAACAGGCGAAACACCTGTCAAACTCCTTGCTTTGTTGGCAAAACCGTCAGTTCATCCCACAGACTGAGCCTATAGCTGTTCATTTGTGTGGATTTCGACTAAAAGAGTGCTACAGGGGTTGAAAGAATAGGCGTGAATAACTATTGTTGACAGAAAATCGCAGATTTCCCCTCCCATTCTGTCCTCATCTCTGTCTTTATCTCCACCGTCACCCATCCCTCCGTTATGAGGTCTAGTGGTCTGACCAAAGCCTTTTGGCATCATTGCCACGCACCCCATCTAGCGGTATAATGAATGGTTGAATCCGTAGGCAGTGCCTGCCAATACTGCCTTTTGTGTGTGGCAACAGTGCTTGACTGTGACAGGGCCCAGCCCTGAGGACAATAAACAATGGCAGTTTCGCAATCAACCCAAACCGGCAGCCTCGACCCTGACAATTCTGATCAGCCAGCGCGCAAGCGCAGTGCAGAGACAGATGGCGACCTTCGGTTGGCCCAACAAACATCCCCCCAGCAGCCGTCCCATGCACACAACGGCAAGGGCGCTTCGGTTGAGGCCAAACCTGCTGACAACGATCTCCTTGACAACGATCTCCTTGAGGACGACGAGGACGATTTGGGCGACTTCCCTTATGCCAATGGCTATTATGGCGAACTGCCCCTGGCTGACGTAACCAGCAACGAGCCGCTGTCTTTGGCAGACGAGGAGTTGGCGGATGAGGAACTGCCCGCGCTGACGGCGGATGAGATCGACGATCGGGTTGCGCCCGATGTCGATGCGCCCCCCATGCCCGATGGCCTGCCGATGGTGGGCGCAACGCCGGAATTGGAACAGTCCGTCACCACGCTGCCCACGACAGCCTTTGCCGACTTGCGCGCCGCCATTGCCAAGCTACCGCCGCTGCCCACCGCGACAAAGGGAGTCTTTGTCCCTAATGACCCCAGCCTCGCAGAACTGCGCGCGCTCGATCTCCTACTCCACCGCGTGCCCAGCTACTATGGGCATCATGAGATCGAGCTGATCCTGCGCGCCTATGTCCTGGCAGCCTTCGCCCATCGCAACCAGATGCGCGAGAGTGGCGAGCCATACGTCCTCCATCCCATTGCCGTGACAACGATCCTGGCGGACCTGCGTATGGATGCCGACACATTGGCGGCAGGGCTGCTCCACGATGTAGCCGAAGACACCGACTTTGATTTGCCCTATCTCTATGAACACTTTGGGGAAAACGTTGGCCTTCTGGTCGATGGCGTGACCAAGCTAAAGCGCATCAACGAACTGAGCAACGCCCAGCAGGGCATTGCCGACGCCAAAGCAGAGTCGCTGCGTAAAATGTTTCTGGCAATGGTGGACGATGTGCGCGTGGTCATCATCAAACTGGCAGACCGGCTGCACAACATGCGCACGCTCAACAGCCAGAAGAAGCACAAACAAAAGCGCATCGCCCGTGAGACGCTTGATATCTTTGCGCCCCTGGCAAACCGTTTGGGGATTTGGCAGATCAAGTGGGAATTAGAAGACCTAAGTTTTCGCTATCTGGAGCCCAATACCTATCGCGAATTAGCGCGCGCCATGCAGCAAAAGCGCGATGAGCGCGAAAAGTGGGTGGCGAGGGTCAAATATGATTTGGAGCAAGAGCTAGCCAAAGCCGGCATTCCCGCCGAAGTCACCGGACGGCCCAAGCATATCTACAGTATCTATCGCAAGATGAAGCGCAAGGATGTTGATTTTGACCAAATCTATGACATCCACGGCTTCCGCGTTATCGTCGAGAGCGAAGCCAATTGCTATGCAGCCCTGGGCATTGTCCATGCCAACTATCGCCCGATTCCGGGAGAATTTGACGACTATATTGCCAGCCCGAAGGACAATATGTATCGCAGCTTGCACACAGCCGTCCTCTCCAAGCGCAGCGGTCGCCCGATGGAGATTCAGATCCGCACGCGCGAGATGCACGAAGTGGCAGAGCGCGGCATTGCAGCCCATTGGCAATATAAAGAGCAGCGCGAGCATGACGAGCGTTTTAACGAGAAGATTACCTGGCTGCGCCAGTTGATGGAGTGGCGGCAGGATGTCACCGACGCCACCGAATTTGTCGATGGCATGAAGACCGATGTCTTTCACGACCGCGTCTATGTCTTCACCCCCCAGGGCGACGTGATCGATCTACCCGCCAACTCGACGCCCATCGACTTTGCCTATGCCATTCATACTGAGCTAGGCCATCGCTGTCGCGGGGCCAGCATCAAGGGGCGGCTCGTACCGCTCGACTACAAACTGCAAAACGGCGACCAGGTTACTATCATCTCTGCCAAGCGTGGCGGCCCCAGCCGCGATTGGCTCAACCCGAACCTGGAATATGTGGCGACGCAGCGCGCGCGCAGCAAAATTCGCAACTGGCTGCGCAAACAGGGGCGCGATGAAAACATCGCCCGCGGGCGGCAGATGTTGGATAAAGAAATGAAACGCCTTGCCATCAACGATAGTTTTGAGGCAATGGCAAAGCTCTTTAATTATGATAAGGTTGACGATTTCCTGGCTGCCATCGGCTATGGCGACATCAACTCGCAGCACCTCGCCACGCGCGTCCTGGAATCTGAACGGCGCGAACATGAGCGCCGCATGTGGCAGGAGAACCCGTGGGAAGCCGCCATCACCCCCAGCCGCCAACAGGAACACAGCGACGATGGCTTTAGCGTGCAAGGGATGGCAGGGCTGCTTACCCATCTGGGTCGCTGCTGCAACCCTGTTCCCGGCGACCCCATTGTCGGCTATGTCACACGCGGCAAGGGCCTGACCATTCATCGCGTCCAATGCCCCAACGTCGCCAACATCATCCGCAAGGGACAGCAAAACCGTTTAATGGATGTGCAGTGGGCTGCGCGCCCTGAAGCCACCTTCCCCGTCAAGATTCAGGTCAGCGCCTATGATCGTTCGGGGCTCATGCGCGACGTTGCGGCCTTAGTGGCGGACGAACATATCAACATGGTCAGCGTCGAGGCCATCACCGGCCAGAAGGACAATCTTGCCATCATCAACGCCACGATGGAGATCCAAAACGCATCCCAATTGACGCGTGTCCTCACCAAGATCGACCGCCTCCCCAACGTGGTCGAAGCGCGCCGCCGCCTTGCCTAACCGCCGCGTGCTGAATACCACTTCAACACGCGTAAGGCGCGCAGCGTGATCCACCGGCTTGGCTGGCCCTCGCCTTCATCGATCTCGACTGGCATCACGCCTGGGTGCCGGGTCTCGAGCCGCCATCGACCGTCGCCATCGCGCTTGGACTCGACCAGATCGATCGCCTCGGCCACGCGCTCATCGGGCGCGACACCGGCGCGACGCAGGTATTCAAGTCCTCGCAGCACGTCGTAGTGCCACCAGGTTGGGAAGGCGAAGCGGGTCCATGCAGCGCCCCCCTTGCGATCGCGCTCGATCATCTCGCCGGTGGATCGCCGGCGTAAGAGGCGGCGCTCGAGAAGATACTCCTGCCCGCGCAGACGCGCCTCGGTCACTTCTGGGCTGCCCCCGCTTGTCAATTCGTGCTCAAGCAGGGCCTCAAGCACGCAGATCGTGGTGTTAAACGACGAGCGCGTCGAGCCGTTGACCGCCTCGCAGTTCCAGCCGCCGTCGGGCAGTTGCTCACCAAGCAGCCGGTCGATGATGCCACGGATCTCCTGTCCGAAGTAGGCCCCGACCGTCCCCACCTGCCCGTTAATACAGGGCTCCACCTCGCCGTTGAAGAAGGGGTTCCCCTCATAGTCCGACGAACCCTGCCAGGTTACGTGGTCGCGGACGAGACCCACCGCGCGGCGTGCCTCGTCGCTCGCGGGATCAAGCCCCAGATCGCGCAGCAGCATAAGGACATGCATAGTAGAATTCCACCCGCGGTTCCACGCCGCGCCGTCCCATGACCCATCTGCCCCCTGGAGGGCAAGCAGACGAGCACCCACCCCCGCGGTGGCAACTCGTGCGCGCTCGGCCCTGACCTCCTCCGCGGGCGCACCGATCAGGTCCCGCATCACCTGCCAGCGAATCGACGTGTCCGAATCTAGCAGCCAGCGTATAACCGCTTTCTGTAGCTTCGGGGTTTGCTCTTTGGCTGAATTGGTCGCCATCTGCTCCTTCCTCCTTACTTTGATCAAAAAACGGCGAGACTGGTATTCCAGGTCTCGCCGTTTATCATCCCATCAAGGTTATGTCTACATGGGAACATTCAAATAATACCCTTTACCCCGCTCCGTCAACAAGTACACGGGCGTCGAAGGGTCCGGCTCAATACATTCGCGCAGCCAGCGGATATGTACATCCAGCGTACGTGTATCCTCCAGGTAATTCGTCTCCCAAATACTCTCCATGATCTCGCGCCGGCTTGCCACCTGGTTGGCGCGCAGCATGAGAAACTGCAACAGCGCGCACTGCTTGGGCGTCATATGCCGCTGACCATTCAGGCTAACGACGGAGCGTGTCGCCACATTCAGATGAATCGGCCCCCGTTGCAACACATAATCCCCTACTTCCTCTTGCACGCTTTGCAGCGCCGCCCACACCTCGTCGCCGCGCAAGGGCAGTTTGAGCGTGCCGTCAAAGTGGAAGGTGCTTTGAGGGGGGGCCATGCTCACCGCGAAGATCACCGCAGTAGGCAGCCGGTAGCGAACCATATCACAGAAGCGGCGACGGCTCTCCGGCTTATCCTCCAACTCCACCATCACGACTTTGGGCGGCTGCATGCGAATCTCTTGCAGCGCCATTTTCTGATTCGTCAGCGCAATCAATTCAAACGGCGGGTGCGGCGCAACCTCTTGACCGGCCTCTTTGCTGCTGCCGGCATCCGCCATCCTCGCTGCCACGATGGCTGCCAACGAATCGCCCGTTGCACGTCTCCCCACCAACATGATCCGCAAGCCACGGCGCGCGGCCAGGCTATGTGCCTGGACACTCAGTCGGGGCTGCCCTCCGGTTAAGGGATCACGGATTGGCTCTTCGGTCAACACAATGGGTCGCTCTTTGCTCGCTGTAAGTTAGCAGTGGATGAATTTAGCTTCCTTCCCCAATAATAACCGACCCTGCGTTGTGATGCAATCCCGCGCCAAGCGAGAGGCTCGCGGTCGCTCGTATCTCGGCTAGCACCTCCGCTCGTATCTATTTGAGCCCATCGAGTTCTGTGCCACTCTATAAAACCCCATAAACCATAGAATGACTAGGCACATCAACCGGTTCGCAGGTACAATAGGAGGGACAAAAATAGGGACAACCCCGCGTCGTTCATATGTTGGCGTACTTCAACACCAGTTGGCACATTTCAACACTCTTTGGTGACTTTAGCTCTCTTTTTAGCTCTCTGTGGTGACTTTGCTAGGCATTCCTATGCTTTCCTCCAATCGACCCAACAGCGCGAACCAGGAATTCGCCGCTATGCTCCGGCAACGTCGTCAAGGGTTAGACCTCACTCGATCCGAATTAGCGCGGCGCGTCGGCTGTTCAGCGGATATGATCAAGAAGTTAGAAGAAGGCGAGCGCCGCCCATCCAAAGAATTGGCTGGGCTCCTGGCGGAACATCTACAAATTGATGCCGCCACGCGCGCCACATTTATTCGATTGGCCCGCGCGCGCGGCGCGCTCACGGTAGAAGCAGGCCCCTCCAACTTACCTGCGCCCCTCACCTCCTTTGTAGGTCGCGAGCCTGAGACGGTATCCATCGAAACGCTGCTGCGTCAAAAGGATGTACGGCTCTTGACCCTGGTGGGGTCGCCCGGCGTCGGCAAAAGCCGCCTTGCCCTGCACGCTGCCGAACGGCTGCGTCTCGCCTTTGTCGATGGGGTCTGGTTTGTTCCTCTGGCTGCTGTGGAAGAGCCGCAGCAAGTCCTCTTGTCAATTGCTCAGACATTGGGGATTGGTGACGACGGTCGCCAAGCACCGCTCGATTGGCTCACTACCGCTCTGCGCTCACGTCGTATGCTGCTTGTGCTGGACAACTTCGAACAGGTTGTGGAGGCCGCGCCACTTATCACCGCGCTCCTGACTGCCTGTGCGCAGGTTTCGGCGCTTGTCACCAGCCGTACGCCCCTTGCAGTCTACGGCGAACACCAATTCGTTGTGCCGCCGCTCCCCGTCCCCCCACCGACCATCTGGGGAATGCCGGATGCGTTGGGCGGCAATGAGGCGATCCAACTCTTTGTGGCGCGCATCCGCGCCCACAACCCCCACTTCCAACTGCTGCCCGACAATTCCTCAGCCGTTGCCGAACTCTGTGCGCGCCTGGATGGCCTGCCCCTCGCCATCGAATTGGCAGCGGGTCTTACACGGGCGGAATCCCCCCATTTGCTGCTTGCCGATATCCAACACGAAGGGCGTTTGGCGCTGCTCACCACCCTCCAACGGGACCGCAGTTCACGCCAACAAACGCTGCGCGAGGCAATTGCCTGGAGCGTGCGCCGCTTGTCGCCTGCCGATCAAGCGCTTTTTGCGCGCCTCAGTCTCTTTCAAGGCACTTTCGATTTAGCAGCCGCCTATGCAGTCGCAGGGGTCGCCAACGACCCATCGACGAGCGTACCCGTGGCCGAGTTTACGACGCAGCTTCAGATATTGGTCGCGGGCCATCTTGTGCAGTTGCAGCGTGATCCAGCAACCAACGATCCCGCCCGTTACGGGCTGCTGGAAACTCTGCGCGAATATGCATTAGAAATCTTGCGAGCAAGCGAAGACCACGTAACGACGCAGTGCCGCCATGCACACTACTATGCGGCCCTAGCCTTTGCGATGGATCCGGCACAGAGCGCGGGCAACGTCCAAACCTGGCGCGGCCAACTCCGTTCCGATTACCCCAACCTTATGGCTGCCCTCCATTTTGCGTTGGCGATCAAAGATGTCGAGCTAACCCTGAAGTTGGCAAACGGGTTGGGCCATTATTGGTATCTGGAGGGAAGTTGGCAAGAGGGTGCAAACTGGCTAGAGCAGGCCCTGACCTTGCCTGGAGGTCAGCCCGCTGTACGTTCCCGCGTACAAACAGCGCTTGGTATTCTCTGCTCGGCGCTGGGGCGCTATGCAGAGGCCGAACGCCATCTCACCCAAGCGCGCGAGGAGGCTACCACCTCCGGCGATCTGCTGGCAACTGCTTGGACATTATCGCAACTGAGCCAGTTGGCGCTCCTTCAAGGGCAAACCGCTGTTACGCGCGCCTATACGCATGAGCGCCTCCAGGTCTATCGACGTTTGGGGGATATTCGCTATTTGGCGCTCACGCTGGAGCAGATGGGCTGTGCGGCCATCGAGGAAGGGGACTATGCGCGCGGGCTGCCCTGGTTGGAAGAATGTCAAGTGCTATGGGCGAAGCAGGGATCGCGCGCAGGTATGGCCTCAGTCGACCTCATTGTGGGCATGGCAGACCTCGCCCAGGACAATGCCACGATGGCGCTCATGCGCTTTCAAAGGGCCTATGCAGAATTCGATGCCATTGAACATTCACATGGCCTACCCTGGAGTTTACGCAACTTGGGCTTGGCCCATTTAGCGCTGGGGCAGGTGCCGCAAGCGCAGTTTCATCTCCAACATTCTCTCGAACGGTACATCGATCTCGCCAACAATTCCGGCTCAATCGCCGTCATCGTGGAAGCGGGTGCGGGCATTGCCACGCGCCTGGGCCAACATCACATGGCGGCCCATCTCATGGGGGCAGCCGCGACCGCGCGCACACACGTCGGTATGCCGATCACGGTCAATTCACGCCAAATCTACGACCGGCTTCTTGGCCCTTCCATCAAGGCGCTGGGCATGGTCGGGTGGGAAAAAGCGGTCGCCATTGGGAGCATGCTCCCCTGGGGCGAGGCGGTTTCCAGCACCCGCAGCCTGCTCACTCTCCACCCCGACAACAAAACCGCTGCGGCTCCTTCTAAATAGAAGTAGTCGCAGCGGGTACACGTAAGCTGACGAAATTGTCATTCCGACACGGCAACTACAGCTCAATCGCCTCCAACTGGTCGATCATGTCGCGGATCACGTCGAAGCCGCCCTGCCAGAAGGCCGGGTCGCGCATATCAATCCCCACCTCGCGCAAAATCTCCTCCGGTCGCGCCGAACCGCCATGCGCCAAGAGACGCAGATAGCCCGGCTTAAAGGCATCGCCCTCCTGCTGGTAGCGCCGGTAGAGCGCCAGCACCAGCAGTTGCCCAAAGCTATACGCATAGCAGTAGAAGGGCGTATTATAGATATGCGGGATGCTGATCCACTCGTAGCGGAATTCCTCGCCAACCTCCACACTGTCGCCAAACTGCTCGCGCAGATTCTCCATATAGAGCGTATAGAGATCTTCCGGCGACTTGTTGTCGAGGATGGCGGCATGGGCATCGCGCTCGAAGATTACGAAATAGGCCTGGCGCATGACCGTAGCATAGGCATCGTTGATGGCGCTCGACAGAATTTCCCGGCGCACCAGCGGATCGCTCTCCGCCTCCAACAATTGTTCTGTTAAGAGTTGCTCGGCAAAGACCGATGCGGTTTCAGCCAATGGCAGCGTCGAGTGTTGGGTATAGATCGAGTGGTGATCAGCCATCATGCTGTGAATGGCGTGACCGAGTTCGTGCGCCAGCGTGGAAACATCGCGCACCTTGCCCGTGTAATTCATCAACACCCACGGCGTCTGGCTGGGCAGCACAGTGGCACAGAAGGCCCCGCCGCGCTTGCCCTTTCGCACTTCGGAGTCGATATGGTTCTTGGCAAAGACACGCTCGGCCTGTTCTGCCACGCGTGGGTCAAAGTCGGCAAAGGTGTCCAGCACCAACTGTACCGCGTCGCCGTACTCTTTTGTCTCATCTGACTCCGCCAGCGGCGCATAAATATCATAGCGGCGCAGTTTATCCACACCGAGCCATCCGGCTTTGAGCTTGAAATAGCGTTGGAAAAGGGGCGCATTGCGGCGCGCCACGTCCAACAGCGCATCCACTGCCTCATCGGGAATGTCGTTTGCCACGTTGCGAACGGCAATGGGCGATAGATAGCCGCGCAATTCAACCTGCTCGGCGTGCCAGTCACGCACGCGGTTGGCGTAGATCTGCGCCAGAATGGGCGCTTCCTTCTCATAGACCCGGTACAACTCTTGATAGGTCGCCGCACGCAGTTCTGGGCGGGGCGAATAGGCATAGCCCATCAGCGCGTCACGCGTCAAAGTCTTGGATTCGCCATCTACCTCCAGCGTAAACTCCAAGCGGCTGGTCAGCATCGAATAAAGCGTAATCACGCTGTCCATGCCGTTGGCATCCTTCACATTGATGATCTGCTCGGACTTCTCATCCAATGTATAAGGCTTCGTGCGTCGAATATCCTGTAGATAAAAGCGATAGTCGGGGTACTGCTCGGCATTGGGCAAGAGCGCCGCGGCCTCATCATCGTCCAGGCTTTTCCACCACAACTCAAAAAAGAGAATGCGGTTTTGCAGGTTGGTCAACGTCTGCTGCATGCGGTTGCGATAGGTCAGCGCGTCAGGCGATTGCGTATCTGCCGAAAACCAGAGGCTGCCATAGGCCCCCAATGTATAGATCTGCTCGACGATCTTCTCGCCCTGGCGCATCGCATCGAGCAGCACAGCAGGCTCCATTTCGGCGTTCAACTGTTCGCGGCGTGCCACAAACTCCTGTACATCCGCTTCCAGCGCTGCCACGCGTGCGGCAATCGTCGCCTCTTGGGTATCCGGCAGCAGCTCCGACAGATCCCAGCCCGATAATTCATATCCGTTTGATTGATGGTTGCTCATAGTCTTTTCCAGTAGTGAGCATAAAGAGACAGTATAAAATGGGCAGGGATTCGCCCCTGCCCATTTCGCATGTACCTACTTTATCGTAACCCTTATGACTGGGCGATGCGGCGCAAGACCGTCTGCAAGATGCCACCATTCTTATAATAGTTGGCCTCTACCGGCGTATCAATGCGGCTGATGACCTCGAACTCGGTCACTTTGCCGTCATCCGCCGTGGCGCGCACGCTGTAGAGCTGCCCAGGGGTCAGGTTGTCATCCAGGCCGAGAATCTCAAAGGACTCATAGCCCGTTAACCCCAGAGTCTTGCCACTTTCGCCCGGCTTGAACTGCAGGGGTAAAACGCCCATGCCCACCAGGTTGGAGCGGTGGATGCGTTCAAAACTTTCGGCAATGACGGCACGCACCCCCTGGAGCATGACCCCCTTTGCCGCCCAATCGCGGCTGGAACCGGAGCCATATTCCTTGCCTGCCAAGACGATCAGGGGCGTTCCCTCCGCCATGTAACGCTCGGCAGCATCCCAAATTGCCAGCGTTTCACCGGAGGGGATATGCTTGGTGACGCCCCCCTCTACGCCCTGCAACATCTGATTCTTGATGCGAATGTTGGCAAACGTGCCACGCATCATCACCTCATGGTTGCCGCGGCGTGAACCATAGGAGTTCCACTCCGAACGAGCCACATCATGTTCCTCCAGCCAGCGCGCCGCCGGGCTGTTGGGCGCAATGCTTCCTGCCGGGCTGATATGGTCGGTGGTTGTGCTGTCGGGCATATAGGCCAAGACCCGCGCCCCCCGCACCGGCTGAATGGCATCCAGCGCCAGTTCGATGTCAAAGAAGGGTGGACGCCGGATGTAGGTGCTTCGCTCACTCCAGTCGAAGAGTTCACCTCCCGCCACCGGAATCTTATTGAACTCCTCGTTGCCGTCAAAGACGTTGCCATACTCCTCTTGATAGAGTTCCGGCTTGATGCTGCGGCGGATGGCTGTGCGAACCTCATCTTGGGTCGGCCAAATATCGCGCAGATAGACCGGGTTGCCATTGGGATCAAGGCCTAGCGGCTCCGTTGACAGGTCGATATTCACCGTACCCGCAATGGCATAGGCGACCACCAAAGGCGGCGACGCCAGGAAATTGGCACGCGCATCGGGGCTAATGCGCCCCTCGAAGTTGCGGTTGCCGCTCAACACCGATACTGCCACAATATCACCCTGCTTAATCGCAGAACTGATCTGTTCGGGCAGGGGGCCGCTGTTGCCAATACAGGTGGTGCAGCCATAGCCCACCGTGTGGAAGTTGAGCGCCTCCAGATAGGGTGTCAGCCCGCTCGCCGTCAGGTAACGGGTGACGACCTTCGAGCCAGGGGCCATACTGGTCTTGACCCAGGGCTTGACATCCAACCCGCGCTCGACAGCCTTCTTTGCCAGCAAACCAGCGCCGATCATGACCGATGGGTTGCTGGTGTTGGTGCAAGAGGTAATCGCCGCAATCACCACAGCGCCGTGGGTCAGCTCAAAGCTGGTCCCCTCGTCCACCACCGTCACCTTGCTCTCCACCTGTTCGGGCGTCAAGCCAAAGCCCTTGGGGCCGACAGGCGCAGTCAAACCATTGAGCCACTGGTTTTTCATGCTGCTCAGTTCAACCCGGTCTTGGGGCCGCTTGGGGCCGGCGAGACTGGGAACGACCGTACTCATGTCGAGTTCCAGGGTGTCAATAAAAATCGGGTCGGGCGTATCAACCGTATGGAACAGGCCCTGTTCCTTGCAGTAACGCTCGACCAAATCGACCAATTCTTCGCTGCGTCCTGTGCCGACCATATAGCGCAAGGTTTCGGCATCGACCGGGAAGAAGCCAATCGTCGCGCCATACTCAGGGGCCATGTTGCCAATGGTGGCGCGGTCCGGCAGACTCAACTTGGAGATACCAGGGCCATAGAACTCCACGAACTTGTCAACAACGCCCTTCTTGCGCAGCATCTCGGTCACACGCAGCACCAGGTCTGTCGCGGTCGCGCCTTCGGGCAGTTCGCCGGTCAGCTTGAAGCCGACAACCTCCGGCAGCAGGAAATAGATCGCCTGCCCCAACATAACGGCCTCTGCCTCGATGCCACCGACACCCCAGCCCAGCACACCCAACCCGTTGATCATCGTGGTGTGAGAATCGGTGCCTACCAGCGAATCAGGATAGGCGACTTCCAGCCCATCGCCATTGGCGGGCGACTTTTGCACGACTTTCGCCAGGTATTCCAAGTTCACTTGGTGGACGATCCCTGTGGCGGGTGGCACAACGCGGAAGTTATCAAAGGCTTCTTGGCCCCACTTCAAAAGCTCATACCGCTCGCGATTGCGCTCGAACTCGCGCTCGGCGTTGTAGTGCAGGGCAAAAATGCTGCCAAAGCGATCCACCTGTACGCTGTGATCGATCACCAAATCCACAGGAACCAGGGGGTTGACCTTGCGCGGGTCGCCGCCCAGCCGCTTCATGGCATTCCGCAGCGCGGCCAGATCGACCACCGAAGGCACACCCGTAAAATCTTGCAACACAACACGCGCGGGCTTAAAGGGAATCTCCACCTTGCCCGCCGTCTCAGGCCCCCATTTTGCAATGGTCTCCACGGCTTCTTTCGTAATCTCAAAGCCATCGGCCTGGCGCAACGCAGCTTCCAGCAGCACCTTGATCGAGAAAGGCAAGCGCGATATATTCGCAACGCCCTGCTTCTCCAGCGCCGAAAGCCGATAGATCACCGCCGGTCCGCTACCGGTCTCAAAGGTATCCTTAGCGTTAAAATAATCTTGTACAGCCATGCGAATTCCTTTCATGCGACTTGTACATCAGGGCTACCGCAACAGCGGTTATGAGGCTATGCAAACCTGAGGGGAACACCCTGGAATTAAGTGCCTTTAATATAACAGCATCACTAAGAAACTGTTAAAAGTCAGATGATTTGGAGCAGATAATTCCCAAGGAGCGATTCCATTTTATGCAAACCTAACCAATTCTATTTACCCTACCACAGAAGCACACTCCTGTCCGTCATAGGTACTACAGTTGCGCCGCACAAATAGCGCCGCTGTAAATAGCCTGCTATACTTTTGTGATATTTGTTTTTGCGATATTTATTCCCGCGATATTGACGGATGAGCCATTTTCACAATTCGTTCAGGGATCTTCATGGCGACAACACTCAAACCCTCCGCCCAAAAAGTGCAGGATGCGCTCCTGGCCCAGGGCTATCAGAATGAAGTAATCGAGTTTGCCGACTCCACACGCACCGCGGCAGAAGCGGCGGCGGCTGTTGGCTGTACAGTCGGACAAATCGCCAAATCACTGCTCTTTCGCGGCGCAGCCAGCCAGCGTCCTATCCTGGTGATCACCAGTGGCACCAATCGCGTCCATGAAAAGCGCGCTGCCCGGCAAATTGGCGAAAAGCTGGAAAAGGCCGATGCTGAATTTGTCCGCGCCGCAACCAGTTTTGCGATTGGCGGCGTTCCACCACTAGGCCATGCCCAACCTGTGGCAACTTACATTGACCAAGACCTGCTGCAACACGAGGTGATCTGGGCAGCCGCAGGACATCCGCATGCCGTCTTCTCTCTTACACCCCAAGAGTTGGTGGCAATGACCGGCGGCCAGGTCATTGATGTGACCTAACGACGTATGGACACCCTCGATGGTGTCCGTACGTGTGCCGGCTTGATTTGAGGCAGATCAGGACGCTTCCTGTCAAAGCTGCCGCTCGCGTATAATGACCTGTCAGCCGCTTGTCGCCCACGATGTAGTGGTCAGTCCCATATGGTGAGATCAATTTGATCTTCTGGATCACCTATGTTACCATGCACATGGGTGATTATCGACTTTTATCATTGTGTCACCTGACTGGCGGATTCCGCCGTGTTGTTATGCTAGAATCATCATTGGACCCTTTTGATCAACCATTTTTACTTCTCAAGATTGTTCACTTCTCAAGGTTCGCCTTTATCATCCTGTTCGTTTCAGTATCACTAAGTTTTTCATAACGCTGTTTTACTACTCAGTTTTTGCAACTTGGTATCTCGCAAGGTGTTGTTTGCACTTTATTCGTACACTTATCATCTTTTGCCTTTATCGCCTGAACCGGAGAATTGCCCATGAGACAGTCTAGGCCCTTATCCCTTATCCTTTCTGGCGCAGTGCTCTTCCTGATGTTGACGTTGATGACATTGCCCCTCTCGACAGAGGTCTTTGCACAAAATCCAGTAGCAGAGACCCCCACCGAGCAGCCAACAGAGCCGCCGACCGAAACACCAACCGAAACACCAGAGCCGACCGAAACACCGGAGCCGACGGACACACCAGTACCGACGGCAACCGCAGCGCCGACCGAAACAGAAGAGCCGACGGATGTGCCCACATCCACGCCCACAGCGGGCCCCCCCGCCCCCGTTTCGATTCCTGAGCCGATCACGGTCGTACTCTTTGGCACTGGTTTGGCTGCGCTCTCTGCCGCTGCCGCTTCCCGCCGCAAGAATGCCGGCCAGGGCGACGACAGCGAGTAGCGCGGTTTTGTCCTACATGCACCCCTTTTGATACAACTTTCGATACGACGGTTCGTATCAAAGCGGTGTAAACGTTGCCAGGGACCGAGCAGGTTCATAAAATCGCAAAGGGTGGCTTTGAAGGATTATCCCCTCAAAGCCACCCTTTTTTTACCCATCGTCGCCTTTCTGACAGGAAACATTAAGGAAACAAACAGGTAATCGCCAGATTCGCTGTCGAATTCTCTGGTATACTGTCAACGACCTTAAACTCATGCTTAAATATATGTATAAATCGGGCTCTGATTGCCGCATGAAAGCTGCGAGATCGTTTCAAAGCCACTATCGTCAAAAATGTCTTCTGACAGCATCGAGAAAATTATGACAGAAAACTCAAAACTATCGACACGGGTGCTGGCTTGGCTGGGACTTTGCAGCGTTCTGCTCAGCACGATCCTCATGCCCGCCACGGCCCAGGCACAGAGCTCACCCACGCTGACACCTTCAGGGCTCCTAGTGGAGAGCCGCGAGGGTGCGCTCCACTTGCAGTGGCAGGGCAGCGTCCAGGCTGCCTCGACAGGTGAAAGTGCCGCTCCAACCACCCCCTATGGTGGCTATTTACTGCCTTTACAGACGTTGTTTGTCGAACTGCCCGCCGGCCAACCTGCCAGTGAGGCGCTTGCCACAGCAGCCATCCAGGGCATGAGCAGCACGCCCTATGCAGGCGAGTTGACCCCGGCCCCGCAGATTGACCCACCGGCTTTGGACTGGGAGCCATCCCCCCTCAACCAACCCACGACTGAAGCCAAGCTGCCCACCGCGCCGATCTTTGTCATGGCCGAGGGGATGCAACGCGGTCGTCACCTGGCGACGTTGGGCTTTAGCCCGATCTACCAGGACGCCGACACCGGTGAAGTACGCTCTGTCGATTCCTTCACGGCAGACCTCGCCGGGGTTGTCCTCGCCCAGAGCAGCGACACCACGGCTGACCCGGTTGCGGCATTGGCGGGCGCGCCCGGCCCCACCAACCCGCTTGCCAACAGCAACGCCATCAAGCTCTTTGTGGGCACAGCAGGTATGCAGCAGATCACCGGGGCCGATTTAGCTACAGCAGGCGTAGTCTCACCCTCAGCCGGCAAAATCCGCATCTTCTACCGGGGTGTCCAAGTCCCGCTGCATATCATCGACGGCAACAGCAACAACGTCTTTGAAAGCGCGGACGCTGTACGCTTCTATGCGCCCAGCGCGGGCGACGCCTGGAACGCCGAAGGGGTCTATTGGCTCACCGTGGGCAGCGAAGATGGGCTGCGTATGGGCCAGCGCAGCGTGGCAGCAGGAACAGCCCAAGCGCGCAACAGTGCCTATGAAGTGGGTCGCTATGTGAACAACAAAATCTATGAGACGACCCTAGCCGGGGGGGATGGCGATAACTGGTTTCAGGCAAATCTAAGCACAGACTCAGCCAACCCCAGCGTCAATGTCACCTTGACACATCAGCTACCGCTCAACAACAGCCTGCCCACGCTGCTTGACCTGCACCTCACCCCCTATGCGGGCAGCTACAGCACCAGAGATCAAAATGATCAACCGATTCCGGTTCCCCACCGGCTGCAATTTAGCACCACAGGCTATAGCTTCACCCAGAATTGGGGCGCGCCCCTTGTGATCGGAACGCCATTCCAAAACCAAACCCTCAGCGTATCCCTGGCGAGTGCGGCGGATAAGTGGACAATCACCCTGCTCAACGAGAGCAGCAAGCGCGGCGTGATGGTAGATACCATCGACCATCTGCTGCCCGTCACCTTGAACTTTGGCGGCAAAGGCGCAATCTTTCAAGGTCTTGAAGACACCTGGCGCTATCAACTGAGCAATACCCCCACCAACACGCCTGGCGGGCGCGGCCTCTATGACATCACAGACCCGGCGCAGCCGCAGCGGCTGACCATCCCCGCGGGAGCCAACTTTGAGATGCAAGATGGCCCCACGGCGCACCGGTATCTCCTGACCGGCGACGGCACGCTTGCCACCCCACGCGTGGCTGCGCATACACCCGTGGACCTGGCAAGCAAGAGCGCTGCCCATACGGTCTATATTGCGCCGCAGCAGTTCCACGCCACCTTGCAGCCGCTGGTCGATCTACGCAAGAGCCAGGGTTATCAAGTACGCGTGGTCGATGTGCAGGCGATCTACGATGCCTGGAGCTATGGCATGGTGGACGCCAAAGCGATTCGCAGTTTCCTGCGCTATGCCGCGGGCACCTGGACACCCGCGCCAATCGCCGCGGTCCTGGTCGGCGATACCACCTATGACCCGCTGAACTACCTGGGCTACAACACCCCCAGCTATATCCCACCCTACATCGCCAATGTAGACCCGTGGATCAAGTATGTCCCTTGTGACAGTTGCTACGGTCAATTAGACGGAGACGACCCCACCACCGAAACGGGATTCCTCATTGATCTATGGATTGGCCGTTTTCCGGTGATCAATACCACTGAACTCGCCGTCGTGGTTGATAAGTTGGTACGCTATGAGAAGGCGAAAGACACAAATCCGCTTTGGCGCAGGACCTCGCTCCAAATTGCCGATGACGATGTGCGCCCCGATGGCAGCGTGGATAATGCCGGCCCCTTTGTCGGCTCTGCCGAGCATATTATTACGCTGATGCCCAAACAGATTCGCCATCTACGCAACTATTTTTTTGCCGCCACAGACTACACCAACGTATCCGCAGAGTTAATGACGCTGCTCACCACCTTGCAAGCGTGGTTCGCCAATGACCCCGCCCAGGCCATGCGGCGATCCATTGATCTGATGAACAGTGGCGTTGGCCTGGTGACCTATACGGGCCATGCTAACCATTGGCAGTGGGCGCGTATTGTGCCCGACGATGCGGAGAACAAGTGGCTCTTTGGCTTGTGGGAAGTCCGCCAGCTCAGGAACCGCGAGATGCCCTTTATTTCCCTCTCGATGACTTGTTACACATCGCAATTCCATATGGCCGCGGCGAGTCACTTCACCATCGACGAGCATCTGTTTCTGCACGCCAATGGGGGTGCCATTGCCACCTGGGGGCCAACAGGCTTTAGCATCGTCCCCGCGCATGACATCCTGCAAGCGGGCTTCCATGAGAAGCTTTGGAGTTCGCCACCAGAGACAGCCAGGATCGGCGAACTGACCGAAGCAGGCTACACAGCGATAGCAGCCCACGGCACAGCCTATCTAGATGTCAACAAGACCTTTGCCATTATGGGCGACCCGCTGACCAGAGCCCGCATCACGACCGACGCCGACGCAACCTTTATGCCGAAGCTGAACCGCTAAGTTAGCGAAAACTCCCCTGCCAAGCTATCATAGAAGCGATGAGTGGTTTGGCAGGGGAGGCTTGACGTTATATGCAGCGTGATTATCCACAGATTCAGCGGGTATTGGTCGTTACCTTTGTCCTCAATCTCCTGGCGACCCTCGTCAAACTAGGCGTTGGCCTCTGGACCGGCGCACTGAGCCTCATTGCCGACGGTCTCGATACGCTTTTTGATGGCATCTCCAACATTATTGGCCTCGTGGCTGTCCGCATCAGCAGCCAGCCGCCCGACAAAGAACACCCCTACGGCCATCGTAAATATGAAACCCTCGCCGCGCTTTTCATCGCTGCCGCCCTCTTTATTACCGCCTGGGAGCTAGGCAAAAGCGCAGTGGATCGCCTGCTCAACCCACAGCCCTTGAGTTTTCACTGGTGGAGTGTGGGCGCGCTGATCATCGGCAGCGTCATCCAGGGGATTACAGGCGTGTGGGAGCTGGGCAAGGCGCGCCAGTTGGAAAGCGAGGTGCTTTTGGCCGACGCCCGCCATACCCTTGCCAGCATCGGCGTCAGCGCCACGGTTTTGGTGGGGTTGGGATTTGTATGGCTGGGCTACACCTGGGCAGACCCCGCAGTGGCGCTGATCGTCGCGCTCGTCATCGCCAAGATCGGCATCGACACCGTGCGCGAAAATGTCCCGGCACTGGTCGATCGCGCGCCCCTCTCCGAGGAGAACATCGGCGCAGTAGTCGCCGCTGTGCAAGGCGTTGTGAGCTTCCATCGCATCCGTAGCCGTGGCCCCGCTGACCATGTTGCCATCGACCTGCATGTCCGCGTCGATCCAAACCTCTCGATGCAGGATGCCAACGCCATCGCCGACGAGGTGCGTCGCCGCCTGTTAGCGCTGCCTGGGGTGGATGATGTCACCGTTCACGCCGAAGCAGAGCGCGGTGCCGACAGTGCCGCTGACCTCTATACAGCCACTCGGCTGGCGGCTCAGGAATTTGACCTATCCATCCATGAATATTGGGTGCAGCAGAATGATCAAAAACTGAGCCTGCATCTCCATGTAGGTGTAGATCCCAATGCGTCGGTACGCGATGCCCACGAGCTTGTTGATCGTCTGGAACGGGAACTGCTGGCGCGTCGCCCAGAGCTTGACGCCGTTCACAGCCACATCGAACTGGCAAACACTGAAATCCTGCCCACTGCGCGTGTAAGCAGCGGTCTCTACCAGCGCATCCACGACCAAGTGGTCGAAGCCGCCATCACCACGCCAGAGTTAAGCAATGTCCACGACATCAAAGTGCGCCAGGTGGAAGGCAAACTCTTTATTAGCCTGGAAGCCCTGGTCGATGGCAATCTCTCTGTCACCATAGCCCATGAAATCAGCACAAGGCTCCAAGAGGCCATCCGCGCCGTCATTCCCAACGCCGGAGAAGTCCTCATCCACCTTGAGCCCAATGCAGAGCAGCACCCGGCACCACAGTAGATCCTGTACCGCACAACGCCCCGCGCAACCACACGTTAGGGAGAACCAACATGCCCCACGGCACTGAACCCCACGGGATTGAAACCGTCACCGTCATTGGCGCAGGCACCATGGGCGCGGCCATCGCGGGTCATCTTGCCAACGCCGGGCGGCGCGTCCACCTGCTCGACATCATTCCTCGCACACTGACTGCGGATGAACAGGCGGCCGGGCTGACCCTCCAAGATCCAGCCGTACGCAATCGCATTGTCCAAGCCGGTTACACGCGCATGGTCAAAGCGCGCCCCAGCAATCTCTTTGCCGCCGATGTAGCGCAGCGCATCCAGCTAGGCAACCTCGAAGATGATCTGGCCGCGGCGGCCCAGTCCAGCGATTGGATCATCGAAGCGATTGTCGAGCAGCTAGAACCCAAACAAGCGTTGATGAAACGGCTCGAAGAACTAGCCCCGGCCCATGCGATCATCTCGACCAATACATCGGGTATTCCCATCGCGCAGATCAGCGCAGGGCGCAGCGTCTCATTCCAACAGCGCTTCTTGGGTACTCATTTTTTCAATCCCCCGCGCTATCTGCCGCTGCTGGAAATCATCCCCACGCCCGCCACAGACCCCGCTATCACACAGCGCATGCGTGCCTTTGTCGAAGAAGCCCTGGGCAAAAATGTAGTCATCTGTCACGACACCCCCAACTTCATCGCCAACCGCATGGTCAGCTACATCATGGCCGATCTCATCGCCTACGCAGTGGAGCATGGATACACCGTCGAGGAAGTCGACGCGCTCACCGGGCCGCTCCTGGGCCGCCCTCGCTCCGGCACATTCCGGCTCAATGATGTGGTGGGCATTGATGTGTGGGCCATGATTGCGCGCAACCTCCACCCGTTGATCCCCGACGATGCTGATCGCGACACGCTCATTGCTCCCGCCTATCTCACCGTCCTGCAAACGCTGATTGACCACGGTCACTTAGGCAGTAAGAGCGATCAGGGCTTCTATCAGACCCAGACGACGCCCACCGGCGAAAAGAGCTTTTGGGGCCTAGACCTGGCTGCGGCGCGTACCGGTGAAGTTGTCTACCAGCCGCCACAAAACCCCACTTGGCCGGAGGTGGAGGCTGTGCAACGGCTGCCCCTTGCCGAGCGTTTGCCCAAACTGGTAGCGCTGCAAAATCCTGCAGGCCAACTGCTTTGGCACACACTCTCGCACACCCTGGCCTATGCCGCGGCACGCTTCCCCGAAATTGCCGACAATCTTGTCGATATTGACCGGGCCATGCAGTGGGGTTTTGCCTGGGAGCTTGGCCCCTTTGCGCTGTGGGACGCGCTGGATGTAGCCGCCACGACCGCGCGCATGACAAATGAAGGCATCTCCTTTGCGCCGTGGGTACAGAGAATGCTCGAACAGGGTCACACCACTTTTTACCGAGAGCATAAGGGGATGAAACAAGTCTATCACCCCCCCACCGAGCGTTATGTAGATGTGCAGCAAGATCCACGTGTGCAGACCGTCGCCGCGCTCAAAGCGCGTCATCCCCAGGTGGCAGGCAACGAAGCCGCTACCCTCTTGGAGATTGGCGACGGTCTACTGCTGCTGGAATTTCACACCAAGATGAACGCGCTCGACAGCGCCCTTTTCCCCATTCTCGAAAGCGCGATCAACCAACTCCACGGTAGCGCCAGCGGGCTGATCATTGCCAACGACGGGCCTCACTTCAGCGTAGGAGCCAACCTACGCGCCCTGTTGTCCTATGCCGAAGCCGGTAACTGGGCAGCCATCGATCTCTTGATCGCTCAGGGGCAGGCCCATCTTCTGGCGCTGCGTGCCGCGCCCAAGCCCGTCGTCGCGGCCCCCTTTCAGCGTGTATTGGGAGGCGGTGCGGAGATCTGCCTCGCCGCCCACCGTGTGGTCGCGCACGCTGAAACTGCGATTGGGCTGGTGGAATTCAACGTCGGTCTGATTCCAGGATGGGGTGGCTGTAAGGAGATGGTGCGCCGCCATGTGCGCGCCGATGCCCCACTAGATGGGCTGCGCCATGTCATGGCGTTGATCACCCAGGCCAAAGTCTCAGCTTCGGCGCATGACGCCAAGAACCTGGGGCTGTTGGCGGCAGATGACCGCGTGGTAATGCACCGCGACCATTTAATCCATGTTGCGCGTGAAACTGCGCTGGAGCTTGCACAACAGTTCACCCCGACCGCCACAACCGGCAACATCTATGCGGCTGGCGCAGAGGCATTGGCGGCGCTCCAGGAGGAGATCCACGCGCAAGCGCAGAATGGCAAATTCCTCGAACATGACGTGATCATTGCCACGGCACTGGCCCATGTGCTGTGCGGAGGTAAGAACGCCGCGGCAGTATGCAACGAGCAAGACATCCTCGACCTCGAACGTCAACATCTCCTGCAACTGATTCGCACCCCTGCGACTCAAGAGCGTATCCGCCAGATCTTAGCGACAGGCAAACCACTGCGTAATTAGGCAACATTCAACGCCGAATTTGCAATTAAAAATGCGATCGGAGCGGTAAACCGCATCAATTATGTCGGATCGACAAGAATATGAAGATCGTGCATAATAGGCGGCATCCAACCGGCCTCTTGTTCTGTTCCCTAATCTTATCCATATTTACTTCTTTTTTGCTCATCCCTAATGCAGTGGGGTGTCGCCCCAGGAGGAAGACCACCGTGTCGAAGAGGATCTATGTGGGGAATTTGCCTTTCCGAGCGACCGAAGAGCAAGTTCGAGATTTGTTTTCCCAGTATGGTGAAGTTGATGCCGTTGCCATGATCACAGATCGGGAAACCGGAAAGTTCCGCGGTTTCTGCTTTGTCGAGATGGGCGACACCGCTGCGGACAGTGCCATTCAAGCGCTCAACGGCTACCAGATGGAGGGTCGTGCGCTGCGCATCAATGAGGCGATGCCGCGAGATAATCCGCGCGGTGGTGGTGCCGGTTATGGAGGCGGGGGCGGCTCGCGCGGTGCAGGCGGCTCACGTGGCGGTGGATATTCAAGCAGTAGCGGGGGCCGCGGCGGTGACGGGAATGGTCGTCCGGCGCGCATGGACCACTAATACATACGCTTTACACTCGGTTCACAATTCACAAACTGTAACAGAACAGAGACGACATGGCCGGTCTCCGGGCGGGATCGGCCATGTCGTTGCTCGCGCCCGGATTGCTCGCATAGTTGGGGCTACTGTGTGAACAGATGCTATACTTTCTATATCGAATGACAAATACTGAATGACAAATCTTGAATGCCCATGCCCTCCTGGGCAACAGCTAGAGTTGAGGAAACCCTAATGAAAGCCATTCGTGTCCACCAATTTGGCGCAGCCGACGCCATGCGCTATGAGGAAGCCCCTCTGCCCGAACCCAAAGCGGGCGAGGTGCGCGTCAAGTTGGCCGCATCCGGTTTGAACTTCATCGACATCTATCACCGCTCCGGGGCCTATGCCATGCCCACGCCCTTCACGCCAGGGCTAGAGGGGGCCGGGATTGTTGATGCCGTGGGGGCAGGTGTCAGCGACGTGCAGGTTGGCGACCGGGTGGCCTATCCGAGCGCGCCCGCGTCCTATGCCGAATATGTGGCTGTGGCTGCGGATCGTACTGTTCCTGTGCCCGATGCTGTCGATTTCAATACGGCCACCGCGGCCATGCTCCAGGGCATCACCGCCCACTACTACGCCACCAGTACCTTCCCGATCCAACCGGGCGACAAAGTCCTGGTTCATGCCGCAGCAGGAGGTGTCGGGCAGTTGTTGGTACAGATCGCAAAGTTGCGCGGCGGCTGGGTGGTGGGCACAGTCTCTACAGAGGAAAAGGCGCAAGTGGCAAAGGCTGCCGGGGCCGACGAGGTCATCCGTTACACAGAGCAGGATTTTGAGGCCGAAACCAAGCGCTTGACAGAAGGCCGCGGCGTGGATGTGGTCTATGATTCGGTGGGCAAAACCACCTTTGACAAGAGTCTCAACTGCCTACGCCCGCGTGGTTATATGGTCTTGTGTGGTCAAGCCAGCGGCCCGGTCGCTCCGGTTGATCCACAGATCCTCAACCAGCGCGGATCCCTCTATCTCACCCGCCCAACTATGGGCCACTACATCGCCACGCGCGCGGAGTTATTACAACGCACCAATGACCTTTTTGACTGGATTCAATCGGGCGCGCTCAAAGTTCACGTTGACCAAACTTTCCCGCTGGCCCAAGCAGCAGACGCGCACCGCTATATGGAAGCCCGCAAAACCAAAGGCAAAGTGCTGCTTATTCCCTAATTGGCCCGTGTACGCTACTCAGGATGCCCCACATAGCCACTGACCACCCTCCCAGAAGCTTCTGAGCTTCCGGGAGGGTTTATGACATGCCGTTGCGTCAGCGGAGAAACCCCACAGAGCCACTCATCTCACCAGATTATATCGCCACCATCATCAACAGACGCTTGGGCAGCATTGCTTCAAGACCGTCCGGCACGCCATTTGGAAATTCAGCGTCAATTGCTCTTTCGATCTCCTCAATCCGGTTACCGGGATTCGGGTGAGTACTCATAAACTCCGGCGCGCCACTGCCACCACCGGCCCCGGCTAGAACCTCCATCACTCGAATCAGCGCGCGCGGGTCATAGCCTGCGTCTGCCAGGAAGCGCACACCCAACCGATCCGACTGGAGTTCATCATCACGCCCATATTTCATGTTGATCATATTGCCGACAACCAACGCGATCTGCGCCGCGGTGGCGCTTTGTGGGTTCTCCGGGTCATAGAGTCCAGCACCCGCCGCACCCGCTAATCCCTGGATCAGTTGTGACTTGGCGATCTGTTCAGCAGAGTGGCGGCCCACCACATGGCCGATCTCATGGCCCAAGACACCCGCCACCTCACCTTCCGTTTGCAAGCGATTCAACAAGGCAATCGTGATAAAAATCTGTCCGCCGGGCAGCGCAAAGGCATTGATCGTCTGATCATCCGCCAGCACATGAAATTCAAAGGGATATTCCGTCTCACTGGCCTGGGACGAGTCGACCAGTCGCTTGCCGATTGCGTCAATTCGTGCCTGAACCCGTTCATCTGGATACAACCCGCCAAACTCCTGGGCCATTTGTGGAGCGCTTTGCAGCCCCAGTGCAATCTCCTCTTGCACTGTGAGGCCGATGCGCTGGTTTTCCTCAGTAATGGGATTATATTCCTCACGCGTGCCTAAGTAATATCCGGCTACTGCGATCACAGCCAGGATGATCGCAATCATCAAGCGGCCTCCCATGCCGCTGCTACGGCCGCGCCTCACTGGTACTCGACGAATCATTCTTCTCCCTCCCCTTCTGTTCTGTGGCTCAATCATGAATTGTCGATCATGGATTGTCTATTTAAGGCTCTCCCTCGGCGGGGAGATTCGGTGTGATGACTTGGATTTCGGCTGGTCCGAGCCGCGCATCAGGGGCCTCAATTGAATCGGCCAAAATGACCTCCGGCGCGGGCAGTTCTGTCGTACTCTCCTCGTTGGGCGTAGATTCGCTGCCACCGGCGCCAACCTCCTCATGAGGCAGCGTCGCCAGAGTCGGAGTTAGCCAAATATGCTGCGCCAACACCTGCAACGTTCCGGCGAGAGGAATCGCCAATAAAGCACCGACGACCCCATTGAGCGTACTACCCGCCACAATGGCGATGATAATCACCAAAGGATTCAGCCCCACATTGGAAGACATGATCTTGGGGACCAGTACATTGTTCTCAGTCGCCTGGATTACGCCGTATAAAATGGCAACCAGCAGCCCTGTCACCGGCGAAACCGTGAAGGCAACAATAACCGCCGGCACAGCGCCAATCAGCGGCCCCACCAGGGGAATCGCCTCGGTAATACCGGCAATCAACGCCAACGCGGGAGCAAAAGGCACACCCAGTGCAAGCAGGCCCAAATAGGAGGCAAGACCGATGATCATCATCAGGAAAACCTGCCCACGAACATACGCCCCCAGACGAAATTCAATATCGTTCCAAATGGCATGCACGTTTTGACGCTGCGTCTTTGGGCTGAGCAGCAGCAGCAGCGCTAAGGTCTGCTCGCGCGAAGTAAGCCAATAGAAAGCCATCGTAAAGAGCAAGACCGTTTGCCCAAGTCCAACAGCTGTACTCTGCGTCATCGTCCACGCCTGCTGCTGGACTTCCTCGCCCGTCTGGGCGATCAGCGCGTTAAGCTGCCCAGGGAGCGAAATCACCGGGATCAACACCTGGAATCGGTCCCAGCCAAAGATCGCCAGGCGCGTTGCCAATTGGGTTAACTTTGTTGAGAGTACCCCCGACTGCACGACGGTAACAATAAAGGTGATCAAGGGAGGCACAGAGACAATGACCAGGCCAATGACGGTCATAATCACCAGCAGGTCGATCAGCACAATGGCGAGACCGCGAGGAATCCCCCTGTTATCCAGCGCAGTCACAAAAGGGCGCACCGCAGAAGCAAAGATGATGGCCCCAAGCAGCAGCAGGACAATCTCACTCAAACGCCAAACAAGGTACGCGCCCAATGCAGTCAGAATTACACAAAGAGTTATTACAAATGTTTGACGCGCAGACATCTCAAATTCCTCAATATTTTGTATGAATAGTTAGAAGCGGCACCCGGATTTATATCCAGGTTGCAGAGCTAGCTTGAGTATAAAAGGTAGAATATAAAGAAAATGTAAGCTTAAATATACGTACCGTCCAAAGTCCGCCTAAAAAGTCACGGAATAAAAAAGGGCCTGGCGGAGTCGTACAACACCAGACCCTAATCATTGACTTGTATTTCTGTGTCCTGCGAGAACTGCACGCGTCTTTTTACATCGACCAGTCGCGCAAAATACGATCGACCTCTTCAAAATGACCCGTCTCATCACGCACCATGTCTTCCAACTGCACCTGAAGCCCTACGTCGCCAAACTCTTCGGCTTCCTTTGCGCGCTGTTTATACCCTGCAACAGCCTTTCGCTCGGCCTCTAACACAGCCTCCAACAGTTCCTTATTGGTCTCGGCTGAGGCAACAGGGGCCGGTACGGTGGTTGGAGCCCCGCCAAGCGCCACAATCTTATTCGCCAAGAAAATAGCATGGCCTTGCTCGTCGGGCACTTCTTGGAGGAAGAAGTCGACCAATTGAGGTCGATAGGGGCCAGTCACTTGTGAAGCATAGGTTATATATTGAACGATTGCAGCTAACTCATTCGATAAATCTTCATTCAGATTCTTGATCAACTTTGACTTATCCATACAAAATATCCTAATTCTCCTAGCGCTACGACAGCGCATCTTATTGCTACTCTTTTACAGCCACCCGATTGGCCCAGCCCCAGATTCTCGCCTTCCGAGAATCCACCTACTGTCTGTCCTTGTCCGCAACTCTCGCTCTATCTCTGCCAGTGCCAATCTGCTTGCTTACCTCAAGCATTCCTACCTCAAGCCCCTGGAGCAAAACCTGTCATGATCTGTCCCTACAATGTCCCTGTTATCCATGGCCTGGGCCAACCGGGTGACTTCGGGGTGACGTCTAGATCGACGCCTCTATCATAAACGCCTAGAGGTGTTTGGATACCCCTCTTAGGCGAGAACACGCCGGCCAAATATCAACGCCAGAACAAAAAGTACGACAAAGAGAAAGAAAAGGAACTTTGCGATGCCTGCCGCCGCGCCGGCAATACCACCAAACCCCAAAACTGCGGCGATTAATGCGACCACTAGGAAAATGACAGCCCAACGTAACATATTCCCCTCCTCCTGCTGATGTAATGCCCAACATCGGGGCATTTGAGAGTATTTATATGCTTAGAACAGCCTCAAGCGGCTGTTCATTCACTGCTGACCCCGCGCCTCAGTGCTAGGTCTAGGCATATTGTACGCACAGCCCGAAAGACCAACAACGGCGTCTGCGACAGTTTCTTTTTGCCAGATGCGGTAACGCAATACCTGTCGATTGCGCCAGGTGCTACACCTGGATGTTCCCCCGCGGCTCAATCGCGCCAATCAAAAACGCCCCTGCGCTGGTGTGCAGAGGCGTGATGATCTCGCATTGAAAAATACCAAAGAGGAAAAGTTAACCGCGCACGTCCCGTTTCAGCGCCCAGGAAATGGCCTCGGCGCGAGAGCTGACCCCTAGCTTTTCATAGATATTCGAAAGATGAAAACGGACTGTGCGTTCACTCACCGACAGTGCGTTTGCCATGCGCTGGTTTGTCCAGCCCTCGGAGAGCATATTCAGCACCTCGACCTCACGCTCCGTTAAATCAATCCCTGGCCGTGTCTGTTCTTTGCGCGCAAGGGCCGCAATCTGTGCCACTGCGCGGCGGCTAAACCAGCCATCCTCACCGCGCGCCACGCCGCGCACAGCATCCACAATGGTGTTGAGCGCCTCTTCTTTGGTGAGATAGCCGGCAGCCCCCGTTGCCAGCAAGCTGGCAATATACTCGTCGTCATCATAGGCGCTTAGCACCAACACACGCACCGCGGCACCACTATGTTGCAGCTCTTGCGCCACAGCGACCCCCGATTTACCGGGCATCTCCATGTCTAACAGTAGCACATCGGGTTTCAATCGCTCGACCAAACCAACCACATCACTCCCGCGGTCAGTCTCACCGACCACGGAAATATCCGGCGCTTGTTCCAGCAGCAGACGAATCCCGGAGCGGATGATCGGATGGTCATCAGCCAATAGCACCCTGATCTGGCTCATATACGTTCTACCCGTTTCTGATCTGCGGCTTCATCCGGTGCGCTCTTATGAGGTGTTGTGAAAGCCAAAGATTTTGGCATTGGCACCGGCGGTTGCTGTAGCGGCACTTGCACCATCACGCGCGTACCACTCCCTGGTGTAGATTGTACCACCAATCGCCCGCTAAGCGCATCCGCCCGTTCTTGCATCATCAGCAGCCCCCAGCGCTCCAGCAGAGCAAAGTCAAGCCAACTGTCAGGGACTTCAAAGCCTTGACCATCATCGGCGACCGTCATCAGCACTTGTCCATCCACCATCCGCAAGCGCACCCAAATCTGTGTCGCCTGCGCGTGGCGATCGACATTCGACAGGGCTGCCTGAAAGATACGGAACAGGGCCAATCGTGCCCATTCGGGGAGTTGATGCGCATCAACGTCCAATGCCAACGTAACCCCGGTGTCGGGATCGCGCAAGTGGACGCCTTGCATATGGGCGCGGATGGCCTTTTCTAACCCAAACGGCCCCAAAGCAGGCGGCTTCAACTCGCTGCACAACGAGCGCACCTCCTGAATAACCGCCTGTAGGTTGTTCTGGATCTCATCGACAGAAGCACCGCTTGTCAGCGCACCGAGCAGGAAGCGCGCGCCAATCAAATCTTGCAACGGGCCATCATGTAACGCATTTGCCAACTGCAACTGCTCCCGTTCGCGCGCCGCAACCAGATAGCTCTCGCGCGCTGTGATTGCCGCTAGCACATCACGATGGCGCAGCGCGAATTGCACAGCCCGTTCCAGCTGGGTCGCGTTGAGCCCTTCCCACACCAAAAAATCGACAGCGCCCGCCGCCAGGGCTGCGTCAACCAGCGCTTCATCATCACGCGCGGCCAGCACCAAACAGGGCACCAAGCCCCTCTGCGCGATCAACGCCCCCAGCTCTGTCGCCCTGTTCGCCCCCTCTGCCACCATGACCAGATAGAGGTCACAAGCGAGATCCTCACCCTCTGGGCTAGTCTGAGACAGAGACTTCTGAGATACAGCCTCGATACGTACCGCGCGCTTGCGAAAGGCTGCCGTCCATTTCTGAATTTGGGCCAAATCAGTAGAAGTAGCGCCCACGATTCCCAGACGAACGACTTCTTTCAATCCTGTCACCAACGCAACTCCTCTTACAAAGCGATTTCGCTCGTTTGTGGTTTGATGCTGCCGTGGGAATCCAGTACACTGTCCAATACGATGCGCTATCTTTCGACCTTGATCTTTACGACAGGTGCAGTCACATTGGGCATGGAACTCAGCGCCTCGCGGCTGCTGGAGCCTGCCTTTGGCAACAGCCAGATTGTCTGGGCTGCGCTGATCGGCCTGATTCTCCTCTATCTTGCCGCCGGTGCATGGCTGGGCGGCAAACTCGCCGACCGCTTTCCACGGCGGCGTGAGTTGGATTATACCATGACCCTCGCTGCCGCCGGGGTCGCTCTGGCGGCAACGGTCAGCCGCCCTGTCCTGACCCTCGCTGCAACCGGCATGGCTGAATTTTCGGTTGGGCTGCTGGCAAGCGCGCTGCTGGCGATCTTTCTGCTCTTTAGCGTTCCCGGCATCTTGTTGGGCGCGGCCAGTCCGTGGGTATTACGCTTGGCCTTGCGCGAGTTTGATGAGCCAAGTCGCATCGGACACGTAGCGGGTAGACTCACCGCACTCGGCACCGCGGGCAGCCTCGTTGGGACCTTTGTCCCTGTCCTCTGGCTGATTCCGACCGTCGGAACCCGCTGGACTTTTTTCCTGTTATCGCTGACATTGCTCGCTGTCATCACGCTAGGCAGCCTCAACCGTTCCTATCGCTGGCTGCCGCTGAGTACATTGGCAGGTGTATTGCTGCTGGCCTTCTTCACTCGACCAGGTCTGCCGCTGCTCCTGGGCAAAGCCGAGGCTGGAGAGATTATCTATGCCGATGAAAGTCTCTACAATACCATTGTGGTGCGCCAATGGGGGCCGGAGCGCCATCTCAAGCTCAATGAAGGCATCGGGCTGCACAGCGTCTCCCATCCGCAAATGGTACTGAGCCAGGGCATTTGGGATTACTTTCTGCTGGCCCCCCTCTTTCGCACTGCGCCCAGCCTGCCCACCCCGGATGACAGCCTGCTGCTCATTGGTCTTGCCGCCGGAACGGTCAGCGAACTTTACACCAATATCTATGGCCCCATCCCGATCACAGGCGTAGAGCTTGACCCCCAGATTATTCAAGTTGGGCAAGCATATTTCAACATGAACCAGCCAAATCTGACGCCCATTGCAGCCGATGGTCGCCGCTGGCTTACACAACAGCCAGCCAGCGCAAGTTGGTCCTTGATCGCCGTTGATGCCTATCGCCCGCCCTACATTCCCTTTCACCTGACGACGGTGGAATTCTTCCAACTGACCTATGATCACCTAACCGCCAATGGCGTGCTTGCCATCAATGTGGGGCGCACACCCACCAACTTTGCCCTGGTCGATGCCCTTGCCGCCACCGCGCAGGAGGTCTATCCCACCGTCTTTTTGCTCGATGAGCCTGGCCCGCCGGGCGCTTTGGGCAACACCTTGTTAGTGGCAACCAAGTCCGCCGTCACCCTGGAGACAACGCTCTTGCCAAATGTGGCAGCGCTGCCCACCACGCTCGCCGCGGAGTTCCGCGACTTCGCACACCAGGCGATCCGGGTTGCACGTCCAGCCACGCCACCACCCGGCACGCCGATCTTCACCGATGACCATGCGCCCGTGGAACGCATTGTTCACTCTATCATCCTGGACTTCCTGACGGCTGTTGATTAATTGCTGTTGATTCATTCCTGTCAACCTATATAGGCCATTCTGACTTGTGAGGCTGCCCATGTCAACCACGCCCAACACCACCTTTGCCGTCGGCGCGCAACTCCCCGGTGAGATTCTCGCGCGCATCCCCAATCTGCCTGTCAAGCCTGCGCCCGTGGAGCTAGCCGGGCCGCAAGTGCGCCTGCTCGCCCTGGAGCCCCAGCGCGATGCCCCCGGACTCTATGCCATGAGCAATGGCGAACCACTCCGGCTCAATGGACGGGCAATCGAGGCCTATGATGCCGAAAAGCTGATCTGGCGCTATTTACGCTATGGTCCTTTCGATGACATAGCAGGCTGCGAGGCCTATCTGGTGGAGCTTTGTTCCGGGGTGGATATTCGCCCGATGACGCTCATCGACCAAGCCAGCAGCCAGCCTATCGGCACCCTCAGCTTTATGGCAAACTCCCCTGCCAACCTCAAGATCGAAATCGGCCATATCTGGATTTCACCCGTCATGCAGGGCAGCGGCGTCATCTATGAAGCAGTCTACCTCATGCTGCGTCACTGCTTTGAGTTGGGCTATCGCCGGCTCGAGTGGAAGACCGATTCGCTTAATGAACGCTCGCGCCGCACTGCCCTTAACGTAGGCTTCCGCTATGAGGGAACGCAGGAATATCATATGGTCACACGCGGGCGCAACCGCAATACCGCCTGGTTTCGCATGCTCGACCACGAATGGCCGCATGTCCGCACCCACCTTGAAAAACGGCTGGGTATTTGAAGAATTCCCTTATCTACTCTTATCTGCTTCTTATCTATTATAGTGTACGGATTGGGCACGATTCGTACATCCTCTAAATGTCTGATTAATATCTGAGAAGAATAAAGGAACCAAGAGAAATCTATGCGCTCCAAGCTGATTCTGTTTCTCAATGTCTTTGCCCTCACACTCGGGCTGTCGGCATGCAGCCTTGTCATCACCCCAATGCCGCCCCCACAGCGCAGCCCCAACGGTGTCATCTTTTCAGCAGAACAAAGCGCAGAGGTTCTCCCCTGGCTTATGTCGCAGGCTGAAGGCGCCTGGACGCCGACCGATGCCGATGTCGCCGCACTGGAGGCTGACCTACTCCCCTTTCTGCACACAGCAGAACATCCCTGGCTGCGACCAGAGCCACCCATCTGGGAGCGCGTGCCCGACTATAGGCGGCAATATCTGGGAATGATCGAAAACGGCGAGCAGGTCATCTACGCCAACTTCTTCTGCGATGCCAATATTGGGGACTGGCAACAAGAATTTGTCCTTGTCAACGATGGTGGCGATTGTTTTTTCCAGGTGAAGTACAACCCAGCGACCGGAGAATTCTACGATTTCAGCGTCAACGGCGAAGCCTAACCCGATTTATCAACCACCCAGCTTTGTCTTTAGTTGAATGACATTCCCTACCCTCGTACTGCATACTGGTGTCGTGCTCGCTAATATCTCTCAACAGAAGCACAAGCTTGCAGCCGTACCGTATCACCACGCTCCTTTGTTTTGGATTTCTTATGGAGGAAGCTGATGTACATGCAGCGAGAGACACAACGAATGTGGGGAGAATGGACTGTAGCGACGCTAGCCGGTTACGCAGTGGGTATCCTTGCCATTCTTCCTGGCGTGGTCGGCCTTGCCTATGCTGCCCAACCTGAGATGCTGATTGGTTTGGTGAGCGGAGCCGTCATCGGCGGCGCGTTGGGGATTGCCCAATGGCTGGTGCTGCGCCGCTATACCGAAGTACCCTTTTGGTGGATATTGGCGTGCATCGTCGGTAGCATGATTGGCCTGTCTATTGGCATGGCCCTGGGGGATTCGCTCGCCTTACCCGCCGTTAGGGCAGCAACAAGAGAAGCAGCCGCCAGCACACTTCCCTGGCGCGTCGTCCTACAGGCGGGCCTATCGGGTCTGCTGCTTGGCGTCATGTTGGGTGCAGCGCAATGGCTGGTACTCCGTAGCGCGCTGCGTTCGGCGAACTGGTGGATTCTCGCCAGTGGTTTGGGCTGGATGCTTGGGTTGGGACTCGGCGCGGCAATTGCCGAGTTTTCGAATGTCCTGATTGCAGTGCTGCTTACAGGCGCAATTGGCGGGGCGATCACTGGCTGGGCGCTGCAACAGTTACGATGGCAAACGCCGGGGCAGGGCGGCGTGATCGCGCGCCCACTCTGAAAAAATTCCTGCAAATAGCCTCACCTGCCACCAGTCTGTACGCACAAAAAAGAGGGGCCATTCCGATCATAGAATAGCCCCTCTCCCTATGGAACAACTAAATCTTAGCCAGCCTGCTGCAACAAGGGTCGAAACTTATAGCCATAGATGATTTGGCCTTCACTGCCATCCTCGCGGATCTTGCGCGTCACCATCTCGACCCGCATGCCGATGGTCACTTGGTCATGATCCACATCGGTCAACTGCGCCGTTACCATCGGCCCCTCGTCTAGCCTGACGAGGGCGACTGTGTAAGGCTTCTGTTCATCAAAGCCCTTTGGCGCGTTATACATTGTGCTAAAGCTGTAGATCTCCCCCAAGCCACTCAGATTTCGCTTAAGGCCGGCTAGCTCCGTCTGCTTGCAGCTCTCCACGGCTAATCGTCTCCTGCTGTCACAATCAGTTCCGCAGCTTGGGGCAGCAAGAACGAATAATCGTACGCCTTCCTCTCGACCTTGTGGGCATCAGCCTCGCGACCACAGTAAGGGCAAAGGCGGCGGGGCGGAAAGACCGCTCGTTCACATTCTGGGCATACCTCGCTTTGAAGGCTATAACGCTCTTTCTTAGTGCGCCACAGAATCGGAATTGCCATAACTAACCTATCTCCTCGTTTATGTTGTGCAGTATTCGTCTATACAGTGTTCATCTGTACGGTGGGGCTGCGCCCATCATTGGCGATCAGCCAGCCAATCCGAATCTTGTTCTACGTCCACAGTATAACCATTCTTAGCTCTCAATTTCTACCCCATATGGTTGTGTACCAACCTTGATAGCTTTTGATAGCTTGGTTCTCCACTTGGCGCTCTGATTTGCTTTCTTCTCTGGAGTTGATAGCTTTTGACAGTCTCTGTTAACAGCCAAATGCCTTCAAAAGCCCCTTACCAATCAAAAATCCTGTGCATGAGAACTGCCACGCACAGGATTCGTTTGCCGAGGCGATGAACGGCCCGCTACGCACCCAGTATGTGGGTGATGATCGTTGCACCGCTGCCGCCGATGTTCTGTGTCATGCCAATGCGCGCATGGGGAATCTGATTGGCCCCGGCACGCCCCGACAACTGTTGCACAGCCTCCACGATCTGGTAGATGCCCGTTGCGCCCACGGGATGCCCGCGGCTCTTGAGCCCCCCCATCGTGCTGATCGGCAAGTCGCCGTGGATGCCAATCCGCTCCTCTTGCGCCATGCGCCATCCCTCGCCGCGCCTGGCAAAGCCGTTGGACTCCAAGCTCAACGCGCTCATGATAGTAAAGGCATCATGCAGTTCGAAGAAGTCCAAATCCTCGCGTTGCAAACCCGCCTGGCGCAACGCCTTTTCGCTGCTGATCTGCGCCGCCAGCAAAGAGAGCGGGTCGCGCCGGTCATGAACGGCCAGGGTATCATTGGCACTGGCACTGCCCAAAATCTGCACCGATCCCCAATGATGGCCCGTCGTAAATTCCTTTACCCGATCCGTGGGAACCAACACTACCGCCGCGCTGCCATCAGAGACGGGGCTGCTATCCATCATATTAATGGGAGTGGCAATGACCGGGGCATTGACATAGCTCTTGAGATCAATCGCCTCTTGAAACATGGCATTGGGATTGTTGACCCCATTGCGATGGGCATTGATGCTAAACCCTGCAAAGGCATCAATCGGCACATCAAATTCATGCATATAGCGCTGCATGATCAGCGCGTTCAGCCCAACAAAGGTTACGCCATGCAGCGCCTCATAGTCAGCGTCCGCAGCAGTGGCAAGACCCGCGGTTGTATCTTTGCCAACTGTATCGGTCATCTTCTCCAGCCCGGCAACAATCACCACATCATGGAAGCCGGAGGCGACCGCCATTGCTCCCACGCGCAGAGCCGCCGCGCCGCTGGCACACGCTGCCTCGACTTTGGCAGCCTCAATGCCATAAAGACCACAATAGCCCGCCACCAACGTCGCCAAATGCTCCTGGTCGATGAGGCTGCCACTGAGCATGTTGCCCACAAACAGGGCATCAGCGTCCTCAATACCCGCATCTTCCATCGCATTTGTCACCGCGGTATAGGCAATCTCGCGCGCCGAACGATCCCACAGTTCGCCGACTGGAGATTGACCAATCCCAATAATGGAAACACTCCGCATAGTTCCTCCTGGACGACCTCATAATCGCCCACATTTCAAGTGTTGCAAACCTACCTATATTAAAACATAGACATGATCTGAATCTGTAATCTGAATATGATATACGCCGCGCACGATGAATTGATTCACAGCACCGGCCTCTGCGTTCACCAATACAAACCCGTATTATGTCTCGTTTCTATGTAAAGATAGGTTCTTCTGCGCGCCAACACCCGTTACGGTTAAGTGGCCTTGCAGGAAAGAGGCAAGAATCAAGCATGAAAATGCAAGGAGGCTAGAGATGACACAAGAACATAAACTGATTCATATCGAAGATTACGAGCAGTTCACGGGTGCAGAGATGGTCGCACGCGTGCAAAAGAAGGCTCGATTGCTGGACGATCTCCGTGTTGCCCATGTGAATTCCACCAAGGAGGGCGGCGGCGTGGCCGAAATCCTCTCCTCACTGACGCTGTTGATGAACAGCGCCGGAATCAATACAGAGTGGCGGGTCATGGAGGGCACGCCGGAATTCTTCAACGTGACGAAGAAGATGCACAACGCGCTGCAAGGGGCTGACGAGACGCTAAGCTTTAAGGAGCAGCAGATCTACGAAGAACTTGTGTACGAGAACGCGATCCGCAATAAGCTGGATCACGACCGGGTGATTGTCCATGATCCGCAACCGCTCCCTCTCATCAACCACTACGAGAGAAAAGGACCGTGGATCTGGCAATGTCACGTCGATTTAACGGCTCCAAACCTGGACGTTTGGAATTACCTAAAGCCATTTATCGTGAAGTACAACACCGTGATCTTCTCGCTCAAGGAATATGCTAAAGACATTGGGATTCCACAAACCTTTATCAAGCCTGCCATTGATCCTTTTGTTCTCAAGAATATCAAGATGAGCGAGGAGGAGATCCAGCAGATTCTGGATGAGGCGAAGATTCCCACCGACCTGCCATTGGTGGTGCAAATCTCGCGCTTTGACAAGTGGAAGGATCCAGCCGGCGTGATTGAGGCCTTCAAGCAAGCACGCGCCCATGTGGATGCCACGCTAGTTCTCTTGGGGAGCAGCGCCACCGATGATCCCGAAGGCGACGGCATCTATCAATCGCTGTTGGAGAAGCAGGAGGAGCGCATCATCATCCTCTCCCACGAGGATTCTGCCCTGGTGAATGCCTTGCAGAGCCGCGCCGCCGTGGTGCTGCAAAAGTCGCTGCGCGAGGGCTTTGGCTTGACCGTGAGCGAAGCCATGTGGAAAGGCACACCCGTCATCGGTGGCAATGTCGGCGGCATTCCCAAGCAGATTGAGGATGGCGAAAACGGCTTCCTCGTCTCGTCCATTGAGGAAGCCGCCGACCGCATCGTCCTGCTGCTCCAACACCCTGCCCTCCGCGAAGAAATGGGACGCAAGGCGCACGAAACCGTGAAGGAACACTTCCTCATGATCCGCCTTCTGGAGCAATACCTCGACCTGCTAGCCACTTACGAACCGGCGTTGGCAGCAGTTCGTTCCTGAGCAGATTAGGCATCCCACCGAGTTCTACACAGGGGAGGCTCTAGGCAATGAGCCTCCCCTGTATCAAGCATCAACCATATGCCCCGCGGTTCAAAAAGCCCAGCAGCCGCTTGAGGCGCGGGTTGGCATCCTCGTAGACATGCTCCGGCATCTGGTAATTCATAAACGGATAGTACTTGTGCCCAATAATGCGCCGCGCAAAGGTGGTTTGGGTGATATAGCGCGTGCGCTCGCTGCGATTTGTGCCGCCCCGATGCCATACCTGATTGTTAAACAAGATAACGCTGCCCGCCTTGCCTAGATTGTAATGAATCTGGCTCTCCCATTGCGTGCCTTCCATCACCTTTGGCGGCACCGCGCCAAAGAGATGTGAGCCGGGGATTACCTCTGTGCCGCCATACTTAATTTCGTCAACATCGGTCAAATAGTAATTGGCAGTGAAAAAGAGTACCGGCAGGCGCACATTCTTGGGCGGCTCCCCTTCCGTCACCAGGTAGTGCGGCGCATCGTCCTGGTGCCAGCTATCAATGCCACCACCGGGCAGGCTTTGAAACGAGTTGTTGTGAATGACATGACAATTCGGTGCGATCAGCGCTTCAGCCAGGCTAACAATTGGCTCCAGGTCAAAGAGGCGCAAATTGGTTGGGCTGGTTTCAAACATGCGATGGGCAAGCCGGATTTTCTCATTGACGCTGTTCAAGCCATTCGGGTTGTTCTCCAATGCCCAATCGAGGTCGGCACGCATCTGCGCGCACCACTCCGGCGGCAGCACATTTTGCAGAAAGAGATAGCCATCGCGGTGGAAAGTCTCCACCCACTCCTCAATCTGCTCCGAGCTAGCAACTTGTCCTGCGAGATAGGGGGAAGCGGTGGTGGCGGTTGACATGAAAGACTCCTTTTGGCGGCTGCAATAGGTGGGTAAGGATGGTTGGGGTTGGGAAGCAAGGAAGGCAACTGCGTAGGTTTATTTTATACCAGGTTACTTCAAAATATAATATGTCGCCCGCTTTTCACCGATCCGCAGCAGCAGATTCTTCTCCACCAGATCGGCCAAGTCGCGGCGGATCGTCTCAGCGCTGACATCGGGGGCAAGGGCTTGGTAGTCGCTGTTGGTGATGCGCCCGTTGGCTTGGATAAAGGCGAGAGCTTGCTGCTGGCGCTCCGTAAGCGGCGCTTGCCCCGCCAGCGCAGCGGGTGTCATCATAGAAGGAAAGGGGGAAGGGGTCGGAGAGACAGAGGACAGTGGTGGCCTTGCCGGTGACGGCAACTCCAGCGCGGCTGATTCCAGCGTCACCTTGAAGCCCGCCGCAGTCTCCTCAAATTGTGGCGCAGAAAGCCCATGCTCCGTCATGGCGCTGATCATGCGGTCGATACCATAGCCCAGCCGCTCAATATAGCCCATATCACTCAGCACAGCCACAATCGCCTCATTGCGGCTGTAGCGTTCATCCTTGAGATTATGCAGCGTCACATGACCGGGCAGCCGTCCAGGGCTGTAGACCTCCAGGCGATTGCTGTACATCAGCAGGCGGATGCCCTCGCCGCGAATCGAGTAGTCGCGATGGCAAATGGCGTTGACAATCGCCTCGCGCACCACAGCCAGGGGATACTCCGCAGAATCCTCGCGCGCCAATCCGTTAATTCGCATCTCGCGGCGCATATTGCTAAAGACAAAGGCTTCCGCCTGGCGAATTTGATCGGCCAACGTCCCGCCAATATCCTGGCGCACAAACTCATCGCTCATCACCTCGCCCGCATAGCGCACGCAGATGATCTCGGCGCTGCGTACAAACTGCTGTGGAGCGCGGCCAAAGAGCAGCATGCCCGCGACCGTGGGCGTCACCACTGGCGCACTGCCCAACAGCGGCTCGGCATAGGCGACACAGCCGCGCGCCAACAACGCTTGCGTAATATCCTCCGTCGCAGAAAAGGCCACCTGATCCAGATAGCGCAAAATGCGCTGCTCATCGAGGTCAGCCAGCGTAGCGTTCGCCAGCAATTGCGCCTCATAGCCGGCATCCCCCCGCTCCAGCAGCAGCCGCCGCAGTTCGGGCGTGGTCAGCGGGCGATTCTGGCCCGCCGTACGTGTTAAGTACATCCCCTGCAAGCTGTAAATATGGGGCAGCCCCGCAGGAACCTGCACCACCACCACCGGCCCCTCCTCCAGTGTGATCACCTGCGCGCTAGGCAGCACCAGCGGCGGATCAGTCAGCAGCCCCGCGGCTGTGGCAGCATCGCGCAGGTCGTTGACATCGATCTCCTTTTGCACAGAGCCTTTGGCCGAGATACCCAAGAGCGCCACCCCGCCATTCGCATTTGCCAGCGCGGCCAATGTCTCGGCCAATCCGCGCGGCGCGGTTTTGGCCGGCACAAAGGCGACGCGGTCGCTGGATCCAGCCTCAAGATAGCCGGTTAATTCCTCGGCTTGAAGGGTTGGTTGTTGGCGGCGAATCATCTGCTTTCCTCACACCCAGCTCGTCCCACATTGAATCTATTGAATTCATGGGACAACTGGGCCATCTTTGTATACTTGTGGAAAAATTTGTGCGAACCTGACATAAATTATGACGCAAACAACCGTAATCGGTCACGCTCTATCTTTTATGGAGCGTTGCGCGCCAAAATAGCAGCGCAATAGCCAGGGGGCGGCGTTTCCAGCGGCGCAGGTTCAGCGAGCGCGCCGCTTACCGTCCAGCGGTCGGGCAGCCGTTGCGCCCCATCAGGCGGCTGATAGCGCAGCGTAAAGACCACCCAGCGGCGGATTGTGGGATTGGCCTGCTCGGCAAACTCGACACAAACAGGGGTGGTGGGAGCAATGGCGCTGCCTTGCCCCTGTTGATCCTGGGCGCTCGGCATCTGCTCATAGCGCATGGGCACGGTGGTATAGGCGGCGATGTCCTCAATTCGTTCCATTGCCAAACGCGTATATGCGCTTTCCGCGTCCAACTGCGGCAATGTCGTCCCCGGCGTCAGCAGCAGGTCCAGCCCACCCTCTGCGGCGCGCGGCCAGAGCAAATAGGCCAGCACAACGCCCTCTGGGGCAAAGAGACGCGCGGGAATCTCACCATCGCAAAAGTGAAGCCCTTGCGGCAGTGCGCTAAACACAATCCCCGGCAGATCCGCGCGCCGCGTATACAGCACCGTACGGCAAAGATAAGAGCGCGCCCGGTAATCCTCTAGCGGGTAAAAACCGACCACAGACTGGATGGGGGACGGGCTTCGCTGCCACGCCTCCCACTCTACGCCACCAAAGCCCCCCGGTGCATAGAGTTGAGTAACGCCATAGCCATTTGCCTCACCCTTCCACCAAACGATTGTCAAGTGCGTGCTGCCGCCACGAATCACCAATTCGGGTTGAGGACTCTCGCCATTCACTGAATAGAGAGCAATCGCATCCGCAGGGGTTCCAGGGGGCGCAATGATCCCTTGCCCCAAGCCATCGTCATCGTCGAAATAACGGGGGAGCAGGCGATAAGGCTGGTTCATGTTGGGCGCAGGTTGTGCATCATCGATCAGCGCGCCCACTTGCCCGCTGTCAAAGCGAAAGAAGAGCAAATTCTCCTCGTCCTCATCCCCATCCAGGTTGACCGGCTGCCAGCGCCCCAATGCCTCCCAGCCCGCAGGCAACACCTGCTCAAACTCTACTTCCAGTGCTTGCCCGCGCTGTTCGCTCGGCAACAACGTGCATCCCCCCAGCAGGAGGATGCAGACCAGCCAGAGGTAGCGCACTATCGCATAACTCATCCCATCGCCAGCGTTCTTCATACTCGCCATTGTAATTCAGCCCAAAGGTCGCGCCAAACATCTGGGAAGAACCCCACCCGCGCTTCGGCAGCACGATGCATCCTGCCAACAACCAATTGACGCGACAGACCAATTCGGCGTACCATACGCACCTTATAAACTATACAAACTACGCGTATAAATTATGCGCGGATTACCGTGGACGATCTGTGATACGCTACTGTTCGTTGTATTCGTTGGCCGCGCCAAAACGTATCCCTGTAGAGGAGTCTTAGCAAACCATGTCCAGCCCTTCCATCCACGCCCATTGGTCTCACTTTTTGCGCCCTGGGCTGCATATCAAGCGCTGGATTTTGCTGCTGCTGGTCGGCATCACCGTGGCGGCGTTGGGGATGGCCTTTCTCATTCGCGAATGGTACATCACCGATCAACTGCCCCCGGCAGTCTACAGCCTGGCGCTGCGATCATTGCCCAATTGGTTGCGCGGCATGCTCCTGCTTGGGGTCGGGCTGCTCGCCACCATCGTGGGCGTATGGCAGCTAAATCGCTCCATCATCATCGCCCTCCTGCCAGGGCAAAGCGCCCCCGGCAACATCGAAATGGTCAATGTCATACTGGATCGCCAGCGCCGCCGCCAGGGGCCGCGCGTGGTTGCCATCGGGGGCGGTACGGGGATGCCACAACTCCTGCGCGGGCTGCGCACCTATACCGACAACATCACCGCCATTGTCACCGTGGCGGACGACGGTGGCAGCAGCGGGCGGCTCCGTCGCCAAATGGGGATGCTGCCTCCCGGAGATTTCCGCAACAATATCGCAGCGTTAAGCGAAGCCGAAGATCTCATGACACGCCTCTTTCAATATCGCTTTGCGGAAAGCGACATCCATGCGGAGCGCGATGACAGCGACGAAGACGATCACCAAAACAGCGAAGAAAATACGCTGGCAGGCCACAGTTTTGGTAATCTCTTTATTACCACAATGGCAGCCGTCACCGGCAGCTTTGAAAGTGGCATCGCCGAGAGCAGCCGCGTCCTGGCAGTGCGCGGGCAGGTCTTGCCTAGCACATTAGAGCATGTCACGCTTTGCGCCGAGATCTGCCGTCCCGCTGCGGTGGCCGCGGGCGATGGCGATGAAGCGGATCACGCGGCTGTAGAGGACGACACGCCAGAAGAAGAATGGGTCGTGGTCGAAGGGGAAAGCAAAATCCCCAAAGCGGGCGGACGCATCATGCGTGTCTTTCTCAAGCCGGAGCATGCCCGCGCCTATCCGCTCACCATACAGGCCATCTTGCAGGCCGATCTGATCGTGGCGGCTCCCGGCAGTTTCTTCACCAGCGTCATGCCCAACTTGCTTGTGCCTGATATTTGCGCCGCCATCTCTGCCTCTCTTGCCCAGCGCATTTATGTCTGCAACATCACCACCCAGCCCGGCGAGACCGATGGCTTTACCGTCAGCGAGCATATGCGCCAACTGCGCGCCCATGTGGGCAATGCCATTACCACCGTTCTCGCCAACGACAACTTTGACTATCCCCTCGAAACCTCCTCGCCGTTTGTGGGCGATTGGGTGCGGCTCCCCAGCCCCAATGAGGCGCTGAACTATCGCCTTTTTACGGGCGACCTGGCTGACAGCAAACGCCCGTGGCGGCATGATCCGCAAAAGCTGGCAGCGCGGCTGATGGCGGTATATGCTGAGCTACAGGCTGAAAAATAGGCGACAGATTCATAGAATCTGAACTTTCCTTCTCAAATAGTAATCCCTGCTGCACTGTGATAGAATCCTTCGATGGTAGATTAGTTATACGCGCCGTTATTTCATGGGGTAGGGGCGAGCTGTGCAGTGAAATTCCTGTCGTTGGCCCACGAACCCGACCGGCGTTTATAGACGAGCGCTACGTGGCATATGGCCGATGATGCCCATTTCCACAGCAGATTCACAGCCGCCGCTGCGCAACTTGCATGTAATCATCGCCTGGCCTAGCGGCGATTCTATGAATTGAACAACAAGGAATTGAACAACAAGAGATATTCACAAAGGAGCATTGAATGGCAACTCGCATTGCAATTAACGGTTTTGGCCGCATTGGTCGCCAAGTCACCAAGGTACTTTTTGAAAAGTACAAAGGGGAATTTGACCTGGTTGCGGTGAATGATTTGAGCGACGTGAACACCAACGCCCACCTCTTTAAGTATGATAGCAATTATGGCATCTTCCCCGGCACTGTTGAAGTGGATGGCGGCGATATTATCGTGGATGGCGACCGTATCAAGGTCTTGAGCGAACGCGATCCCGGCAAGCTGCCCTGGGGCGACCTCGGCGCCGACATCGTGATCGAAAGCACAGGCATCTTCACCGACCGCGAAAAGGCCGCGCTCCACATCAGCGCAGGGGCGAAAAAGGTCATTATCTCTGCGCCCGCCAAAGGTGAAGATATCACCATGTGCATGGGCGTCAACGACGACAAGTATGACCCCGCCAATCATCACATCGTTAGCAACGCAAGCTGCACCACCAACTGTCTGGCCCCCGCGGCCAAAGTTGTCAGCGATACCTTTGGCATTGAGCAGGGCGTCATGACCACCGTCCACTCCTATACGAATGACCAGCGCATCCTAGACCTTGTACACAAGGACCTGCGCCGCGCCCGCGCCGCGGCCATCAACATCATTCCTACCTCCACAGGGGCAGCCAAAGCCGTGTCACTGGTTATACCTGAGCTCAAGGGCAAGTTTGATGGTTTTGCCATGCGCGTACCGACCTCGACCGTGAGCTTGGTTGACTTTGTCGCAAAGGTCACAAACCCCGGCAGCACCGAAGACCTGCTGGCGGCCTTCGACGCCGCGGCCGCAGGGCCGATGAAGGGCATCCTCGCAGTCAGCCGCGAGCCGTTGGTCAGCAGCGACTATAAGGGCAATCCCTACAGTTCCACCATCGACGCCGAATTCACACATTTCTACGGCGACCTGGTCAAAGTAGTCACCTGGTATGACAACGAGTGGGCCTACAGCGTGCGCTGTATGGACATGGCAAAGTTCATGGCCGACGCGGGACTCTAAGCGCTACCCTACCTAAACACGGCATACCCATCAAGGCGACCTGCCCATGCAAACGTGAAACATCGACCGCTGCCCCCTGGCCGGGTACAATGTTTCACGTTTGTTCATTTTTGGGTATCCTACCTCTAAATGCCCTACTTATAATCTCCTACTTATAATGCCCTACTTATGAGGAGGCTCCTATGAACAAGAAAACGATTCAAGATATAGAGTGGGCCGGGAAAAAAGCCCTGGTGCGCGTGGACTTCAACGTTCCTCAGGGGGATGATGGGCATATTACCGACGATGCACGCATCCGCGCCGCACTCCCCACCATCAACTACCTGCTTGAACACAGTGCGGCAGTGATCCTCATGAGCCATTTAGGCCGCCCCAAAGATGGGCCTGACCCTAAATACAGCATGAAGGTCACGGCAGATCACCTGGCGACGCTCATCCAAGCACCGGTTCGGTTCGTTGGCGCAGTCACCGGCCCAGACGCCGAAGCCGCCGCGGCTGCCCTCCAACCGGGCCAAGTGCTCGTCTTGGAAAATACCCGTTTTGACCCGCGCGAAACCAAAAACGATAAAACAATGGCCCAAGAGCTTGCCAGACTGGGTGATGTTTATGTCAATGATGCATTTGGCAGCGCGCACCGCGCTCATGCCAGCACCGCAGGCGTGGCCGAATTTTTGCCCGCGGTGGCTGGTTTTCTGATGCAAAAAGAACTGGACTACTTGGGCAGTGCGCTGGAGGATCCCGAAAGACCTTTTGTTGCCATTCTGGGCGGAGCCAAAGTTAGCGACAAAATCGGCGTGATTGAAGCGTTGATCAAGAAGGTCGATGCGATCCTCGTCGGTGGCGGCATGGCAAACACCTTCTGGGCGGCACAAGGGTATGTGATGGGCAAGAGCTTGGTCGAAACAGAGGCGCTAGAGACCGCAGCGCGCCTCATGGAAGAAGGTGCCGAAATCATTAACCTGCCCGTTGATCTGCGCGTTGCCAACGCCTTTGCCGCCGATGCCGAACAGAAAGTCGTCAGTGTTACCGATGTCCCTGCCGATTGGATGGCGCTGGACATTGGCCCCGCCACCATCGCCCATTATGCCAACCGGCTTGCAGGTGCAAAAACCGTCTTCTGGAATGGGCCAATGGGCGTCTTTGAATTTCCAGTTTTTGCCCAGGGAACGGTCGCCATTGCCGAAATCCTGGCGGGGCTGCGCGACGCCACAACCATCATTGGTGGCGGCGACAGCGCGGCAGCGGTGCGCCAAGCGGGCCTGGAAGACAAGATGAGCCATATCAGCACCGGTGGTGGCGCCAGTCTCGAATTTCTCGAAGGCCAAGAGCTGCCCGGCGTGGCCCTGTTGAACAACCGCGACCAGGGTAGATCATGAATCTATTCAAACGTCTAGTCAATCTCTTTAGCGGTGGGGGCGGCTCTCGCGGTGACAAACGGTACTTGACCGTCTACGCATTGAACCGCCGCTGTAACGAGCCGGTCAGCGGGCAGGTCGACTTGCTCAACGAGTTGAGCAAGCCCGACGAAGGAGAGTACGCCTACTACACACGCAAGGTGCTGCATACAACCGGCGAGCGCCGCTGTTTTTCCCAGGTCGAAATCAATCTCTACTTCAACCAGGAGAAGCAGATTGTACACCATGAAGTCGAGGGCGGGCGCTGGCTGACCGGTGACGAGTATGCCGCCGAGTTGGCGCGCTTTAACGCGCCCCCGCCGGAGGAAGACGAAGAAGCAGACTCAGCGGAACAGACAGAGGGGGCGGGGAGGGCAATACCCGCATCATCCGAGCCGACTCAACCCAAACCTACTCCAGAAGAGGATGACGATGCGTAAACCGATGATGGCCGCAAACTGGAAGATGAACCTGATTCCGGCAGAAGCGACCCTGCTGGCCCAGGCAATCCGCGCAGCGGTGGCAGAGGTATCCAGCGTAGACAGCGTCCTTTGCCCTCCGTATCTTGCGCTTGCCAACGTGCATCACACAGTGCAGGGCAGTACCATCGCCGTCGGCGCGCAAAATGTGCATTGGGCGGAGAGTGGAGCCTACACCGGGGAGATCAGCGTCCCCATGCTCAAGGGGCTTGCCGAGTATGTGATCATCGGTCACAGCGAGCGCCGCCAATACTTTGCCGAGACTGACGAGACGGTCAACAAAAAGCTCCACGCCGTTCTCAACCACGGCTTGTTCCCCATTGTCTGTGTCGGCGAGACGTTGGCGCAAAACGACGCCGGTGATACCCATGCCGTCGTCAGCGCCCAGGTTAAGGCGGCCTTAGCAGGGGTGGAGGGCAGCCGGCTTGCCCAGGTTGTCATCGCCTATGAGCCGATCTGGGCGATTGGCACAGGCAGGGCCGCCACGGCAGCACAGGCCCAGGCGACCTGTGGCAAAACGGTGCGCGGCACGCTGGCAGAACTCTATGGCGATGAGATCGCCCAGTCTGTGCGCGTCCTCTATGGCGGCAGCACCAACGCCAAGAACATCGGCGAGATCATGCAGCAACCCGACATTGATGGCGCGCTCATCGGCGGCGCATCTCTGAAAGCAGACGAGTACAGCAGCATGGTACAAACCACAGCCGCGCTGTATAAGGCGAACGCATCAACGCGCTGATCTTCCGCGATGATCCTGCATGGGCATCCCGCTCCACTTTGACGCTTTCCCTCCTGCATGGTATTCTGCGAGGGTAATCTGACTTCTTTCCGTGGCTACCGGCAGCGTGCTGGTAGCCCCGTGGTTTGCTGTTGACCTTGCGGCGACATGGTGTCGCCCTCATGTCCTGCTTCGCGAACACATGACCTCATCGACCCTACGCGTTCTTGCCGCGCCCATCTTGGCGCTGGCTGCTCTGATTCTGCTCACATGGCCTGTCTGGCGTTGGCTCTGGGGTGAGTGGATGGGCAACGAGTATTACAGTCACGGAATCCTGATCCCGCCCGTCTCTCTCTACCTCACCTACCAGCGTTTTCGCAACGACAAAGAATTGCGCTGGTTGCCGGGACAAGGTAGCAATTGGGGTCTGTTGTTAATCGCTCTTGGCCTGGGGCTCTATCTTTGGTTCTTGGGCCAGCGGGCCTACTATCTCGCCGCCTTTGCCACCATTCTCATGATCGGCGGCTTGGTCTGGACACTAGGCGGCAACAACGTTGCCAGACGGCTGATCTTCCCGGTAGCCTACCTGGCGCTGATGGTCCCCCTGCCCTTTATTGATCGCTATACCCTGCCCCTGGCGATGTTTACTGGGGTCTGCTCTGGTGGGTTGGCGCGATTCTTGGGGCTGGATGTAGAGATCATCGGCAATGCGGTCAAGCTGCCTAATGCCGACCTGGTCATCGGCGCGCAGTGCAGCGGCGTCAACTCGCTGATTGCGCTCACCGCGCTGATGGTGCTGGCGGCTTATCTGGTGAGTGGCCCCACATGGGGACGCGTCGCGCTGGTACTGCTGGCGGCACCGCTCGCAATCTTGGGGAATATCTTGCGGGTATCGTCGCTGCTCTTTGTGGCGCGCGAATGGGGCGCGCAAGCCGGCTTTGTCTTTTACCATGACTATTCCGGCATTGGCTTTTTTGTGATTGTGTTGGCCTTACTGCTCCCGTTGACGCGGCTGTTGCGTGTAAACGCGCTGCGCTCGGAAGTGATCTAGGCTTTCCTTTGAATAAATCAACCATGCGCTCAACCGAACCTTCAAGCGACATTCCAGGCAACACGGCAAGAGACACCTCAAACGACGCGGCAAGCATCACGCCAAATGACGCCGGGTCCAAACTCCAGAAGCTCGCATTTACCCCGCGCGGCCTGATGACGGGGCTGCTCTTAGCCGTTGGTATTCTGGTCGCCTATAGCCCCCAGCTGGCCCCCGCGCTCTGGGGACGTGTTCAATCACCCGCAGATACTCTCACCTATATCGCCGACTTGGACTATTGGAAGCGCACCGACCGCGAGATCCAGGTCGTCGCCAATGCGCGCTTTGATTTGGACAGCCAGTTGACCGATGTACCGCTCACGCTGGGCGACTGGCAAGGCGAGGAAGTGCCGGAGAACAACCAGGAAGTGATCATCCTCCTGGACCCAGAGCAATATGTACAACGGCTCTATCGCAACAGCAAGGGGCAGTATATGTGGTTGAGCATGATCGGAGGGCGCAGTTCCCAGCCCTTCCATGCCCCAGACATCTGCTATGACGCCGATGGTTGGCAATATAACCTAAGCTCCAAAGCGATTCCTTTGGAGGACGGGGGCGAAGTTCATGGGTTGTGGATGGAAGCCAACAAGGTGTTCCCAGGGCAAACCGAGAAGACTGAACATATTGTCTTTTACTTTTATCTCTTTCCCAACCAAGCGCGCGAGTTGAAGGATGGAATTGTCCTCTTCAAGCTCACCTCATCCCGCTATGGAACTCCGGAAGAGACTTTGCGAGTTCATACCGATTTCGTGCGCCAGCTTTTCAAGCGCGCCCAAGCTCCCGGCGCATAGCGCTCACACCCTTACCCATGTCTATGCTACTTTCAGGTCGATTCTCTCGCCATACCCTGCGTTTGTCGCTACCCTACGCTCTCTCACTGCTGCTAGGATTGCTGCTCCTTGCCGCATGCAGCAGCGCCACGCCAACGCCTGAACCAACTTCCGCGCCATTGGCTGGCTCCTGCTCGTTGCCCGTCAATGGCGACGATGAAAGCGCCATTCGCGCCCTGCTTGTCGCCGAGGGTGAACTCGTCGTGACCCAAGCCATCGACCCATTGATGCAGCTTTGGAGTGACGACGCCCGCATCGTTGATGCCAAAAACACCCCAGACAATGCCGGTGACGATCAGGTATGGGATGGCAAGGATGCGATTCGCAATCGCTATGTGCGTATCGTCTTTCCTGGTGCGCCCGCCTCGGTCGATCACAGCGACGAAGTCATCACCATTGACGGCGACCACGCACAGGTCGAGTCTACCACGACCATTGGCAGCGAAGTTGCCCCGGCAGGTGACCGCTGGGAGATGGTCAACCGCGGCGGTTGTTGGCTCCTCGCCGGCCTCACCTACAACCTGGAAGCAGCCCCCTAGGGCTGCACATCTTTGCGCTGGAGCGCCGCATGGTTGACCTCGCCGCAACGCTGCCACCGCTGTTGGGGTCGCTCTTTCTCTTGCTGCTGTTGGCCTGGTTCAGCCGCCAGATCAGCCTGCATATTCAATTCCCCTTCTATCACCTCACCCGGTCACAGAACAGCGCCACGCTCGCCATCTTTCTCTTCTTTTTGCCCGGCGTGCTTCTTCATGAATCCGCACATTGGATCATGGCGCGCCTGCTCGGTCTTAAAACGGGAAAGTTTCGGGTGTGGCCCAAGCGCCACGGCAAACACATTGGCTTGGGCAGTGTCAGCGTGGAAAGCCGCGATGTTATACGCGACAGCCTGGTGGGCGTTGCGCCCCTCTTGGTGGGGACAGTGCTTGTAACCCTGATTGGACATATGATTTTTGACACGCCGCTGGTAATCTCGCACCTGTCGCAAGGGCAATGGTGGGAAGCGGCGCTGGCCTTTCGCCAAGAGTTGAACCGTCCCAGCGGCTTGCTCTGGGCCTACCTGCTCTTTACCATTGCCAACGCCATGATGCCGAGCGCCAGCGACCGTGAGCCGATCAAGCCCGTCCTGTTCTACAGCGTGCTGGCGATTGTGTTTTACATCCTCTTGGGGATGCCATTGCAAGGCGCAACTGCGCTCATGCAGTGGCTAGCGCCCACGCTCCAAAACCTCTCCAGCGCGCTCTTCTTTGTCATTCTCCTAGACACCATCACCCTCGGCGTCCTCTACCTCATCCGCCTTCTCATCACACGATAGTCAAAAAGGATGAGGGATGAAAGCGTATCTCCCCGCCTTCATCCCTCATCCTTCATCCCTGTTTCTAAGCCACCTGGGGCAGATGCGCCAGGCTCTCCTTCATATCGGCCTCAGAGAACTCATAATCGCTCAAGCGCCCCGACAGATACGCCTCATACGACGCCATGTCAAAATGGCCGTGTCCACAGAGATTAAAGACGATTGTCTTGGCCTCGCCACTCTCTTTACAGGCCAATGCCTCTTGCATCGTCTGGAAGATCGCGTGTGAGGGTTCTGGCGCGGGCAAAATTCCTTCAGAGCGGCTAAAGCTCAACGCCGCCTCAAAAACCGAACGCTGCTTGATCGCCACAGCCTCAATCAGCCCTGCCTCCTTGATGGCGCTGATCTGTGCGCTCATGCCGTGATAGCGCAGCCCACCCGCATGGATCGGCGCAGGCACAAAGTCATGGCCCAGCGTGTGCATCTTGAGCAGCGGTGTCATGGCCGCGGTGTCGCCAAAGTCATAGGCATAGACGCCGCGCGTCAAGCTGGGCGCGGCCGCCGGTTCAACAGCAACAATACGTGCGCTCTTGCCATTGATAACATTCTCACGCAGGAAGGGGAAGGCAAAGCCGCCAAAGTTGCTGCCGCCGCCTGTGCAGCCGACCACCACGTCGGGCCAATCGGCTCCCGCCACCTCCAACTGCTTGATCACCTCTTGGCCGATGACAGTCTGATGCAGCAGCACATGGTTTAGCACGCTGCCCAACGCATACTTCGTGTCGTCACGCGTCGCTGCTTCTTCCACAGCCTCGGAGATGGCAATGCCCAGACTGCCTGTGCTGTCGGGGTGCTGCGCCAAAATGCTGCGCCCGGCGTTGGTCTGATCGCTGGGGCTGGGCACCACCGTCGCCCCCCAACTCTGCATCATCAGCTTGCGATAGGGCTTTTGCTCATAGCTGATCTTCACCATGTAGACCTTGCACTCGATGCCAAAGATCTGGCAGGCAAAGCTCAACGCGCTGCCCCACTGCCCCGCGCCAGTCTCTGTGGTGATGCGTGTAATTCCCTCTTGCTTGTTGTAATAGGCCTGCGCCACAGCAGTATTGGTTTTGTGGCTCCCCGATGGACTAACCCCTTCATATTTATAGTAGATGCGCGCAGGTGTGCCCAACGCTTTTTCCCAACGGTGCGCTCGATAGAGCGGCGTCGGTCGCCAGAGCTTGAGAATATCCTGTACTTCATCAGGAATCTCGATATAACGCTCTGTGCTAACCTCTTGAGCAATCAGCGCCATCGGAAAAAGCGGCGCAAGGTCAGCCGGGCCAATGGGCTGGAGCGTGCCCGGATGGAGCGGAGGGGCCATCTCAACGCCCGCCGCGGGCAAGTCGGCGTTGATGTTATACCAATGCGTGGGCATGTCCTTCTCAGACAGGACAATCTTTGTCAACTCAGCCATGTTGGAAACCTCCAGGAGGCCTGACACTAGGATAGGATTTATGGAGACGAATTCTGTGGAATTGAAGTCTGCTTGGCAAAAAGAAACCTACACGAATTATATCACCGCACCTATAGGTGAACAATCAGGCAAAAACAGCGGGTGCGTCTCGCATTGAGGATCAAGTTGTTATTTGGTTTCCGCGCTTGGCATCACAAATTCCACCTGGCTTCGTACATCGTTAAAGCCGGAACGGCGCACAATCACCTCGATCTGCCAGGGGCCGCTCATCGTCAGATAGCTGCCATGTGCGGCATAGCGGACGCCATCGACCGGCAAAAGCTCGAACTCCTGCACGCCCATGTCATGCTCCTGATGGCTGTAGCGCAGGAGGACTTGCGTGGGGACGGTCGAGGTTGGATCACGATAATCCACCAGATCCACGGCGAACTCATTGACACCAGGAAAGCCGGGGGCGATACGCAGTGTTAGATCAACCTGGTCTTGCTCCGTGTGGTAATAAAGACCTTGCCGCTGCTGCGCCTGCAATGTCTCAAAGGCAGGTGCGGTCGCCGTCAGCGCGCCGACAGTCCCCAAGAGGACAACACCAACCACCAACTCAAACCGGATCGTATTGGGCAGTGACTTCACTGCCGTACTAACGCCCCGTCGCACACGCGGCACAAGCAGCAGCAAGTTGATCGCCGCCGCGATAAAAATCAGCAAGAACAGCAGCGTCTTGCCCATGAGCAGCCAGCCATACGCCGTTTCTGTGAGCGCATCTACGGTACGCACGTGGCGATTGGCAAGGCTAAAGCCCGTCATGATCAGAAGCAGCACACAGGTCAGCGCCAGATTCGAGAAACGCTGCATGAGCGATCCCCACGGCAGTTTTGCCTCCGCTTCTCGCCGCAGCAGCAGCGACAACAGCACCAACAACCCACCCAGCCACGCAGCCATCGCCAACAGATGCACAAAATCAACCGCCATCAACCACGCTGCCACGGCAGCGGCATGGCTTTGCATAGAATAGGTGAGAAGGACACCCGCGCTTATGGCGAGTGTGACCCAGCCGGTGAGGTCTGCTCCCCCCAGGCTGTCACTCGCCCTGTCACTCGCCAATCGACCGGCAGCAATGACAAGCACAAGGATGAGCGCCAGACGAGCCAGGATTACCCTGCCAATGTGGCTTGCCAGCAGTTGGCCCATTGACTCGGAGAGCGGAATCGAGGTGGCGAGCGCAGACTCATTCGCCTGCCCCAGCAGATACCAGAGCGAGCCCACAGCCATCAGCAAAGCGCCGACCCAGACAAAACGGACGACACAACGCAACCAACTCGCCGTTGCCGAGCCTTCGCTCGACGATCTCATGAGCGGCTGCCAGATCAGCAGCAGAAAGAGGAGGCTGCCAAAAGCACATGCCATCCCGATCAGCGAGAGCCACCGCTGTATCACATCGCTCACCGCGGGCCATTGCCAGGTTAGTGGCGGGGTTCCAGCGGGCGGGAGTATCGAGACAGAAGTGATCTCGTCACCAATCGCAAAGTTGACGCTGCCGCTAGTGACATGACCATCTACCTGCGATTGGACGCGCCAATGCACCCCATAGGCCCCATCTGCCAGCGCCGGTAAAGCCAGCCGCACAATTTTCGGTGTCGCCTCATCAATGACGGGTAGGTCAGTCGGCACAATCACCCCCCCGGCATCAAACAATTGCAGGTGAGTGGAGCGGGGCTCGACTTCCTCGCTAAACTCGATCACGACCTCTGCCGGTGCGCTTGCCAGCACCTCGCCAGCCGCGGGCGTTGAACGCACCGGGCTCGCATGTGCATAGGCCGCAGCAGGCGTGATCAGCAGCAGGAGAAGCGCAATCACCCCGCCCGCCAGTTGCCGCCTGGAAGATCGCCACAAACCGCGTCTGAATTGGGAATGGAGAGCAACCGCAAGTCGCCCTCCATTCCCTCTCAGCTTTGCGGCGTCACGTGGAAGTGAATGCCGGTAAGCCATTATGCGGCTCGACGTGCGGCCCGGAATCCAAGCAGGCCAACGACCGTACCAATAAGACCCAAGACCAGGCCCGCCGCGCCAATAATTAAGGCGAGCTGGGCATTTTGGGCGGCTGCGCCCGCAGCGGTCATCACATCAGCCGCCAACGGCTCCGCAGCGGGGAAGGAGACTCCCTCTTTCGACTGGATACTGCTAAAGGTCTCCGGGCTGCTCGTCATGGTGACATCAACGGGCGTACCTTCAATCTCGCCCCAGATATGCCAGGTGTAATCACCCGCAACCGTGGGCAGAACGTCAGCGGTGTATGCCCCTTCTTGACCAAACCGTCCACGGATGGGAACTTCTCGCTTGGACTCGCCAAAGATAATCTCCGCTTTCAATGTATCTTCGAGACCCGTCACAGGTTGATCGTTGGTCGTGTTGACAACACGCAAATCCAACCCGTTCGGTTGCCCCTGATAGGCAGGCTCACCGATAAACCCAATCGTCAGCTCATAGTCGCCGACATGCGTATGCCCATGCGCCCAAGCGACCTGCGTATCGATCCCCAATAAAATGCTCAATAGAAGCGCCCAAACGAATGTCAGGCGGATTGCACTCTTCATCTTATGACCTTTCTCCGCTACAGAGAATTGAATCCACGATCAGGCGACCTAGCCACGATCAACGCAGCTATCTCTCACCGGATATGTGGCGTATGGTTACTATTCAATTAACGTCTTTATAGGATTCACAAACTGCATTGCAGCAACGGCAATTTCAGTCTACAAATAAAGACGGCGTGGAGGAGGGGTCAATACACGCGGATCAAAGAGATGGGAGGTAGAGGTGTGGCTCAAACGTAGGCGTAGATGAGCGGGGCGAAAAACGAGAAGGATGAGAACAAGCAAGAGGGGCGAAAGAATCGTGATGGCAGAAGTAAGCTCAGGAGGGAGGGAACGACCGACAGGCTGCGCTGCCGTCTCCGGTTGATCATTCGCATCTGTGCGCGCCTCCTGTTGGTCGGCGCTGTGGTCAATTTTATGATCCTTGACGACCACTTCTGCGTGCATCGGTGGCGTCATAAAGACAAAGTGCGCCATCCGGTGTGGATGACCAGGCGTTGCCAATGCTCCCCAGCAAATGAAAGGCAGCACAAATCCCAGCAAAATCGTGTAGGTTGCTGCTAAGAACTTATAGAGCGAACTTTTTGCGAAATCAGCGTGCTGGAACCAAACCATCTTTCATCATGTGGTTGTTAGGACAATCGCCTATACGACTGCGCTCTTAGGACAAAACCAGACTGATCATGCATCTACCCGTATCAACAGTATAGCATTATACGCAGCGGGTTCAGAAGATCACCTGCCAGAAGTCAGGTTCCGCGGGTTGGGTCTGGGGTAAACAGGTAGGAGTTGAGCGTGCGGGGAAGGTAATTCGTTTAGAGATGAGACTTAACGCGTAACAGATGCCACATGCGTCTGCAACTCCTCGGCAAGCGCATCAGCATTCTGAACTTCGCCGCTACTCGCATCCAATACAATCTGCCCGACCCGGTACAAAGCGCCCGATCCAGGTTGCGCAGGGTTGGGCAAACCCAACATGACATCGTAGCGCCAAAAGAGACGTTCTCCCAAGACAAGTTCCGCCGCAGTCGTACCCAGCAGATTCCCTACATGCTCAAGAAGCCATGCATTTGCCAAGTGCCTCGCAGCTTCGGAATCCATCACCTCGGCTTGGATGTTGATCACCACCTGCATACGCGCGCTTGTGCTCTCATGGGCGGGGACTGGGATAATCATGACCGTCATCAGAATGGCTACCTCCTCACCCAAAGTATAGCACAGAGTATGCACACATCCAGGAGTCGTGCATGTACTTGCAAGCCGCGCAGGCCCACAGAGGACAACGCAAAACATCGCAGGATAGCATGACTATCCTGCGATGTTGCTTAAACAGAGTATTGTGCATCACGCTATCAGCGGATGGACTATTCGCTCAGGTGGCGTTGGATTTGACCCAAAAGTGCGCCCTTAGGCTTGAAGCCGACAATGCGCTCCACTGGCTCACCATTCTTAAAGAGCAGCAGCGTGGGGATGCTGAAAACGCCATATGCTGCCGCGGTGCTCTGGTTCTCATCCACGTCCAGCTTACCAATCGTCAGCTTACCATCCAACTCTACGGCGAGTTCATCCAAAATTGGGGCAATCTGCCGACAAGGCCCACACCACGTTGCCCAAAAATCGACCAGCACAAGCTGATCCGATTCGACAACCATCGTCTCAAAAGTATTATCCGTCACAGGGACCGGCTTGCTCATGCTTCACTCCTTGATGTCTACTGACTGATTGAACCTGGTTTGGCCGCTGCAAACCGGCAAGATCAGTAAGCTGCGGCATACTTGAACTTATCATCGCAAACAATTGCCGATTACGCTGTAAGCCCCACTACGAAAAACATAGTAGCTAATGACTAGTGTAGCCGCGCTCTATTATTTTGTCAAACACTCCAAGCCAACGCGCGCAATTACAAATTCGCGCAGCGCACATCATCACCCGTAGGACAGAGCGGACACCATAGGTGGTGTCCCTACGAAGAATGTCTCCTCCCCTACGGACAAGATCCATCGTGTCCGCTGCCATGCCCTCCGCTTTTATTTCTTTTTACCAAGAAGGTGTACCACGCCACTTTTCACCCACTATGTCAACCGCTATAATAGAGCGAGTGAATTGAGCAGTATCAACCAAAGGAGAATCTAATGGACCCAATTCAATCGCTTCACAAGCTAGGTCAGAGTATCTGGCTCGACTATATCGAACGAGGTATGCTGCAATCGGGTGAGTTCAAGCGCCTGGTCGATATGGGCGTGCGCGGCGTCACATCCAACCCCACCATCTTTCAACAAGCCATCACCAAGAGCGATGCCTACCACGCCGATCTCCAACAGCTTGCCAAGCAGAGTGACTCACCCAAAGAGATCTTTGAGACACTCGCTATTGCCGACATCAAGGCAGCAGCGGACATTCTGCGTTTGGTCTACGATGCCAGCAATGGGCACGATGGTTTTGCCAGCCTGGAGGTTGCGCCCGACCTGGCCCACGACACCGAAGCGACCATCGCCGAGGCGCGCCGGCTGCACAAGGCTGTCAACCGTCCCAACCTCATGATCAAAGTGCCCGCCACCCTTGCCGGAATCCCCGCCATCCGCCAACTCACCGCTGACGGTGTCAACGTCAACATCACCCTGATCTTTAGCCTAGAGCGCTATGCAATGGTCATGGATGCCTATCTCAGCGGCCTAGAGGAACGCGTAGCCGTGGGGCAGCCGCTTGACCGCATTGCCTCGGTCGCCAGCTTCTTTGTCAGCCGCGTCGACACAAACGTCGACAGCCGTCTGGAGAAGCTCGCCAAAAGCTACCCCGACCAGGCGGAGGGTATCCTCGCCCTGCAAGGCAAAATCGCAGTAGGCAATGCCAAGCTCGCCTACCGCCAATTCCAGCAGGTTTTCATGGGCGCACGTTGGGAACCCTTGAGCGCAGCAGGGGCCCAGTTGCAGCGTCCGCTTTGGGCCAGCACCAGCACCAAGAACCCCAGCTACCCGGCGCTGCTCTATGTAGACAACCTGATTGGCCCTCACACAATCAACACCATGCCCCCCAAGACGTTGCAGGACTTCAAAGAGCATGGTGCGCCGACATTGACCGTGAATCAAGGGCTAGAGGCTGTCGAAGCCGACATGGTTGCGCTCGCTAAATATGGCATTTCCCTGACCGAAGTCACAGATGAGCTAGAGCAAGAGGGCGTGCAAAAGTTCGAGGATTCGTACAACGAGTTGCTCGACGCCATCGCCAAACGCCGCGCCGAGCTCGTTGCTGCCTAACATTCGGCTTACCCCTTCCCGGAAGCCTAACGCTGTTTCGAGCGCTTCCGGGAAGGTCTATCTTCATTAGGCCTCACCCGACTTGCCGCGTCGCAAAAATGCTGCAAACTCCTCAGCATTGAGCCCCTTAGAGGCAGGTTTAACCGGCTGACTCTCTGCAGGCATCTCCATTTCTTCCTCACTCGCCACGATACCGCCCTCATCACCCAGCTCACTGGCGTCATCCCCGCCGCCAATAATCTCCGCCAGCGTTATCGCCTGCGTATCGCCACGCAAATGCGCCAGCACATAGGGCAATTCCTCCAGGATCGCTTCCAAGAAAAGCGCCGCAGCCTCGTCTCCGTTCGGCAGATTGACAATCAAGCTGCGCCCCCGAATCCCGGTCACACCCCGAAAGAGCGAAACACCAGGGAATTCCTCACGCACATACGCGCGCATCGCCTCCGCCAAGCCAGGAACCAGCCGCTCGACCACTGCCGAGGTCGCTTCCGGCACGATCTCTTGGCTACTCAGCCCTGCTGCGGGCAGTGTTCCTCCGATGGTAAGCACCAAGTCCAATTCATCTTCATCACACCACTTGCACAGCGTATTCTCCAGCCAGCGGCGCTCGCTGGCGGCATAGCTCTCCTGCTGGATCACCACGCGCCGCAGCGAGCTGATTAAAGCCCTGCTCACGGCTTCACCGGCTGCCGGGTCGAGCCGTGGCACATGCAGCAGCCCGGTACGGATAAAAGGTTGGGGCGTTCCCATCGTCTTCTCCTCAACTTTGCGGAAACTTGCGGAAGCCTACGGAGCCAATACAAAAGCCCCCAGACAAGCAGCGAACGCTGCGGCCTGAAGGCTCATGCTTCTATACGGTTGTGCAGTGCTACTTGGCTGCACATCTACCTTACAGCCAAACCTTGCGGATTAGCGCTTGGTGTATTGTGGAGCCTTGCGTGCGCGCTTCAGACCTGGTTTCTTACGTTCCTTCGCACGCGCATCGCGGGTCAAGAAGCCTGCCGACTTGAGCACGCCGCGCAGGTTCGGATCGCTCTCAATCAACGCGCGCGCAATACCCAGACGCACCGCACCGGCCTGACCCCCTTCACCGCCGCCATGCACCTTGACGCTGATGTTCAAGGTTGCCTCGGCTCCCACCAACTGCAAGGGTTGGTGGATGGTCATCTGGTCCAATGCTCGCCCAAAATGCTGCTCCATGGGCTTGTCGTTGACCACAATTTCGCCTGTGCCGGGGTAAATGCGAACACGCGCCGTTGCCGTCTTGCGCCGCCCCACAGCCTCGATATACGTTGCCATACAATTCCTCCTAGAGGTCCAAGACCTTGGGCTGCTGCGCCTCGTGCGGGTGTTCGCCGCCGGGATAGATGCGCAATTTCTTCATTTGGGCACGTCCTAGCTTGGTCTTGGGCATCATGCCCTTGACCGCAGCCATGAGTACCCGGTCCGGGAAGCGGTCAAGCTGCTCACGCATTGTGCGGCTCTTCAACCCACCCGGATAGCGCGAGTGGCGATAATAGCGGACCGTGTCCAGCTTGTCACCCGTTACCAGAATCTTCTCGCAATTTGTCACCACCACAAAGTCCCCGGCGTCCAAATGGGGGCTAAAGGTTGGCTTGTGCTTGCCGCGCAATATTTTAGCAATCTCCGAAGCCAGACGCCCCAGGGTTTGTCCTGCGGCATCCACCACCCACCATTCGCGGGCGGCAGCGGCTTCTTCGGCGCTTGGACTGAATGTCTTCACGCTTCAACTCCTCTTCACCAGTTTGAACAACACTCGTTTGTTTCACTCGCCAACCCAAAGCCGGCGAATATTTGCTTGCCCTACTACACCAGTTAACTCAGTTAACAAAACCTGTTAACGTACTGCTATCTATTTCGGCTCCACGGATCAAGATGATCCGGGTAAACCACCTGCGCTAAGAGCAGCCCCTTAGGAGAGGCCGGTGGCGCTGTGCGGCTGCGATCGCGTGCGGCAAGCGCATCTGCCACAGCGGCAAGCGACCATTCAGAGCGCCCAACCGCCAAAAACGTCCCCACCAAACAACGCACCATGTTGCGTAAAAAGCCATTGGCCGTAATCGTCAAGACCAGCCGCTTCGGCGGCGAGGCTTCCAAGCTTGGCAGCGATTCTGTGACCACCTGCCAATCGGCATCCATCACCCGGCGTATGGTACTTTCGCCCTGAGTCGGCAGGCCAAAGGTGGCAAAATCGTGTTCCCCCACCATCAATTTTGTCGCGGCCTGCATTGCGCCTACATCCAGCGGGTGTGATACATAGAGCGCAAAACGGTCAGTCAGCGGTGAGCGTCCCAGGGTTGCCTGGTTGCCCTCAACGACGCTGTAGCGATAGGTACGCTGCTGTGCGCTAAAGCGGGGATGAAACCCCACAGGCGCAACCGTCACCCCATGTACCGTAATCGCTGGTGGCAAATGCGCATTCCACGCGCTTTGCAGCTTCTCCAGCGAATGACGCCAGCGCAGTTGTACCGCCACTACCTGCCCGCAGGCATGAACGCCCGCATCTGTGCGCCCGGCCCCGGCCACTCGGCCCAGAGGCTCGCAAAAACGCGCCAGCGCGTTTTCCAACGCCCCCTGGATGGTGGGGACACCTGCTTGCACCTGAAAGCCGTGGTAATCGGTGCCATCATAGGTCACGACCGCCGCGACATTCAGCGCCCCCTCTTGGTACGGGGCCTGCACAGTGCCAACCACCTGCCCACTCGCAACCTGGCTTATGAAACCGCGGCTTCGCCTTCCACCAATTCGATGATCGCCATATCAGCGGCATCGCCCTGGCGCTTTCCAATCTTAATGATGCGCGTATAGCCACCATTACGCTCGGCAAAGCGTGGGGCAATCTCATCAAAGACCTTCTTAGCAACGGTCTTGTCGTTGAGAAAGGCCACCAACTGCCGCTGCGCATGGACACGCGCGCCACCGTCCGCCAGACCATGCTTGGCCTTCGTAATCAGCTTTTCCGCCTCAGAGCGGATGGCGCGTGCCTTTGCCTCGGTGGTCGTAATACGACCGTGAAGGTACAACTCCCGCACAAGGTTGCGGAAGAGCGCCTTACGATGGCCGGCATCGCGGCCCAGAATACGTCCTGCAATTCGATGTCGCATGATAACCCATTCCCGCTAATTGAATCGTTCTGTTTTTTTGACGACGCCCACAGCGACACAGACCCTCTAATCACAAGGTCATTTGCTTACCTGGCGTCACAAATCACCAGAGCGCACACTTATTCGCCACGCTTAGGCGCTAACTTCGTCCTGCTCATCTTCGGCCAGATCATCAACGAGGTCATCGTCGTTCTCATCGCCATTTTCACTGTTCGAACTACTGCCGGCAAAGAAGGCGCTCAAATCCACCCCTGGCACATTCAGATAGTTCTTTTCACGCAACTTGTCGACAAGCTCATCCAGGGACTTCTTGCCGAAGTTGCGAATGGCGAGCATTTCATCTTCGCCCTTTTCCATGCGCCGCAAGATCTCACCGACCTTTGTAATCCCTGCCCGCTTGAGACAGTTATAAGCACGCACGGTCAATTCCAACTCTTCGATGGGCGCATCATAGATTCGAGCGGGAATGCCCTCTTCTTCTTCGACGGTCTGCTCCACCTCGACCACCCTCGCCCCTGCCAAGAGGGTCAGATGTTGCACCAGGATCTCCGCCGAGGAACGCAAAGCGTCTTCGGGCGAGATCGTGCCATCGGTCCAAATTTCCAGGTTCAACCGGTCATAGTCGGTCTGTTGTCCAATACGAGTGCGTTCCACTCGATAGGCAGCCTTTTTCACCGGGCTAAAGATGGCGTCCACAGGAATCTCACCCAACGGCAAGCGGGTGCGATCCTCTGCCGGGCTATAACCGCGCCCCACATTGACCACCATCTCAATATCCAAGTCAACGTCGTTGGAATCTGCGGTCAGCAAATACTGATCGGGATTCACAACTTCGACCTCGGGCGGGCAAACCAAGTCACCCGCTGTCACCGGCCCTTCGTGCTTAATCTCTACATAGATATGCACAGGGTCTTCGCTGCGGCTAATCAACCGGATCTGCTTAACATTCAAAATGAGCCGGGTCATATCTTCCCGCACATGGGGAATCGCCGTAAACTCATGATGAACGCCATTGAGCCGAATTGAGGTCACAGCCGCACCCGGAAGCGTGGACAACAGGACACGCCGCAGGGCATTGCCCAACGTGATCCCATAGCCACTTTCCAAAGGGCTGATGATAAAATGGCCGTAGTTACGAGAACTGGCCCCAACTTCAATTTTTGGTAAAACCATGTTCAACAAGAGCGCCCCTCCCTACTGTGAACACACGCCGACCCTGTAGGCCTGCCGGCCGGTGTGTAAATAGCAACCACAGTTGTGACAGACCTGCTAAGTCTTATTCTAGATAGGCCTATCCGTCTTGGCGGTCGTGCCGTTGCGGCGGCGACCGCCACCCCGACCTCGACCCCCCATCGCCACGACCGCTTAGCGGCTGTAATACTCGACGATGAGCTGCTCGTTCAGCGGGATCTCAATGTCCTCGCGGCCAGGCTGATTTTGCACAGAGCCACTCATGTTCATCAAATTCAGCGACAACCAGCTTGGAGTCCGGTTGCTCTGCATAATCTGAGAGCGGTCCTTAAAATAGAGCTTGTTCTGGCTGGTTGCACGCACCTGAACCACGTCACCCACACTCACTAAGAAGGAGGGAACGTTGGTCTTGCGGCCATTTACATCAAAATGACCGTGGCGAACCAGTTGCCGCGCCTGCGAACGGCTGTCGGCAAAACCGAGACGATAGACAACGTTGTCCAAGCGGCTTTCCAGCATGGTCAACAAGGTCGTGCCGGTCATCCCCTTTTGGCGATCCGCGTTCTCAAAGTAACGGCGGAACTGTCGCTCCATAACGCCATAAATCCGGCGCGCCTTCTGCTTCTCGCGCAATTGCAGACCATATTCCGACACCTTGCGACGGAAGGTCGCCTTCTTGCCATGATCACCTGGCGGAAAATTCCGTTTTTCGATTGCACACTTGGGGCTCAGGCAGCGATCACCTTTTAAGAAAAGTTTCTGCCCTTCCCGCCTGCACAATCTACACACTGCATCCGTATAATTTGCCATCTTTCCTCCAGCAAATCGCTTTATTCTTCAGTAAATCGCAATTGAGCCACAGGCCAAAAGTAAACAGCCCGGACCCAATGCTGTGAGAGCAGACAGCTTCTTGAACACTGCCTGCTCGCGCATGTGCCTGTTTCGCCTTTGCGCCCTCTTGCCGGTCGCGACCGGCCTGCTTTAGACGCGGCGCTTTTTGGGCGGGCGACAGCCGTTATGCGGCAGCGGTGTAATGTCGGTAATCGACGTCACAGCCAACCCACCAGCCTGGAGCGACCGGATTGAACTTTCGCGGCCTGGCCCAGGTCCTTTGACAAAGACATCAACCTCCCGCACGTTGAATTCGCTGCGGGCGGCATTTGCTGCGCTTTGCGCGGCCAACTGGGCAGCAAAGGGCGTAGACTTGCGGCTGCCCTTAAAGCCACTGCTGCCACTGCTTGCCCAACAGAGCGTATTGCCCTGCATGTCAGTAATGGTTACAATGGTATTGTTAAACGACGCATGAATATGCGCCTGCCCGTGCGGTACATTCTTGCGCTCGCGTCGGGTTACCCGACGGTCACGACGGCGTTGCGGTCGAGCCACTGTCCCTCCTCAAGTTTGTTTTCAACGATCCACGCCAGCGATCTTCCTGGCATGCCGGCCACCAATGGCCTATTAATTCTCTCTACAACCAAGATGCACCTCACCACACGGTGAGCGCATCACCATTCCAGGTAAATAAGATGCCGCGCCACCATAGAGGTGACGCAGATCCGTTTGTTGGGTATACCCCAGAGGCCAAGACGCCAGACCGCACAAAGCAGCCTGGGCCGAGCCTATCACTACTTGCGGGCCTTCTTCTTGCCGGCGACCGTACGTTTGACACCACGACGGGTGCGGGCATTGGTGCGCGTGCGCTGCCCGCGAGCGGGCAAATTGCGACGATGGCGCAGACCCCGATAGCAGCCGATTTCCATCAGCCGCTTAATGTTCATATTGACTTCACGGCGCAAGTCACCCTCGACCTGATAATTGCGGTCGATGTACTCGCGCAACCGTGTCAACTGATTCTCGTCCAGGTCCCGAACCCGCACAGTCGGGTCAATCTGGGTTGCCTCAAGAATCTGTTGGCTGGTGGTGCGCCCGATCCCATAGATATAGGTGAGCGCGATCTCAACCCGCTTATCACGCGGAATGTCGACGCCTGCGATACGTGCCATGCTGATACCCCTTATCTATGCCTGTGGCCTAGCCCTGACGTTGCTTGTGCTTTGGGTTGATGCACAGCACATAGAGCACGCCGCGCCGCCGCACCACTTTACAATTCTCACACATCCGCTTTACAGAAGGTCGAACTTTCATTATACCACATCCTTTACTCATCCCGGCACAACCTAGCCAGGTTATCATAACTCTAAGGTAAAGTCAAAACTTCCGGCCCATTGTGCGTTACAGCAACTGTATGCTCAAAATGAGCGGTGAGGCTATGGTCTTTGCTGATCACCGTCCACTCATCACGCAAGGTGCGCGTTTGCCAGGTGCCGACCTGTACCATTGGCTCAATCGCCACTACCAGCCCCGGCTCCAGCACCAGATTCCCATCCGGGTCATTGCCCACATAGTTGAGCACCTGTGGTGGTTCGTGCATCTGGCGGCCCACACCATGCCCCGTATACTCACGCACGACATGGAGCCCTGCATTCTCCACCACCTGCTGCACAGCGCGGCTGGCATCCACAATGCGATTGCCCACCACCATCTGCTCGATACCGGCGTAGAGACTCGCCTCCGTCACCCGCAAAAGGTGCGCGGCTTTCTCGTCGATCTCCCCCACCGCATAGCTCCAGGCGCTGTCGCCAATAAAGCCGCGGTAGCGCACCCCAATGTCGATGCTGATAATATCGCCGCCACGCAAGACCTTATCCTTGTTGGGAATACCGTGGACAAGTTCCTCATTCACACTCGTACAGATGTGCGCCGGATAGCCCCGATAGCCCAGGAACGCCGAGACTGCGTTGTACTTCTGCATCACCTCTAACGCAATCTGGTCAAGATCCCACGTACTGACTCCGGGCTGCACTGCTTCACGCATTGCCTCATGCACTCGTGCGACAACCCGGCCTGCCTCGCGCATAATTTGAATCTCACGCTGGCTTTTCAGCACCGGCTGATTGCGTGGCGGTGTATTCAATTGTTTACGCAAAAAGCGTTGCTGTCCCCGTTGAAACATTCCGCGCAAAGCGTTCCCTACCCATCTTGGTTGAACTAAGCAACCGGCTCCGACTGCACCACAGCCAATAACTGCGCCTGCACTTCGTCAATCGGCTGCGTGCCATCGATCTCGGTCAACAGCCCTTTGGCAAAGTAATAGCCAACGAGTGGCGATGTCTGTTTATAGTAGACATAGAGCCGGGTCTTCACCGTTTCCGGCTTGTCATCATCACGCTGGACGAGTTCCGCACCTTCAAGGTCACACCTGCCCTCGACTTTCGGCGGGTTATAGTCCACATGATAGACCGTACCGCAGACCGGACAAGTACGGCGTCCGGTAATGCGGCGCATGGCTTCGTCATCGTCCAGGTTGAACATCAGCACCCGGCGGATGCCACCATCGCCCGCCGTCATCTGATCCAGCGCCACAGCCTGGACCAGATTGCGCGGAAAGCCGTCAAAGATAGCGCCCTTTTGGCAATCTTCCCGCTGGATGCGATCTTGCACCATCAGGATCGTCACCTCATCCGGCACCAATTCGCCTCGATCCATATAGCTTTTGGCAAGCAGACCTAACTCAGTCTGGTTCTTTAAGTTATAGCGAAAAAGATCCCCCGTTGAAATCTGGGGAATCCCCAGCGCTTCCTCCAGCAGACGCGCCTGGGTACCCTTCCCGGCCCCTGGCACGCCAAGCATGACCAGAAACGTACGTCGTGCCTGCGTCATTTATATCTCCACTAGCGATTAACGGATAAAGCCTTCGTAGTTGCGCATAAGCAACTGGGCTTCGATCTGTTTCATGGTGTCTAGCACAACCCCTACGACAATCAACAACCCGGCGCTGCTAATAATCAACGACTGGTAGTTGCTCATCACTCCCGCGCCGCCGAAGAGCCCACTCGCCAGCACCCCAACAAGATAGGGCAGCACAGCGATAAAGCCCAAGAAGAGCGCGCCCACCAGCGTAATGCGCTGCAACACACCGTTCAAATAGCTCTCGGTGCGTGGGCCGGGACGAATCCCAGGAATAAAGCCACCCTGCTTCTGTAGCGTCTCCGGCAGATTTTGCTGGCGGAACATCACGTCCGTATAGAAGTAGGTAAAGGCCACTGTGAACAAGAAGTAGAGCAGCCAATAGAGAAAGTTCGTCGGATTAAAGGCGGTATAGAACCAGTTCGCCATGCCACTAATCCAACCCGTTGACGACTGCACAAAGTAACTGGCAACTGTGCTGGGCAAGATCAAGAGGCTTTGGGCAAAGATCAACGGGATCATACCCGCAGTGTTCACACGCAGCGGAATGTGCGTGCTCTGCCCCCCCACCATCATCATACGGTTGCCGCGCATCGTGCGTACCCGTTTGCCATATTGCACAGGGATACGCCGCTGCCCCTCCTGCACCCAAACAATCAGCGCCACCGTGGCAATCGTGATCAGGATGAAGATCACCAACAAGACCGGCTGTTGCGACAGGAGGCGAATCTGAAAGGGTACCGACGAAAGGATACCCGCAAAGATAATCAACGAAACCCCGTTGCCAATGCCCTGTTCGGTCAGCAATTGCCCCAACCAAACAGCAAACATTGTCCCCGCCGTCATGCCGATCAGAATGGTCAGCGAAGGCAGGAAATTGGCTCCGGTAAAACCCCAGTTGGTCAGCACAGGCAGACCCGCTGGAGATTGCTGGTTCAAAAGCGTGGCTTGGGCAATGGCCTGGAGGACTGCCAACGGCACAGTCATCCAATAGGTATATTGGTTGATCTTATGTCGCCCTTGCTCGCCTTCTTTACTCAACTCCTCCAACGCCGGCACAATCGGCGTCAAGAGCTGCATAATAATCGAGGCAGTAATATAGGGATAGACCCCCAGGGCCATGATCCCCATTTGTGCCAAGCCGCCGCCGCTGAAAAAGTTCAGGAGGTTCAGAAGCATGCTGTTATCGGAGCCAGCAAAGAGCTGATCCAACACACCACGATTCACCCCTGGCAGGGGAATATGCGCGGCAAAGCGGTATAACACCAGAATGCCAATCGTCACCAGCAGCTTTTGGCGCAAATCTGGTAGACGAAACGCATTACGAATGGCTTCAAGCATAGCAGTTTTCTCCCTCGGCAGGTGCAGACCAGTCGCTATAACCGGCTACGCCTACCCTTATGAGCGGGGCAGGCGCTTGTTGACTTCCCACGACAAAATCTCGATGGAACCACCGGCAGCTTCAATCTTGGTCCGCGCGCTTTCGCTCACCCGGTGCGCCTTGACACTCAGAGGCTTGTTAATCTCACCCCGCCCCAAGATCACAATGGGGTCTTTGGCACTGCCTATGCCGAATCCGGCCAAACTCTCTGGCGAGACTTCGTTGTTCGTTTCAAAGAGCCGCTCCAGCGTATCCAGATTGATCGCCTGATACTCCACCTTGAAGCGGTTGTTAAAGCCACGCAGTTTGGGGAGACGCTTGACCAGCGGCAATTGACCGCCTTCAAAGGACAAACGAACACCGCCGCCCGTACGTGAGTTTTGGCCCTTTGTGCCGCGAGTACTGGTCTTGCCTTTGCCCGATCCAGTACCACGACCCACTCGCTTGCGCTTTTTTGTAGAACCTTCTGCAGGGCGCAGGTCATGTAGTTTCATAGCTCTAATTTCCAATCAGATAAGTAAGGGGCAAGTTTTAAGTGCTAAGCGCTGGAGTCATACGCGTCCAGGCCCAACCCTTAAAACTTTCCCTATCATTCCAGTACAAATTATTCTGTCACAAACTATTCGGTCACAGAAACCAGGTGCTGTACCTTGTTGATCATCCCGCGGATGACCTCGGTATCGGCCTTCTCCACAGTCTGATGCATCTTCTTCAACCCAAGAGCCTCTACTGTGGCCTTTTGTGACTTTTCATAGCCGATAGGGCTACGCACCAGTGTTACCCGGATCGTCTTGGTTGCTTCGCTCTTAGCCATGCAACTCCTCCCTGTGCCAGAACGGAGCCAAGCGGCGTGGTTCAATACCCCGGCGTTCGGCTTCCCTGCGATAATCCTGCAACTCTTGCAGCGCCGTGAAGGTGGCTTGCACCACATTCAGGATGTTGTCGCTGCCCAAAGACTTGCTCAAAATATCCTTGACGCCCGCGGCTTCCACCACGGCGCGCACTCCACCACCCGCAATTACGCCGGTTCCTGGGCTGGCAGGCTTGAGCAAGACCTTGCCCGCGCCAAAGTCAGACTGGACCTGGTGAGGAATGGTGTTGCCCAACAGCGGGATCACCACCATCGCCTTGCGTGCGCGGTCGGAAGCCTTGCGAATTGCATCAGGGACTTCACGCGCCTTGCCGACGCCAACCCCAACGCGCCCCTTTTGGTCGCCTACAACCACCACTGCCCGGAAGGCAAAGCGGCGACCACCCTTCACGACTTTGGCCGTGCGGGCAATGTGGACGACGCGCTCGTCTAGCTCTTCGCGCTCCTCGCGTTCCCGCTCACGACGCTTTTCTCGTTTTTCTCCACGTGCCATAGTTTTTCTCCAAACTCATGCCAAAATCGCAATCAGAAGACCAAACCAGCTTCGCGGCTTCCATCTGCCACAGCCTTCACACGACCATGATAGGGATAACCACCGCGGTCAAAGACCACTTGCTCAATACCCTGGGCCTTTGCCCGCTCGGCGACTGCGCGACCGATGGCCTTCGCCTGCTCATGTACCTCAAGCTGGCCGATCGTATCGCGTAGATCCTTGTCCAATGTCGAGGCAGAGACCAACGTGCGCCCTGCGGCATCATCAATTACCTGTGCATAAATGTGCTGCAGGCTGCGAAAGACACTCAGGCGAGGCCGCTCCGCTGTACCTGCAACCTTGCGCCGCACACGCGCATGGCGGCGGCGGCGTGCTTCAAGGCGAGATTCCTTAGCCATTTTAATATTCCTCTATCCTTAGCGGCCCTTAGCGCCCTTACCAGACTTGCCTGCCTTGATCTTGACCGTTTCGCCTGCATAGCGAATGCCCTTGCCCTTATATGGCTCCGGGGGTCGCTCCTTGCGCACAACGGCAGCCAGTTGGCCGACTTCGCACTTATCAACCCCACTGATGACAAAGCCACGGCCATCACGGTCTACTTCAAACGCAACCCCCTGCCCATCGGGCGTGATCACCACAGGGTGGCTCTTGCCCACTTGCAGCACCAGGTTGTTGCCCTGCTTCTCCGCACGATAGCCGACACCATGCACCTCCAGGCGTCGTGTAAAGCCTGTCGTTACGCCGGTCACCATGTTGGCGATCAGCGAACGCGCCAGCCCATGTTGGGCGCGGTGGTCGCGGCTGTCGGTGGGACGCGTCACAAGAACATGACCGTCCTCCTGTGTCACCGCCAGCGCTGGATGAATGCTCTGTTCCAGTGTCCCCTTCGGGCCGCTGACGACAATCCGATTGCCCTTCTCCACCTTCAACGTAACATTCTTAGGTAGCGGTACTGGACTACGTCCAATCCGTGACATATTACCCTCCTTAGTGCGCTCACAACGTGCGCGATTCAATCAATTCCGGTGATGATCCACAAGGCGCTCTCCACAAACGCAGCGCCCGCAGACCTACCAGACGTTACAGATAATCTCGCCGCCCAATTTGGCCTTACGTGCCTCGCGGCCCGTCATCAGCCCCTTGGGTGTTGAGACAATGGTGATTCCCAAACCAGCGCGCACCCAGGGAATATCCCGGTGGTTGGTATAGACGCGCTTGCCTGGCTTGCTCACCCGGTCTACGCCGGTAATCACCGCATCACCGCGCCCGGTGTATTTCAGGCGCATAACCAAATTCGGCTGTGGCTTCTCATCTGTCACAGCAAAATCACTGATGAACCCTTCAGCCTTCAAAATCTGGGCAATTGCCACTTTGATCTTCGAGGCAGGCAAGGCGACTTGCCGGTGGTTCACCATACTTGCATTCCGAATACGCGTCAGCATATCGGCAATTGGATCAGTGCTCATTCATGTGCTCCCTTGGTCACTCTTGCAAGCTCCCGCAATGCAGTTCAAAAAAAGCCTGGACAGCATGAGCTGCACCCGGAACCAAGCTTCCTTAAGGAATGTTTGGCCCCTTTAACGGCAGAGATTGCAGAACTTTGTAGTCAGTAACCATCTCCGGCCCGATTTCCCGTTGACACTGTTCCATACAGCAGAATAACTCTGCTCATCTGTATGGGCTGCGCTTTCGACAAACCAGGTCATTAATGTCTTACTTCGATCCCGTTTCCAACAGTCCCTACAACTACCTGCGCTTCATCAATACTGCCAACACCATCAAGCAACACTTGATCAAGCGACATCAGGCCGCAACTGGATTACCAGCTTGACTTGACGACGCCCGGCAAATGGCCCTTGAGCGCCTCTTGCCGGAAACAGATACGGCAGAGACCAAAGCGGCGCATATACGCGCGTGAGCGACCGCAGATTGCACAGCGGTTATGCACACGCACAGCAAATTTGCGGCGACTCTCTCGGACAATCATTGACTTCTTTGCCACAAGTCTTTCCCTTTCCCCACATCTCAATCCTAGATGTTCTACGCCAGAGTTAGCCGCGCTTAAACGGCATATCCATCAGAGCCAACATACGACGCGCTTCTTCATCTGTGTTGGCCGTGGTCACAATCGTCAGTTCCATCCCCCGAATTTTGTCGATCTTATCATAATCAATTTCAGGGAAGACCAACTGCTCACGCAGCCCCAGGCTGTAATTGCCCCGACCATCAAACGAATCGGGCGAAATCCCCTGGAAGTCACGCTGGCGGGGCAAAACAATGCCGATAATCCGGTCGAGAAAATCCCACATGCGATTCCCACGCAGCGTTACCATTGCGCCGATGGGCATGCCCTCGCGCAGTTTGTAGACCGCAATGGACTGGCGCGCCTTCGTCACCACCGGCTTTTGCCCTGTGATCGTGGCGAGATCGCCCGTAGCAGCCTCAATCGCTTTGCTGTTCTGCAATGCCTCACCCAAGCCGATATTGACGGCAATTTTGACCAGGCGAGGAACCTGCATCACATTCGAATAACTGAACTCTTTCACCAGCGCCGGAACGATCTCTTCCTGATACCGCGTCTTTAAGCGCGGGGTCGGAACCGGCTGTACATTTCCATTCGATGTACCATTTTCAGAGGTACCATTCACAGCATCACTCATTGTACCTTACTCCTTGCCCGCAGATGTCGGCTAGACCCTCTAGGTTATCACCAGCGAGTACACGTCCGGCAAAAGGTCAGGCAGTGCATATGGACGCACGCCACAGATGTGACAGCGTATACCTGATCCGACTTACTTCTTTACTGATTCCGGCTTTACTTATTCCGGGCCAGCGGATCTCCTGTGCGACGATCGATTCGGCTCTTCTCACCATTGGCAGCAACCTCATAACCGGCCCGTGTCGGGCGGCCATCGGTCCCCACCAACATAACATTGCTGATGTGAATCGGCGCTTCCTTCTCAATACGACCCGCCTGGGTGCGAACATTGGGCGTGCGCCGTTGGTGCTTGATCACCAAATTCGCTCCCGCCACAATCACATAGACGCGGTTGGGATCATAGCTCCCATCCTTATTCTTCTTGCGAATGACCTCATGGACTTCGCCACGGTGGCCCTTGTCGTTACCGGCAATGACCTCGACCGTATCGCCCTTGCTAATCTTTACATTCATGGTGCAATCTCCTCTAGCAACTTTGCCTAGAACCGCGAAGGCTACAGAACCTCTGGAGCCAGGGAGACAATACGCATGTAACCGCGATCGCGCAGTTCGCGGGCCACCGGCCCAAAGATGCGCGTGCCACGCGGGTTGTGATTATCATCCACAATCACCGCGGCGTTCTCATCAAAGCGGATATAGCTCCCATCCGGACGACGTACAGACCGGCGCGTGCGCACAATCACCGCGCGTACCACATCGCCCTTCTTGACACTCCCTGTGGGGCTGGCGCTTTTCACCGTCGCCACAACTTCGTCACCAATGGCGGCATAACGACGTATGCTGCCACCCTTGACGCGGATGGTCAACAGTTCCTTTGCCCCGGTATTGTCAGCTACCTTTAGCCGACTCTCTTGCTGGATCATGTTCCTGTCCCTCGGCCTTAGGCAGTTCTATCGACAATGTCATCGACCACAACGCCCCGTTCGAGGATCTCCTGGACAAAGTAACTCTTGTCCTTGCTGATCGGACGACATTCGCAGATGCGAACGGTATCCCCCAACTTGGCCTCGTTGTTCTCGTCGTGTGCCTTATACTTCTTATTGATCTTCATGATCTTGCCATAGAGCGGGTGTCGTGTCACCCTCTCAATCGACACAACCACGGTCTTGTCCATCTTGTCACTGGTCACCGTGCCGACCAGCGTCTTTCGTCGCTCACGCATTCGCAGGTCTCCTTACGCTGCTCCGCCGGTCAGTTCCCGTTGGTGCAACAGGGTCTTGATGCGAGCAATGGTCCGCCGCACCTCGCGCACCCGCGCCGTATTGGTAAGCTGACCCGATGCCCTTTGGAATCGCAGGTTGAATAATTCCTGGTGGGAATCGTTCAGCCGGTTGTTCAATTCCAAATCGGTCAATGGATGTAATTCACTAGCCTTCATCTCTCATCTCCTCATGCCAACCCTGCCCCACCGGGACAGGGGGTTTGGCTCAGTCCATACTGTGCTTAGCTCGCGCGCACCTTAGCTTGCGCTATGGTCTTCGCGCGTGACAAACTGAGTCTTCAGTGGCAGTTTGTGCGAGGCCAATCGCAGCGCTTCGCGCGCCTGGTCCTCACGAATCCCTGCCATCTCGAAGAGGATACGCCCCGGCTTTACCACAGCCACCCAGTGATCCACACTGCCCTTACCGGAACCCATGCGGGTCTCGGCAGCTTGTGCGGTCATGGGCTTGTCGGGAAAGACCCGGATCCAAAGTTTGCCACCGCGACGGATGCTGCGCACGATGGCGCGGCGGGCAGCCTCGATCTGGCGACTGGTCAGCATATGGGGTTCTAGTGCCTGCAAGGCAAAGGTCCCAAACGCCACCGTACTGCCACGATGCGCCATCCCCCTCATACGTCCGCGCTGCATCTTGCGGAATTTCACACGCTTTGGCATTAACATCGTCGATATCTCCTAGATCAGCTGTAGCTTAGGCCGCAGCGGCAGCGGTGCTATAGCGGGCATGATACTCTTCACCCGGCAGCACCTCACCGTGATAAATCCAAACTTTAACACCGATGACGCCAAAGGTGGTGTTGGCCTCTGCTGTTCCATATTCAATGTCGGCGCGCAGTGTATGGCGGGGAATCTGACCCTCGCGCACAGTGTCCACGCGTCCCATTTCGCTGCCACCCAACCGGCCCGCCACGGTGATCATAATGCCCTTACCGCCGGCGCGCGTGGTCTTCTGAATGGCCTGCTTCATCGCTCGCTTCCAGCTAATGCGGCGCTCTAGCTGCTCGGCAATGCTCTCTGCTACCAAGAAGGAGTCAAGCTCCGGCTTGGTGATCTCGCGCACATCAATCTTGACCTTCTTGCCGCTCATCTCTTGCAGCTTGGTACGCAGCACATTGACGCTGGCTCCCTTACGCCCAATGATCACGCCGGGGCGCGCTGTGTCGATGATGATATGCACCTGATTGGGCTGGCGCTCGATATCAATGTTGCTAATACCGGCCTTAGGCAGCTCCTCGCGCACCATTTGGCGGATGATCCGATCTTCGGCCAATTGTTGCGTATAGGTTCGACCATCAGCATACCAGCGACTCTTGTGTTCCTTAATAATCCCCAAACGGAACCCACGGGGATGTACTTTACGACCCATGCAGTTCTCCTCTTCTCTATTCGCTATTCACTCGCCGTACGTTCATCTAAAATCACCGTGATATGCGAGGAGCGGCGAATCCACGGTTTGAAGCGACCGCGGGCCCCAAAGCGCCGCCATTTACGGCTGGGTGCTTGGTCGGCCACAATCTTGGAGATATACATATCCTCCGCTTCCAACCCGAAGTTTTCGGTCGCATTCGCCAGCGCGCTCTTAATGGTCTTGGCGACCACCTTGGCGGCAGATTGCGGCATAAATTGCAGGAGCACCAGGGCATCCTGCGCATTTTTGCCGCGTACCTCATCTACGACTAGGCGTGCCTTTTGGGCACTAATCCCTGTGAATTTGGTAACAGCACTTACTTCCATCATTGCCTCCGTTGGCTTCGTCGCAGCCTAGCGCTTAGCCCGTGTGGTCTTCTCAGACCGCACATGGCCGCGGAAGAAACGGGTCGGCGCAAACTCACCCAGCTTATGGCCCACCATGTTCTCCGTGACGTAGACCGGTACATGCCGGCGTCCGTCATGGACAGCCAAAGTGTGCCCCACAAACTGGGGAAAGATGGTTGAGGCGCGCGACCAAGTTTTGATAACCTTACGTTCGCCCTTGCGATTCATCTCCTCCACCTTCTTGAGGAGACGCGGGGTGACAAAAGGTCCTTTTTTCAGTGAGCGAGACATAGTGTCTTCTTACCTTTCCCGACTATATTCCCGACAATTTTAGCCGTCACGGCTATTTGTCACCAAGACTATTTGCCACCGCGACGCCGGACGATAAACCTGTTCGTAAACTTGCGACGGCGGGTCTTCTTGCCCAGGGCCGGCTTCCCCCAAGGGGTCTTGGGGCCAGGCATGCCGATCGGCGAACGGCCTTCACCACCACCGTGAGGATGCGAGCTTGGGTCCATGGCAATACCACGCACCGACGGACGTCTGCCCAGCCAGCTATTGCGCCCCGCCTTGCCAACTGTGATATTGGCATGATCCGGGTTGGAAACCTGGCCGATAGTTGCTAAGCAGTTAATGTCAATAAAGCGCACTTCGCCACTTGGCAGACGCACCTGCGCCAGCTTGCCTTCCTTGGCGACCAACTGCGCCGAGTTGCCCGCGCTGCGTACCAACTGACCACCGCGCCCTGGGTAAATCTCCACATTGTGGATCACAGTACCCAACGGGATGTTCAAAATCGGCAGCGCATTACCTGGGCGAATTTCAGCGGTGGGGCCGGACATCACCGTATCCCCGACCTTCATCCCTACTGTTGCCAGAATATAGCGCTTCTCACCGTCCTGATAGATCACCAGGGCAATACGAGAACTGCGATTCGGGTCATACTCAATCGAATCCACACGCGCCGGTACACCATGCTTGTCGCGGCGGAAATCGATAACTCGATAACGACGCTTGTGACCACCGCCACGGTGGCGCACTGTAATTTTGCCGCGGTTATTACGCCCGGCCTGCTTGCTCAGCGGCGTCAGCAACGAGCGTTCCGGCTCGCTGCGGGTAATGTCTGCGGACGAGGCCACCGTCATTCCACGACGACCTGGGGAAGTTGGACGATAAATTTTGATAGCCATGTGCGTTGTTTCTCCTAAACGCCTTCAAACAACTGAATGCTGTTACCCGGAGCCAACGCCACAACCGCCTTCTTCCACTTGGGCTTGCGGATGGTTACCCGCTTGCCGCGACGGCTTGTCTTCACAGGCATGACCACGACGTTGACATCGGTCACTGTCACGTCAAAGGCGAGTTCCACTGCTTCTTTTACCTGGAGCTTGTTGGCTCGCATATCCACCTCAAAGGTGTAGCGATTGCCCTCTTCCACAACGGTAATCGACTTCTCGGTAACGACAGGCCGCCGTAGCACTTCGTAGATATGCATGATTACTCCTCCGTTCCTGCGGCAGCAAGTGTACCGGCATCGCCAACCAGAGCAGCATCGCTCCCCAGCCAGGCCTCAACCCGTTCCACTGCATCCTTTGCCAATACCAAAACGTCATGCCCCAGCAGGTCACGCACATTCAAATAGCCACTTTGGATCAGCTTGACCGCCGGCAGGTTGCGTACGCTGCGATCAACATTCTGATCTTTTTCTGCGACCACCAAGAGTACATTCTGGTCGTTCAGGCCCAGCGCCTTGAACATCTCCGCCGCCTGCCTGGTCTTGGGTACGGACAGGCTCAGGCCATCCAACACAACAATTTGCCCCGCGCCTGCTTTTGCGCTCAATGCACAGCGCAGCGCAGCTCGGTGCATCTTCTTCGGCATCGCCTTAACATAGGTGCGCGGCGTTGGCCCAAAAGCCGTACCACCACCCACCCACTGCGATGCGCGGGTGGAGCCTTGACGGGCGCGACCTGTTCCCTTTTGTTTCCAGGGCTTGCGACCACCACCACGTACCTCTCCGCGCGTCTTGGTCTTGTGTGTACCCAAACGCGCATTGCTCAACTGACGCACCAAAGCCTGGTGCATCAAAGGTTTATTCACCGGTGCGCCAAACACCTCATCGCTGACTTCGATCTGGCCTGTTTGGTTCCCGGTCATGTCCTTAACGGGCAAATACATCGCTCATTCTCCTTCACTTGTCGCGAGCAACCATCTCGGTCGCAATCCAACTAGCCCTTCTTGGCCTTTTTGGATGCGCGAACCAAAACAAGGCCGCCCCGCGGACCGGGAACAGCACCACGAATTGCAATTAAATTTCGTTCAGCATCCACCAAGGCGATCTTCAAATTCTGGACAGTCACCTGCTCGTTGCCCATTTGACCCGGCCCTTTTGAGCCCGGCCAGGTGTGCCCCGGCGTTGTACCGGCACCGCGCGAACCAGGTGCGCGATGACGATCCGACTGACCATGCGTCTTGGGTCCCCCGGCAAAGTTATGGCGCTTCACACCACCGGCGAAGCCCTTGCCTTTGGAGATGCCAATCACATCGACTACTTCACCATCTTGAAAGATGTCGGCCTTAATGACGTCACCGAGGTTAAACTGTGTGTCGCCATCATCGGAACGCATCTCGCGCAGACGGCGCACAGTGGGTGTGCCCGCCTTTTGCAAATGACCTTTTTGACCTTTGGTCAGCTTGCGTTCCGCAACTTCCTCAAAGCCCAATTGGATTGCGTTATAGCCATCCACTTCGACCGTCTTGACCTGCGTTACATAGCAGGGGCCGGCCTCAATTACGGTGACTGGCACAACCACACCGCTCTCATCGAACAGTTGGGTCATGCCTACTTTTTTCCCGATAATCCCCTTCATCTTTTCCTCCTGGGACTGACGGTTACGGAAACGGTGTAAACCACATCATCCCAGCGTCTGCAAGGCAATTAACAACAAACGCTTCTGGCTAAAAAATAGCCGCCTTCCAGACCACTGCGAGTGCTATAGCTTAATTTCGATATCAACACCAGCGGGCAAATTCAACCGAGTTAAATTCTCGATGGTCTTGCTGCCGGGGTCCACCACATCGATCAAACGCTTGTGGGTTCGCACCTCAAACTGCTCACGGCTGTCCTTGTCGATAAATGTCGAACGCATCACGGTAAATTTTTCGATGCGCGTCGGCAGAGGAACAGGCCCCACCACCTGCGCTCCAGTCTGTTCGGCGGCGTCCACAATCTGACGAACCGAAGCATCCAAGACCCGGTGGTCATATGCCTTAAGCTTAATACGGATTCGCTGCTTTGCCATGGTTTTCCTTTCACAGCCGAGCCCTACGGTACAAGAGATGACTCCACAAAGAAGGAGGGGGCAGAGCACCTCTGCGCCCCTCCACTTTTAGTCACTTACTTCAGGATTTCGGTGATAACGCCAGCACCGACGGTGCGACCGCCTTCGCGGATGGCGAAACGAGAACCCGTCTCCAGTGCCACCGGCGAAATCAACTCCACCTTCATGTTGATGTTGTCCC
>JADLDO010000040.1 GCA_020846635.1 Caldilineaceae bacterium
TCAGTAGATCACAGTTTGACTTAAAGGGGGCTTGAGCGTCCTGTCATGGTACAAGATGGGGTAGCCAACCAAACCATCTTCACCACGACAGGACAGACCCATGATACAGGAAGCAAGGGTCGATGCTCAAGCCCTGCGCGACCTGGTGGTCGATGTCGCCAAGGCCCACTTTTCCCTCGCCGTCCACGGCTACTGGTGCGAGACCGCCATGATCTACGATGTGCTGCTCAAAGCCGCCTCGGAACGCATCAGCATCGAGGCGGCCTGTGCCGATCTGACCACAGTGGCGGACAGCAACACGGTTCGCGAGCATCTCAACCGCCACTTTCAGACCGAACGCTTGCGTACGGCAGAAGCGGAGATGAATCAGGCGCTCGCTGCCCACCTCCCTGACCAACTGTTGACGCACACTGTGGCGGTGGCGATCGATTATCATGACGAACCCTGCTACGGCAAGACGGCTGCCTTGCGCACCTCTTGCTGTCAGGGGAAGGCCAAAGCGGGCACGACGCATTTTGTGCGTATCGCCAGCGCCTATGTCATCTACCGCCAACTCCGTCTGACCCTGGCGGTGACCTATGTCCTTCCCGAAGACGACACGGTTGAGGTCGTCGCCCGCTTGTTACACCGGCTACAAACGCTTAACCTGCGGTTGCGGGTACTCTATCTCGACAAAGGCTTCTGCTCTGGTACGGTTATCCGCTATCTGCAAGCCCATCATGTGCCGGCGGTGCTGGCCTGCGCCATTCGCGGCAAAATCGGTGGCAAAGCACAGGGCGGCACGCGGCGGTTGTGTCGCGGCCGCAAGAGCTATCGCACGGCCTATACCTTTACCGACGGCACCCCGGTCGAAGTGGCGGTCGTCGCCACGCTGGTGCCGGACAAAGCGGGCAAGCTGCGCCGTAAGTGGCTCTTGTTCGTCGTCTTGGCGCTCGACTGGTCTCCGAAGACGGTCTACCGACGCTATCGCTTCCGTTTTGGGATCGAATGCTCGTACCGCATGCTGCGTCAGATGCGCATCAGGAGCACGTCGCGCAACCCGGCCCTGCGCTTCTTTCTGCTCGGCTTTGCACTCTTGCTCCTCAACCTGTGGGCAGTCGTGCGCTGGGTGGTCTCGCGCATCCCAGGCGTCGGTCCCTATCGCATCGACCCCGCCCATTTTCGCTTACAGTGCTTTGTCGCACTCCTGCGCCGCGCCATTGAATGCACCCGAGGTTGTCTGATGTCCATCCAGGCTGTCTCACCCGTCAAATCCGTGATCTACTGAGTTTAGTTAGGCGAGCAGGCAATGAGCGGTGGCAGACTATGCACCGGTTAGTTTATGTCCATGCACAAAGCATGAAGACAACTCCGGATATGATAGAACGCTCGGCAGCGTATTACCTGGCATGGCTAGCTGAGCAAAATGTACACAGCCCGACAGCAAACGCTTCGCTGGATGACGAACTAGCGCACTTAATGTCTGTTCTGAATCTATGCCATACTCGGCAACTTTGGGATACAATACACAAACTAGCGTTAGCTCTAGACGACGCGCTGACCACCTGGGACTATGGGTCGGACAACATAGACATTTATATAGCAGGGCTTGCAGCGGCGCAGGCGCTTAAGGATCGGAGCGCCGAATGCGCCTGGATAGGCAATCTGGGAATCGCATACGCCAAATCGGGACAAGTAGAGGCAGCAGTTGGGTATCACCAGCAGGCGCTGTCAGTCGCTCGCGAATTAAAAGATCGACGCAATGAGGCTGAGGCTCTTGATAATCTGGCTATAGCCCTAAGGGCAGGTGGGCACTTAGAAATGGCTATTGAGCATCACCAGCAGGCGCTGATGATAGCCCGAGAACTAAACGAGCGACATAGCGAGATCGTCTTTTTGTCCAACTTGGCTAACACCTATACTGAATTAGGACAAGTGAAGGTAGGCATCGCATGGTATCAGGAGTCACTGAAAATTGCACGGGAACTCAAGGCCCGACAAGATGAAGGCGCTTCCTTGGGCAACATAGGGGCTGCATACCTGCGATTAGGCCACATAGAGCCAGCAGTCCAGTATCTCCAACAAGCTCTAGAAATTGCACGGGAACTCAAGGACCGACGCAGCGAGGGTGCATCGCTAGATAATCTTGCCATTGCGTTCCATTTTTTGGGGCGGTTTGATCGAGCAATTGAGTACCACCAGCAGGCACTTGCGGTTGCCCGCGCGCTCAAGGATCGGCGTAATGAAGGCGCGTGGTTAGGTAATTTGGGGCTCATGTACTCACTGATGGGTTCTCTGGAGACTGCAATAGAGTGTTACCAACAAGCTCTAGAAATTGCACGGGAGCTCAATGACCAACGTAGAGAGGTCGGGTGGCTATACAGGCTCGGAAGTCTGTTTAGCAATGTGCAACGGTACGAGGATGCGGCACAAGCATTTCGCAACGTTCTGGAGATGTATCCGAATGATTTCCGGAGCTATGATCGTCTAGCTTACGCCTATCTCGCGCTCAATCAGCGAACTAAAGTACGATATCTTGTAGAACAACAAGTGGACGCGCAATCTGTAAATGCTGTGAATGCTTTTGTTTGCCTCGGTGTGAGCGCGCGGCAAGAAAACAGAATTGTGGAAGCAAAGGAATACTTTGAGATGGCTTTAGCTTCCATAGTGAAAGAAGCAGAGTACCATACAAATTTGCTTGCTGATTTGCTGGAGAAGAAAGCTCTAGCGCTGCTAGGATTGGAGCAAGCCGATCAGGCTATAGTCATCTTGAAGGAAGCCCTGGAGCAAAAAGATCCCAACACCATAATCGATCTTACCCCCTACAGACTTCTGGTAGAGGCTTCTACTCCCCCAGAAAGGATAGACGAAGCATATCGCCTTGCAAAGGCCACTTTAGGGCTGTAGCTACAATCTGGGCCATGTTACCTCAGGATAGTCAGGATTGCTCTCATCCAGGATATTCAGCCTTCTTAGTTCTTCCAACCCGGCATCGAAATTAATGCCTTCCATGTGTGCTAACTCGCGTAGATGTTTTGTGTATCCAATAGTGTACAAATAATCAAACACCCAAAAAGCATCCTTAGATAGATATTCCGCCAACGTCAACTCATTAGTCTTGCAGAAACCCTCTTCAAGACTTCCAGCAATTAGGTCTGATCCCGGACCAGAAGTATCTGAGCACGGAACTCGATGAAGGGGTCCAGGTTCCGTTGAAGCACTACCTGTTCCACCCGTCCCACTGTCGGGTGCAAAGAAAATTGGAGGCTGGAATGGATACTCGGGAGATGCCATAGGGAAAACCAATTATACTGCCTGAAGCTTGAACATTCCACCGGAATTTCAGGTATAAGCCCCCCCTTCTTTTTCCACAGCTACTGACTTCATTCGCCAAAAACACCCACATTCTTGACATCCGGACATAACTCAGCATAAGGCGAGAAGGCGCTTGACAAAGGGCGGCAGGTCGCCGTGCTGGGCTTGGTGGTCTTGGAGAATCGCATCCGTTGCCATCATGTCCAACAAGCGGCGCA
>JADLDO010000041.1 GCA_020846635.1 Caldilineaceae bacterium
CAAAAGCAGCGGGCGGCGTATAGCCAAGGCTGCTATGCGGACGATGATGATTGTACTCTTGTCGCCATTGCTCGATAACTTCCTGGGCTTCTCGTCCATCGGCAAAGACCCAACGGTTCAGACACTCAGCCCGAAAAGTGCCGTTGAAGCTCTCAATAAAAGGATTCTCCCACGGGCTGCCCGGCTTGATGTAGAGCGTGTGGCAGTGATGGTCACGCAACCACTGTTGGAGCGCAAAGGCAATGAACTCGGGGCCATTATCGCTACGGAGATAGTGCGGTGCACCCCGCACCAGGAATAACCATTCCAGAATTTGGATCACCTGGCGTGACGAGATCGAACGAGCCACATGGATGGCGAGAGATTCACGGGTGTATTCGTCGAGGATGGTCAGCATCCGCAGCTTGCCACCGCGCTCCGTGCGACTCTCAAGGAAATCATAGCTCCACACCTCATTGGGTCGTGTGGCTCGTTGGAGACGCCCAGTTGAGTCACCGTAACGTCGTTTGACGGTGCGTCGCCGTGGCAGTTGCAAACCTTGCTGTCGCCAAATGCGGTACACGCGCTTGCGATTAACTTGGTGACCGTCTTGCTTGAGCATCGCGGCAATGATCCGGTAGCCATACATCGGTTGTTCCTCCGCATAGGTGCGGATGAGGGCAACTGTTTGGCTTTCATCACGGCGCAGGCGGCTCTGGTACCGTGCGCTGGAGCGTTGCAGATCGACGAGTTGACAAGCATGACGCTGCGACAGCCCTCGTTCTGCCACCAAATGTTCGACCGCACGCCGTCGGTCCCGAGGGCTTACCATTTTTTTGCGACCAAATCTTTCAAGGCATCCAGGTCAAGTGCCTGTTGGGCCACAATCTTTTTCAGGCGGCTGTTTTCTGCTTCCAGTTCACGCAATCGTTGCAGTTCGCTGGTCTCGATCCCACTATACTTACTTCGCCACCGGTACACCGTCTGCTCTGATACTGCATACTTGCGACAGACCTCGGCCACTGTCGTACCGCTCTCCACTTCCTTCAGGATGCGGATGATCTGTTCTTCCTTGTACCGTATTCCCTTGCTTGCCATGAAACTATCCTCCTCGCTTGAAAATTATACAAGATAGTCTCACTCTTCTTGGTACAGTTTTTCGGGGGACAGATCATTCCAATACCTTGTTCACTTTTTTCTTCTTATATTCTAACTGTATCAACCTCCTGAGCAGTAATGATCTCAGCATGACTAAGCGGCTCGACGTCTTGCACCAGCACATTGACGGCAGTGCCATCGCGCGGCACAACGCCTTTGACACGAATCAATAGCGCATGGCGCAAGGTTGGGCGCAACTGCTTGTAGGTGTCGGGGTAGACAATCAGGTTAAGCAACCCGCTTTCATCTTCCAACGACATGAATAAGATCCCCTTGCCATTTCGGGTCGCTGGCGCACTATGACTGCACACCGTGACCATGCCCGCTACTTGTACAAGTTGTCCTGCACGCATCTCTGGCTGATGTAAGGTACACGTCAGTACTCTGCTCTCATACATTTGTCGTTTGAACATCCATTGATGATCCCTTATGATTGTCATGCGGTATGACTGTGTGGCGTCGGGCTAATCCCCAACAACGGTACTAAAAGGAATAAAAATGTCCCCATCACTCAAAGTCTCACGCGTCCAGAAAAAGGGGCAGGTGACCATTCCTGCGCAGATTCGGCAAAAGCTGGGTCTTGCCGAGGGAGATTTGGTTGCTTTTATTGAAACAGCGGAAGGGATTGTGATTTCTCCACAAGCGATTGTTCCTGTCATTGTGAAGGAGACGCATGATCTGTCCACGCCAACTCCTGACGCGGGTAACACCTAGCGAGTTGAGAAACAGTCGCACCAGCCCAACGAGTCCATCACGTAATACTCCCAAAAGTTTAAGCGAGTCGCCCCCTATTGCCGATGGGTAGCTCCACACCCAAGAGGTTTTGTTATGCGTTCATTGAATCAACTGTGTACCCCACGCCAAAGTGCCTTTGATACGCAGCGGCGCGATACGGTTTTAGATTTGACTGACCTGATCAACGACACGATTGATCCTTCCCAATTTTTTACCGAAAACTACATTACCGATGGCATGCGCGTCTTGCTGGAGCAAGGCTTTCGTCGCTTGGAGGGGAAGTCGGATCAGGGGGTCTTTCTGCTCAAGCAAGCTATGGGCGGTGGCAAGACGCACAACCTATTGTCACTAGGCTTGTTGGCGAAGCACCCGGAGTTTCGGCAGAAGGTCATGAGCAGCTTCTTTGCGCCTGACCCGAAGTTAGGGTCAGTGAAGGTGGTTGCATTTACAGGCCGCGAGTCGGATGCGCCATTGGGGGTTTGGGGATCGATTGCTGAACAGTTGGGCAAGCGCGACCACTTCAAGGAACACTATTCACCGCTGCGTGCGCCAGGGCAGGGAGCATGGCGCAATCTCTTTGCGGGCGAAGCTGTGCTGATTCTCTTGGATGAGTTGCCACCTTATCTCGAAGCAGCGCGCGCGACGGACATTGGCGATTCCACCCTGGCCCAGGTGACCGCTACTGCGCTATCCAACTTGCTCGTCGCCATCAACACCGGCTCCTATGAAGGGGGCAGTGGCCAGCTTACGAGCGTGTTGGCCGACTTGGACAAGGAGACCAACCGCACAGCCATGAGCCTAGAGCCGGTGCGCATGGGGACGGATGAGCTTTATCACATTTTGCGTACGCGGCTCTTTGAGAAGTTGCCGGCAGAGCAAGAGATTGATGAGGTGGCGCAGGGGTATGCAAAGGCGGTGCGCGATGCCAAGCAGATGGACATTACCAGTGAGTCGCCGGAGCAGTTCGCCGGACGCGTGCGGGATGCTTATCCCTTCCATCCTGCCATCCGCGATCTCTATGCGCGCTTCCGCGCCAATCCTGGTTTTCAACAGACGCGCGGGCTGATACGCTTGATGCGCATTGTGACAGCGCGCCTTTGGCAAAGTGGCGCAGCCGATCAACGTTATTTGATCGCCGCTCATGACATTGACCTGAATGACCGCGAGACGCTGGCTGAGATCACACAGATCAACAACACGCTGCAAAATGCCATCGCTCACGACATTGCCTCGAATGGAACGGCAGTGGCGGAGACGATGGATAGCAACCTGGGCAACAGCGATACGAGCGATGCGGCCAAACTGCTGCTGATGGCTTCGCTTGCCAATGTCCCCAACGCGGTTGTAGGGCTCTCCATCCCCGAGATGGTGGCCTATCTCTGCGCGCCGGGGCGTGATCTTTCGCGCTTGCGTGGCGATGTGCTGGAGAAGCTGGCGACGGCAGCCTGGTATCTGCACAGCAACCGCGATGGCAAGCTGTATTTCCGCAATGTGCAGAATCTCAATGCCAAGTTGGAGGATCTAGTCAAGGGGCTGGTCGTCGAGCAGGCCGTTAAGGAGCTACGCACGCGGCTGGAGGAGCTATTTAAGCCAATCAACGCTTGGTGTTATCAACGGGTATTGGTGCTGCCGGCCATTGATAAAATTGAGCTTGAGCAAGATCGGGTGATGTTGGTCATTACCGAACCACAAGCGGGGGCCGGTCTGCGTAAGGAACTGCGTGGTTTCTGGGATCAAGCGACTTTCCGCAATCGCGTGGCCTTCCTCACAGGGGCGAAGGATACCTACATTGCCCTGATCGATTCGGGCAAGCGGCTACGCGCGATCCAGCAGATTTTGGAGGAACTGAAGCGCGAGAAGAGTCCAGACAATGACCCGCAGATGGTGCAGGCAAAGGAGCTGGAAGAGCGGATTCGCCTGCAATTCCATTCAGCCGTACGCGAAACCTTTACGCAACTTTGGTATCCAATCCGGCAAGGTTCGTCCCAGGATGATCAGGGGCAGATGGTCAGCGCCGACTTCCAGATGAAGTTCGAGGGCAATAAGTATAACGGCGAGGATCAGGTGCTTCAGATTTTGCGCGAGAAGCGCAAATTTGAAGACGACATCAGCAGCGAAACCTTTAAGGCAAAGGTAGAAATGCGCCTCTTTGGCAATATCCAGCAGTTGCCCTGGCGCGAGATCAAGCTGCGCGCGGCGATGAGTCCGGCTTGGCAGTGGCATCGCACCGATGCACTGGATACGCTAAAGGCGAACTTGGTGAATCAGGATGTTTGGCGTGAGGACGCGGGCGGCTATGTGGATCGTGGCCCCTTCCCACAACCGGATACAGATGTACTGATTCAGGAGCAGACCCGCGACGCCGACACGGGCGAGGTGACGCTGCGTGTGACGCCTGTGCATGGGGATACGATCTATTATGAGGTTGGCGGGGATGCAACCACAGCTTCGATCAAGTTGGAGGGAAACACGCTCAAGACCCAAGAGTTGTGCGTTTCGTTCCTGGTCGTGGACAGCAAGCATGAGCATAAAACGGGGCCTGCTAAGGAGTGGAAGAACCGCATCACGCTCAAGTATCGCATGTATGACAGCGGCGATGACAGGATGATGGAGTTGCGGGCAGCCCCAGAAGCTACCATTTTCTACATAACCGACGGCTCGAACCCGCGCGTGGCAGGTGCGCGCTACAACGGCGATTTTGCGATTCCGCGTGGCGCGCCAATGGTCTTGGCCTATGCCGCACGCGATGGCGTGGAATCGCAGCCGGAGCAGATTAACATTAGCTGGAAAAAGGGTAAAAGAGAGGTTGTCATCGACTCACAGCGTCCGGCAGTTTGGCAGCGCAGCCACGGCTATAACAGCACAAAGGAGTCATTTGAGTTTCTGGCGCGGCTGGAGAAGTATAAGGCCAGCGTGCACGGGCTGCGGTTGACGATCAGTGGCGACAGTGGCGATTCAGGATGGGTTGAACTTGTCACCGCTGAGGGCAAGGAGATTACGCCTGAGCAGGTCAAGGCTTCTCTGGAGGTGTTGCGTGACATGCAGAATGGGCAGATTCAGTTGGCAGCCACAAGCTTGTACTTTGACGAGGGATTGGAATTGCAGGCATGGGTGGAAGATGCCAAACTCACGCTGCAACAGGGCGAAGTTAAGCAGTGATTCTGGCTTAATCTCATTCGTTAATACTTTTGCAGAAGGAATGCATCGATGAACACGGTAGCAGCCATGAGCAGAAAGAAATTCATCGAGTCGCACGGAGCTACATGCCGTAATTGGACATGGAGTTGGTCTTTCGTCAACCCAAAAGAGAAATTTGTGATCTTCGGCGCATGGAATCGACACACAACTAGAGACAAGGCGCTCATTCTGGATGAAGAGTGGGAGCGGAGCGCAAAAGGGTTAAGGCAACCTGGATACGCACAGGCGCTTGAGCATATTCGCTTGGTTGAAAGTGGCGGCTACTCACTGAAGATTTTTCGGATGCTCTATTCTGATGAGTTAAAGGCTGAAGATAAGCAGGCCCCTGCGAAAATAAGGGGCTTTGTTCCCAAGTTAGAGACGAAGCAACTTGTCAAAGAGGGTAGCAAGTGGTTTGCCGCCGGCTAAGTGGTTGGGCAAAGTAAAAGCCTGGTGCGCTAGTGGTACAATCTTGGGATGAACACAAAGAGCAGAGAAACCACAAAGGGCGAGTTGAAGAATAGTTTTGGCTTTGCTCCCGCCGAGAGTATGCATCACTTTCTGGTGAATATTCCGCGCGGGGCAACGGCAGAGATTCACATGAGCGAACATTTCACTTGGGACGCCGAGTATGGCTCCAGCGAACCAAGCCTAGGCAGCGCACGCGATGGGCAGGTGCGGGTCATATTGGCGCGGCCCAAGTGGGATGCACTGGCGGATGAGGTGCGCGCAGAGTTTAACCGTCGTCTGCGCCAGTTGGGCCACAAGCCGGGGCCTGGAAGGTGGGCGTCAATTGGGTGCGCCGCGATCTGGGCAAGGAACTGGTGATGCTGGCGTGGGCGGTGGAGGATGCCGATCCTGCGCTGATCCCGAATACACTGGGCAACTGGCGGGGGCTGGTTCCCGAAGAACGCTGGTGGCTTTATACACAGACAGCCGCGGCAACCGGGCATGGACAGCTTGACCGCAACAAGGGATGGCGCAAGGCGTTACGCTATGCCTTGACCGAGAATCCGGCGAGTGTCTATCAGCAGGGGCCGGTTGTGCCGGATTATTTTCGACAGGCAAGTGGCAAGACCTTGTTTGGCGAGAGCCGTTTGCCCTATGCGGAAGAAGCCCAGCCGCACGCAGAAGGCGGCCTTTCCGAAGAGAGTGACGAGACAGAATAGAGATTCGTCTTGTCATCTGAAGCAACTTCCTTTGCTGCATCATTGCTGAATATTGGGGGCCATCGTCATGCAAATTAATACAATCCTCGACCAAGTTGACCTGGGTGCGATGGCGCTGCCGGAGTTTCAGCGCGGCTATGTTTGGACGCGCAACCAAGTGCGTGACCTGATGACCTCGCTCTATCTGCGCCATCCTGTGGGCGGCTTATTGGTGTGGGTCACCAAGACGGAAAATGCCGAGGCGCGCGGCAACCATCAACTCACCGCGGGCAATGTGGAGCTAATCCTGGACGGGCAGCAGCGCGTGACAACGCTCTATGGCATCATCCGCGGCACACCGCCGCCCTTCTTTGATGGGGATGTCACGACCTTCAAGGATCTCTACTTCAATTTGGAGAGCGAGGCTTTTGAGTTTTATGGCCCGGTGAAGATGCGCGACAACCCATCGTGGATCAGCGTCACCGACTTGATGCGCCAGGGTATTGGCCCCTTGATTGCCGATCTCAGCGCGCGGACGGACTTACAGCAGCCGATTGCCACCTATATTGGTCGCCTCAACCAGCTAGAAACGATCAAAAATGTCGAGTTGTACATTGAGAAGGTAACAGGGGCTGACAAAACCGTCGATGTGGTGGTGGATATCTTCAACCGCGTCAACAGCGGCGGCACCAAACTCTCGCAAGGTGACTTGGCGCTGGCGCGCGTTTGCGCCGGATGGCCCGATGCGCGGCGCGTGCTGCGCGAGTCGCTGCTCAAGTGGAAAAAGGCCGGCTTCAAGTTTGAGATGGATTGGCTGCTGCGCAACGTCAACACGCTCTTGACCGGCGAGGCGCGCTTTGTTGCCCTGGCTAATGTTGGCTCGGCTGAGTTTGAGCAGGGACACCAGCAAACGGAAAAGATCATCGACTATTTGCTTAATGTGATCGATGGACGCTTGGGGCTTGACCATGATCGCGTGCTCAGTGGGGTCTATGCTTTTCCGGTGATGGGGCGTTTCTTGTCGCAGCAAGGCGGTAAGTTTAGCTCTGCCGCCCAGCGTGACAGACTTCTCTATTGGTATGTCCACACGATGATCTGGGGACGTTATAGCGGGCAGACCGAGGGGACAATCAATCAGGATCTGGATGCGCTGGAGAGCAGCGGCGACCAGATCGATGCGCTCATCCAGCAGCTCAAGGTGTGGCGCGGCGAGTTGCTGGTGCGCCCGGTCAATTTCAGAGAGTGGAGCCTGGACGCGCGCTTTTATCCCATGCTCTATATGCTCACGCGCGTGGGCGAGGCGCGCGATTGGGACAATGGGTTGCCCTTGAAGGCGGGGCTGCTGGGCAAGACCAGCGGGCTGCAAGTACACCATATCTTTCCAAAGGGTCAGCTTTACAAACCAGCGTATACCTATAGCCGCGCGCAGGTCAATGCACTGGCAAATTTCTGCTTCTTGACCCAGACCTCGAACCTTGCCATCAGCGATACGCTGCCGGAGATTTATTTTGAGCAAGTCGAGGAGAAGTATCCGGGCGCGCTGGCATCACAGTGGATTCCGATGGATCGCGCCCTGTGGCGCATTGAAAATTATCTGGACTTCCTGGCTGCGCGCGAGCAGTTGCTGGCAGACGCGGCCAACCGCTTCCTGGACGAGTTGCTGCATGGCGTGAAGGGCGTGCCTTTGGTCGAGCCGCCTGCCACGGTCTCTGTTGCCGAGATAGAGGAGCCAGCGGTGACAGAAAAGCCCCCAGAGATGCCCATAGATGACGAGGAGGAGATGCTGCTCAACCTCAATCTGTGGGTGGTGGGGCAGGGGCTTGCCGAAGGGGAACTCTATTATGAGTTGACCGACCCCAACACGGGCGAGGTGCGGGCGCGGCTGGAAGTAGCATGGCCGATTGGGATGCAGCCCGGCTACAGCGAGCCGGTGGCCTTTGAGTTGGAGGCTGACCCGGCGGCGTTGAGCGCGGCGAACGAGGCCGGGTTCCGCTGTTTCACGTCGCCAGAGGCATTGCGCGTCTATGTGCAAGAACAGATTTTGTCACCCAGTGCAGAACCGGCGTGATGCAGCGTAGTCGGGACGACCTCAAGGCGAATTACCACCGCATTGTTGCGCGGTATTTTTAGGAATTGGCATGAAGATGACGAACAGTAGACCCGACGCAGTGATGAACCCAGCGGAGCGACCCCTGGCCGGCGCGCCTTGCTTTATTGAAACGCAGTTCCCTGTGGCGAAGATTTCGATGGAGAGTTACAAGGAGCGCAAGGCGGGCAATAGGCAAACGCTGACAGGGTTAGGCAAGTGGTGGGGGCGCAAACCGCTGGTCTTGGTGCGCGCTGCGATTTTGGGGCTGCTGCTGCCAAGTACCGATGACCCGATCAAAGATTGCGAGATTTTCCTCAAGTTGATGACAATGGACAGCGATGGCTTGAGGCGGCGCAAGAGCAAATCCATTCCTGGTGCGCGCTTGCTGGCAGAGGTACAGACCCTTTCACGTAACATCCAGCGACAATTTCTCGATGAGAGTGGCACCGCGATCCGGCGACTGAATAGGGATGAGCGCGGGCAATTGCAGGATTTGGTCTTTAGCCGTATGTCCTATGTGGAAAAGCTACAGTATAGTGATCGCCCAGAGCAGATCGATGGGCCTAGCCAACAAGCATGGCGCGAGATCAACGCCCATTTGGGAACAAGCGCGCTGAGTTTGCCTGAATTGGTAGAGCAACTTGGCATCATGCGCTTTGGTCATCGTCCCCGCGTAGGCGATGCTTTTTGCGGTGGCGGCTCTGTGCCATTCGAGGCGGCGCGCATCGGCTGTGATGCCTATGGCTCTGACTTAAACCCCGTGGCTGCGCTGTTGACATGGGCTGCACTCAATATTGTGGGCGGCGGCGAAGAGGTTATCCAAGCAGTACAAGAAGCGCAGCAAGAGGTATACGAGGCCGTTGACCGTCAGATCATCGAGTGGGGCATAGAACACAATGAACTGGGCTGGCGGGCAGATGCCTACCTCTATTGTGTAGAAGTCACTGACCCGGAGACAGGGTGGCCTGTACCGCTTGCGCCTTCGTGGGTGATTGGTGAGGGTAGCAAGACAGTTGCAAAACTAATTCCTGATGAAAATAACAAATGCTACGAAATAGAAATTATTGAAAACGCTAGTCTTGTTGAGATGAAGCTTGCAAAAGAATCAGGAACGGTGAAAGACTTCCGTTTAGTATCACCGAATGGTAATACTTCGATTCCAATTGAAGTGTTGCGACAAAATATTCGGACGTGGGAGAAAGAGGATATTGCATCGCAACCTCAAGATATTTTCCACGAGAGGCTATATTGTATTCGGTGGGTTGAGAGCTACATTGACGAGAATGGCAGGTTGCAGAGCCAACGCCATTATAGAGCACCTACTGATAACGACTTACAGCGCGAAGAGAGAGTATTGGAACTCCTGCAAGAACGTTTCAAAGACTGGCAAGAGAGAGGGTATATCCCCAATTCCAGAATTGAGCCTGGCCAAGACATAAATCGACCTACGAATGCAAGAGGCTGGACACACTGGCATCATCTCTTTAATGCTCGACAGTTGCTCATAAATGGTCTATCTATGCACTTTTACGATCAACTGAATTTAGACAGGTATTCGAGTGTTGGGGTGCTGCTTGGCATTGGGCGACAGGTTGACTGGAATAGTCGTCTTTCTAGATGGAACTCTAATGCAGCAAATGAAAAAGGGGAACAGACATTTTACAAGCCATCTCTGGGGACGCCCTCAATGAACTATTCTTGTCGTCCTCAGACCGCACTTCGTACAGCGTTCCTACTCAATCTGCCGACTGTCAAGAGATTCACAGCCCTTTCAACGGACGTTGAACTACTAGATACACGAACAGTTTCCCAATGCTCAGACGTTTGGGTAACTGATCCACCTTACGCTGATGCCGTCTACTATCATGAGCTATCAGAATTCTTTTTAGCGTGGTATCAAACAAGCATTTCTGAACTTTTTCCTACTTGGTATGCCGATTCCAAGAGAGCAATGGCAATTAAAGGGACTGATGAAAGTTTTCGCAGCGACCATATATAAATTGTAGCGCGTTCCCCTGGGCCGCTGCCATCTTCAACGGCCCAGGGGTGAAGATTCGCATCGCAGACGTACATTGTGTAATAACGGTCGAATGACCAGAAGTGAGAACCCCCGAAATGTTAAGAATTCTACACACCGCCGATATCCACCTGGATGGCAACTTCAAGTTTCTGGGCGAAAAAGGGCAGGCACATCGCCAACAGATCGAGCGCACCTTTGATCGCATTGTTGAACTGGCACGCAGCGACGGCTATCACCTGCTGCTGATTGCCGGTGATCTCTTTGACAGCCCGCACCCCAGCCGCCGCACCGTGGAGCATGTCAAACAGCAGCTAGGCACGCTGCCCATCCCCGTCTGTATCCTCCCCGGCAACCACGATGCGCTCCAACCCCAATCGGTCTACAGCCGCGAGCGTTTTCCTGCGAACGTCCATATCTTTCGAGATACGCCAACCTACCTGCCTTTTCCAGAATGGGGGCTGGTGATTGGCGGCACTCCCTGCACCGATAGCCGCGGCTCTGCGCTCGCCGCCATCCGCCGCCCCGACCCTTGCACCTGGTTTGTGGTGATGGCCCACGGCAACATGGAGATCCCTGGTTTTGTGGATGCGGCCTCGCGGCCCTTGCGCGCGAGCGAGATCGATGCGCTGCAAGCCGACTATGTGGCGCTGGGCGACTGGCATGCGCTGCAAGAGTACTCGCGGCCCGGTGTCAAAGTGTACTATCCGGGCGCGCCTGAACCCACCACGCGCAGCCAAGAGCAGACCGGGCATGTGCTCAGTGTGACGCTCAACGATCAGGGCGTGCAGGTCAGCCCCCTGCGCGTGGGACGGGTACGCTGTCGCACGGTCAGCCAGGATGTGACCAACCTGGATGAAGCGCAACTCTTGAGCCAATTGCGCGGCCAGACCGGGGCCGATCTGCTGCTGAGTATACAACTCAGAGGGATGCGCGCCATGCAGGAGTATATCGACCTCGCCGCGCTGCAAGAGAGCCTGGAAGCAAGCTGCTATGCACTGCACATCAGCGACGAATCCACCCTGACGGCAGATGCGATCGCGCTGGATGACTTCCCCGAAAATCAGGTGATTGGCGAATTTATCCGCATCATGCTTGCACAGATTAAGCAGAGCCCCGATCCCGACCAACGGCGCATCGACGAACAGGCGTTACAAGTGGGCGTGGCCCTGTTGCAGGGCAAGGCGGTGCTGCGATGAGGATTCAGCGCGTCCAACTGCAAAATTTTGGCTGTCACGAACAGCTTGATATGCACTTTGGCCCTGGCTTAAACATCATCAAGGGGCCAAATGGCTCCGGCAAAAGCACGCTGCAACGTGCGCTGCTCAAGCTGCTTTTCGGCAAACCCAGCAGGAGCCAGGAGAACGAAAAAGATCGCGCCTGGGCGAGTGAACGGCTCTACACGCTGGCGCTTGATCTTGACGTGGATGGCCGCGGGGTGGGGCAGTTGCGAAAGGATTTTGAGAACAACCTCTGCCGCCTCGTCTGGCAGGATGGCGAGGAACTCACCAAGTTCGCCGACGTGGATCGTGCGTTGAAAAAGCTGATGCATATCTCATCCGACAAACTCTTTACCAATACGCTCTTCGTCGCCCAACAGGAATTGGTTGCCGTCAGTGCAGGGAAAGAGATCACGGCAAGTTTGGAGGAGCGTGTGACGGGTGGAGATGCAGAAATTACCACACAAAAGGTGCTGGATCGGCTTGAGAAGGAGATCGAACGCATTGGCAGAGGCTATAGCACGCGGGCAATTACCAGGCTAGGACCCATTGCCGCCGCCCAAAAGGAGCAAGAGGCGCTTGAAGCGAAAATCGCCAAGCTGCGCCAACAGTTGGCGCAATTTATCCAACTTCAGGGCCGGCACCAAGAGATCGAAGAACAACTTGCGACCATTCACAGCGAATTCGCATCGAAAAAGGAATTTGCCGGACAAATCGAAAAGGTCGAACAGTTGCGCAAGCAAGCAACCGCTGAAGCAGAGAGTGAGCAGCGGCTCGATGCACAGCTAGAAGCCATCGAACAAGCGCAGAAAGCATTAGAGGCGGGCGAAAAGGCGCTGTCTGCGCTTGGCCCGGTCAGCCAATTAGAGACAAGCCGGCACCAGGCGTTGCACAGGCTGCATAGCCAGATGGAACTCCTACAGAATCCACCTCTGCCAACACCTATCGCTCACCCAGGCAAACAGCCCATCGGGCCTATTGTGCTGCTGACCATTGGCTTGGTCGCGGTTGTCTCTGGCATCGTATTGCTTATGCTGCAACCGGAAGGTTTCTGGATTGCCCTGGCTGCCCTCACCGTAGGTCTTTTCACGCTGCTTGGGGGTGCAGGCTGGTGGATGATGCAGCGTGTTTCGAGACAGAGTGCATTGTCTAAGGAGCAGCAGGCGCAGCATCATGCCGCCCTCCAGATGCAGCAGCAAGCAAAGGCGCAATCCGACCTGCAACAGGCGCTCACGTCGATTGATTGCACAAGCTGGCAGGATTATCTGACGAAACAGGCCGCCGTTGCCAGTGAAAAGAGTCGCAGGGAGCAAGCCCAGGCGAAGCTCGATGCGCTGTTACCCAAAGGCAAAAGTCGCACAGAAATCGAGAATCGACGCAGAACGGCCAGCCTCGCCCGTCGTGATGCAGCGGAAACCCTACAATCACCTGAACTCCAGCCCGCAATGCGCGTAGCACCATTGGCCTACCAGAGCCTATTGCGCGAGATCAAACAGTTGGAGGAGACCCATACAAACTTGGCCCGAAGCTATCATGAGCTAAGTGGTCGCCTCTCCGCCGAAACGGTCAGCCCCACCGAGTTAAGCCTAGCGGAAGAGCAGAAAGAGGCACTTTCGCAAAAGATCGACCACGATAAGGAACTGCTGGCGCTCTACCAGCGCACCCAGGAGATGTTGCAGCGCGCACGCCAACAAACCATCGAGCGGGTGCGAGACGATCTGGAAAGCAGCATCAGCCGGCACTTTGAGCATTTAACCCTTGAGCAATATGGGTCAGTTAAAATTGACCCTGAGTTAAATCTCTCCGTCACCATTGCAGAGCCCGTCGAACGGGTCACCATGCCCCAGGAACTCTCTTGTGGCACACAGGATCAACTCTACTTTGCGATGCGTTTGGCGCTGGTCGACAATCTGTGGCCTGAGATGCACCCCCCTCTTTTTCTCGACGATCCCTTTGTCACCTTCGATCCAGAACGCCGCCAAGCTGCCATGCAACTCTGCACCGGCCTTGCCGCGTACCGGCAGGTTTTTCTCTTCACCTGCTCTGACGATTACGATGAATATGGCAATGTACAGTCATTGCAGACACCGGAACTCTTTACGTACGCGAGTCAAATGCAAAACTATGAATGAAGTCTCTACCTTACCCGCGCAGCGCCGCTTCTCGTCGCGTCGCCAGCCGCTTGATCGTTCGTTCCTGGCTCCACGGCTGCAAGGCGCACGCGCCTACAACCGCATCGCCGGTTACTTCTCCTCCTCACTCATTGAAGTCGTGGGCGAGCAGCTAGAGTCCGTGAGCGGCCCGATCCGCATGGTCTGCAACTCCGATCTGGATCCGCGCGATGTACAGACCGCCCGCGCCGCACAAGTGGCCCTCTGGCAGTCGTGGACTGCGACAGAGCCGGAAGCGTTGCTGCAAGGAAGTGGGGGAGGGGCCTTGCGTGACCGCTTTGCGCGCCTTTATGTCCTGCTAAAAAGTGGCAAACTCGAGGTGCGCGTGCTGCCCGATCAAGTCTTTGGCCTCATCCACGGCAAAGCTGGAGTGATCCGGCTGGCGGATGCAGCGCGACCTCCTTTTTGGGCAGCGCCAATGAGTCGCGCTCGGCGTGGCAGTTGAACTATGAATTGCTTTGGGAAGATGCTTCGCCAGATGCGGTACAGTGGGTGCAAGAGGAATTCGATGCCCTGTGGAATTCGCCCTATGCTGTGCCGCTGGCGGAGGCGGTGATCCAGGATATTGACCGGTTGGCAGGGCGACGTGTGATCGCCACCGTGCCAAGTTGGGAGAAAGAGGGGGACAAGGGCGGCGCGCTTGATCCTGCCCCTGCCATCATCGAAACCCTCGTCTATCGCCAGGAGGTGGGGCTCTGGGCGCATCAGAAGTTTTTTGTAAAGACAGTCTTTGATGCCCACCGCGGGCCAGAGGGCAAGGCGCGCTTTGTCCTGGCCGACCAAGTGGGGCTGGGCAAGACGCTGCAACTGACGATGGCCGCGCAGTTGATTGCACTGACCAGCAGCCGCCCTGTGCTGATCATCTGCCCAAAGCCGTTGCTTTGGCAGTGGCAAGGAGAGATGCGCGACATGCTGGCGATGCCCTCCGCGGTGTGGGATGGCCGCCGTTGGATGGATGAACAAGGGGTCGAATATGCCGTGGTCGGGCCAGAGGGCATCCGCAAATGCCCGCGGAGCGTGGGGATTGTGTCGAGTGGATTGATCAAACGCCGTTCCGCGGCAGCCGAATTTCTGCTTAAGCAACAGTATGAGTGTGTCATTCTAGACGAGGCGCATCATGCACGCCGCCGCAATCTGGGTGAGAATCGCGACCGCGAAGCGCCGGAGCCGAATAACATGCTGCGCTTTATGTATGCCATTGCCGAGCGCACCCGTTCACTGCTCTTAGCAACGGCAACGCCAGTGCAGTTGCGCCCGGTGGAGGCATGGGATCTGCTCGACGTGCTGAGTCGAGGCGATGCCTCTGTGCTGGGCGATGACTTTAGCCGCTGGCGCAAGGCGCAACAGGCCTTGGCACTCGTCATGCAGCGCGAAGCATTGCCAACAAGCGAGAACGAGCGCTGGGAATGGACGCGCAACCCGTTGCCACCCGGCTCCGAAGGGAGAGACTTTGAGATTTTGCGCCGCGATTTGGGGCTGACCAACGGGGTTTCCGTGGCTCCTGGCGGCTTTCTCTCAAAGCTGCGCCGCCCTTCGTTAGAGCGCATGAATCTCCTCTTTCCCCAATTGGTTGCCGAACATAACCCATTTATCCGGCGGATCATCCGGCGCACGCGTCATCAGCTCGAAAATCAAATTGACCCAACCACCAATGAACCACTGCTCAAGCGCATCGAAGTCGAGTTGTTGGGCGAGAATGAACGGGATGCCATCCCCCTCGATGGTTACTTTGGCGATGCCTATCGTTTGGCCGAGGAATTTTGCCAACTACTGGCAAAACGATTGCAGAGTGGTGGCTTCCTCAAGACACTGCTGCTGCGCCGCATCGGCAGCACGCTCTATGCGGGTCAGAACACAGCCCAAAGATGCTGAACGAGTGGGAGTACGTTGAGGACGATGATGACGATGAACTTGAGTTGGAGCCAGGGGACGCTTTAACATCCAACGAGGCTCAAAAAAGCAAAACATTGCTTTCTGACGAACGAGAATTGCTGCAACGAGTGATCGCGGCGCTGGAAGCAAGCAAGGACAGTGACCCCAAATACGCAGTGGTGGTGAAGTGCCTGCGTGAGCTTGGCTGGCTGGAGCTTGGCTGCATCATCTTTAGCCAGTATCGCGATTCGGTCTGGTGGCTGGCGCAGCAGTTGACCAAAGAATTCCCAAATGAACTGATCGGTCTTTACTCCGGCCCCAGCACTTCAGGCATCATGCGGGGTGGAGAATGGCGACCAACCTCGCGTGAGCAGTTGAAACAGATGGTGCGGCAAGGAGAATTGCGTTTGCTGCTGGGTACAGATGCTGCATCGGAAGGATTGAACTTGCAGCGATTGGCGCGTCTGATCAACTTGGACTTGCCCTGGAATCCAACGCGGCTTGAGCAGCGTAAGGGACGCATCCAGCGTATTGGACAGGCACACAGCCGAGTGCAGATTTACAATATGCGCTATAAAGATTCGGTCGAAGATCGCGTACATGAGTTGCTCTCCTCGCGTTTGCAGGACATTTTCGAGTTGTTTGGGCAAGTACCTGATGTGCTAGAGGATGCCTGGGTCAAAGTGGCGCTAGGCGAGCAGGTTGAGGCACAGAAGGTAATCAATGCGATTCCACAAAGCCATCCCTTCGACTTGCGCTATACAAATGTGGAGCCGATTGACTGGGAGTCCTGCAAAGAGGTGCTTGACGTGCAGGAGAAGCGTCGCATCTTGAGCCAAAGCTGGTGAGGGGATGAACATAGAGTCTCCAAAGCGCACGATCTAGGCTATTAGCGATTCTATCTTCTACTGTCCGATTAGCTTTCAGCGGTTTTCCACCTGACGCGCCTTAATGTGCATTACACATCCTATTGTGCAATGCATCGTACAATGACCTATATGCGCCGCGCACTGTTCTGGGGTAAAATAGCTTATGATAGTAGTGACTAACTATAGAATAGCACCAAAAAGCTGGCCGATACTCCACCTATCCCAGAACAGATTTTTGCTCACGCGGAGAGGGGATATTCGACAATTTGTGTCATGTGTAAAGTACACTTTAACGACTAAAGTGTGTGCCAGCCTTATGGCTCATGCGATTTCTAATAACTAAAACCTTGCTTTACCGCCCAACTAGAAGACCAACAATCTGCTTCCTATGGCTACTCAAACCAAACCTTCGCTTACCCTGCCTCTCCCTGAACTTGCCAGCCAGTTCATGCTCAAGGAGGACATCGTCTTCCTCAATCATGGCAGCTTTGGCGCTTGTCCGCGGCCTGTCTTTGAAGAATACCAACGGTGGCAGCGCGAGTTAGAGGGCGACCCCGTTGACTTCATTGGTCGTCGCACCCAGGACTTGATGCTTGAATCGAAGCAGGAACTTGCCGACTACCTTAACACTCCGGTAGAACAGCTTGTCTTTGTCCCGAACGCGACCTATGGCATCAATGTCGTGGCTCGTTCGCTGCAACTTGAACCAGGAGACGAAATCCTCACCACTGATCATGAGTATGGTGCGGTCAACAATACATGGCGTTTTAACTTTGAAAAGCGTGGCGTGAAGTACATCAACCACCCCATGCCCTTTCCCATGACTACGCCCGAAGAGTTCGTGGATCGCTTTTGGGAAGGGATAACGCCGCGCACCAAAGTGATCACCTTCTCGCACATCACCTCACCTACCGCCCTTATTTTTCCGGCAGAGCTCATTTGCAAACGTGCCAAAGAATCTGGCATCCTCACCGTCATCGACGGTGCACATGCACCGGGACAGATCGACATTGACCTCACCGCAATGGGTGTTGATTACTATACGGGGAATGCGCACAAATGGTTGACTGCCCCGAAGGGTTCCGCATTTCTTTATGCCGCACCAGGGCGTGAAAACGAGTTAGAGCCTCTGGTCGTATCCCATGGTTGGTCACGTTCGCATGATGAACAATCCAAATTCTTGGACAATTTCAATTGGACGGGAACGATGGATCCCTCGGCTTACATCAGCGTTGGAGCCGCAGTCCGTTTTCAACGCGAGAATAACTGGCCCGCAGTCCGTGCTGCCTGCCATGCTCTTGCCAGCCAGACGCGCGACCGCATCAATGAGATGACAGGGCTTGAGCCAGTCTGCCCCGATTCGACAGAATGGTTCTCGCAGATGTTCGTGGCGCGCCTGCCCAAGGAGACCCGCGAGAAGTTACAGGAAGTCCTCTGGCCTGAGTTCAAGATCGAGGTTCCGCTGCCATTGTGGAATGATGAACCCCTCATCCGCATCTCGGTGCAAGCCTACAACACTCCCGAAGACATGGAGCGGCTGCTGGGAGCCATTGAGAAGTATCTGTAGGCTTGATCAAGAACGAGGACAGTATCGCCCAGTGGCAGAATGCTGAAGGCATTGATCACGCTCGTCGGGATATGTTCTATCGGCGGCTGCGGCGATTGAAGCAGAGTAAGAGGGGTCGCACCGATGCCAGGTGCAAGCGTGTCAATGGCGGCAATAACATAAGTCCAGAATTGAAACGGGTCATTATCCATGCTGTCGAGCGACACCAGGCAAGTGGCAGCACGCCACCCGCCTCCTTCGCGCGCGCCACGCGCTCAGCAGCGTGGTCTTGCCGAAGCCAGCCGGAGCTGCAATTAGGGTCGTGGAAATAGATCGCCCTAGCTGGGGTTGCGATAGCAACTGAAAAAAAACCAACGCTAGACAACATTTTTGTTGCAGGCAACAGATCTTCTAGTGGTGGTTACGGTAGAGAAGTTATCATTTACCGCCACCTCAGCATTTCTATGTGGCTTTCACAGCGACTCTAGGAAGTCCATCACGATACGGGAAAAGCTGGCTGGCTGCTCGACATGAAGGTCATGGCCCACGCCTTGCATCCGCACGAGCGCACAGTCTGCCAGCATCGGTAGCGCCGCCTGTACGGTCTGGTCATCCAACACACCTCCCACGCTCACATCGGCCTGTACCAAGAGTACAGGACAGGTAATCCTGGGCAATACCTCTTCAAGGCGCTTCTGATCAAATCGCTTTCTCTCAATGAGAAGCGTCAGGTGTTCCGGGTCGAAACCACTGTACATTTTGAGACGGCGGCGATTCTGCACATCATCGTCCTCCGGATTGAGCGCAGTTATGGCGGCGAGCCTGTCGTCTGCTGACCCATCCCGCGTCAGCAGATCGCGCATCGGGCCAAACCATTCGTAGACGCCGGCTAGGCTTGAGTCATCGTCGGTCAGCATCGCCAGGGGAGGGTCATCCAGCACGACTGCGCGCACTAACTCAGGCGCGGCGGCAGCCACAAACATCGCCACCATCGAGCCCAGAGACCATCCCAGCAGCACAGCGGGCTCTTGCACGCAGTCACGCAGAAATGCGACCACATCGGCTACATCGTTACTGATTGAATAGGCACCCGGCGTGCGCCCCGATCCGCCATGCCCGCGCAAGTCAAGGGCATAGGTATGGTAACGAATCACAAAGTGGGGCAGAATCGGTAGAAAGGTCTGCCACCACGTCGTAACGCCATGGAGCAGAACCAATGGCTTTCCGCTGGGCGGTCCTTCCACATAGTGAATTGCTACCGTTCCAGTGTCAAAGGTCTTTTCCATGAGCATATTCGCCTCCTATGTTATTAACAGGGGTAGATTGACTATCAAATCGGAAAACGTTGCTCAAATCGAATCGTCAACTGGTTCAAAATGTTGGCCCAGTTCTGCAGGGGCATTGTCCAACGATCTCGATTCAGACCAGAGTCACCATGACCACCCAAATCAATGGCGACTACCGTATATCGCGAAGCAAAATAAACGAACTGCTTTTGCCAATAGTTGAGGTCGCAAGACCAACCATGAACAAAGAGAAGCGCGGGCAATCTCTGTTCTTGCATTTCATAGTTGATAAGCACCCCATCCGCCGAAACGGCGAAGTCACGCATGGTTTCCTCCTGCAAAATTGAAGAGTCTTTGCAATAGTTACTCCGCCATGGGAAAAATTGCACGGACTGGACGCTCTGCCAGCTTACCATCTCTCAGTCGTACAACTGTCCCTCGAACCACGCCCAGTGGGCACCCGCCAACTGGTTTAGAATGTTTGTCCAGTACGGAATAAGACAGAAAGGCTCGGCCTCACAAGGTACTTCCCACAAACTGTCGAATTCAGAGTCGAGGCCAACACCAAATTGATGCGGTTGTCCGTACTACCTGCGTTGATTTGGCCATGAGATTGTTCCTTTCTTGTCCATGACTGTAAGATGTGAGTCTATATCCTTCATCATTCGCCGGACTTGAGCACCAACATAGAGGCTATACGCTTGCGCAATGTTTGCGGATGTCCATGCCGTTGCCAGTCGGCAGGCAAACACGGTCATTGGTGCCAGCAAGCACGGAGGAATCCACAGCGACCCAGACCGAAGGCGCTATGGCATTCTGGGAACCAACCAATTGCCCATCCTGCAGGAGACGGGTCTGCCCGCTCGTGTGCCAGTCAAACCTCAGCTCGCTGAAAAAGAGTGGGGGGTGAGGCAATAGAACGACGGATCCGAGTCCGACGTTCGTCGTTCCGATACGCAATAGTGCCTTGCCAAGCCCGGACGGTTTACTGATTAACTCAAGCTGCTACCCTTGACATCCCACGGAGAAGAGAGCCTCGAACTTGTCACATATCATCATTTGTCACGTATCATAAGGTAGCCACTTGGATTACTTATCTCCAGTTGCTACCTTTGGGCCTTATACGTGATTCTTGACCACAAAACAGTCGAAAATCGGCGGTTTTACTCCGATAAATGGCTGATTCTCATTGTAGACCTTGATGCTATTACGAAAATTTCAAAGGTAGCAACTTGAGTTGGTTAAAACCGTGAACACTCGCGGTCGTGCCCTTGTTGTACTACACCCAGGCTGCACGCAGTCAGTCAGGTCCAGCTCGCCCCTTCTTGCATGTCATTGAGCAGACTATGCAAGATACACACACCGGATAACGTCGATGACTGTCAGCCGGTGCCCACTCTGGCCCAACGCTTGTTCGGCAAACCCCTTCGTTGGCAGCTTACGTATAAGGCAATATAAAAGCCTCAAGTGTTGAAGGCCTCATTAGGTAACGGCATACTCAGATCCTACCCCTTTAGCAGCGCACCCTTGTGACTGAACGGGAACAAGTTAGCAATCGCTAGGCTATCTCACTGGCCTTCTGCAGGACATGAGTTAGCACTTCATCGTACTCCTCGGTAGGGCTAAACTCCACAAAGGCGCACTCCTCTTCAAGCCACACCGTATGTCCTGGCGGCAGATAGAAAATCTCGCCTGCATTGATCACCTCTTCGCTATCATCGGTGTAACGAACATGGATGCTCCCTTTCAAGACATAACCCCAGTGCGGGCACTGGCAAGCATCATTTGCCAGTCCTTTCAGCAGTGGGCGCAGATCGGTTCCCGCCGGAAGCTCGGCGTAGGCAGCCGACATCTTGCCCCAGCCGCCTTTTGTGCGTAATGCGGTGCCCGGTCCCTCCAACTTAACAGGTAAGCTTTCCTTTGGTTCGTGCATGGTGTTTCCTCCCTTATGTGAACGAACAGCAATGATTATCGACTCGCGCCAGTTATAGGTACATTGGGTTCAATTAGCGTTTTTACGCCCGCGCGGTTCCAGCAGCTTCCTCCCATGTAGAAATATCCGGTTCATCCGATGCCTATCCACAGCAACACTGCCCACGCCATCAGGGCAACGCCCAGCGGAGCGGTCAGCCATCGCCCCCACGGGCTGACTCGTTCTACTGCCATCAGCGCACCGAGCGCCATCATCCAGCCCAGATTAGCGCCACCCAGCGCAAACATGAGCAGCATTAGCGTCCAGCAGCAGCCGACACAAAAGAGGCCGTGACGCACCCCCAGGCGGAAGGCGTCTACGGCAGCGCGCTTGCCCGTCCAGTTTTCCACCAGAAAGGTATACGGAGTGCGGCACTTGTCCAGGCAGATATGCTTTAAAGGCAGGAACTGGTAGCTCCCCGCCACCAACAGCAGCACAGCGGCAATGGCATTGGCGGATACGGCGAAGTTACGCTCGACAACCCCATGTACAACGCTATCGCCGATATACGCCAGCAGGCCGAACACCGTCCACATGCTCAGATAGCCCAGAATGAGTAAGCTGACGAGCTTACTATGGTCTTTCCGGCGGGCGATCATGCGTAAAAAGAGGTCAATCAGCGGAAGGCTGCTGGGCAGCATCATGACCACGGTCATTAAGACCCAGCCCGCCATAAAAACCAGCACATAACTTGCCACAAGACCGCTTTCACCAATCGGCTCGTGCGAAAGGTACTCGGCGAAAGGCGATGCCCCCCACACGACGAGCACAAGCCAGGCCAAAAAGACGAGGCCGCCGATGGCAAGTTGATACCAAGCCCGCCTATCTAGAACGCGGAACGGTTGCATCATCATTGACAATCCTTTGCTCAACGGGGCATCTGTTGCCAAGTGGCTCCCAGCCCGCCCCTCACTCACCGAAGCAATGGGCGGACCGGGGATCGGGATACTTACTTAGGCCTCGAAGTGAAAGTCACCCTGGATGGCGTTGCGTCCGGTGAACTCCCAGACCATGCCATGATCGGGCACCTGCACACGATGGATCGAAGCTTTGGCGGCAATGGCCGCAGAGCCAGGGATGGTGGTGAAGACGGTGTCCACCAGTTTGGTGGGACGTCCCACCGCGTCGGTATAGGGCGACATTTCTGAGTACAACAGTTCGCCCATACTCAACGTCCCCTTGCCGCCTTCAACGCGATGGTCAATCGCTGCGGAGTAGACCGCCACGCGCTCGCCGACCAGACCGGCGAGATCAGCCAGGGGGCCGCCGAGATTGCCGGTGAAGGCGTCCACGATGGCCTGATGCTGCGGTGGGGTCGCGCGGTCGTCAACGTAGAGGATTTCGCGCCAGTTGCCAGCCAATACATTGCCGGGAATCTGGACGATGCGCAAAAAGGTCAGACCAGAGACATTGACCCCATTGATCTGGCCGCTTTCGATGTGGTAGGCGTTGAAGGCGTCACAGGCCCCTCCATCCGGGTCATCACCGACCCAGCAGGGGCATGGCCCTCCACAAGAGCAGGCTTCCAACAAACTCCCGTCTAGTTCGTAGGTCTTGGATGTTTGTGCGTTCAAGCTAGTTTCTCCTTGCCCATCCTGGGCAGTTGTCTCTGGTTGGATGACGAGCATATCCGCCGTACAAGCGGACAGCAGGGCGATACCAGACCAGGCGCCGATAGTGGTCAAAAACTTCCGGCGTGAATTCGGCCTGTCTCTGGCGACCTTTGACATCACTCTTCCGAGCTTGGTGGTAATTGACATTCTGTTGTCTCCTTCTTGCAATCTATTATGCAAACGTGACCATCTACTACAACCATTTCACGGCGCGCAGGGTCTGTTCGGACCACCAGGCAAGGCTGTTGAGCCAGTAGCCAGGGCCACCTAATTCTTGCGGCAATTCCCCCCACCGACCGATTGACCCGAGTGCGTCGCCCCAACCACTCTGCAGGAAGCCGCCCAACAGGCTGAGTTCGAGTTGAGGCTGCCACCAACTTTCGTCATAGTTGTCGCCAAGCTCCTTCACAAGTTGTCGCCGGTAGAACTCAATCGACTCATCTCTATCGACGGGCAGGTACGGCGCGTTTTCCGACAAGTAACGCGCGAGATCGATTGCAGGCGGTCCTGCCGTCGCAAATTGCCAATCCAGCAAAACCGTCCGCTGCGGCTCACCCGGCAGCCGTCCCAGGTTTGGCTGCCGCCAGTCGCCATGCACCAGCGTGCGTGGATAACGCGCTAGCGCATCGCACAGCGGCTGCGGTTCTTCAACCAGACTTGTGACAATCGCGGCTACATCCTCAGCCACTAGCGTCCTAAATAACTCCCACCCCTCTGGAATCTGCCTCGGAATGATGTCTGGCACGTCAGCTTCGCGGTAGCCCGTCTGCGGTGAGAGCATTGTATAAGTGTGCCGAAAGCTGCTCAGCCCCAACGCCGGGTCGTCCAGTTCCGGCGACTGCCAGAACGCCGCATGTAGTTGGGCCTGTGCGGTCAGCAACTGCTCGTTCAACCCCTGGCTGTAACGCGCAGGGGGGACGAGTCCTGCACCGACATCACGCATCAAAATGGCCCACCCTTCCCCATCCTTTGAACAGGCGACAATCGCATGGTCAATGGTGGGGGGCAGGCGGTCAAGCAGGCCTGCCTCCCAAAGGCGTACCGACCGGCAGTGCTCGTCCTCAGTGGCGCGCATGAGCCAGTCCCATGCCAGGGACATGCGCTTGACGACGTACTGGGGACTCATGCTGTCATCCGTGACAACCTTGAGAAAGCGGTTGCCCGACAGCGAATCTTCCGACTTGAAGGGCAGGCAGCGCACGTAATGGATGGGCCTACCTTCCAATTTGCTCAAGGTGGCAGGTGCCAACATCTCATCGAGGCTGCTGTATAGTTCGTGTGGCATAGGAGTTCCTCGATCCCTGTATTGTGCCCATTGTAGGGCGTTGTCTATTTGTCCGCATCGGGAAGAATGCCGATTGATCGGTGACCGGCGCGGGAGCGCAGATGCGGGAGCTATCGGTAACATTACCGATGGCTTGAGCGTTTGGAGTTTGCAGCTAGTGCAGGAGGCCATGCTGGATGGCAAAAGCGGTGGCGGCTGTGCGGTTGTCGCAGCCGATCTTATTGAGGATATTAGTTATGTGGGAGTTGACCGTCTTGACACTGATGATGAGGGCTGCAGCGATCTGGCGGTTGGTCGCTCCCTGCGCGACCAACCGCAGTACCTCTACCTCGCGCGCACTGAGACCTGCGGGATAGTTGCTCGCCGGGGCCGGTGCGGATGTTGTCGTTGCGGCCAAAGCCGCCGAGGTTCGGGCATTGCTCCTGAGTTCCACCACCAGTGGTGAAGCCAAAAAGGCGGCGCGCAACGGTTCGTCGTCCAGGCTCTCTGCAAGGCCGGTGACCCCTTCTAGGGCCTGGTGGAGCGGTTCGACGTTGGGACGACCCAAGAGCACATAGGCTTCCGCTAAGCGCAGCCGCGTCTTCCAGCGCAGCGAACCATGATCGAGGCTATCCGCCAGGGTCACGGCCTCTTCAAGACATTGCGCGGCCTCCTCAAGGCGACCCAGGCGGAGTAATGCCTGACCCGCCAGGAGCAAACTCTTGGCGCTGTTCTTGGTCATCCCTTTGGTCTGGGCCAGGCTGCCTGCTTCGGCTGTACTTTGTAGGGCAGCATCCGCATCGCCCTGCGCCAGTGCGAGTTCGGCGCAGACCAGATGGTAGCGGTTGAGAACGCGATAGCGGCTCATCTGCACACGATCCAGAATCGCCTCGACCTCCTGCCGGTAGCTATTTGCAGCCTGTAAGCGCCCCATCAGCAGTTCATCGTCCGCCAGATTGAGCAAGGTATAACACTCAGCCTCCCAGTTGCGGTCGATACCGGCGCGGCGGCAGGCAGACAGCGCCTGCTTGTCCCAATGCAGCGCCGATTCAGCGTCGCCCAATTCCTGGTAGAGGAAGCCCAATGTGTTCAGCAACTTGGCGAGGTAGTGGCTTTCGCCCGACTCTTCGGCGTGCTCCAAGCCGGCGTGCAAGGTGCCGCGCGCTTGAGCGTAGTGACCCAATTCCACCTGGGTCATGCCCAGGGCAAAACATGCTCCGCTCACGGCCAATGCATTGCCGCTGCTCTTGGCCGTCTCTTCGGCAGCACTGGCGAAGTCTTGAGCTTCGGCATATCGTCCTGTAAAAGTCGCCGCATAGGCCAAATTTTGCAGGCTGCGGGCCAGCACACTGGGCACATCGGCGCTGCGCGCCAGTTGAACGGCCTGCTCGAGGTGACGGCGCGCGGGCGCCAGATCGCCCGTGATTACATCCAAATGGCCCAAATTGAAGTGCGCCAGCGCTAACACCTGGGCATCGCCGGCTTGTTGGGCGATGTGCAACGCCATGTTCCCGGTGCTGCGTGCTTGATCGAGACGGTTGAGCCAACCCTGGAGAATGCTCAACTGGCACAACGCCCGGCTCTCGGCCTGGTGGTCGCCGGTGCTGCGGGCGGCCTCGAGCATGTGGGTGAAGGCAACTTGCGCCTGGTCTTTATGGTTGAGCACAGCATACCCCTCGCCCAGCCGTTCATAAAGCGAGAGCAGCAATTCCGCGTCGACTGCCGTTGCTATATTGTGTGCGGCGTCGAGCGCCTGGGCATAAAATTGCAGGGCGCTCTGCACAGCGTAGCGCGGCCCGGCGGCGTCGCCCGCCGCCCGGTTATAGTGGAGCGCCTTGGGCCACTCTTCGCCGGTATAGAAGTGATAGGCCAATTCGGCTAGTTGCTCGTGATGCGCCAGGCCGGCATCTGGGGGCGTGCGCGCTTCGAGCAGGAGAGCGATATAGGCGTGGAGTCGCTTGCGCCGTCGTCCTACTTGGCGATGGTAGAGTACTTCGCGGATGAGGCCGTGACGAAAGCGATAGCGTTCCCTGCGCTCATCAACCACCGCCACCAGGTGCGCCGCCAGCACCTGATCCAGCACAGCGAGCAGCGTATCTTCCGGCCATGACAGCACCCCCTCGACGACTGCCAGGTCCCAGTGTTCACCAACCACAGAGGCAACTGCCAAAAACGCGTCTGCTTTTGCATCCAGCCGCGCCACACGCGCCGAAATCACTTGCTGTAAGAAGGGCGGGATGGGTACAGGCTGTGCCGGTGGAGACCAGCGACCGAGCGCATCCTGGGTGAGTAACTTCTGGTCCACGAGGTCGTTGAGAAGTTCGACCAAAAAGAGGGGATGGCCTTCGGAGCGCCCGTGAAGATAGCGTGCCAAACGCGGGCTACACGGCCCGTGATAGGCTTCCACCAGCCGTACCGTGTCATTTTCATTGAGCGGTGACAGCCGGATCACCGCCAGCGGGCGATTGCGCTGCAGGCTGGGCAGTAGGTCATAGAGTGGGTGGTCGCTGTGGAGTTCCTCGGAACGATAGGTGGCGATGACCAGGATCGATACTTCGTCCACTTGGCGCGTCACAAAGTCCAGCAGGTCGAGCGTATCAGCGTCTGCCCAGTGTAGGTCGTCCAGAAGCAGGACGAGAGGCCGAGCCGCCGCAGCGCTGCGCAGCCATGCGTTGACGGCGCGCAGGAGTAGATAGGCGGAGTGTACGGCCGGCGCGCTGCCAAAGGGCGCAGGCAGTGAATCAAGTTCCACACTCACTTCGGCCTCGATCTCGGTCAACAGCTCCTGCCAGGGCAAAAAGGGCGGCAGCACCCCTCGTTCATAGCAATGACCAGTGGTAAAGACAGCCCCCAGTGCCTGCGCCTGTTGACCGCAGGCCAACGCCAACGAGGTCTTGCCGATGCCAGCTGAGCCTTCGATCAGCACCAGCCCCCCTTGCCCGCGCGCCGCGGCTTCCAGGCTGCGCCGGAGTACCCGCAAGGCACCGGCGCGCTCACCGTTCAGAACATGCAGATGCACCAGCCTTTGTACTTCCACTTCCGCCAGGACACCCTGCTGCCAGAGACGGCGCGCATAGGTGACAGCCGCCAGATAATCGCCTTGACCTTCCACCAGGCCAACCAACTGGCGCAAACCGTCCAACCACTGCTGGCGCAGCCGTTCGCGTGGCGCCGCGAGCCACAAGTCTTGGCAAGCAGGCAGTAAGTCGCCCGTGTACAGACGGATCGCTTCTTCCCAGGTCGCGCGCGCCTGCGTTAGGTCGATAGCAGCTTGAGCCTGCTCGATTCCCTGCTCAAAGTTCGTCACGTCGAGGTGAAACTGAACATCCGGCTGCCACTGCCAGGAGTCCGGCGTCAGCCGTAGCCACTGCCCGGCAGCAGGCAGCACCTGGATCAGTTCCTGATAGAGGGAGTCCAACTGCGTGAGTGCCGCTTGCTCACTTATTTGGGGCCAGAGGAGAGAGGCGACGTACTGGCGGCTGGGCAAGGTGTCACGATGCAGCGCCAGAAGGGCCAGCAGCGATTGTAAGCGCGGCGGGTAAAGCGCCGTCACCTGTTCATCGTTGTAGAGAATACGGAAGTGGCCCAACAGCTGGATCTGCAACTCTGGCATGATGGACAGGCCTACGCAAGAGGAACGGAACGCGAACCGTAGATAAGAGCATACTGGCACGAGCACTCCGCTGTCAACCTGATGGAGATACCGTTGCTGAACAGGGCAGGATGCTCGCTAGAATCGATTACGAGGATGAGTTGGAGCCGCTGGTCGTTTCACACGGCTGGTCACGTCCACATGATGAGCAGTCCAAGTTCCTTGACAACTTCAACTGGACAGGGACGATGGATCCCTCCGCCTACATCAGCGTGGGGGCTGCCATTCGCTTCCAGCGCGAGCACAACTGGCATACTGTACGCGCTGCCTGTCATCACTCGCTAGCCAAACGCGCGGCCGCATCAATGAGATCACGGGTCTTGAGCCGGTTTGTCCTGATTCGACCACCTGGTTTTCACAAATGTTTGTGGCCCGCCTGCCACAGGATATGGAACGCTTGTTGGGGCGATTGAGAAGTATCTCTGGCCTCGAACTAGATGGGTAACTGTTTGAGGGGGCAAGGTGCCGTGTGGCATCTTGCCCCTTTTTGCTTGATTAGCCACCAGCTCATATGGTACACAATGAGCCGGAGTAGTCATGCTCTCGCGTATGCCTACCCCTGGCTCCGTAGCCCAGATCAGTGGCACTCATGCCCAAGGGCGATATGCAGTTGTGTTTGCACGTCAACACAGACGACTCACGGATCTGAGGCATTTGGCGCGATAATGAAAGGGGACGGTTCACACAGCCCGCCCTCGTCCCGATCCGTTTGGCTGTCCCAGGGAGCCGGCGTCCATGTCAGACACAACCGCCACCTACCAGCAGTTGCAGTTGCACATCGTCAAGCCAGGCTGTCCAATCTGCGCGCTGTGCGAAGCTGCCGTTGAGACATACCTGGACACGCTATTGTGGGAATCGTCGACCGACTTCAATCTGCACAACATGCTTAACGCGTCCCTCGGCTTTTGTGGACGTCACAGCCGTCAGCTTCTCACCTTTGGGGGCCAGCGTTTGGCGGCAGCGGTGATTGAACGGGCGTCGCTGTTGGCTGCAACTCGGCGTTTGCCCGAAATAGCCACTGCTTCGGAGGGGTTGCCCTCAGGCTGGGGGCGCATACGACAGCTATGGGCAAGCAGCAAGGTGCCACTTGTCCAATCCACGCTGTCTCCCTATGTTGCCCCCTGTCCTGCATGTGTACGCCAATCCGCTGAAGAAGTGCGTGGACTCGAAATGCTGCTCAAGCATCTTGACGAATTCGCAGCACCACTGCAAAAAGCCGGTGGCCTTTGTCTCCCCCACTTCAACCAGATTACCTACCTTGCCAATGCCACACAGCGCGCTACACTGCTCAGGATACAGCAGCAGGTGTGGGATGATCTTGCTCAGCACCTTGAAGAGTTCATCCGCAAACAGATGGATCATCACCACAAAGACCCCATTAGCGAGCCGGGGCGCTTGGCATTGGAACGCACCATTGCCGCGCTGACCGGTGAATTTCCTGTGCGTGTGCGCTAGTTGATGTTGTTATCCTCATTGTCTTTCTACCCTCGTTTTCGATTTGCGTACCATAGATGGACGAGATCGGGCGCGGTTACAGTACAAGTGGGGATTGGGAGCGCGAATTTTGAAATTCGTAATGGGCCTTTCGATCACACCAACTCTCAATATCATCAGGATGCGCGGCAATCGCCATTACCGAGGCTGCCGCCGGAAGGTCAATAATCATACTGCTCGCCTAACTTACCTGTACTGAAACTAGTTGCACCTCATGATGGGCTGTTAGCTGGTGGTGTTCCTCATACTGGGGGCTCCATGGATCTACATGCACCAACACCTCAGAGAGGTAAGGCAATGCATGAAAGAGGTCGTGGCGCAGATGCTCGGCAATATGGTGGCTCTCCTCGGTCGTCAGGTGCGGGTCTACAGCAATGCCGATATCTGCGTGCAGGCGATGACCCATCCAGCGCATCCGCAGCCATTCTAACTTCTTCACCTCACCCTGTTGTAGAATCACCGCCTCTGCCCGCTCTAAATGCTCTGGTTCGATGGCGTCCATCAGCCGGTACCACATGGTCTTGGTAGCATCCCAAGTGATAAACAGAATAGCGATGCCGATCAACATGCCAATGATGGGATCGACAATCGGATAGCCAAGCCAAGAGCCAGCCACCGCAATTAACACTGCGAGCGAAGTCAAACCGTCAGTACGGGCGTGCATGCCATCTGCCACCATAGCTGCCGAGCCAATACGCCGCCCCACGCGGATCTGAAACCATGCTACAGTTTCATTGCCTAGAAAACCAACAACTGCGGCTAGCGCCACCCAGCCTAGGCTGGTAAGGGGTTCAGGGTCAATGAGCTTCTGGAAAGATTCCCAAAAGATAATACCGGCGCTAAAGGCAATCGAGAGCACAATGAAAATCCCTGCGACATCTTCAGCGCGGCTAAAGCCATAGGTATAACGCCGCGTTGCTACGCGACGCGCAAGGTAAAAGGCGATGAGCAGGGGTATCGAATTGAGACCGTCACCAATATTGTGTACAGTGTCGGCAAAGAGCGCAATACTACCACTCCACCAGAAGATAATGATCTGCAGGATTGCGGTAGCCGCTAGCGCTGCTAACGCAATCCAAACGGCACGAATGCCTTCCTCGTTGGCAGCAAAGGCAGAATCAGTGACCAGCGCATCATGTTGATGGCTGTGACCGTGAAGATGAAAGATCGTGCTAATCCAGCCCCATATCCCACTGCCGTGGTGATCAGGATCATCATGGCTGTGGCTATGACCGTGATCATGTCCGTGATCGTGGTCATGCTTGGCATGATGACCCTGATCGCCGTGATCATCATGCGGATGGAGATGGGGATGGGCCTGACCGTTATTCCTAATCGTCATTGCTGTACCCCATTTTCTATGAATTCGATGCGAAGAGTTGTGCTTCCGCTGGCTGAGTAGGATCAGACAGGTGGCGCCGGACGTGATCTAGGTGGAAGAGCGCCTCTCGGAAGAGAGCGCCTACATGTACATCATCAATGGAGTAGTAGATTTGATTGCCTTCCCGACGTGTGCGCACCAAGCGCGCAGCTCGCAATTTGGCCAGATGGTGGGAGACGGCAGACGGCGAAACCGAGACATAGCGGCTGATCTCGTTGACGTTATATTCGCGACGGGTGAGCAAATAAATGAGCTGCGCTCTAGTGGTATCGCTGAGCGCTTTGAAAACCTCGACGACATCTGCCAGGAGATCCTCTGGCAGTGCGTCAGCATTGAGAACTGCATCGTGTCGATCGTCCATCATCTCACTTTCTTCTCATATATGAACAGATATTCAGTTAATGTAAGATATATCATGAACTGAGTAGTCGTCAAGAATATATGCCGCAATCAATCTCTAGTTTCCCTGCCATGTCACAAAACGCGCTCATAATCCGTCTTACCTCCAAATTGAGATGACATCCCGCATTTGAAAGGAGAGACTGTGCAGAGTGATCCATTTGAAGAATACCGCTCGCTGTTGTTCGCCATAGCCTATCGCATGTTGGGCAGACCGATGGAGGCGGAAGACATTGTGCAGGAGGCGTATCTGCGCTATCGCGCCACGCCACCGGAGTCGATTCGCACGCTCAAGAGTTTTCTGACGACCATTGTGCATCATCTATGCATTGACCATCTACGATCGGCGCAGGTGCAGCGAGAAAACTACGTCGGCCCCTGGCTGCCAGAGCCGCTCATTACGAGTGATGGCGCAGCACTGATGTCGCCGCTGCACCAGATCATGGACGAAGAATCGATCTCGATGGCTTTTCTTGTGTTGCTCGAAAGCCTCTCCCCGCTGGAACGTGCCGTGTTCCTGCTGAGGGAAGTTTTTGACTACGAGTATGCCGAAATTGCGCAGATTACTGGACGCGACGAAGTCGCTTGCCGCCAACTCTTCAGTCGCGCAAAAAAGCACATCAGCAACAATCGTCCGCGCTTTCCTGCCTCGCCAGAAGCGCACGCAAAAATGGTTGGTCGATTCCTGGAAGCCTGCATTGCCGGAGACATAGACGGCCTGATGAATTTGCTGGCAGAGGATGTCACGGCGTGGATAGATGGCGGCGGCAAGGTCTCGGTGTCGGCAAGCCAGCCAGTTCAAGGACGCGATAAGGTGGCACGCGGCATTATTCGCCATCTATCGCGCACGCCAGAAGGCATGACCGCCGAAGTGATCGAGGCGAACGGCCTTGCCGCTGTGCTGGTGCGGGTCAAGGGGCAAATCGCCAGTCTCCTCATGTTGGAAGTGGAAGGCGATTTTATCCGTACCATGCGTACTATCGTAAACCCGGACAAGTTGGCGCATCTCAACCTGTCATCGACGAACTGAGAGAAATCCTATGAAAGGAACAAAATCCATGAAACGAACCTTCACTCTTATTCTCGCCGCCCTGGCTGCGATCATCCTATTCGCAGGGCTTGTGTATGCCGTACTGGTGGCCGCGCACCTTTCCGAGCCAGCCGCCACTACGGTTTCCGGCTTAACCTCCCGGCGACTTTGGGCGACCCTGGCCGCTGTGCTGGCGCTGGTCGGTGTGGTTATCGGCGGGCTGGCTTTGGCCCGCCCGGCCAGTCGTCTCGGCAGCGCCTCCACACCCAGAGGGTTCCCGCTCGGAACCAGCGTGGCCCTGGTAGCGGGGCTAATCGCCGTACTCAACGGCGGTCTGAATTTGGTCGTCGCCAACGGGGGACCCGGCACCGGCAACGGAGTAGTTGGTGCTGCCGGAGTAGTGGTGCTGGGGCTGATCGCCATGGTCGTTGGCGGGCTGGGTATGACTCGATCCCGTAGCACCGTCTGACCCAAGACATGCACAGCGTATGAGTACCATGATTGGTTTAATGGCCGCGCCGAAGCCCTACGAGTGAACTGAGTGTAGTGGATATTTCCGTCACCTGACTGCTGGACAGGTGACGGAAATATCCGGGCCGGTGGCGATAAGATGACAAACATAAGATGACAAACGAGGAGAGCTAACTAAGTGGAAACAGCACAAAACAACTTCATTTTAGGTCTTTGGGGCGTTCGCTATCAAGTCAAAGATGTTCAGCGCTCAATTGCGTTCTATACCCAAATGCTCGGTTTCAATTTAGATCATCAGAATTTGCCCGCATTTGGTCAGGTATCACTCAGCAACCTCAAACTGATTCTCAGCGGTCCCGGTGCTTCTGGTTCAAGGCCCATGCCCAATGGACAACAGCAAGCGCCAGGAGGATGGAATCGGATCGTTCTCCAAGTGGAGGATTTGCCTGCACGCATTGCCGACCTTAGGCAGAAGGGTGTGAACTTTAGAAATGAGATGGAAGTCGGTCCAGGCGGCAAGCAAATTCAAGTGGAAGACCCTGACGGCAATCCGGTAGAGTTGTTCGAACCTGCGCGGCGATGAGCTTTTGCCTGCGAGCCACTGAAACTACGTCACACATCTCGCCACTGCCTTCCCCGCTGCGCCAGCAGGCTATCGCCGCACACCCGCCATTCCAGGTATGGAGCCCTCCGCCCTCGTTTGTGCAAACGGGCATGAACAATCCCTATATAGCCAACTACCCTATGTAGCCAACTATACAGCACCACAGACAAGGGCTTTACGATTCACGGCAAACTTTGCTACAAATGATGTACAGAGGATAGCGCTTTTTCTGGGGTCTATCCACGAAGATTGCTTGTTATGATGAAAGAGACAGAGCAACACCCTGTCCCGCGACTCGATAACAAGACAATTCCTCGGATAAGTAGGAAGTCCATGCGCGGCTGAGAGGCGCAGAAAACTCCAATGCAACATAAAACATCCCCCGCCGGCCTTGCAATGTACAGCGTAAGCGTCCTGTCGGATGCTTGCTGTCTTGCTTTTGGCGCGCCGCCATTCCACCGAGCACGTAACTTCAAGGGGCGTCCCCGTCTCCTACCGGCCCTTGTCTCCTACCGCTCGATGACCGTCAAGAGGGGTTCGCCATGCCAAAAATCGCGTACCCTGTAACATTTTGCGCCCACCGCAGGAATATCACTATAGGCGCAAGTAACTGCCAATTCGATGAGAGGATGATATGAATGGATAGAGCACAAGCGCGAGCGTCCATCGAAAGCCACCCTGCTGAACGTCGCGCTGCGGCAGATGTATCCGACGCCGCAGGGGATGAGGCTGACGGTACGCCCTTGCGCCAATATTTAGCCACCCTAGAGCCAGGTAATGAGGGTGCGCGATTGCTTCGCCACATTCGTGTTTATTTGCATAAAGCTGGGCTTGGAAATGCTCTGCCAGGGCGCGACCATTCGCTTGAAATATTGCATGAGGCAGTGGTGGAGGCACTGGCTTCGGAAGAACGCTTTGATCCTGAACGCAGCCCCAGTGCATGGTTGTGGGGTATCGCCGTCAAAGTGGTCTTACGCCATCGCGAAAAGCTCTTTCGCCGAAATAAGCATGAAAGCGTCACCAGCGACCTCACCGCTTCAGACGACCCCAACCCTTTCGGTGAAGAAGAACTCTTTGCCCGCCTTGTGGCTCTTCACCAGGATGGCCCAGAGCAAGAAGTCTTGGGGACAATGAGCGTAGATGACCTTCTTGCCCAACTTCCACCCGCTGATCGCCAAATCATTGAGTTAAACGTACTCCACGAGATGAACGGCAGGGAAGTTGCCCAAAAACTTGGTATAAGCGAGGGCAATGCGCGCGTTCGCTTTCATCGCGCGTTGAAAAAGCTGAAAGCTATATGGTTGGAGCAGGAAGCTGGCCGAGAGGAGAAGCAGAACCATGAGTGAGCAACAAAAACGCCAGCTTGACCCCCGAAAGCACTTTGACCGTGAAAAGATGTTGCTGCGCTATACAGTTGCTCTTGACAACGGAGATTTTGAGACCATCGCCGCCATTTTACAGCTTGCAGAAATAGACACCGAATTAGAGCGGATGATCCTTGAAATCAACGATGTCTATGCGGCAGAGATCGAGGAAGCCGCCCACGTTCAAGATGCCGCTGTGGTGCGCGAATTGCTGCATAAGCACATGCTTTCGCCACTGTCAGAGAGCGCAGCGGAGCCGCCCCCACTAACCGTAGGCCATGTCATTGCGCGCATCCATGCCGACGCAGCGCAGCGTGGGCGGGTTGAACGTGAGGCACTGGCGGCGACGCGTGACTACCAAACCAGCGACACGCCGCTGCCCGCCGACTTGAGTGTTCGGGGGGTGAGCTACTTGTTGCAGCAGCTTGGCATCGAAGTCGGGCGACGCTTTCAGGATCTCTTCCGCGATACAGCCATTCTGATGCGGATGGGGCGCAATCAGGGCGTGGCGCGTTTGGCTGCCACCCGCCGCCAACAGCAGGCGCGCCACAAACCCAGAGATAGTAAACCCAGCGGTAGCCACTCCGAAGATGAGGCAGCGAAATGAGCATCCAAGAGGCAATCGCCGATCTCTATGCCGAAACAGGAGTCGCCAGGCCGACGGTGCGCCGCGCCATTGTACGCCTGAACGATCTCATCCGCGCCCTCAACCTGACTTGCCACGAAGTAGCTGGGCTGACGCGCGATGTCGCGTCGCGGATGCTTGCAGAACGGGGCAGCTTGCAAGATGAAGATGGAGGCGAACGCCAATCACCACTGGCAGGTTTCCTATATGCAGTCGGCGACGATGGCAGCATCTTTGTCGAAGAGCGGGATCCCGTTGTGCGCCGTCGCTTTTCAGTAGCGCACGAATTGGGCCATTATCTGCTCCACTTTCGCCCGCTGTTGACTCAGTTGAGTGCGGCAGTAGGCGCACCTGTCGAGGCGTTGGATGCCTTCCCCAAGATGGAGATGGAGAGCGACCCCGATAGCCAGCCGGACGGCCAAATTGTCCTGCCCCTTGCTTATGTCGAGACGCACCCTTCCATCATGCAATTGCCCCCGCTGGCACAGATGGAGGTCGAAGCCAATCGTTTTGCTGCCGAGTTGTTGATGCCGGCCCCTTTGGTGCTGGAATTGGCTAGGCATTATGGCGCATATTTTGGCGACGATAATTTGGTTTGGCGCTTGGCAAATGAAATGTTGGTGAGTCGCCCTGCCATGCGCTGGCGTCTGCGTACTATAGGCTGGACGGGCGGACATTCACATCTCAACGGCAGGAGATAGGTTAATGGGGATTGACTTTCTCGCCGTCTTTGGCGCACAGCGGATGCGAAATTATGACGCGCAGCCCCTTCTGTTGGGAGATGGCTTAGCGATGGAGGCGCAGCCTGATGACGCGCCCGACAAAGTAGATTTAAGCCTGGAGTGTGATGCAGAGGAGTGGCAGCCCATCGACATTCACCGCACGACGATGCCGAGCCCCTGGCGGCATCGTCCACTCCGTTTTATCGACGGCAAAGATGTTGGGCGCACAGTGGCCTGGCTGCAAAGCCGTGAAGGGTATCCCGTTCCTGTGCGTCTCTCCGAGATTGGAGCAGTGGCAATGCGCGATGTAGGTGGGCAGTTGCGCCGCGAATTTAGCGCGGTCGAAAAGGTGGTTACGCTGATCGCTGACCTATTTCCCTGGCATGAAATCGAAGAATTTGCCGCGGCCTTGCAAGAACGCAACTTTCGCCTTTTGCCTGTGAATGTTCATCCCAACGATTACACCTTTGACTTCGAGCGTATGCGCGTCGCAACGCAAAATCGCTCAAATGATGAAATGTTGTGGCTGGAGTGTCGCGCCCTCATGAACGACGGCGATACACCCACCCTGGTGGATGGTCGCTTGCGACCGCGCGCGAGCGCCTTTGACACAGCCTTGTTACCTGTGGCGGGCGTGATTAAGTCACACTCGCAGAACTATTTGCATGATCAAGGGTGGCGAACTTTCTACCAACTCGCGCCTGGGCAGCGTACACCCGCATTTCTGCTCCGCGACGAGCATTTGAGTGTGATTACATGGTATCTGCGCCTAGATGGGGCGCGCGGCGAGATGCCCAATTGGGGAATTGTGCGCGTCGAAATTGCCGAGCCATTTAAGGAAAAACAGCTTGGCGAAAATTGGACGGAATACATCGACCAACTTTCGCAACTGCTCTGCTCCTATCGCTGCCGCGACGAAAGCTATAGCCGCGCGGTCGTCAGCCTCCAGCCGATCCAGGAGGCAGAGCATAGCCTGGGGGCGCTCTTTTCCGATGCCGATGCGCTGATCCATATGTTTTATCGTATGACCACTTTGTGAGGGAACCATGAACGAGACGAACGGGACATACTGGAATGAAGCTAGCGGTGATGAAGCAGAGCCAACCTGGGCGCGCCCGCGCGGACAAGTGACCCTCGCTGACAATCGCATTTGCATTGGGCGCGTGGGCGCACCACCCCAGCAAGAAGCGACGAGCAGCCAATTTGCCTTTTGGGTTCCGGCAGAGGTAGTCGTCGAAGATACACAGTTGGTGACTTGTGAAAGCGAAGTCGCGGGAAGGCGCTTTACCTATTACGCCATCATCGACGGTGTACGCCGTCGCAGTCGCGAGCGCGACATGAGCAGCGGCGCAACTGAGGCCGACGGCGACCTGACCTATCAGCCCGCCTTCACCGTGGATGGCACAACCTATGCCATTGCCAGTGTATTACGCATCGATCCACCTGTGCTGACACCCCCGCGCGAGCGCAGCCAAGTGTTGCTGGCAGGGGAAGCAGAAGCGAAGATTGCCTATGGCGGTGATGAGATCAAAAACTCACTGGCCGTTGGATTGGTCAAGAATGGGGGTGACCGCACCGCTGGGCCAGGGTTGATCGATCTGGATTATTTGCTGGGAGCCAATGGCGGTCATATGAATGTCAATGGCAGCGCCGGTCGCGGCACAAAGTCAAGCCTCTTGCTCCATATCAACTATTTGCTCTTGCAGAAAGCGCGTGAACAAAAACGGGCGCGGCCCTCTGACCCCAATCGCCTGCGTATTGTGCCGATCATTCTCAATGTCAAAAATTTTGACCTTTTTTACATCGACAAACCAAACCGAGAGTACAACCCGGCAGAGCATCTGGCGGATTGGCAAGCGTTGGGAATTGAAGCCCCTACCCCTTTTGAAAAAGTGACCTACTTGGCAGCACAGCAGTCAAATACCAATCTCCCCATTCCCACAGGACGTTTGGGCAATGATCTCTTGCCCTATAGCTGGAGCTTGGGCGATGTGATTGCCAATGGGCTGCTCTCCTATCTCTTTGCCGAAACCGACGCCAACGATGTCAACTTTGGCGCGCTGGTGCTGGATATAGAGAATTTGCTCACCGATGAGCGCATCCTGCCCGATGGCACAGCCACACGGTCGCTGCGAGCAGGAATTTTGCCCGCCCAGAATTTTCAAGGCTTGCTAGAGTGGGTGGATGGGCAAGTGGGGGCTGGTGAAAATGAGCGCCGCTTACGCAGCCATCACGGGGCAACCTGGCGCAAGCTCTATCGTCGCCTGCTCAAGACAGTCTATGAGAGTGGCGGCGTCTTGCGGCGCAATGACATGGCGGGCAATCCATTGCGGGTGACACGCAGCGATACGAGCGACCCGATTGTTATTGACATCTCGGCGTTGGCGGCTCAACCAGAGATGCAGCGCTTTGTGGTGGCGACGATTTTGCGCCAGCTTGTTGAGGCGCGTACAGGCACAAAAGCGGTGCGCGGGCTGGTCTATCTGGTGACGCTGGATGAGCTGAATCGCTTTGCCCCGCGCGGCGCGCGTGACTCCATCACACAGTTGGTCGAGATGGTAGCGGCGGAGATGCGTTCACAAGGGATCATCCTCTTGGGCGCACAACAGCAAGCGTCAAAGGTTTCGGAAAAGGTGATCGAGAATGCCGCCATCCGCGTTTTGGGGCGCACAGGTGGGCTGGAACTAGGGACAACCCCCTGGCGCTTTTTGAGCCAAAGCGCACAACGCAAGGCAGAACGGCTGCCCTTGAACGAGAAGCTCCTGATCCAAGACAACTTCCGCGAACCCATGCACGTCCGCGTTCCCTTCCCCGCATGGGCGATGAACCCGCGCGAGGTGGGCAGCACCAACGCCATCAGGAACGCTGTCGATACTGACCTTGCGGAGATCATCGACCACTAGCGGGTACGATCCACGATACCCTGAACACTTCTGCCCAACATTTCTGCCAGAAAAGGACTTGAAGCTATGCGTATCCTCCACACCGCCGATTGGCATCTCAACCATCGTTTGGGGCGCATTGACCGCAACGAGGACATCTGTCGCTGCCTGCGCCAAATCGCTGCCTATCTGGAAGAGTATCAGGTCGATGTGATGCTGGTGGCGGGCGATCTCTTTGACCGGAAACGTGTCGAAGATTTGCGCGAGGGCTTCGCCACCATCCGCACAATTTTTCTGCCTTTTCTAGAGCGAGGCGGCACCATCGTCGCCATCAGCGGCAACCATGACAACGAAATCTTCTTTGAAACGCTGCGCGATGCCTTTGATTTGGTCATGCCCGTAAAAGGCACAGGCGAAGTGCAGCGGGCGGGCCGCCTGTATATTGCGCCGAACCCGCGCCTCTTGCGGCTGGCGGATCGAGAAGGAACAGTGGTGCAGTTTGTCCTCATGCCCTATCCCACTGTGCGCGCCTATTTGCGCGGCGAACCCACACAATTCCGCTCGATTGAAGAAAAACATCGCGCCATTCAAGACAAATTTGCGCGCACAGTGGTGCTCATGCAAGAGCCAGCACAGGGCTTTGATGTCTCGCAACAAGCCGTCTTGGTCAGCCATGTTCATGTGCGCGGCGTCACCCCACACAGCCTCTACAATCTCTCTGAGGCAGAAGATGTTGTCTTTGAACCCAACGACATTCCGACACATTGGGCCTATGTCGCCTATGGACATATCCACGCACCACAAAAAGCGAGGGAAGACGCCGAGCATGTGCGCTATGCGGGCAGCATCGAACGGCTCAATTTTGGCGAGGCGAAAGACTCTAAAAGTGTGGTCCTGATAGAGATCGACAGCGGAGGCTTGCGTGGCGCGCCGCAAATTCTGCCCCTACCCGCCACCCCTATCTACCAAATTGAGTTGACCGACCCACTGACCCAGATCCCGCGCTTACGCGAGCAATATCCCGATGCGGAGCAGGCATTGGTGAACTACACCTTGCATTGGCAGGCGGGCGTGCATGACCGCGATGGCCTTTGCCAGCAAATTCAAGAGATTTTTCCGCGCTGGTATGCGCGCAGTTTCAAACAACTCGGCAGCATAGCCGGGGCAGATAGCGGTCTCTCCGCACAGCGCCTTGACGATGTAGCAGGCAATGTGCGCGACTATCTCAAACGCAATTTGGGTGAACATACCGAGTGGGACGAGATTTCGGCACTGGCAGAAGAATTGCTGGCGGCAGAAGCAGTAAGCGAGGAGTTGCTTTCATGATCCCCCAACGTGTCTCAATTCAGGGTTTCCTAAGCTATCGTAATCAGGTTGAATTCTTCTTCGACAACGCCCCTATTTGGATGTTGACAGGAGAAAATGGCGCGGGCAAATCCACTGTCTTTGATGCCATCAGCTTTGCCCTCTATGGCGTCCATCGCGGCGGCAAAGTGAATGTCGACGAGTTGATCAACCGCCGCTGTGATCATCTGGCGATAGAGTTTGACTTTATGCTGGGTGATGACTGTTACCGTGTGCAGCGCGCTGTGCCGCGGCGTGGTGGTGCGACCTATCAAGCGTTGCATCTCAGCGGGCCAAATCCGCCAATTCGCAATCGTCCAGGGCCACAGCGTATCGTAGGGACGGATAGCAAAACGGGCTTGACCGAGTGGGTGCAGCGCCAACTTGGTCTGGACGAGGACGCTTTCAAGATGGCAGTGCTGTTGGAGCAAGGCAAGGGCGATGCCCTTTTGTCGGCAAAGCCAGCGGAGCGCCATGCCCTGTTGAGCCAGCTTGTCGATCTCAGCCGGTATGAAGCTTTAGAAAAACGAACGCGCGACCGCCAAAATGAGGCAAAGCTCACCGTACAGCGCAGCAAGCAGGAATTGTCAGGACTGGCGCGCGTGAGCGATGCAGAGATCGCAGCACAGCAAGCATTGGCGGAGTCGTCAAAGATGCAGGTCGAGGCGGCCCAAGCGCGTTTGGGGCAATTGCAGGCATTGATGGTGCATGCCGAGCGTTGGGGTATTTTGCGCCGCCAGCGTGAGGAAATGTGGCGCTCGCTAGAGGTGATGCGCTCACTCATCATCGATACGGATCAGATTGAAGCCGCGGCCCTGCGTCTGGCCGAGTTACAAACTATGCTGCCCGCGCTGCGGCGCATCCTCCACCACCAGGAAAAGCAAGTGGGGCATCAGCGTGAGGCGACCCACCATCACCAGGCGGCCCTTCAATTTGCGGCGAAAGTCACCGAAATTACGCCGCTGGTAGAGGAGTCTCAGCAGGAGATGGCGCGTTTGCAGCAGGAGCGCGATGCCGCCCAAGACGCGCAGAGTGACGCCTTGCAACGTTTGCACGATCTTGCTACGCCCATCCACCAACTTACCCAAATGATCAATCTGCGCCAACAGATCGCACAGTGTGACGCGCAGTTGGCGAATTTCGCCCCTGATCTGGATCGCCGGGTCAGCGCGGCGCAGGGGGCAGTGGAAGAACTCGTTCATCTCAAAACGCTTTGGCCCTATATCCAACGCTATGCCGAGACGCGCGAGCAGTGGCACGAAGCAAGCGCACAACTGGAAAGCAGCCTCCACCAACAAGAGGAGGACGCCCAGTGTGTCACCGACGCTCTCAGGCGCGTTCAAGAGACGCACGCCGCTTTGACCACTGCGAGCGAGCAATTGGGTCATGTGCAGCACCAAAAAACCATTGCCGATTACGAGCTAAATACGATTCGCCAACAACTTTCGCGCTTTGAACAGGTTGGGGGTGAACCGGCTTGTCCCTATTGTGGGCAACCCCTTAGCGCCGAGCATCTCAGCCGTGAGCGCGCCCGCCTAGAAACAATGCTTACAGAAAATGAGCGCAAAGCGGCGACCGCGGCCCGCGCAGAAAGCGCAGCATTGCAGGCTGTAGACGAGGCGAAGATGCACGCGAAAGCCTTTGATGCAGACTATCACGCCGCGCTCAAAGCCCAGCGCGAGAGTGCGGCGCGCGGTGAATTGCTCATCCGTGAGCGCAGCCGCCTGGAAAACGACGGATGGCAAGCCCTCGCCAGCGTGCGCGCGATCAATGGCGTCCCCTTCCCACTGCCCAAAGGCGCGGCGATTGACCTTTGCTTTGTGGAACCGGAGCCGACACCGGACAACCTGGCGCTGCTCAACGCGCGCACCCAGGGCTACGAGACGGCACAAGCGACCTTGCAGACATTGCAGCAAAAGTTGGCAGGCCGCGAGCGTCATCTCACCAGCCGCCAACAATGGGATAGCCAACTGCAACCCCTCGCCATCCTCTATCCCGAAGATCGCGCCCACGCCCTCCTGGCTGAACGCACTGCCGCCGAGCAAGCGCGAGACAACGCCCGCGCCACCATCACGCGCCTCAGCACCCTCTTTGACCAGACGCAAGCGCGTGTACATGAGCTTGAAGCAGCCTTGCAGCGCGCCAGTTCCAATCATCAAGCCGCTGCCCAAGAAGCCGTCAATGCAGAACGCATGGCACAGGCAGAGCAAGCGCATTGGGAGCAAGGGATCGATGCCCTCCCATCCTCTTGGCAAGAGGCGGCGCGCCAGGTGAATGATGCCCAGCTCGCCACCTGGCAAAACGAAGTCAAGGCACTGCAAGGAGCCGATCAACGCCATGAAGAATTGCGCCGCGCGCGTGATCAAAAGGAAGTGGCTGAAAAGCGTTTGGCGGAGGTTGAAGGCGACCTGGCGACGATTCCCTTCGAAGCGCAACAGGAAGTGGCAAAGCTAGAGCAGGAAGAAACCGCGGCCCGCATCTGCCAGCGGCAAGGCGAAGAAACGCATCAACACGCAGTGAGCGAGCTACGCACCTTGCAGGATCGCCGCCGGCGTATCGACGAGCTAACAACACAAATGCTCGCCGCCGAAAAACGTGCGACCCATTGCGAAGTGCTAGTGAAATATCTGGGACGCGACTATCTGCAACGCTTCCTGTTGCAACAGGCGGAAACGACCATTGTATCGCTGGCGAATGGCGTATTGGACAATTGCTCTGGCGGCACGCTGAGTATGGAACTGCGTCCGAACGAGGGGGCGGGAGGCATCAGCCAAAAGGCCTTCGACCTTATGGTAGAAAATCGCATTACCCAGACGCCGCAAGATCGAATGCTGCCTGTCTGGCTGCTCAGTGGCAGTCAGCGTTTCCGCGTCGCCATCAGCCTCGCCCTGGCGATTGGACAATATGCCAGCCACAACGGCCAGCGCATTGAATCGGTCATCATTGACGAAGGCTTTGGTAGCCTCGACCAACAAGGGCTGCGCGACATGGAAGAAGCATTGCGCGGGTTGGAGGGGACGATCAAGCGCATCATCCTCGTCTCGCACCAAGAGGAATTTGCCAAAGCCTTCCCCCATCGCTATCGGGTTTGGCTGGAAGATGGCGCATCACACGTAAAGCTGGCCGATGAGTTGGAGGATGAGTAAAAGGCAAAAGCTACTGCGGGTGCGAAGAAATCTACCTTCGATCCAACAGAGCGCAAATGGCTGTGCGCGCCGCAGGGAGCAGCCTTACCCCTTCATGCCGGTCAGCGTAATTCCCTGAATGAACTGTTTTTGAGCAAAAAAGAAAAGGATCACAATTGGCATTGTAACGACAGTAGCCGCAGCCATCATCAAGTCCCACTGTGTGCGGTTTTGGCCTCGAAATGCTGCCAAACCGACAGCCAGGGTGTACTTGCTGCCATCATTCAAGAAGATCAATGGGCCGAGGAAGTCGTTCCATGCGTAGAGAAAGGTGAAGAGCGCGACTGTGGCGAGAGCAGGCTTGGCTAGGGGCAATACAATGCGCGAAAAGATGCCAAACTCGCTTGCGCCATCGATGCGCGCAGCATCTGACAAGTCAAGTGGAATCGAAAGAAAGAATTGGCGCAGCAGAAAGATAAAGAATGCTGTGCCGAGGAAATTGGGGACAATCAGCGGTTTGAAGGTACCGACCCAGCCAAGCTCCTTGAAGATCAAGAATAAGGGGATTAGTGTAACCGGGTAGGGAATCATCAGCGTACTCAGGGTCACAACAAACCAGAAGTCACGACCCCACCAGCGCAGGCGCGCAAAGGCATAGGCGACAAACGAACAAGAGATAACAATGCCTAGCGTAGAGAACACTGCATAGTACAAACTGTTTTTCAGAAAGAGCAGAAACTTAAACGAAGGATTGTTGAGTGCGGCGGGGTAGTTTTGCCACTGCGGTGGATTGGGAATCCAGATCAATGGATAGGCAAAGATCTGATCCTTTGGCTTCAACGAAGTGCTGATCATCCAGACCAGGGGCAGGAGAAAGGCAAGAGCCGCCACAATTAAGATCAGATAGGTAATGGCCTGACTCACGCGGGTAAGCACCCGTTGGCTTTGAAGCGGCGTGGTATGCTGCCGGGTCACTGGTTGAGCCTGCATTGTGCGTTTCTCTTCTGATGAACTAACGCGGTTGGGCACCTTCATAGTAGACCCACCGGCGCGAGGTAGCCATCACGACCAAAGTGAGGATAAGAATAATCACAAAAAGCACCAACGCTAATGCCGAGGCATAGCCCATATTAAAATATTGGAACCCCTGCCGGTAGAGATAATAGACATAGAAGAGCGTAGACCAGAGCGGGCCGCCCTCCGAAATAATATAGACCTGAGTGAAGATCTGGAAGGCGTTAATCAGACCAATGATCAGATTGAAAAAGATGGTAGGCGTGAGCATGGGCAAGGTGACATGGAAAAAGCGCTGGAACATATGCGCGCCATCGATTTCTGCTGCTTCATACAGATGCTCTGGAATATCCTGGAGACCGGCGAGGAAAATAATGGCCGTAGGGCCAATGCCCCACAGGCTCATGAGGATGAAGGCAGGCTTAGACCATACCTCGCTCGTCAGCCAGGGAGGCCCAGGGATGCCAAAGCGGGCTAGCATGTCGTTGACCAGTCCATATTCGGGATGCAAGATCCATGCCCAGACAATGGATGCTGCGACGGCAGGCACGATCGAGGGCAGGAAGAATGTCGCTCGGAAGAAGGAAATGCCCCGGATACTGGAGTTAAGCAGGACGGCCAAAAGGAGGGAGATGATCAGCCCAAGCGGGACAGCAAATATACAATAATAGAGGGTGTTGTAGATGGCTGTCCAGAAGAGTTCATCGATATAGAACATCTCGTTGTAATTGCCCAGACCGATCCATCTTGGGGCCTGCAACACAGAATAATCTGTAAAGCTGTAGTAGACGGCTGCACCGATGGGGAGAAGGTTCAACAAAAGCAGATTGACCATCCACGGGGCAAAGAATAGATAGCCCGTCAGGTTTTCGCGCCACTGGCGACGCGAGAACCAGCGGTTACGCGATCGAGGTATCGTCCGCCGTGATCGTTCTTGTTGTCCTTCCGTTACTGTTGCCATAATCCCCTTCGCAGAATGGGTAGACAGCTTCATGCCGGCTTGTGCCAATGCACCCACGGGGAGGTGCGTAGCCCTGTGCCAAGCCTACGCACCTCGAGGTTCTACGAGAGCGTCTAGCCCTTGCCCAATGCCTGGTCTAGCTCACGCTGCGTTGCGTCCTGTGCGTCTTGCAAAGCCTGTTCCGGTGTTTTTGTGCCGCGAACGACCGCATCCACCGCAGCATTGAGCTGGTCATTCCACAACAGACGTGCAGGCATCGCCGGCTCATGATGCGCGTAGGCCAGGGCATCGTTGTAAAGTTGCCAGTAGCCGCGATACTGCTCGTCGTCGGGGAGGGCATCAGGATAGATTTCTGTCTGGTCTTTGCGCGAGACCATATCAGCGGCAAAGGGGACCCACATTGCCACACCATCAATCGACATCCAGTTAAGGAATTGATAGGCCAGATCCGGTTGGGGCGAGCCCTTAGGCAATACGCAGGCAGACCCCTGATTGACGCTGGCGTTGCTTGTGCCGTCGCGATAGGGCAGGGGGCGCACGTCAAAGGCGAGATCAGGTGCATATTCGACTTTGGCCGACAGCGTCCAGCTTCCTTTCCAGACCGATCCCAGTTGTTCACGGAAGAACGGATCGTCCTCTGAATCACCGCCGCCCAGGCTCTGGCGGAAGCGTTCAAGCGTCTCCCCGCCATATTGGTCAGCGTACTGCTTGACCCACTCCATCCCGGCAATATTTTCCGGTGTAACGGCTGTAATTATCTGGTTCTGCTCGTCATACCATTCACCGCCCCCTAGCCAGCCGATCAGGTCGCGGCGCGCCAGCCAGGGGATAAGGCCAACGCGTGTATAGCCATCGGTCGCGCTGCCCTGCGTAACGGCTTCGGCATAGGCATCTGCCTCTGACCAGGTCGTCGGCAGCGCAGCCGGGTCTCCGCCCGCTTCTTCGATAAAGGCAGTATTGTACCAAGCGGCATAAGTGCCGCTTTCAAACGGTTGCGCATAGGATGTTCCCTCCCAAACGCATTCCGTCCACGCCGATTCAAACCAATCGTCGGGATTCGTATTGTCTGACGTGGCAATATAGTCGGTCAAGGGCAGCACGCCACCGCGCACAGCCCACTCGACGACTTCGCTACGGTTGATAATGCTAAAGTCCGGCGGGTTGCCCGCAGACACGGCTGTGAGCAGCTTGGTTGCCAACTCACCCCAGGGGACGATCAATATCTCCACATGAAAATCCTCATGGGCGTTGTTATATTCCTCTACAATCTTGCCTTGAAATTCACCCCAGCGATCAGCCCAGAAGGTCCAATATTGAATCGTCGGCGTATCCTGCGCAGCGGCCTGCGTGCCTGCTCCACTGCTCTCTGTCTCTGGCGCAGTGACAGGCGCGGCACACGCTGCCAGCGCGGAGAGCGCACCCAACGCGGCACCGGCTTTGCCCATGCCCAACAGCAACTGGCGCCGAGTCAGACGTTTGGATACAAAATCGCTCTGTTCCACCATTGCATTGCCTCCTCTTCCTAAGTTCTGCTGTGAATTCGTATCAGGTGACCAAATTTATACAAGCATTGCCAAAAGGAGTCTCAAAGGTATGCGGAAAGTCATCGCTGATCAAGATCAGGGCTTTCACTTCTCTAACAGATAGGTGGACACAATCTTGGGGTGAGCCATACAAAAATAACGGCAAAAGCTGTAGCGCACTTGGCACACGCAAGATGCCGAGATTTTGCCAAGCTGGTAGCGATGCAATGGTAGCATACATGGCAGAAAATCAAAACAAGCCCAAAAACGGGCTTTCTGCTTCACGATATGCGCTTTTTCATGTTCAGCGTCAGGGGTTCACCACTGCAAAATGGACAATCGCCGCTTCCTCCTCCGTCAGGCGGTGAAAGTGGAGCCCTTCGACCATCAAATCGTGACCACGGCGCGTTTCCACTCTTTGCTCCGTTAGCCAGGTCAAAGCATACTGCTGCTCGGGTTGCAGCGCGCGCAGGCGCAGCGTCCGTTCAGCCTCGCCACCGTCAAGCCGGAAGACAAAGAGCAGGTGCTCCGTTCCATCTGGCAGGCTGTACTGAAAACCTGCCCAACGCTCTCCGCGCTGTGCGCGCTTGGGCTGCTCGGTGAGCCGGTACAAATCTCCCTCACGCACAAACTGTTCGATGCGCGTCTGGTATTGGCGAATGTGGTGTGCAAAGCGCTCGGCAACCCAACCAGGAAGCTCCGGCAGTTTCTGAGAGAAACCGAATACACCCAGTTGCGAAATCTCAGTATAGTAATCCAGTTGGTGTGGTTGCAAGTTGGGGTCGCGCGGGTTGAATGTCTGGCGCTGATGCTCGTGTATCCACTCTGAAAAGCTCCAATGCAGACAAACATTCGGGGCGAGCATGGTCGTGGCGCCCCAGAACAACTGAAGATCATGTTCAGGCCAATCGGGGTCGCTCAGAAAGGTCATGTGCGTGTGCCGCATGAGGCCGAGGTCAATGCGCAGCCCACCGGACGAGCAACTTTCCAGGATCACCTGCGGGTGTCGAGCGCGGAGTTCTGCAAGCACGCGGTAATAGCCACGATAATGCTCGTAAAGGCCATCGCCAGCGCCATGCCCATGATCGGTATGGTTGCATCCAGCGCCGGGGTCGAGATTGAAGTCAAGTTTGATCCAGTCGCAGCCATACTCGTCAATCAACCGCTCCAGCGTCTCCAATGCCCATGCCTGCACCGCCGGATTGCCAAAACAGACATAGCCCAACCGTTCGTCCGAGCGCATGGCGACAAAGTCGGGATGCTGTTCAGCCAGCCGAGCATGCTTCCCCAACCCTTCGATCTCACACCACAAGCCGAATTTCATGCCCTTATCGTGAACATAATCCGAAAGGAAACGGATACCGCTTGGAAAACGGACGCTGTTGACTTGATCCCAATCGCCCCGATACTCGTACCAATGCGCGCCGGATTCGGTCGGCCCAAACCAACCCGCATCGAGGGTACAGATTTCGATACCCAACTCCGCCGCGACATCGGCGTTGCGGCGAAAAACGTCCTCATCAATAGCCTTGTCTTCATAACTCCACCAGTGGTTCCATTCAACCGGCAGGCTCTGTGTCAGGCTGTTCGTGGGATACCAGAATTTGCGTCCGATGCGCGCATATTGGGTCGAAACGCTGTTGAGATCGCCGTCCGCGCCCAGGGCGACAACAACCGGAACGCTGTCCATTGCGCTGCCTGGAGCAAGGTCTTTGAAAAACTCCCAGTCATGCAGGCCACCGCTCAACCGGTAAGCACCGTGGTCTAGCGGTTCGAAGCGAAAAACCCAGTTGCCCGACCACACGGGCGCAGCCGAGAGAATTTCACCGTTGCCGCGCGTCAGAGCAAACCAGGGATGCTGGCCCTGGGAGGAACGACCGTGGCGGGTTTCCAACATCACTGTACCCTGCAATGGTTTACGCACACCTTCAAACTCCGCTCCCCATCCACTGGTAAAATAGAGGAGTTCATCGTCACTGCCAGAAATGCCGCCGGACAAGTGAATCGATATGGAGTCCAGGCGTGAAATGCGAACGGGTTGTTGGCCTGCATTGCGAACCGTGAACCAATGCTCAGTGAGAGTGGAATCTGGGTAGACAATGGTGTGTATTTCGATTTGAAGCTGCTTTGGCGTGTACTCGCCGTACACGGTCACCTGCTGCGCCCCTTGCGCCAACGCTTGGCGCTCCACACGCTCGGTCTGAAATCCCAAACTCTGGCCGTCGATCCGCTCTTGATCGCAGTCGAGGGCAAAGACTGGGCTGGCAACCGCTGCGAGCCACGATGGGGCGTTCGCGCGCCGGTAGGCCGCGATTTTCAGCCCACGGTCGTTGCTCAGAACGTATTCCACCTGTGAATTCGAAAGGATGATTGGGTCGCGCTGGGTCATAGTTGTTTCCTCCTATGTTTATATGATTGTACTGCGCTTCGGTGCATTTGGCTATCCCACGCAAAACAGACCGATTTTTGTGCGATTGTTTGGTCCCGCGGTTGGATTTACTCTGGGATTGCTGGGGGCTGTTCCTCTGTTTGGTGATTGTCTTGCCACCTTGTAGAATGATGCTCTACCATCCGGTATGGTCCTCAATGACAACTCCCGCCGATAGTAGCCCGAATCAACCACAGCCTAGTAACCGAATACAAGCAAACGCTGCTAATGACCAGAGGAAAGAAGCTTCCCATGACCATCACGCCTGACCAACGATTTGCCTTTGATGTCCAGGGTTATCTCCATCTACAGAACGCGCTAACGCCAGAGGAAGTCATCGAGTACACGCAATGGACCGACGAGGCCGCCCAGACCGATATCAATGTGTTAAATGCAGACAATCCTGAAGGAATGCGACACCAGATAAATCGTCCGGTTTCGCGTGTCATCGATGCCGACGTACGTTTTGCATCCCTGTTGGATCATCCTGTTGTAACTCCGTTTCTCCTTGAGTTTCTGGGTACGGATTACCGGCACATTGACAATGACCTCTACTACACCTATCCCGGCTATCAGGGGGGTCACTGGCACCGCGGCGTACCAGCGCATGCAACAGGCCATGTAAAAGATGGTAAATTCACTTGTCCTATGGTGAAGGTCTTCTACTGTCTAACAGATGTAGGGCCTGGCGAAGGAGAATTCGTGGTGATACCAGGTTCTCATCGAGCGCAGTTTGAACTTGAGGTAAACGATCGGGTCGATCTGCCGGCACAGCACATTTTTGACACTGTGAAGGCTGGGGACATCATCATTTTCAATGAGGGGCTATTGCACAACGGGCGGCCTAATCCGTCTGCAAAAACACGCAAGACGATCATTGTCAACTTTGGGCGGAATGACGCACGCGTATGGCGCGGCTACAAACCCACGCCTGCCACATTGGCACAGGTAAGCGATTTGCGGCGTATGATTCTCACCAACCCCGAAGGATTTTGGTCATGATCTAATGCAATGACAGGGTAGTCTTTGGGCATCCTCACCCTTCTACACAGTTCAGGAAAGTGCAGAGATCAGGAATATGAGCAGAATTCGTGTTGGTGTGGTTGGCGCTGGCGGCATCGGCGGCGCGCATCTACGTGCCTATGCGGCGTGGCCCGATTTATGTGAAATTGTGGCCGTAGCGGATGTGCATCTGCCGGCAGCCCAAGAACGCGCTGCACAATTTGGCGCACGCGCATTTCAAGAGTATACGCAGATGATGGACGAGACGCAGCCCGATGCGATCAGCATTTGCACCCCTCCCAATCTGCATTTACCCATTGCTCAGGCAGCAGCCACGCGCAAGATTGCGGTGCTTTGCGAAAAGCCGCCTTCCCGTACATTGGCCGAAACCGAAAGCCTGGTCACAGCCCTGGAGCAACAGCATACGATTCTCCAGTTTGCGTTCTGTCACCGGTTCCATCGCCCGGTGATCCAGGCCCAGGAACTCATCGGCGCAGGCCAACTGGGAAAGGTCGTACAGATCTATAATCGTTTTGGCTTTCGCTTTGCCCGCGCCGGTCACTCCTGGTTTACCGACAGCGAGGTCGCTGGTGGCGGCATCCTGATTGATACACTGGTTCACAGTGTGGACATCTTTCGCACCCTGGCCGGTGAAGTGGCCCATGTGTCCGCCAGTATTTCCACAACCTTGCCGATCCAGGTAGAGGACAGCGCGATGCTGTTGGCAACGAGTGTAGAGGGCGTGTTGGGCGCACTGACATGCAGTTGGGTTACGCCCGTCTCGGAAGCCGAGGTGCGGATCTATGGCACAGAAGGCGAAGCGGTGATTGACTATGGTCAGCCCGACGGGTTGCGCTATCAATTGAGTGGAGAGAGCGCATGGACACAACTGCCCTTTGACGGGCCGGACCGCTTTGTCTGCCAGGCCGAACACTTTTTGCAGACGGTCGCTGTAGGGGGCACTCCAGCAGTGGGCGGGCAAGATGGGATTGCCGTCATGAAGGTAATCGACGCCGCCTACCGGTCCGCTGGAGAGGCGCAACCGGCAAGGCTCAGATAAGAGCAAGTCGCATTCAGAAAGAGGAAGCCATGCAACTCAGTGTCAGCATGTGGAGTGTTGTTAAGCCTGTGCGTGAGGGGAAACTTGACCTCGCCGGGTTTCTAGATTTTGCCGCGGCACAGCAGGTGGAAGGGGTCGAGTTACTCGACTATTTTTGGACAGATAGAGAGGCTCAGATCGCGCAGGTGAAGCGGCAAATGGCCGATCTGGGTCTGAAACTGGCTGTCTATTCAATTGGCAATGACTTTTTTCAACCCGATGCGGCGGCGCGCGCCGCGCAAGTGGCCGGCCTAAGAGATGGGGTAGACACGGCCAATGCGCTGGAGGTCGACATTCTGCGTGTCTTCAGCGGCAATGCCAAAGAGGGGTACGCCCTGCAAGATGGTCTGGATTGGATTGTGGATGGCCTGGCGGCGGGCGCGGCCTATGCCCAAGAACATGGCGTCGTCCTGGCGTTAGAGAATCACGGTTTAATGGCCGGGCGTAGCGATCAGGTGCGTGGAATCATCGAGCAGGTAAACTCGCCGGCCTTACGTGCCAACCTGGACACTGGCAACTTCCTGCTTGTGGGCCAGAACCCTACGACTGCCGCCCGCGAACTAGCCGACCTGGCAGTGCTGGTACATTTGAAAGACTTTCGGCAAGCACACGCCGGCGCAACGACCCACGTCTACAAGGGATTGGACGGTCTAGGGTATACCGGCACAGTCGTCGGCGAAGGAGAAGTCGATCTGGCAGCGATCCTCGCCCTCTTGCGACAGGCAGGCTATACCGGCTGGCTGTCGTTGGAGTACGAGGGGGACCAAGACCCACTGACGATCGGTGTGCCACAGAGCCTAAATGCCGCACGCAAACTATTGGCATCTGTGTAGCTCAGTTGTAGATCAACAAGGATGGAGCTTGCTATGCGCTATGGTATGACCCTACCCCCCTTTGGCCCGTTTGCCGAGCCGCATTATCTGATGGAACTGGCACAGGCCGCCGAGGCCGCAGGCTGGGATGGCTTCTTCTTGTGGGATACAGTGATTCACGACGAACATGGCTATCCCATCGCCGAGCCGTGGACGGCACTGGCCGCGATTGCCGCGGTCACCACGAGACTACGACTGGGGGTGATGATCACACCGCTCTCCCGCCGCCGCCCCTGGCAAGTGGCACGTCAGGTATTGACGCTTGACCACCTGTCGAACGGACGTGTGATCTTTGGCGCTGGGTTGGGTGGTGCGCTGCATGACTTCGATTGGTTTGGCGAGGAGACAGACGCCAAAGTGCGTGCGGCCATGCTCGACGAGGGCTTGCAGATCGTGCGTGGCTTGTGGTCGGGCGAACGCACAAGCTTCACGGGCAACCATTATACGGTCGCGCCGGTCCAGTTCATGCCACCCCCCATCCAGCCTCATCTCCCCATCTGGATTGGCGGCATGTGGCCCAACCAAGCGCCCATGCGCCGCGCGGCTCGCTTTGATGGTGTTTTTCCACTCAAAGGGGGCTTTCCTCCGCCGCCTGAAGATCTGGCTGCCGTCAAGGCATTCATCGAGCCACGCCGATCCCACCCTGCCGCACCCTTCGACTACGTGGCGTCAGGCATTACGCCGGGGGACGACCCGGCAGCGGGCGCGGCGCAGGTCGCACCCTACATCGCTGCGGGCGCGACGTGGTGGCTGGAGACGATTGATCCCTGGACACGTCACCGCGATTGGTCGGTTGTCCTGGGGCATGAGGATGAAGTATGGATGGATACACGCATACGCCAGTCGCCCCCAAAACGCTAAGGGGGATTCCCAAACTGACATGACGGTATCTCTATCTACAGAGAAATCTAGAGTACAGTTTACAGAAACGATGTATGAGAGATTCTTCGTGAAACATTTCGCCTACTCGAACCGTCATCCTGTCGGAAGTTTCAACCATAAGGCCAAATTTGTTGGAGAAATGTAGAGGAATCTTGATGAACACGCAACCCATGCGCCAATTACTATTGATTGCAAGCCTAGTCGGTGTACTCACCGCTTGTACGCCAATCCAAGCGCCCGCAACAACCAGCACCCCAGCGGAGACAGCGACCGTACCCGCAGAGGAGACTGCCAGTACCGTGGAGGCGACCCCTGACGCAACCTCAGATGCGATGCCCATCGAGTCTGTCGACGCGGCCCAGTGCGATGCCCTGCAAGCTGCACTTTCGGAACAGCTTGGTCATGAACTTACCAAGCAGGAAGGGTCAGTCTGCACCCTGGTCGCGACAGGAACGGGTGAAGATTTCGGCAATTTTGTCGACGTAGCCCAAACCATACATAAGGTCTTCGAGGCAGAGGGATGGACAGAAGATGAATCAGCGATTGCCGACGGCCCAACCGGCACAGCCACCAGCTATTTCAAGGAGACCACGGTCGCTGCGGTGAATGTCGGTTGGGAACCTTCGGACGAAGCAGATTGCCCCGATGACCAGCCCATTAGTGAATGTGATATTGAACCAAGCCAGCAGAATTTCACCATTTCAATCGAGCTGGTGCAGATTGCCTAAGGGATACAGACAGGTTAGGAGTGTTTCGCGTTAATAGGATATACCAAGACTCGAACGAGTTGCCTCATACGTTTTCTTTTCTATAACGCATGAGTAGGAGGCGGGAAGGGAGTGATGCGCGCATCACTCCCTTCCCGCCTCTGAGCCGAAGTACCTCCTACAGCATTGGTCTTTGTGTCGCGCTGATCTGGCGATGTGTGGAACGACGCTTCCCAGATTCGAGCGTGATGCCGCTTTCTTTAGCGACTCTTTTCTTGGGGGATTTCGTAGACGCATCTTTCGATAGTTCTGTCCGCTCGATTAGCGACAGTTATGGGGGAGTGATACAATAGCCAGGCTGCCCGATGGCTTCCCAGATTAGAAATCTAACCCATCCATGAGAGCGTGCCATGAAAATCACCGGTGTACGCACCATCCTCTACGAATTCGCAATGAAACGTTCTCTGGGCGATGCCAACAGCCCCAGAGGGCGCGACCGCGCCTCTAGCCTGGCAATCTTCATCGACTCCGACGAAGGAGTAACCGGCATTTCCTATGGTTCACCTGCCGCCCGCTCGCACATCCACTCGATGGTCGAGCAACTGCTCGCGGGGCGCGACCCGCGCGGGGTGCGCGGCCTCTGGCAGAAGATGGACAATGTGGTATTCAAGGGCAACAATCGCGGGATCGTCAACGACGCCATCAGCGCCATTGACATTGCGCTGTGGGACCTCAAAGCCAAGCTCAACGGCGAACCGTTGTGGAAGACGCTCGGTGCATCGACGCGCCGCGTGCGCGCCTACGCCAGCGGCATCGATCTCTCCCTGACCGATGATCAGATCGGCGAGTTCTATCGGGGCATGGCAGCCCAGGGCATCCAGGCGGGAAAGCTCAAGGTCGGTCTGGATCGAGAGATGGACTTGCGACGGCTGGGCATCATGCGCGACGCGCTGGCAACCTCCGGCAAGACGCCGATCCTGACCATCGACTCGAACGAGTATTGGTCGCCCAAGCAGGCGATCCGCAATATTCGCATCATCGAGCAGCACTATGAGCTGATGTGGGTGGAAGAACCGGCCCGCCGTTGGGATGCGAGAGGCTTGCGCCAGGTGTCGCAGGCCGTCACCGCCGCCGTCGCCACCGGTGAGAACCTCGATCATGTGTCCGAGTTTATGCCCCTCATCACCCAGGAAGCAGTCGATATCGTGCAAGTCGGCAGCGGTACGGCGGGGATCACCGGCGCACTGCAAGTGGCGGAAGTCGCCAATGCCTTCGACCTGCCGGTGGCGATGATGAACTGCCCGGCGAATCTGATGGCGCATGCTGCCGCCGTGATTCCGAACCATGTGATGATGGAGGTGGTCGATTTCGGCAATGACATCGCCATGATCGCAGACCAGCGGATCGAAGACGGCTGGATCGTCCTGGGTGATAGCCCTGGTCTGGGTATCGAGTATGATATGGAAAAGCTCAAAGCCCTAGCTGTCGAGAAGCCGTCGCCCGGCTCATGGGCCAGCCCGTGGGGGCGACGACGCGGCGCGGGCCTGCTCGAAGTGGGCATGGATGGCGAGGATTTCATCGAGGACGAATGATGAAATCCTCGCCATCCAGCCTATGCTGTCACGCACTTGAGTGCGTGTTACTCCGCACCTGAGCGGTGGCGCGGGCCGCTGGAACTCCTGGCCCTGAATGGGTTCTTCATCGCGCTGTGGCTCATAACGGGCTGGTTGTTTCGGAAAGCGGCGCATGGAGGAACCAAACGGGGCGCGGTATAGACCGGCATGATGTAAGGTAGCGCCCCTTCGCGCTCGGATCATTTAACGAGAGCTATGTCATAGCGAGGCAAGTCAGCCTTCCTATGGCATAGCTCTTTTACATGGCAAGAGTTCAGATACCTCTACAAGCGGTTCGGGCCAGACTATAAACGCAATGTATTTGCTCTACGCATAAAACCAGTTATGATAGCGCCAGCCGCACAACAATCATCAGAAAGAAAGTGCCGACATGGAACAAATTGTGAACTATGACGAAGCGAAAGTGCCACACTATACCCTACCGGACCCTTTGCGCTTTGCGGATGGCACGCCGGTCACCAGCGCGCAGGCATGGCAGGAGCAGCGTCGCCCAGAGATCCTGGCGCTCTTTGAAAAGGTCGTCTATGGCCGCACCCCTACCGGCCCCATCAAGATGCAGAGCGAAGTTACCTCTGTGGACGATGACGCACTGAATGGGCAGGCGACGCGCAAGGAAATATCGATCCACTTCCGGGGTGCAGACGCTGAAGCAAAAATGGATCTGCTGCTCTATCTTCCCAACTCGCGTCGCGGGCCGGTTCCCCTCTTTCTGGGCCTCAACTTCTATGGCAACCATTCGATTCATGCCGATCCTGGCATCACGCTCTCAACCGCTTGGATGCGCGAGAACGAAGCGTCCGGCGTGCAAGACCATCGCGCCACGGAAGCCTCGCGCGGCGCAAGCGCCAGCCGTTGGGCCGTTGAGCGCATCCTGGAACGAGGCTATGGACTCGCCACCGCCTATTACGGCGATCTCGACCCCGACTTCGACGACGGCTTCCAGAACGGCGTCCATCCCCTCTTCTACACACCCGGCCAAACAAGACCCGCGGCAGACGGGTGGGGAGCCATCGGCGCTTGGGCATGGGGCCTGCAACGTGCGCTCGACGTGCTGCAAGAGGACGATCAGGTAGACGGCAGCCGCGTGGCTGTGCTAGGTCACTCGCGGCTGGGCAAAGCAGCCCTGTGGGCAGGGGCACAGGACCCACGCTTTGCGCTGGTCATCTCCAATAACTCCGGCTGTGGCGGCGCTGCCCTTTCGCGCCGCCGCTTTGGCGAGACTGTGGCGCGGATCAACAGCAGCTTTCCCCACTGGTTCTGCGCCAACTTCCAAGCCTACAACGAGCGCGAAGACCAATTACCACTCGACCAGCACATGCTGCTGGCGCTGGTTGCGCCGCGCCCACTCTATGTGGCGAGCGCAGCCGAAGACTTATGGGCCGACCCGCGCGGAGAGTTCCTTTCTGCGCTCCACGCCGACCCTGTCTACCGGCTTCTGGGCACAGAGGGCCTGCCAGCCGAGGAGATGCCGCCCCTAGAGCAGCCGTCTATGGGCCGCATAGGCTATCATATCCGCCGCGGCCAGCACGATGTGACTGACTACGATTGGGAGCAATTTATGAACTTCGCCGACCGCACCCTGTAAATTGCGCGTTCGGCTCGGCTCATCGGGCCAGACCTTCCTATCATCGACAGGACACTTGTTCAAACGGCAGCGCCCCCGGACAATGTGATGCAGGAGTTTGTGGTGCCACATACAACGACCTTTAAGTTGGAGCAGGACGCGCGCCGCTTCGGTGAAAACTGGGCCATTGATCGCAGCGAGTCAGCCAAATGGGTTGCCGTTGGCCTCATCGCATTTGCGCTGCTTCTCGTCTGGCTAGGTGATGGTGAATCATCGGCAGCCGCGCGCATCCCACTTTTCCTGACGGGGCTTGTGAGCATCCCCTGTGCGCTTGGCATTTGGCTGCTTTCCCAGTGGCGTCCCCGATTGGCCTTACCACTCAGCGGCGTCCTATTCGCCACATTACTGAGTGTGGGGGCCCATTGGTTGCAGATCCCCGGCCTGCTTTTAGTAGCCGGAATCCCTGTCGTGCATCTGGCTCTGGCCGGACAAGGAGGTGTTGCAGCACTGCTAGCCGTTGCGCTCGGCATTGCCCTCTGGACCGACAATGGATCCTTACAATCTGTGGACAAGGTCTTGAGCATTGCAGGTCTGGTCGCGCTCTGGCTCATCGGCGCACGCGCGCGCTACTCCATGACGAGCCGGGTCACCTGGGCGTGGCAGCACTACAACTTGGCCCAACAGAAATTGGAGGATGCCCGCGACCGCAACCAGGCGCTAGACACAGTTCTCGAACAACAGGTACACACCAATCGCCAGTTGGACCTGCTCAACGAACGTCTAGCGGCATTACGAGCGCGCGCAGAAGAAAACCAACGCACAAAGGCCGCTTTCGTGGCAAAGGTCAGCCACGAATTCCGCACCCCCCTCAACATGATCATCGGCCTTGTCGACCTCTTGATCGAAGCTCCCCACGTCTATGGAGAGCGACTCCCCAACCGCCTTTTAGAAGATCTCAGAATTGTCCATCGCAACTGTGAACATCTGTCGGGCATGATCAACGATGTGCTTGATCTAAGCCAGACGGAGGCCGGACGGCTCACTTTGCATCGCGAGGTGGGCGATCTCTGCGCCGACATTCACCACGCCGTACAAATCGTCTATCCGTTGGTTGAAAAGAAGGGCTTAACGCTCAATCTGGAACTGCCCGACGCCGCAGTCCTCTGCCTGCGCGACCAGACGCGGATACGCCAGGTGCTTCTCAACTTATTGAGCAATGCTGCGCGCTACACATCACGGGGCATGATCACCGTACGGCTGCTCCATCAGACGCGCCATATACGCATCGAGATTGCCGACACCGGCCCAGGTATCAACGCCGACGATCTCGAACGCATCTTTGAACCATTCTTCCAAAGCGGCAATCTGGAGGGCCTATCGCAAACCGGCACTGGATTGGGACTGAGCATTAGCAAGCAATTTGTAGAGATGCATGGGGGGCAATTGGGCGTTGAAAGTCAACGGGGCGAAGGCAGCACCTTCTGGCTCTCTTTGCCCATCCTCCCCCCCGACGACCCCGCGCACAAGGCGGATCGCTGGATTCATGAGGATTGGGCGTGGCATGAGCGCCAAAATCGTGTCGAACTCCCCAATGTATCTCGCCGGCGACGAGTGATTTTACTGGATGTGAATGACGGGATCCATCCACTCTTGGACGAACAGACAGAACAGCTGGAATTGATCAGCAAAAGCACCGTGGCAGAAGTCACCCAAGACGCCACAACCACACCCGCCCACGGTGTCTTGGTCAATGGCCCAACGCCGGAGACAATTCTCACGGTAATGGATGAAATCCGCCGTCGCGTGCCGGATACACCTGTGTTGGGGTGGGCCGTTCCAACGCCAAGCAACCGCGCCCATGCTGCCGGGGCATTGGAATATCTGGTGAAACCTGTAACGCGCGCCGACCTCATCGGTGTGTTGGCCTTAGTCCCAGCACCGGTAAAGCGAATCTTAGTGGTGGATGACGATATAGACGTACAGAGATTGCTAACGCGCATCCTCAACGCGCACGATGCGGCCATCCAAGTAGATACAGCCACCGATGTCGAGAGCGCCCTGGCGCTGCTGCATACCTCACCCCCCGATCTGATGCTTTTGGATCTGGCCCTTGATCGAGGCACCGGCTGGGACCTCTTGGCGCGCAAACGGCAGCACCCCGCGCTTGCCGCCATCCCAGCGGTCATCCTCTCCGCACAAGACCCCATGGAGCAGTCACTCCACAGCCCCTACCTCGTGGCAAGCATGGGTACGGGATTGCCTCTGGCAACCCTGCAAGGAGGGTCGTTGGCGCTCATGGAAATATTGCTTAACGGCTCAACCGAACCTGATCCAATAGCTGAATAAACGCTTGCCGGTGGACAGGTTTTGCCAAATAGGCCGCAGCCCCCAGCGTCTTCGCCAGCGCCTCTTGATTGATGACAGAGCAAACGATCACAGGGATTTGAGCAGTGGCCGGATGCTGCTGCAACTCATGCAGCAGTTGCCAGCCATTAATATCCGGCAGCATCACATCCAGAACAATTAAATCGGGAGTTCGACGCGCAACCGCGCTCCACACCTCGCCACCCTGGCTTACATGCACAACTTCATAGCCAGTGCCTTCAACATACCGCTTATAGAAATGCACCAAGTCCACATTGTCGTCCACAACCAAGACGATAGACTTTTCACGCGTCGCCAAGAGCACTTCAATGCTGGCCCAGCCTGCTGCATAGCGGGTGGTGACCCGCCCGCCATGCACTGACAAGGTCTCGGCGATAAAGTCGCTTGCTGGTAGAAATTCGGGAGAAGCGGGACGACTCTCAATGGCGATACGAGTCCACGGACGCTGGCTTGAAGCGCTCAAAACGATCTCGCGCGTGATGCCATTGCTTGCCAAGCGGTCAATCCCGACAAAGACGATCTGGCCCAAGACCGCAGGATGGATAGCAGCCGTTGCCCCTTCCTGGAGATCACCCACACGCACTTGCACCTGCGGATGGACACCCAACACCTTGTGCAGCGCCACCGCGTCATGAATGACTTTAGCTAGATCCGAGAGTTCAGAGGGGGTGTGTTGTTGCAGGGCCGAAAACTCTTGTTGCAACTGGGAACGCCAGGTAGATACCGGAGCATCCGCCGCCGGCTCCATCTCCCCCATATTCACGCCCTGCGGCCAAAGCCGCTCTGCCAGCAGATGAATCGCGCTCTGTTGCTCTCGGCGCAGATGGCGTGAGCTCAGCCCCAGACGCCGCGAACATTCTTGCTGGGGCAATTCCTCCACAAAACGATAGCGCAAGAGTTCATAGAGACGATGGGCGCGTGCCGCGGTGGGCATGGTGGCATCGGGCCGCAGCGACTCAATCGCCGCCATCAGCAGGGCGCGCAGTTCATCGGCGCGGTTAGTACGCAACACCCGAACCAATGCCTGGCCCGGGGGATGGGTGGGATCGTTGAGATTGAGAAGCGCGCTCAGCACTTCTGCTTCAAAATCAGAGAAGGTAATCAAGAAGCTCAATCCATGTCCGCTTCATGTCCGCTCGTCGTCCTCCTTCGGGCTTGAAAGCGAATCGCAAGGCTGCTATCGTAGAGGTCAACACCTGAGAAAGTACCGCAGGGAAGAGTTTGTGGTTATCTCCTTCGCACGATACCAAATTCCTATCTTACCAGTGCAACCAGAGTAGGACAAACCGTCTTTCAACTCCGTCCTCTCTTGGCACATCAGATTGATGGGCGAGATCCACCCATAACCCGTCGTACTTCCGACAGAGCAAGATTTTCGAAACGCGTTAGGTATCCAACGGACGTGCTTCGTCCCTGGCAGCCGCAAAGAGTTGGCCTAGAAACATGCCACAGAAAGCTTTCACTGTGGCAGGCAGCTCTACCATTGGCACGGCTTGACCGGTAATCGCTCTTCGCTCGATCATTCAACCCCTAAGGAGAAAAGTATGCAGACAAATCCAAGCCGACGAGAGTTTTTGCGCATGACCGGATTGGGCCTTGCAGGTCTGGGCCTCGCCGCTTGTGCAGCACCCGCGGGCACGCCTGCCACAGGCACCGACAGCGGCGCGCCCAGTGAAGAGGCCGCTGAATTAGTCTTTTGGCATCCGACCCAGGAACATGGCGAACTGATGCAGCAGCGCTTCAACGAAAGCGGCGCTAGCTTTCAGGTCAAATGGGAATTGGGTGAATACGACACCAATACCAAGACGATGGCCGCTTTGGCTGCCGGCACGCCACCACCCGTTTCATATTTAGGCCGTTGGCAGGTGGGCGATCTGGCAGTACGCAATGCCATTCTCACATTGGATGATGCCTATGAGGCGTCAGAGACGCTTAAATGGGATACAATCTGGGAGCGGTTGCAAAAAGATTCAATCTCCTGGGGAAAGCGTTGGATCGTTCCCTATACCACCGACACACGCGCACTCTTCTATCACAAAGATATGATGGAACAGGCCGGCTTTGACCCAGAGAAGCCACCGACTACCTGGGCAGAGGTCCAGGAAATGGCGGTAGCCATGACGACGCGTGACGACGCAGGCCGCTTGGAGACTGTGGGCTTCACCCCCAGCTTTGGCAATCCGCCTGTCTATCTCATGTTCTTGACCGTCCTCTGGTGCTTGGGTGGCGATATGGTCAATGAAGACATGAGCCAGGTAACCATTGCCGGCGAGAAGGGACAGGAAGCCATGAGTTTCCTCAAGCAGTTGCTCGACGCGCAAGGGGGCTATGAAGAGTTAGCCGCCTTTACAAAGTCGCTCACCCTGGCAGAAGGGATCGATGCGTTCTCGGCTGGGCAAGTTGGCTTGGCGATGAATACCAATGGTCGTGTGCTGAACTACGATCGCTATTCCCCGGATTTGAACTATGGCTTGGCCGTCGGACCGGTCTTCCCGGACTACAACATTGAAGCCAACTACGATGGCGGCGGCGGCTGGTATTTCTTCAAGCAAGGCGGCGACTTTGAGCGGTCCTGGGAATTTGTGGAATTCCTCATGGCTCCAGATTTTTACACATCCTATGCCGATCAGTTCTGGATGATGCCGGCCCGTTCCGATGTAGGCGCAGCATGGGCAGAGCTTGATCCACGGCGCGAGATTTTCATCTCCACGGCCAATACAGTCAAGTGGATCCCCATTTTTGTTGGGGTATTGGAGACATTGGGGGATGTGTCAACCATGTTCGACAACGTCCTGATTGGTGGGGGTGATATCGCCAGCGAACTCGATGCGGCTCAGGCCAAAATCCAAACCATCCTCGATGCACATAACGACTATCCAGTACCCAGCTAGGGGCATCTCATTCTTGGCGGGTAGCATGATGCGGAATCCATAGCTTATCGATTGAACCCATCAAGGTGGCGTGGCCTGCAACTTTTGAGGTTGGGGCCATGCCCCTTGATGGGTTCAAAGATAGTTTACCAGTAGAGAAAGCGGTGGAACTTCATCGCAAGGGGGAAAGTTGGAGAAGGAGGTCACGCATGGCAGGGGCTAGTTTGTCACAAACTTCCACGAGGTCACGCATAAGGTATCGCAAAACACTCTCACAGGTCATGACCTATCTACTGTTGGCGGCGCTCTCGGTCGTTTTCGCGATGCCCATGATCTGGCTGATCTCTACATCGCTCAAACCCGACGCACAAATGGCCGAATGGCCACCTGTGTGGATTCCATCACCCTTGCAATGGGATCATTTTTGGTTAGCATGGAGCAGCGGTAATTTTGGGCTTTACTTCATCAACACCGCAACGATTACCATCACGGCAACGCTTGGGCAAGTCCTCACGGCGTCGATGGCAGCCTATGGTTTTACACGGCTGCGCTTTCCGGGGCGCAACGTGCTCTTTGGCGTGTTGTTGGCAACCATGATGCTGCCCGGCGTGGTAACGCTCATCCCCACCTTTATCCTCTTCAAAGAACTGGGCTGGCTAGACAGTTTCAAGCCGCTGATTGTCCCGGCATACTTTGGTGGTGGGGCCTTCTTTATCTTCCTGCTGCGCCAGTTTTTTCGAACACTCCCCCCCGAAATCTTTGAGCAAGCGACGATTGACGGAGCCTCCAGCTACCGTATCTATGCCCAGATTGTGCTGCCCCTTGCCAAACCGGCCCTTGCCACAGTTGCAATCTTTGGTTTTATGAACCACTGGAATGACTTAATGGCCCCCCTGATCTACATCAACAGCCCGGACAAATTCACATTGACATTGGGGCTGCGTCGTTTTATGGGGCTGGTAGATGTGCGCTATCAGGAAATGATGGCGATGGCACTGTTGATGACCCTTCCCGTATTGTTGGTCTTCTTTTTCTTCCAACAATATTTCATTGAAGGCGTTGTCATGTCTGGGCTAAAGGGATAACACGCGATGAGCACTTCCTCTGCTACGCCTAGCCGAGCATCCCTCCAAGCAAGCGCCAGAAGTGCCGGCAGACGCCGCAGCCTCTGGGCCAGCCCCGTCCGCCGCCGCGAGGCCATTGACGGTTTCGTTTTTATCCTACCCTGGTTTTTGGGGCTTGTAATCTTCACACTCGGCCCCTTCGTAGCAGGCATGTATTTCAGTTTGACGGAATATGATGGGCTAACGGCCCCACGATGGATTGGACTCGAGAATTACCGCCGCATCTTTTTCGACGACCCCAAGTTCTGGCTGTCTGTCTACAACACCCTCTGGTATGTGGCCGCGGCAGTGATACCAGGGGTGATCCTGGCCTTGCTTTTGGCCTTGCTGCTCAATCAATCCGTACGAGGCATCACCGTTTTTCGCACCATCTTCTACATGCCCTCGATTGTGCCCGCGGTGGCCTCCGTAGCGCTCTTTATTTTCATCTTGCATGACCGCTTTGGGCTGCTCAACGAACTGCTCTTTCAACTCTTTGGCGTGGTTGGCCCGCGCTGGCTGACCAGTCCGGTTTGGACAAAGCCCTCTTTGGTCTTGTGGAGTCTGTGGGGCATCGGTGGCAGCATGATCATCTATCTAGCCGGTCTCCAGGGTATTCCGCGCTCACTCTATGAGGCGGCAGCGATTGACGGAGCCGGTACGCTGCGCCAATTCTGGAACATCACCATTCCCATGATCTCCTCCACCATCTTTTTTGTCCTGATCATGGGGATTATCGGTAGCTTTCAGATCTTCACACCCGTCTTTATCTTGAATACCGGCAGCTATGGACAAGCAGCATCAGCAGGGCCGCTGGATTCACTTCTGTTTTGGGTGGTCTACATCTACCAGCAAGGCTTCCTGTTTTTCCGCATGGGCTATGCCAGCGCGCTCTCATGGATCCTCTTTCTTGTTCTGGTCTTCTTAACCGTCGTGCAATTTCGCGTTGCCCGCCGCTGGGTCTATTACGAGGACGGCGACGGGCAGGGCTAAAACAGGCAGAGGTAATGCTGTATAGCCGCCATCTTTTCAGATGAGCAAGAATCTAGAAAGCGTGAAATATAGCTATGTCCGCAGCAAGCTTGCAGGTTGGCTTTAGTCTCATCGATATTACACCCCCTACAGGTCTCTATATGTGTGGCAGTTTGGACCCACGCACCAATGAAGGGACGCTAGACCCGCTTCAGGTGCGAACGATGGTCGTTGCAAGCCAGGGGCGGAAAATCGCCATTGTTGGCGTAGACCTGATCAGCTTGCCGCGCAGCTTTGTTGACCCGGTCATCGCGGCCATCGCTTCCCAAACTGGAATTTCCGCTGACGCGATCCTCATAAGTTGCAGCCACACCCACAATGGCCCTTATACACAAGAGCGTCACTACTCGCACAGCGTGATCGACGCTGAATACCTGGAGTCGGTCGCCGCCAGGTTGATTGACGGTGTTGTCAAAGCCGACGCAGCCTTGCAGCATGCCACAGCCCATATTGGGCGCGCGCTGGTGCATCACGGGCAGCATCAACGTCGTGTTCTGAGCAAAAAGGACGGCAAAGCGCTCAATACCTGGATGCCTGCCGCGCTCAATGACCTCGATGTCACACCCCAAATTTTGGGGTCGGTGGGGCCAATCGACCCAGAGCTTTGGGTGCTACGCTTTGATGACTTAGCGGGCAGCCCGCTTGGCATCTTCTTCAACTACTCTGTGCATGCCAATGCGCGCGGCACGCTGCTCTGGTCCGCAGACTACCCTGGGGTCGTGGCTTCGCGTGTGCGCGCCACGCTGGGTGACAATGTCATCACCGTCTACGCGCCGGGAGCCTGTGCCGACGTCAACCCTGTGCGCGGCAGTGGTGACAATGCCTGGCAAGAAGTAGCCGACAATATTGCCGAACAGACGCTAGACGCAGCACACCGAGCCCAACCCTTACCAACGCCCGTTGTGGTGAATGGCATCCGCCGCGACATTTCTGTGCCGCGACGCGACCCTGCCACCCAACCACCAGAGGCTATCGAACGGCTCAATTGGGGTGGCAAAGGGGGTCGCAGCGATCACTTTGGCCCACATCTCCAACACATCCTTACCCTGCCGGAGATGATCAATGTGCCTGTGAGCGCGCTGCACATTGGGCCTTTTGCCATTGCGTCCAACCCTGGCGAATTGTTCGTGGAATATGGCTTGCAGATCAAGACCGAGTCCCCCTTTCCGCACACCGTAGTCGCCGAGCTAACCAACGATTCGATTGCCTACCAGCCAACGCGCCGCGCCTTTGAGTTGCAAGGCTATGAAACATTGGTCGGGGCAAATGTAATCAGCGTGGAGGGAATTGAGACCATTGTGGATACAGCGTCGGCTTTGCTCAGCGAACTGTGGCAAGCCGCGCAGGAATAGCCTTTTGGCTTCAAAAGCAGCTTCGATAACTTCACTTCCATCTAAGGAGTAGATCGCATGTCCCCAGAAAGCCCCCCACAAAATCTTCGTGTGGGCTTTAGCGTCATCGACATTACCCCGCCGACGGGCCTCTTTATGTGTGGCGGATTAGAGCCGCGCACCAACGAGGGCACGCTAGACCCTCTCCAGGTGCGTACAATGGTGGTCGAAAGCCAGGGCAAGAAAATCGCGGTGGTGGGCGCTGACCTGATCGGGCTGCCGCGCAGCATCGTTGACCCCATTATTGCAGCGATCGCGGCGCAGACGGAGATCCCTGCCGAGGCGATCATGGTGGTTTCCAGCCACACCCACAACGGCCCCTATACCATTGAAGGTCTCTACTCGTTCAATGTGACCAACGCCGCATACCTGGACGCCTTACCGGCAAAGCTCGTTGCCAGCGCAGTTGAAGCCAACGCCAACCTGCAGCCCGCCACCGTCCACATTGGGCGCTCGTTGGTGCATCACGGTCAGCACCATCGTCGTGTCCTCAACAAAAAGGACGGCAAAGCATTCAACACCTGGATGCCTGCCGCGCTCAACGATCTGGATGTAACGCCCCAGGTTCTTGGGTCGGTGGGGCCGATTGATCCAGAGTTGTGGGTGCTGCGTTTCGACAATCTAGCAGGAAAACCGATTGGCCTTTTCTTTAACCTGACCCTGCATACCAATGGTCGCGGTACGCTGCTCTGGTCAGCGGACTATCCTGGCACCGTGGCGGCAAAGGTGCGCGCCGAGTTGGGCGCAGAAGTGGTGACTGTCTTTGCACCGGGCGCGTGCGCCGACATCAACCCCACGCAGGGGGGCGAAGCATGGCAGGGCTTGGCAGACAACATCGCGGCACAAACCCTCGACGCAGCGCGGCGGGCGCGACCGATACCGGAACCCGTCGTCGTCAACGCGGCACGTCGCGATATCTCCGTACCCCGGCGCGACCCTGCGACGCAGCCGCCGGAAGCCATCGAACGGCTCAACTGGGGTGGGCGCGGGGGACGTATGGATGTTTTTGGGCGTCAACTTGAGCACATGGCTGCCATGCCGGAGGTTCTGAGTGTTCCGGTAAATGCCTTGCATATTGGCCCCTTTGCCCTGGCTTCTAATCCCGGCGAATTGTTTGTTGAACATGGGCTGGACATTAAGCTCCGCTCACCCTTCCCCCATACGGCCGTAGCAGAATTGACCAACGATCTCATCATGTACCAGCCCACCCGCCGCGGCTTTGAGTTGCAAGGCTATGAGACACTGGTCGGCCCGAATCGGGTCAATATGGAAGGCATCGAGGCTATTGTAGACACAGCCGCCGAGTTGTTGGACGAGTTGTGGCAGGCAGCGAAAAAAGAGTAGGGATGAAGGATGAGGGATGAGCGGTGGAAAGCGTGCGTCACTCTCTCATGCCGGTTTCCCCTCAAGGGTGACAGGGTAGGGCAAATCTTTATTAACAGAAAATAATGCTTGGAGGAGTGTGGATATGACAAAGTTACGTGCAGGTTTCGTTGGTTTGCGGCGCGGAGGCGGCTTGGTACGCAGCCTTGCCTCTCACCCACAAGTTGAGATTACCGCACTTTGCGATCTCGATACCGATTCGCTAGGCAAAATGGGCCAAGACTTCAATCTGCCCGATGAGCGCCTCTATACAAACTATGATGACTTTCTCAGCGCGCCAATCGACTTTGTGGTCATCGCCACGCCAATCGAACATCACGCCACACAGACGATTGCCGCATTAGAAAGCGGGCGGCATGTGCTTTGCGAACAAACCGCCGCCTATAGCATTGCCGATTGTGAGCGGATCGTCAACACTGTTCGCAAAACCGGCAAGGTCTATATGATGGCCGAAAACTACTGCTATTTCCACTACATTCGCGAATGGCAGTCGATCATCCAGCAGGGCCGGTTGGGCAAGATTTTCCATGCCGAGGGTGAGTACATCCACGAAATTCGTAAACTGTTGATTGACCCCGAGACAGGCCAACATCGCTGGCGCTACACGCGCGCCCCGATCTGGTACTGCGCCCACTGTCTTGGCCCGCTGTTGACGCTGATGGACGACCGCATTATCAAAGCCACCGGCGTCCATTCCGGCAAGAACATCTTCCCCAATGAAGGGCTGGGCTTCCTGGACATGGAAGTAGGGCTCTTTCAGACCGAAAAGGGTTCAACGATCAAGATTCTACGCAGCCAAGTGGCCCCCCGCCACCCGGAGATGGTCTGGTATTCGCTCTATGGCACAAAGGGCTTTGTCGAGAACGGTCGCCACCGCACCCACGGCTATGGCAGCACCGAGGGCTATCTCTACCTGGAAGATGAAATGACCGAGCAAGAGGGTGCGAAGAAGATCGATTGCCCAACCAGCGACCCCAACGCGCCGGAGGAGGCACGCAAAGGTGGGCATGGCACTTCCGAATTCTTTATGGTGCGCGATTTTATCGATTCCATCAATCAGAACAGCAAGCCACCGATTGATGTGGTGCGCGCCATGGACTTCACCATTCCAGGGTTGGTGGCGCATGAAGCTGCCATGCAGGGTGGAACCTGGCTAGACGTGCCCAACTTCGCCTAAATTCGGACTGATTCTTCGTTATGATACGGGCCGCTACCGGTGGCGGCCCGTATGGTTTGCACAGTGGCAGTCACCATAAACCACGGGGGAACTCTATGCTTGTCGGTACAGCCTGGGAAGACATTACGCCAGCGCGTCCTATGCCGCTCATGGGGCAAATGCATGAGCGCATCGCAACCTACACACGCGATCCCTTAACCGCCAATGCCGTGTTCTTTGATGACGGCACAACTCAGGTCGTGGTGGTGTCAGTCGATGTTTGCGTTGTCCCGCCCGAACTGATACAGGAAATTCAGGAAATCTGTGCAACCCGGCTAGGTATCAATCCCCAGAGTATCGTCGTCGCTGCCACCCATACCCATGTAGCCCCGCTGACGACGGATCGCTTCGTCGGTGAGCCGGAAGCCGATTTCATCCTCCTGCTCAGAGATGCCATTGTCCGCACCGTAGAGCGGGCAATGGCAAACTCGGAGGAATGTACGCTCTATGCAGGCACAGGCCAGTTGGCTGAAATGGGCTGGAATCGCCGCGGCATGAGACGTGACGGCAGTTGCCATATGTATTGGGGTAGTTGGAAGGAGGACTTTGCCGGGCTAGAAGGGCCACGCGACCCAGAAGTTGGCATCATCTACGCACGTCGAGCTGACGAGACGGTCAAGGTCGTAATCCCCTCCTTTTCCACCCATCCCAATTGTCTGGAGCAAGGAACCTTTTACAGTGCGGATTTACCTGGCGAGGTACGTCGAGTGTTGCGGGGTGTGCTGGGCAGTGACGCAGGAGTGGTTTATCTGACTGGAGCCGCGGGCAACACAGCCCCCTCGATCATGGAGCAGAACCCAGAACAACGCCAACCGTGGCGCAATGAGAGCGGGGTCGTCCGCTCTGGATGGTACTTGGGGGGCGAAATCCTCAAGGCCATGGCTGCTGCCACCACTCCAATGCCAGAGCCACGCCTGTTGCATGAATGGACACAACTGGATATCCCCATGCGTGCGTGGGACTCTTGGTTGGATCCCTCCGAATTTGGGCCAGGGATGCGAGAGTTTTTTGAAAACAGCCGCGCCGCTTGGCCCCACTTGCTCGCAGAAAGCAACCCCGTTCCCGTCCGTATCAACGTCGTGCGCATCGGAGACGCGGCCATCTGCTTCAACCCCGCAGAGCTTTATGTCGAGTTCGGCCTGGCGATCAAGAAAAGTTCACCGGCACAGGTAACGTTGATTGCGGAGTTGAGCGATGGTTACTGTGGCTATGTTCCTACCCCCGAAGCGATCCGTCATGGCGGCTATAGTGCGGCATCTGCCATCCATACCCGGCTCATACCGGAGGGAGGCTGGATAATGGTCGAAGCCACGACCGAATTGCTCGACAGGGTTTTCAATGCGAGCGGGTAGATTATACAATGTAACGTGATTGAGTAACGTGAGTGAGATAGGGAGAATCTATGTCCAGCCAACTAGCCATCTTTGGTGGCGCACCCGTCATCCCCAAGGGAACCTTTCAGGCGTGGCCTTTGGTAAATGAGGTCGATGAAGAGTACGTACTCGCCTCACTGCGCGGCACAAACCATGCCTTTGGCCCCAACTGCGTCGCCTTTGAAAAGGAATTCGCAGCCTGGAACGGCAATCAATATGCCATTACCACCAACAGTGGCACGGCTGCATTGCATATGTGCGTGGCAGCATGTGGTTGCAGCGAAGGGGATGAGATCATCGTCACCGCTTACTCATGGTCATCATCGGCGACCTGCATCCTGCACCACAACTGCATCCCGGTCTTCGTCGATATTGACTGGGAGACAATGAACATTGATGTCGCCAAAATCGAAGCCGCAATCACCGAAAAGACCAAAGCCATCATCGTCGTACACCTTCATGGTTTAGCCGTCGACATGGAGCGGGTCATGGCGATTGCCGCCAAACATGGTTTGAAGGTGATTGAGGACGCGTGCCAGGCGCATGGCGCAAAATTCCAGGGCAAGAAAGTTGGCACACTCGGTCATTGCGGAGCCTTTAGCTTTAACCAGAACAAAAACCTATGCTCTGGCGAAGGCGGCATGTTTGTCACCGATGACGAGGAGTTGATGAAGAAGGCGCGTATGCTCTGGTCTTTTGGCGAGACGCGCACCCCCACGGAATCGCGTGACTATCACGCCTATGCGCTGGGCTGGATGTATCGCAACAACGATCTCACAGCGGCGTTCGGGCGGGCGCAGCTCACGCGCTTGGACCTCTACCTGGAGTGGCAGCGCAACAACGTACAATTGCTTGACAAACAGCTAGAGGGCGTGCCCTACCTCATCCGTCCGACCGAACCGGAACAGCATGAACACAATTGGTACAACTATGTACTACGCTTCGACCTGGCCGCGCTCAACCAAATGCACAATGCCAGCCAGTTCCGCGACAAGATCGTGGCTGCGCTTCGGGCCGAAGGTGTCGAGGCTGTGGTGTGGCAGCGCTTTATCCTGCCGCGCATGACGGTATTTCAGGCCAAAAATGCCTATGGCTATGGAGCGCCGTGGACGAGCCCCCACGCCCAACTCGTCGACTATGCACTCGAGCAATATCCAGTGGCACAACGGCACAGCGATACCCATGTCTGCCTGGTGCAATCACTGCGCTATCCCAACGGGCCAGAGCTAACCGAGCTTATCACGGAGGCGATTTGGAAGGTAATGACGCAGGTAGAAACCCTTGAAGAACTTGCGGCAGTTTAGTCGGGAATGTCGTCTGTGAGTATTCCCCGCCATTGCCTCGCGCGCCCCTCCTTTAGTACAATGAGCCATTGCTTCACTGCATATTCCCCACGTCAGCGTGGATGGTGTTTGCGTCTCTCAGCAGGACGAAATCATGTTCGACTCAATCTGGCAACGGTCTCCTACATGGAGCGGCCCCCCACAGCGACCGGCTCTGCGCGAGGATGAGGTTCATCTGTGGCTTGTGCCGCTGCAAATCGCTGCCACGGAGATTGACGCACTGATGCAGATATTATCGAGCGACGAGCGAGTGCGTGCCACACGCTTCCACTTTGCGCGCGACCAACGCCGGTTTATTGCCGCGCGCGGCACGCTCAAGCGGATCCTGGGCAAATATCTGGGCCTTGCGCCACAGGAGGTCGAATTTCGCTATGGCCCACATGGCAAACCCACCATACACACGCAGGCAGAAGATGGCGCACTGCGCTTCAACCTGTCACACGCACACGAATTGGCGCTGGTGGCTGTGACCCATGCGCGTGAAGTGGGCGTGGACATAGAACATTCCGCCCGCGCCGTCGATGCGAATGGCATCGTCGAGCGTTTTTTTGCGTCTCATGAGCAGACGATGTACGAATCTGTTGCGCCTGGGGAAAGGCAGGAGCTATTCCTGCGTTACTGGACTTGTAAGGAGGCGTTCGCAAAGGCAACGGGGCAAGGCTTATCATTGCCGCTGAAGCAAATCGAGATTCTATTGACACCGGAATCTCCTGCGCGCCTAGCGTCCACGGTGGATGATGCGCCATCGGGACGTCGCTGGACACTGCAAGAGCTGCGCCCAAGTGATGAGCAGTTCGGAGCCCTTGTGGTCGAGGGGGCAGGTGATTTCAAGATAGAGTTCTGGCAAGCTCCCTAACCTTGTGGAGCAAAGACCCAATATCAACACTAGCTCCCCACCCAACCGCGCGATAGATAATCACTGAGCGTATACAGGAAGATGAGGAAGAGCCACGCCAGACCGGCCCCGGCGAACAGCCAGACCAGGCGACTGCTGTAACGCAGGTGCATAAAATAGAGCAGCACCAACATAGCCTTGACGATGGCGATCACCATCGCAATGAGCAGGCTCCACACGCCCAGGTCAAAGAGATGGGCGGCAACTGTCAGCAGCAGCAGCACAATCAGCGCCGCGTAAACGAGATAGTAGACGCGCAAAGGTGGCGATGTATGGGTCGATGTCTCTTGTAATGTATCTTCCATGCGAATTCCTCAGCAAACGGTAATGATGCAAATGGTGACGGCGCAAATGGCACACGTCAGATCAGATAGAGCAGCGGGAACAAAAATATCCAGATAATATCGACAAAGTGCCAGTAGAGGCCAAACCGTTCCACGGGCATCGGGTCAACCTCGTAGATGCCGCGCTGTCCAAAGATCATCATGACCAAGAGGACCGTCATTCCAATAATCATATGAACGGCGTGTAAACCCGTCATAATAAAGTAGATCGAAAAGAAGATCCTCGCTTGCAGCGCGTCCGCACCCTCCCATACAAAAATCAGCCCAGGGACCAGTTGATCCTGGTACTCGGTGTAATACTCCGTTGCCTTGATGCCCAAGAAGGCCAAGCCCAAAACGAGCGTAGCTCCCATCATCAACACCATTCGCTGCCGGTTGCGTAGCTCCGAAGCATGTACCGCCAATGCCATCGTCAGGCTGCTGGTGAGCAAAATCACCGTGTTGATGGTGCCGCGCAGCGGGTCAAGGTGGAGACTTGCCTCGTTAAAGGTGGCGGGATAGGTTGCCCGAAAGACGAAATAGACGGTAAAGAGTCCGCCAAAGAAAAGCACCTCCGTCGCCAGGAAGGCCCACATCCCCAGCATATTGGCTTCGCGCTGTTGGGCAAGCGTTTCGAAGTGATGCGCCAGCGCCCCCTGTGAATTAGCCATGCCCTCTCTCCTCCGCTGGCGGTTCTATCGACTGTGTAGTCTGGGGTGTATAGTAATCCACAGGCCCATATAGATAAGGCGGATGGTCAACGACAGGAACCACCTCAAAGTTGTGCGGTGGCGGTGGCGAGGAGGTCTGCCATTCCAGGCCGGTCGCTCCCCACGGATTGTCACCAGCAATCTTGCCGTTGCGTAGCGACCACGATAAATAAATGAGCGGCAGGAGATAGCCAACCGCGAGCACAGATGCGCCGGCGGTGGACAAGACGTTGAGCACCTGATACTGCGGCGCATACTCATGATAACGGCGCGGCATCCCTTGATACCCCGCCATAAATTGTGGAAAGAAGGTCAGGTTAAAGCCCAAAAAGACGAGGATGGCAGCCGTTCTGCCCCACCCTTCGGGATACATGCGACCTGTAATCTTGGGCCACCAAAAATGGATTCCCCCTAGGAACGCCATGAGCGTACCGCCGACCATGATGTAATGAAAATGTGCCACCACAAAATAGGTGTCATGGACATGCACATCAATGGGCAGCGTGGCGACCATGAGGCCCGTCAGCCCACCGGGCGTAAAAAGACCAATAAAGCCGAGGGCATAGAGCATGGGGGTTGCCCATGAAATCGAGCCTTTATAGAGCGTCGCCGTCCAGCTAAAGACCTTGACCGCCGAGGGGATGGCGACCATGAAGCTCAAACCCGAAAAGATGAGACTTGCATAGACAGACTGCCCGCTCACAAACATATGATGGCCCCAGACCAAAAAGCCGAAAACCGCAATGGCAATGCTGGAGATGGCGATAAACCGGTAGCCAAAGGGGGGATTGCGCGAGAAGCAGGAAACCAGTTCACTCACTACACCCATGCCCGGCAGCACCATAATATAGACCGCAGGATGCGAGTAGAACCAAAAGAGATGTTGAAAGAGAATCGGATCGCCGCCTAAGCGCGGGTCAAAGACGCCGACACCAAAGACATTTTCAATGGCGATGAGCAGGATCGTAATCGCCAGGACAGGCGTACCTAAGACAAAAATGAGACTCGTGGCATAGAGCGACCAGACAAATAAGGGCAGCCGAAACCAGGTGAGGCCCGGCGCGCGCATTTTGTGCGTGGTCACAATGATGTTGATCCCGGTGAAGATCGACGAGAAGCCTGCGACGAAAACACCCAGCCCCATCGTCAGTACATGGGTATTGGTATAGGTTGTGCTGTAGGGCGCATAGAATGTCCAACCCGTATCGATGCCGCCCGCCACCAGGGAAGCCAGCGCCAAGAAGCTGCCAATCACCAGCAGATACCAACTCGCCAGGTTAAGCCGCGGAAAGGCCATGTCCCTTGCCCCCACCATCAGCGGGATTAGGAAGTTGCCCAGCGTGGCGGGAATCGAAGGCACAAGAAAGAGAAAGACCATGATCAGGCCATGCAGGGTAAAGAGCTTATTGTAAGTCTCGGACGACACCAGATCGCCCGCAGGCGTTACCAACTCCATGCGCATGATCGTGGCAGCGATCCCGCCGATCGCGAAAAAGAAGGTAATCGTCACCACGTATAAGATACCAATGCGTTTGTGATCGGTCGTCAACAGCCAGGATTTGGCCGAATAACTCACATTCAGATAATCGTCCCGCATCTTCAGAACGGGTGCAATGGTGCTCATTCCTGCTCCTATCCCTACGCTGCTTCACTGAGCGCTATTCTGTTTCACCTAGAGCTATTCTGTTTGACCTAAAGACCGTATATACTCAACGAGGAGGAGCAACTGATTTTCGTCAATTTGCCCCTCATAGGTAGGCATCACCGGAGGATAGCCGGCGACAATTTGCCCCTGGGGATCGAGAATCGAGCGGCGCACGTAATCCATGTCAAAGGTTTCAACCTGCCCACCCTCTAGCTCAACCTGTTGGCCCCATTTACCGACCAGGGAAGGCCCTTCGCCGGTTCCATCCGCCAGATGACAGGAGGTACAGCCCTGTGACACAAAGAGTGCGCCACCAGCACTTGCCATCGTGGTTGGTGACCCCTCGCCACCCGCTCCTTCGCCGCTGCTCCCTTCGGCAATCGCGCCCGTACCGCCACCGAGATTGCGCTGGCTGATCCACTGCTGGTACTGCGTAGGCTCCATCACAATCACCTTCGCCAACATGCGCGAATGGTCAGTGCCACAATATTCGGCGCAATAGAGATCAAATTCGCCTGTCTCGGTCGCCTCAAACCAGGTGGTCGTATATCGACCCGGCACCACATCCTGCTTTATACGAAACTGGGGAACAAAGAAGCTGTGGATCACATCTTCCGAAATCATCGTGAGGCGCACAGGAAAATGAATCGGCACATGCAGTTCGTTGATCTCCGTCTGTCCTGTGGGATGTTGAAACTTCCACATCCATTGCTTGCCGACGACATAGACATCCATGCCCTGTGTGGGCAGCTCATTCATGTCAAAAAAGAGTCTTGCTCCCCAACCATAGATGCCCAGCGCCAAAGGAAGAAGCAGCGCAATCCAAGTGGCTTCCAACAGCCAGGTCGGCCCGCTACCTCGCCCTTCGTGCGCTTCGTCAAAACGCTCGACATATGCGCCCCGCCGGTACTTAATGCCAAAATAAACAATCAGGATGGCAACCGGCACCGCAAAGAGCAATGACAGCCCCAACACGACCGAAAAGATACCATCTACTCTACCCGCAGTTGTCGATGCCTGCTCTGGGAAAATCTGATTCCACATAAGATCTAGCCTCAGCCCAGCGTTGCCGCTCGGTGCGATTCCTGACGCCGCATCATCAAAATGAACAGTGCTAAGCCTGCAACCGTTGCAATGCCTGCCAGCCGCAAAACATTCATGATCAACAGGCTGTACTTGCCCACACTCGGATCGTAGTGATAGCAGAGCAGCAATAGCTGATCAATAGGTGAGCCAATCCGATTCTGCGATGCTTCGACCAGCCCCAAACGCACATCCTGCGTGGCATACTCGATGCCATAGAAGTAGCGAGCAATTCTACCCGCCGGAGTCAACAGCACCAGCCCACTGGCATGGGCATACTCATCGCGTTCGCCATCATAGGCAAAGCGGAAACCAATCTCATCAGCCAGTTGGTCAATCATCTCATGGTCGCCGGTGAGAAAATGCCAGCCCGCTTCGCTGCCAGGACGGTCATAGGTCGCCACAGTTTCCGCTTTGACTGCCGCTGCTGTCTCCGGTGTCTCCTTTGGATCAATGCTCACGAAGACGACATCAAACTCTTTGCCCACGGTAAACCCAAGCGGGCGCAACGATTCGACCAACCCCTGGCGCACTAATGGGCAGAGGTCTGTACACTCAAAATAGGAGAGCGCCAGGATGACAGGTTTCTCCTGTAAATAGTAGGCCAGGTGGACCAACTTGCCATTCTCGTCGCGGAAAGCCAGGTCGCCGGAGACTTCGTGATCAAGACGCTGGTCAAAGCCAACCAGATCAAGCACAGCAGAGCTATGCGGCACAGCATCGTGCGCCAGTGCAACACCAGGTAGGATGATTAAGGCGATCACGCCAATCATGGCGGCGACCAGCAGTGTGTACCAGCGTAAAGCGCGCCGCGATCTGCCACTTTGCCCGCGACTACTCATCAGCCGCCCCTTTATCGCCGGCCTCGTCATCACTGGCCCCTTTGTCACCAGTATCTCCGCCCGCGTTTTCGCGGCTCCCTCCTGTACCACCGGAGCTATCCAACCGAAATGCGGGAGCAAGCTCAAAATTGGGTGGCTCACCCTCACTTGCTGGCAGCCCCTGCTCCACCAGCAAACTCATGGCACGCTCAATCGGAATACGCACAACGCCACCCTCGCGGTCGATCCAGCCATAGCCGTTCAGTCTCTCAGCCTCGCCCCCCAACAGCGTGTCTAGCTCTGCCTCCGGGTTGGCATCAAGCCCCGGCCCTTGCACAGGAACCGGCGTTGCATTGGAGGGCGCTAGCTGTGGCTCGATCGACAATGGACGCCCTGACCAACTGCGTACCATCCAAAACAACAGCACTTGAACAATGATGAGAACAACCAACAACCCTCCCGCAAACCAGAGTATCGCCCGCACATTCACATCATCACGCTCGTAATGGCTGGCTAGGCTTGCGGCGTCAATAGGCACACTATATTCAGGCGGCACCTCAGTTCCAGATGGATTTGGATTGGGTACTTGTGGCTCTACATCGCTCAACTCATCTCCCTCCTAGCCCGTTGTCTCGCTAGAGAGCACCAAGACTTGGCGGCGCAACTGCCAGATAAAAGCCGCCAGCCACAGCCCGCCGATGAAAACCGGCATGACAAAATCCAGCCAGTGAATGGTGAATTGCGAATGCGAAAAGGCGGGGGCGACCAACCAATACAGATGCACCAGTTCTGCGACCAAAAGCAAGAGAGCAACCGACGCCAGCCGCGGCGCGCTGCGCTTGACCCGGCTCGACAACAGCATCACAAAGGGGACGATAAAATGGAAGAAAAGCAGCGCCAGCGGAACCCAGTTCCAACCGCCTTCCAGCCGGTAGAGATACCAAACCACCTCCTCCGGCAAATCCCCCGACCAGATGATCAAATACTGCATAAAGGCGATATAGGCCCAGAAGATTACGGCAGTGAGCAGCAGGTTGCCCAAGTCGTTTAGATGATCGGCTGTCACCAGTTCTGAAAATGGGGAAAAATGGCCCAGATAGACCGCGACACCGATGGCAAAGGCCAAACCCGCGGTCGCCTGTCCGGCGGCAACCAAAACGCCAAAGATGGTGGAATACCAATGAGGGTCCAGCGACATCAGCCAATCGAATGAGCCAAAGGTCATTGTAAGCCCATAGAGCGCCAGCGCCGGCGCGCTAAAGCGGCGCAGTCGTGCCGCGACCCCCAGCGTCGGCTGCTGCGCCTGCCTGCGCCACCAGCGGTTGAGCAGGAAGATGCTGCCACCCCAGGCGATGAAATAGAATACGGCACGCCCGGCAAAGAAGGGGATGTTGAGGTAGGGCTCCTTGTGTTGCAAGAGCGCATCTTGCGCCACAACCTCTGGGCGGGCCCAGACATAGAGACGATCAATGCCAAAAAACAACGGAATAAAGAGCAAGGCCATCAGCCCGATCAGCAGTGCGCTTGTCTCCAGCAAAGGACGGACTGCCACCCCCCATTCACCCCCCGTAATATCGTGAATGAGCAGCCATGCCAGACTGCCGAGCGTGATTCCGAGCCAGAAGAGATAGGCATAGAGATAGGATTGATAGAACTGGTCAAGGTCGAGCAGCACGCCGACAACCACCAGGATCAGGCCAACAATCCCGGCAATGACCATACGGCGTTGAATCCGGTCTAGATATACATTCAATTCATTGGATACTTCTCTTGTCTCAATCATTGTTCGGCATGACCACTGTGACTGTGACTGTCCCTGTAATTTCATCCGAAGCAGCTTCCAGCGCGGGCTGCTCATCAGCCGGAACGTCGTCCATCGTTGCGTTCTGACTCAACTGCAAAGCTCGTACATAGGCGATGATCGCCCAACGATCTTCGGGCGTAATCCGATCCGCATAGCTGTACATGGTGCCGAAACCATTGGTAATGACGCTATAGAAATGGCCCACCGTTGCGGCACGCAAGCGCTCATCATGAAACGAAGGGGGCGGACTAAAACCACGCTGCACGATGACCCCATCGCCATAGCCTGCATAGCCATGACACGGAGTACAGTAGATGTTGTAGCGTTCTTGCCCGCGCGCCACAATCTCCGCAGTCACAGGAAAAGGAAACTCCTCAGCCGGGCGTCCTGCAACCTGCCCAGCATAGAGATGGCTGTCTGCGCGCAGTTGGCCCCGCGCGACCGTATTCGCAACCAGTGGCTGCGCCGACATCCCGCTGTCAAAAAAGGTGCTTGCCTCAAACGGTTCATATTTCGGCTGATCTTCCATCCCGTTATTACATCCCGTGAGTACAAGCAGGCAGAGCAGCAGCGCCACACAGTGCCACCCCGCAATGGCGCTGTGCGCTTTTCCCGATGGGCTGGATCGATTGACACACAAATTGGCACGCAAAACAGAATAGATGCTCATTTATGGCGACACCTCGAAGACCCCTGTGGCACCCTGCTCTACCAATAGATTTCGTGTGCTCTCGACATTAAACTTAGGGTCACTTGCCTGGATAGCGAGAAAGAAGCCATCGCGTGAGGCCCTGGCAAATTCTGGGACATTGAAGAGCGGATGATAGGGCTGTGGCAATCCATTGAGCGCAAACATCCCCAAGACTGCCGAGATACCCGCCACCAAAATGGTCAACTCGAAGGAAATCGGGATAAAGGAGGGCCAGCTTGCATAGGGCCGCCCGCCAACGTTGAGCGGATAATCGAACACCGCCGAATACCATTGCATAAAGAGCCCACCCACGCCGCCGATAATGCCGCCTGCCAGCACAATGAGCGGCAGGCGACGCCCCCGTATCCCCAGAACTTCAGCCAAGCCATGAACTGGATAGGGGCAGTAGGCTTCTACCTGTTTGTAACCAGCCGCACAGATGCCTGTTGCCGCAGCAACCAATGCCTCCTCATCGGCAAACTCTGCCAAGAGTCCATACAGGGTAGGTCGCGCGCCGATTGCTTCCGTCTCCATCTCAGCTTCCTTATGGTCTGCTATGCTGCTGGTTCCGCCTCAACGCCATGCGTGCCGAGTGCTTCCTCTTCTTCCCGTTCGGTTTCCGCCACAAGTTCACGCATCTCAAAAATCGAAATCACAGGAAGCAGCCGGATAAACAAGAACAAGAGCGCAAAGAACAAGCCAATCGTGCCGATGTATGTGGCCCAGTCGAAGAAAGTCGGGTTATAGAAGCCCCAGGCCGCGGGAACATAGTCGCGGTGCAGGCTGGTGATGACGATGACATAACGCTCAAACCACATGCCGACATTGACGATCAGCGAAATGACAAACAAAATGGGAATGCTGGTTCGTATGCGCCGCGACCAAAGCAACTGTGGCACAAGCACATTCGCCGCGATCATGGTCCAGAAAGCAGGGGCATAGGGCCCCAGCGCGCGGTTGATGACAACAAATCCTTCATATTCGTTGCCGCTGTACCAGGACATAAAAAATTCGGTCATATAGCCATAGGCGACCATCAGCCCCGTTGCTAAGATCACTTTAGACATGTTGTTGAAGTGCTGCATAGTAATCAGATCTTGCAAGCCAAACACAGCGCGCAGAGGAATCGCAATCGCCATCACCATTGCAAAACCGGAAAAGACTGCACCCGCCACAAAGTAAGGCGGAAAGATCGTCGTATGCCAGCCGGGGACGATGGACGCCGCAAAATCCAGACCGACGATGCTGTGTACCGAGACCACAAGCGGGGTCGCCAGTGCCGCCAGCAGAAAGTACGCGGTCTGATAACGCTGCCAGTGCGAAGCGGCGTTGCGCCAGCCCATTGCAAAAATGCCAAAGATCATCTGTGCTGGTCTGCTCTTGGCCTGGTCACGCAGCGTTGCCAGGTCGGGCACAAGTCCTACATACCAAAATATCAGTGAAATCAGCCCATAGGTGGAGATGGCGAAAACATCCCAGACAAGTGGGCTGCGCCATTGCGGCCAAAGATCCATCGTGTTGGGATAGGGAATCAGCCAGTAGAAGAGCCACGGACGACCTAAGTGCAAAATTGGGAAAAGACCGGCACAGGCCACGGCAAAAAGCGTCATCGCTTCGGCAAAACGATTGATCGAGGTACGCCACTCCTGGCGCAGCAAGAGCAGCACTGCTGAAATCAAGGTTCCTGCATGACCGATACCGATCCACCAGACAAAGTTAACGATGGCAAACCCCCAGCCGACAGGAACATTGACACCCCATATGCCGATGCCGCGTACCAACAGCGCCGTGACTGCATAGAGAAGCAGCATGACCAGGGCAAAGGTCAATGCGAAACCAATCAGCCACCAAAGCGGCGTGCCGCGCGTCAATACAATTGAGCTGATCTTGTCGCTTACTGTGCCAATGTCGTGGCCGCGCCCCAATACCGGCGATGAGATTCCGGCGCGGATCGAGTGATGATAGTCGGTGGTTGGATCTGTGCTCATGTTTCTAGCTCTGGATTCGGGTTACGCACTGCGGCGAGATAGGTCGTACGCGGTTGGGTTCCCAACTCTTCCAACATCCCATAGTGCAGTGGGCTTTGCTTTTGTTGTGCCACCACACTGCCGGTATCGTTAATGTTGCCAAAGACAATGGCTTGCGTTGGGCACGCCTGTTGGCAGGCGGTCAAGACTTCGCCATCTCGAATCGGGCGGTTCTCCTTCTCTGCGTCGATGCGCCCCTGATTAATGCGCTGGATGCAATAGCTACACTTCTCCATCACGCCGCGCGAGCGCACAGTCACATCCGGGTTGCGCCACATAGCCATCAGCGGAATCTCGTCCTCGTTGTATTCATAGAAATTGAAACGGCGCACTTTATAGGGGCAGTTGTTGGAGCAGTAGCGCGTGCCCACACAGCGGTTATAGACCATCTCGTTCAAACCTTCGCTGTCATGCACAGTTGCAGCCACCGGGCAGACAGGCTCGCAGGGAGCCTTCTCACAGTGCATACAGGGGCGCGGCTGAAAGTGCGTCTCTGGATCATCCAACTCACCGGCATAGTAGCGATCGACCTTGATCCAATGCATCTCGCGCCCATTGAGGACGCCCTCCTTGCCTACAATCGGAATGTTGTTCTCGATTTGACAGGCGATGGTACAGGCATTGCAGCCGATACAGGCGTTTAGATCGATCGACATGCCCCAGGCATTGCCCTCATATTCGTATTCGGGATAGAGCGACGGGGACGATCCCGCTTGCGCTTCTACGCCCGTACCTGTGCCGCCTTCCGCCGGGCCATGCCCTCCCCTTGCAAAGTTGGGATCCTCCTGGAAATGTGCCAGCGTTCCCGCGCGCACAAGATCGCGACCGGCCAACGAATCATGCTCTTGAATGCTCGCCAGCGGATAACGCCCGCCGCTGCTCTGGATCGACGCACCCGATCCAAACCAAAATGCGTCAGAGGTACGCAAGGCATAGGCATTAAAGCCCAGTTCTTCACTGGCCTTGCCTTCCCAACTGCGACCATAGCCCAGATGGATTGTGGCCGATTCGTCGGCATGCCCTGGCATGATCCAGGCCGCGGCCTCCAGCACCCGCTCGCGGAAAGTGACCTGCACCCTGTCATGCGACGCAATGCCCAACCGTTCAGCAGTGGCAGGGCTCAACAAGAGGGCATTGTCCCAGGTGAGCAGCGTCAACTGCTTGGGCAACTCCTGAAGCCAAAGATTGTTGGTAAAGCGTCCATCCCAAACGGTTGGGTCTGGACGAAAGTTAAGCTCTAGCTCGCCACTGCCCACCGTGGGCGCAGGCAGCGCCGTCGCCTGGATGCGTAGATCGAGCGGCGCAGAGGCACTGCCAGCCACAATGCCATCATGTAAGGCGGTGCGCCAGAAAAGCTCTACATCCTCCTGCGGCGGGCTATCCAATTCGGCATAATAGCCATGCCAGTAGGATCGCACGATTTCATAGGGTGAACGCGTCTCACCACCAACCAGGGCGGCAAGCATTTCGTGGGCGCTTCTCCCTTGAAAGAGCGGCGCAATGAGGGGCTGAATGATCGTCGCAGTGCCATCATAACTGCGGGCATCACTCCAACTCTCCAACTCATGCACACCGGGAATGTGCCAATGGCAAAATTCGGACGTTTCATCGAGATAAAAACTCATCTGCGCGCAAAACTCGACCTGGCCCATCGCCTCGGCAAAAGCAAAATCCACAGGCGCAGTCAGCACCGGGTTGCAGTCAATGATGACGAGGGTATCCACATCACCGGCAGTCATCGCCTCTGTCAGCGTACGCAGCGATTCAAGCTCCGTCACAGCTTCGACCTCGACCGGCGCAATATAACTCACTGTATTGCCCACATTGCCCAGGCTTTCATTGATAGCATGGGCAAGCGCATGGACAACCGCAGGCTGTGTCTCGCCCGCGATGACAAGGCTGGCACCTGCGTTGTCTATCAGGTCACGCGCCGCCGCCTCGACCCAGCGCGCCTGTTCGTCCGCAAGATTCTGTGGAATCTCCACCTCAAAGGCGACGCCAATGGTACGCGCCAATGACCGCGCAAATAGCTCCACCTGGCTCGCCTGCACAGCCAGCCGGTGATCTGCCTTCGCCCCGGTGATGGTGGGCGTGCTTTCCAGCATATAGAGCCGGTTCATCTCCGGCTGGTTCCAGACCCGCCGCTGATCGATAAAGTCGCGCGCATAGCGAACGCTGCCCGGTTGGGTAAAGAGAAAATCGGCGTCGAGCGAGACAATCCGCTGGGCGGCTTCAAAGTGATAGACCGGTAGTGCCGGTTCACCAAAGGCCAACTGTGTACCGGCATAAAGATTGTCGTTGCTCACCGGCTCATATTGGTGCCAGGTTGCCTGGGGAAAGCGTTCCCGGAGCGCCGCGATCTGGCTTCCCAGGGTGGGCGAGGTCGTTCGTCCCGTCAAGAGATGCAAGCCTGCCCCGCCATTGGCTTCCAGCGCATCCAGGCGCGGGTTGAGTTCAGCCAGGAAATTCTCCCATGTGTTGATCTGCCCCTGGCGCGTCACAACCTGTGCGCGATCCGGGTCATACAAAGTGAGCAGCGATCCCTGGATCAGGGCATTGGTCCCCCCTAGACTGGCAGCATGTTGGGGATTGCCTTCCAGCTTGGTCGGTCTTCCCAGATGGTTTTCGGCTAAGACACCAATCGCATAGCCCCCTAACTGGATCGCGGTGGCATAGAAAAGCGGTTTACCAGGCACAATCTCTTCGGGCGCAACCACATAGGGAACAATCGTTTCACCCGGTTTTTCCGGGGTACAGCCGGTGAGGCCCGCCATTGCCAACGCCGCGCCCATGAGCTTGAGAAAATCACGCCGCGTCGTCCCGGAGCGAGCCTCGCTGACCATCGAGGCCGCGATCTGCCGCGGGAACTCCGCTTCCAGCAATTTCTGAAACGCCTCCGTGTTCGCCACCTCTTCCAGGCTGCGCCAAAACTGTTTGCTCGTATGAGGCTGAGCGAGACGCGCTCGAATCTCACCAATGCTCAGTTCGTCTTTGTCCATTAGATTTCCGGTCACTTTAGATCTCCGGTCGCTTTGTTGCGCGGCGTATTGTTTATCGGTGGGCTTATCGGTGGCAGGTATAACAATCGGTCAGACGATCCGTTGGAATGTGATATTCCTCGATTAATTGCTCTCCAAGCGCCAACTGATCCGCAGGATGCACATAGTCCATGTCGAACACGCTCTCGACCGGACGCAGCGCGCGCTGCGGCTGGCGATGGCACTCCAAGCACCATTCCATCGTCATCGGTTCGGCCTTCCACATCAAGGGCATCTCGTCTACCTGCCCATGACACTCGGTACAGCCAATGCCTTTTTGTACATGGATGCTGTGGTTAAAATAGACAAAATCGGGCAAGTCGTGAACGCGCGTCCACGCAAGGGGAACCCCTGTGCGATAGCTCTCGCGCACAGCGGCAAGTTGAGGGCTTTCATTCCAGATCTGAGAGTGGCAGCTCATACAGGTGTGCGTGGAGGGCATACCTGCAAAGCTCGATTCCTCGACGCTGGTATGGCAATAGCGGCAATCAATGCCCAAACCGCTGACATGATGCTCATGGCTGAATTGAACAGGCTGCGGCTGGACAATCCCAACGCCGGTCGAATAGTCCGAACGGGCCAACGCCAACCCGATAGCCGCCAGAATAGCGATGAAAATCAGCGCGCCAAAGATGGTGACTTTGGCAAATGTGTTGGTGCTAGGATGAAATATCTGACCCATAAGCCACCATTGCTAACAAGAGGTTGATGAACCTAAAGTAAAAGCGAAGAAATCTGGCTGCTTTGATGTCTGGATGTGTGAAGATTTACGGCTGTATATGACTGCTCGACACAAAATGGCCGCGCGCGCAGACCCTATGGCACCCGGGCCTGCCAACTTGCCAATTCATTATGTGCTTTGGCGGAGCGGGTACAATAGCCAAAGCGATACAGCAAGGATATAGAACAGGATAGAGCGAAGAAACCGGAATACTTCTGGGAGAGCGCTGTATAAAACGACTGCTTAATGAGCGGAGAGCCGGTATGGCTGTCGTGTCAGTCCCCTGTCGTCTACAGGTAAAAGCAGAGCAAAAAGCAACTTTTTGAACGCTTTTGACAGGAAGGCAAAACATGATAGTCTATTGGTGAGGCGTCGATTTAGCGCAGCCATCTCACCAACTGCCGATTCAATCCATCCTTCGAACCTATCGGTTTCCCTCTACCATCATCTAGCCGTCCATAGCGTACGACTGAGAATCGTCGATGAATGTAACAAGACTTGCAATTACCCGTAAACCACTGCTGAAAGGAGTCAGAAATGCCGGCTATATGGACTCGATCCTGGTTATTCCTTGTGGGGTTGCTTGTGCTGTTGCTCGGCGCGTGTACGCCTCCGCCGTCGGTTGAACCTGCTGCCCCTGCCGACGCGCCTGCCGCCTCGACTGGAGATAGCGCAGCAGCACCCGCTGCCGCGACGGAGGACGAACTCAATGTTTGGATCACCTGGGGAGACAACCCGGCGCAACTTCAGTCGCTCTTTGACCGCTATACCGAAGAAACCGGCATCAAGGTCACAACCAACGCACCGGTGGACCCTCCTAAGGTCATTTCCGGCCTCTCCGGCAGCGAACCTCCCGATCTGTTGATCCTCGGCTCACCGGAGAATATTGGCAGTTGGACACGCGAAGGATTGGTCACGCCGCTGGACGACTTCTTGCAGACCGGCAAGATCGACATGGAGGATATGTCTGATGGGGCCGAAGGGCAGTGCATCTACCAGGGGCAATATTACTGTCTGCCCTGGGGAACCGACACCTATGCGCTCTTCTGGAACAAAGACCTCTTTGAAGAAGCAGGGCTTGATCCAGATACCCCACCTCAGACGATGGAAGAACTAGCCGAGTTTGCCAAGCAGCTAACCATCACCGACGACAACGGCAACATCATCCAGGTAGGCTTTATCCCCGATTTCTCCTGGTCGCACCTGGAGCATTATGTCACGATGATGGGGGGCTATTGGTATAACGAGGATGGCACGCAACTGCAACTGACCTCTGATCCAGTGGTCAACGCGCTCAAATGGGAGCAGCAGTTCTACTGCGATTACGACGTAGAGGAGATTGTACGCTTCAGTTCATCTTTTGGTGGTTATGCGTCGCCGGACAATGGCTTTTATGCCGGTAAAATCGCTATGCAGCTTGAAGGCGAATGGCAGCCCGGTCCCAACTTTATTCAAGCCTATAAGCCGGAGCTATTCTATGACGTAGCGCCCTTCCCGCCACCTGCCGCCAACCCGGAACGAGCCAACACCAACCTCGTCACGGGTAGCATTGCCATGATCCCCTCTGGCGTCGAGGACAAAGATGCTGCGTTCGATCTGCTGGCCTGGATCATGAAGCCCGAAATCTTGGGTGAGCAGATGGTCGCCAACTTCAATCTGCCCACCAGCGCCAAAGCCGCCGAAGATCCGCGCTTCACAGAAAATGAAAAGTTCCAGGTCTTCGTCAACCTGATGAACGATCCCAACGCCAAGTCACCCGTTGTCACCCCGATCAATGCCGAAGTGACAGCCGCCATTGGGGCTATTGAGGAGCAGGTTCTACGCAATTGTGCAGAACCGCTGCCCCTGCTCGAAGAAGCGCAGGCCACTCTCCAGCCGCAACTGGACGCCGCGCTCGAAAATTAGGAATAGGCGTTACGTAGAGAAAGCAGAATTAGCTCGCGCAGAGGCGCGAGCTAATTCTCTGCTCGCTGCATTCGGAGGCAAGTATGGCTGTTCAGCGTGTATCGCCCACCCGCCGCGGGTGGAGCGCCCGCACTCGCCGCCAATTCTTCACAGGGTTGGCCTTTATCTCGCTCTGGATTGTGGGCTTCCTTGCCTTTACGCTCTATCCCATGCTGGCATCGCTCTATTACAGCTTTACAGAACATCACATCAAACAACCGAGCGAGTGGATCGGGTTGCTTAACTACAGCAATCTCTTGAACGATCCTCTCTTCTGGCGCTCAATCTATAACACCCTCTATATGGTCGTGATCGGTGTCCCGCTTGGCCTGCTGGTGGCATTCACCTGTGCGCTTGTGCTCAACCTCAAAGTTCCAGGCCAATCGATCTATCGTGTCATCTACTTTCTGCCCTCGATTGTGCCAATCGTTGCCAGCACGCTGCTCTGGCTCTGGATTCTCACTCCCAACGGCGGCTTGCTCAACAGCTTGCTGGAAGGAATTGGCATCCGCGGCCCCGCCTGGACGAAAGACCCGCTGTGGGCCAAACCATCACTCATCCTGCTCAGCCTGTGGGGCATCGGCAATACGATGGTCATCTACCTGGCAGGGCTGCAAGATGTCCCACAGCATATGCTCGAAGCCGCCGAACTGGATGGAGCCAACTGGTGGCAGCGACTCTGGGCGGTGACGATTCCCCTGGTTTCGCCGATTACCCTCTTTAATCTCATCATCGGCGTTATCGCTACCTTCCAATACTTCGCCCAAGCCTATGTCCTCAGCACCGGCACGACAACCAGTGGTGAAGTGCCTTTGGGTGCGCCCCTGCAATCGACGCTTTTCTACAGCGTCTATCTCTACCAACAGGGCTTTGTCTATCTCAAAATGGGCTACGCCTCCGCACAGGCATGGATTCTCTTTCTCATCATCATGGCCTGCACCGTGGCGCTGCTGCGTTCGTCCAACCAGTGGACCTATTACGAGGGAGGCTGATCATGGCTGAAATTGCCGTTCCCGCCCAAAGCGGTAGCCGGCCAACAGTGCGCTCTACATCCATACGCAACGGTTTGCGCCATCTAGCCTCCCACCTGCTGATCATCATCGTAGGGCTTTTCTTCTTTGTCCCCTTCCTGTGGATGCTCTCGACCGCGCTCAAGTCGGACCAGGACGTTTTTCGCGCGCCCCCCACGCTGTTGCCCCATGACAATCGCTACGTCACGATCAATGGCGAAGAGTATCCTCTCTATGCTGTGCAGGTAGACGGTGAAGGCAGCACGCCACAGGAATTGGCGCTGCTCCAGATTGCCGATGGCATGGGCACATTTGTAGACGTGGCGCGCCCCGGTGAAGAAATCTCAGTGCGTATGAAATTCGCCCAGCCCATCCTGCAAGTGGGTTTTCGCTGGCGCAACTTTATCGACGCGATCAATACGGCCTCTCGTCCTGGCCTGGGCGTCACCTTCTGGACCTATGTGCAAAATAGCCTTCTGGTCGCCATCTTCTCCATCATTGGCACGCTCATCTCTTGTGCGCCCGCAGCCTATGGCTTTGGACGGCTGAAATGGCCTGGACGTGATCTGATCTTTTATGTCGTGTTGGCAACGCTCTGCCTGCCCTTTCAAGTCACCATGATCCCGCTCTATCTCTTTTTCACCGGCACGCTTGGTTGGGGCAATACCTTCCTGCCCCTGATCGTGCCCACCTTCTTTGCCAACGCCTTTGACATCTTCCTCCTGCGCCAATTCTTCCGCACCATTCCCGAAGAGCTAGCTGATGCGGCGCGTGTGGATGGGGCCTCCGAATTTCGCATCTTCTGGAATATCATGCTTCCCCTCTCGGTGCCCGTCCTCGCCACCATCACTGTCTTTACCTTCCTGTGGGCATGGAACGACTTCCAGGGGCCTCTGATCTATCTCACCGACCCGCGCCGTTACACGATGGCGCTTGGCTTGCAAGATTACCAGCGGCAGCATGGCGTCGCCTGGAACCAACTCATGGCCGCGTCTACAATGTTCACGATCCCAATTGTGGTGCTTTTCTTCTTTGCGCAACGCACCTTTATTCAAGGCGTGAAGCTCACAGGGATCAAAGGGTAATTGGACGGGGTAATTTGAAGGGTAAATTGGCGGATAATGCGCGGGGTCAACGCGCCAGCCAACGCGTTAAGATCGCTGTCAGTTCTGCGGGGCGAATGGGTTTGGAGATGAAGTCATTCATGCCCGATCGCAGGCATGCGACGCGATCTTCCGGCTGCACACTGGCAGTCATGGCAATGACAGGGACCCGATGATCAAGCACCGGAGAGTTCGGGTCGCGGATCGTCACGGTCGCCTGATGACCATCCATACGCGGCATCTGAATATCCATAAAGACAAGATCATACAGCTTCTTCTGAAGGGCTTCAAGCGCCTCCTCGCCATCCGCCACAACATCCACATGGTGGCCCAGCCTTTGCAGCATAGTCACGCCGACGATCTGGTTGACTGTATTGTCCTCCACCAGCAATATATGTGAGTCGCTCACCTCTGGCACAGGCAGGCTTGCTTTGGCGACGCTGTTCTGCGCTGCGCCATCCACCGGCAGATTGATCCCTTGCGTCTGCATTGGGGCTTTTTCAAACAGCGCCGTAAACCAAAACTCTGCGCCTGCGCCATTCTCCCCTCGCGCGAGATTGCGCACGCCAATCTCGCCACCCATCAACTCGACAAGCTGTTTGGAAATTGCCAACCCCAAGCCCGTCCCGCCAAAGCGGCGGCTGGTCGAGCTTTCCAACTGGCTGAACGGCTGAAAAAGATCCTCTATCTTGGAAGCGTCAATGCCAATCCCTGTATCACGCACCGTTACATGGAGGGTAACTTGCTCTGGATTCTCGTGGAGCAGGGTCGCTTCAATCGCAACTTCGCCTTGCTCAGTGAACTTGACCGCGTTCCCCGCCAAGTTCAGAATGACCTGCCGCAACCTGACCGGATCACCGATCAGTGGTTGCTGCACATCCGGCGCAAACCGGTAGACCAATTTCAGCTCTTTCGCCTGCGCGCCGGCGGTCAGCGTATCCACGACCGTTTCTATCACAGACGCAGCGTTGAACGCTATCTTGTCCAACGTAACACGCCCGGCCTCAATCTTGGAAAAGTCCAAAATATCGCCAATGATCGCCAGCAAATGTTCGCCGCTTTGCTGGATGATAGCAGCAAAGTGCTGCTGTTCGGGCGTCAAGCCTGTTTCCGCCAAGAGCCCAGCCATCCCAATCACACCATTCATCGGCGTCCGAATCTCATGGCTCATGTTGGCAAGAAAGTGTGTCTTGGCGATATTGGCGGCTTCGGCACGAAACGCCATTTCGTTGGCGCGCGCCACAGCATTTTCAAGCCGGTGCAGATCATCCTTGCGCCGGAAGCCCTCGTCCAGGGCGCTCGCCATGTCATAGAGAATTTCCAAGTCTGCTTCGTCAAAGGCGTCTGCTTCTGTGCTGTTAACGGCGAGCGTGCCATAGGCAAAGGGAATATCGACGACGCTGCGAATCCGCACGCCCATATAGTTGTTCAGCATCTCGGCTTCATGATAGGGATCGTCTAGATCGAGATTGGGCCGATAGATAGTTTTCTGCCCCTGCCAGAACTTCAGCAGGCTTGCAATGCCTGTGCCACTCTCCAACTTATGCCAACGTTCATCACCGCGGCCCAGGTCGGTGTAACAGGTGACACGCGTCGTCCCCTGGTCGGCATAGATGACATTGACCCCGTAGGCATAGAAAGGCAGCGACAATTGCACAAGCCCGGCGCGCAAAGCCGCCATGACCCGATCCATGTCGCTGCTATGCTTCATCGCCCAAATGGCATCGCGCAGGCGAGCCATCACGACACGGCGCTCTTCATGCCATGTCGGGTCGTTCACCAACTTGCGCGTCAGCATGGCCCCCACAACTTCGCCCGCCTCGTTGTGAATGGCGGTACCTTCCAGTGCCATATAGGCCGGTCGTAATTTCGTTTCGTCCATAGAAAGCTGGCGCGAGCGCGCACTGCCCGCGACCAACACCTCGTCAACAAAATCGCAGATGAATTGACGGTGGCCCTCCACGGCAAAATCAGCGATATGTTTTCCAATGCGATCTTCGCGCGCAATAATGTGCCCGTTCGACTGGGCATACTCAATAAATGCAGGGTTGATGTCGAGGATGATACCGTCACAATCAACGATGGTCGCTGGAATGGAGAGCGCATAAAAAACGCCGCGATAAACACTATCGTAATCCGATTCAATATTGCTCATAGCGATTCCAAATTCGCCCGCAAACCCAGCTTTTGATGACGCAGACTGTTCGCGAGGGGCAATGACGAGGAACGAGCGAACAACTTTAGGAGTGATAGAAAGGATGTCAGCGGCACATGGCCTTCAATGATTATCTATGATTCCCCCTATTTTACCAAAGTTACTCAGGAATGTCCCACCTGCCAAAATCCACAATCAGACCGTTAATTTATAACCAATTGGTTATAAAATTACCAACAATCTGACGCACCCCTATATACTGGTGAAATATACCAAGTGAGCGCACCAACAGAGAGTATCAGAGCCTTCGGGAGTTCTGCACGCCTATGAACCCATATCACGCCATTGCGGATCCAAATCGCCGCCAAATGCTAGATTTGTTACGCATGCAGGGGCCGCTGCGCGCAGGCGAAATCGTGGCCCATTTCCCGCAGATCAGCCAGCCCGCTGTGAGCAAACATTTGCGCGTACTGCGCCAGGCCAAACTTGTACGCAGCACCAAAAGCGGACGTGAACAGTGGTATCACCTAGATCCGCTGCCGCTGCAATTCGTAGCGGCATGGATTGAGGAATACAAAGCGCTCTGGGATCAACGGCTGGATCGCCTGAAACAGATTGCAGAGCAAACAGCGCCACAACCAGATCATCCAACCACAACGGATGGCAAACCGGCCATGCACAAGAATCCAAAAGAAAGTAGGGATAGCCAATGACGCAGCTACTCTTCCAGCGCGAGGTACTGATTGATGCCCCGCTCACCCATGTTTGGCAACTGGTCGCCACTGAAAGCGGGCTGCGTCAATGGTGGGGCAATCCGATCTCGGTCGAAGCAAGAGAGGGAGGACGCTGCGAAGAGTGGCGGCAGGAAGCGGATCGACCCTCCCACTGGCAAGGGGTCGTCACCCTCTATGCGCCACCGCGCCAGATCATGCTGACGCTGCGTGCGCAAGAGCCACAAAGCGACTGGCCCGAACTCATAACGATCTCGATTGCCCTGGAGGCGCAAGGGGAGAAAACACACGTACATATTACACAGCGCGCCTTTGGCAGCCCATCGCTGATCGGCACAGCCGATCCACGCCAGCCGGTGGATGCCCACACAAAGCCACGCGTCCCCCTTGCACAACTGGACCGCGTCCCACCTGGCAGCCTGCCCATGCCCGCGCAACTTCTCCCCGCTGGACGCGTCGAACCGTCCTCCTGGTTGATAAGCCGCGCGCAGTCGGACGAACTGGCATTGACCTGGCAAGGACGGCTCACATCGCTAACGGTGGCATCGCTGGCTGTGGCATCTCTCGTTGCACAGAATAGTTAAGGGGAAAAGCCAAAACATGACACACAATCTTGTTCCAATGGTCGAAGATGGCGCGGAGCAATGGGGACGCAGCTATGATATTTACAGCATGCTCCTCAAAAACCGCATCGTCTTTCTGGGTATGCCCATCAACCAGGAAATTTCCAACGTGGTCGTCGCCCAAATCCTCTACCTCGACAGCCAAAGCCCTGGGCAGCCCATCCATCTCTACATCAACAGCCCCGGCGGCGAGGTCTATGCGGGTTTTGCCATGTATGACGCCATGCAGATGGCGACTTCCCCGGTCTATACCTATGCCGTGGGCATGACTGCCAGCATGGGAACGGCGATCCTAGCCGCCGGCGCGTCCGGTCATCGCTACGCACTTCCGCACGCCACCATCCACATGCACCCGACCAGCAGCGGCATGAAGGGCTACACAGAGGACGTGCAGATTGCCCTGCGTGAGCAGGAACGGTTGCAAACGCAGATGTTCCATATCCTGGGCAAGCACACAGGCCATACCTGGCAAGAGATCGAGCGCGACTTCAACCGCGACCGCTTCATGCACTCGCTTGAAGCCAAAGAGTATGGCCTCATCGACCACATACTCGGCAACAGCAGCGACGTTATCCTGCGCCTAACAGACGGCTCAATAGGGATCGCCGGGCTCTCACTCGCGGGCTTGATCACAAGCAACAGCCATGAACCCGCCTAGCCCATCCCCTCCCGGAAGCGGCCCAGAGGGCTCCCACTTCCGGGAGGGTTATCCCATCTAAATCACTTCCAACTCATTCATCCCCGGCAGCGCGGGGAACGGTGCGTGCGGCTCGCTTTGATACCAGAAAGCCGTGGAAGCAATATCATCTTGCAGTGGCAAATAGCGGCGCAGCCCGTTGAGTTGTGAACGCCAGCCCAATGCCTGGATGGTCACGCGCAAATCCTGCTTAAAGCGGATCGGGTCCGCAATATGCCAGCGGTACAATCCAAAGCGCTGCTGGCTGCGATACAAACCATCGGGCTTGATCACCTGGGGCAGCCCCGAATACGGGGATGAAAAGACGCCATACTCACCGCGGGGATACTCAAAGTTCCAGGCCCCGCCAAAGTAATCCTCAGTGCCGGTGCCACAGATGGTGGGCCATTGCCCATCCCCATCCATAAAGAACTTGATCTCCCCCTCGCCCCACCAACCCGTATTGTTCACGCCCCAGGCCAGGTAAGTGCCCACAAAATGCCCCTGCCCAGCCACGCCATCAAGGATCAGATGCTCAGTCTGGTAGGGCAGCGGATTGGAGCGCCGCCACTGCGCGTGAAGATAGGCGCGGTCCTCCGGCACGTCGGTCAGCGCATAGGTGATCTGGTAATAGAAACCGCGCACCTCATCGGGCGACAAATTCTCAACCGTGATGCGCGCATGCTTGCGGAAGGGCATCTCCCAATAGGAGTTAAAGCCGCCCGCTGGATTGACACAGACCGCCAGCGAGGTGATATTGCAGCGTTCGCACCAACCGTTGGCAAAAAAGTCACCGATGGGCGTCTCCACCGAAGGGGTTTCTTCGTTGTCCCAATAGCAGCGCAAAATCAGACGCCGCCAATGATCCGGGTGAACCGTCAGCCAGATATGCTGAATCGCTCCAGGCCCGTCGATCTCTGCCAGCGTGACTGTGCTGCTCCCCGCAATGTTGATGCTGGGCGAAATCTTCCAGCCCTGCCCAAGCTCGCGCCCGGCAATTGCGCCCGTGCCCTCGGTCGCCATCGCCCCTGCGCCTTTCGCGCCATCAAAGTTCTCCGCGCTGATCGAGCGCGTCTCGGCATTGGACAACTGCGCCAAATTGCCCATGTGCATTCCCAGCCCATTAAAGGTCAGATTCATGATAGCTTCTCCCCTTCATTTTTTATACGAGTATGCGTGGAATTCCAGAAAATTTCTCCCTCTCTGTATCTACCTGTCGTCCGTCAATGGCAACGCCACCGGAGCGTTGGTTGCCGCAGAGCGATAGACGGCGCGCACAATCTCCACCGAACGGCGCGCCTCAGCGCCCTGGATGGCCGGAGGTCGCCCTGTGCGAATCGCTTCGATCAGGTCAACGATCTGCCGCCGGTGCTTTTCAAAGCCAATCGCCATTGGGTCGGCTGCGCCGGAACCATCGGCGCTTTCCAACGCCAACATTGCCTCTTCCTCACCCGGGGCCGCGTCCTGCAACTTCCAGACCACAATGCGCCCCTCTTGCAACACAATCGTGCCGCGGTCGCCGTGAAGTTCCACCCGCGCCGGGTCGCCCGGCCAGCAGCTTGTTGCCCCCTGGATCACGCCTTGCGCGCCATTGGCATAACTTAGAAGTGCCGATGCGGTATCCTCGGTCTCCATCTTGTGCGCCAGTGTTGCCGTGCGCCCAATCACAGTGACAACGGGACCTGCCAGCCACTGCACCAGGTCAATGTTGTGGATCGCCTGGTTCATCAGCGCGCCGCCCCCATCCGACTTCCAGGTGCCCCGCCAGGAAGTGTCATAGTAGCTTTGGGGACGAAACCACTTAACATAGACATCGGCCAGTGCCAATTGTCCGAGCCGCCCGGCATCCATCGCAACTTTGGCCCGCTGCGCTCCTTCCGTAAAACGCAGCGGGTAGACCGATGCCAAGACCACACCGGCCTGCTCTGCTGCCTGCAAGATACTGTCCACCCGTGCCAATGTAATATCCAGCGGCTTTTCTACCAGGAGATGCTTACCGGCCTGGGCCGCGGCCACGGCAACATCGGCATGGGTTCCGCTCGGCGTAGCGACCACCACTGCATCAACATCGTCGCGCCTGACTGCGTCGTGAAAATCTGCCACCCACGCAGCGCCACATTGCTCCGCAAGCGCGCGACCGGTGGCTTCGGTGCGGTTGCAAACCACGGTGATCACCGCATCGGGGATCGCGGCAAAAGCCGCTACATAAATTTTGGCAATGTTACCCGCGCCCACCAGGGCAAAGCGTATGGCGCTCATGATGCTTCTATCTCCTGTCGCCCACAACGCGGGCATGAGTTGGTTGTGCTAGGTTGAAGGGGTGACTTCTCTATAAGGCTTTGCCGGAAGCGTGGCTAGGCCGTACAATAGGAAATCGTACAATAGGACGCGGCGGCTGCCAAAGACCGCTAAGCCACAAAGAAATCCAGGGACCCAACAGCCATGTTCCAAACTGCATTTCGAGCGCATCAACTCCATCCTAGCGTCTGGCTTGCGCCCAGCGCCATCGTTGTCGGCGATGTCACCCTCGCCGAAGGCTGTGGCGTCTGGTTCCACGCCTCGCTGCGCGGCGATACCGAAGCCATCCTCATTGGCCCGCGCACCAACATCCAGGAGGGGGCCATCTTCCATGCCGACCCCGGCTATCCTGTCGTCGTGGGGGCGGATGTGACCATTGGGCATGGTGCGATTGTCCACGGCGCGCGCATCGGCGACCAGGCCGTGATTGGGATGCGCGCGACGCTGCTCAATGGCGCGGTCATCGGCGCGCAAAGCCTGGTGGGTGCGGGATCGCTGGTCACAGAGGGCAAAACATTTCCCCCTGGTGTCCTTATCGTCGGCAGCCCGGCCCGAGTCGTGCGTGACCTCACCCCGGATGAAATCGAACGCAACCGGCGCGCAGCCGCCATCTACGTCCGGCGCGCCCAGGCATTTCGCAGCGGCATCTCCCTACCGCCCTCCTATCAACCAGAGAACCTCCACCCTAAAGGCGAGTCGCAAGCATAATTTTCAAGAAAAACGAAGGGATCGATGATGAGCCAAGAAACCATACGCGTCGGCATCGTCGGCGCAGGAGCCAACACCACCAGCAAGCACATTCCCGGCCTCCAGGCCATCGAAGGCGTGGAGATTGTCTCCGTCTGCAATCGCTCGCGCGAGTCCAGTGAGCGGGTCGCCAAGCAGTTCGGAATCCCCACAGTCTACGAGAATTGGCTCGACCTGGTCGAAGCCGACGATACCGATGCCATCATGATTGGCACCTGGCCCTACATGCACGCCCGCCTGACCCTGGCGGCCCTGGATGCCGACAAGCATGTGCTGTGCGAGGCGCGCATGGCAATGAATGCCACCGAAGCGCATGAGATGCTGGCTGCGGCGCAAACCAATCCGCACCTCGTCGCCCAAATCGTCCCCTCACCGATGACGCTGGGTGTGGACAAGACGATCAAGCGCCTGTTGGCGGAAGGCTATCTTGGCGAATTGTTTGCGATTGAAGCGCGGATTGGCGGCACTTTCATCGACCCGGATGCCCCCATGACTTGGCGACAGGACTTCAACCTCAGCGGCTATAACACGATGACCATGGGCATTTGGTATGAAGCGATCATGCGCTGGGCGGGCCATGCTACGCGTGTCACCGCACTGACGAAAACTTTTGCCAAGATGCGCCGCAACGACAATGGGGAACTCAAAGCGGTGCGTGTGCCGGAGCATATCGACGTGCTGGCGGATATGGTCTGCGGCGCGCAACTCCATCTGCAAGTCTCCAGCGTTGCCGGGTTGGCCGGCGCGCCGGAGATCTTCCTCTTTGGCAGCAACGGCACGTTGCGCTACAGTCAGAACAAGCTCTTTGGGGGCCAGCGCAAGGATAAGGAATTGGTAGAGATCGTCATCCCAGCCCATGAACAGGGCGGCTGGCGCGTCGAAGAAGAGTTTACCAACGCCATCCGTGGCAAAGAACCCGTCACCCACACAACTTTTGAAGATGGTGCCAAATATATGGAATTTACTGAGGCTGCGCTGCGTTCTGCCGCCGATGGTGTTGCCATCAATCTGCCACTCTAGCCTAGAAGTATCTTAGAGGTATCTGACGGTTCGTCATGTCCAACCATTACAATTCAACTTACCTGAATCCGGTCTTTGCCAACTTTCCCGAAATCGAGACGGAAAGGCTGCTGCTGCGTGAATTAATGCCCGAAGACGCGCCCGCCATCTACCGCCTCTTCTCCGATCCACTGGTCACGCGCTACTATGACCTGGTCAGCTATACCAACATGCAGCAGGCAGAGGAGCTAATCGACTTCTTTGATGAGAGCTTTGAGTTGGAGCGCGCCATCCGCTGGGGCATCGAACGCAAGGAGGATGGCGAAATCATGGGAACCTGCGGCTATGTCTGGCTGCGTACCCATCGGGGCGAAATTGGCTACGACCTGCACAGCTCCTTCTGGCGGCAGGGCTACATGAGCGAGGCATTGGATGCCATTCTCGACTTTGGCTTCACCGAATTTGGCCTCAACCGCATCGAGGCACAGACCATGCTAGACAACGTGGCCTCGATGGAACTGCTGCGCAGCCTCGGCTTTGTCGAAGAAGGCATCCTGCGCCAACTGGAGTATTTCAAAGACGCCTTCCACGACATGCGCCTGTTTTCGCTGCTGCGGCAGGATTACTATGCAGATTCCTAGCCGCTAGACACCCTCCCGCCCTACCACCCTCTCGGAAGCTTCTGAGCTTCCGAGAGGGTTAAAGACAGAACACGATGACCACGCAGAAGAACAACAAATCCAAACAAAGCCGCAATCGCCCCACAGACCCCTTTGGCGGCCCGCCGAAGAACCGCAACACCATCTCCTTTGGTGTCGTCCTCCTTGCGTTCGCCTTTTTTGTATGGGTGCAATGGAGCGGTGGCGACCTCGGTGGCCTGCTCAACGGCTCTGTGACGCTGCCCACGGTAGCCGCGCCATCCAATACTCCGCAGCCGACGCTGGAGGCGCAGGCAACAGAGGCTCATGCAAGTGAGAACACTGACACACCGGCTGCCCAAGCTGCCGCCACCTCTCGCCCACAGCCAACACCCACGCCCGCAAGTGCAGGGCAAGCGCAAGCCCGCGCCACCGAAACGCCTCGGCCCGCGGTGCAACCTACACCCACAGCCAACGCGCCCCCCTCCCACACGCCGCCAGCCAGCCGCGCCAGCAACCTGCCCACCATCGCCTATGACAAGCTGCCTCCCGAAGCGCGCGAGACAATTGCCCTGATTGAGCAAGATGGGCCATTTCCCTTCAGCCGTGATGGCGTCACCTTTCAAAATCGCGAACGGCTCTTGCCTCGCCACCCGGGAGGCTACTACCGCGAATACACCGTCATCACACCAGGGTCAAGTGACCGCGGCGCGCGGCGCATCGTCGCGGGCGACGCAGGCGAAATGTACTATACCGACGACCACTATGACAGCTTCCGTGAGATTATCCGCTGATGGATTCTTTGCTTCCCTCTCCTTCTGATCTACCGCCTGAGCTACCACGCACGCTGCGGCCCTTGTCATTGCTTGGCACAGCCGCCTACCCGCCGGGCGTCTATCGCCTGGTCAGTCGAGCGCGTCCTGTCCCAATCCTTGAGACGATTACAGATCGAGGATGGTTTGCGGGGTATATAAACGGTAAGAGGGTAGATGACAAGACAACATTCTTATCAGCCGCGGGCCAGGCATTGGCCTTTCCAGATTATTACGGGCGCAACTGGGACGCATTCGAGGAAATGGTGAACGATCTGAGTTGGATACGGGCAGCAGGCTATCTCATTCTCTATGATTATGTCTACCGGCTTGCTGCTGCTCAACCAGATGCTATGCAAACTGCCCTGGCAATCCTCCAAAGCGCCTCCAGCCGCTGGCAACATGAGGGCATTCCCTTCTATGTGCTTCTGCGCCATACCTGGCACTGGAATCGCCACCTGCCAAAGCTCGCCGCGCAGTAGCCGGAGAACGATCACGGAGAAAGACATATGAACAAGCGCCAAGCACAACTCCAAAAGTTTTTGGAAGAACTCCTTCCCGAGCATTTAGATGCGCTCCTCAAAGAGAGCCTCCAATCCCTTGACTCAGCCGTAGATTCAGCCAAAGATTCGGCGAAGGATATTTCCCACCGGATCAACCGAGAGCAAGCAAACCTGAATCGGGTCAGGCTGGCAGCGATGGGCCGCGACGCGCTGGACTCGCTGGATCGGGATAAGCTCGAAAAATGGGTGCGCGAGACGGTGCGTTCGCTCGATGCAGAGAAGATGGAACACTGGGCGCGCACGAGCCTGCGCTCGGTCGATGCCGACAAGCTTAAGCGGCTCCTGCGTGACAAACTCGGCGGGCTGGACAAAGAGAAGCTCGACGAATTGCTCAAGGAGGGTATGCGCCATATCGACCGGCGCAAGCTCGAAACACGCCTGCGCGACCGCATCCGTGCGCTCGACCTGGACAAGATCCGCTCTGCCGCGCACAGTGGCATGGGTGATCTTGACCCCGAAAAAATCGAAGGGTTCGTGCGCGAACGTGTGGATGAGGCCGTCAACAGCCGCTTGGGCGCGCTCAGCGTTGAAGATCTACAAAACCTACTGCAAGAGAAGCGATCCGCACTCAGGAAAGAGGTACGCAGTCGCAGAGGCAAAGCCGCGAAACGCCAAAAAGCGTTGAGCGAAAACGATACCTCTGTGGTGGTCGAGGCAAAGGTGAAAAAGTCCTCGAACCCCATCGCTGCGTTCGTGGGTACCACGACTCGCCTAACCCTTTTGAGCGCTGCCGGCTGGATTGCCTACAGCCACCTCTTTTTAGAGCATCAAGTCCCCCTGCCAAAGGCCATCGCCGCTGAACTGCTGACACTGGCCTTCCGCGCTGCAGGTCCCATCACCTCCTATCATGACCGTGGCGGCAGCGGGCGTCCATTGGTGCTGATCCACAGCATCAACGCCGCGGCGAGTTCCTATGAGATGCGCCCACTCTTCCAGCACTATCGGGGTCAGCGCCCGGTCTATGCGCTTGATTTCCCTGGCTTTGGCTTTTCGGCGCGGCCTAACACCGAATACAAGCCGGATACCTTTGTCGAAGCCATTGTGACGCTGCTCACCAATATTGAGGGGGGGCCTGCCGATGTCGTCGCCCTCTCGTTGGGCAGCGAGTTTGCCGCCGAAGCCGCGCGCCGCCGTCCCGATCTCTTTCATTCGCTGGCAGTGCTATCCCCCACCGGCATGTACGATCGCAGCAGCGCGCGCAGTTCCCAAGCTGCGGGCAATGAGGGCATCGACAAGTGGCTCTACCCGCTGCTTTCCATGCGGCTGTGGGCGCGCCCCTTCTATGACCTGTTGACCATCCGCCGCAGCCTCACCTATTTCCTGCAGCGCAGTTTTGTGGGTGCAGTGCCCGATGGTATGGTCGATTACGCCTATTCCACCTCGCACCAGCCAGGGGCCGAGCACGCGCCGCTCTACTTTGTCAGCGGCAAGCTCTTTACGCCCGACGCCGTGGATCGCATCTACCGCCATGTCACAACGCCCTCGCTGGTGATCTATGACCAGGATGGGTTTGTGAGCTTTGACCGGCTTCCCGAACTGGTTGCCGCCAACAGTGCATGGCAGTCCGCGCGCGTCTCTCCCACAATGGGCATGCCCCATTGGGAAAAGCTCGAAGAGACGACCGCCGCGCTCGACAAATTCTGGCAAAGCGTTCCAGTACCCACCTAGCATCTGCCCCCTTCATCCTCATACTCATCCCTTCCCGGAAGCGTCTGAGGCTTCCGGGAAGGTCGCCTCATCTGTTACACTATCCCCATATGCTTTACACAGAACAATATCCAAATAATACACAAACATTAGACAAAGATCATGTTACCTAATCACCCGCACCGCATCCTTGCCCTCGACCTGGACGACACGCTTTTGCGCAGCGACGGCACCATTTCGAGCCGTACACTGCACTCTCTCGACCGCTGGCGCGACGCCGGTCATGCCATTGTCGTCGCCACAGGCCGTCCCACGCGCAGCATTGCCGAAGTGCTGCCGCCGGATCTCCACAGTGTGCCCTGGATCACCTACAACGGGGCCTACATCTACCTGGAGGGGCAGTGTATCTATCAGAACTTGATCCCGCCCGCCGCGACCCACAGCATCATCTCGCTCGTCAAAGAGGCGCTGCCAGAGTGCGCGTTGGGCATCGAGATTGACAATACGCTCTTTCTCAACCGGAGCATCGCCCGTACCTCGCCCTACAGCGTAGTAGATTTAGTGACCGTAGCGCACCAACCCGCCGCCAAGATTCTTTTCTTCCACCAAGAATTCTCGACGCTGCAATCGATTCTGAGCGCGCTGCCAGACGACACCAGGGCCATGCTTTCCGACAAATATAACCTGGTACAAATTCTCTCTGCCAGTGCCGATAAAACGCATGCCCTGCGCTATCTGATTGATCATCTGGGGTTAGATATGGCGCAGGTGGTTGCCATTGGCGACGACATCAACGACGTGGATATGATTCGTGACAGCGGGCTTGGTGTCGCTGTTGCCAATGCAATTCCTGCGGTCAAGGCGGTTGCCAAGCGCATGACCCTCTCGAATGACGAGGATGGCGTTGCCCTGGTGGTTGAAGAACTCCTGCAAGAGCAGGTCGCTGCCCCCTCCTGACCCGATCATGCCCGACCCTACGCGCTTCGCCCCACAGGTCAGCTCACCGACTGCCTCACCCATCGCCGTTGTCGTCGGTCACATTTGTCTAGACATCATTCCTGCCATCGACTCGCTCGCCCGCCAGGGGGGCCAGCTTGTTTTGCCGGGCAAGCGCACTGATATCGGGCCTGCGGCACTGGCGACGGGCGGGGTCGTCTCCAACACAGGGCTGGCGCTGCATCGCCTGGGCATACAGACACGGCTGCTGGGCAAGATTGGCGATGACCTATTTGGTCGCACCATTCTCGATATCCTTCACCAGCGCGACCCAGGCTTGACCGCGGGCATGATCGTCGATCCCACCAGCCCAACTTCCTATACAATCGTCATCAGCGCGCCCGGCTTCGACCGTGGCTTTCTCCACTGTGCGGGGGCCAACGACACCTTTCATGCCGCCGACGTAACAGATGAACATCTGGCGGGCGCAACACTCTTTCACTTTGGCTATCCACCGACCATGCGCCGCATTTACGCCGATGGAGGGCAAGAACTGGCGAATCTCATGCAGCGCGCCAAGCAGGCGGGAGCCGCTACCTCCCTGGACACTTCGCATGTGGATGCAGACGCGCCCGCTGGACGAGTGGATTGGCGCAGCTATCTACAACATGTCTTGCCCCATGTGGACTTTTTCCTACCGAGTTTGGATGAAATTTGTTATATGCTGGAACCTGGTCGTTTTGCGACCATGAGAGCAGAGAGCGAAGCAGTGCACACGGGCGCAGAAAACCTGGCGGTACAAGGTGGCGTTTCGTTGCTGCGTGACCTGGCATCGCAGTTGCTCCAAATGGGTGCGGCTCTGGTCGCGCTCAAATTGGGAGATCAAGGGATCTATCTCCGCACCACAAGTGACCCCACGCGCTTGTCACAAATGGGAAAAATGCGCCTCTCCACCGAGTGGCTTGACCGTGAACTGCTGGCCCCCGCCTTTCAAGTCGAGGTAGTAGGCACAACTGGGGCCGGTGATTGCGCCGTGGCGGGTCTTTTGGGCGCGATGCTGCGCGGGCTCAACCCGGAAGCCGCGCTGACCGCAGCGGTCGGGGCTGGAGCCTCGAACGTCGAGGTTGTAGACGCCACCAGCGGGGTTCCCACCTGGGAGGAACTGCACAGCCGCATTGAGCGTGGCTGGTCTCGCCGCCCCTTGCGAATTTCACTCCCCGATTGGCAGATGGACGCGACGACCGGCCTCTGGCATAGCGTAACGGATCGCCCGTGGGCAACGTAATCAAGAAGAGTAGGGTGATCGTTGTGCAATCTGTAAGAGTGCAGTCTATCAGAGTGCAACTTACAAGACGAGCATTGAAGCAAACATCGAAAGGATTGTGAATGAAGCACCGCTGGCTGGCAGTGGTGATAACGGTAGCAATGGCGCTCTTGCTCTTTGCAAGTTGCAGCCTCACCACCAGCAGATCAACAAACCAGTCCCTCAGCGGCCGCATGTCCTTGTGGCACACCTTAAACAAGAGTGAAGCTGAGGCGCTGAACCAAGTAATCAACTCCTTTACCGAGCTCAACCCTGACGTTTCGGTCAAAGTTCAAGTCTTCTCCACCACAGTAGAGTTGCGCGACCAGTTTGCAGCTTCAGTCACGACGGGGTTTGGCCCCGATCTGCTTCTGGCGCCTTCTTCATGGATACAGCCGCTTGCCGCGTCCGGCTCGATTGCGCCGATTGATGATTCTCTCACGGAAAATGTCATTGGCCGCTTTAACCCTGCCATTTTCGCAATGCACCAGATCAATGGGCAGACTTACGGGCTGCCTCAATCCCTGGACACACTCGCTCTTTATGTCAACAGGCAGTTGGTTGAAACGCCCGTCAACAGCTTCGCGGGTATCCTAGAGCAGGCCAACGCCGGGACAACGGTGCTGCTCCCCATCAATTTCACCGATGCCTTTTGGGGTATCCAAGCCTTTGGGGGTCAGCTCTTTAACGGAGATGGAAATGTGATTCTCGGCCAGGGCGGCTTTGCGAACTGGCTAGCATGGCTGCGCGATGCGCGCAACGCCCCCGGTATGATCCAGGATACCAACCGCGATGTCTTGCGCCAGCGCTTCATCAGTGGCAACGCCGGCTATTATGTCGGCTATGCGTCCGAACTCAACGACATCCTGACCAGGCTCGATCCGGCGACCGTCAGTGTGCTGCCCTTGCCCACTGGCCCTGTTGGCCCGGCAGGCCCCTTTGTCACCAGCCAATCCTTTCTTTTTAGCAGTGTCTCTTCACGGAACCAGCACCACCTGGCTGCCGAGCTTGCCAAATTCATCACCAATAGCGAACAGAGCGGGCGCATGATGCGCCTGGTCAACCATGTGCCCGCCAACAACAATGTGCGTATCAATCCGCGCCTCTATCCCATCGTCGCCGCCTTTGCAGGACAGGCGCGCAACGGCATTCCCCTGCCCACTCGCCCGGAGTTTGACGCTGTGGTGCGCCTGGGCAACGAGGCTTATATTCGTGCCCTGGAGGGGGGCGAATCTCCAGCTGATGTCGCTTTCGCGGTGAGCAACAGCATCAATGAGGCCAATGGCTTTGCTGTGCAGGACGCGCCTTCCTACGCCTGCACCGGCCTGGGAACAATTTTCGTGGCCCACTCCTGGGAGCAGCCCGATGATCTGGCGGCGCTCGACCGGATTATCGCCAATTTCCGCCAAGTCTGCCCTTTGATTATCATTGAAACCCAACCGCTCGCCGAGAACGATTTCCCCAAACAGTTCCCCATAGCAGGCGAGAGCGGCTTCCGTCCCACCTTTGCGATCGTATCACAGGCTCAATTAGCGCAACTGCTGGCACCGGAACTGCTGGCAAAGAATATCAGCAGCATCATTGGCTCCGATACCCTGCAAAAATTTGTGCCGATCGCTGTGGAGGCAATGCGTAGCCAGGGCAACCTCTATGGGATGCCCCTTGCCTTGCAGGTCGATGCCCTCTATTATAATCGCCAACTCGTAACGACTCCGGCCCAAACCGTGGACGATCTGCGCGCTCAATCGATGACAGGGATTCCTATCATCCTGGACACCCGCTTTGAAAAGGCATTTTGGGGTGTGCGCGCCTTTGGGGGCAAACTCTTCGCCGAGAATGGCGCAGCAGTGCTCGACCAGGGAGGCATGGCAGATTGGCTGCGCTGGCTGCTAGAATCGCGTGAACTCTTTGGCATCCAGCTTAACAGTGATGGCGAGGAAGTGCTTCGCCGCTTTCTGGCGGGTGAATCGGCCTACTATGTCGCAAGCGCAGACGAGCTTGTCATGCTCCAAGAGGCGATGGGCGAAAAATTAGGTGTGGCGCTCTTACCCAGCGGCCCCGCAGGCCCGGCGCAGCCCATCGTGCGCGCCGAAGGCTTTGTGCTGCGCGAGGGAGTAACCGAAGCACCGCAAAGCCTGGCAATGGAATTTATGCGTTTTGCCACCGACGTGGAAAGTCAAACGCTGCTCATGAACGAAGCCGACAAGATCCCCAGCAACGCCAATGTCAGCAGCGCTAGCGATCCCTACATGACTGTCTTTGTAGAACAGGCCCAGAGCGGCTTCCTGCTGCCCAATACGCCCTATTGGCAACCTGTCGCCGCTTTGGGCCAAATCGCCTATGAGCAGGTACTAGACCAAGGGGATGATGCAGCCGCTGCCGTTACCGATCTAGCAGCGGCAATCAATCGCGCCAACGGTATTGTCAGTGTCACGCCCACTGCGACGCCGACACCACCCGAAGCAGATCGAGAGAGAGACGCGGGCGAGGAGGATGCGTCTGCAACCCCACCCGCCGAAGCGACAACCGGGGATGATACACCCCAGGAAACCGCGACCGAGGAACCAAAGCCATGAACGACCCACGCGTGCAGGCGCTCCTTGACCAACTCGATACCACCCTCCTGTTGCTGGAGCGGCCTGTTGTACAAAACCAACTCATTGCCTTTGTAGCAATCTTCATGCTTTCGTGGCTGCTGCCCGAACCCCTGGGCGGGCTGCTCAACAAACTCATCGCCCAACAGGATGCCATCAGCAAGCGCCGCCAGAAGTTGGGCCTGCCCGTCAATGTCTGGCGGACGCGCCTGCTGCGCTGGCTGCGCGGGGCACAACTGCTGCTCTTTCCCATTGTGGGGCTCGTCTCCAGCCAACTGACCATTAGCTACTTTGCTGCACAGAGTTGGCCGTTGGGGCTGCTGCAACGGCTGGCGACCGTCTTTTGGCTGGTGCTCATCTATCAATTTGTCGGCAGTATTCTCTTTGGCAGCCTGCCCCCTGAGCGTGCCAGGGCCTATCATCGCCGCCTTGTCACCCCTGCCTTTATCATGCTCGCGGCCATCAGCCTGAGCGCCGGATTGGCAGGCGCTTTTCCCATTGTGCGCATGGAACTCTTTCGCATCATGGGCACGCCGTTCACGTTGGCGACCGTTCTCACCGCGGCCCTGGTGCTCTATGCGACCGTGACCATTGCCTGGGCGATCAACGAGATATTACGCAACCTGGTACTGCCCCATGCCCAGGCAGATACGGGGCTCTCCAATACGGTTCTCATCATCACCCGCTACGCCATCATTGCCATTGGCGTGCTCCTCGCCATCAGCATCCTGGGCGTCGATCTATCGGCCTTTGCGATTATCGGTGGTGGTCTGTCGGTGGGTATTGGCTTTGGGCTGCAAGACCTTGTTGCCAATTTCATTAGCGGTATCCTCCTGCTCTTTGAACAGACCCTGCGCCCCGGTGACATCATCGAGGTCAGCGGGCAGCGGGGGCGTGTTAACCAGATGCGTATGCGCTCTGCTGTGCTGCGTACTGCCGACAATGTGGATATTTATGTGCCCAACAAGACGCTGTTGACCTCGACTGTCGCCGCCTATACCCATATGAAACCGGCCACGCGCAAGACACTTTCCGTCGGCGTTAGCTATGACAGTGACCCTATTGAGGTGCGCGACACCTTGCAGCATGTGGTCGAAAATCATGGCCTTGTTCTCAAAGACCCCGCTCCGGCAGTCTATTTTATCGGTTTTGGCAGCTTCACACTTGATTTCGAGGTTGCCGTGACCATTGCCGACCCTGGCCGCGCCGCCCAAGTCTTGAGTGACCTCCATTTTATGATCTATCGAGAGTTCACCAAACGGGGCATCGAAATTCCGATTCCCCAGCAGGACTTCCGTTTGCGTACCTCTGACGCGGCGCCGATCGAGCAGTTGCTCTCCGCAGAGCAACCGCAACCATCGCAACAGACAAACGGAATACCGGAAGGTACGCAGCCGGCAGCCAAGCCGGGGAAAGAAGGAGAGAAAGTGGCGAGGGATGGGAGAGCGAAGGTCACACAGCAATCGGCAAGCGATACGGCCAAAAGCGGTGGCGACCGATCGCTATCGCCCGACCGTGTCAAAGCGCCTGCCGAAAAACCAAAGTTGCCAGGCTAGACGCCACGGTGAACAGACCCAACAGGATCGGCCATGCCTAGCTAGGGATATCGCGCTCTCCAGACGCAGCCAGCGAGCGAACCCTGATCGCGACCAGGATCATCCAGGCCGAAGCCATCAGCACGAACAGGCGCTGCATGATGCCAACCCACGGCCCTTCCGATTGCACAAAAAATAACGCCAGCGCGCCCGACGCGCAGAGCCCTGACCAGATCATGAGTGACCGCCACTGGGCCTTTAGCGCAAAGGTGCGTGTGAGGACGAACATGCCGACGATGATACACAGAAAGCTGATCAAAGCCACGATGACATGGATCATGCCTATCGTGGAGAGCGACAAAGTATCCGCCTGGCTATCAATGCGATCCGTTGGAAAGATCGCAGAGAGAATCGCGCCCACGCCGTAAACGGCAACCAGCAGCGAGCCGGTGGCGGACCCCCATGTACCCCTCGTAAGTTTGCGGATCGCGTAGGCAAGCGCCAATGTCCCCAGCCCGGCGATCACAAATGCTATCGTCTGGACAAAGCCGTAGCGGCCCAGAACCATCTCGCTAATGTTGTCGCTCACAAGGCTATATTCAGAGACAACAGGCAGGAGCCACGCACTCGCCAAGAGGAACACCTGTCCCACAATCGCAAGCGAGGCAAGCATGGACAAACGCTGTGGCTGCTGCAAAACTGTTTGTGGAGAGTGGTTAGGAATGTTGATTTGCGACTCTGACTTCATCTGCATAATCGTTCCTTTCTCAAAGATTCTAGATTCGCTCACTAACAATCATTTTATATCGTGATACGATATTTTCCACGTTGCTTATCATACATTCGAGCATTTTGCCGCTTTCATTCATCAAGTTAGGCGAGCGCTGCACAGGATGGATAGAGTAGTTTGCGCGATGTCCACAATCTGCTATTATCTATACCATCTCTGGGCCTTCCTCCATGCGTAAACAAGCCGCTTTGGCCCAGAAAGTATCGAGAAGGGATCATCATGCTTAAACGAGAAGCTGTGAAACAGTCCAATCAGGTGAAAGTGACCTTTGTACTTCCTCACGACCCGAACCAAGGACGCATTTCTGTGGTCGGTGATTTCAACCAGTGGGACCCCGCAGCCACGAGGATGATCAAGCGTCCAAACAACACCCGCAGTGCCAGCGTAACACTCGACCCCGGACAGCGCTATCGCTTCCGCTATTATGTCGATGACGGGACTTGGCTCAACGACGATAGCGCCGACGCCTATGAGCCAAATGAACATGGCTCCCAAAACTGCCTCGTTATTACCTAATGCGCTTTGATCCTGCGATCCTGACGCCGAACCCCGCCGCACGACAGCCGATCCTCGCTGTGCTCGAAGCCGCGCTCGCCGCTGTGGACCCCTATGCAGCCACCCGCGCTTTCCTCACGCGCGACGGCGACAGCCTCACCGTGGCGGAGCAAACCTATGACCTAAGTCGCTACCGCCGCATCATCGTGCTTGGCGCGGGCAAAGCCGGCGCGCCCATGACCCAAGCGGTCGAAGCGGTCTTGGGCGACCGCATTAGCGCTGGATTGGTGGTCGTAAAAACCGGTCACAGTGCGCCCACTGAGCATGTCGAAATTGTCGAGGCAGGGCATCCGCGACCCGACGCCGCGGGCGTGGCTGCGGGCGAACGCATCTTGGAACTCGCCCAAAATGCAGGTGCGGATGACCTGGTGATCGCACTGCTTTCTGGAGGGGGGTCGGCACTCTTGGTCGCGCCTGCACCCGGCCTGACCCTTGCCGATGTGCAAGCCATGACCGATGCGCTCCTGGCCTCCGGCGCAACCATTCACGAAGTCAACTGCCTGCGTAAACATTGCGAAGTTCTCAAAGGGGGACAATTGGCACGTGCCGTGGCCCCTGCCACGCTGATTACGCTTGCGCTCAGTGATGTCGTGGGCAGCCCTTTGGATGTCATCGCCAGCGGCCCCACGGTTCCCGATGCGACCACCTGGGAGGATGCCTGGACGATTGTGCGCCGCTTTGGCCTGGAGGACACATTGCCCTCCCCGGTGCTGGCACGACTCAAGGCAGGCCGCGCCGGGGAGATTGCCGACACGCCAAAAGCCGGTGATCCCGCATTCGCCAATACCCAAACGCTGATCGTTGCCGACAACCGCGTCGCCGCGCAAGCCGCCGCTGCCCGCGCCCAGGCATTGGGCTACAACGCCCTGTTGCTCACCACCTATTTGGAAGGTGAAGCGGCCCAGGTCGCTAAGGTCGCCGTGGCGCTTGGCCGCGAAGTGTTGGCCCACGCCGCGCCGGTCGCTCCACCTGCCTGCCTCATCCTCGGCGGCGAAACCACCGTAACGCTGGGCAAAGAACCAGGAGAGGGAGGGCGCAACCAGGAGCTTGCCCTGGCCGCGGCCCTGGCGCTGCCAGGCGAGACGGAGATCACCGTTGTCTCGCTGGCAACTGATGGCAGCGACGGCCCCACCGACAGCGCAGGTGGCATGGCGGATGGAGGCACAGGCGACCGTGGGCGCGCCCTGGGACTTGACCCGGAAGCATACCTCCGCAACCACAACGCCTATCCCTATCTCCAGGCTACCCACGACCTCTTGCGTACCGGCCCCACCCAAACCAACGTCAACGACCTCATCTTTGTGTTTGTGGGAAATCCGCAGTAAGACCGAAAGACACCCTTTCCAGAACAGGGAGTCGTCAGACTTCAAAAACGGAGATTGACGTCGCTGAAAGCAGATGGTACGCTTGCAATGACACCGCTCTACGGCCATCCGTTTCCCAAATAAACGATATTGCCTATATGCCGACATCATCGTCTTCTCATGACCGATCAGTGCGCGCTGCTCGGCTTGATGTACGCACCGTTGATCGTCTCCTCGACCTCACCATGCCGCTCGCGGCGGTGATTGGCGCGCTGCTTGTCGGTGCGCTGCTCCTCTGGCTGCTCGGTAAGTCGCCGGTTGAGGGCTACAGTGCCATGATACAAGGCGCGCTCGGCAGTGTGGGCGGCATTGCCCAAACCTTGACCAAAGCCACGCCCCTCTTGCTCGTCGGCATCGGCATCTGCATTGCCTTCCGCGGCGGCGTGATCAACATCGGCGGCGAAGGGCAAATCCTGGTCGGCGCGCTGGCAGCAACAGCCCTGGCGGTTGCCCTACCCACCTGGCCCGGATGGCTGCTCCTTCCCATCACGCTGCTCGTGGGCGCTTTGGCAGGGGCTTTCTGGGGAGGCATTGCCGGTGTCCTCAAGGCGCGCCTGAATGTCAACGAAATTCTCTCCACGGTCATGCTCAACCAAATTGCGCTGCAAGCCATGAATTTTCTGCTGCGCGGCCCTATGCTCGATCCAGAGCAGGTTGCCGCAGGGACCAACATCCCGCAAAGTGCCGCCTTGCCGGAGCAAGTCTGGCTGGCGCGCCTCATCCCACGCAGCCAATTGCACAGCGGCCTCATCCTTGCCATCGTTCTGGCAGTCGTCGTCTACCTACTGCTTTGGCGCACCACCATCGGCTATCGCACCCGCGCCGTGGGGTTGAACGCTGACGCGGCGCGCTATGCGGGAATTCCAGTGCGCGGCTATCTTGCGCTCTCGATGATCCTCAGCGGAGCCTTTGCTGGTCTGGCAGGTGCGGTCGAAGTGACGGGCGTTCATCACCGCATGTTGGAAGGTCTCTCCGGCGGCTATGGCTTTAGCGGTATCGTGGCTGCGCTCTTTGGCAAGTTGCACCCACTAGGGGCAATCCCTGCCGCCTTCCTCTTTGGCTCGCTCTTGGTGGGCGCAGACAGGATGCAGCGCGCTATCCAAGTCCCCAATGCCCTCATCATTGCGCTGCAAGGGTTGGTCGTCCTCTTTGTGGTTGCCAGCGATTACTATGTGCGCCGCCGCGCACAGCGCAGAGTGCGCGTTGACCCGGAGGCCCCCGTCACCCCCTCGCGTGTCATACTCGCCGGTGAGGAGGCATCTGGTGATTGACGATCTGCTCTCACTCTCTGTCCTGATTGGCATTGCCCATTCGGGCGTGCGGCTTGCCACCCCCTACCTCTTTGCAGCTCTGGGCGAAACCTTTGCACAGCGTTCGGGTGTTCTCAATCTAGGCGTGGATGGCATCATGTTGATGGGTGCATTCATCGCCTTCTATGTGGTCTTTCACACAGGCAATCCCTGGCTGGGCGTGGCTGCGGCATTGGGTGTCGGCGCGCTGATGGGGCTGCTGATGGCGCTGGTCAGCGTGACCTTTAAGGCAGAACAGGGCATCAGCGGCATTGGCCTCCATCTCTTGGGGCTGGGCTTGAGCAGCCTGCTCTTCAAGACGCTGATCGGCTCTGTGCAAAGCGTGCAGGGCTTTTCAGAGCTTCAGATTCCCATCCTCAGCACACTGCCCGTCATCGGCCCCATCTTCTTTGACCACAATATTCTGGTCTACTTGGCCTATCTGCTGGTGCCCATTGCCGCCTTTGTTCTGCATCGTACACCCTTTGGGCTCAAGGTACGTGCCGTGGGCCAGAACCCGGAAGCAGCCGACTCTGTCGGAGTGCGTGTGAACCGCGTGCGCTACAGCACCGTTGTCCTCGGCGCGGCGATGGCAGGGCTGGCAGGTGCGTCGTTGAGCATTGGCCTGCTCAATATCTTCCAGGAAAACATGACAAACGGTCTCGGCTTCATCGCCGTGGCGCTGGTCTATTTTGGCGGGTGGCGACCGGTAGGCGTGCTGTTGGGCGCGCTGCTCTTTAGCACCGTCAACGCCCTTCAACTCTGGATTCAAGTGCTGAGCTTGCCGATCCCCTCCGACCTGGCGGTAATGCTGCCCTACGTTCTCACCATTGTTGCGCTCGCCTTTGCCGTACGCCAGGTACGCCAACCCGCCGCCCTCACCAAACCCTATGAGCGAGGGGGATAATCTGGGGTATATCACCCTCCCGCATGGGGCCGAAAGGCTCCGAAACATTCGGGAAGGTTTCAAGCAAGAGACTCCTACGTCAGGCAAAACCTATTCAACTTCGAGGAGAAAAAAGATGCTGCGATCTACCCTTCATCTCTTGAGTTTGCTCATCGTCGTTTTGATGGTCCTGGCAGGTTGCACTACGGTTGCGCCATCTGCTGCACCAGCCGCCCCGGCCAATGCCGTTGAGCCGGCGGCAGCCGAAGCCACCGAAGCCCCAGCGAGCGATTCCGCGGCAGAAGCTTCGGGCGAACCCTTCCGCGTCGCCATCATCATGCCCAGCACCATCACCGACCTGGCCTGGAGCCAAGCCATGTATGATGCGCTTATCACCATCCAGACGGAAATGGGTGGCGAAAGCGCCATGGAGATTGCCTACACGGAGAATATGTTCCAGGTTGCCGACGCCGCCGCTGCCCTGCGCGACTATGCCAATGATGGCTACGACTTGGTTATCGCCCACGGCACTCAGTTTGGCAATTCCATGTTCGAAGTTGCCAAAGACTTCCCCGACACCAGCTTTGCCTGGGGGACAGCCGTCGACACGGGCAGCGAGGATGGTTTCACCAATGTCTTTGCCTATGAAGCCAACGCCCAGGAAGGTGGTTATGTCAACGGCGTCATCGCGGCTATGCTCAGCGAAGCAGGCATCATCGGCATCATCGGGCCTGTTGAGGCAGGGGACGCCAAGCTCTATATCGACGGTTTCACCAATGGCGTGCTGGCGACCAACCCCGATGCCCAGGTTCCTGTCATCTACACCGGCTCCTTTGGCGACACGGCCCTCGCTGCCGAAGCCGCCAATACGCACATCAGCGCCGGGGCCGATGTGCTGACCGGCTCTGCTCAACAGGTCGTCGGTTCGGTCGGCGTCGCCGCCGATGCAGGTGTGCTGTGGTTCGGCACGCAGAGCGATCAATCGAGCCTCGCGCCGGCATCGGTCGTCGCCAACCAGCTATACGACTGGGTGCCTACGCTGCGCGACATGTTCGCCAAGATTCAGGCAGGCGAACTGGGCGGCACAGCCTATGTACTCACCCTGGAGAACGAGGGGTTGAAGATAGAATATAACGATGGCGTTGAGGTCAGCGACGAAATCAAGGCCGCAGCCGATGCCGCTGCCCAGGGCATCATCGACGGCAGCATCGACCCGCTGCCGGAGACAGAATAGTTTCCCAAGCATCGCTTGTCGTCTGCCGGGGCTCTCGACAGACGACAGGCCAGCACATACGAGATCATCATGGCAGCAGCCCACGCTCGGCGCATCCAGCGCGTTGAAATGGACAAAATTGTCAAGCGCTTTCCCGGCGTCTTGGCTTGTGACGACGTAGCCTTTGATATTCAGGCGGGCGAAGTCCATGCACTGCTGGGCGAAAATGGTGCGGGTAAATCGACCTTGATGAAGATTCTCTATGGGCTCTACCAACCCGATGGGGGCTTCATCCGTATCAACGGCAGCGAGGTCCGCATCAGCTCCCCACTTGATGCTATCGCCCAGGGGATCGGCATGGTTCACCAGCACTTTATGCTGGTCGACACCTTGACCGTGGCTGAAAATGTCGCCCTGGGGCTGCCTTCCGGCCCTGTCCTGGGGTTGGCCCAGGTAGAGCAGCGCATCCGCAGCCTTTCGCAAGAATATGGCATCCAGGTTGACCCGCGCGCGCCGGTCTGGACCCTCTCCGTGGGCGAACGGCAGCGCGTCGAGATCGTCAAAGCGCTCTATCGCGGGGCCGATCTCTTGATCTTGGATGAGCCTACCGCCGTACTCACGCCGCAAGAGGTCGATGAACTTTTCAGCACCCTGCGCCACATGGCGCACGACGGGCACAGCCTGATCTTTATCAGCCATAAATTACACGAAGTGCTGGCCCTTGCCGACCGCATCACCGTCCTGCGCGAAGGCCGGCTCATCGGCACCCAGGCGCGCATCGGGGTCACGCGGCCCCAACTGGCGCGCATGATGGTCGGGCGCGAGGTGCTGCTGGCGCGGACGCATGTGCCGGTGCCGCTGGGTGACGATAGGATGGCGCTGCATCAAGTCAGCGCGCGCGGGGTGACAGGGCAGTTGGCGCTCAACGAGGTCAGCCTGCGCGTGCGTTCCGGCGAAATTCTGGGCGTGGCAGGTGTCAGCGGCAATGGGCAGCGCGAATTGGCCGAAGTCATCGCCGGGCTGCGTCCAACCACTGGCGGGAAGATTGAGTTGGACGGGCGCGACGTGAGCCGCCATTCCGCGGCCCAACGCACCAACGACGGTTTGGCATATATCCCCGAAGAACGGATGGTAGACGGGGTGATCCAAGAGTTTAGCGTGGCGGAAAACTTGATTCTGCAGGATCACACCCGCCCACCCTACAGCAAACGCCTCTTTATCGACTTTACAGCGGTGGCCCAACAGAGCCGTGAACTGGTCAACCAATTTCGTGTCAAGACACCCAGCATCGACACCCCAGTCAGGAGCCTTTCCGGGGGCAACATCCAAAAGATCATCCTGGCCCGCGAATTAGCGCGCAATCCCAAAGTGCTGATCGCCGCCCAGCCCACGCGCGGCGTGGACATTGGTGCCACCGAGTATATCCACCAACGGCTGCTCGACCAACGCAGCCGCGGCACAGCCACGCTGCTCATTTCCGAAGACCTGGACGAAGTTCTCGCCCTATCAGACCGGATTGCGGTGCTTTACGAAGGGCGCATCATGGACATTGTCGAGCGCGAGACGACGAGTGCCGAGGAGATCGGGCTGCTGATGGCAGGCGTCCACACAACCCACGCATGAGGCAAAAGCGGTGATGCACAAACTTGTCTGGCTTCCCCTGCTGTTACCCTGGCTGATCCTTCCGCAATCCCTCTCCAGCGCGCCCACCGTGGGCGGCTGTGCCATCTTTCCCGCCAACAATATCTCGAACACGCGCATTGATGATCTGCCGCGTCACGCCCGCTCAGATGAGTACGTTGCCGCCATTGGCCCCAATGCAGCCGTCCATCCTGATTTCGGTTCGGGGCTTTGGGAAGGCGGCCCCATCGGCATCCCCTTTGTCGTCGTCCCCGCCCACCAGCCGCTCGTCGATATTGTCTTTACGGACTATGGTGACGAGAGCGATCCAGGTCCTTATCCAATCCCCGACAACGCACCCATTGAGGGTGGGGCGGATGCTGACGGCGACCGGCACGTGCTGGTCTTGCAGCAGGGCAGTTGTCACCTCTATGAGCTATTTTACGCCTTCCCGGTTGGGCATAACTGGGAGGCAGCCTCTGGCGCGGTCTATGACCTGGCAAGCCATGCTCTGCGCCCGGCGGGATGGACCTCCGCCGATGCTGCGGGGCTGCCCATCCTGCCAGGCCTGGTGCGCTATGACGAGGTTGCCGCTGGGGAGATCCGCCACGCCATCCGCATGACTGCGCCGGAGACACAGATGGCCTACATTTGGCCCGCTCGCCACTACGCCTCGGAGATCACCGACCCTGGCTATCCACCGATGGGGCAGCGCTTCCGCCTGAGAAGCGATTTCCCGCTGGAAGGGTACGCTCCCCAGGTGCAGGTCATCCTGCGCGCCATGAAGCGCTATGGGCTTATCCTGGCTGACAATGGTTCGCCCTGGTACATCTCCGGCGCACCCGATGAACGATGGGATAATGAGATGCTGCGTGAACTGAAGCAGTTGCAGGGGAGTGACTTCGAAGCGGTTGATGTCTCGTCGTTACAACTCAGCCCCGACTCAGGAGAAGTCCGCTAGTCGATAAGGTCGCCCAGGGCTAAAGCCGCAGGGCTACAGGACAACGCCCCCTGAAGGGGACTTACCAGACCAACCCTCCCGAAAACTTCTGAGCTTCCGGGAGGGTTAAAGGCCACGATCCCTAATTTACAGTGTGCCAAGCCCCATTCAGGGGGCGCTGTATCCTAGCCGGACGGCTTTAGCCTCCGGCGGCCTCTGCGTACTATCAGTTAGTCAGCTAGCCCCAAATCGTCGCCAGCGGCGCGCGCCAGCTTGGGCATGGGCTGGTGATGTTCGACTGGCGTGACCAGGCGATCGACCAGTTCACGCGTTCCGCCGACATTGAGCTTCTCAAAGAAGAAGGCGAATTTATCTTCCAAAGCCTGCCCTAGCGCGGCCTTTTCGTCACCCTGCAAGCTCCACAACTCCGCCTTGAAAGGCCCAATCGCCTTCTTGCGCGTACTGTAATAGAACTGGGCATCGCTCATGTTCGGCTTGCGTTCATCCGCATTGGCCCGATCCAAGAAGCGATAGATCGACTGCTTGAGGTCGCTGGGGAAGGAAGGATGATCCATAAACAGGTTCTGGAAGCCGGTTGCCAGGTGAATTTCGAGCGTCTGCACCTCTGGGAACTTATTAAAGAGTTCTTCGGGCAGCGTACTCGCACCATGCTGTACGGCCCCACCGCAGCCATGCTGGCGCGCCCGTTCCCCCAAGACCAAGAGCGTATCAAAGTCTACTGCCACGGTCGCCATCGTCCCATCCGGCAGCATCACACCCCCATGGCTGGTTCCCGTCTGCACGCTGATCTTGCTCAACCCGGCATAGTTGCCCAGGTCGGACAATGCGCGCTGGTAGCCTTCCACATACGCATCCAGTTCTTCCGGCGTGGAGTTCTTTTCACCGACCTCGCCGATCTCACCGCCCAGGCTCACCGTCACCCCTTCGGGCTCCAGGTCGCGCACAAATTGGGTCAACTCAGCCGAGCGCAGATAGTTGTGATACTGCTGCTCGTCCAGCGATTCGGGGTCAAGTGTGACCAGCGTGCTTGTGTCCAGATCGATATTCCAGAAGCCCGCAGGAATCGCCTCGGCAATCAAATCCTTGACCTCTTGGATGGCGGCTTCGGGATTTTTCTTATAGAGCGAAGCCTTCGCCTGGAAATGGTCGCCCTGGATAAAGATCGGGCCTTTGTACCCTTCCTTGATCGCCGCCGCGATCAGCGCGGTGCTAAACTCGGCGGGCTGCTGGTGGGTATAGCTCATTTCGCTGCGCGCAATCTCGAAGATAAAGGCCCCAGCATTACATTGTTTGGCCGCGCGCAGTGCTGCACGCGCCGTCTCATAGGTGGTGAAGCGCAAATTCATAGCGGGTACTGTGCGGTCGCGCCATTCATCACGCGCGCGGGCAATATAGAACTCATGAATACTGGCAGGGCGCGCGCCCAGCGCTTGACCGGCTTCCCAGATCAGCCAGCGCGCATACTGCTTGACCGGCTCTGTGCCAAAAACAGCATCGCGAATCAGAATATCGATTGTGCTATCACGCAGTTTCACGTCGTCCAAGACTTCAACCTTGCCTCGCGTCACCATCAGACTGCTGGACAACTCTTTGCGTACTTCATACACCGATTCGTGGATCATCAGTTTCTATCCTTTGTATCTACGGATCTCGTTTGCGTAATTGACGGGTGACATCGCCATAGTCAGTCACATTGAACACACTCCACCGCAATGATGCTCTAGTTATACCGCTCTAATCATACCATTGGGAGCGAACGTTGGCAGAATCCCCACCCAGAACCCTAGCCTAATCCTCCCCGATCTGAGGGGGGAAGCGCGACCTCATCGCGGACGACACAACACCGTCCTCAAGATGAGGAGGGCTGACATGCGCTTTGGGCATGGTTTCCGAAGGGGACAGATGGGCCATCATTCGCGCCACCGGGCGCAATCGCATCCACCACTGATCGCGCGGGCGATGCCATACTTCATCAGCCATACGCATAACCTCATGCAGAGGCGTCAGGCGTAACTCTCCGCTCACGTGGCCGATGCCGACCGCAGGCGGGTCGAACTGGATGCTCCGGCACTGCTCGTCGATGAACTCCACGGCGCGCGCCAACATGCGCGCTGCCAGAATACGGTCAAAGGGCAGTGGATCGCCCCCCTGCTGCAAATGCCCCAGCACAGAAACGCGCACATCAAAGAGATCGCCTCCTTCCTCGGCAAAGACTGCCGCCAAGAAATCGGTCGTATAGCGCGGATTGGCTTCTTCATTGCGAATCATCAATCCCAACCGTTTGCCTGCGGCAAAGCTCTCGCGCAGTTGCACAATATCCTGCTGAAGATCCGCCAGCCGGATCCCTTCTTCATGCATATAGACCCGCTCGGCGCCCGTCGAGATCGCGCTCATCAGCGCCAGATAGCCACAATACTTCCCCATGACCTCCACCACAAAGACCCGGTTGGAGGCAACCGCCGACTGTTTGATCTTGTCAACCGCTTCGGTGATATTGTTCAGCGCCGTATCTGCGCCGATGCTAAATTCTGCACAGGGCAGATTGTTGTCAATCGTGGCTGGGATGCAGAAAATGGGGATGTTGAAGGAGGGAAAGTTACGTCGCTCGCGCTGCAAAATGGCCGCGGCTCGATAGCCGGCAAAGCCCCCAATGATGAGCAGCGCGTCCACCTTGTTCTCCTCCAACGTGCGCGCCACCGTATAGAGTTCGGATACATCCGGCACTTTACGGCTGGTGCCCAGCACAGAGCCGCCTAAGGGTGCCCAACCATTGACCGAGTACCAGCCCATCTCCTGGATCTGGTTGTTGATCAGCCCGCGAAAGCCGCGCATCACCCCCAACGGGATATGCCCCTTGTCTACGCTCAAACGCACAGCCGTCCGCACTGCTGCGTTCATGCCCGGCGCGGCCCCACCTGCGTTGAGGATCGCGATGCGCAAGCGGCGCTTCCCTTCCTGCGGAGCGTGGGGCATGGCGCGCACCATCGTTCGCAGAATGCGAAATGCTTCTTGATACCCTCCCCCGCGCAATTCCATCGCACGATCAAAATTAAGTGTCTGAATCGATTCGTTGATCTCGCGTGTCTTGGCAACGCAGTACATCAACGGCTGGCGAATAATTTTGTTGTTTTGAATACCAATCAGCACTGGTTCGTCATCCGGCCCGGCGGAGAGTACGACATCGACCGCTTCCACCCCCATAATTGTGCTGAGGACGCGATCATAGGCGCTGGGCGAGCCACCGCGCTGGACATGCCCCAAGACCGTGATACGTACATCTTCGCCCAATCGCTCTTCCAACACCTGGCGCACATGGGTCACAGGAATCGGCTTGCCATAACGATCCTGCGCGCCCTCTGCCACAATTACGATGTTGTCTCGCCGCCCCATGGCAAGACCATCGCGCAACACCTGCACCATTTTGCTTTCCCAATCATCCGTTGCAGGCGGGCTTTCGGGGATCAATACCCATTCGGCCCCCGTGGCAATGGCGCTCATCACCGCCAAATAGCCACAATTGCGCCCCATGACCTCGACCACAAAGGCGCGCTGGTGGCTGGCTGCCGTACTGGTGAGCGCATCCACTGCGCTCGTAATGCGGTGCAGTGCCGTATCCGCACCGATGGTCATATCTGTGCCATACATATCGTTGTCGATTGAGCCGACAATGCCCGCCAACGAAATGAAACCATGTCGCTCGGCTACGTCGGCGCTGATCTCCCCCGCCTGGTAGAGTTCACTGACATGCTCAGGCCATTCGCGATGAAGCAGATCGGCCCCGGTCAAACTGCCGTCGCCACCGATCACAACCAAGCTGTCGATGCCATGCGCCAGCAGGTTACGAACCGCCACCCTTCGCCCCTCACGCGTGCGAAATGCCTGGGCGCGCGCGGTGCCGATAATCGTGCCACCCCGGTGTAGAATACCGCCAACATCCTCCCATTTCATGGGCTTGATACGGTCACCACCGTCGATCATCCCCTGGTAGCCTTCATAAATGGCAAAAATCTCCGCCCCCTGGTTGATGCCGGCGCGCACCACCGCGCGCACCGCGGCATTCATCCCCGGCGCATCGCCGCCACTTGTCATTACGCCTACACGTTTTGCCATACCTCAAACATCCTCACCAAGCGCCTATGCGCTCATTACACACTCTCACGGTCATGCGTACACGTGATCATACGGGCATGATCATACGTGAAGAATGAATGCACTGTTGTTAGCTAGTATCCGCATAAGACCCAAATATAATCCGGGAAGTATACCATATTTCCGGCTCAGTCTACCCCACCACTCTTGCGGCGACCGCCCAGCCGCCACTGGAATGTGTCCCCATACGCGCCCATCATCGCGCTTTCATATTGACATAAAACAAAAGATTTTGACACAATTTCTCCTTTCACCTATACTACCAATTAAATCAAATGCCGCCAGATAGTTCTGGCCTTATTGGCATCGGGCCTATGCGCCCTGCGCCGTCCAGGAGACAAAAAATGGCACGACGTCGTAGTTCTGTCCGTATTGGTGTAACCGGGTTGGGTGAACGTGAAGAACTAACGCCCGGTATCTTTATCAACAACCATTATCGTGGCTGCACCCCCGGTTTTATCCACACGGATGAGGGGATTGTGCTGGTAGATGCCCCCCTGATCCCCAAGCAAGCGCTTGACTGGCGCGAGCAGGTTGAGGACGAATATCCAGGCGAACCCTTTCTCTATTTGGTCAACACCGACCACCATCGCGGCCATGCGTTGGGCAATCAATACTTTATGCCGGTCAAGGTCATTGCCCATGAGCGCGCCCACAAGGAGATGTCCGGCTACACAGACAACTTCAAAGAGCGCGTTCGCAACAGCTTTAAGCGCGAGCCGGAAATCCAGGCACAACTGAACAACATCGAGATCATTCCCCCCCATGTCACCTTTACCAATCGCGCCAAGCTCCTCTTTGGCGGGCGCGCCATCGAGTTGATCTATGTCGGTGGACATACCCCTGCCACCAGCATCGTCTGGCTGCCGGATGATGGTGTTTGCTTTGTCGGCGATATTCTCTGGGTGGATCAACATCCCTACATGGCCCAGGGCAACACCCTAGAGTGGCTCAGCGCTCTGGAATTGATTCGCAACCTGGGCGCGCAATCGCTTGTGCCCGGTCACGGCCCCGTCTGCGGGCCGGATGCCACCTATCGCGTCGGCGAGTATATCGAATTCATGCGCAACCGCGTACGCGATTATTATCTTGAAGGCAAAAACAAAAACGAGACCAAGAGCGGGCTCGTCGGCGAAATGCTCGAATGGTTCCCGGTTCCCCCAGAGCGAAAAGCCAAGATCGAAAGCCAGATCAAGTCGGGCCTGAACCGTGTCTTCCGCGAGATTCAGCGTGAAGAAGAACAACTCGGCGATGACTTCGAGGACGACGACGATGACGATGGCGGTTGATCCCAATCAATTCGCTCTCAAGTAACTCAAAAAGATAGGTCGCAGAAATCGCTTATGGCCCATACGGTTGCACCCCATTCCAGAAGCTCCATTACCCAGTTGCGTGAGTGGTTGGACAAAGCGGAGCGGCTGGTTGTCCAGGTCGATGGCACAACCATCGCCGAGTTTCTAACCCTGCTGGATAGCATTGATGAGCGCTTTGAGCAGCTAGAGCCAGAGGTTCCCGATTTGCGCCCCGAACAGAGCCGCTGGGAAAGCCTGCTCAATCGCATCAACAACAAGCCGGACACGATTGTCCGCGCAGCAGCCGTAGCAGGTGGCATGGAAAAGTTGCGCGCCGCCCATCCGCCCGCCGAAAGCTTTTGGTGGCATCTCGACAAAGAGGTCGCCCGCCGCCGCTACAACTCGATCCGTCGCCTCCTGATTACGACGGTGACGCTGGTGGTTGTCATCTTGGGTGGCTATTGGGCCATCAACTACTTCTTTCCGCCCAACCCGGAAGCAGTGCTGATGGTGGAGACGACCAACAGCATTGACCGGCTTGTAAGCGAACAACGGTGGCAAGAAGCACTTGACTTGGTGAAGGCGGCGCGCACCCAAGCGCCCGACCAGGGCGAACTGATCGTCTGGGAGGTGGTACTCAACGAGCGCATCGGCGACAGTGATGCGACTGCCGCAGCGCTGGCCGAAGCCGAAGCAGCATACGCCAGCCAGCCGATTGACATGTTGATTCACCTGGGCAATGACCGGCTGCGCGTCGGCGATGTCGAGGGTGCGCTTACTGCCGCCGACCAGGCGATGGCGATTGATTCCCAAAACCCCCAGGTTTACTTTCTCCTGGGCAGCATTGCGGAGACGCAAGGGGACTTGGCTGCGGCAATTGACTACTTTGACAAGACATTTACCCTCGCCGAAGGCGTAAATCCCCAACTCGCCGTTATTGCCCGCGTGCGGATGGGAAGTCTGATGCAAAATCCTGCTTCCTTTACATCGCCCGAAGCCACCCCCAGCCCCACCCCCTAGATGGCGCGCCACTCCCCTATGCGCCACACTCCTATACACCGGAGTGCCCACGCGCTGGCGCTGATCGCGTATCTGTTGGGCAGCCTGCTGGCAACCTGGCCCCTGGCGGCCCACTTCACCACCCACGTCACGGGCGACGGCATCGATGATCCCGCCCTGGCGTGGAATCTGTGGTGGATCAAACACCGCCTGGTCGATCAACTCCAGCCTGACATCTTTCATTCCGGCTGGCTCTTCCACCCCATCCAGATCAACTTAGGCTTCTACACGCTGACCCCCCTCAATGGGCTGATCAGCGTGCCGATCCAAACGGCAATGACCCTGACGATTGCCAACAACCTCATCCTGCTTAGTTCGTTTGTGCTTGGTGGCTATGGCGTCTGGCTGCTGGTGCAAACGGTCTGGGCACATCACTTTAGCTCCAGCAAGAGATGGATCGGCTGGAGCATCGCCTGGTTGGCGGGGGCCTTCTATGCCTTTGCCGGAGCCAAACTCTTCTATGCTAGCCTGGGCCAATTCAACATCGCCAGCAGCCAATGGCTGCCCTTTTGCGCGCTCTACGTATGGCGCGCACTGCATAGCCATACGCGGCGTGCCGCTTGGCGCAATGGGTTGATGGCAGGCTTGTTCCTGGTCTTTCAAGCCTGGGCCGAACTCACCTATGCGACCTTTCTACTCCTCTTTTTTGCGCTGGCCTATCTCTATTACAGTCTCCGTTGGCTGATTTCACAGCGGAGCGAGATCATTCGTTGGCTGCGCGCAACGCAGGGAATGATCGCCGCCGCGCTGCTCTTTGTGATCGGCATTGCCCCCTTTCTTGCCGCCATCCTGCCCGACATGCGCTTGGAGGGAGATTTCTTTGCCAGCGGCGGCGGCTTTGCCGATATTTATAGCGCTGATCTGATGGGCTATCTTGTCCCCACACGGCTGCATCCACTCTTAGGGACCTGGGCAGCTACCTTGCCATTTCCCAACGACAAAGGGCAGCAAATCTATCTGGGCTACATACTGATGCTCCTGGTTGTGCTGGGCATGGTTGCAGGGCTGCGTCGCCAAAGAGAGCGCACCACAACCCTCTTTTGGATCATCGCGTTTGTCTTTTTCTGGCTGCTCACCCTCGGCCCGCTCCTGCGCTGGTCGGGCGAGAACCTTGCCATGCCCGGCCCCTTTGCCCTGGTGAGCCAACTGCCCTTCTTCAACGGCAACCGCTATCCCTCGCGCTATAGTGTCATGCTGCTGCTCTGCGCCGCGCTCTTGGCAGCCCACGGGCTGCTCTGGTTGACCGCGCGCTCCTGGCTGCGCGCCAGGCAATCCCATGCACTGCTCATACTGGCCCTGGTCGGGCTGCTCTTCACTGCTGAACAGATCTCCACGCCGCTGCCCCTGAGCGATTTTCGCATTCCGCCCATCTACCGGCGGCTGGCAGCAGAAGCCGGTGACTTTGCCGTACTGGAACTGCCGACGGGCTGGCGCAATGGTGCGCGCGTGCTGGGCAAATCCGACCTGCTGATCATGATGCAGCAGTGGTATCAGACCGCGCACAGCAAACGACGCCTGGGTGGCAACACCAGCCGCAACCCCGCCTACAAATTTCAATACTTCTCCGAAACACCTCTGCTGGGCGATCTCATTGCGCTGATGAATGCCGACCGGCCCCATCTCGCCTCCCTCATGGAGGAGGATTACCCCATGATTGCCGCCCATGCGCGCGCATCCGCGGCGGAACTCTTCGATCTGCTGGATGTACGTTATGTCACGCTGCATTTGGAGCGATCTCCCGCCTTGTTGGTGCGGCTGGTGGAAGAAGCCCTGCCTGTTACCTTGATTGAGGAATGGCATGGCCCCGACTGGACAGGCGCGCCCAGCACGATCCGCCTCTATGCCGTGGATAAATCGCCCGCGCCCAGCGAACGTACGATTGACCTCGCCGCGCCCGGCGCGCAAATGTACCTGGCAGAGGGCTGGTCACCCGTAGGCAGCGCCCAACAGGGACGCTATGCCACCCGCGCCAGTGTCGATCTGCTGCTCCCCGCCTGGTCAAGCGGCGCGCGCATCACGCTCACCTATGCCCAGCCCAGCACCGTCACCTACCACTATCAGGGACATTCCTTAGGCCAACAGAGCGGAACCATGCACACGCTCACCTTACCGGCCCTGGTCGAGCGTGTGCCCACTCCCCGGCTCACCCTAACCTTTGACAGCGCGCCCACACCTATCACCACACTCGTTCCCGCGGCGACCCCAATCGGCAGCACAGGCGTCAACCTTGCGCCAGGGCTTGCCATCCTTGCCCAAAGCGCGGGTGAAGAAGTGGGCGACTTTGCCCACATCTGGATCAACGGGCTGGAGTACGCTGCTAACGAGCGCGGCTATAACTTGGTGGCGCTAACGCCGGGCGGGGAGATTCTGGGGCAGGCGATCTTCGACACTTTTGATGTCGAAAAGTCCGATGAATCAGAACGTATGGCGGCTTGGCTGGAAAGTTGGGAGCGTGGGACAATTCTTGTCGGCGCAGCAGCCGACACGGTTGCGGATGAAGCCGGAAATGCGTTGAACGAGACCGCGATTGCAGCCCTCAGACAGTTCGGCGTAGCGGGCGATCTGCGCGGCAAATTCCGTTGGAGTCATGCCTTTGTGGGCGTTGCCGGTGCAATGCCGGCGACTGCGCTGGAGGAGATTCAGCTTACCCATCCGGCTGCGGTCTGGCTTGGCGTCCCCCTGCCCGCGGCCTCCGGCTATGGTCCCTTGCAGCGTTTTACACTGACAGCGGCGCCCTAGCCGCCGCCAGTTCATGCCCCACCGGCTGCTCAATCGCCTGCCGTACCATCTGCAACAGATCGTTGGGATAAAAGGGCTTCTCCACCACATAGGCCCCTGTGCCAACAAGCTGCTGGAAGGTCACAACATCTTCGACATAGCCCGACATATAGACGACAGGAGTCCCAGGATGCCGGTGCGCGATCCGTCTCACCACCTCGCGACCGGTCATGCGCGGCATAATCACATCGGTCAGAAGCAGGTCAATCTTGCCACTATAGCCGTTGCTCAACGTGATGGCTTCTTCGGGCGTGCCCGCGATCAACAGCCGGTAGCCCGCCTCTTGCAGAATGGTCGTCGCCAGGTCGCGCACGCCGACTTCATCTTCTACCAAGAGGATCGTTTCGTGTCCAGTGAAAAAGCCGGTCGTCTCTTCCACACGTCCCGCAGCAACAGGGCTCTTATCAACACGCGGCAGGTATATATGAAAGGTTGTGCCTTGTCCTACTTCACTGTAGACGCTGATATAACCGCCGCTCTGCTGTACGATGGCATAGACGGTCGGCAGCCCCAACCCGGTGCCGCGTCCCTTCGGTTTCGTGGTGAAAAACGGCTCATAGATGCGCGCTAAGGTATCCGCATCCATGCCGCTCCCCGTATCAGCCACCGTCAGGCGCACATAGGCACCCGGCTTCATCTTTGGAAATTGGGCCGCAGAACGCTCGTCCAACTCGATGTTGTGCGTCTCAACCGTCAGCAAGCCCCCGCTGGGCATTGCGTCTTTGGCATTGACAATCAGATTGAGCAATACCTGTTGCAGTTGAACCGGATCTGCCTCGATTTGCCCAAGCGTTGAGTCAAGCCGCATCTCCATCTCGATAGCAGCCCCCAGCAGGCTCTGCACCATAAAACTCATCTCATTCACGACTTCGTTGAGCGCAATCACGCTGGGCTGCAATGCCTGGCGACGGCTGAAAGCCAAAAGTTGGCGCGTCAGCGTGGCAGCCGTCGCGCTGGCCTTCCGAATCTGCTCGACATAGCGCGCCACGATATGACCCTGATCCAGCTTGCGCAGCGAGAGATCGCTGTAGCTGCTGATCACGGTCAACAGGTTGTTGAAGTCATGAGCAATGCCACCGGCCAATCTGCCCACAGCCTCCATTCGCTGTGCCTGTTCCAAGCGCCGCTCGCTCTCGCGCAATGCTTGTTCGGCCTGCATATTGGCCGCAAGGCGCAGCCGTTCTTCGGCACCGCTAAAATAACCGACCGGCGCGGTGAGAGGCTTGGCGGGTGGCAGAAGCAGGCGTAGGGCGCTGCGGATCTGGCGCGTGGCAAAGGGCGGCAAAATGGCAAGACCACGCGCAGCGTCCACGGCGCTCACGGCGACTTCATGGTCGTCGCACAAACAGATGAGAAGGCCATGCCACACATGGCGTAGAAGGGTTAAACCGGAGAGGGCAGTGGGCTGAAGCAGGACAATGACCAAATCTACGGAATGAAATTGCAGCCAGTCCACCGCGGAGGCGCAGTTGCTAACTTCGATCCAACTCAGCCAGCCACAACTTTCGAGGGCTGAAACAGCGTGGCTAACAAGGTTTGGGTTCTCGGCGACCAACAGGACCTGCGCGCTTGCCGGTGTATGGCTCATTGTCTATCCGCGGATTCGTAATCGTGAGGCATCTTTCGAGATTGTAAGCAATATTGTACCCTCTGTCAACTGCGTTTTGACAGATATAACCTGTCAGAGTTGTTAAGATTGCAAGAAAAAAGCATACGCTGCTTTTAGCGACAGCGTATGCCACTTATTCCGACCATTGCCCTACAGTTACTCTATGCTCAGCTTCGGCAATCACTTGGCCTTGAGGATTTGCTGCACCAATTCTTGCACCAACTTGGGGTCGGCGCGGTTCTGCGTTTCGCGCATCACCTGACCTACAAAGAAGCCCAGCAACCCGCTCTTGCCGTTTCGATATTGTTCGGCCTTTGCTTCGTTTGTGGCAATCACTTTTTGCACAAAAGGCTGCAACTGCTCGGCACTGCGAATAGGTTCTAGCCCCTGCTCGCGCACAATTTGTCGTGGGTTTGCACCCGTACGCAGCATCAGGGCAAAGACCTCTTTTGCCATCGCGGGCGTAATCTCGCCACGATCCACCAACGCTGCCAATTCTCCCACCTGTCGCCCCTGGATTGGCAATTCGGAAATCGGTGTTTCCTTTGCCTCGCGCAAGACCTCGTTCGTCACCCAATTGGCAACACTCTTGGCCCCCTCGTTCTCCGCACCACCGTAGGCTGCCAACCCCTCTTCAAAGAAGCGGGCAAGCGCCAAGTCGCTCGACAGCAGATCGGCGTCCTCATAGGACAAGCCCAAATCCTGCGTATAGCTCGCCAACCGTTCCACCAATTCGGGCGTGGCTGCCCGTACACTGTCGCGCAGGTCGCTCTTGCTGCGGCGGCTCTCCGGCTCGCTTGCGCTGCCGCTACTCTTGGTCGCTGGTGCAGAAACAGGCGTCGTCTGCGCTGTATCCACAGGTGCATCGCGCTTTGCCAACCACGGGTCACGCAGTTCGATAATGCGGTTATAAACCAATCGTCCGGGTTGCGAGTCCTCAGCATCGCTGACAAAATAGCCCAGGCGCTCAAACTGATAACGGATCCCCGCCGGGTCATTCGCCACGCTAGGCTCTATCCACGCCTCCGCGATCACTTCCTTCGAAAGGGGGTTTAGATAATCCTTAAAATTCTTCCCCTCTTCCAAATCGTCGGGATTCGGCACCGTAAAGAGCCGGTCATAGAGTCGCACCTCAGCAGGCAGCGCATGGGGGGCAGATACCCAATGGATTGTCTGCACACGTCGTCCCTTGCTGGCGACCCCGCCCTTTGTCGCAGGATCATAGGTGCAGTGGACTTCGATCACCTCGCCCGTCTGTGGATCTTTCACCACATCCACACACTTCACGATGTAGGCAAAGCGCAGCCGTATCTCACGACCAGGGGCCAGGCGATAGAAATCGTCTGGAGGAAACTCCATGAAATCATCGCGCTCAATATAAAGCTCGCGCCCAAAGGGCACCTTGCGCGAACCTTCATTGGGTACATCGCGCGGCCAATAAGAGGCGTCTAATTCCTCGACCTGATCGGCAGGATAGTTGTCGATGATCAACTTGAGCGGGCGCAGAACAGCCATCACCCGCGGCGCGCGGAAGTTGAGGTCATCGCGAATGCAATAATCCAGCAGCGAAATCTCAACCCGGCTGTTCGTTTTGGCAACGCCAACCCGTTCCGAAAAGGTACGGATCGCCTCAGGTGTCACCCCACGGCGGCGCAACCCGGCAATCGTGGGCATGCGCGGATCGTCCCAGCCATCCACATGCCCCTCGGTCACTAATTGCAGCAGTTTGCGCTTGCTCATTACGGTGTAATCCAAATTAAGCCGCGCAAATTCATATTGGTGAGGCCGCGGCGGTTTCTGGGTATGCTCCATCAACCAATCATAGACCTCACGGTTGTTCTCAAATTCCAGGGTGCAGATCGAGTGCGTCACCCCTTCGATGGCGTCGGATAGGGGGTGGGCAAAGTCATACATCGGGTAGATGCACCAAAGATTGCCTGTGCGATAATGATGGGCATGGCGAATGCGATAGAAAAGCGGGTCACGCATCTTCATATTAGCCGCGGCCATGTCAATCTTGCCGCGCAGCACATGCGCGCCATCAGCAAACTCGCCCGCGCGCATACGCGCAAAGAGGTCGAGATTCTCCTCCACCGAGCGGTTGCGATAAGGACTCTCACGCCCCGGTTCCGTCACCGTACCTCGGTAGGCGCGAATCTCCTCCTCGTTGAGGCTGTCCACATAGGCCTTGCCCGCCTCAATCAACTGCACCGCATAGGCATACAACTGCTCATAATAGTCTGAAGCAAAATAAAGCCGTTCGCCCCAATCAAAGCCCAGCCAGCGTATATCACGCGCAATTGCCTTGACATAGGCAATATCCTCCGTGGCTGGGTTGGTATCATCCATACGCAAGTTGCAGACGCCGCCAAAATCCAACGCCACGCCAAAGTTCAGGCAGATTGACTTGGCGTGACCGATATGCAGAAAGCCATTCGGCTCCGGTGGAAAACGAGTGACCACCCGTCCGCCATAGCGATTCTGGCGCACATCCTCAGCGACAATGGCGCGAATAAAATCAAGATTCTCTGGGGCAACTGTCTCTACTGTTGTTGTCTCTGGGGAAGTTGTTATCTCAGCCACTTTTTGCGCCTTTTCCACAATCTATCTATCGCCGGCAATCGCCAATCAATTTTTACGGGCAATTCGCCTGCTCATTCGTATCGAATATATCGTTGGATTATGCCATCTGGCGCGTACCAGTGTCAATGATTCGGGTCAACCGGGTAATATCGCTCGTTGGGGTCATCTCATTCTCTGGGCGCATCCCCTCCATAATTCGCAAAATGCACTGCTTCATGGTAGATTTCACTCACTTGGGTACCCGGCGCAGCGTGTGGCGTCGTGATCCCGAACCCTAACACCCAAGTCCGGATCTATGCTGCGTCGTCTTTTCCTTTGGTTACAACCTGCTGCCTTCATTCTCTCTCTCTTTGCCATTGGCTGGTTCCTAGCAATCCAGTGGTCGGCTCTCCGCAACTATCCGTGGCGGCTCGATTGGGGATGGCTACTGGCGACCTGTGTGCTGACGCTCGCCAGTTGGGGCATTGAGGTTGCCATCTGGCGACACCTACTCTTTACATTGGGCGGCAAACTGCCCTATTGGGTGGCAGTGCGTCTCTGGTTTCTAAGCGCCGTCGTGCGCTATCTGCCGGGCAGCATTTGGCAGCCGCTTTCACTGACGCTCCACAGCCGTCGTCATGGCGTTGCTCCAGAAGCCACCATCACCAGCCTGATCTTGTTTCAAGTCATTACGCTGCTTGCCATTGCCCCCATCTTTGTGATCTATTTCTTGTGGATCGACACAAAATCCCTGGCTGCCCAGTTCGTGGCGGAGTTCCCGCCTGCCCTGATCTGGGCAGTTCTGATTCCACTTGTGTTGTTTCTCCTGCGCCCCCAATGGCTGCCGCTCTTGCTGAATTGGGCATTGGCGCGCATCGGGCGTCCGCCACTCGACACACAATTGACCAGTCGCGCGCTCCTGACCCTGATCTTTGTGGCTTGGGTGGATTGGATCCTGTGGGGAGGCGTCTTTGCCGCCTTTACCTTTGCGGTCGCGGGCGCAGGCGTGAGCGGAGGCACGCAGCTAGCCCCTTTGCTCGTCGCCTCCTTCCCCATCGCCTCTGCCATTGGCTTTCTGAGCGTGATCACCCCCAGTGGTTTCGGCGTGCGTGAAGGAGCCATGTACCTGCTGCTCACCCCCCAAATTGCCGGCAGCGTGGTTACGGTCATCGCCCTGGCGGTGCGCGTTTGGGGGATTCTGGGTGAGCTGCTCATGGCGCTCATCAGCACACCTTTTGAACACGCATCCACTCGCGCGAATCCGGTGGATATACCCCTGCCCATCGACAGCCCACTGCCCGATCCGGTGGTCAACTCCGACCTCCGCCGCGAAACCACCTAGCCCTCCATGCAGCCACACACCCGCCGCGCCAGTATGCTCGGCTTGACCCTTCTCACGCTTGCCGCCTTTGCGCTCCGTCTCTATCTCCTGGATGCACAGAGCCTTTGGTATGACGAAGGAGTCACCGCCGAAATCGCGCACCGCGGCATCGCCGAATTAACGCGCTGGACTGCCGATGACATCCAGCCGCCGCTCTACTACTATGTTGTTGCCCTCTGGGGGCGCATGGCAGGGTGGAGCGAGTGGAGCCTGCGTTATCCCTCTGTCTTTTTCGGAGTTCTGACAGTGCCGCTGCTTGCGGTTGTCACCATCGCCCTGACACGGCGCCGCGCCGCCGGGCTGCTCGCGGCCTCCCTCGCCGCATTCCATCCATTGCTGCTCTACTATAGCCAAGAAGCGCGCATGTATTCCATGCTCACTGCGCTGGGCGTGCTATTGGGCTATCTGGTGATTCAAGGGGAAACGACAGCGCGCCACCGCGGTCTCTACTGGACGCTCTATGTGATTGTTGCCACTGCCGCGGTCTATACGCACTATTTTGCCTTTTTCCTGCTCCTGGCGTTGGCAATCGCCTATTTGACCGACCAACTCTTTCTGCTGCCGCGCCTGCGTTCGTCACCGAACCCGCCGGATGTCGATGCAGACGTGCCCTCGACCCTCTCACGACGCCCTATCCTCGGCTTCCTGATCGCCAATATCGTGGTCTTGCTGCTCTATGTTCCCTGGATTACGGTACTAGCGACACGCTTCTCGGTGGACAGCAGCTATTGGGAGGGACAGCTCAAGCTGGAAGAAGCTATCCGTCACGTTGCCATCAGCTTCACATCGGGCGAAACGGTATTGGAACAAGAGGCCACACGCCTGCTCTGGCCCTATGGCTTGTTGACGCTGATCTCGGCCATCGCGCTCTTGCTGCGCCGCGCCGTACAGCCGCGCACCATTCTCTATGCAAGTTTGTGGCTGCTGCTTCCCATTACGGCGATCTTGCTGCTCGCATCCGTCACGCCCAAGTTCAACTCGCGCTATGTGATGATCGCGCTGCCAGGGCTACTCTTGCTCTGGAGTGCCGGGTTGGCATCGCTCATTCGCCTGCGCGGTTGGGACTGGGCCAATGTGCTGCGTACGCCCTTTGTCCGGCTGCAAGCCCTCTTGGCATTGCTCGTTGTGATTCTTCTCCATACAGGCTTCTTCTATGCCGATCGCAATTGGTTCCAGGAACCTGCCTTTACGAAGGCCGAATGGCGCGAACTGAGCGAATATGTGCGCTGGCGCATTCAGCGTGAAGGCAATCTCGACAAGACGCTGATCGTCCTGGAGAGTGGTCACGCCTGGCCTGTCTGGAACTACTACGCGCCCGACCTGCCGCCGCTGCGCTTGCCCGATCTGCAAATTCTCGATGTCAATGCTGTGCTGGACTATGACGACAGCGCCGGCCCCATCCATGACGCGCTCATCAACCACGACAACGTCTGGCTCGTCCAGTGGCAGGCGAAGGTAGTTGACCCAATGGGCATCGTGCCGCTGCAACTGGAGTTGGCAGGTGAAGAGGAGGAGATGGACGTTGAGTTCTGGCAGGTGCGCCTACGTCATTTCCGCGACGTTTCTGCCGAACGAGTCTTGACCCGTCCCATCGCCATCACCGAGAAAAGCGTCAACTTCGCCAACCAGATCTACCTGGCCGATTACGAAGTGGCAGCGAATGGCGATCTCTTGCTCTATTGGCAGCTCCATCCCGAACACCCGATCCCCATGCCCGACCTGCAAATCGTCGGCGAAACCTTTACCGGAGATGGCATCCCGTTTCATCGCATTGATGATCGCCGCCCTGTAGGATACGACTATCCCCCCTTGCGCTGGACCAACGATCAGATCAATGTCGGTCGTATTCCAGCCGCCGAATGGGCCGGAGCAGGCGCGCTGGCAGGACATTACCGCGTGCGTCTCAGCGTCTATGACACCAACGGCGACCTCTCCGGGCTGGATATTATTGGCTCCCAGGGCCAGCCTGCGGGCGCGCTGACCACATTGGATGTCGATCTCCCGGTCGCCGTTACCGGCCCAGACATCGATCCCGTTCCCGATACGTTTGTCCAGCTTTTCCCCGACATTTTCATGCAAGTGGGGCTGCTGGCGAACCAGGCCGAACCGGGTCAAGCCTTTACCGCTGAGTTCGATTGGTATGCGGAACGGGATGTTAAGGTGGATTTTGATCTGCGCGTCCGCTGGCGCTTGCAGCGCACCGGCGAGGTGCTGGGGGAACAGACGCTGCGCGTCAGCCCTGGCTTGCCCACAACGCGCTGGCCCGACGATGAGCTACTCCACAACATCAAACAACTACGGACGCCGCTGGATCTGCCCGCAGGCATCTATTGGCTGGAGGTTGGCCTAACGTCTCCCGGAAGCCTCTTTGTGCGTATCCCCTTCCAGGTTTCAGGAAGCTCACGCCTGTTCGAGCCACCTGCCTATCAGACGCCGGTGGATGCGCTTTTTGGCGACACACTCAAACTGCTCGGCATCATTGAACCGCTGCAAATCAATCCACACGCCAATCAGCAAGTCGCCATGACACTCGTCTGGCAGGCAAATGAGCGGATGGACGCTGACTATACGGCCTCTGTGCAATGGCTCGACACAGAAGGCAAACTGGCTGCCCAAGCCGATCTGCCGCTGCCCGGTGGCTCAAGCAACTGGCTGCCCGGTCAGGTCGAACTCCAGACGATCTTTATCACTGCGCCAGAGATACCCGGCGATTACCAGGTGGTCGCTGCCGTCTATGATGCCAATGCCGCCGACTTTCCGCGCCTGCTCACTGCCGAAGGGCGCGATCTCGTCGAGCTGGGTGTTGTCACGGTTCAACCCTAACCCTAGTTGGAGTGCCGCTGCATGCTCTGCTTGGGCCTTCTTCACTCTTTCTGCTACACTCCCATACCATGAACCGACATCGACTCTGCACATGGCTCGCGCGTGCGAGCCTGGCATTTCTCACGCTGCTATTCTTGGCAGGCTGCGGCCAATTGGACCTGGGCATAGGCCCGCTGCTCTATAATGTCCTGGTCTCGCCCGATTCAATCACGCCCAACGCTGACGGTGTGCAGGATGTAACCGAAATCCAGTACAGCCTGCGCCGTACGGCTGCGGTGAGCATCTACTTCGAAAATGCTGCGGGCGAACGTTTCTATTTTCGCCAGGAGCGCCGCCGCTCGCCGGGTGACTACCGGGTCAATTGGGGTGGCACTGTCGAAGAACCCCGCTTCATCGAAACCGATTATGGCCCGCAAGAGATTCTCAGTTGGGTACTGCCCGACGGCTCATATACCTGGGTGATTGAAGGCCAAGAGGAAAACGGCGAGACGAGCCGCCTCACGGGCACGATCACGCTCAGCAAAGCAGATACAGAAGTACCCGAACTGCATAACTTCGACGTCGTTCCCCAGATATTCACGCCCAATCAAGATTCGATTGATGACTATGTGAGCATCAGCTATTTCTTGAACAAAGAGGTGGACACGGTTTCGCTCTATCTGATTGACCCTGCCGAACCTAATGTGCGCTTTTACATCGCCGAAGCGCCGGGCCTTGTCAAACCCACCGAGCCGGGCTATCACAGGTATCGCTACGAAGCCGACGTGGATCGCAATGCCGAGCCGCCTCCCGATGGCGATTACGTCCTCGTTGGCGAGGCGCGCGATGCCGCGGGCAATGCCGTACGCGTCGAACGCGCTTTGACCATCACCGAAGGCGGCAAGCCGCGCGCCGAAATTGCTCAGGGCGAAATCGTTTGGGAAGGTGAGGCGGGCCGCGTGGTGACGATGATGCTGAATGACAAGCTCTGCTTTACTACCCATATCACCAACGTAGGCACGGTCCCCATCCGCACACACGGGCCGTGGCCTGGGCAAGAGTACCTTTTTAGCCAAAATTACAACACGCTCGCTGCCAACATTGACCCCAGTTGGGGACAACAGCATGGGGCTTGGCGTTTTGGCATCAACTTTGATACGACCGGCGTGGACTTTCCCTTCCGCTGGGCGATAGGTAGCCAGAAAGATTTAGAGATGCGCCTGATCGATGGCAAGGAACAATGGTATCTGCTTCCCGGCAAAACGGGCGAGGTCAGTGGGTGCATCCAGATTGACCAACCCCCTCCCCTCGGCACTGTCTTTTGGGGGGGCGGACTGATTCATCAAGGGGTCGCCGTCGTCAACAACGACGTAGACCGCATCACTGTGGAAATTGGCGTGCCTTAGCCTATGAACCATAACCCTCCCGGAAGCTGGGCCGCTTCCGGGAGGGTGGTATGCGACTACTTGGGTAAATCCCAAATTTGGAAACCACCGATGGAAATTGCCGTCGTTATTATCAACTACAACACGCGCGAACTGCTGCGGCGCTCCCTCAGCAGCCTGATCCGCGCGCAGCGCCCGCCGGGCTGCAACCTCACCATCATCGTGGTAGACAATGCCAGCCACGACGGTAGTGATGAGATGGTCACGCGTGAATTCCCCCAAGTCACCCTGGTCGCATCCTTCACCAATCTGGGCTTCACCGGCGGCAACAACCTAGCGCTTTACCTCCTGGGCTTTCGTGTGACGCCACCCACCCTTGCTTCGCATTTGGCCCCCGCGCCGCGCAGCACGCCGCCGGACTTTGTGCTGCTGCTCAACCCCGATGCCGAAGTGGCGGAGGACGCGATCACCGAATGGCTGGGCTGGATGGAACGCCTGCCCAGCGCGGGGATCTGCGGCGCGCACCTGCGCTATGGTGATGGCTCCTTCCAACATGGTGCATTTCAGTTCCCGTCGCTGGCGCAAGTCACGCTGGATTTCTTTCCGCTTGTGGGTCTACCCGGAACCCAACGCCTGCGCGACAGCCGGTGGAATGGGCGCTATCCAATGGTCAAATGGCAGGGAAACGCGCCATTCCCCGTAGACTTTGTGCTGGGCGCGGCCATGTTCGTGCGCGCCGCGGCCATCAACGACATTGGTGGCTTGGATGATGGCTATTTTATGTACTGTGAAGAGATGGATTGGGCGCTGCGTATGCAAGAGGCGGGCTGGAGGGTCTACGCCATTCCCACAGCGCATGTCACGCACCATGAGGGGCAGAGCAGCCGCCAGGTGCGCTGGGATGCCTATGAACGGCTGTGGCGCAGCCGCTTCCGCTTCTATCGCAAACATGCACAGCGCTACCCTGCCCCCTATCGTCTTGCGCTGCGACTGTTGGTACGCCTAGGCGCTGCCTGGCGCAGTCGCCAAGCGCGCCAACGCTTTGCCACAGGTGCCGCTACCGGGAAGGAGATTGCCCGTGAACTTGAAGCCTATGCCGCAATCACCCGCTTCTGATCTCGCAGATTCGCAAACCGAACCGCAGTTGGTCGCCGTTGTCTTAACCAAAGACGAAGCCAGCCACATCACCGCCTGCGTGGACGCGCTGCGCTCCTGGGTCGATGCAGTTGTCGTCTGGGATTCCGGCTCCGGTGATGAAACCTGTGCGTTGGCCCAACAAGCAGGGGCGCTTTGCGTGCAGCGCCCCTTTGACAACTATGCAGCCCAGCGCCAAGCCGCGCTGGAAACGATCCAGGCTGAGTGGATTCTGTTTGTGGATGCCGACGAACGCACCACTCCCGAAGTAGCGGCTGAAATTCGCCACCGTCTGGAAGCGGATGCGGAGGCACGCCCGCCGGTCAATGGCTATTGGCTGCCCCGGCGTAACTTTATCGCCGGACGCGAGACACGCGGCAATGGCTATTATCCCGACTACCAACTGCGACTGCTGCGCCGCGGCATGGCCCACTATGACCCGCGCCCGGTGCATGAAATTGTAACGGTGGAGGGGCGCGAGCGGTATTTGGAATCGCCGCTGAGCCACTATAACTATCGCGATTGGCCCCATTTCCACACAAAACAACCCGGCTATTCCCGCATCGAAGCACAGAACTTGGCGGCACAAGGTATTCGCCCCCGCCCGCACAACTTCGTGCTGCAACCTCTACGCGAATTTCGCCGCCGCTACTTCACCCTCGGCGGTTGGCGCGATGGCCTGCATGGGCTGCGCCTGGCCTTCTGGCTAGCCTGGTACTACGGCTTTCTCCCCTACTGGCTGCTCTCAAGGGATGAGAGATGAATTATGAAGGATGAAGTTCAGACTGCACCCCACAAGCGACGGCCTCCTTCATCTCTCATCCCTCCTCCTTCATCCTTTCCCCATATCCCACATTCACGCGGCTGATCCCCCCTACCCGTTCCACGCGGATCAAATTCTGTGTGATCTGTTCAAAGGTATCATCGTGGCTGATGACAAACAACTGCCGGAAGCCGCGCACATTGAGAATTTGGCGTGCCAGTGACTCGCGGCGCGCCTCATCCAGATTGGCTGTCGGCTCATCAAAAAAGGCCACGTCAATGCTGCTCATCTCGCGTAGCAGCGCCAGACGTACAGAGAGCGCCGCGCTCATCTGCTCGCCCCCCGACAGTTGGCTAAAGCTGCGCAGCCGTCCATCGACCTCAAGGCTGATGCCATAGTCCTCGTTCCAGGTTAGATGGCGGCTGTAATCCTGCATCAAGTCGCTAAAAATCTGGCGCGCGCCATCGCTGATCTGCCGGTTCAGGGTAGCGCTGATATAAGGCCCTGCCTGGCGGAGCTTGGCGCGGATCGTCTCCAGCACCGCTTCTTGATCCACCATCCGCTTCATTTTGCCTTCAGCCTCAGCAACCGCCAGCGTGAGCGTACGCAGATCATTCGCTTCCCGTTCGGCCTGGCTCAAGACCTGTTCCACCTGCTGCAATTGGCCGCGCAAGGTTCCCACCGCGCGCTGCAACTCCTGCTCTCGGTTCGATGCTTGGGTATAGGTCGTGGCATCAAAGTTCGCAGCAGCCGTCCGGTGCTCATCATTGCAGCGTGTACGTGCAGCCTCCAACCCCACTAGCTCTTGGGCGAGCGCTGCCACCTCTTGGCCCTTTGCCGCCAGCCCTTCTGCCTGGCGCTGGTTGCTCAAGACCGTTTGATAGGCGGCGCGATGCGCCTGCAATGTCGCTTGCACCGCATCCAACTGCGCTTCAAGGTCGCCAAAATCCGCCAGGGCAGCCTGCAACTTCGCGAGTTCACCCTGTGCAGTTTCAACCTCGCGCCGCGCCTGCGCCAACTGCGTTTCAATCCCCTTGCGGCGATTGGCTTGCTCAGTCGCCACGGTGTAACGGCGGCGTGGATCGCCCAACGCGGCCAGGGCTTTGGTAGTCGCTTCCACCTGTTGCGCGGCATCTGCCAGTGTAGACACTTGCGTCAACGCCTGCTCAAGCTGCGTTTGGGCGCGCGCAACTTCCTCGGATGCCTTCTGGGCTTCATCGGCGCGTGGCAATTTCAACAGGGTCGCCTGCCACTTCTGCAAGGCGGCAAGCTCCTCCTTGAGCGTCGCCTCCAACGTTTGCACCTGCTTGTTCACATCGCGATAGCTGGCACGCATCTCGTCCAGTTGCGACTTGTTACGCTCCAACATCTGTTCTCGGTGGGTCTCGGTCAACGGCTGCTCACAGAGGGGGCAGACCGCGGTCTGTAGATCCGCCAGCCGCGCCGACTGCTCTTTAATCAGATCGGCCTGGCTTTTCATGTGCGCCAGTTGCTCGCGCTCCCGATCCAGTTGCGTGCGCCATTCTTCGCTTTGAGCATTCGTCGTCTGGATCTGCGCCTCCACCTTCTGCGCCTCTCCCAACTGCCGTTGCAAATCGGTGTGACGTGCCTGCAAGCGATTGAGTTGCTCCTGCTGCTGTGCCACCACCCGCTTGGCGTCATCGAGGCGCGCCTGTTGTTGGCGCGCCCGTTCCAATTCGCCCTCTAGCCGCGTCTGCTCGATCACCGCGCCCTGAAGCTCGGCAACAATCGCTTCTGCCGCCGCCACCTTCTCAAGCTCTTGTTGCAGGTTCTCTGCCTGAGCGACGTGCAGCGCCACCCGCTTATCCGCTGCGGCGCGCTGGCTCTCCACCTGTTGGCGTTGGCGCACGCGGCTGTCGAGGGCTTGGTGGTTGGCCTGGGCCTCTACATAGCAGGTATATCCGGCTTGGTTTTCGGCAACCAGCTTTTGCGCCACCTCAGCATCGGCCCGCGACTGCTCTGCCGCCATGTGCCGCACCTGCACGCTTTGCAGCTTGCTTTGCGCCTCTGCCAGCGCCCGCTCGGCACGCAGCACTTCTTCACGCGCGATCTCTAGTTTCGCGCGCGTCGCCTGCACAACATCCAATTCTTGCGTCGCCTTGCCCAAGTCCCGTTTGGCGCTGTCGAGCGTTGCCTTGCGTTCGGCAATCTCCGCTTCAAGTACGGGCAGCCGTTCCAGCCGAGCTTGCAAGCGGCTGATCTCGACCTCTACTTCGTTCTTGCGTGTCTTGAGCAGATTGAGCGGCTCGCGCAGTTTGTCCCACACGCGCGAATACTCCTCCACGCGCAAGAGTGCTTCAAAGACCTTTTTACGGTTCGCCTCGTTCAGCAAAAAGGCCGCGGTCAGCGTCCCCTGCGGCACGCCCACCGCATCTTTGAAGATCGAGGCGAGGTCAGCGCCAGGCTCCACCTGCAAATGCTGGCGCAAAAAGGTCAGCACATCGGCTTTGCCTTCGCAGATGCGCGCGCCCAAATCCGGATCAAAGACCACGTAATGGGCTCCGCTGCCGATCCGCCGCTCCACCTCATAGGCGCGCTCATCGGCATTCGAGACAAAGGTAACACGCGCCTGGGCGCTCTTCGCCCCACTACGCATGAATTCGTTTTGGTTATAGTCGAGCGCATCAAAGAGGACAAACCCTATCGCTTCGAGGATGGTACTCTTGCCGGCGCCATTATGGCCGACAATGGCGTTGACACCCTGGCTAAACGTGATCTTGGCCTTCTCATAGCTTTTCACGTTTTCCAAGTCAACCGATAAGATTTGCATAGTCCCCCACTTCGTTTTCGGGTTGGTGGTCCTGCCCTTCTGCTTGTCCGTCCTCTAGCGCGCCGCTGCGTACTGCTTCGAGTATCGCTTCCGGTGTTTCTTCCGCTGTTTCTTCGGCCATCTCCTCATGGTCGATGCGCCCCATGCGCGCCTCTAGCTCGTCCAGGATCACCTCTGGGCTCGCACCATCCAGCGTCAGCCCCTTCAAGTCCAGCGCCAGACGTGCCCACTGGCGACTGCGCGGGGCAAAACGTGCATCGCGGCTAAAGAGATCGGCCAGCACCTTGCGCTCCAACGTCTGCCGGTTCATTGTCTCGCCCGGTGCCACAGCGTAGTCGGCGCTGTGGCAATCATTGCGAATCAGCGGGTGGAGCGCATTGAGAATCTCCGTCGCCATCTCCTCAATTTGGGTCAAGGAGAGCGCGGCCCGGTCAAAGTTCAAGAGCCCATGCAGATGAAAATCGACAATCGGCTGCGAGCTTGTTTCCAACCGTGAAGGGCCGAGATCACGCGCGCGGCGGGTCATCAGCTCGCGCGCCTGTTGATACAGGGCATCAGGCGACTCAATCAGGTCAGTCTTCAAAAACAGGCGCTCAAAGGGCCGCCGCGGGTTGGCAATCAACTTGGCGGTATGTTTTGGCCCCTCGCTGCGTTCGGTATCTACCTCAACCAGATAATAGCCCCGCTCCTGCCAGGCAACTTCAAGGGTGGCGCACGTCTCTAGACTGCCGGGATTGTAGATCCAATCTTCGCGTGTGAAGGGTTTATGGATATGCCCCAACGCCACATAATCGCTATGCTCGCGCAGGAAAGACCATTCACGCATCGACAGCCCGCTCATCCCGTCCACTTCGCCTTCGATCCCGGCATGGGTGAGAAAAATGCTATATTCCACGCCGTCGCGGGAATGCTCGGCGAGGGCGGCGCTGTAGCCTTCTACCGCTCTGGCAGTGCCCGCGCCCAGATAGCGCAGCCCATGCACTCGCAGCCCCGGCACCGGGTCATAGTAGGAGCCTTTGGGCCGGGTATAGGTTTGTAACGCGGGTTTGCCCTCGCTGAATTGGGCATCCAATAAAATGATGTACTGGCGCAGGTTCAGGAATTCCATCCAGCCGATAAAGTCTTCATAATAGGCATGTTCATGGTTGCCCTCGACCGCAATGCAAGGAATACGCGCCGTCTTTAACCGCTCCAGCGCAGAAACCGCATGGTTCAGGGTCAGCGCGTCAATGGCGCGCTTGTGAAAAAGATCGCCCGCCAGCAGAACAAAATCGACCTTTTCCGCAATCGCCACATCAATGACATGGTGGAAGGCGCGGCCAAAGTCATTGAATCGATCTTTCAGATTGTATTGCCGATAGCCCAAGTGACAATCAGCCATATGTATAAATCGGGCACGCATAGGGGGTCTCTTAACTTTTCCTTTTATAGATAAACCGCTTCGAGAAGTGGTGCCTTTTTGTGCAGAAGGAACCACTTCTCAGCAGGGACGAGGACAGGGGCTTCAGGTGAAACAGGAGACGCGGCAATTTAGCAGGAATCAAGGACGAACAGGGCAAGCCCGCCGGCTAGTTGTTTTCAACCAGAACCCAACTCAAAATCGTGCTGACAATGCTGATGACGAGGGCGCCCAACAGAGCCGCCCAGAAATCGGTGGTACTCACGCCGCCGGTCAACCACCCCGTCAACATCAACATCAGCGCGTTGATCACAAGTGTGAACAAACCCAGCGTCAGGATGGTTAGGGGGCATGAAAGAAGTTGCACAATCGGCTTGATAAAGGCATTGACCAAACCAAAGACTACTGCCACCAGTATCAATTGGCCGGTGCTATCCGAAATCGTCAGACCCGGCACTAAATATGCAGCAACCCACAGAGCAACTGCGTTAATCACAACCCGAATGACCAGTTGAGCCATCTCGCTCGCCCCTTTTACCTATTGCTTCTACCTGTTGATTGATCTGTCGCTACATGCTACGGTTCACCGACGCGACAGCGCATGGTGACCAACGTTTGCTGCTCTTGAAAACCAAATTTCTCAACGGCGCGTATGCCCGCGTGATGCTCGCTGCTCAATGTCACCTTCACCGGCCAGCGGGGGTACTCCTGCAAGGTTGCCAACGCCCATTGCACCATGTAATGCTCAACCATCCCATACTGCTCCGGTCGCACCCACATTTGCAGATCATGTGTGCCGCGCCAGCGCTCTGCTGTCAGCACCAAAGCCGCTTCAAAGCGCCGGATGCTCTGGAAGGCACGCCTGTAGATCTGTTGGCGACCGAGCATATGCCAGAGCCACGCGCTGGCCTGCTGCTCAAAGGAGGATTGAAAATCGCTGCGACGAATCGCCCGCCACCATTGCGTCTGGGCATTGAGTTGATTGGTCGCCAGTTCATACAAAGGCTGCCAATGTTGGGTGGTAAATGGGTGGAAGTTGGTGACGCGTGCCGGGAATTCGACGTTATTCGGCACGCGCGCCAGTCGCAGATCGACCATGCCGCCGACCTCTTCAAAACCGAGGTGGCTATAGAGCCGCCGCGCCACGCTGTTGTGGTCATAGACCTGCAACACCGCCCAACGTCCATCGGCGCTTTCAACATGGGAGAGGGCTTGATTCATCAGGCGACGAGCAATGCCGCGCCCCCGATAGGCGCGCGCCACAGCAACATTGGCAATCTGCCAGCGATTCCCATATTTATCGGCACGCTGTACCGTGACATTGCCGACAATCTTGCCATCTTCCACCCAGACAAAGCCGCTAAAGACATCCTCAAGCTCGCCGGTGCTGCGTGAAAGCAACTTGAGCAGCCCGCTGAGGTGGCTCATGATGCGCATCTCGCGCAGCGCCGCCAACCCGCGCGGGTCAAGCTCATTGGTAAATGCATCCGCAATCAACTCCGCCACGGGACGCAAATCGCGCCCAATGTCGAAAGGGCGAATACCCGACTGTATGGGTTCTCGCAACTGCCGAGGTGCAGTGTCGATCAGTGCCATAACCGTCTCACAATCCTTTGGGGGCCTACCCTACTCACGCACTCTGCAGGATGCAGCCACTACGCCAGGCCGCGCCGCTACATCGCCACGCGTACCAATGCCGGACGCAGAACCCGGCCTTTGTACAGATAACCCGCGCGCATGACCTCAATAATGTGCCCGCTGGACACGGAATCACTCGGCTCACTGCTGATGGCCTCATGCAGGTTGGGGTCAAACTCGCCCGATGTATCAATGAGGGTGAGCCCTTGATCGCCTAACAGGTCGAGCAATTTTTTACGAATCTGGCGGAAGCCCTGCACCCAGGCAGTTTGGGCAACGTTTCCATTATTGCCTGGGGCCCCACCGTCTTCGGCTTCCTGCAACTCGCTTGGCACATTTTGAAAGGCCAGATCAAAATCGTCGATCACGGGCAGCAGCCGGTGGATCAGCGCGCCATTGGCCCGCTCTACTTCTTCGTCTAGCTGCTTCTCCAGACGACGCCGGCTGTTCTGGAAGTCCGCGGCGCTGCGCTGAAGTTTGTCCAGATACTCATCCGCTTTTGCTTGCGCCGCACTCAATTCTTCCTGCAATTGCGTAATGATCGCGGCTTCCTCTCGGACTTCCTCGATCACTTCTGCCGAATTGTCGGCACTTGGCGAATCCGCATCGCGCTCCGGCGTAATGTCCGACGCCATTTCTGCTTGTTTATCGTCACTCATCATCCTCGTTCCAATCTATCTGACTCGCCCTCAGGGGCTATAAATTTCTTCAACCATCTCGCTCATCAATGCCGCCACAAAACGCACAGCACCCATCGTGCGTCCATAGAGCATCCGCCGCGGCCCCATGACGCCCAACAGCCCTGTCGCGTGATCCATGACGCCATAGCGCGCCAGCACCAGGCTAATATCACGCAGTTCGGCAAAGCGCCCATCGCCCGAAATGACGACATGAATGTCGCCCCTGTCACCGTATTGATCGACCACCTGCTCCAACACGGACTGTTCCTCAAAGACCTGGACAATCCGGCGCGCATTGTTGCCCTCGGCAAACTCAGGCGCATCCAAAATTTGCATCAGCCCATCTCGATAAATCTGACCGCTGGACTGGCGATCCATATGGGCGATAAGTTCCACGACCAAAAGGGCCACTTGGCCTGCAAAGGGAGAGAGCGTCCCCACTCTCTCGCTGATGGCGCTCGCGCTCAACCCCACCAGCAGATCGTTGAGTTCGTTGCTCGTCCGGCTCAACTCGGCTTGCTCCATTGGCTGATCCAAATCAAGCAATTGCTGTTTGACCGCGCCCTCTTGCAAGACCAAAATCAACAACACTTTGATGCCGTGGATCGCCACCAATTCCAGGTGCTTAAAACGGCTCACGCTCGTACGGGGTGCGGTCGCCAGCGCTGCCGACTGCGTGGTGCGCGCCAATACCGAAGTGCTCAAGCGCAGCCACTGATCCATCTCTTGGCGCGCCTGGCTAAACTGCACGCGTATATCGCGCCGCTCCGAGGTCGAAAGCTCGGCATCGGAAAGCAAATGTTGTACAAAGTACCTGTAGCCCATATCCGTAGGCACGCGGCCCGCGCTGGTATGCGGGTGGGTGAGCAGCCCCTCCCGTTCCAGCGTAGCCAGGTCATTGCGTATCGTCGCCGAGCTAACCCCCAGATCATAATCCTGGGCAATGGCATTGCTGCCCACAGGCTGCGCGGTTTTTACATATTCCTGAATCACAATCCCCAACAACTTTGCTTGCCGTGGGGTCAAGGTTGAAAGTTGGTTCACCATAGGCTCAAACAAGGCGATTTAGAATCATCCCATCCAAAAAATTCCCCTGAAAGGGTACTATCCAATATCTCATATACAAGACTAATTTTACCATGCATGGCAAATGCTGCCACGTAAAATAGCATCCAACTTAATAAGCATTACGATTCGTGCCAAAGACCCACTGTACCACGGTGCGGATCAAAATCTTGAGGTCGAGCGCCAGCGACCAATTCTCGATGTACCACAGATCATACTTCGTCCGCTCAATTATCGATGTGTCGCCGCGCAGCCCGTTGACCTGTGCCCAGCCGGTGATGCCGGCCTTTTCACGATGGCGATCCATGTAGCGCGGGATGCTCTGGCGGAACTGCTCCACATAGACGGGTCGCTCTGGCCGCGGCCCCACCAGGCTCATATCGCCGATAAGTACATTGATCAGTTGGGGCAATTCGTCGATGTTAAACCGGCGCAACAAACTGCCCAATTTTGTCCGCCGGGGATCGTCGGGCGTCGTCCAGCCGGGGCCATCGTTCTCGGCATCCATACGCATCGAACGAAACTTAATCATCTTAAAAGGCCGCGCATCCAGCCCCATGCGCTCCTGGATATAAAAGATCGGCCCAGGGCTATCCAATTTGACCAGCAGTGCCGCCAGCAGCAAGAAAGGACTCATCAAGACCAGGGCAATGGCGCTCAACACCAGATCAAGCCCCCGTTTGAGCGTCAGTTTCCAGCCTTGCAGCGCCACATCGCGCATCGTCAGCAGCGGCAGCCCGCCCAGGTCGCCGATGCCCACTTCGCTCGCCATAATCTGGAAGACATCGGGGAAGACGCGGATGCCCACCTTCTCGCGCTCGCAAAGGCTGATAATCCCCACCAAATCCTGATGGCTGCTCTCCGGCAGACCGATCACCACTTCGTCAATGCCAAAGCGTTCGATGATCGCAGGAATATCGACCAATGTCCCCAAGACCGGCACGCCCATCACCTTCTGGCGGCGCACATTCTTGCCACTGTCGATAAAGCCCATGACATGATAGCCCAGCTTACGATTTTGCAGGATCTTCTGCATCAGCATCTGGCCTACTTCGCCCGTACCGATCACCAAGACCCGGTCATCGCCCACGCCGCGCGCCTGGGCCAGCCATTGAACTTGCGCGTGGATGGCGCGCAGCAAGGTCATGACAAAGATGTTGATGCCTGTGCCCAGCAAAACAAAGGGGCGATGATAGACAAAATCGGGCAGCCCAAGCGCCAAGATCGCCACGGAGATCAACATGGCAAAAATGTTATAAAAGACGATCCTGAAGAACTCGTCCAAATGGCTAACCGGACGACGCCTCTGGTACATGCGCTGGCTAAAGAAAATGGCAATCAGCACCGTCACAAAGACTGTGGGCAGCGGCCAAAACTCCCAGAAGGGGCCGATCACAACGTCTGGATTAGCATCCAGAATGGTGTAGCCAATATAAAAGCTGGCCCATGTCGCCGCCAGGTCGAGAGCCAGCAGCGCCAGCACAAACAAAAATTGTGCCCGCTTCATCAAGACCGGACGATGGCCGCGCCGTATACGATATTCAGGATAGCTGCTCGTCTCGGTGAGACTCTGCTGCATAGCTTTTTCTATCTTGGCCTCAAAGTTAGCCAAATGCCCTCACTAGACTTGGCTGATTACACCTGTCTTCAATGTTAGGACGACCGGTCCGTTCGCATCTGCAAAGACGGCTGAGTGGGTGCGGGTGTGGACACATTGGCTGTGGTCGAGCCAGAGATGTGCTTGCGCTGCGGCAGGCTGCTCGTGCCACCACCCGATCCTCGCCGCGTAAATTCCCACAAATGGCGCGCCACATCCACGCCCCCCTGCACCACAATGCCCAACAGGATCGCTTTGTCTACCCACCAGTTCGTCTTTTGGCGATAATGTTTCTCATAAAAAATCCACGATGCTTCATGAAAGTCGATGCGCGATTTAGCACTCTGGCGGCTGGCGGCTTCTTTCACATGGGTAATCTCCACCTGGCCGTTATACCAGACTTCCCAACCGGCATCCTTCATGCGCTTGGCCCAGTCGAGATCTTCGCCATACATAAAGAAGGCTTCATCCAACAGACCGACTTGGGCAATCGCCTCGCGCCGCAACAGCATAAAAGCCCCCACGACCGAATCTACCGGATGTACGGCATCTTCGGCATAGAAGCCCAAATTATAAGCGTTAAAACGGCGGCTTGTGGGAAAGAGCTTGCTCAACCCCACCATCCGGTAAAAGCTAACCTGTGGAGTCGGGAAGCTGCGGCGGCAGGCCCGATCCAAGCTGCCATCCAGACGGCGCACCCGCGGCCCTGCCACGCCAATTTCAGGTCGCGCATCCATAAAGCGCACCATAGCAGCCAGCGCCGTGGGCGGCACCAACGTATCCGGGTTCAACAGCAGCGCATAGCGCGCACGCCGGGCAGCATCCTCCACACCGAAGCCATACCAGCGCAACCCATCATTGTTACCGCTGCTAAAACCGCGATTGATCCGGTTCTCAATGAGATGCACGCCTGGGAACTCGGTCTGGACCATCGCCGCGCTGCCATCTGTGCTGGCGTTGTCTACCACGCAAACGTGATAGCGCAAGGAAGTATCACCGGCAAAAAGTGAGCGCAGGCAATCACGAAGCAGATCGACCGTATTATAGTTCAAGATGACAATTGCCAGATCGAGATCGCGCGGCGGGCTCTCGACACTGCTCATACTCGTATGAACCGTACTTGCATTGACGGTACTTGCATTGGCCGTACTCGCTGCTTCTCTTGAGTCCATCATCTTCCTAGAGCGTTGCCACACAAAGATCTCTCCGCGCGCGATGCGCGCAGCACCCAAAAGTCGTGGGTATACTTTGAAAATTGTAGCACACCCGGTCGAGTCAGGTCAAAGTGATCGGCGATTCTTGCCACAACCAAACATGGCATCATGCGCCCTCTATTGATTACGGTGGGCAATCGTCGCCCAATCACACGCTGGATTTCACCTTCCGCCGCAAATTCTGCGGATAGTCTGGATGAGAGAAGACAGTTTACACCCTTTTACCATGCTAAAATGGGTGCCGCTGGAAAGGAGCCGCACAACCAATGGATGCTATCGCCCAAGGGGGACAGGCAAACAAAAAAATAGCTTGCCCAGAGCCGCTGAGACGCAGAGAATTCAGAGTGCTTTTCTCCTCTCTGGCAGATGGCATAGTGGCACGCTCCATATAATGCATCCATAGAATGGATGACGATCGATATTATGAAAATGTTCTCGCCAATTTACCAACCTGTTTCTGTCATGGCTAAAACGATCCTTGTTGTCGATGATGATGCGCTCATGCGCCGCAGTTTGGCTGCCACGTTGGGCCAGGCAGGGTATATTGTGGAGACCGCGGCCAGTGGCGAAAACGCATTGGAATCTGCACGCCGCAAAGCGCCCGACTTGGTTTTGTTGGATGTGGGGCTACCGGATATGGATGGCATGGACACTTTGCGTCTATTGCGCCGCGATTTCCCCGGCCTTCTCGTCATTTTCGTGACCGGACGCCGCCGCGAACTCGATGAAATTGTGGGGCTCGAATTAGGAGCCGATGACTATATCACCAAGCCCTTTGATATGGACGTTCTGCTCGCCCACATCAAGGCTGTCATGCGCCGCGCCCAGCTACCCTTGCCACGTCCCTCGTTGCAGCCCATCCGCGTCGGCGACCTCTATATTGACCCGGCCGGGCGCGAAGTGCGCGTGGGGAGCCGCGTGGTCGAGCTTGCACCCAAAGAGTTTGACCTGCTCCACACATTGGCGCAACATGCGGGCCGCGTTCTCTCGCTCGATGAACTGCTGGAGCAGGTATGGGGGGCCGAATGGATCGGGGAAAGCCAGACGCTCTATGTTCATGTACGTTGGCTGCGCGAAAAAATCGAAGATGATCCGGCCCATCCACGCCGGTTGATGACGGTTCGCGGCACAGGCTATAAACTGGTCGTGCCTTAGGATAGCACCCATGTTGCGCAGTTTAAGAATTCGTCTCGCCCTCAGCCATGCCATCCCTGTGTTGCTCTTTGTGGCGCTTCTGGGCACACTGCTGCTTTATCAGCTTGAGCGCACCTACTTTCTGGACAACTTAGCCGCCGAGTTAGCTGCCCAAGGGGCGATCATTGCCGCCTTTACCCGTGACCAGCCGCAAATTTGGCGTGACCCGGATCTGGCCCAATTTGCGCTCGATCAACTACAAACGCGCATGACAGCCCAGATCATGCTGATCAATGAGCGCGGGCAGGTCATCGCCTCTGCTTGGTTCGGCACCTCCCCACCCGTCGGCCAATATGTGGAGAGTACGGTCGTCAACTCAGCGCTGCAAGGTCAGTCTGCGTGGTCGATCAACAGCAACGTCATCTTGCGCGGGCAAGTACTGGATGTAGCCGTCCCTGTCAACCTCAACGCGAGACAGGTTCTGGGGGTCATCCGTCTCTCACACGACCTGCAAGAGATCCAGCGCCGCCTAGCGCCGTTGCGTAGGCTGGTCTGGTGGATGATTGGGCTGGGGGCCACCCTATCGCTTCTGCTCGGCCTAGCCCTGGCACAATCGGTAGCCGCGCCCCTGCGCCGCCTTGCCGGGGCTGTCAGCCGCTTTCAGCCGACAGCCCCCCTGGAGACGGTACCGGAAGTCGGCCCCACGGAAACCCGGCTGCTGGCCTCTGCGTACAACCAAATGGGGGCGCGCCTGGTGGAATTGGAAAGCTCGCGGCGTGCGCTGCTCACAGGGATCGTCCATGAACTGAGCCGCCCGTTGGGAGCCATCAAAGCCGCGGCCCAAACCATCCGCAACAGCTCTGACCCCGAACTCATTGTGGATCTTGCCAAAGGGATTGACGATCAGGTTGACCAAATGCGGCTGCAAGTGGAGGATTTGGCGCTGCTCAGTGAATTGGAGTACCACGGCTTACGCATGATCTTTGAGCCGGTAGACATCGGGGAACTGGTCGAGGGACGTTGTCGACAAGCCGCGGCCAACGCCAGCGACCGTTCCATCCATTTCACCTGGAATGTCAACGCCTCGCTGCCCCTGATTGTGGGCGATTCGAATCGCATCGCCTTGATTGTAGACAATCTCATCCACAACGCCCTGAAATACACACCGGCCCGCGGCGCTGTGCATGTAGAAGCGGTCGCCGATCCCGCGCATGAACCGGCACAGGTAGTCATTACGGTCAGCGACAATGGCCCTGGCATCGCCCAGGCCGAACAGGATCGCATCTTTCAGCTTTTCTATCGCAGCCCGGCCCAACAGCGACGACACCAGGGCATGGGCATCGGTCTTGCCCTGGCACGCCAATTGGCAGAAGCACACGGGGGCACGCTCACGGTGCGGAGTGAGGAAGGCCGCGGCGCGACCTTTAGCCTCTGCCTTCCACTTATGCCGCCCGCTGCGCCTTCGTCACAAGCTGCGGCCTAGCGAAGTATTGAAGTATGAATGAGGAGTACAAGTATGGCTTCACTATCACTCTTAACGTTTAACACTTTTGCAATTCTGAACTGGGACACCATTTTTCGGGTCACTGCATTGGCCGAGGAATTGACCAAGCTCAAGGCAGAGATCGTTTGTCTGCAAGAGATTCACCAACACCTGTTTCGACGCACACTCACCGCAGCGACCCCCTATCATGTCGATGCCATCCACGCCCCCAAGCGAGGGCGTCCGCGCGGCGGGCTATTGACCCTCTCGCGCCTGCCGGTTGTCACCCACAACTATATTCCCTTTGTCGAACAGGGGCGCTGGTATCATCTCGAATTGATGGATCGGCTGCTGGAGAAGGGGCTGCTTGTCACCCATTACGAAGTGGCGGGGCTGCCCCTGATCATTGCCAATACCCACATCATCGCCAATTACGCGGCGGACTATGGCCGCACCGGCAGACCGGCCCTGCGCCAGCAATCGCAGTTGCGCCAGTTGGCAACAGTCATCAAGGCTTTGCCTGCGGAAGCACTGGTCGTGCTTGTGGGAGACTTCAATCTGCCGCGTGGATCCTGGCTCTATCAAGAATTCCTGGAGGCCAGCGGCATGGAAGACACGATGTCGGGCGATCAACGCCCCACCTATCGCCCTCTGCCGGGCGTTCCCGCCCATTATGCCTTGCCCATTGATTTTGTCTTTGTGCGCCACCCGCAAAACCGGACAATTTCCGTTACCAGCAATCTATGTATGGACCAGCCTGTCCACCTGGTGGGGAACTATCGGAACTTCCTCTCCGACCACCTCGGCATCATCAGCCACTTCAGTTGGCCGATAGACGCGGGCAGTGAGAAAGTAATTGGCGAGAAAGCAATCAGGGAGGAATCTGTATCTCATGAGTAATAGACCCTACACCGAGTTTCATAAACTTCTCTTAAACTCGTCATAGGCATCTCCTAAAGTCTCTAGCATCGTTCTTCCGTATACTGTGGGTATGAGAAGATACGTGGATGCAGAAAACCATCCACAATGCTGGCCCTGCTCCTCAAGTTATACCAAGAGACGGCATCGCCAGCCGTGGTAGTTGAGTCAGAATTCAGCGGTCATGGGACCGCAACGACCGAGGAGTATTTTTCATGCGAAACCGTAAGAACATTGCATTTGGCACAGCCATTTTGGTACTTGCCCTGGCCTTCGGGGTGGGTGCAAATCAATGGGTTGAGCCTGGCGAGAGCTGGGCAGCAGCACTTCAACAGACCCTTGTCAACGACACAGCAGTCGCCAACCTTGCCGAGATTGACCCAACCCAAGAGTTGCTCGCCAATCTCTATCAGCAGGCAGCGCCTTCTGTTGTCAATATCCAAGTAACGGCTACGATGGAGGGTCAGGCACAGGGTGGTCTACCCTTCCCCTTCGGAAATGGCGGCAGCGGAGACGTTCCTGTTCAGGGACAGGGAAGCGGCTTTATCTATGACAACGATGGGCATATCGTCACCAACAACCATGTCGTCGAAAATGCCACCTCTTTGACCGTCTATTTTAGCAATGGCATGTGGTCCGATGCTGAAGTGGTCGCCACCGACCCGTCAGCCGACCTGGCGGTCATCAAAGTGACGCCTCCTGAGGGCATGACGTGGCAGCCATTGACACTGGCTCCCGCCAATGGCCTGCGTGTGGGTTATACCGTGGTTGCGTTGGGCAGCCCCTTTGGTTTGCAGGAGACGATGACGACGGGCATTGTCAGCGCTTTGGGTCGCAGCGTACCGACTGACAGCGGCACAAGTGGCTCCAGCTATTCATTACCCGATGTCATCCAGACCGACACCGCCATCAATCCGGGCAACTCCGGCGGCCCGTTGCTGAACTTGGCGGGTGAAGTGGTGGGGGTCAATTTTGCCATCAACACCACCTCTGGGAGCAACTCTGGTGTCGGCTTTGCCATCCCAGTTTCGGTGATTGAAAAGATCGTGCCGGCGTTGATTGCCGATGGCGGTTATCAGTATTCCTACTTAGGTATCGCCGGGACTTCGGTCAATGCCCGAGTCGCCGATGAGTTCAAGCTCGATGCGAATACGCTGGGGATCTATGTGGCCCAGGTGGTTGCAAATGGACCTGCTGGTGACGCCGGTGTGCAAGAGGGTGATATTATCACCGCGGTCAATGACCAAGCGATTACCGACTTTGACCAGTTGATTAGCTATCTGTTCAACGCGACGACTCCAGGCCAGACCATTACACTGCACCTGCTGCGTGATGGCAAGGAGACTACAGCGGACATCACCGTAGAGGCACGCCCAAGCCCGACCGTCGCCCAAGAAGATGGGGCATCGCAGATGGATGTCAGCCTCTCCGAGGCGATCCGCATCGCTGTTGAGGCAGTGCGCGAGGCGGGTCTTATGGACAATGTTGAGGGAGCCAGTGCGAAGGCCAACGTCACGGATGGCCGCGCGGTGTGGGTTGTCACCCTGACCAATAGCAGCCAAACCGGTACGGTCGTCGTTGATGGCACAACAGGCGAAGTCCTCGAACTCAACGTCGGCTAAGATTCGTTCCTACCTAGCCCAAACAAAACCGGGTGCGGTCATTGCAATGGATGACCGCACCCGGTTTTATGTTAGAACCTCATGTACCGCAGAAGCCGCCCAGGGCTAAAGCCGCAGGGCTACAAACAACGCCCCCTAAAGGGGGCTTCAGAAGTGGCTCGCGGAGTCCCCTTCAGGGGGCGTTGTTTACTAGCCGGATGGCTTTAGCCTCCGGCGGCTGATGCGGTATATGAGTTAGAATCTCCTGGAACATCAGAACTAGATATCGCTGATGATACAATGGATGGATGTCCACCACACCCTCTTGGTTCACGCGCTGGCGTGAGGCCGCACGCAAACTCAAGCGCAACATCACAGCACTCTACTATGCTGTTCTCGATCCCCGCACACCCTGGTACGCCAAAGCGTTTGCCGTTTTGGTGGTCGCCTATGCCATCAGCCCTATCGACTTGATTCCTGATCCAATCCCTGTTCTGGGCTATCTGGATGACCTGCTTCTGCTACCGTTGGGCATCTGGATTGCCCTGAGGCTTATCCCGTCAGCGATTATGGTCGAGGCTCGTGAGAAGGCCACAGAGCAGGAACGCATTGGCGGGCCACTTGGTTTCATCGCAGCCGCCGCCATCATCACCATCTATATACTCGTTGCCATCTGGCTTTGGGCCTACTTCTTCGGCCTGCCCTAATCATAAGCCATCCACCTTCTTAGAGGCTTCAGGCTCCCAGGAAGGTTTTTCTTGCGCCAATCAAGCCCGCGCCGGATTCAGCTTCGCCAACAACTCCTCGTTCGTCTCAAACTGCTCAAACAGCTTCAGCAGCCCTGTCATCGCCGCTTTAGGCGTTCCCTTCGCCAACCACCGTCGCAACGTCGCCAGTTTCGCCAGTTCTTCTTCTCCATAGAGCAGTTCCTCGCGGCGCGTCCCGCTCGCCAACAGATTAATCGCCGGAAAGATGCGCGCCTCAGCCAATTCCCGATCCAGCACAATCTCACTGTTGCCTGTGCTCTTAAACTCCTCGAAGATCAGGTCGTCCATTGCCGAGCCTGTTCCCACCAGTGCCGTAGCAATTACTGTCACCGAGCCGCCGCGCTCGATCTTGCGCGCCAGGCCAAAGAAACGACGGGGCATCTCCAGCGCCGCCGCATCCACGCCGCCCGTCAAGGTGCGCCGTGAGCCTGCCCCCTGCAAATTAAAGGCGCGCGCCATGCGCGTTAAGCTGTCCACCAACACCACCACATCATGCCCCAGCTCCAGTTCAGTGCGGACATGCGCCAGCGTCAGCTCCGCCAATGCCACATGCTCGCGCGTGCTCTGGTCGTTGGAGCTTGCCAGCACTTGGCCCGGCACTGCGCGGCGAAACTGCGTCACCTCCTCCGGGCGCTCATCCAACAGCAGCAGAATGATGCGGATATCTGGGTCAGTCGTGTGGATGGCGTTGGCAATCTGTTGCAGGATGATCGTTTTGCCCGCTTTGGGGGGCGCAACAATCAGCCCGCGCGTTCCCTTGCCAATCGGTGCGACCAGGTCAACCACGCGCATGGCCGCGTCCCCATTGATCCCCAGGTTAAAACGCTCATGCGGGTCAACAGCCACCAAGCGCGCAAAGGTGGGTCGCGTCTTGAACGCCTCCGGTGGCCCGCCGCCAATTGTGCTGATCTTCTCCAGCACCACACCTTGCTTGCCTCTGCGTGTCTCGCCCGTCACTGCCGCGCCATCCACCAATCCATATTGGCGCACCAATGCCGCCGGAACCGTAGGCTCGTCGCCCGCAAGCTGAAACGAGATGGCAGGGTCCAGCAGCACCCCGCCCCCTTTGTTGGTTGTCTTAAAGACACCATTCACTGTATTGCCATTCGAAGCCATTATTTCGCCTGCACTGTCGCCAATTCCTGCAAAAGCAGACAATAGCCCTGTTGCGCCTTGCGGAAACTGCTCAATCGCCAAAATTCGTTGGGTGAATGGATATTCTCATCCGGCAAGCCAAAGCCAAAGGTGACGGTCTGTGCGCCCAGTTCCCGATAGAACAAGGTCAACAGCGGCACACTCCCACCTGTGCGCGTGTAGTAGGGCGGCTTGCCATAAAGCTCTTCCAACACCACATGCGCCGCACGATTGCCCGCATGATCCGACGGCGAACGGTAGGGATATGCCGCATTTTCAAAGATTGTAACGTTGACCGTTACCCCTGGTGGCGACAACCGCTCAATATGCGCCTTCACCAATTGTGCAATCTGCGCCGGGTCTTGATCTGCCACCAAGCGACAGGTAATCTTGGCATGGGCCTCAGCAGGCAGCACAGTCTTCATGCCTGCGCCCGTAAAGCCACCCCAGATACCATTGACCTCCAACGTGGGCCTTGCCCAAGCGCGCTCATAGGTGTTATACCCGCTTTCGCCAAAGAGCGCATTGATTCCCAACCGATCCTTGTAGCCATCGGCATCAAACGGCACCGCGCCGATCTTAGCGCGGTCATCTTCCGTCACCGGGCGCACCTGGTCATAGAAACTTGGAACCGTGATATGCCCTTCCTCATCATGCAGCGCGGCCAAGATGGTAGCAAGGGCATGGATCGGGTTCTGTACCGTGCCTCCATAGATGCCGGAGTGGAGGTCTACGTCCGGCCCCTTCACATCCACTTGCAGCGCACAAAGCCCGCGCGCCGCCACATTCAATTCCGGCTGATCCTCCGCCCACTGCCCTCCGTCGGCGCTCACTGCCAAATCACAGGCAAAGCGCTCCCGATGCTTGACCATAAAGGGAGGTAGCTGCGGGCTGCCAATTTCTTCTTGCCCCTCAAACAAGAACTTCAAATTGAGCGGCAATTTGCCCTCACTCTGAAGCAGCGCCTCAACCGCCAGAATCGGCACCAGCATATTGCCCTTGTCATCCGATGCGCCGCGCGCATAGACGCGGTCGCCCTCAATCCGCGGCTCAAACGGAGGCGATTTCCACAATTCCTCCGGGTCGGTCGGCTGTGTATCAAAATGGCCGTAGATCAAGATCGTTGGCTTCCCTGGTGCATGCAGCCAGTCGCCATAGACGACCGGATGACCGCCCGTGGGCAAGATCTCAATATTCTCAATGCCCGCCTGCTTCATGCGCTCCGCCACCCACTCCCCCGCGGCCTGCACATCCGCCGCATGTTCGGGCAGGCTCGATACACTGGGGATGCGAAAAAACGCCAACATCTCATCCACAAAACGCGCTTGATTGTCGTTCAAATACTGTTGCCATGAAGCCATCAGTTTTGCTCTCCTGTCGTAATCCACTTGAGCCACTTTGAAGTTAGCCGGTTAATAAGTCGATCAATTAGCCCAAGACACTGGTCTGGATAAAATCCCTTACCGTCGGCTCCCCTGATCAGGATTCGACCCGCCCAGCCTTGCGCTCTTCTCTGCTACCTCGGTCAAGGCTACCACCTCGCGCACGACCCCATCATGAACGCTCACACCCAACGCCGCCAACGCGGGATGCCAGCTCGCGACCTCGTCACAGTGGGCGCGAATCACATGCAACGCCACCAAAGGATCAATGGTTGGCCCAAAGCGGGGCAAGCGTGCATCCAATTCCGCTTCCAAAGGTCGATTCTGATGATAAGCATCTTTCTGCAGCAGCTCAGGTCGCCAAAGTGCGCGCCAAAGCTTCACAAACGCGCCTTCAAGATAGTCCACTTGCTTGACAGCCAAACGCGTATGGCCGCGGCCTGCAAACTTAATCGCAATCGGAGCCATTGCCCAGAAGAAATCCAACTGATTTTTAGCCTCCGCACGACGGAAATCATCCCCAACGGGCGGCAGCGGGGCTGTTATCGGGATGCCCACGCGGTCAAAGAGCATATACGACGCTTCCGGTCGCGTTGTCGCCGCCGTCGGCCCGATATTCCAGTCCACCTCCAGCATATAGGGCGCGTACTGCACCAGCCAGAAGCGACCATTGGGCATAGACCAAGAAAGGATACCGTGGCTAATGACATGCAATTGCTGACCGCAGTTGGCAAAGAGCGTCTGATGCTCCGCGATAAACGCCTCAAAATGCTCATCCACTACAGCGACGTGCAAATCGAGATCGCTCCACGCATCCGCCTCCCCGCGCCCATAGGAGCCGCTCAGCCACGCAGCCGTCACACGCCCATCCGCCTCCAACACCTGTTGCACACGACTCAGCAATCGATTCCGTTCCTCTCCCAATTGCGCCAATGTAGCAGCCACGTTTCTCTCCATCTACAATTTGCGCGCCCGCGTCGCGATGTAATGCGGCATATACTCGGAAAGCGCCTGACCGGGCCAGACATCCTCATAAAAGCCGGTCAGCACAAACCCCGCATCCAACTGTCCCCCAATCTGATCCTCCAGGCTGTGACCAAACTCAAGCGGTTGCAGATCATCCATATAACGCTGTCGTTCTGCCGGGGTCAAATGCGTCAAATCCGAATAAGGCAGCTTATGGCGCACCTCCAACACCCCCTCATCCGCCAGCGCCATATCAAAGAGGTACATCACGGGATTGCAGAAGCCAGCCAGCAGATCGCCCCCCGCGCGCAGCACGCGAAACGCCTCGCGCCAGACCGGGCGCACATGCGGCACAAAAAGGTTCGACACAGGATGCACGATCAAATCAAAGCTATCATCGGCAAAGCGCGTCAGATCCGCCATATCGCCCTGCTCGGTCACGATGGTCAACCCATCCCGTTCCGCCACCATCCGATCCTGGGCCAACTGGCGCGGGGAATTGTCAAAGACTGTCACCGCTGCCCCTGCCGCGGCCAGAATCGGCCCCTGCTGCCCGCCACCCGAGGCAAGACAAAGCACGCGCACACCATTCAACGCCTGTGGAAACCAGGTGCGCGGCACAGGCTTTGTCGGTGTCAGCACAATCTGCCATTCACCACGGCGCGCCGCCGCAACCGCCTCTGGGCCAACGGGGATCGTCCATTCGCTTTCACCAACTGCCCGATCCCATGCACGACGGTTATGGTCTAGGATTTCCATTTTGTTGCCTCTGTACCTTTCCCCCACTGCAAAGTTTGCCGGATCAGGCCGAATCCGCCAAAATCTCCCCATGACAACAACATCCCAGCGTCACCAATCATCAGCCCAAGAGAAGCCGCCTATGCTCGACACACCCATCAGCGCCGCGCTCCATGCCCTCGATGAAGCGACAGGCGTCGTGATTCCCGTCTACTTTGGTCCTACCAGCGACCCGGTCACAGCCTACACCATTTTAGGCAGCACCGTACAAATGTTTGTGCGAGAAGTCAACGACCCCCAAAGCATCTGCCTCAGCGTGGATGGTCCCGGCGCGGGCGTGGATATTGCCGGGAAGGTGGCAGCACAGTTTGGCGTGCGGGTGATCGTAGGCGAGCGCAACCGCGGCAAGCTTGGCGCACTGCTCCACGGCATGCAGACATTATTTGCCAATGAGCGGCTCAAATGGTTTGCAGCAGTCGATCAGGATGGCGACCACTTCGGCAACGATCTGCTCAACTTCGTACGCGCCGCCCAGCATATCGTCGAGACGAGCGGCAACCAACAGATCATGGTACTTGGCAACCGCGCCTCACGCCATCGTCCGCTGGGCTTTCTGCGCGCCGAACAGGAAGAACTCTGCAACTATCTCCTACTCGATGCGCTCACCTACGCAGCTACGATCAGCGCTCAACCTCTGCCGCTGCAATTTCTCACAACCACCGACACGCTGCCCGACTTCCATTCGGGCTATAAATTCTTTAGCCGAACTACCGCCCAGGCCATCTTTGCCCAGGAGCCACCGCTGATGCAGATGAGCGAAACCGCTGCCTTTCGCCATGCCTGCGAAGCGGTCATGACCGTGGAAGCCTATCTCAGCGGCGCAACCCTGGCAGCGGTCAACCGCCGCACCTATGACGAACAGCCGATCTCCCTCTTTGCTTCCTACAACCGCGCCAGTCTTGCCGCCAACATGATCCTCTGGCCCTGTAAACGGCTGGGCGTTCCGGGTCACTTTGTCGCCCAATGGCTTGCCAACCATCTCCCCACCTTGCTCCTGGGCACACTCGCCCCGCAAGGCCAAGATGAGTTACTCGCCATCAGGGAGTTGGTACTGACAGGCTACGACCTCGACCCTTCGACCACAAAGCCCGCGCCCTTCACCCGCCCGCGCTTTGTCTGACAAACAAGGATGGACTAACACGTAAACGCCCCTTCCCATTCGGTTCCCCGATCCAGCAGCGCGGGCTTGATGTTGCCAAGCTTCATCCCGCGCGCCTGGCAGATCGCCAAGTAGGTGGCTGCCCCTTCTCGTACAGCGCGCACACGCGCCGGGGCCAGTTGCCCCAAACGGCGACAATAATCATAGTGGAAGTTCCTGCATAACAACTTGTCTAGCGCTGCCGCCAATGAGTCCGCGTCGGGCCACTGATCGGCTTCCACATAGAGTGTATACGCAAAGCCATCAGCCAGATCAGCCGGGGCAACCAGCGCAAAGCGTGGGGTCATCCCCCTGTGTGTCCACAGTTCCTCCAGGCAGCGCGCCACAAACTGCTCATTGAGCTTCTCACCAAACCAGTCAGCCACCCGATCCGTCTTGCCGACGAAGCGAACACGCGGTGTCGCCATCACCCGGCCCACGACCTCCACCTGATCATGCAGTTGGTAGCGGTAGAGTCCACCCCCCGTCGTCACCACCACCGAATAGAGACTCCCTTCTTGTAGCTCATGCGTCAGGTAGACCGCGCCTCCCTCATCCACAAATTCGAGAAAGTGCGACGTCAGCGCCAAGAGCGCACCGGGAGCATCCCTGGGCGCGCCCAGCCAGGGCAGTGAAACCATTGCCTCGGTCGCCAACAGTCCCTTGGGCTGCATCAAGACAGAGGGTAAGCGTGCCATTAACTCCGTAGCAAAGCGCGCCGCCGGCCCATCCGCCCAACAGCTTACCAGCCCCAACCGCGGCCACACCTGCGCCAGCGTGGCGAGATCCGTTGGGTCAAGGAGACGCAACTGGCGCGCTCGCGCCGGGTCGGGCCGCAGACCGCGCGACAACTGTGCATGAAGCCCCGGATCAATCTCCTCATCCAGCGTCAGCTTCCCCGCGGCGACATCCTCTAGCAGCGGTTCCCACCATTGCACCAGCGCATCCAGCAGCAGCGTCAAGAATGTGGGGTTCCAAACGGAGATCAGCCGTAAATCGGGTGTCGCCAACAGATGGCGCAAGGTGGTGTAGCGAAACGCATCCATCGCCCCCACCTGCTTGACCTGATTTGGAACCGCCAGCGCAGCCTCCACCAATCGCCCAAGCGGCCCCAAGTACGCGCTATCTTCCTCAAAGCCAATGGGAATTCCCCCCGGCGTACTCTGCCGCCCACGCGTCAACGGCGTCAGCGACCAATAGGCAGGCCCGCCTATTAACCTCGGCATCTGCCCATAGAGATTGCCGATCCACGCCGCCAATCCCGCTTGAAATTCACGCTGCAAGGCTGCCGTATAGGGGATCAGCTTCGCCGCTGCTGTGGAGCCGCTGGAAGGTTCAAAGAGCTTGACAGGCGCAGTGGTCAGCACGCCGCTTTCACCCGCGGCCATGCGCGCAATCGCTGGCGCAAAATCTTCATAGTCCGCCAAAGGTACACGCGCTTGAAACTCGCGCACGCTGCTGATCTGGGCAAAGCCATGCTTGCGCCCAAACTCGCTCTGCTGGTTCGCCGTGAGGATCTGCCGCAGCCGCGACGCTTGGGCAGCCGCGGGATGCGAGAGCGTCCAGCGAAAACGCCCCCTGTCAACAGTCCCACTCGCCAACCAAAGGCCATTGGCAAGCGGCGCTAGCCCCATCATCTGCCTAGCTCGCCATGCGCTGACCTGCCGAAGTCAGGTTCTCCCACGCAATACGGGTCAAGCAGACCAATTCATCGCCTTGCGCATGACCGGGATTGCGCGCCAAAAAGAAACGAATATGCGGGTTGCGCTGCCGTTCCTCGCTCACATCCGCCACGCCTGGACGCAGCGGGGTTGCCCCACTTACAAAGCGCACCACGCCCGAAGCCGCGTCATACTGCGCCCCAAACCGCTGCTGCGCTAGTTCATCCAGGATCGCTTGCTGCTCCGGCGGCGTGGGGCAGTCGTAGCGTGGATAAAACTCCCGGTAAAAGACGGGCAGAAAGCGATAGGATTTGTAGCCGGACGAAATCAGCAGCCAGTAGACCGGCTGGGGCAATTGGGCTGCCAACGCCAATACCCGTTTGATCCAAACGCTGGGCAGCGCCGGTGTGCCCCAAAAGGCAGGACGGATGATCGTATCCCCCGAATAGACCACCCCGACCTTGCGCCCTTGTGCAGTTGTTGTGTAGACCGCCAGCGTGGAAAAGCCTTGCAGTGTGCCCTGGCGCTCCTCGCGCAGCAGCACAACCTGATCTTTCTGCGCCAGATCGCGCCGAAAATGCTCTGGGCAGACTAAGTCGTAATGCTCGCTGAACAACTGCACCATTTCATCCACCGTCGCCGGCGATAGGGCAGCGCGCGCCACCGTTTCGCCCACCAACTGCGGCATCATACCACCAACTCTCTAGCCACTTCCCCTGCCCACTCTTGGCGCAGAAAACGAAAAAGACGATAAAGCAGCGGGCTGACCTGGGGTGTGCGGAAATAGTGGTCAGCGCCCCACAACGGATAGATCAGCCCCGGCTCGACAATCAGATCACTCAGCAGCGACATCCCATCATTCGGCCCCAACGCCTGCATCCAGGCATAACGCTTGAAGAGACTCCGCTGCTGTACGTGGCTGTGCAGCGGGACGCCGATGAGATTGAGCACGCGCAATTTTGGCGGCAGCGCCAGCGTCCCCTGCCAAAAGGCATGGTCAGGGTCTAGCTCGCGCACCAACCCAAAGTCTATCCCAATCACCTTGCAGATTGTCTTTGCATGCAAACGGCGCAGCGGATTACGCAGCAGTTGCGCTGCCAGCGGAATCCCGCGCACCAACCCACAGATGTTGATCCAGCCCGCCAGTCGCTCCAGCCGTGGATCACCCGCATGCTCGGCAAAGAGGATGCGTACTTCGCCACCGCCTACGCTCAGGGAGAGCAGCAGCACTTCCTCCCCATCCGTTTTCCCCTCTATCGTTTTCTCTCTTTCAAGGCGACAGAGTGTCTCCCACAGGATAGCCGCGTTGTCACTCAAACTGCCTTTACTCAGCAGCGGCGCAACCGTGACACGCATCCCGCACGCTTGGGCAATGGCAGCAATCGCCTGACCGTCGCCCCCATATTGAGGCAATTCTTGATAGTAGAGCGCAGGCACGATTAGCAGATGGAAGCGGCTGGGCGACGGCAGGGGCGCAGCGGTCTCAGCCTCCACCGCGCGCACAAAAGGCCCGTGGAGAGGCGACGCCAGGATCGATTGGTAGAAGATGGCGGTTGCCAGATCGATGCCCCGCTCTTGGGTCAAGGCCTGAAGCATCTCCCGGTTGGGTACGCTTCCCCCAAAGCCTCGCACTTCCTCGGCTGCACGCGCCAGCAGCCCCACCTCATCCACCATCGGCGCAACATGCGGTCGTAGCATCTCAGGCAGTGCGCTCCCCACTCAGTGGTTCTGCCACCGGCGCGAACGAGGATCGCGCTGCGCCGGGGCTGGTGCGTTCTCGAAGTTCATCCCCTTGCTCCGCGCGTGGCAGCGACCGCCAGTAGCGCAGCCAGGTCAGCAGGCAATCATCAGTGCCCGGCAGCAGCACGCGCGGGCGCATCGTCACCCCCTCCAGCACCCCCATATCTGGGCGCAAGAAGGCCACTGCCAGCCAACGCGCAACGGCAAGATGCAAGGGCTGAAAGAGCCTCGCCACGCCGCGCGCCTTCGTCTTGAGCGCGGTCAGAATATAGACGCGGCTCCGCTGCTCGTCCAGCGGTCGCAGCGCCACCAAAATCGTGTTGGCGGTGCGCTCGTTATAGACCTGCAACACGCTCCCACCCCAACAATGAATCGTCACCCCCACACGGTCTATGCCCAACGCGCGCATCATCCGGTCGTTGATGCGCTGCCCTATCACGTTGGCCCTGTAATGAATCGCGATGTGATGAACATTGGCGCGCGTAATCTGTGGCGGCTCCAGCAACTCCCGATCATGCACCGCTGCAAAGTGCTGCCCATCAAACGAGTTGGCGACGAGCGTTGTATAGGGCGCGGCCACATCGACCACCGTTGCCCGGCTCCACACGGGATCGACCTCATCGACAAAACGGGGTATGTCAAAGTCCGGCGTCTTCCCTACAAAACCAAAGACCAGCCCATAGGCTTCCACACAGTGCAGCGCATCCTGACGTGCGCGCGCCGGAATCGCCCTGTCGCCGGGGATATGCACACAAAGACCATCCCCACCATAGCACCAATGATGCAGCGGGCATTGCAGCGTCTCCCCCCTCACCGCGCCGCGACTCAGGTCAGCGCCCACATGGCAGCAGGTGGCATCCAGGGCGCTGACCTTACCCGATGCGCTGCGCCAGACCGCGTAGCGCCTGCCCTGGATTTGCACAGGCAAAACACGGCTTGTTTCCAGGTCACCGGCACGACAGAGAGGATACCACGCCGCGGGCAATACTTCGTTTGATGAATGGGACATTGCGGCTCGTCTACACTGCCACGGCAGCTGGCGCACTCACCGACGCCAGCCACTTGCGATACCAGTCGAGCAGCGCAAACCAGCCGGAGAGGGTATCTTCGTCCTCGGCTTTGTGGACACGGCGTTGGAACTCCAGCAGCTTTTCTGCGGTCAGCACCTTTTTGCGCTGCGGTGTGCCATGATAGCCCGGCAAAATCTCCCAACTGCTGCCCACCAGTTGCACCGTACACGGTTGGGTTTCGTTGCCCTGCGGGTCAAGCAGGCATTGATGCCACATCGTATCCAACCCCAGCATCGCAATCAATGCCCTGTTACGCATGGCGGGCATCTCCAACGTTGCCTTGAGCAATATGGGGGCCAAAAAGGACATGATGCGAAAGAGTTCTTCCGCGCCAACTTCCTCATCTTCGAAAAAGCTCGCATAGTTACGCACATTTTGACTGTTAACTGTCACAACAAATTGCTTTGCATACCAGTCACCCGGATCAAAGAGACCATAGAGCAATTTGCGCCGCTGTGGTGGGAAAAAACCAGGCATCACCTCAATGCCGTTTCCCGTATCCACCACCGTAAACTCCTCGTCCGTGTCACTGACATGCACACGCAAATAGCTCAAGACCTGCTCGAACCAGGATCGTGCCAACGGGTTATGGGTCAAGCCTTGCAGAATCGCCAGGTTTTCACTCATCCTGTTCCCCTCCTTGTATAACCAAACGCCTGCTCCTGCTCACTGATTCAAGTACGCTGCTCTATTGAGTACCTGCCTCATAAGTCATACGTTTCTGAGGCGCATGGGGCTGTAGAGAGTAACACGGGTGCCTTGCCCCAGCCCACTCTCAATCTGCATATGCCCGCCAAGCAGTTGCAGCCGCTGCTGAATGCGTAGCAGTCCCTGGCTATTTTGTGTACTTGGCGCGCTGGCGTCAAAGCCCCGACCTTCATCCCAAACGTCAATACGGATCCGCTCATCTTCATGCGTCAGCGTGACCTGGGCCGTTTTCACGCCAGCATGTTTGACAATGTTAAAGAGCAACTCGCGCACAATCTGAAAAAGCAGTACACGCAAGTCCTCGTCGGGCAGTGTGAAAGCGTCCGCTGGGTGCACACTGACGATGAGTCCATGCTGCTGTGCCATTTGCATTGCTAACCAGTGGATAGCCTCAACCAGCCCTTCCCGATGCAAGACAGGGGGGCTGAGATCTACACTGAGGCTGCGGGTCGCCCGAATGGAGTCGTCCACAATTTCATTGATTTCGGCAAGCATTTGAAGGATGTCTGTATGATTCCCGGTATCGAGCGCGTGCCGCAGATTGGTGAGATAGAAGTTCAAACTGTAGAGCCTCTGTTGCAGGTCATCGTGTAAGATCTGCGAGATGCGGCGGCGTTCTGCCTGCTCGCTCATCGTCAATTGTGTGACCAAACCACGCACTTCCTGCGTACGCGTCTCCACCTGCGCCTCCAGTGATGCGTTCAGTTGGCGCACAGCCTCTTCCATCTGTTTGCGTTCGGTGAGATCACGTGCGACCTTCACATAGCCCACAATGGCACCATCCCGCAGCGGCGTCATCACACCACTGACAAAGAAGCGCGTACCGTCTTTACGCAAATGCCATCGCTCATCGGCTGCCCGGCCTGTACGGCGCGCCTGCTCCATTTCTTGAGCGGGGGCACCGCGCGCCCGATCCTCTGGTGTGAAGATAATCGCTGTATGTTGGCCCAGAATCTCCACTGCTGGATAGCCGAACATTTCCTCTGCGCCCACATTCCAACTGGTAATATACCCATCAAGGTCAGTCGTGATAATGGCATATTCTGTTATGCTTTCCATTGTCAAGCGCAGTCGTTCTTGGCTCCTGCGCAATGCTTCTTCGCTGCTACGTTGCGCGCTCTCTGCCAGTTTGAATGCCGTAATGTCGCGGATGGTCGAGAGCATCGCTGTACGCTCTCCCGCCGTGGTTAAGAACGTTGCGCTGGATTCGACAATGCACTCACTGCCATCTGCTCTTCGAACGGTGGATTCAAAGGGTGGGGGAGTACCCTCGCCAGCAAAAACTACCTTATACTGTTCGACTGCCCACTCGCGCATTTCCTCTGGAAAAACAATCGCAAAGTTCTGACCAACGACTTGCTCCAGCGTGTAACCGTAGAGACGCAGGTAGGCCGGGTTGACATCCAGCACGATCCCTTCTGGGTCAGACAACGCCATAGCATCTGTAGCTGCCTCCCAAATCTGGAGGAAGTAGGCTTCGCTGGCGCGCACTGACCCGCGCTCCTCTTCGCCCGTCGTGCGATCGTCGGTCTTGCCTAAGCCCTTCTCGTTTTCAACCATGATAGAATTTTAGAGTAATAAAAATAGATGCCATTAAAGCCACTCCTGGCGAAATGAACAGTTGCGACAAGGCGCGATCTCGTCATAGCGACCCTGGCGCATCAGTTCACGCACCTCTTGCATGCGCGGGCTGTTGTAAATGGCGCGCAACGAGGCCTGCCGCACATTGCCCACGACATCGCGCTCCTGCCAATCGTTGCCACACAGCAGCACATCACCATTTTGCATGACTGCCATGATGCTAAAGACATAGGGGCAGACCTTGAAAAGACGCGGCCCCAGCCAACGCCGCAGACGCCTTGTCAGCGCATGTTTCACCGTTGCCACCTGCGCGTACCCTGTCACAGCCCCGGCGCGGTTGTTCACATCATACATCATCAGATTGAAATGGCGCTGCCAGCGGCGCACAAATGCACGCGCTTCTTGGCTGTTCTCACGCTGCTTTACGAAGCGCAAATAGACATTGACTTGAGGTGATCCCGCCTGGCGCAAGCTTTCGAGCAGTTCCACCAGGCGTGACCATTTCAATCCCCCCATTACCTGCTGATAGGTCGCCTCGCTGGCGGCATTGGCGCTGATCGTCAGCAGGTCGAGCCCGGCATCGCTCAACACTTGAAAACGCGCAAGGGTCAGCGCGCTGCCATTGGTCACTAATTCTACCATCTGGTGCGGCTGCGCCTGCGCCTTAAATTCGGCAATGCGCGCCGCCAGCTTCAGATCCAGCAGCGGCTCATTTTGCGCCATCGGCACAAAGTCATGCAGTTCCGGCGCGGCGGCACACTCCGCTGCAATCTTGCTGTAGAGCGCATCGTCCATCACCTCGCGCGCCTCTAGCCCCCAGGTGATGGGATAGGGGCACATGCGACAACTCGCATTGCAACGGTTAATCGTCTGCACCTGCACGACCGCGGGAAAGAGTTCGGCGCGCGTTTGCAGCCAGCGCTTCGCCTGTGGCAATCCCACGCGATAGGAATGGGTATGGTAGCCCAGCGCGCCAACCAAGTGGGCAACACGTGGATTGGCATAGCCCATGCGCGAACGACGCAGCCGCTCGCCTAGCCCCACCAGGGCCAGCGTGATCGCCAACAGCCATTCCACCAACTGTTCACCTGGTCGTCGTGCCATCGCCCTATTGTCCCTGATTCATTCACTCACGTACCGCATCAGCCGCTCACAACACCGCAATCTCTGCGCCCATCTGTCGCCCATCCAACTTGTGTGCCTGTTCGATCTCATCACCCCACGCGGCCAGAAACAACTGCGTGCCATAGACAACGCGCCGGTAGCGGCGCACAAGCTTCGTCAAAGGATGATCCGGGTCCAGCCCCAGCATAAGATAATCATCCCCGGCTTCAACAGCCTCTTGATAGACCGCAGCCAACAACACCGCCGCCACCTCTGGGTCATCCTGATCTACGGCGAAATGAGAGACAAAGGCATGGCGCACAGGCTCACCCACTGCGGGCAGTCGGGGAGCCAGGCCCACTCTTGCCAGGAGATTGACGAAGGGGCGCGCTCTATGCAAGGACGCGTCATAGCCGCGCACCACTGACTGCTTCAGCCGCCGCTGATTCCAGCGCGCCAGCGTGCCCACCACCTGCGAACCTCGCTCCACCAACCAAAAGTTATGCATGCTCAAGTCGGGCATCCGGCGCGGATCGCCCAGGTCAGACGCTTCCCAAAACGGTGTAAATTGGCGGCGACGACCATTGCGGGCGAGACATTCGGCAATGGCGACCCGGTCATCCTGCGTGGCGCGGCGCACCCTCATCCCGCGGGAAAGGCGCGGCAGCGCATGTGCCCGTCGTACATTCATGCCATAGGTCAGCAGCCCCCCCACAGCATGCAGCGTGGGCCAATCGGGCAGCCCAAGCGTCATCATGCGAAACGCCACGCTTTTCCCTGCCACCAGGCTGACCAGATAATAGGGGGTGCGCCCATCCTGATGGAGTTCTCGATAAAAACGCCAGCCCTGCGCCAAGACCTTCGGCAATGCAGTTCCCCAAGCATAGCCAGGATCGACGCGCATTTGGCTCATATATCCCACGTCAGTAGCTTCACCGTTGACATAGAGCCTGTGCACGCTGCGGCTGCCCATCCCCACCACGCGCCCCTCTCGGCTGCGCGCCACCAACGTCTGGTGCAGGGCTCCGTCCATGGAGGCCGCGGCCCAAAAGCTCGGCTCCCGTTCATAGCTCAAGCAGATTTCCCCCGGCAGCGGATTAACCCGCAGCAGATGGCGCAGATCAGCATCATCCGCTGCAGTCGCCAGCATAAAGTCAACGAGCGGCATGAAGGGATAAAGGCGATGCATTCAGGGCCGGTGTGACCAATGGCAGAACCATGCTGCGCGCGGGAATCAATTCCCCCTGCCACGCTTCATCGCCCAACGGATATTCATCCCGTTCGGCCACTTCGGAGCGAAAGAGATAGTTAATGCCATAATAGTTCCACCACATGCGGGCGCTGGCACGATTCACCTCGTCGAACCCTCGCCGCCAAATGCTGCGATGGCTGTAGAAGGCGCGCCGCGCATCGAGACAACCCGCCTGCAACTCGGCAGGGCTCATCTTGGCAGGCCGAAAGGGAATCTGGTTGTAGCGATAGCGGTCATCCAGCCACCAGGCGTCAAAGCGCAGCCGTTCTTCCTCCGCCAGGCGTTGGTAGAGGGGAGTGCCAGGGAAAGGGGTCAGATGATTAAAGGCGGCGATGTAAAACTTATGTTCCAGCGCAAAGTCAACCGTGGGCGCAAAGCTGGCGGGGGTATCCTCATCATAGCCAAAGACAAAGGTGATATAGAGACGGATGCGATGGCGTCGCAGGTTGGCAAGCGCCTGCTCAAAGCCCCCTTTCATCATGTTAAAGCCCTTGTTCATCTTGCGCAGGTTGTCCGGGTTGAGCGACTCAAAACCGATCAACACGCCTTCACAGCCCGACGCCGCGATCAGTTCTAAAAACTCCTCGTCATAGGCGGCGTTGATGCTGGCTTGGCTCACCCATCGCACCTTGAGGCGCGCCAGTTCGCGGAAGAAATCTTTGGCCTCTGCCATGTTCGAGGTGATATTGTCATCCACAAAGAAGAAAAGCCGCTTGTCGCGCAGCCGCTCAATCTCCTCTAAAATGTCATCAGCCGGGCGGCGCGTCTGGCTGTGGTTAAAGACCGTCTGCACCGCGCAAAAATCACACTTAAAGTGACAGCCGCGCCCCGCCTCGACCAGGCCGATCGGCAGGTATCGCTTGCCCTTGAAGATGCTGCGGTCGGGGCGCAACCCGCGCAGGCTGGGCCGCTGCCCGCCGCGGTAATAGGGCTGGAGCGTTCCCCCTTCGGCATCCGCCAACACCTGCAACCAAACGGCCTCAGCCTCGCCCACCACGACCGCATCGGCATAGCGCGCAACTTCCTCTGGGCAAAGCGAAGCATGGAAGCCGCCCATGATCACCGGCACGCCGCGCCGCCGGTACTCACTGGCGATCTGGTAGGCGCGCTTGGCTGTATAAGTTTCCACGCTGATCGCCACGACATCGGCCGGTTCGTCAAAGGGGATGCGCTCCATCCGATCATCATAGAAACGAATATCGACACCGGGCGGTGTCAGTCCGGCAATCGCCGCCGCGGGCAGCGGCTCCATCTGCCAAGTGCGGATATAACGCTGGCCCTTGCGCCGGCCAATACAGGGATGAATCAGGGTTAGTCTCATGATCGACCAGTGATCCAATCACAGTTATAAAAATCGTGCAGATGATGGGCATAGAAGCGGTAGCCCAAATTCGTCACCATCCACACCGGCATCTGAATACGCGCCCCCCAGAAGCGGCGCGCTATGTTCCCCCACGAATAGGCATACTTCCATGCTTGCTCATGCCCCCTGTACAACTCCTGCGCCGACATCTGCGCCGGTTGAAAGACGACATGCTGCCCATCGTAGAGTTCCCAATCATGCGTGAGAATCCGCCCTTCTTCCATCAACCGTTTGTACAGCCCCGTATTGGGGAAAGGGGTCACAATGGCAAAGCGGGGCAGGTCAATGGCAGCGTCCACGGCAAACTTGGCAGTCTTAAGAAAAATATCCGGCGTATCATGATCCATGCCAAAGGTGAAGCATGCCATCAGCGTAATCTTGTACTGGTGCAGTAAATTCACCAGCTCTTTGTACGCACCGGGCGAGTTAAAGCCCTTCTTGGACTCTTTGAGATTCGCCGGGGTGATCGACTCAAAGCCCATGAGCAGCCCGCTGCACCCGCTGCGCGCCGCCAGTTCGAGCAGTGGACGGTCGCGCCCCAAAAGCGTAGTTGAAAGCCCAAACCAACTCACCTTGAGCGGGATCAATGCCTCAAAAAGCTGTGCCGCATACTCACGGTCGGCAATCAAGTTGAGGTCAATAAAGATAATACGCTTGGCGTAGTGCTGGCGAATATCCGCCACCACCTCTTCCACCGGCTTTTGCAGCGGCTTCGTCCCCCACGCCGTTGGCACGACACAGAAATCACAGCGATGGATACAGGCACGCGTCGCCTCAAAGACATGGGTGGTGATATAGGAGCCACGCCGCATCAACTCGCGTTTGGGGAAGGGCATCCCTGCCAGCGACAAGCCGGCAGCCTGGTCGTAGCGCGGCTGCATCCGCCCCGCCACAAAATCGCGCAGCAGCCGCGGCCAACTCTCCTCGGCATAGCCCACCACAATCGTATCGGCGTGCGGCTGCGCGTCCTCTGGGATCAGCGTGATATGCGGCCCGCCCAACACTACAGGGATGCCGCGGTTCCGCAACTGCCTCGCCAACGCATAGGCACGCGGCGCGGTCCCCGTAATTACCGTCATCCCCACCAGGTCGGCCTCAATCTGCGCCGCGTCAACCTCCATCACTCCCTCATCAATGATGGTGATCTCCACATCCATCTCCGGCGGAACCAGCGCCGCCAACGTGCTCAACGTCAGCGGCGCATATCGCAGATTCTTCTTAAAAATCCCCCCACGATGACGGTAGAGCGGCCCTTTAGGCGAAATCAACACCAAACGCATCAGCAACGAACCCCTCTATTTGACCCTGCAACCACCCATATACCCTCCCGGAAGCTTAGAGCTTCCGGGAGGTTCTCTCATAGTTTTCAGTATTGCATCAACGCCAGAATTACTGGCTCCAGTTCCCCTATTTCACCTTCCCGCGCCCCCACACAGGCCACACCACCTCCACCTGCTCGCCCCGATAGCCCACCAACTCGTCATGCAAATTCAGCGCCATCTCCTGGTGCAGTGGAATCCAGGTCAGCCGCTCGCCCACCTGGAAATTATGCGACGATTCCGAGGTGTCCACATGCCCATGCTCAATCGACATGCCCATAATTTTCAATTCGGGATGCTCAACACAATAGCCATAGGGCACAGGTGGATAGGAGCAGAAGGTCTTCATGCCGCCATCAATAATCAAGCGGCTTGATGTGGGGCGGCTCACGACGGTCGTGATAATCCGCAGCGGGCAGCGCTCATCGCTCAAATCGGCGCGGCTCTGCACACGCGTCAGCCCTTCCCACACATAGGAGCCTGCCCGCGTCTCGGTGCAGCCAATCTCTTTCGAAATCCGGTCTGCCCCTGTGCCGCCACCGCTGACCACATTGACCGGAATGCCATCGCTTGTGATACGCTCCACCGTTTCGGCCAAATAGGGCTGGATCGTGGTACGGCTCGGATAGGTCATTACCCCCTGAAAGTCGATGCCCGGCAGGTCGGCAATCTTGCGCGCCAACTCCTGTGCATCGGCGGGCGACTGCACGCCACAGCGCTTCGAGCCTGTATCCAACTCGATCAGGGTGCGTACCTCGCCCCCATGCCGCAGCGCGCCATCCGAGATGCCGCGCGCCGTCGTCTCCGAATCTACCGCTACCGTAATCTGCACACGCCGCGCCAGCCGCAGCAAGCGATCGACCTTCGACGCGCCCACGATATTATAGGGAATGATAATGTTCGTGATTCCCGCCGCGACCATAATTTCCGCTTCGCCCACCTTCTGGCAGCAGACCCCAATCGAGCCGCTCTTGATCTGCATGTGGGCAATCTCAGGAATCTTGTGTGACTTGGTGTGGCTCCAAAGCGGAATTCCCACCGACTTGGCATTGTCGGCATAACTGTTGATGTTCTGTTCCAGTTTGTCCAGATCACAGACAACGGTCGGGGTGTCTAGATCGTGAATCAGCATGGCGAGGGTACTCCCATCCCAGGTTGGTGTAAAAAGATTAGTGTGGAAATGCTAAGAGGTATGCCACAAGATTTACCACAAAGCGCCTATTTTAGCGAACACGTTGCGACCCTATCTAGCTTTATCGAGGTCTATTTCAATATGGGGTTCTTCTCTGTGCCCTCATGCGAGATACACCCGTTCACTGCCACCTACGTTGACAGTGCCACCCAACGCACGTATAATCAATCTAGCATTCTGATATACGGTATACAGTTTGGTTTTGCTCCCTGAAGTTTCATCCCAACTCTCCCGGTTAACCCTAGAATGTAGGAGGAACCATGTCCTATCCAGTGACGCGCCGGCGTTTTCTTCAAGCCGCGGGCGTAGGCATGAGCTTGCCGTTTCTGAGCCAATTGATGGCAGCCTGTCAGATGGTCGCCCCCGGCAGCACCACGCAACTCTCCGAGATCATTTGGTCACGCGGTGACGACCTGCGTACCCAAGACCCCCAATTGATCGGCGGACGTATGGAAGGCGAGATCAACCGCTGCATCTATGACCAGCTTTTCGATGTCGCGCCCGATGGCTCCCAGATCAACTGGCTGGCAACCGAATACAGCAGCAATCCCGAAGGCACCGTCTGGACAGTCAAGATGCATGAAGGAGCCACCTTCCACGATGGCTCACCCCTTACGTCGGAAGATGTCAAGTTCACCTTCGAACGATTGTTGGCGAATCCTGAATTCCAGCACTCGACTGCTTTCGTCGATTTGCTGGCATCAGTGGATGCCCCCGACGCCGCCACTGTCGTCTTTAACTGCTCCAAACCGGCCCCTCTCTTTAACCTCATCTTGGGCGAGCATATCCTTTCCAAGAAGTCCTTTGAAGAGAATGGCGAAAACTTCTGGGAAAAAGCCATCGGCAGCGGCCCCTACCGCCATCTGGAATATGTCAAGGGTGAATATTGGTTGGGCGAGCGCAACGAGAATTACTGGAAGCCCGACCTGCCTAAGGTGGACCGGCTGCGCTATCGCCCCATCAGCGAAGAAGCCACGCGTGTGGCCGCGCTCCGCTCCGGTGAAGTGGACATTATCGCCAATGTCTCTGGTGAATTGGCAGCAGAGTTGGGCCAGGACGAAAACATTGCGATTTACCGCCGCCCGTCGCTGGATCATCTTTACTTGCTGACCCAGACCAATCGCCCACCCTTTGATAAAGTGGAAGCGCGCATGGCGGTTAACTACGCCATCGACCGCGAAGCCCTGGTCAACAACATCGTCAAGGCCGGTCAAGTCGTGGGCGGGCATATTCCCCAGGGAACCGTCGGTTATGACGAATCACTAACCCCGATTCCCTACGATCCAGATGAGGCGCGCCGCTTGCTCGATCAAGCAGGCGTGGCTCCCGGCACAAAAATCGAGGTCAAGGCCCATCCCTTCTGGTTCGCCAAGGGCCAAGAGGTCATGGAATATGTGGCAGGTGCGCTGCAAGATATCGGCTTCGAGGTCGATCTGCAATTCCTCGAACCAGGTGCCTACACCGAGGCGCGCCAATCGGGCAGCTATGACTTGGCGCTACAGCAGGGTGGCAAGGCCAACAATCCCTGCAACCAGTACAAGACCTTCTACATCAATGACACCTACGGCTCCGGCTATGGCCCACAGCACCCGGAATTCCAGCAGTTGATCGACCAGGCTTGTGTCGCCGTTGACCCCGAAGAGGCCGACACGCTCTATAAGCAGATCCAAAAGCAGGTCTATGACGAATCGGTAGAGATCCAACTCTATCGCCAGGAGAACATCTGGGCCGTGCGCAAGCGCGTCAGCGGCTTTGAGCCCTATTCGCCTGACACCACCCGCCCGTGGAACGGGATGAGCGTCAGCGCATAATCGATTATTGAAGCCATTTGGCTGGAAGCCCCCTGTTCGCGTACGGACTCGCTGCGCGTGGCACGGGCTTCCAGCCGAATCCTTCCTGAAACAGGAATTTCTCGAATGGGTGCCTATATCCGCCGCCGCCTGCTCCAATCGATTGGTGTGATCTGGGGTGTGTCGGTGTTGGTCTTCTTTCTACTGCGCCTTGCCCCTGGCGACCCCGTGAGTCTCTTGCTTTCCGAAACCGCTTCCCCTCAACAGATGGAAGCGGTGCGCGAAAAGTGGGGGCTCAATGAACCGATTCCCGTACAATATATGGTCTTTCTAAGCCGCGCGCTGCAAGGCGATTTGGGCGAGTCGCTCTTTTTCAAGCAGCCTGCGATGAAAGTCCTTTTGGAACGAATGCCCGCCACCCTGCAACTTTCTGCCGTGGCGCTGCTCTTTTCGCTCTCGGTCGCCATCCCTGTGGGCATGATGTCTGCGCTCAAACGCGACACAATCTGGGACTATCTCGGCACCGGGCTTGCCATGATCGGTCAGGCCATCCCCCCCTATTGGCTAGGCATTATGCTGATCCTGATCTTTTCGGTGGGCTTGGGCTGGTTTCCCACATCGGGCCGCGGCACGATCTGGCATCTTGTCCTGCCCGCGATTACGCTTGGCTCAGTGCTGATGGCGCTGGTCACGCGCTTGGTGCGCTCCGGCATGCTCGATGTGCTGGGCGAGGATTACATCCGTACAGCGCGCGCCAAAGGCTTGCAAGAACGCCGCGTCATCGTGCGCCATGCCCTGCGTAACATTCTAATCCCGCTGGTAACGGTCGTGGGGCTGCAATTGGGTGCGCTCTTTGGCGGCGCGGTCATCACCGAAAGCATCTTTGCCTGGCCTGGTGTTGGGCGGTTGGCGCTGCAAGCCATCAACGCGCGCGACTATCCCCTGGTGCAAGCGTCCGTCCTCTTTATCTCCGTCGTCTATGTCTTTCTCAACCTAGCAGTTGATATACTCTATGTCTATCTCGACCCACGCATCCGCTATGAATAAAGCCACCCCACCCTCCCCCGTGGAACCTGCGCCGCTGGCAGAGAGTGTGCGCCGCCCCAGCGCGACCTTTGGCAGCCGTTTCTGGCGCAGCCGCCGCGCTGTCTTTGGCTTGACTTTTTTGATCATCGTAAGCGCAGTGGCGCTTTTCGCTCCTGTGCTTGCTCCCTATCCCGAACTCCGCCAAGACCCCAGCCGCATCCAACTGCCTCCCTTCTCCACTTCCGACAGCGGAACCTATCACATCTTGGGCACAGACGCGCTAGGCCGCGACCTGCTTTCGCGCATGATGTTTGGCGGGCGTGTTTCGCTGCTGGTGGGTATCACGGTGGTAAGCGTTGCGGCATTGCTGGGCGTGCCATTGGGGCTGGTCAGCGGCTTCTTCGGCAAGTGGCCCGATGCCATCATCATGCGCGTCGCCGATGTGCAATTGGCTGTGCCCTTTATTCTCCTTGCCATTGCCATCATGGCGATCCTGGGGACGGGCCTTTGGAATGTAATCTTTGTGCTGGGCGTCAGCAGTTGGGTAGGCTATGCCCGGATTGTGCGCGGCTCCGTGTTGAGCCTGCGCGCCCAACCCTTTATCGAAGCGGCACGCTGCACAGGCATGCGCGACCGTCGCCTGGTGGTCAGCCACCTGCTGCCCAACGTCTGGACACCCGTCCTCGTTCTCGCAACTCAGGGTGTGGGTGGGGCCATCTTAGCCGAATCCTCGCTTACCTTTCTGGGATTGGGCATCTCCCCACTCATCCCCACCTGGGGCGCGATGATCGCCGATGGGCGCAACTATCTCACCACAGCCTGGTGGATCTCCACCCTCCCCGGTCTGCTTCTCACGACCACCGTCCTCGCCATCTACTTCCTGGGCGATGGTCTGCGCGATGTACTTGACCCGCGCTTAAGGATGTAGCGGGCTGACCCTCGACTCGATCAAAAAGAGGCGGCTTCAGGCGAGCCGCCTCACTCATGCTGAATCTGTGGAGTGGATGCCCCTACCTCTTAATCCTATCCAGCCACCGGAACCAGCCTTAACGCATTGCCACACATGATCCGCTCCATCACATCCGCTGGAAGATCGAACGACATCAAGAATCTCTGGAGCCGGTCACCGTTGTCGTCGCGCCCAAAGAGCAGCCGGTCAGCATAGCGCGTTAAAAACTCCCTCGTAAAATCCGTGTCGCGTTGCAGCGCGCCCAATCCCGAACCGGCGGAAAGGTCGGCCCACAGGTTTGGATAGCGATCAAACAATTCCAAAAGCCGCCCACCAGCAACAACCGGCCCCTTCGGATAGATCGCCCCCTCCGTGGCCTCGTCGCCACTGATATAGCGCCAGAAGCCAGGGGCGTGACCGATGAAAATTGTATCGGGGCAAGCCTCCAACATGCGCGCCAACGGTTCAGCGCCTCCCCCATACCAATGTTGTTGATAGATGGCTCTACCCTGCTCATCGGGCAGAAATGGCACATCGAGATGCAAGACAACCGGACACTTGAGCCGCCCCGCACACCAAAAGAGTTCCAGCGCGCGCGGATCATCAAGCAGCGTGCGATAGCTCCACTCGCCGCAAACGCGCACGCCGTAGAGATGATACGCGGCCTCGAAAAGCGCCGCGGCGTTGCCCTCGGTTGGACAGGGGCAGTATCCGGCAACGAAGCGCCCCGGAAACTGCTGGCATGTTTCGACCACGTCTCGCAAAATGATGCCCGCGTGCGTTCCGTCAGGTCGAACATTCGTAGGGTTGAAGGCGCGATGAGAACTCGGTACATGCTCGCCCGGTGGATGATGCCAAGTCAGCAGCCAGGTAAGGTCGATCCCAAACGCATCCATCTCGGCCAATAGCCCTTCCGGGCCAAAATGATTGTAGTGGCTGTGGTTGTGTGCGTCGATGATCAAGCGACTTCTCCCACATGCTCGCGAATCTTCACAATCGCCCGCGCAATATCATCCATCTCCTCCGGCTCGGCCAAGAGCAACCGCTGCGCCAGCCAGATCGACTCCTTGCACGCCTGTTCCGAAACAGGGCATGGCATCACGCGGCTAAATGGCTCCGCCAGCGGCGGCTGCTCATAGAGCGGGCGGTAATAGCCGGTGGAGCAGGGTACACCCTCCGCCGTAAGCGCCTCCACAAATTGCTCGCGGCTCATGCCGCCGAACTTCGCCGGGTCATAACGCATCATATAGAGATGGTGCGCGTGATTGTCGCAACGATCATCCCAACGCATCGGCGCAGGGCCATCAATCTCCTCCAAAATGCTCGTAAGACGGCGCGCGCTGGCCTGACGCCGCGCCAACTGCTCATCAAAGCGTTCCATTTGCGCCAACAGGATCGCCGCCTGCCAGCCGGTCATACGTAGGTTCGAGCCTAACATGCCATGCTCATACCAACGGCCTTGCGGGTCGCGCCCCTGGTTGGCAAAACTCCACAGCTTCATGGCTAGCTCCTCATCATTGGTGATGAGGATGCCCCCTTCGCCCGCAGTCAGATTCTTGCTCTGTTGCAGGCTAAACGAGCCAATCTGCCCCAGCGATCCCAATGGCGTCCCGCGCCATGTGCTGCCGTGGGCATGGGCGGTATCCTCGATCACGGCGATGCCATGCGCCTTCGCCATCGGCAGCAGCCGGTCCATATCCACGGCAAGCCCCGCAAAGTGAACGGGAATCATGGCTTTGGTCTTGGGGCCAATCGCCTCAGCTACTCGATCCATGTCCAGGTTATAGGTATCCGGCTCGACATCAACAAAGACTGGTGTCGCCCCCACCAGGCGCACCGCATTGGCTGTGGCGATGAAGGTATAGGGCGGCACAATCACCTCGTCACCCGGGCCAACGCCAACCACGCGCAGCGCCGCTTCCAGCGTCAGCGTGCCATTGACCGCGCTGATGCAATACTTGGCCTGGTGACGCTTGGCCCACGCCGCTTCAAACTCCTCTACCACCGGGTTGAAGCCGCCCCACTCACCCGACTCCAGCACAGCCTGTACACGCTGCGCCTCGGACTCGTCCCACTGGGGCCAGCGCGGCCACGGCTTTGTGCGTACAGCTTCACCGCCCTTGATCGCCAGATGTGCCATAACGCCTCACTTCTCGTCACTGGTAGGGTTAGGTATAGGCAAGACTTAAACCAAGTTATTACTTTACGTCAGCGCGTTCAGCACGCGATTCAGCCCTTCCACCGTCTCCTCAACATCCTCGTTCGTCAGCAGTGGGCTCACATCCAAATGCACCGCCCGACCCAGCAACTCCAGGCTGCGCGGGCACATATCATGGTCATACTCAATCTCGCGCTGTGCCAACGTCCACGGGCTGGCATTGCCCCCCCACGTGCTCTTGTTCAGGATCGGTGTCCAGTGGGCGTAGACATGCAAATCGCGCCGATCGCGTTCATAAAGCAACCCCGCGCCAATATTCTCGGCGCGCAATGCCGCGGATACAGCCTTCGCCTCTTCCGGGCTGTGCATCAACAAAATCGTGCAGATCGACGCATCGCCACCGGCATCGGTAATCTTACGAAATTCCAATCCCTTGCGCTGCATCAGATCAGCAATGCCCGACTTGATCATCTGCTTGCGCACGCGCATCGCCTCCAACAGCCCGTCGAGCTTCTGCAACTGTACCAGTGCAATCGCGCCCAAGACCTCCGGCATACGGAAGTTGACGCCCCACAGCAGTTCTTCCAGATTGTGGCGACCGCTGATAGCACCGGCATCGTGGAACATCGCCACACGGTTCCAAAGGCTTTGACTGTTGGTGACCACCATGCCCCCCTCACCAGAGGTGATGATCTTGTTGAACTGGAGACTAAAACAGCCGACATCGCCAAAAGTCCCCACCTCTTGCCCCTGATAGGTCGCGCCATTGGCCTGGGCACAATCCTCCACTACCTTGAGGCCATGTTTTTGGGTGACAGCCAAAATCCTGTCCATCGGCGCAGGCGCACCGCGCATATGCACCACGATCACTACCTTCGTGTAAGGCGTGATCTTCGCTTCCAGATCCACCGGGTCGAGCAGCAGCGTCTCGTCCACCTCGGCAACAACCGGCACAGCACCCGCCGCCAGCACTGCGGTAGCGGAGGCAATCCACGTATACGCCGGGACAATCACCTCGTCACCCGGCCCCACCCCCAATGCGCGCAGCGCACAGATCAAGGCCGCGGTGCCGGAAGTCACAGCCTGGGCATACTTCACACCCTTCTTGGCTGCAAAGGCTTCTTCAAGCTCGGCGACAACCGATGTCGATTCGCCCGGCCCTGCATAGCGAAACAATCGCTTCTTGCGCAGCACTTCCAAGACGGCAGCTTCTTCCGCCTCATCAATTGCCATGCCACCCGGATACATCGGTGGATTCGGACGCTGCTTGGCAGGTGTGCCACCGTGGATTGCTAATTTCTCATCAGGATGAAGAAGTTGCATCGGAAATCTCTCCTTACCGCGTTGCCCAGCGCATCCCGCGCCGCATGATCTCTTTGGCCTCCGGCACGTCAAAATCCTTCGCTACATGGCCCAGCGACGAGTAAAAGACTTTGCCCGCGCCCCACATGCGCTTCCAGACCACCGGCATCACCGTCCCGGCAATCCAGGGCGCGATATCGCCCGTGTAGGTCGTCGTTGCCAAGACCTCATTCGAGGGGTCAACGTGCATATAATATTGCTCAGAGTGCATCTTAAAATCACGCAGCCCTGCCGTAATGGGGTCGTCGTGATTGATAATGTTGACCTCATAATCCATGATGTTGCCAGGGTGTGCCACCCACTGCCCGCCCACCATCCATTGATATTCGGTGTTATTGCGGAAGGAATCGGCCATGCCACCGTGCCAACCAGCCAGCCCCGTTCCCGCCTTGATCGTATCGAGCAGCCCCTTCTCCTGTTCTTTGGTGATGGTGCTCATTGTCCAGACCGGCGTAATCAGATCATAGCTCGCCATCTTGCCGGCATCCAGATAGATGTCCAGCGTATCATAGACCTCGACCTTATAGCCTTCCTCACGCAGCACGCCGGCAAAGATCTCGGCGCACTTGCCGGGTTCATGCCCTTCCCAGCCACCCCACGTAATCATCGCCCGCTTCACAGTTTCGTTTCCTTTATCTTTCAATGACCATGACTTTAAATGACCGCGCGAGGCAAACTCCTACCCCTCCTGGTCACAAATCTTAAATGTCTCGCGCAGAGAGGCAATCGGGTCGCCCTTAGGACGGAACTCATGCCCCACATAAAGATCATAGCCCGTTTGCGCGATGGCCTTACAGACGCCCCGGTAGTTGATCTCCTGGCTGTCATCCAAATCATTCCGTCCCGGCACACCTGCCGTATGGAAATGACCGATCCACTTGATATGGCTGCGGATGTTGCGAATCAGATCGCCTTCCATAATCTGCATATGGTAAATATCATAGAGCAGCTTGACACGCGGGCTGTTGACTCGTTCGCAAACCGCCGCGCCCCAGAGTGTGTGATCACATTGATAGCCAGGGTGATCGATCTTCGAGTTGAGCAACTCGACATTGAGATTGATACCCTTCTCCTCTGCATAGGGCGCGATCCGCGCCAACCCATCTGCTACCGCGGTAATCGCCTCAATCTCACTCTGGTGCGGCTGAATGTTGCCACTAAAGCAGATAAGACCGGGGATGCCATGTTGCGCGGCAATGTCAATAGACTCTCGCAGTTCCGCTTCAATGCGATCATGGTTGCTGCGCTTGTTGAGTCCATCCGGCAGTGAGCCATGACCCGACATGGAGGCAACGGCCAACTTGTGACGCTTGGCGAGATCCATGATCTCCTCAAACTCCGGCGGGCGCGACCACAGTTCAATCGCCGCATAGCCGATCTCCGCCGCGGTTGCAACCAGGTCAGCCAGGGCCATCTCCTTGGGCATAAAGAGGGGGTAACAAATCGATTGTTTGATCCGCATAGGGTCTTGACTCCTCGCGCGGGGCTGGTCTACTCAGAGGCCAATCGCCTCCAGGAAGAAGGGATTGAGGAAAATAATTACTGGCGATGATCTTCGGCAGTATCCTGCGGCACGTAGCCCAGCACACTGCGCGCATGTTCCAGATCGCGATAGCTCCAACGGTTGTTGGAGGTGACAAAAAAGATGTCATAGCGCAAGTTCGCGGGCGCTTGGATGCTGCGGTCGATCATCTGCACAATGTCCCGCTGGCTGCACCAATTGGCCCAGTGAGCGGGTGAACTGGGTCGATCCGCCTCGCCCACCCAGCCAATCCGCAAACAGATCGCTGACAAGGGTGAAGTGTCCACAAAGTGGCGCGCCAACACCTCGCCAAAGACCTTGCTGACCCCATACAGGCCCATAGGGCGCGGCATCGATTCGTGTGTGACCATCGGCCAACTGCCGCCCACCTCACTATAGCGTCCCTCGACCAATGCCTTAAAGGGTTCTTCAATGTGCAGCCCTGCCACCGTTGCGCCGCTGCTGGCGAAGATCACACGCTTCACACCCGCTTGGCGTGCTGCCTCAAAGACATTGTACGTCCCGACCAGGTTGTTTTGCAGGATGGAGTCCCAGGGCGCGTCTACTTTTGCCACAGCCGCCAAATGCACGACCGTGTCAATCCCCTCAAAGGCGGGACGAATAGCCTCTAGATCACCTATATCCGCCCGCACCGTTGGCACGTCCGGCAGGTCGCGCCGGTTGAGCGCACTCCATTCATACTTATCGCCCAAAATTTGACGAAGGGCAGAACCGATCAATCCGCTCGCGCCCGTCACCAAGACACGCTGTTTCGTTTGGTTTTCCATTGCTTCCCGTTATCTTTGCATCGTGTTTGATTGTATTTACTTTTGGAGGAAATTGGAATACTAAAGGCATTATACGCCGAAGGCAGATCGCTGGCAACGCATATGGACTCCTGTTATGCCCTATAAAAACCTTCCCGGAAGCTTGGGAGCTTCCGGGAAGGTGTACGGCTATCCTGTTTTGACAGCAGTTTACGGCAGCAGCGTCTCGCCCATCAGCCAGCGGTCACATTCACGCGCCGCGCCGCGACCTTCGTTGATGGCCCACACGACCAGGCTCTGCCCGCGGCGCATATCGCCCGCAGCAAAGACCCCTTCGACGCTGGTGTGGAAGCGATCATATTCCGCCTTCACATTCGAGCGCGCATCTTTTTCCAACCCCAATTGCTCGACCACTGTCTCCTCTGGCCCCAAGAAGCCCAGCGCCAGCAAGACCAACTGCGCCGGCCAAATCTTCTCTGAGCCTGCCACTTCCTGCATGGTAAAGCGCCCGTTGGCATCCTTCACCCACTCGATCTCGACCGTATGCAGTTCCTTGACATGTCCCTGCTCATCGCCGACAAAGCGCTTGGTCGAGATCAGGTAATTGCGCGGCTCCTGTCCAAAGCGGGCTTGTGCCTCGGCTTGTCCATAGTCCAGCTTATAGACCTTCGGCCATTCGGGCCAGGGATTATCCGCCGCGCGGTTCATGGGTGGCTGCGGCAGAATCTCAAATTGGCTGATGCTGTTGCAGCCGTGGCGCATCGAGGTTCCCACACAGTCGGTGCCTGTATCGCCACCACCGATGACGATAACATCCTTACCTGCCGCGCTGATCTGGGGGCCAACGTGACCATTTTGCCCATGACGGTTCACGCCATGACTATTTGCACCTTGACTATTTGCACTTTGGCCGTTTGCGCTGAGGCCATTGGCATTGTGACCATTGGTGTTGTAGCCGTTCGCGCTATGGTCAAGCTGCCCATAGCCATTGGTGGCATGCACGCGGCTGTCGAGCAGATTCTTGGTATTGCCGTGTAGGAAATCCATCGCAAAATGAATTCCCTTGAGATCGCGCCCCTCAACCGTCAGATCGCGCGGCTTGGTAGCACCGCAGCAAAGCACAATCGCGTCAAACTCATCGCGCAATTGCTGGACGGGGATTGTCTTGCCAATTTCACAATTGGTGACAAACTTCACCCCCTCGGCAGCCAGCAGGTCAACACGGCGCTGGACATAGTTCTTGTCCAGTTTCATGTTGGGAATCCCATACATGAGCAGCCCGCCGATGCGATCCGCCCGCTCATAGACGGTTACGCTGTGCCCTACGCTGTTGAGTTGGGCAGCACAGGCCAATCCCGAAGGGCCTGAGCCGACCACCGCTACCTTTTTGCCGGTGCGCTTGGCGGGTGGATTGGGGACAACCCACCCTTCCTCAAAGCCCTTGTCGATGATAGCCGCTTCAATACTTTTGATCGTCACAGGAGGCTCAATAATCCCCAGCGTACACGACCCCTCGCAGGGTGCAGGACAGACGCGCCCGGTGAATTCGGGGAAGTTGTTGGTCTTGTGCAGCCGGTCGAGCGCTTCTCGCCACAGGCCACGATAGACCAAGTCGTTCCATTCGGGGATCAGGTTGTTGACAGGGCAACCCGAAGCCATCCCGTTGATTAGTTTACCCGTGTGACAGAAGGGGATACCGCAATCCATGCAGCGCCCCCCCTGCTCTTGCAACTTCTTATCTGTCAGGTGGATGTGGAACTCGTCCCAATCATGCACCCGATCCCGTAAGTCGCGCTCGCTGGGCGTCTCGCGGGTAAACTCCATGAATCCGGTTGGCTTCCCCATGCTCTCCCCCCTCTTCTGTTGACCTGCTTAAGCACACCCGGCGGCGCGGATTGCGTTGGCTACCCGGCGCACTGCGACGATATAGGCGGCCAAACGCATGTCCACCTTTTCCATACTATAGACATCCCATACCTCAGCGGTCGCGCGGCGCATGGTGTCTTCCAGGCGACCGATCACCTCATGGCGCGTCCAATATTCATGGCGCATCCCTTGCAGCCACTCGAAATAGGAGGTTGTCACCCCACCCGCGTTGGCAAGCACATCGGGAATTCCGATAATGCCCCGGTCGTGCAAAATTTGATCCGCTTCGGGCGTGGTTGGGCCATTCGCGCCCTCTGCGATTAGCTTTGTCTGAATCCGGTTTGCATTGGCAGACGTGATCTGGCTCTCCAATGCAGAGGGGATCAGGACCTCGCAGGGGATTTCCAACAATTCTTCGTTGCTCACCCTGTCCCCGTCGGGATAGTCAGTGACCCGCCCACCCTCCTCCTTCAGGCGGCGCAACTGCCGAATGTCCAACCCCTTGGGGTTGTAGATGCCACCGCTGGAATCGCTCACCGCAACCGTGATCGTATCATTTTCATCACGCAGCAGATCGGCGGCATATTGACCGACATTGCCAAAACCCTGCACCACCAGCCGCGCGCCATCCAGCTCCAAGTTAATCCGGCGGCTCACCTCTTGTACGGCGATCATCACCCCGCGGCCTGTGGCTTCGGTACGACCCTCTGACCCACCCACATCCAATGGCTTGCCGGTCACAATCGAGGGCGTGCGTTTGCCCACCAAATTGGAATAGGCATCCATAAACCAGCCCATGATCTGGGGCGTCGTATTCACATCGGGTGCAGGAATATCAGTCTCCGGCCCAATCACGGGGGCGATCTCGGCCACAAAGCGCCGCGTCATCCGTTCAAGTTCGCTCGTCGACATCAGCTTGGGGTTGCAGGTGATGCCACCCTTTGCGCCGCCATAGGGGATATTGACGACCGCGCATTTCCAGGTCATCCACATAGCAAGGGCCTTCACCTCGTCCATCGTCACATCGGGATGGTAACGCAGTCCACCTTTACCCGGCCCGCGATCCAAACTGTGCTGCACACGATAGCCTGTAAAGACCTGGGTGCTGCCATCATCCATCCGTGTTGGCACTGCCACCTCAATCATGCGCCGTGGCTGGCGCAAGCGCGCATGAGTCCCTGCATCAAGCCCCAGCCGTTCAGCCACTGTATCTAATTGCCGCCGCGCGGTATCCCACGGATTGGCAACGGCGACAGCCTCTCGAGGGGTATTCTCTGCGATCATTATTTCTCTTTTCTAATCTAGATCTACTTTGATTTATGAATCCTGTGCGGGATGCCAACCGTGGATCGTAGGTTGGCATCCCGCATGCACCTATCGGTTAATTACCGCCCACGCGCGATGTGTCGTTCTTGTTCAGTTCAAACGCCGCCATCGCAGCATCATCACCCGAAAGCCCTGCCGCCGCAACTTGGGCATAGGCTTCCATCACTCGTTTATAATCGCGCGGCATGACCTTCGTAAACTTGGCAACGCTGGCCCCCCAATGCTTCAGGATCTGCTCTGCCACCGGACTGTCTGTATTCTCGAAATGGCGGCGGATCATAGCCTCGATTTCGACAATCTCCATTGGGTCTTGCAGCTTCTCCAACTCCACCATCTCGAAGTTGCAGCGTTTGGCAAAGCTGCCGTCGGGATCATAGACGTAGGCTTCACCCCCCGACATGCCCGCGGCAAAGTTGCGCCCTGTGCGTCCCAACACCACAACACGCCCGCCTGTCATGTACTCACAGCCGTGATCGCCCACACCTTCGACGACCGCATTGACGCCGCTGTTGCGTACGGCGAAGCGTTCACCTGCCACGCCGCGGATATAGGCTTCACCCTCGGTTGCGCCATAGAACGCCACGTTGCCAATGATGATATTCTCCTCGGCCTTGAAGGTCGCTGCCTTTGACGGATAGGCGATCAACTTGCCGCCCGACAGCCCCTTGCCGAAGTAATCATTGGCATCCCCCTCCAGTTCTAGTGTCAACCCCTTGGGGATAAAGGCTCCAAAGCTCTGCCCTGCCGAACCCTGGAAGTGGAGTTCGATGGTATCTTCGGGCAAACCGGCAACGCCATAGCGTCGCGTGATCTCGCTGCCCAAAATCGTCCCCACGACGCGGTTGGTGTTCTGGATGGGGAGTGTCGCCGCCACCCGCTGCCCGCTCGCCAGCGCAGGTTCACACAGTTCCAACAAGACTTGGTTATCCATCGCCTGATCCAGCCCATGATCCTGGGGGATCTGGCAGTAGCGCCCCACGCTTTCCGGCACATCGGGCATATAGAGGATGTTGCTAAAATCCATCCCGCGCGCCTTCCAATGTTCAACAGCTTGGCGCGCTTCGAGCTTATCGACACGCCCGATCATCTCCGTAATCGAGCGGAAGCCGAGCTTTGCCATCCACTCACGCAATTCTTGCGCCATAAAGTACATGAAATTGACCACATGCTGCGGGTCGCCTTCAAACTTCTTGCGTAGTTCCGGGTTCTGCGTTGCCACGCCCACCGGGCAGGTATCCAAATGGCAAACACGCATCATAATACATCCCAGCGCCACCAGCGGCGAAGTCGCAAAGCCATATTCTTCCGCGCCCAAAAGTACCGCTACCGCCAGGTCGCGGCCCGTCTTAAGCTGCCCGTCAGTTTCAACTACGACACGGCTACGCAGGTCGTTGAGCACCAACGTCTGATGTGTCTCCGCCAACCCCAATTCCCAGGGCAGTCCCGCATACTTGATGCTCGTTTGTGGCGATGCGCCCGTCCCCCCATCATGCCCGCTGATCAGAATCACGTCGGCATGGCCCTTCGCCACGCCCGCCGCAATCGTGCCCACGCCCACCTCGGCGACCAATTTCACATTGATGCGCGCATGGTGGTTGGCATTCTTCAAGTCATGGATCAACTCGGCCAAATCCTCAATCGAGTAGATGTCATGGTGCGGGGGCGGCGAAATCAACCCTACGCCGGGTGTCGAGTGGCGCACCTTCGCAATCCACGGGTAGACCTTGCGCCCAGGCAACTGCCCCCCTTCCCCTGGTTTCGCGCCCTGCGCCATCTTGATCTGTAGTTCTTTGGCATTGACCAGGTAAAGGCTTGTCACCCCAAAGCGGCCTGATGCCACCTGCTTGATGGCGCTGTTGCGCGAATCGCCGTTGGCGTCCAACACATAGCGCGCCGGATCCTCGCCGCCTTCACCGGTATTGCTCTTGCCGCCGATGCGATTCATGGCAATCGCCAGCGCTTCATGGGCTTCCTTAGAGATCGAGCCATAGGACATTGCGCCCGTCTTGAAACGTTTGACGATGGACTCGACCGGCTCTACCTCATCCAAGGGGATCGGCTCGGCTGCCAGTTTGAAATCCAGCAGCCCGCGCAACGTGCTTGCCGCCTTGCTCTGGTCATTGACGAGGGCCGAATAGCGCTTGAAGATCTCGTAATTATTGGTACGCACCGCACGTTGCAAAAAGTGGATTGTTTCCGGGTTGAAAAGATGGCGCTCACCTTCATCGCGCCACTGATATTCCCCACCCGTGGGCAGCACATGACCGTTGTAGGAACGCTCTGGGAAGGCTTGTTGGTGACGCCGCGCCACCTCTCCATAGACCTCATCCAGCCCGATCCCCTCCACGCGTGTAGGTGTCCAGGTGAAATACTTGTCGACAAAAGATTGCTTCAGCCCCAATGCCTCGAAGATCTGCGCGCCGCAATAGCTTTGAATGGTCGAAATGCCCATCTTCGAGATGACCTTGACCACCCCCTTGACCGCGGCCTTGTTGTAGAGATAGATCGCCTTCTCCATATCCACACCGGGCAGCATCCCTTCCTGGATCATGTTGTCAATTGACTCATAGGCCAGGTAGGGGTTGATAGCGGTTGCGCCATAGCCGATCAGCACCGCAAAATGATGCACCTCGCGCGGTTCGCCCGACTCTACGATCAGCGTCACTTGCGTGCGCTTGCCGGTGCGAATCAGATGGTGGTGCAGACCCGATGTTGCCAAGAGCGCGGGCATGGCTGCCATTTGCTGGTTGATGCCGCGGTCGCTCAGGATAAAGATGTTGTAGCCCTGCTCCATCGCCTGGTCAACCTGGGCGAAAATCTCCTCAAGCCGCTGCTGCATCCCTTCTGCGCCCTCGGCAAAGGCGAAAAGGAAGGGTACGGTCAGACTGCGGAAGCCGACGTGATCCACCTCGCGAATCTTTGCCAAGTCGGCATTGGTCAGGATCGGCGTCTTAAGCCGGATCTGATGGCAGCCTGCGGGGCGCGGGTTGAGCAGATTGCATTCTGTCCCCATCATCACATCGGTCGCCGTTACCAATTCTTCACGAATCGAGTCAATGGGCGGGTTCGTCACTTGGGCAAAGAGTTGGCGGAAGTAGTTGTAAAGCAGTTGGGGCATGTCGGATAGGACAGCATGGGGCGCGTCATTGCCCATCGCGCCGACCGCCTCCACGCCATCGCGCGCCATCGGCACAAGCAGCATACGCAAATGCTCAAAGGTGTAGCCAAATGCCTGCTGCCGCTGCGTGACCGTGGCAAAGTCCGTACAGGGTATCTCTTGCGCCGCCGGCAGTTCGTCCAGTTCGACCAGGTATTGGTCAATCCACGCCTGATAGGGATACTCCCGCGCCATCCCCAACTTCAATTCTTCGTCAGTGATAATGCGCCCTTGCTGCGTATCCACCAGGAACATACGCCCCGGCTCCAGACGCCGCTTCTCCAGCACATTCGCCGGGTCAATATCGAGCACACCCACTTCCGACGCCATGATCACGCGGTCATCTTTGGTCACATAATAGCGAGAAGGGCGCAGGCCATTGCGGTCGAGTACCGCGCCCACCACCGTACCATCGGTAAAGCCAATCGACGCCGGGCCATCCCACGGCTCCATCAAGGTCGAGTGATACTCATAGAAGGCTCGCTTATCCGGGTGCATGTCATCATGCAGCGACCAGGGCTCCGGGATCATCATCATCATCACATGGGGCAGCGAACGCCCGGAGAGCGAAAGAAACTCCAGCACGTTATCAAAAATGGCCGAGTCACTGCCGTTCTGGTCGATGATGGGGAACACTTTGTGCAGGTCATCTCCCCACAAGGGAGAGCTTAGGATCGACTCGCGCGCGGTCATCCAGTTGACATTGCCGCGCAGCGTGTTGATTTCGCCGTTGTGCATGAGATAGCGATAGGGGTGCGCGCGTTCCCAACTGGGGAAAGTATTGGTGCTAAAGCGCGAGTGAACCAGTGCAATGGCCGATTCCATATCCGGCTCAAGCAAGTCGGGATAAAATTCTGCCACCTGCGCGCAACGCAACATCCCCTTATAGACCAGTGTGCGGCTGGAGAAAGAGGCAAAATAGAAGAGGTCGCCATAGCGATCTTCGCCTGCCACATGCGCCTCTTGGACGGCAACATCGGAACGCTGGCGGATGACATAAAGTTTGCGCTCAAAGGCCAGGTCGTCCGTCTTGGACAGCTTTGCCTCATTACGCCCAACAAAAACTTGGCGCACAAACGGCTCGCGTGAGCGGGCTGCCTTGCCCAAACCCGATCCATTTGTCGGCACTGTGCGCCAGCCCAAAAGCGTCTGCCCCTCTTCGTCTACAATCTGTGCGAACATCTCTTCACAACGCCTGCGCGCGTTCTCATCTTGGGGCAAATAGAGCATGCCAACGCCATAGGCCCCCGGCTCCGGCAAGGTAAATCCCTCTGACTCTGTCACCCGCGTCAGAAACTTGTGCGGGATCTGAATCAGAATCCCCGCGCCATCTCCCGTATTGACCTCAGCGCCACAGGCACTGCGATGATCCAGGTTGTTGAGAACAGTCAACGCATCCGCCACAATCCCGCGTGATTTGCGTCCCTTAATATCCACCACGAAACCCACGCCACAGGCATCGTGTTCAAAGCGCGGGTCATACAAGCCTTGTTTGACCGGGACACCTACCCCGGTTTCGATTCGTGCTTGAGTAACCTCGACCTTCTTGTGGCTCGCTCTACCTTGCGTAGAGTCGTTCCTTGAATCGTTCACTGTCCATCTCCTTTGCCAAGAGCAGCAGGCGGATTACTCCGCAGGGCAACACCAATAAGCGCTGTACGATAAATGCAGATGATGAATGCAATATCGTGAAATAAATCACGACCACTCTGTAAACAATTCCAAAGTCACGAAAACTTTCAGCGTAAAAACTTTACCGAAGGTCGGGTCAGTTGATCACGCCGAACGTGATGCAAAGTCACCTATTGGAACTGCGAGAACAGAGGAAAGTCGCTTCATCCGGGAGCGGAAGACCTTATACGCGCCACTACGATTCATCGTTGAACCGACTTATGGAGGGGTCCAGCCTTGGACCTTGCGCTGCTCAGCGCAAAGGTTGGGAAGCACTGCCACAACCTAGAACTTGGATGGTGAATTCTACTACAATCTTTTCAGACTGTCTATGTACAAATACGAAAAATGTCATTTTCGGTGGTTTTGCGCTTATTAGCGTATACTTTCCGTCGAACAACCTCTCTAAAATCAGCAAAACGCAAGCCACCATGCAAGGAATGAGCCATGATTATTGAATGGAACGCGCACATGTTCAGCGCGGACAGAGCGCGCTACCCGATTCACCCCCAGGCAGCCTACACGCCTGGTTCTGGACAAACCAGCACCGATCCATTGGGCGACTACCTTGCCCGCATGCAAGAGTACAACATCGACCGCGCCGTTCTCGTCCACCCCGAACCCTATGGCGACGACCATCGCCTGGTGCTGGATTGCCTCCAACGGGAGCCGGATCGCTTTAAGGCTACGGCACTCTTCTATCCAAAAGACCCCGCAGCCCCAGCCAAGCTGCGTGACCTGGTTGCCCAGCATCCCAAGATCATCGCCATGCGCTTTCATGCCCACCGCGGCAAAGCGCACTATCTTGACAGCTTTGATGAACCGGGCGTCGCGGCGCTTTGGCAAACCGCTGCCGACCTGGGGATCATTGTCGAACTGCACATCGGCCCCAATTATGGCCGGCAGGTTGCGGCGCGCATCGCCGACTACCCTGACACGCCTGTCCTCATTGACCACCTTGCAGAACCGCACATGGGCAACGCCGTGGAATTCGCCGATGTGCTCGATCTGGCGCGATTTGAGCATGTCTACATGAAGCTGTCGGGACTCAACCACTTTGCCGACGATGGCCCGCTCTACACCAGCGCGCTTCCTTTCACGCGCCAAGTGATCGCCGCCTTTGGCCCCACGCGCATGGTTTGGGGCAGTGGCACGCCCGACATTGTTGACGCCCATATGCAGGAGTATACAGAGCAGGAGCGCGCGCTGGTCAAGGGCGGCAATTTGGCCCAATTGTTGAAGTGGGAATAAACCCATTACGAGTGCGCCCGGCGTCTATCTCAGCAAACAAACATCAATCTCTTCATCGTCCCGTTCTACATAGGGAATTCAGGAAGTGTACTGCTATACTGGCAATCACTAAGGAGGGTTCGCCTCGAATCACAATGGCGTTATGTCACCTTGATTCGAGGCATTCTCTATACTGACCTGAGGAACTAGATCAAGGATAAGGGATCATGAAGGTGTTGGTGACTGGCGGGATAGGTACAGTCGGCAAGGCTGTGCTGGAACGCCTGCTGCGTAACGGTTGGGATGTGCGTGTGGTGGATCGCAAGCCCGAATTTGAAATGGCTGGGATTGACTACCAGGTCTGCGACATTACAAACTATGATGATCTGCGCGAGAAGATGCGCGGCTGTGAAGTGGTGGTGCATTTAGCTGCCATCCCCAGCCCGATGTTTGTCCCGCCCGTCGAACTCTTTCACATCAATGTCCAGGGAACCTACAACGTCTATGAAGCCGCCGCTGCCGAGGGGATCCGCCGCCTGGTGCAAGCCAGTTCGATCAATGCGTTCGGCTGCTTCTGGGGCAACCGCGAAATTTGCCCCGACTATTTCCCCATCGACGAAGAACATGCCACCGCGACAACCGATGTCTACTCCTTTTCCAAAGAAGTCGTGGAGGACATCGGCACCTACTACTGGCGGCGCAATGGCATCTCCAGCCTCTCTCTGCGCTTTCCCGGCGTCATGTCGCTAGCGCGCTACGCCAGCGACGAAGCTAAAGCGCATCAAGCGCAGACGCGCGCGGCCATCGACGAATTTGCCGCGCAGCCGCAAGCAGAACGGGCCGAACGGCTGGCAAAGCTGCGACAGGCGACGGTGGAGTTTCGCAAGAAAGGCAGCATGGAGTATCCCCTCGCCCCGCAATCGTTCCGAGAAGGCGGCTATTCCGATGATCCCCTCTGGCGCGCCTACGCCTTTGATCGTTTTAATTTCTGGGCCTATGTGGATGAGCGCGACGCTGCCCAATCCATCGAAAAGGGGCTGACCGCACCATTCGAGGGCCATCATGCCTTGTTCATCAATGCCCAAAACAATTCACTCAACTATGACTCAGAGGCGCTCGTCAAGCTCTTTTTCCCCGAAGTTGACCAGTGGAAAAGGCCGCTGCAAGGCTCTGAATCGCTGGTGAGCTACGCCAAAGCCCAATCGCTGATTGGCTACAAGCCGGAATATTCTGTTTAATTTGCACTGTTCCTATTCGGACTCATCTACATGACCACATCAACCCTATCAGAATCGCGGCGACAGCCCTCCTATGCCAAGCTCGCCATCATCCTCGGCACGTTGAGCGCCTTTGGGCCACTCTCGATCGATATGTATCTGCCCGCGCTGCCCACCATCGCCGAAGACTTTGGCACTCAAACTGCGGTGGTACAGCAGACGCTTGCCGTCTTTTTCATCGGGCTGGCGGTTGGACAAGCCTTCTATGGCCCGATTGCGGATCGCGTCGGGCGACGTGCCCCATTACTTTTTGGCTGCGGTCTCTATATGCTTGCCTGTATCGGCTGCGCGCTCGCGCCTTCTATCCAAAGCCTCATTCTCCTGCGCTTTGCCCAAGCGCTGGGTGCTTGTGCCGGGATCGTCATCTCCCGCTCCATCGTCCGTGACCTCTTTGACCAGCAAGAATCAGCGCGCATGTACTCCTTTCTCATGCTGATCATGGGCCTGGCCCCAATCACCGCGCCGCTCATCGGCGGGCAACTGCTGCTCTTTTTTGGGTGGCGCGCCATCTTCGTCACCCTCAGCGGCTTTGGGCTGCTCTGCCTGCTGCTCGTCGCCTTCATCCTGCCGGAGACATTGCCCTTCGAACGGCGCACGCGTGCCGGGTTGGGCGCGGCGCTGCGCGCCTATGGCGAAATCCTGGCAAATCGCAGCTATATGGGCTATGCCATCGCCGGTGGCCTGGCCTCGTCCGCCATGTTTGCCTATATTTCCGGGTCGCCCTTTGTCTTTATCGAGCTAAACGGCGTAGCACCCGAACGCTTTGGCCTGCTCTTTGGCACCAACGCAGTCGGCCTCATCGCCGCAGCCCAGTTCAATCGTTGGCTGCTCACACGCTATCAAGGTATTCAGATTCTCAGAACAGCCCTGGCCTTCACAGCACTCACCGGGCTGCTGCTCCTGGGTGTCACCGCCACGGGCCTGGGTGGATTCCCTGCCATGCTCGTTGTCCTCTTCTTTTGCATCGCCAGTACGGGCCTGGTCGGCCCCAATGCCACAGCCGCGGCGATGGCCCCCTATCCCAAAAGCGCGGGCAGTGCCGCTGCGCTCTTGGGCGCAATCCAGTTTGTGTTGGGCGCAGTCGCCGGCGCGCTGGTTGGCGCGCTGCACAATGAGACAGCCTTGCCGATGGCAGGCGTAATCGCCCTATGCGCCGTCGGTTCCTACACAGTCCTGCACCTCCTGGCGCTGCGCCCAGTTCCGCAAGAGGCAGCGAGCTAAAGCCTGCGCATGAAACCCCGCGTACGAGAAAACCCTTCCGAAAGCTTCTGAGCTTCCGGAAGGGTGGTAGAGACACTATAACTATACTATATATAGGTGTAGGGCAGGCAGATTGCTAAAATCGCTCGCGCACAACTACCACTTGCGGCGACATCCGCGCCAGCATCCAGCGGCTCAGTGCATAGAAGAACAGCAGCCCCACCAGGTCACTCGCCAAATCGCCCAGATCAAAGGTACGCAGCGGCGACCAACTTTGCATGATCTCCTCGACCATTGCCAAAGCAAAGGGCAGCGCTACCGCCAGAGGAAGCCGCAGCCGCCCCATGCGTAACTGCCAGTCGGGCAGCCATAGATTCAGCCAAAAGGCCAACGCGCCAATCAGAAGCATGTGCAGCACCTTGTCGGCATAGGGCCAACTCAGCAAATAGAGGGGCAATAGACCCAAGTAGGCCATGAACGTTGCCATCACTGCCAGGGCTATTTGAGGCCACAACAGCCAGCTTACCATGCTGCGACCCTTGCCCCAGTGATGCGTGATGCCATGCGCCGCCGCGCCCATCCCCAGCCCCCAAACGATCCCCGCCACAACATCAGTCGGATAGTGATGGCCCAAATAGATACGGCTGTAGGCGACTCCTACCGCCAATAGCACAACTGCCGCTGTGCGCCGGTTCCAGCCCTCATGCAACCACCAGACAATCGCGGTCGCCGCGGCAATGGCCGCATGTCCGCTTGGAAATGAAGGCAGCGGCGGCGCAGCCATGATCAAGCGTGCCGCATCGGGCCGCGTGCGCCCCGCCAGCCAATAGAAAACGAGCACGCCGAGAAGTGCCGCAACTTGTGCCAGCAGCAGCGACCAGCCCAATGGCCGCGCGTCGCGCCGCAACATCACCAGCGTCAAGATCCCCAATAGGCCAAACCCCAGGGTGGTCAAACCCATCATCAGGAAATCAAGCCACGGATGTGTCCAACCCTGATTTACCAGTGTCAATAATGTTGTGTCCATAGCAGCACATCAACGTTGGCAACACCCGCGCCGGTTCCCCGCGCTTATTGCCAGGTTCCGGCCCTTGCACGCTATGCTATACTTCACATCTGTTGACAGCCTGACATCTGGTAACAGCCTACGGCTTTAGCCTCTGTCATGCCGGTCCCCTGTAAGGGTAGGCGCATCTCTCTTAGTTACTGCGGCACGCGATGTGAATGAATATGAATGAATTGGTAGGTCCTTATTTATGATGCATGGTTATGGTGGTTGGCGTAGTCTCATGGCAGACGACAGCGCGCCTCGTCCAAGTCTAAATCGCCAGATATTGGCGCGTGTCTTTGCCTATGGTCGTCCCTATTGGCGGGCGATTCTGATCGTTCTAGGCACGATTGCCGTGACCTCGCTGCTTGGGCTTGTGCCGCCGCTGCTCTATCGTGAGTTGATTGACAACGTATTGCCCAACCGCGACTTGCAGCGCCTGAACTTGCTGGCCCTGGGCATGTTGGGAATCCCCATCATCACTGGCGTGCTCAGTGTCGTCCAGCGTCTATACAGTGCCCGCGCCGGTGAAGGCATCATCTTTGATCTGCGCCAGCAGATGTACACGCACCTCCAACGGATGTCGCTGCGGTTTTTCACGCACACCAAACAGGGCGAAATCATCTCGCGCTTCAACTCCGATGTCGTGGGCGCACAGGATGCGATCACAGGGACGATCCCCAGCATCCTCACCAACAGTCTCACGCTGATTTCAACACTTATCGTTATGGTCGCCATCGAATGGCGTCTGGCGATCTTGGCAGTCTCTGTATTGCCCCTCTTTTTGCTGCCGGCCAAACGCATTGGGCGCATCCTGCGAGACATACGGCGTCAGGCAATGGAATATAATGCCGATATGAGCAATGTCCTGAGCCAGACACTCAACATCAGCGGCGCGCTCCTGGTCAAGACCTTTGGCAGCCAAGAACGAGAGGCGAAGCAATTTGGCGATGCCAACGCGCAGGTACGCGATATTGGCGTCCGCCGCGCGCGTGTCGGCCAGCTCTTCTTCATGGGCCTCTCCATCGCAGGCACGATTGGCGCGGGGCTGATCTATTGGGTTGGCGGCTATATGGTCCTGAACGATGTCATTACCACCGGGACCATCGTCGCCTTTGCGGCCTATCTGGCGCGCCTCTATGGCCCGCTGACCTCGCTGAGTTCGGTACACACAGAATTTATCCAATCCCTGGTCAGCTTCGAGCGCGTCTTTGAATATCTGGATAAGCCTGTTGAGATCCAGGACGCGCCCAATGCCGTCGTTCTGGCGAATGTCCAGGGACATATCCGCTTTGACCACGTCTGGTTCCGCTATCAAACAACGGCCACAGACACAGCGGAGTCAGCATCTTCCGCGCCGGAGGAAGATCGCACACCGGCACACGAACGCAAAGATGATGAAGTGCTTGCCCCCGTACCCACGCGCCAGTGGGCCTTGCAAGACCTTACCTTCACCGTGGAGCCTGGTCAATTGGTGGCGCTGGTAGGCCCCAGCGGTTCGGGCAAGACCACAACCACCTACCTGCTGCCCCGCCTCTATGACCCAACCAAAGGGGCCATCTATCTGGATGGTGTTGATCTGCGTGACGCAACACAGCTATCGGTGGCAGAGCAGATCGGCATGGTGACACAGGAGACCTATCTCTTCCACGACACAATTCTCGCCAACTTGGTCTATGCCAAGCCGGATGCCACCCAAGCAGAGGTTGAAGCCGCCTGTCGTGCCGCCAACATCCATGACATGATTATGCGCCTTCCCACTGGCTATGATACGCTGGTGGGGGAACGGGGCTACCGGCTCAGTGGTGGCGAAAAACAGCGGCTTGCCATCGCCCGTGTCATCCTAAAAGACCCTCGCATCCTGGTTCTGGACGAGGCAACGTCCCATCTGGATTCTCAGAACGAAGCCATGATCCAGGCCGCGCTCGAACCGCTCTTTGCCGGGCGCACGAGCATCGTCATTGCCCATCGCCTCTCCACCGTCCTGGCGGCTGATCAAATTCTAGTCCTCGCCGAAGGGCAAGTGGTAGAGCAAGGCACGCATGCCGAACTCTTGGCGTTGGGTGGTCTCTATACGGAGCTTTACAAAACACAGTTCAGCAGCACGCCGCAGGCTGCGGAACCCGAAACAACGTTCGAAGCGATGCCTGCCCCCGCGGCTCTCTGATCGACATTGCTACCGTCGTGGCCATCCTTCAGAGGCACAACAGCGCATCACTTTCAAATAGGATAAAAGTTCAATATCATGGAAAACACCCTCTTTGTACCTGCGGGCGGTCCACCTCGAGTCGCCCCACCCGACCACGCCATCTACGCTGCAATGGGCACGGAGATGATTTTCGAGATGCAGCGCGATTTCTACCGAGAATTGGAAAAATCGTCCATACGCTTCATGTTTCCCGACGACATGATGGCTGCCGCCGACCGCTCAGCAGCCTTTTTTGTGGGCCTGCTGGGTGGCCCGCCTCTCTATCAACAACTCTATGGCAACCCCATGATGCGCGCCCGCCACATGCCCTTTCCCATTGACGAAGCCGCGCGCCAAGAGTGGCTGCGCTGCTTTGCCGTGGTGCTGGAAGACGCCACTACCCGTTACAACTTTCCAGAAGAACACCTGCCCGGTTTCTGGGCCTTCCTCGAAGGCTTCTCCGGCTGGATGGTCAACACGGCAACGCCGCCAGCCGGTTAAAAAGGTCGAACATAAAAGAGGTGACGAAGCATGATGCTTCGTCACCTCCTCTACACATAAGTCTTTTCAAATGGGTGCAGATTAGTCCTTCGTTGTCCACACCGGTTCGGGGTGGATATCCGGTTCGGGCCGGTCGCCTGGATCGGGGCGACCACTGCCCTCTAGGCGGCTGATGGCACGCACAGTCATATTATGGGTCGCCAGGATTTGGCATGAGAGACGCACACCGCTCAATCCCTTCTCAGCCAATTTCTCCTTTTCGGCGACCGTCATTTGCTGAGGCTCACCCGCCACAAACTCCACACGACAGGTGGTGCAGCGGCAGTTCCCACCACAAGCGTGTAGCTGATCCACACCGGCCTCATCCTCCAGCGCCAGCACCAGCCGCTTATCCTGGGGAACCTCAAAAGTGCCAAAGCCTTCCACGGTCAACAGGGGCATCATCTTTCCTTTCTGCTGTCAGTCTGCGGAATAAATTGAATATACTTTGTAGGTAAGAACGCAAGAGCAATCAACTATAAGAGACTCATCCTCTATGACGACCCTTGCCCAACCTTCGCACCAGTATACAGGAATGCGCGCTTTTCTCATCTTTTGGTTCGGCCAGTTGGTCTCACTCCTGGGAACCAACATGTCGCGCTTTGCCCTCACCATCTGGGCCTGGGAGCTGACAGGGCAAGCCACCGCGCTCGCTTTGGTAGCCGTATTCTCCTTTGCGCCTGCGGTGCTCGTCAGCCCCATTGCCGGGGCGATGGTAGACCGGCTGCCACGCAAGTTGATGATGATGCTCAGCGATGCCGCCGCAGGGTTGGCATCGTTCGTGATTCTACTGCTCTATCTATCCGGTACGCTGGAGATTTGGCACTTGTACGTTGCCGGAGCCTTTACCGGCATCTTCGAATCCTTCCAATTCCCCGCCTTCTCCGCTGCTATCAGCACGATGGTTCCCAAAGAGCAATATGGCCGCGCCAATGGCCTCCTGTCACTTGCCGAATCCGTGTCGGCTATTGCGGCCCCGGTGCTGGCGGGTCTGCTGCTGGCGCTCATGGGCATTGGCGGCATCCTGGTCATTGATGTCGTCACCTGCCTTTTCGCCATTGTTGTACTCCTCTTTATCACCGTTCCGCAGCCCAAACGCACCACGGATCATGAAGCACAAACGCGCAACTTCTGGGGCGAAGTCACCTATGGCTTCCGCTATATCCTCACACGCCCCAGCCTCCTGGGTCTGCAAATGACCTTTCTCGCCAGCAATTTCCTGGGCGGCATCGGTCTAATTCTGGTTAACCCAATGGTGCTGGCGCGCAGCAGCAATGAACTGGCGCTGGCGACCGTACAAACCGCGTTTGGCATCGGCGGCGTGGTGGGCGGGCTGCTCTTAAGCACATGGGGTGGGCCAAAGCGGCGTGTGCATGGTGTCTTGTTCGGCTTTATTTGGGCCAGTCTATTTCAGGTCTGGTTGGGCATTGGTCAATCGCTTTGGGTCTGGTCAGCCGCCAGCTTCATCCTCATGATCTCCTTCCCCATCATCAACGGCTCGAACCAAGCCATCTGGCAAGCTAAAGTTGCGCCCGATGTGCAGGGACGCGTCTTTGCTGCCCGTCGTGTCTTTGCACAGCTTACGGGGCCTCTGGGCATGGCGCTGGCCGGGCCATTGGCCGACTGGATACTCGAACCCGCCATGCGCGAGGGGGGTGCGCTAGTCGATGCGTTGGGCTGGCTCTTTGGCACAGGCCCCGGCGCGGGCATGGGGCTGCTCATCTCCCTCACCGGCCTGGCGGGCATCGCCGTCGGCATCACCGGCTACGCCATCCCCGCCATCTACCACGCCGAATCCCGCCTCCCCGACCACGACGAGGCATGAAACATAAACCCACCGTCACAAGTGACGGTGGGTTTACAGAGGCTCTTACACGATAAAGTCACGCAACTGAATGGATATTACCAGATGTAGGGACACCATGGATGATGTCCCTACGACGCGGGCACCACAACTGCTTGCGTCCCGTCCCCGCTCGCGGCAACCACTTCCTCTTGTCGCCGGAATTGGCTCATATAGAGATCGTAATAGACCCCCTGCTGCGCCAACAGTTCCTCATGCCGCCCGCGTTCCACAATCTCGCCGGCGCGCAGCACCAACACCTGATCCGCATTGCGAATCGTGGAAAGACGGTGGGCAATGACAAAACTTGTGCGCCCTGCCAGAAGCTTCTCCAGCGCCGCCTGGATCAAACGCTCGGTGCGCGTGTCCACGCTGCTTGTCGCCTCGTCCAGAATCAGGATACGCGGGTCAGCCAACGCCGCGCGCGCAATCGCCAACAACTGCCGCTGCCCCTGGCTCAAGCCCCCTCCACGCTCGCCCAACACTGTGTTATAGCCTTCGGGCAGCCGTTGGATAAAGTCATGCGCCTGCGCCAGTTTTGCCGCGGCGATCACTTCCTCATCGCTCGCCTCGGGGCGACCATAGCGGATGTTGCTCATCACCGATTCGCTAAACAAGAAGGTATCCTGCAACACAAGCCCGATCTGGCGGCGCAAACTCTCCGTCTTGACCTGGGTCACATCGATCCCGTCAATCATTACCTTGCCCTGGGTTGCCTCATAAAATCGTGGCAGCAAATTGACCAGTGTCGTCTTGCCCGCGCCCGTCGGCCCAACAATGGCGATGGTCTCGCCCGCCTGTGCCGAGAGGTTGATCCCCTTCAGCACCGGCTCACCGGGCGTATACTCCGCCCACACATTGTCATAGACCACTTGGCCTTGAATCGGCGGCATTTCCGTCGCGTTCGGCGCGTCGACAATCTCCGGCACTTCGTCGATCAACTGAAAGATACGTTCAGCCCCGGCAATAGCGCTTTGCAGATTCGTCCACAACACGCTGATCTGCTGGATCGGCTGGTTAAAGCGTTGGACATAGCCAATGTAGGTGACGATTAACCCCAGCGTCACCGCCGCGCCCCCCAAGTTCTGGCCGCGCAGCAGGAAGTAACCACCCACCCCCGCCACGATGGCAAGCGCGACATACCCTAATGCCTCCAGCGTTGGCGCCAGTGCCGACGTATAGGCCACGGCGCGGATATTGGCATCGCGATTGGCAGCGTTGCTCTGACGGAAGTTCTCAATGTTGGCGGACTCGCGGCTAAACGCCTGCACCTCGCGCACACCGGAGATGCCTTCCTCCAGCTCGGCGTTGACATTGCCGATCTCCTGGCGCGTGCGCCGGAAGGCGCGGCGCGCCCGGTCGCTAAACCAGAGCGTCGTCACCACCATGATCGGCATCACCGCCAAGCTCAACAAGCCATAGGCCCAGTTGTAGGTCAGCATCGTATAAGCGATCCAGAAGATGATCAGCCCACTGCTCAACACCTGCACCAGCGCAAAACCCACCGCTTGTTGCAGCGTGCTGGCGTCGTTGGTGATCCGGCTCATCAGATCGCCGCTCTCATGGCGGCTGTAGTAGCCCAGTGATAGCTGCTGCAAGCGGGCAAAGACCTCCACCTGCAAGTGGCGCAGCACATGATTGCCTGCCCAACTGGTCAGATAGAACATTAAGCCTGCTGCGACAGCCCCCAAAAGTTGCAGCCCGACCAGCACCAACACCAGCTTGAGCAGCCCCCCCAACAGGTCATCGCGTGTGGGGTTGGCCGGCACAGCAAACAGGCACTCCACCGGCGTCCCAGCCGGCAATTCGCTGCGCACAATAACCGGCGTCAGATAACAATCGACTGCCTGCCCATTCAAGACGGGGCTAATGACCTGCGCCCAGGCATTGGCAATCATCAGCGCCAACACCAGCAGCAGCACAGCCCAATAGGGCCGAAAATAACCACCCAGCCGCCGCAGTGTTTCACCCGTACTGACCGGCTTGATTGCCTCTTGCTCAAGGATACCGCGCCAACTTCCAAACATAATGCACTCCTTTATGCGACGCAGATAGGTCGCAGAAGATGTTGCGTAGAAGACAAACTAGCCAACCGTCACCGCTGCCGCTTCGTCAGCGGGCGCAACGGCATCTTCCACCAACTGGCTGCGATAGATCTCCACATAGGCCGGGCTGCTCTCCATCAACTCCGCATGGCGACCCTGGGCCACGATGCGACCATTTTCCAGAACCAAAATCTGGTCAGCGTTCAAGACGGTGCTAATGCGCTGGGCGATCACAAAGCTGGTGCGCCCCTCCATCAACTTGTCCAACGCATGTTGGATGCGCGCCTCGGTCGCCACGTCTACACTGCTGGTAGAGTCATCCAAGATCAAAATGGCAGGGTCGAGCAGGAGCGCGCGTGCAATGGCAATGCGCTGCTTCTGCCCACCACTCAAGGTCGTGCCGCGCTCCCCCACAGGCGTTGCATAGCCTTCGGGCATCTGCATAATAAAGTCATGGGCAGCGGCAGCCTGGGCAGCGGCGCTCACCTCCTCATCGGTCGCGTCCGGGCGACCAAAGGCGATATTCTCGCGGATGCTGCCTGTAAACAGATTGGTTTCCTGTAAGACGATGCCGATTTGGCGGCGCAGGCTCTCAATCGTCACCTCGCGCACATCATAACCGTCGATCAGGAGCGCGCCCTCACTCACATCATAGAAGCGCGGGATCAGATTAATAATAGTTGTCTTGCCGCTCCCCGTCGCCCCCAACAGCGCCACCGTCGTCCCCGATTCGGCACGAAAATTAATCGCATCTAAGACTGGCTCGCCGCTGTTAAAGTAGCGAAACGTCACATCACGAAATTCGACTTCGCCCTGGATCGCGGGCAGCGGTTGCGCGCCGGGTCGATCCATTACTTCATTCTGCGCGTCCAGAATCTCGAAAATACGGTCTGCGCTGGCGCTGGCCTGGCTCATCTGCCCGATGATGAAGCCAAGCTGCCCCATTGGAAAAAAGACATACCAGAGGTAGATCGAAAACTTCTGCCATTCGCCAATCGTCAAGGTACTATCGATGATCTGCCGCCCGCCAAAGTAGAGGATCGCGACCTGCCCAAGCCCCCCTACCGTGAAGATCAGCGGGAAGATAAAGCTCATGACACGCGCCACCGCAATCTGCTGGTGCATGGCCTCATCAGCTGCGTGTTCAAAGCTCGCCTGTTGGTGAGGCTCGCGCGCAAACGCCTTAATGACGCGAATACCCGCCAAGCTCTCCTGCAAGACGGTATTCAACGCCGAAATCTTGATCTGTACCTTACGAAACAGCGGCTGCGAGATGGCTCCAAAGGTCATAAAGAGCGCAAAGGCAATCGGCAAAATGGGCAGCACCACCAGCGTCAAACGCCAGTTGGAGATGATGAGCAACGTCAGCGCGCCCACCAACAGCACCACCGCTTGCAGCAGCATGAGCAGCCCTTGCCCCAAAAAGATGCGTAGCTTCTCGACATCATCGGTCGCACGCACCATCAGTTGCCCGGTGCGGTTGCGGTCATGATAGCTAAAGGAAAGTCGTTGAATCTTGGCAAAGAGATCGTTACGCAGATCAAAAGCAATGCCCTGGCTCATCTTCTCTGCCGAGAACGCTTGGGTAAACGCAAAGACGCCACGCGCCACGGCAAAGAGCACAATCAAGGCAATCGACCAGCTCAACGCCTGCAATGCCACGGCCATCGCCGTTTCTTGCGCCGCCACGCTGCCGCTTTGCTGGAGCGCCAACCCCTGCGCGACAGCATCCAAAATTCTTTGTATCATCTGCGGCACCAACAATTGGGCAAAGATGCTGATCAGCAGCGCGGCCACTGCTATAACCGCCGTGTTGCGATAGTTGCGAAGATAGCGAAACGCTCGCCCCAACTGTTTGAAACCAGCCGAGGGGGGACGCTGCCCCTCTTTTTGCACTTCTGCTTTTTGTGCTTTCTTTTCGCTCATCATCCATCTCCTACTCTTTGGCAAAACCTCTTTGGCGTAATGCAGGATTCGCCCCGCGCGACCCCACGATTTGCCTGTAACTCACGCAGTATACATTGAGTCGCGCCATTTGCCGATCAGACATTCGTTTTTGCTCATTTTTACCCATTGCGAATTTCCATCACGAATCTGCCATCCCAACCCAACAGAGACGAAAATTTGACAATCTTCGCCAGAACCAGGACACTATCCCCACAATACTTCGTACTTCGAACCATCTTGCAGCAACCGATGAAGCCTATGAGCCGCTCCTCTTCCGACCCTGTCTCACTCCCGCAGACTGGCGACTGGCGTATCCTCCTTCGCTGCTTTCGCTATCTGCGTCCATACTGGCGACTGGCCGCGGGCGCGTATCTTTCCCTGATTGCCATCAACGCCATGACGCTGGCGATCCCGCAATTTATCCGCTGGATTATCGACCGTGGCATCGATGCGCACGATCTGCAACTGCTGGGCTGGTCTGTCGGCGGGTTGCTCCTGCTCACGGCGGGCAAGGGCTTCGTCACCTACCTGCAAGGCCGGTGGAGCGAAGTCATGTCACAAGGCGTTGCCTATGACCTGCGCAACGCGCTCCATGCCAAGCTTGCTGCCCTCTCCTTCGCCTATCATGATCGCACTGAGACGGGGCAACTGCTCTCGCGTGCCGTACAAGATGTGGATCGCGTCCGCTTTCTCACAGGCCGCGCCATCCTACGGACGGTAGACAGCGGCGTTTTGCTCATCGGCACTACGGTTGTCCTTGTCTCGATGAATCCAATGCTGGCGCTCCTAAGCCTGGCGACCATGCCCTTCTTGATCCATCGCGCCTATGAGTTTGGCCGCCGCAACCGTCCTCTCTCCGTGGCCCTTCAGGAACAGTTGGGTGTCCTTACAACCCAGGTGGAACAAGCGCTGCGTGGCGCGCGTGTGGTCAAGGCATTTGCCCAAGAAGATCGCCAAAGCGAGTTGTTTGATATCGAAAACAACAAGTGGTTCAATACCTCCGCAGCGGCGGCGCGGCTGCGTGCAGTCAATACACCGCTGCTCGATTTCATCGCCAACTTGGGCAGCGTCGCCGTCATCTGGTATGGCGGCACACTCGTGATCAACGGGCAGCTCTCTCTGGGCGAGCTGGTTGCCTTCTCCACCTACCTCGCCCAACTCGTTCCACCTGTGCGCCGCATCGGCATGATCATTCCCGCGATCTCGATGGCTGTCGCCTCTGGAGAACGCATCTTTGACATCCTCGATGCCCCCTCAGAAGTGCAGGACGCCCCCGACGCCATACCGCTGCCCCCCGTACAGGGTCATATTGTTTTTGAAAATGTCTCCTTTGGCTATTTGCGCCGCCATCGCGTTCTCAGTGATGTGAGCTTTGAAGCCAAGCCGGGTGAGGTCGTTGCCCTCTTGGGCGCTACCGGATCGGGCAAATCCTCCATCATCAACCTGATCCCTCGTTTTTACGATCCAACCGAAGGCCGCGTTCTCATCGATGGCTATGACCTGCGCCAAATACAATTGCAGACGCTGCGTGACCAGGTGGGCATCGTCCTGCAAGAGACAACGCTCTTTGCCGCAACGATGGAAGAAAACATCGCCTTTGGTCGCCCCGATGCTACCCATGAGGATGTTGTTGAAGCGGCAAAGGCAGCACAGGCCCACGACTTTATCCTGCGTATGCCCGAAGGCTATGCCACGGGGGTTGGTGAACGAGGCGTCACCCTCTCCGGTGGTCAGAAACAGCGTGTTGCCATTGCCCGCGCCCTGCTCAAAGACCCACGCATCCTCATCCTTGATGATGCTACGGCGAGCGTGGATACCGAGACTGAACGCCAGATTCAAGCAGCGTTAGCCCGTCTGATGCAAGGTCGCACCAGCGTGGTGATTGCCCAGCGTCTCAGCACAGTGCGCATGGCAAACTTAATCCTGGTGTTGGAGAAGGGACGCATTGCCGCCCAGGGCAACCACCAAGAACTTCTGCAACGTTCTCCCCTCTACGCCGAGATCTACGAGCGCCAACTGCGCCCCCAAGCGCAGGATGAACAGTTGCTACCCCCTAGCGTGCTGCTGCAACCGCGCACATCGGCTGCGGACTGAGCCAGACAGCCACAGGATAGGCTAGCCATCTGGTATTACCTCGCCATCACAGCCATGTTACCAAAATGCAACAGCCACAGCCGGAACATTTCCCTCGCGCTCATCGTCCTCACTAGAGACGCAATTCATATCAAGATCCGTTCCATTGCGCGTAACTTTTGCACACCTAGAAACGTATAGTCCTAGAGCGGCGCACACGAGAGCAAGAAATTATGCGAAATAGCGGGTAATTCGTGAGATTGGATGCATACAGGCCGTGAATTGTAAGCAAGCTTTCATTAGCGCCTAGGCGCTTATGTTAAACTGCGGCCAATGTCATCGAGAGCAGGAATGTCAACTTTTTTTGCTGATTCTTTGACTTTGCAAAGCAACCCAATCCGTTCATCGGGCTCGTTATCTCCTGCAATCCAGTCACACTTAGCAACCGTCTCTGTGCCACGCATTGTGATTTGATGTCCAGTTGTTTATTCAAGTGTTTGTCAAAGGATTACAAGAGCTAAGGAGAAAGAATCTATGAATCTTAAGTCTAGCCTCACAAGCCTTCGTCGTCGCACTTTCATGGTAGTGGTCGTGGTTGCGTTGTCGATTGCCATGCTGCCCACAGCCGCGTTCGCCTCTGGCTATGGAAACCAGGGCCGCGCCTATGATCCAGGCCCGCGCCCGTCGCGCAACTATCAACGTCCGAACCAACAGCGTCCCGATTACAACCACAACCACCACAATAACAACAACCGCTGTGATGTCACCTACCGCGTAAAGCGCGGCGACACCCTCTCCGAGATCGCCCAGCGCTATCGCGTTTCGGTGAAGCAACTGGCGAACGCCAATGGCATCCGCAACGCCAACCGCGTTTATGCCGGTCAGGTACTTTGCATCCCCTGCTAAATCGCCGAGCAAGTAAGCCATTCCGGATTGATGTATAGCGGCAGCTACCTAACCGCATACAATCAGCCAACCAGGTTCCAGCAATTAACGAGCGACACCCATTCATCCAGGTGTCGCTCGTTCTATTCTGGTTCAAACAGTAAATTTTCAAATGCCTAAAAAGTCGTACGCAGCTCCTGTACCTGGCCTGTCGCGGCCGAGCGGTAGGCTGCGTCAAAAATCTCGATGACGTGACGCGCATGTTCCGCTGTGGCAAGGGTGGGAACGTCATCGCGCACCCAATCCACCAGTTGCATCACATCCTCATAGACATGCGCCTCCTCCATGCCCCGATGATCGCCCAGCACATGGGGCAGTGCCGCGGCATAATTAAACGCCAGCACATCATCCTGCCGCGGGTACTCAATCGGCTCGCCATTCAGAGTAGCGCCGTTGATCATGCCCTTTGTGCCAAAGATCATCGGTCGCCCCAAGCCGGGGATATTGCCCGCAGCCACACCATAGACATAGGCAAAGAAGGCATCGCCAAAATCCAACACCATCATCGTCTGGTCGTCCATATCAGTGGGGAGCATTTCGCCACGAAATTCGCGCTCCTGCAGCCGCACCCCCGACAGCGCCGTGACGCGCTTGGCAGGCCCAACAACGCCCGTCAGCGCATGAAGCCCATAGACGGTCATGTCATAGAGAGGCCCCCCGCCCGGACGCCGGAAATACCAGGCGGGATTGATGTTGGTCAGCGGGTCATCACCGAGGCGCACGCTGGTTTCTTGTTCATGATAGCGACCAAAGGCCGAGCCGCTAATCGCCCAGGTCAGCCGCCCCAATGCCCCCTCTTGCACCAGTTCTTTGATACGCTGGAGCCGCGGGTGGAGCAGTTCACCAGGCGATGAAACCAGCTTGACGCCGTGGGCAGCCGCGCGGGCGATCAGGTCGTCGGCTTCATCCACGGTGGTCGTCATGCTCTTGTTAAAATGGACATGCAGCCCCGCTTCTACCGCCATGACACCCTGCTCATAATGGTAGCCAATGGGCGAAGCAATGCTGACCGCATCGATCCCACCCGCCGCCAACAGGCTTTCCATATCGGCGTAGGCAGCATCCACGCCAAATTTCGCCGCAGCAGCCTCCGCCCGCTCCAAGACCGGGTCACAGAGCGCAACCACGCGCACGCGGTCTTGTACATCTTCCATTGTCAAATGAGGGAGCAGCCCGCGCAGTGTGATGCTGCCTGTGCCGACAATTCCCAATCGTACCGGATCGCTCAAGACAAGATTATCCTTTCACTGCGCCCGCGGCCAAACCCTGCACCACAAAGCGTTGGCCCAAGTAATAGAGCACCATCACCGGCACTGCGGCTGCCACCGACCCTGCCATGATCAACCCCCAGCGAAAGACATCGCCGGTGATCAGATAGCTGACTTCGACCGGAACAGTGCGCTTGTCGGGCGAGGTGATAAAGATCAGCGCCAGGAGCAGTTCGTTCCACGCACCGGTAAAGGTAAAGACGCTCACCGCAATCAGCCCCGGCGCCACCAGCGGCATGACCACGCGGAAAAGCGCGACCAGGCGCGTCGCCCCGTCGATCAGCGCGGCTTCCTCAAGGTCTACTGGAATACTGCGGAAATAGCCCATCAGCAGCCAGGTACTCAGCGGCGTGGCAAAGGTGAGATAGACAAAGATCAGGCCATGCAGCGTATTGCCCAGGTTCAATCGTGACACAATAACCGACAGCGGAATAAAGAGCAGCGCCGAGGGCGTGAGATAGGCAAAGAGAATGATACGCCCCAGTGTATCGCGGAAGCGATATTTCAAACGCACCAAGCTGTAGGCTGCCAGCGAGCTGATAAAGACCGAAACTGCGGTGGATGCCCCTGCCACAATCAAGCTATTGCGAATGTTCGTCAGAAAACCCATCTTTCCGAAGAGCTCGATATAGTTGTCCAACGTCGCATTCACCGGCAAAAGCGATGGCGTGCGATAGATATCGCGCGGCATTTTCAGCGACACAATCAGCATGTAGTAGATAGGGAAGATGATGATCAATGCCAGCAGCACCAGCAAAGTGTAATAGAGGATCTTTTGCCCCAATGAAATTTTGTTGAGCATTGTCTAATTCTCTCTAATCCTCCTGCAACAGCTTTGCAGTAATAAACACCATCATCACAAAGAAGGGCAGCAGCGAAACCGACACCGCAGCCGCCTGTCCGATCCGTAAATTCTGCATCCCAAAATAGGCAAGCACAGGAAAGGTCATCGTCGAAACCGATGGGCCACCCTGCGTCATCAACCACACCGCTTCGAAGCTGTTGGTCGTGGAAATAGTCGATACTAAGATTACGACGAGCAGCACATGGCGAATGCTAGGCAAGGTAATATGGCGGAAGCGATGCCATGCGCTAGCACCATCTATCGCCGCCGCCTCATACAACTCCGGCGGCACCGTTTGTAGCGCGGCCAGGAAGGAGATGACCCAAAAGGGAAAGCCGCGCCAAAAGCTGGCAACGACCACGCTTGGCATTGCCAGCGCTTTAGAACTCAAAAAGTCAATATGAGAATCAAATAATCCAGTATTGAGCAGCACCAAATTAAAGGCCCCACCCTGCGGTGCATAGAGCAGTTTCCAGGTAATGAAGGCCACAAAAGCAGGCATCGCCCACGGCAACAGGATCAATCCTCGCCAAAATTGACGAGCGCGAATGGCTTGGTTCAAGAGCAACGCAATCCCCAAGCCAAAGACAAATTTCAGAATTTGCACACTGATGACCAATACAATTGTGTTTTGGACAGTGGCCTGGAAATCGATCCAATTGAACAAATAACGAAAGTTGGCTAGACCGATAAAATGCCCAGGTTGGCCGATTACTCGGTCGGTAAAGCTAATCCAGATTGCAAAAAAGAAGGGGTAGATCACCAGGATAGCCAAACAAATGACTACAGGTGCTACCAAGAGATAGCCCAAGATGCTATCGCGCTGGTGCATGCTCAAACCGCGTCGCACAGGCGCAGCATGGGACAGATTAGGGACTGCTTGTTCTGCCATAGTTTCCTCACAAGGTCAGGGACAGCCACTCCATTACAACTTCCTGGGTATCGAATTGGCTGTCCCTGATCAACATCAAAAACTGCTACTGGTTCGCCGCGTCGTAGATCGTCTGGCAGGCACTCTGCGTTTCAGCAATAGAATCGTCGATGCTCAACCCATCTACGACAATACGCTGAATCATACGCGGGGTCAAGAACTGCGTGTTGTATTCGGCAAAGGCCGCATTATCAACGTCCGGGAATCCACCGAACGTGCCATTGACCGCAAGATCCATCAGACCGGCATGCACCGGGCTGTCGGTGAAGATCGGCGCGTCCACATAGCCCTGGGCCGCGGGGCCATAGATCGCGACAGAATAGTACTCTTCCATATATTCTTCTGCCGCCATATACTTGAGGAGATCTTTGGCTTCTTCCTGGAATGTGCTGGTCACAGGGATCACACGCACCTTCGCATCTGCCGAAGAAACGCGCATGGCAGGGCCGGCGGGAAGTGCCGAGAAGCGGGTGGCGTCGCCCAATTCGGGATCATTGTCCACCAGATAGAGATAGACGCTGCCGGGGTTAGCAATAAAGATTGCATTGCCCGACTGGTAGGCAACATTGTCACCAGCACCATCCCAGGTGGTCGCGCCTGGCGGGAAAAGGCCGTCATTGTACGCGGTGGTGATCCATTCGAGGAAAGCGCGCGTCTCCGGCGAGTCAATGGTGCAGTTGCGCCCTTCATCGTCAGCGATACGCCCCCCCCAGGATTGGAGCATGGCTGTCGTCAGGTTGCCATCCCCCACGTTGGAGAGCGCAAAGCCCATGCCATAGACTTCGGGCGGATTGTTACCCGCGCGTGCGGCTTCGCCCAATTCTTCCCAGGTCTGCGGTGCATCAGGGAAGCCGACCGGCTCCAGCACATCATTGCGACGGAAAAGCACATTGCCACCCAGGCTGTACGGAATACCATAACGGTGGCCGCCATAGCGATCCGGGTTGGTTGCCTCATCAGCCAGGGGTAGCCAGCCGCCTACCGACTCGCCAATCTCATCATAGAGATCGTCCAGCGGCACCAATTGGTCGCTTTCGGTCAACAGCAGCATAAAGCCGCGGCCCACATCCAATGCCGAGGGCATGGTTCCCGCTTCAATCGCCGCAGAGACACGCTGCACCGTTTCATTCTCGTTGATCATGACCACTTCGGTTTCAATGCCGCGCTCTTGGCCCCATTGGGTGACGCGATCCACCACCATTTGATTGGCAGCATCCGAGAAGATCAGACCACCCCAGTAGGTAAAGACACCCTCAGCAGGCGCAGGGGGAGCGTCCGCGGCTGGTTCGGTTGCGGCACCTGCGGCGGCGGGCGCAGGCGCGGTGTCACCACCAGCAGGAGCGACTGGCGCAGCGCAGGCCGATGCCACCAGCGCCGTCACCAGCATCAAAACCCATAGATGCGGTTGGCGCATCCACTGTGTAATGCGTTTCTGCATTGGTTCCTCCTAAATGAACTGAGTTTGAATGAACGAGGCTTGGTAGAGCAGGAACGTCGCCCCCTCTGTGCGTAGCACAACTTGCGCGTTGCACAGAGCAAAAACGGGCAGCGATGGTCAACAAATTATCAACAAATTAACTATCGGGGGCTTGCGGCCAATCATCCAGCCGATTCATCGCCGGCGACAAAGGCCAGCGATACTGCTCGGTGGGGCGTGTCTGATTGGCCCATTGGCGCAAAATCGCAGTTTCCGCGCGCTTTTGCGCCAACAGAGGGGCAATTGCTGTAGGTGACCAATCCGCCAGGACTCGCTCGGTGAGTTCCGCCCGAATCTGCCTGCATGACGGGTCAGCCGCCCGATCCTGCATTTCGCCCGGATCCTCTGCCAGATTGAACAATTGCGGTTCCATGCCTTCGTAATAGACCAACTTCCAGGCTCCCTGGCGCACCATGCGGTGATAGGACTCACCATCCGGTGTATATTGGTCAGCCACATATTCAGAGAAGGCCACATCTTCCCAATCGGGCGTGGGTCGTGCCACACTCACCAGCCCCAAGAAACTTCGGCCTGGGCTGCCGGGCAGTGCCGGAGCCTGAAGCGCGTCGAGCATGGTCGCCGTCACATCGAGCGCGCTAACTACCCGGTCACAACGCTGACCCGCGGGAATGACCCCAGGCCAATGCACAATCAGCGGCACACGCACCGATTCTTCATAAAAGACGTGCTTCCACCAAAGTCCATGTTCCCCCTGCATGTCGCCGTGATCCGAGGTATAGACAATCAGCGTATTTTCGGCCAGCCCATTTTCTACGAGTGCCGCCAAAACCTGCCCCACCAACTCATCCACACGGTGGACAAGCCCCCAATAGGCAGCGCGCGCCCGGCACACTTCGCTCTCGCTGACCTCCACGATGCCGGTATACTCACGCCAACGCCGGATATAGGGATGCTGCACCTGCTCATGCCGTTCGGGACGCGTGGGCATGGTCATCTGTTCAGCATAGCGTTCGTAATCCTCACATCGGGCAACGTAGGGGGGATGGGGCAGCATAAAGCCAACCGACAGGCTAAAGGGTTCGATCTCGCCAAAGGCGCGCTTTTGCACGCCCAGCCGGTTGAGGGTATTGACTGCTGCCGCCGCCACATCCTCATCATGGACTTGATAGGCCGATTGCCCTGCTCCCGACCGCTCCAGGCTGACCCGCTCCGGTCCGGCTGTCCCATCCAGCACCCCGCGATCTACCGGCGCGCCGCCGAGGAAGTTGCCACTGTGATCACCCACCTGCCGCTCGGCGTAGCCATGCAATTGATCCGGGCCGATCGAATGCATGCGCCCAATCAAGACAGGGTGATAGCCCGCGGCTCCCATGCTGTGCGCCAGGGTCGGGATGCCGGAATCCAGCAGATGGTTATTGGTCCATACCTGATTCTGATAGGGGTGGCGACCGGTTAACATCGACATGCGCGACGGCACACAGATCGGCGATGTACAATAGACATTCGAAAAGAGCGCACCACCAGCCGCCAATCGATCCAGATTGGGCGTCTCTACCAATGGGTCGCCTGCACAGCCGAGAACTTGAGCATTATGTTGATCACTGTGAATGTAGAGTAAATTGGGGCGGTTTGCCATCATCCATGCTCAACAGGTGTGTGGGCCACTCTGGGCAAGTTGGGAAGCGTTGTGAGCGCATTACAGACAGGTAATGCGCGGGTAGTGCCAATCTTTGACAGGTTGGGGCAGCCGGCAAAATGGTCAGACCATAGGACTCAAGTACACTACCATAGTCTCTAACCAGCAGCAATTTCTAAAGCGGCTGCACCCGGTTCCCATTTCTCGACCTAGCCGCACAGCGATCAAGACAGCATAGCGGAAGGTTTTTCTATGAGCTTGTCGTGGGTACGTGCGGCGCAATCTAGTATAGGCTCAATGGGCCGCAAATGCAATGGAGCAGAAAATCAAATTGAAAGCTATCCCATGTTCCCCCAGGCACAATGTCTTTCCAGGGCTGTGTCTGCGCGCCGGTACGCATCTGTGGTGAGGCCATAATACCAAGTCAGGAACTTGGCCGCCTGGATCAAGAAATTCCAGTGGTCGGGATGGCTCCCCTGCTGAAATGTCGCGCGGCGAAACTCGATCACCATCGAATTGAGATGCTTGATATTGTGCATCAGCGTTCCATGATCGGTGCAGGCGAACTCCGTCAGCAGCGTGATCAGCGTCTCGCTGTCGCCCCCGTGGTTTGCATAGGCGCGCACAGCCGCCGTCACCCGGCGGCAGTCATGGCAGGGCACAACTTCGCGCAAATAGTCAAGCAGATCGGTGGCGCAGTACCCTTGCAGCGCGGCTACATCATCTGCATAGGGGTAGGCGGAAGCCGGGGCGAAGGGGCTGTGGTTAAAATCAGCGTCAATAATCATAGGCCCACGCTCCAGTTGGCTCCCGGCCTGGAGTGCAGCCAGAACCTGGGTACGTGGCGACATATAGGCCAGTGCCGTTGCCATCGTGCGTAGACAATTGCCCATGTGGATGGGCGCAACCTCACGGCTGATGGCATCAAAATCTGCATGTGGCACCGGCTCTACCATCAAATACATATCACACGCCGCCTGTGCCGCAGCAGCGACAATCGTGGCAGGTGAGCAAGCTTCACGCGCCAGGGCATGTGCCACCAGATGCGGGCGCGCAGATGGCTCTGCACTCAGGAGACGCGTGCGCAGTGCCAGTACCCGATCCGCCTGAAAATCGCGCACAGGCGCACCCCCTTGCAGCCCGAATTCCTGCGCCAAAATCACGCTGCGGTCATAGGCGCTGAAGTCACGGGGGAAACTGGCGCTGTAGCGAACGGCCCAGCGCATCAGTTCAAAACCCCGCGCCCATCCCACCAAATCAATCATCCCCAACAACAGCGTCGGCGAGATGAGGGTGTGGTCATCTGTGACCATCCCCTCCAACCCAATATCCAACACCAGATCGGCGATCTCCTGTGGCGTAAGATGCTCATTCAGCCCCACCAGCCGGTGATCCGCACGCGAAGCCTCGCCCATGCGCACATCGCGACGCAGCCACTCAATGCTCTCTGCCGGCGTTGGCTCATGGATGGGCCAAAAGAGCAGCAGTTCATAGGGTGCAAAGCTGGGATCGTGAAGATCCGCCACTGTCTGGTGCAGCGACTGCATCAGCAGCAGGTAACGAATGCGGCGCGGTTGGCCTTGTGCGAGGCGGCGCGCATCTTCACAGCCCACCATCGAGTGGGCGACAAAGCCCATCAGATTATGGGCCTGGTTATTGACATAGTGGCTGGCGGTCAGCACGCTCGCCGCCCAAAGGTCATCCTCGGCAACGCCCGCTGCGAGTTTGTCCGCGGCCTCGTCCATGACGCGCGCCGTGGTCGTCGTATGCAGCCAGCCAATCAATTCATCCACCACCGCTGCGTGCGCCTGCATCTCGCTCTGAAGAAGCATCCCGGTATCCTCCTCCACCATGCCTATCTACGCCAATACCGCAAGCAAAGCCTGTAACGTACCAGGAAACAACTAAGCCAACAACCGCACGTCATCCTTCATGTCTCGAATCAACTTGTCCAGGTCAATTGGCTCACCATCACGCGTCACGACGATGAGCGTGTGACCCTTCGCCACTTGATCGACCAAATTTGCAAGATCGCCTGTCTCTTCAACAACAGGATCGGTACTCTTGATCTCGGAGCGATTCATACGTTCCCCCTGTCTCAACGCCATTACAGATGTGGTGATGATCACAAGTATATCCTGCACCACAAGCCCTGTTCAACACCTGTGAAATCGCCCGCCGCACCCTACTCAGACCACCCGATAGAGCGGCTCCTCTCCTGCCATCACCCGCTGGATATTCGTCCAATCGCCCAAGCGCCCACCGGGAAGCGTAGACGCAGCCGTGTGCGGCGTCAGCAAGACATTGGCGGACGGATCACGCGCCAGCGCCACCAGGGGGTTATCGGCACGCAGCGGCTCCCATTCAAAGGTGTCCAGCGCCGCACCCGCCAAATGTCCAGACGCGACACTCTCTGCCAAAGCGTCCTCATCAATCACGCTGCCGCTGCCACAATGCACCACAAACGCACCGCGTTTCATGGCCGCAAAGGTCGCCTCGTTGACAGAGAGATCCGTTTCGGTCATATAGGGGAGCAGGACACAGAGAAAATCACTGGCGGCGACAATCTCCTGGCGAGTGGCATAGGTGATCCCCAACTCGGCCTCTACATGCGCGGGCAGGGGTCGCCGCTTGTGATAGAGCACGCCACGCGGCGCAAAGCCGCGCAGCCGCCGCGCCAGTTCCGCGCCAATTTCACCAAAGCCCAGGATGCCGATCGTTTGTCCAAAAAGGCCACCGATGTGGGTGCGCCCGGACCAATTATAGGCAAAGACATTTTCGTCGGTACGGCGCGCGGGGCGACCCCAATCAGCCGCAGATTGGGCGATGGCGCTGACCTCCGGCAAGTGTTTCGCCAGCGCCAGCATCTGCATAACCATATGCTCTGCCACCATCACACAGCCCAACACGGGCCACAGACAGACCATCGCACCCGCACGCTGCGCCGCGCCCAGATCAATATCATAGACCAGTGACCCCAACCGTTGAATCAGCCGCAGATTGGGCGCGGCGGCAATCAACTCGCCATCGATCTCGCCCGCGCGCTCACTGACCAAGAACTCGGCGTCGGCGATTTCACGCAGCAGCACCTTTTCTTTGGGCTGGCGCAGCATCACCACGCGCAGCCCAGCGGGGGCAGCATTCAGTGCCTCCTCCTGATGGCGAGGGCTGCGCTCGGTGAGAAACAACACCTTATGTTCACTCATTTTGTTTTCTCGTCATATCCGGTAGCGGAGTCTCCTGGTCAACATTTTTACTGGGTCAACATTTTTTGCCGGGCCAACATTTTTACTCTGCTAACCTATTTACTGGACAGTCCAGCCGCCATCAATGGCAAGCGCCGCGCCCGTCATAAAGCTAGAAGCCTCACTGGCAAGAAAGACTGCCACCCCCTGAATCTCATCCAACTCGCCCCAACGCCCCACAGGAAGTTTGGAGATAAAGTCCTGATAGGCCGCCGGATTGTCCTTGATGGGGAGATTCATCTCGGTGGCAAAAGGGCCGGGCATCACGCAGTTCACCGTAATGCCATAGGGAGCCCACTCCAACGCCAGCGCACGCGTCATCTGCAAAATCGCGCCCTTGCTGGTGGCGTAGGGGGTGCGGTTGGCAATGGCGATGATCGAAAGGGTAGACCCCATGTTGATCACACGTCCATAGCGCCGTTCCTTGAAATGACCTGCCAGGGCCTGACAGAGCAGCCACGGCCCGGTCACGTTGATCGTCTGCACCTCCAAGAACTGCTCCAATGTCAGCTCGTCAATTGCGCCGCGGATATTAATGCCTGCGTTGTTGACCAGAATATCCACTTGGCCGAAATCAGCCAGCACCGCAGCAACCAACGCCTCGACTTGCTCCGGCACAGTCACATCACATTGATAGCCCTGGCATTTCTGACCCGTGGCAGCAGCAATGGCCGCTGCAACCTCGGTGGCCTCGCTGCCGTGGCGGCTGATGATGGCAACGCTGGCTCCCGCTTCGGCCAACCCTTCGGCCATCGACTTGCCCAGACCCTTCGTGCCTCCTGTGACCAGCGCGACGCGGCCATTGAGCTGCAACCGATCCAATATACTCATTTTTCACTCCTCGTTGTAATGTTACTTGATACACCGTAAGATAAGTTTCTCGACCTTAACCCTGCCGGAGGCTTCGGAGCCTCCGGCAGGGTTTTCACCACAAATAGTGGTGCTGACAAAACCAAAAAGCCTACTTCACAGTGTACTTGATTGTGATCTAACTTGTGATGCAGGATAAACGGAGAACAGTTCAGCACTCATCCCCGGCAGATATTGTACCCAGGAAGCAACCAACCCGCAATGCCCCTGCCCCAGGGAAGCGCACAATAGAGTGTAAGATTCCTCCCTCCCCTAGCGCTTGCACCCAATCTAGCCACCTCGTATAATGCCCAGACGACTCACGCGAATTGGAGATAGCGAAAGGGATGATAGGTTGGTGTATGGCCGTTTTTGCCTCGGATCAACAGCTTTATGATGTACTTCACAGCGTCTTTACGCGCCTCAATGCCGAGCCGGAGAAGCTTGCGCCCTTTACGCACAGCAACCTCGTCATTCGTATCATTTTGAGTGACCCGGCTGCCGAGATTCTGCTGGATGGCCGCCAACCGCCCATGGAGGTCTTCTATGGCCCCCGTCCTGGACAGGCCAATTTGGAGTTTTCCATGCCCGCCGATCTGCTCCACAGTATTTGGATGGGCGAGGAGAGCACCAGTGCGGCGTTCTTCAGCGGGCGCATCAAAAGCAAGGGCAGCCTGCTGCGCGCCACGCATCTGGTTGAGCTCTTTCGCCAAGCGGAGGAAATTTATCCCGCCATCGCCAGCCAGCACCAGTTGGTCTAGGGGCAGCGCGCAGCGCGCTTTGCCGTGCGTTTTAGGGCGGAGCCAAGACCAGGGTCAGTCCGTATCCTTTGACAGCCAGTAGAACAGACGTTATAATCTCCTGGTACATCAAGACACGCGCCAGGGCAGTAGGCTGGATGATGGGGTCGTTGGAAAATCCCGGCATTTAGAACCTTAACGTATTTGTGACGTACATTGTACGCACATAGTAGATGTACGGTATTGCACATGATCTTGCCCAGGATCATATGCGTGGCGGCATACAGGATGGTCTGAAAACGAGGCAGCGGGCATGAGTGTCAGCGACGAAATCAAACAACGGATCGATCTCGTTGAATTCATCTCCCGCTATACGCAGCTTAAGAAGGCAGGCTCGACCTATAAAGGGACTTGCCCCTTTCACAGCGAGCGCACGCCCAGCTTTGTCGTCTTTCCACACACGGGCACATGGCACTGCTTTGGCTCATGCAGCATGGGGGGCGATCTTTTCTCCTTCCTCATGAAGAAGGAGAATTTGGATTTTCGCGAGGCCCTACAAGTCCTCGCGCAGCAGGCGGGCGTTTCTTTAGATGAAGGCCCAAGCGATGGAGCACAATCGCGGCGTGCCCTTATTTATGATGCCAACGCCGCGGCGGCAGCCTATTACCAACAGATCCTGCGCACCCATCCCGGTGCGGCTGCTGCCCGTGACTATCTTGTGCGCCGCGGCATCGATGATGCCACCGTGGATGCCTTTCAAATCGGCTTCAGTCTCGACCAGTGGAGCAGCCTGCGTGACCATCTGCTCGCCCAGAAATTTAGCGTCGATCTGCTGGTCGAAGCGGGGTTAGTCAAGTACAACGACGCGCGTGACTCTACCTACGATGCCTTTCGCGGCCGGGTGATGATCCCCATCCGTGACCGCATGGCCCGTGTGATTGGCTTTGGCGGGCGTGTCTTGGATGGCAGCCAGCCCAAATATCTCAACACCGCCGAAAGCCCGGTCTTTCACAAAAGCCATGTCATTTACGGGCTGGACATGGCCTATCAAGCCATCCGCGACGCCAACAAGGTCGTGATCGTCGAAGGGTATATGGATGTCATCGCCGCCCACCAACATGGCTTTGCCAATGTGGTCGCGTGTATGGGTACGGCGCTGACCCCAGAACAATTGCAGCAGTTGCAGCGTTATACCTCGAACTATGTGTTGGCGTTGGATGCAGACGCCGCCGGACAGCAAGCGACCATTCGAGGGTTGAACCAGGCGCGGCAATCGCTCACACGCATACGCAAGCCGGCCATCGTCGGCGGCGGACTGCGTATGGAAGATCGCTTGGGCGCGGCGCTCTTTATCGCCGCCATGCCCGAAGGCCGCGACCCCGATGATGTGGTGCGACAAAACCCGGAGCAGTGGCAGCAGTTCATCGACCAGGCCAAGCCGCTGGTGGATTTCTACTTCACCGCAGTCGCAGGCGGAATGGACCTGAACAGCGCCCGCGGCAAGGGGGCTGCGGTGGCGGAGTTGGCTCCGCTGATTGCCGAACTCGACGACGAGATCGAGCGTGAACATTATATTCAACAACTGAGCCGCATGGTGCAGTTGGACGAGCGCACCATTGCCGGTCGCGTGCAAGCCACCGCACGTACGGCACATGCGCCCTTGCCGGAGCGAACCGGCGAGCGCACGAGCCGCTTTGGTATCCAAAAGCGTTCTCCTGCGTCTAAACAACAAGAGAACGCACGTTCTAATGAGCCACCCTTTGCAGCCGATGTGTCACCCGTGGCAGCCGTTCCCGCCAAGACAACGGGGCTAGGTACTGAGGACTATTTGCTGGCGCATATGTTGCGCGAACCGGACTTATTGATCTGGCTAGTGAGGGCGGCGGACGACCGCGATCTAGCGGCGGTAGACATCCAGGATTGGCAGCATGTGGAGAATCAGGAGATCTTCCGGGCACTCAATAGATTTATGTCGAGCGACATCCAATGGGATGTGGAGATGTTCCAGGACTCGCTGCCGGGTGCGCTGCATGGACGGCTGGCACAACTGATTGCGCTTGGCACCGAGTTGCCCTCCTCTACCAACGACGAACTGCGCGCAGACCTGCTCAAAGTCCTGGTACGCTTGCGTCTAGACCGGCTGCGCGACCGCAGCATGCAGGTAAAATTTCTGATCGATGAAGCAAGTCAAAGCGGGGATCGGGAAGACACCCGAGATTTGTACGCACTCAACAACCAAATGCTGCGTGACCTCTCTCACCTCCAGACCACCTATCACCAGTTGAGTCGGGTTCTGGCAAGCCAGGGGCGCGCCGAGCAGGGTGTGAAAATTCGACAGGCCGCCACAGGCGGTTAAGGAGCAAAATGGCTGGAATACGCCGAACAAGTCCAAACCGAAATACTCGACCTGAGCCACAAAGCCCAATTCCCCGAAACCGGCCCGGCAGCGAGAGCGAACTTGATGAATACATCCACCTGGGCGAAGCGCCCACGGAAGAGGATGACGATCTCTTTGAAGATTTAGCGGTCGAAGAAGAGGCCGAAGAAGAAGAGGAAAGTACTCCCATCCCGCGTATCGAGCGCGATACCAAGATGGAAGAGGAGATCGAGCAGGAGAAGTACGTCCCGCTCGAAAAACTGATCGAGGACGTTCCTGATCTCGGCCAAAGTCTTGACCCTGTGCGTATGTATCTGCGCGACATTGGACGCCACCCCTTGCTGACCGGCGAGGAAGAATTGGCGCTGGCGCGCCAGATTCACGATGGCATTGTGGCGCAAGAACGGCTGCGGACGGAAGAATTCGAAGACCTTGACCTCAAGGACGAACTCGAACTGGCTGTTCAGCGTGGCAAAGCCGCGCATGACAAGCTGGCGCGCTCCAACTTGCGCCTGGTCGTCAGCGTCGCCAAACGCTACATTGGCCGCGGCCTCAACTTCTTGGATCTCATCCAGGAAGGCAACCTGGGGCTGCTGCGCGCGGTGGACAAATTTGACCATACGCTCGGCTTCAAATTTAGCACCTATGCCACCTGGTGGATTCGCCAGGCGATCAGCCGCGCCATTGCTGACCAGGCGCGCACCATCCGCATCCCCGTTCACATGGTGGAGACGATCAACCGCCAGGCGCGCATCAAGCGCCGGCTCCAACAAGAACTGGGCCGCGAACCGCTCTTTGAGGAGATCGCGCTGGAGATGGAATTTGTGGAACCGGACGATGTGGATGCCGTTCGCGACCATCTGACCACGGGCAAACGCCTGGACATCGACACCGCGCGCCGCCTGGAGCGAGCCTCCGCGCGCGTGCGCCGCATCCAACGGCTGAGCCAGGAGCCGCTCAGCCTCAACACCCCGGTGGGCAACGAGGAAAACAGCTACCTGGGTGACTTCATTGAGGATGACAGTGTGCCGGGGCCGGTCGATAGCGCCAGCCGCCGCCTGCTCAAAGAGCATATGACCGAAATCCTCGAAGGGCTCAACGAGCGCGAGCGCAAGGTACTGATCATGCGTTTTGGCCTGGAAGATGGGGTCACACGCACGCTGGAAGATGTAGGCAAGGAATTCGAAGTGACACGCGAGCGCGTGCGCCAGATCGAAGCCAAAGCCCTGCGCAAACTGCGCCACCCGCAGCGCAGCCGCAAGCTACGTGACTACTTAGGATAGCATGTAGGGTAGCAGGTCGGGTAGGGACTAAGAACATAGAGTCGTTCAAATGCCCGTAAAATTTGACAGCCCCCGGTCAAATTCGTATACTACACCCGTCACGTTAAGCGGCTCGCCGATCCTCGGTAGCTCAATTGGCAGAGCATCCGGCTGTTAACCGGAATGTTGTTGGTTCGAGTCCATCCCGAGGAGCCATCGCCAAGAAAGCCCGTTGCAATCTAGATTGCAACGGGCTTTTGTTATGGATGAACCATCCTGTTACCCCTGTGTGATTTGATGTAAGCCCATTTCAAGTCGATGCCGATGGATTGGTCGAGGAAGTCAAAGGTGTCTGAGCGCTGGATACTCAATGCCTCGCCCTTGATCGTCCTTTGCTCGATCCATCACGAATACCTGTTATTGCAGTTAGCTGATGATCTGCTTGATCCCGTCCGCATCCTCCGTGTTACGTGAACTTCGTAGCATCGGCTTTCGGCTGGACGATCCTGTAATTACTGAAGCCTTACAACGGACTGTCGGCGAACAGTGGTGATTGATGTACCGATCGAATAGGCTCCCCTACGCGCTGCTTCCATCCCTGTGCGCCACGCGCGGATCGGCGGGCGGGGGGTTGAGGCGTGTTTGGTATGCACTTGTGCCGCCGCTCGCCATCGCCGCGGCCATCTCATCATAGATGCTCAGGATTGTCTCCTTTGTGCGATAGCAGCCATGCGCGGCGATCTCTTTGCGCTTGACGATGGGGAAAGTCTCCAGGATGTACTCCACGTCGTCGCGGGCAATGCCGTAGAGGTGGAAGTAGGCGGCGTCGAGTTCGCAGCGCAGCAGGAAGCGCCGCTCCTCGTCCCAGCGAAAGGGCGGGCCCTCATAGCCGCAGTCGCAGGCAAAGGGCTGCAAGTCCCACGCCGTGTAGGTCAGTTCGAGGACGCGCACTGAGAACCATGTTTCATCGACTGACGCTTGTTCTTCAGATCGGAATAACCAATTTATGGCATTGCATATCTTGGAAGGTTGCAGAACTGGAAGTTGCTCAATTATAAAAAAGTTGGCATTCATTCCGCCTATCTTTTGCCGCGCTACATAGTCAAAAACGAATGAATTAAGCACGCCACAAAGGGCAGCCTTTTGTGTATTTTGTCTCGAACTTAACATGAGGAAAATGCTATCAGAAGCACCCACTTCCGGTAGTAACGTGGCAATAAGTGTACGTTCGTCAGTCGTACGCGCGACTCGTCGAAATCCAAGTAGCTGACCTGTTACTGGCAAAGATTCGATAGGAACCCAATAGCGCGGCGTTGCCTGCTTCTTTGCATTCTCTCTATCTCCAAACATCAAATCGCCAAAGCTGTTATTCTCATACGTCGCCCAACGGTGATCGTAGTGGTGGAACATCTTTGCTTCATACAGTGGCAAGTACACCTCACCCTCGCACACAAAGCGATTGCCCTCCAGCCGCCAGCCCTCCCCCTCCAACTGCGTGCGCGTGCGAAAGAGGTGCGAGTCGTTGGACATATCGAACATGCGTAGGAAGCTGATGCCCCACGGATTTTCCTCCGCGCCCACTGCGTCTCCGCCCTTCTTGATCAGCACCGGCACGCGGCGATAGATCGCCTTCGTCAACTCCGCATCGCGCTGTGAGCGGAAGATGGGGACGGTGCGCGTGTTGGGGTTGAGCAGGGCGATCTCCTGCGCGGTCAGGGTGAAACGGCGCTGTTCCTCCTGCAAATCCGCCACATCCAGCGCAAAAAAGACAAACTCGGCGGCGCTGGCGGGGCGATCTTCGCCGGTGAGGGTGAGCAGGGCGAACTTATAGGAGCGATGCACACCGGGGAAGATGGCGCGGCGGTTCTCAAAATCATAGAGGCTTGCCAGCGCGCCCTCCTCCATAATCTCCTGAAAGTAATACTTGGTCGTGTCGTCGGTGGCAATGCCTGTCGGCACAATCACGCCCGCGCGCCCAGTTGGATGCACCATCTGATAGGCAAGTTCGGCAAAGATCGCATAGGTGTTGACATCACCGCGGCCACACAGCGGATAGCGTGCGCTGCTGCGCACAAAGTGACTTTCGCTCTCCGCGCCATGCTTGTCCTTCTCAAATGCGGCGGCAAGCGTGGGGTTCTCCTGCGCCAGGGCAGCGATCAACTTGCGCCGCGCCGCCGCATTGGGCGCGTTGGCAATGGCAGGGTCATGCGTGGCAAACCACTCCTTTTCCTGAAGCTTGATGCGCTCCCACGGCGGGTTGCTCAGGATCACATCAAAGCCACCCTGCAAATAGACCGCGGGAAACTCCAGCGACCAGTGAAAGAAGTTGTGGCGCTGGGCCAACGCCTGCACCCCCTGTACCAGCGCAGGGTCAGGCGTCTGCCCGCGGTCGATCTCCTGCAAGACTCCCTGCGTGGGCGCGAGGATGCGGTCGGCATTGCCCGCAGCCACAGGCCAAAAGAAGGCGGCTGTCCACAGGTCGGCCTTGAGCTTGGCGCGCGCCACCTTGTCGGAAGCCAGATAGGCGGCAAAGGCCGCGCTCTTGGCTTCAATCGCCGCTGTGTCCTCTTCGCCGATCTGCGCCAGCCTGGCAGCTTCACGCGCACGCCAGCGCGCCAGGTCTTCGGCGCTCTCGATCACCGGCGACTCATAGGGCAGCCGCAGTTGCCCTTCGGCCTCGCGGCGGTTGCGGCGGCGCAGCGCGGTCATGGTGGCGCGGTCGTCGCCGCTCTTGGCGGTAAAGGCGTCGTCGGGGATGCCCTCCGCCAAATCCTCCAAACTGGTGACACCCACCAGGCTGTTGCCACAGCGAATGTTCGCATCCAAAAAGCCCAGCGGCTTGCCCGGCTCCAGCGTCTCCATCCACAGCGCCACCTTGCACAACTCGACCGACGTGGCATTCACATCCACGCCATAGATACAGTGGCGCACAACATCGCGCAGCGCATGGCGGATGAGCTGCGGCCCCGGCTCGTCGTCGCCAGAGCGGATACGCGCCAGGTGCAGCGCCAGCCGCCGCGCCGCGCCGATCAGCATATGCCCAGAGCCACAGGCAAAATCGATCACTTTGATCGAAAGCAGCGCGGCCTCTGCGGGCGCACTCCCCTTCTGCGCCTGCCGCAAGCGGTCGGCGATCACCGGCTCCAACGCCGAATTGAGCAGCTCATTGACCAGCGCCGTGGGGGTGTAATAGGAGCCGGTGGTCTTGCGCTCCGAACCGGCGACGGTGACAAGGCTGAATGTGCCGCTGCTGATGTCGAGTTGGGGGTGAAGCTCCAGGAGCGATTCATAGACGCTGCCCAATTCTTCCGTGTCGAGGTTGCGATAATCGACTGCGCGGCGCACGCCATTCTCGACGGTGAAGGAGAGGGCAAAGATCGCCTTGAGCAGATCGCGGTTGGCGAGTTCGGCCCCGTCCAGGTCGGGCGTCGAGGTGGCGGAAAAGAGATAGCTGCCCAACCCCGGCAGCCCCAGCGGCGCATAGCCTGTACGCAGCAGCACAAACAACTGGGCTAACTGGCGATAGAGGTCGGGGTGTGGCCCCCCGCGCGAAGCCGAAGCAAGTTGGCGGATGCGCCCCAGCGAATAGAAGTCGAGATAGCGGCGGCGCATGGTCGGGTCGGTTCCCGGCAGCAGCAGCAGGTCGCGGTCTTCGGCAACCAACAGAAAGAGCAGCCGGTAGACCAGGCGGCGCACCTGCTGGTAATAGCCCTGGGTGGAGAGCTGCCCGCTGCGCAGCGCCTCTGCCAACCTGGGCGCGGCGGGCTGCCCATTCGAAAGGCGGCTCAGGAAGCCGCTGCCCAACGCCACAATCGCCTCCTCGACTCCTTTACGCAGTTCATCGAGAACGCGCGTCCCCTGCTCTGCCGCGGCCTTGCTCCACCGCTCCAGCCAGCAATCATAGCCGCCGGGGGCTTCTCCGTCATTCTGCGCCCAGAGGGCTCCCGCGGGGGAAATCCCCTCCCCCGCTTCTGCATCCACGCCGGAAGGGGATTCCTCGCTGCGCTCCGCAATGACAGGGGCGCTGTCGCTGGTCTGGCGCAAATCCTCGACGCGGCTCTGGTGGCAGATCAGCCAAAAGAGCGAAAATTCGGCATAGAGTTCCCCCTCCATGATCGCTTCGAGGTCAAACTCGACATAGGCGCTGCGGCTGAGGCTGGCATTGTCGCGCAGCAAGCGCAGCCGCAGCCCGTTGGCAATGATGCCCCATTGATACGCCTGGCTGCGGTTGAGCAATTCCTGCATGAGACTGTGGGGGGTGCGCCGCGCCGCGCTCTGCCCTTCGCTGCGGCTTTCGAGGCCGTTGCGAAAGCTGACAAGATGAAAGGGGGTCTGCTGCCAGAGGTGGCTGATGGGATAGGCGTGGTCGCCAATGTGCAGGCCGCGCACCGCGGGCAAGCGCCCATAGCCCAGCACATCAAAGAGCACCAGCAGCCAGCGTTCGCGCGTGAGGGTGGTGCCGCTGTCGCTCTCGGCGAGCTTGCGGCTCTGGTCGCGAAAGGCGCGCCATGCGCCCAGGCAGCGGTTCCATGAGCGGCTGATGGCTTCATTGAGCCGCTCGCCGGAGAGGTGATAGTCGTCGGGGCGCAAGCCGTCGAGTCCCGCGCCATCGGCAATGCGCTGCAAGACGTTGACAGGAAGCAAGCCGCCTTCGGTCTTAATGGCGGTAAAAGTGGATCGAGCGATGGTTTGCATGGTCTACCCTCCCACCGGCAGCAGCAGATAGACGCCCAACAGGTCGGGTGGGCGTTGTGGTTCGATGGTATGGCGCACGCCCGTTAGGCGCGCCGCGCTGCGCACGCGTTGGTGCGCGGTCAGCAGTTCCTCGCCGCGCAGGATCACGCGCTGATCCAGGTCATTTTGCAAAGCGGGCATGGCGTCGAGCACGCGACGCAGGAATTGCGTCGCCTGGGCAGGCGCAATGTTGCTGTCAGGCTGTGCCTGGAGCAGCGCCTCGGCTTCATCGGGCGCCAGCCAGTAGGGCGCGTTGGGGTTGCCGCGGAAGCCTGCCAGTTCGCACTCTTCGGCGAGCAAGGGGATGGTCTGGCTGCCCCGGCGTGTAACGATGTGATAACGATAGCGCAGCAGCAGCAGCGTGGTCAGTTGGCCTACGGCGCGCGTGCGAATGGCTCCACAGCGGCGCGCCACGCCACCGATCAATGGGTCGAGCGCCGAATCCAGCAGATGGGTTGCCAGCCCGGTGACAATCGGGTGGGTGCGGTCGAGATAGAGCACATCATCCGCCACGGGCAAGGCAAAACGGGCCGTGAACTGTTCACGGTCGCCCACAGCAGCGCGCAAGGCTACCTGATTGGGCAGGTGTACCTCCAGCGCATCCCGCTTGGCGCTGACAAAGCCACCGTGGGCAGTGACGCTGTTGCGTACAAAGCGTTCGACATCGACCCCGGCCCCAATCGCCGCCGCCATCGCTTGCCACTCGGCGGCGACCTCGCCGACATCCATCGTCTGCTGTGCAAAGATCGTGCGTGAACGCTTTTCGCGCTCGGTGGCATTGTCCCATTCCGTGTGCAAATCGCGGTAGATCTCCGCGGCAAAGTCGCCGGAAAGCTCGGTAAAGGAGAGTTGGCCGCGGCTGCTCTCGCGGTGGCTGCCGCGCAGCATCAGCCCCTCAAGCAGCGCCTGTACAACATCGTTGGTGTTGGAGGGCACAGGGACCGAGATACCGAGCGAAGTGCGGATGTTGCGATGCTTGCGCAGCAGCACATCGAGCACAACGCCGTCGATCTGGTTGTCAACGCCATAGTAGGTGAGGGTACGCACCGTGGCGCTGGGCTGTCCATAGCGATCCACGCGGCCCTCACGCTGTTCGTGGCGGGTGGGGTTCCAGCTTAGATCATAGTGGACGACAGCGTTGAAACTGTTCTGAAGGTTAATGCCCTCGCTGAGACAGTCGGTTGCCACCAGGACGCGCTGGGTATGATCGGCTAATTCCTCGACGCGCTGTTGGCGTTCGGCAGGCGATAGCAGGCCCGTGACCGAGGCCACTTCGATGCTCTTGGGCAAGGCTGCGCCCAGTTGACCGGCGACATATTCGGCGGTCGCGATAAAGCGGCAGAAAAGGATGGGGTTGTAGCCATCCGCCAGCAGCTTCTTGACGAGGCGGATCATGGTTGCTAGCTTCGCATCCTGCTTCGGCCCCATCAGTTCCTCGGCGCGGCGCGCCAGGCGCAAAAGCCGCTCGCGGCCCGTACGCCGCGGCTCGACGGTTGTTTCTTCTGCGGCTTCTTCTGGGGCTTCTTCTACACCGCCCGGTGTGACATCCATCACTTCAGCGGCATCCGTCTCCTCCAGGTCGAGGACGGTGCGCTCGCCGATGAAGTCGGCTTCTTCGGCGGTAAGCGTTTCGGCAGTGGCGGAGCGTGCGCGCAACGTGGCCGCGGCCGCGGCAGGGCTGCTGGCAAGACTGCGCAGCAGGGCCAACGCCGACCACCAGCGCACGCGCTGGCTGCGACGGTCGCCGCTCTTGTCCAACACACGTTCTTGGGCATAGTCGAGCAGCGCGGTAAAGAGGCGTCGGTAGTCATCACTGAGCCGGTAGCTCTCCTCGGCCTCCTCGCGCACAGGGAAGGGCGTGGACGCGTCCATAAACTCGCGCACATCGGCGCGACGCCGCTGGACGAGATGGTTTGCAATCTCGCGCCGGGTGCGCTGCTGCTCGCTCCCGCTCAAATCTGCGGGCAGATCATCAAAATCTGGGCGCAGCAGGCCCAACAGCGAACGAAACGCGCCCTCATTGCCACTGTGGGGCGTAGCAGTCACCAGGATCAGGTGGCGCGCCTCGTTCTTGCTGAGTTCGCGCAGCAGTTGGTGGCGCAGATGGCGCCCACCGCGGTTGTCGGCAGAAAAGGCGCAGGTGTGCGCCTCGTCCACAATCACCAGTTCGGGACAGGCGCGCACAAATTCGTCACGATGGCGGCTGGATTTGATATATTCGGTGGAGACAATCACATAGGGATAGAGATCAAAGAGCGACTGTCCGGTGGCCGTGTTGCGCTCCAGCCGGTTGACTGTGGAGGGCAGCACAAGTTCGGCGTCGATGTGAAACTTATCGCGCAGTTCATCCTGCCACTGCTCGGCGAGATGGGGCGGGCAGAGCACCGCAAAGCGTTGTACCTCGCCGCGGTCGAGCAGCTCACGCAGAATGAGCAGCGCCTCGATGGTCTTGCCGATGCCCACATCGTCGGCAATCAGCAGGCGCACCGGCTCCAGCTTGAGCGCCATCAGCAGTGGCACAAGTTGATAGGGCCGCGGCTCCAGGCTGATGCGCCCAAAGGAGCGGAAGGGGCCTGCGCTGGAGCGGAACCCCAGGCGCACAGCATCGCGCAGCAACTGGCAAGAGCGAAAGTCGCCGGGCTGGGTGGGATCAGGGTGTTCAAATCGGGCAGGGGTGACATCGCCCCCTTCCAACGGCAGATAGATGCCGGCGCGCTCCAAGTCAGTACCACCCAACGGACGCACGACGAGGAAATCGTCAGTGGTTTCCGGTAGCACCACCCATTCGCGGCCACGCGCATTGACGAGGGAACCAACTGCGTAAGACATAAGATTTCTTTCTTGTTATTCAAGTGGTAGATTGCCAAAGATATGGGCGTGGGCGGCGCAGATGGCGCGCCAGTCGGCGCTGTGATGGAAGCGCACGACCTCTAGGCTCAATTCCCATATCAGTTTGTCGTCGGTCTGTTGGTCTTTCGCGCGCGCCTCGGGCGAGTCGTGATAGGAGCCGTCAATGAAGATCACGGCGTTCTGGTCACGGTAGTAGAAGTCCACGCGCGATCCGGCTGTGGCAAAGCTCTTTTGCGCTTCGTCGGGCAGGCGCAGGTTGTAACGGTCGATAAAGTCCAGCCATTGGCGCTCCAGGTCGCTGTCACACTCTGCCTTGAGGCGGCGCAGATGCTCGGCACGAGGGAGAGCGGAGGGGCTAGCCTCTACGCGGCTCCCTGCCAGTTGGAGCAAAAGATCGCGCAGCAGCATGCGATCCAGGAAGCGATGGTCGGGCTGGTTGGAATAGCTCATCAAGCAGTCATAGCAGGCAGCTTCGCAATCTTCGCGGCTGTTGAGGCCGCGGCGTTGGTCTTCGCCAGTGTCGGGGTCAAAGTGGCAGATGGTGAGCGCCTGGCGTGCCACACTGGTCAGAGCGTTGGGGTCTTCGATGAGCTGGCGCAAGACGCCCGCGCCCCCTTCCGCCGATTCATAGAGGAGGATCTGCCAGCGCTCATCTACATTGGGCAAGGGTTCTACAGCCAGTTCGTTATCTTCAAGCTGATAGCGTACTTGGATGGCATTCTTCAGCGCGGGTTGGAGCGAGGCCATTTGCTCGTACGACAGCGCGATCGCCGGCTCGATGAGCAAGCAGTTGCGGCGGTCATCGACATAGGGAATCACGCGTATCTTGGAGTTGCTCTTGGGGTCGTCCGGGTCATCTTCACCAGCCGCTTCGTTGCGCTCCCAATAGCCGCGCTCAATGTCGAGGACGAAGCCTTTGAGATTCGGGTCTTTGCGCCGCCGCCAGCCCATGTTAATGCGCCAGAGGGTGGCAGCATGACCATAGGTAAGTTGAAAAAGCGGCTCGCCCTGGGCATTGACAACCTGGCCCGCCTGGACTTGCGCAACATGGTCTTTCAGGCCAAAGCGCACACCTGTACGCAATTCATAGCCCATGCGCGTGCGCTCTTCCTCGTCGGAGTTGATGCGGTCGCGCCGCTTGGTGGTGACGTTTTGCATACGCATGAGCGGCTGCAGAGCGCCATCTAGATAGGCGTTGCACTGCTCGCAGCGGTCGGGGTTGGATTCGCCTTCGATGATGGGATGAAGATAGCCGCAGCGCGGGCAGAGCTTGGCCTGTCCCGTTGCCGGCCCCCGATCGGCCCCCTCATCTACAGGCAGGATCACGCGATTGACAATGTAGCGCGACCCTTCGTGATAGATGATGCTGCGCGGGCCAAATTCTGAAATTGCCAGGAAGCGGGGCCGGTTGAGATACTCGTCATCGCCCGCGCGCTTGCGTCCAGGAATATAGGCAGAAAGGGGCAGGCGCGGGAAGTTATAGCCCGGCAAAAAGCTCTCGCTGGCAAAGTAGCGGTAGCTGTAGAAGTCAGATTGGACAAGGTTCTTGTTCTCAGTAAGCAGGCGCATCTGGTCTTCCGCCTCGCGCCGCAGCCGCGCCGCCTGATCTTTGTCCTGCGGGCTGCGTGAGGCGTCGCCGATGATGCGATTGTGTACTTCGCGCTGGTGCATGGCCGAGCGATAGAGGTTGCGCCAGCGTTCGCAGGCGCGGTCAAAATTGTCGGCCACATGGTCAAGCTGGCGCTGTACCCAATCCGGTGTGTACCAACTGGCCGCGGCCAGGTCGCCTTCAATGGTATGAAAGATGCGTTCTAACCGAGCGGCAGCCTGCCGGCGCGTGGATTCTGAGTCCAGATGGATACGCTTCTCCGGCAGAATGGCAAGAGAGGGGTTTTCCCCGGTCAGGTCCAAAAGGTCTTTGAGCGAAGTTCCCAGGTACATCTTCGACTCGGTCAGCCAGACCGCATAGGCATGGGCGCGTAAGAGGTCTTCGTTTGCCAATTCGAGCCGAGGCGGGGCCACCACGCCAGAAACCATCTGCTGGGGTCGCCGGAAGAAGTATTGGTCATGGGGGCTGCCGGTGGTGCAGTAGGTAAAGACCAATGCCGGTTGGCCGCTGCGCCCCGCGCGACCACTGCGCTGGGCATAATTCGCGGGCGTGGGCGGCACATTGCGCAGATTGACGGCGTTGAGTTGGGCAATATCAACGCCTAGCTCCATCGTCGGCGAGCAGTAGAGGACAGGAAGATCGGCATTGCGGAAACGCTCTTCGCGTTCCTGTCGCCGTTCACTTGGAACTTGGGCCGTATGCTCGCGCGCTTCATAGCCCTGGAGGGTGGCGGCGATGCTGCGGTAGTATTCGGCAAAGAAGGGATTGACACGGTGGCCCAGCCGCGAGGGTTGGGGGACACGGATGGGGTCGTGGAAAGGTTCGCTGGTGTCGCCGGCCTTCCAGACAAGAGAGGAGGCAGGGACCTGATAACCAGGGACTTCCTTTGCATCCCCTCCTTTTTTCTCCTCAGTGACTCGTTCCACCAGACCGGCCAGGCGCAGTGCCTCAAAGAGGTCGCGTATCACCATTTGCGCCTCTTCCAGTGACAGCTTGTCGCGATAGTGAGGCAGCGTGGCAGGGCGGCGCAGATAGGAGCCAAAGCCGCCGCGTGCGGAAATATGCAGATTCTCGCGAACTTCGTGCGGTGTGCGGCTGCGCGGGAATGCAATCTTGGCGAAGGCCAGCACCTCCTGCTCATCAAGCGCCCACGGCTCCTTGAGACGTTGGCTGCTGCGCTGTTGAATAGTCTCCTGATAGTCGCTCCGCAAGTAGTCAACTTTGATCGCTAATTCGCGGCGCAGATAGTCAAGCAGCGTTTTGGCAACTTTGGCGCGCGTCTCCGGCAGAGCATCTGCAAGTGCTGGGTGGAGCTTTTTCCAAGGATCCTCGTAGGCACAGAGGTCATCCAGTGATTTGTATTCGATGCGCAGCAGGCCCACTTGCTCCAGATTAGGCGAAGTGACGCGCCAGCCGCGACGCAAATCCTGATAGACGCGATAGGCAAGCACCTCGCGCAGTGCCCGTTCCGTCTCCTGACGCGCGGCAAAGAGCAGTTCAGGCTCCACAGCATAGAGTTCAAAGGGTAGATTGATCGCGGCAAAGACCTTGAGGGGCAGCGATTCGTCGGTCAGACCTTCATCCCCTGCATTGAGAACCGCTTGGTAAATGGCCGAGCGCAGCAGGCTTACCTCGACAAAGTCATTAAAGTGACCGGCTTGCAGCGAGGCATCCTGGCGATTGTCCGTGAAACTAAGCAGTTTGCGCGCTTTGCGTTCGAGTGTTTCATCCCGACGAAGCGCACGCAGCGCGGCCAGGCTTAACACCGTGGTGGCTGTACTGCGCCCTTCGGATGAGAGCGAGGCCAATTTTCCATAGTCCGAGCGTTGGCGCGGGTCATAGGAAACACCACAGTTAAGACAGAAGGCAAAGGGTGTCTTGATAAAATGGAAGAGATCACCCCCTGGATCAATCTTGCCAAGTGGGTTGATCTGTTGTGGCTGAGGCAACGCCTTTTGGCGGTCGCGGCGCAGGGTAGGGAGCGCGCGGTCGGCAACCCACCAATCTTCCGGGAGCCGGTCCACCATCTGGTCGAGCTGTTCCGGCCAGGGATTGTCAGGGTTGCGATAGAGGAAGCCTGTCTCCTCGCCTTCAGCGCCCGCCTGGTCACTGAACTCGCGCGCAATATAGGCACTTGCTCCGGACTGGGCCTCTTTCACGCGCTGCACGATATAGTATTCCTGCCCGCACTCGCGGCAAAAGGCAAGAGGAAGCAGCCGCTGTGTACGGTTATTGGGCATAAACTGTTGGGCGTGCGTGGTAATATAACGGGTGCTGGGTTCGCCTAAGGTCGCATAGACGGTATCCCCGCGACTGATGAACTGGTGGAGACGGAAGGCAAAGACGGGGAAGCCCGTTTCGGGATGCACGACTTGATAGCCTGCCAGCAAGCCTGCTTGCAGTGCAGCCGCACAATGCTCCGGGGCCACACCCGTGAGTGCGGTCAGCCTGGCAGCCGCGCCCTCTTCGCCGCCAATGCCGGTGGGTTGGGCGCGGCGCAAGCGACCGCTTTCGAGCTCTGCGGCTAGCCCAAAAGTAGACTCAATCCAACTGGATAAAGGATCGTTGATAAATGCATCATAGTCACTGGGTGGCTCGATGGCTGGGCCGGTGAGCCGTGTGCATAGCTCATGGCGAAAATGTGGGTCATTTTCATCGCGTTCTCTGGTCGCGCGCCGCAATGTCTCCCCAATTACACGCTCCGGCTTGACGCTGACACCAAAAAAGCGGCTTGCGACGCCAGCAATTTGCTGCTTCTGTTCTGCCAAACTACCGGCCCCCGCCAGGGTTGCGGATGTACCCACACACTGTAGCTGCGAGTTCTCACAGAGATCGCGCAGGCGGCGCACAAGCATCGCCACATCTGCGCCTTGCCGCCCGCGGTAGGTGTGCAACTCATCCAAGACCAAGAACTGAAGCTGACCGCGTACGGAATTTACGATATGTTGCTCGTCAGTTCGTGTCAGCATAAGCTCAAGCATGACATAGTTGGTGAGCAGAATATCGGGAGGATTCGCCAGGATTTCTTTGCGCTCAGCCTCTTTCTCCTGCCCGGTATAGCGCGCAAAGGTAACAGCTTCTTTGCCCGGTGGATAGCCGCGACGCAGGAACTTTTCCAACTCCTGATACTGGCTGTTGGCAAGCGCGTTCATGGGGTAGACGACGATGGCACGAATCCCCTTGCCACTGCCATGCTGGAGCACATAGTTGACGATAGGCACGATGTAGGCGAGGCTCTTGCCCGACCCGGTTCCTGTCGTCAGCACATAGCTTTCTCTGGAAGATGCTGCCTCGACCGCGTCCGTCTGGTGGCGGTGGAGGCGCAGGGGCCGTTCCGGCTTATCATCCTCCTTAAGCCGAAAGATGCGACGACATTCCTCATGGAGGGTTCCCGCTTTGACGAGATCATCGATCCACGCCCCTGGCTCAAAGTTCGGATTTAGCTGCAGAAGCGGTTCTGGCCAAAGTAGACCGCGCTCTAGCTCATCCTGGACCTTCTGCCGGATGCGCCCGTCTTGGATATGAATAAAGCTGCGAATGTATTGGGCATAATCTGTAATCAAACGATCGCGGAGGTCGAATACGTTCATAGTTAAGGGGATCTAGGTGGCGTAATTTTTTGGGTTATGGGATGCGGGTGTATTGGGCAGGCACAATGGCTATCGCCACCCATAGCGACAGAGTGGGTGGTGACAGTGCTGGGGACGAAATATAGTCATACTGCATAGCAACTGGCATTGTACAGCAGTTGTTCAGGTGGGGCAATACGACAAATGACGTTCGGGCTTCTGTTATTGGTGAAACACCCTCTTGCCACTGTGCTATAATGGGGACATTCTCACAACGCAAGCCTGGCGCAACTCCTTCCCCTTTCTGCACCTAAAGAACAGAAGATCATTACCCATCGCAAGCTTGAGGTACGAAACGTGTTCGCAACCTGCTCTCGGTTCGGCTCTTGTTCTGTTCTCTGGAGAAGACCATGTCTAAAATACGCCTGCTCACTCTTGCATTCCTGTTCGCTATAGCGCTTTTAGCGGTCTTGGGTCTGGCAGCGAATCCAGTGGCGCAACCCCAACAAGCTTCGGCTTTAGCCGGACGAGTGGCGGCACTAGAAACCGCGGTCGTCGAGCAAACGTCGCTTACGCAGGCATTGGCAACGCGCGTGTCACGGCTGGAAACAGAAGTGGGTCTTGCAGCTCATGAAGCGACAACAGCGACGGCTGTTTCAACCGCGGTTCCAGCTACGGTTTCGACTGCTGTTTCGACTACGGATTGGGTGACGGTCACGTCAGAGACGAAAAGGTACACCTATCAGCGCGCACCCGATTGGGTTGTAATGGCCGACACGGTCGAGACTCTGGCTATCAACCTGCAAATGGGCCAATTTCTCTATTTTTCGATAGACAATTCGCTTGAGTACCTTGTTGAGTTACAAGGGGACGAAGCGGCTTTGCAAGCATTTGCAGAGGAATTTACGCCGCCAAACGCAGAGGCGATAGACGCGCAGCGGACAGAATCGAAGCAATTCAAGGGTGCGCCCGCCGTTCTTTGGGAAATGACATATCGCAGCGATGCAGGCGACACGATACGACAACTCCTTGCCTACTATCAGTGTGAGGAGGATAGCGCCTGTCTGATTGTGTTAGTAGAATTTGAAAGTGACCCTGACACTTCCCCAGAAGGTTGGGCGTTGCTGGAGACAATTGCGAATGGGATCACCTTCCTGGCTGGCCCTGTGGTTCACACCTCAACTTTTCTACGCGACTGTCCATCATCCGACTGTAAATCTACGTCCATGATACAAAAAGGCCAGGGCATCGAGATTATTGCCCAAAGCAGCGACGGCAAGTGGTATCAGCTTGATTCGGGAGAATGGCTATCCGCCAATGTCGTCAGGGATGCACCGGGGGACTTGCCCGTTGATGAATCCACGTCTGATGTTTCCGCGCCTGATACTGCGCCTGTTACGACTGCCCCGATTACTTCATCGACTTCCACGCCCATCACGGATGTTGAGCCATCACCCATTGTCGTGAAAGTCGCGACCCAAAGCCCATTAACAGGCCCACAATCTCTCTTGGGGACAGCGATTCGGAATGGAGCGGAGTTAGCGATTGAACAGTTGGCAGGCGACCTGACGAGGATGGGCGCGACCGTAGAACTGGTGCCTTTTGACGACCAGTCAAATCGCGACATTGGTGTCGCCAACGCCAAGCAACTTGTGGCCGATCCGGCAATTCTGTGTATGGTGGGGCACCTGAATAGCGCCGTGCTGCTTCCCTCCATGGAAACGTACCACGATGCGGGGCTGGCAGTCGTTTCGCCCGCCAACACCTTTCCCGAAGTAACAGATACCGGCTATCCGGAGATCAATCGTATCATTGGTCGCGATGATGTGCAGGGAGCCGCAGCGCAACGCTTTGCGTCGGAGTATCTTGGTGCAAAAAGCGTCTACATTCTCTATGAGAACTACGACTATGGTCAGAGAATTGCGGAATTCTTTCGCCAAGCTGCCGAGGGGAACAACATGGAGGTGCTAGGATCTGTCCAGACCAACGAGTATGAGAATTTTAGCGCGCTCATTGAGCCGATCCTGGCTGCCCAGCCGGATCTGGTCTACTTTGGCGGCATCTATGATCAGGCCGGTACTTTCTTTGGGCAAGCCCGCGCCGCGGGTGTTACGGCAGCCTTTATGGGGCCAGATGGCATGGATAGCTCGGATACGGCAGCGCGAGGAGGCGAGGGCATTGTTGGCCTCTCGTATACCACCATGGCTGCACCAGTCGATGCCTATCCCGATAGCGAAGAATTCGCACAGGATTATGCGGATCGCTTCGGTGAAGAAGCCCAGCCCTTTGCGGCAGAAGGATATGATGCCACCGGTGTCTGCCTAGAGGGTGTGGCCCGAACCCTGGAAGCAAATGGGGGCGTTCTGCCCACGCGTGCCCAGGTTGCGGAGGCTGTGCGTCACACAACAGATTATCCGGGAATTACCGGCACAATCAGCTTTAACGCCAAGGGAGATAGAGTAAGTGCAGCCTATTTTGTCCTAGAGGTGCAGTCAAGTGACCCCGATCTGTGGAATCAGAATGAGATCGTGGAAACATTATGGATAGACAACTCTGACTAAATAATCGCATGCCCAACGGTATGCCTTTTGGAGTTTTAGTAGTGACACGCGTATTGCCTCGATTCATTGCCGGCCTCATCTTGCTGGCGATACTGCTTCCCGCCACGGCTGTCGCCGCGACCCTCGCGCCTGTCTCGCGCGTGCTCGCGGCGACGATCACGCATGTGGTCGCGCCAGGCGATACGCTCTATTCCATTGCCAGTCGTTATGATACGACCGTGGACGCGCTGCGGGCGACGAATGGGTTGACCAGCGACGTGATTCGGGTGGGCCAAACCCTACAGATCAGTTCCGTCTCGACGCCATCTCCCACGGACACCTTCTATACAGTCGTGCGCGGGGATACCCTCTATGCGATTGCTCGGCGCAACGGGACAACCGTTGAAGCCATTATCCAGGCGAATGGCCTCACGAACTCCTACATCTATGTGGGCCAACGTTTGCGTATTGCGTCATCCCCTGTGCCGCCAGCCGGGAACATCCTCTACACCGTTGTGCGCGGGGATACGCTCTACTCCATTGCCCGGCGCTATGGCACGACCGTCGAAGCCATCATCCAGGCAAATGGCCTCACGGACTCAATTATCTATGTGGGGCAACGGCTGTCTATCACACAGGGCACAATCCAGCCGACAGCCATCCCTAACACAACACCCTCCCCCACGCGCACGCCAGTCGTAACGACACTCACCCCCACCCCTACAGGAACCCGGCAACCCACGCAAACGCCGACGCCATCACCGACAGGCACGTCGGGGACAGGCTTTGGGGACGGCACATATATTGTCGGGACCGATCTACAGGCGGGAACCTACCGTTCGAGTGGAAGCGGCGTCTGCTATTGGGCGAGGCTGAGGGGGTTCGGTGGCGAATTAACTGACATTATTGCACTCGGCATTTATGGCCCAGACATTGTCACAATCAGCGCCAGCGACAGAGGCTTTGTCACCAATGGCTGTGGGCGATGGCTTCCTATTGCAGCCACCGCCCCCGCCTCGCCCGCCACCCAATTTGGGGATGGAACTTATGCCGTAGGCCAGCACATTGCGCCGGGGACCTATCAGGCCAACGGGGACGGCACCTGCTATTGGGCGCGCCTCTCAAATTTCAGCCATGAACTCAGCGGAACCATCACCAGCGGCATCAGTCCGACCGTGATCACGATTGCCCCAGGCGATGCCGGGTTTACGACCTTTGGCTGTGGTACGTGGAGCCACTGAGAGGGTTATTCCACCCGCACCGCTTCCGTTGCCATGCGCCCTTCTTCGACCACCAGCGCAATGCCCCCGCCTGTCAGCGGTCGCTCATTGTCCATCACGCGTACCACCTCGCGGCCATCCACAAAGCCCACAATCATCTGCCCCTGCACAGTCAGACGCAGATCGTAATCGCCGCCAAAGTGCCAGTCTAGCGGCGCTTCGGCAAGCACCTGGTCGCCATCCAGCGCCTTGACCAGCCGCACCATGCCGTCAGCACAGAGCAGCAGCGCATAGAAGCGGCGCATCCCTTGTACGCGCGCGGCGATACCGCCGCTCTTGACCAGGTGGGGGCGCACCGTCGCTTGCACCGTATAGTCGCACCATGCTCGCGTACCCGTCATCAGCAGCCCGCGGCCCTCGTTCTGCGCCAGGCGAAAGGACTCGGGCCAACGGTGTTCATACTGGTCAATGCCGTTGACCCAGGCATGACGCCACATCTCGCCCGCGGCTGCGGGACGTTGAAATGTCACCTGCGGCGTACCCTCCCAGGTCAGATAGTCCAGATAGAGCGTGCCGTTGGCGTGGGTATCGCTGCGCGCCTCGATGCCCACAGAGGCGATGGGAAGGCCGCCCGAATCAGGCACAGTCCACTCGAAAAGCTCGCGGCTGCCAGGTGTTAAGTCAGCCTCCGGCCCGCGCACCAGCGTCAGCGCATCATTCTCCCCATAGACCTGGAGATAGAGGTTGGCGCGCACAGGCAGTACATTCGTTCCATCCGCCGTCACCGCCGCGCGTACCCGCTGCCCTGGGTAGAGCAGAGGCGAAGCCAACAGAGCATAGCCGCGTTGGGAGAAGTAGCGCGCCACCTCCACCGAAGGAGTAAAGAGAGGCGTCGCAGCCCGCGCCGCCCGCCCAGGAGCCAACGCTCGATAGTGAATCGCCAAGCTGCGCGCACCCTGCTCGCTGTGTCCCATCACATTTTCCAGCGTGACCACCCCGCGTACCTCGCTGCTCTCCTCCGGCTGAAAGCCCTGCACCGCACCCGGCAGCTCGAAGTGAAAGCGCGCCCCTTCTTTGGGCGTTAGCGGCGCTTCACCGGCGAGTACGCGCCCAATATTCACAACCTCAAACGTTTCTTGAACCGCGTCGGTGATGGCGCGCCCGCCATCGGCAGTGGGCAGATACATGCGGTCAGCCACCGGCCCGCGCCAATCCGGCCCCGACAGGTCAAGCCCTGCCAGCCCATTGCGGATGCCGAGCAAACAGCCCAGGTTGCCCGAATTGCAGTCAGTATCCCAGCCGCAAGTGTTGACAATCATCAGCGACCGTTGGAAGTCGCCGCCACCGTGGAGCAGCGCGTGGATGATCAGGGCATGGTTGGGAACCATGTGGCAGTTGCCGCCATACTTGTCATAGCCATAGCGGGCGGCGATCTGCTCGCGTGTCTTGCGCCAATCCGGCTCGTTTGCATGCCAGCCGCGAATGTCCCCGATCATGCGGTAGATCACCGAGTCATGGGGGATGAACTGCACCGCGCTGTCGAGCAGCTTGTCAATGTCCGATTCGACAAAGGCCAAAGACTCCAGCGCCGCCAGCACCTGCGCGCCATAGATCGCCTCACCGTCATGGCTCACGCTGCCCGCACGCCGCGCCAAGTCAACAGCCAACGCCGGGTCGCCGGGCGCAACCATCGCCCAACCATCAATAAAGATCTGCGCGCCGATCTGCTCGGCAACCACCTTGCCGTTGAGCGCAATCGAACCGCTTTGCGGCGCGGGGATGCCCTGCTTGAGGCGCATATAGGCAGTGTGTTCGGTGGAATTTCCCAGCCCGCCCCACCAGAGGATTGTGCGCCGCTCGATCAGATAGTTAAGCCAGCTTTGCCCAATCTGTGCAGGAGTCAGGTCGAGTGAATTGCCATAGTCGGGCACGGCGCGCAAAAAGGTAAAAGTACCAGAGATGTCGTCATCGGTCACAATCAAGGGCACGCCCAATTTTTCGTGGACGTAATAGTGAACCTCGCCCAACTCCCGCTGAATACGCTCATGGCTCCACCCCTCAAAGGGCCTACCCAAATAGACGCCGATGATCTTGCCAAGCACCCCGGCATAGACCCGTTCCACATAATCCTGGGGCAGCGACATACGCTGATTCCTTTCAAAAGGATGAGGGATGAAGGAGGAGGGATGAAGGGCAGGGACCCCACCCCAGCCCCCCAGTTTGGGGAGGGAGCGGATCGCCGCGGTCAACGGATCGCGTCTCGACAAACTGGACAGAGCCGGATTGCCGTCTACGAGATCACTGTTCCCTCCCCAACCTGGGGAGGGTTAGGGAGGGGTTTCCGGCGCGGGAAGGGTTCTGCTTCTGCCAATTCATCCCTCCTCCCTTCATTACTGATGCACTTCTACGCGCGCGCCGGTCGTCCCTGTCCATTCATAGAGCCAGCGCGACTCCTCCACACGCATATTAATGCACCCATGTCCTACGGGTGTTCCAAACCGATTATGCCAATAGGCCCCGTGGATCGCATAATCCTGGTAGAAATACTGCACCCACGGCACATCAGGCTGGAAGTAATAGTCGCCCGCCGCCTTGCTGCCCCCAGACATATCCTGCAATTCAGTCCGCGAGTAGATGCGGAAACTGCCTGTGACGGTTGGCGTACTCGACTTGCCGGACGAGATCGTAAAGTAGCGCACAGCGGTATCGCCTTGATAGGCAGTCAATAGTTGATCGCTCAAGTCGATATCGATCCACTTCTCCCCGCTGGCTTCCACCTCCCGGCCCACACCTGGCCTGGGCTGAGGCTCCCAACTGGTTCCCGCCGGGCCGCCAGTACGTTCCGAAGGCTCTGGCTCCCAGCTAGTGCCTGCCGGGCGACCACTGCTTTCCGAACGCTGCGGTTCCCAACTCACCCCCGCGCGACGGTCGGAGTCCTGTCGGTCACTCCCCCCTGAAGGCTCCGGCTCCCAGGCCATGCCTGCGCGCCGGTAACTCTCCTGCGAAGTCTGCGGCTCCCAACTGACATCGGCAGGGCGCTCGTTGCGTGCTGCGGGCTGCGGCTCTGCATCCTCCCATCTAGGCTGCTCTTGATACCTCCTCCCTGCCACCACTAACTGTTGACCTACATAGAGTAGATCGGGGTTGGCGAGATCATTTAGTTGCAGCATGCTCTTCACGTCCGTGCCATATTGCTGGGCAATCTGGTTCAGCGTTTGACCCGCCGCCACAATGTGAATATTCCCCTCGTCATTCCGCGCCTGTGCCCTGGCTGGGTAGGCCAGGCTCAACAGGCTAAGCGTCCAAATGCCGACGAGTAGCCAGCGGACGCCGGTACGCCTCAACCAATCCATCGCCTTTATCTCCCTATTTTCAAATGCTTAGAATTTACACATCCCGCACTTCATCGATCTGACCGCAGGACTTATAGAGATAGACGATGGATGCAGAGGAAGGGAACGCTCCCAAAAGAAAACCCGCCAGCCGTGGCTAGCGGGTTCAGAACATACGGTAAAAATGAAGTCACTCATCCAGCAAAAGCCACAGTGGGCGGCGGCTATTCAACTGTGATCATCACCTCCATACCCATAGCGGCATGATCGTCTACCGGGCAATAGACGCGGTATTCGCCAGGCACCAGGTCAACCGTTAAGCTGCCCGAGTCGCCGGGTTGCAGGTTCCCTTCGATTTCCTCTTCAACGTCCTGCCCCTCGATATCAAAGCCATGTTCTTTCGTGCCGTTGTTGGTGACATTGAAGGTGACTGAACCGGCGGCAACCTGCAAAGGCATCTCAATTTTCCCATCAACCAGGGAAACATCGACCATGCTGCTTGCCCCCGCGGTCTCTGTCATGCCCTCCGTACTGGTCATTTCCTCGGTGCTGGTCATCTCTCCCGTCGGAGTCATCCCTTCCGTCGAGGTCATTTCCTCAGTAGAAGTCATCTCTTCGGTGGAAGTCACCTCTTCCGAGGGAGCGACCTCTTCCGTGGGGGCTGCCTCCTCCGTAGGCGTAACGGCTGCCTCCGGCGTATTCGTGGCAGCGGGTGCAACCGGGGCGGCTGGAGCTGCCGGTGTGGTTGCACAACCAGCCAGCAGCAAGACCGAACAGACCAAACAAGCGACAAGATAACGCATATTGTTGCTCCTTTCCAGATCAACAAACGCAAGCTGCCGTGGCGAAATCGCAAGGTAAATAGCCGCCACGGTCAGTCACGGGATACGCCCATAAGATGGACTCAGAAAGAATTCAACAGCAGTCGTTACTTCGGGTTTGATGAGGAGTAAACGAGGCAGTAGCGGCTGGAGTATCTAGATTCAATACAATGCTCAATATTGGCTTCAAATGCCAATGAACTTGAAAGTCAAACGAAATTGAGGGCACTATCCATTATCGCGCCGCTCTAGCAGATGTCAATGGCCCCAAGATTAAAATTTTCTGAGAAGTATTGCAAAGAAACTGCTGAGACTCAATACATCTTGCCAAATCAGGTAGAGCCTGCGAGGGAACTCCTGCGCTTTCACTTTTGTTCTGCCAGCCTAAGGATCATGTCACAAACTTGTAGCCCCTCATGGTCTACAAACGTCCCGGTTTGACGGAAGCCCTGCTTCTCATAAAAACGGATGGCTCTTGCATTGTCACCCAGGACGCCTCCCCAGAGGATGATGCGCTTTTTGCCAAACCTTGTAGCAACATCCACCAAGTGGGGAAAGGCAATGCTCCCGATCCGTTGATCCTGATACGCATCCGCCAACGTGGGGCCAAAGCGGCAATCATTGTCTTCGTCCAAATGCACGCCATAGCGGGCGAATCGTTGCAGATCCCCTTCAGGAATACCAAAGCTAAACTCAAAAAGTCCAATGAGCACCTTCGAGGGGGAGAGCTCTACGACAAAGCGCAGTTTGTCATAGCGGTTAATCGCCTCACACAGCCCTTGAGCGCCCTTCCGATCATAACTGGGAAAGAGGCTAAATCTTCGTGTTTGGGGAGATAAGCCACTCAGGAACGTCGTGAGCCCATCCACGTCGTCGAATTGCAGAGGGCGGAGCCAAGCGGCTCCCACGCCGGGCAGGTCGAGCGGATAGGTGACACGATGAGGGTGCGTAAAGACTTCTGAAAGGGTTAGAGGCATAGAGGTCTAGGGTTGCTTTGAAAATGAAGCGAGTTGATGGTAGAGTGCCCAAACAGCAGGGCTGATCCAGTGGTTCAAAGGATCATACCTGTCATCCATCAAAACAGACGAATTCTCATCTTGCCTCTGGGAAGAAAAAGCGCCATGAATGTACCGCCAACCGAGTTTATCCGCGTACCCCATACCGATCTCTATCAGTTTGTGGAGCGTGCCTGTCTGACCGTCAACATGCCTCCAGCCGATGCCGCGCTCTTGGCCCAACTGCTCACCGATAACGACCTGCGCGGGGTCGTTAGCCACGGCACCCAGCAGATCGCCACCTATGCGCGGCTCATGCGCGAGGGCATCCTCAACCCCACACCCAATGTCCACATCGCCAAAGAGACGCCTGTCAGCACCATCTATGATGGCGATGGCGGGTTGGGCTATTTTGCGGCCTACAAATCAACATTGGCAACTATCGAAAAGGCCAAGCAGCAAGGCATAGCCATCGGCCAATCGCGCAACCACGGTCACTTTGGCGCGGCGGGCATCTACACGCGCCTCATGTTGGGCCATGACCTGTTGGGCTATGTCACCTCCGGTCATCAACTGCTGCTTGAAGAAGGCGCGCCTTATGTCACCGCCGCCGGTGGCTCGCCCCACTCCTTCCTCTCGCCCGCCAACAGCGAACAATCGATGATCCTGGACTTCGGCGCCATCCATGACATGTATGTCAGTTCGCCCCACCGCCAGGAGATCGAACGCATCGCCCCGGCGGTTGTCTTCCGCTCCGTGGGATTGGGGGCCATCTGCCAATCATGGGGTGGCTTTCTGGCGGGCGTGCCTTTTGACACGAAGCGCTCCCCGCGCACCTGGGAAGGGGCCAACCAGGGGTCACTCGCCATCGCCTTCCGAATCGATCTCTTTATCTCGCCAGAGCAATTCAAGGCAGAGATGGACGAATATATCCAGAACATTGCCAAGTTGGAGCCAATCGAGGGCTATTCCGAAAGCCTGCTGCCCGGTGCCATCGAGGCGCAGCGCGACAGCGACTACCGCGCCCAGGGCATCCCCGTCGGCCCCCAACACCGCGAGAGGTTGGAGGGAATTGCCGAGTACCTGGACATTCAAGTGCCCTGGTAGAGCAACAGTCGCCGAACGGCAAATGGGAGCCCCTTCTTGGGCGCGTTGTTACGTAGCCGCACCCAAGAAGGGATTCTCGCTTCAGCCCTGGTCGGCTTCTTTATCAGTTGACGTGGTTTATTTTGCCAATAAATGTATCGTGGAACATACACCGCGACTCCTTGTGCAGAGAATTGAACAGTGCTATCGTCACTAGGTGGCTCCCTCTGATCTTTGGCTCTAATGGATATTGTAGTCGAGGCTGCCGCATGGTTACTGTGTGGCGGTATGAGAGTGCATTCACCTAGCTTGCATACCCCGGGTGATCTCTAGGTAAGAGCAGGCGCCTAAAACCTCAAACATTATCCAGCATTTCGCCTTGCACCCGTACATACCGCTTCTATTTTGGCATGGTCTGCAAAGGAGGCGACATGCTTAAGCACGTCCTGAAAGTTGGCGGGATGCTTTTTGTGCTAGGACTGATAGGAGTGGTGTCATATACGTACTATGTATATGGCATGGCCCGTGGCGATCTGCAAGAACTTGCTTTACCCTCTGCACCCGTTCAACAAGAAGCGAATCCGACACTCGCACAGACAATTCCCCCAGGCCAGTCCGAAGATGGCTTTGCGCTGCGTCCTATCACATCCGGGCTGGAGTGGCCCCTGGAGGTGCTGCAAGGCCCCGATGGTTTTATCTGGGTCACCGAACGGGTTGGCAAACGCGTAACACGCATTGATCCGAATACAGGCGAGCAGCGTGTTGCCGCCACAATTTGGGAGGCATACCAGAGCGCAGGACAAGATGGCCTGCTTGGCATGGTTTTCCATCCCGAACTGATGCAAGGCACAGGCAATGACTATGTCTATCTTTCCTACACCTATATTCCTGACATGGGCGCTGAAGGAGGAACAGCCGCAGGCGCTGCCACGGGGGTAATGACGGATACAGGTGTGATGACGGATACGGGGATGATGACAAGTACGGAAGCGACAACGGGCACCTCAAACGTTGGCGAGTCGCAAGCGCTTACCGGCACCGAAGGCAGTAATGAGCAGGGGCCAGCAGCGGAAGACCAGCCGGGCGGGCAGACCGGTAACGAAGGCCCCGCGGCTGAGGATCCCACTGATGCGAGCGCTGCTTTGGAATTTCGCCGCGTCAAGATTGTACGCTACACCTATGACCCTGAAAATCAGATCCTGATTGACCCGGTAGACATTCTGACAGGGCTGCCCGGCAGCAACGATCACAATTCCGCGAAATTCGTCTTTGCTCCTGACAACACGCTCTTTTACTCGATTGGCGACCAGGGCAATAACCAGTTTGACCGTTTCTGCCTGCCGATCCGCGCCCAAGAGCTGCCCACTGCCGAGGAAGTGAGTGCGGGTGACTATACCAAGTACGCGGGCAAAATCCTGCGTCTTAACTTGGATGGATCAATCCCCACGGATAACCCGACCATCAACGGCGTGCAAAGCCACATCTACTCCTACGGTCATCGCAACGTCCAGGGGCTTGCACTTGGCCCCAACAACCAACTCTATGCCAGCGAACATGGCCCCAAGACCGACGACGAAGTGAATCTGATCCTACCAGGCATGAACTATGGCTGGCCCAATGTCGTCGGTTATCAGGATGACCAGGCATATGTCTATGGCAACTGGTCGGCAGCCGCCGATTGTGCGAGCCTGACCTTCAGCAATTTCCAAATTCCCGACTCTGTGCCGGTGCAGCAGGAAAGCGAGTGGAGCGACCCGAACTTTGTGCCGCCCATCTACACCTTTGGCACTGCTCCGAATGATCACGACTTCCAGCCCGACATCTGTGCGCCGAACTTCAATATGTGTTGGCCCACGGTTGCACCCACCGGGCTCTCGGTCTATTCGGCCCCGACCGATGCAGGCCCAGGGTGGTCAACCTCGCTGCTGGTCACAGCCCTCAAGAGCGGCGCGGTCTGGCGCTTGGAGCTAAACGAGGACGGCACAGCGGTTGTCGGGGAAGCAGAGCAGCTTTTCAAGACAATCAACCGCTACCGTGACGTCTTGATCAGCGCCGATGGCAGCAGCTTCTATGTCATTACCGACAGCGGCAACATCACGCAAGGCTCCTTCGGCCTGCCCACAAGCGTGCTCGAATATCCGGGCGCGCTGCTAGAGTTCCACTATGTGGGCAACGAGTGAGACAACGGGTGAGGTGACGCGCGAGGTAGGGCATCGAGGAGAAAGCAGCAGTAACCCTCCCGGAAGCTTCTGAGCTTCCGGGAGGATGGTTACGACTACAGTGTATTTCGTGGTCTGGTAAGCTCCGTTTAGGGGGCGTTGCTAAGTAGCCGCGCCCAGAGGGCTCCCGTTTACCGTCCGGCGGCCTCGCCACTGCGGTACATCAAACCATAAAATTGATCATGAAGTCGCGAGTCTCCTACGCGCAGACCAGCGCCCGGCTGTCCCAGCGATTGAAGCGTTCGTTTGAATTCTCTTCCGCCATGCGCTTGCGCGTTGCGCGCCAAAGGTCTGCCCACGCGTCCGCATCGTGCAACTCAGTCTCCGGGTGTGCGTGGCTGCGCGCCACAAAACCGGGGAATGCACCGCGCCCCGTGGCTTGACCGATGGGGTTATAGCGCAGGTCAAAGCTCCAGCGGATATTGTCGCTCACATTGGAGAGGGAAGAATGGCAGGTGCGCTTGGTCAGAAAGAGCACATCCCCCCGCTTGAGTGGAACCGGGATTGCCTGATCCATCTCCAGCAACTGGTCGGGAATCGCCAAGCCACCCACACCCCCAGGGCAGTGGGTACGCAGCCCATCACGATGGCTGTAGGGGATCACCTGCAAAGGCCCCGCCTCAACCGGCGCATCTAGCAGTGGGAACCAGACCGTGAGCATATCGGTTTCGTCGGCCTCCGGCAGCACCACGCCATTGTCCTGGTGCCAGGGGGTCGCACCAAGTTGCAGATTGCCATTTTCATCGCGCGGCGTTAAATGCTCCGGCGGCTTGATACGGACATGCTGCACAGGGTTTGAATAGATCTCCGGCCCAATGATCGACTCAACGGCATCCAAGAGGCGGGGATTGCTCATCGCGCTAAAGACTGCGCGGCCCACCCACATCGGCGTATCAAACTTCACATTCCCCTGGGGCAGCGAGAAGTCGAAATATTGAGCATGAACCTTGCCGCTCTCTTGATAGATACGGATCAGCCGCTCACCAAAGGGCAGCTCGTTATAGAGCGAGGTGATCTCACCCTTCTCATAGAGATCGTGCGCCAGCCGCTCCAGCACACCCTTGTATTCTTCGATAATTGGATCAAGATCGGCCACGGGATCAAAAAGCTGCTCAACGACCAGATAGCCTTGCTCCTCAAATTGGGCTACCTGCTCTGGGCTCAGACGGGGCATAGGACATTCTCCTGTCTATCTCTTGGTATGCGAATCATACTTGGGCTACCGAAAATGGTACGCACTTCCAGCGACTTTGTCAATTACACCCCAACAGGGTCAATTACTCCCAGCAGGAGCCATCGAGCGGAACCTCCGCCAACTGCAAGGCTGTCACCCCGCTGGGGTCGAGGGTAATGCGATAGCGCCGCCAGGGCATGTAAAAGTAGGTGTAGCCGCGCAAACAGACCTCGTTGACGACCGTTTCGCCAAAGAGCGTGTCCGGGTCACGCGTGGCGGCAGAACGACGGATGTCCTCCAGCGCCAAACGCTGCACCCAAATGCCAGTGATGCGATAGGTAAATTCTGCCGAGCGGCGCGCATTCACGGCGAGGCGCAGATCTTCGCCAGCGGCGCGCGGTTGGGGTGGGTTGAGGATGCGCGGCATCATCGCCCACGGCAGCAGCACCAACAATAGCGTAAACAGCAACTTGGAACGCCAGGTGCGATTTTCCCAGCGGATCGCCGTCGCGGCCAAGCGCCAAACCAAGCTGCTCCCCAACCACAGCAGCCAGAGCATCAGGAGATTGAGCAGGAAATCGAGGGGAAAGACGCGCGATACGCCATCGAGGGCGATGCGCGCCACCGGCAGCGGAAAACCGCGCCAGCCTGTACAACCCGGCGGGCAGCTCGCATAGTGGGGCGGCACCACAAAAAAGTAATAGCTGCCCAAACAGAGCAGCAGCGCCGCCAGCAACGTTCCCACCACCACGCGAAACCAATAGCGCGTCTGCTGTCGCCACCAGATGATCAGCAGGATGAGGAGCAGCCCCGCGGCCAATGCCAGCGCCCCATCGCGCGCGTCTGCAAAATAGACCCAATCCTGGGGCCAGACCGGCAGTGCTAAATCATCCATGATCTACGCAGTTTTCCCATAGGGGCCGCCCGCTGTGTCGCCCCGCTCTGCGCGCTATCAATTCGACACAAGCGAATCCGGCGCTTGCCAGCAGAGGAAGGCGCGGCTCATACTGGCAGGCAGCAAAAAGACGGCCTGGGGTCGTTCGCCACCATCCCAGCGCGCCAATTCCAGGTTGCCATCTTCCAACTCGGCAATCGTCAGCGTATATTGTCCATCCTGACAAGTGCTATAGTCGCGCAGTTCTCGTTGGATTGGAAAGAGATAGCTGCGGATTGTCACCGTACCTGCCGGTTGGTCGGCGGGTGGAAGCTGCACTTGTACGACGCCAAAGCGTTCAATGCCAAAGGTATCGCCAGGGGCAAAACGGCTGCGCGCAATCACCAAGCGGTCGTTGCCCTGCCATGCCAAATTGGGCGCGAGAAACTCAAAGCGATTCTCAGTGACATAGACCGTGCGAATCGTGCTTGTGCCGCGCCCTTCCAGCGTCAGCACACGCAGCATGTTGGCGGGGCGAATAAAGCCCGATGTGAGGGACGGATGGTTGGGTTCAAAGACAAAATAGCCCAGCTTGGAACGGTCGGGGCTGATCTGCAAGGGGCCGCGATAGCTCTCTGGTGTCAAGAGCAATTGCGCCATGCCGCTGACCTCGCCGAGCTGATCGGGAGCCAAACGCACCGTCAAACGGAAGACACCCATATAGAGCGCCTGCGTCGAGCGATCCAGCGTGTCCATCACCAGCGTAACCTCGCTGACCCGGCCCTGCTCTGCATCAAAATTGGGGTAAGCAGCAATCAGCAGCGGCGTCAAACCGGAACGCACCACCCCACTGCCGGAGCGCAGCACCTCGCCAGTGCCGCGCAGTTGCAAACTCACGTCGCCAGTGGCAGGGTCATAGTGCCAAAGCTGCCACTGATCTAGATCGGCCTGGGGCGTTTCAATCCACCACAAGCCGCCCAACAGATCGGCGACCACTCCACGCAGCGAATGGAAGGGCTGGGCAAAAATCTGCACGCCAATGCCATCGCCGCGTACCCAGCTAAAGCGATTGGTGCCGGTGGGTGCATCCTGCGTGCTGACCACGATGCCCGCGGCGGGATCGCTGCCTGCCCAACTCGTTTCCTTCTCGTCCGTGTAGAGCTGGCGCAGCGTGCCTCCTGTCTCCAACAGATAGACGCCTGTCTCCTCCCGGCTGCCCAACATGGCAACCGCGCGCCCTTCTGCCACAGCGCTCGCCAGATCGGGCATCGACAGCAGCCGCGCCCGCTCCTGTACAGGTGCGGCGGCAATCCGCACGCTCGTCGCCACCAAACGCGCGGGATCATCCGGTGCAGGGCTTCCCGTCACATAGAGTTGTGTCCCAGGCCAGAGCAGTTCCGCCGGAGCCGCAATCCAACGTCCGGGGAAGTCGCCAAAGAGTCCCGACCAAATCTCCACCACAGCCCTGTCCACTGCCAACGTGCCTGCTTGCCCATCGGGACGCGCCACGGCAATGGGGTTGAAGGGGTCTGCCGGAATGCGCTCGCCCGACACCAACAGCAGTTGCTCTCCGGCTTCGGGCTGCGGTGCAACCACCTCCGCCACGGGCTGTGGCAGCGGCTCCTGCACCACCGGCGTGGGAATGTCGGTCGGCGTCGCGGTGGCAGTGGGAGTGCCTGGCGTGGGGGTATAAGTTGGCGTAGGCGGAATGAGCGGCGTGCCGTCGGCATGATGGCGGGGCAGGAAGGCCAAATCCCCCGTCACCTGCAAGAGGTCAGCCGCCATCCAACCGATCACCCCATCCTGTGGGTCGCCTGGCGCATTGATACGCAGCAGAATCCAGTCGCCCGCCTCGGTAATGCCAAAGAGGTCCACAGGCACGCCATAGTTGAGCGCCGCTAGGCTGGGATAATCAACCGATGGCCCGGCACGTAAATTCGAGGGTGAGCGGAAAACAATCGCCCGCGCTAAGGGAGCCTGGTCGGTGGGAATCGCCGGAATTGGATAGGGATTCGGCGTGTCGGTGGGCAGCGGCGTCTCCGTCTCCGTCGGCGCGGGCGTCGGGGTCTCCGTCGGGGGTTGGGTGGGCGCGGCTGTCGGCGACGCGGTAAAGGTCGGTGTCGGCGTAAAAGTCGGCTCAGGGGTCGCCGTCTCCGTGGGCGGCGTGGTGGGTGACGCGGTAAAGGTCGGTGTCGTCGTCAGCGTCGGTGTTGGTGTAGCCGTACCGTCACTTTCGCCGCCAGATTCAGCCGCAGGCTCACCAACGGATGCCTGGATCGCGCCTGTCTCCTCTGGCAGCGGCGGCGCGGGCGTCACCAGATCTCTTGGCTCATAGGCGGGAGCGGCTTCGATGGCAGCCACCCGGAAATCCCCATCGGCATCGCTTTCAAAGAGCGCGGTAAAGCTGCGCGCGCGATTGGCATTGTCAAAGAAGCGGATGCGGTTGGTCGTGCCGTTGCCCCACACCGGATTGTTGCTCTCATCCACATAATAGGCCAACCAGATCCCCGGTTGGCTCAATCCCAGATCAAAGGCTTGCTGGAGCAGATCCAGCCGCGTGGCATAGTTGCTGGCTTCGCTCAGATTTTGCGTGCGTAGATATTGCAGCAGATAGGCAAGCGTTGTGAGAGGGGTGGCACTCAGCGTCGCATCCTGCAAGTTATAGCCCGCATGGACCGCGCCACCAAACTCCGCCACATTCTCCTCTGCCACAAAACGCCAGCGCGTATCCGCCCATTGGCGGGCAAATGGCGCTTGCTCCAGAATGATGTTGGGCGCAGCCAACCGCCGGCGCAGTTCGTTCGCATCACCCAACGATGCGCGCACTGCCAAATCCGGCAAGAGCGCGCCCTCGACCTCCACGACCTCAATGCGGCTGCCTGCGGACTCCACAGACCAGAGCGGATCACTCCGGCTGCTCCAGAGCAAAACAAAATCCTGTCCAGGCTGCGGCTGGTAGAGCACATAAACATTGAGTTCCGGTGTAAAATCAGCCCGTTCGACAATCAGTAAGTGCTGCCGCCCCATAAAGTCCTGGCGCAGCGTTCCAAAGCGCACGCCCGCGGCCAGCGCTTGCAATTGGGAGGCATCACCATCCCCGGCCAATTCGCTGTGCAGAAGTTGGCCGCGCACGCGGTTTTGGTCATTGGGCTCGCGCCAGAGCAGCATGGGCAGCACTTGGCCTTGTGGAGTGCGCGGCGAAACCAATGCGGCCCAGGGTGACTCAGTCAATTCGTAATAGGACGCCGGTACAAAGGCCAATCTCTGCTGTTGGGCCAAACCACGCAGCAAGGTTTCTGCCTGTTCGCTGGAAAATCCAACCAGGGCCGAGCTATTCAGCCCTGCCTCTGCTAAGAGGCGATAGCGGTTGGCCCACTCCTCCGGTGACGCAGGCGTAGTGGTCGGCGTTGGGCTAAGCGTGGGAGTGGGGGTCAGGGTCGGTGTGGGCGTCGGGCTGGGCGAGGCTGTAAAGGTCGGTGTCGGTGTATTGGTGGGAATCAACGGGATCGGCGTGGGCGTCGGTGTCGCCGAAAGAATCGCCATCATTTCGGACTGCACCGTGAGCAGTTCTTCGCGCACGCGCAACCGGCCGCGCGACTGCCCCGCATTATACGCAATGATCAGGGCGACGACGGCCAGAATACCGATGAAGATCAGAGTAGAGAGACGCGCTTTGTCTTGGAGCATCAATTCTGCACAGTGACTGTTACCTGGCAGGGTGGCGGGAAATTGCCGGTCATGTCCACGACAACTAAACGTAGTGTCCAGGGACCGTTGCTGAGATTTCTGGTGTTGATCGTCGTCAGAAAATTGCTGACGACGGGTGCAGTCCCGTCCCCCACATGCTGCCAACCACCACTTGCGTTGGCCCCTGGTGCAGCCTCTATCTTAAAATACTGGAAATTTTCATGGGTGGCGGAGCCGATGATATTGAGATCGCCGCTCACTACCTCATTCTCGCCGGGCCGAATTAAAAGCGACCGTTGATCGGGACAGTTGGGCGCAACCACCACAGGGGCCGGTACAGGTGTCGGCGTCGGCGTTTCTTCAACCACAGGTTGTGGCGTTTCTTCTCCTTCGCCTGGGGCCACTTCCTCATCCGGCTCTGGTGTTGCGCTCCCATCCGGCGCAGCCAGTTCAGCCCCTATCGGCGTGGCAGTGCGCGTGGGCGTAGGCGTCACAGAGAGCGGCGTGTTGGTCGGCGTAGGGTAAAAGGGCAGCGCGGGGGTCGGAACCAGTGCCTCGGCGACCAATGGCTCCACAGCCTGGGCAAGGGTCGTACTCATAAAATAGGTTAACCCCATCGTCATCAACAGGATCAGCGCAATCGCCAAAATGCTGTACGTATCATTAATCGCCTTTTCCCGCTCCAGCGAAAAGACTGCCTGTTTGCGTTCGGCGCGCACTGCCCAAATCTTGTAGAGCTGGTAAAGCGCAACCAAACCGCAGATGGCATAGATCCAGGGAGCGTAATTCGCGACAGACTGGATGACGATGCCCATAGTGAATCTTAGTCTACCCCACAGAATACAAAGCAACAAACCAAGCGGCGTATTACAAGGCGGCTAAAAGCGATACCAGCAGGTTGGTCGTTGGCATAAAATTGGATGAGCCTGATTTTGATCCATAACGCCAATTTGGTCAATGGCGTACCCTCCTATATTATGCAGATATTGTGCAAATCGGATCAAGTCTTGCACGCCAAGAATTTCACCACGCACAGCCACGAAGATAAACACAACGACAAACACGACAATAAACACAACCACTGGCAAAGCCATTGTCTAGGAGAATAGAATGAAATTTGACGCACAGTTCCGCTCGCGCCGCAGCAATGTGATGGCGACGCGCGGCATGGTTGCCACCAGCCAGCCATTGGCCGCGCAGGCAGGGCTCACCATGCTCCAGGCCGGCGGCAGTGCCGCCGATGCAGCCATCGCCACCGCGGCCATGCTCAACGTGGTCGAACCCACTTCCACCGGCATCGGTGGCGATTGTTTCGGTTTATATTGGGATGCCAAAAGCAAGAGCGTCAGTGCGCTCAACGGCTCTGGCCGCGCCGCTGCCGCTGCCAGCATCGACGAGTTACAACAGTTGGGCTATCACAAGATGCCCACCTTTACCGGGCACAGCGTCAGTATTCCCGGCACAGTCGCCGGTTGGAGCGATATGCTCGAACGACATGGGCGTATGACCCTGGCCGATGTACTCCAGCCTGCGATCTGGACGGCAGAAAATGGCTATCCCGTCAGCGAGATTATTGCCAATGGCTGGGCAACGCAGGTGCAAAAGCTCTTGCGCTCGTCCGATTGGGCCAGCGGCGACCATGACAACGGGCCGGAGCAGCCCAGTGGTCACGAACTGCTCATTGACGGGCGTGCCCCGCGTCCCGGCGAAATTATGCGCCTGCCCACCCTGGGTGAGACAATGCGCGGCATCGCTGCGGAAGGCAAAGATTATATCTATCGCGGCGATTTTGCGCGTAATCTCAGCGAGCATGTACAGCGCTATGGCGGCTGGATCACCCCCCAGGACATGGCGAATCATGTTAGCACCTGGGACGAGCCGATCAGCGCCAACTACCGGGGTGTCACCCTCTACGAATGTCCTCCCAACGGTCAGGGGCTTGCTGCCATCATCGCGGCCAACCTGGCTTCGGGCTTTGACCTTGCTTCCATGTCCGAAGTGGATCGCGTCCACACCATGATCGAATGTATGCGCCTGGGCTTTGCCGACGCGCAGCAGTGGGTGTGTGACCCGCGCGTGGTGCCGATCCCCCTGGCTGAGTTGACCAGTACGGGCTATGCCGCACAACGGCGCAAGCGCATTGAAGCCAAACGTGCGGCCCAAAACGTGCCCTATGGCGATCCGATGGCAGGGTCAGACACGGTCTATCTCTGTGCCGTGGATGGCGAAGGCAACGCCTGTAGCTTTATCAACAGCCTTTTCCAGGGAACCGGCTCCGGCTTGGTCGTTCCAGGAACCGGCGTTAGTTTGCAAAACCGCGCCGCGCTCTTTGTGCTGGACGCCGATCATCCCAACGCCCTTGCTCCCAACAAGCGCCCCTACCAGACCATCATCCCTGCCATGACCACGCGCGATGGCGAACTGCATGCCGCCCTGGGCGTAATGGGAGGCTATATGCAGCCCCAGGGTCATTTCCAAATGCTGGTCAATCTGGTCGATTTGCAAATGTCCCCGCAAATGGCGCTGGATGTATCCCGTTGGCAGTTAACCGGCCCCAGTGCAGGCATGGGCTGTATCGAGGAGGGAGGGCTGGTGATGATGGAAGAAGGCTTTGACTTTGGCCTCTTGGCCGAGTTGGCCCGCCGCGGCCACCGCATTTCGCCCATCGATGGCTATGGGCGCGTGGGCTTTGGCGGCGGCCAAATTATCCTGCGCGACCCTGAAACCGGCGTACTCACTGCCGGCAGCGACCCACGCAAGGATGGCGCAGCAGTCGGTTGGTAGAAACGAGATAACTTGTGAACACAACATCCGAATCGTCTGAACGTTTTGCCGCCTTTGCCGCCAAAATGCAGCAGGCAGGCCTGTCCGATCTCGCAATCCAGTTCTTCCAGCACTATTATGATCAGTTGGTGGCAGGCGCAACCGGCTTTATCGACAGCATGAGCGCAGGGCCGGTTGAATCGCTGCCCGACTATGACCAGTTGTCGGCAGAACAGGTGACAGCGGGAGAGGCAGCCCTGGCGCGCACCATCGTGCTCAAGCTCAACGGCGGTATGGGAACCTCGATGGGTATGGATGGCCCAAAGTCCCTGTTACCTGTCAAGGCCGATCTCACCTTTCTGGATATTATCGTTCACCAGATTTTGCATCTCCGCCAAACTACGGGAGTACGGCTGCCACTCGTCCTGATGAACAGCTTTGTCACCCACGCCGCCACCCTAGCCGCATTAGAGCAGTATCAGGAGTTGGCCCAAGAAGTACCGTTGACCTTTGTCCAAAGCGAAAACCCTAAAATTTGGGTGGAGACACTTGAACCAGCCGCATGGCCCGCCGACCCCAGCAAGGAGTGGTGCCCACCAGGGCATGGTGACATCTATGCCTCCCTGATCACCAGCGGCATGTTGCACACGCTCCTCGATGCCGGCTACGAATACGCTTTTGTCTCCAACGCCGACAATCTGGGCGCAGTCCTCGATCCCGCCATTCTCGGCTACTTTGCCCAGGAGAAGCTACCCTTCCTGATGGAAGTCGCCGATCGCACGCCCGCGGATCGCAAAGGCGGCCATCTCGGCCAGCGCCCTGACGGGCAGCTTATCCTGCGTGAATCGTCGCAATGCCCCCCGCATGAAATCGAACTCTTTCAGGACATCCAGCGCTATCGCTATTTCAACACCAACAACCTCTGGCTCCATCTGCCTTCGCTGCAACGGCTCCTTGCCGCACAGGACAACCTGCTCGACCTGCCGCTGATCCGCAACGAAAAGCCAATTGATCCGACTCAGCTCGACTCGCCACGTGTCTACCAACTCGAAACGGCGATGGGGTCGGCACTGGCGCTTTTCCGTGGGGCACAGGCAATGCGCGTCCCACGAAACCGCTTTATTCCCGTGAAAAAGACCAATGACCTGCTCTTACTCTGGTCAGATGTCTATGAATTGGATGAGGCCTATCTGCCCCGTCTCGCTTCAACGCGCAACGAGCCCCCACTGGTCAACCTGGAAGATCGCTATTATGCCCTCATCAGCGATCTGCGCCTGCGCTTTGCCCACGGCGCGCCATCGCTGGTGGCCGCCTCATCATTCCGAGTCAGCGGCGACGTGCATTTTGGGCGCAATGTGGCTGTCTGCGGCGACGTCTGCATCGACCACCGCGGCCCCGAACCCCTGTATATTCCTGACGATACTCAATTAACTGAAGCTGCCCCCTAAGGAGATGTCCCAGGCTAGAGATGTTACCCTCCCGGAAGCTTCGAGCTTCCGGGAGGGTTTTCTAGTGCAGCGTTTTACAGTGCAATAACACAAAGGGCCAGCCCCGTGATGAGGCTGGCCCTGCTTGATCTCATTCAGTTGAAACCCTGCAATGCATCCTGGTTAGGATTGCGTTTGCCCAGAGGTTTGACCATTGTGTGCATTGATCTGGCTCTGCGAGTTACTATCAACGGTCTTCTTGACGCTGATTTTCTTGGGCTTGCTCGCCTCACTCTTTGGCAAATGCAGTATCAATACGCCATTCTCATGTGTTGCCTCAACCTTGTCGGCATCGACCCCCATCGGCAAGGAGATCTGGCGCATAAAGCTACCATAATGGCGTTCGCGCACATGATAATTGGACTGGTTGTCGTCACTCTCGCGCTTGCTTTCGCCCTTAATGGTCAGCACATTGTCCGTCAGCGTAATCTCAACCTGGTCGGGTTCGACACCTGGCATTGAAGCCTTGACGATGTACTCCCCCTCCTGCTCGATCACATCCAATGGCAACGGAAAATTTTCGCCACCCTGGCTCCAAAGTTGGGGAGCGTCAAAGAACGGCTCGTCCATGAAACGATCCATAAACCGGCGCATCGTCTGCAACTCACGCATTGGTTCCCATCGTGTCAAAGTGTTCATATGTGTTGCTTCTCCTTTGATCAGAATTTGATTCACTTGCAATCACGGCCCGATCAACGGTGGACCTGACCTACAGATAACGCCAACAGTTCGTATTTGCGCTATCCCGTATCTGACTTACATCTATAGTCTAGACCCGCCATGTCAGATGAATGTAAGCCCAACATTAGCATTTTGTCAGAGCCTCGCCGCGCAGATAAAAGACTTTGTCGTATCCCCGACAGATACCCTCTACAAACTGGATTATCCTTGCAACACTTGTGCTTTGATTCACGAATGGGAGTTGTAGCGTATACTGAGCATAATGTAAGCAGAGGTTTTGAGATTTCGGACAAACCACCGGTTGCTAGGAACTGTTATGTCGATAGAAATATTGGAGCAGCCCAACACGGCTGGCAGATCCCCTACCATCGCCGCACATGCACAGCCCATCATCCAGTTAGAAGGATTGAGCAAAAGCTATCGCGAAGCGGGACAAACACGGCTGATTCTCGACAGCTTGGATCTAGAGTTTTGCGCTGGCGAATTTGTCTGTCTTGTCGGCAAGTCAGGCAGTGGCAAGAGCACGCTGCTCAACCTGATCTCCGGCATTGATGCCCCCACCCACGGTCATGTCACCCTCTACAACGGTGATCAAGCAGTACGCCTGACCGCACTCAGCGAACATGAGCGCACGCTCTTTCGCCGCCGCCACATCGGCATTGTCTTTCAATTCTTCAATCTGATTCCCACCCTCACCGTCCTGGAAAATGTGACGCTCCCCCTGGAATTGGCGGGCGGGCGCAACAATGGACGGCATGAGGCGACTGAATTGCTCGACCGCGTAGGGCTAGGCAACCGGCTCGACACCTACCCAGATCGACTCAGCGGCGGCGAACAACAGCGCGTCGCCATTGCCCGCGCACTGGTGCATAATCCGCTCTTGATCCTTGCCGATGAACCCACGGGCAATCTCGACGAGGAGACAGGCGACAGTGTCTTGCACTTGTTGTTGGAGTTGACCCGCGACACAGGCAAAACGCTGATCATGGCGACCCATGCGCCCGAAGTCGCGCAGCAGGCGGATCGCGTGCTGCACCTCGTCCACGGCAAGCTTGTGAGCGAAGAAATTTGGCGCACGCAACACGCGGGGCGCATAGGTACGGATTAAGCACAGCTCTGTAGGGTGCGGAGAGACAACAGGTTGGTAAACGGTCACATGATCCAACGAGCATCATCACAGCCTTCATCACAGTCATCGCCACGCGCCATCTTCCGCCTGGCATGGCGTCATTCGTGGCGGCGTCCCTTGCAAAGCCTCTTTTTAATCGCGGGCGTCGCCATCGGTGTGGCGATGATCGTGGCGATTGACCTTGCGAATGGCTCGGCGCAGCGTGCTTTTGCCCTGGGCACAGAAACCGTGGCGGGGCGCGCCACCCATACCATCATCGGTGGGCCTAGCGGGCTGGACGAGCAGGTCTACACCGACCTGCGTCGCAATCTTGGTATTCGTATGAGCGCGCCTGTCGTGGAAAGCTATCTGGTCGTGGAGGAACTGGACCGCCAGCCCATGCGCCTCTTGGGAGTTGATCCCTTTGCCGAATCCCCTTTTCGCTCCTATTTAGGCACTGACCGCAATGAGCCGGCACCCGATTTTCTGACGACGCTCATGGTGCAGCCCAATACCGTCTTGCTCTCCAGCGAGATCGCCGCGCGCTATGCGCTTCAGCCGGGTGATACCCTCACGGCCATTGTAGGCAGCAGCCGCCATACACTGGAGATTGCCGGGCTGCTGGAGCCATCGGATGACCTCAGCCGGCGCGCGTTGGATAGCCTGCTGCTCACCGACATCGGCACTGCACAGGAGCTGCTAGACCGCGTGGGACGCCTAGACCGCATCGATCTGATCATGCCCGACACACCCGCAGGCGAAGCTGACCTGGAGCGCATTGCCGCCAGCCTCCCCCCAGGCGCACGCATCGAACCAAGCAGCGCACGCGCCGGGACTGTCAGCGAGATGACCGCTGCCTTCGGGCTAAACCTCACCGCGCTCAGCCTCCTGGCGCTGGTGGTGGGCATGTTCCTCATCTACAACACCGTCACCTTTAGCGTTGTCCAACGCCGCCGCGTCATTGGTACCCTGCGCTCCCTGGGCATGACCCGGCGCGAAGTCTATGGCATGATCCTGCTCGAAGCAGTGCTGCTGGGGTTGTTGGGCACGCTGGCGGGGCTGGGGTTGGGGGTTCTGCTCGGTCGTGGCGCGGTACAACTGGTAACACGCACGATCAACGATCTCTTCTTTGTGGTTTCGGTGCGTGAAATCGAAATTCCGTTACTCACATTGGTCAAAGGCACGCTGATCGGGCTGGCTGCTGCCATCGTCGCCGCGGCCATCCCGGCCTATGAAGCGACCAGCGTTGCACCTGCCGGCGCGCTCCAACGCTCCAATATCGAAGAACGCTCGCGGCGGGTGCTGCCCTGGATCAGCGTGGCGGCTCTCCTGCTCCTGGTCATAGGCGGCTTGCTGTTGATTCCCGAATGGAGCCTTGTCATTGCCTTTGCCGGGCTTTTTGTCATCATCATCGCCGCCGCGCTGCTGGCCCCTTCTCTGACGCTGAGCTTTATGCTCGCCATCCAGCGCATCACAGGCGCAGTGGGCGGCGTGATCGGGCGCATGGCCCCGCGCACCATCGTCCGCACCCTCAGCCGTACTTCTGTTGCTGTGGCCGCACTGATGGTCGCGGTCAGCGTCATCATTGGCGTCGGTGTGATGATCAGCAGCTTCCGTACCACAGTCGAACTATGGCTGGATGATGTGCTGCAAGCCGACATCTTTATTTCGCCCCCTTCGCTCAACGCCAATCAAGTGCTGACCACGCTGGAGCCGCAGATCGTCGCCGACCTTGCCTCCTATCCCGGCGTCAGCCACTATGCCACCACGCGCGGGGTCAATACGGCCATTTTTCTTGGGGGTGATGATCAGGCATTACCTGTACGGCTGATTGCACTTAGCGAGGACTTGGCCGGCGCGGATCGCCGCTATCGCGCCGCAGTGGGCGATTGGCAGGAGACGTGGGCTGCTGCCGAGGCAGGGGGCGCAATCATCAACGAGCCCATCGCCAATCGCTATGACATTGGCGTGGGCGATGAGTTGACGGTGCAGACTGACCGCGGTCGCCACAATTTCCCGGTCGTGGGCATCGCCGTCGATTTTGACGTGAACCCTGTCATCTTCCTGCATGACCCGGTCTATCGCCAATGGTGGGACGATGACGGCATCTCCGGCGTGGGCCTCTTTGTGGAACCGGGTCGCAGTGTGGATGAGATGGTGGCGGAACTGCGTGCCGCCTTTGGGTCGCGCGCCGAACTGCTGATCTCCTCAAATCGGGGGATGCGCGAAAATGCACTGAATGTCTTTGACCGTACCTTTGCCATCACCATCGCCCTGCAACTGCTGGCGACGCTGGTCGCCTTTATTGGCATCCTCTCCACCCTCATGAGCTTGCAGCTAGAGCGGGTGCGTGAGATTGGCGTCCTGCGCGCCACAGGCATGACCCGGCGGCAGTTGTGGCGGCTCTCGCTGCTGGAGACAGGGCTGATCGGCGCGAGCGCAGGGCTGCTCGCCATGCCCACCGGCTACGTCCTCTCGCTGGTGCTGATCTACATCATCAATTTGCGTTCGTTTGGCTGGACGCTGGAGATGCGCCTCGACCCAATGGAATTTGTACAGGCGTTCTTGGTCGCCGTGGGGGCCGCGCTGGTGGCGGGCCTCTATCCGGCATGGCGCATGGGGCGCATTCCGCCCGCCGAAGCTGTGCGCGCAGAATAGCTCTGCATAGGGGTTGTTTCATCTCAAGGAACAATCTCCTCTTGACGCGAAACGATGCAGCACATAAGATAGTTAGAATCTGTATGCTGCTGCCGGAAATTTCCATTCTTCGCTGCGCAGTCCTCGAATCCCATACATTTTGCATTTCTGCTACTGGCTCAACTCCTACACTTCTAAACAGATTGGGTATAAAAATGCGACTTGCCATTGCTGAAATCGGTCAGGAAACCTGTCACTTTACCTCTGTTCGCACGACTGTCGATACCTTTCGCCAATATGGTTTCTATGAAGGGGATGCACTACTTGAGAAACGAGGCGCTGCCAACGGCTATATTGCCGGTTTCATGCACGCCGTAGAGGAAGAACAGATCGATCTGGTTCCAGTCCCCATCATCAGCGGTTGGGCTGGAGCCAACGGGCCACTGCTGGCGGAAACCGTTGACTTTCTCGTCGAGAAGATTGAAACGGGACTCAAGAACGCCGGGGCTGTGGATGGCATGTTCTTCGGCTTGCATGGCGCGGCTTCTGCCGAAAACGAGCCAGATGTCGAGGGGCGACTATTAGAGGTTGCGCGGAGCGTATTAGGGCCGGATGTGCCCATCGTGGTTCCCTTTGACCACCACGCCGGGATCACCCGCCTTAAAATGGCGAATCTGAATGGGCTCGTAGGCCACCGCACACAGCCCCACATGCCCTTTGACACAGGCTATCGGGCTGCCAAGCAGCTCTTTGCCATCGTGCGCGGCGACATCAAGCCCACCATCGCCTGGCATCGCGTCCCCATGATCGCCCACCAGGAGCAGTTCCTCACCGCACGCGGTCCGATGAAAACTTGGTTTGACCGCGCCCGCGAGATGGAAAAGATGGACAAGGTTGTGGCAGTCTCCCCCTTCCCCATGCAGCCCTGGCTCGATATTCCCGAAGGGGGTTGGGTGACGGTCGTCGTGACCAACGACGATCAGGCGTTGGCGCAGCAGCTCTCTGCCGAACTGGCACAGATGGTCTGGGATATGCGCGAGCAGTTCTGGGTCTATGAAAGCATCCCCGTGGCAGACGCGGTGCAGCGCGCCGTGGCTGCGGAAAAAGGGCTGGTGATCCTCTCCGAAACGGGCGACAGCGTCTTTGGCGGGGCAACGGGCGACAGCACCGTCGTATTGACCGAGTTGGTCAAGCAGCAAGTCCCCGAACTGGCGCTTGTCACCATCGTTGACCCCGAAAGCGTCCAGGCATGCTGGCAGGCGGGCGCAGGCAGCACGCTCGATCTTCGCATTGGCGGCAAGCTCGACCCCGTCTTTGGCAAGCCCCTGGCGATCCAGGCCAAAGTATTGGCCCTGGGCGAAGGGATGATTGAGGCGCGCATGGGGATTCGCAGCGAGTACAACATGGGCAAGCGCGCCCTCTTGGCGATCGGCAACGTGCGCGTCGTCGTCAGCGAGAACGTCGGCGTGGGGGGCAACCATCCCAGCGTCTATCAAAGCTTTGGCATTGAACCCGCCGACGCCAAGATCGCCGTACTCAAGACTGCCAGCAACTTCCAATATTACGCCGACATCACCGCCGAGGTTATCCGCGTTGATTCCGTTGGCCCAACCATGTCGCACCTGGAGCAGTTTGACTGGAAAGATCTGCCACGCCCGATCTACCCGCTGGACGATCTGCCCTCCTGGCAAGCCACGCCCGCCAACGCCGTTGTGGCATAGTGAAAAGGATTGGAGAAACCACCAATGCGCCTAGCCATTGCCGACATCGGCCAAGAGACCTGCCATTTCACCCCTGTCAAAACCACCGTGGACACCTTCCGGCAATACGGACTCTATGAGGGCGATGAAATCCTCGCCAAACTTGGAAAGAGCAACGGCTATATTGGCGCTTTTCTCCAGGCGGTGCGCGATGAGAAGATCGACCTAGACCCTGTGCCAATCATCAGCGGTTGGGGCTTTGCCAGCGGCCCGCTGACGGATGAAACCGTACAGTTCTTCATCGAAAAGATCGAAAGTGGACTGAGGCGCGCCGGGCCAATTGACGGCTTCTTTTTCGGCCTGCATGGCGCGGCCGCGGCAGACAACGAGCCGGATGTGGAAGGTGCGCTGCTCGAAGCGGCGCGTCGCGTCCTGGGGCCGGATGTGCCGATTGTCTCACCCTTTGACCATCACGGCTGCATGACCCATCGTAAGATCAATAATCTCAACAGCCTGGTGGGCCATCGCACGCAGCCCCACCAGCCCTACGACTCCGCCTATCGAGCTGCCAAGCAGCTCTTTGCGATTGTGCGCGGCGAGATTCAGCCGGTCATTGCCTGGCACCGCATCCCCATGATTGCACACCAGGAACGCTTCCTAACCGCCCACGCACCGATGAAGGTTTGGTTCGATCGGGCGCGGGCTATGGAAGAGATGGAGAAGGTCATCGCCGTCTCCCCCTTTCCTATGCAGCCCTGGTTGGATGTGCCGGAAGGGGGCTGGATGACGGTGGTGGTTACGGACAATGACAAGGCACTCGCCGAAGAACTCTCGGCAGAGTTGGCACAAATGGCGTGGGAGATGCGCGAACAGTTCCTGGTAAAAGATAGTGTCCCCGTGATCGAGGCGGTACAGCGCGCCATCGCCGCCGAGCGTGGCCTCGTCATCCTCTGCGATGTGGGCGACAATGTGTTTGGCGGCGCGACGGGAGACAGCACAGTGATTCTGAGCGAGCTGCTGCGCCAACAAGTGCCGGACCTTGCCCTGATCACGGTAGTAGACCCGGTGGCTGTGCAGGAATGTTGGGCAGCGGGCGCGGGCAATACCCTCACCCTTGCCGTCGGAGGCAAACTGGACCCCGTTTTTAGCCATCCCCTAACCGTCACAGCCAGGATTGCTGCATTGGCTGAAGGGGTGATTCAAGCCGATGTCGTGGGCCGCAGCGAATTCGACATGGGCAGGCGCGCCCTACTGGAGATTGACAATGTGCGCCTGGTCGTCACGGAGAATGTCGGCATCGCCGGGAACCATCCCATTGTCTACCGCAGCTTTGGGCTTGACCCTGCTACAGCCAAGATCGCCGTGATCAAGACTGCCAGCAACTTCCAATACTACGCCGACATCACATCGGAAGTCATCCGCGTCGACAGCTTCGGCCATACCATGTCACAGATTGAGCAGTTCAACTGGCGGCACCTGCCACGCCCCATTTACCCGCTGGACGAGATACCCGCCTGGCAAGCCGCCAAGCGCGTAACCACAAGCTGATTCATCATGCTGATTGAAGGAGCCATTTACCGCTTTAATCGTACGGACGAACTTCGCTATTACCGGGCCGCGCGTACCCGCTCCGGCCTTGAGTTTCTCTACCCGATCCAAGTCAACGGCACACGCCTTGCCGGGACACATAAGAATGGACAGCGCTATGTCCTCTTATATTTTATGACGCAATGGGGCAAGTTGGCTGCCAGCGGCTATTGGCTGGACCCGAAGCGGGGTTTTAAGAAGGTCTACGTCACCGACGCCACGGAGGACGATCTGGAGTTGGTGACTGAGCATCTGGAAGAATTGCCCTACGTCGATTCAGACCTGGATAACATCCTCAACCGTTCCTCCATTGAACTAGACATGGAGATTTGGGGAACGTTGTTGACCGAGGAGTAGCAGTCATAAACCCTCCCGGAAGCTGGGGAGCCCTCTGGGCCGCTTCCGGGAGGGTGGTGGCGGGGATAGTATGGCGCATACTTCGTGAATGACCTACCCGTCAACTCAACAGCATCTGCTCCAGTGTATCCGACACCTGGGCATAGACCGGCGAATCGGATCGCGTCAGCCGGATTTGGTTCGCAATCCGGCGCAGCAGCCCCGGATTTACCTCTGCCAATCCCTGTGTCATCGAGAACCAAAGCCGCTGCAACTCCTGATTCTGATGCGTGGCAGCGCTCACCGCGATCTCGGAGGGTGACGTGGTGCTGAGGCTGGGGTTGGCCGCGGTCAGCCCCAACTCGCGCCACGCATTGACCCAGTAGTAGGAGAGCATGGGGTTGATCAGCCCGCGCATCCGGCTCCACAGCGGATCATCCTCCTGCACCAAATAGAAGAAGGCCAGGTAATAGGGCCGCGAATTTGAATAGTCACGATGAATCTGCGACAGTTCACCGGCCTTGACCGAAGCGTAGGAGGCCATATACCAGCGCAGATCTTCCAGGCTGGAACCTGGCTCCCCACTCTCGACAACATCCCACTGCAACCGGCAGGCAAAGAGATAGGATCTTGCCGACGCCGCAAAGTCCTGTGAGCGTTGCAGCATCGCATTCTTTGCCAACGAACGCGCCTTTTCCTGTGTGCGCGGCAGATTGTCGGGCAACTGTACCTGCTCCAGGTCATAGCGGATCAGTTGGATAGCCGGTTCGTCGGCAAAGGGGATGGCGCTTTGCCCAGGCAGCGCAAAACGGCCATCCTGCTCGGCAATCAGCGCCCGCTCCTCCAGATCGGCCAAAAGGCTTTCGATGTAATCTTCCTGGTCGCGGTCGTTGAGCAGGATCATGCCCAACTCTCCCTTATCGATCTCCAGTCCGGCGTTGATAACCGCAAAGACAAAGCCGGATTCGGCGCGCTGGACAAAGGTGGCTTCGCTGTCGATCTCTGGAGCCAGCTTTACCGGCACATGCACCGATGCGACCTGATCGTTATAATCAAAGGCACGTTGGCGAAAACCCATCTGCCAAATTTGACGCAGCGTTGTCTTCGACCGGATCATCCCCTGTGCCTCATAGCGCAGGCAAAGTTCCTCCAACAGATCGTCGGTGGTGCGCTCGTTGGGATGCTCGCTGAGTTCGCGGTAGATGTCGCGCAACACATCGCGCCGCGTGGCAAAGTCTACCGCAGTCATCTTCAGGCGGTTGAAGATCTGCTTATATTGCAGTCGCAGCGAAGGTTTGGTTAAGAGAGCCTCACCGCTCTGTGCAGACTGTAGGGCAGTGGCAACGCTGCTCTTGTCGGTGTATGAATGCTGACCGTTGCTAGGCGAAACCGGGGCTTCCCAGGGGTGCAGGTCAATATCGACCGGCTCGGCAAAGTCTTTGGGTGCAACATACAGTTGCATCTCCTTGACAAAGAGCCGGATCATATCCACATTGTTTTCCAACCAATTCTTGAACTGCGAAAAACCAAAGTTCGCCTCGTTAAAGGCTGAATCCATCAACAACATGGTCTGCTTCAACTTCGCCGCCAACACTGGAAGCTCGCCCCGCTGCGAATGGATCTGCAGCGCCTTGATCAAGAGCGTGCGCGCGGTTTCGTTGTCCGCCGAAGCGTTTTGGTGCAGTTCATGCAGATCATGCATTTCGCCCAGCACCGCTTCGAGATAGATAAACTCATCACACGCCTTGACCAGCAGCGGATGGGTCACATCGCGCGGGCCGATGCCCAGCGTATAGCGGCTGTACTCGCGCAGTTTGACCACCAGCGGGCCAAAGTCGCTGTCGCCGGAAACGACCACAAAGGTCTGAATTTGCGGGCGGGTGATGGCTGTCTCCATTGCATCGAGCGCCATGCGAATATCCGCACGATTCTTGCCCGCGCGCACACTGTAGATCTGGATCAAGTCAACTGAGTTGTTCATCAACTCTTCTCGATAATGCGAGAAGCGGCTCCAATCGCCATACACCCGCTTGATCACCACCGGCCCCCGGCTCTGTAAATATTCCATCAGCGGGGTCAGCTCAAAGTCGATAAATTCCTGCTCTGCCCAGAGAGCTACGTTCTCAAAGTCTATAAAAACAGCAATTTGGTTGTTCATCGAATAATTACCGGCATAGTTACTACCCTGTTGATAGTTACCCATCAACGGACTCCCCAACGCGTAGTTACTCACAAGAGTCTCCTACCAATATCTTTTGACAAATACATTTTGACTAAAGCGAAACGACCCCAATGGCAAGCGATTCTGAACCTGTCGTAACAGTCCATTGGGCAATGGCGACATCACAATCAACACGACAGCCGACATGACCATCAACGAAACAATCATAGCATAGACCCTCCAAATTGTGCAGACCAGAGCACCACTCCCCCGGAAAACGCAAACAAATTGCTAATGTTAGCCATATGTTTTACTGACTTGCTTCGTGTACACTATGAGAAGTGGCAGAAAATCACTAAAGGAATACAGAGAAGTAACACCAAGAAGTAACATAAAGCAGCAACAGGACAAATCGAAGAGGATTTCTGAACAAGAAGATACAACCGTTCGGTTTTGAATAGTCCTTATCGGCGAGAACATTGATTCTCGAAGTACATGCAAATTCAGGAGGCAAATCGTTTCTATGGCTAAAATAATCGGCATTGACCTCGGTACCACCAACAGCGTCGTAGCCGTCATGGAAGGTGGCAACCCGACCGTGATCGCCAACTCCGAAGGTGCGCGCACAACCCCATCGGTTGTCGCCTTCACCAAGAGCGGCGACCGCTTGGTGGGTATCACTGCCAAACGCCAAGCTGTGGTGAATCCAGAGAACACGGTCTATTCGGTTAAGCGCTTGATGGGACGTCGCTTTGACGAGCCAGAGACCCGCAAGACGATGGATATGGTACCCTATACCATTACGGAAGGGCCGCATCACGATGCTCGCGTCTCAATTCCCATCAAGAACAAGGTATATACCCCGCAAGAGATCAGCGCCATGATCTTGGGCAAGCTCAAGCGGGATGCAGAAGCCTATTTGGGTGAAGATGTAAAGCAGGCAGTCATTACAGTACCTGCCTATTTTAACGACAGCCAGCGCCAGGCCACCAAGGATGCTGGACAGATTGCCGGGCTGGAGGTGCTCCGTATCATCAACGAGCCAACCGCTGCGGCAGTGGCCTATGGTCTGGACAAGAAGAACGACGAAACGATCCTCGTCTTTGACTTGGGTGGTGGCACGTTTGATGTCTCGGTGCTGGAAGTGGGTGACGGTGTGATCGAAGTCAAATCCACCAATGGCGATACGCACTTGGGTGGTGATGACTGGGACGAGCGCATTGTTCACTGGCTCTATGACGAATTCAAGAAGGAACAGGGCATTGACCTGAGCCAGGATCGCCAGGCGCTCCAGCGTCTGCGTGAGGCGGCGGAAAAGGCGAAAATTGAGCTTTCTTCCACCCCCCAGACGGAGATCAACCTGCCCTATATCACGGCAGACAGCAGCGGCCCCAAGCATCTGGCATTGACCCTAAGCCGCAGCAAGTTTGAGCAGTTGACGGCAGACCTGGTAGAACGCTGTAAGCAGCCTTTCACCAATGCCTTGAAGGATGCCGGAATCAAGGCATCGGACTTGGATGAGGTGGTCATGGTGGGTGGTTCCACCCGTATGCCCATGATCCAAGAGCTTGTGCGCCAACTGACGAACAAGGAACCCCACAAGGGTGTCAACCCCGATGAGGTTGTGGCTGTGGGCGCGGCCTTGCAAGCAGGTGTCTTGGGTGGTGAAGTCAGCGACCTGCTTTTGCTGGACGTGACACCGTTGAGCTTGGGTCTGGAAACGTTGGGTGGTGTGATGACCGTACTCATCCCACGCAACACCACGATTCCATCCAAAAAGACTGAGGTCTTTAGCACAGCGGCAGACAACCAGACCGCAGTGGACATCCACATTTTGCAGGGTGAGCGGCCTATGGCGAATGCCAACAAGACGCTAGGCAACTTCCGTCTGGATGGGCTACCGCCTGCCCCGCGTGGCGTGCCACAGGTCGAAGTGACCTTTGACATTGATGCCAACGGCATCCTGAATGTCGTGGCAAAGGACAAGGCCACCGGCAAGGAACAGAGCGTCAAGATCACGGCTTCGACTAACCTGTCGAGTGACGAGGTCGATCGCCTGGTGCGCGAGGCCAAGAGCCATGAGGCCGAGGACAAGGCGCAGCGCGACCTGGCCGAAGCCCGCAACACGGCAGACAACCTGATCTATGTCACCGAGAAGTCGCTCAAGGAATTGGGAGACAAGGTGCCGGCGACTGACCGGGGCCAAATTGAAACGGTGATCGAAGATCTAAAGGCAGCCATCAACGACAACAACCTGGAGAAGATTCGCCAGCACACCGAGTCGTTGCAGCAGGCAAGCCACGCACTCACCCAGCAGATGTACCAGCAGGGTGAAAACGGTGGTGCCGAGCCGGGCGCGGCCCCTGGCGGCCCAGGCCAGCAGCCGGGTGGCGACGAGGATGATGTCGTGGAAGGCGAATACCGCCAGGTCTAATTGACCGGTTCGCCGCACCCGAACAGAGAAAGTATAGAGTCGTATAGGACGTTGCAGCGGGCGGGGCATGAAGCTCCGCCCGCTGCGCGAGAAAATAAGAGACAGGAAGCAGAGGTCATACCGATGCCAGTTTATTATAATGATCCATTCCGGCGACGTGGCACGCAACCTCGATCCTCGAGCATACCCGGCATACCGGACAATTTGCGCGAAGCGATCCAGCGTCTGATGCAAGAAAACCAAGCGTTTCAGGCCAAGTCTGAACAGCAGGCACAGGTGCTAGAAGCCAAACAGCGCGAGCTGGACGCGAAACAGCGTGAAGTAGAAGCGCTGCAGCGCGAGCTCGCGGCACAGGCCCCAATGCTGGCGGAGACGCGCCGCGAATTGCAGATCAAAGATGAGGCGCTGCGCCGGCAAAGCGCAGACCTAAAGCAGATGGAAGCCGAATTGGTCTTTGCGCGCGGTGGGCTGCAACAGCAGGAAAAAGAGGAAGAAAGCAAGAACTCGCCCGAAGAGATGAGTTGGCGCGAACGTTATGTTCGCCTGCAAGCCGAGTTGGACAATTTGCGTCGTCGTTGGGAGCAGCGTTTTGAGACCGAGACGACCAGCGCACGCCAGGACATTTTGCGCGATATGCTGCCCCTGGCGGACCATTTAGAGATGGCTCTCGAACATGGCGCGGCGACGGAAGATGAGCAGGCCAAAGAGTATCTGAGCAATATCAGCGCGACACTCCAGGCATTTTTGCACACACTCAAGCGCTATGGCGTCACCCCGATTGAGGCGCAGGGGAAGCCCTTTGACCCCAATCTGCATGAGGCAGTGGGGCAAGTGCAAACGGGCGATATGCCCAGCGGCCATGTTGCCCATGTCACCCAGACCGGCTACATGGAGGGTGACAAGCTGTTACGCCCGGCGCGGGTGCTTGTACGCGAGTAGAAAGCACAGCCGGAAAGTGGTAGACTTACGGGCAAATTTGATACTCAGGTGAATAGGGTGTGCGAGGGCAGCGCGCGAAACAATAACGTGCGGAGAGGGTAGAACCATATGGACTACAAAGACTATTATAAAATACTTGGCGTTGAACGCAGCGCCAATGAAAAAGAACTCAAGCGGGCCTTCCGAAAGCTTGCCCAGCAATATCACCCCGACAAAAATCCAGGCGATAAGGCAGCGGAGGCCAAATTTAAGGAGATCAACGAGGCATATACTGTACTCTCGGACGCGGACAAGCGCAGTAAATATGACCGCTTTGGCGCACAATGGGAGCAGTATGAACGCGGCGGTGGTCGTGCGGAAGATTTCGATTGGGGTGGCTGGTCTAGTATGGGCGGCAACGGCGGGCGCAGTAGCACCCGCACGATGACCCCAGAGGAATTTGAGCAAATGTTTGGGGGTGCGGGCGGAGCCGGAGGAGCAGGTGGTTTCTCGTCCTTCTTCGATACGCTCTTTGGTGCCGGCGGTGCAGGCATGGGTGGTGGCGGTACGCAATATCGCACACGCACCAGCCCACGTTATGGCTTTAACTTTGACCCGCGACCGGGCCAGCAAGTTGGAGCGCCCGCGGAAACACGCAGCGATGTTGATGTCGAGATCACGCTCGACGAAGCTTATCGCGGCACAAGTCGCCTGCTCCAGACCGAGGATGGCACGCGCATGGAAGTCAATATCCCGCGCGGTGTCAAGACAGGTTCGCGGGTGCGCATGCGTGGGGGTATCGGTGGGGCCGATGTCTATCTGCGCGTAACGGTCGCCCCTGATCCTCGCTTTACGCGTGAGGAGAACAACCTGCGGGTGAGCCTGCCGGTGGATCTGTATACCGCGCTATTAGGAGGTGAGGCCGAAGTACCGACCCTGGATCGGCCCGTGGTGCTGACCATTCCCGCCGGTACACAGAATGGCAAGACCTTCCGCCTGCGCGGATTGGGTATGCCGGATGTAAAGAATCCCGACCAGCGGGGCGATCTGCTCGCGGTCGTAGAGGTGCAACTGCCTACAAACCTTAGCAGCGAAGAAAAGCGGCTTTTCGAAGAACTCCGCAAACTGCACAACAGCTAGCCCACACCCTTCCCGGAAGCCCAACTCTGTTTTAGGAGCTTCCGGGAAGGTTTTTCTGACGGACTCGCTGAACTCTATCCCGCCTTGTACCTCCCTTCTCCAACCCTATATCTGTTGTACGACAGACTTTCCTCCTATACTCCCATCAGACAAGACAGCATAGCTTATACAGCCAACCGGCATCCTTCCTAGACCCGGATGAATGACGGACAAAAGGTAGTCTGTTCACAACAGTCACAGCGAGAGGAGAAAAGTAGATGAGGCTAAACAGCTTTGAGAATCTATTCGTCGACGAATTGAACGATCTGTATAGTGCCGAGCATCAGTTGATCCAAGCGCTGCCGAAGATGGCAGAAGCCGCTTCCACGCCGGAACTCAAGCAGGCCTTTACCCAACACTTGGAAGAGACCAAGAACCATGCAGAGATGGTCAAGCAACTGCTCTCCTCGATTGGGGAAAAGGCAGGCGGCGAGAAGTGCAAAGGGATGGAAGGATTGATCAAGGAAGGTGACGAGATCATCAAGAAGCGTGGCGACAGCGACGTGAAAGATGCTGCCTTGATCGCCGCCGCCCAGAAAGTAGAGCATTACGAAATTTCCGGCTATGGCACAGCCCGTACCTTTGCCCTCCAGCTTGGGCACAACGAGGCAGCGAACCGGCTGCAAGAGATCTTGAATCAGGAAAGTCACGCAGATGAACTCCTGACCAAGATTGCGACCGGCGAGGGAGGTGCAGAGGTTGCGGTTAATCAGGAAGCAGCCAGCAACGGCTCCGGCAAGTCCAACAGGCGCTAAAGCAACGGGGGGCACTCGCTTTCAAAAGCGCACTTCTGGCGGGAAGTTGCGCCGAATAAAGTAGGCGTCGCCCGAAATGCGGATTAATCCGCAGAAGTCCCAACTGCATTACAGTCACAGACCTCTTTGGAATCGGGCGAGAACGCCCGATTCCAAAGAGGTTTCCATGTTTCATACACGTCTCATACAGAACTTTGTCGCTATTCTAATAGGGCGGGCGTACACTAATAGCAACAAATATCAACAAACAGCGTCTATAACTGCAAGAGAAGTAGTAAAACTGGAGAACATTGCCGGTTAAGCAGCCAGTGTAAGAGCTGGCGACAAGCGATCAAGAGGGGAAGTAGAAACCTATGAGATTTGATAAATATACACAGAAGGCCCAAGCGGCCATCCTGGATGCCCAGAGTCTGGCAGAAGAACACGGGCATCCAACCATTGATCCAGAGCATTTATTACTGGCGCTCATTCGCCAGAAGGGCGGGGTTGTTCCATCGCTCCTCAACCGCATCGGTACCGACACCGCGGCATTGGAGAGCAGCATCGAGCAACTGCTTGCGGCGAAAGCCCAGGTAAGCGGCGGTTCGCAAGCCAATATGAGTCGCGAGAGCAACAACATCCTGCGTGAGGCGGAGTCAATCGCCGCCAACATGAAAGATGAATATATCTCTACCGAGCATATTCTGATGGCGATGGCCGTCCAGACGGGCAAGGCGCGCGATGTGCTTGCCCGCTTCAATATTGACTACAATGCCATTTTGCAGGCATTGGCTTCGGTGCGCGGTCGCCAGCGCGTGACCACCGACAATCCCGAAGTGAAATATGAAGCCCTCGCCAAATATGGGCGCGATCTCACGGCGGATGCGCGCCAGGGCAAGCTTGACCCGGTCATCGGGCGTGACGAGCAGATCCGGCGCGTGGTGCAGATTCTAAGCCGTCGTACCAAAAACAACCCGGTCTTGATCGGGGAGCCTGGTGTCGGTAAGACAGCCATCGTCGAAGGCTTGGCCCAACGCATCGTTAACGGGGATGTCCCCACCAGCCTGCGTGACAAGCAGTTGGTTTCGCTAGACTTGGGCGCGCTGGTTGCAGGCAGCAAGTACCGTGGCGAATTCGAGGAGCGGCTCAAAGCAGTCCTGAAGGAAGTCACCGACTCACAAGGGAAGATCATTCTCTTTATTGATGAGATGCACACCCTGGTGGGCGCGGGCGCAGCCGAGGGCAGCATGGATGCCTCCAATATGCTCAAGCCGATGTTGGCGCGTGGCGAACTGCATGCCATCGGCGCAACCACGCTTGATGAATATCGCAAGCACATTGAGAAGGATGCCGCGCTCGAACGGCGCTTCCAGCCGGTTCTGGTGGATGAGCCAACCGTCGAGGATACAATTAGCATCCTGCGCGGTCTCAAGGAACGCTACGAGGTGCATCATGGCGTGCGTATTACCGACAGCGCCGTGATCGCTGCTGCCACCCTGAGCCACCGCTACATCACTGACCGCTTCTTGCCCGACAAGGCCATTGACCTGATCGACGAAGCAGCCAGCCGCTTGCGTATGCAGATTGATTCCAAGCCGCAAGAACTGGACGAGGTCGATCGCGAGGTCATGCAGTTGGAGATCGAGCGCGAGGCGTTGAAGAAGGAAAAGGATGAGGCCAGCCGCCAACGTCTTATCGAGTTGGAAAAGGATCTGGCAAATCTGAAAGAAAAGAGCGCCGAGATCACCGCGCGCTGGCATTCCGAGCGCGAGATCATTAGCCAGGTTCGCAAGCTCAAGGAGCAGATCGACCACGTACGTACGGAGATCGAACAGGCCGAGCGTGCCTATGATCTGCAAAAGGCCGCCGAACTGCGCTATGGAACCATGCGCCAGTTAGAAAGCGAACTGGCCGCGGCGGAAGATCGTGTGCGCCAGTTGCAGGCCAAAGGCGCGCTGCTCAAAGAAGAAGTGGATGCCGAAGAAATTGCCGCTGTCGTGAGCAAGTGGACGGGTGTACCCGTCTCGCGCCTGCTAGAAGGTGAGCGGGCCAAGCTTATCCGCATGGAGGAGGAACTGCACAAGCGCATTGTCGGCCAACCCGAAGCAGTCAGCGTCGTCTCATCGGCCATTCGCCGCAGCCGCGCCGGTCTGCAAGACCCAAACCGCCCCATCGGCAGTTTTATCTTCCTGGGGCCAACAGGTGTCGGTAAGACGGAGTTGGCGCGTGCCCTCGCCGAATTCCTCTTCGACGATGAGCAGAACATGGTGCGTATCGACATGAGCGAATATCAGGAGCGCCATACAGTGGCGCGGCTCATCGGTGCGCCTCCAGGCTACATCGGCTATGATGAAGGTGGGCAGTTGACCGAAGCGGTACGCCGCAAGCCCTACTCTGTCGTACTTTTCGACGAAATCGAAAAGGCACATGCAGAGGTCTTTAATGTGCTGTTGCAAGTGTTGGATGATGGACGCTTGACTGACAGCCAGGGGCGCACAGTAGACTTCCGCAACACGATCATTATCATGACCAGCAACCTGGGCAGCCAGTACATTCTGGAGGTTGCAGGTCTGGATGAGGAAGTGGAACAGCGGGTACGCCAGGTGCTAAACCAGCACTTCCGCCCCGAGTTCCTCAACCGTGTGGACGAGATTGTCATCTTCCACGCCCTGAAGATGGAGCATTTGACGGAGATTGTCGAGATTCAACTGCAGCGTTTCCGTGACCTGCTCAAGCCGCGTAATATTACGCTCGATTTGACAGAAGCAGCCAAAGAGCTGATTGTCCAATCGGGCTATGATCCAGCCTTTGGCGCTCGCCCGCTCAAGCGGGAGATCCAGCATAAGATCGCGGATCCGCTGGCAAGCCAAATCTTGGAAGGCAAGATCCAAGACGGCGACCATGTCCTGGTAGACGCGGTGGGCGGTGCGCTGACCTTTACGGTTTTGGAAACCCTAGAGGCGTAAAGATTCACGACCATTACAAGGGGCGAGCCTCCTGTGGGAGAACTCGCCCCTTTTTGCTTTCTAACTCATGTGCCGCAGAGGCCGCCCAGGGCTAAAGCCGCAGGGCTACAAAGCAACGCCCCCTGAACGGGGCTTGACATTTAACCCTCCCGGAAGCTTCTGACGGGAGCCCTTTGGGCGCGGGAGGGTAATCTTGGTGGCTTGTAAGCACCGTTTAGGGACGGTTAGCCTTCTCTTGCTCAATTATTTGTCGCAAACATGAATTTCCACACATACGATTGCGGATTTCTGTCGATTTTTGGGGAGCTATTAACATTCCCTGTCAATCACCATTTGACTTGCGACGCTGCGCGCGTGCTATACTCGGTTCGTTACTCAATGCCTGCGATGATGGCATCTACCTACACATCTACCCTCCACATGATCAGAAGCGATTGCGATGAGCTATCCTGCCACCATGACCGCTGCCCGTCTTCATGGGCCAAAAGACTTGCGTATTGACCAAGTGCCCCATCCCGGCGCACCTGGCCCTGAACAGGTGTTATTGCAGGTCACTGCTGTGGGCATCTGTGGCAGTGACTTACATACCTATCAGGACGCACGCATCGGCGATACTCCCCTTGAGGCACCTCTGACGCTCGGACACGAATTTGCGGGGATTGTCACGGAGGTGGGCGCGGGCGTCATCGTCGATGGTGAGTTTAAGCCGTTGAAGCCCGGCACGCGCGTCGCTGTCGACCCAGCCCAGCCTTGTGGTCGCTGTGAGATGTGCGAATTGGGCCACCCCAACCTCTGTCGTCGTCTCCACTTCTGCGGTCTTTATCCCGATCCTGGCAGCCTCTCACAGTGGATGCACGTACCCACGCACACCTGTTTTCCCATACCTGACAGCATTGACGACGCCGCAGCCGCGCTCCTGGAACCATTGGGCGTTGCCATTCATGCCACGGATTTGGCAAAAGTCCGCGTGGCGGAGAGCGTTGCCATTGTAGGAGCCGGCCCAATCGGCCTCAGCATCCTCCAAACTATGCGCACATCTGGTGCTCAACCCATCTATGTAGTGGATCAATTCCCCTGGCGTCTGGCTGTCGCAGAGGAATTGGGGGGCATCCCTATCAATTACCGCGAACAAGACCCTGTTGCAGCGATCCAGCGGGCCACAGAAGGGCGCGGTGTTGATATTGCCATTGAAGCCGCCTGGGCAGACCATTCGATTCAATGGTGCGCCGAAATGGCGCGCCTAGGGGGACGGCTCGTCCTTGTGGGCATCCCCGGCAACAACCGCCTGGAGATGAATCACGCCACAGCCCGCCGCAAAGGACTTACCATTCGCATGTCAAGGCGCATGAAGCACGTCTATCCTCGCGCCATTCGTCTTGTGGAAAGCGGCGCAATCAATGTGAACTCTCTTATCAGCCATCGCTTTCCACTCGCAAAGGCTCCCGCAGCCTTTGCCCTCAACGATGCCTACCAAGATCAAGTGGTTAAGGTGATTATCGACATCGAGCGCTGATCCCTACAGTTCATTCATACCAATTCGTTATGAAACTGCCCACAGCCCCACGGAGGCAATGACGAGCGTATGTCGGATTCTTTCCGCCACTTGCCAAACTTTTTTGTGCTGGGAGCGATGCGTGCGGGAACTGCTTCATTGGCCCACTATCTACAGCAGCATCCATCCATCTGCTTTACGGAACCGCGCGACCCCCATTTTTTTCGGCAAGAGCAACTCTATCAACGGGGACTCGACTATTACCTTCGTTCATTCTGCGCCACTTTCGGCGAGAATCAGTGGCGTGGAGAGGCTTCATCCACCTACTTCGCGCATCCTCAAATTGTCGGCCCGCGCCTGCGCGCCCATTTCGGCGATACTCCGCTGAAATTTATCGTACTGTTGCGCGAGCCGGTTTCCCGCGCCTGGTCGCATTATCTCTGGCGCGTCCAGCTTGGTTTTGAAACGCGCGAATTTGCCACAGCCCTTGCCGAAGAGAAGGAGGGCAGCCCCACCAGCGCAGCGCGCTACTTTGCCGAAGGATGCTATGTACGCCTCTTGGATCAATGGCAAACGTACTATCCGGCGGAAAATTTCTTATTGCTTCTGAGTGAGGATTTAGCCGCCGACCCATCGGCGCAGGTGCAGCGCGTCTTTCGGTGGCTGGATGCGGATCCGGCAGTAAAGATCAATATCAGCGCGCGCCTCAACCGCAACCGCTACAGCCATGACCCTGAAACGAGCCCTATGCTAGAGGGTATACCGGCGTGGCTGCGTGCCATGAGCGAACGCATTTGGCCCAACCTGTGGCGACGCCAGCGATCCGGCATCGACCCCAATGATGAACTCCCGCCCTTCTATGGCACACGGCCTCTGCTTGACCCCATTGTCGCGGCGGAGTTACGCAAAGCGTATCAGGCGGAAGTCTTGGCGCTCTCGAAGCTGTTAGGGCGCTACCTGAGCCACTGGCTCCTGATGGATGAGTTGTTGGAGAGGCCCCTCGCGCGCTAGTCGGCCATCAGCCAATCAGCCATGAAGAACGCTTAACGCGCAAAGAAATCATCCCACGGGATGCGTGCGAGCGCGTCGTTGCATACGACTTGGATCATGGCGCGCAAGAGCGGCAAGCGGCGTGCATCCAGTTTGCCCCGATAGACCATCTCCTCAATGGTGGGGCCGATGGCAAGCGCCAATTCGGCCCCTTCAATAGTCTCGGCAGCCATATACTTTTTCTTGGCATCAATATAATGGTGGCCCAGCCCAAGCCAGCGTCCCATGCGCCCGTTGCGCCCGCCCATGCTGGTCACATAGAGGTCACCTGCACCGGGGAGACCAAGCACCGTAGCCCGATCCCCACCCATCTCCTCGACCAAATAGGCCATCTCTCCCAACCCCTGGGCAAAGATCGCCGCGGCCAGGTTGTGCATCACATAACCGTCATCGCCGGTTCCCTCTTTTTCCAACAGCCCGCCCACGATCCCCACCGCCAGCGCATAGACATTCTTCATCGCCACGCTGACCTCAACGCCCACAAAGTCGGTGTTGGGCCAAACATGATAGTAGGGAGTGCGGATGAGCGCGGCCAGCCGCTCCAGCAGATCGCGATCCTGGCCCGTAATCACCACGCAAGTATGGCGGCGCACAGCCAACTCACCTGCGATCGAAGGCCCGCCGATGGCGGCAATTTGCACGCTGGAGTGCAGCGCAGGCGGCAGCCCACTACGCAGCAGTTCGGGCAGGAGGTGCAGCCGCTCGCCATCCCCTTCCAGCCCTTTGGTCAGCATCAGCAGCGGAATATCGGGCGACAGTAGATCGCCCAACATGAATGAGGCCCACTCCACCCCCAGCGAATTCACCCCCACCACAACCAAATCCGCGCCCGCCATCGCCTCGCCCAAGCGGTCATAGCTATAGGGGGATACCGCCGCCGGCAGCTTCACCCGCAGGCGCGGATGGATGCCGCTGTCGTGAATCTCCTCGATGATCTCATCGTCCAGATGGGTTCCCACCAGGCGCACAGCGTGTCCATTGTCGGCCAATGGCGTGCTGAATGCACTCCCCATCAGCCCTGCGCCCAGGATGACAACATTTGCCATGAAAGCCCCGCGCTAAATGGTATGCCCCGCCAACGGTGCGGGTGTGGATGGGGAATCCTCAACTGCTGGGACGGGGGCAGCGACCGCTAAGGCGTTGGCAGCTACCAGGACGACACCGATCCAAATCATGTCCGAGATAAAAAGATGGATCAACTGCATGGCAACGGGCGCTTTCAACATGACATTGAACGCACCCACCAGCAGTTGCAAGACATAGAAACCGCCGAGCCACCAACTGAGGCGATAGAGAGCCGGAGAGGGGCGCAGGCTGCGCGCGGTAAGCACTGCGAATAAAATGAGCGCGCCCACCACAAAAGCCAGCAGGGGATGGTAGATACGCAAATCAACCAGTGTTGCGACAAGCGACGACTCTTCAGGCGTAATCCCTGCGCCCAACAGCAGCGTATCTCCCAGCGCGGTGATGCCGCCACTTGCCCCCAAGATCAACATGCCCACCACTGCCGCCGCCAGGCTCCCGATCAGCACGCCCGGCTGGCCGCGCAGCCGCAGCGGTGGCGCGCCACCACCCCACCACGCTGTCAGCGTCAGCACCGCCAGCAACAAAAAGGTGTTGATCAGATGGCCTGCCACCCAATAGGCGCGCGCCACAGAGACATCATGCGCCACATATTCCAGCAGCACCAAGCCTGCGCCCAGGAGTGCCTCCAGCACGATAAAGGCCACGGAGACCAGCGCCATGACACGCACGCGATGGCCGCGGCCAAATGCGCGCCAGGCCAGCGGAACCAGCGCCACCACCAGCAGCAGCGAAATCCCGCTCGTTGCGCGGTGTGCGAACTCAATCATCGTCTCAACAGCGGGGGCGCGCAGCAGCACTTCGCCATTGCACAAAGGCCAATGGCTGCCACAACCGGCCCCTGACCCTGTCGCGCGCACAAAAGCACCCCATACAATGACGAATACATTATAGGCCAGCACACCCCATGCATAGGTGGCAAAACGACGAGTTTGCATGATCCTACTCCCCTACAATTTTTTCACTGCAATTTTCTACAGTGAGGTCAAATGACGCCATCTCAGTAGCACGTCGTTTGTGCATTATAGCACAAGGAATGACAACTTAGAGTACCCGCTGAATCTTCAAGAAATCACCGCGCTCGGCGTTGGCAGCCGCGAGCGCCTCTCCAGCCCCTAGCACCACTACGCGCCCCTCGCGCCGCACCGCGTCCAGCACATCGGCAAAGGCGCGGAAATCAGCCGCTGTCGTACCCAACACCTGGTCGCGCGTCTCTTGGCGCGATTCGTCGCTTTCGCCCAGCAAGTAACGCGCCAGCGCCGTCTCCCCCTTCGCATCGGGCAACTGGTAGGCATCCAGCACCCCGATCGCGCCGATGATGCTCTTGGTCAGGTCATCCTCGCCCAACTCCATTGTACGCAAATACTCCGGCGCTTTGTCATAAACATCCAAAGTGCCGAGCAAATTCGGATCGCGATAGGAGAGATAGGTAAAGACCCCCGACTGTTGGCTAAAGCGGCTAAACGCGCCATAGGCTCCCCCCTGCACGCGCACCTTGTCCCACAGATAGGAGGTACGCAGGTGGTTGGTGATGACATGGATCGAGCCATCATAGGTATAGCCCAACTGGTAGAGATCGGCCCCCTTGCCCACATAGTTGACCTGTGCCGGGACGCTGAGCCCTTCATCCTCCATCACACGTGGTGCATACCAACTGGCGCTGGTGGGCGCATGGGCAGGGAAGGCGCTGACGAAGTCGCGCAACTGCGGCTCGAAGTCGCGCCAGTTGCCACTGTCCAGCGTGACATTGGCGATCAGTGCGCGGCGGTTGACCACTTGCCGGCGCACTGCCTCCAGTTGTGCCAATACGCTTGGCCAATCCTGCTCCATCTCGCTGATCAAACGGCGCGTGAAGAAGAGATGCTCCAGACCGCCCATCTGTTCCCCCGCCCAGCTCGCTGTGCTAAAGCCGGCGCGCAGCCGCCCATCGACCACACTATGACCACCCTGCACCAGCCCTGCTTCGGCACGCGCCTTATTCTTGAGCAAGATCTGGCGCATCCGCTCCGGGTTATCCAGCTTCACCGTGAGCAGAATCTCGCGCATGATCTCCAGCATAGCAGGGGCCTGGGCCATTGTCGCCTTGCCATGCACCAGCAGCCAGGCGATCCCCTCAGGATCATCGCGCTTGGCAGCCAGGAACGAAGAAGGATAGATCCCCCCCGTCGTGCGCCCAATCCGCTGTGAGAGTTTGACATAGTCCTCGCTCTCCGTACCCATCTCCACCAGCGATTGGATAAATAGCTTGGCGTAGGGCAGGAGGTCGGGCGCTAGACCATGCAGATCAAAACCCAAGTCCAAATAGACAATGCCATTCGTAAAGAGGTCGTGATAGAGCAGCTTGCCGCCGTGGATGTCTCCCAGTTCACTAGGGATGGTCTTCACGTCCCGATCCAGATCATCCAACTTCAGCGTGGGCAGCAAAGCCAGTTGCTCAGGCAGATCGGGCAGTTCCTGCCGCCGCTTAAGCTCCAGCGTATTGGCAACCACTGCCTCCAACGCGGCTTTGTCCATGTTGGCGCGTGCTTGGTCCAGGCGCGCCTGTTCTTCGGCAGCACGCCTCTCGTTATACTCAGCGTCCGGCGTCAAGACCAGCGTCACACGGTGGGGATTCTCCAACAGGTATTGGCGAATCAAATCCTGGAAGTAGGTCGGATTGCTGTCAATCTGCTCACGCACCGCGGCCAACGGCGCTTCAAAGGCCAGTGGAGCCAGCGGGTCGCGGCCATAGAGCCAGTTACGCAGCACTTGAAACATGGTCGAAAGACCGCGCGGGGTCGAGCCGGTGTTGTTCTCGCGCAGGCTAAACTCAAAGGTGTTATAGGCCGCCTCGACCATTTCAGGGTCGATCCCCTCTTGGGCCAACCGCTCTAGCGTGGAGAGGATCAGTTCTTCCACCTCCATATCATGCCCTGGTGTGACCCCCTTTAGCCCCACCGCAAAGGTCATCTCGCGCAGTGTTGTGCTCAACCCACCGCCTGTCAGGTCTTCGCCCAAACCAGAGTCAATCAACGCCTTACGCAGCGGCGACGCCTGCGTGCTGACCATCGCATAGGAGAGCATGCTCAACCCCATCACCAACGCCGCGTCATCCGATTCGGAAAGCAGCCAGTTGATCTGTACAAATTCCTTAGGGGTCTGGTCGCTCGTGGCATCAATGCCATAGGAGCGTGTAATACGCCGCGGCGCAGGGAAACGCGATTGTGACGCAAGCTCTGCGTTAGCTGGTTGCGCGTCAAAGTCGGAAAGATAGGCATCCAAAAGCCGCAGCCGCTCCTCTGGATCATCATCCCCATAGAAATAAATCAGCGCATTGGAGGGATGGTAGTAAGTGGTATGAAATTCCTTGAACTGGGCATAGGTTAGCTGCGGAATCACTGCCGGGTCGCCCCCCGAATCCAGCCCATAGGCATTGTCGGGAAAGAGCGCCTGCTGGCTCGCCCGATAGAGCAGCATATCGGGTGAGGAGTAGGCCCCCTTCATTTCATTAAAGACCACTCCCTTATATTTCAACGGCGCGTCAACACTCTCCAACTCATAATGCCAGCCCTCTTGATCCAGATGATAGGGCGTGATCAAGGGGTGCAGCACCGCGTCCAAATAGACATCGACCAGGTTGTAAAAATCCTGGAGATTGGTGCTTGCGACCGGGTACACAGTGCGGTCGGGGTAGGTCATCGCATTGAGGAAGGTTTTCAGCGATCCCTTCACCAACTGGACGAATGGCTCCTTGAGCGGGTACTTTTGCGAACCACCCAAGACTGAATGTTCCAGAATATGGGCAACGCCTGTGGAGTCCGGCGGCGGCGTGCGAAAGGTGATGCCAAAGACCTTATTCTCGTCGTCGTTGCTCAACGAAAGCAGATCCGCCCCGGTCTTGACGTGGCGATAGCGCCGCGCCACCGTGTTGATCTCCTCGATTCTCTCCTCACTCACCAGTTCAAAGCCATGCTGTACAGTCATTTCACCTTTTCCTCATGAATTACGCTACACCTATGCCACAAACCCTCCCGGAAGCTCGGAGCTTCCGGGAGGGTAATAGTCCTACCACGCCACCGTTCCCAAACAATCGCATGTCTCTGCTGAGGCAATCGACAGCATTGTGGGCAGCAGGCTCAACGTCGCTTCCAGCGATGCGCGCACCTCGCCCCGCGGTGGTGTCTGCGACCGCTCTGCGCTTAACTCTGCCACCGTCATCAACCCCGCAAAACAGATACCTGCCTCTTGCGCCAACGCTGCTTCGGGAACCATGTTTTGCCCAACCACGTCAGCGCCCCATTGGCGAAAGATACGCGCCTCGGCGGCTGTCTCACGGCGTGGGCCATCAATACCCACATAGACAATTTCTGCGGCAAAGGGCAATGCCTGGCGCAGTGCGCCGGTGAGCCGCGGACAGACCGCGCGCAGCGGGGCTTCGGGATCAGGCGGCAGGCTGGGTGGCACACCATCGAAGGAGCCTGGCCCGCGCGTAAAATCAATGTAATCGGCCATGACAGCCACTTGTCCCCTGGGCAGCACAGGGTTGAGCGCGATCACGGTATCCCACGCCACGATCTGGCGCACGCCTAAAACATGGGCAGCATAGATCGTAGCCCGTGGATCGGTGCGTGTCGCCGCGCCTGTGTAGGGCATAATCCAAACGCTGGGGCCTTGTGGCACGCGCCGCAGTGCCAGGGGGCCCACCATGCCAAAGGGTGTCTCTATCGTCCGTTCCGCCGCCACCACACCCAGTTCATTCATTGCCGCCGGGGGCAACAAGACCGCCAGCAGGATCAGCCAATCCGCTTGATCGACCACAAACTGGGATATTTTGCTCTCCACCGACCTCTCCTCTCACCGGTTCTCGAACGCTATCGACCAAAGGCTCTCATGCTTCTATCCCTATTGTGCCACAACCCCTGCCCGAATGGAGAGAGAAGGAGGAGGAAGGCTTGCAGTTACATCTTTAATGCCAACGCCACAGCGCAATCCCCGACAACGCCCGCAGCGCCGCAGCCAGCAGCAGCGTCGGCACCAGCCCCACCCACTCCGCCAAGAACGAGCCGCTCAACGAGCCCGTCAAGACCGCTGCATTGAGCGCCAAATTATACCAAGCGAGATAGGCCGGGCGATCCCCTTCCGGCGCTTGTTCCAGCAGATAGTTGCCAAGCGATCCCGCCGTGACAGACCAGGCCAGGCCGCCCAGCACCGACGTCACCACAAGCAAGGGCACATCCACCGAAAACGCGGCCAGCAGAGGATACGCACTTAATAGCAGCGTGCTGATCGCCGTCAACCTGCGGTTATCCCAACGCCGAGCCAGGCGCACAAATTGCAGCGATCCCATCAGCACAGCAGAATGAAAGACCGCAGTGCCAATGCCGATCTCCCAATCCGAAAACTGGGCGACATCGACCCAAAAGAGCGGAAAGACCGGAATGGGGAGGAATTGTGCAAAGTGAAAGACAAAGAAGGCGGCAACCACCTTGCCATAGCTGCCGCGCAATACCTCAAAGCGCAGCAAATTGACACCGCGACTAAAGACGCGCAGCCCTACATTCGTGCGTAGGTTCATCCCGGTCATGCGCGAATCCCCAGGCCGCGCCAGGTCGCCAATCGAAGTGCGAATCTTCTCCGGCTCCAGAATGCTCTCTGTGTTGACACGGCGCAAATGCCACAGATGATAGGTGCTCATGGCCGCGCCGAGACAGCCCAGCCCAAAGATCACCTGATAGCCCAGGGTCATGGGCAACGTATTGAGCAGCCAACCGCTGACCAGCGATGTCACCACATAGACAAGCGCCAGCAGTGCGTTGCGCGTTCCCGCCACCTGGCCGCGGTATTCAACCGGCACAGCCGCGGCATACATGGCGTTAAAGCTAATCGCCAGCACTGTAGCCGGGATGGTAAAGAGCAACACCAACGCCAAAAAGCTCCAAACCTGTCCCTGGGCAGGCAGCAGCCCAGGCAAGAGCGCCCACAACAAAAACTGGATTCGGCTCACCGCAGCCGACCAAAAGACGGCACGCCCCACGCGCTGGCGTTGCAGCCACAAGCCTGCGGGCATGGTAAAGAGCAGCCCCACCAGGGCAGGCCCGGCGTTGAGCAACCCCATTTGCAGCGGCGTAGCCCCCAGGCGCGCCACATAGACGCCCAAGAACGCCTGGCTGCTCCCCGCCACAATGCCAAACCACGCAACATCCCAATAAAGATGGCTAAAATAGGCGCGCAATTCATCCGGCACGACACTTTTGTTTTGTCCCGGTCGGAACAAAAGCGTGCGAAACATAGACGTTAAGACAGTTTGCAGAATCACGTTAAAAAGTTCCTACTTGTATAATATTCAAAACGGTACCAAACTTTTCCCCAAAGGAACCGCACCCAACAGAGGTACGCATGCCCGCTTTACCCAATCAATCCATTCACCGGCCCATTCGCTTGGCGCTCATTGGTGCGGGCATCTATGCCCGCGATGCCCATCTACCGTCCCTCCTGCGTCATCCTGACATATTTGAAATTGCGGCGATCTACAGCCGCACAAAAACCACCGCCCAATCTCTGGCCGAACAGATCCCTCATCCGGTCGATCTGTATACCGACCTGGGCGCGCTCCTGGCCAGACCGGACATCGAAGCCGTGGAAATTCTGCTGCCCATCCCCGCGCTGCCCGCTGCCATTCGTCAGACGCTCGCCGCGGGCAAGCACCTGCTCAGCGAGAAGCCCATCGCCCCGGATGTGGCGACGGGTCGTGAACTCTTGACGCAACACGCCCACCATCCCGAAATCATCTGGATGGTGGGCGAAAATTGGCGTTATGAAGACGCCTATCTCCAAGCCGCCGAAATCGTCCGCAGCGGCCTGATTGGCACACCCTTGACCTGTCATTGGGCAATCTACACGCCCATCACAGCCAAAAGTAAATATTATCATACCCTGTGGCGGCGTGATAGTTCGTCCCCCGGCGGATTTCTTATGGATGGTGGCATCCACCATTTGGCTGCGCTGCGCCTGATTCTGGGGGAGATCACCCAGGTCAGCGCCACCACACGCCAAAATTCGCCCGACCTGCCCCCTGCCGACACCCTCGCCGCTACACTCACCTTTGCCAATGGCGTAATCGGCACCTACCTCGCCACCTATGCCATTGCCGCACCCTGGCCGCCGCAACTATACATCGGCGGCACACAGGGTTCATTGCGTCTGCAACGCAAGGAGATCGAACTCACCCGCGAGGGCAAGACCGAGCGCATTGAAACAGCAGGTTTTGATGGCGTCGAGAAAGAATTGCTGGCCTTTGCGAGCAGCATCCGCAGCCACACGCCCCACCGCAACTTACCCGCGGCGGCACTGCGTGACCTCGCTGTGGTCGAAGCGATGCTAGACTCTGCCGCGTCAGGCCGGCCCGTGACGCCAGAGAAGGTCGAAGCAGTCTAGGAAAATTCCCCACAAAAGCATCGCCCAGAGCGTACATGCTCTGGGCGATGACAATCTTGATTGAAGCTCTGCCAAACCTCGTTACCTCAACTTGGCAATGCGCTCCTCAAGCGTATGGCGCAGCTCTCCAACTTCTTTTTCGAGCTTCTTGACGACCGGCTCAATGGCCTCTTGACCACTGTCCAGCCCATCCTCTACGCTTCTCGCCAGCTTGCGGCGCGTTTTCTTGCCCGATGCGGGCGCATTCAACAGCGCCATCATGGCCCCAATTCCAACTCCGACCAGAAGCGAAAGAATTGACCATATGATAATCTGACCTGTGGCCTGTGTCTGCTTTTGTATACGGTAATTACTCATCGTTTCACCTTACTTTCGTTGCAACGTAATGTGTCGTGAAGTTCCCGATGACACAAACCAACAGTACCACGACTCCTTTGCGCCTGCCATCTATCGAAACATAGCAAGCGGCTAGGGGCGAGGATACATTGATCGACACATTGATCAGATGTTGTACCTACTTTTATGTCCAGTCTCTCTATCATAGGCCGTGGTTGGGAGATTTTAGCGGTTGTAAGATGGAAAGCAAGAGAACAGAAAGTAATAGGAAAAGGCAGGCAAATTGCAGCGCGCTGCCCGCCCAACAACAGCTTTGGAGATCAAGACAGGAGGGCATATATGCCGAGCAATCGCACGACGGAGATCAAGAAGTATTTACAGGGCGCAAAATTTCCTGCCGACAAAATCGACTTGGTCGAACACGCAAAGCAGCAACATGCGCCAAACAGTATAATCGACCTGCTAGAGCAGTTGTCTACCCCAGAGTTTGGCAGCGCCAACGCCGAACACCTGACTGAGTATAACAGCATGGACGAACTCATCCGGGAGATCGAGAAGATCGAATAGACGGGCTGCTGTCGCTTGAGAGGGGTTACAAATTGGGCGGCAGGGTTTACCGGATCAGCCGAAAGACCATCTCTGTCGGAAAATCAAAGCGGTTTACCTGCCACGGCTGCCCCGCCACCAGGTCAGCAAAGTGATCAGCGTAGTTCTGCACCATGCCCTTGCTGCGCCCACCCAAACTGCGCGCCGGAAAGGAAACGACGATCACGGGCGCGTTGATCTGTGCCAGCAGCCGCGCGCCAATATTCTTGTCAGCTTGCTCCAAACAAGGGATGGTTTTGAGCAGCAGCGCCACATCTGCTGCTTGGTTGGGTACATCCACCAGCAGATTGCCGATAAAGGCTTGCCCCGGCTGCTCCCTCTGTTGGAAAACGTGATTGAGGAAGCCGATCTGATCCTGGTAGATGTCACAGGCGTCATAGCGCGCACCCGCCGCCAACGGCATCCATGCCGCGGCTAGCGGGTTAAGCCCGCATGCCAAATCCAACACGCTGTGGACAGGAGGCAAGTCTCCCAAGATCGTGGAATAGAAGGTGTCGAGGAAAGGCAGCCGCTCGCGTGTGGAAGCGTGATAGGCCATCACCTGGCGATACGCCGCGCGCTGTTCGTCATCATTCGCCGCCTGGGAAATCACCTTGAGCCATTTTGCGTAATCGGGCCGGTCGGGCAGATAGGCCCCTGCCACCTGGTGCAATTTATTGCGTGTGGCCTTGACGCTCTCCTTGAAGCTGCGCCCCTTGGCTAACTCCGCTGCGGCGACTGCTTCAACCAAGCCGGAATCGAGATGGCGATATTTGGCCCCCTCGCGCACCGCAGCCACCAGCGCGGCGAGTTCAGTTGCCCCCATCATCTGCCTGAGCATAAAGCTGCACATGCAGCGCGTCCATCATCCGCGCCATAAAACGCAAATTGTGGATCGTCGCCAGCCGCATATAGGTGGCGTCACTGCTCTTATAAAGATGGTGCAGATAGCCGCGCGAGTAATGGCGGCAGGTGTGGCAGTCGCAATGCTCGGAGAGGGGCCGCGCATCCTTCACATGCTTTTCATCGTTGATATAGACAAAGGAGAACCAGCGTTTATGGTCGGGGTTGGGTTGGGGCGTGGGGTCGTTGAAGATGTAGAGCCGCCCCTGGCGCGCATCGCGCGTGGGCAGGGCTGAATCGAAGATGCCATAGCCCAACTGCGCGCAGGCAGCGATGCTGGCAGGATGCCCCACCCCCAGCGCGTGCATAGGATATTGGCTTGGGATTTGCTCGCGCGTGTAGGCCAAAATCTCTTGCAGCAAATTGCCCTCTGCATCCAGGGGCCAGCCGCCATAGCCATAGCCATCAAACCCGATCTCCAGCAGTGCCGCCGCACAGGCAGCGCGTAACTCGCGCGAGCCTCCCCCCTGCACAACGCCGAAGATCAGCGGTCGCGCCCCGTCGTCGCCACGCCGCTGGCTCATGTGCCGGTCAAACTCGGCGCGGCAGCGTTTGGCCCATGCAATCGTTCGCTCCACCGAGGTAACTTGCTCCTCGTCCACGTCATCCACATGGGTACAATCATCCAAGCACATCACCACATCCGCGCCATAGCTCAACTGCAACTGCACGCACTTTTCCGGCGTGAGCTGCAACTTGCGGTTGCTGCCCTCGGGGCGAAAGATGATGCCATTGTCGGTCAGTGTGCCAAACTTCGGGTTTTGACGGATCAGCGAATAGGCTTGAAAGCCACCGGAATCGGTGATAATCGGATGGGGCCAGGCGCTCATCCTGTGCAGTCCGCCCAGCGCCGCCACAGTGGACGAACCTGGATGCTGCATCAAATGAAAAGTGTTCATCACCAGGCCGCGTATACCGCACGAAAGCAAATCGCCGCTGTCCACCGCGCGCACCACACCCACCGTCGCATCAGGCAGGAAGGTGGGCAGGGGCAGCGTGCCGCGGGGCAGCGCAATTTCCGAAGGCGTCTCCAACTTGGGCAGCCCAGGCTCAACACCCTCACCCCGCACCCGATCACGCGCCGGCAGTGCCGCGCCGCGACCGCGCCGTCGATCAGTAGGCATTCTTGATCACGCGCCGCATTTCGCGCTCAGAATCGCGCTTGGCAATGGTGTCCCGCTTGTCGTGGAGCTGCTTGCCGCGCGCCAGCCCGATCTCAATCTTGGCTCGTCCGCGATCATTGATATAGAGACGCAAAGGCACTATCGTCCAACTGCGCTGCGTCGCCGCCACATGCAGCTCGCGAATCTCCTTCTTGTGCAGCAGGAGCTTGCGCGGGCGTGTCTCCTCATGGTTGTTGCGGTTGCCCTGCTCATAGGTGCCAATATGCACATTCATGAGCGTGGCTTCGCCGTTGCGAACCAGCACAAAGCCATCCTGTAGATTGACGCGGCCCAAGCGAATCGACTTAATCTCGGTCCCGGTGAGGACAAGCCCTGCCTCATAGGTTTCCTCTATGAAATACTCATGCCGCGCACGCCGGTTGGTTGCCACAGTGCGCGGCCCCACCGGCATTGCCAGCTTCTCTTTATTCTTTGCCATAGTCGCCTAATAGGGATGAAGGATGAAGGATGAAATGCAGAGACAGGAGTCCCCTGGGCGCGATTCTTCTTTATTCATCCCTCATCCTTTTCTCCAATAATTCGAGAGCAGCATCTAGCTGCGGGTCTTGTCCTGCGTCATATTCTGCATCACTGATCGGGACTATCACGTCGGGCGTCAATCCCACTCCATCAATTGTGCGATCCTTTGGCGAGAACCAACGGGCGATGGTAACGCGCATAATGCTGCCATTGCTCAAGTTGTGGGGCAACTGCACGCTGCCCTTGCCATAGGTCGTCGTGCCGATCAAGGTTGCGCGGCCTGTGTCCTGCAAGGCGCCCGCCACAATCTCAGAAGCGCTGGCGCTGCCCTCGTTCACCAGCACCACCACCGGTAAATCAGTCGTCACAGCCCGCCCTTCGGTGCGATAGGTTTCGATGCGCCCATCGCTAAAGCGCTCCAGCAACACCACTTCGTCCTGCAAAAAGACACTGGCTACCTTCACTGCCTCGCGCAGCAGCCCGCCCGAATTGCCACGCAGATCAAAGATCATCGCGTGCGGATCACGGGCCAACGCATTACGCACTGCTTCACGCACCAACGTACCCGAATTCTCGCTGAATGCGTTCAGCCGTACATAGGCGATCTTGCCATCTTCCCCCAAGCTGTCGGTGGCAATGGTGGGAATGGCAATGAGCGCACGCGTCACCGTCACATCAAACGGGGCTGCACCGGCGCGCTGCACCGTGAGCAAAATATCTGTCCCCTTTGGCCCGCGGATGCGGCGTACAGCCTCACTCACATCGGTCCCGACCAAACTCTCGCCATCAACAGCCAGGATCAGATCATTACGCCGCAACCCTGCCTTCCATGCCGGCTGGTTCTCAAAGGGCTCAGTGATCAGCAGCGTATCGGCTTCCTCATCCCACGCCACCCGCGCGCCAATCCCCTCAAATGAGCCATCCAGGTTGCTGCGGAAAAAGGCAGCTTCCTCCGGCGTCAGGAAGGAGGTATTCGGATCATCCAACAACCCCACCACGCCACGTATGGCGGCATAGGTGGCCTCTTCCGGTGTAGGCAATGTGCCGTTAAAATCGCGATAGAGTAGGTCCATCGCTTCCCAAAAGAGATCAAAGGCAGGATAGAGCGCCGCTTGTGCGCCATCGCTCTCCTCCGCATCGACGGCAGCCGCCTGAGCAGTCGAGCGCCCCCAGCCATAGCCAAAGGTCATCCCCAACGCAAAGACCAGCGCAAAAACAACAAACATCACCCCGCCTAACATCCACGGATGCCGCATCAAACCGTCAGGGCTTTGGCGAGGGTCGCGTTCAGTCGCCTCTGGCTTCTCCTGCGGCTTCTCTGTCGTCACCAAAGTGGCCTCTTGGGGTGATGATCCATCGGGCAGTAACTCTTGAACCGCCATGCTCACAAATCTCCAACCAACAGCAAATTAAGGAATGCTAATTTCCAGCTTGCGCCGTTGGCGTCGTGCCTGCCTGCGCGACCGTTGCCGCCTCCACTACCGCGATGGCCTCAGGCAGCGGATCGCTCCCCGCCACGATCGGCACATCCGGCTCCAACCCATTCCCCGAAATGGGGCGGCGATTGGGCGTCAACCATTGGGCATTGGTCACATGCAAGCTGCTTTGGTCGGACAACTCATGGATCAACTGCACGCTGCCTTTGCCAAACGTCTTTTCCCCAACCAGCGTGGCACGTCCATGATCTTGCAGCGCTCCCGCCACAATCTCGGCAGCACTCGCCGAGCCACCATCCACAATGACCACCAGCGGCGCATCCACCATCATACCGGCAGTCGCTTCCTGGACGGTCTCGCTGCCATCTGCCTTCTGCTCTACAAAAATGACTCCCTCATCCAGCCATAAATCGGCAATGGCGACGGCTGTGCTGACCAACCCGCCGCGGTTGCCACGCATGTCCAGAATATAGCGGGTCGCTCCTTGCTCCTGCAGTTCCGTGAGCGCCTGTTTCATCTCCTCGACGCTGCGCTCCGTAAAGAGCGTGTGGATGATATAGCCCACTGTGCCGCTGTCGGTATCCTCCAAAAGCCGCCATTCGACACTAGGCGTTTGCATCTCGGCGCGGGTAATGGACAGCGTCAACTCCTCTGCCCTGCCCCCGTCAGCGGGGGTACGCCGCACTACCAGCGTCACCACAGAATCGATTGGCCCGCGTACCAATGTGGCGATTTCATCCAGGCTCATCGTGCGCGTGATCGCGTGGTTATCTACCATGAGCAGCAGGTCCCCATCGAGGACACCAGCCTCAGCAGCAGGCAATCCCGGCACAGGACGCAGGAGATAACCATCGTCCGACAGCTCGATATTGGCCCCAATGCCCCCAAAGCGTCCTGCCAGTTCGTCCCGTTCCAGTTCGCGCGGCTGCGGCTCGACAAAGTAGGTATAGGGGTCGTTGAAACTTGCCACCATCCCACGGATTGCGCCATAAGTGCGCGCCGTGGCATCCGGCTTTTCGCCAAAGAAATCACGATCCAGAATCTGCCACGCGTCCCAATAGGCTCCCATGCTTTGACCCGCGGGCTGGTCTGAAGGAAGGATGTCCACCGGGGGTGCAATGACTGCTTCCGGCGCGCCATGCATCAGCGGATAGCTGATATAGCCGACGCCGAACGCCAGCCCAATCACCGAAAGGATAACCAAGTAGATAGGCAAGTTTCGTATTGACATAGGTAAACACGGATTCTACCACAGGCACAATGGTTGGCTCAAGGTCAACACATTACAAGCTAGAAATTCTCTCGCTTCGGAATATGATGCTATACTCGCACAGTCACACCGAGCTTGCTATCTGCAAGCTAGCCATCATTGAGGAGCGAAGATGCAGACTGAGTTTATTCTGATTCGTCACGGCGAAACCATCTGGAATGTCGAGGGCCGTTTTCAAGGTCAGCAGGATAGCCCGTTGACCCCATTGGGGATTGCACAAGCCGAGGCCGCGGCAGTCCACGTATGCACCTACACGCCCACAGCGCTCTATTCCAGCGACCTCACGCGCACCTTGCAGACAGCGCAGCCCATTGCTCTCGCCACGGGACTGACGACTATCCACGAACCTGCTTTACGCGAGCGAAACTTGGGGATTTTTGAAGGACTCACACACGCCGAAGCGGAGATGCGCCACGGTGCCGAATATATGCGCTTTGCCGCGCGTGAACCGGAGTATGTGCTTCCTGCCGGGGAGAGTTTAGCGCAACTGAGCCAACGGGGCATGGGGATTCTGGCGACACTCGCCCAACGACATCCGGGCGAACGGGTGGCAATTGTCTCCCACGGCGCGCTGTTGACTGCCATCCTGCGCCACATCCAGGGGATCGAGCTCCACCTGCCCAGCCCGTTTACAATCCACAACGGCAGCATCAGCCGCGTTCACTATCACGATACACCCGGCGCGTGGTCGTTGATCACATTGGGCGAGGTTCTTCACCTGGATCATATAACTGTAGCCGGCTAACTAGCGCACATAGCACTGATTAGCTACCGCAAGGCTACACAGGGCGCACCCTGGACGAATCACGCGCCGAGGCTTGTTCGCGGCGATGCCTCACAAGCAGATCCGGGTTGAGCCGGTGACCAATTCCTGCTTCTTGTGACAAGAACAAATAGCCGTCCTCAATGCGTTCCACCGGAGCCAGCAGGTCGGCGCGCCAATCCACCTCACCCCAGGCATATTCCAGAATGTAAAAGTTGGGCACGGTGCTGATCACCTGAGCGGTAGCTGCCGTGGCAACAGGTCCAGCAGGATTATGCGGCGCAATTAACAGTTGGGCCATCTGCGCGGCCGCGGCGATCTGCTTGGTGATTGCCAAGCCGCCATCGTGCTTCACATCGGGCATCAGCATATCCACCACCCGACGCGTCAGGAAGGGACGAAAGCCCTCCATTCCAAAAAGATTCTCGCCCGAAGCAGTGGGCATGGGGATTTGCGCCGTAATCGCAGCCAGATCATCCACCTGTGCGTCCGGCACTGGCTCCTCATACCAAAAAAGGCGACAATCCGCTAGCTCCGCGGCCACAATCAGCCCCTCGGAGGAATCCATACGTCCATGACAATCCACTGCTAACTCTACGGTGTCGCCAATTGCCTGGCGTACCGCACGCACCCGCTCCACCCCCGCACGCCATGCCGCTTTTGGCCCGGTACGGATATGGTCAGGCTGCCTAAGTTCATCGAAAGGGGCCAGCTTGATCGCGCCAAACCCCTCACCGACCGCTTGTGTCGCGGCATGGGCAAAGCCCTGGGGCGTGCGTTCGCGCACATGACGGTTGATATTGGCATAGAGCCGCAATTTGTCGCGCAGCGCGCCGCCAAAGAGCCGGTGGACGGGTACGCCTAACTCCTGCCCGACAATGTCCCAAAGCGCCTGCTCTACTCCGCTCAACGCCGTCTGTGATGCGCGCCCCCCATTCAAGCGCGCCATCTTCTGCACCGCGGCCTCAATTTGCCGCGGATCATGGCCGCGCAACTGTTCGTCAAAATGCTGGAGCGCGGCCACTGCCAGCGCATCAGAACCGCTGTGGCTCGCCTCCCCCAGCCCGACAATGCCCGCGTCGGTGTGGACATGGACAAAGAGCCAGTCGCCACGATGGTTGACATGCACGACAACAGGTTCGATAGAGGTAATCTGCATCAGTAGGCTCCTTGTTCATCATTAGCTCAAATACCCTCCCGGAAGCTTCTGGGCTTCTGGGAGGGTTACATAGCTAGATCGCTTCCCGCGCCTTCAACTCCAAGTAGCGGTTGATTACCGCAATACTCAATTCATCAGCCGGGACATCCAACGTCAAGACACCCTGTCGCTGTAGCTGCTCCAGCGTGACCTGTCGTTCCTCCAAGAGCCGCTCTGCTACTGTGCGCCCATAGAGCGCGGCGCTATCATCCACTGGCTGGCGGGCCAACGCCTGCACCGTGGGGTCACGCAATGTCACCAACAGCACCAAATGCCGCCGCTGCAAATGGGCCAACTGCGCGGCGAGGGTTTGCGTATAGAGCGCGCCCGTCAGATCGCTAAAGAGCAGCACCAAACTGCGCTTGGCCTGCTTCGTCGCCACATAGGCAATCGCCGCGGTATAATCCGGCTCCACGGGCTGGCTTTCCACGGCATAGAGTTGGGCCAAGAGCCGGTGAAACTGTGCCTTGCCACCACGCGGCGCAACCCAGGTGTGTGGTGCATCGGCAAAGGCGAGCAGACCGACCCGATCCCCCTTCTGCGCCGCTACATAGGCCAAGAGCAACACTGCATTGATCGCATAATCCAGCTTTGCCACCTCACCCACGGGGCTACGCATCATGCGCCCTATGTCCAACAGCGCGATCACGGTCTGGCTGCGTTCGGTCTCAAACTCCACACTGATGGGTTTGCCGCGGCGCGCCGTCGCTTGCCAGTTAATGCGCCGGTAGTCATCGTCCGGCGAATAGTCACGCAGCCGCTCGAACTCGCTGCCCCGCCCCAATAGGCGTGTGGCGCGCAGCCCCAACTCCCACAGCCGGTTGCGGCGCAGGAGCAGATCATATTTCCGCACATCTACTAGATTGGGATAGACCTTGACAGGAGCCGCTGCCGCAAAGATCGCTTGGCGCAGGAGAAAGCCCAGCGTGGAGCGCCAACGCAGATGTAAATCGCCAAAACGATAGTCACCCCGGCGCGGTGGGCGCACCGTATAGACCAATTCCAACGTCTGCCCCGGCACACTCAACGCGGTGAGAATACGCTGGTCGTTCTCCAGCCCAAAGTTCGTGGGGATCTCATCACGCAGCCAGATGGGCAGCGCCGGGCCATCACCGCGCCGCGCCACCCGCACTGTAATACGGTTGGGAGCCGCCAGGGAGAGCCGCTCATCGTGGTGGCGGCTCAGGCTCCACGCGCGCGGGCCGGGTGTCATGCGCCAATCCGCCATCAGCACCGCGCCACAGATCAGCCCCCACGCCAATGCCACCAGCGAAGCCCAACTCCACCAGGCAGCCGCCGCCAGGAACAGAGCTATAGGCAGGAACAGCCAAAGGGCGCGGCGCGTCAACTGCATGGCACTAGAGTTTGCGTGCGATCCAACGCCAGCCCAGCCCCACCACGATCAACAGGGAACCTGTGATCCAGATCGCTGGTTCCACCCAGAAAGCGAGAAAGAGACAGGCCAACAACCCCAGTGCTGCCACCACGCGTGGATAACGCCGCTTGTCCGCAGGAAGTTGATAGGCAGCCAGGTTGGTGATGGCGTAGTAGAGCAGCACCGTAAAGGCGCTGAATGACCAGGTGGTGCGAATATCGCCGATCAGCACCAGGATGGCAATCAACACACCCACCGTGACCACAGCAATCTCCGGTGTGCGGCCCGCCTTGCTCACGCGCGCGACGGCTACGGGCATATCATGCCGCCGCCCCATTGCCAGCATGACGCGCGACAGCCCCAGGATCAAGTTGAGCAGCACACCCAGCAGTGCGGTCATCGCCCCAATCGTCAAGAGCCAACCCGCGCCTGGCAGCCCAAAGCTTGCGGCAATCACTTCCAGCGGAGCCGATGTGTCCGCCGTAATGGTCGCAAAGCTCTCCGCGCCCACATTCGCCACCGCAGTCACGGTCACGGCACTGTAGAGCAGCATGGAAGCCAGCAGCGTCACCACAATGGCACGCGGGATTGTGCGCTCTGGGTCACGCACCTCTTCACCCAGCGTGGCAATGCGCCCATAGCCCGTATAGGCGACGAACATCAACGCCGTGGCATGAAAGAGTGCGCGCACAGGGCTAACACCCGCCGAGGGCGGTGGAAAGAAAGGAGTGAAATTGGTCGCAAAGTTGTTGACGGCCCCCTCCAACCCGCCCCACACAAAAAAGAGCAGGCTGCCAATCGTCACCGAGACCATCAGCACATTGGTCACATTCGATTGGCGTATGCCACCGAGGATAATCACCGTCAGCACGACGACCGCAGCGAGGGCAAGCCCCATCCGCCACAGGTGGCTGTTCAAGTCAAGCACACTCAGGAGATAGCCCGCAAAGCCCAGTGCGGCTGTCGCTGCCGATGCGCTCTTGGCACACAGAAACATCCACCCCGCGACAAAGCCCAACGTGGGATTTAGATACTTATAGCCATATTCATAGGTTCCGCCGCTGACCGGATGGCTGGCGGCAAGCTGCGCGCTGGAGAGTCCGTTAAAAGCGGCGACGACGGCTGCTAATGCCACTGCCAAAACCACCGCCGGCCCTGCAATCCCAGCCGCAATCCCCGTACTCACAAAGACGCCCGTACCGATAATCGACCCCAGCCCCATCATCACTGCGCCAAAGATACCTAGTTCACGCCGCAGTTGGGGCGAAATTGGCGTTGAAGTATTGATTTGTTCCACACACTATCTCTCTCAATTACGGCTGCGGCCCTTTTTGACCGCAGCAGCCATCCTCGACTTCTCCAGCAGATTGTGAGCCACTGGGATTATGGTTTATATACTTCGGGGAATCATCAAGACATCAACTGTCGAAACCCTCCCGGAAGCTCCGAGTTTCCGGGAGGGTGAACGCCTGAAGAGTTAACACCTTAAAAGTTATAGAGTCTCTATTGAGAAACCGCGGCCTTTTGCGCGCGCAGCGCAATATGGAGCTCTTTCAACTGCGCTTCTGTCACCGGGCTGGGCGCATTCACCATCAAGTCCGTCCCTGCCGCGGTCTTGGGGAAGGCGATTACATCGCGAATGCTTGTCGTTTCGGCAAAGAGCGCGGCCACGCGGTCGATGCCCAATGCAATGCCGCCATGTGGCGGAGCGCCATATTGGAATGCCTCGAGCAGATGGCCGAACTGCGCTTCCACATCGGCCCGATTCAAGCCCAGCACCGCAAACAGACGATCTTGCAGATCGCTGCGATGAATACGGATGCTGCCGCCGCCAATCTCCCAGCCATTCAGCACCACATCATACGCCTTTGCCAAGACTGCGCCCGGATCGCTTTCTAACTTATCCCAATCCTGGTCGCGTGCGCTTGTAAAGGGGTGATGCACTGCCTGCCAACGCTTCTCATCCTCATTATATTCTAACAGCGGGAAGTCTGTTACCCAGCAGAACGCCAAGAGATTGTTGTCAATCAGGTTGGCGCGCCGCCCCACTTCCAGGCGCAGATTGCTCAGACTTTGCGCCACCACTGCCGGCTTGTCAGCTACAATCAGAATCAGGTCGCCCGCCTGTGCGCCGCTGGTCTGGATGATGGCGCTCAACTCCTGCGGGCTAAAGAACTTGGCAATTTGGCTGCGTAGGGCATCCTCGCCATAAGCGCCATCCGCACCCGGTGCGCCGGTCACACCGATCCACGCCAGCCCCTTTGCGCCATACTGTTTGACATACTCGGTCAATTCATCGATCTCGCGGCGGGCCAAGCTCGCCCCCCCCGGATAGACCAGCCCTTTGACCTCTCCCCCAGCCGCCAGCGCATTCTGAAAGACACCGAAACCCGATTCTTTCACCACCTCGCCCAAGTTGAACAACTGCACACCAAAGCGGATATCGGGGCGATCCACGCCATATTTCTCCATCGCCTCCGCATAGGTAATCAACGGGAAGGGCGTCTGTAGAATGGGTTTCGTACTGATCTCGGCACAGAGCTTGAGCAGCATCTCCTCGATCAGCGCACGAATGTCCTGGGCATCGACAAAGCTCATCTCCAGGTCAAGCTGCGTAAACTCCGGCTGGCGATCCGCGCGCAGATCTTCATCGCGGAAGCAGCGGGCGATCTGGAAGTAACGCTCAATCCCTGCCACCATTAACAGTTGCTTCAACTGCTGCGGGCTTTGCGGCAGCGCATAGAACTCATGCGCGTGGAGACGGCTGGGCACAATAAAGTCGCGCGCGCCCTCCGGTGTGCTCTTGAGCAGAATCGGCGTTTCGATCTCCAGAAAGTCCCGATCTGAAAAATACTCGCGGATAAAGCGCACAATCCTATGGCGCAGTGCCAGGTTGTTGTACATGCGCGGGCGGCGCAAGTCCAGATAGCGATACTTGAGGCGCAGCCCCTCGTCCACTTCGTCGGCGTTGCCGCTGATATAGAAAGGCGGCGTCTTGGCTGTGTTGAGGATCACCACTTCGTCGACGATCACCTCGATTGCGCCCGTTGCCAGGTTGGGGTTTTCAAAGCCTTCCGGGCGCGCACGCACCGTTCCCTTCACCTGCAACACATACTCGTTGCGCGCCTGGTTGGCGACTTCATGGGCAGTGGTGCTGTCTTCATCAATCGTCACTTGGGTCAATCCAAAGCGGTCACGCAGATCAATAAAGATCAAACCGCCGTGGTCGCGGCGACGGTTGACCCACCCCGCCAGCGTCACCTGCTGGCCGATCTGGGCCGCCGTTAGTTCACCGCATGTATGCGTCTTCAACATAAAATCATCCTCTTCGCGCAGAGATAAAATCAGATTAATTGCGAAATGTATGCGTTTTCGTCCATTATAGTTTGCGTTTGGCTGCGGTGCAATTGTAAGTGGTGCAACGGGCATATCTCTAGACAGTAACGAATTAGTATCGCTTTGTACCTTCGAGTATTTGGTGTGGCTAGAGCAAGGGCGGTACAATACTCGTTATGCCTTTTACCATTCACGCTGCATGGATCCATGTGGAAGAGCCAGATTCCGGTAGCCAGTTGTTTCTCTGGGCCGAGGATCCGGACGTTGCCGTTAAAGCTCTACCAGTTCCTGCTACGGCGGCACGCGACGTTGTCCGTAGCGCCAATGCCCGCAGTATAAACAGTCGCAGCACTACCAGTCGTCAACGGGGGCCGAAGATCCCCTCCCATCCGAGCCAGGTCTCGATTGGGCAGTTGCGCGCGCTGCTGACCAGCGACCCGATCCGCGTGGCCGTCCCCGATTTGCAGCCGGCCACTGCCGTCGTCTGGCTGCCCAGCCTGGATGGGCTTCCCCTCACACGGCGCAGTGTCTTTCAGAGCAACGGCAGCGGGCGCAGCGGCACTGTCCATGTCGCCGAAGCGCCGACGCTCACGCAATGGCAAGTGACAGGTCTGGCCCTGCCCCCATTAGCCGCCCTCCGTTTTCTCGGCCAACTGAGCAGCACAGGCTCCCGGCAAAACAGCGGCAGCTTTCACCGCATGCGCCTGGGCAACGACCTGCTTTTTTGGAGCAACGCCGCCAAATTTGCGCTCGAAATCCTGGTCGGCCAATATTACCTGCCCAGCCTACGCAACGACCCTTCCGGGCGGCTTGAGGCGATCTGGCAGCCTCTTTTGCTCGACAACCGCGTGGAACAACGCCGCGAGCAACTGGTTCGCACCATGCCGCCTGTTTGCCGCGCCTATAACTTGGAATCGCTGGCCGATGCGCCCGCGCCCACGGCATTGACCGAGCATTTTGTCGCCACGTTGGTGGATGCCGCGGTGCGAACTTGGGGAGCAAATCTTGCGCCTCCGCCCACTGACGAACCGGCCCAACATTGGCTTAACCGTCTCCTATCGCCGAACCCTTTTCTGCGCCTTCCGCCACAGCCGGCGCACGACCTCTATCAAGAGTGGTACCAGTGGACTGAACAGTTGTTTGTGGTGCGTGATGCAAATTTCCGCATCTGCTTTGTGCTGGAGGAACCAGAGCTAGCCCGCGCAGCCGATGGCACATTGAGTAGCGAAGCGAGCCGCCATCTCACCTGGAAACTCACTTATTATCTTCAGGCGCGCGACAATCCCAGCTTGACAATTGGGGCGCGGGAAATCTGGCAGTCGCCCAACAACGCTGTGCGGGTCGGCAACCGCCACATCGATCAGCCTCAAGAGCGGCTCCTGGCTGGGCTGGGCGTAGCAAGCCGTCTCTTCGCGCCGATTGAACGCAGCTTACGCAATCCACGCCCAGAAGTTGCTTTGCTCTCAACCGAGGAAGCCTATCGCTTCCTGCGCGAAATTGGCCCCTTGCTCGAAAGCAGCGGCTTTGGCGTCGTCATTCCAAACTGGTGGCATGCCCACCGGCGTATGCGGCTGGGGCTGCGCCTGCGCCTCAGCAGCAATGGCAAGCAGCAGGAACCCGATTTCAACCAGGATGACCCACGGGATAAGACATCGCGCCGCGGCAGCCTGACACTCAGCAGCCTGATTGACTATGGCTGGGAACTGGTATTGGGGGGTAACACCCTATCCGAAGCCGAATTTGAACAACTCACCGCCATGCAGACACCCCTGTTGCGCATGGGAGGGCGTTGGGTCGAATTGGAGCCGCATCAAGTCGATGCTGCCAAGCGCTTCCTCAGCGACCCGCACCCCACGGGCGCAATGACGCTGCTGCAAGCCATTCGCGTGGCCCAAGAAAATACAGCAGCGCAAGAGAGCGCCCTGGGTGGCGAGCTTTTGCTGGAGCCAAACCTGGAACCGGCTGATGCTGCCCAACTGCCCCCGGCAATTGCCCCCGCGGGCGATGCCGCCCAAGTTCTGCCGCTAGACTCGGTCATCGTCACCGGCTGGCTTGAAAGTGCGCTGGAGCGGCTGCGTGCGCAACAGCCCTTGCTGCCCATCAGCGAGCCCGAAGGCTTTGTGGGTGAGCTGCGCCCCTACCAGCGCCGCGGCGTGGGCTGGCTGGCCCATCTGCGCCACTTGGGACTTGGGGCTTGTTTGGCGGATGATATGGGCCTGGGCAAGACCATTCAAGCCATCGCCCTGCTGCTGCATGTCCGCAACGAAGCGGTGCGCGAGCATGGCCCAGGCACACGCCTGTCGCCCACGCTCTTAATCTGCCCGACCAGCGTCGTCGCCAACTGGCGGCGTGAGATCGAACGTTTTGCGCCCCAACTGCGTACCCTTGTCCACCACGGCAACAACCGGCTGGCGGGGGAAGAGTTCGTCGAGGCTGTACGCACCCATGATCTGATCATCACCAGCTATGGCACAGCACGCCGCGATATTGAAACGCTCAAAGATTATGTCTGGAGCGATCTGATTCTGGATGAGGCGCAGAACATCAAAACGCCGAGCGCCAAGCAAACGCAAGCCGTTCGCCGCCTCATGGCCGACAACCGCATTGCGCTCACAGGCACACCCGTTGAAAATCGGCTGTCTGAATTGTGGAGCATCATGGAATTCCTCAATCCTGGCTATTTGAGCCGGCAGGAACAGTTCCGCCAACGCTACATTGTGCCCATCGAACGCTATAACGACAGTGAACGTACCGATGAACTGCGCCGCTTGGTGCAGCCCTTCTTGCTGCGACGGCTCAAGTCAGACCCCACTATCATTTCGGACTTACCCGAAAAGAATGAGATGGTCGTCTATTGTTCGCTGACGCGCGAACAGGCCGCGCTCTATGAGAAGATTGTGCAAGAGTCGCTAAGCGAGCTAAACCGCACCGATGGCATCCAGCGGCGCGGGCTGGTCTTGGCGCTCTTAACCAAGCTCAAGCAGATTACCAACCATCCCGCCCATTTCCTCAAGGAAAGTGAGCCGCTGGGCGGGCGCAGTGGCAAGCTCAACCGTCTCGGCGAAATGTTGGATGAGGCGATTGCTGTGGGCGACCGCGCGCTGATCTTCACGCAATTTGTGGAGATGGGTCATTTGCTCCAAAAATATCTGGTTGAAACGCTGGGCGTCGAAGTGCTCTTCTTGCATGGCAGCACCCCCGCCACCCAGCGCGACAAGTTGGTGCAGGCATTTCAAAGTGAAGATGGCCCCCCGATCTTTGTCCTGAGCTTGCGCGCAGGAGGGTCCGGGCTGAATCTCACGCGCGCCAACCATGTTTTCCACTATGACCGCTGGTGGAATCCTGCCGTGGAAAACCAGGCAACTGACCGCGCCTTCCGCATTGGGCAACTTCGCAATGTCCAGGTACACAAATTTGTGGTTGCGGGTACGCTGGAAGAACGCATCCACGATCTCATTGAATCCAAGCAGGCGTTGGCGCAATCGATTGTGGGCAGCGGCGAAGATTGGATCACCGAACTGGACACCGACCAACTGCGCGATCTGCTCATGCTGCGCTACGACACCATCGAAGACGAATAGGCGATAATAGACAGGTATGAATACCACCCTCCCGGAAGCTTCCGACGGCAGCCCTTTGGGCGCGGGAGGGTTTTGACGACGGTAGTTGGGTGAATAGCGAGGATAGAAGTTTGAGCACAGCATCAACACATCGCACACCAGACGAAGGACAGGCCTGGTCACGCCGCTGGCGCACCTGGCTGCGAACGTTGGGATTGGCGGGCGGCGAGCGCAGCGGCAGCCGCGTCAAGCGGCTGGATGTGCTGCATGGGCGCATTGTTGCCCAGGTCCAAGACCGCAGCGGGCAGCTTTGTGATGTAGAGATCCGCTTTGTGCCCTGGAGCGATGAAGAATGGCAGCGCGTGGTCGATGCCCTAAGCAGCCAGGCGCTCTTTGCTGCCCAACTCTTGGCAGGCGATCTGCCGCCGGATTTGGATCGCACCGTCGCGGCCACCGGCGTAGAATTGCTGCCCGCGACCATTGAAGAACTTGAACATGAATGTTCTTGCCACATTGATGGGCGCAAAAGCTGTGACCATATCGCCGCGGTCTATGCAGCCCTCGGCGAATTGCTGCCCGAAGACCCCTGGCTGCTCTTTCGCCTGCGCGGTCGCGACCAACAGGGGCTGTTACGCAGTTTGCGCGCCCAGCGCAGCCGCGCTGAAAGCAGCCCGTCCGCGGCTGCCGCTGATAAAACCGAGAACCGCCGCAGCAGCGCGACAGGTTTCTATCGTGCCAGCGGCGCGGTGGAAGAGGAGATTCAACCCTTGAGCGAACAGGTTGCGGGCTTTTGGGGAAGCGCCAGGGCCCAAAATGACTTTCGCCCACATATCCTCTCACCAGCAGTAGAACTCACGTTGCTGCGCCGTTTGGGGCCGCCGCCGCTAGGAAATGCAGCCCTCAGCACCTATGAAGCGTTGACCACGCTCTATCGACGCATCAGTCGGGCGGCGCTCGATCTGGCCTATGACACGGATAGCCCAGAAAACAGCCCAGAGAACGGTGACCACAGCGCAAACGGCGCGCACTAGGGAGTCGAGCTATCTTCCTGTCGTCGCTGCCGTTCGGCAATTTCCTCGCGCAGCACTGCCAGGCAGTCTGGACAGAGGCTGTGGCTAAATTCGGCGTTAGAATGGGCGCGAATATAGTCCTCAACCTGGCTCCAAGAGCCATCCTCTTCGCGAATTTTCTTGCATGAGCCGCAGATCGCCAGCAGCCCCGTCAATGTCTTGACATTCTCCAATGTAGCCCGCAGATCCGCCACCATCTCTACCAGCGCGCTGGTACGCTCTGCCACACGCGCCTCTACCAGATCGTGCAGGAGAGCCGCGTTCATGGACTTGTTCTGCTCATAGAGACCCCTGCCGGTTACTTCAACCGGAACCGCTGTGCCACCCTGGCGCAGGGCAACCCGCCCATTCAAGTGATAATCAGCCAGCAGGCTGATGACCAACCCCTCGATCAAATAGAGAACCGTTTCTGTAAAGTGCGAGGAGCCAAGATCAGGCCGAAGCCATGCCCATTCGCCCCATACCGTGATTTCTATCCCTAAACTCAAGGCCGTTGCCAAGAGCCCTTGTACCAGACCACCGCGCAGCGCGCTGATCATGACAGCCAAGATCGACACCAGAAAGGGTGTACGACCTGCAAACTGTTCACCCAGCGCGAAATGTATCAAAGCGGCCAAGGCAACTGCGCCAATCGTAAATGCGCTGTCAAAGACACCCTTTTGCCACCGTTCCGTAAATCGAATCCCCACACCCGCCTCATTCTCAAAGACTACAAACCTACTGGGCCGCGGCTTATGTCATACAGCCAACTCCAGGATCAGATCTCCAAGCTCAGTAACGAATGTAGCAATTTTGACCCCCCAATTGCAAGGGGTCGCGGGCATAAAACACTGACAGTCTGCTTACAGTTTGCTGTGGAAAAGATTACAACGAAGCTCTACTCGAGTGTTGTTTTATGGGGTGGCATAACGCAAAAAAAGCCCACTGGGACGATATCCCAGTGGGCTTCTGAGTACCCTCGGAGAGACTTGAACTCCCGACCTATTGGTCCGCAACCAATCGCTCTATCCACTGAGCTACGAGGGCTAAATTGTTCCGGCGGTACAAACGCCGAGTCAAAACGAATTGCGACTATCTTACCACAACCTACGAAAATTGTAAAAATTTGTGGCGGGGAGGGAGGGATTTGAACCCTCGAGGGATGTTAGACACCCCTACCCACTTAGCAGGCGGGCGCACTCGACCGGGCTATGCGACCTCCCCACAAATTTTTAGAAGACTACAACCTTCATGGCGGAGGGGGAGGGATTCGAACCCCCGGTGACATCGCTGCCACAGTTGTTTTCAAGACAACCGCCTTAGACCGCTCGGCCACCCCTCCATGCTTGTTCTTCCATGTTTGTCTATGGAAAGCCTGGGAGCGGCCGACATACGACGGTAGAAAGCCGCGCATAGTCTTCCATGCAACGTTCATAGTATACGTACGCGACCGCTCTCTGTCAAATTATTGGGCCCGGATTAGCGGATGACTTCCTGTCCCCCCATGTAGGGGCGCAGCACTTCCGGCACCACCACCGACCCGTCTGCCTGTTGGTAATTCTCTAGGATGGCGATGATCACCCGCGGCAGCGCCAGCCCCGACCCATTCAGCGTATGCACAAATTCCGTCTTGCCTTCCTCGGTACGATAACGAATGTTGGCGCGCCGCGCTTGAAAATCACGAAACCAGGAGCAGGAGCTAACCTCTAGCCATTCTTCACAGCCCGCCGACCAGAGTTCAATGTCATACTTCATGCAAGCGACAAACGAGAGATCGCCAGTGGCAATTAACACGCGGCGATAGGGCAGCCCCAACGCTTCAGCCAGCTTTTCCGCGCTCTCGACCAGGCTCTCCAACTCGGCGCGGCCACTCTCTGGTTCGACAAACTTGACCATCTCGACCTTCTCAAATTGATGGACACGCTTGATCCCGCGTACATCCTTGCCCGCCGAAACTTTCTCGCGCCGAAAACAGGGAGTATGTGCCACATAATAGCGTGGTAGCGTTCCCGCGGGCAGAATCTCCTCCCGGTGCAAATTGGTCACCGGCACTTCGGCTGTTGGGATAAACCAGTAGTCCTCCTCGGCATCGCGATAGAGCGTATCGCCAAACTTGGGCAAATTTCCTGTGCCCACCATCGCCTCTTCGCGCACCATAAAAGGCGGGTAGACCTCCTCATATCCATTTTCTGACGTATGGATATCGAGAAAGTAATTCACCAGGGCACGCTGGAGCTTGGCCCCCGCGCCTTTCAGCACATAGAAACGGCTGCCCGCAATCTTCGCCCCTCGTTCCATGTCAATGATATCCAGCCGCTCACCCAAGTCCCAGTGAGGCAGCGGCGTAAAGTCAAAGACCGGCTTTTCTCCCACCTCTTTCGTGACAACGTTGCCCGACTCATCCGGCGCAACAGGCACTTCGTCCGCAGGCGGGTTGGGAATCCGCAGCATCGCGCCGGTGAAATCAGCGTCCACCTGGCGCAGTTCCGCATCCAACAGTTCGATCTCACTGCCAATCTCGCTCATGCGTGTCTTGAGCGCATTGGCAGCCTCCGCTTGGCCGTTCTTGAAAAGCTGCCCCACTTCTTTAGAACCAGCGTTGCGCTCGGCGCGCAGCGTCTCTACGCGTGTCAACAAATGGCGTCGCCGCTCATCCAAATCCAGCGCCAACTCCCACGGCGCATCAGGGGCATTCAGCTTCTGCATCGCCTCTGCCAGTGCCACACGATTCTCACGCATCCAACGAATATCTAACATGATTCCCTATCTCCTTGCTCAAGCCAATAAAAAAAGGCCCTTCTCCATCTTTCAGGACGAAGGGACCTTCGTGGTGCCACCTGACTTCGCGCGCAAAAGCACGCCTCATTGCCTGATAACGGCAGGGACCCGCTCGACCATTCGTCGTCGAGAGCTCGCAAGGTGCTGGCGAACGCTGTCTCCGGCTGCCTCGCACCACCCGGCAGTTCTCTGAACAGATGACAATCGCGCCCTGGTCTTGGTCAACGCTTTGGTGCGATGGTAACATACATAGCAATAGGTTGTCAATCGTTTCGCAGTGCAACAAATGCAGCTACAATGACAACAAAAGGAACATAATATGCCTCGTATAAATGTCACTCTAACCTTGAATCTGCCGCAAGAGCTTTTGGATGAAGCAAAATCGGCAGGTTTACTTACCGCCGAGCAAATCGAACGGTGGATCACTGACGAACTTGACCGTAAGCGTAAGCTAGACCGTTTCTTCGGCAAACTAGAGCGCCTAGCGAAAGTCGAACCGCCAATAACCACGGATGAGATTAACGCCGAAATTGAGACATATCGCCGTGAGAAGCGACAACGCAACCTGGATCATGCCGAGTGATTCGTGCGGTCATCGACACAAACATCATTGTATCGGCGTTCTTCTGGGGAGGCTTGCCGCGGGCGGCTCTGAATGCAGCTAGAACAAAGCGTTGTCGGATGATTACGACCGAAAATCTGATTGACGAATTAAAGGATGTCATTTCACGTCCTAGATTCGTCAAAAGACTAGCTCAGATTGGTGAAACAGTTGACTCGCTTCTCGAAAATGATTATCGTGCGCTCGTTGAAGTGGTCGAACCCGCCCAAATTGAGCCGGTCATCCTTGATGATCCAGATGATGATGCCCTGATTGCCTGTGCGCTTGGCGGCGCAGCAGATTACATCATCTCCGGTGATCATCATCTGCTCGACCTGGGCGAGTACCAGAGTATCAAGATATGGACGGTGAATCGCTTTCTGGAAGCCGTTGTTACAAGTTGAGTATATGCCTCAGTATAAGAGCCTTGCAGGAACGTCCCCAACGATCTAAACGCCAGGCCACGAATCTATCGATCTAGAAAAATTTCTGTAGCGTAGGACCGTGGTTTTATCTCCAAGATTCTCTTACCCTCACATCACCGGAGTCACGACAATATGCGTTGGGTTCTTATTCACACCTTCGTCATCATCCTCATTCTGCTGCTGGGCGCGAGCCCGCTCATTGTCGCCCTCGCTGCGGGCACGATTGCTGATGCGAATGGCTGCGAACTGCACGAAGGCTTTGTCAACCCCTGTATTATCAATGGCAAAGATTGGGGCCAGGACCTTTACACGATGGGCATGTTGGGCTTTTTTGCCATCGGCACGCTTCCCATTGGTGTTGGAGCCGCCGGGGTCTACCTGCTGATCGTGGTCATTATCGCGCTCGTCCGCAGAGTGCGCCGCCCCAAAGCACTCCCCGCGCCATAAGCCCTTTAGCCCATAATAAAACCCTCCCGGAAGCTTGAAGCTTCCGGGAGGGTGATATAGCTATTTCAATGTAACAGGACAGATTATCTGCGAACTTGCTTCGTCTGGGCTTCGACACGGGCGGCAAGATCAGGCAGGCACGACCAGTCAAAGAGCCGGTCATGTTGTGCCAGGGCATAACGAGGCACGCGCAAATGTTCCAGCAGCCACTTCAAAACCGGCTCCGCCATGCGCTGCTCCACGTCCAGCCGCACCACCGGCTTATCCTCCTGGCGGCGCGTGCGCGTGGAGCCTGCTCGCGTCGCCCCCGGCAGCGGCTGCTCTCCCCGCACAACCCGGAACAGATAGACATGGCGCACAGGCATCCCCGGAAAGAGATGATGGACAAAAAAGCGCACAAGGTCTGCACTGCACACATACAGCGTGGGTGCGTTGTCTACGGGGCTACCCGGCGAGGTAGGGACTGCCACCAAGCGAGGTGTCGCGCGTGGCACCTTCACGCGCGCAAAAAGAGCGCCCCGTTCGGCAGGGCTACCACTCGGCCCATCCTCGACGCGGCGCAATTCAACCAGCAAATTCAGGCTGTCACTACTGATAAAGGGGAAGGGCCGCCCTGGGTCTACGGCTAAGGGCGTCAGCAGCGGGTAAATACGCTGCATAAAATGCTGGTGCAGCCAATCACGCTGCCACTCGTCCAACTGGACCACCGATTTGATTGTAATCCCTTCGGCAACCAAGTCGGGACGTAGTTGATGCAGAAAAAGGCTTGTCGCCTCACCAATCAACCCATCCACCCAACGCGGCATACTTTCCGCAATAGACAAGCCCGCGGCCTCTGAGCTTTGAAACCAGTCGGCGTGGGCAGGCAGATGAATCGCAAAAAGGTCGTCCAATGCCTTTGCAACGTTCGTCAAATCTGCCAAGCGCGCCGCCAATGGACGCCGCCGTTTACCGGCTCGCTGCAGTAGTTGCCACGGCTGCAACAGCCACTCCGGTAGTTGGCGATGCGCGCCAAAACAACGTGCAGGCAGGCTCAACCCCTGTGTTGTGTCAAAGGCCGGACGGACGCGGCGGCGCGGAAAGCGTACCACGACCGGCTGGTGAAAGACAGGCGCATTGGATGGCGGATAGGATCGATAGCTCGAAACGATAGAAGGGTCGGTGCTCATAGGAAAAATCCACGAATCGCACAAGGTAAAAGATCACGGGACAACCGAAAAGAGGGGTGTAAACATTGATTGTACCTGATTCTTTTTTCGCCTGCAAGTGCAAAAAAAATGCCCTGATTTGCCCTCTAACACTCCCTATTCTACGGCTCCCTGTGCAACTGGCCCGCCGCGGCGCGCCCATTCTGTGACGCCGCCCGCCAAACTGCTGGCCTCAATGCCCTGCTCAATCAGCCACGCCGCCACATCATACGACCGGCTGCCGTGGGCGCACATCACGACAACCGCGCGGTCACGTGGCAGCGTGTCAAGTTGTGCAGGCACATCGTTCATGGGCAAATGGCGCGCTGCGACCAGTCGCACCAAGCGCCACTCATGGGGCTCGCGCACATCCAATACAAGGGGCGGTTCCGGCTGCGCCAAAGCCGCCTGCAACTCCTCTACGGTGATCTCTGGAACCACAATCTCCGGCTCATCGTTGTGCATAGCGTCCTGCATAGAGAGATGCGGTGGCGGTAGAGGGGCGCTCTTCTCCGCGCCCAGCAAGGTACGCACCCGCTGCCATAGCTTCATAAACGGCTCCTTGAAGACGATTTTTCGTCACTTTTTATCGAGTCTGCGGTCTAATAGTACAACAAGATAAACTGCGCCGCAGATTGCCAAAGCCAGTATGCTAAACGTAGCGCAGAGCACTAGTCAGATCTTCTTGCTCTCTGCTATACTGTAGGTCATAGAGCATACAGGAGGAATGTGTGAACGCAAATTGGAGTCGGAACGCGTTTGTCTATCTACTTATTTTAGTGGCGGGCGTCGCGCTCTTCTTAAACATTTATCGACCGGACGAAGCACCAGAACAGATTAGCCTCACCCAATTGGCTGCGGCCATTCAAAAAGGAAGCGTCGAGAGTATTCGCGTCAACGGCCAAGAAGTCCAGGTCATTGTGGACGAAAACAAGCCGCCGCTGACCACTCGCCGCGAGCTCGACATCCCCTTGACCCAAACCCTTGTGGGGCTGGGTGTGAAGCCTGATGAGTTGGGGCGTGTACGCATCACCTATGAAGCGCCGGGAAATGGCGGCAATTGGCTGGCGCTCTTTATCAACCTGCTGCCCCTCATCTTCATTGCCGGGCTTTTCTTCATCCTCTTTCGCCAGAGCCAGGGCAGCAACAACCAGGCCCTCTCCTTTGGCAAGAGCAAGGCGCGCCTTTTCACAGGTGACAAGCCCACTGTGACCTTTGCCGACGTGGCGGGTTCCGATGAGGCCAAGCAGGAGCTTCAGGAGATCGTCGAGTTTCTCAAAGAGCCGCAGAAGTTTGCGGCGTTGGGCGCGCGCATCCCCAAAGGAGTGCTGCTGGTAGGCCCGCCCGGTACAGGCAAGACGCTGATGGCAAAAGCCGTGTCCGGCGAGGCGGGCGTCCCCTTCTTCAGCATCTCCGGCTCTGAATTTGTCGAGATGTTTGTCGGTGTGGGTGCCAGCCGCGTGCGCGACCTTTTTGAACAAGCCAAGCGCAACAGCCCCTGCATCATCTTCATTGACGAAATCGACGCCGTAGGTCGCTATCGCGGCACAGGGTTGGGTGGTTCACATGACGAGCGTGAGCAGACACTCAACCAAATCCTGGTCGAGATGGATGGCTTTGGCACAGATACCAACGTCATTCTTGTCGCCGCCACCAACCGCCCCGACATTCTTGATCCGGCCTTGCTGCGCCCCGGTCGCTTCGACCGCCGTGTGACGATGGATCGCCCGGATGTGCGTGGACGGCTGGAGATTCTCAAGGTGCATGTGCGCGGCAAGCCCGTTGCGCCCGATGTAGACTTGGAGAATGTGGCGCGCCAGACCCCTGGCTTTGTCGGTGCAGACCTGGAGAATGTGGTCAACGAAGCCGCCATTCTGGCCGCGCGCCGTGGCAAGCGTTCCATCGGCATGAGCGAACTACAAGAGGCGGTTGAGCGCATCGGTTTAGGTGGGCCTGAACGGCGCAGCCGCCTGATCTCCGAACGTGAGAAGCGCATCACTGCCTACCATGAGGCTGGTCATGCCCTGGTAGCGCGCTTGAGTGATTCAAGCGATCCCATTCAGAAGATCACCATTGTCCCGCGCAGCATGGCCGTTGGCTATGTCTGGCAGGTCTCGGATCGCGACCGCGTGCTCAACAATCGCACCTACTACAACGAGCGGATTGCGATTGCCCTCGGTGGCCGCGTGGCAGAAGAAATCATCTTTGGCGAGATTACCACAGGTGCCAGCAATGACATCCAGCAGTTGACCAACATGGCGCGCGCGATGGTCACCAAGTATGGCATGAGCGAAGTAATGGGGCCGCTGCAATTCGGCCAGCAGGACGAACTCGTCTTTTTGGGGCGTGAATTGGCGGAACAGCGCGATTACAGCGAGGAAGTAGCCGAACAGATAGACGCCGAGGTGCGCCGCCTGGTCAACGACGCTCATGCTCGCGTGCGTGCGCTGCTCACCACCAACCTCGACAAACTCCACGCCATCGCCCGCGCCCTCCTAGAGCGCGAAACCCTCAACAGCGAAGAGCTAGACGCTATCCTGACCGCGGCATAGCCCTACAACCCTCCCGGAAGATTGAAGCTTCCGGGAGGGTTTTCTTAGTGCTTGGTGTACCGCACTGGTCGCCCAGGGCTAAAGCCGCAGGGCTACAAGACAACGCCCCCCTAAACAGGGCTAGAGACACCTGGCGCGAAGCCCTAGCGCCTACTCTCCCACGCCGCCACAATCCTGCGCGCGCTTTCAAGAATTGCCGCATGCAACTCCTCCGGCTCCACCACCTCGGCCTCGGCTCCCAATCCAAAGAGAAGCATCTGCGCCGACGCCATCGAAGGCACTTGTATTGCGGCTCGAAACCAACCTTCATCATCCGGCAGCTCTGTAATCGTCGAATTGCCGGAAATGTTATAGCGCAAAAACTCTACCTTCTCCACCGGGATCCGCAGCGTAAAATCATAACGAGGCATTTGGCTCTTTGCCTCCTCCAGATGCGCCCGCCAATAGGCCGCCAGATCAAATGCCTCGTTGCGGCTGAAACGCTCGCCAAGCAGCGTTGCCGCCTGAAAGCGCGAAACGCGATAGGTGCGCCACTCCCCGTCTCGTCGCGCCACCAAATACCAGATGCCAGCCTTCGAAACCAGACTGTAAGGTTCCAAAACGCGCTCGCTTAAGGTGCTGTCATGGCGCTCATAGATGGCCCGAATTTTGCGATCTTCAAAGACCGCTTGCTGCAGCGCATCCCAACAGGGCAGCGGCTGATCTTCATACCACCACCAGAGCGGATCAACATGCAGCCGGTGGCGAATCTGCTGTACAGCCTGTTGGTGATAGGCAGGCAGCGCGGCAAAAAGTTGCAACAAGATCTCCTCTGCGCGGCCCTCCATGCCCACATCACCCAGTAAACTCGGCATACCGGAGACAAACAGCGCGGGCAAATTCGCCGCGCTCAAACCCGATAGCGCCAGTTGGTATTGCTCATCGAGCGCCACACCACCTCCCGGCCCACTCTCCGTATAGACCGGGATGCCCGCGCTGGAAAGTGCATTCAGATCGCGCAGAATGGTTCGCCGTGACACACCCACATCGCGCGCCATCTGCTCGGTCGTCAGCTTGCCGTGTGTCTGTAGCAACATCAGGATTGATAAAAGCCGGTCAGCGCGCATAAGGGAAATCTCCTGAATAATTGGTGACACAAGGTGTCACCGGCTCCCCTTTATTATATGTATACAGGCAGGAAGAAACCAGCCTATGTTTGAGTCACAAACTGAGTCGAAACGAAGGAGATATGAAATGAAGCAGGTAGAATTCATCAACCCAAGCGGACTGCCCGCCAATGGCTATAGCAATGTCGCCGTCGTCCAGGGCGCGGCCAAGACCATCTATATTGGTGGGCAGGATGCAGTCAATGAAAAAGGGGAAGTGGTGGGCAAAGGCGATATCGCGGCGCAGACTCGCCAGACTCTACACAATCTACAAGTGGCTCTCGCCGCGGCTGGCGCTTCGTTGGAGCATACCATTAAGTGGAATATCTATGTCGTGCAGGGAAATGACCTTCGGCCCGGCTTTGCCGTCTTTCAAGAGATCTGGGGCGACCGGCCAAACCCACCCCTCGTCACGATGGCGTTTGTTTCGGGGCTTGCACGACCTGACTTTTTGGTGGAGATCGATGCAATCGCGGTCGTGCCGCAGGGGGGTTAGGAGAGAGGTAAGGAGCTCGAAGGAGCAGAAACAAAATATTCTCGCGCAGAGACGCCGAAGCGCTGAGGATTCAGAGATTTCTTCTCTGGGCCTCAGCGCCTCCGGGCGAGAACTCCTCCGCTTTACCCTAACGCGAGTTAGTAGCTCGACTCCATCTCGTCCTCATACTCCTCTTCATCCTCGTCCTCTTTCAGCAGCACCTCGCGCCCCTGTCCGCCGCCCATGTCCGGCCCGACAATGCCTTGATCCTCCAACTGCTCCATCAGGCGCGCGGCTTTGGGATAGCCAATACGCAATTTGCGCTGCAACATGCTGGTGCTGCATGTACGCATCCCGCGCAGGACATCAATGGCGTCGTTGACCATCTCATCCTTCTCGTCCAGTTGGTCCATCAGCCCATTCCAGGGAGGCACGACCGGCTGGCTCTCCGGCGGTACGGCCTGCTTCCAGAACTTGACGACGTGCGTAATCTCGTCGTCTGCCACAAAGCAGCCCTGCACGCGTGCTAGCTTGGCCGCGTCCGGGCGCATCAGCAGCATATCGCCGCGGCCGAGCAATTGCTCGGCTCCCGGCGTGTCGAGGATGACGCGCGAGTCTATCGAACTCGTAACAGCAAAGGCGATGCGCGAGGGAAAGTTGGCCTTAATCAGCCCCGTCACCACGTCGGTGCTGGGCCGTTGTGTTGCCAGAATCAGATGGATGCCCGTCGCACGCGCCATCTGCGCCAAGCGGCAGATCTGGCGCTCAATGTCCTCTGCCGCGGTCATCATCAAATCGGCCAACTCATCAATAATCAGCACCATATAGGGCAGCGGCGTCAACGCATCCGCGCCGCGTTTGCGCTGGCGTGCCAGGTCATTGTAGGCGTCAATGTTGCGTACGCCCAGCTCGCGAAAGAGTCGATAGCGGTCTTCCATTTGCAGCAGCAGCCATGTCAGCGCGCCCATTACCTGGTTGACATCGGTGATGACTTTGCCGATGAGATGGGGAATCCCGTTGTAGCCGGGGAGTTCCACCATCTTGGGGTCAACCATGATGAATTTCAGCGACTCCGGCCCATGCTGCATGAGCAGACTGGTGATGATCGTGTTGATGCAGACCGACTTGCCCGACCCGGTCGAACCTGCGATCAGCAAGTGGGGGGCGCGGGCCATATCCATCACCACCGGCGCGCCCGCCGTATCACGCCCCAACGCCAGCAGCAGCTTGCCATCCTTCTGACGCAGCGCCCCGCTTTCGAGGATGCCGCGCATCGACACCATCGCCTTGACTGTGTTGGGGACTTCGATCCCCACATACGGACGCCCCGGCACAGGCGCTTCGATACGCACCGATGGCGCGGCCAGCGCCAATGCCAAATCATCCGCCAGGTTGACAATGCGGTTGACGCGCACCTTGCGCCGCTTGCCCGATTGCTCCGTATAGAGCGGCTCCACCCCAAATTGGGTCACGGTGGGGCCGCTTTCCACATGCACCACGCGCACAGGCACGCCAAAATCAGA
>JADLDO010000042.1 GCA_020846635.1 Caldilineaceae bacterium
ACAAAGATGAGGATGCCAATGGCCGACCACTGTCTTGCCAAGAAGGGAACGTTCGACTCGATCAAGCCCCAACTCATGAGGATTTGATTGAGTACGCCGGTCTGTCCATCAAAGATCCAGCGCCAGACCAGCACCACAATATAGCTAGGCAGAATCCACGGCAGCATAAAGCCACCGCGCAATATGTTGCGGCCTTTGAAGGGTTGGTTGAGCGCGGTGGCAAGAATTAAGCCGACGACAGTCTTGATGGATACGGCGGCAATGGTAAAGGCAATCGTACGCACGACCATCCTGCCGAATGAGGGCCACGCGAGAATATACTCATAGTTCTCCAGTCCAACCCATTGGCCTGGGCCTCTGCCGATCATACGGTCGGTGAAGCTGATGCGGATGGCCTCGATGAAGGGATAGCCGACCATGCCCAAGACCACGATCAGCGCTGGCGCAACCAGCAGCCAGCCCAGCCAGGCTTCACCCGCACGCAATGACCTCTTTTTCCGCTGGATTGGACGCGCGACTGCTTGTCCCAGCACAGATTCTTGACTCATGATTTCTCCTTGAACCCACATACCGGCGCAGGATAGCATCGTGCGCCGGTATGTGAGCCGGAATTCTTGTCGCTATTCTTAACTGAAGTATTTCTCGAATACCCGTTTGGAGAATTCGTCTGCTTCGGCAATCGCTTCTTCCGGCGTCCAATTATCGATCAGCACACGCACCATCATCGAACCGACTGGGCCGTTTGGCCCGTTCAATTCGGCCATAGCCGCGTTGTCATAGGGGGCTGGATAGCCGCCATAGATACCAATATTGGCAGCCAGATTGAACTGGGCGCGCTTGCCACTCCACATGGGTAGGTCGTCATATTCATGCACGACGTTGGTGACAAAGCCCTGTTCGAGCCACGGTGCATAGATTGAACTGTCATACAGTCCTCTGATCAACTCCATTGCCTTCGTCGGGTTGGCGGCTTCCTTGTTCAAGACCAGGGTGTAGCGCAGACCGGCGTTGGTTGTGTCGAGCAGGTCCTTTGGCTTGGGTGCTAGACCTGTGGCTTCGGCCAATTCCGGCTTGTTATCCTCTGCCCACACAAAGATGGACGCAGAGTTGATGGCGATGATGCATTGTTCTTCCTGATAACTTGTATTGTTGGAAGCCCAATCCCACGATGCCGCATCCTCTGGGAACAAGCCCATATCCCATGCTTCTTTGGCAAAGGTAAGCGCGCGGATCGCTTGTTCCGACGATTCATCAAGCAGCACAATGCGCTCACCTGTTTCATCCCAGATGTTTGCGCCGAAATTGCGGAAGAGATCCTCGCACCAGCCATCATGTTGCTGTTTGACGACGCCAAAGCCCCAGCCGATCTTCTTGTCACCGCTCGACTCAGTAAACTCCTGCGCCTGCAAGCCAATCTCGCGCACCTGGTCCCATGTCCACTGGCCCTCTGGCGCTGTAATTCCCGCCTCGTCGAGAATATCTTGGCGGAAATGCATCATCGGCGTGTCGATGGAGTAGGGCAAGAATTGAATGTCGCCCTCGCGGGTTACATATTCTTCTAAGCGAGGTAGCCATTCCTCGTGCGCCTCGCCAATTTCGGCGAAGGTGTCCTTGAGTGATCCCAAACCACCGGCCGCCATCATCTGCAGCGCGTCTCCAGCACCGGCAAAAAGAGCGTCGGGCAATGTACCTGCTTCGAGCGCGGGCATAACCTTGTCGGGGATATTGCTGTCGGAATCGCGTGAGATCTCAATGGTCACACCGTTCTCTGCTGCCCAATCTTGAATACCCTGTTCCAGCACTTCGTCGGCAGGTGGCGCGTAGGTATTCCACATCCAGAATTTGAGCGATTGATCTTGTCCTGGCGCTGCCTCGGCCCCCCCATCCGTAGCGGGTGCAACCGGCGCAGCACAGGCGGCAAGCGCCGCGCCCGCGGCGCTCAATGCGCTCATTTGTAAGAAAGTGCGGCGGCTTACTTTGCTTGCATTCATTCCCTTGTTCTCCTTGTTCTTCCTACGATGGATTCTGATCTCAATGGAAAGATAGATAGTGGATCGCCGGATGGTAGAAGCAGACGAATAGGATGATACAGACTTGCCTGGGCGCAGGATGCAATGATGAGTTGAGACACGCCTTCCAACTACCACAGGTGATCATCAATTGAACGCCAGTGACAGGTGTGTATTAATTTGCACGAGGAGACACCTGGCTGCGTTGCGTGATATTAGAAAATGGCTTTGCGAAACTGCTGAGTACTACATGGCTTTGGGAGCAATCGTGGACTGTTCAGCCCTGGGAACGTTACCACCCCATAATAACAGGTTCGCATGTGGGTTGCAACCCTGCAATGGAAAGCGGGTCTATCTCCAATGAGGAGCAAAATGGTTGCTCAGAAGAACAGAGAGAAAGCTCACGCAGAGCCGCGGAGTACGCTGAGGATTCAGGAGTTTCCTCTCTGGGTCTCAGCGTCTCTGGGCGAACTATTTCTGTCTCTCTCCTCTGCGTACTCCGCGCACTCTGCGTGCTTTGTTTTTGCTGCGTCCTACTTTGGCTAAGGATTTCAGCCGAGTATTTCAATCGCGAGTTGCCCGGATTTTTCGCTGGGGGCCAGCGTGACAATGGCGGCGGCTTCTTCAATCGGCGCTGCGCCATCTGCGGCATAGGGATTGAAGGGGGCAACGGGCCATTGGAAGATGCTTCCGGCGGGCAAGTGAATGCGCCACTTGCCCTGAGCAATCGAGCCACCGGCTTCCTCTGCCGTGAAGGTGATGGGCGTTTCATCGACCACCACTTCGGCTCCCGCGCCTGTGCGCAGGGTGTCACCGGGTGCGATCCTGAACATTAATTGTCCAACGACCTTGCTATGAGCAGGCTGCGCGGGCGCTTCGAGTTGCAGGAGCAGTCGCGTATTGTCCTGGGGTTCAACCGTGAGTACACCGCGCGGGCCGCCATAATCCAGTTCGACCGTGTCGCGTGCAGCGTCGGATCGCAAATGGGCGCTGTCGGGTAGGTAGAGCGGCTCACTGCCATTGGTAAAGACGAAATTGCTAAATGCCGGCTGGCTCTTGGCGTTGCCGCCACCGATAATCAGCCCTGTTTGGTCGTGCCAGATACTGCAAAAAGCCTGGCGATCCAAGCCCCAACGGCTCTCCACCGCGGGAACCATAAAACCGCTGACCGCGGTAAACCAACCATCCTGCCGCCGGATCAAGGCGATGCCTTCATCGTGGATCTGATAGGCGCTGCTATCCTGTGGAATCGCTGCCTCTGCCCCCACTTGATAATGGGCCAACGCCGACGCCAGCCGGGTTGAGAGGCCAAAGTTACCGCCCGAAGGCTTGCGCTCACCGTTTGTGATGATGTAGGTCACATGCGGCTCTGGCGCGGCGGCGCGCTGGGCCAGCAGATTCTCCAGTAAGAAGCGAACAAAACGACGCCCTTCGGGAAAGAGCGAAAAGGCGGGATAGGCCGACTCTATCACCGTATGGTGATACTTGACGCGGCCATCAATCGTTTCCACCATGCAGCCATCGGGATAGGTATAACGAATGTGAAACTCGGTGCCGCGGCGCAGGCAGTCCAATACATTCTCGTCGCCGGAGAAGAAATAATAGAGGCCAATGGCATGGAGATAGACCAGGTTATAGGAGGTTGTGGGGCCGCCATGTTCATCCCAATAGCCCTGCGGCTGTTGTTCACCAACGGTCAGGTGGATCATGCGCCGCCCGGCTTCTTGCCAATCGGCGCGGCCAAAGATCTGTCCGGCGCGGAATGAAGCCATGCCATTCCAGCAGGGGATATTGTGTACGCGCCCGTCGGCGATCTGCTGCGTAATACCGTCGTAGGCGAGGGTCAGCCCTTCTTCCCAGCGTTGGCGGCGCGCCTCGTCCAGTTGATCGCACAACAGGCCATAGGTTTCCACCCAATGATACATCGACCAGGGCATATAGGTAGGCCCCCAGGTCGAACCATCGACCTTGATAAATTCGACTTTGCCGTCGGGATATTGAAAGTCGCGCCATGCATCGCCCGCGCGCCCGATGATCTCCAGAAGTTCGCCATCTTGATAATAGGGGTTGTCTGGATGCTCCGTGGTATAGAGCAGCGCCATCGGATAGACAATGTCTTGGTTGGTGACCGCCCATCCCCCTTCGGTGAGAAAACGATTGGTGGTTGGGTCAAAGCGTTGCAGATTGCGCGGCACATCTTCTACCAGCATCTTCAAAATGGCAGGCTGAATCTCTTCTTGCAACATGGTCAGTCGATTTCTTTCTAGTTGGGATTAGGTAACGCCGGTTAGGGTCAATTCTTCGGAGAAATGGCAAGCCGCTAGATGGTTGGGTGCAACCAATCGCAGTTCCGGGGTTTCGTGGCGACAGCGCTCTTTGGCATATCGACAACGTAGGTGGAAATAACAGCCAGAGGGAGGGTTGGCTGGATCGGGCACTTCGCCTTCCAGCACAATGCGGTTGCGCGCCGCCAGGGGGTCGGGCTGGCGAATGGATGAAAGCAGGGCTTCGGTGTAGGGATGCTGCGGCGAAAAGAAGAGTTCCTCATTGGGGGCTTGTTCGACAATTTTGCCCACATACATGACCACGACCTGGTCGCTGATATGCTGTACCACGCTCAGGTCGTGCGCGACGAAGATATAGGAGAGTTGGAACTCCTCCTGTAAGTCCTGCAATAAATTGAGGGTTTGCGCCTGGATAGAGACATCCAGCGCTGACACCGGCTCATCGGCTACGATCAATTTGGGGTTGAGCGCCAGGGCGCGCGCAATACCAATGCGCTGGCGCTGTCCGCCGCTGAAGGCATGGGGATAACGGCGCATGTACTCGGCGCGCATCCCCACTTTACGCAGCAGATCCGCTACCCGATCTTCCACCTCGCTGCCTCTGGCAACTTGATTGATCACCAATGGCTCGCCCACAATATCCAATACGGTCATGCGTGGGTTGAGCGAGGAGAAGGGGTCCTGAAAGATCATCTGCATGTTCAGCCGGACTTGGCGCAACGTTTGCTTGTCAGCCTGGGCCACATCCACGATCCCTAGGTCCGGGTCATTGAAGAGAACTTGCCCGCTGGTGGGGTTGATGGCACGCAGGATACAGCGGCTGGTCGTTGTCTTGCCACAGCCACTCTCGCCAACCAGGCCGACTGTTTGCCCGGCGGGAACATCGAATGAAACCTGATCGACAGCTTTGATCATGCCGACTTCTTTGCGGAAGATGCCGCGCCGGATCTCGAAATACTTCTTCAGCTCTTTCACCTGCAAGATTGGTGGGGGCGCGGCGACACGCTGCGTTGTGTTCTCTGTCGTATCTATGGTTGTATCTTTGGCGGGGTTGCCGATCATAGGGACTCCTGCTTAAGCGCGGCGGTTTCGGTGCTCGTCATCGAGGGCAGTTTGCCGCTATCCGCATAGAGTACGCAGCGCACCAAATGGCCTTTTTCATCTTCAATCAACGGTGGCTCCTGTACATTGCAGAGCCCAGGAATGGCATGCTGGCAGCGGGGATGGAAGGGGCAGCCTTTGGGCTTGTTAAAGGGATCGGGAACCATCCCCTCAATGGTATCCAGACGCCGCCGCCGCTCTTTGCTGATGGTCGGGATGGAACGCAGGAGCGCCTGCGTATAGGGGTGTTTGGGCGCATAGAAGAGGGAAACCACATCCGCTCGCTCGACCACCTTGCCTAAATACATGACAACGACCTCATCCGCCATTTCTGCTACCACGCCCAAGTCGTGGGTGATAAACAGGAGCGCCATGCCCAACTCTTGTTGCAGACTCTTCATAAGCTCTAAAATCTGTGTTTCGGTGGTCACATCCAGCGCCGTTGTTGGCTCATCGGCAATCAGCAAACTGGGGCGACAGACCAGTGCACGTGCGATCATGGCGCGCTGGCGCATCCCCCCCGACAACTCCCACGGATACTGGTCGATCACGCGCTCGGCGCGCGGCAAGCCGCAGCGGCCTAGCATATCAATGGCGATCTCGCGTGCGCGCTCCTTACCCACCTTCTGATGGAGCATGATGCCTTCCATAATCTGGTTGCCGATGGTATAGACCGGCGAAAAGGAGGTCATCGGCTCTTGAAAGATCATGGAAATTTCTGCGCCGCGAATCGTGCGAATCTCACGCCCGGTATCCGATACGGTGGCGAGGTCGAGAACCTCCTTCTGGTGTGGCAGATGCGCGCGCTGCCGGTGATAGAGAATCTGCCCATCGACAATTTTGCCGGGGCGCGGCACAATGCGCAGAATGGCACGCGCCGTGATGCTCTTGCCACAGCCACTCTCGCCGACGACACAGAGGGTCTTGCCGCGCTTGACTGAAAGATCGACGCCATCGACCGCTTGGATCACGCCTTCATCGAGCATGAAATAGGTTTTGAGGTTCTTGACTTCCAGCAGCAGATCATCCGCAGTGTCGCCATTCGCGCTGCTGGAAGCAGTCTGCCGCCACTGGCTTGTGTCTTGCGAAGTCGGACTTGAGATGGGTCGTGTAGACATAAATCGAGCTTCCTTTAGCGGGAATAGGGATCAGCCGCGTCACGCAACCCGTCACCCATAAAGTTGAAGGAGAGAATCGAGACTACTACAAAGAGAGCCGGGATCATGAGCCAGGGAGCCAGCGCCACCGTCTGCAAGTTTTGCGCCTCTTGCAGGAGCACGCCCCAGCTAATCGTGGGAGGACGCAAGCCCAGGCCCAAGAACGACAGGCTGGTTTCCGCTAGGATCATGCCTGGAATGGCAAGGGTCAATGAAGCGATGATATGGCTGAAGAACGAGGGCAGCATATGGCGGAAAATGATGCGCATTTCTCTGGCATTTTGCAGGCGTGCTGCCATGACGAAATCCTCTTGTCGCACAGCCAGGAAGCGCCCGCGCACCACGCGCGCCAAGCCTGTCCAGTTGATGAGAGCCAGGAGGATGACAATGGAGAAATATCGCTGCACCGATGTCCAATCGCGCGGGAGCGCGGCGCTGAGGCCCATCCAAAGCGGAATGGTGGGCAGCGACATTAAGAACTCGATCAAGCGCTGGATGACAACATCGGCAACGCCGCCAAAGTAGCCGGAGATGCCGCCAAGGAGGACACCCAGCACAAACTGGATAAAGACACCGAGCAGGCCAATCGAGAGCGAGATGCGCGTGCCATAGATGATTCGCGACAACATATCACGCCCCAAGCGATCGGTGCCGAGCAAGTGAACGCGCAATCCATCCGTATCAGCTTCCGGGTCCAGACCAAAGAAATGGATGTTTGTGTTCCACAACCCCCACATCTTATAGGGATCGCCTTCGACCCAGAAGCGGATCGGGTAAATTTGCTCCGGGTCTGGCTCATAGGTAATCAGATAGGTTTCTGGATCACGCGTGCGCTCCAGGCCATAGATAAAGGGCGCGCGCAATTTCCCCTCATGAAAGAAATGGATGGGCTGTGGCGGTACAAAGGTAAAGTTGCGTTCAAAGATGCCGGGATCGTAGGGCGCTAGGAATTCGCAAAAGATGCCCACGACATAGAAAAGCACGACAACGCTTGTGCCCACCATCGCCAGTTGGTGCTTGCGAAACCGCCACCACATCAGTTGCCATTGTGAAGCAATCAATACCTTTTCTTCGACAACCTCAGGTTCGATCTCTCCAGCGGCAGCCGGTTTTGTCGGTTCAAACGTAATTGCCATTCACCCTGCTCCTACTCTTGAATTAACTCGCACCGACATTGCCGTAACGGATACGCGGATCGACAATTGTCAAGAGGATATCCGAAATCAACGTACCGATGACGGTCAGCACGCTGAGGATCATGATAAAGGAAGCCGCCAAGTACATATCCTGCGATTGCAGCGCCTTGAGCAGCAAAGGCCCCGTTGTGGGCAGGCTCATCACGACGGAGACGATGGTTGCGCCGGAAATCAGGTGTGGCAGCATCCAGCCGACTGTGCTGATAAAGGGGCTCATGGCAATACGCACAGGATATTTCAGAATAACTTTGGTTTCACTCAGGCCGCTGGCGCGGGCGGATTCGACATAAGGTTGGTGGAGTTCATCGAGCAGATTGGCGCGCATGGTGCGAATCATTCCGGCTGTGCCGCTGGTGCCAATGATGATCATCGGCACCCAAATGCGCTTTAAGACTTCTAAGATTTTGTCCCAGCTCCAGGGTTGATTGATGTATTCGGGGGGATAAAGCCCTCCTAAATTGATTCCAAAAGTGCTGAGCGCCCACCATAACAGGACCAGCGCCAAGAGAAAATCGGGAACGCCAATGCCCAAAAATCCGAAAAGTGTAAAGGTATAGTCCCCAATTGAATACTGCCGGGTCGCCGAATAGATGCCGATGGGCAAGGCAACCACCCAGATAAAGATGGTACTCAACAGCGAGATGGCGACCGTTAGCCAAATGCGCTCATAGACCAGTTCGTTGACAGGCCGGTGCCAGTCGAACGAATAGCCCATATCCCCTTGAATGAAGCGCGTGACCCATTTCCAATAGCGCACATAGAGCGGTTGATCTAGGCCATATTGCAGCCGGAAGGCCTCGACTTGCGCTTGGCTCAATTGTGTTCCCTGCTGCTCCAATTGGGTGATGTAGGTCGTCAGATAATCCCCTGGCGGTAATTCAATGATCGCGAAGGAGACAATTGAGATCAGAATGAGCGTGGGGATTGTATAAAGAACCCGATTGATGATCATTCTCAACATGCCGGTCACCTCATTTTCCGGTTGTTACCGGATTACTCCTGCGGGCAAAGTCTGCAATTTGGCGACGACCCACCCAGAGGCTTTGAGCCTCCGGGTGGGTTGCAGCGACCAGTGATGTCGCTGCTGCCAAATCCGTTAGTCAGAGATGTAATACTGCTCGGCCCAAAGGTCGGAATCGTACAACTGGCAGTAGTTCTCCAACGGGACATTGTGGAAGTTGTTCTTGACAATGCGGACGCTGGCAGCGGGGCCGACCGTCAGGACTTCCCAGATATTCTCCAGGTCCAACTCTTCGATCTGGGCCAGGATCTCCAACTGGCGATTGGGATCGACCGTCACCTTTGCCTCGTCATAGAGTTGTTGGGCGATGCGCGCTGGGCTGCCATCGGCTGGCTCTTCGCCTTCCGCGCCGTTGGTTGCATACCACGTACCCCAGGCAGGCCCCCAGTAGGAGCTATCGCTGATGGGCGCATAGGAGCGTAGATAGTTGTAGCGTGTCAGGCCGCCAAAGCTGTCCTTCACATAGGCTACAAAGGCATACTCGAAGGAGAAGATGCGCGGCCACCAGAGGTCATAGCTGATCTCTTCCAACGAAGTCTGGATGCCGATTTCGCCAAAGTAGCTGGCGACGAGTTCCGTGGCGTCCATATAGGTCTGGCCCGCAAAGACTTCGATAGGCAGGATCAACGGCTGACCATCGGGGCGCAGTCGATTGCCATCGGCATCCGTTTCGAGCCCAATCTCGTCCAGCAGGGCAATGGCTGCGTCGGGGTCATATTGCAGGTGAGAGAGCAACTCCGGCTGGTCAGCTTGGCGCGGGAAGGCGCTTTCGATGGGCAGGCTTTCGCCCAGGTAGATTAATTCGTTGATCTCGTCACGGTCAATCGAGAGGTTGAGCGCGCGGCGGAAGCGTATATCTTCGATCAACGACTTCAGAAATTCATCGTCGCCCTGATAGTTCTGATTGGGGAAGATAGTCAGCCCTGTAGGATGCTCCACCGGGGCTTTGATCACATGATAGTCGCCCTGCTCCTGGCTTTGCAGATAGAGCGGCAAATCGCTCAGATTGATGCCACGCCCCTGATTCGACAGATCACCGGCGACAGCGCTCAACGAAATCATTGAAGCATCCGTGACAGCCTGCGCGCGAATCTGGTCAATATAGGGCAACTGGCGTCCTTCGGTGTCTACCTTATAATAATAGGGGTTGCGCTCCAGAATCCAGGGAGGGCCTACCTCGGTCAACTTCCAGGCGCGGATGGTGGGAAGATCAGGGTTGCTTGCCACAACACTGGTTCCCTGGGCGATACCGGCCTTCGTGGTAAAGAGCTGTACCCAGTTTTCCGCGCCTTCTTCTTCGACCAATGCCTCTAGCTCATCCGGGTCGGCATAGTCGGCGTGGAACTGCGAGAGATAATGGGCAGGAGTCTTGCCAAAATCACCCCCACCAAAGACAAAGGCGATATTGGCGAGGAATAGACCGGCTGGTTTGGGGAAGGTGACGACAAAGGTCAGGTCGTCTACGGCCTCAATCGTTGCCATCTCCTCGCCCACGCGCAGGATACCCGATGGGGCCACGGCGCTCACGTCGGGGTTGGTCGCCACGGCGTTGTACCAGAACATGACATCTTCAGTGGTGAAAGGTTCACCATCGGACCATTTCTGACCTTCGCGAATGGTAAAGGTAAATTGGGTTCCGTCCTCGGAGATCTCGAGGGATTCCGCCAGATTTGGGCTCCATTCGCTACAGGTTGCATCGAACATCACCCACGGTTCATGTGAATAGGAGATAAAACCGTTCATGTCGGCTTGACCCGTGACCGCGGCGTCCCAAATCCCACCATAGACGCCTGGTTCCTCCAAAGGAGTGACCACATAGGGCGAGGCTGGGAGCCGTTCTTCAAGCGGCGGCAGATCACCCGCTGCGACCTGATCGGCCAACATGGGCGCTTCCTTTGCCGACAAATCGGCAGGGGCCGACGCCTCTGTCTCTGCGGAGGATGATTCTCCCGCAGATGTCTCTGCAGCGGGCGCATCCGCTGCTTCTTCTGTGTTCGGGTCTACTGCCGGCACGTCCAGGGATGGCGTTTGCGCGCCACAGGCTGTCAATACCAGTGCCAGCAACAACAGGCTCAGGATTGATAGCGCTCTCCATTTTGCTACCAACTTCTGGTCTTTAGACATCAAACATCCTCCTGTCAAGTGAGTTACTGATTTTGCTACAAGGCAATCAATCAATCGCAATCGAAAAGGAGTGAGAAACGCTTGCGTCGGTTGGAACAGAGGGTCTATGAACAGAATTCACGAACAGGCTGTTGCACGACTGAACAGAATGTGATGCACAGAATAGACAGACGATGAAGAAACGATCTGCTAGGCGGGCCGAGTCGCCTGAATTGATTCGACCGGTAGATGCAAAGGCGTGAGATCGACCGCAGGTGGAGACCATGTCAGCGACGGCTCAAAGCAGAAGACCCACGCGAACGTTTGCGGCGATTGTGATAGGGCCTGACGATGGGAGAGCGTCAGGGGGCCGCGGCTGCCTGCATGGCGAAGTAGCTGCTGTGGCGATAGGGGCGCGCTTGTGGTCGTGAGCCACAATGTGTGCAAACCGTCGCTGAGGCGCGCCCATCCATCCTGAAAGGCCCAGGCCAGATGTGTGCCAAAGTGCCATGACGTTGCGATTTTGGTCCCCGCATCGAAACCATGAAGCTCATCGGCGACAACGACAAAGGGCGACGTAGAGCCAGTGGCAGGGGAGAGCCAAATATGGCGCAGCAGGCGCCCTGTTTGCGGTAGGCCCACGTAACAGCCAGTCAAGTCGAGCCGGGCACGTTGCCGGTCTTGATTGCCTGTAAGCTCCATAAGGCGGGCCGCTCGCTGCGTTTGCACGATGCCGTCAATGACCGGCCCATTATGGGCCGCGCCACCAACTGAGAAGTCCCGCTCCTCACCCTGCCGGTATTGCTGATAGCCGGGGTCTGTCAACCAGGAACGGTTCTGCCAGCCAATCACAACATGCCCGCTATCTTGATGCAGATGGCTCATGCTGGCGTTGCCCGCACCCACGGCTATCAGCAAGTCTTCGCTGGCCCAACCGCTGCGCAAAACCACGGCATTGGGCAGCGCGCGTGGTGAACCGCCAATGGGTGCCGGGGTATCCACGGTCAGTGTCTCATCGTGCGCCAACAGCAAGACCAAAGCCGCGGCAGGCAGGCGATCTGCGGGCAAATGTTGCAGGAACCAGCGTCCTTCCGGGTGGTCGTACCAGAGTGACAGCCGCGCCAAGACGGTCATCCAAAAGGGCATTTCGGGTTCAACATCGCTGATCGGCGCTTGTAAATCAACACGACCAGGGAGGGCCATCGCTAACCAATGTTCGACCAGCGACAGCAATGCAGGCTTACAAGCCGCCAGAAGTTCTTCTTTCTCCGGCAGACCTTCCAGCCACTCTGTTACCGAGTCCATTAAGTAACCGTCGTAGGCGGTTCCTTCGGTGTGGGGAGCGGTTGGATGCAGCCGTAAACGACACCAAGCCTTGAGCGCCATCTTGGCGGTTGCATCGAGCGCAGAAACGGCGGGATGCTTGAGTACCCGCGCCAATTGTGCGCTGCGTACCAGCGCAATCAGGGGAATGTTATGGAGGTCTGTAGGCTCCAATGGTTCCTCAACGGCTGCCCAATGCCTGGCGTACCAGGGGAGTGTGTCCTGTTCCAGCAAGTGGAGCGCTGCCTGTCGTATCGAAGGCAGATAGCTCACCTGTAGGCGTTCGGCATGGCGCAGGGTCATCGCCAATACGCCTGCGATGTGGCCGAGCGCAAGCCCAGCTTGCCCGTTCCACTCTACAAAAGAACTCCAACCGGCAAGCGCCGCCAACTCTCGCTGCAATAATTCGCCCGCCTCGCTGTCACCAGCGCGATCCCACGCAGCCAACAACAGCCGCCAACGTTCTTCGAGCGCCCAGGATAGCCAGGTCAACCAGGGATACGCCTTCATCTCTGGAATGCCCTGTGGCATATGATCAGGTCGCGCCGCCAACGGCAGGGGAAAAGCCAGGGTGTGGTTGATGCGATAGTAGTAGACGGCGAGTTCCTGGCGCGCTTTTTCTTGCGCCACCCGATTGGCAAAGGCGAGCGCCAAATCCTGGGCGTCTCTGCGCCGCAAACCCCGCGGCGTTGGCCCGGAAAGCTCAAAGGTGGAGGGGTCATAGCCCAAATAGGGCAAAGCAAGTGTTGACGTCGCAGCCGGAAAAGGGGCTAACATTTCTGTGGCTCCCACTTTGTGTATTCAGATGAAGCGAAGGTTATGCTGAAACCGGAACTCTCTTGAGAATCGAGTCGAAAAGGCTGAACCTGCCTGTGAGCGTATCCGTAGAACCCGCAAAAGGCACGACCAGTGGTGACGGCGAAAGAAGCTCATGCAAGATCAGGCTTGCCCCGCCAATCGAAGGCGCATCCTCTTTGAGCGTAGAACCGACCAGGCTGACATCTGCCAGATGGGTGGGAAGTACCCGCCGGCTTAGTTCCTGGCGAATCGGTTCCAGTAAGGCTTCTCCGGCAGCTTCAATCGGGCCGCCGATGATGATCATGTCCAGATTGAGCAAGTTGACCACCGAGGCCAGGGCAACGCCCAACCATTGCCCGATCCCCTTCAACGCGTCTTGGGCAACGGGATTGCCCTGATCGGCTGCCTCGGCAACGTGGCGCATGGTCAACTGTTCTGGCTGCCCATCCACCTTGCCCCACAACGGATTGTCTGGGTTGCGGCGCATCAATTCGCGCACACGGTTGAGCAGCACTTCGGTCGTGGCGACGGTTGCTAGGCAGCCCCGGTTGCCACAGCGGCATAATAGGCCATCGGGCTGTACGGTCATGTGGCCGATCTCGCCTGCGCCAAATCCTTGTCCGGTGTAAGAATGTCCGGCGATCACCAGTCCCCCGGCAATGCCGTTGCCGATGCGCACATACATCATGTTCTGCACGTTGCGCCCGGAGCCGTACCAATGCTCGCCCCAAGTGGCCGCGCTGGCGCGCGTAAAGACTGCCACCGGAAACTCAAAGCGCTTTTGGGCTTCCGCCATCAACGGCACATTGCGCCAGGGCAGAATGATCGACAGCAGTACCTTGCCTGTGGTGGGGTTGACGACACCTGGAACGGTAAGGCCCATCCCGACAATTCTGTCGGGGTCAACGTCTTTCGTAACTGCCATCACCCCTTGTTCCAACAGGCTTAATCCACTCTCCACCGAAGCATCAACCGCCAGCCACGGCAAGACCACACGCTTCACGACATTGGCGCGCAGATCCGTCAAAATCACCCGGCACTCATGCCCGTTCAGTTCAGCGCCCAACGCCATACCCGCCTGGGGCACTAAAGAAAGCAGGATGCGGGGTCGCCCAATGGCGGTACTCTGGCTGCCGGTTTCTTCCACCAGCCCCGCCTCGATCAATTCGCCGACGATGGACGACACAGCGGCTTTACTCAAGCCGGTTGCATCGACGATGTCGCTGCGCGAAATAGGCTCATTCTCGCGGATCTGCGTCAGGATCAACCGGCGGTTGAGTTGTTTCCCCATATCCGGCTTGAGCAGCATAGGCACAACGTTCCTGGCTGGGTGAGTACAGTCCTGAACAAAACAGCTTTCAGCAGACAGCGTGTAGAGGTGGCTAAGTTTGTCTTTGGCGAAAACTAAGTGGTGGTCAGAGTGTATCATGACAAAAAGGTGCTGTCAACCGTTTTGTAAGAGATACCTGCTGGTTGTATCTCCGTTGACAGTGGTGGTTGCGGGTGATACACTGAACGCGTTAGTTTATATTGGAAACTATCTCAGGCAACCGCTCTCAGGGAACAGATGAGGAAACGCATGAGTAACTCGACACCCATTCGGGTTGGCATCGCCGGTCTAGGTCGCAGCGGATGGAATATCCATGCAAAATTGCTAGAGCAACTCAACGAGCAATACCAGGTGGTTGCCGTGGTGGACAACGAAGCCGCGCGGCGCGAGGAAGCGATAGATCGCTTTGACTGTGCTGCCTATGCCACCTATGAGGAGTTGCTGGCCGACCCGGCTGTGGAATTGATTGTGTTGGCCCTCCCCAGTTTTGTCCATGCTGACTATTCGATTGCGGCCTTGAACGCGGGCAAGCATGTCGTTTGTGAAAAACCGATGGCGGCCTCGCTGGCAGACGCGGATCGTATGGTAGCCGCCGCTGCTCAAAGTGAGCCGATCCTGACCATTTTTCAGAATCGACGCTATGATCCCTACTTCCAAAAGGTCAATGAACTGCTGGCTGAAGGGGTGCTAGGGCGCATACTCCAGATCCGCATCACGGCTTCGAACTTTGGTCGCCGCTGGGATTGGCAAACGCTCAAACAATATGGCGGCGGTAATTTGAATAATACGGGGCCCCATTTCATCGACCAGGCGCTGCAATTCTTTGGCGACCATGAGATTACGCAGATTTTTTGCCATATGGATCGTGCTTTGACTTTGGGTGACGCCGATGATCATGTGAAGCTGGTTTTTAAGGGGGACGACACACCCACTGTGGACATTGAGATCAGCAGTGCGATGGCCTATCCGGGCGAGTTTATCAACATCGCCGGTACAAAAGGGGGCCTTGCCGGCAGCGCACAGGAACTGCGCTGGCGCGTCATAGATGAAGCGGCGCTTCCGCCGCGCACGCTGGAGATGACGCCCACGCCGGATCGCAGCTATAACCGTGACGCGATCCCGTGGTTGGAACATAGCTGGCGCGCTGCGGATCATGACCATCCCGGCTATGGCGCTTATTACCAAGATCTCTTTCAGACCATCCGTCATGGCGCGCCGCTCGCCGTCACCGCAGAGGACGTGCGTCGTGTTATCTGGCTGCTGGAGGAGTGTCGCCGTATTTCGCCAGTGTAAAAGATTCGCCTGTCATGTTCTCCTAAAGCTGCTCAAGCGCTTTTGCCATTCTTTGCGCGCCGACAAAGTCAAAGAGCAGCCTTCCTGATATGCTTGTAGTGCGTACTACAGGGACATGCAGCGTCGACGATTGGGTTGGCGCATATTGTGCTATCCTTAGGTGTAAAAACAATATTCAAAGTAAACGTTGGAAGGATGTCAAGATCATGGAACAACGTCTGAATTACACAAAGGCTGCTCCCGGCGGCTATCGGGCGATGGCTGCGCTCAATCGTTATGTGGAAGAGAGTGGTCTGGAGCCATTGCTGTTGGAATTGGTCAAGATGCGTGCTTCGCAGATCAATGGCTGCGCCTACTGCATCGACATGCACAGCAAGGATGCCCGCGCCCTGGGCGAGAGCGAACAGCGTCTTTATGCCCTCAATGCTTGGCGCGAGACGCCCTTTTACAGCGAGCGGGAGCGCGCGGCGCTGCTGTGGACGGAAGAATTGACGCTGCTGAGCGAACGGGAGGTCTCCGACGCTGTCTATGAGGCGGTGCGCCCGCACTTCAACGATGAGGAGATGGTGAATCTTACGCTGGCGATTGTGACGATCAACGGCTGGAATCGCCTCGCCGTTGGCTTCCGCTCTGAGGTCGGGAGCTATCAGTCGAAACACAAAGAGCTTGCCTAACAGGTACGGCTTTGGGGATTCATCTCAATGTTGGGCCTTTGGGCGAATCCATAAAGATGGTATTCTAACTCACCTTACGCGGCTGTTTGCGTAAGGTGAGTTTCTCATTACGGACTCATTGACTCTGGTCGTCAAGGTGATCAACCATTTTATAAAACAACTACAGAAGTAGAGGAGCCTACCGGTGTCCCAACAAGGCCATGTCCCCTCAGATTTCCCGGCGCGGGAAGAGATCTCTATTTGTTTTGCCCATGTCGCCTATCCTTTGGCGCAGATATTCGAGAAACGGGCTACGGGACTCGAATATCTCCAGGTTTGGCATCGCGATGATCTCAAAGAAAAGCTTAGGGACGCGCATGTTTTGGTGGTTTCGGGCTTTTGGAACAATGAACTGCTTGAACATGCACCTAAACTCAAATTCATCCAATCAATTGGCGCAGGCTACGATCAATTTTCGCTGGATCTGCTGCGTGAGCGAGGAATCCGGCTGGCAAGTGCGAAAGGGGTCAACCGTAATGCCGTGAGCGAACATGCGATGGCGATGATCCTAAGTCTGGCGCGCCATCTTCATACAGGGCGGGACAACCAGCGTGCCCATCAATGGCGCGGCATGATTTCCGATCTCAGCCGCCGCGAAGATGAACTGGGCGGCAAGACTTTGTTGATTGCCGGGCTGGGCGGCATTGGCTCGCGCTTGGCTTCGTTGGCAAAGGCATTTGATATGCGCGTCATTGCCACCAAGCGTAATCCCGCCAGCGCAAGCAGCGCTGCGGATGAAGTCCACACACCGGATAAGTTTGGAGAACTGGCGCCACGCGCAGATTTTGTTGCCCTAACATGCCCGCTGACACCCGAAACCCGCAACCTGGTTGATGGCGAAGTGTTGGCTTCCATGAAGCCCTCGGCCTATCTGATCAATGTTGCACGCGGGGGCTGTGTGGATGAACCGGCACTGCTGTCAGCTCTAAAGAACGGACAGATTGCCGGGGCTGCGATTGACCATTTCTGGGATGAACCTTTAGGGGAGGACTCGCCCTTTTGGGATCTGGAAAATGTGTTGATCACGCCACACACGGCTGGCGAAACGCGCAAGTATGAAGAAAATCTGATTGATATTCTATTGGAGAATCTCGAACGGCTCTGGCGTGGAGAGGCGCAGCTACAAAACCAGGTTGTTTAGCGTGGCTGTTTTGTGTACCTATGGCTCCTGGTGAAACATTTCATCGCTTTCTTCGAGTGACACGGCTAGCTGCTGTTCGACAACGCTGAGTTGATCCTGCTCCTGGCGGGCAGCGGTGCGGGCAAACTGCTGTAGCTCGTGGCTGAGTTCGTCCAACTCGTCGGCACCAGACATCAGGCGCACGACCTCTTCCCGCGAAAGCTCTGATTTGGCAAAGGTGCCTGCGCTGCGCCCGCGCTTCAGAATCGTAAAGCGGTCGCCAACAGCGTAGGCGTGGTGTGGGTTGTGGGTAATAAAGACCACGCCCAGGCCGCGCGCACGCGCTTGGGCGATATAGCGCAGGACTACACCCGCCTGCTTGACGCCGAGCGCCGCCGTCGGCTCATCAAGGATCAAGACTTTGGCCCCAAAATAAACAGCGCGCGCAATCGCAACCGACTGGCGTTCGCCGCCGGAGAGCGTGCCGACCGGCTGTGCGGGGTCGCGGATGTCGATACCCATCTTAATCAGCTCCTCACGCGCTACGCGCGAGGCAAAGTTGATGTCGAAGCGTTTGAATGGCCCCCACCCTGTCGTCGGCTCCGAGCCAAGAAAAAAATTGCGGGCGATGCTCATGAGGGGAATCATGGCAAGGTCTTGGTAGACAGTGGCGATGCCATGTGCCAGCGCGTCGCGCGGTGAATCAAAGACGACGCGTTGGCCTTCGACCAGATATTGGCCTTCGCTGGCCTTATGAACGCCGGAGAGAATCTTGATCAGGGTCGATTTTCCGGCGCCGTTGTCACCCAACAGGCACATCACTTCGCCCGCATGAACCGCCATCGAGACATCATGCAGCGCGATGACGCTGCCAAAATACTTGGAGATATTGACCACTTCGATCAGCGGAACAGGGTTTGTCAGCGGGGTAGCGCTGTCGTTCGGGCTCATCGTCGCGCTCTTTCTGCTGCCAAGCGGATATAGTTGTTGATGAGCACAGCCAGAATCAACATGACGCCCAAGAAGACGAAATACCAGTCGGCATCGACACCCGCATAGACAATGCCCTGGCGCACCATGCCAAAGATGAGCGCGCCCAGGGCTGCGCCAATCGCAGAGCCATAGCCACCGGTGAGCAGGTTGCCGCCGATGACCGCGGCGATGATGGCAATAAACTCCTGCTGCTCACCGCGCAAGGTATCGGCGGACTTGACCACTGTAATTTGGATCGTAGCGACCAGCCATGCGGCAAAGGCTGTCGTCATGAACAGGCCGATCTTGAGCTTGCCCACGGGTACGCCGACGTTATGTGCGGCTGGGGCCGAGCCGCCTGTGCCAAAGATCCAATTGCCGATGCGTGTATTGAGCAGCACCCAGGTCGCCAGGGCTACAGCGATCAACCACCAGACAATGGAGATTGGGAAACCAGCGCCGCCGATGGGAATATCGACGCCAAAGATAGCGCGCATCAGCGGATAGCCCATCACCTCATCAATATTGCTGATCTGCGTGCGTCCGGTGACGAGACGAGTCAGCGCGATGGTCAGCCCGCGAATAATAAAGAGGCTGCCGAGCGTGATAATAAACGAGGGCAGCCTTGTGCGGACGACCAGGTAGCCATTGACAAAACCAACCAGCAGCGCCAACGCCAGGGCAATCAACGCAGCCAGGTAGAGGGGAACCCCGTAAACGGTGGAGAGGATCGCCATGCTTGCGCCCGCAAGACCGATCATGGAACCGACCGAAAGATCGAACTCCCCGCCGATCATGAGCAGGGCGACAGCAACGGCGAGTATGCCCAGATGTGCGGAGACTTCTAGATAACTGGCAGTCCCGCGCAAGCTGAGAAAACCAACAGGCGCGCTGATAGCGAAAAAGAGCCAAACGAGGATCGCGCCCCCCAGTGCGCCCAGTTCCGGGCGCGTGAGCAGCCGTTTGAGCAGGCCCGATTCGAGCATGCGCTCATCACGCGGGGTGGGGGTTGTGGTGACAGCCATCTATTTACCTCCCAGAGTAGGGATGAAGGATGAGGGATGAAGCGGGACGCACTCGGCAGAGCAATATACGCTGTCATGCCGTAGGCATCTCTCTGGAATTGTGGTAGCAGAGAGATGCCTACGGCATGACAGACTCGCGTGCTTTCCTTATCCCTCATCCTTTTAATCTAGCGTGTGCCGGCGGCGGAGAGATCGATGACGCGCGCGGCGTTATCGGCAGTGACAAAGCCGGGGCCGGTCATGATCACCGGATTGGCAACCGTATTCAGGTTTTCGATATAGAGTGTCAACATGACGATGGGCAGATAGCCCTGGAGATATTGCTGTTGGTCGATGGCGAAGAGCATATTGCCATCGCGTACGGCTTCGAGCACATCCGGTGACAGGTCGAAGGTGGCAAGCAAGATCTGACCCAGTTGGCCCGATTCCTCCAGCGCGGCCAACGCGGGTGCAGCACCGGTCGGCCCCAGCGTGAGGACACTGTCGATGTCGGCATTGGCCGTGAGTGCGGCATCAATGCGCTGTTGGGCATCAACCGGATCGGCCAGATCGACGGCAAGCACTTCCACGGTTGCGCCTGCCTCTGTCATGGCATCGGTGAAGCCCTGGCAGCGTAGGTCGAGCGCGACATTGCCGACTTCCTGATTGACACAAAGCGCGTGGGTCGCGCCCGCAGCAGCCATGCGCTGGCCCCCGCCGAAACCTGCCTCATATTCAGTCTGGCCGATGTGATTGAGCACGCCCAGGTCGGCGGCTACGTCGCTGCCGGAGTTGATCGAAATCACGGGAATCCCGGCATCAACGGCGGCGCGGATCGAATCTCCCAGAGCATCGGCGTCAGGGACGCTGACGACCAGACCATCGGGTTGTGAAGCGACAGCCGCGTCGATGAGTTGGGCCATTGCCACCATGTCAAAGGTCTGCGGTGCTTGGTATTCGACGGTGACGCGCATATCGGTGGCAGCTTGTTCCACGCCACGCTGGACAACCGACCAGAAGGGGTCTGATGCCTGACCATGTGTGACGACGACGATACGCACATCGCGCATTTCCCCTTGCGCGGCGGGTGCTGCTTGCGGCTCACCGGCAACCGGGGCCGGTGTGGGGGCAATGCAGGCGGCAATTATCATGCCAAAGACCATCGCGAGCACAAGACTGACTGTGTAGAACCGCGGGAACTTGAGCATTGCGTCTCCTCCTTGAACGTGAGCATCCAGCAACCGTACCGATACGCGAATGGGCAGCTTTATGCTGCCCACCTTCTCGCCCTGATCTCTCGCCATGCAGTGAGGTGCTTTTATTAAATGCAAGTGCCTAGTCGCGCAGGAACCCTTGTGCAAATAGATAGTCAACTACCAGATGTGCATTCTCCTCCGGCGTATGGTTCAGCGTGTCCAGCGTCAGTTCCGGGTGCAGCGGTGGTTCATAGGGGTCGTCAATGCCGGTGAAGCCCTGGATTTTGCCACGCCGCGCCATCGCATACATGCCTTTTACATCGCGTTCCTCACAGACTTCCAATGGCGTGTTGACATAAATTTCAACGAAGTGGCCGCTGCCGACCATGTTGCGTACGTCGTTGCGCGTCACGCGATAGGGGCTGACCGCGGCGCAGACCACCACGCCACCGTGGCGCACGATCTCGGAAGCCACATAGCCGATGCGCCGGATATTCACGTCGCGATCCTCTTTGCTAAAGCCTAAGCCTTGCGAGAGGTGGGTGCGTACCACGTCGCCATCCAATACGGTGGTCTGACGCCCATGCTGTTGGAGCAATACCGTCAGCACTTCCGACGTGGTTGACTTGCCCGCGCCGCTCAGCCCTGTAAACCAGATGCAGAAGCCCTGCTTGTATCGCGGCGGGTAGCTATCTGCCAGAATATCTGCCACCTCTGGCCGCGTAAACCAACCTGGCAGTTTCTTGCCGTTGTGCAGGTACTCCTCGCGTACCTGGGTGCCTGAAATGGAGGCAGTACGCGCCGTCTGCTCAATCTTCGACACTTCTTCGTAACGGTCTTCGTCCGGCAGATAGACCAGTTGCTTGAAGGGGATCACCTTCATGCCCATCTCCGCGCTGTACTTCTCTGCTGTCTCCTGCGATTCATACGGGCCGTAGAAGGGCTTGCCCGTGGAGTCATTTCCTGGCCCGGCGTGGTCGCGGCCCACGATCAGATGGTTTGCGCCGTAGTTGCGGCGAATGAGCATGTGCCAAATCGCCTCGCGCGGTCCTGCCATGCGCATCGCCAGCGGCAGCAGCGCCAGGACTACGCGGTTTGGCTCGTAATAGTGATCGGTCAGCGCGCGGTAGGTACGCACGCGTGTGTAGTGGTCCACGTCACCCGGTTTGGTCATGCCCACCACAGGATGCAGCAGCAAGGAACCATCCACCTCTTGTACGGCGCGCTTGGTCAGTTCTTCGTGCGCGCGGTGCAGCGGGTTGCGCGTCTGAAAGGCGACGACGTTGTCATGGCCCAATGCCTCTAGTCGTGCCCGTGTTTCCACAGGCGTCAGGCGCAGATTGCGAAAATCATGATGAGGCGGGCATTGCAAAACACGCAGCGGGCCGGAGATATGGAGTTTGCCCAGCCTGTACATCTCCGAGATCAGCGGGTGGCGGAGGTCTGTACTGCCATAGACCTTGCGCGCTGTCTCCTCCAAATCCCACTCGTAGATCTCTTGGATTGTCATGACAGCCAGCAGATTGTTCTTGAGATCGCGCAGCGCAATTTCTTGATCGAGATGAAATTGCGCGCTTGGCTCAACCGGCAACGTCACCGGAATCGGGAAAAGATAGCCGCTGGAGAGGCGCATCTCGTCCAGTACCCGCTGGTAATCTTCTTGCCCCATGAAGCGGTCGAGCGGCGAGAACGCACCGACCGCCAGCAGTTCCAGATCGCAGATGGAACGCATGGAAAGCTGGATCGACGGCAGATGCGTGGCGTGCTCTTTGAGTTCGAGCTTTTGCTCTTCGCCTGCAAGCAAGTCGACCAACCTGCCGCCATAGGGGGCAATCAGGTTCGCTGGTGTCGTCACCGCAGACAAAGATGGTGTCGATAGCATCTCTAACCTCCTACTGTTGCTATAGGGGGAAATCACCGGTCAATTGTGCTGTGCTGTGCCTACTGAGGGGGTACTTTGGGTATGTACTAGATTGTACGTCCGGATTTTGTAGTCTGTCAATGTCCATTTTTGTCTCCTTTTTTGTCGCAGGGGGAGTAGCGGGCAAGGGGATAGACAAAAAGCTGATTCCAGACCAGACACTTTGCTCGAAACGAATCGGGAGAGGGTTTGCTAGCCTTTTTGGATGCTATCCGTTGGCTGCTGTGGACAAGGGGATATAACGCTTCAGTGCTTGAGCCAGTTCTTCAAGGCGTGTAGGTTTGGCAAGGAAGTCATTCATCCCTGCCTCCAGACATTTCTCGCGGTCTAGCTGCATCACAGCCGCGGTCATGGCAATAATATAGGGCTGGGCGGATGCTGCCCTCTCCATGCGGATCCGGCGTGTCGCCTCCAGCCCGTCCATCTCCGGCATTTGTACATCCATCAGAATGATGTCGTAATGCTGTCTGTGGAGTGCTTTGACTGCCTCCAGGCCATTGACCGCCACATCCGCTTCATACCCAAGCCGCATGAGCATACGCAGCGCGACCTTCTGGTTCGTGAGGTTGTCCTCTGCCAGGAGGATACGCAAGGGATGGCAGCGCCCCATGTCGGGATCGATCGATTCACTTGACTGGCTGGGGTCGTCCTGGCTGCCTGTTGTGCCGCTGGGCGGGGCTGTTTCAAACTGCTCCAGAAGCGTGGCGCGCAGCACGGACGGCTTCATCGGCTTGAAGAGAATGCTGTTGACACCGAGTTGGCGCACTGCCTCGCTCTGGGCAGTGGCGCCTCCTGTGGGCGACATCACAATCGGCAGGTCACGCAGATAGCGGTTGTCTGCCGCTGCATACATAGGCACGCCCAGCGCGGAGGTCATCACAATGGGCAGCTCTGCGACCAGCTTACGCAGCTCCTTAGCGAGTGTCAACCCGGACATGCCCGGCATCTGCATGTCGATCACAACAATGTCGAACCGAGCCTGCCCGCGCACGAGCGCCAGCGCCTCTGCGCCGGAAGCGGCAAGCGTGGGACGCATCCCCCAGTTGCTCATCGTCTGTTGGAGAATCCGGCAAACTGTTGGATTGTCGTCCACAACCAGCGCGGCGCGCCCTTCAAGTGCAGGATGCGTGTCGTATATCGTATGGGCTGCGGGTTGGGCTACGCTTTGGACATCTTCAGTTTCAACAATCGGTGCGATGAGGGTGAAATGAAAGGTGGAGCCGACATGCTGTTCGCTCTCGACCCAAATTGTGCCCCCCATTAACTCGCACAGCCGCTTGCTGATCGCCAGACCAAGACCGGTGCCTCCATAGCTGCGCGTGTTCGATGCGTCTGCCTGGCTAAAGGGCTGGAACAACTGCTGCGCGTGGGCCGGTGCAATGCCAATGCCGGTATCGCGAATGGCAAAATGAAGCTCCACGCGCTGGTTGCCAACCGGCTTTGCATCTACCAAAACGGAGATGTCGCCTTGTGGTGTAAACTTGATCGCGTTCGAGACGATATTGATCAAGACCTGGCGCAGCCGCTTGGCATCGCCTAGTACCGTTGGCGGAACCGAGCGTTCCATGCTGTAGACGAGTTCTAGATCCTTCTCCGCGGCTTTAGGCGCGAGGAGATCAAGCACTTCTTCAACCGAACGAACCAGATGCAATGGCAGGCGTTCGATGCCCAGTCTACCGGACTCAGCCTTCGAGAGGTCGAGGATATCGTTCATGATCGTCAACAGCGTGTCGCTGCTGTGACGGATCATATCGACATAAATACGTTGCTCCTCGCTCAGTTCAGTCGCCTGGAGCAGATTGGTCATGCCGACAACGCCATTCATCGGCGTGCGGATCTCATGGCTCATGTTTGCCAGAAATTCGCTCTTGGCGCGTGTCGCAGCCTCGGCATTTTCTCTCGCTCGGCGGAGTGCCTCCTCATAGGACTCCACCACATTGCGAAAGCGAAGTTCGCTTTGCTTTTGTTCCCACCGGACAGAAGCTATCCGCAAAAATACCCATGCGCCACCGAACAATACACCGAACAATCCAATGAGCGCGAGGAGGGAACTAAGAAGCTGAGCCTTTGCGCTGTCTGTGACGGGGTAAAAGGGGAGAAATAGGGTGAGTATGACCAACACGCCTATCGCCACGCCAATGATCAGCAGGAAGAATCGATTGAGCCACCGAGCCGCGCTCGTTCTCACGTTTTTAAGAAATTTCAGCAGTGAAAGCAACAGAAGAATGCGATTCAACTCTATCCAGCCTAACATACCACCAGTGGCTCAAGCTGTCGTTCAAGATGCTTGAACCTTGCTGCTAATCAGCATCTACAACGGAATATACATCTCAACATGAACTGCCTGCTTCCGCACGACATCTCGCACGAGATGGTGCAGCAGGCAGTTCAAAGATTCGGCTTCTTGCCAATACAAGCCTATAGAATAGGAGGGAGGGCTGCTCGTAGGCGCTCTATCGCTATTGCGTGGCAGCTCCAGCAAAGCGGTAATCGGCCTGAGCATCCGGGGCATAAAGGGCAGCTTCTGCGGTCGAAACCTGCGGCATACGCAGCAATTGGGCTGCAAAATCACGTACTGTGCTGACGTGTAATGAAGTCACAGCGGCATATTCGACCGGCGTCAAATGAAAATTCTCGCCGTTGTAGCCCGCCGCCAGCGCCGCGACAGGGTCTGATAGCAGAAGACGCCGGAAGCGCGGGCTCACGACGGCTGCACTGAGCAAACGGTTCAAATTCTTGCTCAACGAGGGGGTCGCGTGTGCCGGTGGCACTACGGAACGTTCATTGTGTGATAACGAGTGGGATAGAATGTGTCCAAGTGCCATACCGTTCACTATCTTTCTTTCCTCTGACTTTGCAATGAATAAGACTGCCTTATTGACACGACGCTTGGGGCGTGGTGATGCAGCGTATCGCCTGCCCAAAGCGTCCAAAATACACCTGCGGCTAAAAAGACATCGCCCAGGCTGAAAGCAAATTGAATCGGCAGCCGGTCGGGAACGGTAAAGCGGTCAGCAAGCCATTCTAGCCGGGTTTCCTCTACCGGAAGCACAATGCTCTTCGAGCCATAGGCGCGGCTGTCGATGAGCTCTTCTGCCTGCTGTCCATGCACGATTGTTAAGGTTTCAGGACTGATGGGCATCAATCCGCCGTTGCCAGCAATCACCGCCAAGTTAAGCAACAGGCCCAACCCCAGCAGCCAAAAACCCTGTAGATGCCGGTTGTACCAAACAAAGAGTACCAGTATCCCTAGCGAGAGCGGCAGGATAAGCGCTGCCCACTGTTGGGAGACAAACTGGCCCGTTTGGGGCACAAAGAAGACAAGCGCTTGTGGGAGAAAAGCCAGTAATGCCAATTCCACACGCCGTATCACAGGTAATGCATACGACTGTTTTGCCAGCCATGCTCGAATGTTGCCGGCAATCAGCCCCAATAGGACTCCGACCAGTAAGATCACAGGCTATCGTTTCTCTTGGTGAACTTACCCGCCGTAGCCGCGTGGTGCGCCTGCGCTCAACACGAACATGCTGAGTGCGCTCACCGCGATCAAGATGCGTACGAGCTTTGGGTTAGAGGTGGTGAGATTCTGAAACATGATTTGACTCCTATTTGTGCAGCGAGCTATCTGCTCTGATGACCGGTTTGGATGATAACGACGATGATGTCAATGAGATGGATAAGGAAACGCAACTATTGTCGGTGCAGCTTCGTTGGCAAGAGCAGGTTATCCGCCGTAGCCACGCGGTGCGCCTGCGCTCAGGACAAACATGCTGAGTGTGCCGACTGCAATCAAAATGCGGACAACTTTTGGATTGAGGGTGGAGAGTATGCGAATCATGGAAGGTATCCTTTGCCTTGTAATGGTTAGTGATGTAATGAATGTGTGCCGCCTGATAGTGCCCACATGGTGGGCCTGCTGCGAATTTTAGGTTGGATGCATCAGCCGCAGCAGGGAATTTGCTCTGTGTGACTTGATTGAGCCTAGTTTGGCAGCAATTTGGCATCAGATATGGCATCAGGAGGGGCATCAAACCAGGCTCATTTCTGACCAATTTACAAAGCCGGCCCCAAATGGAGCCGGCTGAAGGGGTGTATGGGCAGCATGTCGCAGATTCGAGTTGGCTTAGTGCATTAACAAGGCATAAAGCTCCTCGGTTTGAGCCGAGGGCGGCGCGTCGATCTCCTCTTGCAGCGCCCGTTGACAGAGCGTATATTGTCTGGCGACGCCCGCTCGATTTCCTGTGGCGGCATAGATGCGCATGATCAGCCTGTGGGCGTCCTCAAGACAGGAATCCTCAATCAGCACGCGTTGGCACCATTCCAACGCTGTGTCGTTTGCACCGCTTTGAAAGGTACACTGCGCTAGGCAAAGCGCCGTATCCAGATAGATCTGGCGCAGCCTTTCACGTTCCAGATAGCTCCAGGTCGCTTCGGTGTCCGGCAGATAGCTTCCACCATAATAACTGAGGGCCAGGGTATACGCCTCGATTTGCGCGGCGGGGTCAGACGCCGCGTTCCCGGCTTCTACATGCCGTAGGAAAAGCTCAACGTCATATTCATAGTCCAGCGATGCGTCGAGTCGATAAATGCTATCTTCAAATAGGATCACTTCCTGATTGAGCGCACTGCGCATCCGGTAGATGGCATTTTTGAAGCGGGTCTTGAGCTGCTCCGGCGAACAATCGGGCCAGAAGTGCATGCCGATCTGTTCTTTGGTCAGTCCTTCAGGATGCGCCAGTAGACAAAAGAGCATATCGCGCGAGACACGCGTTTTCCAGTCGCTTAATGCGATGGGCTGCCCGTTGACGGAGACTTCGGCGCGGCCCAATGCTCGCACCAGCAGCACCGGCGGGTCGATCGGCATATGCGGAGACAGAGCGCGGATCTGGTGGCGAAAGTCGCGGCGCAGGAGTGGGCGCTTGGCTTGAAACAGTTCAACGGCAGCCAACAATTGGCGGCGATAACCCACCTGGGGGCCATGCACCGGCATAGCCCGGAGCAGATCGCTCATTTGGCTGGCGACGATGACAACGGCATGCTGGCTGTCAAGCTGGGCGGTCAGGGTCAGTGCCTCACCCAGTTCGTGCGCTGCCTCGCGCTGCATGCCCGCCGCCTGGTAGGCAGCAACGAGAAACATGCGTGTCCTCGCTTCGTCTGTGGTCTGGCCCCCGCGCGCAAAACAGGCCGCGGCATCTTGAAGGGGCTCCAAAGCCTGTTGCGCTGACCCTTGCGCCATATAGTAGCGCCCCATCGCCTGCCGGTAGAGCCCCCACTCATAGCTGGAATTTTTGCTCAAGACCAGACGTCCGGCTGCATCCAGACATTCATAAGCGATATTCCAGTCGTGTGCCGACCATGCCAGCGCTGCGCGCGCCAGTTCGATATACAGTACCAGGAATCGCTCATCCAATCGACGCGCCAGCGGATAGGCTTCATGATAGAAGGTCTGGGCGACTTGCAGCAGACCTGCTTCGAATACGAGATCCCCCATGCCTGTGAGTGCGAAGGCTTCCATGCGCGCATAGCCGCTGCGTCGCGCACAATCAATGGCTTGGGTTAGGGTGGTAAATGCCTGCCGGTGTTCTCCCTGTTCCTGATAGAAGACCCCCAGGCTGTTCAAGACAGTGGCCTGGCCCATGGGGTTATTGAGCTCACGCCAGGCATCCAGTGCATACTGGTAGAGTGGCTGCGCCAAAGCCTTTTGACCGGCGTTGTCGTGCGTGATGGCGATTTCCATCGACAGGGTCGCCATGTTCTGCACATCCTCGGCCTGTTGGTAGAGTTCAAGCGAACGCTGCTGCCATTCAAGACCTTCCTCCAAATTGCCCTGCATACAGAAGCCTAGTCCCTTAGAGCGATAGGCCAGCGCCTGGATGCGCCGGTGTTCATGCACATCCAGTTGATGTTCTGCCACTTGATGCTTCGTATGTTGAGTCTCGTTGCCGTCTGTCGTGCCATTCAGCTTGTTGAGCAGTGCCAGCGCTGCCTCGGCGTCGTCAATCGATCGTTGATAGTCCCCCAGAAATCGATGGCCTATCGAACGGTGGGCCAGAATCTGTGCCAGCGGCGCGCCGGCCTTTCCTTTACGCAGCAGCTTTTCTGCATCAGTTAGCCGCTTCAACCCTTCGTCGACTTGTCCAAGTAGGATCGAGCAATATCCCTGCAAGCCCAGGAGCTTGGGCTGGTCGCGCATGACGGGAGCCGGGAACTTGTCCAACCATTCTTGTAGGAGCAGGATGCGACCTGAATAGATCATCTGCAACCCTACAATTTCGATCAGGCGGACGACAGCCATCGGGTCGTCCAGGCGTTCTGCATAGAGATAGGCCTGTTCCCACTGCTCTTTTTGCCGGCAGACTTCGATCAGACGGCGCAGGATGATTGGCACTTCTGCGGGCCGTTCGTTTTGCAGCCGCCGCTGGAGAAAATCTTGAAAGAGATGATGATAGCGTACACTGTCGCCCTGCTCGCCAACAGGTGTGACAAACAGATTTTGGTGGAGCAGCGCGTCGAGAAGACTCTCCCAACTTTCCCCGGCAGGACACCACGCCGGTTCAAAAACCTCTGTACAAAGCTCAACGTCAAACTCATCCATATAGGAAGTACGCAGGAGAAAATCTTGCAGCGCGGGCGGCTGTTGCCTCAACACCTGGTGGGCAAGATAGCCATAGAGATCGATGCCGGAGCTACGCATGAGGCGCATCCGGCTCGCCATGTGGAGCTGTCTTGTATTGGCCGAGAGCAAGAGGCCCGTAATCCACCCCTCGGTGGAGATCACCATCGCTTCGGCTTCGGCATCGCTGATGACCTGGTTGTAGTTCTGACGGGCGAGCGCCTTTAGTTCTTCCGGCTGGAAGGAAAGCTCCTGAAAATCCAACCCGTCCACGGCCCCGCGCGCCACCAGCAAAGCGAGATCGGGCAGCGTTAAGAGCGTGCGCGAGGCCAGGATCAGGTGGCAGTTGTCGCCCGCATTTTGGAGAAACTGGCTGACAAAGAAGCCAATGGACTCACAGTCGTCAACGAGGTGATAGTCGTCAATCACCAGGACATAGGGTTGGTGGACCTGCGCGTAGAGTTCGTTGACCAGGAGGGTGACGAATTGATCGAAGGAGATACGACCGGCTTCCAGATTCTGGAGTGCGGCTTCTGAATCCTTGCCAAAGCTGGGGAATTGTTGCGCAATCGCAGCAATAAAGTGAGCGGCAAACCTGTGTAGATTGCGGTCTGCTGCGCTGAGGGCGTACCAGCAAGCGGGCATGTCGAGCGTGCCGACGAAGTCAATGAGGGCTGTCGTCTTGCCATAACCGGCGGGGGCGATGACCAGAATCAGTTGGCGGTCAAGAAGCCCCCGCAGAGTGTGTAGCAGCCGGGGACGTGATAATAGATCGGGGCGATGCCGAGGTCGTACGACTTTTGTACGCGTAATCGGTAGTTGCATGGAAACCGCTGCTCCAGGCCGATGTTGCAGCGACATTGATCGCTGTGCATTGTGACATGCGGGAGAGTAAATCTGCCTCAATAATCAGCCGTCATTTCATATTGTCGTGTATACAATATTGTATTATAGCAGGTGATAGGCACTAGCGGTCAATAATAAAAAAAGCCTACGTGTCCTCTGCGGCACGCGTAGGCGGTGTTGGGGTCATCTATCTTCCTGAGCAAGAGAAGCCTGTTTATGTGGATAGTGTCGCCGGGTGGAGAGATGCAGTAGAAGGAAAACAACGCATCTGTCCACCGGACGACACCATCTGCCGTTAGGGTTCGAGCCGCAGCCACAAAGGCTGCGTTGAATCTCCCGATGCGATCTTACCGGGTCGTATAAAAGTAATAGACTGCTGTGTAAGGCACGCGCGCTTCCTCATCCTGGTGTGTCTGGTCACATCCTGCTTGGGGCGCTACTCCACCCGTGGTTTCGATGCGCTGGATGCTGGTTATGGTGCTGAACGTGCCTGTGCCTTCGGTTGATTTGGCCGTGAGGAGCAGCCAGGGAATTGCGTCCGCGCTGGGCGCATCGGCACGCGCTTTGACCTCCGCAACCACCTTGCTGCCGTCGTTGGTTTCCCAGGTGGGGCCGGCGTAATGCTTTCCGAGTTGGTTGTGCTGGCTGTCATACAGGGTGGCATCTGGTGCGATAAAGGACCATTGCCATTTCGTGGCGTCGTTTTCGCTGGCTTTGCACTGGTAAATCTGTACACCTTCGGCGAATGTCGCCATCGCCACATGTTCAGCCGGAGATACCATCAGCACCTCCGGCACTTGTGGTGTCAGAAATGTCTGGGCCGCTGCCAATTCCGCACGCTCGCTGTCCGCGTTTGCACCCAGTTCAACCACTGCTGCATAGTAGGCGCGCGCCTTCTCCAGATCGCCCGCTGATTCAGCGGCGCGGGCAGCGCCATACCAACCGCGGAAGCGATTCGGCTCAAGCTGATGCGAGGCTTCGAATTCCACCAGCGCCTCTGCCGGCTGCTCCAGAATCAGCAGCATTTCGCCCAAAAGTTCGTGGGCAGGCACAAAAGGCCCCGGCGTCACAGGATGTTTCTCGGTCGCGTCTTCAAGCGTGACCGCTTCGCGCATCAGCGCCAGCGCCGCATCATTTTCTCCTTCGGCCAATGCGATCCAGGCTTCGATTTCCTTGCTTTGAATGTCAGCCTGGCCCGCCCAATACGCTTGATTGGTCGCGACCATTGCCTCGCGCAACACCTGGAGACGATCGAGATCTGTGCGTGCCGCCTCGACATCCCCATGGCGAGCCGCGCCCAGACCGCGGGCGAAGACCAACACGGCTTCGGCCTGCGGGAAGCGATCCCAGGCGAGGTTCTGCGGGTGCAGCTCCAACGCCGCAGCTCCTGCCCAATCGCCGCGCTCCAGGGCATAGCGAGCGGGCATGGCAGCAAGCGCATAGGCAGCGACAAAGTTCTCCACATCCAACTGCTCAATGGCATTGATTTCGTCCAGCAGCGCCTTCGCTGCGCCATCCTGGGCCAACTGCAAGTGTGCATACATCAAGTAATCCATTGCATGAAGCGCATTGTACGAACCGGCCCCTTGTTCATGGCTGGCGGAAAGCTCGTCCTTCGCGGCCTCGGCAGAGATGCGATTTGTCTCAATCGACTCTTGCCAATAGCCCATGCGTGTGAAGATGTGTGAGGGCATGTGCTGCGCGTGGGGGGCTGCGGGGGCAATGCCGGCATAGCGCAGCGCTGCATCCAGGCCGTGTTGTGCAAGGGCAGGTACATCATTGCTGTGAATGAGGTAGTGCGCCACGCCGGGATGGTTGGGGTGGGCCTTGAAGATCGGTTCTAGGATCGCCACTGCCTTGAGCTGGTTGCTGTAGCTTTTGTCAGTCGGCAGTGCGGTGGCATTGAGCGCCAGGGCATAGAAGATCTGCGCTTCCGTGTCCTCTGGATACGCCTGGGCGAGTTGTTCCATCGCCGCAGTATAGGCCAGCGCGCGCGTGCGATGATCCACAGTTTCGCCATCTTTGTAGAAGGCAGTGACCGCATCCAGGTATCCCTGTTCGCGGGGTGACTCTACACCAACTGCCGCTGCTGTTTCGACCGCGGCCCAACCGTTCACCAACGCCTGACCTGCAAGCGGCCAGGTAAAGGGATTCCCCATCAGGCTCATGGCTGCGCCCCAATGGGCCATGCCACAGGTGGGGTCAAGCGTGGCGACGACATTGAACGACTGGATGGCGGGCGCAAACCAGAACGAATGGAGCAGCGCCATGCCGCGGTTGAATTCGGCCTGCGCTTCGAAACTGCACGAAATGGGAAAGTCTACCTCGCCCAACTCTTGCGGCATTGCATGATCGTGATCATGCTCGTCATGCTCGCTCACCGGCTGCACGCTTGCCGCCTGCGGGCTCATCGTTTGTGTGCCGGAAGCGGCGGGCTGCGGAGCGACACACGCGCTCAACAGCGCCATCATCACGACGACAAGAGCCAAATAGTACCGTTTCATCGAAATCTCCTTTGGTATGTATCTATTCATTCGAAATAACCATTCGAAATAACGAGAGGGGAGAACCATGACCTCTTTGCTTATTGGCGGATTGCAATCACTTCCACGTAGGTAGAATCCACCCGCGTTGTGCCATCCTGGCTGTAGTTATGCAGCGACCAGAGTTGTTCCAGGTCGTTGCGGAGCAACTGCTGTGCCGCCGGTGCGAGCGAGTCAAAGGCGCGCAGGGTGGGGCCATAATAGACACGGAAGGCTTCCACGGTTGCGGCTGGATTGAAGGGGAAATTGAAGGTGATCGTGCGCTGTGTGCAGCGCAGATCGGCAATCTGGCTGCCCAAGCGTTCTGCCACCGTTGCTTCGCTGCCCCACAGCAAGGGGGAGGGGACGCCAGGGGCGGGCGGCACATGCTTGCCGACGATCTTGAACATCTGGCCGATGAAACCATCGGGCGTCCAATTCGCCATGGCGATCCGTCCACCAGGCCGGCAGACACGCACGAGTTCGGCAGCCGCGGCGTCCGCGCGGGGCGCAAACATCGCGCCGAACATGGTCACTACCGCATCAAAGGCGGCGTCGAGATAGGGCATCTGCTCTGCGTTTCCCTCATGGAACAGGATGGACAGCCCTTCAGCCAATGCCCTGTCCTGTGCTTGTTCGAGCAGATTGGGCGCAATGTCGATGCCGGTCACAAGTGCGCCGGTGCGCGCGGCGGGGATGGTAAGGTTGCCAGTGCCACAGGCCACGTCCAACACGCGCTCACTAGGCTGCAAGTTCAGGCGGGCAATAAAGTCCGCTGCGCCTTGCTCATAGGATCTGGCAATCTTGCCGAAGTCGCCGGCCATCCAGATCGCCTTCGTGCGGGTGGTGAGTACATCGGTTTCAACGCTGGACATAGTTAAGGTGGTCATGCTCTTAGCTCCTGATTTTGAAAGACAAAGATCGTTGTTTGAACTGTTTTGTGGATCCCGCGCGCCGGTTGTGCGGATGATGCACAGAGAATGGGGCGGCAGACGCAGCCACCGAACCCGAGAATCAACAAATGGGCTTGCCTCCATGCAAAACCTCGATTATCATCCCCATGACGCATCCCCGCGCAGCATCGTGACAACCATTGACGCCAACACTCTCTCATCAAAGTCATGCTTTTTTGATGCACTTGGGCAATTGGATGGAATTGTTCTGCTGTCTCCTTTCTGATTTGTTCTCGGAATTTGTGCGGTAGCCAATCGCAGGCCGGCAGGTCGAGGATTGGACAATTGCCATTAAACGACAGATAGCCGGGCCTGCGGTATCCTTTGCGGATACCGGCAGGGATACAGCGAAATGATTCAAAAAACGCATGATGGACGAGATCACTTCATTTGGAGAGTGGGTGAAGCAGCGGCGCAAAGTGATGGACCTCACGCAGGCCCAGTTGGCGCAGCGCGCCGGCTGCGCTGTGATTACCCTCAAGAAGATCGAGCAGAATGAACGCAGGCCCTCGCAACAGATGGCCGAATTGTTGGCCGAGCATTTGGCTGTGCCTCAGCCGGAACGCGCCCAGTTTCTGGGAATGGCAAGAGGGCAGTTTGTTACCATGCTGCCTGTGGCAGACGCGCTCCGTATACCCTCCTATCTGGCGGCACTCCCACACCAGGCCCCGCCTCATTTTGTAGCCCGTCAGCGTGAGTTGGTCCAACTGCAAGCGCATCTTGACCAGGCATTGGCAGGAGAGAGCCGGATCGTCTTTGTCTCCGGCGAGGCCGGGCGTGGCAAAACATCGCTGTTGGCCGAATTTTCCCGCCAAGCGCAACTGAGCCGTCCTGACCTGATTGTGGTTTCTGGCGTGTGCAGCGCGCAGGGGGACATTGGCGACCCATACCTCCCCTTCCGCGATGCATTGGCGCTGCTCACCGGAGACATGGAAACCGCGATGGCAGCGGGCGTGGTTTTGCCTGAGCAGGCGCGGCGGCTGTGGGCATTTCTGCCCCACACGATTCATGCCATTCTGGACCAGGGGCCTAGCTTGCTGATGACGCTTGTGCCTGGGACGGCTCTCCTTAAGCGAGTTGCCCGCTATGTCACCGGGCAGCCTGAGTGGTTGGCGCAATTGCAGGAGGTGATCGACCAGCAGCAGGCCAGGTCAGGTCAACTGGGACAGAATCAACTCTTTGAACAGCTTCGACAGGTATTGCAGACGCTCGCCGCGCAGCAGCCCATCCTGGTTTTATTGGATGACCTGCAATGGATAGACATGGCTTCGCTCAATCTGCTGTTTCATCTGGGGCGACGCATCGACCGCAGCCGTATTTTGCTGCTCGGCGCATACCGGGCCAGTGAGGTCAGCGATTCGCACCCTTTGCTTCCGGTGATCACGGAGTTCAAACGTCGCTTTGGCGATATTCAACTAGACCTGGAGCAATTCGACCCGGTGGAGAGCCGTACATTTGTCGATGCGCTGCTCGATACCGAGTCTAACCGGCTGGATGAGCACTTTCGCGAGCGGTTGTTCTGGCACACCAAAGGCTATCCGCTCTTTACCATCGAACTGCTGCGCCATCTGCGCGAGCGGGGCAATCTGGTTCGCGATCAAGATGGACAGTGGATTGAAACGATTGCCCTGGAAGAAGGCGATCTGCCGGTGCGTATTGAAGCGGTCATCAGCCAACGCCTGAACCGTCTCCACCCGGCGCTGCTGGAGATGATGAAGATTGCGGCTGTCGAGGGAGAAATCTTTAGCGCGCAGGTTGTGGTGCATGTCCTACACCTGGATGATCGGCTGATCTTGCAGCGTCTATCCATCCTGGCACAGGATCACTGGCTGGTTCGAGAACACAGCGAGATAGAGGTGGGTGGGCGCTTCCTCAACCGTTATCAATTCAGCCATATCGTCTTTCAGCACTATCTGTACCGGCAGCTTAGTCAGGGTGAACGGCGCTTGCTGCATCGTGCGGTGGCTGAGTCATTGGTCATGCTTTATCAGCAGCATAGAGCCGAAATCGCTGTACAGCTTGCCCATCACTATACCCAGGCTGGCGCGCAGACAGAGGCAGCCTCTTATCACCTGATTGCCGGCGACCAGGCCATGAAGGGCGCTGCTCTGGATGAAGCAATTCATTACTATCGGGCTGCGTTGGCTGGATGGCCCGCCGAAGATGAAACGGGCCGCGCCGAGACATTACGCAAACTGGGAGAGTGCTTATTGATGGCGGGGCAAATCTCGGCGGCCCTGGAGGAATTGCAAGCCTGCTATCTCCTATCGGAAAGGCTGGGAAATCGAATCGGGGCCGGGGCAGTGCAGCGTTTGATGGGCCGCCTCTATTGGGAGCAGGGAGAACGATCCATCTCCTTGCAACATTATCATCGCGCCTTGAGCATTTTGGAGCGCGAACCGGAAAGTGTCGAGTTGGCCCAGGCTGTCAGTTCCATTTCGCAAATGCATATGTTGGCTTCGGAATATGAACTGGCCCTCGCCTGGGGTGAGCGTGCCCTTGCCCTGGCGAAGCGGTTGGGCGCACAGGAGGTCGTGGTGCATGCCTCGAATAATATCGGTGTCGCCCTGACGAACTTATCCCGTTTTGAAGAAGGCGTGGCGCTGGTGCGGGAAAGTCTGCACCGGGCATTAGCCCTGAACATGCCCCATGATGCATCTCGCGCCTACGTCAACCTGGGGGTGGCGCTGACGTGGCATGGGCAGTATGCCGAAGCTGAGGCAACCCTTGAGAGACTGCTGGTTTACGCCACCCAAGCAGGCACGACTGTATTTCAAGGGATGCCGCTGGCCCTTCTCACCAAATTGGTGTGGTGGCAGGGGCGCTGGGCAGCCGCCATGAATCTTTGTCAGGAAATTAAGAATTGGCATAGTGAATTTCGGGGAGCTACAGTACCCAAAGTATGGGCCAGCACCCTGCTCGGTTCGATCTACAATGATCTGGGTCAGGCGCAACTGGCCCGCCAGGAATTGGAAGGCGAACTGCGTACAGCGCGCACGCTGGATGAAGCACAAACGACCGTTCCTCACTTGGGCGAGTTGGCCCGCTCGCTGGCTGCGCTGGGGCAAGAGGCTGAGACAGCCGCGCTCATTCAGGAGCTTTTGGGGCTGCTCAAACGTACTCCATCCAAGCATAGCAACTGTGTCACACCGATTTTGTCTGCGTTCCGTTGGTCGGCCCAAAACCGCGCCAATCCGCAGTCGATTGAGGCAGCGCGGATCTGTCTATATCACCTGGAGCAAATCGAGGCGCAGCTACAGAGCCAAGAGAGCCGCGCTGCCCTGGCTGAAGCCCGCGGGATTGAGGCCCTGTATAACCAGCAAAGCGCCGCGGCTGTGGCGCAATTCCAGCAAGCTGCTGCCGATTGGGGCAGCCTCAACCGCCCGTATGACCATGCGCGCGCGCTCAACTCTCTCGGCCATTCTCTGCTTCAAACAGATGAGAGTCGCCAGGCCCAAGCCGCATTTGATCAGGCCAACGCGCTGGTTGAGACTTTGGCGGGGCAGCTTGAAGACGCTGAACTCAGAGCGTCATTTCTGAATTCAGCGATGGTTCAAGAGATACGAACTGGCCTCTCCTATGCTGACGAAACGCGCCTGCGCTGATGTCGAGAGGCTCACGTCGCGTGTCCGGTTCCCCGACATCGAGTTGTGTACCCCATGAGCGCATCACCCTGGTCAGCATCGCAGGATAGGGACGAACGCGTACCATGAGTCATGCAGTCTTACGTGAAGAAAGAACAAAAACGCAGCCCAATGGCTCCGATCTCTGTTTGGCATGTGGCTTGTGCTGTAATGGCGTGCTGTTTGATCAAGGGGTCTTACTGCCAACGGAGTTCGATTTGGCGCATGAGATTGGCCTCACAATCCTGACCAGTGATGACGATGACACGCCAACGTTTCGTCTGCCCTGCGCTTGCTTTCAACAGGGACGTTGCTCAACCTATCGGAAACGGCCCGAAGCCTGTGGTCGTTATCGCTGCGACCTGCTGCAAGCCCTTAAGACGCAGGAGATTGACCTGGATGCCGCTCTTGAACAAGTAGCGCAGGCAAAGGCATTGATCGCCGAAATCGAGCTGTTGATTGAGGATACAAATGTTAGTGAGTCCACAAGTGAGACGATGGGTGAGGCCATGAGCATCTGGCAGCGGGCACAGCAGTTTGCCCAGCGTCATGGGCTGCGTCTCCACTCCACCGAGTTTACCCGATCTTTTCCACAGATCCAGTTAAAGATTTCCGCTCTCTATCTACTCTGTGATCGTCATTTCGAGCATTTTATGTCGAAACCGGCAGATAGGCTCTGAAAGCATTGAATCGTGGAGAAAGGCCGGATGGAGTAAGACGGATCAGGCGGAGTGGCGCACAGTCGGATTCGGTTTTGACTTTGGCTTTGATTTCCGAATCACGCGGGCAGGGACTCCATAAACCGTGACTTCATCCGGCACATCTCGCTGAACCAATGCCCCTGCCCCGACGGTACTCCAAGCGCCGACGTTGCGCTGCGGCATCACCGTCGCACCAATCCCAATCAGCGAACCAGGGCCAATCGTGACGTCGCCGCCCAGATGAACACCAGGAGCGATGTGCGCATGGTCGCCGATGCGATTATGATGATCGACGGTGCAGCTTGTATTCAGGATGACATTCTGACCGATGAGCGTGCCGGAATTGATCACCACTCCCGCACAAACGACAGTGCCGGGTTGGATCAAAACGTCGCGCGCGATGATGGCGCGCGGATGGCAGGCTGTCGCGAACTGCTCGCCCATCGCTGCCAGGCGTTCATAAAGCGCCTGCCGCGTCGCATTGTTCCCAATCGCTATGATCACGGCGTCATGCTCGATCCGGCAGAGGTCTGCAATTTTGCTCAATATGGGGAGGTCGAGGCGAGCCTGACCAATGAGTGCAGGATTGTCATCCAGATAGCCGATGGGTTGGATGCTGTTGTCGTGTTCGCTGGCACACAACAATATGTCGGCAATCACCTGAGCATGATCACCGGCACCTAGAATCAAGATCGATGCCATTGCGATTTGACCCAGATTTCATTGTTCCCACTAAACTCTTGTACAGTTGCCTGCCCTGCTTGATTGATGCCCTTGCGTTTGACAACCTCCAGAAAGGTGCGGGTGAGAATGTGGATGTCCAACGGCAGCGAGTAATGGTCGACATACCAGACATCTAGGGCAAACTTTTCTTCCCATGTGATCTCATTCCTGCCATTCACCTGCGCCCATCCGGTGATCCCCGGCTTTACCTCGTGGCGGCGATTTTGCTCCGGTGTATAACGCTCCAAGTAGTGCATCAGCAAGGGCCGCGGCCCCACCAGGCTCATGTCACCCCTGAGCACGTTGATGAGTTCCGGCAACTCGTCCAGGCTTGTGCTGCGTAAGATGCGACCAAAACGGGTCAAACGCACACTGTCCGGCAAGAGATCGCCATTCGTGTCGCGCGCGTCGGTCATGGTGCGGAATTTCAAAATCGTAAAGGGTTTGCCATATTGGCCTGGACGTTCCTGGCGAAAGAGTACGGGACTGCCAAGCTTGACGCGTACGACCAGCGCCAGGATCAGCATGAGGGGAGCCAGCACCCACACGCCGAGCATGATCACAGTGAGGTCGAAGATACGCTTGCCACGATATTGATACATATTGGTTTCCCGTCTATGGTTCGTTCCAGTCGATCCGTACGCTGCGTGTGTTTTAGCCTGGTTTTCGCTCAATTTGCCACAGAGACAGGCAAGCTCTCGATCTCGCCATCAAGTTCAATGACTTGGCTCGATATCCATCCGGTCGTCCCATCCGCCATACGGATGGAAAACCATTGATTATCCGCTGTGCGCCCCAACACAAATGCCACAGTGCCATCATCGAGCAGCATGAGGACTTCAGCCGTCAAACTTGGTGACTCACGCACATTGGCCCCCGTCGGGCTGCGTACCGTCATGGATAGTTCAGTCGCCGGTGATGGCGCAGGTGTCGTGGTCGGGAGCAGGATCGGCAATGCGCTCGCCGTAGGTGTCAACACCGCGCCTACAGGGGGATCGCTCCCGGCTGGACTAGGTGAGACAACGATTTCGGCAGTAGACATTGCTACCGCGACAGTCTCCACGGGAGGTATGGTAGGTGAAATGGTGGGAGCAGCAGCGGGCATGTTTTCGCCATCTGCGCGGTTGGCTATGGGCAGCCCTAGTGCGCCCGCACTGATCTGTGCATTGCCCCACCATCCCAGGAGCGCTACATTCACAAGGAGCAGGAGAACTGAAAGGCCAGACCAAAGCGAAAAGCCGCTCCCCTTCCTGCCACTGGCGACCGGATCAAGACCAAACTGCCGTCCATTCCATGCGGATTGCCAACCGTCGCGGATGCCACTCGCTGCCACTCCCGCCAGCCGCAGCATGAAAAATAGAGCCAGCATCCCCCAGACAATTGCCACCCACAACGACACAGGCTGCTGTGCCGCGTAGGCATGCAGCGCCACTCCCACACAGAAGATCGCCAAAGAGCTATAGAGCGGTGCTAACATGCGCGCCGCGTTCCAGGCGTAGCGATGATCGCGGCGTCTTTTACGGCGCTCTTGCAGCATATAAGCCAGCGTAAGCACAATCGCAAATAATCCGCTCATCCAGATCAAGGTGATCAAGAGCGCAACGAATTTATTATCCAGCATCCTGTGCCATCCCCTTTGCCATCAGCAGGCGAGCGTACTCCGCTTTGACCTTTGCAAAGACCAATTCTTCGTCAAAACGCTGCTCTGCCATCTGGCGTCCGGCTTCTCCCATTTGCCGTGCCCGCGCCGGGTTCATCAACAGTTCAATCATCGCCTGCGCCAACGCCTGGACATCTTTCAAGGGCACACGCAAGCCATTGCGGTTGTGTTCCACCGCTTCACGACAGCCACGAATATCGGTCACGACAGAGGGGACACTCATGGCGGATGCCTCCATTGGTGACCGCGGGAAGCCCTCGCGGTGCGAAGGCAACACAAAGAGATCCATCAACGCGTACAGCGCAGGCATTTCCTGCTGCATGCCCGTGAAGGTAAAAGCCTCTGCCATGCCGTACGTCTGTGCAATGGCGGGCGTTAACGAATCCGCTTTGTCTGTGTCGATCGGCCCAATCACAAGGAACTGCACGCCAGGGATCGCGGCCAGCACCGGCTGTGCCGCCTGTAACAATTCCAGAATCCCCTTCTCTGCGACGAGGCGACCGACAAATCCGACCACGGGACGGTCAGCGCATAGGCTGAAGCGGGTACGCAAATGGGCCAACACCTGTGGATCGAGCCGCCTGCGGTCAAAACGCTGCAAGTCAATGCCGTTGCCCAGCGGCTTGATCTGCGTTGGCGAGCAAATGCCTTCGCGTACTGCTGTTTGAATGTCTTCATTGTTCTGTGAAAGGATGAGATCGGAGCAGCGCGCCGCGATTTTTTCTGTCGTAATGTAAAACTTACGCCACGCCGGGGCCATGCGGTCATGGAAGTAGAAGCCATGCAGCGTATTGACGACAATGGGAACGCCCGCCATGCGCGCTGCCAACTGTCCCAGCAGCCCTGGCTTGGGATTATGCGTATGTACAATCGTAAATCGCTCGCGCCGCATCACGCGCACCAAGCGAAGTAAGGACGTAAGGTCGGTGGAGGGCGTAAAGTTGCGCGTCATCGCCACAGGGATATGACGGATACCGGCAGCGTTAAGCGCAGGAACATCCGGGCCGGGCGTCGAAATCCCTGTCACCTCATACCCTGCCGCTTGCAGACTGCGTAACTGGTTCAGCAGCAGGTAGCGCAGCGAAAGGTCTATGGTCGTGATGTGGGCAACACGCACGCTCATCGTCTACCTCCCCAGAAAGCAGTGCGCCCGCGCATACAACGCTTCTTCATTCGCCATGCGCCCCTGTATTTTGGCCTGAAAATAGGTCCAGCCATCGCTGCGACGCACCGGTAGGCGGGGAATCCTGTACGGATGGAATTGGGCAGAAGTCGCCTGTCCACCCCCCCCAACAACCGCCGACCCGTAGTAGCGCGCCACGCGCTGTTCAATGTCGGGATGCCAGATGGCGCGTGGATAGCAAAAATGCTGTGGTGTCATGCCGAGTCGCTGCCGAAAGAGTTCAATCGGCTTTGCCAACTCCTCCTCAAGCTGCTCCACCGGAAGCTTGGTCAGCACAGGGTGGGTATGCGTATGCGCTCCCAATGTCACCAGGCCCGATTGCGCCATCTCGCCCAACATCTCCCAGGTGACAGGCTCGACAGCCAACGTCGGATTGCTCAACATTGGGTAGGCAATGCGTTCTTCGACAAAGCCCGTTGTCACAAAGAGGGTGGCGGGCAGTCGCCAGCGCTGCAACAGCGGGAAGACGCTTGTATAAAAATCGAGATAGCCATCGTCAAAGGTCAATACAAAGATGCCGTTCAACCAGGAGGTGTCTTGCTGCAAGCGCGCCAGCGCCGTATCGTAGTCAATGATCCGGCCTGTTTCGACCAGATACGCCAACTGGCGTTCTAGCAACGCCGGTGGTAAATCAAGTTCAATCGGCAAGTTACCGCTCACACGATGATATATGAGGTAGGTGCAGCCAAGTTGGGGTTGGGGCCGCACCATGCCCGCCAGCAACAAAGAACTCTTGACACACTGCTGGATCCACTGCTTCATAAAGGCTCCCCAACCAACGGCTGAGTATTCTGCGGTTGGTGACGTTTTTGCAGGACTTCCTTATAGACTTCTTCAATGGCGTGAACGCGCTGTTTGATGTGGTAGGCGGCTTCGACTTTGGCGGCCCCCCGTTCTCCCATCGCCTGCCGCTGCGCTGCATTATCGAGCAGCGTCTTCAACTGCTGCGCGAGCTGCGTAATGGCCCCAACGGGCGCTAACCAGCCCTCTTGCCCACCGGTGATGACTTCGGGAATACCGCCCACGGCGGTAGACACGATTGGTTTGCCTAAGGTCATCGCTTCGAGCAGCGCAATCGGCAGCCCCTCGAATTGTGATGTCATGAGATAAATGTCCATGAGGCCAATACAACGTCGCCCATCGGCGCGAAAGCCAGGCAGACGAATACGCTCCGACAAACCCAATTCACGCACCCTCTTCTGTACCACGGGCATCTCCGGCCCATCACCCACCAACAGAAAGGTGACATTCACCTCCTGTTGGGCGACCTGAGCGGCAACAGCCAGCCAGTCAGCCAACCGCTTCTGCGAGCGAAAAACGGCCACGCTGCCCACAATGCGATGCTCTGCTGGAATCGCTAACTCGGCGCGTAAGTCTGCCAGCCCTACTGCCTCGCCGCGTACCTGGTCTACCGGCACGCCATTGAGCAGCGTGCGTACGGTCGTCTTGCGGTCGCCACCGGCGCGGCGAATGGACGATTGCACCTCGTCGGATACGGTGAGCACGCACTCCTGCCAGCCAAAGGTAGCTTCATGCATCCTGCGCGTCAGCGGGTGGTAGCGTTCTATCAAATTGTGTTCGGTGTAGATCACAGGGATACCATGCTGGCGGCCTGCCAGGCGCGCCAGGATGCCAGCCAGCGGCATATCGGCGTGGATCAGGTCAAAGCGATGTTGGCGTTGCAGGGTATGCAGCCGCCAATAGGAGAGAGGAAGCGAGAACGCTGCCTGCAGGGAGCGCGGGGCCGTAACCTGTGGTGGTAGAGGGTTGCCCGTTTGCAGACGCTCCACAGTGCGCGCGCCGGGGAGATCGCCCAGGCAAGAGACAGGAATCCCGGCGGCGACAATCTGCGGCACAAGCATCGCTTTCCAGGGGACAAGATAGGCGACATGATAGACAAAGCGTGCGCGATCCAGATAGGGGAGGCTGTCGACCAACAGGCGTTCTGCCCCTCCCAGACCCAGGCTTTTGATCAGGAGGAGGACATTGCTCTTTGTCGCCATCAGCGGAGCAGCTTTCTTAACCTTTACGCCATCCAACCATCCAGCGCCGCGTAAAGGTTAGATAAACAACATCCACAAGAAGGGCAGCGCCATAACGCGCTGGCGGGCAATGATGCCGAAATTGCCCATGGACGTGAGCGCCAAGAATGTAAGAAGAGTGTACGTCAACGCAAACGCGGCGACCGGGTCCTTTCGAATACTGCGCAACCTGTGCCAGAAGGTGCGCCGTTGTATCCAACAGAGCCAACCCCAGCCGACTGTTTCCAGCGAGGTGAGCAGCATCTGGCCGCTGTTCGCCTCCCACGGAAAGGGTCGTACGGCTGCGGTGACTAGCCCCGTGACAAAACCGGTTGGGGTAAAAATCGAAACGACTTCATAGCGAGAGCCACCCCGGCTCGTATTTTCCTGTACTTCGACCATGGCGGCTTGAAGGGATTCAGTTGATAACTCTTGCAGATGCAGATAGTCCGCGCCCCCTTGTACCGTATAGTAGCCAAGCCCAACGACCACAATAAGGCCGACCAACCAGGTCAAAATGGAACGTTGGCCGCGTGTCATGTAGAGTAGATAAGAGGCTCCTATGGCTAATGCCAGAAAAGCGGCAACGTGTGGGCGCACAAGTTGCAGCATGAGCAGGGCAATGGCAATCCACAGCAGCCCCAACAGCCGCTGCCGCCGGACAAAGTTCACCCAGCTCCATGCCGCCAAGCCTGACCAGAAAAGCATCCAGGCATCCTTGCCGAGAGAAGCAGGCCAGAATAGTATAGAAGGTAGAAAAAAGATATAGAGTGTGTAGAGGCGCAGATTCGTCTCCGGCCAGGCCACGCGTGCCGCACAATAAAAGAGAACTGTTCCGGTAAACGCCAGCGTAGCAAAGAAGAAGAAGGCTCCCATCAGGCTGGCGGGCATGACCGTGTAGAGCAAGCCAGTGATATAGGCCAGGTTCGTCGTGCCCTCACCGCGTACGACATAGCTGCCGATGATCGAGAAGTCCAGGCTCTTGAAATATTGCGCTAGTATCTGACCGTGTTCGTGGTAAATACGAGAATCTGCCGAACCATCATAGAGATCGTAGGCCATCCAATAGCGCGCAACCGAGCTTGCCAGTTTGACGAGATAGGCCAGCACAAAGAGAGCCGCTGGAAAAGTGGGATCGATCCGTTTGAGCCAAGTGCGATAGAGGAGAACCATGCCCACGCCGCTCACGCCCAGATAGACGACAGAGGCAACCCATTCAGCAGGAGGCACGATAGCCAGGAAGATCGTGAGCAGGATCAGCGCGGCAAACAACACCAGCAGCGGATAGGGGGGGCGAGCCGTCTTTGCATCCATCGCAGGGAGATTGCCCAGGCGCGGTTGGGCGTGCGCCGCTGATGCGTATGTGGGAATCCGCTGGTTGACCCAATGTTTACGCATAAGTGTCCCTTAAAAAAGCTCCAGATCACCCAAAGTAAGGTCCCATGCGCCGGCGTGGGAGAGATGGGCGGCTGTTTCTTGGAGAGGACGCGCCGTGAAAATGATCTGTTGGCGTGGTGCCGGCCAAAAATGGCTGCGGCGCAATAGGTCTGCTTCCACTGTATGATGGGCAAAATGGGCGATGAGATAGTCGCTGTGCAGATGATGGCGCAGGCTGCGTAACAACTGGAGACCCGCTGTGCGATCCGGCTGGGCGAGACAGAACTCGGTTAGCACCGTCTCTTGCCATCCAAAGCGCACATTGGGGCGCAGGATGGCAAAGCCCTGCAACTTGCCCCGGTGGTCGGTGTGGGTATAGACGCCATAGTGGATGTGCGGATGGCCGCCATAGCGCCACGTCAGATAGTCAACGGTACGCAGGGTACGCAGCCCCACCTGCTGGCGCGCACGTTCCCACGCCGCCAGAACTTCTCCGGCCTGTTCGCCAAAATGTTCTATAAATTCATCCCACGGCAGGACTTCTGCGCCGAAGTGCATGGCAAAGGATGTCTTCGCAGCGGTTGCCACTGGACGCAAACGGCGGTAGGCCATACGCAGCGGGCGCAGCGGCTTGATGTAGAGGGGCCAGCGCGCGGCAACTTGCCAGCCCATTTTCAGGTAGCCCGGCAAACTCTTTTGGTTGGGTGTATTGAAGATGCAATCCGTGCCTTGCGCAGTGAGTTCGGCAATGGCCTGGCGGGTCAGGCTCGAAAAGAGACCACGCCGCTGATGGTCAGGATGCGTGGCGGTATCCACGGCGCGGGCAGACTGCACCAAAGTTCCATCCGTTGCACGAAATGTCCAACGCATCAGGACACGCAAACCGGCAACCTGGGCGGTCGCCTCATCCCAAGCATAAAGACCATAAGACGCGCCGAAGGGATTGGCATGGTGCTTCCACTGCCAGAATTCCTCGGTTTTGCGTACAGCGCCACTGTTGCCTAGCGTCTGCTGCAAAAGGATCAAGATCGCGGGGAGTGCCTCACGGCTGTAAGGATAGATTGAATATCCTGTAGGTCCGGCGGGCGGGGGGCTCTCAGCACGCAATTCTGCCGTGAGTGGAGTCGACATTGGTTTTCGCCAGCAGGCTGCTTATAGAGGGGGATGCGCGAAAATGATACCAAACGCACGGATTCTCGGGGAGACGGCAGCTTCTATTGATCTGCCTGATACTCTTGGGTGGGCGCGCCATTATCGCGCTTTTACGTGATAAATGCAACCATATCGCCCTATGTCGGGGGCAGCTTGCGGTAGATGGCTGCCACTTTCGGAAGTAACAGCCATCTACCGATCTATTCATCAAGGGTTGCTGCCGCTTATGACTTAAGCGAAGGCAGCAGCATATGATAGTCGTACTGGTCGTTGGCTCCCCCAGGGATGCCGGTATCCGCAGACTGCTTGACCGTACCCAAAACTTCCGGCCCGATCTCGACAACATTCGAATAGGCCCGTTGTTCATAGTCGCCGAGCTGTTTTGTGCCGTCAAACGCCCGCACATAGAGGTAGGCATACTTTCGCGGGTAATTCGACAGATCAACTGTCACTTCGGCAGGTGGCGCGCTGCCTGCACCGGCAGAGAGCGTTTGCGTGCCTACGTTTTTCCAATCGACAAAGAATTCAAGCCGGGTCACGCCTCGATCATCATCTGCTGTGGCCCTCATTGTTGCCGTTTCGCCATTGGGGATCACTTCTAGCTTGACGTTCGGTGGGTAGTCGGGCTGGGTCGCGAATGTAAAATCAGCCGGATCCGATCGCTTCTGTGTGTCCGCTGTACGGTGATTGAGTAGCCCTGTGAACTCGACTCCCTCTGGTGGGAGTGACCCCATGGGGACAACGAGCGCATTCAACCCGGCGTTCTGCTCAACCTCTGGCGTGACAAGCTTCTGAGTGATGACCCCTTGTTGCTCAGGTTGATTTTGATCGGCGCGCAGCAACACAAAATCCTTTTGCGCTGTCTCGCCACCTTTGTAATCAAAGACCTTCCAGTAGGAGTTGGGGTTTGGTGCATGTCCAAACACCAGCGGTCGCGGCACATTCTCGAATTGATTGCCCATCATCGTGATATAGAAAGCAGAACAGTCTCCCGCCCAAACGGGGCGCTGCTTGAGATCAAAGGGTGGGTTAGGCACAAAGTCATGCATATCACATTCGAGGCTGTCGATATTGCTGCCTGGCACGACCCTGTCAACCTGGCTGATCCCACTGGTTGGTAAATTCTTAAATACGTTTCTGACGATCCAGACACCGGGGTTTGGATATTGAGGCAGGATGTAGCCGGTAATGGCAAAGCCCCTGTCCGACCTTGAGCCATCCGCCTGCGAACCTGTAACGATGCTGTCTTGCAGGAATGCATTTACCGACGTGATATTCAGCGCACTTCGGCCATTTTCCAGCAGTTGGGCATTGAAATAGAACGCTGCCATGCCATACGCGCCCCAGCGAATACCAGCATCGCCGTTTCTCCACAGGCGCGTATCGACAAGATCGCGGTAGATGTTCGATGCATTCTGCCAGGAGAAGATGCCATGAGCCGCCGAACTGTGTACCTCGTTGCTGACAAAGGTAAAGGGAATCTGGCCTTGACTTTTCATCTCGTTGCCATCTTCAGGAAATGAAAAGCCAGCCGCGTCTTCGAATTCCTTGCCGCCCACAGCAACATTGCCCAAATAGGCTTCATGTTGCGTCTCGGAGCCAGGCCAGAAAGCGCCCATTCTGCGCATCTCTCCGGCAATGGCATCGTTGTTGCGGTCTTCGAAATGCTTGGGATTGCTTGCGATGGCGATGTTATGGACAAAGACATTGTCTTGGCTGTAACCGCGCCTGTAGCCTTCCGGCACATTCTGTTGGCGCTCATCTTCTTCAACAAAATAGGCGGTCGAAACGGGACTGTAGCAAACGTTGTCTTCGAGTGTCACACCATGCGTGATATGGAGATTGACACAGCGAAAGCCTGTCTCCCAGATTGCATTGCCACGTACAGCCATGCCGTTAGAGGACTCCAGCATGCGGTGGTGGTGAATGGGATAGCGGCCTAACAGCCCATAGTAGCCCAGGCGCTTGAACTCGCCGTACTGGATGTTGCCGCGTGCGCCAGGCATGTACATGGTGTGAGCAAACTTCCTGGTTCGAACATCGACAAAGCGTGCTTCGTCCACGTCCACTAACTCGGTGCTGATCAAGATGTTTCTGCTGAGCAGCGCAACTTCCCCTTGAAAGGGAGCTGTGCCGGCATGGGCAAAGGCAAGCGGTTGATCGAGTGTGAGCCTTGTCTGCCCATTATCGAGAACTTCGACTGCTTCTATGTTCCGAAGCTCATGCTCGATGAACGTATCGCTCACCTCTTTTTGATCGCTGCTACGAATGCGAAACTGTTGGGGATTTCGTGTTGAGGTCAACACAATTTTTCCACCAACGTACCAGTCGCCCACGTTGTTTTCAACGACAACCGTTCCCGCGCCGGCAGGTACATCAGCCGCCAATTTACTCCAGGTTCTCATCAATGGGGAGCCGTGTAGGTCCCAACGACCCCTGTCGAAGACCCATAACCCAACGTCCGGGCTTTCAAAGTGCGAAGCGCCATGTTCGCCATGAGGGTCGCCGCCACTCCCATTGGCTGTACCGACAAAGGCGTCGGTTTGAGCTTTGGTCAGTACAAAGGTGATCTCTGCTTTGATGTTTGCCGGTAGATAATCGGTAGGTGTACCCATGTCGAGGTATCCACCCTCACGTACCAGGATGTGGTTCTGCACCTTGAGACGTGTACTCGCCTGGCGTGAGAAGTAGAGCACGCCCTCCACACTGATTTGATCGAGTACCGCATCATTGACAATATTATAGACGACGGTATTGCCTGCGTGAATGACAACAGCCTCGCCCGCTTGGGGCACGACACCGCTGTTCCATACCTGTGGATCTGACCAATCCCCCGACTTGATGCTTTCAATTGTGACTGCCTGCATAGAAGCGGGAGAACTTGCCAGGAGTGGCCCAAAACCGATTGCAACCAGGCCAAGAGAGAGGATGCCAAACAGGAGAATGATCCTGCGAACTACGAAACTCTTGATATAACCCATGTTTAACCTTAATAGTAGCTGATAAAGAATGTCAGCCCCCACCCCCCGATCGTCATCGCACGACGATCGGGATCACAAACAAGTCCAATCCACTGCCGAGTTAAGCACAGAATTGCTCGAATTCGCAGTGGATGAAAATTGTAGTGGTGTCGGGCAAATGACGTAAAAGCTAGGGGGTGATTTGTTGCGTGTATATTGCTATCAGAGGACTTGAGATCAGATTGTTCGAGGGGAAAGAGGCGACTCCTTGTGTGTGATACCTTGAGAGTATTGTTTTGAGGGTATTGCTTTGAGACTGTATGATAGATTACTACGAACGTACAACCCCTGCAATTCGCTTGGCATGTTTCTTCCAGATCGCTCACCTACTATCGGGCGACAACAAAATGCGTAGGTTCAGCGGCCAAACTGTCGATTTCCCTGCGTTCGTCCAGTGCAACGGGCGTGTTAGAACGGCTTTGGCATCCGGCGGTACGCAATCACCTGCTCATAGAATGCCAGATACTGTTGAGCGATCTTCTCTATCTCAAAATTCGCACGCACCCACTGCGCCGCTCTAGCCCCCATCGCCAGGCGGAGCGCTGGGTTGTGGAGCAGTTTGAGGATAGACGACGCCAACTCTGCTTCCGCTTCTGGGTCAACGAGCAGCCCGGTTTCATTCTCAATCACGCACTCCGGTATGCCGCCAACCTTCGTAGCCACCACGGGTAAGCCTTGTGCGCCCGCCTCTAAGATCGTAGCGGGAATTCCTTCTGTATCACTGGTAAGCACAAATAGATCCGCCGCAGCCATGATCGATGTCACATCTTCCCGGATGCCCGTAAAGCGCACATTGTGCGCCAGCCCGGCGGCTTCTGCCTGTGCCTGCACCTGTTGGCGTTGAGGCCCGTCGCCAACGATCCAGAGATGGAGATTGGGAATTTGTCTATGCACGCCTTGCGCCGCGCGTAACAGCCGGTCAACACGTTTCTCAGGGCTCAAACTACCGACAAAAAGTACCACAGGGGCCTCTTCGGGTGTCGCTAATTCGCGCCGAAGCTGCCCGCGTGCGAGCCTGCCGGGGTCGTTAATTTCAATCCCGTTCAGAATACACGCCAGTGGCACTGTCAGGTGATAGAAGGTCTTGACGGTGTTCAATGTCTTGACACTTACACCGACTACACCGTCTAGCTGCGGCATGACAAGCCGGCGATAGCAGATGCGGAGCTGCCGGCTTCGCACCCAGTCGAGTGGATTGCCAATGTTGCGGTAGATCAGAACCCACGGACGCCGGGGACAGCTCATGCGTGCCAACGCTCCATACTTAACGGTCCGCGCGCCATTGACCTGCACGACATGCGGCTGAAACTCAAGGATGGCACGACGCAGCTTCCACAGAAGGCTGCTATGGATGCCAGGCACTTTTTCCTGCCAATGCGTCTCATTGCCATTCAGAGCATAATCACCTGACTTTAGCTCCAGCGCTTTCTGACCGGAATAGGGATAAAGATACGCGGTCTGCACTGTATGGCCGAGTGTGCGCATGGCAGCGCTTTGCTGATAGGCAAAGACCTCGGCGCCGCGGCGCTGAGATTTTTGTACAAGCTGGAGAATTCTCATGAGTGGCTTGTCCTGGCATCGATCTAGCAGAGCCCTAAATCAACCAGACCCACCTATTTCCGCTCAAACCCAAGTACCTTCCAACACGCTTTCGAGAGCCAATCTAACGGCGCTACGCACCGATGCGATGGTATAGCTCGACCATCCGGCTTGCACTCCTTTCGAGCGTAAATCGATTCTCAAAGATATCTCTGCTCTGTTGGCTAAATCGAGCAGCCCGATTGCTGTCGGTTAAAAGTGTGTCAATGGCATTGGCTAACTCGACGGGGGATGCCGGTTGAACCAGGAGCGCATTCTTCCCTTCTTCTACGACCTCTGCGATTGCCGGAATCTTGGATGCGACAATGGGCAGACCGAGTGCCATTGCTTCAATCAAGGCAGTCCCTAGCCCTTCATAGAGAGATGGAAAGACAAAGAGGTCGGCTGCGGCTAAGAGTTCGGGAATGTCGTCGCGATGACCCAAAAAACGCACCTGATCTATCACCTTCTTTTGACGACAAAGCCCCTGTAATTCTGCTGATGCGTTTCCCTGCCGCCCAGCAATCAGCAGCACGAGCCGCGGTCTGGTTGGGGCTAATTGTGCGATGGCTTCTACCAAGTACCGTTGGCCCTTTTGAAATTCTTGTCGCCCAACGTTTAAAAGAACCAAACACCCATCGTCTAGGCCCAGTCTGTGGCGCGCGGCCACATGACGTTCGGCGCTGTTCTCGCCCAAGCGAGCCGGATCACGACCCCGTTCGATGACTGTAATTCGTTCTGCGGAAATGCCGAGCGACTGCATGGCCGATTGCTTAACCGTGTGAGTGATTGCGTGAAAATGATCCGTCAGGTGTCTTGCTGTCCAGCCGTCCAGGAGTTGAACGAGCCGCAGTTTGTTGCGACTTACATTTGGATCGTTGAGGCGAACCCGATCGTACGATGTATTCACCAAACTGGTCAGAACTTTGCAGCGACTGCCGATAGCAGCCAGACGACCGACCAAATCAGCTTCAAAAATCGTTGTATGGATGATCTCCGGCTGTTCCGCAGCAATTAACCGGCGCAGGGCCGCCACGCGCGCGGGTAAACGCCGGTGTTCATCGAGGAACTTCACCGGGAACCCTTGTGCGATGACCTGATTTTCAACACCTTCTGCTCGTCGATAAAAGCATGCAATCGTCGGGGAAATCCCCGCGCGACGAAAGTAGGGCAACAGTTCCGCAAGAGAACGCTCTGCCCCGCCGGTTCCCAACCCATTGATGACATACAACACCTTTGGCGTCATTTTGGTTGTCTGTCGCTCAGGCAGGCGATGAAAGCGAATATCCTAACGGCTGCGCGGTTTGGCAGTGCAAGCGAATCAGGGCTTGATCCTCTGCGTCGAGGGGGCCGGATCTTGCAGAGTGCCGGATGGTTACATGCCCCATCGTAAGGGGGGCGTCGAGAAAGCTGCTCAGTTCGCCCAGTAAGACATTGGGCTCTGTAAACCAGCGTTCATAGCGCACCACGAATACGTTATCACGCTGGAGGTGGGGCAAGATTCGCAAGTTGATGTAGTCATATAACAGAATTCTGCGAATACCTACATCATCTGTGGCGGCTTTTAACGCCTCATTCATGCGCTGGTTAAATCGGGTATCGTATTCCAGACCTTGAGCCAGCCTGCCACCTACCTGCTTGAATGAGCGGATGACCTCGAAGGGATGGCGAACACAGACGAGAAACTTAGTTTTGGGCAGCAACGTTAAATAGCGCCAAAACGCAGGCCATTTTACGCCCAGAATCAGATCATTCTCTATGCATAATTGCGGATTGGGATTGCCTTCTTGTTGCCATTGTACCGTTCCGCTTGCCAAGAGTGTTTGGATATCGAGCTTGCCCCGGCGCAATGTGCCTGTATCCAACATCTCTCGTCGTAGCGACGCAAACAATTCTGCGGGCGGCATACGCATACCGTCCCAGGGCTCCATGACCGTGATCACTGCCGGCGGTTGAAAGAGTATGGCGCTGAGCAGCGTTGTGCCGGTGCGAGGCGAACCACAGATCATAAAGTCATCTGTGCCGGGCATGGCAAGCGGGCGCGGCAACTGGTCGGGGTCCAGCGGCAGACTTTGTAAAAAGCGCTGCCAGCGGCGATGCCCTGGTGAGAAGGGAGCCAGGATGGTGCGAAGCGCTGTTGTTGCCTTTGTCAAGGTGCTGCTCATACTCTCTTGTTCAACTCCGTTTACTCCTACCTACGCCCAATGGCGTGGTGAATGGCTGGATGCACGCCGCTCACAATCAGCTTGAAGCGTTCCATGCTTGTGCGAGAGCTAACCCGCAATCTTGAAATGCACAATGAATTCTGCGGTGGCATAGCGCTCAAGCGGTGGTCAAACATGAACCCAACCTGATAACCCAGTTCGATCAAAGTCTGCTCGGCCCTTCCATCCCAGTCTCCATTGGGATAGGCAAAAGCAACGGGAGAATGTCCAAGGTTGGATGCTAACAAGTTGTGTGCTGCACGAATTTCCTGACGAATCGTGTCGGAGTCACATCGATTCATGCAAGGATGCGTATGCGTGTGATTGCCGATGGTGATACCAGCCGATTCCAATACGGATAGCTCATCTGCCCGCAACTGAGGCTGTGAGAACTGCTTGCACCCCGCTGCCTGGCGTAACTGTGCCCGCATTCTCCTTCGTGCCTGATCCGGCAGCCGCTTCATCTGTTGGATGGTCATGTGGGCGTTCAATCTTTCCGAGTCCGGCAGCGTCGCTCCCTGTTGCACCAGCCAAGCGACCTCGTCCCACCAGAAAGGCAAATCGGTGTCGAGCAACTCCGTAATCACAAAGAGAAGAGCAGGAACCTGGTATTGCCCAAGTATCGGCATGGCTTGATCGATCACGCTGCGGTATCCATCATCAAATGTAACTAGTACAGCGTGCCTGGGAAGTTCTGCATGATCTTCAATCGCCCCAATCACCGTTTCGAGCGAAACAGGATGCATTTCGCGCGTCATGTATTGGATTTGCTGCTCGAAGCCTTCAGGGGAGTCGATGTCATGGTAGGCAAGTACGGCAAGCGATTGTCGATGATATTGATGGAACAGCGCCTGCAATGGTGAGCGGGATAGGGCTGTATTGACCCACATGCGTGACTCTCCAGGTACTTATTGCCGCTTCACGTTTTGCCCAAGTTTTGCATACAGTACCGGATAGCCTGTCGTCCCAACCGTCTGCCTTGATAGTAGGAACGTGTGAGGGTGCGGTATGCGGGCCAAAGTGGATTGCGTGAAGCGGTTAGCTCCTCTTGGGTATATCCAAACTGGCTTGCAACCTCTGCTAGCTCCGGCAGCATGTCAAATCCGAACACCGCGTCATTTCGCCACTTGGCAATGGCCTGGCGATGTAGGTATTGGACATTCACGTCAGCTCCCGTTGCATCCACAAAATCGAAAACAGGCTTCAGGATATTGGGGTCACGCACCATGTCTTCATAGCGGATCAAGGTGGTTTTGCCATTGGTGAGTTTTTCAAAGCGGGAAAGGTTTCGATAGGCGGTTAGCCATTCGTGTTGTGCTTGTTCCGGCGCAATATGCCATCGCTTCCAAATGGAATAGAGGGTATCGAGCGGGTTACGAATCAGACCGATAAAATGGAAATCAATTTCGGGTAGACGCTTCAGGCTGCTCAGGATCAATTCGAGTGCTGACCACTGCACCAAGTGGTGGGGGGACTTTTCGAGAAAGACGGGGGCAAAACAGTTGCACAAAAGCTTCCAGCCTCCAAAGATGAGTTCTTCATCGTCGTTTGGTGGATCATACGATCCAAGATTGCTCTGCAAGAGATCGATTAGATCGGCTCTGGCTTGGGCCATTGGGATCGGCACATCACTCTGAAGCATCTTCTGTTGTGGCATCCCCAAAATGGAGGCAGCTTTCGTCCAGTATAATGTTTCGTTTTCGTGATGCCTGGTCTGCTCTACATGCCGGACGCTGGCAACGCCTGTCAACAGATTTTGGCACGCGCTTGAACCAGACGACTTATAGGATAGAATGATGAGGCATTTGGCCTCTGCTTTGGACATGATTGCTGTGTCCTCTGGTCAAGCGCCTATCCACCACAACGCTCAACAGCTTGCGGGAATCTATCGGGTAGGATCACGCCAGGATTTAGCAGATGCTCGTCCAGCCAATGATCAAGCTCAATAGCGGCAAGGTCGAGGTCATTTGCATCGAGTCTCACAACTGTAATGGCGTTCTCGCTTGCAACTTCGAGGCAGGTAACCAACGCGTCAAGCATCTCCTGTGCCTCTTGCATCACACCGGTCAGCCTATCGCTGGAGAGTCCCCTCAAACGCTTTGTAATTCCTCTGGGCCGCTCCCGTACCCGTTCTGCCGCAACCCGCGGAGGCATGGCTAGATAGATGAGAACATCGGGCTTTGGCATGGCGAGCGCATACTGCTGAATCGCATGTCGAGGAATTGCCTTCTCTGCATCCACCATCACCATGAATGCACGCTGGGCGATTCCCTCATCAAAGATGACCCATTCCGAAGACGATCCTTGCCTGTGCAGATAGGCATAGTTGTCCAGGGTCACGGCAAATCGCTTGGTCGCAGCAATCTTGTCAGCCAGCGGTCGATAGCCTCGCCAAATATGCAACAGACCGGACAAATAGATCATGCGAAATGTGGTGAGCGTGTTCAAGTGTGCCGTGAGTTTGGCCCACGGCAGCCCAGGTTGCCCACGAACGCACCGCTCGCGAACCGCCGTTGACGAGAGGACATTCGCATAGGGCGCAAGCTTGTCCAATACCTTGTCATATAGGGTGGTCTTGCCGGAGCCGGGCAGCCCAACAAATTCGATAATCATACGCTTGTGTCATCGTTTCCCGCGTCCCAAAAACGTTGACCTACGGATGAGGACAGTGCCAGCAGCAGACGACCATAGTTCTTCCAACCCCACGGGTCGGCAGCGATTGAACGCGCAAGGAACTGTTTCGCCTCGCCATACTTTCCGAGCCGAGCCGCATTGACGCCCACGATCGCCAGGTAATGCGCGTGCCGCTTGGGTGCTTTTTGAAGTAGATCCTGGTGGTGTTCCAAGATGTACTGCGCCCCGCGGTAGATGGCGCACGGATCTCGGCGGATGCGCGCGCCGGCGTGCATGTGATATCGGATGAGGGGTACGTTCATGTTATGAATCTTCCATCCACGCGCGTGGCAAAGTGGAATCAGCCGCATTGCCAGCTCGGAATGTTGACCGGAGGACAACCCCGATGCGTAGCCACCGACTTCTTTGAAGATTTCGCTGCGTAGCGCAAAGGTGCCGCCATGCGTAAACAGCCCCACTTGGTTGTCAAAGAGGGGGCCCATGCTCCTGGGAAAGACGATGCGCTCTTTTCCGTCGCGATGACCATAGCGGATGCGTTCAAACCCACAACAGATCACGTCGGCGCTCGTCTCTTCAAACGTCCGGCTATATTGCTCAAGCCATGTCGGCGCGGCGTCGTCATCGCTGTCCAGAAAGGTGATGTACTTGCCTGTTGCGTGGCGCGCGCCTGTGTTCCGCGCTGTCCCGCCACCGGCGTTGGATTGATAAAGATATTGGATGCGGGGATCGGCGAAGCATTTTACCACTTCCTCTGTGTTATCAGTTGAGCCATCGTCAACAAGAATTAGCTCAAAATTCGAGAATGTCTGCTCGAGGACACTGGTGATTGCGCGAGGCAGCAAATGCGCTCGGTTGTATGTGGGGATGGTAATGCTAAAGAGTGGGCACGGATGATTGTGCATGGTTCACCTACCCGTCTTGTGCGCTATGCTTGCGCCTAGCAACAGATGTCTACCTCATCAAGGCTCACGTTGTATGCGTACCATAAGCTCATGCCTAAGGCGATGATAGCGACGTAGCAGAGGCACGCCGAAGTAAGCCAACTGGGGCATCCTCTTGGGATTCCAGAGTCGCTGTAGTCTTCGCTTTAGAAGGAATGCTTCAAAGCCGCCTAAGAGTGCCCTGTCCAATGTATGCAAATTTTCTCGGAGGAAATGAAACGAATCAGTGTATCCCTCGATGAATTTATCGGCCAGCTCTTCATGCTGCCATACTCGGTGGAGGCCACTTCTATGCGTTGTTGGATGCAGGTGCAGCATGAACAACTCGTCGATAAACCAGGAGAGATCGCGGTATACAAATTTATAGCGAGTGTAAAGCGGGGGGTCTATGGGGACTGCCTGCTTTCCGGTTTCTGTGATGATCATATGCCCTGGGTGATAGTCACCATAGCTTCTTGAGATGATGGCGTCCCCCATCAGTTCGAGGGCCACTTCTGCCTTTTTGCCGAGCAGCGGTTGTATTCTGTACTCAAAATCCATCACTGCCCGTTCTAGCGAGGTGCGGCGATGATCCTGAAATTTTTCATGGTATGCGCCGAGAATTTGGCCGCACCGAAAGACGTAATCGCGAATCCTCTCCAGCGAACCTGCGCCATCCGCTCCCGTCTGCAAGATGGCTGCCAGCGATGTGCCGCTGACGTAGGGCATCATGACAGCACCCAGATCAGCCGAGTACCCATAGGGGCTAAAATCCGGCACCTGTTGCGGATGAACTTTGCTGAGTAGATCATGTGTTTCGCGCATACTTTGGTACAAGCGGCTCGCGTCCTTTGAGTCTTTCAGCACTTTGACGACGACATCAGAAGCAGGCGAGCCATTGACTCCATAGGTATGAAGGGTGGCAGTCCGGCTCTCCCAACTGTTGCGTAGACAGAGTGAACTGCTGTCAACATTCGGGTTGTGCTGCTGGATCGTCTCCCTGACAAAGTCGATCAGCCTGTGAGAATCGCACATCGGGCAATTCTGCCTCTCTTGAGCTATGTTCTATTCTTTACCTTTTTCTCTTGACCTTCTTCAACACCTGCAAGAGTCGTTGGCGCACTTGAAACGGGCCGGAATCAAACAATTCATAGGAAAAAAGGCTCACCCACGCGTTCGCGCGGAAGGGATACTTGCGGAGTGATCGCATCAGTGCATGCCGCGCTGCCTCCTTTGCGCCACAGCGATAGTAATTGCGCCCAATGCGAAAGAACAGATCGCTGTAGAGCCGGGGATGCTTTTGCAGTGTCTCCCGATGCTTTTCGGCTATCTTTTCATAGGCAGCGACCCGTTTGGGGGAATGATTGGTCAATTGTGGGCCTGCATGTTGGTGGACCCTGACCAGCGGTTTAGGAATCGTGGCGAATTCAAAGTGACGCGCAAAACGAATAAAGAGGTCACGGTCAACTGCACTGCGCAGATCCTCATCAAAGAGTCCTGCTACCTCAAAGGAATCACGCCGGAAGGTGACACCTCGATTGGTTCCAAACGGCGTTCGTCGTAGAAATGACAGATAATTTTGCTCGCGGCTGGCATATTTCGGGGCCTTAGGATAGCGTACGCCTATCTCCTTCTCACCAGCCGGTGTGTCGCAAACATCAATGATCCCCCCGACCATATAGCCAATGGATTCCGGCGCATCCTTGAAGGCATTACAGATTTCAGCTAATGCACAGGAAAGGTACTCATCATCGTCATCCAAGAAGGAGATCAACTCTCCCCTGGCATGGCGGATGCCGGTGTTTCGGGTGGCTGATGAACCACGGTTTTCTTCATGGCGAATGTAGTGAATCCGGCTGTCGTTGAACTCCGCAACGGCTTCTGCGGTATCATCAGACGAGTGGTCGTCAACGATAAGCAGTTCAAAATCTGCAAAAGTCTGGGACAATACGCTGGAAACGGCACGCCTGAGCAACGGCGAGCGGTTATAGGTGGGGATGATGACGCTTATCTTTATGGATAGCTTTACGGGGGGCTTGTCTATGGGGCTAGGCATTTCCACTTGGCTGATCTCCTAATCATCCTCCAGAGATGGCTCCCCTTCAACTGTTACTGCGCGACCTAATTCCTGGCGAAGCAAATATTTCCAGATGGAGAGTCGCGCCGGTCGCTTGTGCAGCATTTTCAACAGGATCATGCGTCCCTTCGGCTTGTCGCCTATCTGGTAATACATCATGGCTAGTTTCAGATGCAGCCTTGTCCAAGCTCGCAGATTCTTTTCCAAAATATCCGCATTTTTTCGGATCACTCGTTCGAACGCGCTGGCTCTCTGCGGTGTAAGATCGGTAAGCTGATCGAGGTGATGGCGATAGACCGTGACATGGACACCGGGCACGATGGTGAAATCAAACTTGCTGCCCAGGCGAATGAGTATGTCCGTGTCTACATTCGAGCGAATGTCCTCATCAAACAGCCCCACCACATCAAAGCAACTTCTGCGAACGGTCAAGCCATAGCCGGTCCCGACGCCCAAGTAGACCAGGGAGGGCCAACGATTTCGTTCACTTGACCAGCGTCTTTCCCTGAGCAATAGTTGTTCATCCTGCGCCTGTTGAACTCTGCGTATACCTGACCATGCGAACCCGACGGCGTCAGATTCAGCTTCGAAAGCACGAAGCGTTTCTGCGAGAAGGTCGGGATAGCTTTCATCGTCATCATCCAGAAAGGTGATAAAGCGGCCGCGCGCCTGCAAGATGCCTCTGTTGCGTGCTGCCGACACACCTTGATTGCTGCTTTGACGAAGATAGATCATCCTCTCATCCGCGAAAGACTCTGCAATCGTCGCTGTTTCGTCGCTCGATGCATCGTCAACGACGATCAGTTCAAAATCAGTCAAGGTTTGGTTCAAAACAGACTGAATTGCGCGCCCAACTAGATGCGCACGATTGTGTGTCGGCATGATGATGCTAAAAATTGGACTCCTGCCCTTCTCATTCGTCCCGTTCTCATTTATCCCCTTCTCATTGATCGAAGTCATGTCTAGGAACCTATGTTGCAGATTCATGCTCTGCTGTGGCGGAAATGGCTCACGCGCTCAACATTTTGCGAAGCAGACGCTTTGTAAAGCGAGATGCCCACCTGGCGTTTGTCAGATTTTCCCGTCTTGATACAAACTCTTGACAAGTTCTTTTCAGGTTGTCGGAGCTGTGCGAAGCACGAAGCGTTCTGAGGATGGTTCTTTGATAGAGTTTGCGGAAGTAAGCAGCGTACTCCTGCTTATCGATCCGTTCGTAATACCGGCTTAACCAATAAAATGTTTGCGCCCGGTGAAAAGTTGCATTCCATTGGTCCAACTGGCTCCAAACGCCACCCTGATGCCTCCGGTATGCGGCTGGGGCGATCTCGCTCCCCATATACTTACTGCCGCCAAACATCCCCAATATACTAAAGAGAAACGTATCTCCATTGAGTACGCGATAGAACTCAGGCGGATACTCCCGCAGCAGGTTTCGAAAGCAGGCAGTAAGTGTAAGAATCCCGCCTGTCTTGACCAACTCATCTGCCGAGAGGTCCCTCTTGCGTTCTTCAAGCAGCTTTGAGGCTTGCAGCACATGACCGTCACGATCCACGACCGTGGCATCATGCGCGCAAATCACATAGGCTGGATTCGCATCTAGAAAGGCCACCTGTTTTTGTAACTTGGTCGGGTCGGTCCAGTAGTCGTCCCCTTCGCACATGGCGATGTACTTGCCTCTTGCTCTCTCGAATGTAATGGGAAATATCTTCTTTCCTTTAGATTTTTGATTCTCCGTCTGCAAGATTGGGACTATGAGATCTGAGCTGGCTTGATATTCCCGAATGATGTCGGGCGTTCGATCCGTTGAGCAATCATCATGAATAATGATCTCAATAGGAAAGTCCGTCTTTTGCATTAGAAAACTCTTGATCGTCTGTTCAATATAGGCTGCGTGGTTATAGGTTATGCAACATACACTTAGCAGAGGCGGCATATCGTTCATAGTCCGTCAGATCTTTCTCTAGTATAAGAAGCCCGTCAGCGTTCTGTTCATTGCCCGACTGAGTTATCACAAATCCAGCCTTCTGATAAAGGCCTAGAGCTACCGTGTTTTTGTGACTGACTTCAAGGCGAACAGCTCTCATACCCCTTTCGCGGGCGATTCTGATGGAATGGGTCAGCAGGATGGAACCCACTCCTTGTCCTTGCCACGCGGGCAACACACCAATCGATGAGATAAAGGCGACACTGTTGAGATTGTCGTTGGTATAGATGGCGACAAGCCCAATGTCTTTTCCACTGACTTTTGCTAAAATTAGGTTCGCATGCTCAATGAGCTTGCAACAATATATTTCAAGGTTTTGCCGGGAACTCACGGGGGGAATGTAGTTCGCGTCTAGGACGCGCAAGATAGCAAGGAGTCGTTGCTGGGCTTCTGCACTCTGATCAAGCTGTTCAAGTTCAATGCTGCTCATCTGATTTTCTACTCTGTCCATAACCTGACTACAGAATAACAAGTTAGTCACTGCACCCCTCGTCTGTCCATTAGACCAGTTGGTACATCCCCAAGTACTCCTGAATCCGCGGCACAGGATTGAACATCATTACATCAATAATCGAAAGATTCGGTACAAATGTGTTGCCAAGCTGTTCATAGGTTATGGATTCAGATTCAACGAACGACAGCTTGAGTCCTTGTTCTTCGAACACCGCCTTGTCATAAAGTTGTTTACCGCCGATTGCATTAATATAGTGCGTTGTTGCAAGCGCATGACAGGTGGCGATGACCCGCGCTTGACCCTTTAGGCATCGATCCACACCAACCTCGGATGAGACCAAGAAGTGGACATTGATTTCCAAATATTGGCTAACTGTCTGTAGCGAGTAAAACAGAAACCGAAAGAGATTTGGGTCTTGATACCTGAGGCACTCTTCTATAAGGCCCATTACAACGTCAAAACAAGGCGCTTTTTTATAGGCAGCGTGGATGCGACGTAATAACTTTTCCCGCTCGTCGCCATATGAATGGGCCACAGAGCGTTCACAGATATCCAAGTAATCCGATGCCCTTTGCAAGGGTAGGGAGATGAGGCTATCCGTCCCGTTGGTCAAAATACGATTGCGCTGAATCCAACCTCCCTTACTGAACTGAATGTTGTCATACACAACAAAGGTATCGACAGCATGCATCAATTGGAAATAGCCAATATAGGGAAAGAAATACGGTTGCATAATTGCAAGTCTCATACTGCTCCCCTGCTCTCGACGAGAGCCGGCAAGAGTTCGAAGTTTTGACGTGCTAGTTTGCGAACTTCAGGAATTCTCTGCCTGAGGTGCTGTTCAATCGCAGCACGATTGGTCCAGCATGCATCGATCTTGGCAATCATGTCACACGGGTCTGCCGGATCTGCAACGTAATCATCTACTTCTGCCACAGCAGCAAATCCCCGCAACTTATGGGCTTTTGGTTCGTGTCCATAATCTAGTATGACTGTAGGAACGAACTGGGACAGCCCAGCAACCGCCCCATGAATACGACCACTGACGAGCATATCGAATTGCCCGATAATTGCTTTCATTTGTGCCGCATCGTACACGTCTGAGAGGGTGAATACATCGATATGCGGGTTACGCCGTTTAAGAATCTCCATGAACTGGTGGACAATCTGGTGGTCTCGCCCCTCGATCATCTTAAAGTTGGGTGGCTTTGTAAACCCATTATTGTGCGAGAGCAGGCAGACCCGCGCACTAAGTTTGGCCGATATATGCTCGACTGCCTCGACAAATGCGGCATATTCACTTTCGTCACGCGGCCAACGGCTGTATGGACCAACCGGCATATTCCAACCACACAAGACGAACCCAATCGTAGGCTTGTTCGGATCAACAATGTCCTCTTGATCAAATATCTTCATCATTTCTTCGTTGTCTCTGGCTTGAAACAAGAATGCTGGACAGGCCAGGGTTCGAAGATTCGCTGTGGAAATAGAGTCACTCCGCATTGCTTCTGTGCTAATGGGCTCGCGATTGGTTATCAAGGAGAACCGTTTCATCGCTATTCTCGCTAAGACCCGAGACCATTGCGAGTCGAACGGCCCCGGTGAACCCGCTAACAGAGCGGTAGGTTTTCCTAGCCAGTGGGCTGTTAAGTCCTTACATGCACCAATCAGATAACGGTTCTTACCTACCAATGATGCATTTTCGCCCCAAATATCGCCGCTGAAATCGATCACGAGATCCGCAGCTAGGACTTCGTCCATATATGCAGTTCTCGGAAGGACTTTATAGAATTTTGTAAGTGACGAGAGAGCTTCATAAAGCGCGATTCGGAGATCACTGTTGTTCCAGCCGTAATACAGCTCCATCGGTACACAGTCGACACATTCTCGGTGACAAAACTCATCACTCATTTGGAATGTGGTACGAATTTGTGCCTCAGGAAAGACACGGTGCAACTCACGCACAAAGGGCTCGATAATGGCGTAGTTCCCTAAATTCCCATATTCCATTCGTCCCCAATGCAAAGTGCATTGCCCTGTTAACAATATGCGCATCGATTACCTCCATCAGGGGACGCGTACCTGCTCACGAAGTACTGACTTAACAATTAAGCAGATCCTTGTTACGTCATCGCTGCTTAACTGTGGATATAAGGGCAAACACAGTACACGTCTGGCGATGCTTTCGGCAATCGGCAACCGCTCATACATAACGTAGGGCAACTCGTTTAGTGGAGGAAAGAAATACCGTCTTGGGAACACTTCCTCACGGTTTAGAGCCGCCTGCGCGCACAAAAGGCTCTCTTCAGAAGAAAAAACGACAGGGTGGTAGGCGAAATTACGACGAGTGCCATCCAGTGCTTTGGGTCGTTGCAGGCCATTTCCATGCAGAAGTTTGTCATAGAGTTGGCTTATGGTGCGTCGCCTGGCAATCAAGTCATTGACCTCCGGCAGAACACATAGCCCCATAGCAGCGTGGAACTCGGAGTTCTTACCGTTAATGCCCACTCCCCAGAATTCTTCGGGAGCCCGATGCCCAAAATTGCGCATATAGGCGATGCGGCGGGCAAGTGCATCATCACTGGTAATGAGCGCGCCACCCTCAATGGTATGAAACAGTTTCGTTGCGTGGAAACTCAAGGTCGAAATATGACCAAAGTTCAGTAACGATCTGCCGCAATATTGAACACCAAACGCATGTGCCGCGTCATACAGAACTTTTAGCCCATGCCGATCGGCGATGGTCTGAATCCGCTCCACATCACATGGATTCCCGTAGACATGGGTTGGTAAAATTGCCGTAGTCGATGGGGTTATGGCCCCTTCAATTAAATCAGCATTAAGGCACAAAGTCTCTGGATCAATATCGACAAAGATGGGGTGGCAGCCCTCCCACACAATGCTGGACGTTGTTGCAACGTAGGAAAATGGCGTAGTAATGATCTCACCCTGCAGATCAAGCGCCTTAATGGCAATTTGCAAAGCAATCGTTCCATTGCTAACAAGGAAGAGGTGCTTCACTTGAAGAAATGCTTTGAGCTTTTCTTCAAGTTCACGAACGAGCGGGCCATTGTTAGTCACATAGTTACGTTCCCAAATTCCTTGTAGATAGCCAACATACCGTTCAATGGGTGGCAGATAGGTCTTTGTGACGTTGATCATGGTTGTGATTCGCTTTCTACCAAGAACGACTTACTGAGGTTCTCGGTACACCACACGAAACTTGGACGCACGACGCCGGGCTCTTTACCATACCAAGCCCCACTGCGCTGCTCGGTCTCTACAACCTCAAAGGAGAGAGCTTCTTTCTCCGTGTGTACGACCTTGCTCCGATCGCGCACAATTAAGAGATGAATACGGTGTATTCCTGTATTCAAGAAATGATTCGGTATCTCACAAAGGCAGCGGGTCAACCCATGTTCACTTGCGCTCTGCTGCCAATGGGGGCTGTGACAGGACGCTGTCGAAAATGCCATAACCTCTTCACCGACATATACATGCAGCGTTGCATGCAGTTGAGTAGAGTTTAGGTTCCAATACTCTATGCCAATTTGCAGGGGCATTTCCCGCGCAACAAAGGCTTCGCCTAGTTGATCTTCCTGTGTTACCCATACACGGTGCAGGCGGACGATTTCATTGCCTGGCGCGCGCTCTATGTCGTCCCAACATTGCTCCATTACTTTGGATGCCTGCAATTGTAGATAGTCGGCTACAATCTCCGAGGAAGGGCCTTCTTCCTGCACTTGACCCTGCTCCAGCCATATTGCCCGTGGACAGAGGCTGCGTAGAGCAACAAGATTATGGCTCACAAACAACACTGTGCGGCCCTCGGTTGCCACATCACCCATCTTGCCCAGGCACTTCTTCTGAAATTCCGCATCTCCAACCGCCAGCACTTCGTCAATAATCAAAATATCCGGCTCCAGATGCGCCGCCACCGAGAAGGCCAAGCGCACCTTCATGCCGCTGGAGTAAAACTTCACCGGCGTGTCGATAAACTTCTCTACCCCTGAGAAGCCCACAATCTCGTCAAACTTGCGGTCCACTTCGGTCTTGCGCATGCCCAGGATCGTCGCATTCAGATACACATTCTCGCGGCCCGTCAGTTCGGGATGAAAACCTGTGCCTACCTCAAGCAGGCTGGCTACGCGTCCGTTGATCACGGCTCGACCACTGGTTGGTTCGGTGATGCGCGAGAGAATTTTGAGCAGCGTGCTCTTTCCTGCTCCATTGCGGCCAATGATGCCCAGTGTCTCGCCCTGTTCTACCTCAAAGGAAACATCCTTGAGCGCCCAGATGGTGTCACTTCCATCTTCATGACCATTCTGGTCAAAGTGGGTACGCGCGCGCAGCCTCCGGAAGTTTCGTATGGGTGCTTTTGCCCAGCCCGTCAGAGCCTGCACCAGGCTCTCCGGCCGCGTCTCTTGCACGCCGATGCGATAACGTTTGGATAGAGTTTCAACTTGGATGGCACGATTTGTCATGCTTCATGCGCCCCAGATGTAGCAAACTTTACAAGCGTTTCAATAGGTCAACCAGATTACGAGTGAACGGGTTACGGCTGAAAATGGATCTGAACTCTCCCCAACGCTCCTATCCACAAGATGGGCGGTTATAGCTAGGCGACATCGGCAAAGACGCGCTCCATGCGCCGGAAGTAGAACATGCCCGATATGACGAGCGTCAACGCACTGAGCGTACCGATCCCGATCAGATCCCAGGGCATGGGCGTTGTACCCAACAGCGCCGCGCGGAAGCCTTCGATGACCCCTACCATCGGATAGAGCCCATAGAGCGGCCGGTATTGATCTGGAATCAGCGATGCAGGCCAAACCACCGGGGCCGCGTACATGAGGATTTGCGACAAGAAGTTCATGGCAAAGCGCACATCCCGATATTGGACGGAGAGAGCCGAGAGCCACATGCCAATGCCTGCCGCTGTCAGCACCATCAGCAGCACCAGCAGTGGCAGCCAAAGTACATTCCAAGTCGGCGGCGTTCGATACCAAAGCATGAGCAGGCCGACAATCGCAAAGGCAATGACAAAGTCGCTCAGCTTTGCCAGCACTGGCGTCATGGGAATCATCAAACGGGGGAAGTAGACCTTCGACAACATGTTCGAGTTCGAGATCAGACTTTGGGTCGAGGCACTCATCGCGCTGGAAAAGTATGTCCAGGGTACGAGGGCCGCATAGGAGAAGAGCGGATAGGGCACACCGTCGGATGGGACATCGGCCAGCCGCCCAAAGATCACGGAAAAGACGACCATGCTAAAGATCGGCTGGAGCAAGGCCCAGGCGAAGCCCAGTACGGTCTGTTGGTAGATCACTTTGATGTCGCGCCGCACCAGAAAATAGAACAGGTCGCGGTACTGCACCAACTCCTGCCAGTCGATGACCTGCCAGCCGCGCTTTGGCTCGATGATGGTCTGCACAAAGGCATTCTGTCTGTTGTTGAGTGTCGCCGGTCTGATGCTCATTTGGATTTTGTCCCGAACGCCCCTACCTATGGATCACATACCGCGTGTCGATGATCAAAGCCGCGTTGCGCTCGATCTCCTCCCAATCATAGATGTCATGGTCGGTGGCAATCACAAGGCAATCGACCGTCTTGAGCGACGCTGATAGATCGCTGACACTTGCCATTGCCATGCCGTCGTGTTGGAAGGAGGGAATGTGCGGGTCGTGGTAGCAGACGGCTGCACCCTTCGCCTGGAGCAGGTGAATAATATCCAGTGCCGGTGATTCACGGAGATCGCTCACGTTTTTCTTATAGGCAATACCCAGCACCAGGATGCTACTTCCCTTAAGCGCCTGCCCTGTGTCGTTAAGCCGGTCTTGCACCCGCTGTACCCAATAGCGCGGCATTTCTGTATTTACCTCGCTCGCCAGTTCAATAAAGCGTGCGTGATAGGCCAGCGTACGCAGCTTCCAGGAAAGGTATTGCGGGTCGATAGGAATACAATGCCCGCCTAATCCTGGGCCGGGCGTAAATTTCATAAAGCCAAAGGGCTTTGTTGCCGCGGCATTGATGACTTCCCATGCATCCAACCCCAACTTGTCGCACATCAGCAGCAATTCATTGGCGAGCCCAATATTTACCGAGCGGAAGGTGTTTTCAAAGAGCTTGACCATCTCGGCGGCGTCTGGTGAGGAAACGGGAACGAGGGTTGTGATCGCCTGACCGTAATAGGCCCTGGCTACCGCTGCACATGCGGGTGTGACGCCACCTATCACCTTAGGCGTATTGTGAGTCATCCAGTCTGTGCGCCCAGGATCGATACGTTCGGGCGAAAAGGCGAGAAAGAAATCTTCGCCAATGCGCAAACCCTGCCCATTCTCCAACAGCAGCGGCAGAAGGATCTCGCGCGTGGTACCGGGGTAGGTGGTCGATTCGAGTACAATCACCATGCCGGGGTGGAGATAACGCACGATTTCTTCCGTCGCTGCCACAATCGAGGAGATATCCGGGTCGCCGGTCTTGCTCAACGGGGTCGGCACACAGATTGAGACCGCATCGCACGCTGCGAGCGCAGCAAAATCGGTGGTTGCCTTCAATGCGCCCTGCTGCTTGATGGCGACGTGGAGGGCATCTTTGGCCCCGAGTGGGTCAGGGGCGATCCCATTTGAGCCAACGGCTGCCTGGTAGACAGGCGCAGCCACATAGCGGCTCATTTCTGCCGAGGTGATATCGCCGATGTAGGATTCACCTTGCTGGATTGCCTCTACTTTGCGCCGATCCAGATCAATGCCGGTCACCTGGTAGCCGGCTCTGGCAAAATTAAGCGCCAGCGGCAAACCGACATATCCCAGCCCAATCACGGCAACCTGGGCATCACGCTGATTGAATTTCTCAATGAGTTGGTCTTGCATCACAACACCCCTAGTCGAACTTTGTTTACATAACTAACCATTCGCGCAGTGCATCAACCTTATTCGTCTCTTGCGCCCAAACTTGCGTTGCTACGTCGTGGCGCATTAACTGTCGAATGATGCGCGGATAGCGAATGAACAGATCGAACACGCGCACCGGGTAATAAAGATAGAGACGCCATGAGTGGGGCGACAGGTGGTAGATGCTCGCCATGAGGTCAGGTGGCAGCAGGACACGTCGCAGCAGCCGCGATGTCTTGTTGCTCTCTTGCCCGCCTTCCCACAGCTGCATAAATTCGGAGGAAAGCCGCTCTGAAGTGCTGCCAATCGTCAGGATCTGTTTACGGGCCGTCTCTAATACTTCTGCGTTGACTTCTGCATTGACAAAAGTCTCTGTGCTGACGCTAGCGTTCACAGTAGCGTTAACCGGAGAACGAATAACAGAAAGAGCGAGCGCCTCCATGACGGGAGCAGCTACACAACCAAAAAACTCATCCGTAAAATAGAGGGATAGCCCAACAGTTTTCGTCATGCGCCAACGCTCTGCAATACACTGCACCTTGTGCCAGTTGATCTGATCGTGGTAGCACCTCAGAATGGCTGCCAGGTCGCAAAAAGGGCGTATCCCCACGCCGAAGCCATGCTTGGCAATGTGCAGACAGTGGTAAAGCAGAAGATGTTCATGGGATAGGCACAGTATTTCAACGCCGGCCATGCGAAAAGATTGTGCCTGGCTCCACAGTTCGCCAACATCTACTGGGTAGGGGCGCTGGGGGCGCTGAATGTCCCAGTGCAGCTCGATGTTGAGATCTAGTTCGGCATGGGTGTAGGGAAGGTGATAATGGTTCTTCAAGCACCAATCGCGATGCTTCCAATCACTGAACCTATAGCCTAATCCTTGCAGAATGTTCTCCACCTGTGCCACCTCATTACGCTCGACTAGAATGTCTATATCCACCATGGGGCGGAGCGCCCGATCCTGATAAACAACCTGGGCTAGATAGACCCCTTTAAGCACAATGGCAGGGATGCCGGCCTGCTTGAGTTTCTTCGCCAGCTTCACCAACTGGGAGAAAATCTGTAGATTGCGCTGTGCGTTCAACAGGTAGCGCTGTTCAAACTGCGCCTGTGCTGCGGGCGGAATAGCTGCCCACAAACCGGCATTGCTGTGAACTTGAAAATAGAGCAGTGGTGTTAATCCGTGTTTGTCTGCATAGTCGATTAATTCTTCCCAATCCATATCCGAGCAGTGGGATAATAGGTGCGCTGCCTCTTTTTCAATTGGCTCTCTCAGTGCATGAAGCAGCCACCGGATCGCCGCTGCTGATAGCGTTAGCTTCCGTCTCGATCCCGCACATTCATGATTGTCACACTGCTGTGTAAGGTTCATAGCCCCTCATGCGTACCGGATTTGACTGGTTACTCTTCCAAAAGCTGTTGGTGTACCAACTGCGCGATTTCAGAGACAGAGGCCAGAGAAGATGGGCGTTCTAGTGCATAGATCGGTACTTGCTCCACAAGCTTGGTGCATTGGCGCATATGCCGTATCGTCTCGCTCCCGTGGAGAAATTTTCTGCCGAAACGAGCCATATAGGAGTGGCTCATCACCTGGATCAAGCCCTCTCTTACGGAGAGCCGTTTGATTGCCGGAACGGGACCTTCGCCCAACACATAAAGCTGCTTCAAAGGCACAGGAGCCTGTGAGAACCCGTCGATAATGCGACGAGCGCGCTTGTCATATCCAGAGGTGAGGCGCGGCAAGCGATCCGGGTCATCCCCTAAGGCTGAAGCGGCTGCATCCGGCCAGAGCTTGAATTGCGGAAAACCGGGCAGAACTGTCAGCGCCTTGTGGCATTCACCCACCCTGCTGCCGCCCAATGCGACAATGTCGTCGGCCAGGAAGCAGTCTCCCTGTGCATAGAGGGAGGCGGCTAGGGTGGATTTCCCCTCTCCTTTTGCCCCCATAAACGCAACCGCCGCGCTGTGGTGTGCAACAGCGCTGGCGTGCAGGCTCAGAAAGCCGCGCTGATAGAGCAGTATCGCGGTGACAGGCCCCAGAAGGAGCAGGCGAATGAGCTCCTCATCTGCCGCTGCCGCTGACGATAGCGAGCGTTCGTCGATAATGACTTCTCTGCCATCTTGCACCCAAAAGTTTCCAAGCTCATTCCAAGAGCAGAGCGCCCCTGCTCCAATGGCGTGACAATAGCTGGTGGTAGCTTCACTCTCCGGTCGAGGGTGGTTGATTTTCCCCAATCGAATCACGACATCCGCCGCAGCGTTTGTTGTCGCTGTCAATTCGGGCAAAGCCAACTCGGAGTGGATGCTAAGGCCAAACGCCTGGTAGAAGTACATCTTTCGTCCTCAGTAGGGCCAAAGCACTGTTTCACGAACTGGCACAAGGTTAAGGGTAACGCTCATTGGGCTGCTGATTCAGGCTGCCAGCCCAGCGTGTTGGAGCCATAAAGCTAGTGAGACGCTGCGCCAAATGGCGTTGACCTCTTCCACGGTTGCCTGTCGTGCCACATATCGAGCATATGCGCGGCGCAGAGCGGGCAGATCGATATATGCCTCGAGTACGTTTGGGTTCGATAGAATCACTTGCTCCATACGCGTTTGTTCATAGGCCAGCAGATTTCGCTCAAAGCTCGGATGCATGTCTGCTTTACCGCCGCGCCATTGCACCTCAGGAGGAAGGATGCCGTCCATCGCCCGGCGCATGATCATCCTCGTCCATCCCCGGCACATCTTCTGCTCTGGGGGAACAGCCAGGCAGAACTCCACCAAGCGTTTGTCCCAGAAGGGGAAGCGAACCCCGATGGAGAATGCTCCCGCACACTTATCCAGCGTCTCCAGCGTTAGGGCCATGCCAGGTTCGCAAAGACGCCGGTACTGTTTCTCCCGATCGGTGCATGGCGGGGCAGGTCGTGCTTCGTCATCCTCCTGGAGCCGCATCCGGCGAATAAATTCGGGTCTAGGGGTGGCGCGATAGGGCCGAGGCTCCGCTGTGACAATGCGTTTGCGCCTGCGCCGCAGCAGATTCCGTCCTACCCGCGCTGTCTGGTTCAGGAGCGCATGGCGAGAAAGCGCAGGCTGGATGCCATACCGGTGCATCCATGCCCACAGCGGCGGCCCCCACGGCGTGTTCGTCCTTTGCCCATAGGCGATGATCTCTTGCGCCAGCTTGGCCCACCGTCCTGCACTTGCCAATTCGGCCAACAGACCCAAACCATGTGATATGGCGCTGTCACCATCATATCCGTCCAGGATGACGCGCACGCCTTGCTTTTGGGCCACGCCATACAAAGACCAGATGGCGTAGAGATTGCCACCGCGATAGGCTTCATCTTGATGCCAGAGCACACGCTCCAAATCGACCAAGGGACTCACATCATCCAAATTCAGACAGTAAGGCTTGTAGCAGCCTTGAGAGAGGACCGCATGGATGAAGCGGCGCTCGTCCGACTCCGGCACTTCATCATGCAGCCCGGAGAAGGTAAACAAGGAGCCCTCGCCCGCTTCGGCAAGTAGGTTGCGGGCGACACACGCGATGGATGATGAGTCCATGCCGCCGCTCAACATCGCGCCAAGCGGGAAGGCACAGCGCATGCGGCAGCGCACCGCATCGGTGAACAGGTCACAGAGCGTTTCTGCATACTCTCGATCCGATCGCAGGCGCAGTTCACGTTCAGGATCAAGCTGCCAATAGCGATGTACACAGGACGCTTTGGGCGCGACCACCAGCGTGTGACTTGGGGGAAGGCGCGAGATGTCCTGATAGAAGGTTCTGGTTGCGCTGCGATCTTCAACGTGCAAATAGTCGGCAACCCGCATCTCGTTCAAGCGGCGCGGCACCTCCGGCCAACAAAAGAGCGCTTTCTGTTCCGTCGCGAAAACGAAAACCTGCCTGGAAAAGTAGTAATAAAAGGGCTTGACCCCAAAATGATCGCGCGCGCAGAAGAGCTGCTGCCTGCGTCCATCCCAGATGGCAAAGGCAAAGTCGCCCAACAATCTTTCTGTACATTGCTCTCCCCATTTTTCATAGCAGTGTAGAATCAAGCGGCTCTCTGTGATCGCTTGTAGGGGCCGGTCGGTGAGGCCAACAAGGGCGCAAAGCTCTTCTCGATTATCGATGCGGGCATCGGCAACGATGGTGAGCGCGCTGCGCGGCTCATGCAAGGGCTGCTGCTCATACAGGGATTCGGCAGTCGTCCACAGCATACGATGCCCCAATCCAACAGTCCCATGCTGCCAGATGCCGGAACCATCCGGCCCTCGGTGGGAGAGGGTATCCACCATCGCTGATAGATTGGCCTGCTCAACGGCTCTGCCGTCAAGCCGAAAAATTCCGACTATCGCACTCATCGCTTGATTCCATCCGTCAACATAGGGTTGAGGGCCGTATTGGAAGTCGTATTGGAAGTCGTGTTGGAAGTCGTGTTGAAAACAGTGTTGTGAACGCGCAGGATGTCGCCGGCGCTGGGGGACATTTCCCAGGTTGACCAGTCATTGAGCTCAAGCCCTGTTGGAATACCTGTGCCTAGCCCGAAGAGAAAGTCGCCGGTTGGTGTCAACTCAAACGAACGGGCAAAGGTGTCGCTTGTAAAGCGGAATCGTTCTGTCCAGTTCAGCAGGTCCACCGTCGAAATGACACTGATAATATAGCTGTCATCTGCTTGCTTTGTGCCGAGCAAGACATAGAGTTGATCGTTGCGTACCAGCGTGTCCCAGGGGAGCGTCCCTTCCGGCAGGGCGAGCCTTTGCGCCCGCTCAATCGGCCCGGCGGCAAATAGCCCAAATGGAAGCGTCTGGTGGTCGTTAAATTGATTTCCCCCGATATAGACCAATTTGTCCTGAAAGGTGACTTGACGCGTGATTTTGCCGATGGTGTGCCAGGGATTATCTGGATTTATATCGCCGTCATAGTCTGGGAAGAGCGCAGAGAACTTCAAATCGGGACGAGCAACAAAGGCATTGGAACCTTGATATTCGTAGAGCCCGATCAATTCGGGCTTATATTCGGGCGCTAGGGCCTCATACCCGGCATCTGTATAGATGCCTTTGGCTGCATAGAATTTCCCGCTCACTGCCAGAAGCGAATAGACCCTCAACATGCCGGTGGACGTGTTGCTCCAACTGCGCCCATTGTCTGTGGAAACTGCCACCGCGGCATGATCCCTGCCGCTCAGGGCTGCAAAGAGTTCTGTCCCGAAGCTTTCCATGCCATAGACATGCTGAAGATCCGCGATGCTTTCATGTGGAGTCCACACGCCGTTCTCCAGGCGGTAAAACCCAACCCTTTCCCTCCTGGGATCATGACCAGGGATATACAGGGTGTCGTTGATGACGCGGAACAAGTCGATTTGCTCCTCATCGACGGTATACTCGTTGACAAATTGACCCGTGGTTAGGTCATAGGCCCAGATATCGACCGGCCCGGCATTGATATTTGGTTCACTATTGCTACTGTTCCCGGAACCCAAATAGATCTTGTTGGCAAACAACTGCATATCCCAGACATTGCGGGGATAGATAAATGCGTCGCCAGGGTACTGCGCCAAAAAAGGATTGCCCAGCCGTTCAACATCTGCGGAGACATCCAGCACAGCAGGGGCCGCGATAGCCGTCGCTAGCGCCGTGGGTGAAGCAGTTGGCGCAGCCAGGGGCGTGCCGGTCAGCGTAGGCGCTGGCGTTGTCATGAGTGTAGGCGATACCGGGAGCGTGTTGGCAGTCGGTGTGCTGGCGATGTCGCCTATCACGGACACTCCCGATGGCGCATTGTTGCCTATGTATGGAAAATAGCTCTCCTTTGCGCTACCCTGGGCAATCACAAATGCACAGCAGAGGATCAGGATCATGAGCGTCAGGAGGCTGGTACGCAGAATTTTAGATTGCATAATGACGTTCACCCGTGTGCTGCTCTGCCTCTTGCTGCCACAGCGGTTGCTCAGACGACCTGGCAAGTTCGTCCCGCACAGCCGCTCCACCTGCCGCCATTTGCGAGGCCCAGGATCGGGCATAAAGCCCCCCCTGTGCGATGAGTTCGTGGTGGCTGCCTGATTCGACGATTTGGCCTCCCTCCATGACGTGAATCATATCGGCGCGCATGGCGATGGTGAAGCGGTGCGTGATGATGATTGCCATGCGACCCGCGACGAGGGTGCGAAAGCGGTCGAACCAGTCGGCCTCTGCCCAGGAGTCCATCGCGCTTGTGGGTTCATCGAGAAGCATCAGCGGCGCCTGGCGCAGAAATGCGCGCGACATGGCGATGCGCTGCCATTCGCCCACACTGAGTTCGACACCGTTGTCGAACCACTTTCCAAGCATGGTGGCATAGCCGCAGGGCATCTGTGAGATGAATTCATGCGCTCCCGCATAGCGGGCTGCGCGCTCGATTTCTCCGGCGCTGGGGCTGCCGTTGACATCGCCAAAGGCGATATTCTGTGCGGCTGTGGCGTGGTGATTGTGGATCGCCTGGAAGAGAACAGAGATTTGGCGGCGCAGATCGGCAATGGCTAGATGGGCAATGGGGATGCCATCCAGTTCAATGGAGCCGCACTGCGGGTCGTAGAGGCGACATAGCAGTTTGATCAGCGTTGTCTTGCCCGCACCATTGGGGCCGACAATTGCCACAATCTTGCCCGCGGGAACGGTGAGGTTGAAATCTTGCAGCACAGGGCGCTCGCTGCCAGGATAGCGAAAGGTGACTTGCCGGAAGGTTAGCCCTTTGCGAATCGTGGATGGCGCGGGAAGCGGATGGGGCGGATCAACGACCTGCGGTTCCAATGCCAAAAATGTGAACAGGTTGCCCAAGAAAAGGGAGTTGGTATAGATTGACCCCGCGCTCGACAACAGCGCGCGCATCAACCCCTGGCCGCGGTTAAAGACCATATAGAAGAGGCCCAGATCGCCCAGAGTTAGCTCCCCTTGCAAGGCTCGCCACACCATCCAGGCCAAAGTCGCGCCAGCAACGAGCAGCGCGAGCGCGCTTGCTGCGAGCCTTCCCAGGCTTTGGTTGCGCAACTGCACCAATTGCTCGGCACGCAGCCGCCGGCGTAATGCCCTATACGCAGTGCGGAAGTATGGCCCCAGATCGAACTGGCGCAACTCAGCCGCAATGACGCTGTGCGTGAGCATAATGTCATAGTATTGGGCGCGCCGCCGTGAAGAGGTTGTCCCCTTCCACCAGGCATGGTAGCGCCGGTCGAAATGCAGAACAACCCACAGCGCGGGCAGCGCACTGATGAACAAAACGAGGGGCAGCCATGTGCCATAGGGCAGTAGAACCGCACCCATCGCAAAGAGGGTGATGCCATTTTGCAGCAGGCTGCCGCTGTTTTGCAGCAAGGAGAGCGAACGCGAGTTTGCCTCGCTGAGGGCCTGATCCAAACCGTCAAAGTAGGCGGGCGATTCATAAAACGCAAGGTCTACGGCAATGGACTTCTCATGGACGAGATCCTTGATCTGATCCTGGACATACTCTGACTGCGATGTGCGTATCCAGTCGCTGACACTATGTAGAAGCTCGCCCAGCAGGACAACGCCTGCTGTGAGCATCACCAGGAGCAGCGCGGGCCGTACTTGCTCCCAAGCTCCCTGCGCGGCTTGAGCAACCACAAGGCTGTCAATCATGTGCTTTGTCAGCGTGACTGTCGCCGCGGGCAGCACCCCTTGCACAATGAGCAAGAGTGACCAAAGCAGCGTCAAGCCAGGGGCCGCACGCCAGACAAGCCGCAATGTCTTGGGGATATAGCTGAATTGGTGAAGCAGTTCCCGCAGCCGAGTTGCCAGTGCAACTTTAGTTGGCGGGATGGTTGTTTCGCTCATGAGTCGATGACAAACCGATCTCCAGAGTTCACGACACGATATTCAATTTCAGAGTCTTCAATTTCAGAGTCTTCAATTTCAGCGTGCTGTATTTCAGAGTGCTGTATTCTTGGCTTTATGAATGGAAACCACTCAACTTTTAAGCTGTGCCAAGCGGGTTGCTGCAACATGCATTGACACGGATGCCAACCCATGTCGCGGCAGTCTGTCTCACGGCGCCACTCACTAACTGCCTGGTGGAAATGCAGTGTTGTTCGGCCCGTTCAGCGTATCGCTATTTGCGACGTTCCCATTGAGGGTGATCTTCGCAATGTCGCCGTAACGCGTCACGTGGGGTGCGACCCAACTCTTCTTCTTCGAGTTCATACCTGCCCCTCCTCTCTGGAGGTTTTGCGAACCAAATCACAGTTCCACAACCCATAAAGCCAAGAATACAACGCTCAAAATTCTGCCTACTTCACCCGGCTTACTTCACCCGGTGTGAAACGTTGGGCGCAACTGCTTGATCAAAGGCGGCAAACGACTCCCAGACCTGTCGACCGTTTTCGAGCGGGCAGCCTTCAACCTCAATCCAGGCGTGGGCTTCCAATTGCCTTTCGTTCAGCCGCACGCCAATGCGTAAGTCGCCTTGCAGCCCATGACAGCGTAACAGCCACCAAAGTGTTAATGATTGCGCCAGGCAGGTATGCTGCAAGCGCGCATGGCGATTCGCCAGGTACACAAGCCGGGATAGATGGTAGGCCGTACCCGGCTCTTCTTTGCCCGCAACTTTCCATCCCGCACGCGCCGGATAGCGGGCCAATAGCGCGTACCAGCGTTTAAAACCAAGCACGCGTACTCCCAACGTTGTCGAAAGCAACATGGACAGCGTGAGCAAAAATAGGCGCTGTTCGACCCAGGGGCGGCGCAGAAAGCGCGCAACGTTTCTGCGTTTTCTTCTGTGACCTTGCTGTGCCATGCGATGCATTGAGGTTCTAGCCATTCGCTAACGGCTCCACGCTGACCAGGCCAGCCGCCACCAATTCATCAATAAACGTCGCCAGATCATGGCGCAGGACTTCTTCCTCCACATCATATTCGGCAAGAATATGCGTGATGATCGCATTGGGTTCGTGATATTGCTCCAAGAGCTGCCAGAGCCGCACCCCTGTTTCATCCAGCCCGAAATATTGCTCATTGTCCAAGTTGAGGATCACCGCTTCTTCCCCCAGTGGTTGGTAGAGCAGATTGGTGGACTTGGTAACACGGACAGAGAGTTCGAGACTCAGCATTGCCTTCTCCACGTTGGGGCCTCCTGCCACGCAATGCGCCACTCGTCATTATTTCCGTCATTATTTCTTATCGGTTCATCTCTCGCGGGGGCCTGCTGTTGCTGCCCAGGCCTGGCGCTCCCACTCGCTCCATTCCTGTTCGGGGCCGAAGAGGGCCATGCTCTGCTGCACGTTGTCATCCTCAAGTCCGTTTGGCTGTCGCTGCATCCATTCGCTTGTCCCAATGCAAAGTCCGAAGAAGAACCAGACGACAAAGGCCGGTCGTGAGCCTAGCAATATGGCATTGAGCATGTTATAGGCCAGATAGGCTGCAAAGGTGCCCAACAAGCCTACGCTCCATGTATGCAGCAGCGTTGGCAGCGATGATCGTTGCACCAGGCGCGTTAGCTGCCAGCCGATCATGATCAGCAGGGACACCCAGGCGATCACGCCTGGAACGCCAAAATCCACGCCCATTTGCAGCACGATGTTATGGACATGGCTCATGTCCGCATCGGGCACAAAGCCCGCCACCTGTGGATAGGGCTGTTGTGAAACGACCGCAAACGCCCCTAATCCCATGCCTGTCATGGGCGCATCGGCAATGCCGTGGATCGCGCGCTGCCAGAGAATGAGCCGGGCGGCAACGTTGCGATCTTGAATCCACGCGCTTGAATCGATGGCGGAAGCGTCGCGCACGATCAGTTGATCCAATAGCTGCGCCGGCCCGATGGCGAACAGGCCAACTGCTATGACTGTCACAAGCAGCGCCATCAGCACTTTGCCCCGTCGCCCCAGCAGGCTCAGAATGAGCAGCAGCGCACAGACCGCTGCTAGCCAGGCCCCGCGTGTTTGGGTGAGAATGAGCGCGACCGAGAAGAAAAGGGTCAACAGCGCCGCGACTGTCTTGACCGTCAGCCACAGGAGCAGGGAACGCTGGCGCAATTGCAGCGGGCCGAGAGTCAGCGCAAACGCCAGGGGAATAAAGAGCAGGATGATGCCCGCTACGTTATTAGAGTTAAAACGACCGAGCCCATAGATGTGCATTTCCGGCAGTAGGGCTAGCGAAGGGTCGAGCAGCGCAATCTTGCCCGTCGCTTCCATACCCGCCAGGCCGATCACTGTCAAGAGCAGACCCATACCCAAGAAGATGATCGTCACGGCTATCAGGTGCGGAGGCAACCGGAGCCGCTGCTGATCCGCTTGTTCCTGGCTATGTGACGCTTGATTCATCAAGTCGATGACCGTCAGCATTACGGCGATCCCCCACAACATGCGTACCACTTGCGGCCAGGTCTGCTGCCATGATGGCGTCACCCAGCGTGTGGAAACCAACAAGATCAAAAGCAGGAGCAGCGGCACGCTGACCAGGGTCGAGGTCATGACCTGGCCCAAGACAACGAAGCGCAACAGCAAGGGCAGCAGAAGCAAGGCGAGGCCGATCAGCACGATCTCCTGTGGCAGTCGCTCGGCCCAGATGGCGACAAGGCCGACAGCCAGCACCAGCGCGGGCTCAAATGTCTGCAAAAACAGCGACCAGCCGCTTTTGGTTTCGGCTTTCTGAACGCCCGTGATCATTCGCCCAATTCCCCGTTGGTTGTACTCTCGCCCATGCCACACCTGGTTACAATTCCTTAGCCGCTGTCCCCTGCTTCTGTTTGCGCGGGCCAAAACCGCGCCAACCTCTGCCAACGACTGGCGTCTCAGGACGGAACAGGTGATAGCCATCGTTTTCGTAGTAGTTGATGAAATAACCCAGATCGGTGACTGCCACCCGGTTTAACACCGGCCCAATCACGCGTGCGCCGGAACGTTCGAGTAATTCTTTGCAACGCAGCACGAGATCGGTGCGTGTGCCACGCGAATTGACAATCTGTACTACCCCATCTACCTGGGGGGCAATGAGGATCGCGTCTGTCACCGTTACAGCAGGTGACGAATCATAGATCACAAGATCCGCCTGCTCGGACAGAGCTTGGATGAGCGCCGACGCCTGCTCTGAACTGAGCAACTCGGCTGGATTGGGCGAAGGTGTGCCACAAACCAATACCTGCAAATTCGGGATGCGGGTCGGTTGCAGGGCTTGTGCCAGCGTGAACTCGTCTTCCACGACGAGGTTCGTAAAGCCAGGTTCCCGCCGCAGTCCGAATGCCCGGTGGATTTCAGGCCGGCGCAGGTCTGCATCCACCAGGATGACGCGCTTGCCTGCCTGTGCAATGCTGATCGCCAGATTGGCCGCGGTGAAGGTTTTGCCTTCTCCCGGTCGGGCGCTCGTAATGAGCAAACTGTGCAGTGGTTTGCCAATGCTTGCCATCCGTACCGCTGTGCGTAGCACCCGAATGGACTCGGCAATTGCTGTGCGTGGCTTGTGCAGCATGATCAGTTCACTGCCTTTTCCACGCACCGGGTCGATGTCGTCAACAATGCCAATTGCCCCCAGGGTCGGCATTCCATAGACAAAATCCAACTCTTCAGGGTTTTTTACGCTGGAATCGAAATATTCCAGTCCCACTGCCAGCGCTACCCCAAGCGTCAGCGCGGCCGCGATGGCTGCAAGCAGAGGTTGGAGCAGGTTGCGCGGCAAGGGTTCGTCGGGCAGCCACGCTTTTTCGACAACGACCACGGTATCGACATTGCTGTTCGCCCGCTCAGTTTCAGCGAGCAATGCTTTTTGCGAATCGGCCAGGCTGCCCAAGAGATCGACGCGTGATGATCGATAGTTCAGCAATTGGTTACGAGCCGCTAGAATTTCGGTGTCGCTCTCTGTTGATTGCGGGCCGCTATTCAATACGGTGATCTGGTGCTCCAGCGCCTGAATCTGATCTTCGTAGTAAATCAGTTCGGTACGTAGGAGATTGATCGCTTCCGCAAGTTGATCGATTTCATGCACGCGCCTTGTGTCTGATTGCGCGTTCAAGAGAGCCGTTTGCTCAGCACGTATACGCTCCTCGTTGCCTTCGATCAGCATCTGTGCCGTCGTGTCCGCCATCGCTTTGGCGACGACTGGATCGCGATAGGTCGCGGCAATCCTGAAGAGTTGGGTGTCGTCGACATACTGCGCGACAATGGCCCCAATGATCTCGTCTTCCTTAGGTTCAACCGGCAAGGCTTGCGCTTCTAATTCCTTTGCCACGGCGGATGCAAAAGAGCGCGACTGCATAAACTCCATGTAGGTATTGGCTAGGGGAACCAATCCATCGGACATCTGGTAGCTGACGGTCGAATCTAGGGTCGCGGGATTGATAAGCAGGGTTGTGCTGGTGCGATATTGGGGGTCTTGGTTCAGCACATAGTAACTAGCAGCAACCATCGCCATGCAGACGAGCCCGATGATCAGCCATATTCGTTTGCGGATTAGATTCCAGTAATGAAGTAGTTCCATGCGTCCTCACATAGCCACCTGACACAGCTACCTAACACGACCACCTGTTGCGTTTACTTCACCCAAACCGGATCCCAGTCATTGAAGTCGTTATTGCTGAGATTGCGTAGATTGCTGCCGTCGCGGTTCATGACCCAAATCTGCTTGCGCTGCGTATCCCGATTTGACCAGAAGACCAGCCGGCTGCCATCGGGCGACCAACTGGGATGTTTGTCCCATTCCCATTCGTTGGTGGTTAGCCGCGTTAGGCCTGTGCCATCGGCGTTGATCAGGAAGATCTCATCATTGCCCGGATCGGGAGAGACAAAGGCAATTGTGTTGTCGACTGGTGACCAGACTGGATCGTAGGCGATCTCCTCGAAGCGGGTGAGTTGGAAGCGCGTCCCATTCTTTATATCAACTGTCCAAAGCTGTAAACTGCTGATCTGCTGGTTGGAAACCACCACTTGAAAGTCACCGGCGGGGGCCAGCGACTCACCATTTTTGGCCTGTGCATAAACCCATTCAGGCGCTTCGCCTGTCCACACGTTAACGTTACTGCCGTCCGGCTCCATGACCATTAACGACTCACTCCCCATCCGATCCGAGTAGAAAAGGATTTTGCCGGGCAGGAAATCTGGAATCGCGCCGGGCGTCGTGGTCGGCGTTGGTGTCGGGGTAAAGGAGTCATAGGCCATGATCAGCGGTGTTGGCGGGGGTAATGGCGTGGAGGTTGCTGTCCAGACATTCGGGGGTGTTGCCGTTGCTGTGCCGCGTACAATCTCCTGTGCGGTTGCCATTTGCGCCCACCAACTCGCGGTCACTTGATTTTCTGGGGTGGGCGTGTTCGTAACGATGACCGGCGTTACCCAGTTGGGTGGCATGGGTGTGGGCGTGACGGTGGGTGATGCCGTACCCATCAGCGGATCGGGCGTTGCCATTGCGGTCGCGGTCAAACGCTCCGCTGCCAGGGCCAGCAAGGCATAGCCATCGGATGGAACAGGCGTAATCACCACATAGTTTGGCGTGGGTGAAGGCGGGGCATCCACAGCAGGGCCGCCGGTCACAATCCGCAACACGGGCGCGCGCCCCATTGAACGCGTGCCAAAGCCGCTGTCCCAGCCAAATAAATTATCAGGGCCTTCGCTGGGGCCGGTGATCCGAAACGATACGCTATGCGTAAAAAGACGCGCTTCCAGCAAACCCAGCCCTTCGGGGGGGATGGAGAAAATATTGGTCTTGCCCACGTCTAGCGCTGCACTCGCAACAGGGTCGTTCAGCACGACTGTGCCACTATCTTCACGCGCCAGCCAGGAGAAATCGCGCGTCGTCCAATCCAGATCCATCCACTCATCTAGCATTTGCAGCGTCCAAACGCCCTCTGTGCCGCGATAGTCGCTGACCAGTCCTGTCAGCGCCAGGTCGGCATAGAGAATGGGGGAGCCCGGTGGAATTTGCGACAAATCAAATTGCATAGCGCCGACATGGTCTTCTCCCTCAAAGACACCGGCGAAGATATTGTAGTCTCCAAAATGGTTGGCAACTTCATCATTGGCCCGCGCCCATCCCACCGATGCAGGATTGGCAGGATAGAGCAGATAGACCTCGCCATTTTCCGGCACCGGCACTTCCGGCAAGACCAGAGGGGGTATTGCAGTCATGGAGGCAACAGGTGATGGCGTTGGTGTCGGCATTAAGGCAGCAACCCTACTGTACGAGGGAACGCTCGACGGCTCTGTTATGGCTGACGGAACCTCTGTTGTCGTTTGTCCAACCGCGCGCGGATCATCTGTGTTAGGCTCAATTGTGCTGGATGTAAGGGGCATCATTTGTGCCTGCGACGATGTTGTGACCGCGCCACCTCCTGGCTGGAGGCTGAAGACCACCACCGATCCAATTCCGATCATGATCACCGCAATCGTGAGCCAAACAGACTCCGTGTGGTCATTACTCATCCGATGGACCCTTAGTCGTAGGTCACAATCTCCTGCGCCCAGGCGCGGTGTGCCATATACCAGTTGACCGATTCTTCCACACCGTGGGCAAAGACGGAACGTGGCTGCCAATGCAGCAGGTTTCGGGCCTTGTTGTTATCGGCCCAGGATGCCGGGGTGTCGGCTGCGTGACGAGTTTCAAACTCTAGCACAGCCTTCCTGCCCACAATTTCTTCGATCAGATGTATCGCATCGAGCAAGACAACCGGCTCGTCTGATCCCAAGTTGATAATTTCATATCCAACCGGCGCAAGACCGGCAATTGTCCCGCGGGCGATATCATCCACATAGGTAAAGTCCCGCGACTGCTTACCATCGCCAAAGACGACGACGGGACGACCCTCGCTGATCCACTGTATGAAGCGGAATAGGCTCATATCGGGACGCCCCGCGGGGCCATAGACGGTAAAGTAGCGGAAAACTGTCACATCCAGCCCGTACAGATAATGGTAGGTATAGCACAACACCTCTGCGGCCTTCTTCGAGGCGGCATAGGGGGAAAGCGGCAGATTGGTACACTGCATCTCGCGCCAGGGCATGGGGTTGTCCTTGCCATACAAGCTTGAGGTGGACGAGAGGATAAATTTAGGGACGGCAAAGTCCTTGCAAAGCTCAAGCAAATTGAGCGTTCCGGTTGTATTGGTGTCGAAATAGGTCCACGGGTTGATGACCGACGGGCGCACCCCTGCCCGCGCCGCCAGATTGATGACCGCAGCAAAACTTTCGCTTGCGGAATCCACATGGCTCTCAAACAGATCGCGCAAGCGCTGTTGGTCGGTGATGTCCAGGCAATAGTAGATAAAATTCGGGCGGCTGATCAGGGTGGCGAGTCGCCATTGTTTGAGCCGCAAATCGTACGCCTGGTTCATGTTGTCAACACCGACAACCACATGACCCTCTGCCAATAGCATTTCGATTACTTTGGAGCCAATAAACCCCGCTGCGCCCGTCACTAGATACTTCGCCATGTGTCAGATCCCTGCTATCTAGATAGGCAACGAGCAAGTCTGTTGGCCTATTTGCGCCTTCCAAAAGAGACGGTTCCGCGATCTAAAATGGCTGATTGGGAGATGATCTTTGCTGGAGAGAATGAAAGATCCCGGCTCTGTACCGATTGCCGAGATCTAAATAAAGTTCCGGTGTTCCGTGTGCCAAGAATACTTGAGCAGAAACGAGGGATCGTTCAAGTAATGCAGCCCAATTGCTCAACGCAATCGACTGCAACGCTGCGATATGGAATTCAGGGAAACTGAATTATTGAATTCGTGTACCTCAGAGGGAAGGCACAAGCGCGGTGTAAAAAACGAGTAGGAACGAGAACCGACAATCGCCTAGTGACAATTCTCGTCCTGGTGGACGAGATACGAACGCTACGCGGGAAAGAGTCCCGGCAGATGGCAGCAGGCAACGAGTTCCGAATGGAGAGGCTAACGATGAAAGGAACAATGAAGGGGAGAACGCTTGTAAGACAGACTTAAGGGAATACGCCTTCTGGCATTTTGTATATACCAGCAACTACGCCGAACGCCTGACAATAACTTGTCAATATGGAAATTCTATCATTACGGGTTCGGCAGCATCATGTTAGATTCGTTACAATCTTAGCATACAATTTTTGGTTGACAAGCGGTTCTAGATGAACGCATATAACTCGTAGTGTTGCACGCGTACAAACGTAGTATTGTGAGAGCATAATCGTAGTGTTTAAGATCATGGTACACATGCTATAGTCGTAACAGTGACCGCTTCGAACGTCCCATTTTGTGTACGGATCGAGAGGTCGTCGTGATGAACCACTCCAGAATTTATCTTTCCCCACCGCATATGTCTGGGTACGAACAGTCCTACGTCGCCGATGTTTTTGCCTCGAATTGGATTGCTCCTCTTGGGCCGCAGATCGATGCTTTTGAAAAAGAGTTTAGCGCCGCCGTGGGCGTCCCCCATGCGCTGGCGCTGGCTTCGGGCACAGCAGGACTGCACTTGTCGCTGCGCCTGCTGGGTGTCGGCCCTGGTGACGATGTGGTCGTTTCAACATTAACCTTTGCCGCCAGCGCATTCCCTGTGATTTATCAAGGCGCACAGCCGGTCTTTATTGATTCTGAACCCTTTTCCTGGAATATGGACCCTCAACTTCTGGCGCGGTTCCTTGCGGATCGTGCCCGGCAGCGGCGGCTGCCAAAGGCCGTTGTCCTTGTTCATCTCTACGGTCAGTGCGCCGATCTGGAGCCGATTCTGTCACTCTGTGACCGCTATGAGATCCCGCTTATCGAAGATGCCGCGGAAGCATTGGGCAGCAGCTATCAAGGCAAATTCGCCGGCTCATTTGGCCGCGCAGCCGTTTTTTCCTTTAACGGCAACAAGATCATAACCTCCTCCGGTGGCGGTATGCTTGTTTCGTCCGACGCGGATCTTATCGCACATGCGCGCAAGCTCGCCTCGCAAGCGCGCGATCCGGTTCCTCATTACCAACATTCGGAAGTTGGCTACAATTACCGGATGAGCAACCTCGTGGCAGCAGTGGGGCGCGGTCAACTCCAAGTGCTTGAGGAACGAGTTGCAGCCCGTCGCCGCAACTTCGCATGGTACGCGGAACACCTCGCCGGCCTTCCGGGGATCAAGTTCATGCCCGAAGCTGGTTGGGGGCGACACACGCGCTGGCTGACATGCCTGACTGTTGATCCCGCTGCCTTTGGCGCAGACCGGGAAATGATTCGCCTGGCTCTGGAAGCCAAGAACATAGAGGCTCGACCTGTGTGGAATCCGTTACACCTTCAGCCGATCTTCTCGCAATGTGAAAGCGTTGGCGGAGGCGTCGCGGAAAAGCTGTTTGGGCAAGGTCTTTGCTTACCATCCGGCTCAAGTCTGACTGAGGCTGATTTGACACGCGTCGTCGAAACCATCCATTGCGCGGCCCGATCTATTTCCTGACATCACGATTTCACTGTTCAATGGAGTACCTCTGTGTCACCAACAACCCTTGTGTCACCAACAGAGAGCCCCCAACCACCTGGAGTCGTTCGCCATTTGCGGATCCGGTATCTGATCCTCATTGACCTGATTCTGGCGTTGAATGCGGTCCTGCTCGCGATCCTGCTCCGGCTGGAATCCGTTGACGCTGCATTGACTTACCTTCGCTCCGGCGGTTGGACATTGTTATTTGTTGCCCCGTCAGTACGGTTTTTCATCTACTATCGCCTCAATCTCTATAACAGGTTCTGGCGCTATGCCAGCATGCATGACCTACACACCATCTTTCTGGCGAGTGTCATCGCGCCCATTGGCATCGCGTTTTTCAACTTTGGGTTGCAGCCCCGGCTGGGTTTGCCCTACAGTGAGTCCGGGTCTGTCTGGCTGCTGGAGGCAATCTGCAGCATGGTTCTGCTGGCAGGTTCCCGTTTTCTCATGCGCTCGCTCAGCCAATTCAAGCGTCGGAAACAGGCGCGGCCTGCAACGGATGTGAAGGCAACGCTCGTCGTCGGCGCAGGCGATGCCGGGGCTATGGTCATGCATGAGATCCTGCGTGATCCCGGCACAGATCTTAAGGTCGTCGGCTTTGTGGATGACAACGTAGACAAGCATGGGGGTGTTTTGCTGGGCGCGCCCGTTTTGGGGGGGCGCGAGCGGATTCCAGAGCTTGTGCGTCAATATGCTGTTAGCCAAATCATCATCGCAATGCCTACCGCCCCAGGCAAGGTGATACGCGAGGTGATGGGGATGTGTGAGCGGGTCAACATCTCCCCGCGCGTCGTGCCCAGTCTCCACGCCATTGTGGATGGCAGCATGAGCCTGAGCCAATTGCGCCCTGTCGACCTGGAGGATCTCCTGCGCCGCGATTCGATCCACACAGATAATGGTGCTGTACGCAATCTTATCGTCGGGCGGACAGTCCTCGTTACGGGTGGGGGTGGCTCGATTGGCAGCGAACTCTGCCGCCAGATTCTCCAGTGTGAGCCGGCAGAACTCATTGTCTTGGGTCACGGTGAAAACTCGATCTTTGAAATCGAACAGGAACTTCGCACGCGGCAGCAGATGGGCCGGCTCACGACAAAGATCACGACCTGCATCGCCGACATTCGGATGGCCGAGCGTATTCGTACGGTCTTTTTCCAACATCGTCCTGAGATCGTCTTTCATGCCGCGGCTCACAAACACGTACCTTTAATGGAAGCCAACCCCGGTGAAGCGATTACAAACAACATCGTCGGCACTCAGAATGTCTTGAATGCGGCGCTGGCGACCAATCTGGATCATTTTGTAATGATTTCCAGCGACAAGGCCGTGAACCCGACGAGTGTCATGGGCGCGACCAAGCGCGGGGCAGAAATGTTGGTGTTGGATGCGGCGCGGCGCAGCGGCAAATGCTATGTCGCGGTGCGCTTTGGCAATGTGCTGGGCAGCCGCGGCAGTGTTGTGCTGACCTTCAAGCAGCAGATTGCCGCGGGCGGGCCTGTAACTGTTACACATCCAGAGGTAGAACGCTTCTTCATGACCATTCCAGAGGCAGTACAACTGGTGCTCCAGGCTGCTGCCTTTGGCAAGGGTGGCGAAATCTTCATGCTGGATATGGGCGAGCCCGTACGCATATTGGATCTGGCGCGCGATTTGATCCGGCTTTCCGGACTCAAAGAGGGGGGCGACATCGACATCGAGTTCACAGGGATGCGCCCCGGAGAAAAGATGTATGAAGACCTGTTCCTGCCAGGAGAGGACTATCGCACAACCGGCCATCCAAAAGTGCGTATTGCGGTCAACGCCGGTCGCTATGTGCCGCGTGACTTGCACGAACAGGTTTTGGAGCTAGGCCGAGCCGCCCAAAGCGATCAGCGCGATCGAATTCTGCAACTGTTGAGAAGACTTGTTCCTGAATATGGGCCTGTCGTGCCGCCGATCCTGCTGCCGGAGCCGCCCCGTGTGGAAAGAGCGCCAAGACAGCCCGAGTTTGCTTTGACGCAGTTGAACGGGGGGACGACGCTCGCGAGCGAGACAGGCCCAGGGTAGCCGCCCCCACTGTAGACCTCTAGATTGGCGTTTCGTCCTCCGGTCGGCGCAGATTGCGGTTTGGGAACTCCTGATAGGCGTAGTGGGCCAGTACCTCTTCGTTGATCTCGACGCCCAGACCGGGCGCGGTGGGGAGCGTGATCATACCGTTCACCGGTACAAGCGGGTTGGCGATGGCCTTGCCAACCTCCTCAAAGTTGACAAAATACTCGGTGATCAGGAAATTCGGCATCCCAGCCGCGGCGTGAACCGTCGCTGCCAGGCCGATGGTCGTACTGTTGTAGTTGTGCGGCGAGACGACAACGTGATAGACCTCAGCCATTGCCGCGATTTCGCGCAGTTCAAGGATTCCACCGCAGTTGCACACGTCCGGGTTGATGATGTCTGCTGCGCGCTGCTCGAAAACGTCGCGAAACTCAGCTTTGGTGTATAGCTCCTCACCGGTGACGATGGGCAGGTTGATTTCGCGGCGCGCCTCAGCCAGCCCGGCCATATCGCGCGCGGAGACCGGCTCCTCGTACCAGAAAGGGCGATATGGCTCCATGCGCCGCGCCACGCGTACCGCGTGCATGGGAGCCAGGCGGCGATGCACCTCGACCAGAATCTCCACGTCGGGGCCAACCGCCTCGCGCACAGCCGCCACGCGCTCGACGGCTGTGTCCTCATCGCGGCGCGCAATGTAGGCGCGCCAGGGGTTCGGAAAGGGGTCAAATTTCAGCGCGGTAAAGCCGCGCGCTACGACGCCTTTGGCCGCATCGATGAGCTTGTCCAGGCTGCCGCCACCGCCCCAGCCGTTGGCATAGACGCGGATTTGCGTGCGCGCGGCTCCCCCCAGAAGGTTATAGACCGGCTGCCCCGTCGCCTTACCGACAATGTCCCACAGCGCATGTTCGATCCCACTGACCGCACAGTAGAACTCCATCGACCCACGCCGCGTGGCAAAATCGGTATAGGCCATAAAGGTGAAATGCTTACTGTCAAAGGGGCTGCGCCCGATCAGATAGCGTCGCAACTGCTGCACCGTGATCTCGATGGAGCGGTCGCGATCCGCCTGTGTGTAGGCTTCGCCCCAGCCGTGGATACCTTCATCTGTTTCGACTTTGACAAAGAGCCAGTTTTTGCCCGTTCCGGGATGGACGAGAAACGTCTTGATATCGGTGATCTTCATATGGCCTCCTGCCGGGTGAAGTTGTGTTTGTGCCAGATTCGTGCCAAATTCTGTTCACGATCATCAAGATTGTACACGAATTTCGTTTATCTGCCTGACCATTACGCCGGGTCAACTTGGTGAGTAGCACAAAAAAGCGTTTGTCGAGTTGTTTGGGATCCAGTATGATAGGAATCTCCCACACGAAAACCTAACGCGTCACCAGGAGAACGATCATGCCTGAACAACCGCGCATCAAAGTTACCGAGAATGGTCCGTACCTCGTCACCGGCAGCGTGCCGATCCGTGTACAAACGATTGCCACAGATGCAACCGGCGAACCGAACGAATGGATCGAGGGTGCATCTGTGGAAGCGCCGGAGCGCTATCTGCTCTGCCGTTGTGGCAACTCTGGGAATAAGCCGTTTTGTGATGGAACACATAACAGGGTCAATTTTGACGGCACAGAAACAGCAAGCCGCGCCCCCTATGCACAACAGGCTCAGGTCATCGATGGGCCGGAAATGGCCCTGAGTGATGTGCAGGCATTGTGTGCCGCCGCCCGCTTCTGCCACCTCAACGGCACAGTCTGGCGACAGGTGCGGCGAACCGATGATCCGGCGGTGCGCGAGCAATTTGTCCGCCAGGTCGGCGACTGTCCGTCGGGCAGGCTGGTGGCATGGGACAAGGAAACCGGCTTGCCGATTGAACCTGCTTTGCCCCAATCGATTGGGTTGGTGCAGGATCCGACCAAGAATGTGAGCGGCCCGCTGTGGGTACGCGGGGGCATCGCAGTAGAATCAGCGGACGGCGAAGTATATGAGGTCCGCAATCGCCAGACCTTATGCCGGTGTGGTGCGTCGGGCAACAAGCCGTTCTGTGACGGCAGCCACATTACCGTTGGATTTCGGGACAATCGATAGCAGCATTCCCGTTTCGCCCATGAGGGCACAGGTGCGTCCATCGGATTGTCAGGGCTGCATTTCCATCTCCAGTAAAGGGGGACGGTATGAAGGCTCCAGAGAATCATCACCCTGCCGCGGCCACGACGCAGGGAGTGACCGAGGCCGGAAGGTTTTTCCGCTATATGGCGGAGTATGTCGGTTTTACCCCTGTCGATGCCGAAGTCATCCACCAGACCCGCTCGATCATCGCCAAATATCTGCCTGAGATTGTCAGCGACTTCTACACGCATCTGCTGCGTTATCCACTTACGCGCAGCCTTTTCTTGCATCCAGACGGCACGATCAATGAAGAGTACCTGGTTTTGCGTATGCGTCACCTGTCCAATTTCTGGCTGCGGACTGCGGAAGGCGTGTTCGATGACGAATACGCGGGCTATGTTGACCACGTTGGGCGCGCCCATACGTCACATGGGGCCGATCCGAAGGTCTATGTGCCTGAACGCTATGTGATCGGCCAGGTTGGGATGATTCAACATGCCATCAGCCGCGCTGTCAGTACCGAACTGCGCGACCAGGATGATGAATTAGAGTTTCGCGCGGTCGAAGCGTGGGACAAATTGATGATGGTTCTGCTGGAGATGCTGGCCCGCGCCTATGGGCATGAGCGGCAGCCGGAATCGTATGGCGCGCCCATGCCGGTCGAAGCTGCCTGGGTGCGCGCACTGGCGACTCACGCCATTGATCTGGAACATGGCGATGAAAGCGCGCAACCGTTGCGCCGCGTCGCAGTCGCAACGGTCGGGGAAATTCCCGATGGGCAGCGCAAGATAGTTCAGGTCGACAACCTATCCATTGGGGTGTTCCACCATGAAGGCGCATGGTATGCTGTCCGCAACAGTTGTGTACATCAGGGTGGCCCGGTGGCGACGGGTCTGCTGGAAGGCGATGTGCTGACCTGCCCCTGGCATGGCTACAGGTATGACCTGCGCTCCGGTATCTGTCTGGCTGACCCGGACGCGGAATTGGATCGCTATCCGGTGACAGTGGCGGAAGATACGATCTATTTGGATGTGCCGGAGAACAGGCCAACCCCTGGCGTTGAGAAGCACGCCCAGGAACAGACACTACGAGAAAATGAGTTCCACGCCGCCGATCTGGCTGCCGGACAGATGCTGCCTCTGACCGTAAACGGCCTGACCATCCTGGTCTATAACGTGGACAACAAGTTCTACGCAACAGACGAATCCTGTACCCATGCGCAGGGGCCGTTGAGTGTCGGCAATCTGGATGGGAAGATCATTACTTGCTTGCTGCATGGCTCATGCTTCGACGTCACCAGCGGCACAGTAGTCTGTGCGCCGGCCACTGTGCCGCTCAAAACGTATCCCGTGACGGTCGAAGGTGAAATCGGGCGGGTGACTGTCACATAAAGTTAGAGAATATAGTTTGCCTATGCGTCTAGCGCAGCAGCGTGACGACCGGCGGCTGGGTCGCCCGCCGCATGGTACACGCCGCTGATGGGATCGGCATAGAGCATGACCGGTTTCGCGATCGGCTCGGTTTTGGGCAAGACCTGGTGACCGCGCCGCGCCAACTCATCGCGGACGCCTGGGTCAACCTGGTCGCTGAGGGTCAACGATCCGGCTTTGAGAAAGGTCTGTTCGCGTACAGGGTTCGGATCGAAGGAATCCTGGTGGTGGTCAGTGGCGAAGCGCGGCGCGATGACCGCAGTTGCCGGCTCCATGTCGAACTCGATAAAGTCGAGCAGCAGGTTCAAGGCCGCCTGATCCTGCAAATCGCCGCCGGCGACACTGATCGCCAGTACAGGCCGGCCCTCCTTGAGTACCAGAGTGGGTGTCAGCGTGATGCGCGGTCGTTTACCCGGCTGGATGCAGTTGGGATGCCCTGGCGTGGTGTTGAGGCTGCGCAGGCGGTTGCCAAAGGTGACTCCCGCGCGGCCATAGCCGCCCTGGTGACAGACGTTGGCGCTGGGTGTGGCCGCGACCATGTTGCCCCAGCGGTCAGCGACTACACAGGTGGTTGTGCCGCCGATCCCTGGTCGAAATACGCCTGAACCGTTCCGCGGCTGCATCCCATATGGGTCCCCTGGCCGCGCCTCCTGCGAGGCGCGAGAGAGATCGATCAGCGGTCGCCGGAGGGAGGTATAGGCATCGGACAGGAGTTCCGCCAGCGGCACATTGACAAAGGCCGGATCGCCGTAGTATGCGTCTCGATCCGCCATCGCCAGTTTGATGGCCTCGGTGACGACATGGATATAGTCCGCCGACAAGTGACCCATGCCTTTTAGATCAAATCCTTCCAGCAGGCGCAGCGCTTGGCACAGATAGGGCCCCTGCGTCCACGGGCCACACTTGTAGACTGTGTAGCCGCGATAGTTCGCTGACACCGGCTCCTCGATCAGCGTTTTGTGGGCCGCCAAGTCCTCGCGGCGCAGAAAGCCACCCTGCTCGATATAAAACGCCTCCAACTCCTCAGCAATATCATTGCATTGTGCATTGCGTCCATAAAAACGGTCGCAAGCGGCCTGCAAACGTGCCTCGCGGCTGCCGCTGGTGCGCGCTTCTTCTTCGACCATGCGCCGCAACGTGACTGCCAGTAGGGGATGCCACGCCTCTTTCTCTCGATCCAGCAGCGCCAGAGTCGGGGCGACAATTTCGCTGAAGCTCTTGGTGCCGTAGCTTTGCAACATGGTGATGCACAGATCGACGACTGCCGGTACTGGTGCCATCTTGATATCATGATTGGGGATGCCGTTTTGCATGTACCAGTCGATGGCCTGGGGCGAACGCGGCGCGCCCCCCTGACCCGCAAGCGATTTTACTTCTCGCTTGCGATTGTCGTAGATCAAGACTGGCACTTCTCCACCGATGGAGCAGGCCCCGTGGTCTGTCACATTCAGCGCCAGGATGGTCGCCACTGCCGCATCGGCAGCGTTGCCGTCCCGTTCTAGAATCTCAATCCCTGCAGCCACGGCATCAGCAGCCCCCGCGGCGACGCTCCCGCTCTTGCCGGCAGCTTTCCAGCCGATCCGTTGGGCGCTTGTCTCTTGCATGATCAGATTTCTCCTTGTGGAAGCGGTCTTGTGCTTGGAAGGGATGGGCACAACTTCTGTATAACATCTACCGTGTAGTGTACTATAGGTGGGGAGGATTTCGCATGTTCGTCACGGAGAGGGGTTTGTCCATAGGTTGGTCGTGTTGTATGTTTCAAATGACTCTGTGTATGCTTATCATTATCGAACGGATCACCGGATAGACCCTCGAACGTCAGACAATGACAGATAACGACAGATTAACGACAGAAGGAGAGATGCCCAGTGTTAGCCACTCAGCCCCAGACCGACACCTCACAATCAAGTGCCTCCCAGTCAAGCCGTGAAGGCTTAATTGACTGCGATGTGCATGTCTATCCACGCAATGCCGATGAGATCAAACAGTATATGGAGATGCCGTGGCGCACGCGCTATCGAGGCGGCGGACGCGGTTTTTTCGACAACCCGGTTCATGGTTCGCGGCTTGATGCCATGCCGCCGAACGGTGGGCCTTCCGGCTCGGACCCCGACTTCCTGCGTGAACAACTGCTCAACACCTTCGGTCACGCCTATGCGATTCTTCTGCCACGCGCCTTCTGCAACCTGCATCCTGACCCCGACTTGGGGACAGCCATTGCCGCGGCCTATAACGACTGGCTGGCGGATACATGGCTGTCAAAGTACAACGCCGACGGAATCTTTAAAGGCTCCATCACCATTGCCCACCAGGACCCGCAAGCCGCCGCGCTGGAGATCGAACGCTGGGCCGGTCATCCCCACTTTATCCAGGTAATGACCGATTCCGGCGCACGCGCCCCCTTTGGACAGCGCCACTATTACCCCATCTATGCCATGTGCGAAAAGTACAACCTGCCGCTTGCCATCCACCCAGGGACGGATGGCATGGGCGTCAATATTCAGCCCAGCCCTGGCTATCCGACTCACTATATCGAATGGCACACCTGTCTCTCCCTAAGCTTCCAGGCGCATCTCGTCAGCATGTTGACCGAGGGGGTCTTTGAACGCTTCCCAGGCTTCAAAGTGGTACTTGTCGAGGGGGGTGTTGCGTGGCTTCCTGGGCTGATGTGGCGGCTGGATGCCGAATGGAAAGCGCTGCGCTCAGAAGTGCCGTGGGTTACCAAGCGCCCCTCCGAATATCTGCTCGACCATGTGCGCATCGCAAGCCAGCCCATCGAGCGACCTGAGGATGATAAGCACCTGCTTGCGATGCTGGAGATGATGAACGCGGAACAGTTATTGATGTTTTCCAGCGACTACCCGCATTGGGATTTCGACTCGCCTACCCATGCCTTCCCTAAGCTGCCAAAGCAGATGCACGACCGCATCTTTCGGGAAAACGCGGCTGAATTCTACGGGCTTCGTTAGGAGAAATGATGCAACCGTGGCTATGTCTGCACCGGGTCACTAGCCTCTAGCACCTGCCGCATGGAAACCAACACCACCCCCAACCCATGCAGCCGCCGGATCAGGCCGACCCGCCCGGCCTGATCCGTGACGATCTCGAAGAGCGTGGATTGAGGATCTCCATCTGTGATGATTTCGGTTTGGCCTCCGCTTCGCCGAAACCTGTGATCCAGGAAACATCGATCTCGCCCCTGACCATAATCTCATACACATTCTCCGAATCCAGATTGCTCGGCTGCACCACAGTTGATCTTCTCCTTCCTCCAGTCATATGCCGTGAGTATAGAGACACTCCTCCGACTGAACTATGCATCTCTCTGGTCGCCAGTCGCCAGTCACATACACCGATCCATCCTAGCCGGTCACCAACTTTTGCCAGCGAATAGGGCATGGTAGCGATACCAGGTGCGATGATCATCCAGGGGGACCAGGAACAGGTTGCTTCGTTCCAGATAGCGGAGGAGTTGTTGGCTATTTTTCTGACCGCTTACAGCTTCGCATAGCGGGGAGGACAACTGTTCCAGGATGGAAGTTCGGCGCAAGAAGCTGCGCACCTCCTCCGTCTGACCATTCAAGACCTCCTCGAGCAAATAATCCAGCACATGCCGGTGCGTGCCCCGAAAAGCATTGATAGACAGTTCGGGGTCCCGGCTATCTTTAAGCGATAAGGCAGCCAATTGTAGACCGGCAATCCAGCCCTCTGTGCGTTGTCCGAGGAGATTGACCTGCTTCTCTGACAAGTGGATGGACATTACCTTCGTGAAATACTCGACGGCTTCCTCCGGCGAGAAGCGCAAGTCCGCCGCACGTATTTCTGTAAGCTGGTTCTTGACGCGTAGGTGCGCCAGAGGCAGGCCAGGGTCCTCGCGCGTGGTGATGACCAGATGCAGGTTTTGGATAGCCTGATGCAGCAATGAATCGATGAGCGCATCAATCTCCGGGTTTTCGATCCCTCATCGCTCCCTTACATGACCCATCCACCAAGCAGAACTGTCTTACTGCTCACAACAAGCTCCACTATGCCGTTTTGTCCAAGGGGAGGCGGCGTAGTAGCTGCGCGTTGATCGCCACGACAATCGTGCTGATGGACATGAGCAGCGCGCCCACAGCCGGCGAGAGGTTGATGCCCCAGTTGGCAAAGATGCCCGCAGCCAACGGAATGGCAACGATGTTATAGCCCGTCGCCCACCAGAGGTTCTGGATCATCTTACGGTGGGTGGCATTGCTCAAGGTGAAGATCTTCACCACATCCAGCGGATTGCTCTGCACCAGGATAATGTCTGCCGATTCCACCGCCACATCGGTGCCACTGCCCACGGCGATGCCAATATCAGCGCGCGTCAGCGCAGGGGCATCGTTCACGCCATCGCCGACCATCGCCACCTTGCGCCCCTGCGCTTGCAGTTTGGCAACCTGCTCATCCTTATGCTCCGGCAGCACTTCGGCAAAGTATTGGTTGATGCCCAACTCCTCGGCCACCGCTTTGGCAACAGCGTTGCTGTCGCCGGTGAGCATGACCACCTCAATGCCATGTTCCTGGAGTTGTTGGATCGCCGCCGCGCTTTCCGGGCGGATCACATCGGCCAGGGCAAAGCTGGCGACAATCTCCTGCCCCTGCACCAAGTGAATGACCGACCGGCCTTTGGCCTCAGCCTGAGTGATGAAGTCAGCCAGCGCCGAAGGGGGCGTCAATGCCAACATCTCCAAGAGGCGCGGGCCGCCAATATGAACCGTCAGGTTTTCAACCGTCGCCCGCGCGCCGCGTCCCTTGATGGCGCTGAACTCAGTGACCGCGGGCAAGGCAAGATCGCGTTCTGAAGCGGCGCGGCGGATCGCCTGGGCAATGATGTGTTCGGAATCGCCTTCAACCGCCGCTGCCAACGCCAGGGCTTGATCTTCGCTCCAGCCGGGGACAGTGGCGATGCCCACCACGCCCTGCTTGCCTTCGGTCAGCGTGCCGGTTTTGTCGAAGATGATCGTATCGATGTTACGCGCCTCTTCCAGCGCCAGCCGGTCACGCACCAGGATGCCGTTCTGCGCCGCCAACGATGTACTGATCGCGACAACTAAGGGTACGGCTAATCCGAGTGCATGTGGACAGGCAATGACGAGTACAGTCGCCACGCGTTGCACGACCTCAACCCCAAAACCCGTGGCAAGGGTCCAGGCTATCCCCGTGATGATAGCAGCGGCCAGGGCGATATAAAAGAGCCAACCCGCGGCTTTATCTGCCAGCACTTGGGTGCGTGATTTGCTGTTCTGCGCCTGATCGACCAGGCGCATGATGCCCGCCAGTGCGGTTTCTTCGCCGATGGCCGAGACACGCACGCGCAGGCTGCCATCGCCGTTGACTGTTCCGGCAACCACACGGCTGTCCGGCGCTTTGTCGACCGGCTTGGATTCACCGGTGATCATGGCTTCGTTGACATGCGATTCGCCTTCAACCACCTCACCATCGGCGGGCACGCTCGCCCCAGGGCGAATCAACAGCAGATCGCCAACCTTGAGCGTGCTGGTCGGCACGCTTTCTGTGCTGCCGTCGGCGCGAATGCGTTCTGCCGTGTCGGGCATGAGCTTTGCCAGTTCGTTGAGTGCGCCAGAAGCCTGGCGCACACTGCGCATCTCCAGCCAGTGTCCCAGCAGCATAACATCGATCAGCAGCGCCATCTCCCAAAAGAAGCCCCCAGCCGGATCGATCCAAAGGGCAGCGATACTGTAGAGAAAGGCGACCGTGATCGCCAACGAGATGAGCGTCATCATGCCAGGCTTGCGCGCACGCAACTCTGGTCCCGCCATCTGCAAGAAGGGCACGCCACCATAGATAAAAATGATGAAGGCAAAGAGCGGCGCGATCCAGTTGCTGCCGGGGAAACTGGGTGCGGTGAAGCCGAACCACATTTGCAGCATAGGGCTGTAGAAGAGCACAGGCACAGTCAGCAGCAGGCAGGCCCAGAAACGGTTGCGAAACATGAGTTCATGCCCGGTGTGGTCAATGTGACCCGCATGTGCATCGTGACCCGCATGGGCATCATGACCGGCGTGTGCGACATGAGCATCCGCTTGGGCTGCCCCTGCGGCCATGCTTTCGGTCAAGACACCACCGCTGTGATCGTGTGCCTCTTCCGGCACATCCGCCGCGGCTGGCGAGGCCGCAGGTCCCCGCTGGTGGGTGTGATGCTCGTGGCTATGTGCCGCAGTTGGTGGCGCTTTCTGCGCAAGAGATTCTGTTGGATGAGCATCATGTGAATGATGTTGAGAGGAGGTATCGTTCGATTGGTCGGACATCACGATTTTCCTTTATACCTGCGGCTCATTTGTCAAGCAGAAGGTTTGTGCCTACCTTTTTACTGGCTTATGCCGAACCGTTCCTGTAACAACCTGCAGTTGTTCGATTTCTGCCTTTTGGGCAGCGATAATCACCCCATAATACGCCGGATGAAGGACACGCCCTCATCCTCGCTCACTATCATACCATTTTCCATTGTGTCTGTCCCTATTACACTTTCTGCCATCATGCTGCCCATCATCTGCATCATCATTCCTGCATAGCCCATGTGCATCGTACCGATCATGGCCGTTATACCCATTACGAAAAGCGGGGATGGCGCGTGCCAAATTGTGCTGGTACTGGCTGGAGAGATTGCGGCGCGAGAGGTGAACAAGATAGCGCCGGATGTGATGAGCCATGAGTTCGCCGACCGCGTGGAGTCCTTCCGTCTCGCACCAACACACGAAAAGGCCGAGTTTGAGGCGGTAAAATTCGCGGGTGGCAGGGGTCTAGCAGCGGGCTTCGTAGTCCAACAAAAAACTGGGACTAAACACCTAGTTTCCGTACAAAAAGAGCCGCCTTGAGGCACTGAAGTCGGGTGCCGGCACAAAGATAGTATCCTACTGGTGAGGCTATACGAGAACAGTTTGAAGAGAAGCAATAATCTCTTCCAGGCTGGTAGAGGTAGGCTCGAGCGTTGTCGCAGAAATCCCATTGTAGGAGAGCGAATCCAGAAGACGCTGGCGAGTCAGCGCTTCGCACGCTGGATGGTATAGCACAAACCCGCTAACGCGCAGGCCCAACTCCCGAGTCTCGTCTCCCTGCAGCAAGAACTCTGCAACTTCCGCCAAAACAGAGCAGAGTAAGGGCATGACTTGAATCTCGTTGGCAATCATGAAGGCTACACGATAATGTTCACGCGTGGCGGCTGGTTCGCCTGACTTGTAGGCGACGCTGCCCAAACCAAGTTGAGCACGCGCGATCCCACCCCGGTCTCCAATTTGCTCGTACGTTCTGAGACTGCGGCGGTAGTGCTCATGTGCTATGCGCCATTTATGCTGGCGCATAGCAATATCTGCAAGATTGGCTAATTGTTCAGCAATCCCACCAGGGTCTGTCAGTTCCTCACTAATTACCCGGGCAGCTTCAAATTGGTATTTGGCCTCCTGTAGATCACCCATGGCGAGAGCGATCTGGCCGCGCGTGCCATTTAGCAAGGCTTTGTTGCGTTGATTCCCATAGGCATTGGCAACAGCAAGCCCTTGCCCAGCGTGCTCTTTAGCACGTACATACTGCTCTTGGGCCAGAGCGGCGCTCGCCATACCATAGTGGATGATACTCATAAACGATGGGGGGCGTATCTGCTCGGGTGTTTTGAGAGTTTGTTCACCATAGATCGCGGCCTGCCCATAGTTGCCACGGGCAAGTTCCAGAAACATGGAGGCCGCATTGGGATGTCCTCCCACGCCTGGGGCAGGTGAAAAATTATATTCGTCACAGAGCTGCCGCACTCTCAACAGGGCGCGGTCTGCATCGTCCAACTGACCCAGTCGAATGCAGAAATAACTGTAATGGGTGAGCATCGCAGCCAATGTCCTGGCCCAATCGACGGTCAAGTGATTTATTTCCAGAGACTCGGATGCCTGGCGAAAGACCTTGGCTCCTTCCAGATAGCGGCTGCGGTGCTGAAAGAAGTGGTGAAAGGTCCAACCAGAGGCGTGCATCGCTTCGATTGCCCGATTGTCCACAGCCCACTGCCAGGCCTTGCGTACATTTTCCAGATCTTGCCCGACCGCATCTCCAGCTTGGCGCTGACGGGCATCGGTGAATCGATAGGTCTGCTCGACAAGGAAGCGCATGTAAAAGTCACTATGGGCGCGCGCGCCCGCTGTCATCCGCTCGGGTAACGCCGCCAGTTTCTCGCCTGCATACTGGCGCAACAATTCGTGCATCTGGTAGCGCCCCTTGCCATCGCACCCTAGCAACGACTTGGCGACGAACTCTGCCATGTTCGCAAGGGTAGCGCCCGCTACCGCACTTGCGGCCTCAAAGGTAAATCCGCCCTGGAAGAGGGCCAATTGCATCAATGTATCACGTTGGGGGGCACCGAGCATCTGCCACGAACCGTCGAAGACGGCGCGTATGCTGCGGTGGCGCGCGGGCACGTTGCGCAGGGAACTCGAGAGCAAGTCGAGATTGTGGCGCACTTGGCTGGCGATTGCACTACAGTCAAGCACTGTCAACCACCCGGCTGCCAATTCGATGGCAAGGGGCATGCCTTGGACACTTCGACAGATCGCAATCACCGCCTCAAGTTGATCTTCCAGCACGAAAGCGTGCCGAGTCTGGAGTGCGCGTTCATTAAACAACTGGACGGCACCATAGGCACTTGGATCCCCCTGCTCATCTGGAGAAGGTACAGGCAGCCCAGGTACTAAGTAGAGCCACTCCTCGCGTAGTTGGATCACCTCGCGTGAAGTAATCAGAAACTTGACAGCGGGCGCTTGTTGCAGAATTTCATCGAGCAGTTCGGCGCAACCCAATAAATGCTCAAAGTTGTCCAGCACGAGCAACAGCTGGTGCCCGCGCAAGCGTTGCACTAGTTGCTCCGCCAACGGTTCAGGGCCGGATAGCCGCAAACCGACCGAGTCAGCGATGGCCGAGGGGAGTAGGTCGGGAGACGAGACTGCTTGCAACGGAACGTAGACAACTGGCAAGCTCTGGCGTGCGGCCACTGCGATTGCCAACCGTGTCTTCCCCACGCCACCCGGACCGATCAATGTGAGGAGGCGACAGGTTGGGTCTTGCAGCCTCTCCAGGAGTTCCGAAATTTCTCTCGTGCGACCGACAAAGGAAGTGAGGGTGGAAGGTAGGTTGTTCGCCGTTTCTTGTGTTGAGGGAGGTTCTCGCTGATTCAACTGCATGCGTGATTCGTCATCTGCGGTTTTCGGCTGATAACCGTATCCAGCGGCAATTAGGAGAGATTGTCGCTGAGTGTTGATGCCCAATACATCAGCAATCTTTGCGATGATCTCTGGCGCGCCTGGACGCGTTCCATGATTCAGCCAACGGGTAACAGTGGTGGGGCTAACGCCTACTCGCTGTGCCAACCACGATGCCGTGCGATCCTTGCGTATGAGTTCGTCGTTGAGTAGACGTGCAAACTCTGGGTAGTAGCTCATTGACAAGTTCCTTTACAGCAACTGTCAAAATCGTTGACACCAACTGTCACCTCGGGGTCGTAGTCTCCAGAGGTCTGAACAAGTAAGCGTCTCAACACGGGGTGGGGACTATGCCCAAAGATACTACAACGATTTTGGACTGGCAAGAGGATGACGAGGAGCACCGACAGATGAAACTTACCCGACCTACCCATCTGAGCGGGAAGGGAATAAATGACGAGTTTGGGGACAACCAGCATCACTTGCTGGATTGCTCCGCCACGCTCCCCTCCTATGGGCGTGTACGCGCTATCCAGGCACTCGCTAGCCTGCTGCTGGTCCTGGCGGCGAGCGCAGTCTACTATTTGTGGCATGAGGCGGAAATCGGTGCTCAACTCTTGGAGGGCGAATTACGCACGACCATCGCCGCAGAACCGTGGTTTGCCCTCCCCTCCGGCGACGGTGAGGGTGCTGACCATTTGCCCGCCCATGCGACCTCAGTCAAGGTGCAAGGTATCACCTTCTTCGGTCCGGTCGCTAGCGCCCAGGTGGAGACGACCTATATGGAACCCGATGGACGTACCTTTCTCGCGCAGCAACGCCGCTTTTATCAGCCGGCGCAAAGCGGCTGGGTGCGCGTGACACCGACCAGCGTCATTCTTGGCTCGCCTCAGCGCTACGAAACTGACTTCTTCACCTTTATCTATTACCAGCTTGATAGTGAGGCCGTGGGAAGTGTCGCCACCGAGATAGATGCGGTGTACGCTGACCTACGTAAAGACTATACGTTGCCTCCTGTTGCCGAGCGCGTGGTCGTGGAACTTGTAGTTGCGCCGCCCTATCCTTCTGGCTGTCACCGACGCTACCGGTTGTGCATCGAGTCACCGGCACTGGCCTTACTTACTTCAGACGTGACGCAGACAGAGGCCCTCCGGCTTTGGCTCGTGAGCGCATTGGCCTACCAGATAGCCTGGGATGCGACGGAGATTGCTCCATTTCAGTATGGTTGGCAGTATGCTGCCTATACGTTGCCGCGCATACAGATGCGCCAGCACAGTGCGCGCTTAGCTGCATGGCACAACGACCTCGCGCGCTGGCTCTACGGCATTGAAGCACGCACGCCCACACCGGATGCACATACGCTGGCGCAAGAGTTGGCGCGCCTATGCGACACCCACCATATCCAGGCATATCAGTCACTCATGGCCGAAGTTGCTACGACTCAGTTGTGTGTGACACCCCCGCTGTTGGACTTGCAATATCTCGCCCAAGAGAACCAAACCCAACTGCCAGATCGCATTAGCAAACTGACCACGCCTGACGCCGAGATGACGATCAGTGAATCCTCCTGGATGTCCGTGCTGGCTTTCGAGACGCTGCTCGATTACACAATGGCAACCTATGGTGACGACGCATTGCCCAAATTAGTTGATGGTTTCCGGCGCTATGATACATGGGACGCACTCATCCCGGCTCTCTTCGACCTATCCACCGAAAGGTTCGAGGCTGGCTGGCGGGCATATCTTGTGAAAGAGTATCACCAAGATACCAAATGACCTTACCGTTGTAGTCGAAAGGCGACAGCAGGTGGATGAACATTCCTACCTGTAGTTGTCATTGTAATTGCCGCAAGGACAAAGATTCATCGCCGCGACCAACACGAAGTAATCAGAGTAGGCCCACGCTTGTATCTGAGGTAATTGTCCGTATTCGCTAAAGTTTGGCAGCGGTAACCAGTACTTGTAGTTACAACCGACAGTCGGATTGAGTTTTGAGTGCTTATTTAGTTCTGAACGCTGCCGATATAGCGTGCTAGAGTAGCAGCAAGATATTACGGCGCAATCAGCAGCAACGAACTTGAGTTGATTGCGCCAAACTCTCAATGAATTGCCTTGGTGCTACGGGTTGACTGCGATCCCTGCCCAGTTTTGGCGTGTCTAGGGCTATCACAAGGATTGCTGGACAATTGACCTTGTAGCTGATCTCGCCCCTATTCAAGCTGCCCACCGCCGACCACGTTACCCCATCCACACGCGCCAAGAGCCATTTGGCGTGGATGCCACCACCGGTCGGGTTGCCCACCGCGCCAACAATGTCCAGCCCCTCGGCTGTGGCAATTGCCGTTAGGTACTCGACAGTAGCCTGATTGCTGCGATTGGCCTCCGGCTCGTCGAAAAAGCCATCCAGCAGTAGCTGCACTTTGGCCCGACGGCGCGCGGCATCAATGATCATTTGTAGGCGCGGGTTGGGGTCGGAGATAGGATGAGAATTGGCGTCGTCCCAATACTTATGACCACAACCAACAAACCTTTTGGGTACTCACAGAGCGGCTGTCCCTAGATGCATTGCAGATATCTTAACCGAAGGCATGACCCTCTGCCCTTACAGATATTTGTGCGCGATTGCAAGCCCCATACACAAGGCTCCTCGCAACTTGGTATTTGCGTCAACACAACACAGAGACCTCTTGCCCAGGCAAGAGGTCTCTGCGCAACAACCAAGTTCTAAGGAGCAGGGGAGCCTACAGCATCAACGGTGTTGATGCCCTTGAGGGAGCACACACCTGCTGTAGCGGCCACAGCAGGTGTGTGCCTTCTAGCTCATGGCTGCTCGATCAAGACGCACTGTGTCGCCTCTGCCGAGACCGTATAATCCAGCAAAACGTTGCCCGCCTCATCCTCCACGACCCATGCATGAGTTGCAAAGGTCTCTTGGTCGGCGAATCCATCAGGGTCGAGTCTGTGATACTCCATGAGGTTGCCGTTGAAATCGCGCCAATACGCCACGACAATTGCCTCACTTTCATTGACAAATCTGACCGTCACACCGCCATGCGTGGGAGCCGGAACGTCTGTGGCATCACATATAGCGATCTGGGGCGCGACGTCGGAAGTTGTGTCACTCCCTGCGGTGGGCAGTTCGGCGTCGTCGATCCGCGTCTCGCTCTCGGCGTCAGCCTGGTCACTGGTGTTTTCATTCGCCGCGTCGGATTCATCCAACGTCGATGCAGGCTGTAAAATGGCGCGGAAGCCAATGGTACCTTCGCCCACATAGGTCATCGTGCCATTGAGCGTGTTGCCGTCATCTTCGGAGGAAATACTCAGGGCGACAATGCTCTGGTCTTCACGGGTACCTAACACCCATATCCCCCCTGGGTTCCAAGGTGCATCCGCACCCCCCCATTGGTTTTCGACCAGATAGGTGTTCTGTTCGGTTTTGGCCGCTCTAAAGCCGATCTGTCCTTCGCCCGCATAGGCCACCGTGCCGACTAGGGTTTGACCGTCGTCAGTTGAAGTGATATCGAGTGCGACGACATGTTGATCCTGGCGACCGCCAATTACCCACATGCCGCCATCACTCCAGGGCGTATCCGCACCACCCCACTGGTTCTCAACAACATAAGCGTTGTTCTGGGCAATGTCGAGTGGTGACGGCGCATACACGTTAATGAAATAATCAACCGTAACCGGGGCCAAAGTGGCTTCGGTCGGCGTGAAGGTAAGTGTGCCTTCATGCAACCCATCGGCCAAGCCAGTTGGGTTCACCGTAACCACAACCATGGCCGGGGTGTTGCCGCTGTTGCTATTCAGGGTAACGTGGGCTGCGTCGCTGCTTGCCGTCCAGCCCAGATCACCATCGCCCAAGTTGTTGACTGCCAGTGTGCCAGTCAACAATTGCGTGGCCCCTGACGTGGTAAAGAAGCCCAGGTCTGGGGCAACTACCAATTCAGCCGGCAGGGTCAACGGGTCATAGAGAATGTCAAAGCTGACGGTATCATTCGCCGCAACGAAGCCTGCTTCGCCGGCTACGCCCATTGTGGAGTCACCGAAACTGCTTTGGCCCGTGCTGTCCGTGGCTTCCAGCCAAATCAGATGTGGACCTTCCGCCAAGTTGTCGGCGTCCACCGCGAGGGTGGGGCCAGTACCTAACACGCCATCGCGATCCGAATGCCAGGTCAGGTCACTGCCACTCAACATGCCATCTTCCAGATCATACCCCGTACCCTCCAGCAGAATAGTCTGGCCGCCTACGTAGTAGCGATTGAGGTCGGTGCTGAGAATGATGGCGACGGGCGGATGATCGGCCACGGCAAAGGCTGCTGACTCAGCAAAGGTAGTATGGAAGCCGTCATTGGCGCTGACACGAATACGGGCCTGCGTCGAGCCGGGCAGTTTGGTGCTGTCTATCTCCAGTGCAGTCTCCGGCCAATCCCAGACCAGTTTCTGCCAACTGGCACCGTCATCGATGCTGTAGTCTACATTGAAGCGCAATTCATCACCATCGGCATCACTGGCGCTCCAGGTGATGGAGAGCGATTGGCTGCCGGATATCGTGAGCGTGAGCGTGGGAGCGCTGGCCGAGGCGACGCGTTCGGTCAGTGGCTGGGTTTCATATTGCAAGACCACACGCGCTAGATTCTCTGGTTGGGGCACAGCCGCCGTATAGACGATGAAGTCTTCGTGGTTCTGCCCCTCAACCAATTGCGGCGTCACCGGATAGGTGGCGATCGTCTCGCCGTTGGCATCTTCCAGGCGTAAGCTATAATCCGAAGCGTCCGCGGCGGGGATGGCCGCGTTGGCATTGTCGCTCACCACACCCTCGATGCTGCCTGCCACAGTGCCCGTGATATGCCCGTTGATCAACAGGATCGGGCTGCCAGGCGAAGCGGCCGCTTGTCCGGCACCGCTATTCCCAGCCGGTGGGTTGTAATGGATCTTCAGCCGTTCCATCATGGCTTTGTAGCTATAGGGGGAGATCCACTGCGGCCAACAGTAGCTCATCAAATCTTTGTGGGTTGGCGGATAGATAGCTTGGTCAATGATATTGAAGCCATAATAGGCTTCGTTGCCGCTCAACACGTCACTGATCTGCTGATTGGGGTGAGGAAAATTGGGGTCAGGAGATGCAGGGTTGCCACAGTTCACATGGTTACGGCCAAGGTTATGTCCAATCTCATGCATGTTGAGCGTAGCCATAGGTTGGGAGGTATAATATTCGCCAAATCCAAAGAAACCAGGGACAACCGCCGCGCCGCCAGGCCCGCCCACAAAGTTGGCCTTGGGGTCTGTTGCAAGATTGTAACGGGCAAACAGGCCATAGAAGTGACGGATAGGCTTGCCCGCCTTTTCATGCTCGGCTCGCATCATGGCATCCGCTTTGGCTTGCTCTGCCGAGCCGCGGATGACGGGGAAGGTCAAGGTCGTCGCATGAATTTGGGGGTCAACCCGCGGAATTGGCAGGCCGGCTAACAACTGGAGCGACGTAGCACTGGCATGGTCAGCGTTGGCCGTGAAAGTTGTCGCGCTACGCCGCCGACCGTCGGAGTAATCAAAATACCCCTGTTCTTTGTATAAGAAATAGGTAATGGGTAAGGCAGGGACGGTCTCATAGGTGAGGGAGACGGTACAGTCGTCGGCCACGCCGTTGGCATTGCTCTTCTCCGCCGGATCCACACAGGCAATGGGTTGGCTCTGGCCGGCCAGGCGCACGGTGACTGTACCTGTGCGCCAACTGGGCGGCAATTCAAAGAGGAAACTCTCATTCAACTGGGCACGATCGGGGTCGGCCACAATGTTGATCGAACCACCCAGGTTGATGGGGTTAAGGGTGCCCAGATCAGCGCCATCGCGCGTGCCGATCAACTGTGCTGTGACCTTCTCAATACGTTCACCAGTGAGCGAGCGCACATGCCCGCGCACAAAAACCGGTCGCTCGGCCACAAAGGGTATATCGTTGTGCAGGTTCTGGATACCCTGTGTCACCTCCAGGCCAAATAACTGGATGGTTGGTGAACCGGGCGCAACCTGAGCGAGTTCTACGGTAATTTCATGGGTGGTCTTTCCATCGCTCACGGTGAGGATGTCGGTATATTTCCCCTCCCCGCTAATGGCCGCGGTATTCACGCCAACTGTCAATGCTGTGGGGGCCGTGGCGGAGACGCTGCCATTGGCTGGCGTGAGTGTCAACCAGGATGGCCCGGAAGTTGTCCAATTGGCGCTGTTCAAGCCTGTAAAGGCCAGGTCAACCACCTGCTCGGCAATCGGGTCGCCCAAGAAGCCACCGAAATTCAACCGGTTGCGGTTGACCTGAAGCTTGCCGTCGGCAGAAACAACAGTAATCTTCACCGGCAATGTAATGGTCATGCCATTGGAGATCAGTTCAACCTTACTTTCGTGGACGCCGACATCCAAGTTGGCATTGGCTGGGGCAACTGCAATGTCCATCCGCAATCCACCAGTGACCCATTTGGTCGTGGGCACCTTAATCCAAGAGCCACTACTATAAGTGAGCTTGCCAACATTGCGCGCCAGCACTGATTGGCTGGCTGGATTGCTGCGACTCCCTTTCACCCAAACAAAATCCAGGCTGAGCGGATCAAACGCCAGGGCATTGGGGTCGGCTGTCGGTTTGGGTGTGGCCGTCGGTATGCTCATTGGCGTCGCCGTTGGGTCCGGTGTTACCGGTTCCGGTGTTGCCAGTGTCACAGCGGTCGCGGCTGGTGTTGCCACTACAGGAGCCACTGTAGGAGTCACTGTCGCACCCGCAGCCCATACCCGCACACTCACCCCACCGGCGGTGGCAAGTCGGCTGCCATCGGGCGACCAGGCCATTGCGAGGTTGCCGCCACCGGTAACACCGTCGCCATGACCAGGGAGCGCTGCCAGGCTTGCGCCGCTCGCGACATCCCAGATGAGCACGGTGAGATTCCAGGTCGCGGTGGTGATTTTAGTGCTGTCGGGCGACCAATGCACGGGGGAGGACGCTGTCACGCTGGCGGGAAGGGTCTGTAGGGCAGCCCCGGTGGCGGCATCCGACACCACCACAAAGTCACCTCCACCATCAACACTAGCAATCTTGCTGCCATCGGGCGACCACGCCACACTGTTCGTACCGATGCCATTGTCAACAGTCAGCAAATTGCTCCCAGTCGTCGCATCCCACACGCGCAGAGAATTGTCAAAACTCCCCGAGGCGATCTTGCTGCCGTCGGGTGACCAGGCCAGTTGCGACGGCGTTCCTGTAAACCCGGTGAGGGTCAGGAGGGTGTCACCCGTGGCCCCGTCCCACACCAATATACTCTGATCATTTGTCGTCGAGGCAAGTTTCGTGCCGTCGGGCGACCAGGCCACACTCGTCACATTACTCGCTGATGGGAGGGTGAGGGTCAGCAGGCTCGCGCCCGTCGTCGCATCCCATATGCGAACACTTTCATCAATCGGAGATGCGGAGACAACTTTCGTGCTATCGGGTGACCACAAAACGCTATCCAAACGTCCACTATGACCTGTGAGGGTATGCAGTGTTGAGCCGGTCGCGGCATCCCAAATGCGTACACTCTTGTCGTCAGATACTGAGGCGATTTTGCTGCCATCGGGCGCCCAGGCCACGCCGGTCACATCGTCGCTGTGACCGCTCATCGTCAGTAAGCTCGCGCCTGTTGTGGCATCCCACACATGCACATTTCCGTCCCAGTCGCCAGAGACGAGTTTGCTGCCGTCGGGCGCCCAGGCCACGCTGTACACCGTATCCGTATGGGTGAGGACGAGCGTGGCTTGCCACACGGGTTCAGTTCCCGCAGTAGCGACGGGCGTCACAGTGGCATTGTTTGTTTGCGCGCGTGCGGAATCTGCCCTGAATGACAAGGATGTAAAAATCAATAGCACGGCGATGATCGCCAACACAAGCATGTGGGTGACGCGCATGCGGTTTGGGCTATGTACCCGGGGAGTATGGGGCATGAAATTCTCCAATTCGTTGTTTCCAATTCGTTGTTTGAGAACAAGCAAGATACACACGCAGAAAGTTCTGTCTCTGAACCCTCCCCAGATTCGACATGACGATAAGCAAAAGACTTCTGGATGAATGCCTCGCCAAAATCAATCGGCAAAAGTCACTCAAGAGAGATGAAGTCAAACGCTTATGCCAATGCAAATCTCTATCGCTGTTTAGAGAGAACTTAATGCGTGCTTGAATAGCCACGCCGGATCAGATCTGATCGTGTCACCAAAGGGATGGGATGTAATGCTCTACAAGTAGTGTTTGATGGGACAATGCAAGGTGCCCGCGGGGTTGAGATTGATGTTCATATCTGCCAGCCGCTCTAACATACTCGATCCAGCAGAAATCGCTGCAAGAGGAGTTGTAAATCTGTCCAGCACACATGATGTGCATCGTATGCACTGGACACAGAGTATAACACATTGAGGAATTTGCGAGTTATCATCTTCCTGACAATTGCTGCAATTTGTGCCGACAATTCATACACGTACAGCCATATCTGCACGAGTTAACCGCCTCAGCGGGCGACCAACGCCCAATCGTGCAGAAAGACCTCTGGGAGACGCGCATAAACCGCGGGGTGATCGACCATCAAGACCACCTCGCGGTTGACCTTGTGGCTGACTTCGCCGCCATTGAGGCTACCCACGGCTGACCAGGTCACCCCATCCACGCGCGCCAGAAGCCATTTGGCATGGATGCCGCCGCCCGTTGGGTTTCCCACCGCGCCCACGATGTCGATCCCTTCGGCTACGGCAATGGTGGCGAGATATTCGACCGTGGCTTGGTTGCTGCGGTTCGCCTCGGGCTTATCAAACAAACTGTCGAGCAGCACATGCACTTTCGCCCCACGCCGCGCCGCCTCAACCAGCAGTTGCAGGCGTGGATTGGGAGCAGCAATGGGATTGGAACTGCCCGATCCCCAGAACTAATGCTCATAAAACTGCACTCAATAAGGCTCACTGCCAAGTTGTCGAATGAATTCATGAAGACCAGCGCGAGGGGGCAATGCATGTTTCGGGCAAGGCTATTACTGCCATGCTGCACCGCAAACGTCGTTTGCGGTGCAAACTCGGTCTTCCCATGCAAGTAGCTATGCACTAGCGCTGTGACGATTAGTTCAGCCGCCGCCTCCCTACAATACCAAGAGGTACTACCCCACTTGCAGCTGTGCTGTCAGCGTAACGGATGGTTGTGTATTGCGTCTAGATCCACTTGTCCCTCGAATTCCACAATAAACGACAGGAAGCGGCAGGTCGGGCGCGAGCTCCCGCCTTCCGTGAAGTTGCGATGATGATTTCAGACGACGAGTGTATTGAGTTCTACACCGCTGACAATAGACTGTAACTCGCCCTGTTCACAGTTATGTTACTTGAACAGACTGGGCGTCCGCTAAAAATAGATGAAATCCTTCATGTATACGTCCTGCCATACGCGGTATAACTAGAACGCGCAACCTAACAAGAGGCGCGTCTGGTGAATCTTGCGGTGGCAAAGAGGACGAACATGGCTGGCGATAGTCTTGGTGTATATGTCGAGCGATTTTTGGGAATCAAGCACAACCCGCAGACGCGAGCTTGGTATTCCAAGTACCTCGCGCCGATGGTCGAAAACTTAGGTGCAGAACATCCATTGAGTACCATCACGCGCGCGGAAGCTGAAGCCTATTGGCGAGCAGTGCGCGCGCGACGGAATGTTTGGGAGAGCCACCCCACAAAGACTACGCAGAAGCGTGCTTTGTCGCCGACAACACTGCATAATTACCTGCGTGCCGCGCGCACCTTCTGGAACGAAATGGTGCGCCAGCAGGTGGTGGAGTATAACCCGTTTGACCATATCAAACCGCCCAGGGACAAACGTCCAGCGGTGATGAAGGCGATCACAACCGAAGACTTACGGGCCATTTGGCAGGCGGCGTTGCACTCTAACCCGCGCGATTTTGCCATTATTACGGTGATGGCGACCTCTGGTGTGCGAGCCGGGGAGTTGGTGAGTATGAATCTGCATCAACTGGACTTACGACAGGGGATTGCTTGGGTCAAAGGCAAACGGGGGTGGCGTAAGGTCTTCCTGGGTAAAGCGAGTGTTCAGGCGATTCAAGCCTATCTCAAGGAACGGCCCACCAACAAAGGCGATGCATTGTGGCTGAATATCTTCGGTCAACCGCTGACCACGGATGGTGTACGCCAACTGGTAGACCGATTGGCTGAGAAGGCGAGGATCACCGGGCGATATAACCTTCATGCCTTTCGTCATCGTGCTGCTCAGGCGTGGCTGGATCAGGGCATCAACGCCCAGATCGTGGCGCAGGCCCTGGGTCATGCCGATGTGACGGTGATACTGCATATATACGGTAACCAAGACGATCGCCGTGTCGCCAAAGCCATCCGCCAGGCTGAGATGGCCCCGTTTGAAGAGCCGCCCAGCCTAGCGGATTTGGAACTCGAAGAAATAACAAACCTCTTGACTAAACCTGCTTGAACAAGGTGTCCACCGCGCCAAAGCGGGCATGAGCATCCTGCAAGTCAGTCTCCAGCCGCGGCAAGTACTGGCGCAGGATGGTGATGTCAGCATGTCCCATCAGGCGTGCCAGTACATACACATTCATCCCATTGCGTAGACAATTGATAGCAAAGGTGCGGCGGAAGGTATGCGCCGTACAAGTCTTGACGCCTGACCGTTCTTGCAACCGTTCCATCAATTGCACCAGCCCATCAACGCGCAGCCGACCATTTTTGAACTCTGAAGCAAAGGCAGGTGTGTGCGGTCGGGTATCACGGCGTTCTGCCCAGTAGCGTTTGATCTGCTTGCGGGTGCGTGCACCGATATAGGTGTTGCGTGCTTTTTGTCCCTTGCCAAGCCTCACCAACACCACTCCTGTTTTCAAATCTATATCCCCAATGTTGAGTGCCACAAGCTCGCTGGCGCGGACACCCGAATCCAGCAAAAAGAGGCACAGGGCTTTGTCGCGCTCACTGATGCAACTCCGCAAGATGGCATGGATGTCAGTGGAGGAGAGCGCTTCGAGGATTTTCTTCTCCAATCTGGGCATCTGCACCTTATCGAATGGTGATTTCTCGATGAGTTCGTCACGCACACAATAGTTGAGGAAGGCGCGGATCGAACGAGCGATATTGTGCTGATACTGGCTGGAGAGATTGCGACGCGAAACGCTGATAAGATAGCGGCGGATGTGGTGCGCGGTGAGTTCGTGCAGCGCGTGGAGGCCCTCGGCCTCACACCAACACATGAATGGGGCAAGTTTATACTGGTAAAATTGGCGGGTAGCAGGGGTCAAACGACGGGCTTCGCAGTCCAACATAAACATGTCGAACGCATCACAAAATTGGTGAGTCCCTAGGTGCATGAAAAAATCGTCCTTTCGGAGAAATGGACGACTACACAACATCTAGTATTTAGCACCAGGAACAACTACTATATATTGTGGTTAGGTGGTGATGGGTGGACTTGAACCACCGACCTAGGGATTATGAATTGCTCGTTATTCACCATAACCTGACACACCACAAGGGCTAGTATGTGATGATGAATCTGATGCCTTATATTGTAGTTGCGCCTCCATGTGCTAGGAGGCACGACTATGGGACACCGAGGAACTACCTCAATTGCGGAAGCATTGGAAATGTTCATGTTGGACTGCGAAGCACGCCGTCTAACACCTGCCACGCGTTACTTCTATCAGAATAAAATTGGGCTATTTGTGCGATGGTGTGGTGAACATGATATAGAGTTGCTCACCGACCTCACCCCACACGATCTGCGGCGTTACTTCATCAACCTGCAACACCGCGAACTCTCCAGCCAATACCAGAACAACATCGGCCGTGCCATTCGTGCTTTTCTCAACTATTGTGTGCGTGATGAGCTGATGCAGGCCACACCATTTGCGAAGGTGAAACTGCCGCGGATGGAGAAGAAGATCCTTGAGGCACTCACTACAACTGATATTAAAGCCATCCTCAAAAGCTGCCAAAGCGAGCGAGATCGTGCCATCTGCCTTTTTCTGCTGGATACGGGCGTGCGGGCTAGTGAGTTGCTCGCCCTTAACGTAGAAGATATTGACAAGGCTGTGGGCACTATCCATGTCAGGCTTGGAAAGGGCCAAAAGGGTCGTGTTACCTATATCGGGGCTGCCAGCCGCAAGCAACTCCATCGCTACTGGCTCAAGCGAACAAACCTGTCACCCAAGTCTCCAGCGTTTCACTCGACAATGACAGGAGACCGATTGACTCTAGATGGGCTAGTCCAGATGATGGAGCGACTGCGTCGGCGGTCGGGTGTAGCAATCTGTACTTGTCATACTTTTCGGCGTACCTTTGCCATCACATGTTTACGCAATGGGATGAACATATACGTTCTTGCGCGGTTGATGGGTCATGCCGATATCACGATTTTGCGCCAGTATCTGCCGCTAGTCGAATCCGATCTGCAGGATGCCCACGCGCGTTTCGGTACGGTTGACAACTTTCTACGTTAGCCCAAGGGCGTGTGCAACCGCTGTGTAATATCCTCAAGTTCGAGATCTTCTAGGCAGGATGGCTCCTGAAAAGGGGCCATCTCTGCTTGGCGGATTGCTTGCGCCACACGCCGGTCATCCTGATTGCCATAAATTTTGAGGGTCACTGTAACGTCGGCATGCCCCAGAGCCTGGGCCACGATTTGGGCATTGATACCTTGATCCAACCAGGCCTGGGCTGCACGGTGCCGAAAGGCATGTAGATTGTGGCGTCCTGCAACTTGGGCCCGTCCTGCCAGCCGATCTACCAACTGACGCACGCCATCGCTTGTCAAGGGTTGGCCATGCACGTTGAGCCAGAGTCCAGTTGTCTTTCCAGCAGGCCGTACTTGCAGATAATGTTGAATAGCCTGCACACTCGCTTTACCTAGAAAGACCTTACGCCATCCCCGCTTCCCTTTGACCCATGCTACCCCTTGTTTCAAGTCCAGTTGTGAAAGATCCATGCTCACTAATTCGCCGGCACGGATGGCTGCAGTCGCCATCACCGTGATGATGGCAAAATCGCGCGGGCTTGATTGAAGCGCCGCTTGCCAGATGGCACGTAGGTTATCTGCAGTAATCGCCTTCATCGTGACGGGGCGCGTATCCTTTGGTGCTTTGAGGTGATCAAACGGATTGTACTCCACTACCCGCTGGCGTACCATCTCATTCCAAAAGGCACGTGCAGCACGTAGGTAGTTGTCTAATGTGGTGGGCGACAGCGCCCGCTTCTGCGTGGGCTTCATCGGGTGATCCTCCCAGCAATTCTCACGTTTTTGTATAGATTGCCAGTAGGCTTCAGCCTCGACCCTCGTTACCATCGTCAAGGCGCGCTCTCGTCCTAAAAAGTGGGCCATTGGCGCAAGATATTTAGCATACCAGACACGCGTATGCCGATTGTACTTAATCGCCAAAAATCGTTCGACTGCCCGGCCAAGATTGTCGTTCACTCGTTCTGTCCTATTCACAATCGAATAGCCTGCGTGCGTATCTGCTGATAATCGTGCTCTAGTTATAGCGTATAGGCGAAGTCTCTTACATTGCGGATTTCAACCATCTTTGCCAAGCGACCTTATCGCTCGTTTGCTCTGCTCCACCAATCCAAATATGAATTGTCAACTTTTTTGACATTATGTGATGTAGTCTATTTTTTAGACTATCAATAGTATTGATCTTATTATTGATATATATTGATAGTCTATTTTTTAGACTACCCCCTTCCCTATTTATCGCTTTGCTACAACAAACCAGGGGTAGTCTACTAAATGATAGAGGGTTACAATCGTCTAGCTGTCGATGGGGTAGTCTAAAAAATAGACTACCCTTTTTATTTTTGCCTGATAGGAAGCGAGCCGCGGGGTAGTCTAGTAAAAAATTAGCTAGGGTAGTCTACTCAGTAGACTACCCCCGTTTGTTTAGGTTGTAGTCGGTGCGAGTAATCAGCTGGTAGAAATTCATCTTTCTGACGCCATCTTCCGATGTTCCGCGAACGACCCGTATGAGTCGTACCGTTTCCAGTATTTGAATCGCTCTGACCGTTGCCTGGCGTGATAAACCTGTATTTTCGATAATCTGTGAAAGTGCGATGCGATCACCGCTAATCTTGTTGAAACCGAAGGTCTTACGCGTAATATAGATAAGAACCTTGATCTCTGCCCCACCGAGTTCTTTGAGCCAGCCCTCATCCACCACCTCATTTGGCACTTGAAAGGCACTGGGAACAAGAATCCCTCCAATATCCTTGACTTCGCGGCCCTGTTTGGTAGTTAGGCGCTTCTCATAAGACTGTTGTCTCGCCCTTTTGACGATGTCGGCAATGGTATTATTTTGAAATGTCTCCCCTATTTTTTCCATTTTAAAGTGAAATTATAACCACTCATTGTTATGCTTGGATGGTGGCTTGAGTTTGTGACACCACGGTACCGTGGTGTCAACCATGCAATTCTTCAAGCAACCGTGCGAGCACACTCGTTCCGCCATTTTGGCGATAATCTACGAGCAGCCAATTTACCGCAATCCGGGTGAGCTCATTTTCACTGGTTCGTATGCCTTGGCGCGAATATGTGTAGACAATATCAGCGATTGCCGCTTTTTCTTCCACCGTAAAACGATGGGTAGCAGCCTCTTTACCCAGTTGTTTGACTGCTTTACGGATTTCATCAAGAGGAGTGATTTCTTGCTGTACGTCATGGTTGCGCGCCACCATGCTATCATGGTTGCGTGATATCGTGGTGTCTCTGGTGCTTACTTGAGATGATGGCAGCTCTGGTGGTAAAGTCGGTTGACTGTCAATTTCTGGCAGTTGGGGTAGGGGGCTTGTTGGTGTCTTTGATTGAAAAAAAACTGATGAGCCAGCGAGTTCATTGGTAATTGTGTTCGTGGGAAGTTTCTTATTCATAAATTGAACAGTTCAACAAGTAATCGACTATATGCCTGCGCCGATTTGGACTCAGGCGCAAAAGTAAAGATATCCTTTTTATTGAAATGGGCGTCGCGGATGTCCGTGTTGCGAGGAATGACAGTCTTCAGCACCGTGCCCGTATACGTCTGTCGCAGGAGGCTCAATGATGTTTTGGCATTGACAGTAGGGTCCGACATTGTGTAGAGCAGACCTGTCAATTCAATCCTCGGGTTAAAAAACTGGCGCACTTCAGCAATAGTCTTACCGATCTGCACAATTGAATCCAGTTCAAAGTAACCAGGCGCGACAGGTACAAGCACTTTATCTGATGCGGTAAAGGCGTTAATTGTCAACCAGGACAGTGCAGGGGGACAATCAACGATAATGTACTCATAGTTGGCGCGAATAGTCTGTAATTGAGTTTTGAGGCGGGCCTCCCGATGATCAATCGCGGTAGTTAGCTTGACATCGGTATCAGAGAGGAGAATATGAGAGGGCACAATGTCAAGATTAGGAATATTGGATGCTCTAACACAAAGGGGCTGGCGTTCGATTATGGTGCTGTAAATACTTTCACCAACATTTAGTTTCTGATAATCATTGATAAGAACTTTGGAACTATTAGCTTGGCTGTCGATGTCGATAAGAAGCACACGTTTGCCACGATGTGCGAGACCAGCCGCGAGTGAGATTGAGGTTGTTGTTTTACCAACGCCCCCTTTTTGTGATGCAATGGAAATCACCATAGCGAACTAAACCGCCCCAGAAGCCGCGCTTGCGGGTGTCCTGAGCAATTGTTAATTCTTCATTATAGGCAGATGGGATTCTGAATTTCAAGCGCAGTTTTTGTCACACCATGCGGGGAGTTCGGACACGTATTGCTCAAGCGCGGCAAGAAGGAATAGAGGGAGGGCTTTTCACAAGGCTCTATTGAAAATTCCCTTTTGAATCGTCGCAGTCGTGCTGCATATAATAGATGTACATATTACTATTTACTCAATCCATATGAATCATATAGGTCGTAAAGCCTTTACTCTTGTTGAGCTTCTTATTGTTATTGGTATTATTGGTCTTCTTGCAGTAACAGTTCTTCTTGCTTTGAATCCGGCAGAAGCGCAGCGGAAATCTAGGGATACGAAGAGAATCCGTGATGCGTCAACAATTCAAGCCGCATTGGAACAGGTAATTAATGAAGGTGTAACCGTGCCAACAGGAGCAGGAACGCTCGGTAACGGCGGCGTTACATCCTCTGCACTCACAAGCCCATATTCTAATGTCAATGTCACTTCCCAAAACTGCACATCTGGTAGTCATTGGCTTGGAGCAATAGACTTATGCCCTTACATAAAAACAGTACCTCTTGATCCCCAGAATGGGACTTTGAGAAATTATCAGAACGGCGCAGGGGCTACTGTAAATGGCGTTATGTACTATCGAGCAGTAGTTGTAGATTCCGGTTGTCAAATCAGCAGAATTCCGGCGTAAAAGGCAGCAGTTGTGTTCAGCGATAGAGCGGTTATCAACAAAAAGTGTGGGTTTGGATAGTCTCTACATCACGGCGATTCATC
>JADLDO010000043.1 GCA_020846635.1 Caldilineaceae bacterium
AAGGCACAGAGGAACAGGCGAATTTTGACGGCATCATCACACCGATCATTGCCGCCAATCCTGAGTTAGTCTACTTCGGTGGCATCTACAGCCAGGCAGGCATCTTCTACCGCCAGGCACGCGATCGCGGCGTAACGGCCATCTTCATGGGGCCGGACGGTCACGACAGCTCTGAGCTTGCCGGGTTGGGTGGCGATGCAGTCGTTGATATGTACTACAGCACAGTGGCTGCACCCGCCAACGTCTATCCTGACGCGGCCCAATTCATCGCAGACTACGAAGCCCGCTTTGGCGAGCAGACCCAGCCATTCTCGGCTCAGGCGTATGACTCGATGAATATCTGCATCGACGGCATCAAGCGCGCGATGGAAGCAAATGGCGGCGATGTGCCCACACGAGCCCAGGTTGCCGAAGCGGTGCGTGCAACTGAAGCCTTCCCAGCCATCACCGGCGAAGTGACCTTCAATTCTGTGGGTGACAAGGCTGTTGCCACCTACTTCGTCTTGCAGGTCGGCTCGGCGGATCCGGAAGAATGGAACAACAACGAGGTAATCGAATCTCTGGATATCGCTGCTCCCGTCGAGTAGCCATAACCATGACGTTGGCTTAGACCCCGCTGTACCCAGTGCAGGCTATTCTCATCCTACGAATAGCCTGCACTGTTAACATCTAGTAGCAGGGTGGAAGCACGACCACAAAGCATGACTGCATGAATACCGCCCTTGTTCGCCACACAGGAAAACAATCAATGCATCTTCCCAGGACCAACGCGCTGGATGCTGTCCTTCGCCCGCTTGGTCAATTGCTTCTCTTTGTCATCGGGAGCAGTCTGATCATTTCTCTCATCGTCATCGCCGCAGCCTTCCTTTTCCGTGGCACTCGTGATGACATGGACTTGGTGCAAATCACCTTCGTCCTCCTGCCCCAAGTGTTGATCGATGGCATCACGCTTGGCTTTGTCTATGCAACCATCGCGCTCGGTTATACGATGGTCTATGGCGTACTCGAATTCATTAACTTTGCCCACGGCGAAATCTTCATGTTTGGGGCCTTTGCCGGGGTCGAACTGATGATCTATATGAACGGCCTCGGCTATATGGACGATGCCGGCAACCTTATGACCTATGTCTATGTCCTGCTCGCCATTTTGGCGGGCATGGTAATCGCAGGGCTCTTAGCGGTCACGGTCGAACGCGTTGCCTATCGTCCCCTGCGTGCGGCCCCCCGTCTCGTCCCGCTCATTTCCGCCATCGGCGTCAGTTTCTTCTTACAGGATGCCATGCGTTTTGTACAAAGCTCCATCAACGGCGACTTCTATCGCTCGTTTCCGACCTTTGGCTCCTTCACACAACGGCTTACCTTTTTTACGGTCGATCTTAACGGTCGTCCATTGGACGTTGCCATTCAAGTCAAATCGATCATTATGATCGTTGTTGCCCTCGTCATGTTGTCAGCGCTAAATTATCTCGTCAACGGCACAAAAATCGGCAAAGCGATCCGCGCAGTGGCGCAAGACCAGCGCACCGCCAGTCTCATGGGCATCAACGTCAACGCCATCATTGCCATGACCTTCCTGATCGGTGGGGCATTGGGGGGTGCTGCTGGTGTTCTCTATGCCTTCAAATTTACGCGGGTCGATCCCTTCATGGGTTTCCTACCCGGTCTGAAAGCCTTTACAGCAGCGGTGTTGGGAGGAATTGGCAACATCACGGGCGCTATGCTGGGCGGAATTGTCTTGGGGCTGCTCGAATCCTTTGCGGCCTCCTACCTTTCGATCTTCACCAATGGCGCGTTCGGAGCCGAGTACAAAGACATCTTTGCCTTTCTCATCCTCATTGCAATCTTAATCTTCAAGCCATCCGGTCTGCTGGGCCAAACCGTTGGACAAAAGGCATAGAGAGGGGACTCCATGACAGAAACACGCACAGAAACACAACCTGCGATTCGTAGAAATCCGCTCTCGACTCTTTTTGTTCGCCTGACGCACAGTCCCATTTGGCCGGTGCTTGTCTTGGCCTACGTGGCCGTCGTCACCTATCAAGTCACGGAAGCCCCGCGCTCACTCTTCTGGCGTTTGCTCTTTCTAACAGGCTTGCTCTTGATCTTCGCCATGCCCCAACGCCTGTGGCTCAAACTCACCTATGCTGGTGTGGTCGCGCTGATTCTGGTTCCCCTCATCGGCATCAGCAACCCCTTCTTCCTTGAGCTAGGCTTTCAAATTTGCGCCTTTGCCACCCTAGCTCTGGGGCTGAATATCGTCGTCGGCTTTGCCGGCTTGCTTGACCTCGGCTATATCGCCTTCTATGCAGTCGGGGCCTATGCTTGGGCCTTCTTTGGTTCCCAACAACTGTGGAACCTTCATACCGTTGCAGGCACAGCCCAGGCACACGTCGGCTTTCCATTGAACCCCAATTGGTTCTGGGTCTTCTTGATCCTGGGAACCTGTGCAGCCGCCTTCATGGGCATTGCGCTGGGTACGCCTGTGCTGCGCTTGCGTGGTGACTACCTAGCCATCGTCACCCTGGGCTTTGGCGAAGTCATCCGTGTGCTCGCCAGCAACCTGAGCAAGCCAATCAACCTGACCAATGGCCCCCAGGGCATCACCCCGATCCAGCGTCCCGATCTCCCTCTCGTCCTCATCAGCCCCGAATTCCTGGGAACGCTCACAGAATTTGCCGGTAGGGTTATTGGGCTGGGCGATATTTATGCCTTCTTCTTCTATCTACTTGCCCTAGCCATCTTGGTCGTCACGATTACGATTGCGCGCCGGCTCGAGAATTCCAAGTTGGGACGCGCCTGGACAGCCATCCGCGAAGATGAAGTCGCGGCCATTGCGATGGGCATCCCGCTCGTCAAAAGTAAGTTGGCAGCCTTCGCTATTGGGGCCTCCTTCTCCGGTGCAATGGGCGTCGTCTTTGCCGCCAACCGCACCTTTGTCAGCCCGGAAACCTTCTCGCTAACTTCCTCGATCAGCGTGCTCGTCATGGTCATTCTGGGTGGCTTGGGCAGTATTCCAGGCGCAGTGGTTGGCGCAGCCGTCGTGACGCTGCTCAACATCGACTTCCTGCAAACGCTTTCGCTGGAACTCAGCCGCTTGCGCCAGGGGGCAGAGTTGATGCCCATCATCGGTATTCCCTGGTCCGAATTGCCCAGCCAACTCGACCCGGCGCGCTACCAACGGCTCGTCTTTGGCGTAATCCTTGTCCTCATGATGATCTTCAGGCCCGAAGGCATCATCCCTTCGCAACGCCGCAAGCTAGAAATCCATGAACATGAAGAGGGGTAGAATATCTGATGAGTGACCCCATTCTCCAACTCAACAACGTCACCAAGCGTTTTGGTGGATTGGTGGCGGTGAACGCCGTAAACTTTGACCTGCCTGCACAGCGCATCGTCAGCATCATCGGGCCAAACGGTGCGGGGAAGACGACGCTCTTTAACATCATTACCGGCATCTATAAGCCGGATGAAGGCACGCTGCGCTTCGACGACCACAACATCGCCGGTCGCCGTCCCGACCAGATTACCGCGTTGGGCATGTGCCGCACCTTCCAAAATATCCGGCTCTTTCCCAATATGAGCGTTATGGAGAATATCCTTGTGGGCGCGCATACCCGGCTGCCCGGCAGCAGCCCCTGGGGGGCCGTGTTGCGTACGCCCACCTTTCGCAAGAGTGAAGCCGACGCGCGCGTCGAAGCGCGCCGCCTGCTCCGCTTCGTGGATCTCCCTGCAGGAACCGGCGATCTGATTGCGAAGAATTTGCCCTATGGGCAGCAGCGCAAGGTGGAAATTGCCCGCGCTCTCGCATCAAAGCCCAAGCTGATGTTGCTGGATGAGCCGACCGCAGGTATGAATCCCTCTGAAACCGACGAGGCGACGCGCCTCTTTCGCCGCCTGCGCGACGAGTTGGGGATGACTGTGCTGCTGATTGAACATGATATGAAGGTGGTGATGGGGATTTCAGAACGGATCTCCGTCATCGACTATGGACAGAAGATTGCCGAAGGGACACCCGTCGAAGTGCGTAAGAATCAGCGAGTGATTGAAGCCTACCTGGGCCGTCAGGCGCAAATCCACGATGAAGCGGCGGCCAGGCGCGAGAGTGACCAAGCGACCGCGGACAGGGAGGGCAACTAGTCTATGAGTGCGCTACTCGAACTGCGCGATGTTCACACCTACTACGGTCACATCCACGCGCTGAAGGGCATCTCGCTCTCCGTCAACGAAGGCGAGGTCGTCACACTGATTGGCAGCAATGGCGCGGGCAAAAGCACCACCCTACGCACCATCTCCGGTTTGCTGCGTCCCCGTCATGGCGAAGTGCTGCTCCAGGGCCAGTCAATGGCCCAAATCCCGCCCCACAAAATCGTCCAGTCGGGCATTGGTCATGTACCCGAAGGCCGCGGCGTCTTTCCCGCGCTCACAGTCCTGGAAAACCTGGAGATGGGGGCCTATCTGCTCTCCGACCAGCACGAATTTGAGAAGCGCATCAGCAACGTCTTCACGCTCTTTCCTCGCCTGCGCGAGCGCATGACGCAAAAGGGCGGCACTCTCTCTGGTGGCGAACAGCAGATGCTTGCCATTGGCCGCGCTCTCATGCAGGAGCCGCGCATCATGCTCCTCGACGAACCCTCGATGGGCCTGGCCCCCCTGCTGGTCGAAGAGATCTTCAACATCGTGCAGCGGCTTAACAGTGAGCAAAAGACCACGATCTTACTCGTCGAGCAAAATGCCCAGGCCGCCCTCCAAGTCGCCCATCGCGCCTACGTCATGGAAACAGGCCGCATCACTATCACCGGCGACGCCCACGAACTGCTTCAAGACACGCGCATTATTGACGCCTATTTGGGGTTATAGTTTCGCTGGCAGCATGAAGATGTAACCAAAATAGTGCGAGAGTATTGCAATTCTGCCATACCATGAGTATGATGAATTGGTGAAACAATGGAGGTATCATTTGAATGGGATGAACAAAAGAACTGGGAAAACCAAATTAAACATGGCTTTCCATTTGAAGCAGCGCAATATGCCTTTGCCGACTCGCATCGGTTAATTCTGAGGGATACTAGACATACAACCTCGGAGGAAGAACGTCTCTATTGCATTGGCAGAATTGAAGGCGGTATCGTGACAGTGCGGTTTACGATGCGTAACGGCACCATTCGAATTTTCGGGGCGGCTTCTGGCGCAAATACCGAAAGCTGTACTTAGCGGATGAGTAGACTGTTCGTTTGTGAAAGACAATTGTAATGAAAGAACCTAAAAAGCAAGCTTGGGAAACCATCGAGTATACCGATAACCCAGACTTACCTGATATCGAGAATCTCGAAACGATTGCGGATTTTCTCCCAAAACCGGAGGATCTAATTTTCCAGCCCAGGGGGGTGAAGGTAACAATTACTCTCAGTGAGGAGAGTCTGAACTATTTCAAGACACAGGCCAAGCGGTTACACACCCCCTACCAGCACATGATCCGCAACCTCATTGATGAATATGTCGAGCGCCAGCAGCAACGAGAATCATAACGAGTTCTCTACTTGACCGACGCCCCTTCCCGAAAGCTTGGAGCTTTCGAGAAGGGTTTCTCCCTAGACACTCATACTCCTCTCAGCCTACACACCATCCCTACGTTGCTGCCTGCGACAACTGCTGCCCAATCCGTCCGCGATGCGCCACGCGCCGGGCGGCGCGGTAATACTCCACCAGTTGATCCATCGTCGCACGCCATGAACGGCTGCGGGCATGGCGCAATGCGTTCTCTGCCAGGTCCTCGCGCAGCGCCGAATTGTCACGCAAGCGCCCCACCAACTCCCCCATCTCCGCCGGCTTGGCCGGGTCAAAGAAAAGCCCGTTCACCCCATCGACCACCGTATCTACAACGCCCCCACTGTGCGCCGCAATCACCGGCACGCGGCAGGCCATCGCCTCCAGCGCCACCAAACCAAAAGTCTCCGTCGTGGAAGGGAAGATAAAGGCATCGGCTGAACGATAGGCCTCGACCAGTTCCTCACCCCGCAAATAGCCGGGAAAGACGGTCGGCGTACCCCGAAAATGCTCTTTCAAGTCCTCATGGCTGGGGCCACCCCCCACCATCGCCAAACGCACACCTCGTTGGCGAAAGAGATGTTCGCGCAGCGGTTTCAGCCCCTTCTCCGGCGACTGTCGACCTACATTGATCACCAGGAAATCGTTGGGATGCCCACCCGTCAGGCGAGCACGCATGGCTTCATCGCGCGGGCCAGGGGTGAAAAGTTCGGTGTCAATCCCGCGCTTCCACCAGCGCACTCGCTTGAAGCCATTGTCAATCAAATCCTTGCGAATCGCCGTAGAGGTACAGAGATTGACATCGGCGCGGTTGTGGATGTTACGCATATAGGCCCAGAGCGCGGGCGCAATAAACCCATAGCCATAGGCGTGCGCATAGCGGGCCAAATCGGTGTGGAATGAAGCAAGCGTAGGGGCTCCCAGCCAGCGCGCAAACATCAAGCCGAAGGGGCCGAGGAAGAAAGGATTGACCACATGCACAACATCTGGACGGAAATCGCGCACCCTGCGCCAGACAAAAGGACGTGGCACATTCACGCGCAATTCGGGATAAAAGGGCAGCGGTGGCCCACCCACCCCGACAATCTCAGCGCCTGCGTACTCTTTAGGCCCTCCCGATGGCCCAAAAAGAATGACCTGGTGACCCAACTCGTTGAGACGGCGCAGCATCAAGGTCAAGATGCTGACAATCCCATCAATCTTGGGCAAAAATGTTTCGGTGAAGACCGCAATCCGCAGAGGTCTTCCATCAGCCTGCTTCATAATGCTTCCTTGCGCCCAAAAGCGCGGAACGAACAATCGTCACCTGCCGTTATAGGGCAGATAGCTAGAGCAATCAGCCTAGAGTAATCTAGAATCATGAATACAATCACGGAGACGGTTGACAAAAATCTGCTTTCAAAAAAATGCCACCTAGCGCGCTATGTCCAAATCATTTTAGCACAGGCGGGTACGCGCTCAAGATCGATCTTGGGCAAAAGATACATTCTTGAGTGAAAGCTACATTGTTGGCGACTCGTTGTTATATTTGGTGTCCGTGTCTGGATCAAGTATGCTCTACGGTGTAAAATAGAGATACTCCGGCTATCGGTATATGTACTATAGATGCACGCACCTTTGTCTTTATATAAGGAGACTTCCATATGCAGGAGAAGGGTAACATCATTGTCTTGGGCGGCGACGGCTTTTGTGGCTGGCCCACCAGTCTACGGCTCTCCAACGACGGCTACAACGTCACCATTGTTGACAATCTCTCACGGCGCAAAATCGATGTGGAGCTAGGTTGCCAATCACTAACACCCATTGAGACAATCGAGCATCGTCTGGCTGCCTGGAAAGAAGTCTCCGGCAAGACCATCAATTTCCGCAACCTTGATCTTGCCAACGACTATTTCGAACTGCGCGAGTTGATTGCCGAACTCAAGCCCCAGACCATTGTCCACTTTGGCGAGCAGCGCGCCGCGCCCTACTCGATGAAGACGCCAAAGCACAAACGGTATACCGTCAACAACAACATCAACGGCACTCATAATGTCCTGTGTGCCATTGTCGATGCAGGCGTCGATGTCCATCTCGTACACCTGGGCACGATGGGCGTCTATGGCTATGGCACCGCGGGCATGACCATTCCAGAGGGCTATCTCAACGTCAAGGTAGACGTTCGCGGCACAGACCAGAACCTCGAAGTCCTCTACCCACCCCACCCCGGCAGCATCTATCACATGACCAAGACGCTAGATGCGATGCTCTTCTACTATTACAATAAGAATGATGGCGTGCGTATCACCGACCTGCACCAGGGTGTTGTGTGGGGCACGAATACTGAAGAGACTTTGATGCATCCGGCGCTGATCAACCGCTTTGACTATGAAGGCGATTATGGCACAGTCCTCAACCGCTTCCTGGTCGAGGCTGCTGTGGGCCATCCATTGACGGTCTATGGCACAGGCGGCCAAACGCGCGCCTTTATCCACCTGCGCGACTCTGTCTGCTGCCTGGAACTTGCCATTACCAACCCACCCGCAGCCGGTGAGCGGGTCAAAATCTTCAATCAAGTGACCGAAACCCACCGCGTGCGCGAACTGGCTGACTTGGTTTCCCGCCTCACGGGGGCAGAGGTGCGCTATTATATCAACCCGCGCAATGAATCTGCCGAAAACGAACTGCTGGTACGCAACGATCAATTCTTGGCGTTGGGCCTCAACCCCATCACCCTCAACGAAGGGCTGTTGAGCGAAGTCATTGATGTTGCCGCCAAGTATAGGGATCGTTGCAACCTGGAGAAGATCATCACTAACTCGCGCTGGCGTTCCGATATTCCCCTGGATCGTGAAGGGGCGACTGCACCCGGCGTGCGCCAGCTTGTCTAACTCAATCCTCCTCCTGTCCAAAACAGCAGTGGCCTGTCGAGCGTATGCGATAGGCCACTGCTGTTTTTGTCTTCCTATTACCTGTCGTAACCATCCTCCCGGAAGTTAGGGAGCCCTCTGGGCCGCTTCCAGGAGGGTCAATCAGGATGAGTAAAGACAGAAATCCCCTGCAATCCACTTAAAACGTTTAATTGTGAATTTAGGCACAGTTGAATTTGGAGCATCCCTGGGGTATTGCGATACCATACTTCAGCTTTCACAATTCATGCCACTGTTGGAGCCATTCACCAAGAGTACCTACACCCTCAGCAGGTACTTGCTCTGTAACGGTTACACCCAATACCCCCATCCAAACAGACGCTTAATCGAATAGTACACGTACATCTGCTCTACATTCCCGATGAACACACGAACATGAGGATGCTTCATGAACCCGTATGATCGGAACTACAAGTGGGTCTATCTCCTAACTGAGGGCAACGGTGATATGCGAACGTTGTTCGGCGGCAAAGGCGCAGGCGTCTCCGAGATGATCCAAGCCGGCTTGCCCGTACCCCCTGGTTTTGCTATCACCACTGAAGCATGTAACGCCTACTATGCCAATGAGCGCCAATTCCCCGAAGGCATGTGGACGCAAGCAACGATAGCCCTGCACAGCTTGGAAGAGCAAACCGGCAAGAGATTCGGCGCGCCCGAAAATCCCCTCCTCATCTCCGTCCGTTCAGGAGCCGCCATCTCCATGCCCGGCATGATGGATACCGTACTTAATTTGGGCCTCAACGACGAAACAACAGAGGGGCTGGCTGCACTGACGGGTGAACGGCGCTTTGCGCTGGATGCCTACCGGCGCTTCATCGCCATGTTTGGTCATATTGTCATGGGGGTGGATAGCGCCAAATTTGACCGTGTGCTCGAACGCACCAAAATCCACACCCAGGGAGGCCGCGACACAGACCTCAGCGAAACCCAGTTGGAAGAGGTCATCGAAGCCTATAAGCGTATCATTTTTGCCGAACAGCATGGACAGCCTTTCCCCCAAGACCCCCATAGCCAGCTGCGCATGGCGATCTCGGCGGTCTTTGATTCTTGGATGGGGCGGCGCGCCGTGGATTATCGCCGTGTCTATCGCATCGCCGATGAATTGGGGACAGCAGTCACCGTGCAGGCGATGGTCTTTGGCAATCTAAACTGGGAAAGCGGAACGGGCGTCGCCTTTACCCGCAACCCCTCCACCGGCGAACGCTCCCTCTATGGCGAGTACCTACTCAATGCGCAGGGGGAAGATGTCGTCGCCGGGACACGTACGCCCAAATACATCAAAGAACTTGCACAAGAATTACCCCAAGTAGCAGCACAACTGGACGAAATTACACAGAGCCTCGAACGCCACTACCGCGACATGCAAGATATCGAGTTCACCATCGAGTGGGGCAAGCTCTGGCTTCTGCAAACCCGTTCGGGCAAACGCACGGGTGCTGCCGCGGTGCGGATCGCCGTTGACATGGTGACGGAAGGCCTGATCGACCAATCCACAGCGATTCTACGCATCGAGCCAGACCAGCTTGAACAACTGCTGCATCCCACCGTCGCGCCCGATGCAGAGGCCATTGTTCTCACTACGGGGCTGCCTGCCAGCCCTGGCGCGGCCGCGGGCATAGTTATACTGGACCCCGACGAGGCAGAAAAGCTAGCGCAGGACTCTGACGCAGAGCCTTTTGTACTCGTACGCCACGAGACCAGCCCCGAAGATTTCCACGGCATGGTCGGCGCACAGGCTGTCCTGACGGTGCGCGGTGGCATGACCAGCCACGCCGCCGTAGTCGCCCGCGGCATGGGCAAACCCTGTGTAGCAGGTGCGGGCAGCATTGAAATTGACCCCCACCAAGAATGCCTGCGGATTGGCGAACATGTTGTACGCAAAGGTGCTTGGATCACGGTGGATGGCTCAACGGGCCGCGTCTTTCTGGGCAAAGTCCCCACCAGCGAACCGGAGTTTCATGACGATTTGCTGCAATTGCTCGCATGGGCCGACGAACGACGCACCTTGCGCGTGCGCGCCAATGCCGACACCGCTGCTGATGCCAAGATGGCGCGCTCGTTTGGTGCGGAGGGAATCGGCCTTTCCCGCACAGAACATATGTTCTTCGATGAGGAACGGCTTGAACCCATGCGCCAGATGATCTTGGCAGAGAACTGGGCAGAGCGCGTCCAGGCACTCGAAAAAATCCTCCCCCTCCAGCAGCAGGACTTCATGGCGATCTTCCGCGTCATGGACAGGCTGCCTGTCACCATTCGTCTGCTCGATCCGCCGCTGCACGAGTTTTTGCCCAGCCGCGAGGATCTCGTCACAGAAATCACCGAACTGCGTTTTACGCTCTTGCAGCATTCGCAGAGCATGAGCCATGTCGCCCAACTCATCTCCCAGATTTCAGAGCGTGAGACCCTCCTGCGCCAAGTAGACAGGCTGCGAGAAGTGAATCCTATGTTGGGCCATCGCGGTTGCCGCTTGGGGCTGGTCTACCCAGAGGTCACAGAGATGCAAGTACGGGCGATATTCGAAGCTGCCTGTACCGTAAAATCGGAGGGGATCGAAGTGCTGCTAGAGATCATGGTTCCGCTTGTGGCGACAAGCGTTGAACTGCTCAACCAGAGCGAAATCATTCATCGCGTCGCGCGCGAAGTAACGGGCGCGCATGGTCTCACCCTCGACTACAAAGTCGGCACGATGATCGAATTACCACGCGCGGCACTGGTGGCAGACCGTATTGCCCAACATGCCGATTTCTTCAGCTTTGGCACCAATGACCTCACCCAAACCACGCTCGGCATGAGCCGCGACGATAGCGCGCACTTCCTGCCCAGCTACATCGTACACAAGGTGTTGCCCGACGATCCCTTCCAGGTGATCGACGAAGAAGGGGTAGGCCAACTGATCCAGCTAGGCGTCGAACGTGGTCGCGCCACCAATCCGCAACTCAAGACAGGCATTTGCGGCGAGCATGGGGGAAACCCGCGCAGCATTGCCTTCTTCAATCGTGTCGGCGTGGACTACGTAAGCTGCTCCCCCTTCCGCGTGCCTATCGCCCGTCTCGCCGCTGCGCAAGCCGCCATTCGCAGTTCACAAGCCTAGTCACACCCTTCTTGCCACCCAACTCTCTGGCTGCATTTCGATTTTGGGATGTAAGCCAGAGAATAGCTCACGCAGAGCCGCGGAGTACGCAGAAACAAAGGTTCCTCTGCATACTCCGTGGCTCTGCGCGAGACTTCTCCCCGATTCTAAGAGCAACCACTTTGTCCCCAACATGAGATCACCAATCTTCTTCGAACACTTGACATCCTCCAAACCTCATGCTACAATCCGAACGTTGTTCGAAATCTTATCATCTAACGGAATCAAGGCCATCCTGTGACCGACGAAGAACTCAGCCCGCGTGAACGGCGCTACCAGCGCACCCAACAAGCCATCCTCGAAGCCGCACGCGCCATCGTTGCGGAAGGCGGAGCCGACAAACTCTCCATACGCGCCATTGCCGACCGAATCGACTACAGCCCAGCCGGTCTTTACGAGTACTTTGGCAGCAAGGAAGAGATCATCGGAGCGCTCTGTTTGGAGGGCCATCGCACGCTCAAGCGCTATATGCATCAAGTTCCGCTGACATTGCCACCTGATGAATATATGGTTGAATTGGGGCTCGCCTATATTCACTTTGCCATTCAAAATCCAGACTATTTCCTGCTCATCTTTACGACAACCAGTGCGCGCCCCGCGTTTGAAGGAGAGGCTGCGGGGGGCCCACCAGAGGAAATGACGGACCAAGACTCGTCGTTCCCTGTTCTCCTGGGGGGTGTTTCTCGTGCCGTCCAAGCGGGTAAGATCCATTTCTTGGCGGGTTTGGGGCTGCTGGAAACAGCCTATGCCTTTTGGGCCGTCGTGCATGGCGCGGCGATGCTGCGTATCACCTACCTAGACCAGATGAAAGCAGATTTTGACCGCGCGGATCGGCTGATGCTCGCCGCATTTGTCAGAGGAATGGGACCCTAAGTCCCGTCTCTTTTTTTGGCCTCTACCGAACATTGTTCAATACATGAACGAGGCTCGAAACTTATTCAACCTTTTCACGTACTCTTTCCGGGAGGCAAGAATGGAGACCGTCTTTCAACTTAGCAACTTACTCGTCATGCCCTTTTGGCTGCTCATGATCCTACTGCCCCATTGGCGCTGGACGCAGCGGATCATGGCGTCGTTGTGGACAACTGTGCCTGCCGCGCTGCTCTATGCCATCCTGGTTCTGCCCAACTTCTTTGGTCTCTTGGGTGAACTCGCCAGCCCCGCATTGGGCTCTATTGCGACGCTGTTAGGCACACCTGCCGGTGCAACGATTGGTTGGGTACACTTTCTTGCCTTTGACCTCTTCGTGGGGCGATGGGCCTATCTCGACAGCCGCACACACGGTTTTAGCGCCTGGCTCGTCTCACCCATTCTCTTTTTTGTGCTGATGTTTGGCCCGCTGGGTTTGTTGTTCTATCTGGGCTTGCGTCTTCTGTTGCGCCGTACTACTTGATCGTGTTGTTTGACCGTGTTGTTTGATCCCCCGCCTGTATCTCGTCCAATTTTCGCATCCTATTTTCACCTTGCTGCGAGGGCAAATTATGACCACTGCAAACTCCTTCCTTTCGGACACAAACAGCACATCCCACCCGCCATTGCGGAGTTGGCTCAGCCGGATGTGGGACTTTAACTGGTTTGTAACCAGCGTACTCCTTCTTCACGTTGTGGCGATCCCCATCTACCTGATTGCCGCCATTGTTGACCCGAGGCTCATCACCAACGCGCCCGCCTTTGTCAAGCCGCTCAAGTTCGTCGTCTCCATCGCCATCTACTTGGGCACTTTTCTCTGGCTGATGACCCTAGCGCAAAGACGCCGGTGGTGGGTCCATCTGCTTGGCAATGTCACCGCTTTGGGGCTGCTGATCGAAATCGTATTGATCACGGGCCAAGCCATTCGGGGTGTGCCAAGTCATTACAACCAGGCAACGTCCTTTGACGCAGCGGTCTTTGGTGCTATGGGCGTGACAATTGTCTTTGTCTCCCTGATGAACTTGCTCTTGGGCATTTGGCTACTCTTCCAACGGCTGCCCGATCCTGTAATTGCCTGGGGCCTGCGCTTTGGCGTTTTTCTCTCCTTCGTGGGGATGATCGTCGCGATCATCATGACCAGCACACCTTCAGCAGCCCAGCGCGCGCAGATGGCGGCGGATCAACGACCGGCTGCCTTTGGCGCTCATAGTGTCGGTGTGGAAGACGGCGGGCCTGGGCTGCCCATCCTGGGATGGAGCACAGTGGGAGGTGACTTGCGCGTGCCACACTTTGTTGGGCTCCACGGCATGCAAGCCCTCCCCCTGCTCGCCTTCGCGCTGAGCCGCCGCCGCACGCTGAACCAACGCCAGCGGCTTGCGCTTGTCGCCACCGGTGGGCTTGCCTACTTCGGCTGGATTGTGCTGCTCACCTGGCAAGCCATGCGCGGCCAGCCTGTACTTGCCCCCGATATGCTGACCCTGACCGCCTATGCGTGGTTGCTCGGTGTTGTTGCGCTCATCGTTGGCATGGCACTGGCCTTACTGCGTCAAACTCCACCCAACATGGTACGCGCCCAGTAGTCTCACTTGGCGTGCATTCTCCCCCATGCTATACTCCTAAAGTGGCTGCCTGGACAAGGGCAGCCACTCTCATTGGACGCGACAGACAAAGGAGTTTGAGATGCAACCAAAAATGCAGAGCCTCGCGCGGCTGTTCATGGCACTGATCGTCGTAGCGCTGGCCGCATGTGCTGCTCCCACCAATAGCGGAGCAACCGCCAGTCCATCCTCTGGTAGCAGTTCAGGGGGGAGCAGCAACAGCAATGATAAGCCGGTGATCAAGCTGGTCGAAAACCCCTGGTCGGCTTCGGCGCTGAATGTCGCTGTGGCACGCATCTTGCTGGAGGAGCAGCTAGGCTATCCCGTTGAAGTGACAACCCTCGGCGAAAGCGTACAGTGGCCCGCCATCGCCGCAGGTGAACAGCATGCCAGCCTGGAGGTATGGCCTTCGGGTCACGCCGATAACATAGCTGAATATATTGACAATCAGGGATTGGTAGAAAATGGCGGGCCATTAGGCCCCGTGGGCAAGATCGGCTGGTATATTCCCAGCTACTTGCTAGAGGATCATCCTGAGTTTGCCACTTGGGAAGGGCTGGCAACACCAGAGGCCGCGGCTCTCTTCTCCACCGCTGAAACGGGTACGAAGGGGCAGTTCCTGACCGGTGATCCCAGTTGGACACAATACGAAGACGACATCATCGCCAACCTGGGACTGGACTTCCAGATTGTCACGGCAGGATCAGAAGAAGCGCTCCTGGCCGCGCTCGATGCAGCGTACAGCCGTAAAGACCCGCTGCTTTTTTACTTCTGGACGCCCCACTCCATCCACGCCAAGTACGCATTAAGCGAAGTCAAGCTCCCACCCTACAGCGACGAATGTTATGCCCAGGCCGAGAGTGGCGGCATCGACTGTGACTACCCCACCGATGAACTCTTCAAAATTTTCTGGAGTGGGCTGGCGGACGCCGCGCCGGATGCCTATACGCTGCTCAAAAACATCAACTATACAACCGACGATCAAATTAGCATGATCGCCGCGGTGGAGTTGGATGGCAAGAGCGTGGATGACGCGGCCCGCGAATGGCTTGATGTGAGTGAAGTACGATGGAAGGAATGGCTGCCGTAATCGCGCACTCGATCACAGCTTTACAATTCAGGATCATAAATGGGACAGCCTCACGGCTGTCCTGTTTGTTTTGTAGTGGGCAAGCTCAAAGTGACGCCACCTTAAATCCGTGGCTGGGGTCGGCGCTACAGCGCACATATAGCCCATCTTCACCCGCCACAAAATGCATCGGGGTACCATCAGCCACGCATGGGCCCAACACTGCCTGGGGATAGGTCAGCGCTAATTGCGCCAGGGCCAACTGCGCGAGCAGGCTTTGATAATGAACCACGTCTGCCGCGGGTTCATCTTCTCGCGTCGCCATCTGCGACATGCGTGCAATCAGCCTGCGCGCAGCGGCTTTTACATCCTGTTCCATGCGTTCTCTCCCAGCAAAGCTAGTGCGCCCCTATGGGCAGACCTTTGAAAAGCCACACAAATGGGCAGCATACTCATTTGAAGCAGATGTGCGACTCTTATGAAGGGCTTATTCATTAGATGAGCCAACTGCGCGACCACGCCTGCGTGATACGATCCAAAATCATTGCCAGGATCACGATTGCCAAACCAGCTTCCACACCACGTCCTAATTCGCTCTTTGCCAACCCCGTCACCGCCTCAAAGCCCAACGCGCCACCCCCCACAAGCCCGGCGATAATGACCATCGCCAGCACCAGCATGACCGTCTGGTTGACGCCCAAAATGATCGAAGGCATGGCAAGGGGCAACTGCACCTTGACGAGTCGCTGCCACGGAGAGGAACCAAAGGCATCGGCAGCTTCCACGGCAGCGGGAGCCACTTGGCGCAGCCCCAAGTCGGTCAGCCGGATCATCGGCGGTACAGCATAGAGCACCGATGCAATCACCCCCGGCACGCGCCCCACATGAAAGAGCATAATCACGGGTACGAGATAGACAAAGACCGGAATGGTCTGCAATAAGTCTAACACGGACATCAACCAAGCGCGTACTCGGTCGTTGTGCGCTGCCCAAATTCCCAACGGCAAACCAATCACCAATGCCAGCACCACGGCTACCAGCACCTGGCTCAAGGTGTCCAGCGTCGCTTGCCAAAGCCCCAGCAACCCGGTCAACGCGATAGCAGCGGCGCAAAAAATGCCCAGCCGCGGCCCCGCCGCCAAATAACCCACCAGCCCGATCCCCACCGTCACCACCAACCAGGGCGCGACCAACAGCCCATCGCGCAGCGGATTGAGCGCCGACCGCACAAAGAAATCACTCATCGGGCCAGTGCCGATGGGGAGATCGCCGATCTGGTACAGATTGTCGCGCATCCAGCGCACAGCTGCGTCCACCGGCTCGCGTATCGATAACTGCCATGTCTCCGGCCAAATGGAAAGCAGCGGAACAGTGCGCGCCAGCGCCATGATCGCCAACAGAAGCAGCAAGGCTCCTGCCCAATACAGATAATTGTGTAGCCAAGATGGCAGCAAGTGGCTCTTGGGCGCAACGCTCTTGCCTTTGCCTGCCAACGCTTTCCGGCGCTCATGATAAAAACCGGCGCTGATGCGATCCAGCAGGACAGCCAGCAGGACAATTGCCAGCCCAGCCTCTAGTGCCTGTCCCACATTGAGCCGTTGCAGCGCCACCAAAACCTCGCGGCCCAAACCTCCCGCGCCCACCAGCGCCGCAATCACCACCATACTTAGCGCCATCATAATCGTCTGGTTGACCCCTGCCAGCACCGCGGGTAGCGCCAACGGCAATTGCACCTTCCACAGCTTTTGATAGGAAGTTGAGCCAAAAGAATCTGCCGCCTCTACCGCAGATGCGGGTACCTGGCGGATGCCGCTGGCGGTAAAGCGGATAGCAGGAGGCAGCGCATAGATCACGGTAGCAACGACGCTAGGGACGCGTGCCACGCCAAAAAAGAGCAAGACGGGTATTAAATAGACAAAGGCGGGCATGGTCTGCATAGCATCCAAAATCGGGCGCAGCAGTGCATCTACCCGCGGCGAGCGCGCTGCCCAAACGCCCAGTGGCAGCCCCAGCAACAGCGCCAACAGCACCGATGCCCCCATCAATGCCAACGTTTGTAGGCTCTGCTCCCACAGTCCCACCGCGGCCATGAGCAGCAGCGCGACCGCGCTCAAGAGTGCCAGCAGCAGACCGCGCGCACGATAGGCAATCAGCGCCACAGCCACGACCAGCACAGACCAGGGCAGCCCTAGCAAGAATGTCTCTGTAAGCCGCAACAGCCCATCGATAAAAGAGCTAAAGGGCGTAAAACCATAAACAAAGAGAGGATGCGTAGCCCGGTTGCCAATCACCCACCGCCCGAATTGGTCGACGGGGCCGCGCAAACCCAGGTTCCACGCTTCGGGAAATGTGCCCACTGCCAGAAAAATCGAGAACAACAGGGCTGCCGCAAAGATTAGAGCCGCCACAATCCCACGGCGCGCCAATGTCTGCGGCAAGGTGCGCGTTGGCTGTGGCGACAGGGAGCGGCTCAGTGTCGTCATGCGGGCAGCCCCTGCCACTCAGGACGCCCACCCGTAGGACTCAACGCCCACATGATCGCCTGCCGGTCTATACATCCCAACAAACGCTCCTGTTCATCGACCACGGGAAAGATCTGGTCTGTGGCAGCCAGAATTGGAATCATCTCATCGAGTTTGGCCGAAGGCAAAATTGAAAGATTGCCCATCTGCTCACCTGTTGTGCCATTCACCGGGCGCATGATCGTGCGTGCAGTCAAGACCTTCGCCTTCGGTACATCTTGGGTAAATTCGGCCACATACGCATCAGCAGGATGCAGGACAATCTCTTCGGGAGTTCCCACCTGGACGAATGCGCCATCGCGCATAATCGCAATCCGGCTGCCCAGCTTAATCGCCTCGACAAAATCATGCGTAATAAAGACCAGGGTCTTTGCCATGTGCAATTCCAGCCGCAGCAGTTCATCCTGCATCTCGCGGCGAATCACCGGGTCGAGCGCGCTAAATGGCTCGTCAAAGAGCAGAATCGCCGGGTCTACTGCCAACGCCCTCGCCAGCCCCACCCGCTGCTGCATCCCACCGCTCAACTGCCCTGGATAATGATTCTCCCACCCGCTGAGGTTGACCAGTTCCAACACTTCGCGCGCCCGCGCCGTTCGTTCAGCGCGGCGCACACCTTGAATCTCCAGCCCATAGGCCACGTTGTCGATCACGCGGCGATGGGGAAAGAGGCCAAAATTCTGAAAGACCATGCTCATTCTGTGACGGCGCAGTTCGCGCAGCCGTCGCCGGTCTGCCTGGGTCACGTCCACACCGTCCACCCAAACCTGCCCCACGGTTGGCTCAATCAGCCGTGGCAAACAGCGCAGCAGCGTAGATTTGCCACTGCCCGAAAGCCCCATGACGACAAAGGTTTCGCCCTCCACCACATCAAACGAAACATCACGCACTGCCACCACACTGCCCGCGGCCAAAAGCTCCTCTTTCGAGGGAAGCGCATGTTTCGGGAGCTTCTGAGTCTCCGTTGCGGACATCTGCGCCGCCAACAAATCTGCCAACGATTTAGGTTGTGCGCCAAACACCTTCCAAACGTTACGACAGGAGATTACTACCCTGGCGTTCGGGTCCGCCGTTCCATTCATACAATGATTCCCGTCTGCATGCTATCGTTCCAGGACACATCATGTCCTCATGAGAGCGTTACTTTACTCGACTGTCTGGGCAAACGCAAACCGCCCGGCGGCGTCAATCCATCAGGCGGCACTCTCTATCTACACTCTCTGCCCATGGATAGAACCATGAGTGATTATGCAACTCTTATGCGCAAAACGTATAGTGAGTTCCCTACAATGAGCGCTAGACTTCTCCCCTCACTCCCAAAAGGAGCAGTATCACTCTCAGTGCTGCTTTCAAATCAATCACAAAGTCCATAGATGCCTATTCTCCTCCGGCGGCGCGCCAATAAAAAACGGGAACCAACAGACAGGTTCCCGTCTACACCACGCTAGAAGTTACATCTATACAAATCAAGTGTACAGATCAGTCATCACCACAAGGAGACGACGCGCTCTTTACCTTCCTTCAGCTTCTCGCGATTGGGACGCAACGCCACAATCACCGAGATCAGCGTAATCAGCCCATAGACAACATAGGGCCAAGAGGTAGCCCAATCTTCGACCACAGCCAACATTAGGAAGATAGCAAAGGTGCTTGCCCCCACTCCAAAGGTAGCCAGCGAAGCCATGCGGCTCCACCAAAAGAGCAAGATGCCAATCAGCCAGACCATTCCCCCCACAGGCGGATAGAGCGCCATCGTCGTGGCTGCGCCGGTGATGCCGCCTGCGCCCCCCTTGAAACCCAACAGGAATGACCAAATATGCCCAACCACGGCAAAGCCACCCGCCAGCGATTGCGCCAGCCGCAGCGCCGACTCACGCGCCACCGCTTCGTCAATGGTCATCGTTGCCGGTTCGGGGATGAGCAGGCCAAAGAGCCATGTAATCAGCCAAATGGCGACCGCGCCTTTCAGCGCGTCGCCCAGTATCGTCGGGATCGCCGCCTTGAGCCCTGCCGCGCGCCACGCATTCGTGCCGCCTGTGCGCCCACTGCCCACAGTGCGAATATCGACCCCATAAAGCTGACAGACCCACAAACCCACCGGAATGGAGCCGAGTAAATAGCCGAGTACTGCCCCAATCAGGGCCATAAGCCAAAGCATCGTCGGGGATCACCTCTTGATAGGGAACGCTTGATCATTCATGCTGGTTAGGGTGTTGGGGGCCGCGTGGGCGAGATCACAGGAATTGAAGCCGAGACATCGGGCCGCGGCAGTTGCGACAATTCCTCTTGGGTCGCGCCCTGGATGTCTACTTCGGCGCGCAGCAGCACGCCATCATCCATATAAAAACTGTTGACATGCAGCGCGCCAAAGACCTGGCTCCCCTTGAGCAGCTCGACGCGATCCGCGCGAATCACCCCGCGGAAGATGCCGCGGATACTGACCGTCTTGGCATAGATATCACACTGCACGCGCGCAGTCTCGGTCAAAATGACATTCACAGGAGTTTCAAGACGCCCACCGTCGATCACCCCATCAATACGGATGCTGGTATCGCTACGCAGATCACCCGCAAAGGAGGCACGCGGGCCGATAATCACCTCAATCACATCCGCTTCCGGTCGTTGCAATCGACCAAACATCAAAGTCTCCTTCTTCTCCTGATGATGTTCCTGGTCGAGCCAAATTCCTCTCCAGGATAGGCTCTCAGGCTACCCTAAGATCAATCGTTCGGAAATGCTCGCCCCGCGATAAATACTCAAGATGATGTCCGCCAAGAGTGGCGCAATGGAGAGCACCTCGACCTTCGGGTGCTGCTTCTCCGGCGTCAGCGGAATGGTGTTTGTCACCACCAGCTTTTCGATCCGCTCATCTTCATCCAGCCGCTTGAGCGCCGTTGGCAGCAAGACCGGGTGCGTAATGGCAAAACAGGCTTTGCCCTGCGCCCCCTGGTCATAGAGCGCATCGATCTGTTTAAGAACGCTGCCCCCCGCCATCACATCATCAATGATAATCGGTCGCCGCCCCTCAATATCGCCGACGACATGCGTCGTCTCGGTCGAACTAAAGCTTGTGCGTCGTTTGTGCATCACCACCAGGGGCAAGTTGAGCAGTTCAGCATACTTGCCCGCCATGCTTGCCCGCCCCACATCGGGGCTGACCAGCGCGGCATTGGCATACTCCGGCTTGCGGAAATAATCCGCCAACAGTGGCACCGCGCTCAACGGGTCAACAGGGATGTTGAAAAAGCCCTGAATCGCCCGGTTGTGAATATCGACAAAGATCACGCGCCGAGCACCCTGGCACTCCAGCATATTCGCCACCACGCGCGCGCTAATCGCCTCACGCCCCTGTGCCATACGCTCCTGACGAGCATAGGGAAAGTAGGGGATGACCACGCTCACGCTGTGCGTACTGGCGCGCCGCAAAGCATCCAGATAGAGCATCAGTTCCATGAGGTTGTCGTTAACAGGTTCGGAGCAGGGCTGGATAATGAATATATCCTGATCGCGCACAACTTCATCCAACATGACATGAATTTCACTGTCGGGCATACGACGTGTGGTGGACCGTCCCAAACTCACATTCAGGATGGACGCTATTTCACGTGCCAACTCCGGGTGAGCAGACCCCGTGAAAATCCGCAGTGGGTGGTATGATTCGACCATGTGCTTTCTTCTCTAGCTGAACTGCATGGCTTTATTCATCTCTGTGCATGGTATCACAGGAACGATTCCCAATAAAGATCGCCCACTAGAAATTACCTAAAACGGATCAGCCCAAATGCCTATGAAAAAACTGCTTGTCGCCACCCACAATCAGGGCAAAGTGCGCGAATATCGCGAGCTGCTCACCGACCTCGGTCTGGCTGTGATCAACCTAGACGCCGTTGGCATTACCCAGGATGTCGAAGAGACGGGTACCACCTTTGCCGAAAACGCCATCCTCAAGGCGCGCGCCTATGCAGAACTCAGCGGTTTATGCACATGGTCAGATGACAGCGGGCTGGAAGTGGACGCCCTGGACGGACGACCCGGCGTTTACTCTGCACGCTACGGTGGGCCAGGGCTAAGCGAGCGTGATCGCTACTTGCTTTTGCTGGAGGAACTGCGCGCCCATCCACGCCCAAGTTGGACGGCGCGCTTTCGCTGTGTGGTGGCGCTGGCGCTGCCCAACGGCGAACTCTATACCGTGGATGATACTCTGGAAGGCATCATTACCGACCAGCCCGCGGGCGAGCATGGCTTTGGCTATGATCCGATCTTTTATCTGCCCGGCTACCAGGCAACGTTGGCCCAGATCGCACCGGCGCTCAAAAACGAGATAAGCCATCGAGGCAAGGCAGCACAGCGCGCCAAGCAGTTGTTACGCCAACTCTTCGCCCAACCCGACGAAGGTTGATAGCGCCCGATGTCTTTGCCAATGCCGTGTAGTAGCGTACTGTTTGCGTATGATTCCGTATAATTTATACGCAAAATGTCAGGTATGCGTAGTGTAGGCGTATAACATGCGCCCCAAATCTGTGTTATCTTGTAGCAACGGGATACAGCTCTTCGGGGGAACGTCACAGTCGAAAGATTGTGGCGTGGGCTGGTCCCGTACTTTATGTTAACAAGCTCGAAAGAGCTACGCGGTTGCGGGACAAGTCACAAACCGCAACCGGCTAGAGGGTGTAAGGTGGGGACACCATTGTCCCCGCGCTAGGTTGTTAAGGTAGACCATCATCGGTGAAAGTTTGGCGACTGGACGCCGATGATGGGAGCAATAACGCTCAAATGCTAAAGGCGATTTGGGCCGGAAGAAGGGTCTGCCGTTTCCGCGGCGGGCCTTTTTCTATTCTAGCCCTGGTCGCCTTTTCGCGCTATGTCGCGGTCAACGCCAGGGCTGCTACTTTTGGGTAGTCGGCAATGTCGTCGATCCGGCAGCCAAACAACTGGCTCAGTGCAACGAGCTGATCAGTCGTGGGTGTCGCCTTGCCATTGAGTAAGGTTGACATCCACTGTCGGCTTACGCCTATCGCGTCGGCCAGCTCTCCCTGGTTGCCGTACCCCGCTTTTTCTGCATACTCCAAAACTCTAAACTTCTTTAGCGTCAGCATACAGCCTCCTGTCGTAGTGATTACGCGACAATCATATACCGTATGCAATCAGTTGTCAAGATTAGGTACAAAATTGTCACTTGGCAGTTGACAATAGGGTTGTTACTTGCTATACTGTCAATGTACAGTTGACATTAGTCAAGTGGATGCCCGAAGATGGGCACTAGCACACAGGAGAACACACGATGAAACCACGCAAGACCTACACCTTCAGCGGCCCACTGAGCGGCTGGCGTCCCGAACTGGTCATTTCGACCGACAGCATTACGCGCCGCCACACGCAGAGCATTATGGTCAGCGAGCCCACTTATGACCGCTTTGCGCGTCTCGCCAACAGCGGCAATTACGATGTTGAAATTCTGGACGTGAGCAGCGGCGTCGCCTGGGAAATGCGCCGCAAGCCGACGGCAAACTAGCCCACGTAAAGAAGCGGGGCTGCCAGTGCTACGAACACCGGCAGCCCCAAGTGTCAAAACCCACCGTTAGCACGAAAGGATTTAACATGAGCAGTATAATCACTCCTACCCTCCACCGCAAGCCCCGCGTATCCCTCGTCACCGTCTATGTTGAGACACGCCGCTTCCCGGAAGGCACGCGCTACTGCGTCGCCCGCCATGCCGGTGGCAACACGATCTTCGACGAGCCCGACTACAGCACCGAATTCGCCGCCTACGTAGCCGCAGCTTCTACCGCTGTCCGCCTCGGAGCTAAACTCATGGCCCCGGATGCGATGAGGTCTCGCCTCGTTGCCTACTGGTATCGGCGTGGCCGCCGCATGTTCTACGCGGATCAGCCGCGGGCATTGTGCGCCAACAAATATGAGCGCGCAGCGTATGATCTGGCAGAGGCTGAGGTTCTGGCGCATGTCAGCGAAGCCGACAGCAAGCCGGGCCTCACCGACTGCGTAGAGATGGCGGTAGCCCGCCCGCAAGCGATCACCATCTATCCCGGAGAATATGGATTTAGCGAGGTGGCAGCATGAGCGGTCTGGAGAGCAGTCGTATTACGAGCGAGATCGTGCCGTGGCGCGGTGAACGTCCCTGGCGTGCCGTCGTCAAGGTGGACGGCTATGAGGTGGTGAAATCGTACCACGACAGCCACGAGGATGCGGTGAAGTGGTGTGAGGCAGAGAAGGCCAAGCTGGCACAGGAGGGGCGACGATGAGCTGCGCTCCGTCAACGATGAACCACGCTCCGTCAGAGACGAGGAATGAGCCCAAATTGGTCGGTGTGGGTCGGATCATATCCGGTGAAGTGATCTTCGTCCCCTCCCCGGATTGGCAGGACACCAGCGATTTTTATACCGGCACCCTGCTGCGACTACGCCGCCAGCCGATTGACGCCTGCACCAGTGGGGCTCAGCGCCGCGGCTGGTGGAACGAGCATGCACGGCAGACCTATGTGCCCAAGCCGCGTGAGTGGGACGTTGTGACGGTGGCCTCCGGCCCGCAGGCGAGCACAGACGACGATCTGCCCTATTGAAATCATCGTGGGATGCGTATACGCTATCACGCATAGAAGGACATCTAATGAACGACCTATTGAAAGCACTTTCCAAGCCCTTCCATCCTTCGCATGTGTCATGGAAACCCGGCGCGGTCAAAGGTGAGCGCGCGCTGGCTTTGGCCTACGCAGACCTCCGCGCCTACATGAATCGCCTGGACGAAGTATGTGGCGGCGACTGGTCTGTCACCTACGAACCCTGGGGCGAGAATCGGATCATCTGCAAATTGACCATCGCGGGCATCACGCGCAGCAGCACAGGCGAAAGCAGCAGCGAATCCGAACGCTCCGAAATTGGGGGGACTGTCGCTGAGGCCCAGGCGATGAAAAGAGCGTGCGCCATGTTTGGGCTGGGGAGGTATCTCTATACCTTGCCGACAGGCTGGGCCGACTACGATCCCAAAACCCGGCAATTTACCGCACAGGCAAAGGCCAAGCTCACCAATATGCTCGTACAGCACTATCGTCGCTCAAATGAGGGCGAAGGCGAAACCGGCGAACCTGCATCTGACACTGAATCAGCGCAAACAGACCCTGCCACCGGCGCCCCAGACGACAGCATGTGGGAACCCGGCACGCCAGAGCGCGCCAGCGCCAAGCAGCTTGAGGAACTAGAGGCGCTTGGCAAAGCCTTCTACGGCGCGGGGTGGGCGGAGCAACTGCCCAAATTGGTTAAAGCGGTCACGACCGGCGCAACCAGCAACCCGCGTGAGCTGCTGCCCACCGAGGCGACCAAGCTGATCAAGGGTATTGAGCGGAAGCAGGCCGCGGCGGTACAGTCCAACGGCGCGCACGCGTAACCCAGAGCAATACGAGCGGGGCTGGGCTCACGCCTGGCTCCACAGGATATGAGCATGTACATACGAAGCTATTACCAGGACATTACCCCCGCCGATGTGGACGCGATGGGCAGGCATTTACTCGCAGCTAAGGCCCAGCACGAATGGGAGATCGCCCTCGCCCAGCGCGTGGCCGCAGCGCTTCAGCCGGTGGCGCATTATAGGAAGATCGACGCCCGCGTCGCGAAGGTGGTGGAAGCCGCTATCGACGAAAGCCGCCTGCGTATTTCGCGCACCAAACGCCATGAGTGGGAGAAGCACCGGCCCGAATACCTGCACGCGTCCGCGAGCGTCGGGCAGGACTACCGCAGCCGTGCCGAGTATGTTGGCGTGTCGGTCACGGTAGACATCAATGCCACGGTCGCAGACCTGATTGCAGCGTTCGAGGCCTGCGAGTACAGCCGCGCAGCCCTGGCGCGGGTGGTGGGGCAGTTTAGCAACTTGGAAGAAGTGATTGACGCGGAAGAGCATATCCGCGCGTTGGTTAAGGAGATAGAAGAGACGCGTCAGCGCATGGCTCAGGAGATCATTGGCGCAGGAAGTGCCTACTGGCACGATGCTGTACGAGAAAAACTACCGGCACTGACCGGGGAAAGATAGGGGAGGGAATGGAACACGTACTCGCATTTGAGATGCCAACAACATACGATCTGTCGCTTGGCACACCGTTCTATTGGCGCAATGAGGTGACAGGCATCTTGGGCGATGCGATATTCGCCTACATCTGTCACAAGGCAGAGCCGGAAAACTTCCCGGCACCGCGAGAAGATCAACTGGCGTTGGTGATCGCCTACTTGCGCTATGTCATCAATGCGCCCTGCTGGCACGATTCTACCGGCAGGTTGGCGCAACTGCGTGCGGAGGCCAAGGCTATGGCGACGGTTGCCGAGGTGGGCCGGTGGATCATCGGCTGCGTAGAGATAGGAATCGATCCGCTATGACCGAGCAGGAATTTATACGTCGTGCCAAAATTGGGCGGCGATATGGAGTGGGCAAGGGGCGACGTTTTGCTGATGTAGCGATTCGCGACAAGGAAGGGCGGCTGGTCTGGAGCTGCTCGGTGGTAACACGCGAAGGCTCTGGTCACAGCGAGATCACCGCGGCGGGGGAGATTAAGCAATTAGCCTGGACGCGCTATCAAGTCCATGTCTGGGCCAACGGGGGCAAGGAGCTAATCCCATGACCGAGCTATCCATCACTGTCGCTCGCCGCGAACTCACATCAAGCGACTGGGTTGCGTCGTGGCCCTGCCCAAGCTGTGAGCGTGAGACAGTGGAAATTTTCACCGACCGGCCCACGCCCGCGCAGCTTAAGGAGATCCGCGCCGACCCGTTGTGCTGGCGCTGCCGACAGAAGCGGCAGGAGGAAGCAGGCCAAATGCTATTGATACAGGAGGGCAGCGCGCAATGAAAGCCATTACACTCTGGCAACCGTGGGCGACGTTGATTGCCATAGGCGCAAAACGATACGAAACACGCAGTTGGGCCACCAACTATCGCGGGCCCCTAGCAATCCACGCGGCAAAGCGCAAAGCCGACCCAGGCGATTGGCATGGCCCGATTAATGCGGCGTTGAAGGAGGCAGGGTTTGGTTGGTACGGCGAAGAGTTGCCATACGGCTGCATTGTTTGCACTGTGGAATTGGTAGAGGTTTACCGGACGGAAACAATGTATATGCCATTTCGTGCTGCTGAGCGTCACTTTGGTGACTACACACCAGGCCGCTTTGCGTGGCGTCTCGCCAACGTGCAGCCTGTCGCCAATATTCCAGCGCGAGGTAGTCAAGGCTTCTGGGAATGGCAACCCATGCGAGAAGTGGCATAGCCAGACATTTACGACTTTTGGCCTATTGACCTTCGTAGAACGGACATGCTAAACTGGCAGCATACCAGGTTTCCGCGAGCAGTACCCTGTGAATTCACATGCCAACCCGCCGACCCCCAAATCGGCGGGTTGGCTTTTTATTTTGGGGTCTTGACATGCACAGAACGACTGTGCTACTGTCGGGGCATGGGTAGCAATTGGGTGTCTCCCACCAGAGAAAAACCGGATGACCTGACTGCCATCTTCGCGTTAATACGCGAGGCGTACGCTTATGTGCGGACGAATGGCGGTCAGGTCGTGTTAAATGTCTCGCCAGGAGGTGCTTCAGCTTCGGTCGCCGCGACCGCGAACATAGGGGTTGTTCGCAGTAGCGAGAAGTGATGCCGGATGCCCGCCCGCCGGGTTGATAGCCTAGACCCGGCACAACTTACACGTATTGGTAGCTCAACGGTAGAGCACTGGTCTCCAAAACCAGCGGTTGAGGGTTCGAGTCCTTCCCAATGCGCCATACCCAATTTTGATTTTCCCGCCACTACCCGCGGGTGTGCGGACGGCCTAGAGTGCAGGGACGGTCGTCAAACTGTTGGTTCCGGCTTTGATACGCTAAAGCTGCACCGGGGGTGGGAAACCTAACGACGCATCGCAGGATGCCGGGAGTACCGGCTCGGAATACCTGCGGACGGATGCTCTCCTGGGGGTGAACGCCGGCTCTACATGCCGTGATGCCCTTCATACGGGTACTAGCCCCCAGGAGGGCAACAATCACATAGGCTACCCGATACAAAGGGGCCAAATTGTCTGCGCTGTAACAGGTGCAGGTGATTTGGCCCCTTTGTTTTTGGCGGCACGCTGCTCAATCGACCACGCAGCCGCGAAAACACAAATCGTATAGCGCGACGCGGCTGCGCTGGGCGGTATTGCACAGTACACGGACATGGCAGACAACAAGGCGAGTCAATGACAGTAGAGCGCGAGGTTGAAATCATCCGCGCACGCGTGGACGAGCATGGGCGACTGATTACGCAACAGGGCGAGCGTCTAAACATCCAGTCCACGCGCATGGATGGAATCACGCTGGTGGTTTACGGCGACGATGAAAAGGAGATCAGGGGTCTCTTGCAGCGCACAGGCAAGCTCGAAGGCACAATAGCCGAGATTCAGCTATGGCGGCGTGACATCATGATCTATGCCCGCGCTGTGCTTGCCATCCTCGCCTTTACCTCTATCGGCACATGGCTACCCTACATTCGGGATTTTCTGCATTTACTAGGAGGCTAATATGCGAAGCGAACCGCTCTGGACAACGGCAATCATTACGGCTGTAATCGCCGCGCTCATCACACTGCTTAAAGCGTTCGGCGTGCCGCTGACCGCAGACCAGCAAGACGCGATCAATCAGTTTGTCGCCGTCATTGCACCGATCATCGTGGCACTTGTGGGGCGCGCCTATGTGACCCCTGTTGCGGAACCCAAAATCAAGACCGAGAGCGGGCGCACCGTGCCGCTGGTGCGTGCCGACAGTGGCTTGCCGCCGCAGGTGCATCCGTAATGGCGCTACTGGCCGGCATCCATGATAGGGAAGGCACTGCCGTTGCACCCAGAGATGCTTGGGTGCTGGATACCGTTGCACTGTCGGAGAATCCGCCACGCTTCACCTATCACCCTTCATTCAACTGGATAGCGCGGCTCAATTGGGGCTACGGTTCCACCGGCACCATCCCCACCCGTGACCGCTATGCTGAGTTTGCCCAGCACACCGCAGCCTATGTCGCAGGCAGTGCTGGCTGCTGGCGCTGGATCATCGGCAACGAGCCTAACCTGCCCCGCGAATGGCCCGACGGTCTACCCATCTTGCCGTCAGACTATGCCGAATGCTACATGCTCTGTCGTGATGCGATTCGCCGCCTGCCTGGTCATGAGCGCGACGAGGTACTCATCGCCGCGCCAGGGCCGTGGAACAACGAGCTAACGTATCCCGGCAACCCCAACGGCGACTGGGTTCACTACTTCCAGGATGTGCTGGCTATCGTGGAGGGCGACTATGACGGTGCGGCACTCCACGCCTACACCCACGGCTATGATCCCGCGCTGGTTACGTCTGAGGCGAAGATGGACGCGCCGTTCGCCCACCGACACTATGAATTTCGCACCTATCGGGATTACCTGGGGGTGATGCGCCGCGGCAAAACGGCTTACATCACTGAGGCCAATGGCAATGGGGCATGGCGAGCGGTTGGCTTAATGCCCGCGATGCTGGGAGAGATCTCCGACTGGAACGCGAGTGGTGGGCATCCTGTCGAGTGCGTGCTCTTCTATCGTTATCCCAAGTATGACGAAAACGCCGAGTTCGCCATTGAGGGCAAGGCGGATGTGATTGCGGAGTTCCAGGCCGCGGCCCCGCGCTATCCAGCGGCACAGGTCATTAATGCACAGGCGCAGACCAACGAGGTACTAATGCCCAAAATATCTACCGGCACACAAATGCAGTCGTCGCCCGCGCTGCCGCCGCGTAACATTTCTGCCGACTTCACCCGGCGCGTGCCAAAGTTCACAGCCCACATCGAGACACCGGGCCGCAAGGTCTACCGGCTGACCAATGCTGAATATGTGCCGGATGGGGCGCGTCGTTTTGGCCCGGATCATCATATCCTCGTCGATGTGCTGGACGCCAACGGCAAGCGCTCCATGGGGACGCCGGTCAACTTCTATTGGGACAGCGGCATGGATCTCGCCACCGTCAGCAAGGTCAACGAACCCTACGGCGCTGATTACGGCATGAATGCCCACAGTCAGAGTTATGGCGTGTGGGTGGGTAACTTCCGCGAGGCGAGCGACGACGTGTTTGGCATGGGTTTGGGCACGATTGAGCAGCCCGACTGGAATCATCATGTGACCTACTACCTGGTGTTCCAGGAGATGACGATTCCCGCGGCACAGCCAAGCCAACCAGCGCCACAGCCAGAGCCAACACGGCCTGCTACCGTCCCGATGCTGGTGCATCCGGTGCAAGACCCGCGCTATCGCAACGTCACTCAGCCGTACGGCGTCAATGGCGACTACTACAGTCGTTTCAGCGTGGATGGTGTGCCCCTGCGTGGGCATAATGGCATTGACTTTGGCACGCCGATTGGCACGGCGATTGTGGCCGTGGACGATGGGGTGGCAGTGGAAGTGTATGACGAAGGCGCAAAGGGCTATGGAAGATATGTCAAGCTGCGCCATCATTGGGGAGAGAGCCTATATGCACACCTAGAAAGGCAAGATGTGCAAGTGGGTGAAGTTGTGCCGCGTGGCGTGCAGGTGGGCTTGTCGGGCAATACGGGTAACAGTACCGGGCCACACCTTCACTTTGGCATGAGAGTCAAGCTATTCGATCGCAGGGATGGCATGGGCGGCTTCACCGATCCCGCGCCCTATCTCATTAACACTCCATCGGTGACAGTGCCGCAACAAACGCCCACCAATGCCCGCATCAAGACGCTGATCCAGGAAGCTGCGAAAGAGTTTGGCCTCGACTGGCGCTTTGTGGCCTCGCTTGCCTGGTATGAATCCAGTTGGCAACCCACAGCCGTCAGCCCCGCGGGGGCAATGGGGATCATGCAGTTGATGCCGCGCACGTGGGAGGAACAGAGCGCCAAGACAGGTGCATCTAATCCCTACGACGAGCGCGACAACATTCGCACAGGCACAGCTTACCTGGCGCGGCTCATGGCTCAATTGAAGCGCCATGAGTGGACTGCCGTGGTCGCCTACAATTTTGGTATCGGCAATGTTCTGGACGGCGTGGAGCCACCGCCGGAGACCATCGAACACGCCAATCGGGTGGTCAAGACGCTGGAATTACTGGAGGCATTGGGGCTGTGACCATTGGAACCATCCTCGGCGCACTCGCCATTGTGATTGTCGGTATCGCCACATTCGTGCTCTACGCGTGTGTGGTGGTTGCAGCGCGCAATGATAGAGGGGAGTAGGAGTAAGCAGTTGATTAAGCGCGACGAAAGGCTGGCTTTGCTCATTGTGGCCGTTGTCGTCGCGGCGATTTGGCTGTTTGTCTTGCCGCATGGGATGTGAGCGTAGATGAACGCGATGCAGCCGGCGCAGCGACCAGCGCGTACGATTCGGGCGCTCTTCTCCAATGCTCATGATGCGATTGGTCTTCTCACGCCCGGGGCGCGTGTGGTGGGGTTGACGAAGGGCCAGTTCTCTCTGCTCGATTTGGTTAACGCAGTGCTGGGGCAGGTGGGGCCGGCTGAGTTGATGGTCTCGACATGGAGAATTGGGCGTGTCGAGTTGGAGCATGTAGCGAATCTGCTTGATGCACACAACATTTGGCGATTCCGGCTATTGGTAGATAGTTCGCTCCTGATCCGCCAGCCGGAGGAAGTTGCGCTCATTCACCGGTTGTTTGGTGCGGAGACGATCCGGCAAACGCACACACATGCCAACTTTGCCTTGATCGGCGGCGGCGAGCATCGAGTGACGATCCGCGGCAGCATGACCTTTAGCCGCAACCCGCGTTTTGAGCAGTTCGACCTCGACGATGATCCTGACATTTACTCGTTTTTTGACAGGAACGTTGAGGAGTTGTACGGCCTCGTGCCGCCGGGAGTAGAGGCTGAGGGTGCGGCAATCCATCATGGATTTCATGCGTTTGGTCATCCACCGGGCTACAGCGTACGGTCATTTATTTGCGGCGATCTCTTTCGTCGCCTGGGGAGGCCGCAGCAAGCCGCGCAGTTGCATCCGCTGGATGAGTTGGATGAGATGCTGCGCGATATGAACGCAATGCCGCGCGTGTCGCGGGAAGACAATCAGTTGCTGGATGAATTGCTGAGACAAGGGATGGACGAGGGTTATGAGCAGTAGCAGCACATGGCAGAATCGTATCGTGGATCATGGCGAGGTAGACCCAGCCACGCTGGTGGCAAACCCGCTCAATTTCCGTACGCATCCGGCGCGCCAGAAGAAGGCGATGATCGGTGCGCTGACCGAGATCGGCTGGATTGACGACGTCATCATCAACCGCACCACGGGCCGCATGATTGACGGTCATCTGCGCGTGCATGTGGCAGTCGAGGCCAAAGAGCAGAGCGTCCCGGTCAAGTACGTCGAGTTGAGCGAAGAGGAAGAGGCGCTGGCACTTGTTACATTCGACCCGCTGGGGGCGCTGGCCGAGACGGATGCCGCGCTGCTGGAGCAACTGCTGGCACAAGTGGAGACGGAAGAGCCTGCGCTTACGGAGATGCTGGCCGGGCTGGCAAAGGATGCGGGATTGGGCGGGGGTGAGGAAGGCAACGCCGATGCCGCGCCACAGTTTGACCGCGCCGAGGAACTGCGTGCTCAGTGGAATGTCGAGTCCGGGCAGCTATGGCAGTTGGGCGAGCATCTGTTGATCTGCGGCGATGCGACGGATTCGGCGGTGGTGACGCGGCTTATGGGCGATAATCGTGCCGCGCTCTTTGCGACAGACCCGCCCTATTTGGTGGATTACGATGGCAACAACCATCCGCACAAATGGGACGAGGAAGACAAGAACAAGGACTGGAGCGAGAGTTATAAGGATTGGGATCGTGCGGTCGAGGGGGATGGGCTGTATGACGGCTTTGTTTCGGTTGCTATCCAACACGCCATCCTGCCCAATGCGGCATGGTACTGCTGGCATGCGTCGCGGCGGCAGGCGATGCTGGAGGCAGTTTGGGAGAAGCATAGCGCGTTTGTGCATCAGCAGATCATTTGGATGAAGGACCGGCCTGTGCTGACACGCAGTTGGTATATGTGGCGGCATGAGCCCTGCTTCTTCGGGTGGGTGCGCGGACGGAAGCCGCCACGCCATGCGGAGGATTATCCGCACAGCGTGTGGGAGATCCCGACGATTGCGCCCGGCCAGGAGACGCTGCACCCAACCTCAAAGCCGCTGGAGCTTTTCATGATCCCGATGCGGCAGCACACATTGCCGGGTGAGATTTGCTATGAGCCGTTTTCGGGCAGCGGCAGCCAGATATTGGCCGCGGAGAATTTGGGGCGGCGCTGTCGGGCGGTAGAAAAGGCTCCAGAGTATGTGGCGGTAGCGTTGCAGCGTTGGTCTGACGCAACAGGAAAGAGCCCTCACCTACTTGCGGGGCCGGATGATTAGTTCACCGTTGGCAATCATGCGCAGCCCCTCGGCGATCTGCCAGTCGCTGTTGGGATTGACGTGCTTGGGAAGCCGCTCCAAAGGTACAACTCGCCGGAAGATCTCGGCGAGTTGGGTCCAATGTTCGTCTGTCATGCGGATGGTACGTAGCTTGGTGGGAGGCATGTGGTTAGTTACCTCCGACGTGGCGGATGAACTTTTTGAGGTTCTGGAGGCGGACGACGACTTCGGTCATGTTACCAACGTGAATCTCGCTGACCTGGTCAGGCGTTACTTCGCCGTGGTCATCAATGAAAAGCGCGAGTTCGTCGAGCAGTTCGGCGGCTTGGGCAATCAGGCCAATATAAGCGGTGAGTTCAGCTTCGTTGCTAAATTGGGCGGTGTTCACAGTCTGGTTTCCTTTCCGAAATTATACTTCGATGGTGAAGGCGTTTAGGTTGGCGATGGTTTCGAACAGTTTCTTGGCGGCGTCTTGTTTGGCAATTGCGCCAGTGAGTTCGTGGGAGGTTTCGACGAGTGGATAGAAAGGCTCGCGTCCTCCGCTAATGCTGTCCAGGCTCTCGCGAATCCGTTCGCTCAGGCGAGTGATTTCCAAAGCGGCCCGCTCATACTCGTTAGCCGCTTCAAACAGGCAGATTATGGTCTTGAGTGCTTCGCTGTCTGCGCTGTTGGCGTAGGTGTTCATGATGTAAGTGGAGTTCATTTTGATGGCCTGCATGATTTGTCTCTTTCGGGATTGGGTAGGTTATTAGAAAGTTACTTGGATAAAGCCGGTCATGCCGCATTGGACATCATATTCTTCGGCGTACAATTTGCGGGCTAGTTTCAGGGCTTCATCAATGCTCTTGGCCTCAACGTAGTAGTCGTGAAAGTGGCCTCCGAGGCTGGCTTGAATAAAGTAGGTTTGCGTTTTGTTCATTTTCATGGCTCGTTCCTTTCGGCTTATGTTGCGTTATCGCGTATCTGTATATACAGTATAGCTCTCATGTTATGACAAGTCAAGGGCTAGTCCTGCCGGATTGCGAGTTTGTAATAGGGAGTTTGTATTTTGGCTGCGCCGAAGCGGAGTAAGGTACAGCGTGAATATGACCTGACCAGAATTGCTGAACTTTATCTGACCGGTCATACGCAGGCTGAAATCGCCAACGTGATAGGGTTAACGCAGCAGATTGTGAGCCGTGACCTTGCCACGATCCAGCAGCGGTGGGAAGAGCAGTCGACGATAGCGCTGGATGCGGCGAAGCGGCGCGAGTTGGCGCGCATTGATGAACTGGAGCGCACATATTGGGAGGCCTGGCGCAGATCGCTGGAGCAGGTGACCAAGACAAAGACCAAGCGTAATCATATGGGCGACGAGGCGATTGTGATCCGCGAGGAGACGTCGGGCAATCCAGCATTTTTGGCGGGGGTGCAGAACTGCATTGACCAGCGGTGTAAACTACTAGGCCTATACGCGCCAGCGAAGGCAGTCGTGAGCGGGGACAAGGATAATCCGGTGCAGCACGCGATTAACTATATTCGAGAAGTGCGCCCGCCTGTGGCCTCCGGCCCGGCAGAGCCGAAGAGCGACGCAGACGAGGGCAATGGATGATCTCTATAGGGTCACTAAGGACGGCGGTCTTGAACTGCATTTTCATGCGGGGCAATGGCGGGCGTGGGATTCGCAGAAGCGCTTTGTCGCCGTTCTGGCCGGCACGCAGTCGGGGAAAACGAGCTATGGCCCACACTGGCTCTATCGAGAAATCAAGCTGCGCGGCCCAGGAGACTACCTCGTGGTGACGCCAACCTACCCGCTCCTGCAAAAGAAAGCCTTGCCGGAGTTTCGGCGCATCTTCCAGCATGTACTGCGCGTCGGCAAGTATGTCGGAGGCAGTGTCAACACCTTCACCTTTTCGGCAAAGGGCGAAAAGATCACGTTTGGCGCTGAACAGAGTAAGCCGACCACGGTCATGTTTGGTCATGCCCAGGACCCTGATTCTCTGGAAAGCGCCACGGCCAAAGGGGCTTGGCTGGATGAGGTTGGACAGAAGAAGTTCAAGCTCGGTTCGTGGGAGGCCATCCTGCGCCGTCTTTCCATCCACCAGGGGCGCGTGCTGATGACGACCACGCCCTACAACCTGGGCTGGCTCAAGCAGAAAATTTGGGATCCGTGGCTGGCTGCCGGCAAAGACCATCCTAGCATTGACGTCATTCGCTTTCGCTCCATCGACAATCCGGCATTCCCGCGCGAGGAATATGACCGGGCGCGCCAAGACCTGCCGCTATGGAAATTCAACATGTTCTACAACGCGCTCTTCACACGACCGGCGGGGCTTATCTATGACAGTTTCAATGAGATCGAGCATGTGCAGCCGCGTTTCAACATTCCACAGGATTGGCAACGGTACATCGGGCTGGACTTTGGCGGCGTCAACACGGCAGCCATGTTCTTTGCCAGGGAGCCGGGTACGCAGCGCCTCTATGCCTACCGCGAGTACAAGGCAGGCGGGCGGACGGCCAAGCAGCACATCGAGAAGCTGCTGGAAGGGGAGCCACGGCGGCCTACGGTGGTAGGCGGAGCCAAGAGCGAGCAGCAGTGGCGCGACGAGTTTGCACAGGCAGGTCTTGCTGTGCAACAGCCGCCAATCAGCGATGTGGAGGTCGGCATTGACCGCGTGTACGGATGCCACAGCCGCAACGAAATCATTGTTTTTAGCGACCTCTCCGGCTATCTCGATGAGAAGATGAGCTATGGCCGCGAGCTCAACGATATGGGCGAGCCGACCGAGAAGATCGAGGACAAGAACGAGTATCATTTTATGGATGCAGAGCGCTATGCAATCAGCCTCTTGCGCGGCCAGGGCGTGACCGGCGGCCTCGCAATCGGCAAAGCAAAGGGGTGGGGGATCTGATGGCAGATAGCTGCTGCATTGCCCCATTGCAAACGAATGAGAACAGTGATAAATTAGACCAAGAGTTCTATGTCAGGGTTCCCCGGCAATCGCTGGAGACCGAGCATAGACAATTGCTCTCCCGTCTGCACGAGGTACGTAGGCTGCTTGGCTATGAGCCGCTGCTGACCGGTAAAGAACGCAGGCGACAAGAACGAGCATAGCCTAACGAGAATATCGCCCAACGGGAAACCCAACGGCGCTTAGAGTCCTACCGGACTTTGAGCGCCGTTTTTTTTGTTCCTGGGATGCCACATGCAAGTCTGGGATTGGTTGCGGGCTGTCTTTGCCCCACGAAAAGAATCCACCTTCGCCCCTGTCGCGGTGAGTAACGCCCCGGCGACATCGGTGCGCGCTCGTACTCGCGCCACCCCGACGGGCCGCGCTTCGGTTGACCAGTCGAGCACAGTGATGAGCGGAAGTTGGATCATTGTGCCGCCAAACGACTATGAGTCCTCGTGGCGCACACTCAACCTGGACGCGGGTCAACTGGATACGCTCTCTCCCAAAGAGTTGCTCGACATGCTGGCAGACCTGTCGCCGGAAATCAGCCGCGCTTTGTGGGATTTCCAGCGGCTCTGCAATCCGGGATGGGAGTGCAAGGCATTTCGCGTGGGCAGCGAGGACGTAGAGGATGCACGCGCCCAACAGGCTGTTGGCGCGTTCCTGGACAGCCTACGCGCGCAATACGGCTCGACCGACGTTGTGCTAGGCCGCCTTTTCATGGGGGCGTTTCTGCGCGGCGCGTTCTGTGCGGAGTTGGTGCTGGATGCGAGGGGAAAGCTAGCGGTAGACCTCGCCACGCCAGACCCCTACAGCGTACGTTTTCGCAAGCGCCAAGACGACGTGCGCGGCGAGGTCTGGCAGCCTGGGCAGTGGCAGCAGGGGAGTTTTGTACCGCTCGACATCCCCACCTTTCGTTACCTGCCGGTTGACCCCGCGCCGGGCAGCCCCTATGGCAGGCCATTGGCCGCGCCAGCATTGTTCACGAGCATCTTCCTGCTCTCGCTGCTGCACGATGTCAAGCGCGTGGTCATGCAGCAAGGCTATCGGCGCATGGACATCAGCATCAGCACAGAGCAGGCGATTGCAGCCTACGGCATGGATGCGGAGGGCCACGCCACGCTCGGCGAGTACATCGCCGCGGCAGTGGATGCGGTGCAGGATGCCTATGCCCAACTAGAGCCGGATGACGCATTTATCCACAGCGACATGGTGGTGCTCAACGCTCCAGCCGGAACGCTTGACAGCGACAGCATTGGCGCAATTGACAAGATCATCGAGAAGCTTGAACGCATGGCAACGCGGGCACTCAAGAGCAACAGCCTGCTGATGGGCAACGATGAGAGTGCCAGTGAAACAGACAGCAACCGGCGCTGGGAGATTCACGCCGCGGGCATCAAGTCGCTGCAACACTACGCCGAGAACATGCTGGAGTCGCTGCTGACGTTGGCACTCGAGGCGCAGGGCATTCAGGCGCGTGTAGAGTTTAGATTTGCCGAACTGCGCGCCGCCGAAGAGCTGCGCGATGCCCAGACCGACGCCATGAAGGTGAAGAACGCTCGTGCCAAATACGAGGCAGGCTACCTCTCGCAGGACGAAGCCAGTCAGGAGGCAGTGGGCAAGGATGCAGATGTGCCGGAGCCGCGCCACACTATGCGGGGGGCTGAGATGGTGCAGGACGACGGTGACGGGCAGGAGCGAGCGCTGGCCGCAGAGATCCGGGCTGCGCGGGCCGAGGTGGCTGCGGTGCTGGACGCAATCGGGGCTGAGCAAGAGGGGCCGGCATGAGGCAGCAGCGATCGGCGCTGGGCAATGCGCTGCAACGGCTCCAACTCTCCATTTTGCGCGCACAGTTGCATGTGCGCCAGGTAACTCTGCGCGAGCAGCAGTTGCAACGCGAGTGGGCAACGACGATTGACCCGCTGCTGAGTGACCTGTATTGGGAGCCACTGGGCCGCCTGCAGGAAGCGCCGGAGGATGAGGGTGATCTGCGCGAATGGCTGCTGTTGCTGCTTATGGGGGGCTGGGCGCGACGCAGGCTAAGTGACAACCTGGGCAGCTATCTGCTGCGTAGTGCGGACGTAGGCGGCGAAATGGCGCTGGCCTTTTTAGACGTGGACGGGGGCTTCCATCTGAGTGCCCCAGACTATTTGGCGGTGATCAACGCGCGTCGAGATGAGTTGCTCACCGCGAGCGCAGAACTCTCCCTGCTTGATACTACAGCGGAGCAGTTGACACAGGCCATTGTGCGGGCACGAGAAGAGAGCAATCCGCTGCCCTATCTGGCCCCCCTGGTCAGTTCGTGGGTGGCGACGCGGCGCAACAGCATCACCATCACAGAGATGGCCTGGGCGGTGGCCGCGGCGCTGACCTGGACCTATCTGAACAATGCGGTTGAGGAGCAAATGTTCACAGCGCGGGCCGATGCCTGTGCGCTCTGCCTGCCCAAGCATGGGGTGGTCGTGCGAACCAACAATGTGCCGCTAGGGTATGGAATACCTCAGCATACCGGCTGTCGCTGTATCTGGATGCCTGTCACACGCAACTGGACAGAACCCGCCAATATCTGGCGAGGAGGAAGGGTAACGTAATGGACGAAAACGAGCAGGGCATTTACGGCTTTCCCGCAGCAGTGCGTGCGATCCAGCCGACAAACCGCGAATCACTGCTGGCGCTGGCACGCGAACGCGCCAATGACCCGACGATCCTGGATGAGATGGAACCCTTCTTCTGGGCCGCCATCCTCTCCAATAATCGCCTGGACGCCTATTTCACGCGTATGGCGCGCAGCAGCCTGGACAACTTTGCACGCGGCGCGGCGGAGGGGGTGAGCTTCCAGAACTCGCACCGCTGGGATGAGTTGCCATTGGGCGCAAGCCTGACCGGGCGCGTGGAGGGACTGGAGAGCGGCATTGTCCAAGTCGTCTCCGACTTCTACACGCTGGCGGGGCTGGAGCTAAATGGCATTCGCACGGATCAGTTTATCCGCGGTGTGCGTAGCGGCGTTGTGCGCGATGTGAGCATTGGCTTCTCCGGGGGCAGCCGCACCTGCGAGATATGCCACCAAAACTACTGGCGCTGTCCCCACTATGCGGGCATGACCTACGAAATTGAGGAGAACGGCGTCATTCGCCAGGTGCGCGCCACGGTAACAGTTGAAAACGCCAAACTGAATGAGGCGAGCGCGGTCTATGACGGTGCAACGCCTGGTGCAGTGATCCTTAAGGCGCGCGCCGCTGCGGCAGAGGGGCGCTTGCGCGGCAAGGAAGCAGAGCAGTTGGAGCGGATGTACCGCGCGGCCATTCCGGTCACGCGGCAGTTTGCAGGCGTGGATGTAGAGGAATCTGAACCACACGAGGAGGTCAGAACGATGGGATTGGACGCTGTGCTGGACAAGCACAAGATCGGGGTGGGGTTGGAGGGCGACGCCCGCGCGGCTGCGCTGGAGAGCCGTCTGGCCGAGTTGATTGCGGCAGAGGGCAAGTTGTCTGTCGCACAGGAGGAACTGGCGACGGCGCAAGGCCGCGTCAAGGAACTGGAGCCCGCGGCGGCGGATGGCACGCAGTATCGCGCTGACCTGCTGGCCGATGCGATGGCCGAGGGCGTACGCGCCTACGGCGATAAGTTTGACCAGGCGACCTATGAGGAGACGTTGCGTACCGCCAAGTTAGATACCATCAAGCGGATGCGCGACGACTGGAAGGCTGTGGGCGATGTGCGTCTCCCTGGGGGGCGGCACAGCCAGGATGGGGACGAGCGCTCCACCAAGACCGTGACTGTCCATGTGCCGGATGAAGCCTACGGCTAGGGGAGGAACGATGCAAAGCAAAATGCAGGGAAGCATGAAAAGTATGGTGCGCGGCGTCGCGGCCATCCCCACGATTGCGCTGGTGGCAATTCTGCTCTTTGTGCTGCTGCTCACGCAGGGGCAGTCCGCAGAGGCGCAGAGCGAAGACACCAACTTCACCAGCGTGCGCGTGGAGCATGATTTGCGGCTTAAGCCCGCGCCCGCTGTCACACTAACCAATGGAGCCACACTGACGCCGACGGGCAGTTACCAGCCGGTTACTGCGGCAGGGGCGGTCGGATTCGGGGCGATTGTCGCGGATGCGCCAGGGACGCTGCTGCTGCTGACCAATGTCAGCGCCAATACCATTACGGTGAGTGACACCGGCACGCTGAAATTAGGCGGCAACCGCGCGTTGGGGCAATACGATACGCTTTGGTTGGTTTCGGACGGCACAAATTGGCTTGAGCTTGGCTACGTAAACAACTAGCCGCGTCCGGCTCAATGGCCTGCGGCCCGCAGGCGAACAGGCAGTAAGCATAGTGATTCTATAGGAGATCTAAGAGATGGCGAATCCAAGAGATGATGTACGTTTTGAGGGCATAGGCTATAAGGCTCAGACCTTCAAGATTGACAACAGCACCATCACCTATGACGCGACCAAAGCCAACGGCTCCGCTCAGGTGGGGCTGGCTGTGACCTTTAGCGCGGCCAAGACCGTGCAGTTGGTCGGTGATGGCGAGGCGGTGGTCGGCAAGCTGATCCAGGTCGAAGCCGACGGCAAGGCCGTGGTGCAGACGGGCGGCTATGCGTCGTTCCCCGGCGGCACGAGCGCGGGCCTGACGCTGGGCAAGAAGATCGTCGGCGACCTCCTGGTCGCGGCAGAGGGGTATATCCGCGAGGTTGCCACTGCCACAGCGGCGGAACTGGGTGTTGCCCGCGGTCAAATTGTGGACGCCAGTGACACCGCCGAAGTTTGGGTGAACCTGGACGCGTAGAAACACCGCGCTCGGCAAGGCGGCATCCATGCCACTCAAGCTCGAGTGGCGTTATCGTTGAGTACATCCGGGAGGGATGGAAGATGGCAAGCAAAATTCAGATCAAGCAGATCGGCACCACAGAACTGTGGGAGCAATTCAGCAGAAACCCTGTCGGGGTCTACACCGAGATTTCCGACAAGATGAAGGACGCGGGGTATAACGAAGCGCCAACCTTGAGCCGGGCGCTGGAGGTTGCCAGCCCCACGGAGAAGGGCGAGCCGGACGCATACCGTCGCATGTTGCGTGCGGCGGACATTCGCACGAAGAGCGATCCCGAAGCCGGCTATTGGGCCAGCGAGGGCAAGGAGTTCTTCGACGGTGGGCCAGGCGCACGCATGTTGATGATGGAGTTCTACGCGCGTGAATGGCGCAAGGTCAGCTTCGCCAACCGGCGTGCGGTGCAATTGAGCGGCGACGGTATCGTCGGCTCGTTTGAGCGCCCCTGGGCAGAGGCAAGCTCTCCCCGCGATTCGGATCGTGTCGAATCGGCCATTCCACTCAGCGAGTTGGTGGCACTGACTACGCCCATCACCGGCAACGCCTATCGTACCTTCTACTTTGAGTACGATGCCGAAAAGGCGCGTCTCTATCGCGTCGGGGAGTCGGCGGACATCCCGATGATGACGGTCAAGAGCCACAAGAACGCCATCGACATCTTCAAGTATGGTGGCGGCATCCAGTCGAGCTATGAGGAACTGCGCCGGATGCGCGTGGATCGCATGGCCTATCTCATTCAGCGCATGGCTGTCCAGACCGAGATCGACAAGGTAGCGACGGTGCTGGATGTGATGGTCAACGGCGACGGCAACCCTAACACAACGCCGACCAGCTACAACCTGACCGCGCTCGACACGGGCGCTCAGGCGAACACGCTCACGCTCAAGGCGTGGCTGGCTTTCAAAATGAAGTTTGAGCCGCCCTATGTGCTGACCTCTGCGCTTATGCAGGCGGATGAGGCGTTGCAGGTGGCGATGCTCAACACCGGCAGCGCCAATGTGCCGTTGGTGCAGGTCAACTTGGGTGGTCTGGGCACCGGAGCAGTGCCGATGAACCGCTTCTCGGACAGCGTGCGCTACGGCTGGCTGTCGGGCGCGCCCGACAACAAGATCGTAGCCTTTGACCGCCGGTTTGCCATTGAGCGCGTCGTGGAAATCGGCTCCAATATCACGGAGTATGACCGCTTCATCACCAACCAGACCCAGATTTTCACCATGACCGAGGTCGAGGGTTACGCGGTGATGGACGCGGGCGCAGTCAAGATTCTGAACTTGGCCGCATAGGAGGCGCTATATGCAACAGGTACAAGTGCGGTCGAAGTTAGGAGCGGGGCGGGTGGCTTTGTGGGAAAAGCACCCTGCCCACCCAGAGGGCGAGGTCTTCGTGGTAGGGCAAGTGCCCGCCACGGTGGCCTTGACGCAGTTCGTCTACAAACGCATTGCCGACGGCTTTGTCGAGGTGGTGCCGGAAGTCAAGCCGGCAGAATCCGAACAGACAGAGCCTCCCACGCCTACCGCGCCGTGGGAGGGCTATGAGGAGGCCACTGTCGACGAGGTGCTGGAACGTCTCGCTGAAGCGGATGAGGCAACCCGCGCTGCGGTATTGGCCTATGAGCAGGCGGGCAAGGCGCGCAAGGGTGTGCTCGAGGCGCTGAAGCCGAAGGAATAGGGAGGGAAGACCGCGCCTATGGCTGTCACCAGCAACGATCTTATCTATCCAAAAGGTAAGTTGCAGTCGACCATGTTCCGCGGAGAAAACCTGGCTACGCTTGCGGATGCTTGGCTTGACCAAGCCGCAACGAAGGTGGTTGATGTTGCTGAAGAGGATAAGGATGCTGCGGCAACGCACTGGGTCTACTATCGCGCCTACAGCACCATCGCCGAGCGCATTGGGGTCAATCCGTCGCGCACTTCCTTCGGGGGCAACAGCGGCGGTGGCGTGGAAAGCACAGAGGATTGGGGGCAGAACCGCGCCGATTATTGGGAGAAGAAGGCAGCGGCAGAACTTGCGGAGTTCGAACGTCTTCTGCCACCCGATTCGCCCGCGACACCCAGTTATCACTTTGCGCTGGCGAAAGGCCGCCGGGGTCGCTAACCAATGGCCCTGGAGGGTACTGTAACCAATGATGCTGGAGGCATCCGTTACCGATGGGTGAATCGCTTTGGCACGACCTGGACGCCTGGCAGGTGGGCATCATTGACGCGGCGATGGGAGAGGATTCCGAGTACGACACGCTGAAATTGGCGCGTGTTGATACCGCGTTGGTCTGGGACTTGCAGGTGTGGATGGAATGGCCCAAGCCTGCGGTGGCGGTGATGAGTTTCATGGAGACACGCGAGCCCGGGCCGCATGGGGATGGTATTGCCCACTTCACGAAACGCTACCCGACGATCTGGTTGGCGGTGACGGAGGGGACGCAGGCCAACGCCAAGCGCGATGCCAAGATTCTGGTCAAGCGCATGGAGACGCTGGCGCGGGGACTCTATCAGCAGGCGTTTACGCTGCCCGCGGATGATTCAGGCGAGCGCGTGGTCAATTTGGCGTTGGGCCGCGGCGAGTTGTCTGCGCGACCTGTGCGTAGTAGCAATGATGATCTGTGGATGGTGATGGCAGGCATCGCATTGGAGTTTGAGACGGAGGTCTAGTTGAAAACACTCTATTTTGTAAATCCACTCGCCAATCAAACCGAGGTGACGGTGGCGGCTGTGAATGACGGTCAGCCGCTAACCTACGGGGAGGGCTATGAAGTGAGCGACGATCTGGCGCAGGGTCTGCTTGCCAACGAGATAGATTGGCAGCTCTCCGCGCCGCGGGCAATGGCAACGCCGGGCGATGTGCCAGTCGTGCCGGCCAAGTCGCTCTTGAGGGCTGCGCCAGAAGAGGACGATAGATTATGAGCACAAGTTTAGTCACCCGCGCCGCGGTCGGGGTGCAGTCTGCCAAAGGAACAGCGGCGACGGCGAATTTCCATGCCATGCGCCTGACGCGCAGCTCGGTCGTGCCGGTCTATGACCTGGAAGAGGCGCTCAACGAGCATACGGGCGTGCATCAACGCGCCAGCAACCGGCAGACAACCGCCGACCGCATCAGCCAGCGGCACAACGTCTCGCTGGAAGGCTTCCTGTATCCCAATGCCATCGGCACGCTGCTGGTCGGCATGGGCTTCAACGCGCAGACGACCGACAACACGACCTACAAAACGCACGCCTTCACAAAGGCTAATGTGGACGCTGCCAAATATATCAGCATCATGCACGCCCTGCTGGCCGGGTCGGCACGCTTCGAGCGCAAGATTAAGGACGTGCGCCTGACCCAGTTGCAACTGGTGGCGACGCGGCAGAATATCCGCATGACGGCGCAGGGGCTGGGGCTGGATGAGCTAACCTCCACTGGCACGGAGACGGTCGCCAACGAGATCAACGAGCGCATTTTGCCCGTTACAGGCAGCATGGCGCTGGGGACTTTGGCGCTAGGCGAGCCGCGCAGCCATACCGTAACCATCACGCGCCCGGTGGATGAGGATGACCAGAAACTGCACAGTACCGCCCGCGCCGACGTGCCGGAAACGGGATTCGAGATCAACGGCGAAATGCAGGGACTTGACCTGAGTTTCAACACCTACAAGAAACTGGTGTGGGGTGGGACAAGCGGCACCGCGCCGAGCATGGTGGCGGTGACGGACACGCTGACGACGCTGTGGGAGAGCGCACGCGATATCAGCGGCGCGTCTGTGCCCTACAGCCTCCAGATAGCGTTGCTCAAGGCCGAATTCCGCTTTAGCAACTTCGAGGCGCAGGGTAACAACATCGTCCGCTGTGATGCGAGCTATCACATGATTGACGATGCATCGGGCGCGCCCGCGACCATCTCACTCGCCAACGGCGTGACGAGCTACTAATCATGCCCACAGAACGCATGATTGACTACCGTCTCCCGGCAGACGACGACGCTGCGGAACATCGAGTGCTGCGGTTGACCCTCTCCGAGATGAACACGCTGCAACATGCGCGCTGGATGCGCCTCCAACGCGAGACAACGCTGTGGGCAACGGAGACCCTGGGCGTAGCAGATGGCGATGAAGAAGGCGTGAGCGAAGACGATGCTGAGATCGCAGATCGCCGCGAACGGGCATACCGGCGCGCGGCGATGTTGGGCGCGCTCAAGCGCACAGAGATCGGCACCTGCGCGCCCGATGCTGACGAGCCGGAGACATGGCAGGAGACAGACCTGCCTAAAGAATGGCAAAGCGTTGACGGCTTTATCGACGAGATGCCCTGGCAGCTTTTTGACCTTTGGTTGGTGTTGGCCGCGCAGTGTAACCCCGGCGCATTTTTCAAAGAGCCGGAGACAGAGCAAAAAAAAAGAGCACCGGGCCAAGTCAGCGTGCGCTCGTTGACGAAACGTTTGACCGTCTAGTTGCAGACCCGCCGGAAGAGGATGGGCTGATTGACGAGGCGGCGATGCGCGAGGCAGACGCGTGGCGACTGGAGCGGGCCGAATCGCTCGACCTGTTTTTGGTGTGGCGCAGCCTGGGGGCGGAGTCCATCACCCTAAGCGAACTGCTGACCTTACCGGGGTGGCTGGTGCGGGACTTTCAGAAGTTGGGCGTGCGCTACCAAAGGGCGCGGGATCGCAAGAAAAGAAGGGAGCAAGGGGCGCATGTTTCAACTGGTGGCAAGCGAGGAAAGCCGAAGAGACGCTGACAAGCTGGTGCGCTTCTTTGCATCATTGGGCCTCCGCATTGACCGCAGCGAGCAGCAGGAAATTCAATCTGTCATCACGCGCGGCTTTGAGATGAATTTCAGCCAGGCGAGCAGCGGGCAGGGGCCGTGGGCTCCACTGGCTCCCGCTACGCAGGCGGATAGAGCGCAGAAGGGTTTCCCACCGGCACGCCCGCTGTTGACACGTACCTGGGACTATCGCAACTCCCTCACAGACCCGAACGACGACCAGCATTTCTCGCAGGTCTATCAGAGTTCCAACCTCTATGCCCAAGAGGAAGGGTCGGAAAGTCCCCTCTTCCCCTGGCATGAGCGCGGCACGCCGCGGATGCCGGCGCGTTCGGTCACGCACCTGAGCAGGCGCAGTGAGGATGAGTTGGGGGACATGCTCGATAGCATTGTCACGCGGCTGTTGCGTCGCGATGGGCTATAACGGCTACTCAGATGATTGCCTTATCGAGGCCAGGATCATAAGAATGAGTTGTTCCTCTTGCGGCGTCATGGGTGAAAGCTGTTTATCGGCGATGAACACAAAAGCGGTTCCGTCGGGCGTGTGCAGCGCGCCGCCTAACTGGGTCACGCCGCCATCGGCCACGGTTGTGGTGATGAGGCCACCTGTATTCTCGCCAAATCGGACGTATCGCGCGCCTTCGTTGCTATCAATCAGGAACAGACCAGTTTCGAGACGAATTAGGGAGGCGGGCACAGAATCGGTTCCTAAGAAATCGGTTTCGCTACCCGTCAAGATGTTGAGCGTAATGCTGCCGGTTGGATCTTTGATCGTAATTTTTTCGTACGCGTCGGCAGGAGGATTTGTCCAGTCGCCCGGAAGCGAGAAGATCATCGGTTGGCCTTTGGCCATGCGGATGTTGTACCAGTCGTCTGTTGGCTCGTAGGCATCAATGAGGACGACTGGTGTGTGGACGGCGGTGTAGGCGGCAAGCGGGTCGGCGCGAAATAGGGCGAGGTGGGTATCGAATGAAGCGCGCGCATCCAGCGCAGCGCGGAAGGTTTTGTTAACAAGATACTCGCTCGTTCGTTGCATGAACGCCAAATAGCCGTCGATAGCATAGTCCATAGCAAGTGTTTGGAGTTCTTGGAGATAGACGGCACAGGCAGGCGGTTCAAGATCGGAAGCGTCGCGGCGGAGGGTTTGCAGGCTGTTGACCACAGGGGAAAGAGCAATGCGAGAGGTGGATTCAGCGAGTCGCATCGCATCATCCCACTCCACCATAAGCGCATCAAGGCTGTCAATGTATTGGGCCGTGGCATCGTCCGGGCAGTCCACGGTGACCAGCCCCGGCGTGGGGGTAACCACATCTGTTGGCGGAGGGTCAGCACTCACAGAGGCAGAACTAGCGGATGGACTTGCTGCAAATCCATCATTTGGAGCCGCCAAACGATAGATGACGACCGCGATAAAAACCACCAGCAGCACAGCAGCGCAACTGGCGATAATGATTTGGAAACGTTTCATGGGGGACTCCGGTCAACTCATTGGGGTTTAGGGTTGGTGGGCGCAGGATAGCACAAGAAGGCAACAGATGCCAGATCGAAGTTATGTTTATCGGGTTGAAGTTGATGGCCGTTCGGCGGGACCCGCCGCGGCACAGATACGCTCCGTTCTGGAGCGGGAGCTAGGCCGCGTCCGCTTTACGCCCACAGTTGCCGCGCCGCGCACCGTTGCGGCAGTGACCGGCAGCGCATTGCCTAGCTTTGTGCCAAGTCGCGGCGTGAGCGGGAGAGGTTCGCGCGAGGTCATCCCCGGCATGGGCATGGTCGGCGGCCTGGCGGGTTACACGGTGGCCGGCTTTGCCATTTCGCAGTTGGGCAGGATGGCGGTCAATACCACGATGGAGCTAACCAAACAAGGCACAGCCTTGCGGCGCTCTGACTTCGCCGCGCAGCAGTTAGCAGGTTCGACCAACAGGCTCAACACTCTCTTGCAGGTCTACCAGAAGGCGACAGGCGACACGCAGACCAGCGGCGAAGCGATGGCAAAGGTCAGCCAGTTGATGGCGATTGGCTTTGCCGACAGCGAGGAAGAGCTACGCAAGTTCGTGACCGCCTCGCGTGGGGCCGCCGCCGCGACAGGGCAAGACCTCGCCTATATCCAGTCGCAATTGCAACTGACCATTGCCAACCAGTCCACCATGCGTTTGGACCAAATTGGGCTAGGTATTACCGAGGTCAAGGATCGGGTGAGCGAGCTCAAAGAGACGATGCCCGGACTCTCCGATGAGGCGCGCTACCAAGAAGCGGTGCTAGGGCTGCTCAATGAGAAGTTTGGTGGGCTGGCGAACTCTGCCGAGGTGGGTGCATCCGGTCTTGAGCTGCTCCTGAAGCAGATGCGCGAGCTAAACGAGGAAGCCGCGCGCTACGTCGAGCAGCGGACCAACCCCATTTTTGAGTCGCTGGCTGTGGGGTTGGGGTCTGAGAACACGGCCGCGCGAGCCAACCACCTGCGGCGCATGGCCGATTCAAACAGTGGCGATGTGGTGAACTTCCTTTCGGGCGGGGAAGCGGGGCGACAGGGTGCAGCAATGGGCCGCACCGCTGACCTGCTGCTGGAGTTAGATGCAGCCATGACCAAAGGGGTTCCTGGTGCCGCCGCGCTGATGAAACAGGTGCAGGAGTTGGCGAACGCCCTAATCGACTCCGGCTTTGCGACCGAAGATCAGATCGAGAAGGCGCAGCAGCTTGAAATCGCCTACGGGCTGCTCTTGACCGGGGGCGTGCAACTGGCCGCACAGCAGGAAGAAACCGCGGAAAGCACCGCCAACACATCCGAAGAAATGATCAAGCTGGCGACGGAGACAGCCGCGACCGCGGGCGAGTTGGGCTACCTGGTCAATGCCGCCTGGTCAGCGGGGGCAGGGCTGGACGACCTGGGTGACAGGGCGGATATTCTGGCAGGCAAGCTGGCAAACGTGCGCGCCCAGAACGCCGGGCTGGTCGCGCTGGAACAAACGCTGGCAAAGGCCATCGTCGGCGCGGGGCAGGACGTTTCGCAGTACGTTGGCCCGGTCGAGGCGCGCCGCATGATTGACGATACAATGGGCCAGTTGGAAATGGCGCGCGAAGATTGGCGACGGCAGGGGATTACCGACCCCATCGAAATCGCGCTGCTGGAAACGACGCTCAAGGAACGGCTGCTTGGGCCGATGCAGAACGTCGTCGAGATGAACGAGGAAGCGATCCGGGAAGCGGAACGGGCGCAAAAAGAGGGAGCGCGCAACAACGAGGCCGCCTGGAAACGAGCCGCCAATGCCACCGAGCGCGCCTTCCGCGACGCGGCCAATGAACTGGAGAGCCAGATCCGGCAAATCCCCGGCCTCTTTGGCGCGTCGTCTGTCACCGATGAGCAGATGAAGATGGCTGAACTGGGCGTTCCGCAAAACTTTGCCGACAACTATCTGCGCCGCCTGACCGACGAGGTGATGAATGGCGTGGATTGGGAGGGGGTTGATATTGCCGATGCCGCAGCCAGGGCCGGGATTGACCAGGCACTTGACCCGAAGGCAATCCTTGCCATGTTCACGCAGAAGTGGGGCGACCAGAGCCTCTTTGCCAACGCGGCCAATTTGGATCTCTTTGACCAGGAGGCAATACGCGCCGAGATGGAACGGCAGCGGCAGAGCAAATTGGGCGGGCAGAACATTCTAAGCATGTTCGGCCTGGGCGAGGATGGCGACGGCGCCTTCTTCACCGGCCTGGGCAGCACGATTGCGGGCGGCATGATGAGCGGAGCCGAGGAGGGGCTTGCCGACTTCGGCCAGCAGGCGATCCAGGGGGTGATGGCGCAGCTTGCCAATGACAGCGCCCTGCGCGAATACGCCAACCTGGGCGCGCAACAGTTCGGGGCAATGGAGCAGGGCTGGCTGGATGCCGCGGGGGAGAGCAACTTTGTGACCGCCCTAGTCGGCATTGTCATGGCGCAGATCAACGACACGATGGAGGGAAGACAGTGACGATCTCGTTAAACGGCATTACCGTCCCGCAATCGATCCGCGAGCGGGGCAGCTATGTCTATACGCGCAGCAGCCAGGAGGTGGTCAACGGCCTGGGCGAGACGATCACCGCGGGTTTGCCGAGTGTGGTCTGGACGTTCAACAGCCTGCCGCCCACGGATTATGCCTGGTGGGTGACGACCTTGCTGGGGGGAGCCGCCTACAAAAAGTGCGCTGCGGTGCTGTGGGATGATAAGGACGTGGAGACGAGTTTCAGCCAGGTGATCGTGCGCTATCCCAAACCGCCAGAGGGACGCAAGAATGGGCGCTATCGCAACGTGCAGATCGTGATCGACACAATGGTGGCAACCTAAAGATGTTGCTGGAGCAACTGTAACCAATGACTCACCCGTTTCAGTGGCAGCTCTACATTGGCCCCGCGTGGCACCCTTCAAGCAGCCCCTATCACACCAGTTGGTCGTTTCTGAGCGCGGGCGGGGTGACGAACCTGGACTATTCCACCACGCTCGCCAGCACCCTGAGCAGCGGCGCGACCAGTGCGCTCCTGGTCAATGCAGCCTCGTTTCCGTCGCAGGGGGGCGCGTGGGTGGGGCCGAACGGCTCCGGGCAAGCGTGGGAGTATGTCGAATATAGCGGCAAGGCGACCAATACCCTGACCGGGCTGGCGCGCGAATCAACCACCGACCGCGAGCATAACGGCGCGCACAATGCCGGGGCCATCATTCGACCCTGGTGGAAGGTGACAAGCGATGACGGCAGGATGCGCTATGAGGAAGCGCTGGATCAACTCTTTATTGCCAATGAATGGCAGTTTCAGGTGAGCGGGGTGGCTGCACCCCAGGCGGCCTTGCGTCCCTTCCATTTGGCCGTTGTGCAATCTCGCTCTGCCGTGACCGGAAGCCTCTCGACGCTCTGTGTCGGCTTTCTGGACGCTTCGACCATTCGCGATGACAGCACGCGGGTACGGAGTTGGTCGGCGCGCATTGTTAGCCTTGCAGGGCTGCTCAAGCGGCTGCGAGCGGAAGGGGTGCGCGTGGGTGACTTTGACGCGGTGGTGCATGGGACGGCGCAATCGTCCACCCCACTGGCTGCAGCGCACAAGGAGCGTTGGAGCGGCGACTTTGTGGCCGCGTCTCCGGGCTTCGAGGCCGATGGCGTGTTGGAAGAGGATGGGGACGCCATTTGGATTGGCGACCGTATGATTGGCACGACCGAGACGGTGGATACGCTCTATGACGGTTTTACGCAGGTCTACATCAATCCCCCGGCCAGCGTCAACAGTGGCACGCGCTGGATCGAGTTTGCCAACCGCAGCACCGCCTCGATTGTGCTGGTTGCCTGGAATCGGGACACAGGCACAGAGGTCGCGCTCAACATTCCAAGCGAGGATTTGGGCGACGGGGAGCGCATGATCATCGCCGAGAACGAGGCGCGCTTTGTTGCGGAGAATCCGAGCCAGCAGGCAGCGCGCATCTTCGACGTGAGCGGCAGCAGTGGCGCGGGCTGGTTCAACCAACTCAAGGTGCAGGGTGGGGCGATTGCCTTCAAGTTCATGGGCAATTATCTCTACGCGCTCTATTGGGGCGATGTGACCCAGGCCACGACGGGATGGGCCCCCGACGGTTTCACCGGCGCGTCGCTGGCGGCTCCCGGCCCCGGCGAGACGCTGCGCTTCAAAATGCTGGATCATGGGCATCCCAACACCAAAGACAATTGGGAGGTCGGGCGCAACCAGAGTCCGGGTTACATGATCCGCAATAATGCCGAAGACGCCTGGATCGCCATCGAACTGCCGGGCATGGGCCTGGTACTGCGCGACGACATTACCAATGTTGCCCCTGGCGCGGGCAGCACGCTCTACATTGACGGTCAAAACGGGCCATCGACAGACGGTTTGCCCAGCAGCGGCACGCTGGTCATAGGCGACGAGCGTATCAGCTACAGCGCGAAAGTGGCGGGTGGAGTGACGGTGAGCGCGCGTGGGGTGGGCGGCACAACGGCCGCCAGTCACAAGGGGGGAGATGCCATTTTCCTGGTCTTTAGCCAGGGGGGGCGCACGATGATCACAGACGGCTTGCCTCTGGGTGCGCTGATCTGGGAGCGGTCGGGCGGCACGATTTACCCGCGTGACTTTATCTGGCGCTACTCCGCGTTGCCCGCGCGCTTACCCTCCGATGAGCAGCATGAGGATGATTACGAAATCTATAACACCAACCTGGGCCATGCCAGCAGCAGCCACACGCAGGGGCTATCGAACAACCGGGCGCGCACGATCCTGCTCGAATTCCAGAAGATGACCGTTGACCCGGCACGCCCGCGTGTCAACCGCATCAAGGCCATTGTCGATCCCGCCTTCTATGACAGCAGCAAGTGGCTGTCGAGTGGGCAGAGCATCGAGACGGTGATGCAGAAGGTCGCCACCAATGCCGGGATTCCGGCGGCGGTCATCTTCGCCACGGATGGGGCAGCGCCGGAAGGCTTTACCACGGCGATTGACAGCGCGTGGGCGGTGATGACCAGTGCAGCCGAATTGGGAGGCAGCGCCATACGCGTGGCGCGGGATAGCAAGCTGCTGATTGCCCCTGACACATTCTGGACGGCGGGCATTGGCAGCTATACCCCTGTCAAGACCTGGACACGCAGCAATGCCGCCAACGTCGAGTTGATCCGCAACGGCGGCGGTGCGGTGTCGCAGGTCAAGCTCACCTGGAAAACACCGGACGGCAGTGGTGGCGGCGTGGCGGTGTGGCCTGCCACCGCGGGCGAGTTGGGCGAGGTGCAGGAGATCGGGCCGCTCTATTTTGCCACTGAAGCGGGGGCGACACTGGCCGCGCGCAAACGTTACTACCTGACGCGCTACCCGCATGAGCTGGCGGTGACACTGGCCGCGGGGGATCTGACCGTGGCGGCTCGCCAGGTGCATTTGGTGCAGTGGCAGCTTGCCGACGATATGCAGGTCATTGACCGGCTGATGCTGGTGACGCAGGTGCAGCACTACGTGGAGAAACAGACGCTGGGCACGACACTCTATGGGGTCATCATCGATAGGGAATCCGATGGCTAACGAGACGACACAGGAAAAGGTGCGGCGCAACGTCCGCAGCGCGGCGCGTGAGGCGCGTGAGGCCAAGCGGCTCGCCAAAAATCTGGACGGTCGTTACGAGAAAAGCCCGGAGGTGCAGAGCGCGGTCACGATGGGCCGCAACCAGGTTGCCATTGGCGGCAGCCTCTACCCGGCGGAGGGGGTAGAGGGCCAGGGCGGGGCCGTCGCCGTGGTTAACGTGGGCACGCCCGCGGTCGCCCGCTATGCGCCTGCCAACCGGCGCAGTGTGGTTGGGGTGGCAGGCTCCGGTAGAGGGGGCGGCGGGGACGGAGGTGGGGGAGGCACTGTCTACGTTGCCGGAGAAGCCATCTCGATTGACGGCTCTAATGCCATCAGCGTGCGGCGCAACGCCAGCGGGGCGATTGGCGTCGTCGGCGGTGGTCTGACGGTGAATGTGGGCGATGGGATGCAGATTGTCGCCAATGCTTTAATGCCTAAACTGCACGCTACGCAGTCCGGGTTGCAGGTGGACGCCAGCGGTCTCGCTATCTCGCTCGATACCGATCCAGGGTTGGAGGTTGTTGGCGGCAAACTGCGCGCCAAAGTAGGCAATGGCATCGCCCGCGACACGACGGGCCTCATCCTCGACCTGGCTCCCGATCCTGCTATCGAGTTTAGCAGTGGCAAGGCGCGAGTCAAGGTCTATCACGGCATCGCGCGCGACGGAAACGGGGTCGGGGTGAAGCGCAAGGCCACTAGCGGCCTTGATCTGGACGCAGACGGCTTGGCTGTCAAGCTCAAGGCGATCAGCGGCTTGGAGATGGACGCCACTGGGGTCGCCCTCGCTGACAGTGTAGCCGGGGACGGGTTGGACATTGCCGACAAGGTTCTGTCGGTCAAGCATGACCCAAGCCTGTTGATCCTGCTCGATACGTTGGGTGTCAACAAGGCGCACGCCTTCACCTGGACAGGCAACCATATCTGGGATGCCGGAGCCAGGTTCAACACCGATCCACAAGTGTACGCCAACCTCGATTTTGTGGGGCCAGCCCCGCGCGAGATTACCTCGACGGTGCATCTATCCATCAAGCCAACGGGCGACCTGACCCTTGATCCAACTGGGGCTATCCTGCTGCCCGACGCCCAGGAGATGCGTACCAGCACAGTTAGCGACCTGGTCACAGGCATCCAGGGGATGCGTCTCTGGAGCCGGGGCGGCACGCTGCGCCAGTTGACCATCGGGGCGATTAAGGCCGACGAGCTGATCGTGCGCGCCTTCACCGCCGACGAGACGCGCATCACGCGCGGGGAGCAATACTGGTCGCGCTCGTTTGGCGTTGTGCAGGAAGATTTTGTCATTCCGGCCATCGGGGCCACGGTCGATGTTTGGCTGGAGGAATCGCCCGCGCTGGCATCGGCTAAATTGTTCCTCAAAGACAACTGGATCATGCTGCGTTCGATAGAGCGTAGTACAGGCCTCACCGTCCAGCTTGGCTGGTTCCAGGTGGTTGACGCCGATGGGACCGGAAGCAACGACTATATCCAGCGCCAGGCTGCCGACGTGATTCCTGGTAACCCCCCGCGCCAGCAATGGCGGCTGATTCACAGGGCGCTTGGTATTCCTGGGACAACCATCAAAACGGGCAATGTCCTGCTGGACGCCGGGCGACCCCAGGTGAGCGTACCGGGTCAGCCTGACTATGTGCCGGGGCAGGGCTGGATACATCTCAGCGCGCTTGCCAGCGGGGGCGGGCCGTTTATCCAGATCGGGGACTTTACCTCGGTGCTGGACAACGTGCCGCAGTTCACCAACCGCGTGCGCATGGGCAACCTCAACGGTACAGTCGATTACACGACCGACACCTGGGGGCAAGTCGGCGGGAACAACATCGGCCTTACGCCGAGTGCCGGCTACAGTGGCTATACGGTTGATGCCACCCAGGGATTGCGCCTCTTTAATACACAGCACAAGCTCTATACAAGTGGCATCCTCGTCAGCGAATACAGCAATTCGGGCTTGCGCTTCCTCACCGACAGCAGCCCGGACGGTTTTGGCACGCGCTGGGTACAGTGGCAGACCGACCTGGGGAGTGCCGGCAGCGTATCCGGCGTTGCCAATATCGGCGTCTACAACCAGTTCTCAGCCACCCGCTTCCGCTTCCTCAATGTCAGGACGGCCAGCAACAGCGCCTTGCAACCGGTCATCGAAATGCAGGCGGTTGACTTCGTGGATGGCCTGGGCATGTTCGGCGAACTTCGGCGGGACATGCTGAAGTATTCGACCAGTAGCACGAACACCCTCCTGATGCTCACCAACTTGGGTAAGTTTGGCGTCTCGTCGCCTTCCTCCAGCACATTCATCCCGGCATCGGTTGGGCACTTCAGCGAGAGCAGCGCCGCCACAGACGCAACCGCAGGCGTTACCATCGAGCAGGGCGGCACAGGTGACGCTGTGCTGCAATTCCTGATTACAGGGGTGCGACGTTGGGTGGCGGGCATCGACAACAGCGATGGGGACAAATTCAAGCTCGGTCATGGGGCCGATCTGGCTCTTAACGCAATGCTGACCCTGGACTGGTCTACGGGCTACTCTGGGTTCGGCACGACCAGCCCTGCGGCGACCCTGGATGTAAATGGCTCGATTATTGGCCGATCTTCCCTTACCGTAATCAGTGCATCGGCGGGTGGCAACCCGACCTTTGTCTCAACGAATGATCTGGGCATTTCCTCTCTGTTTTACACAGGGCGCAGCGGCAACGCAGCCGTATCGGGCGAGACGGTCATTGAAAACTCGGCAGCTAACCCGATCCTGCTCAACCCTAGTGGCGGTATCGTAGGCATTGGCACTCTTGCCCCTACGCACCAAGCCCATATCAAAAGTGCCTCTGGCGTATACCAGGTCAAGCTACAAGCCAACAGCGTTGCGACCAGCGCCTGGGGCGGCATCGGTTTTGGCGTCAGCACAGATGATGCCGGGGCTGTCACGACGGCGATTCGCGCCATTCGCAGGAGTGGCGCGACAGACATTGACCTTGAGTTTCGGACGGGGTCCGACGACTTTGTATCCTTGTTTTTGGACGCGTCCTCCGGCAATGCCGCGATTGCCACCAACGCGATCCCTTCCAACTTCAGATTTACGGTGGCTGGCCCCGGTGTCACGCCTGAGCCAAGTGCAGTGCTGACGACGCAAACCGCTGTGGTCAGCGTGCAGGGCGACGGTCACGCCTATTTCATGGCGAGAGATGTGACCAACAACATCGAGGGCCTACTCGGAACATCCACAGTCGGCGTCGTGTTCCTCGGGGCGATGACCGCACACGACCTGGAGCTTCGCACAGGGAACACGACGCGCGTCACCCTACGCAACGCCAACGGCAGTATGGGGGTGGGTACGGGAACACCGGGAGAGAGCATCACCGGCACGTACAGCTATTCTACCACCGCCAGAGTGATCCAGGTGGAAGGGCAATATGGTCGCCTCATCGCCCGTGGCTCAACCGACGCTGCCCTCGACCTGATCGACAGCGGCACTTCGGTCAACCTGAAATGGTTCCAGGCCATTACCGGGGACGGATTCACCTACCTGCGCGCCATGAAAGACGATTCCGCTACGCGTCGCGATCTGATGACCTTTAACCACAGTAGCGGGGCCGTGGGCATGGATGAGACAAATCCCACGGCGGCCCTTGATGTAGGGGTATCAGGCATGGTTGGTATTCGGGCGAAGGTCTATGGGGGCGGCCAATACAATTTCGTTGGGGGACGGGCAGACGGGACAAGGGCGGCTCCCGTTCGCGTTCCGACAGGGTCGATCATCCTGGGGATTGGCGCGTTGGGCTATACCAGCGGAGGCTGGGCCAACAACACCAGTGCAGATATATATGTCCGATCCACTGAGAATTTCGATACAGGCGTAGCAGGCAAGGGCGGCGCAAGTATGATGTTCTGGACACGACAGAATGGCACAGCGGCTCCGGTTGAGCGCGTCAGGATCGACCATGACGGCCAGATCTATTTCTATAATTCGTATAACTCCAACGTAGGTGCCACTTATCGAAGCCTTTATATCTCGAATGGCGGTCTTATTGGCGGGGTGACGAGCAGTTTGCGCTATAAGACAGCCATCCGGCCGTTGAACGACACCTATGACGATACTTTCATGTTGAACTTGCGCCCTATCCTCTACAAGCAGAAGGGAGATAGCAGCGACCAGCTTGGCTTTATTGCCGAAGAGGTCGATGCGTTGGGGGCCAGCGAACTTGTGGTTCGCGGAAAAGAAGGGGAGGTTGAGTCGCTTCACTACGAGCGGTTCATCGTGCCGACCATCGGCGCAGTCCAAAGATTGATCAGCCGCACGCGTGCGCTCGAAGCGCGGGTGGCACAACTCGAAGGGAGACTGAACTAATGAGCGGAATACCGAGTGGGGAAGTGACGCAGACCGCCAACTCGCCACAAGACATTAAGTTGAAAACCGCGGCAGCGATTGTTCGCACCGTACAGGAGATGTCGCCCGTTCTCGACAAGGCGCGACTGATGGCCCAGGAGCTAACCGACGTGGTGACGGTGTATGGTGGTGTGACGGACGAAGAATTGGCAGCGTTGGGCGTGGACACCGCCACCATTACCTCCCTGGCCTCTTTTTTGACTAGCCTGGTGGCCTTTATGGATGCAGACGCGGCCAACCGCGAAAACTACCGGACGATTATCAACTCGATCAAGCGCATCAGCGCGCGGTTATGAGCATGGAGCGGGCGGCACGTCGCCGCTACCAACGCAAACACCAATCTACACAAACAAAGGGAAGTAGATCGATGACCACCAAGACAGAAGAGACAAAAGTCGAAGCTAAAGTAGAAGCCAAGCCGTTCAGCAAGGCTGAGTTGGCCCACATCAAGGAAAAGGCGATGGCGGCCAACGTAGCGATTCAGGCGCACCGTGAATTCGTTGAGTTCCTGCGTGAGCAGCACGAAGCGCCGGAGGATGAGGGTTGGATGCTAGGCCCGAAGGGCTTTGAGTTGCGTCCAACGCCACCAGATGGAGCGCAGGGGGAACAGGATGCTGGCAGCCAGAGCGGAGAGGATGGAAGCCAGGCACAGACGGAGTAGTGCGAGGGAGATAGGCCGAGAATATCCAGTCAGGAGGGCGGGATCACTCGCCCTCTTACTTTTGTCGCTTGTACTTGGCACGCGATCCGGTCTATACTGCCTCTGACTATTCCTTTTACTACTCATCCCTCGGAGGTGTACGGTGCGAATTCTGCGAACGCTGGTGATCGTCCTTGTTGTCATGGCTGGTGTTGCCCTGTGGGCGACTACGGTACACTTGCAGGATGATGGCCTGCCGATTCAGTCGCTACAAAGCGGCCCTCCTGCCGCGGAGACACCCGCGGCCGAAGCTCCAGACGAAGCCTCGCGTGAGGTCGCCACGCCTGAACCGACCGGCGTCGACATCGAGCCTCCACACATCCTCACCTTGAGCATTGCTCCCAAGTCCGTGAATACGACAGCCTCCTCGCAAGTGCTGACGGTCACTGTGCAGATCACCGACGACCTAAGCGGGCTCGCCCACGCCGTGCTGCGCTTCGTGCCTGCTGCCGGTGGCACGCAGTTTCTGAATTTCATCTTGGACACTGGTTCGCCTCACAGTGGCGATAAGCGGAATGGGGTCTATGAAGGTGTGGCGACGTTGCCCAAGTACGCGGCGCATGGCCGGTGGCAGCTTGACGCTATCTACGCGGTAGACCAGGCAGGCAATCGTTGTGGTTCGCCGGATGGTGGCAGAGGTCTGGCGGCACAGCCTGAATGTCCATTGCCAGATGCCTCGCTCTACTTTACCAACGGGGAAGATGACGCACCGCCCGCGCCATCGGAGGGTGAGGCCGCGAGGGAAGTTGCTCTCACGCCTGCGCCAAACGCAATCTATCTGCCGGCGCTCAAGCCGTAGGCATTGGGGCGAAGTTGATCGTGGTTCGGCCACTTGGGTTATAGTAGCGTATAGAGTGCTACGGCCCATGTCCACTGTTGGGAACATCCACATACATTGTACAGCAACGGGAGCCCCCCTATCATGCCCGATGACCTACGGTCCGCCACAGGCGATCACGAAGTGGGCGCACAGCGCCAATTTGTTACCCTCAGTTGTCCTTCCTGTGGTGGTAAGCTACAAATCACTCAAGACATGGATCGGTTTGCCTGCGGCTACTGCGGCAACGAGCACGTTGTTAAACGTCAAGGCGGCGTGGTGATGCTTGCGCCGGTCGTGGAGGGGTTGCGCCGTGTGCAGATGGGCACGGACAAGACCGCGGCTGAATTGGCGATTATACGGCTAGAGAAGGAGTTAGGGCCAGCAGAAGAGACGCTGCGGACATTTCGCTCGCAGAACTCTTATGCCAAGTTGGGGCCGCCCGATAGTTTGATTGCGCTTTTCCTCGTCGGCGCTGCCACTTTTGCTGCCATGACTCTCTGTGTGGCCGGGGGTGATGCGAACGGCATGGCATTTTTGTGGGGCGCTCTCTGTGTGGGTTGTGTGGTAGAGTGGGCACGGCGAGACAGCAGGCGTACGGCTGCCGGGAAGAAAATCTACGACGCGCGGCTGGCTGAGTTGCAAGATAAGATAGAGGAGATTAGGCGGGAGTTGGAGAGGAATCGGCAGTTGGTGAGGGGGCAGTGACTTAGAGCCATGATTAGGCCGCCGGGGTGAGTACACCACCCCGGCGGCTTGCTTTTGGCAGTCTGTTTCACTCCGGGAAGGGTGCTACTAAGGTGACATGGACCGTCGGAATGGGGATGGGAGTGATGAAGATAGGCGTAATGTAGATCGGGGTGATGGGTATCGGCTGGAATCGGGCTGTCGGTTCCGCTCTGATGAGAGGCAAGTTGATAGATTGCGTTGTCATGGTTGCTTCAGGCGCTTGGTGAGCTATGGCCGTTAGGGTAGCAGCGACGGATGTAGCGACATGCTCGCTGATGGCTGTCTCTGTGGCGATGAGGTCGGGTGTCGCGGTCGGTGTTGGCGAAATCGTAGCAGTGGGTGTGGCTGTAGTCAAAGACGGCGGCGTTGGAACGGAATCAGGTGTGTCTGGATGTGCCTCGGCTAACAATGGTTGATAAATGGCAAATGTATGCCCATTCACAGAATCATTGGCATCATAAATAATATTGTCGATCTCGTCTGTGTCAAGCGTTCCCCAGAAGTTATTCGTCAAGTCTACGTTGGTCGGAAGCGCAGGAGAAGAACTGGTACCGACACTTACTGTTCTATGTGCGAACCCAAGTAGGCTGTTATGCTGAAATACCAGGTCATCAGGAGAGCCGGTAGGTACTGAAAGACCTAGCTCGCTAGCGTTCTGGAATAGATTGTTCTCTACCGTGGCTTGACCCGAGAACCCAACTCTAGCGCCTGAATATATGTTTCCTCTATGTTGTCCCCCTATAGATCCAATCCATGATCCCTCATAAAAGGTGGTGTTGAGACTATCAACATCCTCAAGTTCTACACGCATGCCAGCAAAAGTTGTGTCTCGAATTTGGCAGTTCCCACTGCCACAATGACCCAAAAAGCGATCACGTCCAAAGATCTTACCGATGAATACAGAATCCTCAACTTGCCACTCCCCTGTAGAACTGAGCCAAAAATTGAATTCATAGTCTGCCTCCCCCGTCGAAACCTCAGCGTTGCTTATATATATCGGCCCTTGCCCTGGATAATTATCCCTAAGATCGTGAAGAAATATCCCTGAAATCCTTACAGGCGCACTACTCGTGCCAAGCACAAATAGCTGACCATAAGTCTCAATACGACTGATTTGATCTGGATCAATTCCCTTAACTTCCACGCCCGCCTCAATCGTCAGAGTAACACTTGGGGCAATCTGCACGTACTCAATGATATTGTATGGAGATCCAGCGGCGGTCCATGTTGAATTTTGGCGAATGACACCTACTATATCTGTACCGTCCTGCACGGTATCACTTCCCTGTGGCGAAGACATACTTTGTCCTCGAACAGTGGGCAAGTCAATGTTGCCTAGGGCAGCCAGTAACAATCCCGCAATAATTAATAGTGTGAGTATGGCAAAAACTCTCATAAATGTAACCCTCCTAGTGGGCTGATACCAGGTCAAACGACTAGTATCTGGCGGGGCAACATTACTGAACCCACCGAAACCCACCCGGCAGGCTCTCACACGCTACACCGTCATTGTCGGAATCCAGCCGGTGGATGTCGCCCTTCCCCTGGCTTACGCACCAGTCGAAGCAGGCTTGTGCCGCGCTCTGGGTGCTGAAGTTGGAGCAATTTAGCGTGTTGGCATTGCATGGGCAGGGGCCCGATGGTGGGACGGTAGGGGCGACGGTGGGCATAGTGGTGGGTACAGCCGTGGGCTGTGCTGTTGGCTCAACAGTCGGCATTGCCGTCGGCTCAGGCGTTGCCACTAGTTCAGGTTGCCGCACTAATAGCGGGACAAAAATGTAACTAACTGATACATCCTGTCCCCGCACTGGCACGTCGAAGACTGCCCTAACAGGCCTGTGGTCACTGGTAGTCATGTCGTCGGGAAAGTCGCCCTCGCGTACGATAATCTCCGATGTGGCCTGCCAGTCACGTGCAGATCCCGCCACAAAGACGAAATCCAACACGCTGTTGAAGGTGCAAGGCCAACCGCTGCATTGGGTTGTCACCAGTGCTGGGGGCTTGATCCACTCCCACACGCCGTCTGTGACCATCAGGTCATAGCCGAGATCGTGCGCTTCGGTTGCCACGTCCCAATCGAAGTTGTAGTCGCCGGTGGCGATGACAGGCAGGCTCTGGGCAGCGGCCCACTCGTTGAGCAGCGTGGCTTGGGTGTGGCGGGCATCCTCATTTGAACGATACAAATGGTTGACCATAAAGAGGAATTGGAGGCCGCTGGTTGTCTCTTCCAGAGTTACGACTAACGAGGCACGCACATTGCCGCCCACGTTCATCTCCTCCAGTTCGTCGCTGCCCAGAAGGTCGAAACGATCATCGTCATAGAGCGCGACGAGGCGATCACCGCCGCCTGTTGTGCCGGTGACGCGTGCGAACGTGGCATTCTCTCCCACTTCCGCGCCCGTCTCGTAGAGCAGCGCGTCATCATCGCCATTGACCTCGGACAGACCCCAGATGTCAACGCCATCGAACGCGGCGATCTGCCCAGCAATGGTGACGGCATCCGCGCCGCCGGATTCGACGTTCCACGACATGACGGTGAGCGGGATGGTGGCCGCTGGGAATTGGGTGGGTGCTTGGAGCCAGGTGGTGAAGGCGATGAGCGCGGTGAGCAGGGCGGTGAACGCATATCTCATTGGGGGACTCCTCTAGGTGATGGCTTGGTGTGGATGCGCTTAGTATAGCGAAGGCGGGGCATAAGAGCAAAGCAAAAACGCCAGGGCAGTGATGCCCTGGCGTTAATTGTTAGTGGCGCCTGTAGTAATACTCGTTGACTGCCTTGAGCAGATTGCTCAATCCTTCTCTTAACCCTGTGCCAACTCCCATATCCTTGAGCTCAGGTTGTTTTTCCGCATAATCAGCGATGGTGATGTACTGCTCAATCTTGTCGGGGAGGTTCATCTCCAGCACTTCCTGGCGATCTTTGCTGGGTGGGAAGAGGGCGTAGATTAGCCTGTTGATGCCTTCCTCGATCTCCGCGATGTCCTTGGCGGTTAAGGGGCGTTGGAGGGAAACTCCTAAACCTCTTATGGGCATTACTTCCTCGATCTAGGTGATTGATGTTTCAAACTGTTCCCACCTATGTTCGCACGCTGAGAGGAGGGTGTCATCGGACATTCGGCGTAGGTGGCGGGCGGGAGGGAAGTGAGTAGGGGGACGAACAGGAATACGCAAGTTGCGGAGGCGCGGCAAGGCAAAATGCTTTCGTACAACTGTTCGGAATTCGGGCGAAATCATTTGCGATATGCCCTGTCCTGTGCTACACTCGCGCGAACAAAAAAAGAAGCCCAGCGGTGGTGCGCTAGGCTTCTTGATATGTAGTAGCAAGGCCGCTAAGCTATTTGCTACCACAGAGTTTAGCATGGGGTTCTCGCGCTGTCAAAACATGCGAGACTTTGTGCAATTTTGTGCAATGTAGCGCCCGCGGCAACGTGGGCGTTTTATATTGGCTTCAGTTTGAGATCAGAAGGGACGGGCTGACCCTCATTCTGTTTGGCGCCGGAATCGCCAAGCAGAGAAGGGACAAAACGATGAGTCAACCTAACAGCGAGAGCTGTTCAGGCAATGAAAGCAGTCCCAGTAGCGCAGATAGCACCAGCAATGCCGTCATTCACCGTGGCGACAAAACCTGGCGCTATAAATGTAGGTGGTGCGGTGAAGTACATACTGTTCGCAATGGCAGACCGCTGCAATGCCGTTGTGGACACAAGAGCATCTTTGGACTCTAAGCAGCAAATTTAATTCTTAAGCCGGGTCGGCCCGTCCCTTATGATCTCAAACCGACTTGGTGGCAGGGGGAAATGGAAGGTTCCGTACAATCTATTGTTAATCTAAGTATCTACTAACTCAAAGGATTGTGCAAATCCCGCTAAATTGTTGTGAGAATGATGCCAATTCAACGGGTTTGCAACCCAACGGTAATCGAAAATATCACTAAGGAGGATTTGTATCATGAACACTTGCAAGTTGGATTGCATTTTGAAGGATGTGTAGTTAACTAGTTCGATGCGCCAGGCCAGCATACTCTGGCGGCGAATAAAACGTTAATGTTCCGGTAGTGTGAAAGAGAGGCGACGGAGATCGTAACCGTCGCCTCTCTGCCTGAGATGCACGCTCCCACCGCGGGAATGTGCGCCGTTGCCTCTGTGTTACCAAGAAGTGCAATCTCTGCTACAATGACACTCCTCCGGCGATAACGCCTACCTCATTCTTCTTGCCGTCGTTTCTTCTATCTATCCCTACGCATGTCAAAGGAGCGCGCCATGCTACCGATTGGAAGGGGCCAGGGCGAGCTATGGAATGGCAACCGCTTCCTCTGCGCGGTCGACTATGACATCAGCCCATCCCTCGCCTTCGTCACAGATACCCAACATGTGAAGCTAGCTGTTCATGATTATGATTGTGAGCAACTGCTCAACATAGCCGGTCTTACACTCGTCCTGGCCGATGGCAGCCGCCATCGACTGCCGCGTCCTATCAATTTCATAAAAGACGATGGGCGTCTAGAATGCTTTGTGAGCGCAGATGTGTAACTAATTGTATCAGCGAATGTCACCCCCCCTACTGCTTAGCGCAGTGACCCAGCTATAATTTCCTTCCTAGCGATCAGATGAAGGAGGGGATCATGCTGCCGGTCGAACAGGGCAGTGGTCAGATCTGGCAAGATGAGCAATTTCTCTGCGACATCGACTATGATATAGACGAGCCGTTGGTATCCGCCAATGGTCATAAGATCCAGCGCGTTACCTTTACTGTGGCCGAAGCGGACTGCGCCCAGCTTCTTGACGCTTATGGCCTCACCCTGGTCATTGCTGACGGTAGACGTTGTGCAATTCCGCGTCCCTTACAGCTTGCGGGATTGGATCGTCTAGAGTGCTATGTAGAATCGTGACCCTCAAAACAGGAGGCCGGTGCTACCTTCGCAGCACCGGCCTCTTTGCAGTCACGGTCGCTTTGGCAGATGAAGCTCTTGTTCGTATCGCTCAATAGCAGCGTGATAACTGTCCAAACGATAGTCAACTCGATCCATTGCCCACATTCCTATTCCGCACGTGAGAGTGCTGGACAGTACAAGCAGGCCGATTATCCATACAAACTCCTCGTCCAGGGATGTCGTGAACGTGAGAACACCCCAGAAAAAGGCTATTATTCCGAAAATGTATGCCGCTTCCCCCTCTGCCCGTTGCGCTTGAGCGTACACAGAGGCTGTGACACGCTCATCTTTCAGCATGGCCCGCACTGCCTCCTCGGCAAAATCCTGAACTTTCTTTCTGCGGTTCGTTTTACGCGAAACTAACCACGTCCAGAGATTTACACCTGCGACGCGTGCTATGAGGAAAGTGACAATCAAGATCAATGGTATCAGCACTAAATACAACACGATTGCATCTCCCTGAATTCACCCGGCTAATTCTCACACGCAATGCCGTCATTGTCGCGGTCAAAGCCGTGTGGGTCACTGCCAATGCTCTGGAATCGCTTGACTCCCACATCAGGGCAGTTGAGGTCGTGACCCACGATAGGGATACAGGCACCGGCATAGTTGGGATCGCAACTGGGAGCCACAGGTTGTGGTACCGCTGTCGGTGGCACTGGCGTGGGCTGCGCCGGCTGGGGTGCAGATGTCGGCGCAGCAGGCACAGCCGTCGGGGCTGCCGGCACTGGCGTGGGCCCAGCCACCACGACCACAGGAATACTCTCCATTGGCCCAGCGTTGGCGACTAAGAACGCCGCGATCCAGTTGCCGTTGCTCAGTTGGAGCCAGTCACTGGCTTCTGTGCGACCTGTGATGATGATGCACTCGCCCTGTTGCACGCTGCCGACCACGCCATAGCCTGTGCCTGGGCCGCTGCGAAGATTGCCATTCGTATTGGCCTGCGGGCAGGTTGGCGCGACCGTGGATGCAACTGGCGGGATAGCCGTAGCTGTCGGCAAGAGCACTGGTGCTGTGTCCACCGGTGTCGCGGTCGGGACCAAGATAGGCACTGATGTGGTACCGTCCGGCATAATCACTGCCATCACAGGCCGGTGATCTGGCGTCGTTACATCGTCGGGGAAATCGTTCTCCGCAACAATGATTTCTGACGCGATATTCCAGTCCTGTGCGGGGCCGGCCACAAAGAAGAAATCCAGTACAGAATTATAGCTGCAAGGCCAGCCGGAGCATTGTGTCGTGACCAGTTCCGCCGGTCGCACCCACTGCCACACGCCATTGGCTGTTAGGTTGTCATAGCCAAGATCATGGTCACTTTCGCCATTAGGCAGGTTCCAGTCGAAGTTCCAGTCACCCATTGCCACGACGGGTAGCGTCTGCGTGGCAGCCCACGCGTTGAGCGCAGTTGCTTGCCGGTGGCGGATGCCATCATTGCTGCGGTGCAGGTGATTGACCATGACGATAAATTCCAGCCCGGTCGCCTGCTCGCGCAGTTGTGCCCACAGCGGCGCACGGCCTGTCTCGCCAATCGTGAGCATCTCACCACTTGCTATTAGGCCAAAGCGTTCGGCGTCCCAAATGAGCAAGAGGCGATCTGCGCGGCCTGTTGTGCCAAGATACGAATCAAAGTTCGCTCCCTCGCCCTCTTCAGCCCCAAACTCATAGGCTTCAGCATCAATGGCATTGACTTCAGACATTCCCCAAATATCCACATCCTGGAGGGCTGCCATGCGGTCTGCAACTACATTTTGTAGTGCGCCGCCAGATTCCACGTTCCAACTGACGATGGTGATGGGATCCCCTGATTGGGCGGTAACAGCGACTGTAGGTGTGGGTAAACCCGCCGTGGCATCGACCAGAAACGCGGCGATCCATTCGCCGGTGGAAAGTTGATACCAGGTACAATCATCGTTGCAGGCGGCTATTTGGACATCTGCACCCGCGGCAAGGCTGCCCACGACCGGGAAGGTCGTGCCAGGGCCGCCGCGTAGGTTGGCCGTACTATTGACTTGTCCTGCTGTGGGTCGTGTTTGGGCTTGGGCTGAAGGGGAAAAGATAATAGTGGATAGGACGATTAGGGCGATGAGCAGTGATATAGAGCGTGTTCGCACGATTCCTCCGAGGGATAGGTATTGAGGTGATGAGTCGGTCAACCGCCAGTATAGGGGCATAGGCGAGAAGCGGCAAGTGTCATTTGACGTAGGGCCGAAGAGGGAAAGCAAGAGGAAAATGCTCATGAATCGGCGGAGGCCATAGAACGTGCGTTTTGGTTGCAGGAATCATCAAATGGTGGTTTGATTACCTGTCTTGTTCTAACCAAACTATCGAACCAAAGAATTCTTCTGGAATAGGGTTGTCCCCCATGCAACTGTACCAAGCACTCGCCCCCCGTGTTGATCGATGGCGGCAAAGTTCTTATCCGCATGACTTGTTTCCCGTTATAGGTGAAATTTTAGAATGGGCGTCAGAGCCAGATGGTGGAGGTTATCGTTTACGGATGCCCCAGATTCGCTCGTTGGAGACCTACTGGTATCTACGTCTAGTTGAGGAAACCCCTCATGTTCACGCACTATATGAGCGTCTCTTTCCAAGCATTCGGGAATTTACCGCGGCACTTGGCATCAGCAAGGAAGCGCTCTTCGAATGTGACTATGATCGTAATGCCTTACTTGATCGGCTCCGCACTGATTCAGACTTCACCCATCGCCACGGGCTGGATACTGTCTCCGAGTCTCTGAACCTCTCATACAGCAGCTATATTTTTGCATTAGCCATGGGATCTGGCAAAACAGCCCTTATTGGTGCTATCGTCGCCACTGAGTTTGCTATGGCGCTCGAATACCCAGAGGGGCATTTTGTTGAAAATGCCCTTGTATTTGCCCCAGGCAAGACCATCATCGAGTCTTTGCGCGAATTGGCTTCACTCCCATATGAGCGCATCCTCCCCACACGCCTTCACAAACCATTTTCTGCCTCCCTCAAGCTGACGTTTACCCGCGATGGCACACCAGACATCCCGGTGATTCTCGGCAGTTCTTTTAACCTGATAGTGACGAATACAGAGAAGATTCGCATCCAGAAAGAATCTATTCGAAAGGCTGACTTAGGTGGTCTGTTAGGTCTTATGGATGACGAGCAAGCAAGGACTGAGGTGGCAAATCGTCGTCTACAAACCATTGCCAGTTTGCCATCGCTAGCTGTTTTCTCTGATGAGGCTCACCATACTTACGGTCGCAGATTAAGCGACGACCTCAAAAAGGTCCGTAAAACAGTCGATTACCTCTATGAAAATAGCCCCAACTTCGTCTGTGTCGTAAACACTACTGGTACACCATATTTCAACCGCCACCTTATCCGAGATGTCGTCATTTGGTATGGCCTCTCTCAGGGGATCAAAGAAGGCATTCTCAAAGAACTTGCCGGAAACGTGTATGCCTACGACTTCCAGAACAAAGATGCGGATCGATTTGTCACCGACGTCATTCAGGACTTCTTTGCTACCTACGCCCATGTCTGTCTACCCGATGGAGCGCCTGCCAAGATAGCCATCTATTTTCCACAAATGGATGATCTTGAGGAGCTTAGACCAACCGTTGAGGCCGCAATAGTGCAACTTGGCTACGGTCCCGAGACTATCCTCGTAAACACAAGTAGGTCTAGCAAAGAGGAGGAGGATGCATTCAATCGCCTCAATGATCCAGAAGCCCCACACCGCGTTATTCTGCTGGTAAATAAGGGAACCGAAGGCTGGAACTGCCCCAGCCTCTTTGCTTGTGCTCTGGCACGCCGTCTCAAAAACAGCAACAACTTTGTGCTTCAAGCCGCTTCGCGTTGCCTGCGCCAGGTACCGGATAACCGACATCATGCACGTGTCTATCTCTCAGAAGATAACAGGGCCACGCTGGACACACAGCTTCAGGAGACCTATGGTGAGACATTGAGTGATATTGACTCTAGCTTCACTCAGCAGCGACGTATCCGTCTGGTCCTCAAGAAGGCCTACCAGCCGCCATTATTTCTTCGCCAGCACGTTCGCACCGTAGTCCCGAAACCACACTCATCCCGCGACATTAGGATTACGCGTCCCAGCACAACAGATGAAGGTAGCGTCACAAGAGTTGCATATGGCTTGTACGAGAACGACGCGAATCATGGCGTACTGATTCAAGCCTCACCATCAGAACAGATCGAGATGGAGGCCGTTACCAGGAGCGTCTACAGTGCCGCACTTGAGTTGGCTACAACCTTTCGTGTTGACTACTGGCAGATCCATGACCCTCTGAAGGCGCTTTACGGTGATGATGTACCCGAAAACCACGTACCGGATTTGGCTCGGCAAATCGCGGAACAGACGAGAGGCTTCGATATTATTGAGGAGGAAGTAATCAAGGAGATTGATATTCTTCGTCTTGAAGGGTTTGATGCGAAGCGCAAAGCCAACGGTGAAGTCGTGTATTCAACTGAGATAACTTATCCGGTAAACAAGGAAAGCCTTATCCTTTTTGCTGAGGAATTAGGGCAACCATATCAGAGTGCATTCGGCTTTCATTATAATCCTTACAACTTCGATTCGATGCCGGAAGTAGATTTTTATCGCAAGGCAATGCTACGTATCCAAGATGAGGCAGACGAAATCGACGACATTCTGTATACAGGTGCCATCACCAACCTTAGACAGACAGAATTCTATATCGAATACCAGGAAAACGGCAGGATGCGCTACTACACGCCAGATTTTCTGATCCGGCGCAAGGATGGTCGCTGCGTAATTGTCGAGATTAAGAGCAATCAATTTCGCGAGGCGGTTCAGGAGGACTTGGCTCGCCACAAGCGAGGACAACCTGCCATAACTTCCGAAGGCCGCAAGGCCATTGCTATGAAAAAGTTTGCTGCGTGCAACCCGGAGGATCTGCGCTACGAGATTATTTATGCAGATAGCCAGGTGCCCCAGAACCAGTTCCTTCAGGTTTTCAACTACCTAGTAGGACATGTAGAGCAAGGGGCTACGGAACATGCAGCATAACACAGCAGGGCTGCATCAGATTGAGGTCAAGGCGGCGAAAGGTCGCCCTATGTTGACGTGGGTAGGTAAGCGTCCGCTGCATCGTGTGCCTACCTACCCGGCTCAACACATAGAAACCATTGCAAGTACGCAAGTAGAATCGAACGAAAAGTGGGATGAGTGGCCAGAACGTTACCCTAAAGGCGGGCTACTCTTTTACGGAGACAACAAAGAGGTGCTAGCACATCTCCTTGCAAACGGTTTTCGAGGCCGGGTGAAGTTGGTATACATCGATCCGCCTTTTGACTCAGGTGCGAGCTATGTTCGCAAGGTCAGACTGCGGGGGGTGACGGGTATTTCACAATTAGATGGCGATTCCTACAGCCCTATTGAACAGATCCAATATAGAGATATTTGGGGTAAGGACACCTATCTCCAATTCATTTATGAGCGATTAATTTTACTCAAGGAGTTATTGTCTGAGGATGGCAGCCTCTGGCTCCACTGCGATTATCATAAAAGCCATTATTTGAAATGCATTTGCGATGAGGTTTTCGGTGAGACAAACTTTTTGAGTGAGGTAGTCTGGAACCGTGCTGCTCCCAGAGGAAATGTGAGGCGCGGCTTCAGTGTGGCGCATGACACTATTTTAGCATATTCGCAGAGCGAGTCGCTCGAATGGCATCCGCCTTCTTTGGAATACTCAGACGATTATATTGCAAGGTTTACAAAGACAACCCAAGATGGTCGGCAATACACAACCGATAATTTGAACAGCCCGAATCCCGACAGGCCAAATCTGGATTATGTCTGGAACGGAGTGCGAAGAGTATGGCGTGTCACAAAAGATAAAATGAGGGAGTACGAGCGACAGGGCCGTTTAGAATATACATCCAACGGTGTCGCACGATATATACGCTATCTTGATGAACTTGAAGGGCGTCCACTGACAACATTGTGGGATGACATTTTCCCCGTAAATTCGCAGGCAAATGAGCGCGAGGACTATCCAACCCAAAAGCCAGAGTCGCTACTCGACAGGATTATCCAGACTTGCACCTCAAAGGGAGATATTGTGCTTGATTGCTTTATTGGTTCTGGAACCACCGCTTCCGTGGCACAGAAACTTGGGCGGCGATGGATAGGTTGCGACATCAATAAAGGATCTGTCCAGACGACAGTGAAGCGATTAAAGACCATCATTGACCAACAATCTGGATCAGCTGAAGAGCGCTCCGGCGACTCAGAAAGCACCATACTGCCAGCTCAGTACAGCTTCACGGTTTACCGTGTCAACGATTACGATCTCCAGATTCAACACAACGAGGCTGTTAATCTGGCCTGCGAAGCCTTGGGTATACAACGGATAAACACTGATCGCTTTTTTGATGGTGTCCGAGGTAAGCAGTTGGCAAAGATCATTCCGGTCACTCACCCCATATCTATCCCTGACCTTGAGGAGGTAAGGAGAGAGCTGGATGCTAGAGCGGATGAGATACGAGACATTCTAGTGGTTGGCTTGGGTAAGGATCCAGCCGTTGATTCGTGGCTCGACAACTGGAACAGACTGCGTAAGCGCGGAGATGTGCCCAATAAGGTGGAGATCGTCGAGTTGCGTAGCGATCCAAATGTAGGAGGTTTTATTCAGCATGTACCCGCAAGCGCCCGTATATCGGTGGTGCGGGATTCAGGGCAATTGCGGGTTAATGTGCTCGATTTTGTATCGCCCACCATTATTCAACGTCTTGACCTTCAGGGCACCCCTTTGGGAAGGCCCCAGATTTCGGATTGGCGGGCAATGGTGGACAGTATAATGATCGACACCGCATATAACGGAGAGAGCCTCAACATTCATCTTGCTGATATTCCATCAAACAAGATGGCGATGGTGAGCGGGGAGTACGAGTTGGATGCGCCAGATGATACGACACTCGTCGCTGTCAAAATTATTGACATGTTGGGAGAGGAGGTTTTGGTAGTTCAAGAGGTGTAGTTTGAGTTGAATTCTGCCGAAATACCTCTCCCTGCAAAAACTCAGGGAGAGTTGGGATATATTGGGATGGCTTGGGTATGGACACCCCCGGCGCAAGCTGCTACAATGGCCCCACAGGACTAAGCCCTCATCGGGGGATGCTTCAACTGCAAGGTTGGGGTATGGGCTTAGTCCTTACCTTTGGACTTGCTACATCTCCTCGCTCACACCCTCTACGTTTGGTGTTGCGGTAAATCATCATTTAAGCGGGACTCAATTGCGTATGGAACCCGATCCCAATAACGCCCCAGTATTGCTTAGACTCAGCAATATGATTGGTATGCTTGGTGTAGCCACGGGCTATGCAATGCTGCTAAAGACCAGGCAGGGGCGACGGATAAATAGTCAGTACCCAGAGTTGGTGGTCGTGCTGGGCGTCGTCTTGACATTGGTTTGGCTGGCTTTTGAAGACCCCAAAGCCGCGGGTAAGGCATTTCTTTATTTCTTCATCAGTACGATCCCCGCGGTTGCGCGTTCGTTGATGGAGTTGGATGGCGACGATGATGATTTAGACGCGGAGTGGGCAGATTGAGCAGGAGGTAGCGAGCGTTATACCTTGGGCCTATCGCAAGCTGCGTGATACATTGAGGCAAAGAGAAGGACAGAGTGAGGGTATTTGATTTTGGGCAACATCACATCTTGTATCACGCTGGAAACGGAATGGAAGTATATCTATGGCAAAACCGATTGGTAAGAATATCACCATGCCAGAATCGTATTGGCGGCGACTGCAAGAACTGGCGAACAGCAACGCGGATACGACCAGGAGCCGGATGTTAGTGATCCTGGCGAAATTAGCGGCCGCGCTGCCGGAGGCATTCGACATCTTTCCACCGAGCGAAAAGAAGGGCAGCCATCCTGGTGTAGATCGTCGCTCCACCGGCGAGAGGCCTGTAACTCGCGTCAACATCTCCATATTGCCGAGTGATTGGGATGTAGTGCAGGCGCTGGCAAACCCCAATACCAAAGGATATTTGAGTACGCTCTTGCGCCATCTCGTTTTGACCGCGTACGAGAATTTTGAACAATTCAACTTGTATCCCCCGTCGGACGTGCCCATCTATCGGAACGACTACACCATCACGCAGGAGATGAGGAGCCGACTGAAACGGCAAAACTTGCAGTTGGATACAAGTGTCTTCCACCAACCCGAAGACGGGGCGGAGAGCGACACCTCGCAAGAATAGATACATCGGTTCTGGGGGACTGCCATAGCGCGGGTACGGCTAAGTCCCTTCTTTTTGCCCATTTGACGGCACAGCCACTTAGCCCCTACCGTCATTTGTCGGTTGCCCTTTCGCGCGACCTCGTTTATTCTGACCTTGCCCAACAAATAAAGCCCTGCCTGTGCTGGACACACAGACAAGGCTCTGTCAATCGTTGAAGCAGCAGCGTTGACCGTGGAAGCATTATAGCCTCATCCCCACGATCTTCGCACCCTTCGGATTTTGTCCGGGGTGTTTTTTTATGCACAGATAACGCAGAGGCAATCGAGTGCTAACTCACTATTTGCGCTGGGCGGTTTTTAATGTCCTATTTGCTTTCATACCATTAGCCGCCGCAGTTGCCGTATATTTCAGAGTTAATAATTCTTTATCCTGGTCTGCGGTAACTTCAAGTTCGCATGAATTGCTATTTATCGGTCTCACCGTGGCGGCGACTACATTAGGAGACCTGATAGATGTGATACGGGTGACTAAGAGGATTGGAATTTATACTATCATTCTTGTCCTGCTTGTCTTTCTTGTAGCGGCACAAGCAATGCTCTATGGGATTGAGGTTTCTACAGCCTCGGCAATTCTGAACCGACCGACTGCTAGCGACGGGCTGTTTCCAGTTGCATTCTGGACAGCAATTTGCACTTTGATATTATGCCTTTGCGTGCAACATGATATAGGTGGGTTGAAAGGTCTTCGTGCTGAGAAAGCAGGTCAGAATCATGCAAGCTGAAAGTGTAATTGTATTGCTAGTTGTATTGGTAACTGTTTTGGGTGTTACCCTGCTAGTAGTAGCACGTATATCAGGGCAACACAAAGAGTACCAGACTCTCTATAGAGAGTATCTAAAAAAGCGAGAACAAGTTAGATCTCGGAGAGGAGTTGAGGTGAATAATGGCAGTTAAGACTGTCCGGGAGTTTATTTATGTGGATATCGAAAGAGTATATTCATTATACTCTCAGGTAGGAGAAGGAATAGAGCAGAAGATCCAAAAGTCTATTGGCGATGCAGATATTTTCGTCAATAGCACGTCACCTATTTTCAGTGGAAAGCAAGTCGAGCATCATACCGGAGATACTAACCAAGTTATCACGGATTTTGTTCTTCATGACCACCTGTATAATCTGCTTGAAACCAAATTAGGAAATAATATAGCAGACATTACTTCCCTCGATTTTGCTAATGGCCGGAAAGGGATTGTCGGTTCTACCGTAATCAAGATAACTGGGCAACCGGAAATTGAGGACTATGGCCGATTGAGCGAAATTCTGGCTAACTTCAACACAATTGGTCTTTCGCTCAATTATCTCACCCATTCGGCAACGATTGACGAGCTCAAGAAATTAAAGAAAAACATCGAAAATCGCGAGATAAATGTCACTGATCCCAATAAGATCAAAGCTGCTAAGCGGCATAAAGCTGAGCAAATACAACAAGTGGACCAGGCAATCGCTCAACAACTTGAGAAGAACCCAGATCTGCACCTTGACGAGGAATTTGTTACTGCGTTGAGCGTTGTCTTGAAAAGTTTCATGACATCGGCCTTTGATATCCTCATTACACCAAACATATCTACGGAGCGACCGCTGGTGGTGCGCGGAGTGCTAGATCCAAACCTGCTAAGAATTAGAGCAGATTTGCTGCGCCGTCGTTATGGTAACGAGATTCAGGCACAATGGACGCTAGTTGGGCAGGTGACTCGCCTTCCTGTCTTTAAAGAGCATGGAGAATCATCGTCTACTATTCCAGTTGAGGCAAGCGAGGATAGTTCACATCAACCGGACAATAACCAAGTCGCACGCAAACTAGATGAAGCGCAAAAAGCAACGGATTCCAAGAAGGGAATGCTTGATGCCGTTCGCGTTATGAATGTTGCGCTCCAAAAAGTTGAACAGACGACAATGGAGAGCGAACTCAGAGATGAGATTTTGGTAGCTCCCTTGGCGGTGTATCAAACAATTACTTTGAATTCTGAACGAGACGATCTTGATAATGCTAAATAGTTGAGCGTGGCCCTATCCCCTTACACCTTCCCTCCGTCATGCTAAAATAGAGGAACGCCAGGACATCGGCTGCACCGATTTACACGGCGCACATTCCCACCGCGGGAGCGTGCGCCGTCTTTGTTCTTACCAGGTTCTTCAGCGGTCTCTCTGTTACCCTTCCTTCCCCGGCCTGTGCTCCAATGGCCTCTGATCTGTCCCCCGAAAAACTGTACCAAGAAGAGTGAGACTATCTTGTATAATTTTCAAGCGAGGAGGATAGTTTCATGGCAAGCAAGGGAATACGGTACAAGGAAGAACAGATCATCCGCATCC
>JADLDO010000044.1 GCA_020846635.1 Caldilineaceae bacterium
CACCAATCACTGAACACTATCGACCATAACCGGGGTAAGCCGTGCGCCGCTTCAACGAAGATTCCAGGCCCATTGATATTAACGTATGGTGAATGGGTTTTGGATTTACGATTGGGCGATAGATGGAGGATGTAGATGGGTAAAGTGGTGTTTGACATGTCAATGTCACTGGATGGATTTATCGCCGGGCCGAACGATGATGTGGAGCGGCTCCATGCGTGGCTATACGATCTGACAAGCTGGCGCGAGCGTCACGGCCTCGCCGGTGGCCAGGCCAATCCTGACGCTGAGGTTCTGGACGAATCATTCAGAAATACCGGGGCGATGGTGATGGGCAGACGATTGTTCGACCTTGCACAGGAGCCGTGGGGGGATAATCCTCCCTTTCACATGCCGGTGTTTGTCGTTACCCATCATGCGCATGAAAAGATGATCAAGGAAGGTGGTACCACGTTTAGCTTTGTCACAGATGGCATCGAAAGCGCCCTGCAGCAAGCACAGGCAGCCGCAGGCGATAAAGATGTATCGGTGGCAGGCGGCGCGAATATCATTCAGCAGTACCTGAAGGCCGGACTGCTTGACGAAATACAGATTCACCTGGTGCCTGTCCTGCTTGGTGGAGGCATCCGATTATTCGACCATCTGGGCACTGAGCATATTGAACTGGAAAGCACGCGAGTGATTGACTCCGTTGGCGTAACGCATCTTAGATTCCGTGTTAAGAAAGATGCGAAGTGACCCCATTCAGATGGATTGAACCCGATGGCGTTGCTGGGATTGCGCACCCATCCTACAAGGCAGTCGAGGCATCTGCTTGGCACTCAAAGGAGGAGTAATGGATCAGCATACACGGACAACCCTGGATCATTTGCGGGCTCAAGATGGCGCTGTGCGTTCTGAAGCCCTCAGCGACATTCTCAAGCTGACCGACCAGCCCGTGGACTGGGCCTACGAGGTGTGGGACGCACTATTAGCAGACTTGCGCCACGCCAATGGCCATCAGCGCGCGATTGCAGCTCAGCTTCTCAGCAACCTGGCACAGAGCGACCCCGAGAACCGCATGCTGCGGGATTTCGATGCGCTGCTGGCCGTGACAAGGGATGAAAAGTTCGTCACCGCGCGGCATTGCCTGCAATCGCTCTGGAAAGTCGGAGCGGCTGGCAAGCAACAGCAGAGGCTGGTGGTTGATCGTCTCGCGGGCCGGTTCACAGACTGTGCCGATGAGAAGAACGGTACGTTGATTCGCTATGACATCATCCAGGGTCTCAGGAACTTGTATGACGAGGTGAAGGACAAGACGGTCAAGGAAAAGGCGCTGGAATTGATTGACACGGACGAGGACAGCAAGTACCGCAAAAAGTATGCGACCGTCTGGAAGCGCGTGTGACGCTGCTTGACGAAAATCGCGGTAATCATCCTGAGGGTGTTCATCCTGAGCCTGTCGAAGGATGACTGTCAGATGTCAGACTTCTTCAAGAAGTCTGACATCTGACAGTCATCTAGCCCGGCGTGAGCGTCCTCTCCGAGATTTCGCCCGTAGCCTTGTTCTTTAGGATCACTTTGGTGCGGCCATCGGGCAGCTTCTCTTCTTTGATCAGAATGTGGTCGGCGTCGTACTCCGTCAATACAACCTGCTCGCTCGATTCGCTCTGCCCGCGCCAATCCGCCAGTTCGACGCGTTCCCATTGCTTCGTGGTGACGGATTTATACGCCGCATCCATAATCGCGTTGACCACGTAGCCGTCGTAGAACGTCTCGCGCGGCTGCGCCTTGCGATCAAGCGCATCGAGCATATCGGTGAACATATCGCGATAGCCCAGGCCGCCGACTTCATCACCCACCGGGAACAGCCATCCTGTTTGCGATTCGGCCTTTTCCGCCACGTAACCACCCTCGCCGACAGCAGTGAATACGTCGAACCCTGTGCGCATCCAGTGATTGAGCCAGATCGTGCCTGCGGTGCCGGAAACTTCGTCGCGCAAGTCCATACCGCCACGGAACGTCCAGCTCACCTCGAACTGGCCGATGGCCCCGTTGGCGTAGCGCACCATCCCGACCGCGCTATCCTCTGCTTCGATGGGGTGCACCTGGGTATCTGCCCAGCAGACCACCTCCACAGGTCGAATCTCTTTGCCGATGAAGTTGCGGCTGATCTCGATGCAGTGGCAGCCCATGTCAACAATGGCCCCACCACCGGACAGTTCCTTATTCCAGAACCAATCGCTGTGCGGGCCGGGGTGCGTTTCGCGTGAGCGGGCCCACAAGACTTTGCCCAACGCGCCATTCCGCACGGACTGGAGCGCGCGCAGCGTCTTCGGCGGGTAGACCAAATCCTCCAGATAACCAGCGAATACACCTGCTGCTTCAACCAGGTCCAGCATGCGTTTTGCTTCGGCGGCTGTGCGCGCCAGTGGCTTGGTGCACAGGACTGCTTTGCCGGCTTGTGCCGCCAGCGTCACCGCTTCTTCGTGCAAATGATTGGGCAAACCGACCACCACGACATCCGTATCAGGATCGTTGATCGCGGCAGCCATATCCGTTGTGGTTTTGGGGATATCCCATTCTTTGGCGAAGCGCTCCAGCCGTTCCTGGCTGCGCGAGTAAGCGACGTGAACGTGGTCGCGCCCGCGTGTGCCGTGAAGGGCCATGGTGTAAAACGTTCCGATCAGGCCAGTGCCGAGCATGGTTATCTTGTGCATCACTCGCTCCTCCCAAAACAGGAATCGTTATCAACCCGATTATCAACCCCTGAAAGGCGCATGTCCATTTTGGGGTAATACCCTCACGGTATAATGATTTTTTATTGGCCTGAATAAGGGGGTGTCTCCATGACAGAGCAACTGAAAGAATTGCGCGTCTCAAATGATGCGATGAACGATTCAGTTGAACTGAGACGGCGTATTGCGGATGAGGGCTATCTGTTCTTTAAACGCTTACAACCGCCTGACAAGCTGCGGGCCCTGCGACGGGAGATGCTGACGGTCATGCAGCAGGGCGGCTGGCTTGTCCCCGGCACCGATCCGATGGAGGGCATTGCCGAGATATCGGCCCAATGTACTGAAGGCGACGTGGCCTACACCGATGTCTACCACG
>JADLDO010000045.1 GCA_020846635.1 Caldilineaceae bacterium
GATTGTGAAATTTGGCGCCAACGCCGAGGAAAAAAATCCTGAGTCGCTTGCCGGAGCTGTGAAGTTTGAGGGGAGCTTACTTCACTGCGTCCATCTGAGTTCCTCCTTTGGTTCCTCCTTTGTACGAAGCCCACCCTTACGCATGTAGGGGTGGGCACTCCTCTTTCTAGGGGCCAATCAATTTTCAGATCAACGCATCATGCTTTATCGACAGGGCTTGCAACCAACATTGCTGCTTCTCTGTATCTTCTGCCTGTGGCTCACTGCCTGTGTGCCCGTTACATCTGCACAACAACCGGCAGCCATCATCACGTCCTCTGTCGCCAGCGCGCCATCGCTCGATGACTTCTGGGATGGCAACGCCCACTTCATTGTCGAAGTGGTAGACACAGGCTTACCGATGGGCGAGTCGGACACAGTGATTCTCAAGGATGGTACGTGGCGCAGCTATGTCCATGCCAGCCATCCCTCCCTGGGTGTTGTTGACCAATGTGGCAACGCCGTGGAGTTTCCCGGCTGTCTCGTCACCTTTACCAGCAGCGACAAAGGTCGCACCTTTGCGCCCACCCTCGACAGCAGCGGTATCCCTGTCTGCCAAATTGCCTGTGTACGCTGCCCCTGCGACTCGCGCCGCGACCACATTGACCAGCAGCAATACCCACGCGTCGCGCATCTACCCGCCTCGGAAGCCTCTAAAGAAGGAGCTAGCTCGGATCAGTGGCTGCTCACCTATGAATATCGCGCCAACACCATCCTACGCCGCTCAAACGATGGGCTTACCTGGTCATCTCCCACCGAACTTCCCCTCACAGGAATCTGGCGCAATTGGCTCATGCCCTGTCGCCCCGAAGGAGCTGTCGGCACACACCCCTACACGCCCACAGCCTTCGATTGCCTGATCGGCAGCCCGCCCGGTATCTTGATTGACCACAAAGCCAGTCCGCCCCAGCTCTACCTTTTTGTCGGTCTAGGACAAAATCCCAGTGGCATGGGCTGCTATCGCGGCCCGCTCAATGCGCCGTTGCCCCTTCTGCGTAGCTGCGACAACAACCCTCTCTTTGTGGGTGCCAATGTCTATGGCCCTTTGCACAAGGACGCCAGCGCCAATTCTCATTTTGACTTCCGTACCATTAGCTCTGCCGATCCCATCCTCGTGGGCAATCGTTATTATCTCTTTTATGAAGGTGTGCGTGGCCCTGGGCCTGGTGATCAGGGGGATACACAGTTCTTGCTTGGGTTAGCCCGCTCGACAACCCGTGCGATTGACGGCCCCTGGGAGCTTTACCCGGCGAATCCCATCCTGCTCGACTTGCCCGGCAACGTGGGCGTAGGTCATGCCGATGTGGTCATTGCCGAGGGTGAAACCTATCTCTATACTACCCTGGATGGCGCTCAACGCAGCCGCCTGCGCCTCGTCTGGATGCGATAGAAAGGGTGGGCTGCTAGTCCCGCAGCAGTTCCGCACGCGCCACGCCCCCCAACGGGATCGGGTAGCGCTCATAACGCTTTTCTTCGCCCGGTGTCTGCCGCACCAACCAGACCGATTCGACCACAAACTCGGCTTCCAGGGGTTCTGCGCGCATCGCCTGCACCAACTTCAGCGCTTCCGCCTCGCCCAACCCCAAAGCCAGCGTCACATGCGGCAAAAAGGGTTTCTCCAGCAGTTCTGGACGCACATCCTCTCGCAGCGGTTCCAGCGCGGTCAAGAGCGATTCACGCAGGTCATGCAACCGCTGTTGCTCTGCATCTTTCAGGTCTTCCACGGCAAGAAACACCGCACAGTAATCGGGACGCGTCGTATCCTGAACAGACATTGGAGCGGCAAAACGCACCGCAAAGGGTCTCCACTGGACACATGCCGCTTCCAACGTTGCGCGCACTTCTTCCATCGTACCGCGCAGCACGAAGTTTGGCACCAGGGTAATATGCCCACCCCATGTAGGCCAACTTGCCCCCGGCATCTTTTCCGTCCATCGTTCCAAGCGCCGCTCAATCGCCTCGGGGAGTAGGATATGCACGCTTAACAAGCCCGCAGTCTGCTCCATCTCGGCCATTTTGAGCAATGGCCCTTCAAAAAATGTCATACTGTGACCTTTCCGACAATACATCTTAGCCAAGACTGTGAGCTGGCGACCGTTTTGCTGCCTGGCCCTCTCGACGATTGTCTTTGTTGCTCATTCTGGTGTAAAATTTCCGCCTAGAAGATCATTTCGCTCTCGCTCCACCGCAATGCTAACGTTGATTGTTGAATTTACCTGATGCCTTTTCTGTTGGGTCCGCATGTTTGTCGCACACGTTGGCATTGCACTTTGGCACTGCACTTTGGCACTGTCCAGCGCGTTTCCTTCCACATTTGAAAAAGGAGAATTTGACCTGCCATGCCTGGCTTTGTCAAATCGATTCTACGCGCCTGCCTGATCGGGTTAGGCCATGTGCTCAGCTTTATCATGTTCGATGTCACCGTGGACGGCAAAGAAAATCTGCCCAAGAGCAACCATCGCCCACTCATCGTCATTGCCAATCATTTTAGCTGGTTCGACGCACCGATCTTAGCAATACATCTCCCATTCCAGCCCGCCTTTCTCGTCGCCACAGAGTCCATGCGCAATTGGTGGGTGCGCGGCTTCATCAACCTCTTTGACGGAATTCCCATTTGGCGCGGCCAGGTTGACCGTAATGCACTGCGCCTATCTCTGGAAGCCCTCCGCAAAGGCCATGTCGTCGGTATCTTTCCCGAAGGTGGGATGAACCCAGACAATCGGGAACGGCTCGCCCGCGGCGAGCAAATTCCTGAAATTCGCGGCCATGCCTCGCGGCGCAGCGGCACGCTGGTACGCGGGCGATCCGGTTCCGCGCTCCTTGCTGTGCAAAGCCAAGCCAGCATTTTGCCGGTTGCCATCATTGGCTCCGAGCATATCCTCGACAACCTGCCTCGCTTCCGTCGTACACCTGTGCGTTTTCACATTGGCCCGCTCTTTGGCCCGCTGACGCTTGATGAAACGCTCCGTGGGCCAGAGCGGCGCGCTCAGTTAGATGAGTTGACCGATGAAATGATGATCCATATCGCCGCGCTCTTTCCACCCGAACGCCGCGGCCCTTATGTCGCTCTTGGCATCGAAAAGGTGACCTCAGGCGGATAGTACACAGCTAGCAAAGCGCCCTAAACCCCTGTAAGATTTGACAGCGCACCAAGCCGACAGTATAATGCGCGCCGTCCCACAGGTTCATGTTCAGTTGTTCGAGCACTTGCGCAACCCATGCCAACACATCGCTGGATCGCCACAACTTGCATCTGTTGTACCTGTCGTCAGCGGGGCCAGTGGCTTCCGGTGATGGCAACGTGCGTTGTTGTGCGCTAGCCTGCTGGAATAAACGCCTACTGTCTCCGCCAAAGCTGGCGATAGACCGGTAGGCCCTATAACGACGCTTCGGCGCTCAGGGCAACCTGGGCGCTTTTTTGTTGACACCGCCAGCCGCACTCTCTGCCTGGCGGCTTTTTTTCGCATCGACACCCGCCATGTCCTTGCCATCTACCGGCACGTAATTCTACACACTTCCTACAGGGAGGAACCTTTGACTGACTCACTACACCAAGCGACCGAGCAGACAGTCTGCACATTGCCAGGATTGCTCGTCACCACAACTTGGCTTACCGAACACCTTCACGCGCCAGACCTGCGCGTGGTCGATGTCCGTCCCGCCGACGCATTCGCCGAAGCGCACATCCCCGGTGCTGTGCAGATCGATTTGGCAGCGCTCGCCACCGTGGTGGATGGCGTCCAGGGGATGTTGATTGGGCCGGAAGCCTTCGCCGCCATCATGGGACAATTGGGCATTGACGAAAATAGGGCCGTTGTCATCTATGATAGTAATTGGGGAATGCCGGCAGCGCGCGTCCTCTGGACGCTTGCCTACTACGGTCACAGCAACGCGGCTGTACTCAACGGCGGCTGGGATCGTTGGGAGGAGGAAGGCCGCGCCGTTAGCCAAGCGACCGAACCACCAGAGCCAACCCGCTTCACACCCCAGCCTGTCCCCGCCTATCTGGCTGAACTCTCCTGGCTCCAGACCCATCTCGACGACCCCAATGTCGTGCTCATTGATACCCGCACCAACAACGAATATGCCGCAGGCCATTTGCCCAACGCCATCGCCTGGGATTGGATGAACGGCGTGCCCGCACAGGGGTGGGATACCATGCGCCCCGCGGAGGAGTTGGCTGCGGAATTGGCGGCGTTGGGTATCACACCCGACAAGGAGATTGTCACCTATTGTCGCTCCGGCGCTCGTGCAGCGCATACGCATCTGGTACTGCGAAAATTAGGCTATCCGCGCGTTCGCAACTACGACGGTTCATGGCTCGAATGGTCAGCGCGCGTCCTCGGCATCACCCATTCCTAGACAAACTAGGGGTGTGACATCCCCCACTTACGAAAGGAGTTTCGCCGTTGAGCAGCAATGTGACACCAAGCGCCCGTCCTGCGCTCTCATCCGGGTTATTCGCACTCGCGCCCAACATCCGCATGGGCATCCTGTCATTGCTCGTTGCCACAATCGTGGTCTTGTTGGCCGCGGCGGTGAGCAGCGAAATGGCCGTCTTTTGGGCCTTTGGGCTGGCCTTTGGCTTTGTCCTCCAGCGCAGCCGCTTCTGCTTTGCCAGTGCCTTCCGCGACATCTTCCTGCTCCGTCATGGTCGTTCCATGCGCGGCGTGCTGGTCGGTTTGGCGGTGGCGACCGTTGGCTTTAGCGTCTTAATGTCTCGCCAGGTCCCCAACCCTAGCCTCGGCATCCTCCCGCCCAGCGCCAATGTCCTGCCCATCGGCTGGCATCTCGTCGCTGGCGGGCTGCTCTTTGGCGCGGGTATGGTCGTGGCGGGCGGCTGTGTCTCCGGCAGCATCTATCGCATGGGCGAGGGCTATGTCGCCTCTTGGGTCAGCTTTGGCGGCCTGATGGTCGGTCTGGCGGCTGCCGCCTACACCTGGAATTGGTGGTGGAACTTCTCCATCGCCGATGGCCCGCGCATTTGGCTGCCCACCTACCTGGGTCACGCCGGGGCCTTAATCGTCACCCTACTCGGCCTCCTGGCAATCTATCTTCTTGTACTCTGGTGGGAGAGCCGGGGCGGGCTCACCTTGCCCGAAATGCCATTTGCAGGCAGTGACGACGATACCTTTAGCGCCAAGCTCGGCAACAGCTTGCGCCGCTTCTTCGTTCACGGCTGGCCCATTACCCTGGGTGGAGCCACGCTCGGCTTCCTCAACCTGCTCATGTTCCTCAACTCCCATCCCTGGGGCTTCACCGGCGAAGTCTCGCGCTGGGTTATCGGCTTCACCAACGTACTCGGTGTTGGCCCTGGCGAACTGCAAGGGGCTGCCTCGCTCCCCGGCTGTGCGCTGGAGGTGGCGGATTCGGGCATCCTTCATCACATGCTCTTTCTGGTATGGGGCATGGTCTTCGGCTCGTTTATCGCCGCGCTCTTTGCAGGTGAATTCAAGATACGGCTCCCTCGCCAAAAGACGCGCTACTTTCAGGCAGTTGGAGGCGGCGTCTTCATGGGCTATGGCGCAGGGCTGGCAATGGGCTGCACCATCGGCGCATTCTTCTCCGCCATCCCCTCCCTAGCCGCCAATGGTTGGTTCTTTGCCCTTTTCCTGGCAATTGGCGCTTGGGCCGGCACGCAGATCATCCAAAGAATTGAATAGAATTGAATCAAAGAATGGAGTCAAGGAGAACCTCATGTCCCTCAAACAGCTAGATGTACGTGGCGAAATCTGTCCCTATCCGATGATGAAGACCGTCCAGGCGCTCAAAAAATTAGGCCCAAATGACCAGGGGCTAGAGGTCATTACCGACCATGCCCCGGCGCTAGAAACCATTCCCACGCAGGCCGTTCGTCTAGGATATGCTGCCACCATCGAGGAGACTGGCTCTCCCGAATGGCGCATTACCCTGACACGCAAGTAATTTGCCCTTCGACCAGCGACACACACTCGACGTTCACCTGAAGGAGAACTTCCATGCAGCTACGTAACGCGCTACTTCTGGCGCTCATTGTGCTCAGTACGGCGCTCAGCGCTTGCGCCGTGCAGCTAACGCCCACAGCAGACACCTCTGTCGCGCCTGTCACGATTGACGGCTATGCCAACCCTGACCTGCTGGTTGATACTGCCTGGATCCAAGAACATTCTGCAGACGCAAACGTGCGCTTGATTCATGCCGGTGGCAGCCCGGAGGATTATGCGGCGGGGCATATCCCCAATGCGGTCTTTGTCAGCGTTGGCGGCGAAATGACCAACCCAGAGGATTCCACAAAAGGCCAAATCTTGACCCAAGATCAGCTCTCCGCACTTCTCAGCCACCTGGGTGTCACCCCGGAAACCACCGTGGTATTCTATGACAGCAGCAACAACCTGCAATCCGCGCGTGCCTATTGGGTGTTGAAATATTACCAGCACGCCGATGTCCGTATCTATGATGGTGGCATCACGAAGTGGCAAGCCGACGGTCAGGCCCTCGTCACCGACGAAGTCGCGGTCACTCCCACCGAATATGTCGCCCAAGACCCAGACCTCGCCATCCGCACCACCACCGAATATGTGCTAGAGCGGCTTGACGACGAAAACGTTGTCATGTGCGATACCCGCAATGCTGAGGAATTTGCAGGCACCGATGTTCGCTCCGCACGCGGCGGTCATATTCCAGGCGCAATCAACATCGATTGGACCTACAATGTCGATGAGGATGGCACCTTCAAGGATGCCCAGACGCTCTACGACCTCTACACAAAAGCCGGTTTCGACCCCGACAAGCAGATCATCACCTACTGCCAAACAGGCGTACGTGGCGCGCACACCTGGTTCGTTCTGCGCGAACTGCTCGGCTTCCCCGACGTGCGCAACTATGATGGCTCCTGGGAAGAATACGGCAACCGGCCCGATACTCCCATCGAGTCCTAATCGTCGGCGATTTCCTCCACGCGTTGCCACACCCCTTCCCGGAAGCCTCAGAAGCTTCCGGGAAGGTTTCTCCTACCAAGCCACCACCATAAGCCTACAAGTTGTCCGAAATCCCCAAACCAGGGTATCATCCCTGAGTATAACCACCTGCAATCAACCTATCCATCTCTGCCCACTCATCAAAGCTCATATCCGCCAAAGGAGCTATCATGAAGATCACCCATGTCCGCGTTTTCCAGGTCGAAGGCGTCCTCGAACACGAAGGCGAGTTTTGGGAGGAACGATTGATTCGCCCTATCGACATATACCCCGAACACAAAGTCGAAGGCGCAACCTGGCTTGAACCACTCGGCCCCGGTCAATATCGCAACGTCGCCCATTTTGTCGAAATCGGCACAGACGCGGGCTTCACCGGCATCGGCGGGCCTATGCCCCTGGAGCAAGCCTTTATTGTCGAAAAGATGCTCAAGCCGCTGCTCATCGGCCATGATCCGCTGGCGACTGAACGCATCTGGGATCGTATGTACCGCGCCCTCGTCCACGGACGCAAGGGTGTCGAGATGATGGCTGTCAGCGTTGTTGACTGTGCGCTCTGGGATCTCAAGGGCAAATGGGCCAACGCCCCTGTCTATGTGCTGCTTGGCGGCCCGACGCGTACCGAAATCCCCGCCTATGCTTCCATGCTTGGCTACTCGATAGACCCGGAGCTTGCCCACGAGCGCGCTCAAGAAATTGTGCGTCAGGGCTATCGCGCCACCAAATGGTTCTTCCGTGATGGCCCCACCGATGGCATCGCCGGTATCCACCGTAACGTGCGCCTGGTCAAAACACTGCGCGAAGCTGTTGGCCCTGATGTGGACATCATGCTCGATGCCTGGATGAGTTGGGACGTGCCTTACACCATTCAAATGTCCAAGCGGCTAGAGGAATACAATCCCCGTTGGATAGAGGAGCCGGTGCTGCCCGACAAGATCGCCCAGTATGCCGAAATTCGTGCCAACTCGCATGTACCTATTTCCGGCGGCGAACATGAATACACGCGCTGGGGCCTCAAAGCGCTGCTGGATGCCCGCGCCGTTGATGTGCTGCAACCCGATATCTATTGGGCGGGTGGCATCTCCGAAATGATGAAGATCACCGCGCTGGCCTCTGCCTACGACGTGCCCATCATCCCCCACGGTCACTCCACCCCAGCCAGCACTCACTTTATTGCGGCATGGCCCGAAACCACCTGTCCCCTCTTGGAATACCTGGTCAAGTGGAACGAAATTCATCAATTCTTCCTCAAGACTCCCCTCAAGCCCATCAACGGCAAGGTGACACTGCCCACCACACCCGGCCTGGGCATGGAGCTAGACCCAGACAAGACTGCCCATCAGAAAGAACTTCTCTTGTAATCACCGTCTTCTGATTTGATCGCATATCCTTTCCTGGAAGCACTACGACCGCTAGAATCGGACAATCCCACCATGAAATTCCTCATCTACCCATCCATCAGCGACAACGAACTTGCCCAGCTACAAAGTGTCGCCGGAGATGCCACGCTGGTCAACGCAGCTGACGAAGCCACCGCGCGCACTCACATCGTGGATGCCGACGGCCTATACGGCAGGCTTACGCCCGACCTCTTGGCCCGCGCCCAAAAGCTGCGTTGGGTACAAGCACCCGTCGCGGGCGTCGAGAGGTATCTATTCCCAGAGCTTGCCGCCAGTGACGTCACCGTGACCAACATGGCAGGTATCTACAGCGACCAAATTGCCGACCATGCTATCATGTTTCTGCTCATGTTCGCCCGCGGCATGAATATCTACTTCCGCCGCCAGTTGGCCCACCACTGGCAAGGTGGTGTGCCGCTCATCCATGTGGCGGATCAGACACTCGGTGTCATCGGCCTGGGCGGTATCGGCAATGAAGTTGCGCGCCGCGGCCATGCGCTGGGCATGCGCGTCCTCGCCGTCGACGCCAAGCCTCGTTCCAAACCTGATTATGTGGCTGAACTGTGGAGTATTGATCGCCTGGACGACCTACTTGCCCAAGCCGATTTTGTGGTGGTCTGTGTGCCCCATACACCGGAGACAGAGAAACTGTTAACCCTACCTCGCCTGCAGCGCATGAAGCCCACTGCTTATCTCATCAACATCTCACGCGGCATTGTCGTGGACCTCGCCGACCTGACGACGGCGCTGCAAACGGGCATCATCGCCGGGGCAGCGTTGGATGTCTACGAGATCGAGCCACTCCCTGCTGACCATCCCTTGTGGGCAATGGAAAACGTCCTCCTCACCCCCCACATGGCCTCGAATCTCGACAGCCCCCACATCCCCGCCCGCCGCTTTGGCGTGGTGCGTGACAACCTGCGCCGCTTTGTCAATGGCGAGCCGCTGCAAAACATCATCGACAAATCACGCTGGTTTTGATTCGTTGTCGTTCTGGGAGGGACTCTCCTACTGTGCCCTAAACGCTGGTCGTGCTTGTGCGGCTGCGCCCTGCCACCACAAAGAAGATCAGCCCGACCAGCACGCAGACCGCCGCGGCCCGGTACATCATCGTCGGGCCAAGACTGTCATACAGCGTGCCCCCTAGCAGCGCACCCCCCGCTGCCCCCAGCCCCATCGTCATCCCGGTAAAGAGTCCTTGTGCCGTTGCGCCCATCCCCCTGGGCGCAACCTCATTGGCATAGGAAACACCCGCCACCCACAAGGCCGAGAAGGTCAACCCATGCAGCAGGTTAATCGGCAGCACCAGCCAGACCGGAGGCATCAGCGTATAGGCCAAGAGCCGCACCACGTAGGCCACAAGCGACATGAGCAGCAGCCCGCGCGCCCCAAACTTGCGCAGCAGTATGGCAGAAAAGAAAAAGACCGGGATCTCGCTCAATGTCGCCACCGTCAGCGACAGCCCCATCAACGTTTTACTCGCGCCCAGATCGGCCAAATAGAGAAAGAGGTAGTTGTTTATAATGCCGCTGCCCATACTGGAAAAGAGGACTGTCACCAGAAAGATCACCAGCGGGCGGTTGCTTGCCAGTGTTTGGATCCCTTGCCAGAATGGTTGACCGATGGTCCCGCCACTCACCCGCAAGCGGGCGGAGACAGCCAACCCCACTCCCATAAAGAAGATAAAGGCATAGAACGAAAACCCCAGCCCAAAGCGATCCACCAGCAGCCCGGCTAGCGACGCGGCCACGCCCCAGCCAATCGCCCCCCACACGCGCTGCCGCCCATAGAGTTCGCGCCGCTCGCCCAACAGATCCATTACGCTGTTATCGACCAGTGGCATGATCGGCGCGGAAAAGAAGGCATAGCCTGCCACAATCGGCAGCAGCCACATCAGTTCCGTAGCCCTAGAGAGCAGCGCCACCATGCTGATCGTACCCGCAATCGTCACCATGAGCAAGAGCCGGTGCCGGCGAGTGCTGTCCGCCAGCGCCCCCCAAAGCGGTGCCGCCAGCCAGGTGATAATGGGCGAAATCCCCACCAACAGCCCGATCTGCGCCCCGCTCAACCCCGCTTGGCGATAGTAGAGCGCCAAGAAAGGCATCAGGCAGGATGAGGCCGCATAAAAACAAAAATAAAAGGCCTTGGGGGCCAACAAGACGCGCTCAATTCCCCAGCGCGTGTACGCTGGGGAGGGTCGCTCAACAATCTCTGTCATAAAGATCGATTGATTCTAGCGTAGTGCTAATATAGCGAATACAGCTAATATGAATAGACGCCTATTTCGCAAAGCGATCAGCAAGGTGCAGCATCGTCCGCAACAAGGTATTGGCCCCTGCCACCACATCTTCGTCACTTGTGGCCTCTTGTGGGCAATGACTCCGCCCCTCGACAGAAGGCACAAAGATCAACCCCGTTGGCACAACGGGCGCAAGCGAGTGCGCGTCATGGACCGCTCCAGACGAGAAGGTCATATGGCGCAGGCCCAATCCCTCTGCCACAATCCGAATTGCCAACTGGATGCCGCTGTCGAGGCTGCATGGGGCAAACCTGGCGGTAGGCGTCAACGTATGCTCCACCCCTGCCAGTTGCGCCGACTCTGCCGCCGCGCGACGCACCATGCTATCCAGCACAGCAAGTGTCGCCTCATCCGCCGCACGAAACTCGATCATCACGCGCGCATGATTGGGCACGACATTAAAGACATTAGGGCCGGTCTCGATGCCGCCACAGGTCAAAACCGCGTTCGGGAAGGTGCTACACACCCCCTCATTGGCCTGGGTGATAAAACGCGCCGCCGCCACCAGGGCATCAGCGCGCAGGTTCATCGGCGTTGTGCCTGCGTGGTCGCTGCGTCCACGAAAGGTCACCTCATAGGAGTACCGTCCTACCACAGCGTTGATCACGCCAATCGTGGCTCCGGCATGTTCCAAGCGCGGCCCCTGTTCGATATGTACTTCCAAAAATGCCGCCACCTCTGCCAGATTGCGCTTGGCGTTCAGCATGCTTTCTTCGCTCAACCCGCCGGGCAAATAGCTCTGCATGGCCGCGAAATCTTCAGGATACGATGCCGCCTGCGTGATAAAGCGCACAGCATCCTGCGGGCGATATGTTCCCGCAAAGGCGCGGCTGCCGCTGGTAATTCCACCGAGCCGCCCCTCCTCATCCGTGAAGGCGATCGCTTCCAGATGCACCGGCAGTTGCAGCCCCGCTTCCCGCACAGTTCGCAGCGCCTCCAGCGCAGCCAACACCCCTAGCGCGCCATCATAACGCCCGCCATTCGGCACTGTGTCCAGATGCGATCCGGCGAGAATGGTACGCGCATTGGCAGGGCCACAATGCAGCTTGGCGGAAAGATTCGCCGCGCCATCTACCGCCACCGTCAGCCCTGATTCTTCCGCTTTCGCCGCGAAAAAATCACGCGCCGAGCGTTCCGCCGCTGAAAAAGCGCGCCGGTCCAACCCGCCACCTTCGGCGGCAGGCAGTTCCCCGATTCGTCCTAGTTCGTCAATATCTTGCAGCAAACGCTCTGCATTGATCAACAATTCTTGAATTTGCAACATAGTATGTCCACCCTTGCATTACATGCCGTGGCAGACTCCATTGTCGCCCCCGCAGTACATCTCCGCTCTGAGTATGTCTGGACGCTTACCGGCGTCATATTCGATGCATCACAATTTGATGCGC
>JADLDO010000046.1 GCA_020846635.1 Caldilineaceae bacterium
ATAGCCTAGAGCAGATGCTCCAGGCCGATGAGCTAGGCTTTAGCGAGGCGGCCTATTTCCGGGTGAAAGAGAACCTAGAAAGCGCACGGCGCGACCTGCGCGAGCAGATCGACCTGGCTCACCGGCGATGGAACTGAACCCTCCTGACCATCTTTCATTCTGATTCTGTTGACATAATTATCTGTTGGGCTCTATTGACAACCGGCGGCTTCTTGCATACACTTGCTCCATCGCTACACATTTGGGGTAAATAACTCAAGTTGCCGGCTTGTACAGGGACAAGAAGCGTAGATGCGGTAGCATACCGCACATGCTGTAAGCAAGCCTGGGCGCCTTGTGCGGTTCGAAAACCGCACCTACAACGGCCGGTAGCTCTCGTCTCTATGCCCTGTGCGCTCAGTCTCTCGGCAAGCCGGCAGCTTGGGTAAATAGTGCCTCTCAAGATCATCTTTCGCTCGCAGACTCTAACTATCTGTCCTTTAGCCAGAAAGTGAGAAAGGAATAGTCACTATGGGTATGCAGGGTACACCTTATCTGAGCCGCCGCGCGTTTTTGCGCGCAAGCTCGTTGCTCACGGCCGGCGGTTTCTTGGCTGCCTGTGTTCCACAGGGTACCGGCGCACCCGCTGCCGGAAGTAGCGGCAAGAGCGCCCCGGCCGTGGAAAACGTCACAGTGCAATATTGGACAGGCTGGGGTGGAGACTATGCAGGCAAGAGCTGGGACGATATCCAACTCCTGCCCGGCTATCAGGAATTGATGGGTTCCAACAAGATCGAAATCAAAGTCTTGTCGGGTGAAGAGGCGCTCTTGACGGCTGTTGCCGGTGGCAATCCCCCTGAAGGCGGTTCAAACATCAATTATCTCGATTACATGGCGCGAGAGGTGCTTGTCCCCATTGCCGACTGGGTGGCCAACAGTGAATTGGTGCGCGAGGACGCCTATCTACCTGGAACCTGGACCGATGCCCACTATAAGGGGGTTATGTACGGAGTGCCCACCAACGAGGGCTTCACGCGTTACGCCCTCAACTATAACTCGCGCTTGGTGGAGGAATCCGGCCTCGATCCTGACAGCCCACCGGTGACCTTTGAGGACTGCCTTCAGTGGCATGAGACGCTGACCAAGTTTGACTCGGCAGGTAACGCCATTCAGATCGGGCTTGATCCCTATGATGCGATGGGCGGCAACATCAAAGTGCCGGACGGCTTCTTCACACCGCTTGCCTGGGGGTGGGATTGGTTCAACGAAGATACGGGTGAGTTCGATCTCGCCAATGACAAAATGGCGCAGTCATTCGAGCTACTCGGCGAATTCTACAAGGTCGTCGGTCAGGACCAAATGACCGCGTTTCGCCAGGTGGAAGGCCAAGGCGACTGGGGTGGCTCCTTCAAATCAGAAGTGCAAGTCATGCTCATTGACGGCTATTGGCACCCAGGGGAGACCACGATCCAGACGCCGGAAGTGGGCGCAGTCAGCCGGAGTGTCTGGGCGCCCGTTTCGGAGGACCGCCGTGGCATCAAGGTGCAAGGCTCCGGTGGTCACTACATCATTCTCTTCAAGGAAGCGCCGCAGACCGAGTTGATGTACAAGATCGCGGAATTCTGCAATCGTAACGAGGTCTGCGATATCATTTTCAACCGGTTGGGCTATCTACCGGCGATCAAAGCCTATTTGGAAGTTGTTGATTCTGGGCGCTATCCGGGTCTCCAGTTCTTCTTCGATTCGGCTGAGCAGGCAGATGAATTCACCTCGCCTGCACGCTGCCCAATCACGAACTATGTCTACCAGCAGTATGTGGACCTACGCGAGAAGGTTTTCCGTGAACAGATGACCGGCACAGACGCGGCCGCAGAGTTCCAGCGGCGCTGTGAGGAAGAGTATAAGGCAGGTGGGTTCTAGTCGGGATAGCGACGAGAGAGGCCAGGAAACCTGGCCTCTCTCGTCTTCAATTGGGCCCTAATGGTTCGGAGGTTGCCGTCATTATGACCACTTTGTCTGTCTCAACACAGCAAGGCTCGGCGAAAAAACGTCCGAGGAGTTCGCGCAAAGAGCTGCGCGATCTGGGCATGGGGTTGTTCTTTGTGTCACCCTGGCTGGTCGGTCTAGTGCTCTGGACGATCAACCCGCTGGTGTCGTCACTCTACTACAGCTTCACGCGCTATGACCTGTTGCGTCCGCCGGTCTGGATTGGGTGGGACAACTATATTGAGATCTTTACCAATGACCCGCACTTTGTCACGGTCGTCTATAACACCCTCTTCTATGTCATGCTCGGTGTGCCGCTGGGCGTTTCTAGCGCATTTCTGATGGCGACCCTACTGAACAATGACATCCGTGGGCGTTCGGTCTTTCGCACTATTTTCTTCTTTCCTGCGATTGTCCCGGCGGTGGTGACGGCCATGGTCTGGCAGTTTCTGCTGCACACACAATATGGCGCGATCAATGCAACACTCGCCAGTTGGGGAATGAAGGTCATTCCCTTTATCTCAAGTCCCGAACTTGCCAAACCGTCCCTCATCTTGATCTATATCTGGGCACAGGGCAATGCCATCGTGATCTTCTTGGCCACCCTGCAAGATGTGCCCCGTTCGCTCTATGAAGCCGCCATCGTGGACGGCGCCAATGCTTGGCATAAGTTTTGGAACATCAGTCTACCGATGTGTACCCCTGTGGTCCTTTTCAACCTGATCATGGGATTTATCGGAGGGTTCCAGAACTTCACGTTGCCCTGGCTGTTGACCGGCGGAGGCCCCAACGACGCCACCGAACTCTACGCCTTGCATCTGTACCGCAATGCGTTTCTCTACCTACGCATGGGCAAGGCTTCCGCTTTGGCGTGGATCTTGTTTATTGTCGTCGTCATCTTCTCCATCGTGCTCTTCAGAACCTCGGCTCGGTGGGTCTACTATAGCAATGAATAGCGAAGGTGAACCGTGAATGAGTCTTCCGTAAGGTCTTTGAAACAGTGGCTAACACGGGCATTGCTCTACGCTATCCTGGTGATCCTCGCTGTCTCCTATTTCTTGCCCTTTTATTGGATGTTTTCATCGGCGCTCAAAGACGACGCCCAAGTCTTCCGCGTGCCGCCTGTGTGGATTCCGAACCCGGCCCTCTGGCGCAATTTCTATGATGCTTGGACGGCGGATATCTTCAATCGTTATCTATTCAACACGATCTTTCTGTACGCCATCCCCTTGACCATCGGCGTTACTCTCTCGTCCGCCTTTATTGCTTACGGCTTTGCGCGCCTCCAATGGCCGGGGCGCAATGCGCTTTTTGCCATCTGCATTGCCACGATGATGGTCCCATACCAAGTGACGCTGGTACCGCTCTTTGTGAATTTCAAATACTTGGGCTGGCTCAACACCTACTTGCCGATGGTGGTTCCTGGCTATTTTGGTTCAGCATACTACATATTCATGTTACGCCAGTTCTATTTAGGTGTACCGGTGGAGCTATCCGACGCGGCGCGTATTGACGGCTGCTCGGAGGTGGGCATCTTCTGGCGGATCATGCTGCCCCTGATCAAACCGGCCCTGGCTGTGGTGGCGCTTTTCACCTTTATGTATGCTTGGAATGAATATCTGGAGCCGCTAGTCTATTTGAACCAGCAAGAGCTATTTCCGTTGGCGCTCGGTATCAACAACCTGCGCGCCAATATTGGGCAGATCGGCAACGTTAAGTTCGCCTACCCCTATCTCATGGCCGCCAGCACGCTGGTGACTCTGCCGATTATCATTGCTTTCTTCTTCACCCAGCGCACCTTCATTGAGGGTATCTCGCTCACCGGGATTAAGGGATAGATATGACTCAACCGATTCGTCTGGCTGCTCAAATATATACCATTCGCGCTTCGGTCAAAACGATTCCGGATTTTGCCGAAAGCATGCGTAAGGTGCGTGCGATGGGCTATACCGGCATCCAACTAGACTGGGACCATCATCGCGATGTACCGCCTGCTGCCATCAAGCAGATGTGTGATGATGCAGGCCTGGTCATCTGCTGCAGCCATTTCGACTATGATTTGTTTGTGTCTGAACTGCACTCAATCATTGAACGCCAACAGATTTGGGATTGCGCCTATACGGCGATTGTCGAAATGCCGGAACGATATCACGCCGAGGGTGAATCCGGGTATCAACGGTTCGCCGCGGAGGCCACAGAGATTGGCGCAGCTTTGGCGCAAGCCCGCATCGTCCTGAGCTATCATAACCACAGCTTTGAATTTGTGCGCTTTGGAGGGCGTAGCGGGTTGGCTACGATCTTTGCCGAGAGCGACCCGCGCTATCTCCAGGCTGAGCTGGATACCTATTGGATACAGCATGGCGGCGGCGATCCGGCTGCCTGGATTCGGCAATTGAGCAACCGGATGCCGGTGGTGCATTTCAAAGATATGGTGATGAGCCTGGAGGGAAAACAACTCTTTGCTGAAGTCGGCGCCGGCAATCTCAACTGGCAGGCCATCTGGGCTGCTACTGAGGCTGCAAGCGTGAACTGGTGCGTTGTCGAACAGGATTTTTGCCCGCGTGACCCGTTTGAGAGTTTGCAGATGAGTCACACCTATCTTGCTGAGTTGGCCGGACACCCTCGCGTGAAGATATCGCAATAGGTGTGCGCCGGGCGCGTCGCTGTGACCGACGATTGCCTTGCCTCCATTTTTGACAACAGGCGTGCGGCTGCATACACTGGGCGATACTCCCCATAGGCGCTTGCCGAGCATGGCAGGGGTCTAGTTGTTGGTTTCCCTTGAGTTTGCGTCCGGCGTTGATGGAAGTGCTGATTGCGCAGTGAGGTTTGGGCATGACGCGGATATCCGATCCGAACATCCCCCGGATCAGTTTGGTGCAGCGGCTGCGCGCCATTGACTATCGCGCGCTCTTTTGGCCGCCGCCCGAAGAAGACGCAGACCCCTGTATTGAAGCAGAATTTGGGCTGCAGCGAGTCCCCGGGCCCTATTGGCTGTGCGTCCTGGTGTGTGGTGGGTTTGCGCTGTTTGCGCAGCTTGTAGAATTTTCGCTGCGCGGGGCCACACTGGAGGACTTTCTGATGATGGGCCGGCTGCCGCAGCGCTTGGCGGTTCCCCTAGTCTTTGTCTATTTGCTGGTAGCGCTACCGATGCTCAAAGCGTTCTCCGTCCAAGCGCTGGAACAGCTCCGCCCCGTGGTCCGGATCTCGGAAGTCGAATACCGCGCCTTTATGCGGCGCATGATCTGTGTCGATCTGCGGTTGGACCTATTGCTGATGCTTGTTTCTACCTTCACTGTCGTCCTGCTGCTGGCGATCCTGCGCCTGCCCACGCCTATGGGAGGCGGCATCACCTATCTGCCGCTGACCTGGTGGCAAGCGGGGACGATCCTGCTCAGCTATTCGCTGTTGGGGTGGCTGTTATTGCTGCTGCTCTATTCAAGTATTCGTTTGGGGAAAGGACTGGGGGAACTGGCGCGAAAACCGTTAACGATCAACGTCTTTGACCCGACACCACTGCTGCCTTTTGGCCATTTGGCCTTGCGCCACAGCTTGACGCTGGTCGGGCTGATTTTGGTGCTGATTGTGCCGCTGGGCAGGCCCACGGAAATGATTGATTACCTGGTGATTGCGGCGCTGTCTTTGGGCAGCCTCTTGTCGTTGATCTTGCCGCTACGCGGGGTCCATTTTCAGATCCGTCAGGCCAAGACGAGTGTGCTCCGTCATGTTTCTGACCAGTTCTATCGGATTCAGTCGGATCTGGTCGGCGACCAGCGCCTTGACAAGACCGAATTGGAGGGCCTGTCCAAGAGCGCCGGTGATTTGGATCAGTTGCGCCGCTTCATCCTCATCACCCCCACCTGGCCTTTCCGCAATGTGTATGCGACAACACGCGCTATGCTGACCGCGATGAGTCCCCTGCTCTATTTCCTGATCACCGAGTTGATCCGGGTCTATTTTCTGCCGTTCCTCACCGGATGACAGCCATGGGTACGCCGTCATCCGGTGAGCCTAGCTGCGGCAGGGTGGATCCGCTGGAGTTATTCGGCTCCCCAGGCTGCGTTCATTCCCTTATTGGCTTGGGCGGCCATATTCTCCAGCGCAGTGTCACTGCCTTGGAACTCCTTTGCCCGCCGCAGTTGCCCCGCGCTCAACATGATGCCTAGCTCCCTGGCCGCGGACTCCGGATTGGATGAGAACCGTTGCCGATAGCTTGCATCCGACATCAACTTACCCGTCAGTCTCTTAAGTTCGTCGTTACTCGCCATGTTTCCTCCCAAATCTGTGTTTGCGAAATCCGTGTACACCGATCACTCGCCAAATATGAGCTGCTGGGCAGCCTCGACAACCTGACGCGCCGATTGAGCCAGCGTGTCTTGGGCTGTGAGCACAGTAGTGCGATACCAATCGAGATAGGCGGCCAAGGGTGGGCAAGCGGTCGCCTGGGCGTGATGGTAGGCTATGTTCAAATGGTGTAAGGCGTGGTCGAAATAGGCATGGCCGGCATCGCCGAGAAACAGCGCTGCATAGACCTGCTGCCGGTTGGCGGCGCGCTGGTCAAGTGTTTGCCGGGTGGACGAGGCAAAGTGGACAAAGGCGTTGTAGCGGCCTGCCTCTAGATCGTCGCGCCAGTC
>JADLDO010000047.1 GCA_020846635.1 Caldilineaceae bacterium
AGGATGAATCGCCGTGATGTAGAGACTATCCAAACCCACACTTTTTGTTGATAACCGCTCTATCGCTGAACACAACTGCTGCCTTTTACGCCGGAATTCTGCTGATTTGACAACCGGAATCTACAGTTGTCTCGTACTTGTTTAAGCGGGATAGCCGAAAGGAGTTATATGCGCCTCATTTGCTCAATCAGGAGTTGGCGATTGCTATCATGACAGTCGTTGAGTTGTTCCAATAGGCAAATATGCGTCAATGGGGTGAAGCGCGGGTGCAACGGATGGGGTCCTGGCTTGGGCAATTTACTATCTTGCCAGTAGATATTGAGACCTGCCGCGCTTGGGCAGTAGTGCGTGCGCATCGCTCTGCACTTGGCTTGCCGATTTCACCTCAGGACGCATGGATCGCTGCAACGTCACTACGCTATCAAATTCCACTCATTACGCACAATGCCGGTGATTACCGGCAAATTCCAAAATTAACCATTATTAGCGAACAGTAGCCATCCTCTTTCAGCATTTCCGTGAATTGTGCCGTCTTAGCGGCGAATCAGGGAGGGGGTGATCTGTTTACTTGATCAACAGTTCATTCGCAATCAGCGTAACATCTCCATCCTGGCTCGGCACTGCGCTGTTGGGTCTGGCCTGGATCAGCATATCATCTCCTGGGGGCAGCCCTGGCGTGGCATCCACGATCAACAGGGTGAAGGGCGTATTGCTTTCCAAATGCAGTGCCACCTCTAGCCCGTCGCAGGCTGGTGCAAAACAGGCAAACAAGTGATAGCCGTTTTCGATGAAGGTCTCTTCCATGATATAGGGTGTCCCCAGAACTTCAATGTGGCTGAGGCTGGCTGCCTGTGGGATATAGAGTTTGATCTGAGCGCCTCCGCGTGGTGAGCGCAGTTGAAGATGGAGCCGGCGCGCTCCATTCGTACGCGCATCGGAGAGCAGGTGGATTTCGGGTGCGGGCGCGCTTGTGGATGTGGCTGGCGCGACCAGATATTGGCGGCTCGACCAGGGCAGCGCGGCCACTGGTTCGCCCCCAAAGGGCGCGGCTTGGCGCAGGCTTTGGGGTACATCCCTGATCGTCTCACCCGTCAGCGTGGCGCTCTCGATCAACCAATTCACCTGATCCAAATGACGCTGCTCGACATGGAGCAGATTGAGCCGCTGCGGTCTGAATTCCGAATGGGTAGGTACCCAGGACGCCACACCAAATGCTGCCACCATGACCAGCGCAGCAGCAGCCAACACCCCGCGGCGTATCGGACGAGCTTCCTCCGGCAGCGCCAAGAAGGGAAGCAGCGCACTGGTCGCCAACCCAACCCCCAGCCCCGCGAGCGCACCGATTTCAAGGCCAGCCCCGACTTCGACATAGAGCGCAAAGGGCAGCCAGAGTGCGCTAGTGCCAAACAACGCCACCAGCGAGGCGATCTCCCCATTGCGCGGCGAGGCATCAAGCGGTGTCATGCCAACGACGGAGAGCGCCAGGAGGGCAAGGAGGGTCGGGCACAAAAAGATAATACTGACCCCTGGCAGCGACCAGGCCAAGAGCAGGGAAAGCAGGCACCACCAGAGCCACACGCCTAAACTCAGGCCCCAGAAACCAGCGCGGCGCGCAAAAGCCGTCCCTACCAGTGCCATACTGAAGATCGCCCCTGCCCACAGCGCCACGCGCACAGGCAATGGGTGTGCGTACCAGGGGACGGGTGCGCCGGTCAAAGAGCTAAGGGCTATCACGAGGACAAGCCCCAGAAGGGTAGCCACCAATAGACCCAGCGGCAGCACCAACGCTCCCCACAACAGCGATCGCATGGGCAGTGCGCCGCGACGGAGCAGTGTCACGGCGAGGCCAAGCCAGGCGAGCAGACAGGCCAGCGCAATCCAGATCGTCCACGCTTCGGGCCATTGCAAAATGAGACCGGGCCACAAGTCAAGAAAGACGCTGTTGCCCGCGGGTGGGTTCGCCAGGTCCAGTTCGGCAAATCCACGCACCGCGGCCAGGACATTGTCGCCTTGATGCTGCACGCTGCCGGGATTGAGGTTTGTGAGATTATTCAACGGCGTATGGTAATGGGCGTATTCTTCGACAAAGCCAAAATTGATGCCTGCAATGCCCGCCTCCTCAAAGACTGACAGATCCGTGTCGTTGGGCAGGAGTTCGTAGATTTCATCCGCCAGCGAATTGGTAACGGCCCTGGGTGCGTGGGCAACAAAGGCGTCAATCATCCAGGTGTTATTCTCTGTGGTTTCAAAGAGGATGCTCGGCCCACTGGTGCCGCGCGCTTCAAGATTGACCACGACGCCAACCTCGGCGGCCCACGGATGTTCGGCAACAAAGGCTTCTGCGCCCAGCAGCCCCACTTCCTCGCCATCACTCAGCAAGAAAATAATGGGGGCAGACAGCGGCCCCTCTGTGCGCAGCATGCGAGCGATCTCCAGGAGGATCGCCACGCCTGCCATGTCATCCGCTGCGCCTGGTCCAGCGCCAACCGAATCGTAGTGGGCAACAAGCAAGACCGCCGGCCCCTCTGCGCGCCCCGGCAAGCGGGTGATGATGTTGCGTACATAGCCACAAACGGCCCAAACCGTTCGACAGGTCAGGGTATCCTGCGTTTCAACTGTATAGCCAAACGTGGTCAGTTCATCGAGGATACGGGAGCGTATCTGATCATTGGCCTGCGTGCCCATGGGGTGGGGTGTGCCGTCCTCGATGAGGCGCGCTGCCAGCGTCAACGCGCGTGCCGCTGAGAATTCGTTTGCAGGCGCTGTCTCCGGCTTGGGGGCGGGCGGCGGCATACCCAGCGCCTGCAAGCCAAAGGCCAAAGCCATCACGACAAGGCCGGCGAGGAGCCAAAACGGATGTACGACTTGATTCATCTTCATTGTGTCTTTACCATGCTGGTTGTTTTTTGCTTCTCACTTGATGGTGAAATTCTCCTGGACGAAAGATGCATGGGGCTAGAGGCTTTGCTTACTCAACTTGAGCGCGTGCCAGGCTGCGGTCATCAGCCACAGGCTGTAGGCAATAATCTCAAGACGGTTGGGCCATCCAACCAGCACATCGGGGCCGAATTGACCGTCGCTGGGGAGCATCAGCATGACAGAGACGAAGGAGATCAGGAAGCCAACTACGGCGAGAGCGCCCGTCCAGCGGAGGGCTTGTCGTGCCGTGGCCCAGGCCGGGCTGCGGGCCAGTTGCCAACTAATGAGCGCCGCAGCAAAGGGTACGGCAAGCCCAAGTGTACCACCCAGGCTGTGAAGATTGCCTCTCATGGTCACGGCCTCATGGCTTGTCGTGATTGGATCAGTCGTGAAAAGGCCTGCAATGGCTAGACCCGCAGCGCTAATCAGCAGGCAGATCAGCCCGATTTTACCATCGGTAGTGGATATTTGCGACCGGATTGCCAGGTAGAGAGCAGCCGTACTCCCTGCGAGCGAAAGAAAGGCGAGCATCATGATCCAGCCGTAGTCGCCGATGGCGTATTCACTGATAAAGCGCCATGAAGGATCAAACTCCGGCTTGATGAAGTGCAGCGCGACAAGCAAAACGACAAATAGAGCGGCTGTCGCCAATGAGACAAACGCCGCACCCCGTGAAATCGCTGCCACTGGCCTACCACTCGTCGTAGCTGTAGCCGTTGCCATAGAGACCCTCCTGATTTTGTGAACGCTCTACCAGAAGACTTAACGATTTTTATGGAACGCATGTTCTGTATTGCGATTATACGTCACTAATTGGTTACTTGTCAATAGGCAAAATTGAACCGAAATGTCCCCAACTCCTCCCTCTTTGATGGCTTTGACCGTTCCGGTATAATGTTATGGTATCTTGCTAAACGTGAGAGCCATCTATGTCGATTCCGCCACAGGGCACGCTTTTTTGTCCAGCCGCTGCCCGATTCAATCCATGAGGGAGTACACTGCCGGTGGACACAACCCAAACTGTTTCCTATGCTGAGCTTCTTGAACGCGCCAAATCACTGCATGAACAGATTCGCGCGTGGCGACGTGAGATCCATCGTCATCCTGAGCTAACCTTTACCGAGCAGCGCACTGCCGGGCTGGTCAACGCTACGCTGGTGAGCCTGGGCATCCCCACGGAAACCGAGGTGGCTAAGACAGGTGTAGTGGGTCACATTCGGGGTGGCGCAGGGCCTGTGGTGGGGCTGCGCGCCGATATGGATGCGCTGCCCATCACCGAGATCAACGGCACAGAGTTTGACAGCACGCGCCCCGGCATTATGCACGCCTGCGGGCATGATGCACACACAGCGATGCTCTTGGGCGCGGCGACCTTGCTCAAGGGATTGGCCGATGAGCGGCGGTTGCCGGGGAGTATCCGCCTGCTCTTTCAGCCCAGTGAAGAAGCGCAGGACGCCGAAGGCAAGTCGGGTGGGATGCGTATGGTCGAAGAAGGCGCGCTTAACGGATTGGATGCTGTCTTTGGCTTGCATGTCGATGCCACGAATGATGTGGGGGTTGTTGCCACGCGTGAAGGCCCGATGATGGCGGCTGCCGACCGCTTCCGTGTGACGATCCAGGGTGTGGGGGGGCACGCGGCGCGCCCACATGCCACGGTTGATCCAATTTTGCTCTCGGCCCATGTGATTCACGCCATTCACCAAGTCGTAAGCCGCCGCATCAACCCGCTGGAGCCTGCGGTGATCACGATTGGCACGATCAATGGTGGTACGGTCGAGAATGTCATCCCCGATACCGTGACGTTGACCGGGACGATTCGCTCCTTTAGCCCGGAGACGCGCATAAAGCTGCATGAGGAGCTTGAAAAGGCATGCCGCATCGTGGAGCCGATGGGCGGCAGCATTGACTTTGAACTGGATTGGGGCTATCCACCCACCTCGAATTCGCCGGAAGCTACGGCTGTGGCGGTGGAGGCGCTCTCGGAAATGCTGGGTGCGGAGAATGTGAGGCTAGCGCCCCAGGGGATGGGGGCAGAAGATTTTAGCTTTATGTCCGAAGTGGCCCCAGGCTGCTTTGTGCGGCTCGGCGTGCATGACCCTGCTTGGGGTGAGCAAACGTACAATGTCCACCGGGCCGATTTCCGCATGGATGAGGATGCTCTGCCCGTGGGGACGGCTGTGTTAGCCGCGGTGGCGCTCAACTGGATGAACCAGAAACGGCAATAGGGTTAATGAACTCTCTGGCTGCTGTATAGGCTGCCCAGAGAGCAATGAAGGAAGTTGATGACGTATCTAATGAAACTGTTTTTGCACCGCGCCGCGCGGCATGGGGCCATGCTGGTGCTTTTGTGGGTGTTGGTTGGTTGTGGTCAACGTAACGTTCAGCCGCTGATCTTTAACGCGGCCCCCTGGCAGCCCAATGAAATCAGCACCTATCAACTGACCGATCTGAACGGCAGTTATGCGGGTACAGCGCGCTACGATTTGACGCGGCTGGAAGGCGACTTGTGGAATCTCCGCCGTGAGATCAACGCGCAGGGGACACAGGAGGTCGTGGCAGTGGATATGTCCGAAACGGGCTTCCGTCCTGTTCAATCGACCCTGATACGCATTGCGCGCGAAGGCACTGAAGTGGTCAGCGCAACCTACAGCGGCAGCCAGGCCAACCTGGAGTTGACCACGAAGCAAAATGTCACCACTTATGAGCGCGTGAGCGTTCCCAGCGATGCGCGCGAGCAGGCTACGCTGGTGATGCTCTTGCGTGCGATGCCCCTGGCAGAGGGGTATGCCGTTCGTCTCAATGTCTTTTCACCGGTCACTGGGCTGTTGGATCGAGTGACAGTGGCGGTTGTAGGTCGGGAGCAAGTAACAACCCTGGCCGGAGACCATGAGACTTGGCTTGTGCGTATGGAGACTCCCGACAGCAAGACAGAAGCCTGGGTGAAAACGGAAGCGCCCTATCCTGTGGTCAAGTTCATTGACAGCCGCAATGGCGGCACCTTTGAGCTAAGCGAGTTCCAACCGGGGGAATAGATGGAACATTTCGGGGCGTGAGTACGTCATCAAAGTGGTGCGAACAAACCAAGACAAAGCAGGCGAAAGAGCCGAGAGCAGGATTGACAGCATATGAAACTCGATAAATTTACCTGGGCAGTGATTGGGGTAGTGCTGCTGCTGTTGGTTGGGGCGGTGGTCACGGTCAACATGACGGGCGGCAGCGGGGCAGAGACGCAGGAATATCTGCCGCTCGATACGCCCGAAGCGCCGGTCTACAATGCTTTCTTGGCTTTGCAACGGGGAGATTATACCCAAGCCCGCGCCCAATATAGCCAGGCGACGCTCGATCAGTTTGCAAAGGATAACTACGATCCTTTTGCCGGGCGTTCGACTTCACCCACCAGCAGCCAGCGCCTACGCATCCTCAAGTCCGAGCCGATTGCCGATGACCCAGACCGCGCCATCGTGACCTTTGTACAGGACACCTATAACCAGGGGGGACTCTTTGGTTCGGGTTCAACCTGGAGCCGGGAGGGTACGGTGGAGGTTGTGCGCGAGGACGATGGCTGGAAGATTAACACGCAAGAATTTTTCTGGTAGCCGCGGCTTAACGGGAAACAGGGAGACGCAATGAGTACCCTACATTCAGCCGCACCAGCCCGTACGGCAGATGGCGGCGCACGTACTTTTGTACGACGTTTGTACTTCTATGGCATGGCGTTGATCAGCCTCATCGCCATGCTAATCGCCACAGATAATCTGCTGCGCGTGCTTGATGAGAATTGGTTGGGGCGCGCGGCGGAGAGCGCGCTTTATGCCATTGATGCTACCTCCTACGTACGTAATGCCATCGCGGGGAATGGTGGGCTGCTGCTGGTGGCAACACCGATCTTCCTGCTGCATTGGGCCGCCATCCAGCGTCGTCGCGAGCCGGAAGAATTGCGCGCAGGGATGCGTAAGTTCTTCCTCTATGGCGCGGCGCTTGTGGCGGTGGGCTATTCTGTTTTCAATGCCTATAACCTGCTGCAAGGCATTGCACAATTGGCCTTTGGCATGCCCGTCGCCCAAAGCCTGATTTGGCCTTCGGGCTGGCTGCATGACCTGGCGATGATGGTGGTTGCCTGGGCGCTCCTGAACTATCTGCTTGGCGTCGCCGCCAATGATGGCGACCTGGGACAAGAAGTGGGGATTGCCGGCACATGGCGGCGGCTTTTCCAAACCGCGGCGGGTCTTTTTGGGCTGTGGCTGGTGATTGTCGGGAGCATGGGGTTGCTCGAAACTTTGCTGCGCCTGGCCTTTGGCGCAGCGGGGTGGGGGCTGTCGGTTTCCTGGTGGCGTCCTTTGTTGGGCGATCATGTGGCCCAACTCCTCTTGGGCAGCTTTTTGCTGCGCCTCAACTGGGTGCGCTGGCACTCCCTAGCGGTTGCCCATCCCCAAGAGGCTCAAAGCGCGCTGCGCCGCTTCTATCTCTATGTGGCGGTGGTTGGGGGCGCGCTGGCGCTGCTGCTGCCTCTGACGGAGCTGATGCGTGTGCTGCTGCTGGTGCTACTGGGTGCAATGGCGTTGAGCGATCCGGCGGTGATGGATGTAGTGACCACGGCATTGGCCGCGGCCCCTGTGGGGTTGATCATTTGGCGCTGGCATTGGCGTTATCTCCAGCAGGAGGCTGCTACCTATGGCGAAAGCGCCGAGGGTGCGCTGATTCGTCGTTTGTATTACTATGCGGTGGCGCTAACAGGGCTGGTGCTGCTCTGGTTTGGCGCGGTTGATGTTGTGCAAGTAGGGCTAGATTGGCTGACGGGGCAGGCTGCCATTGTGGGCGACCGTATTTGGGTCTATCCACTTGCCGCGGGTTTGAGCCGTTTGGCAGTGGCCGCGCCCATTTGGGCATTCCACTGGCAAAGAGTGCAGCAGGTGGCGCGGCGCGAGGATGCTGCGGGGCATGCTGAGCGTGCTTCTGGCCCTCGCAAAGCCTATCTCTATGGTGTGGCGTTGGCGGGCGGGCTGGTGATTCTCTATTACCTGGCGCAAGTGGCCTACCGGCTGCTGCTGCTGCTTCTGGGCGACCCCAGCGCGAGCTTTGCCGGTGCGGGGCCTGCGGGTGACCTGGCACGCAGCGCCATCGCCGCGGCCATCTGGACTGTGCATGTGATGGCGATTCGCCGCGATGGGCAAATGGGGGCGGATGCAGTCGAGGTCGAGGCACCCATTGCTGCTGCGCCGGATGAGCGGCGCGCGATTTTAGAGGCGCGCATCAATCTGTTACAGATGGAATTAGATGCCGCGCGCGCCGAACTGGCGGCATTAGCGCAGGATGAATAAGCGAGGTATCTGCGCTTTGGGGCATAATGGTCTATGCCGCTCACAGGGGCCTTATGGCGGCTCGATCCGGTCGACCGTCATGAGTGTCAAATTTAAGTCGCGTAACTTGGCTAAGAGGCCATGTAATTCTGCCTGGTCGCGTATGGGGCCACAGAGTCTGGTCGTCCCATCGGTGTCATTGTGAATGACGAGCGGCATAAACCATTCCGACCACTGTGAATCTAGCTTCTCTTGAATTGTGATTTGATAGATGATGGAAGCGTGCATGATCACCTTTTTGCGAATAGAACGATAGACACACCCGGTGTAGATAACCGTTTCCCCTAGATCAATCTCTAGCTCAATATAACGCCCCTGTCGCGCGCTGTCATTGAACTAAGGATATAGCGGGTGGTTGATTGTGCGTATTCGGGTTCGTTGGGCGAACGTCGTGAAGGTGGCCCGGAAGGTCATCGCGGAAGGTCACTGTGGCGGGAAATGTGTAGGGAATTGCGAAGGAGATTGCAGAATATCTAGGGCGCGGCCATAGACGAGCGCTTGTGTCCGGCTGCTGACCCCAAGTTTGCCAAAGATATTATTGAGATGTTTCTTCACAGTGCCGACTGTGACAATCAGCTTACTGGCGATCTCCGTATTGGATAGACCACTGTCAACCAAGCGCAGAATTTCGATTTCGCGCTCGGTCAAGGGCTCAACGAGATGCTGGTTGGCTGGGCGCGTTGGACTGGGCGGCGCTTCCGCTGCTGCCTGCACAGGCCCGAATGCGATCAACAATCGATCCACATAGGCAGACAACTTGTGCTGTGTATCCAACGTTTTGCGCGCCAACCAGAGCTTACTCTCCAGTAGAAGCAGTCGAACGGGTTCGCCTTCGTCTACAAAGGTGCGAATGTATCCTTCCGGTTCCCCCAATGTGAGCGCGCGCATCAGGGCATCTTGTGCCGGGTCACGTTCGCGCAGGGCGTGGCATACCAGCGCCCGCAGTAATTGATTCTCGATGATGCAGCCCATCCAGCCGTTTGCCTCTGCCGTTGTGTAGACCTGGGCCAGTAGCTGCCTTGCTTCTTCGAGCAGGGCCGGTTGTGGGTCACGCGGCTGTTGGGCTAAGCGCAAGCGCACGAGTGTATGGCGTTGGGCGCAGCCGAGCAACGTCTCGCCAGACAAGTGAGCTGTGGCTGTCCAGCGCAAAGCTGCCGCCAGTTCCCCTTGATAGATGTTGAGTTGGGCGCGCTGGAGTGCGAGCCGGGCGCGGGCCTCAATGGTCGATGTGGGGGCGATTTGCATCTGGTGCAGTCGCTCGTCCCCTTGCCGGAGCGTCAGAAAGGCCGCATTAGCATCCCCACTGGCCCGCTGTGCGCGCGCTAATGCTGCATAACCGCGTGTCAACAGGTTCATCTCGGTCGTGCCTTGTATGAGCTGCAGCCCCTCTGTCAGTTCGTGGATCGCCCCATCTAAATCATTCCATTCGCACAGCACTTCGCCCGCCACAATATGGGTAATACCCACACCTGGTATCACGCGGACGCCCCAACGCATGGCCTGTGCCAGCGCTTCTTCGCAAGTCTCTTTTGCTTTTGTCAACTGGCCTTGTCTGGCTTGGTGGGTGGCAAGCTCTTCGAAAGCTGCCAGGGCGATGTAGGCCGCCTGGCCTGCAACACTGAGGGAGATTGCCTCGGCGAGCAGTTGCTCTCCCTCGCTGCTGTCGCCGCGGCGCAGATGGGCCACGCCTACATTCATCACGGCGGCTGCGCGCAGGACATATTCATTTGCGGGCAGCTTTTCAAGGGCCTGCTCGGCAAGGGCAAGCGACTGTGCCATCTCACCCCGAAAACGGGCGATGGCCGAACGCAACACCGCCACCCCGCCCTCTACTTCATCGGACAACGCTTGGCTGTTGAGCGTCGCAGACGCCTGCGATAACAAGTTGTCGACTGCCTCAAATTGACCAAAGAGCGCCAATGTAATGCCATAGGCCAGGATCAAACGGGGTCGAGCGTGGATCGCTGCAAGGGGTATCTGCTCTATGAGGCGGCGCACCACGTAGACCTGACTATGATGGAGCAGGATCGTCAATGCGACACTTTCGACCAGGGCCGCTGCGCGCGCTACTTCGGGGACTGCCAGTGCGTGGCTGACCGCGGCTTCGATCTGGCCCGCTTCTTCATACCAGCGGCTTGCCCGACGGTGCAGGTCTGGAATCGTATTCGGATGATCTTTGCGCAGCCGGTGGCGTAGGACATCGGCAAAGAGATGGTGATAGCGGAACCAGGTGCGTTCATCGTCCAACGGCATGAGGAACAGATTGGCCTGTTCCAGCTTTTCTAAGAGAACCTGGCTGGAGGTAGCAGCGTCGCCGCGCCCGCCAGCCGCGCCCATGACCGCATCGCACAGCGGCCCGGACAGTTGCTCTAGGATGGAGGTATGCAGTAGAAAGGAATTGATCTCGGCGGGCTGTTGGCTAAGCACTTCTTCCACAAGATAGTCGACGATATAGCGATTGTTACCGCTGAAGCGAGCGATGAACTTCTCGCGGTCTGCTGTACCCTGGAGTGAGAGGGCCGCCAGTTGCAGCCCGGCGATCCAACCTTCGGTGCGGCTTTCCAGCGCGGCAACTGCCGTTGGGGAGAGTTCTAGCCCCATGACTTCCTGGAGAAAGAGCGCGGCTTCATTGGCGGCAAGGCGCAAATCTTCTGTCCGCAGCTCGGTCAACTGCCCCTGGCCGCGCCAGCGCGCAAGCATCAACGGCGGGTCGGCGCGCGCGCTGAGGACAAGGTGTAACTGCGGCGGCAGGTGGTCGAGCAGAAAGGTGAGTGCTTGGTGAATGGCTGGGCTAGTGATCAGGTGATAGTCGTCCAGAATCAGGAGCAGGAGATCGGAACGCTCGGCTAGATCATTGAGCAGCGAGGTCAAGAGGAACTCTGCCTGCAAAGGCTGCGGCGATTGCAGCAGCGCCAGTGTAGATTTGCCGATGTTGGCGTCCAGCGTTTGCAGGGCTGCGACGAAATAGCTCCAAAAGCGGACGGCATCGTTGTCGCCTGAATCGAGCGTGAGCCATGCCACTGCACAAGGGGTGAGCGTTCCCCTCTGCACTTCTACCCCCAGAGTTCTGCATTGCTCGCTCCACTCGCTTAGGAGTGTAGACTTTCCAAAGCCCGGTGGGGCACAGATCAGGGTGAGTTTTTTACCAAAGCCGCTGTTTAGTTTTTCGAGCAAGCGGGGTCTGCTGATAGGGCTAAATCGCCCGCTGCGGCTTCGCGGGCTGGGGACAAGGAACTTGGTCTGGAGCAGTGACAACATCACGGGATACCTTCCTGCCGGAAACAGAACGCAGGCCGTGAGGGTGTCCCTATTATACCTTATCTGTATCTACATCAATCTATATCAATTTTGGGCGAGTTCTTTTCCGGTAGCCAGATCAGCCTTACAATTCGCCCGTGTTCATCCAATGCCAAACGGTGCGCAGGATGATGCTACCGGCAAGGATGACACCCGACAGAAAAATGAAATAGGCCAACTCTGCAAGATTGGGCAGCAAGGTAGATTCGACTGTGCTGGCGATGCTGGCTCCGACCACCAATCCGACCAGCAAGAGGGCCAGCGAGAGACGCTTCATGTTGGCTGTCAGCGACGCATCCAATTCGTGGATTTGCTTGCTGGCTTCGCTGGCGTCTACATAGACGGTGAAGCGCCCGCGTTGAAACTCGCGCAGCCAGTTGGTCACAGTCTCCTCAATGGACGGGATGCTGCGCACAGCTTCTTTGGCGGTGCGTATTACCTGGCGCTGTATCGACTTCATGACTGTGTCCGGGTTGAATGTTTCGACCAGCAGTTCTTTGGCCGCGGTAAAGGCAGCATCAATCAGCGCGAGTTTTGGGTCGAGCGTGGAGACGATCTCTTCGGCCTGGATCAGCGCCTTGATCGCCAGGGTTAATTCTGAGTCCAGACGCAGCCCCACTTTATACATAGCGTCAAAGATCGCGGTCATGGCCCCAGAGAGTGAAATGCCCATATCGGCAAAGGCGATATAGCGCTTCATCAGCCGGTCTACTTCCTCCAGAAAATGTTCCTCATCCAACTCCTTGAAACGGGTGGTCAGGCGCAGCACAACTTTGCCAATTTCACGCGTGTCCTGCTCTGCCAGCGACCAGACCAGGTCTGCCAGCGCCATACGCTTGGCCGTTGTCAGGCTGCCCATCATGCCCATGTCAAGGAAGATGATGTGGCTACATTCGGTGTCCACCAGAACGTTGCCGGGATGGGGATCGCCGTGGAAGAAGCCATCAAAGAGCACTTGCTTGATGATGGCGCGCATAAAGGTGAGGGCCAGCAGAGGGCGGTCGCATCCCGCTTCATCCAGCGCCGCGACGTTCGTGATCTTGACCCCTTTGACATATTCCTGCGTCATCACGCGCGCGCTCGAAAGCTGCCCGTAAATGATGGGTACGTGGATGGTGGAAAAGAGACGCATATTTTCGGCGAGCAGGCGACCATTGGCGGCTTCGATTCTGTAGTCCAACTCCAGCAGGATAGCCTGGGCATATTCGCGCATAATGCCCTGCACATCCGACTCTTTGGCCCAGATGAAGCGGCGCTCCATCATGCGCGCCACATCGCGCATGACGTTAAGGTCGGCGCGCACAGTCACGTCAATGTCGGGGCGCTGCACCTTGACGACTGCCAATTGCCCATCCGGCAGTATGACCTTGTGTACTTGGGCCGTTGAAGCGGCGGCAAAGGGCTCATCTTCGAAGGAGGTAAAGAGATGCTCGGTCGATCCGCATAATTCTTCGCCGATAATCTGCTTGGCCTCCTTGCAGGAGAAAGGCTCCACTTCGTTCTGAAGTTGGGCCAACTCTGTGCGCCATTCCGGTGGAAGCTGTTCGGCGCGGCTGGAAATGATTTGCCCCAGCTTGACAAAGGTCGGCCCCAGCTCTTGGAGCATGAGGCGGATGGTCGCCGCCGGGCTCTCGTCGATCACCGGTCGATACTTTTTGCGATAGATGAGCCGCTGGAAGAAGCGGCGGATGGGGCTAAAGGGGGTGGCATCAAAGGCAAGGTCGCGGAAGTAGCGGGACATGATGCTGATTGTCTGGGCGATGCGCAGATTCTCGACAAAGGGGGCGCGTTCCCCCATCGAAAGCCGGCTGAGGAGCCTCCAGTAGGTCTGGCGCAGCGGACCGCGAAAACGCGTGGGGCTGTCGAGGCCGGTAAGCCCTTCAAGCACAAAGAGAATCAGGGACAGGAGAAGACCACCCACGACGACCCACAGCCAGGTTGGTGAAGCCGCTACAAGAAAAGGGATGCTTTCACCACGCCCTCCGCTTGTAATCGGCAGGCCGAGTGTGGAGATATAAAAGAGATAGGCGTTGACCGCTACGAAGAAGGGAGGATAAACACTGATCACCATGCGCCCGGTGAAAAAGAGGATCACCGGCCAAAGCAGCCAATTGCAGAACCAGACAAAGGAGCCCATGAAGATAAAGGCAACAACGAGCGAAGCGGTTTCGTTGGTGATCGCCGGGTTTGTCATAAGACCGGGCACGAGCCAGACGGTGAGGAAGACCGCTAGCGTGTTGACCAATATACGCATGATTGTGTATAGCATCGTGATCCCTCGCATTCCCAAACATGAACAAACTGCCGTGGAACTATCTGCGAATCCTCTGTGCGGGGAATAGCTCCATGGTAGCGATCAAGCAGGGCGCGTTGAACCATCTAAAGTTATACGTGCTGGTTGATTGTTGATCGCGCTATTCTTTCACCTCCACTTCCACGCGAAAGAATTTGCTGAGGTCGGTGCGGAGCCGGTCACTGATCGAGCAGGGATCGTCGGGGAAGGCCAGGGTGGTGATTTTGCCATGCCCCTTCAGCACGATCAGAAATTGGTCGCGGCCTTTGGGGTCGCGTACGGTATCCACAATTTGCTTAAGCCGGTACTTGTCGCGGTCGAGATCACCAGAAGGGCGGAATAGGATCTGCATGGTGCGTTTACCGCTGGCAATCAAGCTGTTTTGCCCGTTCTGTTTCCGGCTGTGACCGTTATTCTTGGGACTGTTTTTTGCGCTGTTCTGGCCGTTACTTGTTCCATTGCTCTGCCCATTGCCGTTGGCGTTTCCATTGCCGTTGGCGTGCCCATTTTGATGGCCGTTGGTGTGCGCTTGGGGTGGCTTGGCTTCTTCCCCTGCTGCGTCTATGGCGCGGTTGGGCTGGGAGGGCGTTTCGGCTTCGTGTTCGTTATCCGCGAGCATTTCAGGTTCATCCTGCAATGACTTAGGCAGCGCAATCTCGAAGTCGCCATCCTCCTCGCGCAAGTTGCGCGATTCATGTAGATAGGGGTTGTCGGGCGCGGCTTGCTCTGTGGCCTTCTCTGTGGCCTTCTCGCCTGCCGGCTCATCGTCATCTTCCGCTTGGGCAAGCGCGGCTGGATCGTTGCGCATTGATTCGGGCAAGGGGATGTTGAAGTCGCCATCTTCTTCGCGCAAGTTGCGTGACTCATGCAAATAGGGGTTGTCGGGCGCGGCTTGCTCCTGGCGTGCAGGAGCGATGGCCGCGGGCGCAGCGGGTATTGAGATAGCTGCCCTCTCCGGCATGGGCTCGCTCGTCATTTCTGCGTTCAACCAAGCCGGAGGTTCGTTGGCAAAGGGGCTTTCCTCCATATAGGCAGCATCATCGTCATCCCCCGCAAAGCTGCCCATGCCGTTGCTATAGCCAGGGAAGCCGTTGGATGATCCGTTCTCGTCGCTCATGCGACTTTCCTCCATGTGGAAACCGTTGATGGTAGGGAGTACATCCAGCAGTGGCTTTTGGTATTGCGGATCAGGCCCCACAGAGAGAATCTGATCGACATAGGTTTGAAAGCTGTCTGCGAGTACGCTAGTTTGGCCTTCGCGCGCCTGGGCTTTGCCTTTGACCATGACAATCGAATCTAGGGCAAGCAGCTCTTTGACCTCGGCATAGGTGCGCGGGAAAACGACAACTTCACCTTGACCGCCCATGTCCTCCAGTTGGACAAAGGCCATCTGATCGCCTTTTTTGGTGTTGATGGTGCGTACGCTGGCGATCATGCCGACCAGCAGCACATTTTTGCCGTCATAGCGTTCGTCCAACTCGCTGCAACCGCAGGTGACAATGTTGCGCACATCGACGCTCAACGCCTGGAGCGGGTGGCTCATGGCATAGACGCCGAGCAGTTCTTTTTCCCAGAGCAGCTTATCTCGTCCCTTGACCTCTTCAATGTCGGGCAGGCGGATGGGTGAGACTGAGGTGGCGTCGCCGCCGCCTAAGTCGCTCATCAGGTCAAACATCGAAAGCTGCCCGCTGTCGCGCGCCGCAAAGACCGCAGCCGACTGCGCCATCATCTGTTCGAGGACTTCCAGGATTTGGCTGCGTTTGCCGAAACGATCAAAGGCCCCCACTTTGATCAGACATTCGAGCGCACGCTTGTTGACCTGGCGCAGGTCAACGCGTTCGCAGAAATCTTCCAGCGAAGTGAAAGGGCCACCTTCTTCACGCGCCGCCAGGATGACCTTGACGGGGCCTTCACCCACATTCTTGACCGCGGCCATGCCAAAGCGGATGGCGCTGTCTTCGGGTACAGGGAATTGATAGGCGATGTTGGCGTCGCGACGGCTGTTGCTCTCTGTATCGGCGGGACGTGTTTGAATCTCAAAGTCGAGCCCGCTGTGGTTGACATCGGGCGGCAGCACATCAATGCCCATGCGCCGGCATTCGTTGATGAAGTTGATGACCTTCTCGGTCTTATCACGCTCAATTAACAACAGCGCCGCCATGTACTCGACGGGATAGTGCGCCTTGAGGAAGGCTGTCTGTACACAGATCACGGCATAGTCAGCGGCGTGGCTCTTGTTGAATCCGTAGCGCGCAAAGAACTCGATGTCACCATAGATGGCGGCGGAAACATCTTTGGGGATGCCGTTGCGATAGCAGCCTTCGACAAAGATTTTCTTGTGCTTCTCAATATCGGAGGCTTTTTTCTTGCTGATGGCACGCCGCACCAGGTCTGCATCACCAGGCGTATAGCCCGCCAACTGGCTCAGGATTTGAATAATCTGTTCCTGGTAGACACAAATTCCGTACGTTTCGCCCAGGATATTCTCTAGTGACGAGTGCTTAAACTCCACCTCTTCTTCGCCATGCATGCGTTTGATGAAGGCGGGGATGTATTCGAGCGGGCCGGGGCGATAGAGCGAGATGGTGGCGACGATGTGTTCGAAAGTACTGGGGCGCATCTCCGTGAGCACGCGGCGCATGCCCTGGCCTTCGACCTGGAAGACGCCGCTGACTTCACCGCTGGAGAGCAGCTTAAAGGCTTCGACGGATTCTTCGCCCTCAATCGGTATGTTGCTGAGGGTGTACGCGATGCCGTGGCGTTCGCGGATCAGGCGTGACGCCTCGCGCATGACCGAGAGCGTACTCAGCCCCAAAAAGTCTACCTTGAGCAGGCCAATCGATTCGAGGATGGGGAATTCGTATTGGGTGATGGTGCTGGTGACGGTGTTCTTGTTGCCGCGCATCAGCGGCGTGTAGTGCGTCAATTCGCGGTCGGCAACGATGACCGCGGCGGCATGCACGCTGGAATGGCGCGCCACGCCCTCGACCTGCATCGAGGTATCCAGCAGATCGCGCGCCCACGGTTCGTTTTGGTAAAGTTGGGCCAGGTCGGGGCTATAGAATTCATGCCCCTCGGTCAGCACATCCTGGATGGTGGCGGGCTTGCCTGGGATGGCAGGGATGAGCTTGGCAATGCGATCTACCTGCGAAAGATCTACTGCCTTCGCACGACCGACATCGCGCACAGCCGCGCGCGCTTTCATGCGCCCAAAGGTGGCAATCTGCGCCACCTGGTCTTCGCCAAACTTATTGACCGTGTAGCGGATCATCTCTTCGCGCTGGTCGTCGGGAAAGTCCAGGTCAAAGTCGGGCATGCTCACGCGCCCAGGATTGAGGAAACGCTCGAAAATAAGATTGTTCTTGAGCGGGTCAATGCCGGTGATGCCCACACAGTAGGCCACAAGCGAACCCGCACCCGATCCACGCACATTCCACCAAATGTTGCGGGAGCGGGCAAAGTTGCAGAGATCCGCCACGATCAGAAAATAAATGTCAAAGCCCATTTGGTGAATGATCTGCAATTCACGCTCTTTGCGCTCCTGCACCACGTCATTCTGGGCGCTTTCACCATAGAGCCGCGCCAATCCTTCTTCGGTCAGATGGCGCAGATAACTTTCATAGGTGAAGCCATCGGGGATGGGAATATCCGGGAGATGGTAATTTTCATCTTCCAGATCAACATCGCACATCTCGGCGATCAGCACAGAGTTATCAAAGGCGCTGGCGGGCAGATCGATCAGCGGGCGGAAGGTATCTTCCATCTGGGCGCGGCTCTTGAGAAAATAGGAGCCGTCGCTCAGGCGCATGCGCTCTTTGGCCTGCACCGTCGTCCCGGTCTGCACACAGAGCAGCACATCATGCGGGCCGCTGTCCTGCTCGCGCACATAATGGACGTCATTGGTGGCGAGCAGTTGAATCCCAAATTTCTCCGCCCAGGGCACCATCACCTTGTTGATCGAAATCAGGTCGGGGATGCTGTGTTCTTGCAGCTCGATAAAGAAGTTCTCTTTGCCAAAGAGATCCACATACCAGCCCAACCGCTCATAGGCCTCTTGCTCTTTGCCCTGGTGGATCAATTGCGGCACTTCCGCGCCCATACAGCCTGTGGTGGCGATCAGCCCTTCCGCATGGTTGGCGAGAAATTCGTGATCGATACGCGGGCGATAGTAATAGCCGTTGAGCTGGCTGTTGGAGCAGATCTTGAGCAGGTTGCGATACCCTGTCATGTTCTTTGCCAAGAGCAGCAGGTGATAATTTTCGCGGTCGAATTGCGAATCGCGGCCATCCATCGGGCGGCCCCAGACCGTCTGGTAGGATTCCACCCCAATAATCGGTTTGATGTCGGCATATTTGGCTGCGCGGAAAAACTCGACTGCGCCATGCATCACCCCGTGGTCGGTCAACGCCAGGGCGGGCTGGCCCAGCTTTTTCGCTTCGGCGACGAGATTCTTAATACGCCCCAAACCGTCGAGTAGCGAATACTCGGAATGGGTATGTAGGTGGACAAAGTTTTCCGACATATTTTTTGATCCGTGTGGATTCAGTTGGTCTGTGGTGGCGTCGCGGCCGGATGCAATCGCGCCCACTGCTGTTTTGGGAGTCAAGCCGCCCAGGCCAAGAGTAGCCCAAAGATGGCCCGAACATAGAGCATGGACGCGTAAGATGGTCTAATAGTGTTGACGTGCCGAGCCGTACGCTGGTTATGGCCGATCTTTGCCACGGCGTCAGCACCGTATCAGAGCTATTGTATCATTCTTGCGCGAACAGGTCGAAAGCAACCAGAGTACAAGTGAAATGGTTTTCCATTGGGTTTTGCAATGGCAATTGCGTTGCAGATGCAGTAGAGATAGACTAATGCGCTAGAGGAATCGGAGGAATTTACAACTATTGGGGCCACAATTCGATGGCTAACGGTTCAGGCGGCATTGGGGAAAGTGCCTTGAGAGAAGGCACAGGAGCAAGCATGAGCAGCATGGGCGAGGAAGAACTGCGAGCGCAATGGCTGGCTGAGGAGGAAGTTGGTTTTGTTGGTTGGGATTTCTCCTATGTGGCCGATCGTGTTATCGAGGAAGAGCCGCCGTGGGATTACATGGCGCTGGCGGCGACACGTATGGCCCAGGCGAGCGCGCTCTTGGATATGGACACGGGGGGCGGCGAAAAGCTGTTGAGCTTGCGCCCGCACTGGCCCGCCAAAGTTGTTGTCACCGAGGGCTATCCACCAAATGTGGCTTTGGCACAAGAGCGGCTGTCACTGCTGGGGGTGACGGTGGTGGAGGCAGACTCCAGCAACTCTGCATCCATGCCCTTTGCCGACGACGAGTTTGACCTGGTGTTAAACCGGCATGGCGCTTTTAATGCAAACGAGGTGGCGCGCATCCTGGCTCCTAGTGGCATTTTCCTCACGCAGCAGGTGCATGGCTTATGGGCGCACAGCCTGCTGGCCCACTTTGGCGCATCCCCACAATGGCCCGACGCGACCTATGAAGATGCCATCACCCGCTTGGCCGCGGCGGGGTTAGAGTTGCTGCAGGGTGCGGATTGGCGGGGCAAAGTCATCTTTCAGGATGTGGGCGCGCTGGTCTATTATCTCAAGGCGATCCCCTGGCTGGTTCCCGGTTTTAGTGTAGCGCGCGACTTTGACCGTTTGTTGCTGCTGCAAGAGAAGCTGGAGCAGGAGGGCGAACTGGCCTATGAAAATATGCGCTACTGGGTTGAGGCTCGCCAGCCAAACTAAGTCCTATGCCCTCTCGCGCCCAAAAGGCTCCCGTCAGAAGCTTCCGGGAGGGTTAATGCCACGATCCCTAATTTACAGTGTGCCATGCCCCGTTCAGGGGGCGTTGTTTACTAGCCCTGCGGCTTTAGCCCTGGGCGGCACTTACAGCACCGCCATATCCAGCGGTATGTAGTCACTCTCCAGCGGATTCCAGGGCGTGCCGCAGATTTCGCTCATGACCGTCCATTCGCCGGGGGTGAGGTTGCCGTGGTGATGATAGAGGAAGCGCTGGAGACCGGCTTGCTCTGCCACTTGCAGCAGTTGGCGCAGTTGCCCAGGCGGCATAGGATCGCCGTCGTGAGGATTGCGCCCTGCATCCACCCAGGGCACGATCCGGTTTGGATCATCTACCACAGCAAGTGCGCGGCGTGTCTCCTGCGTCACCACTGTTTGGAAGAATTCGGGCGTGAGCGCCTCCTCCATCTGCTGCCGTGACGTGACCCCTGGCAGCGTCAGGCCAAAAAGCACTTGCACAACAGCCAGCGCATCGGCATCACTCAGCCCCGGATTCCAGGCGGTCAGCGTCTCCACATAGCGGTGAACAGTGCCTACCATGCCATCAAAGCCGCGATGAAAGAAGTAATGTTTGGGCAGCAGGATCTCCATGAAGGGGGCGAGGCGGGCAAAGTCATAGCCACAGAGCGGCGCGAAGGCGGCTGAGCGCGGCCCCACGCCTAGCTTGATGGGCCGATCCAACTCGGCGGCGATGCCCGCGCGCACGCTGGAGAAGAAATCGGTGAGCGAATCGATGCGGAACGAGAACCAGGCCATCAGGTCGGGGTCAGCACCAAGCAGATGATAGCCGCCCAGCAAGCCACCTGGGCTATGCAGGGCAATCTTGGCGGGGTCTAGGTTGTGCAGGGTCTGAAGGAGCCGATCCTTGGCGGCGACGAGCGCGTTGTAGTCATAGCCCAACTCGGCGCATTTGCTTGCCACGCTTCCGGGCAGGTCGTGGAAGATATACGAGCGATGGTTCTGGTGGTGGGGCGCGATCTCATAGCCCCATTCAGGGCCATCCATGATCGCGCCATCCACCATCGGGTAGTGAGCCAGCGTATCGACCATGCGCGCGATGATGGCGGCGCGAGTGCGCGGGTCGGTGAGCGTTGGCCCATCGCCGCCGGGGCCTGCACCGGCTGAGGCTTGAAAGACGTAGACTGACCAACCGCGATCTTTGGCGGCAGTCAAGGCTTTGGTGAGGCCCTCGCGCAAGGCCGGTTCAGGCCGCGCAGGGGGCGGGGCTGTCACGCCCATTCGTGCATAGATGGCTGGGTCGGGGTCGAAGGTCGCGGTGACATCGGTGCCGCCAACTCGCTTGATGCCTGGCAGCAGCTTCATGGAGTCAAATTCGAGCGGGCCAATCACCAGGCCGTCGATGCCACCCGCTTCCCATGCGTCATAGAAGCGCGGGTAGCCCTCCACAAGCTGCTCTACATCGCGCATGATGTCCATCCAAAGCTTCATATGCCTTAGCTCCACTGGGTGTCTTATACAAGTTGCTATCTAACTCATGCTACACACCAGCCGCCGGACGGTAAACCATCCGGCTAGCAAACAACGCCCCTTAAACGGGGCTTCAGACGCGGCTCGACAAGCCCCCGTTAAGGGGCGTTGTCCTGTAGCCCTGCGGCTTTAGCCCTGGGCGACCTCGCGGCTGCGTAACATGAGTATCTAACCTACAGCCGCTTGAGCACCAACTCCTGCAACGCCACGGCTACGCCATCTGCCTCGACAGGGGGTGCGGTGTATTGCGTCACAGCAAGCACGCCTGGGCTGGAATTGCCCATTGCCACGCCAAAGCCCACGGCTTCAAGCATGGGAATGTCGTTGTCGCTGTCGCCGATGGCAAGGACGCGCTGCGGGTTAACGTTGAGCAGTTCGCAGAGATGGAGTACCCCTAGTCCCTTGTCAACCCCCGCTGCTGTGCCTTCCACCAAGCGCGGATGGGTGCGGGTGATGGTCAACTCTGGGCTAAAGCGCGCCTTGAGTTCTGCCACCAGGTCTACCCCATCGCGGTCGCGGTCTTCGACCACAATAAATTTGAGGGGTGGGCGCGCATCTACTGGAGCCAACATGGCGGCAAAGTTGGGCTGGAGGCTGCGCGGGAAGCCAAAGACATGATCCAGGAATTCAATATCATCCCCGCTGCGGTTCTGATAGATGTGAATATGGCCGTCGTCGTCGTTGAAGTAGAGCGCGGTAATGTAGGGCTGGGCATCGATCCAGGCCGCGGCCTGGCGTGCCGAGAGCAGCGGGATGGTGGTTTCGTTCAGAATTTCGCCCGTTACCGGGTCGCCAACCACAGCCCCCTGCGTGGTGACAACGGGCGCTGTGATGCCCAACTGCGCGATATGTTCACGCACATAGTCGAGCGTGCGCCCGGTGGCAATGGTCACTGGAATCCCCGCGGCTTGCACCGCGGCGATGGCAGAAGCCACGGCATCGCTGACCGGCGCATGGCGATAAAGATCGAGAATTGTGCCATCGAGATCGAGGACAACAAGGTCAAAGGGGCGCGTGCCTGTTGGGCGGGCCGCGCCGGTTGGCTGCTTCGATTGGGCGCTGGTTGGGGGCATGGGTTAGGCTGCTTCCGCCAGTGTAGGGCGGCTGTGGCGCACGACCAAGAGCACAATCGAGACGATCACGGCGATGCCCGCCAGCAAATGCACGACATTAAAGGGCGTGCCAGGGAAGAACCAGGAATCGGTGCGGAAGAATTCCAACATAAAGCGCCCGGTTGGATACCAGATGATGTAGAGCAGAAGGAGATCGCCGGGGAGCAGTCTATCTTCAAAGCGGCGGGAGATCCAGAAGATCAGCCCAAAGCCGATGAAGTTCCAGAGCGATTCATAGAGAAAGAGAGGATGAAAGCGCACGCTCTCCGGGTAGAGTGTCATGTCGTTATAGGGTGCGATGCGCGCAAATTCATCAATTCGGAGTCCCCACGGCAGCGTGGTAGGGGGGCCATACAGCTCCTGGTTGATGAAGTTGGCCCAACGCCCAATGGCCTGCCCTAGCGGCAGCCCCAACGCAATGCCATCCAGATAGATGAGCGGTGGCATGTTGCGCCAGCGCATATAAAGTACCGCAGCGATGCCGCCAAAGATAAAGGCCCCAAAAATGTGGATGCCGCCGCTCCAGATTTGCAGGATTGCCCACGGATTCGAGAGGTAATAGCCCAAGCCCTCCGGCCCGCGCGGTGACTGGATAAAGACATAGTAGAGGCGCGCGCCGATCAGCCCTGGGATGAGCATCCAGAGCAGGAGATCCCACATGGCATCGCCACTGTGGCCTTTGCGCTCGACATAGCGCGCGGCCACCGTCGCCGCCACCAAAATGCCGGTGACGATCAGCACGCCATACCAGCGCAAGGTAAGTGGGCCAATTTCTAACAGGATCGGGTCTACAGGTGGGTGCATAGCGTTTTGCCTCGTTGAATTATTCCAGATACCCCAGGGCGCGCAGGCGGCTGCGGAGATTGGCGTCGTCCGTTTCGACGATACGCCCCGCGGTTAAGGCTGCGGCTTCGGCCTGGCGGGTGAAGTTGTTGAGCCGTTCGGTCTGCGCTTGGACAAGCTCCGGATTGGATGCGGCCAAGTTGTGCAATTCATTTGGATCGGCGATGTAATCAAAGAGTTCGACCATTTCGGTGCCGGTCAGGATCAGTTTGTGGCGATCCTGCCAGATGGCGCGCCGCGGCTGGTCACACCGGTATTCGCGTACAAGTTCGGGGGCATGTTTGGTGATGATGTTGAGCACATTTTGCGGCGTCACCGCCTCTGCAAAGACAACCCCCTGGTCGGGGTCACTGGCAGGGCCGTGGGCAAGGCTATAAATTTCCTCATGATCCTCAGCCAACCCCGCGGCACTGAGAATGGTGTGGAAGATGCGGCGAGTAGAAACCAAGTGGTCGAGTTGCGCGCCGTGGGGCAGATCGCCACGCGGGTCACGGATGATTAGAGGCACATGGGTCAGCTCATTGTAGAGGGTGACATTGTGACCGATGAAGTGCTTCTCACCCAGGTGCTCGCCATGATCCGCCACGACAACGAATAAGGTTTGGTCGAGCCTGCCGGATCGCCGTAGTTTGTCGAGGAAGGTCCCCAACAACTCATCTTGGGTGGCAATCTCGGCGTCGTACATACCGGAGATGATGCCGCGATGCTTTTCGGCCATCTTCGCGCCAATCGGGGTGAGCCAGCCGAGGACATCACTGTTAAAACGTTGGAGGTAGCGTTGGGCTGCTTTGTCATGCAGAAATTCGGGCGCAAAACGCTCGATATGATGGCGGCTGGGGTGAAAGGGCATGTGCGTGCCCATGAGATTCAGAAAGGTGAAAATCGGCTTGTCCTTGCCCACGCCCCTGCGGTCAATCAGCAGCTTGGCGGCATCGTTGAGCGATTTGCCCGTGTTGCCCTTGAAACTCAGCGCTGTTTGCCAGACCATCAACATAAAGGGAGTGGTCACGGCGAATTCCAGCATGGCATCCGAGCGAGCAAAGCGATCTTGCAGGGCATGGATGCGGCTGGAGAGATTGCGCTTGAACCATTGGCGATAGGAGCCAAAGAGGGTAGGCTTTTTGCCTGCCTGGTTGGGCCGCGAGGTAAACAGCCCGGCGTAGTTGAGAAAGCTGGCAAAGCCGCGACGCAGCCCATTGTCTACCACGCCCACCAGCGGGTTGTTGCAAAAGGCAGCCGTGAAATAGCCGCTTGCGCTTAGGCGTTCTGCGACCGTTGGAATCTCTTTGGGCAAGACAGAGTAGGATTGCCGCGTGTTATGGACAGAAGGATAAAGGCCGGTAAAGATGGATGAGTGGGTTGGCACAGTCCATTGGGCCGGGGTAACTGCGTGGCGGAAGAGCGTCGCATCCGCGGCAAAGGCATCGAGATTGGGTGAGGTTTGGGCAGGATAGCCATAGGCCGAGAGCCGGTCAGCGCGCTGGGTGTCCAGCACCAGGAGCACAATATCAGGGCGGGAATTCACTCGCAACAACCTTTCCTATCAAACGCCCGTCTCAAGGGCGGCATTTCGCAACTGGGGAGTGGGCTGACTTGAAGACGAAGGGGGCATGATTTGCCCACGCGCACCATCTACCAGTGTATCGCCCAAAGATAGAGTATAGCCCGATTCGCCAGGGTGGCGCAAATAAAACCACGATTGACCAAGCCCGTACGCTGTCAAATGACATTTGCGTAGCCGGTTTATATGGTCGATTATGTTGGGGCGCGTTTGGGTGCGCTTGCCTTTGTCTGTTACCGGCTTGTTACTGATTTGTTACTGGAATATCAGAGGCGTATACTTATTGATTGGCGTGCGCCCGGTTGCCTATGGCCGGGCGCACAATTTTGTGGAATGGGCTGTACTGTTTATGTGATGACTCTTGGTTGTCGCGCATGTGGAGATGTTGTTGATGAGCGCCTCTCAGATTTTTGTCCTGATTGTCTTGGTTGTTCCGCTTACACTGGTTTTTATGGGGCGGCTGCGTGAGGATATTGCGGCGCTTGTGATGGCCGGTTCGCTCGGCTTGGCGCAATATTTTGGGCTGGGGGTACTTGGCCCCGCCCATAACCCGGATGATGCGACAAAGGCGCTGACCGGCTTTGGCACGCCGGAAGTGATTACGCTCCTATCGCTTTTCATCCTGACCTTTTGCCTTGATAAATATGGCGTGACACGCGGCATTGCCAAGAATCTGCTCAAGATCGGCGGCAAATCGGAACGTCGCCTGATTACCCTCTTTGCCACGACCGCGGCGTTGCTCTCGCTGTTCATGAACACGCTGGCAGCCGGCGCGTTGTTGCTGCCTAGTGCGTTAGAAGCAAGCCGCCGTACTGGCGTCAAGCCGAGCAAGCTGCTGATTCCCATTGCCTATGGCACGATGCTGGGCGGGGCTGCAACCTATCTCACGACGGCGAATATCATTGTGAGCAGTCTACTCCCTCTTGCCAACCCGCCGCAGAAGTCCCTGGGCTTCTTTGCCTTCACCCCTGTTGGCGGCGTGATCTGTATCGCCGGTCTGGCCTTTCTTGCCATTGCCGGAAAATATCTGCTGCCCAATCATGAGCCGCCCGCGGGAAAGGTTGCCCGTACGAGCGATGAGCTGTCAGAGGTTTACAAGGTGAATGAGCGTATGTGGGAGATCAATGCCCTGCCCAATTCTTCATTGGTGGGGATGTCGCTCTCCGAGATGGGGCTTGGCGAAAAGCTCGGTTTGTCAATCTTGGGGATTCGCCGCGGTCGGCGTGTTATTCCCATCTTCGGCGCAACTTGCAAGATCCAGGATGATGATGTGTTGTTGGTGGTAGGGAATGAAGAACGTGCTGCCCAATTGCGCCAAGAAGGATATCCTGTGCATCCGGCGACGCAGGCCAACACGTTGGACGAACATGGAACCGTCGTGGCCGATCTCCTTGTGCCGCCGCGCTCGAATGTCGAAGGCAAGACGCTGCGCGAGTTGGCCTTTCGCGCCAAGTACGGCTTCACGGCTGTTGCGCTCTGGCGCGATAACCTCAGCCATCGAACGGATGTCGGCAATATGAAGCTTCGCCCCGGTGATTCACTGCTGGTCATTGGCCCGCAAGATCGCTTTAGCAGCCTGAAGCAGCAAAATAACTTTGTGATTGCAGAGTCCACAGGCGATAGCGGTGGCTTTGATCAATCGAAGGTCATCCTGACGTTGGCGATCGGCGTGGTCGCGCTGGTCTCCATGTTCTTGGGGATGCCGGTTGAACTCGCCATGCTGTCGGCGGCTGCGGTGATCCTTGTGACAGGGTTGTTGACCCCTGATGAAGCCTATGGGGCAATTAAGTGGCGCGCCATTTTCCTGATTGCCGGGACGATTTCTGTCAGCGTGGCAATGGTGCAGACAGGGCTGGCACAAATGGTGGGCGATGCCGTGGTGGGCGTGGCTGCGCCTTTTGGGGCGATTGGGCTGGTGGCGGGCGCGTATCTGTTGAGTGCCGCTTTGACGCAGGTCATGGGAGGCCAGATTTCGCCGTTGGTTGTGGGGCCGATCACCATCAGCGCCGCGCTGCAACTGGGGGTGAATCCACAGGCTATCGCCGTTGTCACAGCCATCGCCGGATCGGTTTCGTTTATTACGCCCTTATCCCATCCGGTGAATATCCTGATGATTGCGCCCGCCAACTATACCTTCACTGATTTTGTGAAAAGTGGCTGGCTCCTGACCGTGATCTGTTTTATTGCCTTGATGATCGCAGTGCCGCTTTTCTGGCAGCTGTAAAAGTCAGAACTCTCCCAGAAATAGAAACCCTCCCGGAGGCTCAGAAGCCTCCGGGAGGGTAGTTGGCGAGAGGATGTAAGGCTTATAGACCGATAACTACAAGACGGTCGAAGCCATGATAGTCTTGGCGGATACCGACGTGGCGCGCTTGGGGGAGCCGCCGCTGCACCAACTCCAGCACCGCTCTGCCCTGGTCTGAACCGATCTCCAGGAAGAGCACGCCACCAGGGTTGAGGTGAGCGGGAGCTTGATCCAACAGTCGCCCGATCAGGTCTAGACCTTCAGGCCCGGCTTCCAGTGCCAGCCGCGGCTCGTAGTCGCGCACGTCCGCCATGAGGTTGGGATAGTCGCCGCTGGTGATATAGGGCAGGTTAGCGGCGATGATGTCCACAGGCCGGGGCAGCGGGGTGAGCAGATCGCCCTGGAGCAAGGTAATCTGGCCGCGCTCATCGTGCCGCTCAACGTTTGCGTGTGCCACCTCTAGGGCCGAAGCCGAGAGGTCAACGGCATAGATTTGGACACTGGGACAGTTGGCCGCCACGGCCACGGCGACAGCGCCGCTGCCTGTGCCAACATCCACCATCTGCACACTTTGATCCGCGCGCGATTCGATATGATCCAGCACCGCGTCCACCAATAACTCGGTTTCCGGGCGAGGGATCAAGACGCGATAATCCACGGCTAATTCAAGGCCATAGAATTCGCGGTAGCCTACAAGATAGGCCACGGGTTCGGCAGCCGCACGACGGGCTACCCGATCGGTATAAGTCTCCGCTTCCTCTTGGGAAAGGGCTTGGTCATAGTGGGCAAAGAGCCAACTACGTTCTTTGCCCAAGATATGGGCCAAGATGACCTGGGCATCTAGGCTTGCGGTATCACTGCCCGCTTCTTCCAGCCGCTGGGTTGCTGCCACCAGGGCGCGCCCCACCGGCGTACCGGGCATTAATTTCCAGACCACCTGTTGTTGCCAGTCCATCTGTAACAGAGCCAAAATATCCTCCTAAAGCCACCCCATAACCTACACAGTCTCGGTCCCGACCGCCTGCAACTGTTCAGCCTGGTCGGTGGCAGCTAATTCTTCAATAAACTCATCCAGATCGCCGTTCATGATCGCATCGAGCCGGTAAACCGTCTTGTTGATGCGATGATCGGTGACACGACTCTGGGGGAAGTTGTACGTACGGATCTTCTCGCTGCGGTCGCCGGAGCCGATTTGTTTGCGCCGCGCCGCGCCTGCTTCCTCCTGGCGGCGTTGTTCTTCCATGTCATAGAGACGTGAACGCAAGATGCGCATGGCCTTGAGCTTGTTTTGCAATTGGCTCTTTTCATCCTGACAGGAGATGACAATGCCGGTGGGAAGATGGGTAATGCGTACGGCAGAATCGGTGGTGTTAACGCTTTGCCCACCAGGGCCGCTGCTGCGGAAGATGTCAATACGGATTTCGTTATCCTTGACTTCGATCTCGAAATCATCGACTTCGGGAAGCACAGCCACGCTGGCCGCGCTCGTGTGAATACGCCCCTGACTTTCGGTGACGGGGACGCGCTGGACGCGATGTACACCAGATTCATACTTGAGACGGCTGTAGGCCCCTTTGCCCTTAACGGCAAAGACAACCTCTTTGAAGCCGCCCATATCGCTTTCACTGGCGCTGAGGAGTTCGGTCTTATAGTGGTGGTTCTCCGCCCAGCGTTCATACATGCGATAGAGTTCGCCCGCAAAGAGCGCGGCTTCATCACCCCCCGTACCCGCGCGCACTTCAACGATGACATTCTTGTCGTCGTTGGGGTCTTTGGGCAGGAGCAGAGCCTTGAGCTGTGCGTCTAGGGTTGCATGGTCCGCGTTGAGCTGCTCTAGCTCCATCTCCGCCAGTTCTTGCATGTCTGGGTCGCTGTTGTCCTCTAGCAGCAGTTGGTTTTCTTGAATCTGCTGCTCGATACGTTGAAAACGACGGAACGTCTCAACCAGTTCCTCTAATTCGCTTCGTTCTTGCGCCAGTTCGTTGAGCCGGCCATAGTCGGCGATGATTTCCGGATCGGCCATTAGCTGGTCCAGTTCATCAAAACGCTCAGCGACCCTGGCAAGTTTTTCGTTTAAGGTAGCCATAATCTGTTTTAGTCCGTAAAAATCGGTAAATGTCCCAATGCAATGACTTGGGACCAGTCGCCATCGTCGCCTTCGGTAAAGACCGCCATCTCGGCAACGATGGGGGCGTTGGCATGTTGCATCAAGAGCCGCAGCCCGCGCAGCGTGCTGCCTGTGCTAATCACATCGTCCAGCAAGATCGCATTTTTGCCTTCGACCAGGTGACGATCCTTGCCATCCAGGTAGAGCGTTTGGGGTTTGCCGGTGGTGATGCTGACGACTTCAGCCTCCAGGCAGTTGACCATATAGGGTTTGCGAATCTTGCGTGCGACCACATAGGGCACACCCGTACGCACCGAAACCGCATGGGCCAATGGCACAGCCTTCACTTCGGGTGTAACAATGACCTCAGCAAAGGTAGGCATTTGGGCCGCCAAGAGGTCGGCTGCGCGCTCAACAATTTCAGTGTCACCCAACATATTAAAGATGGCGATTTTGACTTCGGGTGCCACTTCAAACAACGGCAGGTCACGCGTCAACCCGCCAATGTTCACCTGATAAACACGGCCATCATAGCTCATGGAGAGGAGGTCCTCGTTTGCTAATTGCGTGAATGATTTTTATCGGCCAAATAAGTAGCCAAACGAGAATTATAGCACAAGTGGTCGACTGTTGGAAAGGTGCAATTGAGGTATCGTGATCTCACGCTTCAACGTCCTCGATCATTTCGATCACCGGCTCATAGCGACAGCGGCAGCCGCGCGGCGAAGTACAGCCGCGGTGGGGCAGTTCGGGAACGCGTACGACCAAGTACTCTTTGCCTAAGAAGGGGCGGCAGGTCTCACAGGTGTATTCGTCATCTGGCCCCGCGATCTCAATGCGGCGTACATGGTCGCCTCCTTTGCAGCGCTGCCAAGTCTCCTGGTTATCCACATAGAGCATCATTTCCTGCGCCTTCCAATAGGCGGCTTCGCCGGCGCTCATGTCGGGACGTGTTAGTTCCGCGCGCACAGCTTCGGGAATTTCCGACTCCGGCACATGCCAGGTTGCCCCCCATAGGTGCTGCTCGGCGGCATAGAGCTTGAGCCAATCCTGGGTCGCTTTGCTCAACCCCTCCAGAATCCAATGATCTAAAAAGAAGATGCGACGGGTCAGCGAGCTGTGGCTGAGCTGCGGATCCGGCCCGGTCCAACCGGACTCGCCCAGCGGGAAGCGCGCTTCATACTCGCGGCGCAGGGTCAGCGCTTCGCTCGTCTCTTTACGCTCCAGGGCAGCACGCACCTGGGGCATAATTTCCGCCTTCTCCCGCTCCAGACGCTCGCGATAGGCTTGCACCTGGGGCCTGAGGCTGGATGCCACCTGATATTGGCCCTGGGGGCTGGTTTCTAACCAGCCTAGCTTGGTAAAGAGCTTAATGGTCTCTGTATAGGGTTGTGGAAGGGCACGACTCCAGCGCTGTTGGACGCCAAGATCATGGAGCTGGCGCGGCTCGCTAAAGTGCATCAGCAAGTCAATCTGGGCGACTTGCTTCGGGTCCGTGGATTGCACCAGCGTGTCAGCATCAAGCGTCGGACCACCGCCAAATATCTTTTTTAGAAAGCTCATGAACTATTTCCTAAAGCAAACAGGGAGCAACGCCGGGCGAGCGTTACTCCCTGCACACAAGGAGGAGGAAGAATGACCCAATCATAGCGCCGCTTGGTCATCTTCTCCGTAAGGGAATCACCAATCCCATGCCACGACATTGTGCAGGGTAGAAACTATGTTGTTTTGGCGATTATAACACCACTATAACGACATGATTATATCACAATTATAACACGACATAATCAGTGCGAAGATAGCGCACCGGCACAATGGCGCTGATGAGACAGAGAACGAAGAAAAGCACCAACGCCAACTGTCCCCACAGCCCCATACCGGCAAATTCACCGTGGAGATAGCCCACCAACAGCACAATCGCCATTGCGCCGTTGGCGATGATCATGGTGATCATGGTGGCAGTGCTGACGACTCGCTCCTGGGCCGAAAGCAGCATCTGTAACCCCAGAGCCACCAGCAGCCCACCTGCCAGGCGATAGGGCCAGAGCGCTTCGCCGTTGTAGAGACCCGCGGCTGTCATGAGTCCCCGCGGGAAGAGCAGCAGTGCGCCCACCCCCAGACCGATTACCAGCCCATTCACACGCATAACGGATCGCAACCCGCCATACAGGTCGTTCAATGAATAGGCCAATACTGCTTCCTTATGCGATGATTATCCCGAATGATACTGAATGATGCGGATAAATCCGGCACGTTTGACTTTGAGTTTTGCGCCGTCTTGCATCTTGTCGAACTGTCCCTATTGTAGCGCAAAGGTCAAGCCATGCCAAGCACCATTTATCCCTTCTCGGAAGCTGGGCCGCATCTGGGAAGGTTGAGTTGAGACACCTATTTCCCGTTCCTAAGAGCAGCCACCATGTACGACATTTCACCAACTCGCCCTGAGCATCCCGTCACGCGTGCCTCCCGCCACCTGGGCCGCCATGCCGCGCTTCTAGTGACCATTGTGGTCATCCTGTGGTTCCTGGAGTTCCTCGACCAACTGATCTTTCGGGGTAGCCTTGATGGTTTTGGCATCCGCCCGCGTACATGGAGCGGGCTGGGGCAGATTCTGATTGCGCCCTGGCTGCATGTGGGCTTTGGTCATCTGGCAGCCAATACGGTGCCGTTGGTCGTTCTGGGCTGGCTGGTGATGCTGCGCCGCACGCGCGATTTTGTGGTAGTGGCGTTGGTATCGGCGCTGGTCAGCGGCTTGGGTATCTGGCTCTTTGGCGGCGCGCACACGATCCATTTGGGCGCAAGCGGGGTGATCTTTGGCCTGTTGGGTGCGCTGCTGGCGCGTGCCTATTTTGAGCGCAGTTGGGCCGCGCTGGGCCTGGCAATTGTCGCCGGTTTGCTCTATGGCGGCATGCTCTGGGGTCTGCTGCCGGGAGCGCCGGGTGTCTCCTGGCTGGGTCATTTCTTCGGGCTGCTGGGAGGCGTGTTAGCCGCGCGGCTGCTGGCGGATGAGAATGGGGCGAGGTAAGTGAGATACTTAAACAACGATAGAAAGCAACGATCATGAAGATTACTGCCATCAAAACCCTGGTGGTCAACGCCGAAATGCGGAATTGGGTCTTTGTCAAGGTGGAGACCGACCAGGCTGGACTCTATGGTTGGGGCGAGGCATCGCTGGAATGGAAGACGCGTGCCGTGGTAGGCGCGGTGGAGGATTTCGCGCCGATGCTGATTGGCGAAGACCCGGAAAATATTGAGTTTCTCTATCAGAAGATGTACCGCCAATCTTTCTGGCGTTTGGGTGTGATCGGCATGTCGGCCATCTCCGGCATCGAGCAAGCCTTGTGGGACATCCGCGGCAAAGAGCTCAACCAGCCGGTCTACAAGCTGTTGGGGGGTAAGGTGCGTGACCGCGTACGTATGTATACGCATCTCGGCGGGGGTGATATGCGCGCGGTCTATGAGAGCCAATACAGCGCCGACCCGCAGGTCTTTGTGGATCGCGCCCTCGAGGTCATCAGCCGCGGTTACAACGCCGTCAAGGTGCTGATCACCCCGCCCACGGAATCACTCAACTCCATTGCCGCCTACCAATACACCGACCGCATGATGGCCGCGCTGCGCGAGGCTGTGGGCGACGATGTGGATATTATGGTCGATTGCCACGGTCGCCACTTCCCCGCCAACGCCCTTGAATTTTGCCGGGTCTTGGCCCCCTACAAGCCCTATTTTGTCGAGGAGCCTGTGCCGCCGGAGAATATCGATGCCCTCGCCGAAGTGCGCAAGGCATCACCGGTGCCCATTGCCACAGGCGAGCGCATTGTCACGCGCTTTGGCTTCCGCGAGATCTTTGAGAAGCAGGCTTGTCATATCATCCAGCCCGATCTCTGTCATTGTGGCGGCTTGTGGGAGGCGAAAAAGATCGCGGCCATGGCGGAAGCCTATTACCTGGGCGTTGCTCCCCACAACCCATTGGGGCCGGTTGCCAACGCCGCGGCGCTGCACTTTGCCCTGAGCACGCCCAACTTCCTGATTCAAGAGGATATGTTGACCGATGTGCCGTGGCGCTGGGAAGTGGTGCAGCACAGCCTCAAGACGGAGAATGGGCACTGGCTGGTTGCCGATGCGCCTGGGCTGGGCATCGAGATCAACGAGAGTGCCGCGGCCAAGCATCCCTTCCAGCAGGAGGTGATCCACGCCATTACTACGCGCGCCCACGACAACGCCATTTTGGATTGGTAGTTCACACTACATCAAGCGTACGGACACCACCTATGGTGTCCGTACAAAAGTGCCACTGACCGTAAAAAGCTGCCATCGTTACTGTATGGCCCGACTTACCCAAGCTACAATGGCGACATCCAATCTCCCATCCACCCAATTCCGAGATTAGGAGGGGTCATGCCAACCTTTGCGCCTGAGGTACTGGATAAACTGCGTACCTTTGATACGACGACCATCTGCAACGTGATTGAACTCTTTGAGGTGCGCCCGCGCACTGCCGGCTATATGGATGCGCGCATCAAAGCCTGTTTCCCAGCGATGCCGCCCATCGTTGGTTTTGCTGCCACCGCCACCTTCCGCGCATCGGCGCCTTTGCGTGAGGGGGAGGGGTATGGCAGCGTGCAGATGCAGATCGAGCATTTCGCCGATCTCTCCGGCCCGCCGATTGTCGTCTTTCAGGATGCGGATGATCCATCCGTCGCCGCAACCGTGGGCGAGTTGATGTGTACGACCTATCAGGCGTTTGGCGCGGTCGGGCTGATCACCAGTGGCAGCGGGCGCGATTTAGATCGCGTGCGTGCCCTCAATTTCCCGGTCTATGCCAGCGGTGTCTGCTGCGCGCATGGATATAGCCAGATTTTGCAGATTCATATGCCGGTGCATGTGGGCGGCGTTGCGGTGCATCCCGATGACCTGCTGCATTGTGACAGTAACGGCGTCACCACGATCCCGGTGGAGATCGCTGCTGAAGTGGCGGATATTGGCTATGACTTTGTGGCGGCGGAAGCTGTGGTGTTGGATGCGCTGCGCAGCGGCAACATTACACCCAAGTCCCATGCCGAGGCGCGCAAGGAATCTGGTGAGCGCATCGAGAAATTGCGCCAACAGGTTTCGCGGGCGCAGAAGTAGGACGGAAAGACATAAATCGGCGAGCTTTGGCCCATAAATGCCACGAAGGCCGCTGTCTTCATTGACAGGCGGCCTTCGTTTATCTGAATGATTTTCAGGTGTTGGTGATTCAGTTGTGAGCCGGGCATCGGGGTTATCCTAGTTTTGGGGCCACGCTCGCTGGGAGCGTAAGCGTGGGTGATTGGGGTTGGCGGCGAAGTGCGCTCCACCAACTTTTTTGCGGCTTTTCTGCCATTCGTGCTAAGTGTGCCATTTGGGCTTGCTTGAGCATATCGGCTTGATGATCCCGCATCAATTCCCACTGCTGCTGACTGTGCAAGAGCTGCATTGTGGACTCTCCTTCTGTTTGCCCCTCGACTTGTGGTCTTGGGAGCGGGTCGTTGAGATGGTTGGTCAAGTCCCTCTTGCTTCAGCCGCGCTGCCGGCTCGTTCCGCTTCAGCTACTCTTGGCGTTTGCCAGTCGTTGCTGATGTTGCATTCTGTCCGACCCAACTACGTTACGAGACGGACGGCTGAAGCGAGAGAGCAGTTTGACCATGCGACCGAGCAATGATCCTGTGCCGGTGGCCTTTGGGGCCAGGCGTGCGAGGCGAATTTGTGCAGCCTCACGGAGCATCTCTTCGTGGCGTTGCCTTGCGGCATACGGGTCGAATGTTAACGACATGGTTCTCTGCCTCCTTTACGTTGTCTTGCATTCACCCCTTGAGGTGGTGTATATTAGCTGTGTATTTGCACAACTTCATTCAATATAACACACAGAAATGTAGTTGTCAATACACAAAATCACGAATTGTGTAAATTGGTTTTAGAGATTTGCGCGGGGCTAAGACGCATTGGTGAGGCGGATAACCTTCCTGAAAGCCCGAAGCTTCCGGGAGGGGAGCGGTGGGGAGATTTATGGGAGAGAGTGAGCAGATTCAACAGCAATACAGGAGTAGAGACGAGTTGCGCCAGCGGGCGGAGCAGTGGGTAGCGCAGCGCTTTGGCGCGTCGGATGAGACGTCTCAGCTCCAGGCGCTGCGTGAATTGTCGGCGTTTGCGGCTGACTTTGCCGCGACGTTTGCGCTCTCTCCTGCGTTGATCGCTGCTGCATATTTGCACAATTTTGTGTATAATAGATTGCTTATCCAGGCTGATGTCGAACCCGTCTGTGGAGCGCGCGTGGCGTGGCTCTGTGAAGAAGCGGCACGCATCCTCGGCGAACGCAGCGAAGGTGCGGCGCGGGGCAAGTCGCGCGCACGACAACGCGTGCGCCACTATATCGCAGCTTACCGTGACCCGGAGTTGGGACTCTTGGCAGTGGCGACGCTGTGGGCGCGCTGGCAGGTGGCCCAAGCGGGTACAGTCGCCCAGCGCCATAGTTTTGCCGAAGAAGCGCGCCATGTCTTTAGCCCGTTGTTGGAGATGATGGGCATGCGTGCGCTTCGTGAGGAGGTGGAAGAGTGGCTTTGGCGGCTGCATGAGCCTGACGCTGAACGTGTCGATGCTGCTTGTCGTCAGCTCTTTGACCATCTCTCGGCGCAGATCAGCAGAGTCTTTGCTGGCGCTACCTGTGTTCGCCGCCCTTGCTCACCACCGGCCGCACGCCTTTTGCCCACCGAACCGATCGCTGCCGCGCGCGCTGCCGGCAAACTCTATCCACCGATTGATCTCTCGGTCTTGGTCGAGGACGAAGAGGCCTGTTACCAGGCGCTGCATTGGATTCACCATCTCTTTCAGCCAGTGGATGGCACAGTGGTAGATTATCTGCGCCAGGCGCGTATCAACGGCGCGCGGGCGCTCCAGACCACAGCCATTGTCCCCATTGAGCACCAGCGCGTGCGCGTCACCTTTCACATCTGCACGCATGCTATGGAGGAGGTCAACCGCTGGGGGCTGGCTGCCCTTTATGCCGATCACGCCGCAGAGGGGGATGCCGCCCAACCCCATGTGCCCGGCGCTTGGTGGAACCAGGCTGCCGAGGGCTATGCCCAGATTGCCGCTGCGCCAATGGGCTCGCTGCCCGAAGTGCTGCATGTCTTTAGCCCGCAGGGGCAGTTGTTCCGCTTTCATCGCGGCTGCACAGTAGTAGATTTTGCCTATCATGTCCACACCGAATTGGCGGATCAATGCCAGCGCTTCTATGTCAATGACGACGTAGCCGAACCGACTACACCGCTGCACCATCTCGATCTGGTGGCGCTGGAGCATGATGCACGCGCGCCGGGGCCTACCCAGGTTTGGCTCAATGCCGCGCACACCAGCCGCGCCCGCAACAGTATTGAACGTTTTTTGAAGCGGCGCGGACTGGGTGTTGATCAGGGACAGAAGATCCTCGATCAACGGCTGCGTGCGCTGGAAGCCCATTATGGCTTCAACCTCCCCGACCATCGTCTGCCCCAGGCGACGGTCAAGGCGATGCGCCAGTACAAATTAAGCCGTGTGGATGAGCTGATGGCGGAGATTGCCGCGGGCAACATTGTGGCGGATCGGATTCTGCATCCTCTCTTTGCCGATGAGGTGATCCGCCAGATCCGGCTGCCGCGCGAAAGTGGTGCGCGCCCGCACCAACTACAAATTGCCCAATGCTGTCGCCCGCGCCCTGGCGAGGACATTGTGGGGCTGCCTTCGCGGCGTCAGGGGGAGATTCAGCGGCTGCGTGTACACCGCGCCAACTGTGTGCGTATCCCGGCCCACGAAGAACAGATACCGCTGCAATGGCGGCTTCAACCCCGGCTCAAGCTCCTGGTCGAGCTGCAACTGACCGCGCACGATGAAGATGGGCTGCTGGGTGATGCGCTGGCAGAGATCTATGCGCGCCGCCCGCGTGCCACCCTGCACAAAGTGGAAGCGGTGGCGGATCATGGCGTGGCGCGCGTGCGCTTTCATGTCGAGGCCGAGGGAAGCGAGGTGTTGGAGCAGATCATCTCTGCACTGCAAGAACTGCCGGGGCGCACGATTGTGGAAGTGCGCCAGATGCGGCTGCCTCCCTCCGAAATGGAGTCGGCGCTGCAATTGGGCGCGGCAGGCAGCGTCAACCCCTACAGCCGTCTGCCTGTCCACGAACAGGCCATGTTCTTCGGGCGCAGCCAAGAACTGTTGCAGATCTATGAATTGTTGCGCGCCGGGGTAGGCAATATCTGGCTGATGGGGCAAAAGCGCGTGGGCAAGACCTCGCTGCTCTTTCATCTCAAGAACTACTATCTCAAAGACCGCGGCTTTGTCCTGGCCTTTGTCGATTTTCAACTGTTGGGCAGCATGGCGACCAGCAACCTCTATTTTGAGATCGCCAACGCCGTATACAACGAGTTGCAGGCCGATCCACGCATTGGCGACCTGGGCGCGCCGCTGCCTGGACTCTTTGCCCACCAGCCTCCCTTACAACTCATCGCCTATATACGCAGCATCCAAAGCCGCCTGGGTGCGAACCGGCTGGTGCTGCTGCTGGATGAGTTTAGCCGCACCACCGATGCCTATTTACAAGGCACGCTTCAGCGCAGCTTTTTTGATGAGTGGCGCGGGCTACTGCAGGCAACGGCACCGGATATTTCCTATATCACGGTCTTTCAACAGCAAACCTACCAATCGCTGTCGCTGCACACGCAGCAGCAGGCCAACGACCCTTCGTGGCATCTGATGGAACTGGGCGAGCGTTTGGTGCTCAAGTCGTTGAGCAGCCAAGATGTGCGCCGCCTGATTGAATGGCCCATGCGTAATTTCCTGGAGTATCGTCCTGAAACCCTGGATCATGTGGCGCAGTTAACCGGCGGCAATCCTTTCTTGATTCAAACTTTTTGTTTTAAGCTGACTGCACACATGGCGCGTTGCGACCGTCGTCTTGTGGAAGATGCCGACATTGAGGCGGTACGCGCTGAATTTATGCTGCCCACCGAGAGTGTTTTTGCTCATTTTGTGGATGCGATTAAGGGCAGTGGTCATGCAGTGACGCAGCAGTTGGCGCGTTTAGCGGGAGAGAATCAGCATGGTTCCGTTACGTGGGAGGCGCTGGCCGCGGCGCTGCCCCATGTCCTGCCCGACAAACTGCGCCGCACGCTGGCATCGCTGACCGACAATGACATTCTGGGGCAGCCTGCTCCAGAATGTTGGCAATTTTGCTGTAGGCTCTTTCAGCAGTGGTTGGAGCTGAACCCGATCTAGGGCGAGATATAAAACGAAAGATAGGGGAAGATAGATGGACCTCAGCAAAGACCAGTTTTTTGGCCGCGAACGAGTGTTGCGTGAAATTGTGGCGGGTGTTCTCGCGCCGTCGCAACCTGCCAGCTTTTCGTTGGTCGGCTCGAAATTGGTGGGCAAGAGCCGGCTTCTGGGCCATTTGGCTTCCCCTGATGGGCCGCTGATGGGCAGTGCGTGGGAATCGTGGCGTCCCTATCGCCATCAGGATGGCGACCGCGTGGTCGTCGTCCTGGTCGACTGCGACGTGCAGGAGGCGCAAGACGATCTCCTGGGGACGGTTGCAGATCGGGTGACGCAGCAGCTACAGGCGGATCGTATACAACTGGATTGGGGCGCGGTGGACCAACAGCCGGGAGCTAGCCGCCGTCTTTGGCAGATGAGCCACCAACTCAATGCGATGGACTACAGGCTGGTGCTGCTCATGGACAATTTTGATACAGTCTTTGAGAACCAACTGCTCACGCCAGAGTCGGTGGACGAACTGCGCCCGCTGACGCGCGAATTGGCGTTGGTGGTGGCAACCGAACAGCCGTTGCATGATTTGGATCGGGAGTTGGCTGCGTCACCCCTCTTTAATGTGATGACCCAATTGTTTCTCGGCATTATCGAGCCGGAGGCTGCGCGCCGCTGGCTAGAGGCATACGGCGCGCTCTATCCGGCGGTAGATGCGATTGCCAATGAACTGCTCAAGTTGACGGGGAGCCACCCTTTTTTGCTCTTGCGTATCGGTGATATTTTGGCCGAAGTGCAGTTGGTCTTGCCGCCCGGACAAACGCTGGGGCCAGAACATTTGCCGCTGATCCGGCTGCGGTTGGCGGAGCATGGGCGGCTGCTCTTTGTCACCCTGTGGCGCAACTTGCAAAACCCGCCGCCACGCATTGACCCGCAGATACTCATGGGGCTGCTCAAACGGTTGGTCGCCCACGATTTGCCCTTTGATCAGGTGGCGCGCGAGGTGATCCCCACGCTCAATTGGCTGATCAACCAGGCGATGGTGATCTGTGATGTCAAGGGCTATGCGCTCTTTTCGCCCTTGTTCACCGAGTTCTTGGCAAACCGGATGGAAGCTATGCCTGTGCGCGCCGCGACGCCTGTTCCGGCGATTTCGCACAGGCCCGCGCCCTTGCCGATACCTGATGCACCCATTTACGCGGAGCTTACCAAGACCGAAGGCGCATTACTGCGCTATTTCCAGATGCATCCACATGAAGTTGTCTCGCCGGAAGAACTCTTGCTGGCGGTGTGGAAGCGCCCGGATGCCTCGGCGCGGCGGGTGCAAGAGGCGATCCGGCGGCTGCGCTTGCAGCTTGAGGAGGCATCCCCCCCCGTGGGCACCATTGAAAACGAACGAGGTCAGGGCTACCGCTTTGTGCCGGTGTCCGCCCAGGGCTAAAATGAGATCATAAGTCATGTACCGCAGAGGCCGCCCAGGGCTAAAGCCGCGGGGCTACCAAACAACGTCCCCTGGAGGGGACTCCGCGATCTGCCTCTTAAAGCCCCGTTCAGGGGGCGTCGCTTATAGCCGCGCCCAGGGGGCTCCCGTTTTAACCTCCGGCGGCTGATGCATAACATGAGATCATAACTATCAAATACGCTTATCCCACTACCTAGAAATGACCAAAGCCGCTATGACCGGCATGACACTCTTTCCTGTTCTGAATTTTCCTCTGATCCACCCTGGTGATGACCTGGCCGCGCTGATTGTTGGATGTCTGCGTGCCCAGGGTGAAGCACTTCAGGCGGGCGACATTCTTGTTCTTGCCCAAAAAATCGTCAGCAAGGCCGAAGGGCGGCTGGTGCGGATAGACGATGTGAAGCCGAGCGCGCAAGCCCGCGAGATCGCCGATATTGTGGGTAAAGAGCCGCGCCATATCCAGGTGGTCTTGGATGACAGCCGCGAGATTGTGCGCGCGCGGCGAGGGCTGTTGGTGGTGGAGCAGCGCAGTGGTTGGATCTGTGCCAATGCAGGCGTGGATCGTTCGAACATTGAACCCGAAGGCGGGGAGACGCTGGCGCTGCTGCCTGCGGATGCGGATGCCAGCGCGGCGGCGTTGGCAAAGCGTTTGGGAGAATTAACGGGTGTGACCCCTCCGGTCATTATCAATGACAGCCACGGGCGCGCCTGGCGCGTTGGCACCTGCGGCGTGGCGATTGGCTGTGCAGGGCTGCCGCCGGTCTGGAATCAGCGCGGGCTGCATGACCTCTTTGGCTATGAGTTGCAGAGCAGCGAGGAGTGCATTGCCGACGAGTTGGCTGCTGCGGCGAGTTTGCTCATGGGGCAGAGCAACGAGGGTCGTCCTGTGATCGTGATTCGTGGCTATTCGTTGCCCAAAGCGCCCCAGGCCCCAGCCACCTCGATCCAGCGCCCGGCGCAGATGGACGCATTCCGATAATGGGCGCGGGTGGGGTTCTGCCTCTGCCAATGCTTGCCCCCAACGCGACATACACCCTATACGCAACCCAATGTCGTCAATCTCGGCTGACATCATTTACAATAGGGGCTGCAACATAGGCTGTAATTCGCAGCGCCTAATGGCATGACTAGACATATGTAGCTATGGACCCACTTGAACAGGGCAAGAATTCACCCACCCTGGCTGTGATCATCTTAAATTGGAACGCAGCCGCGGACACGCTGGCGTGTCTTGCCCATGTAGCAGCGTGGCAATCTGTGACCCCGCGCGTGTGGGTGGTAGATAATGGCTCGCAGCCTGCCGACCGCAAGCTTTTGCGCGAGGGCCTTGCCCACTTGCCGCTGGCGTGGTCGTTGATCGAAAACGAAAGTAACTTGGGCTTTGCCGGGGGGACCAACTGCGGCTTGCGCGCGGCGTTGGCTGAAGGCGACTGGCCGATCCTCCTGCTCAACAATGATGCCAGCATCGACGATGCCGGCTTGCAGCAGTTGATGGCGACGCTGGAGAGCCATGCCAACGTGGGGTGGGTGGGGCCGCTGCTCTATCATGGCGATAAGCTGCACAGCGTGGGGAGGCGCAACCCGGTGCTTCACCACAACACCTTGATCACCGAACTGCCCGCTGCCCCCATTTTGCCGGTGGACTTTATCTCCGGCTCGGTGGCGTTGGTGCGTGCTGCGCTGCTGCGAGAGGTGGGGCTGCTGGATGAAGATTACTTCTTCAACACCGAAGTGGCTGACCACTGCCATCGCAGCCGCGAGGCAGGGTATCTGACCGTGGTTGATTGCCGCGCCCGCGCCGAACACAACCTCGATCGCTCCTCTGCCCTACGCAGCACGCTCCACGTCTACTACATCATCCGCAATCGCTTTGTCTATGTCCGCAAACGTTATCATACGGCGAAATGGCCCTTGACCATCGTCTGGGCGATCTACTGCTTGCTCCTGGTTGGGAAACTGCGTCTGTCGGGCGCGGGGGCAACTGCCCAGGCAGTCTATCTTGGCCTCGTCGATGGGGTGAGCAAGCGTTGGGGCGGGCAAAATTGCCGCGTCCTGGCTGCCTGTGGTCAAGACAGATCGCAGGACGCATCACCGGACAAATTGCCGGATAGATTACCGGGCGCATCACAAACTGGGCAATGAGTATCGTCTATCTGCTTCCCACGCTGCCGCCAAAATCGGCCAAAGCCGAGGCCATTGCCCAAGAGATTGAGCTGCTGCGGCGACACTTCCCCGGCGAGGTTGTCCATGTCAACCCCAACATTGGCCTGCCGCGGCCCCTCATCCCGCGGCTGGGCTTTGGCTGGCATAGCTTGCCAACCATCTTCAAGCTGGCGCAACAGGCTACGCTCTTTCACTTTTTTAACCCTGACCCCTTCCCCTATCCCTTTCTCCTGACCCTGCCCAGGCCGGTGGTCTACACGATTACTGCCGGGGTAACGTCACGTCCCAATCTTGCCTTCTTCCGGCGTATGGCGGTCGTGACAGTGCCCGATGAGCGCACGTTGGCACAACTCCAGGGATGGGGCTTGACCAACGCAGCCTTGCAGCGACCCGGCATCGCCACCGAACGCTTCACGCATACCCCTTTGCCTTTGCCACCAGCCGAACCGTTGCGGCTCCTGGTTGCCTCTGCCCCCTGGACATTGGCCCAGTTCAGCAGCAAGGGCTTTGACGCGCTCCTGGCTGCCGCGCAATCGCTGCCCGACCTCCATCTTACACTGCTCTGGCGCGGCATCCTGGCGGATGAGATGCGGCGCCGGGTTGCCCGGTTGGGGTTGAGCGAACGCGTCACGGTGGTTGACCAAGCCGTGGATGTCAATGCAGCGTTGGCCCGGGTTCACGCCGCGGCCATCTTTGCCACCCACGCAGGCATCATCAAATCCTATCCCCACTCGCTCTTGGATGCCCTGGCGGCGGGCAAACCTGTCTTGCTCAACCGTGTGATCCCAATGGCGGATTATATTGCGCGTGAGGGGTGCGGCGTCGTCGCAGAAAGCGTGACACCCGCGGCGATTGTCACAGCATTAACCCAGTTGCGCGCCAACTATGCCACCTATGCCCGCGCGGCGACCATGATAGGGCAGCGCGACTTTACGGAGGATGCCGCGATCAACGCTGCCACCACGATCTATGTGGCTGCCCGGCAAAAGGCGCGGCCATGAACAGCGCAGCCGACCGTCGCGCCATGCTCATGACGTGGCTGATCGTTTTGCTGCCCCCGCTGATCTTTTTGGCCCCCGCTCTGCGCCCCGGCTTCATGCTCCTGCCCGCGCAGTTGCCCTATCTGCTGGACCCGCTCTGGCAACCTTTGGCCCCAGAGGGCGCGCTTGCCCAGGCCAATCCCGTCCTCAGCGACCAATTCTATCAATACCACGCCTGGAAATTCACACTTTGGCAGGCTTTGGCGCAGGGCGAACTCCCTTTGTGGACGCCTGCGGTCAATGGCGGGCAGCCCCTGCTTGCCAATGGTCAGGTTGGATTCCTGGATCCTTTCAACTGGGTTGGGCGGCTCTTTCCGCTCACGACCTCCTATGGCGTGGAGGCACTGCTGCGCCTGTGGGTGGTGGGTGGCTTTACCTATCTCTATGCGCGTACGATTGGCCTCTCGCGTCCGGCGTCGTGGCTGGCGCTGCTGGTCTTTACCTTTAGCGGGCCGTTGGTCAGTTGGCTGGGCGCGACACCCAGCCATGTGCTGGTCTGGCTGCCCGCCCTGCTTTGGGTGGGTGAACAGCTACTCATGACGCGTCAGTGGGGATGGGTATGGGCCGCTTCCGGGCTGGTGGCGCTGCTGCTCTTTAGCTCCCAACCCGAAATTGCCTTGCAGATGGGCATCGTCTGGGGCCTCTATCTGCTCTGCCGCGCCACCTGGCTTGAGGGGGGGATGCTGCCGGGGCTGCGTCGTCATGGTGCGCGCTGGCTAGGGGTTGCGCTGCTGGGGGGTGCGCTCGCCGCGGTCGAGGTGCTGCCGTTTGTCGATTCGCTGCGCCACAGCATGATCTTTGCCCAGCGTTTTACAGGAACCCAATTTGATCTAGCCCTCTGGTTACAGCACGTCTTTTTCAACTGGCAGGAATGGCCGACGCTCGTCACCACCTTGCTGCCCAACTTCTTGGGGCAAGAGGCGAGCGAGAGCTACTGGTATCCCGCGGGCAACAGCATTGAGAACAACGCCTATGCCGGAGTGCTGCCCTTACTCCTGGCGATGCTGGCGCTCTGGGCTGCCTGGCGCAACGTTGATGGCGCTGCACGTCGCTGGATTTGGCTGTGGGGAGGGCTGGGAGCAGGCTGCTTGGCGCTGGCAGTGGGGCTGCCGCTCTTCAATGCGCTGAACGACCTCCCCCCCTTGAGCCTGGTCGCTCCCGGCAGGTTGCGCGGCGTCTATTGCTTGGCCGTGGCGCTCCTTGCCGGGTGGGGGCTGGATGCCCTGCGCCAACAGCCTACTTTGCGTCGCCCCTTTGCGATTCTGTTAGCCGGTGCAGCACTCGTCAATGTTCTACTGGTTGTCGCCGCCTACAGCGGCTTCACCCTGTTTGCCGGGCAACTGATTTCCTCTGGCCGCGCCTATATGGAGGCAAACGTGGGGTCGCCGGGGCTGGATCGCCCGCTTGCCGAACTCTATGCGCTGGTTGAAACGCGGCAGCAGGCCAAACTTGCCATGCTGCGCCCCTCCAACCCCGTCATGTACCTGCCGCTGCTGGTTGGTTGCGGAGTGCTGCTGCTGCTCTGGCTGCAACGCACCGGGCGGTTGGCGCGGCCCTGGTTCGTGGCTGCGCTGATCGCCATCACCTGGCTTGATCTCCTGTGGACGGGTGCAGCCACGAACACAGCCGCGCCCACATCCTGGCTGGAGCCAACACCCCCCGCTGTTGAATATCTGCAAAGCCAACCAGGGGTCTTTCGCGTGGTTGGCACTCATCAGATTCTCAATCCCAACGTCTCGATGATCGCCCAACTAGAGGATGTACGCGGCTATGATCCGCTGGCGATACAGCGCTATACGGCACTGCTGGCAGGGCTTGACGGCTATGCCCCTGCCCACTACCACAATTACTTTGTGCATCTCGACGACCCGCGCCTCGACCTCTTGAATGCGACCTATGGACTCAGCCGCACCCCGCCGCTGGATCCCCGTTGGCAGCCGGTCTTTGATGATCCCAGCGGCGTCACCGTCTATCGCAGCCGCACAGCGCTCCCGCGCGCCTATCTGGTCTATGCTGCTGACGTGGTAGAAAGCGCGCAGCAGTCACTTGCCCACACCCTTGCGCCGAGCTTTAACCCGCGCCAAAGCGTGATTCTGGAGGAAATCCCACCGGGATGGACGCCGCCCGCGTCCACTCCCAGTGTGCCGCCAGTAGTCGAGTTTACTGTGCGCCGCGCCAATACCATGCAGCTAGAGGTGACTACCGAGGCCCCAGGGCTGCTTGTCCTGCTTGACACCTACGCGCCCGGCTGGCGCGCTACTCTTGACGACCAGCCCACGCCCATCTATGCCGCCAACCATGCTTTTCGCGCCGTGGTGGTTCCGGCAGGGAGACACCGCGTCACCATGACCTATGCGCCACCTGCCTTGACCTGGGGGGCAGGTATCAGCGTGGGCGCGCTGCTTGTGCTGCTGGTGGGTGCAATTGGGGCGCGATGGCTGCCGGAGCGCAGACAGGAGCGTGCGCCATGAGGGTGCTGCATGTGGTTCATGCCTATCCCCCCTCTAAGGGGGGCAGCCAATTCCTGGCGCAGCAGGTCGCCGAGCGATGGGTCAAGCGCTATGGGGACGAGGTGGCGGTCCTGACGACCGTGGCCGACGATCTCACCTATTTTTGGCGCGGGGGGGATGCCTTGCCCGCGGGGGTGGAACAGCAGGACGGCGTCACCGTCGAACGGCTGCCGGTTCTCTACCAGGGGCGTTGGCTGCGCCGCGCAGTCGCCAGCCTGACCTACCGCCTGCACCTGCCCGGCAATGATTATTGGCGCACGCTTGAACAAGGGCCGCTCATTCCTGGATTGGTGCAGCGCATTGCCAAGAGCCGCGCCCAGGTCGTCTTTGCCCATGCCTTCCCCTTGCGCCATATGTACGATGCCCAGGTGGGCGCGCGGCGCGCTGGAATTCCCCTGGTCTACTTGGGTGCGCTCCATCTGCACGACCGTTGGGGCTATGATCGTCCGATGATCTACCGCGCCATCCGCCAGGCCGATGCCTATATCGCGCATACCCCGGTGGAACGGGATGCTGTGGTGGCACACGGGGCTGATCCAGACAAGGTGGCGGTGATCGGCGCGGGTGTCGATCTTGCACCCTTTGAGCAGGCAGATGGCGCGACAATGCGCTTGCGGCTAGGCTTGGGGGATGATCCGGTCGTGATCGTCATGGCAAAACAGGTGGCGCGCAAACGCTTTGACCTGATCCTGCAAGCCATGCCCCAGGTGTGGGAAGCAGTCCCCACAGCGCGGCTGCTGTTGGCAGGGGGGCGCGGCGACTATTCTGCAAAGATTGAGGCAGAGATTGCTGCACTGCCCGCGGCATGGCGCAGCCGCGTCACCGTCGTCCATGACTTTGCCGAAGCCGATAAGCCTGCGCTCTTGGCGGCTAGCGATCTGCTGATGCTTGCGTCGGCAGAAGAATCGTTTGGGATTGCGCTGGTAGAGGCGTGGGCCGCGGCCAAGCCGGTGATTGGGGCGAATGTGGGGGCTGTGGCGAGCATCATCGATCACGGCGCGGATGGGCTGCATTTTGCCTATCCTGATGCCGGCAGCCTGGCGCAAGCCATCCGCACGCTGCTCACCCAACCCGACGCCGCAGCGCGCATGGGGCAAGCTGGTTTGGCAAAAGTGCGCGCCCGTTATACATGGGATCAGGTGGCGGCAGAGATACGCGCGCGACTGCTTCAGGTTGTCGAACAACGACGCTAGGATGGCGTTCGTATAAGCCGTGACAGCCCTGTTGTCCCCTATGCCACGCGCGCCGAATCGGCAAAACGTGCCCAGCGCTGCTCTTGGCGTTGGGGTTTGGGGTGAAAGGCCATCTCAATGGCTAGATCGGCCATCGCCTTGACAACCCACTCAAAATAATGGGGCGTGATGCTGTTGATATCCATATCGGGCGCGGCGTTCATAAAGTCGATGGCATAGGGAATGCCATCCCGCACAGCAAACTCTACGCTGTTCATGTCATAGCCCAGCGCGGTGTTCAGAAGGCGGGCATCATGGATGATACGCTCGCCCAATGCGCCGGGCAAATGGTTGTGCTCTACCAAGTAACGCCGCTCGCCGGGGTCATACTTGATCGGCATAATGTTATCCTGCCCCACGCAAATACAGCGCACATACATATCCCACTCAATAAACTCCTGCAAGACCATGCAGAGCGTCCCCGTCTGGTCATAGGCATAGATCAATTCGTCAATGCTGTTGACCTTGTAGACATGCTTCCAGCCGCCACCCCAGGCATCCTTGAGAATGGCGGGCAGTCCCACATAGTCGGTGATGCCCTGCCAATCCATCGGGTAAACGAGGTTGCGTAGGCTCTCGCTGACAACACCCTCTGGATAGGACTTCATCGGCAGCACCATCGTTCGGGGCGAGGCAACCCCCAGCTTGGTCGCCAAACTGGCCTCAAAGAACTTGTCATCTGCGCTCCACCAAAAGGGGTTGTTGATAATATAGGCCCCTTGCAGCATGGCATTCTTGAGATAGGCGCGGTAATAGGGGATTTCGTGGCTGATGCGGTCAATCAGCACCGCATAGGGACAAGGCTCGTCCATGCGCGTGCCACCCAATTTTACATATTCCGCCACCACACCTGCATTACGGCTGTTCACCTCGTCCAGAAATGCGGGAGGGAAGCTCCATTCGCGCCCCACAATCAGCCCGATCTTCTTGATTTCAGCCATGATTCTTGGCTCCTTAGCCACCTTTGCTGTGATTGTTTTCAGGATTGGAGTCAGGACAATGAGCTGCGCTCATCGTAGCAGATCGGAGATAGGTTGGGCAAGTGGATTTCAGAAGCTCATAGGGATGCTGTTGGGACTAGTCTTTGCACACCCTGGAGGGCGATGACCAACTTTTCGGGGCGCACCGGCTTGCTGATATAGTCATCCATGCCGGCTGCCAGATATTTCTCGTCATCACCCGTCAGCGCGTGCGCTGTCATGGCGATGATATAGGGTCGCTGGCCCACCGGAACCTGTTCCATGATGCGCTGGGTTGCCTCGACGCCATCCATCTCCGGCATTTGCACATCCATCAGCACGACATCATAGGACTGGCGTTGCAACGCTTGCAGCACTTCGACACCCGTAGCTGCCACATCAGCGCGATAGCCCAGGCGTTCCAGCATCAACAGCGCCACCTTTTGGTTGACCACGTTATCCTCGGCCAAGAGAATACGCAAGGGCAGGCGTTGTGCCATCGTCGCGTCAAAGCCGGAGGCAGGCAGTGCCTCGTGCGCGGGCGTTTCCCGCTCGGTCAAAATTTCATCCAATACCGTATAGAGATGCGCCTGTTTGACAGGCTTCGTGAGCATGGCGGCAAGGTCCAAATCCTTGACGTCCGCGGCGCTGTTTGAAATGGAGGAGAGCATCACCAGCGGCATCCTTGCCCCTTGACGCTGCCGTCGGATGCGAGAGGCCAAATCGAGCCCGTCCATCTCCGGCATCTGCCTATCCAGGATTGCCAAGTCGAAGCTCTCGCCGCGCGCCAATAGGTCGAGCGCCGCCGCACCAGAGTTCACAGCTACGGGTATCATCTGCCATTTGGTTAACTGGCGCACCAGGATTTCAAGGCTCGTGGGGTGGTCATCCACCAGCAGCACCCGTTTGCCGCTCAGGTTGGCATCGTCGACACGGTTTAGTCGTGCCTGCGCGGGTGCAACTTGCGCGCGGATGGTAAAGTGAAAAGCAGAGCCTTTGCCCTCTTCGCTTTCCACCCACATCTCTCCCCCCATCAACTCGGCCAAACGGCGACTGATGGCTAGACCCAGCCCTGTGCCGCCATAGCGCCGGGTGGTGGAAGCATCTACTTGGGAGAAAGAGTGAAATAGGCGCTCCATGCCCTCCGCGGAGATGCCAATGCCGCTGTCGCGCACAGAAAAGTGGAGGTGGCGACAATTGCCCTCGGCCTGGCACTCTACGGCAACAATAATCTCCCCCTGGGCGGTAAACTTGATGGCATTGCCCACTAAATTGGTCAGGATTTGGCGCAGGCGGCTTGGATCCCCCACGATAGCCTCCGGCGTGTCCGGATCGATTGAGTAGGTAAGCTCCAGCCCTTTCTGCTCGGCTTGCATGGCAAATAGATCCAGCGTCTCTTCAATGCGCGGCACCAGGTCAAAGGGGATCAACTCTAGATCGAGCTTGCCCGATTCAATTTTCGAGAAGTCGAGAATATCGTTGATCAAGGCAAGCAGCGTATCACCACTGCTGCGGATGGTTTCGGTGAAATCTCGCTGTTCGGCGACAAGGGGCGTATCGAGCAGCAGGCTTGTCATGCCGATGACGGCATTGAGCGGCGTGCGAATTTCATGGCTCATGTTCGCCAGGAATTCTGCCTTCGCCTGGGCTACGGCTTCCGCTCTTTCCCTGGCGGCTCCCAACTCCCCCGTAAGCCCATCTAAATTCTCTGCCATTTGATTAAAGGCCGTGGCGACCATCCCCAGTTCATCGCGCGTCTGGATATCCACGCGCGTATTGAGCTTGCCCTGCCCGATGGCTTCGGCGGCTTCCTTAAGCTTGAGCAGGGGTTTGAGCACGATTTGCTCGAACAAGATGCCGAGCAGGATGAAAAAGATTGTGATTACGAACCCGGCAGCCTGCCGCGTCGTCGCTGCACGTGTGGCGCGCTGCACGCCAAGCTCTTTACTTGCCTGGAATTCCTTGACTTTGAGCGCAATGGCGTCGTCGACCACCAGCAAAAATCCGTGGCCGATGTCGTTCAGTTCTTCGACAGCCGCGGCCGCGTCGGCCTGCTCGGTTGTCAACGCCATCAGTTCAGAGGCCGACCAGAGCATCAGAGCGCTGACCTCCTCCATGTGGGCAACAAGCGTTTGTTCGTCTGGAGCTAAGGTGCCGGAGCGATAGGCAAGAATGGCGCGGTTTAGCTCGACCACTGCGTCATCAAACTCACGGGTTGCCTGTGCTTCGAGTTCGGGGCTGTGCATCTCATCCGCTCCCCCCACGCTCAAATCCGCAACATGCAGCAGGGTATAGCTGAGGGCTTCTTCCATGACCCTGCTCCCCGCAACCTTAATCTCTCCTAGCCGGATGACTTCAGGCGCGGTCACATCGGTTGTATGGATAAAGTCATCTCGCACTTGCCTTGTGACGTTCGCGTTGAGGACGCCGAGGAGAATCAGCGCCCCGATAGCCAGCCACGAAACGAACCTCAATTTTGTTCGTAAGCTCATAACTTGCCTTTACACAAGCCGTGAAGATGCGGCGCAGGGATCGGTTGCCTCACCCTGGGTCATGAAGATTCACAAATTATTGTATTAAAATGGTGAACACTTTGCCTGGTCAATTTGACGTACCCAGGATGGACAAAAACCGTATTGTCCGCTCTATAGGTAGTAGGCAAACTGCCCACATCATGCCAGGTTTTTAGTCACTGCCGCCAATGTAGTGGCGTACCATCTTGGCCCAAAACGGCCAGTCATGGCTCCATCCATCCCACTCACGCAGCGCATGCCCGATGTTTTTCGCCCACAGATCGCGGCTTAAGGCGCGGTTGTCTTCAATATTGGGATCACTCTGGCCTACAGCCAGGATAATATCCATGCTGCGCAGCGCAGCCAATTGATAGGGATCGTGCAGATTCGGCACAAAGTGGCGCGGCGTGTGGAAATAGAGATCTTCGCTCTGGTAACCGCCAAAAAAGTTGGTCATATCATATTTGCCGCTCAGTGCCAGCAGCCGCCCAAAACGATGTGGATGGCGAAAGGCGATGTTGACGGCATGATAAGCGCCAAAGCTGCACCCATGCGTCATCAGAAAGGGATTGGAGTTCAGCGCCTGGCTCAAGGGTATGACTTCGTTGAGGATGTAGGCTTCATACTGTGTGTGCCGCTCAATGCGCCAGGCAGGGTGGGTACGCCAGTTGTAAAACGTTTCGCCATCAATGCTATCCACGCAAAAGAGTTGCAGGTCGCCCCGTTCAATCTGTTCCTCCAGATTCGCCACCATGCCGCGGTCTTCATATTCATAATAGCGACCCTGGCTTGTGGGAAAAACGATCATGCGCGCGCCTGCATGACCGTGAATCAGGAGTTCCATCTCGCGCTGCAAACGGGGACTATACCAACGATGATATTCGCGGTGCATAGATAAGGGTTGATCCTTGGCGTGAACCAGGCTGGATTAAGACAACGAGATGAGTGCCGCCATGTTCGTGTAATTGGATTCGTGCAATAGTATCATTGGCATGGTGTCGCGGCAAAGCGGAGCAGTTTCTCAAGGACGCCACACTTCCACGCTCATACCAGGCCCCGCAAATCCCTCTGTCTTGACCAACGACCAGCCTTTGCCTGTAAGTGGCGCTGCCAGATATTCCGAGCCATAGCGCGACGTGTTCGTGCGGTAGATGATCAAGACCTGCTCAATCGCCTGATCCGCCAGCAGATCGGTGACAAACGCCGTGTAACTCTCTGCGCCCTGCGAATAGGAAGCGCGCAGCGGCAGGTCTACATAAAGCGTATGCACAGGCGCGGGCTGGTCATAGCTCGTCACCACCTGGATGACCGCTTGTGTGAGCCATGCCGGCAGCGGCAAACGCGCGGCGATCTCCCCCAAGTGCCGCCCTTCGTCGATCTGCGCCGCCGAGCCCGCCTGGGGTGGCGCAAGCAGCCCTGCGTCGGCACTCAGCCGCCAGTCGAGCAAGGGAGGGCCGGGGGTGGTCATCTCCATCGAGCCGATGACAAGCGTGTTCGATGCCTCTTTGATTGCTTCAAATATATAAGCTGTTGTAGAGTCGGAGCCAGAGTCAGACGAAGAACCAGGCCCAGGCTGAATCGCCGTTTGCAGCAGCAGCCCAACTTGCAGCAGTAAGAGCAGCAGGCTAACGACTCCCACCATGCGCCAAGCCCCTGCGCGACGCCAGGCCCAGCGCCAGAATTCGGCTATGCCATAGCCGCCCAACAGAAAAAAGGCAGGCAGCATGGGAAAGAGATAGCGCGCTTGTTTGTTATGGTGAAACATGCTGATCGTAAAGAGCACAAGCACCAATATCACCAGCAGATTCACCCCTGGGGATCGCCGCTTGAACCATGCCCAGACCAGGGCCACCATGTACAGGCCAAAGAGCCAGGGCGATCCGCTGTTGCGTACGACTGCCAGTGGATAAAAGAGCCACCCGGCTACGCTATAAGGCTCATCTACGCCATCGGGGACATTGATCAGCCAGTGCAGGGTTGATGGCAGCTTGGGCGTGTAGGCAAACCAAGCGCCCAGGATCAGCACAAATGGCAGCAAGGCATAGAACGTTTGGCTGCGCCACAGATGGCCGCGCATATGGAACAGCAGGGACAATGCCAGCGCCAGCCCGACAACAACGCCATATTGGGGGCGCATCAGATAGGTGAGTGCCACCAGCAGTCCCAAAAGCATCCATTCGCGTGGGGGTGAGCTTCCCACAGGCTGGTCATCGTGTAGCAGTTTGAGCGCCACCAGCAGCGTCAAACTCGTCATGACCAGCCCTGGAATCTCCAACATACCTTGTGTGGCGTAGGCAAGCAAGGGGGGCGAGGTCAGCCAGAGGAACGCCGCAATCGCCCCTGTAAAATTCGTCCTTCGCAAACGCAGGCGTTGCGAATCCAGTTGACCCCCTGCCAGCCACATCAGCCCCGCACCCAGCCCAAAAAAAAGCAGGCTGACCCAGGAAACCGTTACCGCGGTCGGGCCGAAGGTGAGAAAGCCCAACGCCAGGAACCAGGAAAAGAGCGGTGGATAGAGCACCTGGCGATAGCTGTTATAGGCAAAACTGAGCAAATCTCCCTGGCGCAAATCATGGGCGATCACCAATCCCTTAAATGCATGGGTCGCCTCATCCCAATGGAAAGGGCCGCGCGTCGGGATCACAACCGTCGCCACGAGCGCCATCACGGTCACGGTGGCGAGCAAGATGAATGTAGGCAAAAGCCAGCGTTTTGTCATGAGATTTCAGTTCACATTACGCGTACGGATTCTCCTAATTGGCGACAACCAACAGGCTATGGTCGCTGTGATAGCCGCTCTCGGCACGCGCGGGGTTCTCTGGGTCGGGTAGCCAGCGAGCCGCCGCGGGGTCATCCCCTTCCACCCAAAAGCGATAGGTATGGCGACCGGGCGGCAGCGCCAACAAGCCATGCCACCAACCGGCGCGGCCAAGCACCAACGGCCATGCGCCAACCTGCCAATCATTAAAGTCACCCACCACGCTAACGCCGCGGGCATCGGGCGCCCACAGCCCCACATAGCGGCGGGCAACCCCCTGACCCAGCATGGGGGCGGCGGGCCAAAGCTCCGGCGAGGTGCCACTCATAGGCAGCCCCAGCAATGGCCCCCCCTCCGCACGCATCGCCGCCGCAACGGCGCGTGCCGGCTGGATCAAGCCTGCGCCGGTGCGCTCACTTGGATGGTGGGGCAGCGGCAGCGCGCTTTCAATAATCAAACGTTTTACCTCCGCCGGGGTCAGCGCTGGGTTGGCCTGGATCATCTGGGCCGCAACCGCAGAGACTTGGGCAACCGCCACGCTTGTCCCATCGACATGCTGGTAATAGGGGTGAATCCACTTATGGGCATTCATGCGCTGGCGCAGTAGCTGCCAGAGCGCGGCAGTGCTGGTTGTGGCTTGCTTGAAGATCTGTCGCTTGCGTGTTGCGGAAAGGTGTGACAAAAACGCACGCAGTTCGTCCACAGGTAGATCCTCGCCCGCCAACAATCGCTCGCGCAACTGTCCAACGGCGACCATCTCGCCCAAGATTGGGCTAGGGGGCAAAATCGGCGCAGGCAGCCAGCGGGCCAACGCCAGCACTTCGGGCTTTTTGAGCAAGCGATCCCCCGCGTCGATCTCGGCCCAGTTGTGGTGATAGAGGTCGAGGTGGGCGATCTCGTCCAGTTCCAGGGGTGACCAGCGACGGTTGAAATCATCCACGCCGCCCACGGTTAAAACGGATGGCGTTTGGGCAGGGGGCAGGAGAATATCGTGGCCGCGATTACCCGCAGCGGCGGCGATGAAGACCCCACGCTCACTCAACGCTTCGGCAGCCAGCGAGACGTCGTTGCGCTGCCACGGCTCATCAAAATCGCCGCCCACGCTGATATTGAGCACGCGCACGCCATAGCGCTGCCAACGCTCATCCTCCAGCAGCCAATGCAGCCCAGCCAAAATGTCTGCTTCGGGAATACGTCCTCCCCCGCGCCCGATCTTGATCAGCAGCCCGCGCGCGCCAGGAGCATAGCCACGATAGAGGCCCCCACTCAGCAAGCCATTGCCCAGGGCGATCACGCTGGTCATCTGCCCATGCCACGAATCGCCCGCGCCATCCCACAGGCTTGCCGCGTCCAGCCCCTCCACCTGCTGTCCATCGGTCAAGTCCACATATTGGGCCAGGCGAAGCGGTTGGGCGCTGATGGCGGCGCGTAGCTGTGCGCTGGTCATTTGGCTCCATGCGGGCGTGCCGGGCCACTCGCACAGCGACGTTAGATCGGGATGCGGGTAATAACCGCTGTCGAGAAAGGCCACCGCCACTCCTTGCCCGTCAAAACCATCGTGGGCAGGCAGGCGGATCGCCTGGGGCAAAACTGTCTTCTCGGCAGGATGATAGTAGGGAAAGGTTGTGGGGGGCGCGGTCGCAGGCTGAAGCGAAGTGGGGCTGCGTTGGCTCTGTAACTGGGCCACAAAACGCAACAGGCAGCGCGGGCAGATGCCCTGGGCGCATGTCCAGCCGGGCTGGTGTACCTGGATCAGCCGTGTCATGGCAGGCTGCACCTCATGCCCCAACGCCAAGAGGCGCGGGTCAAAGCCCGCGCCACAAAGGGGACAATAGGGAGAACTATCGGCCAATGTTAGGGGGCTCCCTGGCCCAGTTCGTTCCAGTCTACGCCCACGCCAAAGCCAGGCTCACGCTTCTCTGGGTTGCGGAATTCGAGCAGCAGATCAAACTCGCGACGATCCAACTCTACAGCCTTATCGCCTAGCCCCGTTGTCAGGGTCGCAACAACGCGGTAGATTGTGCCGGGCTGCGGGTCGCGCACATGCAGCGTGGTTTCGATGCGCTGATCTCTGCGCGCCATCATATAGACAGAGCAGTTCTCACTGCCGTCGGGGTTCAGGATGGCGATTTCCACATGGGGCGCATGGCCCTCGACAGCGGGCAGCCAGATGCGCGTCCAAATGCGCTTCAAATCGGGATAGGGATAGAGGACGATGCGATCAAAGCGCATCGGGGTGTCGGCCTCAAAAAGCGGAATTTCCATAGATGTCTCTATTAGGTAGCGGGCGGTTGGTATGATCTAGATGAGCGCCCATTCAGTTGTAAGAATCTCTCAGTTCTGAACTTCGTCGCAAACCATCATACCACAAGGCGCATCAGTCGCCGGATGGTAAACTACGTAGCTTGGCATAAACCCTCCCGGCAATAACTCTCCCGGAAGCTCAGAAGCTTCCGGGAGAGTGGTCACGACTTGTGGCCTGGTAAGCCCTGTTTAGGGGGCGTTGTTTACTAGCCCTGCGGCTTTAGCCCTGGGCGGCCTCGCCACTGCGTAACATGAAGTTCTAGCTCAACCATCTTGCCAGCACCCGCTGCCCCTCTGGCGGCAGGAAATATTGGAAGTGATGACCGCTTACCACCTGCACCGTGAGGCGCGGCCAACGGCCTTCGAGCCAGCGTGCGCTCTCCACGCCGACCAGCAAGTCGTTGTCTCCGGCAAAGAGCAGATCAAGGCCCTTATCCATTGTCCCCGCCACCCGCTGCGCCAGCGTCTGCCAGTTGGCATGGGCAGCAGAATTATCACCGATCTGCACATAATAGGGCACGCGCTCCGGAGGTCGCCAGCCCGCGTTGAGTTCCTCATAAAAATCAGAACCAGGCGCGAGGTCGGCCAACCCACGACCCGTCTCGCTCACCCGCTCCAACAGCCAATGCGCGATCAGCGCGGGCGGCACCGACCCGGCCAAATTAAAGAGTATATTCGCCAGCCAGGGCAAGAGCGTGCGCCCGTGGGCAAGCGGTGTCCCCGCATTGGGTGGGCCTGCCATAAAGACACGGTCGATATACTGCTCCCCATCCCCCAATTCCACCAGGGTGCGCGCAATCTGCGTCCCCACGCTGTGGGCGAAGATGTCCAGTTGCACAGGATTGCCGGGGCCAAGACCCACCCCGCGCAGCGCATTTGCCAACTGGTCGGCATTGCGCCGGATCGGGGTGGCAAAGCTCTCATAGTCGTAGGTCAAACAGAGGTCATAATTGCCCTGCCGCTGCACCCAACTCCATACTTCCTCCACCATCCAGCGTGTATCGCCGGTGAAACCATGCAGCATCAGCGCCACGCGCTTTGTTTGTGCCACGTCATCTGCGCTCACAGGGCGATAAATGGCGCGGCCATCCATCAGATCGGCTTGACGCAAGCCGCTGTCGGCAGGCAGCGCACCCACAAAGAGTTTGTAGAAAAAGAGCCGCACCGCATGTTGCAGATCGCGCGTCACCCCACCCCGGCGCTCGCCCAAATCCTCGACGGGGGGAGGTAGACAGTCGATGGTACAGGCCAAGCGCCGCACCCCACCCGTATAGGTTGGATGCTGGTCCACATCAATCGGCCTGCCTGCCAGGAAAAAATGCTGCCCGTCGAAACCAACCGGCGCAATCCCCGCCAGCCCTGGCTCATCGGCTACGGTCAACTCCACGCGCAGCGGCTGCTCTGGCGTAATCGCCGCCAGTTGATCCGCGGCCGCGGCAATGCCCATCACCACAGGGGCCGATGGGTGCAGCCAGGTTGCTTCATGCTGGCGCACAGGACGGAAATGCTCCGTCGCCGCGGGATTGTCCAGCCCCGGTGGCAAGCGCATCGCCGTACCCTCCAGCCCGCGCGTGCTCTGGTCAAGGTCGCTCAGAAAGACACGCCCGCGCCAGCCCGCAGGCTTCTCCAGCGTCCAGCCGCCCTCCTCCTCCAATGCCACCCGCGTCTCATCCGCGGGCAGCGCTTGGCCCGTTGGCTGTGCCAGGATCGTCACTTCGAGTTGTGCCGTTGTCCACGCCGACGCGCTCTCGTCCAACTCCACCACCAAATCGCGCACCCCCTGCCGCCGCACAGCGTTTAACAACTGGCCCAGAGGTGTGGAGGCATCGGCGCGCACCCCTGCCTGTGGATCGCCTTCGTGCAATTTGGGCAGTTGCAGCACATCAAACGAGGCGGGAACGCGCGTAGCAATGACCTTGAGCGTTTCCACCGCACGACCGGATTGCGGCCCGCTCAGCCGCGGCGCGATCTGGTCAATGACCACGCTGCCCTTCGCTTCCACCTTTTGGTTGATGGCATGGGCCGGATAGATACGATGAATGCCAAAGTCAGCGTCCAGATTGAAAAGCGCAAGATAGACAGGCTCATCGGTGCGGTTGTAGATCGTCAATTGCAGCTTCTGCCCGGCGGTAATGGTGGCGCTGTGACCGCGGTCAAAGAGCGCTGTGGGGTTGGTGGGACGTCCGCCGCGGCTCGACTGGCTGTAGGCGACGGCGCTCAACTCGATCCCTCCATGCAGCCCGCTGTGCGGATCGCCGGCGGGCGCAGGGTTACGCAGCCGCTGTACATTGCGATAGATCGCAAGATGGGCCAACGTGGCAGCCATCCGCGCCGCGCCATCGGGCGAGGCAGGTGGACGCTCGCGCCAGAGGGGCGCGCCGGCGCTGTCGCTGAGCAGATAGACGCCGCGGTCGATGGTGACGACAAACTCGGCGCTGCTCTCCTGTTCGCTGCCGACAGCCACCAGGAAGGGCGAACGGTCGCCGTCTGTCACTGCCGTGAGCGCAGCGCGCAGCAGGGCATCGTCCGTACGCACGCCGAACGGAGGCTCGGCCCAGCCCAACGCCGTCATCTTGACGCGTGCGCCCACCTCCACGGCGCTCTTGCGGTCGAGCTTGGCCCAGGCATGATCCACAGCCGATTCCTCCACCAGCCCCACAGCCAGCGGCTCACCCGTCAGTTCGCTGCCCGCGCCAAAGAGCGCCAAGCGGCTCCCCGGTGTCAGCCCAACCGCCAAGCCGCCATTGACCTTAATATATTCGTCCCCCTCTACCTCCATTACCACGAGATAGGGGGCCACTGGCTGCCTCACCTCGCCCATAAGGGTCAACTGACTTGGCCCTTCCAACTGTGGCGTCTGTGCAGGATAGATGGCATGGACTTGGGTCAAAACCTGGTCGTGGATCTGCGCCCAGGTGGTGTCGGGTGTGGCAGTGGCGAGGGCGCGGTGGAAGAAATAGGAAGCGACACCTTGCCATTGCTCTCCCCCCGATGTGCGTTCGCTTGGGGCGCGATATTCATAGCTCAATTCGTCGTCACGACAGGCCGCCAAGAGCAGATGCTTGCCCAGGGGCAGCCAACCGCTGGGAGCCTCGCGGCGCGTCGCCTTCCAGCCGCGCGTGCCGGTTAGATAGGCTGCGCGCGGGCGCGCGCGGTTGTCCGCCGCACAGGCGCGCACTGCTGCCGCAGTCAACGCGCGCGTGCCGCTGCCCGCATGACAGCAATCGAGAAAGACCAGGACTTGCGCGCCCTGCTGCTCCATATCGTGAATCAGCATTGCCAATTCCTTGTCAGCCAAATCATAGATGCCTGGCGTGCGGCTGTCGTGCGGAACAATCGTCTCGTCATAGCCATCCGGCTCATTGGGATCGCTGCTGCGCGCCTGGGAGCCATGCCCGCTGTAGTGAAAAAAGACCACGTCGCCTGGCCCGGCCTGGGCAAGATGCTCTTTCCATCCGGCAATGATATTGGCGCGCGTGGGCAGCGTCGCGGGGTCATCCTGGCGATCCATGCGCGCCGTGAGCATACGGATCTGCTCCGCTGGAACGCCAAAGCGGCTGACCAGAAGAGCCTGTGTCCCCTCTACATCGGCAACACAGCCACGCAAATGGGGGGCTTGATGGGGGTTGGCGTAGCGGTCAATGCCGACGAGCAGCGCGAAAAAACGATTAGCCATACTTCATCCTCGTAATCCTGGTGATCTTTATGGCGACATACACGGCATGTCAAATTGGGGCGCAAGTTCGTATATACTCTACGACTCATCCAAACTGCGTTTCGTACGGGCACATACGGGCATAATGGAGGGTGTCCATACGCGTAACGAGATGCGCTGATGCGCGGCAGATTATACCATGTCCAGAGGATGCTCCCCAGGTCAGAGGTCGCTTGGCAAGATTAGGCAGAGGGTTTGCGAAAGCTCTTGCGCGCGGTTAGAATGGCATCCGTTGTTACGCAGACTCTCTTTGTTGTGCCGGCAACCGGACGCTACCCCATCCGTATTGTCCATCTGTCTTGTAAGGAATTGCCAATGTCATTCTACGCCTCTTTACCACGGCTGCCACAGCGACCCTCTCGCTTCAACAGGATACTCACTTTCTGTTTGCTAGGGGTGATGTTGTTGGTCGCAGCCTGTGGAACCCCAACCGAAACGCCCACGCCGGGCACCGGAGAACCGGCTGCCACAGCCAACGCCTCTGCTGGCGCACAGAACGGTGATGGCGCTGGCGTCGTCACCGAGGTCGAGCCCTATCCTCTCGACCAGACCACAGGCCCGGTGCGCCTGCAAATCCCAGAGATTGACCTGGATGTGCCGATCATTGCGATGGGCTGGCGTGTGGATGTGGTCGATGGGCAGCGCGCGACGGTCTGGGATGTCCCCCTCGAAGAAGCGGGCTGGCACATCAACAGTGCCGGTGCTGGCGCAAGGGGCAACACGATTGTCTCTGGTCGCCAGGTCGGTGGCGCGGCCGTCTTTGCGCCGCTGGCATTGGACAGCGTGGTTCCTGGTCAAGAGGTCTTGTTGACCGATGGCGACGGTATTGTCTTTGTCTATCGTGTAACGGAAGTCACCGAGCCTGTCGCCGTGACAGGCGCAACGCCGGAAGAAGTGGCCGAAGCCGCCACCTACTATGCCCCTTCCGACGATGCGCGGCTGACGCTGGTCACGGGTTGGCCTGAATTCACCACCACTCATCGCATCTTTGTGGTCGCTGAGTTTGTGGGCGTGTTACGCTAAAAAAGGAAGTTGAATCCATGTTCAACCATATACGTTTTATAAAGCTGATTATGAAGCAGGAACAGTTGCTTCGCCGCCATTGGCTTGTTGCCCTCTGTGTGGCCGGGTTTGTCGGCGTCCTCTGGATCGGTGCGCCTGCCTGGGCAGCCCCCGTTGCGGCCCCTTTGAGCCAACTTGGGGGGACTGTTCCCCGCCCCACCGCGACCCCTGTGGCAGGGCCGGTTGCTACCGCTACCCCCCGCCCTGATGGCGGCGAGTCCGGTGGAAACCGGGATACGGGGGGCGACAATGGCAGTACGGCTCCCGCCGATGCACCCAATATTGTCTTTCCACAACAGCCAGGGGGCAGCCCCTCTACAGGTTCACCAGCCGCTCTGACCGCGCAGGTGACTGTCAACGCCTTAAATCTGCGCGAAGGGCCGGATACAAGCTTTAACACCCTGGGCAGCCTCCCGGTGAACAGCCAAGTTTCAGTGTTGGCGCGCAGCGAGGATGGCGCGTGGTGGTATGTCTGTTGTCTCCCCGGCACGCAGACAACCGGATGGGTAAGCGCGCAGTTGCTTACACCTGACTTTGATCGCGCCCAGGCCAATACCTTGATTCCGGTCTTTGGCAGCACACCCGCGGCCCCTGCCGCCGGGAGCACGCCCCCCCAGGCCACAACCGAACCAATGGCACAGGCCAAGCAACCCCTAGAGGTGGATTTCGGCATCTTCCCCTACTTTGTCTGGCAGGGCATCACGGCAACACTCACCATCACCGTTAACAACCCCAACGCGGTTGATGCCGTGAATGTCGTCTTGAGCGATGAACTGCCCGAAGCGCTGGCGTTCGTCGAAGCTGACGCGGATGCGGGGGGGACGGTAGAAACTGTGACCACGGAGAATGGGCGCACCCTCTTGCTCTTTACCTGGGCCACGATCCCTGCCGACACCGCGGTAGGCGCGACGATTGTCGCGCAGGTTTCGCCGGAGATTGCCGATGGAGCCGTGATCGATAACCTGGTGGCACTGCGCGGGCGCAATGTTGGCTACAGCACCGATGTGCTGACGATCGGCATGCCGCCGGTTCTCCAGCCCGATTTCCAATAAAGGCCACGGCTGGATGTAATCCGTCCAGTTGTGCGTACACCTGTGCGTTTCATCGTCACCAGAACAGCCCTGTGGGTTCAGCTTGCCGCTATCGGCCTGCCCACGGGGCTGTCCTTTTGGCTCTACTGGGCGACTGCCGCGCCGGGGCTCACTTGGGCGCATTTTGGCGCGGATGGCGGCGATCTGCTGGTCGCGGCCGCGGTCAACGGCGTGCCCCATCCCTCTGGCTATCCTTTATATATGCTGCTGCTGCAAGACTGGCTGCGCCTGGGCCACCTGATCAGCCCGCAGGCTGAAATTGCCTATTGGGGCAATCGTCTGAGTGCGCTCTGTGTGGCGGGCAGCGTTGCCTTTGCCATCGTCACTGCCGCGTCGCTGCTGCGCCCACTCCCCTTGCGCTGGCTCTGGGCCGCGCTGGCAGGGGTGGCATGGGCTGTGACCCCATTGGCGTGGAGCCAGGCGCTGATCACCGAAGTCTATGGTCTTCATGCTCTGCTCATTGCTGCGCTGGGCTGGGCTCTGTTGACGCGCCGCCTACCCGCCGCGGGGGTTGGCATTTTGCTGGGCCTCGGCGCTGCCCACCACCTGACTTCGCTGCTGCTCTGGCCTGCCATCTTCTATTGGCGGCTGCAAGCGCTGCCTCGTCGCGCCTGGTTGAACGAGGCAGCAAGCATGGCAGGGGTCGCCCTCCTGGTTGCGCTCCCGCTCTATCTGCGGCTGATCTGGGTAGTAACTGCTGCCGCAGAAGTACCCCCGGTTGCCTGGGGCTATCCGCGTGACTTAACGGGCTTGTGGTGGCTGGTCAGCGGTGCAGCCTATCGCGCCTATCTCTTTGAGATGACGCCCCTGCAATATGCCGGGCGGCTGGCCGCGCTGGTGCGGCTTCTGATTGAGCAATTTACCCCAGTGGGGCTGGCAATTATTATCGGAGGCTTCGCCCTATGGGATCGACATCGCCCCTTTCTACGCAACGGAGCGCTGCTCTGGATCCTGCCGCTCAGTCTTTATGCCGCGGGCTATAACACGGTGGACAGCTATATCTACCTGCTGCCGGTAGGCTGGCTGGCAGCGCTGATGCTGGCGCAAGGGCTGGCAAGTGGCAGCGCGTTCGTCCGCGCATGGGCCGCGACACAGCGCGTTCGTCCAGCGGCATGGCTTGTGACAAGCATTGTGGTGATGCTTCCTGCGGTTGGCCTGTTGAGCTTGATACCCTTTCGCCTGGCCCAACTTGACCTGCACAATGACCGGGCTGCACGCGATTTTGTCGACGCTGCCGCGCAAATCCTGGAACCAGGGAGTCTCGTCATCAGCAGCGCCGACGCGCCGACTTTTGCGCTTTGGTATGGACAATGGGGCAGCGGCACGCTGGCGCAGGCCGTTCCCGACCTTGTATTTGTCAATCACGCGCTCTATCAGTTTGGCTGGTATCGGGACTTGATGCACGATCTATATCCAGAACTCTATGCAGATGCGCCCACCATGGGGGCTACGATTGCCGATCTCATTGCCGCCAACCGGCGCTTGCGACCTATCTATCTGACCGAGCCGTTTCCAGAGTTGCCTGCTGATATACTAACACCCGCCGGGGCCTTTTGGCGTCTTGGTGGGCCTTGAACCAGACGAAACAAAGATGACATTGCCGGATTTATACGTAAGATCAACTCGCCATATTCACTTGCGGCTGCGTAAAACGCTTATTTTGCTGATAGTGCTGGGGATGCTGGGGGTAAACCTCCAGCCCCTGCAAGCTGCAGCGCCGGGCGATCCAGATGCACCCGATCCGCACCCCGCACGCGAGAACGCCGCAGCGGTGACGCTCTTTACGGCTGGCGTGCAACTTGCCCCGCTGCTGCCTGGCTTGTTGGGCTTTGACGAGCCGCACACCTATCTGTTATTGGTGCAAAACAACCACGAATTGCGCGCTACGGGCGGCTTTATTACCGCTGTGGGCAGAATCACCTTTGACCGCGGGCGCATCACCGAGTTGAAGATTGAGGACAGCTACGCCATTGCCCGCGACGATGTTGACCACCCGCTGGCCCCGGAACCTGTCAAACGCTTTATGGGCATCGAGATCCTCTTTCTGCGCGATGCCAACTGGTCGCCTGATTTTCCCACGACAGCCCAATTTGCCCGTTCGCTCTATACCCAGGATGCAGGGGTGCAGGTGGATGGCGTTGTGAGCATTGATCTGCGTGCGGTGGAACTGCTTGTGGGCGCGCTGGCTCCGCTGGAGATACCCGGCGCGGAGGAGCCTTTGACGGGCGATAATGTTATGCAGCAACTTGTGAGTTTTTGGGATCAACCTCTCGGCAGCGAGACGCCGGAGGCAGAGGAAGGTTCGTTGCTGGAGCGCGAAGATTGGGTGTTGCAGCGCAAAGACTTCATTCCTCTGGTCGCCCAATCGGCTATGGCGCGTATTCAGAGCGGCAACTTCAATGCCCTCAGCCTGATTGACGCGGTTGATGCGGCGCTGCGCGAGCGGGCTGTGCAGGTGTGGCTGGCTGACCCGACCGCGGCGGCGCTGATCGCAAAACAGGGGTGGGATGGGCGGCTGCATCCCGAAGCCGGGGCTGATTATATTGCCCTGGTGGATACCAACATGGGCTATAACAAAGCCAATGCGGTCTTAGAGAATGATGTCGCGTACAGTGTGGCATGGCCTCATGGCCCCACTGCCCCCGCACAAGCAACCCTCGCCGTCACCTATCGCCACCCGCTTCAGGTGGTGGACGAGCGCTGTTTGCCTCTGCCCGATTTTGGCACCATCGCCTCCTACAGCGGGCAGATCGAACGCTGCTACTTTGATTATGTCCGGCTCTATGTGCCGGGTGGCAGTAAACTGGTTGCGCTGGAGGGGGTCGAGGCAGACACGATCAGCAGCCGTCTGGGCGAACGGGGCACACAGGTCTTTGCAGGCTACTTCTCGCTCAAACCGGGTGAGGAGCATACAGTCACTTTTGCCTATACGCTGCCGCCCGCGATCACGCCGGAGAATTACCAGCTTGTGGTGCAGCGCCAAGCCGGTGCAGCGCCCCTGCCGCTGGAAGTTACGGTTGGGGAGAAGGCTTTACACACTACCCTCGTTGATGGGCGCTTGCTCTGGCAGCCAGCCGCCGGTAGTGTTGCAGTACAGTAAAGACTTGACCCCACCTATTGAGCCCGCCGGAGGATAAAACGGGAGCCCTCCGGCGGCTTTGACGGCTACGACCAGCGATTGCGCCGCGCGGGCCGCGGTTCCAGCCCGTTGGGACCCGTAAGTGGTATTTCGGGCCGGGTCAGCACATCGGTCACCAGTGCAAACGCCAGTGCCAGTGCCGCTAACCCCGCAGCAATCCACGCCAGCCCGGCCCCACTGCTCGTTGCCGGTTGGGTTTTTTCTACCAGAGCAGGCACACTTCCCGCAGGCGCATTGCCAATTGCCTGTGGCGTGCGGCTGTTACTGGTCAACAGATAGGCCGCTGCTGTATAGCCGCTCACCGGCAAGAGGTCGGTGACGCGCGCACTGAGTTCCGGCTGCTCAAAAGGAAGCCAACTCTCGCCCCCATCGCGTGTATAGGCCAACAGATCAGCGCTGTGACGCGCAAAGTGCGTGCCGGTCAAGTAGCTCACCGCCACATAGGCCATCGCGGGCTGGAGCGGATCGATGGCGAGGGCATTGACCCGGAGCGATAAGGCAGGAGTCGCAGTCAAGCCGCCGTTGAGTTCTGTCCACGTAATTCCATCTTCGCTGCGCAGCACCCCGCGATCCGCGGTTCCCACCAGGAGCGCAGGCGGGTTCGTGCTCGCCAGCGTCATCGCCGTGGGTACGCTCCGCAGCGTATCGACCGCCGACCACTGCAAGCCATAGTCGAACCCTTGATAGAGCGTCCATTCGGTGCGTAAATAGGTCACGCCACTGCCTTGACGATCCGTTACAATCTGCACCACCGGATCATCCAAGAGCAACTGCGCGCTGCTCTTCATCGTCTCCTCGCCATCGCGCACGCGGAAAAGCCCGGCAGTATCGGTGCCCACGTAAATGATGCGCTGGACAGGGTCCACCGCTAGATCTGTGACACCTCCCACCAGGCCTTTATGTACTAAATCGTGCGTCAGTTTGCCATGCAGCCAATTTTCACCCCGATCCTCGGTGCGATAGACCGCTAGCTGATTGGCCGCGCCTATATAGATCACCTCATGCGCCAAGCCTGCGTCCACCGCGGGCGCAATACGTACATCGACCGCACTGGCAATGACCTCTTCGGGCAGCGGAATCTCCACCCAATAGCCAGGATGCCCCACATAGAGCCTGCCGCCATCCACCACATACTCCGGCCCACCAGGGGTAAGGGCCGGAATATGGTCACGCACATTCTCCAATTGGGCAACCGGCAGGTTTGTTTGCTTGCGCGGCAGCAGTTGGTTATAGCCCGCTAACAAGACCATGATTAGAAAGAGAGTTACCAAAAGTATGAAAGCTTGTCTTGACTGCATGAAGTGCGCTGGCGTCCTCCTTGACGGTAATTTGATCAATTGACGCAGAATGCAGGGGATCTCTGCAAGATAGATTGCCCAGATAGAGCAAGACGGGATGCGGAATGCAATTCGATATTCATAAAATATGATTGCCTATTCTGTTTCTGATGACGCTCACTGTTCCATAAAAGTTGCGGCTATTTTTCGGGACACTGCCATAAATCTTGCTATATGGTTCAATGGCAGCGGAACAGCATGAGAAAAGGTGTCAGCCATCATTGTGACGACTGACACCTTTTCCACTGTACAAATCTTCATCCTGTACCCTCCCGGAGGCTTCGGACGGGAGGGTACTCTTAGTCATAGGCTGCGTAACATGAGTTACTGTCTAGCCCCACCCCAGCCGCCGCCGCCTGGCGTCTCAATACGCAGCTGCATTCCTGCCTCTAGGTAGCGGGTGAACTTGCTGGGCAGTTCTTCCACGCGGCCATCGGCGTGGATCAGCAGATTACGTCCTGTCGCGCCAGGGTCGCCACCCGCCAATCCCCACGGCGCAACGGTGCGCCGCTCGCTCAGCATCGTCACCGTTGCCGGAGCCAGGAGCAGATACTCGCGTACGATGCCATCGCCTCCGTGGTGCGCGCCCTTGCCACCGCTTGCGGCGCGCAGTGCATAGCGTTGCAAGCGGAAGGGGAAGGCCATCTCCAACGCTTCAAGGGGCGTATTGAGCGTATTGGTCATATGCACCTGCACCCCGCTCAGCCCATCCCCTGTCGCGCTGGCTCCCATGCCGCCCGCAATCGTCTCATAGTAGGCATAGGGCGTGCCATCCAGCCGTCGCCCGCCGATGGTCAGGTTGTTCATTGTGCCCTGACTGGCAGCGGGGATACGGTCGGGCAGGGCTTGTGCCAGCGCACCCAAGACTACATCGGTGATACGCTGCGACGTTTCGACGTTGCCTCCTGCGACCGCCGCGGGTGAGAGTGCATTGACGATACAGTTCTCTGGTGCAATGACCTCCACGGGCGCAAAACAACCGGCATTCATCGGCACTTCATCGCCCACCAGACAGCGCACCACGTAATAACAGGCGGATTGAGCAATGGCGATCACGGCGTTGAGCGAGCCGCGCATCACCGGCGCAGTGCCGGTAAAGTCAAAGGTGATGCTGTCTCCGGCAATGGTTGCGGTGACGCAGATGGGCAGCAGCGTGACTTGCTCCCCCTCCACCAGTTCCAACAGGTCTTTGAAGGGGTAGATGCCATCGGGCCAAGTGGCAATGGCGGCGCGTGTCAGCCGTTCGGAATAGGCTTGCAGGGCGCCGGCATAGGTCAGCACTTCTTCGCGGCCATAGGTTGCGACCAGGGTACGCAGCCGCTGCTCGCCCACTGCTGCGGCTGCGCGCTGCGCTGCCAAATCGCCACGCCGCTCGTCGGGCGTGCGCACATTGCGCAGGATGAGATGGAGCAGATCGCCATTCAGTACGCCCCGCTTGTAGAGCTTGAGCGGAGGAATGATGATCCCCTCCTGGTAAATCTCGGTGGAAAGGGGCAGCGATCCCGGACTCATCCCGCCCACGTCGGCATGATGGGCGCGGCTGGCGACAAAGAAATCGGGTGTGGTCGCATCATCCGTGACAAAGACAGGCGCAACCATCGTAATATCGGGCAGATGGTTGCCTCCTTCAAAGGGGTCATTGGCAATCACCACATCGCCCGGCTCCCAGGTGGGAAAGCGGTCGAGGATGGTCTGCACACTGGCGGGCATGGCACCCAAATGCGCCGGAATATGCGCGGCTTGGGCAATCATGCGCCCGGCTCCGTCAAAGGCTGCACAGGAGAAATCGAGCCGCTCTTTGATGTTGGGGGAATAGCCGGTGCGCCGCAGCGTGATCCCCATCTCCTCGGCGACTCCAGCCAGGCGATGGCGGTAGAGTTCGAGCGTGATCGGGTCAATGGTCACGGTTATGTCACTGGCTTGTGTGTTCATACACCCTCCCGATCCAGCCACAGGTTGCCCAATGTGTCCACCCGCGCTGCCCATCCTGGCGCAACTACGACCGTGGCATCATATTGCAGAACCAACGCCGGGCCGGCAAAGCGATGGCCCGCTTGCAGCCGCGCCCGCGCATAGACAGCCGTGGGCGTTGGCCCATCGGGTGCAAACCAGACTGGACGTTCGCCCAACTGTGCCGGAGTCGCATCTTCCTCGCCCCTAGGCTGACGTGGCAGCGCCGGTTGCGCCCCAGATCCACGACCCGCCACGCGCAGTGTCACCACGGCCACAGGCTCGTCGGGCATCGCATAGCCATAGCGTTGGGCGTGGCTGTGGTGGAAAGCCTCGACTGCCGATGCGACGTTTGTTGGGGTGATGGGCAGCGAGAGCGGAACCGTCAACTCATAGCTTTGCCCTCGATAGCGCAGATCGAGGGCGGCTTCTATCTGCGGCTCATCAAAACCCTCTTGGGCAAGGACGCTCTGCACCTGGCGCGCCAAGTGGGTGTAGATTTCGGTCAGGAGGCTCGGATCGTCGACAAGAGCGCTTGCCGGTTGCAGGATCGTCTGGCTGGCATCATGCACCACATCGGCCACCAACATGCCATAGGCGCTGAGGACGCCCGGAAAGGGCGGTACCAAAATGCGGCGGATGTCCAACGCCTGGGCTAGCTCACAGGCATGCAGTGGCCCCGCGCCACCAAAGGGCAGCAGCGTAAAGCGGCGCGGGTCATAGCCCCGCTCCACCGAGACGCGGCGTAAGGCCTCCTCCATCACGGCGTTGGCGATCTGGATCACCCCCAGGGCTGCGGCTTCCGGCTCCAAGCCAATTGCCTGGCCTAGCACAGCCAAGACTTGCCGGCTGGCATCTGTATCGAGGGCAACATCACCTGTGCCCCCCAAAAAGCCTTGCGGGTCGAGTCGCCCTAAGACCAAATTGGCATCGGTGACGGTTGCCTCTTGCCCGCCTCGCCCATAGCACGCTGGCCCAGGCAGCGCCCCGGCACTGCGCGGGCCAACACGCAGCCCGCCCCCCGCATCCAGATAGGCGACGCTGCCCCCACCTGCGCCTACCGTATGGATGTCGATCAAAGGCAGACGCAGCGGGAGGTCGCCAATCATGCTTTCGGCAGTGGTGGGGACAACGCCAGGACAAAGGGCGACATCGGTGCTGGTGCCGCCCATGTCAAAGGTGATCAGGTGCGGAGGGTCACCCTCCAGGGCTTGGCGCGCCACGTCCAATGCCCCCACCACACCTCCTGCTGGGCCGCTCAAGACCAAACGCGCCGCTTGATTCGCTGCCTGTTCCAGCCCAATCGCACCACCGTTCGACTGCATGATGCGCACGTCGCTGCCATCCAATACCTCTGCCAGCCGCCGCAAGTAGCGCGCCACCAACGGTTGGATATAGGCATTGATTACGGTGGTAGCAGTGCGCTCTACCTCGCGATATTCGGGCAAAATGGCGCTGCTCAGCGAAATGGGCAGGTTGGGCAAATGGGTGCGGATGATCTCGGCAGCGCGCGCTTCGTGCGTGGGATTGCGAAAGGCAAAGAGGAAAACGATGGCAAGACTTTCTACCCCATCTGTGGCAAATTGCTCTGCCATCCGTTCGACCGCTGCCTCATCCAGCGGCGTCAGCACCGCGCCCTCAAAATCCACACGTTCAGCCACCTCCAGCCGCAAGCCCTCTGCGACCAAACTTGGCGGGCGTGTCTGTGTTAATTGATAAAGGTGGGGGCGATTCTGGCGACCAATCAGCAACAGATCGGCAAAGCCCGCGCTGGTGAGCAAGGCTGTACGCGCGCCCTTGCGCTCCAACAGCGCGTTGGTAGCGACGGTCATGCCGTGGACAATCTGCCCATCGCTGATGCCCAACGCGGCCAGCCCTGCGACAATCGCCTGGCTCTGGTCATCGGGGGTGGTAGGCACTTTATGGACACGCAGCCCCATAGTATCCAGGACGACAAAGTCGGTGAAAGTGCCGCCTACATCAATGCCGATCAGGGTCGCTGATTCGGGACTAAATTTCGATGTCATCTCGTGTTACCTACATCTCTGCCGCCAAGATCGCCCAGGGCTAAAGCCGCAGGGCTACAAAACAACGCCCCTTGAAAGGGGCTTGGCGAGCCGCGTCTTAAGCCCCTTTCAAGGGGCGTTGCTGTATAGCCGGATGGTTTCAACCTCCGGCGGTGTTCATACGGCCGTTACGCGGTACCACGCTTGCAGGGTCTCGCCATTGCTCGCGGGGTAAAAGTCCGTATAAGGGCGCGCCCGTTCGCTCACCAGTGCAGCCAACTGGTGCATGCGCTCGCTGCCCGTGGTTTGCAGGAACTCCATACGCGCTAACTCATCCAGGCGCGTTGTTTCCTTCCAGATGGTGCGCCCGCACAGCACCCCGCTGGCCCCTGCATCGCACGCCACTTCGACCTGCGCCATATACGTCTCGAAGTCCACGCCCGCGCTCAGCAGTACCCAGGGAACTGGACAGATGCTGCTCAACTCGGCGCACGCATCCGCCCATTCTGCCGGGTCTTGGCTCTGGATGACATTCAGTGGGAACTCGGCCTTGAGTATATCGACACCCAGGGGGACAAGGCGGCGTGCGCTTTCCATCACCACGCGGCGGCGTTCACGGTTATCCACTACCTTCACGCTGCGATCCAACGAATAGTGAAGCGGCTCCAGAAAGAGAGGCAACTCCCAAGCGTGACATTGCTCTGCCACCTCTGCTACCAACGCTTCCTGGTCAGCCGCATTGGGTGCATCGGGGTGGTAATAAACCAGCATTTTAACCCCATTCGCCCCCGCTTTGGCAGTGCGCTCCACGCTCCAATCTTCGAGCAAAGCGGTACGGCGCTCAGTGGGGTCGCCCTCATAGCCGCTCTTCTCTAGCGCCAAGATTAACCCTGTTTGCCCGCTGAGTGTGTCCGAAGTGACACAAGCGCCATAGCCATACTCGACATCTAGCAGCACTGCGCTTGCCAGCGGTGAGAGCACGCCGATCACATCGCGCTTAAGCGCGATCACCTCATCATAGCCAACCTGATCGGGCGCATCGGGATTCATCGCCTGGATCAAACTGCCCCGCTGATCCATTGCCAACATGGCAAAGGTGCCATCGGGTTGGGCGCATTGTTGCAACGAGCGCCGTACACCTAAAGATACTTGCATCAAGAAGCTCCTGCGACTGCTTTGCGGACTACAGTGGCGTTGGGTATAATTGACTTGAGATATAGTCAACGATAAAACAGTTTTTATGAACTGGTCACAATTGTATTGTCACAGTCACGCTCTATCCTACCCGGCATGATCTCGCCTGGAACAGAAGTGGCTGTTTGTCCATTGTACCCAACTGTAGAGAGGATGCAAAGCGATATGAGAATTGTAAAACGGTCTTTAGGGATCGTCAGCCTCCTGATGGTACTCGTATTGGTCGTTGCTGCCTGCGCCCCCACCACTACGGCACCCGCAGCACCCGCCGCCACTGAAGCCAGTGCAGATGCAGCCGCCACCGAAGCACCCGCCGAAGAAGCAGAAGCCGCCGAAGAAGCCGAGGCGACGCCTGAGCCCGCAGAGGAGGCAGAAGGCGCAGCAGCACCCGCCGCGCTCCTGGTCGGTCTTGTGACTGATGTGGGCCGCGTCAACGACCGCAGCTTCAACCAGTCCGCATGGCAGGGTGTGCAGAACTATGCCGCGGCTGCCGGTCTGGGGGAAGATGACTTCCGCTATGTTGAAACGCAAGCCGCCACCGACTATGCCGACAACATCCAGCAATTTATCGATGCGGGCTATCAGGTCATCGTGACCGTAGGCTTTGCGCTAGGCGAGGCAACCATTGCCGCCGCGCAGGAGAACCCCGACATCTATTTTATCGGTGTTGACCAATTCCAGGGTGAGGCGCTCCCCAACTTGGTTGGCCTGGTCTTCCATGAAGATCAGTCGGGCTTTCTGGCTGGTGCGTTAGCCGCCCACCTCTCTAAGAGCGGCACCATCGCCGCTGTCTTGGGTACAGACTTAGTACCTCCTGTGGTCGCCTTCGGCGAGGGCTACCAGGCAGGTGCACTCTATATTAATCCTGACATCAAAGTCATTTCCACCTATCACCCCGGCGAGCTTTCGCAGGCGTTCACTGACCCCGAATGGGGCGCGGCGACCGCACGACAGGCCATTGACCAGGGAGCAGATGTCATCTTTGGCGCTGGTGGTTTGACAGGTAACGGCGCGCTGCAAGAAGCCGCTACACAAGAAGGACTCTACTGCATCGGTGTGGATACCGACCAGTGGGAGACGCTGCCCGCAGCCCACCCCTGCTTGGTTTCCAGCGCCATGAAATTGATCACCCCCGCGGTGGAGGAATTGATCGGCACAGTCGCCGACGGCAGCTTCCAGGGTGGCAACTACTTTGGTCAGGCGGGTTTGGCTCCGTTCCACGACTTTGAGGACGTTGTGCCGCAGGAGGTCAAGGATTCGCTGGCCGAAATCGACGCCGGTCTGAAGGATGGTTCCATCACGACAGGCTATGGTGAATAAGCAACGTTGAGAGCTATCACCCTCCCGCGCCCAATGGGCTCCCCAACTTCCGGGAGGGTGATAGCGACTTCTTTGTCACTCTCCCAACTGACCATGCATATTCCTTCTCATCTACACCTGTTATACCTGTGAGTTACTATCCGATTCGACTGGAGTTGCGATGACAGCATCGTCCCTACAGCGCCTCGCCCGCGCCCTGCTTATTCCTGTCCTGGCTGTCGTGGCTGCGCTGGCAATTGGCGCAATCATCATGCTCATTTTTGGGGATGATCCGATCAAAGCCTATACAGGGTTGATGCGCGGGGCCTTTGAGTGGGGACGCCCCATCTCCTCCACCATCCGCAAGATGACGCCGTTGATCCTCACCGGCCTCTCTGTCGCCGTGGCCTTCAAGGCGGGACTATTCAACATCGGGGCATCGGGCCAATTTCTGATGGGAACCGTCGCCTCGGTGGCCGTTGGCACCCATTTCGAGGGGCTGCCCCCCTTCATTCACATTCCCTTTGCTGTGCTGGCAGGGCTCGCGGGTGGCATGATTTGGGGGGCCATCCCCGGAATTCTCAAGGTGACAACGGGCGCGCATGAGGTGATCACCACCATTATGCTCAACTACATCGCCGCCAACTTCGCCGGGTGGACTGTCTATGCAGGTGGCACCCAGGGGCAGACTCCTGGCCCACTGTGGGACCCGACCGCGGGTGCGGTCTCTGAAACAGCCGACGTTCTGGCAAGCGCCCAACTCCCTTTTCTCGTTGGCCCTCCCTATCGCATCCACCTGGGCGTGATCTTGGCGCTGCTGATCGCCATTTTTATGTGGTGGCTTATCTATAAGACCATCATCGGCTTTGAAATTCGTACGGTGGGGCTCAACATGAAGGCCGCGCGCTATGCGGGCATGAAAGTCTCCCAACGCATTGTTTTGGCGATGGTGCTGGCGGGTGGCTTGGCAGGGCTGGCAGGAACCTTTGAGACGTTGGGGCACATTCACAAATACGCGCCGGAGTTTAGTGGGGCGGTCGGCTTCGATGGCATCACCGTTGCGCTCTTGGGCCAGACCCATCCGCTTGGCGTTGTCCTCTCTGCCTTCCTGATGGGCGCGCTCGACGCCGGTGCATCACGCATGCAGTTTGACTCTGGTGTTGCCGCCGATATTATCCAGATTATTCAAGCGCTGGTCTTGGCCTTTGTCGCCGCGCCGACCATTATTCGCAGCCTCTTCCGCCTGCCCAAAACCGCAGATGCAGACAATGTCGCAGTTGAAGCTACCACCCTAAGCACCGGTTGGACCGGATGACCAGAGAGGTTCCATGACGCAACAAACAATCTGGCGGCGCACCTCTATCATTGGTGGCGTTTTGGCCCTGGCAATCGTGCTCATGGTCATCCTGGTCAATACGACCGATCTGCGCTCTGTCCTGTGGCTGCGCGTCCTCTTTGGCGTCAGTGCTCTCAACTTTACTTTGCGCGCGGCTGTCCCCTTGATTTTGGGCGCGCTCAGCGGTATCTTGTGTGAACGCACAGGGATTATCAACATTGGCATCGAGGGCATGATGCTGGCGGGAGCCTATGCCGCCTTTGTCGCCAAAGTTGCCACAAACGATTGGCCTCTGCTGACCAGCCTGTTGATGGGCGTGGCTGCGGCGCTCTTGGTGGGTGGGGTGATGGGGCTGCTGCATGCTGTCCTCTCGATTCGCTATCGAGTGAACCAGATCATCTCCGGTACGGTTATCATCATCTTGGCCGCGGGGTTCACTGCCTATCTCTTTGACCGCGATGCGGTGGCTATCGGCAAATTTAACTCGGTGCGTATCCCGCTTCTGGCGGACATTCCGGTCATCGGCGAGATTCTCTTTAACAACCCGGTCATCACCTATATGACGCTGCTGCTGGTGGTGATCGTGCATATCGGGCTCTTCTACACCCGTTGGGGGCTGCGCACGCGCGCCTGTGGCGAACATCCGCGTGCGGCTGATACCGTGGGGATTCCCGTTAACCGCTATCGCTATATCAACACCTGCATCGGGGGTGCGCTGGCGGGACTCGGCGGCGGCTTTTTGGTGCTGGAAGCGGTGGGGCAATTTCAAGAAGGGATGACCGCGGGCCGCGGCTTTATCTCGCTGGCAGCCATGATCTTTGGCAACTGGAATCCCTTTGGCGCATTGGCGGCATCGCTCCTTTTTGGATATACCCAGGCGCTGCAAAATGAGCTGCTCTTGGCAGGTATGCGGCTTGTGCCTCGCCAATTCGTGAGTATGCTGCCCTATCTCGTCACCATCATCGCGGTCAGCGGCTTTGTCGGGCGCGTGCGCCCCCCCGCCGCCGAAGGGCAGGTCTATGAGACCGAAGGGACGCTGCAGTAGGATATTGAAATGATGACGGTTTTCATTAGGAGCAACTGGTGAACGAATCTCAAACGCCCGTCCTGGAAGCCCGCGGCATTACCAAGAAATTCCCTGGGGTGATCGCCAACGAGGATGTCAACCTGGCCTTGTATAAGGGCGAAATCTTGGCGCTCTTGGGTGAAAATGGCGCGGGCAAATCGACCCTGATGAATGTTATCTATGGTCTCTATCAGCCCACGGAAGGCGAAATCCGGGTGCAGGGCCAGCCCGTTAAGATGAACAATCCCAACGATGCCATCCACCTGGGCATTGGCATGGTACACCAACATTTCCAACTGGTGCCGGTGATGACCGTGGCTGAAAATGTCATGCTGGGCAGCGAGAGTATTCGCAACGGCCTGCTCGATACCCGCGCAGTCGCCGCGCGCATCAACGATCTTTCGCAACGCTACGGCCTTGACGTAGACCCTTACGCACTGGTCGAGGACTTGCCGGTTGGCGTGCGCCAGCGTGTGGAGATTGTCAAGACGCTCTATCGCAATGCCGACATTCTGATTTTGGACGAACCCACTGCTGTCCTCACGCCCCAGGAGATCGAAGGGCTATTTGAGGTGATGACGCTGCTCAAAAGTCAGGGTAAGTCTATCATCTTCATCACCCATAAGCTCAAAGAAGTGCTGCGCGTGGCCGACCGGATCGCGGTGCTGCGCGATGGGCGCGTTGTAGGTGAGGCCGACCCCAAGAGCGCGACGCAAGGCTCTTTGGCCGAGATGATGGTGGGCCGCGAAGTCATCCTGACCGTCGAGAAGTCAGTCGCCAAGCCGGGGCCGGTCGTGCTGGCGTTGAATCAGGTGAGCGCACGCGATGACCTGGGCAATCAGGCGCTCAATCAGCTCTCGCTGGAAGTACGCGCGGGCGAGATTACCGGTGTCGCCGGTGTCCAGGGCAATGGGCAGACCGAATTGGTGGAGGTCATCACCGGGCTGCGTTCGGCCCAAAGCGGCCAGATTACCATCGGCGGGCAAAACATGACCAACGCCTCGCCGCGCCGTGTCACTGCCGAAGGGCAAAGCTGCCACGTTCCCGAAGATCGCCATAGCTATGGTATGGTAGAGACCTATGAAGTCGCTCAAAACCTGGTCTTGAACACCTATTATTTGCCTCCTTTTGCCAAAGGCTGGACGATACAGGAAGACGCGTGGGCGCGCCATGCCGAAAAATTGGTAGACGACTATGATGTTCGCACCCCCAGCGTCCACACCCTGGCGGGCAATCTCTCCGGTGGCAACCAGCAGAAGATGGTGGTGGCGCGCGAATTTAGCCGCGATGTCAAGTTGCTCATTGCGGCCCAACCTACACGCGGCATTGATGTCGGTTCCATCGAGTTTATTCACAAGCAAATTGTCGCCAAGCGTGATGAAGGGGTGGCTGTGCTGGTCGTCAGCGCCGAGTTGGACGAGATCATGGCGCTTGCCGACCGCATCGCTGTGATGTATAAAGGGGAGATTGTGGCAATTGTCCCACGATCCGAGGCGACCCGTGAAGGGCTTGGTCTGCTGATGGCAGGGGTTCGCCAGGAGGAAATCAAAGCCTCCCTACAGACGCCGGTGCCGGTATAGTTGATCCTGCTAGGATATTTTAATGCCGAGAGTGTCGTGTCGAGAGCGTATAGTGCTAGATTCCTGGTTGTTATCTCATGAACCCGTTTGACCCAATCCTTGACCAACCGCAGAGCATTGACGTTGAGGCCATTGACTCCACGGTGAGCTACCGGCTTGCCAACCAAGAGTTGGCCTTTACAGTTGATGCCGAGACTGACCTCTATGAACTGGTGTGGCCCTGGGCGGACGCGACCTATGTGCGCTCAATCCGCCTGCGCGTCCGCGACCCGCAGAGCGAAGATCTGCTGCCCATGATCACCCGTTTTTACCCCGGCTATCAGGAGACGATCCTGGGCAGCGAGGGCATGATCATCAGCAAGCGGCTGGCGGTTCCTTTGGGCAGCGCCGACGACCGCGCCGTGATCTGGGTGCTGGACTGTCAGGCCGAGGGCGACCGGCTGATCCGCTTGGATGTGGAGATCGACTGGGGCGAACCGTTGAGCCAGCGCATTGTCGATGGGCTGCTCGTCGCCCAGCATAACCCCGGTCAAGCGCGCGGCATCTATGCCCAACACAATGCAGACAGCACGCGCGTCTTTGGCAATCCCTATGGGCGACCCACGACCATCGAACTGACGGACGACGGCAAGGCACACCTGGTCTACTATGTGCTGGTCAATGGCATGGTCGAGGTTCCGCTGCTGCTCACCGTCAGCGATGTGGGCGAGCAGGTCGCCTGGAGCAGCTTCTTGGGGCTGCGCGATGCTGAACGTGCCTTTGAGATGAGCGTGGATGCGTGGGAAAAGGCTGTGAAGACGGGGCGGCTGTGGACACCTGACCCCTCCCTCAATCGCGCTGTGCAAACGGGGCGGCTGACCACGCTGCGTCATGTGCAAAAATTCCGCAGCGGGCTTGCGCCTAGCGACCGGCAGGTGGCGCATGTGCCGGCGCTGGTCAAAAGCCTGGATGCCTGTGACCTAATCCTAAGCCGTAATCTGTTGGCCCATCTACGCCGTGTGGCAGAGCGCAGCGAAGGCAAATTCCCTGCCAGCCTGCCGATTCGCCCCAAAGACCCGCTGGAAGCGCCGGGGCCGCGACTGGCCTGGAATATCAGCGCCTATCTTCTTGTCCTCATGGATCATCTGCGCCGCCACCCCAACCCCGACCTGTTGGGCGAGCATTATGGCGCGGTGCAGCTCTGTGCCGAAACACTTGTACAGGTGCGTATCGACGCGCAAGACCGGGTGGATGCCACCACCTTTGCCGCGGCGGGGACGGGGCTGCGCTATGCGGTTTCGCTGGCGACGCAGCAGAAAAACAGTGCCGACGCCGTACGTTGGGAAAGTGAAGCGTGCGAGCTAGAGCGCATTGCTGAGGAAGCAGGGCACACGCCCCCTTCTGTTACCCAGCTTTCTGTGCAAAACTGGCAGGAGCAAGCGGGCTGGCGCTACCACGAGGATCGACCCTGGGGCTTTGACGATCCGTGGCAGGGCATTACACTGGCGGGCGAAGCTGTGTGGACAGCCTGTGGTCTGCAACGCCGTCAAGGACAGTTGGCAGTGAATCCAAAACGGGGCAATCGCTGGGGCTGGTGGGCGCTGCTCGATCTGCCTATCGACGGAGGTAATATCAGCCTTGTCTGGGATGGGGCTGCCCTGCACAGCACCCAACCGGTCAAAAGTGATAGGCCTGTGCAGCTCTACCGCCGTATTCGTGCGATCAAGAGTGATGAATTGGAATTCGACCTGCAATTTGAGTTTACCCCCAGCGATGAGGAGGGCGGCATGGCTGCCCGTCACTATTTCCGGCCCGTCTTTGACCAACCCGAACCGTCCATTGCGAGCCAAGCAATCGATACAACGGGTGGGGACTAGAACGAATCATTCATGCCGCGTACTGCCATCGCTTATGATGCCTTTCATAAACACCACACCCGCGAAGGCCACCCCGAAAATCAACGACGCGTCGAAGAAAGCTGGAGCCTGCTTCAAGTGGATGGCATTGTCAGCAGGCTTCTCCACCTCCCCAGCGCCCCCGCGCCCCAAGACGCCATTTTGCGCGTACACAGCCGCGCCTATCTAGACCGGCTTGAATCTGCGGCGCTGCTCGGTGGGGGCCATCTCGATGCCGATACCTATTTAGGCCACGACAGCTATCAAGCGGCGTTGTTGGGTGCAGGGGGGCTGCTCAATGTGGTGGATGCCGTTTTGCAGAAGCAGGTAGACAACGGTATTTCTCTAGGCCGCCCGCCCGGTCATCATGCCTTGCCCAATTCGGGCATGGGCTTCTGCCTGCTTAGCAACGTGAGTATTGCGGCGCGCTGGGCGCAGGATCGCCACAATGTGGGCCGCGTGCTGATCGTGGACTTTGATGTGCATCACGGCAACGGCACGCAAGAAGTCTTTTACCGTGATCCTTCGGTTCTCTTTTTCAGCACCCATCAATTTCCCTTCTATCCCGGTACAGGCGCGGCGCAGGAAACCGGCGAAGGGAGGGCCGATGGGTCTAACATCAACGTGCCGCTGCCCGCCAATGTGGGCGACCAGGGCTACTTGTCCATCTTCCAGCAGCTTCTCGTTCCGGCTGCGCGCCTCTTTCGCCCTGAACTGATCCTGGTGTCGGCGGGCTATGATGCCCATTGGCTTGACCCGCTGGCGAATATGCACTTGAGTATTACGGGCTATACGCGCTTGCTGGAACTATTGATGGCGCTTGCCGACGAACTCTGTCATGGGCGGCTGGTCGTGGCGCTGGAGGGGGGCTATCACATCGGCGCGCTCTCTCATTCGGTGCTCAGCGCGCTGCGCCTGCTCAGCCACAGCCACCAACCACCCAGCGACCCTTTTGGCCCGGCTCCTGGCAGCGAACGTGACATCGCGCCGCTGATCGAAAAGCTGCGCCGCCTGCACCATATACCCGATGAGCCGTATTATTCGTTGGGGAGATAACGACTTAGCAGCGACAAGGAGGGGGCATGCCGCTGATCAACTTGACTCATGCCGAGGTATTAGTAGATGGGCTGGATCACCCGGAGGGCGTGACCTTTGGCCCAGACGGGATGGCCTATGTCGGAGGCGAGGCCGGACAGATCTATCGCATTGACGTGGAGCAACGCACAGCGCAACAGATTGCCTCGACCGGAACCGGTCTCAATGCGGGGCTTGCGCTCGACAAGGCAGGCAATATCTACGTGTGCAATGTCGGCAGCAAGGTGGTCAACAAGGTAACACCTGCCGGAGCAACATCCGTTTATAGCGCGGGCAGCCCTGAACGTCCCCTGGTTACACCCAACTATCCGGCGTTCAACGACGACGGCTATCTGTATGTGACCGACTCCGGTACGTGGAAGGCCGACGACGGCTGCGTCTGGAGCATTGCGCCGGGTGGGGCAGCAACGGTGATCAGCACAGAGTGCTGCCAGTTCCCCAATGGGTGCGCGGTCAGCCCGGACGGTCGCTATCTCTATCTTGTGATGTCGCTCAATGTACCACGGGTGGCGCGCTTTGCGATTGAGGGTGGGCAGAAGATCGGGCCGGTCGAGACGGTGGTAGAACTGCCCGGTACGGTGCCGGATGGCTTGGCCTTCTGCGACGACGGCAGCTTTCTAATTTCGTGCTACCGCCCGGATATGATTTTCCGCTACATGCCGGACGGTTCGCTTACGGTATTGATGAGCGACTTTGAGGGGACGCTGCTCGGAGCGCCGACGAATGTCTGCTTTGCCGGAGCAGATCTGTCGCTGCTGCTTTGGGCAAACCTGGGACGCTGGCACATTGGGATGCATGCAAAGACCGCGCTGCGCGGCGCAGCGTTGTTCTATCCGGCAAACTAGCGCCGGACCCGTTGCGTCTGTGCTGTATTCATCTGTACTATATTCATCCTGCAGAAATCTTCTGCGGGCTGGTAAAGACTTGCAGCACATTGCCATCCTCGATCACGCTTTCCTCAAAGTTTCCTCCTGTATAGCGCCCGATGATCTTGCGCCAAAAGGCTTGAGCAGGGTAGTTTGTCGCAATCTCCGAGACTTGCCACTCCCCTGGAAATAGTTCAAAGAGATAAAAGGCAGCGGCTTGACCCATGCCCTTGCCCCGATACTTCTTCATGACAAAAAACTCTGCCATAAAGGAGTAAGGGGAGCCATCATCTTTTACTTCCCTCTTGACCAACGCAAATCCTGCCAGATTGCCACCGACGCGCACAAGAAACGGCATCCGTTCCTCTTCGGTCCAATAATGGTCGAGATAGTCATATCGATATAACCCATGCTCATCCATTTCAATTTCTTCAAACTCGGTAAAATCATAACTGTATAACTGGATGAGATGGCGCAGGATGAGCTTTTCACCAATGGAGGCGCGCCTTACCTCGACAGATTCAGACAGATGCTCGCCCATGCCAGCCTCCATATATATGCAATCAACAAGTGTAGCCTTCCGGAAGCTTTAAGCTTCCGGAAGGCTGCTTTTCGCGCAACCCACACTTGCCGGTTCCCTACGCGCCGCTCAAAATTCCCTCAATCGTCGCCAATTCCTCGTCACTAAAATCCAGGTTGCCCAACGCTGCCACCGCATCGTCAATCTGCGCTACGCGGCTTGCGCCAATCAATGCCGAAGTCATCCCTGGATGGCGCAGCACCCACGCCAGCGCCATTTGCGCCATGCTCTGCCCGCGCGCCTGGGCAACTTCATTCAAGCGGCGCACCTTGCCAATGTTCTCCTTCAGCCGGTCATCCCAGCCGCCGCGCCCATGCGCCTTGCCCGCGCGTGAATCCTCTGGCACGCCCTCCAGATACTTGCTCGTCAGCATCCCCTGTGCCAGCGGCGAGTAGACAATACAGCCAATGCCTTCATCGCTCAGTACATCGAGCAAGCCATCTTCGATCCAGCGGTCGAGCATGCTATAGCGCGGCTGGTGGATCAGACAGGGCGTGCCCAGATCAGCGAGGATCGCCGCAGCTTGGCGTGTCTGCTCTGGGGTATAGGACGAAATGCCCACATAGAGCGCGCGCCCGCTGCGTACAAGATAATCCAATGCCCCCATCGTCTCTTCGAGTGGCGTATTGGGGTCGGGGCGATGGCTGTAGAAAATGTCCACATACTCTAGCCCCATGCGCTTGAGGCTCTGGTCACAGGAGGCAACCAGGTACTTGCGTGAACCCCATTCTCCATAGGGCCCAGGCCACATAAGATAGCCCGCCTTGCTGGAGATGATCAGTTCATCGCGAAAGGGGGCCAGGTCTTGGGCAAGGATGCGACCAAAGTTCTCCTCTGCCGAACCGGGAGGCGGCCCATAGTTGTTCGCCAAGTCCAAGTGGGTGATGCCCAGATCAAACGCGCGCCGGATCATGCTGCGGCCATTTTCTAATGTATCGACGCCGCCAAAGTTATGCCACAGCCCCAGTGAAATGGCGGGTAATTTCAAGCCGCTGCGCCCGCTGCGGCGATAGTGCATGGTATCATAGCGATTAGCGGCTGGTTGATAAACCATTCTGTACTCCCTTAACTAGCCTTTGAAGATTTGGGTATTCAAGTTGCTACCCTTGAGGAAAAACAAGATCATGCGCCCTCACTCTACCGAATGGTATAAGCGCTTGTCAACACGCCAGGCAGGCTATTTCTATCCCTGGCGCTCGCAAGTTGCAGCGGGCAACGGCGAAGAAGCCTATCTTGCGCTGGTACAGCAGCATCTTGGCCCTGCCATCGACCTGCTTGATGTGGCCTGTGGGCATGGCGCGCTGGCCCTCCAATTTGCACCTTCTTGCCATTCGGTCTTTGGCTATGATGTTATTGACAGCTATATCACGATGGCGCAGGAGGCCGCGCGGGCGCAAAATATCCGCAACGCCCGCTTTGCCTGCTATGATTCCTCGCTGCCGGCGAATCAGGGTCAGGCGCGCATCCCCGCTGATGATGCCTCTTTTGATCTGCTCATCTGTCGCAAAGGGCCATTTCACTGGGTCGAGGATGCGCGCCGCGTGGCGCGCCCTGGCGCGACGTTGATTATGCTCATCCCCGATACTGTGCCGATGCCCTCTTGGCACGATCAACTGCCCTCGTCGCTGCAATGGTCAGTGGGCAGCGATCCCACCTGGGCGCGCACTGCCATCGAGCCGCGCCTTGCCAAAAGTGGGCTGCAAATTCATAGCTGGTGGAGCTTTGATGTGCCCGAATACTTCACAGAGCCGCAAGAACTCTATGCGTGGCGAACGTTTGGCCGCGCACCCGAAGAAGTGCCACCCTATACCGAAGTTGCGCCCGCGCTGGCGCAACTTGTTGCCGAGCATCGCAGCGCAGAGGGCTTGGCAATCCGCCATCGCCGCCACCTCTGGAAAGCTGTCGTGCCGGGCTAGCCTACTCCTGGCCCTCTCCTTTTGTCTCCTGAGTTTATTCCCCGGCTCTCCTAGACCATCCTCGTAATGGAACGGAACCTTACTTTACTCTACCTTCGTTAAGGGTAAGGTTGCCCCTTGACGGCGCGCAGGGTGCGACAGGGTTTTGCTGCCGCGCCGGGATCCATCAACGCCTGTCCCAGATCGGGATAGGCTTCCTCTTTTAGAAAGGGCCAATAGTACGAGTGCGCTGGTTTCGTTGGAGTTTTTTGGTTTTTGTGGTTTGCGCTGCGAGTCTCTTAAGCAGCCGGAGTGCTTGGGCAGGGGCGATTGTCGACGGGCCGAATGTCCGTGTGACCGATTCATCGCTCAACGGTGCAACGATAGCAAACGTGCGTTTGGCAGAGCATAACGGCACACTCTATGCCGTTTGGGAAGATGACCGTGATGAAGGCATCCATGACAACTTCAGTGCGGTCTATTTCGCCAAGTCCACCAATGGCGGGGCATCCTGGGGGCCTAATATCCGCGTAAGCGAACTCCCCTATGATGATTGGATCAATCACCCCGATATCGCGGTTACGCCGGATGGCACAATTTGGGTGGTTTGGCACCAATTTTATGATAACACGGTGACGACAGTCAATGATCTACGCATTGCCAAATCGACCGATGGTGGAGCGACTTGGACAGTTTCTGGCCTTGCCAATGGCCCCAATAACGATGACGGCCAAGCTCTCTGGCGTGCGCGCATTGTCGCCGATGCGAGTAATGGCAACGTCTATGTGATGAGCCAACTTTGGAACAGGGTGGACAGCGATCAGGGTACGGAACTGTTCCTTTTGCGTCATATGCCGGAGGCGGAAGAATGGGAGCCGGCCCCCACGATCATCAATGATGTGGACATTGCGGGCCGGATGAGCGGCGAATCACTCGACATCGGAGCCTGGCTCAGCCTGACCGCGCGCGATGGCGTTGTCTGTGCCGCCTGGGAGGATCGCGGGCGCAACACGGAAGAGCGCCAGCCCATCTATGGAGCCTGCTCTACCGATGGTGGCGCAACCTTTGGAGCCAACTTCAAAATCAGCGGTGATGATGGCATCCACCCAGAGATTGCCCTGGGGCCGGATGGGGAACTCTATGCGGCTTATGCGATTGACACCGATGCTCACAGGAACATCAAGCTGCGCCTTTCTACAGATTTGGGGATGACTTGGCAACCGGTACGTGACGTTACTAACGTAGACGAGTATAAAATGCGCGATTGGGTCGTTGCCGTGGATGACAACGGGCAAGTTGTCTTGGCCTATGTCTACAAATACTTTTCCAGCGGTGATATCTATCTCTCTACTTCCATCGATCAAGGGCTGAACTTCTCTTATACCTTTCTTGAAGATGGGCAGGGAGAATTTCCCGGTAGCGCTGATCAGTGGGCGCCCGCGCTGGCGCTTGGCGGCACAGGGGAGAATACACGCGCTTATGTTGCTTGGGAAGATGACCGTAATTCTGACAATGAGATGTGGTCTGTGTCTCTTACCCTCGATGGACTGCCCCCGACCATACCGGCGAATGTAAAGATTACGCCAGCCGAACGGGCCTTGAGAGTAACCTGGGATGAGTCTGCGGATGCTTCAGGAATTGATGCCTATCGCGTCTATCGTGCCACCAGCGCAGACGGGCCTTATACGGAGTTGACCGCGCGTACGGTGGTCATGCCCCAATTTGTCGATGTGGAGCTAGACGGAACCACCTATTTCTATCGAGTGGCAGCCGTTGACAACGCAGGCAACACGGGGCTTCCTTCGGCGGCGGTGAGCGGTGCGGCATTGGCCGCAGGCGACCCGACCTTTGGCGGCACGTTGGCCTATGAAACGGGGCAGCCAACAACCGTTCGCCTGCGTAGTCTCGGTGGGGAGTTGGAAGAGCGCACGATTACGGATGCCCGCCAACCCCGCTTTGCCCTGGATGGCAGCCGTATCTACTATCGCAGCCAAACTTCGATCTCGTCGCAGCCGGTGGAAGGGGGCGAGCCTTCGATCTTCTTCAACGCCGAGGGGCTCGTCGAATATGACTTGGCAGATAACGAACGCTATTATGCCACCCTGGTTGCGCGCAATTTTAACTCCACGGTCATCGGCGGGACTTGCTTTGTCATCGAACCGCACTATGGGCGACCGGGGGCCAACGTCTATCAGGGGCAATATGACCTCGGCTCCGAAATCGCCCTCTCAAACGACCGCAAATGGATGGTCTTTCGAACAGAAGGCTTCTGCAACGTTGCCGCGGCAGGGGCCTATTCCCCGCCGAAACTCTGTTTGGTTGATCTGGCGACCAGTCAAGAAATCTGCCTGGAAGGCTGGGATTATCGCACGCCCGACTTTGCCCCAACCGGTCATTGGCTGGCCTTTAGCGTTGACCTCACAGGTCAAGAGGAGATTTGGAAGGCGCAAGTGCAGGCCGATGGTTCACTAGACCACTTTAGCCAATTAAGCAGCGGCCCAGAGGATCAGCCCTCGCGCGCCCCTTCCTGGTCAACTGACGGCAATTGGATCGTCTTTCAGCGCGATGTTGATCCCACGCAAGACGAAGATTGGCGGCTCTACGTGGTGCGTAGCGATGGCGTGGGCCTACGCAGCCTCGAGATTGCAGGCGAATTTCCCGCATGGCTAGGAGGCGGTGATGCCGGAGCGATTCCGACAGGGGACGCAACCCTCCACCTGCCTGTGCTAACTCGCTAACCTTGTAATACTCCTCCCGGAAGCTTCGAGCTTCCGGGAGGGTTCCTCTTACATCTACCCCAATTCTTGCCATACCCCACCCCCTAGTTTTCCCAGATAGGCCCATGCATAGATAATAGAGGCATGATGCCCAATGAGCGGAGCGCGCCAAGCATGAATCAACAGACGCAGGGGACAATCTCGCTCGCCGACTGCAATCGAGCGATTGACCATGCGTTGGCGCTTGACGAAGCGGAAGAAGCGGCGCTCATGGCGCAGTTGATCCTGCACCATTTACCCCGCCACTTGGCAACCTACCAGCGTCTCTTGCGGATTGCGTGGACGCTGAAGCGGTGGGATGAGGGTGAAGATTGGGCGAGGCGGCTGCTACAAGCTGACCCCGGCAATCCGTGGGCATGGCAAGCGTTGGCTGCCGCGGCGGAACAGCGCGGGCAGCGCGCCCAAGCCCATGCCATGTGGCAGCGGGCCTTTGAGATGAGCCCCTACGCCCCGGAGATTCGCGCCGGACTTGCGCGCACGAGCCTCGATGACGCCAACGCCCTAGCCCTCGATCTGGCCTGTCTTGCCATGATCTATCTTCATGGGCTGCGCTGGGAGGCGGCGGCGCGTGCCTATCGCCAGTTGGTCAAGGCCGACCCGCGGCGCATCGATTTCCAACTCTGTTTGGCGGCTGCACTCTGGCAAAGCAACGCCGGAGACGAAGCCTATGCCCTGGCCCGCCACCTGGTACAAAGCCAGCCCCATCTGCTCTTGGCGTGGGTGGTGTTGGATGCAGTGGGCGATGAGAATGACAGAGCATTGGCGCAGCATCCGATCAGCACGATGGACCCTGATGGGGAGTTTGTGGCGACTGCGCTGGGCATCCCCATCAGCACGCACGCCATGACCGAGCCGTATCTGCTGCATGTAGACCCTGTTGAGGCGGAATGGCTTGCCTCTTATCTGGAAGCAGCTTGAAAATAGCCGGCATTCTTTCCGGCAACCGTTCGTACATCCGTGAAACCAGTAGCTTGATCAACAATTTAGAAAATTTAGGAGCAAACAAAGATGGAACGTACTTTTATCATTATCAAGCCGGATGCTGTTCAGCGCGGGCTTATCGGTGAGATCATCCAGCGTTTCGAGCGGCGCGGCCTCAAGATCGTTGCGCTGCGCCTGAAGCAAGTAGATCAGGATTTGGCGCGCCGCCACTATGCCGAGCATGAGGGCAAAGGCTTTTTCAATGGGCTGATTCACTATATTACCAGCGCTCCGGTGGTGGCGATGGTGGTGGAAGGCACAGGCGCAGTGGCCGCGGTGCGTCAAATGGTGGGCTCAACCAAGCCCGGCGAAGCCGCCCCCGGCACGATCCGCGCCGACTTCGGCCTCGAAATCGGGCGCAACCTGGTTCATGCCAGCGACCAAGTCGAGACCGCTGTGCGCGAGATCGAGCTTTGGTTTGGCGATGATCTGGTGGGCTGGCAGCGTGCGGAAGATCCGTGGGTCTTTGAAGGGTAAGAATCATACCACATGCTGTCTATATGGTAGGATAGAGCGGAAGGGTGCCCTTCCGCTCTCATCATTGGTAATGGCGCAAATTACCTATCCCAAAAGGAGTTTGGTATGAACCGGCACGACAGAATGAACAGTTCTTCGCTTTCTTTTCGTATGCCCTTTTCTGCGTTTCTAACGTCTCTGCTCCTCGTTGCCCTGCTCCTGGCTGGGTGTGCGGGCAGCGTGGACGCGACCGAAGTGGCGGTTGCCGTGGCGCTCACGCAGACAGCCGCGGCCATGCCTGCTGCTGAGGCCGCGGAGACAGCTACGCCACTTCCAGCGAACAGCCAACCCGGAGAGACCCCAACGCCAGAGCCGGAATCGCTCACACCAGAGGCCGGTCGTGGGGCCGGGGTAGTGACGGAAACTGTAGCTGTGACGACAACGGAAGCTGTGACGGATTCTGTGCCTGTGACGGATGCCATCGCTTCGCCTGAGCAGGCGGAATTGGAAGCTCTGGTGAGCGAACAGTTGGAGTTGGCGCGCATTGCCGAAGAATCCGAATTCGGTGCGATTGAAGGTGTGAGCGCATTTCAACTGACGCCGGTGGACGACAGCGATAGCGACTTGTGGGTAGCGTACACGTTTGGTTTACGCAGTTTTGATCCGCTCCAGAACCATGTGGTGGCGATCTATGCGCGGGTCGAATCCGGCTGGCAGGAATTGGCGCGCATGGAGTTTACTGAATCGGAGACTGGGGAACCGGCCATTGAGGAACCAGCTACAGAGGGCCAAGCGGAAGAAGGCCAGGCAGCGGAGGCTGATCCCGCCGCGTTTATCCTGGCTCCTGACTATCTAGGCGAGGGTTCGGTACGCCAGGTCTTTGTGGAGCCGACGCGCATTTGGCTGGAGGTGCAAGGCGGCGCGGGGGCCCACAGCGGCACATACCACGTACTTTCCTATGATGGGGAGACGCTTTCCACCGAGGTTGAGAATTTCACCGCAAGCCCCGGCGGCAGCAAATTGGTGGATCTCAACAAGGATGGTCTGCTGGAAGCGCAACTCGACGTGAGTGACCCCTATGTCTTCTGTTATGCCTGTGGTGTGAGAGTGGTTGAATATCAGCTATTGCATTGGAACGGCACGCAGTTTGTCCCTGTCACCTTGTCACCCTTGACCGACAGCGCGCCTGCGGACCTGCGTGAGACGAATGACAGGGCCATTAAGCTAGCCCAGGCTGGATTGTGGAAAGACGCGCTGGAGACGGTCAGCAGCCTTGACATTGCAGGTGAAGTTGATCCTGTGCTGGCGTGGAATGCGCTCTATATCCAGGTCAACGCAGATGCAAAGCGGGCCGTGATTGAAGCTGAGCAAACCGGCTATCCGCTCTTGTCACAGCTCTTTTATGGAGACTATGCGGCTGCGCTGGAGATCATGCGCGCCTATACGCCGGAGGAGCTATTCAGCGATGCCTCGCCTTTGGTCGCCGGTACGGTAGCCGAAGGCAATGTGGAGACACTCTCCGAGCGGCTGATCAACTTGGCAGATAGCGCGCTGACCGCGCAGCCCGATCTGGGTGAAGCCTATTTCATACGCGCCTGGGGCGCTTTCCTGGTGGATGGTCAGACGGATGAAGTGCAGGCGGACCTGGCACGCGCGGCAGAACTTTTGCCCCGCGACGAGTTTGTGCGCGATGCCTATGCCTTTTTAGGGGGCGATCCAGCCGCGCTGCCGACGCCTGCGGACGCGACCCAACCCGCCACAGCCGAAACGATCACGGTGACAGCTAAAGCCGAACTGAATCTGCGCGGTGGCCCTGGCACAGACTATGCCATTGTCGGCTCGGTGGCTGCGGGTGACGAAATGCAGGCGACGGGGCGTGTGGGTGCAGACGCCAGCCTTTGGCTGCAAGTGACACTGCCACCTCCCGGCAACCAGACTGCCTGGATTACCGGCAACCCCAACCTGGTCGATGCGCCCGACGCGGCCAATCTTCCGCTGGTGGAAGCGCCGCTGCCGCCGGTTGCCGGGCCAGGGATGATCTATTTCTCTGTTGTAGACAGCCAGAATCGCACGATGATCTACCGCGTGGCGGCTTCTGGTGACGCAGAGCCGGAAGCGCTTGTCGAGAATGGCGCGCAGCCCAGCTTGCAGCCTGGGGGCGTGCAGCTCGCATTCCAAAGCACCCAGGCCGATGCGCGCGGTTTGGCGGGCTACAGCCTGGATACAGGGCAGCGTGTCCGCTATTCGACCTTCCTTGAGGATGCCTTCCCCACCTGGAACCCCGCAGGCAACCGGCTGGTCTTTGCCAGCAACCGGCATGGGGATCGAAAATGGAGAATCTACGTCACTTGGGCAGATCAAAATAACAATGCCGAGGTGGTGGGCTTTGGTCAGGAGCCGGACTGGCACCCATCTCAGGACACGATTGTGTTTAAGGGGTGCGACGATGCCGGTGCCCAATGCGGCCTGTGGACGATGTTACTCGACGGTTCGGTGCCTGGTCCGTTGACTGCGATTGCCTCGGACTCGCGGCCCATGTGGTCGCCGGACGGAAGCTTTGTGGTCTTTATGAGCGATGAACGCGATGGCAACTGGGAGCTATACCGGGTGGAGGTCGCTGATGGTGCGGTCACACGTCTTACCGATAACGCGGCCATCGACGGTCTACCGGCGCTGAGTCCAGACGGCAGCGAGATTGTCTTTCTGAGCAATCGAGAAGATGCCTGGGCCTTGTGGACAATTCCGGCTGGTGGCGGCGTGGCGCAGCGTTTGGCCGCGGTCACCGGCGAATTCCCGGATTGGCGCAGCCAGGGCGTCACCTGGGCTGACCGCTAGGTGGGGGAAGTGTGGGACGCAACACTATGCGGTTTTGACCTCCGCATAGCCCTACACTACAATAGGAGCAACGATTGGGCGTCACAGCCCAGGCGCAGATTTGTCCCCAGAACCGTAGCTGCGTCCACACACCTGCGTCTTTAAGCAACCGGTCCTACAAACTTCATCGCTCCGCCCCAGCGCGGCAGAGGAGGAACACCCCATGTCAACCGCTTTTGATACGACCGCTTCCAAGAGCGAAGTCTATCAACCCTCGCGCGAAATCCTAGAGAGTGTACAAGCGTCCGACTACCTGGAACTACGCGAGGAGGCCCTGCAAGACCCGCTGAGCTTTTGGGACAGGCAGGCCAAAGAATTACTCGATTGGTATGAGCCCTACCAGCAGATCTTTGACGATAGCAATCGCCCTTTCTTCAAGTGGTTCACCGGCGGCAAAATTAATGTCGTTCACAATGCCCTGGATCGCCATGTCAAGAGTTGGCGCAAGAATAAATTGGCGTTGATTTGGGAAGCGGAAGATGGCGAACAGCGCACCTATTCCTATTTCAAGCTCTGGAAAGAGGTCAATCGCTTCGCCAACATCCTCAAGAGCATGGGTGTCAAGAAGGGCGATACCGTCACCATTTACATGGGCCGCGTGCCTGAAATGCCCATCGCCATGCTCGCCACTGCCAAAATTGGGGCCATCCACAGCGTCGTCTATGGCGGCTTTAGCGAGCAAGCCCTGGCTGACCGCATTGACGATGCCAAGAGCAAGGTGGTGGTCACCTGTGATGGCTCCTGGCTGCGCGGCAAGACCGTTAACCTTAAGGATATTGTGGACGAAGCGATTGCGCGCAGCCCAGTTGTGCAGCGTGTGATCGTCCTTAAGCGTACGGGCCAAGAGGTAAACATGGTGCCGGATCGGGACTTCTGGTGGCATGAACTGGCCGCGCTGCCCATTGCCGGGCCTTACTGTGAAACCGAGCCGATGGACGCCGAAGACCCCATGTTCATCCTCTATACGAGCGGCACGACCGGCAAGCCCAAGGGGTTGATGCACTCTTGCGGCGGCTATCTGGTACACATTGCCGCCACCCTCAAATATGCCTTTGATACGCGCGAAGATGACCGCTGGTGGTGTGCCGCCGATCCAGGCTGGATCACAGGTCACAGCTATATTGTCTATGCCCCTCTGATCCTCGGTCTTACCAGTTTCATGTACGAAGGCGCGCCCGGCTATCCCTACCCGGATCGCTGGTGGCAGCAGGTCGAGAAGTACGGGATCACACTCCTTTATACCGCGCCGACTGCCATCCGCGGGCTGATGCGCTTTGGCGACGCCTGGCCCGCCCGCCATGACCTAAGCAGCCTGCGCATCCTGGGGACAGTGGGCGAGCCCATCAACCCCGAAGCATGGCGCTGGTATAACGTGAATATCGGCAAGGAACGCTGCCCCATCATCGACACCTGGTGGCAGACCGAAACGGGGGGCTTTATGATCACCCCCACGCCGATTATTCCGCTCAAGCCGGGCAGCGCTACTTTGCCCTTTGCCGGTGTGGAAGCTGATGTTGTGCGCGAGGATGGCTCTTCCTGCAACCCTGATGAGGATGGCTATCTGGTCATCAAGCATCCTGTTCCGGGAATGGCGCGCACCATCTGGGGCGACCCTGACCGCTTTGTGCAGACCTACTGGTCCGACTTTGAGAAGCAGGGCTGGTACTTCAGTGGGGATAGCGCGCGCAAGGACGAAGACAACTACTTCTGGATCATCGGGCGCATGGACGATGTGATCAAGGTCAGCGGTTATCGCCTGGGGACTGCCGAAGTGGAGAGCGCGCTCGTCAGCCATCACGCTGTTGCCGAAGCCGCGTGCATTGGCGTGCCTGACGAGTTGCGCGGCAACGTCATCCGTGCCTACTGCATTCTCACCGCTGGGGTGTCTGGCAGCGAATCGCTTGAAGATGAACTCAAGGCCCATGTGCGCCATGAAGTTGGCCCCATCGCTGTACCTGCGTCCATCGAATTCGTGGACTCGCTGCCCAAGACGCGCAGCGGCAAGATTATGCGCCGCTTGCTCAAGGCGAAGGTCCTGGGGCAGCCTGTGGGCGATACCAGTACCCTGGAAGCATAAACCCGTTGCTTCTCTGGGCATGAATAAGCCGGGTCAAGCCAACAATTGAACTGCGTCCGGCGAAGATCGCGTGCTTCGCCGGACGTTCTTTATGCTTGTGTTTTCTTTATCCTTACGCTTTGCTATAAGGAGTTACCATGACTGTTCAAACACCCGCGGGTGTTGCCATCACGGGCGAGATCACGCCGGGGGTAAAAGAGGTACTCACACCCGATGCACTGGCCTTCCTGGCCGATCTGCAAAAACGCTTTGATCCGACCCGACGCCAATTGCTAGAGGCGCGCGCCGAGCGGCAGATCGCCATCAACGAAGGCAAAACATTGGGCTTTCCAGAGGCGACCGCGTCGATCCGCAGCGGTGAGTGGCAGGTGGCTGCCACACCGGCAGACCTCAATGACCGTCGCGTCGAGATCACCGGCCCCACCGAACGCAAGATGATGATCAACGCGCTTAATTCTGGCGCAAAGGTCTTTATGGCCGACTTTGAGGATGCGCTCTCGCCCACCTGGGAGAATGTGATCCAGGGGCAGATCAATTGCAGCGATGCCATCCGCCGCACCATCGAATTCCAAAACCCAGATGGGCGCACCTATCAACTCAACGACGAAACAGCGACCCTGCTGATCCGCCCGCGCGGCTGGCATCTGGTTGAGAAACATGTGGAAGTGGATGGGCAGCCCATTTCTGCCAGTATCTTTGACTTTGGCCTCTATATGTTCCGCAACGCCAAAGAGCTTTTGGCGCGCGGCAGCGGCCCCTATTTTTACTTGCCCAAGTTGGAGAGCCATCTCGAAGCGCGCCTCTGGAATGATCTCTTTAATTACACACAGGATGCGTTGGGCATCCCCCGCGGCTCGGTTCGCGCCACAGTGCTGATCGAAACCATCCTCGCCGCGCTGGAGATGGAAGAAATTCTCTATGAGTTGCGCGACCATTCTGCGGGCCTTAACGCGGGCCGTTGGGATTACATCTTCAGTGCCATCAAGAAGTTTGCCCAACGCTCGCGGGCCATCCTGCCCGACCGCGGCCAAGTGACGATGACTGTGCCCTTTATGCGCGCCTACACCGAACTACTCATCCGCACCTGCCACAAGCGCGGCGCGCACGCTATCGGCGGCATGGCGGCCTTCATCCCCAACCGTCGCGATCCGCTGGTGACAGAAAACGCGCTGGCAAAGGTGAAGGAGGACAAGGAGCGCGAATCGCGCGATGGCTGCGATGGCACATGGGTTGCCCATCCCGACCTGGTTCCGCTGGTCAAGGAGATCTTTGACAACGTGCTGGGAGATCGCCCCAACCAGAAGGATAAGATGCGCGAGGATGTGCAGGTCACTGCCGAGCAGATTCTGAACGTAGGCGTGCCCGGTGGCAAGATCACGGAGGATGGAGTGCGGCTCAATATCAGTGTCGCCCTGCAATATATCAATGCCTGGCTTAATGGCAATGGCGCCGCGGCCATCAACAACCTCATGGAAGACGCGGCCACCGCTGAGATTTCACGTTCGCAGTTGTGGCAGTGGATTCACCAGGGGGCCAAGTTGAATGATGGGCGCACCATCACCGCTGAACTCTATGACCAACTCCGCACCGAAGAACTCGCCAAGCTAGGCGGTAGTTCCACCTCTCGCTATGAAGAATCGACGGAACTGCTCGACAATCTGGTCTTGAGTAAGGACTTTATCGAATTCCTCACCTTCCCGGCCTACGAATTGCTGGCGTAGGGAGTCGCGCACTTCTCCCCCTGCTAGATATACATCCTCTCCATGCTGCCTAAAGCCTTATAAGGTACTAAGAAAACCCTCCCGGAAGCGGCCCAGCGGGCTCCCCAGCTTCCGGGAGGATTAAGGGATGCTTCATTTCTTGCTGCATCCTGCCGGGCCTGGGCGGGTATTGTCAGGATAAAGACAGCCTCTTGGGGAGCAAAGGTACGTAGCGGCTCCAGGGTTTCCGCTAAGCTGTTAGCTGCACGCATTTTTCCCAGATGTGGTTCTACCTACAGCGTGGGGGCTCACCCCACGGCTGTGTTCTCGCTTATCCATCAACAAGGACAACAGATCACACACAAGAGATCGCACACAACATAGAGGAAGATCAAATTGAATCAAATGACTGAAAACTCCAATATATTGGGGCGCGTTTTGCGCGTGTTATTGTATTGGGTCACAGCCATTGCGCTTGTTATAATACCGACCTTCGTTCATGCCCAACCCCCCATACAGCCAACAGCTGCGGACACACCAACGCTCTTTCTCCCCAGCGTCATCACCAAATCCGATGCAGAACAATCACCAGAGGAAACGCCGGAGCCAGGGGATAGGCTCTCGGCAGAAGAGCGCATGATGATTGTTGAGAGTGTTGAAACGCGCGTGAATGAGTTGCTACCGCCCGTTGGCACACCCATCGAGGAACGCAACTTTCTTGATGAGGTCGACCAGCTTGGCGACGAACTGCTGACCATCCCCGGCGTGCTTGCCACCTTTGTCTCCACGCCCACACTGACTGTACAAGTGGTGATGGAGGATGGGCTTTCGATCTCCATCGTCAACAATCGCCCCGTCGAACCACCGTTGTCACCCGAAGCTGCCCAAATTGCCGCCGAACACTTTGTGGCGCAGAACGTTGCACCCCACGCGGTTCCCGGCAGCAAGCGTGCAGTTGTCGCCAACTTTGACGGTGGCGACGCGGTAGCCGCCGCGGTACGTGCGATCCTCAGTGATGCGGGCTATGAGGTGCTTGGCCTCGGCGCTTCGCTCAGTGATATGCAGAACTACACCAACCTGGGGATGCTCTATCTCGACACCCACGGTGTCCAATATCAACACTTTTCAATCGAGCCTGGTAGCCAAACACTTTCGTCAGGCCACTTTGTCTATGGGCTGCAAACTTCAACCCAAGTGCGCCTCTCCACAATGGAGAGCTACAGCTCCCTGCTCAACAATGGCGAAGTCGTCCTCTCGCTAGGCGAGGAAGAGACAGGGCGTACCGTCAAATTCGCCATCACGGAAAAGTTCATCGCCAATTATTGGAGCTTTGACAAGGCCATCACCATCATCCACTCTTGTTATGGTGGCGCGGCTCCCTTCAAACCAGGGGCCACCTGCAAGGGTGGCAGATGCTTCAGCCCAGGTGATCCAGGTGTCCTAGACCCTAGCGCGCTGCGCACCGCCATGTTAGCCAGGGGCGCGGATGCCGTAATCTCCTTTGACAGCCTCACCAATCCAGACTATGCGCGCCCCAGCATCCTCTTTCTCTTGGATCGCCTCCTGGGGAGCAACGATGTGCAACCTGTGGGCAATCCACCGCTGCGCCCCTTCCCCCTCGACGAAGTGCGTGCCGAGATGGGACGGCAAAACCTTCTTAGTTTCCACAAGCCCAATAGTACCCTTTTTGGCTTCGAGTTTGGCGGAAACACAGTCAATCTTACCTTCGACACACGTGATGCTAAGGCTGGGCTTGTGCCCACCATTGAACGCGTGACCGTCCTTGACGATCCTATACAAGCCGAGGGCGAGTTGGATATTAAGGGCAACTTTAGCACCGAGCAAGGCACAGTGACCATCAGCGGGGTTCCGGCAACCATCAAAAGCTGGAACGCGACCAGCATTGTGGTCAATACGCCCTTTAATGGACAAGGCGCAGCAGGTGAACTCATTGTGCAAGGCCCCGGTCAGATCGAGAGTAATGCTGTGCCACTGACACTCTGGCGAGGAATTTTCGAACTCCAGTATATTCCAGGCCAGGGCAGCTTAGAGGCCGCAGCGAACCTTGACCTGCACTTCCGCGCCGATCTCCACAAATCTCGACAGACCCTGAACGGCACGCCAATCGTGGACTCGCAGGAGGTCTATCTATACGCGCACGAGGGCAGCCGCGTCATAGCCTCTGGTATCTATGTCGATCCCGACGACGGACATACCATGACTTATTCCGGGGGTAGCGCCATACACGAGATGAGCAGCCATCTGGTTGATATGCTGGCCCAGTTGGGAGCACAGAGCGCAGCAAATCGTCCTGCCCAGGAACTGGAAGATGGCATAGCCGGCGGCCTGGTCACCCTCGACCCCGCCCGCGGCAGGGCACGCTTCTGTTTGACGAGCCAAGGTGGCTATCATGAAATCCACGGCAGCGGAGGCGGCGTGTCCATCCCCTTCATGGGGATGCTGGTGCTCACCCCAGGGCTGGCGGATAGTACGTGGGGGTTGTTGGCATGTTTTGATACTACCCTCCGAGGGAATTACACCATCGCCGGAGGGGAACGCACTGTCCAGCTAGGCGAGGGGGCACGCTTCCGCGTCAAGTGGAGTGAATTCGCTCCCGTGGCCCCACCCACCGACGAAACACCCGGCTAGGGTATAATAGAAAGTACTGTTCTAACCGTCGTCAGGTTGGTCGAATATGCTGCTCGATCTGGCGGCGGTTTCACCCTAGCAAAGGACACACACATGCAACAGACCTATATCGTCGCGGCGACACGCACGCCGATTGGCAAATTTGGCGGGGCCTTCGTCGATACCTCGCCTGTGGAGTTGGCCGCGCACGCCATGCAAGCCGTCTTGACCCGCGCGGGCATCGGCGGCGACCTGCTCGACCTCTATATCGTCGGCAATATCCTCAAGCATGGGCATGGTCAATTGCTGCCGCGCCAGGCTGCGCTCGCTGCGGGCATCCCCGAAAACGTGGACGGCTATGCGGTCGATATGCTCTGTTCGTCGGGGATGATGGCGGTCATGAATGGCGATCTTGCCATTCGTGGCGGCGAGGCGGAGATCGTCATGGCGGGCGGCGTGGAGTCCATGTCACAGGCGGGCTTCTTTATCAGCCACAAAGCACGCTGGGGTTATAAGCTCAGGATGGGTGGGCCGGAAGAAATGCGCGATCTGCTCTTGGACGATGGGCTGCGCGACCCGATCAACAAGGAGCTGATGGGCGAGGAGACGGAACGGCTGGCACAAACGCATGAGGTCACACGCGATGAATTGGATGAAGTCGCCTGTGCTTCGCAGCAGCGCGCCGCTGCGGCCACAGTCAACGGCAAATTCGCCGCCGAAATCACCCCGATTACGCTCACCCTGCGCGGTAAACCGGTCGAGGTCAGCCAGGATGAGGGCATCCGCGCCGACACGACAATGGAAACGTTAGCCAAGCTGCGCCCGGCCTTTGGCAAGGAGGGGATCTTGACTGCGGGCAATTCCTCGCAGCTCTCCGATGGCGCGGCTATGTTGCTGCTGGCGAGCGAGCGCGCGGTCGAGCAACAGGGACTCAAGCCAATTGCGCGCATCCTGGGCAGTAGTTGGCACGCGGTCACTCCGTGGCGTTTTGTCGAGGGGCCGATCCCTGCTGTACAAAAGCTGGTGGATAAGCTAGGGATGCAGGTGAGTGACTTTGACCTCTTTGAAAACAACGAGGCTTTTGCGCTCAACAACTTGCTTTTCCAACAGAGTCTTGGCCTCAGCGCCGACCGGCTCAACATCTACGGCGGCGGCATTGCTCTGGGCCATCCCATCGGTGCATCGGGTGCGCGCATCCTTGTGACGCTGCTCCACGCCTTGCGCCAGGAGGGCGCGCGTCGCGGCATCGCCTCCCTCTGTCATGGTTTGGGTGGCGGTACGGCAGTTGCAGTAGAATTAGTGTAGCGTTTGGGGCCAACCTGGAAAAACAACAAGCGGCGACTCCACACCAGAGTGCCGCTTTTTTCCATCTATTCCCTTTAGAATCAGCCGGACGTGGCTAGAGTACCTTCACAACGACTTGGGCTTTATTCCATAGCTCCTCAAGTCGATAGTGGTTGCGTGCCTCTTCCGTAAAGAGATGGACAATCACATCGCCGAAGTCCACCAATGTCCAGCCGCCCCCACGATTTTCCACCCCTTCAATCCCCAATGGGCGGATATTCTGCTCCACACGCAGTTTCTCCAGCAGATCGTCCTCAATGGCTTTTGCCTGCCGTTCATTATCCACCGTTGCAATCACAAAATAATCGGCGATGGAAGTCTGTTCATGAATGTCCAGCAGGACAATATCAGCCGCTTGCTTATCCTCAACAATATCCACAATTTGTCGAGCTAATGTATTGCTATCCAGAAAATCCTCCCGTAGTTGGATGTCTGCGAGGGCCATCCCCGCGTAATCTCACAGTCTAGCACAGATGTTTGCGAAGCTCAAGGGGAAATGGCATTTTCATACAAAATGTATATCTTTCGCAAAGGGTTCATGTTTTGCTTTCCATGAACCCTTTGCGAAAGCTTTAGTTTGATTGATTTCTAGGCCGAATGATCGGTAGATACAACTGATCTTCGACGGTGACTGTAGTCGGTGGCGCGACTTCGACCAGGCGGGTCGCTTCGACAACATTGCCCGCCGCGTCTGCTACGCGATAGCGCACTGTATAGCGCCCTTCCAACTCGGTGTCAATGTTCGCTCCCGTAACCTGAATCTGATCCGTCAGGTCGCCATCAAGCGTATCGCTGGCAGTCGCACCGGGGTCTACGAAGGGATCGCCCATCTCCAGCATCAGCGGATTCTCACCCAACAGCGCGATCACGGGTGGCGTTGTATCCACCACACGCACCACGCGCACCTGCTGCGGTGCTGCGTTGCCTGCCGCATCGCGCACATTGTACGTCACATTGTAGTCGCCCACCCGCCCCGTATTGACAACACCAGCGACCACGATGGCGGCACTAAGATTGCCGTCTACATTGTCCGTGGCCGTTGCGCCAGGCTCTACATAGCTGCTCAGTGCTTCCACTATCATCGGGTTCGCGCCCAGCAGGGTTAGGATCGGTGGGGTTGTGTCAGCCACACTGGGGAAGATCACACGTACTGTGCGCGTGCGCGGCGTGGCGGCGTTGCCTGCGCGATCCTGCACTCGATAGGTCAAGGTGTAGCTGCCGACGAGGTCGGTATTGACAACGCCGCTGACCGATATTTGCCCGGTCAGGTTGCCATCGAGTGTGTCACTGGCAGTAGCACCGGGGTCTACAAAGGGATCGCCTTTGTTCACAACCAGGGAATTTGCACCCAGCAGCGTGATCACGGGTGGCGTCGTATCGACCACACGCACCACGCGTACCTGCTGTGGGGCAGCGTTCCCTGCTGCATCGCGCACATTGTAGGTGATACGATACTCGCCCACCTTCCCTGTATTCACAACGCCGCCGACCACGATGGCAGCGCTTAGATTACCGTCCACGTTGTCCGTGGCCGTTGCGCCAGGGTCTACGTAGCTGCCCAATGCCTCCACCGTCATCGGGTTCGCACCCAACAAGGTGATCACAGGGGGCGTGGTATCTTGGGTCGCTGTGATGGTGGCGGGCGTTAGATTGAGATCGAGCGCGGCCCCAAAAGCAGTTACCTGTGTCTCTCGCGGGAACGTACTGCTAAAGGTGATGGCGCTGACGCCCGCCTTTAATGGGAGCAAGACAATTTTGAGTTGGTCAAAGGGTAGGGTGGGCCGGTCGCCCAGCGTGCCCTTGACCAGTTCTACTGTGCCGGCAACATTGTCGTATGCCGGCGCAACCAGGTTCAGATCAAGCGGGCTGGTATCTTCAACAGACAGCACCGCCAGCATCGTTGGATCAAAGTTGAGATAGACCCCCACACCGTCTATTTCCTGCGATGGGGATCCACTGAGCGCGACTGTGGCCGTAAAAGGTTCGTTCACACGCACATTGGCTGACGCTAGAACGGTCACAGTGACGGGATCAGCCGCAAAGAGTGCGCTACTGCGCCACGCCACGGCAAGAAACAGCCCGACCAACAGCGCAACACAAATGGAACACGCTCTATTGTCAAAAAATCGACGCTTATACATCTTTAGGAACTCCTTTCCAGGTGATCTCCGTGGACATTTATCGCCAAATCGGAAATGCTGCTACCTGGTTTATACTGTGGCAGGGGCTGCCACCAGGCAGCCCCTGCATCCTGCATCGCGCTAGAAGCCTATGTCCCAATGCCGTATCCTACTGCCCCGATAGGCGAGGCAGGAAGATATGCTGGTCAAGTGCTGGCGTAGCAGGCTTTTCCCCTGTCACCTCTGTGCCGACGGTGATTTGAGCAGGGATGGTCGCTCCTAACAGCGATTCACCGGCATAGGCCGCTTGACTCTGTCGTGGGAACGCGTTGGCAAAGTTGATCTCTGTCTCGCCTTCGCCCACCGCCTCAAAGAGTACCGACAGCACAACCACTTCACCGCGCGGTGCCTCGCCTTCCAGGCGACCGGCAGCATAGTCGAGCGTTCCGTCGTCGTTGTTAAAGCGGGGCGCGACCAGTGTTGTTTCATACAGTTCGCCAGGGGTGACGCTGATGACTTTGAGCAGGGTCGGGTCAAAGTCCAGATGGACTTCGGCGCCGCTCACCGGCTGGTCAGCCGCATCCATTACCACTTCTAGGGTCACCTGGTCGCCGAGCGCCACTTGGCTGCTGCTGGGTGACAGGCGCATTTGGACGGTTCCGGCAGTAGCTTCCTGTTCATCTACACTTGCGGCTATAACGCCGGGCACGCTCTCGCCAGCCGTGTTGAAGTTGATCGCCAGAAGCGAGAAGTCTTCCAGGGTCACAGCGCCGTTGCCGTTGAAATCAGCCCGGCCATCATAGCCGCTTTGACCGCTGCTTTTGTTAAAGGTGAGGGACAAGATACTGAAGTCCACCAGGTCGATTTGGTTGTTGTTATCGGCATTGCCGGCCAAGAGCAAGCCAAAGTTGACTGCGTTGGGGCCTGGAATCAGCGTGACCTGCTCGACGACTTGCAACGTGGTTGCGCCCTTGACGGCAGCCGTATAGAGTCCGGGGGTGATGCCATCGACCGTGAACTGTCCATTGTTGTTAGTGGTTGGGGCAAAGGTATAGGCGGGCGTTGTCGCACCCTCCGTATATAACTGAACCGTCAACGGCAGAATCCAGGCTGCATTGGGCTTGGCCGGGCGACCCTGCAATTCAACCGTACCCTGGATTGACGCAAGATTGCTGATCTCGACTGTGCCATTCACCAGTTGGTCCAGTACATTGACGGCTGCGTCACTTGTGACCTTGCTCTCGGTGGGCGTGGCGCGTAACATCGTCAACGGTGTCCCCACGGAGGCAGCCTTCGCCTTAAAGGTGATCGAGAGTAGGTTAAAAGTTCCTGTCGGGAAGGGCGCGCCAAGTTTTCCGGCGGCAGCGCTGAAGGTTCCGGCAGTATTGTTGTACACCGGTTCCATCACATAGGTGGGGAGCGTGCTGCCCTTGACGATGGACTGCACCTCCAGCAGAGCAGGATCAAAGGTCAGATACACCTCAGCACCGTTGACTGGCTGGCTGCCCGCCTGCACCTCCACGGCGACGGTAAAGGTAGCACCAACATAGGTCTGGGTCGTGGCAGGCGCGATGACCATGTCCACCGTACCGACAACCGGCGCGGCTGCTTCGACTGTGATGACAACCGTATCTGTGCCGGTCGCGCCCTCATCGTCGGTGACGGTCAGCAGTACGGTGTGCGTACCGACCGGGAAGTTGTGATTGAGCGTTGCACCTGTGCCAAGCTCAGTCGCGCCTTCGCTCCAGACATAGCTGACGATTGTGCCGTCGCTGTCGCTGCTGAGGGAACCGTCCAGCGTCACCTGCTCGCTGCCGTTGTTGTCATTGTCGGTCACGGTCTGATCCGCACCCGCATTGGCTGTAGGAGCTATGTTGGCCTGTATCACCGAGAGGGTCAGTGGGGCAGCGGCGTCCAGCGTATCCCCTGCAGGAGAGGTGATGCGTGTTTTGCGCGGCGTGGTGTTGAAGAAGGTGAGCTGCGTATCACCCAACGCTGCACCGGCCTTGACTTGGAACTCGATGTTCAGAAGAACAAAGTCCGTGGTGGGGAAGGGAGTGCCTAATTTGGCGGCTACATAATCGACTGTGCCTTTGGCGCCGTCATTATTAGGCCCATCATTGTCATAGGCTGGTGGGCCGATAATTTCACTGGTCAACGGCATCCCGCTCGGCACAGTGACGTTTGTCACCTGCAACACTGCCGGGTCAAAATCGAGATGAAGTTCAGCCAAGACAATCTGTTCCCCGCCACTCTCTACCTTAACATCGACGTTGAACGTGGATCCTGGGGCGATTGTGGTGGATGACGGAAGCAAGACAAACGAGGTCGTTGTCTGCGCCAATGCCGCGCGCGGACTGTTGAGAAAGAGCGCAGCCATCAAGGTGGCGACGCTCAGAAGGCGGAATAGGCTGCTTGTACGTGCGGCCATGAGTGTTACTACCTCCAGAAGATGGTTTTGATTAGAGTTCGACGACGCCATATGCGTGCTGTGTGTGTATAGAATCTACGACTTCCAGAATTTCTACCGTGTGTACGCACAGCTCCCAGGCTGTGCGTACACACGGCGTCAGCGTTAGGGAATCGTTGTCGGCATTTCCCCAGCCACGTTGTAATTGAGAGCCAACCATGTTAAGTCCAACGCATCGATCACTTGATCGTCGTTGAAGTCAGCCGCAGCGTTATAAGCTCCGTCGCCAAGCTGCGTGTTGTAGGCCACAGCCAGGCCGGTGACATCCAACGCGTCGATGAAGTTGTCGTTGAAGGCATCACCCGCCAACAGTTCGCCAAAGGCGGCTGTGTTGCTGCCGGTATTGAGCGTCAACGTCTGTACACGTTGTAAGTACTGCGCATGTTTCACAGCCACTTGATAAGTGCCGGGGGTGATACCGGCGATGCTGAAGGAGCCATCGCTGTTTACCACTGGTGTGTAGGTTGCCAGTGGCGTGGCTGCTTCGCCTACAGCGTAGAGGGCAACGGTCACATCGCCCGCCAGCGCCGCATGGTCTGCGCGCCCTTGCAGGGTCAACGAACCATTCAGCGTCGCGGCCAATGTCACGGTTGTAAAGCTCCAACTCGCGTCGGTCCCCAGCGCGTTGCCGTTCACATCGGCCACAGTTCCGGCAACGGTCACATGGTAGAGTGTGCCGCCTTGCAGCGAATCGGTCGGGTCCAATGTCGCCGTATTTGTGCCGGCGTCATAGCTGACGGTGGCGGCAACATCGCTTCCGGCTCCGTCCGCACGCAGGCGAACGGTGGTGGCGTTGAGGGTCGCTGCGTTCAGCGGCTCATCGAACACGACTGTGATATTCGTGTCGGGTGCAACGTCTGTGGCATCGGGCAGCGGAGTACGCTGGACGATAGACGGTGCGGTTGTATCCGTATTGACGCTGTAGGCAATGGTTACGTCCCTCAGGACGGGTGTCCAGTCTGCGTTGGTCGCCGCCAGCGCCGCGCGATATTGGATATAGCGTGTGCTGCCGCTCAGGCTGTCGCCCGACGTTGCCACGGGTGCGAACGCTGTCCATGAGCCATCGGGGATGGGCGTATCGCCGGTGCGGTAGCTCAGGGATAGGGTTGTCCCGGCCGGGGTTTCGCCTGTCCATGAGAGCGTATTCCAGGCGACAGGCGCGCCCGCATCGAAGATTCTCGACTCAAAGCTGCACGCAGTGGCATAGGGGCTGACACGCACCCACTCCACGCTGACATTACCGCCGCCAACGTTGTAGTCGCTGAGACCCACGCGCATGGGGCCGGCGATGGTATGCGGCTGCGAGCCGACTTCGATTCCATCAATGTAGAACCGGATGCTGTCGGTTTTCCACTCGATACGATATAGGTGCGGGGAACCCAGATAGCTGCTCCCTAAGCCAATATCGATCCAGGTCGAAGCGCTTTCGGGCCACGAACGAGCATAAAGCTGATCGCCTCTTTGCCCTGTGCCAAAGACTGCCCACGGCTTATCATTGAAGGTAGAAGCACCACCGCCGAAGCCTGCGGTCTGGAAGCCCACTGCTTGGAAAGTGGCGACGAATTCCAACGCGCGGCCTGGGGTGAAGTCCACGCTCTGCGCGACCACGCCATCGACGGCAAGCGCGCCACCCGCGACCGTCGCGCTGCCACCACCCGACCAGGGGTTTGATGTCCACCCATTGGGCAGAGCCGTACCGTTGAATTCTGTCCCCAGCGCGGGGGCCAGGATCAGTTCACCATTGTCCATCTCTGCCACATAGCAGAGCGTACCCACTGTGCCTGCGCTAAAGTCTGCTGCGCTGCTGTCGGCAAAGACTGTGCCGAGCGTTGTGAAACTGTTCGGCGTTTCCGGCGCGTTGGCGCTGTTGGCCGCGGCGTCTGCCGAGGTGACGCGATAGTAATAGGTCGTATTCGGGGTCAGCCCGCTTAACGCCAGGCTGTGCGCCGTCACCAGCGTAGCGCCGGTCACATTTTGGTCCAGGGCATCCGCCGCGGTGCCGTAGTCAACGCGCGATGTCGCCGGCTCATTGGTAGCCCAGGTGATGGTCGCGCTTGCGCCCGAATCCACTGTGGCAGCCACAGTGCTGATGACGGGTGGCGTTGTGTCGGCAGCAACCACGGTATCAAAGATGACATCAACCCAATAGTTGCTGGCGTTATAGGTCTTGGTTGGGAAGGTACTTGTCCCGCTGTCGTCAAATACGCCGCCATTCTGAAGTACGGTCAACGGGGGCTTGTTGAACTCCGTGGCAAAGTAGTTCCACTCATAGGAGTAATTGCCGGATGGGGTAAAGTACGAGGCAACATAGGTTGTATCCGCGGTGACGGCGACTGGCGTCTCGAACAACGCCTGCTGCCAGCCTGGTACAGTGCCGATGGCAAAGGTCGTTGTCGCAAGCAGTTCGCCATTGGCTGACCATAAGTTGCCAACAAACGTCCCGCTATTCGCGGCACCCTTATAGAAACGGATGCCCGTAATATATCCAGCGCTGCTGCTGCGGAACTTTACGCCCAATTCGGTCGGAAACGACTCGTTGGTCTTGGTTCCGGGGAGGGTCGTGTCGTCCCAGAATGAGCAGGGGCAACCGGAAGCCGAGCTATTGGTGGTGAAAGACCAGCTATAGTCAAGGGCCAGCGCGTTACCGGCGCTGTCCTTCACCGCACCGCCCACGAGGCGCGCCGTATACTGCGTGTTGATTGCCAGGGGCGCGGATGGTGTTAACGTCGCAATGCTCGTTCCGGCGTTATAGCTCACCGTGGCAGGAATCAGATTCGACGCATCGCGCAACTCGAAGGTCGCAGCGGTCAGCGTCAGCGGGTCAATCTCCTCGCTGAACGCAGCCGTGACCGTCGTGTTGATCGCCACGCTCGTAGCGCCGTCGGCAGGCGAAACCACTGTCACTGTGGGTGGCGTGCTGTCGTCGCCATATTGAGCCACATAGCTGCCGGAGGTCGCGGCAAACTGGGCGTAGCTCACACCCTTCACCGTGGCAACTGTAAAGGGAACAGCGTTCCCCCCCTGCGTAATGGCTGCCAGCGATTTGCCTTGATTCTGTGCAGGAACCATTGCCCATAGACCATTGGCCGCGCTGTTGGCATCGACATCAAAGGTGAGGGTGTCGTTGGCAAAAGCCAGATTGGCAAAGGATGAAGCGTTGCGCCCATCGACCCAGGTGAGCAACTGCACTGCGCTGATCACCGGCACGTCGTGTGTTTGGGCCGAACTCACAATCGCAGCAGCCCCATTGTTGGCATTCGAGCCGCCGTCGGTGTGCATGTTTGCCACAAAGGCCCCATAGTAGCCCTCTGGCCCCAGCGCGCGATTCAACAGAGTATCGATATTGAAGGGGAAACTTTGTCCCGACTCATCGGTCATCTGCGTCGTCGCTTGATAGACATCAATCAGGGTGCCGTCCAAGTCGGCAAAGCGCATCGGCATTCCAGAACCCGTGAACATACCGGGCCGGTTTTGAATCCAGCTTTCCGGCCAATAGTAGTAATTGGTATCCAAGCGCATGCCGTTTTCCAACTGCACCTTCGGCTGGCTGGCCCAATCGCTAAAGGCGATACAATGGGTGCGCTGCGTGAGTGGAGTCGCCGCGCTAGGGAAAGTGCTGGCAAAGCTTGCCAGTTGCGATGTGTAGTTATCTTGCAATGACGCCAACGAGAAGTCGGAACAACCTGTGTTCACATGCGCAACGAACTCATGTCCCTGCGCCTGGAAGGCCGCCAGTTGGCTGTCACTGATCTGCGCACCCGTGAACAGATAGGTAGAGCTGCGCACACATTCCCAGTTGTCCACGTTACAACCGGCGGGGCTTGCCGTGTTATAGCTGTTGATCCGAGCCACCGTACTGCCGCTGCCGTGGTCGTCATGGGTCATCACCACCACGGCCTTCTCCCCACGCGGGAAGTACCAGAAGCGCGGCAGCGGCGTCTGGTCAGCGTTCATAAAGCCGATGAGATTGGCAAGCAAGCGCTGGGCCTCATCGGCCTGCGGGATGGCAACCTTGTCAAGGTTGATCCAGTCGGGATCGGAACCCCCAAAGAACATATCATTTGAACGAATCGGTCCAACGCCATCACGTTCTTGACCTGCCCAAGCCGGGTTGCCCTGGCGGGTATAGATCACCGAGCGCGCCAGGTCAAAGGTGAAGGCCGCGGCCTGCCCACCATTCGCGCCCACGCTGCGTAGGGTCACGGCGGGATTGGGCGTTGAAGCGGTGGCGTTCGAGTAGAGCGTTGCGACCGCTGTCGCGCCATTCAGCGTATAGAGATCGGCGCTGCCGTGGAACTGGATTGTCTCGTTGACAATACCGGCCCCTGGCGCAGCCGCGGTATTCACCAGCAGATAGCCCTCATTGAGCGTACCGCTGGGCGCATTGAGTCCCAACAAACCGGCGAGGTCTGGGTCGGGGCGCATGGCGATCAGGTTGCCGCCCGCAGTGACCCAGTCGGTCAACATTGTCACCGCGGCCCCGTCCAACGCCATTTCACCGAGGAGTACCACCTCATAGCTATCAAGGATGGGAGCGGTAATCAGGCTGATATCGCTGACGGTAAAGGCGTTCAAGCCTTCGGCGCGCAGGAGCTCCGCATAGTAGCGCGTGAAGGGATTTGATGCATCTGCAATGACGAGAATTGGTCCGCCCGGCCCTTCATTGGGTGGCGGCGCTGGGGGCGAAGCCGTGGTAAATGACCAGGTATACTCAGCTTCCAGAACATTGCCCGCGGCGTCTTGGATGCCACCCGCTCCACCCTTGAGGAGGGCGGTATAGCTGCTCAAGCTGGCGAGTGAGGCAGCAGGATCCATCACAATGGTGCGAGTGGCCGCGTTGTAGCTGACCGTCGCGTCCACCAACGCGTTGGCTGCATCGCGCAATTCAACGGTCGCCGCGCTCACACTTTCCGGCTTCAATGGCTCATTGAAGACCGCACTCACATTGCTGTTCGCCGCAACGTTGGTAGCGCCCGCCGCGGGTGTAATCGACGCTACCGTCGGGGGCGTCATATCCGGGCCAACATTCGTGGTAAAGAGAACATCGACCCAATAGTTGCTGGCTTGGAACGATTCGCTGGGGAAGCCTGCAATGCCATATTTATAGAGGCCATTTGGCCCATCTTCCCCGTCCGCAAGGGCGCGAACCGGTGGATTGGCGATGGCGCTGGTCAGGCCGCCATCGGTCACAGCGTAGTGACCGCTGCTGGAGTGATATGAAGCGATATAGGTGGTGTTGGCTGCCACGGCGACAGGCGACCCTAGTGTGACTTCCTGCCAGCCCGATGCACTCTCGCCCGCAAAGGTGGCCTCCGCCAGGAGGCTCCCCGCTCTGTCCCACAGATGCCCTACATGCGTGCCTGTGTTCTGTTCGCCCTTATAAAAGCGCAGCGCTGTGATATAGCCATCCAGGCCGGTTTGAAACTTTACACCCACCTCAATCGGCTGGTTATCGATTTCATTGGCGCTGGCCGGCGTGCTCGATCCTTCCCAAATGCTGCATGGGCAAGTACGCGGAGCCACTGTCACGTTGATCCCTGCGCCAGGGCTTTCAAGATTGCCACTGTCATCCACTGCCCGGCTCCGAATGTTCAGCGGATCAAGCGTTGTGGGAGTCCAGCTATAGCTCCAACTTTCGCGCCCCTCGGCGGGATGCCAGGTGGCGCCTCCATCCACCGAAACCTCCACGCCGCCGACCAGCCCGCCTCCCGCGTCAACCGCGCTGCCGCTGACGGTGACAAGACCCTGGACGTTCGCGCCATCGGCTGGCGCTGTGATAGATGACGTTGGCGCGGTTGTGTCCGTCGATGCGGTCGCAGCCACCAAATTGCTCTGCAAACTGCCCGGCTGCACGCCCATGTCGGCAAAGAGGTTCACCGTCGCCTGCTGCATGTTGGCATCGGCTGGAGTAGAACCGCGGTCATGGTTGCTGTCCAACCCCCACGACCACTGCACTGTGCCTGCGCCAAAGACAAGCGCGCCGCTGCTGTGGCGGTACATACTCAGATGGTGGGTTGCACTGCCCGACGCATAGGTATTGCCATAATCCTGTAACTTCTCAACGCCATTGGCAGTGCGAGTGGAGAGATAGAAAAGCCCATCGGGGCGCGAGCCGTTGTCCAATGGCTCGTCCCATTCGTAGCCCACAATCGCGTTGGAGGCGCTTGACCACTCTTGCCCATCTGACAGGTTCGCCACATCGGTATTGCGCCAGAAGCGCATCTTGCCGTCGGCAGCAGGCACACCCAGCGAGACACTGCCCGAATTCACCGTGAAGATCTGCCCGGTCAACGCGTTTTCGGGATTTGCTCCTTCCGGGTTAAAGTCGCGTGGATCGCGCCAGGTTCCCGTCCATATCTCTGTGGGGTCAATCGATTCAGTCGCCTTTGTCTCCTTATAGGAGACAAGCGTGCGATGGGGCGTGTTGGAGCCGTCGATGCTCTCTTCCCAGCGTGTCTTCCAGAAGATCTCGTTGCCACTGAAGAAGGCCAGATGGACGCCTGCATCACGCGCCGCTTCCACATGGGCGCGCTGTGGCCCCGACCAATATTCATCATGACCAACCGACAAAAACAGATCATGTTCCAAGATCTCTGCCCCATAGCGGTCAGCGTCTACGCCTGCGAAATAACTCACGTCGTAGCCGTTGCGCTCTAGCCAGCGCACCATCGGATATTCGGCGTTAAATACCCAATCTTCAGAGGCGTAGTCGCGTGTGGTGAAGGGCCGGTTATAGCTTACCTTGTAGGCCCGACCGGCAGGACTGCCGCTGTAGAGGCTGTTGCCCCCATAGCGGTTGTATGCCTGCCAGGTCGTATCGGCAGTCTGGAAGAGCATTTCGGAAGCGCCATCGTCAGCGCGCACAATGAAAACGATGTGACTACCGTCACTGTCGCCCCCTTCGCGCACAAGCTTGGCAAAATAGATACCTGAAGTCGCATCAGCAGGGACAGCCCAGGATGCGGACTCAGACCAATTGCCACAGTCAACCAATCCTGTAGCTGGATCGCTCGCACAGGCTGGCTGATTTTGGGCATTGGTAGCGCTGGACGCAATGGTATCGACCAGGCGCGCGCCATTGCCGCCATAGTAGCCCATGCGGTAAATGTCAATTTTGAACGCGGCGTATGATGTATCTACCTTAAAATGGATCGTCTGACCCTGGTTGACACTGATATCGGTGGCGAAGCCCTGAAGTTCAGGGTCGCCTGCGCCGGAAATGTCCCATTCTGCGGGCGATGTTCCGGCCTCGCAATTCTCTCGAACAATTGCGTTTGCACCACTCAAATCCGCACAAGGATCCTGGGCCAATACAGAGCCCGGGAACAAACTCGCACTGAACAGCAGCGCTGCAAGCAGCAGCCCTGTACGCGCTTTCCATGAATACATAGAAATTTCCTTTATTGTCGAGGGTGCAACGATGCGCAAAATCTATGAATCCAGCGGAAAAGATGGAAACGCCACGCAATCGAGTGAATCATCACCCTCGATTTTGGTTGATAAACGAGCGTAGTTTGTGCATCTAGAGGAGCAGTCCGGGAGTGAGCCTGACATGCGACCTAAAGAAGCGACCCACTAGCCATGTATCTTCATTGTCCCACGTATCAGTGCGTTTTTGACTTACAGATTCCTGTCAAAAAGATGGGTTTCCGTTGGTGATCTGTCAATCATACATCTTGATCCTGCTGGAAGACGTGATATCAGTCCTGTGCCTACAAATTATGCTGGCAGTTGTGACAGTTAGTGGTGTGTGGATGAGATTGAATGACAACCGCTAGAAGAAGGAAATTGTTTCTCTCCGGCTGTGGCTTTGGGCGCAGGCTGAGTGCTGGTAGACTTAGACAGGGCATCTACTTGGGTGGCTGTCACCTTTTTTGGTGCTCGGCGCGAGCAGTCTGGTTGGCTAAACCTTCCCGCGCCCAAAGGGCTTCCACCGAAGCTCCGGGAAGGAGTATGACGGGTAGGGTATGGGGACAGTAAAGAGACACGCGGCGAGTATTATTATCCCGAATTACAATGGCAATCACCATTTGACGGCTCTCTTTGACCACTTGGCCGCGCAGACGTTGCGCGATTTTGAGGTGGTCTTTGTAGACAACGGTTCTGGCGATGGCTCCTTGAGCAATGCCGAGCAGTTGGCGCGGCGGCATGGGCTGCCGCTGCGGGCAGTGCGCAATGAGACAAATCGCGGCTTTGCGCCCGCCTGCAATCAGGGCATTGCTGCCGCCAACGCACGCTGGCTTGTGCTGCTCAACAATGACACCCGCCCTGAGCCGGTGTGGTTGGAAATGTTGGTCAATACGGCGAGCGGCGCGCCGGGCGTGGGCATGGTCGCCTCGAAGATGCTGCGCGCTGCCCACCCGGAGCAGATCGACTCTGCCGGAATTGCCGTGGATTGGATGGGCATTGTCTGGGATTGGCGTGGCGGGCAGTTGGATCAGCCGGACGAGCGCGAGGTGGTCGAGGTCTTTGGCCCTTGTGGCGGCGCGGCACTCTATAGCCGCGAGATGCTGGATGCAGTTGGGGCCTTTGACGAGGACTTCTTCGCCTATATGGAAGATGTAGATTTGGCGTGGCGGGCGCGGCTGGCGGGCTGGCGCTGCTTGCTGCAACCGCAAGCGCGCGTATTGCACGACCATTCGGCGACGTTGGGGCATACCTCGCCGCGCAAGCGTTTTTTGCTGGGACGTAACAAGGTTTGGCTGCTGGTCAAGAACTATCCCAATCCCTGGTTTGCGCGCCATCTGCCGCTGCTGCTGGCCTATGAGGGGATGGCCGCGACGTATGGAGCCGTGGCACAACGGGATGGGGTTGCCTGGCAGGGACGGCTGGCAGGGCTGCGCCAACTGCCTCGTTTCTGGCGTAAACGGCGCGAGATCCAACGCCACTGGCGCAACGTGGAGAACTGGCAGCAGGGCATGTCGCCAGCGGTAGCCCCCTGGCGAGTGAACGAGCGATTTGCACATTTGACGTGATGCTATGAGCTATACGGGTCATTCTTTTTACCGGCTGTTGGCTGCTCTTTGTGTGATTTTGATCTTGCTCTTTGCCTGGCAACTGCGCGCGCGGTGGGATTGGGGCGCGCTGCTCTTTATGGCGATTGCGGCATGGTCGGCATTTCGTTGTGTGCGGCTGATGTTGAGCCAGGTCGAGGTAATGGATGATCGGGTGCGGCTGGTTGCGCCAGGGTCATCGCCACGCGAGGTCGAATTTCGCCAACTTTCCGAGGTGCATGAGGAAGGGCGCGGGCTCAAGTCAATCCTGCTGGTCTATTATCCGCGCATGGCGACAGGTCTTTTGGATTTGGATGAGGAGCGCACCTTGCTATTGCCTGCGGTCAATGGTCACGCCGAACTACTGGCAGCGCTCGCGGCGAAGGTTCCGTCATGAATGTCACCACGCCCCTGATTACCGTCAGTGCATTGGATGCGGCCGCGAGCGGTGTCTTGGCGCGCTTTATCGGCCCGCGTGTTGCTGCCGCGCCCTATAGCGCGGTGATCAATACCGAGCAGGTACGCCGCGAAATCCTCACCGAGCAGCCGCCCTCGTTCTATCCTGTGCGCTGGCAGAAACATCGCCATTTGGGTGCATGGCGCGCCGGGCAGTTGGTGGGCTTTTTGGATGCAGCGGTAGGGCTCGATCCCGAAAGCTATGATGTGCCTGATTACCATCCCGATGGTTTGATTCGTTTCCTGGCTTTGCCCGACCGCAGGGAATGGATTACGCCCGTTGCCGAGGCGCTCTTTGCCGAAGTCCAACGCTTTTGGCAAGAGACGGGCGTCGCCTATGTCAAAGCGTTTCATATCAGCACAGGCTATCCTTCCTTTCAGGCGGGCGCAGGCATCCTGCCCAGCGATTGGGGCGACCTGGTACGCGTCCTGACCAGCATGGGCTTTCTCTTTCGTGCGCGCTATTACTGCTTTGCACGCCGCCTGGTTGAGCCAATCGAAGAAGTCAGCCCTGTGGCGGATTTGAGCCTGGTCTATCGCGGCGATTGGAGCAACCGTCGCTATGAGATCTACTATCGCCGCGTGGAAATGGTGGCACAGGCGCGCGTGGTGCGCGTCTCGATCCAGGGTGAAGATGGCCCGATGCCGGTTGCGCGGCTGGTAGACATCTTTGTAGACTCGAACTGGCGGCACAAGGACATCGGCAAGTGGTTGCTGCGCCGCGCCATCAACGATGCGACCCACCAGGGGGATGTACAAATGATCGCGCATCTGGCGCAACATCATCATGTCGCGCTCAATCTGCTTGTGCAGCAAGGCTTCCAGGAGTTGAATTTTCGGGGCTATACCCTCGAAAAGGGCTTAACACAATGACGATGGCCTGATTGATTCTGCCCTTTTATGACTGCATCTTTGCCCTTGTCCCAAGAGCCGGGACATATCCTCTTTATCACAGGTGAATATCCGCCTATGCCTGGTGGCGTGGGCGCGTATACCGCTGAACTCGCCGCGGCTTTGGGTGCGCGTGGCTGGCAGGTGAGTGTGTTGACAAGTCGCGCAGCGAGGGGCAACCCCACCCCAGCCCTCCCCAGCTTGGGGAGGGAGCCGGATCGTCATCCACAAGATCGCATTTCTCCACCCAGCTCGGTGACGGTTTATCCCGTGATGGGGCGTTGGGGCTGGAATGTTTGGGGGGCGGGTGTAGAGTGGGGTAGGAGAATAGGGGCGGATTGGGTGCATGTGCAGTATCAGACTGCGGCATTTCAGATGCACCCTGCGATCAATCTTGCCCCTGCCTGGTGGCGGCGGCAGGGGATACGCACAGCCTGGACCTATCATGATCTGCTGGTTCCCTATCTCTTTCCGAAGGCAGGGGCGCGGCTGCGGCGTTGGGTGACAGAGCGGCCCGCGCGCGATTGCGATTTGACCATCACGACCAATGCGGGCGACGAACGTTATCTTGCACCCATCGCGCGCCGTCTTGCCGCCATTCCCATCGGCAGCAATATCCAGGCGCGTTTTCTCACCTCCGATGAACGCAAGGCACGCCGCGCCGCGCGCGGCTATGGCGATGAGGATGTGGTCATCGGCTATTTTGGCTTTCTCAACCGCTCTAAGGGTGGGCTGGATTTGGTGGAGACGGTGGCGCGCTTGCTGCCAGATTTGACCACGCTGCATCTGTTGATGATCGGTGAGCAAGTGGGAGCCAGCGACCCCAGCAACTATGCCTACTTGCAGGAGGTAGAGGCGGCCATTCAAGCGCATGGGCTGGCGGATCGGGTGGCGTGGACGGGGCATCAGCCGGATGCCGAGGTGAGCGCCGATCTCGCCGCCTGTGACCTCTTGCTCATGCCTTATTTGGATGGGGCAAGCCTGCGCCGGGGGACGTTGATGGCGGGGCTGGTGCATGGCTGCGCCATTGTCACCACGACACCCAGCGCGCCCATTGCCGAATTGGTAGAGGGACGCGACCTGCTCTATGTGCCGCCGGGGGATGTTGAAGCAGCCGCAGCCGCGGTACTGCGTCTGGTGCGCGACCCAGTATTGCTGGCGACATTGCGCGAGAATGCAGCCGCGGCGAGCGCGGCGTTCACCTGGGAAGGGATCGCCGCGGCGCATGAACGGCTTTATTTGGCGGGTTAGAGGACGCACTCACTCGCCTTCTGCGTGGACTGTCACCGTTCCCAGGATCACGCCACCGTCAGGCAATGGCTGGCCTGCCTCATCTTGTACCCCTAGGCGCGCGCCGCCTGCTTGGGCATCATAAAATCCGGTGAACAATTGGTACTCGCCTGGTGTGGCTGTATCTGCGATCTGGAGCGTGATGGGATCGATCACCGTCTCCTCTGGTATCCACGACTGAGTAGGATTGACCCCGGCCTGTGGCGGGCTGTCGGCTTGCGCGGCCAAACCCAGTTCTGAGCTATAGAGATGGAAAAAGCGTGTATAGTCCTTGCCGCTCTTGGCATCGCTGCGATAGTAGAGCGTGACTTGGAAGGACGCGCCGGGGTGCAGACCCCCTTCTGGAAGTTGGAGGTCATAGCCCAGCAGCCGGAAGCCATCATCAAACTGTGCGGCATGAACTGTGGTGGGATTGGCTGGCGCGCCCACGACCTTGACAGGGGGCAAGCGGAAAACATCCCCTTCCACGGCTTGCCCATCTACCGACACTGCCATCCTGTCCATCTGTCGAATCTCATAGAGACCGACAACCGGCCAATAGAGACCTCCAGGCGCATCCGGCGGGATACGCAGGCGATGTGTATCCTGCTGCAACGTATAGCGATCCCATGCTCTGGGTGGGCGGAACCAGGGGCCGGGGAGTTGGTCGCTCTGGTAGATGGCATGGCCCGTCGCGTCAATCAGGTGGATATAGCTGTGATAGTTCTCCGCCGGTGTTTTCGTCGCTTGCCAGTAGAGTTGATAGCGCGCCACATCACCCGCATTGAGGACGGGCGTCGCTCCGTCTGTGGCGGCTTGCGGCTGATCATCCAGCGCGGTCGCATAGCCCGCGAGGTAGATTTCATCGTCAAAGAGGGCATTCGTCGCGATCATCTCCACGAGTTGTGGGGGCGTGGGTGACGCAAGCGTTACTGTGCCAATTCGGGATGATGGGCTAGCTGAGCCGTCTGCTTCGAGTTGCAGCACAATTTCATAGGAGCCTGTGGGGAGTTCGGGCGGCAGTGGAATGGCGTAGGCATCCTCTACCAGCGTGCCGGGGGGCCAACTGCGGGGCGACGATGCGTTGAAATAGGGCGCGGAGACGATTTCAGAACGCACCGCGCCGGTTTCATCGCGTAGCTGCCAGCGCGCTTGCAGGTTGGCATTGGGGCCGCCCGACAGCACATACCAGGAGGGATAGAGAGTGATGCGCGTGGGGTCGCTTTGCTGCAAGCGATAGCCTAAGAGGCGTATGCCGTGTGCCTCGATGGGTTCGGCGGGTGCTTGTACAGGGGCGAGCGCGGGCCGCGAGAAGGTGGCAGCCAGCCCGAACGCCAACAGTGCCACCGGGAGGATCGCCAATCTGCGCCTTCTTTGCCACCAGCAAATTCCAGCCAGCAGCGCCAGTGTAATGAGGCTGAGGAGGGCGGCGATCTGCTGGATCGGTGTGCCTGTCCAGGTGAGGGTTAGCTGGTGGCTGCCAACGGGCAGATCCACTGTCAATAAGCCCAGATTGGTGCTGGGATAGGTGGGCAAGAGCGTGCCATCTGCCAGGCGTATTTGCCAGCCTGGGAAATAGAAGCGGTTAAAGCGCAAGGGCGCGGCTTCTGCGCTGGTCACATTCAATGTTGTGGCGTAGGCATTGGCCTGCGTGGGCTGCAATTCCAGGGGAGGGGCAGTGAGATTCGCCGGGTCGGTAAAGAGCAGCGTGCGGCTGGCCCAGCGGGGGCGGAACTCGAGGACAAAGGTGCTGCCTTCGCCGCCTGTCTCGACTCCCTGTTCATATTCAAGTTGGGCAAGCGTTTGTGGTGATAGAACTGTATCGGTTCTGGAGAAGAGCGGAACATCTCCCAGCCGTGGGAAGGTCGTATAGATGATCAGCCCAATGAGGCTGGCGGCAAAGACGACGCGCAAGGGCTTGATGGGCAGATAGGCCACAAGCGCGCCTGTAAAGATCGCCAGTACGGGCGTGATCAGGGTGAGCAGACGCCAGGGTGATTGCACCGAAAGCAAAATTTCGCTGCCGGCCCAGAGCGGGCGCGCCCAGGCTCCGACCAGCGCACCCGCGACAATGGCGCTGATGAGCAGATACCAAGTTTCCCAAGTGCGCCTGTGTATCAGGGTGAGTACCGCGCCCAGCACCCCCAGCAGCAACGGGACCAGCGCCAGCCGCGGGGGTCGCTCGTAGGTATAGAGCCACTGGTCGGCGACAAAGGTTTCCCATGTCCACATGCTGCGTGGCAGGAATGCGCCGCGCACAATGTTAAAGGCATGCTTCCCCAGATACTCGCGCTCCAGGATGAGGGGCAGCCAGAAAAAAGCGCTGATGCCGATTGCCAGCAGCAGGCCGCCAATTGCCCAGCCCAGCGCTTGCCTTTGACGTCCATTTTGCAGCCACTGAATGAGGACATAGCCCGCCAGCAGCGGAGGGAAGATCAGCAGCATCAACGTATGGCTAAAGACCAGCGTCGCCAGCAACAGCGCCAGGATCATCGCCCATAGACCAGGCGCTTGGCTGGTGAAGATGCGGCGCACACTCCACAGCACCCACGGCATGAGCGCCTGGGCCGTTGCTTCCGCAATTGCGCCCCGTTGGTAGATGTTGACGGTCAAGAAATAGGGCGCGTAGACATAGGCAATCGCCGCCACAAGACTCGCCCACGCTGCCCGCATGCCGGAACCCGGTTGGCTGAAGATATCGCGGGCGAACAGGTACATGCCAAAGCCCGCGAGCAGCATGAGGATGATCAGGGTTGCGACCGACGCATCATAGAGGCTCAGACCGAGCAGGTGCAATGCTTCGGTCAGATAGTAGACGCCCGCGCCATAGAAGTTAAAGAGCGGGTAGCCGCGGCCCAGCATCATTTCGGGCACCCAGCGCGGAAAGAGCGTACCCTGGCGAAGATGTTGATCCAGCCAGGCCAGCCGCATGAGGTGCAGCCCCCGGTCAAAACGAGCGGGAAGCCCATCAGCCAGCAAGGGCCACAGTGCCGGAATGGTCAGCAAGGGGAGAACGAGCCAGTACGCGCGCCCGTAAATGCGGTCAAAAAGCAATTTCATAGAGGCGATATAATTCAGGATTGTTCAGGCGACCGGTTTCAGGCCGCCTTTTCGCGAGACTTAAAGCTTCCAGTAACTTTAGCCGGTTGACTATATCACGCAAAGATACCCCATGCAACGAAACGGCTGTGGTGGGATGCATCTTAATTCGGGGAAGTGGTTGCAAAGCAAAGTGGGATGAACACCTAGTCATCTGACCAGGTGTTAGTCCAGTCTAGCAGTGGTTACGACAAGGGGCTTGGCGTTGTATGCTTTTCTATTGGATAGGGTCTATTGGATAGGGGGCGCGGTGCTTGGTCGATAGAGAGTGAAATAGAGGAAGGAAGTAGAAGATGGCACGCAAAATCTTGCTCATCTGCGGTATCCTCGCTTCGCTGCTTTATGTCGGTAGCGACATCCTCGCGGCGATGCGCTGGGAGGGTTACAGCTACATGGCTCAATCCGTCAGCGAGCTGCGGGGGATTGGAGCACCGACCAGAGCGTTCTTACTGCCGATTCTTTTCATCTACAGTCTACTTGAAATCGCGTTTGGATTGGGCGTTTGGGGAACCGCGCCCAGCGGGCTCGCAAAGCGCGGCCTGCGTATCACGGGAGGTCTGCTGATCGGCCTCGGAATCCTTGATTTGATGGGGCCATTCTTCCAGTTAAACCTGGGTGAGGCTGTGGGCTCGTTTACCAACACGTTACATTTACTGATGACCGTTGTGACAGTGCTTTTGATCCTGATGATCATCGGGTTCGGAGCCACGGCAGATGGCAAGTGGTTCCGCTTCTATTCGTACGCGACCATTCTAATTCTGATTGTGACTGGCGGCTTGGCCTTTTTAGACGTTCCGCGGATTGCGGCAAATCTACCTACGCCGTGGATGGGGGTGCGGGAACGCATCAACATCTACGGTTACATGCTTTGGATGCTGTTGTTGGCTGTGACGCTCTTGCGTGCCCCAGCGCCCGCGGCTACTGGTAAGCCGCCCTCGGGTATCGGAGTGCCACAGCTCACGCCCCATTGACCCGCAGCGAGGCGGCTGGTGTAGTGTTCGCAGATCTCGTTCAAAAGGAGGAGATCATGGCAGCTATCCGATCTTTCATCAAGCGACACCCCTTGCTGACCTACTTCGCGCTGGTGTTTGCCATTTCGTGGGGCGGCTTCATCATCGTGATCGGCCCAGGCAACCTGCCGATGACCACAATGCAATTCGAGACGCTGGGGCCGGTTGTGTACCTGCTGATCTTCGCCGGGCCTAGCATCGCGGGCCTGCTGGTGATCAGCCTCGTCTTCGGGCAAGCGGGTCTGCGCGAACTGCTTGCTCACTTGCTCCGGTGGCGGGTGGACGCACGCTGGTACGCGCTGGCGCTCCTGGCTACCCCGCTCTTGGCGGCAACCGTGAACTTTGCGCTCGCGCTGCTCTCCCCTGCGTTCCTTCCAGGCATCTTCACGGCGGACGACAAGGCGTCACTTCTGCTCTTTGGCATCACGATGGCGCTTCTGGTCGGCTTCTTCGAGGAGCTAGGTTGGACAGGATTCGCCATTCCCATGCTGAGGCAGCGGTATGGCATCCTGGCTACCGGGCTCATCGTGGGGCTGATCTGGGGCGCGTGGCACTTCCTTTTGTTCTGGGAGAGCGACAGTTTCTCTGGAGCGTTCCCGCTGGCCCTCTTGCTTGTGCGCCTTTTCGCCTGGCTGCCAGCCTATAGGGTGCTGATGGTGTGGGTCTACGACCATACTGAGAGCTTGCTCGTCGCGATGTTAATGCATACGAGTCTGGTAGCCAGCCAACTGATCCTCATGCCTCTGACAACAGGGGAGGACACCCTGACCGGTATCCTCGTATGGGCAGCGGTGCTGTGGATCGTTGTAGCCGCGGTCGCCGTGGCTAACCACGGGCATCTCTCGCGGCAGCCGTTCCCCAAAGAAATGAGTGCCATGGGTCACTGACGGTTGCTGCGAGTATTTACCTTCCCTTTGGGCTGAATGGTTTTGGCACACAATGAGCCTGTACGGGATCTCCGCAGAAAGGAGGATGTTATGACGACCATTCAGGCTTTCATCAGGCGGCACGCCGTGTTCACCTACTTCGCCCTCACGTTCGCCATCTCGTGGGGTGGTTTTCTCTTGTTGGGCGGTTCAGGTCTATTCTCCGGCACCGACTGGCAAGCCGATCCGCTTTTCATGTCAGCGGTCACACTCATGCTTGCTGGCCCCCCTGTCGCAGGTCTCCTGCTGACGGGCCTCGTATATGGCACAAAGGGCTTGCGCGAGCTTCTGTCGAGGTTCGTCAAATGGAGGCTCGGCGCTCGTTGGTACGCGGTCGCGATCTTGACTGCTCCAATCCTGGTCACACTAACACTCTTTGCGCTTTCACTAACTTCCCCAATATTTCTCCCCAGTCTATTCACTACGGTTGACAAGACTGGCCTCATCCTCTCCGGTATCGTGGTGGGGCTGATAGGGGGCCTCGTGGAGGAACTCGGCTGGACCGGGTTTGCTATCCCGCGGCTGAGGCAGAATAACGGTATTCTATCGACCGGAATTATCGTGGGGGCCTTGTGGGGAATGTGGCACTTGCTGCAAATGGTGTGGGTAGGCCGCACTTCCACTGGAGGTCTTTCGCTGGCCTTCCTTCTTTCACTTTACTTTTTCACTTCGATTGCGAATCTGACAGCCTATCGCGTGCTGATGGTATGGGTCTATGACCATACCAGGAGCCTGCTGATAGCGATACTCATGCACGCGAGTTACATATTTACCACGCTCTTTGTCTTCGCGCCACCGATCATCGGGATGGCCTTCTTGATCTTTAGTGTGATGTTCATGGTCGTGCTGTGGATTGTCGTGGCCGCGGTCGCCACAGCGAATGGCGGGCATCTCTCGCGACAATCGCTCTCTAAAGAAATGAGTGTAGCAAGTCGCTAACGGTTGCTGCGAGTATCCGTCCTCTTCTTTTGGGCTGGATGGCTTTGGCTGTCCAGCCTTTTTTATGATTGATGCCATAACCCTTTATAGTACACTGTGGAGAGAAAGATGTGAGGAGATATATTGACATATATACCTGATGTACCGCAGGCGCGAGGCCGCCCAGGGCTAAAGCCGCGGGGCTACCAAACAACGCCCCCTGAAGGAGGCTTACCGCTAGGCGACCCTAGACCCGTTCAGGGGGCGTTGTTTACTAGCCGGATGGTTTACGGCAGGGCCTTCATTGCTGCATGAAAGTCGAAAATCGTTGGGTTTGGCCGGGTGGCGGGTTGGTGTTGATGCTGGCCCTGCTCTATCACCTAATTTGGCTGGCAGAGGTGCCGCCTGGTCTTGACCGCGATGCGGCTGCCAATGGCCGGCTGGCGCTGAACTGGCTGCGCTATGGCATTGTGCCTTTTTGGATTCCCCACGCCAGCGCGCCTGAACCTCTGATTGCCTGGATGCAGACCGCAACCACCGCTTTGCTGGGGCCATCGGTCGCCGCGCTGCGCGTTGCCAGTGCCATCTCTCTCTCGCTGGCTGCCCTTGTAACCTATTGGCTGGCATTAGAGGTCGCCAGACCCTACCCTCGCCGCCAACGCCTGTGGGCTGCTCTCTTTGCCGGTATTATCATGGCCTGTAACCCGCTTGTCAGCGAACTGGCACGTACAGGCTTGCGTGCTACTACGCTCCCGCTTGTTTCCGCACTCTTTTTCCTCTTTTTGCTGCGTGCATGGCGCACAGCTTCGCGGCGAGACTTTGTGATCAGCGGCCTTCTCCTGGGGACCGCTGCCTATACCTATCTTGCCGCGCGCTTCTTGCCTATCGTCGTGCTGGTCTTCGTGGGAGTGGTTCTTTGGGCAGAGAACCGAAAGGGCGATTCCGGCAGCAGTGACGATGACAGTGACAATCACAGCCAGGAGTACCCGAAGTCGGAGCGGAGAAGCATGCGTGAGCATGTTATCGGCCTTCTGCTGATGGGGTTTGCTGCTTTGATTGTCGTTTTGCCTCAACTGATCTTCTTTGCTCAATACCCCACGGCTTTTTGGGAGCGCGCGCAGAGCGTAAGCCTGTTGCAGAACCCTGTCTATGCCGATATCGGGCTGGGCAATTTGATCCTGCGTAAAGTGGCGGGCATGTTGCTGATGTTCGGCATCGAATGGTCCGGGCAGTATAATCAAGCGGCGCGCCCGTTGTTGTTACCGCTGCCTTTTATCGGGCTGCTTCTTTCCCTTCCTGTCATCTTTCGCTGGCGATACCGGCCCGCCATGCTCTTGATGGTGGCAGCCATGTCTATTATGCTGCTGCCCGATCTGATTGGCGGCGATCGCTTGCAGCCCCACGAACTGCGCGTCATCGGCGCGTTTGTGCCAATCATGGTCTTGAGTGGCATGGGGCTGGCCTATGGATTGGGGCTGATGCTGCGCTTTACTGTGGGCAAGGTGACTTGGGGCATTGCTGGGCCGCTGCTGGCTCTGCTGCTGGCGGGTTGGGGTCTTGTAGATTGGTTTGGCGTGGCGGCTCCTGCGCTGGCAAAGCATGACTACGATTGGTTTGCCCGGCCCGATGTGGCGATTGCCCGCGCCATCAATGCCAACGATCAGCCCTTGATCGTGCCGCTCAATGACTATTCGCGTGCGGTCATCGCCTATCTGACCGCGGCGCGTGTTGCCCGTCTGCAAAGCGGCATTGGCGGCGATGGAGAGGTTGTCAAGCCATCATCGGATCGGGTGCTTCTGCTGTGGCCCGCCGATCCAGAGCGTGTGCGCGTTGAATCCGTCAGCTATCGTTTTGATCCAACTTCCCTTGTCTTGATCGATGGCGACAAGGCCTATCTAATGCCTCCGGCTAGGGCAGATGTGGCGCAGATCCAGGGCGCATGTACGCCCCAGCCCTTCACCACGGATTTGGGCGAGGAGGCGGGCGCGCTCTGCGAAGTGGACTTTGATGATTTCAACTTTCCGGCACAGTTGTCCGTCTCGATGTGGCCTGTTCATGATCTCTATGCTGGCGAGCTACAGTTGCGCGGGATCAGTGCCGACAGCACCGAGTTCATGGCTGACGCTAACCTGGGCATTACCAGCTTTTGGCAAGCGGCGCAGACCACGCGCCGGCGCTGGCGTTATTTCGTCCATCTTCTGGATGATCATCAAGGGTTGGTGGCGGGAGATGATCTGATGCCGGGCTATGGCAGCTATGAGACGCCGCTCTGGCAGACGGATGAAATTGTGCCCATTCGCCAGGTTGTGCGCCTGCCCGGTGAACTGCTGCCGGGGCGATATTGGATCGAGGTGGGCTTGTATGATCCGCTGACAGGGAAGCGGGCGCTGATTGGCGATTCTTCTGCTGACCGCACGCTGGTTGGCCCGCTCAAAGTGCCGCTGCAAGAGCGCGCAGAACTGCCCAACGCTGTACCTCTTGCCGCGCACTTTGGCGATGAGATCGCGCTTGACAGCTATCAACTGGCGCGCAGCGATGAGGGGCTGGAGGTGACGCTGCGCCTTTCTGCCCTGCGCCGCCCTGCGCGCGATTATACGATCTTTCTTCATGTCGAACAGACGCCGGGCGAAATCATTGCACAGAGCGATGCCCAGCCGCGCGATGGGCAGTATCCAACGGGGATTTGGGATGCAGGGGAGGAGGTCGTGTCAACGTGGCGTGTGGCGCTGCCCGCTTCGCTGCCCCCTGGCAGCTATAAGGTGTGGATGGGTGTCTATTATTGGGAGAATGGGGAGCGGCTGCCGATCCAGGGTGCAGGTGTGGTCATTGACGCCGACCGGCTGTTGCTTGGCGAAGTTGACCTGTAATTGGTATCAGGATAGGTTGACGCTACAATGTTGGTATGCTTGCTGCCCGCACCCACCTCCACCTATCCATCGTTCTGTCCCCAGTCCTATGAATGGCCCTATGAATGATCGAATGAGCGACCGTCCCGCGGCTCCTGCCCGGATTGACGCGGCAAGCGTGCGTATTTTGCTCATTGTTCTCCTGTTGGCGGCCTTTGCCCTGCGTCTTTATCATCTGGACTTCCAGAGCTTGGAAGGAGACGAGGGCATCAGCTTGCAGCGCAGTTCGCAGCCTTTGGGCCAGATGCTTGAGCGGATGCCGGTCGAGCATGTGCCGGGCTATTTTGTGCTGCTCAACGGCTGGCTGCGGCTGGCAGGGGAGCATGATTTTGCTTTGCGCTATCTCTCAGTTTGGCCGAGCGTGGTCGCAGTGGCGCTGGTCTATCGCTGGACGGCGAGTATGGGCAGACCGGTGACGGGGTTGATTGCGGCTTTGCTCCTGGCGACCAATGCCTTTCAAGTTTGGTATGCACAGCAGGCGCGCATGTATAGCTGGCTCCTGCTGACCAGCCTTTTTTCCTACTGGTCGTTGTGGCGAATGGTTGCACCGGAGACAAGCGCAGAGGCAGCATCACCCCCACCCTCCGGCAGGCCAACCACACGCTGGAAAGTGGATATTCTCTATATTCTCTCGACCACGGCGACAGTTTATCTTCACTATTTCGGTTTTCTTGTGCCGGTTGCCCAGACGGTCTTTATGGCGATTTGGAGCCTGGGCAGAGGTCGTTGGCGCATCACGCGCCGCTGGATCATTAATGGCATTGCCGTTTTTCTGCTCTTTACGCCCTGGCTGCGGAATCTGATCGCCTTTTTAGGCTTCCAGGGCTGGCGTGAGCCGCTTGACCCGTGGCAAGTGCCGTGGATGATGCACAGCGCCTACAGCGTGGGATTTCCCATGCCGCAGCCCTGGCAGAGTTGGCTGGCGGGCTTCTATCTGTTGATGGCGCTCTTGGGGTTTGTGGTCTGGTGGCGACAAAATCGCAGCGCGTGGGGGATGCTGGCTGCGGCGAGCCTGGTGCCGTTTGCGCTGATCTTCATCGCTGTACTGCGCAGCCCCGATTTCCACGAGCGGTACAGCATGTTCATCGCCGCGCCGTGGCTGATGGTCATCGCTGCTGGGATTTCCGCGCTGATACCGCAGGGAAGCGTAGGGGGCGAGGGCATGGCTGGGCGGTCAAGCCGCGCGTTGGCCTGGCGTCTGCTTCCCGCCCTGCTTGTTGTGGGGCTGGTTGCCGCCAATGGGCTGGCATTGAACCGCCTCTATTTCGACACGACCCTGCATAAGCCAGACTATCATGGCGCAGCGATACGCATCCGAACGAATGAAGCGCCGGGCGATATTGTGCTGGTGGATGGCCCCAATCCAGAGTTGGTCTTTAACCATTACTATGAAGACACCTATCACGGACAGGCTCCTGTCCACGACCTGCGTTTTCTGGGCGACGCAGGCTACGAGCAGGTAGAAGGGCCATTGCAGGAGTTTACTGCCGGGGCAAGCCGGGCATGGGAGTTGCTCTATTTTCGCGCGCCGGGGCCGATCCAACTGTGGATGGCGACGCACGCCTGGTCGAGCGCACCCACCTACCACAACGGCGTCCGTGTCACACTCTATGGGCTGGATCGCGGCCCATTGGTGGAGCAGGAGATGGAACTGCCCTTTGGTGCAGGGTTGACGCTGGAGCGCGCAGCCATCGAAGGGCCGGTGGTGAAGGCTGCTGATCTGCTGCGGGTGACGACACGCTGGCAAGTGGATGCGCCGCTGCCGGAGTACAAATTTAGCCTGCGCTTGCTGACCGCGGAGGGTCAGGTGCTGATCGCTGACGATTATGTGCCGCAAAATTGGTTTGCGCCCACTTCACAATGGGTCGTGGGCGCGGGTGCGGTGGATCAACGGGCGCTGCTGCTGCCCGCAGATTTGCCCCCTGGCTCCTATCTGGTTACGCTACGCCTCTATGACCCGACCAATGGCGTGCCGGTGGAGACGTCAGCAGGGCAGGATGTACAGTTAGGGACGGTTGAGGTTCGGGGATGAGTGTGTTGCATAAAGCGAAAGCGGTGCGTTTGCCTGCTTGGGCACGCCTGTTGCTGCTTCTGTTGATTTTGGGCGCGTTTGGTCGCGTCCTTTGGCAATTGGATGCTAAGAACCTATGGTGGGATGAGAGTTTGAGCCTTCAGCGCGCCGAATCGGGTTGGATCGATTTGATCCTGGGGCGGCTCTATCTCTACGACGGGCTGACATTTGACGTGACCCATGACCAGCATCCTTTCTTCTTTTTCATTATGCAGGGCATTCTTTTGCGCCTGGCAGGAGAGAGAGAGGGGGTACTGCGCTTCCCGTCGGTGATGGCGGTGACGTTGTTGGTCCCCGCTGTCTGGAGCTTTGCGCGCCTCTTTGTGCGGCGTGGGATCATGGCTGCGGGCGCGCCGCTGTGGGCGGCACTGTTGGCTGCCGGCAGTCCCTTTTACCTTTGGTATGGACAGGAAGCGCGGCCCTATGCGCTGTGGGCGCTGCTGGCGTTGATCAGTACCTACTGCCTGGTGCGCGCCACAGACCGTACAGAGGAAAAGGCGCGTGCCTGGTGGATTGGCTATGCCGCCAGCGCGCTGATGTTCTATACCACACACTATTACGCCGTTTTTCTGCTGCCGGTTCATGCGTTTTTGTTGGCGCAATGGCTGTGGGCGCGCAGCCGTCGCGGCGCGCTGCTGGCGCTGGCGGGGGCCTTATTGGCAGGGGCGGGCGTTGGCGCATTTGCCTATTGGTCGGTGGTTATCCGTCAAGGGGGCGGCGGCAACTTCCGCGACGTCGAATGGCAAATTCTCTTTCCCGACCTGCTCAACGCTTTCAGCCTGGGCAAGAGTGTGAACATCGTACGTGTCTGGTGGCTGGATTTGGTCTTTGGCGCGCTGGCATTGCTAGGTGTCGTGCGCTCTCTGTGGGGTGGGGCGCGCATCCGCGCGGGTGGCTGGCTGCCCCTTGCGCTGGTCGCGGGGCCGGTCGTCATGCTGCTGGTGGCAATGTCGATCTACCCGGCCTATATGGATGCGCGCCATATGAGCCTGATTGGTGGCGGCTTTTTGCTGCTGGTGGCGGCTGGGCTGGCTCTGATTGCTCAACAGGGACGATTGGCAGCAGTGGGCGCGGGGGTTTTGGCCTTGCTGCTGCTGGCGGGCATGGGCTACAGTTCCTACAACTATTTTACGATGGAAGAATATGCCAAAGACGATTTTACGACACTCGGCGGCTATCTCGACCGGCGCATGGCTCCGGGTGATGTCGTGCTGGTTAAATCGCCCTTTGCCTGGCGCATCTTCACCTATTATACCAACATTGAGGCCATCCCCGCTGCCCAGGCACAGGGCGCGCACATGGGCCAATTTGGCGTGCCGCTGCTGCGTCGCGTGCCCTGGGATGAGCAGGAGGCGCAGATCGCTAAGTGGGCAGAGGAGTATCGTCGCGTCTGGCTGATCGTTTCCAACACGCACCCTTATATGGATGTGGAGCGGCGCATTGAGAAATGGATGAACGAAAATCTCTTTAATGTGCAAGAGATCACCTACTTTAGCCATTCGTCGCTGAGCAGCACCCTGTATCTGGATAAGGTTCCGGTCTATGAGGGATTGCCGCCTGAATTGGCGCAGCCCATCACAGGTGTCTTTGGCGATCTGATCCAGGTGGTGGGGTTGGAGGTGGGTGAGCCGGTGCGCGACGACTTGGGCTTGCCGGTGACAATCTATTGGCAGACGTTAGCACTGACGCCCGACCATTACAAGTATCTGTTGACGTTGGAGGAAGTGCTGCCCGATGGGAGTATGCGCGTGCTGGCTCTGACCGAGCGCGAACCCTATGATGGCGCGATTCCCACCATCTATTGGCAGCCTGGACAGACCATTGTTGAATACAGCGAACTGCCGCGCACCGTGTGGCCGCGTCCTCAAAGCGCGCAAGAAGCCGCACGCTATCGCATCAGCCTCCAGGTCTACCGCGCCGATACCCTGGAAAAACTGCCTGTGACCCGCGCCGAAGGCATCGAGGGGGCAGGAGAATCGCTGTGGGTTCCGTATTGGTCTACGGAGGGTGCTGGGCGATAATAGAGTCATGTCGCTGGGAACACCTACGTTGGAGCATGATTCTCCGCTTACTGCCACAACCCCATCATCCACCCAACTGACTCAGCAGGGGCTTGCGCTCTGGCTGGATCGGTTTGGCTTGGCGCTGATCGTCACGTTGTTTGTGGCGATGGGCTTTTGGTACAGCATGGCGGTTCCTGCCTATGAGACGCCCGACGAGCTGTATCACTATCCCTTTGCCCGCCACTTGGCCCAGGGCAACCCGCTGCCTGTGCAAGGCGCTGAAGCGACGGGGCCGTGGAACCAGGAAGGCAGCCAGGCGCCGCTTTATTACTGGATTGTGGGGCGGCTGACGGCAGGGATTGACCAGAGCGATTTTGAGCAGCTTGCCATCACCAACCCGCGTTCGAACATGGGCGATCCGCTCTACCCCGGCAACAAAAACCGGATGCTCTACAGCGCCGCGTCGCAACCTTTGGTGGGGAGCAATTTGGCGCTGCATGTAGCGCGCTGGTTTTCGCTGCTGTTGGGTGCGCTGACGCTGTGGGCAGTGGCGCAAACAGCCCGCTTGGTGATGCCGCGGCGCTATGCCCTGCTGCCGCCACTGCTATTGGCGCTGATTCCGCAGTTTGTCTTTATCAGCGCCTCCTGCTCGAATGACATCATGGTGACTGCTGCCAGCGCCTTTGTACTGTGGTGGCTGGTTCGACTGCTGGCTGTGGCGGATCAGCGTGCGGTGCAGCTAGGCGAATGGGTCATCCTGGGCGCGCTGTTGGGGATTGCTGCCCTGAGCAAGCTGCAAGGGCTGGGATTGTTTCCATTGGCAGCAGGCGTAGGCGTGGCGATTGCCTACCGGCGGCGCAATTGGCGTGTGCTGCTGTGGGCAGCGCTGCCGGTGGCGCTGCCCGCACTGCTGATTGCAGGCTGGTGGTATTGGCGCAACTTCACCCTCTATGGCGATTGGTTTGGGCTGGAGCATCTGACCAGCATCAACGGGCAGCGCACCGAGCCGCTGGAGTGGGATGAATGGTGGTTGGAGTTCCGCGGGCTGCGCTACTCATTTTGGGGGCTTTTTGGCTGGTTTAACATTCTTCTGCCCGAATGGATCTATAGGCTGTTGGATGGTGTCAGCATCGCGGCGCTGTTGGGGCTGGTGGCTGCTCCCTGGCTGAACCGCGGCCAGGTGATTCCCGCTGCGTGGCGCGCGGGGCGCGCCTTGCTCATCGTCTGGAGCTGTCTCTCCTTTGCCCTGGTGATCTACTGGGTCAACCGCGCGACGGGCAGCCAGGGGCGGCTCTTTTTTCCCGCGATTAGCGCAGTGGTGATCCTCCTGGTGATCGGGTTGGCCTGCTGGCTGCGCTTTCTGCCTGGATTCGTGCGGCGAGCAAGTTGGGGGGCGCTGCTGCTGGTTCTGCTGGGGGCGACGACTTATGCGGGAGCGGTACTATTCCCCGCTAGCTATGCAGCCCCGCGCGCATTGACCGCGCTGCCCGCCAGCGCGCAGCCGCTTGACATTACATTCAACGGGATTGATGGTGAGCAGATCCAGCTTGTCGGTGTAGAAGCTCCCACCGGGCGATACTATGCGGGGGATCGTGTTCCCATTACCCTTTATTTGACGACAGCACAGCCTTTGCGCCATGATTATGAGGTCTTTGTCCAACTCCTGGATGAAACGAGCGCCGTGGTGGGCAATGTCACCACGCACCCAGGGTGGGGACGGCATCCCACGCGCTTGTGGGAGCCTGGCGCGATCTATGCCGACACCTATGACGTACAGGTGCGGAAGCGCATTGATCCCCACTTGCCTCTTTTGGCGCGGGTGTACACCGGCTTTATTGACCCGCAGGATACCCAAATGCGACCTCTCCCTGCCCAGGATGGCGCGGGCAGCGAAATAACAACGGTGGTTGTGGCGGAGGCTGTCTTACTGCCCTGGTCAAAGCCCGAAGTGGCTGGTGCTGGCTTGACGCCGCTTGCAGTGCGCTTTGGCGAGAGCATTAGCCTGGTGGGGCTGCATCAGGCACAGAGCGTCGCGGCTGGCGAGACACTGACCGTGACGTTGCTGTGGGAGGCTGTGGCCTCTCCGGGGGTTGACTATACGGCTTTTGTCCATCTGCTGGATAGCAACGGCGCGTGGGTGGCGGGCTATGACCAAGCGCCTGGAGGAACGCGCTTCCCTACGCGCGTTTGGGCCGCAGGCGACCAGGTGTTGAGCGAAATGACTGTGCTGCTGCCTGAGGGGTTGCCCCCTGGCGAGTATTCGACATGGTTAGGGCTCTATGCGACAGCCAGCGCAGGCACGACTCGGCTGCCGGTTCTTGAGGCGAATGGTCACACAACAGCCCATGAGATGATCCAGCTTGGCAGAATTACGGTACCATCCACAGTGGGCACAGAATAGAATTTTCGGCACTACGACACGGAAGCACGCATCATGGCAGCAGATAGTGCGCCGGGCATCGGTCAAAAAGTCCTAAAGGGGCTCATGTGGATCGGCATCATCATTGGGGTGCTGATTTTGATCCTGATCCTGTGGATATTGCTCTTTCCTGCCGAAGAGGAGCCTTTGGTTTTACCGACAGCCACCCCTACCTCTACTCCTGTTCCCACGGCGACCCCCTCCTATACACCGACGCCAATACCCACGGACACAGCCACACCGATGCCGACCATAACACCGACGCCAACCCCTTCGCCGACCGAGACGCCCACCCCAACCGCAACCCCCACCGAGACACCGTCGCCCACGCCCACGTTACTGTTTGGGCGAATTCAAGTATTGGTGACAAAGGTGATCAGCGGCGATATGATTGAGGTGGCGCTGGGCGAGGAACGCTTTATTGTGCGCTATTTGATGGTGGATGCACCGGCGTTGAATGAGCCGATGGGGCTGGCGGCGCAACAGCGCAATGCCCAATTGGTGGGCGATCAGATTGTCTTTATCGAGCCGGATGCGGTTGACACGGATGAAACCGGCGCGCTGCTGCGCTATGTCTTCTTGCCGGGGGAGCGCTTCGTCAACGAGGTGTTGCTGCAGGAAGGGTATGCTACTTTCGCACTCCATCCCGGCAACAGCCGCCGCGAATATGCCTTGCGCCAGGCGCAGGTACAGGCGATGGTCGATGGCGTTGGACGCTGGGCCACGCCCACACCTACGCCCGATGTGACCCCCACTGCTCCTGCCACAGCAACGCCAACGCCGGTTGTGCGCTATGGGTCGAATGGGCTGGGGCTGTCGCAGGCAGATTGGGATGCATCGCACAGTGTCAGCGGGCTGGGGGCCACGTTGGGCCAAACACAGGCCACGATCTATGACGGTGTCTATGCAGTGCTCTTTATCAATGGCAATGTGGGGTGGATGGACCGCGCATGGACACCGGGCAGCGGTGTTACCGGCGCGCAAGCGTTGGCATTAGGCGAGAGCTTTGCGCCAACTGATCGCCAGCCGGTACGCAGCTATTTCCCTGCTGAACTTCCGGGCGCAACGGTCTCTGTCTATTTTAGTCCCTCGCTGGCCGAGCGTTTCCCCGCTGATTTGTGGGGGGCAGAACTGCCAGGGACCTTTGCGATTGTCACGATTGCGAATGGCGAAGAAGTGGTGCGGCTGCTCTTGCTGCTGGGCGATCCGGCGGCGGTGCTGGGGTAGAGAACCTATCGGTGGTCTATTTGGGGTCTATTTGGTATAGTGATAGCGGCAGGCGATGATGAGAATTTCTGTGGCGGTCGCGGCATAAACTAGACGATGCTCATCATTTATACGCCGCGACCAGTAGCCCGCCAGTTCCGCTTTCAAGGGTTCTGGCTTGCCAATTCCTTCAAACGGTGAGCGCATAACGTCCTTGATAAGCTGATTGATACGCTTGAGAAGTTTGCGATCATTCTCTTGGAACCATAGATAGTCATCCCAGGCCGAGGGTGTAAATACAAGCCTCACGCGTCGTACAACTCTCGTTCATCGGTCCGACCTGCCTGTGCCTCCGCAATCGAGGTGCGAAGGTGCTCTGCATTGGCTGGATTTGAGAGTAGATAGAGAGTTTCTTTCCACGAGTTGTATTCATCGAGGGACATAAATACAGCTTGTTGTCCACTCTCTGTGACTACGATCGTCGGTTCTGCATTGGCAATAACCTGCTCAATCAACCGTTCAAGATCGCGCTTGGCTTCGTTCACTGTTATCGCGTTCAATTGCTCCTCCTTACAGGTATCGCTTGCCTGTCAGCAAATGCCAAATAGAGGTTTCCCTTTGCTGACAGGCTTCCTCAGTTTACATTGAATCCATCAAGAAAGAAACATAGAGTCGCAGCGATATACTGCTATCGTGTGGAGGAAGGGACTTTACAGGGTCATAGCATCAAGCCTCGCGGAAATCGCTCAGGAATTCCTGGAATTTTTGGCGCATGGGGTCATAGGTCGCGCTGGGATCGGTGAGCCGCTCGATGAAAGTGGGGAAGTGATCGACGATTGTGCGTACCATCGAATGAGGATTCACATAGTATTTATCACGCAATGGATCCGCCGGGAATTTCTGGACTACGTCAAAGTCCTTGTCTGAAATGTTCGGCTCATTGTGAATCCATAGCCCTCTCCTTGTCCCGCCAAGGTGATAGATCCCGCTGTGTACTCGATCACGAAATTCTTTGACGAGGGGCAGATGGGCATCGTCGTAGCTTCCAGAGGATGGTGCGTGCTCTGCATATACATCACAAAAGCCATAGTTGAAATCCGTACCTGCCGTTTTGAGCTTTTGGGAGCTTGGATTGAGTGTTTTGCCAATCATCTCAAAATAGGAGCATCCAATCGCGATCAAGCCATAGGCGGCATGGGACCAAATCGAGGGGGGCTCGTTCGCCTCGATGGTCTTTAGCATTTGCACAGCAACGCCCAAATTCCACACATCGATACGACATTGAAAGAGGCGAATCTTGTCGGCAAGCTGTAGGGGGCGCGGGAGCAGTATCGCCAAGCGCATGGGCGCGATCTTGACCGTTCCGGTATTGAAGTCGATGAATTCGCTTTCACGGAATGGCATGATTAAGTATCTACCTCACATTGCCCGCAGAGGGGCGCTGCCAGCAGAGAAACTGGCGGTTTTCAACTGAACCCATCGCTGCGATGAATGCCTCGTTGTCAAAGCCGGGGAGTGCTTGCAGGCGCAGGAAAAGCTCCTCTTCCCCGCTTGCATCCTGCGGGATCAGACATTGCCCGTCGGAGTCTACAAGAATCCACCAGACATCTTCATCAAACGGGCCTTCGTCCGTCGTGGCGATGAAGACGGCATGCAGATCATTCCAGACGACTGTACGCGTGATTCCATCGGATCGATAATAGGTGACACCCGTGTCTGAGAGTTCTACCTGAGACGGAGCCCCTGCCTGAACTGCCATAACCGTTACCCTCCTCGCTTGATCATCCGAATGAAACAGCAGAAGCACTCCAAAACCCAAACTCTACAGATTGGGCTATCCAAGCCGGCACTTAACGACTTTACGGTACGAGGATGATTGGCCCTGGGTGTTCGGCGACCAGGGCGGTATATTCATTGGGCAGCACCAGCGTGCCGCCATTGTGGGCGTGCAGGGTCATCAAGACATTGCCATAGCGTACGGTGAAAAATTCCACAGGGAGATCGCCAAGAATGGCGCGCGCTTCGGCTTCCAACTCTGGGATCGCCCGCGGCATATCCGGGCGCACAACCAGGATCACGCGGACAGGGCGGGGATTATATTGGGTCAGCGTCGCCAGCCATTGCAGGGCGCGTTGCGAGGTAGTGCTGCCGGTGTAGACCGCGGTCAGCGGGTCAACGAGTGCACCATCCTTACCCAAGAGCAGCAAGGGGCGCTGGCTTTTCTGTACCAATGCGCTCGCCGTTGAGCCAAGCGTATTGCGTCGCCCTTGACCGGAACGACCTAGACTCATCAGGTCGGCATCCTGGGCTGCGGCGAGCAATTCGTCGATCACCGGCCCGCGCCGCACCTGTAGGCTCCAGCGTACGGGCGTTTTGAGGGCCACCTGGCTCATGGCCTGTTGAATGACTGCCGCCAACGTGCGTAACTGCCGTTCGACCGCAGCGTTTTCCAAATGGCGAGATGCGCCGGTATAGGAGCCGATCTCTTGGGTAAAGGGATAGCCACAGAGGCGCAGGATATTGATGTCCTCAATAAAAAGCCCCTCTAAATCAACATCCAGGAGCGCGGCGACCTCTGCCGCGGCGCGCAGCGCCGCCAAGCTGTAGGATGAGGCATCGAGCGCCACGACGATTCGCCTGCTCTGCCGTTGGGGAGTCGCTTCGTTCATGCGCTGACCCCCTTGCTGCTCTCATTCGTTGTACTCTTCTTGCGCTGGGATTTAGGCTTCTCCTCCATTCCTTCGCCAACAGCCGCATCAAACTCGCGTCGCTTGGTGGCGAGTTCCGCAAGACGGTCGGATACCATGCGGTTGATGGTCCCTGTGGGATAGCGCCCTTGCTTGTCGGCGGCTCCAGCGGGGATGCCCGTCAACACTTCAATGCCTTCATCAATTGTCGTGATGGGGTAGATCTGGAAGCGGCCCGCGGCCACTGCCTCCACCACATCATGGCGCAGCATCAAGTGCTTGACATTGGCGACTGGAATTAACACACCCTGATCGCCCGTCAAACCACGCGCGTTGCAGAGGTCATAGAAGCCTTCGATCTTCTCATTGACGCCGCCGATTGCCTGGACTTGCCCTAGCTGGTTGACGGAGCCGGTGACGGCGAGCGACTGCTTGACAGGCACTTGCGCGATGGCAGAGAGCAGCGCATAGAGTTCAGTAGACGAGGCGCTGTCTCCGTCCACGCCCCCGTACGATTGTTCAAAGACCAGGCTGGCATCGAGCGAAAGCGGCTGTTCCTGGGCATAGCGGGAACGTAGAAAGCTGGAGAGGATGAGCACGCCTTTGTCATGGAATGGGCCGCTCATCTTCACTTCGCGCTCAATGTTGACGACATCCCCAGTGCCCATGTTGACGGTAGCGGTGATGCGCGAGGGGCGACCAAAGGCATAGGTTCCCATGCTGATGACCGACAGCCCATTGATGGTGCCAACTTTTGTCCCGTCGGTGTCAATTAAGATCGTTTCGCGCAAGACTTGTTCCTGCATGCGCTCGCGGATACGGTCGTTGCGATAGACCTGGGCATCCAACGCTTTCTGCACATGTTCGGCGCTGACCACGGTTGCGCCGGCAGCGAGCGCCCAATGGTCAGATTCCTGGAGCAAGTCGACGATGGTCTGCATACGCGCGGTTACTCGTTCGCGATCTTCGACCAGGCGTGCGGCGTGTTCAATCACCCGGCAGACTGCCGAACGGTCAAAGGGCAGCAACTCTTCCTTCTTAACGATGGTGGCGATGAGGTGGGCATACTGGCGTGTTGTTTCGGCATCGCGCACAAACTCGTCGTCAAAGTCCGCCGCGACCTTGAAGAGATCTAAAAAGTCTTGGTCAGCCTGGGCTAAGAGATAATAGATCTGGCGTTCACCTAACAGAATGACCTTGACATCAAGCGCAATCGGTTCCGGTTCCAGCGATACTGTACTACTCAAGTTCATCATCTGCACAGGAGACTCGATGCGAATCTCGCGAAACTGGAGCGCCCGTTTTAGCCCTTCCCAGGCGTAAGGGCTGGTCAGAACCTTGTCGGCATCCAGCAGCAGATAGCCACCGTTGGCGCGGTGGAGCGCGCCCGGCTTAATCAAGGTGAAATCGGTGATGAGCGCGCCCATCATCGCCATTTGTTCAACGCGCCCAACCAGGTTGAGATAGGAGGGATTGGTCTCATAGACAACCGGCGCGCCGCTGGCGTTGCCGGCATCGACCAAGACATTGACTTGATAGCGGCGCAGGGCCGGTGTCTGCTTGGCTGTGTCGGGAATGGCGAGATTGAGTTGTCCTGCTTCGGGCTTGGCATCGGGATCTCGTAGGAAATCTTCCACACGCTCGCCCACATCCTTTTGCACCGCTTGTAGATATTCGAGGACATTGGGCAATGTCTTATATTTCTCCAGCAGGTCATCCATCACATCGTTGACCACCAATGTGGCGATCTCGTTGTCAAGCTCACGCAGGCGCGAGCGAAACTCGCGTTCCCAACGGGGAACTTGCAGCATGACCTTTTGCAGTTCCTCTTGCAGTGCCTCTACTTCTTTTTGGACGCGCTCCCGTTCCTCCTCCGGCAATTTTTGGAATTCCTCCGGGGGGATCACCTCGTTATCTTTTAGGGGTGCAAAGGCGAGTCCAGCCGGGGTACGCAGGAGGGTGAGCCCCTTGCCGCGCGCCTGCTCTTGCAGCGCCTTGAGGCTTTCCTGCTGGCGTTCATTAAATTCTGCTTCAAGCACGCGGCGGCGCGTCTGATATTCTTCGCTCTCAAAGGCAGATGATAAGCCGGTACGCAGTTCTTCGATCAACCGCTCCATGTCTTGCTGGAGTGTTCTGCCCGTACCAGGGGGTAAGCGCAGCGCATGAGGGATGTAGGGTTGTTGGAAGTTGTTGACATAGCACCAATCGTCGGGTGGTGCTTCAGCGGCGGCGCGTGTTTCTACCAAGCGGCGCACCAGGGCATGTTTGCCGGTTCCGCTGGGGCCGAGCGCAAAGATGTTATAGCCCTGGCGTGGAATGGTGATGCCAAGCTCCAGCGCTTTGACGGCGCGATCTTGACCGATGAACTCGACCTCCACCTCCAACTCATCCGTAGTGGTAAAGTCAAGCTGATCGAGCGTACAGGATTGATAAAGGGCTTCAGGGGGCAAGGGAGCAACAGGTGACACGCCATACGACCTTTCTTGGGCAGGTGAGTAGATTTTGTCATTATAGCACTCTTGCGGTCTGCTACTGTGCTTTTTATTCCATGCAGCTATGGCCCAATACCCTCCGGCAGCGGGCCAAACCAGCGCGCCTCAAGATCGGCCAGTGTGCCGTCACCCGCAAATTGCGCGAGCGTGGCAGCAATACGATCTTGCAGATCATGGGCACGCAGGGGCGACGCGATGACATAGGGGTTGCTTTCCAGCGCAGGGCCAACAGCCACAATGCGCGCGCCCTGCCCTTGTGCCTGGCGCAAGCTTACCTGGTCAATCAGAAGGGCATCAACAGCTGGGTCATTGAGCAGGCCATCGACCGCTTCGTCGGGGGTGGCGTAGGGCATAAGTTGCAGCGTGATCCCCTCGCGTTCGATACGTCGCCCTGCCATATCCCCCATGCTGCCCCATTCTACCGCCACATGGCTGCCGTGGAGGCTGGCGGTTGAGGTAATGGGAGAACCGGCACGCACGACCAGACGCACACCGGCATCAAAGTAAGGTGCGGAAAAGGCGACGTCACGCGTCGCGCGCGGGTCATAGGGCAGCGCACTGACGACACTGTCGATGCGTCCCGCCTGGAGCGCATCGACCAGGCTGTCATAGCCGATAGGGATAATTTCGGCCTGCATTCCCCAATCTGCGGCAATTGCCTCGGCCAAATCCACATCATAGCCCACCGGCACGCCGCTGTCGTCCAGATGTTCAAAGGGGGGAAAGCTGGGATCCATGCCCACACGCCAACGGTTGCGCGTCTGCATCTGGACCCATGTTGCATCTTGGCGCGTAAAAAGGCGAGTCAGCAGGCGTGTCGATTCCGGCCCGCGCAGCAAAAAGAGGAGGAGCAGCCCCGCCACAATCAGGATTGGCAAACCCACGAATAAGCGGACGCGACGGCTCATGGTTGGCCCTCGGCGGGCGGCGCCTCTGGGCTGGTTGCCTCTTGCACGACTTCTCCCGGCGCAACCTTCTCGCCCCGAGCATAGCGTTGGACTTCTTCGTAGATGGGCTTGGGTTCAAAGTCGGTACGCACAAAGGTATAGTAATCCTGATAGCTCTTGGCGTCCCAGGGATAGCGGAAGGCCCAGAGCGCGACCGCATCGAGCCAGGGCCATTCCTCCTGCGCCACTTGATAGGCGCGCAGGGTGTAGTCAATGCGCTGACCCGGACGCACAGCGCGCGTCCAGCGCGGATGATCGTTCCAGCCTCCCTCAGTGATCATGGCGTGCTTGGCCTCATCGCCATTGGCGACCATCAGCGCCCGCAGCAGCTCGGCGCGCCGGAAGTTAACCACTGCCGGATCGGCGGGTTCGTCTGGATCGGAATACCAGCCATAGGCGTGAATGGCAAGGATGTCAAAGAAATCCGCCGCGCCCAAATCATACATGGCCTGTAGATAATCGAGGTCGTTCATGCCATCGGGGCTGCCGGGTGGGGCAAGGGTGGGAGCCAGCGCGCCCGCCAGGACTTGCATGTCGGGGTTTGCCGCCTTCACCATCGGGTAAACCGTCTTGAGCATGGTCACATACTTGGCCGGCTCGACGGCAGCAAAGCCCCATTCCAGGGCCAGGTTCGGTTCGTTCCAGATGATCAGATAGTCCACGCGACCGGCGTAGCGCGTGGCAAATTCGGCGGCATAGCGGCCAAAATCAACAAAGCGATCCTCGTCCAGATAGAGGGGCGAACTCTCGGCAGGGCGCGCCCATTCGGGAACAAAGCCCAAGCGTGCAATCACGCGCAATCCCTGGCGTTCGGCATGGTCGATGACGAGATCGGTGTGGGTCCAGTCGAAACGTCCCGGCTGGCTCTCGACATAAGCCCACGGAAAGTACTCGACGATCCACGGGGCTCCCATCTCGCGCACCATCTCCAGCGTGCGTTTGATCTTCACCGCTTCGACTTCATCGGTGAGGCGTGTGTGGATGCCCATTTTGGGGTTGATGGTCTCGACAGTGCGCTGGGGGCCAAGTGCGACCGTGTTGCGCTGTGCCTGGAGGATGTAAAGAGCGACTGCGATGATCAAGGTTCCTAGCAGCGCGGCGATCAGGCGCGCGCGTGGTTGGGTGAACCAGGCGGATAGGGATTGCCGGGAATTCATCTGCGGATTCGGCTGGGGATTCGATGGAACGGTCATAGGTTGGGATCATAGTCCGCGGCGCGTCGATTGGCAACTCTGCCCCTGATTGAAAGTGGAGAACAAAAGGATTCCCAAAGAAAGTCGTTCATAACAGATTAAGGAATCTCCCCCCGAACGTGCTATAATTTTCCAAACTTATTGTCGATTTGGTGCGTCCGCTCTAGAGGCGAGTCGCTTTCAAAAGGAACGTTACCTGTATGAATTTTGGTTCCCTGGGCCAACGGTGGGCCACACTGACCCGCAACCAGCAGATCGCAATGATTGTGGTCGGCGTATTACTTCTCTATGGCTTGGTGGCGGGGGCAGTGGGGGGGAGTCGCTTGCTGAGTTTGCCCCGCCTCTTGGCTGTGGCGACAATTATCTTTGTGGCGCTGCCTTTTCATGAGTTTGCCCATGCCGCCGCAGCCGTGGCATTGGGCGATGAGACGCCGCGGCGTCAGGGGCGTTATACGCTCAATCCCCTGGTTCACATTGATGTGATGGGCGCATTCCTCATTTTCTTGGTTGGCTTCGGCTGGGCCAAGCCGGTGCAGTGGAACCCGCGCAACATTACCATTGACCGCAAACTTGGTTCGATCATTGTGTCGCTGGCTGGGCCTTTGAGCAATCTGCTTTTGGCTGTCATCGCCGCATTTGCCATACGATTTGTACAGAGTGAGCTGGTTTTTAACTTCTTGCTCTTTTTTATTCAGATCAACGTCCTGCTCTTTGTCTTTAATCTGATCCCCATCCCGCCGCTGGATGGTTCGCATGTACTCTTTGCGCTGCTGCCAGGTGACAATTTCAATTTGCAGATGCAGTTAAGTCGCTATGGATTTTTGATCCTAATGGCCGTTGTCTTCCTGGCTCCTAATGTGATCCGTGTGCCTGCCAATGCCATTATGCAGATGCTGCTCAATGTGTGATACGCGCTGCTGCCTGTGAGTGCTGCTGATGAATGTGGTATCACCCCTGATTTGGGCGCGAGTTCTCTATCGATTGGGACAGTTTTGGCGAGGACTGCGCGCGACGGTCACGCCGGAGGAGCGGCAGCAGGTGGCGAGGGTGCTGCCAATAGCTGCGCTGCCGTTGTTTATGGAGATGCCCCTTGACGCACAGCGTCACAGCCTGGATGTGCTAGAACGGCTGTGGGCTGCGGGCCGGCATCATCCCGATTTGGCGGTTGCGGCCTTGCTGCATGATTGTGGCAAAGTGGCCGCGGCACAGGGCGGGGTGCAGATTGGGCTGTGGCTGCGCGGGCCATTGGTATTGGCGGCTGCGCTTGTGCCACGCATGGCCCACAGTTGGGCATCACCTGACCCGGCGCATGGATGGCGCTATGCGCTCTATGTGCAGCGTGAGCATCCTGCCATCGGTGCAGCATGGGCGGCGCGGGCGGGATGCAGCCCGTTGAGCTGCTGGCTGATTGCCCAGCACCAGACGCCTTTGCCATTGGTTGCGGGCGACGATGAGGCACGCGGGCTACTAGCAGCCTTGCAGGATGCTGATGAGGGGCGTTGAGCGCGGCTGTACAAAATGAAAGAAAAACCTTCCCGGAAGCTTCAAGCTTCCGGGAAGGGTGTATAAGCATGATCTGGCGAGTGAACTGGGAGCAAAGATGACAAAGCCTATTATTACCATTATTGGTTTGGGGTTGACCGGAACGAGTATGGGGCTGGGGTTGCAGCGCGAGGCGGGCAACTTCGAGATTGTGGGCCACGATAAACAGCCGGAAGTGGCGCAGCAGGCGCGCAAGCTGGGCGCGGTACACCGGACTGAGTGGAATCTCTTTAAGGCGTGCGCGGGCGCAGAATTGATCGTGCTGGCTGTGCCTTTGCATGAGTTAGAGGAACTGCTGCCGCTTTTGGCCGAGGAAGTTAAGCCGGGAACGTTGATCTTTGCGATTGGCAGCCTGCTGCTGCCTGCGATTGAGAAGGGGGCCAAGCATCTGCCCGATGGCGTGCATTTTGTGGCGGGTCATGCAGTGATAACGGGTGTCGGCGCAACGCCAAGCGCGCGGCCCGATCTCTTTGAAAAAGCCGTCTTTGCATTGGCTGCGGGTGTTAAGACCGACCCGGCGGCATTGCAGCTTGCCAGCGACTTTGTGGAGCGGGTGGGCGCGACCCCCCTCTTTGTGGATGCGCTCGAACATGACGGGGTGATGGCTGGCGTCGAGCATCTGCCGATGCTGCTGGCCGCGGCGCTGATGCGGTCGAGTGCAAGCGGGGCAGGCTGGCGCGAGGCCAAACGCCTGGCTGGACGGCACTTCGCCGAGGCGACCGATGTAGGTGGCGATGCTGCGGCCCTTTTCGCTGCGTTGCAAGCCAACAAGCAAAGTGTCGTGCTAAAGTTGCAGAAGATGCGACAAGAGTTGGCGGAATGGCAGGTTTTATTGGAAAATGATGCTGAAAATACCATAAAATCTGATAATACTCAAGCGGTCACTGTGCATCCACTCTTAGCGGCGCTGACAGAAGCTGTGCAGGCGCGCAGCAGTTGGGAGACGCAGGTCATTCTCAAGAATTGGGAAGAGCAGCCCGATGCACCTGTAGCGAAGGCCGAATCCTCAGGCTTCTTGCGGCAAATGTTTTTGGGTGGACTAGGCAACCGCCAGCGGAAGGGATGAAGGATGAGGGAAATACGCGAGTCTGTCATGCCGTAGGCATCTCTCTGCCAATGCCACCAGAGCGGAAAGACCCCTACGGGGTGACAGAGTTTTCATCCCTCATCCTTCCCAATTACGGCCAGTTGGAGTAGAGGACGCCTAGCTCCAGTTGATCGCCTTCCTCGATGGTGATCAGCAGCGGTTCTGTGCTGTCGGGGGATTGGAAAACAGAGAGCCAGTTATAGACCGTCCACACGAGCATATAGTAGTGGCCTGGTGGAATGTTGTCGAGCTGCACTTGGCCGATGAGGTTGGTTTTGCTGCCGACATCGCCGTTTTCCGGCTGCGGGCCAAAGTAAATCTCAGGCGGCACAAATTCCCCGTCCACTTCATCTGCGGGGGTTAGATAGAACTGGGTTCCGAAAATCGCCTGTTTGATGCCGTGGGACCAGAGCACTGCTGAGAGTGAGCCGAATCCCTCGGCAGGTTCTGGCGCGGCGGTTTCGGCTGCCAGCGCAATCGCATCTTCTTCGGTCTGGGGAGGGGACGCGGGAGCGGTGGTGAGTGGTGATTCCGGCTGCAAGAGGGGTGATTCGGGCTGATCAAGCGGGGATTCCGGCGCGCCTGCGGGTTCTTCCGGCGTCGCTGCGGCTGGTGCTGTCGTCGCTGCGGGGGCAGCCGCAGGAGTGGGTGTAGGTTCGTTGCCTCCACAGGCGGCAACCAGCAGGGCTGTTATCAACAAGAGCGTAAGTCGCCCCAGATGTTGCGAAAGTTTGTCTGTGTTTGTCTTCATACTCAATCCTCAATCAACTGTCTGTCCGTATGATCCGTTGTGATCTGTCGTGACCCCTCATCGTCCGCATTGATCCGTAGTCATCCATATTCGTCTGCGGCTCTACACGAGAGTCATAGGATATTCTACCAAGAGTTCATCTCTGAACAAAGATTATCCGCTCAAAGATTCTCTACGCCGGAGTGCGTGAGGCCAACCAAGCGCCCTGTGCAAAACATCCCTAGCAAAAAGAACAGGTCAGCCTGACGTTGATATAACGTAGGCTGACCTGTTTAGTTAGAAAATTCTGAGCTTATTCGGTGGCGGCCACAGTAAAGGCATTGTGGGCCATGAAGGGATCACCAGCGGTCTGGCCTGTGAAGTCCAACTGGACGAAGGCCTGAATCGGCTGGTCGCTCGAAGTGACGGTCAGCGAACCGACACAGAGATCGGCGATCTGTGGCACCGCGTTCGCCTGGTCGTTGGCGACACGGTGATTCTGGATGATGCTCCCACCTGCCGGGATGACGGCGGTGAAAGGAGCCGGGGTGCAGGGAGCGGTATTTGACGGCTCGCCATCGATCGCACCCTTATACTCCAACGTCACATTCGCAGCCGCACTCTCGTTCAAGTTCTGGATGGTGACAGCCGAGGCAAAGGTGTTCGCCAAGCGCTTGGCAATCAGAGGAACCACGACGCGTGTATCGGTCCCTGTGCCCAAGATACCTTCGTACGCACCGGCAGCGCCTGGGCGGGCACCCGTGACAAAGCGCATCTGCACGAACATGGCGGTGTCGTGGTTCGGGCTGTTGACGATACAAGAGCCATACCATTCAGCCGGGTAGCCCGAACCTTCGGGAGCCGGGTTGAAGGCAAACGAAGCCGTGTTCTTGACCGCAGTTGTGTTGCTGCGCGTAATGGTGGTGTCACCTGGGGAATTCGGATTCTTGGTACAGACCAACTGGATGCCGCCGGCAGGAATTTCGCTGCCGCTGACATTCTGGACGGTGATCGGGGTGCTCAAGCCGTTGCCCAGGCGTGAGGTGAAGAGCGGGGCAAACCACTTGCGACCGACCTGTGTGAAAGCGTTGAAGGTCATCATCGTATCGGGACCTGTGAAGAAGTTCGAAACGACGGCAACTTCACCACCAGCGGTCTCGGAGCGAACCGAGGCCGAACCGAACCAGCCTTCCGGCAGACCACCTTCGTTATCGAGGTCATATTCAACAGACGCATTGGCGTTGATGTCTGGGAACGACTTGCTGAGCACTACGTTACCAGTCTGGAGATCGAGCAGGTCTACGACGACATCAATCTGCTGGCTGCTGGCGTTCTGGATGATGATCTGGCTGTTGGTCGTACCACTGAGCGAACCACCGCGGCGGCTCACCAACGGGACATTGGCGGTTGCTGCACCCTCGCTGACACCTACATAAGCGCCGGAGGTTGCTGTCTGGCCGCGGGCCTGAATCTGCACAACAGCGCCCACCGGGCCACTGGTGCTGACTACGACCGAGCCGCTGCCGGGCTGCAACTCGTTGTCGTCATACTGGCGATAAATGGCCTGCGCGCCCAACGCATTGAAGGTAAAATCCTGGGGGCTGCGCCATTCGCCGCCTGTGGACGTCACATACGAAATCGTACCCTGGTTTGTGCCAGAGACAAGATTGACGAGGGTGAAGTTGCTGCTCAGATTCTTGGTGGTTGAATTGGCCGAAGCCGTCAAGATGGTTGAGACAGCCAACACCGACGTCAGGGCAATTGCTGCTGACTTTCGGAATGTAAACATGCTCTTCTCCGTGTTTGAATGATTTGACACTGAAACTGCACTGCCTTGCTATACTTCTTTATACTGCTTGCTATGAAACGCGCCAGGAAGATTCGACAGAACGCCCTGGTACTGCTTGATCACATTGTAGCGATTTCAGACGTTAAATCAATAGCCCAAACGGCCTAACTTCGGCCCATTTTGGGCATACCCCATATGGGGTATTAGGCATTATTCTCTCGAGTAATCACGCTCTAATTCGGCCTTGCGCTGGCGATAGAGCAATTCTTCGAGAAGCGCGCGTTGTGTGGCGCTGATATCGGCCAAAATGCCGACAACGACGATCAGAAAGCCCACGATGATCAAGGTTCCACCGATCAAAACCGATTGAATATGGCGGCCTGATGCCGTCTGCAAGGTGAAATAGAAATAGAGAAAGCGCGCCAACAAAAAAACACCGGCCAGCAGCATGGGGGTTGCCAGCAGCAGGAAGGTACGCAGCGGCTCATAGAGCATGTAGATACGCAGGATGATGGCGGCTTGACGCTGGACAAAATTCCAGTTGCCTTTGTGCAGTCGCGATTGGCGCGGCGTCGGGTTGACCATAATCGGCAGATGGGCGACGCGCAGCCCCTTCTTGCCGGCCTGGATGATGGTTTCCAGTGTATAGCTAAAGCGGGTCAGGACAATTTGGCGCAATGCAGCCTCGCGTGAGAGGGCGCGGAAGCCGCTGGTAGCATCGGGAACCTGTGTGCCGGATGCCAGGCGGACGACCCAACTGCCTACCCATTGCAGCAGGCGTTTGGTGGGAGAGAAGTGCTGCAAGGTGTGGGGCTGGCGATCACCGACCACGATGTCGGCTTGATTGCTCAGAATGGGGGCAATGAGATCGCCAATTCTGCTGCCTGGATATTGATTGTCACCGTCCGTGTTGACAATAATCGCCGCGCCCAAGCGTAGCGCTGTGTCGATGCCTGTCTGGTAGGCCGCGGCCAGGCCGCGGTTGAAGCCGTGGCTGACCACATGCTGGACACCGCAGCGACGCGCCACCTCTACCGTGTTGTCTGTGCTGCCATCGTCAATCACCAAAATCTCTACCCGCCCGACTCCAGGTAGGGAGCGCGGCAAATCGGCCATGACCTCTGGTAATGTGTCGGCCTCGTTAAAGCAGGGGATCTGAATGATCAGCAATAGATCCTGCTGATGGAGATTCGCTATAGGATATGCTGGCTGTTTTGCCAGTTTCACGCTTTGGTCATCCATGATGATCCACAATCCTTGCATCGCGGTTCCGGCGGCTGCGGATTTGTCCATGCAAGCCGATGAGCAAGACCACGACTTCGGCGATAATCAGCCCGAAACGGGAGACTACGGCAAGCAGGGTCGCTTGCCCGGGTTGAAGCATGGCAAAGAGCACAAGCAGCGCGCTCAATGTCCATTCACGCACACCTAATCCGGCAGGCACAAAGACGACGAGAAAACCGATTGCCCAGGCCAACGCAAAGGCGGCTGTGGCAGCAAAGACACCGAGCATGAAGCCGCCACAGAGCGTTTGCGTAATCGCGACCAGCGCGCCACCCTGCAAACTCCAAAAGATGACATAGAGCAGTGTTGTCGTCCCCCACAACGCTAGATCTTGCCTCGGCGCGAAGCTGCCCTGTACTCGCTTACCTCCTAGACGTGCTGCCAGCCAGGGCAGTGCGCGCCAGACCAGCCACGATGCCAGGAGGCCACTTACCACAAGAGCCAGTTCCAGCAGCGGTATTTGCCACAGCATGGGCAACCAAAAGAGCCCGCCCAACAGCCCAGCCGTCACCAGGAGCAAGGCTGCCTCCAGCAAAGAGGCTGTGGTGGATACGCTGTAGCTGACCTGATAGTTTTGCGCCAGCCACTCGTTACGGCTCAGATAGCCCCATACCGAGCCGGGAATATAGCGCGGCAGGAACGAGAGCGCATAGCCTTCGACCACAGCCTGTGGGCTGAGTGGGGCCTGTAAGGCGCGCATGATCAACGCCCACGCCGCCATCTGGACAAAGTAGGCGACGACATACAACGCTAACGCTGCGAGCAGAAAGCCGGGGCGTATCACACACGCCTGGATCTGCTGGAGAGCACTATAGCCTTGCCATGCCTGTTGGGCCAAAAGCCCAAGCCCCAGCACGATGCCAACGGAATAGAGAATCCTGCGCCATTTTGCGCGCCCTGCTATGCCGTCCAACTTCCTCGTCTCAATTCCAACTCTCTATCTAAATTGTATCCAAACTGTCTGATATATAGAGGGTAGATTGGCGCAAAAGGCCGGAAAACACTATACTCCGCCCATGTCCTATGTGCAAGAGGCTCATGTGCCGGTCACCCGTATGCAAGCGGCTGGTCGTCGGTCGATAGTGCTGTCGGCGCGGGCTGCCCTGGCGCTGCTCTTGCTGTTGGCCTTTCTGCATGGCGCGCTCTATGCCCTCTTTTTGCCCCCATGGGGGTTGATCGACGAAGCCCAACATCTCCATTATATCCAGTATATCGCCGAGCAGCAGGCATTGCCCGTTGCGGGTGAGCTTTATCTTTCCGATGAGATCGTCGACAGCCTCTTTGCCACGCGCCGCTGGCAGACCTTCCACTGGGCACCTCCCGCTGCGCACGATCCACAGCTTATGGGGTTGGAAGGCCACAGTTATGAAGCCTATCAACCTCCGCTTTTTTATCTGCTGATGACGCCGCTGTATTGGGCATTCCCACAGGATATGTTGGTGAAGGTCTATGGGCTGCGGCTGATGGTGGTGCTGCTGTCGCTAATTCCTGTGTGGGCGATCTATCGTACGGCGCGGCTGCTCTTGCCCCAATTCCCTCGATTTTCCCAATTACCCTTTTGGGCAGGGCTGCTGCTCGTCGCCATTCCCGAAAGGGCCATTGCCACCAGCCGCATCAACAATGATGTGCTGCTAGAGGTTCTGGCAGCGATCTTCGTCATGCTGTTGACTCATGCTGCCGTTGCCGGGTTAACGTCGCGGCGCGCGTTTTTGCTGGGGCTGCTTTTGGGGCTGGCAGTGTGGGTGAAGATTCCCGCGGGGCTGCTGGGGATACCACTCTTGCTCCTCCTGTGGCTGCATCGCCATGAACGCGGCTGGATGAGCAAGGCAGGGTGGATATTGGTCGCGGCGGCTCCATTGGGTGGCGCGCTTGCCCTGCGTAACCTGTGGCTCTATGGCGATCTCACAGGCTTCAGCGCGTTTGACCAACTTCACCGCTTGGCCCCGGTCGATCCTTCTCTAGGCGGATTTGTGCGTGTTTTGATCAGTCTGCCCAATCATCTCTGGTTGGTCTGGTGGAAGGGGAGCGAGGTGGGCGGGAATGGGCTGCTGACGGCCTTTTACCTGCTGATGGCGCTGGTGGTGGCAGGCGCATGGGGGACGCTGCTGCTCCATTTCCGGCGCACGCCGCATGATGCCCGCCGCGCGGTTGCCCTGCTCTATGCGCTGACCGTGTTGATCTATGCCTTTGCAGTGGTGGGGAGCTATTATGAGGGGATGGTTCCGGTGATCCAGGGGCGTTTTCTGCTGCCTGCCCTGCTGCCGTTTGTGCTGCTTCTGGTCTGGGGGCTCTGGCTCACTGGCCGCGGTGAGGCGATCCTCTTGGGGGTGGTCGTCCTGCTGTGGGGGATGGGGCTCTTTTCGCTCTTTGGCAATTTAGTGCCCTACTTTTATTACTGGAGTGATGTTGTGCAGGGGACAATGCCCGCGGCTTCCTCGACCCTGTGGCAAGAGGTCTTGTGGACTTACCAGCGTGCATTGCTGGACAAGCCCTCCTTTCTGGCTCCGCTGCTGTTGCTATTGCCCCTCTGCTATGTCGCGGCGCTGATCTTTACTTTTATCGTCACCCTCCGGGCCATGACCCCTCTCCGTCACCAGCAGGCGGGGGAGGATCATTTGCTCGTTCATCCCTAGCTATGACGGGACATCTGTACGTGTGAGCATGTTGGACCTCGTGCGTGTGGCGGTGGGCGCAGCCGCCATCTTTCTTCTTCCTGGCTATGCGCTCCTGGCTTTAGCGCGGCGACAACTGGACTTTGATCCGGTGGAAGCGCTTTGCATGGCCGTGGGGCTGTCGTTGGCAGCGATCCCGCTGGCGCTCTACGCTACGACGCTGCTGGGCATCCGGCAAGGGCCGGGGATCGTGCTGGCGCTGCTGGTGGCGTGCGCGGCTGTCGCTGCGTGGGATGGGTGGGGCGGAGAGCAGCGCAGGTCGCGGGCCACTCTTCGCGCAAACGAACCAGGAGCATCGCCCTATCTAATCTATGGCGCGCTGGCGCTGGTTTTCATCTTGACGCTGGTTGGACGATTGTGGAGCGTGCAGGGGATTGACTTCCCCCTGTGGACAGACCCTTACGCGCATACCGTGATTACGCAACTGATTGTGGATACAGGCATGGTTCCCACCACCTATGAACCCTATGCGCCCATCCACGAATTTACCTATCACTTTGGCTTTCATGCGCTGGCAGCGTGGTTCCATTGGGTGACGGGTGTGCCTGTGCCGCACAGTTTGGTGATTGCGGGGCAAATCCTCAACGCTTTGGTAGTGCCAACCACCTATCTCTTTGTGCAGCGGCTCTTTCAGAAGCGCAGCGCGGGTTTAATGGCCGCGGTGATTGTTGGGTGGCTGTCGCATATGCCTGTGCAGTTTGTCAATTGGGGGCGGTATACCCAACTTGACGGTCAAATTTTGCTGCCGGTGGCGATTGCGCTCTACATAACTGTCTTGCGCCTTCCGACCCGTCAAGGACGCGCGCTGCTCTTGACGGCGCTTGTCTTTGCGGGGTTATTTCTGGCCCACTATCGAATCTTTATCTTTGCGGTGCTGCTGGCAGCTATCCTCTTTGTGTTGGCCTTGTCTGCTCTGAAGCGGCAAGAACGAACCAATCTGCTGGTCAACACGATTTGGATCGCCGCGATGGGGCTGGTGGTGTTGGGGCCGTGGCTCTGGCGGCTGGCGGGAGGCTTTGGCGGCAACTATGCGCGGACGGTCGTGGGTGGCTATCAGGAGGAAGTCCACGGCACTTATTTTGGCTTTGAACTGCGCGAGCTGGTGGAGTATGGCATGCATGGCTATCTGTGGGGCGCGGCCGCGCTGGGCGTGCTTTGGGGTGTGTGGCGGCGTGAATGGCGGGTGGTGGCGCTGCTGCTCTGGGTGCTGGGTATGTTTGCTGGAGCCAACCTGCACCTGATCAACTTTACTCCCCTCTATTCCAACACGATTGTGATCCTGATGCTGTATCTTCCGTTGGCGGCGCTGGGTGGCTATGGGACAGTGGCAGCCGCGTCTTGGCTTGCTGGTAGGCTCGACATCAATCTGGGCCATCCGCCAGGTTGGGCAGCGGCGCTCTTTGTTCTCCTGATAGTGCTGGGCGTGATGGCTGTGCAGCGCGATGTACGTATCGTCGCGCCGGAGAATGGCTTCGTACGCGCCGGTGATCTGGAAGCGATGGCCTGGATTGAGCAGGAGATTCCAGAGGACGCGCTCTTTTATATCCCCACTATTTTTTGGACGCCTACTGTGGCGCATGGGCTGGATGGGGGCTATTATCTGCCCCTTTTGGCCGCACGTCAGACGATTATGCCGCCGCAAAATTACGCCAGCGACGGCACAATGGACTATCGCGCTCTTGTGAACCAACGGCTGCGCGATCTGGCGGCGGCTCCTGATGCCCATGCGCTTGGGCAAACGATGCGCGACTATGGCATCACGCACGTTTATTTGGGCGAACGTGAGAGCGGGGTGAGTGCCGATCTCTTTCTGGGCGACCCGGCAGACTTTGAATTGCTCTATGATCGGGATCATGTGCGGATATTTGCCGTGATCGGGGCAGAGGTCGGGGCAGAGCAGCCATGAGGGTCTGCATGGTGGCGACCACCTTCCCGCGCTGGGCTGGAGATGGACAGGGTGCATTCATCTGGGAACTGGCGCGCGCGGTACACCGGCAGGGTGTGGAGGTGCAGGTGGTGGCATTGCACACACCTGGCGCAAAGACTTCAGAGATGATTGAAGGGATCGCGGTGGCGCGTCCCCGCTATTGGTGGCCCGAACGCGACGAGAGTTTGCGTAAGGATGGGGGCGGTTTGCCGATTACGCTGCGGAAATATCCACTGGCGCGGCTCCAACTCCCCTTCTTCATGGCACGTCACAGCCAGGTGATTGCCCAACACGCGCGCCACTGTGACCTGGTTCATGCCCATTGGACACTTTCCGGCAGCGCCGCGCTGCTGGCACGCCCACTGCATCGCAAGCCGGTGCTGGTGACGGTGCAGGGCAGCGACATCTTTCAAGTGGCAAAGAGCGGTCTGGGCGCATGGTTTACGCGCCGCGTGCTCAACAGCAGCGACCAGGTTACGGCTCTCTCGCACGCGCTGAAGGATGCCGCCATTGATGCTGGAGCCAGGGCGGAAAAGATTGCGATTGTCCCCAACGGCGTGGATATTCACCGCTTTATGCCGCCACAGGAGGAACAGCGCGGGCAGAAGGCGGCCCAGCCTCCCATCATTCTCTTTACAGGCTTTTTGATCCAGCGCAAGGGCGTGCGCTATCTGCTGGAGGCGCTGGCACTGCTGCCCGCACATCTGCCCCGCTATCGCGCGGTGATTGTGGGCGAAGGGCCAGAGGAAGAGGCCCTGCGCGCGCAGGTGGCGGCGTTGGGGCTGGGGGATCGGGTCGAGTTTGCGGGCTTTCAACCCCAGGCTGCGGTGAGTGAGTGGATGCGCCAAGCGCATGTTTTTGTGCTGCCTTCGCTCGAAGAAGGGCAAGGGGTGGTACTATTGGAGGCGCTGGCATCGGGGACGCCGGTAGTTGCCAGCGATGTGGATGGCATCCGTGATGTGGTGGTTCCAGAGGTGGGCTACCGCGTACCGCCTGCTGACCCGGCGGCGCTGGCGGCTGCGCTTGAGCAAATGTTGACTATAGACGCCGCGGGATGGCAGCGGTTGAGCCAACAGGCGCGCCAGTGTGCGGTTGATCTCTATGATTGGGACAAAATTGGCGCACGCTTTGTCGAGATTTATCGTGGAATCCAGTGAACTGTTTTTGAAAGAGAACTTGGGCATATGCTGACCCGGCTGCTGAATTGGCTGCGTAGCCGCCGCCAACGTGTTGAGCAAGAACTTGTCACCATCGAGCAGCGGCGCTATCTGTCGGCGATTTTCTATGCACACTACAAGCTGCTTTTGCCGTTGATCCGGCGGCACGCACGCGGCAAGTTTATCGACTTGGGCTGTGGCACAGCGCCCTTTTGGTCTGATGTGGTGGGACAGGTGGAGCGCTATCATGGCGTCGATCTGTGGCCCCGTTCCGACAAGGTGACTTTTGCCGGCGACATCCAACGGCTGGAGATGGTGCCGGATGATTGCTATGACTCGGCTATTTGTATCGAGGTGTTGGAGCATCTGCCGGAGCCGGGAAGGGCGGTCGCCACGATCCGGCGCATTCTCAAGCCGGGGGGTGTGGTGGTGATCAGCGTGCCGCACCTGAGCCGCCTGCATGATCTTCCCCATGACTATTTTCGTTTCACCGAGTATGGCTTGCGCTATCTGTTGGGACAGGCGGGGATGGAAGTTATCAGCATCCAGCCAAAGGGGGGGCTGCTTACCTTTCTGGCACACCAGCTTTCGACAGTTCTCTTGGCTGTGGCGTGGACACTCCCACCACTCAAAGCGCCGCTGCTGCTCTTGAACCGTTGGTATTTGGTGCTTGGGGCTTTTTATGCGGATCGCCTTTTGGGAACGGCGGCGACGTTTCCACAGGGGTATGTAGTGGTGGCGCGTAAGCCTGGGTGACATTGCAAATTGGCAAGGGTGAAGATGTGGCTACGGTAGAGCGAGGGTATCAGCCGAATTTCTATAGTCTGAGTGAACGGGTGCGCGATCTGGCGCGTCGTCAACGCAAGGCCGAGAAGATCAAATGGCTTATCGAGCGCTATGCGCGCCATCTGCCGAGCGGCGGCACTTGTCTGGATGTGGGCTGTTCGGCAGGGGCGATGACGGTGGTGATTGCGCCGCTCTTTGGGCAAATGGTGGGGTTGGAATATGACGAGGCGGCGCTGGTTGCTGTGGAGCCGGCGTATCGCGCGCAGATTGATTTTTTGCGCGGCGATGCTATGACGCTGCCCCTGCCCGACAACAGCGTGGACGCGGTGATCTGTGCCCAGGTCTATGAGCATGTGCCCGACGATGCTCAACTCTTTCGGGAGATTTACCGGGTGCTGGTGCCGGGGGGATTGGTCTTTTTTAGTGGCCCCAACTGGCTTTTTCCGATTGAGCCACACTATTTTCTGCCCTTCCTACACTGGCTCTCAGCGCAATGGGCGGCGCGCTATTTGCGGCTGACGGGGATGGGCAGCGAGTACTATGAACGCTCGCGCACGCTCTGGGGCTTGCGCGCTGTGACCGCTGCGTTTGAGGTGGATGATCTCTCGCGCGTGGTCTTGCAGCAGCATGTGTTGGCAAACCGGCCCCGGCTGGCAAAGCTGGTGGAGCGTTTGCCTGAATCTGTTTGGCGTTTGCTGCTGCCGTGGCTGCCAAATTTCAATTGGCTGATGTATAAGCCATTACAACTTGGGTTAAAATAGCCATGAGTTGCGGATTTGTCTGAAGGGGAAGCCGCACAACTAGCCGCTGCGGCAGTGAAAGCAATACACAGTCAAAAGCAACCGTAAGAGGGGTATTTTTTATGGCTAATTTGAGAATAATTGACACGGATGCGCTCCCTATGCTATAGTTCGATTGTACAAATTCCCAGGAGAAATGAGGGCGATTTGTCGAGCGTTGTGCCGAGTGTCAGCAGGTGGTAGGAAGACAGGAAAAACGCTGTGCACGCAGTCCGCAAGCACATTTTGGAGCTTCTCAAAGAGCGTGATGGGGCGACGGTGGCAGAATTGGCCGAGTGCCTCAGCATGGCTCCTGTTTCGGTGCGCCATCATTTGGATATTCTCCAGGGCGATAATCTGATCTCTGTCGACCGGCTGGAGCGCAAGGGCAATGTGGGGCGTCCACAGCAGATCTATGCGCTGACTACCGTCGCCAACGAACATTTTCCTGATAATTTTGCGGCGCTTGCGGCAGGGCTGGTGCGCCAACTCAAGATGGTGCTGCCGCCGGAACAGGTCGAAGCGGCATTTAAGGCGTTGGCTCATGATTTCGCAGCCAAAGTGCAGCCCAAATTGGCCGATCTTCCCGTCGAAGCTCGATTGGAGCAGGTTACGAATTTTCTCAACGAACGGGGCTATCTTGCGCGCTGGGAGACTGACGAAAGTGCTGCCGATGGCAGTTTTTTGCTGCATAAATCGAACTGTCCCTATGCGGGCGTGTCGGACGAGCACAATGAGCTTTGCTTGATGGACCAAGCGTTGATCAACGAGTTGATGGGCGAGTCTTGTCACCGGCTTGAGTCGATGGCGAAGGATGGTCGCTGCTGCACCTATCGCGTCGCCGGACCTGTCGAGCTAGAGTTTCCCATAGATGAATTCAAGGGAGGCAATGCGCCTCTCACCAACATCCACCGTAGCAATATCAACCTGAGTGGCAGAGATGGAGTGGTGGCATGAAGCTTCCGATCGCGCTTCAGAGCAGTGAACTGGGCAAGGTAACAATGGCCCCACTGCCCGAATCCTATGCCATCGAACCGATGCACGATAGCTATGGACGGCGTATTAACTATCTGCGTATTAGCCTGACCGACGCGTGTAATCTGCGTTGTGTCTATTGTATGCCGGAGGATATGACCTTTCGCCCGCGCCAGGAGTTGATGACCGATGAGGAACTTCTCTTTCTGGTACGCGTGGGGGCCAGCCTGGGCGTCAATAAGATTCGCTTGACGGGCGGCGAACCGACCATTCGCCCGCACTTGGTGGACTTGGTGCGGGAGATTGCGGCGGTTCCTGGCATCAAAGACCTTGCCATGACGACCAACGCCATCCTGCTTGACAAACTTGCGCAACCCTTAGCAGATGCCGGGTTGCGCCGGGTGAATATCTCTATCGACACATTGGATGGCGATAAGTTCCATAAGATCACCCGCTGGGGTAACATTGACGACGTGTGGCGCGGCATTCGTGCTGCGGAGCGCGCGGGGATGACGCCAATTAAGCTCAACTGCGTTGTGGTGCGTAACTTTAACGAAGAGGACATGATCGACCTGGCGCGGCTGACGCTGGAGAATGATTGGGACGTGCGTTTTATCGAGATGATGCCCTTTGGCGAAATCTCCGATTTTCAACAGACGAACGTTGTCACCTTCCGCGAGATGCGTGAGCGGGTCGAATCGGCCTTTGGCCCATTGGAAGAAGCGGGGTATGATTTTGTAGACCCAAGTCGCCCCTTCCGAATTCCGGGCGCAATGGGGACGCTGGGCTTTATCAGCAGCGTGACCGAGCCGTTTTGCCAGGGCTGTGGCCGCGTGCGCCTGACTGCCGACGGCAAACTGCGCTTGTGCCTGCTGCGTGACAACGAGGTCGACTTGCTGAGCCCGCTGCGGCAGGGCGCAACCTTTGAAGAGATGCGCAGCCTGATGCTTGACGGGGCTTTCCACAAGCCGTGGGGACACAGCTTGTCGGAAGGAACCTTTGCCGAAAATCGGGCGATGAACCAACTCGGCGGCTAGTACGTATTCGATTAGATCGCAGTAGTTCTCACAGTAAATACCAGGCACTTGTCCCATAGTTTCGAATAGAACGGGCAAGCTCTTGCAACAACCGTAGTACGAATTTATTTCGGGTCCACATTCAAAGTTTTAGGTCAATGAGAGAAGAAGGGGAGTTTGATCAATGGTAAACCTAACGCCGGCGGCAGCCGAAAAGTTAAGCGGGATTATGAGCCAAAAAGGTATGGCTGACAGCCACGCCCTGCGTGTCTTTGTCAAGGGTGGCGGTTGTGGTGGCATGCAATACGGAATGACCTTTGACGAAGCCCGCGAGGGTGACGAGGTTTATGAGCAGCATGGTCTGCGCGTGATTGTGGATTCCACCAGCCTTTTCTATATCGATGGCGCAAACATCGACTATGTGGATAACCTGATGGGTGGCGGTTTCCACATCGACAACCCTCAGGCGACCAGCTCCTGTGGTTGTGGCAGCAGCTTCCGCACCTCGCATACCCACGACGGTGAGGAAGTGCCGGAAAAATCCTGCGGCCACTAAGCCAATGCGACAGAGAGGGTGTGGGGAGTTATCGCCCCACACCCTTTTGCAGACAGCAGCGCATCTTTGCCTTCCCCACGCGAAAGCACCCGTTTACGCGTCCTTTTCTGTTTATATCTATGCGCTCTGTTTTTGCGCGCTGGCATTTAAGATGATGGGATAATCCATGCAGGCCCGCACCTATACGCTGGCTGAGGCGCGCGCGGCGCTGCCCCAGGTTAAACTCCTGATGGCGAAGATTCAATCGGCGCGGCAAGCGATTTTGCGTTTGCGCCCAAGCGCGTGGGCCGCGCTGCAAAAAGCCGCGGCCAATGGAGGCTCCCGCGCCGCCGGCGAGTTGGCGCTTCATGCGGTGGTCTTGGAAGATGGCGTGAAGAGCATTTTGGCGATGGGGATTTACATTAAAGATCTAGACCACGGGGTCATTGACTTTTTAGGAACGCGCGACGGGCAGGAGGTTCTCCTCTGTTGGCGTTATGGCGAAGAAGACATTGATTTTTGGCATGATGTCAATGCCGGTTTTGCCGGTCGTCAATTGATTGATGGGTTGGTGGACTAGGGCCACAACAGCTTGTAGACCGTATGTCTAAGTGTGTACCACCAGAGATCAATTGACAGGCGCAAATTTGAGGAGAAAAGATGACTGAAACCAACATGGGGAGCAGCCTAGCGGTTCCCGCTGCAAACGCACCTTTGGAGGAGCGTATCCAGGCAGTTTTGGACGATTATCGTCCTACACTTTATATGGATGGTGGCGACGTGCATCTGCTGGAGGTAGACGAAGAAGGCATTGCACACGTAAAGATGCTGGGCGCGTGTATCGACTGTCCAATCAGCTTGCTGACCATGAAACTGGGCATCCAGCGGCTGCTCAAAGAGAATTTTAGCGAGATTCGCGGCGTCAACGCCATCACCGATCTTGATATTTCGGCGCTTTATAACCGGCGTGTTGATGCGAGCTAAAGACATTTCTAAAGATATTTAAGGAAACTTTTTATGCCCAATCCCTATGGCGCACCGGAAATTTCAACGAAAGATGTAGCCGCTAAAGTGGCTGCTGATGAATCGTTTGTGTGGCTGGATGTACGCGAGCCCGACGAGGTGCGTACTGTCTCGATTGACAACGATCTGGTGGTCAACGTGCCGATGAGTGTGCTTGCCAAGCAGCAGACAGCCGCGCTTCCTCCTGCTGCACAGGAAAAAGATGCTGAGATCGTGATCTTTTGTCACCACGGCACGCGCAGCGCGCAGGTCGTAGCATGGCTGCGCGGGCAAGGCTGGAGCAACGTGCTCAACATGGAGGGCGGCATCGACAATTGGGCTACACAGGTTGACGCCAGTGTGGGGCGCTATTAAATCTAATTATTATCAAATCCTTCATAATAATTTGGGCAATCAACGGGACCGTGATAGAATCCGGCTCATATTGATTCACGGTACAAAGTGAATCATCATGGTTGCGCCACTGCAAACACCGCTGCAAACAGAGGTTTCGGTACTGTGGCATTTCTTGGTCATACAAGCTCTGTTGACATTAGGTCAAGGAGGTATATCCTGTGCGTGTAGCATTGATCAATCCTCGCTTCCACCTTCCCATCGACACCCGCACGACAGCTCACTTAGGCTTGGCCTATTTGGGAGCGGTTAGCGAAAGGCGTGGTGATGAAGTCGTTATCTTCGATTCCGACATTGAAAAAGAGCCGGTTGCCGACTTTATCCTGCGTTTCCGGCCCCATATTGTCGGTATCACTGCCAATACGCCCCAAGTCAAGCAGGCATGGCGTACAGCGCGGCAGATCAAAGAAGTCTACGACTGCCCGGTGGTGTTGGGCGGGCCGCATGTCAGCGTGCTGCCGGAGGAGAGCTGCGAAAAGCCTTACGTCGATATCGTGGTGCGCGGTGAAGGCGAGGAATCGTGGGTCGAGCTTTGTAATCTTCTGGAAAATTACCTGAAGGATCAGCCCGAATACCACACAGAGGCGTTCCTGCATCCTGAGAACGAGATACTCAAGGATTTCCTGGGCATTTCCTATAAGACGAGCGATGGGCAGATTCACAACAACCCCGACCGCACGCCCATCGCCGACCTGGACAGCTTGCCCTGGCCTGCGTACCATCTCTTTAAGATGCAGTACTATACCAACTTGCAGCCCGCTACCGACCATGTGGATGGCGCGCGCAGCTTTAGCATTATGACCAGCCGCGGCTGCCCGTATCGCTGCACCTTCTGCAGCCAGAGTATTATGCCCATCAAGTGGCGCAGCCGCAGCAAGGAGAGTGTGCTGGCAGAGTGGCGGCATTTGGTGGAAGACCTGGATGCACAGGAGATTGGCATCCTGGATGACAGCGCCAACATTCGCGTCAAGCGGCTTGAGGAGATTGCCAACGGGCTGATTGAGCAGAATCTCAACCATGTGCCGTGGATCTTTGTCAATGGGATTCGTGCCAATCTGGCAACCAAAGAACTCATGGCCTTGCTCAAAAAGGCAGGTCTACGGCGCACCGCTTTTGGTGTGGAGAGCGGCGATCCCGAAATTCTGCGCAGCATTGACAAGAAGGTAGATCACGATACGATCCGCCAGGCCTTCCGCAATGCTAAAGAGGCTGGACTAGAGACCATCGCCTTTATGATCATTGGGCTGCCGGGTGAGACGCGCGAGACTATGCAAAGAAGTATTGACTTTGCGATTGAACTCGACCCGATGATCGCCAACTTCTCGATGATGACGCCCTATCCGGGCACGAAGGTCTATGAGATCGTCAAACGCCAGGGTCGCTTCCTGATCAATGACTGGGAAGATTATGTCTTCTTTGATCAAAAGGCGCGCTATGAAATGGGCGAGATGACCGCTGAGTTGGTGGAGGAGATGTATCGCAAGGCGTATCGCCAATTCTACCTGCGCCCTTCCCCGATCATCCGCCGGCTAAAGACCAAAGATTTCTGGCATAACCTGCCGCGCAATATGCGTATCGCCCTGCGTACTTTCTTCCCCAGCAAGGAAAAGGCCGGGCTGCGTAAGTCGATTGAGGCCGAGGGCGCGATTTAGTTTCTGTCACGGATGGGTGACTGCTATTTCTTCAAGGCGCAGTTTCCATTGTTGCGCTGGATGAAGGTGGCAGTCACCTTTTCTCTGTAGGGCGATAAGACGAGAGGAATGGTGACTGTTACGCTTGGAAGTGGCAGCCACCGCAGATAGAGGAACCATGCAAATATGCGTGTAATTTTAGCCAGTCCTGAAGCAAAAGTATGGAGCGAACGGAAGCACATCCCTTTGGGGCTGGGCTATTTGGCCGCGGTGCTGCGCGAGGGCGGGCATGATGTAATGATTTACGACGCCGCCATCGAAGATGTGGGCGTTGATTTTTATCTTGACCAGGCAGAGGCACAGGGCAAGCCATACCAGATGATCGGGATTACGGCGACCACGCCGCTGATGCCCGATGCCTGGGAGATGGCAAAGCTGGGCAAGCGGCGCGGGCTGATTACCGTGATGGGTGGGCCGCACCTGACCATTATGCCGATGGAATCGGTGCAGCCGCCACACAGCGATTATGTGGATTACATCTTTCGGGGTGAGGCGGAATACTCCTTTCTGGAGCTGATCAACACGCTGGAAGCAGGGCGCGAGGTGGGGATTATTCCAGGCATCCACTTCCGCCGCGGCGATGAGATTATTGCCAGCCCGGAAAGCCCTATGATCCCGGACCTGGATGCGCTGCCCTTCCCGGCGCACGATCTCTTTAAGATTGAGCGTTACACCAATCTCCAGCCGTTGACCGATGGGCTGGATCGCCATGCACGCAGCTTCACCATCCTCACCAGCCGTGGCTGTCCCTACAAATGTACCTTCTGTTCCAAGCCGGTGACGGGCGACACATGGCGTGCGCGCTCTGTGGAAAGCGTGATCCAGGAGTGGAAGTGGCTGGTCAATGGGTTAGGCGCGACCGAAATCGGCGTAACCGATGATATTTGGAATTTGAAGCTGCCACGCGCAAAGGAACTCTGCCGCCGCTTGATTGAGGAGGGGCTGAACACAGTTCCGTGGGTCACGGTACATGGCATGAAGGTCAACCACACCGACTTGGAACTTTTCCAGTTGATGAAAGCTGCGGGCTGCAAGCGCGTGGGCTTTGGTGTGGAAAATGGCGACGAGCATATGCTGCGCAACGTCATCCGCAAGGGGCAGACATTGGATCAGGTGCGCGAAGCCTTTGCCAATGCCAAAGCTGCTGGTTTACAGACGATGGGCTTCTTTATCTTTGGCATGCCGGGTGACACCGAGGAGACCATGGAGAAGACCATCCAACTGGCGCTGGAACTTGACCCCAAGCTGGCGAACTTTATGCTGGCTGCGGCTTTCCCTGGCACGGTCATGTATGACATAATCAAGGAGGGCGGACAGGTCTTTGCCGATGATTGGGGCGACTTTGCCATTCATGAGCAAAAGACCCGCTTCACCATGAACGAGGGCTATGACCCCGATATGGTGGTGCAAAAGTGGCGTGAGGCCTATCGCCGCTTCTATCTCTATCGCCCGGAGCGGGTGTTGGAGAAGATGATGTTCAAGGAAAACTGGACGAATCTGCCCGGTACCTTTAGCCAGATCAAACGCTTCTTCATTGGCAGCAAAGACCAATCTGCCCATAAGGAGCCGGAGGTTGCCGCTAAGATTGCGGTGTAGACGAATTGTGTTAAGACGGGTATCCGTGGATTACACTCCTGGTGTCTATGTCCCTTATCGGCCTGCCTCGAAGCACGTGAGGCGGGCTGTTTTTTCAAGATTGTTGGTTGAGGCTCTCTCATGATCGGACTTGTGCCGAAATTGCCCCTCTATTGGGCGTTCCGGGCCTTTGGCTGGCCCAAAGTGAAACCCTTCTCCGTCGTCGTCAGCGTCAGCTTTCGTTGCAACAGCAAGTGCCGCACCTGTGATGTGTGGCGCAAGCCCAACGACGATTTGAGCGTGGACGAGTGGGAGAAGGTCTTTGCCCATTTGGGACGGTCCCCCTTTTACATGACCTTTACCGGCGGCGAGCCGTTCTTACGCAAAGACCTGGATGAACTGGTGATCCGCGCCTATCGCCACTGTCGCCCGGAGGTGATCACCATCCCTACCAACGGTATGTTAACCGATCGCGTCTTGGCGATGACCGAGCGCATGTGTCGCGAGTGCCCCAAGTCCTCGATTGGCATTAACCTGAGCCTGGACGGTATTGGCGACGAGCATGACGACATCCGCGGCGTGGAAGGCAACTGGGCGTTGTCGATGGAGACGTGGCGGCAGTTGAAGGAGTTGCAAAAGCAGTATTCGAATCTGGTGCTGACGGTGCATACGGTGGTGAGCCGGTTCAATGCGCATCGTTTCAAGGAAATTGTGGAGGGGCTGCAATTCCTCCAGCCGGATTCCTATATTACCGAGGTGGCAGAGGAACGGGTCGAGTTGGATACGGTGGGGTGGGGGATTACGCCGCTGCCCGAAGATTATGATGAGATCGCTGATTTCCTCAGCCAGCGGGCGCGTCAAGCTCCGGCGCGGGGCATTGCCAAGTTTACGCAGGCCTTTCGTGCCCAATATTACCAGTTTGCCAAAAAGGTACTGCATGAGCGCGACCAGGTGATCCCCTGCTATGCAGGGTGGGCAAGCTGTCACATCGCCCCCAATGGCGATCTGTGGAGCTGCTGTATCCGCGCCGAGTCGGTTGGCAATCTGCGCCAGCACGACTATGACATCACGCCGATTTGGCGCAGCGCGGCAATGGAGGAGTTGCGCGGCAGCATCAAGCGCAAGGAGTGCGCCTGCCCGATGGCAAACGCCAACTACGCCAATATGCTGCTACACCCGCCCACGGTGGCAAAGGTGATGCTGGATGTGGTGAAGTGATCCTGCATACGCATAACTGAAGTGGGTCTAGGGTTCAGGTGTTGGTCACGGTCTCTGTGGGTGTAAGCCGTACAACCGGAATGACGCGACTTGTGCTTTGCTCATATTTCACGAAGTTGTTGCTTGCAACCTTGAACTTTTCATACAAGCGTGTGCGTTCTTCGCCCTTCGGCATGGTTGCCGTAACATCCAAGACCTTCTGCCCCACCTGAATTTTGGCTTTTGGATTGTTCCTCAAATTGAGATACCAATCGGGATGCCAATCCATACCCCCTGCTGAAGCCGCGACGAGATAATCTGGCCCGTCTTTGATGTAGACAATGGGACTGGTGCGTAGCTTTCCTGATTTTCGCCCCGCGGTCGTAATCAGCAACAACGGCAAATTGGCGACCTTGTTGACGAGTTTGCCGCTGCTCATCCGATACAAGGCGATGTGCGCGTCTGTGACGAGCCTGATGACTCGTTTCAACAATGTAGAAGCCATGCCAAGCCTCCTTGTAGTAAGCCGCCACATACAAAGGTGACAGACACATACGTGTCTGTCACTTGATTTGCGTAGCTCTACGTAATGAAGAATGAAGATTACTTTATAAGAGCGTACTACGCGGCAAAGATGCTGTCCACAGCGATTTGGGCGTCGGCGAAGAGTCCGACCTTGATGATGTCGCCCGCCAAGTAAATCCCTGCTACACGATAGGTTTCACCGTCGAGGATAAAGACCTCAACTGACTGATCCTCGGGGTCTACCAACCAAAATTCTGCGACACCATGCCGCGCATAGAGGGGCGGCTTGATCTTGCGGTCGGCGCGGGCAGTGCTAGGAGAGATGATCTCTAGCACGAGATCGGGCGCACCTGCGATGGAGGCGCGTGTGACGAGCTTGGCGGCGCGCGCTTTAGCGATAAAGAGCAAGTCCGGCTGGGCGATCTGTGTCTCTTTGGACAAGACCACATCCAGCGGAGCCGGCAAAACCAGGCCCAGCCCGTTCTGCATGGCAAATTGGCCCATGAGCAGCAGCAGATTGGTGACGATGATTTGGTGATGGGGCGAGCGGGCTGGGGTCATCACAATATCTCCGTTTAGATATTCGACACGCAGCGCATCATGCTCCCCGACTGCGACCTGGTAATCCTGGTAGCTTTTTTCGGAGAGCATCAGTTGGCGATCCGGTGCGGTCGCCTTCGTCGAGTTGGGCGATTGGTTGCTCATGGTGTCATCTCCTCATGCGTCACTTTCGTCATCTCTTTTGACATCTCTTCACTCATCTCTTCGATGGCTGCTGCACATAGCCCTTGGGGGATGCGCTCCGCATCTTCTACCAGCGCACAAAGCCGCTGGAGGTTCATCAAATCTTCTTTGAGGTCATCTTCTTTGGGTGTTTCCAACAGCATAGGAATTCCATCCCACCGTGGATCATTCAGCACAAAGCGAAACCCCTCCACACCAATCTCACCTTCGCCAATATGGGTATGGCGGTCGAGGTGGCTGCCGAGCTTGCCCTTGCTGTCGTTGAGATGCCAGCATTTTAATGCGGGCAGCCCCAATTCCCGGTCTAGCTCCTCGAGCATGGCGGTATAGCCGTCGAGTGTGCGCAGATCATAGCCCGCGGCGAAGGCATGGCAGGTGTCCATGCAGATGCCCACGCGCGCAGGATTATCGACCTGTTCAATGATGCGGCGCAGCTCGCCAATGCTGCCGCCCAAGCATGTGCCTTGCCCTGCCATCAATTCCAACAGGGTGATGGTGTCGCTGCATTGGGGCGTAGCAGCATGAATCTGGTTGAGCGCGGCGGCAATGCGCGCGATGCCCGCTTCTGTCCCAGAACCCGTGTGCGCGCCGGGATGCAGCACGACATGGGGAATGGCATAGGCATGGGCGCGCTCGATCTCGTCCTGGTGCGCGGCGATGCTCTTTTTCCAGAGCGGCTCTTGGGGGCTTGCCAGGTTGATCAAATAGCTGGCATGGCTCACCGCATCGCCAATCTGGTGGAGCGGCATTTGTACATGCCAACGATCCACATCATCTTGGGAGATGGGCGGGCCTTGCCATTGGCGGTTATTTTTGGTGAAGACCTGGACAGCGTTGCTCTTCACCGACGCCGCACGATCCAATGCATAGCTCACGCCACCGGCAATGGACATATGTGCGCCGAGCTTCAAGATGCCCATGAACTAGCGCCCTGCTGCCACTTGCTGACCACCTGCCTTCGCCCGGTCGCTGTTCATATGGCAATTCTTGTATTTCTTGCCGGATCCACACCAGCATGGGTCATTGCGCCCCACATCCGGCCCGCTCTTGCGTACGGTCTGGGCGGCGGGTGCATCACGGTTGGTGCGGATGTTGCGGGCGATGGGGGTGGTGGCAAGCTGTTGTGGCGGGGCTTCCCCGTTGGTCTGCGCCTGTCGAGGCTGGACTTGCAGGGTTAGCACTGCCTTGACCACGTCGCCGCGGATGTCGTTCATCAATTCGCCATACATGCTGAAGGCTTCGCGTTTATAGGCGACCAGCGGGTCAACCTGGGCAAAGGCTTGCAGCCCAATGCCTTCACGCAGCCGGTCCAGGTCGGTTAAGTGGCGAATCCAGCGATTATCCACCGCCCAGAGCAGGATTTGCTTTTCAAAGCGGCGCATGAGGTCTTCGCCCAACTCGGCTTCTTTGGCCTCATAGGCATCCAGCGCCATCTCCACCGCTTGGTCTTCGATTTCTTCACGCTTGAGTGCTGCCCAACTGTCGGCTGAGAAATCTTTGGGCAGATGGAAGAAACCGCCTAGGGCTTGCGCCAGGCTCTCCAATTCCCACTCGGATTCCTCGCCGGCTGTAAAGCCGTGGACCAAATCTGCAACCTCCTCATCGATCATCGTCTCGATGGAGGTTTTCATGGACGGCTCGGTGAGGATACGGCGACGCTGGTCATAGATGCGGTTGCGCTGCTCGTTGACCACTTCGTCATATTGGAGGACATGCTTACGCATGTCAAAGTTGTGCCCTTCGACTTTGGTCTGGGCATTTTCAATGGCTTTGGAGACGACACCTGCCTCGATGGGCATATCGTCTTCAACGCCCAAGCGTTCCATAATGCCGCTGATGCGTTCGCCGCCAAAGCGCCGCATGAGGTCATCGCCCAAGCTCAGGTAGAAGCGGCTCTGCCCCGGATCACCCAAACGACCAGAGCGACCGCGCAACTGGTTGTCGATGCGGCGGGCTTCATGGCGTTCGGTGCCGATGACATAGAGGCCCCCGAGGCTGCGGACTAACTCTTTGTCGGCCTCAGTCTCTTTGTACTTTTGCGCCAGCACCTCGGCCCATCGTTCCGGGTAGGCAGCGGTGATGTCCTGGCCGCGTTTAAGCATATCGAGGGCGTGGTTCCAGGCCGTTTGGGGAATCTCGCCAAGTTCAACGTCTTCGCGGCGCAGTTGTTCACGCGCCAGGCCTTCAAAGTTGCCCCCTAGCAAAATGTCAACGCCACGACCTGCCATGTTGGTGGCAATGGTGACGGAGCCGGGACGACCTGCCTGGGCGATGATCGTGGCCTCACGCTCATGGTTCTTGGCGTTGAGGACTTCGTGATCGACGCCGCGCCGCTTGAGCAGTTGGCTGACAAGCTCGCTGGTTTCGATGGCGACTGTACCCACCAAGACAGGCTGTTGGCGCTTGTGGGCCTCGGCAATGTCATCAATCACCGCCTTAAACTTACTCTCCGGCGTGCGGTAGACGTAGTCCGCCATATCCTCGCGGATGACGGGGCGATAGGTCGGAACCGCGATGACATCCAGGTTGTAAATGCGCTGGAATTCTTCTTCTTCTGTCTTGGCAGTACCCGTCATGCCTGCAAGCTTGTCATACATGCGGAAGAAGTTCTGGAAGGTGATGGTCGCCAGGGTCATCGACTCCTTTTGTACCTTGACCCCTTCTTTGGCTTCAATCGCCTGGTGTAGACCTTCAGAATAGCGGCGACCTTCCATCAAACGCCCGGTGAACTCATCGACAATGATGACATCGTTGTTGCGAACGATGTAGTCACGGTCTTTCTTGAAAAGCGCATGGGCGCGCAAGGCGTTGTCCAGATAGGGGATCATCTCGGCATGGGAAAAGTCATAGAGATTTTCCAGCCCCAACCGATCTTCGATGTAGCTGATGCCATCTTCGGTCAGTGTGGCAACACGCTCTTTTTCGTTCACCACATAATGCTGTTCTGGGCGCAAGGTTTTGACCAGCGTGGAAAACTCGACATAATAATTGGAGCTTTCGCGTGATTCGCCGGAGATGATGAGCGGGGTACGCGCTTCATCGACCAGGATATTGTCTACCTCATCGACAATGGCGTAGTGCAAGTCACGCTGCGACAGTTGCTTGGTGTCCTGCACCATGTTGTCGCGCAGATAGTCAAAGCCAAATTCGTTGTTGGTGCCATAGGTAATGTCGGCAGCATAGGCCTCGCGACGGGTGACGGGGCGCAAGGATAGCAGGCGGTCATCCGCAGAAGGGAAATCGGGGTCAAAGATAAAGCTGCCCTTGTCGGGATTGCCTGCGCTGTTTTGAATCACGGCTGCCGTCATACCCAACTTGTGATAGACCGGCCCCATCAACTGCAAACCCACCTTCGACAGATAGTCGTTGGGCGTGACCAAGTGCGCGCCGCGACCGCTCAGCGCGTTCAGATAGAGGGGCAGCGTCGCCACCAATGTCTTGCCTTCGCCTGTCTTCATCTCGGCAATGGTGCCGCTGTGTAAAACCATGCCACCGATCAACTGCACATCATAGTGGCGCAGGCCGATGGTGCGCTTGCTGGCTTCACGTACGGCAGCAAAGGCTTCGGGCAGGATTTCATACAGCTCATCCTCCTCTGCCGCGAGGATTTCTTTTTGGATGCGGTCGACTTCGACGCGCGCAAATTTTTGTTCGTCAGTGCCAAGCACTGCCAGATATTCTTGCTCGGCGGCAGCAAGCTCTTCCTGCAAATTTCCTGCGGCGGACTGGATGCGTTCTTTGAATCCCGCCGTTAAGCTGTGTAATTCGTCATCGCTCATGGCTTCAAAGCGCTTTTCCAGCTCGTTAATCTCTTCTACAACTGGCTGGTAGCGTTTGACGACCTTGACGCTGGGATCGCCAACAATGGCATTGAGTAGTTTGCGAAACATAGGTATTCCTTATCGATAACGCTGGATAGCGCGTACACAAGCGGTGATGGCTACCCAGGTCAATTCCCCATCGTGCTCCTCTGGGTTTTTCGTGTGCGCTCTGGCACGCCGAAAATGGGCCTTGTTATTCTACCACGCCAAGCCCCTCCGTCAACCTTGCATGGGGGAGTGCGATGTATCTTGGCGTTGCCGAAGTCCAAAAACCCCACCCCAGAGCAATGACAACGCCCCAGGATTACCCTGGGGCGCTGCTTTCTCAGGAGGATTCGTCACGAACGTTCTACTTGGTCTGAATCTTGATCTGTTTGGGCTTAACGGCTTCCGCTTTGGGAACGATCAAGGTCAAGAGGCCATTGTGAAATTCGGCCTCAATGGCATCGGCGTTCACCGGTACGTTGAAGCTTAAGCGGCGGGAAAAGCTCCCATGATATAGCTCACGCTTGATGAACTCGGCTCCTTCCGGCGCAGCGGGGAGAGTGCCACGAATGGTCAACTCATCTGCTTCAAAGGTAATCTCCACATCTTCGGGGTTGATCCCAGGGAGATAGGCGTTAACCTGGAACGCTTCGGGCGTGGCCCATACGTCTACAGGGAGAAGGGTTCCTTGCTCGTAGGGCTGCTCAGTGCTGCCGCCGTTGGGAGCAGCATTACTGCCTCCATAGCTGCTGTAGTCGTAGGAGGCATTGTTGAAAAAACGATTCATCAGGTTGCTCAGGGTTGCTGCGTCCTGTGCCAGGTTGCTGTAAGTACGTACACGCATAGTTGAAGTTCTCCTCATAAGTTTCTAGATAAGGTTCTAGTAGGGTCTGATTTACGTGTAGATTACGTCATCATCTCTGCTGTGTGCTGTGCAGAGTCTATTTTTAGGAACGGTCTTACTTGCTTTTACTCTCTACTTTCATCATTTACTTCTATTATTCACTATAGCGACCCGACGTTAGCGGGGCGCAAGTGGATTGTTACGCTCATATAAGCACAACGTCAGCATTGCATTAGCGCCAATGGGCCAGGTTGCAAGACTAGGTACGAGCTAGTTGGCGGCTGGTCAGCCGTATCTGAACCATGCATTGTCCTGCCGCACGTCGTGCAAGGCGCATTGCTAACTGCTTTACCTCATCGTCAACCGTCCAACCTTCAAGCACCACACAATGATGGCTGGCAACCACTGTAATTTGTGCGGTTGCTCCACCCAGCAGCGGGTGGCTTGCCAGGGCATCACGCACTCGCCAGGCGGTGTTGGGGTCGGCGGCGTTCATTGCCACGCGTACCATGATTACAACTCCTCTACGAACGATCAAACTCTCTGGCTACCAGTATGACATGGGGACGTTAACAGGACGCATGTAGCACGTTTGCACTCTGTATACGTTTTTGGGGAGACGCATGGGCGTGCAGAACCCTCCCGGAAGCTTCAGGCTTCCGGGAGGGTGTGGGGTCCTGTGCATTGCGAGGCAGATGTTTTGTAGGCGAGAGTTCTGTACACTATACTGGCACCTGAGTCAATGCGAAGTTGATGCAAAGGCGATGTGAGGGAGATTGCAAAAAGGCGCGAGGGATGTGCAATGCGGGTATTGTTGACAGGAGCCGCTGGTTTCACGGGCAGTCATTTAGCTGAATATTTGCTTGGCGAGGCACTCGCTCCAGGGCAAGGCCGGATGCTGGCTGCGGGGGCGGGAGAGGCCATTGAGCTACACTGTGTCGTACACCGGCATGACCGCCGCATCCACCATTTGCGTCACCTCATGCAACTGCACCGCGGCGACCTACGCAACGGGCTGTGGGTCAATGATCTGATAGAGAATGTGCAGCCCGATTATCTCCTGCATCTGGCTGCCTGGAGCGATGTGGGCGGTTCATGGCAGCAGCCGTGGACGACCTATGAGCTGAACATCCAGTGCCAACTCCATTTGTTGCAGGCGCTACAGCGTTGGTCGCCCAAGTGCCGGGTGCTGGTTGTGACCTCGAACGAAGTTTACGGGCTGCTCAACCCGGATGACCTGCCCGTTGATGAGGAAACTCCTTTTCGCCCCAATAACCCCTACGGCGTGAGCAAAGTGACGCAGGATATGATGGCGCTGCAATATTGGCTGAGCCATCAATTGCCCACTGTGCGCGTACGCAGCTTTAACCACATTGGCCCCGGTCAGGCCGATGTTTTTGTCGCCAGTGCCTTTGCCCGCCAGATCGCCGAAATCGAAGCCGGGCAGCGTCAGCCGGTGGTGACGGTGGGCAATTTGGAGGCGCAGCGCGATTTTACCGATGTGCGCGACGTGGTACGTGCCTACTGGTCGGTGATCCAAGAGGGCGAGGCAGGGGAGGTGTACAACGTGGGCAGCGGTCAAGCGCGCTCTGCACGCTGGCTGTTAGAGACATTGCTAACGCTGACGCCCGTACAAGTCGAGGTGAAGATCGATCCGGATCGCCTGCGCCCCAGCGACGTGCCGATCAGTGTCTGTGATAACCGGCGTTTGGTGCAGGCCACAGGCTGGCAACCGCAGGTAGATTTGCGCCAGTCGCTGCAAGACTTGCTGAACGACTGGCGCAGGGAAGTGCAAACCCACGGAGCAAAGGACTTATCGCCTCTCCCTTGATAAGTCGCTCATACCTAAGTTGCCATCTAAGAAAGAGCCGTGCGAGTCTTATGGCTGCACTGGCGCGTAGACGATAGATAAAAGTATAAGGAGAAATAAAAATGCCAACCGCATTAGTGACGGGCGTGACAGGCCAAGATGGCAGTTATCTTGCGGAGTTTTTGCTGAGTCGAGGGTATCAGGTCATCGGCATGGTGCGCCGTACGAGCACGATCAACTTTGACCGGATCCGTCACATTCAGGATCAAATTGAGATTGTTCAAGGTGATCTGTTGGATCAGATGAGCTTGATCGCAATTTTGCAGGAATATCACCCACAGGAAGTGTACAACCTGGCGGCGCAGAGCTTTGTCCCCACCAGCTTTACACAGCCGGTTTTGACGGGTGAGTTCACCGCGCTAGGCGTTACGCGCATGTTGGAGGCGATTCGCATCGTTGACCCCACCATTCGCTTCTATCAAGCCAGCAGCAGCGAGATGTTTGGCAAGGTAGTGGAAGTCCCGCAGCGCGAAACGACCCCTTTCTATCCGCGCAGCCCTTATGGCGTGGCGAAGGTCTACGGTCACTGGCTTACCGTTAACTATCGCGAGAGTTATAACATATATGGCTGTTCGGGCATCCTCTTTAACCATGAAAGCCCGCGCCGGGGGCTGGAGTTTGTGACCCACAAGATCACCCATGCGGTGGCACGTATCAAGATGGGGTTGGCCGATGAACTGCGGCTGGGCAACCTACAGGCGCAGCGCGACTGGGGCTATGCGGGGGACTATGTGCGCGCAATGTGGTTGATGTTGCAGCAGGATGCGCCGGAGGATTATGTGATTGCCACGGGCGAGACGCACAGCGTACAGGAGTTTGTGGAAGAAGCGTTTGGCTATCAGGATTTGGATTGGCAAGAGTATGTGGTGCAAGACCCGAAGTTTTATCGCCCGGCTGAGGTCGATCTGTTGGTGGGTGATGCGAGCAAGGCAGGCCGCGAGCTGGGCTGGGAGCCGACCGTGGACTTCCGCGGGCTGGTGCGGCTCATGGTCGATGCCGACCTACGCACGCTGCAAGATCCCAGTCAAGGGTATCCCTCCGCTGCGGAGGAAGTGCCGCAGAGGTAGATCCTCGTTCGTGACTACTTTGCCCCTTGTTTTTGGGCAGAATCCCTTTTAGGGTGTAGATTAATGGGGTATGTTCCCTCGTAATCTACCTGCTGTTCCTGATCTGTTCATAGATTGATTTGATATTACTTGTATGGCTGAAAAACTTCGCCTCTTTGTTAGCGCTACCAGCGACCTTGAAAATTCCCGCGCCGTCATTGGGCGCGCTGTGGCGGATCTGCCGGTGCAAATCGGCGTGGAGATTCGCCGCACGCCTGCGCAGGGTGCTGCCTATGACGACATTTTTGAGTTGATTGCCAATGTTGACCGTGTCTATTTTTTGTTGGGCCGCGATATTACGGCACCTGCGGGTGCGGAGTGGCATTTGGCCTGGCAGTTAGAGCGGTCGATCCTGCCGTTGCGTGCAGTTGTCCCGCGCACACCCGCTGCCCAGGAATTTGCGCGTAATTTCCTGGGTGAGTGGACGCGCCTGCGCTCCAACGCAGAGCTGGCGCGGCTGGTGACATTGGACTTGGTGCGAATTCTCGACCATCCGACCAATCGCTATGGGCTAACTGTGCCCGACTTTGAATTGCTCAAACTCCATGCGGCGCGTGTCATGAAGCAAGCGCCTGATGTGCAAGGCGAGGCTGGGGGAGCGGAAGGCGGCGGCGTGCTGCTGGACACCGTCCATGGCGAGGAGTTTAATGATCAGTTCGATGATGAGTTGCTCGTCAGCAACTGATGCCCGCGCCGGTGATGCCACTGATGACGCCTTCGAATGCACGAGTGCCTCGCTTGGGGCTTTGGCTGCTGCTGCTGGGTTGCCTCTTTGCCTGTGCCCCAACCACCTATCCAGGGTACTGGCAGAGTCAAGAAGGGTTTGTTCCTGTCTTTAACGCCACCCATTCCGGCAGCATCGCGAGCCTGGCAACCATGCCCGATCTTTGGCGTGGAACAGGGCGAGGTGCGTTCCTGCTGGCGCAATCCCTGATGGTGTTGGGGGCTACGCCTGTAGCCGCTGTGCGTGCCACCTTTGCGCTGGCACTGCTGCTCGGTGGGTTGGGGGTCTATGTGTGGCTGCACCCGCGGCTGGGGGATCGCACAGCGGGGCTGGCAGGGCTGGTCTATCTGCTGCTGCCGCCAATTCTGGCAACGGTCTATGTGCGCGGGAGCGTAGCTGATGCGCTGATTGTGGGGTTGCTGCCGCTGGCGCTGGCAGGGATCGCTAGCTATGCCGAGGGCCATTCGCTCACGGCGGCGGCAGTGGTCGTCCTCAGCGTCTTGTGGATGTGGCGCAGCCAGCCTGGGCTGGCGCTTTTTGCCACGCTGCTGCTGATCGTCTATGCGGCGACGGTAGAGCGCTCGCGGTTGGGAGTTCTGGTCGCAGCCGTGTCGGGCGTGGCTGGGCTGGCGAGCCTGCTCCCTCTCTGGTCGATCCAAACGGCTTCTCCTGTTGACTTCTCCCGCCATTTTCTGAATGTGGCACAATTCTTTGTCAGTGGCTGGCAGCCATTCTCGACTATCAACACTTGGCAAAATGAACCTTTCCAATTGGGCTTTGCCGCGCTGGCCTTTAGCGTGCTGGGCGTGTGGCTGTGGACGCGGCGTGTGGGCAATCAGCGGGATGGTATGACGCAGCGGCTCTTGCGCTTTAGTTGGACAGGCATCGGGATTGTTCTGCTGCTGTCGCTTACGATTGCCGCGCCGCTCTGGTCGCTGACTGGCGCGGGCCGGTTGCTCACCTATCCGTGGCAACTGCTTCTGCTGGCGTGCCCATTACTGGCAGTGACGGCAGGGAGTTTGCCTGCACTCAACCCTCATTTGCAGCGCGCGCCACTTTGGCTGACGTTGGTGGGGCTAGTAATGTTGAGCAGCTATCCCTATTTGTCTGCCGACTATACCCAAGTCACACCACCTGCCGCGCCGGTTGCAACCTTTGGTCAGCATCCTGACCTGGTGTTGCTTGAAGCGAATTTGAGTGAGGACAAAGCCGCGGGTGAGGCGACGTTGGATGTCACCTGGCAAGTGTTGCAGCCGTTACCGTTTGATTACAGCATCTTTTTCCAGGCCGTACGTCCAGAGGATGACGGTTGGCAGGTGGTGGCGCAGCTTGACACCCAACCGCGCCAGGGGCTAGAACCCGCCACCAGTTGGCTGCCCGGCAAAATCATGACCGATACCTATCAACTGGAGTTGCCTAGCCCGCTGCCACAGGGGGAGCTGCGCTATTTCTATGGCTATTATGACTGGCGCGATGGCACACGGCTGCCGGTTGATGGCGGCATTGATGACAAGTTAATCCTCTATGGTGACTGATTTGGCACGACGGGGCGTGGCGGCTCCGCAATCCACGGCGCAGAGTGTGCCGATTCCTGTCTGGCGCGATGGACTTTTCTGGCTCACCCTTGTCCTGAGCTGGTTTGCCGTGGCTCCCTTTACGCTCCCCGGCTATTTTTGGGGAGCCAACGACGCCCGTCACCATGTCTACTTTCTCTTTGAATACAACCGGCTGGTGGCAGATGGTATCTGGTGGCCGCGCTGGAGTCCCGACTTTGCCTTTGGCTATGGCTATCCCTTCTTTAACATTTATGCGCCGCTCAGTCATTTCCTGGCTGAACTGCTCCTGCACTTCCTGGGCTTTAGCTACACAGGGGCCATAGAAACGGTCTTTGGCCTGAGCGTAGTGGGCAGCGCCGCGGCCATGTATCTTTTTGTGCGGGCCTGGGGTGGGCGACCGGCGGCGATGCTGGCGGCGACGGTCTATGTCTTTATCCCCTATCACCTGCTCAATTTGTATGTGCGGGCGAATTTGGCCGAGAGCATGGCCTTTGTGTGGATGCCCCTTTGTCTGTGGACAATGCGCCAGTTGATTGTGCGCCCGCGCTATGGCTGGCTGGTGGGGCTGGCGTCAAGCTATGGCGCGCTGATGCTGACCAGCAACCTGATTGTCGTACTCTTTTCGCCCTTTCTGGGAGTCTATGCGCTGGCGCTGACCTTTGTCTATGGCGCGCCGGTCAACGGACGGCTGGCGGGGATGGGGCAGTGGACAAGAAGTTTGCTGCGGCGAGGCGTGCCGGGTGTCTTGGGCCTGATAGCTGGGCTAGGGCTGAGCGCGATCTTTTGGATTCCGATGGTATTGGAATACAAGTGGGTGCGCGTTGACCAATGGTTTGATGGTCGCTATGACTTTGGTGGTCATTTTGTGGAATGGTACCAACTCTTTAGCCCAAAGTGGGGCTTTGGCGTCAGCACGATTGGCCCTGATGATCCGGTTGGCTTCCAGATTGGCCTTGCGGCGCTGCTGTTGGCGGTGGCAGGGGTTTTCTGGGTCTGGCGCACAGCGGGGCTGTTACGCTGGGAGATTGGTGTCTGGGTTGCCGCTGCGCTGGCGAGTCTCTTTGTGGCGCTGACCTGGGCCGCGCCGCTGTGGGGGATGCCGCTAATTGGGAGCTACTTAGGCTATGCACAGTTTCCCTGGCGCTGGTTGAGCGTGACCGCTGTAGCGCTGAGCGCGCTGGCAGGGCTGCCGCTGCTGGGTGCGCCGGATAACGGTCGCCACGGTCTGTCATTGGGGCTGGTGGGGCTGGTAGCGGTGGTGCTTTTGAGCAGCTACCCCCTGTTACAGGTGGAGATTCGCGAGCCTGCTGAGGGGCCGGTCAGCCTGGCGGCGCTGATGCGTTTTCAGCAGTCGTCCGATGAAATGACGGGCAGCACCTTTTGGACAAAGGAGATTCCCACCTGGAGTGGTATGGCGGACATCTATATCACGCAGGATCGCAACGGGGAGCCTGTGACGCCGGTGGAAACATTAGTTGCTGACGAGGTCATCGATTATAACAAAGAGACAGGGTTTGTGGTACATTCTGAAGCGCACAATAGTGTGATGGAGGAAGTCTTTTATTGGTCGCCGCTGCCAGGGCGCAGTATTGTCTATAATCACTTCTACTATCCAGGGTGGCGCGCCTATTTGTTGGATGGACGTGGGGGACAGCCAGTGCAAGAACTGGAGATTGTCCCCGAAGCAGAAGGGACGCTGGGACGCATGACGGTTCCGGTGCCTGTAGGTGAAGGCTATGTGCTGCTGCGTTTCGAAGACACGCCACCGCGCATTGTGGGGAGGGTGATCTCGCAGCTAACGCTGGCGGTTTTGGCAGTGGGAGGTCTGGTCGCAGTTTGGTGGAAGCGACGCCAAACGAAACTATCTAGGGAGCAGGATGCGCGCGCGGACAATGGCCTGCATGGATGAGTCCTCGTAGACCGATTCGTTCACCGGATTCTTGACGAAGTGGGAGAAGCAGGATTGATGAGTAACTCTGGAGCAGGAGCTTTGCCTATCGTCGAAGTAGAGGAAGATTGGGGTCATGATGGTGTATGGTCTACGCCCTTGCGATTGCCCATGATTGTCACCGATGAGGTGGCTGATTTGTCGGCGCATTATGGGTTGCCTATTCAGCGCAACTTTGATGTCCAGGCCGACGAGTATATTTACTCCTACCGCTTTAACAAAGTGATTGACCGCCGGGCTGAGGTGGTTTTTGCCATTGAGGACGCGGCTGGACAACTCTGGGTGCATGCCAAGTCTCACTATCCCACGGCCATTTATCGCCTGCCGTCCGGTGGTGTGCATTGGGATGAGTTGGTGGTGGATGGCCTTTTGCGTGAAGTCAATGAAGAGACAGGACTTCCTGTGGAGATTGTACGCTTTTTGGGTATAATCGAGTATCACTTTTGGCATGATGGCGCAATGGCTCCCTTTGCCTCCTATATTTTCCATCTGCGTACAGGCTGTGTAGATTGTCCTGTGACTCAGGGGGGTGAACAGATTTCCGAATTTCGCGCGGTCACGCCCAATCAGATTGGGCAGCTTGCGGGTGGGTTACGCAACTTGCGGGGCAACCGCCGCGGCTGGGGTCAATGGCGTGCCCTGGCCCATGATTTGGTCTATGAGACACTGCTCCATTAGGCCGTATGGACAATTATTTCTGCAAAGTATTTAGTTAACGTAGTTAGTTGAGGTACTTATTATGCGCGTGCCTATTTCCTGGCTCAAGGAATATGTAGACATTGTATTGCCCATTGACGAGTTGGCTGAACGTCTGACGCTTTCTGGGATGGAGATCGACACGATTTTGCAGGTTGGCGATTGGTGGGATGCGACGACGATCCTGGTGGGGCAAGTGATGGCTGTTCTGCCCCATCCCGATGCCGACCGGTTGGTGCTGGTCGATGTCGACTATGGCGGCAGTGAACCACAGCGTGTTGTCACAGGCGCACCCAATCTCTATGTCTTTAAGGGCATGAGCTTTCAGGGCATGAGCCAGGCAGAAGGCACGCTGCCCATGCTCAAGGTTGCCTTTGCCCGCGCCGGTGCCGAACTGATGGATGCCTACAGTGAAGCGCGGCCTCGCCCCAAGAAGAAGCTCAAGCCCTCTAAGATTCGCGGTGTGGAGTCGGCGGGAATGGTCTGTTCTGAATTGGAGTTGGGGCTGAGCGAGGAGCATGAGGGGATCATCCTGCTGCCGGAAGATGCGCCAGTGGGAACACCCTTGCGCGACTATCTCGGTGACACGGTGCTCGTCGTGGAATTGACCCCCGACATGGCGCGCTGTCTCAATATGATCGGCATCGCGCGCGAGGTGGCGGCATTGACCGGCGCGCCGCTGCACTTGCCTGAAGACGAGTGGCAGCCCAGCGGCAGCGATCAGGGCACCGATTTTGTCGATGTGCGGATTGACGACCCTGAACTCTGCAACCGCTATACGGGTACGATGATTGTCGATGTGACCGTGGGGGAATCGCCCAAGTGGATGCAAGAGCGGCTGCGTAAGGCGGGGATGCGCCCGATTAACAATGTGGTGGACATCACCAATTATGTGATGTTGGAGTGGGGGCAGCCGCTCCACGCCTTTGACTATGATATTCTGCGTGACCGCGCGCTGCGCCATGGCGACGCCAAGCCCACCGTGATCGTACGCCGCGCCCAAGCGGGTGAGAAGTTCACCACGCTCGATAATGTCGCGCGTGAGTTGGACGACTCGATGTTGATGATCACCGACACCGCAGGCTCAATCGCCATTGCCGGAGTGATGGGCGGGCTGGAAAGCGAAGTCGGCGCACAGACGCGCAATATCTTGTTGGAGTCTGCTACTTTTGAGGGGATCAACAACCGGCGCACCGGGCAGAAGCTCAAGCTCTTTAGCGAGGCAAGCTATCGCTTTGCGCGCAGCATCCCCGCGGAACTCAATGCGCTGGCGGCGCGGCGTGCCGCCGAATTGCTGCGCCAGTATGCAGGCGGGCGTATTGTGCCGGGGATTGTCGATGCCTACCCGGTTCCCCAGGCGCAACCGTTGGTCTATACCACCGAGCGTGATATGCGCCGCTTGCTGGGGATGCCCGTTACCTTCTATGAGGTGCGTTCTGCACTGCAACGGCTGGATTTCTCGGTGAAGCGGGTGAGCGCGGTGGATGCCAATGCCCCGGCAGAGGCGACCTTTGCCCTTGCCCATGAGGCGGGCGAACCACTGTTGGAGTGTTTGCCCCCCTGGCACCGGCTCGATGTGCGGATCCCGGCGGATTTGACCGAGGAGGTGGCGCGCATCATTGGCTATGAGCATGTGGGCATGACGCTGCTGAATGCGCCGCTGCCGCCACAGCGCCATTTTGCGCTGTATGAGACTGAGGAAAAGATTCGCGATATTTTGGTGGGCGCAGGGCTGCAAGAGACGATCAGCCGCACATTGACCACACCCGAAGATCATGAAAAGCTGCGTCTGGACAGGCGCGCTGATGGTGAGTCGGTGCGCTATATTGAACTGGCGAATCCGTCAGCCCCAGAGCGACGCGTCATGCGGCGCACGCTGCTGGTCAGCGCGATGGAAAACCTTGTACACAACCTGCGTTTTGCCGACCGCTTGGCTTATTTCGAGGTGGGGCGCGCCTATCTGCCTGAGGAGGGGAATGGCGTTTTGCCCCAAGAGGAGCGGCGTGTCAGCCTTTTGCTTTGTGGCCCGCGCACCCCGCGTGATTTCTATCACCCTGAGCCTGACGACGAGATGGACTTCTTTGATCTCAAGGGAGTGATTGAAACGCTGTTGGACCGGCTGGGCTTTAAGCCAGAGGTGGTGGAGTATCGGGCGCGGCCTGATACGATGACCTTTAGCCCGCGCTGTGCGGAGGTGTGGGTCAATGGGCATAAGGTGGGATTGATGGGCGAACTGCACCCGGCGGTGCGTACGGCCTTTGACCTGCCCAACGTTCGTATCTCGTTGGCCGAATTGGCGATTGATGCGCTGATTAAGCCCCACTGGGGGCAAGACCCCATGCTGCCCATCTCTAATTATCCGCAGATCGTGGAAGATTTGGCCTTTGAGGTCGCCGAGGAGATCACCGTGCGTCGTGTCTATGACACGATCCGCGGCGCGGGCGATGCGCGCCTGGTCGAGATTGAGCTATTTGACCTCTATCGGGGCGAACCTTTGGCTGCGGGCCACAAGTCACTGGCCTTCCGCCTGACCTACCAAAGCAACGAGCGCCCGCTGACCGAAAAGGAAGTTACCTACCTGCGCCAGCGCATTGTCGCCGCGGTAGAGAAGGAAACAGGCGGCAAGCTGCGGAGCTAGCTGTTTGCCTGACGAGATTACGCAGCCGGTTAATCGCCCAGGGCTAAAGCCACAGGGCTATAAACGACGCCCCCTGAACGGGGCTTAAGACGCGGCTCGCCAAGCCCCTTTCAAGGGGCGTTGCTCATAGCCGGATGGATTTATCCTCCGGCGGTTGTTATAAACCCTCCCGGAAGCTTCCGGGAGGGTTTTCTTATTATGATTCTAGCGGTCGCGCAGGCTGCTCATCACCACCGGCTTTTCTTTGCTGACGCGATAGAGGTCGAGGTCGGAGGCGACGTAGGTATTGGGGAAGATGGCCTGGGCTTCGGTCAGGATATCTTGGGTGTAATAGCGGCGGCTGACGTGGTGCAGCACCAGTTGCTTGACGCCGCTGTTGCGCGCAAGGCGGGCGGCAGCAGCGGCGGTAATATGCCCGTGGGCGCGCGCCAATTCGCGATCCGCTTCCAAATAGGTCGCCTCAATCGCCAATAGCTCGGCATCTTCCACTTCCTTGTGCAGCGGGCCGGTATGGCTGACATCGCCGATAAAGCAGAGCTTTGCGCCGCGGTTGGGTTCGCCCAAGACGGCTTCGGGCGGGATCACGCGGCCATCGGGCAAGGTGACGGTTTCACCATTGGCAAGATCGCGGCGTACCGGGCCATTTGGAATCCCCAACGCCTCGGCACGCTCGGCCATAAAGGGGCGGCGGCTCTTCTCCTCAAAAGTAAAGCCAAAGCAGCCTTCTCCCCGGTGCTGGACGGGAAAGGCGCTGACCGTGAAGTTCTTGGCGTCAAAGATGATGCCCGGCTCAATCAGGTTGAGCGAAACCCCGACATTGGGCATTTGGTTGGGGCCAAAGACCACATCCATCAAGCCCTGCACACGCACCAGGGCGCTGCCCCCACCGTAGATGTTCAATTCCTCTAACGCTTCCCAACGCCCCAGGGTGCTGGCAAGCCCGCCCAGCCCCAGGATATGGTCGAGATGACCGTGGGTGAGCAAGATGCGGTCGAGGCGGCGAAAGCCGAGACCGCTGCGTAAAATCTGGCGCTGCGTGCCTTCGCCACAGTCGATCATAAAGCGGAATTCGTTCGCCATCACCAGCGCCGACGAGAGCCCGCGGTGGACAGATGGCGCGGAGGCAGAAGTCCCGAGGAAGGCTAGCTCAAACACAGTGCTTTACAACGCCTCGCGGGTGGGTTGGTGGGGAGCCGGTTGCTGATCCTCTTGGTAGGCGACAATTAACTGGCGCACATGGCGCAGGTTGCCCTGATCTTGATCCAAAATTTCATGCAGCAGATCCAACACGGTCATGGGGCCAACCGATTCGTGGATGCCGATATAGGCCAACTGTTGCTCGGAAAGTGATTTTACGAATTGAATTAACTCGAGGCGAGTTGTCTGCCAGCGCTTCAAGGATCTATGCAATTCCTGTTGGGGATAATCGGCGGCGGTGTTGGCAAAGAGATCGAGCCAGGGAGTTTCGCCGGAGGCAATACGGATAATACGCGGAAGGTGGCAGGTTTGTTCAACCGTGGCAAGGTGGGCGGCGATAAAGCGAAAGGACCATTCTGCCGGTTCCGGCTGCCAATCTTGGACTGGAGCCATAGACTCTAGCAGTTTGCTCACTTGAGCTTGGGAGCGTTTTAACTCCTTCAGTAGTTCGTCGCGCGTTCGTTCGCCCATGATGGTTATTATACGGCTAGAGCGCGGCGCGGACAAAAAGAGAACCCCTCCCTAACCCTCCCCAAACTGGGGTGGGATTGCTGGCGCGGGAGGGGTTTCTTCAGTCTCGGTCGAAGATGCCTAAACTAACATACTTAGAACCGTCATCGGGCAGGAGCGTGACCACGACACCCTCCTCAATCTCTTTGGCAACCTGGATGGCCCCGACCATTGCCGCGCCGCTGCTCAAGCCAACAAAGAGCCCGGCTTGGCGAGCAAGGCGACGGGTCATGGCCCATGTCTCCTCGGCATCAATGCCCAGATGATGGTCAACCAGCGTGGCGTCATAGATCCCCGGCACAATAGCAGTGGGCAGATACTTCAGCCCCTCGATGACCGATAGCTCATCATCGGGCTGGAGAGCGACTAACTGTACGTGGCGGTTGCGTTCTTTCAGATAGCGCCCAGTACCGACAAAGGTTCCTGTCGTACCCAGCCCTGCCACAAAGTGGGTAATTTTGCCCTGGCTCTGCTGCCAAATTTCGGGGCCGGTCGTCTGATAGTGGGCCAACCAGTTCGCCGGGTTGTTGTATTGGTTGGCATAGAAGTAGCGTTCGGGCTGTTCTGCCACCATCTGGCGCACCAGGCGGATGGCCCCATCGGAGCCTTCCAACGGGTCAGACTCGATGAGCTTGGCCCCATAGGCGCGCGCCAATGCCTTGCGCTCCTGGCTGATATTGGCGGGCATGACCAGATGCACCTCGTAGCCTTTGATGGCACCAATCAGCGCAAAGGCGATGCCGGTGTTGCCCGAACTGGAGTCGATCAGGATTTTGCCGGGATAGAGCTGCCCGGTGCGCTCGGCTTCCTGCACAATCCACAGCGCGGCGCGCGCCTTGACCGAACCGCTGGGGTTGAGCCACTCGGCTTTGCCATAGACCCCCACGCGCGCAGAGACACCCAATCCACGGGCAAAATGGTTAAGGTCGAGCAGGGGGGTGTTGCCGATCTGGGCCAATAAATCGCCGGTCTGTGGCAACTGCGGGATCGTCGCTCGCTTCAGCGTGTCGACAGACCTGGGTGGCATGGTGGGTGTCAATTGTTCAAAACTCATGGCTACTCCTAGCCGGGGCATAGTAGCCGGAAACAGGCTGGCTACTATGCCGAAAAGGATCCGATTATGCTGTCACAAGGTCCAGAGTGTCTGCCGCGCGGGCAAGATTGCGCGCGGTGGGCAGCCCACAGAACTGTTCATAGTCGATTAATTTAGTCACGGTGGGGTGATCGCTGCAGACCGGGCAGTCGTGGTTGCGCTGAATCTTGAGCGTGCGGAAACTCATGTCCAGCGTATCAAACATCAAGACGCGTCCCACCAACAACTCGCCCGCGCCGGTGATGATCTTCATGGCTTCGACAGCTTGGAGACAACCGGCAAGACCCGGCAGCACGCCGAGAACACCCGCCTCGGAACAGCTTGGCACCTCACCCGGAGGGGGCGGGTCTGGGTATTGGCAGCGATAGCAAGGCCCAGACTCATAGCCATAGGCATTGTTCTCCGGCATATAGACTGTAACCTGGCCTTCAAACATGAAGATGCTGGCATCGACTAGTGGCTTATGCAGCAACTGGCAGGCATCGTTGACCAGGTAACGGGTCGGGAAGTTGTCCGAACCGTTGAGCACGATGTCATAGCCCTTGATAATCTCTAGTGCGTTCTCGCTGGTGATTGGCTCGCGGTGGGCAATGAATTTGACATCAGGGTTGAGGTCGCGCACACGGTCGGCAGCAGAATCGACTTTGGGACGACCGATATCCTTTGTGCCATGTAAAATCTGGCGTTGCAGGTTTGACGCATCAACATCATCAAAGTCGACAATGCCGATGGTTCCTACTCCCGCCGCGGCCAGGTAGAGCGCAGCGGGGCTGCCCAGACCACCCGCGCCAATCAGCAGCACTTTGGATTCCAACAACTTGATCTGTCCGGCATCGCCCACTTCGCTCAACAGCGTATGGCGGCTGTAGCGGATGCGCTGCTCTTCGTTCAGAACCGTCGGAACCTTGAAGCTGAAGCCGGCATTCTTCCAGCCATTGAAGCCGCCGACGAGGGAGATGACGCGTTCGTAGCCCATTTCCTTGAGATTGCGCGCAGCCAGTGCAGAACGCACGCCACCGGCGCAATAGACCACGACCGGCTTGCTGCGATCCTGCTGGTGCTGCTCGATTTGGAGTTCCAAAAAGCCGCGCGGGATGAAGGTGGCGCTGGGCAGATGCCCTTGCACAAACTCATCGCGCTCGCGGATGTCGATGATCTTAACATCTTCCTCCGCCAGCCACTCCTTGAGTTCGTGTACGCTAATTTCTTCGATCTCGCTTTTGGCGAGTTGGACCAATTGGTCACGATTGAGCTGGGTCATGTGGCCTTACTCCCGTCCCCCCGCCATGGCGGGCACAATGGATACGCGGTCATTCTCGTTGACGGGGGTATCCAGTCCTTGCAGGGTGCGGATCTCGTCATCGTTGAGGAATACATTGATAAAACGCTTGACATTGCCGTCCCCATCAAAGACCTTGTCAGCAATGCCAGGGTACTGGGCATCGGCTGCACGCAGCAGCGAACCGACATTTTCGCCGGCAATGGTGAGCTTTGATTGCCCACCTGTAAGGCGGCGCAGGGGGGTCGGTACTAACACAGTTGCCATGAAATCTACCTCTCCTTGATTTTTCTTTGTCACGCTTCGTTTTTTCGTGGGCAGGTGGATCAGACCCACCCGTTCGACCTTGTCTCAAAACAAAAAGCCGAATTCATCAAGCGATGAACTCGGCGGAAATCTGCTTATTCCTGGATGGTTGCCGTTGTACATTCCCCAACATTCCTCAAGTAACCAAGTTACTCATTGAACTGGGTGGGCACAAATTAGGCAGCCCATCTGTGGTTGTCAGTTTCCAAGCTTACAGCGTAGCTCATCGCTTGCCGATTCGAGATCGCGGGGCAACTAGCGTCAATGCTAGCGGCTCCCGCTATCGACACAAGCAAGTATACAGAAAGCTACAACAGAAAATTTGGAAACGCATAGAATCGAATATTTTTCCTGTCTATTTCAGGACTACTCCACGTATGGCGCAGTATACTGGCACCCCATCACTTTGTCAACGCACCGGAAGGCCGCGAGCAACGCGCGCTATGAAAAGTATAGCATGATTTGAGTATAGTGCAAGATAGAGAAGTGGTGTGTAACGAGAATTCCACTAACTCTATCCTACAACCTCCACCACATACTCTGCCAGGGTCACGGCGCGGCCATCTACATCGCCGTCGGGGTCAAGGGTGAGCACGATATAGAAGGGGACGGTTAGCTCTGCCGCGGGCGTGTTGGCGAGGGGCGCGGGCAGCGGCACATGGTGTCCCTGATAGTAGGCCCACAACCCAGGTCGCGTCTCATAGCTGTTGAGTTCAGTACGAAGGCTGGCGTAGTCCAGGTCGAGGAAGTGGGGCGTCATGCGAAAGGCGCGAATTACGGGGGCGTCGTCATGCTCCAGCGAACAGATGAAGTAGATGGAGTCGGGATAGTGAGCATTCCACGCATCGGTGGCGGATGGGTAGGCCACAGAGACAGGATGCGAATGGTAGATGCCCATCATCTCCTCACCCTGATCTTCAAAGTCGAATTGGCGCAAGAGCGTTTGCGGATCGACCTCATAGTTTTCGATACGCTCTTGGGCAATGTTGCGTCCGCGCAGGGCTTCGTAGGCTTCCAGCCCTTTGCCACGCAGGATGCCGCAGATTTCTTCCGGCTTACCCTCGCGGGCATGGGCAATGATCAAGGCTTGCGCCGCGGCGGGCAGCTTGACAGGTTGATCTTGTAAAAGGGCCATCTCTAACGCCTTCCCGATGATTTGGTGTTTAGCAGTTCTGTTGGCATTTTAGCCCTATCGTCATCGATGCGACCAAATTGGGGCGCGCTGATCGTGATTGGGGTGGGATTGATTCATCTGCTTGACGTGGGTTCTGTGCTTCGTTACAATTCATGCAGTAATTCCCCAAACAGCAGAATTCAATAGGTCTTTATGCAAAGAGATCGCGGTGCGTCTAAAGGAGGATCGACCATGGATCGACGTCATTTCCTGCAAACGTTGGCGACGCGTACGGTTGCTGCCACTGCCCTGGGAATCGCTGCCGGGTGTGCTGCCAACCAATCAGATGTGGCGATTCCCACATCGTCGGCCATTGCCCAGGACTCTTCTTTGCCTGTAAAAGAGTGGGCGATGCCTACGAGTTGGCCGGTGGCGCTGGATACCATCTATGGGGGCGTCGAGACTTTTGTCAACCGTGTCAGCCAGATGAGTGGTGGCAAATTCACGATCACGCCGCGTGCCGCCGGTGAAATGGTACCTGGAACCCAGGTTCTGGATGCGGTCTCCGAGGGCGCAGTACCGATCGGTCATACGGCTTCGTATTATTACATCGGCAAGAGCAATGCTGTGGCCTTTGGCACGACAGTCCCTTTTGGCCTTACGGCGCAGCAGCAGAATGCCTGGTTCTTTGAAGGAGGCGGCTTGGGGCTGTTGCAGGAGCTTTACGCCGAACGCTTCAATTTGATCCAGTTTCCGGCGGGCAATACGGGCGCACAGATGGGCGGCTGGTTCCGGCGCGAGATCAACACGGTCGCCGATCTCCAGGGGCTCAAAATGCGTATTCCTGGCCTGGGTGGTCAGGTCATGGCGAAGTTGGGGGTGACGGTGCAGGCGCTGCCGGGCAACGAAATTTTCCAGGCATTGCAAACAGGCACAGTGGACGCGGCGGAGTGGGTAGGGCCGTATGATGATGAGAAGTTGGGGTTGAATACGGCGGCGGAATACTATTACCACCCCGGTTGGTGGGAGCCGGGCGCGGCGTTGGAGGTTGAAATCAACCTGGATGAATGGAATGGCCTGCCCGCTGAATACCAGGAGATCATCAAGGTAGCGGCTTTTGAAGCCAACACGACTATGCAGGCGCGCTATGAGGCGCGCAATGGCGCGGCACTGGCGCGCCTGGTTGAAGGTGGCACACAGCTTCGCACCTACAGCGACGAGATCCTCGCCGCGGCCCAAGAGGCAACCTTTGCGCTCTATGACGAGTTCGCAGCGGCTGATGCCGACTTCAAATCTATCTATGACCAGTGGCTCGCCTTCCGCAATCAGGTCTATGCCTGGAATAAGATCAACGAAGCGCCCTTTACCGATTTTGTCTACGGACAGATCGCCTAACATCGTCTAATGCAGCGTCTCCTGCCTGCCCTGAATTTGGTGGGTAGGAGACGCTGCCGTGAAAGGCTATAAACAAACGGTGTGAGCCCGAATGATAATGACCATAACCCATCACAGAATGAAACATAGAAAGTTGGAACAAAAGAAAGATCATGGTTCGCACGCTGGGTAGCTTTTATGACTGGCCCATTTCTAGAAAAAGGAGGGAATTCGTAGGATCGAAAATAATCATTTGGTGGTAGAATAGACGGTAAGTTTCCCCATGTCGGTCTGCCCCGACCAGAGTCCCCTTATTCTGGTTATAGACAAATGCTTCTGGTATAGACCCGACTTCTCATAGATTTTCTCTCCGCTCCGTAGTAGCCAATAATCGAGTTCATCCACGGATGAGCCAATGATGGGTGGTTCACATCTGAACACACTATCGTCTGCTGCCAGTTGCGCAATAGACGATGCAAGATGGGTCATTGTGAGCCATTATGGCTCTCCTTTTCGTCTGCCATGACATTCCCCGAAGTTAACCTTCTTTTGGCGCAACCGTTGGTCTTACAAGAAAGGATGGCATTGGCGATGGGAAATCGATTGTGCAGAACCGAATTACTTGGCTGGATCAATTCTGTAGCACTGCGGGTAGTGATTGTAGTCCTAATTATCACGATGGTATCAGATCGGATCGCAACACGCGCCTGGGGCGAAGAGGGGCCTCCAACGCCAACCCCAAGTGTACAAAGCTCTACCGCCAGCGGCGGGACCATCTTTATGCCACTGATCCAGAATCCTATTTCCGCTCAAGCAAGTTTACAGTTACCGCCGGATCGTCCGGAATTGGGTCAAATCTATAGTGGCTTGGAAGTGGATACCACTGGCACTTGCAAAGGATTCTTTCGCATTACAGGGACAAATTATTGCACCCACGGGCCGGATCAGCCGCCACCTGGCGTCAATATAAGGCAGAATACACCCCCTATCATGGCAGAGCGACTTGTAGGATTTAGTTCTGCTCTGTGCGATGGAGACGGCGTAAGTGGCAATCGTGTGGAAGTGTTATATGTACGCGCTTCTGATCGGCCAAATCGCTACAATCAATACCTTGCTTCCATCCGGCAGTGGGCGGCTGATATGGACCAAGTTTATTTTGATAGTGCCGCTGAGACAGGTGGTGAGCGCCGGATCCGTTTTGTGCATAACGCCAGTTGTGTGATTAGGGTAAACCACGTGATTGTTTCACCAACGGGAGATGATGATTTTGGCGCTACAATCCGCGCTGTGGAAGCACAGGGCTATAATCGCCGCGATCGTAAGTATGTGATGTTTGTTGATGATAACCTTTATTGTGGTGTTGCTAATCTGGCACCAGACGATCAACCTGGGCAAAGCAATTCTAATAATTTTGGCCCAAACCACAGCAGAATTGACAATGGCTGCTGGTCATGGATCGTCGCTCCTGCACACGAGTTAATGCACAACTTAGGTGGCGTCCAACTTTCCGCGCCTCACACTACGGGCGGTTATCACTGTGTCGATGACTATGATCTCATGTGTTACTCAGATGAGCCCTACTTTCCCTCTATGCAAGTTCTGTGTCCAGATCCGGCGCATGAGTCCCGTTTAGACTGCAATCACGACGACTATTATCACACCAATCCATCACCTGGCACCTACCTAGCGACACATTGGAACACAGCCAATAGTCAATTTCTCTTGAACAATGGTTTGCCTAAACCTGACTTACGCCCCTATACGCCGAGTGGCTATCCATCGCCGGTTGTCCCATCATCGACCGCCGGTACCCATGAGGTGACCGCTCTTTACGCCGGGCAAACGACCTATTTTGACTGGCATTTTATCAACAGTGGCAACGCTATTGCAGAGAGGAGCTTCCATGTTGAGCTTTGGGTGGATGACATCCAACTGTTGCGTTACCCATACGATAACTTTGACAGTGGTTGGGATGAAGGATTTGATGATTGGGCGGAGGTAATTGATGTATCTGGTTGGCATACTGTGCGGCTAATCGCTGATCCTGATAACACGATTGCTGAATCAGATGAGACTAATAATGTCTGGGAGCAGCAGTTCTATTGGATTCCGCAACCAGCGGACTTAATCTTCGCCGATGGCTTTGAGAATGACGATTTTTCGTTGTCCCCCTGGTCCTGTGCGATTACGGATGGCGGCAATCTAAGCATGGAGGGAGAAGCCTCCCTGTCGCCCATTGGCGGTATTGGCCTGTTGGCTGTGATCAATGACAATCATGCGCTCTATGTTTGTGACAACAGCCCCAGTGCCGAACCGCGCTATCATGTGCGCTTCTATTTTGACCCAAACACGATAGCGATGGCGAACGGCAATGTGCATCCTATCTTCTACGGTTATAGCGGCACCTCGAGAGTGGTGTTGCGGGCTGAGTTCCGATTCTCTTCAGGTAGGTATCAACTGCGCTCCGCATTGCTCAATGATGGCACGACATGGAGAAACAGCAGTTGGTTCAACATCAGTGATGCCCCGCACATTGTCGAACTATTTTGGACGGCGTCCACAGCTGCAGGAGCGAACAATGGTGGCCTCACGCTGTTTCTCGACGATGTGCAGAGGGCTGTACTGAATGGTGTCGACAATGACACACGGCGGATTGACAGCGTTCGCTTGGGGGCCATAACGGGTATCGACAGCGGCACGCGTGGGAGATACTACTTCGATGCCTTCGAGTCGCGACGGCAAACGCACATCGGGCCGGTCGGCAGTGCGGCCGCTGCGCTGCTTGCACACGATACTGCCCAGGCCGAGCAAGGGGTTGGTTCCTTTGAGGAAGAGACACCTGAAGATGCTGCCGCAACCGAAGTAGACGATGGTCTGATTGAGGAAGATATCTCCAAACTCGAGGCAACCAACAAACTCTATCTACCGGTACTCACCGTAGAGAACCAGCCGGCGATTGACGACAATCCTTGACCTACCATCTCCAAAGCCATCCTGACTATTAACGATGGCTTATCCTAAGCCAAGACCTCCTTTGGGAGACGAGAGATAGTGAACTCGCTCACCGAAGGAGGTCTTGGATATTTGCGGTCTTCAGCTCAGCGCGCCAACTGGTACTGTGCCGACAGATCCACAAGCCAGCGCACAGTCTGGGGGAAGGCGATGACGATGACGAGGACAATCGCTTGGATGACCATGAAGGGAACGGCGCTTTTGTGGATTTCACTGGTGGGCAGTTCGGGTGGGGCAACGCTTTGCAGGTAGAAGAGTGAGAAGCCCACAGGCGGGGAGATGAAGGCCATCTGCAAGTTGATCGCCATGACCACGCCAAACCAGACCATGTCGATGCCCAGTGCGTTGGCGGCAGGCACAAAGAGGGGCATGGCGATAAAGGAGATCTCGATAAACTCCAGGAAGATGCCCAGGAGGAAGATGGCGATATTGCTGACAAGGATAAAGCCAATGAAGCCACCAGGCACCGCGGTAAGCAGGCTGGTCATCAACCGCTGCCCGCCTAGACCGTCAAAGACCATGCTAAAGAAGGTGGAACAGAAGAGGATCATGATCACCAATGCGGTGAGGTGCGCCGTTGCTTTGGCGGCTTCCCAGAAGATACGCGGGTTGAAACGCCCCTTGATCGCTCCCGTAATGAGGGCCAGGAGCGATGCGCCGACAGCCCCCACCGAAGCCGACTCGGTGGGCGATGCCAGCCCGGTAAAGATGCTGCCTAACACGGCGACAATTAGCAGCGCGGCTGGAATGACTGACCCAAGCACACGCAGCAGCAATTTACCGCCGCTGAGGGTGCGCGCTTCTTTGGGGAGCGCGGGCGCGGCTTCTGGTTTCACAAGCGCCACCAGCAGCACGTAGGCGGCATACGAGGCGGCAAGGATCAGCCCTGGAATGATCGCACCCAAAAAGAGATCGCCAATACGCACGCCGATCTGATCGCTCAAGACCACCAGCACCAGGCTCGGCGGGATCAACTGCGCCATTGTCCCAGACGAGATGATCACCCCGGCAGCCAATTGCTTGTCATAGCCATAGCGCAGCATGACGGGCAGCGACATCAGCCCCATCACGATCACCGTAGCCGCGACGACGCCCGTGGTCGCGGCCAACAGCGTCCCCACGAGGATCACCGCCAGCGCCATACCGCCACGCAACGGGCCAAGCAAGATGCCGATGGTTTCGAGCATCTCTTCGGCCAATCCTGATTTCTCAAAGACAGAGCCCAAAAAGATGAAATAGGGGATGGCGAGCAGCGTGAAGTCGGACATGGTGCCAAACCAGCGGTTGGGCAGCAAGCGCAGCAGCGCCACGTCAAAGGCATCGAACGCCAACCCCAGCAGGCCAAAGATCAGAGCTGTGCCGGCAAAGGAGTAGGCAACCGGGAAGCCGCTCAGGAGCAGAAAGAAGAAGCCGACAAACATAAGGATGGCGAGCCACTCATAGCCCATTGCTTTGCTCCTGGTAAGCGGGTGTGTAGCGGTGGGATGGATATTTCTAAAATTAGGCGACGATCTCTTCCACTTCGGCGGCTAATTCGGTCATGATTTCGTCGTGCCCGCGCAGGATGGCGATATATTTGGTGAGTTGGGCGACCGACTGCAAGAGAAGCGTGCCAAAGGCAACAATGATCATGCTCTTGAGCGGTGCGCGTGGCAGGCCGTTGGGGTCGGGCGACATCTCCCAGTTTCCCCATGCGCCATTGGGCAGCCGTCCCCAGGAGGAGAGTACCGGGTTCCATGTGACCCAAATGCCCAGGATACAGAAGGGCATGAGGATCAAGAGCGTGCCCAAGAGGTTGATCCACGCCTGGGTTTTGGGGCTCCAGTTGGCATAGAGAAAGTCCACGCGCACGTTGATATCATGCTTGAGGATGTAGGCAAAGCCCAGGAAAAAGGTGAGAGAATAGAGATACCACTGGGCTTCGATGTAGATGTTAGAGGCGAGATTGACGCCGATATAACGGCCTAGATAGCGCGCCACCACGTTGTAAAACCCCACCGCGATGGTGACCAGCACCAACAGCGCCGAGATCGTGCCCAACCATTCGGTGAGCGCGTCAATGGCATGGGCCATCCGCAGCAAGATGCGCATAGAGGATTCTCCTCTTTTGAGGTGAACTTTTTGAGGTGAATTTTTCGCATAAACGTGGGGGCTGTGGAACCGTATTTGGCGCATTGTAGCCGAGGATTTGGCAGGGCGCAACTGGAATAAAATTGTCCCCTTGTCACACCCCGCGTCACACTTTTGACCCCATTTTGAGATCCCTCCGATACCTGTTCGATAGCCCCCTGCTACTCTAAAATTACCCAAGTTGTACGGGGCAAACAGCGTACTGACCCCCGCGGTAGAGATAGCAGTGTGGGCAGTTGTACCAGGTAAATTCATTGACAAGGAGATAACCCAATGAGTCGCAGATTTCGTGTGGTGATGGTCATGGTTTTGGGCGCAGTGCTGGCAGTGGCTGGGCTGATGGGGGCCGGGCGGTTGCTGGCAGAGACGCTGGCTTCTACTAGTGTGCCGGAGTATGTGAACTATCAGGGCTATTTGACCGACAGCGGGGGCAGTCCCATCAGCGGCACTGTGGCGCTGCAATTCAGCATTTGGGATGCCTCAAGCGGCGGTAATCAGGTCTGGGCGGAGACGCATAACAACGTGCCGGTCAGCGGTGGCTATTTCTCGGTGCTGTTGGGCAGCCAGGGAACGCCGGTGACGCCGAGTGTGTTTGGCGGGACGGCGCGTTATCTTGAAGTTGTTTATGGGGCCACGACCTTTCCACGCCAGCGTTTTGCTTCGGTTCCCTACGCGCTGGTGGCGGATCAAGCCTCAACAGCGATTACTTCGACCTATGCGACGACCGCGACCTATGCGCTCAACGCGCCAAACAGTGGGGGCGGCATAGCGTGGCAGTATGTGAAGGTGGTAGCAAAGAGTGGCGGCGACTATACCACGATCACCGACGCCATGAATGCGATTACGCCTTCGTCCACAGACCGCTATCTGGTCTTGGTGATGCCGGGTGTCTATTCTGAGCAGGTGACGCTCAAGCCCTATGTCCATCTGAAAGGCGCAGGGGTCGCCAGCACGATCATCACCTCGCAGGCGAATGGCAATCAGAATCTTGCAGAGTCCGCCACACTGAATGTCCCTGACAATAGCCAGGTGAGCGACCTGCTGGTACGCAATGAATCCACCACCAATGATGGCGTGGCGCTGCGTGTGAGCAGTGGCAGTTCAGCCACGATCCTCAACAATGTCCATGCTGTGACAACCGCTGCGGGTGGGGCGCGGCATGTGGGTATCTATCTCAATGGCGGCAGCCCCAAGCTCATCCATGTCTATGCCGAGGCAGGTGGTGCCGCGACCGTCTTCAATGCTGGCGTCTTTAATTCGGCTTCGTCTCCCACAGTGCATGATTCGACCTTTAGCGCAACAGGGTTTAGCGCGCAGGGATTGCGGCTCAACGGTGGGGGGCCATCCATCACAGATTCCACCATCAGCGGCCTCAATGGTTCGGATGGGAATGGAATCCACACGTCCGGGGGGAGCGACCAGATCTTCATCAACCGTTCCAGCATCTTCGGCGACTTAACGCCGCAAGGCGAGAGCATCATCAGCACCGACAATTCCATTTTCTTCATAGGGGCATCGCTGCTCTCTGGTACGGTGCTTGTTGCCGACCCCAATAGGATTCAGTGTACACAGTCCTATGATGAGTTCTACGTCGACATTGCGAACGTCAACACCTGCCAATAGGGAGAGCCTACCGGTTTCTTGGCTGTAATCTAGCGGCTGCAATATCGTGGCTGCAATCTAGATGAAGGAAGGTAGGTTTGAAAGGATGAATATGAAACAACAATCTATCCAGCGGTTCAAGGTTGCCCTGTGGTTGGTCATGGCGCTGCTGTTGGCGGGGTTGAGCGCGGGCACACTTTTTGCCGCAGGTGAACAACTGAAGCGGGGGGCTGTCGTCAGCGGCGGCGGCACAATCAGCAGTAATGGCATGACGCTGCGTAGTACCGTCGAGCTGCCTGTGGCGGGCGCACTTATCGCCAGTTCGAGTGGACAGGGGCTCTGCTCCGGCTTTACCTGCGGCACTCATGCCAACACCAGCCCGGACGATCCTGATGATCCGAATCCAGACCCGGATCCCGATCCTGACCCGGATCCTGACTCAGACGTGATGATCTTCATGCCGATGATTGAGACTCAGTAAAACTGGGACAGATAGGGAGGGTGTTTGCCATCCGCAGGCGGGCCGCACATTGTGCGGCCCGTTTTGTTTTTGACCCTATGCAAACTCTGCAACCGCCACTTGGCGCGGTACGGCGAGCGATTCGCGGTGGGACTTAATTCGCTCTAGCTCATGTAAGGTCTCGGCGGTGAAGTAGCTCTCGCCACAGTGGGGGCAACTTATCATCGGTATATTTTCAATGACAAGCAGCGTATCCCCCTTGCCATAACTGCGGGAGGTGCGGCGAATCCTAGTACCTGTCTTTCCGCACAGATCACAGCCCATCTGTTTCACCTTCATCGCTTGCCGTGACGGTTGAAGTTGTCCTTGCACTTACGCGGCGCGACTCGTTTTCAGCCAGTCGTTTTTCACGCAGTTGAACTAGCATTTTGCCCACTGTCGTCGAATTAGTTATCTCTTTCTTCGCAATGATTCCCAAGTAAAGCAGCTCTTGAAGTTCTTCCCCACTTCGGTGCCAGCGCAAGCCACTGCATCGGGCGCATGCAGCAAGGCAGTTCTCGACTGAGTCGCTGTCCCGCTTATTCTTCTGGGCGATGCGGTTGAGTACCCATCTGCCATCAGCCTCTTTGCCAGCGTACTTGTCGAACTCTAGGGGATCTCCGCAGAAGTGACAATGTCCACCGGTCTTTTCCCAGATCTGACGTAATTGTTTTGGGTTCATCTCTATTCTCCATAAGCAGAAAGTCGCGCCTGTTCAACTCGGTGGCGCAACGGTTGAACTACTTTAGATCACGTCTTCTTTGTACGTCACCAGCCACGCGCCCACCCCTGCCCCTGCACCGCAGAGCAGCAGGGCCGCGCCGAGCGCGGCGGTCGATTGTGGGGCATCGCCTAATGTCCAGACAATGCCCAGCGCAGGTGTCCATGCCTGCGCGGGCAGGTGCATTACCAGTTGCAGCGGGAAGGTATGCGCCATGACCAGCAGCGTATAGCCTGCGGCTTTTGCCCATTGACTGCTTCGGGATGAGGGGACGTGATCATTGCCCATGAGCAGCCCGGCGGTAAAGAGGCTTGTCAGGGCCATGAGGAGCCACCGGCTGCCCAGAATCGGCCATTGGTCTACCAGGTAGGCGAGGGCGACAGTGCTGATCGGCAGCATTGCCAGGGTGAGCGTGCGCGTGAGGCGTCTGGCGCGTGCTGTTGGCAATCGCCAGGCAAAGCGCGCTGCCAGGAGGGTCGCGCCTCCCCACAGCAGCGCGCCGTTGAACAGCCAGGTGATCACACCCAAGTTGACCAGGGTCGTCATGGCGGGAACGGGAGCTTGCAGGAGGGCGAGAAGGGGCATGATAAAGGGGCCGAGGCTCCAGGCAAACGCGGCGATGTTGCCAAGTGGGGAGCCATGGTCTATGGCCGCGGGCGGGGCTGTGCGGAGCGATGCCAGCCACGTTGTCATCGCAACCAGCACAGCCCCGCCCGCGGCCATACTGGCGGCATAGCCCCAGGCGCGGCTGACCCAAAGCTGCTGCAAAGTCCAACTGGCCCAAGTATGCGCGGCGTTGAAGGGTTCGCCGTGGGTGAGCGTGAGGACAAGAGCGGCATCCAGGAGGATGAGCAGCGCGCACAGGGCGAATAATTTGGGCCAGGCATGGCGATCCTCTGAAAAGAGCCATGCTGCCATTGGCACAGCGCGCCAGAGGATAACAAGCGCGGTGATGGCAAGCGCGATCTCTGCTTGGGCGAGGTCGAGCCATGCCGCAAAGAGAGGTCGCCAGAGCAGCCCGATCAGGGGGCTGGATAGAAAGAGGGGGAGGAGCAGCAGGGGACGCGCAGGGCGAGGGATGCCTGTGATCGCCCATGTCCAGCCCAGGAGCAGCGCAAGCGGATAGACGCCGAGCAGCAGCCAACCGCTGTTGACGACCGCATTGCGAAAGAGGTAGGTGTGCAGTGGGGCAAAGAGACGCGCCGGCTGGAGATCAAGGCCAGATGCCAGCCCGCTGTAGGGTGGAGAGACGGCAAGGAGTGCGACGAGGGCGGTTAGGAATGAGGCGATGCCAAGAGCAAGCCAGGCGCGGAGGTGCATGAGAGTCGCGTCTAGAGAACCCTCCCGGAAGCCTGAAGCTTCCGGGAGGGGTGTTGTGGATTATTCATCTCTACCCAGCCACAAAATCGCCGGGATTGAGAATTCCCTGTGGATCCCAACGATCTTTGAGGGCACGCATCAGGTCGAGCGCATCGGGTGTGTAGCCCCAGCGATCCAATTCGTCGTGGGGGGTCGCCATGACGACGGCATAGCCGCCTAACCCCAACGCCGGTTTGCGTAGCGTGGAGAGCCAACTCGCAGTCGTGGCGGCGTCCGGCAGTTCTGTAGGCGCGGTGCGGGCATAGAGCATATGGTTGCCCACATCGACGCACCAGGCGGCCTGTGCCTGGATTGCAGACGGCAATTGTCCCCAATAGTCACCCACGCGGCCAGGAGGCAGACCGGCGCGTACCAGTGTAGCTTGCTCTCCGTCGCGGTTGAGGAACGCGGCCCATTCGTGGGTGGCGTGCAGTTCATCCACGACAAGCAGCGGGGGCGCACCCGCTGCTGCCAGCGCGTGACGCAGCCCCATTTCCTCGGCGGCAATGTCCTCGTCCAGACCCTCCAGCGTAAAGAGTAGGGCATAGGGCGCGCCGCCCGCGACGGGCAGCTCCACGCCGCTGCACAAGACGACGCTGCTCATCACCATCCAGGTAGGGACAGTCGCTCCGGCCCAGGCAAGACCCTGCGGCAGATCCGCCACAGGCAGAGCAAAGGTGCGCCGCGCGCGCGGCAGCGGTGAGAGCTTGAGGGTTACATCGGTGAGCAGTCCCAACGTGCCATGGGAGCCAATAAAGAGCTTAGGCAGATCATAGCCCGCGACATTCTTGACCACAGGTCGCCCGGCGCGGATCACGCGGCCATCTGCCAGCGCCACCGTGGTTGACATCAGCAGATCGCGCAGACCGCCATAGCGCAGCCGCTGCGGCGCGTTGAGGTTGGTTGCTATAAGACCACCGAGGGTGGTTTCGGGCCAGGGCGAAGCCAGCGGCGCTTGCATCTGTTTTTCGGTGAGGAAGGCTTGCAGGTCTGCCAATGGGGTTCCTGCGCCCGCGGTCACATAGAGATCTTCCGGCGCAAATTTGGTAATCCCGTTGAAGCCTGCCGTACTCAGCCACAGGTCAGCGCCGCGCAGGTCGCCACTGGTCGCGCTGCCGATGCGGACGCGCTTGCCGGCTTGCGCCAGCCCTGCCAGTGCTGCCGCGGCTTCCTGAGGCGTGGCGGATTTGATCGATTTGTCCTTGGGGAGCGAGGGGCTTTCGTATTGGGGCGCGGGCAGGTCGGGCGGGAAGATTTTGCCGGGATTGAGCAGCGTCTTGGGGTCAAAGAGCGACTTGATCTCGGTCATCGCCGCCAGTTCTGCCCCGCTGTACATCATGGGCATATAGGCGCGCTTTTCGATGCCCACGCCATGCTCGCCCGTAATCGAACCGTCGCGCTCGATGCAGATCGCCACAATCGCCTCGCACGCCTCAAAGACCTTCGCCTTTTCTTCGGCGTTGCGTGCATCAAAGGCAATGCAGGGGTGCAGATTGCCGTCGCCTGCATGAAAGACATGGCCCAGCGTCAGCCCATAATGGTCGCAGACCTGGTTAACGGCGGTCAGTGTGTCGGCAAGGCGGCTGCGCGGTACAGTGATGTCAACGAGGTAGAAGGAAGGGGCCATGCGCGCCAGCGAACCGGCGGCACTCTTGCGCCCATACCAGATTTGGGCGCGTTCGGCCTCGCTCTGAGCGATACGCAGGTCGAAGCCGCCATTGCTCTCCAGGATGTCGCTGATCTCCTCCATCTGCGTATCCAGGCTTTCGGGATAGCCATCCACCTCGACAATCAAGGCGGCTTTGGCATCCACGGGTAGACCTACCGGCGCATAGGATTCGATGATACGCATAATGCGTTGATCCATCATTTCCAGGGTGGCAGGAACCAACCCGGCGGCGATAACGGCAGAGACCGCTTTGCCCGCTTCTTCCTCCGAGTTGAAGGCAACCATCATCGTCTTGACGCCGGGTGGGTTGCGGATGAGGCGCACATAGGCGCGCGTGGCAATCGCCAATGTGCCTTCGCTGCCCACCACCAGCCCGGTGAGATCATATTCGGGATAGTCGAGGGCGCGGCCCCCCAGGCGCACCATGCGCCCATCGGCAAGTACAACTTCAAGGCCGGTGATATAGTTGGTGGTCACGCCATATTTGAAGCAGTGGGGGCCACCGGCATTTTCGCCCAGGTTGCCGCCAATGACCGAAGATCGCCCGCTGGAGGGGTCGGGGGGATAGTAGAGGCCCGACTGCTTGACCAGCCCATCAAAGGCCAGGTTGACCACACCCACCTCGACGGCGGCGCTGCGCCCGCGCTTGTCTAGCTCCAGCACGTTGTTCATGCGCGCAAAGGAGAGGACGATGCCCCCCTGTTCCGGCACCGCGCCACCAGAGAGGCCCGTTCCGGCTCCGCGTGCCACCAGCGGCGTGTGGGTACGATTGGCCCACTGCATGAGGCGGCTCACATCGTGGCTGGATTCAGGAAAGAAGACGCCATCGGGTCGCCCGCGGTCAAAGCCTGCGTCTATCTCATAGGTAAGCAGTTCGACCGGGTTGAGCGAAAATTGATGCTTGGGAAAGAGGTCGGCCAATGTCTTGGTTTGGGCGGCGATCTGCGCGGCGGCCTCTGCTGTGCGCGGCGCAACGGCTGTTACTGTGTGGCTCATGGCACTTCTGCCTTGAAGTAGGAGCGGTCGAGCAGTTCGACCAGGTGGATCACCTCGGCGGGCATGTTGGCCTTGCGTACCCCGTAGATCATCTGCATGTGACAGCCGGTGTTGGCAGTGACAACGGTGGTAGCGTGGGTCTGCGTCACGTCCGCCATTTTGGCGTCAAGCACCTGGTTGGCGGTGTCGGGCTGGGTGATGTTATAGATTCCGGCGCTGCCGCAGCACATATCGGGCTGCTTGAGTTCGACCAACTCCACGCCGGGAATGGCGTTGATCAGTTGGCGAGGCTGGCGCACGACCTTTTGACCGTGGCGCAGGTGGCACGAATCCACATAGGTGACGCGTGCCTCGACGCGGCCTGTGGGCGGGTTGTGCAGATGATCGGCCAAGAACTCGCTGATGTCCTGGAGCTTGCCCACAAACTCTTTGGCCCACGCACCATAGAGGGGATCATCAGCCAAGAGGTGATCATACTGCTTGAGCGTTGCGCCACAGCCACCGGCATTGGAGATGATCGCCACATAGTCGCGCCCGCGACAGGCGTCGATGTTACGCCGCGCCAGTTCTTGGCCCAGGTCATGTTCGCCGCTGTGCAGTTGCGCCGCGCCACAGCAGGTCTGCGCCTGGGGAAAGTGGACTTCGTAGCCGTTGCGCTGGAGGACACGCACGCTGGCGGCGTTGACCCCAGACAGAAACGCGTCTTGTACACAGCCATAGAGGAAGGCGACTTCGCCCCGCTTTTCGCCAATCGCCGGAGCGGGCTGCGAGTAGTCGGGGTAGCTATCGGGCAGCGGCGGCAGAATCGCCTCCATGTCTCTCAAGCCTTTGGGTAGCACATGGAGACCCCGCACCACGCGCTGGATGCCCGTGATCTGATAGAGCTTCATGGTGCGCGCCAGCAGGCGCAGCCGTCCCTTGTGGGGCATCAGTTGGCGCAAGCCGAGCCAGCGCGCGGCACGCTCGAAACGGCTGGGGGTGCGTACTTCTTCGATGGCGGTGCGCGCCGCTTCGTAGAGCATGCCGTATTGTACGCCGGAAGGGCAGGCCGTTTCACAGGCGCGGCAGCCCAGGCACAATTCGATATGCTCTTGGAAAGGGCCTTCGAGGTCGATGCGTCCATCTGCCGCCGCGCTGATCAGGGCGATGCGCCCGCGCGGGCTGTCCATTTCGGTGTGAAAGACGCTGTAGGTGGGACACGCCGAGAGACAGAGACCACAGTGAATACACTGGCCCATGAGGTCGCGAATGTGGCCGTTATTCAGGACATTGCTCTCTGCGCGAGGGGCTGCCGCGCGCGGGGGCGCGGGCTGGAGCGTTACCGGTGATGTGTGAGTAGTCATGTGGGGTGGATGCTGCCAATCTATCAAGTATAGATCGCAAGGATCTAGCAGTTGGATCAAACTGTGAAACAAAGGGACGAGACGGCACACGACAAGGCTAGACGCCATTGTCGTAATGGATTGGAACCTCTGTATTGTGCCGCAAAAGGGGGTGGGGTGACAACTCTGTGTCGTGGCGTTGTCTACGGTGATGAGGGCAATGGGGGATCGGGCGCGCCGCTCCAACCGGGCGAGCGCGCAACGCGGCGCGGGCAGGTTGGGGCAGCAGATGACTGTGATTTGAATTGAGGAGATTACTGCGCCAGCCCTAGCAGTTCGTGAAGGATGTGTAAGTACCTACGGTACTTCTGCTGATCCGGTCGAAAGTCCAGCAGGGCAAGCATGCTGGCGACAATCACCTTCGCCTTTTCCAGCGCAAAATAGTGGTCATTCGCCGTTCCTGAAACGGTTGTCGGGCTGTAGTTGCAGAAAAACTCAAGTTCGAGGGTGAGCAGATGGATGATCTCCGCATCCTCTTGTGTTTCGATGATGGCCGGAAACTCGCTGGCATTACCCCATAATTTTTCAAAGAGATAGGCAAAAGCCATGCCCAAGCCGGAGCTGGCGTCTGAGAAAAGCGTGTTGAAGATATCTTGTATGTGCTCTTTGAAGCAACTTCCCCATGCCTCAAGAAAATCACTGCTGGTCTTTGTGGGTTCCATGCTGCTGCTCCTTTGCGTCGATGCCTTCATGCAGAACTTTGGCAAAGCATACGCCTACCGCAACCATGCTGCTCTATCGGGTTTCTCCCATGTCCCTCTCATCGCCTCTCTATAATCGCTACAAAAATAGTATGTATGTCGTTCTCGTCCGTTGATTATTGACCGCTGTTGAGCGACCGCTATCGCCAGGATTTATGGCTTATGTCCAGTGTATCCGCGTGGTTTTGCTTGGTGGTCTACTCTGTGCTACCATGCCCATAAGTTGAACCATTTAGGAGACCGCGAATATGCCGAACTGCCCCAACTGTGGCACTTGGAACCCAGAAGATAAGACCTTGTGCTGGCGCTGCCAGACGGAGCTACCCAGGCCCGAACCACCGAAAAAGAAGCGTCCCAATTTCCTGGGGTTCCCCATGTGGATGTGGATACTCTTAGTCCTCTTTTTCGTGGTGACTACCTTTAGTCAGTGTTCCTTCATCGGCGTACCGCCCACTTAATGATGAACTGGCCCGAAATTGCAGAGGCGTTGGCTTTGTGGCATGACCAGCAGCAGCGGTCATTGCCCTGGCGCAGCGCGCCCGCGGGCCAACGTGACCCCTACACGGTCTGGATCAGCGAGATCATGGCGCAGCAGACGCGCGTAGAAACGGTGGTGGATTACTTTCAGCGTTGGATGCAGCGCTTCCCCACCATCGAGGCGCTCGCCGGCGCGGATCAGCAAGAGGTGTTGAAGCAGTGGGAAGGGCTGGGCTATTATGCCCGCGCGCGCAACCTCCATCGCGCCGCCCAAGTGGTCATGGCTGAACATGGCGGCGTGCTGCCGGTTGAGGCGGCGAGACTGCGCCAACTGCCGGGAATCGGTGATTATACGGCGGGCGCGATTCTCAGCCTGGCCTATAATCAGCCTGAACCAATTCTGGATGGCAACGTCAAGCGCGTCCTGAGCCGGTTGGCAGACATTGACCAGCCCATTGACCAACCTGCAACATTGCGTAGACTTTGGCGATTGGCGCGCGAGGTGGTGGAAGCCGCCGCGCCCGATCAAGTAGGGACGGTCAACGAGGCATTGATGGAGTTGGGCGCACTGGTCTGTGTGCCCGCCAACCCGCGCTGCATGCTTTGCCCGGTCAGCGACCATTGCCAGGCGTTCGCACAGGGCACACAGAACCAACGCCCGGTGACATCACCCAAGAAGCAGACACCCCACTATGATGTGGCGGCAGGGGTCATCTGGCAAGGGGAAATCGGGGCCTCGCCTGTGCTGATTGCCCAGCGTCCGCAAGAGGGGATGTTGGGCGGGCTGTGGGAGTTCCCTGGCGGCAAGTTGGAGCCGGAGGATGCTGACCTGCCCGCGTGCCTGCGCCGCGAGATTCTCGAAGAATTGGGCATCGAGATCGCAGTGGGCGCACAGATCACGACGGTACAACACGCCTACACCCATTTTCGCATCACCCTCTACGCCTTCCATGCCCAGCATCTCCGCGGAGAACCTCAGGCATTGGGCTGTGCGGACTGGCGTTGGATCACGCTGGATGAGCTGGACACGTATCCTTTTCCTGTGACGGATCGTAAGATCATCCAGGCATTACGGCATGCCTTTTCAGGTCGAGCGCCCAACACGCCATCAAACCCGGTTGCGAAGCCCACATAAACCCGCGTGATGATACCCTTCTTGTAGGTGACAATCCGCAAGCACGAGGAGCCCTGCTGTGGCAACCAATTCAACGTCCCCACTGCGTCAAAACGCGCCGTGGATTGCCGCGCTGATTGGCGCTGTTCTGGCAATGTTGGCGTTGGGCGCAGTGGCGATGATGGCGCTGTTCAATCGCGCCCTGCCCGAAGCCTCACCCACAGCCATTCCCTTGCCCACAGCAACCGCAACTGTAGCAGTGGTGGCTGTCAACCCTACGGCCACACGGCCTGCCATTGTCATTATTACGCCACCCCCTACGCCTACCCCCTTACCCACCGCAACGCCCACGGATACCCCCACGGCGACCCCTACGCCCACCGATACACCGACGGCGACTCCGACATCCACTGCGACCTCGACGCCGACTGCGACTGCCACACCTACGGTTACACCGGCAGATGTGAATGCGTTGGGTGCGCTGGTTCCGGTTGTGCCTGTGCCGACGATGCCGCCGGATGCGGCTGAGGCGCAATTCCTCGCCGCGGGGACAGCTCTGGTGGCAGGCTATGCCGCGGCGATTCCAGCCCTGGAGGCACAGGTTGCCGCAGTCGATGCCGATCCAATGGTGCTGACCTATGGCGATTGGGCGCGCCAAACCAATGAGCTGATTACCACCTTGCGTACCTTGAATACACAGGTGCGCGCTTTGCCGGTTCCGTCGCGCTATGTCTCCAGTTGGGCGGCGATGTTGCAGGCAGCGGATTTGCTGGATCTTGCCCTGGCCGATTTGGATGAGGGAATCAGTCTGTATAAATTGGAGAAGTTCGCCGAATTCAAAGCACATTGGGCCGAGGCGAAAGGAAGCTTGGCGATAGCTGTGCCACTGATCGCGCCGTTGCCCGTAATCGTCGTCAATGTAGAGACGCCATTTGTTGTGCCTGTTGCGACGCCGATTGTGGTGGCAGGTAAGGCTGGCGTGCCTGATGGCGCGAGCGTAGAGAAAGGTGGTGTGGTTGCGGAATCCCACAAATGAGGGTCTCATTCTAAAGTCACAGTGACGACAGGAAACCCTTAAGTGCTTTATCCCGCGCAACATTTCCCCTTCTGCAATCGTTTCCTTATGAGCGAGTGCCTGATGCGCTTGGCAGCATAGCATGAGGTGAAACCCATATTATGCGCCAAAATTAGAGAGTGGAGGTGCAAGTTTATGCGCGGTATTCAAAATATCAACAAAATTACCCTTTTCTTAGCCATCACATTTGTCCTGGTGGCAGTTGTCTATGTCCCGATCATCCTCACAGGGGCGCTAGAAGGGTTAAGCACCCTAGCGCTGATGTGGTCACCCGGCATCGCGGCGCTTTTGACGCAGTGGCTTACCACGCGTTCGGTGCGCGGGTTGGGCTGGCGTTGGGGCGAAACTCGCTATCAGGTGATCAGCTTTCTAATTCCCCTGCTGCTCTGCGTTGTCGTCTATGGTCTTGCTTGGGGTGTGGGACTGGTTCCCTTTACCGCCGCGGGATTGGTGGCGTTGGTGGCAGAAGCGACAGGACGCACCATGTCACTGCCGCTGGCGCTGTTGGTGGTCTTGCTCGGGGTTCTTCCAGGGACCTTATTGGGAGCGATGGGCGAGGAGATCGGCTGGCGCGGGCTGTTGGTGCCGGAGCTTGCCAAGCGTTATCGCTTCGCCATGACAGCACTGGTGAGCGGGGTGATTTGGGTTATCTTTCACGTGCCCGCCATTCTCTTTGCCGATTACAACAGCGGTGCGCCCCTTTGGTATGCGTTGACCATGTTTGCGTTGATGGCGATTGGCGCGTCGTTTGTCTTTGCCTGGCTGCGTTTGAAGTCGGGCAGTCTGTGGACCGCTGTCATTCTGCATACCAGCCATAATCTCTTTGTCCAGGGCATCTTTGACCCAATGACGTTGGATTTCGGCTTGACTCCTTATCTGACGACAGAGTTTGGCGCAGGGTTGGCTCTGGCCTACGGGCTGTTGGCATTCTATTTTTGGCGGCGACGTGGAGAGGTGGAGGCAATATAAAAAAGCCCGGAGGCCATTTGCCTCCGGGCTTTTCAATGTTGAAGGATTGCAAACTATGCCGCTGTGCGATATTCGCGGGGAAGGGGGATGGGTTGGCCCTGCTGATTGTAGAGCGTGGGCGCTTGGCCCTGGGTAAAGACTTCGCGCGTGACTACGCAGCGGGCAACATCTTCGCTGCTGGGAATTTCGAACATGACATCCAACAGCGCCTCTTCGACGATGGAACGCAGGCCGCGTGCGCCGGTCTTGCGTAGGAACGCTTCGGTGGCTACGGCATCCAGGGCGTCGGACGCAAACTCTAGCTCGACATCATCCATAGCAAAGAGCCGGTGGAACTGGCGCACGACGCTGTTCTTAGGCTCGGTGAGAATCCGCACCAGTGTTTTGCGGTCCAGCCCTTCCAGGCTCACCACCACGGGTAAGCGCCCGATGAACTCCGGGATCAACCCATAGGCGAGAAGGTCGTCGGGCATGACCTGGCGTAGATAGTAGCTTTCGTCCCGGCTCTCTTTTTCGAGGCGACGGATGTGCAATTCGCGCTGGCGCTCGGTCAGATCATCGGGGAGGGGGCTACTCTCCGGCTCCACCGGCTGAATGTTGATCTGCGCCTGAATGGCACCACTCTCTTCACTGGTGGCAAAGCCCAGCGCGCCGCGGTGATGCAGCCGTTTCTTCACTGCGCTGCCCAAGTGGGCAAAGGCTCCGCCACAGATCACCAGGATGTTGCGTGTGTTAAGCTGGATAAACTCTTGCTGGGGATGCTTGCGTCCTGATCCGGGTGGCACATTGGCAATGGTTCCCTCGATGATCTTGAGCAATGCCTGCTGCACCCCTTCGCCGGAGACATCGCGGGTGATGCTGGGATTGTCGCCACTTTTGCGCGCGATCTTGTCGATTTCGTCAATGTAGATGATGCCATGTGCCGCACGCTCGACATCCCATTCGGCATTTTGCAGCAGCCCAACGAGGATCGATTCTACATCTTCGCCCACATACCCCGCTTCGGTGAGGGTGGTCGCATCGGCGATGGTAAAGGGAACATCGAGCAACTTGGCAAGGGTCTGGGCGAGCAGCGTCTTACCGCTCCCCGTGGGGCCAATGAGCAGCACGTTGCTTTTGGTCAGCTCAACATCGTCGCTCTCATGCTCGACGACCGGGTCGCGACGGTCGCCCCCGGCACGCATGCCAAAGACCCGTTTGTAGTGGTTATAGACCGCCACGGACAGAACCTTTTTCGCGCGCTCCTGTCCAATCACATATTGGTCAAGGTGTTCCACGATGGCGCGCGGGCTGGGAATGGTGCGTATCTCATTCTTGGGAGGTTTGCCACTCTGGAGAGCGTCGCCTAGCCCTTCCTCGGCTAAGATTTCCGCGCCCAGCAATACGCACTCGTCACAGATATAGACATCACCAGGCCCTTCGATGAGCCGGTGGACTTCCGAGCGATCCTTCCCGCAAAAGGAGCAGCGGGGTTCCCTTTGGTATGGAGTGTCTGCCATCGTTCTTATCTCTTACTTCCTTATGCTGGTTCGCAGAAAAGCGCGAACTGCACTGGCAAGGGGTGATAAAAAACGAGGCATTTGTGCCATATAGCTGCGCCCAATGATCTGTCGACGCCTCTGTGGACAAATGCCTCGCCTTCAATAACCGGTTAACGGACGCTAGGCAGCGCCGTTCATCGCAATTTGGGGCACGATAATCTCGCCATCGCGCACTTGCACAATGTCGCTGGTGTCACCCAAGAGTTCGTCAACGATGCCATATTCCTTCGCCTCAATGGCGTTCATATAGCGGTCACGTTGGAAATCCTTTTCAATGTCCTTCCAGGAATGGCCCGTGTGCTTGCCAACCAGGTGGAACAATTGGGTTTGGATGCGCTCCTGCTCGCGGAAGGCGATACGCACGTCCTCTGTATAGCCCTGCGACCCGCTGCTCGCGGGGTGCAGATGGATGGTCGAGTGGGGCAGCGCATAGCGGCGACCCTTCGCACCCGCGGCCAACAAGACAGTGCCCATGCTCGCCGTAACACCCACGGCATAGGTGCTGACCGGCGCGTTGATCATCTGCATGGTGTCATAGATCGCCAACCCTGCATAGATGCTGCCGCCGGGGCTGTTGACATACATGTTAATCGGCTGATTGGGATCGTCGCCATTGAGATAGAGCAACTGCGCCACAATCAGATTGGCAATCTGGTCGTTAATCGGTGTGCCAAGAAAAATAATCCGTTCCTTCAAAAGCAGGCTATAGATATCATAGGCCCGCTCGCCACGGCTACTGCTGTCAATAACCATCGGAACGAGGTTGGTTGGGTTAATCATCTCGTTTTCTCCTTGTGAGAATAGACCCGGTTGAGGTGCTATTTTGGGTAAAGTATTCGTTCGTATTTTAGCGATCCAAATGGGATCGCTCACTCACAATACGCCCTAGCACACAACAACTTGGTAAGCAGGCTTCAATTTTCCGTTTGCATCCTATTTGCATACTGTTAGCACTTTGCAAGTGCCTGATTATGCAGCGGATTCGTCGGTGCTAACTTCATCCGCGCTCGCCTCATCTGCTGCGGCTGCCGGTTCCTCAGATGTGGCGCTCTCGTCCGCTGCCGGTTCTTCCGTTTCTGATTCTTCTGCTTCAGCTTTGGGCGCGGGACGTTCGGGCAATTCCTCGCCGCGCACGATAGCCAGGAGACGGGCAACGCTGTTTTCTTGCAAAATTTGGCTTTCCAGCACCGAGCGACCAGAGCCACTCTTCAGCATGTCACGTAGGGCGCGCATTGTATCCGCAGAGTCCTCGCTTCCCTCCGAATCCTCGCCCACCATACGCGTAATGCGCTCGTCGATCTCCTCGTCGGTCACGGTGATGCCTTCTTGGCGGAAGATTTCGGAGATGAGCAGATTTCGCTTTGCCATCAGCTCGGCTTGCTCGCGCATGCTGTCGCGATATTGTTCGATGGTCTGGCCCATCTGCTGTAGATATTGCTCCAGATTGTCGATGCCATATTCACGCAATTGGCGCTCCAGGGTGTTGACCATCGTATCCAGTTGGTCTTCTACCACGGTCGGCGGATAGCTCATTGTGCTTTGGGCCATCAACGCATCCAGCGCCTTATCGAGATATTCTTCTTCGCTCTCCGCCTTTTTCTCCTCCGCAAGCGTCGTGCGAATGTTGTTCTTAAGATCCTCCAGCGTTTGGAACTCCGGCCCCACCATCTGGGCAAAGGCGTCGTCTAGGGCGGGTTTGGTTGTCGCTTCGATCTTATGCACCTTGACATGGAAGTTCGCTTCTTTGCCGGCGTGGATGCTCTGGCTATCGGCGGGCCAACTGAGGACAAAGTCCTTCTCGTCGCCCGGTCGCAGCCCCAAAAGTGCCTCGTCAAAGCCAGGAGGATCCATTGGGTTCTCCTCATCTGGCGTCACATCCCAATCGGTTTCGTCCAGCACAACGATCTCGTCTTCGCCTTCTGCGCTGGGCGCAATGACGCTCCGCACGTCGATGGTGATCAGGTCGCCATATTCGCTGGGGCGATCGACCTCGCCATAGGAGCTAAATTGGCCGCGGTACTCTTCGAGTTGTTCGTCGACTTCCTCGTCGCTGACTTCGACAGTGGGTTCTTCGACGCGCAGGCTGCGATAGTCGCCCAGGTCGATCTCCGGTTCCAGCGGCACAATAAACTTATAGGTCAGCGGTTCCAGGCTCTCGACATCCAAAGCACCCGGTGCATAGGGCTCGAGCTTGGCTTCTTCAAGCGCCTTGGGATAGATCTCTTGGCCCAATGGCTCGATGAATTCATTAAAGAGGGTGGGCAGCCCCACATACTGGACGAGCAAGTTAAAGGGCGCTTTGCCCTTGCGAAAGCCAGGGATGCGATATTGACCGGCGACTTTGCGCGCCGCCTTTCGTAATTCTTGCTCGACGCGTTCCGGTTCGATTTCGACGCGTAGCGCTATCTGGCGTTGTTCCATTGGTTCTGTCGTAATCCGTAAGGCCATTTTTTCCCTCTTGTTTTCTCAGTTTTTAGGCAAAATTTTCAGGCAATGGGTGTGCCAGATCAGGGCTGGGCATTGCCAGGTTAACAATGCGCAACTGCTCGTGTGTTGCGCCGCTATTTTTCCGGTGCTGCTATCTTTACGCCCAGGCAGCCGGAACAATCCGGTTGCGCCTTGCGGGAAGGTCTACAATCCACAATTGTATGAGTATAGCATACGCACGTAGGCAGATCAAAGATATTGGGCCAAGTTGGGTTTATTTGTGTCGTGAGGGGTCTCTCTGCCGCGCCTCTACAGGGCAAAGTGACAATGAAACCCTCCCGGAAGCTTCGGAGCTTCCGGGAGGGTGGTACTGCACATCTTTGTGGAGGGGCTGAGACTGCCGGTTAGAAGCGAGATGCGGTTAGCTCGACGTCGGCGTATTGCCATGCGGCTTCGAATTCGGCCTGCACAGTGGCGGCTTCGTCGTTTTTGCCTTGCGCTTCGAGGGCTGTCATCAGGCCAAAGAGTGACCAGCCGTTGGCCCGGTACTGCTCCAGGTCTTTGCGATAGACCGCTTCAGCATCTTCGGCGCGCCCCGCTTCGAGCAGCACCGCGCCCAACGTTTGGCGCACAGGGTAGAACCAGGCAGGTGGTTCGATGTAGGGCAGGCTGTCTTGGATGGCAACTGACGCCTCTAACTCGGCAACCGCTGTCTCATAGTCACCCTGCGCTGCGGCAATCTCACCGGCCAGGATGCCCGACGAGATCTGTAGGATCTGCTGGGCAGTCGCAAAGGAGGCCAATCCTTGTTCCGCAAGCTCCGGCATGGCTGCATACGCCTGCACCTCCGCCAGCGCCTGCTCTGCCCCTGCCGTGTCGCCGGTGCGCAGCCGCGCCATGCCTTGAGCGTAGTTCCACATGCCGGTGCTAAGTCTCAAATCATCTGCGGGTGCCGGCTCCGCTAGAATCTCATCCCATTTGCCAAAGCGCACCAGCGAATAATAGTACATGGGCCGGAAGTCTTCGAACATGGGGATGGCGCGATAGATGTCATCGGGCAGGCTGCCTACCAGGTCGCGGGCGGCTTGGATGGCATCCTCGCTGTTGCCGAGCATCTGCGCCGCGGCAAAGAGAAAGTGAATGTTGTGCGGGTAGTAGGCCAGCGAATAGAAGGTTCCTTTGTCGGGCGTGCCTCCTACCGTGTGCATATCCGCATCGTGCGCGGTGAGATTGATACGGAAGGCATCATAGTAACGGCCTACCCGCCAGTAGGTGTGCGCCGGCATGTGGACCAGGTGACCTGCACCCGGTACAAGTGTCTCCAAGCGTTCGGCGCTGGGGATGGCGCGGTCCGGGTTGGTGGATGCTTCTGTGGCGTGGATGTAATAGTGGTTGGCGCCTGGATGGTCGGGGTTGCGCTCCAGCACAGATTCAAGTGTCGCCAGAAGTTCAACGGTGGCTTCGCGCGGTTCACCCTCTGGTGTCCAATAGTCCCACGGCATGGTGTCCATCAACGCTTCAGCAAAGATGGTGGCGGCGTCCAGGTCATCGGGATAGGCTGCCGCAACTGCGCGCATGGCGTCGGCAAAGGCTAGATCGAGCGGCGCGCGATCTGCCACGGCTTCAGGGGCATAGCGGGCAGCCAGCGCCTCGATGTACGCCTGATCCTGAGCGGGGGCGTTGGGAGCAAGCTCCTGCGCCCTTTGCAGCGCCGCCCACGCATCGGGCACAAGCGCATCGTCCATTGGCAGATTGATATTCGGCCCCAGCGACCAAGCGATCCCCCAATAGCACATGGCGCACTCCGGGTCATGCTCTAACGCCTTTTGGTAAGAAGCAATCGCCAGTTCATGGTTAAAAGCATAGTCCAGAGTGAGCCCCTGGTCGAACCATGCTTGCGCCTCTTCATTCTCGCTGCTGATGGCATGGTGATGGTTGCCCAGATTATCCATGAGCTGCAACTCATCCGCTGCCATTCCCTCATCATGCGAGTGATCTTCGCCCTCTGCGTGGCTGTGTCCTTCCTCTGCTGCCTCCAGCGCGACAGGCACATTCTCGGCGGGCGCTCCTGGCGCGGTGACGGGCTGGCAGGCGACAAAGACCAACAGCGTCAAGGCCACAAGCGAAACGACTATGAGCAATTTGCGTTTCATCTTCTTTCTCCTTCTTCTCCAGTGACAGAATTCGCTACGGATCTGACCTAATGTTTTGATTTAAGCGAAACAGGTTGGTGGGGTCATATTGCTTTTTCAGTTCTACCAACCGCTGGTATTGTTCGGCAAAGGCCGCTTTCATCAACTCGTCGCCTTCCTCCTGGAAGCCGGCGAAGTTCAGATAGGAGCCGCCCTCAGCAAGGGGTTGCAGCGTCTTGAGGAAGCCCCGCACCCATGAAATGTTTGCCTCGTCGTCGCCCGGTTCCACCCAATTGGCCTCGGCGCTGACAAGGTAGGGAACGTCACGACCCCGGAAGGCGCTCTTATTGGGGTCCATGCGTGCGATGGCTCCGGCGTTGTGCCAAATATCGGTGGTGCTGAGCGGCGACGGCTGGCGCTGTGCTTGCTCCACAATCACGCCAATGGCTTCGTCGCTCAACTCAAGCAGATTGGTTGACTTCCAGTAATAGCGCAGGCCGTTTGGGTAATCCTCGTCGAAGACGGTCTGCATCTGGACGTAGGACATGCGACCGCTGAAATCCACCAGCGGGGTGCTGAATTCGCGCAAGGGTTGCAGCCTCCTTTCCCCTTCTTGCGGCGAACCCACATAGGTGCTGGCAAAGAGCACATAGGGCAAGCCGTGAACTTCGTGCGGAAACGCTTCCGCACCGGGCGGAAAGACGCCCAGCACCGCCAGCACACCGACTTCGTCTGGAGCCGTGGCGGTATAGTCGCGGAAGAAGCGCAAGGCTTCCGTGGCCTTTTCGCCGTGGTGGAAGGCAAAGCAGAAGATCATCTCCGGCCCCACCTGGTATAGCTTGTACTCGAAAGAAGTCACCACGCCGAAGTTGCCGCCACCACCGCGGATACCCCAAAAGAGTTCGGGATTTTCCGTCTCGCTGGCCCGTAAGTGCCGCCCACCGGCTGTGACGATTTCCACGGAAAGCAGGTTGTCACAGGCCAATCCATACTTGTTGCGCAGCCAGCCGAAGCCGCCGCCCAACGTGAGTCCGGCAATACCTGTGTCGGATACAGCACCGCCGGGCGTGGCGAGGCCATAGGTCTGCGTGGCGCGATCCAAATCTCCCCAGGTGTTGCCCGGCCCCACGCGCGCTGTACGCGCTTCTGGATCGATCTCAATCTCTTTCATGGGTGACAGATCGATGACCAGGCCGTTGTCACAGGTGGCATGACCGGCGACCTGGTGACCCCCGCCGCGCACTGCCACCAGCAGTTGATGGGTGCGGGCAAAGTTGACCGATGTGATGACATCCTCAGCGCAGGTGCAGCGGGCAATGAGCAGCGGATACCTGTCAATCATGCCATTCCAGACGCGGCGCGCCTGCTCGTATCCTTCGTCGCCAGCGCGCAATAGTTGGCCGCGCAGTTGGGTGGCGAAGTCGTTGATCACGCTCTCGTCGAGATCGGGTGCAGCGGGAAAGGCGGTTTGGGGTTGAGTGTGCGCTAGGTTGGAAGCTGTCACTTTGTTTATCTCCTGGTTTAACACGCAGTCTGGAGTTGCGATAGCAGTTGGACAAAAAACAACGGTAACGGCCAGAAACCAAATTACTCACCTAGCCGAGCCTCCACGCGTCGTAGGAAGTCACCTACCACTTGCATAAAGTGCTCGCGTTCTTCAATGAAGGGTGAATGTGAACTCTGCTCAAAGATCACCAGCTCCGACCCGTCCACAAGGTGATGATAGCGGGCCGTCTCCTCCGGTGTGCTGGCGTCATAGCGCCCACAAATGAACAAGGTAGGGATAGAGATCTCATGGGCGCGGTCGGTGCGGTCATAGTCCTTGAGATTACCGGTGACCTGTAACTCGTATGGCCCCCATACAGTATGAAAGACCTGGACACCTACACCCTGGCTTGCCCGCTGTGACGATTCAGGCTTTGGCCGCACTCGATTCATGTAACGCCGCGAGTACTCCTCCACTGCCTGCTGATATTCTTCACTGTCCAGGGTGCCGGCGGCTTCATGCCGTTTCACCGTAGCCAACACTTCCTCGGGTAAAGTCGCATACAGGCGATTTATGTCGGCAAGTGCTCTCGGAGCGCTCAGAACGGGACCCACTTGGATTAAGCTTATTACGCCAACAGGTTGATCCAAGAGATAATCGAGCGCCACCATCGTGCCACCGGAATGACCAAGCAGATGCACCTGTGCCAACCCCAACGCTTGCCGCACTTGGCCCACCTCCTCGGCAAAACGGTCGATGCGCCAGAGCGACACATCGTCGGGCCGGTCAGATTTGCCACAGCCTAGTTGGTCATAAAAGACTACCGGACGTTCGGCCGCCAAGTCAGCTAGTGGCTCCAGGTAATCATGGGGTATACCGGGGCCGCCATGCAGCACCAGCAGTGGAGTTGCATCCCCTGAACCCACAATCTGGTACCAGACACGACCACCGGTAACGGGAATATAGCCTTCATGTGCTTCGCCGAGCGTCATACTCTTCCCCCTTATGGGATTGAACTTGACCTGCTGCTAACTGCCTTTATCCGTACCTCACTCTGACCCCAACTACTGATCATAAGAAAGGCTCTCATCATGTCGAAACCCCAGTCTACGTGAAAAATTGTCTGAGCATTTCGATTGTTTGCAGCATACGCCGCGGGCAGCGCAAAATCACCTGCCAAAGGTCAGGTTTCTTGGGGCGCGATGAGAATGGAGGGGTTGGGCTGAAAGCGGAGAGGGGTTGGGTCTAGGGTTGGTGCTTTCAAATTGCTGCGCTAGGGAAGGAGGCTCAACGCTTTGGCGCGCCCAATGGCCTGGGTACGGCTCACGATTCCCAACTTGCCGTATATCTGGCTTGTGTACCACTTGACGGTTCCGCGCGTGATAAAGAGGTGGCTGGCGATCTCCTGGTTTGAGAGACCGTCGGCAATCAGCGTAAGAATCTCTATTTCGCGCGCGGTCAGCGGCTCAACCAGGGGTTGGGTCGGTGGTGGGTTTTGCTCTCTTTGTGTGGGCTGCGGCAGAGGGGACGCTTGTACAGGCGCATCCAATTCGCGTTGTGCCATTGCCACCAGTCGCTTGACTTCTTCGATTGAATCCTGTGTTTGCTCCTGTGTTTGCTCTTGGGCTATCACCCTGTCATAAAGCTCTTTTTTTACAAGGGGGCGGTAGTGGGCCAGCAATGTTTGCGCACGCGTCTTACACTGCGTGGTGCTGCTTGGGTGGCGGCTGGCGCAAGCCAGCAAGGTCAGTCCGGGCGCAGGCTTGCCGGTGCGCAGCAGCAAGTTGCCAATGCTGCATAAGATTGAGAAAATAAGCTGTACAAAGTGGATCTCGGCGGCAATCTGAAGTGATTCCTGCAAATGCTGCCGGGCTGCGGCATAGTCGCCTGTGGCGCAGACTGCATTGCCGAGACCGTTCAGTGCGCGGGCGAGTCCTCCACGATCATTGATCTCCCGATAGAGCGCCACACTTTCTTCAAACAGCTCGCGCGCTTCCACAACCTGCCCCTGTTGCAAGGCAACTTCGCCCAAATAGTTAAGGGCTATCGCCATGCCCTCTGGATCGTTGAACTCCTTGCGCCTGGCATAGCTGGCTTCCCAATATTGGCGCGCAGCAGCATTGTCCCCCATTGCAAAGGCGATGTTGCCCAACTCAATCAGGCAGTAGGCCAGGAACCAACGGTCTTGGGTCTCCATTGCGGTCGCCTGGGCGGCTTCCGCATAGTGCTGGGCGCTCGCATAGTCCCCCAGCGCCAGGTTCGCCCCTGCCAATGCATATTGTGCATATTGGCGGTTTGACAGATGCGGGGACTGGTAGCTCTTCTGCAATGCCTCATGGCCGAGGCGTAAAGCCGTTTGATATTCGCCGCGTACCACGGCAAGAATGGCTCCGATGAAGAGTGGATCGGTGCTGGAGCCTTCGATGGGCGCTATCTCAAGTTGATCATAGAAGAACTGAATTCGTTCTTGGATGGCTTGCGCTTCGTCAAGGCGACCCATGCGTACATAGAACCAGGCTAATTCTTGGAAACGGATGGCAAGCAACCTCTCGCGCGGATCGGTAGCTTCGAAGATGCCGAGCTGCTGGATGGCCTGTTCGAAGATTGCAAGCCCTTCGAGGGGGCGACTGCGATATACGTATAAGAGCAGATACACTTGCACTGCCCTGCCGATCTCCTCGATTTTGCGCTGTTCCACCGCATAGTGCCAGGCGACGCGGATGTTCTCAATTTCTGCTTCGATGACGACGAGTGCCTCCAACTGCTTGCCGCCAATCAGATCGGGCAGTCGTTTATACAAAAAATCGGTATAGTAGGCGCAGTGCTGGTCACAAATGGCGGTCTTTTCTTCGGCAGAGGCGCTCAAAATCTCATCGGCATACTGGCGCAGCAACTCATGGACGGCATAGCGCCCCGCTGTCTCCCAACGCAGCAGCGAGCGGCTGACCAGGCTATTCAAAACGGAAAGTGTTGCCCCGACGACCACTTCTGCGGCTTCGCGGCGAAAACCACCCCGGAAGATCGACAGGCGTTTGAAGACCTCCTGCTCTGTAGGCGTGAGCATATGGCGTGAATGGGCAAAGACTGCGCGCATACTGCGCTGCCGGTCGGGCACATTGCGCCATTCCGTCGCCAGAAAATCTAGGTCGCGCTGAATCTCAGCGGCAATGGCGCGGCAGGACATGGTCTGTGTCCACGCCGCGGCCAGCTCGAGGGCAAGTGGCATTCCTTCGACAATCTGGCAGATAGCAGCGACATCGACCAGTTCGTCGCTCAAGGAGAAGCCGCGGCGCATATGCCGCGCACGCTCTGCAAAGAGCTGCATTGCGCTATAGGCTGTGGCATCCAGTTTCGCATCTCCTAAAGGGTTGGTGGAGGCTTTAGGGTAGTCGAGACCCTCGATTGGATAAAGCCATTCTTCCTGCAAATGGAGCGTTTCGCGCGAAGTGACCAATAATTTTACCTGGGGAGCCGCTTCCAGGATGGTGGTAAGCAGGCGCACACCGTCAAGCAAATGCTCAAAGTTGTCCATGACGAGCAGCATTTGCTTGTCGCACAGGTGTTGTAGCAACTGCACTTCGGGGTCTTGGTTGCCTACCAACGGAAAGCTGATGGCATCAGCAATTGTAGAAACGATGAATTGCGTTGCCGCGACCGGCTGCAAGGCAATGAGGTAGACACCATCCGTAAAGGCATCGCCCATCTGCGCGGCTGCCTGGATCGCCAGGCGCGTCTTGCCAATACCGCCGACTCCCGCCACGGTCAACAGGCGGCAGTCGGGGTTCTCGATCAGGTGGCTGATTTCAGCGATTTCTTCGGTTCTACCAATGAAAACAGTAAGCTGTGGAGGAAGGTTGTGCACAGCGGGAAGCCTTCTGAACGAGCGGGGGCTTCAACCTGAATCTGCACGAAGCGATATTTACGCCTGGATACCGTGAAATACTGTGGAAATCAGTTCGTATGAAATCAGATCGCATGAAATCAAACAGCGTGAAATATCGTGGTTTGACTATATAGGCTTGCGGATTTGTTGTCAATGGTCTGGGGATAAATTTCTTGCGGCTTCACAAAAGTAACCTATGTGGAGGAAAATGGTACTTATTAGTGAAGGCCTTCACGTTGATGAATGTACTAGATGAATGTACTAGATGAATGTACTAGATGAATGTACTAGATATGAATGAGCTATCAAGATCAATGAGCATCGTGTGAACCAGCTAGCCGGCGTAGTGGCTGCCGCACAACAAGGCGACAAACAAGCATTCGACCAACTGGTCATTCGTTTTCAGGATATGGCCTATGCCAGCGCCTATGCCATTGTCGGTGATCCGCACTTGGCGCAGGACGCGGCGCAGGAAGCATTTCTTGACGCCTATCAGAACCTGGCACAGTTGCGCGAACCGGCGGCATTTCCGGGCTGGTTTCGGCGGATTGTCCTCGGACGCAGCCAGCGGCAGATTCGGATCAAGGCCCCTGCCCATCTGCCGCTGGACGATCTGCCCGAACTCGATGCAGGGCTTTATGCCGGGCTTTGCGACCCGGCGGAGATGCTGCAACAGAGGGAAGATGCCCAGGTTGTGCAGGAAGCGGTCGCCGCGCTCTCGCCCAACTTGCGCATGGTGACAGCCCTCTATTACATCGAGGGCTACTCGCAAAAGGAGATCGCAGCCTATCTGGATACGCCCGTTTCGACGGTGAAAAAGCGGCTCTTCGATGCTCGCCAACGTTTGAAGGAAAGGATGATCCTCATGGTACAGGAACAATTACAGGCGAACAAGCCTTCGCAGAATGATGATTTTGCGCGCAAGGTACACTTCTTTACGGCTCTCCTGGCTGGAGATACGGCGCAGATGGAGGATTTTCTCCGTCAAGACCCATCGCTTTTGAGCGCAAAGGTTGAATGGAAGATGGCGCTCAGGAGTGGCTACTGGCCGCTTGGCTCGACCGCGCTGCATTTGGCGGTTGGTCGGGGCGACCGCGCGGAGGTGGAACTTCTGTTGGCTCGTGGTGCCGCTGTGGATGCGCGGAATGTGGGCGAGATGACGTCGCTGCACCTTGCCGCCATTATGCAGCGACCGGAGATGGCGCGACTGCTGCTGCAACATGGCGCTGCGGTTGACGCTCGCAGTAAGGCAGAGCAGACGCCCTTGCATCTTGCTGCGCTGCGTAGTGACCAAGCGACGATGCAAGTCCTGGTGGATCATAAGGCTGATGTTGCCGCGGTTGACCGCGAAGGCCACACCCCGGCAGAGTTAGCAGCCTTGCGCCACGATACAAAGACAGTTGAGTTTCTTGTGGCGCATGGCGCAGCAGAGCCAACAGTTGCCGCACAGTCAGCCCGCTGGCCGCGCATCACAAGCGATAGCCCGCTGCTGGTAACGGGTGTCAAGGCGATTGATCTGCTGACACCCCTCCCTCGTGGTGGGATTGCCGGTCATTTTACACCTCTCGCTGGTGTCGGCTTTTCCGTTCTTCTGGCGCAGTACATCAGCAGCGTAGGCAAGCTGTATGACGGATATGCCATTTATTTGGGGCTGGAGACCTTCAATGGCTATTCCGAAAGTCTGCCGCTTTCCTGGCAAGAGACAGGCGGAGTGAATGATCGTGTGACCTATCTCTTTGGCGCAATTGAAGATTCCGATGCGAAGCGTATGAAGTTGCTTGAACAGGGCTTGGCCGCGGCTAAAGAATATCGCCAGGCTGGACATGAAACGCTCTTGGTGATGGATAGCAATCTCGCCTGTACACCTGGTGTCATGCCCTATTTGCGCGCGAACAGTAGCGCAACCTCTCCAGCAGCCATCACCACCATTGTCCACGGGCATCATACGGTAGGAGTCTTGCCCGATGCACTGGCAGATCTGACCACTGTGATTACCTTCAATGGCGCGTTGGCTCGACAAAGGCTCTATCCAGCAATCGATCCGGCGCGCAGCTATTCGCGGCTCTTTGAGCAGCAATTGGCTGGTTCTGCCCACGCCAAGACAGCGGCAGAGGTTCGCCGCCTGCTGCAACGCTACATGGATATTCACCCCGTCGTCGAGTCTGGGGGCGTCGAGGCACTCTGGTATATTGACGATGACCCGCAGGTGCAGCAGACGATTGTACGCGCGCGTCGTCTCCAGCGTTTCCTCACGCAGCCCTTTTATGGCGCAGAACCGTGGACAGGCATGATCGGCCAACTCGTCCCGCTTGAGGAGACGCTTCGCGGCTGTCAGGCCATCCTAAACGGTGACTATGACACCCTGCCCGAAGAAGCCTTCTCCTACAGTGGCTCCATTGACGAAGCAGTGGCAAAGGCTAGCGTATCCGCTTAGACCGCCCAGGGCTAAAGCCGCAGGGCTACCAAACAACGCCCCCTCAACGGGGCTAGCGGCCCCAGCCGAACACATCGTCATACCCCTTCCCGGAAGCTCCAAGCTTCCGGGAAGGTTTGGCCTGTTGATACCTAGATGCGCCCAAAGGCCTTTTCCAACTCCCCAGCGGAAAGCTGGATCATCGTGGGGCGACCGTGGGGACAGGTGCGCGGGGATTGGCATGCTTCCAACTGGCGCACAAGTTCCTGCATCTCCAGCGGGCTAAGTAACTGCCCCGCTTTGATGGCGGCACGCTTGCAGATCATCTTGACCAAGCGCGCTTCCAACTCCTCGCCGACCTGGTTGCGCTGTTGGGCCAACGAACTCACGATCTCCTCCAGAGCGCGCAGCGGGTCTTGCCCGCTCAGCACCGCGGGCACGGCGCGTACCAAAAAGGTATCGCCGCCAAAAGGCTCCACGCTGAAGCCCACCGTCTGCAACTCCTCAAGATGGTGGGCGACCAACCCCGTCAGCTCATGGCCGATATGCAGCGTCAAGGGTTCCAGCAAATGCTGTTGGGGGACAGCACTGTCGCGAGGCTGCTCGCGGCTGCTCGCCTGCTTCTGTCCATAACGCTGCGCCATGAACTGTTCATAGAGAATACGCTCATGCGCGGCGTGCTGGTCAATCAGGTAGAGCCCCTCTGGCCCTTCGGCAATGATGTAGAGCGCACCGACCTGCCCCACCACGCGCAGAGGCGGCAACTGGGCAGTATGTGGGGTTACGTCAGGTTGGCGCGCAGGCCCCACGGATGCTGGTGGTGGCGGCAAAGGCTGGGCATTTGGCGGTGGCGACCAGATCGCGCCCTCATCGGGCGAGATTGGCTGCGGTGGCGGCTGGGGTACATAAAAATCCAACACCGGTTGCGCGCCCGCATTCATGATGGTATCGCCCCGCGCATCCCAACCCGCGTCAACTGTGGGTGCCCAGGCATCGGGCGCGGGAGCCTGCGCCGGTAGATTCATGTCGGGGATCGGCGCATGGTGGACGAGGGCGCGGCGTACGGCGCGCTGGACAACGTTAAAAAGCCGTCGCTCCTCTGCCAAGCGCACTTGGGTCTTTTGGGGATGGACATTGACATCGATCTGCGCGGGGTCTACCTCTAAAAAGATGAGGGCGATGGGATAGCGCCCCACCTGCAACAGCGTGTGATAGGCCTGGACAACGGCATAGGTCAGCGTGCGGTCTTCCACATAGCGGCGGTTGATAAAGAGATCGATGCTGTTGCGGTTAGCGCGGGTAAGCGTGGGCAGGCTGGTATAGCCGGAGACGGTCGCTTCGCTCGGAGTTCCCCCACCGGCGAGATTGCTCTGGGCAGGTTGTCCAATAGGGCGCGGAGGGGCTGCTAACTCCATAAAGTCCACATCCTCATCCAGCGTGTCTTCGTCTATCGCTTCGCCGCCATGCGCCAATGGCGCGCCGATGGGAACAAACTGGCGCGCGTTCTCTAGCCCAAAGACTTTGACCAGCACATCGTAGAGATCGCCGCTGCCGGAGGATTGAAAGAGCAAGCGGCCATCAACCACCAGGCTAAAGCGCCGGTCGGGGAAGGCGAGGGCATAGCGTTTGATGACATCGGAAATTTGCCCGGCTTCGGTGGCGGGTTTGCGTAAGAACTTCTTGCGTGCGGGGACATTGAAAAAGAGATGTTCGACGTTGAGGATGGTGCCGACAGGTGTACCGGCGCGCCCCTGGCTGACCACGTTACCGCCCTCAAGCTGGATCTGGCTGCCAAAGGGTTCGTCGCGATGGCGTGTGGTGAGGGTGGTGTGGCTGACGGCGGCAATGCTGTAGAGCGCCTCGCCGCGGAAGCCATAGGTCATAATCTGGTTGAGGTCATCGGCGCTGCTGAGTTTAGAGGTGGCGTGGCGCGCAAAGGCTAAGGGTACTTCTTCTGCGGGGATGCCGTGGCCGTTGTCGGTGACGCGCAGAAGGCGCTGGCCCCCTTCGCGAATCTCGACGCGCACTTCGGTAGCCCCGGCGTCCAGGCTGTTTTCGAGGAGTTCTTTGACCACGTTGGCCGGACGTTCGACCACTTCTCCGGCGGCAATTTTGGCGGCTACATCAGGCGCAAGTAAATGGATAGGCATGCGCCTATTATACCAGAAAACAGAACGGATGTGGCACTCAAGGAGCAACCACATCCGTTTTGGTTATGTGTCGATATTGTAGGGGCCGGCACGGAGGCACGGCCCCTACAAACTATCCGCCACCGAGGGCAGGGACGAAGTGGATCTCGCTAGGCTCGCGCAGCTTCTGGTGCAGGCCGCGATTGATAATTGTGCCATTGATGGCAACCGAGATATAGGGGCGAATCCGCCCATTGTCCGTTAGGCGCTCGGCCAGACCCGGGAATTGAGCGTCTAGGTTGGCAACAACTTCGCCCACCGTTTCTCCGCTGATCTTGACAATCTCTGCGCCCGCGGTCAAATCACGGTGCAGCGCCGGAATCCAGACATCATGTTCCATCATCACGACCTAACTACAAGCGTGTATGCGTTAGCTGCGCGCCGATTCCAGTTCTGGGCTGTCGGCGGCATCCAACACGGCACGCACGATTTTGTCATAGCCGGTGCAGCGGCAGAGATTACCTGCCAGCCACAGCCGCACTTCCGGCTCGGTGGGGTCGGGATTCTGGTCCAATAGGGCCTTTGCCGACACGATGAAGCCGGGGGTGCAGATGCCACATTGGAGCGCGGCATGTTCAAGGAATTTGCGTTGCAGCGGGTGGAGTTCGCCGCCCAATGCAATGCCTTCGATGGTGGTCAGTTCGGCGCCATCCAACTCCGCGCCCAGAACCAAACAGGAGTTCACCAAGACGCCGTTGAGGATCACATTACACGCGCCACAGTTGCCGTTGTTGCAGCCTTCTTTGGCTCCCGTCAAGTTCAAGTTGTCGCGCAGCACTTCCAACAGGCTTTGACGTGGGTCACAGAGAAACTCAACGGGCTGGCCGTTGATCTTTGCCTGGACATGTACTTTTTTCGACATGCGAATTGTCTCCAGATGATTTGCTGCCTAAACAGAATAGGCAGGTATTGGTTTGGTAAAAGCAGGGGGATTCCGCCTGTGCCTGCCACATTCGCTTAGCTCAGTGCAGGCCTCGTAAGGGTCGAAATGACGATAGGAGCCGGCCTAGATGCCCCTGGCTCGTTCGACAGCCTTTTCGATGGCACGGCGGGCCATGACAGCCGACAGGTGCTTGCGATATTCGGCAGTGCCGCGCATATCGCTGATCGGTTTGGCTGCGTCTTGGGCAATCTTGGCTGCTTCCTCGATGGTAGCGGCATTGACGGGCTTGCCGGCCAGTGCTGCACCCGCTTCAGGAATATAGAGCGGCTTGGGAGCCACTGCGCCCAGGGCCACGCGCGCGCTGACAAAGTTGTTGCGGCCTTCATCCAACTGCACCGACGCACCCGCGCCAACCACCGCAATATCCATTTCGTTGCGCGGAATAAAGCGTAGATAGGCTGCACCCGAATTTGCCTGTACGGGCGGGAGTTTGAGCGCGACCAGAAATTCGCCGTTCTGCAGGGCATTGCGGCCCGGGGACACACAGAAATCTTCCACAGCCATTTCGCGCGTGCCATTGGGGCCGGCAATGACACAAACTGCCGCTAGCGCAATCAGGGCGGGGATGGAGTCGGCTGCGGGCGAGGCATTGCACAGGTTACCACCCACGCTGGCGCGCCCCTGGATCTGGGTGCCACCGATCAGGTGGGCCGCATCCATCAGGCCAGGATAGGCCGCCGAGACTTCTTTGTTGCCATAGAGACGATGGCAGGGAACAGAGGCGCCAAATTTGAGACCTCCCTGGGCCGAGTACTCAATTTGGCTGGTCTCCGGCAGCCCCTTTACGTCGATCACCAATTTGGCCCGGCGTCGCCCTTCGCGCAGCGCCACCAGGAGGTCGGTGCCGCCGCTGAGCACGCGGGCTTGGTCACCGTTTTGTGCCAACAAGGAGACGACTTCGTCCACGCTTGAGGCGCGTACATAGTCAAACGCTTGCAAGGTATACCTCCTTCAAGGTCATGCTTCCTTCAAGGTTAAACAACCCATGGTTACTTTTAGATTTTACCTTCAGCCGAACGAACTAGATACCTGGTAGGAGCTATGGACTGACGGAACTAACAATCGGGCAAGATCCTGAGTTCAGGAAGAACTCGTTTGCTCCTGAACTGCCCTACGCCGTTATGACAATTTTGGAAATCCAGGGGTCAAACAGGTGTTACCCTGTGGCATAGAGAAGAACTGTCTAGCGAATAGATTATCGACAACTACATGACCACTAAATACAGACCAACTGGTAAACAAACCGGTAAGCAAAAACGTTTATACCGTGGCCTGTATAGAGTGCCTGCGCGTGATAGCTTGCACCTAGTAGTTTACCCCACGCTTCAAAGTTCAGTCAAAGTAAATTTCTGGTTGCGCCGATTTATGAAGTTGCTTCATACAAAACGCGAGGGGCGTGGCGTAACGGCTTCTACACCGTTACACCACGCCCCTCATTGGCACAATGTAAGAACTTGCGCTTGCAGCGTCTAGCGCGAGTAGTATTCGATCACCAGCGGCACATCACAGATGACGGGGATTATTTCGCGCGAGGGGACTGCCAACACAGTCACCGACGCGGCGTTGCGGTCGAGGGAGAGGTAGGGAACGGGTTGCGCCTCTGCCATCGCTTCCTGAATGGCGGGAAGTTGTTGGCTCTTGGGCCTTACGCTGATCACGTCTCCCACTTTGGCGGTATATCCTGGCACATCGACGCGCTGACCGTTGACGAGCATATGCCCGTGGGTGACAAGCTGGCGGGCGGCGTAGATGGTGCGCGCCAGCCCACCGCGCAAGACCAGCGCATCCAGCCGCATTTCCAGCATCTGCACCAGGTTATCGCCCGTGTTGCCCTTTTTGTGTTGGGCTTTGTCGAAATAGTTGCGTAACTGCTGCTCATGGATGTTGTACTGCGCACGCAGCTTCTGTTTTTCCACCAGTTGCCGCTTATAGTCCGAGAGCTTGCGGCGGAAATTCGGCGCGCGGCCATGTTCGCCGGGCGGATGCGGCTTTTTCTCCATCACTCTGGCCGCTTTGGGGGTCAAGGGGACACCCAATTGGCGTGAGATTTTTACTTTTGGGCCTGTTTTATTCATTTTTTTGATTTACTCCACTTCAATACAACACTACTCAATCTATCTTCATCTAGCTTTGGGTCAGATGGCGACTTAGGCGGCATCAACCCAGGTTGTGTGGGTTGCGCCGGATTTACGGCGGGCTTTGGGTGGGCTGATGGCCGGGTCGAGATAACCGACGCGGATTAAGCCTACCATGCGCTCGTTGTCACCAGCCCCAACCAAAGCGTGCAGCGCCGGGGCCGCAGCGACCGCGCCGCTGCTCCACGATGTGCCGATTCCGGCGGCATGTGCAGCCAGCGCAAAGTTTTGCAGCGCACAGCAGACCGCACCATAGTTCTCCAGGTCGATTTCGGGGTTCGCATCGCGCAGCATAGTGACATAAAGTAGGGTGGGGACTGTGCGCCACGTGGTTGCGGCTTCTTCGCCTTTGCGTGCCGCCAAGGCAGTGTCAACGCCGCTCGCCATGATCTTCTCGACCGTAATCTGGGCGGCGATTGTGCCAAGCTGATCGCGCGATGCGCCATCCAGCACATAAAAACGCCACGGTTCGGTGAGCCGGTGGTTGGGGGCAAAGATCGCCAGTTCGAGCAATTCTTGCAGCAAGGGCCGGGGAACGGGTTGGGGCAAGAATTGTTTGATGGTGCGCCGCTGGCGAATCGTGTCGGCAACGGCGTTGAAAACCGTGTTGGTGGCAAGTTCATTTGCGGTTGATTCATTCACTATCGTTTCATTCATTTCTATTTTGTCTCTTTGATCCAGGTTATTTTTTCGTCCAGTTCATTACTTCTATCCAGCCTTCGGGTGTGTGGCTGCCATCGGAACCCGCGCGTTTGCTCGTCGTTGGCTTGTGCGCCGTTTCTGCAACTGCTCTGCCAGTATATAGCTGCCAATCACAAAAATGGCCGCTGCGGCTTGAAAGAGCAGCCCTTCCCAGGTGGCATAAACGCCGAACCAGAGCCCAAACCAATAGGGAAAGGCCAGCCAGCGGATGGGATGCAGGGGAGCCCAGCCAACGAGTTGGAGTACATGGGTGGTATTGCCCACCATAATCAGCAAGACTGCACCGATCAGTATACCAGTAACCACCAACATTTGTTTGTAGGGTAATCTCGATTGGAGGCGGAAGGTGATATAACCGACACCCAAAACGCCCAACAGCCCCAATCCCACCCCTTGCAGCACCACCCAGATGCCCGACTCTAGCACCAATGCCTGCATAAAGAGCACTGTCTCAAAGCCCTCACGATAAACGCTGGTAAAGCCAAGCAGGACAAAGCCGAGCGCCTGCCCAGAGATAGCGCCCCCCAACAGCGCGCGCTTGCGCGAGTGGAAGTTTGCCATCCAATCCTTCCAATAGACACGGTGGAAGAACCAGTTGGTGATGAGCAGGAGGACGCCGATGGCGATCAGCGAGACCACGGCTTCCAAACGTTCGCCATAGCGGCTAAAGTTGGTGAGAATTTGCTGGGCGATCCACCAGGTGAGCGCCGTCGCCACCAGGGCGAGCAGCACGCCCCAGACCATCGGGCGGCGATAGATAAGGCTCGCGCCCACCATGCTTGCCAGAAGCGCGGCCAGGATGACCACTGCTTCTAACCCCTCGCGAAAGACGATAATCGCCGCGTTGGTGATGACCGCAAAGGGCGCGCTCTCGCCGCTCAAGGCATCTTGTGCGGCGTGCAGTTCCTCGTCAAGCTGTGCGCGCGTGGCGGCGATCTCCTGGCGACCGGCTTGCTGGCTGACCAAATAGGCCAAACCCTTCTGTTCGCCCTGTCCATACCAAAAGAGTTCTTCCAGCGTGGGGATGTATTGGGGCGCAAAGGCGATGAGACGGGCTTCGGGGCCACTTTCGAGAATGGCATAGGCGTCGACGCGTGCGGTTTCGGCCAAGTCATAGCGACCGGCGGCGACTGCCGTTTCCATCTGATCGAGCGAAGCCGCAATCACATCGAAATCGGCATTGCGATCAATCTTTTGCCATTCGGCGGGCATGACCGTGGTGAGCAGCATGGTCAATTGGTCAGTAAGCTCTTGGACGGTTGATGCTGGGGCCACAGCACTGCCCGCGCCCGCCGCGCTCAGGCGCGTTCCCAACTCGCTAAACAGTTGCTCCGCGTTGGCCGCGGCGACAGGATCACGCGCATCCAACAGTGAACGCAGGTCGGCAAAGGCCGCGGCCGCGCTGTCGCGAAAGGTGATCGCCTCGCGAATCTCCAGGTCAACGGCGATTGTGCCATTGCGAATCCCGCGGCTATATTCGACTGGAACCAACGCTAGAAAGCGCAGCAGTTGGTTGGCACGCCGCACCTGATCTTTGGGACTCAGCGGCGCGGCGCGGAAGCCTTGCAGCCATTGTTCGACGCTGCTCAGCGTTGGGGCCAATGATTCATCTGTCTGGGCAGCGGCGCGCAGCGCGCCAAAGGCCTGCTGCGCCTGTTGGGCGGCGCCTGCGCTGCGCTGTTCGGCATAGGCGGGAGCCAGGAGGGTAAAGTATCCTTCTGCCAGGGCGGCGGTTTCGGCGCGGCGGTTGGCAAAGCCCTGGAGATCGGCGCTGCGTAGATCAGTGAGTGCTTCGGTGAGGCGAGCCTGGTAGGTGTCCAACAAGTCGGCGCGTACGGCGGCTTCTGCCAGTTCGGCGCTTTGAGTGCCCTCGCCAAAGGCCGCGACTGCGAGCGTGGCATCAGCACCGGGACGTGAAAAGCGCGTGGCATGACGAAATTCACGCAGGGCCAACCATTGTTTGGCCTGGGCGCTGTCGCCGCTTTGCAGCGCGTGGAGGACAATTTGGTAGCTCCCATCCAGGAGAGCCGTCCAGGTATGGGCGCGTGCCACAGCAAGTTCGACGCTTTGACCACGGGCCGCGGCGCTGATCGCAGAATCAAGGGCGGCGCGCACGCGGTCATCGACCTCTGGCACAATATCTGTGAGCGTGGGGCTTAACACCGATAGATAGAGGGACTGTGCAGCTTCTGCTTGTTGTATGGCGACGGCGGGATCGTCTTGCAACTTTAATTGCGCCTGCACCAATCCCTGGCGAATGAGTTCTGCCTGGGCTGCGGGGGTCGTGGTAGCGGAATTCGGAAGTTCGACGGCGGCATGTGCGCTTGGCACAAAGAGCAAGCCTGCCAACAACGCGCAGAGAGTACAGATCCAAAGACGCCGGTTTGCCCCTATAATTTTCATTGCTGTTTGCTTCATCATCTTTTGACTCTTGCCCATCTGAATGAATATAACCCTCCCGCGCCCAGCGGGCTCCCGCTGAAGCTTCCGGGAGGGTGTATGCCCCTATTATGCCTCGATCTCGATGCCAAGTTGTGCCGCGATTTGGCTGATCCGTCCTGTGATCGAGGTGGCACGATCTTGTGCCTCCACACCCAAAAGGTCAGCTTCTTCAGGGGTGAAGCGTTTGCCCTCTTGCTCTTGACTGTAGATGTCTGCCACAAACGCGCGCAGCCCGCTCAGGTCGGTGCCGATCTGCGCGGCTTGGCTGGTGTCTACCGATTCGGCCAGGGGCAGCAATTCGGCATAGACGATCTCCAGCCCGCCCAAAATGTCTTGGATGTCGGATAGGCGTGAGATGGCGACAAAGTCCCGTTGGGTCGACGTTTCGCCCACGACGAAGCGCGAATCGCGCCAGGAGCCGAAATATTCGTTCATCGTCGGCACCATGACCACCAGCGCAGTGAAGGCATCGGTCGTCGTGGGTTCCCAGGCTTGGGCGGAGGCCAACAGTTCGCCTGCATAGCTGTCCAGCGCATCCGCTCCGGCTTTGAGCACGTTGGCATCGGGCAGGGTTTCGCCAAATTCGAGAGCGCCATTTTGATTCCAATCGGCCTCAACATCGCCGACGGTGTAGGCGGGAAAAGTGCCCCACAGGGTGCTTTCCGTCACGCCAAAGAGGTTGCCTGGTTTGGGCAACACTTGACCGTTGGGCAAGGTGAGATCAAAGGGGACTGCGTTTTCCGGGTCATCCTCGCCGCTTGCACCCGCATCGAGTATGACATCATAGCTGGCAAGAGAGGGCGTGCCTGCCACAATGCCTTCGATCTGTTCATAGAGCGGGCTGGCTGTCATCCACACCGCGCGGGCTGCTTCCAGTTCATCGGTCACAGTCGCGGCGTTGGCTTCCCAGAGAGCCGCATAGTCGAAGCCCTGCGCTTCAGCAGCCCCATAATAGGTGTCCGCGTGCTGCTTGAGTTCGGCAGTCGCACTCTTGAGCGCCGTTGCTTGGTCAACCAGATAGCTTTTGATACCGCTGAGATCAACTGTGTTTTCCGCGCTGCCGGAGGTGGCTGTTTCTGTCTCGGTCGCTGCTGTTGTCTCTGTTGAAGTGGCTGCGGGCTGATCTTGGACACAGCCGCTCAGGGTGAGCGCAATGAGCAGCAAGAAAGCGAGAGAGGAACGGAAATATAAGCGGTGGGAACCAAGCATACTATCTCCTTAGAGAGTAAGAAACCAGGGTGAGTCGTCAGGCGCTCGCCATGCAAGGTGAGGCAAGCCGGACGCAAAGCCGTTCAACGGTATCATACGGTTGGGGTCGTTTCAAGGGGATCAGGACATGAATTTGCGGCGCGGCGCTTGCTGAATTGATGAAACGCTTTGCTAACGGGGGTTATGGCTGTCTGTTAATGGCGGTTAATTTGTAGGGCGCGAGCGGCTGTGAGTGCCGGTGTGAGGCTCAGAGCATTTCCAGCGGGTGGGGGCCGGTTGGTGGCGGGAAAAGGCGGTCAAGCTCGGCAAGCTGCGCTGGCGTCAGCGGTTGATAGAGCGCGTGACAATTTTCCTTGAGCCGTTCGCGGCGGCCCGTTTTGGGAATGACCATGATGTCATCGGCGGCAAGCAGCCAGGCGAGCGCAACCTGTGCCGGTGTCATGTCGTTGCGCTTGGCAAAATCCTTTAAGTGTGGATTCCGCAAGAGCCGCGCCTGCTCAATCGGCGAATAGGCCATGAGGGGAATGGCTTGCTCACGCAGCCAGGGGAGCAGGTCCCATTCGATGCCGCGGCGCGAGAGATTGTAGAGCAGTTGGTTGGTGGCAACTGCCGAACCTCCCGCAAGCTGGATCAATTCTTCCATGTCGGCGCGATCAAAGTTGCTGACGCCCCAATAGCGAATTTTGCCGCTGCGTTGCAGCGTGGCAAAGGCTTCCAGCGTCTCCTCCAATGGCGTGCTGCCGCGCCAGTGCAGGAGGTAAAGGTCGATCTGGTCGCTTTTCAGACGGCGCAAGCTCTGCTCACAAGCGTTGATCGTGCCGCGGCGAGAGGCGTTACTGGGCATCACCTTGCTGACCAGAAAGACCTCATCGCGCCGTCCGGCGATTGCCTCCCCGATGAGTTCCTCGGCGCGGCCTTCGCCATACATCTCGGCTGTATCAATCAGCGTAAGGCCCAGATCAAGGCCCAGCCGCAGCGTCGCGATCTCCTCGGCGCGCGTGGCCTGGTTATCGCCCATGCGCCAAGTGCCTTGACCTAAAGCCGCGACACTCTCGCCCGCCGGCAGTATGACTCTTTTCATGGTTGCTCCTAAACTTGGGCGCGGGCATATGGCTCATGCTCCTGCGCCGGAATCCATTTCTCCATCCTGCCATTCTCAAAGTTTGATTGAAGTATGATGGACTCCATAATACTCCCGAATAAAATGTAAAATGAATGATGTAAAATGAATGTAAAACAAAGTGTAAGAACAGCGACAGCCACAGCGGTCATGGCAGCGCTATACTCAAATACTTGCAGAATTCACCAGTTGGAGACATGTTATGGCGATTGACAATAGCGCAATGGACAATAGCGCGATGGACGGGGAAGTAAGTCGACCATCCTTTGATGAGCTTGGCATTATAGAACCGCTTATTCGTGCCGTAAAAGACGTTGGCTATGAAATGCCGACGCCAATTCAGATTAAAACGATCCCTTTGCTGCTCGCGGGGCGAGATGTGATTGGACAGGCCCCGACGGGCACAGGCAAGACGGCTGCCTTTGCGCTGCCGATTTTGCAGCAGCTTGACCTTAAATCGAACGAGGTGCAGGCACTGGTGCTGGCACCGACGCGCGAATTGGCGATTCAAGTGGCTGAGGCTTTCCATTCTTATTCGAAATGGATCGGCAGTGTGCGCGTGCTGCCTATCTATGGCGGGCAGGCGATTCAGCAGCAGCTAGAACGGCTGCGCCGGGGTGTGCAGGTGGTCGTCGGCACACCGGGGCGGGTGATGGATCACCTGCGGCGCGGCACGCTCGACCTGGCAGGGCTGAAGATGATTGTGTTGGACGAAGCCGATGAGATGCTGCGTATGGGCTTTTTGGAGGATGTAGAATGGATCTTGGCGCAGGCTCCTGCGGAACTCCAGACGGCTCTCTTTTCGGCGACGATGCCCAGCGAGATACGCCGCGTGGCAGATCGCTATCTGGAGAATCCGGCGACCGTCGAGACCGAACACCGCATCATCACCGTCCCGACCATTCACCAGCGTTATATGCAAGTTGCAGAGCCGCAGAAGCTGGATGCGCTGGCACAACTGCTGGAGACAGAGGCGACGCCAGGAAGTGCTACGCTGGTCTTTGTGCGTACCAAATTACGCGCTGCCGAAGTGGCCGAGCGGCTCCAAGCGCGCGGCTATGCGGCGGAGGCGATGCAGGGAGATATGAGCCAGGCGCAGCGCGAGAGTGTGATCCGGCGTTTGCGCTCTGGGCAGGTGGAACTTGTGGTAGCAACCGATGTGGCGGCGCGCGGCCTGGACGTGGAACGGATTGGGCTGGTCGTTAATTACGATATTCCCAATGACGATGAGTCGTATATCCACCGTATTGGGCGCACAGGGCGCGCCGGGCGTGCGGGTGAGGCTGTACTCTTTGTAACGCCGCGTGAGCAGCGCCAACTGCGTGCGATTGAGCATTTTACAGGGCAGCGCATTGAGCGCATGATGCCACCGACCCAAGCGGACATTGCCGCACGACGGATTGAGCAGTTCAAGGAACAGATCCTGCGCGTGGTAGAGCAGGAGAAGCTCGACCTCTATCTGACCGTGGTTCAGGAATTGGCAGAGGAGAGCGGGCATGAGCTCGCCGAGATCGCGGCGGCGGCGGCTCGACTGGCGCGCGGCGACAAGCCCCTGATCGTCGCCAGAGAGGCAGAGCCGGTCGTGGCGACACCGCCTGAAGATGGCATGGTGCGCCTTTTCATGGATGTTGGGCGCAAGAGCGGGCTTCGTCCCACCGACATTGTCGGAGCCATTGCCAATGAGGCGGGGATACCGGGCCGCGCGATTGGGGCGATTGACATCTATGATCATTATGCCTTTGTCGAGATTCCGGCGGAATATGAGAAAAAGGTGCTTCAAGCGATGCAGCGCACCCGAATCCGCAATCAGCGGGCCAACCTGCGAGTGGCAACACCGGGCAGCGAACTCCCGGCTTCCAGGGAAGGGATGGATCAACCTTCAGGACGCCGCCCCGGCAACCGCGCCCCTGCGCGCAAGATGGCCCCGACGCGCGGGCGGCCCCCGCGCGAATCACCACGCCGGTAGGCGCGATTTCATAAGGTGAACCGCGCGCAGAAATCCCTCCCCAGGCTGGCTTGTCATGATCCTTATCGCCAAAGCCGCCCAGGGCTAAAGCCGCAGGGCTATAGGACAACGCCCCCTGAACGGGGCTTGGCAAGCCGCGTCTGAAGCCCCGTTCAGGGGGCGTTGTTTGCTAGCCGGATGGTTTACCGTCCGGCGACTGGTGCGCTACATGAGGTACTTAGAAAACCCTCCCGCGCCCAAAGGGCTCCCGTCAGAAGCTTCCGGGAGGGTTAATGCCACGATACTTTGTTACAGTGGGCTCCCGCCCCAGGGCGCGGATGGAGTTTTTCGGGTGAGGTTTTACTCGATCCCCCACTATGGGACACACCCGCGCCAAAAAACGCGCTTGCATTTTGGTGGTACAGTAGGTAAGATTCCCATTACCCACCGATTCTATCGATCCACCAAGCAGTAGTCCTCCATCTTCATTGACAGCTTCATACTAGCAGAAGCCCCCATGCCGCTGTTCCGTCTGCCGCGTTTTTCTTTCCTGACGCAAGGAGCAGAAGCCCAATGTCATTCCATGAGCAATACCGACAGCAATTCTTGCAGCAAGCGGGCGGCGCATCTCCCGCTGCTGCGATGGCACTTGCGCAGCCAACCTCTGCGGTGGCAGCCTATGGTGTTCGTCTGGAACCGGCGCGGGTGTCACCAGACCAGCCCTACTGGCGACTCATCGGCATCCACCATCTGACGCCTGATGAAAACCGCGGGGGGCATGGTGTTTTTGTGGATGTTGTGGACGAGGGCGGGCAGCGTGTGCGCGATCCTAGTTTTCGCTTACGGTGGGGATGGGAGGGCCAACGGCCTGATGAAGCCTCCCCACCCAAGTCTTTCGACAAACCGGAGAATGAACCCGCAACCACGGTTGAACTCTATCTAGGGCAGCAGCTTTGGGTCGAGGTTGAGGGGGGCGGGCTGGCATCTGACCGTGTTGCCAACCTTCATTCCAAACATGCCGACGAAGCAGGCCCGCATGGTGAACTCTGGAATACCATCGGCCATCATTCGTTCTATCTGGTCTTTCAACGCAGCCGCGCCGCCACAGCCGCGCTGCCCGTGGTCGAGATCCCCAAACCCGCTGACGCTGCCCTCCAAGTTATTACCTTTGGCGCGGTGAGCCATCTGGATCTGCTCAATGCCTTCGCCCAGAGCGCCAGGAAGTTGGGGCTGGGCGACCCGTGGACATTGCTTACGCGCGCGGGGCTCAACGCAGCGCAGTTGGCTGCCAACGGTTGGGCAACTTATGGCGGGCCGCCCCTGCATGAATTGCCCAACTTGAGCGTGGTGGAAAAGAACCTGCTGATGCAGCAGTTGGCGCATGTACTTGTCACCCTGCCCATATCACCTGTGGGGGAAGCCAGCGCGCCGCCATCGCCCGCGCCTGTTGCGCCGCCCGCACCAGCGCCCAGCCCGACCGTGGAAGAAGTACCGCCCCCTGCCCCTGCGCCCTCCTCCCCGGCTGCGAACAACCGGCTTGGCTTCTATCTGCACCTCTCCACCGATCAAGATGGGCTGTGGGAGGCGATTCGCCAGGTGCAGCCGCCTGTCATTTTGGTTCATGCCGACACGGTGAACCGCATGTTGCTGCGCGAAATCCGCGCCTTTCGCGCCCCCGATGCCTTTGTGATTGGACGGCTCTACAAGGACAATAACAGCCAGCGCGCTATGCTCACCAGCGGCGATCCGGCGGCGCGCGGGCGTGAGATGGCAGAGGAGATCCTGGCGCTCGACTTTGGGCTGGCGACAGAGCGGGGGGCCAATGGCCGCCTGCTGATTGATGCGTGGGTGAGCTTAAACGAGGCAGTGCCTGGCCCGGCCTCGCGCCAATTTGCCGAGCAGCCTGCCGAAACCGCAGCGATGTTGCGCGCCTATGACCTTTTCCAGAGCGCCTTCCACAGCCGTTTGCAGGAAGCCGGGGTGGAGGCTGTTGCTTTCAACTTTGGCGCAGGCAATTTCAGCCGCCCTGAACATTACTTGGAGCATTTCCCTAATACGCTGGCGACCCACACCTATCTAGGCTTTCACGAATATGGCTGGCCCACACTCCACCCCGCACAGGGCAGCGCCACCAGCGCCGGTCTCTATCGTACCTGCATGACAGGAATCCGCGCCCGCTTTGGCCCTCGCCATCGTGTTGTCATTACCGAAGCGGGATTGACGCGCATGTATCAAGAGCCTAGCGCGGGCGATGTCGGCTGGCTGAATACAGAACAACCGTTGAGCCAGGAGGCTTATTGGCAGACATTGCAATGGTATAACCAACATCTCGCAGCCGATGACTATGTGGTGGGCGCGTGTCTTTTTGAGGTGGGCCATCATGGCAATTGGGCCACTTTCCGCCATTTGGGACGTGATAACGAGGGCAATCCGCTTCAGCTTATGCAGCAGATCGCAGCGCTCAACCGAGGCGCGCGGGGAGGCCGCGGTGAGAGCGCGGAATCAGGCGCTAGCCAGCCGGGCAGCCGCGAAAGCAGCCGCGATTTTGTGCGGGTGCGTAACGGGGAGTTTGTTGCGGGTGGTCGCCCCTTGCGCTTTGTGGGGGTCAACATTCGCGGCCTGGTGCATTATGGCGATGGGCGTACCCTGCCCTTTGCCACCCGCGACCACGCGCGCGAACAGATCCACGCGGCGCGCTCGATGGGGGGGCGGGTCATTCGCGTCTTTTTGCCTAGTATCCACACCGATGCACAAGGCACGATCGAGCGGCTGCGCAGCCTGCTGGATCTGCTGCGCGCAGAGGCAGGGGACGTCTACCTGCTGCCTGCGCTCTGCAATCTTTATCAGGATGTGGAATTTCGGATTCCGGGCGATGATGGTTTTTACGAGAAGATCGACCCGAATTTTCCTGGGAATTTGCTCAATGCGGCCTTTTTCAATGGCGGCTATCGTACAAACTATTTGCCCTTTGTCCAGCAGGTCGTGCAAGCCTTTCGTGATGAGCCGGCCATTTTTGCTTGGGAGATTGGCAATGAACTCAAGCTAAACCCGGTGAACGGTGCGTCCGAAAGCGACCCCAATATTGCTGCCTTCCTCAATTTTATGCACACGGTTGCTCAGGAGGTTCGCCGCATCGATCCCAACCATCTCGTCACGACTGGAATGATCAGCACCCACCATGCCTGGCTGCATACCCCTGCCCTGCGCCATAGGCTCTATGCAGGCCCGGACTTTGATTTCCTGACTGTGCATTGTTACAACGACGAGCGCGAAAATGATGACAGTGATCTGGCGCGAGAACTGAACAAGCCGTTTATTGTCGAGGAGGCGGGCTATGGGGTGAAGTTTGGTGGCGACCGCAGCCCCAAAACGCGCGAAGATATGGCGATCTGGTTTGGCAAGGGGGCCCGCGGCTATATGCCGTGGGGCTTTATGGCGACCTCGAATGACATTGGCGACGGGGATCGTGACTCTGGGCTTGATCGTGCGCTGCATGGCGATTGGAATTCGCTTTTCTCCCTTTTCCGCAGCCAGTCCGAGCAGTTGGCGCAGCAGGTCGCGGGCGTAGTGTTCACAGAGCCAAGCGGCACATTCCAGAAAAACCAGGTAGTCTACAGCACCGATTGGCTTAACATTCGCAAATCGCCTGGCTATCTGAATAAACTGGGCGATGACATCCTGGGGATGTTCGCGCCTGCTCAACCTGCCACCATCACCGGGGAGGCTGTCGCCCAAGATGGGCTAACCTGGTGGCCTGTGCAGGTGACCTTCGATAATGGACAGCGGGTGGACGGCTGGGCGGCTGAGGCCAACGCCAGTATGACACTTCTGAGCGCACAGCGTGTGCAGGCCCCTTCTACGGAGAGCGCTCCAGCGCGCCCGCGTGGTCGAGGCACAGCGCATGGGCGGGGCAGCGGGCATACAGAAAGCAGCGCAGCCCAGGCGCTTTTTGCGACGACCTATGTGAATTTGCGGCGCACACCTGGCTATGTAGGCAAGGCGAGCGACGATCTGATCGGGCAGATTCCCTACGGCGCGCAGGTGGAGCCGACCGGCTCTTCGGCAATGGTCGATGCGTTGACCTGGCAATCCTTGCGTGCGCCCTTGGTGGATAATTCAGTAGCGGCGGGCTGGGCTGCTGAGATCGACCCCAACGGCATACGACTCCTCTCTGCCACGGAACCGTCACCACCTGTGACCAACGTTGGCGGCGTAATCGGCACAGCATTCCAACCTGGCGACCTATGCACGCTGCTCGGTGTCACTCATTTGCGTTCCACTGCCGGCTTGTCCACGCGTGAAGCGGGTGCGTTGGCGACGCTGCTGCCCAATGGCTCCTTGACGATTACAGGAGGGCCGGAATTGCGCGGTGACCTGGAATGGTGGCAAACGACGCAGAGCAATGGCAGTGGTCAAACGTTGGCAGGGTGGGCTCCGCTCACCACCGACGATGGCACGCGCTTGCTGGCTGCTGCCGGAGTGGCGCAACGCATCCATGCCGCACGTCCCTTTGCGGAAAAGTGGCCCATTACGCAGGGTTGGGGTCAAAACCCGCAGGTCTATTGCACGATCCCCTATGATGGTGTGCCGCTCAAGGGGCATAACGGGCTGGATTTTGGCACGCCGGTGGGTACGTCGTTGCTGGCGACCGATGAGGGAAAGGTGATCCGCGCCGATTATGAAGACGGTGGCTTTGGTCACTTTGTGCTGCTGCAACATGCGTGGGGTGAATCGCTCTATGCCCATTTGGAGCGTGTGGACGTGCCGCAAGGGGCGACTGTCGCCCGCGGGCAAAGCCTGGGGCTATCGGGCAACAGCGGCTTTAGCTCTGGCCCCCACCTGCACTTTGGTATTCGCATCTATCCCTACCGCCGCACCGACGGCTGGGGTGGCTTCGTCAATCCGATTCCGTTCCTGCACCTGGACATCGCAGAATCCAGCCCGGCACAAGAGTCAGGGTATGTGGACAGAGCGCCGGAGCTGCCGGGGTGGGTAAGGCCGTGAGAAAGGGTCTGGCTATGCGTGGTTTGAACTGGGTTCGTCTGTTTCGGCAAGCAACGCTGCTCTTGGGGGTCATTGTTTTTGCTGCGCTACAGCACAGCCTGGTCAGAGCCGAGGTGATTGAGATTGATCCGAGCCAACCGCCGGCATCTATCCTCCCCCCGGCTGAGTTGGAGAAGCTTACCGTCCTGCAAAACACAAAGGAGTTGTTCCTCTACAGCCGCGTGAGCAGCGATGACAGCGTTGTTGTTTTCGGCTCTGCTGCGCTCGGAAGCGCAACGGGCGGTGAGCCTGAACCGCCCCAACTGGGCTTTCTCAACATCACCGACGGCTCGTTGCAGCCGGTGAATCCAGCGTTCCTGATGACGCCCCCAGAGTCGGAGGTTGTCTGGCGCGATGCACAGACGGCCGTCTATCTCTCTAAAAGCCAGGCAGGTACGGCTGTGCTTGTTTCGCTTGACCGCACGACCGGCAGCGTCGCAGCATCCGAACTCTCGCTGCCAGGCGCGCCTATCAGTCTAGCGCCGGGTGGGGCGCGCTTGATCGCCGAAGTTGCCATCAGTGAAAGCATCACCTTGACCGCTGTGGACTTGACCACCGGCGCGCTTGAACCGCTGCTGGCGTATCCGCAGGGCGGCAGCCCTTCGAGTATTGCGTGGAGCGAGGACGGTAATAAGCTGGCCCTGGTGCGTACGCTCGTTCCACCAGAGCTTGCGCTCGATCCGGATCAAGCAATGGAACTTGCCACCCAGGATGTGTTGGGCCTGCTCCCGCTTGAAGAAAACCCATTCTTCCAGGGCAATGTTGTGGACGTCTTTGACCTGGCGAATCACGAGGTTCATCTCTCCGCGCTCAAGGCCGCGGGCGGGGATGGCTATCTGTTCCAGCGGGTGAGTTGGAGTCCCGATGGGCAGACCCTGCTGGCGAAGATGGTCCGCCCATCGCAACCTGAGGATCGAGCGAATCCGATCACGTTTTTTCCAGACCGGGCCCATTTTCGCTTGTATGATGCGAACTTTGTCTTGCTGGAGACGGTGGATCGGCTGGAGATCGAAGCTGCCCAAACGACGCAGGCGTTCTTTGCCTCGCCCGACGAGGTGATCTTTGCCGCGCCCAATGGCCCTACCTTCCGCCTCTATTCCTATCAGCGTACGTCGGGTGAGTTCCGTCGGCTCCCAACCGCGGCGGGTACCTTTGCTGATGCCCCTTACGGTTATCAGATTTTGGCGACCCATCAGTCCCGCCAGTTGATCTATAATCAATCCTCCTTCCTCCAGCCGCCGGAAATCTATCGCCTCGGGCTCGATGACGGGGAACCGCAGGCGCTTACCGCAATCAACGCCGCGGCGGCTGCCGTGAACCAGATACGAGTGAGTGAGGTGAGCCTGCGCCTATCGGAGAAGGTCACGCGTACAGGATACCTGTTGCGACCGGCCAATATTCTGCTGGCGCCGCAGACAACCCCCCTCGTCCTCTATCAGCAGGGGGGGCCGGGCGGCGCTATGACGAACCGGTGGGGCGCAACTCCCGACGAGCCGTTCAGCCTCCTGCCTAACTTTGGTATCAGTGTATTCTTTATGCCTTTCTTTGGCCGCGAGGGTCTTGGGCCAAAATTTGTGGATCGCCTGGTGCAGAGGCGCAAGTTCGGCGCTGCCGACATCGACGAGGCCGCGCAAGCCGTACAAGCGTTGGTCACGATGGGGTATGTTGAGCGCGACCAGGTCGGTATCACCGGCTGTTCGTATGGCGGCTATTTTACCAGCCAAAGCCTCGTCCTCCATCCGAATCTATACGCGGCTGCCAATGCACAGTGTTCACCCCTTGATCTCCTTCAATGGTGGGAGGGTGAAGGCAGGTTGCTGGTCAGCTATGCGGAGGGGCGCTTACCCACCGAGAGCGAGTGGGAATATCGCCGAGACTCGCCGCTTTACCAAGCGGACGACATCCGCACGCCCCTGCTGTTGTTTCACGGAGAGGACGATTTTCTACCCGTTGCGACGGTCAAAAATTTCCATGATCGTATTGTCGCGGCGGGGACTCCGGCGACTCTCTTGGTTTTCCAGCAAGAAGGGCATACCCTGACGCATCCCACGAGCCGGTTTTTGGCCGCGCAATCGCAAATTGCCTGGTTTCGCAAATATCTGTTGCCTACATCTGAGTCAACAGGGGTCTGTAGCTGCGCTGCTCCCATTAGTGTACCCACATTGCAGCCATGAGATTTTGAACGTGCCTATGATTTTGTCGGCACAGGCGAAAGTACATTGAGCAATACGAACATCCTCCTGACCGGCAGCTATCCTTGTGCAACCTTTCGCTGCGATTTGCCCATGTTCACACCCATATTTCACGCCCTTGTTTCACCCACAACCCCAGGAGCCTTATGATGCTAACCCAAGCGCAAGTTGACTTCTATAACGAGCATGGCTATCTGCACATTCCACAGGTCTTTACCGCGGAGGAGACGGACAGGCTGGCAGATGATTTGGACCGGCTGGTCGAGGATTGGGCGTTTACCAGCCCCGGTTGGAGCGGACCGTGGCGGCAGGCCTATATGGACGCGGCGACGGAGAAGCAGTCGAAGCTGACGGCGATGCACGACCTACATCTCTATTCGGATGCGTGGTGCATGGCTGTCACCCATCCCAAACTGACGGCAGCCATTGCCGACCTCATTGGCCCCAACGTGGAACTGCACCATTCGACGATGCATATCAAGCCGCCGCAGACCGGCCATCCCTTCCCCATGCATCAGGACAACCCGTTCTATGAGCATACAAATGGGCGCTATGTCGATGTGCTTGTGCATCTGGACGACACCAGCCACGCCAACGGCGAGATTCGTTTTTTGGATGGCTCGAACCAACTGGGCGCATTGCGGCATGTAACACTGACCGAAAGCGGCCCCTGTACGCCGCATTTGCCTACCGACGAATATAGCCTGGAGGAGACAGTGCCAGTTCCCGCCAAGCGGGGTGATGTGGTGTTGTTTAGCATCTACACGATTCACGGCTCATACATCAATACCACAAAGCAGCCGCGGCGCATGGTGCGCGTCGGCTATCGTGACCCGGAGAATGTGCAGGTGGCAGGGCAAAGCCTGGGCAGACCGGGGCTGTTGGTGAGAGGCTACCGCGTCCGGCAGGAGGGGCAGCCTCTACTGCAACAGGGCTAGAGGTTATTACTAAGACCCGCCGGTTGTTGCGCGGGCCGCGCGCCAGTTGCGAAAGTTGAGTTCCATCTCCGGGCCCATTGGGTAGACACCTGCCAGTGGGTAGCCTTCGGAGAGGAGCTTGCGGATATATTCCTCGCGATCCTCGTACACGGCGACCTCCTCTACAACATGATCGAGCAAAGTAGGAGGGATGACGATACAGCCATCGTCATCCCCCAGGAGGATGTCGCCTGGACAGACGAGCACGCCGGCGCAGCCGATGGGTACATTGAAATCAACGTTGAAGACACTGCCGCCGGGGCTGGCTGAACCGAGGCAAAAGATCGGGATCTGCTTCTCTGCCATGTGTGGCGCGTCGCGCACAGACATATCACAGATCAACCCTGCGGCTCCCTTCATTTTGATGCGCAAGGTGAGCAGATCGCCGAAAAGCCCCTCATTGGTTGCGCCGCGGCCATCGACCACCACGACATCGCCTGGACGGACAGCCTCGATGGCATCGTCGGGATGGCCTGGAAAGAGGGTGCCGGGCTGGTAGGCGATGGGCTGCATGTCATCACGACCCGGTACAGTGCGAATAGTGAGCGCCGGTCCCACGGTTTTCATGCCTGGGAAGAGGGGCTTGAGGGGCATCCACGCATTCTTGACCCCTTTGCGGCGCAGGATGGTGGAGACAGTGGCTGTCCCGGTGCGTGACAGTGCTTCGATGATTTCGGGCGTAGGGCGAGAGGGCTCAGGTCCGTACATGTCAATGCTCTCTTCTAGATGGTTATGCTCATGGATAGGGCTGAGAGTTAGCTGAGATTTATTCGCTGAGATTTAGGCGACAGGCGAGGTTCCACTGTCCACATGAATCGACGCGTCTGTGAACTAGCTGGTGCGCTGGCCGGCAGGGAAGGCGATCTGCGGCATGCTCACCTCGTAAAACTGGCGCGTCTTGGAGGACTCACGCGCCCACAGACAAGTCAATGCGCTGAGGATACCGGCTGCCAGGGGCGCGCGCGAGGGCTGCCGGTCGCGCATCGCCATCAGAAAGTCATAGGCCAGTTCGCGGTCGCCGCCAAAGTGGGGCATGTCGCCGACGAAATCAATTGTCTGTACGGTAGGTGAGGTATGGCTAAAGAGTTTGATCTGGTTTTGATACCAATCAAATTCGATTGTGCCTTTGTAGCCGAGGAGCCGCGCCCCGCGGCGTTCGGCCTTATAGCGCGCAAAGAAGTTCTGCGTATAACTAAGCTGCGCGCCACTTTCATATTCAATCAGACAACTGCCCATGTCCTCTAGCTCAAATCCTTCGGAAAAGACACAGTAGCCATCGCGGTCAAAATAAGTGACCTCCGGTCGCTCGAACCCGATCCGCATACGCATGAAGGGGCTTTCCAAACAACTTTCACGCAGTTCGCAATCGACGCACTTTTGCTCCCAGGGCATCTTCCCGCCATAGACACGCCGCGCGTTCATCGCACAGATCATCTTGGGGTTTTGGTCGAGCAGATAGTGTAGATAATCGAGATCGTGGGTTGCCTTTTGCAGCCACAGCCCGCCGTTCTGGTCATAGTTGCGATGCCAGGTGCGGAAATAGCCGCTGCCATAGGGAACATCGTTAAAGGCAACAATATGCTCGACAGTGCCGATCTGCCCGGAGTCGACGATCTCTTTTACCTTTTGCAGCACCGGACTTAGGCGCAGTGGAAACGAAACCACTGTGGGCGCGCTGTGGTCGCGGAAGGTTTCATCCAGGAGACGCAACTGCTCAAAGGTGATGGCAACCGGCTTTTCGAGGAAGAGCGGCAGATCGGTTTTTGCTACTTTGCAGGCGAGTTCGGTATGCAGGTTGCAGCGCGTGCCGATCATCACGCCATCAAGTTCATCCGCATGGGCCAAAAGCTCGTCTGCGTTCGCATAGAAGCGGGCATTTTGCAGGAACCCATCATCTTCTGCCCGCAATTGCTCTGCACGCGGATCGGCAACTGCCGCGATCTGATAGGGGATGTCGAAGATTTTCATCGCGCGCGCCATGTTCGAAACCCGCGCGCCATAGCCAATGATACCGACCCTTAACATAGTTGCGTCCTTTTCTATCTGTTCGACCTGCGATTGGGTGAAAGAAGGGAGAATGACGGTTGTACGATGCTGCCTGCATGATAACACAGTTCAGTGGCATGGAATCTCATCAGTGTGGCGCACTGGGCCATGCTCAGCTGCCGGAGGTTAAAACGGGAGCCTCCTGAAGGAGGCTTCAGACGCGGTTCGCGGAGTCCCTTTCAAGGGGCGTTGTACCGTAGCCCTGCGGCTTTAGCCCTGGGCGGCCTCTGCGACACATCAGCTACCTATCTCAACTTCGCGCTGGAGGGGGCGCGACCACGGTGCATTCGTCCTCACTATGCAGAAAATCGCGGGCTTCTTCGCAGCTTAAGGAGCGGGTGACACGGCTGCGCGCCAGGGCAAGCAGGTCGTCAAAGCGCGCGGGATGGAGGCCCACGCTGCCATTTTCGGCTGCCAGCAGATAGCGCCCATCGGCTGATAGCTCGGCGTGGTCGGCCCATTGGGGAAGCAGGGTCAACTGTGTGCCGTTCGTTCCATCCCAGAGGCGGATGCTGCGATCCCCTGGGCTGATCGTCAGAATCAGGTTGCCATCGGGCGTAAGCTGGAGCTGGGCAATGCGGGCGCTGTGACCATTGAGCGAGAAGAGGGACTGCTGGGCCTCTAAGTCCCAAAGGCGTGCTGTGGAACTGAACCCATCAGGCACGATCATGCGCCTGCCATCTGCGCTAAAGCTCATGGTTTCTGCACTAAGCGGCACAGCGCCCGCGGGAATATGGGCCAGGTTGGAGCCGTCGGCGGCACGCCAGAGTGCAATTTCATCCTGGTTGACAGTCACAAGCTGCTCCCCATCCGACGAGAATTGGGCGCGCGTGGCCCGCGGAAAATCTAGCCCATAGCGCAATGCCCCTGTTGCTACATCCCAGACGCGCACCAGGCGATTGCCACCCGCCTCTGTTATGCTCGTTGGCCCTGAAACCAGCAGGGCTGTGCCATCTGCTGAGAAGGCGATATTGTCAACGGTGCGGAAGTTGGGGAGATCTTGCAGCGCTACCGTGGTTGTCCCGTTCGCTGCTGCCCAAAGATCGACCAGAAAGAGGTCGCGGTTTGGATCAAAAATGTCTTCGGTTTCACGGTCAACGTGAGTCACGGTGGCGACTGTCTGCTCGTTGGGGGAGAGCGCAACCGCCATCAACGTCCCTGAGATTACTTGCAGCGCGCCCACTGGCTGACCACTGACCCGATCCCACCAGGTCACAGCGGCGTCGTCAACGGCATAGAGCCGCTCGCCGTTGGGTGAGAAGAAAGTCTCTCGGATCGGTGCATCATTCTCCCCTGCGTCACGTTCAAACAGTAGCGGTACGGGGAGTTGTGTCGCCAGATCCCAAAGCTGCACCCTGTGATCCATTGCCACAGCCATCTGCGCGCTATCGGGCGAGAAATGTGCCGTGTTACCAGGAACCATCAGCCATTCTTCACCCAGGCGCGCGCTCCACAGACGCACCGTCCCGTCATCGCTAGCGCTGAGAAGATACCGTCCATCAGGCGTAAAGCGTACGCTGTGCACGCGGCGTTCGCCATGCCGCAGCGTTGCCAGCAGATCGCCCGATTGAATGTCCCACAGCCGCATCTCCGGCCCAGAGACTGTGACCAGCGTCCGCTCGTCGGGCGAGAATTCGGCCAGTTCTGCGCCTGTGTCCAAGTTGGTTTGATCGGTGACGCGTACCAGGATGATGCGCGTGATCTCTGTATCTATCTGCCAGATGCGGATTGTGCTGTCGGTGCTGCCGGTGACAAGATAGTGGCCTGTGGGTGAAAAACGTTGGTAGAGGACGGTTTGGAGGTTTTGCGATGTGACCGGCTGGATCTCGGCATAGGTCAGCCCGTCGCGCAGCATGGCTGTGCTGCCATCGCCATGCGCGAGCAGCAGCCCATCCGGCGAAAAGCTAACATCGCGGTTGATGGCGAATTCTGTGACCATCTCCCCCGTCGCAAGTTCCCAAACTTTGGCCCGATAGGCGCGGGTCGTCGCACCGGCGGCGAGATAGCCATAGGTGGTGACAAGACGTTGGCCGTCGGGCGAGAAGTGAATCTGTTCGTAAATCCCTTCGTCGCGCTCGCCCACTGTTGCGCGCAATTGCCCTGCTTCCACATCCCACACGTCCGCCGCCAAATTGTCGCCTGCCGTGGCAATGGCAGTGCCATCGGGCGACCAAGTGGCGCTGTGTCCTGGGGCCTTCAATAAGAGCGCGCCACTTTCCACATCCCAGACACGCACAAAGGCATCATCGCCCAGCGCCACAACGCGCCGTCCATCGGGTGAGAAGCGGGCGTCGTAGAGATAGGCCGCTTGTGCATCATTGAATTCTGCTAACGGCTGCCGTGTTGCCAGGTCGAGAAGCTGTAAGAAGGCGCTGCTGGTGTGGATGCCCGACAGCATAAGCCGATCTGCGCTGATGTCTGCCGAGAGCAGTTCGGTTTGCTCATCGCCAAAGGTGGCACGCAGGGCAGAACTGCGGATGGCGCGGCGCAGCACATCCTCGGATTCAAAGGTGCGCGTGATGGTGTTGGCTTCGAGCGCAACCAGGATGGCGCGTTCAGGGTCCACGTCGAGTTGAGTTTGTGCCACGACGGCTAGCTCGCGCGAGCGCGAAATGGCAGATTGGCGCTCAGCTTCGTTGCGCTGTGTAATGGCAATGGCCTCTTGGGTGGCGCGGGCATTGCTCTGGTCGATGGCGTTGTTGCGCTGGATGAAGGCGAAACCAGCCAGGAAGGCGAAGATAATGACCGCGGCTACGAGGCTGGAGATCAGACGCCGTTGGTTGAGTTGGCGGCGCTGGACGCTGGCGGCGACAAATTCGCTCTCCACCCGGTTGAGCCAACTTTCCGGCGCGCTACGCGCCGCATCGGCCTGGCGCAGGCGCGGGTCATTGTCCCACAGCAGCCCAATGGCGCGGCCACCGCGTACCCAATCCATTGCTGCGGGTGTCAAGCGCCGCTGCAAGAGCAGTTGCTCTTGTTCGGCGTGTACCCAACTCCACAACTTGTCCCACGCCTGGATCAGCGCATCATGCGCGGGCTCGACATAAGGTTTGCCGCTTTCGTCCTGCCCTGTTACCAGCAGGCGCGCGGCGGTCAAACGCTGGATCACCTCGTTGACGCGCTCATTCTCACCAGGCGTTGCATAGTCAAGTTCGTCCCGGCTCACCCGCCGCCGCGCCAACTCGGCACCCTCCAGCGCGACCATGCGCAGCAAGAGCCGCTGCATGCTCTTTTGCTGGAGGGGATCGAGCGCGTCATATTCGGCAGTGGCGCGCGTGCGCAGCGCGCCCGCCACGCCACCCAGCGCGTCATAATCGGCCGCGGTCATGGCGCGGTCGTCGGAGCGGCGCGCCAGGTAACGCAGATATAGCTCGCTCATGGTGAAAGAGAGCAGCGGCAGCGCGCCCGGCATCTGGACGACATCGTTGATAATGCGGTCAACCAGTTCGTCCGGCTCAAAAGTGAGCACGCGCGCCGCGGCGGGCTGCACAATGATCTCGCGCAGTTCATCTTGTGTCATGGACGTGACGACAAAGCGCCCCGCTGCCCACGGCTGTTTGAGCGGGCCACTGGCGAAGTGCGGCTCAAAGTCCGAGCGCACCGTCAGCACGATGTGCAAAGCAGGATCGGGGTTTGCGAGGAGTGCTGCCAACTGCTGCACGACCTGGGCGCGTGCCTGCTCGCCGGTGAGCGTGACCAACTCCTCGAATTGGTCGATGATCAGCAGCAAGCGTTTGCCGGGATATGCAGCCAGGGCACTTTGCACGTTGGCTACAAGATCATTGGCACCAAGATCAAAAGTATCCGGCGTGTGATCTTGCGGCTCTTGCCCAAAGAGCGCAGCAAGGGCCTGCAAGGGCTTTGCGCCTGGACGGATGGGGCCAAGAATCTGCCACTCGCCCGCCGGATCATCACTCTTTTGCTCCGGTGCATGGCGCAACTGCGGGATCAAGCCCGCCCTGACCAGGCTTGACTTGCCGCTTCCCGACACCCCTGTGACGACTGTGAATGGATGCGTCTCTACCACCGATGCCAACGCTTTGACAAGCTCATCACGACCAAAGAACAATGCCTGGTGTTCTTCGTTATAGGGCTCCAGGCCCCGATAGGGGTTGTTGGCGGGGGTGAGTGCGGGCGCAGGGGGCAAGTCGGGTTGGCGACCTGGCACCAGGAAGATGTATTCGCCCTTGCCATGCCGGTGCAGGGGCCAAAGCCCCGGCGTTTGGCGCTGCTCCCCGGTGCTGGTTCCTGGGTCAAGTTGGTCACGGACATAGAGATAGAGTTCAGGCGCGGTGATCACGCCGTCGCCTTGCGGTGCGCCCTGGTCGGATGCGACCAAGAGATCGGCGCGGCCCGCAAGCGCATCAAAGAGCGCCAGGGCAAAGGGCGAATGGTTGCCATCGTCGGGGCGCGTACCCAGGCGCGAGAGCAGGTCTGCCGCAGTTTGGTCAAAGGCGGCAGAGGTGAGCACTTGCCAGGCCGGGTCGCGGATAAAGCGTTCATACCGTTCGCGATAGAGCGGGCGCGCTTTTAGTCTCAGTTGGCGAACTGCTGACCAGCGGAAGGCTCCGGCGAAGCAGCAATCGAGGATAAGCAGGAGATGGCGGCAGGGGAGCGCGTTGAGCCAGCCGTTTAATGCGGTCATGGCGACAAAGGTAGCGGGATCGTCGGCGTGCGCGTCCTGTGGCAGCAGGTATCCTGCCGGGCCATCGTCGCCGTCGTCGGCGACCCCATGCCCGGCGAAGTAGACGAGCAAGCGGTCGTCTGCCCCCAGGCTGGCGGGGAGTTCCTGCTCAAAGAGGGCTGCCAGGCGCGCCCGCGTGACCTGATCGACCAGGAGCTGCACCTGGTAGCCATGTTGCTCTGCCAGCAAGGCGGCTAGGCGCGTGGCATCGTTGACCGCGCTCTGCAAGCGCGCAATGCCTTGACCGTAGTCGTTGATGCCGATGACAACCGCTACGCTTTGTCTGAATTTGGGTTCGTCTGGTGATGTCGCTATGGTTCTAAGATCCGTGTGGCAATATCGTCGGCAATGCGGCTGGCTTGACCGGCTGGCGCGCTCTCCGGCTGCGCGCCAATGGGCTGTGGCGGGTTGCTGAAATAGCGCTTCATGGCTTGACGCCCCGATTCGACTAGCGTGTTGCGATCCACGTCGCTCAGATCAAATTCGGTCACGCCATAGCCACCGGCGGGCAACTTGGCGACGAGGTGACGGAATTCGTCGATGACCATTTTGTCATGGGCTGTGGTCATTGTGTTGACCAGGCGCAGAATCCGCTGCACGGTGCGTAGCTCGTAGGGATCAATATCGACATTGACCAGGGCAAGTTCCGGCCTGGTGCGCTGCACCATTTGTGTATCGTCGATGAGCAAACCCAGGATTGCATTGTCCTGCTTTGGCCCCATCAGCCGTGTCACCTGGGGCGCATCGGAAATAAAGAGTTCGATGGGGAAATTGGAGAGAATCCCGCCATCGACAATGGCATGATCTTTGACATCGCGCCCTTGATAGGTTCCCCACGCGCCATCCCAGATGACCTCATTCCAGACCAGTGGAATACTCATCGACATGCGTACCGCCCAGACCAGCGGAAGTTTGGGCGCGGTGCGATGGTTGAGCACCAGCAGTTGGTTGGCGTGCGTATCGGAGGCAATCAGCGAAAGATCGGTCTGCGTGGCGGCATAGAATTCGGCCAGCGTCATTTTGCTAAAGCTGCGCGGCTGGCCCTGATATTGGCCTGTGTCCAGCTTGTCCTGCATCCACTTGAGAAAGCGGTCGGCAGAGTACCAACCGCCGCGCTCGACAAAGGCAAAGAAGTTGCGGAAGCGCTTATCCGTTCCCAACGTGTTGGTCAGCACGTCGCCCAACTTGTCTTCCACTGCCTTTGGAATAAAGGCGAAATCGATGTTACGAAAGACAGCGCGAATGGCGCTGTTCTCGAGCGCTGCCTTATCAAAAGGCGCGGGTTCGCCCATGAAACCGGCAAAGACGGGCTTGCCATTCTCCCGTTCGGCGAGCACATCGAGCAGTTCCTTTGCGCTGTATCCTGCCGCCAACAGCGCAGCCGTGATCGCGCCCGCCGACGTGCCTAACAGCCGCCCAAAGGTGTGACCTTCGGCACTAAAGACCTCATAAGCGCCGACGAGTACGATGCCTTTGGCCCCGCCGCCTTCGAAAACAAGATCGTATTTCATGTTTAGGTTCCTTTGCTATCATGCTCACGCGGTTCCATTCATACGATTACGCTTTTACCTGCAATTCGACTTGGGCTACAGTCCAGGAAGGGATTTGCGGACCGCTTGTCAAGCGAATGGCGCGGGTTGTGGTCTCCTCGGCGGTAACGGCTGCCAGCAGTTGTTCCAACGGGTCGCTGATCAGCGAGCGTTTCTGTGTATCATGCGTTGTTGGTTGATCCAGCGCAGGCAATTCGAGCCACCGGAAGGTGGTTGTCGCCTGTGTGGCAAAGACTTTGAGCGTGTCTAGGCTTTCGCTGGAGCCGTCGGGCAGATAGGCTTCAAATTCCAATTCGATGGTTTTCTCTGGATCGAGCGGCTCAAAGTCGGCGGATTCGGCTGGATAGATCTGCGTAACCGACCAATCGGAGGCAAGGTCGAGTACGGTGATATTGAGGATGCGGCGCGGGTCGTTGGCAGCACCCGCGGGCTGGGTATTTTTGATGACCATTTTGACCTGGTCGCCGGGCCGAAAGAGGGGCGCGCCGCCCGTACCATTCGCTGTGCTATTGGCAACCGCAGCCAACTTCACTTCCAACTTCTGTGCCCCCTGCAAGTCGGGGGGCGCGAGATCGCGCACGCTCTGGTACTTGGCGAGATGAACCAACCGCTGCACAAGACGATCCACTGCGTTTGGTTCATCGATGCCGATGGCAGGGCGCAGATTGGGGATCGGCGTCCCTGCCGGGTCCCACACGTCAAAGGCTCTCGCCGCAGTCAGCGCCACTTGAAAATCACTCTGATTGTCCGTGGCAACGGTGACAAAGCCTTTGCCTTGCGTGGCGATGGCGGTTTCGAGCTGCTGCCGGAGTGTGTCATCGTCCACGATGAGGGCGACATGGCGCTGCATGCGTAGATTGGCGCTGTGGAGCAAAAGCGCCTGCGCCCCTGCTTCCAGTGCAACCTGGTCATTGCGCTCCAAGATCTTCGCCCACGCATCAGTCGCATTGACCTGAGTCACTTCTACCAGGGCGATGCGCTCTGCATCACGGCTGAAATCAACCGTACCATGTGCAAAGATGGCAAATTGCACGCCTGCGTCGATGCCGTGTGCTTCACCGGCGTTCAGCCGCACACGGTTGCCTGCGCTATCGACCTGGAGGAGGGGAACGGCATAGTGCGGCGGGATGCGCTCGCTGCCAAAGACTCGCAGGTCGCCTTCGCCCTGCAAGAGGGGTGTTTGCTGTTCAAATTGGCCGTGTACCTTTGCTAGAATACGGTCATGCACCATCTTATAGGTGAAGTTTGGCCCCGCCTGGCGCAATGTGTCCAGCATCCAGTAGGTGAGCGCGCCGTTGCTTTCGCGCCCGTTGAAGGGATATTCAAAGGATGATTCGCTGGCGCGGCAGGCGGCAAAGAAGGTATAGCCTTTGGGTTCCAGCAGCCAGCCGCTGGCGGATTTGGCCCCGCGTGTGCGTCCGGCAGGGTCACCGGTCCAGGCTGCCGCCAACTCTGCGGGTGATGCCACCAGGCTCTCACCGGGACGGACAGTGGTATCGACTGTGGAGATGCCGCGCTTGACCGCTCCGCCGCGCCCGCGAGTGCTGCCACCGGAATGGCAGCAGTCAAAGACCACTGTGACGCGCAGTTGCTTCTTCATCATCTCTTGGATTAAGTAGTACAACTCCACGTCGCGCAGATAACGTGACTGTGGGCTGCCAATGTCCAGGGGAACCAACGCTTCGTCCACGCCTGTTTCGCTCTTGAGGTCGGGATAGAGGGTCGTGGCGCGCCCGCCGTGGCCCGAATAGTGGATATAGAGCTGGTCGCCGGGCTCTGCCTTTGCGGTCAGTTCTTTGAATTTGGCGACGATGTTTTCATAGGTCGGCCATTGCTCAGCGGGTTCAGGGGGAGCCGCCCCCCGGTTGTCGCTGGAGGTGAGCATGAGCAGATGGTCGTGTGGCAGGTTGAGGCGCGCCGGGTCGGTCAGGTATGTCTCGACGTGGCGAATGTCGCGCACGCAGCCACCCAGGCTTGGGTAGAAACTGCCATCGGGCAAGGTATGTCCGAAGTAGAAATCAATCCCGATCAACAGGGCATAGATCTCGCTCATGAGGATCGCTTTGGCATTGGCTCGCGCGGGCGTGATGGATTGGCTTGGGTGTCGATCAACGCTTTGATGCGTTCAATGGCATCATCGGTTGCGCTGTTGATCTCTTGATGCACATCCGCTTGTGGATCGAGATGCACAAGACGCGCCCAATAGGAGTTGTAGATCAACCCCAGCCAAGAGTGAAAGGATAGACTTCGCTCGAGTGCCTGGAGCGGGCGGCTGAAGACATAGCCAAGCAGCGCAATGGCGCTCAGCGCACCAAAGACAAGAACGGCGCTTGTGCGATCGGTGAAGATCGCCAGGCCTGCCGCCAGCAGAAAGGAGCCTGCGCCTACGGCGAAAAGGGTGTATATCATCCAGACGGTGGCCCAATAGGGGCGCTGGAAATCCTGTAGAATCTGCTGGAACATCAATTCGTTGTTGGCAAAGCCGCTGGCAATATGCTTGCGCCAAGCCGCCAGCAGTTCTGGATCGCCGCCGAAAATTGCCGGTGTGCTGGGGAGTGTCTCCGGCAAAGAGGGGTGGGCTGGGGCCTCGGCGCTCTCTGGCGCGGCAGTGCCGGTGAGTTGGCGATAGGCATCGAAGTAGCGTTGCATCCGTGGTGCGTAGGTTTCTTCCTGTCCCCGTCCATTGTAAGTGCGGGCGAAGGTCAGAAAATCAGCGCGGCGTACAGCTTCTTCCAGGTGGTTGACCTCGATAAAGCGAAAGAGCGCGGCCAGTTGGTTGCGAACATCGGCCTGGAAAGCCTCGAACATGGCACGCACTGTGCCATAGCCTATGGTAGTATGGTTAAAGCCCATGATCTGGGCCGCGCCCATGCTGATTGAAAGCATCGCCGCCCTCTCGTCAAGCCTGCGCGCAAACTCAAAAACCTGCCACTCGTTGGCCTGGCTGGTGTGACAGGGGAGCCATTCGCCATTTGGGTCGGGACGCCAGCGATGCTGGTTGCCGTCCGCAGAGCCGGTGAAGTGATGGTCGAACAGGTCGTGATGATCGCTGCCCCAATAGTGCAGGAAGATGTGATTCTCAAAGCGGATGATCATGCGGTCGCCTTCGAAGGCGCGCCCCGATGATTCAACCCCCAGAATGGCGACAGCCACCGCGGGGTCTAGCGCGAGGCGTGAACACTCGGTCGCAATCAGCCCGCCGTACTGGTTCCATGTCGTGGCCGCGCCAATCATATGCGGCGTGGCGTCTGTGGGCAGCGATAGAGGCGTTGCGGGCGCAAGGGAGCCGGTGAAGGCAGTGGCAGTTGTGGTGGTGTTGTCCTCTGAAAGACCGGGTGGAGGATCGGGGCTGACCAATGTGGCATAAACCCAGCCGATCTGCCCTCCGGCTGTGGCGAAAAGCCATTCGCCTTCGTCGCTCAGAACGGTCAACTCGCTGCCCACGGGCAAGGCGGCAAGTATAGCCTGTTCGCGGCTTGGCCCGGCGCGCAGGTTTAGACCCTCGGCAGTGTTGACATAGGCACGCTTGCCGCTACGCTGCAACTGGCGGAGAAGGCTCTGGTGGATACCCTCGCGTTCGGCCTCGGACAATTGCGGAAGTTCGCTCGGCGGCTGCCCGCGGTAACGCCCGCTGCGGTCGGCGGCAAGCTGGTTGATGTCCAGCCCGGCGCGCGCCAGCAGCCCTTGATAATCGCCGCCGTCTAAGGTGTTGGCAGCATCAAAAAAGGCGTCGATCAACTGCTGGTTGGTGTAGACAAGGGGCAGCGTATTGGGTGCCGGGGCAGTTTCGACTTCAGGGATGGTTGCAGCCTCGATTGCATCCCCAATTGCATTCCTGAGGGAAGTGCCGGTCATGGTTTCTGGCATCGTGAGTTCCTTGCTCGTTCTTTCTTCCAACGAACCGCAAGCCAACGAACCGTAAGTCGTCAAGTCACGAACAGATCAGCGAGTGTTCTCGCATAAGCGCCAGGGTGAGGGATCCAAGTATGGTGCGGAGCATGGTGAGTGTAAATCTTTATACCTTATCCCCGGATTCGGCACAAGTCGGCTGAAAATACCCAGGGCGAGTGGAACTTATGACGCACAATGTTCGTACTGACTTGTGCGCCCCGCGGACAGAGAGCGCGGGGTAAGAGCCCACGCCAAACCAACGGAAGGTAGATAGATGGAATTCCTTGTACAAACCCAGAACCTGAGCAAATCTTATCCGCGCGCTGATGGCGGCACAGTGGACGCGGTCAAGAATGTCAATCTGGAGATTTATAAGGGGGAGATTTTCTCGCTGTTGGGGCCGAATGGCGCGGGGAAGACTACGATGATTGCCATGATCAGCGGTCTCATTCCTCCTACGACGGGGGATGCGATCATCGGCGGCTATTCGATTACCAAGCAACCCCTCAAAGCCAAGCAGTTGATCGGCTACATTCCGCAGGAAATTGCGCTCTATCCAGAGTTGAACGCGCGCCAAAATCTGCGCTTTTTCGGCCAGTTGTATGGCTTGCGGGGCAAGGAGTTAGATCAGCGTGTGGATGAGGTGCTGGAATTGATCGACCTCACGGATCGCCAGAAGGATCGGGTGGAGAACTTTTCGGGCGGGATGAAGCGGCGCGTCAATATTGGCGCGGGCTTGCTGCACAAACCGCAGTTGATCTATATGGACGAGCCTACCGTGGGCATTGATCCGCAGAGCCGCCGCCGGATATTGGATACGGTTAAGTTATTGCGTGATGAGCAAGGCGCGACGATCCTCTATACCACGCACCTGATGGAGGAAGCTCAAGAACTGAGCGACCGTGTGGGGATTATGGATCATGGCGAAATTATCGCGTTGGGGACGCAGGATGAATTGACGCAGCGTGTGGGCGAGGATGACCGGCTGGAATTCCAGATTGGCGCGCAAGCCGTTTCGGATGCGTTGATGGCGCGCTTGCAACATGAGGTGGCGACGGTGACGCGCGTTCTGTATACGCCACCGGAAGCGGTCAACGGGAGCGACCAGAGCACGCCTGCCCATCTGACGATCTTTGCGGGCCGCGGGCGTACAGCGCTGCCTGGACTCATTCATGGTTTGAGCGAGGCGGGGGTTGAGATTCAGGCGGTGGAAGTGCGCGAGCCTGACCTTGAAGCGGTCTTTCTGGCGCTCACCGGCCGCGCCTTGCGCGATTGATGGGAACTGCCATGAGAAAAGTCTTGATCATTGCGCGCAAAGAACTGCTCTCCACCCTTCGCCAACGCAACCTGCTGTTGATCATGTTTTTGTCGCCCATCATTCTTGTCTCGATCATGGGGTTGGCCTTTGGCGGGCTGGGCAGCGGGTCGGATACACCCGATTTTGCAGATATTGGCGTGGCTGTCGTCAATTTGGATGCTGGATTCGATCTGCAACAACGGCTGCCCGCGAGCGCCACCAATCGATCCCTCATGGATTTGGAAGTGGAGATCGGCGGGCAGACGTTCAATCTTGGCGAGCAGTTGCAGCAAAATCCGAACTTGGCAGTGGCTGCGGATGCGTTGAACCCTGGCAATGTCTCGCTCAATTTTGGCAACCAACTCGCCGCGATTTTGCTCTCGCAGCCGCTGACGGCAACGGCGCTTGTCTCCAGCAGCGGTGGCTTTGACCTGGGCGGGCTATCCTGTCCACTGCTGCCGGAAACCGAATCGGAGACAGAATCAGGCACAGGCTCAGAGGATGGCTCGCTGGATGATTTGTTTGACGCTGTGGCTGTGGGCGATGCAGAGACTGCGCGCGCGGGTGTGATGCGCGGCGATTACGCGGTCGCGGTGATCATTCCATCCAATTTTAGCAACCAGCTTGTGCCCGATTTTGGGCTGAACGCCAGTGAAGTGAACAGCGCAACGGGCGCGGTTGAGGTCTTTGCGAACAATGCAACGCCGATCTCAGCGAGCATCGTGCGCGCGGTGGTGGAGGGCATTGTTAGCCAGTTTGAGCGGGTCAAGGTTGCTATCGATGCGTTGGCACTGACCGCTGTCGATACGGTCTCCGCGATCGATCCGAACGAGATGGAGGCAAGCGTGTTGAACATCAACCTGATCAGCGGCACGCTGCAAACGCTGGATGCTTCGGTGCTGGAGCCGCTGGCCTGTTTGATCATGCCTGGAGCCGGCAACGTCCAAATTGAGCAGCAGCCGTTGGATGAGGTGCAAGCGCGCAGCCCTTTCAGCATATTGATGACGACGCTAGGCGCGGCACAGGCGGTCTTCTTTGCCCTCTTTACAGGTGTCTTTGGCATCAATGCGATCTATGAAGATCGGCGTCAGGGGACTTTGCAGCGGGTGCTTGTTTCGCCCACGTCGAGCACTGCTGTGCTGGCGGGCAGGCTGCTGGGCAACCTCATCATTGTGATGACCCAACTGCTGGTGCTGCTACTGGCTTTTACGACCATCGCTACGCTGGTAGAGGGGGAATTGACCTTGATCTGGGGTTCAAACGTTCTCGCTCTGCTGCTGGTGGTGTTGGGGCTGAGCCTCTTTACAACCGGCATGGGGGTGTTGATTGTCGGGCTGGCGCAAACATCGGAACAGGTGCAGTTGATCGGCCCGATGGTGACAATCCTGATCGGCGGTATGGGGGGGATATTCGGTGCCTTAGTGCCGCGCGAGTTTGCTCAATTTTCGCCCACTTGGTGGGGCCTTGAGGCGATGCGTAAACTGGGAGCCGGTGAGTTCGATATTGGCCCCCATCTGCTGGTACTCTTTAGCGTTGGCCTTGTGCTTGCGGGCGCGGGAACATTCTTTTTCAGGCGAAGAATGGATCTATAACCATGCGCGCTCTCTTGATTATGACCTTGAATGATCTGCGGATCTTCTTCTCACAACCGGGGAACTGGCTCGGTTTGGGGCTGGTGCCGGTGCTTTTTACCGTGGGATTGGGCTTTGCCTTTGGTGGGATAAGCGCGCCGGAGACAGTACGGGTGGATCTGATCGATGCTGATCATACGGCGCACTCATCCCGTTTCTTGGAGGAACTGCGGGAGACGAATGAGACGCTTGTCTTTTGCCCGCATGACAGCAGCCCGTATGACAGCAGCGGGGAGGGTGACAGCGATCCATGTGATTTAGGGGATGAGCCGCTGACCCTTGCGCGCGGTCAAGAGCGAGTGCGCGAAGGCGATAGTGCCGCGCTCATCGTGATCCCGGCAGGCTATGGGGCCGCGCTGCAAGAGCATACTTCTGTGCAGATCGATTTCTATTCGATGACTGCGCCCACGTCGCCCGATCCTGTGCGTCAAACGCTTGATGCGGTCTTGCAGCGTCTCAACAGCGCCATGCTCACGGCGGGTGTGGCGGATGCGATGCTTGACCGTCTTAGCCGCCAGGAGGCTGCTGCAGCGGCGATTGCGCCCTGGCGTGACAGCTTTATGACGGCTCTTTATACCAGGACCGAAACGCTTTTGACCGAACGCCCGCCCGCTGTGCGCTATGTAACCACAGGGGGTGCGCAGGAGAGCTGTGTAGATCAGGGCTTCGGCCAATCTGTGCCTGGCGTCGGATCGATGTATGTGATGTTTACGGTTTTTGGCGGCATGGCGCTTTTGCAGCGCGAACGCCAACGCTGGACGCTGCAACGGCTGGCGGTCTTTCCGCTCACGCGCGGCCAAATTCTGGGGGGCAAAATTCTCACCTACTTTACGCTGGGCATGGCGCAGTATTTGCTGGTCTTTGGCGTAGGGTTGGCAGTTGGGCTGGATTTTGGCCCGAATCCGGCCTTGCTCCTGCTGGCGATGGCTGCTTTTGTACTCTGCTGTACGGCGCTCACCTTTGCGATCGCGCCTTTGTTGGCGAGTGAACAACAGGCGGGTGTCATGACGCAGTTATTGTCGCTCAGCTTTGCCTCGCTCGGTGGGGCATGGTGGCCGCTGGAGATTGTGCCCGAATTTATGCAGTTCATCGGCCATCTTACACCGGTGGCGTGGGTCATGGATGCCTTTCGCGATTTGCTCTTTTATGGTGGCGGCTTGGTCGATGTTTTGCCGGAGATCGGGGTGCTGCTGGCGGCGGCGGCGCTGCTGTTTGGGATCGGTATTTGGCGGTTCCGGTATGTGTAGCATTGAGGGACATTCGAGAATGAACACAGAAAAGCCAGGCACAGAAGCGGTGGATATTAGGTGCGACCATCAGCCTTGATGGTCGCACCCTGCGTTGTCAGTTGCGAGACTGTGGAGACAGCTCTTGCAAACTCGTTAGAAGTGATTGTCCACGTCTACCGGCTTGCCGGTGCGCGTCGACTCGATGGCGGCGCAAAGCGCGGCCATGATGCGGGCACCTTCCAGCACAGAGGTTGAAGGCTGCGCTTTCCCCTCAATACAGTCCAAGAAGTGTTCGCACTGCTCGCCCCAATATTGCACCTGCCGCGTCCCCTGGACTCGCGGCTTGCTCTGGCTGAATTCCTCTTGGAAGTCACGGACAATTTCCGTCTTGTGCAACTCAGGATTGTTGCGATAGAGGCGACTGCCCCAAAGTGTCCCTTTGGTGCCATACATGACCAGCCGCCCACCCGTCGGTGCGGCCCCGCGATTGCCTGAGGCGGCAATGAGCTTGCCAATCGTGCCGTTCTCAAAAAGCAAGGAAACCAGGTAGCAGTCGTTGATGGGCAGCATGGGTTCAGCTTTGTGATTGGCGTAGGCAAAGACCTGCTTCACCTCTGTCTCCAGCGCCCACATGAGGAGCGCCATAGAATGGGAACCACCGCCCATGAGAATATCTTGGGGTGCTTGCGCGTCAGTGCGCCAGGGCGTTTCTCCGTGTGGCCCATAGTAGCGGCGCATGTCAGAGATATAGTCGCTCTCGATAAGCCATACGTCACCGATTTCGCCGGATCGATAGGTTTCCACCATGGCGCGGATGGCCGGCTGGAAGTGAACGATTTGGCCGACCAGCAGCACCAGCCCCGTCTCGCGCACATCCTCCACGAGGCGCGCAGCATCTTCGCGCGTCGTGGTCATGGGCTTTTCGACCAACACATGTTTGCCGGCGCGCAGGGCAGCATGGGCATGTTCACCATGCAGATGATCGGGAGTACAAACAGAAACTGCCTGAATATCCTCGCGGCCCAACAATTCATCCAGCGTCTCACAGATATGCGGCACGCCTAGACGCTGTGCCTGTTCCTGTACTCGAGCTGGGTCATTGTCCCATAGCGCTACTACTTCACAGCGGGGATCGAGTTTGTAGCCGCTGATGTGGCCTTCGGCAGCGATGCCGCCTCCGCCAATCACGCCAATTCCAATGCGAGGCATGGTACTTCTCCTTACGATTTGCGTGTATAGCTTTTTGAGGAAAGAATTAACCTTTGATGCGCGTGGGCGCATGGCTCACGCGCTGGGGTGAACGGATGGTGGAAAGCGAATGTATGCAAGGCATATCGGTTGCTGGGTAAGGCTCTTGCGTACGAGGTGAACTCACTTTTCTCCCTCCGATGAGAGGAGGCGTGAAGGGAGAAATAGATCTCCTGCCCTAGCCTCTGGCGGCAAGTCTGCGTGCGGCGATTTTTTCCTGCCTGGCCTGCTGTTTGGCGACCTCCTCCGCCACCAACAGCCGCCGCAGCACTTTACCCACCTGCGATTTCGGGATCTCTTTGCGGAATTCTACCGATTTTGGTACTTTGTAGAGGGCGAGATACTGCTTGCAGAAGGTGCGGATCTCGTCTACCGTGGCTTCCTCGCCCGGCTTGAGCACGATATAGGCTTTAACCACCTCGCCACGCCGTGGATTTGGCACCCCTATCACCGTGGCATCCATCACCTTCGGGTACATAAAAAGCACTTCCTCTACTTCGCGCGGAACGACATTGTAGCCACTGGCGATGATCAGGTCTTTCTTGCGATCCACGATATAAAGAAAACCATCCTCGTCCATCTTGGCGATGTCGCCGGTGTGCAATCCACCGCGACGGTTGAGCGCCTTGGCTGTGGCTTCGGGATTATTCCAGTAGCCCTTCATGACCTGCGGGCCATAGACGACCAACTCTCCCTCCTCACCCTGGGGTACTTGGGGGAAGTCTCCGTTGCTATCTGGCTCGAGCGCTACAATTTCGATATTGGTGTTGGAGATGGGCAGGCCAATCGTGCCTGGACGCCGCTCGCCACGCAGCGGGTTGGCCGCGGCGACCGGCGAACATTCGCTCAACCCATAGCCTTCCACCAGATGACCCCCCGTGATCTCTTCAAAGCTTCGAGCCACTTCGAGGGGCAGAGACGCACCCCCCGAAAGACAGGCTTTGACCGAACGCAGGTTAAAACGCTTGACCAGCGGATGGTTGATGATGGCGCTGTACATGGCCGGGACGCCTGGATAGAAGGTGACATGCTCTCTGTCAATGATCTGGAGCACCAATTCGGTGGCGCGGGGATCGGGGGTCATGATCAGTTCTGCGCCCATCTCCGGCGCAGTGAGCAAGCCACAGGTCATACCATAGACATGAAAGAATGGCAATGTGCCTAGCAGTTTTTCTTTCCCATGATCGATTTCGTGCAGCCATTCTTGAATCTGTTTCAAATTGCTGACGACGTTGCGATGGGTTAGCATGGCGGCGTTGGGGACGCCCGTAGTGCCGCCTGTGTATTGAAAGAGCACGACATCATCCGGGGCGTAGCTGATGGACGGCGCTTGGGCAGGATGACGACGCAGCAGTTTGTAGAAGTTGAAAATATGGGGCGCGTCCGGTACGTCCGCCATCAGGCCGGTGGCGCGGACTTTGCTGGTTGCCAGGAGACGCCAGTGGATGGGGAGTGAATCCACCAGGTCGGTGACGATAATGCGCTTGAGGCTTGTGTCGTTTTTGCTCTCCTGCACGCGCTTGTACAGCCCTGTCAGCGTGATGATGGTTTCGGCTCCGCTGTCGCGCAATTGGTTCTGTAGCTCACGCGCGGTATAGGTAGGGTTGGTATTTACGACAATGGCCCCTGCTTTGAGGGTGCCAAAATAGGCGATCACCTGCTGTGGAATGTTGGGCAGCATGATAGCAACCCGGTCATTCTGCTGAATCCCCAGGCTGTGCAATGCCGCGGCAAAGCGGTCACTGGCTTGATCCAACTCAGCATAGGTCATTGTGCTGCCCAGTCGCAGCCCCAGGGGCAGATAGCGCAAGATGAGTCGCAGCGCAATATGGCGAGGATAGAGGCGCGTACAGTTGCGGAGGACTTCATAGACGGGAATATCGGGTATTTCAATGGTGCGCGCTACGCCAGGTTCGTAGTGCAGGTGCCATGCAGGGTACGTGCTCATAGTCCTCCTTGACTAGGGGCATCACATGGAAATTCTATTCATTTCGGTTCTGTGGGGTACTTCTACTATACCATAGTTCATGATATATCATTCTATATCAGAATTCTTCCGCCATGTCGGGAGTACAATGTACGATTGGTCTGTGCTTTGCAGGCCAATTTGAGCCATGAGAAGGAGGAACGATGGCCCGGTCTGAGGTTCCACTGCCGGATTACTGGATACCACAGCCGCCAATGCAGCTTGACGAGGCTGCCCGCCTTGCCTGTGACACGCTGCTGGCGGCAGCGGTGGCGCAAGGGCCAGAGCAGCCCTTTGCCTATCCATTGAACATTCCCAAATGGCAGTTCTTGAGCTATATCACAGAGCGGCACAACCTGGCGTTGCATGGTTCCGGCAGCAGAGACATTCGCCGTTTTGAACCGCGCCAGCCGGTTGATCTTCAGGAGTTTGGGGCGCAGAAGGCGGTCTATGCGGCGGCGGACGGCATTTGGCCCCTCTACTTTGCCATTGTGGATCGCAGCAAGTCTCCCAGCATTATAAACGCCTGTATTTATCCTGAACGGGCGGATGGCACGATGGGCGATCCCTACTATTTCTTTTCGATTAGCCGTCAAGCAGTGGATCGCCAGCCATATCAAGACGGTGTTGTCTATCTGCTGCCGCGCGATACCTTTATACGCCAACCGGCGATAGAAGTGGGCGCATGGCGTATTCATGTGGCACAACTTGCCAGCCTGGAAGCCGTTGCGCCATTGGCGAAGCTCGCGGTCACGCCGGAGGACTTTCCGTTTTTGGCGCAAATGCGTACGCATGATGATGCGCGGTTGGCGGAGTATGCCGAGGCGATGAATCGAGGGCTTCCCTGGCCGCAGGACTAACGTATCCACAAAACCCCACCACACAAGAGATTCCATCACACAAGAGAGAGGCATCTATGAGCGATTTGTCACCTTCTGCCTATGTGGCATCACGCCGGATTGGTGATGCGACGGTTTCGATTATTTCTGAGGGGGTACTCATGGGGGAGGTGGCTCTCCCGCTGCCTGAAGCGGAGTGGCGACCGCTGATGCCTGAGGCTGACGCCAGCGGTCTTATCCCCTATGGCCTGAATTTTTTGCATATCCGCATGGGCGATGCCTCGATTTTGGTCGATCCGAGCGGGCTGGACGACCCGACGACAGGCATGGTCGAGCACTTTGCGGCGCGCTATCCGGCCTACATCCTTACACCAGGATTAAAAGCTGGATTGGCGAGCCTCGGCGTCCAGGAAACAGAGATCACGCATGTGATCATCACCCATGCACATGGTGATCATTTTCGGGGCATGATCACCATGCAGAATGGCGAACAAGTTGCGCGCTTTGCGAACGCTCGCTACCTGGTAGGGCAGGGTGATTGGGAGCATGGCTATGCTCTTGAGCATCCGCACAATGATCGTACGCTTTGCTTTGGGACGATTGAGAAGCTTGGTTTGCTGGAGACAGTGGGCGAAGAGCGCGAGGTTGTGCCTGGGGTTACGATGATCCCTGCTCCGGGCGAATCTCCAGGGCATTGTATCGTGCGCGTTCGTTCGGCGGGCGAGAGCTTTTATTATCTTGGCGACCTCTTTCACTATCCCTGTGAGGTCGAACGTCCTGAGTGGATGGACCCCGGTCGCGATGCAAGCGCGATGCGTGTCTCGCGCAACCGTCTGATGACTGATGTCGCGGACAGCGATGCCATTTTGGTCTATACACATTCGCCCTTTCCCGGCTGGGGGCGCATTGTTTCTACAAGGAGCGGGTTTCGCTGGGAATTTCTCTGATCTGCGCCAGGTTGCAGGGAGGAAAAATACTTGACAGGCGATTGGCCGCGACATAGAATGCGCAGCCAGGGCCTTATGGCTTTGAGATTTTAGCAGTGTTTTAGCCGTATCAACAGCGCACCACACAATGGATAGGAAGCGAATTCGTGAGACGCCTTCGCTGGCTGCTCCTGGAGATTGGGACGGCAGCGCTGCTGCTGGCCGCGGTCTTCGGCACATTATCGGCCTCTGTACAGGCTGCGGATCTGGAACAGACGCGGCCATCCACCAGCGGCGTGATCAAACGCCCGGTTCCCCCCGTAAATTGGTTTGCACAACCAACTCTTTCGCCGGTAGCGGCCCAGCCAAAGGCCGGGGCGACCGTCGCAACCCCCGCAGCGCCTATACCCTCGAACAGTACGGTTGTGACTGCGACAGGTGCGATCACTGGCACCGGCACGCCCACCTATTATGTGGTGCTGCCGGGCGATACGCTCTTTGTCATTGCAAGCGGCTTTGGTTCCACGACCGAGGCAGTTATGGCGGCAAATGGCTTGAGCAATTCGGATATGATCCACGCGGGACAACTGCTGCTCATTCCTGGGCCTGATGGCGCACTGCCTGATTCGTCGCTCCTGCCTGTTGTCATGGCGGACGCTGCACTCACCCAAAGTGTGATTGCGCCGCGCGGGACGATCACAGAGCGCATGACGAGCCTGGCCCAACAAGCGGATGTCACGTCGCCTTTCTATGGTACCACCTGGCTCACCTATTATGGACGCCCCCATGTCGATGTCATGGGCATCCTGGGCGAACATTCGATTGAGGAGTTAGTGCCATTGTTGCGAGAGGAGGCCGCGGCCTATGACCGGGCGAATGGCGACGCGCTGACGGTTACACCTGCCTTCCATTTGGTCTATGGCATGGCGACCAGGGCGGCTGGCGATGATGATAGCCACCTGGCCTACATGAGTGACGACGAGGTGATGGCCTATATTGACGCGGCAGAAGCAGAGGGGTGGGGCGTGATCCTGGATGTCCAGATCGGCGCGCTCACGCCCACAGAGGCGATCAGCCCAGCACTGACCTACCTGAAGTATGAAAATGTTCACCTTGCCATTGACCCGGAGTTTGCTAAGGTGCATGCAGGCCAGATTGTGCCCGGCAACCCCATCGGCTATGTGACCGCAGAGCAGGTGAATGCGGTACAGGCGACGATTGACCAATATCTTACGCGCGAGCGGCTGCCTGGGCCGCGCATTCTGCTGGTTCACCAGTTTCAGAGCGATATGATCGTGGAACCGGAGAAACTGGACAAGAGCAGCTATCCACAGGTTGCGCTGACCCTCTCGGTGGATGGTTGGGGCGGGCCGTGGGGGAAGGTCAGCAAATACAACAGTTTCGTCACGCCCGACTCATCCTACAGCGCCTTCAAGCTCTTCTATCGCTGGGATGAACCGCTCTTGCTGCCCGATGAAGTGTTGGGCAATCTGCCCTATCGCGGCTCAGATTTCTTTATGGACGTGACGCCGAACATGGTTATTTACCAATAATCCTGTGTTAACCAACAGAGTCACAACCTTAACATTCCACGCTGTACCGTCTTAATATGGCTTTGCGACACTTTCGTTGTTGCGCTATTCAGGGTATACTTGAAGCGTGGTCCGGCACGAAATCCATTAAAAATTGATGCTCGACCAGCTTGGGTCCTCGGGTTTCCCCTTTGCTAGCGTCTAACGGCAATCAAATATAGCTATTTCAGATCAAGAGGAGGATGCAATGTCCCGCGACATTTTCCAGTTGCGCTCATGGAGCCTTAGCGCGCTTGCGCTGGCGGCGCTACTCGGCCTGGCGGCTTGTGCCGCGCCTGTTGCACCCGCAACGGAGGCCGGTGGTGAGGCAAGCAGCAGTGGAGCAACCAGTGGTGGGGCTGCGGCCCCTGCCGAGGGAGCTGTAACAATTGATGTTTGGTCCATGTCAAACAGTGTGGAACATTGGCGCTCCGATGGCCCTGCCCAGGCTGCGGAGGAACTGACGGATTTGGATGTGACGGTGAATCCGGTCAATGATGATTCCGGCTGGGCCGAATACAAGCAGAAGTATGTCCTGGCTGCGGATGCTGGTGAGGCCCCGGAGATCGTGACGTCGGGTCATGAGGATGTACCGGTGTGGGCCAATGCGGGATATATTGTCGAATTCACAGACTGCCGCGAGAGTCACGCAGAGTTCGACGACGTGATTGACAGCCTGTGGGCTTCAGTCACCTGGCAGGGCAAGGTGTGGGGTGTTCCGCAGGATACGGAAGCCCGCCCCATGTTCTATAACAAGACCAAGCTGGCCGAACTCGGTTGGAGCCAGGAGGAGATCGACAGCCTGCCCCAACGCATCATCGACGGTGACTTTACGCTGGATGATATGATTGAGACTGCCAAGCAAGCGGTTGATGCAGGTGTGGTGGAGCCGGGGTATGGCTACTGGCACCGGTGGGGCAAGGGGGGTGACTTCCTGCAATACTACCATGCCTATGGCGGGCGGCTCTATGATGAGGCCAGCGACAAGTTAGTGGTCAGCCGCGGCGCTCTGGAGCAGTGGTATGGGTTCCAACGCCGTGTCGTGGAAGAAGGCATCACGCCGGAAAACTTCATCGGCACAGATTCGAGCATCTGGCACACCACCGTTTCGGCGGGGGATGCGCTCTTCTGGAATGGCGGTATCTGGCAGTGGGCCGACTGGGCAGCTAACTATGTTGCCGATAAGGGTGGGCAAGATTATCTCTTTGACTTTGTCGGCTATGCCTTGCAGCCGTCAGGCATCAAGGGCCAGCCGGGTTCGACCCTGTCGCATCCGTTGGTCTACATGCTCACTGCCCCAGAGGCATCGGGCAGTGACAATACAGCCGCGGCCTGTGCTGTGCTTGCCAAGACCACAACTGCTGAAATCAACACGCTGCATGCCATTGAGAGCACTCACTTGGGTGTCGTCAAGTCGCAGGCGAATTATGAGCCATATGCCAATGACCGGCTGCTCTCTGAGACGCTTTACATGCTCGATTACAACTTCTATCAGCCCAACCATGTGATGTATGGCCCCTATTACGACATCATGTTCGACTTTATGGTGCGGGCGGAGAATGGCGAACTTTCACCGGCGGACGCTGCTGAACAGGCCATTGGGCAACTTCAAGCGGAGTTGGCCGACTTCTTGATTGTGGAAGAATAGGGTAGACCCGTCTCTGTGGAGTAATTCCGGCACGAATGGTCTGTTAGGTTAGTAATCGCACAATCGTAGGGGACGCGCCTCTGTGCCGTCCCCTACGATTCCCGTAGACCTGTGCGTTTGTCGTTCGAATGATGATGATATGATGGAGAGAGTTTGACGAGGAGAGCGTATGACTGCGATTAGTAAGCCCGCGCCAGCACCAGTGGCAGAACGTCGCCCGCGTGAATCGTGGGGTGATACATTGCGCCGCTCTAGGAGTGGGCTGCTCTTTATGGCTCCGGCGGCGATTCTGGTGGTGGCGTTTTTCTTTATTCCCGTCATCATCATCATTGGGCTGTCGGCTACCGACATGAGTTCGGCTACCGGGTTTCAGAAGTGGCAGTGGATTGGCGCGCAAAACTACCAGCGCATGATCGGCAACCCGCAGGCCGCCTATATCACCTGGAACACGATCAAATATGTCGTGTTGACCTTGAGCCTCTTTAACATCGGCATGGCCCTGGTGGTGGCGCTGCTCTCCACCCACATACCACGCCGCGCTGGTTTTGTCTTTCGGGCGCTCTGGCTGCTGCCGCGTATTACGCCTTCGGTGGTCTATATTATGATGTGGAAGTATATTGCCGCGGACGCACCCTACGGCATTCTAAACGCCCAGATTTTTGGGCCATTGGGGATGGAGACGACGAACTGGATTCCGGCGCAGCCGTGGGTCTTCGTGGTGCTCACCAATGGCTTTATTGGGGCATCCTTTGGCATGGTCATCTTTACCTCGGCAATCGAGTCCATCCCGCGTGATTATATGATCGCTGCGCTGGTGGATGGCTGTTCGCTCTGGCAGCGTATTCGCTATGTGATCCTGCCGATGATCCGTTGGCCTCTGCTCTTTGTCACCACCTATCAAACGCTTTCATTGCTGACCTCGTTCGAGGGTATCCTGCTCCTGACCGATGGGCAGTTCAACACCGAAGTCTGGTCGCTTTGGGCCTATCACCGCGCGCTCAATAATTACATTGGCAATTTCCAGTGGGGTTTTGGGGCGGCGTTGGCAACCGTGTTGGTCGTGGTCGGGATTGTGATGGCGATTATCTATATGCGCTATTTCCAATTTAATGCCCTGATACAAGAGCCAAAGATTGAGGCGTTGTAGCCTTTTTTCTGTCATGTCGCAGGCATCTCTCCGAGATGTGATGGCAGAGAGACTGCTACGGAGTGACAGAGTGGAGTAAGGAATTCAACGATGGAAGATACTTTTGGCGCGGGAAGCCGGAGCCGCGCAGTTCTGCCGCTGACACTTTTGAGCCTGCTGACCCTGCCGATCCTGGTGGGGTATGTGTGGGTGATCATCTCCACCTTCGCCACGCGCACCTATGGGCTGGTGCCGGTGGATGCCGACGGCAATTTTGGCGGTTTTACGCTGCGCAACTGGGCCTTTTTATGGGAAGAGCCGATTGTCTGGCGTTTGGCAGCCAATACATTTGTGCTAGCGATCTCCTTAACGATCGGTGTCTTGGTGGTGTCGAGCATGGCAGGCTATGCCTTGTCGCGCATCAGCTTTCCAGGACGCAAGTCTTTCCTGGCAACCACGCTGATTCTGCATGCGTTTCCTAGTGTGACGTTGTTGATTGCCATCTATTTTGTCCTGCGCTGGATTGGCGGGATTCCGGTGATTGGCCGCGACCTGCCGTTGATCGGCGGCTTTGGCTATAATACGCTGGGTGGTGTGATTTTGGTGAGTGTGGCGCTGGAACTGCCGCTGGGCATCTGGCTGATGAAGGGCTTTTTTGACCAGGTGTCGTGGGATATGGAACGGGCGGCGCTGATTGACGGCTGTTCACGCTGGCGCGTCTGGTGGCAGATTGTTATGCCCATGATCCGGCCTGGGATCGCGGCCCTAGCCATCTTTACCTTTATCTCCGGCTGGAATGCTTTCTTAATTCCTTATACCTTTATGACTTCCCAGGAAAAAAGTACCCTGGCTCCTTATCTGCGCGGGCTGGTGGGCGCTACTGTGCCGGTCAATTATAGTGAAGTCGCCGCTGTGGGTCTGTTTCAACTGATCCCGATCCTAATCTTCTTCCTGTTTACGCAGAATTATTTGCTGAGCATTTTTGCCGGCGGCGCGAAAGGTGGACAATAGCATGAATGTGGTTTTCGATGACCTGACCAAACGCTTTGGCGATGTGGTGGCTGTCGACAGCATCCAAATGGAGGTGCAGAACGGCGAGTTTGTGGCGTTGTTAGGCCCTTCGGGCTGTGGCAAGACGACAACGCTGCTGATGACTGCGGGCATCTATCGCCCTTCGAGCGGCAATATTCGCTTTGGCGACCGGGTCATGAACCAGGTGCAGCCCAAAGATCGCAATATCGGCATGGTTTTTCAAAGCTACGCGCTCTATCCCCACATGACGGTTTATGAAAATATCGTCTTTCCCATGAAACTCAAGAAGACACCCAAGCAGGTCATGGATGAGCGCGCCCGCCAGGTGGCAGACAAGATGGGCATCGGTCATCTGCTCGACCGGCGGCCCGGACAGCTTTCGGGTGGGCAGCAGCAGCGGGTGGCTTTGGGGCGAGCGCTGGCAAAGCAGCCGGATTTGCTGCTTTTTGACGAGCCGTTGAGCAATTTGGATGCGCGGTTGCGGTTGACGATGCGCGCCGAAATTAAGCGGCTGCAAATGGAACTGGGCATCACCTCAATCTATGTCACGCATGACCAAGTGGAAGCGATGACAATGGCTGACCGTATCGCCGTGATGAAAGACGGCCATCTGCAAGCCTATTGCACACCGGACGAACTCTATGACCAGCCGCAAACGCTCTTTATCGCCGGATTTGTGGGCAATCCACCGATGAATTTTGTGGATGTGGAGGTGACAAGCGAGGCAGGTACAACCTATGCCACCGCGCCAGGAGTGCGCGCCGAGGTGGATCCGGGGCGGGGGCAAAAGGCAGCGGGGCGCGGGCGTGTGGTGATGGGAGTGCGACCCGAAGATATTACGCTGTCGCGCAACGAGGAGGCGGGTTCATCTCCCGGCATGGTCTATCTGGTCGAGCCGTTGGGGCGCGATGATCTGGTGGCGGTGCGACTGGGTGACATTGAACTGCACTCGTTGACCGATCCTGCGCTGAACCTGGCGATGGATGAGAAAGTTTGGGTCAAGATCAATCCAGAGCGGGTACAGTTTTTTGACGCGCAGACGGAGCTATCGCTGCTTTGGCGCTAAGGGCCTCGTCCCTCATTCGGTATTGCTCTTGATTGCCTTGACGATTTCACTGTCTGGAAATAGTTTGTTGTACATCTCGATGATTTCCTGTTGTTGCGCGCCGCTGTCGATGATCAACTGAAGAAAGTGCAATTTCCTCTCATACGTCATCCCATAACTAAATGCAGTGGGATTGAACGCTTCTGCGCTTGCCTGGAAGTCAGTGGGCATAGGAAGTAAAGCTGACTCTGTCTTGCGGCTGGAAATGTCGTCCTGTGTCAACTAGCGCGGCGTACGTCGCGCGTACTCCGGCCATTCGAGAACGAAGCCCAAAGCATCTACCAACATCTGTTGGAAGTCCACAAGGTGCTGCTCGCTGTTGCGCACCTGGCGCGGCGTTAGATTTTTCTCCAGGCAGTAGGCTGCCAGTGCGCCAGCGGCCTCACCGATGTTCCATTCAACCGGATGCAAGCGGTAACAGCCGTTGGTGATGTGGGTCACACCCAGGTTTTTGCACGCGGGCAGGAGGTTTTCGACGCGTACAGGGATCAGCGCGCCGAGGGGGATTTGGAAGGGCCAACTGCTGATGTCTACATAGGTGCGTGGGGTTGTGCTGGGATGCAGGTCGATGCGATAGCTGCCAACGCCGACACTGTCATGGAACCGTTCTGCGCCCACAATATCTCCGCGTGCGAGGACGCCAACATGCTGCTCCAGCACTGTGAATTCGGCATGGATGCGGCGGCTTTCGCGTATATAGACATATTTGGCAAGGCCATCACTTGTGCCGGCGATGTCATGGCGCAGGCGTAGACCGGGATAGCCGATGTCGCCATCTTGAGTGGGGGCCTCGGTCTGCATCCAGTAGAGAAAGCTAAGACTAAGTTGTTTGGCCCCGCGCAGGTGCTTGGCTTTTTCCTCATCCGGCACGCCCAAGAGCGGCCCTAGCCAGTAGTCGATCTGCGGCCAATTGACCAGGGTAATGTCGCTGGGCATGAAGCCGTCAAGATAGTAGTCGCGGTAGAGGATGCGCCGGTAGTGCCAGAAATCGCCGACGCGCCGCCCCTGTTGTGGGCCATGAAAGACTCCGCGATGGCGTGTTTCCAGCGTCACAGGGTCTACATCTTTCCAGCCCAATTGAGGGCCGGGCCAGAAATCGGCCTGATAACCTCGCCAAAAGTCGTAATCTTCCGGCTTGTCAATGGTGTGATTTTCGCCGGGCAGATGATCCATCGCAAAGCACCAGGTAACGGCCTGCTGATCCAGTGGCTGCGCTGCGCCTGTCACGGCGTTGGGTTCGCCTGTTTGATCCTGGCTCTCTGCGCCGATTCGGTGCTCTACCTGTGTCAGTTCCAGCAGATCGCCTAGCTCGGTGGCGTCGAGAATATAGGGTGCGGTGATGATGACGCTGTCGCCGCTTTCCTCGTTCAACAGGGTCACGGAGCGAATACGGTCGCCCTCATGCTCTGCCGCGATGGGGTGGTGGTGGAGCAGGATTTCCAGCCTCCGGCTGGAGCAGTAGGGAGCCAGCATCTCTTCGAGCGCGGCGAGGGCGATGCGCGGTTCATGGCAGAGGCAGCTGACATTGCCATTGCCCGGATTCAACAGGGCGTCGTGGCGCGCGGCCTCGGTCATTGGGTAGTTGCGCCGGTAGTAATCACGGATTTTGTTACGCAGGCGGCGGTAACTGTTGGTGCAGCCGGTTGTGTCGATCCACGGATGTTCATCCGGTGGCACTGCCTGTGCCGTCAATTGTCCCCCGATCCAATCTGTCTCCTCGGTGAGAATCACATTTTTGCCCAGGCGCAGGGCCGCTAACGCTCCAGCCACGCCGCCGAGCCCACCCCCTACGATCAAGATGTCGGTCTGCCGTTCTTTCACGGTTTGCAAGCCTTTCAACTCATCTGATGCTCGGATCGTGTGTGTCCGCCTGAGCCACCCAGGGCTAAAGCCGCAGGATGGTTTACCGTCCGGCGGCTAACCCTTAATGCCCGTCAGTGTCACCCCTTGAATAAAGTAGCGCTGGCCGAACGCAAAGATCACTAGCATGGGGATGATCATGAGGACGGAAAGCACCATCATGTAATGCGTGTCGGGCAACTGGCCTCCGCCTCCTCGCAACAGGTAAAGACCGACCGAAAGGGGACGCAGATCCGGTCGCCCGGCCATGTAGACGAGGGGCGCTAGGAAGTTGTCCCACGCCTGTTGGAAGGAGAAAATGGTGACCGCGGCGATGGCGGGTTTGGAGAGCGGCATGACGATGCGCCACCAGATGCCAAATTCGCTACAGCCGTCAATGCGCGCGGCATCGGAGAGATCTTCTGGGATGCCCATGAAGAATTGGCGCAGCAGAAAGATGAAAAAAGGATTGCGACCCAGCAGCGGCGGTATGACTAGGGGGAGGAAGGTGTTGATCCATCCCAACTGATTATAGAGTACAAAGAGGGGAATCAGGCGCACGATATAGGGCATCATCAAGGTGCTCAACAGGAGCAAAAAGAGCGCCTCGCGGCCAGGGAACCTCATGCGCGCAAAGCCATAGGCGACGAACGAACAGGTCACCACCGAGCCGATGACATCGGCGGCGACAATCACCAGCGAATTACGCAGCCAGAGCGCCACGGGCGCAGCATCAAAGACGTCAATGTAGTTGCGCCACATCACAGGGTCGGGTATCCACTCCGGGGGCCAAACGGCGATCTGTTGCAGCGTTTTGAGCGAGGTGGATACCGTCCACAGCAGCGGGACGATCATGATGATCGATCCCGCAATGAGGATGAGATGGGTCAATCCCATTCGTGCTGTGCGGACGCGTGGGGCTTCAACACTCATAGGCGCGATACCTTAGCTTACTGCCTTAATACATTTAACTATAGTAGACCCAGCGATCCGACGTGCGGTAGACGAAGATGGTCAGTGAAAAGACGACGATAAAGAGCATCACAGCCAGTGCAGACGCATAGCCCATGCGGAAATAGCGGAAGGCATGGTCATAGATATGGATCATGTAGAGCAGGGTCGAGTTATTGGGGCCGCCTCCGGTCAGAATAAAGGCGTTGGCAAATGCTTGAAAGGCGTTGACCAGATTCAGGACAAGCGTGAAAAAGATGGTAGGTGTCATCAAGGGGATGGTGATGCGCAACAAGCGCTGGATGGCGGTTGCTCCATCCACCTTGGCGGCTTCATAAAGCTCATTCGGAACCCCCTGGAGACCCGCCAAGAAGATGATCATGGTTGCGCCCAATCCCCACAGGCTCATGATGATCAGCGACGGCATTGCCCACTTTGGATCGCTGAGCCAGCGCACCGGCTCCAGCCCGATTAATTCCAGCGCCCAGTTGAGGATGCCGCGGCGGGTTTCAAAGATAAAGACCCAGACGATGGTTGCCGCCACCACCGGCACAACCGAGGGGAGGTAGTAGATCGTGCGGTATGCACCCACCCCTCGGATGTCCGAGTTCAAGAGTAGCGCCAGGAGAAAGGCGACCACGATCCCCAATGGCACGCTGACCCCCATGTAATAAAGGGTGTTGCGGATCGAAATCCAAAAGAGCGGGTCCCGGTTCACTGCCTCAGCGTAGTTTGCCCAACCGATGAAGGTCGCTTCGCTGCCGGTGGCGGTCCATTGGGTAAAGCTGTGGTAGAAGCCTGAGAGAATCGGGATCAGGTCGAAGGCGAGAAACGAGAGCAGCCAGGGCGCGATAAAGACATAGCCCAGCCACCAGCCCCGCTGTCTGCTGGTTGCGCCGGATCGCGCAAGGGATATGTGTTCCTGTCCGAGTGGCTGCGTCGTCATGGGCTAACCGGCCCAATACTCGTCGATGACTCCCTGCGCCTGTTCGGCGGCTTGGGCCAATGCGGCTTCGGGCGTGGCATCGCCAAAGAGCGCGGACTGGATGGCCTGACCGACTATGTCGCGCACGCGCGTATGGGGCGGAATGATGTTTACTGAAACATCACTTGCCAGCGATTCCAGAACCTTGTCCCAATGGATATTGGCGTCATAGTAGCTTGGGTCTTCGTTACATTCTTTCAGCGGCGAAGGGCGATCCTGCTGCTGCATGAACCAGCAGGCGGCCTCGTCATAGGTGATCCGCTGGACCCACTTGAAGGCGGCTTCGCGCGTGCCTTCGGCGACCGCTTGCGGCACAATGTAGCTCCAGGCAAATTCCTCACCGGACAATCCGAGCGATTGGGCATCGGGATTGTCGCCATTGCGGGGACGCAGCCCCATGTCCCAACTCATATCGGGGCGGAAGGTCTGCATATGAAAGAAAATGGAGACATTGGGGAAGTTGACGAGTTGCACGTCGTTGTACCAGGGTTGGGCTTCGGTCGCTTCGCCGGGAGCCAGGGTAAAGTCGATGACATTTTGGACGCCGCCATTGATCTCGTTGGTGAAGTTGACCATCCATTCCAGCGTGGCAAGTCCTTCCGGCGAGTTAAAGACGGGCTGCCTCAGATCGTCACTGTAGATTCTGCCATTGTTGCAATAGAGCCAGGCAAAGAAGCTGCCGACAAAGCCGGACACATCCGCACCGACGACATTGGCCCCGATCTGGGTGATGCCGCGGCTGTCCATCTCAGTGAAATCGCGGCATAGGGCTTCCAACTCTTGCCAGGTCTGTGGGATGGTCGGCTCGACACCGGCTGCGCTGAGCATATCCAGATTCACCAGTTCCAGGCCGGTGATGCCGCCACCTGTCGGCATGGGCATGGAATAGAGCTGATCCTGCCAACGCATGTTGTTGATTTCCGCTTCGTAGAAGAGAGTTAGATCGAGCCCCGCTTGCTCAACATAGTCATCAATGGGGACAATCAGCCCTTCGTTTGCAAACTGGAGCAGTTCGGCCCGCGTCGCCATCAGCACTTCCGGCGGCTGATTGCTGGCAATGCTGGCAAAGAGGTTTTCGGCGCGGTTCTCAAAGGGCTGCACCAGGTTTTGCACCGTGATGCCGGGGTTCTCCTCTTGGAAGGTCGCGATGATCTGGTTCATCAATTCTTCGCGCGCCGCGCCCCACACATTCCAAAAACGCACTGTGACCGCTTCTTGTGCGGGCGCACCTGGCGCTGCTGTGCCCGCGGTTGTGGGTTGGGCGGGTGCGGTCACCGTACAACCCGATAAGGCTGCGCCTGCGGCTAGGCCCGCACTGATCTGTAGAAATCCTCGCCGGCTCATGTGATGCTTCATGGTTCAGTCTCCTTACAGAGCTATTCCGAATGGATATGCTTGGCTATGCCTCGATTCACTTTGGGACCTTCATGAGAATATGGCAGCGGCTGTCAGCCTGCCGCGACCGGTTGATGTGCATCCGCATAGAGATAGCACGCTGCAAATTGGTTTTCGCCGACGGTACAGGCGGGGGGATGGCGGCACAGCGTGCCATCGCGCGGGGGCAGCCTGGTGGCGCGTTCAGCAGGAATGGCGGCAGGCCCGGAATAGCGCCGTGTTTCTTTTCCCGCAGTGATGGCAGCGAAAAGATGAGCGCCTGGGTATAGGGATGTTTGGGCCTGCGATAGAGTTCATCAATGGAGGCCACTTCAACCAACTTGCCCGCATACACCACACCCACGCGATCCAACACCTGCGCGGTTAGCCCCATGTCGTGCCCGATTAAGATCATGGATGCGCGGGTAACAGAGGCATTGTCCATGAGAGAAGCAACGCGGGTGTGCAGAGCAGAAGGAACGATTCCTATAGCGCATGTGGTTATGTGGGGAGTTACGCTATAGGAGCATTGCAGACTGTAACACAACATTTCAGGGTTGTCTACCTGCGTTTTTGCGCCGATCCTGCGCCCGCGGCAGCCAGTTTACGCTCTGTTGACAGCCATAATGCCCTATGCTATAACGGAAATGTGTTCGTTGGTTGCTCGATCCGGGCGAGAACCATCATTCTTGCCCTTGCAGTCGTTGAACCGCTCCCCAGATAAGCAGTTGGTTAGAACCATCTATCGTGGTGCAGCTCATAGGTTGGCTAACAGAATGACTGGTGCGTAGGCCATGTGTGAATGGTAATCCGAGGCAGTCGGAGAGAATCGGGTAATCCGGGGTGATCCATGGTTCGGTATATCGTCTGGCGTATCTTTGGCGTTGTCGGGGTTTTGGTGGCAATTTCCCTCATCACCTTTGCCCTCATGCACTCGATTCCGGGCGGGCCCTGGGATGAGTTGAAGATGCCTCTGTCGGGGGTGCAGCGCGAGAATATGCTGCGCTCGTATGGATTAGACCGGCCCCTCTGGGAGCAGTATCTCCGCTTTATCAAAAACCTTGTGACCTTCAATCTTGGCTATTCGTTTGTTCACCGTTCGGAGACGGTGAACGAGTTTTTTGCGCGGGCATGGCCGATCAGCGCTTGGCTTGGCACCATGACCATGTTGGTGGCATTTCCACTAGGGCTTTTCCTGGGATTTATCGGTGCCTTTCGCCAAAACACCTGGTGGGACTATGCCGCAACGACCATTTCGCTCTCCGGTTTTGTGCTTCCTTCGTTTGTGCTGGGTGTGGCTGCCGTGGTGATCTTTTCGATTGTGCTGAAGTGGCTGCCACCAGGGGGATGGGATGGCCCCAAATATTGGATTCTGCCCGTCTTTGTCAACTGCCTCGGCCCGATGGGCATCATTGCGCGCTATACGCGCGTGGCCTTGCTGGAGGTTCTGCGCGCGGATTATGTGCGTACCGCACGCGCCAAGGGGCTGAGCGAACGCAGGGTTCGCGTGCGTCATGTCCTGCGTAATGCGCTCACGCCCATCCTGGCGGTTGCTGGCCCGTTGGTCCCTGTGTTGATTACAGGTTCGCTCTTTGTCGAATCGGTCTTTTATATTCCTGGGATCGGGCGTTATTTTGCTGCGAGTGTCTTCCAGCGCGATTACCCGATGATTATGGCGACCGTCATGCTTTTCTGCGCGCTGGTCGGCGTGGTGAATCTTGTTACCGATATTCTGTATATGTTGGTCGATCCTAGAATCCGCCTGACGCGGTAGAGTCCCCTAGATATGGCGAATGTTGCCGCTTACCCACGCCAACGTATATCGAATGACCCGATCGCTCGCCCGCGCAGCGTGTGGGGCATGGCTGCACAACGGTTCTTGCGCAACCGCACAGCGACGGTGGGGCTTGTTTTCTTGGTGCTGATCCTGCTGATCACGATTGTGCCGGGGCTTTTTGCGCGCTATGGCCGCGATGAAGCCATGTTCCAGGATGCATGGCAGGGGCCATCGTCGCGCTATTGGTTTGGAACCGATGCCCTGGGCCGCGATGTCTACACCCGTATACTTTATGGCGTCCAGACCTCACTGATCGTGGGGCTGACGACCCAGGCGCTCTTGCTGATCATCGGCGTGGGCCTGGGAGGTGTGGCGGGGATGAGCGGCGGCAAGGTGGACTTTGCGATCATGCGGTTGGTGGATATCATGGCCTCCTTTCCGCAACTGCTCTTTACGATCCTGCTGATGGCAACGCTTGGCATTGGCTTGCGCAATATTATCATCGCGCTTGTCGTCCCCGGCTGGGTTTCCCTTTGCCAGATTACGCGCGCACAGATTTTGTCGCTGCGTGAAACGGCATTTGTCGAGGCGGCCCATATGATTGGCGCACGACCAGGGCATATTTTGCGCCAACATCTGATTCCAAACCTGATTGCACCGATCATTGTCAATGTCTCCTTTACCTTGCCCGGCATCATTATGGCCGAAGCAGGCTTGAGCTTTCTGGGGGCGGGGATTGCAAAACCGCGTCCGAGCCTGGGCCAAATGGTGGCGGAGGGTGGGCAGAACATCAGCTACTATTGGCATCTGGCTCTGTTTCCTGCGCTCGTGTTGGCGCTCATGATTCTTGCATTTGCCTATGTAGCCGATGGTCTGCGCGATGCCCTCGACCCCTCACAGACCAACTAGATTCCTTGTGTAGTAAGTTTGTGCAGTGAGTATCCAGCTATCTCTCGCTGGATTTGCAAGTCTTTGATCACTGGCAATTTAAGTTCGCTGAACGTCGATACCGTTTGTTGCTTTTTGTTACTTTCGAAGGAACAGGGGGATCCATCGTGTCACACGCAACGCAACTTAGCCGTCGAGACTTTTTGAAATGGGCCGGCACGTCGTCTAGCCTACTCTTTCTTGCTGCCTGTGCGCCTGTGCCCGCAGGCAGCCCTGGGACAGCGCAGGAGGCCGCGCCCGCGGCTGCTGGGCCTGTCGTCAACAGCTTGGGTGTAGAACTTCCTGCCGATGCTGCTCCGCTGGCGCAGCAGACAGTTTATATTCAGGGGGGCAACAACATCTCAATTTCTGCCGACTGGTTCAAGGTCAACTATCGCCAATTGCCGGGAACGGGGCTAGGCGGCGAGCCGCTGGCAATTCTCGACAAAGATATGTCGCTTTTGCCGGGCGCCGCCGAGAGTTGGGAAGTGCTGGATGATAAAGTCACCTGGCATTTCCATCTGCGTAAGGATATGCAGTGGAGTGATGGCAAACCGCTGACCGCTCAGGATTGGGTCAATTCCTTCCAGTATGGCGCGAACCCGGAGACGGGATTTGATTTTGCCTGGTATTTCTTTTTTATGAAGAACTGGACTGCGGTCAATTCGGGCGAGTTGCCTGTCGAGGAATTGGGCTGCCGCGCGGTGGATGACTACACGCTTGAGGTCGTGACCGAGTATCCGGCTCCTTATGTACCGGGTTGGCTCGCCATTTGCGTACCCCACCCGAAGCACGCCTTTGACGAACATGGGGAGGCGTGGTCGTTGCAGCCGGAGACCTATGTGGCCTCTGGCCCCTTTAAGCTGGCAAAGGTGGAACCTGACCAGGAGACTGTGTGGGAGATCAACCCGAACTATACAGGCTCTATCAAGCCATTGGTCGAGAGAATTGTCTATGTGCCAGGGGCGCAGCCTTTGGGCGGCAGCGCAGAAGCACCGCAGGTGAGCCTGGCTGCCTACCTGGCAGATGAGTATTACCATACGGGGCCGTGGAGTATTCCGAATCTTTCCGATCTACAGCGCGCACGCCAAGAAGTGCCCGACGAATTGCACAGCTATCCCCACTTTCAGACTTACTATGTGGGGATGAACACCTTCAAAGAACCCTTTGATAACCTTAAGGTGCGCCAGGCATTTAGCCATGCCATTGATCGCGATACACTGACCAGTACGGTCTTGAAAGATCAGGGCCAGCCTGCCTATACGATGCTGATGAAGGGCTTCCCAAGCGAGCATGTGGATCAATTAAAGGATGTCCAGAAGTATGATCCTGAACTGGCGAAGTCACTTTTGGCCGAGGCAGGATATCCCGAGGGTGAGGGCTTCCCGGCTCTGGAGATGTGGATTCGAGGCCCGGATCGCCCAGAAGCAGCCGAAGCCGTCGCCACCATGCTGGCGCAGAATCTGAACATCCAGGTCAGCGTTGTGCAATCCGAAGTGAAGACCTTTATGGACACGCTCAACGCTAAGGATCTGCTCTTTTACTGGGTTCCCTATCAGTTTGACTTTGTAGACGCCAGTAACTTCCTGAGCATTTGGCGATCGGACGGTCGCCATGCCTGGAAGAATGAGAACTTTGAGGAACTCTTGCGCCAAGCGGACTCCGAATTTGATGATCCTGCCAAGCGGGACGATCTATTCCTGCAAGCCGAACGTGTTTTGGTCGAGGATTGTCCGGCGGTCTTTGTCTTCCATCCCACCTTCTGGCAAATGTGGAAACCTTACTTGGTGGGCGAAGATTTGACGCCGAACAAGGCAGGATTCTCTGCCTGGGTGTATCTGAACAATCGTATCTTCCGTACCTGGTACATCAATAATACCTTCCCATCGGCCTAAGCTTGCCGTGGGTTTGTCACCCTGAGCGCGGCGAAGGGTCTCTCTGCCTTTCTGTAGCTCAAAGAGTCAAGGAATATCTATGCTCATTATTGGTTCTGACGGCGCTTTCGAAGCGCTGCCACCCGCTATGCAGATGCTGAAGCAGGGGGGATCGGCGCTGGACGCGGTGGAAGCGGCGATCCGGATTGTAGAGAGCCAGCGCGAAAATCACAGCGTGGGCATTGGCGGCTGGCCCAACCTGCTTGGGGAAGTGGAGTTGGATGCTTCCATTATGGATGGGAGGACGCGAGCGGTGGGCGCTGTCGGTGCGCTGCGTGGCTACCCGCATCCAATTTCGGTTGCCCGCCGCGTGATGGAACGGCTGCCCCATGTCTTTGTGGTCGGGCAAGGTGCAAGCGACTTTGCTGCGGAGATGGGCTTTGCCCGCGAGGAAGGGCCGACTGATGTGGCGGCGCGTGAATGGATCGAGCGTATCCAGGCGAATGTGCCGCCGGAGAAGCTACCTGCCTTGTTGCAGCGGCGCGAGATGGCTCCGTGGGTTTCGCTGGCGCGCGATCCGCAGCGGGTGGCGGGTACGATTGATGTCATTGCGATTGATGGTCAGGGCAATATTGCTTCAGGAGTGAGCACCAGCGGCTGGGCCTGGAAATATCCGGGGCGGCTAGGGGATTCGCCCATTATCGGTGCTGGCAATTATTGTGACAACCGCTATGGCGCGGCGGCCTGCACAGGCTTTGGCGAACTGGCAATTCGGGGCGCAACGGCTCATACCGTCGTCTTGCTCATGCGCATGGGGATGCCCTTGCTTGAGGCTTGCCAACAGGCACTTGTCGATTTACCACGTCCGCCCGGTGCCGAGGATGAGAGCTTTATGAACATTGTCGCCGTGGATCGACAGGGCAACCATTGCGGTGTCACGAATGTTGCTGCGTGGAACAAGTATTTCTATATGACGCCGGAGATGGATGAGGCGATGGTCGGGCACCGTGTCTTTGTAGAGGAGCGGAACGGCTAATCAACCGGAATGGAGATACAGGGCCTGTGTTATGCACAGGCCCTGTATCTCTCATTGCCGAAAATTTGCAACAAAAATGGGCAATCGTAGGAAAGTAAAATTTGCTATTGACAGCGTCGTATATTTGCTGTAAGGTAATCGCAGGTTACTGCCGTAGGATAATGGTCTTAATTTCTTCGTATTCTCCTTGCTCCCTTTTTCTCCCTTGTTGATAAGTACACCGTCTGGACTTGCTTGAGGCTTGAGGTCGGCGGGGAAGTTTGTTCTCTCTTTTGACAATTGAATCGTCCCGTACTCGATTGCTTTGGCTGCAGAGGCATCGCTCGATTTCGATACGCTCCGGCTGGTGTGGTGTTGGTTCTTGGTATCAATCAGGCTTCATCAAGATCATCTTCAAATGCGATCACCTGGTCGTCGCGCGAGCGGCAATAAGGTTCAACTCTCCACAGGCTGAATCTCTATCGGCCTACAGTTGACGAACGGAGTTCGGTATGACGTGATGCTCTTCTCCCATAAAACCGACGTTGGACAGACAACCACAGTTTCCCGTACCTGGAACCCGAACCCACGTACGAAGATTCCTAGCACATTGTGACTTCTCGTAATCGGCTGCCGGCATTGTAGAGGAGGAGGTTGGGCAATGATGCATTGGGTTGCTGAATCAAGCATAAAGCTTCGATTCCTGATTGCCGTTCTGACGGTGATGTTGCTGGTTTTCGGCCTTTTGCAGTTGCGGCAAATGCCCGTAGATATCTATCCTGAGGTATCGCCGCCCCATGTAGAGATTCAAACAGAAGCACTCGGACTTTCCGCTGCAGAAGTTGAAGCATTCCTAACGGTTCCCATGGAGGCGGATTTACTCAATGGCGTAGCCTGGCTGGACCGGATCTACTCAGAGTCCGTTGCCGGTTTATCCTCAATTTTCCTCGTCTTCGAACCGGGAACTGACCCCATTCGAGCGCGGCAAATGGTGCAAGAGCGTCTAACGCAGGCACATGCATTACCAAATGTGTCACAGCCACCCGTGATGATACAACCCCTATCGTCGTCAAACCGTATCATGATGGTTGGGCTTTCCTCAAGCGAACTGTCCATGATTGAGTTGGGCGTGCTCAGCCGCTGGAATATCAAACCCCGTTTGCTAGGTGTATCAGGTGTTGCTAACGTAGCGATATGGGGGCAGCGAGAGCGACAGTTGCAGGTGCAGGTGGATCCCGCAAAGTTACATGAACAGGGCGTCACACTGCGGCAAATTGTCGAGACTACCGGCGAAGCGTTGTGGGTGTCTCCTTTGAGTTATCTAGAAGCATCGGCCCCTGGCTCGTCGGGGTGGATTGATACGCCCAATCAAAGGCTCACCATCCGCCATCTCTTACCCATCAGTTCACCGGAGGATCTTGCACAGGTCGCTGTTGCAGGCGCGCCGGGTATGCGCATGGGTGATGGCGCGCCGGGTATACGCCTGGGCGATGTGGCTACGGTGGTAGAAGACCATCAACCGCTGATTGGCGATGCTGCGCTTGCGAACGGGCCGGGCATGATACTGGTCATTGAAAAATTTCCGGGCGCGAGTACTCTGGAAGTGACAAAGGGCGTAGAAAAGGCACTGCAGGATTTGCAGCCTGGTCTAACCGGGGTGGAGATTGACACCGGCCTGTTCCGCCCCGCAAACTACATCGAATCGGCTGTCAATAACATGAGCAGGTTGTTATTGATCGGGCTTGTACTCGCCGTTCTTGTTTTCTTCATATTTTACCGCGAATGGCGCGTTGCGTTGATTGGTCTGGTGGCGCTGGCATCATCCCTGATCGCAGCGGGGCTGATACTCTATATAGGTGGGGCTACCTTCAATATGATGATGTGGGCGGGCATTGTGCTTGCCCTTGCCATCGTCATTGACGATGTGGTCATCCATGTGGACAGTATCAGTAGGCAGTTCCATGCACAGGCAGCGAGCGGCAGTGATTCCGTTTCCATCAACGCGCTTGTGCATGCAGCGATCATGGAGTTGCGTACCCCACTCAGCTTTGCCTTCTTGATCGTGCTTCTGCTTGCGGTGCCCATCTTTTTCCTGCCAGGCCTATCGGGCGCGTTTTTTCAGCCACTGATCTTCACCTATCTCCTGGCAATCGTAGTTTCTCTGTTAGTTGCCTTGATCATCACGCCGGCCATAAGTGTAAGCCTGCTATCGGGTGCATCAATGCGCCAGTCCCCAGTTGCTGAAGGAGTGCAGCGTCTCTACCAACGCATGTTAGGCCGCACAGGGCCATCCGCACGTTTGATGATGATTATGGCGGCTCTCTTGATCGTGCTCGGTTTGGCTCTGTTGCCATTCATGGAGGTGTCGTTGTTGCCCCCACTCCAGCAGGATAGCTTGCTGATTAGACTTGAATCCATATCGGGCACATCGGGTATGGAAATGACCCGCATCTCGGCTCAAGCAAGCGAGGAATTACGTTCAATTCCTGGTGTGCTGAATGTGGGTTCGCATGTGGGGCGCGCGATCACTGGCGATGTGGCCGTTGGAATTAACTCCGGCGAAATTTGGCTTTCCCTGGATCCTGCGGCTGACTATGACGCGATGGCTGCGGCTATCCGGGAGGTTATGGATGGCTATCCGGGGTTGCTCTATGCAGTGCAAGACTATCGGCCAGAGGAACTTGATGAGTTGCTGCAAAGTGTGGACAACTCTTTGATAGTCCGTGTCTATGGTCACGAATTGACTGTATTGCGTGACATAGCGCAGAACGTTGCCGCGAGCATCGCGAACATTGATGGGATTGTCGGGACCCAACCAATACTGTATGAGGAGGAGCCTCAGGTCGATATTGTCGTCAACTTAGCCGCAGCCGAAGAGCATGGCATCAAGCCAGGTGATGTTCGCCGGCAGGCAACGACACTATTATCAGGTATTCATGTCGGTGACCTGTTCGAAGATCAGAAGGTGTTTGATGTGATGGTCTGGGGCGTCCCTGAAATTCGCAGTGACCTGACCCGTATCAAGGAGTTGTTGATTGATACGCCGTCAGGCAATCAGATCGCTCTAGGTGAGGTGGCGGATGTAAACATCACACCCGCTGCAACTGTTATTCAACGTGATGCGGTTTCCCGCTATGTAGACGTTGTCGCGTCTATTGAGGGACGATCCTTTGATGCTGTTTCAGCCGACATCCAAAACCAATTGCAGGGGCTCGATATTCCGCTTGAATTCCACACTGAGGTGCTCAACAGCGCTCAGGGTCTACAAACGACTCGGCTACGCCTGTTGGCTATCGTGATTGCCGCGCTGCTCGGCGTTTATTTGCTCATGCAAGCGGCGCTCTCAAGCTGGCGATTGTCGTTTGCCCTCTTCCTGACTCTGCCGGTTGCCCTCGTGGGTGGCGTCGTCGCGGTCTTTATCAGCGGTGGCGTTTTATCCACTGGTTCGCTCTTTGGCTTTCTGACAGTGCTGGCACTGGCCGTACGCAATATATTGGTGTTGGGCCATCGCCTACAGGTCCGAACTTTCGTTGAAGCAGGCAATGTCAACTCAGAAGGCGTCATACAGGGAGCACAAGAACGGGTAATTCCGCTGGTGACGACGGCTTTAGCCACAGCCGCGGCGCTCTTGCCCTTCCTTTTTGGCGGCAATATTGCTGGGAATGAACTGGTTTGGCCCATGGTCGTCGTGATTTTGGGCGGCTTGGTTACATCGACACTATCCACTTTGTTTGTTCTACCTGCTTTTTTCATACTTTGGCCCTCGACCCCTGCACCCGAAACCGCACCGGTTCTTGCACAACCGGCCCTCGAGACAGTCTAGGATGCAAAGTCTATCGACACAAGGAGATTTTCTCATGCATGCAAAGCAGAAGTGGATGGGAGTTGCGTTTATGGCCTTCGCCTGTCTAGCACTCGTGGCGTGTGGCGGATCGAGCAAAGCGGCAACCAAAGAGCAACATGCCATCGTTGAAGCCGTTGAAGGGGCAGAGTTTAATCGCATCACCCTGACCGAACGCGCAGCCGAGCGGCTTGGCATCGCATCGGAACCAGTTCGGGAGGAAGCAGTTGGGGGCAGCATGAAAACGGTTGTTCCCTATGCGGCCATTATCTATGGGCTGCATGGCGAAACCTGGGCCTACACGCGAAATTCGAGCGAGAACCCCTTGCTTTTCATGCGTGTACCGCTCACCGTCGAGCGCGTTGAAGGCGATGTGGCGATTCTCGCTGATGGTCCAGAACTGGGCGTTGAAGTTGTCACCGTTGGTGTCGCACAACTCTACGGCACAGATACGGGAGTCGGCAAATGAACGAGATGCGCTGGATCGTTGCGCAGAGTTTAAGATATCGCTATCTGGTGATTTTTGGTGCCGCGGTACTCATGATTTTTGGTATTGCCCAAATTCGGTCTATGCCTGTCGATGTCTTTCCAGAGTTTGCGCCCCCAAGAGTAGAGATTCAAACGCAAGCTCTTGGCCTTTCGTCTGCTGAAGTGGAATCCCTTATCACGGTGCCGTTGGAAGAGGCCTTTAACGGGATGCCAGGTCTTGACATTATGCGTTCCAAGTCGGTTGAACAACTCTCCTCGATCGTGCTCATTTTCAAGCGGGAAACCGACTTGATGGAAGCGCGACAGTTGGTGCAGGAACGCTTGTCAATCGTCGCCCCCACGCTGCCGAACTGGGCTACGCCGCCGATGATGATGCCACCTCTGTCGTCGACCGCCCGCACCCTGAAGATCGGTATTTCCTCTGAGGAATACTCGGTACCAGAACTGTCGATGATCGCCTATTGGAAGATTCGGGAACAACTGTTACGTGTGCCGGGTGTGGCAAACGTCGCGATATGGGGTGAGCAGCGCCAGGTAGCGATGGTGCAGGTTGAACTGGAAAAGATGGCCCAACATGGCGTCACGTTGGATGAGGTTGTAGAAGTCACCTCGGATACGTTGGATCGAGGTGTCATCCAATACACTGACTCATCAACCATCGGTACTGGCGGTTTTCTGGAGACTGCTAACCAGAGACTGCCAATCCGCATGTCAACGTCGGTTCTGGCGCCAGAAGACCTAGCCATGGTTCCCATCAACAATAAAATGGATGAAATGGGCGAGGAACTGCGCCTAGACGACGTGGGTGATGTCGTCATGGACTCCTGGCCTATGATCGGCGACGCAGTGATTAACGGCGGGCCAGGTTTACTGATGATCGTCGAAAAGTTTCCCTGGGGCAATACGGTTGAGGTAACGCGTGGTGTTGAAGAGGCAATGGCTAAGATCATGCCAGGGCTTGAGGGTATTGACATTGATACCACGATCTTTCGCCCGGCAACGTTTGTCGAAATGGCTATCGACAACTTAACACAGTCACTGCTGATTGGCGCGTTCCTCGTCGTTATCATCCTATTGCTCTTTCTGTGGGATTGGCGTATCGCCTTGATCAGCGCCACGATCATTCCCTTGACGGTCGTGATTACCTTGCTCGTCCTTTCCATGTTTGAGACCACGATCAACGTTATGGTGTTGGCCGGGTTGGTGATCGCGCTGGGTGCCGTCGTCGACGATGCCATCGTTGATGTAGAAAACATCGTACGCCGGTTGCGTCAGGAGCGTGCAGCCGGCAGCGACAAGCCGGCGGAGCAAATTGTGCTGGATGCGTCTGTCGAGGTACGGAACGCAATTATCTATGCCTCGCTGATAGAAATGACGGCACTGCTCCCTGTTTTTTTCCTCGAAGGTCTATCTGGCGCGTTTTTTACTCCCTTGGCGCAGGCTTATGTGGTCGCGGCTCTGGTTTCGCCATTGGTCGCGCTGACAGTTACGCCGGCATTGGTGCTGGTGTTGATTTCGAATTCATCGGTGAGAGAGCGTGTTTCGCCGCTGATCGCTCCACTGCATCGTATCTATGAACGACTCTTGACGCAGACTCTAAGGCGACCTTCCTTCGCGTATGGCTCTTTCGCTACAATCTTGGTGATCGGTATGCTGATGTTCCCCTTCCTGGGGCGGGAACTTCTGCCCGATTTCAAAGAGAGAGATTTTCTCATGCATTGGCTCGGCAAACCAGGAACCGGACATCCCGAAATGGTGCGCATCTCACAAAAAGCCTGCCAGGAATTGATGACAATTCCGGGAGTGCGTAACTGCGGCTCCCACATTGGGCAAGCGCGCCTTATGGATGAAGTATACGGTATCTATTTTGGGGAGAACTGGGTGAGTGTTGATCCAGCGGTTGATTATGACGAAACCCTGGCCTCGATCCAGTCTATGGTGGACGGCTATCCTGGTTTGGTACGCGATGTGCAAACCTATCTGAAAGAGCGTATCCGGGAGGTGTTGACCGGCTCCAGCCATCCGGTTGTCATCCGCATCTATGGGGAAGACTTGGAGGTGCTCCGCAACAAGGCAGCGGAGATAGAGGAGAGACTGGCCGATATTTCGGGTCTCACGGATTTACACACTGAACTTCTGACCAATGTACCACAACTTGAGGTGATGGTTGATCTGGAAAAGGCACAACAATATGGGCTAACACCTGGCGACGTGCGCCGGTCGGCATCCTATATGATGGCGGGCGTCGAAGTTGGCGACATTCATACGGTCAATCGTGTCTTTGATGTCAATGTATGGAGTACGGCTGAACATCGCGCCAACCTGACTAGCATACAGAATCTGATGATTGATACGGCGCATGGTGAGCAGATACCAATGCAGGAAGTGGCGGACATTCGTATGGTGCCGGTTCCCAACGCAGTCAACCGTGAGAATCTCGCGCGGCGGCTTCATGTTGAAGCTGATGTGGTAGGCCGCGATCTGGGTGCTGTGGTTGCTGATGTTGAAGCCGCGATCGAGTCTGTCGAGTATCCACTCGGGTACAACGCCGTCCTGTTGGGTGAGTTTGCAGAACGTCAGGCCGCTAGCCAGCGTATCCTCATTTTCGCCGTTGCTGCCGCGATTGCGATCTTGATCCTCCTACGCATATCGGTTGATAGCTGGTTCATGGCGTTCTTGTCCTTCTTAAGCTTGCCGGCAGCCTTGGTTGGTGGTGTGCTGGCGGCGTGGCTCTTTAGTGATGGCGTGATCTCGCTTGGCTCCATGGTTGGCTTCCTCACGATCTTAGGCATTGCTGCCCGCAACGGCATCATGATGATTAACCACTATCAGCATCTTGAAAAAGAAGAAGGAGAACACTTTGGCGTAGAACTTGTCATGCGCGGTTCAAAAGAACGTGTATCGCCAATCCTGATGACTGTATTGACAGCGGGTCTGGCTCTTGTCCCCCTGGTGATTGCCGGCAACATTCCCGGTCATGAGATCGAACACCCAATGGCAATTGTCATCTTGGGCGGATTGGTAACGTCAACCTTGATCAATTTGTTTGTGCTGCCTGCTCTATACTTGCGATTTGGCAAAGGCTGGATCAGGAATCCTTTGCTCAATCTTCAGCCGACTTTCCCTGCAACTGGTGGAGCGGATCTATAGACCTGATGGCTGCTGGCGAGCTTCCCGGTCATGAAACCGTGGCTCAGGCGACGGTTTAGGCGCATACAAACGCAAGCGAGGAGAAGCAATCTGCTTGTCCTCGCTTGGCTTTACAACAAGAAAACCCATGAGCGCGCGCACTAGGTTGTTGGACGCCTTAGGAAGCGAGAGTTACGCCGTACTGCTGGGCCAAATAGTGTTGCCAACCGGCTTCAAAGTCAGATGCTGAAACGCCAAAGACTGCCGGGATCAGGGTCTCCCATTCGTCGTAGTGCGACAGACTAGCCAGCAACACGGGCAATTGCTCATGTCCATAGGTCGCCACCGCGTATTCAAGCAGGGTGGCGATATTGATGATTCCGATGGGGCCAAAGAAGAAATTATCTTCCTTAAGATATTGATAAGTCCCCCTGAGTGGTGTTTCGAGCCGGTTCAAGTATGGACGCGGCTTCTCTGTCAATGAGCGCCTAGCGACCCAACTCCCTTCCTCTGTGATGTGGCACTCAAGCGGAATTCCTATCATCATGGGCGATAGCAACCACAGTCTGTGCATGGCGCAAAGCTCCGAGCTAGATTCAAGCAGCGTGGACTGTTGTCCGGGGCCTTCTGTAGGTGTCTCCGTATAGAGTGCCCGCACAGCGTCATATCGCCAGCGCGCCAGCGGCATATCCAGATCCCACAGTTGCCATAAACGCAGGCCCAGCAGCAGAGGTTGCCAGCCAGACGGAATGGCATGGTCTTCAATCGCACGCTCCCCTATATAGTCGATTAGGGGGAGCGCAATCGACTGCGCCAGAAGGTCGCTGTCGCTCAGTGAGACTGGGGCTAGATAGCGAGCGGGGGAAGAGACGACCAGTGGCTCGTTCGGCCATTGTGGGATAGGCGTCGCACCCGTGGCATGCTCTACTGTTACATCGATGCTCAGTTTTTCGGCATCGGAGGCGATCCCAAAGTTTCGCTGTAGCTCGGTGTATACATCGTCCATTTGCGGCGCGACCGCAGAGACAACCTGGGCGTCATTCTGACGAAAGTGGAAGATGAAGTGGGCCGATTCCAGGCTGTGCGGCGACCCCCACAGTTCGTCATCCGGCTCTGTGTGCTGCCAACCCTCTGCTGTCTGCCGATAGAAACGAGTTTGACGGAGCGAAGGCTGGTCTGCTCCAGGCTGCGTGACAAGTTGGACAATGGCTGTCTCGCCGGTGAATGCAAGTAGGTGAACGGTCTGCGTACCCGCGTGGGCAGCGCCAATCTCTGTAAGGGCAGAAGGCTTGTTGATTTCCTGGCCTGGGGCTGTGGTTGTCCATAGCTCCAATTCCACGCTATGCTGTAAGTCGGCTTCAATCTGCGTGACCCCTTCCTGCGCGATATGCCACGTCCAATCTGCGATTGCGGTTAGGATCATGAGCAGCGCCACAGCCGGACGCCAATGCCGCAATACCCAACTTGGCCTTGATATGACTGCTGCGTGGGGTGTCGTGATAACCGGCGTAGTTTGCTGAGTGATCTCCCACTCGGCGTCGCTATTGCATGTCTGCCATTCAAGCCGTGGTGCCGCTTTGCCGTTTCTCTCTTGACCTTGAACCGTATGCATGCCTGTACCTCTCATAGCTCATCTCATAGAGCAGCCGATGATTCTGCCTATGGGCCAGCATAGTGAATTGGCAGGCACAGCACCCCCACATATTCCACAGCAATTCCACAAAATTCTATGGTTCGTCTGTTTGGCGAAATCAATGTAGAATTTGCACGCGGAGGTCGAAGTACGATAACGACGGAGCAAGCCATGTCCGTGTCTGAAACGCTCCCCTTTGGGCCCCTGCTTAAGCAACTGCGCAAGCGTGCCGGTATGACACAGCGCGACTTGGGCGCTGCACTCAACTACAGTGATTCCCTGATCTCTAGTCTTGAAAATGCACAGCGCCAGCCCGATCTCGACGTAGTAATCACCCGGTTTATCCCGGCGCTTGGGCTACAAGATGCTCCGGCACTGGCCGCGCTCCTGATTGAGCGCGCGGCGAGCGCCCGCGGCAAACCCCCTCCAGAGTTCTCTTTGGGCACTGTCAATCCTCCACCTCTCAGGCGTGTACAATCTCCACAAGGGGCGGATGGGCAGCCGCAGCAGTTGCCGTCAGCACCGACTGAACTGATTGGCCGTACGCGGGAGGTACGTCAGCTCTGCAACCGTTTGCTCGGTCACAGCGGGCGGCTCTTGACGTTGGTAGGACCCCCTGGCATCGGCAAAACAGGATTGGCATTGGCCGTCGCCACACGCCTGCAATATAACTATGCTGATGGGGCTGTCTTTGTTGCACTAGCAGAAATCAGCGACCCGCTACATATAGTGTCGGCGATTCTCACTGCTGTGGGCGGCAGTAATGCCAGCTCCAAGCCACCCAAGACCAAGCTGATTGAGCGCTTGCGTCGCAAGGAGATGCTTTTGGTGCTGGATAACTGCGAACAGATTCACGATGCAGCACCGTTATTGGCGGAATTACTTTCGTCCTGTAGCGGTTTGGTCGTGCTGGCTACCAGCCGTGAACGGCTGCACCTGCGCGCCGAACAACGCTACCGTGTGCCGCCGCTTGAACTAGCGTCCGCAGTCGAGCTTTTTGCTCAACGGGCAGCAGCCGTGGATGCCGGATTCGAGGTTGCGGAGGCGAATCGCTCTACGGTTGAAGCCATTTGCCAACGGCTGGACTGCCTGCCATTGGCGCTTGAGTTGTGTGCGGCGCAGACGGATCTTCTCTCGCTTCCGCAACTCTTTACGCAGCTACACAGCCGCCGTCTCGATCTGCTGGTGGACGGGGCGTATGATTTGCCGGCGCGCCAGCGCACGTTGCGCCGCGCCATCCACGGCAGCTACTCCTTGCTGACGGAAGAAGAGCGTAGGCTCTTTCGCAGTCTGGGCGTCTTTAGCGGAGGTTTTGACTTAGAGGCGGTAGAGGCGGTAGGGAGATCGAGGCAGGAATCTGATCGTGCATCGGCTTCCGCGGGGCTGCACTCGTCGCTACATGCGTTGGTTGGCAAAAGCCTGGTGCGTGTGGAAACGACATCTAGCGGCGAGCAACGATTTCTGCTGCTGGAGACGCTGCGGGAATTTGCCCTAGAGCAGTTACACGCGCAGGGCGAGGTGGCGGAGATGCGCCAGCGTCACTATCGTGCCTACCTTCAACGCTTCCGCACTGGTGACGCTTACTTGCGCGGGTCAGAGGCGGCAACCTGGGTGGCGCGCTTGCAGCCGGAACAGGAGAATCTGCGTGCCGCCTTGCAGTGGGCGCTCGACGAAGCCCGCTATACGGATATGGCATGGTTGCTCCTTGCTGCTGGATATTTCTGGTACCTTAAGGGGCGTCGCTTCGAGAAGGATAGATGGTTGACCCAATTGCATCCCCATCGACAGATGCTCGCTGTTGATCTGCGCCTGGCAATCTTCGCCGAATTTATCCCTGATGAGCACTATATGGTTGAAATCATCGAGTTGATGGAGATTTGCCCCTTACAAGCAACTCCATTCAGGCGCTTGGTTTCGTCTTGCCTTTTTCATTGCCGATGCCGTTCAAGCGAATGACGTCCTGGCGCGAGCGGTGATGTTGGCGCAGGCTGCCGGTGAAGAGCCTGTGCTTGGGGCTGAATTCTGTATCTATACCGACAATGATTTCAACCTTGCCGCCATTCAATGGAGTTATGGCTGTTTTCTGATCAACTGGGGGGAAATTACGCTTGCAACTTCGCTGACCACAGATAGCCTCCAACGTTTTCGCAAGCGAGGCAATCACGCTTTTATCGCTGATTGCCTCAATACCCTCTATGGGGGCAATGGTGCTGAGGCGCGCCGGCTGCTCGAGGAGGGGCTGCGTATTGCTCTTGATGTGGAAAATAGCGACTACTTGGGGCAAGCCTGCATGTATCTGGCAGAGTTCGCCTTGTGGGAAGAAGATGCGGACCAAGCGGCGCATTGGCTGGGGCAAAGCCTGGCCTATCAAGCCGTACGAAAGCGACTCACCATTGATGAGCTTCAGCGGCTCTTTATCGCCGCGCGCCTGTTGACCCTACAGGAGCAGTACCAGCACGCGGCGACACTTTTGGGGCTGATAGAAGTGGAACACCGCCGGATTTACTGTGCTTATCAGGGGCCAATGCTGCCTCTGGTCAATGCTGCGCGAACGACGGTGCGCGCTGCGTTGGGCGTTGAGGCTTTTGACGAGGCCTTTGCCGCGGGGCAGCACCTATCGCTCGGCGAGGCGTATAGTGCCATCGAGATACCGTCCTAAACGCAATCTATCGTCTCTGGACAGAATCACAGCCGCCAGTCATGCGATACCGGTATCGCATGACTGGCGGCTGCCCTTAACCAGACTCGCCAGCAGTCAATTCCAACTATTCGCCAGATTCGATGGTGGGCAGGAACATACTCTGCTGATCCTGAGGCTGCTCATCCACGGGCAGGCTTGTTGGCGGCAACTCATCCACGCCAAAGTAATGGCTGGGATTGCTGTCCGTCACGCTGGGGCCATCCGGTGGCGTCCCTGTCACTGTGCCGATGTTGGCATACTGCCCACCAACGGCAATGCCTGTGGCTTGGAATAACCAGACCTCGCCTACTTCAAGCAGATCATTTCCATTTGCATCGCCACTGACATAGACGGGCGTGACACCGGCTTGATCGTCCGTCACAGTTATATTACTTAGTGGCACATTGCCTGTGTTCCGTACTTCGTAGGTCCAGGTGACAGCAGTGCCAATTTCGATCTCTGGTCCTCTTGGCGTGTCGGCATCTTCGCCATTGGTGAACTTGATGATGTCGATGGCAGGAGATGACGGCTCTACGCCAAAGTAATGGCTCGGATTGGTGTCAGTCACGTTAGGACCATCCGGCGGCGTGCCTGTGACTGTGCCGGTATTGGCATATTGTCCAGCAACAGCGATGCCCGTGGCTTGGAACAGCCAAACCTCATCCTGGTCAAGCAGGCTGTCCCCGTCTGTATCACCGCTGACATAGACGGGCGTTACGCCTGGCTGGTCGTCAGTTACAGTCACATTGTTCAGCGGCACATTGCCTGTGTTTCGTACCTCATAGGTCCAGGTAACGGTGCTGCCGACTGTCACGGTGGGGCCTGTCGGCGTATCGGCATCCTCGCCGTTGGTAAACTTGAGGATGTCGATGCCAGGTTGCGAACTAAACGCGCCAAAGTAATGGCTCGGATTGGTGTCGGTCACATTGGGGCCATCCGGCGGCGTGCCTGTGACTGTACCCATATTCGCATACTGCCCGGCAACAGCGATGCCTGTGGCTTGGAATAACCAGGTTTCGCCTACCTCAAGCAGATTATTCCCATTTGCGTCTCCACTGACATAGACGGGCGTGACACCGGGCTGGTCGTCGGTCACGGTCACGTTGCTCAGTGGCACATTGCCCACGTTTCGTACTTCATAGGTCCAGGTAACGGTGCTGCCAACCTCTACGGTCGGCCCCGTGGGTGTGTCGGCATCTTCGCCATTGGTGAATTTAACGATGTCGATGGCAGGTTGTGAGATAGACAATCCAAAGTAATGGCTGGGATCCGTACTGGTCACAACCTGAACTGGGAAAGGTCCGGGTTCACTTTGCCCACTGACTGTCCCGGTGTTGCTATATTGACCCGACACAGCAATACCCGTAGCCGTACAGGTCAGGCTGCGACCGGGTGGAAGGACAGTACCCGCGGGGAGACAGCTACTATTGGGCAGTGGCCCGATGATGCCGAGGTGATCATCTACAAGACTCAACTCTGTCAGCGTGAGGACACCGGTGTTGGTGAAGATATAGGTCCATGTCACAGGGTCGCCCTCTGTAATTTGAGGCCCTGTGGGTGTATCTGCATCGTCCGGCTCTTGTCCTGGGCCGTTCGTATATTTGTTCAGCACAATGGCTGCCTCTGCGGAGAGGCACGCGATCGCTTCGTAGTCCTTTGGCCCAACAGGGAAGGCTCCCACCAGCGTTCCCAATCCGGTTACTGGGTCAACGTGGAAGAGCCGGTTGCGATTGTCCGGTACACTGTTGAAGTTATCGCCTGTGCTGACGTACATCGTGCCATCATTCGCAAAGGAGATCCCCTCGACATCATTAATGACATCGCCCGTGTCTGCAAATCGGAAGGTCGTGATAGGCGTGGGCGTCCCGGTGTCCACGTCAATCGTGACGAGAATGCCGCCTCTGCCTCCGGTATTCATGGTCCCATAGAGGATCCCCGTGACGGGGTCGAATTGTATATCGTCGACATCTGTCAGGGGATTATTCTGGTCGTCAAGTATCGCGGGGACGGGTACATAGTCTGTTTTGGGGCCACCCTCCGGGCCAAAGTAATCCGGGATATGCGCGCCGGTATAGGGATTGATGGCGAAGAGAAGATCAACCTCGGTGTTGCGGCGGCGAACGCCAAAGATAATATCGCGGTCCAGCGAGTAGGCCATACCATCGAGGTTGGTGAACAGAACCTCGCCGTCAACGCCACCACCCGTACCCAGCGGCTGTGACAGGGGAGTGAAGGCTCCTGTGGTCAAATCGAAGGTGCCGATGTATCCCGCGTCGTTGCCAAAGAGTTGAAGGGAAGGCCCAAACGTGATTCCTTCACTATCAAACGTTCCGGTTAGACCAATGATGGAGGTGTTTTCTGGCGCTGTGCGGTCTAAACTTGTCAGTGTGTCTGCGGGGTCATCAGCACCCCCTTCGACCGCTCTTTCGTCGGCAACTGCGAAACAGGTTTCGCCAAGATGGCTGCTGATGGAGATGTCACCGGCCAAGACAACATTGGGAATGGAAACAAGTGAAAGGATGAGAACGAGTATAAACGCGCGCAGAGGAACAGTGAAGCGGGTAACGATGGATGTGAGCAGCATAGTTGTACCCCTATGTGAACAAGGAGAGCCATAACGATCACGACAAGATCAGCGGACTTACAACACGTTGCGGATGGATATAAAGTTGAATGCAAGGAGCGGAGGGGGATATGAGGGTACACACAAGATACCAGTTTTATTGATAGAATTCAACTAGGAGAATTTCATCCTTTACTATCTGCCATGTACAGCCGGGCATATCTGTATCGGGCCAATGTTTCTGACCCCCATAGCCATATGACGATCACGACGGTGAGGGCCGTGAGGATGCAGATATAGAATGGGTCATAGTGTGAACCATAATTGGGAAACAAGGCGAAGCTCACGTTGTCCGTGGCATGAAAGACAATCGCTGCAAACAGGCTTTTCCCTGTATTGTTGTAGATCCAAACGATCAGAATGCGCAATCCAATGGCATAGAGCCGCTGCCAGACGATCCATGTCAGTGTGTGATGCGCCTGTATGTCTGGGATGATGTGCAGTGCCGCCCACATGATGCCCATGAGGATGGCGGCGTGTAACGCACTCCGCCGATCTTGCAGCCGGTCAAGGGCATAGCCCGACCAGCCTACCTCCTCACAGAGAGAGGCGACGAAAAACAATGTGGCAAAGGCGGGAACCATCGCCAACGGCAGTTGTGGATCATCGGGGAGCGATGCCCCACTTACGGCCATCATTCCATATGCCAAGAGAAATATGAGAGGCATCAAGCAGAAGATCGGCAGATACCAGATTTTGCGCTTGATCCTTCTGAAATCGACAACCCTTTTTAATAGCTGCTTTACGCCGCCTGATCCATCTTCCCTGTAAACAAGAATCACGGCAGCGATGATCGGGGCAGCGAACATCAGCGCGCTCATGGGGAGATTAAGCGGGATTCCGTCTCCTAGAAACTGCTCGAGGATCGGGCCAATCAGCCAGAAGGGAACAGAAAGAACAAAAACGAGTAGGAAAAAGCGCCATGGGGTCTTGCTTGCAGATGTGCTTGCGGGTGTACGTGCAGTCATGGTCTTTCGCCTCCTGCAAACTCAGCCACCCAACTGCCCTGGTTGAGAAACCGCATCGAATTGGGTACACTATAGACGCTACGCAGATGCTACGGCCATTACAATATACGCTATAACATATATTCCGTTATCAATCCTTCTTTCCACCTCAATTTCGCAGAAATATGGCGAACCGCACATGACGCTGTTGGTGCTGGCCCTTGCTTATATCGTGGGTGTGTGGATTGGCAGCCTGTTGATGCGAGCGGGGTTGCTTGGCTGTGAACTGCCCAATTGGGCATGGGCAGCGCCGTTGATCGCCTTGCCACTTGCCCCTTTGTTCAATGGCGCGCCTGTGGTGGATGAGATGCCGCTGCGCTGGCCGGAGAGCGCCGGGTTTGAGCGTCCGCGCAGGGGTATCCGGTGCGGGTTGGTGGTGGCAATGCTGCTCTGTCTGCTGGCGGGCGGGCTGCGGCTGGCTTCTGTGCCACAAGCGGGCTGCTGGACGCCTGCTGACCTAGCAGCATGGAATTTGCCCAGCGAGTCTGCTTTTGATCGCAACGCGCCGCAGGTCACGGTGGCAGGCTACATCAGCAATTTTCCCACGGTGGAGGATGCGCGACAGGAAGTGGTGGTGACGGTCAGCCGCCTATATCAGAATGGGCAATGGCGCGAGGTGCAGGGGCAGGCGCGCTTGGTCACAACGGCGCGCCAACGTTACCGCTATGGGCAGCCGGTCGAGGTAACAGGACGTTTGGCGACTGCGCCCGACTTTGAGGATTTCTCCTATCGCGAGCTGCTGGCGCGGCGCGGGATCAACAGCCACTTCTACGATGCCAAAGTCGTGCTGCGTGATGGCTCCACGCAGGGTGCGGCATGGCGACGGTGGCTGTATGGGGTACGCAGCCGTGGCATGGCGCTGATCGAGCAGATGCTACCGGAGCCGCACGCGGCATTGGCCGAGGGGATTCTGCTGGGGGTCGATGTGGGGATTCCCGACGATCTCTATGCGCGCTTTAATGCCACGGGGACGAGCCATGTCCTGGTCATATCCGGCAGCAATGTGGCCTTAATTGCGGCGCTGTTATTAGGGGTGAGTCGTCGCTTGGTGGGACGCTGGGCGATGGGCGTGGCGCTGGTGGGGATCGGCGCGTATGCGGTGTTGGTGGGGGCCGAGCCGTCGGTGCTGCGTGCGGCGTTGATGGGCGGGCTGGTGGTGGTGGCCGCGGGCGTGGGTCGCCGCTCCACCGCGCTGATCAGCCTGGCAGTGGCGTGCTGGGTCATGCTGCTGGTCAATCCTCAAACCTTGTATGATGTGGGTTTCCAGTTGAGCGCGATGGCGACGTTGGGGCTGATTCTCTTTGCAACGAGGATCATGGCGTGGTTGTCGGCGCGCTGGCCTGGGCTGCAAGGGGGGCTATTGACAGGCGAGCCATTTGGTGATGCAAACGGTGATGCCAACGTTGGTCGCTTATTACGCGGGATGGTGGTAGATGGTGGGGTGATGACGGTGGCGGCGACGATTCTGACACTGCCGCTGGTGGCCTTTCATTTTCAACGGGTAAGTGTGCTAGGAGTGCTTGTGAATTTGCTGATTGTGCCGGTACAGCCATTGATCTTGGTGGCGGGGACGTTGGGGATCGTGAGTGGATTGGCGGGGCTGCTCTGGCTGGCACAGGGCTTGCTTTGGGCGACGTGGCTGGGGTTGAGTTGGACGACGCACTTGGTGAGTTGGGCGGCGCTGCTGCCTGGAACCACGATGAGCGTTGGACAGTATGGGATAGGTGCGCTGCTGGCGACCTATGGGGTGATTGCGTTGGTCTATGCCGCGGCCAAACGGGGCACTCCTAAGATTGATCTTGCCACGCTGCACCCCAACCGGCTGACTTCTCCGGCAGGGTTGGGCACATTGGCGGTGATTGCCGGGCTGGTCTGGTCGGCAGTCTTTAGCTTGCCCGATGGCCGGCTGCATCTCTATTTTCTGGATATTGGCCAAGGGGATGGGATTTTGATCGAGACGCCGAGCGGTCGCCAATTGCTGATCGACGGCGGGGCCAGCCGCGAACGCTTGCTGACGCAGTTGGGCGAGGTGATGCCCTGGTGGGATCGTTCGCTGGATATGGTGATGGCAACACACCCCGACCGCGATCACATGGGCGCGCAGGTGGTTGTGCCGGAACGTTTTCGCATTGACTATGCCCTGGAGACGCCCGCCACCGCAGAAGACCCCGACGCTGAGGAGTGGCGCGATGCGGTGACAGAGGGAGGTGTGGATCTCTTTCTCCAGCATAATGGCGGCTGGGTGGATCTGGGCGACGGTGTGGCGCTTTGGGTGCTTTGGCCGCCAGCGGTCCCGGTGGAGGGGGATAACGCATCTAACGAGAATTCGCTGGTGGCGAAGTTGGTCTATGGTGATTTTAGCGTGCTGCTGACAGGCGATGCGGGGATTCCTTCTGAATCGACCTGGTTGGCGCAGGATTTACCCCTGGAGGCTACGGTGTTGAAGGTGGGCCATCATGGCAGCGCCTACAGCACCAGCCGCGGCTTGGTGGAGGCCGTTGACCCGGAGTGGGCAGTGATCCAGGTGGGCGCAACCAACACCTATGGGCATCCTTCACAGGCGGCGCTGGATGTGTTGGCGGGGCGTAAGATCTTACGCAATGATGAGGATGGACGCATCCACTTTGCAACAGATGGCACGCAGGTTTGGGTAGAGACGGAAAAGTAGGCGAAGTGGAGGGTTTGAGGTGAGGGGTTGCAGCCTTGAGACTTTCAGAATAGGGGAGCTTTCAAACCCTCCCGGAAGCGGGGAGCCCGCTGGGCCGCTTCCGGGAGGGGGGTAGTGCTAAGATTGGCAGCCCTGGGCGAGGAGGGTGGGGATTGCAGAATTGTTTGGCACTTCGGAAATCAGCGCTTGGTAGAGATGCCAAACGTCTTCTTCGGGGATGTCGGGCGGATGCAGGTTGGATTTGCGAGTGACAATACAACCGGCAAAGGTGTGCGTGCTGCCGTCGTTGTGTTGGGCAATAAGCACCGTGGGTATCTCGACATAGAGGCTGCCCGCTGCGCCTTCGATGCGTGTGGGGGGCTGTACAATGAGCTGCACGCCGGCGGTATCAGCATAGCCCGCGGCAAAGGTGTCATAGTCGTTGGGCGGCGCTTGCCAATAGCCGTAGGCCCGTTCATACTCCTGCCGGTTAACTGCGTTGTAATAGGAAGCCAGCAGATCCACCGGACTTGCTAGGTTCTCATAGGCTTGCATCTGTGACGGTGTCTGCGCGATAGCCACGGGCGGTGAAGCTGAACCAGCAGCAAGTGGTGTCGCGGTGATGTTCGTTGTGGTGTTTGCTTCCGTGTTCGTTACGGCAGATGTGATTGCATCTGTCACCGTTGCGCTCGAATCTTCAAGGGTTGGCAGGGGGGTGTTGGCTGGCGTAGGGCTGTTCACGGTAGTCGCTTGGGAAGCGCTCGGTTCAGTTGTTGCCGATTGCGCCACTGTGGCTGATCCACAGGCAGCTAGAAATAGGGCAACGCTCAATAGGTAGAAAGGAACAATACGCATTAAATTCACCTCAAATCTCCAATAGACAGGTTCGCCTGCTTCTTAAGAAACGTTGTGAAGGGGAGATTGTTCCATTATGTGGAGGAAAAGCCGCCATTGCGGCGTTGAGCCAAGTAAAAAAGGACGCTTCAGGATGAGCAGTTGCTCACGTTGAAGCGTCCTTTTTGTTTATAAACCCCGGAGGCTTATCCCTTTAGTCCTGTGGTGACAATGCCCTGAGTGAAGTAGCGTTGGCCCAGGAAGAAAAGGATGAGGCAGGGCAGCGCGACCATCAGCGCCGCGCCCATGAGCAGGTGATCTTGCGGGCGTGAGACAGCCCCGGAACCCTGGGTGACGGCGGTTTGCAGATAGCGCAGACCGACAGCTACGACATATTTGTCTTCGCTGTTGAGGAAGATCAAGGGATAGAGGAAGTTGTTCCACTGGCCGATAAAGCCGAGCGTCGCCATTGTGGCAATGGCGGGTTTGCAGAGCGGGACGATCACTTGCCAGAGGATGCGCCAACTGCTGGCCCCGTCGAGCTTGGCGGCTTCGTCCAGGTCATAGGGGATGCCCATGATAAATTGGCGCATGAGGAAGATGTTGAAGGCCCCACCCCCAAACCAGGCGGGAATGATCAGCGGATGGTAGGTGTTAATCCAGCCAAACTCCTTAAAGAGGAGATAGGTGGGGATGAGCGTGACCTCGACCGGCAGCATAATGGTCGCCAGGGTGAGAAAGAAGAATGCCTCGCGACCCGGCACGCGGAAGCGCGCAAAGCCATAGGCAACCAGTGTGGCAGAAATAATAGTGCCCAGGAGCGCCATAAAGGTGACATAGAAGGAGTTGATGAACCAGCGCTCGAAGGGATAGTCTGTCAATATCTTGGTGTAATTTTCGATGAACTGCGGATTCTCGGGCCACATGGTGGGCGGATAGCGATAAAGCTCGTTGATCGCCTTGCCGGAACTCACGACCGTCCAGAAGAAGGGCAGCATGGAGGCGACAGCACCGATGATCACAAGCAGATAGAAGAGGATGCGCCAGGTGAGCCGTTGCGTGCGTGCGGACGATGTACGCGCGAGAGGAACCGGTTTCATCGTGCTTTCGGCATTGCTGATCATGCTTGGCGCTCCCCTTGATAGAAGACCCATTGACCGGAGAGTTTGAACTGGAGATAGGTCAGCACAAAGATAATGATGAAGAACAGCCAAGAGAGGGCCGAGGCATAGCCCATATCAAAGCTGACGAAGGCATTTTGATAGATGTGCAGAGAGATAAACCAGGTGGCGCGCGCCGGGCCGCCATTGGTGGCGATGAAGGCGACTTCAAAGGTACGCAGCGCAAAGATCATCCCTAGAACCAGGTTAAAGAGGACCGTGGGGGTGATCAGCGGGAGGGTGACATTCCAGAATTTGTTCCAGGTCCCTGCGCCGTCGATCTCGGCAGCTTCCAACAATTCGACCGGCACATCCTGTAGACCTGCCAGGAAGATAATCATGCGCGAGCCACCGACGCTTGCCCACAGCCCCATGATGACCAGTGAGGGGATGGCCCAGGTGGTGCTGTTGAGCCAGCCAGGCCCCTGGATACCGATTTGTCCTAAGAGGTAGTTGACCAGCCCTACATCGGGATTGAGCATCCAACGCCAGAGCAATGCTGCGGCGACCAGCGGGGTCAGTGTAGGCAAGAAGTAAAGCGTGCGCCAGACCGAGGTAGCGACGAGCTTTTGGTTGAGAAGGACGGCAACAAAGAGCGATGCAATCATCCCAGAGGGGACGAGCAAGAGGGTGTAATAGAAGGTGCGCCAGATGGAAGGTAAGAACAAGTCATCTTTGGTAAAGGCATAGACAAAGTTCTGAATCCCAATAAACGATGGCGGGCGCAGCACGTTGTACTTGGTAAAGCTCAGATAGATGGAGGCGAAAAGCGGGCCGGCGACAAAGACGATGAAGCCGATGATCCAGGGAGAAAGGTAGAGGATACCCTCGATGATCTCACGTCGCCGGATATTCGAGCGACGTGAAACCCGCGCCACAGAAGTGGGTGGAGAAGTTGTGATTGCCATTGCATTATCCACGAGAAACTATGGGGCGTGGCTTGGCGCACCAACTGGCAGCCAAGCCACACCCCATAGAGCGATTACGCCGGTTCTTTATCCAGCACTGCTTGGCAGAGTTCCTGGATTTGATCCGCAGCCTGTTCGGCCTGGATTTCGCCCAGCACCAACGCATCGTTGACCTGCGTATAGGCAGCATCAAATTCCTCACCGCGGAAGTTGGCTACCACGTAGTCAGGTTCGATGCTTTCCATGATGGGGCGAAGCTTCTCATAGTCGGGTAATGTTTCGTAGATACGCTCATCAGCCCAGACATCGGCGCGGGCGATGGGGCCTTTTTGGCCTTGCACCAAGCCCTGCACGTTCATTTCCTTACCGGCAATCCAGGTCAGCACCTTGAACGAGGCGTCCGGCACTTGCGAGGCGGTGGTAATGCCAAAGACATGCTCGTTGAGCATGCTGCGGCGCGCGTCACCGCTGTTGACAACTGGCGTCAGAGCAAAACCGATCTCGAAGTCGGTGAAGGTAGCGGGATAGATGGCGATGCGGAAAGGCCAGATATCGCCCGCCAACATTTTCTGACCCCCAAATAGCTCTGGCGCGTTGATGGCTCCGGCAGAGGGGGACGGCGAGACTTTGTAGGTGTTGATCAGGTCGTAGTCATATTGGAGGGCCTGGACAAAGGCCTCGCGGTTATCCAAGAAGGTCGCCTTTGTGCCATCCTCGTTGGTCGGTTCCACACCCCACTGGCGCAGATAGGGGCCGCCACCGAAGGGATCGCCGCCGCGGTCGGCGCGGGCATAGCCAAAGACATCTTCCGTGGTGGCTTCCACTGCCCAATCGGCCAACTCCTGGAAGGTCATGTCGTCCGTCAATTCGGCAAGACCCATCTCGGCGATCTTGGTCTTGTTATAGGCAATGATCGGCACGATCGGTTCAGAGATGAAGGACATCCAGTAGGTCGCGCCCCCGGAGCTGTTGGCGACGACGGCTCCTTCGAAGAAGTTGGCATCAATGTCATACCCCACGCCTTCGGCGAGAGGGCGAAGATCGGTGACGAGGCCAAGACTGGTGCCCCAGGCGATGTGGGAGCGGTGGCGAGGGGGATACCAGACCATATCACCCAGAGTGCCTGCGGCGGCAAAGGAGAGAATCTTGGGGAAATATTCTGCGGTCCAGCCGGGAATGGTTTCGAGGACAACTTCGATGTCGGGGTTGCCACTGGCAAAGCCGTCGATGTCCTGGTCAAGACCGGCCTGAATCCAGTCGGAGACATCCTGTTTCGCGACCATGTGGGCGCGAACTTGGGTTCTTTCCGCACCAGCGGCAGGCGCAGCTTCACCGCTGCTGGCCGCAGGAGCCGCAGCGGGGCCGGCGGATGGAGCGCACGCGGCCATGAGGGTGACACCCAACGCTGTGGTTCCCATGCTGGTCAGGAATGCGCGCCGTGTGAGACGGCGAGAGACTGGCTGTTCGTTCATACATCCTCCTTGAGTACTACTTTGGTTATTCCCGTGGGTAAACAAGTAGAACAGACTTATGTACGACAAACCGGGGTAATCAAGGCCTGTGAGTTGATACCAGGGTGATACCCCTATTCAGTTGGCCGTGTTGAAGCCATGACACTGTGTACGGTGGTACTTACACGGAGCGAACCAGTGACCTGTTTTCCGGTCAGGGATCGCTTTCTTTGTGCAGAATAGATTCCGGTAAACGTGGGTCAAGGCAACCGCCACGGCGGTCAAAACATACGGAAAAGCTTGAAGCCGAGTAACTCTTAGCACGCTAGGGTGTGGGGAGCGGGTTTGAGCATAGCGAGCGGTATCGATCCCGTGGTCGAGATCGTTGCAGCCCTTCGGCAGAGTCAATTGTAGCACCCTGCACAAATAGGTGTCAATTTGGATTCGACAGTAGGGTGAACCAAAGGGATAGATGGCTCTGTTGAATGTAGGGTATACTTTGCGAAGTGTTCCATACTTCACCATCGATAGAGCGTAAGATACAGCGTACATACACCACACAGGCAAGTGAGGGTCGAGCAATTTTGTAACTGCTTTGATGTCGATGTTCGCGTTCAGAGGAAAGCTATGCGTTCATTTCCCCAATTCCCTATTCGGCTTGCGCGCTTGGAGCGGTATCTTGTTCCAAGCGCGCTCCTCTATTTGGCGCTTCCCTATGTGATTTTTTGCGTTGGGTGGCTGCAATGGTATTGGGCTGCATTGGCGTTTTTACTTCTGGTCGCTGCCCTTGTCGAGTCTACCCGGCTGACAATTCACCAAACAACTGCATCCGCGCCTGCCGCGGAAGCTTCTCCTCTCTTTACTTTCCTGCACCTGCTCTTTCTCTTGTTGATTGCCCTGATGTGGTTGATTCTTGTGGGTGTAGGGGAGATCGGCTATATCAGGGGAGATTGGGTAAAACACGAAAGCGTTCTCAAGGACTTAATCGAACACGAGTGGCCTGTACTCTATGATTTTTATGCTGATCCTGTCCCCCTGGTTTACTATTTTGCCTATTACTTACCCTCGGCTTTGGTTGGCAAGATTGCCGGTTGGGCAATGGCGCAGTATGTTGTTTTCGTCTGGACATTTCTTGGTGTCGTGCTGGCCATGCTCTGGTTTTGGGTCTTGGCCCGCAAAGCATCTTCTATAGCCGTTGCTCAGGCCGCTTATTCTCTCATTTTTATTTTTATCTTCTTCTCCGGGCTTGATCTGATTGGCAACATCATTGCTAATAGAGTTGGGTGGGCAAACGGCAATTGGGGGCGACTAGAACGATGGGGGGGTGCTTTTGAGTATAGTGCGAACACGATTTTGCTCGCTTGGGTGCCCAATCAGGCTTTGGCGGGCTGGATTGCTGGGGCACTTACGCTCTATGCAATCCTGTACATTCGCCACAGGCGGATCAGCTGGTTGGCTGTGGGCCTCAGCGCGTTGTGGTCGCCTTTCGTGACGATGGGTCTTGTCCCTTATCTGATCGCGGAGTTTTTCAGCGATGATGGGCCCTGGCTCATGCGGCTGCGGCGCTATTTCTCGTGGTCAAACCTGTGTGGTCTTGCTTTTGCACTCCTGATCGGTCTCTTTTATCTGTCGAAGTTGTACGAATCTTCTCCCTATGCGCGCGCAGATATACCGTACGGATTCTTCCTCACCGCTGGTTCAGACAGGATGCTCAATGATATCGGTTTGTATGTGACATTTTGGCTTCTAGAGGTTGGCATCTACGCGGTGCTTCTGTTCAGGGGCATGAAGTATGAGGGGAGGATATGGCGCTGGCTCTTTGCTACTACGTTAGTTACTTTGGCGCTGCTGCCTCTCTACAGGGTTGGTATCTATAATGATCTGGTGATGAGAGCCTCGATTCCTGCGCTTTTCTGCTTGGCTGTGCTTGTGGGGCGCGCGGTGCATCGCAGCAACGGGGGACAGCCCACCAGAGTGGCTCTCATTGTCGTCCTCCTCCTGGGTGCAGCAACAGCCGTGGCAGAGTTGCACTTCCATATTTCAGGGATGTATCGCGAGGCAAGGGGAGTTCCGCAAGAGGAACCTGTCGAGTCGCTCGGTATCGTCGAGCTTTATGAGGGGATGCCCGACTTTCTTCTGCAATATACAGGTGGTTATGAATCGCCTTTCTTTCAACAATTCGCCAAAAAGCAAGCATGGGTAAGCCGCGCTGGCAAAAAAGAGTATATTGCCTTTTCCGACAACAGAATTCTCTTTGAGAGTTACGAAATAGAGAAGGATTCGGGTCTACAACCGGGCGAGGAAGTCAAGATGGTGAGCCGGCTGCATGTCTTCTTTCGGGCTATTCACAAGAACTACAATATCTCCGTGAGGCTTGTGGCTGAGGATGGTAGGGAGGTATGGCGGGAGCAAGGCTGGCCCGAAAATCGTCCTACCTCGATCTGGGCACCAACAGTTCTGTGGTTTGATACGCGGACTGTCACGATTCCACCGGAGACTCCAGCGGGCATCTACCGGTTCGACCTCAGTTTTGTTGACCCAGAGACACATGACCTGCTGCCGGCGACTGCGATGCCGGCGGGGGAGTATATAGGCGAAATGGTCCCGATTGGCTATGTGACTGTGGGTGAAGTTGAGGGTAAACCTGTTCATACGTTTTCTGATCCGGCACAACTGGATGGCAAGGTGGCGCTGGTGGGGATGACGCCCGCTCCGGAGCAGGCTTCCTCACTGGTTGCGTCTAGGGGTGAAACTCTGAATATCGAACTCTTTTGGCAGGCACTGGCAGAGATGGATCGGGACTACACAGGCTTTGTGCATGTGCTGGATGCTGATGGGCAGTTAGTTGCCCAAGATGACCACCCACCGCGCAACGGCTTCCTCCCTACGAGCATCTGGCGGGATGGCCTGGTCGTTTCCGATGGATATACGATTCTTGTGCCGCAAGATGCACCCCCTGGCAAATACTCGTTGGTGGCGGGGATGTATGATTTGGAGAGCGGCGCACGGCTGCCGGTTTGGCAGCGTGGCGAGATCACGGGTGATTCAACTTTACTTATGGGAGTCGATGTGCGATAATCATTCGTTCGAAAAGTTGATTTGCACTGGTTTTAGCTTGATATTTTGCTGCAACTCGACTATAATGTCGGTATGAAAGTTGCTGCCCGGTCGTACCGTTGTTCGGATGGCCGGGCAGTTTTGTGTGCAAAGGGAGTATCGCACCACCTATGGCAGCACCAACAATGGCAGCAGAGTTGACGGCTGGAATTGAGATGGCCGGATTGAATGGTATGAGTCCTCGTAACGAGAATTTTGTGACACGCAATGATATTCGCAATATCGCGATCATTGCCCACGTTGATCATGGCAAGACGACGCTGGTCGATGGCATGCTGCGCCAGACCAATGTTTTTCGCGCCAATCAGCAGATGGCGGAACGGGTGTTGGATTCCAACGACCTGGAGCGTGAGCGCGGCATTACGATCCTGGCAAAGAACACCGGCATTGTCTATAACGGCATGACGATCAACATTGTCGATACGCCAGGCCATGCCGACTTTGGGGGCGAGGTGGAGCGTGTGCTGAACATGGTGGATGGGGTGCTGCTGCTGGTGGATGCGGTGGAAGGCCCGATGCCCCAGACGCGCTTTGTCTTGCGTAAGGCTTTGGAGAAGGGCTTGAAGGCGATTGTGGTGATCAACAAGGTGGATCGCCCCGCAGCACGCACCGATTATGCGGTCAACGCCACCTTTGATCTCTTTATCGACCTGGGCGCAAGCGAAGAACAGGCGGATTTCCCTGTCGTCTACACGATTGGGCTGGAGGCACGCGCCGGCTTTACACCGGATACGCTGGGCAATGACCTGGGCCCTCTCTTTGAGACGATTATCAACTTCTTGCCAGGGCCTACGGTGCGTATCGATGGGCCGCTGCAACTTTTGGTCACGACCCTGGATCACAGCGCCTATGTGGGCAAGATCGCGGTCGGGCGTCTGACCAGCGGTACGTTACGCAGCGGGCAAAGCGTGATGCAGGCGACGCCGGAAGGGGAGATGATTCCTGGCAAGGTCAGCCAGGTCTATCTTTTCCGTGACCTCAAACGTACCGAGGTGGATGCGGCAGAAGCCGGTAACATTGTGGCTGTGGCAGGCATCCCGGATGTGGGGATTGGTGACACGCTGACCGACCCCAACAACCCGCAGCCGCTGCCGCCGATCCTGGTGGAAGAGCCGACCGTACGCATGACCTTTAGCGTCAACGACTCTCCCTTTGCTGGACGCGAGGGGCAGTTTTTGACGAGTCGCCATCTGCGCGCCCGTCTCTTTCAAGAGCTAGAGCGCAATGTGGCGATGCGCGTGGAGGAGACGGAGACCGCCAACAGCTTCATTGTGTCGGGGCGCGGCGAGCTGCATTTGGCGATTTTGATTGAGACGATGCGCCGCGAAGGCTATGAGTTTGCGGTGAGCCGTCCAGAGGTCATCTATCGCCAGAGCGAACAGGGCTTGCAGGAGCCGCTGGAGATGGTTTATCTCGAAGTACACAACGACTACTTGGGCACTGTGACCGAGATGTTGGGGACGCGCAAGGGGCAGATGCAGGAGATTCGCTATGGCGATGACGGCACTGTCTATACGGAGTTCTTGGTGCCGACGCGCGGCATGTTGGGCTTCCGCCAGCCCTTCTTGACCTCGACGCGTGGCACAGGTATCTTCCACACGCTCTTTCACGGTTATGCGCCCTATTTGGGGGAGATTGAGCGGCAGTCGCGCGGTTCGCTGGTGGCGTTGGAGACAGGTTCGGTGACGAGCTATGCGCTGAAAGATTTGACGCAGCGCGGCACCTTCTTTGTCCACCCCACGCAAGAGGTCTATGCCGGGCAGGTGATCGGCGAGCATGTGCGCGATGAAGATTTGGTGATCAATATCTGCAAGGCGAAGCAGTTGACCAACTTCCGCGACAAGCCCAAGCAGGACGACGCTGGACTTTCCGGCATCCGCGATTTGTCGCTGGATGATTCGATTGAGTACCTGGCAGATGACGATCTGCTGGAGGTGACGCCGGTGGCGCTGCGTATCCGCAAGAAGGAACTGCGCCACGAAATTCGCATGCGCGAAGTGAAGCGGGCGAAGCAGGGGAAGTAGTTCCCTAATCCATTAAACATGGGGTTGGCGAGTTATCCATCCTTTTAGAACAGCGGCGTCACAAATCTTGTGACGCCGCTGTTGCATTCTCCAGGTTGGCAAAATCCAATTTTTCAGTGCCACTACACGATTGACGCCGGTAGCTGTGGGTGATACGATGTTGGTTCTTCGCTGTCGTTTGCCCGCTGTGCGCAATTTGTTATCCAGCATTTCACACTTCATCAAGGAGCCGAGAAATGGAACGACGCACCATCAACCCGTGGACATGGCAAGATGCCTTTGGATTTGTTCAAGCCGCCGAAGTGCAGGCTCCACAACGAATCCTATTCTGCGCTGGACAGACATCGAATGATGCAGCAGGCAATCCCATGCATTCTGGAGATATGCGTGCCCAGATCATGCTTGCGCTGGATAATCTTGAGACTGTATTGCGCGAGGCGGATTTTGGGCTTGAGGACGTTGTACGCCTGAATATGTACACAACGGATGTCGATCAGCTACTGGCAAACTACGACGCCTTGACGAGTCGCCTGGCTGCGGCGGGCTGTCGCCAAAGCTCTACATTGCTCGGTGTAACGCGGCTGGCATTTCCAGAGTTCATGATCGAACTTGAGGCGACTGCCGTAAAATAGACCGGTTCAAACACGATTGACAGTGTTTCCGCCCCTATGCTAGACTCTAGCAACTTCTATACTTTGGCTTGGTAAGAGTGGTTCATCCACTCTGCACCCCTAGCCGAGTTTGATGTGGATGTTCACCCCATCGTGCGTGGATGGACGGTTGCATGGCATTCTGGCAGCCTTTCCGACCCGCCACGGTTTCCACGGTCAACATCCTCCCACCCGTCCTGAGCAGCAACGATGCTGGGCAGATGGGCAAAGCAACTGTCTGGGTACAATTGAGCAAGTGGTTGGACGCCTTTGTCCGCCATCCGATTTGTTCTCTTCATGCACGTTTGGAGGTGCACCATGCCAGAACAAGTTCGCGCCACGGTTCGCTCGAACCGCGATTTCTCCCGTCGTCAGTTCCTGCAATATAGTGCAGCCGGTCTGTCGGCAGCGCTCTTGACCGCGTGTGCGCCGACGGCCGCGCCCACCACCAGTGGTGGCGAGGCTCCCGCCGCGGGCAGTGGTGAAGCCCCCGCCGCAAGTGGCCCACAGCAGGGCGGTACGCTGCGCCTAATGGGACACCAGGAAGTGGCAGGGATGGGGCCGCAGGATCAGGGCGCAAGTGTGCAAGAAGCGGTGATCTATGCGATTCACAACTCGCTGCTGTTGGGCGACGAGATGTTGGTGACCAAAGGTGTATTGGCCGAGTCGTATGAGGTCGCTGAGGATGGGTTGACCTACACCTTTAATCTGGTGCAGGGTGTCAAGTTCCATGACGACGCCGACTTTACTGCCCAGGATGTGGTTTATACCTATGACTTCTATCGTGATGAGGCGAATGCCACCAGCATCGTCGGTGACTTTTTGGGAGTTGAATCGGTGGAAGCGACGGATGACTTTACCGTGGTCGTCCACATGGCTTCTGTCAATGCTTCGTCATTGGTAAGCTGGGCCGAAACGCCGATTGTGCAGTCTGCCTATCATGCCGAAGTGGGCGAAGATACCTACCGCACTGCGCCGGTTGGCACAGGTGCATTCCAGTTGGTGAACTGGGTCCCGGCAGAGGTTGTGGAGTTGGAAGCCTTTGAGAATCATTTCCGCGGTCGCCCCAACATTGATGCCATCCGCCAGGAAGTAGTGCCTGATGCTTCGGTGCGCGCGATTGCGTTGGAAACGGGTGATTCGGATGCCTGCTTGTGGCCTCTGCTGGTGGAAGACAGCAAGCGCCTGGCCGAAGACCCCAACTTCACGGTGCTGGTGAGTTCCACAGGGGGTATCAAGCATATCCCGCTCAACAACCAACATCCTGCGCTTTCCGAGAAAGAGGTGCGCCAAGCGCTGCTTACGGCATTGGATCGCCAGCGCATCGTTGATGAATTGTGGAATGGGGCAGCGAAAGTAGCCAATACGCACTACAGCCCCAAGTATTCCTTCTATTCCAAAGACCAGGATCCAGCGGTCAAACATTATGACTACAGCGTAGATGGGGCCAATGCGTTGTTGGATGGCGCTGGCTGGGTGGCCGGCGCGGATGGTATCCGTGAGAAGGATGGCGTGCGCCTTTCCTTTACCTGCACCACCATCACGGGGGATACGGCTCGCCGCCCGATTGCCGAATTGGCGCAGCAGATGTTGGCCGAGGCCGGCGTCGAGATGCTGCTAGAAGAAGCGCCCGTGTCTGCCATTCTGGAGGCATTGCCCAATGGCGATATGGATGCCTCGCTCTTCAACTGGACCTATGGCGCAGTGGACCCGGACCCTGCGGACACGCTGCGTTCCGGCGGCGCGCAGAATTTCAACAACTACTCGAATGCGCGGGTGGATGAACTGATTGATGCGGGTGTTCAGACGGTTGTGCCCGAAGAACGCCAGGCCATCTACTATGAAATGCAGGACATCATTGTGGAGGATGTCCCCATGCTCTATCTGCAATGGGATGATTGGTATAACGTCTTTAGCAGCCGCGTCAAGGGCTTGCCGGAGGCGACAGAAGATGGCTTTACCCTCTTTTTCAACGGGGTCCATACCTGGTGGTTGGATCCGGTTGAGGCATAAGCTGTCATCCATGAAGTGACAACAGCGCCAGACCGGCAGATTGCTCGCGCAGATGCCGGTCTGGTGTTGTTTGCGGGTGGGAAATGTAAGAAGTTGGGAAAGTAAAGCGTATGTTCAACTATATTGTTTCACGGCTCCTACAGGGCATTTTGGTTATCTTTTTGATCAGCGTGGTGACCTTTATCATCATGCGGATGATGCCGGGAGATCCTGTGCGCTTGCTCTTGGGCGAGGGCAGCATCAAACTCAGCACGGAGCAGATCGAGGCTATCCGAGCCAAATGGGGGCTTGACCGGCCCTACCATGAACAGTATTTGATCTGGGCGACGGGGATGTTGCGCGGCGACTTTGGCGAGTCGCTGATCCGGCGCGGTGTGCCTGTGGGCGATATGATTTGGGAGGCAATGCCCGTTACGGGCTACCTCAATATCATGGCGATTGCGGTGGCACTGGTGCTTTCGATCCCTGCCGGCATTATTGCTGCGGTGCATCGCAATTCGATCTTTGACTATCTGCTCACATTAGGTTCGACGGCTGGCGCGGCGCTGCCCAATTTCTGGGTGGCGTTGGTGTCGATCATCGTTTTTGCGCTCTGGCTGCGCTGGGTCCCTCCTTTTGGCTTAAAGGAGTGGGATGGCTATATCTTGCCCGTGGCAGTCCTGGCGCTGGGCGAGATGGCGATCTTTGCCCGCGTGATGCGCGGTGCGACGATTGAGGTGTTGAGCCAGGATTACGTGCGAACTGCGACTGCCAAAGGCTTGTCGCATCAGATGGTGATCCTGCGCCATGCTGTGCGTAATGCGCTGCTGCCGGTGGTGACGGTCATTGGTTTTCGCATCGCCTTTTTGTTCAGTGGCACGATTATCATTGAGAACATCTTTGCCATTCCCGGCATTGGACGGCTCTTTATTGATTCTGTTTTTCGCATTGACTATCAGGTGGTGCAGTCGATTGTCGTGATCCTGGCTGTGCTGGTGGTGGTGGCGAACCTGCTGACCGATTTGCTTTACGCTTTTGTGGATCCGCGTCTACGGACGCAGGGGCGTTAAGGAACTCATGTCATGCAGAGATTTCAGAAGGTTTCTCGCCCGGAGACGCTGGGAGCCCTTTGGGCGCGCAGAGGGAGTTTGAGCCGTAGGTGGTGAAGGAGATGCAAGGGCGATGAGTGTAGCACGCTTGGAACAGAGAGTAAACGCCGCGCCTGTGCGTGAGACAAAGAGCCGTTCGGAATGGATGCAATCCTGGCGTCGATTTCGCGCCAACCGCGCGGCAGTGGTGGGGCTGGTCTTTCTGATTCTGATTTGTATCGGTGCGCTCTTTGCCCATCTCTTGGTTCCCTACGATCCCACTTTTAGCTATCCAGGGATGCGCGGGGTGGGGCCATCGTGGGAGCATCCGCTGGGCTTTGACCACATCGGGCGCGATCTGTTGGCGCGTGTCGTCTATGGAGCGCGGGTGGCGCTGTTGGTGGGGCTTGGTTCAACGGTGATCTCGGTGGGGCTGGGGGTGTTGATCGGCGCAATCTCCGGTTATTTTGGGGGATGGATTGACACGATCCTCTCGCGCATTGTGGATACGCTCATGGCCTTTCCGCTGCTGGCGCTGTTGATTGTGCTGGCCGCGGTCTTGGGGCCAAGCTTGACGACGACGATTGTGGTGATTGGTGTGACGACCTGGGCGCGCTTTGCGCGCGTGGTGCGGGCAGACGTGATGGCGATCCGGCAGACCGATTATGTGACAGCGGCGCGTGCCTCCGGTGTGCAGGATTTTCGCATTATCTTTCGCCATGTGCTGCCCAATGTGTTAGGGCCGGTGATTGTGCTGGCGACGCTGGGCATTGGCAGCATTATCATTTTGGAATCATCCTTGTCATTCCTGGGGCTGGGCATCCAGCCGCCTACGGCCTCATGGGGTGGCACATTGGCAGATGGTCGCTCCCTCATTCGCCAGTTTCCTCTCATTACCTTTTTCCCAGGGGTGATGATCTTCTTTACGGTGCTCGCCTTCAACTTGTTGGGCGACGGGCTGCGCGATGCGCTCGACCCGCGCCAACGGGGCTAACCTCTTCTTAACACGCTAGACAAGGACAGACTATGGCTTTGCAGGGTTTGCAGGAGCAGATCGAGGACGCCATCCGCGCTGCCAATGCCCACATGGGGGTTGCCATGCGTCATCTTGAATCCGGCGACGAGATCAACATCCATGCCACTGAATCGTTTCCGATGGCGAGTGTGCTCAAAATTCCTGTGTTGGTCGAGGCGCTGCGTCAAGTGGATGCAGGCAGATTCACGCTGGATGACCGCTGGGAATTGACGACGGCAGAGAAGAATCTGGGCAGCGGCGTGCTGACCTTTTTTGATGATGGCTTGCTGCCTACTGTGCGCGATCTGCTGACCTTGATGATCATTATCAGCGACAACACAGCGACGGATATGGTGATCCATCGCCTAGGGATTGGCTCGATTACCGAGACGATGCGTGCGTTGGGCTTGCAGGATATTCATCTGCCCCTGACGATCCGCCAGATCTTTGAGAGCATTTTGCCTTCGGCTGACCCCACACAAGACCCCTATGCGTTGGAGCTGAGTGTCAAAGACTTTACGCCACCCGCCAATGCTGCGGGCTATAGCAAGGGGCCGGATAACAATGTCAGCACGCCGCGCGACATGACCGAACTGCTAGACCTGATCTTTCGTGGCCGCGCTGCCAGCCGCGAAGGGTGCGACGAGATGCTGCGTATTTTGCTCAAGCAGACGCTCAACGACCGCTTGCCCCGCTTTTTGCCAACCGGGACGCGCGTGGCGCACAAGACGGGAACGCTTGGCGGCTTTCGTAACGATGCCGGGATTCTCTATGTGAGTGACAATCAGCATGTGGCTGTGACGGTTTTTTCCGAATGGGATTACAAGGCTGTTGAGGATGACCCCATTGCCGAACGCCAGCGCATCTTTGAGATTGACAGTGCCTTTGGGCATATTACGCGTGCCATTTATGATGCCTATGCAGGGGCCGCCCAGGGCTAAAGCCGCAGGGCTACAGAACAACGCCCGCTCAAGCGAGCTTACCAGGTCACCACTCAATCCCCGTTCAGGGGGCGTCGTTTGCTAGACGCGCGAGTTGCGTGCCTGAACCCACAATTCTTCCTCTTTCCACCACTTCTAGTTTGGAGTTCTCTGAATGCGTGTTTTTGCTGCTACGTTTATGACCGAAACCAATACCTTTTCGCCCTTTCTCACGGGAATCCAGAATTTTGAATCTTCTCATCTGGTGCGCGGCGGGCTGATGGGTGACGACCCTGCCAGCGACGCTCTGCCGCAGTTGCGTTGGAAGGCGTTGAGTAAGGCGCGGGGCTGGGATTTTGCCGAGAGCCTCTGCGCCTTTGCCCAGCCTGCGGGCTATACACTGCGCTCGGTCTATGAATCGCTGCGTGATGAGATTTTGGCGGATTTGCGCGCGGCGATGCCTGTTGACATGGTGCTGCTCAACTTGCATGGGGCGATGGCCGCGCATGGCTATGATGATTGTGAAGGCGATCTCACGGCACTGGTGCGTAAGATTGTCGGGCCGGATGTGCCGATTGGTGTCGAACTCGATCTGCACTGCCATCTGACCGATCTGCTGGTGCAGAACGCCGATGCGGTGATCACCTATAAGGAGTATCCGCACACCGATATGGTGGAGCGTGCAGAAGAACTCTTTGCGATCATTGCCGATGCGGCGGAGGGCAAGATCAAGCCGGTGACCTCTATGGCCGATTGTGGCATGATCGGCGTCTTTCACACCTCGCATCCACCTGTACGCGCCTTTGTCAATCGTATGATTGGGCTGGAGGGGAGGGATGGGGTGCTGTCGGTTTCGTTGGGACATAGCTTCCCGTGGGGCGATGTGCCGGATTTGGGTACACGGGTGCTGGTGGTGACGGATGGCAGGCCGGAGCAGGGGCAGGCATTGGCCGAGCAGTTGGCTGCTGAGTTCTATGCCCAACGCGATACGCTCCAGCCTACCTATCTCTCGATGGACGAGGCGTTGGATCAGGCCATTGCCGCAGCCAAAGGCCCGGTTGTCTTGGCTGATGTTTCGGACAATGCCGGCGGCGGCGCACCCAATGACTCGACCTTTATTTTGCGGCGCATCCTAGAGCGGGGCATTGGCAATGTGGCGATTGGCTGTATTTGGGATCCTATCACCGTTGCCGTGGCGGAGGAGAATGGCGAAGGGGTGGAGAGCAACCTGCGTATCGGTGGCAAGATGGGGCCGATGTCGGGCGATCCGGTGGATTTGCCGGTTCGGATTGGCAAGATTGTACACCATGCGACACAGCGTTTTGGTGGTGGTTCCAATCTGCTAGGCACGTCGGTGGCGCTGCATGGCCCGAATGGGGTCGATATTGTGGTGAATACGCTACGCACACAGACCTTTAGCCCCCATGTCTTTACGAACGTGGGTATTGATCCACTGCAAAAGCAGATTCTGGTGGTCAAGTCGATGCAGCATTTCTATGCGGGTTTTGCGCCGATTGCAGCGAAGATTCTCTATGTGGCTGCGCCGGGGACGCTGGTGCCGGACTTTAGGCTGTCGGATTATCGCAAGGCGCGGCGTGATATTTGGCCGATTCGAGAGGGGTAGGTGGGTAGAGGAATATAGCTCTCGCGCTTGTGAAAAACCTTCGCGGAAGCGGCCCAGAGGGCTCCCCGCTTCCGCGAAGGGTGCAGTGGTAAGGTATATGGGGAGTTATTGGGCTTCTGGTAGGGGAGCGTCGAGAAACGCGGTAATCATTGGGGCTAGCCAATCGGCCCGGAGTGGGATCATGGTGTGCGCTGTGCCGGGGAGTATGGCGAGTTGGGAATTGGGCATACCCGCCACGTCGCCATTGACACCACCCCCGAAAAGCCGGAACATCTCTACCGCATGCTCTGGGCGCACAATATCGGAGTCGCCCATAATGACCAGGACGGGCGCTTCGATCTGCTGAAGGGTCTCGGCTGAGAGGGGCTGGTTCGTGGCAGTCATTGCCATCACTTTGGTAAACAAGGTGGGAAAGTCATCGGGATTGGGCGCGATCCTGACATATTCATCATGCCACGGCGTACCAACAAGCATTTCCGGCTGCATGAACGCCATGCCTTCGGCATGTCCAGGGTGCAAGCCATCGTCGTTGTAGGATACCGAGGCAAACACAGCCTTATGCACGAGGTCGGGGTGCTTGATGGCGAGTTGCAGGGCAATCCCCGCGCCCATGCTGTAGCCGAAGACGTCGGCCTTTTCGATGCCAAGCTGCCGGAGTGCAGCGGCTGTGTCGTCCGCCATCTGCTCGACGGTCAAGGGACGGTCGATGTCGGCGGTATGTCCATGCGCTTGCTGCTCAAAGGAGATTACCTGCCGGTTCTTGGCTAAGGAGGGGATGATCTCTCCGAAAGAGGTTCCGGTTGCTGAAAATGCGCCGTGAAGCAGGACGAGCGGTATGCCGCCGGTTCCATGACTTTCGTAGTACATCTCCAGGCCGTTGACAGATGCGTAGCCGCTCGCAGCGGTGGTTTGACGGTTCATGGACTTTACCCTTTCGTTATTTTGATCGATTTGTAGTGTGCATCCGCCGAGGAGCGTAGCTGCAATCAGGAGCGCCAGCGTCGTTAGCGTTCGTTTTTTGGTTGTCTTCACCGCTTCATTTCCTTCGTTTCCTTTTGCAAGACTGCTTGCTCTCAATGGCTCTATCATAGCGCCGCAAACGGGGGCTGTCTTGAACAAAAACGACAGCGCGCCCCGGCATGGCGAGGGAGAGTAGAAGCGCGTGCAGGGACGCGTAGGAATGTGCTATTCTATCCAGAATGTAGGTTGCGCGAACAGGCAATTTTGAACCCTCAAGCAATAAGCGCCAACAGAAAGAACGATAGATGTCGAATTACGATGTGCTGATTAGCGGCGCGCAGGTGATCGATGGCACCGGCAATCCCTGGTTCTATGGCGATGTGGCGATCAAGGGCGACCGCATTGCGGCGATCACGCGTCCGGGTGCAATTGCTCGTGAGCAGGTCGCTGCGGTGGTCGATGCCACTGACATGGTGGTTTGCCCCGGCTTTATTGACATCCTCAGCCATTCCATCGTGCCGCTGATGGTCGACGCGCGCTCCCTCTCCAAGATCACGCAAGGGGTGACGACGGAGATCATGGGGGAAGATGCGACGCCCGCGCCCTATGGGGGGCGTGAGCAACAAGCGTCTTTTATCCGCAGTGTCATGCTGCAATTGTCCCCCGAATGGAAAGAGGAGATCCCCACCTGGACACACTTCCGCGACTGGCTGGAGGCGATGGTGGAGCGTGGGGTGTCGCCCAATGTGGGAGCATTTATGGGAGGTGGTACGGTACGCTCCTATGCGATGGGCATGGACTTGGGCGCGGCGGATGCTGACCAACTGGCGACGATGCGCCGGGTGATGGCGAAGGCGATGGAGGAGGGGGCCTTTGGTGTCTCCTATGCGTTGATCTACCCGCCAAGCGCCTACGTGTCGACGGCGGAGTTGATTGAGGTCTGCAAGGTTGTTGCCAAATACAACGGCATCTACATCACCCATGTGCGTTCTGAGGCGGATGGGTTGGAGGCGGGCTATGCCGAGGCGTTGGAGATCGGGCGCGAGGCGGATCTGCCGGTGCATACCTATCATCTCAAGGCAGCGGGGCAGCGCAATTGGCACAAGATGGCTCCGTTGATTGCGACCATCAACCAGGCGCGCGCCGCCGGTCAAGACATTACCTGCGATATGTATCCCTATGTAGGGGCTGGGACTGGGCTGACTTCGGTGCTGCCCCCGTGGTCGGCGGCAGGGGGCAAGCTCTATGAGAATCTGCGCGAGCCGGAGATGCGCGCCAAGATTCGTGCCGAGGCGCTCAAGCCATCGGGCGATTGGGAGGCGATGGCCGATCTCTGCGGGCCGGAAGGGGTGATGCCTGTAGGCTTTACCAAAGCGGAGAATCAGCCCTATGTCGGCAAGCGGCTGGCGGAAATTGCCGAGATGCGCGGGCAGGAATGGATTGATGCAGCGATGGATCTGCTGATTTCCGAGGGGCAGCGCATCAGCACGATCTATTTCATGATGGACGAAGAAAATATCAAGTTACAGTTGCAGCAGCCGTGGGTAATGGTAGGTACGGATGCGGGTGGGCTTGACCCGGCTTGGGCCGCACCGCTGGGGCCCTATCACCCGCGCGCGTATGGTTCGTACGCGCGCATCCTGGGCAAGTATGTGCGCGAGGAGCATGTGCTGCCCCTGGAGGATGCCATTCGCAAGATGAGTTGGGCAGTGGCGAGCCGTTTGGGGCTGCATGAGCGGGGGCGGCTGCATGTGGGCTGCTATGCCGATGTGGTGATCCTTGACCCGGCGACGGTGGGTGACCGCGCCACCTTTGAGCAGCCGCACCAGTTATCGGTGGGCGTGCGCGATGTGTGGGTCAACGGCACGCAGGTGCTGGCAAATGGCAGTCACACAGGCGCAACGCCAGGGCGCATTGTCGAGGGGCCGGGGCGGAACACGACCGGCTAATACAGCTTGATCGCAATTCATCTAGACCGCGTGGGCGTCACTTATATAGCACAGGCCATCTTTACCGATCTCTCCTGGGAGATCCACGACCAGCGCTGTGTTGGGCTGGTTGGGCCGAATGGCTGTGGCAAGAGCACCTTGCTGCGCTTGATCGCGGGGCTGCTGGTCAGTGACAGCGGCTACCTGGTGCGGCAGTCGGGTGTCACCATCGGCTATCTGCCCCAGGAGCCGCAGCTTACGCCGCAGCGTACTGTCTGGCAGGAGGCGCTGACAGCCTCTGCCCTGCTTGCCCAAGTCGAGGCCGACCTGACCGCGGTCGAAGCGCAACTGGCCGATCCCGCTGTCTACGGCAACGATGAAGCATTGGAGCGCGCGCTGGAACAACAGGCGCGTTTGCTTGAGCGATACACAGAGTTGGGCGGGCCGGGCTATGCGGGCCGCGTGCGCGCCACGTTGAAGGAGTTGGGCTTTGTCACGGAGGCCGAGCTGAATCTGCCGGTCGAGACGCTCAGCGGCGGGCAAAAAAAGCTTGTTGCCCTCGCCAAACTGCTCGTGACTCAACCCAAAGTGCTTTTGCTCGATGAACCGGACAACCACCTGGATCTGGCGGGCAAGGCATTTCTGGAGCAGTTGATCCAGGCGTATACGGGGGCTGTCATCATTGTCTCCCATGATCGCTATCTGCTCGATCTGGTAGTAGACGAGATTGCCGAACTGGAAGATGGCAAGCTCACGCTTTACCCTGGCGACTACTCTGAATATGCCTTTGAAAAGCAGACACGCTTGCAGCGCCAGCAACAACTCTACCAGACGCAGCAGAAGGAGATTGACCGCCTTGAACAGGCTGCCAAACGGCTGCTGACCTGGGGGCGCGTCTATGACAATTTCAAGCTCATCAGCCGCGGTCGCAATATCCTGAAGCGGCTGGAGCGTATGGATCGCGTGGATCGTCCTACACTTGAGCGCCGCCGCATGAACTTGATGTTGGAGGGCTGGCGCGGCTCCAGCAAAGTTTTGGAGATTACAGGGCTCACTAAGGCGTTCTCAATGGTGAATGGAGGCTCGATGCCTGTGATCAACGGCCTTGATCTGCTGATCTGGCATGGCGAACGGGTCGGGCTGATCGGGGCGAATGGCACAGGCAAAAGTGTGCTTCTACGCATGATTTTGGGGAAGGAGACGCCCGATAGTGGCAAGATCGCCATTGGCCCCAGCGTCGAGATCGGTTTCTATGCACAAGAACATGAAACGCTCGACTATAACCGCAATTTGATCGAGACTGTGCGTGGAGCGGCGCACTTCACGGAAAGCGCCGCGGTCAGCTTCTTGGGCAAATTTCTTTTCAAATATAGGCAGGCACAAGGCTCTGTCTCGGAACTCTCCGGCGGCGAGCGCAGCCGGCTGCAAATGGCCTTGCTCATGCTTTCGCGTGCCAACTTCCTGCTGCTGGATGAGCCGACCAACAACCTTGACATTGCCTCGGCGGAAGTACTCGAAGATGCCATTGCCGACTTTGAAGGCACAGCGCTGATCATCTCGCATGATCGCTATTTCCTCGACCGGGTTGTCGATCGCATTGTCGAACTGCGGGATGGACGATTGATTGAGTATGCGGGGAATTACAGTGATTATCAGGCTGCGAAGAGCGGTGCATAATTCACGCAAGCTGCTGTCATGCCGCGCCCAAGGGGCTCCCGTTCGCTTGCGGGTCGAAGGCCATCTCTCTGGAGTACGATGGTAGAGAAACCCTTCAGTTTTCACCCGTGAAGGCTATAGTTCGCGCTCTAATTCGATTTCAGGCTATACTCCACATAACTATCTGATGAAAATCTATCATGCCCGGTGCGATGGTCAACTGCTAGACCCCACCTGTGGAGGAGGAGAAAAACGTGAAGATCGCTGTTCTGATCAAACAGACGCCTGATACCGCCGAACTGCCCAATGTGGCGGCGGAGGATGTACGTACGGGGGATATACGGGCGACGCTGGTCATTAACCCGTGGGATGAGTATGCGGTGGAGGAAGCGATTCAATTGAGTGATCGCTTTGATGCCGATGCTGTAGCCCTGTCGTTGGGGAGCGAGAGCGCCCTGGATGCGCTCAAACATGCGATTGCGATGGGTGTGCCGGAAGCCAAGCTGGTTGATGATGCGGAGTTGGCGGGCGGCGATATCTGGACGACCGCGGCGGTATTGGCTGCGGCTGTGCGCGCCGAGGGGGATGTCGAATTGGTGCTGATGGGCAAGCAGAGCGTAGATGAAAACTCCGGCGCTGTGCCTGTAGGTGTGGCGCGCAAACTGGGCTGGCCCTTTTTGAGCAACGTCTCCAAAATTGTGGAGATTGCCGATGGGCGCATCACCGTGGAGCGGCTGGTCGATGGTGATCAGGAGACGGTTGCTGTGCCGCTGCCCGCGGTGGTGAGCGTGGGCAAAGAGATCAATGAGCCGCGCTTTCCCAGCTTTATGGGCATCCGCAAGGCAAACAAGGCGCAGATTCCGACTGTGAGCGTGAATGATGTAGGGGCAGAGGGTTTGACAGCGCGTACCGAGTGGACAAATATCCGCAAGCCGGAGACGCGCAAGGGCGAGGTGCGGATCATCGAAGGCGCGACGCCTCAGGAGCAAGCCGCCAAGTTGGTCGATGCGCTGTTGGCGGACAAGGTCTTGTAGGGGCTCATCGGGAAAAGGCGCTCTAGGAGGCGAAGATGACGGTACTTGTGTGGATTGAACAGAAGAAGGGCCAAGCGGTCTCATCCAGTTGGGAAGTGCTGGGCAAGGCGCGTGAAGTGGCGGATGCGCTAGGGACAAGGCTTTTTGCGGTGGTCATGGGTGATGTGACCGGCGACACAGCTCAACAGGCAGGGGAGTATGGGGCGGATGAGGTCTATACCATCACCGATCCGCTGTTGGCCCAATACCGGCTGAGTGCGTATGCGGCAGGGCTGCGCCAGGCAGTGGAGCGCGCCGAGGCTGTGGTGGTGTTGGCCGCGGCGACGACCAACGGGCGTGAACTTTGTGCGGCAGTGGCGTGTGATTTGGATGAGGGATTGGCCCCGGATGCGATTGATCTGCGCGTGGAGAATGGCAAGCTGGTGGCGGTACGTGCGCTTTACTCCAACAACATTTTGAGCGATGTGACCTTTAGCTCGTCACGCCAATTTGTCACGCTGCGCCCTCGTTCATTTGCGCTGCCCCAAGCGGGAAGCAACAACGCTGTGATTGAAGCGCTTGAACTGGTGTTGACGGCAGAGGATATTCCTGAAGAAGTGATTGCCGTACAGTCGAGCAGCAGCGGCGAGATCAGCCTGACCGATGCGCGTATTATTGTGTCGGGCGGGCGCGGCGTTGCACCTGATCCGGCAAAGGGCTTTGCGCTGGTGGCAGAGTTGGCAGAGGTCGTGGGTGGCGCGGTGGGAGCCAGCCGCGCGGCGGTGGATGCGGGCTATATTCCCTATAAGCATCAGGTGGGGCAGACGGGCAAGACGGTCAAGCCTGAGCTGTACATCGCCGTGGGCATCAGTGGTGCAATCCAGCACTTGGCGGGCATGGGCAGCAGCAAGGTGATTGTCGCCATCAACCGTGACCGTTCTGCGCCCATCTTTGACCGCGCCCACTATGGCATTGTGGGGGACTTGTACGCGCTGCTGCCGGAGTTGACGGCGGAGTTTAAGCGGCGGCTAGGGAAGTAATGAAGATTTGAATTTTGATAAGGATGCCCGTAAGATTAGGATAACGCACCTGTTATGGAGACAGGTCATAATGATAGGCACAATGATAAAGGTAGGATGATGCTGGCTGATTCTTTGCAACGACCGCATGAGACGAACGCTGTACCCTATCGAGCCACCTTTCGCTGCTTTCGCGGCTGTCCCGGTGAGTACTCGCTCTATGAGGTGATTTACACCTGCCCTACCTGTGGTGGCTTGTTGGAAGTTCATCACGACTTGGAACCGCTGCGGGCGAAAAGCGCGGAGGAGTGGCGCGAGGTGATCGACCGGCGTGTGGGCACGACGCGCTGGCCCTATGGCAGCGGCGTATGGGGGATGCGCGAGTGGGTTGTGCCGGATTTGCGTGATGAGAATGTCGTCAGCATGTATGAAGGCAACTCCAATCTCTTTTGGGCCGAGCGTCTGGGCAAGCAGCTTGGACTTGATGATCTTTGGATCAAGCTCTGTGGCAACAGCCATACCGGCAGCTTCAAAGACCTGGGCATGACGGTTCTGACCAGTGTTGTCAAGCAGATGATCGCCGATGGCAGTTCGGTGCAGGCAGTGGCCGCGGCGAGCACAGGTGATACAAGCGCAGCACTGGCCTCCTATGCCGCCGCTGCGGGTATCCCTGCCATTATCTTCTTGCCCGCGGGCAAGGTCAGCACCGCGCAGTTGATCCAGCCGGTTGCCAATGGCGCTCATGTGCTGGCGTTGGACACTGATTTTGACGGTTGTATGCGGGTTGTGCAGGAAGTGACGCAGGACAACAGCATCTACCTGGCGAACTCAATGAACAGTATCCGTATTGAGGGGCAAAAGACGGTTGCGATTGAGATCGTGCGCCAGTTTGATTGGCAAGTGCCGGATTGGATCATCATCCCGGTGGGCAACCTGGGCAACATCAGCGCGCTCTACAAGGGCTTCAAGCTGCTGATGGATTTGGGGATTACGGACAAGATGCCTCGTTTGGTTGGCGCGCAGGCGAGCAAGGCCAATCCTTTCTATCGCAGCTATCGCAACGGCTTCCGCGAGAAGGCTGCGCTCCAGGCAGATAAGACGTTGGCCTCGGCGATCCAGATTGGCGACCCTGTCAGCTATGAAAAGGCAGTACAGGCGGTGCAGGGAAGCAATGGCATCGTTGAGGAGGCGACTGAGCATGAACTGGCGAATGCTGCGGCGATGGCGGACTTGACCGGCATGTATACCTGCCCGCATACGGGCGTGGCGCTGGCGGTCTTGTTCAAGCTGATCCAGCGGGGCGAGATTCAGTCCACGGATCGGGTGGTGGTCATTTCAACCGCGCATGGGCTGAAGTTTACCGGCTTTAAGGTGGGCTATCATGAAGGCAGCTTGGATGAGGTCGAGAGCGAACATGCGAATCCGCCCGTTTACCTAAAGGCTGATCCGCGGGTGGTCAAAGAGACAATTGCGCGCAAGTTGGAACTTTAATTGTTGCCTGCTATGAGTGGTGAACCTGTAGGACTTGATTACCATGCGACTACCTTCTCACAGGGGCGCATGAATTTTACGTGGGAGGAGTTGAGCGAGGCGGCGCGCGCCCAAGCCTATGCGGATTGGCAAGCGGGCAAGGGGCTGATTGGGGGCAACCCGCACCAACGGCCCAACTCGCACCTGCTGCCGGTGTGGGGCGTGGATCAGCCCTTCTTTCGCGCGTTGGCGATGGACGATGCGCGGGGGAACAATGGGGCGACTCTGGCCGCGCTGCTGGCAACTGATCGCCCGGTGGAGGTCGAGATTGGCTTCGGGCGCGGTGACTTCTTGCTGGATCGTGCGCGGCGTCACCCGCAGCGGCTCTTGGTGGGCTATGAAACCAAGAACAAGGCCACGCGGCTTATGCTCCAGCGCATTGCCCGCTATGAAATCAGTAATCTGTGGGTGAGCGATGATGATGTGCGCTTTAATCTGCCCCTGGTGATGGAGGATGGGCGGCTGGATGCTGTGCATATCCTCTTTCCCGACCCGTGGTGGAAACCGCAGCATCATGTGAAGCGGCTCTTTTCGCCTCCCTTTGTCGATCTGCTGGCTGCCAAGTTGCAGAGCGGCGGGCTGCTCCATTTTAAGAGCGATGTGCAGGAGTATGGCGAGTTGGTGCGCTATCTGGTCGAGCAGCATGGCGCGTTTTTGCCCCATGATCCTGCGCTGGCAGAGCGCGTTGGCCCCTATGCGCCGACCCATCGCGAGGCGTGGTGCCAACGCCACCAACGTCCTGTCTATGCCTATTATTTTGTGCGCCAATAAGTGGCTGCCGTGAGCGACGAATCCTCCATTATTCCAACCACCACACCCAGCGTCATCACGCCCTTTCCTCCAGCGGGGCGTGCCATGCTCACCTGGGATGGCAAGGCCGCGCCTGCACCTGTTCCTGTGCAAAGCGCGCGCTTGGTAGAGGTCGTGGATCCACACGCGCAACTGCCCCTGCTCTGGCTGATGCCCCAACCGACGCTGCCACCGGATCCCTCCGATGAGCCTGGGCCAAACCTGCTTTTCTATGGCGACAACCAGGCGGTGCTGGCTCACTTGCTGGCGCGCGGCTGGCGCGGCAAGGTGAAACTGATCTACATCGATCCCCCCTTTGACTCCGGCGGCGACTATTCGCGCAAGGTGCGGCTGCGCCATGACGACCCCCATTTGTTGGGTGAGACGGTGCAGTATCACGATACGTGGAGCGGGGACAGCTATCTCCAGTTTATCTATGAGCGGCTTTTCCTACTGCGTGACTTGCTGGCGGAGGATGGCTGTATTTGGCTGCATTGTGACTATCGCCAGGTTCACCGGCTGCGCTTGCTGCTGGAGGAGGTCTTTGGCGAGGAGAATTATCTCAACACGATTGCGTGGCGCAGCCAAGTGGCACGCGGGGCGAAGGTCGATGCGTTTTTCTTCCCCTACAGCACCCAATACCTCGAAGTCTTTGCCAAGAATCGGGCCATGCCAACCCATTGGTCTCCGCAGAAGAAGCGCATCTTTTTCAGTCGAAGCGAGGCCGCTGCCAAGTTTATGGAGGATAGCCAGGGCTTTTTTCGCACCTCCGATCCGGGGACGTACTCCTTTGCCAAGCTCAAGGAACTTCATGCCGAGGGGCGGCTCTATGCGCCTTATGGTGGCGAAATTGTCGTGGATGAGGCCAACCAGCGCATTACTTGTTCGAATGGGGGCAATGTTGGTGTGAAGTATTACTTGACTCGGCTGGGGCGAGATCGCTTTGCTGTGGAGCGGGGGATCGACAATCTTTGGGAGGACATTCCGGGCCTGGGGACGACGCCGGGGGAGGATGTGGGCTATCCTACGCAAAAGACAGAGGCACTGCTTCGGCGCATCATCAGCGTCTCGACGCGTGCGGGCGATCTGGTGCTGGATTGTTTCATGGGGTCGGGTACAACCGCAGCCGTGGCGCACAAAATGGGGCGACGCTGGATTGGCTGCGACATCGGCTATGGGGCTGTGCAGACGGCGCGGCGACGGCTGCAACACATTGTGCAGGAGACAGGGCCGGGTTTTGCGCTGTACCATCTGGACAACGCGCCTGTGCCAAAGATAAGTGAGCCGGGAGCCGTGACCCTGCGCTGCACGCGTTTGGACGCACAGACAGCCGAGGTCGAGGTGGTGGATTATCAGGCTCCCGCACAGACAACACGCCGCCGCGCACGTGCCCATGTCGCGCCGGATTGGCGCGCATTGGTGGATGCGATTGACATCGACCCTGCCTATAACGGCGCGGTGCTGCGTCCTGTGGTGATGGATCTGCCGCGCAAACGGCGGGCAGTGGTGCAGGGGCGTTATTTGGTGCAGGTGGCTGAGACGCCTACGCAGATTGCAGTGCGCGTGACAGACATTTTTGGTCAAGAGCAGATGATTGTGGAGACGGTATGACATGGTGGATGCTGTGATGGTTGCTTTGATAGTTGCTGTGATGAATGACATGATGGATAACGTGATGGAGAAGGCATGAGTGATTGGAATCAGCGCAGCACCCCGGCATTGACCGTTTTGGCGGAGGATCACCATGCGTGGTTTGCCGGACGGACGCGGGCGATTCTTAAATATTTGGATGCTGAATTAGGCCCGCAGCCGGCGGGACAAACGCGCCGGGTACTGGATATTGGCAGTGGCGCGGGCAACATGGCCCACCATCTGGCCCATTATGGTCATGTCATCGGGTTGGACTATGTCTCACGCCCGTTGGCGGTTGCCCAGGCGCGCGCCCTGGATGTCTGTCAAGGCGCGGGGGATGGGCTGCCCTTTGCCGATAACTCCTTTGACTTGGTGGCATTGCTCGACACGGTCGAACATATTCCTGACGAGTTTGGCGTCTTTGCTGAGTGTCGCCGCGTCCTGAAGCCTGGCGGCAAGGTGATTGTCACTGTACCGGCGTTTATGTGGCTGTGGAGCTATAACGACGAGATCAACGCGCACCAGCGGCGTTATACCGCACCGGAACTGCGCCAGAAGCTGGAGATCAGCGGGCTGCGGGTGACACGGTTGAGCTATAACAATTTCTTTCTGTTTCCCTTGATTGCGGGGTTGCGGCTCTTGCGACCGGAGAAACCTGAGTTGGCAAGCCCTCATCTGACCCAAGATGAGGAGGTCTATCAAGTGGAGATGGAACCAATCCCCGAACCTGCCAACAGCATCCTGCATGGGGTGGGCTGGCTGGAGGCAGAGCTGCTGCAATGGGTCGAGTTGCCCGTTGGGGTCAGCGTCATTTGTATTGCGGAGAAGCCTTGATGAATCGCAACGAAGATAACAAGGAACTGCGGGCCGTGGCGGAGAAGATTCGCGCGGCGTATCTGGAGACGGCACTGACTTCGTATGAGGATGCCTCTGCCAATGGTCTCTGTGCAGAAGGGGCATGGGAGTGTGCGGTGGATTCCATGCGCCATTTGGAGATCACGGACCTCCTACAATTGTTACCGCAGCCGGCTGCTTCAAGCGACAGGCGACCAAACTTCTAGCCGGTTGCCTTCGGGGTCGCGCAGATAGAAGACACGCGCACCCCAAGCATGGGTACGGCAGGGCGTTGGCTCCAGGCCTGCGCTCTGAAATGCTGCCCAAATTTCGTCGGCGTCGGCAACCTGGAAGGTGAGGGTGATGCCTGCGCCGTGGCTGCTTTTGATGGTGGCGCGGCGTTCGTCGGCGATGCTGAGGCGCGCTGTACTGGTCAGCGTGAATTCGACAAACCAGTCCGATGCAAAGTTTATGGGCAATTCTAGTTGGTCGCGGTAAAAGGCCACAGTCTCCGCCCAAGCGCAGCAGTAGAGGATGGTATTGGCAGCTTGTGGTATGAGTTTGGGCATGGGGTGCAATTCTAGTGGAGTGTCGAGTTGGTTGCGGGGCCTGCTGCATTGCCCCTTCGATTTCATCGCCGATTCCGGGGATGCCCCACGGTAAACCGGCGGGCGTGCGCTGTGTGCAATTGAGCGAGGATAACCACTGTCTGCTCTTTGGCAAGCCGGAACGCCCTGCTATTTGCGCGCGCCTGCGTCCAATGGCGGAGATGTGCGGTGATTCGGCGCAGGCGGCAATGATTTACCTGACGGAGCTAGAGATCGCTTCTGCTCCTTGACTCCTTGCTTCCTTGACGAAGGGCCGATCACGCTTGGGCGGTCAGCCAGTTTTCCACCACTAGACCAGGGATGCGTCGTAAGTGGCGCTCGTTGTCGGTGATGAGCCGCCAATCGTTGACCAGGGCAGTGGCAGCGATGAGGATGTCGGCATCGTCAATTAACTGCCCGCGTCGATAGAGAGAGGCATAGATAACCGCTGCCTGCTACAGAATCGGTTCATCTAGCTGCACAATCACACTATCTAAACATAGCTGGTTAAATAGCGCATGTTGTCGCGTGCTTTTTCTGAGATAGAAACCGCGTAAGGCTTCGTATTGGGTAATGATGGAAAAGCAATACTGGTCATGCTCGCTCAAATAGCTATATGCATGTTGTATCACATTGGCATCATTGCGAAGAATTGCAATGACAATGGTCGTGTCCAGTAAAGCGATCCTTGTCAATCGAATTGCGCCTTATTCTCATCGCCAACAAAGGTAACACGACGAAGAATGGCACGTTCGATCTCATCAATTTCGTTATCATCTACATCATCATAGAAATGTTCAATGATGTTCTTGATTCGTTCGATCCGCGCCGAGCGTTCTGCTTGTGTATCCTCTTCTATCTTCTTAATGGACAATTCGACTTTTCGACCTTCATGCAAAGAGACTTCGCCTGGTATTTCCGGGTGAAATACGCCTTCATGGTAAATCGCTTGAATTGTTTGCTCTGACATGATCTGCCTCCTAGAATGTGCCTATTTTACCATAGGTATAGCCCACTCTTAACGTCCAGGAAACAGCCGCGCCAGGATTGGGCGGAGCGGGGAGGAGGTAAGCGAAGCCGCCACGCGCTCCCCTTTGGGGGTGAGCAGGTACGTGGCGGCGGGAAACTTCATATTGCCGGCGATGAATTCGAGGTCGCGCAGCCGTTCTACGCTGGCGACAGTGACAGGACGGGTGGAGTCGTCGCTGGTGTTGTGGAGGGCATAGAGCTTGCTGCCATCCAACTCGCGATGGGACTTTAACTGGTAGCCACTGACGAGGGCGCGCAGGATCTCTTTTTCTTCGCTGCGCAGGCGCATGGCTTTTACCCCAGTTCGCCTACATGCTTCTGTAGTTCACGTTGCGAGATCTTGATGTACTGGTCGGCAAGGATTTGATCCATCTCGTCTTCGTTCAGGCGGACGCGCAGCGTGTCAAGCGCGTCTTCCGGCGATTCGCCATAGGCCAGCTTCTTCTTGCCGCTCTTAAGGTCGAAGAGATACATATAGTGTGGATTGCTAAAACTGCTCATGCGATACCTGTATCCTATTACGCCTATTACGCCTTGATCAATGCGCCCTGGTAGAGTTCGGAGCCATAGCGTACGGCATCTAGCCCCTGGTTGATCATGTCGTCGTACTTGCCCGCCAAGAGCTCGCGGTAGAATTTGTAATCGACCCCCTTCACCTTCTCGTCGCCAGGGAAGCGGTGATAGTTGTCCTTGCTCATCATGCTCTTGCCTTCGGCAATGAGTTGGTAGCCCAGAGCCGAGCCAGGATAGGGCGCGTAGTAGGAGATGGAGGGAAAGACATATTTCATGCGTTTGAGCATACGCATGGTCTTGAACGCGTCCTCATGGCTTTCGCCGGGGATGCCGAGCATGATATTGGCCCAGAACTTGGGCGGCTCCAGTCCCTTGCGCTCCATGTCTGCCGCGATCTGGTTGACGAGATCGATGGCAAAGTTGTTATCTTCTTCGGTACATTCTTTGTTGAGCAGTTTCAAAATGCGGTCGCTGCCCGATTCAAAGCCGATGGAGACAGTGCGCCAGTTGGTCTCGCGCAGGAGGGCTTCAAAGAGATCGGGCCATTGGCGTACGGTGTCGGAGCGACCCGCGGCCCAATAGGGCCATACCTTGTTGGCCTTGCGTGGATACATTTCGATCCACTCGCGCAGCCACTTGGGGTTTTGGAAGAACATGGAATCATGGATGACCACAGAGCCCACGCCATATTTGTTGTCGAGGTAGTTGAGTTCGTCGATGACGGCTTCAACGGGGCGGCGGCCCATGTTGGGAATGTAGGAATTCTCGTTGCAAAAGACACATTGCCACGGGCAAACGCGACTGGTTAGGATGGTCGCCACAGGGCCTGGTCCCCAGCCACACTCCGGCTCCAGGGGCCAGTTAAATTTGCGCTTGATCTTGCGTCCTGCGGGTTTGGGCCAGAGGTCACGGTCGATCATCGGCCATTCGGCCATCGAGCGCGAGCTTTCACCCTGGATGACACGCGGAAAGGCGTCGGGATTCCTCACCAGGTCGACAATGACCTTTTCGCCTGGTCCCTGGCAAATTTTATCGAACTCGCGAATCTGCTCCAACTCATCCAGCGCCACAGTGGCGTGCATTCCCCCTGCGTAAATCTTACCGTTGGGATTCAACTCTTTGAAGAGCTGCGCCGCTTTGTTTCCCGAGGGAAAGGTGTAGCTGCGGATATTCATGAGCATGACATCATAGCCCTTGATCTGGTTGGCAAGCTGTTCCCAGGAGGTGACAGCGCGCGTCGATGCCAGATCGGTCTGGATGCCATTTTGGTGCATGATGGTGCGAAGCAGACCCAAGCCGTGATCTTGCCATTGCTCATGTGGCCCGTCAGGATTGACCAGGTCGCCCAAGTCGCCCAAGTCTAGCCAGAGAATGTTTGATGTTTTCTTACGGCTCCAAGGCCACGTAATTGCCACGTTCGGAGTTCCTCCCCGTAGACTCTGTTCCATAGACAGCGCGCCGAGCGAATAGGCTCGTAGGCATGTGTCAGGTGCCGCGCAGGTCTCGATAAGATACTCGATAAGATATTGTGTATGCAGGCCGCGCTGTTCTCGCCATGTAGCGGCACGCATAAATCCTGCCGAGTATAGCATAGCGGGGAGGGCGCGTCAATTTTTATGAAAATGATGATATAAAATAAGTGGGGACTTCCATCGAACTCACTTTGTGAAAAAAGGTACTTGACAGTCTTGGAGGTCGCCAGTATAATTTTTGAGCCTGCACTCTCAGAAACTCGCGCGGCTAAACGAGGGGAAGATCACCCGAAAAGTTGCATTTGCTTGTGCCATCAAGTACAATGTGTTGGGTTTGGATGCCAACTGTTCGCCGCGCAGGATGGATAGTTCTACAAATATACAACTGCATGTTCTTATCCTCAAAGGAAATCTGTCCTGTGGGCGGGTAAGTCGCCCAAACCAGTCAAGCCATTGTTCGTTAATCTAGGTGAATCATCAGGGTTTATTGTCCGATACAGCCGCCTTCATGATGGCTGCCATTTCAGATAATCATGAGTTGGTGAAGGGTACAACAAATTATGGCGAGTGATTCCACTTCCAACTTCCAACAATTAAAGCAGGAACAGGTACAAGAGTTTCTGCACGACACCATTGTAGTCCCGGAAGATCTCCAGGCGAATGTGCTGGTTACGACTCTGGACAAGGTCTATAACTGGAGTCGTGCTTCAAGCATGTGGCCGCTGCTCTTTGGGCTGGCCTGTTGTGCCATCGAGATGATCGCCACTGCCTCCAGCCGCTTTGACCTGGCGCGCTTTGGCATGGAGATTATGCGTCCCAGCCCCCGCCAGAGCGACTTGATGATCGTCTCCGGCACAGTGACCAAGAAGATGGTTCCGGCCATTGTGCGTATTTACAACCAAATGGCGGAACCGCGCTATGTGCTGGCGATGGGCGCTTGTGCCACGGGGGGTGGCCCTTTCAAAGAGGGCTACAATGTGGTGAGCGGCATTGATAAATATATCCCTGTGGATGTCTATGTGCCGGGCTGCCCGCCCACTCCAGAGGCGCTCATTTACGGGCTGCTCAAGGTACACCAAAAGGTCGAGCGCCAGAGCATTGCCCAGGTCGCCTGGTATCAGAAGGACGCCACCGGCTTTGTCCCCGTCCCCGTTCTTGGCCCCGATATCTTTGACCCGCGCCAGGTCGAGTTAATCAAACAAACGACGATGAAGGCTGCGCCTGCGAAACCGGCACCGGTGAAGGCAGCTCCAGCCAAGCCCGCCCCTGCAAAGGTTGCGCCCGCGGCTCCTGTGGCTGAACCAGTCGCCGAGGTCGCTGCTGCCGCGCCCGCAGAAGCTGTTGCCGAAGCTGCACCGGCAGAGGCTGCTGCACCCGCCGCGGCGCATGCCGCCCCTGCGATACAGTTGTCGGATGCAGCAAAGGCGCGCATTGAGGCAGCGAAGGCGCGCGCGGCTGCCAAACGTGGGGGCTGATTCGTGGACAGATTCGCAGCCGATGCAATTAAGCAAGGGGCAATGAAGAGAGGCAACCTGTTATGAGTGATGGAGTTTTGGTCGCTGATGCACCCGCCGTCGACCATCCCTATGCCCAAGCCGTCCCCGGTGCGGTGATTGGCACGTATGCTGAAGAGAGTGACAACGCGCTGGTGGTTGCGCCGGAGAAGTTGGTGGAGTTTCTCACCTACCTGCGCGACCAGGAAGGCTATGACTTCCTCTCGAACCTGACCTGTACCGATTACCTGCTCTATAAGGGCAAGGTGCGTGCGGGTGTCCGTGAACGCTTTGATGTGGTCTATCACATCTATAACACCAAAAAGGGTGGCGGGCCGGTCGCTCTGCATGTGCGCGTGCCTAAGAACGACACAATCCCTTCCGCTACTTCGGTCTATCCAGGGGCCAACCTGCAAGAGCGTGAGGTCTATGACCTCTATGGCATCACCTTTGAAGGGCATCCCAATCTGCGCCGTATTTTGATGTGGGAAGGTTTTAACGGCCATCCCATGCGTAAGGATTGGAAGGAAGCGTATTTCGAGGAAGAGAGCAAGCCCTTTAAGAGCCGCCATCCTAATGGCAAGTTCGAATGGCAAGAAGATAAATTGCCCTGGGGTGGCAACCAGACCTACCCCGCGGGTTGGGACCCGAATAGCTGGCAAGAACCTGTTACCTATGTGCCGGTAAGCCAGGCCCCGCCTGACCCGGATGGTTTTGAGGTGGAGACGCAGAGTGTTGTCGTCAACCTGGGGCCGCATCATCCGAGTACCCACGGCGTGTTCCGCATGATCACCTTGCTTGAAGGTGAAACCATTCTGGCGTTGGAGCCGGAAATGGGTTATTTGCACCGCAACCATGAGAAGATCGGTGAGCGCAACACCTGGTTGATGAACATGCCCTTCACCGACCGGCTTGACTATCTCAACTCCATGAGCAATAACTGGGCCTTTGCGCTGGCAGTGGAAAAGCTCGCTGGGATTGAGGTTCCAGAGCGCGCCGAATATCTACGGATTATCATGGCTGAGTTGACGCGTGTCGTGAACCACATGTGGTCGATTGGCTTTATTCTCAACGACCTGGGCGCGCTGCAAACGCCTGCGCTGTATGCCATTGAAGAGCGCGAGATGATCCTTGACCTCTTTGAGGAGGTCAGTGGTTCGCGCATGATGTGTAATTACATGCGCTTTGGTGGTGTCGTAGCCGATCTCCCGGCGGGTTGGGAAGATCGAGCGCGCTATATCGTGCGCGAGCGACTGCCGAATGTGCTGGATCAGCTAGACCAGATGTTGAGTGGCAATGAGATTGTCCTGGCGCGCTGTCGCGGCGTTGGCTATCTCTCTGCTGAGGATTTGATTGCGCTGAGTGTCAGCGGCCCGATGATCCGCGCGGCGGGTGTCCCCTATGATATTCGTAAGGCCGAGCCGTATGGGATCTATGACCGCTTTGATTTTGATATTCCAACGCTGCCTGAAAGCGATATCTACTCGCGCTATTATATCCGTCTTTTGGAAGCACGCGAGAGTGTGAAGATTTTGCAACAGGCCCTACGCGATCTGCCCCAGGGTGAGATATTGGGCGGCAAGGGTGGCTATATCCTGCGCCCACCGGAGGCAGAAGTCTATCACCGCGTGGAAGCACCTAAGGGCGAGTTGGGTTTCTATCTTGTCAGCGATGCCAAGCCGAACGCCTATCGTTATCATGTGCGCGCCCCAAGCTATATCAATCTAAATGCGCTGGGTCCCATGTCCGTTGGCTACAAGGTAGCGGACGCGGTGGTGATCCTCGGTGCCATCGACATCGTATTGGGCGAAGTAGACCGCTAGGAGAGGATGCGACGATGTTTGGATCCGGTTTGCTCAAAGGCTTGGGGATTACCCTGAAGCACTTTGCAGATACATTTACCGATGACGCGAAGGATGTGCCGAGTCGCTATCAAGATAGCATTCAACTCGACAGCAAGCGGCGTATCATCGACCAGCCGGTTGACCAAGAGGGGATTCTGACGATTCAGTATCCTGAGGAAAAGCGGCTGCTGCCGGAGCGTTTCCGCTATATCCCCATGCTGATTTGGGACACAGAGAAGGGCGAGGATAAATGTACCGCCTGTGGCATTTGCGCCAAAGTCTGCCCTCCCATGTGTATCTGGATTGTGCGCGACAGTGACGAGAAGGGCAAGCCCATCACACGCCCGTCAGAGTTCTACATTGATGCTTCGATTTGCATGAGTTGCAGCTTCTGTGTCGAGTTCTGTCCCTTCGATGCGATCCAGATGAACCATGACTATGAGTTAGCGGTCTTTGATCGCTATCCACAGTTGATTTATGACATGGAAGAGCTGACGGTGCCCGTCGAGTATTATGCGGCGATGTGGCCCGTTCGCCATGCAGAAGAAGAGGAACTTGTGCGCCAGGCCGAGGCGGAGGAGAAGGCGAAGGCTGAAGCCAAAGCCAGGGCTGATGCCGAGAAGGCTGCGGTCAAAGCGGCAGCGAGCGAGGCTGCGCCTGCGGCAGGGAAAGCCACGACTGAGAGTGAGGCTGCTGCTCCTGCCGATGACGCTGCGGCTGCCAAGAAGGCGCGTCTGGAGGAACTCAAACGGCAGGCCGCGGAAAAAGCTCGACAGCGCAAGGAGAATGGCTAGCGACCGGCAAGCTAGGCGAGATTGTCGGCACTTCAACGGTTTCTCCTTTGCATGAGCTCTTGCTGGGCTGCTTTGGCCTAGCCGGTTAGATTCGTTGATTGACATGGAGAGCCAGACTTGCCGGTGCGGTGAGTCTGGCTTGTCTCTTTTTATACCACTTGGCGCGGCCTTTGCTGTGTAAGATGGTTTGGTTCTAGAGATGGACCATAGATGGAGATGTTCAGGTGACGTTGAGAATTACTTATTACGGTCATTCTACCTTGATGGTAGAGACGAGTGGGCACAAAATCGTAGTCGATCCCTTTTTCGCTCCCAACAACCCATTGGCCCCCGTTTCTGTCGATGAAGTGGAGGCAGACTTTATTCTGCTGACACACGGCCACAGCGATCATACGGCAGACGCTGCGGCGTTGGCCGCGGCCACAGGGGCGCTGGTCATTGGCAATTTCGAGGTGGTGAGTTGGATGGAGGCGCATGGGGCCAAGCGCGGGCATGGCATGAATACGGGCGGAGCCTATACCTTTCCCTTCGGGCGTCTTAAGATGACGGTTGCCCATCATTCTTCGACCATGCCTGATGGTAGTGCCGGCGGCAACCCCAATGGGATGTTGATCACTTTTAATGACGGGCATGATGTCTATCTGGCTGGAGACACTGCGCTTACCTATGATATGAAGCTCATTGGCGAGGCAGGCGGGGTGGATCTGGCGGTGCTGCCGATTGGCGATAACTTTACGATGGGGCCGGATGATGCGGTGGTGGCGGCGCAGTTTGTCAAGGCCAAGCATGTGCTGCCGGTGCATTACAACACCTTCCCGCCCATCCGCCAAAATGCATATAACTTTGCTAAAGAGCTATATAGTCTGGCAGAGATCGATTGTACAGTACTGGAGCCGGGCGGGGTGATGGTGCTGGAGTAGGTTTCCTGGCCTGTGATGTTCAGAAGGAGGCATGATGGCAGCAATTGTGGCATGGGTTGCACTCGCCGTTGCGGCAGTGGCGCTTGGCTTTGTGTGGAAGCTGAATAGCGAATTGACCACAGCCGCGCGCCGGCTGGACCGCTATAATAAGGCGCTCTTTGATGCGAATGATGAACTCCGGCGGCTGCGTGAGGAAGTGGAGGAAGAGACGGCGCGGACGCGCGTGGCTTTGCGCCAGCAGCAGGGCGCAATTGCCTTTGCCCCGGAGATGACGGTGCGCGAGGTGTTGATGACACATCCACAAGCCGAGCAGGTTTTGGCGAGTTTTCACATGGGGGGGTGCAGCCATTGTGCTGTGGAGCCAAACGATAGATTGGTGGATGCGTGTCAAGAGCATGGTGTTGATCTGCAAGCGATGATGGGGAACCTCAATTTGCTGGCACAAGCGGGCCAACAGAGTGGGAGTGGCAACGGCGCACCCCAATTGGTGAAGCTACCCAATGTAGCGCTGGAGTTTGAGTAGGATGATTCGGAGGAATCCATGTCGGATTTAAGCGAGTTTGCAGTTCATTCCAAAGCAGAGCTTCTCTTTCCTGCCCATTTAATTCCCAACCTGCGCGATCTGCGCGGGCCTGACTGGCGGGACTTGGTGGACCGGGTGGCGGCTCTGCCTGAAACTCACCCCGATAGCTTGGCTTTTGTATTGATGATGATCGAGTTGAATGGCTGTCTGAAGTGCAATAGCAATAACTATAAGTTCTTGCGCGGCTGTTTCCTTTGTGCCACGCAAACTGTCCAATCCTATAAGGGCAGTGATGGCGACTTGCTGGAGCTATATCAGCGCGCCAAGAAAGAGTTGGGCCAACACTTGCAGCAAGGTGTGCGTTCCGGCGAATTTTCGTTAGCAGCGTAGGCCGCTTGGTGACAGACAGACGGTTGAAACCAGCGCACCGGCGCTGGTTTTTTCCTATATGGGTGTAGAGAGAGTGGGTAGAGAGTTGAACGGTAGCGCATGGAGCCACTAAATCGAACGAGCCCCGCTGGGGCCACGCGTGTCGCCATCATTGGGGGTGGCATCGCCGGGCTGACCGCGGCCTATGATCTGGCGCGGCAGGGTGGATATGCGCTGACGGTCTATGAAGGCAATCCCTTTTTGGGGGGGCTGGCCGCGGGCTTTAAGGGGCATTCTACCTGGGAGTGGCCTCTTGAGCATTTCTACCACCATCTTTTTACCAACGACGATGCTATCATTGGGCTTACGCGTGAGTTGGGGCTGTCACATCTGCTGGAGATTCACGCCCCGGTTACGGCCTTTCATATCCAGGGCAAGAACTATCCGCTCGATTCGCCGCTGCGCGTGCTGCAATTTCCGCTGCTGCCGCTGGTTGACCGGCTGCGTATGGGGATGGTGATTGCCTATCTGCGTTATCATCCGCTGCGCCCGTGGCGTCAATTTGATCAGTTGGTGGCGGACGAGTGGCTGGCGCGCTGGATGGGTGAGAAGGCGTATAACACCTTGTGGCAGCCGATGTTGCAAGGCAAGTTTGGCGAACACTATCAAGATGTCAACCTCGCCTGGTTTTGGGCGCGCATCTATAAGCGTACGCCCAAGTTGGGTTATTATCGCGGCGGCTTCCAGGCCTTTGTCGATGGTTTGGTCGATGTTGTGCAGCGGCAGGGCGCGACTGTGCAGACGAACGCGCGTGTGCAGCAGATTCGCCCCAACGAGGGTGGCGGCTTGGTGGTGGAGGTAGCGGGGCAAGCGCCCGCGATCTATGATGTCGTGTTGAGTACGGTGGGACCGGGGCTGATGCGGCAGCTTGTGCCGGATATGCCCGCATCCTATTTGGGGCAGTTGGCCGCGCTGCGCAGCATGGGTGCGGTGGTGACAACGGTGGCGCTCAAGCGGCAGTTGATGCCTGGGACGTACTGGGCGAACATCTCCAAGCGCGAGGGGCTGCCCTTCCTGGCGCTGGTCGAGCACACGAATATGATCGACCCGGCGCATTATGGGGGCGACCACCTGATCTATCTCGGTGACTATCTTGACCCCGACCATCGCTATTTTGAGATGGATGTGGATGCGCTGTTGGCCGAGTTTGTGCCGCATCTGACGAAGTTCAACCCGGACTTCCACCCGGACTGGATCAGCGGGGCGTGGACGCACAAGGCGAAGTATGCCCAGCCTGTGCCGCCTGTGGGCTATGCCGCGATGATCCCGGATCTGCGTACGCCGCTGCCGGGGCTTTACTTTGCCTCCATGAGCCAGGTCTACCCGTGGGATCGGGGGACGAATTATGCGGTAGAGATTGGGCGCGATGTGGCGAAGATGATTGTGGAAGATGTGAGAGCCGGCATGGTTCAACCGGCAAATGACCAGTTAGCGACTCAGGTCACAACTTAAGCCAGATTAAGTGCTAAGATGGGAATATTGGTTAGAATGACCAGTAGAATCATTAGGATAAGAACTGTTTTCTAGAAAATTTTGCAATTGGGCGAACTCGATTGCTTTGAATAGGTGCCTAAGATAAAGGAATAAAGTGATGTTTGGCAAGAAAAGCTCGGATGGCGTTACCGAAACAGCGATTCTTCAAGCTCTCAGTACAGTTCAGGAGCCGGAACTGCACCGTGACCTGGTGAGCTTGAACATGATCCGTGATATCACGATCAGCGGCAATAATGTGGGCTTTACGATTATGTTGACGACTCCCGCCTGCCCGCTGCGCACGAAGATGGAGAATGAGAGCATCGCTGCTGTCAAGCAGATGGTTCCCGGCGTGGATCAGGTGCAGGTGCGCTTTGATGCGCAAGTGCGTACCGACCAACGGATCATTGGCAAGCTCAATATCCCCGTTAAGAACATCATTGCCGTTGCCTCCGGCAAGGGGGGCGTGGGAAAGAGCACTGTCAGCACCAATCTGGCGGTGAGTTTGGCGCTGGAGGGGGCAAAGGTGGGCGTGCTGGATGCCGATATTTATGGCCCCAACATCCCGATCATGTTTGGCCTGTCGGGCAAGCCGCACATTGAGAATCAGAAGATGGTGCCGCTGGAGGCCTATGGCGTCCAGGTGATCAGCATGGGCTTTTTGATGCCCGAAGGGGAAGCGGTGGTTTGGCGCGGGCCGATGCTGCATAAGGCGATCCAACAGTTGTTTACGGATGTGCGTTGGGGCGAACTGGATTATTTGATTGTTGACCTGCCCCCTGGTACGGGTGACGCGCAGTTGAGCTTGGCGCAGAGCGCGCCCTTAACGGGCGGCATTATTGTCACCGGCCCGCAAGCAGTGGCAGTGGCGGATGCTCGCCGTGGGGCGGCTGCCTTTAAGCGGCTGGAGGTGCCCATTTTGGGCGTGGTCGAGAACATGAGCGGTGAGGTCTTTGGCACCGGAGGCGGCAAGGATGCGGCGAAACTGATGGGCGTCGACTATCTAGCCTCCATCGAGCTTGACCCGCGGATTCGCATGGGTGGAGATTCGGGCAGGCCCATTGTGATTGATGCCCCTGACAGCCCTGGTGCGATTGCCTTCCGCCAACTGGCGCGCGTGGTCGCGGCGCTGATCAGCGTGGCGGCCTACGTGCCTGAACCGGAAGTACGCATCATTTAGGCTTAGGGTGATCTGCAAAAGAACAGCCACCCCAAGAGTGTAGATCGCTCTTGGGGTGGCTGTTTTTCTCTGCGGTTATTGCCAGACGGTCTGTTGGGATGATGTCTGTTGGAACCCTCTTTGGGAGTGCCTTTCTTGTTGATCCTCCGCGTCCTGGCGACCGGAGGGTTGTCCTTCGGTCGTGATTACTTCGCCTGTCTCCATGATGCGTTTGAAGTTGTGGATCTCCTTTTTGATCTGCTGTTCAGCGATAAACTTGACCATGCGCCCCGCCATCTGTCCGATGGCTGCGCCGGGTGGGTCATACTCGATGGAAACACTGACTTCGGTGCCGCGGCTCACGGGAATAAACTTCACATAGCCGCGATTCTGTAGGGTCGCATCGGGGAGTGTCTGCCACGCGATCATCTCGTTGGGGCGATCCTCTGTGATTTCGGCGTCCCATTCCATCTCAATTCCCTGTACAACATTCACCACCCAATGCGAGCGTTTTTCGTCCAACTTTTGGACTGATTTGACATGGGTCATGAAGTTTGGCAGATTCTCCAGGTTGCGCCAGTAGTTGTAGAGTTCGGAAGCGGGACGGTTGACGGTCATTGACTTGCGAATACGCAGTTGAGTGGGCTCATTGCTCGTCAACTGGTTGACGATGGGTATCTCGTTAGCAACCGGCACATAATCGAGCAGGTTGTTGCCGGATGCGCCCTGGTAGACCAATCCCGCGCCCAGTGCGGCGAGGGGCCAGCGGGCCGCGCTATGCTGGCGCAGTCCGTACCAAAGGAGCGCCGCTCCTCCGATGCCTGCCACCCAACGCTGGAGATCGTCCATTCCTTCAGACTGTATCTGGCGATTGGGCGGGTAGGTATGCTCTTGCAAGCCGTGGGGGACGCGAGTCCTTCCTTCAGTCTCGACATTCTGACGATAGGCACCGCTCATGGTCATCTTCTCCTTTTGATCCTAGAAACCATTCTGGCCCTGCGCCAGCGGTCGGATTCGACGCAACGCATGTTCAAAGTGCAATATATACACCATAGCCAAGAATGAGTAGTTCTATCATAGCGTCTCCTGTCGCCTCTTTCTACCTATCGGGGACTACCGGCAAGGCACACCTGGCGATAGGTTAAGGCTGGTTTGCCAAGTGACCAGAGGGGGTGAGCCGTGTATAATGGTGGGGAATTATCTTCTCGCCACACAAATTGTTGCCACACAAAGACACTCATGAGTTCTCAAGTGGCATCCTAAGAACCGAACTTCCTTTGAGGTCCTAATGCTGACGCTTGTCGAAAAACTCCTCTTTCTTTTCCTGACAGCCGCTTCTCTGAGCTATACCGTGATTACTTTTGGAATGGTCGCCCGCGTGATTCGCCGCGGCAAGGGCGAAGTACCGTCGTTGGCGACATTGGGGGGGCGGGCGGTGAAGGCGCTGGCCCTCTGGTTGAGCGAAGCATCGATCTGGAAGAGCCGCCGCCTTACGAGTGTCTTCCATGCCATGATTGCTTGGGGCTTTACCTTTTACTTCCTGGTTAACTTGGGCGATCTGGTGCAGGGCTTCTTTCCCATCACCTTTTTGGGTGAAGGGATCTTGGGCGATCTGTACCGGCTCTTGGCGGATCTGTTTACGACGACGGTGTTGGTGGGGATGGTCTACTTTTTGCTGCGGCGCTTTGTCTTTAGAAGTCCGGTTTTGGGCTACCACCCCAATGTAAAGCTGGTCGAAGCGGTGGAAAAGGGGGCGATCCGGCGCGATTCGCTGATCGTGGGGCTCTTTATTCTGGCGCATGTAGGGTTCCGGCTGATCGGTGAGAGCTTTGCTGTGGCGTTGGAAGGCAATGACTTCTTTCGCCCGGTGAGCACGCTTTTGGCACAAGCGTGGGCCGGGTGGAGCCCTGCCGCGCTGGAAGGGGGGCATCATGTGGGCTGGTGGGTGGCGCTGGGGCTGGTTCTGCTCTTTATTCCCTACTTCCCCTATTCCAAGCATTTCCATCTGATCATGGCGGGGGTGAATTTCCTGACCAAACCGGAGCGCACGTCGCTGGGCGCGCTGGCTCCAGAGGATTTTAGCGACGAAGCGGGCGACGAGTTTGGTGTGGCGAAGCTTGAAGATCTGCCCTGGACGCACTTGGTGGATGCCTATGCCTGTATCATGTGCAATCGCTGCCAAGATGTCTGCCCTGCCTATGTGACGGGCAAGGAGCTTTCGCCCTCGGCGTTGGAGGTGAATAAGCGCCTTTACTTGAATGAACATTTGGACGAATTGAGCGCGGGGCAGGCTTCTGCGTTTCGCTTGCTGGACTTTGCGACGACTGAATCGGCGCTGTGGGCATGTACTGCCTGTGGCGCGTGTGTGGATATTTGCCCGGTAGGCAATGAGCCGATGTTCGACCTGCTCTATATGCGCCGCCATCAAGTGCTGGTGGAGAATGACTTCCCGGCCCAACTCAAGGGCGCGTTCCGGGGTATGGAGCGCAACGGCAATCCGTGGAATCTGCGCCCTGGCGACCGGCTGAAATGGGCGGAAGGGGTCGATGTGCCTACGATTGACGAGAACCCGGAGCCGGAGCTTCTTTGGTGGGTGGGCTGTGCGCCCGCCTATGACCCGCGCGCGCAAGCCACGGCGCGCGCCTTTGCCCAGGTGTTGCAGGCGGCGGGCTTGAACTATGCAGTGTTGGGGGAATCGGAACGGTGTACGGGAGATTCGGCGCGGCGCGCCGGCAACGAGTATCTGTTTTATGAGATGGCGCAGGCCAATATCGAGATGCTCAACGAGGTGCAGCCCAAGCGCATTGTTACGACCTGTCCCCACTGTCTCCACACGTTGGGCAAGGAATATCCGCAGTTTGGCGGCAACTACGAGGTGATCCACCATACGCAATTGCTTTCGGAATTGGTGGCGGCGAAGAAGATCAGCGTGCAGTCCAACGGGGAGAGCGATACGATCACCTTCCATGACCCCTGCTATTTGGGGCGGCACAATGGCATTGTGGATGCGCCGCGCGCGGTGCTGGCAGAGGTGACGGGGGCAGAGATGCCCCTGGTGGAGATGCCGCGGCATGGTCGCCAATCGTTCTGCTGTGGGGCAGGGGGGGCGCAGATGTGGAAGGAGGAGGAACCTGGCGATCAGGCGGTCAATCAGGCGCGCTTTCAGGAAGCGGCGGCGACGGGCGCTACGACGCTGGCAGTGGGCTGCCCCTTCTGCATGACGATGCTGACGGATGCGGCGACAAAGGCGGGGAACACGATGGTGGTGAAAGATATCGCTGAACTGGTAGCAGAGCGATTGAGCCATGATTGATAACCGAGCTTTTTATCGTAAGAACGCACAAGCGTTTTTTGACCGCACAGCGTATGAAAATGTTGAAAAACTCTACGCTCCCTTTTTGCCCCTATTGCCCGCGGGCGCGCACATTCTCGATGCAGGGTGTGGCTCTGGGCGCGATACCAAAGCGTTTACTGAGCGGGGCTACACAGTGACAGCCTTTGATGCTACGCCGGAGATGGTTGCGTTGGCAGAGCAGTTCAGTGGGCAGAAAGTGCGCCTGCTCCGCTTTCAGGAAATGGATTATGTGGAGGAATTTGGCGGGATTTGGGCCTGCGCGTCGCTGCTGCATGTGCCGTTGGCAGAGCTGCCCCAAGTTTTTGCGCGCTTTATCGCAGCCTTAAAGCCCAGCGGCTACTGGTCTATGTCCTTTAAGTATGGCGAAGGTGAAAAGCGGCGCGGCGAACGACAATTTACTGACTTCACAGAAAATTCGCTGCGGTCATTTTTGGAAGGCTTTGAGCAGCTACGGGTAGTTGATGTTTTTGCATCGGGTGACACGCGTCAACTACGCAATGAGCAGGAACGGTGGGTGAGCGCGGTTGTGCAGAAGATCATTATGGAGCCTTTTGGTTAGCTAGGGACGTGAGATGCTTCCACGTTACCACATTGTATGCAGAGGATAGATACGTGATGGCTGCGGAACCAGAGATTATCGCTGCAATAATTGCCGCTAGTTCTCAGTGGATATGGGAGACGATTGGAAAGACGGCTACGGAGAATATCCAAGATCATATGAAGGCAGGATGGGACCGTGTCAACTGGCCAAGTGCAGAAAATAGTTACAAAAGGAGTCTTGCCGAGCAGCATACTACAGTCCGTATTCTGGGTAAATCAGTTCCGGTGTCATTGGAAGATATTTATACCGATGTTCTTATTCTTGGAGATCTCAGTTCTCGTAGAACACATGGGATTGAGTATTTACGAAGAAAGACACAGGATCGTTTTGAATTAGGGCAGAATAATCTTCCCCGTGAAAACGGCGTTAGGATGGTACAGGAGTCTCAAAACCTGTTCATATTGGGGAAACCTGGTGCGGGTAAGACTACCTTCCTAAAGCATATTACGTTGCAAGCTCTTAACGGAAACCTATCGAGAACACCTATCTTTGTTTCAATGAAAGAATGGGCGGATAGCGGTGACGTACCATTGATGCCATTTATTATCAAGCAATTTGAGGTTTGTAATTTTCCAAATGCAGAAACATTTATCGATCTCCTGTTGGAATCAGGTAAAGCTATTGTTCTTTTCGATGGACTTGACGAGGTCAATCAAGAAGGAAATAAGAGAAATAGGTTAATGTCGGAAGTTGACACTTTCCTCAGGAAGTACAGCAAGTGTCAGATCTTGATAACGTGCCGAATTGCTGCAACAGACAAGCATTTCACCGGATTTCGCGATGTGGAAATTGCTGATTTTTCAAGAGAGCAAGTACACAAATTCGTTGAGAAGTGGTTCTCTGAAAATCCCATAAAGCGCGCTGCATTTATTGACGAACTTTATCGTGACGATAATCAGTCTCTGCGGGAACTTTGCTCTGTTCCCCTACTTCTTTCGATGCTCTGCGTTGCCTTTGAAGACTCTATGCAGTTCCCCAAGCGCCGAGCAGAATTGTACCAGGACGCACTAGATGCACTACTCCGTCGATGGGATGCCTCACGCAACATACTGCGAGACGAAGTCTACAGAAACTTGTCTATCAATCGTAAACTACAGTTGTTTTCTCGTATTGCAGCACCTGCATTTGAAAGTGGAGAGTATTACTTTCAACAGGACCACTTGGAGAGGAGTATCCAGCAGTACCTTTCTATGCTTCCTGACTCGCCCGATGCTCAGGATATAGATGGATTTGCAGTACTAAAAGCAATAGAGATGCAACATGCACTGTTTGTGGAAAGGGCCAAACGTGTCTATTCCTTTTCACATCTGACCTTTCAAGAGTATTTCACGGCAAAGTACATCATTGAAAACCAGCAGGACAGGACATTTACTCGGTTAATGCGCGACGCTATATTCCAGCCCCGATGGAGGGAAGTAACAATTCTAGTAGCAAGCTTGCTCTATAATGCCGATGATTTTTGTACACGACTCAAGACAGCATCAAATGTACCTGTAGCTACCAATACTCCAGCACATGATCTATTACGTGTCGCAAACGTCAACTCGCTTGCATCAGTCACCAAAGGAATATCTCTGATTGAACTGCGTTTGCTTTATTTGACTATGAACCTACTTGTCCTGCAAATTGACGCCCAGAGTCGATTACGAGCGTTAGCTAATGCGGTAGATGGTTCGCTTGTAATAGTCATGGATTGCCTATTTCCCGTTTATTCGTTCCCATCTGAGCCTGATCCAACTCTATGGGAAACTTGTGTTGATTTCATTAAGACTCGTTACGGTGCAATGCCCGCCTTGGATTTTGCCTTAACGTTTACTTCATTAGCAGTACGTTCTATTCAACAAAAGCCAGAAAAACTGCGAAAAGCCAAAAGGGATTTTCTAAAGGAGCTACACGCCACACTTATCTCTTTAACTCGAGATGCGTCGCAACCAGATATAGCGGAGCAAGTCCGACGATTAACATTACCAAGTGAGTCATCAAGACCAGCAACGTGGAATAAATACTGTTCGTCCCTTTTGCAGATCCTTCACAATAAGCGCTCCTTTGTCAATACGGTAGACATGAGCAACAGTCAGCTAGAAGAACTCAAGAGATATTTATATATGCAGGAGCTAATGATTCAATGTCTGAATGTGGCGACAGTCTCAAACCGCTCACAGTTACAAGCTGACTTGTTGCAATATAAATAACTAGAAGGTGTGATTGTACAATAAGTGGCAAAGTGACTGTCATTTCTTAGAAATTCTTCCCGGAGGCTCCGAACTTCCGGGAGAGTAGAGTAGGGTGGATGCGGGCGCGGCATTTTACCCGTATCGTGCTGGCTGGTATACTAGGTGCATGTCGATTGAGAAGCCAACAACAGAGCCAATTCAAGTTCGTCAGACGCCGAATCCCAACGCGTTGAAGTTTGTTTTGCCGGGGATTCGCTTTGCGGCATCGCGCAATTACTCGCTGGGTGATTCTGTGAGTGATTCTGACGGCGACACAGCGGATGATGCGCTGGCGGCGCGACTTCTGACGCTGGAGGGTGTCTACAATGTCTTTCTGGCGCAGGACTTTGTGACGGTGAACAAAGTGCCCCATGTGGATTGGCCGCCGCTCCAAGCTGCGGTGCAGAGTTGTCTGGCTGACTATCTAATCCAAAGCATAAGCAACAACGCACGCTAGAAGAATCTATAGATGGCGACCAAGATGCCTATCGTGGTGGCGAGTGAGAACGGGCGCGCAGGGGCAACCGCGGCTATGGAACTCTTGCGCCAGGGAGGAGCGGCGCTGGATGCCGTGGAACTTGCCTGCCGCATCACCGAGGATGACCCAGCAGACCACAGCGTGGGCTATGGTGGGCTGCCCAATGTGCTGGGCGAGGTGGAGTTGGACGCCTCAATCATGGATGGGCGGACCCTGCGCTCTGGCGCTGTTGCTGGACTGCATGGCTATGGCAATCCGATTACGTTGGCGCGCAAGGTCATGGAAGAACTGCCGCACGTTTTGTTGGTGGGCAGCGGCGCGCAGCGTTTTGCGGCTGAAGTGGGAAAGAGCCCTGCGGATCAGCGCACCGAGGAAGCCTTGCTCCGCTGGCGTGAACGCTTTGTGGATCATGGCTTGACGCCGGGCAGCAGCGAGCATCTGATCGAAATGGCGCGGCAGTTGACACGCCCGGTTGTCTTACAGGATCGGGGTGCGCCCCTTGCTGCATCCTCTCTGGAGCCTGCTCCGCGCGATGATACACAGGGTACGGTCAATTTCCTGGCACGCGACCAATTTGGGGATTTGGCTTCGGCGGTGAGCACCAGTGGCATTGCCTGGAAATATCCTGGCCGCGTGGGTGATAGCCCGATCATTGGTGCGGGCAATTATTGTGACAACCGCTATGGCGCGGTGGCGTGTACGGGCATGGGGGAGTTGGCGATTCGGGCGAGTACGGCGCGCAGCGTGATTCTTTATCTCAAGGGCGGGATGTCCTTACGGGAAGCGGGATTCGAGGCACTGCGTGATATTGCCTATTTGCAGCCTAGCGCCCATCAATATATGAATATCGTGGCGCTGACACCGACGGGCGAACATGCTGGTTTTACGACTGTGGCAGGTCGCTCTTATCTGTACATGAGCGCGGAGATGGATGCCCCAGAATTGGCAGCGCGCACCCCACTGGATGCGAAGTAAGACCCGACCCACAAGCAGAAGGCCCACAAGCGGAAGATAGACAGAGGATCACGGAGAAGTAGGCGCGTATGGCTGTTGCTGTGACCATGCCCCAAATGGGCGAGAGTATGGTAGAAGGGACGGTAGAGCGCTGGCTCAAGGCCCCAGGTGAGCCTGTCGCCAAACTCGAAGCGATCGTTGAGATCAGCACCGACAAGATCGACACGGAAATCCCTGCTCCCGCAGATGGACTGTTGCTCCAGGTGATGGTGGATGCGGGGCAGACGGTGCGCGCGGGGACTGTTTTGGGTTATATTGGGAGCGCAGGTGAACAAACGCTGCCGGAACAGGCTCCAGCCGCGGTGACTCCTGTGTCGTCCCCTCATGATCTAGAGGATCGAGCGGCTTCTGTCGCCCCTGATAAGAGACAGCCGCCATCGCTTGAACGCCCGACCGGACGCGCTTTTGTCAGCCCTGTGGTGGCGCGCATGGCCGCGGAGCACCAACTCGATTTGGAAGTGATTGCGGGCAGTGGGCTGCATGGGCGCGTGACGAAGCGCGATGTTTTGGATCATCTGGCAGAGCGGGAGGCTGCACCGGCTTCGAGCGCGCCACTTCCGGGTGCGCCATCTCTGGGTGCTGTACCCGTTGTGGAGACAAAGCCGCGGGTCGAAGTGTCTGCGGATGGCGGCACGACGGACGAAATCTGGCAGCCGCTGACCACTATGCGCCGAGCCATTGCCCAACATATGGTGCAGAGCAAGCAGACCAGCCCGCATGTCACCACGGTATTTGAGGTCGATATGACGGCAGTGGTGCGCCACCGAGAGCAGCACAAGGAACGCTATGCCGAGCGCGGCGTGCGGCTCACCTATACACCTTATTTTGTGGCGGCAGCGGCAAGGGCGTTGCGGCTGGTGCCGGAGGTCAACGCCCGTTTTCATGGCACAGGCGAGCAGAGCGCGCTGGTCTTGCAGACACGGGTGCATATTGGCGTGGCCGTGGCACTAGAGCAGGGATTGATTGTGCCGGTGATCCGCGATGCGGATGAGCGCAATTTGCAGGGGCTGGCGCGGGCGGTACATGATCTGGCGCAGCAAGCGCGCGTGGGACAACTTGCGCCGGATGCCACCCGCGGCGGCACCTTTACGATTACCAATCATGGCGTGACGGGGAGCTTGTTGGGGACGCCGATCATCAACCAGCCCCAGGCGGGCATCTTGGGAATTGGGGCGATTGTGAAGCGGCCTGTGGTGCGTTCGGGTGGCGCTTCGCTCTTGCCAAGCGCCGATGATGCGATTGTGATCCGCCCAATGTGCTATTTGAGCTTTAGCTTTGACCACCGTATTTTGGATGGCGCACGCGCCGATCTATTTATGAGCGCAGTGGTGGAGCAGTTGCAGGGGTGGGCAGTGGACAGCGAAAATATTCGGTAATAGCCGCGAGATTACTGACACGATGCGTTGACCTGTGGCAGTATTAAGCACATTTATGATGTGCTAGGCACCAGAAAATACTTAGGAGAGTTAAATGAGTAGCTACGATTATGATGTGGTCGTGCTGGGCAGTGGGCCGGGTGGTTATGTTGCTGCAATCCGCGCGGCGCAATTGGGTCTTAAGACTGCAATTGTGGAACGGGAGAGCCTGGGGGGTGTCTGCCTCAACTGGGGTTGTATTCCAACCAAGGCGCTGATCCACAATGCTGAGGTGCTTGAGACGCTCCATAATGCCAAGACTTTTGGCTTTACCTTTGAGAATTTGACGGTGGATTGGGGTGCGGCAGTGAAGCGCAGCCGCGATATTGTGGGGCGACAGACAAAGGGTGTTGCCTTTTTGATGAAGAAAAATAAGATTGATGTCATCGAGGGACATGGCACATTTACCGATCCCCATACCCTGGATGTACAGCCTTCGGAATATACACCTAACGCAAAGGCGCGCACCGTGAGTGCTGCCAACATTATCGTGGCGGTGGGCGCGCGAGCGCGCGGGCTGCCGGGGCTGGAACTGGACGGCGACCGCATCATCCAGTATCGCGATGCGTTGGTGTTGGAGGATGTTCCTAAGAAGATGGTTGTCGTTGGTTCCGGGGCGATTGGCGTGGAGTTTAGCTATGTCTATGGCAGCTATGGCACTGAAATTACCCTGGTCGAGATGTTGGATCAACTGCTGCCTCTAGAGGACCCGGAGGTAGCAGCGGAAGTCACCAAAGAGTATAAAAAGAGCGGGATCAAGGTGATGACCGGCACGCGCACCGAAAAGGTCGAGCGCACCGAGAATGGCATCAAGGTCACGGTCAAGAATCTGAAGAATGATGAGACCACAACGCTTGAGGCTGATAAGGTGCTTGTGGCGACGGGTGTGCAGCCCAACACGGACAAGGCCGGGCTGGACAAGGCGGGCGTGGCGATGGACAAGCGCGGCATGGTTGAAATTGATGCCAATATGCGTACCAACGTCCCGCACATCTACTCAATTGGCGATTGTACGGGCAAACTCGCGCTGGCGCATATCGCCAGTGCCCAGGGCATTGTGGCGGCAGAGACGATTGCCGGGGTCGAGACAGTGCCGATTCCCAGCGACCGCTATATCATGCTGCCGCGCTGTACCTTCTGTAATCCTCAAGTGGCAAGCCTGGGATTGACCGAGGCGCAGGCCAAAGAGAAGGGCTATGAGATCAAGGTGGGTAAGTTCCCCTTCATGCCCAATGGCAAAGCGCAGGCTTTGGATGCAAAGGTCGGGTTTGTTAAGATTATCGCCGATGCCAAATATGGCGAGATTTTGGGCGCACATTTGGTTGGCCCCACTGTGACCGAACTGCTGCCGGAATTGAGCCTGGCGCAGTTTATGGAGATCACTCCGGCGGAGATTGCGCGTACGGTTCACAGCCACCCGACGTTGAGCGAGGTGCTGATGGAGGCGGCCCACGCGCTTGAGGGGCACGCGATTCATATGTAAAGGATGAGGGATGAATTATGAAGGATGAGGGAGGTAAGAGAGATGTCACCCCGTAGGCATCTCTCTCTCTGCCACCCCAGAGAGACCCCTGCGGGGTGACAGCAGGGTGGCAGAGTTTTCATCCTTCATCCCTTAGATAGGGTGTGGCTGTGGAAGAACGTGTTGATGGTTGGGCGCAGGCGGCAGTGCCGCTGGATCTGGCTGTGCGTTTTGCTGAGACTGATTTGATGGGCGTGGTGCATCACAGCGCCTATATTGTCTGGTTTGAAGCAGGACGAGTGGCATGGCTGACTGCGGCGGGGATGCCCTATGCTGAGATTGGGGCAACGGGTCACCATTTTGCGGTGACATCGGTACACGCTGAATATCGTGCGGCGGCGCGCTTTGGCGATCTGATACGGGTGATTACACGTTTGACGCGCTTACGCAGCCGCCATGTTGCTTTCGCCTATGAGGTGCGCCATGCGCTAACAGACGAGCGATTGGCGACCGGCTCCAGCGAACACATCTGTGTTGACCTGAAAGGGCGCATGGCAAAGATCCCGGCGGAGATCGTGGAGCGACTTGTTGCGGGCGCAGAGCGGTTGGCGGCAGGTTCGGTGATATGACGTTGTTGTGGGCGTTGGTTAGGTGGTGCGTTCCCTGGTGCAGAGAGCAAAGAGACGATGATCCACGTTGAGCAGCATGGTCCCGTTTTGGCAATTCGGATGGCGCGCGGCTTTTTGGGGCGACCCCTGGCCTGGACAACGGCCTATTGGGTGGACGGGCTCTTGATTGACACGGGGCCACGCTGTGCATCTGGCGAACTGCTCAAGGTGTTGAGCCAAGTCCCGGTCAAGCAGATCGTGATCACGCACAGCCACGAAGACAACATCGGTGGGCTGGAAGATGTCCACGCCCATTTTCGTAATGCGCCCATCTACGCCTCGTATCGTGCTTTGAATACCATTCAGGAACCGACGCGGCTGCGGCTGCAGCTCTACCGGCGTTTGGTTTGGGGCGTGCCGAAGGCGATCAAGCAGGTGCGTGCGCTGGATGATGTGGACAACACGCTGCGGACTTCTGACTACACCTTCCGCGTGATTGAAACGCCGGGGCATAGCCGCGATCATATCAGCCTTTTTGAGCCGACGCACCGTTGGCTTTTTTCGGGTGATGCCTTTGTCGGTGGCGTCGAACGCTCATGGCCGAGCGAGAGCGACCTCTTTAGCGTGATTGGCAGCCTGCAAACGCTGATGAGTTTGCGCCCGGAACGGCTTTTCCCCAGCAGTGGCGAAGTGCGCCGCAACCCGCGCCCGGAGATTGCGGAGAAGATTGCAAGCCTGCTGCGCCTGAGCAAGGAAGTCTCGCGGCTGGAGGCTACGGGCATGAGTGTTGATGAGGTGGTGACTTGTCTCTTTAAAGGCGAGTCTTCGCTGCGTTTGTGGACGGGCGGGCATTTCTCCGCAACGAACTTAGTCGAAGCCTGTCGCAGCTATAATGCGCTGATGGTGGCAACAAGCGACGACCTGGCCGGCGTACCCTCCGCTCGATTGCGGCGTGCTGTTGCTTCTGATCCCCCTGACTCCTCGGCCAACGAATCTGCCGACCGCGGCGACATGGTGCGCTAGTTGGCGCTGGTTCTGCACAATGCTATACTAGCCGCCGACCTTTTGCTGGCCCAGCGGCTCATGGACTGGGATGAGGAGTACTATGCGTGTATTGGTGACCGGCGGTGCCGGTTTTATCGGTTCTCATTTGGCAAATGCATTACAGCGGCGCGGCCATTACGTGCGGGTGTTGGACGATTTAAGCAGTGGCGATCCTGCGCGGCTGGCGGAAGGCATCAATTTTAACCGGGGCGATGTGCGTGATCTCCCCAAACTCTGGTCACTGCTGCAAGGGGTGGATGTCGTCTATCACCTGGCGGCGCGGGTCAGCGTTCCTGCTTCAATCCTCTATCCCCGCGAGTATAATGATGTCAATGTGGGCGGCACTGTCTCGCTTTTGGAGGCATGTCGCGATGTGGGCAGCGTCAAACGTCTTGTCCTGGCTTCGAGCGCGACCGTCTATGGCGATCACACGCAACAGCCTGTGGACGAAGGAATGGCAACGCTTCCGGCTGTGCCTTATGCCGTTTCTAAAGTGGCGGCAGAGCAATATCTTTTTACCGCAGGGCGACTCTGCGGTTTTGAGACCGTGGCGCTGCGTATCTTTAACGCCTATGGTCCTGGTCAACCACTGCCCCCGACCCATGCCCCACTGATCCCGCATATGCTGCATCAGATATTGGGGAAGGGTTCGGTGGTGATCTATGGCGATGGCAATCAAACGCGTGACTTTGTCTATGTGGATGATGTTGTGGCGGCATTGATCAGCGCAGGGCAGGCGAACCAGGTGGACCAGCAGATTATCAACGTCGGCAGCGGCGTGGAGACTTCGGTCAATGCCCTGGCTGTGACCATGAGCGCGATTACAGGGCAGAAAGCCGACCTGATTCATAACCATGAGGCGGGTGGCGGGTTGGCGCGTTTGGTGGCGGATTTGACGAAGGCCAAGCAACTGTTGGGCTATACGCCGCACACTCAGCTTGAAGGCGGTTTACGCAAGCTCTTGGAGATCGATCCGATTTTTGCACGTCCGAAACGAAAATTTGCCCTACCCCAACTGGGGCTAGGGTGAACAGAGAAACCTTAGGCGAATAGACTACATGACCTCAAAATGGACAATCGTGGCGCTGTTTCTGGCGCTGATCATGGCAGCCTGTAGTACCTCTGGTGGTGAGCGGGTCTTACAGACCTACTTGAACGCAAACGAAGATGAACTCTATCTGCCGACAAGCGTGGACAACAGCCCAGTACGCTTTGAGGTGGAGCCGGGTACACCCGCGCGGACAATCGGCCAACAACTGCAAGCCGCGGGGTTGATCACCGATGATCTGCTCTTTGAAGCCTATGTGCGCGTCAATGGCCTGGCGAGCCGGTTGGAGGCGGGGACGTTCATCCTGAATCCTTCGATGACGATGGTGGAGATTGTCGAGATTCTCCAACATGCCGAGTCGAGCAGCATTACGATTACGATTCCCGAAGGGTGGCGCTTGGAGCAGGTCGCCGAGTATTTGGCCGAGGCGGAGATCTTTGAAGACCCGGCTGGGGCTGAAGCGTATCGAACGCAGGCGCAGATGGGCGATCTGACCGGCCTTGATGTGGCCCGCTATTCTTTCTTGCAGGAGCGTCCGGCGGGTACGAGCCTGGAAGGCTATCTCTTCCCGGAAACCTATGAGATTCCCGCAGTGGGTGCGCTGCCTACCGATGTGCTGTCGCGCCAGTTGGATGTTTTTGCAGCGCGGGTACTCCCTCTCTATGAGAGCGCTGTGGCTTCGGGAACTACCACGTTAGACCTATACACAGTGCTGACGATTGCCAGCATTGTCGAGCGCGAGGCTGTTATCCCAGAGGAACGGCCTGATATTGCGGCGGTTTATCTCAACCGGCTTGCCCAGGGGATTCGCTTGGAGGCTGATCCCACGGTGCAGTATGCGATGGGGTATCAGGAGGCGACCGGGCAGTGGTGGAAGACGCCGGTCTTCTTGGAGGAATACAGCAGCGTCATCAGCCCCTATAATACCTACCTCAATGATGGATTGCCGCCAGGACCGATTGCCAGCCCCGGTCTTAGCTCTATCGAAGCTGTGTTGAACCCGGGCGACCACGATTACATTTACTTTGTCGCCACGCCTGATGGCACAGGCGCGCATATCTTCGCCAGCACCTTTGAGGAACACGCCGAGAACGTGCGGCGCTATCAAACGGGACAGTGAGCCAGCCATCGCTTGCACCGCTGGGCGCGCCGGTTGAAAAGGTCACACCCTTTGTGATAGGGCAGCGCGAGGGTGTTTGTGAATTGCTGCTGCTCTATCATCCAACCGCCGGAATTCAGCTTCCGGCGGGGACGATGGAGTTGGGCGAAAGCGCAATGGCAGCAGCATTGCGTGAAGCACAGGAGGAAACGGGGCTGCATGATTTGGTGTGGGGAGGGATGCTTGGGGTGGAACGCGAAGAACTTCCGCCAGGGGAAGGGATCGTGGCTCTCACCACACCTGTTTACACAACTCCTGATGTCAAAAGCGCGGCTAGGGCGGAGCTACGCCGGGGCTTGACCGTTGAGATCGTTCGTGCAGCAGATGGTTTTCTGCAAGTGCGCTTTTCGGAAAATGATCGCTATCCCGATCCGCACTATGTAACATTTGAGGTGCTGGGCTGGATACCTGCCGATGCGGTTGCAGGGGTGCGTATCCGCCACTTTGCCTGGCTCACCGCACCAGATTCTACTCCCCGTAGTTGGACCCACTTCGACGACAATCACAATTTTACGCTGCGCTGGCATCGTCTTGATGCGCTGCCGGAGCTTGTCGCACCCCAAGCGCCCTGGCTGCGTTTTTTGCCGAAGCCGTAAATCTTCTGTCCATTTTTACGAACGAATAAACAAGTAAATGATCCCAAATTTACCCTCCCGGAAGCTCGGAAGCTTCCGGGAGGGGTGATGGCATGCTCCAGACGCCTGCCAAGATTGATTGGGGCGTTTGAGAGTTGACAAGGAACGGAACGATTGATATAACTATCTATCATATCGTCTCTATTTGTGTCAATGTGGATGAATGAGCAAGGCGATTGGGATAGTGAGGTTTGATGACAGACGAGCAGATTCTTACGATAACGGGCCAGTTGTGGCGACAGAATGGCGGCGCGGCCTTTACGATGGAGCAGTTGGCCGCGGCGACCGGCGTTTCACGCGCGACGCTCTATCGACGCTTTGGCAGCCGCGAGGCGATCCTGCAACGCCTCGCGGCTGAACAGACGATTGAGGCAGAGGAGTTGTCGCGCCCCGATGTCCCCACGCGTATTTTGCAGGCGGCGCGCTCGATCTTCAGCCGCTATGGCTTTGTCGGGGTGACGATTGAACAGATTGCGCAGGAAGCCGGGGTCGGCCCTGCCACGATCTATCGTCATTTCGGCAGCCGGGAGGGACTGATTGAAAAGTTTGTGCAGCTCAGCCGTCCACGCGAGTTGCTGCGGACTTTTACCAGCGGCCAACCGCGTGACCTTGAAGCCGATCTGGTCATGCTCGCCACGACGATGTTGGAATTTGTTCAAGAGAATCCTGCACTGCTGCGGGTCATGTTGTTTGAGGGACAGGGCAGTGAGGTCCTGCGCGAGCAGATGCGGTCTACCCAAGAGCGCACAGCCTCTAGGCTGGCAGCGTACCTGGCAGAGCAGATGGCTATGGGGAATTTGGAGCGCCATGATCCCTTTGAATTAGCCCTCTCCTTTATGGGCATGCTCTTTGGTTTGTCCTTTGTCGGCCCCCATTCCTACAATCGTCCGCTTGCGGATCCTCACGCTTCGGCCCAATTGGTTACTCGAATTTTCCTGAACGGGTTGGCACAGCCGCAGCTTCGGCAGCAGCTTCAGCAGATGGAGAAACTCAGATGACGGCAATCATTCTGCCTTTTCGCGCCATACGGGCAAGTGACTTGCCTTTGGTTGGCGGCAAGGGGGCAAACTTAGGGGAAATGACCCACGCTGGCTTTCCCGTTCCCCCAGGCTTTTGCATCACAACCGCGGCCTTTCGCCAGTTTATGCAGGCGAGCGGGCAGGCTGAGGAGATTTATTGCAGCCTGGAGAAACTCGCCGCAGACGAAGTGGAAGGGGTGCGGCGGGTGGGCCAGGAGGTGCGCGCGCAGCTGGCACAAGTACCACTGCCTGCGGCGATTGCGGATGCTATCGTCGCCGCCTGGGAGGAGGTGCGAACAGATGATGCCGGTACAGATGCCTTTGCGGTGCGTTCCAGCGCCACTGCCGAGGATCTGCCTGGTGCTTCCTTTGCCGGTCAACAGGATACCTATTTGAACATTGTCGGCAAACAGGCGCTGTTGGAGCGTGTACGCGCTTGCTGGATCTCTCTCTTTACGGATCGGGCGATTCTCTATCGTGCGCAGAATGGCTTTTCACACCGGGATGTCTATCTTGCCGTGGTGGTACAACGTATGGTCTCTCCCGAGCTGTCGGGAATTCTCTTTACCGCCGACCCGGTCAGCGGTCATCGCCAGATTGTCTCGATTGACGCTAGCTACGGGTTGGGCGAGGCATTGGTAGCGGGGTTGGTTTCGGCTGACCTCTATAAGGTGGACAAGCGCAGCCACGCCATTGTCGAGATACGCACCGGTGATAAACAACTGGCGATCCGGCCCCAGGCAGGAGGCGGCACCTATCAGGAGCGGTTGGAGGGGCAGGCGCGTCATGCACGCGTGTTGAGCGATGCACAAGTGCTGGCGCTGGCTGACTTGGGTGTGCGGATTGAGGCGCATTATGGCAAACCACAGGATATTGAGTGGTGTATTGCCCAGGGAGAAATCTATGTTGTGCAGGCGCGGCCCATCACCTCGCTCTTTCCAGTGCCGGAGCCTGCTTCCCAGGATGGCACTTTGCATGTCTTTTTCAGCTTTAGCCATATGCAGGTGATGACCGACCCAATGCCGCTGATGGGGATAGACTTTCTGCGGTTGGTCTTTCCCTTTGGCAAGGGGAAGGATCCGCTGGTGGCGAACCCCTACCTCACCCCAGCCGCCGGACGTCTGTACGTGGATTTGACCTCTTTGCTGCGCGTGCCGCTGCTTGGGCGTGGCTTGCCGAATTTTTTGAGAATCGCAGATGTGTTGAGCGCAGGGGCACTGCGTGAGGTGGTCGAGCGTGCGGAGTTTACCCAGGCGGGTTCGCGCGGGCACGCGCGCTTTTCGACCATTGCCAGATGGCTGCTGCCCGTTTTCGCAAAGGGGCAGGCTGTGCTCTGGTGGCTGCCGCCGGAGGGGGTCGCAGAGCGTTTGCTCGTAGGGATCGATGCGTATATTGAGTCGGCGCGGGCGCAACTTGCCGCAGTACCCGCGGGCGCGCCCCGGTTGCGCTTGGCACAGCGGATGATGGCAATGGTTTTTGCAGACAAAGCCATGGCAATGCCACCCTACATGATGGGCGGTATGGGAGGGAAGCTGCTGCTGGGCCGCGTGATGCGCAGGGTCGGCGACCCAGCCCAAGTTACTGATGATGTGGAAGCGATTGGTCGTGGTCTTTTTGGCAATGTAACGACTGAGATGGATCTGATGGTGGGTGATATGGCGGATGCCGCGCGCCAGTCGCCCGCGCTGGTGCAGCATTTGAGTGAGGGTGACGCCAGGGAGGCATTGGCGACGGCACACACAATAGAGGGCAGTGCGGCGTTTTTGGCTGCATGGGATAAATTTATCCAACGCTATGGGATGCGCGGCCCTTCGGAGATTGACATTAGCCGCCCCGGTTGGGCAGAGGAACCGGCTTCGCTGCTGCAAGTGGTCATTGCCAATTTGCAACACGCGCAGCCTGGCGCGCACCGGGTCAAACATGCCCAGCTTGCCGCCGCGCGTAAAGTGGCAGGCGCTCGTCTGGTGGAGACGGCGCGGCAGGGGGCGTGGGGAGTGGTGCGCGCGCCGCTTGTGCGCCGTTTGGTACGCGTGGCACAGGCGTTGCTGCCTGTGCGCGAGCATCCCAAGTATCTGATCATTCGTATGCGGGGCTTAGCGCGCGAGGTCATTTTGGAATGTGCAGCACTGCTGCAAGAGCAGGGGCGGATTGATGAGGTGGGTGATGTCTGGTTTCTAACGTGGCATGAACTTGCCACGGCGCTTGAGGAACCGCGGCAAGAGGTGCGCGAGCGCATCAGATCGCGACAGCAAACGTATATGCGTTTCTGGCAGATGGTTCCACCGCGTGTGATTACGAGCGATGGCGAGATCCCTTCTGTCTCTCATGATCATGCCGCGCTGCCTGCGGGTGCGCTGGCGGGCAGCCCGGTTTCAGCGGGGATCGTTGAGGGTCGCGCCAAGGTGATTCTGGACCCGCAGCGGGAGTTGCTCAGCCCCGGCGAAATCCTGATTGCGCCTTTTACCGACCCCGGCTGGACGCCCCTTTTTATCAATGCCGCCGGTCTGGTGATGGAAGTGGGCGGGCTGATGACACATGGCTCGGTTGTGGCGCGTGAGTATGGGATTCCCGCCGTAGTCTCTGTGATCGATGCGACGAAGAAGATTCACACCGGGCAGCAGATCCGGGTGAATGGCAGCGCGGGCTATGTGGAGATTCTGGATGGTGAGCGGGATACTGCCGGAGCCGAGGCTGCCGGTGGTTAAAAATAGGAGCCCGCGGCTCTGCGTGCGTTATTCTTTTTGCCTTGTCCCAAATTGAGATACACCCGATAGAATACCCCTGTTTGACAAGGAAGATTTAGTTAGCCGAGTGTTTCAGTCATTACAGCAGGGGACGCGCGTCCCCTGATTTCGTCACGGGCGCGACGGTGGCGCGCTGACGTAGCCAGTCGCGGCCGCGCACGCCCCACCAGACGACCAGAGCTTCCACGGCAAAGCCTGCCAGCAGCGCGGCTACGCCCTGCGTTGCGCCGTCAACGCCAAACCAGGGCAGGATGATGAGGGTGGCGACGATAGCGGCGAGGCGCGCGGGCGCGCTGGGGGCGAGAGAGCGGGTGCGCCGCTCCATGATGCCGATGCCTTGATAGTAGGCGCGCACAGTGACGGCGATGGAAAAGCCGGCAAAGAGGTGGAGCGGGGCGACGGCTAACAAGGCTAGTTCAGCGGGTACGCCGATCCAGTCGAGCAAGATGATGTCGCGCAGGGGTGTCCAAAAAAGGAGGATCATCATGGCGAGTGAGACGAGGCCACAACCCACGGCAAAGCGCCGGATGTAGGGGCGGCTGCCTGCTTCATCACGAAAGGCCAGCGAGAGGTTGCGGACATCGTTGAGCCAGCCATAGGGGATGCGCCCCAGCGTGTAGAGAACGGCGAGGATTGCCAGCGAGTTGGTGGCGTCTGGGCCGCGCGCGACAAAGAGATTGATGACGGGGCGGCTCAACTCTTGGGTGAGGATGATCAGGGCAAGGGGCCAGAAGAAACGCACAATCGCCACGTTGCTTGGGGGTGGTGCGCCTGTGGGGTCGTGGCTGGGCAGTTGGGGCACGACATAGTGGGCCACGCCCCAAAGGATGATGGCAAACTCCACCAACAAGCCGCCATAGGTGACGACGATGGGCAGGCGAATGGGCTGCTCATGGACCCAGGGGAGCGTGACCAGAACAAAGACCATGAGAATACTGACGGTTAGGTTGCTGAGGGTGGCGTAGCTGACCAATGCTGTGCGGCGAACACGCAGAAGTAAGCCCGTATTAAAATAGCAGAGGCCCCGGATCAGCGGGTAGGGGATGAGCCAGAAAAGAGCGGTACGCACCACTGCGCCGAGTGTGTCGTCGATGCCATGCAGGTCTTCAATGAGGGAATCGCCGAGGGGTGTCAGCGTGAGGCTGGCTAGCCCTGCCATTAGGATACAACCTACCCCGATGACAAAACGGCGTACGGTCGTCAAACTGGCGCGGTCGTTGACCAGCATCAGCCCAAGTTCTCTGGACTGCACCAGCGGCGCGGACAGGAAAAGCAAGAGTCCCCAGCCCACGCCAAAGGCAGCGAGTGTGGTGGTTGCTTGCGGCACGCGCGCCATGCCGCCATTCAGGACCTGGCTGCCCAGTTCCATCACAATCGAGGTGATGGTGAGAGGCAGGATAAAACGTAGTAGACGGGTGTAATTCAATGGACTTCCTTGCTAGGTAGCCACTGGCATGGTTTGCGACTTGCGGGCTTCGATGCGGCCCAGGTACAAGCCGATGAAGATCAGGGGTACGACCATGATGAAATTGAAGCCCAGGGCGATCTGCATGCCCCAACTTTCGGCGATGAGGCCCGTCCAGAAGGGGGGGATCATCGCGCCGAGGGTCATGGCTACGTTGAGTGTGCCGGTGACTGTGCCGGTCTGTTCCGGGTAGAGTCGCGAGCCATAGGCCAGCGCCATTGGAAAAAGGCCGGAGAAACTCAGCCCGGAAAGGAAGACGCCGGCCACGGCTACATAGGAATGGATGCCTAACACGACCAGTGGATAGGTCAGGGTGACGCCGGTGAGCAAGATGAGCAGCGTGGTGGCATAGCCGATGCGCTCGGCAAAGGCGGCGCAGAGGACGCGCCCGATGGTCAGCGCCACATAGAAGACCGAGATCATGGAGACTGCGAAAAAAGTCGAGAAGCCTGCCGACTCTTGCATAAAGACCGCGACCCACCCTAACAGGCTGGTGGCAACGCCGTTGTAGGCAAAGGCGATGAGAAAGAGCGCCAAAAATGGCCCATCGCGCAGCATCCCCAGGTCGAGCTTTTCGGCTTTGCCCCGTTCCTCGCCGCGCGTTTCGCTGCCGCCCAGGGCATAGGCGACGATGCCATAGACCAGCCAGATCAGCCCCGTCCCACCCAGCGCCCAGCGCCATTCTAGCCCGCGCCCGATGAGGTAGCCGATGATGAGGGGGGAGACGGCAGCGCCAAACCCATAGACCGCATGCAACTTGTTGAGGGCGCGAGCGCGTGAGCCGCGGTTGGCATCGGCGACCAGGGCATTGATGCCGGTGGAGAGCGAGCTTTGGGCGGCGCTGATCAGGACAAAGCCGATCACAAAGAGTACCCAGAGCTTTGTTGCGGCGGCAAGGGCCAGGGACGCGGCCAGGAGCAGGGCGGAGAGCCAGACGAGCCGCCAGCGCCCCAGCAGATCGGAGCCGATGCCGGAGAGGATGTTCCCTATAATTGCGCCCACAGAGCGCGCGGGGAAGATCAACCCAATCGCCGCCAATGTCAGGCCGACTGCGGAGAATTCTTCGGTGATGAAGGGCATGACGGAGGGCATGAGTACGGCTGCGGTGCCGATGAAAAGATAGCCGATGAGGGTCAGGTTGTTGAGATGGCGATTCAAGGCGTGCCTTCGGTTCGTGTCGGTAGGTTCATACAAATTGATAATGGCATAGCTGAGACGCGGAGTTTTTTCAGGAAGTTTCTAACAAGGCTGTGACCAGGGCCTCCCCGGCTGCATCCAGGTCATGATCCAGAGCAAAGGTGAGGGTACGCAGGCGCACGCCGCCGACCGTCACATCAAGTGGCTGGGCGATGGGCGCGGGGTAGACGAGTACGGCTTCCTGCGCGCCCTGTACCTGGGCATAGGCCAGGATTTGGGCGACGTCGGCGGTGTCGGGGCCAGCGGCGGGTAATTTGTATTTGGTGTCGATTACCCAGCGTTGGCGACCCGCCGTGATCACCAGATCAATCGTGAAGTGCAGGTCGCCGCTGAGGGGTGTGTGAACCTGGGCGGCGACGCGATGGCTGGCGGCGAGTCGCCGCTGCAGCCACGCGGCGACAAACTTTTCATAGAGGCGCGCCATGTCCACCAAAAAAGGAACCATGTTTTGGTCGCCCAGCGTGTGACCGGGGCCGCTTTGATCCAAGAAGAAGGCGCAGAGCGCGTGCAGCGGGGCATAGTCCTGGTTGAGCCGCGTGTAGACTCGCCCACGGCTGGCATTGGCGGCGATGGGGGTGAGGGTGACTTGACTTGCCAGCAGTCGATAGGCGCGCTGTATGAGGGTGAGCGTTTCGCCTGTGCAAATGCCGCTGCGTAGAATCAGGTGGAGCGTCCACGCCAGGATGCGGTTCTCCTCGATGTCGGCTGTGAGTTGGTGATAGCTACAGGCGATGGTTGCGGCGGGCAGTGTGTAGGCGATCTCGGCGGTGCGAATGCGCCCGCGCACGTAGGGCGCGTTTTCATGCATGGGCAGATAGGCGCGGTAGAGGCCGCGCTGCTCTCGCTGCATGATGCGCTGTGCCAGGAGACGCGCCAGGCGCGTGTAGATATCGGGCAGGCTGGTGACCTGGATCAGCCCCGGCAAAAAATGCAGGCTTGCCAGGTCATAGGCCACTTCTATCACGGCAAAGAGATCGCGCAGCGCCACTTTGGGTTGGAGCACCAGCGCCAGGTTGCGCATCAAGGGGATAAAGCCTGCCCAGCCTTGCGCCGTGAGTCGCCATTGGTCGCCAGTACGAAAGGAAGGCGGTTCGACCTCAACCTGTGCGTGGTAGCGCTGCCAGAGCAGCGCGGCGCTACGTTCATCCAACGCGGCAGCGGGGAGATAGAGGGGCTGGTATTCGACCAGGGTATGGCGTCTGATCTGGGCAAGGGGCGAAAGGGTCAAAAGCCTAGCCTCGCCTTCACCGCGGGCCAACGCCAGGGTGCGATCTGGTCTGGCTGGTCGAAGAAAAACTCTTCGAGGTAGGGCTCAATTTCCACTTGCCAGATAGAAGGCAGTTGCGCTGCCAGCTCTTCGTGCAGGAAATAGCTGATGCCCAGGGCAAAGTTGGGGTCGCCAATGGCGTTGTTGATCTCCTGGATGAGCGTAAGCAGTGGTTCTAGTCGATACGCAGTGCCCAGGCGCGCATGGTATTGGCGCACGATGTTGAGGTTGGGCATGAGGCGTAGAAAAGCAAAGCGGCGGCGGAGGGCATTGTCGACCAGGGCAATCGAGCGGTCGGCGCTGTTCATGGTGCCCAGGATACGCACGTTGGCCGGGATGCTAAAGGGTGTGTCGCTGCCTGCGAGCTTTATCTGCGCTTCACGATATTCGAGCAGATAAAGGAGTTCGCCCAGAACTTGGGGCAGATTGGCGCGGTTGATCTCGTCGATGATCAGGACACACGTATCCATGCGCCCCGCGGCTTCCTGGCAGAAGGTGAGAAAGCGCCCCGGTTGCAGCGTAAAGGTCAGCCCATTGGCGGCGGGCTGTGGGCGCAGCCCCTGGATAAATTCTTCATAGCTATAGGCCGGATGGAACTGGATCAGTTGGCTAAAGCCGTCGCCGCCGCTGATCAGATGGCGGGCAAGGTGGTGGGCGACAAAGGTCTTGCCGGTTCCCGGTGGGCCATAGAGAATGGCTTGCCCCTTGCGCTCAATCGCGCCTACCCAGGCGGCTAGTGTCGCTTCGTCGAGGCCGGTGGCTGCGGCGCAGTCGGCAAGGGTGTAGATGGGTTGGGTGGTGGCGCGGGTGGCATAGCCATTGCCGCTTTCTTTGGTGACAGGGGCTTTGGTTTTGCGGGCAGGGTAGGTCGTTTCGGCGTTGAGCGGGGCGGCTGGTTCAGGTTGGGCCGGTGGCTCGATGATGGGAGCCTGGATAGCGGCGGTAAAGGTGGTTGTTTTTAGCTTGAGCAGGCCGCGGCTATCCGGCAGAGCGGCCTGGCGTGGGGTGAGGTCATCCCACTCGATGGGGCGGCGATGGCCTAGTCCTCCCTCAGCCACAAAGTAATAGGGGCCCGCCACGGTTCCATGCCCCAGGACGACATTCTGTGTGCCTGTGACGAGTACCTGGTCGCCTTCGTGAAGCTGGTGGGCAAAACGCCAAAGCTGGTTGAGGTCACGCTTGCGCCAGGTGGGGTATTGGTCGAGCAGGCTGTCGCGGCGCGTCTGGAACTCGCTCTGTCCGATTTCGCCCACGTCGCCCATTTCATCCCAGCCCAACGCCACATAGCCCCCGTCCTGCCATTCATCCCACAGCGTTGGGTCATCGTCCAGCGTGAGCCGCCAGTAGGCCGGGGGGCGGAAGGCAAAGCGGCGAATGCTCACCAGCCAATGACTAAACAGGTCAAAAAGGTCGCCGGGGCGCATCTCTAGCGCTTGGGCGAGTTGTTGCAGGGTGGCTTGCTCGGCGATGAAGCGCTGGAGCGCGGCGTTGGCAACGGGGTAGTCGAGCATCGTGTGGCTAACATCCGCGCTTGTGAAATAGTTGAGGGTGGTGCGGCTCTTGCGGTTAAAGAGCAGGAAATGATCGGGCTGGAGGGCGTTGAGGATGGGCGTGACCATGCTTGTCTGAAAGCCTTTGGTGGCAGGTTCAGCGGCAAAGTCACGGCAGGCGTCCGCCAGGTCAGCGGGGTTCGCCACGCAGTGTTGGATGAGCTGCCAGAGTGCGCGGGCGATGGTGGGCCAAGCGCCGGCTTGCGTCATGCCCGATGCTTCATACCAGCGGCGCAGTTCGCCAGTAATAAAGCCTGCATTGTGAATCCACGCGCCTTGTGCGCGGTGGAGTTCGGTATCGCTGTGGGGCAGGAGCTTGAGCAGCACTGCATTGGTGATGTCGATGCCCTGTGCGTCGAGTTGGGCGACGGTGGCATAGTTTTGTTGGCCGCTTTGACGAGCGCGCAGATAGGCGAGCCGCTGCACTTCTCCCGCGGGGGTTGCGAGAAAAGTGCGGCTGCACTCTGTGAGCAGTTCGTTGAATTGCGCTTGGCGATCGCTTGCGTTCACGGCTGTTGATAGGTGGAAAGAATCTTTACCAGGAAAGCGTATGGCTCCTATCCTATGCGACGGGCTTGGCCTCTTGGTGGGCTAGCTCGATGGCCGCGGGACGGGTCTGGGCTGCGCGGATGCGGGCCATGTCAAACTTTGTTTCGCGGGCGAAGGTATAGACGCCATTTTGCTCCTGAAAGACATCGGTCAATTGCGTGTAACAGTACCCGAACATGGCCGGGTCGTCCAGCAGGATGGCGCACAACTGCTCAAAGCGGCTGTAGAACTCTTCAATGTCGCGCGGTCGTTCGCCATAGCCCCAGGAATCATCACCCGGTTTGGCGTTGGGATTCCACCAGATGCCGCCAAACTCGCTGACAAAGAAGGGCTGACCGGTATAGGGAAGCGACCAAATTTCGGTCTTGGGTGCAGCCGCGTGGCGATTGTAATAAGGCTTGCCCTCTGCCACATGCGCGTGGTTTTGGCGGAAACGTTCCGGGTCCTGGGTATAGTCGTGGCAATCGTAGATGTCCGTTTCGAGCACGCGGTGGGAATAGCCGGAGGTGTCGAGAACGGGCCGCGTGGTGTCTACGGCTTTGGTTGCCAAGAACATGCCCAGCGTTACATCATCGAGAACAGTTCTGCGGTCGGTCATGCCCTGCCAGGTTTCGTTGAGCGGACACCAGCCGATGATGGCGGGGTGGGAGTAGTCGCGCGCCAGGGCTTCAAGCCATTGGGTGATGTAGGTTGCGCCGGGCTGTTGGTGGTCATGGCGCGGGCCAAAGCCGGCACAGCCCCAATCGCCAAATTCGCCCCAAACGAGATAGCCGAGGCGGTCGGCATGATAGAGAAAGCGCTCCTCAAAGACCTTTTGGTGCAGGCGGGCGCCATTAAAGCCCGCGGCCATACTCAATTCAATGTCACGGATGAGCGCTTCGTCGCTCGGTGCGGTCATCAGGCCATCCGCGTAGTAGCCTTGATCCAGCACCAGCCGTTGGAAGATCACCCTACCGTTGATCTTCACTGCCTTGCCATCAAGCGTGACACTGCGTAAACCGGCGTAGCTTTGGGCATGGTCGATGACCGCGCCGGAGGCATCCAAGAGATCAATTTCCAGGTCGTAGAGATGGGGGTCCTCCGGCGACCAGAAGCGGCGGCGATGGGCCGGGATCGACAGGGTGAGATGGGGGGTGAAATCGGTGGTTGCGGCACACTCGGCTGTCGCAACCACACCTTCGCCGTCGCGCGCGGTGATGCGGACTTGCTGACCGGCCTGGACATTGTGTACGGGTTGGTCAACGCGGAAGCAGCTATTGGCAACGTCGGGCGTGATCTTGGGGCGTTGGAGATGGGAGGTCGGCACAGGCTCTAGCCAGACTGTCTGCCAGATGCCTGTGGTGCGCGGATAAAAGACGGTGTAAGGCGCATAGTGCCACATGGCTTGCTTGCCGCGCGGCTGTGGCGGGCGATGATCGTCGCGGGCGCGCACAACAATCGTGATCTCTTCGCCGGGTTGGGCGACTCCAGCCAGGTTGCAGGTGAAGGAGGTGAAGCCGCCACGGTGACGGCCTACTTCCACGCCATTGACCCAGACCGTTGCGTCATAATCCACAGCTTGAAAGTGGAGCAAGAGTTGACGGTCGCCCCATTCGGGCGGGATGGTGACGCTGCGGCGATACCAGACGGCATCCACAAAGTCTTCATTGTGCAGACCAGAGAGGGGGGACTCTATGCAGAAGGGGACTTGGATGGTTTGGCTGAATTCCTGCTTGGGCACGCCTCGCTCCAGGCCGCTGTCGCCGGGATCTCGCTCGAATTGCCAGGGGCCATTGAGATTGAGCCAATCGGTGCGTACAAATTGGGGGCGTGGATATTCGGGACGAGGGAGTGTAGTTTGTGCGTTGGTCATGGTTGGATTCCAGTTTCTTTTGAGATGAGCAAGTCTGCGGCAGCGAGAATTGAACTCAGTACACCTGTGCAAGATGCTCGCTTTGGGCTTTAAGCAACTCTTGCGCTAATGCTAGGGCCGCTTGCGGGCGGACGATGGCCCCATCGGCAATGATCGCTTGGGCCATGAGGTTGGGGTCGCCGCAGAGCGCAGCATCTACGGTTAATTCGGTGATGGCCGCGCGGCGTGCAATCTGGTCGCACAGGGCAAGAGGCACATCCCCCACGCTCAGGACGCGTACACCATTTTCGTCGATGTACGTGTTCCCTTCCAAAATTGCGTCGTCGGGGACGTTGGGCAGCCTGCCTTGATTGGGGAGATTGACCGAAAAGATGCCCTGTTCTTTACCTGCCAAGCAATCCAAAATGGTGACCAACTGCTCATGCTCGCCGGGGGCGTGGGCAAAGACTTTTGGGTCGAGTTCTGCATCGCCGCGCGCAAGGGCTGCCATTTTGGCGAAGTTGGCGTCGCCATTGGCAATCGTGCCCTCAAAGGAGAAGGCATCAACGCCTAATGTCATGCCATAGTATGCACTCTCTCGACAGAGGGCAGGATAGAATTCTGTGACGTGACGGTCTAGCACTGCGGGAAAGGCTCCATAGAGTTGGTAAAGCTCCCAGCTAAAGGGAGTGACCCCAGTGAGAACCATGCCTGGTTTGGGGTGGGCTGGGGGTTCTTGGGCGAGAATGGCGTCGATCTGGGGCCATGCGTTGTGCCCGTTGTGGCGAAATTCGGTAATCCAGGTGCAGTGATTGACACCAATATAGCTCATGGCCGTTTCATGCACAGGCAGCCCGGCCATCTTTGCAAGAAACGCCTGGACATGAACTACCCCATGACAAAGACCCAGGACATTGACACCGGTTGCTTTGCGAATGGCGCGCGTGATGGCGCTCATAGGATTGGCGTAGTTGACAAAGACGGCATCGGGGCAGAGTTCTGCCACGTCGCGGGCGATGGCAACCGCCAACGGCACTTGGCGCATGGCGCGCGAGATGCCGCCGGGCATGACCGAATCGCCTACGGGCTGGAAGATGCCCTGTTGGCGAGGGATAAAGACATCCAACTCCCAGGCACGACGTCCGCCCACGCCAAAGGTGGTGACGACGGCATCGGCCCCAGGCAGTGCGGCGCGGCGATCTGACGTGGCAGTGACTTGGATGGAGGCAGGGCGCGCGGCTAACATGCGCTGGACAACGCCATGGGCGACCGCCAGGTTTTCCGGGTTGACATCGACCAGGTGGAGATCCCAGGCGTCACCTGTTAGGATTATATCGGCGACAAGTCCCTGCGTAAAGGATGCGCTCCCGGCGCCGATCAGGACGATTTTACGTGCAGTCATGGATTGGTTCCTTGTGTGGATTGGGGATGCATTTAGGCTGGTTCGGGTTGGGGGCGGGGTTGGCGGTTGCTTTGGGCGACAAGTAGTGCGCGCACCGTGACCGCGGTGAGAACAACTAGCCCACCTGCCAGCGACCAGGGGCCCGGTCGTTCTTGGATTATCAGAAAGACCCAAATGGGATTGAGAATCGGCTCCAGCGTTTGGATCAAGACGGCCTCGATGGCGTGGAGGTGGCGGATCGAGCGGGCATAGAGCAGGTAGGGGATGCCTAATTGTAGCACGCCCAGATAGAGGAGAATGACCCAGCTTTGTGGCCCTGGCAATGTGCCATTGGCCCAGGCCATTGCCACAACGGGCAGCCCTACCAGCGCGCACAGGATATTGCCCAAGAGGGCGATGGTTTCGGGTGAGCCATCCTTTTGTTTGCGCATCAAGAGAATCATCCAGGCAAAGCAGATGCCGCCGAGAATGGCGAGGATATTGCCTTGAATGCCTTCGCTCGATAGTTCGTCGCCAAAGAAGAGCGCCATGCCGACAAAGATCACGCCCATCGTCCACCAATCGACAGCGCGGGCGCGTTCGCCCAGATACCAGATGCCAAAGAGCGCCACCCAAATGGGGGCTGTGTATTGCAGGAAAATGGCATTGGCCGCGCTGGTGAGCGTGGTTGCTGCCACGAAAAAGGTTTGCGCGCCGAAGTAGGCAATGGCCCCGGCGATGAGGGTGAATGACCAGACAAAGTGGGGGCGACGCAGATAGACCCAGATGACGACGGCAGCGATGGCGCTGCGGATGCCGGAGACGGCGAGTGGATGCCAGTCGAGGACCTTTACAAAGAGTCCACTGGTGCTCCACAGCACGACTGTGGTGAGCAGAAGAAAGAGTGCCTTGCGGCGATCCATGATGATACGGGTACTTTCCAAGAGGGGTGAGAGTGATTCAATAATATCCTTGGATCATACACAAATTGATTGGAAAACGCTAGAAGGCGCGCAGATTGACAAGCCTCAGCGCCAATGTTAGCCTTGCGCGCAGATGACCTGGGGATTCCTCCCATTCCATGCCTCCCAATGCCCCATGCCCGACGAAAGCTGACCTATGAATTTGCATTCCGACGAACTGGCTTATGAGCTTGAAGACCCTGCCGATATGACACTCTTGCGCCATCCACCCGGCGCCTATACGCTTGCGCTGCAAGTGGTTCCGCTGGAGAAGGTTGTACCCCATGAGCATTTTCATGGGCAGCGCGTGGCAGAGTTGACAGCGCGGCTGGTGCAGGAAGGCAGGCTGATCAACCCGCCCATTGTCGCCCGCCAGGTTGGGGCCGAGCAGGGGGAGCAATATGTGGTGCTGGATGGTGCTACACGCCTGACTGCCTTTCGACAGTTGGGCTATCCCTATCTGATCGTCCAGGTGGTGGATTTTGATCAGCAGCAGGTACAGCTTACGAGTTGGTGTCATGCCGTCTATGGGGGGAGCGTGGCGGGGCTGTTGGAACTGTTGCGTGCTGTGGATGGGCTGTGTCTCACGCCGAGCGCGGAAGCGAATCCGGCGAATGGCGAGCTTCCTCCTGGCGCATTGGGGCATTTGACCACGGTGGATAACGAGAGCTTTGTGCTGGAAGTTCGCTCGCCATCTTCACCAGGTCGTGGTGATGGGCGCGAGGGCTGGCTGGAGGTTCTGAACCAGATGGTGGAGGCGTATGGACGCTGGGGCAATGTCGAGCGCACATTGAACACGGATGTGGGGTCGCTCGCGGCGCAATTTCCGCAACTGGCGGCTCTTTTTGTTTTTCCGCACTTCACGCCATCGTTGATCATGGCGCTTGCCAGGCAAGGGCGCACTGTACCCGCGGGGATTACACGCTTTGTCATTCCTGGGCGTGTTTTGCGTCTGAACGCGCCGCTGGATAAGCTGGTGGCGGATGAGCCGCTGGCTGCCAAGCAGGAGTGGCTTGACGATCTTATACGCCAGAAGCTGCGTGAGCGACAGGTGCGCTTCTATGAGGAGCCGGTGGTGCTGCTGGATGAGTGATAAGGGATGAGGGATGAAGTAATTTTCAGCCTCTCGTCATGGGCTCAATCCGTCCCATGCAGAGGTGACAGCCACTCCGTCAAAGCACAATGACTACAGTTGCACTTGAGGAAATTGTCTGTCACCGGATTAATAGCAGGCGGCGCTGTAAGCAGGGTAGAGAGTGACGGGGATGACGGTTTCGTCGATGGTGTTGAGAAGACCGGAGGCGTCGGTTTCGGTAACACTCAGCAGGAGTGGTGTGGCGGCACTCACGGTATAGGGCAGCGGGGTGGCAAAGTCGCGATAGGTTCCCAATGTGCCGCCCAGTGTGGGGAGTTGTGCGAGCGTTTGGCCGCTGGGGTCGCGCAATGTCAACACGACGTTGGCCTCAAAGGTATTGGAATAGCCGCTGACCAGGATGGGATCACAGACCGCTTGACCCACGGCTGGGCTGGTCACGTCGATCAGCCGCTGACCGGGAAGCAGTGTGAGTGGCGTCTCCAGCGTGCTGAGAATGGAACCATCTGCCATGTCCATCTCTAGGACGTTGAGCGTGGCTTCGGTGTTGTCCGGCACATAGAAGCGTACGTCGGTGTGGAAGAAGGCATACTTCTCTGCGCCGCCCAGGGTCATGCGTTGGGCCAATAGATTGCCATCGGAGCCAACGAGGTTAACTGCTATCGTGCCCTCGGCGGTGCGCGAGAGGCCAATGATCTCGATGGGACTGTGATAGCCACCGTTTGCCACGGGCGAGAAAAGTGCAATGTTGGTGGTGGGCTCCTCCCAAAGCTGTGCCGCCGCGGTGGCATCGGTCACGGGCGCTGTGACGATGATCACAGAAGCCGCGTCACCAGACGCGGCTTCTGTGGAGGTGGGCGCAGCCGCGCCTATTGGCGCGGCTGCGGTGCTGCCGGAAGGAAGCAGTACGGCGTCGATCACATGGATGATGCCGTTGCTTGTTTCCAGATCGGTAATGGTGATGTTGGCGTTGTTGATCTTGATGCCTGTATCGCTCACGGAAACGGTCAGGGTTGCGCCCTGGGCAGTGACGAGGGTCGTACCATCGGCTAGGTCGGCGGAGGAAATTTCACCCTGGACAAGATGGTAGAGCAAAATCTGGCTGAGGTCGTCTGGGGACGAGGCCAGCAAGCCAGCGACAGTGCCTTCGGGTAGGGCGGCAAATGCGGCGTTGGTGGGAGCAAAGAAGGTGAATGGCCCTTCTGTCTTGAGGGTTTCAGTTAACCCGGCTGTTCCCAACATTTCTAACAGGGTGCTAAAATTTCCGAGCGCGATGACTGTATCCAGTATGTCTGCTGCTGCACTGGGAGCCTCACCAGGGGCTTCATCGGTGGCCTCGGCTGTCGGTTCTGCCGTAGGTTCCTCTGTTGGCTCTGCGGTTGGCTCTTCTGTGGGTTCTTCGGTAGGCTGTGCAGTCGCTTCTTGCACGGCTTCATCCGTTGTTTCAGCCGTTGGTTCGGCTGTCGTTTCTTCGGTCGGCTCCGCAGTAGCTTCCGCTATGGCTTCTTCGGTAGCTTCAGCGGTTGGTTCGGCAGTGGCTTCTGCTGTGGCTTCTGCGGTTGGTTCGACCACTGCCTCTTCGGTCGGTTCTGCTGTGGCTTGGGTCAAGGATTCTTGGCTAGCTTCTTCGGTGGGCTGTGTGGTTGCTTCTTCTGTGGCCTCATCCGTCGCTTCCGCTGTTGGCTCGGCTGTCATCTCTTCGGTTGGTTCCGCGGTAGCTTCGACCCAAGCTGCCGCGGTGGCTTCCTCCGTAGCTTCAGCCGTTGGCGCGACCATCGCCTCGTCGGTTGCTTCTTCTGTCGCAGCTTCTGTGGGTTCTGCTGTGGCTTCGGTGGCTGCGCCACCTGGCAGCGGTAGGGCCACTGGTGCAGCTCTAGAAGGCACAGGAATAATCAAGACCTGGTTTTTATAGAGAAGGCTGTGGGGAGCAAGACCGTTGGCTGCCCGCAGCGCATCGGTTGATATGCCAAATTTCTTGGCAATCCCAAAGATGGAGTCACCGGCTCTGACCTTGTAGGTCACGACAGCGGGCGTTGTGGGCGCAGGGGCGGCTTCTGCCGCGGCTATTGTCTCTGACTGCGCCTCAATACCCCCTTTTTCTGTCGCTGCTTCGGTGGGGCCTGCTTCTGCAACAGGTGTAGGCGTGGCCTGATCTTCGGGCGCGGTCATGGCAACCGATTCTGCGGGAGCCGGTTGGGTATCATTTTTGCTCATGCCCGCCGAGGGGATAATCAGTTCTTGTTTTCTGTAGAGTAGGGTGTGAGGCGCCAAATTGTTGGCCTCTGCGATGGAATGGGTGGTAACTCCGAACCGTTTGGCGATGGAAAAGAGCGAGTCGCCCGCCTTCACAACATAAATCGAATCATCTTGAGCGGCCTGTGCTGTCATCAGTTCGAATTGCCCAAAGGAAAGGACTGCCAATCCAATGACAATTACGCCGACAGTTACCAGGCCCAATAAGTGGACCTTGAAACGAGCCATAGTCGATCTTCTCCTATTTTTGGTCCTGTTTATGGACGACAATGGTTCTATTATAATGAAGGGCGACAATGTAGGTAGCGCATTACCGGTGCAGTTTAGCGCTAGCCGCTAGTGTATCATACCTTATCCCAGAGTGCGAAACCCTCTGTAAAATGGCACAATAATTTGCTGTCTCATGTGGGCGCGATTACAAGATCGATGATATTGGTAGATATTCGTGGGTGTACGGGTTGGTTTATGGGCTGCGCGAGGCGGGGATGGACGGTGGTATGCATACGTTGTGGTACAATAGCGTTGGTAAATGGGGAAGGTACAATTAGGGATACGGGGTTGAGGAACTGACGATGAACGATTGGGTAACATTTGAGGAAATACCGACCGCATCTGAGATCTACCTGATCGCCGGGTGGCAGCAGTGGGCAGATGCGGGTTCGGTCTCGTCGGGACTGCCCCAATATTTGATTACCCACACCAACGCCCGCAAAATCGGAGAGATGAACCCAGAAGGCTTCTACCTCTTTCAGATCCCTGGCACCCATCACCTGCTGCGGCCCGAAGTACATTTTGAGGACGGTTACAGCGAGGAAGTTCACGCCCGTCGCAACGAGTTTCACTATGTGGAATTGGGCGATAAGGGGCTTGTCATCTTTACGGGTGAGGAGCCGCATATGAATGTGGATCGTTATGCCGACGGGCTGTTTCATGCCATGCAGACGCTAAAGGCAAAGCGGGGCGCGCTGGTGGGTGGGGTCTATGGGGCGATGCCCTATGATCGGGATCGGGAAGTGTCGTGCAGCTACAGCTTGAAGCGCATGAAAAGCGAGATGGAGCATTATGCGGTGCGCTTCTCGAACTATCAGGGTGGGGCTACAATTGGTTCCTATCTGGTGGATCGGGCCAAGCTCTTTGACATTGAACTCTTTACCTTCAATGCGTTTGTTCCCGCCTATGATTTTTCGCCTGCCTCCGCCTCGATCCAGGGGGTGCGGATTGAGCATGACTACCGCGCGTGGTATGAGTTGATGCGCCGCTTTAACCATATGTTTGGGCTAGGGATTGACCTTTCGGATTTGGATCGCCAAAGCGAGGATCTGATCGGCTCGATCGATGCCAAAATCGAGGAGTTGGAGCGCACTTTGCCCCAGATCAATGTGCGCGGCTACCTTGAAAAGATTACGTCAAACTTTACAGAGCGCCCCTTTATGCCCCTGGATGACGTGTGGGAGCAGGTTTTGGGGGACTTGTTTGACGATCTGGAAGAGGACGACTAGAAGAAACAGATTGAATTCCCCAAACCGGTTTTCCTCGCATTTGACTGGCTGCGCTACGCCAGGAGTTTTCCACTACCCATTCATTCGAAAGTACATCGCTCGTTACCAGGGTTGACAGCTTGAATCGCTGCACCCTGGTTTTGCGCGCCATTTTTCTAGAGAAAGCTGTCAGCTTTTCGATATGGCAGTGCGTCAATCGGCGTGATAAAGTGATTCTGGCAGGAAAAATCATTCAAGCTGTCAAAATGATGGCGATTAGGATGGCTGTACGGATGAATGAGGTGAATTCCTGTCAGAATGTCATCTAGAGTAGCGTGCCGGTTAGCGAGCCTGTTGAATGTCATATCGATTTGTGAATCCAAAATTTCGTCCCTTTGCTTTTATTACACTGACTACCCTGCGACTGGCTTTCCTTTTGATTGTCTTGCTTTCGGCGGTAATGACCTCGCACTCTGTATTGGCTGCGCCTACCGGTCAAAGTGATGCACAAGACGGCCAACAGCAAACGATCTTGGTGCGCTTTGAGGCAGGGAGTACGCCGGAAATGCGCGAGGCGTTGGTCGCGCAGATGGGTGGTGAGTTGGTGACGTGGATGCACCAGATCGATGTGGCTGAGATCCGGCTGCCAGTGGAGAGTATGGCGGACGCCTCGATCTCCTCGCTGTCGCTCCCTTCGATGGCAAGCGAGATGGTGACATTTGCCGAGGTCGATTGGGTCGTGAGCGGTATGGATGTCCCGAATGATCCCGATTTCAGCGACGCGGCGATGCGCTATGGATTTGATCATGTGCAAGCCCAGGACGCGTGGACGATCACAACGGGGGCGCAGGAGATCATCATTGCCGTGGTCGATTCGGGTGTGAAACTCGACCATCCTGAATTTGCCGGACGTTTGGTTGGTGGCTATGACTTTATTAATGGGGACGACCAGCCGGATGATGACCAGGGGCATGGGACGCATGTGGCAGGTGTGATTGCTGCGGGCTTGAATAACGGCCAGGGTGTGGCGGGGATTTGTCCCAATTGCCGGATCATGCCGGTGAAGGTGCTCGATGAGAACAATATCGGCTCCTGGTCAAGTCTTGCTCAAGGGATCCTTTTTGCGGTCGATCAGGGCGCGCGTGTGATCAACCTGAGCCTGGGCGCGAACGTCCCTTCGGAAACACTGGCGTCGGCTGTTGCCTATGCTATGGAGAATGGCGTTGTGGTTGTCGCTGCCGCGGGCAACTATGGATCAAGCGCGCCGTACTATCCCGCGGCATTGGAGGGCGTAATTGCGGTGGGGGCTACGAATCAGGCAGGCACACGTTGGGCAAAGAGCAACTTTGGCAGCTACGTCGATCTGACTGCGCCCGGCTACATGATTTACAGCACCTATTATGACCTCAATAATCTGTATCATGGCTACACCTATATGAGCGGCACCAGCATGGCGGCCCCCTTTGTGAGCGGGGTTGCGGGGCTGCTGCTCAGCCTGGATTCCGGCCTACGTGCCGAACAGGTCACAGAAGCCATGATTGTAGGCGCTGTTGATTTGGGGCCAGAGGGTTGGGATGCCGAGTATGGTCATGGGCGAGTCAATGCATTGAGCGCGCTGCTTTCACCGGCGCTGGAACTTGCAACCGAGATTGACACAGGTTCTGCCCCCGCTGATCCCCTGCCTGCCAATCAACCCGCGCGTGAGGTCAAGGTCTTCTTGCCGGCGCTTGGTAATAACTAGCTCACCTATGATTTGAAGGGGGAAGGAGTCCCCGCCACCTTGAGGGGTGACGGGCTCCCAAAGACAGAGGAAAAGGAGGAACCAAAAAAGGAGGTAAGAAAAACAGTGGAAATGCTGCAAAGTCCGCTCCCCAGTTGACTTTGCAACTCCGCCAGGTCCCCGCTGCCGGTTTCCCTTTGGAGTAGGTGTCGTATGTCTGCCCCCAGATTCGTACACCCACATGCTGCCATTGTAGCAGGAAGCGGTGGTGACTTCATTGTGCGATATGCACAATCATTGCTTGGTCACTTGTTGGAAAATGCACAATTGACATCGAATTTGGCGACATAATTGTGCAAATTGTTTGTTCCTGCTTGCTTTCTCCTATTGCGCCAACGATCAACTCGACATAAAGGACGTAATGACAGCTTGTTGTGCCAGCCATATACAAACTTTCAAGTTTTGCCCATAAAGCTGACAGCTTTTTGATAGGCACAAATGATATATCCTCATGGTATATTGTTATTGACAGATTCTCCTCTATAATTTGCCTAGATAACAGATTTTGACGTGCTGACCGGCAATCTGTAGCCAGTTGAGACAGTCGCCAACGATTGCCTCGCTGAAAACTGTCAGAGTTTGTAACCAATCAACTTAGCCAAACCATCCATTTGTTGCTCCCGGCGATCTTGATGACCCGCACTTCTGACTTCTCTACCTTTGTAGTCACATGGTTGTCTGTCTTGACAGCGGTTGTTAGTTTGCTGTTCACCACGCCGCGCGCGGCTTTGGCAGCACCCGACAGCCAGGATGTTCCGCAAAACGAGACAGGGCAAACGCTGCTGGTGCATTTTGACCCCGGTACGACGCCAGAGATGCGCGATGCTTTGATTGCACAGACGGGTGGGGAATTGGTGCGGTGGATGCAGCCGATCCATGTGGCTGAGATCCGGCTCCCTGTGCAGGAGGGTGTGTCGGTCGCATCACTGCCCTTGCTGGCGAACGAAAGCGTGACCTTTGTTGAGCCTGATTCGCAGGCTGTGAGCGGCGCCTATGTACCCAATGACCCTGATTTGAACATCGAGGCGCTGAGTTACGGGCTGCGCGATGTGCAGGCACTGGAAGCGTGGGACATTGTCACTGGTTCGCAAGAGATTGTGATTGCGGTGGTCGATTCGGGGATTAATGCTGACCATCCTGAGTTTGCCGGACGCGTGGTTGCTGGTTATGACTTTGTTGATCGGGACGAACTGCCTGAGGATGTTCAGGGGCATGGCACTTATATCGCGGGGGTGATTGCGGCGGCGTTCGACAACGGGCAGGGTGTGGCGGGCGTTTGCCCCAATTGCAGCATTATGCCCGTGAAGGTGCTGGATGATATCAACCGCGGATCGTGGTCACAGCTCGCCGAAGGCATTCTCTTTGCTGTCGATCAGGGGGCCCAGATCATCAATCTCAGCTTGGTGACGATTCGCTCGGAGACAGTCGCCGCGGCGATTGAACATGCTGTCCAGAGTGGTGTCGTGGTAGTTGCCGCGGCGGGCAATGTAGCATCGGATGAGGATCATTATCCTGCGGCGTATGAGGGTGTGATAGGCGTCGGTGCTACAAACAGCAAGGGGCTGCTTTGGGAAAAGAGCAACTTCGGCAAGAATGTTGATCTGACAGCTCCCGGCGAGGTGATTTACAGCACTTGGCACGATCTGAATAATGCCTATTTTGGCTATACCTATGCGAGCGGTACGAGTGTGGCTGCTGCCTATGTGAGCGGCGTGGCAGGACTGCTGCTGAGTGTGGAGCCTAGCCTGACTGCGGAGGAAGTCACCGAGGCGATGATTTTGGGGGCTGATGATTTGGGGGCAGAAGGGCGGGATGATCTATTTGGGCATGGTCGTGTCAACGCGTTGGGTGCGCTGATGTCGCCCGTACGGGGCTTGTCCGAAGTTGTCGTGGTCGATGAGCCGCACCCGAATAAACCCGTTCATGAGGTGGTGATGTTCCTGCCTGCGCTCAGCAATCAGTAGGGTGGCAGGGAATCTCGCACAGAGCCGAAAAGACGCAGGGGGAGAAATAGGGCCTCTGTTGATGCAATGTGATCAGGCGAAACCGTCAATCGGTTTCGCCTGTTTGATTTTATGCGGGCTCTGTGGGGGGAAGCAGGGTGGAGGTCAGGCTTTTGCGCGCGGTGTTGATGCTTGTGACCAGGGCTCTGTGCAGGTCAGGCTGCCCATTGGTGGCGATCAGCGATTTGCTGGTGAGCTGCCAGGGATCGCCACTATACTCCGTGACTTGACCACCGGCTTCGCGCACGATCAGCACGCCGGGCGCGGCATCCCACGGATTGAGCCATCCTTCCCAATAGCCCGCCAGCGCGCCTCTTGCCACATTGACCAGGTCTAGCGCGGCTGATCCCATACAGCGTACTCCCTGGCTGCGCGTCGTTAAGTAGCTAAATTCTGCGAGGTTGTTGTCTTCATGCTCTGTGCGATGGTAGGGGAAGCCGGTGCAGAGAAAGGCGCGGCTAAGGCTGCTGGTGTCGTTGACATGGAGCCGTATGTCGCGTCCGCCGGCTGTACGCAGATAAGCCCCTTGACCTACCTGGGCAAAGTATAGATGGCCTGCGGGGAGTTCCAGCGTCACGCCGATGAGGGTATCAGCGCCCTTGTTCAGTGCGATGTTGACGGCGAAATAGGGCAGCCCATTGGCGAAATTGGTGGTGCCGTCGATGGGGTCAACTACCCAGAAGTATTCAGTCGTGGGGGGCTGGTTGCTCTCCTCGCCCCAAAAGCCAAAGTCTGGGAAGCGACTTTGCAGTGCGGTGAGGATGAGCTTTTCGCTGGCAACATCAGCTTCTGTCACCAGGTCGGTTGGGTTGGATTTGCTGACAACGTTTTGGAGGCCCTTTGCCTGCATGGCAAGGACCAGATCGCCCGCTTGTTGCGCTACATCAAGAACAAAGGGCAGGATGGTGCTGAGGTCAACAGTGCGCCCCGAACCCACCTGAGAGCCGGACATAGACATTTCGTTTCTAGCTGAACTTGGGTTGAACCGGTGCCGGTAACGTCAATTAGTTGTTTTCGTCGCCGAGATCCTCGCGGTAGTAGAGGCCACGGCGCGCCTTTTCATCCATGACTGCCTTACGCAGCAGTTCACGCACGTAGAGGGGGTCATGTACATTTTGCAGCACAAATTCGGGCGTGGAGGCGTCGGCACTGATGACACTGACATCGCCAATATTCAGCATCCGCTCGCCCATGTGCTGCTTCATTTTGGAATCTTTGACGCGGATTAACTCAATTTCCTCAATTTGGTTGCCAAGAATACCCCGGTAGATACGCAGGCGTTGGGAGGTCAATTCATAGCGAGTACCAATGCTGAGATAGGGACGACCTCGCCAAAGCATCACCTCCTCGGCTTGGTCACCAGCGGGGTCGATGGGGCCAGGGCGATCAGGGGTAGGCACAAGATTGAACCGAGAGGGGATCGCTTCTGTTTTGGGTGTGGGTGTGGCCGCGCTTGCCGTATTGGGCGTGGTCGCTGCTGGGATGGGCTGTTCCCCTTCCTGCTCAATGGCGGCAATGGCAGCAAAGAGGCTATCCGCCAGCGCGCCCACCATCGCGTTCAGTTGGCCGGATGGAATCGCGGTCACTTGGACACCGCTTTCGGTCAGTGAATTGTAGAATTGCTCGGTGACAATCTTGCGTATTTCATCGCGCTGCATGGAATCAACTCTCCTCTGGATCGCACCTTTGCGCCGATGCCGGAGTGGCAGGCGGTAGATGAATGGGCTTGCCCCGTGGGTTTCTTTCTCGTCAGTATCTTATCATAACACCGGCACAAGAATAGGCGCAATCGAGACATTCTCTCCCTCTCATGGCATATTCCCACTCCTACCATGAGATGCACCGATACTCCTGTAGATAGTTGGCAGAGTGGGCGAAATTGTGTTATTCTATATAAAACATATGTTCCGTTCCGGCGTGATGTTTTAGAACTTTTACGCGCATTAGAACTATACGCAAAATTTCAGCGGATGTGAGGTCTGGCATGGATATTACTTGGTATGGGCTTTCGTGTTTTCGGATTCGCGAGGCGGGCGTTACCGTCTTGTGTGATCCTTATGAGCGTACGGCTGGGCTGCAACTGCCTAAGCTGCGCGCGGATATTCTCACCATCAGTCATGATCAGCCGGGGCATAATGGCGTCGAGCGGGTTGGTGGTGAGCCAAAAGTGATTCGAGGGCCGGGTGAGTATGAGGTCAGTAATGTATTTATTACGGGCGCGACCACCTATCATCGCCGACGCAAAGATCTGCCATCTGAACGCAACGTCATTTTCTTTTTTGAGTTTGGCGATTTGACGGTGGGGCATCTGGGCGACTTGGGTGAGATTCCTACCCAGTCGGAGATCGAAGAACTGAATGTGGGAGAAGTAGACGTGCTGTTCGTGCCGGTGGGTGGTGGAGACACGCTTGACCCGACGCGCGCGGTGGAGGTCATCGGCCTCTTTGACCCGCGCCTTGTGATCCCGATGCACTATCAACAGCCAGAGCTTTCGGCCTCGTGGGCGGCAAACTTGGAGCCGGTAGACAAGTTCTTGCGCGAGTTGGGTGTTTCGGCCCCTGAACCGCAAGAGATGGTCAAACTGACCAAGAGTTCGCTGCCGGAGGAGACGCAGGTCGCGTTGTTGACGTTGAGCCAGTAGGCCAGCATAAATGTGAATAGCGTTAAAAAGCACCCTCCCGGAAGTTGGGGAGCCCTCTGGGCCGCTTCCGGGAGGTTTTTTTATACGCGTTATTCGCGTGCGGATTCGTCGTCGGTGGGGATGAAATCTTTGGGTTTTTCGCCCTTTGTGAGTGCGAAGCGGCTGTCTTTGCTGCGCGGGCGCATACCGGCGAACTTGCGCAGCCAACTCTTCCAGAGCAAGGGTTCCAATAGCTGCCATTCCTGGGTGAGTGTGCCGTTTGACGACTCGCTGATCGTCTCGGTCATGGGCGCGGGGGGGACGGGCGTGGCTGCAATCGCCACAGGCAAGGGGCGGCGGCTAAAGCGATAGCGCACATAGTGTTCTGTGATGTTGGTGATGGGTGCGCGGCCTTCGGGTAGGGCGCGGCTTAGATGTTGTGCCTGTTCATAAGGGGTGTGGCTGGCAGGCCCGCTCAACCCCAAGCGCGCGGCCCAACGTTGCAGCCGTTCATAGAAGATGGGCGGATGTTCAGGGTCAAAGCCATCTGGGCCACTGACCTGTGAGCGCCGGATAAACCAAAGACCGGCACCAAGCACAATGGGTGTCACCAGCACCCAAAACCACCAGTTGTCAGTGGTCAACTCAGCGGCATCTTCCAGAGTAAAGGTCTCATCTTCGGGCAGCGGTGCGCCGGGGAATTGGGACATTTGATCCTCAAGAAATGGATCTTCGGGGAAGGCTGAACTTGCACCAGGATCCAGGCTTTCAGGCGAGATCGAGCTTTCGCTTGCATCCGCGCCGCTGGGACGGTTGAGTTGGGTTTCACCTGCCGTGGGTTCAAATTCGATCCAGCCATAGCTGGGGAAGTAGACCTCTACCCATGTATGCGCGTCGCGCTCGGTGATGTAATAGAGGCGGCTTTCTTCATCATAGCGTCCTTCTGCATAGCCACTGACGGTGCGCGACGGGATGCCCAGGCTGCGTAGCATAACGACCATCGAGGTGGCGTAATAGTCGCAATAGCCCTCTTTGATGTCATAGAGAAAATACTCAACGGGGTCGCGGTCGGGTGGCGGCGCTGCGATGTCGTCGTTATAGGTGAATTGGCGCAGATAGGTTTCGATGGCGCGCACTTTGTCATAGGTTGTGGCGCGGTCAGCGGTCACAGCAACCGCGTCGGCGGCGACACGTTGCGAAAAGTTATCCGGCAGTTGCAGATATTGCTGGCGAATCGCTTCGGGATATTCTGTGCTGGCTTCCTTCAGGGCACGCTCGGTAATCATTGTTTGGGCGCTGACAACGGTATAGGAGTCATTGGCCTCTAGCCCCTGGCGGCTGCGCGCGGTGGTTACTTCAAAGGCGGGCTCACCGACATCAGTCGTCTCCGGGAGGGGGCGTAGACCTGCGGCAATGGGCAGGTTGACCGAAACGATGTCGGGCGCAGCAAAGATCATGCCGCTGGATGGGGCCAGCAGCGTTACCGTTTGTGTGAGTGGTTCGCGCAACTGCCAGGCTGCCGTGGCGATGGTTTCGTTCTCGTCAAAATTCTGCTCTTCTTCGTCGGTACTCAACCATTGGCGGCCCGTGTAGGTGTCATAGACCACGGCGCGCCAGTAGCGCCCGCGTGGTGCGCTGACCTGGAAGATAAGACCGTCGCCTACATTGCGCGCTCCGCCGAGAGAAAGCGTGCGCCCAAAGCTGGATGCGGTGGGACGGGTCTGGCGATTCAGCCCTTGATAGAGCCGGTTCATACGTTGGGAGGTTTCCTCCCATTGCTGGTTGATGGGGTCTAGGACGGTACGCACTTCCATGCTGCGCCCCAAGCCGGGGATGATCCACGCCAACGCCACGACCACCACGCTGTAGGCCAAGCCGTTGCGTAAGAAATCGAAGGTCACATCGGGGCTAAAGTGGATGCGCTGTTCGCGCCAACGCAACTGCTGTTCGGCCAGATTGGTACGCACAAAGAGCAGCATGGCAACGAGGCAAAAGACAACGAGAAAACCCAAAATCGGTTCGGGCGCATAGTAGGTGTTCACCAGCAGCACAATCCCGGCGGGGATGATGGCGCGCCAGGTGTAGCCATAACGCAGGATCGACCAGACGCCTAGGTAGGTGAGCCACCAGAGCAGGAAGCACATCTCAAAGACAAAGATGTAGTTATCATTGGATGCTACGTTGTTGATGGCGGCATCGATCCAGTTGAGCCAGCGCAGCAGGACAAAATAGGCGGTTGCCTGGACTTCGGGAATTCCGTTGCTGATGAAGGGGGCGATCTCTTCCGTCGTCACTTGCCCGCTCATCAGATAGAGAATCCAGGCAAGCCCGGTAAACATGCTGTGGGAGAGGGCAAAGAAGCCATCGAAGCGGCTAAAGGACATGAGCATGCCCAGGGCCAGCGCGCCCAATGTCACCGGCACAAGCAGCGAGATGTTCTCCACATAACCGGCGGCATCCAGCGAGGTTGCCAGGATTAAGTAGAGCAGAGCGGTTAGGACACAGGTCAGCACAACGCCATCTTGGAAATAGACATTCTCAAGATAGCGGGCCCGCGCTGAACGTGTGGGAATGTAGGGTTGGGTAGCGGAAAGGGTTGCCATATCGTTTATTTTATACGAGAGGAAAAGGCCGCGGGGTGAGTTAGACTACAAGCGCGCGGCCAGCCTGCCAAACAGTCTTACAAAAGTCCCCACAGGACACCGGCGATACTGATGAGAACGACAAAGGCCAGCGCGATGCCCACAAGCAGACGTGTTAAGCTCAATACCTGGGTCTGAAAGACAAAGGTCTGGGAGGGCGCGGCCGCGGTCACTGTCCAGGCGCGGCCTGGCGTTTCACCTTTGAAGCGGGTAAAGAGCGGGTCATTGACTTCGAAGCGAAAGAGCAGCGCGCTCTGGCGTGCCAGTCGCCGCCACTCTGCGGCTGTGGTGCGATAGTTGACGGCCTGCAAGCGTGCTGTCAAGGCGGCTTCCGCACTGGCAGTTACATCTGCATCGAGGCTGTTGCTTTCCGCCTCAAATGCCGCGGCTTGTTCTTCCAGCCCCGCTGCCAGCGCGTTCCATTCATTGACGACCATCGTCAGGTTCATCGGTTGGCGCATCTCGACCTGCTGCCAAATGACTCCGGTTTGACGCTCGATGGTGGGGGCGAGTTGGGTCAGCAGCCCGCGCAGCAGCGCATAATCTGGCCGCGGTGGCAGCAGCCGCGCCAGCAGAAAGCCATTGCCTGCCGGTGGGAAATCAATTTGGAGACGTATGCCGCTCTGTAGGTCTAGCTCCGCAGGGATCTCCTCCAGGGTGAATATGTAGGGGGCATCACCTGCACCATTTTCCCACATTTTCACCACTTCTTCCAGCCCCGTAAGTGCCTCGGCATGGCGGTCTGGTTGGGTCAGCCCCAGAGCGTTCATGCGGATGCTCTCCGGTGTCACCGTGAGGCTGATCTGCCAGCCGCTAAAGAGTGAGGCGGCTTGGGGCGGGGGGATGAGCGCGTCAGCGGAGATTTGGTCGCCGGCGACTGCCAATGCTGCTACACGGTTGCCCTGCTCCATCAATTCCAGCGCTTGTTGGATCAAGACAAAACGCCGGTCTTCCGCTATCTGTGCGGGGTCAATGACCTCGGCAGGGAGCAGCGCCATTTGCTCGACAATGGCGAGGGCTGCGGGCCAATTGCGCTGCTCGCGCGCCTGGTTCAGTTGTAGCTGCATGCCGTCTAGCTGCCAGGTACGCAGTTCGGTGGCGCGGCCATCCTCGGCGGGGAGCAGCGCAAGCGCCTGGTTGATCTCGTCCACCATCAGATCGGCGTAGCCTGCGCGCTCATTCTCTACGACCTCGACGAGGCGGCGACGATAGAGATCGGCGAGGCCGATGTGCAGCGATGCGCGTTCGGTGGGGGTGGCGAGGGCGACCCCTGCGCTGGCGAGTCCTCCGCTGTAGGCGGCAATCGCCTGGGCATAGAAGCGTTGGCGGGCATTTTCACTGGGCGCGATCCCGGCGAGGTCACGATAGAGATCGCCGAGGCGCACAAAGGTGCTGGCCGCGGCATTGGCTGAAGCCGCGCTTTGCGCTGCGCTCAACTCTGCCCAGACGCGCGGCGTGATAAAGCGCAAGCGGATCGGGTCTTCAGGAATGGTAAAGTCATAGAGCCAGCGCAGACCGATCATTCCCGGCGCGGTCGTCACGCTGTAACGCCAGCCGGCGGGCATGATTTCGACCCAGCTTTCGGCGGGGATGGAATTGGGAAGCTCCAACTCAACGCGCAGGCTGATATTGCCTGCCCAGCCATTGAGGATGGCGGGAGCGTAGCGCACCGTGGCAAGGCTGTCATTGCCCAAAGGAACCTGATATTGAAGGTTGAGCGTTGTCGCCCCGCCTGCGCCTAATGTAATTTGGCTGAGAAAGCCGCCGTTGTCACCCGGCTGCAGGAGCAGTGGCTGTTGGTTCTGGATCAGGGACAACGCCTGATAGCCACCGAGGGATTGATCGCCGCCAGGGTAGAGTTGCAAAGGCAGTGTGACTTCACTGCTGGCGGGATTGCGGAGATGGTAGAGGGCATTGACGGTCAATGTTGGGCCGGCGGTATCGCCCCCTGCATCGCTTACGCGCAATGTGGCGATATGCGAATCGACGACGACATTACTATTAGCCAGATCGCGCGGGAGCAGATAGAGTTGTGGCGAGGTTCCAGGGTTGTTTTGGGACAGCGGTGCCGCTTGGGCAACGTGCGGCTGGACAAATGCCAGCAGGAACAGCAGGGCGGCAAGCCATCCCCAATGCTGCCGGAGGCTTCGATCGCGGCCTGGGTCACTGGATATTGGCCCTTTTGTATCATCTACGAGGGCAGCTACGTCATCGTTAATAGAATTATGATTCGTAGCGATTGGGTGAGTCGTGATGGTGCGTTTGGTGGGTTGATGAGACACGGAATTAGTGTTGTGTGTAGTACATCGTTTGTGCGAGCGACAATGTTCGATGTTAGTCGGTTCGGCGTTAATTGGTTCGGTATCAATCGGTGCGGTGTTGACGGCAACCTGGTCTGATCGCGCTAAAGTTGCATTTCTACTGTGCTTTTGGTATCGTGCCTTCATGAATTCGCGCGCGAGTTTCGCAAGAAAGGTATAGACGCACGTCTATGATTCGGTTGTTGATGCAATGGGACATCAAAATGGGGCGCGAGCAGGACTTCAGTGAGTTTGTTGTCCGTGAGTTTGCCCCGCGTCTCATGCAACTTGGTATTGAACCAAACGAAGTTCTGTATACCATGTACGGCGAAGGTCCGCAAATGCTGACCATCGGTGCAGTGGAGAGCGCGGAGAAGTTGCAGGATATTTTGCAAAGCGCCGGTTGGCGTAAATTGCATGATAAATTGCTTGGCTTTGTGACAAATTATAGTCAGAAAGTCGTGGCCGACAACGGGCGAAATTTTCAGCTCTAGTTGCGGCTTCTTTTTATGCGTGGGTTTTACGAGCGGATTATTTGAATGGGTTTGTATTTCCGAGTAGCGGTGTCAGATGCTGCCCTTGCACCGAAGCTCTGCGAATTGCGGCGGCGTTTGCCCGACTGGAGTAACTGGTTTGATGCGAAAATTTCCCAAGATGCAACGGCAATGGTGGTGGGTCATCGCGGTAGCTTTGGTGCTGGTGCTAGCATCCTGTGTCACTCAGATCCCCGCTGCTGCTCCCGAATCGCCTGTTGTCGATACCCCTGCGGATGCGCCCGCTGCGGAGGCTGATGCCACGACTGAGGCAGGCAGCGAAGTGGCTGCAACGGATGAAGCTTCCAGCGAAGAAGCGGCAAGTGATGAAGCGCCTGTTGCTGCTGTGGATGGCGCTGAGTTGATTGGGGGTGCGGCATTGGGTGGCGATGAAACCTATAAGGGGTTGCCCGTCGGCTTTACGGAAGAAGGCTTTCCCTATCGCGGTGATCCAGATGCGCCGATTGTTATGGTTGAATACAGCGACTTTGGCTGCCCCTTTTGCAAGCGGCACTTTGTCCAGACCGAACCGGCTGTGGACGAAGCCTATGTGCGCAGCGGCGAGGTGCGTGTCGTCTTTCATGACTTCCCGCTGGTATCGCTGCATCCCAATGCACCGGCGGCCCATGAGGCGAGTCTTTGTGTAGCGGCCCAGGGGTCGGCAACGCAGTATTGGAATATGCATGCCGAGTTGTTCCGCAGTGTTGAGGAATGGCAGGCACTGCCCGATCCGCTGCCTGTCTTTGCACGCTTGGCGGCAGAAACCGGTGTTGATACGGCGGTTTATGAGGCATGTATGGCATCGGGTGAGTATAAATCGGTTGTGCAAGAGCGTGTGGATGCCGGTTTTGCACGCGGCTTTCAAGGCACGCCGAGTTTTCAATTTGTGCGTGAGGCCGACAATGCCGTCTTTGAGTTAGTCGGCGCCCAGCCCTATGAGCAGTTCGCCGGTGTCGTTGATTCGGCGTTGGCGGGCGAAATGCCGGCGGCTCCTGCTGCCGAAGCGCAGCCACAGGAACAGGGTATCCCCTTCTGGGCGACTGCTGAAGGCTGGCAGCCGGATCCGGATCGACCCGGCTATAATATGGCGGGCGACCAATACCGGGGTGACATCAATGCGCCGGTGACGGTGATTGAGTTCTCCGATTTCCAGTGTCCTTTCTGTCTGCGTCATGTGACAGAGACACAGCCCGTCTTGGATGAAAAGTATGTGGATTCCGGCAAGGTGCTGTGGGTCTATAAGCATTTCCCGCTCAACATCCATCCGCAAGCACCTGCCGCGGGGGTTGCGGCGGAATGTGCCGGCGACCAGGGAAAGTTCTGGGAGATGCACGAGGCGCTCTTTGCCAGCGTGGACGCATGGTCGATCTCTGATCCGACCCCAGTCTTTGAGAGCCTTGCCAGCGAAGTGGGATTGGATGCGGATGCATTTGCCGCATGTTTAGCCGACCCGGCGATTGCGGCGCGTGTTGAGTCGGATGCAGCCGAAGGCGCGCAGTTTGTGCAGGGCACGCCCACCTTTATTATTGTGCGCGGCGCACAGGGGAGTATTATCCCTGGCGCGTTGCCGGAGGCCAGCTTCAGCGAAGTGTTGGATGAGGAGCTGGCTGCGGCAGGGGTGACGGAGTAGGGCGCGCCGTCTGGAAGTGTGCGGGCATGGCGAGAACTAAGAACCTTGCCGGAAGCGTGGAGCTTCCGGCAAGGGGTATGACGATGGCGATGAACTTCCCGAAAGCCCCCGCAACAGGGGTGTCTTTCGGGAAGTTACTTTTCCCTGATGGTTTGCTTCTCCTGTGGGAACAAAGTGCGTTTGCATAACGTTGAGCAAATGATCGGAAGGCGTAGCCATTGCGCTGTCCTTGTGAAGCTTCTGCGACCATGCTTTGATTACATAACCTTGTATCATTTTTTGACGTACTCTATGGGAATACCGATAATGGCGACTAGCGGACAGGTCTCCCCTGTCGCACCATTGCCACCGCAGCCAGTCGTCGGGTGATGTGGGCGCATGGTTGTTGTGCATGGATGAAAGGCCGAATGAACCAAAGATTTTTAACCAACTTGAAGGGGTGGGTAGAGCTGGCCCTGGTTGCCGGTTTGGTTGTGACCGGTATGCTGCTGTCGGCGCTACCTGCTGATGCTGCGTTCTTGCCCCAGTTGGTCCAACAGCCGAATGAAAGCGGCGGCCCAACGCAGCCCATTGATGTTGTGGTGGTGCTGGATGATTCGGGCAGCATGGCAACCTGCTGGCCGTGGCCGCGTGAAGGCTTCCCCTTTGAGCCGCCTTGTCGAGCGCCAAGCGAAAACCCGCCGAGTGACCCGGACGAACTGCGGTATAGCGCGGCGCGCCTGCTGTTGCAATTGTCCGATGATGATGACCGGCTGGCGGTTGTGCGCTTTGACAGCGTGGCGGAAGGTGTCGGCGCGCTGGGTGCGTTGACGCGCGCGGGTGATGGGGCCAATCGCCAGCAATTGGCGGCAACGATTCAGCCCCCCAGCGATTATATGCAGCGCGGCTATACGCGTATTGACCTGGGTTTGGAACAGGCGATCAATCTGCTAGGCGCTGTGCGAGAGCCGGGACGCAGCCAATATGTGCTGCTTTTGACGGATGGCGAACCGACGGAGCAGGGGAATGTGGCTGACCAGAAGCCTGTCATTGTCGATCAGTTGGCAACCTTGCGGCAGAGTGGTGTGCTGGTTTTCCCTGTGGTCTTGTGCAATCCTTCTGCGGGCTGTTCGGGCGAGTTTTTGCGCGAGCAGTTTGCCCAGGGGCTCAACGAGGCCAAGACTCCCCAAGACCTGCTGCGGATTTTTAGCGAGATCCTCACGCAGATGAAGCCCGACCGCTCGTTGGTGGTGAATCGCAACCCGGCGGGCCAGCTTCAATTTACCACACGCGATGCCCATGGGGTACGCAGCCTGTCGCTTGTGACCACGCGCAACGGCTTGGTGACGCTGCGCCGCGATGAAGCGCCGATGCTCTCCAGTAATGTGCTCAACGACCCGAATATTGACCTTAATGTGCTGGCGTCGGAGAACTTGGCGGCAGGGATATGGGACGCCGAAACGGTTGACCCCAGTGGCTTTGTGGTGGTGCAAGCCGCCTCCTATCCACAGTTGCTCAACCCGCCGCCCAGCCTTGCCAACAGCCCGGCTTCGGTGCGCTACTATCCAGCGGGCAAGCCGCCGCTGCTGATTGCACGCGCCAATGGGCCGGGGGTGGATGAGCCGTTGATCTTCAACGGCGATACCACGATGGAGGTCTTTGGTCAGGATAATACGCGCGCGCTGCTCTTAACCGAGGAAACCAATGTGGTGCGGCTGCAATTGGGAGCTGATGCCCAACCACTGCAATTGGAACGTGCTTTCCGTTTGGAGGCGCGCAGCGATCTGCCCGAAGCGCAGGTCTTTTTGCCGCGTGCGGACAACCCGGGGCTGTTGGAAGATGGCCGCGCGCAGTTGCAGGTGGGATTTAGCGGGGCGAATGTGAGCGGGCTGGCGGCGACTGCCTATGTGCTGGAGCTTGCCGCCGATGGGTCGCGCCCATTGGCCTATCAGGCCAACATGCAGTGTGATGAGCGCACCTGTACCGATACAAACTTCAAGCCGGTGGATGGCCGCGCTTATGAAGTCACCTATATTATTCAGGGGCAGGTGGATGACGTGCGCTTTGGGGATTGGGCGCAAGCTGAACTTGCCCTCTCGCCCGCGGTCTATCTGCGCGGGCTGCCGGCACAGTTGGACTTGGCACAGATGCCCGCCGAGGGATGGCCGGTTGAGCTAGGTTCCGGCACGCTGGAGGAGATTGGCTCTCTCGCCGCCACCATTGTGCTGCGTAATGCGGAGACGGGCGAGGAAGTGCCGGGTGTGGTGCTGGATTTTGTGGAAGATGTGCCGGAGGAAGGCACTGTGCAGGCAAGCCTGCGCGTGGTTGGGCTGGAGGGTCTGCGCCCAGGCGCTTATGAGGGTGAGATTCAACTTCAGGCGACCAACCCCGCCGGACGACCGATGGATGTCAATATCCGCCCTGGTGCGACGCTCCCTGTCTCCATCTCGGTGGCTCGACCGCTGGTACGGGTGGAGAGCCAGGCCGTGGACTTTGGCGAAGTGCTTTTTGACACGTCGCCCAACTTCCGGCTGGATCGGGAGAGCTTTTTGCCGCTGACCTTTGTGGGCAAGCCCTTTAAGCTTAGCGCTGAGCTGGTTGACAGCACCTGTAGCAATGTCAGTTTGGTGTCGGGCGATGTGGTTGAGCAGGAAGGACGCATGGTGCTGCCGCTGCATCTGACGAGCGCCGGGCCTGTGATGCCTGCGACTTGTCAGGGGTCGGTGGTGCTGCGCGGGCCAAATGGGGATTATGATGTCACGCCGAGCCAGTTTGATTGGCAAGCACGCGTGGCGAGTGTAGAATGGTCTATCGTCTCTGGCGATTTGCACTTGGGCGACCTGCAAGATGTGGGCGCACGCGCGACGGAGACGCTGTTGATACGCTTTAATGGTAAGACGCCCTTTGTGGTACAGTTACAAGGGCTGAAGGGGACTGGTGCGACGCTGGGCAAGGAGGCTGATACGGTCGTGACGCCGTTGGGGACAGAGCAGGTTGATGTGCCCTCGGTGGAGATCAGCGGCCCGCCCAATGAAGCCGGGCTGTATGAAGTGCCGCTGACGATGATTGCGCGGCAAGCTGTTGCGGGCGATCAACTGCGCGGTACGCTCTACACAGGACAGGTACAACTGGCGATTGCAGGGCTTCCGAATGATGTAAAGACAGTGGGCTTTAGTTTCCGCAGTCCCAGCATTTACCAACGCTATGTTGCGCCGATTGTTGTTCCGGTCTACAGCTTGCCCGCTGTACTCTGTACGGGGCCGTTGACGCTGTTGATTTTGCTGGTCGTGATGGCGCGCGTGCGCAGCCGCAGCTTTGACGACAATGAAATCGAGGAAGCCGCCGTGGCAGCCACACGCCAGGCGATTGCTCACACCACGGTTCCTGAACCGACTGTGGCACTGCCCACAGCCGCCGGTACACGTCCTGAAGTGGCCTGGGGAAGCGGCGAGTTTGGCAATGCCTGGAGCAGCAGCGGTGGCGCTGAACCGGCAGCCAGCTATGCGAATGGCGCGGGCAGTGCATCAAAGCCGAGCAACGGTGATCCCTGGACGAGCGGTTGGTAATGAGAGGCTCTCGATATGGAAACGAACTGTATTGCGAATAGTAACGACAAAAACCTATGACTAATACGTCACCACAATTTGAAAAACCCACGATTTACCCGACGATGGTCGTCGGGGTTGGCGGTATGGGCACGAATACGGTGCGCGCCGTGAAACGTCGCTTGCGCAACGCCTGGGGCAGCGACCAACTACCAGGAATGATTCAACTCTTGGCATTGGACACTGAGCCGCTGGTAAACCGGCTGGATCAGGAGCCACTCTTTGCCGATGAGTTTGCTTATATGGGGAAATTTGACGCCACACGCCTGATCGCTAATTTGGATCAGCACCCGGAGATCGGTCGCTGGTGGCATTACCCGTCGATCCCGCTGGGCTATATCCACAATGGGGCCAAGCAGCTACGCCCGATTGGGCGGCTCTGTTTCTTCCGCAACTATGTGACCTTTAAGCAGATGCTGGAGACGAAGCTCTCGAATCTGGATAAGATTCGAGACATGGAAACGGCGCAAAACCGGGGTTTCCCGGTGGTGGGCAACTACCAGTTGATCTATGTCGTGAGCAGCCTGTGTGGGGGGACAGGGTCGGGCATGTTTATGGATACGGTGCATCGTATTCGTGCCCAGGTGCGCAACAACGCCCGCATCGTTGGTATTTTCTACCTGCCCGATGTGTTGGAAGCAGAGATCACTTCCGACTTGCAGCGGCGGCGCATCCGTGCCAACGCCTATGCCGCGCTCAAGGAGCTGAATCACTTCCAAGAGACGCAGTCGTTCAAGGCGCTCTATCCCAGCGAGCAGCGGGAATTGCCGGATACGCCCTATGCTCCTTTTGACTTCATCTATCTGGTGGGGCGCACCAATCGCGATGGACACAGCTTGGCGCGCAAGTCGGACGCGGAGAATATGGCTGCCCACCTGATCCAGATGACGGCGATTAGCCATCTGAGCAGCGAAATCTTGGGGCTGGAAGTCAATGTGGTGCGCGAGCGGCTCTATGATCTGAGCGAGGGGGGTGCTGCGGGCAAAGTGACCGGCGAGCGTCGGATCAAGCGCGGCCAATTCTTGGTCTATTCCAGCTTTGCAACGTCGGCCCTGGTGGCTCCGCACGAATCGCTGGTGGAGTTCTGGCAGCGTGCCTTTGTGGCGGATTTGGTACGTCGCTTTGCATCGGGGCCGTCGCTCACCGATCCACGCAGCGCCATGCCCGCCGGGGATCAGCAGCGGGTGCAAAATCTGTGGCAGACGCTGCTGGCGCATTTGGTCAGCCGCTATGCCGCGCTGGACAACGACCGGCTGGATGCGGCGATTGATGAGATCAACGAGCAGCGCGGGACGTGGGGCATTTTCTGGGATCCGATCCAGCAAACGCTGCGCCAGGCGCTTTTGGAGACGGGAATTCGCGGAGCCTTAGCCATTTGCGAATTGCTTGGCCCTGCCAACACGGGCGCTGCGCCGGAATCGCTGCCGCGCCAGCGTCTTTTCCTGGTGGACGGCAAGCCAGTCAACGATGAAGACCGCGCTTTTTGGCGCAAGGTCTTGGCACAGCAGGGCGGTATGGCCGAACAGTTGCAGCAGATCGGCGGCATGGCGGGTGATGTGGTGATGATGGCCTTTAACCCGCGTCAGGCGCGTGAACGGGCCAAAGATATGGCGGGACGGCGGGCACGCTCGCGGCTCTATCAGAAGCGTGATGCGCTGGAGACCGTGCTGGTGATGCAGATTGGCAAGCAGGCGGCGATTTTACGCGAGGCATTGCGCAGCCAGATCGATGCCTGTGCCGTATCGCTGGCACGCGCCAATCAAGAAGCGAGCCGCATCGCTGACCGCATTGACCCGCGCGTCAGTGACGGTAAGCCCAGCACAAGTACCTATTATGAGTTGGAGACGGGCGCGGTTGGACGTGATTACCTGGCGCACTTCTATCGCCGCGCGGCCTCTGCCGTGGGCGGGAATGACTGGAATAGCGCATTGGTCCCGCTCTATGCTCAACTAGTGCAGGGAATGCATGTGCTGACCGCAGAGCATATCTACAACCATTGCGTAACTGTAATGTCCGACAATAGCCCGCTGCTGGAACGGGTACGCAAGAGCATTGACATTAACCATATTATTACCACGCAGCGTGGCGAAGAAGTGGAGCGAATGCGCCAGCGACCGGACAATCGTATTCACCAATGGCTTGACCGGCTCAATCCCTATATTCGCTGGGACGCGGATCGCTTTAGCTTCCATGAATCGAACTTGGAGCATATCCGCTTGGCGGCGACGCCCACCAGCCGGCAGGATGACCCATCGCTGGCAGCCGCCACGGTGGGCCAGGAGGACATTCGCTGGATTCCGACGGGCGACCCAACGCGTATGGATGCTGTCTGGATTGTGCATGGGCTGCCTGTGTCGCTGTTGGAGCGGCTGGAGGATTTCCGGGCGCAATATGAAAATACCCTGGACTTCCCCAACCGAGACGAATTCCACCTGAGTCCTCAGTGGTCGGCACTGCCGGATATTACGCTTTCCGCACTGGACGAACCAGAGCCACCTGCGGCCTCACCCGCGTCTTTAGATCCCATCCTCGCGGCGCGGCCCGATGCCTTGCGCCGCCGTTCGTTGACCTGAGGCGAAAATGCTGGTCACCTATAACCACAGCCGTGCTGCCATTCTTTGCTTTGGCGGCTGGGGTCTCCAGGTGTTACTGCACCTGGCACCCCGGCTCCAGGCGACGCAGGAGCAACGCGCCGCGCTCAACGCCGTTGGGCCAGATTTGAACCGTATTACGAGCTTTGGGGCTGTGCTGCCTGAGCCGTTGCTTACGGGCGATGGGCAGGCACAGTTCTATTTGCGGCGGCTGCGCGAGGATAGCGTTTGGCCGCCCTTTTATGTGGAGCGGCTGCTGGCTGATCTGCAGCGCAAGACACTCTCTCCGGGCGAGGAACGCATTAACAGCATTCTCACCGCGTCGGAGCGGCGTGCAGTGGCGCTTTTGCGCGCAGCCGAACCGATGCTGCAACCGATGGGCTATGAGGGCTATGCCTTTACGGCTCCGGCGGGCGGGTTGGCGGGGTTGGGGATGCGTACGACAGCCCACCAGCCGGGAGGACAGCGGCGCGCGACACGCGGCGACATCTTCAATACATCGCTGACCCATGCCGACTATGCAGCGCGGCTGTTGGAAACGAATGTGCTTGACCCGATTCGTCAGGACAATCTCGCGCCGGACGATCCCTTTGTGCAGACGACGCTCTATGTGATTGCGCCCATGTTTGAGCCGTTGACTTCGGCGATGATCTGGCCGTTGGTGGGCGGGCTGATGGCGCGGATGGGGCGTCGCCATATCTCCAACGTGGTTGGGCTCTTTGCCACAGGCAGCTATGCAACCGACTTGACGCGCGGGGTGGAGGATGCCGCCACCTACACGGCGTTGACCGAATTGGAAGTGCTGACAGGGGTGCGCCAGGATGAGTCGCGGCGGGCGGCGCTGGAATCCTATATCCGCACCACGCGCGCCGGTTTGGCGGAGTATGTGGGGGAGCGCGTCTTTGATCACATCTATCTGCTGGATCGAGAAAAGGCCAATCAAGGTTTGGCCGAAGAGAGCCACGAACTGGCGGTTCTTGCGGGAAACGCACTGGAGGCGTTGATTGCCGGGTCGGGTGATCTTTACATCCAAGAGCAGTTGGGTTTTAGCGCACATTCGGCGGGAGAGGAACGCCCCTACAGCTTGTTGGGGGCTGCGGCAGATTATGTGCCGGTGAACCAGATTTTACATGCAGTCAACCGGCAGGAGGAGAGCCGGTTGGTGCGTGATTGGGTACTGCGTAATACCCCGGCTGAGAGCAGCCACCCGCTGGCCCAAAATTCGCGCTACCAACCGGGGCCAAGTCTGAGCGAACTTGGCTTTACCCAGGCGCGCGCGCTGGAAGTGCTGGCACTGCGTATGCCCAATCTCTATGAACATGCCGAACCCACGGACTTGAGCGAGTTGGCGGTGCGCCAGAATTTTGTCTATCCGGCGGCAACGGCGCATGAGCTGCGCCGGTTGGGGTCGGAAGCGTGGGCGGTTGCCTTTGAGGATTACTTGGCGCAAGTGCGCCAGACGTTTGATCTGGCGGTGGGTGTTAAGGCAGCCAACGAGGCGTGGGGATTGGCCGCGGCGGATGGCAGCACAGGGCTAGGTTTTGCAGCGGGGCTGGAGGGGGATGACCGGCTTTATCCGCAGCTTTTGGTACGGATGCATAAGCGGCTGGTGGAACATTTGGCGGCGTCGCCGACAGGCTTGATGCGCGCCGCTGAACAGACGCAGCGCTGGCTGCATGAGGCTGAGGAAGGATTGCAGAAGCTCCAGACCTTCTCGACGCCGAGCACGCGGCAGTTGGCGCGTATTCAGCAGGATTTGGCAAAGCGCGAGTGGGCGGTGCAGTATCAAGAGCTAGCGGCGGGCGAGCCAAATTTTGGCGCGATTTTGCTGCGCGCGGTGGGCGCTACTGCATTGGTGGGGCTGCTGTCGCTGCTGTATCTGATGGTCGTCGGCAAGGCGTGGGATGCCACGCAAGATGGTTTGGCGCTGGGTGGCTTTGCCCTGGGCGCGCTGCTGGCAGGAATCGCCACCTATCGTATTCACCGTACACGGCAGATACGAGCGCGGCGGGCGCGGATCCTGCTGGCAAAAGCGGAGTTGACGGCTGAATTGCAGACCGCAGCGCATGATGGCTTGACCCGCGCCTACAGCCAACTGATCGGTGTTCTGCAAGGCTGGCACCAGATGTTGCGCGAGGCGATTGATGAGCTTCAGGCGCTGAGCACGCCACCGGATATGCCGGCGGTTTCCCCTGGTGATTTACCGCAGAATTATATCTATGCGCCCCATTGGAATCAGCCGTTGTGGGATCGCTGTCTGAGCTATCTGCGGAAACATTTGGAGACACAGGGACAGCGCAGCGAGGACCGGCTGGATAAGTTGTGGGGCACAGCCAAATGGCGGACGCAGATGCAGCGGGTGCTGCGCGCGGTGCCTGCCAATGCGGGGGCTGGTCGCGCCCAGGCGCGCCCCATTGCCGAGTTTATACGGCAGACGGTGCGTGAATCGGTGGCTCCGGTGACGCTGCAAGAAGATAACCCGATGCGTGACAATTTGATCCAGGCCCTTGCCAATGAGTTTAGCATCGAGCATTTGCTCTGGCGGGGGGCAGCAGAGGCCGAAGATTTAGAGAGACGGCTGCGCGCGCTGGAATTGGGGCTGCCAGAGGTGCGCCCTGTGACGAAGGCGGAAGCGACGACCAATCGGCGCTATATCGAGGCGGCATGGAATCGTGCCAAGCCGACCGGCAACTACGATGTGGCGGACCGGCTGGCAGTCTATGGCATCACGGTGGACTTTGCCGCGGCATCGGGCAAGGCTGATTCTGATTTGACGCGTGCCTTGCTGGACGAGTTTGGGGTGACGCTGCTGCCCACGGAGAACCCCTTTACGATTGTCTTTATGCGTACCGTACATGGGCTGCAATTGGACGATCTGGACTGCATTCGCCGCTATCGCGCCGAGCATCGGGGCCTGGCTCCCGATGAACGGGTGTTGATCCACCTGGGGCCGACCATTGACAAAGAGCCGGTGCGTGTGCAAAATGGTCGCAGCGGGGCTTATTCCACGAATTAATTGTTGTATAGCTACACGGTTTATTCATAACGGTGTGCAAGTCCCTCCCGGAGGCGGCCCAAAGGGCTCCCGCTTCCGGGAGGGGCATTTTATCCCCCGTCCACGCAGAAAGGAAACGACGATGAGTGAAAAGATTCGCTGGGGTATTCTGGGTACGGGCAATATTGCGACCAGTTTTGCCACGGGTGTGGCGACGATGCCCGATGCTGAATTGGCTGCGGTGGGTTCACGCAGCCAGGCGACTGCCGATGCCTATGGCGATCAATTCAACATTGCCCGCCGCTATGCCTCTTATGCAGAATTGGCGCATGATCCCGATTTGGATGTGATCTATATTGCCACGCCTCATTCGCTGCATCTGGAGAATATGCTGCTCTGTTTTGAAGCGGGCAAGCCGGTTCTTTGCGAAAAACCGTTTACGATCAACGCCCAGCAGGCACGTCAAGCAATTGAGCAGGCACGACAGCGCAAGCTCTTTGCAATGGAAGCAACGTGGATGCGCTTCACGCCGATGATGGTGGAGATCCGCAAGTTGTTGGCAGAAGGGGTGATTGGGGAGGTGCGTATGGTCAACGCTGATTTTGGTATTCGCGTGGACTATGACCCGAAGTTTCGCCTGTTTGATCCGCAATTGGGCGGTGGTGGGTTGCTAGATGTGGGCATCTATCCGCTCTCTTTGGCGCAGATGATTCTCGGCACACCTACGCAGGTGACGGGCTTGGCGGAATTGGGCGAGACGGGAGTCGATGAACAGTCGGCCTGTGTGCTGGGCTATGCGGGGGGTGAACTGGCAGTGCTGCACAGCGCCATTCGCACAGAGACGCCGCAGGAGGCGACGATCAGCGGGACAGAGGGATGGATCCGCATCCACAGCCCGTGGTGGATGCCGCAGGTGATGAGCATCCACAAGCCAGGGGCAGCGCCACAGACTGTGGAAATTCCGTTTGAGGCCGATGGCTATACCTATGAGGCTGCCGAGGTGCATCGCTGTCTGCGCGAGGGCAAGCTGGAGAGCGAATTGATGCCGCTGGCGGAGACGGTCGCCACCATGGAGACAATGGATACGTTGCGCGGGCAGTGGGGTCTGAAGTATCCGATGGAGTCGTTACTGTAAGGCCGGCAGCAGGGCCTTTGCAATCAGCATATAGATGACCAGCCCGGTTGCATCGACCAGCGTCGTGATCAGCGGCGCAGAGACCAGGGCCGGATCAATTTTCAGGCGTTGGGCGATGAGGGGAATTATGGAGCCAATGGTGTTGGCCCAGGTCACGATGGCGACAATGGTGAAGCCCACGACCAGGGAGAGTTGGATATCACTCCCCCACAGGCGAGCGCGGCCAAAGGCAATTACCCCAATCGCTGCGCCCAGAATCAAGCCGCTGAGTAGTTCACGACTGATCACGCGCAGAGTATCGCGCGGGCGGATCTCTTTTAAGGCCAGCCCCCGAATAATCGTTGAGACGGTTTGTGCGCCTGTGTTGCCGCCTGTGCCGATCAGCAGCGGAATAAAAAAGGATAAGGCTACCACCCTGGATAGTTCGCTTTCGAAATAGCGGAGGACAGTTCCTGTTGTCGTTTCGGCAAGAAATAGCAGCAGCAGCCAACCCACGCGGCTGCGTACAACCTGTAACAGGTTCGTGGCAAAATAGGGCTGGCTGACCTCTGCGGGATCCACGGCGCTAAACCGTAGTTGATCCTCGGTGTTTTCTTCAACGAGAACGTCCAGGACATCATCGACCGTGATGATGCCAATGATGCGATGATCTTCTACCACTGGAATCACCGTAAAGTCATAGTGAGAGACGAGGTTGGCGACAATTTCCCGATCATCGGTGGGCGCAACCGATATCACGCGCTGGATCATGAACTCGCTCAACGGCTGTTGTGGGGGCGCGAGAATGATCTCGCGCAGGGAGGCTACACCCTGCAACCGTTGATTCTCGTCCACGGCATAGATAGCCGTCAGGGTTTCCGCGTCCCGGCCCACTTGGCGCAAATGCTCGATCACCTGGGCAGCGGTCATAGCGGGTGATACAGCTACGAACTTTTCGGTCATCAGCCGCCCCGCGCTCTCTTTGGGGTATCTGAGCAGGCGGCGAACCTCCTGTGCATCTTCGGGGGTCATGTAGGCCAGCAGTTGTTCGGCGCGCTGTGGCACATCATCACTCAACAGGTGCGCCACATCGTCCATCGCGAGTTCGTCTAGCAACGAACCAACCTTTGCCGGTGGAAGATGCGCCAGCAAGGATCGCACCGTTTCGCTGCCCGCTTCGGACAATACTTGGGCGGCGAGTGGCGCGGGTAGGTAAGTGAATATCGTCAGCCGCTCTTCGTCATCAAGCCGATCCAGCAGATCCGCAATATCGGGGGCCGCTTGTGCGGATAAGAGCGCTTGCAGGGCCGGAACATTATTGTTTTTTAAATGCTCCCGCAGCGTACTTTCCAAACGGGGTGCAGAATCCACGGTCGGCTGCATAACAATTCCTCACTTACTACAGACACCTTATTACAGAAAGAGTGCATTACAGAAAGAGTGCGGCGTGGACAATGCCTTTGTCTGTCCACACCGCACTCAGGTTCATCTGAATTGCGTACAAAACCGGCGGACTTGCCGGTCTCTTTGTCATCGTGCGAAGTCGGGCTTAACTTTCGCGGGCGAAGAGGGGATCGGCCTCGTCCTTGATCTGCTGCGCTACTGAGGCGGCATCCTCTGCTCCACTCCAGAGCAGGTCCATCTTGGGGGTATAGATACGCTGGGTAATCTCCGGCCAGAGCACATGAACCGGGTCGCGTACCACATACTCCTGTGCCTGGGCAAAGGCGGCGGCATGGGCAGGTGGCTTGGTGGGGTCCAGGAAGGCTTCGGAAGTGACCACAGAGATACGCGCCGGCGTGGTTGCACCGACCGCTACCTCGTCCAATTCGGCTTCGGGACTGGAGATGTATTGTACAAATTCCCATGCCACATCGGGGATTTTGGTTGCTGCGGCAGCGGCCCAACCTGTGCCACCGCCGCCGGATCCACGTCGCTCGCTTTGGCCGATGGGAAGGGCTGCCACATCCCATTTGAAGGTTTCAATCGTGCGGAATTGGTTAACGGCAGAGGGGTTGGTGATCATCATGCCCACGATACCGCTGGCGAACAGTTCAAAGCCGCCCAACTCCGACTCTAGGTCGGGCCGGGGGGCCACCTCATGGACATGCATCAGGTCTTGGAGGAATTGGAGCGCTCCCACCGATCCTTCATCGGTCATGGCGGAGTCGGTCGCCACACCGCGGTCGTCCTTGTGGGCCAACGCGCCGTTATTGTTGTAAAGCCAGGAGGCCCAGGGACGCTGGCCGCGATTGACCAGGCAGCCCCATTGGGTGGTGCGGTCGCCCTCTTTCTTGGTCAGAGCCTGGGCGGTTTGTAGATAGGCATCAAAGTTCCAACTGGTATCTTCCCAATCAGCAGTCGGAAGCGGCAGACCGGCGGCTTCAAAAAGGTCTATGTTGTAATAGACATTCTGGTGACCATAGTCGCGCGGTAGGGCATAGGTCTTATCGTCCCATTGGTAGAGCGTCACCGAGTCGGGGCGGAAGTCGCTTAGGTCATAGTTGTCACGCTCGATGTAGTCATCGAGTACCAGGTGCATCTGTTTTTCGGCTACGGTGATGATGGGGGTCACTTCTTGCAAATAGCGATAGACATCGGCGGGCGTGCCTGCGGCATAGAGAGTTTGGATTTTGGTGACATAGCCATCATTGGGCAATGTCTGGTGGTCTACCTTGACGTTGGGATGAGCCTCCATAAAGCCCTGTGCCCAGCCATCGCGTGCTTTGATATGGCCTTCGTTGATGGTGTCGACGATAAAGGTCAGGGTAACTTGTTCGCCCGCCGGTTGGCTTCCGCCACCTTCCGCAGCAGGTGCAGCCGGGCCGGCTGTGGGCGCGCAGGCTGCCAGCCCAATCGCTCCGGCAGCGGCTATGGCCGCGCCGCGCAGGAAGTCTCGGCGGTTCAGGGAGCGTTGCTCATTCATACGTGTGGGTCCTTTCCTCAAGAGAGTCGCAGAGTCGGCGGATATGTATAGGGCAAGAACATGGCTTTATTGCTTGACGCCGGTGAAGACAATGCCTTGCATGAAGTATTTTTGTGTAAAGAAGAAAAGCACCAGCACCGGCAGCATCGTCAGCAGGGATGCTGCCATGAGCAGATTCCAACTGGTGCTGGCTTCACCCTGAAACATGCGCAGCCCCAGGGCCAGGGTGAACTTCTCCTGGCTATGCAGGTAGATGAGGGGCGTCAAAAACTCGTTCCAAGTACCATTAAAGACAAAGATGACCACGATGATCACGGCGGGTTTTGCCAGCGGCATAATAATGCGCCAGAAGACACCCCAGTTGGAGCAGCCGTCAATGCGCGCGGCGTCATCGAGGTCGCGCGGGAGGGTGAGCAGAAATTGGCGCACGAGGAAGGTCAACCAGGGGCCACCAAAGAAGGTGGGGAGGATCAAGGGCCAGTAGGTGTTGATCCAGCCGAGGTTCTTGAAAAGGATAAACTGGGGAATTAGGGTAACGTGGGGCGGCAGCATCATGGTCGAGAGCATGACCAGGAACATGAAGTTCCGACCCCACCATTGCAGCCGGGCAAAGGCAAAAGCCACCAGCATAATGGAGAGCACCTTGCCCACAATGCTGATGCCGGTGATATAAGTCGTATTCCAGAGATAGCGGAAGAAGGGAATGGCTGTGACTGCGTCAGCGTAGTTCTGCCAGACGATTTTGCTGGGGATCCACTTGGGGGGAAAGATAAAGACCTCGCCAGGCGTCTTGAGCGACGTGGAAAATGTCCAGGCCAGAGGAATGAACATGAGCACTACCCCGGCGAGCAGCAACAGATGAACCAGCAGATGGCTGATGGTGCGACGTTGGGCAAAGGTCAGCCCCACCGGGCGCTGTCCCTCGGCATCAACGGTATCGGCAGGTGTGGATGTGGCAGCCATTGATTCTAGCCCTTTTGGTCTTCGCCTTCATAGTAGACCCACAGGTCTGACAGGCGGAATGAGATGAGGGTGAGGACGAGTATATAGATAAAGAGGAGCCAGGCCAGCGCGCTGGCATATCCCATGCGGAAATATTCAAAGGCATTGCGATAGAGGTAGAGCAAAAGAAACAGCGTGGCGTTGTTTGGCCCTCCTTCGGTCATGATAAAGGCTTGGGTAAAGACCTGGAGGGCGGCAATTAGTCCCGTGACCAACTGAAAAAAGAGGACAGGTGTCATCAAGGGTAGGGTAACATACCAGAAGCGTCCCCAACCGGTCGCGCCGTCCACTTGCGCAGCTTCGTATAGATCGGTGGGAATACCTTGCAGCCCCGCCAGATAGATGATCGCGCCGCTGCCCACGCTCCACACGCTCATCAGCACCAACGAGGGCAGCGCCCAGTTGGGATCGCCCAACCAACTGGGACCGCGGATGCCGAAGTAGGAGAAGATCGAATTGAGCAGCCCAAATTCTGTGGAGAAGAGCCAACGCCAGAGCAGCGCCACAGCCACCCCGGAGAGCACCGAGGGCATGTAGAAGGCGGTACGGTAGAAACGCAGCCCCTTGATGTCGGCATTGAGCAGCAGCGCCAGGAGCAGCCCCACGATAATGTGCAGGGGGACGCTGGTGATGGCGTAGACGGTTGTGACCTTAATCGCTTGGCCCACCAGTGCATCGTCCATCATGGTGGTCACATTTTCCAGCCCCACCCAGCGCGGTGCGCTGATGAGATCCCATTCGGTGAAGGCGATGACCAGCGAAGCGATCATCGGCCCGAGTGTCCAGAGGACAAAGCCAATGATCCAGGGGGAGGCAAAGAGCCAGCCATCCAAATTACGCTGGAGCGCTCTGCGGCTGAGGCCAAAGGAACGGCGCTGGGTCGGCGAGGTTAGAACAGGTTTGGCTGCCGTAGTCAAGAAAACCTCCAATACCTCCGCGAAGCTACATCCATAGAAATCTGTAGCATGGTTCCATCGTAATGATTGATGACTACCTTGTCAATTCCAATTCAGCGTCTTCCGGTCGCCTGTCATCTTACAACTTTTACACAGCCGGTGTGTTGGAATCGGTCTTGGATTTCTCGTCGGCGGGCTTGGTGGTGTCCTCGTCGAGTTCGGCGTTCTTGCGGAATTCGCGTACGCCGCGGCCCATTGCGCCAAAGAGTTCGGGCAATTTGCCAACGCCAAAGAGCATAACGACGATAACCAGGATCAGGATCAATTCGACTGGACCAAACTTAGGTAACATGTGGGTGGGCCTTTCTTGCTATAGCAAGACTCTAGTTTCTTGAAAGAGTGGTGGCGGGCATTACCCCTTGATTACGGCAAGGGGTTCAAGCCGGGCGACGGCACGCGCGATGCCCGCTCCTTCGACGACGGCAATGACTTCCTCTACTTGTTTATACGCTAGCGGTGCTTCTTCGGCCAATCCGGCCATGCTCCCGGCGCGGATACGAATTCCACGCTGGTTTAGCTCCTGCTTGAGCGTTTCGCCACGAACCTGCTTTTTGGCGGCGGTACGGCTCATGTTGCGTCCTGCGCCATGACAGGTGGAACCAAATGTGTGGTTCATTGCACCCTGGGTTCCCGCCAGTACATAGGATGCGGTCCCCATGGAGCCAGGGACAAGCACAGGCTGGCCTACGGCTTGATAGTCGGACGGGATTTCGGCATGGTGCGGCGGGAAGGCACGCGTGGCCCCTTTGCGGTGGACGCAGACCTGCATGGCGCGGCCATTGACGACATGATCTTCGACTTTGCCGATGTTGTGCGCTACATCATAGACCTGGCGCAGATGGGCCGGTAAACCGCTGCGCGCCAGCACCTGTTCAAAGCTTTCACGCGCTAGCATGGCAAGCACTTGGCGATTGGCAAAGGCGAAGTTGGCTGCTGCCTGCATGGCTCCGCTGTAGGCAGTCCCTTCGGGCGAGTTGAGCGGCGCACAGACCAATTCACGGTCGGGCAACTCGATCTTATAGCGAGTTAGCGATTTTTGGAAATCACGCACATGGTCGGTACAGACCTGGTGTCCCAGCCCGCGCGACCCGCAATGGATGAGGAGGACCACTTGGTTGGCACGCAGGCCATAGACTTCGGCGGTTTCCTCATCCAGGACGTGCGCAACACGATCCACTTCGAGGAAATGGTTGCCCGAACCGAGCGTGCCTAGCTGGCTGCCGCCGCGGTCGCGTGCGTGTTGGCTCACCTGGGCGGGGTCGGCTCCGGCAAGCCGCCCATTCTCCTCGGTGTGCAAGATGTCCTCGGCAGAGGCGAGGTCGTTGTCGAGACACCACTGTGCGCCACGCGCCAGCACCTCGTCAAGCTCGTTGCTGCTCAGGCGATAGCGTCCAGGTGCGCCGACGCCGCTGGGGCAGTTGTGATAGAGCGCGGTCGCCAAGTCGTTGAGGTAGGGCTCGATCTGGTCAACGGTGAGGTCACTCGCCAACAGGCGCACGCCGCAGTTGATGTCATAGCCGATAGCTCCGGGCGAGATGACACCATCGGGCAAGCGTGTCGCCGCCACGCCACCGACCGGGAAGCCGTAGCCCTGGTGGACATCGGGCATGGCAATGGCATAGCCCACAATCCCCGGCAGGGTGGTGGCGTTGATGAGCTGCTCGACACTCTTGTCGGTGAGCGCCTGTTTCAAGAGCTTGCGGCTGGCATAGATGCGCGCGGGGACACGCATATCATGGCGGTAGTTCTGGGGGATTTCCCAGACATATTCATCAATTCGGTAAAGGTCATCGATCTGAATCATGTCTTTATTATACTACGCGTTGAGGGTAGCGAAAGTACATTTGCCAACAGAGGGATGTATCTCGCCCGGAGACTCGGAGAAGAGGGAGATAATTTTCTGCACGCATTTAGATGTCGAAAAAGATTTGGGCGCTCCAGCCGCTAGTATCGGCTTGGATCAAGAGTTGGTGATAGGTGGCGGCTTTGATGTGGACTGCGGGCGGCGCGGCAGGTGGATAGCCGCTGATGTCGGCTTCGAGGTGGGTGGGCGTCCAGCGCGAGAGCGTACAATCGACAAAGAGCGCGCCGGTGGTTTCGTGCAGATAGAGCAACTCGTTGAGCCAATCGACCATCAGGCTTTCGACGTCAATTGATTCAATGGTGAGATGATGGTGGAGCGAAGGGTGAGATCGATCGGGCAAGACACGGAGCAAGCCAAACATAGCCTGGGCAGAACAGGCAAACAACTGCTCTGGCGCGCCAGCTCGAACCTGCAGCCCGATTTCGGCGGTATGGCCGAGTTCCTCGATTAAACAATCCGTCATAGCCGTCATAGCAAGCAATCCGACATGTTTGCGACTGGTCGCGCGTGATAGGATGTAGGATGACAGGAGCAGGAGCGACACAATAAATTGTGTCCGTACCCGATTGTATCCGTATCCGATTGTCTGCGTAAACGTTGATAAGTCATGGTGTGATTCGCTGCGTCTATCGCTTCGGTTCCCTGCGAGTGTGCTATACTAAGCTCTCATTTGGTGCGAAGTATAGAATAGGCATTCCGTCAAGTCAACGCCACGGGGAAGACCGATTGGATGCCCCTAGAAGAACTTTTTGTCTGTTATGGATTCACAAGGCCGTAATCGACTCATTATCGGTGGATTGACATTGGCTGCCGTCATCCTGGTGATCAGCCTGCTCATGACCCAGCAAGGTGCATGGCTGCCGGTTATGGTGGAGTCGCCGTTGGTCAATGATAGCGTAACGGCAACGCCGGCTCAACAAGAGGTTAGCCCGCTGGCTGCGCCCGTTTCCGATAGTCCTTTGGCTGTGCCACATACTGGTGCAGGGGTTGGTATTGCCGGTTTGTCTCTGTCTCCAACAGATACCCACGCCATCACAGCGGTCGTCGAGGTGACGCCGCCGGTTGCAATGACCGCTACGTCGACCGTCACGGTAACGCTGGTGGCAACGCAGCCATTGCGCTATGACTATGAAGTTATCGAGACTTATCCTCACGATCCAGAGGCCTTTACACAAGGGCTGCAATATGTCGAGGGGGATTTGTATGAGGGAACGGGGCTGAATGGAGCCTCTAGCCTGCGCCGGGTCGATTTAGAGACGGGCAAGGTAGAGCAACAGGTGGATTTGCCCCAAGAGTATTTTGGTGAAGGCATCGTTGTCGTTGCGGATCGCATCTATCAGCTTACCTGGCAATCGAATGTAGCCTTTCTCTATGACCGGGAGAGTTTTGAGCTTCTGGATGAATTTGACTATCCGACCGAGGGGTGGGGATTGACCTATGATGGTCGGGATCTGCTGATGAGTGATGGCAGCGCGACGATCTATCGCCGCGACCCGGAGACTTTTGCCGAGGTGGGGCGAATTGAGGTGCGGGACGGTGCAGAGGCAGTACATCGTCTGAATGAACTGGAATATATTGACAACCTGATTTGGGCGAATGTTTGGCTAACCGATGAAATTGTGATGATCGATCCGGTGAGTGGGCAGGTGGTTGCGCGGCTCGATTTGGCTGGACTCTTGCCAAGTGAAGCGCAAGCCGATGCAGATGTCCTCAATGGAATCGCCTATGACGAAGCCAATGACCGGATTTTCGTGACGGGTAAGTTGTGGCCTACCCTGTTTGAAATTGAACTTATCCCCCGCTAACCTTTTCGCGGCTGGGCGCAGCGCATAACGCCGGTCCAGGGAGATGCAAACCCCATGCTCGAACGGCTGTACCAGTTCATCTTGCCTCAAGAGTTGCTTGATGCTGAATCAGATATACGAGTTTCCCGCTTTATTGTACTTGTCACCACGGTATTAACCCTCTTTCTGTTGGGCGTTGCGCCCATCCTCTATTGGGGTCTTGGGCAAGAGCAAATTGGTGGCGTGCTTTTGGGGATCGCTGTTTACTACTTGTTCAGCCTCGCCACGCCACGGCTCACCCATTCTATTCGTTTTACCAGCCTTGCTGTGGTGTCGGGCAATGTGATTGGGTTGTTGGGGCTGGTCCTTTTCTTCTATCCGGATCGAGCGGTCTTTTACGTCTGGTTCCCCTTTGTCATTTTGCTCACGACCTTTGGTTTGGGGCGACGGTGGGGTGCGGTGCTGGTGGGGGCTCTGGTTCCGGTGATTTGGCAAATCGAGCGTCTCCAGATTCGAAATGTCGAGCTTGAGTCTGTGCCGCTTGCCAACCCCTATTCGTTGGCACTCTCCTTTTCGATGGCGATCTTTATGACCGGGGTGGTGGCTTGGCTTTTTGAACTGGCCCACCGCACTGCGGAACAACGCCTTTTTGCTTCGGAACAAAAGCTGCGGCTGCATATTCAGCAGACACCGCTGGCGGTCATCACCACGTCGCTTGACGAGAAGATTACGGAGTGGAATCCCGGGGCCGAGCGGATGTTTGGCTATCGCCGCCATGAGGCGTTGGGGCAGCGTTTAGAGGATCTGATCACGCTGACTGAGCTTCATGCGGGGGTAGAGCCTACTGGGGAACTCGCTGGGTTTACGTTGGGCGGCGTGGATGGCACACACCAGATTGGGCGCAACCGCACTAAAGAGGGGCGCGATGTCTATTGCGAGTGGATTAACACCCCCCTTGTGGCGAAGGATGGCTCCATCGTGGGCGTTACGTCGTTGGCAATCGATGTGGGCGAGCGTATGCGTTCCGAAGAATCATTGCGCGCCAGCGAAGCCCGTTTTCGCCAGTTGACCTCGCAGTCACCTGACCTCATTGTGATCTACGATTGGGCGCTCAAGCGAATTGCCTATACCAATCGTGAGATGATCCTGGGGTACTCGTGGCAGGAGATTCGCACGCTGCCGGATATTTTGACGCATATCGTGCCCGAAGACCGTCCGGCGATCTACCAAAGCTGGTTGGCGATGGAGCACGCGCCCGAAGGCCAAGACACCAATGTTAGCGAGTTCCGCGTGATTGCTGCGGATGGCTCTGTTGAATGGATTCGCAGCCGGGAGAGTTCATTGACGCGCAATGCACAAGGCTCCCCTGCGCAGATGTTGGCAACGCTGACAATTATTACTGCCGAAAAGAATTATGAGGCCGAGCTGCGGCGAGCGAAGGAAGAAGCAGAGCGGTTGGCACAGGCGCGCAGCCAATTCCTGGCGAATATGAGCCACGAAATCCGCACGCCGATGAATGGCATTATCGGCATGACGAGCCTGTTGATGAGCGCCGACTTGAGCGAAGAAAATTATGATTTCATCGAGACGATCCGATCAAGCAGCGAATCGCTTCTGACGATCATCAATGAGGTATTGGATTTCTCGAAAATCGAATCGGGGCGCATGAAGCTGGAAATGCAGCCTGTGGATGTGCAGGAATCGGTAGAAGGCGCGCTGGACTTGCTTGCACCCCAGGCGGCAAATAAGGGGCTGGAGTTGGGCTACTGGATCGATGAGAATGTGCCCAGCACGATCGTTGGTGACGCTACGCGCCTGCGCCAGATCTTGGTGAACCTTGTGGCGAATGCTGTGAAATTCACCGACAAGGGCGAAGTATGGGTCATGGTTTCGCTGGCGCAGCGCCCTGATGAACAGGTTGAACTGCGTTTTGCTGTGCAGGATACGGGGATTGGCATCAGCCAGCAGCAGATCCCGCAACTTTTCACCGCTTTTTCGCAACTCGATAGCTCAACCACGCGGCGTTATGGCGGCACAGGGTTGGGGCTTGCCATCAGCCACCGCTTGGCAGAGTTGATGGGCGGGCGCATGGGGGTGGAGAGCGAAGTTGGTTTCGGTTCGACCTTCTACTTTACGGTTTTAGCCAATGTGGTCGAGGGGTCACCTGTGGCTGCACAGCATCCCGCGCTGGAATTGCTCAAGGGGCGGCGTGTCCTGATTGTAGAAGCCGGGGAGCGGATGCGTGCCGTCCTGACGAGGTATGCACAGCGTTGGCAGATGAGCTGGATCGAAGCCGCCAGTGTACAGGCGGCGATGCGATTGGTAGAAAAGCGGCAGGATTGGGATGTAGCCGTGATAGATATGGATTTGCCCGACGGGGAGGGTTTGACCCTAGTACGGGAGCTGTCGGCGCGACCGTCACTACAGGGTAGACCAATTGTCCTCTTGGCTGCGCGCAACCATCTCAATATCCGCCAGCGGGCAGAGGCCGCAGGGGCGCGCACTTATCTTTATAAACCGTTGAAGCCTGACGATTTGTTGGCCGCACTTTCTGTCTCATTGGGTGGGAAGTTGCCCGCGGCAGCCCGCGCCAGCAGCTTTGATCGCACTTTAGGCAGCGAGCATCCATTGCAGATTCTTTTGGCCGAAGATAATGTGGTCAATCAGAAGGTGGCGCTGCTGCTGCTAGACCGTCTGGGCTATCGGGCGGATGTTGCTGCCAGCGGTCAGGAGGTGGTAGAAGCGGTGCAGCGGCAGCAGTATGATGTGATCCTGATGGATGTGCATATGCCGGAGATGGATGGCATCGAGGCAACGCGCCGCATCTTTGCGATGCTGCCATCCGCTGAACGCCCGTATGTCATTGCCATGACCGCGGCGGCGATGCAGGAAGATCGCGAGCGCTGTCGCGCGGTGGGGATGCAGGGATTTATTTCGAAGCCGGTCAAGGTGGAGGAATTGGTAAGGGCGTTGGTGCAGGCGCGGGTGTGGGTTGAGAATCAGGTGAAGGTGTGATCTTGCGAGTGTTCTTGTCTCGTCTTTGTTACACATGCTTCTCATGTTGTGCGGTCAAAAAGAACGGGAAGGCACAATATTGCCTTCCCGTTTTTCAATGCATCATCTGTTAATCGCGTTAAATCTGTGCGCCGGCTACTCAGTCACGGCTTCGGTCGCGGTGAGTTCTTCTGACGCTGTGATCTCTGAACCGGCAGTGATCACAGCGTTCTCTGTTCCCTCTGCGCTATCCGTTACCACTTCAGTGCCGGTCACGTCTGCGCCTTCGGTCACAGATTCAGTGGCGGTTGTTTCGGATGTTTCTGTGATCGGGGCTGTCTCGGTCGTGGTGGCTTCACCCGTCACCGCTTCGGTGCCGGTAACGGCTGTTGTGCCGGTAACAGAGGCGGTATCTGTGATAGGAAGACCGGCTTCTGCTGTGGCTGTGGCGCGTCGTTCGGTCCGTAACTGGTCTACCCCAAGTGTGTATTCGTCAACGGCCATATTTACGAAGTAGAGTAGCACGACTGCCCCGATGATGGGGCCGAGTATGAGTAGCAGCCGTCGTGTGCGGTCGTTCATATCCGTTTTCCAGCCTTTGTTTTCAGCGTTGATTTTGAATAGTTGATTTTGAATGAGTGAAACAAACGATGTTTGTAATGAAGTTCACAAGATACCATCGGAGTATATCATACCGTAAAGATTTGCCAAACCACCAGGGGAATTGCCGGAAATATGAACTTTGAGTTGCATGAAACCCCGCCAAAAGTTTGGGGTGAATTCTCTGGCGCGGTAGACTGTGAACGAACCGGAACTGATTGATTATAATTTATGGATCATTTATAGCTCTACACTTAAAAGTGGCAAGTGGGCAAAAGGTTTAGAGGGGGAAGAATGCAGCTTTTACTCATCGGCAACGGGGGGCGTGAACATGCGCTGGCGTGGAAATTGGCGCAATCGCCCCAGGTGACGCGCATCTTGGTAGCACCGGGCAACGGTGGTACGGAGACACCGGCTAAGTGTGAGAACCGGCCTGTGAATGTGGAGGATTTGGACGGGTTGGTGGCGCTGGCACAGGCCGAGCAGATTGATTTGGTGGTGGTCGGGCCGGAGGTTCCGTTGGTGGCGGGCGTGGTCGATAGGTTCCAGGCCGCGGGGATTGCGGCATTTGGGCCGACCGCTGCGGCTGCGCGCATCGAAGGCTCTAAGGCATTCTCGAAAGAGTTTATGCTGCGTCACAACATCCCCACGGGTGAGGCCGCGATTTTTAGTGACTTTGACGAGGCGATGCGTTATTTGCGCGGCGTTGATGACGCGCCTGTGATCAAGGCTGATGGGTTGGCTGCGGGCAAGGGGGTCATTTTGCCGTCGGGCAAGTTGGACGCGGCCAACGTGATCCAGAGCATTTTGCTGGATGGTAAGTTTGGCGTGGCGGGGCAGACGGTGCTGCTGGAAGAACGGCTTGAAGGGCCGGAACTGTCGGTGTTGGCCTTCTGTGATGGCAAACATGCGATCATGATGCCCGCGGCTCAGGATCACAAGCGTGCCTGGGATAATGACGGTGGGCCGAATACGGGTGGAATGGGCGCATTTGCGCCTGCACCGCTGGCAACACCGGCGTTGATGGCGCAAGTGGAGGAGACGATCCTGCGTCCCACGCTGGCGGGGATGGCGGCGGAGGGTATGCCCTTTACAGGAGTGCTCTTTATGGGCTTGATGATTACGGCGACAGGGCCAAAGGTGATCGAGTATAACTGCCGCTTTGGCGACCCGGAAGCGCAGGTGATCCTGCCCCTGTTGGAGAGCGATTTGGTGGAGATCCTGCTGGCCTGTGTGGAAGGGCGGCTGGATCAGGTGACGCTGGGCTGGCGCGAGGGCGCGGCGGTGACGGTGGTGATGGCCTCAGCCGGGTATCCTGTGGAGTATGAAGTGGGGATTGAGATCACCAATATCGAGGCGGCAGAGCAACTTGGCTGCTTGGTCTTTCATGCGGGAACCAAACGGCTCAATGGGCGGCTTCTGACGGCTGGCGGGCGCGTGCTGACCGTGACCTCGGTGGGCAAGAATTTGGGTGATGCACGCGCGCAAGCCTATGGTGGGGTGCATAAGATTCATTTTAACAACGCCCAATATCGCAAGGACATTGGGCGTAAGGCGGTGATGGGGTGAGCAGCAGAGAGCGGAAGCCGCAAGGCTCCCGCTCTCTATGCCTGATGATCAGTCGAATGTCCAACGAGTCACCGTGGTTGGATACTCCGTCCAGGCCAGGGCAAGACGTGGCTGCAACGCCCATACGGGCGTGCCGTGGCGCATGTTGTACTTGGCCTCATAGGCGTCGTCGATACGTCGCAGCAGATCCGCGTCGGCGTTTTCCGGGGTCAGCATCGTCACCGTCCCCTCGATGATCACGACCTCGTTGCCATCCTCCAGGTGGACGGAAACATGAGGATTGTGTTGGAGGTTGCGCGCCTTGCGTGTATCCGGCCCTCCCCCGTGATAGAAAACATCATCCACCCAGACGCCCCAGACCGGTACAACATGCGGGCGTCCATCCGGCCGCGTGGTCGCTATCCAGTAATTGCGTGCTTCCGCCATGCGCGTATGCACTTGACTCCACGGCAGCATGCCTTCCTCGTCCTGTGGAATGCCATAGCTGGCAGGCATTTGAGGGCGGCTGCGCTTTGGCTGCAACTCTCTTGTTTGGACAGCATGACCATTGGCTTTGTTTGTCATCATCTGTTCTCCTTTTGGTATATCCCTTTGTATAGAACAGGTCGATGAAATTGACCGGTTCTACGCTTAGAATAAGGGCTAAACATGACAGCGTGTGTCATATTTACAGGAAGAAGTATACAGAAGATTATTGATCCGGCGAGGCGTTGCGGTCGGGGGCGATGTAGATAAGGGGGAGGCTGAGAAGTGTTACGCCATATTTGACCAGGAGATTGAAGATGAAAATCTGCCAGACGACCTCCCAGGGCAAGACGCCGCCAAAGGCTCCCAGGGCAAAGATCAGATTGTCGACGGGAACGCTGATGCTGTTGGAAAGCAGCACACGCAGCCATTGAAAACGGCGGGTAACGCGTGTGACCCACCAGTGGTATACCTCGGTGTCGAGCAGTTCGCTGATCACTTCGGCCACAATCGAGGCTGCAACAATGCGCCAGACGGGGGCAAGGATGGCGCTGAATTGCTCACCCAGACCCCAACCGGGATCGCTGGGAACTGATGCCGACCACATCAGATAGAGCGCCATAAAGAGGTTGATGACTGCCGCGGTGATGATCAGTATGCGGGTAAGATGTTTGCCGAGGGTTTTATGGACGACATCGCGCAGGGTAAAGGTGATGGGATAGATGAACGTTCCCATGTCTACAGCCAGGTCTGCGACGACGCCGATCTTGAGGCTGGCAATGTCTGCGAGCATTTGCGCGCCGGTGTAGGCGGAGACGACGACCACGGCGACGCTGGAGAGGGCCGCGGTCGTGGGCGCGAGCGCGAGCGCAGATGTTTCGCGGGAAGTATGGGCTGTTTTTGGCGGCACGTTGACACTCACGTTACAATAGACTACCGAACAATAGACTTGCGAATGATGGATCTGTTTCTGATACCCGTGAATCCGGTCAGAATGAAAATTCAAGCACAAAAATGCATGAAAATGCACAAAAAATAAGGTGGCGGGTATGACAGCCAGAATGCAGAGCAGGCAAAGGTGTTGCGGCGGCGCATGGGCGAATAAAAAGTAAGCGCTCTGTGTCGCCTTGCTACGATGAGCCTCTACCGATGCAACGTGGCGTCGGCGGGGGCGTTTGCGCGTCATCCGGCACCATTCAGAGCACTATTGTGCATGGTGTGGGGATTTGGATCAAATTTGAGTCAAATAAGGGTGAGATCAAGTTGGACTGCGGCCTGAAAGGGCATCGCCCGTTGACCGGCTGCAAGGAGCGGCCTTAGGAAAAAATTGGACTATGCCCAAACGAACTGATATTTCTTCAATTCTGATCATCGGCTCCGGGCCGATTGTTATCGGTCAAGCGTGTGAATTTGATTATTCGGGCGCGCAGGCGTGTAAGGCGCTGCGCCAGGAGGGCTATCGCGTGGTGTTGGTCAATTCCAACCCCGCGACGATTATGACTGACCCGGAGATGGCAGACGCCACCTATGTGGAGCCATTGACGGTGGATGTCTTAGAGAAGATCATCGCCAAAGAGCGTCCTGATGCCCTGCTGCCGACTGTGGGGGGGCAGACGGGGCTGAACTTGGGCGTGGCATTGGCCGAGTCGGGGATTCTCGCCAAGTATGGTGTGGAGTTGATCGGTGCGAATCTGCGAGCCATGCAAGTGGCGGAGGATCGAGAACTCTTTAAGAATGCCATGACGGAAGTGGGGCTGGAGTCGCCGCGCAGTGGTGTGGCGCGCTCTTTGGAAGATGCGCGGCGCATTGCCCAAGAAGAAATAGGACGCTACCCCATCTTTATCCGGCCTAGCTTTACCCTGGGCGGCAGTGGCGCGGGTACGGTCTTTACGCCCCAGGAGTTTGATGAGAAGGTGGAGTGGGGGCTGCGCGAAAGCCCGGTGCATACTGTGCTGATTGAGGAATCGCTGATCGGCTGGAAAGAATTTGAGTTGGAGGTCATGCGCGACAAGGCCGACAACTTTGTGGTGGTCTGCACCATTGAAAACCTGGACGCCATGGGTGTGCATACGGGGGACAGCATCACGGTGGCTCCGGCGCAAACGTTGACCGATAAGGAGTACCAACGGCTGCGTGACCAGGCGCGGCTGGTGATGAGCGTGGTGGGGGTGGAGACAGGTGGGTCGAATGTGCAGTTTGCCGTCGATCCGGAGAGTGGGCGCGTGGTGGTGATCGAGATGAACCCGCGCGTCTCGCGCTCCAGCGCGCTGGCATCGAAGGCGACCGGCTTTCCCATCGCCAAGTTTGCAGCGAAGGTGGCAGTGGGCTATACGCTGGATGAACTCAAGAACGATATTACACAGCAGACGGTGGCCGCGTTTGAGCCTTCGATTGACTATGTGGTGGTGAAGATTCCCCGCTGGGCCTTTGAGAAATTCCCGGGTGTAGACCGGGAATTAGGGCCACAGATGAAGTCGGTGGGCGAGGTGATGGCGATGGGGCGCACCTTCAAAGAAGCGCTGCAAAAGGGGGTACGCAGCCTGGAGGTTGGGCGCGATGGGCTGGGGCCATTGGAACGGGATGAGCAGGGCAGCTATCGGGGGTACGAAGCCACGACCACGCTGCATGATCTGCTGCGTGTGCCCAACCGCGACCGGCTCTTTGCCGTTTATGAGGCGTTGTTACAGGGGGACAGCCAGACGACGATCTGCCAACTGACAGCCTATGACCCCTGGTTTGTGGCGCAGATGGGCGAGATTGTGGCCTTTGAGCAGGAAGTACGGGTGCTGGATACGGCGGCGCTGCGCCAGGCCAAGCGTATGGGCTTCTCGGACAGCCAATTGGCGCGAGTGGTGCGGCGGCGAGCGGCAGAGGGCAACCCTGTGCGGCTGCCGGATGGGGAAGCGCCTACGAGTGAAGTGGCAATGCGCGCTGTGCGCGTTGCGGCAGGGCTGCTTCCTACCTACCATCAGGTGGATACCTGCGCTGCCGAGTTTGAAGCCTATACGCCTTATCTTTATTCGAGCTATGAAAGCCAGGGGGAGGCAAGCCCCACCAGCCGCCAGAAGGTGATGATTCTGGGCGGAGGACCCAACCGCATCGGGCAGGGGATTGAGTTTGACTACTGCTGCGTTCATGCCAGCTTTGCGCTGCAAGAGTTGGGCTATGAGACGATCATGGTCAACTGCAACCCGGAGACGGTCAGCACTGACTATGACACCAGCGACCGTCTCTATTTTGAGCCGCTGACCTTTGAGGATGTGCTTAATATTGTTGAGCGCGAGCAGGCGGCGGGCGAACTGAAGGGGGCGATTGTCCAGTTTGGCGGGCAGACGCCGTTGAATCTGGCGGCGAGCCTGCAAGCGGCAGGGGTGCCGATTTTGGGGACATCTCCGAATGCGATTGATCTTGCCGAGGATCGTGACCGTTTTGGCGAGTTGTTGGAACGGTTGGAGATTCCCGCGCCTGATCATGGCAGCGCGCACAATGCCGATGACGCCGTTGCCATCGCACAGCGGATTGGCTATCCGGTGGTCGTACGTCCTTCCTATGTGTTGGGGGGGCGAGCGATGGCGATTGTCGATGATGAGGCCGCGCTGCGGCGTTATATGACCGAGGCTGTGACGGTTTCGTTGGAAAAGTCGATCCTGATTGACCGCTTCTTGGAAGATGCCATCGAGGTGGATGTGGATGCGGTCTGCGATGGCGAGCAGGTGGTCATCGGCGGTATTATGCAGCACATCGAGGAAGCGGGCATCCATTCGGGTGACAGCGCCTGTGTGCTGCCTCCTTATAAGATCAGCGCCTTTCACCTGGCGATCATCCGCGAGTATACGGAGAAGTTGGGGATGGCGCTGGGGGTGCGCGGGTTGATGAATGTGCAATATGCCATCAAGGATGACGTGGTCTATGTGCTGGAGGTGAACCCACGCGCCAGTCGCACTGTGCCCTTTGTGAGCAAGGCGACCGGCTTCCCGCTGGCAAAACTTGCCGCTAAGGTGATGGTGGGAGGAACGCTGCGGGAGTTGGGCTTTGTGCAGCAGCCGGATCTGGATGGTTTCTTTGTCAAAGAGGCTGTGCTGCCCTGGAAGAAGTTTACGGGCACAGACACGATCCTGGGGCCGGAGATGCGCTCAACCGGCGAGGTGATGGGGCATGCCGCCAGCTTTGGTCATGCCTTCGCCAAGAGCCAGTTGGGCGCGGGAACAGCCTTGCCGCTGGAAGGTGGCGTGCTGATTACCGTGAATGACTATGATAAGGGGGCCGCGCTCAAGATTGCGCGTGACCTGCACCGGCTGGGCTTCACGATTTATGCGACGGCAGGGACGGGCGCATTTATCGAGGGTGGAAAGATTCCGGTCATCCGCTTGGAAAAGGCGAATGTCGGGGAGGATGACTATACCACCCTGGACGCGATGCGTGATGGCAAGATTCACCTGATTATCAACACGCCCCTGGGCGCAACGGCGCGTGATGACGGCGCGAAGATTCGCCACCTGGCGACCCGTTTGGAGATTCCGCTGATCACAACCATGTCGGCAGCACAAGCCGCGGTCGCGGGCATTCGTGCCCTGGTGCAGCGGGAGTTGTCGGTGCGGAGCTTGCAGGAGCATTACGCCAAACAAGAGGCTGCATAAGGGTTGGTGCGCCCTAGCTGGTGGTAGCCGGCTAGGGCGCATTTTTATAGAGCCGCCAGAGGAGACAACCATGTGGAATGGCCCGCAGCCCCAAAGCCGTGTGATGCGGCTGCAAATGGTGGATCGCATCGTGGCGGACGTTCATCGCACGTACGGTGATAGGCTGAAGGCCATTGCGCTCTGTGGCTCTTTGGGCCGCGGTACTGATGGCGATTATTCAGATATTGACCTTTGGTGTGTGCTATCGACGCCGGGTGTGGACGAGGCGAAGGAGTGGGTCTATGGCCCTAGCAAGGCTGAGGTCGAATTCTATGGCGAAGATGTGATACGCGCCCGCGCGGTGGAGGTGCCGGCAGACTGGTCACTCCAGCAGGGGAGCTTGATCAACAACCGGCCTCTTTTTGGTGATCTTGCTTTTTTCGCTGAACTGCGTGATCTGGTGATGTCACCCCCCAAAGCTGTCTTTGATGAGACGATTGCCGAGATGGTGGTGGGCGAGTTTTATGAGTGGATGGGCAAGCTGCGTAATGGAGTGGCACGCGGTGAGTTGGCCTTTTTGCCGATTACGACCTGCAACTTTACGCTGCATTTGGCGCTGATGGCGGCGCTGCTCCACAGGCACATTTACAGCACAAGCAGTGCGCTGATGAAAGAGACGCTGGCTTTGCCGACACTGCCCAATGGCTATGCCGAACTGGTGGCGCTGGTCACGGCGGGCAAACTGCATGACTACGCTCAGACCGCGGCGGCACTAGAGGCGACCTGGGCAGGAATGGGTCCCTGGTTGGCGCAGCATGGGATTGAGTTTGGCAAGCGCAATGCATGGCCCTGGACAGAAACCCCACTCACATCTTAAGCGCTCCCGCTCCCCAGAATCCTACGCTGCAAAGTACACATCTTCGCTCGCTTTTTCCTCCCGTGTGTCTGTGCTACCATAAGGCCCGCGCAGGGGTACCCAGAAGGTGTACCCCTGCGAATTGCATCAGAATTGATCCTAATTGAGTACTTAGCGCTATTCAAGACAGACTCCCACAGTACCTATGAAAGAGAAAGATATTATGCCAAGTATTCATAGCCCGCGGCGTTGGGGCATTGTGACCGCGCTGCTGTTGATTTTACTGCTGGCGGCATGCGCGCAGACGCCCCCGGCTGCGGTTCCTGATGGCGCGCAAAGTGCGCTGGTTGCCCCGGTTCAAGCGACGGATGGCGCGCAGCCGAGCGATGTGGCGGCGGTCTATGGTCTGCCCGATCTGGCGGGGCGCGTCGTGGTGGCGGTGACAGGGAACGACTATATTCCGTTGAACTACGTCGATCCGTTGACGGGTGAGGCGGAAGGGTGGGAGTATGACGCGGTTAACGAGATCTGCCGCCGGTTGAACTGCCAGGTTGAGTGGCAGGTTTCGGCGTGGGACACAATGATTTCGGCGGTACGCGCGGGGCAGTTTGATGTGGGGATGGATGGGATCACCATCACCGACGAACGTGCCCAACAGGTGGATTTTTCGATTCCTTATCTGCGCAGCCAGCAATTTATGTTGGTGCGCGCCAGCGAAGATCGCTTTACGACACCCGACGAGTTGGCGGCTGACGAGGCGCTGCTGATTGGGGCGCAGGCAGGAACCACGGGATTTTTTGTAGCTGTCAATGGAATTCTCGATGGAAATGAGGCGAATCCGCGCATTGTCCTTTTTGAAAATTTCGGGGCATCGGTGCAGGCATTGCTCAACAACGATGTGGATATGGTGTTGGTGGATGCTGCCAGCGGCGAAGGCTATATTGGGGCCAATCCTGACCAGTTGAAAATTGTGGGGGACCCACTGTCTACCGAGGACTTTGGCTTTATCTTTACGCCGGAGAGTGACTTGGTTGAGCCTTTTAACCAGGCGATTGACAGCATGAGCCGCGATGGCTTCTTTTATCATTTGAATACGCGCTGGTTTTATCTGAACAACTCGAACGGTGAGGATATCTATGATCTCTTGCCTGATTTGGAAGGGCGAACGGTCGTGGCGGTTACGGCGAATGATTATCTGCCCTTGAACTTTGTCGATCCGAAGACGGGCGCGGCGATGGGCTGGGAGTATGATGCGGTGGAGGAGATTTGCCGCCGCATCAATTGCCAGGTGGAATGGCAAATTGCGGCGTGGGAGACGATGATCCCGGCGGTTGCCCAGGGACAGTATGACATTGGTATGGATGGAATCGGCATCACCGAGGAGCGGGCCGAGCAGGTTGCGTTTACGATTCCCTATATGACCAGCCAGCAGTATATGTTGGTGCGTGCGGATGAGGATCGCTTTGTCAACGCAGCGGAGTTTGGGTCGCTCCCTGAGCTGCGGATTGGGTCGCAGGCCGGCACGACGAGCTATTTGACGGCGGTTAACCTGATCTTGGGAGGGGATCAGAATAGTGAGCGGCTAGTTTTGTTCCGTTCCTTTGGGGCGGCGGTACAGGCATTGCTCAACGGCGATGTTGATGTGGTGCTGACGGATACTGCCACGGGTAAGGGATATGTGGGCGCGAATCCTGACCAACTCAAGATCACCGGGCCGGCGCTATCGACGGAGAATTTCGGCTTTATTTTGGCACCCGGCAGTGATCTGCTTGAGCCGGTCAATGCGGGGCTCAGTTCGATGATCCAGGATAATTACGTGCAATATCTGTCGAATAAGTGGTACTACTTGTATGACCCGGAGACGGCGGAGTAGGAGATTCGGGGAGTAGGCTGTAGTGTGAAGAAAACCTTCCCGGAAGCATCCCAGAGGGTTCCGGGAAGGGTGTATTGGGTGAATTATTCGAAGGCTCCTTCTTGTATGGCGTTTTGACGGGCTGCTTCCTGTGTGTTCATGAAGCCGTTGATGTCGTAGCCGTCCGTGAGTAGTCGCCGCAAGCCATTGTTGAAGCCAACCCATAGCTCATTGGGCATCCATTGGAAGCTGAAGGGGACGACCGCTGTGGCTTCTTGCATGATGCTGATGGCTTTGCTCATCTCCTCATTGATGGCAGTGGCATCCAGATCGACACGTGCGGGCGCAAAGACCGCGTTGATGACACTTGCTTCGCGTGCAAACAACTCCTGGGCTTGCGGCGAACCGAGGTAGGTGAGAAAGGCCTGTGCTTGGACGCTGTGGGGTGCGTCTGCGGGTACGACATAGCCGATTACGTCCACTGGTTCTGCTGGCGGGATTGCCGGATCGACGATGGGAAAGCGGAAAAAATCCAACTCCTCGCGGAATTCCGGCTGTGCCTGGCTGATGATGTAGGTATCCATCAACACCATGACCGCTTTTTCGCCGCCAGGCAGCCCATTGTCATTTCGAACGAGCGCGTTGATGGCGGTGAGATCGTCCATGCGTTCGGGATGTTCCACGACAAACCCCTGTTCAAAGAGGCTGCGCCATGTTTCCAACACATGGCTGATACGCGGGTCGTCAAAGCGTTCTTTGCCGGAAAGCAAAGCGCGCTGGTATTCCGCACCGTTGATGCGCAAGTTCAGGTAGTCAAACCAAAGTGTGTGGGCGTAGCCCTGCGAGCCGGGAATTGCCAAGGGGGTTTCACCGTTGGCCTGTAGGATGGCGCAGATCTGGATGAACTCTTCCCAGGTTTGTGGCGTTTGTAGATTGTATTGGGCGAAGACAGCTTTGTTATAGTAGATGCCTGCCCAGGCAAAGGCCGCGGGCAGCATCAGTGGTTTGCCGCTTTCCTCATCGCGGATTAGCTGCTGGATGTTGGGGAGCAATTTCTCATTGAGCGCGGCTTCTGTCCAGACTTCGCTGAGATCGGCGAGCTTGCCCTGGCGGCTTGCTTCTGCATATTGGCGGTTGACAAAGAACATGAGCATGTCGGGCAGCGGAGGGGTGGAGAGATAATCACGGTTAAAGCTGTTTTGTTGGCGGTTGAAGGTGATTTCCGGGTGGTTCTGGCGGTAGTTCTCGGCGAGCGTCTGCTCGACTTGGCTGTTCACATCGAATGTTACCCAAAGCAACTCGGCAGGTTCTTGGACTGTGGCGGATGGCTCTTGCCCGCGGCCACAGTGGGTCGTGAGCCATGCGAGGAGCAGCAGGGCGAGGCAGAAGGCGAGCTTGCGCGTGGTAAAAGGTGCGTGCATGGGGTTCCTCGGAAAGATTTAGGTGGATAGGTAGGGTCATTCACATTGTAGCATTGCCAAAAAATGGCTACAACCTTTGCGCCAGAGAGGGGTTTCGGCTAATGCTCCATGTCGCGGATCGATCTCTTGCAAAACGTACTAGCGCAAGATTTGGCGGATTGTATTTGCCAGCGTACAATCGGGGATGGACGAAGATGGACGCTGGCATCTGACGGTGTCGGCGTCTTGTTTATTGGTGCTTAGTTCCGGCTATGTGATGTTTGTTGCGTGATTGTTGCGAAAGTACGAGGATGTAATGAGCCTGTATGCTCAACCCGCCAGTGCGAGTGTCTCGCATGGCAGGGTACACCATGCCCCCAGCCGCTTGTTGGCGCGCCTGCCCTTTTGGCTACTGGGCGCGCTGGCGGTCGCCATTGTGTTTCTTTGGAATATCTCCACCGATGCCACCTATACGCTGATCTTTAACGCGGTGGTGGCGGGTGTGGGGATGACCCTGATGGTGACGCTGGTGGCCTTTGCTGGCGCATTAATTTTGGGATTGGTGATTGAACTGATCCGCTTGAGTGGAAACCGTGTGCTTAATGAAATTGCCACCTTCTATGTAGAGATTATTCGTGGTGTGCCGATGTTGGTGCTGCTTTATTATATTGCCTTTGTGGGCGCGCCAGGCTTAGTGGATCTGATCAATTGGATAGGCCGCTCCCTCTTTGAATTGGGTATGACCCATGCTTTTGCCAGTGAACTGGCGAGTTTCAGTATTCGCAATTTGAGCTTTGGCACGCGCGCGGTGCTCGCGTTGGTCATCGGCTATAGTGCATTTATTGCGGAGATCTATCGCGGCGGGATCGAGAGCATCGATCCTGGGCAGAGCGAGGCCGCACTGAGCATGGGCATGACGCGCTGGCAGACGTTGGGGCTGGTGGTGCTGCCACAAGCGTTTCGCCGGGTGCTGCCACCGTTGGGCAATGACTTTATCGCTATGCTTAAGGATTCGGCGTTGGTTTCGGTTTTGGGGGTGCAAGATATTACGCGTTTGGGCGATACCTATGCTTCCAGCACCTTCCGTTTCTTCGAGACGTATAATGTTGTAGCGTTCCTCTACCTGCTCATGACCGTTGCCCTGTCGCTGGTCGTGCGTGGGATGGAAAGGCGTATGCCGCGCGGTTGACCAATGGTTTTCTGCGCGCGTGCAGAGTGACGTACAATAGAAAGACACGATTCACCTTTTTGATTTTTATGCCCACGTTATTTGACTATACTGAATGGCTGCACAGCGTGAAAGAAGGGGTTTTGGCATGAGCGAAAATGGTCACTACAAAGAGGCGCAAACCGGCACATTTGCCGTGAAGGCCGGATTGGCGCAGATGTTGAAGGGGGGCGTCATCATGGATGTGGTGACGCCGGAGCAGGCGCGCATTGCTGAAGAAGCGGGCGCTTGCGCGGTGATGGCTTTGGAGCGCGTTCCGGCGGATATCCGCAAGGATGGCGGCGTGGCGCGCATGAGCGATCCATCCATGATCAAGGAGATCATCGCGGCAGTGACGATCCCGGTGATGGCGAAGGCGCGCATCGGGCATTTTGTCGAGGCGCAGATCCTTGAGGCGTTGGGGGTCGATTATATTGACGAGAGCGAAGTTTTGACCCCTGCCGACGAAGAGCATCACATTAACAAGCACAAGTTTAGCGTGCCCTTTGTCTGTGGCTGTCGCAACTTGGGCGAGGCTCTGCGCCGCATTGCCGAAGGCGCGGCGATGATGCGCACCAAAGGCGAGGCGGGTACGGGCAACGTCGTGGAGGCGGTACGCCATGCGCGCGCTGTCCACGGTGACATTCGCCGCATCCAGAATTTGGATGAGGATGAGCTGTTCGCCTTTGCCAAAGAGATTCGCGCGCCCTATGACCTGGTGAAGCAGACAGCGGAGTTGGGGCGCTTGCCTGTGGTCAACTTTGCCGCAGGGGGTGTAGCCACGCCTGCGGACGCTGCGCTGATGATGCAGTTGGGTGTGGATGGTGTCTTTGTGGGGTCGGGCATCTTTAAGAGCGGCGACCCGGCGAAGCGCGCCCATGCCATTGTGCAAGCGGTCACGCACTACAACGATGCCAAGATTTTGGCCGAGGTGAGCATGAATCTGGGCGAGCCGATGGTTGGCATCAATATCGACACCCTCTCCGAACAGGAAAAGATGGCACACCGGGGATGGTAACGCTATGGGCGCTGAGGTAATGCGCGATGAGGCACGCCGTCCGCGGATTGGCGTGTTGGCGTTGCAGGGCGCATTTGCTGAACACATTGCTATCTTGCGCCGCTTGGGGGTCGAAGCCGTTGAGGTGCGAACTCCGGCGCAGATGGAAGGGTTGGATGGGCTGATTCTCCCTGGCGGCGAAAGCACGACCATGGGGTTGGTGGCGGAACGGTGGGGGCTGGTGGAACCGCTGCGCGCATGGGTGCATGGCGGGAAACCGACCTGGGGAACCTGTGCCGGGATGATTCTGCTGGCTGATCACGCTACGGGTCAGAAGCAGGGGGGACAGCCGTTGATCGGCGGGCTGCATGTCACGGTCAACCGCAATTACTTCGGGCGACAGGTGGACAGCTTTGAGACGACACTGACTGTGCCCTGTTTCGAGCCAGACGAAAGCCCGGCTATCTTTATCCGCGCTCCAGCGATTACGGAGCTAGGCGAGGATGTGGAACCGTTGGCCGAACTGCCTGGGCCGGTCTATGTGGCTGTGCGCCAGGGGCCGATCCTGGCAACCGCCTTTCACCCGGAGCTTACGCCGGATATGCGCTGGCATGCGCTTTTTGTGGAGATGGCGAGCCGAGGTCGTGGCTTAGAAAATTGAGAGACAAGGAGGTCTGGGCTCTGCATCATGGAGTCCAGACCTTTTTTATTGCTTACGTCATGTAAACGCTGGTGAAGACCCAAAAGTCCAAACGTCAGTTCTGGAAGATTGGGGGTAATTTGACAGCGTATCTATTCACCTTAATAATAGGGTGAAATTCCGCCATCCGGCTGTTTGTCCTCTGTAGGATGGCGTAAACTTGCGGTGATCCCTTGAGGAGAGTTTGAGGGTAATGGCTCAGCTAAACCAACAACCTGCTGTCGAATTGCGCGATTTGGTCAAACAGTATGTGGAGCCCAGTGGTGAGGTCGTCACCGCGGTCAACCAGATCAATTTGACGATTTATGATGAAGAGTTTTTTTCGTTATTGGGGCCTAGCGGCTGTGGCAAGACCACGACACTGCGCATGATCGCCGGGTTGGATATCCCCACCAGCGGCAGCATTATCCTCTTTGGCGAAGAGGTGACGGAGCGGCCTGCCTATCGCCGCCCGGTCAACACGGTCTTTCAACGCTATGCACTTTTCCCCCATATGAATGTGCGCGACAACGTTTCTTTTGGGCTGCGTATGCAGAAAGTTGCCAAAGACGAGATCGGTGATCGCGTGCAGGAGGTGTTGCGGCTGGTGCGCCTGGAGAAGATGGGCGACCGCCGGCCCGCGCAGCTTTCGGGCGGGCAGCAGCAGCGGGTGGCATTGGCGCGGGCGTTGGTCAACCGTCCCGAAGTGCTGCTTTTGGACGAACCGTTGGGCGCGTTGGATTTGAAACTGCGCCAAGCGATGCAGGAGGAACTCAAGCGCATCCAACAGGAAGTGGGGATCTGTTTTATCTACGTGACCCACGATCAAGAGGAGGCGTTGACGATGTCGGATCGGATTGCGGTCATGAACGACGGCAATATCCTCCAGGTGGATAAGCCCTATGATCTCTATGAGGAACCCAAGACTCGTTTTGTGGCAGATTTTATTGGGGAGACGAATTTTCTCAACGGCGTGGTGATCGAGAACGAGGGCGAATTTACTAACGTGCGCCTGGCGGGTGGACAGATGGCGCAGGTGACGACCGAAGGCAAGCACATGGCGGTTGATTTGCCGGTGACATTGGCGATCCGTCCAGAGAAGATTTTTGTGGGCAGCGGCGCACCCCCTAAGGTTTTCAATGTCTTTGAGGGAATTGTAAAGAATATTGTCTACTTTGGCACCGATACCTATTATGATGTGGTTCTCCCTGGGAATGTCATCGTGACGGCGCGACAGCAGAACCAGGATTACACCGGCACCGCGGCCACGGTTGCCATTGATGACACTGTTTACGTGGCCTGGCGCGCGCACAACGCCAGTTTGCTGACGGATTGAGGATGCTTCCTTTGACCACACAAACTTCGCCCTTACGCAAGAATGAACGGTGGCAAATTGGTGTGCTGATTGGCCCCAGCGCGCTCTATCTGCTGATCTTCTTTGTTGTGCCGCTGCTGATCGTCTTGGTCTATAGTTTTCTCACGCGTGGCGCGTATGGGCAGATTATCTGGAAGTTCACGCTAGAGAATTATGTGCGTGTCTTTGACCCGCTTTATCTCTCGATTTTGTGGCGCAGCCTCCTCATTGCCGGGGCGAATACGCTCATCTGCCTGCTGCTCAGTTATCCCTTTGCCTATGCAATTGCGCGCATGGAGAATGTACGCACGCGCGGGATTCTTTTGATTCTGGTGATGATTCCCTTTTGGACAAATTTCCTGGTACGCACCTATGCATGGCGGGTGATCCTGGGGACAGATGGGCCGATCAATGGGCTGCTGATGGGGCTGGGCCTCATTCGGGAACCGCTGCCGCTGATCTTTAACAATGGCGCGGTGATGGTGGGGCTGGTCTATGGCTATTTGCCTTTTATGGTGCTGCCCCTCTATGCCGCGATTGATCGGATTGACTTTAGCTTGGTGGAAGCGGCGCATGATCTGTATGCAAATGGGCGGGAAGCGTTCTGGCGTGTGGTGCTGCCGCTGAGTATGCCAGGGGTTGTGGCGGGAAGCATTTTGGTCTTCATCCCCAGTTTGGGGACCTTTGTCACCACGGATCTGCTAGGTGGTTCGAAGTCGGTGATGATTGGGAATTTGATCCAAAGCCAGTTTTTGACGGCGCGCGATTGGCCTTTTGGTTCGGCCTTTAGTGTGCTGTTGATGCTGGCTGTATTGGGCGCGACCCTGCTCTACTTTCGTAAGGGAGGGCGCACAATATGACCTCTACGTCGGTTTCTTCACCCGCTTCTTCGCCAAGCGAAGCCGTTGCCACACCTGTATCTCGTCTGGCACAGCGCCCGCGCAGCTTGAGCGAACGGCTGTTGACCGCCAACCTTTGGCTGATCTTTATCTTTTTTTATGCGCCGATTTTGGTCCTGGTGCTTTTTAGCTTTAACAGCGGGCGCTATGTCAGCCAGTGGGAAGGCTTTAGCTTGCGCTGGTATGCTACGCTGCTGGAGAACGAGGCGATTGGGCTGGCGCTGCGGAACAGCCTGATCGTGGCTACGATCAGCACGATCGTCAGCACAATCCTGGCAACGTTGGTGGCAGTGGGGATGGAGCGCTTTGATTTTAGGGGCAAGACGACGATGGACAGTGTGCTCTATCTGCCGATTATCATCCCTGATATTGCGATGGCTGTGATGCTGCTGCTCTTTTTTGCCCAGGCAGGACAAGCGTTGGGGCTGATTGGCTTTCGCTTTTCGCTGGGGTTGGGGACGGTGATCCTGGCGCATGTGGCCTTTAATGTGGCGTTTGTAGCGGTGACAGTGCGGGCGCGTTTGGCGGGCTTTGACCGCTCGCTGGAAGAAGCGGCAAGCGATCTCTATGCCAATGAGTGGGCGACCTTCCGGCATGTAACGCTGCCGTTGATCATGCCCGGCATTTTGGCAGGGGCGCTTTTGGCCTTCACCATGAGCTTGGATGATTTTGTGGTGACGTTCTTTACCAGTGGCCCTGGCAGCACTACCTTGCCGCTGCGTATCTATTCGATGGTGAAGACGGGGATTACGCCGGAGATCAACGCGCTGAGTACGTTAATGCTGTTGGCGTCGATGGTGTTGGTCTTTGTGTCGCTGCTGCTCCAGCGCAAGCAGACGTAGGGTACACAAGTTATACCACCCTCCCGGAAGCTTTAAGCTTCGGGGAGGGTTTCGATGGAAAATAAATTCGCTGGACTTGACAGAGTGTAAAGAGGATAAGGAGTGGTGATGATCAAAGGAAGTCTTAAAGGATGGTGGGCGTTCCTGGTCGTAGCGATGCTGGTCTTGGCTGCCTGTGCGCCTGCGCCAGCCGCCGCACCCGCCGCGGCTGAACCCGCAGGTGACGCGTCGCAGGGTGATGCTCCCGCTGCGACCAGTGAGCGTTGTGGCGATAGCAGCCAACTGAGCGATTCCATTAGTTTCTACAACTGGGGTGATTACATCGATCCCGATGTCCTCACGATGTTTGAGGAAGAGTGTGGCGTCAAGGTGATCTATGATACTTTTTCCAGCAATGAAGATTTGCTGGCAAAGCTCCAGGGTGGCGCAACGGGCTATGATCTGATCGTCCCCAGTGACTATATGGTTGCGATCATGATCCAGTTGGGGCTGCTCAAGGAATTGGATCATGCCAATATTCCGAACCTGGCGAACATCAATGAACAATTCCGCGATGCGCCCTATGATCCGGGTAACAAGTATTCGGTACCTTTTATGTGGGGGACGGCTGGGATCGGCTATGACGCAGACAAGGTGACGACACCTCCTACTTCGTTGGCTGCCCTCTTTGACCCGGCCCAAGCTAAAGAGTATGCTGGTAAGATTTCATTGCTCAATGACGCACGTGAGACGATTGGCGCGGCGCTTAAGTATCTTGGCTACAGCGTGAACAGCACAGACCCGGCGCAGTTGGAAGAGGCAAAACAGGTGCTTCTTGCGGTCAAGCCCTATATTTTGACCTTTGACAGCGATACCTACAGCGATCTGGTGGTCAGTGGCGAGACAGTGATGGGGCATGGGTGGAATGGTGGCTTTGCGGTTGCCATTGATGAGAATCCCGATCGCAACTTGGGGTTTGTGATCCCGCAAGAGGGTCTTACCATCTTTGTGGATACGCTGGCGATCCCGGCTTCTGCCCCCAACCCCTACACCGCTGAGGTGCTGATCAACTTCCTCCATGAGCCGGAGATTGCTGCCATGAACACAACCGCAGTCCTCTACCCGACTCCCAACGATGCGGCACTGGAGTTTGTTGACGAGGCGATCAAGAATAATCCTGCAATTTTCCCATCGCTAGACGACTTGGGGAATACGGAGTATATTCATGATTTGGGCGAAGTGACACAGCTTTATGAACGGATTTGGACGGAGATTAAGGCGCAGTAGACCGTCCCGAAGCTGTGTAAACGCAAAAATTCGCCTGTTGGCATTTTGTCATCAGTATGAATGAGTGGGGAATGGTGGTCGATCCGGACTGCCGTTCCCCGTTTTCTTGTTGGTGTGGTGGCATAGCATAGACCTTAGGAGACGATGCATGGAACGACTGCTGTATATCAATGGCATTTGGAAACCTGCGGATAGTCATGAGTGGTTTGAGGTCGATAACCCTGCCACTGAGGAAGTGATCGCACGCGTGGCGCGCGGGGACGCGGTAGATATTGCACAGGCGGTTGCCGCAGCCAAAAATGCCTTTGATGGCTGGCGCTGGACGGCAGCCAATGCGCGTGCGGAGATGCTGCATGAGATTGCCCATTTGGCGCGTGCCCATTTTGATGAGTTGGTTTCGCTGCTGACCGAGGAAGAAGGCAAACCGCGCGGCGAGAATGTGGAAGAAATGGAGTGGGTTGCCACGACCTTTGATTATTATGCCGAGATGGGGCGCAATGTGCGCGGGCGCGTGATTCCCTCGAACGAGCGCAGCCAACTCAATCTGGTGATCAAGGAGCCGTATGGGGTGGTGGGCTGCATTGTGCCGTGGAACTTTCCACTCTTGCTTTTGGCCTGGAAGATAGCCCCCGCGTTGGCAGCGGGCAATACGGTGGTGATCAAGCCGAGCGAGATGACCCCACTGGCGACCCTGCGTTTTGTGGAACTTTGCTGCGCCCATTTGCCTGCGGGCGTGGTCAATGTTGTCACGGGCTTTGCAGATGCGGGCGAGGCGTTGGTGCAGCATCCTGATGTGCCGGTGATTGCGTTTACGGGGTCGGTGGCGACGGGACAGAAGATTGCCACGCTGGCCGCGCCGATGATGAAGCATCTGCATTTGGAGTTGGGGGGCAAGGATGCTTTTGTGTTGGGGCCGGATGCTGACCTGGATTCGGCGGTGGAGGCTGTGGCCTATGCTGCGCTGATCAATGCCGGGCAAGTTTGCACGAGCTCCGAGCGGGTTTATGTCCCTGATCATCTGCATGATCAATTTGCCGGTGGGGTGGCGGATTTTGTACGCAGCCTGAAGTTGGGCGCTGGACAAGAGCCGGATACGGATATTGGGCCGATGATCGGGGCGAGCTATCGTCAGAAGGTGGCGCATCATGTTGAGCAGGCGCGCCAGGCCGGGGCGAAGGTGCTGACCGGAGGGCAGATCCCTGCGCGACGTGGCTATTTTTATGAGCCGGCAGTGCTGGTGAATGTCAACCATGCGATGCCCATCATGAGCGAGGAAACCTTTGGGCCGGCGATTCCCATCATGCGCTATGAGAGCTTTGAGGAGGCGATTCGCCTGGTCAATGACTCCAAGTATGGGCTGGGCGCGACCTTACGCAGCAATGACCCCAAGCTGGTGAAACGTTTCTTTGAAGAGGTTAAGGCGGGCACAATCTGGATCAATGACCCGCTGACAGACAATTACGCTGGGCCATTTGGCGGCATGAAGATGACCGGTGGAGGGCGCGAGTTGGGCGAGGAAGGGCTGTTGACCTTTATGGAGACGAAGCATGTGCATTGGGATTTTGCCGACGAACGTAAAGGTTGGTGGTATCCGTATGGGAGGGATGAAGGATGAGGGATGAGGGATGGTGAAAGCTGACTTTTTGATTATGAATGGGAATGTTTTTACGGCGGATCCGCAACAGCCTCGTGCTAGCGTGGTTGCGATTCGTGGCAACCGTATTGCCTGGGTGGGCGATGGGGCGGGGGCGACGGCTTGGCGCGGGGCCAATACGCAGGTCGTTGATGCGGGAGGCTGTACGGTGATGCCGGGGTTTATTGACAGCCATTTTCATCTGCTGATGGGGTCGGTTGAAGCGGCTGACTTGCAGTTGGAGAATGTGGAGACGCTCGACGATTTGGCTGCGAGTATCCGCGCATGGGCCTCGGAGAAGCCGGATGATCCGTGGCTTGTGGGCTATCAACTGCGCTACACTGTGATCCCGCCGGATCGTCCGCTGGATCGCCACTTTTTGGATAGTATCGTGGCAGATCGTCCCATCATGATCTATGCCTATGATACACATACAGCCTGGGCCAACAGCGCGGCACTGCGCGCGGGTGGTTTGCTACATGGTGTGGTGACGCCTGCGGGCAGTGTGATCGTGATGGCGGAGGATGGTACGGCAACCGGGGAACTGCGCGAGCCTGGAGCCTACAACGCGATCCGCGATCAGATCCCCAAACCCAACTTGGCGCGCAAGCGGAGCCTGCTGCACAAGGGGCTGGCGCAGGCCGCGCGCTATGGCATCACATCTGTCCACAATATGGATGGCGATCAAGAACAGATTGAGTTATATGCGGCGCTGGAAGATGTAGGAGAGATGACGCTGCGTGTCTATGTGCCTTACAGCGTAAAGCCGGAGACGCCGTTGGCGGAGCTTCAAAACGCGGTGATGTGGCGGCAGCAGTTTCAGGGCAGCCATGTGCGCGCTGGCGCGATTAAGCTCTTTATGGATGGGGTGTTGGAGTCCTATACGGGGCTGATGGTGGATGAATATGCCGATAAGCCGGGGGATCGAGGGGCTGCGCTTTTTAGCGCCGAGCATTTTAACCGGATTGCGGTCGAGGCAGACCGGCTGGGGCTACAGATCTTTGCCCATTGCTGTGGGGATGGGGCTGTGCGGCGCGCGCTGGATGGCTATGCCCATGCCCAAGCGGTGAATGGGCGGCGCGACAGCCGCCACCGCGTGGAGCATGTCGAGGCGATCCACCCGGATGACGTGCCACGCTTTGCCGAACTGGGTGTGATTGGAGCCATGCAGCCTTTCCATGCACCGCTGCAACTTGACGGCAGCGATGTTTGGCCTGATCGCGTGGGCAAGGATCGCTGGCCCTACAGCTTTGCGTGGCAGACGCTGCGCGAGGCAGGGATGCGCCACGCTTTTGGCTCCGATTGGCCGGTGGTGAGTATGAACCCGATGCTAGGAGTGTATGCCGCACGCAATCGCAAGCCGTGGGCCGCGGGGCAGCCTGTGCAGGCGCAAACATTGCATGATACGCTGGTCGGCTATACGCGTGATGGCGCATATGCTGAGTTTCAAGAGCAGGAGAAGGGAATGTTACGGGCCGGAATGGCGGCTGATCTGGTGATCCTAGATGCTGACCTTTTTGCTACAGCGGATGAGGAATTGCAGCGGGTGAAGCCGCGGTTGACGATGTGCGATGGGCGGGTGGTGTGGCGTGATGGGGTGTAGGTAGGGAAATACCGGAAAGATAAGAAAATTAGAAAATATGTGCTTGACATTTTGAAGTGTTCGGTATATGCTATGCCAAGAACATTCGTTCTGAATTCCCCTTAAAGCAAAACAGCATTGAGGTCCTAGCGATAACGGTTGGCGGCTGCGAGTCATTCGCATGTCGTAGAGTCGTATTGTGCATTGACCACGATGCAGCGCAGAAAGGAGTAGGGTATGGGCGGAGTACGGGTATTGGTTGGCACCCGCAAGGGCGCGTTTATCCTCACGTCGGACGCCAAGCGCGAAGAGTGGGACATTAGCGGCCCCCACTTTGCGGGCTGGGAGCTTTACCACCTCAAGGGATCCCCTGTTGACCCAAACCGGCTCTATGCGTCGCAGTCTACCGGCTGGTTTGGGCAGATGATCCAGCGATCTGACGATGGTGGCAAGACGTGGGAGCCGATGGGCAATGAGTTCGTGTATGATGGTGTCCCCGGCACCCACCAATGGTACGACGGCACGCAGCATCCGTGGGAATTCAAGCGAGTCTGGAATCTCGAACCATCATTGAGCGACCCGGACACGGTCTACGCTGGTGTGGAAGATGCCGCTCTATTTCGTTCAAGCGACGGTGGACAGACGTGGCAAGAGCTTTCTGGGCTGCGAGAGGCCAAAGGACATCTGTGGCAGCCGGGGGCCGGGGGGATGTGCCTGCATACCATTGTGCAGGATCAGACCGATCCGAAGCGGCTCTTTGTCGCCATCTCGGCTGCGGGCGCGTTTCGCAGCGACGATGCGGGTCAGACATGGCAGCCGGTGAACCAGGGTCTAAAATCCGAGTGGGAACTCCCTGATCCAAGCGCCGATGTCGGCCACTGCGTTCACAGCATCGCCATGCACCCGACTCGGCCAGATGTGCTGTTTATGCAGAAGCACTGGGACGTGATGCGCAGCGACAACGCAGGGGAATTATGGTACGAGATCAGCGGCAACTTGCCGAGCGATTTCGGCTTCCCGATCTGCGTGCATGCCCATGAGCCGGAGACTGTCTATGTCGTCCCGATCAAGAGCGATTCCGAACATTATCCGCCTGACGGAAAGCTGCGCGTCTATCGCAGCCGTACAGGTGGAAATGAGTGGGAGGCACTCACAAAAGGTTTGCCGCAAAGCGACTGCTACGTCAACATCTTGCGTAACGCGCTGGCTGTCGATTCGCTCGATTCGTGCGGTGTGTATTTCGGCACCACGGGCGGGCAGGTCTATGTATCACCAGACTCTGGAGACACATGGGCCCCGATCGTTCGCGATCTTCCGGCTGTGATGTCTGTGGAGGTGCAGACGCTACCATGATTCGTGTCATGATCCCGGTGCATTTGCGAAGGATAGCAGGCTCCGGCAAAGAGGTTACGGTCCAGGTTGAAGGGCCGGTTACGCAGCGGTCAGTCCTCGATGCGCTGGAAGCCAACTACCCGATGCTGCGCGGGACAATTCGCGATCACACCACGCAGCAGCGCCGCCCATTCCTTCGCTTCTTTGCCTGTGGAGAGGATTTGACGCATGAGTCGCCCGATGCCCCGCTGCCGGACGCGGTTGTGACAGGCGCAGAGCCCTTTATGGTCGTGGGGGCGATGGCCGGTGGTTAGGATGTGACATTGAATTTCACCCTCTCGGAAGCGGATCGAAGGACTTTCCAGCTTCCGAGAGGGTTTTCTGTGTCTGTTATTTGCTTAATACGGGCAAGTGCAGAAGTTCCGGCGGCACTGTCACCCCGACTTCAAAGCTGCGTGTCACTGGTTGCGCGGGGTTGAAGGCCGGGTTTCCCGGTTGGCTGGCTCGAATTGAGCATGTGCCCTCGGCAATGAGCGTGACAGTATTGCCGCTGAGGGTGCAGATTGCCGGGGTCAGGCTCTCCAACTGGACAGGCAGGCCGGACGAGGCTGTGGCCTGGGCTGTGAAGGGTGATTCGGCAAGGGCGCGATTGGGCAGGGCAGCAAAGGTGATGCTCTGGTTTTGCTTTTGCAACGTCGTCTCATAAGCGCCGATGTCGAAGGCAGGGCCAACGGGGCGGCTGGTTCCGTCGAGATCCTGGGTGATGCCCGGTATGGTGTCGCCATCGTCTACCCCATCAGCACCAGGGACGAGGTGGTAATCGCCGCCGCCAACATAGCCGGCGATGCCGTCGAGAGGTGTGCCGGTCAGCCGGTCTACGGCGAAGCCACCGGTCTTGGTCGTTACGTCGTTGGTGATCAGTACCTTTTGCAGGCTGGCAACCCCTTCTCCGTCACTCTTTATACCTATCTCACTGCCGCTGATCAGTACGTTGGTGAATGCGTTCACGCGTGTATTTGGCAGATTGGCGCTGCCTTCAACCTTCACCGCTTCGGGCACAGCACCGTTGTTGTCGGCGATGGTCACGTTGATGACGCGGAGCGGCTCGTCGGGTGATCCGATGTAGGGCGTATGGATGGCATTGCCACCTACCATTGGGTCGGCTGGCGTCTGACCACTGAGCAGCCCGACTGTGCTGGTTGCCACATTGCGTACCAACAGCGAGTTTTGTAGATTCGCACCGCCGGTCAGGAAGATAGAGAAGCCGCCGCCTATCCCTGCTTGGTTGTCATGGATGTAGACACGGTCAATGGTGGGATGGGCTTTGTTACTGCCTGTAGAGACGCCACCACCGGTAAAGCTGGCGCTGTTGCTGTAGACCTCGCTTTGACGCAGAGTTCCAATACCTTCAAGGAAAAGACCGCCGCCGCGCCCCCCGTTGGCGCTGGCATCGTTGGGGCGGTTCGCTATGTTCTCGAAGACGATCAACTTGGTGAGCGTGTAGGTTGCTGTGCCATTGGCATCGGTGATGGCAAGCCCACCGCCGCGCCCATCCGGCACGCTGTTGCCCGACAGCGTACAGTTCTCGACGCTTAGATTGACCGGGGAGAGGGCAAAGATACCGCCGCCATCACCGTCACCATCGCCGCGGCTGTTTTCAACGCGACAGTTGCGGATGGTTAGGTTTTGGGCAGGGCCGATATTGTTGGTGTTGATGGCGATGCCACCCCCTCGTCCAAGTGAATAGCCATTACGCACCGTGAGATTCTGGATGAGCGCACCGGCACTGGGCAGGTCGTAATCTACCTGGATGCCCTGGCGCGCTGTTTGTCCGTCCAGCGTGGTGAACGCGGGATTGGTGGAGGGAGTGATCCAGTTGGTAGTCGTGAAGCCACCTGTGAGCGTGATGCCTTGTCGCACGCAGAGAACGGCGGCATTGGTACAGGTGAAATCACCGTCGGTGTAGGTGCCTTGTGCCAGGCGGATCTCGTCGCCGCCGAGAGCGATCTTGTTGGCATTCTCCGGTGTGAGGCAGGGAAGGGCGGGATTCAAACAGTTGTTGAGACTGTCGCTGCCCTCGGTCGCTACATAGCGCACTGCGGGCGCTGTGTTGACATATTCATAGGCTCCATAGTCATCGCTGCGCCCCAGCGGACAGAGGGTGAAAGGGGTACAGTTGGCGCTGTTGACACGCTGGCGTCCTTCTAGATCGACTTTGGCTGTGTTGCCTGCAATGTCAATGGCGGGCGAGCCGGCGACAAGGTGATAATCACCCGCTGTGGGGTTAACAAAAAGGAGCGTGCGCCTGAGGGCTGGGTTAATGGCAGGCAGCGTTCCGGCCCAATCGGTGGTTACGTTGGGGTCCATGATGACGCCGAGTTGTAACATAACAGGTGTTTGGGGGGTGGCGATATTGACGCCGGTTGTGTTGCCGGTAAGTAGGCTGTAGCTGAACGCTAGACTATTCTTAGGAGCCGGCTCGGAGTTGCCTCCTGTCATGAAGATTGCCTCAGTGGCTGCCCCCTGGTTATTGTCTGCAATGGTCGTATGGTAGGTGCTGACAGCGCTTTGCCCTGCGCCGGATGTGGCGATAGCTCCACCCTGGAGAGCAGAATTATGGGCGATGACGCTGGAGTGGACGTTCAAGACGCCTAGCTGTGCAGCATTGGGGCGTATGCCAATGCCGCCACCTGAGCCAGTAGTTGTGTTGGAAAGGATCAGGGTGCGCTCGATGTTGATCGTGCCTATACCCAGGAAGGCGACGCCGCCACCTGTGCTGTTGGGGTCTGTTGTTGAGGCTGTGTTGTCCATCACGGTTAGGCCGCGCAGTGTCACGCTGGAGATGTTTGCGGCGACGATACCACCACCGATATGGGGAAAGAGGATGCTGCTGGTGGCGTTGCCATTGCGTACAGTGAAATTCTCTACGACCACGCCCGCGACCGTGATGGCGAGTGGACGGCGCAGATCTTCTCCATCCAGGATCGAGGGGGTGAGGGTGTAGGTCGAGGTTTCCCACGCACCGGGGCCATCGGGGTCGAAACCGCCGATCACGGTAAGCTGTTTGTTGACCGTAATCTCCTGCCCAGAGTAGCTCCCTTTGGCGACGCGTATTTCATCGCCGGGGTCGGCGGCTGTAATGGCGGCGGGAATGGTGTTACAGGCTGTGGCAGGTGTAGAGCAGCCCAGGGTGTTGGGCGTATCAGGTCGAACATAGCGAATGGCGGCCTGTACAGGAGTTGCCATGAACGCAGTCAATAGCGCCAGTAATGGGGCTATGCAGAGCGCGCGGCTGCATCGAAACAGGTAGCTGTCTCTTACACGAAACAAAGTCATGGCAATCTCCTTTGTATTCTGTCGTCTGTGATTGTTTGTGGAGTAATGATCTCGGTGGTCTAGGAGTATACCAAAATCTTGTCTGTGGACTGCTGTCTCAATCAAAAGTATCCATAAAAAAATCGATACTTTTGATTGAAACAGCGAAGTGAGTTAACCCGTCGCGGTTTGATCTGTGCAGGTTGTAGTAGGGGCGCGGAGTAGGGAACCTACCCGCGCCCCAGGGCTCCCGCCGGAGCTTCCGGGAAGGGATGGAATCGTGGGTTTTTAGGCAGCCAAAGCCAGTTGTTTTTTGGCGTGGACGCCGAGGGTTTTGACGGTGTCTTCGAAGGCGTTGAGCGTTTCGGCAATGTCCTGGGCATTGTGCGCGGCGCACAGGAACCACGGCTCGCGCGGGTCGTCGTCTACCATGATGCCGCGGGCGATTAGACCGCCTAGCAGTTCGGTCGAGAGTTCGAAGTCGTTGGCGCAGTAGGTGCGATAGTCCGTGGGGATTTCATCGCGACCTACCAGCAGGCTAAACATTGAGGGAACGCCTGTCACTACATGCGGAACCCCGGCGCGGCTGAGAATCTCATCCATGCCCTGCATCAGTTCCTGCCCGGTGGCAAAGATGTTCTTGATGATCGGCTGCGTTTCAAGGATTTCCAGGGTGGCGGCTGCGGCGGAGGCGGCGACGATGTTGCCACAGTAGGTGCCACCGTGGGCGACCTTGCCCGGTTCGACCACCGCCATGATCGCTTCTTTACCGGCGATGGCGGAGACAGGGAAGCCGTTGCCCATTGCCTTTGCATAAGCGGCAAGGTCGGCTTTGACCCCGAAGTATTCCTGTGCGCCACCACGGGCGATGCGGAAGCCGGTCTTGACCTCGTCAAAGATGAGGACAATGCCATAACCGTCACAGAGGCGGCGCAGGTGCTGGAGCCAGCCGGGTTTGGGCATAACGCCCGCCACATTGCCCATGATCGGCTCGACCATAATGGCGGCTACTTCGTCGCCATAACATTGCACCGCGGCTTCGACCATGTCAAAGTCATTGTAGGGCAGCGAGATCATATAGTTGCGGATGGCGTTGGGCATGCCTTCGGTGCCCTTCACGCGCCGCGGCATGGTGCGCGGGCCGAGCTTTTCTGCATCTACTCCTGGTGTGCTGTACATCACATAATCATAGTTGCCGTGATATTGCCCCTCGAACTTGATGAAACGTTCGCGTCCTGTATAGGCGCGGGCGATACGCAGCGCGTGCATGGTGGCTTCGGTGCCGGTGTTGGAGAGGCGCACCTTATTCATGCCGGTCATGCGCGTGAAGCGTTCGGCTAGCTCGATTTCCCAGGGGGTGGTGAAGGCAAAGGTGGTGCCATGTTGGATGGCTTTGCAGACCTTTTGTGTGACGACGGGGTGGGCATGGCCCAGGATGATGGGGCCAAAGCCGAGGCGATAGTCGATATAGCGGTTGTCATCGGCATCCCAGATGTGCGAACCCTTGCCGTGGGTGATGACAGGAGTATGGTCGTCGCCCCAGTAGCGGAAATTAGAATTGACGCCATAGGGGATATATTGCTTCGCCTTATCAAACAGTTGGCGAGTTTTGTGATTTTTCGTAATCATGATGGATCTCCATGAATCCGTTGGTTTAGTACGTTGCCGGCTAGTGCGGTAGCGCTAGAGAACGTTGCCTTGATGAAACAGGATCTGAGGGTACAGGTTGTTGGGCAACCTGAGGCCATAAGGCGAGGCTATGTCAAGCACGTCACTCGTCTTCAAGATAGATTGTTTCACCCCCCAACGGAAGCACGATGTGACCATCGTACATAAGAATTTCCCCCTACTCGATAGGGGCCTCCTCTACTGGAAAAACTGGTTCGTTCGTATGTGCGGCGATCTCAGCACCGGCACCATTGGTGGCAAACGTTTCTGCCTCCGGTGCGGCAGGTGCCGGAGAATCCCAAGCGTAAATCTCTTTGACAATGTCCAGGTAGATGAAGGTTTCGGTATCGCGCACCCCTTCAACACCATAGAGCTTCTCTGTGAGAAACAAGAGCAGATGGCTGTTGTCCAAGCAGAGCACTTCGACCAATAGGTTGTAGGCTCCAGAGCAGATGGTCAGATAGATCACCTCATCGAAAGCGGCAATCTGGCGGGCGATCTCTTGGAGGCGGCTGCCCTCGGCTTTGACACCGATAAAGGCCATTGTGTGAAAACCGATCTTCAGCGGGTTGGTGACGGCTACGACTTGGAGAATACCCTGGTCGTTGAGCCGCTGGACGCGCTGACGAATCATACCGGGGGAGACGCCTAATTGCTCGGCAATGCGGCTAAAGGGCGTCCGCCCATCCTCTTTCAAGGCTTTGATAATCGCCCGATCAATTCTATCCATCTGGCTTGCGAAGTCACCTCGACTTGGTTGAATTTTTCACTGAAGCGTGCAGTGAAGGCTTTTGAGAAACACGATTGTCTGGTTGCGCTTTGCCCAGTATAGCATGAATTGGTATTGCGTCAACCCCTAAAATCACAATTCGGCATCTAGAAACCGCCTGTTGTGCAAAATCGGTAGTGAACTATGTCACAATCTGTTGAATATGATCTGGATATAAAAAACAGCCGCCCGGCACATTGTGCCGGGCGGCTGGGAAAAGCAAAAGGATTGTATTAGGCCGCTGGGGGCGGGGCGGGGTTGTCTACGCCGCTGTCGGGATAGTCGGTTGTATCGCCGACAGGGGTATCGGTGCCGACGGTGGTATCACTGATAGTTGTGCCGCTGATGGTCGTATCGCTGACCGGTGGAACCAACGGGCTCACACCTGGGGCCATCTCGGTGGGAGGTGTGTAGCTGGTAAGCTGCGGGTCAATCGTGCTGCCACCACCCGGGTATGGGAAGTTGTAGGCCAACTGCCCAGAGAGGTGATACTGGAAGAGCGATGTGAGCAGAGTCGCCAGCGGGATGGTGATGATCAGGCCGACGACACAGAGCAGCACACCCACGATGCTGCCGACAAGGGCGAGCGCGATGCTGGCAGCGATGTAGACAAGCGTGACAACCAGGACTTGGCCGATGTTCTCTTGGGTCCAGGCGAGAATCTGGCGGAATTGTAGGGCGCTGGTGATCTGCTCATCTTTGGCAAAGGCAATGCTAATGCCCGGTGTGACAGCCGCCAGCAACAACCCATAGATCATGTTGAGACAGGAGCCACAGATGAGAAGCATGGATCCCATGAACTGGGCGCCGTCGCTTCTGGATTCCGTCATGGCGCTGCCGATGATCGAGGGGATGATCAAGACCAGCATTGGCAGACTCCAGACTAGGAAGGCTATGACCAGCTTGAAACCGCGGGCTAAATCTTCGCCCCATTGATCCCATTCAGGCAGGGGGTAGGGCTGACCGTCGCGCACATTTTGCAGCAGACGCACGCAGTAGCCGGCGAAGATGATAAAGCCGATGATGCCGATGAAGACCACGGAGAGAACTGTGCTGCCAATGATCACGCCAGTGCCGATCATCAGCTTTTGCTGCCAGCGTGGGTCCTCGGTGATAAAGCTAATTGCCTTGCTGATTTCCATAAATGTGTCTCCTGACTGGATGTCTGTAGCGCCGTCTGGCGCGGATTGTATCATAAGGTGTGGACTGGCGACAATCTACCTGCTCTTTTCTTCTGCTGTGGTGTAAAGGAACCACTCGTTCAGCAGAATTAGATTTGTTTTTGTATCTATAGATCAGTACGCAGGCGGGGGAGCAAAGTTTCAGGTTTTGGGTTGGATTTAGGTTAGGGCGCGGATGGAGATGTCGGCGGCGTGAAAAGTGTGGCGCGCGCCGGTGGCATCTTCAACGATGATTGCCCCGTCCTCTTGTACGTCAATCGCTTGCCCGGTGAGGATGGCCACTTCTGTGGGGCCGTGGGGGTAGACGGCGACGGATTGGCCGAGCGTGCTTAGTTGTGCTTTCCAACGGCGGTAGCTTTCTGTGGGGGGAAGCGCCAACCCTTCTGCCAACTGGCGGCAAAGCTCTACGAGAAGATAGCTGCGATCTATGATCTTGCCGGTGGCGACGCGCAGGCTGGTTGGGCGGGGCGTGGGTGGGGCAATGCGCGGCAGGTCGCTTGCCCGCTGGTTGACGTTGATGCCAATGCCGAGGGTTGCATGGGCGATGCTGCCATCGGGCTGGAGGCTGCTTTCGGCCAAGATCCCGGCGAGTTTGCGTGCGCGGCCAGGGTCATCACCCAAGAGCAGATCATTGGGCCATTTAAGCTGAAGATCAGGCTGCAACTCGGGCACAACTGCCGTGACCGCGGCCATCAGCGCGTTGCCTGCGAGCATGGTCAGTGTTGTGGCGGGGAGTTGGTATTGGGGCGGCTTGAGAACAATGCTCACCAAGAGTGCGCTGGCATAGGGCGCTTGCCAACTGCGACCCTGACGCCCGCGCCCGCTGGTCTGCTCTTCTGCGACCACGATTGAACCCGATGGTGTGTCAGGATTACGTGCCAGTCCGGCAGCGATGGGCATGGTGCTGGGTACGGAGGTGTGATAAAAGAGGGTATGACCTACGGGCGAGTGGGCCAGTTGGTTGCGAATAAAGGTTAGGTCAAGGATAGGAAAGTCTGGGTCCATCGGATGTCATCCCGCTTCGTGAATCAAGTACACTTGATCTGTAATTGTACCTTATATATCTAGAATTATATCTAGAATGTTTCTACATCGTGTAAAATGGAGATAGGCTAGGGAGAAACGGGTGAAGTTGTCGCCTGCTGTGCCGGGCTAAACAGAGAGCGAATGGGGTGCTTTGACACGCAGGCATTTGACACGAGGGCAAGAGCGATTTGGGCCGGCTCCCATAGACAACCAGGAGGATGACGCGGCGTGGGGGCCATCTGATCCTATGGCGGGTGATGCGTTTGGGCTGGATGATTTTGACCCAGACACCGTAGAATCCGATGAGATGAGGTCGGAGCGTAATGCGCCTTCGCTGCCCATTATCCTCTTTAGCGCAGCCAGCGGGGTTTCCGGTGGTGTTATCGGTCTGTTTATTAGCTACCGCTGGCTGCAATGGGGCGTGGAGTTGAGCGCCGGGCTGGCGACCCTTGCGCTGCTCTTTAGTTTGGGCATCAGTGGCGCGCTTTTGTCGGCGTTGACGGGTTCGCGCGCTGCGCCGGTCAATATTTTGTTTAGCTGTGGTGTGATCTTGCTGGCGATCTTTTTCCTCGCGCTTTGTCTAGTGGTGGGCGCGCTGGTAGGGACTGTGTTGGTGCGGCTGTAGGGTGGTCGTCAGTGTTAGCTCGTTGTCTGTTTGAAACTGTGCAGGACGTTTTGTAGGGCGTGAAAGAGGTCGATGGAGGCGTCGATCTCTTCGCGGTTGATGGAGACGCTTTCGACATTGATCCCCAGCGGGAGATGCTGTGCATATTCTTGGTCGAGGATTGCGCGCAGATTCTCGCAGCAGATTTCGATGGACTTGGTGAGCGGCGCGGGCGCGGCGAGGATGGCTTGCACCGCGCTGGGGGCAATGGAGACGCCGAGCCAGCGGATGAATTCCAACGTTTTTTCACGCCCACAAGGAATAAAGGTCATGATGATACGCGTGGGGGCGACCCCTTCGCGCCGGCAGAGTTGGTGGTAGTCGCTGAGCATGGCAATCGTCGTGGTCGCGTCGTAGATCGCCTGCGAAATGAAGAAGCGGCATCCGTTCTTCGTTTTGTTGAGAATCCGCATGCCTTCGCTTTGGGTGGGGCTGTGCCGTTCGGCGATGACAACGCCCCCCAATGTGAAGCGGGCAGGGTGGGCGGCGGCGATCTGTGTGGCTTGTGAAAGCGAGATGCCTGTTTGCCCGCTCTTCGATGAAGAAGCGCCGACAAGTGACAGAAAGTTAATGCCATAGTCGCGCTGCGTTTCTGCCAGCCAGGGCTCCCAATGTTCTGCGGCCATGCCCGAAATTGACTTGTAGGTGATCACGGGCTGCGCGGTGCGTTCGTGGAGGAGCTTGGCATAGACGCGCGAATCGAGGGTGGGCAAAAAGGGGAAGGGACGTGGTTCAGCCGTACGCCCTGGTTCGTCTTGAACATCGTAGACGACGAGGCCATCCAGCGGCAGGTGGCGTATGCGTTCGCTTAGCCTGTTTGCGGTTCTGGCAACACGCTCTGGCGGCAGGTCGGCGCGCGGCGAGGTGGTTCCATAAAAGGAAACAAATTGCTGTGCATCCAGCAACTTTGACTGAAGATTCATAGCTTTATCCATTATCAATTTTGTGACGACTCCCTGTGCCGGCACTCTCTATATATCTTGATATAGCTTGGTTGCACGTTGGGCCTGGCACAGCGATATTTACTCACCCAGAATTGGGTAGGATGGGCGATATTAACATTATCGGCTATAATACCACCATTCTCGCCCCCTGCGTATCTACCCACCTGATAGGTGGATAATAAGCAGATCATAAGAATAGATAATCGGCGAACAGGTTGGCTGGTTTTCCCTGGGTTGGGCCTGGGGATATGAGCGGGGAGAGATGACAATGGCAGCGTGGATGGCCCACTGGGTACGGTGGGGAAAGCAGGTGGTTGCAGGCCCCCAACTTTTGGCGTTGCTCTTGGTGATGAACCTGGCGGCCTACTTCGCCGGTCTGCTTTTCTGGTATGGTTATGTGATGACAGACTCCACGACCCCCATGTGGGCATGGCCCTTTATTCCCGACTGCCCGCTGTTTGGTCTGTTGGGCGGGCTGGGGCTGTTGATGGTGATTGCCCAAAGCCGCTGGTCGGTGGCGGCGCAAATCCAGGGCCAACGGTGGCTATGGATCGTGGCGCTGGTTTCGGTGGCGGTTTGGCTCTCGACCTATTTGCCAGGGGTAAGCGCCGGCTGGGCGCAGCAAGGGGCTATGTTTGCCCTTTGGAGTTGGGCATTGTTGGTGGCCGCGATTTGGTTCCGTCGCCCGCCTGCCTGGCTGCTGGGCATCTTTGCGTTTGGACAGATCAAATATGGCATCTGGACCATTACGGCATGGCTGCTCTATTGGCGCAGCACCGCCGAGCTTTTCGGGGCTCCCCATTTTAGCTTTGACAGTATCTCCATGACCCTGGCCCACATTGGGCTTGCGGCTCAAGGACTTTTGCTGCTTACCTATTTTCGGCCCACACGTCTCGCCACCGTGGCGGCGTTGGTCTGGTTTGGGCTGAGCGATTTTGTAGACTATGGGCTGGGCTTTTATCCTGCGATTCCAGAGCAACTGATCTCGCTGGAGATCGTGCAGTGGAGCACGATCACGGTGACGTTGTTGCTGGTTGCCCTATATTGGCTTTATTCTTTTTCCCTCGATCCATTCAGGCCGGTTGCCACGCAGACGCAACGTTGACCGGCTGCAATCCAAACAGCGATTGAAGCTGCTTACCAAGAAGGTGAATTTTCCTTGAGCGATATCATGGTGGATTCCAAGATTCAGGAGTTACGCGCCAAAAAAGTCGAGGCTAAATTAGGGGGTGGTGAAGAACGTATCGCCCGCCAACATGCCAAAGGGCGCATGACCGCGCATGAGCGGTTGGAACTGTTGTTGGACAAAGGCAGTTTTCGCGAGATTGATGTCTTTGTTACACACAACAGCAATGATTTTGGGCTGGGCGAGCAACGGATTTTGGGTGATGGTGTGGTCACGGGCTATGGCACCATCAACGGGCGGCTGGTCTATGTCTATTCACAGGACTTCACGGTTTTTGGGGGCAGTGTGAGCCAGACGCACGCGGCCAAGATCTGCAAGATTATGGATATGGCGATGCGTAATGGCGCGCCGATCATTGGGCTTAATGATTCGGGCGGGGCGCGCATCCAAGAAGGGGTGATGGCGCTGGCGGGCTATGCCGAAATTTTCTATCGCAATGTGATTGCATCGGGCGTCGTGCCGCAGATCAGCTTGATCATGGGGCCTTGTGCTGGGGGAGCTGTCTATAGCCCTGCCATTACCGATTTTGTGGTGATGGTGAAGGATACCAGCCATATGTTTGTGACCGGGCCTGATGTGATTAAGGCTGTGACCCATGAAGATGTGACCTTTGAAGAATTGGGGGGCGCGTCGGTTCACTCCAGCAAGTCGGGCGTGTCGCATTTTGCCGCGGAAAACGAGGAGGACGCGCTCTTCTTGGTGCAGCAGTTGGTTGGCTATTTCCCGTCGAACAACATGGATGATGCGCCGGTGCTGGCGAACCAGGACGATCCGCTGCGCCAGGATTCGGAGCTGAATACGATTATTCCCGATAGCCCGAACAAGCCCTATGACATGAAGGGCGTGATCAAGCGCATTGTGGACGATGGCCAGTTTCTGGAGGTGCATGAGCATTGGGCTGCCAATGTGTTGGTTGGCTTTGCGCGCTTGGGCGGGCGTTCGGTGGGGATTGTCGCCAATCAACCGGCGTTTTTGGCGGGCGTTTTGGATACCGACGCCAGCCAGAAGGCGGCGCGCTTTGTGCGCTTTTGTGACGCTTTCAATATCCCGCTGGTGGTGTTGGAAGATGTCCCAGGCTTTATGCCTGGGCTGAATCAGGAGCATGGTGGCATTATTCGCCACGGCGCGAAGCTGCTCTTTGCCTTTGCCGAGGCGACTGTGCCGAAGGTGACAGTGATTGTCCGCAAGGCGTATGGCGGGGCCTATTGTGTGATGAACCCGCGCCATTTGCAGGCGGACTTGGTCTTTGCTTGGCCCAGCGCCGAGATTGCGGTGATGGGGCCGGATGGTGCGGTGAATGTGATCTTTCGTCGCGAATTGACGCAGGCGGATGACCCGGCTGTACGCAAGACCGAACTGGTTGACGAATATCGCACGCGCTTTGCCAACCCGTATGTGGCGGCGTCGGCAGGCTTTATCGACAATGTGATTGAGCCGCATGAGACACGTCCCCGGTTGATCAATGCGCTGGAGATGCTGCGTAACAAACAGGCAACCTTGCCGCCCAAGAAGCATGGCAATATCCCGTTATAAATTTTCCGGTATAAATATCCCTTGCAAAAGAGATCGACCATGCCTTTGACGGAAATTGAGTTTGAGCTTTCGCCCAGGCAATTTGAGATGATGGGCTATCCGCAATTGCGCCAGGGACAGCCGCTTGATCTGCAACTGGAGACGAGCGAGCTGCTGCCGGAGCCGGGCGCGGATGCCTGGTTTACAGTGCGCCGAGAGCCCTTGTCGCCACAACTGATCCAGGTAGGGCGCGGGCTTTATGCGTTTGCGGGGCAGATTGCACAGGCTGACATCGTCAAGGCGGAAGGGATTGAGACGGCGGCGTTGATTGTGCAATGCGGGGTGGCCCCTGTGCGGCTGATTTGTGGGCCGCAGGCCGATGGCACACTGCCCTATGGTACCTGGGAGACGCGGTATGCGGTGGGAACGGGGCGACTTTATGGGGTGGTGGAGGAGGATTTTACCGTGGGGGTGGGTGAGCGGATTGGGGTGACTATTTGGAGCTTCCAACGTTTGATCCTGACACCCGGTGATGTTGCCTTTGGTCAATGGCATGAGAGCATTGAATTGCCACCAACGCCTTATCCCTATGATCGAGTGTTGGTGACGGCACGTATCCACCGTGGACGTATGTAATTCATGGATTGGGCAGTCGCGGCGTTAACCGCCGCGACTTTTGTGTTTGCCGATTGTTGTGCCTTATAGAAATTACAGAGAATAGATCCGCGGCGTAACCCTGTGTGACATGCTAACTGGCAGACATACGCGATGAGAGTAGGGGGCTGCGTCACTACGTTTTAGGAAACAACCATGTTCAAAAAGGTTTTGGTCGCCAATCGGGGTGAGATCGCGGTACGGGTGCTGCGCGCCTGTGAAGAACGCGGGATCGCAGCGGTGGCGGTTTTTTCGGAAGTGGATCGCTCGGCGCTGCATGTCCGCTATGCTGATGAAGCCTATTGCATTGGCCCGGCTCCCAGCCGTGAGAGCTATTTGCGTATCGACACGATTATTGATGTGGCGCGCAAGGCTGGAGTCGATGCCATTCACCCTGGCTATGGCTTTTTGGCGGAGAATGCCGAATTTGCCGCGGCCTGTGCGGATGCCGGGATTACCTTTATAGGCCCTAGCCCAGATGCAATTGAGAAAATGGGCGACAAGCTCTCGGCGCGCGAGACGGTTGCCAAGCGTAACGTGCCTTTGGTGCCTGGCTCTGCTCCTGGGCTGAACGACGATGAACTTTTGGCCTGTGCGCAAGAGATCGGCTTCCCGGTGATGGTGAAGGCGAGCGCGGGGGGTGGTGGCAAAGGGATGCGTGCGGTGGAATCCGCCGAGGCGTTCCCTGGGATGCTGGCAGCGGCGCGGCGTGAAGCGGCCAGCGCCTTTGGCAATGATGAAGTCTATATTGAAAAGCTGATTCCCAATGCGCGCCATATTGAGATTCAGATCTTGGCGGATAGCCACGGCAATACGATTCATTTGGGCGAACGGGAATGCAGCATTCAGCGGCGGCATCAGAAGCTGATTGAAGAATGTCCCAGCGTGGCTGTGGATCCGACATTGCGCCAGGAGATGGGCCGGGTTGCCATTGCCGCGGCGGAGTCGGTTAACTATGTGAATGCGGGGACGATTGAGTTCCTCTTTGACAGCCGGGACAATAAGTATTACTTCTTGGAAATGAACACGCGGCTCCAGGTAGAGCATCCTGTGACCGAGATGGTGACGGGCGTTGATATTGTCAAAGAGCAGATTGCCATTGCCGCTGGACGGCGAATGAAATATAACCAGGAAGATATTGTGCATAAAGGGTGGGCTATCGAATGCCGTATTACGGCAGAGGATCCCTTTAATAACTTTATGCCAAGCTCCGGCAATATTGTCTATTTGCAGGAGCCGACGGGGCCGGGGGTTCGGGTTGAGAGTTCGCTCTATCGCGGGATGGAGCTTAATCTCTATTATGACCCGATGGTGGCGAAGCTGGTCGTTTCGGGCGAGACACGGGCCGAGGCCATTTTGCGTATGCGGCGTGCGCTCAATGAATACCGGATTGGCGGTATCAAGACTTCGATTCCCTTCCACCAAGAGATGATGGACAGCACCGAGTTTATCTGGGGCACGTTTGATACAGGCTTTTTGAGCCGCTGGCGTATGAACCGCCCGAACCGGCCCACGAATGACCATGAAAAAGTGGTCGCCGCGACAGCCGCACTGATTGCGCATGAGGAAGGGCGTAAGGCTGTGCATATTGGTGAGAGTCATGAAGATGGACAACCGGCGGCGGGCATGTGGAAGCAAGCCGGGCGCATGCGTGCGGTGAGGGGGCAGTGGTGAAATATTATTCACGGGTAGGTCAAAATGAGTATGAGATCGAAATCCTGGATGGCAAAGTCTTGGTTGACGGAGAAGTTGTCGATGTAGATCTGCGCCAGAGTGGCGCTCCTGAATTGTACAGCCTGCTCTACAACGGGCGCAGCTTTGAGATGCTGATCGAGGCGGAACGCTTTAACTATGGTGTGACGCTGCGCGGTGAACGCTTCGAGGTGCAGGTTGAGGATGAGCGTACGCGGCGGCTCAATATGGGGCGCAAGATGGTGGCGCTGCCTGAAGGCGAACTTGCTATCAACGCGCCGATCCCTGGGCTGGTGGTCAAGATCTTGGTGGAGATTGGGGATGCGGTGATCGATGAGCAGCCGTTGGTACTCTTGGAAGCGATGAAGATGGAGAATGAGATCCGGGCTGTGCGCGGCGGTGTGGTGAAAAAGATCGCGATTGTCGCCGGCCAGCGTGTGGAGCAGAACGCTGTGCTTGTAGTGATTGAATAGATTAGAATCTCAATGCGTTTTCGTGGTCTTCGATTTTGACACAGACGCATTGGGCTGATATGATTCGCAATGTTGGTCGCTGTTCTGAACGTTGAGTTCGGATGTTAACAAAGTAGCGTTTGGCCGTCAGGTCGCTTTATTGATGCAAGGCCAAGCACGCCGTTTGAGAGATTTGCAACTCTGTGGGCGTAAACGACCGCTAGCATAGCTGGCGGCTTTTTATGCCCTTTTTTCCTGCGACTATCCGCAAGACGGAAGCAGCGGGTACATACAAGCAGAGGGCAAGGAAATCAAATGCACAACTACGAAGTTGAATTTGACAACATGCACCGACAGTAGTAAACTCAGTTCTTGTGCCTGAGCGAAAGAGCTTGGGCGGTGAGCAAGAATCGTGGTTAACAAACGAGTGAGTGCCGAGGTGACTTGTTGAGAGCCTGGTGCGGAGTTTGCGGGTTAGGGATGGCGGCAGAACGCTTCTGTCGCTAACAGAAGTCAAACGCAAACAACGAGCTTGGGGGCTTGACAACACGGACACGAAGTGCTAGTATG
>JADLDO010000048.1 GCA_020846635.1 Caldilineaceae bacterium
AGGATGAATCGCCGTGATGTAGAGACTATCCAAACCCACACTTTTTGTTGATAACCGCTCTATCGCTGAACACAACTGCTGCCTTTTACGCCGGAATTCTGCTGATTTGACAACCGGAATCTACAGTAGAAGCACAAGAGTGGGCACGTCATTTCTTTACTTGGTATAACGAGCAACACTATCACTCGGGACTCAATTTGCTGACACCGACCAGCGCTCACTATCAAGAGGCGCCGGCAGTTCAACAAAACCGCCATGCTGTCATGCTCGCCGCCTATGCTGCACATCCAAACCGCTTTGTCCGCGGTCAACCGCTCGTCAAAGGTGTGCCTGAGGCCATTTGGATTAACCCGCCACTCGCCATCACGGATCTTTCCTAAACTTTTTCAAGAAGTTGTTTCAAACTCCTTGACACATACCGCAGGCTCAAAATCAGTATCCTGACATGACGCTTATCTCTAAAGTAGACCCGACTATCTATTATGCAATTGATATAAAGACGACATACCGTACTGGGCTGGACAAAAACAATGGTCCGCGGGTAAGTGGGATGACACTCGGTACCTTTGGGGGTTACTTTCGAACGCGAGAACGCCCGGTGAGCAGTACCTACGCGTACAATAAATATCTGCGACACTACGTGCTTGGCGTAGTTTACAGTCGAGTACCAGATATTGATGAGCGGAAAGTTTATGATATTGCTCATCTGACAGAGATACCTTCTGTGGCAAAGGATTTTAGCTTTTTCTTGCAAGAGAAATATCTGATTGCATCAGATGGGCCTGGTAGCAGGAACACGAAAAATATAGGTTCGACCAAATATTTAGACAGACTCATCAACGGGACAGGTGTATTTGCTGAATTGGGCATTGAGATTTTTGATGATTATTGGATGAATTATCGCACACAAGCAATGGCAAAAGAGGATGGCTTTGAGAAACCACCTTACACAAATCTCAAATCATACTATGTCTACAAAAGGCAGGGATCAAAGATTTTAAGTGTTCCCGAAGAGACTATTGAAACTGAGGCGGCAGATGAAGGCAAAACAATAGAGGATGCCCTTGAGGATGACAGTTTCGATGATGTACTTTAGAAAGGGATATAGCAATACACATCGTTTCTCATACCCTGAAGTGATAAACCGTATAGTCGCAGATAGGGCGGTAGCCGATGGTTTGATAGATGTGGTTGGAGGTGGGGTTGGCTAGGTCGGTGAAGAGGGTAACGAAGCTGTAGCCCTGGTCGAGAAAGTGTTGGGTGTAGGTGTGAACGGTGGGCAGGTTTGATAGATCGGGCATGATATCGGTTAATTCTTGAACGATTCGGTGGCAACCTTCCCGGAAGCGGCCCAGAGGGCTCTCCGCTTCCGGGAAGGGGTAGGCGTCTGGAAAGGGGTAGTGGGCTAGAGCAGGAAGCGGTTGATGACGTTGGAGGTGATGCGCGAGATGTAGGGATCGACCAGTACGCAGGCGGGCCAGGTGATCGAACCGACTGAGAAAACTGCGCCGCCGCTTTCGGTATCATAGAATGTCATGTCGGCGCCGCCCTCACCGGGGTTGGTTCCTTTGGCGAGCAGTTGCGTGTTGGGCGGCGAGGAGGGGCTCATCTTGTCAGTTTCATGGCCCGATGCGCCGCCGGGGATGCGCTCATGCTGGCTGTTTTCGCCAAAGAGATCGCCCTGGCGTAGACCTGTGCCGGTAAAGACCCAATGCTGGGGGGCGATGCAGGCATAGGGCGCGGCGGTCATGATGCCCTTCTCTGTAAAGACCACACCCAGCAGATTGGCTTCGGATTCGTGGGTGCGCCCAAAGCGGCTTTCGTAGACCTTAGACGGGTCATTGGGATCGACCGCACCTGTGCCACCTGGCCCGGAGATGACGTGCGTTTTGAAGTGCATGCGATGATCGTCCAGCACCTCGATCTCGCAATTCAGCCCATTGCCGCCCAAATACATAAAATGCCCACCTCGATCCTGCACCCATGCCTTGATCTGGTCATACATATGGGCGCTCCAATATTCAGGGTGGACTTGGCTGATGACCACCTTATAGGCGTCTAGGTCTACATCGCCATTGTGCAGTTGGTGTTCGCTGTAGAAGTCATAGTCATAGCCTTCGCGCTCCAACCAGGCCAAGAGCCGCCATTCGGCAGGGGCCAGGTGGCAGGGCTGGCGACCGGCAATGGGGTCAGTAGATTCCGTCTCCCTGGGTACATGGTTGAAGGGTTCCGGGCGTTCCCAGGAGATGGGCATATAGGCATCGTCCAGCGCGCGCCATTCGGTATAGCTGCCTTCCAGGCTGTAGCGTTGCAGGTCTTGGCGACCGTTGACGGTGGGCGTGTCGGGCAGGTGGGGGGCATTGATGTAGTTGCTGCGCCCGCCAAAGTTGTTGTAAGCATTCCAGGTCATGCTTGAGGCCAGCACGCAAATCGGCGCGCTTGGCTTGGCAGGTGCGACGACCCAGGGGAAGGAAAAGAATGCGCCCGACTCGGTTTCCGCGTGCAGGTAATAGAGGCCGGAACGCTCCGGCGCTTGCGCCATCTGCGAGAGGTTTGGGCTGCCATAGCCGATCTTGTTCCACTGGACGCCTGTCTGAACATAGTCGCCGTCGGGCGTAATTTGCATGGTAGAGCGGGGGCCATGCTCGTCAAACCAGCCCAGCGGGCGGATAAATTCCTTCTCCAGCCCATAGCGCCAAAGGCTCAATTTGTAGGCTTCGACCGAATGGACGCGGAACTCGCTGTGTTCACCGCTCTTGACCCATTTGGGCCACATATAGCCAAAGAGGTTGTCGGAGAGCAGGCGAAATTGATAGGGTGTCCCTTCTTGTGCCTGCATGGTGACGGACTTGGGGCCATAGCCATCCTTGACGAGGGTGACTTTGTACTCGCCAGGGGCAATGTCGGCATGAATCGCGCCGCGTGGGGTTGAACTTACAACCGCCATGCTTTGCCCATTTTGTTGAAACTCGACGCGCACATTGTCCAGGGCGACATAACGTTCGCTGCTGACATAGCCGACTAGCATGGGGATCTCCTTGCGGTATCTAAAATGGGCAGTATCTAGGATGGGCAGTATCTAAAATGGTACAGGTGTGACGTCACAATACTCTAAAAGTTCGTTTGGCTCTCATTCAGTCCGTTCAACTATTGTCCAGTCATTTCATAGCAATTCTATATAGCAATTCTATAGCGCAATTCGGTATAAAGTGATCTCCTTTATCTTTGCATGTTTGGCGTGGCTGCTAAACCGGTATACACCACAAAATGCGTAGCTGCTACCATCTGCTAGCTTTGTAATACCATCCACAGCGCCAACGTTGCCATGTGTAATGATATTTTTGATGTTTAGCTCAGTAGTCTTGGTATCCTTCATTTGCTCCATGACTTCTGCAACTTGATCTTTGCCTTCAACCAGCTTCACACCGGCGATTTCCCAGCGAACATCATCGGTAATATTTTGGAGAATATGCTCTATATCATTTTTGGCATACGCAATATTGAAGTCTCTCAGTTGTAATCTTTTCGGGGCATTGCCACAATCTTCACCGAAGATAACTTTTGTCATGTTTTAGCCTTTCTTCAAAGGGTCGAGCTGCATCACCTTCCTGGGAGCCACGAACTCCCAGGAAGGTGAAATCTCGTTTGAAGTTAGCGGTAGTGGATAAGGTGCGAAGTCGCCCTAGCCTGTTGGGTTCTGCTTGCGCCATTCTTCGTATTCTGCCCAACCTTCGTCGCTGAGCGGGTAGTACTTGTGGATGGAGCCACCCTCCAGCAATTTGATCTTGCTAAAGACTTCCCATTCTTCGTGTTCGAGGGTGACTTGCGCCACAAAGGGAGCTAGCTTGATGGGAACCAACACGGCTCCGTCGTCATCGGCGATGATGATGTCGCCGGGCATGACGAGGACGCGGCTACAGGCGATGGGTACATTGTAGGCCCAGGGAAAGAGGGTAGACTGGGAGGCATAGTTCGGGGTCACGCCCACTGTCCACATGGGAACATCCATTTCTTGAATCTTGGGCCAGTCGCGCACACAGCCATCGACGACAACGCCCGCGCCGCCGCGTCCTTTGAAATAGGTGGTGAGCATATCGCCCATGCAGCCGGTATAGGGATCGCTCCAGGCCTGCACGACCAGGACATCACCGGGTTCGATGGCGTCAAAGACACTCCAGAGCGCGCCGCGCTTTTCGGTCTGCTCCTGACCTGCGCCAGAGCCAATGTCCTCGCGCTGGGGCATGAATTGCAGGGTGACGGCAGGGCCAACGATCTTCGCACCTGGCACGCGCGGCAGCGGGCCATGCATGAAGGTCTGGCGAATACCAATACGATGCAGTGTGGCGCTGGCAGTGGCGCTGCTCACGTCGTAGAGCTTTTCAATCAGCGCCTTGTCTGGGCGGGTATAGGCGGGGCCGACAATGGGCAGGCTGATGTTGTCGGGCCGTTGCAGGGTGACATCATATTTTTCGTTGGGACGTGCCATTAGAAGTGACTCCTTCAAGGATGTGAGTTAACTGTTCATGGTAAAGGCGTACGGATAGGGACGCTGCCAGCCTTCTTTGCCAAAGCTTGGGTCTTGCGACATTCCGGTTGTGTCAACCTTTTGCGCATGGTGGCTCAGCGCCACAGAGCGCATGACCTCACGCGTGAGCGCATCATCGAGACGGCGTAATTCAGTGAATGCGCCTGGATCATGGATGCGGTTGATCTGCTCATCGGGGTCGGAGGCGCGGTCGAAAAGATGCTGCTCCCCCGTTGCATATTTGCAGAGCTTCCATTGCCCATCATAGGCCATCCATCCGCCGCTGACAAAGCCAAAGATCAGGGTGCGTGGTTGGGTAGACAGCCCCAACCCAGGCAAGGGGCGCGCATCCATTGGTTGCGGTGGCTGCGCGCCACCAAAGGCCAGGAGCGTCGCCGTGATGTCGGTCAACTCGACAAGCCCTTCCTGCACGCTCGGCTGCCCATTGGGCACGCGCACAATCAGCGGCACATGGACAGAGCTTTCGTAGTAGGTACCCTTGCCGATGAGGTCATGGTCGCCCAGATAATCACCGTGGTCGCTGGCAAAGATGATCACAGTGTTCTCAAGCAACCCTTGTTCTTCGAGTGTTGCCATGATGCGCCCGATTTCCACATCGATCTGGTTGACCGAAGCGGCATAATGGGCGCGAATCTTCTGTTTGTGGGCGGCGTTGAAGTCGCTGTAATCCACACCATTCCATGCGCCTAAGTTGCCCGCAACATTCTGGCGGCGCAGCCCACTTGCATCCTCCGGCACAGCGGGAATGGCCGGGGGCATCTGCTGCGGGTCAATTTGGTCGAGAAACTCTTGATTGGGATCATAGGGACAATGGGGGCCGGGGAAGCTCACCATCGCAGCAAAAGGGCCGTCGCCGCTGTAGGTCTTGAGGAAGCGGCATGCCTCCTCGCCCACAAAGTGATCCACCGACAGCTCCCAGGGGAGGCGATTGATGATCGCGCCCTTGTCTTCATAGTAGCAGTCGTGTTCGTTGCCATGATATTTGCGTTCGCCGTGGGCGCGCAGGAAGTGATAGTAATCATCGCGCACATGAATCCAGCGTTTATCCTCGGCAACGACGCGGTATTGCAGCCCATGATTGGAGTCCCACGGGTAGAAGTGCATTTTGCCAATCCCTGCCGTGTAATAGCCCGCGTCGTTGAGCATTTCGGGCCAGGTGCGGATGCCACAAGCGGCAAGGTCGGGACGCAACCACAGGCTGTTGTCGAGCACGCCATTCCGCAGCGAATTCATCCCCGTCAGCAGCGACGCGCGCGCCGGAACACAGACGGGCGAGGTCGAATAGGCGCGCGCATAGCGCACGCCTTGCGCGGCCAGTGCGTCAAGGTGGGGCGTGTTGACAAAAGACGCACCATAGCAGCCGAGAAAGTCGGCGCGTAGCTGGTCGGCAATGATAAAGAGCAGGTTGGGACGATGGCTCATCTTAGCGTTCCACGGTGATCGCGTAATGACCTTCTACATAGGGGAAGCGTTCTTGCACATCCGGGGCAAGTTCCACGCCCAGGCCGGGACGCTCGGGCAGCAGCAAATGGCCCTGCTCGATGGCTGGTGGCTGGCTGAAGATACCCCATTGCAGCGGCCCTTGAATCATGCAGATCTCCAACATATGTGGCTTGGGCAGAGCGGCGACGAAGTGGGCATTTTCCATCGCCATCAGCCCGTTGTGCCAGGAGTGGGGGCAAACGTGGATGCCATAGCGGTCGGCAACTTCGGCAATGCGCATGGCTTCGCTGATGCCGCACCAGCCTGCGTCGGGCTGGACGATGCCATAGGCGCGTTTTTCCAGATAGGGGCGAAATTGCTCCAGCGTCCTGTACTGTTCTCCCCCTGTGATGGGTAGATCCACGGCGGCGTTAAGACGGGCGTAGCCGTCAATATCGGTTTGGGGAATGGGCTCCTCGAACCAAGTGAAGCCCAGCCGATCTAGCTCTTTGGCAATCGTCAAGGCTTCTTCTTCGGTGAGCCGCTGATTGCCGTCGAGCATCAACTCCATGCGTCCTGCCACGGTCTGGTGCAGCTCGCGCACGAGTCCCAAGAAGCGATCCACGGTAACACCGTCCCACGCCCATTCCGTGCCGATGCGGAACTTCATGGCGCTGTAGCCCTGGGCGATGTACTCCAACGCTTCGTCGATCAATTGCTCCGGGCGAACGCGCCAGTCGTATTTGCAGCCGGAGGAGGCATAGACGCGCACTTTGTCGAGAGCTGTGGGCGAGAGCAGGTCGGCAGTGCGTTTGCCGGCGATCTGTCCCTTCAGGTCCCACAAGGCACAGTCGATGCCCGCCACCGCACAGTCATAGGCAGAGTTGCGCCCATTCGGGTGGGGGACAGCGGCGTGGCTGGTGGGGTCTTTGCCGATGATTTCAGGGGCAAGCCAATCGACCCATTCGGAAATGAGCAGAGGCACGCCATAGGCACAAGCTTCACCGATGCCGGTTAGGCCTTCGTCGGTGTGGATGACGACGACGGGACAATCGGCCTTGACGGTGCGGTATTTGCTGGTGAACCACTGGCGTTCCGGTTCGTGCATCCGCGAGAGAAGCAGCGTTTCGATCTGGGTAATGCGCATGGGGAGAATCTTTCTAGGGAGGTGGGTTTGGTATTGTATGGCTTATTGTTTGCGACGATGAGTGTGATTAACCCTCCCGGAAGTTTCAAGCTTCCGGAAGGGGGATGGCTAATTTTCTTGTTCGATCAGGGTCAGGACGGCTTTCATGTAGCCGAGGGCGTGGGCCATGCCTGCGTACCATGGGCCGGGGCAGCTCATTTGCGGCGTATGGTCGGGGATGATGACGCCGCTGAAATTGTTCTTGTGCAAGATACGCATGATGCGGATCATGTCCATGTCACCCTCGTCCACAAAGACTTCATAGTAATGAGGGACTTTGCCGCGCACGTTGCGAAAGTGGACATAACAGAGCGCGTCTTGACTGCTGTACTGCTCCACCACATCGTAGATATTGCCCTCGGTCATCTCGGAGAGCGTGCCCAGACAGAATTCTAGCCCGTTGGCGTGGCTGGGCACAAGATCGAGCAGCCGTTGATAGAGGCGCGGCTGGTAGACCAGGCGAGCATGTCCGCGCAGGGTGGGCATGGGGGGATCGTCGGGGTGGGCGGCGAGACGTACCCCGGCTTCCTCGGCAACAGGCACGACCTCCTTGAGGAAACCGGCGAGGCGCGCCCAAAGCTGTTCGCTGGTGACAGGGGCAAGCGTGCCTGCGGGCGCATGGGGGTCATAGACCATGTTCCAGACCGCGCCGTTGGGGATGGGCGTTTCGGCGGGGCCATCGGGGCCGAGAAAGCCCACTGACTCCGCTTCGCCGCGCGCCCAATCGCCGCTGACACGCCCCCAAACGCCCGCGATGCTAAAGTTGTAGCCCATGACCGGAATACCCGCTTTGCCCATGTTGCGGATGATCTGCTTGATGCCTTCCATCTGCTCTTGCTTGCGGGGGCCATCGAGCAGAATGTCGTACCAAAAGGCCGGGTCAAAGTTTTCGAGGGCGGCAAGTTCTAAGCCGGCGTCATTGACTAAGGCGCGCAGGTCGCGTAGTTCCTCGTATGTCCAATATTTGCCCTGATTGTTGGTATAGCCCCAACTATCCGCACCGCTGGCAGTGCCGAGGCTGTCGTCGGAACGGAAATAATCGGTGAGGTGAGCAACGATGTGGGTTGCACCCGCTTGCTTGGCAAAGGCAAAGTTGTCGGCGGTTAGCATGTGCCGGTAGAGACCTAGTCCCAACTTCATGGTGGAGTTCCATTTCCATATCCCGCGCAGAGGAGCCGAGGCGCAGAGAAAGAGAGTATGATGGGCGTAAATCACAACACCGCGCAGCGGACGCGGGCGTTCGGGTCTTGAGCTATAGAATTTTCAAGTGTTTGGGCGCGTGGTCGCGCGGGTAGGAATGATTGTTGCGAATGGTCCACGGCAGCGGTGATTCGACAATTAGAATCACCGCTGCCACGGTTGGCTTCAACCAGAGACCCGGATACCGAGTCTGAAATGAATAGCAGTTTCCGGGCTAGTGGGCCGGATGCGATTCGATTTGATGCACAGGCCGAATCGCTTGATCCTCGAATACGCTGCCCACCCAACTGAGGTCGGCAATGGCGTCGATGCCTTTGGCATAGGTTTCAACGATGATGAAACCGAGCGCATTGCCCCATTGGGTCAAGCGCCTGCCTCCCGCTTCTGCCAGCACCCTGTCGATTTCAGCGAAGGCTTCTTCGGTGCGGGTGCGCGCTTCACGCACGATGGCCTGGCGTTCTTCGCCATGCACGCGCGCGCCGTTGCTGCCACTGACCAGATAGGGTGCGGGCAGGACAACCGCCCGCACCGGCTGATCTGGCGGCAGAGAAGCCAGCCGGTCGGCAAATTCATCGCTGATCTTGTCTGAACGATGCTTGGCATCCCCACAGCGGGATTCACTACGGGATTCTTTGTGAGATTCTCTGTGGGAATCGCCATTCTGATAGCTGTCTGTCTGCCTGTCCATAGTTCGTTTCACTCCTACAGCCTATCCCTGGGGTTTATTCCTGGGAGCCCATGTATATGTGCCTGGTATGTCTGCCTGCTATGAGGCAAGCGCTTGCATCGCCTCGGCAGGCTGCACCATTCCATATCCCCAACGGTTATCTGGGCGACGTTCGCTACCGCCGGGATGCTGAGCCGTTTCCTTGATGACCTCCATGATAGCGCTCGCCGGAGTGTTGGGGAAGGCCGCCATCAACAAGGCAGCTAACCCCGCTACATGGGGCGTTGCCATCGACGTGCCATCCATGTACGAGTAGAAGTAGGCGCCCCCTGCCCGCAAGACGGGCGGGATGGTCGAAAAGACCTGGACGCCAGGGGCCACGACGTCTGGCTTGTTCACCAGCGCGTGCGGTTCCTGGCCGGGAAAGACCAGGCTGGCGCCGCTGCTGAAGAAAGCCACGTCGGTCCGTGTGCGCCCCAACTTCTCCACAGCCCCCACGCCTAACGCATTGTAGGCATTTCCGGGCGAACTGCTGTTGCCCTGGGCCTCGTTGCCCACAGCAATCACCGGTAAGACCCCATATTGGCCTAGCAGCACATCAAAGACCTCGGTGAACATCGGCTCATAGTAATTAAAGCCCAGGGACATATTCACGATGTCTGCGCCCTTTTCGATGGCCCAATCCAAGCCTTCGAGCAAGGTGCGAATGGTGGCATCCCCCACCAACACACCTGCAACCAACAGCTTGGCCTCTGGAGCGACACCAATATGGACGCCTTCCGGGGTCTGCCCACCTGCAATTGTACCACAGACGTGCGTTCCGTGGGCACCCGCGTCAAACATGGGCGTGGCGCTGATGCGTCGTCCCAGCGGGTCCATAACCACGAAGTCGGCAATGCGACCTGCCAGTGCCGGGTGGTCGCCAAAGACGCCCGTATCTAGTACGGCCACATTTACCCCTGCGCCGCGGCTCTTTTCCCAAACCTTGCTAATCCCCAGTTGCTCCAGGCCCCATGTATGACCGCTGCGCATTTCATTACGCGCCAGTTCATCATAGGAGACTGCTTCCGGCTTGATCAGGTGAATCTTTTGGTTGGGCATGATCGCGATCACGTCGGGCTGTTTTGCCAGCGTCAGCAAGGTACGCTGGGTGACTTCTACCGTAATGGCGGGGAGCGCGCTGCCACCGATGGGCGACATCATGAGCGCCTCGTCGCCTTCGTCCATATAGCTGCTGAAGATGCGGCTCTCCACCTCTTTGTGAAGAACGGCTTGCTCTGCGGCATATTGGACGCGTGTTTCGGCGACGCGCAGCCCCTCCCGTCCGCGCTGTGGGCGACGAGCAGGTGGGGCTTGATAGATGACAACCGCTTCATGTTTGTCGCGGCGTCGGCTGTCTGCAAGGTAGGGTTCAAAGGCAGGCGATATTTTCTTTTCGGGGTGCAAAGTTTCTCCTTCCCCGGCGCTTGCGCGCCGGTATCTCCTAGCTGAAGTCAAACAGGTCACTACACAAAATCTTCGGTACGGCGAGGCCGGCCCGATTGAAGCCACGCTGCCCGCTGTTCACGGGCGCGGAAGTAAGTGTATTCAGGCAGATCGGGCGGGGCCACATTGCCGGTCGAGGCGTAATGGGCAATCGCATCTTCGACAATGTCAATGCCCAGGCCGGGCGCGGTGGGAACCTGCATATAGCCGTTGACGATGGTCGGTTGCGGCTCCATGACCTCGTAGCGTTGGGGCACGTCATCCTCCAAATGCTCCAGGATCAGGAAGTTGGGCAGTGTCGAGCAGAGATGCACCGCGGCCATTTCGGCCACAGGGCCGAGCGAACCATCATGGGGGGCAAAGGTGACAAAGTGCGCTTCGGCCAATGCGGCCATCTTTTTCATTTGCAGCAACCCTCCGGCGCGGCCTGTGTCGGGCTGCACCACATCCACGATCTCGCGTTCGATCAACTCGCGCACACCCCAGACATGCGCATGGCGTTCACCCGCGGCAATCGGCAGATTGACAGCGGCAGCGACGCGCGCAATGGCCTCGATATTCTCTGGAGCCACGGGGTCTTCATAAAAAAGCAGATTAAACTCCTCCAATGCTTGTCCCATTTGGATGGCATCTTTGGTGGTCAGCCAGGGCGGGCCATGAATATCAACCATAATATCCACGTTGGGGCCGACCTCGCTCCGGATTGCTTCGACCTTTGCCAAAGGTTCGCTGACACCGCCGGTTTTGATGGCCCCAAAACCGCGGTCCACCAGTTCACGCGCACGCTCGGCTGAATGACCGTGGGCATAGAGCCGTACCGAGTCGCGCATCTTGCCTCCCAACAGTTCATAGACAGGCACACCCAGTGCCTTGCCCTTGATGTCTAGCAATGCCATTTCAATAGCAGCGAGCGCACCGCCGCCGACAACTCCTGTCATCCCGTGGCCCATCATGGCGATAAAGAGTTTTTGCCAGAGCTGTTCCACGTTAAAGGGATTCTCACCGATGAGCAGGGGCGTCAGATCGCGCACAGCGGTTTCCACCACGCGCGGCCAGCCGCTGCCTTCGCCCACACCGTATATCCCTTCATCGGTGTGGATTTTGATAAAGAGCCAATTGCGGGCACGCCACCCTGTTGAATCAGGCATTCCAGCGTGCATGAGGAAGGTTTGAATGTCGGTGATCTTCATCTGGTAGCCTCCTTCTGCCGCACCGCCAAAATGCACTCAAGAGAGTTCTTGCAATCGACGGCGACGGATGATGGATAATCCGCTATGATTGTTGACGTTGAAAGCTGCAAATGGTGACGAGAGCGCATGAGTAGATGATCTCGCGCAGAACCGCAGAGCGCAGAACTCAAGCTGCTGCCTTCGATGTTCCGCTATGGAGAGATCAATCGCTCTGTCATTCCGACGCAGGAGATGAGAGAAACTAAAGCGCGGAACCATGTTTACGCATAGTTCCGCGCTTTTATCCTATCGGGATGGACTAGACGCGCTGCTTGCTGAGGATTGCCAGTAGGCGATCCAAGACAATCTGGTCTTCGCCATCTGCCAGTGTCATTGGGTTGACGTAGATCGTATCTGTGCCGCTGGATGCAACTTCGATGCTCGGTGTGCCGTTACGCAGCGCGAGGACGAGTTCGTCGCGGCTCATGCCCGCTTGGGCGGCGTCGATGACGACTTTGGCGCGTGGCAGCGGTTGGCCTGCTTCGTTGGGGAAGGAACGTTCGGCTTGGACGCCGGGGAGCCGGTTGAGTTCGCCACACCAACCGGATACGACTTCTTCATCTTGTGAGGCGCGCGCTTCGTGGTCGCGCTGGATGTAGAGCTGCACAGCCGTGAGCAGGCCGACCATTTCCTCCTTACCCACCTTCATGGGGCGACCAATGGAGTGATTGGGGCTGCCATTGACGCGCATCGAGTCAATCAGATCCTTGCGCCCCACCACCAAGCCTGTTGTCTGCGGGCCATGCAGGTCTTTGCCGCCGGAGAAGATGGCGAGGGCCGCGCCCATCTGCGTAAACTTCCAGAGATTTTCGACCGGGGGAACCTGGGCCGCGGCATCGACGATCACAGGAACATTGGCGCGGTTGGCGATTTCGATCACCTTTTCCAATGGCAAGTCAGCATGGCCTGTCATCGCGCCTTGAAACCAGAAGATCGCCGCGGTGCTGTCGTTGATGGCCTTCTCCAAGTCCTCGGCTTTGGTTTCAGTCTCCGTACCGATCTCGATGATCTTGACACCGACCTGGCGCACAGCATGGTCATAGCCGTTGCGATGGGATTTGTGGATGATGACCTCGTTCTTGAGGCCGGTACAGTCGGGCAACTGCTGGATGGCCTGCGGGTCAGAGCCGGCGACGACCGCTGCCGTTGCCAGAACAAGCCCCGCGGCCGCGCCTGTCGATACATAGGCAGATTCGTTGTGGGTGAGTTCTGCCAGCTTGTTGCCAACGGCGCGCTGCAGCTCATCGAGATTGATAAAGTGCTTCGATGCTTCCGTCATCGCCTCCAAAACTTCGGGAGCCATCACCGAACCACCCAAGCGGGTGAGGGTGGCACTGGCGTTGATCAGCGGGCGTACGCCCAGTTCATCATAAATGCTCATGCGTATCCTTCTTCATAGGTTTTTTGCCAGGTGTTTGTTATTTGGTTGGGCATGATACCCACAGCCTTAAGCGCGAGGTGGGATGGGGCGCGGTGAAGCGCCCCAACACCCCTATTATCGCCCGCGCAGGCCCAATGGCGAAAAAGGCGCTGGTGTGCGTGGAGCAGACACTATGTACTACTTTTTGAGGATTGCCAGGAGACGATCCAGCACAATTTGCTCTTCGCCATCCTTCAGGGGCATGGGGTTGACATAGATTGTATTTGTGCCGCCCGGCAGCACTTCAATGCTCGGTGTGCCGTTGCGTAGGGCCAGGATCAGATCGTCGCAGCTCATGCCCGCTTGGGCGGCGTCGATGACAACTTTGGCGCGTGGCATTGGCTGCCCTGCAACGTTGGGAATGGAGCGTTCAGCCTGGACGCCGGGAATACGATTGAGTTCGCTGCACCAACCGGCAACGATTTCTTCATCTTGTGAGAGGCGTGCTTCGTGATCGCGCTTGAGGTAAAGTTTTACCGCGGTCAAGAGGCCCACCATTTCTTCCTTGCCCACCTTCATGGGGCGCGCGATGCCGCTGTTGGGGTTGCCATTCTGCCGGATTGCTTCAATCAAATCTTTGCGACCCACGACCAGCCCGGATGACTGTGGGCCGGACAAATCCTTGCCCCCAGAGAAGATGGCAAGCGCGGCTCCCATTTGTGTATATTTCCAAAGATTCTCGGCGGGCGGAACCTGATCCGCCGCATCGACGAGGACGGGAACGTTGTGGCGGTTGGCGATCTCGATGACCTTTTCGAGGGGGAGGTCGCCGCGGCCTGTCAGGGCATTTTGAAACCAGAAGATCGCCGCGGTCTTGTCGTTGATGGCCTTCTCCAACTCCTCGGCTTTGGTCTCGGTCTCTGTGCCGATCTCGACCACCTTGACGCCCACCATCCGCACAGCATGGTCATAGCCGTTGCGGTGGGACTTGTGAATGATGACTTCGTTCTTGAGGCCGGTGGTATCGGGCAGTTGCTGGCTAATATTACGGTCGAGACCGGCGACAACGGCGATGGTTGCCAACGCCACCCCTGCCGCTGCGCCACTGGAGACATAGGCAGCTTCGTTGTGGGTGAGCGCGGCGAGCTTTTCGCCAACTGCACGCTGTAGCTCCTCGAGGTTGACAAAGTGCTTTGACGCTTCCGTCATCGCTTCCAGGACTTCTGCCGGCATGACGGAACCGCCGATACGGGTGATGTTGGCGCTGGCGTTGATCAGCGTGCGTACGCCTAGCTCGTCGTAGATACTCATCTGTATTCTTCTTTCTATGTGCGTTTTGACCGGTTGCTTGTTTTATTTTGAGGCATGATGCCAACAGGTGGAAAGTGGCGAGGCTCCTGGCGAGGTGGTAGCTTTCCGTAGGGACACGATCCATCGTGTCCGCTTTGCTTCAATATCGCAAAGTAAGGGCCGCCCGATGCGAGCGGCCCGTGAGACTTCCTAGAATAGAAGCAGCGCTTATTCGGGGCGAGGCTGGGCCAAGATTTCATTTACCTTTTCGACGATAACCGGAGCATGCTCGGCGTAGCTCTTCTCACCTTCCCAAATGAGGTTGATTTCATTGATGAAGGCATTATTGGCTTCGGTGTAGCGCGTGTTGGCAGGCATGGGGAAAGGTTCAATGCCTGCATCCAACAGGTCAGCCGCAACGCCCAACATATAGTTGAAAGCAACCACGTCCGGGTGCGTCCATGCCGACCTATGGCCGTTCGGTTGAAGATGGCCCTCCAACACCATGATGACACCGGCTTCGCCAGAACCATAGAGTTTGAGTAGTTCCCAGGCTTCTTCAGGGTGGGTCGTATTGGAGTTGATCATATGCTGGTTGCCTTCATAGCCTGTCCCCTGGCGACCTTCAGGGCCCACAGGTAGCAGCACAGCACCGATTTCAAAGGCGTCTCCGATCTGCAGTGGAAAGGCGACCGTACCGTGGAGCTCGGTGGCCTGCGTGGCTTGCAGACCAGCAACAAAGAGGCCTTCGGTGCTGCCCTGAATGTAGTCCGCCGCGCGCGGGGCTACACGACTTTCTAAAAGATCAGTGTACCATGCCGTGATTTCTTCGTGGATGGGCCTGTCGTAAAGGATCTCGGTGCCCTCGGCATTCATCACCCACGATTCAGTGCTGTCAGGACTGCCCCAAGAACGCGAGACGTTATTGTAATAATGTATGGTCGACATCGAGCTAAAGCCCAGGCCGAAGATGCCATTTTCCGGCTCTGCCGCAGCTCTTGCCAGTTCTGCCCAGTCGTTCATGGTCCAACCTGCCTGGGGAAGGGGAAGTCCCTTTTCTTCCAGCATAGTCTTGTTGAAGTTGACGGAAATATTGCTGCCCGGATGTACGACACCAGGGAAGCTAAAGTTCTTGCCGTCAAGCGAGTTCCCGGCCATGATTGAGGGATAGATGTCGTCGTAGTCTGCGGGTGGGTCAGAAGCCAGGAGATCATCGATCTCCATGTAGATACCCTTGACAAAATTGATAAAGAGCCAGCGATGGTGACCATAAACGATGTCTTGCAGCGTGCCGGAGATAAAGCCTGTTTGGGTCTTGGTCTCGACCTCGCCATAGATGGTTTCTTCGATGACCACTTGTATGCCGGTATCCGCTTGGAAGCGTTCGCCGAGGATGGTTGGCATCACTGCCTGGCCCGCTTCGGGCGGATTTTGGACGCGAAGGGTTACATCGGTCGCCGCTGGAGCCGCCGACGAATCCGTCGCGGGTGTCGCCGCGCCACCGGTCGTAGGTGCTGTGACCGGGGCAGTACAAGCCGCCATCAACTGCGCGCCAACGACACCAAAGCTGGTGACGGCTACGCCTTGCAGGAATTTTCTGCGCGTCATATTCATTCGCTGCATAAAGATTTCTCCTTGTCGATTTCCTATGTTGACGAAATACCGCTTACCAGATGATGTTTGTTGAATGGTTGGACGGCCATCGACCAGGGGTGGGAGCTATGAGCGAAGTGGGCGACAATGGGTGGATGGACGGCAGCTATGCCCTGGGAAGGGTAGGATAACCGTAGCTGTGGAGGCCGGTTCAGCAGTGCGCCCACATGGAGCGGCACTGCTGAACCGGGCGAGATCGTACGTTATTCCGGGCGACCCAGGGCCAAGACTTCGTTGACCTTGTCGTCGATGACCTGCGCGTGTTCTTCATAGGAAACTTCACCTTCCCAGATGAGGCTGATCTCATTGAGGAAGATGTTGTTTGCCTCGGTGAAGCGTGTGTTGGCGGGCATGGGGAAAGGTTCGATGCCCGCGGTCAACAGCGTATCGGTGACACCCAACATGCGGTTGACAGCGACTACATCCGGGTTGGTCCAAGCGGACTTGTGACCGTTGGGCTGCTGCTTACCTTCCAACACCATAATCACACCCGCCTCGCCGGAGCTATAGAGCTTGAGCAGTTCCCAGGCTTCTTCGGGGTGGGCGGTATTCGAGTTGATCATGTGCTGGTTGCCGGAATAGCAGGTGCCCTGGCGGCCTTCTGGCCCCACAGGCAGCAACACGGCGTCCATTTCAAAGGCATCTTCGATGAGGCTTAGGAAGGAAATCGTGCTGCCCACGGTGCTGGCATGGGTCGCGGTCAACCCATTGGTGAAGAGGAGCTGCACATTGTTTTCAATGTAGTCCGCTGCGCGCGGGGCAACGCGGGATTCCAGCAAGTCATTGTACCAGGCGGCAACCTCGGCGTGGATCGGCGTGTTGTACTGGAGTTGCGTGCCTTCGGCGTTCATCAGCCAGCTCTCTGTGCTGTCGGGGCTGCCAAAGGAACGGGAAACATTGCTATAGTAGTGTAGGGCGTTCATGGAATCGAAGCCCAGGCCAAAGATGCCGTTGGCCTCGTCCGCCGCAGCCTTTGCCAGTTCTGTCCATTCGGAGAAGGTCCAGTTTGCCTCCGGCAGAGGCAAGCCCTTCTCTTCGAGCATGGTCTTGTTGTAGTTGACAGCAATGTTGCCACCGGGATGCACCACGCCGGGGAAACTGAAGTTCTTGCCATCGAGCGAATTCCCTGCCATGACCGACGGGTAGATGTCGTCGTAGTCTGCGGGCGGGTCTGAGGCGAGGAAGTCATCGATCTGCATATAGATGCCCTTCAAGAAATTGATGAAGAGCCAACGATGGTGACCGTAGAGCAAGTCTTGGAGGGTACCAGAGATAAAGCCGGTCTGGGTCTTAGTCTCGATCTCGCCGTAGATCGTCTCTTCCATGACGACTTTGACACCGCTTTCGTCTTGGTAGCGCTGGCCCATGATCGCGGGCATGGCCCCCTGACCGCTTTCGGGTGCAACCTGGACACGGAGCGTCACATCCGTAGCCGCCGGAGCTGCCGAGGAGTCAGTAGAAGGTGCGGCTTCGCCACCGGTAGCCGGTGCAGGGGCGGTACAGGCGGCCATCAACTGCGCGCCAACGACGCCAAAGCTGGTGACAGCCACGCCTTGCAGGAATTTTCGGCGTGTAATGTTGTTTCGCTGCATGAAGTTTCTCCTTATGTACTTCCTTGAGTTGTTTTACTGCGTGTTGCTGACCTCAATATACTTCCCGAAACATGCTATCTAATGCTTACAGACCGATCACCCAAAAGGGGGGAGCTTGATAGAACTGAAGGATCGGGACGCCAACGATAGGTAGATCGCAAAGATCATAATCATGCCCAGTGAAGGGCAAGTAGATACCGAATCTGGGTCTTGGTTCAACGACGCTTGAAGTATAAAAACTCTTTGAGAAACAGAGATCCAGTGGAAAACAGATCTCAATGGGCAAGTGCTGCCCTCCGTGAAGCAATGTACCACGTCCCATTAAATGCTGTCAAACAGCATTTTTTTGCTGAAAAACAGAAGAGCCGCTCCATAGGAGCGGCTCTCGTGATCAGGGTAGCGCGTGCCTTATTCTGGACGATCGAGGCTCAAAACTTCGTTGACCTTTTCGTCAATGACGGCGGCATGCTCGGCATAGGAAACTTCACCCTCCCAGATGAGGTTGATCTCATTGAGGAAGACATTGTTTGCCTCGGTGAAGCGCGTATTCTTGGGCATGGGGAAAGGTTCGATGCCCGCGGTCAAAAGACCGTCGGAAACACCCAACATATGATTGACAGCGACCACATCTGCGTTGGTCCAAGCGGATTTGTGACCATTGGGCTGGAGCTTGCCTTCGAGCACCATGAGCACACCTGCCTCGCCGGAGCCATAGAGCTTGAGCAGTTCCCAAGCTTCTTCGGGATGGGCGGTGTTGGAGTTGATCATGTGCTGGTTGCCGGAATAGCAAGTACCCTGGCGGCCTTCGGGGCCGACGGGCAGCAGCACTGCATCCATCTCAAAGGCCCCGTCGATTTGGTTGAGAAGGGCCACGGTGTTGCCGACGGTGCTGGCATGGGTTGCGGTGAGGCCGGCGACAAAGAGGCGGGTGGGGCTGTTTTCGATGTAGTCCGAAATGCGCGGGGCGACACGGTTTTCCAAAAGATCGGTGTACCAGGCGGCGACTTCGGCGTGAATCGGCGTGTCGTATTGCAACTGCGTGCCATCGGCATTCATGACATCCGACTCTTTGCTGTCGGGGCTGCCAAAGGAACGGGAAACATTGCTATAGTAGTGGAAGGAGTTCATGCCGTCGAAGCCCAGGCCAAAGATGCCATTGGCTTCATCCGCCGCAGCCTTTGCCAGTTCCGTCCATTCGGAGAAGGTCCAGCCGTCCACGGGCAATGGCAGGCCCTTTTCTTCGAGATAGGTCTTGTTATAGTTGACAGCAATGTTGCCACCGGGATGCACCACGCCGGGGAAACTGAAGTTCTTGCCATCCAACGCGTTGCCCGCCATGATCGAGGGATACAGGTCGTCATAGTCTGCGGGCGGGTCTGAGGCGAGGAAGTCATCGATCTGCATGTAGATGCCCTTGAGGAAATTGATATAGAGCCATCGATGGTGACCGTAGAGCAAGTCCTGAAGGGTGTTGGAGATGAAGCCGGTCTGGGTCTTGGTTTCGATCTCCGCATAGATGGTTTCCTCAATGACCACCTGGACGCCGCTTTCGTCTTGGTAGCGCTGCCCCAAGATCGAGGGCATAATAGCCTGACCACTTTCCGGCGCGGCCTGGACACGAAGGGTTACATCCGTGGCCGCTGGTGCCGCCGAGGAATCCGTTGCTGGGGCCGCATCGCCACCCGCAGCAGGCGCGGGCGCAGAACAGGCGGCCATCAACTGGGCACCGACCACACCAAAGCTGGTGACAGCCACTCCTTGCAGGAACTTCCGCCGCGTAATACTGTTTCGCTGCATGAAAATCTCTCCTAACTACTGCGTGAGGTTGTTGATCTTAATCTACTGACCCACTGACGGTTTGCGCGATGCGCTAAACTCCCCGTTGCCAAATGTAGGAAACCGAGTAGAACGTTAGGATGGTGATGCCCGACGATCGGCGGGAGGCAATAGTGACCAACGCAAAGGTAAGTAGATTATTGATTTGGGTGTTGGTTCAACACCGGGTGACGAACAGAAACTGGTTGGAAAACGGAGATCAAAGTGGAAAATAGATCCCAATGGGTAAGAGTTACCCGAATGTCGCCAATCTACCATGCTGCGAACGAAGCTGTCAAAAAACGTGGTCAATTAATGATCTGATTGGCAGCGTACGGTGAATGGCCGCTTATACTATCTAGCTTGTACTATGAGGTGAGGTGGGGCCTATGCTATGCTAATCAGGAACCGAATCAAAACAGCAGGCAAAATACTAGGCAAAATATGAGGCAAGGAGCTTTGCCATGAGCCGAGATATCTATGAAGAATATCACTTGCGGCGGGTCATCAATGCCAGTGGCACGTTAACTGCCTACGGACAGTCGGCTGTACTTCCTGCCGCGGTAGAGGCTATGAGCGAGGTTTCTGCGCTTTTTTTTGAGATGAATGTCCTCCACGCCCGCGCCAGCGAGTTGATTGCGCAACTGACCGGAGCCGAGGCAGGCTTTGTCACTTCGTCTGCCGCAGCAGGAATTACGCTGGCGATTGCCGGATGTATGACCGGAACCGACCCCGCCAAGATTGCACAACTGCCCGACACGACGGGCATGAAGGACGAAGTGATCCTACAGATGGGGCATGCGGTCAACTATGGCGCACCTGTTACGCAGGGCATCCGGCTGGCGGGCGCGCAGGTCAAGTTGGTCGGTACGGTCAATGGCACTGCACGCGATCTCTTTGCTGCCAGCATCAGCCCGCGCACCGTGGCCGCGTTCTATGTCGTTTCTCATCACACGGTGCAATTTGGCTCTGTGCCGCTGGAGGCGTATGTGGAAACGGCGCACGCTGCGGGCGTGCCGGTTGTCGTCGATATGGCAGCCGAAGAACATATGCTGCCGAAGGTAATTGCCTCTGGCGCGGATGTGGTCATCGCTTCTGGGCATAAGCACTTCCGCGCGCCCACGTCCGGGGTGATGGCAGGGCGCAGAGACTTGATGCAGGCGGCCTATGCTCAGAACCGGGGCATCGGTCGCGGCATGAAGATCGGCAAGGAGGGGATCGTCGGCCTGATGGTGGCGCTGGAGGAGTGGGGAAAGGGCTACTATCGCGAGGCGCAGGAGGCAGAAAAGGCGCGCGTTCTGCACATGGTAAAACGTCTCGAAGGGCTGCCCGGCATCTGTGCCACAGCCGAATGGCCCGCGCCGGATCCCTACCCGATCATGCGTGCGAAGGTCAGTGTCGATCCGGGAACGGCTGGACTCACAGCGATGGCGCTTACCCAGCTACTAGACGAGGGCGAGCCAACGATCAAGGTGCGCGCCCATCATGCCGAAGAAGGCTATTTCCTCATCGACCCCTTTAATTTGTCCGACAGCGACGCTGACTTTATTTGTCACCGGATTATCGAGATCATGGGCCAGCCCGCCAGCCAAAAACAGAAAATGGTGGCAGAATTAGAGGGCCTGAGCATGGCCGACCTCTGGGCACGCGGCGGCTCCTGGCCCTACTTTGAATCCAAAAACTAGCCCTATCCCCTTCTAAGAGACCAACCGGCCAAGCAAAGGACAACAAGCATGCCCAAAATTCTCATCGGTGAGTGCAAACAGGAGATTTCCTCTTTCAACCCCGTCCTCAGCCGCTATCACGATTTTGAAATTTCCTGGGGGCAAGAGATTCTTGATTATCACACAGAGCTTAACACCGAAGTCTGCGGCGCATTGGGCATTTTTCAAGCGCAACCTGACGTTACGCTCGCGCCTGCCTACAGCGCGCGCATGATTGTGTCGGGGGGGACGTTAGCCCAGGCTGACTTTGAGCGTATCAAGGAGGAGTTCTTGGCAGCAGTGCGCGCCGCTCCCCCTGTGGATGGTGTCTATCTTTCACTGCATGGTGCGATGGCAGCAGAGAAAGAGGATGACCCCGAAGGGTTGTTGTTGGCGGAGATTCGCCAGATTGTGGGCGAGCAGATTCCGATTGTGGTTTCGCTTGACCTGCATGGCATCCTTACCGAACGCATGTTGCGCCATGCCGACGCCATCGTCTCCTATCACACCTATCCCCATGTGGACTTTGCTACCACGGGGGAGCGCGCGGCGCGGCTGCTGCTGCGTATCCTCGCAGGCGAGGTGCGCCCGGTGACGGCATTGGTCAAGATTCCGGCATTGGTGCGCGGCGATGAGTTGATCACGGCAACAGGACTCTTTGGGCAGATGATCCGCCATGCCCAGCAGATTGAGGCGAGTCCCGGCGGCCTTTCGGCGGGCATGTTTATTGGCAACCCGTTTACAGATGTGCGCGAGTTGCGCTCGAACAGCTTTGTGGTGACAGATGGCGATGCAGAGCGCGCCGCGGCTGAGGCCACGCAGATGGCGAACGATTTTTGGGCTGTGCGCGCCAAGCTGCAAGCGCCGCTGACGACGATGGATGAGACAGTCGAGATTTGCAGAAATACGCAGGGTACGGTCATTCTCAAGGATGCCGCCGACGCCACCAGTTCCGGCGCGTCGGGCGACAGCGCGATCATTGTTGGTGCGCTGCTGAAGGCCGGCTACGAGGGAAGCATCCTCGCGCCGGTGGTGGATGAAGCGGCTGTGAACGCAGCGGTGGCGGCAGGTGTGGGCAACATGGTGCAGACGACGGTGGGCGGCAGCCTGGATAGCCGCCGCTTTGAGGCCATCCCCATCACGGCACGCGTGCATATGATCTCGGAAGGGCGTTTTCTCTCCGAGTCGAACAATGCTACCTGGAATTCGGGGACAACCGCTGTATTGGTGGCGGAGAATGTGACGTGGGTGGTGACCAGCCGCGCGGTCTCGCTCTATGACCGCTCGCTCTTCTATGCGCATGGTCAAGACCCCAAGGATTTTGATGTGGTCATTGTCAAGTCGCCCCACTGCCAGCATCATATGTTTGATGATTGGGCGGCAGCGGTGGTCAACGTGGACGTGGCAGGCTCCACCAGCGCCAATCTGCCAACGCTGGGGCATACCCGCTGTGCGCGCCCGATCTTCCCGTTGGACAAAGACGTGACCTTTGCGCCGGAGGTGAAGATTTTTCGGCGAGGGTGAAATTTATCATTCCATACCTACCCTCCCGGAGGCTCTGAAGCCTCCGGGAGGGTTTATGACACACAGAATTCATAATACATAGAAATACATAGAAGGAATAGGCAATGAAGATCGAACGGATTGAGGCATTTGGACTGCGGGGAGTGACGCCGGAGGGGGGCTGGAGCAACGAGATTCGCCCCGAGGATTGCGTGCATACGCTGCTTGCGGTCATAACGGACGAAGGTGTGACGGGCTGGGGCAGCGTCTATACCAATGACGCGTTGGTGAAGGGCGCGCTCGATGTACTGGCACCGCTTTACCAGGGGGAGAATGCATTGGAGCCGGAGCGGGTCAGCGAGAAGCTACACCAGCATATGTTCTGGCTGGGGCGCGGCGGTTCAATTACCCATACGATCAGCGGTATCGACATTGCGCTCTGGGATATTCTGGGCAAGGTGACGGGGCAGCCGGTGGGCAGATTGTTGGGTGGGCGCTATCGTGAACGGGTGCTGCCCTATGCCTCGCTGTTGATGGATCAGCCGGAACCTCTGGCTGATCATTTGCGCAGCGTTCAGGCGCAGGGTTTCCGCGCCTTTAAGATGGGATGGGGGCCCTTTGGGCGCGTGAGCCATGCGCTGGATGAGGCGATTGTGGCGGCGGCGCGCGCTGCGATTGGCGACGACGCTTACCTGATGGTCGATGCGGGTGGCTCGGATGCCTACTGGAGTAATGGCTATAAATGGGCGCTGCGAACGGCCCAGATGTTGGCGGATTATGATGTCTATTGGTTCGAGGAGGCATTGCATCCCGATGCGCTGGAGGATTATGTGCATCTGCGCCGCAATTCGCCGCTGCCCATTGCCGGTGGCGAGGTCTTGACCCGTCGCCAAGCCTTCCAGCCGTGGCTGCAAGCCGGGGCCTTTGATATTGTGCAGCCGGATGTGACCAAAGTGGGGGGCATCAGCGAGGAGCGGCGCATCGGCTGGATGGCGCAGGAGAATGGCGTGCGCTTCATCCCCCACGGCTGGAATACAGCAGTGGGGCTGGCCGCGGATTTGCATCTCTCCTCGGCTTTTCCGAATACCGACTTTGTGGAATATATCGTCGGTTCGCCCTTTATCGACGAGCTAACGGTCGGCGGCTGGCAGTTGGACGCCGACGGCATGTTGGCCATCCCCACCGCGCCAGGGCTGGGCATTACGCTGGACTTGGACGCGGTGGCAAAATATGGCGGGAGGGCAGTGGTGGGGTTAAGCGGGTGACATTACTGCCACGGACCGAACATTCATAGTTATCCTCATAGCCGACATGCAGGTCAGGGTAGATTTCTTTCAAGTCGCGTCAGTTTCCCAATCTTCGATCTTCAAGTTGGTGATGCGTCCGAATTCGCGCGTATTATGGGTAATCAAAGTCAGGCCATTTACGAGGGCGATTGCCGCAATGAGCAGATCGTTACCGCCAATGGGTGTGCCTTTTGTGGTCAGGTCGGCTCGAATTTGCCCGTAATGTTCGGCAGCCGCATCATCAAACGGCAGGGAAATGAACAATGATAAGAACTGTCTTTGGCCTGCTATTGTTTTTATTGGGTTCTGGCTACGTAGCGCACCGAAAAACAATTCAGCTTTGACGACTGAACAGACAACAGCTTCTCCTTCGTCCAGCGCATTTAGCTTATCAGCAATGCGCTGGGAACGTCCGTTCATATAACGAATACAGGTGTTGGTATCCAGCAGATATTTCATTCAATCTGCTCGCGTTCTTCTAGCGGTAACTGTGATGGACGTTCAATTGGATCATCTGCCAGAACGCCATAGGTTGCTTTCAGTGCTGTATGCCAGTCTGTTTGTTGGACAAGATCGGTCTGCAATGTCGCTGCCAGCAGGTTCATCATCCGTAGCCGTTGGGTTGTTGAGAGCTTCTGCATCTGCTCAAAGAGTGTTTCAAAGTTTGTATCATTCATCGTAATTCCTCCAATCTTCTAACTGTGCTGACTCCAGGCAGTTGGATATAAAAATGGTGACGATTACGGAAGATTATAGACACCGGTGAGGAAACGATCAATCTGCTGGTAGGCTGCCGCGCTGGACTTGGACGCGGTGGCAAAATATGGCGGGAGGGCAGCCGAGGGGCTGAGTGGGTGATTGGCCTGGGAATGTGGGGCTGCGAGTTAAACTTCACAAAAACCCGCATTTGGTACAGGAGCAAAACTAAGTATAATAGGAACACCAACACATCGGGGGTTGGGGGTGATTAGAGACGGCAGCCAATGCCGGGTCATTGTAATTGCCCACCAACTCATCCACTGCGCACCACCGCGCTGGGCATGATCCACACCAGATCTATCGTTCACCAACCTTGCGATTCCAAACGCATCTTTGGTACAGCCACAGAGCATTCATCAGAGCAAACATCACTGTCATTACCAGTGTCATTATTCGTGTAACATCCTGTTGTCATTTACCACTTACCTTAAAGATTTCTGCAAGGAGTTCGGCATGGCGTTTAAGGTGAAGAAGCGGGGCAAACTCACCTATTATTATGGCGATGACCCGGAGCCAGTGCTTTCCAGCTTGGTCGTGGAGGAGCAGCCGGATGGCGATTTGCGTATCCACTTTGCCGGTTTGACAGGCGGCTATTCGGCCAAGAATGTGCTGGGGTTGGATAAGCTGGCGTATATGGACCCGGAGACGGAGATCCCGCTGGTTTTTCAATGCTGGGAGAAGTGGCTGCAAGACGCGGGCATTTGTGACAAGCTCGCCGATGTGGATTTTGTCGAGATTCATGCCTTTGGCTGTTTGCCCAAGTCCCCCAATCCGCTGGTAGATCCCGAAGGCTATGTCAAGGAAATCGAGCGGCTGCGTGCGGCCTATCGCAAGGCGTATGGGGGCTATTTCCGCGAGCATTGCCCGGACAACGGCGTGCCCGCACGCTTCACGGTGCATGTGGTCGATGTGCCGGATCGCGCTGCCTCCTATGAGTTCTATGGCGTGGCGCTCTATCAAAAGAGTTTGCAGGGATCATAGGTGAAGAATACCGCGGGTCGATCTATTCGACCCGCGGTATCTGTTGTACAACTCCTGTTGCGTAACAAGAGTATATAGTCTGATTTTCCGCTGGTAGTTCTTCCAATTTGGTCAACACCATCGTTGACTCTTTCAAAATTCTGTTCTGCTGATCTCACTAGAGGCGTGTTGCATGACAACTGAAACGCAGTATGAGCTGCTTCTCAAAAATGGTCATACCATCGATCCACTCAACAATATTGATAGTAAGATGGACGTGGCAATCGCTGGCGGCAAGGTCGCGGCGGTGGCAGCGGACATTGACCCTGCTTTGGCAAAAAAGGTCGTCGATGTCTCCGGTCACTATGTCACCCCTGGGATTATCGACATCCATGTCCATGTCTACCACACACGCGAACCTGAAGGGTTGAGCGTGATGGCAGACTCACACAGCTTCAAGTCTGGTGTGACGACGATGGTGGACACAGGCACAGCGGGCGCAAAGCATTTTCTCCACTTCAAACGTACGGTGATTGACCTCTCCAAGACGCGCATCTTTGCCTATATCAACATTGTTGATTTGGGGATGATTGGCCCATTTGAACAGGACATCAAGACCTTTGATCCTGAGTTGGCGGCTTCGGTGGTCTTGGCCTATCCCGATATTTGTGTGGGGATTAAGACCGCGCATTATTGGACTTCGCTGCCCTTTGATGAACTGCACCCGCCCTGGGCTGCCGTGGATCAGGCGGTTGCTGCGGGCAACATCTGCAAGAAGCCGGTGATGGTGGACTTTTGGCCGCGGCCTCCCCTGCGCTCCTATGAGGAGTTGATCCTTGAGAAGATGCGCCCCGGCGATATTCACACCCATGTCTTTGCCCAACAGTTCCCGGTGCTGGATGAGAATGGCAAGCCTAACGCCTTTTTGCATGAGGCGCGAGCACGCGGCGTGATCTTTGACGTGGGTCATGGCGCGGGCAGCTTCTGGTTCCGCAATGCCGTTCCTGCCATCCAGAATGGTTTTGTTCCCGACTCAATCAGCACCGATCTGCACACGCGCAACGTGCATGGCGTGGTGATTGACATGGTGACGACCATGAACAAGATTCTGAATATCGGCGTGCCGCTGCAAGAGGTCATCTACCGTTCGACCGTGACCCCGGCGAATGAGATCGGTCACCCGGAATTGGGCAATTTGTCCGTGGGCGCTGAGGCAGATGTCGCCGTCTTTAAGCTGCATCAGGGCGACTTTGGTTATATGGATTGTGGCCGCGCCAAGCTGCGCGGGGACAAGAAGTTGGAGTGTATGCTCACAGTGCGTGCGGGGGAAATTGTCTTTGACTCCAATGCGATGAGCGTGCCGGAATGGCAGGATGCACCTCCTGCCTATTGGGAAATTGCGCGATAAGCGAAGATGAGTTGTTTGGCTGTGCTGTCTGGTTGCGTTGAGTATGCGTTGAGTAGATATGTCTTGAGAATTGTAACAGGGGAGGCGATATGGCAGTTGCGCAAAACCAACTGAGTGTACCAGCTTCGTCATCTAGGCCCGGTTTTCTGGCTAGATTGCTTGGCACCAAGAGCAAGTTTCAGACCCAGCGCGCGGTATGGGGCTATGTTTTTGCTCTGCCGTGGATCATCGGTCTGATCGTCTTTTGGATCGGGCCGATTTTGGCGTCGTTCTATTTTAGCTTTACCAACTATGAAGTGATTGGCAAGGCCAAGTGGCTGGGGCTGGCGAACTACACGCGTGCGTTTACAGGCGACGATCTCTTTTGGCAGTCGATGGGGCGCACCTTTGCCTTTGCCGCCTACTACGTGCCCGCCGCCATTATCGGCGCGCTGCTGCTGGCGTCGCTGCTCAACCAGAAGTTAAAAGGGACGAACATCTTCCGCACCATTTTCTTCATGCCCCATTTGGTTCCCGCGGTGGCATTAGCAGTGGTATGGACCTTCTTGCTTGCGCCCAAGTTGGGGCCGGTGAACATGATCCTGCGCGACCTGGGGATTGCGAACCCGCCAAACTGGCTGACCTCGCGTGATTCGGCGCTCAATTCCGTGATCATGATTAACGTCTGGGCGGCTGTGGGCGGCAATACCATGCTCATCTTCCTGGCAGGGCTGCAAGGCGTCCCCCAGGAATTGTATGAAGCTGCGGAGATTGATGGCGCCGGGGTGTTTCGTAAGTTCTGGAGTGTTACCTTGCCACTCCTCACACCCGTCATCTTCTTCAACATGGTGCTGGCGATCATCGGCGCACTCAAGGTGTTCACAACCGCATGGGTGGCAACCAAAGGCGGGCCATCCTATGCAACCTGGTTCTTTGCCCTCCATATCTATACGGAAGCGTTCCAGTATTTCCGTCTTGGCTATGGCAGCGCTTTGGCCTGGATCTTGACCGTCATCGTCATGTTCTTCACATGGGTTCAGGTCAGCTACTCAAAGCGCTGGGTGCATTACGAAGGCAATTAAAGGAGAACCATTCCTATGGCACAGACTACTATGGCCCAGCCGCATGTCGCCCCGCGCACCAGGGCGGCTCGCTCGAAGATCAAACCCATTCGCATCTTTCTCTATGCGCTGGTATTGATTTTGTGTGTACTTTTCGGCTTCCCCCTCTTTTGGACGTTGATGAGTTCGCTCAAAACACCCGCCGAGATGTTCGCCTATCCGCCGGTGTGGATTCCTGAACCGTTCCAGTGGATGAACTACATTAATATCCTGGCAATCCCGCGCATCCCTGTCACCACGTGGGCGTTGAACTCGCTGATCATCGTGACCCTCGGTACGCTCGGGACGGTCATTACCGCATCGCTGGTCGCCTATTCGTTTGCCCGCTTCGAATATCGGGGGCGCAATGTGCTCTTTATGATCACGCTAGCGACGCTGATGATCCCCGCGCAGGTGACGTTGATTCCCCAGTTCGTGCTTTTTCATCGCCTCGGCTGGATCAACACGCTGCTGCCGTTGTGGGTTCCGCTTTGGTTTGGTGGCGGCGGCTTCGCCATCTTCCTCATGCGCCAATTCTTCCTGTCGCTCCCGCGCGATCTGGATGAAGCTGCGCTGATTGACGGGGCTAGTTACCTCCGCATTTTCTGGTCGATCCTGATGCCACTCTGTAAGCCGGTCTTGGCAACATTGGGAATCATCATGATCATCGAACTCTGGGGCGATTTCCTGGGGCCGTTGATCTACCTCAACTCGCCGGAGAAATTCACGGTATCGGTCGGGCTTCAGTTCTTCAATACAGTACCCGATGTGGGTGGCGAACCTATGCAGCATCTATTGATGGCAGCGTGTGTGCTTTCCATGATCCCCATCATCATCATTTTCTTCCTCGGCCAACGTTTCTTTGTCCAGGGCATCGTCATGTCAGGCATCAAAGGATAAGCCATGAACTATCGCGCTTTAGGCGTGCGTCCGATTATCAACGCGCTGAGTACCTATACAAAACTCGGTGGCTCGATCATGCCGCCAGAGGTTGTGGCCGCGATGGCCGAAGCCTCGCGTACCCACATCCCCATTGATGAATTGCAGATTGCGGTGGGGAAGCGTATTGCCGAACTTACCCACAACGAAGCTGCCTATGTTTCTACCGGGGCCGCGGCGGGTTTGGTCCTAGCAACGGCGGCGATCATCGCCGGCAAAGATCCTCAGGCGATCAAGCAACTGCCGGATTTGACCGGACTCAAGAACGAAGTTGTCTGCCACAAGGCGCACCGCAACGGCTATGACCATGCCGTACGCTCGGTCGGGGTAAAGATGGTGGAGATCGGCAGCAAAGAGCATACCGACCCGGCAGAGCTTGAAGCTGCCATCAACGACAAGACAGCGATGGTTTTTTGGACGCAGGGTGCGATGTCTGGCCCTGGTGATATTCCAATTGAGCAGTTTATCGAGATTGCCCATGCGCGCGGCGTGCCTGTGCTGATCGATGCCGCGGCGCAACTGCCCCCTGTGGAGAATCTCTGGCGCTATACGCAGATGGGGGCCGATCTGGTCGTCTTTTCCGGCGGCAAGGATTTGCATGGGCCGCAGGCCTCCGGCTTGATTTTGGGACGTAAAGATCTGATCGAGGCCTGTGCGGTGAACGGCAGCCCCAACCATGCGATCGGTCGCCCCATGAAGGTGGGCAAAGAGGAGATGGTCGGAATCTTGGCTGCGGTCAAGTGGTATCTGGGCTTGGATCATGAGGCACGCGCGGCGCAGCATGACCAGTGGGTCGCCGAGTGGTGTGCGGCGTTGAATCAGCTTCCCGGTGTCCAGGCTGAACGTTCCTTCCCCAATGGAGCGGGCCAACCTGTGCCGCGTGCGAAGGTGACGCTTGATGTGGATCGGCTGGGCATCACAGGCGACGAAGTTGTGCAGCGTTTGCTCGATGGCGAGCCATCGATTGCGGTCGCACCCGATGGGCCTACCAGCCTCTATCTCAATCCCTATACCTTGCAACCCGGCGAATACAAGATCGTCCTGGAGCATCTGCTCGCGCTGCTCCAGTCGGTGCAGCAGCCCTCCACCGTTTGATTGCTCAGAGTGGATCGGCGTCACCAATCCCTATGGGCAGCGTGGTCGTACGACCTGCACAAATCGACGATGCTCCCGGAATTGCGGCTGTTCATGTCAAGACCTGGCAGTCTGCCTATCGGGGTCAGATGCCTGATGATTACCTGGACAGCCTGTCGATCGAGAAGCGAGCCGAAAGATGGCACAACATTTTGGCTGATCTCGGCGTGCAGGAGCAGGTGTTTGTTGCCGAACTCGACGAGCATATTGCCGGTTTTTGCAGCGTTGGCAAGAGTCGAGACGATGACGCCGGCGCTGGTGGTACGATCGGTGAACTCTATGCAATCTATGTAGACCCCCAACGCATGCATCAAGGAGTTGGCTCTGCCTTGATGCATGCAGGGCAGGCGCATCTGATTGAGCAAGGTTTTGAACGAGCCACGCTGTGGGTACTTGAAACAAATCAGCGAGCCCGCCGGTTCTATGAAAACCACGGATGGCGGGCTGATGGGACAAGAAAGACCGAAAATGGCCCCAACTTTGTCCTCCACGAACTGAGATACGCCATTACTTACGCAGGAAGTTAGCTGCTCACTCCCACCCAAGAAATAAATCTCTCGCCACAAATCTAGTCAGGAGTCAGAAATAGCTATGAGTACACGCGACGCTGCCGCCTATGGCACCGCGGTGGTGAAACCAGCCGATTTCGACGCGTTTTGGGAAGATGTATTGGCCCAAGCGGCGAAGATCCCGCTGAATGCAGAGGTGACCCCTATACCCCTGCGCTCAACACCCGAAGTAGAGGTCTTTGAGGTACATTACGACAGTCTTGACAATGTGCGCGTGGCGGGATGGTATTGTCTGCCCCGCAAGCGGCAGGAACCGCTGCCGGCGATGGTCTTCTACCCCGGCTATGTCAGCGAACCGGGATTGCCCAAAGCCTATGCGCTGCGCGGCTATGCGACCTTTGGCGTGGCCCCGCGTGGCAAACTACGCAGCAATCACCAGTATAATCCTGGCTATCCCGGCTTGCTGACCCACAACATCACCGACCGCAATACCTACAGCTATCGCGGCTTTTATGTGGATGCGTGGCGGGTGATTGATTTCCTCTTGGAGCGACCCGAAGTGGACAATGCGCGCATTGGCGTGCAGGGGGGCAGCCAGGGAGGGGCCTTGACGCTCCTGGCCGCGTCCATGCGTCATGAGATTGCCGCGGCTTCGGCCCAGGCGCCCTACTTGGCAGGCATGATCGACGCCATTGAGTTGACCCACTCCTATCCCTATGAGGAGATCAACGAATATCTGCATCTGCACCCCGAATCACGCGACAAAGTGGTGGAGACATTGGCCTATTTCGACTGTCACAACTTTGTTGACCGTATCCAATGCCCCATCATCGTCAATATCGGGTTAAACGATGATGTCTGCCCCCCGGAGACAGGTTATGCGGTCTTTGAGAGGATTGGGAGTGCCAACAAGAAGCTCTATCCCTATGCAGGTCATGCGCATGATTCCAATGCCTATGAGCATGGGGCGATCATCAACCGCTTCCTTGACGGCATCTTGCAGCCCCAGCCGGTTGCAGCCTAACTGTCTCACTTCTAATCACACTACCTGACTGCAAATCGGAGCAGACCCATGTCGAATTTGGCAGTGCCCGCACCGGCGGATTTTGACGCCTATTGGGCGAATGTAATGGATGAATTGGCAGCCTTGCCGCCCGCGCCGGAAGTGACGGTGAACCAGATACGCAGCAGCGAACTTTCGACCGTCTATGATCTCTATCTCACCAGCATCGGCCCCTATCGCATCTATGCGTTTTTTAGCATCCCAAAGGGAGAAGGGCCATTCCCTGCCATTATCCACACGGGCGGCTATGGCAGCGTGGTGCATATTGCCCCGCCTGAGGAACGGCAGCGATATGTGACCATCGCGCTGCGCGTCCGTGGCAAGCGCCTGGCCGATCAGCCTTTTGCCGCTGCCTTTCCAGGGCTATTGACCACTGGCATTGATTCGCCGCAGAGCTATATCTACCGCGGCATAGTGGCGGACTGTTGTCGTGCCGTTGATTTCTTGCTGACGCGGCCTGAAGTGGATGCGAGCAAGATCGCGGTCGTCGGTGATGATTTGGCTTTGATCACCGCTGCGTTGCGTCCCCAGGTGGATGCGCTTTACGCGTCACCGGGCCTTTTCTATGGCATGGAGCAGCTTGCGCCACGCACGAACGCCTATCCTATTGAGGAATTCAACGACTATACGCGGAGCTATCCCGACCGCGCTGCGGCGATGTGGAAGACCGTGAACTACTTCAACCCGCTGCACTTTGCGCCCAAAGTCAAGGCGGAGACGGTCCTGGTCACAGGCAACGAACGGGATATGTTCTCGCCAGAGGTGATCGCCCCCCTGGCAAACGCCTTTGGCAAGCCTGTCGATCAATATGTCTCTCTCCACTCCGGCTATAAGGATGGAGTGCGGCAGGCGACGTGGCTGGCTGAACGGTATGGTTTGGGCACGCCCGTCCTGCCGCCGCACTGGTCGTAGTTCATTCAAGTTGTTATCATAAGGGCGGCTTCACTCTGTCACCCCGCAGGGGTCTCTCTGTCAACTTTCCCGGAGAGATGCCTGCGGCATGACAGATCGGTGTAGCGCGTAGCCGCGCTGCTGAGTGGTGTGTCGTTAGAAATGTGAGAGATAAAACTATGTTGACCGCGCCCATGCATTATCAACCGCCGCAAAAGACGGGTAAGCTGACCGCGGCTGAATTAGATGAGTTTCTGCGCCAGCCGTGGAACGCGCGGCTGGCGACGGTGAGCCCCGAAGGGCGGCCCTATGTGGCCCCGGTTTGGTATGCATACGACGCAGCCCAGGGCATCTTCTATGTGGTGGGCCGAGAGAAGTCGGCCTATGTAGCGCATATCCGCCACAACCCGGCGGTGGCATTGCAGATGGCCGATGATGTACATCTGGAACATACGCGGGTGCTGATTGAGGGGCAAGCCGAGATCAGCAAGGGGCCGGTTGCGCCGGAGAGTGATCCCTGGCTGCGCGACCTGGTCAACGAAATGGCTTCGCGCTATATGGGGCCAGATGGGCCAAGCTATGCCGCCAAAACATTGGATCGCCCGCGGGTGCTGATCACGATCCGACCAGAGCGGATGCAGTCGTGGACGGGCGGCGAGTGGGCAGCGCATTACTGGCGATTTCAAAAGTAAATGGATTGAGGGGAACCAACCTCGAGTTCAATGCCGTTTAGAATCATGTAGAGCCATTTACTTTAGAGACCGGTCATTTTATGGCCGGGCGTTTTTGTGTCCTCAAAATGCCCGCCCAAAAAGTGCCAAAGCCTGGAAAGAAGAGAATGATGTTGCGTTATACTGTCCCCTTGATCTGTTTGACTCTTGCGCTGCTTGTAGGTGGTTGTGTTGTGCAGCCCATTACGCCCGAAACGCCGGCAGCGTCCACACAAGAACCCACAACGGAGGAGGCTGCATCAACAACGGATGCCGGCTTTTCCACAGATCGCTTGTCGAACCTCGAATATCAGCTTGATGCCATTGAGTTAGGGCCGATCCAGCTAGCCGATGGGCATTATGAAGATGTGGCGAATCGAATCGCGGTGGATTGGGTAAACACCTATGCCCTGGGCGAGTTAAATGGCGTGCCAGCCGCAGCCGTTGTCTTGAGCGCCAATACCGGCGGCAGCGGCACCTTTAGTGTGCTGGCTGTTGTGGTCGAGGAGGAGGGCGCGCTGGTCAATGTTGCCGATGCACTCATTGGGGATCGTATACGCATCAACTCGATTGGCTTTGACGCTGATGAGATCGTGCTGGACTTTGTGACGCAGGGGCCGGATGAGCCGATGTGCTGCGGGACGCAACGCACGCTGACAAGCTTTGCGCTGCAAGACGAGCAGTTGACTGCGACTGAGACAGAAGTCATTGGTGTCCAGGAACAGATCAGTGAAACAGTGGTCATGACCTTTACCCCTCAAGTGATTCCTGCTGAGACGCGGGCCGGTAGCTGCTTTACCAACGCCATTAGCGTAAGTCGGGCGGATGCATGGCGCTGCACAACCGACAACCAGATCCATGATCCCTGTTTCCAGGTGGACGATGCGCCGACGCTGGTTTGTGGGGCCGACCCCATCAGCGGCGAAGAAGGGTTTGTTTTGGAACTGACCGAACCCCTGCCCGCGGTGGAGGTGTATGAATCCGATCGGGCTTGGCTGATCCAATTAGGCGACGGCACAATCTGTGGAATGATGACCGGCACTGTGCCGGGAGTGGGCGATCAGGTAGCTCCCTATGGCTGTGCTGATGAAGCGCAATCCTATTTAATGGAGCAGTTCAACACGGAGTTCCCGCTTTGGTTTGCCCAGGATGTAACCTTTGATGTGGGTGAAAACGGCTTTTCCATTCGCTCATCTGTCATGAAACCAGTGGCTACAGTTTGGCGGTAGCCATTGAGGTTAGGTAGATTCACGTAAAAGCAGGGGGACAACAGCATGTTGTCCCCCTGCTTTTACGTTGCCCCCTTTTTGTTAGGCCCAGAGAAGGGCATTGCGCTATACTGCGGGCGATAAAAGCCTAGATAACAGGAGGGGGAACGATGTCGAGGAGTGGTGTAGAGGACAAACTGCCCTGGAGGCAAGTGCCGCGGGCGGTACGCCAGCAGGTTGAGACGGCATTGTAAGCGCCCGTCCTGCGCGCATCGCGTATCTGGGGCGGCTATTCACCCACGCCTTCCTACCGGCTGGCGCTGGCGGATGGGCGAAAGGCATTTTTCAAGGCGACTTACCAAGCCTCCAATGAGTTTTCAACCCAAGCTCTCTATGAGGAGGAACGTATCTACCAGGAGCTAGGTGAACTGCTCGATCACTGGATACCGCAATACTATGCGACCATCGCCCATGACGATTGGCATGGGTTGTTGCTGGAAGACTTGGGGCCGAAAACCGTTCCACCGTGGACTCCGGCATTGACGCGCCGGATTACGCATGCCCTGGCTGTCTTTCATCGTTCGACGCTGGGCGCTGCGCTGCCGGAGTGGCTTGCGCGCCCCCACCAATTCCTCGCGGGCGACACCTGGCAGCGTGTGGTAGATACATCAGAGGGGTTTCGACGGATTGCGACAATGGCGGGCGAATCGGCACCGCAAGCACTGTCGTGGCTGCAATTTGCCTCCCCAACCATCCATGCGTTGTTGCAACAGCAAACGTTGACGCTGGAGCCGCATGCGCTTCTGCATGGCGATCTGCGCTCTGATAACCTGCGCTATGGAAAAGGCAAGCTCTATCTGTTCGACTGGCCCGCCATCAGCGTGGGACGACCTGAGTGGGACACGGTTGCTTTTGCTCAGAGTGTCGCCGTTGAAGGGGGGCCGTCGCCGGACCAGGTGATGGCCTGGTATGCGGAGAAGTTCCCCGTCGATGCCGCTGTTCTCGACTATTCAATTGCCTATTGGCTGGCTTTTTTTGCGCGCCGCGCTTGGCAGCCGGAAGTCCACGGACTCCCCCGTCTGCGACGTTTCCAGCGCCAACAACTGGGAACATTGGTACAGTGGGCGGCGCGCCACTGGTCGTTGCCGGAGCCTACGTGGGCTGGCGAGTTGTTGCGGTAGAGGGGCTATGGGTGGAGCTCTGTCACGCCGCGGTCGAGTTCGTATAGCACACGGATTTCTTCGGCGGTTAGAGGGCGGTTGAAGATCGCAAGGTCGTCCATGAGGCCGACAAATGGCCCTGTGCCGAGCCGGATCGTGGCATTCGCTACATCCCAGTTAAAACGTTCGCGAATGATGCCGGATGCTGCTTGGTATTCGGCGTCAAAGTAGAGCCTGGCTCTGCCGTTTTGGCTGTTATTCAAGCCATCCCATGTGATGACAACATGCGTCCAGCGGTCTTTGGCAAAGGGCGGTTCGGTGACTTTCGCCAAGCGCCAGTAGAACTCCTTGCTTTGTGCCTGTAGCTTGTTTACGTCCCAAGTTGCGCGATCTCCAAAGACGCCCAGCCGGAAATCGGATGGCGTGTCATTCTTGGTGAAATCAATCCAGATACAATCATCGCTGTAAATTTTGTCGGTCATTTGAAAGGGATCGGCGTACTGACCGTCAATTTCGGCGGGGTCAAGCCGCATCCAAAATGAAGCGGTTCCGCGAAAGAGTTGGGGTGAGTAGGCGACATTCTTTTCGGCCTTATAGAGCAAGATATGGTTGCTCGCCTGGGTAAAGGCCAGCGCATCGCCATATTTGCCTGCACCCTCGGCAATCGAAATAGACGCCGCGCCAATGCCGGGCGTGCCTCCTGTGACGATCTCTCCCATCGCAATTTCGGCGGTATAGACCTGTTTGTCACCCAGGGCGAAATCAGCATCCGGCCCATGATCGAACGAGGCGTGGAAGGTTAGGGCAGTGGAGAGGTTGGCGCGGGTTTCATTGGGGGTGGGGTGGGTGCTGGTCATGGGGTAATATCCTTTTTGAGTTCATGAAACGATATGAGGTGTACTACCATCCCGGAAGCTCGGAAGCTTCCGGAAGGGTTTAGGTGTAGATTAGGTGCTAATCCAGCATCTCGATATGATAGTCGATCAACTGAGCGTCCATGCGCCAGCCCTCGACGCGGTTGGCGACAATCTGCAATTGACGGTGGGCCAGGGCATGGTTGCCGCTGACGCAGGCCACCTCTAGCACCGAGCGCGACAGGACATCTTGCGCGTCTGCCTCACAGACTGAGACGTTGAATTCGCGTCGTAGGCGGGCAATTAAGGGCTTGAGGATGCCGCGCTTGCCTTTGAGGCTGTCATTGAGTGGTAGGTAGAGTTCTAGGGTAAGTAAGCCGACGGCCATAGTCAAGATTTGGATGGGGCGATAACCCTCCCGGAAGCTTTGAGCTTCCGGGAGGGAATGATGGTTATTTGCGGCGGCTGATCCATTCAGCGTTGGCGTATTGCTCGCGGATTAGCTCGGCAGTGCGACGTAGTTCGGCGGGAGTGGGCGAGGCGGGTTTGAAGGTTAGATTGAGCAACTCGCCAAATCCCTGGATGATCGCTTGCGCTACATGGTTGAAATCGAGGTGGGGATCATCTTCGGCGACACCCAATGCCTCTGCCAGCGTGCAGGCGCGCGCGATCAACTCTGCGCGCAGGCGCGCCCGTTCTTCTGCGGGCAATGCCAAGACATCGACCAAACGTCCAATATCGCCGACCAGCGGCAAACTGCCATGTTGAAGCACATAGCCGGCGCGGCGGCTTTGCGCGCTGCCGATGAGTTTGCGCCCATGCGCGGTGATCTCATAGGCGCTGGGGACTTCGAAGCAGGCAGCAGAGACATTCGGCCCGGCGCGCACATTGCCCGCCGCTTTGTCGGCTGTCAGCCCCACCCGCTGCAACCCGGCTAGCAGCGCATTGCTCAGGCGCAGATAGGCATCCATCAGCGAACCGGAGACGCGTGGCTCATCGGCAGCGGCAGTGACGGCATAGGTCAGTTCGTCGGTGTGGAGAATGGCGCGGCCTCCCGTGGGGCGACGTACAATCTCATAGCCCAACTGCTCAACCACCTCGGCATCCACATCGGTGAATGGCTGGTGGCGACCCAAACTAACGGCTGGCGGCTGCCAGCGATAGAAGCGCAGGGTGGGGGGCGCTTCGCCACTGGCTGCGGCTTCGGCAAGCGCTTGATCCATTGCCATATTAGCCGCGCCGGAACGGGGCGCGTCGTCGATGATCAAACGCCAGACCGCGGGCGCAAAGGTTAGCTCCTGTTGGGTGGCGGCTTCTTGCAAGGGTGCAGTTTGCATTTCCATCGATGAATCCTAAATCCTATGCGCCCACAAACGGCAGCGCCACGACGGTAGCGGCTTGATCTCCCACTTGGAGAGCCGTACCTGGCGCATTGTGGGGGCGCTTGATGATTGCCAGCGCGATGGGTGCGTTTAGCGCAGGGCTTTGGGCGACACTGGTGATGGTGCCGGCTGCGCGCCCTTCGGCGGTGACTTCGCTGCCCTCTGCCACGGCACTGGTGAGACGCAGCCCCACGAGCGTTTTGGTCACTTTGTCATAGGTGATCTGGCGGGCGATGATCTCTTGACCGGTGTAGCAGCCCTTGTTTTCGGCGCACGCCCAGGCAAGGCCGGCCTCCAGCGGGTTGTGCGCTTCCACCAGTTCAGCACCGGCAGCAGGGCGACCCAACTCGACACGACGTGCATGGTAGGCGTCGTTGGAGATGGCGCGGGCACCTGCGGCCTGTAACGTAGCGTTGACGCTTGCCACTTCTGCGACCGGCACCAAGAGTTCAAAGCCTGGGACTTCGTATTGGGGTTGGGCTACGACGATGAGATCGCCCTGGGTTGCCCACTCATTCGCCGCCAGGCTGCTTGCTTCCTGCCCAAGCGAAGCGAGTGCATGGGCGGCTTGTGGCCCCATGAGCCGCAGCTGCGCCCACTCTTCACCTAGATCGTGAACCTTGACCTTGTCCATGAAGAAGATCTGGCCGCGCAGATGGCGCGCCAGGGTTTGGCTTTGACCGGGCGCGGGCAACAGGAGCAGATCCTCGTCGCGAGCGATCACGCTAAAGACAAAAAGGATACGCGCCGTGGGGCTGGTCAGCACCGTCACCGCGCTTTGTCCAGGGCGCAAGGCCACGATGTTGTTGCTGGTCATGCGCTGTAGAAAGTCTTGACGGTCGGCGTCTGTCAGGCGGAGCACGCCGCCATCGGGCCGCGCCAACAGGGCCGCACCGTTTGTCAGCGCGGCATATTCGGCTGGGTCAACCGGGGTAAGCGTTTGAATGGATATTGTATCGGACATCAGTAAGTACCTGCTAGAATGAACGCTGGTCGAGCGTGTTAATGTGATGCGGGATCGTTTATAGACACCAGTGTACCATATACGGTCAACTGGAGATGTAGCAGAGATGCCTATGGCATGGGCGGCAGAGATTGGTAGCGTTGGGCGAAGTCGAGAATCAGGAAATACATTTCCTGCCCCGCTTCGCTCAGGTCGTCGCCGATCTGCAAATAGTGGCTTACATCTTCATAGTAAAAGACCTCAACCGGCACATGGGCGGCTTTGAGCGCGGCCTCCAGTTGGTAGGCTTGGTCGATGGGCGTAACCTTGTCCGCCGCGGTATGGATGATAAGGGTGGGGGGCAATTGGGCGGCGGTGTAGACGGGCGAATAGCGCAGGAAGGGGAGCGGATAGAGATTAGGCGCGCCGAGGGCCGGGATGAGCAGTTCGAAGTCGGGTGTTATCTCTAGCCTGCCCGCATAGAAATCTGCCGAGCCGCTAAAGGCGTTGCTGATACCGCCTACCGTGATCCAGGCGGCCACAGCCGCGCGTTCATCACGCATCAGCCGGTGGAGGATTGGGCTGCTAAAGCTGCCGCCGAGCATGACGATCTGGTCGGGGAAGATGGCGGGGTGGAGATAGCCACCGCGTGCCAACGCCAGCGCCACGCGCGCATCTTGGGCATGTTCGTCAATGGCGAGGGCGCGGTCGCCAATGGGGGAGATGGCGACGAGTGCATAGCCCGCGGCGGCAAAGGAGACGCTGACCGATTCCCAGCTATCGACCGCGGTGGGGTAGATCATAAAGAGCATGGGCAGTTGGCGGCCCGTGGAGCCATCTGGGGGGAACTGTAAGGGTAGATAGACGCGCAAGGTATCAATGGTTGCGCCTGCAAAGTCAAATTGATAGGCGTGAACTTGAGCGACCGCGCCGGCGGGGAAGGGCGCGCTGGCGGTGTACGTGGCTGTTTCTGCTAATGCGACGGCAGCGGGCAAGGGAGCGGGCAGGGCTTCTGCCTGGTGCGGATGAAGGATTAACGGCGCAAGTGTGGTTGTTATTCCTGCGCGGATGGTCGCGAGGGAAGGGATCGCCAGCCAACCCTGGGGTACGGTTTCGTCATAGTCAGGCGCTACCGCTGCAGGGACATACTGCCCGGCTGGGACATTCTGAATGGCAAAGTTGCCATACGCATCGCTTTGCGTGGCATAGGGCGTACCTGTGCGCGAGGCGACGAGTACGGTTGCCCCAGAGATCGGTTCGCCTGTGGGATTGATCACTGTGCCGCTGAGTGTCCCAGTGGGGGTATTGGCTGCGCTCTCGTCGTGCGTGTTAAGGGTACCCAGACTGCGGGCGAGGTAATAGCCGATGACATTGCCTTCCGGTGTCGGCACGCAGGCTGCCAGGAGCAGAGTGAGCAGCCCCAACAGTAGCCATTTTGATACCGTCCATTCGGAAAAGTTGCCATTCTCTAGATGCATAGAAAAATGCCCCTTCAGCCTTCTTGATCTGCTCGACTTTGCCCTATCATACCACGGGGCCAACTGGAGCAGCATTGCTGTTGTTTTGCTTTGCCTGTTGCACAGAAGCTATACTACACGACTACTTTGTAGCGAAACCAAGCTCCATGTCGAAGAGCATGAGTTAACATAAATATTGAACATGAATAAGGTGGCGTAATGACTTCAGGCTATTATCGATTTCCAACGATTCAGAACGGGACCGTGGTCTTTGTCTCCGAAGATGATCTGTGGAGCGTTCCGGTGGAGGGTGGGGCGGCGCGCCGCTTGACAAGCAATTTGGGTGAAGTGACCTACCCCATGCTTTCCCCCAATGGTGAGTTGCTCGCCTTTGTCGGGCGCGAGGAAGGCGCGGCAGAAGTCTATGTCATGCCCGCGGCTGGTGGTTCGGCGCGACGGCTCACCTATCTCAGCAGCAATCCACGCGTTGTAGGATGGCTGCCCGACAGTTCGGCGATTATCTTTACCAGCAGCTACGGCCAGCCCGATTCCAGCGAGATGGTGCTGTTCACCGTGGGTGCAGGCGAGAGCAACGGCGAAGTAAGTAACAGCGAAGTGAAGCAACTGCCCTATGGCGCGGCGCGTTCAATCGCCTTTGCTCCTGGGGAGGAGATCGGGGGGCGTGTGGTGATTGGTCGCAACACGGGCGACCCGGCACGCTGGAAACGCTATCGGGGTGGCACCGCGGGCTATCTTTGGATCGATGCTAATGGCGATGGTAATTTTGTGCGCTTTTTGCCCGAGCTAAAGGGGAATATCGCCTCGCCCATGTGGTTAGCTGATCGCAGCGGCAACGGGAACCCGGCCAATCAGAATTTGGGGCGCGTCTATTTTGTCAGTGACCATGAAGGGGTAGGCAACCTCTATAGCTCGCGGCCCGATGGGAGCGACCTGCGGCGGCACACCGATCACGAAGATTACTATGTACGCAACCCTCATTCCGATGGTGAGCGCATTGTCTATCATGCTGGGGCCGATCTCTTTATCTATCGTCTCGACGAAGACACATCAAGCCGGGTCGAGGTAAGCTATCACAGCCCGCGTGTGCAGCGTAATCGCAAGTTTGTGGATGCGGGGCGCTATCTGGATGGCTATGGCCTGCATCCGACCGGGCAGGCAGTGGCAGTGACGACGCGCGGTAAATCGTATACCTTCTATAACCATGAAGGGCCTGTTGTGCAGTATGGCAAGCGCGATGGGGTGCGCTATCGCCAGCCAACATGGCTGCATGATGGGCGGCGCATGCTGGTCGTGAGTGATGAGCCGGGCGAGGAGACGCTGGAGGTCTACAACGGCAAGCCCAATCAGTCTCCGCTCCGGCTGGAAGGGTTGGAGATTGGGCGAGTCGTGTCGATCAAGGCATCACCCATTGAAGACAAGGTGGCGTTGACCAACCATCGTCACGAGTTGTTGTTGATCGACCTGACCACGCGCACCTTTGAGGTCATTGATCGCAGCACCTTTGTGAACATCTCCGGCTTTGACTGGTCGCCCGATGGCCGTTGGCTTGCCTATAGCTTTGGCGCAACCTCACGTACCAGCGAGATCCGTCTCTATCAATTGCCTGAGGCGGCTGCAAAGGGCGGCAATGACAAAGCGAACGGCAAGACAGAAGGTGGCAAAACAGAGGACAATAAAGGGCGTGACGCAGGCCCCGAAGGACAGCCTGCTGATGCAGCAAGCGCGGCGTCTACGGCAACCAATGGGACGGCGCGCGCGCTTGGCGCGCTACCGCTCACGACACGCGACCAACGCCATGTGATCACGCGCCCGGTTCTACATGATGTGCGTCCCGCCTTTGACCCAGAGGGCAGGTATCTCTATTTTCTCAGCTATCGTGAGTTCAACCCGGTCTATGATGGACTTCATTTCGATTTGGGCTTTCCCTGGGGAATGCGTCCCTATTTGATTACGCTGCGCGCCGACCTGCCCAATCCCTTTATTCCCGTACCCGATCTGGGCGATGAGGAAGAGGATGACGAGCATGATGAGGCATTGGATGATGCGGATGGTGATGAGGATGGGGCCGAAGGGGATGACGAGGAGCATGATGAAGATGATCACGATGATGATGATCATGATGACGAAGATGATAGTGGCGAAGATGACGATGAATATGAGGACGACGAGGATGATGACGACGAGCCGGAAGATGCATCCGACTTCTGGCGTGCGCTGGCACGTATGCGGCGTGTAAGCCGTTCGATCTCGCTGGAGAGTGAACCTGTTAGCAGTGGGGCTGCCAAGCAAGCCGCTGACGCCAAAAAGAAGGGGCCGGAGAAACAAGCTCATCAGCCCAAAAAGGGTGAGCCAAGCAAGCCAAAGCCGGTTCGCATTGATCTGGACGGTATTGAGCAGCGGGTGATCGCTTTCCCTGTCTCTGATGGGCGCTATGGGCAGATCATAGGCTTGCCCAACAAGGCGCTCTTTACCTCTTTTCCCATCCAGGGGCAGCTAGATGGCGGCTATGAGCGGGAAGATGACGCCAGCGAGGCAGGATCGCTGCGCGCATATGACTTTAAGGAATATAGAAGCGAGACGTTGGCCGACAACGTGACTTCGTTTGAGGTCGCTGCAAACCTCAAGAAGCTGATCTATTGGGGGAAGGGCCAACTGCGCGTGATCAACGCGGGCGAGAAAGCGCCAGGTGGCGGTGGTTCCTCGCGCAAGACGGGTTGGATCAACTTGGGGCGTGTCAAGGTGTCGGTTGAGCCACAGAGCGAGTGGGAGCAGATGTTCCGCGAGGCGTGGCGGCTGCAACGCGATCAGTTCTGGACGGAAGATATGTCCGAAGTGGATTGGCAGACCGTCTATCATCGCTATTTTGCGCTGATCCCTCGTGTCAGCACCCGTGGCGAGTTTAGCGACCTGATGTGGGAGATGCAAGGCGAGTTGGGCACCAGCCATGCCTATGAGTTTGGCGGCGACTATCGCGCACGCCCCTTTTATGGGCAGGGCTTTCTGGGGACGGAGTTGAGTTGGGATGCTGAAACCGGCGGCTATCGCGTGGGCGAATTGGTGTTGGGGGATGCGTGGGACGCGTCGACCAACTCTCCATTGGCTGCACCTGGTGTCGATGTAAAGCCGGATGACGTGATCATCGCTATCAATGGGCAAATGCTCGATGCCCAGACCACTCCCGCGCAACTTCTCGTCAACCAGGCCGGAAATGAAGTGCTCCTGACCTTGTTGGCGCGCCCCAAAGCCTCCTTGAATGGGCAGGATGCTCCAGCGCCGGTGGCAAAGGAGCTACAAGGAGAACCACAAGACGAGGCGCATGAGGAAAAGGCGCAGGCTCTAGAAGCGGCTGAACCTGAACGCGCCGAACCGGAAATTGTAGTGCCCGACGCCGCGCCCCCCATTGGCGGCGCGCCCACATCGCCGGCAGTACGAACGGTGGTTGTCAAGGCGATTGGCAGTGAGGCTCCGGCGCGCTATCGTCACTGGGTCAATGAGAACCGGCGCAAAGTCCACGCCGCGACCCAGGGCCGCGTGGGCTATGTCCATATCCCCGATATGAGTGCCGAGGGATATGCTGAATTCCACCGTGGTTATTTGGCCGAGGTTGATCGAGATGCGTTGATCATTGATGTGCGCTATAACGGCGGCGGTCATGTCAGCCAGTTGATCTTAGAGAAATTGGCGCGGCGGCGATTGGGATATGATCTGTCGCGCTGGGGGGGATTGATCCCCTATCCGGTGGAGTCGGTAGCGGGGCCGCTGGTGGCGCTGACCAACGAGCACGCGGGCAGCGATGGCGATATCTTCTGCCACAGCTTTAAGATGTTGAAGCTGGGGCCGCTGGTGGGCAAGCGCACTTGGGGGGGTGTCATCGGCATTTCACCGAGCCATCCGCTTGTTGACGGCACTGTCACAACCCAGCCTGAATATAGTTTTTGGTTTGAGGATGTGGGTTGGGAGGTGGAGAATTATGGCACCGACCCTGATATTGATGTCGATATCACGCCTCAAGATTATCAAAAAGGGTCAGACCCGCAATTGGATCGGGCGATCCAAGAAGCGCAGCACCTGTTGGAGACGCAGCCGCGCAAGGTGCCGGAGTTGACGACCAAGCCGAGCCGCGCCCTGCCCAAACTGCCGCCGCGCGTGCCTTCGGCGTAGCTGCTGCATGTGGCGTGGGCCAATCCCCGTAGTGAAGTGAATCCGATTCCCTGTCATGTCATGCCGCAGACTTTTCTCTTGGGCAGCGCAGAGAGATGTCTGTGGCACGACATGGAGGACGTGCGCCAATGAGAAAACGTGTCGGCTTTGTAATTGTCATCCTGATCATTGTCATGGTTGCGTACGGTGCTGCGACACTTTCGCCAAAGGCATCTGAGATAGCGGCTGACACACCGGCTCCTATACCAACATCTGTACCAACTTCTATGCCAACATCGACCCCGTTGGCAACATCTACACCGTCGGCAGCCGCCACAAATGCCCCTGTGCCGGTTCCGGGGGCTTTGCCGGCTTTCCCTGGGGCCGAGGGATTCGGCGCTGAAACCGTTGGGGGGCGTGGTGGAACGGTCATTGAAGTGACAAACCTTAACGACTCCGGCCCCGGCAGTTTAAGAGCGTGCATTGAGGCCAGTGGCCCGCGCATCTGTGTGTTTCGGGTTGGCGGTATGATTACCGTCGAATCTGACATGGATATTACCAACCCCTTCATCACCATTGCCGGGCAAACTGCCCCTGGCGATGGCATTACCTTGAGGGCCAGCGGAAATGATGTCGGAAGTCCGATTCGTGTACGCACCCAGGAAGTCATTATCCGCTACCTGCGCTCTCGACCAGGGACGACAGGACTCAATAACCGCGCCCTCACTATTGGCAACCAGCACAATCCGCCCTTCAATGTCATTGTAGATCATAGCTCCTTCAGTTGGTCTGGCGATGAACTGATCATCGCCTGGTATAACACGCAGAAAATAACGCTGCAATGGAACTACTTCACCGAGAGCTTGCCCAGCTCGGATGGTACGGTTGGGTTGAAAGGCCCTAATCTGGGGAGCGCAGAAGGGGGGTATTACAGTTTTCATCACAACCTAGTGGCGCATCATTTACAGAGGCTGCCTAGTATTAGTACGGGAGCCGGCCCTGTCGATGTGGTCAACAACGTCATGTATAACGCAGGTAGCACAGGAACCAGGGCGCACAATATGGCGCAGATCAACTTCGTGGGCAATTATATAAAGGCCGGCCCCAACACGACGCTGGAGACTTGGGTCAGGGATGCCGGGGTGATCGGTTTCTACGTAAGCGACAATGTGCTTGAGGGGAAAGGCATCCTTCAGCGTTTGCTGCCTGATTCTAGTCGCATTGTCTCTCAGCCTTTTGTCGCCCCTGCGATTACGACGACCAGCGCGACTGTTGCCTATGAACAGGTGTTGGAGATGGCTGGCGCTACGCAGGGTTTGACCTGTGATGGTTCGTGGTTTTTCCGGCGCGACGCTGTCGATAGGAGAGTCGCCGATAGCGTAAGACAAGGTACAAGAGGTCACTCTCTGCCGGTTTCTGAAACTGCCCACCAGCTTGGATATATCAATAGCCCTGCGGATGTCGGCGGCTGGCCCAATTTGGCATCCGGCACAGCCTGTCCCGATGGCGACCATGATGGTATGCCGGATGAGTGGGAACGCGCGCGGGGGTTTGATCCGGCTGTCGATGACAGCGCGCTGTTCATGCCGGATGGCTATACCCGGCTAGAGCACTACCTTAACGCAATGGATTAGCTCCAAACGTGCCATAAAATTCCCTCTCTACTTTTCCTCTCGTTTCTTTCTTTTCGCCTCTTTGTTCCTCGCGCTTTCACATCGAGTACCCCAGAAGTAAATAGCAATACCGCGCCCTAAGACAATCGGCGTATGGGCCAGCGGAAATGGCCGCGCGCATTGTCGTACGGCTTGCCAAAATGGTCTTATCGCGTTGCCGTCATCATCGAATGAACGACGTAGGGGCGGCTCCATCATCCATACCTGGGGTGCGCAGGCAAATCTTGCTATCTTTGTGTCAGGTTGTGTGTGTCTGGAAGTGTAGATGAAGTGTAGGTAAGGGAGAGTGAACGTCGGGCAAACGGTGAGTTGCACGCTCACCCAACGCCAGCGTGACGGGATAGAAGTAGACGAGCCATGTGGAAGGTGCATTACAGTAGCCCATTATGGCAGGTGGATACGTGGTAGTCTCAGCAATTAGAACTTGCTACTTCATACCCCAGTGGTTCTATCCACAATCTACAACTTCACTACACTCCAGAACTGAAACGAATAGGGAGATCAAAAAATTGAAGACAGCCATGCGCTTGGGTTTCTCGGCGCGCGACGGAGAGCGCGAAGAAAAACTTCGTGCCATGCAAGGCGCTTCTGAAAAGAGTTGCACGCGGGCACTGCACTTGCCGTCTACTTTACTGCTGGATTTGACAGGGGATTCCCCGCTGTCGAAAAGAGCGCGATTGGGCCTGTGGTGGATCATCGGCTTTACGATGATTTGGAGCGCACTCCTATGGACAACGCTGCCCGCGGCAGCGCAGCAGTTCCACCTCTATGTACCGTCAGTCAGCACAGATGATGTGCAAGGGAGCGGCACCGAACCCGCTGAATGTGCGTTAAGCAGCGAAGAATCTGCGGTGGAGGAGAAGATGGTGGCTGATGCGGGCCAGCAGCGGGTCAATCCAGTCTGCGATCCGGTTCTCTCGCAAGTGGCGCGGGCGCGTGCCAGAGATATGGCCTTACGCAATTATTTCTCTCATACCAACCCCGACGGTGATGGGCCTAATCTATTAGTGCGAGAGGCAGGGTATGCGCTGCCCGATTGGTATGGCGACACGCAGGACGCAAACAATATTGAGTCCATCAGCGCGGGACACGCAACAGCCGGTGATGCCTGGCAGGCCTGGCTCAACTCAGCCAGCCATCGCCCCCATGTCCTGGGAACCGAGCCATTTTATGCGGAGCAAGTGGCCTATGGGGTCGGCTACTATTACAATCCCAATTCCACCTATCATCACTATTGGGTCTTTCTTTCGGCGCCCCTGCCAGAATAGCCATCATGATTCCTGCGGAGCCGTGGCAGTCGAAAGATCTTGTGGGGTAGCAGCATAGTTTTTGGAACGGCAGCGTACAAATGCGCTGCCGTTTTTTTTGATTGGCTCTCTCCAGGAGCATAGCACCAGGCGATTTTGCGTGTGAAAAAAGCAAAAATGGCCCCAAGACAGGAATTAAGCGGACTATTGACAACCCAAAGTTTGAGGTAGAATAGGCCGTAGGGCAAACCTATGACAAAGTTTGGATTTGCCTCCCAGAAGGAACTTAGGGGTCTAACCTGCTGAAGGTTGGCTACCCACTGAGCAGCAACCTGGCCTTTCTCATGGCCTACGTTGCTTTGTTGTTATACCTATCACCTTGAAACCACTGTAAACAACACAACTGAAAAGCGAAGGAGACATTTATGTTGAAACGGCGTTCGATGTTGCTAGGTTTGATCGTGGTCTTGGCACTGGTCTTCTCTGGCTGTGGCCCTGGTGGTGGCGGTGCTGCCCCGGCTGCCACAGAAGCACCGGCTGCTGCTACGGAAGCTCCAGCGGCTACAGAAGCCCCCGCGGCTACGGAGGCCCCCGCCGCGGCTGAGGCGACAGAAGCTCCAACAGAAGAAGCTTCTGCAGGAGAAGCCGCGGCAGATGGAGGGCCAGCGCTGCTCATCTGGGCAGATGATACCCGCTCGCCGGTGCTGGCGAAGTTGGGTGCTGACTTCGAAGCGCAGTATGGCTTACGAGTCGTCGTGTCGGAAAAGGCCTTCGGCGACATTCGCGATGATCTCAAGGTGGCAGGCCCCGCCGGAGAAGGCCCCGACATTATCATCGGCGCGCATGACTGGCTGGGTGAATTGGTCGAAAACGGGCTGTTGGCCGAGATCGATCTGGCTGACAAGGCCGATCTGTTCCTGCCCGCGGCTGTCCAGGCGTTTGTCTATGATGGCAAACTCTATGGGATGCCCTATGCCACTGAAAACGTGGCATTGATCTATAACACCGAGATGGTGCCGGAGCCGCCGACGACGTGGACAGAGGTTGAAGAAGTTGCGGCACAGTTGGAAGATGCCGGCACAGTCGCCCAGGGATACATTATTCAGGAAAATGACCCGTATCACTTCTTCCCGATCATGACGGCTTTTGGTGGCTATGTCTTTGGACAAACCGATGAAGGGTATAATCCTGAGGATGTCGGTATCGACAGCGAAGGCACAATTGCGGCTGCGACCTGGCTTGACGACATGTACAAAGCAGGTCATCTAGTTTCTGGTTCTGCCATCAACTATGATCTCATGATTGCGGCCTTTAACAATGGCGATGCCGCGATGATGATTGCCGGGCCGTGGGCATTGCCCGCAATTCGCGAGTCAGGCATCCCCTATGCCGTGGCACCCCTGCCCAGTGAAACGCAGGAGAGCCAACCTTTCCTGGGTGTCCAGGGCTTCATGATCAGTTCCTTTAGCGACGATATGCTCTTGGCTCAAACCTTCCTCCAGGAGTTTGTGGCAACGGACGAGACTATGCAGGCGATCTTCGAAGCGGATCCTCGCCCATCGGCCTTCTTGTCGGTGCGCGACAATATCGATGACCCGGATATTGCTGCCTTTGCCGAGGCCGGAGCCAACGGTCTTGCCATGCCTGCCATCCCGGAAATGTCGGCGGTTTGGACTTCGTGGGGCAACGCCATGCAGTTGGTCAGCCAGCAGACGGAATCACCTGTAGATGCCTTTACCAATGCGGCGGAACAGATTCGGGCGGCCATTGCCGGAGGCTAAATGAGTTCAGCAACCACTGTCGGGACAGGGGACGCGCAAGCGTCCCCTGCTTCACGATTCAACACGGCTTCACTCACATCGTGGCTCTTCCGGCTTGGGGCGCTGGCAGTGGTGGATGCGTCTGCCATCTACCTGCTCTACAACATGTTCCGCGATGGTCTTTGGCAATTTGGGATTGTCATCACCATTGTCACGGTCCTGATCAACGCAATCTTCCTCTTTGAGGGTCTCTATCCGCTGCGTTGGATATCCCCTGGCCTGGCACTCATGATTGTCACTGTGGTCTATCCGGTCTTTTCCACAGTCTATATCTCCTTTACCAACTACGGCGACGGCCATCTGCTGACCAAGCCGGTTACGATTCGCTTGATTGAGCAGGAAACCTATCTGCCGGAGGATGGGGTCGTCTATAACTGGACGGCTTACATTTCGCCTGATGGACAGCAGTTCTTGCTCTGGTTGGAAGCGCCGGACGGCAGCGCCCAGTATATTGCGCGTCCTGGTGAGCCTGTCGAGCAGGCCAGCGGTGAAGCACCGGAGGAGATCGATGGCTATCGCAAGCTCAACAACATTGAGCGAGTGCGCTATACATCGCAGCTCACAAGGTTAACCTTTGGTGAAGCTCCGGGCCTTGTGCAGGTGAGCACATCCCAAATTGGCAAAGCGGCACAGTATCAACAGCGCTATGTCTATGATTCGGCGCAGGATGCGATGATTGAACAGGAGACAGGCAAGATCTATCGTCCCGTCGTCGGCACTTTTACGGCGGATGATGGTACGACGCTGCGACCGGGCTATCGAGTCCCCATCGGCGCGCATAACTTCGAGCGGCTCTTTACGACCCCCTCGTTGCGCCAGCCATTCATCGCCGTCTTTCTGTGGACGATTGCCTTTGCGGCGTTGAGCGTGCTGCTGACCTTTTCCGTGGGCATGGGGTTGGCGATTGCGTTTGATGTGCCGGAGATGCCGGCGCGTTCCCTGCTGCGCTCGCTGCTGCTGATCCCCTATGCCATTCCTGCATTTCTGAGCGTGCCGATTTGGGTGGGGCTGCTCAATCCCCAATTCGGCGTCATCAGCCAGTTCATGCTCAATACGATTGGCTGGGTTCCGGCCTGGTTCGCCCATCCGATCTGGTCAAAAGTCGGGATTCTCGTCATCCAACTCTGGTTGGGCTTCCCCTATATGTTTGTGATTGTGACAGGCGCACTACAGGCATTGCCCCAGAATGTCTATGAAGCGGCAGAACTGGACGGGGCAGGTTCCTTTGCGAAGTTTCGCTACATGACCCTGCCGCTGCTGATGATCGCTGTGGGGCCGCTGCTGGTGGCTTCGTTTGCGTTCAATTTCAACAATTTTACGGTGATCGATCTCTACAACGAGGGGGGGCCGCCCATGAGTGGCACCGCTTCCCCTGTGGGCCATACAGACATCTTGGCAACGTATACCTTCCGCGTTGCCTTTGCGAGCGGGCGTGGGGCTGATCTGGGCTATGCTGCTGCCATCACCGTGGTCATCTTTACAATTCTGGTGGTGATTACCTACTTCCAGTTCCGCTTTACGAATATGCTAGAAGAGAGGTCAGAAAATGTCTAGTGGACGCTTTACGACCTCGGTAGGAAGCCGCACGATCTCCGGGCAGCGGCGCAGCACGATGATCTTGCGGATTCTGTTGGCAATCGTGATGCTCTTTATCGCGCTTTTTCCTGTGGCCTGGATCTTCTCGGCATCTATCAATCCATCGAACTCATTGATCAATCAGAAGTTGATCCCCGATAACCCAACGTTTGATAACTATCGCAACCTATTGGCGAGCAATATGTTCCCGTTTCGTGCGTGGATGTGGAATTCGCTGCGGTTGGCGACACTTACCACGGTGTTGGGTGTGCTGATGACGGCGATGTCGGCCTATGCGTTTTCGCGTTTTCGCTTCCGGGGGCGGCGCAGCCTGCTGCAAACGCTGCTTTTGATCCAGGTCTTTCCCAACTTTCTGAATATGGTGGCGCTCTTTCTGATTCTACAGCAGTTGGGCGGCTATGTTCCCTGGTTGGGGCTGAACACCCATGGGGGATTGTTGATGATCTATCTGGGTGGTGTCCTGGGGTCGAACACCTGGCTGGCGAAAGGCTATTTCGATTCGATCCCGCGTGATCTGGACGAGGCTGCTAGGATGGATGGCGCAAACGACTGGCAGACTTTTACACAGGTGCTTTTGCCGCTGGTTCGCCCGATTCTGGTGGTTGTGGGGCTGTTGATCTTTATCGGAACCTATTCAGAATATGTGCTGGCGCGCATCATGCTCCAGAGTTCGGAGCAGTATACGTTGGCAGTAGGGCTGAGCCTGTTCATTGCGGATCAATATGCCAACCGTTGGGGGGTGTTTGCGGCGGGCGCGCTGATTTCAGCGTTTCCCATCATCTTGTTTTTTTTGATCTTCCAACGCTACCTCGTCGGCGGGCTGACCGCTGGCTCGGTCAAGGGGTAGCCCTAGATTTCCCCTCCTGCCAATCCAGCAGTCCAACACGAACGCCGAGAGCATACACCTCGGCGTTCGCAGTTTATAGCTCTCTCCCTTCTCTCCAATATGGTACCCTCAGCGCGAGATGCACCCGCTGAACCATCAGTCATGGTAAAATAGGACGCTATGGACTGGAAAGAGTTTTTGCAGACGCGCGGCCAACGTCCCTATCCCCTGCTCATTGCCCATCGCGGCGCCAACCGGCTGGCCCCGGAAAATTCGCTGGCGGCCTTTGCGCTTGCCCAAAGCCAGGGGGCTGATGTGTTGGAGACGGATTTGCATGTGACGCGTGATGGCGAAATTGTGTTGTTTCATGACCACACCTTGCAGCGCATGAGCGATGGGCGTGGGCCACTCTTTGCACAGTCGTTGGCCGAATTGAAGCAGTGGCGGCTGCGCGGGCCGGATGGGCAGTTGACCGAGGAGCGGATTCCCACGCTGATTGAGTTGTTGATGGCTACACAGGGCAAAATGCCGCTGCTGTTGGAGTTGAAAGACTGGCGCTTTCTGGATCGACAGCACGCCGAGAGGCTGGTGCGTCTACTTTCCGATTACGGCGTTTTGGCAAAATGCGCGATCATATCGTTTAATCAGGCTTTGGTGCGGGCGATCCGGCAGGTGCATGACGCCATCCCGGTGGGCACGATTACGCTGCTTAATCCAATCCCGCGCGCCGAAGGGCAGCTTTTGGGGCCATTTTGGCCGCTGCTTTGGCTCAACCCGTTCTATGTGGCCTGGGCGCACAAGATGGGGCGGATTGTGGCCCCGCTGGACACGACACCACAGCGGCGCATGGATCGCTATTTGCTTATGGGCGTTGATGCTGTGATGGCGGATGACCCGGCGGCAGCGCTGGCAGCGATGAAGCAGAGCAAGGATCATGGGAGATGATGAAGTTGGCTGAACAAGGGCGTGCCGCAGAGGGGAGCGTTTTGCCGTCAGCGGCGGATAAGCCGGTCTATGTCAATCAGATGTTTGCGCGCATTGCACCCACCTATGACCTGATGAACCGGCTGATGACAGGGGGGCAGGACCGGCGATGGCGCGAATTGCTCCTTGAGCTGTGTGATCTGCCGGTGCGAGGGCGGCTGTTGGATGTGGGGACGGGAACGGGTGATATTGCCGCGGCGGCACGACGGCGCTTGCCTTACGCCGAGGTCGTGGGCGTTGACTTTACCTATGAGATGATGGCAATGGGCAAGAACCAGCCCACTCGTCGTGCTTTGCCGTTCATTCAGGGGGATACACTGGCGCTGCCCTTTGCCGATGATAGCTTTGATGCTGTCGTGAGCGGCTTTTTGCTGCGTAACGTGGTGGATCGGGTGGCAGTCTTGGCGGAACATGCGCGCGTCACCAAACCGGGCGGCAAGGTTGTCTGTTTGGAAACGACCCCACCAGAGAACAGCCTTTTGGGGCCACTCTTTCAACTCTACTTTTTTTATCTGGTGCCCTTGTTGGGTGGCCTCGTCAGTGGCGACGCTGAAGCCTATCGCTATCTACCGCATAGCACAGTGGCTTTTCCAAGACCCGCAGAACTGCGCCATGTGATGGAACAAGCGGGGCTGCGCAACGTTGTATTTCAGGAGCTTATGTTTGGTTCAGTGGCAATCCATGTTGGAACAAAGATTTAGATTTAACCTCTCAACCTACCCTTTTTTGCCTTTCATGTCGCATCCTTCGCTGTTCCATCCACTTCTGTTGCGAGAGGCTCTGGGCTCATGAGCGTTGATGTGCAGACACGTGACAGCGCCGCGCGCCATGATGATCTTGCTGCCCAGCGCGGGGTGCCGAGCTTGGTCTGGCGCGCCGGACAGCGGCGGCGTTTTGAGATGATCCTGCGGTGGGGCCTGCCGGGGGAACAGAAGCGCGTGCAGCGTATATTAGAGGAGGGCTGTGGCATCGGCACCTATGTGCGCGCGCTGCTGCCCTATGCCGAGCAGGTCTGTGGGATCGATGTCGAGCCGGAGTATCTACAACAAGCGGCAGAGACATTGCCCGACGCCCATCTGCAACTCGCGCTGTGTGAGGACCTGCCCTATGCCGACAACTACTTTGACCTGATCCTCAACCATGAGGTGATTGAGCATGTGCAGGATGACCGGGCGACCGCGGCAGAGATGATACGCGTGCTCAAGCCAGGGGGAAGGGCCGTGATCTTTGCGCCCAACCGTCTTTATCCCTTTGAAACCCACGGTCATTATTGGAAGGGTGTCTATCACTTTGGCAACACGCCCTTGATCAACTATTTGCCCGATCAATGGCGCAACCGGCTTGCGCCCCATGTGCGTGCCTATACAGCCGAAGGGCTGCGCTCCCTCTTCTTGGGGCTGCCGGTACGTGTGGTTCAGCATACGCAGATCTATCCCGGTTATGATAATATCGTCTATCGCCGCCCTGTCCTGGGCGCTTGGCTGCGGCGCATTACCTATGCGCTGGAGCAGTCGCCCTTGACGATCTTTGGGATCAGCCATCTGCTTGTGCTGGAGAAGAGTAAAGAGTAGGGAAACTTAGCTTTTATGCAACGACTTGATCGACATGACCGCGTCTTTATCACGCGCCGCAAACGTGCCCGCGCGCTGAACAACCAGCCCCGACCGTGGTTTTGGATGGGGCAGAGCCTATTAGGGATCTTTACCTTCATCGTGGTCGCCGTGGCTGTGGTGATTGGCTCCGGCATGGCCCTTGCGTTTGGGGTCTACAACTCCTATGCCGCGCAGTTGCCCGACGCCAGTATCATCGAATCACAGCAAGAGGAATTCGAGACAGTACGCATCTATGACCGCACCGGCCAATACCTGCTCTATGAGAGTGTAGACCCGCGTCCCTTCCGCGGGGATCGCACCTATATCCCCCTGAATGAGATGTCGCCCTGGGTGACAAAGGCCGCGGTGGCGCTGGAAGATCGGGACTATTGGGAGAATCCAGGCATCAATGTGCGCGGTCTGTTGCGCGCCTTTGTCTCCAACATGCAAGGGGGGTCGGTGCAGGGTGGCTCGTCCATCACCCAACAGTTGATCAAGAACGTGATCATTCCGGTAGAGGAGCGCACCCAACAGAGCTATGCGCGTAAGCTCAAAGAAGTGATCCTGGCGATGGAGGTCACGCGCAGATACCCCAAAGAGAAGATTTTGGAGTGGTATCTCAACTACAACTCCTATAACAATCTGGCCTATGGAATCGAAGCTGCCAGCCAGGTCTACTTTGGCAAGAGCAGCACCCAACTGAGTTTAGCCGAAGCGGCGATGTTGGCCCCGATCCCGCAGTTTCCGGCGCTCAACCCAATTAACAATCCTGACGATGCGAAGGAGCGGCAAGGATTGGCGTTGCAGGCGATGGTGCAGGCGGGCTATATTACCCAAGCCGAAGGAGAAGCTGCCTTTGCCGAACCTTTGACATCACTCCGCACGTCGGTTTCGGAACGCTTTGATCTGCTGACCGCGCCCCACTTTGCTCTCTATGTATTGGATCAAATTCAGCGTGAGTTTAATACGGCCCAAGACCCCTACTTCATCTGGAAGAAAGGGTTGACCATCTACACCACGCTGGATGTAGATTTGCAGAAACACGCCGAACAGATCGCACGCGAGCAGGTGGCGTTGATGGTGCAGCAGGAGAAGAATGCCAACAACGCGGCTGTGGTTGCGATCAAGAACGATACCGGCGAAATCCTGGCAATGGTCGGCTCATTGGATTATAACAACGAGGAGATCGACGGACAGGTCAATGTTGCCATCTCCGAGCGCCAGCCTGGTTCGAGCTTCAAGCCCTATGTCTATTTGACGGCGCTGACGCAAGGCATGACCCCCGCAACCATGATTATGGATGTGGTGACAGCCTTCCCTCAGGCCGATGGCACCTCGTATCGCCCGGAGAATTACGACCGTCAATTTCATGGCCCAACTTCATTGCGTAATGCATTTGCCCGATCCTACAATGTACCCGCCATCCGCGTGATGGATCAGGTGGGTGTGGGGAGCGCGCTGCGTATGGCGCACCGCATGGGGATCAATGGGCTGGATCGTGGTCTCAATTTCTATGGTTTGAGCCTGGTCTTGGGTGGTGGTGAGGTGGCGCTGTTGGATCATACCTATGCCTATTCTGTCTTTGCCAATCAAGGTGTCATGATTGGTGAGCCTGTGTTGACCAACCAACTGCGCGATGGTTTCCGCACACTCAACCCGGTTTCCGTTCTGCGGGTGCAGGACAGCGCCGGCAACATCATCAAGCAGTATGAAGCGCCGCAGACGGATCGTATCTTCAGCGCGGAAGTGGCCTATATCATGTCCGATATCATGAGCGATGATGTGGCGCGTGCCCCTTCGTTTGGCGCAAACACAGCCTTGACGCTGCCCGACCGCAAGGTCGCGGCCAAGACGGGCACCACGAATGGCTGGAAAGATAACTGGACAATGGGCTATACGCCCCAAGTGACCGTCGGCGTTTGGGTGGGCAACACCAACAACGACTCGATGGAGAATACCACGGGGTTGGACGGGGCTGCTCCTATTTGGAATGCGGTCATGCGCTATTACCTCCAGGGGAAACCGCCAATCTGGTATGACCAACCCCCAGGAATCACCTCAACTACGATCTGTGTCCCCAGCGGTCTGCTGCCCAGCCCATCATGCCCCGGCAGCAGCCAGCGCGCCGAGATTTTTGTGGCGGGTACTGAACCGACGCTGACGGATAATATCTGGCAGACCTTTGAGATTGATACGGAAACCGGCAATTTGGCCTCGCCGCTGACGCCGCCCGAACGCAAGGAGACGCGCGTCTATCAGATTTTGCCCCAAGAGGCGGCAGACTGGGTGGCGGACAGCGGCATCCCGCAGCCGCCCTCACAGCAGACGGTGGTGAACATCGAGGACTTCGATCCCGATGCGGCGATCATTTCACCAACGCTCAACAGTTACATCAGCGGCGTCTATGAGGTGAAGGGCAATGCACGCGGTGGCCCCTATCGTCTGGAGTATGGCTTTGGTCTGGACCCCAGCGAGTGGATTGGGATTGGGCCGGAGCATGGCGAGGAAGTGGTGAACGGCAAGCTCGAAACCTTTGATACCACCGCTGTCGGGGAAGGGCTGTATACGCTGCGGCTGACGGTGAATCGGGGTGATGGCCCGCGGGTGTGGACAACACCCATCACCATTGATCACACTGCGCCCACTGCAGTCATCAGCGACCCAAGCCCAGACCGGCTCTATGTATTGGAACGGGATGAGCAGATCAATGTCAATGTCATCGCCAATGATACATGGGCTGTGGATCGGGTGGAGTACTATATCGACGGCAACTATTTCGCCGCCAGCACAGTTGCGCCCTATAACGAGCGCTGGAAGATCGCGATGCGTGATATTCAGGAGATTGAGGCCGCAGACACGCAAAACTTCCTGGGCTTCCCCAGCGATGACCCGGATGTTGGGCCAGGGCGCGCACGCATCTTTGGCGATGGCTTTATGGCGATCCGCACGTCGGCAGGTGTCTACTTCGAGAGCCATCTGCTTAAGGTACGTGTCTTTGACCGCGCCGGTAATAGTTCGGAGAGCGCAGAAGTGCGGGTCTATGTACGCCGACGCCCAGAATAAGGGATGAAGGATGAGAACGGTGAAACCATGCCGACAATTTTAGTGACCAACGATGATGGCGTCTATAGCCCTGGTCTGTTGGCGTTGAAGCAGCAGTTGGAACAGATCGCAGAGGTGATTGTGCTGGCCCCGGAGCGCAACTGGAGCGCAACGAGCCATTCCAAGACGATGCACAAGCCGCTGCGGGTGCAGCCGGTGGTTTTGGCCGATGGCAGCGCGGCCCACAGCAGCAGCGGCAGCCCAACAGACTGTGTGGCGCTGGCTGTGGGCGGCGTCTTGGGCAAGAAGCCCGATCTTGTTGTCAGCGGGATCAACCTGGGACATAACCTGGGGATTGATGTGACCTACAGCGGCACAGTGGCTTGCGCGATGGAAGCGGTGATCAAGGGTGTGCCGGGGATTGCGGTCAGCAGCGGCAGCGCAGAGCAGAGCATTGCCGATCTCCACACCATCCAGGCGCAGACGGCAGCGGTTGCTTGTGAAGTGGCGCTCCAGGTGTTGCAGCGGGGTTTGCCCCATCGCACATTGCTCAACATCAATACGCCCGTGACCGACCCGAAGGAGTGGCGCGGGGTGCATAGCACGCGCATGGGCCAACGTGACTATCCTTCGGATGAGTTAATCGAGCGGCGTGATCCCTATGGGCGGCCCTATTACTGGCTAGGTGGCGGTCTGCCGTTGGATGCGCTGGACGACGGGACGGATGTCGGGGCCGTTGCCAATGGCTATGTGAGTGTGACGCCGATCATGTTGGATCTGACCCATCATGGCTTTCTGGCGGAACTCGCTACCTGGGAACTGGCAAAGGTGGGCATTGCAGGATAGATACCTATGACATTTCGACCGTGGGAATGTCGCACCCGGTGGGAAGGATTGATTGTAGCCTTTTGGATCATCTTGATCGATCTGCTGCTTTTGATCTGGATGGAGCGGCGTCCGATTGACTGGCTTAAATTTGGGCTGATCCTGATGGCAGTGGGAACCTTGCCGCTGCTGGGCTATGTGCTTTTTCGCACATGGGCCGCATTCAACCTGGAATATTGGGTCGATCGCAACGCGGTTACGGTCTACTGGGCCAATTTTCGCCAGGTGATCCCTTTGCAGAGCATACAACGGGTCATCCAGGGTGGCTTGCCCAGTGTTGCGCCTGTGCCGGCGACGCAATGGCCCGCGCCCTATGTAGGCCCGACGCGCGCGCTGGGGCTGCTGGACGTGCAAATGCTGGCGACGCGTCCCCTGCAAGAATGCCTGCTTCTGGATACGGGGGATACGGTCTTTGCCCTGTCGCCGCGCAACGAGGAAGCCTTTCTGGATGCGCTGCAAGCGCGCTATAGGTTGGGGCCTGTGGCAACCCCTGCGCTGGCGCGATCGCGTTCCTCGCTCTGGCAACGGCTTTTTGGGCAAGACCAAGTGGGGCCGATTCTGCTCGTTTGTGGCGCGGTGGGAACACTTTTGCTTTTTGGAATTCTCATGGTACGCTTTCCAAATTTGCCCGACGCAATGGCTTTTCACTACAATAGCCAGGGGTTGCCTGATGTGGTGCGTGAAAAGACGGCACTTTTCTTGCTGCCTGCGATTGGCTTGATGGCTTGGTTGATCAATGGTGTATGGGGGCTATGGATGGCTTTTCGGCAAGAGCGCACTGGTGCCTATATGTTGTGGGGAGGAGCCCTCATTGTCCAAATTTGCTCGTACATGGCTTTGACGAGCCTCATGGATTGATTAGGAATCTAGCACTGGTGAGCGAGATCCGCACGAATCCGTTTTTGACGATTATTATTCCTGCCTATAATGAAGAAAAGCGCCTGCCGCCGACATTGGTGCGGATTGCCGACTTCTTACGCCGCCAACCCTACAGCGCCGAGGTCTTGGTGGTCGAGAATGGCTCTACTGATGAGACATCGGTGGTTGTCGAGAAGTTCATCGCGCAGATGCGCGCCGACGAACCCTTTGTCGTGCGGCTGTTGCACAGCGAAAAGGGCAAGGGCAACGCCGTTAAACATGGTGTCATGGCAGGACGGGGTGATTATCTGTTGATCAGCGATACCGACCTGTCGGTGCCGATTGAGGAGACACCGCGCTTTTTGCCACCTCTGCTGGAGTTGTCGCGCAAGGGGATTGCGATTGCCTCGCGCGAGGTGCCTGGAGCGGTGCGTCACCATGAGCCGGCCTATCGCCACTTTATGGGGCGTGTCTTTAACTGGCTGGTGCGCCGGATGGCGGTGCCGGGCATCCACGATACCCAGTGTGGCTTTAAGTGTTTTGGTCGAGAGGCTGCCCAGTTGATCTTTCCGCTGCAACGGATTGACGGCTGGGGCTTTGACGTGGAATTGCTCTATATTGCCCAACGCCACGGGCTGCCCATTGTAGAGGTGCCGATCGACTGGTACTATCGAGAAGACAGCCGTGTGCGTCCTGTCCTCGACACGGTGACCATGGTGGGAGAGCTGTTGAAGATTCGCCGCAATGGCCGCGAGGGGGTCTATGACCACACGCCGCCACCCCTGGCAGATGAAGCCCCTGTCACCTGAGTGGCTAACGGTTTGGCGTTATATCGGATAGCTCCGGCACGCCGCGCCAGTAGGCATAGCCGATCTGCCCCATGTTCGCCACATAATGCGCGACCAGCGGCATGAGCAGGCTTTGCATTGCCAGGAACATCAGCCCCAAGAGTACCCCGCCCAGCGCAATGGCGACCATGCCCCACCATCCCTGTGGGCTGTGCATGAGGCCAAAGATGATGCCGCCCGCTGTGAGCAACAGCCAAGTCGGCAGCAGCGTGGTAAAGCCTCCTAGTAACAAACTGCGAAAGAGCAGTTCCTCCAGCAAGACTACGCTGATCATGGCCCACGCCACCGCCCACAATTGCCGGCGCGAGCGCGGTACGATGACGCGCACGACGGTTGTTGTGTAGTAGCGCCCGCCGCTTTTCGCCATCACCCAGCGCGTGGCGACGATATAGACCGCGGCAATCACAAGCCCCCAGAGGATGCCCCAGGCAACCTGGGTGAGAGGCTGCGGCATCTGCCAGCCCAGCACCGCGCGTGATTGACCACTGAGCAAGCCTAGCCCAATACACAAGATGATCAAGACGAGACGCAGCGCGGTTTCCGCTGGGTGGAGTAGAGGATTTTGGTCGATGGGCCAGTCGGGCAGGATTTGCGCGGCCCGATAGGTTCCATAGCCCACAAGTCCGACCAAGAGGAGCGTGAGGACGGCAAAAGCGATGTAGGAAAAGGGCATGAAATGGGAGAGTCTAGCCGCGCATCCGCGGGTCTAGGGCATCGCGCAAGCCGTCACCGATGAAGTTGATGGCGAGAATCGTCAGCGAGATAAAAGTGCCGGGCCAAAGCACCATCCAGGGTGAACGGCTGAGGAAATCCTTGCCTTCGTAGAGCAAGCGTCCCCAAGTCGGTATGTCGGAGGGAAAGCCTAGACCTAAGAAGGAAAGCACAGATTCGTTGAGAATGGCGTTGGCGACGCCAATCGTGGCGGAGACAATGATGGGGCTGAGGACATTGGGCAGGATGTGGCTGGTCATAATTTTGCCACGCCTGGAGCCGACACAGGTGGCGGCCTCTACGAATTCCTTTTCTTTGATGGAGAGTACCGCGCCGCGCACAATGCGCGCGGTGGGCATCCAGCCGAGCACGCCGATCACAACCACGATCAGGATGAAGATGCCCATGACTGGGCCAAAGAGTCCGCGCAATGTCTCGCGGAAAAGCATGATAATCACCAAGAGCAGTGGGAGTTGGGGCAGCGCCAGCATCATGTCGGTAAAGCGCATGAGCAAGTTGTCGAGTTGGCGAATATAGCCGGAAAGCAGCCCGATGGTCACGCCCAAGAAGATGGAAAGCAGCATCGCCACCACGCCAACCGCCAGCGAGATACGCCCCCCTGCGATGTTGCGTGCCAGCCCGTCGCGGCCCAGATCATCAGTCCCCATAGGATACTCCATGCTGGGCGATTGCTCGGAGGCTAGCACATCAATATAGCTAGGATCTGTTGTATAGACCAGAGGCCCAACCAGGCAAAATAGGATCAGCGCAACGAGAATGAACAGGCCCAGCATCGACAGGTTGTTGCGGCGAAATTGCGCCCAGGCATCACCCCATAAGGTACGCTGCTTCTTGCGTATGGCAGAGTTCAGTTGGAGTGTGGTGGGTACGGGCTGATCTGTTGATGTTGTGACTGTCATGAATGGTTTTCCCTATCGAACCCCTGTATGTGCATAGTAACTAGCGATACTGGATACGCGGATCGAGCACGCCATACAAAATGTCGGCAACGAGATTGAACAAGACGACGAGGGCTGCAAAGATGACCGTCGTCGTCATCACTACTGGAATGTCATAGCTGTTGATCGAGTTGATGAGCAGAGCACCCAGCCCATTGATGCGGAAAATTTGTTCGGTCACAATGGCTCCTGCAAAAATCTGCGGGATACCCAGCGCAATGAGCGTCGCCACCGGGATCAGGCTGTTCCGCAGCACATGGCGCATCACCACCAGCCGATCGCGCAGCCCTTTGGCGCGTGCGGTGCGTACATAGTCCAATTTGAGGTTATCCAACATCGAAGAACGGGCGAAGCGGCTTAAGGTGGCGGTCTGGAAGAAGGTCAATACTGCTACCGGCATTGCCATCTGCTTGAGCTGTAGGATGAAACTGGCCCAATCTGTGACATCAAGCGTGGTGTTATAGACCGAAGGAAACCAATGTAGGTTGACGCTGAAGATGACAATGGCGACCAGGCCGGTAAAAAAGGTGGGAAGCGAGAAGCCAATCACGGAGAAGACCGTACTCACCTGATCAAAGAGGGAGTTCTGCTTAACGGCTGCGAGCACGCCCAATGGGATCGCAATCACCACCGCAAAGAGATATGAAAGCCCCACTACCCAAAGGGTTTGCGGAATCCGCTCAAGAATCAAATCAACAACAGGTTTCCCCCGGCTTGTCCATGACGTAATCCGCAAACGCTCTTCTGAGTTACCGATCTCCATGCCGGTGATTTTTTCAAGGGCATTCAACGGTTCATTGATAAAGAACTGCTGCATCCATTTGATATAGCGGATATGAAAGGGCTGGTTCAGCCCCAACGCCTCGCGAATCTGTTCACGCACCTCTTGGGGAATACTCAGGGGCAGACTGCTTGTGGGGTCGCCTGGTGCAAGATCGAGGAGGGCGAAGATGGCAAAACTAATCAGCAGCAACGTTGGAATTGCCGTGAGGATACGACGAGTAATATATTGTCCCATAAGCTCTCTATTGACCCAATATCTTTAACACGATACCTACAGCCATCTGACCTAGGGGTCTGCGATGGCAACATCGCAGACCCCTAGGTCATGCTTACTTAATGCGATACCAATCTTCGATATTCCACTCTTCGCTGTCCCAGCCATCCAAGTCGCCTACACCGCCCAGCGTATCGACCCACGCCGAGGGAGATGCGCGGTAGACCAATGGCAGGTTGACATAGTTCTGTGCCAGCATGTCATTCAGTTGCTTGGCGAGTTCAAAGCGCTGGTCTGGATCCACTGTAGCAGCATACTCTTGCCAGAGCGCATCATATTCCTCGCTGCACCAGCGTTCGTTGTTCTCACCAAGCCAGTTGTTGGCACGATTGGCAATGTTTGCCCCGCCATCGCAAATCCAGCCGCCCAGATATTGCTGTGGATCGATGCTGTCGTTGCCATTGGTGAACATCTGTACATCGGCGTAGAACTTGCCTAATGTGTCCGGGCTGGCAACATCGCCGCCGAAATAGACACCGGCGTCCACGTCGCGCAACTCGACCTCGATGCCAATCTCGTTCCACCACTGCTTGATGAGCGCCTGGGTCTTCTGGCGAACTTGGTTGGTGGACGTGACATAGACGAGGCTGAACTTCATGCCATCCTTCTCGCGGATGCCATCGCCATCGGAATCAACCCAGCCCGCTTCTTCCAGCAAGGCCGCTGCGCCCTCTAGATCCTGGGTCAAGCAGCTATCGTTGGCTGTGGAGACGGCGGCTGGCGGCCCGGAAAGGATGTTACAGGTGGGGCGTCCGGCAGGGCCGTAGAGTTGTTCGGCGATGATATTGCGGTCAATTGCCATCGAGAGTGCTTTGCGTACATTGATATCCGACAGGATCGGATGGGGATTTGGATCTTCTGGCGTCCACTCGGAGCGTAGGTCGCCCAGATCGGCGCTCGGATTGGTGAAGTTCATGAGGATACGCTCGACGTTACCGGCAAAGGCGCTATGGACTTTGCCAATCCCTGCGGCTTCCATATCGGCAAGGATTTGGGGTTCTACCTGAAGGTTCCAGGCATAGTCCGCTTCGCCTGTTTCAAGCACAGCGCGTGCCGCAGCGGGCGCATCGCCGCCCCCCTTCATAACGATCTCGGCAAAGTGTGGTTTGTCCGGCTCGCGGTAATTCTCATTCATCTCAAAGGTGACAACATCGTTGGCGAGGAACTCTTTGACCTTAAAGGGGCCTGTGCCAATCGGGAAGGTGTTCTGCTCGGAACAGCCCTGCGCGGCTGCGCCAACACAGTCTGCAAACTGTGCTTTCTGGAGCACAGGCGCTAGATAGCCACCAAATGGGTTGTAGGGGAAGGGTGAAGGCGCATCAAAGGTAATCTTGAGCGTCAGATCGTCCACCGCTTCCATATTGGCGACATTGGTGAAACTCGTGGGCGAACTACAGCCGGTCGCCGGGTCTGTACAATATTGCCAGGTAAAGACCAGGTCTTCAGCGGTGAGTGGCGTGCCGTCGGACCAGAGAACGCCTTCCTTGAGAGTCCAAGTGATTGTAGTGAGGTCTTCCGAGACGCCACCATTTTCCACGGTCGGGATATCCGCGGCCAGCACAGGCACAAAATTGCCTTCCGGATCGTAATTGAACAGGGGTTCGAGTACGATGGAACCGGCATGATAGTCTTTGGTCCCCGTGGAGAGATAGGGGTTAATGATCGAGATGGCCTGCCAGTAGAGCAGCGTCAATGTGCCATCTGTGCCACGACCCGATGTTGTTTCGCCTTCCGCCGGGGCCGCGGCAGCGGGCGCATCCGCGGCTGGGGAGTCTGCTGCGGGGGCAGCGGGTGCGGCTGCGGGACAAGCAGCTAACAGCATTGTAAGGGCAAACAGTAATCCAAGTAGATGAAAGCGCCTAAGCTTTCTCATCTGTAGCATGATACGGTCTCCTTTGGGTTGGAAGTAGTTGGAACACACTAGGCTAACGTGAACGCGATATAAAAAATCAAATCGTGGGCTGACCAGCCCTGTGTTGTGCGGGACTAGACTACGTGAAGTCAGCTTTGGATTTGAAGATCCAACCAGAGGTGAGGACGATTGCTGATCGGTTTGCTGCTTCGCCTGTCTTGTGGAGGCGGGCAAATCGTACAACGTTTTTAATGACCTGTCAAAGCGCTTTTTTGTCCCCTTTTTTGCCCTTTTGTATCCGTAGTCTCGGCGTTCGATTCAAGGGCTGGCGGGGCAAATGGGCGGCAAAATCAATGATCTGATGATTTTGTATGTAGTGGAGAATGTGCTAAAGTAGGAACAGTGCCCAGGGGCCGATGGCTTCTGGCAGCGGCGGGAACAATGGCGTTCCCGCTTTTTCATCCTCGAATTTTTCCCATGCCCATTGACAATATTCTCTCTTCCTCTTCTCTGCGCCTCAGCGTCTCCGGGCGAGCCTCCTCTGGTTTGCTCCCAGTGCCGGAAGAACGTATAATAAATCCGCACAAGTGTTCGGTTGGGCCAAAGGAATAATGGGCGTGGCAAAGACAAAAACACAAAGTAAAGTCCAATATGTCTGCTCGGCATGCGGCAGCGTGCAGATGAAGTGGTTGGGCAAATGCCCGGACTGTGAAGAATGGAACACGCTGGAGGAAGTCGAAGTGCGCCCAGCGGAGAAGAACCGTTCGCCGGTCGGCGTGGGCACTTTTCAGAATATCCAGCCGGTTTCACTGGCGCACATTCCCAAAGATGGCGTACCACGCTTGGTCTTGGGCAATAGCGAACTGAATCGAGTGCTGGGTGGCGGCATTGTGCCGGGTTCGGGCGTGCTGGTGGGGGGCGACCCTGGCATCGGCAAAAGCACCATCCTTTTGCAGATGGCAGCGGAGGTAGCGCGCACCTCCGGTGTTGTTCTCTATGTCAGTGCCGAAGAGAGTGATCACCAGATTGGGCGGCGCGCCCAACGCCTGGGAATCAGCGAGGAGCGGCTTTTTGTGCTGCCCGAAATCGTGGTCGAGCAGATTCTTGAGCATATCGAGCGCATGAAGCCTGTGCTGGTGATTGTCGATTCGATCCAGGCAATTTATAACGAGGCTGGGAGCAGCGCCGCCGGGAGCGTCAGCCAGGTGCGCGACAGTGCCTCGCTGCTGCTGCGCTTGGGCAAACAATATAACATTCCTATTTTTTTGGTGGGGCATGTGACCAAAGACGGCACGATTGCAGGGCCGCGCATTTTGGAGCATATGGTCGATGTTGTGCTGCAACTGGAAGGGGAGCGCTTCCATGCCTACCGGCTGCTGCGTTCGGTGAAGAATCGCTTTGGCTCCACCAATGAAGTGGGCATTTTCGAGATGAGCGAAGGGGGCATGACCGAGGTGCGTAATCCCTCGGAGATGTTCTTGGCCGAACGGCTGCCCAACGCCGCGGGCAGCGCCATTGCTGTCTCTATGGAGGGGACACGTCCACTGCTGGTGGAAGTGCAGGCGTTGAGCAGTCACACGACCTTTAGCCAGCCACGACGCACAGGCAATGGGATTGACCTGAACCGGCTGCTGCTGCTGACGGCTGTCTTGAGCAAGCGTGTGGGCATCAATCTGAGCGATCAGGATGTTTTTGTGAACATTGTGGGTGGTATGAAGATTGTGGAGCCTGCCGCCGATCTGGCAATTGCGGTGGCGATTGCTTCCAGCTTTCGCAGTTTGCCGGTGGCGGCAGATGTCGCCATCCTGGGCGAAGTGGGGCTGAGTGGCGAGTTGCGCAGCGTGGGCCAGTTGGGTCGTCGTCTGCACGAAGCGGTCAAATTGGGCTTTAGTCGTGCCCTCGCGCCGCGCAACATGCTCAGGCGTGGCGAGACGCTGCCCAGCGGGATCGAGGTGATCGGCGCGCGCACGCTGCGCGATGCGTTGGATGTAGCGCTGGTGAGTTAGGGGCTATACGGCTAACTTGAGGATACGGAACGCGCCGGTACCGACCAGCACAAATACCGCTGCGCCGACTAATAGATCGGGTATGTTCGAACCGGTCATAAAGACCAGGACACTCGCCACTATCACACCGATATTGACGATTACATCATTTGAAGTGAATATCCAACTTGCTCGCATGTGAACATCCTGGCTTTGTGCGCGTTGTAACACCCAAAGTGATGCAGCATTTCCTGCCAGTGCGAACAGAGAAATGGTAATCATCAGCGTAAAGTTTGGCTCCTCGCCATGACCCATAAAGCGCCTGATGACCTCAATGATGCCCAATACTGCCAAGAGCAATTGAAAATAACCGCTTATACGGGCAACTCGTTTCTTTTGTATGACTGCCTTGCCGACCGCGTACAGGCTAAGCGCGTAGACAATTGCATCCGCGAGCATGTCGAGCGAGTCTGCAACAAGCCCCATCGACTGGGCCAGGAATCCGGTTACCAACTCTAGGGCAAAAAGCCCAAAGTTGATGAGCAGCACAATAATGAGTAAGTTTCGTTGCTGCCTATCACTTGCATCCGGTTGTATTGTGTCAACCTGCTCTTGGCCCACCTGGGTGGCATCAAGATTGAGTGCATCAAGCAAACGCGCAATGGGCGCGCTGTCACCCGTATGGGTGACAATCACTGTACGGTTGGGAAGGTTAAAAGCCAGGTGTTTGACATTTTGCTGCTCGGAGAGTTGCAGGCGTACTAATTGTTCTTCCGCAGTGCAATCCATCTTCTCTACTTTGAAGGTTGTGCTGACGAGTTCTGTGTTTTCCACGATGATTCCACCATAAACATTCATCACAAACAGCTATCACAAAGGCTCCAGGTTGCACACCTGAAGCCTTTGTGCAATCTACAACGGCCTGAGGGCAGGCTTGTTGTCATTACTCTATCACAAGCCCCTGCACCATCCCCAACAGGATATGCATTGGGCCGGTGGCGCGGTCAGGCACGAAGCAGATCGAGACATGGCGACCTGTTCCGGCGTGACACTCCTCTAGCCCAACACCTGCTGCGGTAGCTGGTGGGTAAAGGCGGCGAGCTTTTGCGCTGAGCTTTCGTTGCCAACTTCGGCCTCTTTGAGCAGCAGGCTCACGAAGGGTTTCGTCTGCGCGGTGGTTTCAACATCAGCGAGGGCGTTCTTGTTTTCTTCACCCTTGCCACAGATCGAAAGAAACGCAAACTGGTTGAGTTTGGCACGATTCTGTGTGAGATAGGTGCGCGTTGCGGGTGGAAGGCTGCCGCCCCACAACGGCGTAACCACAATGACCTGGTCATATGCCCGCGGGTCTTTGGCGAATCTGATGGGGGTCTTCTGTTTGAACATGGCCGCGATCACACAGCCGAACATGCCTTCCCGGTTCTTCGTATCCACAATCGGATCCAGGTCGCTTGGCATCTGTTCGTGTAGCTGCTTGGCTAGCTGCTCATTGTGTCCAGTCCGTGAATAGTAGGCAATCAATGTCTTCATTTGACCTTCCTTTGACCGCATAGATATGCTGCGATAGGCTGCCGGTTTCTTCTAAAGTCCAGCGATATCGTTGCTAGTGCCGTTCGATAGGAACATAGACAAACATCCCGGAGTTGCTGTCATTCGGATCGAAATGCTCGTCATAAAGCTCGAACTCTGGGCCGGCTGCACGTTGGTAGCCGGATGCAGGCATCCAGCTTTGGTAAATGGTGTCATAGGTCTGGCGGATTGTGTTGAGTGTGCAAGGAAAGACCGCATAGGTTTGTGCGGGCACGATGAGGGCTGTCATGCCCTCTGACACTTCCGTGGCGCTCTCGACCTCTAGCGCGGCCACGTAGTCAAAATCGCCTTTGTTTTCATCGTAATTGTCCATGATACCGTAGGCGATGTCAGCATCTCTGACGTTTTGAACTTCGTGCATGTGTGGCCCGAATTTTCTCCACAACTGGGGGATTTCGTTGTGCTGATTTTTTCCGCGATATTTCATGCCGACGACGGTAAAGGCTGGTTTGGAGATAATCTTTGGTTGCATGATCCTATCCTCCTGATGGGCGTCTTGCAATGCGTACAACTCTGTTGATCGGCTCTGCCGTCGCATGACAGAGCGACTCGCGCTGAAGGGAAAGGGCGTCGGCTGTGGGCACCCACCTTAGCGTAGCTCTGTCTCGTTGGGGATGGATCAGTTGTCGGAAGCGTAATCTACCTGGTCAAGTGGATAGTTTTGCAGAGGAGAGAAGGCGCGCTCGTCCGTCTATCATGGGCGCAGGTGTATAATGGAAGTGAATGGAAGGGATTCGCTCTGTTCAGCGAAGGTTACGGCAAAGAGCGAAAAGAGCGACAAGGACAAAGAGCATGTTCACGCGCAGCGGGCGAGGCACCGGCATGGGACGCAGCGACAAGCGAATGAGATTTGCTGTGGCTTTGTTGCTCCTGGCGCTGTGCGGCAGCGGCGCGTTGGTGGCGCTGACTGCCAGTGCCCAGGTCATCGCACAGGTGCCGCGCGACCATACCTATATTCCGTTGATCCCTTCCGGCGGCAGCGTTGCTACGCCTACTCCTACTGTACGAGTAGGGGCAGTGGCGACACCGGGGCAGCGGGTCTATGGCTTGTTGGGACGGTTGGAGCGGCTCACAGGAGAACGCTACACCCATTACCTGAGAATCGCGGATGGCAGCTATTATGCATTGGCGGGGCAAACCCCGGAGATTGAGCAGCAAATTGATCTGCTGGCGCGTGAGGGTGAATATCCGAATGTAAAAGTATGGGGTGAGGTGCAGGCTGCGATACGCGCAGGCGAAGCGCCGCTGATCGTGGTGACCGGTGTCTTAGGCACAGAGGCGAACCTACCGACAGCAGTGGCTGCCGCGTCGATTCCAGTGCCGGTAGCGGTGGTCAAGTTTGACGAGGTTAACCTGTACAGCGGGCCAGGCTCCAGCAACGAGGTGGTGGGCAAGGTTGTGCGGCAGCAGACGTGCGTAATAACAGGTCGCAATCAGGCGCGCACATGGCTGCAATTGACCTGCACCGATGGGCAACAGGGGTGGATTGACGCACGTTTGGTCGAGGTACACGGCAATGTTGCGATTGTCTTAGTGGTCAACCCGGCGACGCCGACGCCTGTGCCCACTCTACCCGCGGCCACTCCTACACCCACGCAGACTCCTGTGGTCTTTAGCGGGTGGCGCACAGAACTCTTTAACAATGGCAGCCTTGCGGGCGAACCTGTCGCTGTGCTTGATGTGGCGAATATCAACTTTAACTGGGGGGCAGGTGCGCCAAGCCCACTGCCCGCAGACGGTTTCTCCATACGTTTCTCGCGGCGTATTTCGGTGATCCCCGGCTATTATCAATTTACGGCGACTGCGGATGACGGTGTGCGTATTTGGGTGGATGGACGGATGATCCTCAATGCTTGGCCTGCCAACCCCAGTCAAAACTATGTAGTGGGCCAGGTGTTGACGGGCAGCCATGACATTCGTGTAGAGTATTATGAACAATCGGGGCTGGCAAACGTGCGTGTCGACTTTGGGGCGGTTAGCGATAACAGCGCGTGGCAAGCAAGCTATTACTATGGCGCAAACCCGGTGGGCAATCCGGCCTTTCAGCAACAAGAACCGCGGGGCGAAAATCCACTCGACTATAATTGGTCGCTTGGCTCCCCTTATGCATTTACTTTGGGGCCGAATGTGTTGGGGAACGATTATTGGTCGGCACGCTGGCAAGGGAAGTTCCCATTTGACGGGGGCAACTATGTCTTTCGGGCGGCTGCGGATGATGGCGTGCGTCTCTATTTGAACGGGCTGTTGGTGCTGGATCATTGGCGGGATGGCTATAAGGATGTGAGCAACCGGGTGCTGGGCGTGGGGCCTGGGGAACATACGATTGTCGTCGAGTATTACGAGCGTACGGGCAATGCCTCCATACGGGTCTGGTGGTACCGCGAGGGGGCTTACGTAGGGCCACAATAAACAAATCAGGTCTGTGTCAGGGCTACGGTCTGACAAAGTGGGAGCGAAATGCTGACAGGTAAGATTGCCCTGGTGACGGGGGCGTCGCGCGGCATTGGCCGCGCGGTGGCGCTGCGTTTGGCGCAAGCGGGCGCAGATGTGGTGGTCAACTATTTACGCAAAGAACGCGCCGCGCGTGAAGTGGCGCAGGCGATAGAGGCCTATGGACGCCGCGCGCGGGTCGTGAAGGCTGATATAGGCGATGAGGATGATCTGGCGCGACTCTTTGACGAGGTGGTCGCCTTTGGGGGATTGGATATTTTGATCGCCAATGCCGCCATCGGTGTGATGGAACCGCTTCTCTCGGTCACAGCCAAACACTGGCAGCGCACCGTTGGAACAAACGCGTGGGGGTTTCTGACAATGGTACAAAAGGCTGTGCCGCTGATGCGTGCCCGCGGCGGTGGACGTGTTGTGGCGTTGACCAGCTTGGGTTCCACGCGCGTGATTGAACAATATGGGCTGGTGGGCAGTTCCAAAGCGGCGCTGGAGGCACTGGTGCGCTATTGGGCAGTGGAATTGGCCCCAGAGTCTATCCTGGTCAACGCGGTCAGCCCTGGCATCATCGAGACAGATGCCATCAGATCGTTGTCCAGCCCAGAGCAGGTGCTGGAGGTGGTACGGCGGCAAACTCCGGTCGGGCGGCTTGCCACGCCAGAAGATGTGGCGGGCCTGGTTGCCTTTCTTTGCTCCCCAGATGCACAGATGATTGTCGGGCAGACCCTGGTGGTGGATGGGGGGTACAGTCATTTGGCGGCAAGAGTAGATACCTGATTCAATAAGCAATTAACGGGGTTTTATGATCCAATGAAGTTTTTATGCATTGGACGTATTTTGCGCGCAACTTTTTAAGGCCTCTTGTGTTTTAGTGAATGAACCGATGCATTGCGAGATCCCGCAATGGACGCATGTCATTGTCGAGCCGGTCGGTCAATGCAGCGCAAGTAGGAAACAAGTCGGAAACAAATAGAGAAATAGAAACAAACGGCCTTTCGTATTGCTGTTGAACCAAAAATTCAGAACGGAATGAAACGTATGTCTGTCGAGCCAACTGCCCACAACCATGCCCTGAACGGTGCCACGAATGGACACCATCCTCAGACGCGTGTTGTGATTACGGGGGTAGGTGCCATCACACCATTGGGGTTGAGCATTCCTGCCACTTGGGAGAATTTGCTGGCGGGACGGTCTGGAATCGGGCCGATTACCCGCTTTGACACAAGCGATCTGCGGACTAACTTTGCGGGCGAAGTACGCGATTTTGATCCCGCAAACTACATGGATCGCAAGGAGGCGCGGCGGCTGGATGCCTATATCCAGTATGCGCTGGCGGCAACCAAAGAAGCGATTGAGGATGCCAAGATCGATCTGAGCAGCGAGATTTCCAACCGCGTGGGATGCATTGTGGGCAGCGGTATTGGCGGTGTCCAGTCTACGATGGAAGGGTTTGACATTGCCGAGAAAAAGGGGCTGCGTCGTGTGAGTCCTTTTATGGTTCCCAACATGCTGGTGGACAGCGCCGCGGGCAAAATTGCCATTGAACACAATTTGCATGGGGTCAATCATGCCGTGGTGAGCGCGTGCGCCAGCGGCACATCGGCCTGTGGTGAAGCTTTTGAGGTGCTGCGCCGCGGGGATGCGGATGTGATGGTTGCGGGTGGGGCTGAAGCCGCTCTTTCCCCGGTCATTGTGGCGGGCTTCGATGTGATGGGGGCCTTGAGCCAGCGCAACCACGACCCTGAAGGCGCTTGCCGTCCTTTTGATCTGGATCGCGATGGGTTTGTCATCAGCGAGGGCGCGGCGATTGTGATCATGGAGACGGAAGAACATGCGCTGGCGCGTGGGGCGCATATCTACGCCGAGGTCATCGGCTATGGCAGCAGCGCCGATGCCTATAGCATGGCCGCGCCGCATGAGACGGGCCGCGGGGCGATTGATGCCATGTCGATGGCGTTACGCAAAGCCGCGGGCTATGGCGTGCAGCCCCAGGAAATTGACTATATTAACGCCCACGGCACATCGACCCGGCTCAATGACAAGACCGAGACTTGGGCTATCAAGCATGTGCTGGGCGAACATGCCTATAATGTGAAAATTAGCAGCACCAAGAGCATGACAGGCCATCTGCTGGGCGGTGCGGGTGCGCTGGAGACAATCATCTGCGCCAAAGTGATCCAGGAAGGGATCATCCCGCCCACCATCAACCTGGACACGCCTGACCCTGAGTGTGATCTGGACTATACGCCGCACAAGCCGCGTCAGGCGACAGTGGATGTAACCTTGAGCAACAGCTTTGGGTTTGGCGGTCATAATGCCAGCATCATGCTGCGGCGCTATCAGTAACGTCCGGCGATGAGAGATGCAAACGTTGGCAGGCAAGCCGGCACCGATCGCTTGGACCCCACCGCTGAGGAGAAATGAGTATGGCCGAAATAGATGAGCTTCCGTTGGAACCCACCCATCATGGGCACAGGAACGGACATAGTAATAACGGGCATCATAGCAATGGGCACGTGAATGGGCGTGCCACTAGCCAATCCAATGGAGCGCACCCTGAGGAGGCATCACACGCGTCCTACCCAAGTGGGACAGGCGGGCGCTATGCCCAGATCATTGGCTGGGGCTATTCCGTCCCGGACAAGATCATTACGAACCACGATCTAGAGCAGATTGTGGATACCAATGATGAGTGGATTCGCACGCGCACCGGCATTGAAGAGCGGCGCGTGGCGAGCGACCCGAAGGAGACTTCGGCTTCATTGGGCATTACCGCGTCGCGCAAGGCACTGGCGGTTGCCGATGTCGAGCCGAGCAAGGTCGACTTGATTATTTGTGCCAGCAGTTCGCCTGAGTATATTTTCCCCTCGACGGCGAGCATTATTCAAGACGCCATTGGCGCGACCAACGCCGGTGCATTTGATCTGAGCGCAGCCTGTTCGGGCTTTGTCTATGCGTTGAGCATGGCGCGCGGGCATATTCTGGCGGGCGACGCCGAGTACGTATTGGTGGTAGGCGCAGAGACATTGAGCCGAGTGGTGGATTGGACGGATCGCAACACCTGTATTCTCTTTGGCGATGGGGCCGGCGCGGTGTTGGTTGCCGCCAGCGATGTGCCGGGCGGGATCATTGCGTCGGAACTGGGCAGTGATGGATCGGGCGCAGAGCTGTTGATGCTGCCCGCCGGTGGCAGCGCCATGCCTGCCAGCCTGGAGACGGTGAGCAGCGGCAGCCACTTTATGAAGATGGATGGCAAGGCCGTTTTCCGCTTTGCAACGCGTGTGATGGCAGACGCAACGCGCGCCGTCTTGGATCGTGCGGGTCTTAGCACCGATGAGGTAGACCTGGTGATCCCGCATCAAGCCAACCTGCGTATCATCCAAAACAGTGTGCTCAAGCAACTGCACATCCCCGAAGAGAAGGTCTTTGTCAACCTGCAAAAGTATGGCAATACCAGCACTGCCAGCATCCCCATTGCCCTCTGCGAGGCGATTAAGGCGGGCAAGGTGAAACCGGGGCATAACATGGTCTTTGTGGGCTTTGGCGCTGGGCTAACCTGGGCGGCGTGTGCCATCCAATGGGGTGTGCCGACGGATAAGCCGGAGCCCAATTGGTGGCGCAACACGCGGCGGCAAGCCGGTTATCAGGCGGCAGCCGCGCGCAGCATGTGGCGGCGCGCTGTGCGTTGGGTCTATCAGGTTTGGCCCAACGATCCAGAAAGTGGTCACATTCCCGAAACGGAAGCCGCTAAGCCCGTGGCAATGCTCGCAGGGGGCGCAGCGCGCGACGAGGATTAAGCTATGCAGAACCTTTTCAGGAGTCCCACAATGGCGTCGGGCTTTTGAAAAGGTGTAGATCGATAGATACGCAAAAAGGGCGATCCGAGAGCAGTTCCGGGTCGCCCTTTTTGATTGAGGCGGTTCCCTCATGCCCTCGACAAGTGGGCATGGTGGAAACTGTCCCCCTTTTTGTCCCCATTGTCCCATTGAATTCTGTTTGGGAGACAACTATGCTCTTGTTTGCTGATTGAGAATGTATGCAAAAGGAGAAACCATGTTTTCCAAATGTATGTCACGCGCTCTGCGCCTGCTACTCATAAGTAGCGTGCTGGTCAGTCTAATCCCGGCTGCGTTGGCGACGCCACAGCCGGTCTATGCAGCGAGTGAGCCGCCGCGCGTGATTGCAACGGACGCTGTTGCTAGCTTCTCTGTGCCATCGCCCGGCCTCTTTTATCATACGCCTGCGCTCTGCCCTCCGGGGCCAGGCCCCGGTGTAGCGGCGGCGGATGCGTCTATGGCAGAGATCCCGGACGCAGCGCAGGCGGCTTCCCTGTTTGCGATCTGGCGCGATACGGTGCGGGTGGAAGAAAAGCGCGCACTTCAATATCGTCTTGACGACAGCGGCTCGACTGCATGTAACCCCTATACGCTCTATTCCAACGTAGTGGCGGATGAGAATTTCGTCTATTGGGTGGATGCCACGGGGCTCGTCAAACTGCCGGTGACGGCAAACATTGGCGACACGCCGACGTTGATGAACGCGGCCTATGGTTTTGAACTGCCTGTGGAGCTTTTGGATGATGGCGACCGGCTCTTGGCTGTGAGCAATCTGCCTGTCACCAATGGGCCACTGGGCGCAAGCGGTGGCTCATATGTGGAGGCAGTGAGCAAGGCAACAGGAGAATATACGGTTCTCTACCGTCCCGGTACAATCTTTTCTCCAGAGGAGAAGGGGTTTCACAATATCAAGACCGACGGCAACTATATCTATTTTGTCGATAGGGATCGGCGGCTGGTACGGCTGGACGCAAGGGGGGAGCAACCCGTCGTGAATGCCATTGGCGCGGATGTCTCTGACTATTATCCAGGTGGGGAGGTGACATTTTGCCCCACGATTCAGTGTACGACAACCGACTATGTGTACTATGCACAGAACAACACGATCCGGCGATATAACAATCTCGGCGGTTCGGATGAACCTGTGCAGAATTTGGCGGCAGGTACGACTGTAGAGGCGCTGATCGCGTCTCGGTTCCTTTTCCTGACCACCCTCTTCTATTTCACTTCGACCTATGTGCCTTCAGGCGGTTTTGGCGGAACCTATACCTATTCGCTCTACCGCAGCGGCTCCGCCCCAGGCGCAACGCCGGAATTACTCTACTTTTATTCGGACAGCGATACAGGCACACAAGGGCCTACGGATGCGCCGAATCATTTGACCACCGATGGCACCTGGCTTTTCTGGACGGAAGGGCCGTTCGGGGACCAACTCCAGACACTCAAGCGATTGCCCAATGATGTAGATGCCTTGCCTAAGGTGGACATGACGATTACGGGCATGGAGATTACGCAAGGGGTGCAGAACGACGCCAATAGTGTGCGGCTGGTCAAGGGGCGTGAGACTTATGTGCGGGTCTTTGTGCGCGGCGATGCCGATATACCAGGCGCAACCATGCGGCTCTATGTCAACTATGGCGGGAGCGAGCGCGGGCCATATCGCCCGATCAACGGTACGCATTTGACGGTAAAGGCCGCGCCCGACCGCAACCAGGTGGGTGACTCATTCCTCTTTGTGCTGCCCTGGGAGGCATCGAACCAGGATCAGATCTATCTGCGCGCGGTGTTGAATCCCTATCAGGTGCCGCCGGAACCAAACTATACCAACAACGAGTGGACCAGTCCCTTCTATGCCTTTAGTCCAGGGCGGGCGATTGACCTGATTTTTGTCGAGGCCAATTATTGTATTCAGAAATCGCTGCTGGATTGCCCTATCTACAGCGTGAATGATACGGATACCCATGCTGATTATTTGCGGCGGGCCTATCCGATTCCCGAAGGAGGGATTAACTATCGCGTCTGGACGATCAACGGTGGGCCGTTGCTCGGCAACCATGTCATGCAGGTGTTAAAGGTCTGTCAAGATATGCGTGCCGATCTCCGCAGCCTTTGTGCGTCGGATTGGGTGAATGCCAAGATCGGCACGATGCGCGCCAACGCGGGCAATGGCATCAACGCGGCGACGTTGACCTATGGCCTGATCACCGACAGCTCCACGACCGGTGGAGCCTTCCCGCGTGGGCAAGCGGGCACAGATCGCATTGGCAGTGGCCCGGCGGGGACCTCGATTATTGGCGGCCCCACCCCCAGCTACAGCAATTATGGTTACTACTCCGGTCATGAGATCGGCCACATGTTTGGCCGCCAGCATATGGCGCAGAACTCGGATGACCCGGCGACCACAACCGATGCCGCGGGCAATGCCATTGTCGAGGGGTGCGGTCACAGCCGCGATGACACGAAGTACCCCTATGCATTGGCGCGCATCGGCCCCGGCGATGGCACGATTCGCGGCTTTGACCGCGCCGCGCCCAATTCAGGCGGCTTGCCGCGCCCGCGTGTGCTGGATGATGTGAACTCCTATGACATGATGAGCTACTGCGGCAATGCGCAACTGCGCTGGCCCAGCGACTATACCTGGGAAGGGCTTTATCAAGCGATTGTCAACCCCCCGGCGCAGGCAGCGAGTATGGAGCGAGTGGCGATTGAGGGTGACTTCCTCAGCCTGTTTGGCGTGGTCTATGGCGAGGATGTGATTGTCCATAGTGTGGCGCGGTTGGGCAGCGTAACAGAGAAGACGCCGGGGAACGCCGGAGCATGGCGCTTGCGCTTGCTGGGCGAGGGAGGCAGCGAACTGGCGGCCTATCTCTTTGATGCAGGGGATGGCACCCAGAGTGAGGGGGAGGGCCAAGCCTTTGGCGTGATCGTAGACTTTGTAGCGGGTACACGCTCGTATGAGATTGTCGACGTAGCAAGCGGCGAAACTCGCTACAGCGCCGAGGTAAGCGCCAACGTACCCACAGTGACAAATGTAGCGTTGGATAATCCGGCTAGCCCCGTGACGGGGACAGTGGCACTCAAGTGGGAGGCAGCAGACGCCGATGGCGATGCGCTTACCTTTGATATTTTCTATAGCGTGGATGCCGAGACGAGCTACCAGCCGGTCGTGTTGGGCGTGAGCGGCAGCAGTGCGCCGGTGGATACGTCGAGCTTGGCAGGAGGCCAGGGGCGCTTCCGCGTCTATGCCAACGATGGTGTCAATCAGGGCGTGGGCGACAGCCCGGACTATACGATGGCAGTTAAAGCGCCGGAGGTGAAGATCATTGGCCCGGCAGATGGCGAACATTTTAACTGGGGCGAGTTGGTCAACTTTAGCGGCGAGGCGCTGGATCCCCAGGATGGATTGATCGTAGGGCCATCATTGACGTGGGCCAATCAGCATGGCGATTTGGGCATAGGCGGGCAGATCAGCGTGGATAATCTGCCGGTGGGTGCAAACGTCATAACCTTACGCGCGCAGAACAGCGCCGGAGAAACCGCCGGCAAGCAGATTACGATCTATGTGGATGACCCGTTGGCGCTGCCCGGCCCAACCTTGACGCTGGCTCCGGCGGCGCTCAGTTTCCAGGTGGCGGCAGGTGAGACAACGGCGCAAAATGCAGCGATCAGCCTAGAGAACATGGGCGGCGGCACTTTGACATGGAGTGCGGAGAGCAGCGCAGCGTGGCTAACGCTCAGTGCGCCAAGTGGTGATGTACCTGGGACGGTGACAGCCACAGCGAACCCCAGCGGCTTGCCGATCAACAGGCTGCACCAGGCGACGATTACCTTTACCGGCGCGGCTCCCGGCTATCCCAACCAGGTGGTGACGGTTCCGGTGGAGTTGAGCATCGGCAATTCGTTTGTCAATCCAGGAGGTGCAAGCGCGCCCGACATACCTGGTGAGCCTGGCGACGCAATCTTCCTGCCGCAGATCACAAATTAGGCAACCCTTGCAATTGGGTATCATGAGAGGCGACGGAGCCATCCGTCGCCTCTCATTTCATTGGTCACAGGTTTGTTCGCCCGAAAACCCTCCCGCGCCCAGGGGGCTCCCCAGCTTCCGGGAGGGTGGTATCAGTTGGCTTACTCCTCGACAATTGGCTTTTCAAAAGCTGCGGCTACCTCTGGTTGGAGCAAGTACCAGAGGATGAGCGCACCGGCAATTGTGCCGATGGGCATAAAGAGCAGCCCGACAATGGCAAGGGCGATTGCGCCGATGCGCGCCCAGGGCTTCTGAATCCAGATGCCATAGCCGACGACCAAATTGAGGATGCTCATTGCCATGAAGGCAAGCGCAATGACGCCGAATATACCGCTGGGAATCAACATTCCGACATCCTCGAACGCGGCCCCAATGCCAAAGGCAATGGTCATAAAGGCGACCACGGCAGTAATACAGAGGAAGAAAGCGCCCGATAGGTAAAACCAAATACTGATAACGGTTAATCCATCGGGGCGTTGTTTCAGGGGTTGATTTGACATAATTTTCTCTCCAGTTGTTTCCATGTCTACTCCAGTCAATGGCTCGTTATCTAGTAGTACGCAACTCTGGCTACAAAGTTGCGAAGAATCAGCCTAGTCCTACAGCGCCCTACAGCGATGGAAAGCTGGAGTGTGGCGGTAGGATTCGCACAATTTGTTGATCCATGATACAACCAAACGATAGGAAGGCGAGGCACACTGCTTGCAAACGGGTGGATGATGGAAGAATTCATACGCTTAACGCGTACCATTTCGCATAACATTGAACAAATAAATTTGATGATTGCCTGAAACTTCTAGGAGGATTTTATGACTGAGATTATCAATTTGGTTGGGCGCGAAGTGTTGGACAGCCGCGGCAACCCCACGGTCGAGGTAGAGGTAGAACTGGCGAGCGGGGCTGTGGGGCGCGCCATTGTGCCGAGCGGGGCCAGCACAGGAGCGCATGAGGCTGTTGAACTGCGCGATGGCGATAAGAAGCGCTATGGCGGCAAGGGTGTGCTCAAGGCCGTGGAGAATGTGAACGAGGTGCTTGCCGATGAACTGGTGGGCTGTGATGCACTGGATCAGGTTGGCATTGATCGCTATATGATTGAACTGGATGGCACGCCGAACAAGGGCAAGTTGGGGGCAAATGCCATCCTGGGCGTGAGTTTGGCTGTGGCGAAGGCCTCTGCCGAGGCATTGGGGCTGCCGCTCTATCGCTATTTGGGCGGCGTGGGCGCGCGTGTCTTGCCCGTACCGATGATGAATATCCTTAACGGTGGCAAGCATGCGCTGGGCAGCACCGACTTTCAGGAGTTTATGGTGATGCCGGTGGGCGCTCCTACCTTTAGCGAGGGGCTGCGCTGGGGCGTGGAGGTCTATCAGAGTCTCAAGAAGGTGCTGCACGATGGTGGTCATAATACCAACGTGGGCGACGAAGGAGGCTTTGCGCCGAGCCTGGGGGGGAATGTCAAGGCCGTTGAGGTGATCTTGACCGCGATTGAGAAGGCGGGCTACCGCCCTGGTGAGGATATTTATATCGCATTGGACCCCGCTAGCACCGAGCTTTATGATGCAGAAACCGGCATTTACAACCTCGCCATTGAGGGTCGAAAGCTCACGAGTGAAGAACTGGTGGATTTGTGGGCGGATTGGGCCAGCCGCTTCCCGATCATCAGCCTGGAGGATGGTATGGCGGAGGATGATTGGGCCGGTTGGCGCGCGCTCAATGCCAGGATCGGTGACAAGGTGCAACTGGTGGGGGATGACCTGCTCGTGACCAATGTGGAGCGGATTGATCGCGCCATTGCCGAAAAAGCCTGTAACGCACTGCTCTGCAAGGTGAACCAGATCGGCACTTTGACGGAGAGCATTGATGCCATCGAGCGCAGTCAGCGCGCGGGCTGGGCCGCGGTGGTCAGCCACCGTTCGGGCGAGACTGAAGACGCAACCATCTCTGATCTCGTTGTGGCCTTTAACACCGGGCAGATTAAAACCGGCGCACCCGCACGCAGCGACCGCGTGGCAAAGTACAACGAACTCTTGCGGATTGAGGAGGCGCTTGGCGATATCGCGCACTATGCGGGCAAGAAGGCATTTCCGCATCTGCGGTAGAGGTGGGTTGAGCGCCGCGTGTAGAGAAGGCTGGCAGCATATGCTGCCAGCCTTCTCATTTTTGAGATAGGAATGTCCTCTCGTTTCAAGCGCGTATGAGGTTCACCAGATGCAGCAGCAGGCCCACAAACACGACTGTCCAGGCGATCAGTGCCAGATAGACAAAGGTGTGGGGGATCGCTAGCAGGAAAGGCAGGTCGAGGGCGTGCGATAGCCGCAGGGTACAGGTGGTGTACATGCCGAGCGGAAAGACCATTCCCCAATATTGCGGATCATAATGGAGCGGGAAGCGGTGGACGCCATGTCGCCAGACACCCAAAACCAGCAGCAGCGGAATCCACCAGCTAGCGATGCTCCAGAAGAAAAGGGTAAAGCCCTTGAGAAAAGGCAATAGCTCTGCCAGCAGGGGCATTGCATCGACATTCAGGATGAGGATCGCACCCGCCAGCGTCGTGATTGCCACCGCGCCCATGTTGATCCAATAGGGGGGGGCTAGGTTAGCAGGGGCAAAGACGAGAAAGGTAAAGCGGTAGAAGATCAGGGTGATGATCAACAGATAGAGCATGCAGCCTAGAAGAAAGAGGCAGATCATGGCGAAGATGATGATGTCATGCCCAAAGCCCCATTGCGGAGCCAACAGCACACCCAGCACCGACAGCGACTGCGTGGCGACCACTGCCAACATCCATGCGCCATTGAGGCCCTGTTCGATGGGCGGTTTTTCGGCGCGCACCGTCATGGCAGCAAAGAAAGTATACATAATGAGCAGCCACAGCGCCACTGCCAACAGCCAGAGCCATTGCGCCACCTGGGGCGCGCCGGCGACGATGATGAGCTGCGTTCCCAATACAGCAGTGCCCGCGACCAGGGTGAAGAAGCCAGGCCCCCGGCTGTGGTTGTTCAGGTCTGCCCAAACGCGCGGCCAATAGCGTACGAGCCGGACCAGTGTGATCGTCCACAGGATGAGGTAGGCGACGATGTTGATTGGGAGCAGGATGCGGGCGATGATGATGAAACCGAGCAGGTGACTGGCAATCGAGACGATGCCCGTCGCCATGACCAATGCAAAATAGGCAGGGAAGAAGCCTGCAATCCCCTGCTGAAGTTCGGATCGGTTCACCTGCCTACCGCTCCAGCCTGTTGAGATACCAGAGTAGCCCCACATTGAGAGCGAGGCAGACCAGGCTGGCGAACGCAGCAGGCCACAGAACCGTTTCATCGCCACCCAGATAGGCGTTCATGGTCGCTGTGAGCAGCCAAAGCTGCAGGATGACGATGATCATCACCAGGGAAAGAATCCCGGTGACAATCGTCATGCGCTGGCTGCGCGAGAAGCGCGCGCGATTTCTCATGGCAGCAGTTCTCCTTGTGGCATGCTGCTAGGCAAGGGATTCGCTCTTGCCTGTGGCATAGATGGTGCCGTCACGTATCTCCAAAGTAACCCGTTCCAGCGGTCGCTGCGGCGGCCCAGCGAGAGGTCGGCCTGTGGCAATGTCGAAATAGCCTTCATGACACGGGCAATGGAGATGACCCTCCTCTGGTTGGGGGATGACGGGACAGAGCAGATGGGTGCATAAACGGTCAAAGGCGACAAAGTGCGTCTCATCCAGGCGCACGAGGATACAGGGGTCTTTTTCGGTGGGATAGGTAAAGACCTTGTTGCCACCGACCGGGATCGCATCCACGTTGTCAATTGCCACAATGGGCAGCGCCCCTTGACTGCGCCGCCAGGCATTCTGCAAGAGAATCCAGAATTGGCCCACGGTAAAGGCCAAACTGGTGAGTACCATAAAACGAGTGAAGTCACGCCGCGAGACATACTCATCCTGGGGCCAGTCGATGGGAAAATCGCGCCGCCAGCGTGGTTGGGGTGCATCGCCTCGCCCATCCGGTGGGACACTGATGCGTTCGCCATCTGGAATTCTCATGGCTGCATCTCCTGGGCGCTGACAAAGGCATCCCAATCCATGTTCGCCATCTCCAGGAGGATAGATTGGCCGATGGGCGGGTCTTGCATGGCCGCGGTGACATCGACATATTCTGCCTTCGCCTCAATCGGCACCATCATCTGTACCTTTGTGTGGATCGTCTGTTCCCCAAACTGGAAGGTATTGGTTGTGCGTGAGCGGGGGCGCAGTTTTTCAATTTCGGCGCGTGTGCCATAGAAAAGCGCCTGGCTGGGACAGACCGAAGCGCACATCGGCTTGAGCCCCACCGACGTACGGTCATAGCACATATCGCACTTCATCATCAGGTTCATACCGGTGTTCATCTTGGGCACGCCAAAGGGACAGGCCAAAACGCAATTGTTGCAGGCGATACAGCGCGGCTTGCGCGCCGTTTGGACAACCCCGTCCTCTGTGCGCTTGATGGCATCTGCCGGGCAGACTTCGGCACAGGTGGGTGAATCACAGTGCATGCAGACCATCGGTACGGTCTGGGTCGATACGGCTTGGTTCACATAGTCAAGCTGAATCATCGAATGGCCCTTGTGGGTGTCACATTCTGTACAAGCCTGGACACAGGCTTGGCAACCGATACAGCGACCAGGATCGACAAAGAATTCCAGGTGTTCGGGGACAGCCAAGTTTGACCTCCTATTGTTGTGATTCCAATTTGTCTGCGTATTCTGGGGGCGTTGCAGCCTTGTAGACCTTGACCGCACAGACCTTATACTCTGGGATTTTAGAGATGGGGTCTTGCGCTGCAATGGTCAGTTGGTTTGCGCTTTTGCGTCCGGCCCAGTGATAGGGCATGAAGACGGTATCGGGGCGGATGGTACGGACCACCTGCGCGCGTATCGTGGCGCTGCCGCGACGTGATTCGACTGTGACCCATTTGCCATCGGCAATGCCCAGCCGTTCGGCCATGAGGGGGTGCATTTCTAGGCGAGGCTCCGGGTAATGATCGACGAGCGGGCCAATGCGCCGCGTTTGCGTGCCAGAGAGAAATTGGCTGACCACGCGCCCGGTGGTGAGCATGAGAGGGTACTCTGCATCGACATCTTCGGTAGGCGGCACATAGGGCGTGACCTTGAAGCGCGCTTTACCATCGGGGAAGTAGAAGGGGCCTTTGCCCTGCGCCACCGGGTTCCACGAGTCCGGTTCAAAGAGGCGCGGCGTCCCAGGGTGATCTTCGCTGGGGCAAGGCCAAAAGACACCATACTGCTTCTCGATCTTCTCATAGGTGACGCCGGAGTAATCGACAATGCCGCCCTTAGAGGCAACACGCAACTCGTCGAAAATTTCGCCGGGGTTCTTGAAGGTGAAGCCCTTTTCGCGCTTCAAGGCGCGGGCGATGTCTTGAAAAATGATCCAGTCCTGGCGGGCATCGCCTGGGCAGTCCACTGCTTTATTGATGCGGATAATGCGCCCTTCGACTTGGGTCACTGTACCTTCGTCCTCCTCTTGCTGCGACCCTGGCAGGACAATGTCGGCATAGCGCGCTGTCTCGCTGAGGAAGAAGTCAATGGCAACGTAGAATTCTAGCTTCTCAAGCGCCTGACGCACGAAATTGTTGTCGGGCAGTGAGACAAGCGGATTGAAGCAGATGCTCAAGAGCCCCTTGATCTCACCCTGGTCGATCTTGCGGATCATCTCATAGGCATCGACACCAGCTAGCGGCATGTCGTTGACATCCATGCCCCATACGCCAGCGACGTAGGCGCGGTGTTCGGGATTGCTGATATCGCGGCCACCGGGGAGTTGATCGCATTTTTGCCCATGCTCGCGCCCGCCTTGCCCGTTGGCCTGGCCTGTGATCGTGCCATAGCCACAATTGGGCTTACCGATGCGCCCAGAGGCAAGCACGATGTTGATGGCGCTGAGTACATTTTGCACGCCGTGGCTGTGATGTTCCAGGCCGCGCGCATGAAGCAGGAAGCTCTTTTGGGCAGTGCCCCACCATTCGGCAGCTTGGTGGATGGCCTTCTCGCCAATGCCGGTCACTTCCGCGGTACGCTTGGGCGTCCACGCTGCCACCTCTGCGGCTACCTCGGCAAAACCGTTGGTGTGCTGCTCGATGAACTCATGATCGAGCCAATCATGTTCGATCATGAGGTGGAGGATGCCGTTGAAGAGCGCCGTGTCACGACCGGGCTTGATGGGTAGGAATAGATCGCAGGTGCGGGCAATCGGGGTGAGGCGAGGATCAACCACGATGATCTTGGCCCCATGTTCGCGCGCCTGCCATACATAGTCAGTGGTGATAGGCGAACATTCGGCTACGTTGGAGCCGCTAATCCAGACCACATCAGTGCCGACGATGTCCGACCAGGGGTTGGCCGAACGGTCGACGCCAAATGCGATCTTGTTGCCGGCGGCTGCGCTGACCATGCACAAGCGCCCGTTGTAATCAATGTTGGCGGTACGCAGGCACATGCGCGCAAACTTGCCGATGAAGTAGGTCTTTTCGGTGGTGAGGCTGGCCCCGGTCAACAGGCCAAAGGCATCGGGGCCATGTTGGCTCTGGATGCGGTCGATCTCTGCCGCCACGCGGCCAATGGCCTCCTCATAGCCCATCTGCCGGAAGCCGCCCGGCGCGCTTGCGTCACGCTGGTAGGCGTGGAGCAGGCGATCGGGGTGGCCGTTTTGCAGATAGCGCTTGACACCTTTGGGACAGAGTTTCCCCTGGTTAAAGGGGAACTCATACCAAGGCTCTATGCCGATGACTTGATTGTCTTTGACTTTGAGCTGCACACCACATTGTTGTCCGCAGAAACAGCAGTGGGTCTTGACGAGCTTGTCCGGCTCGACACCTGTATCGAGTTGTGCGCCCTGTGCATAGGCCAGGTGCGGGCCGAATTGGTCGATAATTTCGAGCATACTGGCAGGTATTTCTGCCATAGCGTGATCCTTTCAGGGTAAAACATTCACGGTAAAGCATCTGCTTTTGGTTGACCGGCAGAGGGGAATTCCTCATGCCTCGGAATGACATAGAGTGGTCGATTCCGGTCAATGCATAGAGCAGGATGCTGGAGGGTATTTGTGTCTAGGGATGGAAATTTCGAGCATCTTCCGACCCTAAGGGGCCTTCGCCAATGCCCGGGTTGGCATAGACCGGCATGGGCTGGCGTGTGATCGGCGCACCGTCTGTTGCTCCAATCACAGGTACTGGCGTGTCGAAGTCCCCTAAAGGACTGCCACCGCGGATACCGTCCCAGAGCCGCCCTTGCGCCGCGGCAAACATTGCGCGACGGCATGGGGGGCAGATCCATTGGTAATGTTCGACAGGGTTGTTGGGCATCTCATAGCGGTAGCCGAGCGCTTTCTCGGTGTGGATCAAGTCCTCGACATGGAGACGGGATGTAAAGGGATGCCCGCAGCGGCGACAGAGGGCGGCTTCTTCCTGCTCGCCGACCTCTTTGTAGAAGCGAACACCGATTTGGGCCGGGCGTTGGAAAATGTGGAAGAACTTGCCAAAGGGCAGCCACAGAAAGGTTGCAATGACGGTGATGGCATGGAGGATCGCCAGGAAATCATAGGCATAACCCTTGAGCCAGGTATAGCTGGCAGTGAGCATCAGCCCCGTAACGCTGACGGCAAAGAGCAGGATGAGGGGCAGGAAGTCCTCGGCAAAGAGCTGCACTGCCGCGGCTCCTTCCTCGCGCATACGGCGGCGCATTGCCAGCATGACGCCCGCAATCACCAGAAACGAAGACCAGACAAGCCCGTGAAAGAGCAGAAAGCCTGCAATGGATTCAACGGGAAAGGCGAAGGTGGGAAAGCCAAAGATGTAGGCGCGATACCACTCCAATTGGTCTGGAATTGCCTGGAAATGCAGCCAGCCAAAGACCAATGGAAAGGTGATGGCGATGGCAAGAACACAGCCCCACATGATCAGGGAATGGGTCAAACCGCGCAGCCACTCACGCGACCAGATAAAGCGGTTAATGACAATGTCGTTGAAGACCCAATAGCCCCAGTGACGTGCCTGGTTGCGCCAGTCGCCCATGCGGAAGAAGGTGCGCCATCCTTGCCGCCAGTAGACGGCAGTCGGTGGGCGTTGCAGCCACATGGCATAGCGATAGGTGAGGCCAAAGGTGGCAAAGAGGACAGCGAAGGTGTAGGCGACAAGCGCGGCGTCAAAATGCGCTAGGTTGCGTGAACCAATCACAATCAGAAGGCCGAGGATCATGGTGACCAGTAGGCCCCAGGCGGTTGCCTTGATGACTTCACGGTTCATATGGATCCCTTTGTAAATTTGCGGACACAGTGCGTTGTGTCTAGGGTGAGTTATCGGCTGGAGACATTGTAGGCTGGAACGCGCTTGCGGGCAACTGGTGGTTCGATGGTTGCGTTATCGTCTATTCTACAGCTACTTCTACTTCAATTTGTAGCGACTGATAATAGATTGTGGTACTGGTGCGGGATAGATTGGGTGATATGGCGTGGCGCGTTGATGTAGAATCAGAGGCTAGAACGGCGTCCGCACGCTCTAATGGGGCCTTGCGTTGACGTTTGCCATGTGTCGCATCGTGACAACCAAATGTCTTTTCTTTGGCATTGACCAGCGCTGCCAAGCCTTTAATTTCGCATGTAAAAGGGTGATGCTGATCGGTTTGATAATGTACTCATCTGCACCCGCCGCATAGACTTCTAATGCAAACCCCTCATCATCCTGGGACGAAAGGACAAGAATTGGTTTGTTTGTCCAGGAGCGGAGACTTCGGCATGTCTGCAAGGCGTCGGCGATGGTGTTCGTTTCGGCTTCAATCAGAATGAGATCAAAATTGGCCGCCTCGTGAACTAAAACGGTGGGGCGGTAGATGCTCTTAATCGAGTAGGTCTTTTCGAACTGCTCTAAAGCGGATACCCACGAATCCGCGGCGTTGCGCTGATCTGTGAGAGACAGCACTCGATGCGTGATCATTCCTGGCCTCGAGTTTCGGAAAGCATACTGATGTACTCTATGAATTGTATTCTCCTATCGTGGCATCCTGTATGTTGGCGAGCTTTCACTTGCGGTATGATTGGGGGTATGTGCTCTGTGAGAATGGGGTGCGTCTTGACAGCCGAACGATGGGCGCAATCAAAAGAGCACTTTCGTCGCCATGTCACTCAGACGACGAAAGTGCTCTTTTGAATCGAGTGCCGAGGACAAGATTTGAACTTGCACACCCTTAACGGGCGCCAGCCCCTCAAGCTGGTGCGTCTGCCAATTCCGCCACCTCGGCCTATTTACTTCCTGATACTACGCATCTGCTTGTTCTAACCCGCGTACACGATGCCGCCAGACAAGTGCAGCAAACGAGCAGACTCATTTCACTAGGCTATTACTATACTTGATTTGGCGATTGAAGTCAAACTACAACCGTTCTTTACTTCTCACTTTTTGACAGCCACACTTCGTTGCCCTAAGATCGCCTTTTACAGAGGGATTCAGGTATACAGTGCGTTTGCTGGGTACTTGCTCTACAGATAGATGCGCTTTTGGAACATGACTTATTGGAGGAGTTGACCATGAGTGAGATGAATGTGCAGGACACCACCCAACCCGAATCGCTTGAGTATCGCACTGAGGTCAAGCAACTGCTCGACATTCTGGCCCATTCGCTCTATACCGACCGAGAGATTTTCTTGCGTGAGCTGATCTCGAATGCGTCCGATGCTCTGAACCGTCTCCAATTTGAAATGCTGACGAACCCGGATGTGGTGGACGCCGATGCCGAACTGGCGATTTGGATTGAGGTAGATGCCGAAGCCAAGACGCTGGTCTTGCGCGACAGTGGCATTGGCATGAACCGTGAGGAGTTGATTGCCAATTTGGGCACGATCGCACACTCTGGGGCCAAGAGCTTTTTGCAGAACGCAGGCAAGGGACAGACCGCGCTTGAGGAGATCATCGGCCAATTTGGGGTCGGTTTCTATTCAGTCTTTATGGTGGCGGAGGAAGTGCGCGTGGTCTCCCGCTCCTATCGCGCTGAGGATCACGCCTGGGCGTGGACTTCAAAGGGAGATTCCTCGTTTACTTTGGAGACGGTAGAAGAGGCCCCGCGCGGGACTTCGATTCAGATCCAGCTCAAAGAGGATGCCACCGAGTTTGCCAATGGCTGGCGGATTGAGCAGATTGTCAAGAAACATTCGGACTATGTCTCCTTTCCTATTTATCTGGTTGAGATGGAAGCGCCAGAGCAGGAAGTAGGGGATGAGGAAGCGACGGAGACAAAGGGGGCAGAGAAGCAGGCGAAGGAGCCGCGGGTCATTAACCGGCGCACTGCCATCTGGCGACAGTCTCCCTCGAAGGTACAGGCGGAGGAGTATAACGACTTTTACAAGCAGCTAACGTTCGACACGAATGACCCGCTGCTGCATGTGCATATGGTGGCGGATGCGCCGGTCAACGTGCGTGCGCTCCTTTTTGTGCCCTCCAAACGTGAGCGCGGCATGTTGCAGATGCGTCCTGACCACGGCTTACGCCTCTATTCGCGTAAGATTCTGATCCAGAACAACAACAAGGATCTGCTGCCCGATCATTACCGTTTTATTGATGGGGTAGTTGATTCGGATGACCTGCCGCTGAATGTCTCGCGTGAGATGGTGCAGAGCAACCCTGTCATGCGCCAGCTAAAACGGGCGTTGACCAACCGGATTAACCGCGCGCTCAAGGAGTTGGCAGACGAGCAGCCGGAGAAGTATCTCACCTTTTGGGAGGAGTTTGGTGTCTTTATTAAGGAAGGCGTTGCCACTGACCACGCCAACCAGGAGGCGTTGACCGAACTGTTGCGTTTCCGCTCCAGCAAGAGCGATGGCAAATGGATTTCGTTGGCCGATTATGTGGGGCGCATGAAGGCAGATCAGGCAGAGATCTATTTTGTTTTGGGTGAAGATCTCAAATCGGCGGCACGCAGCCCGCACCTGGACTATTTCCGTAAGCATGAGATCGAGGTACTCTATTTGGTCGATCCCATCGACGGTTGGACGATGGCGATGCTGCGCGAGGCGAACGGCAAGCCGCTGCGCAATATCGACGATGCCGGGCTAGAGCTACCCCAGGATGAGAGCGCAACAGTGGACGAAAACACGCCTGCGCTCGACCAATCAGCCTTTGACCAGTTGGTTGCCCGCGCCGTTGAGATTTTGGGGGACAAAGTGCGCGGGGTGCAAGAGGGCAAGCAGTTGGTGGATAGCCCGGTGCGCTTGGTATCGCCTGCGGATAGCTTTGATCGTGACATTCAGCGTGTGCTGCGCTTGACCGAAGAAGGCTATGAGACGCCCAAGAAACTCCTGGAGCTAAACCGGCGGCATCCAATGATTGTGAATCTGGGCCAAATGGTGGCGCGCGGCGCTGACGAGCCATTGGTAGAGGCGGCGATCCTCCAGCTATTTGACAATGCGCTGCTGCTGGAAGGGCTGCACGCCAACCCGGTGGACATGGTGGAGCGCATCCAACTGCTGATGGCGGAAGCTGTGGCGGCGCGGGCTAAAGGGGAATAAACCCCAGCGCCACCAGGATGGCAAAGAGCGCGATTTGGTGGAGTAGATAGATAATAAGCGAGTGGCGACCGAGCCATTGCAGCCCGCGGATGGGCAGCCAATGGCTGAGGTCGGGCAGCAAAAAGCGTCGTCCCTCTGGCCCATAGAGGCTGTTGCCCAGGAAGATGCCCAACAGCACCACGCCGAAATAGGGGATGACCGGGAAATAGTCGTTGGGATAGTAGTTATAGGGGGGAAGACCGAGCCAAAGCAGCCACGGAAAGTCGAGGCGAACGCCGAGCAGGAAATAGCCTGCGATAAAGAAGGCAGCCCACAAGATCAGGTTGAGGCCGCGCTGGCGCAGCAGGGGATAGGCGGCAACGCTGGCAAAGCCAATCAGGTGAAGGATACCGAAGTGGACATAGCCAACCCCCGCGGCCCAGACGACGAGGCTGACCAACAGACCACAGCCAAAGATCTTCAACCCACGCAGGAGATAGGGGCGAAATGGGGGCAGGCCCTGGAGGTCATCCCCCATGCGCTGAATGGTGACGACGGCGAGCGAGACACCAACTAAGATTAAGAAAAGATTAGCGCATGTGCGCTGGAAGTATTTCCAGAAGCCGGCATACAGAACGACATCGGGAAGTATCCGATAGTACCAAAAATCCCACATCAGGTGGAAGATGATCATCATCACGATGGCGACACCGCGCAGGGCGTCAATCTCCCAATAGCGTACACGACGGGTAGGGGCGGTTGAGCGGTCTTTGGCAATCGCAGCAGTGGTCACAACGGAACTCCTCGAAGAAGGGATAGCATGAAGAAGGGATAGCACCGGACGCTGAGGGGTGTAAACCACTTCAGTGTTATGATTCGCTGTAGGTTTTATGTCTTGAACGCGTCATATCATTGGCGCGGCACAAACGCGACACAAACAACAATCATTAAGTCTACTTTACGGAGGACGAATGGCGAAACGAAAGGGATCGGCGGGGAAAGCTGCACCGGCGAAGCAGGCTGTTAAGGAGGCACCCAGCGCGCCTCAGGTCTTTGATCAGGCAGCAGCGCCAGAGAGCAAGCCGAAAGCAACCGGCGGCACAATCTCGCGCAAGGAGCAGATGCGCGCGGTGGCAGTGCAAAAGCGCAAACAGCAGAACATGATGGTCGCCGGGGCTGGTGTGGTCATCTTGTTATTGGTTGCTGTAACGGTCTTTATCAATATCCGCAATTCGCAGCCGGTTGTGGGTGAAACAACCTATCCAACCCAGGGGAATTTACATATTCCGTTGGGCAGCACTTCATCCCTTACCTATAACAGCACGCCACCTACCTCTGGGCCTCATTATGAGAACCTGGCGGCATGGGGAATCCAGACCCAAAATGCGCGCTATGAGCATCTGATCCATAATTTAGAAGACCGTGGCGTCGTGATCTACTATCAATGTGAGGATGGCTGTCCTGAGATCGTTGCAGAGTTGGAAGCCATTGTGGAACCCTATCTTGCCGACGGTCGCCACATTGTGTTGACGCGCAACGATCCCACCTGGGTCGTGGGCACTAGCCAGCCGCTGCACAAAGACATGGGTGCGCCGATTGCACTGGCAGCCTGGCGCAAACTGCTGCTCATGGACGAGGTGAACGCCGATACGATTCGCACATTTATTGAGCGTTATGAGGGCATCGACCACCATCGCGGGTAGAGCTACGCTCGTTCACTGCAAACTGTCTTTGACCATCCTCGATACTTTACACACGAGGATGGTTTTTTTATTGGATTACGAAACAGGAAACGGCTCGTAACAGTCGTATTGATGCTGTGTAATAATCTTGCCTTCCTTGAATTGCAGGAAGGTGGCAATGTAGGCTTTGAGTTCAGTACCCGCGGCCATGCTGCCCAGCGGAATTGCCAACGTGCCGGTCCAAACGATCTCCAGTGTAACCCAATCCCCGGCGGCAAAAGCGTTCATGATCTCATAGCGGTTGGTGGTCAGAATCTTGCGCCCTTGTTGTGGACCAATGGACATCCCCGCAAAGTCGCGTTTGGAACCGGTCGGCATGAGCAGGTTGGGATATTCTTCTAGGCTCACGTCGGAATGCAGTATCTCCTCAAGTTCGGCAGGTGGGGCAAAGTTTTCGATCAGTTCGAGATAGCGGCAGGCAGTGGTGAGATTGGCCTGTTCAACCGTGGTCGGCATGGGTTTGTCTCCTGGGGTACATCATGTAAGGATTTTACGGGCGGGATTCATAACACAACAAGAAGATTGTATCACTCATTTTGAATTGGCTCCTCATGAACCACTAGGGGCTTGAAGTTTTTCAGTAACGCCCTGCGCGTCCCTAGCGTATTCCCTCTGTGTGCCTGCGCGGAACAGAGCGCCCTCGATTCACGTCACCATAGTAAGCCCAATTGACTAAAGCAGTGTAACGTAGACTCCTGATGGAGATTTCCGGCGAGGGCTTCTCTGCCTGGCATAGATCGATCCATCTACCGGGGCAGCCGTAACTATTTACCACAGCGCACGTCTTGAAATTTGAATGCCGACTATAAATGCCAACACAACTATATTGATATAGGAGGCATCCCATTTACGCGATGGGAATGGTATTGTGGAGCGGGAGGACGCCCCGCAAGACGCGTCCGGTCAAGTCCAATGATGGCTCCGTCTCTGGTCATGTTTGTGCAAGTCTTAACTCTTGTGCTGCGCTATCGCAAGAGAGATATGTACTGGATGGTGGTAGACCTTGCGCGGGGCTTGCCCAATAAACGGATATGGGGTGGCAAACCGATTGGTACGTGGAGCGGCCCAGAGGGCAGAGAATATCGTGTCGAATCTCAAACGATCAGACAGGCTCCTGATCATCATCCCCGCCTACAATGAGCAGGGGGCGATTAACCAAGTAGTGAGCGGCGTGCGGCAAGCGGTGCCGCAGGCTGATGTACTCGTCATTAACGATGGTTCTGTTGATAATACCGCGCAAGAAGCTGAATCAGCCGGTGCATTGGTCGTTGAACATCCCTTTAACTTGGGGATTGGCGGGGCTGTGCAGACCGGGCTGAAATTTGCGCGCGACCAGGGCTATGACTATGTGATCCGGCTGGATGGCGACGGGCAGCACAACGCCAATGAAATCGAGTTGTTTCTCAACGTCCTGCGCAGCGGGCAAACGGATATGGTCGTCGGCTCACGTTTTTTAGATGCTGACGTGGATTGGCATATTCCCTTTGCGCGGCGCATCGGCATCAACTTTTTTAGTTGGGCCGTGTCGCTCTTAATCGGCGACCGCACCACGGACACCACCTCTGGTTTTTGTGGGATGAATCGCCGGGTGATCGATCTGCTGGCGACCTATTTGCCCCAAGATTACCCGGATGTGGAAAGCCGCGTCATTGTCCACAAGGCAGGACTGCGCCAGTTGGAACTGCCGGTGCATATGCGGGCGCGTATGGCGGGCGTGAGTTCTATCAGCTCATGGAAATCCATTTATTACGCCTTTAAGGTCTCCCTTGCCATGATCACCTCTGCCTTAAAGGACATCAATTTACAAAGTCATAGCCCCTACATCAACGGTAACGGCTCCTCGCATCGCGCCGATCAGAATCGTGCCGATCAGCATAGTGCTGATCAAAATGGTCATACGACAAATGGGGTTGGAAGCAATGGCACAAACGACGGTGCAAGCAATGGGGCAAGCAACGGTGCTAAGGTCAATAGTGTTGTCACCAATGGCATCAGCGCGTCTCCAATGGCTCACAAAGGGCTCACCCCCAATGGGGCGGAGATTGTCCAACCGTCGGGTGTGGAATCATAGGCATCGAAAGTACCAGTCTGCGGAGAACGGCCCAAGGAGAGGAGTGGATGCAGATACCGATTGAACAACAGGTGATCGGGGTGCTTTTTGGCCTCACATTGCTCCTGGTCACCATACAGTTGATTCGCAAACATCGCCTGCGTGAGGAATATTCGCTGGTGTGGCTGGGGGCGAGTCTTGCAATTTTTATCCTCATTGTCGTTGATCCCCTTGTGGGGCTTTTGGCGCGTCTCTTTGCCGTAACCTATGCGCCCACGCTGATCTTGGTCTTTGGCGTACTTTTCTGCGTCGTGCTTCTGCTCTCGCAGACTGTGACGATCTCATTCCAGGCCAATCGCATTCGCGATCTGGCGCAGAGCGTGGGGATTCTGGAGTGGCGGCTGCGCCATGTCGAGCGTGCGATGATGGCTCAAGTGTCTGCACCTGCCGCAACGACCTCGAATGACTCATCTATGTCAATGCAACCCATACAACAATCCATACAAAATAGTGAAGCAATCCTGGATGCGCCGGCTGTCGTTGTGACACCGGCTGTGCAAACAGGCCGCAATGGGGGTGATAAGCCCAATAAGGTCCTGGTTCTGGGGTTGGATGGCGCGACCTTTGATTTGATTAAGCCGTGGACAGCCGCGGGTTACTTGCCTACGCTCAAGCGGCTGATGGACGAGGGCGCACATGGCTCCTTACGCAGCACGACGCCACCCATGACGGGGCCAGCCTGGACTTCTTTTGCCACCGGCGTGAATCCGGGCAAGCACCGGCTCTATGATTGGATTGCGCGCGATGAAGGGCGTTATACCTTCTCGCCGGTCACGGCGTTGGATATGGAAGCGCCCACGCTCTATACGCTGTTGAGCGACGCCGGGCGGCGTGTCTGTGCGCTCAACGTGCCCATGACCTATCCGCCTACGCCTGTCAACGGCGTGATGGTATCGGGCCTGCCCGCGCCCAGCACCAAAGTGACCATTACCTATCCCGCCAATCTCTATAACGAGATTGTGCAGACGGTGGGCGATTACATTCTCTATCCCGACCCTGGGCAAGCCTATTCAGATGCGGGGGTGGATGCGTTCTTGAAGCGGCTCTATCGCACGACAGACTTGCGCGTTGAGACGCTGGACTATCTGCGTAGCCGCGAGGCGTGGGACTTTGCAATGGTCGTCTTTAATGGCACAGATACCATTTCGCATGCCATGTGGAAGTACATGGACAAGACCCACCCGCTGCATGATCCCGCCGCCGCGCTCAAGTATGGCAACGCCATTCGTGACTACTATGCCTATCTTGATGGCAAACTGGCGCGCTATGTGGAGACCTTGCCCGACGATACGACGCTGGTTGTGATGTCGGATCATGGCTTTGGCCCCTTTCACAAGTTTATCCATGTCAACAACTGGCTCTTGCAAGAGGGCTTTATGGCGACAAATCCCGGCTTGCGTACAGGGTTGAAGCATACCCTGTTCCGCAACGGTTTTTCGCCCATGAATGTCTATGACACAATGATGCGCATGGGGCTGGGCGCGCTCAAGCGTGAGGTGGTGCGCGGCCAGGGACAAGGGCTGCTCAAGACCCTATTTCTCTCCTTTGAGGACATTGACTGGAGCCGCACACAAGCCTATTCGCTGGGCAACGTGGGGCAAGTCTATCTCAATGTGGCAGGTCGCGAGCCACAGGGCTGTGTGCAGCCGGGGGCAGAGTATGAGCAGGTGCGCGAGCAGATCATCGCCAAACTGCAAACGCTGCGCGACCCAGAGACCGGCGAGCTGGTGGTGGAGTCGATCCACCGTCGCGAAGAGCTATATCAGGGGGACTTTTTGGAGAAAGCGCCCGACATCGTCTTTCTGCCGCGCCGCCTGGAGTATTTTGGCTTTGGCGAATATGAATTTGGCTCGCACAAGATCATCGAATCGATGCGCCGCGGCATCTCCGGCACCCATCGCATGAATGGCATCTTCATGGCCTATGGCGCTGCGATTCAGCCGGGGACAGTGGTGGAGAATGCCTCTTTGTATGATTTGGCTCCCACCATTCTGCATCTGATGGGTGAGCCGGTTGCCGAGCATATGGATGGGCGTATTTTGTCCGAGGCTTTGACGCCTGATGTTGCTGCGGCACTGGCGCAACGGCGCGCCGCGCGCAGCCACAATGACAGCGCCAACGGTGCATCCGGCAAGCGTGATAGCTCCGAAACGCTGAGCGCAGAGGACAAGAAGGTGCTGGCGGATCGTCTCCGCAGCCTGGGATATGTAGGCTAGATGATGGGTGTCGCGCCGCGCAATGCCTTTCCGAACGCCTTTACTGTGGACTTGGAGGAGTGGTTTCAGGGGCTTACCAGCACCAACCGCCAAGTAGAACGATGGGAGGCGTTTGAGAGCCGGGTTGTCCCTGCAACCCATCTCCTGCTGGGCATCCTGCGCCAATATGGGGTGCGCGCCACTTTCTTCACGCTAGGGCATGTCGCTGACCGGCAGCCTGCCTTGATCGATGCCATCTATGCCGAGGGGCATGAGCTAGGCATCCACGGTTATTATCACCGCTTTGTCTATCGCCTGACACCTGCCGAGTTTGACGGTGAAGTGGGGCGCAGCATCGAAGCGGTGATGCGTGTGAATGGCGAAATCCCGCAAGGGCACCGCGCTCCCTACTTTTCGGTCAACGCGACGACCCCGTGGGCCTTCGAGGTGCTGGCGCGTCATGGGCTGCGCTATGACAGCAGCGTTTTTCCCACACGCAACATGCTCTATGGATTTCCGGGAGCCCCCCGTTTACCGTACCGGGTGGCAGAGAATACGTTGTGGGAACTTCCGGCGTCTACTGTGCGCTGGGCAGGAAAGACATGGCCTATGTCTGGCGGTTTTTATGTACGGGCGCTGCCCTATGCGATCACACGCTGGGCGCTGCGCCGCTTGCAGCAGGCGGGTGAGCCTGCAATCCTGTATATCCACCCGTGGGAACTGGACTTGGGCCAACGCTACAACCAAGTCACCCCGCGAGAACGAATTACCCATTATCACGGGCGGCATGGTCTGGCTGCAAAGCTCCACCGGCTCTTCACTGATTTCCGCTTTGGCCCCATGCGCGACCTGGTGGCAAACCTGGAGGGAGAGCAGCCGCCAGCACCGGCAAATAAGCCGGTCGGGATGCCAACAGTGGATACTGGAATGGCCCACGGCTAAACTTATGCGTGTGACAGAGCTATGTCGAGAAGAAGGGAGCCAAGCGTGGGGCCGGTGGGATGCCTATGTGCATCAAGCCGCACAGGGATTGCCCCAACATTTGGCTGGTTGGCAGACGGTATTGCACAACGCCTATGGCTATGAGACGCGCTATCTGCTTGCGGAGCACGATTCAGGCGCCATTGCCGGGGTGCTGCCACTTTTTGTCCTGCGTAGCCCCCTATTGGGCAGCACATTGACCACGCTGCCAGGAGGGATGTGTGCTGATGACGAAGAAGCCGCCGCCGCGCTCTTGGACGAAGCGCAGCAGCTTACCCGAAGCGTACGTGCCAAGCGTCTTGTGCTACATGACTCACGCCAGGCCCACAACGCAGGGGATGGGCCGGCTGGACTTCATACCACCTGCGATCATGAAGACTGGGTGCTGGAGTTACAGGGCGGGGAAGAAGTGGTCTTGGCCGGACTGGATCGTAATATCCGCCGCCAAATCCGCATCGCCCAGCGTAATGCACTGACCGCAGTTGTAGACCGCACAGGCGCGACCGTGGATGACTTCTATTCGGTCATGAGCCGCTTTACCCACCAGGCAGGCACACCCATTTTTGCGCGCAAATTTCTGGCCGAGGTGATTGCAGCGTTCCCCAATGGCTTTAACATCGTCATGGTTTATCAGAACGAGCAGCCGGTGGGTGGCTATTTCCAATTAGAGCTAGGCAAGAGGAGCTACGGCACATGGGGCGCAACGCTGCATGAGTTCTTAGAATTGCGCCCGGTTTACCTGGCCTACTGGACGATTATTGCGGATTCGATTGCACGCGGCTTTGAGACATTGGACATGGGGCGCAGCCCGGCAGGGTCAAACGCCTCCAAGTATAAGAGCCAATGGGCCACGCGCTCACAGCCGATCTACCAGCAGACATGGACCCCAGGGGCGCAGCCTGCGACCAGCGTGGCAACGCAGGCACACTCCGACGAACGTTTTCAGACGTTCCGGCGCATTTGGCCGCGGCTGCCCTTGCCGGTGGCAGAATGGGTGGGGCCGCTGATACGCAGGCAGATCCCATTCGGGTGAGGTAGGGGTTTGGTGGCGAGAGGGAGCACTCATTGTTGATCAATTGGTTGGTCAATCGTAAAACAGGGATCAAGCGCCAAAATGTGGCGGCTGGAGCGATGCCGGGAGCGGCATGGCCTTCGTTCTTGCATCTGTTGGCGCGGGTCGATACGCTGGTCGCGCTGGCGTTGATCTCGATTTGGGGCGCGGTCTTGGCGGGTGGCGCACTGATGTTACCCACGCAAGCCGCCTCTTGGATGACTTTCTTGGCCCTGGTCATCCTCCCCGGCTATCTGCTAGGCGACCTGCTGACGACACGGCTCGACCTGGATCAGCTAGAGCGGTTGGCGCTGGCGTTCCCGCTGGGGATGGCGGTGCTGACGCTGCCGGGGCTTTCCGCCCTGTTGTTCCACTGGACAATGGATCAATTGGCGCTCGGATGGGCCGGATCGACTGCTGTCGTGGTCATCCTCTGGATGGTGGTGACGCTGGCGCGCGCTTGGGCGCACGTCGAGCGCACACCGAGTGCGCCGTGGAAGGGTGACGAGATTGCCTCGGCGGCGCTGCTGCTGGTGGCCTTCCTGGTCATGCTCCCGGCACTGACACTCTATAAGATCGACGGTGACGCCTATGCGGTCAACTCCTTTGCCGCCGATGCGCTGGCTGGCTTGCCCCTGAACCAAGCGGAGCCGCTCTTTGGCACCGATCTGGGGCCAGGGGTACGTATGGCCTTCAACCAATCATTGCCTCTGGCCTATCTCTGGTCCTATTGGTCGGGCATTGACCAGATTGCATTGACGGCAGTCGCTTCGCGTGCGATGATCGCGCTGTTGGCGATTTTGTCGAGCTATATGCTGGGGCGCGCGGCGGGTGTGGATCTGCCGGGGCCGCTGCGCGGGCGGCGTTTTGGGCTGCTGGTGGCATCGATCCAGGTGATCATCTACATGGCCGCGCCCTTCTTGCGCGGGGACAATGTCAGCCTCTTTTTCTTTGAGCGCACAACCGCCGACAAGTTTATGGTACCGGTGACGATGCTGCCTGTCGTTTTAGCGTTGGGTATCCATTACCTGCGCCAGGGCAACCGGGGCGTCTGGTGGGCGGCAGCGGTGGGAACTTTGGCCGTTTCTGCCATTCACCCGTTGATTGCCGCCATGTTGGCGCTGGCGTTGGGAGCCTTTAGTGGGCTGCATTTCCTCTTGCGCTGGCAAGATCGCGCGGCGATGTGGCGCAGTGTGGCGCTCGGCGCGTTGATTGTTGCCGCCATGTTCCTGCCGATTGTGCAGTTGGTACTCTCGCGCGGGGAAGCGCCTTTGGCCTCCTCCTATCCACAAAGCTTAGAGGGCTGGCCGGTGGGCTATCGGTTGGTGCCTGCGCTGCCTTTTGTCAATGTGGCGACCGTGGATGTCTATGGCCCGCTGCCCGATTTAAGCCAACTGGACGCTTCTGAGGCCGATGGCAGCGTCGATCCCTTTTTGATCTGGCGCTTTGCTGTGAATATGACGCGGCGGCGCTTGCTCTTGTTCAGCCTGGATCGCTATATTTCCGACCCCAACATTCTGCTCGAACCGGCCTATCTGCTGGCGCTGCTGCTGCTGCCACTGCTCTTGCCGGGGATTCGCCGTTCGTTGGGCGCACAGTTGGCTGTGGCGACCAGTGTGGCAATCCTGGCGGTGATGTACAACCCCATCATCACACCGCTGATTGGCTCGTTGGTCATGCCCTGGATTCTGTGGCGTTTTGTCTGGCTCTTGCCCTATGCGTTGATCATTGGGCTGGCTGCCGCGCCCGCCCTCAATTGGGCGGCGCGCGCCGTGGGACGACAGGCTTCTGCGCGCCCCGGTCTTTGGCGCGGGCGTGAGAGTTTGTTGACGCGCTATACGCCACTGGCCGCGGTCTTGGCGTTGACGCTGTTGTTCTCGCCGCTGATACTGCGCAACTTGCAGACCATGCAGGAGCGCGCCGCCTTTCCCTATTTCTTCCCAACACCGCAGCGGCTTTTGAGCCGCTTGGCCGAACTGACCGCGGCGCATGGGGCGGCTACGGTCATGGCAGACCAGGAACTAAGCGTCTCGATTCCGGCCTATGTCGCCAACGCCCATATTGTCGCCCATCGTGTACCGACGACGAGCGAGGTCTTTCCTGCCACAGAGCAAGATGTGGCCTTGCAGCGGCTGATCGACCAGAACGCCTTTTTCCAGTCACGCTATCTCACGGCTTCGACCGCGGAAATTTTAGATCGTTACCAAGTAGGCTATGTGGTTGCGCCCAGCGGCTCCAATTTGGAGGTGCAACTGCGTCTTGCGCCGCAGAATTTTGAGTGGATTTTGGATGACCAATCCTATTCCCTCTATGCGGTGCGCGAGGTGCCGAAGATGAGCGCGGCGGTGCGTGGCAACACGGCATTGGCCGAGCGGCAGTGGGACGAAGCCGAGACACAGTATAACGTCGCTCTGGCCGAAAATCCTGGCGATCTCCTGGCCCTGGTCGGGCTGGCTGAGATTGCTCATGCGCGCGGACGTTTCAATGAGGCTTTGACCTGGTATCGACAGGCGCTGGCGCAGGCAGACATGGCTGTGCTGCACTACCGGTTGGGGCAATTGCACACGCAATTGGGGCAGCTTGAAGCGGCAGTCACAGAGTTTGATCTGGCGCAGGCCCAAGCGCCCAATGTGGCGCGCTATCATGTGGCCGCGGGTGACGCCTGTTTGAGCATGGGCGATGAAGCCTGTGCAAGCGCACAATATACCCTGGCCGCGGCCAACCGCAATTTGCCCGATGATGCATCGGAGTTGGTCACGTTGGCCGATCTCTGGCGGCAGCGAGGCCGCGCTGACCATGCGCTCGCGCTTTATACCGAAGCCGCGCAGCTTCAGCCTAGCGAGAACAACCAATTGATGTTGGCGAGTGCCTACTATGAGGAGGCGCGCTACAGCGAGGCGCAAGCCTTGTTACGGCTCCTGCGTAACCGCAATCCGCTCTCTGCGGATGCGCTGCGCCTTTCGGCGGAAGTCCAGGCAGCGCAGGGGGATTATGAGGGCGCGATCGGCTTCTATCGCCGCTCGATTTGGCTGCAAGACGTGACCGCGCAGGAATCGGCAAGTACGCGCTTGCTCCTGGCACAGACATTGCTGGCGGCGTCACGCACTGCAGAAGCGCAGAGTGCGTTGGATCGGGTCTTTGTGCTCCAACCCAACAATGCATCGGCCCATGCGCTGCAAGGTGATATTTATCGCGCCCTGCACGACGAAGCTGCCGCTACGGTGGCGTATCAAAAGGCGTTTCGTCTCGACCCCAGCCAGGTGCAATTGTATTTGGCGCTGAACAACCAGTTCCGCCAGTTGGGTGGGGAACAGAGCGAGATGCTCGACCTGCTGGAGACGGCGATGCGTGCCAACCCCGATGAGCCAACCCTGGCGTTGGCGCTGGGCGACCAGTTGCAGCGCCAGGGTGAAACTGCGCGCGCGGTGGATGCTTACCAGTCGGCGTTGGATATGTTTGAGCTGGCGGCCTTGAGCAACAGCCTTTCGCTGCGCGGCAATGACACCAGCCGCGCCTATGTCTACACGCGTTTGGCCGCGGTGAGCGAAGAATTGGGGCAAACCGAGCCTGCCATGAACTACTACAGCGCGGCTGTGGCGGCGGCACCGGATCGAGCGTGGACACAGTTGATGTATGGCGATGCGCTGCGGCGGCGCAATGATGTGACCGCGGCAGAGAAGGCCTATCGCGCGGCAATTGCCAATGACCCGGAATTTGCCAATGCCTATGTCCAGTTGGCGGAACTGCTTTCGGCCAAAGGCAACCCTGTGGAGGCGAATGTGGTGCGCCAACAGGCGTTGGAAGTGGCCTTTGCCCAGGCAGCAGAGCCGGCGCTGGTGAGCTTGACCTCTGGGCTGAACAGGCCGCGCACCGGTGATGAGATCGCCCAGTCCTTTAGTTCCGATACGAATGGAGCAGGTTCCGCCAATGCTTCGGGGGCAGGCAGCCCCCAAGAGCAGGCGGATCGCTTGATGGGTGAGTTGGCTGCGGAGGGTGACGAATTCTTTAATGTCAGTGATGGCACAGGGGTGTTGAATCTGCTGACACGCCTGGCCCAGAATACAGGGGATGAGGCGCGCGCCATTGAGCTTTTCCAGCGCGCGTTGGAGCAGGGACAGCGCGAGGGCTGGTATCCCACGATCATGGCCCAATACCATAAAGGGTTGGGCGATCTCTACATGGCGCAGGGATTGCCCGTTTTGGCTGCGGACTCCTATCGCGCGGCGATTGGGCTGGATGGGTGGTGGCCCCAGGCGCAGCTTGGCATGGCGTTCGCGCTGGAGAATCTCGGTCAGCCTGAATCGGCGCTGGCCCAGTTGAAGAGCGCGGTCAAGGTTGCTCCTGGTTATGTGGAAGCCCAAGTGGCGTTGGCCGATTATTATGAGCAGCATGGACAAGAAGCGGAAGCCTTGCAGCTTTACCAGCAAACGGCTGCCGACCATCCTGGCAACCCGCGCGCGACCCTGGCGCTGGCGCAGGCATGGCAGACGCGCCAGCAGTGGGATGAGGCCGAGCGCACCTACCGGCGCACGCTGGCGCTGACACCAGGCAACTCAGAGGCGTATGTCGATTTGGCTTCGCTGCTCATGGAGCAGGCGCGCTATTCCGAAGCCGAGCCGATGCTGCTGGCCGCGCTGGAGACAAACCAATATAATATGAACGCCCATATCCAGATGGGTGTGTTGGAGCAGCAGCGCGGCAACCAGGCGCAGGCTGTGGAGTGGTTCAAGCGGGCGGTGCGTGTGCGCCCAACCAATCAGCCCGTCAACCTGGTGTTGATCGACCTGCTGCAACGGTTTGGGCATTATGAACTGAGCCTGACCTATCTGGCGGAGGCGCTTGCGCTGCAACCGACGGATTTGGAGATGGTGCTGCGCCAGGCGCGGGCACAGCGGCTTTTGGGGCGAACGGGCGACGCGTTGACCACGCTGCTCTCTGCGGCACAGATGAACTTGGCCGATGCGCAGTTATCCGCCGAGCTAGGCGAACTCTATATGACGCAAGGGCGTCCCGATGCGGCGTTGGCAGCCTATCGCCAGACGGTTGCGCTGGAGCCAAACGAAGAAGCCTTCTATATCCGGCTGGCCGCGCTCTGGCGTTCGCAGGCGCAGTTTGACAAAGCCGAGGCTACGTTGCGGGCAGGCTTGCCCCTGGTCAAGCGTCCGGCTTCGCTCTATGCGGCGTTGGCCGACCTCTACTTGCAGCAGGGGATGGCGCAGGATGCCAAGAGTTTGATTGATGGGGCGATTGACCAATTTGGCGCTCAATCCGTATTGGTGACGGCAATGGGGGCCTACTTTGAGGCGCAGGCTGTGCAAGATGTTGCGCCGGATGACAGCGCCGAGAAGTGGTACAACGGCTATCTGGCGACCACGCCCAATGACACGACAGTGCTGATGGCGCTGGGCGAACATTATTTGCGCCGCGGCATGACCGCAGAAGCGGTGGCGCGCGATGAGCAGGCGATGGCGCTGACACCGACCGCAACGGGTGTGCATCTGGCGCTGGCGGCAGCTTATAACGCGGCCAACCGTGTTGAGGATGCCATAACATCGCTGCAACAGGCGATCATTTTGGAGCCGACATTGGCCGACGGATATATCGAGTTGGCGAAACTATATCGGGGCCAGAACCGTCCTATGGATGCACAGGCTGTATATGATGCGGGGCTGGCACTGGTTCCCAGTGATGGCCCACTTTATATTGCCTACTGCGATTTCTTGATCGATCAGGGGCAAAGAGATCAGGCGCTGACCCTGCTGGCGCGTGCAGATCAAATTGCGCCGACTGTGGAAATGTTGATGGCGCGATCTGCCGTGTATACTAAGCTGTCGCGGCCCGATGCGGCATTGGCGGATCTGCAGGCGGCGCGCAGCAAAGAACCTGGTTCGCTCGATGTTTTGCTCGCCCTGGGTGACTATTACCGCGACGCAGGGGATACGCAGCAGGCACAGGCTGCCTATGCGGAGGCGACCAAACTCAGCCCTGGCATTGGCGCTGGGCGGGTGCGGCTTGCAAGGCTGTCGCGCTGAGATTGAATGAATAGGAACAAGATGGCGAAATATCTGATCTGTTTTGTGATGGTGCTGCTGCTTGCGGCCTGTGCGCCGGTTTCCGCAGCCCGCGCGCTGACCGGCCCCTCGCTGGCTGTGCCGGGTCAGGCGGTGGCACAAGCCCAAAGTCAGACGCAATTGCCCGCTGCGCCGCGCGAGGTGGATCCGTGGCTGGCGGGCTTGTGGATTGATATGAGCATGGGATCGCAGTTGGTCGGCCTCTACAACGACTATGCCGGGCCGCAGGATATCGCGCGCGCCGACCATATCAGCCTGGTTGATCTGCTGGATAAGGTTGATGCTGGACACCGGCTGGTTGTCTTTAAGAATGCCGCCGATGTAGAGGAGTTGGTTCCCCATTTGGTCGGCAAGATCGACATCATCGGTTACAACCTGGAAAATGGCCCTGCCAACCGGCCTGACGAACAGGCTGACCCGGTGGGGAGCATCCGGCGCGTGCGTGCCGTGGCGGATCAGTATGGCATGAAGGTGTTTTTTGGGCCGAATCGGGCCATTGCCCTCAGCCACGGGGTGCAGATGGCCCCCTATGCCGATTATTTCGTCTTGCAGGTACAGCAGGTGCAGACCGAGCCGCAGACCGTACAAGAATTTGTCGTGCCGCTGGTCGCGCAGTTGCGCCAGGCCAACCCCAACCTACAGGTGAGCGTGCAGATTCGCACCGAGGGCAATGTCGAGGATTTAGCCGATCTGTTGCTCTCGCTGCAAGGCAGCATTGATGGCGTCTCCATCCTGACCAACGACGAGACGGCAGTAGTTGCCAAGTCGTTGATCTCGGAACTGCGCCTGCCCATCACCGAAGTGCCTGCACCGCTGCCCTCCCCGACTCCGGTCAAGACCGATGGCAGCGTCGCTGTGATGATCACGCCCACGGCGACCTTGCGACGGTCGGTGCTGGTGACCCCAATGCCAGGGGAGATAGAGGGAGTCACCACAGAGCCGGAGAGCAGTGCTGCGCGGTCACTGCTGTTGTTTGCGGGGCTTTCCATCATGGGCGTTATCATCAGCGGCGTCGTGGCGACCGTCTTTATCTATTCCTTCCGGACTGCGCGCGGTCGCTAGTGGCGCGGCAGGCGACATCAATCTGCCATGCGAACGGAGAGTGCTAGGGTGCTATGGCCGCTGTGACCGTTGCCACATCGGGTTGGGCGAAGATGTCGCCCGCCCTACGCTCGCGCAACTTTCGCCTCTTTTGGTTGGGCCAACTGGTTTCGGTGATCGGGACTTCGGTGCAAGTGGTCGCCGAGGGCTGGCTGATCTATGATCTCACCGGTTCCACTTTTTGGCTGGGCATGGTGGGGTTATTGGGGCTGCTGCCTGTCCTGCCCGTCTCGCTGGTGGGCGGCTTGATCATTGATCGAGTGCCGCGGCGCAAGCTGATTCTCGCCACCCAGGTTGGCCTGATGTTACAGGCCGCGGTCTTTGGTCTGCTGGCCTACAGCGGGCAATTGGCGCTCTGGCACATCATTGTGCTTTATTTTGTCTTTGGCGCGCTGCTTGCCATTGACCACCCAGCGCGTCGTGCCTTTCTTGTGGAATTGGTGCCCAGCGAAGATCTGGCGAATGCGGTGGCGCTCAATGCCACCGTCTTTAACCTGTCGAGCCTGATTGGCTATGCCCTGGCGGGCTTTATGCTCGCGGGGTTGGGTGCGGGCATAACGATGCTCTTTAATGGGGCGACCTATCTTGTCCCCATTGCCATGCTCTTTTTGATTCGTGTGCGCGATGTGGGGGCCGATGTGCCGACCGCGCAGGAGATGGCACAAGGCTCCAGAAAATCCATGCAAGGGGCACTGCTGGAAGGTGTGCGCGAATTGCTGCGCAAGCCGGAACTGCTCGCCATGATCAGCTTGATGGCAGTGGTCGGCGGGCTGGCCTATCCGATCTTTGGCTTGATGGCCGCCTATGCGGAGGAAGTGATCCAGGTAGATACTGTCGGGCTGGGCATCCTGATGGCTGCGGGCGCGCTGGGGTCGGTGATTGGCACCTTCGCCGTAGCCTATTTGGGCCACCATCAGCGCGGGCGCTCTTTGGTCGTGGTCTCCCTGCTGCTGCCGCTGACGGTTGCGCTTTTTACGCTGATGCGTACACTTTGGCTGGGATGTCTGATTTTGGTACTGATCGGCATTGCGCTTCTGATCGTGCAGAGTTTGACGATTACTCTCGTACAGCTTCATATCGCCGACCGCGTGCGCGGGCGGGTGATGAGCATCTACAGCTTGTTGCACGCCGGTTCGGACACTATGGGCAATGTGGCAGTGGGGGCTGTTGCCGTGTGGCTAGGCTTGCCGCTGGCGTTGGCAGCCGGCGCGGCGCTGGCGTTGTGTTATGCTATCGGCATTACGCTCTTGATGCCGGCGATCCGGCAATTGGATTGATACTTCACCACATTACACCTTTTATATTATATCTATGAGCCAATCACTTCTGCCGCGCCACATTCCGCCGACGGCAACCCCGCTGACTTTTACTGAATGGCAGCAGGGGGCCAATGCACCCGCTTCGGCCAACGAGGAGTTTGCCGCGGCACTGGCAGCCTATTTAGGCGTTCGCCATCTGTTCCTCGCTTCCTCCGGGCGGGCGGCGCTGCGCCTTTTGCTGGATACGCTGGCACTCCAACCAGCGCTGGCTGGACGGCAAGAGGTCGTGCTGCCTGGCTATACCTGTCCGGCGCTGGCCAAGGTTGTGCTGGATGCTGGCCTGACGCCGCAGTTGGTCGATCTTGATCCCGATACCTTCACCTATCCACCGGCTGCTCTAGCCGCTGCCGTCAGCGAAGATACGCTGGCAGTAATGGTGGTACACCCTTTTGGCATTCCTGTTGCGCTGGGGCCGGCGTTGGCAGCCGCGCGCGCCGCGGGTGCGCTGGTGATTGAGGACGCTGCACAGGCGATGGGTGCGCGGGTGGACGGCGTGCAAGTTGGCACGCGCGGGCATGTCGGCTTATATAGTTTGGGGCCGGGAAAGCCGTTGGCGTTGGGGGGTGGCGGCGTCGTTGCCACGGGTGATGATGCGCTGGCTGCGGCATTAGCAAAGAGTTGGTCGGCGCTTGCCGTTCCTGCTGGCCTATCGGCAAGTTGGGCGTGGCTGCGGATGGGGCTATTCTCGCTGGCCTTTCAGCCGCCACTCTGGTGGCTGGCAACGCGCTTGGGCGCACAGAAGGTGGGGGGCAACGAGGCCAGTTGGGGCTACCGGCTGACGGGGTTCGCGCCATCGCAGGCGGCAGTCGGCTTGGCGTTGTTGCCCAAGCTGGACGCCATCAATCAACACCGGCGCGATCATGCTCGCCTGCTCTTGGCCGGGTTGGCTGATCTGAAGGAGCTGACCTCCCCTGGCTTGCGGGGATCAAAGTTCACCGAGAATACCAAGCAGGCGATCTACCTGCGGCTGCCACTGCTCACCCGCACTCCCGCCCAGGCGGATGCACTCTTTGCCGCGCTTTCGGCAGCAGGCATCGGCGTGGGGCGCGTCTATGGGCGCACGCTGCCTGAGTTTTTCCCCCAGTTGGCATCGCCGCCACTGCCTGGCAGCGAGCGTGTGGCGCGCACGCTTTTGACTTTGCCCACCAATTACCACACAAGCGCAGCGGACCTCGCGCATATTCCTGAAGTGGTGCGTGCCGCATTGGCGTCCATGGACACTTGAGAGAGGCTGCAGCCATTGTCTTTCATGGTATAATAGCGGTATCTTGGTAGAGCATAGTCCGCTGATTAACTCTGCTGCCCTATTGTGGCTGTATCGTGGCTATCGTCTCCTGATCTCGATCCAAACTTCTAACCTGTGTTTGCGTTTTCCCTTTCTATTTAGCGTAATGATATGGCGCGAGCGACGACGTTTGCGCTATACTGTGCTTGCCAGTTAAGGCATGGCGGGAATTTGTGGACACGGCAGCAGGAGCAGCAAGCGTGGATAATCAAGCAATTCGTGTCATTTTGGCCGATGACCATCCAGTGGTGCGAACTGGTATTCGCACTCTATTGCAGCAGGCAGAAGATATTGTTGTGGTGGCAGAGACCGGCAATGGCAGCGAGGTCTTTAAGCTTGTAGAGCAGCTTGCCCCCGATGTGCTACTGTTGGACATGGAGATGCCTGGACTGTCAGGCGTAGAAGTCGCCATGCGGCTGAAGGAGAAGGGCGCGGTGGTGCGCGTCCTGGCGCTGAGCGCGTATGACGATGAGGAATATATTCGCAACCTATTGTTGCATGGCGCGTCGGGTTATTTGACCAAAGAAGAAGCGATTGAGATCATCATCGACGCAGTGCGAGGGGTGGCGCGTGGCGAACAGGGATGGTTTAGCCGCCGCGCCATTGCACAACTGAGTGCGTTGAGTCGCCACGAAGCGAATCCGGCGAAAGAGTTGAGTAACCGGGAGCTTGATGTGCTGCGGCTGGTGGCCGCGGGCAAAACCAATCTGGAGATTGGTCATACATTGGGGATTAGCGAAAAAACTGTCGAAAAACATATGGGTGCGGTCTTTAACAAATTACAGGTTTCGTCTCGAGTGGAAGCGGCTGTGCTGGCTGTTCAGCAAGGTCTGGTATGAGGGGAATCCCTACCTAGCGGTTAGCATGATTCCCCATTGTGGTTCAAGTGATCGGCGTGTATCCTAGATACAGAAAGGATACACGCCTTTTGATTGGTTGTGGCTACACCAATCGGGCTGAGAACCACGAATAGCCCCCAAAGACAAGATGACGGAATACCGAGACGTAAGACTAATTAGCAAGAGTGATATTTTGCTTGAAGGAGACCTAAGAATGATTCGCACCTTGATTGTCCATGATGTGACGCTAATTAGCGATCTCCTGACCACGGTGTTAGAAGACCAGGGTGATATAGTAGTCGTCGGTCAGGTTACGACGCCTGCAGAAGCGCTGGAAAAATTAGCAACCACGTCTTGTGATGTGATGGTGATCAATTGCCTCCTGCCTGATGAGGGCGCGCTCACATTGACTCGTGCCGTTTCTAAGCAGTTTGGTACGGTAAAAGTTGTCATTGCGGGCCTTGTCGAATCCCAAACGGCAATTCTACATTGCCTGGAGGCAGGTGCATCGGGATATGTGCGCGAGGCTGATGGTGTCCAGCAGTTGATGGCGGTTGTACGCCATGCTGCCCAGGGAGAGGCACTGGTTTCGCCGGCGGTGGCGGGTGCGCTGATCGCACGTGTTAATGAACTGAAGCGGCTTGCTACAGAACTGAATGGCTATCACGAAACCGATATGGAGCAACAGGCTACTGAACTCACCGAGCGCGAGCGGGAGATCCTGGCGCTGTTGGGTGAAGGCTATAGCAACCGCGAGATTGCCGAGGAATTGGTCATCACGGTTGGTACAGTGAAGAACCATGTCCATAACATTCTGGATAAGCTGGATGTTCACACCCGCAAGCAGGCAGCGATGGTCGCTCGCCAGTTGTCGCTGGGTGAGGTGAAGGCGGATTACGGAACGAAGTTTACTTGGCCCGATGCAATGGGTATCAAGATAACATCCCGGCGAGATGCAGCAGCAATGCTCTAAGCGTGGTTAATAGGTTGGGAAAATTGACGCCAGGGCAGGGGTTTGCTATGGTTGGCAAGTCCATTGGGCAAGACAAAGTCCAATGGGCTTGCCAGTTTTTTGTGAACAGCGCCCTCAAGCCAAGATACATCTATAAATGTACGTACAAATGTAAGGGAAATCGATGGGTACAAGGCTCAAACACCTATTGATCGTTGACCCAAATGAGTCTGTACGCGGCGATATGCGGCACCTGTTGTTTTGGATCCAAATTGTATTTACATAAGTAAATGAGGTCGCCTCGGCTGTCGTTGTTCTGTCGGCATAAATGCGCCTTCAGAAAGGCACCTGCCTGCGGCCATCTTTGCGTTGGCACTTTTTCGTAGTTTTCTCGATCGGATCGTTTGCGCTAGCGGGGGGATGAGTGGCCGAAGAAGCAGAAGAAGAACTGCAAGTGACAGGTGAACAGCTTCGCGCGATTCTGCATGGCACGACCATTACTGTCATGGCGACGGATCGCGACCTGCGCTATATCTGGGTCCATAATCCGCAATCTGGTCTCCGTGCAGAGGAAATGGTGGGGAAGCGGGATGATGAAATCTTTCCACCCGAGATCGCGAAACCATTTATCGAACTTAAGCAAGAGGTACTGGCAAAAGGAACCCTCGTACGCCGAGAATTGACCTTGAGGTGGAAAGGTATTTTCGAGCGTTACGACACGCGCGCGGAACCGCTGCGCAATCCTGAAGGTGAAATTATTGGGGTAACAATTGTGAGAATCAACATTACCGAGCGGGCGCGTGACGAAGAACGAAACAGTTTCTTGGCCGAGGCCAGTCAGCTTCTCTCCGCATCGCTCGATTATGAGACAACGCTGCAACAGGTGGCGAACTCAATGGTGCCGAAATTGGCCGACTGGTGTTCTGTAGATATTCTCACCGAAGATGGAGAGATCGAGCAGGTGGCGGTGGCGCATGCGGACCCCGCCAAAGTCAAATGGGCCAAGAGTTGGCGTGAACATAACCCACCCTCGATTGATGATTCGGCTGGGCTTGCTCATGTGCTGCGCACAGGCGAGTCAGAGTTCTATCCAGAGATCTCTCAGGACCTCATCGAGGAAGCCATTCGCAATGCAGAGACGGAGGAGCAGCGGTTTGCCATTCGAAGCATTGGCTTCAAGTCGGTCATTATCGTGCCATTGATCACACGCAGCCAGATTTTGGGTGCAATGACGCTGGTCTGGACAGAGTCGGATCGGCACTATGATGAGGCCGATTTGGCCTTTGTGCAGGAACTGGCGAGGCGAGCTGCCACCGCGGTTGACCATGCCAGGCTCTATCGTGAATCGCAAGTGCGCGCAGAGGAGTTTCGGCTGCTGAACGAAACATTGGAGCAGCAGGTGGATGAGCGGACGCGCGAACTGCGGCGCAGCAATCAGGATTTGGATCAATTTGCCTACATTGCCTCTCATGATCTAAAAGCGCCATTGCGCGCCATTGATCATCTGTCTACTTGGGTGTTGGAAGATGTAGGCCATATGCTGCCCCATCGCTCACAAGAGCATCTGGAGAAGATGCGCAGCCGGATTAAGCGTATGGAAGGTCTGCTCGATGATCTGCTGACCTATTCGCGCGCCGGGCGTTATCGGGGTGAGGCTCGACTGGTCGATGCGAATGAGTTGGTGGCGCGGGTGATCGATACGGTCGCTGCCCCAGACGAGTTTACGGTTCGCGTTGAGGGTGAGCTACCGACACTCTTTACCTATCCGGCTCCCCTGGAAACCGTTCTGCGTAATCTTGTGAACAATGCCATTAAGCACCATGATAAGCCCGCGGGGACTGTTCGTATTTGGGCGACCGAAGTCAATGATATGATTGAATTTGCCGTCGCGGATGATGGCCCAGGGATTGACCCCGCTTTCCATGACCGCATCTTTCAGATGTTCCAGACGCTGCGCCCGCGCGACCAAGTAGAGGGTAGCGGCATTGGTCTGGCAGTGGTTGAGAAGATCGTGGTGAGTGTGGGCGGCAAGATCCAGTTGGAATCGACACCGGGCAACGGTGCAACCTTCCGCTTCACATGGCCGCGAGAATTTTCCGCTTAAATTCTCATGAAATTCTCAAGTCAAACCACTGTTGGGTAGATCATATTTCTATGGGTGTGCTGCCGGAGCAGCCTCCGATAGAATGTATAATAATAGCGTGTATAATAGAGGTGTAGCATGTAGGGAGTTTATGATTCTATGGGACGCTTTCTAAATTTTGTGGGCAGTGGAGGAGTTGATCGCATGTCTGGACAGAACATCCATATACTTTTAGTTGAGGATGATGAAATCGATGCGGAAGCCATTATGCGTGGCTTTTACGCGCAGAGGATCGCAAATCCGTTTACGCTGGTTTCAGATGGAATTGAAGCGTTGGATGTATTGCGTGGTACCAATGGAATGCCGCGACTGCCCCGGCCTTATATGATCTTGCTCGACATTAATATGCCGCGCATGAACGGCCTGGAGTTCCTGGAGGCAGTGCGCGCTGACCCGGAGTTGGCCCAAAGCGTGGTCTTTGTTTTGACCACCTCGAACCGCGATGAGGATATTATGGCTGCCTATAACCATCAGATCGCCGGTTATTTGCTGAAGTCGCGCGCGGGGAAAGATTTTATTGACTTGATTACGTTACTTGACTCCTATTGGCGAATTGTGGAGTTTCCTAGCGAGGTTAAGTAATGGAAGTTGAATCACCGGGCGCGCCTGTACGGTTGCTCTTGGTGGAGGACGACGAAATAGACCGCGAGGCTGTACGGCGCTTGTTGGGTGCGGGCTATGTGGTAACGGACGTTGCCACGGGCAAAGAGGCATTGGATGAGATTGCCGCCGCGCCGCCGGATGCTGTATTGCTCGATTTCCGTTTGCCCGACATTGAGGGAATTGACCTGGTTCCTGGCTTTGTCCAGGGGTTTATCCCCGTGATTCTCCTGACCGGGGAGGATAGCCCTGAGGTCATCGTCGAGGCCATGCAGAAGGGCGCGCAGGATTATCTTGTCAAAGGGCATATCGGGCGCACAGAACTGGCGCGCGCCATCGACAATGCCATTGAAAAAGTGGCCCTGAAACGTGACTTGGCGCACCAACAAGCCCAGGTGGCGGAGCAGGCGTTAGCGTTGGAACGGTCGAATCGCCAAGTGCGGGCTTTGGCATCGGCGTTGACCCTGGCTGAACAGCGGGAGCGGCGGCGCATTTCGCAAATTCTCCATGATCATGTGCAGCAGATGTTATATGGCATCCAAATGCGTACCTATCTGATCGGGTTGGATACGCCGGAGGAGAGCAAAATCTATATTCACGAGCATTTGGTTGAGATGGAATCGTTGGTGGAAGAGGCGATCCAATCGACACGCACGCTGACTGTAGAACTGAGCCCGCCTGTGCTGCAAAGCGAAGGGTTGGGCGCTGCCTTTAACTGGTTGGTGAATCAGATGGGTCGCCTTTACGATTTGCAGGTTGATCTGGAGATGTCACAGGACTATCAACTTGCCAGTGAAGACTTGCGCGTGCTCGTTTTTCAGCTAGTGCGAGAGTTGCTCTTTAATGTGGTTAAACATGCCCAGGTAGCTCATGCCCGGGTGGTGATGTGTCTGGAAGGCGAACAATTTGTGGTGCGTGTGGAGGATCAGGGTATTGGGTTTGATCCCGCCGTCCTCGAAGATGGGGAACGGCGTAATACCGGCGGGTTTGGCCTCTATAGCATACGCGAGCGGCTGGGTCTCTTTGGAGGTGAAGTAACCATTTCTTCCGGGCCGGGGCATGGCACTCAAGTTGTGCTCTCGCTGCCACAATCTGTCGCCTTACATGACCTGGTTCCTGAATGAGTTATTTGAATAACTCTCCATGTGGGAGGCATTGTGGCGCGCGTTTTCATTGTTGAAGATCACCCTGTTGTACGCAGAGGATATGTAGCCTTTATTCGTCGCGAAGCAGACCTAGAGGTCTGTGGTGAGGCGGGGTCAGCCGAGGAAGCATTGGCAGCATTGCCCGCCGCGCAGGCGGATGTTGTGGTGCTGGATGTGTCGTTGCCAGGTGGTATGAACGGCATTGACCTTTTGCGCGAATTAAAGCAGCTTTATCCTGACCTGCCCGTCTTGGTCGTCTCCGGCAATGAGGAAGCTGTGTATGGCGATCTTGTGGTGGGGCTGGGCGCGTGGGGCTATCTGATGAAAGGCAACGCTGAGGCGTTTGTCCAGGCTGTGCGTGCGATGGTGGCAGATACTCAGCCTCCCAAGAATCCATAGCGGCGATTTCTGAAGTCTCATTTTTCTCAAATCCATCGTCGTTCCTCCTTTATAATTTTCTTCGTCTTTGCCTTCTTCTCTGTATCTCTTTCTATATCTTTTTGCCCCTTCATTATCTATCGTCCCTGTGGAGTGAACGTGATATATTCGTGGTAGCATCGCGCTCAGTCACGACGCAATCTCCCGTTTGAGTATGGCAATGATCCCCCATGCGAAAGGGAAGCATGATGGCAGAACTAGAGAGTGAACTCGCAGTTACCTTGCGTGAGAAATTAGTGCGTGACAAGCACACGACTGATTCACAAATCGAGGTGATTGACAACAATGGAGTGATTACCTTGAGCGGCACCGCTGTCTCCAACAAGGCACGCGCGGCGGCTGCTCAAATTGTGCAGAACCATCCAGGCGTGTTGAGCCTCATTAATGACATTGAGGTGAACGACCCAAACGCTACCTCTGAGGTGATTGTTGTTGCGCCGCTCGCAACTGACCCGGCATTTCGCAACGAGTAACATTCTATACTGAGTCAACAGGGGGGCTGGCCCGCAAGGGCCAGCCATCTCTTTCATGATTGCTTTTTAGCCATAGATAGCGTTCTTCATAGATAGAAGTTCGGCAAAAGGAGACACAGGATATCCCCTATGGATACACGCGGCGATCTGTTACAACGTTTAGAGAAAAGCGCACAGACCATGCGCCACACAGCAGAAAGCGTTGAAAATCGCGGGCTTAAACTGCTGTTAAAGGTCATGGCACGCGAGCGTGTCTATATGTTCAATACATTGCGCCAAGCCCTAGGCAAAGAGCCGGTTGATCCACTCGACGCCTCACAGAGATCGCCCGCTACCTCTATGCAGCAGGGTCTACAGAACATTCAAACGGGCATGACTGTGCAGCGTGGAGGGCGTGAAACTCTGGCCTTATCCTATTTGGTCGAAGAAGAGGCGAAACTGCTATCCGCCTATGATGCTGTATTGGGAGAGACGATCCCCGATTATGCGCGGCTCGAGTTAGAGGCCCAACGGGCACGCGTGGCACAGTTTTATGCGCGAATCGCAGCCGTCGATGAGGGGGCTGACCCGATCATTGCGCGGGTCTTTGATACGCTTCGTGAGGGTGAAGATGCGGTGGCGCGCTTGAAAGCCAGTGGACTGGACGAGTCACAGATCGATGCGGCTCCCTTTACGCAAATGGCGCTTCCATCACAACCGACGGTTGTAAGTTCTTCCAGTCCCAAGAATACAGTGGTCGCAGGCGCGTATACAGGCGCAATTGTCGGTGGCATTGCCGGTTTGGCATTGGCCGTTTTTGTGTGGATGGCTCCGCAACTGGTGGGTTGGGTCACAGTGGGGGGATGGACACTGTTGATTGCTGCCATCCTGATCGGCGCGGTCTTTGGCGCGGTTTTTGGTCTGTTTATCGGTCAAAGCAGGCGTGAAGATGACATTGCCGTAACCGCGGATAGTTTGATTAATGGTGAAATCTTGGTGGTTGCCTATCCGCAACCGCAGCAGGTGCCGGTGGTCGAGGAGATATTGCAGACCTATCACGAGCGCGAACTGAACAGGTAATGTATTTATGCACCCTCCCGGAAGCTCTAAGGCTTTCGGGAGGATAAAGAGACGTTTATTGACTACTGAGATTGCGGCGGCGTCAATTCATCCAGAATCGCCTCGACCTCATCCGGCTCACCGGCGTCCACAACGGCGGCAACACCAATGCTTGGCAACGCTGCGGCAGCAATAAAGCCGTGGTCAGCCGCATGGCTTGCCGCCGCTGCTGTGTTTGGGGCCAAGACAACCTCTACGCCATTGGGCAGGGTTTCAATGGTTGCCGATTGGTTGCTGCTATCGAGGGTGAGCCACTGGACATCGCGCAGGTAAATCGCTAAGATGCGATCTGGGAAATCGTGGTTGACCTGCTGATAGATAGCATGGTCACGCTGTCCGCTGTCCCCGATCAAGATGAAGCGCATCCGCGGATAGGTCGTAAGGATCTGTTGAATCTGGGTCATTTTATGGGTGTCATGGCTGGCAAAGGGGAAGCTCGTCTGATCAAGTCCATAATCAGCCAGGAGCAGTGGTCCAGCCGGAATGTCGTTGTGGGCCATAAAGTCGATCAGCAGATCATAGATGTTCCAGGCACTGCTGGAGACATAGAAGATGGGATTGGCCGCGTTGTTTTGTGGCCCCAGGTGGAGCGCCTGATAGAAGGCGGCGACCCCCGGAAAGGGCATTCGCGAGCGCGCATTCTTCAGAAAGACCATGCGCGCCATCTTGAGTAGGCTGGTGGCATGGGTCAGCACGACGGTGTCGTCAATATCGCTGATCACGCCAAAACCGGCGTCAGCGGGCGGAATCAGCACTTCTGCGTCGGCAGCAACTGCCTCTTTGCCATAGGCCGCGGGCGTGGTGAGGCTGACATTGATATTAAACCAGCCTGGAAACTGTAAGGCGGGCGATAGCGGTAGTTTTGCGCGGAAGTAACCTTCCGCATCCGTCGCGGTTTCAACAGAATCATCGCCATAATGGATGCGTAATTGGACATTGGCGATTTCACGGCTGGCAAAGCGGCGGTACATATTCGCCAAGTTATCCCACCAAGTGTCGTCTTCTTCGGAGAGAATTTGATTCTTTTGTTCGATGACTCGCCCCATGACCGTTAGCTGCTCTGGAGTGCCAAAACTGCGATAGGGTAAGATGTGAATTGGGCCATAGCCTATCTTCAGCCGGCGACGCAGCCGGTCGCGGATTTCATCAATCGTAGTGTCTACCCGATTGCCGCTTCGGGCCAAGAGGGTTTTGAGCGAAGACATAGCCGATTCCTTATACCAACAGGACAATAGAACAAGATAGCAGGTTGAAACGATCTTAGCGTAACTTTACCATCTTGGGCAACAGTCAGCCATTTTTGGATAGGTGGGCAAGAGGAAGAGGAATCAAACCATGAGTGATGGGCGCAAGCAGCAGATGGATGCAATTGAATCAGCCCTGGTCGGGCTGGCTGATTCGCCGCTTTACAGCTACCGGCAGGAGCATCAGTATCATGCCGTGGTTGGCGAGGGAAGCCTGAACGCGCAGGTGATGCTGATTGGTGAGGCTCCCGGCGAGCGTGAAGCCAAGACCGGACGCCCTTTTGTCGGCGCCTCCGGGCGTTTTTTGGATGAGCTATTGGCGTCGATTGGATTGAAACGCGAGGATATCTATATTACCAATGTGGTCAAAGATCGCCCGCCGGAGAACCGCGATCCTACGCCTGAGGAGATCGCCCTCTATGCACCCTTCTTGGCGCAGCAGATCGAGATCATCCAACCGATGGTCATTGCAACATTGGGTCGATTTGCCATGTCCTTTGTGATGGAGTTCCTCCATGTCCCGCTACAGAAAGTTCCCAAGATCAGCGACGTACACGGGCAGGTTTTCCAGGGAAAGGCGGGCTATGGGCCTGTGGCAGTGGTGCCGTTGTTTCATCCGGCGGTTGCCCTCTACAGCGTGCAGCGTAGGGATACGCTCTTTGCCGACGTTGAGACGCTGCGCCCCTATCTACAGGCTGAATAAATCATGTGCCGCAATGGTGAGCCGCCCAGGGGGCTCCCGTTTCAACCTCCGGCGGCTATACGGTACGTGGGAATGAGTCAGCGCAGGGCGGCGCGAAAACCAGCGCCCTCTGCCTCTTTGGTGGTGCAAAACCAGCGATCACCTTCATCAACGTTGATCTGGGTACGTTGGTAGAGAGAGCCGCCAGGGAGATGATAGATTTTGGTGCCACTGCTGTTGACGTTGCCCTTGATATTGCAGACGGGTTCCGGTGGGACAAGGCAGCCGTCTGGGCATTGCGCTTTGGCTGTGCGTGTGGCGCTGGGGGTTGGGGTTGCGCCTGCTAGTTGTACGCCGTCTACTTCGCCCAGAGGAATGGTCGCAATGGCGACATTTGCATCAACGGCGTTGACCGAGATCCAACCACCGTCGCGGTTGGGTAGACGCACTTGCAGCCAGCGGCTGTTGGGGCTGCGTCCAAAGAGCGTGAGAAGGGTGTTGGTTGGAACACGGCTGCTGATCGCATAGTCGGAGCCAGGGCCGCGACGAATCTCGGCCTCGCGTGTGGTCAAGCCATAGCTCATTGCGCCATCGTAGGCCGAGTCACCACTCCAAAAGCCTCGTTGTGCTTGGGCCGCCTCCAGCGCCAGTTGACGAAATTCGTCGGCGCGCGCCGTGTCGGGTCTATATTCCACAGGCTGTGCCCAGCCACCGGCAACCATTTGGGCATTGACCAACGACCCATCTTCCAGGAAGACATAACGCAATAGACGGCCAAATGCATCGCGGTCTGTGCGGTCTTGACGCAGATAGACCGTACGCTCACCTACTAAGGCGCGGTTGGCTTCGGTCGCGGCGCGGTAGCCGGGCTGACCCCGTTCAGGTGTATCAATTCCAATATAGCGCACTGTTTCGCTGCGCCCACGCAAGGTCACCTCAATGGTATCGCCATCCACAATGCGGATCACGCGCGCTTCGTCGCCCTGAGGTGAGGTGACTGTTGGCACATTCACAAGCCGGCAGCCGAGTAAGCAGAGAACGATCAAGGCCAGCGCTAAGCGTGCGTGGGGATGAATCGAAGGGCGGCGTAGGTGGGCTGGGTGTGGCGTGGGTCGAGTGGGCATGGCGAGATTGTACCGTTGGCTGGAGTAGATGACAAACCTGGACACTCTGTGCAACGCGCAAGATGAGGTTGAAAGACAATTGCACCAACAATGGAAATTCGAATTTGCCAACTACTACAAATGTGTTACACTATAGTAGTTGCTGTAACAACTACCAATGAGGAGATGGAATGAGCGATCCTGTGGTTCTCTTGCAAGAGTTAGGTTTTGGGGAATATGAGGCGCGTGCCTATCAGTCCTTGCTACAACATCACCCGGTAAGCGGTTATGAATTGGCGAAAACTTCCAAAATTCCGCGGGCCAACATCTATTTGGTATTGCAGAAATTGGAGGAGCGTGGTGCGGTTGTGCGCGTCGAAGGGGAAGACAGCACGCATTATGTGCCGGTTGCGCCGGAAGAACTGTTGGATGCGATGACACATCGCTTCGACCGTACGGTGGGAACAGCCAAGCAGGCATTACTCGCATTGAGCCGCCCGGCTCCGAATGGCTATGTGTGGCAGGTGCGAGGCTATGACAATCTGCTCGCGCATGGGCGCACAATGATCCATAGCGCAACGCGCGAGCTCATGGTGGCGCTATGGCCGGACGAGGCGCGTGCTTTGGCGAATGATTTTGCAGAGGTTGAAGAGCGCTCGGTTGAGATTACGACCTTGTGTCTGGCTTCCTGCGCACAGGAATGTGGTGGGTGTCGTGGTCGCATTTTTCGCAACAAGGTACTTGATACAGAAGATGCACGCTGGTTGATGGTGGTTCCTGATGACGAGAGTGTGCTAGTGGGAGAGATTCCTGCCAACGGCGAAGTCTCCACAGTGCGCTCACGCCAGAAGTTGCTGGTGGATATGACCACCTGGTTTATCCGCCACAGCATTGCGCTGGGCGTGATGTTACAGGAACTCGGTGAGCAGGTGGAAGCGCGCCTAACCCCGCGCGCACGCGCGATGTTGGCAGCCGTGGGGCCACAAGGATCGCGGGGCTGGCTGCCCTATATGCGGGAGTTGCTCGCCTCGACAGGGCATACGGGCAGCGTTCCTGAATCCCGCGAAGCAGAGTAAAACCGTTCGTCAATTGCGTTTGTTCTGTTGGTTTCCAGAAGTTTCTCTATCCATACGTTTCACAGAAAGTGAGTGATCAGAGATGGCTACTTCAGTGATGGGACAACATGTGCAAGATGTGCGCGAGAAATCGCTCGAGCAAGCTTATACGCTGTTACATTGGGCCTTTGTCATTGCGCCAATCGTTGCGGGGCTCGACAAGTTCACCAATCTCTTGGTGGATTGGAGCAGTTACCTGGCCCCCTTTGTCGTGAACATGCTGCCATTCAGCGGGGACGTGTTCATGTATATCGTGGGCGTGATTGAGATTGTCGCCGGCGTGGTCGTGTTCCTGCGCCCGCGCTTTGGGGGATACCTCGTCGCGGTCTGGCTGTGGGGGATTATCGTCAATCTGCTGTTGATCCCCGGTTACTTTGACGTGGCGCTGCGTGATTTTGGTCTGTCGCTGGCGGCGTTGGCGCTGGCGCGGCTCAGCGAGGGCTTGGACAAAGCGTAGGTAGCGTGCTAGACAGACCACGCGCTGCTGCCCTAAGATTTGGGCTGTTTCAAAGAGGTGGGGATAGCATACTGCTATCCCCACTGTTTTACCTAGATCAATTTGTTGGAGCGACCCCCTCGCTCTTTCTCATGCCTGAATGTAGATGACCCTATAAGGTCACACGTTGAAGTTACAATGTGCATAGAGTGCCTGGCAGGTTTGGTGCTTTTTTCGCTCTCATCTACACTCTGTTGGGGACAAATTCGGCTGCCCTGGCACAATGTCGTGCCTGATTCTATACAAATGCATTTGAGCAAGTTTGGCTGACCTTTCAGACGGATAGTAACAATTGGCTGGTAACAAATGGCGAGGAGTAGGCAGTGATGAGAAAGTACGGATTCGTAATCTCTTTTATACTCATGTTGAGTTTGCTGCTGGCTGCCTGTGGAGCTCCCTCTGGTGCTTCTTCCGGCACACCTGCAAATGAGAATGGCGCAAGCAGCGAGGTACGCGATTTTGTAACCTGGTATCAGTATGATCAGAACAACGAAGACCCTGCAAGCGATGAACGTGTGGGCAATGAATATCTGCGCCGCACGATTCCTCTCTTTAACGAGGAGTTTGCCGGAAAGTGGAACTGGATCAATCAGCCCAAAGCCTTCGACAAAATGGCAACCGAGTTGATTACAGCAGTACAATCTGCGGGTGAAATCCCCGACTTGATGCATGTGGGTGAGAGTGATTTGCTCTCCTTCTATCAAAATGGAACGCTGCAGGATCTGAACGAATGGGCACAGGCGCAGGCGTGGTATGCCGACCTGGACCCCAATGCACTTGCTGTCTGTACGGGGCCGGATGGCGGGCTCTACTGTCTCCCCATCGCGCAATCTCCCCATGTTGTCTTTGTATGGACGGATCGCTTCCCCGATGGGTATCCAACCACGCCGGAGGATTTCTTGGCGCGGGCGGCTGAGTTAAAGGAGGAAGGGCTGTATGCGATCACCTTCTTTGGCTCGACAGACTTTGACGGCGAAGGGCTGATCCGTTTTATGTGGACTGCCATCAGCTCCTTTGGCGGCACGCTGGATGATGGTCAGGGAACCATGACGCTCAACACGCCGGAAAATGTGGCTGCGATTGAATTTATCCGCACGATTGTGGCGGAGGGATATGTGCCGGAGATCGCCTTTGCCGGACAGTTCCAAGAAGAAGAAGCCTTTAAGGATGCCTCGGCTGGTTCATTGCCAACGGGCCTCTTTGGCTATCGTTATATCAATCCGCTCATCGCGCCTGACGGTACTCGCTATGAGAAGCGTAACGAGGAAGATATGCTCGATGCGATTGAGGCGGGGGATATTTATTTGGCCCACTCCTTTTCTGCCGAAGGGCATCCGCCTGGTTGTGGCACAGGGATCAGCGCGCTCGCCATTCCCACTGGCGCGCAGAATGTGGACGCGGCGCATGATTACATCAACTGGGTGATGAGCGACGCTCAAAATGCTGATTGGGTGTTGGGGCCGGGTGGCGGTCTTCCCACGCTGAAGGCAACCCAAGAGGAAGCACATTTCCAGAGCGCGTTCTATCAGCAGGCTGCCGACGTGGTGGCGGCGAGTGCCTGCCGACCGTGGTACGGTTCGCTGGAACGGCGCGCAGAGGCAAAGAAATTGGTCATGACGACGATTTACAAGCTGATCAAGGAAGACCCCACTGCCGACATTCCGGCGGCATTGACCGCAGCCGAGGAAGAGTACAACGCGGGAAGTTGAATTGTATATCCTGCGGAACCCTCCCGGAAGCTCAGAAGCTTCCGGGAGGGTGGTATAGTTAAGATCTCCTAGCACATGAAGGTTGCTTTGCCGATGGCTTCAGGCTCCTCCTCATTTCCCCCTTCCCCTTTACCCTCTACGCTGCATCCAAAATCTCGACGCAAACGAGGTGGCTGGCTGCGTGGTTCGCTGCCCTTTTGGCTGCTTTTGCCCACTGTGCTTGTCTTGCTCGTTGTCCAGGTCTATCCTGGTCTTTACACGATTTGGCTCAGTCTCCAGACGCGCCAGCGTGATCGGTGGGAATATGTGGGGCTGGGCAATTATGAGCGATTGACCCAAATGAGCATTTTTGGCGAAAGCGTGGGCCATACCATTGTCTTTTTGATTGGCTTCACGGTCTTATCGCTGGTGGCAGGCTTTGGGGTGGCGCTGTTGCTCAATCGCAAGTTGCGCCTCTCTGGCCTTTATATCACCCTGATTTATATCCCGTGGGTCATTGCCGATATCGTGGCGGGCTTCGTCTGGCGTCTGCTGGTTGTTCCAGATTATGGCCTTCTGTCGGGTATTACGCAGAATCCCGCCATATTTCCACCCAACGGGCTTTCCATCCTGACCGCGGTTCCTCCCCAACCCTGGTTTGGTGATTTTCCCTTTCCTCCTGCGCCCGCCATGACCTACCTGATCATTGCGTCGGCTTGGCGTGCCTTGCCTTTTATCACGCTGCTGCTGCTGGCCGCGATCCAGACGATTCCCAAGGGCGTGCTCGAAAGCAGCCGCATCGACGGAGCCGGTTCGCTCCAGGTGATCTGGTACATTATGCTGCCCTTGATGCTGCCGACGATGATTGTGGCACTCTTTAGCCTGACCTTGAGTGGCATGAATGGGGTGGGCATGATCTTTAGCCTGACCAGTGGTGGGCCTGGCACATCGACGGAGGTTCTCAGCTATCTGCTCTATTCGATTGGCTGGGGCCAGCGTGAATTTGGACGAGCCGCCGCGCTGGCGATGATGATCGCGGTGGTCAATTGGCTGTTAATTATTGGTACGATGCGTATTACGCGGCCACAGGATGGCTAGACCGACCGGCCAAGTGCTGGGCAACGACGAGAGATTTTGTTCCTATGAATGATGCCGTACGCGATCATGACAACCCCCAGCCTGTCACTCCCGACCTTATCACTCCCGACAATGGACTACGCAATGCAAAGCGGCATTGGCAGCAGTGGGCCGCCAACGCGCTGTTGGTGTTGATCTGTGCCATCATGCTGCTGCCCGTGGTGACGACGGTAGTTATCTCCTTTAAGCGTGAGCAAGATGTTGTGCGCAAGCCGCCGGTTTTTCTGCCCTGTGACACTGTCACTCGCGGCTTTGATATCACAGCCTGCCGTTGGGCCGTTGAAGGCTACCAGCGGGTATTGGCACCGAAGGTTGCGGAAGGTGGGCTGCTGCCTTTCCGGCTGACGGGGAATCTCCTGCGCGTCTATGTGCCGAATACGCTGCTCTATGCGTCGGTATCGGCATTGTTGGTGGTGGCGTTGGCAGGGATGGCGGGCTATGCCCTCTCTCGCTATAAGTTCCGCGGGCGTAGAGCCTTGATGGTGGCGATCCTGGCGACCACGGGTATCCCCTTGCTGACAAACTTGCTGGCGCTCTATCAGATGGGTGTGGATCTGCGCCGCGCACAGTTGCCCTTTTATGATGACCGCTATTTTATCATTTTGGTCTACCTGGGCTTCTTCCTACCCCTGAGTGTTTGGATTGCCAAAGGTTTTTTCGACACGATCCCGCGTGAGCTTGAGGAAGCGGCGTTTATTGACGGCTGTAGTCCACTGGGCGCGCTCTGGCGGATCACGATGCCCCTGGCCGCACCAGGGATGATGTCCATTTTTCTGTTAACCTTTGTCAATGTCTGGAACGAGTTTATTGCCGGGTATCTGTTGATTGCGCGCAACGATCTCAAGCCGGCTATGTTTGGCCTTTATGAGTTTCTCGGCCAGAATATCATCAATTTTCAGGTGATTGCCGCGGCATGTGTGCTGATTGCGCTGCCCGTGGTGGTATTATTCCTGTTCACACGCAGCATCTTCTTTCGCGCAATGGTCGATAGCGCGGTGAAGGGGTAATGTCCCGCGCATTTTTACTGGTTCCATCTACCCAACACCATCATTCTTGATTCGGAGCGAAAATCGATGATCGTTGATCAGATTACCAATGTGGATTCGGAGTTCTACGCCGGTCTTTTACAAAAGCACAGCGGTTCCTTCAAGCTGGCAGAGCGGCTTATGGCTGGGCTGCGCTTCTTGCAGGAGGGGAATGTCACACAATTAGCTCCAAGTCGTATTGAACTGGATGGCGACAAGGTCTTCGCTATGATCCAGCACTATGACACGAAGCCGAAGGAGCAAGGGGTGTGGGAGGCCCATCGCAAATATATTGATATTCAATATGTGGCGGAAGGGCAAGAGTTGATGGGCTATGCCAACCTGGGTCATTTGCAGGCGGGCGAGTATGACAGCGAAAAGGATTATCTTCTGCTCAAAGGGGAGGGGAGCTATGTGCTGATGAAGCCCGGCACGTTTGTCATCCTTACCCCGCAGGACGCGCATATCCCGCAGGTTGCCGTGGATCAGCCACAGCCTGTGAAAAAGGTGGTGGTCAAGGTGGCAGTGGCGGACGAGTAGGGGAGATAGGGAAGAAGGTTGCAGGCCGCGTTGGTTGCATCATATCCTCAAAAACCTGACAGGGGTGCGATTCTCAGAATCGCACCCCTGTCATAGCGTCGTACTGCTTGTCGTTCAAACTGCACTATTCGCTATACCTTGCCGCGTACCTTGTCCCAGGCATACTGGATAGAGTCCTTAAACTCTTCCCAGGTGCCCTGGTTCTGTGCTTCCCAGGAACGATGGACTTCCGGCTCGATGTCGCGCCATTGGCGACCTCGGTAGCGGTCATCCGTCGCCAGCGTATAGCCATAGCGGAAGGCAGGCTGATAGCGTTCGTAGTTGCCGCCGGAGCGGGAATAGGTCGTTTGCCAGTAGTTACGGAAGTCTGGGTCATAGACCTCATAGGTGGTGCTGCCATTGCCGGCAAGACCGCTGCGGCCTAGCTGCTCTACCTCGACCTCGGTGCGGCGGACAGTGTCACGCACCTTTTCGGTGTGTTCTTCCACGTCCTTGTTGATGCGCACCTCTTCGACAACACGCGCATTCTTGGCGATGACGGGCTGTTCCTGCGTCTCGCGTACCTCAATCGTCCCCTCGCGGAAGGCATTGAGATCGGCCTCGGTGGCGGGACGGTCTACTGGGCGTCGCTCCACATTGACATGCTCTTGGCGCAGGCGCACTTCTTCTTCGACAGGCACTTCACGTACATGGGATGTTACGCGGACACCGCCGGTTTCGACAGCGCGCTTGCCGACCTGGAGATCTTCCTCGACGACTTCGAAGGTCTCATCTTTATCGAGTTTTCTGCTCGGTGTATCCATGCGCCCTGTATTGGCAACAGTTGTGCGTGTGCGGTCGATTGTTCGATCACCCGCAGTGGCGTCAAAGCCGGTCCAGCCACTTGAGCGCCAACCTGCGGCCTCACGCTCGATATCGATCAGGCCAGTGCGCTTCATAATTCGGGTTGCTTCATCTACGCGGTTGTCTTCAACCTGGGCAGCCACAAGGACATTGCCACGGCGAACACTTTCAGCATAGACATGCGCTGATTCTTCGGGAACCCCCAAATCAATGAGCGCCCCAATGATGCCGCCGGTCACTGCACCGATACCGGCCCCAGCCAGTGCGGCTGCGAGAGGGCCTGCCGCGATCACAGGGCCGACGCCGGGAATTGCAAGCGCACCTAGACCTAGCAGAAGCCCGCCAAGCCCGCCGATGGCCGCGCCAATGCCAGCACCTTTGGCGGTATCGTCGGCAGCGTTATCGTTATCAATGTATGTTGAATACTTCTTGTCAGCATCATTGGCGATCACGCTGATTGAATTGCGGTTGAAACCCGCATTGACCAGGTCGTTGACTACGGCAATCGCAGTCTCCATGTCCCTATAGGTACCGATTACTGTCTTCGTCATCTTACTTCCTCTCTTTCAAAACTCTTGATTGCCCGGATGGGCGCTCCTGAAGTCAAAATCTGGTGATGGACAACCCTTTGCGTCGGGCCAGTAACCTTCAACCATGCACCAGACCCGGAGAGCTACTGCTCTTGGCTCATTGCCTCATGAGAGACAGGTGTGCGTATAACCTCTACCTGCTCCTGGCGCAGCAGCACTTCCTGTGGATCATGTACTTCTTTCCGCACCTTCTTGACGTGTACCTCCTCGCGTAGAACTAGCCGCTTTTCGACCACTAGCACTTCTTCGAGGAGAGATATAATCATCGTATCGCCTTCGTGGCGAATGGGAACCGGTTCTTCCACAAGCCGGTTGACAGCTACACGTTCGATTTCAACTTCTTCGATCTGTAGCGGCTGATCGACAACTTCGGTGTGCTCATGCACTGTTTTGTGAAGTTCGACCCGGCCTGTCTCCGACGCACGTTTTTGAACCTGGACCCTTTCCTCGACAATCGGGATCACGAGCGGGAGTTCTCCTGTCGCGTCTTGTGAAGCAGGAATTGAACCTTGAGAGGTGGTATCTGCCCGCGCAACAGCCGCCTGCTCCGTCGCCAACTCCTCAATGCTGGCAGCGAGACGATAGCGCCCATCTTCTTGCCGGTTGAGCAGTTCTTTAGGCACAATCACTTGTTTCCCGTTTTGGAAACGAACAAGTAATCGTGTTTCAAGAGCGGGAGACAAGGCAGCGTCATCGACGACTGTACCTTCCACTCCGTTTTGATCAATGACAATCATGGGTAGACGTTGTCCTGTAGAACGATTCAAGATTCCCTTGCCCTCATCACAAATTCTCTTTCAACGCGAACTCTCTCCACAACGATGACTTTCCACAATCCAACCCTTTGCTGGGACGGGGGAAGGCGTCGTTGTGTGTTATCAAGATAGTCTCAAAAGGGGCGTCGGGCTATATAACTAGATACAGTTGGGATTCATAGCTGCGTGTAGAAGCTTGGGCTTTAGAGAGAATGGCTCGCCCGGAGGCACTGAGGCGCAGAGGGAGAGACACAAGGCCGCTGTTTCCGCTCTATCGTGCAGCGCGCATGGCGACCCGCGCCTGCCGAATCAGCGTATAGAAGAAGGCCCCAGGCAGTACGCCTGGGGCCTTCTCTTTGTCTGCGTATGGTATGACTCTACGGCTTAGTCGTTGGTCGAACTCGACTGGACGTTGGCGTCATTTGACTTGAGCGTGGGCAGGAACATGAACTGCCGTGTGTTGGGCTGGTCCGTAGGCTGCTCTGTGGGCGGCAGGTTCGTCGTATCAGTCGGTGTGGGTGTGTTCACCCGCGCCGCTTCTGTGATACGCTTGAGACCCGCATCCAGGTCGAGGTTGTTGTCCCCCGCTGCCAGGGTCACGAGGGCAGTGCGCCCGATTGTGCCCTGCGTCACGTAGACCGGCAAGTCCAGCACATCCGGTACGTCGCTGCCCGATTCCTTGAGCTTGACGACGAAGGTAGCAGACCCACTGCTCTTGGCATCCAGCGTCGCCAGCGTGAGGGTACAGACCCCACCCGCATTGTCGCCGTTGGTGCAGGTCCACCCTGCGCTGCTGCCCTCTGCAACATAGGTGGTACCCGCGGGCACTGTGGTAGAGATAACCACATTAGACGCTGCCAGGAGTGGATCGCTGTTGGTATAGAAGAGTGTGTAGGTCAACAACCCACCGAACTCTGCTTCCACACCGCCATCCGAAGCGCTCACCACAAGTTCCGGCACCAGCGGATCGCTGTCGACGGCATCTTGTGTGTTGTCATTGACATTATGCTTGGTGAAGGCATAGCCCTGGGGCGCTACAAACTCAGCGTAGTAGGTGCCGGCGGCTAGGCCTGTGAAGGCATACGTACCCTCGCTGTCGGTTGTCGTGACAGCCAGCGGTGTATCGGTTGCTGCCGCGGACACTGTCTCCGCATCCGCCACGCGATAGAGATCGACCTTGACGCCAGAGATGCCTTGCTCATCCGCGTCTTGGATGCCATTGTTGTTGGCATCAATCCAGACCTTGTTGCCCAGTGAGGCAGGCAAGGCGTCATAAGTCACGGTCTCTGTATCCTCGTTCGAGGCGACGTCGTTGCCCTGTGGGTCCTGGGCATGGCCCGTGGCAATGTTGGTCACTGATCCGTTGGCTATATCCTGTGCGGTGATGACATAGGTCGCCGTACAGGTAATGCTCTCGCCGGTGGCAAGGCTGGCCGGTTCTGCCGGGCAGACCACCGTGGCCTTGTCATCACTGACGGTAAACGGCCCGTTTAACGTTACATTGCCGTCGTTGGTCAGCTTATAGCTGTAGCTGATGGTGTCGCCAACCACTGAATAGGTAGCAGTCGCTGCCGTCTTGACGAGCGTCAGCCTGGGGCTGATGGCAATCGGGAGTTCGTGCGTGTCCGTGACAGGAACGGGGGGCTCGCCGGTGGTCGTCGTACCGGTGGCACCTGCTGTGTTGAAGATCGGGCCTGGCAGGTCGGCCTGGCTCACAGGACCATAGCTGCCTGTCAATTGCGCGGATGCGTTGACCGGCAGTGTGCCGATATTCTGAACCAGACCCAGCTTGGCGTCTGTGACCGTGACATTGTGCAACGTCACATTGCCAATGTTCTTGACGGTGATGGTGTAGTGGACTGTGCCGCCAAGAGCCACCGGGCCAGCATCGCCTTCCTTCACAATCGACAGCGCGGGCGACTGAATTGCCGGTACACTCTCGTCATCTGTAACGGGGTCTGTCTCGTTGCTGTCGGCTGTGGCGGTGTTGTCCACCTTGCCCGCATCCAGGTCTGCCTGGGTGACGGTATAGGTTCCTTGACAGGTCAGTATTTCGTTGGGCCACAGGTTGAATTCGACCACGGCAACCTGGATTGAGAGAGGCTGGATTGGCTGTGACACGACACAGGTCATGTCACTCAACTTGGGATCGGTGATGGTGACGTTGGTCAGCATGACGTTGCCGGTGTTCGTCGCCACGATTGTATAGGTGATGACCTCGCCGACCTGGCTGTAGCTGCTCTGTTCCGCACGCTTGCTGATGGCAAGGGCGGGGTTGACGACAACATCGACCTGGGCAGAGTCCTGCGCTTGCGGCGCATTGCCGCCATTGGGGTCTTTGCCATCAGCCGTAGCGGTATTGGTGATGTCTGCTGTGCCAACGTTGTCGATAGCACAGGTGTAGAGCCACGCCTCGCCGACATCGAGCAGACCGTCATTGTCGCTGTCGCCTCTGTTGTGGATGTTGTCTACACCGAGCGTTGGCACAGGAGGCGCGCTGCACTGGTTGTCAGTCACTACTACATTGGAGAGCGGCACGTTGCCGCCGTTGGTCACTGTGAGCGTGAAGTTGGCTGTACTGTAGGGTTGAACCTGTTGTGTCGCAGGGCTCTTGGCAATGGCGATGACCGGATTGACCACAACGATCACCTCCGCGCTGTCTTGTGCTTGCGGCGCGTCGTTGCCATTGGGGTCTTCGCCATCGGCAGTGGCGACATTGTCAAAGTCCACTGTTCCCACATTCGCAATGGCACAGGTGTATGTCCAAGTCTCGCTCAGGTCAAGCTTGCTGTCGGTGTTGCTGTCGCCGATATTGTGGGTGTTGTCCACACCGAGCGTTGCCACAGGTGCAGCGTCGCACTGAAGGTCTGTTACTTGGACATTGGAGAGCGGCACGTTGCCCTGGTTTGTTACCTTCAGCGTGAAGTTCGCTGTGCCATAGGCTTGAACCTGCTGCGTATCCGGGGTCTTATCAATCGCGATAGCGGCATTGACAATCACCTGGACTTGGGCGGAATCCTGCGCTTGCGGTGCATTGTTACCATTGGGATCTTTGCCATCAGCGGTTGCCGTGTTGGTAATGTCCACAGTACCGACGTTATTGATGGCACAGGTATAGAGCCATTCTTCACCACTGTCGAGTAGACCATCACCATCGGCGTCACCAACATTGTGGAGGTTGTCCACACTGAGCGTTGCCACTGGGGGCGCGCTGCACTGATTGTCATTTACCACGATGTCAGAGAGCGGAACGTTGCCGCCGTTTGTGACCTTCAGGGTAAATCCGGCTGTGCCATAAGCCTGAACCTGCTGCGTATCCGGGGTCTTGTCGATGATAATCACCGGGTTGACGAGCACAACCACCTGGGCGGTATCCTCATCCTGCGGCACTGGGACTCCATTGGGATCATCGGCGTCGGCAGTGGCGGTATTGTCAAAGTCCACAGTACCGACATTGGCAATCGCACAGGTATAGAGCCATTCCTCACCGTTATCGAGCAGGCCATCAGTGTTGCTGTCGCCGGTGTTGTGAATGTTATCCACACCCAGTGTTGCCACAGGAGCAGCATCACACCGGAGGTCAGTCACTTGAACATTAGAAAGCGGCACATTTCCCAGGTTTGTGACCTTCAAGGTGAAGTTGGCCGTACCGTAGGCTTGAACCTGCTGCGTGTCGGGTGTCTTGTCGATAGCGATGGCGGGGTTGACGACAACATCGACCTGGGCAGAGTCCTGCGCCTGTGGCGCATTGCCACCGTTGGGATCTTTGCCATCAGCGGTTGCCGTGTTGGTAATGTCAACGGTTCCTACATTGTTGATCGCACAGGTGTAGAGCCACTCCTCACCGGCATCGAGCAGACCGTCGCTGTCAGTGTCGCCCACATTATAGATACTGGCTTGGGCGAGAGTCGGCACAGGAGCCGCGCTGCACTGGTTGTCAGCCACGACGATGCTGGAGAGCGGCACGTTGCCCTGGTTTGTAACCTTCAACGCGAAGTTAGCTGTACCGTAAGGTTGAACCTGCTGCGTATCTGGGGTCTTGTCGATGGCAATGACCGGAGTGACGACAACGTCCACCTGGGCAGAGTCTTGTGCCTGTGGCGCGTCGTTGCCATTGGGAGCTTTGCCGTCGGCAGTCGCGGTGTTGGTGATGTCGCTGGTTCCTACGTCGTTGATGGCACACGTATAAGTCCATTCCTCGCCAATGTCGAGCAGACCATCGTTGTTGGTGTCGCCAACGTTGTAAGGAGCTGTGCCAATTGTGGGCGCAGGAGCAGCACTGCACTGGCTGTCGTTCACCACTACATTGGAGAGCGGCACGTTGCCACCGTTGGTGACTTTCAACGTGAAGCTGGCAGTACCATAGGCCTGGACTTGCTGGGTTGCAGGAGTCTTGTCGATGGCAATGACCGGGTGTTGGACGATATTTTTCGTCTCGGTGTCATTATCGGTGATATCATCCGCAGGGTCTGCGGGATCGCCACCGGGCGCTTCACCTGCAACAAACGCCTGGTTGTCGACCTGACCATCGTTGATGTCGCTCTGGATCAAGCTGTAGGAACCGGAGCAACTGACATCATCAACCGCGCCCGGAGCCATTGTGCCGATGAGACAGTTGACGACACCTGCTTTGGCATCATTGACCGTGACATTGTCGAGTGTGACGTTGCCTGTGTTCTCGACACGGAAGGTGTAGTTGATGGTGTCACCAGGGGTGGCGATGCCGTCTGCACCCAGGTCGAGTGTGCCGGTCTTGATGATGTCAATGGCTGGGTCAGCACCAAAGTAGTTGGCATCATCGGTGTCAGACGCGGATGCGCCATTGTAAGAGCCGGTAGCTGTAGCCGTGTTGGTGTGTTGGCCTGTCGCCCAGGATGCCGTAATGATGCACTCGAAGGAGTCATCTACCGCAAGTGTGGTCGGAATAACACAGCTAGCTAGAGCAAAGTCACTGTCGGTCAAGGTGATGCCGCTCAGGTCAACGTTGCCATTGTTGGTAACGACGAATTTGAACTGCGGTGATGTTCCCTCTACCAGCAATGGGCCTGGAGCGCTGTTCGCATCGTCCCACGTCACTCCACCGTCCACCGAGACTTGCTTGACGACCTGGATACTGGGGTCGGCACCGTAGTAGTTGGCATCATCGGTATCAGAGGTAGGTGCGCCATTGTAAGAACCGGTGACTGTGGCTGTGTTGGTTTGCAAACCAGCGCCCCAAGTGCCAGTTGCCAGATAGACCCATGTCTCACTGGTCTGTAGGATGCCGTCCGTGTTCGTGTCTCCCGTGGGAGCCGATAGCGTCAACCCGGTATCGTCAACAACGGTCACGTTGAAAAGGGCAACGTTGCCCATGTTGGTCACAGTGTAGCGGAACTTCGGAGCCGGGCCATTGGCGAGCAGCGAGGGTGCTGTGGCCGCGGTATTGGCATCGACCCAAGTGCTGCCGTTGTCTACCGAGACTTCCTTGACTACATGAATGCCAGGGTCAGCCCCAAAGTAGTTAGCATCGTCGTTGTCAGAGGTGGACGAGCTATTGTAGGAGCCGGTGGCTGTCGCGGTGTTGGTATGTTGACCGGCGGCCCAGGATGCCGTGATGATGCACTCGAACGAGCCATCTACCGCAAGTGTCGCCGGAATGACGCAGGAGGCAAGGCCGAAGTCACTGTCGGTCAGAGAGATATTGGTCAGGTCAACGTTACCGTCGTTGGTGACGACGAATTTGAACTGTGGCGATGTGCCTTCTGCCAAGAACGGGCCAGGAGCCGTATTCGCATCGTCCCAGGAACTGCCATTATCTATTGACACTTGCTTGACGACGTTGATGCTGGGGGCCGCACCGAAATAGTTGGCGTCGTCACTGTCTGTGGCGGGTGCGCCCTTGTAGGAACCAGTGGCTGTGGCCGTGTTGGTTTGCAGGTCAGCGCCCCAGGTTCCGGTTGCCAGGTAGACCCATGTTTCACTGGTCTGTAGGATGCCATCGTTGTTGGCGTCGCCCGTGGGGCCAGAGAGGGTGAGATTGGTGTTATCCGTCACGCCAACGCTGGAGAGGGGAACGTTACCGATATTGGTTACGGTGTAGCGGAATTTCGGCGCTGGGCCACTCTGAAGCAGCGCGGGCGCTGTGGCCGCAGTGTTGGCATCGTGCCAGGTCAGCCCATTGTCTACCGAGACTTCCTTGACTACATGAATACCAGTGACGACCTCAAACTTATTCGTGACGACACAGTCGACAAAGCCACCGGCTACAATGCCACTCAGGCTAAAAGAGTTGCCGGCTGGATTGTCAAGATTAAGAACTTCAACATCACTTTGCGTGCAGACGACGCTTTCGAGCAGATAGCCCGGCTTTTGCACTTCGGTGATCGTGATGTTCGAACTGTTATCCTTGTTGTTGGGCTTCCATTGGAAGCCGAGGACGCCGTCCTCGTCGGTTGACGCGGGGACTGATTGTGCGGGATTGGCATTGGGGATAGGCTTCTTCCAGGCAAAGGCCGTTCCATCTGCTTCTGGAGAATGTACTAACGCTGAGAAATCCCATCCCTCGGCAGCTTGCGGGCCGTTTCCGTCGCTTTCATCTACCAATTTGGTGATCTTGACCGCTGATTCACAGAGTGCCGAGGTGACATTCTGCAGGGCCGTTCTGAGGTCTGCAAAAATCGGTACGAGCATGAGGTCGGTCGTGGAGAGATCAAGCGGGCCGTTGGCATAAACATCGTTGTCCGAGATCTGCTTCAGGCGTGCTTGACTGGCCGCGCTACCTTGACCCGCGACCGCTGCACCCACGCCGATGGCAAGGATGTGTGATCCCGCGCTCTTGATTGCGTATGATTCTTGGATCGCGAGGTTGATGTAGTTCGGCTGCGTAACGTAATTGGGGTTGCCGCTTAGGGGAGTGCTACCATCCGTCGCGTTATACGCTGTGGGATCGCCATCTGTGATAAAAACGACCAGTGGGGCTGAAGCGAGTAGCCTTACTTGCTCAAGGGCATCGTCCCAGTTGGTATAGCTGTTGGGGGAATAGGATGCGTTCCACGGGTTGCTTTCACCCGCGAAATACTTTCCTACATTCGTTGTAAGGGTGCTGTTGGCTGCGGTATAGTCGAAGATACGGCGCGCGGTGGTGTTGAACTCGATAAGCGCGACCTGCGAACCGGTATTTTCTAAACCACCGAGGAAATCGAGGGTGGCATCTCGTACATGATCCTGATAGCCGCTAACCGAACCAGACTCGTCGAGCACCAATATCACATTGAGCCCGCACGAAGGAGCCAGATTTGGGTTAGCTACATAGGGAGAAGCTTCCACATGAAGAGTGATGGTCGCGGTTTCGCCCGTTATGCCGGAGCAGTTATTGCTGGAGCGCGGCCTCACAGATAAGATGTAATCGCCTGGTGCATAGGGTGCATAGACGTTGACCGCCGCACTATTTGTGCCGGAATTCTGGTTGTTGTCAAAGTTCGGCACATTGGTACAATAATCAAAGTTGCCACCGTCGAAGTCATATTGCGTGCTTTCCCAATCTCCACCGTTAACATAGTCAACGAGCATATCCACGGCGAGCCGCTCGCCAGGGAAGGCAGTGTATTCAGTTTGGCCCGCAATGGTGGCAGTTGTGCCTTGCAGGGGAGAAACAACGTTGATCGTCAGTACCTGCGACCAATCGCCACTGCTTCCATCCCCGCTACAGTTGTTATTGTGTCCGCGTGCCCGCACCTGCAAGCTATAGGTTCCAGGCGTGCTGGGCGCGGATATCGTCACATTGCTGCTTGACCCGCCGCTGGGGACAGTAATGGTTGAAGACGGGTCTGAATCACAGGTGGGCAGCCCGGCGCTAGGGCTCCATTGCAGTTGAGTGCTACCCCAACTATTGCTGCTGGAGCCACTGCGGGCGACTTGCACATTTAGGGTCAATGACGCATCTGGCGCGATGGTTGTTGTCGTGCCGCCGCCACTGATCGTGCCGCCACTTGTGAGCGTGGCATTGGTGGAAGTGATCGCCGCTTGTGCTGCGTAGCTTGTGATCACAGACAGCATGAGCGCGACCACCAGGCTGCCGATGATTTGCCAACGTAGGAGGGTTGGCGTGCGTCCTCTTAAGAGGGTAGTTTTTGTAGCTGTTCTTGCAAGGTTTGGAATTGTCATTGCTTGCCCTGTTGCTCTAATCGAAGGAAATTTGACGCCGCTGTAACGACCCATGTTGTCTCCTAGAACCTCCGAGAAATTGTTGGTAAGATTATTTCTATATTTGATTGCTTCTCCTTCTAGTATAGGGAGCTACAGAGGACGCGTCCATAGAGCTACCTGTCACGATGCTTGCAGAAAGCTCGCGTTTCCTGACATTGCGTGACAGAATTGATATGTTTTTCCTTTTTTTCATGTTTTTGACAGTCGGGTATGTTTATTTGGTCTTATGCTGTCGTCCTGGCCGGCTATGCAGGGTAACAGGGGGAGATTTGTGTCCGACGGACTGGCTGGCTAAGATGAGGATAGAGCACGCAAATGGATGATGAGGAGAGGCAATGGCGAATATTGACAAGCGCAATCGCCTGGACGAAGCCCCGTTTTCTTTTCGAGAGGCAAAGGAAGGGCGTGTGATGCTCTATTGGCATGAGAAACCTGTCAAGACATTGGTGGGTGGCGAGGCACAGAAATTCTTAAAGAAGATCGAGGGGCTAGAGGGCAAAGAGGCGCAATTGGTGATGGCGAAGGTGACGGGCAATTTCAAGCATGGCAATGAACGGAACAGTTCTGCCAGGGGATAGCCGCTGCGTGGAAGCTATCGTGTGCCGATGGTCATATTGCTCACGCTGCCGGCGATGCCAATGTCGTAGCGGCTGGTGGAATCGTGGTAATCGGGCGTCTGCCAGTGGATGCCACCCCCGACCGCGCCAAAACGCTGACCGTCAAGGGTCAAGTGGCTGGCGCTGCCACTGATTTGCAGGCGAATCGCCACGCCAGCCGGGCGATGCACTGTCAGGTCGCTGGCGTTGCTGGAAAGATAGATATTGGCTGTTTCGAGCGGGGCAGCCAATCGGATCAAAGCTGTGCTGACACTGTGTAGGTCAAGCGCGCGTACATGCAGGCGGCGTAGATCGGCGCTGAAGCGCGAGACGTCGCCGCGAAATTCGATCTCCCACGGAATCGTTGCGTTGAGCTTGACCATCGCCAGCGGTTCAGCCAGAGATACCAGCCAATCAAGGGGAGAGTAACGCCGGTATTGGATCGTCACGATGCCATCCTGCACCCAGACAGTGGGGATCTGCCGCTCGAAGTGGGCTGCATAGAGCGCTGCCCGGTCTGGATGCACACCTACATGGACGTTGGCCGCGCCGGACGCAAAGAGCAGCCGTCCACGCGTGGTCGTACCCAGTGGCAGGGTAAAGTCACCCTTCGCTGTGAGGGCTGCTGGTTGGTTGCCGCTGGTTGCGGAAACGTTGTCGTCGATCATGGCTTTCTCCGCGTTCATTGTGAACGCCTGTCCATTGTGGCCTTCTCGCGCCCAAAAGAGTCCCGCCGAAGCTTGCGAGAAGGGCTGTTGCCTGTTATGGGTAGGGTAGTGGGCAAAGAGGGGAACCGGCATCACCCGTTGTGGGTGATTGGGTGGGTGATGCCTATACGGTATGGAGATGTTGGGGTTATGGCAGCGGCCTAGATCAGCTTGAGCTGGCGGGCTACATCGCGTGCCTCGGCGCGGCTGTGGACGGCTAGCTTGCCGTAGATGTTTTTGACGTGGGTTTTGACGGTGTTGAGCGAAACAACCAATTCATCGGCAATCTCTGGATTCGAGAGATCGGTTGCCAGCAGGCGCAGAACGCGGCGTTCCTGTGCGCTCAGGGGTTCGATCAGCAGGGCCGAATCTACAGGTGGCGCTTCCTCTCCCACTGGCTTTTCTTCGGCAAAGGCGAGCAGGAGGCCGCGTGCATAGAGAACCAGCGCGTCTTGATCGAGTTCGCGTAGGAGACTCCGCAGCAACTCCGCCATTGGCTCACCTGCATCCAGGAAAAGCCGCTGATAGCCCTCCGGCTGCGCCAATGCCAACGCTTGCACAAGCATCTGCTTGGCGTGGGACTGCTCTTTGCGCGCATGGGCGGCGAGCACTGCCAAGATCAGCATCTCGATCCGCGCGCGTACGCGTCCATTTTCCTGTGCATCGGCTTGCCATTGGTGCAGGTGGTGAAGGGCCTGTTCAGGTTGGTTCTGCGCCAGATGCAGGCGGGCATGGATGAGTGCCTCGGCCTCTTCTTGAATACGAGGAAGGGGCTGGCTTGCGGGAGTTTCAGCCCAGCGGCGTGCCTCGGCGAGATGCCCTGCTGCCAGAGCAAGCCGCGCTTGGGAGCCTTGTATCTCGCGTAGAAGGTGTGGCTGTTTGGTCTGGGCGATGAGCGCGTGCAGCCGTTCTTGTGCCTGCTGATGCTTGCCTTGCGCTTGGTCTATCTGCGCCAGGAGAAGCGTGCTTTGGGCGCGCGTCTCCGCTTCTGCGTACGCATGGCCGATATCAAGCGCCTGGGAGGCATAATGTGCGGCGGTTTCGAGCCGGTTCCATTCCAACTCCAGTTGGCTTAGGCCAGCCAAAGCCCGACCGCGGCGGGTTTGCGCTCCTTCTCGAGCCATTGGCTTCTGTTCGAGGTCAACAAGCACCTGTTCGTAATAGCGGGCCGCTTGCCGTAGCTCTCCCTGCTCGGCACAGACACGCGCCAGCAAGAGCAGCGTATCGAGGATGCCATAGGTGTTGTTTGCCTTCTGATTCAATTCGAGCGACAGAAGCAGTTCTTGGCGCGCGTCATGCAGTTGGCCCTTCAACAGTTCTTCCAGCCCCACAAAGATGAGGCTAATCCCGCGCCACTGCACATTTTCTTCCGGCAGCAGCGCAAGTGCCTCTCTCGCCTCGGCAAGAGATTGCATGAGGTTGGGCCGGAACCAGGAGACGAGGGAACGGAACGCCATCAACTCGCCAAGCTTGGGCCGGTTCTCCTCTGCGCGCCATGCTTTTTCGGCCATTTGCAGCGGCGGCTCTAGGAGTTCGTGGGTCTGGGGCGCAGCGCGATCCGAGGTAAAGAGGATCGCAATCGCATAGGTCATGCAGAGCTGTGGGTGTGCGACCAACTCCTCTGCGGGCAACTGCTCGATCCATCGCCGCAACGTGTGGAACTGGTTTTGCATAAGCTGGGGAACGATGATCTGTTCGAGCAACTCGACCGCGCGCGGAAAGGCGCGGGTGGCAAGCGAGGCTTCTACCGCCTCGCCAAGCAGGCCATGCGCTTCATACCAGCGGCTTGCGCGCTCGAACAACGCATTCAGCGCGGCCTGATCCATCCGGCGGTTTGCCGTATGGCGCATGGCTTCGGCGAAAAGTCCATGATAGCGATACCAGCGCTCCGTCCCATCGCGGGAGGCGAGATCCAGCGAGGTCAAGAAGAGATTGGCCCGCTCCATCTCTTCCAGAAGGCGGGCGCTGTCCTGCCTGCCGGTGACTACATCGCAGAGAGGGGCCGCGAGGCGGTTGAGGAAAGAGGTTCGCAATAAGAATTCCTGGATGGATTCTGGTTGGGCATGGAGTACCTCTTCTACAAGATATTCGACGATATGCCCATGTCCACCGCTAAAAGTGGTCAGAAAGGCTTCGATCTCCGTCGGATTACGCCGGCCCTGGAGCGCAAGCACGACCAAGCGCAGCGCGGCGACCCATCCCTCTGTGCGCGCATCCAGACGTGCGATGGCGTCGGCAGAGAGGGGAACGGGAATGGCCTGCTGCAAAAGCGCCTGCGTTTCGGCAAGAGAAAAGCGTAAATCCGCAGCGCCTAGCTCGTTGAGTTCATGGCGTGTACGCAGCCGCGCCAGGGGGAGCGGCGGGTCTTGGCGCGTCAATATCATGAGATGGAGCGTGTCGGGAAGATGGTCGAGCAGAAAGAGTACCGATTCGTGAATCTGTGGCGAGGCGATGAAATGGTAATCTTCCAACACCAAAATATAACGCCCACTCAATTGGGCCATGTCATTGATAAAGAGGGTGAGAGCCGCCTCAAAAGAAGGCTGCGGGCTTTTGAGCAAGGCCATGCTTCCCTGGCCTAAGGCGGAGTCAAGCGATTGGCACGCGCTCAGGAGATAACGCCAGAAGCGAACAGGGTCGTTGTCGCCAGCATCCAGCGCCACCCATGCCCTGGGCAAGCCTGTTGGGTCTTGGCGGCGCGTGGCGAACCACTGGCTCACAAGCGTTGTCTTGCCAAAGCCGGCGGGAGCAGAGAGCAATGTGAGCTTTCGATCCAATCCCTCATCCAGGCGCGCAAGCAGCGATGGACGTGTCACCAACGGTGCGCGCAAACGAGGGACAGTGAGTTTTGTTGATAATAACTCGTCGATTGGGGGGGATTGTGTGGCTTGAAGTGGGTTCATGGCCTTGATTCCAACGTGCGTATGGCTGTCCTACAATTGCGCTCTTGCGCTCCAAGCCCTATACGTCGCGTTGTGCGGCTAGGTTTCCGATATGGGGGAGATTGATGGCTGCACAGGCAAGCGGTGTATGCGTTTGATAGTCACTCTATCTTTGAATATGTCTGTAGGGTGTATCTCTACGGCTGTTCATTTGTATACAGTCTGCTATGCTGGTGAACAGTATTAAGACCGTGGTTGCCACCCTAGCAACTGTACTCAGAAATACTGTATTTGGAAATGGAGAAGAGCGATGACAAAGCAAGATTCCCGTCGCAATCAGCAAGAGCGTGATAACCGCGATAATACCTGGGCCACTGATCGTGTCGGCAGCCTTGCCGGTGACCGTGAAAGCCAGTGGGGTGATCCGACTGATCCGCCAGTCGTCGAAGTGAGCCTTGAGGAGATCCTCGAATTGCAGGACGAAATGGAAGGCGATGACAGCCTCGGCGATATTATAGATACTGGAACCACCGATGGCAGCACGAACAATGTGCAAATGGCGATGGACCAGGGTTTGGTCTGGGATCCGCCCACGGACCCGCCTGTTATCCCCAGTGATGACCTGCAAGGGGTCGAAATTGCGGCGGGCTTCGCATCGAGCATTGACGGCGACGATGGCGATCTTGAAGTCGAAAATTTCCCGGATCGGGTTGATGATAATGACTCTGACCTAGAGGATGATCTTCGCAGAGCTTTGCGCTATAACAGCGAAACGAGCCATCTTGAAAATATCCGTGTCTATGTACGCAATGGCATTGTCTATCTACGCGGCACAGTCCTGGACGATGACGATATCAGCATCGTGGACGAATTTATTCGCGATACCAAGAATGTCAGAGGTGTGCGAAATGAGTTGGAAGTCGCGGAGTAGGCGACAGCGACTTCTCTCAAGGCTAAAGCCACGCTTGTGCGTATTGAGCCCATGCCTCGCGTGTGGCGGTCGATGGAAGGAGTAGAATCATGCAGGCAGAGCTTACGATCAGCCAAGCGATCCAGCAGATGCTAAAGACCCATCCCTACCCCAATACACTTCCCTTTGACGAACTCACATGGTGCGTCGAGAACTGCATAAGCTGTGCAAGCACCTGTACTGCTTGTGCGGATGCGTGTCTGGCAGAGGAGATGGTACAGCAACTTATCCAGTGTATTCGCACGAACCTTGATTGTGCCGATATCTGCGAGGCGACAGGCCATATCTTGATGCGCCAGACGAAACCCGACGAGCGCCTGATCTTCCACCAGGTGGAAGCGTGCCAAACGGCCTGTCGCACATGCGCAGCGATCTGCGAACAGCACGCTGAGATGCATGAACATTGCCGGGTGTGCGCCAAAGCCTGCCGCCAGTGTGAGCAGGCATGTGACAAACTGCTGGCGACCTTTTCACTCTAGCCGTCTACGCAATGGAATGTATATCCTAAGAGTATATCCGTCTCTATGCAAGGATATATAGCAAATCCGCCGAAACGTGTCATACTAGGAAGCACGTAAGCTATGAGTCTCCATAACGGGTAGTCCTGTAAAAAGGCTCTAGTACAAGCAGTAAGAGTATCCACTTTGTGTGTTTGACTACAATCAGCACCAAACTGGAATAAGGAGCTAATTTAGGAAGACCTAAATGTGCAATTCGGAGGCATATAGAATGCGTGAAGTAGTCTAGATACCTGGCAAGAAGCCTAACAGCCCATTGCCAGGTATCTGCTTGTGTACCCCTTGCATCAGTTAGAGAACTCTGCCGCATAACCAAATTACCCCTTAACGATCCACCCAGTACAATAGAATATCCGGCAAATTGCGAAAGAGTGTCTCAATGCAGCTCGTTGAGATGGCTTTTTGGCGCGGCCGCTGGTACGATTGGGGAACCGGCGGAGGATAAACAACTCCCTGGCGAAGCTGTGGGCTGCTGCCGAGCTAGGCGCGGTTGTATAAGTCATGTGTAGAGGAACGATTACGACTGATGTATATTCGTTTGCTGCGAAAAGGTTCTTTTGTCTATTTGTGGTTGGCGCAGATCGCATCGACGCTGGCTGTACAACTGTACAAAATCGGTGTAATGGTGGTCATCTTCGACCAGACCGGCTCCACGTTGCAGGCGGGCGGCGTGCTGGTTGCAAACTCATTGCCGCATATTTTGCTGGGGCCTGTTGCAGGCGCGCTGGTTGACCGCTATCCGCGCAAACTGGTGCTCATTGTTGTGGAGTTGGCTAGGGCGCTATTGGTGGGGCTTTCGCTCTTTTTGGCAGGCGATGCCGCATTAAATGTGTGGGCAATCTACATCGTCGTGGCAGGGCTGGCGATTGCAGATGCCTTCTACAAGCCGGCGCTGTTGGCAATGATTCCGACGCTTGTGGAGAAAAACGCAATCGTCCATGCTAACAGCCTGGTGAACAGCACGAATTATGGAGTGTTGGGCATCGGTTATGGCGTAGGTGGGCTGTTGATCCTCTATACGGGCCTTGCTACCATTGTTGGCATTGACCTGGCGCTTTTTCTGCTTGCTGCGCTATTGGTGGCGCGTATTCGGCTGGCGGATGTTCCTGCTCTCACGCATGTACGAAGTGCGCCCGACCCGATTTTACGCTCCATACGCGATGGCATGGCCTACCTGCGCCGCCACGATCTGGCGCGCTCGCTGATCACCATGGAGTTTCTGGAGCATTGGCCTCACGGTGTGTGGACAGCGGCGCTGATGCTGGCCTTCACGACGCAATCTCTACAAGCCAGCGAGGAATTCTGGGGCTATCAGAACGCGATTTACTTTGGCGGTAATTTGGCCGGTGCTGCGCTGGCGGTTGCCTTTGCCAGCCGGTTGGCGAAACGGCCTGGATGGGTCATCATCGTCAATGCTTTGCTGATGGCGCTGCTTACGCTTGCCTATGCACTGAGCACCAACATATGGTTTGCCATGTTCATCCTGTTGATCTCTGGGCCGCCTATGGCGGTGCGCGATGTTGCACAGGATTCGCTGCTTCAATCCACGGTAGAAGGGGGCGTGTTGGGGCGAGTCTATGCCACGCGGCAGATGCTTTCTATGTTTGCCTTTATGATATCGGGGTTGTTGTTGGCCGCGTTGGCGGATCTGGTAGATGTACGAATGGTCTACCTGTTGGGGGCTGCGCTCTACTTTGTGACTGCCTTTTATGCGCTTGCCCAACCGTCGATGCGCCGCGCCGGGTTGAGCGCGCGCGAGGAGATGCCAGTGGCAGAGCCGGTAGGAGACTAGCCGTTGGGTAGATAGATGCCGACGATGCCGAAGGCAAATAGCTTGCATTGAGCGTCTGAACCGCTCTGGATAGATCGACAATCGAGGGAGCATATTGCTCCCTTCGAATGGTGGACACTTCCTCAGAAGCCGTAAGTGGCGGCTCCCACGCCGCCATTCCCGCCTGCCGCGCTGCTTCTTGCCATCCGTCTTCAATTGCCACCAGGCGTTGCGCTTGGGGCGGGTGCTTCTCCATGTTCGGGTGGTCGCGCAGCAAGCTCATGACCGACTGGGCTTCCTCTACTGTCGCCCCCATCTTGTTGAGCACGAAGCCCGAAAAGTAATCTGCCTCTAGCTCGAATTCCATGACAAACTCATCCGCCAATGTGTGACCGGCCAGGTGGTGACCGATTTCGTGCGCCAGGATGCTGACCGCAGGCCAGTTGTGATTGGTGACGCTTTCGATGTCCGTGATGAGCTGCGGGTCGTAGAGGATTACACGCTTTCCGTCTACCATAGCGGCAGCGGCGTTGTAAATATTGGCGCTGTATACGTCGAAGGATTGGGGGAGTCCTGTGTAGGAGAGGATCTGCTCGACGATTTCAAGCGCGGCTTCCGATGGTTCGTCGATCACAAGATCATCTGGATCGATCAGATCGTTGCTCCGTCGCCCACTCCCCGAACTATCCGGTGAAACGACGAGATCGACCAAAAAGGCAGCTATCCAATTGCCTGTGTCGAGTTGCAGCCAGCTACAATCCTCATTACAAGCGGTCACTGTGACAATTTGCCCCTCGCGCGCCTGACCAATCACCGGGAATTCAAGCCCTGGCCCGCTGCGGATATTGGCCGTACTATTGACGATGCCCTGATAGGATGTCGCGCTCTGCTGCTGCATCGGCGCAGCTTGAACGTCTGCATAGGGCAGTGCGAGCAGCATGCATGAAAATAGGAGAGGAAGTAGTGGGCGAAGCAGTTGGCGAAGCGATAGAGGCAGCGATTGATGAAGCATAGGTCTCCAGAGATCGTGAACGTTTGAATCAAGGTAGGTAATCGCAGCTATTACTTAGCGGTCATTGATTAATCGTAGGTGTGGATAGGCAATAAATCAAATGAGAAAAGCGCCATTCGCAATACAATTTACATCATTCGTATCGAAATGAATGTTAGGATGGCACTATCTACACTCAGTCTGCATACATCGCGTCTGCTCAAACAAAGCCAATCATCGTGTAAAGGAGTACCAAGCTTATGATCGCTTTACTGTCCCGAAACTGGTGGGTGTTAGCTATCCGCGGCGTGGCTGCGATTCTTTTGGGGATCGCGGCATTTGTATGGCCGGAGATGACCCTCACCGCGCTTATCCTGCTGTTTGGTGCCTATGCGCTGGTGGATGGCATCTTTGCGGTGATCGTTGGCATTGTCGCGCATGGGGAGAGTGATCGATGGTGGATGATGATCGTAACAGGATTGGCGGGCATTGCCGCAGGCGCGGTGACGTTGCTCTGGCCCGGCATTACGGTCTTTGTACTCCTCTACGTGATCGCAGCCTGGGCAGTGTTGTCGGGGATCCTTGAGATCGCGGCGGCCATCCGGCTGCGCAAGGAGATTGAAGGAGAATGGCTGCTGGGCCTCGCCGGGGCTGCTTCGGTCATTTTTGGCATCCTGCTCGTAGTCTTGCCTGGGCCTGGTGCAGTTGCCTTAATCTGGCTGATCGGCATCTATGCGCTGATGTTTGGCTTCCTGCTGCTGGTGCTCTCCTTTGAGGTGCGAGATTGGCGCGAGGATGCGTTGCAAGCAGAGGCTCACGATTCTGTGAGCGCTAGGTAGGGATGTGAGTTTGCACCCATGTGTTTGTCAAACAACCCTATGGCCTGTCGGTTGACATGGAATTCGTGGTCGATGAATCGTCTGTCGATGAACCGTCTGTCGATGAATCATTTGGGTGCAGCGCCGTTTCAATCAGATCGTTGAGTTGGCGCAGCGAGGTAAAATGGAGCAGTTCGGCTGAATTGACTGCTTGTAGGGTGCCGCGCAGAGAATCAGCCTTGCGCCCTGCGCGTGGCAGCGATTCGGTCAGCCAGATTCGTAGGACAAAGGCGAATCGTTGTTCCACGTGCTGATCTCCTGGATGGTGGGCAGCGGTTATCGCTGGCGTGGATGCGTGATTGCTTGTGACATCAGCATAACAAAGGGCTGTCGAACGACTGTCGGAAGGGTTTCGAAAGACCCTGGAAAGTGTGACGCGGAAGATGAAGGGGTGCTGAGAGAGGATAACTAGAGGGCAAGATCAGAGCTCGGTTTGGGGCCTGTCCTCCTCCGGCATATTTTGCAGGGCCGCCAAATCGCGCAGGATCGTGCGGCGACTCACGCCCAAACTCGCTGCCAATTGGTCATGCGTTGGCGTGACTCCTTGCGCCGCCGCTTGCGCCAATAGGCGATTCATCACATGGCGACGGCGCGCAGTTTCATCTTCAATAAGTGAATCTTCTGCTTCGATCAGGCTCCAGGTCACGCGCTTGACCTGCTTGCCCAAACCCAGCATGACCGTTTCGCTTTGGCAATAGCGTTGCGCGGCCTGGGCCAGATCGCGATTCAGGGGGACGTTGTGGAGAAATCGCTCCCGGTCGGCAGGGGGCAACGCCGAAGCCATCTCCGCCTGCGCTCTTAAGGCCAACGCCAGGGCGCGAGCGGCTTTTTCGCTTTCGTCCAGCGCAGCGGCGAGGCTAAACTGGGCAAAGTAGGCTTGCTGGCGCAGCGATGCGCGGTCGCCTGGCTCAAGCAGTGCGAGCAGGGAATCGCAGTGGGTGGTGGCCTGGGGATGATCTTTGCGCGCGAGGGCCGCGTGCAGCATGGCGGCGTGGATTTCGATCAGGTGGGTGCGATCGCCAATTTCGCTGCGTAGGGCGAATGCATCCTGCAACCGCGCCCAGGCTTCCTCCAGCCGTCCTAATGCCAACAGCGTTAGCCCTTCGCCTTCGATGACATAGGCCCTACTGCGTTTGCGTCCTGTCTGATCGTAGAGGGGCAGCGAACGTTGATAATAGTCGAGTGCTTCGGCATAGGCCCCTTGCATGCGATAGGTGCTGGCGAGGTTGCTGAGGCTGATGGCAACGCCCCAGAGATCATTGACCGATTCGCGCAAATCGAGCGCAGCGCGGTATTGGCGCAGGGCGAGGGTATAGTCGCCGAGAACCCAGGCCACTCCCCCCAAATTGTCAATGTTGTCGCCTTCGCCCAGTTTATTGCCCAATTCGCGACAGACCAGGATGCTGCGTTCATGCGTGGCGCGCGCATCGGCATAGCGACCGAGTTCCCAATAGGTGCTGCCCAAATTGTTAAGCGACTGCGCTTCATGCAGTTGATCCCCCAGCGTTTGAAAGGCGTCAGCCGCTTGCGCGTGCATCTGTGCCGCCCGTTCGTAGACTCCTTGATCCCAGGCCAACCCGCCCAACAGATCGGTGGTCATTGCCACACCCCAGCCATCGCCAGTTTCCTGGTAGATGCTTCGGGCTGTGGTCAACTGCTCTTGGGCAACCTGTAGATCGCTGCGGTCACGCGCAATGCGCGCCATGAGCAGGTGAAGTTCGGCGGCTTGCCCTGGCTCCAGCCGATCGGCCATCGCCAAAGCGGATTGCGCGCTCTCCTGCGCCGCATCTACGCTGGCGATCGCCAGTTGATATTCAGCCTGTCTCGTCAGCGCTGCAGTCTGCTGGCTGTGTGTTAGCGGGAGGGCGCAGAGCGCGGCGATGTCGGCAGCTTGGCCGTCACGCAATGCCATGATGTGGCGTGCTTGGATGCGCCCCAAGAGAGCGGTGTAGTGTTGATGTACAGGTTGATCTGTGCGGTCGCTGGGGTCAGCCGGGTCGTGCATTTCGGGAAGATGGGCCAATGCGAGCGTGAAGTGGGCTTCGGCGCGAGCAAAAGCGAAAGCTGTCAACGCCTGTTCACCGGCACAAAGCGCATAACGGGCAATTGCAGGCCGATTCTCTGCCCCTTGCGCGTGATAGAGCAAGCGCAATAGATCGGTGGGCTGCCCTTGCTCTGATCCTTCTAACAGGGCGAGCGCTGTGATATGGCGGCGGCGGCGTGTGTGCGGTTCCATTTCGGCCAATGCCGCGGCATGGAGTGTGTCGTGGGCAAAGGTATAGCCGCTGCGATTGATCTGGAGCACTTCGGCGCGCTCAAGTTCGGCAGCAGAGGAGGCCAATTCACCCCCATAGGGATTTTCCGCTTGCCAGAGGGCTTCCCACTGGTGATAGATCACTTGTGAGCCAAGAACCGCAGCTAGTTCGGCTGCTTGGCGTGCGTCAGATGAGAGGCGATGGAGCCGCTGGGCAACCAATGTGGCAATGGCGGGACGACTCTCCAGGAGTGCATGGGGCGTGCCTGCCGCCAAAATTTCTAACGTCAACAGCGGATTCCCTCCACTGGCGGTATGCAGCGCGTCAGCCTGTTTGCGCGTAAGTGGGGGCGGCTGTGTCTCCTGCGACAGCGGGTGATGGTGCAGCGTCGCCAGTTCGCCAAGCGCTGCCGGGGAAAGACCGTCTAATGCGATGATTTCGGCCATTCCTTCGCGATCCCACGTCTCCAACTGCGTCCAGATCGAGGGATCCGCTTGCAGCGCATCGGTTTGCGCGCTCAAGACGAGCAGGGTGCGCTGGAGGCGCAGCAGCGGGGTGAGTTCGTTTAAGAGCTGCCAAAGCGCCGGATCGCCCCATTGCACATTGTCGAGCAGGAGCAGCAGGGGCGCGATCTCTTGCAGCGTGTGGAGCAGTTGGGCGAGCGCTTGCGGCAAGCGTCTTGGCTCAAACGCAGCCACAGGCAGCGCGCTTGGGCGCTGCAGCGAGGGGAGGACGCGTGCCAACAGGTCATGCCAGATGGGCGGTAGGCTCGCTGCCAGTTGCGCGGCGCGCGGTTCGGGCAGGGCGTCATGGAGGGCGCTGGTCAGGGGGGCATAGGGCGCGGGCGAGACACCTTCCTGGCTGACGCCCCAATGAATTTGCCAGCCGCGCCAATCGGCGGCATGGGCCAGGTCACGCAGGAGCGCTGTCTTACCGATGCCTGGTTCGCCGAGCAGGACGACCAGCCCTGCCCTGCCTGCGCGGGCGCTGTCCAGTGCGGTGAGCAGCCGGCTGCGTTCCTCCACACGCCCGACGAGTCGCCGGATGGTGCGTGTCTCGGCGCGCCGGCGCGCAAGGTCTAGCTCCTGGAAGAGTTGATCGGCAAGCTCCCGCGTCTCTTGGCTTGGCGGTACGACAATCTCTCGCTCAAGCCGGTCGACCAGCTTGTCATAATGTTCCAGCGCCGCGGCCAGTTGCCCGCTGCGGGCAAGCGTGCGCATGAGGCCGCGATGGGCCGACTCTAGGAGTGGATCGATGGCAAGCGCGCGATGGTAGGCAGTTTCTGCGCGTGCATCGTCGTGGGCACTCTCCGCCGCGGCGGCTACTTCGAGCGCGGTCTGTACGAAACGCTCTTGCAGGCGGACGCGTTGTACAAGGATCCAATGATCGGTGATTTCGAGCGCCAGGGTGGGGGCAAAATGCTCAATGCTCGCCGCGCGCTGCATGAGGTCTGCGCTTGTTGCGGCAGCATAAAACGCCCAGACATCGCACCACCACGCATGTGCCATATCCAGCGCAATCTGCTCGGCATCGGCAAGGATGGGCGCGGGGTCCAGTGCGCGGCGCAGGCGGTAGAGGGCATCACTTAAATAACGTCGTCCCCGATCGGCTGGCACATCGGGCCAAAGCTCTTCGACGAGCATGGAGCGCAGCGCGGCATAATTCGGTTGAAGCAGCAGGTAGGTGAGCAGGGCACGCGGTTGGCCCGTTGGGATCTCGCGTGGCAGACCGTTTTGCAGGACGCGCCAACCCTCCATTAACCAGACCTGGGTAATAGGGTGTGGTGCATGAGATGAGGGCGCAGCTAATGAGGCGTTAGACATGTGCTCGCTGTTTTTGCCACCGGAAAGTACCATTCAGGGCATAGTATACCTGCCGTTAGGGTAGGGGGCAAGCTATGTGGAGACAGGCGAGAATGCGCGGCATGATTCACTTTGACCATGAACTGTCGCGCACTGCCGTTTGCTCGTCATCCGCTAGCCGTCCATAAGTCGTCGGATTGAGTGTGGGGATCCCTTACAGAACCATTGATTTCTGCCTGTAGACTTAGCCACAGGTAGGAGAGAAGTGGTATAGCTTAAAGGAGGGACCTAGATGAACGAGCGTATCCAGGCGCTGCTGCGCCGCTTGGCAGAGGATGCCACCTTGCGTGCAAGATTTGTAGAAGATGGGCGCGCCGTGATGGACGAGGCAGGGCTGCCGCCAGCCGAGCGGGCCGAAGTGGTTCGCCATGTTGATGTGAATGGAAACCCGCACCCCGAATCGATTGTCCCGACTGAGGAAGAAGCCGACGTTCCTGAAGCATCCGGCAGCAAGTCGGTAGGTAGCTCTGTGCTGCTGTAGTGCAATGTAATTGGCATCGCCTAAAACCGATCGGTAAGAATGTAAAACCAGCCTGCATGATAGCTATGCAGGCTGGTCATTTCTCCCTTGCTACATTGCTCTCCTGCTATTCCGACGTGCGTGTATCGATCGGCCTGGATGGGTCCGCCTGCGTAAATTGCTCATAGTAGGCCTTGCGTTCGGCGACCGTTTCATCTGCCATCGCCTGTGCGCGCGTCCGATCTCCCTTGCAGAAAAAGCGCACCAACCACTCGCGCCCATAGCGCACATGGGTCACTTCGTCCGCCCAGTCGAAATCCTGATAGGTCGTCATCAAGGGGTGCTGTGCCAAGTCCTTGCACCATTCCCATTCGCCCCGCTTGCCGCCCGGATAGGCCATCACCCCGCCTTCGGTGGCAATCGCCAAATGGGAATAGCGTTTTTGCGGCGGGACAGGCAGCGTATGTTTGGCATAGCCTACCCAACTGGGCAATGTTTCAAGCGGGATGCCCTCCTCCTCCAGCGCAGCTTGACCAAAAAGACTGTGGCGGGTTTCGTCCCAACAGTGCCGCGCCAAATCCACACAGCCCTCGTAGGGGAGTTCCTCCCATTCAAAGAGCACCGACGCGCAAAGCTCGGCAGCGGTCATCTCCTGCGAGCGCACCCACATCTTGGAAAGCAGATGTTCCGGTATCTCTTCTTCGCTGTAGGGGCTGATCTTGGGCAAGGAGGTCTGGAAACGCTGATCGCGGGCAAAAGAGGGCGCAATGCGATAGTCACCGTCGCTGCGCGGCGCGGGCAGCTCGAAGGTTGGGCGTACCTTCTGCGTACCATCAATGCCCCCGGCAGCTTCCAAATACTGTGTCAGGTGATCGCGCCAAGCCGCCAGTTCCGGGGCGTCCACCGGTGTCAGGGCATCTAACACACTTTGACCAAAGGCGAGATGGCCCTCAAGGTCTAAGAGTACATGGCTGACTGCACGTACTGTCGGCTGGTCAACCAGCGGGTTTGTCTCCGTCCGGTAGCGAAGCAGCGCCTCTTGGTAGGCCGGCAGAATCACGCCATACAGCCCCACCGCAAACTCGGCATCATCGCGGCTGTACAAAAGTTCCTGAAAGAGATCGTAAAGCGCCCCTTCGGCGTTGCGTTCGATAAGATGTTCATGGGCGCGCAGTTCGCCAATGCGGTCGCGCCAGATGCCCCAATGCAGCGCAGACTCCCAGAGCTGACGCCCCACCGCGGCCTTGAATTCCCAGTTGGCAACAGCCGTCATCTTCCCTGCCTGTACCAGCATAAGCTGCTTGGAGACATAGCCAAAGCGCCCCACGCGCTCGGCACATTCTTCCACTGCCAGCCCCACACGTTTCACGTCAGCGATGCCGGTATAGGGTTGTACCAGATGATCGCGTAACTCAGCCATTTACTTCTCTCCCTTTACTCCATTATCAGTATCGCATTATAAAAATCATGTCACTGGAAACCCTCCCGCGCCCAATGGGCTCCCCAGCTTCCGGGAGGGTAAAATTCGCCTCAGTCTATTACAAGTTTATGACATTGCCGCCAAATTACAACCAGCGCGCAAACCAATCGAATGCCTTGTTGCCGCCAAAGCGATGCCCGCCTTCAAAGATGTCCTGGTCAAAACGTTCCGGTACGCCCAACAAGGCATAGACACGGGCAACTTCCTGGCATGCGGCTTTGGCTTCATCGACCGGGAAGATGGGGTCCTGTAGGGCAGATTCGACGAGTTGGGCGCGGGGTGCGATCAAGGCGGCAATATCCGCCATCTCCGCATATTGTAGAATATTGGGGACGTAATTGCACTCGCAATGGATCGTGGACATGATCGAGGTGCGGAAGCTGCTAAATGCGCCGCTGATCACTGCGGCAGTGATGCGAGGGTCCAGGGCGGCTGCATAAAGTGTCGTCGTTCCTCCCCCGGACAGCCCCACACAGCCCACCGTCCCCGTGGTGGCTTCTGGACGGCTGGCGATGTAATCCAGCGTGCGCATGACATCCCATACCCGCATCCCTAGCACCGTCTTGCCCATCAGCATGGCATTGAAGGCCAGCGCGCGGCAGGAGCTTTGCCACATCTCTGAGCCATTGACCAGCCCGGCATGATCCTCCATGCGTTCGCCAAAACCCCGCTGTTCGGGCACAAAGACCATAAACCCACGGCGCGCCAACTGGTGGGCATAATCATAGTTGTGCGCCTCAATATGCGCCAGTTCTTCCGCGCGCGTTGCCTGATTGCGCGTCAGACCGAGCAGATGCGCGGCTCCCCCACTGCCATGACCATGCAGCGCAATCACAGGGCGATAGGGGGGCGCGACCTGGTGTGGGATCAACACATAACAAGGGATATAGATGCCCGGCTCACTTTGGAGCGCAACCTTTTCAAGCCGGTACTCCGGTAGCTCGCGCGTCTCAAGCAGCACTGGCTGTAGGGGGGCTTTTGTGGCTGGAAACCCGCCCAAGAGTTCCACCAACTTCGCGTGCAGCCGTTCACGCCAGGCGTCCCATTGCTCGGTTGTCGTTGCCCGGCACGCTAGCTGCCGCGGCATCCCTTCATACTCCTGCCACAACGTGGTGAGCGTTGTGAAATCTACCCGATCGGCCATTCTCAGTTCCCTAGCTGGTGAAGCGTGTAGTCAAGGAAGGTAGGGCCGGCATGATGGATCATCCTTTGATGCCCGTCATGACAATGCCCCGTACGAAATATTTTTGCAGCACCACAAAGAGAACCAGAATGGGGATAATGCTCAACAACGTGCCCGCCATGAGGTAATGATAGAGGGTGCTATATTGCAGCCGGAATGACGAAAGCCCCACGGTCAGCGTCATCTTGTCTTGGTCCGTCAGATAGATGACCGGCAGCAGGAATTCATTCCAGTGGTTCATAAAGACAAAGAGCGCCAGCGTTGCCAAAACGGGCTTGGCGAGCGGCACATAGATGCGCGTAAAGATATGGAAGTGACCCGCTCCATCAATCGCGGCGGCATCGCTGTAATCTTGGGGAAGGGTCAGGAAGAATTGGCGGATCAGAAAGGTGCCAAACGCGCCGCCAAACCACGCCGGAACAAAAAGCGGATAGTGGCTGTTTACCCACCCTAATGCATTAAAAAGGATAAACGTGGGGATCATCGTCACATGACCGGGGATCATCAACGTGGCCAGCAGCAGAAAAAAGATGGTCTGGCGACCCGGAAAGTTCATGCGCGCAAAGGCGTAAGCCGCGAATGAGGTCGAGATCAGTTGGCCTATGGTTCCGAGAATGGCAATCTTGAGACTGTTATACGCAAAGATGCCAAAGGGGAAACTTTGGACAACGTCAACATAGTTGCTCCAATGGGCCGGGCGGGGAATCCATTGTGGTGGATAGGAGACAGACGCGCTCTGGCCTTTCAGTGAGGTCGAGAGCATCCATAGAAAAGGCATGACCATAGCAATGGCCCCAATCCAGACCAGGCCATGCATGAGCAAGCCTTGCACAAGGTTCACAGCGGCGCGGCGGCGAAACCGGCTTGATACCGGGGGAGCCAGCGTCGCGCCCCCGCCTACAGATCGTAATTGGTCCATCGTTCCTGAAATCTAAATTGGACGAGCGTGATCACCATGATGATGGCAAAAAGTACATACGCAGCCGCAGCCGCATAGCCCATATTGTTATAGCGAAAGGCGTTCAAATAGATAAACAACCCCAATACCGTGGTGGCATAGGCCGGGCCACCATCCGTCATGATAAAGACCTGTTCAAAGACCTGAAAGGAGGCAATGCAGGAGATGACCAGGACGAAGAAGGTTGTCGGTGTGAGCAAGGGCCAGGTGACATTCCAAAAACGCTGCCAGCGGTTGGCCCCGTCGATCATCGCCGCTTCCTCTAGTTCTTGCGGAATACTCTGAAGACCCGCAAGAAAAATGAGCATGTTTGTGCCAAAGCCCTTCCATACGCTCATGATGATGACCGCGGGCATGGCCCACGTCGTACTTCCCAGCCAGGTCGGGCCTGGGATGCCGATGCCTTCCAGGAAGTAGTTGATTGGGCCATAGTTCGGGCTAAAGAGCCACGTCCAGATCAAGGACGCGGCCACCGTTGATGAGACAACCGGCAGGAAATAGGCGGCGCGGTAGAGGGAGACAAAGCGCAGCTTTTGGTTGAGCAGCATGGCAACGGCCAGGGCGACGGTCATGTTCAAGGGGACGTTGATCACCGTGTAATAGACAGTGTTCGACAGCACCTTGCGCGGCAGGTCCAACTCCACCAATGCCCGGTAATTCTCTGCCCCCACCCATTGCGGGGGGAGCAGAATATTCCAGTTGGTAAAACTAATCAGGAATCCAGCGATGACAGGGCCAAGCGAAAAGAAGAGAAGCCCGATCAACGTGGGCGCAAGAAAGAGATAAGCCAGCGCAACCTCACGGATGCGATTGCGCCGGCGGTTGTTTAGTGCAAGAGTACTCGTCTGTAACGTTTGTGTCATGACACCCGCTCAAACAGCTTCTAGCGAACTTAGGGGCGATCCAGGATAGCTTGGATGGCCGCGTGCGCGGCTGCTACCGACTCATCCACCGAACGTTCGCCCAGATAGCTCAATTGCAATTCCTGGTTCATCGCGTCGCGCCATTCTGTCCAGCGGAAGCCAAACTCCAACGGCACATTCAAATCACCCATCTTGAGAATGGCATCCTTATGCGCAGGAGCCTTCCCGGCTTCCAACCACTTTTCGGAATAGGCCAGTTCTTTGACCACCGGCACCTTGCCGATACCGACGGTGTCGGCAGGCCGGTCGGGGCGAATGGTGAACATGGCGAAATCAAAGGCTTCGTCGGGGTGTGCCGTCTTGGCGGCAATGGCGAGCTGGTTCGGCCATTGTACCCCGGTCTGCTTCTCCTTGCCCACCGGCAGCATGGCGATATCCCAGTTGAATTTGGCATCTGGGCGGAAGGTTTCAATTCCCCAAACGCCGAGAATCGCCATTGCGGCCCTACCAGAAGCAAAGAAGTCGACTGCGTTGCCCTCGCCAAATTCGGCGGGCAGCGGTGCAACCTTGTACTCCTGGATCAGATCGACCCACCACTGGATCGTGTCGATATTGGTTGGAGTATCGAGCGCGGCTTCCGTGTAATCCTCATTGAGGATGCTGCCACCGTTGGCATGGATTGACGAATCGATCACATCGTAATCCCAATGCGAGATCATACCATACTGGTCAATGCGGTCGCCGGAGCTGACGGTCAGACGTTGGGCCGCTTCCAACACGTTGTCATAGGTCCAATCATCGGTGGGATAGGCCTCGCCCGCTGCATCAAAGATGTCTTTGTTGTAATAGAAGACAATCGTCACCCACTCGTAGGGAACTGCATAGAGCGAACCCTGGGTGCCGGGGTAGCGCAGCCCGTCCAGGGTATTGAGGAAGTACTTATCGGCATCCTCCGGGCCAAAAACGCCGGTCTTTTCTACATAGGGGTCGAGGTTCAGCGCCACACCGAGACGGGCAAAATCTTGGATCCAGGCTGCGCTGACAAAGGCAAGGTCAGGGGCCTGTGCGGCAGCGCTCAACGTTTGATACTTCTCATAGTAGCCTTCCCACGGAATCTCCTGCAGGTCGATGGTGACGCCGGGGTTTTGTTCCTGGAAAGGTTCAACGACGCCGCGCGTGAGATTGTCGTCCGTGTTTTCCCCGTCAAGCGCCCAATAGGTAACTGTGACGCCCTCGCTGCCGGGTGCTGCACTCGCTCCTTCACTTCCTGTACTCGGACTGGCTACGGGCGCAACACAGGCCGAAACCAACGCCGATGCCGCCGCATAGCCAGCAGTCAAAGTCAAGAACCTGCGCCGACTTAACATGATGGTGCCTCCTTTTGGCAGTTGCCTTCATTTGAAAGATCACAGCGCGCGGGGTTAGGGAACTTGTAGCGCGCAGTAATGACGAGTATTGACGAGATAAAGAGCAGGTAGATGCTCATTTTTCTCGATGAGCCACCTAAGAGATACTTGGAAAAACTTAGGTACGAAGCTCGGAGACCTGGGAGCAGAGACGACGTACTGGAAGCTTGTTTCTCTACATCAACCTGTGTAAAAGTATGCACATAAAATTGGTGTGCGTAAAAGTAGAATCGTTCAAACGAACGCAAATTTTGTTCATTTGAACTTTAACACAGGCCAAAATGGATGTCAACTGCCCAAAATGCTCGCGTGATTGTTTGCATCAAACAATATCAATGGTAGAATGAACAAACTGACTATCAAAGGATTTAGCCCATGATGCCGCCAACCGAACGCCAATCTGCCATTCTTCAGTACTTAACCGAAAAGGGATTCGCCGCGGTTGCCGCGCTTGCCCAGGAATTTGGCGTGTCAGAAATGACGATCCGCCGCGATCTGGCTGACTTGGAGGGGCAGCGGGCGTTGCAGCGCACCTATGGGGGGGCGACCGTCTATGACCCCGCCTTCTTCGAGGTATCGCTACAGGCAAAGGCAACCCAGTTTGTCGAGGAAAAGCGCAGGATCGGCAAGGCCGCGGCCGACCTTGTGCAGGATGGGGAGATTGTGATCCTGGATGCAGGATCGACGACGATGCTGGTGGCTAAGTTTCTCAAGTCCAAGCGCATCACCGTCATTACCAACGCGCTCAATATCGCCGCCGATCTCTCCGACTGTCCTGATATACAGCTTTATATTGCGGGCGGGCATCTGCGCCAGGGTGTGCTGGCAATTGTCGGGCCTGAAACCGCAGACTTCTTTGAGAATATCCGCGCCGATAAGATATTCCTGGGCGTTGAGGGGATCGATATTCGGGGTGGGCTGATGGTGCCCGAATTGAACGAGGCGCATACCAAGCGCGCGATGGCGAACTCGGCAAGGGAGATCATTGCAGTGGCGGATCACAGCAAGATCGGTCGCAGCACACTCAGCACCATCGTTCCCCTCTCCAAAGTCACACAGGTGATTACCGGGCGCGAAGCAGATGCCACCCTGCTCAAAGAGCTTCGGGCGCATGTCACGGTGCTAACAGTATAGAATTACAGTATAGGATTGACGAGTAGGAGACAGCCCCTACAGACTTTCGTACCACCTTCTAATGATCAACCCAACTTAAAAACTTTACGTGAGGATTGAGGTGAAACCTGTGAGCATCAAAGGGATAGAAGTAGCCGAGATTGAACTGCCCGATTATGGCGAAGCGTCGGTTGAGCCTTCCATTCCGGCAGCACAATATGAAGATCGCATCAACGCCATGCGTTCACGCGCAGAAGCCAACCAGGTCGATGTCATCGTAGTCTATGCCGACCGTGAACATTCGGCCAATCTTGCCTTCCTGACAGGCTTCGATCCCCGTTTTGAAGAAGCGCTGCTGTTGATCGCTGGGGGGCAGCGTCCTCTCCTGCTCGTTGGCAACGAAGGCTGGGACTATGCCGCGGTTAGCCCGGTCGAGCTTGATGTGCAGCTTTACCAGCCTTTTAGCCTATTAGGCCAGGATCGCTCGCGCAGCAAGCCGCTGGCAGAGATCATGGGGAGTATGGGCATCCGCAAGGGCACACGCGTCGGTGTGGTCGATTGGAAGTATTTCGATGAGGATGCGGGCGCAGATGCGCCGCTTTGGATCAACGCACCTGCTTACCTGGTCGATATGCTGCGCCAACTTACAGGTGAGCCGGTGCTGAATGTGACCGATTGGTTGATGGATGAAGCCGACGGGCTGCGCGCAGTCAATAGTGTGGAACAGCTTGCCTCTTTTGAGTTTTCCGCCACCTCTATTTCCAATGCCATGCGCCGGCTCTTGCGCGCATTGCAGCCAGGTAGAGCCGAAATCGAAGTCATGCGCGCTGCGCAATTGCCCGGACTTCCCCATTCCATGCACCCCATCATCATTTCCGGCCCGCGCACAGCGTTGTCGCTGGCAAGCCCCTCCATGCGCCGCCTGCAATTGGGCGACCCCGTCTCCTGTGCCCTGGGTGTCTGGGGGGCATTGAACGCGCGCGCCGGCTTTTTGGTGCATGATGCCTCTGAGCTACCGCCTGCCATTCAGGACTATGTGGATCGGCTGGTCAAGCCCTATTTTGCAGCCGTCGCCGAGTGGTATAGTACCGTCGGTATTGGGGTGACAGGTGGCGAGATGTATGCGCTGGTCAAGCGCCATTTGGGCGATCCCTTCTTTGGCGTTGGCCTAAATCCCGGTCATCTCATCCACCTTGACGAATGGGTAAACTCGCCCATCTTTGCCGGCTCAACCCAAGAACTGCGCGCGGGCATGGCGCTGCAAGTCGATATCATCCCTGCCACCCACAGCCCCTATTTCTCTACTAACATCGAAGACGGCATTGCCCTTGCCGATGCGCCGATGCGCCAAGCCTTTGCTACGCAGTTCCCCGAAGCGTGGGGCCGTATCCAGGCTCGGCGCAATTTTATGGAGGACAAACTCGGCATCAAGCTCAAGCCGGAGGTGCTGCCCTTCTCCAACCTCAGCGCACACCTAACGCCCTACCTGCTGAGTCCGAACATGGCGCTGCGCCGGACGGATGGTTAGCGGAGTGAACGTCCATCGCCTCGCTTAGGCTGTGAGCCAAAGCGCTGGTTCCTCAATATAGGTGCGGATTGTGTTGAGGAAGCGCGCCGCAGGCCCACCGTCGACGATACGATGGTCGAAGGTGAGGCTGAGCGCCACGCGGTGACGTGGCACGACCTGGTCTTGGTAGACAGCGGGTTTCTTGGCGATGCGTCCTACACCCAAAATCGCGCACTGTCCTGGCGGGATGATGGGTGTGAAGGCGTCGATTTGATACGCGCCCAGGTTGGTGATCGTGAAGGTGGCGTTCTGCAAATCTTCGGAGCTGATCTTGTGCGCCTGCACTTTCTCGATGAGGGCGCGGGATTCTCCTGCAATCTGGCGCACGCTTTTGTTCTCAACACTGCGCACGACCGGAACGATCAGCCCTTCTTCGGCGTCCACGGCAATCCCAATATTGATGGTAGAGGGGATGAAGATCTCCTGATCGCGCCAGGACGCATTCAACAAGCGATGTTCTTGTAAGGCCACAGCCGACAGCTTGATGAGCAGGTCGTTGTAGGCAGGAACCAGCAGGTTGCGCGGGGCGAAGCTTGCCTTCAGTTGCTCGCGCAGCGCCACAAATTCGGTGGCATCCGCCTCGGTGGTCAGGGTGACTGGCGCGGTGGTGTGGGCGCTCTCTGCCATGCGCTGGGCAATAAGGCCGCGGATTCGTGTAACGGGGAGCGTTTCGCCGTCTGCCGCAGGTGCGGATTCTCTCGCTGTTGCTGGAGCGGGCTGTGTGCTGCGCGCAGCGATAGCGGCTTCCACATCCTGACGCTGGATGCGCTGTCCTGGTTTTTGTGCGGCAACTTCGGCGAGATCGACGCCCGCCGCTTCTGCCATGCGCTGGGCGACCGGCGAAACCTGTACGATGGTGGGCGCGCCCGTTCTTGTTGTGGGCGCGGGTGGAACGGTGGCAGGTTGCGCCGCCTGTTGTGCATGGGCTGCGCGTATGTCGCGCTCGATAATGCGCCCTGTGCGCCCGCTGCCCACAAGCTGTGACCACTCTACGCCCAGTTCACCGGCAACACGGCGTGCGCGCGGGCTGATCGTGGGGCGCGCGCCTGTACCGTTCGCCGCGCTCCGTGAGGGGACAGGCTGCTGGGTGGGGGGTGCGTGCTGCTCCTGTGATGGGGTGGCACTCTCCGGCTGTTGGGCAGGGGCCGCAGGTGCTGCTTCTGTCTCAAAGGGGATTGCTTCGCCGGGTTGGACGATAAAACCCATACGCCCGCCGACGGGTATGACATCCCCAGATTTTGGCCCATTGGGGGGGATACGCAGAATACCGTTGTCAAAGGTCTCCACTTCCTGGGTGGCCTTGTCGCTCTCGACTGTGAAGAGCAGATCACCCGATTTTACTTCGTCACCATCCTGTTTGAGCCACTCGCCAAAGATGCCTTCTTCCATCGTCCAACCGAGGCGGGGCATCACAATTTCAATTGCCATCATGTTTACTCCGCCAGGAGATCCCGGATTGCTTGTTCAATGGTGTCTTTGTTGGGGACGATGGCTGTCTCAAGCGGCGGGCTGTAGGGCACCGGGGTATGGATGCCGTTGAGCCGCATGATCGGCGCATCGAGGTCGTCGAAGCCTAGCGCTGTGACTTGGGCTGCCACTTCGGCCCCGATGCCACAAGGCTGGAAGGTTTCGTCAACAATCAGTAACCGGCCCGTCTTGTGGACGGATTCGAGGACAGTGTCAATGTCGAGCGGGGCCAACGTGCGCGGGTCGATCACCTCGATACTCGTCCCCTCTTTGGCTAATTTCTCGGCAGCAGCCAACGTTTTGGGAACCATCGACGCGATGGCGAGTACCGTGGCGGCGTCGCCTTCTCTGGCAACGCGCGCCTTGCCAAAGGGGATTGTGTACTCTTCTTCCGGTACTGCGCCCTTCGTAAAGATGAGCGACTTGTGTTCCAGGAAGAGCACAGGGTCATCGGTTTGCAGCGCAGTAGCAAAAAGCCCTTTGGCATCATAGGCGTTGCTGGGCATTGCCACGCGAAAGCCAGGGATGTGGGCGAACATGGAGGCATAATTGCCGGAGTGATGGGTCGCCGCTGCGCCACCCACGCCGAAGCAGCCGCGCAGCATGAAGGGCATCTTGAGGCGACCGCTGCTCATATACTGAATCTTGCTGACCTGGTTAATCAACTCACCCATCGCGTCCAGGATAAAGTCGATGAACATAAAGTCGACAATGGGACGTGTGCCGGTCATGGCTGCGCCTGTACACATACCGACAAAGCCGCGTTCGGCGATGGGCGTGTCGCGCAGCCGTTCCGGGCCATACTTGTCAAAGAGGCCCAGCGTGGTATTAAAGTTGCCCCCGCGTGCGCCAATGCCCTCACCGACGACAAAGATCGTCGGGTCTTTCGCCATCGCCGCGTCCAATGCCTCGCGCGTGGCTTCCATAAAGGTGATCTCACGCATAATGCGCCTCGTTTTCACTGGTTTCGCTGTAGACGTGGGTGGCTGCGGTGGTTGGGTCGGGCCACGGGCTCTGTTCGGCAAATTCGGCAGCATGTTCGACGATGCTTTGCACATCGGATTCAATCTCTTGCAGGTCGTCTTCTGCTGCCACGCCCCGCTTGAGCAATTCAGTGCGGTAGGCGGGGAGCGGATCGCGCGCTTTCCAGGAGTCGATCTCTTCCTGCGAACGATAGCCCGCGTCGCGCATGCCCTCGGAATGGGCGCGGGTGCGATAGGTTTTGCCCTCGATGAGCGTTGGCCCTTCGCCTGCGCGGGCGCGGCGTACTGCTTCCCCGGCGGCTTCATAGACGGCGAGCACGTCGTTGCCGTCCACGATCACACTGGGCAGCCCATAGGCTGGGCCGCGATCGCCTACATTGGGATTGCCTGATGAATAGGAAAAGGGTACCTCAGTGGCGTACAGATTGTTTTCGCAGACAAAGATCACCGGTAGTTTCCAGATGGTGGCGAGGTTAATGCCTTCGTGAAAAGCGCCGTTGTTCGACGCGCCATCACCAAAAAAGGCGACGGCAACCCGATCGGTCTTGAGGAGCTTAAACGAATAGCCTGCCCCTGTTGCCTGCAAGATGCACGGGCCAACGATGCCGCTGGTTCCCATCATGCCGACTTCGGGAGCAAAGAGATGCATACTGCCCCCGCGCCCGCGTGAGCAACCTGTGACACGCCCAAAGAGTTCTGCCACCACTTCGCGCGGGGGGACTCCTTTTGCCAGGGCGTGACCGTGGCCGCGGTGGGTGCTAAAGACGGCGTCATCCGGGCGCAGATGGGCGCATACACCTGTGGCGATGGCTTCTTCGCCAACGTAGGTGTGGCAGGCCCCGTGAATCATGCCTGCTGCATAGGATTTTGCCAGTTGTTCTTCTGTGCGCCGGATCAGCAGCAGGCCACGATAGAGATCGAGATATTCTTGTTTTTCCAATGTCTCACTGTTTTGGTTCTCAGTCGCTTGACTGGAGGTAGTTGCCATTCTTCTTATCCTCGTCCATTTGTAACGCTTTGCCGGTATTAATTACTCAGATGCGGGAACCGCCGGAGGTTAAAACCATCCGGCTACAGTACAACGCCCCCTAAAGGGGACTCCGCGGGCCGCTTATGAAGCCCCGTTCAGGAGGCGTTGTACCGTAGCCGCGCCCAAAGGGCTCCCGCTTTAGCCCTGGGCAGGGTATCTGTCAGGCCAGAACTCTGTTTACATCCACTTTGTTCGCCTCGGCGGCAGCGGCTAGATGCTCGATGGTTTGGCGCACACCCTCGGCGAGGGGTCGCCACCGGATTGGGCCTAGCGCGGCATTCAGGGCGCTGTCATCAATCTCTGTCGGGCCGGAGAGTCCTTCTGGCTCAAAGGTGATCTTGCCCGCCATTTCCGGCTTCGCCGCCTCAATCGCCGCCACAATCTCGCGCATGTGCGCGGTCGAGCCACCGAGGTTATAGACCGGCGCGCCTTCCAGACGTGTGCGCGCGGCTTTGATAAAGACCGCGGCCACATCTTGGGCATGATGATAGACCGAAGTGCCCCCAAAGCTGATGTGATAGGGGCGACCAATGGCAGCAGCTAACATTGCCTTTGTCGGTGTCGAGGTCATGCCCTGGTCGCGACCGGGGCCATAGACGATGTAGGGGCGCAGGCCGGTGCTATAGACGCCATTCTCCTGCCAGTAAATGCGCGCCGTTCCCTCGTTCGCCTGCTTGGTCACACCATAGAGCGTGGGCGGATCCAGCAGGGCATCGTGGGCCAGCGGGCCGGGTGGATAGCTTGACGCCAGGCCATAGACACCCGCGGAACTGGCATGGGCAACCCCTTGCACCTGGTCGGCATGGCGGCGTGCGGTTTCCAGCACGACGGTCGTGCCTACGGCGTTGACATGCATGCCCAGGACTGGGTTGGCGCGCACAAATGGCACTTGCAGCGCGGCGAGATGGACGATATGGGTGATGCCGTTGTCTGCCACGATGCGCTCAAAGAGGTCGAAATCGGTGATGTCGCCCGAAAGGAGAGTGACGTTGGCAAGTTCTGCCTCATCCATAATCAGGTGAAGGCGATGGCGGGAACCTTGCAGATCATAGGTGAAGACCGGCACGCCTTCCCCCACAAGCTGTTTCACTGTCCACGACCCAAGACAGCCATAGGCCCCCGTCACTAAGAATCGTTCAGAAGCCATTCTCAACCCTTTCTTTTTTGTTGTGCTTGCAGGAATTTATCGCTATAGTTTGTATGATCATCAAAAACAAATCCAAGAAAGAAGAGTCCTATGACAAACCACGAGTTGGCTCGTGCGCGCTCCGAAGTGCAAGCGCTTGGCGCGGATTGGGCGCTGTTGACCTCGCCGGAAAATGTGACCTATGTAAGCCACTATGAAGTCCCTGTCGAGTTTGGGCCGCTTGCCCAACTCAACTATGGGCCGGTGATGGCGTTGTTCGGTGTCAGCGAACCAGCGAACATTCTGTTGGCGAATCGCTACTATGCAGGCAGCGCCCGCCAGCAAAGCGCCTTTGAGGTCGTTGACTTTGGCATATTAGAAGTCTTTGAACCCTTTCACGCCCAGGTGAGTCGCGATAATTTTGTGGCGGCCCTGCGCCAAACGCTCCGTCAAGCCAACCTGGGCAATGGCAAGGTCAAGCTGGCGATTGAAGAGCGGACATTGCCGCTCATTGCCCTGCGCGTGATCCAGGACGAATGGCCCCATGTCGAATTTGTTGAGGCGGGCAGCGCACTGGCGCGGGCACGCCTGATTAAGAGTGAGCGCGAGATTGAGCGGCTGAAGCAGAGTGCCGCGGTTGTGAACATCGCGCACAAGAAACTGATGGAACTGACCCGGCAGGCGGGCAAGAGCGAATTTGAACTGTGGGCCGAGATCACCAAAGCCATGCATGAACGTGTGGGGGGCAAGTTCCTGATCGCTGGTGAACTCGTTTGCGGCCCACGCAACAAAAGTGTCTCCCCAGGCGGGCCAATTGACTACATCACAAAACCCGGTGATGTAGCCGAACTGGACATCAGCCCCCGCCTGGACGGCTATTGGGCGGATATGGCGAACACGATGATCGTGGGCGCTGAACCGACTGATCTGCAAAAGAAATATGCCCAGGCGGCGCGTGACTCCTTTTATGCAGGTGTTCAGATGGCGCGGCCTGGGAACAAAGCCAATGCCGTCTTTGCCGCCGCCAATGACGCCTATGACAAATATGGTCTAAAACTCGGTCACTATGCAGGGCATGGCATCGGTACGACGGTCAACGAAGCGCCCTGGTTTGTTCCATCCGACGAGACTGTTTTGCAAGCCGGGATGGTGGTCTGCATTGAAACCGGCGCTTATTCTGAAGAAGCGACCGGCAAATGTGAAAAGATGATGGTGATCCAGCCGAGCGGCGACCCGGACATTTTCCCCGATTTTGCGTGGGGAACGCCGGTTTAAGGTTGCCTAGCTTATTCGTCGGTGGCGTTGGGCATACCTGGGTGCGAGCCACCGGCGTTTTTGGCTAGGTTGCCGCCATCGAGTGGCAGCAGCGCGCCTGTGACAAAGGACGAGGCATCGGACGCCAGGAAGATTGCCGGGCCTTTGATTTCTTCAGGTCTGCCCAGGCGCCCAATGGGCAGGCCGCGCAGAAAACTCGCGGCCAACTTCGGATCGGCAGCCATGCGCTTTTCAAGCCCTTTATTGGTAATCTGAGCACAGACAATGCCGTTGACGCGTACGCCGCCGCTGGCCCATTCTGTGCTCAGGTCACGGATCATCTGGGCTCCGGCTCCCATTGCCATGCCATAGCCGACGTGGCTGCGTCCCAGGGCTGTAATGCCGCCAATCGACACAATGTTGATGATGCTGCCTTTGCCCTGCTTCAACATGCGCCTGCCCGCCTCTTGACAGGAGAAGAAGCGTCCCACGACCAGGTTATGCAACGTCTTGACAATCGCCTCTTCGCTCACCTCCAGCGGGATGCTGAGAAGTCCTTCCCCGGCAACGTTGCCCACCACATCCACGCGGCCAAACTCCTTATCGATCAGGGCGTAGGTCGCTCGAATCTGCTCGACACTGGAAACATCGCAGATGACAGGGACGGCGCGGCGTCCTAGCTTCTCGATTTCGTGCGCCGTTTCCTGTGCGCCCGCGCTGTTGATGTCGGCCAGCACCACATCCGCGCCGGACTCGGCAAAACCGATGGACATTTGGCGGCCCATGCCGCTGGCCGCGCCGGAGACCAGAGCCACGCGCCCGCTCAAGTCAAAAAGAGGATGAGTCATATTGCTGAATACTCCTACTAGCTTGTTAGCAGAGAATAGGCATGAGAATAAGCATAGAAGATATCGGGTTGACAGCAGAGTCTCTGCGCTGCATCAGGCAATTTTGTTGGCTGGTGAGCGGGGCGGCTGACCGCTGAGGATACGGACGACTTCCTCTGCGCCGCGTGTACGCATATCAAGCTTGGCCTGTTCAGAGTACCAAGCGGCATGCGGCGTGATCAGGATGCGATCTTCCTTGAGTAAGGGATTATTAGGATCGATAGGTTCGACGGACAAGACATCCAGCCCTGCACCGGCAATGGTGCGTGCGCGTACAGCTTCCAAGAGAGCGTCTTCATCGACAAGAGGGCCACGCGCGGCGTTGATGATGTAGGCAGTTGGTTTCATCTGGGCCAGGAAGTCAGCATTGACAATATGGTAGGTCGAGTCGAGCAGGGGGCTGTGCAGTGAGATATAGTCGGACTCGCGCGTCAGGGTCGGCAGATCGACAAGGCGCACGCCGAGACGGTCTGCGACTTCTTGGTTTGCATAGGGATCGTGGGCGATGACATTCAGACCCAAGCCGCGCCCTTTTTCGGCAGTGGCTTGACCGATGCGCCCCAGACCGAGGATGCCCAGCGTTTGATCTTTCAGCCGGTAGATCGGCCCCCATGCCGCCGAGTTCCAGGTGCCATTGCGCGTTGATTGTGAGAGGAAGGGAATCCCGCGCGCCAGGGACATGAGCAGGGCAATGGCATGGGCGGAAACTTCGTCAATCGAGTAGTCGGGCACATACGTCACCCAGATGCCGCGCGCGGTGGCCGCGGGAATGTCAATGGTATCCAGGCCAGTGCCAAGACGGCTGATAATGCGGCAGCGTTCCATGCTGCCGATGATCTCGCCCGTGACTTTCTCCAGTGTGACCATGACCGCGTCGGCCTGTTTCACCGCTTCTAACGCTTCCGGGGAACGCAAATTCTCGGTATGGATAATTTCGGCATCGATTTGGCTCAAAATTTTCTTTTCAAGCTCGATATCACCAAACCCTGTATAGGCAATGACAACAGTGGGTTTCACAGGCAATTGTCTCCTCTGCATGCTGCTTTTTATCGGTGCATCTGGCTCGAAAGCCATGCGACCGTTCTTAGATGTGTGTGATTGGACATAGCTTTGGATCGCTCAGATAGGCTTTAGAATTCGGAATCGGTAGCAGGGGCCTCCTGGAAGTCCAAATAGGCGAGAATTCTGGTTTTTGCGCCGATCACATGGCGTGTGATCTCGGCTTTGGCTTCACCAACGTCCCGTTTTTTGAGGATGTCGATCATCTCATCATGCGAGTCGATGTGCATATCGAGCTGCGAAGCAGGCAAGAGCGCGGTCGCTTCGCCCAAAAAGCGGTTGATACGCGCCCGCAGGCCGGAAACGACCTCCAGCAGCAGCGAATGGTTGGCAATTTCCCAAAGCGCGCTATGAAAGAGATAGTCCTGCTCGAAAAGCCCTTGTAGATCGTTCTGGGCCGCGGTAGCGCGCATTGTCGCCACGATCTGTCGCAAGCGCGCTTCATGCTCCGGCAGCCAGTTAACAATCACTCGTTCAACAACAAAACATTCGAGCAGCACACGCAGCGAGCTGATCTCCTCGATTTCGCTGCGTGTGGGGCTGTGGACGAAGGTGCCGCGATGGGGGGTCTTTTGGACGAGACCTTCCTCGACAAGCTGTTGGATCGCCTCACGCACAGGAATCCGGCTAACACCCAATCGTTCGGCAAGCTCCCGTTCGACCAGACGAGTGCCCAATGGAAACTCGCCCGTACGAATGGCATTACGCAGGCGGTTGGCAACTTCGTTGCCGAGTGTTTTGAGTTGGACAGGTGAAATATCGGTCAAGTTAGTCACGCTCTGTTTTAGCCACGCTCGATAAAGATACACACCGGCAATTGCAAGCTCATGTTACAACGTTAGAAATGGCAGTCGCCGTAAAAGTGAATACAGTATACCAAAAGAATCTGCATGTCAATGGCAACCGGCGTCCATTAGCCTTTGGACATGTCGATGCGGTGCTTCTCGTCCGAATATTCCATGTGGGCGTCGGCGCGGCTGAGAACCTCTTCGCGCAGGGCTGTACCCAAGCCGGGTTTGCCGGAGAGGGTGATCATGCCATCACGGATTTGCAGCGGTTCGGTCATGACTTCGTTGTACCAGCCATCGTAATAGGCGCGTACAGTCTCGACGATCATGGCGTTGGGAATGTGCAACATTAAATGGGCAGCCGACCAGAGGGCCACGGGGCCAATGCAATCGTGGCTGGTGATGGGCAGCAGGTAGGTCTCTGCCATGTGGCAGATTTTGCGCGTTTCGCTGATGCCACCACACCAGGCCATATCCGGCATGATAATATCTGCCGCGTTCTTCTCGATCACCTCGCGGAAGCCGAACTTGGAGATCAGCCGTTCGCTCACGCAGAGCGGAATGGTGGTGTCCTGCTTAAGGCGTGCATAGGATTCGACATTATCAGGCGGCATGATCTCTTCCAGCCACATAATGTCATAGGGTTCGAGGGCGCGAGCAATTTTGACCGATTCCGTAAGATCCCAGCGGGCATGGCCTTCGATACAGATTTCGATTTTATCGCCTACGGTATTGCGGATGTCCTCGACATAGGAGACGCCCTTTTTGAGGTCTTCGCGCTTGAGGTGATAGCCAACCGGGCCAACTGCGCCCGCGCCGGCACGCTGCCCCACCGGCCCACCGAGAGGTACACCGAACTGGTCGAAGGGCCAAATCTTCATGGCCTTGACCCCCTGGCTCAACAACTCGGCGGCAAGGTCGCCGCTGTGACCACCGGCCCAACGCTGGTAGTCCTGGTGTTTGCCGTGACCGACGCAGGTGTTGTAGACCCAAATGGATTCGCGACAGCGCCCGCCGAGCAGGTTGTAGATGGGCTGCCCTGTGTACTGTCCGAGCAAGTCCCAGAGGGCCACATCCACGGCGCTGATGGCGCGCGTCTCGCTGCCGCCATAGCCAAAGAAGTTGACCGTATAGAACATATTTTGCCAGTGGCTTTCAATGTCGAAGGCACTGCGACCCAGCAGCAGGTTGGCAAAAACATCATGCACCATCGCGCTGATGGCGCGCGGCACATAGAAGGTTTCACCCAACCCCACCAGCCCATCGTCGGTATGGATGCGAACCCATGTGGTGTTCGGCTGCTCGTCCAGCCAGATCGTCTCCAGCCGTGTGATCTTCATGGTCATCGTAGATTACCCTTTGCAGATTACCCTTTGACTGCGCCGGCGGTTAGGCCCGACACAATATAGCGTTGCATGGATAGATAGAAGAGTACGGGCAGAATTGAGAAGACAAGCCCTGCTGCCATGTACTGCTCGACAGGCGTAGAGGCGATGGCCTTGAGTGTGGATAAGCCCACCGAAGCGGGCATAAATTTGGCGTTGCCGAGCAGGATTCCGGCATAGAGGTATTCGTTCCAGGCAAAGAAGAAAGAGACCACGGCAACCGCCACCAAGCCTGGGGCCGAAAGAGGCAGCACAATATGCCAAATGGCGCTTAACTCGGTGCAGCCATCTACCACGGCTGCGTCCAGCACTTCGCTTGGAACGGTGTCAAAGACGCCTTTCAGAATCCAGATGCAGATCGGCAGGATAAAGGCAGCATCGACCAAAGAGAGCGCAGAGAGGCTATTGGTCAGTTCGAGCCGTCGATAGATGACATAGAGCGGAATAAGGACCAAGATTTCGGGCAACATCTGTGTGACCAAGAGGAAAAGCCCAAAGGCGGAACGCCCTTTCCACCGTAAGCTGGAAAGCGCATAGGCTCCCAGCACCGACAGCGCCGTCGAGATCAGCATTGCCATCGCTGCAATCAAGAACGAGTTCCGCAGCCAGAGCGCGATTGGATGCTCGGTAAAGAGTTGCAGTACCGGCGTGAAGGTGATCTCTTGGGGAAAGAGGGGCGGCGGAAAACGCAGGCTGTACTCGTTGGGCTGAATGGTGCTGACGATCATCCAATAGAAGGGGAAGAGCGTTGTCAGCGAGACGATCCCCACCGCGACATAGAGCGCAATGTTGCCAACCATCCGCCTCATGTTGAATTTTTTGGGCGTTGTCCGTGGGGCTGCTGCCATTTCGGTCATATGCGTGCGTTCTCTTGTGCCCGGCGGGCCTGCAAAATGATGAAGAAGAAGGCAATCACCAGCGAAACAACGAATCCCGACACGCCGAGCGCTGCTGCATAGGAATAGTCATAGAAGCGGAAGGCTGTGTTATAGATACGAAGCACAATCGTTTCCGTGGCTCCAACCGGGCCGCCGCCCGTCATCAGATAGATGATCGTAAACTGTTTAAAGGAGAAAATGCAGGCAAGCACCACCAGCAGTTCCAGGGTCGTGCCGATGCTGGGGATGGTGATCCGCCAAAAGAGTTGCAGCGGGCTTGCGCCATCCACTTTAGCCGCTTCATATAGTTCCTGGGGGACGGATTGCAGGGCGGACAGGATGACCAGGCTGTAAAAGGGAAAGGCCTTCCAGGAGGCGATCAGTACCATCCAGCCCATTGCTAACCACGGAACCTGTAACCACTGTGGATTTTCGGTGATCCCTGGAATCCAGCGTACCAGCAGGTTGACCACACCAAATTGGGGGCTGAGGATCCAAATGAAGATCATGACCACCGGCACTTCGGGAAATGCCCACGGCATCATCATCATGGAGCGCGCAACGGAACGCCCGCGAAATGGGCGGTTGAAGAGCAAGGCTGTGAGCAGACCCGCACTGAGCGCAACGATCACGACCAACGCTGTAAAGAGCAAGGTTGTCTGCATGACCTTCCAGAAGGCGGGATCGTTGAACATGCGCGTGTAGTTATCCAATCCAACCCAAACGGCTGGGCGGTCGGATGCCAATTCAATGCGCGTGAAGCTGCCATAAATCCCCTGAATGATGGGATAGACCACCATTGCGCCTTCATAGAGGACAATCGGCAGCACCAACGCATAGGGCAGCAGGTTGAGCCGCCGCCGGCTGCGCGATGGAGCCTTCGCCTGGTCTATGCTCAGTGTTGTGTTGCCGGCTGCTGTGCGGTTCATTGTGCCGGGTGGCCTCCCTCAGTGACCTAGAATCATGACCTGGAATCGTGAATTAGAACGAATAATAGGCAAGACAAGGATCGAGCGAGCAGAGCGCCTATCACCCGGCGATGGGCGCTCTGCTCGAAGATACGTTATGAGATACGTTCGGCCAATGCTTCGGCTTCGGTCTGGGCGGTTGCCATTGCTTCTTCGATGGAGATGCCACCGTTGAGCACGTTGGCAAAGTTGGTAATCACGATCTGGCCGAATTCTTGGAAGTTATAGACAAAATCACCCACAATATCGAATGGAGTCACGTAGCTAACCCCATCGTAACCGGGCTTCAGCCAGTGCAGGCTGTCCAGGTACTCCTGGCGTGCTGCCGAGGGCTGGGCAAAGATGACATCTTCGCAACCTTCCACCATGCGCCGGTAGTTGTCCGGCTTGTACATATAGGTGACAAACTCCAGGGCTGCCTCCTTGACCTCTGAGGAGTTGTTGATCATCATCGGGTGGATGCGGGCAATTGACTTGTTGCTCTCCCACGGGATAGGCGCGCTACGCAGCAAAGGATAGAGATCAGGGGCATCGGGCTTGAACTGGCCCACGGCAGCAGAGACGAAAAGACCTTGCGCCACGTCGCCAACCTTGAAAAGCCGCTGCCCTGTGGGGGTGTCCGACCCCTGAGGCATGGCCTTGTCGTACAACTGTTTGAACATATCGAGGCCTTTGAGGATCGGCTCTGAGGTCAACTGGGGCTCCTTGCCCACAGCCCACACGCCATCATAGGGCATGCACCACTCCTCAAGCTGGAACCAGAAATCCGAGGCTTCATTGAGCAAGTGGGTGGCGAAGAAGCCATATTTCTGCGCGTCGCGGTCGGTTAGTTCCTCACTCAGCGCAATCCACTCATCCGGCGTCGTGGCAGGGGTGACACCGGCTTCTTCATAGCGTTGGCTGTTGTAGAGAATACCGAATGCCACCGTGACCATGTCGAGGCCATAGATGTGACCATCCTTGCGCATAGCATCGTGGGCGGAACTGAGATCCGTGATGTTATTGCGGGTGAGTACCTCGTCTAGCGGCATCAGCAGGTCGGCGCGGATCAGGCGGGGCGCTAATTCGGGTGTCGCCATGACGATGTCGCCATCGAGTTGGCCGGATTGCGCCCCTACGATGGTCTTGGTGGTGTAGTCGTTAAACGGGGTATTCTCGGTGACAACTTCAATGTCGGGCTGCGACTGGTTGAACTCATCGACGAAGGCGAGCCAAGTCTTGCCGCGGTTGCCTTCCTCGAACCACCAGGATAGGTAGCGGACGGTTTGCTTTGCTCCTGTGCTAACAGCAGGGGCTCCGCTTTCAGTGGCGGGGGCGGCCCCAGGTGCAACGGGTGCGGCACAGGCTGCCATTGCGGCAGCGGCGATGCCAAATGCCGTTGTCTTGAGGAATGTGCGGCGGTTGAGCATCTGATTCTTTTCGGTTGACATCGTTCTCTCCTTGGTAGACTCACGTAGAAATGTCTGGATCAATGAAATGTGTCAGGAGACTGCACTCAAGCGACTCGATGTTCAGCATACTGCGGCTTTGTAAAGAGGGCGGGATCATACTCAGCCAATGGCGCGCGGGGGACAACGCCGCGGTTGACGATATTGTCAGGGTGGCACCAATGGCCGCTGAGAATCGAAACGACGTTTTCAATGCCGCCCCGTCCCACGTCTTGCTTTGCCTGCACCGACATGGCAGCAATGTGGGGTGTCAAAATGACATTGTCTAATTCCACAAACGGGTGATCGGGCACTTTTTCTTCGCCAAAGATGTCAATGTGTTCAAAGGTATCGATGCCTGCGCCTGCAATGACCCGTTCCTGTAACAGTCTTGCCAGCGCCATCTCATCGACAATGGCCCCGCGAGAGGTGTTGATGAGACATGCGCTGGGCTTCATCTTGCGGATGGCCGCCTCGTCGATCAGGTGATAGGTCTCCTTGCCCAAAGGCAAATGGAGCGAGACATAATCGGATTCGCGCAGGAGCGTATCCAACTCTACCATTTCGACCCCGATGGCGTCGGCGAGGGCGGTTGATGCGTTTTTGTTGCGTCGTGTGGCGAGGACTCTCATGCCGAATCCTTTGGCGCGCATGGCCGTTTCGCGTGCGGAATTGCCAAAGCCGACCAACCCCATGGTGAGCGAACTCATGCGCCGGGTTCTGCCTGTGCTGCCGGCGGCATGTTTGACTTCGTTCCAATTGCCGTCGCGTACCGCGTTCATGATCAGCGGTAGCTGCCGCTCTAGGGCCAGCATGAGCATCATCGTGTGGTCGGCCTGCTCCTCGACACAGAAGTAAGGCACATTGGTAACGACGATGCCCATTTGGGTCGCCAGGGCCACATCAATCTTGTCGGTTCCTGTCCCCAGGCGCGAGATGACTTTGCAGCGTTTGAGGCTCTCGATCACGCGCGTGGGCAGATTGACCGAGACGGCAAAGAGGGCATCGCAATCCTCGACATAGGGAATGATCTCATCCGGCGTGTACGGTTCGCAGAAAACCGGCTTTAGACCATATTGCTCATACAACGAAAATTCATAGTCATTTGCGTGTAGGCTAGCATTGAGGCGGATGACACGCGCCCCGGCCAAATGACTCCAATCCCGCATTGTTTTTTATCCCTTCACTGCGCCGGCTGTTAGCCCTGTGACATAGAGATCCATGAAATAGAAATAGACGATTACCACTGGAATTGAACCGAGCGTGGCCCCTGCCATCAACGGCCCCCAGTTGAAGAAGTCGCGCTGTGCCAGGCTGTTGATCAGACCGACAGGCAGCGTTTTGGTCGCTTCACCCCCCACATAAGCGAGGGCATAGAGCAACTCATTCCAGGAGAGCGTGAAGGCAAAGATGCCTGCGGTCAGCACGCCCGGTACGGCCATCGGCAAGGTAATGCGAACCGCAGCGCCGACACGGCTGCAACCGTCGATCATGGCGCACTCCTCCGGTTCAACGGGAACGGTGCGGAAGTAGCCGGTCAGAAGCCAAGTGCAAAAGGGGATAAGGAAGGTTGGGTAGACCAGGATCAGGGCTGCCAGTTCACCGAGCAACCCGATTTGCACCAAGACTTGGGCCAGTGGGATAAAGATCACCGTTCTGGGCACAAGATAGGTGATGAAGATTGCCAGGCCAAAGGTGGTTACGCCGCGAAAGCGCAGCCGCGCCAGTGCGTAACCGGCGGCGATGGAAACAAAGAGCGAAAAGACCGTCGTGATCACGGCGACTACAATGCTGTTGATCGCCCATTGCCCAAATTCGACGCGCTCAAAGAGGAAAACGTAGTTGTCCAGGCTTGGGGCGCGCACCCAAAGCGGGTTGTTCGTATAGTCGAAAATTTCGCCCAATCCCTTGAACGAGGTGATGATCATCCAGTAGAAGGGAAAGAGCAGGACAAAGAGCACCAGTATCAAGGGCAGATAGGGCAGCATCAGCGCACTGAAAAAACGTCGCAGCTGGGATTGATTCATAAGTACCTTTCAGTTGTTGCGCCGTACTTCGAGGAGCGCAAACACAACCAGGATTGCCAGGAAAGGCAGCATGGTCAGCGAAACAGCCGAGCCGATGCCCAGGGCTCCGATACCCAGGGCGTACTCATAGCTGAGCAGGCCAAAGATCATCGTCGCATCGCGCGGGCCGCCCTTCGTCAACAAATAGGGCACTTCAAAGTCGCCAAGTGTGCTGATGGTTGAGATCAACACAACGATAATCACGACTGGAATGATCAAGGGAAAGGTAATGCGCCAGAAGCGCTGCCAGGCGTTTGCGCCGTCGATCTTGGCAGCTTCCAATAGCTCCTCCGGCACTGTCTGGAGCGCGGCAAGAAAGGTGATGCTGAAGAAGGGCACGCCGCGCCATACATTCAAAAAGATCAGTGTGCTCATTGCCCATGTCCCATCGACGAGGAAAGGCAGGTTGTTGGTAATCAGCCCCCAGCGCTTGAGCATGATATTGATGATGCTATTGGCGGGGTCCAGCATCCACCACCAGGCAAGTGTGCTGAACGCGGTTGGAATGATCCAGGGCAGGAGTACCAGAGCCGTGGCAATGCGTTTGCCGATAAATTCGCGGTTGAGTAATTGGGCAAGCGCAAGCCCGCCGCCAAATTTTAGGATCAATGCCCCGGCGGTATAGACCAGCGAATTTTGTACCGTAAGCCAAAAGCGATTGGTTGCGAATAGTTTGACAAAGTTTTCAAAGCCAACGAAGGTCATCGGCCCGCCCAGCCGTTTTTCAGAGAGGCTGAGCACAATGGCTATCACGAATGGATAAGCGAGCATGAAAAGTAGAAAGAGCAATGACGGGCTGATCAGTAGATATCCAAGCGGCCCCTCGCGGTTTAGCCATTGCCAGGGGGTGCGCTGGGCACGCGGCATGGCAGGAGTCGTGCGCGCAGGCGTTAATTTCACCACGGATGCCTCCAGGCAGGGAGGACACAGGCAACAGCTTTGCGCTGTTGACCTGTGTCCAGTGAATATCTAGCGATTAGCCAAGTTGAGTCTGTAGGTCGGCAATTTCGGCCAGGGCTGCATCCAGCGCGGCCTCAGCGTTGCCGTCGGTGCAGGCAACCGAGAAGAGTTTGGGAATAATCACCTGCGTCTGTACTGCCGCGGCAACCGGGGTCGGGGAGGACAGAGCATAGCCATTGGTCAAGCCAGTCGCACCGACTGTGCGTACAGCGGCAAGCTTGGGATCTTCGGGCCAAACGTCTTTGTCATCAAAGGCCTTGTTGGCGGGGATCAGATAGCCTTCACCGAGTTTCAGGAACTCACTGTAGTGATTGACGTCAAAGAAGTCAAGCATGAACTTCTTGGCGGCATCCAGATCGGCTCCCTGCGTATGGGACATGAGCAGCATTTCGGCCACACCGGTATAGCCATAGCGTCCCCCTGGGCCTTCGGGCGGGCCAACGTGATTCATGGCTGCGGCCACATCCGGCGCATTTTCGCGCGCGGGCAGATAGATGGTGTTGACATTGTAGGCCATCGAGATCTGGCCGGCGAGGAATGCCTGGTTGTTGGAGGCTTCCTGATATGAAGTCGATGCCGGATCACAGGTGTCGTTGTAGAGGGTGATGGCGAAGTTGAGCGCGTCGAGCGTCTCCTGAGAGTCGAGAGCGAGCGTCCCATCCTCGTTCCATTCCTTGCCACCAAAGGACCAGAGTAGGGCGAGACAGCAAGCGACGCCATCCGCCGGTGACTGCTCTGAGAGGGTCCAGCCATAGGGATGCCCGGCTTCCTTGAGCAGGCGGCCCGCGACCAAGACCTCATCCCATGTATCGGGGAAGGTATCGTAGCCAACCTCGGCAAACCAATCTTCGCGATAGTTGATCATGCGCGGGTGTTGGCCGTAGGGGATGCCGTGCCATGCGCCGTCGATGGTGCATTGATACTGCACGGGAACGTAAAAGTCGCCCTGTTGGTCGATAAGCGTTTGGGCAATATCCGTAATGTCGTGTACTGCATCCGGGAATCTTGAAGGAGAATAGTCGACTTGTGCAAGATTTGCGCCTTGCTGGGCCTCAATCGCCGCGGCGAGCTTTTCGGGCGCGCCTTCGGTTACGATGTCGAGGGTAAACTCGACGTTGTTCTCTGCGCCCCATGTCGTGGCATATTCTTGAAAATAGTCGCCCAATGCGGGGACGAACCAGGTGCCACCCAAGAAGTTGAGCGCAGCGGGTTGTGCAGCGGGCGCGGCTCCTTCTTGCGTGGTCGCAGGTGCAACGGGCGCGGTACACGCGGCCAGAACGGATGTGGTGAGTGCAACGCCAGAAAGCTTCAGAAAACTGCGGCGGTTGAGCGCCTGGGTTTGCCGAAGGTCGCCTTCTGTGGGTGGTGCCATTGTAGGTTCCTCCTCATGTGATTTTACGCTATAAAGTTGGCTTGGGCCTGGAAGTGCATACTGTATACCAAAAGATCTGAAGTGTCAAACAAGGTTTTGTTTAGGGGGACATCTCCAGTGGGAGCAAAGTCGTTTTGCATATTGACAAGTGGGAAGAACTGGGCCTATAATCGCGCCATTACGCTTCTACTGAATCCCCTCTAGCATAGGCGTGCGCCAATCTGCCGCTGCTCACTCTGCTTCACATCTGGCGCATATTGCCGGCTAGGTAGCATTTCGTTGTCGTACATTTCCCGATATAACTGAATCGTTTGAATCAAACACTTCCCCCTGAGTTTTGTGCTTTAGGTGTGCAGTATAGTGAAGGCCATTGCTGCATCCCTGCAACTTCCCAAGCAGTTATTCAACAGCGCTCCGTTGATAGCAGTATAAGCATAAACAATCGTATAGGCCTCGCGTTCAAAGTTGACTCTGGCGTTTGCCAGTGAAGCATCGCACTGCTTTCGATCCCCCATTTTGTTAGGCCCTTAGGGAGGTCGTATGCGCAAGCAAGCTGTTTTGGTATTGATTGGCCTGTTCGTTGTGCTGGCGGTTACAGGACGCCTGGACTCGCGCCATGTGTTGGCAGCAGCTCAGGGCAACACTGATCAACGCGCTTTGAACGCACAGGAGCAGCCAAGCCCCGATCCTGGCGTGTCTGCATTCTTGACAGGCCCCAACGCCGGCGAACCTGTGGAGATCGCACTCTCTTATCTCCGCCAGAACTCTGCTCGCATGGGGATGGAGCCCGCCGATCTGGATGAAGCCGTTGTCAAGAATCAATATGTGACGCAGCATAATGGCGTGACGCATATTTATTTGCGTCAGCGTTACCAGGGCATCGAACTCTTCAACGGCGATCTCAACGCCAATATTTCCAGCAGCGGTGAGTTGATCAGCGTGGGCAACCGCTTTGTTGGATACCTCGCCAGCTATGTCAATACCACTACTCCCGAAATATCAGCCGATGCTGCGGTGGCGTTGGCGGCACAGCAGATGCACTGGAGCCTGACCACGCCGCTGGAGGTCATCGAGGATCGGGGTGGGGCCGCGCAGGAGCGTCTATTCAGCAGCGGGGGCATCTCTCGCCAAGCGATCCCGGTGAAGCTGCTCTATGTGCGGTTGGGGCAGGGAGAGGTGCGCCTGACCTGGAATATGCGTGTCCACGAACTCGATGATTCCAATGTATGGAATCTCGCCGTCGATGCTGTCACCGGCGCGATCCTGTTAAAGCAGGATATGATCATCCATGAAGCGCGCGGGGGCGCGGCGCAAGCGGCTCATGCCCAGAAAGCGCCGGTTGCTGAGGCTGTGACAGCCAAGCCCGCCGGTGCGTCCCAACAAAGCGCGCTCCAACAAAACGAGTCACCATTGGCAACCCCTTCCTACCTCGTCTTTGCCCTGCCGCTGGAACATCCCAACGATGGCCCCGGCCTGCCCGATTCGCAGACACGGGTGCAAGGCGCAGAAGATCCCCTTGCCTCTCCCTTTGGTTGGCATGACATTGATGCGCTCAACGGTCAGGAGTTCAATGACACGCGCGGCAACAATGTCGCTGCCCAGGAGGATCGCAACGACGACGACATGGACGGGTTCCGTCCGACAGGAAGGGACCCGGAGCAATTTGATTTCGATTATCCCTTTGACCCCGCCCTCGGCCCCACCGAAGGCGACAATCCGGCGACAGCCGTTGTCAACCTCTTCTATGTCAGCAACGTCATACACGACATTGCCTATCAGTATGGCTTTGATGAGGCAAGCGGCAACTATCAGGTGAACAACTATGATCGCGGCGGCCTCGGCGGGGATGCGGTGCAGGCTGATGCCCAGGACGGTTTCGATTTTGGCGTCGTTGATAATGCCCAATGGTTTTCGACGGAAGATGGTGTGCCACCGCGCATGGAAATGTTCGTCTTTGATTTGACCCTTCCATTTCGCGATAGCTCTCTGGACAACGGCATTGTCATTCACGAGTATGGTCACGGCATTTCTACACGTTTGGTCGGCGGCGCTGTCAATCCATTCTGTCTCTTTCATCCTGAGTCGATGGGCGAAGGCTGGAGTGACTGGTTTACGCTGGCACTGACAGCCAAGCCCGGTGACACAGGCGCGCAGGCGCGGGGAATGGGGACCTATGTCTTAGGGCAACCCCCCGATGGTCCCGGTATTCGCCGCGTGCCATACAGTACCGATATGACCATTGATCCACAAACTTATGACTGGCTCAAACGCAGCGGTGAGGTGCATGATGTCGGTGAAGTTTGGGCAAGTATGTTGTGGGAAGCCTACTGGGCGCTTGTGGATGAGTATGGCTATGATCCCAACATCTATACTGGTACAGGCGGCAACAATCTGGCGCTGCGCCTGGTCATGGATGGCATGAAGTTCACCGTCTGCGAACCGGGTTTTGTAGATGCGCGCGATGCCATTCTGATCGCTGACGAAGTGAACAACGGCGGCGCGAATCAATGTACCCTTTGGGGGGCGTTTGCCAAGCGCGGCCTCGGCTACAGTGCCGACCAGGGCAGCCCCTTTGACCCCTTCGACGGTAGCGAGGCGTTTGACTTGCCGCCGGCGTGTCGCGATGATCTGAGCCTCGACAAGACTACGTCGACACCGGCGGTTGAAGCCGGGAAAGTGCTGACGTATGAAATTGCCGCCAATAACTACACATCGCAAACGCTCACAGGGCTGATCTTGACCGATCCGATTCCGGCGAACACGACTTATATACCCGGTTCCGCCAGCGACGGTGGCAATGAAGCAGGTGGTGTCCTCACCTGGCAACTTCCTGACCTCAATCCTGATGAGGGGATCACACACACCTTTGCGGTGACGGTGGATCGTAACTTCCCCGACGCGCAGGAGATCTTCTTTGATGACATGGAGAGTGGTGGTGGCAATTGGGAAGCCACAGGGCTTTGGCATCTAGTGGATGACACTGAGCCATGCGGCAATAGCTTCAGCCCCACCCATAGCTGGTACTATGGGCAGTCTTCTGACTGTCTCTACACCGATGACAGCTTGGGCCAGTTGACAACGGTACAGCCGATCGCGTTGCCGGATGGGCAGATCTCCTTGCGCTTCATGAGTTGGCAAGAGTTTGAGATCTGTTGTGACCAGGGCCGCGTACTCGTTTCAACGGATGGAACCACTTACTCACCCGTCCTGTTTACCGGCAGCAGCAATGGCAACTGGCAAGAGCTATCCGTTGATCTGTCGACCTTCGCGGGCCAGAGCATCTGGTTACGCTTCGAGTTCCAATCCGACTTCAGTATTTTTTTCCGCGGCTGGTATGTGGATGATGTGCGTATCTCCGTGGAGCCCAGTGTCAATAACACGGCGACTTTGACTTCGAACGAGGGGGAAACTGCGTCCGATTCGACGATTACCCCAGTGCTCAAGTTGCCGGATATCGAAGTGAGTCCAACGTCACTGGAGGAGACAGTGGCTATCGGCGCACAGACCGTCAGCACGTTGACAATCAGTAACGTCGGTACTGCGCCACTCGACTTTATCATCTTGCCGCTCGGTGACTCCCCGGTGGAAACATCAACGACAGCGTTAGCGGTCGCACAGCAGCCGGTCACTGACCATGCGCCTGGCTCCCCACCGGCACAGGAACGGAGGGCGACGTATGCAGGCGAGTATGCGGCAGCGCGCCAGGAGAGGACGATTGAACCGCGCATGTCAACGCTGACGAGCGTCCTATCTGCCAACGTTTTGTTGCTGGCAGCCGCCGATGTCACCCAGATGCAGACGCTCCTTGAGTCCTTCCCGGACCTGGGCGCAATCGACTACTTTGACGCCCGCCTGGTAGTGCCAACCCTGGGCGATCTGCTGGCCTATGATACTGTGGTCGTCATCAGCAACAATGCGTTTGCCGATCCCGTCGCCACAGGGGATGTGCTGGCGGACTACGTGGACAGTAACGGAACCGTCATTCAGACTGTGCCAACCTTCTTCGATCCCTTTGGCAATGGCTGGGGGCTGGCTGGACGGTGGGTCACAGATGGCTATAGCCCCTTGATTGGTACAGGGGACTGGTTCGCGGATGCGTCGCTCGGCAGCTTCGATGCATCGCACCCCATTATGCAGGGGGTGGACGCAGCTACCGATTTCTTCCGGCAGATCGTCGATCTTGCGCCGGGCGCTAACCTGGTCGCGTCGTGGACTGATGACGAGTTTGTGGCGACAAAGGGGCGCGTGGTGGCGTTGAACACCTTCATCTCCGATGGCAATGCCTGGACAGGGGATATTGACCTGATCGTGCATAACAGCATTATCTGGCTCCAAACGCAAAGGGGCGAACCTGTCACCTGGTTGTCGGTGAATCCGGTCAGCGGAACCGTCCCCAGCGACGCTGCACAGACCATCGAAGTAACCTTTGATGCCAGTGTGCCGGAGGTTCATACCGGTGACTTTAGCGCACGGTTGATCATTCTCAGCAATGACCCGGACGAGCCTATCGTGGAGGTTCCGGTGACGATGCATGTCTTTGGGCCGGAGTTGAGCATTACCAGCGATATGCCTAGTTGGTTTGGGCGGCCTGCGGAGGTGGCTGTGAACTTCACCAGTGCGGGGTTCGACATTGCTGCCACGACCTTCTCTGTTGATTTCGACGAGAGTTGTCTACAGTTCGACCCCACCGACAGTGACGCAAATGGTGTCCCCGATGCCATTACCTTTGCTACACCGGCTTCGTTGCAGGCAATGGTTACGGCGGACTTGAGCGACAATGACGGCGAGTTGGATTTCTTCATTGCCGACACCAGTCTGCCCCTCGAAACCTTTGCCGATGGCGTCCTGGCAACCATTCGCTTCACAACCTCCTGCCTGCCGCCCGGCGATGAATCGCTGTTGGTCAATGTAGGGTTCTCCAATGACCCTGCGCCTTCGTTCAGCGATCCCAATGGCGTCTCGATCCGGGCATCGACCACGGCTGGAACCATCGAGGTTAGCCCTGGTACGCCTGGCGACTGCAACAGCGATGGCGTTGTAGATAGCGCCGATACCATCTCCTGTTTGCTCGAACTCTTTGATGGCGACGGTTCCTTCTGGCTTGACGCAGGTGGCGGCACCTTCCCTGGCAGCCCGCAGGGATGTGACTCGAACCAGGACAATGTGATCGACGCAGCCGACATGATCTGTACGGTGCTTATCATCTTCCAGGGCCAGGGAGCCTGTAGCGCGGCGAGCGCCAATGATGTGGCAGTTGCCGCTGGAAGCAGTGCCGCTCTGCTGGAGGTTCCAGACGCGATCACTGTGCAGCCCGGCGGCGATGTGTCCGTACCCGTTAACTTTGTCAGCAATGGCAATGCCGTCGCAGCCACAGTCTTTGTTGTGACCTTTGACGCCGCACAGCTCCAGATCGACCCGGCTGATGGCAACGGCGACGGCGTCCCTGATGCTGTCGACCTGCATGTGCCTGCGCGCTTTGCCCGAAGCGTCATCGTGGACAATCAAGGGAGCATCCAAATTGCGCTTTCGGATGTTGCCTTGCCACTGACGACGCTGCAAGATGGCCCGCTCGCTACGATTACCTTCACCGCTGCTGCGACCGCTGACCGGCAGCCCGCAACGGTGGGCTTCTCTGCGGAGTATGGCGCATCGGCTGGCTCAACCAGCGGCGCAAGCGTGCCGGTGGTGGCAGAGGGTGGCTCGGTGCTCATCACCAACGAGTCCCCCGAAGGCGAAGTTCCCGACGAGGAGTTCCCCGTCGATGAAGTTCCCGAAGCGCCACACAGCAACACCTATTACCTGCCCGTCGCCCCGAAGTAACTGCGCTGTAAAGTAAAGCGTCTACTCATCACGATACAGTTTGTCGTAACCACCCTCCAGGAAGCTCAGAAGCCTCCTGGAGGGTTAATGTACGATGCCTAGAAGCAGATCTGCTTCTAGGCATCGTCATTTCTAGGATTTCGCTCTCATGTGACTTTAGTCGCTGTAGGCATCAGATCCATTTGATATGCTGCGAGCGGATCCAGAGGATCTCTGTTCATGAATGAGAAATCGAAGCATTTCGAAGGGAGAGTAACCCGATGGCAAACAATTCCCCTGCTGACGACAGTCCGGTGATTGATGTCCGTGAGCTTGCTCCGCTCATCCGTCACTCTTTCATCTTTCAAACCTTTGAGCATATGCAGCCGGGGGCAAATTTTCTCCTGGTCAACGACCACGATCCCATACCGCTTTATTACCAGTTTTCGAGCAAGTGGCCCGACGAATTTACGTGGGAATATCTGGAGCAAGGCCCAGAGGAGTGGCGAGTGCGGATATGCAAGGTCTGAGCCGGGATCACTCTGCTGCCAATGCTGCGTCTGCCGATGCTATGTCGAGCAGCCGTTTGCCTGCGCTCTTTGCAGCACAGCGCCATCATTTCACCTATAGCGAGGCTCCAAAGTTAGTCTATTGGGAGGCAACGCAAAGCTGCGCGCTTGCCTGTGTTCATTGCCGCGCGGCAGCTTTGGCGCACCGGCATCCTGACGAGTTGAGTACGGCTGAGGCGCGTGCCTTCCTACACCAGATCGTCAGCTTTGAGAGTAAACCGCTGCCTCATCTGGTGATCACAGGGGGCGATCCGCTGCGCCGCCCGGATCTGTTTAGCTTGATTGAGTATGGGCGCAGCCTGGGGCTTTCCATTTCCGTTACACCCGCCGGAACCGCTGCGCTGACGCCAGAGGTGATCGAGCAGTTCAAACAAGCGGGTGTTGCTAGCCTGGCGCTCAGTCTGGATGGGGCAATGGCCGCGGCGCATGATGCCTTTCGCGGCGTCGCAGGATCGTTTGCGTGGACGGTCAACGGGGCGCGTGCGATCGTTGCCCAGGGGATCCCGCTCCAGATCAATACGATGGTCACCGCGCAAACGCTGGCCGATCTGCCACAGATCTATGAAGTGATCAAGGAATTGGGGATCACGCGCTGGGCGCTCTTCTTCCTGATTGCCACAGGCCGCGGGAGTTCGCTGGCAGAGGTGTCACCCGCGCAAAGCGAGCGCCTGCTTAACTGGCTCTGGGAGATCAGCCGGTCGCCGGAAACGCCCTTCGTGATCAAGACCACCGAGGCGCATCACTACCGCCGCATCGCCGTACAGCGGATGCAGCAGCGCATGAGCGAGGAGCAGATCTTTAACACTCCGGTAGGTCGTGGGTTCGGCATCCGCGATGGCAATGGCATTGTCTTTGTCTCGCATTTGGGCGAAGTCTATCCAAGCGGCTTTCTGCCTCTGGGGGCCGGAAATGTCCGCGAGAGCAGCCTCGTTGACATCTACCGGGATAGCGCGCTTTTCCAGGCGCTGCGCGATCCGGATCAGTTAACCGGCAAGTGCGGCGACTGCCCTTTCCGCATCGTCTGCGGTGGGTCGCGTGCCCGCGCCTATGCTGCCACGGGCGATCCGCTGGCGAGCGATCCGCTCTGTGTCTACCAGCCGCGCGCGCTTCACAGTTGATAGACACCTGTTCCGGCGGCAAAATAGATACGACCATCGGGGGCTTGGGTTGCCGCGCGCACCGGGCCGGGCAGCGTTCCGAGCGAGGTCAATTGACCGGCGGCTAATCGCCAGAGATTTTCAGCGGCAAAGACCAAGATGCCGCCTTCTGCCAGGGCAAGCAAGCAGTTCACCCCTGTCCCGACAGGGAACGCTTCGCCCCATGTGAAATGCTGTGGATCAAAAGGCCAAAGCTCATCATCGACGGCGACGATGACACTGCCTTGTGTAGACGCGCCTGTTTGTGCCGGAGATGTGACGATCTGCCCTGGATGACGCCCCTTTGGGAAAAGATGCTGGTGCAAAAGGGAGCCGTCGCTCGACAGCACGCCGAAGGCAAACGGTTCCTCTTTGGAGGGCAGACCGTTGCCCGCGCCACCGGTTGTGAAGTAAAGGTACTGCGTATCAGCGGCAATTGCCATAACGGCCTGTTCGGGCACCAACTCTTTCCATACAGTCACCTCAAGTGTATCCACATCGACCCGGCTGATAGCGCCCCCATAGACACCATAGCGCGCCAGCCATCCCGTCCAAAAGTGACCATCCGGCCCGATGACGCTGCGCCCTTCGGGGCGAATATAGTCGGGGAAGACGCTTTGCAGCGTGCGTGGATTGTGATTCGACACCTGTTCCCACGGCAGAGCCGGATCATAGACGATATGGTCGCCACCGGAATAGGCAGACATAAAGAGACGCTGGCCCGAAAAGGCCATCCCATAGACCTCTCCACCCTGGTCACAAACGACGTGCGAGTTCCACATGGTGCCGGAGTCGGGATCATACGAAAAGATGGTTTGACCAAAGCCGGACGCGCCCCAGAGTTTGCCCTGGCTGTCGGCGATGAGGGTATGCACCCGTGTCGGTGGTCGCTCGGTGGGGATGGCTGCCAGGGGTGGAAGCGGCTCACCGGCTGAAGCTGTGGGGGAGAAGATATAATACTCTTGACCGCGTGTTGCATAGATACGCCCATCGCCCAACGGCTGCTCATGCCGGGAGCCGCTGTAGGGTGCTGGCAAAGGCTCCGGCAAGGGTGCTTGATCGAGGGGGACTTCGGCAAGCGTGCGGGTTGCATAACAGGTCATCGTATCGCCTGCCTCCACCCAGAGATGATCGGCACTTATCTGCTTGACCTGAGCATGGGCAGGGCCGAAACGCTCAAAAGCGCCCGTCGCCAGGTCGTAGAGCGTCAGGTGCATCTCCGCCATGCCACAGGCGACCAAGATTTTCCCTGGGATTTCTGAGTAGACGTAGCGGCTGTACAGGTTATCCTTGTTGGGTGACGCGCGCCCCACGTTGTCGAGCCGGTGGCTGGTGGGGTCATAGCGCAGCAGCACGCAGCCGTTGTAGGTGCCGCCATAGACAAGACCATTACTCCCCCGGCAAAGGTTCCAGATGTAGGTTTCGTTTGGATCGCGCAGCGGCTCCAACCACTCACGGTCGGCCAGTTCCAGCGCGTGCAGATAGCCCGACCGCGCGCAGGTTCCCACCAACAGGCGTTGGTCATCGAGGTTATACAGCGCCCAGGCCCCCTCATCACCGGGCAGCATGATCTCCTCACCTGCGCCATTCTCTGCGTCGATAAAGATCAGCTTACCGGTTGATCCGGCGGCAAAGCTGGAGAGGACGATCTTCTGACGCCCATCCTTTGGATCGTGCAGCGTCGTAACGCCGAGGATGTTGAAGTTGCGGCAGGGGTGCGCCAATAAGGTCCCGACGGTTGGCGCGGCAGGCATCGCTTTATTTACGTTTGTTGGATCGGCCATGCCATCACTCCTGCGGATGCACGCGTTGCCACCACGATGCCGCCCTCTTTTGTTTGGATGAAGGCGAGCGTAGCCAATGGCCCGCCGGTCTCCAACTCGGAGACGACCTCTCCGGTGCTGTCGAGCCATTGCACAAGACCGCTTTTTTCCGCCAGCATGATACGCAAGCCACTAGGCCCTTCGATTAAGCGCAAGTGGGTTGGGGGCGTGGCATGACGGTGGAGCCAAACCACCTGCCCTGCGCTGTCCAGGCAGTATGTACTCTGGATGGCACTGCACGCCAGCAGTTCTTCGATGCCGTCGCCATTGACATCCGCAGCAGCCAATCCGGTCACGGTGTCTGCCGTGTAGAAGACATGCTGCAATTTACCCTCTGCGTCAACCACCTGAATCGAACCATCACGACAGCCAAATGCCGTGTGATAGGTTCCATCTGCCTGGCGCGCCACGGCGACATGGGTTACGCCTGGCGATTGCACCGTGTTGTGCTGCCAGAGCTTCTGGCCCTGATTGTCCACGCCAGACCACCAATAATACTCGGTGGCTGCGACCAGTTCCAGCTTGCCATCATTGTTCAGGTCTGCCACCGCGCCCGCAGCCGAGGCGTGGACACTTTCAAATTGCCAGAGCTTCTTGCCCTCAGCCGATAGCGCGTAGTAGTGCCAGTTTTCGGCCCCGGCGATGATCTCATCGCGACCATCGCCGTTGATGTCGGCGGTAAGCAGCACGCGCACAATGCCGTCACGTTTGTAGTAGGGAATGGCGTATTCCCACAGCACCGTACCGTTGGCGTCCAGCGCTGTCACCTTGCTCGCCGAGGAACCGGCGATGATCGTCGGCGTGCCGTCCGCGCCTTGTATGACTGCCAATGCGGTAACTTTTCCTTCGATTTGGGTTGACCAGCGCGTTGTGCCATCTGTGGCGAGTCGCGTCACATGACCCTGATCGTCGCCTGTGACAATGCCCGCTTCGCCGCCATTTGGGAGAGGAGAGAGTACCGATACGGTTTGCCCCGGCAGGCTTTGCCACTGCGGCGCGGTCACGGCGCGAGCCGCTGTCTGTGCAGCGTGGCTGCCCGGTGCTTCGGCCTTTTGCCACCACTCTGTCAGAATTTCTTGCAGAGTCGTGCTGCGCTCGTCATTCCGGCCATCCTGCGCGGGGGCGACGATCTGAAAAGTGTGTTTACCCGGCGGGACGCTAAAGGTGATGCTGCCCTCCTCTCGTCCCACAGAGCGGAGCCAGCCATCGACTTGAACAGAGGATGCGTCGAGATCGATAAAGCGGAGCAGGGTTGCACGGCTGGCGATCACTTCGCCTTGTAAGCTGGTTAAGTCCAGCGCAAGGTGAACAGGGTACTCAGCCTCGAAGAAGGGGCTGCCCAGCGTCAAGTGCGTTGCCTGCACAAGTGATACCTCTTGCGGCCCCAATGCCCACAATTCGGCGTCGGTTTGCAGCCCATCTGTGGCCGCGGCCCCGGCTTCTTTCACCCCTAGCCATAGTAATCCCGCTGCTTCTTGCACCAATACCGAACCGGCGCTCTGCTGCCTGGCGGACAAGGGCGCATCCGCGGCCCTGTGCGGTTGCAGCAGATTCAGGAAGAATTCCTGCTCGCCCACCCGGAGGTGGCGGCTGCGATTTTGGCTGAGCACTTTGACGACGGGTTCAGCGTGGGGATAGACGCTCCAATCGGCAGTGCTAAAGTGATCCTCGCTCAAGCTCTGGCTGGCCCCATCCAAGTTGCTAAGGGTTAGGTGGCGATCCTGTTGGCTCACCACCAGCCGCGCCGGGTCGAGTTGCGTTTCGCCAAGCACGCGCCACATCGCCCGGAAATCATAGGCTTCGTCAGCCAGGGCGCGCATGGCATCGATCACCAGGAAATAACCGCCCTTGCGCCAGAGGATGTTGCGCTCCCAATCGACGCCGCCATACTTTTTCACGGTCGTACGGCTGAAGCCCGACTTGGGCAGATCCACCACATAGTCGCACCAGGTAAAGGGCGGCATCTGCGAGCTACGCCCGCCGGACAAGGGCAAGACCCCTGTGTGAAAATTAGGCGATGAGCAGTAGTAATCGCCATCCGCCAGCCAAATACGCTCCAGCGCGGTCAGGCGGATCAGGGCGTTACAGTCATAATGTTTGTGCCCGCCGACGGCTAACCCATCCAACAGCAGATATTCACTGGACGGATCAAAGTCGCTGCGAAAGACTATCTTGTCATAGGCGCGATCCGCGGGCAAAACTGCATCGCCATCAAACGAAGCATGGAAGGTCGGGTCCAGCGGCGTGACATGCGCGCCGGTCAGTTCGATTGGCTCCACAGCTTCTACATCGGTGCGATACGCGCCCAGGCTGCCGGTTCCCGTTGGCATTTCGCGCTCATAGTTGGTGTTCTCTAAGGCCCATTGATAGCGACCATCCTGGTAATACCAGGCTGCCGCGGCCAGAATTGGAAATTCGGAACCCCATCCATAGACCTGGGCGGTATCGCCATAGGAACTCTGATAGCCCAGGTTGTCCATCGAATCAATGGCAAGGTTGCAAATGGAGCGCACATGCCCTTCGTCAAAAAAGGCGGGATAGGGGCGGATCAGCGCATATTCGAGGGTGTGTCCCAGCGTCAGCCATTGATAGCCATTGCTGTTTTCATGCGAGCGCGCGCTGTGGCTCTGCGGCACAAAACATTCATCCGCGACATACATCCAGCGCTCTGCCTCGGCGACCCCATAATAGGTTTGGTAGTAGATGGCAGAGTGGAGCAGACCCAGGGCCGCAAAGGTCCAGTGATTGTGGCGGGTGCGTCGATGTAGCACCGCGTCTTTGGCATGGGGCACTGCATCCTCGATAAATTGGGCATAGATGCGCGTGATGGCTAGACGGTCGGCGTCGGTCATGATGGGCGCAGTTTCGGCGAGGACAAAGGCAGGCATCATGATCGGCAGCCGGAAATCGGCATCCATGCCCCACGGCCCACCATATTGCTCGCGGCCTTTCTGGAAATCTTCGTACATCAAATAGGCCAAACGCTTATAAATCTCGGCCCAACCGACATGGCCTGTGGTTGCGTAAAAGATACCTGCATGGCCCAGCGGGCCTGTAATGCCGCCATGCGCGCTGATCTCAAGCATATGATGCGCTTCTTCGATCTGCTGCGCGATAAAACGTTCATCCGGCTCTTGGGCCAGCATGGGGACTTTAGCTTGGATTGCTTCGCTTAACTTGATCTCTAGTAAAGGCGGGAGGGAGAGTGTCTTGCCATCCGAATGGAGGAAAGCCGATTTCAAAACGGTCAAGAGACGATCCACACTTTGCGCCACGCCGCGGCTATTGCTCCCGCCGATGATGATCATATTGGAGCCGGTTCCCCACGGGTCGTGTACGGTCTGCAAGACATAGCCGCCCTGTCCGGGATAGCGGCTGTCGACAAAGATTTTGCGGCGCGCATAGAGAGGAGCAAAGAGGCGGTTGTCGAGCAGATTGCCCAACAAAAGTAGATTCTGGGTTGGCGGCGACCAGGGATCGAGCTGCGTATCGAGGTAGATACGCAGCTCGATCCCTGTCTGCTGGTGGATTGCGGATTGGATGCGTTGCGCCAGGGCTGCATAGGCGGGACGGTCTGGGATGACGAGTGCAGCCGCCGCACCTGCGGGCGTGATCAACGGCGTGTCGATGAAAAGCTGTTTGGGTTCTTCAATGTCATTCCAATGAGCATAATGCCGGTGGACTGGGTGCGGCTGACCCGTTTTGGGCATTTGGCGTACCGGTGAAAGCATAGAAGTCTCTTTTCCAGTGGGTGGCTGAATACTTCATGTTATGTAGTATTTTGTAGAGAAGTTGATCCTTAGTCCAGTGGATTGACGAGTGTAGGCATGTAGAGCCTGTCAGTTGGTGCGGCCAGGAGATAGGTTCCCCACGCACAGGTGGTTGTGCTGATCAGGCGCTCGGTCTGGTTATGCAGTGTGGGTTCAGGCGTGGAACAGGTTGTGTTCGCCTCGACCCAACCTTCTGGTGACTCCCACAGCAAAACCAACCCCTTTGCATCGGGCAGCGTTTGGAGATCAGCCTGATTGTACTTGATTTCAATGGTGAAGGGCAACAGTTCGTCATCTTGCCCCATCGCGCTTGACTGTGCGTTGGCATCTGCACTCGAGAGAGCGACTTCTAGCGCATGGCCGGTCGAAAGATAGCCGTTCGGTTCCTCCGGCAATACCGGCGTCACGACCACCTCGTCCTCACCTAGCCCCGCCGGAAAGATGATGCGGGTTCGCAATCCCTGCGTATCGGTGAACGAGATTTCTGTCTCGTTGTTGGGCAGGAGCGTCGCCGCCACGGGCTGCGCCAGGGCATGAAAGATATGTAGCTGCTCATCCTGCGAATTCACGGTGCGCTGTGGTGGCAGGTAGGTCAGCGCAGATGTCACCGGGGTAAGTGTGTAGTTGCCCGGATTTTGATCCTTGAAGATAAAACTTCCAGTGGCTCCTGTTGCCGCAATTGTGCCGGGATCGAGCTGCACATTGATCCCCCTCATGGGGCTGTTGTTAGCGTGCAGCACTTTCCCCTGGATGTCGTTGAGCGGATCAATCATGACAAAGTTGACGCCTGTGGCATTGGCTGACAGGGTGACAGCCTGTTCTGCCGGCGTGAAGCGATTGTTTTGATGGCTGGGCGTGACTGTGTAACTGTCGGGCGGCAGAGAGCCAAAGACATAATTGCCCTGTGCGTCCGTCACGGCGATTTGCCCGCCATCCAACGTCACAGTGACATCCGGCACGCCCTGGTTCTCCTCATCGACCACGCGCCCGCGCAGGGTATGCGCGGCGAGCAATATGCCCGTGCGATCGTTGGAACGGTGGAACATGGGCCAGGGTAGGGCACCCGTCGCCGGGCCGGTTTCCTGATAGATAAATGTCCGCAGGTAGCGGTCGTCAATATGGTACCAGTTGGAGCCAATCGTTTCCAGCAGACCATCGCCATCCTGGTCGGTGATGATCAATAGGCTCTGAAGTTTCTCGCGCTGCTGTTCAAGCTGCCCCCCAGGGCCGTAGACCTGTCCCGATGCAAGTACGATTTCGACCTCGGAGTCGCCATCCACATCGGCAAGCAGCGGCGCTGCGTGGCGAAGATGAAATTCACCGTGGACGGGAAAGCCTTGTACCAGGCTGCCGTTGCCATGCCAGGCGTAGAGTGTGTCCACTGTATGGATCACAACTTCGGGTGAGCCATCATTGTCCAGATCGCCGAGCGCAGGAGAGTTTGGCATGTCGGCATTGGTCGCCACCGGCCAACCGGGCAGAGGCTTGCCAAAGCGGTCAATGGCATAGACCTTCTTGCCGTCGGATGATTGGCCGCCGGGCTGGCGGCAGCTTTCATTGAAGTCGCCAGTGCCAAAGACAATATCGAGCGAGCCATCGCCGTTGATGTCGCCAATCGCAGGGGATGATTCGATATTTTGCGTGGTTTCAAATGGGAATCCTGGCAGCGGCGTGCTATCTCCTTTTACAGCATAAAAGAGATAGGGATTGGCGCAGTTGGGAATTTTGTAATTGTTGCTGCCGATGATGATGTCCAGCACACCATCGCCGTCGAGATCCGCCAGGGACGCAGTGGAGCGGCTTTCGCGCAGGATACCGCTCATGCCGTCGAGGAGATAGCTGCGATCGAGCGGCCAACCCGTTACATAGTTGCCTGTATGGTGAAAGGCGTGAATCCGTCGATCCATGCCGCCGATGACAATTTCCATATCCCCATCGCCATCAATATCACCCAGGGAGGGTGTGGAGATAAAACCGTCGGGAGCATCATCTCCCAATGCATTGAAGGCATAGCGCGGCCAACCGTTCATCAGTTCAAAATAGTCGGGCGCGCCTCGATAGGTGAGGACGACGACAGCGCCAGGGCCATCCGCATCCAGCGGTTCTGCGCCACCCGTCGCCACGACAAGCTCGAAGGCCCCGTCATGGTCGAGATCGGCAGCCGCCAAGCTCGACTGGATGCGCGTTTTGGTGTAGCGAATCGTCTCGCCGCGCGAGTTGGTGTAGGGAGGCAGATACTCCGCGATATTTTTGTCCCAAACGGTTTCATAGGTTGCGCCGTCGATCACCGAAATATAGCCATCGACACTGCCGCCGATGAGTTCCTGTTTGCCATCCCCATCGAGATCGATGGCGAGCATAGAGGACAGCTTGATTTCGTGGGACATTAGAAAGACGGTTGGATCTTCCGCCAAAGCCGGGCGTGCAGTGCCAAGCAACATACCAACGGCAAAGACGCAGGATAGCACTGTTGAGAGGAGCAGCGGCAGCAATGTTGGGGTGCGGCGGATCATATTTTTCATGGTTTACCTTGTGTGACTCAAACAACATCCCATTGAACGAAAGGGTACGGCAGCGACGACGTGGCAGTTTCCCCACGGTATCATATCATCCGCATTCCGAATGTAGCATAGACGCCTTCTCTACTGCTGCTACATTCTGCGTATACCACGTACGACCTTTGATCCTTTTAGCATGGCTGGCGTTGCCAAAGCGTTCCCTGTCCAGAGAAGGAGGGAACGCTCGCCTGCCCCAACGCGAGATACGCCGCGAGAGGTGTGTGGATGGCAAAGGCAGCGAGGGCGGTGTAGAATGGGGCATTGTGCCTGGCAACCCAGTGATCTACCAGTGATCTAGAGGAACAGTATAGATAGATGGCAGAGAAATGAATTATCGGCGGGCGATAGACGCAGTTCAGCAGCGGCTCTGGCCGCGCGCAACAGCCGGGGCTAAAATTGAGCCGGTTGCCGGTTGGGATTTGCGAGCAGTGCTGATTGGGGTAATGGTGCCGATGGGGATGACGGTCCTCAACCTCACCATGTTTGGTGTGGCGCTGCCCGCCATCCGCGACAGCTTTAATCTTGAGGCAGATACGGTTGCGTGGCTGGTGACATCGTACACGCTTCCCTTCGTGATGTTCATGCCCCTCTATGGCCGACTTGGGGATGGGTTGGGCAAGCGACGCCTTTTTAGCGTTGGTATTATCCTCTTTTTTATTGGAACCATGCTCTGTCTCATCACCGAGTCCCTCGAACTCTTAATCGTAGGGCGTGTGATCCAGGGGATCGGCACAGCGGGCGTCAACCCTCTCTGTATTGCGGTCATTGCCGAGCTGTTTCCCGACCGTGAGCGCGGGCGCGCGCTGGCGACGTGGAGTTCGACGGGGCCTGCCACGGGTATGATCGCGCCCTTTATGGGTGGGATATTGGTTGACCATTTCGGTTGGCAATCGATGTTTTGGACGGGGATATTGGCCTCGGTGGTGGCGCTGTGGGTCGTGCGCCGCTATGTGCCAAGACTTGCGCCCAAGCCGCAGCCGGGTTTCTTGCGTAACTTCGACTGGATCGGTATGGCGCTCTTGAGCGGGGCGATTGTGATGCTGGTCGCCTATCTCTCCAGCCGGTCGCTGACCGGGGTTGAGCCATTGCAGGATTGGCGTTTGGCGCTGGCTACGGTTGTTCTGGGCCTGGGCTTCTGGGGGTGGGAGCGTCGCCATGCCCACCCGCTGGTTCCGCTCAATCTCTTTGCTGTGCCCAATTTCAGCCGTACATCGCTGGCGGCTGGTCTGCGGATGATCCTGATGAGCAGCGAGGGTTTTCTGATTCCGCTCTACTTGACCGATATCTACGATGTTTCCAGCACCCAAATTGGCATGCTCATCACGCTGCAAGCCGGCGCGCTGCTGGCTGCCGTTCGCTTCGGGGGGCCGTTGGCTGACCGTTGGAGCCGTCGTTTTCCTGTGCTGATTGGTTTTGCGACACAAGCATTGATCATGATCTATTTCGCCAATTTGCCCGAAACGCTGCCACTATGGGGGCCTGCATTAGGCATCGCCATCCACGGTGGCGCAGCAGGGCTATCACTTGCCGTACTGCATCGTTTGGCGATGGACGATGTACCTGTGAGCCAATCCGGCGCGGCGGCGGGCCTCTACAGCATGATGCGCTTTTTTGGCAGCATTATCGGGGCGACCATCGGCGGCGTGATCCTTCGGCAAGCCCTAGACTATTATGCCAGCCCGCTGCATGCCTATCATCTCGCCTTCTGGTGTTGGGCGGCAGTGGCAACGCTGGCTGTGGTGGTCATTTGGCCTGTGCGTGAGGCAAAGGCGCGTGCAGTGGCGACGCAGCACTAGACACTCTGTGCTGCCGGGTCAATCGGTAGTTGAATGGGCGCGCCACCCTGCTGCGACGACATGCGGATGGCGAGGATCAACTCTTGATCCAGCCGCCCCTGATGCGGGCCATAGCTCGGCTCGGTATTGGTGCGAACCGCCTCGACGAGACTGAGCAGACAGCCTGCCACGCCGATCTCATCGTCGTGCCACTGGGGGCCATGTCCTTGATGGGCCGGGCGGAAGGGGTTCTCCCAAGATACAATGGGCAAAGCCGGATCGCCGGTATGGGCCACCATCGCTACCAGCGCGCCGCCATCGACACGCTCCCAACGGCGTTCCAGGTGGATAAAGTGGGGTGCCTCACCGCCAGGTGCCAGCAAACTCAGCCGCTCCTCGACATCGAGCCCCACGCCCACGGTGATGCCCATGCCCTTTTCCGCCAGGAAGCGACTGCTGCGCCACCAGCGCAGAGGTGAATCATAGCCGACGTTTGTCCAATGAAAGACGCCGATGCGCCCATCGCTGAACTCGATCAGGCCATGCTCCTGGGTTTCGATGCGGGTGGCTGTCTTGTTGCCGAGCCGCGACCAATGTTCGCCCAACTCATAGGGGCGCACCAGCCCTGTCACCTGCACAGGCTGGGCATCGAAACCCAGATAGCTGCGCATGACACTGATGCCATGATAGCCATGACCCGCAAAATCATTGAAAGAAGAATAGACGCGGCCAAAGAGGCCGGAGGCGATCAGCGCCAGCTTGATTTGCTCTAGCGGGCGGCGCTGGAACTGTTCGGCAATCTCAATCTTCAGACCCCGTTGGGCCGCGGCCTGGATGATGGCGTCGGCTTCGCTCAGTTTGTGGGCGATGGGCGTCTCAAGCAGCACATGCAGCCCATGTTCGACAGCCATGAGGCCGACTTCGCCATTGGCGCTGTAGTTGACCGAGACAATGCCGATCTGCGGCGCGGTTTCGGCTATCAGCTTTTGCAGATCGGTGTACCAGGGGACGCCGAGGCTTTCGCCCAGCCTGCGCGCCGAATCGGTGCTGCGTCCCCAGACCGCGACCAGTTCCATTTGGTCGGGGAGCGCGGCGACAATCGGGCCATAGAGATAGTCAGAGCGGCGGGCTGTGCCGATGATGGCAACACGAATGGGTTCGGACATACTCTCTCCTAGAGGCTACCAGGCGTAGGCTTCGGGCGCTTCGCCACCGGGACCGGGCCAGATTTGGTCAAGTTGGGCCAGCGTCTCAAAGCTCAGTTTGATGTCTACCACAGCGAGGCTTTCCTCAAATTGCTGCATGGTGCGCGGGCCGATGATGGGCGCGGTGACCACGGGATTGTGCAGCAGCCATGCCAAGCCCACATTGGCGGGGCTCTGATTCAATTCGGCACAGAGCGCCTCATACGCTTCAAGTTGGGCGCGATGTTTCTCTACGCGCGCCTGGCTTTGCTCGCTGGCACGACGACCCGCAGCCGCCTTTTGCAGCGCGCCTCCCAACAAGCCACCCGACAGCGGACTCCACGGAATCAACCCCAGGCCAAAGGCGCGGCACGCCGGAATCAACTCCAGTTCGATGGCGCGGGCATTGAGGTTGTATAGGCTCTGCTCGGAGACAAGGCCCAAGAAGTTGCGCTTCTCTGCGGCGAACTGCGCCTGGGCAATATGCAGACCGGCGAAGTTGCTGCTGCCGACATAGAGGACTTTGCCCTCGCGCACCAACTGTTCCATCGCCTGCCAAATTTCTTCCCAGGGTGTGCGCCGGTCGACATGGTGCATCTGGTAGAGGTCAATATGGTCAGTTTGGAGGCGGCGCAAGCTATCTTCACATGCCTTGCGGATGTGATAGGCCGAGAGGCCGCGGTCATTGACCCCTTCACCCATTGCTCCAAAAACCTTTGTGGCAAGGACAATCTGGTCGCGACGCCCACCTTGTGCCAGCCAGCGCCCGATGAGCTCCTCAGTGAAGCCCAGGCTGACGTCGCGGCCATAGCGGTCGGCGGTGTCGATGAAGTTGACGCCTGTTGCCAGGGCGCGGTCGAGGATGGCGTGGCTGTCGGCTTCGCTGGTTTGGGTGCCAAAGTTCATGGTACCCAGACAGAGGCGGCTGACCTTGAGGCCGGTACGTCCGAGGTATGTGTGTTGCATGGGGTTTCTCCCTATTGGTGATGATGCACGAAAGGCGCGGCTGATGAGGCCGCGCCTTTGCGAGAAGTTTTCCAGGAGTCCAGAGACACCTAGCTCCAGAGAGAACTAGCTCCAGAGGCGATCATGTGAATATTCCTTGTCCCAATGATCGCTGGGGCCGAAGAAGTCCGGGTCGTCGGCATCCAGGTACTCGCGCATCAAATCCTCGTTGATGTCTGTGAAACCCAACCCTGGCGTCTCCGGTACCTGGATAAAGCCGTCTTGGATCAAGGGGTTGGGCAGCCCGCTGACAAGATTGCTCCAGCGCGGGTCGTCAACTGAGTGATTTTCCAGCACGATAAAGTTTTCGGTAGCAGCGGCACAGTGGACGTTGGCAAGGGCGCAAATGGGTGAAGCAGCCATGTGCATCGCCATTGCAACGCCATATTCCTGGGCCATGTCGCCGATCTTCTTGGTCTCCAAGATACCACCGGAGCTTGCCAAGTCGGGGTGAATGATGCTCACGGCGCGCTCGCGCAGCAGCGGGAGGAAGCCTTCCTTGAGATAGATATCCTCGCCGGTGCAGGTTGGTGTATCAACCGCGTCGGTCAGTGTGCGCCACTGGTTGGTGAATTGCCAGGGAATCATATCCTCGTACCAGGCCAGTGTGAACTGGTCGAGCGCCTTGCCCAGCCGGATGCACGATTCCAGGCCGATGTGACCAAAGTGATCGACAGCCAGCGGGATTTCATAGCCGATTACATCACGCACCTTGCCGACATACTCGCAAAGAACGTCGATGCCCTTCTGGGTGATCTGGATGCCGGTGAAGGGGTGCATGACATGGCGTGTTTCGATCATGTCCGGCGGGGCGATGACTGTGCCGGGAATACCCTTGAGCAACTGGATGCCTACGTCCATCTTGAGGAACTTGAAGCCGCGATCCATGCGCTCCTTGAGGAGATTGCCCATCGCCGTACCATCGGGCACGGAGGGGGTATCACTATAGCAGAGAATCCGGTCGCGGAACTTGCCACCGGCCAGCATGTAGGCGGGAACGCCATAGGCTTTACCGGCCAAGTCCATCAGGCCCATTTCGATGCCACAGACGCCACCGGCCTGTCGCCCATGATGGCCGAATTGCTTGATCTTGCGGAAGACCTTATCGACGTTGCAGGGATTCTCGCCGACAAGACGGCTCTTGAGCAAGAGCGCATAGGTTTTGCTCGCGCCATCGCGCACTTCGCCATAGCCGACAAGTCCCTGGTTGGTATCGATGCGGATCACAGCCACGCGCATCGGCAGGCCGCGCAGGCTGGCAACACGCACATCGGTGATCTTTAGATCGGACGGGCGCGAATTCGAATTGACATAATCTTCGGGTCGAACTTCAGTTTGGGAAGACATTCAAGACTCCTACGTAATTCTAGGTTGTTGCAAACAATAGAGTGATTTGGGGCGCATGGTCTAGAAAATTCTAGAGCCATTTGCTCGGTAAATTTGGATGTTTCGTCCCGATTTCAGGCGATGGCCCGATTTCAGACGATGAATTGTGGCGCTGGCTGCAGGATGGAGTAGAATTGGAAAGCACACCTCATTCAACAGCCTATCAATCCTTACACAGTGAATCCTGATTCGATTCATCAATTCACAGGAGGGAGACTGCTCCCATGAAGATCACCAATATTGAAACCTATCCCGTTTGGGGAGGGCATCGCAACTTTTTGTTTGTTGTCGTGGACACCGATGAAGGTATCTACGGCGTGGGTGAAGCCGGCATTACGGGCCGCGAATTAGCGGTTGCCGGCGCGATTGAGCATTTCAAGCCGATCCTGATCGGTCAAGACCCTGGTCGTATTGAGCACATTTGGCAGGTGCTTTTCCGCGGTGGCTTTTTTCCGGCACAGCGGATCCTGACATCGGCGATGGCTGCCATCGACATCGCGCTGTGGGACATTAAGGGCAAGGCATTGGGTGTGCCCATCTATGAACTGCTGGGTGGGCGTGTGCGTGATAAAGTTGTCTGCTATCCTCATAACGTCGGCCACGCAATGGAAATCACTCCTCTTGTGGAATCCTGTTTGCAGACCAAAGAGGAAGGCTGGAAGTTTGTGCGCTGGGGATTGCCCCAGGATGGCACAATCTTGGAACCGCGCCAGAGTGTTAAAACTGCCATTCAGCAATTCTATGCAGTGCGCGAGGCAGTGGGCGACGATATCGAGATCACCTTCGATGTGCATACCCGGCTCGATTTGCCGGATGTCATCTGGCTCTGCCGCGAGATCGAAGCTACGCGCCCCTACTTTATTGAAGACCCACTGCGCTGTGAAAACCCCGATTCATTTAAAACCTTGCGCCCACGTACCCATGTGCCGCTGGCAGCCGGTGAACAATTTAGCTCCAAGTGGGAATTCCGCCAGTTGATTGAAGAAGAGTGGATTGACTATGCGCGTATTGATCTTTGTATTGCGGGGGGCATCACCGAGGCGCGCAAGATTGCGGGCTGGTGTGAAACCCACTATATCAAGATCGCGCTGCACAATCCGCTCGGCCCGATTTCGTCCGCAGCCTGTCTCCAACTCAACTTGGCGACCTCCAACTTTGGCGTGCAAGAACAGCCGCGTAAGCCAGGAACCATGATCACCGATATTGTGCCGGTGCAGCCGGAATGGCAGGACGGCTATTTGCTGCCGCCCACTTTGCCCGGTCTTGGTGTCGAATTTGATCGGGAAGCCGCCAAGAAAAATCCATTCCGCATGTCGGAACTGCATCACTTGCAGCGGTTGGATGGTTCTTTTACCAACTGGTGATCGCCAGGATAAACCAAAGCGCGGCTATCTCCTAATGTACCATCTCTCCTAAAGATTGTGCAAAGATTGGCGGGGTAGTTGTCCAACGGCTTAATTGCCGCGCTGGTGTCGCAAAGGCATGTCATTCCGACCAGAGGGGGATTCCTCCCTCTGGTCGGAATGACAAGATAGCTTCAAGACGCGCCTGGATCAATGGCGAGCGCGGCTTCAGCGGCGAGCGTCGCCAGGATCTCGCGCACACCCCAGTTCTTTGTCCATTCGCGCCCATCCCATTCATCCCCATCGAGGTTATCGCCACAATAGAGAATTTGGCCGAGATGCACGCCGCGAAATTGGGCCACGGCAAAGAGCGCCGCGGCTTCCATCTCGACGGTGATGCAGCCTTCGCCGCGGCGCAGCGCCATACGGGCGCGCGTTTCGCGATAGATGGCGTCGGTTGTCCATGTCTTGCCAACCACGTAATCTACCTTGCGCTGCTGCAAGACCTGCTCAATTGCCATCACTGCCGCGGGGGAGGGGGCGGCGAGACGGTCAGGGATAAGGTAGTGATAGGAAGTGCCTTCATCTCGCACAGCGGCATTGGGGACGACGAGATGGCCCATGGCGAGTTCGCGGTTCAGCACGCCAGCCCCACCACAAGCGATAAAGTTGCGACAGCCCAGGGCAATGACTTCTTCCAACATCGCCGCAGCCAAAGGCGCACCGATACCAGGGTGAAAGAGCGCGACGCGCTGCCCCTGGACTTGATGGACATAGATCGGGTGGCGACCGATTTCGCTGCGCAGCGCATGGATTTCCTCGGCAAGACCCAGGTTGACGAAATGGGTGATCACATCCTGGAAGAAGCAGATCACGCCGTGGGTGGGCATGGTTTCTAAGGGTTCGATCAGTTTGCGCGGCTCCAGAATTGCTTCTGGTTCACCGTCAAATTCGAGGATGGGTGGGCTGTTGTCCATATGCTGTGGAATTGCTTGAAGATAAGAACCCTCCCGGAAGCTGGAGAGCCCTCTGGGCCGCTTCCGGGATGGTATGACGAACGGATGTGACTAGCGGGTGGTTTCGGCAAGGGCTTCGCCGATGATTTGCAGGACGAGATCGATCTCCTCGGCGCTGATGACAAGCGGCGGGGCGAGGGAGAGAATGTCGCTGCCGATGATGCGCGTAAAGAGGCCGCGCTCCAGACATGCCTTGCGTACCTTTTCGCCGATCTGTGCGGGCTGTTTGGTCTCGCGGTCGGCAAATTCAATGGCAGCCATCAACCCTATGCCACGCGTATCGCCGATCACATCAAATTCGGCCTCGAGAGCTTGCAGCCCTTCGAGCAGGCGCTGCCCTTGCACACGCGCGTTTTCGGCCACGTCAAGCCGTTGCAGGATTTCCAGGTTCTTGTTGGCAACCGCACAACAGGTGGGATGGCCTGAATAGGTGTAGGCATGCATCCATCGCTCGTTAGCAGGTGCGTTGACGATGACTTCACGGATCTTGTCGGAGACTTGGATGCCGCCCAGGGGCAGATAGCCGCTGGTAATCCCTTTGGCAAAGGACATAATATCCGGTTCGACGCCCCAACGGTTGAGCGCAAACCACTCACCTGTGCGCCCGAAGCCAGTGATGACCTCATCGGCGATGAAGAGCACCTCATAGCGGTCACAGATCTCGCGGATGGCGGGGAAGTAGTCGTCGGGCGGGACAATCAGCCCACCGGCCCCCTGTACGGGTTCGGCGATAAAAGCCCCCACGGTATCCTGTCCTTCGCGCAAAATCGCCTCTTCCAACGCGCGTGCCGCGGCTTGTCCCAGGCTCTCGCCGGGGCGAATCTGGTCGGCGGGGTAGCGGAAGGCGTAGGGGGCGGGGATGTGCAAGAAGCCGGGGACGCGCGGCTCGAACATGGGCCAATAGGCGCTCATGCCGGTGGCGCTCATCGCTGCCAGCGTGATGCCATGATAACCATGTTGGCGCGAGATTACTTTGGTCTTGTTGGGTTTGCCCAATCGTTTCCAATAGTAGCGCACAGTTTTGAAGGCGCTTTCGTTGGATTCTGCGCCACCGGAGGTAAAGAAGGTGGTGTTGAGACTGGGGTAGGCCATGCCTGCCATCCGATCCGCCAATTCAATGGCGGGGAGGTTGCTGGTACCGGCATAGCTAGAGCAGTAGGCCAGCGTCGCTATTTGGTCACGGGCTGCGTCGGCAAGTTCGGTGTTGCCGTGGCCGATCAGGACATTCCACAGCCCCGCCATGCCGTCGATGTACTCTTTCCCCTCGACCGTACGCAGCCAGATGCCATGTCCCGATTCAAAGATGAGTGGTGACTGGGTGGTGCTGGGATGGTGAAGCGGGTGGAGAAAGTGGGCTTGATCCTTTTCCAGGATTTCTGTAGGAGCCAACATGCGTATACCTCCGCAAGGAATTGAGTAATGCTGGGCACAAACAAAGCCGCCCAGGCCATCATAACCAGACTGATTTATTCCAGTGTACCTTGAGGAAGGGAGCTATGCAAACCTTTGGGGAAATGCGTATGGCTTGATCTCGTTCCTTGAGGGTGATCGCAAATGCTACCCTCCCGGAAGCTGGGGAGCCCTCTGGGCCGCTTCCGGGAGGGTTATTGCAGATGCCTACCAGCGGGTCGCTTCGAACTTCCAGCCGGGGACGACTTTTTGCATTTCGATGGCATCGTTGCGCTCGGTCAGGCCACACGCTATGTATTGCTGGTGCAGCTTGGCGAGGGCATCCCGATCCAGTTCGATGCCCAAGCCCGGCTCGTTGGAGATGACAACTGCGCCATCGTCAAACTGGAGCCGCCCACCCTTCACCACTTCCTCTGACTGCCAGGGATAGTGGGTGTCGCAGGCATAGGTCAGATTGGGAATGGCTGCCGCCAAGTGTGCCATCGCTGCCAGCGAGATGCCGACGTGGCTGTTGGAGTGCATGGAAAGCCCGCGGCCAAAGGTGCGACAGATGCGTGCCAGTTCCACCGACGCGCGCAGTCCACCCCAGAAATGGTGGTCGCTGAGGATAATATCCTCCGAATGGTGCTGGATGCTGCCTGGAATGTTGGCAAAAGAGGTGGTACACATGTTGGTCGCTAACGGGATATTGACGGCGCGACCGACTGCGCCCATATTCTCCTGGCCGCGCGTGGGGTCTTCGTAGTACTCCAAGACACCTTCCAGCCGTTTGCCGATGCGGATCGAGGTTTCTACGCTCCAGATGGCGTTGGGGTCCAGGCGGAGCGGCGTATCAGGGCCAAAGGCCTCTTGCAGTGCCATCATGGCGTCGGCTTCTTCGTCGGGAGGCATCACGCCACCCTTGAGTTTGATGGACTTGAAGCCAAAGGCATCACACATGGCCTTTGCTTGTGCCACCACGCCTGCGGGGTCGAGCGCTGCCTTTTGACGCGCTGCGGCCCAGCCGGTGGCATTTGGGTCTGTGCCAAAGCCGAGTGTGCCACCGGCCCCCTCATGCTTGTAGAAAAGATAGGCCGAGAAGTCCACGCGGTCACGCGCCTGCCCGCCGAGCAAATCGACCACGGGACGCCCAACGGCCTTGCCCATCAGGTCGAAACAGGCGACTTCGATGGCGCTGTAGACATGGACGATGCGCCGTTGATCCCAAGGGGTATCGCCGCGGGCGGCTGCTCCCTCTTCGCCAAAATGCTCATGGAGCCCCGCCTGGATGGCGTTGAGTTGGAAGGGGTCTTTGCCAATGAGGACCGCGCGTGCTTCCTCTAACGCTTTGGTGGTGGCAACGCTGCCAGGGACTTCACCCAGGCCATAGATGTTGTCGTCTGTGACAATTTCGATGATGGTGCGCAGGGCATAGGGGGCATGCAGACCAGCGGCGTTGAGCAGCGGCGGGTCGGTGATAGCGATGGGGGTGATATGCACATCGGTGATCTTCATGAAACAAGTTCCGTTTCTACTTGAGGTTCAGTTAGATTGAGGCTATCGATAGATAGTAGATATAGGCTCCTGGCGGTGCAAAGCGCACCGCCAGGACAAAAACGCGTGTAAAAAGAAATGGGAGACCGGGAGCCATTGCCCCACGATCTCCCATCGACTTTCGATGGTTGGACGGGTTAGCCTTTTACGCTACCCGCGGTGAGGCCTTGCACCATGAAGCGTTGGCCCCACATATAGAAGATCACCACAGGGATAGAGATGATCAGCGAGGCTGCCATGAGCAGACCCCACGGATAGATATCGCCATAGATGGTGGTCGCCAAGCCGACGGGCAAGGTCATCAACCGTTCGCTGGAGATAAAGACGAAGGCGAACAGGTATTCCTTCCAGGCTGCGGTGAAGGAGAATAGCGTGACTGCCAGCAGCGCCGGTGTGGTCAGCGGCAGCGTTACCCGGATGAAAGCGCCTAGCCGCGTGGCTCCATCTACCATCGCCGCGTGTTCAAGCTCCTCGGGAATGGCCCGGTAGTAGCCCATGAGCAGCCAGGTGGCGAAGGGAATCATGCCCGTAGGGTAGGTCAGGATGAGCGCCAGGCGTGTATTGATGACCCCCAGGTCTGCCAAAATTTGATAGAGGGGGATGAACATCAAGGCCCCAGGGAGCAGATAGGTGATCAGCAGCAGGGTTTGCATGGTCTGGGCACCAAAGAACTTCAGGCGCGCCAGCGCATAGGCTCCCAATGCTGCAATCAACACGGAGAGCGCCGTGGTCGAGATGGCAACAATCGTCGAATTGGTGAACCAAACCGTGAAAGGCTGTTCATAAAACAGCGAGTAGAACTGCTCGGTCGTCCACGGCCCAGGCCAGAAGATGCTCGTGCGCTGGCTAATCTGGAGATCGCTCTTGAACGAGGTGATCAGAATCCAGTAGAAGGGGAAGAGCACAAAACACAAGAGCAGTGCCAAGCCAATCCCGCGCAAGAGACCGGACAGGGCTTCGTCTCGCTTTTTGCTGTTTGCTCCCTTCGGCAGCGCGCGGTTGATCAGGCTTCCCACCAGAATGATCGGATAGGCAATCACAGTGCCGATGGCCCCGATGACCCAGCCGATGCCGTCAATGACCCGATCCTGCCAAGTGACCACATCCATCTCCTCGCGCGAGACATCGCGTCGCATGTAGCGTGAGAGCAAGAGGATGAAGCCTGCCAGAATGGGGGTGAGGCTAAAGGCGACGGCAGTGCCTGGGCCATATTGGAGCGAACCGATGGCCTTTTGATAGGCCAAAATTGAATAGACCTTTGTGATGTTACCTGGCCCACCGTTGGTTAGCAGCCAGACCGTCTCAAAGCCGTTAAAGGTCCAGATGGTGGAAAGCAACGTGGCGACTGCAATCACATAGCGCAGGCTGGGCAGCGTAATATGCAAGAAGCTTTGCCAGCGATTGGCCCCGTCAATCTCGGCGGCTTCATACATCTCCTTGTCAATGGCGGAGAGCCCTGCCAAGATGTTGACGGTGAAAAATGGAATACCTGCCCAAACGTTCACGGCAACGACCGCGGCCATTGCCGTAGATGGTTCGGACAGCCAAGCGATTTCGCGTTCGATGAGCCCCAGCCCAATCAAGATTGGATTCAGACCGCCAAAGAGGGGATCATAGATCGATTTCCAGGTCAGCGCTTGAACAACAGAGGGAACGATCCACGGCAGCAGCACTAAGCCGGTGAGTAGGTTCCGCAGCCGTTTTTGGCCGTGTAAGAGCAGTGCCGCGCACATGCCAAAGATTAGTTTGGTGACGATGGATCCCAGTGTGTAGATAACAGTGGCTTTCACCGCTTGGCGATAGAAGGGATCGCTGTAGAGCCGCACATAGTTGTCGAAACCGACAAAGACATCCTCACGCGTTGCCATATTGCGGATCGTCAGGCTGGTGTACAGCGCCTTGATGAAGGGCCAGGCAATGAACAAAAGCATAAGGATGACAATCGGTGCAATAAATACAAATGCGATTTTCCAATCGCGGCCAAAGACACGCCGCAAGAGCGGTCGTCGGGGTGTCGCGCTATAGGGTGCGGACAGGGGAGCGGCATGTTGTGCCATGGAACCTCCTAAAAACAGACAAAACGGCGGCATAGTCGAGCAATTGAACGCGCTTTAGGACTAAGCCGCCTTAACGATTAGCCCTTGCGCTGAGTTAACCACTCCTGGAAATCAGCCTCGATCTCTGGCGACCAAGCCCGATCAATCTCACCTGGCGTATACTTGCCTTCGGTGAGGCGCATCTTGCCAAAATCATCGCGCACGCGGATATCTTCGGAACGCTCTACCACTTCCTGGGCCAAGTGGGGTGGAATGAAGACCACACCCGTCGGCGTGCCCAAGACAATATCTCCCGGCAATACAGTTGTTTCACCAATGCGGATCGGAATGTTGATGCCCGCCAGGGTAACGTCGGCAATGGCAGTTGGGTGCAATCCTCGACAAAAGACGGCAACTTCGTCGAGCTGGCTAATTCCGGCATAATCGCGTATGCCACCTTCGATAATGGCACCCGCGCGTGTGCGTCTCTGTAACGAAGTACCCAGGTTGTCACCGATAAAGGTACCATTCTTGATTTTACCAAACATGTCAACAACCATCACGTCATTAGGCTCTAGGGTGTCGATCACCCAGGAGTTGTGAGCGCCGATGCGCCCTTCCTCTTTGCCGATGTCATCCACCAGGCTGTGCAAATCGGGGCGATGGGGCACAAACATGGCGGTGACGGCGCGACCGACAAGAATTTTGTCGGGATGGGTTTGGAACCAGTTGCCCTCAAACTGCTGGTTATAGCCATTGCGGCGCAATGTCCCCCAAGCTTCTTCCGTTGTTACCAACTTCATCCGTTCAATAATGTCATCGGAGACACGGGGGCGACCATCGGCAAAGCGTTCAAAAGTAGAGAGACGCGTTAAGCGTTCAAGCGATTCGCGCGGGTTGGCGACAAACATGCCGGGTTATGCTTTCCAGGATCTAGGTGCTGATGAATTAGGTACTATTGAATAAGTGCTGTGCAAAATGGCTGTGCAAGTAGTGGCAGCTCTTGTGTCTGCCGCACCATCTACAACCGGCAGGGGGTACCCACGAAGGGTACCCCTATAAGTGAGCGCGTTAGTGCTGAATTGGATTCTCTTTGCGCCACGCTTCGTATTCGCCGCGTGCTTCTTCGGAAAGCGGGTAATACTTACGCAGTTCGCCACCCTGGGAGAGACGCAGGCGCGAGAATTCTTCCCATTCGTTGTGTGCGCTGGCCTTTTTGGCAAGTTCAGGGGCTAGTTGCTTGGGGCAAACCACAACGCCGTCATCATCAGCAATGATGATGTCACCCGGCATAACCAACGTGCCGGAGCAGGCAATGGGTACGTTGACCGCATAGGGGAAGATGGTGGTCTGCGTGTGGAAGTTTGGTGTTACACCCTTGAGCCACAGGCCGATCCCCAATTCCTTCGCCTTTGGATAATCGCGGATGCAGCCGTCAATGATGACACCCGCGCCGCCCTTGCCCTTGAAGTAGGTAAGCATCATGTCGCCAAAGACGCCAGCCGACAGCTCGCCGCGTGCATCCACAACGACGACATCACCTTCTTGGGTGTGGTAAAGCACGTGACGGTGCAATTGCACTTCGGGACTGCTGTACTCATCGACTTTGTAGACATCTTCGCGCTTGGGCATGAATTGCAGCGTGAGCGCAGGGCCTACCACGACTTTGCCTGGCGTGAAGGGAACAGGCCCCTGGATGAAGGCGTTCTTGATGCCCAGGCGGCTCAATTCGCCGGTGGCTGTGGCGCTGCCAATGGTTTTGAGTGCTTCGATGATCTCTTTGGAGGGTCGTTCAATATCAGGTGTATCGGTTAATTGGGACATTTCGATTCGTTATCTAGTTTGGAATGAATCAGTTTTAAGTAAGGGCTGGCGACCCCAATCGAATGAATGAGGTCGCCAGAAAGAACAGACGCTTTAGGTGAACATCCCCATTTCCTGGCCGATGGTGATAATGCGGTCATGTGCCTGGGCAACCGCATCTTCCACAGTCGCACCCTGGGCGATGATCTGGGCCATCATGTCCGTGAGGATCGCCTGGGCCGCGATCGCATCAAAGAGCGGGTTGGGCTGGGCAGGCCATGAGGCACCGACAAAATCGCCCAGTTGTGCTTGACCCATGCGTGCCAGGTTCGGGTCAGCTTCGAAGGCAGTTACTACTTCGTCCATGGTGTAATAATCTGCATACGCGGGGAGGAAGAGACCTGCCGAAATCACAGAGATCGGGAGGAAAATCTCTGGCGTGATCATATATGCAGCGAGCTGCTTGGCGAGATCTTGGTGGGCCGCGCCGCGTGGAATAATGAACTGACCACCACCACCAGATTCCAACTTGGTGTTGGTCGGCCCCACTGCGGTTTCCATCACCAATGTATCCTCAAAGATGGGGTTGCCGTCAGCCTTCGCTTTGGCATAGACACTGGCGGCGTTGTGCGTATAGGCAATCGTACCCGCCAAATAGGCTTCATTGTTGCTGGAGTCGTTCCAACTGCCAACGCCGGGAGGCAGCATGGGCGCATATTTTTCGCTCGTGTAGATTTCGGCGAGGAATTGCACTGCGGCAATGGTTTCCGGCGAGTTGAAGGTGACCTCGCTGATGTCCTCGTTGGTATAGTGACCCCCCCAGTTTTGGATGATCCCTTGGATGGTCCCCGTGGCATCACCACCCGTGTTCACAGTCAAGCCCCAACCGTACATATCAGCTGCGGGATCACTGGCCTCTAAACAGGCATCGCGCCGTTGTTCGTAGGATGCTAGCGTATCCGGGTCGATACCGACTGCCTCAAAGACGCTGCGGCGGGCAAATTGACCACCCCCCTGCATGTTATAGGGAATGCCATACCAGACGCCATCAATCAGGTTGGCAACTTCCTGACCATAGGGCGGCGCGCCATAGAGGCCGATCATCTCCTGGACTGCATCGTCGACCGGTTCCACGGCATTCTGGCCGTAGAGTTGCTGGGTCAAGCGCACATGGTAGACCAAGCTGGGCGGGTTGCCCGCTTGCACTTCGGCGAGCAGCTTGGGTACAAAGTCCTGGTTGGCTTCGGCGGCGACCGTCGTGGTTTCGATGGCTACGTTGTTCTCTGCGCCCCACTCCTTGACAGCATTGGCGAAGATGTCTTCCATCTCGACAAAGTATTCACGGCGATGGGCGACGAGCAGGCTGGCTCCTTCGCCCGCGGCAGGTGCGGCTGCTTCACCGCCAGACGCGGCAGGTGCAGCACCCGGCGCGGCTGGAGCAACACAGGCAGAGAGAGCGGCCATCCCAGCCAATCCACCCATCAACTTGAGGGCTTGGCGACGGGACAGTGGGGAGTTGAGCGGGTTGCGCTCTTGTTGCGACATTACTGCCTCCTTTGGGTCTAAAACGATTTGAACACAAGTCGGAGCGGGTAGCGAGGTTGCGTGCTTTTGGGCGCGCAAAGACAGGCTAAAGCTACCTTATTGACAGCCAGCAATCTCACTTGGGAGTGCCGCCGACGAGATCACAAAAAGGATACTGTGAGAAAATAGACCTGGATGGTATCGTTACCGCCATCCGCTACTTTTTACTTCTTGGGGAACGAGCCATCTTGAATCGCAGCGAGAGTTTCACCTGCTCAAGAGTGACAGCCATACACTATAGTCATTACTCTCTAGAGTCATTACTCTCTAGCAATCACTATAGCAATAAAGCAGTACATGGGAATGCAACATGGACATTATAGGGAATAGAAGTCCATCTGTCAAAGTGATTATACGGCTTGCGGAAAGCGGGTGAGGGAGCGACGCTGCGCCAGTGCTGCGCCATCTTGACGATGAGCCAGATGGCGCGGCAGCAGCGGAGAACTCTTGTTTAGGTGAACATGCCCATTTCTTGGCCGATGGTGATAATGCGGTCATGTGCCTGGGCAACCGCACCTTCCACAGTCGCACCCTGGGCGACAATTTGGGCCATCATGTCCGTCAGCACAGCTTGGGCATTGATAGCATCGAAGAGCGGGTTGGGCTGTGCAGGCCATGACGCGCCGACGTGCGTACCCAGGGTTGCGCGGCCCATGCTCGCCAAGTTCGGGTCGGCCTCATAGGCGCTTACCACTTCGTCCATGCTGTAATAGGCGTCGTACGCCGGGAGGAAGAGCCCTGCTGAAATCAAGGAGATCGGCAGGAAGATATCCGGCTGGAGCATGTACTTTGTCAACTGTTTAGCCAGATCCTGGTGGGCGGCGCCGCGCGGGATATTGAACTGACCGCCACCCCCAGCTTCCAACTTCTCGCCGGTCGGCCCAATGGCGGTTTCGAGCCGCACAATATCTTCGAAGATGGGGTTGCCATCGTCCTTGGCCTTTGCATAGATGCTGGCTGAATTGTTGGTGTAGCCGATGGTCCCTGCTACGAAGGCCTCGTTGTTGCTGGAATCATTCCAACTGGCGACACCAGGGGGAATCATCGGCGCATAGGTTTCGCTTGTATAGATTTCGGCGATGAATTCGATTGCGGCGATGGTTTCGGGCGAGTTGAAGGTGACTTCGCTGACATCCTCATTGGTGTAGTGACCGCCCCAACTCTGAACGACATGCTCGATAAAGCCGGTGGCATCACCGCCCGTGTTGTAGGTCAGCCCCCAGCCATAGAAATTGGCAGATGGATCGCTCATTGCCAACGCCGCGTCGCGCCGCTGCTCATAAGTCTCTAGCGCGAGTGGATCGAAGCCGGCCTCCTCAAACTTGCTGCGACGACCATAAGGCCCACCCCCACTCATCATGTAAGGGATGGCGTACCATTCATTGTCAATTTGGGCAGCGTTTTTCTGACCAAAGGCCGGTTCGCCATAGGTGTCGATCAACTCAGCAACGGTATCGGAGACAGGCTCCAGGGCATTGTTGGCGTGGAGCAACTGCACCAAGCGCACATGGTAGACCAGGTTGGGCGGGTTGCCCGCCTGGACTTCAGCCATGAGTTTGGGCACAAAGTCCTGATTGGCCTCAGCCGCGACGGTTGTGGTTTCGATATCTACATTGTTCTCCGCACCCCATGCCTTGACCGCATCGGAAAAGATCGTCTCCATTTCGGCAAAGTATTCGCGGCGGTGGGCGACGAGCAGGCTGGGATTTGCACCAGCAGGTGCGGCGGCTTCACCACCACCAGCAGCGGGGGCTGCACTCGGCGCGGCACAGGCGGCAAGGGTTGCCATCCCGGCCAATCCACCCATCAACTTGAGGGCCTGGCGACGGGACATAGCAGAGTTGAGCGGGTTACGCTCTTGTTGCGACATTACAATCTCCTTCGGGAGTAAAACGATTTGTACGAGGTTTGTACATGGATTTAGCCAGCCACCCTGTTATGCGTGTTTGCAGAGCGCGCAAAAAGCAGTGGAGGCACTTTTATAGACAACCAGCAGTATCGAGTGGAAGCACTGCCGACGAGAACACTAGAGGAAAAACGTGGAATTATCGAGCCGGATGGAAAATCTATCGCTTTCTACGTTTTGTATCTGGAGAACAGGCCATCTCACGGTGAACCTTGAAAACGTTACTTCAAAAACGTTATAAAGGCATTATAGGGAAGCGAATCTCACCTGTCAAAGTTATTGGGTGCGGCTTGCGGAAAGGTGTTTTGTCCCTGTCCGGTTCAGATACGCTGTGCGACCAGAATGTCGCGCCGCTTGATCACACGATCCACGCGGTGGGCAAGCTGGTCGTAGGGTGAACTGTGCAGCACCACCAGCGGCGCGGTTGTCTCTACCAACGACACCATCTCGGCGCGCTCGAAACGAGTGGCATCCCAAGCAAAGACCAGCGTCCCACCTGTGGGCAAAAGGTTGGCCCAAACGGGCAGCCCGCGCGTCAGCAGATCGACAATGGGGCCGTTGTGCTGGATGCCATAGGGCAGATCGGTGACGACAAAATGGGGCTTGAAGCCGGTGATGAACTGCGCTGTCTGGTCAGTATCACCTTGAGCAAGGATGCAGCGGCGCGGCGGATTCTTGCCCAGGGTCAAGGTTGTACGGCGACCGACCTTGCGCAGCCGCTCTTCTTGCACGCGGCAGGCGATACCCGCTTCCTGGCAGAACTGGCGTAGATAGGCCACTGTAGTACGTACATCCTGCTGATCCTGCTCCACACCGGCCACCTCGGCCCCCAACATCAGCGCGCTAAAGAGAATCGTGCCGCCACCCGCCAACGGGTCAAGCAGGCGGAGGGCTGTCCAGGGCTGATCGGCAAAGTGGCTGCTGTAGCGGGCGAGGTTGCAGAGGAAGTGGGAGAGCAGTTCGTTGGTTTTGCCGCGATAACGGCGCGCCGCGGCCAGTTCTGGCGGCAAGACCGGCTCAAAACCACTTTCGAGCGGGCGCAGCCACGGCCCTGGGCGATGATCCAGTTGGTCAATCGTTTCGAAAAAGGCGCTGAGCGTTGCCAGCTTGCCCAACTCAGCCATCTGCTCGCCTGTTGGGAGGGACGGCAGTTCAAAGCGCAAATAGGTTTGCCCTGCTACCTCTAGCGGCGTTAGCCCACTGATCTGGCTCCCCACCGGGCTAAGTAGCAACTCATGGGGAGCCAGTGCGCTGACCAAATCGCTGTATTGGGTGCTGCGCTGGGGGGCAAGCTGGGCCAAGAGGGTGGTCATGGCTGAATCGTAAGCTAGGTGCGGCGCAGGAGATTGCGATTGCGATAGACTTCGGCAGCTTCGCGCACAAAGCCGGCGGTGATCGGTGCGTCAAAGTCCATTTCCAACCGTTGCGCCATCTCGGTCAACTCCTCATAATTTGAGCGACCTGGGCGCATCAGTTCGTACATGCGTAACAATTCCTCGTTGGGGACGGCGGTTAGCTCGGCGGCGCGCTGGAGGTTTTGCGCCAGCTCGCGGTAGCCTGCTTGCTGCGCCAGCTCTGCCTGGGCGCGCAGCGTGGCGGCGTTGATCTGGAGATCGTCCGCATCCACCAAACCCGCGGCAGCAGCATCCAGGTTGACGCTGCTGAGGGTGCGCCCACTGGCCGCGGTCAATTCACCGGCGGCGCTTTCCATCAGGGGATAGGTCAGTGCCTTCTCCCCAGGTATATTCCCATTCTGGCTCTGCTGCGTCATGCGTCCGGCTCCCAATCAAAGAAGAGTTCAGTGGGCGGCTCATCGCGGATCTGCTCTGTCTCGCGCCGGTGGAGCAGTGCGGTCTTGACGATCAGCTTGAGCCGCGCCCAGTTGTCAATTTTCACACCAATCGGTCGTGCGGCCTCACTCTTGGCATAGCGCGCCGCATTGCGCCCAATGGCCTCGTAGGTCTCCAGCGTTAGGGCAGGCGATTGGGGAAAGAGTTCGAGGTTGTTGAGACGAGCTAATCCCTTTTTATGGATCACCGCGGTGCCGCGTGACTGGATGCCGATGCCAATGCCGGAGCCGGAGAGGTCTGACCCCACTTGGCCGATGGCGGCACAATCGGAGCTATGCTTGACCTTGACGATGCGCGCGACCAGCCCTTCTTTGGCGACACCTGTGAGGATGGCGGCGAGTACAGCTTCATGCTCCAGGCCATTGATTGTGCGCGTCATCTCTTTGCCAAAGGCCGGGCCAACGGCAACGATCACCTCTTGGCGTGTACCCTGTTTGGCAGGGCCAACTTCCACCAGCTTTTCCATGGGCGTGCCGATTTGGTCGGCGACGAACTCACGGGGTGATTTAGCCTGGGGGATACGCTGAATCTCCTCCCAACGGCCATTCTCAACACGATAGCCAGTGCCGGGGCCGGCGTAGTCGTTGACATCGTTGAGCGCGCTTTGCACATGGAAGTGACGGTCAAAGATGGCAGAGGGCTGGAGATAATCGCCGGCGACGCGTTGGCGACCCATCTCCAAGACATTCTGCGCGGTCTTGGTGAAGCCGCGCTTTTGCAATGCCTGCACGACGGAGATCATATTTTGGTCGCCCGCCAGGAAGCCGTCTGCCGCGGCAAGGTCGGCTACCAGATCGCGCTCCGGCATGTCGTCGCTGCTGTGAGCGATGGTCGCGGCCTCGACTTCGGCATCGGTAATGGGCGGGAAGCCTAGTTCGGCGTAGATCGCCTGGATGGCCTGGGCTGCTTCGCGGCGAATGGCAAGCGTTTCTTCTTCGGTGACTGGGCGCAGGCCGCCATCCACTTGCATGTCGCGCTGGAGAACGTTGTAATCGTCAAAATCCTCAGCGTCAAAGTTGCCGCCTCCAAAGAGGTTGTCGCGGCGGGGTACGGCGCTATAGCCGGAGAAGATAAAGTCAGTGCCGGGGATGAACTGAAGCATTAGCTTGGCAGTTTTGCGGATTGCTGAATGGGAGGCCAGTGCATCGTTGCCCGATGCCACTTCTAGGCCCAACATCGAGGCGAGCAGGTTCTCGGCACAGACGGCGCGTACGCCTCCCGGCAGCGATTCGGGGAGGGCAATGCAGGAGATCGAGCCGTTCTGCACACCCTGGCTGCCCGCGCCGCGTACGACATGGACGCAGCGCGCCTCAAGATAGAGCATCGAGCAGCCTTCGGCGTTGCCCATCAGCGCCTCGGAGCCGGTGCCGGAGGTGAAGCGCACTTTGACGCCGCGCGAGGCATAGGCCGCGGCCAAAAAGGCTTTTGACCAGGGGGTGTCGTCACCATCGACAAAGGTTCGCTCTGTGCCATAGACTGACAGCGTCTCTGCATAGGTGGTCAGCCCCTTCATCGCCAGCCGCAGCCCCAACGCTTCTTCGACGGCACATTGGGTCAGCACGCCGCCGCGCCCGGTCTGCGTGCCCACCAACACAGCCAGCGCGTTAAAGGGGGCGTTGCGCGCCACGCGCACGGTCGTCTCTACCTCGGCAAAGCCGCGCAGCCCCGCTTCGGCAGCATCGGCGGCCAGGAGGGCGGGATGCTCGCGCCAGTTGGTGACGTGTGCCTGGTTGGCGGGTGTGCGGCGGATGCGCATTTTTGCCAACCCCATCATCATCTCCAATACGTTCATGTGGCGAATGATATCGGTGAGCTTGGCTGGAGTGCAGCCACCGGCAAGGCGGCGCATGGTGGCGGCAGGGACGTTGATGTCCACAAGCATGTGTGCGAGTTGGCGCGAGGGGATGGACATGGCTTCGGGTGCGGCTTCGAGGTCGAGGCTGTGGTCAGCGATGAACAGGTCAATCGCGTCAAAATCGGCGCGCGCCTTGCCATCCATCTCCACCACAAGCCCGCCCTCCATGCACAAGCTTGGCTGTGGATCGTGGGGGCTGTCTACCACGATCAGGCCCGCCTCGGCCCACGGTTCCACGTATGTTTCTTTGTTGATCTCGCGCTCGGCAAGCAGGGCAAAGCGACGCGAAGTAGTCATGGATTTTTCCTGATGTTCTATGATGTCCATTGCATCCCTCCTGGAAGCGGCCCAGAGGGCTCCCCAGCTTCCGGGAGGGGGTAAGTCACCTTACCAACAGTGTATCACTGGTTGCCATTAAGGCGCTGACTTCTTCGGGGGTGGTGACGAGCATGTCGCCATGTTGGCTGAGGGCCAGCGCGGCCATCACCACACCCATCTTCAGGCCGCGTGGCAGGTCGCCATCGAGCCAGCCGTGAATGATGCCCGCGGCGAGGGCATCCCCTGCACCGGGGCGATCAATGATCTGCACAGGCTTGGCAGGTTCGTGGTAGAACTGGCTGCCGTCAAAGGCGATGACCCCTTGCTCTGCCAGCGACATGACGACCAGCTTGGCTTGCGTCATCTCTGCCATACGCCGTACAGCGTTCTCCGGCTCGCCTGTAACACCCATCACCCGCTTGGCATCGTTGCGCCCACAGAAGAAGAGGTCGATTCCCTGCACCAAAGGGATGATGAACTCCGCCGCGGCTTGTTCTGACCAGAGCTTTTGGCGATAGTTCACGTCAAAGCTGATGGGGACGTTGGCGGCGCGTGCGCGGGCAAACGCCTCTTTCATCACCGCGCTGGAGCTTGCCGAGAGCGGCGGCGTGATGCCGGTGAGATGGAGCAGGCGGGTATCAAGCAGCAAATCCCAGTTTACCTGTTCCGGCGTCAGTTTGGCCGCACAGGAATCGGCGCGGTCATAGATCACTTGGGTGGCGCGTGGCGGCGCGGCAAACTCGACATAATACGTGCCGAGCCGGTCTGTGTTCGACCAGGCTACCCCCTCCAGGTTTACCCCGGCAACGCGCATGTGGTTTGCCAGGAAGCGTCCCAAAGGGCTGTTGGGCAGCGCGCCCATCCATGCCGCGCGCCGGTTCATGCGCGCCAGGGCAACAGTCAAATTGGCCTCAGCCCCACCAGGGAGCATATCCAGTTTGTCGGCAACTTCGAGCCGGACGCCGGGGGGAACGCTGAGGCGGATCATAGCCTCGCCGGTTGTGGTAACGTCGTAACGAGCGGTCATGCTTCTTTGGCTTCTTTCCAGGCAGCGCGGATGGCGCGGGCGCGTTTGATCAGATCGTCTGCCGGTTGGTCAGGCCCCGTCACCAGCGCCCCGCCGAGGCCAACTGCCGCGGCTCCGGCGCGGATATACTCACCGACGTTGTCCGGTGTGATACCGCCCGTGGGGATAAACTTGATGTCGTCGAGTGGAGCGCGTATGGCTTTGAGATAGCGCGGCCCGACCACATCCGAAGGGAAAAGCTTGACGAGTTTGCAGCCTGCTACATAGGCCTGTTGTGCTTCGGTGGGGGTAAAGACACCTGGCAGATGCAGAATGTCGGCGGCAAGCGAGGCTTCCACCGTGGCGATGTCCAGGTTGGGGGAGACGGTGAATTGCGCGCCCGCGGCAACCGCATCCTGGAACTGGGCGGCGGTACGCACTGTGCCCGCGCCCACCAGCATCTTGTCGCCATAACGCTCACGCAACAAGGTGATGCCTGCGAGGGCTCCGGTTGTGTTGAGGGTGATTTCCATCACCAGAACAGGAGACGCCAGGAGCGCGTCGCCGATTTCGATCAGCTTTTGGGACGGAAAGTTGCCGCGCACGATGGCGACCAGTCCGGTGTCCAGGACAAACTCTGTACTCTTTGCGATACTGCTTTTTTGTGCTGCGAGGCCCATGATTGTTACTCCTTTATACTTTGGCCGCGTTGGCGCGGGCAATTGCAAATGCATCATCCTGTGGATGATAGCCTAGCAGGCGCGTTCCTTCGCTGATGTCCAACCGCTTCCAATGGTTGTTGGAGATGCCATGAAAGACACCCAATTTGAGGTCGTCGGGTGCATCAATTGCACCTGCCACCAGGAGGGTTAGGTCTTCGTAGGTGAAGGCGATGTCTAGGTATTCATGCCCCGGCATAATCTGGGGGCTGTTGCGATCCACGACCCAGCCAAAGCGCAGGCTGATGCAGGAGAGGTTGGTGCTGGACGCATAGGAGGATGCCACGCCTTCGCCCCAGACTTTGGTCGCGCCATAGAGGTTAATGGGGCGGATGGGCATATCGAGCTTCACCTGGATATCGCGCGGATAGCCAAAGACGGCGTTGACGCTGCTGGCAAAGATGACGCGGCGGGCGTTGGCCTGATGCGCCGACTCAAAGACATTGTAGGTGGAGATGAGATTGTTGGGGAGCAGGCTCTCCCACGGCGCTTCCATGCTGGGGTCAGCGCCCAAATGGACGACGGTATCGATGCCATTGAGCAGCGGGCGCACCGCATCGAACTCGGAGAGGTTTGCCTGATGGAAGGGGAAGCCAAAGGTCTCCTTTGGTTCGCGTACATCGGTCAAGACCAGGTCATAGCGATCGACCCACTGGGCCGTGATAAAACTGCCGATACGTCCGGCAGCCCCTGTGATTAATACTTTACGTTTCATAATAAGATCGTCCTCTGTGCGGATAAAAAAATCAGTAGGTTATACAATCAACGTGTAGTGCAAAAATGGCGTGCTGAACCCGCCTATTCGACGGTAATCTGTTCATAGACGTGGGTTTTGTTGCCGTCCAAATCTTCGACGATAAAGCCCACAATATACGCACCGGCTGCGGCATCCTGCTCTTGCCAGGTGAAGGGTTGATCGCTGAAGGTTAACGTCTCTCCCGCTTCGATGGCAACGTTGACCACGGCACCGTTGGCGTCAAGATCCATCCAACGCTCCTGAACTGTGAAGGAATCACCCTGTTGCGGGATGATCTCACGCGGCGCACCGAGGTTATCTGTGCCGTCGAAGCCAAAGACCTGACGCAGCACGCCATCGCTGAAGTAGAGGCGAGCCGCGCGTGTTTCGCCATCATCGCCATAGGTATAGGTTCCTTCGACGGTATAAATGGCATCTTCAGGCGCAGCGCCGTAGGTTTCCGGTTGGAAGAGCGCTGTCGCTGAAGTAGTGCCATCGCTGATGGCGAAAACAAGCGGCTCCCATTCGAATTCCAGGTCGAACGAGCCATCCGCCGGCCAAACGGGATAATAGACGCCATTGAGTTCGCCGGTGTCGTCGCTCTCCAGATAGTCCATGTCAATCGTGGTGATCGAGTTGGCAGCGCTGTCATAGAAGCCGGTGAAGAAGTAGACATAGCCGACATTTTCACCCTCGATGTGCGTGCTCAAGAGAACAGGTCTGCCCGGTGCCGCCACATTGTCCGAAGCCGTGATCGGGGAGACTGTCAGCCCACCGGCTGCCGGCCCGCGTACTGTGGCGGCGCGGTCAGGTACGGCGAGCGCATTTGTAGTAGGCTCAAATTCGCGGCCTGTATAGTGATATGCTAGAAAGTCATCCCACAGAGATTCTGTGGCAAAGCGACTTGCCAGCGCGGTGTAGGACTGAGGCCCGGCCTCTGGCGTGCGGTAGAGTTGCGAGACGGGGAAATAGATCGAAACGCCGGTCGCGCCGGGTCGTTTCGGCCCATGCGTTTCGGCGATGACAGCTTGATCCAGTGCGGCGAGTATTTCGTCAACCGCCTGACCGAGTTCGCCACTGGCACCAGCCTGCTTAAAGAGTTGGACGAAATGGCCCAAGTCGATGTAGGAGGCAGGCACTTGGGGGCCGAAGATGCTGGTGTAGGATTGGGCATAGCTGCGCGCTTGGGCGACGGGTTTCTGGTTCACCGATTGCAGCGCGTTGGAAAAGTCGTTGACGCTGTTCATCAGCGCGGGTACGGCTGCCAGGTCCAGCGCCGTGAGCGTGACATTTTGACCCAACTCGGACGCCACTTGCGCTGCGGAGGGGGTGGTCACTTCGCCCATTAAGATGTCGAAAAGCCCACCCATCGGCTGCCCACGTCCCACTAGATCGGCTCGGGCTTGATCGTCCAGGATGCGCTGATCTTCGGAAATATAGCTATCTAGGATCGCCTGACTGAGTTCCGCACCATTCATGGTGGGGTTTGCAGCCAGCGCGCCCAGGAAACTGGTATAGGCCCAGCCCAATGCCGGTTCTGTCTCTTGCGAGGCAACGGCATAGCGCGCATGGGGCGCAAGGGCTGAGAAGACTTCCAGGTGCGCCATGAGGCAGGCGTCAAGCCCGATCAGTTCAAATTTATCGAGCCCTGTTTGATCGCGGATCTGTTGGAGCGCGTCGTCCATTTCGTTCAGATAGAGCATGTCGTCCAACTTGGTCGCCAGGGGGCTGTTGCTGCCCGCGATACCACGCGCCGTGGGATCACTCCAGCCGCCGGGCCAACCCATGCCATGATCCGACATGATAAGCGCGTACTTGTCTGCCGGATAGGCTTCCATTGCCCAGGTGACAAAGTCAACCAAGCTGGCCGCGTCTGCCATATTCACTTCGCCCAGGTCAGCAATCTCTTGCGAACCGACTCGCTGCAAGTCGTCATCGCGCGTGATATAGAAGCGCTTTGTGCTGGTCCAGTTACCATCCTCCTGATAGCCACCGCTGTAGCGATCTACTTGAGCAACGATGTGGACGTTGTCCGTAGAGCCGACACGCTCGGCTTCGTTGAGATCGACGTAGATGTCCTTCTCCAAGATCTTGTCGTCGGCATCCTGATAGAGCATGACGGTCCAGGTTTCACCGGATGGAGCCGCTGCCGGGGCTGCGCTGGTTGCGGCTGCGCGCCGCGTGGGTGTTGGGTTGGCCTGTGCTGCCCCTTGTGCCGTGGTCGCCGTCGGGCGCGGTATCTCCGGCTGTCCGGCTGTGGGGGAAGGCATACTAAGCGCTACATCTCCGTTGTCCGGCGTTTCCTGCGAGCCCATGTTGGGCAGGCCAAAGACGACAGCCAAGACGACGACAATGATGATGCCGATTAGGCCGAGTCCGCCGCCCGGCATCTGCCCACCGGAGGGGCGCATGCCTCCACCCGTTCCGCCAAAGCCACCGCCGCCTCCGAGCCCGCCCGTACCGCTGGGGGGTCTACCCGTACCATCCCGCTCTCGCCTGGGCGCGGTCGCTCGCTCGCGTTTGCCCGTATCACCCGGCCCGGCGCGCCGTCGCCTGCGGACGCGCACTGTGTCATCTTCCTGTGCAAGCAGAAGCCCTGTGCCGGCTGTACTGGCGCCGGCGGGGACGACTACCATCTGCAAATTTGCGTTTATGGTCGAGGTCAAGATGCTTTTCATCTTCTGCTCCCACAGGTTCATGTATATTGAATTAGGCAAACCAGGTAGTGCCAGGGAATTGATACTGGCGGCCCACTTCTTCGTCCAACTCGACGCCAATGCCGGGGCGGTCTGAGAGATAGATATAGCCGTCCTTGATGATGTCTTCCTTCTCCTGGATGATGGTCGTCCAATAGTCACGGTGGAGCCAGTGGAATTCCAGCACCATGAAGTTGGGGACGGTGGCACAGACATGCGCCGAAGCCAGCGTGCCGATGGGCGACGAGACATTGTGCGGCGCAAAGGGCATGTAATACAACTCGGCCAAGTTGGCGATCTTGCGACATTCGGATAAGCCGCCACACTTGGGGATGTCGGGCATAATGATGTCCACAGCCTGGCTTTCGATAAGGTCGCGGAAGCCATGACGCAGATAGAGATTTTCGCCGCTGCAAATGGGCGTGCTGGTGTGCCGCTTGACCTCGCGCAGAGCGTCGATGTTTTCGGCGGGGACAGGCTCTTCGAGCCACATGAGGTGGAATTGCTCCAAGTCGCGCGCCAAACGGATGGCGCTTGGCACGTCGAGGCGTGTGTGTACATCGCAGGCGACTGCGACATCGCGCCCAGCCGCGGTGGTGACCATTTCCGCCAACTTGACCATGCGCTCATGTTCCCATTGAAAGGCCGTGTAGTTGAACTTGTCTTTTTCGAAATCGCCAATCTCGGTGCCGCGATGGCCGTAGGCATGAATATCCAAGTCGATCTTGAGCGCCGTAAAGCCACGCTCTAGGACTTCATCCACAACTGCTTTGATTTCGTCAAAGTCCATTCCCGGCTCGACCTGGCAATCGGCATAGACGCGGATTTTGTCACGAAACTTGCCGCCCAATAACTCATAGACAGGCGTATTCAGCGCCTTGCCTTTGAGGTCAAAGAGCGCAATCTCAATGCCGGTCAGCGCCGTAATCAACGCACCCGCAAAGCCACCGTCAAAGACATTGGAGCGACGGAGATCCTCAAAGATCGCGTCAATCGCAAAAGGATCGCGGCCTACGAGCTTTGGAGCAAAGGCGTTGATGATAGCAATGGCCTGGGGGCCTCCATGTACACATTCACCAATGCCGGTGATGCCGGCGTCGCTCTCTATCTTGACCCACAGGTGCATCCCGTGGCCTTTGGTAGCAGCAGTCTTAACGGACGTGATTTTCATGGCGTGTAGACTCTTTCAATGGATAGGTTTTGGCTTTAGATTCACCTGCGCAATCGCTTAGGAACCCCTACTATCTGCCGGGCGTACGGACACAACACATTGTGTCCGTACGCGTCCCTGGCAAGAAAATGTGGCTTGGCGTGTGGGGCTGAGATCGCTCCGCCAGCTACCAATCAATCGCCGCGCCATCGTCGGGGTGATAGGCCTCGCGGTTGCGCCAGTCGTGACCGATCTTGTCCTTCATGGCTTCTTCGTCTAGCTCAATGCCCAAACCGGGAGCCGTTGGCAGTTCCAGATAGCCATCCTTAAAGACAAAGGGATTCTTGAGATAGCCTTCGCCAAAGGTGGTGTGTTCTTGCGCCAGGAAGTTGGGGATGCTGGCATCCAGGTGGATACCCGCGGCAAGCGAGATGGGGCCAAGTGGACAGTGGGGCGCAATGGCGGCATAGTACGATTCAGCCATACCCGCAATCAGCCGCGCCTCAAAGATACCCCCGGCGTGGGAGATATCGGGCTGGAGGATCGAGGCAGCGCGCTTCTCCAGGATCTCGCGGAAGCCCCACTTGGTGAAGATGCGTTCGCCTGTGGCAATGGGCAGGTGGGTCTTGCGGGCGATGTCGGCCAAAATATCGACATTTTGACATTGCACCGGCTCTTCGATAAAGAAGGGCTGGTAGGGTTCCAACGCCTTGATCAAGAGCATCGCGGTCTGGGGACTGACCGCGCCGTGGAAGTCACAGGCAATGTCAATCTCGTTGCCCACGGCCTCGCGGATGGCGGCGAAACGCTCCACCACGTTATTCACAAAGCCGGGGGTTTCGATGATGCGCGCCGGGCGTCCGCCAGCCGGGCCCGTCTTGAGGGCGATGAAGCCGCGCGCCACTGCATCTTTGGCGTTTTTCACGGCTTCTTCGGTGGTGCCGCCGCCGATGCCCTTGTAGACCTTGATGCGGTCACGCGTAGGGCCACCCAGCATCTTATAGACAGGGAGTCCGGCAGCTTTGCCTGCCAGGTCCCACATGGCGTGATCGAGGCCGGAGAGCGCGCTGGTGAGGATGGGGCCGCCACGGTAGAAGGCATGTTTGTACATGGCTTGCCAGTGATGGACGACGCGCGTGGGGTCTTTGCCAATCAGGTACGGCTCAAGCTCTTCAATGGCGGTGGCGACGGTTAAGGCGCGCCCTTCGAGAATGGGTTCGCCGAGCCCGACCAATCCTTCATCGGTATGTATTTTGAGGAAGAGCCAGCGCGGCTTGACCAGGAAGGTTTCGACTTTGGTAATTTTCACAGTCCTACCAACTTTCTAGAGGCTGTTTTGGGGAGTCATGGTAAAAACGCTTTGAATCTATAGTTTACCTATAGCAAGACAAATCATCAAAAGGATGAGGGATGAAGGATGAGGGATGATGTGGGGTTCTCCTCTGCCAATTCATCCTTCATCCCTCCAGATTACCAGTCGATGGCGGCTCCGTCGTCGGGGTGGTAGGTTTCGGGGTTGCGCCAGTCGTGGCCGATTTTGTCCTTCATGGCTTCTTCATCGAGTTCGATGCCCAGACCTGGGCCGGTGGGGAGGTCGATGTAGCCATCGTTGATGACAAAGGGCTGCTTGAGATAGCCTTCGCCCAGGCTGACATGCTCTTGGGCGAGGAAGTTGGGAATACAGGCATCGACCTGTATCCCGGCGGCAAGCGAGATCGGGCCGAGCGGGCAGTGGGGCGCGATGGCGGCGTAGTAGGCTTCTGCCATGCCCGCGATCAGGCGTGCTTCCATGATGCCGCCGACATGCGAGATGTCCGGTTGCAGAATGGAGGCGGCGCGCTTTTCTAGGATCTCGCGGAAGCCCCACTTGGTGAAGATACGTTCGCCTGTGGCAATGGGCAGGTGGGTCTTGGCGGCAATGTCGGCCAAGATATCAACGTTTTGGCACTGCACCGGCTCTTCAACGAACATCGGTTGGTAGGGTTCGAGCGCTTTGATCAAGAGCATGGCGGTCTGTGGGCTGATCGCGCCATGAAAATCAATGGCAATATCGACCTCGTTACCGGCGGCTTCGCGGATAGCGGCAAAGCGATCCACCACGCGGTTGACAAAGCCCGGTGTTTCGATGATGCGCGCGGCGCGATGGGGGATATTGATGTCGGCTTGATTGACCTTGCCTGACTTTAACTCCTCGGAATAGCGCACAGTGCCGACGGCGCTGGCGCTGACTACGCCGGTTTTGAGGGCTTTGAAGCCTTTTGCCACCAATTCTTTGGTGCTGGCAATGGCTTCTTCTTGCGTCGCGCCGCGCACATGGGCGTAGACCTTGATGCGGTCGCGCGTGGGGCCGCCCAGGAGCCGGTAGACGGGGAGCCCAACAGCCTTGCCCGCCAAATCCCACAGCGCATGTTCAACGCCGGAGAGCGCGCTGGTGAGAACGGGGCCGCCGCGATAGAAGGCATGTTTGTACATCGCTTGCCAGTGGTGGACGACGCGCGTGGGGTCTTTGCCGATTAGATAAGGTTCCAACTCGGCTACCGCGGTGGCAACGGTCTTGGCGCGGCCTTCTACAATCGGCTCGCCTAACCCGACGAGTCCTTCGTCGGTGTGGATTTTGAGGAAAAGCCAGCGCGGTTTGACGAGGAAAGTTTCTAGCTTGGTGATTTTCATGCGACTGCTTGCTTTCTAAGGATTGTTTTCGGGGGTGATGAGAAAAGAGTGACAGTCGTAGTTTACCGATAGCCGGATAATTCACCAATCCAATGCGGCTTCATCGCGCCGGATGATTGACGGTTGGAGGAGGGCATGCTATAAAGCGTAGGACGAACTCGCCCTCCTCGCTTTCACGAACTCGCGCGCAGCGCGGTTCATGCGACCAAGATAAGGAGTCCAACATGCAATTTGATGAACTGAAACGCGCTTTTGCGACGGTGGTAGCCATTCCGATTACCCCCTTTGCCGCGGATGGCAGCGCCGATTTTGACACCTATGCCCGTTTGCTGGAGCGGATGATCGACTCCGGCATCACGGCTGTCACGCCCAATGGCAACACCAGCGAGTTTTATTCGCTGACTGCCGATGAGCAGCGGCGCGAGGTCGAGGTGACTTCTGAGGCCATTCGCGGCCAAGCTCTCGTCCTGGCGGGGGTCGGCTATGATGCTGTCACAGCAGCAGAGATGGCGCGTTTTGCTGCCAGCCGCGGCGCGCACGCAGTGATGGTCCACCAGCCTGTGCATCCCTTTAAGTCGGATGAGGGCTGGATCGCCTATCACAAGATCGTCGCCGATGCTGTGCCGGAACTGGCGATTGTGCCCTATCTGCGCGATGCGACCATCAGCCCCTCGGCAATTGCGCGCTTGGCCGATCTCTGCCCCAATTTTGTGGCGATTAAACATGCTGTGAACGATCCGCTGAAGTTTGCGGCTACAGTGCAAACGGTCGGACTGGATCGCTTGGCATGGGTCTGTGGCGTGGCGGAGTCGTGGGCACCCTTCTTTTGGCCGGGTGGAGCTTGCGGGTTTACGTCGGGCCTTGTCAACCTGACCACAGATTATTCGCTGGGTATGTTGGCAACGCTGGAGGCAGGCGATTATGCCCAGGCCATGTCGATTTGGAACAAGGTGCGTCCTTTTGAAGAACTGCGCGCCCGACATAACAATGGCAATAATGTATCAGTGGTCAAGGAAGCGATGGCGCAGATGGGGTTGTGCCAGGCGACGGTGCGCCCGCCCATCAGCGAGTTGACGCAGGGGGAAAAGAACGAGGTCAGCCAGATCCTTGTACAACTGGGCCTGGTGGAAGGTGTGGCCGCGTAGGCGTTGCGTGTAGGTCAGATGTGTATCACAAAAAGGCCGGTCGTGCTCTGTGCAACGACCGGCCTTTTTTACTTGAGGGGCGAGCTATGCCTTCTTTGGCGGATCCTGCGAGAAGATGAGCGCGCTGTAGGGGCCGATATTGACGGTTGCGGTGGCAGGGAGGCCATCGTAATCGCCCTTTTTGGCCGTCACATCCAGGCTCTTAAAACCAGCGAAATCTTGGCTATAGACCTGTGCATCGCTATTGAAACGCAGTCTCCATACCCCTTCAGCAGGGAAGCCAATCTGGTAGTTCTCTTTGGGCTGATTGGTGAAGTTCACGACAATCATCGTGTCATCGCCAGGGCCACCCGCCTCCCAGCGGCGGAAGGCGATCACGTTGTTGGCGTCGTTGACATGGCCGGTATAGAGATTTTGGCCGGTCAAGCCACGGGTAAAGCCCTGGCGGTTGAGCCGCAGATAGACCAGGTCACGATAGAGGCGGACGATGCCGCGATATTCTTCGTTTAGATCCCAATCGAGCGGCACATCATCGCGGAACCATTCACCCTGGAGAAATTCCTGTCCTTGAAAGAGCATCGGGATGCCTGGGGCCGTAAAGACGAGGGCCGCTGCCAGCGTCGAGCGCTTTTGGGCAAAGAAGTTGGTGGGATCATTCGGGCTGATCTCCTGCGGCACGCGCGCCTTGCCGTTGGCTACTTCATCATGAGATTCGCTGTAGATCACGCGCTGGAAGGCCGCATTGTTGTATTTAAGCGAGATCGCGGCGGCAATGGCGGGCATCGAACGCTGGGCGTCATCGGTGGCAATGACTGCGGCGCGAATCGGGTGGACAAAGGCGGCATCCCACTGGGCGTTAAAACCTGCGCCCCCTTCCGGCACAGGTTTGGTCAGCCATTCATTGTTCTGTAAATCTTCAGCGATGAGAATCCTCCCTGGGAAGCGTGTTGCCACATCGCCATTGATCCACTGAAGCAAAGTCCAGCCTTCGGGTAGTTCTTTATCCTCCGTCCAACTCAGGCGGCGAATGAAGACGGTGCCGTCATAACGCAGCCCATCAATATGATACTCCTCCAGCCACATCATGGCGTTGTCGTGGATGTAGCTGCGTACTTCGCCGCGGCCATAGTCGGGGCGAGAGTGGCCCCAGGGGGTCAAGGATCGCCAGTCCTGATAGAAGTAGATGCCGCCCCCATCGTTCTCATACCAGCCGTCAAAGCGCCAGATGTCGAGGTCGCTGGGGCCAAAATGGTTGTAGACGACATCGAGAATCACGGCGATGCCTTGTTTATGTAACTCCTTGATAAACTCTTTCATCGCATCGGGGCCGCCATAGGCACTCTCCACTGCGAAGATATGTGAAGGGTTGTAGCCCCAGGAGAGATCGCCTGCGAATTCCGCAACGGGCATAAGCTGTACGGCATTGACGCCGAGTCGCTTAATGTGCTCGATCCGCTCCATTGCCAGCTCAAAGGTCCCCACCGGCTCATCACCGGCATGATTGGCAAATGAACCGATGTGCATTTCGTAGATGACCAAGCTGTTCCAGGCGTTAATATGAAAATCGTCGCCTTCCCAATCAAAGTTGGGATCGTGGATTACACCATTGCCAATCGAATTGGTGACAGCACGCGCGTAGGGATCGATGCGTGTTAGTTCGCCGTTGGGCGTTTGCAGCCAGAAGCGATAGCCTTGCCCTACCTTCGCCTCGGGTACATTGCCATACCAATAGCCATTGTCTTCGGACTCGAGGGGATTGCTGCGCGCATTCCAACGGTTGAAATCGCCAATGACGGATACTTCTTCCGCATGGGGCGCCCAAACGCGAAAGGCAACGCCGCCTTCATGGAGAATGGCCCCCATGCCCGCGACTTTGGCATCAGCATTTGCAGCCTCTTTTTCTTGCGCCTGTGTCTTGCTGGATGGCTGCATCGCAGGATCGGTTGCTTTCTCGGCTGCCGGCTGACCTTCTGTCTCGGTTTTTGCCTCAGATATTGTTTGAGATGCTGCGTCTGATGATGCCTCAGAAGTTGTGAGGTCACTCATAACTTGATTTCTCCTGTTCCTAACCTAATGCGTCGCTCAACGCGAACAGCGCACACACTCCAGCCTTCTTCTCAATGAACCATAATGTCGGACCACCATAGCCTGTGATAGACATAGCCAAAAAATCAACGTTAGAAGCCACGGGTCGCGCTGTAGCCAGGTAGTATACCATGAATTGGATCTATGATTCTGTTTGTGGGAGGGGCGGGCTAACCAAAGATCGGCTGACATCGCCTCTGGCGGGATACCGGGCGATGTCACCACAATGCTGCTCTTGGGGGAGTGTCAGAAGACAAAGCGGGCGCGTCGATTTGGGGCGAGTGCTACCCTATGTAAACAGGCTGACACCGAAAATGACAGCCAAGAAGAGCAAGATTGCAATCACTAGGAAGATGCCGAAGAGAATCCTGGAGATCGTTGCGGCCCCGCGTGCAACCCCACCAAAGCCAAGCGCTCCAGCAATGACAGCGATTACCAGCGCAATAATGGCCCACCATAGTAGATCCATCAGTATCACCCTTTCCTGTGCATCACTTCGAATTTCGTATCTCGATAAAGTGCCACCAGCCCCACCTCTGATGGGGACATGGCTGTTCATAGAGGCAGCTTACAGCGAATTGACACAGGATTGAAGATGTAAGGGTGCAGCTTTAGGATAGAGCGAGAGATAGATTGGAACTCTGCATTAGGAGGACGGCAAAAGGAGTATTTGCCAGAGCCATAGCCCACTTAGAAAGGATGCAAGGTTGAGGAGTAGACTGAGCAGCCACGGTGTAATCCCTGGAAGCGGGAGCAGGCGTGCGTATAGAAGTGCTTCAAGCGCGACGACGAGCAACTCTGCACTGTAGAGTCCCGCAATGCCGTAGGTGAAAAAGAAGGGCTGGCTGTACCAGAAAAGGGTGTGGACAAGCAGATTGATGGCGAGGGAGCAGCCTAGCGCACGCCACAGCGCGCGCCGGCAGTGGGGATAGGCGAGGCGTGCCCAGAGCGCAATACCGATTGCTTCAATCAGGAGTGTCCATGACAGGGCAATGATGTGGAAGCTCGCCGCGCTCAAGTGCAGAGTCATCCGAGGGGCGACTGTCGCCTAGCCGCCTGTGTTACAGACGAGACATTCGTTGATCTCCGTGTTAGGGTCATCAATACATTCTTTGAGCAGGCGACAAGTGCCATTGGTCGCGCAGCCATAGCCGTAGTTGCAGCGATCCCCTTCGGCCTTGCCTTCACAAGCGTAGTAAGGAGCGGGCAAATTGCCGAGGCAGAGGAATAGACCCCCGATGAGCGCAGTGAGAAAGACCCGGCGCAAACGCATAGCATAGATTCCTTTTTTGTCTGTGCAAGGTTTTTGTTCGTGCAAGGTCGCCATCCACATGGCGACCTTGCACAGCGAGGGGTTTATTCCTCGCCCTTCTTCTCATAGACTGCTTCGCGCAGCCCCTTGATATAACCGATGGCAAAGAGGCGACCAATCGAGGAGTAGCCGGCGTGTTCGTTGGAATCACCCTCCATCGTCGGCACATGATCGGGGCGGAGGACGCCTTCAAAGCCGATGTCCTTGTAGGCCTTCATGCACTCCAGCATGTCGGTCTTGCCTTCGTCGTGGAAGGTTTCCACGTACTTCGTGACATCGCCGCGCACATCGCGGAAATGGACAAAGCTGATGCGTCCCTTCTTGCCAAATTCACGAATCACCGAGGGCAGGTCATCGGTCATGAGCGTGAAGTTGCCTTGACAGAGGGTGACACTGTTGACTTCGGTGTCATACATATCGATCAGGCGGCGATAGTTGTCGACGCTGCGCATGATGCGCCCCAAGCCGCGAATGCCCGACAGCGGGGGATCATCCGGGTGCATGGAGAGGATGACATTGTTCTTCTCTGCGACGGGGATGATCTTATCCAAGAAATACTTAAGACTGTCCCACAACTGCTCTTCGGTGACAACGCCATATTCGGTCAGCGGGGCATTCTTCATCAGTTCGTTGTCAAAGCCCGTTGCCAAAGCGCCGCCACGCGCCGGGACCGTGGTGGAGGTACGCATCCAGTTGAGAACAGGCATCCACTCATAGCACCAGACGCCGATGCCCAGTTTGCCCATGTTGGTCAGCAATTCGACGACGGTTTCGATCTCTTCATCACGACCGGGCAGACCCAGTTTTGCCTTTGTGAGGGGCGGGCGGCTTTCCAATACATCAAAATGGAAACCAGCATCTTCGTAGGCGGTCTTGACACGCAGCAGGGACATAAAGCCCCACGGCAGGTCATCTTTGCTCGTGGCTGTGTGCAGCGTGCTAAAGTCCATGCCGCCGACTACATAATCGACGCCACATTGTTTGACCATCCGCCAGAGGGGGGAAGGCCGGGTACCAAGAGCTTCCGCAATCTTTATCATGACTTTCGGTTCCTTGCTATCGAATTGGACACTTTGGATATTGGATACTAGGGAGGCAGAGGACGGTAGTGGCCTCTGATGACCAGCACTAAGCGTCATTGTACTTCAAAGTGTAGGCGAGGCCAATCTACTTCCTTCTCTCTTCTTCACTTTGCCCCTAGCGTGAGATACACTTTTGAAATGAAATTGACGCAGTAAACGGGCCATGCTATTATGCTTGTCAATCGTAAGGGAACCGTAATCCAATTTGATTCAGATCCCTTACGAACGAACAGTTTTGTTCTGCTCCCAATTTCGAATATTCTGCACAGAACTGTATGCATTCGCGCTTGACCTGCGGTTGTCAAGTGCGGATCTCTCATACCCCTTTCCATCACTCAGATTTATCAAGGAGAACTCCCATGCCCGTTTCTTCGCGATTGTCACGTCGGAATTTCTTACGCATCAGCGCCGGTGCTACTGCAACAGGATTCCTTGTGGCTTGTACGCCCGCTGCACCGGCCCAACAGGGCACGACAGCGACAACATCCGGTGAAGCCGCACCGTCTGGAGATACGACCAACCTGCGCTTCCTCACCAATCACGGTGAAGCAGATCAGCCCCTTTTCAAGCAAGTCCTCGAAGAGTTTGCAAGTCGCGAGCCCAACATTACGATTGAACATCTGGATATTGCCGGTGAGGACTTCTACACGTCCGTGAACACGCAGGGCGCAGCGGGGCAATTGCCCGATGTCTTTTATACCCGAACCTTTGATGTGCCGGTCTACGCCAGCAAACAATGGACGATCAGCCTCCAGCCCTATGCGGATCGGGATGCGGAAGAGGTGAATGTCGATGATTTCTGGCCTGCGGAACTTGCCCAGATGCAATGGAACGGCGAGTTGTATGCCCTGCCCTACGATTTTTCCAATGTAGGGATTTACTATAACAAGTCGATGTTTGACGCAGCGGGTGTTGCCTATCCCACCAACGATGACTGGAATTGGAATGACCTGCTCCAGACTGCCCTCCCCTTTGTCAAACAAGAGGGGGGCGAGTTCACAGGTTGGGGACTCGACATGTACCTGTGGAATTGGGTTTTCCACGGCATTCTGTTCGGCTGGGGTGGACAGATTTGGTCGGAAGATTTCAAGACGTTCCTGGGCGACAGTCCTGAGAACCTCGAAGCCCTCCAGTGGTTTGTTGACGCACGCGAACAAGGACTTTATCCAGAGAGCGGAGCTGCGCCGCAAGGTGTGAATCCATTTGCGGCAGGGCTGGTTCCCATGGCGTTCCAGGGTTCATGGGCGACCGTCAGCCTGCGCGATCTCATCGGCGACAGCTTTGACTTTGATTGTGTTGCCCTGCCCAAGTCTCCCAGCGGCGAGCCTTGCATCAATGCCGCGGGTGGCGCATGGGGCATTGCCGCCAACTCGGTGGACGCGGACGCTGCTTGGACCTTTAACAAGTTCCTGAGCAGCACCGAAGGCATCAATATTCTCATCTCTGAGCCGCTGCGTAGTATTCCGGGTCGCCAATCCTCGGTGGATCTTTGGAATCAGACCGCGGCGGAAGGAGGGCTGCCGCCTGCCAATGTTGCCGTATTCTCCGAGCAGATGCAGGGTGCCCATGCCGCACCCTACCCGCCCTACTGGCAGGATTATGGGCAGGCCTGGGACAACATCATCGTGCCGCTCCTCGACGGAACCGTGGACGATGATCCGAGCGCTACGCTGGAAGAATTTGGCGCTGAAGTGACCCGTATCATTGACCAGAATATGGCGAGCCTCGGCTAGAGGAATTAGCGCTGCCCGCGTCGCCGGAGGTTAAAACCATCCGGCTAGCAAGCGACGCCCCCTAAAGGAGGCTGGTGGTCTACCTCCGAAGCCCCGTTTAGGGGGCGTCGCCATGTAGCCCTGCGGCTTTAGCCCTGGACGTGTTCAAAAAGAGTATTGTGCCTGGAGGAGCGCATGGTACAAACATCTAAATCTTTCCTGCCCAAGACCAAGCGGGGACGTAGGGAAGCGTACCAGGGCTTTCTCTTTATCTTGCCCTGGGCAATTGGCTATTTGCTGTTTCGCTTTGGCCCGCTGATGTACTCGCTGTTCCTGAGCTTTACGGACTACAGAGGGAGTGGCACCCCGACCTATTTGGGTCCTGAAAATTACGTGTATATGCTCACGAAGGACCCGCGGTTTATCGATTCGGTTCGTTCAACCTTTCTGTTTGTGGCTGCCTTTCTGCCCTTGAGCTTGATCATTGGTCTGGGAATTGCGCTGCTGATGAACCAGCGTGTGCGCGGCATCTCGATCTTTCGCACCATCTACTATCTGCCCGCGGTGACAAGTGGGGTCGCTGTCGCCTTGCTGTGGCAGTTTATTCTCCACAAACAGTGGGGCATCCTGAACGCCGTTCTTGCCCCTTTGGGCATCCCACGCATTGGCTGGTTGGTTGACCCCGATTGGGTGATGTCTGCCTTTGTGATCATGTCGCTGTGGGGTGTGGGCAGCAACATGATCATCTATTTGGGGGGGCTCCAGGCGATCCCAAGCGAGTTGTATGAGGCCGCGGGCATTGACGGGGCCGGTCACATCCGCAAGTTCTTTCATATCACGCTGCCCATGTTAAGCCCCACAATCTTCTTCAACCTCGTCACCGGCCTGATCGCGGCCTTCCAGATCTTTGAAAGCGCCTATGTGATGACCGGCGGCGGGCCGAAATATGCTACCTACTTTTTTGGCCTGAACATCTATTTCACGGCGTTCCAATCGCTGCGCTTTGGCTATGCCTCTACGATAGCCTGGATGCTTTTTGCCATCATTGTGGCGTTGACCCTCTTCGTGTTCAGCACCTCTCGCCGGTGGGTCTTTTATGCAGGGGTCAGAGAGGATTCCTAAGAGGAGAGTATGCAGACAGGAAAACAGTACCTTCCAACAGCAGTGGAGAGTACGCAGGGATACCCGCGCACTGCCGTTTTATATCGCAACATGATGAAGACGACCGGCCTCTATCTTGTGCTCCTGTTGGGCGCGGTGCTCTTCATGGTGCCTTTCTTGTGGATGCTTTCCTCTAGCCTGAAATCCCTTGCCGAAGTCCAGACCTGGCCTGTCGTCTGGCTTCCAAGTGAAATCTTGTGGCAGAATTACCCAGAGGTCTTTGTCAGAACCCCATTTGCCCGCTATCTTCTCAACAGTACCATCATCACATTTGGCGGCATTATTGGGACCATTGTGGGCAGTTCGTTGGCGGGCTTTGGCTTTGCGCGCATGCGCTTTCCGGGCCGCAATGTGCTTTTCTTTGTCAACCTGACCACACTCATGCTGCCAGCGTGGGTCGTGATTGTGCCACACTTTATGATGTTCAGCGCTGTGGGCTGGCTTGACACCTACCTGCCTCTCATTGTCCCGGCATTTTTTGGCAACCCCTTCCACATTTTTCTCTATCGCCAATATTTCCTGGGCATCCCGCAGGAGCTTGAGGACGCGGCGCAGATTGACGGCGCGTCGATCTGGCGCATCTTTCTGCAAATTTTTATGCCTATGTCAAAGCCGGTGACAGCTACGGTGGCGATCTTCGCCTTTTATTCCTACTGGAACGACCTCATCTACCCGCTTGTCTATCTCCAGTCGCAGTTGAAGTTCCCGGTTAGTCTGGGGCTGCGGATGTTCCAAACCTCGAACGCGGTGGTGGATATTCCTTTGATGATGGCGGCATCGGTGATGGCGCTGCTGCCCTGTGTCTTGCTTTTCTTGTTTGCCCAGCGCCTCTTTATGCAAGGCGCGGTCATCACCGGCGTGGAAAAGTAGGAGCAGCTTTCGGAATCGCCACTCTGCGGAGAGTACAACACGATAACTCATCTCAAATCTGTTTGGAGAAACCCTATGGCTGTGAATGTCGGCATTCTTGGCTTTGCGCATGGGCATGTAAATGCCTACTGTACGCAGTGGACGCAAAATCAAGACTATAAGATCAATTTGGTTGCAGGGTGGGATCATGACCCGGCGCGCCTCGCCAAGAGCGCGGCAGCCTTTACTATCCAGGCGTACGACTCGATAGATGCTTTCCTGGCCCATCCGGGCTTGCAGGCAGTTGTGATTGGCGGGGAGACATCGATGCACGCCGATCTGGTAGAGCGCGCTGCCGCGGCGGGTAAGATGATTGCGTTGCAAAAGCCCATCGCCCTCACGATGGCTGAAGCCGACCGCATTGTAGATGCGGTGGCGCGGCATGGTGTCCCCTTTACCCTGGCATGGCAAATGCGGGTTGACCCTCAAAATGTCGCCATTAAAGAACTGCTGGCAAGCGGCGAATTGGGCAAGCTTTTCATGGTGCGCCGCCGTCATGGGCTGCCCTCGCAGCTATGGGATATCAGCACGATGTGGCATTTTGACCCGGCGCTCAATCGTGACATTTGGGCCGACGACTCTGCTCATCCGATTGATTTTATTCAATGGCTGCTCGGTGTTCCCGAAAGTGTTACGGCAGAACTCACGTCAAATTACATCCCGGAGATCCCGAATGTAAATGGTGTGGCGCTCTTTCGCTATGCAGATGGACTGCTGGCGGAGGTTTCCTGTTCGTTTAGCTGCATCGCCGCGGAAAATACGACCGAAGTCATTGCCGAAAAGGGCTCGATTGTGCAGAACTATGGCGATGTGCCAAGCTGCAACGTGCCGCGTCCAGCGGATGCCGTAGGGCTGAAGTGGTATACGGCTGATAAAAAAGATTGGAGCTATAGCGACATTCCCACACCCGCCGGACATGGGGCGCGCATTGCCGGTCTTTCTGGGCCGCTGGCTGAGTTTTTCCGCGGCGAACGTCCTCCCCTTGCCACCGCGGAAGAGGGGCGTATGTCATTGAGAATGGTCCTCGCCTGCTATGTCTCCAGCCGTGAAGGGCAGCGCGTGCGCATCGACGATGAACGCGTTCGCGAGGTCTAGTTATCATGAGGTCTAGTCATGTCTAACGGCTATGAGGTCGCCTGTTATTATTTCCCGAACTATCACATAGACCCTCGTAATGAGGCCATTCATGGGCCGGGTTGGAGTGAATGGGAGCTTGTCACCAGGGCAGAACCGCGCTTCGCAGGCCATCGCCAACCCCGTGTGCCGCTTTGGGGCTATGAAGATGAGTCTGACCCCCAGGTGATGGCAAAGAAGATTGACGCCGCTGCCGACCACGGCATTGACGTTTTTCTCTTTGATTGGTACTACTACAACGATGGCCCTTTCCTGGAGCGCGGGCTGGAGCAAGGTTTCCTGGCTGCGCCCAATCGGGATCGCCTCAAGTTTGCCTTGATGTGGGCTAATCATAATTGGGTGGATATTCATCCCGCCCAGCTACCCTCCGCGGCGCGCAAGCCCACGCTGCTCTATCCTGGGGCAGTGACACGGGAAACGTTCGACGCTGTGGTAGACCTAGTGATCGAGCGCTACTTCAAACATCCGGCCTATTGGCTGGTGGAGGGTTGTCCCTACTTCTCCATTTACGAACTGCATACGCTGATCAATGGGCTGGGGGGTGTCGAGCCTACGCGCGAGGCACTAGAGAGTTTCCGCGCGCGGGTTAAGGCCGCCGGCTTCCCGGATCTGCATCTCAACGACGTCGCCTGGGATCTCCCCCTGCTGCCGGGCGAGACCGCGACCCAAGACCCGCAACGATTGTTGGTTGACCTGGGCTTTAACAGCCTCTCCTCCTACGTGTGGATCCACCATGTTCCCCTGGCGACTTTTCCTGAAACTCCGTACCGGGAGGTGATGGCCGCGGCCATTGACCACTGGCACAAGACGCGCGATGGCTTCACACTGCCCTACTTTCCCAACGTGACGATGGGCTGGGATTCCAGCGCGCGCACAGTGCAATCTGATCGCTTTCTGAACGCAGGCTATCCCTTTATGCCGATGCTGAGCGGCAATACGCCCGCAGCGTTTCAAGAGGCATTACAGGAGGTCAAACGCTTCCTGGATCAGCGCGACAGTCCCAAGATCTTCACGATCAACGCCTGGAACGAGTGGACAGAGGGCAGCTATTTAGAGCCGGATACAACGGATGGCATGGGCTATCTGGAAGCGATCCGCAATGTCTTTGGAGCGGTGAGAGCCGCCGGAGGCTAAAGCAGCTCTGCGTGTGCTGTCTCTCCATCCCTCGAAGAAACTACTTTTCCAAAGTTGCCGCGCTGCTCTATTGCAGATACACTACCCGTATTGGGATGCCGCTTTTGCGCCCCAACGATAAGCCGAATTGACCCATTATTCATAGCCAAATTAGCTCTTTTACCTGAGAAAGGTGCAGTCGATGAAGATCGGGCGCGTACAGCTCTTTCCGGTGGCAACGCCGCGCACAACGGGGATCGCCAACCAACATTTGATCGTGAAGATCGAAGCCGCCAGTGGCGAAATAGGCTGGGGAGAGATGAGCGATCTCTCGCATGTGCCGATGTACCAGTTTGATATTGCCGAGTTGGAGCGCATGTTAAACGAACTGCTGCGCGGCAAGGATGGACGCAATATCGCCAAGATCGAGGATGATCTGATCCGCTTCTATCCCGACGAGGGGCATATGTACAGCCGTACTGGATTGGTGCGCCAGGGCATCGATTTGGCGCTGCATGACCTGAACGCGCGGGCTGCGGGTGTGCCGGTCTATCATTTATTGGGTGGCAAACTGCGTGACAAGATGCGCGTCTGCTATCCGATCTTCCGTATGCGCTCCATTGAGGAAGTGCCTGGCAACTTGCAGCGGGTGGACGAGATGCTGGCGAAGGGCTTCGACCTGATCCGGGTCTATGTGGGGGCCAATATTGAGGCGGACGAAGCCTTTTTGGGAGAATTCACCGACCGTTTTGGGGGGCGCGTGGAGATCAAGTCACTGGACTTCTCGAACTTACTGGATTGGCGACGTTCGATCATGGCGATTGAGCGATACCAGGAGTTGTGCGATTTTATGCTGGTGGAAAGCGCCGCGCCACGCAATGACATTGAAGGACTGAGCCAATTCCGTCGCCGCTGCAAACGCCCTATTTCCGAGCATGTGCTGCATATTCATCATGGCTGGCAGTTGTTGTCGGCGGGTGCGGTCGATATTCTCAACGTTTCGCCCTATCTGCTGGGAGGATTGCGCGCCAGCCTGCGCTTGGTGGCGCTGGCAGAATCCGCACGCGCTAGTGTGCTGATCGGCACGACGCAAGAGTTAAACTTAGGGACAGCGGCAGTGGCGCACCTGGCGGCTGCGGCGCGCGTGCTGGATTACCCTGGCGACAACACCGGCCCTTATCTGTACACGGCTGACGTGGTCAAAACGCCCCTGGAGTATGTCAACAGCCATTTGATCGTACCCGATGGGCCGGGATTGGGTGTCGAGGTGGATGAGGCCAAATTGAGCGAGATGACCGCGGGGGCTGGATGGACATTTGGTACTGACCTGGCAGGCGTTCTGGATCGCACCCCGGCGAATCGACCTTCGGCGAGGCAGTAGGGAGAAGTAACAATGGGGCTCTGAGCAACGGATGCCGCTAGCTTCTAGACCGAACTTTAGCCAGCAAAGTGATGAGGTGCTGTTGCAGCTTGTGGCACAGCGAAATTTGGCTGCCTATGAATTGCTCTACCGTCGCCATGCCCAGGTGATGTTTAACCTGATTGCGCGCATTGTGCATGATCCCGCGGCTGCAGAAGATCTGTTGCAGGATGTCTTTTGGCAGATATGGGAGAATGCCCACCAGTATCGCGGGAGTGGGGCGGCGTTGGCGTGGATGATGCGCGTGGCGCGCAACCGCTCGTTGGATCAGCTTCGCCGCCAGGGGGCGCGCCCGCCAACGGTCAGCGCCGATGCTGAGGAAGTCGAGAATATTGCGGATGGTACGACGATTGAAGAAACTGTCGAAATGCAGATGCGCCGCGCCCAGGTGCAGCGCGCACTAGACTCGATTCCAGAAGATCAGCGGCGCTGTCTGGAACTGGCCTATTTTGAAGGATTGAGCCAGCGTGAAATTGCGGAACAGACCAATCTCGCCGTTGGCACAATCAAGAGCCGCATCCGCATTGGTCTAGAAAAGGTTGAACGACTGCTGCGCGGCAGTGGCGTGCGCGATGCCAGTGGTTAGTTTACCCCTGGCGCGAAGGATGGTCGGGGACAATTCACCCCCGATTGAGAGATGAACGACCCTGAGCGATCTCGCTTGACTCATGAGGAAATCATAGAACGGCTGCCCGCCTTTGTGGTGGGTGCTTTAGATCCAGATGAGATGCTGGCCGTCGAAGCGTATATTCAGATACACCCGACGCTGATGGAGCGTGTCCATGAGCTTGAAGCAGCTGCCGCGCGATTGGCCTATGCTGCTCCCGCACAGCCATTGCCTGATGAGTTGCAGGCGAAGGTAATAGGCCGCGCCCGCGCCTCTTTACAACCCAGGAGACAGTCGAGGCTACAGCCGGCTTCTGCGGCCAATCCGCAGCGCCCGCTGCAGCCCGCCACCCAACCTGCTCGCCGGCGCGTTTTGCTGGGGGGGCTGGCTGACTGGTGGCGCAGGCGTGGATTGTCCGATCTCAGCTTGGCAGGCGCAGTTGCGGTAGCGCTGATCTTGGGCATTGTCCTTGTGCAAACGCTGAACGAAGTGGGTGGGTTGCGCCGCCAGGTTCAGGAGCTTGGACAGCAAATCACGGCTGTCCAGACTGAAAACAGTGCGATACGGGCACGAAATGTAGAACTGCAAATCCAGTTACAGAACCGCCTGAACCAACTCGCTTCGCTTGCCGGTGCTACGCAAATGGTAGCGTTGGGCGGCACCGAAGCGGCCCCCCAAGCCAGTGGCACGCTCTATGTGCGTGATGGGCAAGGGACCTTGATCCTCAGTAACCTGGAGCCGTTGAGCAGCGATCAGACCTATCAGTTGTGGCTGATTCCATCCGACGGAGCGCCCATCCCGGCAGGATTGTTGGGGCAGGCGGGCGGGCCGGTAGCGTCTATCACTTTAGCGCTGCCCGCAACGCTGGATGAGATCGCTGCGGTGGGCATTAGTGTGGAGCCACCTGGGGGAAGCGCTGCCCCCAGTGGCCCCATTGTGTTGTTGGGGGAGAAAGCCTAACGCAGAATTTTCATCGAACGGTTTGGTAGTGAAGCCCGACCACCCCGATATCATAGGTCTTTGATTCTACGAGTTTCAGGTTGATCTTCTGTTTGAGGTCGCCAAACAGAGGGATTCCCCTGCCCAGAACAACCGGACTTACATTCAGCCGGTATTCGTCGATCAAGCCCAGATCAATGAATGTATGGACAATGCTAGGGCTGCCGAAGATCATCAAATTCTTACCGGGCTGTTCTTTCAGTTTTGCCATCTCCTCGCCAATATTCTCCTGAATCAGCCGTGTGTTATGCCAATCCGCCCGTTGCAGCGTCTTGGAAAAGACAATCTTGTGTACGTTCTCTACCCAGTTCGCATGGTGGAGGTCGTCTTTTGAGCTGTCCGGGTTGGCAGGCACAGTGGGCCAGTAACTTTCCATCATCTGATAAGTAATGCGTCCATAGAGAGCCGTATCTACGCTATCCGTCAGCGCGATGGCATCCTTAAAGATTTCCCCATTATAGCCAATCCAATCCATTTCACCGTTGGGGCCTGCGGCGAAGCCATCGAGTGATATGTGCATCAAGGCGATTACTTTTCTCATGTTCATTCTCCTCAAGTTCAAGCTTGCGCCAAGAATTTTTCCAGGCGATCAAGCGTCTGGTTTGCGCCTGTGACGGCCCCCATCTCTTTTGCTGCGTCGAATTCTGCCGTGGTCGCGAAGAGCATACGCATGGTGATCTGGGTCTGGTTGCCCTGTTCGGCAAAGGTCACTGTCACCTGAAATTGTCCGGCATCACTCTCTTTGTCACCATCATTGTCGTCTTTGTCGTCGCCATGCACGTAGACTAGACGTTCGGGTTTGACGACCTCCGTATAGACGATCTTGTTCGGATAATCAGTGCCATCTGGGCCATGCATGATAAAGCGCCAAATGCCACCCTCTCTTACATCCATCCCCTGCGTGGTTGTTGTGAAGCCTGTTGGTCCCCACCAGTGCGCGACATGGGCCGGGTCTGTCCATGCGTCGAACACAAGTTCACGCGGTGCATCAAAGACGCGCTCGATGATCAGTTCGCGCCCCGCTGTCTCATGCTTGGGCTCATTCTTTACGGTCATGTTGGTTTCCTCACTCTTATTCACTTTGCTTCCATGTACTTTACTGTTCGCTTGTATCTTCGGGGGCCTGTTGTTTTGCATCAGCTTGCAGCTTGCGTAGATAGTCATCCAAACGATTGAAGCTGTCATCCCAATAGCGCCGGTAGGTGTCGAGCCAACCGGACGCGTCCTTGAGTGGCCCCGCTTCGAGGCGGGCAAGACGCCACTGTGCCTCGCGGCGGCGCTCGATCAGGCCGGCGCGCTCCAGCACTTTGAGGTGCTTGGAAATGGCAGGGAGGCTCATATCGAAGGGCTCTGCCAATTCCGTCACCGACGTTTCACCCGCCGCCAAGCGAGCCAGGATGGCGCGACGGGTGGGGTCGGCGAGTGCTGCAAAGATGATACTCAGGGTGTCTTCTGTCATAATGTTGTATTTTACCAGTTAGTTAATTAACTAACTGGTAAAATACAACAGTTTGAGCCGGATGTCAAGAGGCAATCTCAGCTTTGTTTAGGACTACAGGGTTGGAGATCTCTGCCAAAGGGAGAGGAGAGTGCGTTGAGCCGACTAGAAGGAAGATAAATCCCAGCCGGCTCAACGCTGCGGTACTCTACAAAACAGGAGCCTACATAAGAGATCGAGCTTAGTCTCTGTACTCGGTCATGTTGCGACGCAGCGCTTTGGCGGCGGCTGCGGCAGCCGCACCGACAAGCACACCTGTTAATCCAGCGCGCAACGTTGCGTTTGTTTGTAGCTCATTCGTAATGCTGACCGGCATGGACTGCTTGCCAAAGTCGCCTCGCGCGCGGTCGTAACCCTCGACAGGGGCATATAGATTATCGCGGGCCTGTTCGCTCTTGGGACGGTTCGTGCGCTGCCCGCTGAAGCCGGAGGAAAGCAGGTATTTGTCCAGCAAACGGGGCGAGAACTTCTGCATGGCTGCCATCATGCGTGCGGCATCTCCCGCAAAGAGATCGGCCACCGGATTCTCCGCAGCGTAGACAATTGTCTGCGCCACGACGCGCGGTGAGTAAATTGGCGGCAGGCCTTTGGGCATTACGCCGAGCTTGGTGCGTGCTTTATTAAAGAAGGGCGTATTGATTGTGGCTGGCATGATGTTTGTGACGCTAATCGGCACGCCTTCATGCTGTAGTTCCAAGCGCAGCGCCTCGAGGAAGCCGATGACGCCATGTTTGGAAGCTCCATAGGCAGCCTGATAGGGGAGGGTTCTGATCCCTTCAACCGATGAGATATGGATGAGCGCGCCGCGTCCTTCGCGACGAAGATAGGGCAATGCCGCCTTCGCCCCGTGAACTTGCCCCATGAGATTGACATCGAGAACCCGCCTAAACTCCTCCGGCGTCGTCTCCTCAAAGGTGGCATAGAGCGAAACAGCCGCTAACTGTACCCAAGTATCGAGTCGTCCAAAGGTGCGAAAGGCATGATTGGCGACCTCTCGCACTTGATCAAAGTTGGTAACATCGGCCGTGATGTACGTTGCCTCTCCGCCCTTTTCCGAGATTTCATCGACAAGTGACTGTAGACCTGGCTCGTCGCGCGCCGAGACCACAACTTTGGCTCCGCGCTGGGCAAAGAGTTTTGCCGCATCGCGGCCAATTCCACTCGATGCTCCCATTAAGACAACCACCTGATCTTCAACAGGTTTCAGTTCAATGTGCATTGTGCTATCCCCTTTCAAACAACCCTCTGGACTTCAGGGCTGATTCTGTGCGCACACATCCCGCCAATACTTCCTGCATACTACTCAAACAGCAATCATCTCGTCGGAAAGTCAGTGACCTTACAGGTGCAGGGTATAAAGCGCGGCACATATGGATCGAGCCAAAATGAACGGAGTTATAGATGGCGTGTGGGGTGTATTGATTTGGGGTGATGGATAGCGGTGGCAAACGACCTGGCAGTAAAACGACCCTCCCGGAAGCTTCCGGGAGGGTTTCTATATAGAGGGTTTTCTATGTGTATAGATGCCTGTTAATCGAGCTTACTGGTAGGAGAGTGAGCCGTCGGGGCGGATCGGGAAGGGACGATGCCAACTGCGGAAAGGATAGCGTTCGAGTGCTTCGACATTGAGGTCAACACCCCATCCTGGCGTTTCGGGAATCTCCAGGTAGCCATCAACCAGCTTGATCGGCTCATCGACAATTTCGCGGCGTGGGCCTTCATCATCGGCGTGATATTCGAGGATGAGGAAGTTGGTCGTGCTGGCAGCAAAATGGACGTTGACCGCTGTCGCCAGGGGACCACAGGGATTGTGGGGAGCAACGCTCATATAGCTGGCCTCGGCCATTGCCGCGATCTTCTTCATCTCCCAGATGCCGCCCATCAGACAGATGTCAGGCTGGATGATGTTGACCGATTGCGTATTGATCAACTCGCGGAATTCGTGGCGCGTGTAGAGCATTTCGCCCGTTGCCAGCGGCACATCGACCTTCTTGCTGAGTTTCTCCAGCGCATCATAGTTTTCGGGGCGCAGGGGTTCTTCCACAAAGAAGGGCCGGTAGGGCGCGACGACAGCGCACAACTCCATTGCCTTCGAAACCTCGAAGATACGCGCATGGGGGTCTAGCCCAATATCAATGTCCGGGCCGACCGCGTCGCGCACTGTGGCGACGCGGCGTTCCGCCTCACGGAGCGCCTGGTTCCAGGGCATGGTATGCCAGTTTCCGGGCAACGGCCCCATTTTGATGGCGGTATAGCCATATTTTTCGATCAGGGCGACGGCGTTCTCTGCCAACTCTTCGGGCGTGCCGCCGCGCGGGGCTTGATAGACACGAACTTTGTCACGGCACTTGCCACCCATGAGTCGGTAGACGGGCAGCCCAGCCGCTTTACCGGCGATGTCCCAGAGCGCGTGTTCAATGCCGCTGATGGCGGCGTTGACGATGGAGCCGCCAGGAAAGCGCGAGCCGGCATACATGAGGTGGTATAACCCTTCGATGTCGCGCGGGTCACGGCCAATCAGCCACTCTTCAAAATCGTGGATGACCTCAACCGTGGCCTTGTCGGGGCCGCATGAATAGGCTTCACCGACACCGTGGATGCCTTCATCGGTATGGACTTTGACATAGGGGATATTGCGATGACCCAGGTTGACCAGATGGGTATCGATCTTCGTTATCTTCATGCGGTACGTTGACTGTCTGCTTTCTAGTTAGCCTTTGAGACCTGTGGTAACAATGCCTTGCACGAAGTACTTCTGTGCGGCAAAGAAGAGAATCAACGGCGGGGCTGCAACAATGAGCGATGCTGCCATGAGAATCGCCTCACGCGGCTCGTCGCTTTCGAATGGGTTAGAGACGAAGTAGCGCAGGCCAATCGAGACGGTGAACTTGTCTGGGGAATTGAGATAGATCAGCGGGCCGATAAACTCATTCCAATGTTCAATAAATGAGAAGATCGCCACGGTCGCCAATGCCGGTTTGGAAAGCGGCAGAATGATATTCCAGAAGATACGCACCGAAGATGCGCCGTCAATTTTGGCCGCTTCGTCCAAGTCGCGCGGGATGCTCATGAAGAACTGGCGTAGGAGAAAGATGAAAAACGCACCGCCGCCAAAGAACGAAGGGATGATCAACGGCATGTAGGTGTTGATCCAACCTAAGTAGCGAAAGAGCAGGAAGGTGGGAACAATCGTCACCTGCCAGGGCAGCATCATCGTGCCGAGGACGAGGAAGAAGAGCGCATCTCGTCCAGGAAAACGAAAACGGCTGAAGCCATAGGCGACTGCGGAAGCCGAGAGCATCTGACCGAACATCGCAAAGGCTGTGATAAAGACTGTGTTTAAGATAAAACGCCCAAAAGGAGCAATCGTAAACACATCTTGATAATTCTGGAAGCGAGGCTCCGCAGGCCACAGCGTTGGCGGGAATTTGAAAAGTTCGGTGATCGGTTTGAGCGAACTGCCAATTGTCCAAAAGAAGGGCAAACTAAACATCAAGGCCGTGAGAATGGCGATGAGATAGAGCGCGGCAGTCCCCAAGCGACGGAGAAACGTATAACGTTCAGCCTTCTGTGTACTGGTTGGGCGCGGCGTTAAGACCGCGGGGGCGCTTTGGGGTGAGGTTGCCATAAAACGTTCCTTGTTTACACAAACTCGTAATAGACCAAGCGATCGGACAGCTTGATTTGAATGAACGAGAGAACAGCGATAATCACGAAGAATATCCACGCCAGCGCCGAGGCATAGCCCATCTGGAAATAGCTGAAGGCGTTGTTATAGAGATGCAGCATATAGAACCAGGTGGCATAGTTCGGCCCACCATTGGTGGCGACATAGGCCAGCGAAAAGACGCTGAAGCTGCCGATAACCCCTAGAATGGTGTTGAAGAAGATCACCGGGGAAATAAGCGGCAAGGTCACATTGATAAAGCGTTGCCATGTGCCGGCCCCGTCGATCTCTGCTGCTTCATGCAACTCTTTGGGAACACCTTGCAGACCCGCCAAGAAGATGATCATGCGTCCGCCCCCGATGCTCGACCAGAGGGTGATCATGATCATAGAGGGAATCGCCCAGTTGCGATCCGTCAGCCAGCCAGGCCCAACGATGCCCACTTCATAGAGCAGATAGTTCACCATGCCGACTTGGGGTTGCAGCAGCCACTGCCACAGGATTGCCATCGCGACGACAGGCGTCAGCGAAGGTAGATAGTAGAGCGCGCGGAAAATGGAGCGTCCGCGTAGATTTTGGTTGAGCAGCATGGCTGCCAACAGTGAGCCCGATACGCCGAGAACGACCGCGGCGAGAGCAAAGTAGGCAGTGCGACCCAGGGAAGGCCAGAATAGTTTATCTGTAAAAAACGCGGTATTAAAGTTGGCTAACCCAATCCAAGTCGGGATGCCACCAATTGAATATTCGGTGAAACTCAGGTAGAGGGACGCTACAATCGGCCCCAGAGAAAAGACGAGAAAGCCGATGATCCAGGGTGCTATCCACAGATAACCCTCAATGGCTTCTCGCCGTTGAAGCGGAGATCCTAGCCAGGAACTCTTTTTGGCAGTCGCTGCACTCATATATGCTAGTCCTCTCATAGTAGTCATGAGCGAGATGCATGACTACTAGGCAACGCGCGGATGGTTGCCACCCGATCTGCGTGAGTGGCAACCATCCGCTACAGCAATCAATCAAATCCGTTATGGACGGGGCTTGTCCATAATATCTTGGATGGCGACGCGCACGCTTTCGATGAACGCTTCGTCCGGTTGGGCATTACCTGCCCACAACGGCTGCGTCAACTGATCCCATGCAACTTCGGCTTCGGTCTGCCGCCAGTTGTTGGTGATGCGGCTCGCCATGGCGTGGTCCATAATGTCTTTGAAGACGACGCGGTAAGGGTGCTCGAGCAGCACTTCAGCGCCATAGACATCCGGGCGACCGCCGACTGTGCCGCCGATGATGCCCAATTGGATACCGCTGTCCTGGTTGCAGAGGTAGTTGACCCACTTGAAGGCTTCTTCCTTGTGCTGCGAAGCCGTGGTCACACACTGGGCATCGACCTCATAGTCGGAGCCACCGACGCCACCTGGGCCAATGGGATTGGGAACAACCATCCATTCGAAGGCGTCGCCAATGGCACTGTCGGTAACCGCAACCGAGGTGCCACCCTGATAGGTGCCGAGGACGCCACTGATCCACATATCGTTGGCTGCGCCCAGCATTTGGTCTGGGGTCGGCGCAACTTTGTGCGTTTGGAAGAGGTCATAGAGATAGTTGACCGCCTGGAGGGAAGCTCCTTCCGCAACCTGGAACACGGTGCCGTCCTCGTTAAGCAGTTCGCCGCCGAAGGCGCGGCTCAGGGTCACCATGCCCTTCCAACCGGCATTGGGCAGATAGCCGAACTGCGTAGTGCGGCCCCCGTCTGACACAGTCAACAGCTTTGCCAGCTCGATGTGCTGGTCTTGTGTCCAATCGGCTGTGGGAACTTCACCACCCGCGGCTTCAATTGCCGTCTGATTGTAGTAGACAACGGCGAGGCCAGGGTGCGCCTTGAAGGGAAGGCCCAAGAGGTTGCCGTCAAGGGTAATGGCATTGATACAGCCTTCGTACCATTCGCCCAAGTCGAGCCCTGCAGAAGCGACCAGATCGTCAATGGCAGCTACTTGTCCCTGGCTGTAGGCGAACTGAATCTTAGCGCCACCCAGCGCGCTCCAGATTACATCACCTTGTGTGCCACCGGCAAACATGGTTGCCATCTTGGCTTCGTATTCTTCGCCGGGGAAGGATTCCTTCACCACCACAATGTTCGGGTTTTCTTCCATGAACTTGGGTGTCTGCATCTCATACAGGGCATCTTCTTGCTGACCGATGCGAGCATGATGGCGGATGGTTACCTTTTCGCCAGATGGGGCGGCGGCTTCGCCACCAGCAGCAGGCGCACTCGGCGCTGCTCCGGGCGCTGCACAGGCAGCAAGGGCAAGGCCGGCGACGCTAAACGAGCTAACACGTAAGAAGTCGCGGCGTGATAAATGCTTCGGGTTGGACATTGATCCTCCTCAAGATAGGGCAGACATATCGGTTAGAATCGAAGTTGGGAACAAAATCAACGAATCTTGACTCGTCTGCATACAATTTGGGAGCGCGACGAAACAGAGAGTTCTGTCAGCCGGCAATCCTGTATGCATGACGATATACGCTATGGTGGTCAGACCATTTACTGCGGACAAATGTTAACATAGTATCAGAGATGTTGTCAATTGTGTTGCCAAACATTTCCCATCTCTGTCAATGTTCCGGCATACAGCTATACGCGCAGATCAATTGGATAGATCAATGCTCCACGGTGGAACCGTCATCGGGGTCATAGAGACCGGGGTGATAGCGCGGTTCACCTCTTTGCGCGTCGACTGCTTCGTCGTCGAGTTCAATGCCTAATCCTGGAGCAGTAGGCAGCGGCAGATAGCCATCCTCCATGACAAAGGGGGTGCGTAAGTAGCCCTCGCCTAAGTGTACTTGCTCTTGGGCCAGGAAGTTGGGAATGGCTGCGTCGAGTTGCAGACAGGCAGCCAGTGAGATAGGGCCAAGTGGACAGTGGGGAGCGATGGCCGCATAGTAGGCTTCGGCCATGCCCGCGATGATACGCCCCTCGAAGATGCCACCGGCGTGGGAAAGGTCGGGTTGGAGCACCGAGGCCGCGCCCTTTTCCAAGAGCTTACGGAAATCCCACTTGGTATAGAGCCGTTCGCCTGCGGCGATGGGAATGTGGGTCTTGCGCGCCAGGTCGGCCATCACGTCGAGATTTTCCGACTGGACAATCTCCTCATAGAAGAGGGGCGAATAGGGTTCAAGCGCCTTGATAAACAAGCCCGCACTTTGGGGGCTGACGGCCCCGTGGAAGTCGATGCCGATGTCGATCTCATTGCCTACGGCGCTGCGTAGGGCGTCGATACGCTCGACGTGGAGATCAATAAAGCTTGGCGGCTCGATGACGCGATTGGGACGCGGCCCCCGAATGACGGTTTTGAGTGCAATAAAGCCCTGCGCCACAAGCTCGCGCCCGTGGGCGGCGAGTTCTTCAGGGCTGTCGCCGCGGACATGCGCGTAGAGCTTGATACGGTCGCGCAAGGGGCCGCCGAGGAGTTTGTAGATAGGCAGGCCCGCGGCTTTGCCCGCCAGATCCCACAGTGCATGTTCAACGCCGGAGAGCGCGCTGGTGAGGACAGGGCCACCACGATAAAACGCGTGTTTGTAGATAGCCTGCCAATGGTGGACAACACGGGTGGGGTCTTTGCCGATCAGGTACGGCTCGATTTCGCTGATGGCGGTGACAATCGTGCGGGGACGATTTTCCAACGTCGGTTCACCCAAACCGACTAGCCCCTCGTCGGTGTGAATCTTGAGAAAGACCCAACGGGGCTTGACAATGATCGTTTCCAGTTTTGTAATCCGCATTTAGCCCTTCACTGCTCCTGCTGCTAGCCCACCGACTACAAAGCGTTGGGCAAGAATATAGATGAGCAAGACGGGCGCCATTGCAATGAGCGAGCCGGCCATCATCGGGCCGACCATATAGTAGTCTGTGCGATAGAAGTTACTTAACCCCACAGAGATCATTCTATGCGCTTCGTCTTGAGTCAAGATTAGCGCAAAGATGAATTCATTCCAAACATTGTTGAAGATGAAAATCGCTGCGGTAACAATGCCGGGAATTGAGAGGGGAACCACAATGTACCAAAGCACGCTGAGGCGGTTACAGCCGTCGATCAATCCTGCCTCTTCGATCTCTTCCGAGATGCTGCGTAGATAGCCCATCATCAACCAGGTACAGAAGGGCACGGCGAAACTCATGTTGGCAAGAATCAGCCCCAAATAAGTATCCTGCAATTTGATTTTGACGATGATGAGATACATGGGGATGAGCATCAGCGAGCCAGGGATCAGATAGACAAAGAGCACGCCGCGCGCCAGGACAGATCGACCCGGAAAGCGCAGCCGCGTCAGTGAGTAACCGGCAAGCACGGAGATAATCACGACAATGCTGGTGGTGGCGGAGGCAACAATCAAGGTGTTGCGTAGATAGACAGGGATGCGGAAACTGTAGATGACCTGGTTGAAGTTTTCGAGCGTTGGTTGGGTCGGAATCCAGGTCAGTTCAGAGTAAATCTCTTGCTCGATCTTGAAGGCGGTTGTCGCCATGAAGTAGAGCGGGAAGATGATCATGAGCAGGAGTACGGTGATGACAAGGATGGAGAGGACGCGGAAGACAGATTGCGGGATGCGGTCAAGCAGCGATATCATGAGGTGGCCTCCCGATCCATGTATGTGGCTACTGCAAAGACCAGTATAGCGATGATGGGCAGCATGAGAATGGGAACCGCCGCGCCTTCACCCAAGCGGAAGTTTTGCAGGGCTAGGTGATAAGTGAGCAAGGGGAAGACCTCTGTGTGATCACTTGGCCCACCACCTGTCAATAGCAGTGGAATGTCCAGGGTGTTCATTGTCCAGATTGTGGAAAGCAGAATGACAACGCCCATGACCTGCCGTAGCCCTGGCAACGTGATATAGCGGAAGCGCGCCACGCGTCCCGCTCCGTCCACTTTGGCGGCATCATAAAGCTCTGGCGAGATCGTCTGCATTCCCGCTAGAAAGGTCAACGCATAGAAGGGGTAGCCCTTCCAGACCATAACAAAGATGAGGATGCCAATGGCCGACCACTGTCTTGCCAAGAAGGGAACGTTCGACTCGATCAAGCCCCAACTCATGAGGATTTGATTGAGTACGCCGGTCTGTCCATCAAAGATCCAGCGCCAGA
>JADLDO010000049.1 GCA_020846635.1 Caldilineaceae bacterium
AGGATGAATCGCCGTGATGTAGAGACTATCCAAACCCACACTTTTTGTTGATAACCGCTCTATCGCTGAACACAACTGCTGCCTTTTACGCCGGAATTCTGCTGATTTGACAACCGGAATCTACAGCATAGAATGCCCCATTCATTTTTGCCGTTAGAGTATCATTTTTCTGTTTGAGACGACATCTATTATGGATCGTATATGCTTAAAATTCAGGGATAATTTGGGATTTATTGGGTTATTCTGCCATTGAAATTTTGGCAAGTGCGTGTTACGATAGTTGCGATCTTTTGTAACGCTTGCATTTGCCGCTCCCTTTTTCACCAAGAAGCCCCACTTCCACAGGAGAATTGCCTTTCACAAAGGACAAGCCCCATGTCAACCAACAATTACATCTATGGAGCAACCAACCAGACGCCAGATGACCAAAAGTTAGCCGAGTTAATGATCTACATCGCCCAACATAGTGAGGGTGACGAGAGATTTGCCGCGACCAAGCTGAATAAACTGTTGTTTTTCTCAGACTTTTATTTTTACGCCACGTACGGACGCTCTATCACGGGGCAGGAGTATCAGGCACTACCTCAAGGGCCGTGTCCACGCCGTCTGGTACCCGTACAACGTCGCTTGGCTGATGAGGGGGCGTTGGTGATACATGAGCGGCAGTATCATAGGCGCACTCAGAAGAAGGCAATTGCCCTGCGCGATCCTGATCTATCCCTCTTTACAGCTGCGGAAATCGCCACAGTTGATATGATTATTCATCGTCACTGGGGAAAAAATGGCACCGAAGTTAGCGACTACTCTCACAATTTTACCGGCTGGAGAGTTGCTGAAGAGGGAGAATCCATCCCTTACAGTGTTATACTGATCCATAAGCGAGAACCCACCCAGGATGAAATCGCCTATGGACTGGAACTCGAAGCATCTATCTCCCATTTATCCTGAACAAAAACATCCTAAAGGTCATTATCCCCCGTGGCGAGAGCAAGACGAACAATCATCAAAGAGCATTGCTTTGAACGAGAACTCAAAGCGATCGAACCCGATGCGAAACGAGCGGATGAATTCATTAATGGTACTGAATGGGTACTATCCCGCGATGCGAATGAGGGAATACCCTTACGTGCAGGTTCCAAGATATTCATGATATTCATGCACGCGCTCGGAGACAGACCATCCGTGACTATCTACTACTGCTTTGACGAACAGTACGTCTATCTTTTGTCGATTCGGCTAGCAATACATGGTATGGGTTAGGTGAAGTTGGTACGAAGAAGCTCCTCTGCTTCTCCCTCATGCCTAAACAGGAACGGCGCACGCTCCCACCGCGGGAATGTGCGCCGTCTCAATTCTACCAACTGACCGCAACCCTACCTCACCGTTTCTGCCTCCATCCACCCAGTAAATTGACTGCGTGGCATCGGCTCACTCATCCAGCTAGTATCCGGCTCAGGCAGCCGCAACGCCTCGGCCACCGTTAACCACTGTGGGATGGGCAGGTTATTGCGCCGGCCAGACTTGGCGATCCAGGTCAGACAGCGGCGCTTCTTGACGGCCAACGCCACCTCCAAAGTAGAGATGACATCTTGCTGAACGTACTCCAAAACCTTGTCATATTCGCCATCATGCCACATCTGCGGGGCTAGGGCTCCGTTCATACCCTCGGTCTTGCCTGATAGACCCATGCCCTTCGCTATGGCGTCCAGCCCCACAGGGAAGCCTTTAACACAGTGAATATGCAGCATGGTGTCAACGCTGCCCATCGCAAGCTCGACACACTCGCTGTGCAGCCCTGATTCTTCGGCAAGCACGGAGAAGTCGAACGATGCGCCATTATGGGCAAGCAGCACATAACCTTTGGCAACGGCACCGAGCAGACCGGAAACGAGTTGGGCGCATTCTTGGCGGCTCATCTGGGGGGCGGGCGACCCATCGGCATTGACCCCATGCCCAGCTTTGGTCTTAATGATCCCGGAACTCAGGTTCCAGGCAATGGCATAGCAGGTAATCCCAAGTGGGCGATGATCGGAGAGATCTTCGTTATCAGGAACGATTTTGGCGGTTTCGATGTCGAAGGAAAGGTATTTCATAGCTGGACCTCCTGTGCAGGATTGGGGTTGGAGTGACAAGTCTTACAGAACTCGGTCATGGGGGATCTCCTTTTGTCCGCTATGAAATACTCTGGGGTTGAGTTGTGGCCTTTAGCGTAGCACCGGAATTAGCTGTGCGACTTATCAAAATGCTGTCATGTGACTGGCAGAATCCTTACAGGTCGCCGCTGCTATCTCTCCTGTCCGCTCGGTGGGCCATGCTTCTCAAGGAAAATATCTGCCCCTTCGAGAGCGGGCATCCTCGGCCAGTGTGCTCCTAACTCCATCGCAAGCTGGCGATCAAGCTCATCGGCCAATTCCAGCAATACGTCCGCGTGACACGCATCGTTCAGACCGCACCAGCAGACCAGGTCTTTACCGATCAGCGGCTCCAGATGCGCGCGGTAGGCTGCGGGCGTCTCGGCGTGCATCTGCAATAGTCGCGCTTTATAGAGCGCGATGGCCGTCACACGGTCGAATGTGCCTAGCTCAAAGGGGTTGCCCCATCTGGTAGGGCGCGTCACAATCACAGCCCCCTCCGGCTTGCGCCAGCCGCGGCTGCGTCTGCGTTGAATGCGATGGGCCATCTAAGATTCCTCCGTTCCTACGGGGTGATGATCAGCGGGTAGGGACAGCGGCTCTCCCACCTGTACGTTCTGTACCCAGGCGAGCGCCGCCTTGCGTCGGGCAACTACTTCCGGGAGGGCGAGGCTTGTGCCGTCAAAGCGTTGGGCGCGCTCGATGGCCTCCAGCAGTGCACCCTCGATTGTGACTTTGATATTGCTTGGTATGGTGTCCATGCTCTGCTCCTCCCCTGCCTGAGTACTATGCCCCAGGCGTCGCTGTGTATTTATTCGTCTCCTGTGAAGGCTACACGCCACTATCATTCACGCTACCTATCCTGCTACCGGCCCTACTACCGGCCCTACTACCCCACCCTCTAGGCGACGGCTACGCGCTTGGCGGTATTCTGCCACCGTCAACGGCCACCGCTGCCAGTACGCTTGCCCGTCGCTGAGCCGGTCATAGTCATACAGGTTCAGCCGCCAACAGCGCCGTGACGCGTCGTAGAGCCATAGCCCTGGCCCCCGCCCATTGCGCCCTATTTGGCGGCGCTGGATCATCTCGCGAAGGATGACCGACTCACTAGGCGTAATGGCCCAACGCTTGTACCCTGCTCGCCCCCACGGTGCCGGGATCAACAATCTGCCGGTCGGATCGTCAATGTTGCAGTAGCCATCTGCATCCTGCTCATAGGCGAGGAGCGTGAGCCGCTGCATGGCTTCCATCATCAACTCCACAATGGCAGCGTCAGCATTGCGCCGGCTGAGTTGTTCCGCGGCGCGCTGCACCAGCACAAAGCGTTGCGGCTTGGCTTGCATGATCTCGCCTTTGCGCTCTACCACACGTACAATTTCACTCTCCACGTTTCACCTCACGATAGCGTTTGAATCGCTCGCGCTGCTCTCGGCGGAGGTAGCCCCATGCTAGGATGGTATGTAGAAACATCGTCCCATCGGGGCTGATGAATACATGGCCCAGGTAGGCAATCAGCCACACCAGGGCAAAGCCGCCCAAAGCCAACAGCAGCGTTATCAGCGATGCTATGGGCACTTGCCAGCCCAGGATGCCCACTAGTGCCGCCACTAGCCCCGCTACCCCTGCCAGTGGCCCTGTGGCAATCGAGAAGCCTCTAGCCCTGTCCTCGTAGCCTGCCTGTGGCAGTAGCACAGTAGAAGGTGTCGCTGGTAGCTCGCGGGTAACATCGACCTCAATAATTTGCCGCGGCGGTTCGCGCAGCGCCGGGACGAAATTACTGTATGACTTACTGTCTTTGGTATCATTACTCATGTTGATCGTGCCTCTACACGATTGACCAAGCCGGGGTGTGCTGATGACACAGCCCCGGCACTCTATCCTCTGTTGCTCATGCTCTAAAATACTTGATCAGTATCACGCCGCGCTCCACCTCTTCGCGGCTGCGTGCACCCTCCCAAGACTCTGCCACTGGCGGGTGTGGTGCCCGCTCGTCTGCCCAACGGCTTACGATGCACGCGCAGACCAGAACCAGCGTGCAAAGTGCAGACATGCCCAGGAACGCCACAATGAGTATGGTGATCATTGTCCTCTCCCCTCGTGCCAGCCGTCGCTATCGTTGAAATGTGCGTGTTGCCACCTGACCTCCCTACCTAGCCGCGTAGCCAACATCTGAGCTAAATCGGCGTCTGGGCGTGCCAGGAACCGCTGCGCTATGAGCCTGTCCAGCACCATCGCTGCGTCACTGTCGCTCATCAACTCGCTCACGGTGAAGGTGGCTTCGAGTGGCGAGCGGCCTTTGCGGGTGAGGTCGCGGATACGCTCGGTGGCGGTGGCTAGGGGGTCGGTATGCATCGGTTATTTGGCTCGCTTGAGTGTCAGGTCAGCCTCTTTTGCCAAGTCAGACCAGGTCAGGTTCAGCCGAACAAGATGAGCCTGCGCCGTTGCCCAGGTCGCCGGACGCGCCATGTCGAAGGCGGCCATTGTGGGCATAACACCTCCCATCGCTTGTCTCTTGACCTCTGCGACAAGCTCATCCAGGGTTGGCAGGTGCGCGTATTTGAGCGGTGTGACGACGGTGTGCTCTGGCCCCAGCGTCGCCGTGGCTTGTGGCGAGAGTGCTGGCTTTGTGCCGTTGCCGTTGGTGTGAGGCTGTTCCGGGGCTGTGACCTGGACAGGTTCGTGTTCCGGCTCTGGCTCGATTGCAGCATCCACATCAGCCACGAGCTGCGCCCACGGTGCCTGCTCCGTAACGCGGCCATCTTCATCGCGGATCAGCTTGAATCCGTTGCTCTCTCCGTCGTGCCACTCCGCAATCAGGTCATGTACCACGCGCACGATGCCTTTGGTCGGCAGCATGGTGTTTGGCATCTCAAATTCATTTAGCCGTTCATGGACACGCTCGGTTAGTTCGGTAAGTTGCTCAGTGGTTAGGTTATTCATTGTTTGATCTCCTTAAATAGCTCAATCAAAACGTCAGCATGACAAGGCTGATCGAGTGGGCACCAGCAAGCTAAATCTTTGCCCCGCAATGGCTCGAAGTAGGCTGGACCATGCACTTGCAACGTTGGCCTGATAAAGTGTTCACGATACTTTGCGACGCACTCAGCAGCGGTGCCATCCACATCCACAACAAAGTCATTACCGTATTGCGTTGGCCTGCCTACATAGACGGCGTTCGGGGGCATCTTCCAGCCCTTGCTACGTTTGCGCTGGATGCGTTTCATACCCGATTCTCCGGCTCAAGATAGGTCATGCCCCAATACTCGAAGATATAGATTTCCTCTGGCGTATGCAGCGCGTGTCCATCGTCCCACACTCGCCCGTCACGTACTTCGAGGTCGTTCGGCTTTAGTCCACCGTATGCCTTTGATGTAACCATGCGCCGGCTGAAATCAGCACTGCCAGTCCTGAGCAAGAAGTTGACTCCCCAGGTAGCGGGATCTGGCTGCAAGAAGAGGTCAGCCTTGTAGGTGTAGCCCAGCGGCGCAAAGTAGGTGAACTGCTTATACTTTTTCCCATTCTTGTGTATATCGACAGGACACTGGGCAAGTAGGTGATCTAGCTCGGTTGTGTCAAGTGGGGTGCCGAACAAATCCACGTCCATCCGTGGGATGGCAACAATCTCAATGTCGCCTACCATCGGTCGTTTGCGGCGCAGGCTTCCGGCAATTTCGATGCGATGGCATGCTGGGCGGAGCTGCTCTACAAGTCCGCTGGCAACATGCATAACTTGAGCGTAGGGTCGCTTCTCGTTGTCACTCATTATCTTGATCTCCTGATAATGGCATCGTCGGGCACAAAAACCTCAAGTGTTTCCGAATAATCCACGATGGTTCCCCAGGTGCGGCGCATGGCCCATGCGGGATATTCGGGACCGTCTTTAGGGGTTACAGCAAAAGCCCAACTGCCGGTGTAAACAATGTGGATCTCGATGCTTGCGTCTTCGGATTCAGATCGCACCTCGAAGGTCGCCATGAAAGGACTGTTGTCACGCATGTTGGCGGTGTATTCGTCCGCTCCCTCAATGCCTTTTACTTCGATCAGATCGTCGCTTGCTGCGTACATTCTCAGTGTTTTCATAGCCTACGCCCCCTGCCTCTCTCCCCACTGCACAAGGCTGTCAATCAACTTCGTCTTGTCCACGAATTCCGCTACAGATTCGAGCATCTGTTCCATGACCTCGGCCTGTCGGGTAGCGGCTTCGGCCTGGGCTATGCACGCGTGGAGCATTGCATTCTTGTATGCGACATCCTCATAGCGTTGGCGTTCCACTGGATCTCCGGTGCGTTTGTCTTGATAAACGCTGCCCTGCCAAGCGTCCATGCACACCCGCGCCATTCTCAGGTGATTGGTTCCGTTCGGCTCTGGTGCGTCGTCCTGCGGGTGTGCTATACTGCCGTTCATGCTCTTGTAGCTCCGTTCTACTTGAGTTGTGCCCCGGTACTGTTCGTGCAGTACCGGGACGTTTTTTGTTTAGAATCCGGTCAATCTCAGAACGGCGGCATCTGAGAATCGTCCAGAATTTCGCCGGTGTTGCTGTCAACGGTCGCGCCGTTGCTCGGCACAGTCTCATACTCTTCTGCGACCACTGGCATTTGGGAGACAAGCTCTCGGTACTGGCGTCGGATTTCGCTGACGAGGCGCAACTGCTCTACGTCCTTGATTGGGCTGTCTACTACCACCTGCACGATGTTGTAAGTCTCGCCACCTTGCGCTTTGGCACTGTCCAGCGTGAATTTGGTCTTGACGCCAAAATAGGCGTTGCGCTTCGATGCCAGGGCAGAGCAGTAATTATCCCAAGCCTTGATGCTGGTGGGAGGCAAGGCCATGACTGCGGGCAATGCCCAACCGTCAATGAGCAGCAACAGGCGGCGCATTTCCTTGCAACCTTTGCCCTTGCCAGCCCCACCGCGACGTTGGTGTTCGCTTCCCCACTGATTCATTGGGCATGTGGCACAGCTAAAGGCTTCTGGCAGCGGCTTGTTCTCAGTGAGCAGAATGACGCCAGGGTGCGGGTTGCGTGCGCTGGTCGCTGCCTTGAATTGTTCGTCGGTCAACTCGTGGTTGAAGATGCCCACGCTGCCATCGGGCGATGAACAGATCGGCGCTTGCCCTGTGCCACTGTCAGGCCAGTAGCCGCGAATTTTCTGCGAGATGGCGACGGTTGCAATGAAGCTCTTGGCGGTTTCGTCACCCATCAGGAATTGTCCGATGCCCCCTGGCGCAACCTTCACGCGAGCAGGTTGCATGTCAAAGGCGGCTGTGTCGTCTTGCATCTCGGCAAGGATCAACGCCTCGGCTTCGGTCAGTTGGATTTGTCCACCTTGAAATTTGGTCAGTGCGTTCATGGTTCGGTGTGTTCCTTGTGGTCTAGCAATCTATGAGTTGGTGTAGTGGGGATGGTTGCCCACCCCCTGATTCGATGTTTCTGCAACTAGATCGTCGATGCCCGCAACGTCTGCGTCTTTACATCGGCAATCTTTCGCAACGCGTTGAATTGCGTTTCGGTCTGCCGCAGGTCAATTTGGGAGTTATCGTAGCTGCGACGGATGCGGTCAAAGGTCTGCCACTCACGCGCGAGCTTGCCAGTGCGGAGCTTGTTTTTCAGGTTGTTGAGCAGGATGTCAAAGGCTTTCGACGTGGCTGCAACCCCGGCCAGCGGCCCCTCTTTCGCCTGTGCCAGTACCAAAGCGTCTGCAAGCTCTTCGAGTTCGGCCGCTTCATAGGCGGCTTCTGCGTCCTTCATGTGCCCGTACCAGGTGCGCTCATCTGCGATGCACGCCTCGAGCCGGTCGGAGATGGTGCGGATTTGCTCGATGATCTCTTCGCCCTCTTCGATGGTCTTGGCGAGTGGATTCATAACCTGGAATGTTGGTGTATCGTTCATGGTGCTTGGTTCCTTTCGTGCTGGGTGGTGGTTGCCCTCCCCATACTGCCGCGCGGAGGGCGTTGGTGTGTTGCTGCTAGGCGTAGAGAAAATCGCCGTGTTCGTCAGGCTGAAGCTCCGGGCGCGGTGCCATCGGCGCGGTGATGATGCGGTCGATTTCGGCCTGTTCCACTTCCCGTTCCGCCTGAATCTTCTTGTCAAGCTTACACATGAAGCAGTCGCCATCTGTGGCGTATTCCTTCTCGTATTCGACAATGACGCGCCCACAGGTGGGGCAAGGACGATGATCGCGGCTGGTCAATTCCCAACCAAAGCCCTCATTACTCCGTAGCAGTTCAAAGGTGCGCCCTGGATGGTTCTCTTCGGCGGCTTTCTCAGCGATGGCAGTAAAGCGGTCAAAACTGGCGTCGGTCAGTTCGTGCGTCTGCTCGTATGGCTTGCGGTCGAAATTGGTAATGGTCAACCGCGTGCCGTGATAGGTGGATTCCATTCGATAGTAGGTTGTGGACATTGTTCGAGTCTCCTATGGAAAGTTGGGTTTTGGTGTCTGTGATGGTGGGGAGAGGTCTCCCTCTCCCCTGTTGCCTATCGCCTAGCAGCCGTGGCGAATCCAGTTGTAATCGTGTTCGATGGCGTCATCCACCAGAGCCTCGTGGTCAAGCTGGCGCTGGTACATCTCTTCGATCCAGGCATCCTCTTCGGCCTGTTGCGCCTGGGTGAGAATCGCTTTCGCCATTGCAATGGCATCTGCGAGAGGAATCACTGTGAGCAGGTTGCTAAAGTGGCCCTCGCTGGCGTGTTCCTCGTTGCGAGTCTCGCCAATCACGAGATTGTCACCGTCAACTGTCGCACCGACGAATGTATCGCCGGTCTTGAATGTGTGGAGAGGTTGTGCTATGATGGTGTTCACAGAAGTAACCTTTCTGGGTTTGGCCCCGTTGGTGCTGACACACTGGCGGGGCGTCTCTTTTTGTGGCGAATTCTTTTCGCTTGAAAAGATTGTAACATGTTTCTTTTCGATTGTCAAGTATCAATTTCCAAACTCGCCAATTGAAAAGTTTTCAGGCAAACAAAAAAAGCCCGACCGCTATGGTCGGGCTTCGTGATGCTGGGAGCGGCAGCTATTCTTCGCCGCGCTCCACTCGCTCTATGAGTTCCATTGCCTCTTTATGTCGCCCGCGTGCCAGTTCGCTCGATTCGGTGTCGGCTGGTACAAGGCGACGGCGCAATTCAGCCGTGACGAGCTGCGGTGGCATGCCCATGTGGATGCGCGAGGAGATCCATAGCTTGAGGTAATCGGTGGACGGGATGAGCTTCATTATGGTAAGCCTTTGAGGATACGGGACATTTGGCGTATTTCCGCTACCGGATTGCGGACATTCCAATTATGTCAATTGGCGATTGGCGGGCGGCGCTGGCCGGGGTATGATGGCTACAACCCCCAGTTGTCCGCAGGACTGGCAGCAGCTTGAGCGTTAGACAGATCCATTGACGCCAGTTCCGCATAGATGCGAACAGTTTCCATTCGTTCGTGGCCCAGCATCTTCTGAAGTTCCAGCACGTTCCCACCGTTCCTTAAGAATGTAATAGCAAAAGTGTGACGGAATCTATGTACATTTGCATGGCTCACACCGGCGCGAGCAGCGGTGCCGGTTATCATGTTGAGTAGCTCGGTGCGGTCAAGTGCAGTGCCAACGCGAGTGATAAATAACGGATCATTGGCACGGATGCTGCCGCGGCCAGTGAGATAACGCCACAGGTACTTTTGGCCGGCTTGCCCCAGATACAGAGTTCGCTTCTTGTTGCCCTTGCCGTGGCGGACGAGCAGTCGCCCCGATTCCTGTTCGTAATCACGCACCAGGAGATCGCATAGCTCGCTGGCGCGCAGCCCGGTATCCACTAGCATAATGAGGATTGTCTTGTCGCGCAGCGCGGTTGGCCGCTGGCTGGATATGCGTCTGCCGTTGCGAGTACGCCACGATGCGGATTGCTCGGTGGCAGTCAGCATCGCCATGATTTCGGAGCGCGTGTAGGGCTCGATCTCCACGCGGTGAAACTCTGGGCGGCTCACGACCCCGCGGATGGGGTGACTGACCTTTAGCTCCGTCTCTGCCCATGTGAAGAAACTGGATAGGGCGGCCCAGATATTTGCCATCGTTTTATCTGCGAGCTTGTGCCGTTTCTTTACCGCGTTGAGGAACGCATGGATATCGGAGGGTGTGACTTCACTGATAGGCTGTGAGCCTAGATGTTTAGCAAATCGCTTGAATGTGAGGGTGTAATCGTTGATGGTGTTTTGGCTAAAATCGCGGCGGCGCGCTAGCCAGTAGCCTTCCAGCGCAGTGGGAAAATCGATGTTTGACATAATTTAGCCGTGACGTTTCCGGTTCGTTTCCGAACCAATAAAAAACCGGAACGACGATGCAATTACACCTGTCGTTCCGGCTTTAGTGGGCGCGAAGGGACTTGAACCCCTGACCTCACGGATGTGAACCGTGCGCTCTAACCAACTGAGCTACGCACCCATTTAACTGCACTGAGTATACCATAACAGGGTCCCGCCGCAAATTGCCGAACCTGTCATTCGAGGCTAAACTACAGCCATTCCTGGTACTTTACGGAGCGAACGTAGGGCTCCCTTTACACAGGGAAAAGGATTCAAGATGGTACGTCACAAGCGGCTTATGCTGCGGCTCTATTTTATTCTCGTCATCGCCGTTGCCCTGTTTGGCGGCTGGTATGCGAATCGTAGCTGGCAGGTCGAAACCAGCACCCTCACCTCTGTCAGCATGGAAGACGAAGGCGATTGGGTAGATTTCTTTGCCGCGCTGGGTGAAGGAGCGATCCAGCTCTTTCTTGGCTTCACCACCGACTGACAACCATACCCCCCATCCCCTTCCTGGGAGCGGCCCAGAGGGCTCCCCGCTCCCAGGAAGCTTCTTGTCACCACCGGTTCAGCGTCAGCTATTGCGGCTCGTATTTACACTCGCGCCCCTCGACCGCGTTGAAGTAATCGCAGAGGAAGATAAAGGCTGCCCGGAACTTCAACTCGTTGATCTCGCTTGGTTCCATGATCGCCCACCAATACTGCTCCTCATCTTGCGGATTGCCATCATCCGTCCAATCCAAGTTGGGCATGGTCAGCAGGCTCATCAGCCCGATCCACGGCTGCCAGTTGGCCTCGGCATACTGGTAAGCGCTCCGCAGGTATTCCGCCTGTACCATCTCTGTAATCCCAGCATCCGCGCCATGCCATTTGTACGAGGGATTCACAGGGTCAAAAGTCCAGCCAAACTCCAGCAGCACGACGCGCTTGCCCTCATCGCCATTCCGCACCATGATGGCGCGAATGTCCTCCACATGGCGGAAGGCGAAGAAGCGATAGCCACCATAGCGTTGGTCTGCGGCAGCCTGGGCAGGGTCTAGCTCCGGCGGCGCAGCAAAACCCGCACCGTGGACACCGAGCATATCAAAATAGCCATTGCTATTGCCCCCCATCGCCTGATACATGCCCTCATAAAAAGCATCATCGGCCATTGCAATCGCGCCATCGCCACCCGTGGGAGCCATGCCCGCATTGATCACAACCGCATTCGGGTTAGCGCGCTTGATGGCAGCATACGCCTTGCCCAGAAACTCTACATACTGCGCCGGGTTTGGCGCATTGCCACCCCACTCACGCGCCAGATTCGGCTCATTCCAAATCTGATAAGCCTGAATACAGCCAACCGCCTCAGGTGTACAGTTATAGCGACTGGCAAGGGCAAAGACGAAGTCAGCAAAATTATCGCCATTGGCGGGCGGCGGCCCAGCCCAGAAGGTCGCCTCCTCTGGATCGCTGCTCACGCGCGCCAGCAGCTTGATCTGATGCCCATTTACCTCGCGCACAACCCGATCGGCATACGACCAATCATAAACGCCCTTGCCCGCGCCTTCGATAGTCTCCCAGGCAAAGGTCTGCTTAACCCACCTAAAATTGGCTTCCTTCATCAATGTCAGGTCGCGGTCGGCAATCTCAGGCTGCCACCAGAGAAACGCCTGCCCGCCAAAGTCGGGGCTGGTCATGGTCGCCGGCAGATAATTTCCGCTACCCGCCGCGGGGGGTTGCGCCTCACCTTGCGTCGGAGCTTCAGCCTCGCCTTCCGGCGCGGTCTCCGTCGCCGGTGCAAGGGCGACATTCTGCACAACCACAAACTCCGCAGCGACCCAGCCAAGTTCGCGTCCCTCGGAACCGATCTGGATCCACGCGCCATCCTGGCTGCGCCCAATCACATCATATTGCTGCCCCTGCTCCACCGTCTGCACCACCTCAGCATCTGCGCTCGGTGCGCGCCGTACGTTGAGAATTGCGGCGTTGATCTCTGCCACCGTCCTGGTTGCGGGCGTTGGCGTTGATGCGTCGGTCGCGGTTGCGGGCGCGGCGCTCGGTGCTGCTGCCCCTGCAGATACCGGAGTGGGGGTCACAGCTTCTGGGGCCGCGCCACTCTGCCCGCTGTCAGGCGTCTTGGTCGGGGTGGCTGTAGGCTCTCCACGTCCGCGCCCACAGCCAGCTAGCACAAACAGCGCCACGAATAAAAGTACACAGACTAGCCAGGCTCGCCGGTACATATGCCTCCTAGGTCTTTCATCTGTTCATGAAAACACACGTTGAAGCAGCGAACCTTTGGGTTCGCTGCTTTGTCTATTTACCGCCTATTTGCCCTCTATTTGCCCATACTCTTCAACGCATTGTAGACGGGCAAGGGCGACCAATCATTGCTGACGATGCCCCACTGTGCCTTCTCTGTCCCATCTGCCACCACACGGAAGTTCAGATTCCACAAGAAAGCAGGGCCAACCCAGCCCCAATCCCGCATCATCGTATAGGCCTCCACCGTCCACGCCGCCTGCTCCTCAAACGAGTTGTCATTGGCATAGGCATAACGTGGGTCAAATGCGCCACCCGCGGCCCAACCAAACTCCGTGGGCCAAATGCGCTTGTTGCTGTCGCCATAGACATTCATAATGTTGCGATAGCCTTCCATCGTGCTGCGGAAGCTCCATGAATGGTGGGGCGTGTCACAAGCGCCATTAAAGGAGTTGCCACTCTGCTGAATCGCCGCGCAGGCTTCTTCAAAACGCACACTGGCGGGCACATTGTAGCCGCTGGGGTGCGCGCCGATGCCATCCGCATAGTTCGCCAGCCCGTTTTGATACATCCCCTCCAAATAGGCGAAATCATCCATCGCAAAGGGTGGATTCGACCCGGCGGGCGTCAATGCACCGCTGATGACCATCATGCTGGGACATTCGGCCTTGATGCTGCCATAGGCCGCCGCCAACAGCCGCATATACTCGGCTGGGTCCAGCGGTTTGTTGCCCCATTCATAATGCAGATTTTGTTCATTCCAAACCTCAATCGCCTTGAGCGACGTGCCGCAGAAGGTGCGCGCCATGCCCCCCACAAAGGCGGCATAGGTGGCGGGATCAACAGGAGGCCCGCCCACGCTTGCATCAAAGCCAGGCTCTCGCGCCCACCCTGGGGCATTGACCACGCTAAAGAGGACGCTGATCCCGCGCGCGCTGGCCTCGTTGACAATTGCAGACAGATCGGCAAAGCCCATCGCCCCTGGATCAGCCGCATAGAGTCTCCACTCCACCTGCTGCTTAATCCAATTAAAGCCCATCCCTGCCGTGGTATCCATCGCCCGGCCTGTCTCACCGCCCAGCATATGGGCCTGGACGCCATAGCCAAAGGAACCCCCGCCCGCGGGTGGCGGCGCGGCCACCACAGGCGGCGCGGAGGCCGCTTGTACTTCGGCCTGTGGCTCAGGCGTTGGAGCCGCGGGCAGTTCTGCCTCGCTCAACGTGGGAATGGCATCGGCAGGGCCGCCCACTTGCACAAGCGAGCCAAAGAGCCAGCCCGCATCTCCGGCTTGGTTCAATGCAACTCGATACCAGTCGCCGACGGGATTCATTCCCGTAATCTCCAGCGCGTCTCCTTGCCCCGCGCTTCCCACCACCGGAAAACCTGTGCCGGGGCCACCGCGCACATTCATGCGCTCCGGCTGGATAATGGCTGTCGGCACATTGTAGGTAACGACAGGTGCGGCAGTCGGCGCGACGGTTGCCTCTACTGTCGCCTCTACTGTGGCTCCAGCCACCGTCACCGTGGTTGGAGTTGGCGCAGCAGTAGCCGCCCCGGTTGTGGTCACGGTTGTCGGCCCTGTTGTTGCCAAGCGTGCAGCAACCCCCAAGCGCGGTACAGCCGCGCCCCCACCGCCAGCAGCGGGGGTTGGTGTAGGAACGAGAAGGACGCTCAACGGCGCACTGCCCAGGCTCACCCACGCCGCCGACACCCATCCAGTGCCGATGCCCGCGACAGTCACCTGATACCACGCGCCATCATCCGAAGCCGCCAACACCTCAACCTGGGTCTGCGGCTCAATCTTGCCGAGAACCTGGGCATCTGCGGCGGGTGCGTCGCGCAAATTCAGCCGGTCACCTTCTGTGATCACCACGCCGGTTGTGGGCAGGGTCTGCGACTGTGCCGCCAGGGGCAAGACGATGCTCATCAAAATGGATCCAAGCGTTAAGATTAACGCCGCGATCCGGACTCCCCTCGCTGTGAATTGCATTGCGCGTGGCACTTTCACCATCAATGACTCCTCATCTTGCTCAGGCATTGTTCATTTATCATACGCTGTTGTTCAGGCGCTGTTGTTCAGGGGTGATTTGCGGTCGTGCCACTCGGAAGCGCGCACGCCGCTTCTTGCTCTGCGCCAGTTGGCGAGCAAAACAGCGACTAGGGCGGAGACCTTATGCCCTAGTCGATCGGCATGATACGAATAGCTTCTTAGGAAAATTCCATCAGGGAAAATATCTTGTCATACCCCTTCCCGCGCCCAGAGGATGCGGGAAGGGTATTTTGTAAATATACTGCCAACTACTTCGGCATACTCCGCAGCGCATTATAAGCCGGGAGCGGCTCCCAACCGGGGCCAACAATGCCCCACTGCGCCTTCTCTGTCCCATTTGCCACCACGCGGAAGTTCAAATTCCACAAGAAGGCAGGGCCAACCCAACCCCAGTTACGCATCATTGTGTAGGCTTCGACAGTCCACGCGGCCTGTTCTTCATACGAGTTGTCGTCGGCATACTTATATGCAGGATGGTATGCACCACCTGCTGCCCAACCAAACTCAGTCGGCCAAATCAGCTTGTTGCCTGCGCCATAGGTATTGGCAATATTGCGATAGCCCTCCATTGTGCTGCGGAAACTCCACGAATGGTGGGGCGAATCACAAGCGCCGTTGAAGGAATTGCCCGACTCCTGAATCGCCGCACAGGCGGTATCCCCGGTTGCGCTCGGCGGCACATTGTAGCCGCTGGGGTGTGCGCCGATGCCATCCAAGTAGTTGTTGGCACCCGCTTGCATCATCCCCTCAAGATAGGCAAAGTCGTCCATTGCCAGCGGCATGTTGTTGCCCGCCGGCGTCAGCGCACCACTGACCACGGTCATGCTGGGGCAAGCGCCCTTGATAGCCGCATAAGCCGCAGCCAAAAGGTTCACATATTCGCCAGGATTGAGCGGTTTGTTGCCCCACTCATAGTGGAGATTCTGCTCGTTCCAAACCTCAATCGCCTTGAGCGAAGAGCCACAGTAATGACCTGCCATCGCACCGACAAAGGCGGCATAGGTCGCCGGGTCGGCGGGCGGGCCACCCACGCTGCCATCATGCCCTGCTTCACGCGCCCAGGCAGGCGCATTGACGATGCTAAAGAGCACATTGACACCCGCAGCATTGGCGGCATTGATGATGCCATCGGACGAGCCGAAATCAATGGCTCCCTGGCTGCCCTCAAAGACACGCCATTCGATCTGCTGCTTGACCCAATTAAAGCCCATCCCGGTGGTCATCGCCATGACCTGCCCCGCCTGGTCGTTATGAACCATGTGGGCCTGGATGCCATAGCCAAAGCTGCCACCCCCTGATGGGGCTGGGGCCGAGACGACAGGCGGAGCTGCGCTACCCGCATCGGGCGCAGCAGCAGGAGCCTGGGCGACCGGTGGTTCAGGAATATCTTCCGCCACGGCCACACTGGCTGTATCACCCGCGGCGGAGACCAGTTGACCAATGATCCAGGCCTTTTGGCCGCCATTGTCAATCTGCCACCACGAACCATCTTCATTCTTGCCGGTCACATCATATCGTTGACCAGGGGCCAACTGCCCAACCACGGGATAGTTCGTCCCCGGCCCTTCACGCAGATTCACAATCTGCGCGCTCGCTAAGGTAACGCGGTCGGTGGGTATTGCCTCTGTGGCAGCCGGTGGCGCGGCAGCCACCGGCGCGGCGGCTGGTGCTGCAGCAGGGGCCTCCACGGCAGCAGTTTCGGCTGTGGCGGCTTCGGATTCTTCGCTAGCGGGTTGGCTTGCGGGGGCTGCTGCGGTCGCGCCGCCAATGCCACCCATTGCGATCTTGGTCGTCTGGGCAGCGCCCAACGCCTGTCCCGCGCTGTTGACAATCGCCGTATCCACGCGCATTTCATTCGCACCCGCAGGCGTGTTCACCACAACGCGTGAGTCATCAACCGGGCGCACCTGCTGCTCCACCATCGCGCCATCGGGCGCATAGAGGCTATAGACAACCGACAACTGCGTCGGCACGCCATCGAGCGGCTGTCCTTGCTGGAAGGACAACACCACATTCCACAACGCCGGGTCTAGATCGCCGCTGGCTTCTGCGCCCAGGCTGACGTTACGCACATTGTAGCGCTGCAACATCTCCAGCTTATGCGCCACGCTGCCTGCGGTTTCCACATAGACTGTGCGCTCAAGTCCCTGGTCGTCCTGATAATTATAGGTATAGGAGCCAAGATTCTCATCCCACAGCACTTGGCTGAGGATGCGAGGGTTTTGCAGCGACAAGGCAATCTGCTGGTTGCTGCCCGCACTCTGGGCCATCACCTCGCCCACCAAAGGATGCAGCGCATCCTGATAGCCCTTGAGCAGCAGATAATTGCCGCTGCGCTCAACCGACCGGGCCGTAAATTCGACTTGAATCTTGCGTCGCTCCACCTGGTTGGTCGCCCAGCGCAGCAGCGCATCCATATCGCTATTGTTGGCATAGGCGCGTGGGTCTATAGGCGCAGGGATAATCAGCTTATCGACCACCTCGCCCAACCCGGCCCAATCATAGCCGAGGGTATCCCAACTATCCGCCGAAACCTGGCGTGGCAGTTCAACGCGCACTGCCAACGTCTTATTGTTGGCATGCAGCCGTTCCGCCAGCTTGGACATGAGAAAGACAAAGTCAGCGCGGGCGCTGGGTACGGCATCCACCCCGCGATAGTCAATCACTACGCCCGGATAGCCATTCTGTACGATGGTCTGTTCGACAGCCCCCAACTGATTCTCCTGCAAACCAGGGTCAATCAGCAGGTTGTTGATCAGATCAGTGCGGATTGTGTCGCCACTCCAGTTTCGGATTACCGCCAGCGTGTTACCGCTGTTCACAGGGGCCGTACCCTCCAACGCCCCGTCACCCCGCAAATAGAGACCCGCCCTGGCTTCGTTGGTCACAACGGCATTCGGCGGCAGTTGGCCTTGCAGCCCCAAGTCTGCCGTCACCGCAGGCACAGCCGGTGTAGTCTGCATGACCATGAAGCTGGATGGCACAAATTCCAGGCGCGACTCAATCAGATCCTCCGATGCCAGAACGGTGGAGGGAATATGCATCCATGCTTTGCCATCCCATGTGTATACCCCCAATGTTTCATAGGGCATGCTGTCATTGGGGATAGGAATGGTGAGGATCGCCTGACCCGGCCCGTCGCCCACGACCTCAAGATCATAGTAAGGGCTCTTGGGGATTAAATGATCCGGCAAATTGCGTGCGGCATCATAGAGATCACGCCCGGCTTGCCCTTCGATGAAGTCCTCGCGAGGCGTGGTATTCACCGCGGCCTGAAAGGTCGCGCGCACACCCTCAGCCGGGAAATTTACGACTGTTCCGTCCGGATCGGTGATCGCACCCCCTGCGGAAGTAATACGTGTATACGTGAAGGCCTGCAAGCGGTCTAAGAGGTTGACCGGCGGCAGGAGTAAGGCAAGTACCAGCAGGACAGGCAAAACGACCAGCGTAATGATCCATCCGGCTGGCCCTTCCAGCATCCTTCCGATACCGGACCACGCGCCAGAGCGTGTTCCAAACCGAGTATTTTGCATAGGATGTCAGCTCCTTGGCGAGATATCCTTGACGCTACCTGGCGTAAGCAAAAATCCAGGTCCGATCAAAATAATAGACATTAGAGGGTTAATGAAGAACCGATTCATGTATATGCTCATAAACAATAATATGCAATCTTAGCATAGGGTCGCAGCGCGGCAAAAATCGCTTTGCATAAGCTAAATGCCAAAGTGCCCTGCGACGGTTAGCTTCCTCTTTCTTTCACATGCTATCATAGTCCCCCTATGCAGCTAGAATACGAGAACGCCAATCCATCACCCCGCCGCCGCCATGTATGGCTTCAGCTTACGTTGCTGATCGGCTTTATCTTTTGTCTGATCCTCGGTGTCGGGGCGCTGTCGGCTCTTTTTCTGCTTCAAACAGAACCCGAAACCCCGCCGGGCGTCTCCCAACTTGCCGCCCTGCCCACCGATCAGATTGCTCCCCATCACGCCCTTGTGCAGTTGACAGGCGACCCCTCCAAAGCCCTCGCCTATCAAGCGTTGCAAGCGGGAGAGTTGGACCTGGCCTATGCCATCACTTATTTTGCCGTCGATCTCAACGATAGTGATCGCTTGGCGCTTTGGCTGCAACTAGGCCGCCGTTATCTTGCGATGCAGCGCATGGCGCAGGGCACGCAAGCCTATGCCAATGCCCGCGCCGTCGTCGTTCTTGGCCCCAGCCTCAGCTTCAACGAGCGCAGCCAAGCCCTCTTGCAGATAGCGGATGAACTTCTTAAGGTGAATGCCATCCCGCAAGCGTTGGATGCCGCTATCCAAGTTAAACGCTTGGCAGAACAGACACCTGACATTTTACCGGCACAACGCAGCCAAATTTTTGAAACGCTGCGCCGCTTGAGCACACAACTCGGTGATGCTACCTTTGAGGCAGATGTGGATGCCGCCGCGCGCAACCCCTATATAACACCTCCAGGGGTTCTGCTCATAAGCCGGTGGTCAACTCTAGCCGAACCTCTGGCAACAGACCCTACTGTGCTGGAAGCCATCTCCTTACGCCAGCAGGCCGCTCGCGCCTTTGCCGAGCGCATCGCCTTAACAGGCGGCCTTGATACCGAGCCGGAGCGTCAAACGCTGGCAACTGCGCTAGTCAATGAAGACCAGGCGCGTAATGCGGCTTTCCAGCGTACTTTATCCTCTGGGCTTACCCTCGGCCAACAATTCAGCTTGCTGCAAGAGCGGCGCAACTGGGCCGCGCTGAAGTTACGCATTGCCGCAGGCGCATTTGGCACACCCATTCTGCCCGAATGGGAAGCCAACATGAGTTCGCTGCAACGGGACCTTAGCTCTGCCAACAACAATCTCCTCGTTGTCGTAGAGGCCCTCACCGTGGCTCAGCCCGATCCGGTCGCCCAAGCCATGCTGCGCGTGGAGACCCAAATGTGGGTTGCCCAGCAAATGGAAATCGGACTGGTGACTGATCGCACCCTGGTGGATTTAAGTGACCAATTGCGTTTCTTACAAGGTGAGCTCACGCGCTTGGGCGCGCCGCTTGCGCTGCCGGTGGCTTATGGAGCCGATGCTGTTTCCCCTGGCTTCCGTTTTCTACCCTTCAACACACTACAATAGTCGTAACAACAGTCAGCCCAAGAATCGTTAGGCCAAGCCCAACTCTTCTCTATCTGCATACATATACGCATGATCCCCCGGAGAAAGTTACTCCGTTGGACTTACTTTGTTGAATCTCGCCATGGTTCATTGAATAAGACGTAATCAGCCGGCTATTCACAACGTCTAATTCGGTGATCCGCAGCGACTACTCTCTCGGAAGCTCAGTAGCTTCCAGGTGGGTTAATAGAGGGTTAATGCCAAGCGTGACTCATAAACCTCGCATGACAGAAAAGTGGCGATTCATCCGATTTACTATCACGAAATCACAACAAACTGACAGCAAAGGAGACTAAAAAAGGGTTTGACATTCAGCCCAAGCCAACGTATACTAGGCGTAATCAACTGTTAACGGAAACACCGCCCTTCTGCATCTCCTTAACCATCCGTTAACCCATTGATTACCTGATGATCTACCTGTGACACGCTCTATTTGTGGCTTGATTCACGGTGGTATGACTCAGGGGTGGTAGATTGCAGCAGTAAGGCAGCGGCACAAGTCCGCATCGGCTGTTCAGGTTTACGACTTGTCTAGCTTGATAGCTGGCCCTTACGCAACGTCAGACAATTGTCATCGGATTTCAACAGTTGCCCAGGCGTACGTTCGTTGCATGAAAGGAAGTGCAGATGTTCTGCAAGGATACGCAGACCGCAGACAAGGCACTACTGCTAGAAATGAATAATTTCGTGTAAAAACACTCAGGCTGTTTCGTGCCTGGGTGTTTTCGTTTATTGATTGCTCTACCATCAACACCTATCACGCTTCTCAAAGCATGTTATTGACTCGTTAGCTCCAAGTTCAAGAACCAGAAAGGACGAGAACAATGGATTCGGTAGCGAGCAGAATTGTCAAGGCTCGTCAGTATGCTCAGGAGCGAGACCGCCGAGTACGCGTACACAAGTTTGAAGTCGAAATTGACGGCGAGCACGCCAAACACACGATCACCTATAACAACGGGAGTTGGACGTGCGATTGTGAGGAATCACAACTGCGAGGTGTCTGCCCCCACATCATGGCAATGGAAGAGATCCTGGGCGAAAGCGTAGAACCAGCCGTCACCGCCCAGGGCGTCTAGCCACCAGTGACAATTCACCTAGAGTAATGCCATCTCTCCCTCTAAATCACTGGAGATGGCATTACAGGACTTCTACAACTGAAGATTGGTAACGGCGGGACGGCTCCTCTAGTCGTCCCGCTTACTATCCAATACTGCTGCCAACATTGCTGTCCGCAATTCAAGCGAGATAGACTTATGCTGTTGACACCAAGCGTCTCAGCACAGCCGTCTGCATCGCCGCCTACCTTTGGCTCGCCCCCACAGTTGTGCTATTCTGTCGCATAAGTGTTCTGTTTGATGAACCGTCTGTCGAATGGATTGATCTGCGCTTGAAACGTTCTATTCAATTGCTGATTGGCCTTGCCATCAGCGCCTTCTTTATCTATCTTGTCCTGCCCAGTCTACACCTCCCCGATGTAGTTGAATCGCTGCGTACTGCCAACTACTGGTGGATCTTACCGGGGGTTGGGGTCTATATGGTTGGGCTCTGGGTGCGGGCCTGGCGCTGGCACTTTACGCTACGCCACCTCAAGCCAGTCCCGGTACGCCAACTTTTCCCCCTGGTCTGCATCGGCTACTTTGGCAACAATGTCTATCCGCTACGCGCAGGGGAGGTCATCCGCTCGTACGTACTCAAGCGCAGCCAGGACATCAGCATCACCTCTAGCCTTGCTACGGTGATCATCGAGCGCGTCTTTGATGGGCTGGTGATGTTGCTCTTTGTCTTCCTGGCGCTGCCCTTTGCGCCAATTCCCCAACAATTTCGCAATTTGGTTATCGTGCTGACTGTGCTCATGCTTGCCGCCACCGCGATCTTTGTCTGGATGGCGGCGAAGCCCCAACTCATGAGCAGCGTCTATGGCTGGGTCGCGGCTCGCTTCCTGCCCGCGCCCATCCGCACCCGCACCGATGATCTCTACGCACGTTTTATGGCAGGACTCGCCAGCTTGGGGAGTGGGCGGGCAGTCTTGATGATCTTTGGAACCAGCATCATCATTTGGCTGTTAGAAACCGTAAAGTATTGGTTTGTTATGCATGCCTTTGACTTTACGGTCGGTTTTATCGTATTAATGTTGATGAACGGCTTGGTGAATCTCGCCACCACCCTACCTTCGGCTCCTGGCTATATCGGCACCTTTGACACGCCAGGGATTGAAACGCTTGTCGCCTTTGGCGTGGAGCGCAACCTTGCTGCGAGCTATACCTTTACCCTACATGCTGCCCTTTGGCTGCCTGTGACAGCCCTGGGCGCATACTATTTTTGGCGTGAACAACTGCGTTGGGATGACTTTGATAAAGCGCGCCAGCAAATGGATCTGGCAGAGGAGTATCAATGAAGAAGAATATCGCCGTCGCTGGAACGGGCTATGTGGGTCTTACCACTGGCACATGCTTTGCCGATTTGGGCAACCGCGTCACCTGCATCGATATCAACCCCGACAAGATCGCAATGCTTGAACGTGGTGAGGTTCCCATCTATGAGCCTGGTTTAAGCGAAATGATTACCCGCAATGTCAAAGCGGGACGCCTACACTTTACCACCGACTATAAGACAGCCCTGGAAGAAGCAGAGTATGTCTTTATCTGCGTGGGCACGCCCAGTGGCGTCGATGGGGAAGCCGACCTGCGCTATGTACGCATGGCTGCCGAATCCATCGCCAAGACCATGACGCATCCCATTATCATCGTCAACAAGAGTACAGTACCCGTCGGCACAGGGGACTGGGTCGCGGATATTGTCCATCGCAGCCAACCCAAGCCAATTCCCTTTGACGTGGTGAGCTGCCCCGAATTTATGCGCGAAGGGTCAGCGCTCTATGATTTTATGAATCCCGACCGCGTAGTGCTTGGCTCCAAGAATAAGGATGCCGCCGAAAAGGTCGCGCAGATCCATATTCCTCTGCGCACGCGCATCATTGTCACCGACCTGCGCACCGCCGAGATGATCAAATATGCCAGCAATGCCTTCTTAGCGACCAAGATCAGCTTTATCAATGAGATCGCTGCCATCTGCGAAAAAATGGGCGCGGATGTCAACGAAGTGGCGGTCGGCATGGGCTATGACAAGCGCATCGGCCCCCAATTCCTCAATGCCGGTCTTGGCTATGGCGGCAGTTGTTTCCCCAAAGATGTCAAGGCGCTGGAACATATGGCGCTTGTGCAAGGCTCGCACCCGGCATTGCTGCGCGCGGTCATGGACATTAACCGCGATGCGCGCCGCTGGGTGATCTTCCAACTGCGCGCACTCCTGGGTGGGCAGCTCAACCACCGCAAAATCGGGCTGTTGGGGCTTGCCTTCAAACCCAACACCGACGATATTCGTGAATCTCCCGCGCTGGAAATTGCGCGCATGTTGCAATATGAAGGAGCCCTGATCACCGGCTATGACCCGGTGGCAATGGGCAATGCCAGCCGTGATAACCCAGAGTTGCGCCTGGTGGAAAGCGCCTATGAGCTTGCCGACGGGGCCGATGCGCTTGTGGTCTGCACCGAATGGAACGAATTCAAACAGGTGGATTTTGTCCGTATCAAAGAGAGCATGAAACAGCCCATCCTTGTCGATGGTCGTAACATCTATGAGCCGGATATGATGCAGGAGTTAGGCTTTATCTACCGAGCGGTGGGCCGCGGCTCAACCTTTACGAACGGGCACGAATTCGCGCATAATGGCAATTGAGAATCTTACCACGACCCACCTGACCAATGGTTTGCCCATTCTCATCAAGGAAAGCCATGTTGCGCCCGTTGCCAGCTTTTGGATCTTCTACCGGGTAGGCAGCCGCAATGAACTGCCCGGTACGACCGGCATTAGCCATTGGGTGGAGCACATGCTCTTTAAGGGCACGGAGCGCTTTCCCTCCGGCGAATTTGATAAAGCCGTGGCGCGCGCAGGGGGCATGGCGAATGGCATGACCTCGCAGGATTGGACAACCTACTTCGAGACTTTGCCTGCGGAGCGCATCGATCTGGCCCTGGAATTCGAGGCGGATCGCATGGTCAACACCATGATTGACGCTGACGAAGTCGAGGCGGAGCGCACCGTCATCCTCTCTGAACGTGAAGGCTCTGAAAACAGCTATTTCTATCTGCTGAGCGAAGAAGTTCAAGCCGCCGCCTTCCGCGTCCACTCCTATCACAACCCGATCATTGGCTGGAAGACCGATCTGCTCCAGATCACGCGCGACGATCTTCAGCGCCATTATCAAAGCTATTACGCACCCAACAATGCGGTCATCGTCATGGTGGGCGATCTCGACCCAGCAGTGATGACCGGCAAGTTGGAGAAACACTTCGGCACACTCCCCGTCGGGCCGGCTGTGCCGCTCATGCGCCTGCACGAACCGGAACAGATCGCCGAACAGCGCGTTCTCCTGCGCGGCAGTGATCACACTGCCTACTATCTGCACGCCTTTCATGGTGTCGCCGCCGACCACCCCGATTTCTTTGCGCTGACGGTGCTTGATGCCATTCTGGGCGGAGCCAAAGGCATGGGGCTCTTTGGTGGCGGCGGCAATAACCGCAGCAATCGCCTCTACCGCGCCCTTGTGGACACCGAATTAGCGGTCGGTGTGGGCAGTGGATTCCGTCCTTCCATCGACCCTGACCTGTTCAGCTTCTACGTCACCCTGGCTCCCGGCGTCAGCCACGAGCAGATCGAGGAAACGATCTGGGCTGAATTGGGCAAAGTCCAAGCACAGGGCGTACAGCTCGCAGAGTTGGAAAAGGCCATCAAACAGACCAAAGCGCAGTTCGCCTACAGCAGCGAGAGCGTCACGCACCAGGGCTATTGGCTTGGCTTTAGCCAAGTCGTCTCCAGCCTCGCCTGGCTTGATCAATGGCTAGAGCAGTTGACGGCTGTCACAGTGCAAGATGTCCAACGCGTTGCCCAGACCTATTTTACCCCCAACCGGCAAACGGTGGGTTGGTATATCCCGGAATAGCAATTCTCATGCCCTTACCTGCTTCTTCAACGGCGTCCCATTCAGCTTTGCCCGGCCCCGATACGGTGACGCGTGTCGTCTTGGACAACGGGCTGATCGTTCTCGTGCGCGAAAATCATGCCGCGCCCGTGACCGTCATCGATGGCTATCTGCCAACGGGAGCGATCCACGACCCGGCAGAAAAAAGCGGATTGGCGAGCTTTGTCGCCAACATGCTCAATCGCGGCAGCGCCCATTATGAGTTCGATACCTTCAACGCGATTATCGAGGGTGTGGGCGCAAGCATGGCCGCGGGGGCCAGTGACCACAACACAAGCTTTGGGACGACGAGCCTCAGCGAAGACTTTCCCACCATGCTTCAGGTCTTGGCAGACATCCTGCGCCGACCGACCTTCCCGCAGCCCCAGCTACAGCGGCTGCGCAGCCAAAAGCTGGTACAAATCCAGGAGCGCGACGAAGACACCCAGGAAGTGGCAGCCATGCGCTTTTATGAGATGATCTACCCGGATCATCCCTATGGTCGCCCCAGCACAGGCTACGCCAACACGGTTACTGCTATCGAGCGCGCCGACCTGGAAGGCTTCCACGCGGCTCACTATAGCCCACAAGGCGCGATTCTCACAGTGGTGGGTGATGTCAAAACCAGCGCGGCCATTGACCTCATTCAACAACACTTGGGCGACTGGCAGGGCCCATCACCCGACCAGAATGTGCTGCCGATCCCCACGCTTGACGGGATACAACGGCAAACCAGCCTCATCTCTGGTAAAATCCAGGCTGACATCTTCCTGGGCTACCCGGCAGTCTCCCGCCACCATCCCGATTATTTTGCTGTGCGTGTTGCCAACACCATCCTGGGGCGTTTTGGCATGATGGGACGATTGGGCGAAAAGGTGCGTGAAGAACAGGGATTGGCTTACTATGTCTACAGCAGCCAGGAAGCGGGTCCAAAAACGGGCCTGTGGTATGCCGCCGCGGGTGTGAATCCGGCCAATATCGAGCAAGCCGTTCATTCTATTCAAGAGGAATTTGCCCGCTTGGCTTCCGAGCGTGTCACGGATGAGGAGTTGGCCGATACTCAGGCTTATCTCACGGGCACGCTGCCGCTGCAATTGGAGACGAATGACGGTGTCGCCTCTACGCTGCTCAACATGGAATGGAACGGCCTGGGGCTGGATTATCTTCACCGCTACAACGACCTGATCTTTGGTGTTACGGCTGATGATGTGCTGCGCGCGGCCCAAAGCTATCTGCGCCCGGATGCCTACGGGCTTTCTGTGGCAAGCCCAACCCTAGCGTAGCCAAAGCAGATCATCCTCCCATGCTCTACTCAGGCGTAGACCTCGTCGAAATTGCCCGAATCTGGGCCGCCATTGTACGTCACAAAGAACGCTTCCTCACGCGCGTTTTTACTGAAATTGAAATCGCACAATGCCATGAGCGCGCGGAGTCGCTGGCGGCGCGCTTTGCCGCCAAAGAAGCCACGGCAAAGGCACTCGGTACAGGCATCTGGCGGCATAATATCGCTTGGACCAGTATCGAAGTCGTGCGCCTGGAGCATGGCGCGCCCATCCTGCACCTCCACGACGCCGCCTTACTGCGCGCCCAGCTACTGGGCTGGTCCACCTGGACGGTAAGCCTCTCCCACGACCGTGACCGCGCCATCGCCTTCGTCGTGGCCCTTAGCGACCCAACGATCTCCCGCCCCGAAAGCGCGTCACTCCTTCAAAGCTAAATGCCCATCAAGCGCCTCACGCATTGCCGCAACATGCGCCGGCGTCGTCCCACAGCAGCCGCCTACGATGCGCACCCCCAATTTCAAATAGGGCGGCACATAACCGGCAAACTCGTTTGGGCCAATTGGATACTGGAGCCGATCCCCCACCCGCTCCGGCAGACCGGCATTGGACATCGCGCTAAACATGCCATCCGGGGCTGCCCTCTGCATCTCCCGCAACGCCGCCATCACCTGCGCCGGGCCGGTTGAACAGTTGACCCCCACCACATCCACGCCCGATGCCAAAAGGCGCGTCGTCACCCGCGCGGCATCCTGCCCTGCCAGCGTCCGCCCATCAGCGCCGTAGCTCATCGAAGCCACCAGCGGCAAATTGCACAACTCCTTTGCTGCCTGCACCGCAACCTCCAGCTCGACCAGGTCGCTAAACGTCTCAAAGAGCAGCAAATCGGTACCCGCCTCCGCAAGTAGACCAATCTGCTCTCGATAGGCATCCACGACCACCCTTTGTTGCAATGGATCAGCCCACTCCACGCGCCTCCCTACCGGCCCCACATTGCCCGCGACATAGACCTTGTGCTCGAAAGCGCGCGCGGCCCTCTCGCGCACATCCAGCGCCAAGCGCATCGCCGCGGCATTCAATTCAGCCACCCGATTCTCCAGCCCATAGTGCGCCAGCCGCAGCCGGTTGGCCCCAAAGGTGTGTGACGTGATCAGATCAGCCCCGGCATTGGCATAGGCGAGGTGAATCTCCATCACCCACTCCGGGCGGTCGATCACCAACTGTTCCAAACAGTGCCCAACCGCCACACCCCGCGCATAGAGCATCGTGCCCATTGCACCATCAGCCAAGAGCGGCTGTGTACGTAGTTGCCGCATAAACGAATTCATTGGCTTCCCATCCATCCAAAAGTGACACAGGTAGGCGGCTTTATACCATATTATGGAATTCTGCGGTAAAATCGTCATCTGCCCAGCATGGGCGAATTTGTGATCCAGTACACTTGTAGAAAGCCAGTTTCTCGCCTATGAGCGATTCGCTTGCTGTCCTATCGTCTGAGCCGGTGGATGCCGATATAGCCGCCCGTGTGCGGCGCGTGGTGGGCAGTGACCTAACCATTGAGTCGATTGAGGTGCCGCGCGATATTCGCCAGGGAATTTTGGTGCTGCGCGGCCGGCTGACAGTCCCCAGCCATGCCGCCTTTCGGCGCTGGCTTGCAGAGCTTCGCCCCCTGGGCTATACGCCCATGTTGCGCCCTGAGCCGGAGGCTGGGCATGAAGCCGTTGCGCTCTACATTATTGCAGGCGTACCCAGACAAGCGCGCTCACGCCCCTGGATCAACCTCGTGCTCTTTCTACTCACGGTCATCAGCACGCTCTTTGTTGGTTCTCTCTATGGGGGTGACCTCAACGGGGTATCGCAGATCAGTGATCTCTTTTTACCACAGAACCTCATCCGCGGCTGGCCCTTTTCATTCACGCTGCTGGGCATTTTGGTTGCCCATGAATTCGGCCATTATTTCGCCGCACGCTATCACAAGGTCGCCGTAACGCTACCCTTCTTTATCCCGCTGCCTATCGGTTTTGGCACATTGGGAGCGTTTATCCAGCTCAAGGAACCCGTACCCGACCGCCGCAAGCTCTTTGACATCGGTGTAGCCGGCCCATTGGCTGGATTAATCTTGGCGATCCCCCTGCTCTTTCTCGGCCTCTCGACCAGCCCCGTTGACATACCGCCGGTGGGGGCCAATGTCCAGCTTGAGGGCAACAGCATCCTCTACTATTTTGCCAAGATTGCCGTCTTTGGCAAGGCGCTGCCCAACCCCATCACAGGTGAAGATGTCTTTATGAATCAAGTCACCTTTGCCGCCTGGATCGGGCTGCTGGTCACGGCATTGAACTTGCTGCCGGTCGGCCAACTCGACGGCGGGCATACCGTCTACGCGCTCTTTGGTCGCTCCGCCCGCTATGCCAACTGGGCAACGCTGGTTGTGATGGCCTTCCTTGCCATTGCCGGTCTGGAACCCGTACAGGCAATTTGGCCTGTACTGCGCAATTTTGGTTTCACCGGCTGGTGGCTGTGGCTGGGGATGATCGTCTTTGTGCTGGGTCCCCACCATCCCCCCGCGCTCGATGACGTAACACAGTTGGATGCGCGGCGGCGGCTGGTTGGCTATCTGGTCATCGCAGTTTTTATCCTGACCTTTGTGCCGACGCCCTTCCGAATCTTATAGCAGTGATCAACCTGATCCTGATCAACGCATTGATCAACATTGATTTATTTCTCCTCTCCCGGTCGTTGAGACGCCGCGAGGACTCATACACAATCGAATGAACAGGCGAAAGAAAACGTTATGTCAAACGCCCTCACCATGCAGGATATGATCCTGCGTCTCCATGAATATTGGGCTGCACAAGGCTGTCTGATCTGGACACCCTACAGCGAGAAGGTTGGCGCAGGCACGATGAACCCGGCGACCGTTCTGCGCGTCTTGGGGCCAGAGCCGTGGAACGTGGCCTATGTGGAGCCATCTTTCCGCGCCGACGACGGTCGCTATGCCGAAAACCCCAACCGCATGCAGATGCACAACCAGTACCAGGTCATTCTCAAGCCCGACCCTGGCAACCCCCAGGAGCTTTACCTCGGCAGCCTCAAAGCCATTGGTCTCGATCCCACTCGCCATGACATTCGCTTTGTCGAGGACAACTGGGAGTCGCCCGCGCTGGGTGCGTGGGGTCTCGGCTGGGAGGTCTGGCTCGATGGGCAGGAGATCACCCAGTTCACCTACTTCCAGCAGGCGGGTGGCATGGCCCTCGATCCGGTCAGTGTCGAGATCACCTATGGCCTTGATCGCATTGTCATGTACCTGCAAAACAAGCGCGAGGTCTGGGCGGTGCAGGTGGACGACAGCCATGTCTATGCCGACATCTATCGCACGCCCGAAATCGAGCACAGCATCTATAACTTTGAGCTAGCCAATGTAGAGCGCCTCAAACAACTCTTTGAGATCTACCGCGCCGAGGCCGAAGCCTGCATCGAGCGCGGGTTGGTTGTTCCGGCCCATGATTATGTGCTGCGCCAGAGCCACACCTTTAACTTGCTGGATGCGCGCGGAGCGATCGGTGTTACCGAACGTGCCAAGTTTTTCGCCACTATGCGTAACCAAGCGCGCGCCATTGCCGAACTCTACGTCAAACAGCGCGAGCGCGAGGAATTCCCCTGGCTAGCCGACGGTCAGGGCGCGAATGGCACAGAGAGCCACGCAGCAATCGCGACCCCTACTCCCCTGCCCCTTGTCACGTCGCCCCAGGATTTTGTCCTTGAGCTAGGCTCCGAGGAACTGCCTCCACAAGACGTAGTAGACGGCATCGCCCAAATCGAAGAAAAGCTGCGCAACCTGCTCACCAGCTACCGGCTGGATTATACCAACTTGCGCGTCACCGGCACCACGCGCCGCCTCGTTGCCTATGTCACTGGCCTGGCTCCTCGCCAGAACGATGAAGTCGTGGAAAAGCGCGGCCCGGCGCTCGATCGCGCCTATGACAGCCTCGGCACGCCCACCAAAGCCGCCGAAGGCTTTGCGCGCGGCCAGGGGCTCGATGTCAAAGCGTTGGAACAACGCGAAGGCTACCTCTATGCCGTCAAGCGTCTCGAAGGCCAGCCCACGTCCCAGGTGTTGCCCACGCTCGCCCGCGAGTTGCTCGACAGCTTGCGCTGGGGCAAGACCATGCGCTGGAACAGCAGCGGCATTGGCTACCCTCGCCCATTGCGCTGGATCGTCGCGCTCTATGGGGAACATCCCGTCACCTTCGAATGGGCGGGTGTCATCAGTGGCGCGGTGAGCCGCGGCCCCCGCTTTGCAGATGCCGCGGCCAATCTACCCGCGGGAGAATTCACGACCTTCCCGGTTGCGAACGCTGCCGCCTACTTCGATGCCATTGCCGGTCAGGGTGTCGTTGTAGACCGCGCCAAACGCCGCGCCCTCATTCGCCGCATGGTGGAGCAGAGCGCAGCACAGGTCAATGGACAAACGCCCGATGACGACGCCCTTCTTGACGAAGTGACTGACTTGGTAGAAGCGCCACAAGCCCTCTTGGGGCATTTTGAGGATCGTTATCTGGAATTGCCCACCGCAGTGTTGATCGGTGTGATGAAGAAGCACCAACGGTACTTTCCGCTGCTCAGGGAGGGCAAACTACTGCCCAACTTTGTGACAGTCGCCAATGCCAACAACCTCGCCCACCCCGATGTGGTCGTGGCAGGCAACGAAGGGGTCATCCGCGCCCGCTATGCCGACGCAGCCTTCTTCTATCGCCAGGACACCGAGCGCGACCTTGCCAGTTTCACACCGCGCCTTGCCACCCTTACCTTCCATGCAAAGCTCGGCTCGATGTTGGATAAGGTCAATCGCTTGGAGCAGCTTGCACCGCAGATCGCCAATCTGTTGGGAGCTGGCGCAGAGGAAGTCGCAACGGTCAAACGTGCCGCGGCCCTCTCCAAATCGGACTTGGTCACGCATATGGTTGTCGAGATGACCAGCCTGCAAGGCATCATGGGCGAAATCTATGCCCGCGCCAGTGGCGAAACCCCTGCCGTGGCGCAAGCTATCCGCGAGCATTACCTGCCGCGTGCGGCTGGTGATGCCAACCCTGCATCGCTGCCCGGTCTTGCCTTGAGCTTGGCGGACAAACTTGACAGCTTGGTCGGGCTCTTTGCCGTGGGAGCCATTCCCACCGGCAGCGCCGATCCCTTTGGCTTGCGCCGCGCCGCATTGGGTATCGTCCACAACCTGCTGGCAAGCGGAGCCTCCTTCAGCATCCACACAGGGCTGACTGCCGCCGCTGCGCTCCAGCCTGTTCCCGTCAGTGCAGAAGCCATCGCCGAAACCGCTGCCTTTGTCACGCGCCGTTTACAGGGTGTCCTGCTCGAACAAGGTTATAGCCACGATGTGGTTGAAGCGGTGTTGGCAGCACGCGGGGACAATCCCATCGCTGCCCAAGCCGCCTGTCGCTCGCTGCAAGGGCTCGTCAAAGCCGGTGATTGGGAAAACACCTTTACCGCCTACGCCCGCTCGGCACGCATTACCCGCACGCTGGATGAGCAGCTCGCCCTTAACCCCGCTGCCTATCAGGAGCAAGTAGAGCATGACCTCCACCGCGCCTACGCTGAAGCTGACACAGCACTCAACGCTGCTCCAGAGCCGGCGGATATTCTCGGTGACGAACTGCGCAAGCTAGCGCCCGCGATCAACGCCTTCTTTGACAAGGTGCTGGTCAATGCCGACGACCCAGCCCTGCGCCAAGCGCGCCTGGCGCTTGTGCAGGGAATTGCGCTGCTGCCGGAATCCGTCGCCGACCTCAGCAAGTTGCAGGGTTTTTAACTCTAGATGAATGGCTGGAATTGTTTGTCGCTCATACAATCAGGTTCAGATATGGCAGTTATTTCCTCTACATGAACGCCACGAGGCCCGAAGACGTTTTGCTTTCGGGCCTCGGTCTATCTTCCCTCTAGAACGAGGACCCTACATGTCAAAATGGAGTCACCTGAACGATTTCAAGATTGTCCGTCTCAACGCCGAACTCATGCCGGTCAACCGTTTTGAGGCGGCGATGTACCGCCACTATGGCATCAGCCCGCTCCTGATCGAAGCCACGACCCCCGACGAGATCATTCCTGTTGTCGAGGATTGTGATGCCCTCTTCGCCATTTCCGTCTCACTCCCGGAAGAAGTGGTCAACTGCCTCAAACAGTGCAAAGTCATCTCGCGCTTGGGAAATGGCACGGATAAGATCGCCGTGGAACGAGCGAAGGAACGGGGCATCCTTGTCACCAATGTGCCCTATTTCTGCGTGCCGGAGATGGCTGACCATGCGATGGGCATGATTCTCGCGCTGCATCGCCGTTTCGCCCAGATGCAGCAATACCTGCGTCAGGCGGATTTTCTGACCGCGCGCGATGTATCGCTTCAGATCCGGCGTCTCTCCACCCAAACGCTTGGCATTGTCGGCTTTGGCGCGAGTGGACAGGCGCTTGCACGCCGCGCCAAAGCCTGTGGCATGCGCGTGCTAGCAACGCGAAGGCGCATGGAGGTTGTCAAAGAAGCGGAAGAAATCGGCGTCGAGTTGGTAGACCTGGATACCGTCTTGCGCGAGTCGGACTATGTCTCGCTCAACCTGCCGCTGACCAAGAACACCTACAAGCTGATTGATGAAGCCGCGCTGTACAAGATGAAACCAGGCGCCTGTCTCATCAACACAGCGCGCGGTGCCGTGGTAGACGAGCAGGCGCTCGCCCGTGTCCTGCGCGCCGGGCACTTGGCGGGCGCAGGCATCGACACCTTTGACGAGATCAACGTCTTTACCGACGACCGCACTCCACCCCACCATCCCCTGCTCGAACTGGATAATGTCATTCTCACCCCCCATGTTTCCGGTCTGGCAGTGGAAGCACAGGCCGAAGTTGCCGTGGTGGGCGTCGAAAATGTCGTCACCGTGTTGAGTGGCTACTGGCCTCAGCCGGATCAAGTGGTCAACGCAGGCGTTGTGCCGCGCTTCCCCCTCAAGCCCTACGACCCAGCACTGCTCGATCCGGTCGATATTGGCTTGCAGCGATAACCAGTGTACCCAACCAACACGTTTATCAAACCAGCTTTAGAAAAACAAGGATTCATACAGACCATGAGCAAAGTACAAAGTCCCGAACCCTTCTACAGCATGGCTCGCCGCGCAGGGGATACCCTCTATCTCTCCGGCTTTGGCCCAGTGGAAAATGGCGTGGTCGTCGGCGCAAATATCGCCGAACAGACACGCCACACAATGGATCAGATCAAGCGCACCCTCGAAAGTGAAGGCGCATCATTCGCCAATGTCATGCGCGTCAACGTCTTTCTACTCGACATGGCCGATCGTGACGGCTTCAATGCCACCTACATGGAATACTTCGAAGGCGGCCCCATGCCCACCCGGCGTCTGATCGGCGCGGGCGACATGTTTAAGGGCATCTTGGTAGAGATCGACTGTGTGGCCTACCTGGGGGAGTAAGTACGGTCGATAGTCTAGCGCTTCAGGCCCGGCAGCAAATTGCTGCTGGGCCATTTCATTGCTTCTACCCCTTCACACACCCCAGATATATCCTCAGACACATCTCCAACTGGATGGGAGATCGCTTCCAAAGATCTCATCTAGTCAATGCGTTAATCCTCAACAAGTAGGACAGTGTTCCCGCGCATCGCTTGGTTGCCACAGCGCTAGAGGTCACAGCGCACCCTATATGCAAGATTTCAAAATCCAACTGTATTAGACTGAGAGGTACTGTATGCTCTCCCCTACCTCCCCGGATCACGCGGCTAGCCCAAACACGGCAGAGCCACAGTTGATTACATTGACGGTCAATGGTGTTGAACAGACGCTCGCCGTAGAGCCACGCCGCACTTTGCTCGATGCTATACGCCACGACCTGCACCTGACCGGCACAAAAAAGGTGTGCGATATGGGCGACTGTGGCGCATGTACTGTACTGGTTGACGGTCGTGCCATGTATGCCTGCCTGCTGCTGGCAGTCGATTGCCAAGATCGAACGATTACCACCATCGAAGGCTTGATCACCCAAAGTTCAACTAATGGACACCCGGACGACAGGAATTCAAGCCAAGAAAATCTAGGCCAAGAAGAAGTGTTGGACCCGATTCAACAGGCCTTCATCGAAGCCGATGCCTTCCAGTGTGGTTTTTGTACATCAGGCCAGATCATGAGCCTCAAGGCGCTCTTGGACAGCACACCCGCACCGAGCGATGAACAGATCCTGCGCGCTGTAACGGGTAATCTCTGTCGCTGTGGAGCCTATCTCAACATTCTCAAGGCAGGACGACTCGCTGCCAATCGCCAGTCGCTCCAGAATGGCTCAGCCGCAGGTACACTTGCGATCCAATAGCGCTACCCAGCAGCAGATAAGCGAACCACCTTACAGGAGCAGAAGCATGCCCATCCAGCACATTGCCACCTTGCGTGATGGCTCAAGTGAAGACGACAAGTTGAAAGTAGTCGAGTCACGCGGCCTGCCCGCTTGGGAAGCCGACGCCAAATTCAGCGTCATTGGGCAGCGCCAGACACGCATCGAAGGCGCAGAAAAAGTCACTGGCCGCGCCCAATATTCTTATGACATACAATTGCCCGGACAACTCTATGCCCGCGTGCTGCGCAGCCCCTATCCCCACGCCCGCATCACCAGCATAGACGCCAGCCAAGCCGAGGCGCTACACGGGGTTCACGCAGTGCTGACCCTGGCGAATAGCCCCGATATCGAGTGGTATGAAGAAAAGTGCAAGCTTTTCGACGCCACGGTGCGTCTTGTGGGAGACGAGGTGGCAGCCGTCGCAGCCGAGTCTGAGGAGATTGCGGATGACGCGCTGCGTTTGATCCAAGTCACCTATGAACCACTGCCCTTTGTCATCAACATGGAAGACGCGCTGCGTCCGGGCGCGCCCCTTGTCCACCCGGACAATGAATATGGCAACATGACAGACGAGCCAAAGCGGTATGAGCGGGGCGACGTTGACGCAGGTTTGCGCGAGGCGGATGTCGTCATCGACCAGACCTATTTCACCGAAACAGCACTGCACAACTCCCTGGAGCCGCATGGCTGCACAGCCCACTGGCATGGCAACCAGCTAACACTCTGGGAATCTACCCAGGGCATCTTTGAAGTGCGTGAACAGGTTGCCGAGAAACTCGGGCTGCCCGAACATCATGTGCGTGTTATCAAGTATCATATGGGCGGCGGCTTTGGCGCAAAACAAGTCCCCTGGAAACAGGCGGTGATCGCCGCGCTGCTCTCCAAGCGATCAGGGCGTCCGGTGCAGTTGATGTTGGATCGCGAGGCAGAGAACCTAGCCGCCGGCAATCGCAACGCCACGATTCAGCGCGTGCGCTTGGGCGCAAAACGGGATGGCACATTGACCGCAATCGTCACGGAGAACAAGCAAGCGGTGGGTGCTTATCGTGTCGGCGGTGAAGGCAGCAATGTCAGCGGCCCCTATGAGCGGCTCTATCGCTGCCCCAATGTACGCACCGAGCAGATGGGCGTCTATATCAACGCCGGGCCAAGCGTGGCCTTTCGCGCGCCGGGCTTTGTCGAAGGAGCCTTTGCGCTCGAATCGGCGATGGATGAATTGGCCCGCGCCCTAGAGATGGACCCCCTCCAATTGCGCCTGCAAAATTACACCGAGAAAGATCAAAAGAAGGGCATGCCCTACAGTTCGCCAACTGGACTGCGCGCCTGTTACGAACAAGCCGCCGCCGAGTTTGGCTGGGACGCAGCGCGCCAGTCACGCCAGCAATCCTCTGGGCAATCCAGCACAAAGCGCCGCGGCATCGGCTTTGCAGCACATGATTGGGGCGGTGCGGGGCATCCCCCTGGCTATGCCTGGATCAAGCTCAACGGCGATGGTACAGCGGACGTTGTTACCGGCACACAGGACATTGGTACAGGAACGCGCACCGGCTTGACCCAAATTGCTGCCGAAGAACTGGGAATGCCCATCTCCCAGATCACGCTGCATCTGGGAGACACCGCCCAGGGGCCCTATTCACCCACCAGTGCCGGCAGTGCCACCCAAGCCACCATCGGCCCTGCCATTCGCGAAGCCGCCGCCAATGTACGCCAACAGCTACTCGATGCAGCAGCACTGGTCTTAGAGGAGCCAGTCGAGCGGCTTATCGTGCGCGAAGGCAAAGTTCTCGTCAAGGATGAACCGGAACAGAGCGTCACCATTGCCGAAATCACCGGGCGCATGGCCCCCCACATGATCCAGGGACACGGTGCGCGCGAGGCGAACCCCAAGGATAAATCGGTACGCACCTTTGGCGCACACTGCGTGGAAGTCGAGGTGGACATCGAAACGGGCGAAATCACCGTTCTGCGCCTGGTTGCGTCCCATGATTGCGGTCGCATCATCAACCCAACTATGGTCGACAGCCAAGTAATCGGCGCAGTCACCCAGGGCATCGGCTATGCCCTTATCGAGGAACGGATCGTCGATCGAGAACGCGGAATGGTTCTCAACGCCAACTTAGAAGAATATAAAGTGCCGACCGTAGCCGATATTCCTGAGATCATTCATGCCCAGGTCAATCTTCCCGACCTGGCGGCGAACTCTACAGGAGCCAAAGGCATCGGTGAGCCCCCGCTGATTCCAACCGCGCCGGCCATTGCCAACGCCGTATACGACGCGGTCGGCGTGCGCTTGCGCCACTCACCGCTCACGCGGTCGCGGCTGCTGGCAGCGTTGGCCGAACGAATGGCCCAAGACCAGACAGATAGGCACTCGACAAATGAGAATCCAGCAAATCGACAGGGAGGGCCAGCATGAGACAGTTTGACTATTCATCCGCCACGACGCTCGACGAAACCATCCAGCTATTGGGCCAATCCTCGCACGACGCACCTGGGAGCCACGCTGCGGGCCAGCCGGGGGGACAAAATGGTGCAACAAGGGTGCTGGCGGGTGGAACCGATCTGCTGACGCTGATGAAGGCGGATATTGCCGCGCCCTCACACCTGGTCGATATTAAACGGCTGGATGAACTGCCACGGGGAATCGAAGAAAACGAGCAGGGTACAATGCTGGGCGCGCTGACAACACTGGCGGAGATCGAGCTAAGTGAAGCGATCCAAACCCGCTATCCTGTGCTGGCCCAGGCAGCGGCGCTGGCGGCGACCCCCCAATTGCGCAACATGGCAACAATCGGTGGCAATTTGCTCCAACGCCCGCGCTGTTGGTATTTCCGCCATGCCAACTTCCACTGCTGGCTCAAAGGCGGCGATGAGTGCCTCGCCCGCGATGGAGAAAACCAATTTCACGCGCTCTTTGATACAAGCCCCTGTGTGGCTGTGCATCCTTCCGACCTTGCCTCGGCGCTGTTGGCGCTCAATGCGAACGTGCAGTTGCGCGGGCCGACAGGCGAACGTACGGTCGCGCTCGATGAATTCTTTAGGCCGCCAGATGAAAATCGCCGCCAGGAAACGACCATCACGCCCGACGAACTGCTGCTTTCGATCCACATTCCCTCGCTGCCGCCAGGCACGCGCAGCACCTATCTAAAGGCAATGGATCGTAAAGTCTGGGCCTTTGCTTTGGTGGGCGTTGCAGCTCGCCTGCAAATGCAGAATGACACAATTGCCGATGCGCGCCTTGTCCTGAGTGGTGTTGCACCCATTCCCTGGCGTCTCACCAATGCCGAACAAATGCTGGTCGGTCAACGCGCTGACGAAGCAATGTTTGCCCAGGTTGCCGAGGCCGCGCTCTCCCAAGCACAGCCGTTGGCGCACAACGGCTATAAAATCCCCATAGCGCAAAGCCTGATTCGGCGTGCGTTGGCTGCGCTTGTGCAGGGATAATATAATAATCTACGAAATCGTCGCTAAACAACCTTCCCGGAGGCTTCGGCGGGAGTTCGCTGGGCGCGGGAAGGTGAAATGGCAAATGTTGTAATCACCTATGACCTTCGTCAACATGAGCCTAGCCACTCGCCTAGAAGATGCACAGGCCTGGCGCGCGGTCTACTATGCCCAAGCGAGCCAGGCACAAACCGCCGGTGAATTTATCTTCCTCACCATCGCTGGCGCGCCTGTCATTTACGGTGGCCCCGACATTCCCGTCAACCGCGCCATCGGTCTGGGGATGCATGGCCCGGTCACAGCCGGCGACCTTGACGCGGTCGAATCATTCTATAACGAACGCCGCGCCGATAGCGTAATCGACCTCTGCCCCTTCGCCCATCCCTCGCTATTGGCGCTGCTGCAAACTCGCCCCTACCATCTACGCAACTGGATGAGCATGTTGTATGTGCCACTCCCCAGCGCCTCCATTGCGTCTAATCCCGCCATCCGCGTCACGCGCGCCACGCCCGATCAGGCCGGTCTTTGGCTGGCAACTTCGGCGCGCGGCTTTGATGAAAGCGACCAGGTTGCCGGTGCTACGATGCGCGTTTTGACACCCAACTTTTATGCCGCCAATGCCCACTGCTATTTTGCGTGGATCACGAATCTCACCGGCGAAATTCCCATCGCCACAGGTGGCATGTATCCCCACAACGGCGTGATCGAGCTAGGCGGAGCCAGCACCCTGCTCGCCTACCGCCAACAGGGCGCGCAGACTGCATTGATCCAGCAGCGTCTCCACGATGCCTATGCGCAAGGCTGCGATCTGGCTGCGGTACTCACCACCCCTGGCAGCGCTTCGCAGCGCAATATGCAGCGGCGCGGTTTTCAACTCGCCTATACACGCGCCATCGCCGTACGCCCCTACACTACATAAGCCACTTCCCAACAAAAAACCGAGACGGTTGAGCCGTCTCGGTCAGGGATGAGTCATGTTCGTCAATTTACATGACACACGTCGTTATACTCAGCAGGCTTACTTGCTTGCCAACGCCAGCATCTCCATTTCTGCGGCGTGGGCCTCGCGCGTCTGTCCATAGCGATCCACCAAAATGCCCCCTTGCACAGACAGCGTGTAATCTGCTTCAAAGTCGCTTTCGCTGAAAACGACCACGGTGTAAAGCATATTCTCCGCCATCCGCAAGCGGGCCTGATAGACCCCTGGCTCACCCGCAACCGGCAACCCGGTCGCCAGATTCAACTCTTGGGCCAAAGCCCCCTGCACCAGATGGCGCACCCCATCTTGGGTCATCACCCAAAAATTGATTTTGCTGGGTGCATCACTCGCGCCCTGATAATGCAGCGTGAGGGTAATATCGCCCCCGCCCGTATCTGTTGCCAGATTGAGATAATGACGCTCCTGCAAACTCCCCAATTCTCCGCTGACGCGGCGCGCCGTCACCGGCTCCGGCAAAAGTTGCTGAAGCACCAATGGCACATCAACCGGCATCGTGGCAGGATTGCCAAGTCGCTTGATAATGCCTTCATACGCAGCAGCGACGGGCGCAGCTTCCGATGTTATGGCAGCTTTGACCAGCGTACTGACCGCTCCTTCGTTGGAAGGCGCACTGACTTTGACTGCCGAAAAGGTCTGCCCGGCTTCGTCCAGCAGCACACCACCCTGCACTTGCAGCGTATAGGTTGCGGGCAATTTGCCGTTATTATAGACGACCACCGTATAGCGCGTCTCTCGGTTCCCCGGTACAAGCGCGGTCAGTCGATTGCCCACTTGGTCAAAGAGCAACGGGCTGCCGATTGCCGTCCTGACCGACACGGGGTCCGCCCCCGTTCGAAATTTTTTCATTCCTTCTTCGGTCAACACCACAAAGTTCACCGCATCGTCAACCAACACCGCGGCTGGTTCCACGACCAACGTCACGGCAAAGGCCCCACCAGGTTCCGCCGCTTCAAGCCCAAAGTAATGGTGGTCAAATTGGTGGGGCAGCAGCCCGCGTAATTCCGTCGCTCGCACATCGGCGTTGCGCACAGCGGCAATCTGGGACGTTACCGCGGGCGCGCCGGCGATCTCCTTGACCACCCCATGCAGCACAACCGGCTCCGCTTTCGTGGGAGCCATCGACACAGGCGGGCTCTGTAGAAAAGAGGGAGGCAGGTTGATGACCACCGGCAGAATCACCTGTGCATGAACCACGCTAGGCAGCAATGCCTGTAGACTTAGGATCGCTACCATGCAGCCCATCAACCAACGAAACTTCGCCGGACGCGTTCTCACAATGCGGATACTACTATGTGGGGCCATAGAATAACCTTTCGATGGTGCTAGGGTTGAACGCCCCATCGACAATTGCAAACAATCTTCGGTTAGTCAGTTTTTGTTGCGCCGCTGTTATGGTGCAGCCAACACCATAGCGGGCTCAGAGGGTCTGAATAGCGACAACAATAACACACTTCGCGACCGTGTTCAAGTTAAACTTTTGCACCCCTTTTGCGTCCTGCTTCCCTCCAGAACGCGGTAGGGCGCATGTTGGAGAAGCAACATGCGCCCTATATCTGACCCTATTTCGAGAGGCCGACGACCTATCGCCTCCTCGGTTGTGCTGCTTGTCGCGGCCTATTTGTTATGGCGGCGCTGCTCCCAGTAGACATGAATCTGGGCATCTTCAGCTTCTTCATAATACTCCACCACAACTTTATGGGGACCATCGCTCAGGTTCAAATCCGCCTTATACTCGGTGGCAGGCTGGATCACCCAGGCGTCGATGATCAGTTGGTCGTCCACATAGACGCGCACACCGTCATCAGCAACCGCAAAGAAGCGGTATGGCCCACCCTTGAAGTACTCAACCTTCTCCCAGCGCACACTAAAGCGGTCTTGGTTCGTGTCGCCAAATGGGCTGCCGATCATCCAGTTGAAGTTGACTTCCAGATCCTGGCGCTCCATAGCAAATTCGCTAAAGTACTTATCACTAAAATAGGTACCCTTCCAAAACTCTGTTGGGCGCAGCGGTTCATGTTTCTTGTCATCGTCATAGCGCGGCCTGTCACCATCCGGGCGTTCTGGCCCACCGCATGAATTGCACTGTGACCCATCTGAAGGTCGCTGAGGTCCATCCGCCGGACGCTGTGGCCCCTCATTGCCTGCATTACATGGATTGCACTGTGGCCCATCCGCTGGGCGCTGCGGCCCATCTGCCGGGCGTTGCGGCCCTTCATTCTTGGGCGCATCTTTCTTGGGGGCCTCACATGGGTTGCACTGTGGGCCATCCGCCGGACGCTGCGGCTCAACGACAGGGCGCTGTGGCTGTACAGGCTGCTGTGGAGTAGAACTGCCAGGAATACACAAGGTCTGCCCCACAAAAACATCATTGAGATCATAAAGACCGTTGGCGCGCGCCAATGCATATTGATCGATGCCATTGTAGAGCGCAATGCCGGAGAGCGTGTCACCTCGGCGCACCGTATAGTAGCTGGCGCAGACCGGGCCACCTGTCCCGTAATTACTTTTTTCGGGAATAATGAGCTGCTGTCCAACGTAAATAACATTGGCGTTACGCAGCGAATTCGCCTGCAACAAGGCTTCATCCGACACCCCAAAGCTCAAAGCGATTGCGGAGAGCGTATCACCCCGCTTGACGGTATAGACCTGTACCCATTCGGTGTTACCCGGATTGGATTGGGCAGGTGCAGCCCAGGCGCTCATGGGTGCGACAAGGCTGGCAAGCAGCATCAGAACCAGCACCAAACCCATTCGCCCGCGGTTCACGCTGCCCAGACGAGTATTGCGCATACAATGCTCCTTTCACAGAAGAAGATCAAAGCAAAAGATCAAAGCTCATCATAGAACCTCGCCCACGCGGGCAACGGTTAAAGTTCTTTGTGTGCTACTATGCGACGACGCATAAAACAGCAAAAAGATATGATCAACTTGCGCTCTGCACACCCTAGCCACGTTGCGTTTCCCACTTTGTACACATATCTCTCTCCTCGAACCACATCCCGATAGATTGTATCGAACGGAAGTTCGCTTACAGTGACAGATAAGAACGTTTCCGGCCCACCTCCAAGACCCTTTACGTATCAGCCCATTCGCTCTGCTTCTTCTGTCTCAATCTATCAATACATACACTCAACATAGGAGGAAGCGCACCCACGGAGGAGATAATCATGAGTGGTGAACAAATCCCCATTGATCCTGAAGCTGAGACCGGAACCTCCCTGGAACACGGTCTCCACGAGGTTGCACCCGATCTGGCCTATCAACGCTTAACCATTGTCAATGTCGTCTATGCAGGTTTGCCGGGGGCAGGTGATCGCCGGTGGATCTTAGTGGACGCCGGGATTCCCGACAGCGCAGGTGCGATCCGTCGCGCCGCGGCCGATCACTTTGGCCCCGACGCACGCCCCGCCGCCATTGTCCTCACCCACGGACATTTTGACCATGTCGGCGCGCTCAAAGAGCTGGCCGAAGAGTGGGACACGCCCATTATTGCCCATCGCTTGGAGTATCCCTATCTCAATGGACGCTCTGCCTATCCCCCACCCGACCCGACTGTCGGGGGTGGCATCATGTCTGCCTTGTCTGGTTTCTATCCACGCGGCCCGCTTGATGTTAGCCCGTGGTTGCACGCATTGCCCGACGATGGCAGCGTACCCTATATGCAGGGGTGGATCTGGCTGCACACTCCGGGTCACACACCTGGTCACATCTCGCTTTGGCGTGAGAGTGATCGCTCCCTGATTGCGGGGGATGCCTTTATCACGACGCGACAAGAGTCGGCCTATGCCGTGTTGACACAAAAGCCCGAACTCCACGGCCCGCCCATGTATTTCACGTCGGACTGGCGTTCGGCGCGAGAATCTGTGGTGCTATTGGCTTCGCTCCAGCCGGAACGTGTTATCACGGGTCACGGCCCGGCCATGCGCGGTCGAGCGATGCGTGAGGCATTGTCGCAACTAGCCCGCGACTTCGACCAAGTTGCAGTGCCAAAACAGGGACGCTACGTTCATACGCCCGCACGCGCCAACAAAGACGGCGTGACCTACGTGCCACCCAAACCGTGACACAGAGAGGGCAATCAGAAAATATCTCGCCCAGAGCCGCAGAGAAGAAAAGAATATCTCCCCCTAGAGTTCAAAACTCTGACCGCGCGTTGGCATCTCCGCCGGGCCAATTCCTGTTTCGAACAGCTTGTCCTTCAACACGCGCATCGGCTCTGGCTCGCCATGTACCAGAAAGAGCTTCTGCAAACGTGTACGATCAAAGCCATTCGCCCAATGCAGCAGCTCCCGCTGGTCGGCGTGGGCACTGTAGCCTTCGATAGAAACAACCTCGGCGCGCACGTCATACTCCCCACCAAAGATATTCACCTTTTTCATGCCATCTTTGATCTTGCGCCCCAGGGTGCCTTCAGCCATAAAGCTCACCAACAGGATCGTGTTCTGTGAAAACTCGATGTTGTTCTTGAGATGGTGCAAAATGCGCCCGCTTTCAGCCATACCACTGGCGCTGATGATAATGGCTGCCCCCTGCATCCCATTCAACTGCTTGCTGCGCCGCGCCTCGCGTACATATTCCACCTGTGGATAGTCAAAAGGACTTCTGCGCTTATCCTCGACCAAGAACTCGCGCACCTCCTCATTCCACGCCTCTGGATGCATACGGAAAACATCAGTCGCATTCACAGCCAGCGGGCTATCCACAAAGACCGGCACTTGGGGAATGTCACCGCTGGCGTCCAGTTGGTTGAGCGCATAGACAATCTCTTGTGTACGCCCCACAGCAAACGCCGGGATAATGACCTTACCGCCCCTGCGTGCTGTCGCCTTGACGGTGTTGCGTAACGAACGCAGCGATTGGCTATAATCCTCATGCAAGCGGTCGCCATAGGTGCTCTCCATAATCACATAGTCAGCATCCCCCACCGGCTCCAAATCGCGTAAAATGGTGCTATAGGATCGGCCGATGTCACCACTAAAGACCAGGCGCGATTTCTTGCCACTGGCACGATCCTCAATCGAAAGGGCCACATGGGCCGCGCCCAAAATATGACCCGCTCGATAATAGGTCAATTCTACGCCATCTGCCACCAAGACAGGCCGGTCAAAGCCAATGCCCACAAACTGCTCCAGCGCCCTCTGTGCATCCGCCTGCGTATAAATTGGGGCGACCGGTGGCTCACCAGATTGGGCGCGCTTGCGGTTCACATACTCCACGTCACCCTCTTGAATATGGCCGCTGTCCATCAGCATGTAGGTACTCAGGTTGCGCGTGGCGGCAGTACTCCAGATGTCGCCGCGGAAGCCCTGCTTAACCAAATTGGGCAAATTGCCGGAGTGGTCGATATGCGCGTGGCTCAGAATCACCGTATCAATCGAAGCCGCGTCAAAAGGAAAATGGAGATTACGCGCATAGGTCTCTGCACGCGGCCCTTGATACAGCCCACACTCCAGAAGGATTCGTTTGCCGTTGACCTCGACAAGATGCATCGAGCCTGTCACTTCTTGCGTCGCACCATAAAAAGTAAGTCGCATTGATTCCCTCAACTTCCGTTAGCGATTTGCAGGTTGGGTTTCGCTCCATTGTATGCCCTTGCTGTCATTCGCTCAACCCACAAGTGCCCTCTGTATTCTCCTCAAACAGATGACATCACCCCAAAAGTGGGGTACACTAGCGCCATTCTGCCAAGTGGCCTAGTCAGAAAGAAGCTGCGACTGTGATTACACAACCTGACCTCATCGCCGTGGCGCGCGGCGACCGCCCTGCCGACCTGCTGATCCGCGGGGGACGTGTGGTCAATCTCTTTTCGGGCGAGATCGAAGAAGTCGATATTGCCGTCGCCGGCAACAAGATTGCTGGCCTGGGTCGTGATTATCACGCGTCCGAAGTGATCGACGCGCGCGGGGCCTTTGTCGTGCCTGGCCTCATCGACGCCCATGTTCACATTGAGAGCAGCCTCTGCACCCCGGCCCAATTTACCGCGGCCATCCTACCGCGCGGCGTCACCTGCGCCGTCATCGACCCGCATGAGATCGCCAATGTAGCAGGCTTGACGGGGATTCGTTTCATGGCCGAAAACAGCCGCCAGTTGCCCTTAACGACGCTGGTGATGGCTTCCTCCTGTGTACCCGCCTCCACAATGGAAACCAATGGGGCCACACTCACTGCCGACGACCTGGCCGCGCTCCTGCGCGAAGGGATCGTCTATGGCCTGGCGGAAGTCATGAACTATCCTGCGGTGATCGAGGCAGAACGCGCCGTTCTCGCCAAGATCGCCGCCTTTCGCGGCCATCCGATTGATGGGCACGCGCCGCTGGTCCGCGGGCGCGCCCTCAACGCCTATATCGCCGCAGGCATCAGCACCGAACACGAATGTATCAGTGTGGCAGAAGCCGCCGAGAAGCTGGCACGCGGTCTGTATATTCTGATCCGCGAAGCCACCAATGCCCAAAATCTCCAGGCCCTGCTCCCGCTGATCACGCCGCACAACAGTCGCCGCATCTGCTTTTGTACGGATGACCGCATTCCACAGGATTTACTGGATCAAGGCTCAATCGACTACATGGTGCGAGCCGCCATCGCCTATGGCATTGACCCCATTGAGGCATTGCGAATGGCGACCCTCAACAGCGCCGAGTGCTATGGCCTGCGGGATCGCGGGGCAATTGCCCCCGGTCGCGCTGCCGACTTGGTCATTGTCGACGATTTACAGGACTTCCATGCGCGCCAGGTGATCGCCGGAGGTCGTTTGGTCGCCGAAGATGGGCAACTGCTCCCCTCCGTCGAACTGCCGCCCCTCACAGCCAATCCGGTCGGTAGCAGCGTCAATGTTGCCTGGAACAACGTCAATTTCGCCATCAAAGCACGCAGCCAACAGATCCGCGTCATCGGCGCGCTCGAAAACCAACTCATTACCGAAGCCCGCATCCTTGACGCCACAATCATCGATGGCGAGGCTGTGGCAGACCCCGACCGTGATCTCCTTAAGATGGCCGTGATTGAGCGCCACCATGCCCGCGGCAGCTTTGGCCTGGGCTTTATCCAGGGCATTGGCCTGCAACAAGGGGCGATGGCGGGCAGCGTGGCCCACGACCATCACAACCTCGTCGTGATCGGTGCCGACGATCTATCCATGATGACCGCAGCCCATGCCGTAGAAGAAATGGGGGGTGGATTGGTGGTCGCTTTGGGTGATCAGATCATGGCGAAGTTACCCCTCCCCATCGCCGGTCTTATGGGCGACCAGCCAATCCACACGATCGCCGCGGCCTATGCAGCACTGCGCGCCGCGGCCAAAGCGCAAGGATCTCCCCTCAATGACCCCTTTATGGCAATGAGCTTTATGGCCCTTGAAGTCATTCCTGAACTCAAATTGACCGACAAAGGACTGGTGGACGTGAACCAGTTTGCGTTAGTCGATCTCTTTGTCTGAAAATCTCCACTTTCCGCATAGATCGTGTACGATATGCGTTTAGCGTGGCCGATTTCCCGCGCCCAGGAACCAAACCCTGTGACTGCCCACCTGCTAACCAGGAAGAACAACCATGTTTGAACAATTTACACCTGCTCCACCGGATGCCATTTTGGGCCTGACCGAAGCCTTTCGCAAAGACCCCAATCCCAACAAAATTAACCTCGGCGTTGGTGTCTATAAGGATGAAACGGGAAATACGCCCATTCTCGCTTCGGTGAAGGAAGCAGAAACGCGCCTGCTCCAGAGTGAAAAGAGCAAGACCTATTTGCCCATCGACGGCTCACCCGCCTTTAACGCGGCCACGCAGGCATTGCTCTTTGGTCCTGACCATGAGATCATCCGCAGCCAGCGCGCCGCCACGGCCCAGGCTCCCGGTGGCACAGGGGCCTTACGCGTCGCAGCCGACACCATTGCCAAGTTGATGAAGGGCACGCGCGTCTGGATCAGCACCCCCACTTGGCCCAACCACCCCAGCGTCTTTCAATCGGCAGGGCTAGAGGTCAAGAGCTATCCCTACTTCGACGCCCAGAGCAACGATCTCGATTTTGATGCGATGCTGGCAGTGCTGAATGAGATTCCTGCGGGCGATGTGCTGCTGTTGCATGGAGCCTGTCACAACCCAACCGGCGTTGACCTCAACCCCGCCCAATGGCAAGCCGTGGCAGAAGTCGTTACGCGGCGCAAGCTGCTGCCCCTCATCGACTTTGCCTATCAAGGCTTTGCCGACGGCCTCAAGGAGGACGCGCTGGGTCTGCATACCATTGCCAACGCAGGCGTCGAATTTCTCGTCGCCAACTCCTATTCCAAAAACTTTGGCCTCTATAACGAGCGTATTGGCGCGCTCACCCTGGTCGCTAAGGACGAGGAAACGGCGCAAACGCTCTTGAGCCATGTCAAACAGGCGATCCGCGCTAACTTCTCCAATCCCCCTGCCCACGGTAGCGCGATTGTGGCGACGATCCTCAACGACCCGCAGTTGCGCGCACAATGGGAACGCGAAGTCGGTGAGATGCGTGACCGCATCAACGGCATGAGACACCTCTTAGTGGAGACGCTCAACGAAAAAGGTGTAGAGCGCGACTTCTCCTTCATCGCCCGCCAGCGCGGCATGTTCTCCTTCTCCGGGCTCAACCCCGATCAGGTGAAGGCGCTGCGCGATGACTATGCGATCTATATCGTTGGCTCCGGGCGTATCAGCGTCGCCGGCCTCTCTGAAGCCAGCATGGACTATCTCTGCGACGCCATCGCCGCAGTCTTATCATAAAGGATGAGGGATGAAGGATGAATTATGAAAGACAGGCTATCCTTCATCCTTCATCCTTCATAACTCATCCCTTTTTTACCCTCTGAGGAACCAATGAAGAACCTATCCCATCTGATCGAAAGCGTACCCGCATCGCCGACGACCCTCATGATGCAAAAGGGCCGCGAACTGGCCGCCGCGGGCAAGGATATTGTCAACCTGGCAGGGGGTGAGCCGGATTTCAACACGCCCCAACACATTATCGACGCAGGCTATCGGGCCATCCTTGCGGGGGACACCCACTACCCGCCCTCCTTTGGCACACCCGACCTGCTGGCAGCCATCGTTGCCAAGCTCAAGCGCGAAAACAATGTCCACCACATCACGCCCAACCAAATCGTCGTGACCCCCGGCGGCAAATGGGCCATCTACGTTACCCTGGCAGTAACGCTCAACCCAGGCGACGAGGTCTTGGTACTAGACCCGTCGTGGGTCAGCTATGCGCCCATGGTGGAACTCAACAAGGGCGTGCCTGTGCGCGTGCCCCTGCCCAGCAGTGACAACTTCACGATTACACGCGAACTTCTGGAGCGCTACATCACACCGCGCACCCAGTTGATCATGGTCAACAGCCCCAACAATCCAACCGGACGCGTCTTGACACGCGCCGAGATCGACGCGCTCGTCCAGGTGGCAACCGAGCATGACCTCTATGTTATGAGCGACGAAATTTACGAGCATATTCTCTTTGACGGTGCTGTTCATACCAGCCTCGCCGCCGAACCGGGCATGGCCGAGCGCACCATCATCGTCAACGGCTTTAGCAAAGCCTATGCCATGACCGGCTGGCGTCTGGCCTGGCTGGCTGGCCCTGCGCCCGTGATCAAGTTGGCGCGCACCTACCAGACGCAGACGGTCACTTCTGCCGCCAGCTTCACAATGGCAGCCGGGGCGGCGGCGCTCAACGGTCCGCAAGATGCTGTCCACGCCATGACGGCAGCCTATGCCGAGCGGCGCAAGTTTGTTTTAGATGCGCTGGAGGAGATTCCGGGGATCGAATGTGCCCCCATCGAGGGGGCCTTCTATGTCTTCCCCAAGTTCACAGCAACCCAAAAGAATTCTCTGGAGATTGCCAATATCCTGTTAGAAAAGGCGCTGATCGCCTCCACCCCAGGCATCGCGTTTGGCGCTGCGGGCGAAGGTCACATTCGCTTTAGCATTGCAACCCATATGCACGACCTAGAGCGCATGGTGGATCGTCTCGCCCAACTGGTCCCCACCCTATAGGCGGTAAATCAATGTTAGACTGGTATATCTATCCGCTGGCGATTCTCGCCGGAATCCTGGCAGGCATCGTCAACACTCTGGCGGGCTCCGGCTCGCTGATTACGCTGCCGATGTTGGTCTTTCTGGGGCTGCCTTCCAATGTCGCCAATGCCACCAATCGTGTCGGCGTGGTCATGCAGAACATTGTTGGCGCAACCACCTTCTATCGCAGCGGCAAACTCAACCTCAGCAGCAGCCATTGGCTGATCATCGCCGCAATTCCCGGAGCCCTTACCGGGGCCTGGGCTGCCTCCAGCCTGGGTGAAGCCCAGATGGACATCATCATTGGTGTCATTATGGTCGTGATGCTCTTTGTCATTCTCTTTGAGCCGGAGAAATGGCTGCGCCAACACTCAGAGGTGAGCGAAGGGCGACCCAGTATCTGGATTCTCTTAATTTTCATCGGGATTGGTTTCTATGGTGGCTTTATCCAGGCCAGCGTGGGTGTGCTGACCCTGGCTGCGCTGGTCTTGGGGATGAACTACAGCCTCGCCCATGCCAACGCCATCAAGTTGATCTTGGTCCTTGTGGTGACGCTGGTGGCGATGGTGGTCTTTGTCAACGAAAACTTGATTGAGTGGGGGCCGGGGCTGTTGGTGGCATTGGGACAAAGCATCGGCGCGTGGCTGGCGGCTCGCTTTGCCACGCGCAGCCAAAACGCCGCCATCTGGACGCGGCGGTTGCTCATTGCCGTCGTCGTCATCGCCATCTTCCAATTCTTCGGCCTCCTCGACTATATCCTGGCCGCGGTCGGGTTAGCCTAAGGAAAAAAATATCTCGCCGGGAGCCGCAGAGAGGGGAGATATTCTCTCTGCGGCTCCCGGCGAGATGCCCCCTAGCCCCTCTCTCTGCCGCCTTCCGCCTCTACCCCACTCCAAGAACGCAAGGTGACGACCTGCTTGACGAGCGTCATGCCTCGATGAAGCATGCGCCGGACCCAGTGTACCAGCGGGTGCAGCCAGCGCATCGGCGACCAATGCGCGTAGAGCAGCGCCAGCCCCAAGATGCTGAGCGAGACAACAAACTGGACTGCCGCCGGAATCTCAAGGTCCAGCCACTGCTCCAGACAGAAGCGCAGGCCAATGACCAGCACCAGCACATAAGCTGCATGCAGCAGAACCGGCTCACGATCCACCATGATCGAGAAAAATCCCGCAGCCCACCGCAGCGCCAAAATCCCTAATCCGACACCGACAAGCACGACCCAAATCTGATCTGAGAGGGCGACTGCCGCCACCACGTTATCCAGACTAAAGACCAGATCGGCCAATTCTACCATCAGTACCACATGCCAGAACCCTTGAAGCTGTGTTCTCGAGTCCGCATGATCATCACCGGCGTCTAGCTCTCCAGGCATCGCCAGATGCTCAATGCCCAAGTAGATGAGGTAGGCCCCGCCCACGAGTTGCAGCCACGGATAGCGCACAATCTGATGCGCAACCATCAACATCGTGCCTCGGCCTAGATACGCACCCAGCAGCCCGACTTTGAGGGCTGCCATCTGCTGTCCCCCCAACAGCGGGTCGAGCATGTGACCTAATCCTCGCAGCCATGAAGGCCAGGGGATCGGCTCATCCATCGACAGAGGGGCAACCATCGCGCCCAGGACAGCCGCGTTGTCGATGGAAAGAAGCCCTTCGAGAAGGATCAATTGGATAATGATAAACAGCCATGTGAGTTCCATGTGAGGTTACCGCCATAGAATAAACCGCGAGGAAAGCAAGGATCAGCTACTTCATGCCCGAATCACCGTGGCTGATCGCCCGGTTATTATCCTCCCTCAATCCGTAGCGGGCAAATGCTGCAACAAGATGAGAACAAAAAAGGGCCGGCGAAATCGCCAGCCCTCTCTTCATCAGTAACTACCCAACAACCGCCCCCTTACGCGCTGGGCGCAGGAGGTGGGGCCGACGCCAACCGCGGCTTGGGCTTGCTCAGCTTGCGCAAAACCCAGCGCAGCAGCCAGGCCGCAATGGCAAGCGGGATCAAGGCTAAAATCAACAACGGCAGAACAAAGAGGCCAAACCAGATCAGCATATTACCCAACACCTGTACCGCGCTCACCAGCGCACGCTGGGCCTCACGAGCCACACCAGCGGGTCGCCAACCTTCCTCGACCACCGGCAGGTTCGCCGAATCGGGAGTCAACGTCACATCAATTGTTGACAGTGAGATCAGGTTGTCCCACATATTCTTGCGCCCGCGCAGGGTCTCAATCTCGCCACGCACCTCGGTCAGCGTGCGATAGACTGACATGATATCCTCAGAGGTCGAGTTAGGACGTTCGCGCACCTCCTCCAACATGGCAAGCAACTCCTGCTCCGTCGCCTCCAAATTGCGAATCTGCGCGTCGACATCACTGTATTGGTCGGTCACATCTTCGCGATTGAGCGAACGCGAATCGACCGTCACCGCCAGTTCAGCCAATGCGTCCAGCGCCGCCTCTAAATTCTCCGACGGCACGCGCAACGTGATTGTGCCACGCAGCGCCTCGCCGCTGCCCCAAGTCGAGCGATACAAATTGGAGGTAGAGACATAGCCACCCAACCCCTCCATCAATGTACCGATCTCATCCACTGCGGCTTGTGTGTCTGCCACCACAAGTTCCAAGCTGGCGCGGGCGATAATCTTGCGATTGCTTTCAGCCGTACCATCGCTGCCTGGCGCCTGTGCAACCGCATCATTGCTCGACGCGCTCCCTGCAGCGGGCGCGGCGCTTTCATTTGACATAGGGCTTGCCGCACTACACGCTGCCAACAGCAGCGCGCTCACAATCCAAAGCCCAACAGCCCACTGCCGGATTCCCTTACTCTTCATTTCTCTCCTCTGTGATGTTAGCCTGATGTTAACCTTTAAGTAGATTGCACCATGAAAATTGACTAGACCTTGTCACCCCGTAGGGGTCTATCTGGAGTACGTTGGCAGAGAGATGCCTACGGCATGACGTCGCCTGGTTTTACTATCATATAGTCACTTACCTGAATCGTCCCATACACCCTATTATACGAAAAAAGTTCTCAAAATGCTCCGGGACATTTGTATGATTGTCACGCCAATTCGCATGGCACAGCAATAATGATACAATATCGTCATGACAACCACCACACACCTACCTACGTCTGATCCGCTCCCAGTTCCTGCCTCAGTGCGCCGCCGCTTGGTCTATATGCTTTTCGCGGGCCAAAGCCTCTTTAGCGCAGCCCAAATCATCACCTTCGGCATCCTGCCTATCGTAGTAGTGCAGTTAGGACGCAGCGACGCGGTGGCGGGGCTGCCTGCTACCGTCACCCTCATTGGGCGCGCCGTCGCAGCCTATCCCGTTGGTTGGCTCATGGATAAAGTTGGGCGGCGCTTTGGCCTTTCCCTGGGCTTTTTGCTCTGCACAATCGGCACCGTTCTTTCTGCCCTAGCCATCGGTTGGGAATCGTTGTTCGGCCTTCTGCTGGGCGTATTGATCGCCGGGATGGGGCGCGGCATCGGCGAGCAGGCGCGCTTTGCGGCTGCCGAAGTAGAAACGTCCGACCGCCGCGCCAAAGCCATTGGCCTGGTCGTCTTTGCCGGTACCATTGGGGCTGTCGTGGGTCCGCGTCTCCTGGCTCCTGCCGAGCAACTTGCCATTCGCTTCGGCATCATGGGCGAAATGGGCCCCTTCCTTGTCGGTGCGTTTCTCTTTTATCTTGCCTTTATGGTAACCGCGCTTTTCTTGCGCCCCGATCCCATGCTTGTGGGCCGCGCGCTGGAAGCGGAGTTGCCCAAACCCGTTGATGACGTGCCCGAAGATGCCCGCCCCTTACGCACTATCTTTGCCGACTGGAATGTTCGCCTTTCCCTCATTTCGATGACCGTAGGCCAACTGGTAATGACCACCATCATGGTGATCACACCACTGCACATGGCAAAGCTCACCTATACCACGGATGACATTGGTTGGGTGCTGATGGCGCATACGCTGGGCATGTTTGGCCTTGCGGGTCTCACCGGCTGGCTGATCGACCGCACCAGTGCCACGCTCATGATCGGCGTGGGCGGGTTGGTCTTGATCCTTGCTGCCATCCTGACACCCCTAGCCTCGAATCTATGGCTGCTCTCTGCTTCGCTCTTTCTCTTGGGGCTTGGCTGGAATTTCTGCTTTGTGGCCGGTTCGACGCTGCTTTCAGCCGCACTCAAGCCTGTTGAACGCGGGCGCGTGCAAGGGGCCAGCGAAACCATGATCTCGCTGGCATCGGGTATCGGCAGTTTGAGCGTCGGTGCGCTCTTTACCTATGGCGGCATTGTCGGTATCAGTGCCGGAGGGCTGCTCTTTAGCCTCGTGCTGCTGGTGGCGATGCTCTGGATCGTACGACAGCGCCCCAACGCAGTCGCTCTCAGTGGAGACTAACGCCATGACCCTGGAGGAACTCTGCGCGACGCTCCTGGCCTATCCTGAAGCGCGCGAGGAAGAACCCTTTGGCCCTGGCGCGCTGGTCTATAAGGTGCGCGGCAAAATGTTTGCCCTGGTTTCGCCGGAGCCTCCCCTCTCGGTCAGCCTCAAATGCAACCCCATCTTGGCAACCATGCTGCGCGATACCTACCCCGCTGTGAAACCGGGCTATCACCTCAACAAACAGCACTGGAACACCGTCGTGGTGGATGGCTCCATCCCCGACAGCGAAATCCTCGAATGGATCGCCCACTCCTATGAGCTAGTGGTCAAAGGGCTGCCCAAGCGTGACCGCGAGGGGCTGGCACAGAAGCAGGGGGATTCTTCACTACGTTCAGAATGACGCGGCAGGCTACAACCGCGGATCAACCGGCTCACTCTCCAGCGCCAGCACGCTAAAAACGCATTCATGCACACGGCGCAGCGGCTCATGGCGCACAAAGCGTTCCATCGCCTCAATACCGAGCGCAAACTCGCGCAACGCCAACGAGCGTTTGGCGCTGAGCCCGCGCGCACGCAGCCGCTCAAGTTGATCAGGCGCGGTATATTCCGGCCCATAGATAATGCGCAGATACTCACGCCCGCGCACCTTCAGCGCCGGTTGCAGCAGCCCGCGTGCCCCACTCGCCACAAAATCAAGTGGCTTCACGACCATCCCTTCTCCCCCCCGCTCCGTCAATTCCTCCCACCAGCGCACCCCGTCCGCCACACTATCAGCGTCATTCACATCGACAAAGCGGTATGCCGTTGGATAGAGCAAATCACCTTGCAGCTTTGCCAGCGTCTCCATGTGCCAGCGATGGCTCTTGTCAATATGGACCGCGCCTTCGCTCGCCAGCAGATGAAACGGGGCAAGACGCAAATCGTCAAGCGAATGTACCTCCCAGCAGTAGCGTCGATAGGCATCGACATAGCGGCTTACCTGCTCGGCACGTCTCTCATATCGTTCCAGCAAGCGCGCAACATCATGGCCCTGTGCAGAGGCAGTGTGCAATACCCCCAGCGCATCATGCAGCGCGCCCCCTGCCGCCGCGCCGACCGCTGCGTACTGCGTCTGCAACAGTTCCTGCGCCTTTGCTGACCAGGGCATCAGTTCGCAATCGAGCAGCATCCACTCGCTGCCAAACTCCTCCCACAGCCCGGCTGTCTCGATGGACGCCGCTACTTGCGCCAAGAACGCCGCTTCCAGCGCGCCTTCATTGAAGAAACGCCGCCCTGTGCGCGTGTAGACCACGCCTCTCCCCTCCCCAGTCACGCCAAAACGACGCCGCGCCGCATCCTCATCGCGGCAAACGACCACCACCGCGCGTGACCCCATATGCTTTTCCTCGCAGATGACCCGCGGCACACCCTGACTCTGATAATAGCCAAAGGCTTCGTGCGGATGCTCCAGCAGATCGGGCAGTTTGCTTGTCTCGACAGGTGACATGGTGGGGGGCAAATAGACCAGCCACTTGGGGTTAACGGCAAAGCGGCTCATGACTTCGAGCGCAGCGGTTGCGTTTTCCTCGCGAATCGTGATCGTCCGGCGCAAGCGCGTCTCCACCTGGCGCTTGCCGGTCACATCCGCAATCTCCAGCAGATCATCCACCTGCTGTTGTGCGCTCAATGGGGGCGCTTGCGTTGCTTCCAACAGGAAAGGACGCGCCGACTCGGCATAGGTTGCCAGCGACGGAACCGAGACAAACTCGCGTTCAGGATAGCGCATGGCCGTAAGCGCCCCACCAAAGACACAGCCAGTATCGATGTTGATCGTGCGATTGAGCCATTCGGGCCGCGCTACAGGCGTATGTCCATAAACAACCATCGCCGCGCCGCGATACTCCGCCGCCCAGTTGAGCCGCACCGGCAGGCCAAGATCATCCATTTCGCCCGTCGTCTCGCCATAGAGCGCAAAATCACGCACTGCGCCCGACGCGCGCCCAGCCATGCTCTCCTTCATCCCCGCATGGGCAACAACCAGCTTGCCGTCGTCCAGCACATAATGGCTGATCAACGAGTCAATAAACTTGGCGACCTGCTCGCGGAATTCGGGAGTTTCGCCCGCCAGTTGGGCCAGCGACTCCGCCAGCCCATGTGTTACCTGGACTTTTCTGCCATTCAAGGCGCGCATCAGCTTGTTATCATGGTTGCCAGGCAGACAGAGCGCGCTTCCCGCTTCCACCATATTCATCACCAGCTTGAGCGTCTGCACAATCTTAGGGCCGCGATCCACCAGATCGCCCAGGAAAATGGCTGTACGTCCTTGTGGCGGCGCGGTGTGAAAATTTTCTACATCCACAGTGTATCCAAGCTGCTCCAACAGCAGCACAAGTTCGTCAAAACAGCCATGCAAATCGCCGATGATGTCAAAGGGGCCATGATCAGCGCGCCTATCCGTCCAGAGCGGCTCGCGCATGACCACGGCATTGGCGACCTCCTCCTCGCCATGCAGCACAGCCACGCGGCGAAAGCCTTCACGCTGCAAATGACGCAGCGAACGCTTGAGATCACTGCGCTGGCGACGGATGACCTGCATGCCAAACGCTCGATCCGCACGTCGCTCGTTGCGCTCAGCACTGACCCGATCGGGAACATCGAGAACAATGGCGACAGGCAGCGCATGGTACTCGCGCGCCAGCGCGATCAGCGGCTTGCGTGCCTCAGGCTGCACATTGGTGGCGTCGATTACGGTCAGCTTCCGGCGCGCCAGCCGCTTGGCAGCAATATAGTGCAGCAGCGCAAACGCATCGGTCGTCGCCGCCTGATCGTTCTCATCGTCCGCCACCAGCCCCCGGCAAAAGTCGGACGAAATGACCTCCGTAGGCAGGAAATGGGTGGCGGCAAAGGTCGATTTGCCACTGCCCGACGCACCAATCAGCACGACAAGACAAAAATCAGGAATCCGTATCTCTGTCATGCCTCACCTGCTTAGCTCTCTTGAGAATCATGTTCGCGCGGTATCTCCTTTACATGCGCCTCAAAGATCGCCATCTGGCTCGGTGCGCCCACCCGCGCATCCTCCGGCCCAACCGGCAAAACCTGTACCTGATAGCCAAACCGCTCACACATTTCCTGCGTCCACGCCGCAAACTCGGCGCGCGTCCACTCGAAACGGTGATCGCGGTGACGAAAGCTCCCGGCAGGCAGCGACTCCCATAGAACGTTATATTCGACGTTTGGCGTTGTGAGGACAATCGTTTGTGGGCGTGCAAACTCGAAAAGCACACGCTCAAACGCGGCCAGGCGGGGCGTGTCCAGATGCTCGATCACTTCGACCACTGCCGCGGCATCAAAGCCATGCAGGCGTGCATCGCGGTACATTAACGAGCCATGCAGCAGGCGAATACGCTCGCGTTGCAGCGGCGGCAGATACTCAAGGTTGAGCCGTTCGGCGGCAATTTCCAGCGTGCGATAGGAAACGTCCATGCCAACGATCTCTGTAAACTGCCCATCCTGAAGCAATAGACTCAAGAGCCGCCCCTCCCCGCAGCCCAGATCAACGACCCGCCGCGCGCCACTCTCTTTGAGCGCAGCCAGGACGGCAGCCAGCCGCTGCTGGTGCAGGCTGATCTTCTCCTCAACCTTTGCTTCTTCAAGATTATGCTGAAGAATGACTTCTTCGATCTGCGGTGTTTCCGGCTCGACCAATTGCGCCAACGCCGAGCGCATCAAGCTGCGCTGATGACGCAAATAGCGCCGTGTAATCAGTTCACGCATGGGATGCGCGCTTAACCACCCCTCGCCATGCCGCAACAGCTTTTCCACCTCGCCGTCGCCGACATAATAGTGCTTGTCATCATCCAACACCGGAACCAGCACGTAAAGATGCGCCAGCAGCGCACTCAACCGTATCCTATGCGCCAGCGTCACCGTATAATAAGAGCTAGCACCCCATGATGGGAATGTTGCATCAAGCGGATAACGTCGACTGGTCAGCGTATAGCCCAGCGGCTCGAACAATGATCGCAGTACTTCTTCGCCGCCACGACAGGGCAACGCACTGATCCTTGCTTCCAGCGGGATCGCCTGTCCAGCCAGTTCGGGTCGCTCCTTCGAGCGTCCTTGCAACGCTGACCCCAAGACCTGCGAGATAGCGACACTTAGAAATGAGGAGGCAGCATACGGGCGGTCATTGACGTATTGCTCTAACCCAAAACCGCTTGCACCGCCGCGCCGCACCAACCCCACCGGGTCTACATCGAGCAGCAGCGCGGCGGTGCATTTTTCCTCGCCAACTTCCGAATAAAAGACATGCGCCTCTCCAAAGGCAAGGGTAAAGCTCTGCACCCTTGCTGGATTTTTGTGCAGCAAATAGCCAAGATCGGTAGCCGGTTCGTGGGTGGTCGTAATGGTGAGCAACATGATAAAATTCTTTGCAAAGAGAACGTGAACCTGAATGAAAGACAGTGACCAGCAAAGATAGATAGTATCATGCCAGGAGACCCTTGTGAAAACCCTTCGGTTCGCACACCCGCTCGCACTCAGCCTATGGATTGCCCTATTAGCTCTGGCAGCACTTTATCTCACCGCACTGCCCACCCTCGCCCAAAGCGATGATGTCATCCTCAGCGGGCGTGTTACCTCGGACGTAGAAGGCTCTCCCGTTCCCAATGTCCAAATTCAATTGATAGACCCCTACTTCCCTGGCGTCTTTGATGTTGCCATAACCGACAGTTCGGGCCGTTATACGGTCACAGAGTCGTTTCTCAACCAGTTCGACATTGTTACTGCTACGTTCAAAGTCCGCTTCCAATCGGGTGGAATGCATCTATCGGAATATTACGACAATACCGATACTCTTGAAGAGGCATCCCTTGTCACGTTGACAACCAACGCAGTTGTCAGCGGGATCGATGCCTCGCTTGCCCTGGGCGGGCAGATCAGCGGGCAGGTGCTCTCCGCAGAAAGCAACCAGCCGCTTGATAGAATGGTGCTTGCGCTCTATACCCCTGCCGGTGAGCCAGTCCCAGAACATAGTTTCATCACAGCCGACGACAACGGCAGCTATGATATAACGGGGATTGTCTCCGGCACCTACAAACTTGGCGTCCGCCCTGCGGATTCGGATAGCTATTATGTGGGAGCCTATTACCCGAATACACAGTGGCTAACAGAGGCGCAGCCCATCCAGGTAGCCACGGGTGTCTACATCGACAATGTTGACTTCGCGCTGACCCTCGGTGGTCACATCACGGGCACTGTAACATCCAGCAACCACAGGATATGGCCGAAGCCACTGATTGAAGTGTATGATGACGAAGGCCGGTTGGTTCCGAGCCGGATCACGCTTTCTCAACAGGATGAGCGCGATTACACACTGAGCCACTTGCTGCCAGGGAATTACCGGCTCCTGATTCGCGATGAGTATGAAGTCCATTGGCCTGAATACTATGACAACCAGACGGAGTTGGGGTCAGCTACGTTGGTCACGGTGACAGCAGGCGCGGTGACAGGCAATGTGAACGCTGAATTGGCGCTTATCCCCAGGGTGGCAGGTATAGCAACCTCCAGCGCCCTGTCAGATACCCTCCTGCTGTCGCTTTGGTACAACCCCATACCCGTCTACACAACCAATGGCGGGCAGGCTTGGCAACAGGTGTCAACCGCCCCGTGGGTCACAGAGAATTCAATTTCGCCCCCGAACATCGGGTTGGCACCGCGCACAGAGCCGGGCTTGCCAACCCGAATGTTGGTTGCGGCAGCCGATGATTCAGTAACTGGCCTCTATCGCACTGGCGACAATGGGCAAAGTTGGGCGCAGCAGACATTCCCGCCGGAACAGTGCAGCGGATCAACCAGCTTCTTTGGCCCGGTTGCCTCGCCCACCAATCCGGCCCGGCTTTACCTGGTGCATACCTGTATCATCCATATGCCGTTCGGTGGCAGCCTCTACAATTCTCGCCTTTTGATCAGCCGCGATGCAGGCATCAGTTGGCAGGAATCCGGCACATTCGGTGGCCCATCCAATTCGTTCACCTCTCAAGTGATCCCGTCGCCCGTGATTGCTGAGCGCGTCTATGCTCACGGTTCCTACCCACAGCGTGACAACGCAACCTGGCTACAAAGCGACGATGGCGGCGGCTCTTGGTCAGCCAGGGAGTTCCCGGTGTTTGACCTGGTGTTGGACGCCGAGGATGCGGCACGCGCATACGGAATTTCGCCTTTCGACTACTCCTTCACAGCCCCCCGCTATGGCAAGCGCAGCGATAATGGCGGTGAGCAATGGGTCAACTGGGCGCAGCAGCCCTGCGACCTGGGCCAACCAGGCACAGAAGATACCCTTCTCCAACTCATGGCCCATCCGGCGCGCACGCAAGTGCTCTTTCTACGCTGTGATCAAGGGCTATTTCGCTCTGAGAATGGTGGCGATAGCTGGACAGAGCTTGCATCAACACCGGGGCAGTTGCTCGCGCCCGACTATGGCACACCAGGTCGCATCCTCTGGGGCAAAAACGATGGGCTGTGGGCTAGCATGGACAGTGGGGATAGCTGGCAGCAGATAATGCCCAATTACACCTTCTCATCAGCCACCGATGCTCAGGTTCCACTCTACCTGCCCAGCATTTCAATCAATGCTAGTCCTTGAGCCACGACGTACACAAGCCAATATCCACAAAAGCAGAGGCCGCCAGGCCAACGAATCGCCCTGGGCGGCCTCACATCGCCTCTACTGCCTGCCGCACCTCAGCGAACAACCGGCCGAAGTCATCCATTGTGAAATGGGCATTCAGCCCGCTTGGGTTGGGCAGCACCCACACAGGCACGCCCTCAATCGTCTCGTCCTGAAGACCCAATTGCGCCTTCGGTCGCCCAAAGCCGGTGCGGTAGGCACCGATGCCCAGGAAGCAGACGAGCTTAGGCTGGTAGGTACGGACTGTCTCCTCCAGCCGCCGCGCCCCCTCACGATATTCGTGCGGCTTGAGTTCCTGCGCGGTGGCAGTGGCGCGGCGCACCATGCCCGTAATGCCATAGCCTAGATCCAACAATTCCTGTTCCTCTGCGGGCTGCAGCCGCCGCGGCGTGATGCCACCTAAATGCAGCGCGGGCCAAAAGCGGTTGCCTGGCCGCGCAAAGTGTCGCCCCGTAGCACCCGACCACAGACCGGGATTGATGCCCACAAAAAGCACCTTCAGCCCAGGCCCGATCAAATCCGATAATGTCCGACCCTCAGCCTCCTGGAGTTCCTGAGCTGTCGGCTTCGCTTCGTTCATACTTGCTATGCTCCCTTCATCACAGCACTCACCGGCTGTGTGCTTAACAGGGGTATTGTAGCATAGAAAAAATCCCGCGCCGCGCCACTTGCGTGACTAAGCACAGCAAGAATCGGCATGCGCGGCCCTGCGGTCCATGATAAACTGATAGCCCTAAAGGCAATCGTTGAGAGCAATCTACTTGGGCGGGAGGCAGCAACCTCTAGATCATGGACAAACAACAACTTCTAAATCGACTGGATAAAGCGTGGACGTCGTTTAAGGAATCGTATGCAGGGCTATCAGACGCGCAGATGCAGGAACCAGGCGTCACAGGCGATTGGTCGGTCAGAGAGATTATTGCCCATGTGAGTGTCTGGGAGGAGGAGGCCCTAAAGCATCTCCCACACATCTTGGAAGGAGGCAGACCACCGCGCTATTCAATAACATACGGCGGCATCGACGCCTTCAATGCACTGATGATGGAACAGAAACACGCGCTTTCACTGGCCGAAGTGCTGGCACAGCAGGACAACATCCATCGCCGCCTCATCGACTACGTCCAAAGCGTGCCCGAAGATCAATTCACACGCGAAACCCGTTTCCGGCGTCGCCTGCGCCTCGACACCTACAGCCACTACCCAATCCACGCCCAAGCGATCCAGGATTGGCGGGCAAACTCAGGCAAGTAAGCTCCCTTCCCGGAGGCCCTGGGCCTCCGGGAAGGTTATGTCGAGTACGTCTACCTATGCATACGCCTCAATCGGCGGGCAGGTGCAGATCAAGTTGCGGTCGCCATAGACACTGTCAATGCGTCCCACCGCGGGCCAGAACTTGAATTCCCGGCTAAACGCCGTGGGATAGGCAGCCTCCTCACGGCTGTAAGGCCGATCCCACACATCGGCACTCACCACTTGCGCCGGATGCGGTGCGCCCTTGAGCAAATTCTGCTCCGGGTCTGCCGCGCCACTCTCTATTGCCCGAATCTCCTCGCGAATCGCAATCATCGCATCACAGAAGCGGTCGATCTCCGCCAGCGATTCGCTCTCCGTCGGCTCAATCATCAGCGTCCCCGGCACCGGGAAGGACATCGTCGGCGCATGGAAGCCATAGTCCATCAGCCGCTTGGCAATGTCATCGACCTCAATCCCCGCCTCCTTCAGCGGGCGCACATCCACGATGCACTCATGCGCCACATAGCCATGATCCCCGCGATATAAAACCGGGTAGTGGGGCTGAAGCCGAGCCGCAATGTAGTTGGCATTGAGGATGGCGATCCGGGTCGCCTCCGTGAGCCCGCTGGCTCCCATCATCGCAATATAGGCATAGGAGATCGGCAGGATGCTGGGGCTGCCCCACGGCGCAGCCGAAACCGTCGCCGCAGCCTGCTCGCCGCCCACACCCTCCACCAGCGGATGCCCTGGCAGGAAAGGTGCGAGGTGGGCAGCAACCCCAATCGGCCCCATCCCAGGCCCACCACCGCCATGCGGAATACAAAAGGTCTTGTGCAAATTCAGATGACAGACATCGGCCCCAATATCGCCGGGACGGCACAGCCCGACCTGTGCATTCATATTCGCCCCATCCATGTAGACCTGCCCGCCCTGCTCATGCACAATACGGCAGAGTTCGACAATGCCTTCTTCAAAGACACCATGCGTGGAAGGGTAGGTGACCATAATGGCCGCCAAATTGTCGCTGTGCTGGGCAGCCTTAGCGCGCAGATCGTCCAGATCCACGTTGCCCCGCTCGTCACAGGCAACGACCACCACCTCCATCCCTGCCATCACCGCGCTGGCTGGGTTCGTACCGTGGGCAGAGGAAGGGATCAGACAGACACGCCGGTGGTCATCACCGCGGCTGAGATGATAGGCGCGGATCGCAAGCAGCCCTGCATACTCCCCCTGTGAACCGGCGTTCGGTTGCAGCGAAACCGCGGCGAACCCTGTGATCTCCGCCAGCGCCGCCTCCAAAAGCGTAAAGAGTTCGGTATACCCTTCCGCCTGGCTGCGCGGCACAAATGGATGCAGCTTGCCGAATTCGGGCCAGGTGATCGGAATCATCTCCGTCGTGGCATTGAGCTTCATCGTACACGACCCCAACGGGATCATCGCCTGTGCCAACGATAAGTCACGGCTTTGCAGCCGATAGATATAGCGCAGCATTTCCGTCTCAGTGTGATACCGGTTAAAGACAGGATGCGTCAGATAGGTGCTGGTGCGGGCGAAAGCTGCGCTATACTCGGCGTTGACCTCTGCCGCGATCTCCTCCAGCCCGACCACATCCGCTGCACCAAAGATGGCAAGCAGCGTCCGCAGTTCCTCCACCGTGGTCGCCTCGTCCAATGCCACGCCCACCGCGCCATCCGCATAAGCGCGCAAATTCACCCGCTGCGCCTCTGCTGCTTCGATCAACTCCGCCTGGCGGTATGGCCCCCCGCTAATCTTGAGCGTATCAAAAACTGGCCCCTCGTTGACCTCATACCCCAACTGGCGCAAGAGATGGGCCAGCGTAGCCGTCAGCAGCCGCACACGCGCGGCGATACGCCGTATCCCCTCCGGCCCATGATAGACCGCATACATCGAAGCCATAATCGCCAGCAGCACCTGCGCGGTGCAGATATTGCTGGTCGCCTTGTCACGACGGATATGCTGTTCGCGCGTTTGCAGCGCCAAGCGCAACGCCGGGTTGCCCAGACTATCCACCGACACACCCACCAACCGCCCTGGCATAATCCGCTTGAGATCATCGCGTGTCGCCATGAACGCAGCGTGAGGCCCCCCATAGCCCATTGGTACGCCAAAACGCTGGCTTGAACCAATCGCAATGTCTGCGCCAAACTCGCCGGGAGACGTCAGCAGCGCCAGCGCCAACAGATCAGTCGCCACGACCACCAACGCCCCTGCCGCATGGGCCTTTTCGACAAATGCCCGCCAATCGACAATGTTCCCCTCCGTGTCAGGGTACTGAACCAGCGTGCCAAAGGTTTCCTGGTCAAACTCATAGCCCTGGGCATCGCCTACAACCACGTCGATCCCCAACGGTTCGGCGCGACTTTGCACCACGGCAATGGTTTGCGGATGGCACTTGTCGGAGACAAAGAAAGTATTGGCGTGGCCGCGCTTTTGGGCGCGCTTGCACATGGTCATCGCTTCCGCAGCGGCGGTGGCCTCATCCAAGAGCGAAGCATTGGCAATGTCCAGCCCGGTTAAGTCCGAAACCATTGTCTGAAAATTGAGCAGTGCCTCCAGCCGCCCCTGAGCAATCTCCGGCTGATAGGGTGTATAAGCCGTGTACCAACCCGGATTCTCTAATACGTTACGCAGGATCACCCCAGGTGTCAGCGTCTCATAATAGCCCATGCCCAAATAGGAGCGATAGAGTTGATTCTTATCGGCCATTGTTCGCAGTTCGGCCAGGACTTCGCTTTCGGGCCGCGGCTCGGCCAGTTGCAGCGGGCGACGCAGCCGGATAGCCGTGGGTACGGTGGCGTCAATCAGCTCGTCTAATGTCCCCACCCCAATCGTTTCCAGCATCTTCGCTACATCTTGCGGGTTGGGGCCAAGATGGCGATGCACAAAGCTATCTGGCGGAGCCAGCAGATCACGCACAGCGAGCTGCTTCCCCGCGCCATTGCTGCGCTTCATCGCCCTAGATTGAACTTCCGAGGGTTGAAGAGTAGTCTCCATATACAACATCTCCTTTGGCAACCTGTGCCGGTTGTTGAGCGGACCATGATGCCAACCAAGCATGATCACAACAAAAAAGGCACCCCGAATAGAGTGCCTGTCTGCTCTGTCTCAAACCTGAGAGATTGCTCCGGCTGCGTGCCTTATGGCTGGTGCAGCGAGAGTTGCCCCGTCGGTGTTTCCGGTCTTGCCGGAACGCTCTCCAGAGATGCCTAGACGGTACGATCCATTTGCCTGAGAGGGTCATCTGGGTAGCTGGCATTCCCCCAGACTTGCACCTTCGGCGGCTCATCCAATTCTTCAAAAGCGGTTCGGTGAGCGCTCTCTCGCAACGCCATAGCAGCAAAATCCAATTGTATAAGGATCATACCACGGGAATGGGCAAGGAAAAAGTCAGATAGCTTCCGCGCGCTCTCAAAGAGCGAATAAATACAGTAAACACAGAATTTTGTGAAAATATTCACGCAAAAAAGCTCATTTTGCACTCCCTACTATCTATGGTAGAGTTGCCCTCATACAAAATAATCATCTCCACTCCACCTATTTCTGCTGGTTGCAATTGTGTGCCGGTATGACGACTGAAATTCAACAACCTCCCTGGATCGCTGATCTTCGACCCTCATCACGCCTCTGGTATCTACTCTTAGCGCTGCCGGTTGTGGCAGTGATGGCTTTTGCGATCTTCCAGCCCATCAGGGTCTTGCCGCGGATGACGCTTGCCCCCGGCTATTCGTTCATTGATCAAGAGGGCAAGCGCTTTACCAACGAAGATGTACGCGGCAGTTTGGTAATCTACACCTTTATTGACAGCCGCTGCACCAGCCCCTGTCTCCCCACCAGTGCAACGCTGGCGTCCCTGCAATCCGACCTGGCGGAAGTCGAGATGGGTGACATTCCACTCCAATTTGTGACCATTGCCGTAGACCCCGAACACGCATCGCCCACAGCCATGCGTGCCCATGCAGACGCGCTGGGCGCAGAAGCAAGCCAGTGGCATTTTGTGACCGGAAACGCCAACCAACTGAAAAGTGTGATTGGCGCGGCCTTTAGCACCTACTATGCCCAAGACGAAGATGGCAGCTATACAGTCGATCCTGTCTTTGTTTTGGTGGACGGTTGGGGCATCCAACGCGCCGTCTATCGCACAGCCTCACCGGATGTCGAAATCCTCAAGCGCGATCTGAGCCTTGTCGCGCAGGAAGCGCGCAACAGTACGGGCGTGAATCGCTATGCATATGAAGCTGCCCATCTTTTCCTATGCTATCCCAAATAGAGCTATCCCAAATAGAGCTATCCCAAATAGAGCTATCCCAAATAGAGCTATCCCAAATAGAACAATCCAATAGAGTAACCGGAATAAAGTAATCCCAAAGGAGATTTACCCATGAAAGGGCCTGATACACCACAAGGTACGATCGCGCTCCTTGCCGTTTATGTTGTCATCATCATCACACTTTGGACAAGTGTCTACATGACCATGCTTTCGCGAGGGATCGCCCAATGAGTGAGCACCAGGAGACGCCCAATTTGGAAGTGAGTCACAGCGGTAGTGAAGCCGGAGTCGCCACCGCCGAGATGCTCCACGTAGATCGCTACGAAGGCATCTGGATGCGGATCTCACTTGTCGTGCTGGTCATATTCTTTGTGACGGTCTTGGTCTCTAGCTTTTCTACCGGCTTTCAAGTGCCAGGAGTCTACCAGCGCATCGACCCCGCCACGATCCACAACGAAGGCAGCCCCTTTGCCAATCCCGAAGTGCGCGAATTAGCGCCCGGCAAATATGAAGCCTACATCCGCGCCCAGATTTGGAGCTTTACCCCCAACGAAATTCGCATTCCGGCAGGTTCCACCGTCACCTTCTATGCCACAAGCCAGGATGTGCAACATGGCGTGAAGATTGCCAATACAAACATCAACATGATGATTTTGCCTGGGCAGGTCGCCAAAATCACCACATCCTTTAACAAACCAGGAACCTATAATTTCGTCTGCCATGAATACTGCGGGAGCCAACATCACACGATGTATGGCCGTATCATTGTGGAAGACCCCAATGCGCTTGAAGCGGAAACCGCTGCTGCCGGCCCTCTACTCTCTGGCTTTGTGCATTAAAATAACATAAGGAGTCTGTAACCATGTCTGTACAAGCTATGCCGGCGGCGACCTACACAGCAGCGCCAACGCCTGTGCCGCTGACCGAGGCAGATCATAAGGCCATCAACCGGCTCACAGGTTGGAACATCGGCATCGCCATCGGCGCGTTGAGCATCGGCGCGTGGCTCGGTGTCCTGCAAGGACTTGAGCATACTGGGATCGACCTCTATCAATATCTCGCCCCCGGTATCAAGAGCTATTACCAGGGGTTAACCATCCACGGCGTGCTCAATGCGCTGATCTGGACCACCTTCTTCATCTGTGGCTTTTTCACCTTTGTGGTACACAACAGCCTCAAGCGCCCCATGCGCTTTCCCTGGCTCAACAACCTAGCCTTTCTGGTCATGGCCGCGGGGCTGCTACTTGCTGCCTATCCATTGGTGATGAACCTTGCCACCGTCCTCTACACCTTCTATCCCCCACTGCTTGCCGACTGGACATTCTACGCCGGGCTTACCCTGGTGGTTGTGGGATCATGGATGGTGGGGTGGGCGCTGCTCTTTACCTATGGCGCATGGCGCAAAGAGAACCCTGGTACCCGCACCCCTTTTCTGGCGTTGGCATCGCTGATCACAATGGTCATGTGGCAGCTTGCCACATTGGGCGTAGCCGCCGAAATTCTCTTCTTGTTGCTGCCCGGTGCGCTAGGCTGGACAGATGGGGCCGATCCCCTGCTCTCTCGTTCGCTCTTTTGGTACTTTGGTCATCCGCTCGTCTACTTCTGGCTGCTGCCCGCCTATGTCTCGTGGTATGGCATGCTGCCGGCACAGACCAACGGCAAGATGTTTAGCGAACCGTTAGCGCGCCTGGTCTTCTGGCTCTTCCTGATCCTATCAGTTCCGGTTGGCTTCCATCACCAGTTCGCAGACCCAGGCATCCCCCAAATCTGGAAGATCATCCATGCCACAATTACCTTCGGTCTCGCCTTCCCAAGTCTGTTGACCGCGTTCACCGTCACGGCCTCGCTGGAAATCGGGGCGCGTGCGCGCGGCGGCAAAGGCTACTTTGGCTGGATTCGCAAGCTCAACTGGGGCAATCCATCGTATACGGCCCAAAACTTGGCAGCGATCCTCTTTGCCTTTGGCGGCATCAGCGGCATCACCAATGCCTCCTACAATATGAATATGGTCGTGCATAATACCGTCTGGATTCCCGGTCATTTCCATCTCACCGTAGGCGCAGCCACCACGCTCACCTTCTTTGGCATCCTCTATTGGCTGCTGCCCAAGCTCACCGGCAAAAGGCTGTTTACACCCAAACTGGCATTGGCCCAGGCTTGGACCTGGTTCTTTGGCATGGCGCTCTTTGCCAATTCCTATCACCTGCTCGGTCTCCACTATGGCGCGCCACGCCGCACCGCATTGGGTTCTGCGACCTATGCGATCCCCGAATGGCGACCCTATCTGCTCGAATCCGGCTTGGGCATTACCCTGCTCTTTATCAGTGCCACGCTCTTCTTTCTGGTGGTCGTGGGAACCGTCTTCCTGCCGGGGCGCAAGCTAAAGGAACCCATCGAAATGCCCGTGGCGGAACCACTCAAGGAGGAGCCTGCCCCAGCGTGGCTGGATAACTGGCAGCCCTGGGTCACAGGAGCCATCGCCCTGATCCTACTCAGCTATGGCCCGATGCTGTACCAGCTAATCCGCGACGCCCAAAGCATCCCCTTCGCGCCGCGCGTTTGGTGATGGTTTGACATGGCTATCGAATAAAAAAGCGGCCTCGACATCTGAGCAGGATGTCGAGGCCGCTTTTTTTAGCATGGTGAACACCCTCCTGGAAGCTTCTGACGGGAGCCCGTTGGGCGCGGGAGGGTTAATATTAACGCGCTTGCTTTAATTAGGCTGTTAATTGGGGCATCCATCCTATACTATATATAATAACTCTACTATAAATAATCATCAGATAGGATTATTCTCTTTGCCGTCCGGGCAACTCTTGATAACGTTCTTTGTTCATGCGTACAACATTCACGCTTACCAATCATGACACAACTCAACAACCCTGCTGAAGTAACCCCGGTCGAAGTCCCTGCTACCCAGGCCCCTCCCATCACGCCTCCCTTTGCCCTCCGTCGCCTTGCCTGGGCAGGTGGGATTCTGGTCGCCTTGCTTGTCGCCGCCTTCATCGGCTGGTGGAATCTCCCGCCCACACTGCATGGCATCCTGCTCGAATCGCCACGCGTTGCCGAAGACTTCACACTCCCCACCTCCACGGGTAAGTCCATGAGCCTGAGTGACTTCCGCGGCAAGTATGTTGCCATCTTCTTTGGCTATACCTACTGCCCGGATGTCTGCCCCACCACGCTCAACGATCTGCAACAGATGGTGAAAAGCCTGGGTGTGGATCGCGGCGACGATGTACAGGTGCTCATGATTTCGGTTGACCCGGAGCGCGACACACCCGAACAGCTCGCGACCTATTTGGGCTACTTTGACCCCAGCTTTATCGGTATGACCGGAACCGTCGAAGATATTCAGCCCGTTGCCAGCCAGTTCGGCATCTTTTTTGAACGCCAACCCGGTTCTGAAAACACAGGCTACTTGGTCGATCACACCTCCGCAGTCACCATCATTGATCCCGAAGGCCATGTCCGTATGATCTTTACCTATGGCGTCCAGGGGGCCGATATGGCATCCGACCTTGCCTATATCATGCGCCGAGGCTAGAGAAACCCCGCCTGCCCTGCCCGCGATAGCCACTTGACAGCAAATCGTCAGAGAGAATTGCACCGATGCCCTAGTCATCTCCTGGCGAACAGCGTATAATGTGACACTATGTTGACTGTACAGGCGGACCTCTTCTATCGTTTTGGCGCAGCATTGCTCATTGGCATCCTAATCGGCGTGGAGCGCGAACGCGCGGCAGATCTGCGCGAGATGAGGCTCTTTGCGGGCGTCCGCACGATTTCTCTCATCGCCCTAGCCGGCTGCGCTGGTGCGCTGCTCAGCGACATTATGCAGTCGCCCTGGCCTTTGGTCGCGGTCATCGTCGCAATAGGTGGATTGATCATTGCGGCCTATATGCGGCTCAGCGGCGATGGCAGTACCTCGGAAGTAGCCGCCTTTATTGCACTCCTCTGCGGTGCGCTCTGCTACTGGCAATATATCTCGCTCGCCGCGGCCATTGCCGTCGTCGCAACCGTACTCCTCTCCTTCAAAGGCGAGATGCATGGCTTTGTCCATCGCTTGAGCACCGAAGACATCTATTCGACACTCAAATTTGCCGCCATTACGGCTATCATTTTGCCCATTCTGCCCGACCGCAGTTTTGGCCCGCCCCCCTTCGACGCGCTCAATCCCTATCGAATCTGGCTGATGGTGGTCTTTATCTCCGCCATCAGCTTTATGGGATATGTGCTTATGAAGCTGGTCAATGTCCGTCACGGCATTGCCTTGACAGGGCTATTGGGCGGCCTGGTCTCCAGCACTGCGGTCACGTTGAGTTTCGGGCGGCGCAGCCGTGAGCAATCAGACCTCAGCGCACATTTTGCCATCGCCATTACCATCGCCTGGGCCATAATGTTCTTGCGTGTGCTTGTCCAGATTGCGGTCATCAATGGCGCGCTCTTTGCAATTCTCTGGCTGCCCCTCTTTGCCGCCGCCCTGGTCCTGGCGGGCTATGCCGCGTTCCTCTATCTGAGGCGCAAAGATGACAGCAGCGAAGAGGTCATGATTGCCAACCCGTTTGAACTCAAACCGGCCTTAACCTTTGGCGCGATCTATGCGCTGACCCTGCTCATATCGAGTGCGGCCCAACTCTATTTTGGCAATGTGGGCCTCTATGTCTCCAGCGCCTTCGCAGGGCTGGCCGACGTGAACGCCGTTACCCTATCGATGGCCGAATTGAGCAGCCAACCCAACGGTGTTGGCCTGGAAATTGCCGCCGAGTCCGTGGTCTTGGCGGTTCTTTCCAACACCATTGTCAGGTCTGTCATGGTCTTTAGCACAGGTTCCTCCTCGCTGCGTCGGTTTATGCTGCCCAGTGTGATTCTCGCGATTGTCGTGACTGTTGCCGTAACCATCTGGCTGCGTGCGACGTAGAAATGCCCGCTTCTATGCTCTATACCTATCAATATCTTCATTCCCAAAGCCTCAACGGCGTCTCCAAAAGCCACACCAACGAAGTGGTGATCCAGACCGACGCGCTCACGCGCACCTTTGGCACGCATACTGCCGTGGACAACCTCACCCTAGAGGTCAACGCAGGCGAAATCTTTGGCTTCCTGGGACACAACGGCGCGGGCAAAACCACCACCGTCCGTTTGCTTAACGGTCTGCTGGAGCCCACGCAGGGTCATGCGCGCGTCCTGGGCCTGGACCCTGTCACCCAGGGGCCACAATTACGCCAGCGCACAGGGGTTCTTACCGAGACGCCCTCGCTGGACGACCGCATGACTGCCTATGAAAACCTGGCAGTTTATGCCGCCATCTACGGTTTGCCCAGGCCAATCGCCCGCACCCGCGCCAACGAACTCCTGACCATCTTTGGGCTGGCCGAGCGGATGCACGACCGGGTGGCGGGTTATAGCAAGGGCATGAAACAGCGATTGGCGCTGGCGCGCGCCCTCGTCCACCAGCCCGACCTGATCTTCTTGGATGAACCCGCCGCCGGGCTTGATCCGGTTGTCACGCGCCAGCTCCACGAGTTGATCCTGCATCTGAGCCGCGACGAAGGCAAGACGATCTTTCTTTGCACGCACAACTTGGACGAAGCGCAAAAGCTCTGCCAGCGGGTCGCAGTGCTGCAAAAAGGGCGCGTGCTGGCCCTGGGCACACCCAGCCAACTCGCCCGCGATCTCGTCTCCGAGATCCGGCTCACACTCGAAATCGACCTCTCCCAGGCCGATCTCGCCGCAGAACTGCTGGCGCGCTTCACCTCCAAGCCACTGGTGCTTGAGGCGTCCGGGCTGACCGTTGCCGGAATCGTGCGCGAGCAAATCCCCGATGTCATCACCGCCCTGGTCAGTGCCGGTGTGCGGCTCTATCGCGTCAACCACGATGCGCCAACCCTCGAAGATGTCTATTTCACCCTGCATACAGCAGCCCCGGAGGCCGCATGAATTGGCGCGCCATCTTTGCCATTGTCTGGAAAGACGTTAAGGTGCTCTCCCGTACCAAAGGCGTGATGCTCCCCCTCATCATTGTCCCCCTCTTCTTTACGCTGCTCTTTCCGGCTGTTTTTGCCGCGCTGCCACAGCTCACGCAGATGGCCGGTTTGCCCCAACCGATCGAAGGCATCGACGAGCTATTCAGCCGTTTCCCTTCCGGCTTTCAAGAGGTACTGGCCCCCTACGACCCATTGCAGCGCATGGTTGTGCTGATGGTGGTTTACTATTTCGCTCCCATGTATCTCATCTTGCCGCTGATGGTCGCCAGCGTTGTCGCCGCCGACAGCCTGGCAGGCGAAAAGGAACGCAAGACGATGGAGGCGCTGCTCTACACGCCCACCAGCGACAGCGAGTTATTCGTTGCCAAGCTGCTTTCGGCGTGGCTGCCCGCGCTGGCAGTCGCCTGGGGCGGCTTCATCGTTTACAGCGTGGTCGTCAATATCGCCGCATGGCCTACTTTTGGATATATCTTTTTTCCAACGGCGATGTGGTGGATATTGGCTCTGTGGGTAGCCCCCGCGGTGGCAGGCGTGGGGCTGGGTTTCACGGTCTTGATCTCCGCACGCGTCAATACCTTCCAAGAAGCCTACCAACTCGGCGGCCTTGTCGTGCTGCCCGTCGTGGCGCTGATGGTCAGCCAGGGCGCAGGCGCGCTCTATCTGGGGCCGCTCTTCGTTTTTCTGTTGGGGCTGGGTGCATGGAGCATCAATGCCGGGCTGCTCTGGTTTGGCATGCGCGCCCTCCGTCGCAGCGCCCTGCTCGCGCGCCTATAGAATGTCGTTGTGCGCGCACGCCATCGACATTTGACTTCCGCCCGCCATCGTGCTATACTCTTTTAGTAATCGACGCGGGGTGGAGCAGAGGTAGCTCGTCGGGCTCATAACCCGAAGGTCGTAGGTTCGAATCCTACCCCCGCTACTCAACAAAAAGTGCCGGGCCATTTGGCTCGGCACTTTTGCTGCTACGCCAGTTCGCAGAAGCGGTCTACCTGTTTCCCGATCATAGCCAGACTATCTTCCCAAAACTTCCGGCTGCGAAGATCAATACCGAAACGCGCGGCGAGGTCGGCAGCATTGGCCTCCCCGGTGGATGCCAACAGTTCCGTATAGTCGGGGACAAAGGCTGCGCCGCGCTGCGCGTAAATGGCATAGAGGCCCGTACTAAACAGGAGTCCGAAGGCATAGGGGAAGTTATAGAACGAGAGCCCGCTTCGATAGTAGTGGGGCTTCCATGTCCACATATACTTTTGCAAATAGTCGGGGTTCAGCCCATCCCCATAGGTCGCTTTTTGGGCGCGCTCCATAATCTCACAAAACTCTTCGGCAGAAAGTTCCGCCTTTGCACGCCGCTCAAAGACCTCCTTCTCAAAGAGGTAGCGCGAGTAAATGTCAACCACAACTTGACCGGCCCCATTGAGGATTTCTTCAAGAGCCGCAAGTTCCTCCTGCGGATTCTGCACCTGCTCTAAAACCGCTTCCATGGCAATCGTCTCACACATGATCGACGCGGTCTCTGCCAGGGTCATCGGTGTGCTGCTCTGAATCTTGGTTTTGCCCGCCGCAAAGAGACACTCATTATGATAGCCATGACCCAGTTCATGGGCCACGGTTGAAACCTGCGAGAGTGAACCATCGAAATTGAGCAAAACACGGCTCTCTTTGGCCGCGGGCAGCGACATACAGAAGGCACCGCCCACTTTGCCTTCACGTGGTTCGGCGTCCATCCACTGTTGGTCAAAAGCGCGGCGCGCGAAGGCGGCAAGCTCCGGCGAAAACTTGCCGAAATTCTCAACGATGAACGTGCGGGCCTCATCCCAGGAGTAGCGCTTGTTGCTCTCACCCACGGGCGCAAAAACGTCCCACCAGGCCAGTTGCTCCTTGCCCAAATGCTTGGCTTTGGCCTTGAAATAGCGCCGGAACATTGGAAACGAAGCCTCCATTGCCCCTAGCATCGCCTCCAGCGTGGCGCGGTCAATGTGCGCGGCGTCGATGGCGCTGTGCAGCGCGTCTGTGCGCCCGCGGCGACGGTCCAGGGTGTTAGCAGTTCCTTTGATGCCATTCAGCGCGGCGGCGAGTGGCTCACGCGCCTGATCCCACGCAAGGTTCTCGGCTTCATAGGCGCGCCGGCGCACCGATTCGTCTGGATGGCTGTGCAAGTTGATGATCTTGGTGATAGGCAGCTTTTGCATCTCGCCATCCAGCTCAAAGTCCACGCTGATTTGCGACGTAACTGTGCGCTGCAATTGCTGCCAAGCGGTTGCGCCACTCAGGTCGAGTTCAGATGCCAACGACTCTTCGGGCTCGCTCATCAGGTACTTAGCCTGCTCTGCCATGTCACGTAGATAGTAGGCGTGTGCTTGCGCCGTAGGATTCGTAGCAATTGCTTGCTCTAGCCGCGACCCCAGCTTCCCCACCCAGGTTTGCCACTGCGTATCGAGTATCTCAGCCTGCGCGTAGAGTTGGTTGAACTCCGACATCTTTTTACGCGCAGTCGTGTTGCGTGAATCGGTGGAGACAAATGAATAGATGAAGGAGTGTACTGTATGCGCCAGCGTATACAGTGCATTAAAGAGATCGATGCTTTGGGCAAGTGGCTCGCCAACGTCCACCGCAGACTCCGTTGCATGCTGTGCAAGAAATTGTTTTAACGTCTCGATCTGCTGCCCAACCTCTGCCACTGCCGCGTCAAATTCGGCAGACTCAAGACCGGGGTAGACGTTCGTTAAATCCCAATGGGGCAAGGTGTTCATAATAAGCCGATCCTTGATGATTAGTGGCTAGCGCCATAGACAAACAAAGCTGTCCGGTGCTGCTCAATATAGTCCCAATCGTACTCCACGCCCAACCCCGGACCTGTTGGCACAGGCACCGTACCATCACGGCCCAGGTCTTGCGGTTGGTCCGAATAGTCACTGCTGTAGACCGGCGGCACAGCATTGGGCATACCAGGGCCTATCAGCGCCATCTCATAAAAGTGCGTATTACGCAGCGCAGACATCACAGCGCGGTGCGCGGGGCCACAGGCATGCAATTGCACATCCAAGCCGAGTGCCTCGCAGAAATGGGCAATCTTCATAGCGCCTGTAATGCCCAAATCATACTCAGGATCGGCGTGAATGAGATCACAGCCGCCGGCCAAGAGGAAGGCGGCCTTTTGTTCCACCCCACGCACATGCTCACTGACCAGCAGAGGAGTGCGCAACTGGGCGCGCAGCCGTTGGTGTCCGGTGGCAGCGACACCCGTATCGCGATACGGATCCTCGTACCAAAAGTAATTAGCCTCATCACAGGCACGTCCTACATAGAGCGCATCGAGATAGGTACGCAGTTGGCAAGCCGGGTCGAGCATCAACGGCCAGCCGTCACCCACTCTCTCGCGCACCTTCAGCACATTGTGCGCCTCACGCCGCGCATCCCCCTCATGCCAACCATGAATCTTAAAGCCGGCAAAGCCCTGTTCCTTACAAGCAAGCGCATAATCGGCAAAAGCCTCCGGGCTATCCAGCCCGCCAGGCGTCGACTGCCCATGATAGGTGCTGGCATAGGTGGGCAATTGCGTACGAAATCCCCCCAACATCCGCGAGACAGAAACCCCATACTTTCGACCGGCCAAATCCCACAGGGCAATGTCCAATACGCCATGCCCCATATGATCATAAGCGCGCACCTCACGCTTGAGGTCATCATAGATCTGTTCACGCTGCTCTGGGTCGCGCCCCACAAGGTAGGGCGCCAGCATCTGCGTCTGGCCCAAACTCGACGGAGTACCCACCCAATGGGTGACATAGGCACCTTCAACGCCATCATCGCAGCGAATCCGCACAGCAAAACGGGTTTGCGCCATCTTTGAGCCAGGCACATAGGCCAAATTGCCCACGCCCGCAGCAGACTGACCCGCGAGGCCCAGATTCTCGACCTGATAAGTAAACACATGGATTTCGACACGCTCAATTGTGCTCATGGTCTCTCGCTTCCGTCTAGAGCGATAACACCGCCACACAACTCGGCGATTGCAAACATCTGGATTGTGTGGCGGCGTGGATCACGGGCCTATTCGCCCGAACTGCTTATGGCTTAATGGTTGGGATGAACAACCGGGAATCCGGTTGTTGCGGCGCTTCAGGCAAGTTGGTGGGTTCAGAGACCGCAACACTCACGGTTGCACTATCGATCACTACTGTGTTCGCCGTGTCCGTACCGGTGACGACAACGGTGTTGACGAGGGTTCCTACATCCGCAGCTTGCGCCACATAGGTGAGACTCGTGCCACGCGTATCACCGGGTAGCAATGTACCTGCTAACCCCGTGACCGGGCCTAGCAGATCATCTTCGGCACTGATTGTGGTCAGTGTCATATTGCCTGTATTGGTGATCTGGTAGGTATAGATAATGGTATCACCAATCTGAGCCTGGATCGTATTGGCACGCTTGGAGACTTCAAGCCCGGTCACTGGCACTTCTTGTACGATGCTGGTCACGCTCGCGCTGTTATTTGTGGTCGTCAAGTCGCCTGTCGCGCTGATGGTCGCCGTGTTGACAACAGGCGCATTGGGCAGCGCATTGGCCCGAGCCACAAGGGTGAGCGTCGCTCCGGCACCAATGCCGAGCGAGCCAACTGTCCAGATCCCTGTGCCGCTGTTGTAGCTGCCCTGGCTTGGAGTGTCGCTGACGTAGACCAATGCTGGGGGCAAGATGTCCGTTACGCTCACATTGTCGGCAGCCGCCGTACCCGTGTTGATGGCGGAAAGGGTATAGGTGATCGGCGCGCCGACCACGGTGCTGGATTCCGCAACCTCTTTGTCGATTGCCACATCCACAAGGTTCACTTGCACAACAGCGCTGGCGCTGTTATTGAAGGGATCTGAATCTCCTGTGGAGGCGACCGTGGCCGTGTTTGTGATGATGCCTGCTGCTTGTGGAATGACCACAATGGTGGCTGTTGCTGTCGAATTCGCTGCCAGTTCACCGATTGAACAGGAGAGGGGCGAGCCTGTACAGTCAACCGGTGTGCCGCCGCTTTCGGTGATGACGGAGGCTGAACTTAATGTAACCGAGGCTGGCAAATCATCTGTAATCACCACGTTTGAACTTGTAAAGGCAGTGGTGTTGCTGACTTCAATGGTATACGTCAGTGGTTGGCCCACAAGCGCTGGCGAGGGGGAAGCGCTCTTTTGGATTCCTGCATCCGTCAAGGCAAAGTTAACGAGCTGTGACAACTCCGTCGGCGTCATACACTGGCGCGCATTTTCAGTCAGCGTTGCTAGCTCCGCCGCCTTCGACTCAGCCGCGGCGATGGAATTTTGCCCCGTTGCAAAATTCAGAAAGACGAATGTCTGGCCGGGTTGCAACTCAAATTGATAGGCCCAGTATGGGTTGTCGTCGCCATTGACAAAGTTGATATTTGCCAGCGGGACAGGCGCATTTTCGCCCTGCAGAATATGACCAAGACGTGGGTCGCTGGATGTCACCCCAGAGAAGTTCTGCATGGTCGCCACCCATGTGTCAGTCAGCTCAATGCTTGTATCCCCGCTGGAGCTATTCGTAATGATCGTATTACTGTCCGACCCCATATTCGTAGCGGTTGCAAGCGTCAGAGAAATGGGGGAGGCAGCCGTGTTGGTAATAATGTTCATCCAGCGCGCAAAACTATCGTTGTCCGGCACATAGACTTTGCGGCTGACAACCAGATCACCCATCACCTGCGGGGGGAAGACAACTTGGCGATCACTACATTCCAGCGATGCGGGTCCATTCTGATTATAGAGGGTGTAGTCTGGATCACCTGTCTCGCATGGCCCCATAGCACCCGTTAGACTAATACAAATGCTGTTGTAACCGTCGAACGCATCATTGAGCGTTGTGGATGTAGTGCCACCGCTTAGGGTTGTCACTGGATTGGCGCTGGTGAAGGAGGCTTCGGAGGCAGCGCCACTTGCAGAGGACGAGGTTGAAAAAGTGATGTCGGTATTGACAAACCACTCCAGACCAATAGAGTCGATAAGTCTTTGTGAGCCGGTGGCTGCAATGTGGAAATCGTCGCCCTTGACTTCGTCGGCACTCACAACAATGCCATCATCAAAGCTCGTTGCAAAAGTGGTTGCAGCTTGCACTGACCTGGGTGCAAGGGCTACCTGTGCGCGGGCGGAGCGTGTCGTCTGATAGCCATCCCCGGCAACGGCTTGGGCCGAGATTGTAATGCCATCATCAAAGATGCTGCTGGATTCTTGAGCTGATTCAACAACGTATGAATCTGTCGCAGCCACGGCGCTTTGGGAGGTGATCATGACGGGGGGCAACACACTCATGGCAAGTGCCATTGTCCCGGCAACCAGGTGGTTCGCCAGGCGATTGGGCTGTGCCATTCGCTCCGTCTGTGCTATATCGCCGCGCAACCACGCGGCTAAGACATTGATCCCGCTCTCCTCATCCTCGCCGAAAGGAGTAAACAGATCCACCAAAGAGTTGTGCTTAAGACTCCAGTAGGCAAGCTGGTTGACCATGCGTCGTCGCCAGGATGCACGCTTGTCCACGAACAGTAAGGATGGTTTGTCGAGGCTGGGCAGGTTCCAATCTGCGGGGCCAAACGTTGCATTCCATGCCACAGCGCGCGCCCGACCATGTGCGGCGGCAGCGCGCCAGGCGATGGTTCCAAAAGCGCCCGCACCTACAAAAGTGACCTCCGCTTCACGACTCTCCGCCGTCGTCAACTGATGGCTCAGGTCAAGCAAATAATCTGGCTGATGACGGCGACGAATTCCTTTCAGATTGGCTATCAGCGGAGAAAAGCCAAGTGTCTGCAAACGATGCACAACCTCTTGTGCGGAGACTGCATCCACCTGGTTCGTTGCCAGAATGATCTGTCCAAGTGTATGCGAATCTTGTCCTGCACGAACTGATATACCTGACCCATCAAGCTTGCGGTGTGTCATGGTTCGCTCTGTTGTCCTTTCTGCCTAATAGATAGTAGGATGTTATGGTTCTCTCCATACGGGTTATACGCTAACAACATTGTACTTCTACAGGATTCACTGTCACTAAAGAGCAACAGCCGGGCTGATGGTGATGGTGTCGAGGATGTCATCATTGGTCAGATCTAGAGCATTCGGATGGCGCACCCCAGGCAAAGCTATCACATCAAAGATTTCGCGCAGATTCTTGGCGACGAATGTAAGGGTGTGGACTATCTCGCCGCTACGTAGATCAACAATGAATAAGCCGCATTGAGGCCGTTGTTGTTCCCTTTGCAGGGTAGCAAAGAGAGCAATATCTGCGTTCATCTCGGCATCTTCTGGTCGGGCGCAGCCGATGATAGCATAGTCGCCCACAAAGGTGAGGCCGCGCAGGATGCCTGGGCAGAAAGCCACTGGTTCAAAAGCCGCGTTTTCTGTGTCGATGTAGCCGAAATGCCCTGTGCCCCCATTAAGCACCCAAAGACGGTCCCGATACCAGCGAGGGGACTGTGGAAGGGAGAGGCCGCGACCCACAATTTCATCACTGGCAACGTCAACCACAACACCGCCGGCGCGTCGATGTTGTAACCAGCCTCTGGGTTCGGCGCTGGTTGCGGTACAGGTGACATAGGCTGCCTTGCCTTCCTTCATGGCAAGCCCCGTCATATGGCAACAATCTGCTGCCCGCACCTGGGTTCGGTTGGGCATAAAGGACGGCTGCCAGAGAGGCACAAAGTTATCCAATTCGCCAGGGGTCGCAATGCAATTGAAGGCGGTATTGACAAACAATATGCGTCCACCGCTATCAATGGCAATATCATGGATGCCGAGATTGCCCGTTGTGTGGGCTGATTGTGGCAAGTAGAGACGATCCGTTCCATCATCCAGCAATTCGCCGGCGGGTAGCGCATTTTCGAGTCGCCAAATCTGGTAGCGACTGACAAGATAGAGCGTGTTGGTGTTCGCCGCGGTTAACCCCAGGCAGCGTTCAAAATGAGCTTCATGGATACGTAAACTGCCCTCATGGTTAAGCCCAGTAAAGACCAGTTGAGTTCCCCCTAAGGTGAAGGCCAAACTGACTTGCTGTTCGGCAAGCCACTCTGTGAGATGAGGGGAAGCATCGACATGATATTTCTTAACTTGGAGAAGCGTAGAGGTCGGTTTCATCATAGCCCGGCCTGAATGGTTGGTTCATAGGCAAGCGTGTTTTCGATTTCATCGGTTAGCAAGCCAATCGCCATCGGTTGTCGTACTTGGGGCAGAGCAACAACATCATAAATCTCGCGCAGGTTGCTTTCGATAAAGAGCCAATGGACAATATTCCCACTGCGTAGGTCAATAACAAAGAGCCCCAGACGCGCTTGCTCCCGGCGGCGCTGCAATTCTTCGCTCAAGCCTAGCCCCGAGTAAATATCTCCCTCGCGCGGTTTGGATGAGCCCACAATCGCATAATCCCCAACAAAACAAAGCCCGCGCAAGAAACCTGGCCCGAAGGCAACAGGCACAAAACGCCCCCGCTGGAAATCAATATAGCCAAAGTGTCCAGTCCCAGAATTCGTTACCCAAAGTCGTCCCCGATACCAACGCGGGGAATGTGGCATTGCCAGCCCTGTGGCGACAACTTCGTCGGTTTGAACGTCGATGATGACGCCGCCCCCGTTGCGCTGCTCGCGCCAGCTATCGAATTCATCGGTCTGGCTAACACTGGTGACGTAAGCGGGGCGACCATCACGCATCGCCAGACCATTGAGGTGGCAACGATCACCAGGTGCATTGGGTGGCAATCTGTCGAGGTGAGCGGGCCGCCAAAGTGGGGTAAAGCTATGATCTTCGCTAATCGTGGCAAGCATGCCAAAACGGGTGTTGACAAAGATAACACGTCCATCCGCATCAACAGCAACGTCATGGATGCCTAAGGAACCGGTTGTGTATACCTTGCGAGGAATATACTGACGGTCATATTGTCCTTCGGCAAGTTGGCCGGGACGAAGGGCATTGTCGAGCCGCCAAACCTGAAAGCGAGAACTCACATAGATGGTTTCGGTGTTGGGTGCAGCAATCCCCAGACAACGCAGGAAAGTTCGCTCAAAAATCGAGAGGCTGCCGTCAGATTTCAAGCCAATGAGAAATAGCTTTTGGGGCGGATGGGTAAAAGCCAAGCTAATCCGCTGCTCTGCCAGCCATGTGGGAAAGTGACGAGAGGCAAGAAGTTGAAAAGGGACATCGTTAACGACATCGGCTTCGGTAGAAGGGTTAATAATCTGTCTGCCCCTTAACAAATGTGTGCCACTGCAAATCTACTGGATCAAGACCGCGTGAGGCTGAATTGTATCGAAGGTCTGAAAAGAAAACACGAAAGTGCAAGTGAACAAATAATGTCCTTCACTTTGCCCCAATTTGTCTGATATGTCTACTCTGGAATATCTGTGGTGCAAGGATGAAACCTTATGTTATTGCGAGATTTACCAGGCTGGTAAATTTTCTGATAGGGATACGATTGCCGGCGCGACCTGCTTGCCACGGCGCGAATCTATCTGGAGGCAAGTGACCAACTCAAGGGCAATCCATCTCTTTTGGCTAGAGAGTTGTTGGATCTGGTAAACGGGACTGGAGGAGCAGGCAGCCGTAGATTGATCCTTGATCTTTTGCTGAGTGACAGTTGGAGTGAGGAGGACTCAGATCGGGGAACGCCCCCGGATGAGGGCGGCGACCAGTCGATGATGAAGAGTAAGAACTGCACGTTGGAACATGTAGCTTTTACTCTTCACCGATTTTCCGATAAGGTACCCCCAATGCGCGTGTGGAGTCTGTCTACAACAACTTCGTAACAACTTTTGGGACAAGAAATTAGACCTAAATCGGCAACTTCATGTATAATTGCGAACAGACTGAAGACAGAGTCAGAGAATGAGCCTTCCAGACGTGCGGAAGCGCTCACACGTGTAAAGAATGGTGATGTAGCTCAGGCGGTTAGAGCGAGGGCTTCATAATCCCTAGGTCGGTGGTTCAAGTCCACCCATCACCACCTCACCACAATATGTAGTAGCTCCTACTCTCCCTCCCCACTATATCTTGTGTATCCGTCTCCAATGTATAAGGAGCGGATCTGATGACACAGCGAAGAACTCGCGAAATTTTGCTTTCCGACGCGCTCGATATGTTTCTCCTCGATTGCGCTGCGCGTCGCCTCACCGAAGGCACTCTCCAGTTTTACAAATCCAAATTGGCCGTCTTTTTCCATTGGTGTGGCGACCACAACATCAACGCGCTCGCCGAGGTCACTGCCCACGACATTCGGCGTTTTCTGGTTGATATCCACCGCCGCAAGTTGTCGAGCCAGTATCAAAATAATCTAGCTCGCGCCATTCGTGCCTTCTTCAACTATTGTGTCCGCGATGAGTTGATTGAGACTTCTCCGTTTAAAAAAGTGCAGATGCCTAGACTGGAAAAGAAGATCATCTCTGCACTATCCCCCAAAGACATCAAGACCATCTTGCAAAACTGCGGCTGCGAACGGGATCGATCCCTTTGCCTCTTTCTGCTTGACTCAGGTGTGCGCGCCAGTGAGTTGGCAGCGCTCAATATAGGTGATATTGATTTACAGTCGGGTGTTGTTCAAGTACACAGTGGAAAAGGACAGAAGGGACGTACAACCTACATTGGGGCACGCACGCGCAAACAATTAAAACGCTACTGGGCCGAACGCAGCGATCTCAACCCTAAAAGACCAGCTTTTATTGCCATATTCTCCGGAGAGCGCCTGACTGTTCATGGGCTGGTGCAGTTAATGGCACGCCTCAGTGCTAAATCGGGTGTGTTAGGGTGCACCTGCCACACGTTCCGACGAACGTTTGCCATTTCTTGCCTACGCAATGGCATGAATATTTATGTCTTGGCACGCCTGATGGGTCATGCCGACATTTTGATTCTCAAGCAGTATCTTGCCTTTGTGGACGAAGATCTCAAGGGCGCCCATGAACGCTTTGGAGCAGTGGACAATCTATTAGCTTAGGCGTACAGGTCTATAGAAGGTGCGCAATCTAGTTAGATTCCAAATCAGCGAGGCCAAGTGGCTCTTCAAACGGAGCCATCTCTGCCTGGCGGATAGCCCCAGCAACGCGGCGCTCATCTTGGTTGCCGTAGATATGCAGCGTCACGGTCACGTCGGCATGACCTAATGCTTGCGCAACAATGTTGGCATTGATACCAGAATCCAACCAAGCCTGCGCGACCCTATGGCGAAATGCATGCAGGTTATGGCGACCACTAACATTTGCCCGCTCAGCTAGTCGATCCACCATTTGCCGTACACCATCTGTAGACAATGGTTCGTTATACGCGTTCAACCATAGAGTATCAGTTCCAGTTACTGCCCGCTCCTGCAAATACATACGAATTGCCTGTACACTGGCTTGACCGAGAAAAATCTTGCGCCATCCTCTTTTGCCTTCAACCCAGGCAAGGCCCTTTCGCAGGTCTAGACGCGAAAGTTGCATGCTTATCAACTCACCTGCGCGCAATCCGGCAGTAGCCATCACCGTTATGATAGCCACGTCGCGTGTACTGGATTGCTTGGCAGCTCCCCAAATGGCGCGCAGATCTTCTGGCGTGATGGCTTTCATCTCAACAGGACGGCTATCTCTTATCATCTTCAGATGGTCGAACGGGTTGTAGTCAAGGTAACGTTGGCGCACCATCTCCTTCCAAAAGGAGCGTGCCGCACGCAGGTGGTTATTGACTGTCGTTGGCGCCAACGACCGCTGCTCTGTCGGCTTGTGCGGATGCCTCTCCCAGCACGTGCGCCGGGACCGAACCCCCTGCCAATACGCTTCAGCGTCCATCCGGCTGATGGACGAGAGGGCGCGATGTCTCCCAAAGAACATCACCATCGGCGCCAGATATTTCAAATACCAAGCACGGGTCGCCTGATTATGCTTTACATCCAGGAACCGATCTACCTGGAATGCCAGTGTGTCGCTTTCCATACCTGTGCCTCACCCTTCTTATACTTACCTGTACACCGGCCTCAGCGCGCAGATGCGACTACCATATCCAACCCACTTTTGTTGTCATTTCCGTCCAGCCACGTAACGAATAGCATCGAGAATTTGATAGTCAATCCACGTAGTTTGTCCGCGGCGCTCCTCCCACTTTGCGCGAACTAATCCAGTTTGGTATAACAGGCGCTTGATGCGTGCCGCATCCAAATCGGTGACCTGTGCCAAATGGTTTGCAAGCATTATCACGGCTCGACTATGGTCGTTGTAGCACACTGAAGTATCGCCGCGATAGAGGCTCTCGAATAAGGCCCCATTCTGTGAACGAAAGAGCCTCTGCCAAATATCTTCGTCTTCTAACCCGACCGGCAGATTTTGGCTCTCTCGTTCCTCGCTCGGAAAATGCAACCGGATTAGCTCGGCCAGTTCTGCTGTGCGCTCTGGAATCACAGGTTGTAGGTGAGGGTTGTGTCTTCCGGTCACGCTCATCCAGCGCTTGGACGAATACACTTCTATCCCAATCGTCCGGCGATTCACGGGCACCTCGTTTTTTATCCAAATATGAAGCCCTGTCCCTGACGGCGACAATTCGACATAGCCGCTGAGGAGGGTGAGAATCGATCGGGTCACTTCACTCACCTCGCGCTGTTCATCAACACAATGGTCAAGGTCAACGCAGGTGTACGGGTCAGCTTGGGTCAAGACAAAACCGATACCCAGGTGATGGCGGGTGGCGATTTCCCAGGCTTTTTCAAACGATGCCCAGGTGTTAGGCCACTGCACGCCGGCATTGCCAAGTGTGGCGGGATTCACCGGTATTTTGCGGCCAGTGTCCATGCGCCAGTTGACCCACTGTCCGTAGGCTTTCAGTTCCTCTGGCACCCGTTCATGTCGCATCACTAGTTCACGCTCCATAGTCGATTCGCTGAAAGGCCAAAAACGTGGGTCAAAGTACCGCCGGCCCCAAGAGCCGTCTTGGTGGTGAGGCTTCAGCCGAACCATGATGACGGCGAGCCAATGGCGCATAATGGCATGAGATGCTCCCGTGGGCAGCGGCCCGCGGAGGCATCTCGACAGGGTCAACCTGGCAACAGGCTGTGCAGTTTTGCGCCCCTGCCTGCCACCTGCCACACGGCGCCCAGGATCGTGTTCGCATTCAGGCGATCAAAGGTCGTAAACCAGAATCGATTTCCAGCATCTTCAGAGATGCTCATTAAGTGGGCTAAGCGGCTTGGTGATGTCGTGACGGTCGTGACAATAAAGCCTGGGTTCGCCCATGTGCTTCTGGCCAAGCCGTGCTGCTGCAACGATTGGTATGCCAGAATCTTGCGCCCCCACGATTTGGTCTGCCACTTGCTTGCTGCCACCGTTGATGTGCCGCGGTCGATCTCAAGACAGCAAGAGAGGACATGTCCGCTCGGCAACCGCAATTGGTAAAACGCATCCGGCACGATACTCACGTTGGCTTGTTCGCCGGTGTCGCTTATGAGGTTGACTTTGGCTGGTTCGCGGCGCAGTTCCCTGTCGCCGACCCATTCTGACAGTTCGACGCCCCGCGCCAGACATGCCGTTGTGAGCGCCAGCTTAAAATCGACCAGGGCTAGAACATGGTTGAGGAACAAAAAGGTGACGTCATCAGCAGGCCGCCACCCCAACTCCCCGAAGGTTGTGCCCATAAAGTCAGCAACAATCACGGCACCAATTTTGGCGAGCGAATAAATATAGAAGGGCGGGCCGGTACGGGTATCAGGAAATACGGGTGGCACAATGCGCGTGACGATGCCTGCCTGCACCATTTCCAAGAGTTTCTTTTGTACCATTCTCCGCAATGACTTCTTGGGAACTGGAAACTGGTCGTGCTCGGAGATCAGGCGCAACATCGCTTCAATCTGGTCGGTGCGCATATATCCGGCAGTATAGAGTTCTTTAAGAAGTGAGAGGTAGAGGGGCGACAAGTGCACGGATACTGGACGGCTACGGCTGTTGCCAGAGCCCTTCTTGGACGGCGTCGCCGCGCTCGTCGGCTTCTTCTCGCCCTTTTGGTTTTGGTTGCGGCTTGCGGCGCTTTTGGGTGGGAACAGGATGTGGGACTTGGGCATGTGAACCATCTCCATTGAGTATAGCATTCCCCTGCCGGGAGGCTTCTCCAATCGCCTTATATCGGCGTGCGGCAATTTCATCGAGCAAAGTAGTTACGCTCACCCCGTCGCGTTTGCGTAAGCGCCGGCGCACTTCAGCAACCGTTGCGTCATCGGGATAGAGTCCCGCATCGAGCCGTTCCAAGCTGGCCCGCCTGAGCGCACCCGTCAGGTTGCCCTCATCAAGCGCAGGCCGCACCAAGAAAGTGTGCGGAGGCAAGTTGGTGATTTCATTAGCAAGGATGAGAAGTTGCTCATCGGCGGTATACTCGGTTGTTCTTTCGTCAATCACGCGGGGAAAACTGAATGTGTCCCTGCCAACTAGCTCTTGTACGTTCATCCACAACGGTTCATATTTTCGGACGAGCGCGGGGTCATAACGATGGAATTGGCGGGCCAAATAGAGCGCATCGTCAGGATGCTGTACGTTGCCGATGACCTGCGTGCCGAGTTGCAAGAGAGCATGGTTGATGGCTGGCTCGAGTTGGCTTGGATACTGGTGGGCGCAGCAGATTTTGATGCCATAATTTCTGCCATACACCGTCACCAGTTCATGCAAATCCCGGCCCACAATCGAGTTGTCGCGGCTACGCTCGTTCGTCAAATTTGAAATCTCATCCAAGGCAAAAAGAATAGGTGCCTTGCGGCCAGCAGTTCCGCGGCTTTTCAGGAACTCCACAATCTCCAAAAAGCACCAGATGAGCTTGAATTGTCGTCGTTCGCGGTCGATCTCTCCGCCAAAATCCAACAGCACCGTGTGCCCAAGGTTCATCTCTTTCGCCCAGCCAATCCCCCCTTCATGCGCAGAAAAAGTGGCGAGGAGCAAAGGGTCGGCGAGGAAAGGCAAAAGCTTGGTCAGAAAGCTGCCCGTGCGCCGGTCGCGCAAACTATTACTGGTGGGATCCATTAGGGCGCGGAAATACGATACGGCGTGGTCAAGTTCTGGATGGAGTGCCAACGCGTGCCGTAACTCATTTTTGTAGCGCTGGGGATAGGCAACCAGGTCTGCCACAAAGTCCAACTGGCGACCAAGCGCCGCTGCAATTTGCCCCGCATATATAGCGCAACTGTGCAACGAATTCCAACCTAAAATTGGCGCCGACACCAAATCCTCATCAAGACGCTTGAGGACTTCGGGAAAGCGGTTGGCAATGGCAAAAAGCGTCTCTTCACCCCGTCGCTTATAGAGCGGCATCGGCACAATGAAATCGGTCGCCGCCATGTCCACATAGCGCAGGCGCGGCCAAAGTCGCGATTGAGTTTCCTCGTCAAAATAGACTACCTTATTAAACAAGTACGAGCACAAGGCACCGGTTGGGTCAACGACGATGGCAGGCCAGGCGTGCCACACGTGCGGCCATACCACGGTCAAGGCCATGCCGCGCGTTTTGCCGGTGCCTGGACCACCGACCCACCGCATGCCATTTAGTAGGGCGGCAAGGGAAATTTTAAGGGGTCTAAAAGCCGCTGAAGTGCCAGGCGTGGATAGTGTTGTCTCGCTGAATCTGGGTAGCAAGTGTATTGACATGATTCCTTCCAATGTTCGCGCAATTTAGGTGGTTGGGGCTCAGCACTAAAGCTAAGCCCCAACGCGAGCGCTGCCGTGCGTTACAGATCACGCGTCGCCCGCAGTAAAGACAGCGGGCACGGCGTGAAGTAGCGATCTCGCTCGATAGGCAAGCCCAACTTTCCTCGATTGGCTTTGAGTTCCGATAGTCGGAAATAGCCCAACTCAGGATCATCACCATTGACGAAGCCAAAAAACAGGTCGTGGCCGTCGAATTCAATGGCATACCAATTCCATGAGAAATCGGGATAGAAGAACTTGCATATCACCAGCGGATCGGCCTGGTTATCCGTAGCGCCAAGTGGTGGGAGCCGTTGGCGCAGCGCTTTGGTTAGAAGGTGCATCCATCTCACCCCCTTTCTCGGACAGATGAGTGCTCACCGGTCCGCGTCAAGGCACATGTTTCATACACCCTCACGCCGAACGGCGAGCCAGGGGGCTGGCGTCGATGCCAGCCTCCTGGCGAATCACGTACGCTCAAGAAATTTCCTCGCCGACCCAAATGCCCTGAACCTGGGGTACCTGTTTCGGCGGCGGCGGAGTCGGCAGAAATAGGAGCGGTGGCGTCAGCCGTAACTCTGCCTGACGCAGATGCCGGTAGGCGTACTCAAACGCCACATGCCACACGCAGTAATGACCCTCTTCTCCGGCATGGCGGCGGCATTCCTTTGGCGCAGAGCGGCGAAATTCCTCATATTTGTCGATAAGCAAGACCTTTGCCTGGGCAATGCTGATGGTTGAGTCGCTATACTCAGCACACAGCTCCTGCGCCCACACCAAAAAATCCGCGGCATCAGGACAGACTTCCCGTTTGCCTGCTGGTCCTTCTGTGGTCTTCCACTCTACAGAGGTGAAGATTTTAGCTTCCATGGCTACTCGTCACCCAAGAAGAAGCGGGCTACCGTACTGCGCTGGCTCTTGGGCTTTTCCGTGGGCAGCGGTATGGCAAGCTCATGCCGCATTTGTCGCGCGGCCTCGGCATCGATCTCCAGCAATTGGTCGGCCAGGTGGTCCTTGAGCAAGTGGTGAAACTGGGCGATGTACTCGCTGCTGGCACTGGTCTGGGCACTGGCGGCTATGTGGTCAAGGACAGCGCATTCGCGATCAAATACGCGACTCGCGTGGCTCTTGATCAGCCCCGTCTGGGAAATGACGAAGCGAGAGAGATCCATCCCGACTGCCACGCGCAAGGCGCGTTTGCCCGCCTCCTCAAGCATATACTCGCCATCGCGTGTCTCGATCATTGCCGAACTGAGCACCGGAGCAAGTCCGAAATGGACACTGTGGTGTTGCGCCGAGGGCAGCAACGACGTTTGTTCTTTCTTTGTCATAATTGTTTACCTCCTAGAATGTTGTTCACATCATCGACAAAACTGTTTGCCGCTTCAGCTCGGCGGTCATATGCTGAGCGCTGAACCTCCGCAAAACGGTTGGCATACTCGCTAAGAGAGTCGCGCACTGCTGAACTGGCTTTCCGCTGCTTGGATGACGCAAGCTGCATTGTCAAAAACAGCGTCAGAATGAGCAGTCCTACCAGCACCAAGAGCAGTGGTCGATACTGCGGGCAGAAGAACAGCAAGTACCAAATGTCCATGGGCTAGATTTCCTTTCTCGTTGTTACGAGCACGTTCAACATCTCAGCGCCAGCGTCTATCGTTGCAGTGAGCATCTCGTCCAAGAATTGCTGCGTTCGCTGCTCCAATGCTGCTTGCTGAGCCGGGGATAGCGGTTGCAGGGCGCTTATGAAGTTCACCCGGGCCTCGACTCTGCGCAAGACGTACCCGGTATCCAACGCCGCTGAATTGCAAAGATGGCCCAATTCATCCATACCCGCCTTTGCCGCTGCATAGGTCAGACTCGCGCTGCCAACCCGCTGTACGATAGCGAAGCGCACTTCCTCCTCAGTGGCCAGATCCCAACGGACCAGCGCCGTCATGGCAGCCCTTCCTTTGCGCGTGGCGTCACGCCCGGCGGTTGTGTCACGAAATCCTGAACCCAATACTCAACTTCAATAACTTCAATGGCATCTTCGGTTGGTGGCACGGGCGAGACCCGAAAGTCCAGCGACCAGCGCGATAATTGGTGCTGCAGGTTCAGGCGAGGCGCAAGGTGGCGCGCCATCCATTGGTGAAGGCGACTCCATAAGGCCTCGGGTGGACGACGTGGCCTTTTATCTCCCATCCACATCCGTTGCTCCAGTAGCCACGCCAATTCCTGCGCTTGTTGTTCAGATTGCGCTTGTAAACGGTGATGAAAGCGTTCGCTGTCAGCAGTTAGGGCCGATTCTTCTGAAAAATGCATGGTGACCTCCTTGGGCGGCAGGTGACTGGAGGACGCCTCCCGCCGCCGTCTATGCTATCGTATGTCTTAATACGGCAACTCTTCCTGAATATGCGTCGCTACCGCCGCAGGTTCCTCTCCTATCCAGACGCCTGCAAGTGGTTGCCCGCTGCGACGTGAGCGGTCACCGCGCCGTCGGAACTGTGGGAGCGTTACCGTGTACAGATCCTCCGGCTCCCCATCTCGATTCCGAATCAACCAGAACGCCACCAGGGTGCCGCTGCCCGCTATTAGCAGGAGCGTCAGTCCGGTGACTACCACAGACGCTATCCACATCGCGCCAAACAGCATAGAAGCCTCCTCTTTTATCCAATAGAACCAACCTCAAAGTATCAACAACGCCGGGAATATGTCACGGACCCGCTCTTAAGGTCTGACCACCTTTGGGTCGGGCTGGCCAGTCATACGTGACCTTCGATCGCGCTGTCGGACAGGCCGCATATTCCAGCGGCGAAATCAACGACAGGATACGCGAACTATGTCCAGTATCTGCGCACGACCCTTCACTCATCACACTTGCTTCTTACCTAGACCCACTCCGCAATTGCCACAAACCACGGGCCGAACTGGGAGGACAAGATCGGATCGATGCTACGCAATGTGGCTTGCTGGCGCTTGTCGGCCACCCAATACGCCTGTGGGCGGAGGCCTAGCTTCTCCAGATAAGCCAGGGTGGCTAGTGCCTTAGGGGGAATCAGACGGTCGAACTCGTCGATGCGCGCGTAGTGCCATTCGTAGCGGCTATATCTCTCGTCATCTGTGCGGATGATGAACGGTCCAGAGACCGGATGCTGATAGAAGTGGAGCGGACCAACGTAGTCCAACTTCCTTGCGACCACGGCCTGCACGCGGTCAGCCAAGTCGCGCAGCGTGATCGTCTGTGCCTGCCTGACGTGGAGCACAAGCTGCTGGGTCAGATTGTGGTCACAGGCGATAGCAGCGGCCTGCACGTGCCGTACTGCCTCCTGCCGGTTAGCTTCCGAGAACCACGTAAAGCCATGCTCGAACAAACAAGCGACCTCAGCGTCGATAGCCGTCGGCGACATATAGGTCAGCGCCGTTACCACTGCATCGCTGACTGGTTTGACTGTTGGAATGGGCGTATTTTCCTCGTTTCGCACACGCTTGGTGAGCATGCTGTTCTCTCCTAATGAACAAAAGGTAGTTCCGCATCAAAAGCCCGGCAGAGAAATGTCAGGCATGGCTTACTTGCATTAATGCCAATACTTTGGCACAATTCCGGGGTCAATCCGCGTCATCGTGGCGAGACTCCGAAGGGCGGCGACTACACCCTCTCTCGAATTTTTTCTTGGGGAGATCCCTGGATCTCCCCAAGGGTTTGCAATTATTCTGCAGAGACTGCTGGCGTATGCTCGTCGGGGGGGCGTAACCCATCAAGCAAACCTGATTCGAAATCAGCGTTCAATTCCGTTCCGACCAGACGACCATCGGTAAAGCGAATGCCGTTGACTACATAGCGGACGACTCCACCTGGTGTCTGAATGATTACGATCTCGTCGACCCGCGATCCGAGTAGCGCTTGAGCAACGGGGCTGCCCGCAGAGATGCTGTCGTTTTCAGACTGGTCTTGACCGCCATGCGCAAGGATGTAGCGCTCCGGTTTACCAGTGTCCATGTCACCGACAAACACTGTGCAGCCTGGAACGACCTGTACGTGTTCGTCCGAATCAACAACACAGGTCTCTGACTTACCTGCGGTATTTTGCTGCGGCAGGCTCGCGAGCATCCTCGTTTTCAGAACAGTTTGGCGGTGTGTTTTTGGCTGGCGGGCCTGCAGTTTGTTAAGATGCCGGTCAATCTCCATTCGAGCTTCGTCGAGTCGCTTGGCTTCCTCTTCACCGAAGATGTGCTCATAGTTGGCGACCACTTGATTGCTAAGCTTGGAAAGTGACTGTCGCAATGCTTGAGCGGTCTGTGCTGCAATCGTCTCTGGTTCTGCCTGCTTAGAGCATTTACACTCCGCGATGATGTTAGAAACCTGCTTTAGGCTGAGACGTTGCCCCGCTTGGAGCAGTTCAACCACAATTTCTACAGCCGCCTTTGGCGTGGACGGCATGCTCAGCTCATAAAGGGCGGTTGGCTTCAACTGGCGAAAGATTTCGGTTCTTGTGCCTAACTCCCGATACAGGTTCATTAGGCGCTGCGCTGTGCGCTCCTTATAACCGAACTCCTCAATCCACAAGAGGAATGTGCCGTGCTCGAGGATCTCTTTGACAAGGACGAGTTGCTTGCCGATTTCAAAGAGGTCCTCGACGATGCTTGTTATATTGGCCAGGATCACCTCAGTAGCCTTGCCTACCACTGCCTGATGCTCAAGGGGAATGTACCCGACGGTGAAGAGCCAAGCATCTGCATCTATACCCTTGGAGTTGCACTCGGACACCGGCGCGGACTTCGCTAAGTTCGGCGGGAACACTGTACTTTCCTTTTTCATGGCTATCTCCTTTCTTAATCCGTTTGGGGCAAACAGAATGTCAACAATCTCCGCGTGCTAGGTTGGACTTGACAATGTCCCGCATATCCGACATATCTGACGGATTTGCTTGAGCCCAGTACTTGTCCGATGAATTTCTCCCACGCGAACTTTTTGAAGTGGGAAGGACTCTGAGCTGCTATCACTTATTCTCACCACTAGATCACTTTCCACGTTCGACCGTTTGGAGTCGGAGAGTACGACTGTAAGGGCAAGGGTGCCATTCAAGGCCAGCGAACCAGCGGGCTGATCTGTGAGAGGCAGGCAACAATGTAATCTGAGGCCAAAAGCTTTGTGTCCTTCAGCACTGACTAGTAGTAATATCGCTGCGTTTCCCTGCGGCCAAGGTATATCGCGACGTATCCTGCCCGATAGTTGCCGCCGGGACTAAGTCACTTGTTGGCACTAGTTGAACTTCAACCTGCGAATCATGATGGTCGTATCAAACCACTTCGACCACCGGGTATTCAACGGCAAAACCCGGTATTGCACCCGGTATTTGTGCGAACAGCACTTTCGCGTTAATAATCTCTTTATGAGTACCGACACAGTGCAAAAGGCGACCAAATGCCTGTCTTTGCGGAAGCGAGGCTCGCTATATGCCGAAGAAATATCCACAACCCAGGTACAAACGTAAGAAGACGGAAATTCTCCGTGAGTTGCGAGAAGCGGCTGGACTCTCCCAAGAAGAAGTAGCAAATATTTTTGGTATGGGCCGTGCTGACTCGGTGCGAGACTGGGAAACTGGTTATAGCTCTCCACGCAGGCAGACGCGCGCGAGGTTTATCCAGTATCTTCTTGTTGTGTTACGTCTACAGCACGACCATGGGAAGTTTCAGCAGGTGTGGAATGGTGTAATGGTCGATGAGTGGGGATGGGACCCATTAGGCCCCGACGAGGCACGTGAGTATTTTGGCGACCAAGCCTACCGGATAGTTTCCGGGCAGGCATCCGCCTTTCAGTCTTTAGCGCCACTCGCGCCTGCCCATCAACTAGTTGGGCGCAACCAAATGCTACGAGACGTCAAGGCTCGTCTATTAGCCAAGCGAAATGTCGCCTTATGCGCACTGAGTGGCAAACCTGGTGCTGGCAAAACAGCGGTGGCCATTGCCCTTGCGCACGATCTCGAGCTACAGGCGCATTTTCGTGACAGGATTTTGTGGGCTGGGGTAGGCCGTGGCGCTAGAGAACAGGATATACTTGAGCACCTCGCTCTATGGGCGAGTGTTTTAGGTATTTCTCCAGACCGGATTGATCGCGCCCAGACCCTACGGGACCGAGCCGGACTTGTTCATCGCGCGATTGGTATGCAGCGCATTCTGATTGTCATCGACGATGTGTGGGACATCAATTTTGCCATTGCACTCAGGGTAGGGGGTGACAATTGTGCACACTTGGTCACCACGCGACTTCCTGTGGTAGCTATTGACTTTGCTGGCGAAGCGACCAATGTGCAAGAGTTGGATGAAGACAACGGGCTCGCCTTGTTGTCTGAATTTGTGCCACAATTGTTGGTAGATGAGGAAGAAATGGCGCGCGAGCTTGTCGGCTTGGTTGATGGGCTACCCTTAGGGATTGTCATCATGGGCCGCCACCTGCGACGCGCGGCGGCGAGTGGACATCCACGGCGTCTCCGTGAGGTCGTAGCTCAGCTCCGCCAGGTCAAGGAGCGTATATACGCTGAAATGCCACTCAGTCCATTGGAAGCTCACCCAAGTCGACCCGATCGATCGTACGTTTCCATCGCGGCGGCGATTGAGATCAGCGATGATGCCCTTGATGGCTCGTCCCGCCGCGCCCTCAGAGCGCTGTCAGTCTTCCCAGCAAAGCCAAATAGCTTCTCCGAAGATGCCGCGCTTGCGGTCTGCGCAGAACCACTCCAAGTAGTTGACACATTGGTGGATGCTGGCCTACTCGAAAGCAGCGCGCCGGAGCGATACATGATGCATCAGTCGATCCACGACTATGGCACGCTCTCCCTCACAGATCTGGCTGTCCATCAGCGAATGGCAACATATTACGCGGACTACGTGCTTGCACATGAGCAAGATCACGAATTGCTTGCCCAAGATTATGCCAACATCACAGCTGCCACTGTAACAGCGGACGAGCGAGGTTACGATGAAGAGCTTATTCGTCTCTGCAATGGCTTTGCCGACTTTCTGATCATCCGTGGTCACTATTCGTCGGCAGTGGGCTATTTGCAGAAGGCGCACCAGGTAGCCAGGGTACTTGGCTACCCTCTGCACGTTATTCAATGTTTACGAAACATGGGGAGGGTCATGGAGCGTCAAGGCAACTTAAAGGAAGCCGAAGCCTATTTATCCCAGGGGGTCCAAGTCGCAGAGGGGACAGGTGAGGAGGCCGAACTGGCTGCTCTCCTCTTGCTCCTAGGTATAGTCAAGACCAACCTGAGCGACTTTACCCTCGCCCAAGACTGCTACGAATCTGCCCTAAAGGTTGCCGAGAAGCGGCAGGATGTTCGGCTGCAGAGCCATCTACATCAAAACCTCGGTATACTTGCACAAAAGCAAGGTGCCTTGGGGGTGGCGGCAAGGCACTTCAGGCAGGCGCTGTTGTTTGTTGAAGCGCTAGGGGATCAGAGGAGAATAAGTGGCGTACTCGGCAACATGGGAGCCTTGGCCTACCAGCGTGGTCACTATAAGCTCGCCAAGGATTTATTTACTCGAGTACTTGGGATTGCTCAGTCGCTGCGGCACCTAGACCATGAGAGCAACACGTTGGGTAATCTCGGCTTGGTTGCAGCCAAGTTGGGGGACACGGAAAAAGCTATGAGCCTATACAACTCTGCAATCTCCGTCGCACGCAAGATTGGCCTTCGCGAGACCTTAACCTTTCTGCTCAGAAGTCTCGGCACCCTCCTCGGTGAACGAGGAGAGATGGAGCAGGAGAGAAGTCTATATCTAGAAGGGTTGGATGTGGCGCGAGCGCTAGGTCACAAAGAGCGAATTGCACAATATCTGCTTAGCCTAGGTGCTATCGCATCCGATGAGAAGAAATTTGAAGAGGCACAGGCGTATTATAAAGAGGGACGAGCACTGGCAGAGGGCATTGGAAGCCGTAAACTCATTGCTGACTTTGACCGTAACGCTGGTATTATCGCAGTCAACCTGGACGACTACGCTACGGCGGAAAAGTTGTTTGAACGCAGTCTCGCGGCCGCCCGGAGTGTAGGGCTTCCAGAGAGCGAGATCATGGCCCTTACTGAGCTGGGTGAGGTCTATTTAATGCAGGACAAACTACAGCCTGCACAGGATGTCTTTCAACAGCTTCTAGGTAAAGCAGAAGATACAGATAGTCAACAGGACATTGCAGCCGCCAAGTTTGGACTGGGTCGATTGGCGGCAAAGCACGGCGATTATGATGAGGCGGCGACGCTTGGGCAAGAAAGTTATTCCATCTACCTTTCACTGAAGCACCGCTACGCGGAGAATATCAGAGCATGGCTCGACGCGTTGCCTGCTCCAGATACGCGGGAGGAGGTGGCAGACGGGCGCGGAAATTCAGGATAGGCAGCAAAGCAAAAAACTAAACCAATCGGCTGATGAGAATGTGGCGGTTCGTATCAGCATCGCACATAGAAATCCTGGTTTGCGCTGCAATTTCACGTCGCGACTAGTTCAGGATTCTTCGTGGCGCTCCTCCATTCTTGTCAAGATTTGCTCAAGGGTTGCTGTAGTCGGTAAGTCCAATACTTTTGTAAAGAGGTTACGCCAAGAGGGAAACTCGCGCAGTCCGTATTCGCGAGCTAACGGATAGGTTGGCATTCCCAAGGCTTCTGCCAGCGCAGCCCGCTCCCATTCATCTTGAGAAGAGAAGATATCAGCCCAAGTTGCGGTATCAGGCAGTCCAAGATCCCGCGCCTGTTCGAGTCTCAGTTCATCAGATTGATCTACGGGCGAGCGATGTTCCAGACTGCTTTGGGCTAGTCCGGGTATTTCATGATCTACTTGGGTAGATGTTGCTAGCTCATCTGCGCCAGGTTCCACCTCCGTCAGTTGGCGACTAGCATTTAGTTGTTCTCTTTCCATACAAGAACCATTATCGCACGGATGTTCTAGCCCCTCTCTCCAAACTACATGCGTATATAACGATAATTCGCCTGAACGAGACAGAGCATTAGCACCGCTGCCATAGTGCAGCATGCCATGCCTCATTATCGTCGCTCTTCGCTGACACTGATGTCACACTCTGGAGCCCTCTTTCCGCAATCTCCTGCTCCACCTTCTCTCGCGGCTGCCCAATTTGCTGCGCCAACTGCCGCTTAATCTGAGCAAGCTTCACTCGTGACACCCGCGCGGTTGGCACTGTCGGTGTTGTTAGCTCAACGACCTGATCTGCCTCCGGCAGTTTGATCAGCACGCGGCGTCTCTTGAGGCGCATGATCTCCTGCACCGCCATTTCTACTTGGTTGTACAGCGACTCAAACACCGGGTGCGACCGTTCTTGATATTCAGTATCCTCAACTACATGCTTGACGGCATCAAGTTGCGGCAAATATAACGTTGGTGCTAACGCCTCAGCCGTCTGGCGTCCCATGCCGAAAATGACTTTGAGTCTGGCATTCTCGAGTGCCCCCTGCATTCGCCCATCGGTCTGGGCAATGGTCTGGTGCGCCAGCCCCAAAAATACATTGAACTTCCGAACTTCCGACAAAATGCGCGCCAACGTCACCGAGTCGCGCGTGATGAAGTTAGGAAACTCATCAATAAAACAGAAAAAGGGCTGCCGCTCCTTGCCTGGTTGGTTGCGCCGCGACATCGCTGCTTGTTCGAGGCTGGTGACCAACAGACTCCCATAGAGTTGCTGCGTCTCGCCCGTTAGGCCGCCCAAATCGACAATCAAGACCTTGCGATGATCCATGATAGCTCTCAGGTCTAGTCGGTTCTCTGTAGCCCCTAATGAAAGTCTCACGGCGGGTTGAAAGAGGAACGCTGACACCTTGTTCAATACCGGCGACGCCATAATAAGTTGATCGCGGCCCCAGCGTGCGTATTGTAATTCGTAAAAAGAGCTCACTTGTTTGTCGGGAAAGTTGGTCAACAGCTTTGCTCGGTATTCCCCATGAGTCAAAAATGGTTCGAGTTCCAAAAGGGTCAAGCCGCGTGTTGCCAAGACCAGTAAGGAGTTTCGTAGGATTTGGGCAAAGCGCGGCGCTTCTGCCAAGGTATCTGGCCACACGCGCTTGAATGCTTCCACAATGTTTTCTGCTATTTCATAGGGAGTTGCAACTGAACTCTTGAGGAGATTGACGGGGAGGACGACATCGGAACGGGATGGGTCGAGATAGATTACACGTTTTCTATTGGTCGGGTCAGACAACCAGGGTTTGTGCTTCGGATAGGAGGCTAAATGGGCGACTAGGTCGCTAGCAAGGTCACTATGGGGATCAATCACACCACAGCCTTGGCCAGAGGTTATAAGAGTAAAGAGAAGGTGTTGAAGGTACTTAGATTTTCCTGAGCCGGATGCGCCTACAAGGTATACATGAGTGAACAAATGTTCCATATCGACAGCAAGGCGCGACAGGCCAAACAAGCCCCGTGTCCCAAGACACAGCTGCTTCTTGGATGGCGATGAAAATAATGTCCATAGAGAAAACATAAGTCATCACCTTTAATGGTAAACAATTAAGTGCCTCTATGCAAGCTCAGCAGTCCCACGCCATGTTATACTTCTTAGAGAAGGGGGTGATCAACCTGGACTACCAAAAGATAACAGCGTCATTGATTGGCAACGCAACGCACGACGCCCAAGTAAAACTTGCGCATGACAGCGGCAATCGCTACGGTGACTTCCGTCTGGCGGTGCGCAATCGTGATAATGAGGCGAACTATTTTCCCGTTCGCTGCTTTGGCAAGCTGGTCGAAGGTCTTAAAGGTATCAAGAAAGGCACCAAAGTCTTTATCGATGGCGAACTAGAGATTTCGTCATTTGACGGCGAAGACGGCAATAAACGCATGACCTTCCGCGTTGTTGCCAACACCTATCGCATTTTGGCCAATGGGCGCAACGGCTCATTAGTACCGACCGTTGCGCGCCAAGAACGGTCTCATGCCGGCTCGGCATGAGAAAAACCGATGAAGGGTGGGTGGGGCCGCCGCCGCTTCCTCTGGTGCGCAGCACAAAAAAGGCGCGAGGATGGCTCCCCGCGCCTCGTGATTACGCCCGATTTGGACAATCCTTGGCGTGATACCTGTTCGTCGTCAGGCAGTGCGGACACTTGCCACTCCCCTGCCCTCCTGCCACCGGCTGTGGTATGACAGTGCTTCCCACACCGTCGCTCTCTTCAGCGGGTGTACCTTCAAAGCCAGCTAAGACCGCAACCCATGCCAGTACATTTCGCAACGCCTTGGCACAGGCGCGTGTCTGCGCCATGCTTTTGAGCACGTATTCATCTCTATCTTTCCACTTGCGCTCACTGCGGGTGCAGATGCCTTCGGCTGCCGATATGACGGCGGCCGCTCTGTTATAGACCACGGCCCGTGCTTCGTACCCTTCGTCAAACCGTGTCGTCGATTCAACACCTACAGTTATGCCGTAGAACCGGCCTATCGTCTGCCAGTCCTCAAACGTCAAGTAGTGCTTGCCGTTGATGATAATCTGGCGCTTCTGCGAGACCACTTTCAAGAGCGCCCTAGCTGCCTTTTGGGCACTTGCCAAGGCGATTTCTGGGTCAACCGCCAAGTCATGTGGCGGTTCAATAACCGCCATTGGTTGAGTGGTAATCTCAACCGGTTGAGTTGTTTCCATAGTTCTTCTTCACCTCCTTCCCGCAGGTTGTAACGTCACCTGCTAACCTTGTTAGCTCGCCGACCCGCGACGGCCAACTATCTCCAAATCACTCTGGCGGATAATTCGTCCACAATGAGCACACATGTAGCAACCCGTAGTCCAGAGTTGTGGGCTAGGTTCCACCTCCTCGCCTCGCTCGTTGCATGGATAAAAACCGTACGCCATCGGTTCGTTGCCGCAGAGACATACCCAAGAATCCAGCCAGTCTGGATCTGAGAGTGCAATCTTTGACATAGCATTCACCTCCCCTCTGCCCGCTTTTTGGCGAGCTTGTTTTGCTTGCTTGCGGGCAACTGTCCTTCCATGCACACGAAGTCAAGGAGTGCCCTGCGTCACACACATACTGCGCAGGGCAACTCGCGCGCAGGCAGCCGGGCCGAAAACTTACATGTCTCCTGAGAGTGGCTGCCGGATGCGTCCTTGACCGTGTGGTATCCTGAGAAAACCGCAAGCATGCAAAACACCGGTGTAGGATGATTCTGTTGAAGCGGCGGCGGGGCTATAATCCTGGCCGCATTCATCAATCGATTGTCTTTACTCTGGATGGTATACTCGTTGGATAATGCAACTGCTGATCATCTACCTCGCCAGCATCGGTGCCAGCCTATTCCTGTTTCCCCTTGAGTGGCAGCTCTTTCTCAAGCGAGTAGACCGAAGCCTTGAACGTCACCGGGCCCAACAGGAGCTTGCCCGTGTTCGTCAAGCTTGGCTATTTTGGGCATCCCAAACACGCCGATGCCTCCACCGCAAAACCAGCGTGCGCCGCCAAATGCAGACCCTTGCCCAGGCGCTCGCCTACGGTGAACACTATCTCCAAACTGCTACCCCGTCCGAGGAACCACGGGTCTACCAACTGACGCAACAATTGTGCCAAGATCTCGAACAGAAACTCGACCAACTACTGCGAAGCAAAAAAGGGGGCCAGGCCGTTGTGACCTGACCCCTCTGCCTCTAACGTTGGCGCGGGGCGAGTAGCGCCATTACCGCTCGCGCAATGGTGCGTTCCAACACCCGCAGCCCTTCGCGCAGGGCCAGTTCAAGCCAAGAAAACGGAAACTTCGCCATCGGGCGCGGCTCCTCTTTGGCCAACTTGCGCAACCTCCAGACCTGTCCTCGCGCGTAGGCTTGCAACAGACCTTTCTCAGAGAGACCGACTTCGCGCAGTAACTGCACCAAGCGTCTCTCCAATTGCTCATCGTTCATTGTCCTCACCTCCTTCTGCCCGCGGGTGAGCAAGTTTTTGATTTGCTTGCTCTGCGGACACTGTGCTGCCGTGCCACACGAAGTCAAGGATTGCCCTGAGCCAGCCTCTGTGTAACGAAGGGCAACTTGCGCGCAGGCAGCCAGGCTCATGCTTCCCAAGATCTTATCGGAGTAGCTGCCTGCCGTCCTTGACTCGTGTGGGCATACTGAGAAAGCCGCACGCAAGCAAATGGTGGCTTGTGTGACATTTGAAGCAACAGGGGTTTGAGGGCCGCGCACGCCCAAAAATCGTGCACAAACGTGGGCAAAAGGCCGATCTGGCATATCTCCCCAAGACCGCGTTCTTGCCCCTATGCAGGGCCTCACAAAAGGTAACCTGGAACCAGGCAACTCGCCAGCGGGTCCTCAACCCGTGTCACCCCGCAGATTCAACCAGGTGGCTCGCCGCGAAGCGGATATAAAGATCGCCGCCCATGGCGGCGATTCCACTTTTGGGCGAGCGATAGATAGGCCGGAAAGATGGCGCTCGCCCCCAGGCGTCGGGCGAGGCCCCGTGGCGCTTTGCGCCGCGGATATAGGCCGCAGCGCCGACTACCCATGCCGCAAGTTGGGCAGGGGCATACTCCGCCATAGGCGGGTGGGTGTCCCCGGTGCCGCCGTGAGCATCAGCGAGCGTGCGGCAGCCCGACGCCGTCCCAAGCCCGACAATGAACATCAAATGTGAGAAGTACGGGCGCGTGGATGGGCGGAGTCGCATCGTTTTGCAGCAAGTTTACGCGCTGCGCGACTCAGGCCACAGGCGTGGGTAGTCGGGGCAAGTAACTCGCCCCGACGCCGTCAAACGTCGAGTGCTACCCCCGACGCGCGGTCTGTCGCTAGACAGGGCAAGCGGCGCGGGGTGGTCGAGCGTTTGACCTCTTTCCGGCTGGTCGCAAGAGGTCGATCCTCGTAGCGACCAGGATGCTGGTACTTCGCTGGCGAATTCGCTATAGGGCGAACACTTAGCGTATTGGCAACGAACAGGCTCAACGAAGGCGTAACGTCCCTATCCCTTATGGACGATCTCATTTTTCACGCGGCTGAAAGCATAGAGTTTCATCTTGTGGGTAAAGAGCTTGGCTGGCTCCCGCGCCCCGTCCACCTTGATCTGTGACAAAGCTTGGTAGATAACGTGTTCAGGGACTTTGGCAGCGATAAGCTGGTAAAATTGCGCGGATTGTTGATCACCAAGTTGCTCAAGAATCGCGTGGGCGACGTACAGGGTTTTGTCGCGTGACTGGCCTAAATTTGGCAGTGTCTTAAAAATCGATCCATCGCCGTTAACGGTTTTGTTAACTGTTTCTTGTTGCTTTGTTTCTTGTAGGTCAACTTTCTTTACCAAGGGCTTGGTTAGATTTTGAGACATCCCTTGGTTCATAATTTGACCAAGGGGGTTGGGTGCGTGCTCCATGCGCAGCCGATAGTTGGTTGCCTCAAAGCCCTTCTCTCTGCTCTCGCGCTGCTCGGCGACAATCACACCTTTTTCACAGAGGCTTTTAATCGATCGCAGCAGGGTTGGCTTGCTGAGTCCAACGCCCCTGTCCAGTGTTATCCCATCTTTCCGCGTTATGCCATGCAGCATTTGGTTCAGCGAAATGTTGTCGCTCTCCTTTTTCCAGCCAAAGGTTCGGCGGCAGATATACAGGAGCACCTTGACTTCTGCACCCGATAAATCGGCTAATAACTCGTCAAAGACCTCATCTGGGATCGGCGTCGTATTGGGGCTACGAAAGCCCCGAAATTGGGGTCCGGTCGTTGCATGATGAACACGGGGTGGATTCATGCCCCCACCATACCGAGTGGGAGTTTTGGTTGTCAAGGCGCAATTTGCTAGCGTGGTAGCATGGCATCCTGGTATCAAGCATGCTAGCTTGCTATCAAGCATTCAAGGCTGCTAACACTTTGTCCAACGTGCTTTCTTTGCCACTCTCATTATAGTCACCCAACAGATAGCCGATAGCAATCCGCACCAGCTCATTTTCAGAGGTTCTTATCCCTTGGCGTTTATAGGTGTAGACGACATCAAGGAGTCTGCCTTTTTCTTCCGGGGTAAGTCTGACAAAGGTTGTCTTTGAACCTATAGCTTTCGCGATCTGTCGTATCTCCTCAATCATGGTTGCTTGCTTGCTAGCATGATAGCCTGCTTGCTCTATTGCTTGCATGGTTTCTTGCTTGCTTACCTGGCTTGATGGGTCAGAATGGCACGGTTCCACCTGTGGATGCATACCACCATTGGCGGATTCTGGTTCGATGGCTGGTTGCCTAGCTTCACTCACAGCGGCTGTTTGGGGCACCCATTGGTCTTTGGGGCGGGTTTTCTGCGATAAATGTGGTTCCTGCTTATCACCTTCTGCCATCTTCCCAAGGTTATCATCAGTTTGGGGGATGGGGCGCTCTGACTGCTGTGGCGTAGCGAAGAACAGAGAGGCTCCCTTTAGTTCATTTTCAATGACGCTTGAGTCGATTTGTTTTTTATTCATAGGTGAAACAGTTCCGAAATCAGCATGCGGTACGCCCGCGCTGCCTTAGCTTCTGGGTTAAAGCTGAAAATATCTTGACGGTTGAAGTGTGCATCGCGTAGGTCCGTGTTGCGCGGGATGATCGTCTGCAGAACCCTTTGGGTGTAGGTCTGGCGGAGGATTTTGAGGCTCGTTTGGGTGGTAATGGTTGGGTCGGACATCGTGAAGAGAAAGCCCAAAAGCTCGATTTGTGGGTTGAAATACTCATGCACCTGTTCGATGGTCTTGCTTATTTGTACAATGCTATCCAGTTCAAAATAGCCCGGAGCGACCGTGACAATCACTTTGTCGGCAGCGGTCAAGGCATTGATGGTACTCCACGAGAGTGTTGGCGGGCAGTCAATCAAGATAAAGTCATAATCAGCCTTCACCTGATCCAATTCGGTTTTGAGTCGTGCTTCACGATGGTCGATGGCAGTTGTGAGCCGAATATCAGTATCCGCTAAAAGAATATGGGAAGGGACGACTGACAGGTTAGGTACGAGCGTTTGATGAATTGGCAGCGGTGCACGCTCCGTGGTGGGACGCATGATAGTGCGATAAATGGTGTTGTCCGGTTTGAGGGATTGGTAATTGTGCAGGAGAACTTTCGATGAATTCGCTTGCGAGTCGATGTCAATGAGGAGCGTTTTCTTGCCAAGGTGGGCAAGGCCAGCCGCTAGGGAAATAGAGGTTGATGACTTTCCGGTGCCACCTTTTTGGCTCGCAATTGCAATGACCATAATAGGTAAAGCGACCGCAAGCTGTTAAGAGTTAGGTATTGCGGTAACTTTCTTGGTTACTTTTTACTATACGAAATAAAGATAGCCCTGTCAAGGGGTAGATCGGTGTGGCCTATTTGTTCAGATCCGGATGCGCTCAATTTCGTCTAAACTAATTTCATCTGTGGTGCGGTCATAGAGTTTAGTCGTGCGTGGCGACTCATGGGCGGCGATACGCTGGGCATGTTCAAGCGAGCCGCCGTTCGACAAATATGCCGTTATGCCAGTCGCCCGAAAAGTGTGACAGCCGATGATCGCGGGCAAGCCAGCGTGCCGAGCGCGGCGTCGGGTCATAACAAAGACATCCACGCGGTGCATGCGCCGTGTCGTCAACTGACGATTCCGGTCAAGCGTACGAAAGAGCGGCAACTTTGACTCGCCACCAATGCCAGCTGCCTCAATGTACGCATCGACATATTCTTCCGCCTTGTGATGCGCTGGCACTTCGTGATATTTGCCACCCTTTTCATGGAGTCGGAACCAAAAGCGTTTCCCCTTGGGAAAATAATCTTCCACGTGCATCTTCACCACTGCGCTCACCCTCGCAAAGCTAAAAACCATCACTGCAACAAGCGCGCGATCGCGTAGCCCGGCAATGGTTTCAATATTGATGCTGTTAAGAAGGCTCCGTGTCTCTTCCTTGTTGAGCACGGGCGTCTTACCGGTCTTAACCACATACTTAGGACCGCGCACGGCATGCGCCGGGTTGATAACCACGACGTGGCCCGTCACCAAGAAGTCAAACAGCATGCGGATCGAAGCCAGGTGCTGTTTGACGGTTGGCGCAGCAACGACTTCACCCAACTCTTGAATGTACTTGGCGATGATGACGCTGTTGACCTGGGGCAGCATGACATTTCGCTGTTCGCACCAGTGGCTGAAGCGCTGCACTGCGGCCAGATATGCCGCGCGCGTATTGGGGTTATGAATGTTGGCGGTGAAAAATTCAACAAAACGATAGGTCGCCCGGTCACCAGCAGCGGAAAATAGTACCGGTACCGCCGAGTCGTAGTGTGCTATCCCAGTACTGGACACTAGGGAAACGAGGGGGTCGTTCATCTCAAAAGTATACCATGCCAATGCTACATAACGTCCTTTATGTAGTGTTCTTCCCGAGTGGGTAAAAAAAACCACTTTACGCTGGCAGTTGCTCCGGTGCAGTATGCTATTTGTGTACCTTGAAAATTGCACGCAGGAAAGAGATTGGGTCAAAGAAGCGAGTGTCGCATGGTTGAGGAGTCGTCAGCATGGCGATGGCTTTTCGCACATGTCGACTGTTTAGGGTCGTTGTTCCACTGGGAACAGCGGCTTTTTGTTTTTGAAGAAGGAGCTTTCCAATGACAGAGCAGCCGCAGCAACGTCCGTTGTTTTTCTTGGGCCAAATTCTCGCCACACCAGGAGCCATCGTCGCCCTAGTAGAAGCACAGCAGAGGCCAGAGGAGTTCCTCATCCGGCATGTCACCGGCGATTGGGGCGACCTCGTCGCTGAAGATAGGCAAGAAAATGAACGCAGCCTCAAGCTTGGCCTACGCATCTTCTCATCCTATCGCCTCAGCACAGGGGTCAAACTCTGGATCATCACGGAACATGATCGCAGCGTAACCACCCTGTTGTTACCGTCTGAGTATTGAGAAAGGAGCATCACATGGAAACGCGCTTGCTGAAACGGGTCATCCACTACATCTGGGAGTGCTTCCGAGTTCAGGATGAGATGAAGGTGCGACTCAGAGACGTGCGAGGCAACGAGCTACAGGTTGAGGAGTCAGCCGCGGAGTCACGCGTCACCATTCGCTACTTCGCTAAACAGCCAAGTGACGAGCTAGTGAAGCAAATGGAAGTTGTATGCTTCATCATGCACTATGGTCAGTGGGTTCCCATCGAACTGTATGAAGGTGGCATAACCAAGATCTATGGCACAGCCGATGCTGAAACTGGACGGATTGACATTGGCGATAAGCCTGGTCAAGTGCTCGCGGCCGGTTTCTGTGATGCCTGGGCATTGCAGTTGCTTGAGCAAGGTTTTCTTGCCATGGCAGCCAAGCTTGTGCCCCTCGGCCTGAAACCAACTCGTCGCCCGAAGTGGCCGCAGCCCTCAGTGCCAACCCCTGACCTTGAGCAGATCGAGGCGTGGCTTTGGGATGATGGCGGATGTGAGGCGACCGACGGGTGCTGGACAGAGCCGGATGGTGTTTGTCCGCATGGGCATCCTTCCTGGTTCTTGAGACTTGGGCTTGTCTAACAGAGGAGCTACAGCTTACTGGTAGTGTTCGGCGAATCAGCGACGCACTAGACGTAAATGCGCGTCTACCTTTGCGTATCGGTTGCGCTATGAACCTGTAAGTAATGTAGTTGAAGCAGGAGTACCAAGACTCTCTGCGTGCAGATATGGGTACAAAAGACCCACGCGGGGAGGTTCTTTCCTCTGTCGTCACATGCGTGACGCTTACTTCGAGAGCTTTCCGCTGGGTTTCCCTTTTTCCCATCCACCACCGACAAATTGTCGGTTTTGAGGCAAAGCCACTCCATTGCTGGACTTGTGGTCGCCTGATATACTAGGCGAATATGCCGGAGGGCGAACAAAAACCTAATATCCCAACTGAGGTCGAACGGGAGCGACTACATGATCTTGCATGGCTTACGGACAACCTTCAGGCACTATGGCCAATCGCGCAGGCTGCGTACACAGAATTTGGCCGAGGCGCCCTGGTGACTGATACAACCATTGAACCTAGCGACAGTGAAGATGTTTTTACTGCCTACTTTTCCCAAGCCGTCATTGCCTTATTTGACATTGAGGATGCCAGCCGTATGGTAGCCCAGTACGAACCGGAATCACAGTTTGTTACCGTGCTGTTCAAGGCCGAAGGACGCGTGAGTACCTATCGACTTGGCGTCCCTAACCAATAAAGCTAATTGCCTCATTCCGAAAGTAGTCCCCAAAGCCACCATATGCCCTATCGAATGTGACAAGATTTCGCTGCCAGCGTATGCTGTGGCGTATCTGTTGCACGTGATGACAGGTAGAGTTCGCTTCAACAATTGAAGATTGGTGCCGTGTCGGGCGAGAACCAAGCACCGAAGAACCTTGAGGACCTAACCTCGCAGCTCATCTCCGTCACGGAAGCACACGAGCGCACCCAGCTTTCCGTCGCCTGGATTCGGCGATTGCTCCAACGCGGCGAGATCGCCGGTGTGAAGGTTGGCCGCAATTGGCTGACGACTGAGCAAGCTGTCCGTGATTATCTGAAGAAGGACCGTCGCCCAGGGCCAAAATCAGCGTAAGCCTGAAGGCCTGGTACGGTGCAATCAATTACTTGACAATTAGTAGCGATACCGCTACGATCACAGTCGTATCGTCAACGATCCATGACCCGGTGTTGTTCCCTTGGTGCAGGCCCACCAGGAAGGAGCCAAATAATGCGCGGCGGTGGAACCGGCGGTTAGCCGGACTTATCCAGAAATGTGGGTGCTTGGTTTCGCGGACCGATTACCCACATTTCTGTTCACCACCACCATTTTATGGTGTAGACCTCCAACTGTCGGATGCTCGTGGCTTGCCATTGTAGAATCTGGCGACCATCAGCCAAGTCATGCAAATGCTCCAGCCCCAACTCCTTAGTACGTTGGCGGCTGCGCTGGACCAACTGAGCGCGTTGGCAATGGCGCATTTTGGGAAAGATAATCGACATTCGCAGCCGCTGCGTTGGGTTTCGGATCTCCACCTGAGACCATTCTTCATTTTTGATAAAGCCATTGATTGTCTTACGTTCAATATAGAAATCCTCAATCTCACCCCGATGTTTGGTTCCCCGCAAAGAAATCAAGATATTCCAACGGTCACCCTCTTGATAGCGGTCTACGACCACGCCTGGTTTACAACTGTAAGTGGCAAAAATGTTAGTTCCTTCACCCCAAGCGTAGTCTTGGAAGGCAATAATGTTGTCTTGCAGGAATTTGACGCGCTGATGTTTGTGGAAGAGGGCGTTTTTGCCGTGCGGGTCGAGGAGTTCTAAGGTGTTATCATATTCTAAAATCTCATACATGCCCGTATGATGGCTGCTGACGCCAAAGCGGTACAGAGCATTGACAAGCTCAATCAACTGGACAATCCACGCTAAGGAAGAGGATGCGAGAAGTCTTTGTAGCCAGCCACCAGACGTCGATTTTGGTGATTCAACATCTCCCATGCTCTTACTATACGTCACCTAGGTATGAGGTTCAATAGGTAGATGCTGCCTCTTGCTAATCGCTCGCGGAGCGATTTTGAGGAAAACCCAAACCTTGTGTTCGCAAGGAAAGCCACGTATCCCTGCCAACTATGATGTGATCAAGCAGATCAATTCCCAGGAGTCTGCCAGCCAGAAAAGCATCTTCGGTCACTCGAATATCTTCGGGGCTAGGCAAAACATGGCCGCTGGGGTGGATATGGGACAGAACCAGTGCAGACGCGTTTACGCGTACCGCCTCCTTGAATAATTCCGCCTGACGCAAATGAATTGTGTTCACGGTTCCACGATATATCATCGCTTCATGCGTGATGCGGTTCTTGGTGTTCAAGAGAATGCCCCACAATTCCTCCTGGTCAAAAGCATCAAATGGTGTAAAGACACGGTCGAGAAAATGTTGAGCGGCGTCGACTGGTGTTCGAATGCGGATCTCTTCCTTCACCTTTCGTACAAATCTGCCACTACTTTCCTCTGCGGTCCCACGCCCGGCAAAGCCGATTTCGTAATAAATTGATGAGGAATCGGACTTGCGTCCAAATTCAAACGGCAATTGATACCGTTCGGGTCTGGTCATAAAGTCAGTTTAACATTTCTTGCAGGAAGTCGACCCAAGTCTCTGCCTTGCTTGAGATTACAGCTTGTTCCTATTTGATATGCTGTGCGGAAACTCAATGACAAACCGAGTCATGGGACGACGAGTGTACCAGCGCCGAGTTTGACACTCGACTAAGCGCCAGGTACACTACTCACGCCAATGGATACCAGATACTACGTTCCCCACTACTACGCCCTCTCCTAGCGCAACCGAGGGCGTTGCAATTTCACGGCATCAAGCCACACACCAGAATGGTCTGTCATGGCGCAGATGAGCTTACTTCAGCCGCCGCTTACACTGTCACAATTAGAATCACATCTTTGGGAAGCCGCCAATATCCTACGCGGAAGCCCCGTCGATCGCACCGACTGGAAAAGCTATATTCTCCCGATCTTGTTCTTCAAGCGCATCTGCGACGTATGGGATGAAGAATACACCGAGGCTGTTGCCACCTTTGGCGAGGATTTTGCCGACGAGCATCGCTTCCAGATTCCTAGCGGTTGTCACTGGCGCGACGTGCGCGCCACCGCCACCAATGTCGGCACCGCCCTGCGCAATGCCATGCGCGGAATTGAGACCGCCAACCCCAAACATCTGTACAATGTCTTTGGCGACGCCCAGTGGACAAACAAAGAGCGACTGCCCGATCCCCTGCTCAAAGATCTTATCGAGCATTTTTCATCGCTCACATTAGGCAATCAGCGCGTTGCCAACGATGTGATGGGTGATGCCTATGAATTTCTACTCTATAAGTTCGCCGATGCCACCAACAACAAGGCGGGCGAATTTTATACCCCGCGCAGCGTTGTGCGGCTGATGGTAGATATTCTCAATCCCCAAGAGGGAGAGAGCATCTATGATCCGGCGTGTGGCACGGGCGGTATGTTGCTCGCTGCGGTCGAGCATGTACGCGAGCAAGGCGGCGACCCGCGCACCTTCTTTGGCAAGCTCTACGGCCAAGAGAAAAACCTGACTACGGCATCCGTGGCGCGCATGAATTTACTGTTGCACGGTATCGAAGACTTTGTCATTGAGCGCGGGGATACCCTCCGCAACCCCATCTTTACCGACCCCAGCACGGGTGGTTTGCTCACCTTTGACTGTGTAATTGCCAACCCACCCTTCTCGCTGGAGCAATGGGGCCGCGAAATTTGGGAGAATGACCCGTGGGGACGCGCTTTCGCTGGGCTGCCCACTGACAATAGCGGCGACTATGCGTGGGTGCAGCACATGGTCACTTCGATGGCGACAGGTAATGGGCGGATGGCCGTGGTTTTGCCCCAGGGTGCGCTTTTCCGCAGCGGTGTGGAAGGGCAGATTCGACGCAAATTGCTGGAAATGGATAAGGTCGAGGCGGTGATTGGCCTTGCCCCCAACCTCTTTTATGGCACAGGCTTGGCCGCTTGTATCATGGTGCTGCGCCATCGCAAAACCGTTGACCATGCAGGCAAGGTGCTGGTTGTAGATGCCTCTACCCTCTTCCGCAAGGGTCGCGCCCAAAACTTCCTCGACCCACAACATGGCACGACGATCCACCAGTGGGTGCGAGAGTTCGTGGATGTGGAAGACCGCGCCCGCGTCGTCCCCATTGAAGAGATCGCCCAAGAAGATTGGACACTCAACATCTCGCGCTATGTACTGCCCCCCATTGGCGCAGAGATTCCACCGCTGGATGTCGCCATCCAAGAGTTCAAGGAGGCGTTGGCGCGGGTGCGCGCAGCCGAGGAAACATTGCGCCAGGTCATGAACGAGGGAGGCTGGCTGCATGGCTGAACGCTTGAGCCAACAGGAGTTGGAGAATTACTTGTGGGGTGCGGCCACGGTTTTGCGCGGGCTGGTGGATGCGGGGGATTATAAGCAGTATGTCTTTCCCCTGCTCTTTTACAAGCGGTTATCGGATGTGTGGGATGCCGACTATGCCGAGGCCTTTGCGGAAAGCAACGACCACGCCTATGCCGTCGCCACGGCCAATGACCGCTTTGTCATTCCCGATGGCGCGCATTGGAACGATGTGCGCGTGATGCCGCGCGATGTGGGGCGTGCCTTGCAGGATGCCATGCGCGCCATTGAAGCCGCCAACCCGGCGCGCCTAGAAGGTATCTTTGGCGATGCGCTGTGGACAAACAAAGAGCGGCTGCCCGACGCCACCCTCAAAAACCTACTCGAGCATTTTGCCAAGCACACACTCTCGCTAGCAACTGTGCCCGAAGATGAGTTGGGCAATGCCTATGAGTACCTCATCAACAAATTTGCCGACGACAGCGGCCACACGGCCCAAGAATTTTATACCAACCGCACCGTTGTCCATCTGATGGTGCAGATGCTTGCGCCGCAGCCAGGAGAACGAATTTATGACCCCACATGCGGGACAGGTGGCATGTTGATTTCGGCACTGGATGAAGTAAGGCGCAGTGGTGGCGAATATCGCACATTGGGCCTCTTTGGGCAAGAGCGCAACCACATGACCGCCTCGATTGCGCGCATGAACCTGGCGCTGCATGGGGTGGGCAACTTTGCCATTGCGCGTGGCGACACCCTCGAGCGTCCCGCCTTTATCGACCGTGACAGGCTTGCCACCTTTGATGTGGTGCTGGCGAATCCACCCTACTCGATCAAACAGTGGAATCGCACGGCGTGGATGAATGACGCATGGGGGCGCAACTTCTTGGGGACGCCGCCTCAAGGCCGCGCCGATTATGCCTTTTTCCAGCACATTCTACGCAGCATGGATGGCAAGACAGGCCGCTGTGCCATTCTCTTCCCGCATGGCGTCCTCTTTCGCAAAGAAGAAGCGGAGATGCGCCGCAAGTTAGTCGAGGCGGATTTGGTCGATTGTGTCTTGGGCTTGGGGCCAAATCTCTTTTATAACTCGCCCATGGAGGCGTGTGTGGTCATCTGTCGCAGCCAAAAGCCGCCTGATCGCCAGGGGCGTGTTCTCTTGATCGATGCCGTCAACGAGATAAGCCGTGAGCGCGCCATGAGCTTTCTTCGTCCCGCCCACCAAACGCGCATCGTCAATGCCTATCAAGCGTTCACCGGCGAACCCGGCTTTGCCACCGTTGCCACGCTGGACGAGATCGCCCGCCAGGACTATAGCCTCTCGATTCCGCTTTATGTCAAACGCGCCAGCAATGGCAGCAATGATGCAGACGCCACCCGCGCCACGCTCCCTGCGCTGTGGGCTACTTGGGAGCAGGAAGGGCGCGAATTTTGGCTAGAGATGGATGCGCTGGTGGAGATGTTGGATACTTTGGTGGATGAGGCGGAAGTCACAAGAGAATAGTCCTTCCTCTCCTTTGGCATTCCAATGCAAATATAGTATATTCCTCCCAACCGGAACGAAATTACATACTTTTCCGTCATATGTTTTATACTAAAGGTTAAAGAGCACTTCGCCAAATGGATGTCTCCTTTGAGTCGGCTCGGTTAGCAAAACTGCTCCAGTCCCAAAAGCAAATGACGCAAAAATTTGGGGCCGAGAATGCAAAACTGATTAAGCGACGGCTAGACAATCTCTTCATCGCAAGTAATCTCGAACAATTCGGCACCATAGTAAGCAGTCTGCATGAGCTAAAGGGAGATCGGGCTGGAACGTTTGCCATCGACCTGCGAGGTGGATTAAGGCTAATCATCGCATCTGCTGATGAACCAGCCCCGCGCAAACCCGATGGAGGATTAGATTGGCGAGCGATTGTGGCAGTAGTGGTGATAGCTGTGGAGGACTATCATGACTAAAAAAAAGATTCCCTATCAGCCAGAGATAATAACGCCGCCGGGTGAAACCGTGGCGGAATTGCTGGATGAACGAGGGATGACCCAAACCGAGTTGGCTCAACGCATGGGTCGTCCGGTGAAAACAATTAACGAAATTATTCATGGCAAAGCAGCCATTGTTCCAGAGACAGCGCTCCAACTGGAGCGCGTCTTTGGCGTACCTGCTGAATATTGGCTCAACCATGAAGCGAAATATCGCGCTTCTTTGCTACGACAAAATGAAGAAGCTCGATACAGCGGTTGGTACAATTGGCTGGATAAGTTGCCTATCAAAGAGCTTAAAGACCTGGGAAAATTGTCTCCAATACGCAACCACGGCAAGAACAAGAACCTGCTTGTATGTGAATGCTTGGAGTTCTTTGGGGTTGCTACACCGGATGAATGGAAGACTGTCTATGGCAATCTCCAGATTGCCTATCGTCAAAGTATGCCCGAACAAAGCGATCCTTACGCACGGGCAGCTTGGCTCCGACTTGGCGAATTACAAGCGGCTCAAATGCCGACGGCGCGCTACGACCAACAGCGTTTTGTAGCAGCCTTACAGGAGATTCGTGGACTCACCACGCTGCCACCAGAGGAATTCCAGCTTCGCCTGAATGCCTTGCTTGCAGAAGCAGGTGTCGTATTGGCGCTGGTTCCAGCGATTCCGCGCGCGCGGGTCAGTGGTGCGGCGCGCTGGATCAATCAACGCCCTGTAATCCAGCTTTCACTTTTTGGTAAGACGAATGATCGATTCTGGTTCACATTGTTCCATGAAGCATGTCATATTCTGAAACATGAACGCAAACTGGTCTATGTTGATAACGATTTAGGTGCAGACATTACCGAGGTTGAGCGTGAGGCTGACCACTTTGCGACAGAAATCCTAATTCCTTCACAGTATGCAAGCGACTTATCCAGGCTTCGCTCCAAAGAAATGGTGCGTGACTTTGCTGACCTCATCGGCGTTCATCCAGGGATTGTAGTGGGGCGACTTCAGCATGAAAAGCACATTGATCGTTCATGGATGAATGATCTGAAAGATACGTTTGAGTGGAAGACAGTGGTAGCCGCATGAGCCAACTCGAAGCGCAGTTTCACCAGGCGATGATCGACCTTTACGTGACAGCCAAACGCGACTGCAAGTACAACGCCACCTACTTTCTAGGCATGATCACGGAACATGGTGGTTTAGAAGCAGCGCGGCGGCTGTTGGCTAGCGAAGCAGTCTCCGATGGCTTTGGCACGCTTCTACTCTGCGGACGGTTGGACTTGACAGTCGAGGCGCATGTCCTGAAAGCTGAATTTCGCGCATTATTTACACCGGAAGAAATCGCCGTTGCTACGAAGCGACTACAAGAATTCAACTACAAGTTTGACGATGATCGATAAACAGCAGTGGCGACGAGTGAAGTTTGGCGATGTGGTGCAACTGAACAAGGAACGTTGTGCCAACCCTGCAGAGGCGGGCGTTGAACGTTACATCGGCTTGGAACATATCGAGCCGGAAGATTTGCGCGTTCGCCGTTGGGGATTAGTGAGCGAAGGAACCACCTTCACCAACCTGTTTCGGCCAGGGCAAGTCCTTTTTGGCAAACGCCGCGCCTATCAGCGCAAGGTGGCTGTGGCCGACTTCACAGGCGTGTGTTCAGGCGACATCTATGCCTTTGAGTCAAAAGACGCTAGTGTGCTGCTGCCGGAACTGCTACCCTTCATCTGTCAGACAGATGGCTTCTTTGACCATGCCGTAGGCACGTCAGCAGGCTCGCTCTCCCCGCGCACCAACTGGACGCAACTGGCGCAATATGAGTTTGCCCTGCCGCCGCTAGATGAGCAGCGACGCATAAGGTGCGTACTGGGTGCATGTGTGAATTGCGTTGAAGCACTTCGTGTTCTTGACGACACGAATAACCAATTGCGCATGTCCACTGTCAAGAATCTGTTTTCATCGCCCAGTGGCAACATAACACCATTCGGAAGAATTCCTTCAAACTGGAGCTATGTGCGGCTTTCATCGGTCACTACCAGTAGCTCGTTTGGCCCACGTTTTTCCTCGGCATTATACAGTGACGATGGCAACGTCAAGACTATCCGAACTACTGATTTCCAAGAACAAGGTGGACTAGATCTTATTAATGCGCCGATTGCAACACTACCTAATAAGGTAGTGTTGGCTCATAGACTTCTGGATGGGGATTTTTTGCTATCACGATCAGGTGAGTACGCAGGAATGGTTCGGGTATTTCGTGTGCCACCAAGTTCACCGCATATATTTATACCATCTGCTTTTCTTATTCGGTTCCGCTTAGACCAAGAGCAGATACTGCCAGAGTATTTATTTGAACTATTAGACTCCCCCAAGGGCAATGCCGTTGCTCGTAGTTTAGCAAGGGGAAGTGCCCAACCAAACATTACAGGCACTGAGTTTCTAAATCTACACATTCCTATTCCACCTGTCGACACACAGCGGCGAATTGTCGCCATACTGACTGAAGTTCGTTCTAAAGCCAGTTCCTTAGAACTGAGGAAGCGTAGCAGTATCCAATTTTTAAAAAAGTATACAAACTTGATGCTATCTATATGACGGCTGAGGCTAAGGCCGGGATAGTTACAACACAAATTCCCGACAACGAATGAAATAGTGCATAACAACTGACCGTGAGGCGGCAATGGCGACGTATTGTGCCAAAGTTGCTAGCCAAACCAGGCAATTGAGGTTCCTCCCATGTCCTTTACCGAAGCCAATAGCGTCGAAGACCTAATCAGAGATGCCCTAGCGGGCGCACTCTCCACCACGCGCGCGATCGCCGATGGCAGCGGCACATACCTCACCGCCGGGCGCAACCCACGCGGCGCAGGCTGGCACTTTGTCCCACCTGCCAACCTCCCCCGCCGCCCCAACGATGTGATGGTCGAAGAGCAGGTGCGCGATGCGCTGATTCGCCTCAACCCCGCCATTGCCGCCCAACCCGAACGCGCTGACGAAGTGCTCTATAAGCTGCGTGCTATTATCTTTGGCGTGCGCAGTGATGGCTTGGTCAAGGCCAACGAGGAATTTACCGCCTGGCTGCGCGGCGACCGATCCATGCCCTTTGGCCCCAACCACGAGCATGTCACGATCCACCTGATTAGTTTTGCCGACCTCGACCGCAATCTCTATGTCGTCACCAACCAATACACCTTCCGCGCCGGGGCTGCTGAACGCCGCGCCGACCTGGTGCTGCTGGTCAATGGCTTGCCCCTGGTGTTGGTCGAAGCCAAGACGCCTGTGCGCTACGCCATCAGTTGGGTGGACGCCGCCCAACAAGTCCACGACGACTATGAGCGTTTTGTTCCCGAACTCTTTGTCGCCAATGTGCTTAGTGTCGCCACCGAGGGCAAAGAGTTGCGCTATGGCAGCATCCACCTACCCGTCGAGAAATGGGGGCCGTGGCGATTGGATGAAGCCGCGCTGCATGGGGGCTTGGCCGAGATTCAAAGTTCAATCACTTCTCTGCTGCGTCCAGGCGTGATCCTGGACCTCCTTGCCCACTTCACCCTCTTTGCCACTGATGCCAAAAAGCGGCGCATCAAAGTTGTCGCCCGCTACCAGCAATACGATGGGGCCAACAAAATTGTCGAGCGTGTGCTGGCAGGTCACCCGCGCAAGGGGCTGATCTGGCATTTCCAGGGGTCGGGCAAGTCGCTGCTCATGGTCTTTGCCGCGCAAAAGCTGCGTTTGCAGCCCGCCTTAGGCAACCCCGCCGTCATCATCGTCGTGGATCGCATTGACCTCGACGCCCAAATCAGCGCCACCTTCCATGCCTCCGACATTCCCAACCTCATCAAGGCCGAGAGTCGTGGCGAGCTTGAAACGCTGCTGCGCCAGGACACGCGCAAGATCATTATCACCACCATCCACAAATTCGCCGAGGCCGATGGCGTGCTCAATGAACGTGACAACATCATCGTCATGGTGGACGAGGCGCACCGCACACAGGAGGGCGATCTGGGCATCAAGATGCGTGGCAGTTTGCCTAACGCCTTTCTCTTTGGGCTAACAGGGACACCAATCAACCGCCGTGACCGCAACACCTTCTATGCCTTTGGCGCGGTGGAAGACAACCTGGGCTATATGAGCCGGTACGGCTTTGAGGAGTCCATTCGCGATGGCGCCACGCTCCCCCTCCACTTTGAGCCGCGCTTGGTCGAGTTGCACATCGACAAGCCCGCGATTGACGAAGCCTACGCCGAGCTAACTGGCGGACTCTCTGACCTCGACAAAGAGACACTGGCCCGTGCTGCGGCGAAGATGGCGGTGCTGCTCAAGACACCCGAACGCGTTGACCGCATCTGCGCCGATATTGGACGCCACTTTGAAGAAAAGGTCGCGCCCAATGGCTTTAAGGCCATGATCGTCACCTTTGATCAAGAGACCTGCCTGCTTTATAAGGACGCACTCAACAACTACTTGCCGTCCGAATGGTCTGATGTCGTCATTTCTTCTTCAGGCAAAGAGCGCGAGGATGCGCGTTATCGCCCCTATAGGCGCGACCGTGATGCCGAAGAAAAGCTGCTAGACCGTTTCCGCGATGGCAATGATCCGCTGCAAATCCTCATCGTCACCGCCAAACTGCTCACCGGCTTTGATGCGCCCATCCTCCAAGCGATGTACCTGGACAAGCCCCTGCGCGACCATACCTTGCTGCAAGCGATCTGCCGCACTAACCGCACCTATGGCAATCAAAAGACCCATGGTTTGATTGTCGATTATCTCGGCGTCTTTGATGACGTAGCAAAATCGCTGGAGTTTGACGAAGCCGGCTTTCGGCAGGTGGTCTCCAACATCGCAGCACTCAAGTTGCGTCTGCCCGAAGCGATGCAAAAATGTCTCACCTATTTTATTGGTGTGGATCGCACGCTCACGGGTTACGAAGGATTGATGGCCGCGCAGGAATGTCTTCCCAACAACGAAATTCGCGATAACTTTGCCGTAGATTACAGCGCGGTCAGCCAACTCTGGGAGGCGCTCTCGCCTGACCCAATCCTGCTTGGCTATGAACACGATTACCGCTGGCTCTCCCAAGTCTACATCTCGGTGCAACCCACCAGCGGCACTGGCGCGCTCATCTGGCACGCACTGGGTGCAAAAACAGTCGATCTCATCCACCAGAATGTGCATGTCGAGGCCATCCGTGATGACCTGGAAGAGATCGTGCTGGATGCCGAGTTGGTTGAGGCGGTATTGAGCACGCCCGACCCAGGCAAAAAGGCCAAAGAGATCGAGTTCAAGATCATGGGCCGCTTGCGCCGTCACATGGGCGATCCGCGTTTCCGCGCCCTTTCCGAACGGCTGGAGGCATTGAAAGAACGCCACGAGCGCGGCCAGTTGCACAGCATCGGCTTTTTGAAAGACCTGCTCGACTTAGCGCGCGACATTGTGGAAGTGGAAAAGGCCATCCCGCCGGAAGAGGATGAAGATCGCGGAAAAGCCGCACTCACCGCGCTCTTTGAAGAAGTACGCACTAACGAGACCCCTATCATCGTGGAGAAGATGGTCGACAAGATCGATGCGATTGTGCGCTATGTGCGTTTTCCTGGGTGGCAGAATACGAGCGAAGGTGAGCGCGAGGTCAAGAAGGCATTGCGCCGCACGCTGCTCGATGTGCAATTGCACCGTGACCAGGAGCTTTTTGACAAGGCGTATGGCTATATCCGCCAGTACTACTAATATATGCTAGGGGTGCGAAGGTGGCCGGTAACGGAGAAGCACACCATATTGCAATTAATGGAGAAGTCGTCATCATCCCTGTCACACAAGCTAGGTAATATCACTCGCATTGCCTAAGTATCTGTTGATGTATAATGAGATACTGATATGATGCACGGAAATCACGATGTACCCACTCGGTAAGCAGGTTAGTTTGTGCTGTGCAGACAGCATTTATTCATAGACCAGAAAGAGTGGAGATTTGGTCGACCGACAAAAGCTCGAGGCCGTACGCCAATTTTGGGACAGCGAAGCCGCAACCTTTGACAACGAGCCGGATCATGGCTTGCGGGACGCAACGGTACGGCAAGCTTGGACTAAACTCCTGGTGGAATGGCTGCCACCTAGCCCGGCAACCGTCTTGGACATCGGCTGTGGCACTGGCTTGCTGAGTTTGGTCATGGCGTCTTTAGGTTACACCGTTACCGGCATTGATCTATCGCCAGCTATGATTGCTCACGCGCAACGCAAAGCGCAGGCGGCTGGCCTTCCGATTCTGTTCCAGGTGATGGACGCCGGACATCCCCAACTCGGCGACCAACGCTTTGCTGCTGTGCTCTGCCGCCATTTATTGTGGGCACTACCTGAACCGGCTGAGGTGCTGCGACGTTGGGCCGGCCTCCTAGCCCGAAGCGGCCGTCTTGTGCTGATTGAGGGATTTTGGCAGACTGGCGCAGGCTTGCACGTTCAGCAAGTACTTGATGCCCTGCCCGCCGCGATGATGAATATTGAAGTTCACCCCCTGAGTCACCAGCTTGTGCTCTGGGGGCAGATGATCAGCGACGAACGTTATGCTGTCACTACGGAGCTTGCTACGACGAGCTAACGGTAGTTGTACTTAACTAAGGCCTCTGCCATGCAGCAACCGCTACACGGTGAGATGTCTGCCCCAATGAGGATGGGATAGATGCCCCTCTATACCCTGGTGCAGAGGAATGATGCGGATCGTTGAACCTCCAGTAGTCGCCTCGGTCATGGCGATTGCTGCCCATCCGGATGACATTGAGAGCTGGTGTGCCGGCACGCTGGCGCGCTTCATTGATGTGGGTGCCACGGCACGGCTGCTGCTGGTCACGTCGGGCGATCTAGGCTCCAATGACCCTCATGCAACCCAGGCAGGCGTGGCTGCGCAACGAGAAGCAGAGACCCAGCAAGCCGCCATGGCACTTGGCCTGTCCGAAGTGATCTTTTTGCGCCATCCAGATGGCAATGTAGAGAATACCCAGGCGTTGCGGGGAGAACTCGTCGCCTGGATTCGTCGCTGGCAGCCGCAGGCACTATTTACACATGATCCAGAGCATCCTCTACCTCCGTACATCGCACACCGCGACCACCGGATTGTAGGACGAGCTGCCCTGGATGCAGTTTATCCACTGGCACGCGACCGTCTCGCCTTTGCAGAGCAGCTCCAGGCAGGTCTTATGCCTCATGTGGTGCAGGAGGTGTGGCTCTTTGCCAGTAGCCTGGCAGATGCCTATGTAGATATTACGACGGGGTTTGAGCGTAAGCTGGCGGCGCGGCTTGCCCATGTCAGTCAAACGCCTGATCCAGTCGCTTTGGTTGAAAATTGGCGCAGGCGTGTCGCGGAGATTGGGGAGCCGGCGGGTCTGGCCCTAGCTGAGGCATTTACGATTCTGACGCTGGACATGTAGGCCCAGCACAGCGAAAAAAGTAACAGTACGGATTAGGACAACATGCTGGTCGATTCGTGTGGGGCAAGAACCAAAGAACAATAGTCAGCTTGATGATCCTCATTGAAATTTTCATGTTACCTCGCTAACTAGCCGCTTCCTTTGCATCTCGGTAGTCGGCGGCTCAACCATGGTCCCTCATGAACAGCTATCTTCCAATGCATAGACCTATCTCCTAGACTCACCGCACAGCCTGACGCAGTTCGGCCACACGAAAATTATACGTTGGCCGCTCTCTCACCACCCCAGCCTGGTAGATCAGCCCGTGCGCCCGCGCAAAGTCCACCTCTCCCCGTCCATCAAGGAGCGATTCGTCGACATGAACAGCTTGTACTAACCCAATGAACATCGTGTGTGAATCCAGGTTTACCGCCTGCTCTACTATGCACTCAATGTTGACCGGGCAATCTGCCAGCAGTGGGGTCTTGACTTTTGCGGCTGGAGCCAAGTGCAGATTGGTTGTCGCAAACTTATCTTCCGCACGCCCACTCACGACACCTACATAGTCGCTTACTAGTTGTTGGGCTGGTGTCGGGATATTGACCACAAATTCGCCACTGTTTTTGATCAGCGCGTGAGAATGGCGCAAGGGGCGCACCGAGATGGAGATGCGCGGCGGCTCGGCGGAACAGGAAGCAATGCGATTCAGTGTTATCACATTGGGCGTATCTCCACCCGTAGTGATCAGCACAACCGGCACGGGAAATAACGTTGTATTCGGTTCAAATATTCGCTTCTTCATAAGCGTTCGCTCAATTTCGCTAGCTTTCAAGGGTAATACCTAGGCATGACAAAGATGGCGTGACCAACGCGGCTTGACCAACAGGTCGGGCAGCCTCCTAGAGTTCACGATCCAGGGCAAGAAATTCTGGCTACGTTCGCCTAAATTTGCAGCGCCATGTGGGACGGTCGTCTCACTCAGCCCCAGGCGTAAATTCATTACTTGTGACACGGCCGATGTCATTGCCGATAGTGATTACAGAGGTCAATGTTACCTCCACCATACCGTCCGTCACATGGATATCTGAGACAAAGCCAAGCACCCTGACGTCAAGTTGTTCAGCACTGGCTTTGACGCTGGTCGTGTGTTGATAGACGACAGTGTTGGTACATCCGGCCAGAGCAAGCGACAACATGAGCCAAAGTACTAGAGCAATTACGAGTGGTGTCCGTGAATGGAACAGGCTGGTCTTCATGGTGGAACCCCTAGTGAATTATATCTCCGCAATCTCGGCGCGAACTTCGAGTTATCTCACTTCATTATTGACTGTGGTGCATGATTAATCGAGCCAGGACGGCCTGATCTCCCAGCCTCTCGTTCGATGGTGGATGACCCCCTTTACCAGATCTTTGTCAAGCGAGACGCTTGTGGTATCGGTGAGCACGACGAGAAAGCTATCAGCCGTCTCGCGCACGAGTTGCACTGGTTCCGTCTCCAACCCATTGCGCATCGGCACTAACTGCCCGAGCACTTCGACGTTTTCACCATCAGTAACAAATGATACTGTGCTACCTGCTCCGCCACCAATGGTGGGTAAAATGTCGTTGTAGACGGTACGGCCATAGAAGGTACTTGCGGCCACGACCATGGCCAGGAGAATCAGGCCATAGAGTGCCGACCACACGATGAGCTTCTCACGGTTGCCAATCAGACGCCGGTAAACATCCCGCATGATGACAAAAAAGACGACGAGCAAGGTGCCATAGATCAAGGCCACCACGCGTACCGTCTTAGGATAATCTTCAAGATTGGTGGTGTAGAGCAGGATGAGGCCCAAGAGCAGCAGTGACAGCAGGGGAATCAAGATCTTAGCCCACAACCCTTGCTGGGCACGGGTGACAAATGCCGCTGTCAACGCTGCGACAACAAACAAGAGCGCGAGTGGCAGACCCGCTGAAATGTACTCAGCGCTTAACAAGGTCGAGGTACGAATGCCCAGGGTCAGCATGAATGAGTTGACGATGATCAAGCCCATCGCATAGGTCATGGAGATGAACAGGGCGAGCGCCTTCGTGACGTTGTCCAGCAGCTCTTTGCCAACAGCTTGCACCACCTCAGTTGCCACGACGCCCATACGCACCTCCCCTGCTCAATTGTGCACTTCAAACGCTAGCAGTTCCGGCTGTTGTAGCAGAAAGTCGCGCATGCGCACCCGTGCGCGGCTGATGCGCGATTTCACTGTCCCTAAGCTCATGCCGGTGATCTCACTGATCTCCTGATAACTGTAGCCGTGAATGTCGGCGAGGACAAGTGCCGATCGTTGTTCTACCGGCAGGGCGCGCAAGCCAAGCTCAATGCGCTCACGCAGCTCCTGGCGCTCGACAAAGTTCAGGGGCGACCCGTGTGGATCGGCTACTTGATTGGCATGGCCTTCGTCATCGTCGCCATAGGGTTCATCACTAAGCAAATCCGTAGGCAGCCGACGGTCGTGCCGCAAGTAGTCGTAACACGTATTCATCACAATGCGCAGTAGCCAACTCTTGAAAGAGCCATGGTTGAACGAGGCAAGGGCGCGGAATGCTTTGAGAAAGCTCTCTTGCACAGCATCACTAGCGGCCTCACGTGACTGCAACAGGCGATACGCCACACGGTAAGCAAGCCGTTCATACTTTTTCACCAACGCGTTAAAGGCATCAATGTCGCCCTGTAACGTTTGTGCAATGGCAAGCTCTTCGTCGGTGGACAAAACTGGCGCGGAGCGTGTGCCGTAGGCCGCAGGGCGAAATAGATTGGAGAAGTGCGGTGGTGAAAGCTCAAGTGTTGCAACCATTGTCATCCTCGCTCTCGTCTGGGCCATGAGAAAAAACAAGTGTGATTTGCCGATCACAGTTTGTTTTCGCGCTGTCAGTTTCAACCTTCGATGCAAGATAGACGAACGAGAATGGGTAAGGTTACAGCAAGCCCAGGGATTTTCACCGTAAATCGAGACCGATTTTCGCATTTGCCTGTTCAGCAACGATCCCTAGGCTTGCGGTTACAACGTAGCAGGATTGGCGCGTGAAGGCTAGCAGCCTGCCATTACGCAGCCATCTAAATTCGCGAGTGAGGACTGCTGGTCTACATGCCCAGCGTGGGGCAACTGTTGCCGCCTTCGCAACAGCCAACCTGCCAAAAGTGCCGCCGGGATGACGGTGAGAAAGCCCAACTGCATAGCAGCCACAAGGCCAATGTTCTCTTGCAACCAACCAACGCCGATATAGAGCAATCCTGCGCCACTCGCTGCGAATCCCATGAGAAGACCCGATGCTGTCGCCATGGCGTGTGGTGCCTGTTCTTGCGCGGCAACAAGAAAGAGCGGCATACCGGCGTGGGTGAGTGCACCCGCCATGACTACGGCAACAAAATAGAGCGTGCTGCCTGGTTCAACGTGGAATAAAGCCAGCAAAGGCACGGCTGCCGCGAGCAATGTTACAAGTGCGAGACGTTGTGGTTCCACATAGCGGCTCGACCACCCGGCGACGACACCCCCCACTGCCGCTGCCAGCGAAAAGGCAGTTAGCGTCCAGCCCAGTAAAGCTGCGTCCCGCATATAGCCATGTTCGCTAACCAGCCATAGCGGTACGGTACTGCTAAAAGTTATGGCCACAAGATTGACCAGCACGGCGGTCATTACAAGCCCGCCGAGAGGTGTTGCTAATAACCGAACATCCAGTATCTTGGGACGTTGAGTCGGCATCTGGAAAGCGGGTGCGTCTACCGCAGCACCTTCAAGAATGACCAGCAACATGAGTAGCCCTAAGACGATGCCGGGGATCATCAGCCAGCCACTTGCCGCAAGACCAAAGTTTTCCACCAGAATTAGAACGACCACCGGCCCCAATGAGACGCCTAGCATTCCCCCTGCGCTAAAAAGACTTACGGCAAGTTGCTGTCGCCCGCTGCTTGCCGTGTTTGCTAGACTGCTGCTTGCCGGATGTAGCGCAGCTGCGCCGAGACCGCCCAAGACCATTGTAGTCACGAGTAGATAGAGTGTGGGGACAACACCAACCAAACTCAGGAGCGCGGCATTCAGCACAACGCCCGTGGCCGCTATCTTACGTCGCCCCAGCCGATCCGCCAACGCGCCAAGGACTGGTTGGGCTAACGAGGAACTGAAGACCATGATGGCGACGAGCGCCGCCAATGCTCCTTCCCGGAGGTCAAACTTGTCCTGAAGCGTGGGCAACAAGGCTGAGAACATGCCCGCTACCGCATCACTAACTAAGTGCGTCAGCGCTAGAAAAAGTGCGATGCCAATACCAGTCAGATGGTGCCGCGGCTGCGAACTTACAGCTTTGTGAGTTGCATGCTCACTTTGGATATTCATTGCGTGTGCCATTACCCTATCTCGCCTTTCCTCACCATCAAATGAATCATTCATTCCCGCTCTAAAGAACCGGCCGGAGTTGTTATAACTCCGGCCAGGAACTGAACACCTACTCGTAAGGCTAGATGCGACAACAGCCACAACTTGCACCCGCTTCGACCAGCGTCAACACTTCCGGCTGTGCTGCGCTTGCGTCGGCTACAGGATAGTCAGCTTCAGCCAGAACATCCTTCATCTGTGCCTCGCCCACTACTGCGGCATCGTAGACCACGGCCACCTGCTTGGTATCGATGTCGACATCAACCTGTTGGACCCCTGCTATCTCACCCAACGCCGCACGAATGGTGCGCACACAGTGACCACAGCTGATGCTGGGAACGTTGAATGTTACTTGCGACATGCTGCACTTCCTTTCTGTAAGAGCCTGTTACGTTGAATCATAAAAGTTAGTGGTGCAACTACTGCACGTTGACCACAAAGTCCGCCACCAGCGGCTGACCCTTGCCGGTTTGAAACTCGAACCATACTTTGTACAATCCGCCCTCGGCAAAGGCGTGGCTGGCAAGGATGATGGGACCAAAGGTGGCGGGCAGTTCGCCGTGTCCGCCTTGTTCACCGTGTCCATCATGTGCCGCATCCTCCGCCGCAGGCAGCGCCCCATGCACGTGGGTGAACGTTTGCCCGCCCTGGTCAAGAATAACGACATGGGCCGGTGCGCCCAGGTAAGACTGCAAATCACGCAGTGGTTCACCACTTGTTGCATCCTCGACCTCAAAACGGAACGTTACTGGCTCACCCACGCGGATAGCCTCAGCACCTGCCAGATTGACGCGTACACCCTCCACCACGCGTTCGGCTGCATCTACAGTTGGTGTCTCCCATGCCGCCGCCTCGCCTGCCACGGTCAACATCTCGCGCACGACCGCGTGCTCGCCAGTCGCACGGGTGACTTCGGCAAAGAGCCAGTAGTTGCCCCCCGTTGGCAGCGTGACCTCCACGGCAAACTCACCCGGTCGCGTGGTTTGCTCTGGATGAAGATGGGTGTAGGCACCCAAATCTGTGCGTACGACAATCAGGTGCACCAAGCGCTCGTGGCTGAGTACAAGATCGGTCAGTGGTGCCCCAGTACCGTCTTGGAATTGGTAGCGCAGCGCGAATGGCTCACCCGCGACGATTCCTGCGGGTACCGTTAGTTCATGTTGAATTGCACCCTGAGATGGTTCTGGATGCTGAGAATGTTGAATCACTGCTGCCTCCTCTACAAGGTTACTTCCTTCAACGTTCGACTCCATATGTTCACTTGATGCCGCATGGACACCACCATTGGCACCACCTTGGTGGCTCGGCTGGACATACATCATGGCCGCAACGCCGACTGCAATCGCCACCAGCGCAATTCCTACGAGATAAGCGTACTCGCCCACCCGTTCGCTCAGCGGTGGGTGCAGAATCGCCTCAATACTGGATGGCTGGCGGAAGCGGCGCAGCCGCAGCGCATTGGTCACGACACTCACACTACTCATGGCCATGGCGCCTGCCGCCAAGATGGGGTCAAGCAGCACCCCAAAGAAGGGATAAAGCACGCCCATTGCCACCGGAATCAGCAGCACGTTGTAGGCAAAGGCCCAAAACAAACCCTGCTTGATGACGCCCACCGTCTTGCGTGAGAGCGCAATCGCCGTCACAATCGAGCGTAAATCGCCGCCGATTAGCGTCACATCCGAGGCCGCCATCGCCACATCTGTCCCTGTGCCGATCGCAACGCCTAAGTCAGCCTGGGCCAACGCCGGGGCATCATTGATGCCGTCACCGACCATCGCCACCACCTTGTCCTGGGCCTGCAACGCCTGTACCTGGGCTGCTTTTTGCTCTGGCAGCACCTCTGCCAACACCTGGTCAATGCCCACCTGATGGGCAATCGCTTCAGCGGTGAGGCGGTTGTCACCCGTCAGCATCCATACTTCCAGCCCCAACGCTTTGAGTTGAGCCACTGCTTCGGCTGACTCCGGCTTCAAGGTATCGGCAATGGCAATCAGCCCCACAAGTTCGCCATTGAGTGTGACATAGACAGGTGTGGCCCCTTCCTGGGCGAGTGCCACGGCTTCATCCGCCAACACCTGCACGTTGATGCCATACTGCTTCATGAGGGCGGCGTTGCCCGCCACTACCTCATAGCCTTCGACGACTGCCTGCACACCTTTGCCGGTTACTGAACCAAAATGCGTTACGGCGGGAAGTTCCAGCCCTAACTTCTGTGCATAGGCCACCACGGCCTCGCCCAAGGGATGTTCCGAACCCGTCTCTGCCGCCGCTACCAGTCGCAGCAGTACCCGTTCGTCTACTCCGTTCACCGTCACGACGCGCGTTACGGCTGGTTTCCCCTTGGTCAATGTGCCTGTTTTATCAAGCACAATGGCATTGATCTTGCGCGCTTGCTCCAGTGCTTCACCGCCACGGATCAAGATGCCATGCTCGGCCGCCTTGCCCGTTCCCACCATAATGGCAGTGGGGGTGGCCAAACCAAGCGCACAAGGACAGGCAATGATTAGCACCGCAATAGCAGCGGTCAGCGCCAACATCTGCCCCTGCGCCGGCCCGAAGAAGAACCACACACCAAAGGTGAGGGCAGCCAACACCAGCACGACCGGTACGAAGATGCCGGCAATCGTATCCGCCAGCTGTTGAATGGGCGCTTTGGACCCCTGCGCTTCCTCGACCAGACGCACAATCTGCGCCAACGCCGTATCCTTGCCGACTTGCGTCGCTTCGAAGACGAAGCTGCCGGTCTTATTGAGCGATGCGCCGATGACCTTGTCGCCCACACCTTTTTCCACCGGCAAACTCTCACCGGTCAACATGCTCTCGTCAAGGGCAGAGTGACCTTCCACGACCACCCCATCCACCGGAACCTTTTCACCCGGACGCACGCGTACCCGGTCACCCACCCGCACCTGCTCCACCGCCACGTCCTGCTCAACACCGTTGCGAATCACGCGCGCTGTCTTGGCTTGCAGCCCCATCAGTGCCTTGATCGCCGCGCCAGTCTGCTTCTTGGCCCGCGCCTCGAGCCAGCGCCCTAGCAGCACCAGTGCAATCACAATCACTGCGGTCTCGTAGTAGAGGTGATAGGGCAGACCCCACTGTGCCGCCAGGTTCGGCCACAAGGTCACGAACGCGCTGTAGGCATAGGCCGCCGTAGTACCAATCGCGACCAACGTATTCATGTTCGTACCACCGTGACGTGCGGCTGCCCAGGCAGCCTGATAAAAGCCACTGCCTGCCCAGAACTGCACCACGGTTGCCGCCACCAAGAGCAGCGGGGCCAACGTCGTCATCTCGATTGGCAGGGGCAAATACATAAGGGCCATCATTGCCAGGCCAATGGGCAAGCTCACCATCCACTTGCGACCAATGGCGTCCAGTTCACGCTGGCGTGCTTGCTCGTGCGTGTCATGCGCCTCAGCCTGAGCTACTGCCGCACTTTGTGCAGGCGTGCGTGCCACGTCCCCTGCTGTGTAGCCCGCCTTTTCTACCGCGGCATTCAGTTGCGCTACGGAAACCTGCGCCGGATCAAAGACCACGCGCGCCTGTTCGGTGGCAAGATTCATGCTCGCCTTTTGCACCCCCGGCACCTTGCCCAGTGCCTTTTCCACGCGCACCACGCAAGAAGCACAGGTCATCCCTTCAATCGGCAGCGAAAGCTCGCCCACCGTTGAATCTGGAACCAGTGCCTCAGCAGGCTGTGGCACTGGAACATCGCGCACGCCATAACCCGCCTTCTCTACCGCCGCGGCCAATGCTGCTGTATCCGTCTGCCGCGGGTCAAAATTCACTTTGGCCTTCTCGGTTGTCAGGTTCACGCTCACCGCCTCCACGCCTTGTACCTTACCAATGGCCTTTTCGATGCGGCGCACACAACTGGCACAGGTCATGCCTGTGACACCAAAGCTAATCTCAGTTGTCGCGACTGGCTGGTTAGCTCCCGGTATATCTATTTCGATTATTGGAGTCTCACTAGCTGTCTTGGTTTTCATCCTCATCGCCTTTCTACTCCCATTTTCGGTTTGCGTAGCATAGACGGACAAGATCGGGCGCGGTTACAGTACAAGTGGGGGTTGGGACGCAAATATTGAAAATTGATTGCTTGGCTCCTCCGAAATTCCCACAAGAAAAAGGGCAGATACCACTCTTTGCGAGCAGCATCCGCCCTTTCGAAAACAAGTCACGACGATTTAGTTGTTTATGTTACGCACAAACCGCTATTCGTTCTGTGGCACTTCTAGCTGTGCACTGTCGCGCTCGCACGTACAATCCAGGCAGCCATGCTGGGCGCACACCCGGCAACTCTCCTCTAATCGTTGGCGCAGCGCCTGCCGCGCACGGTGACGGCGTACCTTAAGATTGTTCGAAGTGATACCCAACTGCGTGGCGACCTGTGCCGGGTCCCCTTCGGATAAATCGAGTTGTTCAATCAACTCGGCATATTTCGGCTTGAGCGTCGGTATTAAGTCACGAAAACACTCACACAGCACCTTCTCGGCTTCCGGTTCTTCCTCCAATAACTGCGCTTGTGCGATCTGCTGTAGCGACCGCGTCTCTACTTGCTGCCGCCGGTAGAGATCGGTGATGGCATTGTTGAGAATCGAATAGAACCAGGGCAACAGCTTTTCTTCGTCCCGCAAGTCGGGAACCGAGCGCATTGCCTTGAATAAGCTTTCTTGCAGGACATCCTCCGCTAGGTTTGGATCGTTTACCTTGCTCCGTATATAGGCGAGCAGACGGCTATTGTGTTGCAGAAGTTGCTCCAGCAGTTGATTCTCCATATTTCGACCTCAGCCACCTTCCGTTACAACCATGTTCGCCACGCTGTTGGCTCAACCATTGCGTTTTTGTCTTTTCGCATGGGGTACAGTCTGCACTATTTAACCATAGAAAAGCAAAGATACAATGTTGTGTTCACATTTTCTCTGACAAAGACCACTAGCTCACACTGACACTTTTCAGGCAATTTTGCCTACTACATAGCCGCCGTTGTGCGCGCCTGCAAATCGAACGTTGGGTGTACCCTAATTCTAAGGTGGAGCAATGCTGTCGTGGGGATTGCCGTTCAGTCCCTCGAAGGGGAGGGCGAAAAGGATGAGCGTGTGTTTACCATCATCGAGACTGATCCTATCTGCGGCAGGGTGGTAGAGGCTAGCGAGTCGGCTGTCACTTACACCTATGCTGGTTGGACATATCTGTTTTGCTGTCAGGAATGTCTAGAGATGTTCCAGAAGTCACCTGAAAGTTGCGTTATTTATCTAGCACATACCCGTAGCGCTTATGTTGGTCACCTCTGTCGCTACCAACGCGCATCGTCGCAGCCACGGCTGAGCGTAGGAGTGTCGTCACGATGATGCACTGGAACTTAGGGTGGGGAGCCATGATGATTGGTGGCCTAGGCATGTTGGCCTTGTGGACATTGTTGGTCTTGCTTGTGCTCTGGGGCATACGCGCGTTCACCGAAACTGACGATAGTTCTGCGCTCCAGGCTACCGGATTTCGGCAGACTCCCTTAGAGATTCTTCAAGCGCGCCACGCAAGGGGTGAGGTTAGTCGGGAGGAGTATGAAACTATTCGCCGGGACTTGAACAGCACATAGGCGTGCCAGGATCGAGAACCCTTGTCGGCATATGTTATCCCGCCAAAGCAGTAAGGATTTTTTTAACAAGCGCTCTGTGTAAAAGAAAGAGACCGAGTCAGATGCAGAACCGTAGTCTACTTTTGGTTGTGGTACTCATGGTTGCTCTCGTGCTATCCGCTTGCGTGCAGCCCCCCAGTCCAGAGACAACCGCTTCCACCACTGTTGCACCTATGGATGACATGGGTCATGCGGCGATGGTGGACCCGTCAGAACCTTTTGACGCCCAGTTCATCGACGGTATGCTCGAACACCATCAGGGTGCGATAGACATGGCAGAGATGGCACTGGAAGAGGCCGAACATGAAGAACTCCAGACGCTCGCCGAGGGCATTATTGCAGCCCAAAGTGCTGAGATCGAGCAGTTGCATTCGTGGCGGAATGAATGGTACCCCGAGTTGCCCCCTACCGGAGGCATGGAGATTGGCATGGGTACAATGGCGATCAACGGTGATGCGAATGTCCCCTTTGACAAGCGCTTTATGGGAGCCATGATCTCCCACCACCAGGGAGCCATTGCCATGGCCGAAATGGCGCTGGAGCAGGCTGAACACGAGGAAATTCGTACGCTTGCCGCAGAAATCATCACTGCCCAAAGCGCCGAGATCGAGCAGATGCTAGGTTGGCTTGCCGACTGGTATGGCGAGCAGACGCAAACTGCTGCCGATGCTTCGCCACTGGTAGGCACCATCTGGGTCGCCAATGAAGAAGGTAACAGTCTTACCGCCATCGATGCTGCCACCAACGCGGTGGTCACGACCCTGACAGGTATCCCTGGCCCTCACAATGTCCAAGTCTCGCCAGACGGCACTACTGTCTGGGCAGTGAGTGGTCACGAGGCATTGGCCGTGGCAGTAGACAGCCAAAGCTATGCTCTACTCGGAACTGTACCTGTGGGGAGCGAACCCGCGCATGTAGTGGTCAGCCCTGACGGAACAACAGCCTATGTGAGCAACAGCGGTGACGACACAGTCACCGTCATCGACACAGCCATGTTCACCGTGAAGGCCACTATCCCCGTCGGTGCCTTTCCGCACGGGCTGCGTCCTAGCCCAGATGGCGCGTGGGTGGCGGTGGCGAATCTGCGAGGCAACACGGTCAGCGTGATTGATACAGCAGCGTTTACGGTAAACGCTACGATTGAGGTCGGCACTGGGCCGGTTCAGGTGGCCTTTGCGCCTGACGGGGCCACGCTCTATGTCACACTCAATGGTGAAGATGCCGTCGCCGCAGTTGACCTAGCCACATACAGCGTGACCGGCAAAGTGACCGTGGGTGACGGCCCGGTGCAAATCTATGTCACACCTGATGCAAGTACAGTAGTGGTAGCCAATCAGGGTAGTGAGGAATCGCCCGGCACTACATTGTCGATCGTGGATGCCGCCACCTTAGCGGTGGTAGAAACGGTCGAGACTGGACAAGGAGCACACGGCGTGGTGATAGAGCCGAGCGGACGCCATGCCTATGTAACCAACCTGTACGGCAATGACCTGGCCGTGGTAGACCTTGTGGACCATCAAGTCGTAACGACAGTGGTAACCGGAGCATCACCCAATGGGGTCAGTTTCTCGCCGGTCGCAGCCACCGCCGCACCGTCTCCAGAGATTGCGCTGCCGATTCCCACCCACGAGGACGACACAAACAACCATACAGACGATACTGGAGACAGCGCAGGTGAGGGACATGATTCACACCATTAGTGCACGCCCGAATCCTGCGGAAGTACGTATCCGCCGACCGACGTACCACAATGTTCGGTGACGATACCAGCGTGTTGTAATATCGAAAGCAGTGAAGAAGGAAAGCAGGGTGATGGATTAGCCTTGTTTTCCTTCTTTGCTCCTTCTCGCGGCAAATATCGTGAATTGATCTTGCTCCTGTCTCACTGAGAAGTTATATAAGAACGATGCTCAAAAGAAAATGGTGGTTCTGGATTCTCATTCTGGTTGCTCTAACGATGGGAGTAGGTTCTGTACTCTCTCGTTCTGAGCTATTTGGCAGGCATAGACCAGTGGTGCTCAATGGCATCACGGCGCCACCACACGACAGCACCGGCCACACCTGGCACCATCCAGACGAGATATTGCTCGATATCACGGCTAACGGTGGCGATTCGAAGTACAACTCAAAAATGCCAGCTTTTCGGGCTCAATTATCCAGGGAGCAAATGGCTGCTGTATTGGAGTTCATCAAGAGCCGATGGGGAAGAGAGGCGCGAGAGTACCAGTGGTGGATGACGACGATAGGGAGTCAGTAGTAGATGCTCAACCTACATAAGCGACCAGGGCGTGTCGTGTGCGGCCCATGCCTAGGTCGCTCAACGGGAAGCAGTTCAGGTAAAATCAGCATGGCCGAAATCGGTACAGGAGTCATCCGGTCAGTAGCCGTGGCAGGCCAAATTGAGCGGGACCAATCCATCGAGGTTCAGAAAGCAATCGTCGCATATTCTAAGGGAGGTTGACCAATGACTGATGCTTGTTGTTGTCCACCTGAGGCAGGCAATGCTGTTTGTGATCGGTCTGCAGAGACTCTTCAACGTCCACGTCGCGCCACAAATGTCTGCCCTGTCTGTGGCATGAAGGGAAAGCCCGTCCAAGGGCAAACGGTCAAGACGCTTCTGTCTGTCAGTCTGCGCGCTGTGCAGGCTGTTGAATACCTGTTTTGTAAGTCACGGACTTGCCCAGTTGTGTATTTTTCTCTCAACGGTGAGCAAACCTTTACCACGGCACAGATTCGAGAACGTGTCTATCAAAAGGAACCGACGAGCGGTGATGTCTTGGTTTGTTACTGCTTTCGACACAGTGCGGGAGATATCCGTACAGCCTCGCCAGCCGCGCATACGGCGATCATAGACGACATCAACACCGGCATCAGCGCCGGGCAGTGCGCCTGCGATCTGCGAAATCCGCAAGGTGCATGCTGTTTAGGTAATGTACGTGTGTTGATCAAGGAGATTGGTGCTTAGTTCACTGACCTTGCTGAAGTTCTGTCCAACTTCTTGGTTCACTGCATTGCTTGGGGATTCATCCCATTCCCCAGACCCAAAGTGCAAGGACAAATAATGTCCATAACATAGGCTGATGGAGCAAATAGATTGGCAATGTGTGGCGTCCGAGAATTATCAGTCCCCTAACGGATGGAGCCAGTGAGAGATCGTTCAGTGGAAACTGGCGTTCGCGCTTGGCGTACATCCAGTTACCGGCACCGATGCCGATGAGCACGATGCCAAACCAGCGCACGAATGGGAAGAAGTCCACGCACCTGTGGTTTGCCGGCTCCAGCCCCAGCCAAAAGAAATAAGACCATGGTGGATCAAAGCGGAACTGCTGTAACAACATGCCGAGACCGATCAGTGCCATGCCCAGCGCCACATTCACCCAGCGCCAGCGCAGAAACGGATAGGATAGCACAGTGGAGACGCCCATAAAGTGAAGAATGCCAAAACGGATATAGAGGGCTGGCCCCAAGGCGAGCCACGTGATGAGCGAGATGACCAGCCCCCAACCGATCAGTTGCAGACCCCGTTTGACATAGGACAAATAGATGACTTGCTTGACCTTCCGCCCCATTCGCAGCGTTAATGACACACCCATGAGGAAAATGAAGAGTGTTGCCGTTGTCCGTTGAAAGTAAAACCAGAAGGGATTGGTGAAGATGGTATCGCTCAAACCAAAGTAATAGAGATCGTAAACAGCGTGGTAGATGACCATCATCACCACGGCCACGCCACGCAGTGCATCGATCTCCCAAAAGCGGTGGTGAACCACAGCCGCTTGAGCAGCCGTAGATGATTGCTGTACACCGTCTACGATGTTCGCTGCCATCTTGGTTTCCCTTTGTGCCCATATGCTACGTCAACCATATGTGTTTACGACCCACCCCGTTGTGCTTCGAGGTACTGTGCCGTTTCTCGGGTTGAGCGTACAGCCCTATGGCGCGGGCGTAAAGGGCATTGTGGCGCAGTAGACAGTACGCCAAAATGCCTATCGCGGCTTTCCCCATGGTCCGCGCCTACCTGCGCCGCCTTTATTTTCTCTCGTGTCGTCCTTGTCCATAAGAACCTGTCCCCATGACTAGGTGCTCCACCGCGCCATTATGCCTACCCGATTCGCGCCAATTCTCCCATTTGCTAAGTGCATGCAAGGGGTAAGCTATCAGGAGTGGAAACCGTGTGATAGCAAGTTGCTAGATGAAATTGCATTCAGAAATTGTGGAGAGCTTGGTATGGTTCGCAAACTGCGCTGGCTTGGTCTGATGATCGTCTTTGTGATTGCCAGTACGAGCTTGGCCGGATGTGGCGCGAAGAGCGCCGGACAGAACGAAAACGCACATGAAGTCGTATTGGCAGAGATAAGTTCAATGCCTAGCCAGGTGCAGAGTGCGCCCCAGTTGGTGCGCGATTCCTATCGTTTCGCGGCGACGCATGCCGATGCGCTCCATCAAATTCCTTGCTATTGCGGCTGTGGCGCGATGGAACACCGTTCTAACTATGCCTGCTTCTGGCAAAAAAGTGGGCAAGTAGACGAGCATGCGTTGAATTGTGGCATCTGCGTGGACATTGCCCAGGATGTACAGCGAGGCTTGGAACGGGGGCAATCGCTGGCAGACATACGCACACAAGTTGATGCGGATTACAGCCGCTTCGGTCCGCCGACTGATACGGCTCCTGTTGCCGTTTCTGCTCAGTAGGTCGGGTGGAGATAGCTGTTATGACTTCCTGTGTGTGGCTTCCGGCGAAGGCATCCGACTCTGCGTGGCCCGGCCCCTCACCTCTAGGCAAATGGACGCGGCTGGCGGCCTACTGCCTTGCAGCCGTGGTCCTGGGCGTGGCAAGTTTTCAATTCACCCTGGACTGGCGACGCATCGGGGATATGCAAGCTGTTCCATTGCATATCCGAGCAGAGATGCCGGAAGAGGGTGGCTGGCAGGCTGATATGCTGCGCGTCCCCAGTGGGCGCACGGTTGAACTCACCGTTCATGGCGTCAGTGGCGCGCACACCTTTGCGTTGGCATACACGGATGTGAAGAGCAGCCGACTCCTTGGTCGTGGCGATGAGGAAACAGTCTCCTTTGTGGCTCCGGCACCTGGTCGCTATGTCCTTCACTGCACCACCTGGTGCAGCCCCAATCACTGGCGCATGCGTACCATATTAGAGGTATATGATCCTAACGATGAGGAGGCGCCGCTCTCCTACCCACAACTGCCGGTGCGTTACCCAATCGCTGTAGACTCGCATGGCTTAGAAATGCCCCATCTCGCCGCACTCTGGCCAGAAACCAAACCAGATGCTGCCACTGGCGCGGATCTATCGGTTAGGTATACGTTCGACATGTCAACAGAAGAACTATTGGCGGAACTAGGATGGCCCAATGTGACGCCAGCAGCCAGCTATCAAGCACTGCGCCGTGGTGAATTCATGGAAGGCGTGCCAGATGAAGCAACGGATGCTGAAATCTGGGGATTGGTCGCTTACCTCCAGCAGCAAGCCAGCACGCCACAACAATTGAAGCAGGGACGTGCGCTCTACCAGCAAAATTGTGTCGCCTGCCATGGCGAGCAGGGACGTGGAGACGGCTTTGCTGCTCCCCTCTCCATAAGTGATGAACCGGATTTTACCGATCTGCGTGCTGCGGCTGGTGCGTCGCCTGCCCTCTACTATGCCAAGATTGCCCGCGGTGGCATGGGGACGGGGATGCCCAACTGGGGCACGATCTTAACCGAAGATGAATTGTGGGCGCTGGTGGATTATCTTCAGACGTTTGCCTATGTCCCCACTGTGGAGGAGAAATAGCGTATGTTGTTGCGCGTTCGTTTGATCTTGTTGCTTGTTCTGTTGGCTGCCGTGCTCGCTGCTTGTGGTGGCTCACCAACAATGGCCGTACTGCCTGCCACCTATGACTTTGGCAAAATTGCCGAAGATGCGCCGGTGACAGCAACTGTACAGGTCAGTAACACAGGGAAGGGCAAGCTTACCATCAGTAGCATCACCACATCCTGTGGCTGTACCACGGCCAAGGTAGATGAGACCGAGCTAGCGCCAGGGGCCACGACCAACTTGACGATCACCTTTGACCCGCAAGCACATCCGGGTCTCTATGGGCCACTGCTGCGCATGGTCTATCTGCAAAGCAATGACCCGGCACAGCCCGAATTCGAAGTACCTGTTTCTGTTGAAATACTGGATCCAAACAAGGAGAGTTGATCATGCGTTCTTTTGCCATTGCCACGTCATCCCGCGCATCACATCGTTCCAGCAAGCGTCTCAGTGACCGCACAGTTCTTATGGTCATAGTCGGAGTTACGGTGTTCATCTTGGGTCTTGTTGTGATGCTGAATTTGGCATCAAGCCGCGCATTGGCTCCTGTCGAGGCAGCCGCCGCCGTCGAACCAAGCGCGCTTCTCCCCCTAGCGGCTCCAGTCAATCCTGTCGTCGGGGGGCATGATATGAACAACATGCCTGATAGCAGCCAAATCCATCCGCATACAGTACCTGCGGGCGAGCCACAGCCCAACGTCGATCTGCCCCTGCTACAATGGGATTGGGGTACAATTCCTGCAATCCCGGCGGTTGCCCAGACCTTTCCCATTCAGAACGCTGGTGATGAACCGCTGATCATCACCAGCGTTGTCAGTAGTTGTGGTTGCACAACGGCCTCTCTGAGCAGCAGCGTCATCCCACCGGGTCAACGCGCCGACCTCAAGGTGGTCTTTGACCCGAATTTTCATGAGACTGTCGGACCTGTCACGCGGCTGATTTGGTTGCAGACCAATGATCCCGACCAACCGCTTATCGAGATCCGGTTGGATGCGAACGTTACACCGTAACACCGTGTGTTGGGCTACACTAGCACAATCAGGCGTGCTTTTCGTTCAACAATAAAAGCGACCATTGCCACCCGCCAGGAGCTTTTCCGGCGGATGGCAGTTGCGTTTAAAAAGAGAATCTCTTCATGACAAGGTTGGCGCCTTTAGAATATGAGATGAGAGTTAGCCATGAGTCAAGCCTCTGCAAATTCAGTAGAGAGTGAGAGCGTACGGCAGATCACTGTACTTCTCGCAGACGATCATGCTGTGGTACGCAAAGGGATTCGCGACTTCATTGATGAAGATCCGGAACTGCGCGTGATTGCAGAAGCAAGCAACGGTGCCGAAGCCTGGGCATTACTGACGCAGCAGCAGCCTGATGTGGCGGTGCTGGACATTCGCATGCCCCATATCACAGGTGTGGAGTTGACTCGCCGCATCAAGGAACATTTTCCCCAGGTGCGCGTCCTCATCCTCACAGCGTACGATGATGAACCCTATGTACTAGCATTGGTGCGTGCTGGGGCAGACGGCTACATTCTCAAAACCGCAGGCAGCCGCGAGCTACTATCGGCGGTGAAACAGGTCTATGCCGGTAGAAGTTTCATCGATTCCGCCATTGCCTCGACGATCATTACCGGTGCGCTTCGTTCATCGCCAGAGGAGCAGCTCACGGAGCGCGAGTTGGAGGTGGTGCGCGGCGTGGCACATGGCTGGACTAATCGTGAGATTGCGCAGCACCTTGCCATCAGCGACCGTACGGTGCAGGGTCATCTTGCCAATATCTTTGCGAAACTGCATGTCTCGTCGCGTACGGAAGTCGTGACGGTCGCGCTGCAACGGGGATTAATCTCGCTGCCTGGTGGCTGAAAGCTACTGCGTCCTGCTATGTCCTACATTCTTCGTAGAACAGGTACATCATGATGTCGCGTTTCAACCGGCAACGTCGCGCTTTAGGTCTTCCTGCCCTGAACAGCTTGCGGATACAACTCATTCTTTGGATTGCCCTTCCTGTGGCGGTGAGCCTGCTTGCCATCTCGATGGCGGAGATTCAGGGTCACGAACAGGCAATGACCCAAATGGTTCAGCAGCAGGCTAACCTGGTGGCCCGCTCGCTCGGCGTGCTGATCGATGGGCACATTGACCAGCGGCAAGGGCTGCTCCTACAACTCGCCAGTGAATATGGGAGTGCAACGGGCGCGCGGCCAGAAACTGAAGCGCGCTTCGCGGCGGGACTGACGTTGATCGGGCCAAAAAGCGATCCGTCCGCAGCGCAACCCGAGTGGGCAGCGAGTGAAGCTGTCCTTGCGCTGGCAAATGAAGTACAAAGCTCCCGGGTACCCGGTCTGGCAACGGTCTATGACGACGCTAGCCAAGGTTGGCTACTGGTACAAGCTGTTCCAATTCTCGGTGCTGGCGACAACAGCCTGGTGCTGGCCGGTGCCGAGCCGGTCTCAGGATTGATTACTGAACACCTAATTGCCTCCCTGGACCCTTCGCTGATTGACGAAGTACGGCTGACCACGACCGACGGGGCATTGCTCTTTGCTCAACCAGAGGACACCACCAGCGTCGCCGCACGCTCCGTGGACCCCAGCCATGATGGGCATGGTCTCGCTCGCTGGGTCACAGGTCAAACGACAGTCTTACCTACGGGTTGGCAAGTCACGGTGGTGAAGGATTGGCGTGACCTGGTGCCGCCTGTGCTCACTTTTGGCAACACTGCCCTTGTCGTGGTGATCGTGGCAACCATTCTCTCGCTGCTCTCTGCATATTTTGGCTTGCGCAATATCGTTTGGCCGCTGCAAAAGCTGGACCAAGCCGTAGCCCAGGTCGGCTGGGGCAACTACAGTGCCATCCAACAGCCCGTCGGCGGCGTCAGCGAGATCGAAGAATTGCGGTTGGCACTGGCGCGTATGACAGAACAAGTTCGCCAATATCAGCAGGAACTGCAAAGCTACATCGGTGCGATGACGTTGGGACAGGAGGAGGAACGCCGCCGCTTGGCGCGTGACCTGCATGATGCCACTGTCCAGGATCTCATCGCCCTGAATCAACGCGTGGAGATGGTCGAGCGGGAACTCACGCGCGACCCGCAGCGCGCCACGACACGGCTGCAGGAGTTGCGCCCGCAGATCACGGCCATCATTGACGGCTTGCGCCGCCAGATTCACGCGCTTCGCCCCCTCTACCTGGAAGATCTTGGCTTTATTCCTGCATTGGAAATGCTTGTGCGTGACATTGGGCAGCGCCACCAACTGGCGACAGCATTTCGTGTGACTGGTGACGAAGATACTCAACCCTCGTTACCTGTTCAGATTAGTGCATTTCGCATTGCCCAGGAGGCGCTACAGAATGTAGTCAAACATGCCCACGCCACACAGGTGGATGTGAGTCTCTGCCTGGACGATTCTCACCTGACCTTGCGCATTGCAGACAACGGTTCTGGCTTTGCCGTCCCGAGTCGTCCGAACTATCTGGCGCAGGAAGGCCACTTTGGGTTACTGGGGATGAAAGAACGTGCGCAACTGCACAGCGGTGCCTTACAGATTGAAAGCCAAGCTGGCTTGGGTACGACGGTAAGTGTCCGTTTTCCTCTTGATGAGCCAGCCACTCCCCTAGCCTTGATAACACAACCTACTGCCCAACTACAGCAATAAGATCAATACCGTAGTGAGTGATGGCTGCCGATTCCATAGCCTCTAGCTTCGCTAGCAGCTTTCCTCAACTAGCGCCATCGTCCCATAGGCCATTATGCCTATTTCGAATGAGCAATAGATCGCTGCCAGTGTACCGGCTGCAACTGCTACATTAAAGACGAACGGCCAGCATGTGCTTGGCGAGCGTACACTGGCAATATTTTACTGAGCGCGTAAGCAAAGTACCCTGTTAAGGAGCACAGACTTATGTTGGGACCGATCAAACCTCATACCCGCTTTACACGTAATGTTGTCGTGGCGATCCTGCTCTTCCTAGCCGCTGGATCATTCGCTACCGGGCTTCTGATACCTGTCCAAGCCGCCCCACCAGCACAAGAACAAGATGCTGCGCCGCCTCCCGGCAGCATGATGGGAAACAACATGATGGGTCAAGACATGATGGGCAGTGGCATGTCTATGGTCCAAATGGGCGCGATGATGGCTCACATGCACGGTATGATGGGAACCATGGCGGTGACCGGCACGATGTCTATGGGGACTCTGCCAATGATGGAGATGATGCCCATGTGCGCCATGATGCCCATGGACGGCTCGATGCCAATGATGGGAACCATGTCTATGCCCAGTATGATACCTATGACAGATACCATGCCAATGATGGGGATGATGCCCATGAGCGGTACTATGCCGGTAATGGGTATGATGGCCATGACCGATACAATGCATATGGCCTATGCTGGGATGATGATGCAGGCGATGGGCATGATGCAGATGCACATGGGCTGTATGCAGATGATGATGGGCGCGATGATGTCTGGCAACATGATGGATGAAGGCATGGGCACACAGAATGTTGTCCCTGAGACAACACCGGCCGCGCCGGCTGGTCATCCAGCCCCGTCCCTTGCCAGCACGCCTCAGGCCGCGACTGCCGGGGCAGTGACCGTTGAAGCGGTCCCTCTTGCGAGTGAGGAACTACTGGAAATTGCCTTTGCGATCACTCTAGAAACGCATTCGGTAGAGTTGAACTTCGATTTAGCTGAACTTGCGACACTCACAATTGGCGAGGCTAGCTTTCCCGCCACGGGCTGGACGCCTGATGCCCCAAGTGGTCACCACGTAGCCGGTACGCTGCGCTTTACTATTGACCATCCGGCCCATGCGGAACTTGCCGAGGTAGACGAAGTAACGCTGGAACTGCGCGATATTGACGGGCAGCAAGTGACGCTGCGTTTTGCCGTGAGCGAACAATAAGTCTGGCATCACACGCCACCACTGCACCTGATTATTTCCTGATTCATATTTCGGTACAGCAATACCTCTCTCGACAAGACCACTCTGGCACATTCTGCCGGGGTGGTCTTGTCGTTATATCCTCGCTAACTGCCAAGCATACCGTGTTACCAAGTTGTAGCTGGACAATGCGGAATAGGCATAATTGCCTACTTGCCACTCGCACAATAGCGCTGTGCACGTGCAGCAGATGACGAGACAATAGCCCGCGCGCCCGGTCCTGCTGGCCGATCTGCGCGCTCTTACATACGTCCATAGATAACTGTCAGAAAATTACCATCAGAAAATGACGAAGGAACTTCAACTTATGCGTCTATATTCGCGCATTTTTATTGGCGTAGTGCTTGCGCTTCTCATTAGTGGTTGTGCTGCTGCTCAGCCGGCAAACGAGGCGAATCCGGCCACAGGTACCGCAGACACTTCTGCCACTCATACCGGCAATCACGGCGACATGGTCATGGATGGCCAGACGTCTTTCGATGCGATGTTCATTGACAGCATGATCGAGCACCACCAAGGGGCAATTGATATGGCGGAGATGGTGCTGGAACAGGCCGAGCGCGAGGAACTGCGTACGTTGGCAGAGGCGATTATCGCTGCGCAGAGCGCTGAGATCGAAGAAATGCACACGTGGCGCGAGGCGTGGTTTCCGGAACTTGCCGCGACGGGTGGACTGCCGATGGACATGGGCGACATGGAGATTCGCGATGATGAGAGTGTGCCGTTCGACCAACGCTTTATCGAAGCGATGATTTCACATCATGAGGGTGCGATTCATATGGCTGAGATGGCGCTGGAGCAAGCAGAACGGGAAGAGATTCGCACGCTGGCTGCAGCTATCATTGCCGCTCAGGAAGCCGAAATTGAGCAAATGCAAAATTGGCTGGACGAATGGTTTGGCGATGACACGCGCGGCAATGTGGCACCTTCACCCTACGCAAGCCAGCTTGTGACCCCAGTGCGCGGGTTGACGGTTGAGGAAGTGGATGATCTCATGCAAGGGCGAGGCATGGGCTTCGCACGGATGGCAGAACTCAACAACTATCCTGGCCCTCGCCATTTACTCGATCTCCAAGATGAGTTGTCCCTGACGCCGGATCAGGTCACACAAATTGAACTCGTCTTTCAGGCCATGCAGACGGATGCCCAAGCGTTAGGCCGCGACATTGTCCTGCAAGAGCAGGCATTAAGCGATGCATTTGTCGCAGGTACAATTGATAGTGCTGCGCTCACGACACAAGTTCGCCTCCTTGGTGAGGACTATGGACAATTGCGCAACATACACCTGCAAGCGCATCTGGAGGTAACGCCAGTGCTAACTGCCGAACAGATTGCACATTACAATGACTTGCGTGGCTATGCGGATCATGCTCAGGATGAACACCATCACTAGGAGCGAGTTTAGGCAGTTCCGCCCGGTCGGCTAGGTAGTGTGCGTTAGCCGGTATCCGGGCAAGAGGCTGCCTACCTATGCTCGGTGTGACTGCGGGCCTAGCCAGCTGGATGCACAACGGTTCCACACCCTATCAAGAACGGAGACCTATTCATGAAAATGTATGCAAAATTCGGCGCCATGATTGCGACGTCCACAGTTGTGATGTTTGGACTCATGTACCTAAACGTTTTCCAGCTCGACCACATCTTCTTCAGTGAAACGCGACTCTTTATGGCGCTCATTATGGGCGCAACCATGTCTGTGATCATGTTGGCGTTCATGCAGGACATGTATAAGGACCGACGTGCCAATATTGGAATTTACGTCGCCAGTGTCGCTGTGTTTGTCCTTGCGCTCTGGCTTGTGCGCAGCCAAGCGACCGTTCGCGATGTTGCGTGGATGAAGGCCATGATCCCGCACCATTCAATTGCCATCCTCACCAGCGAACGCGCTACTATCTCCGATCCCCGAGTCCGAGATCTTGCTGACAGGATTATCGAATCCCAGCGCGAGGAAATTGCCGAGATGAAAGCGCTGATCGAGGAACTTTCGCAATAGGCGCGTACATATTCTGCGCAGTAAGAAAAGAAGTGAAGGAGAGTCCTGATGTCTGACCAGTCTACCGGTACCCCTCGCCAACCCAATCACGAGCACCATGATGCTCACCCTACTGAGCCTACTGTGCAAGGTGCGCCCGCAGGTGAGCCCACGCGCAATCATCACAGCCATGATCATCACACCCACCATCAGGAACCTGTGTCTCCTCCTGCTGTGACCGATGTGCCGGAAGAAGCCCACGATCACAGTGGTGGTGTCCTGACCGAAAGCATGGTCGCTGGCGCAGCACATGCGGATGCTCATGCTGGGCACGCGCATGAAGGACACGCTGCGGCTGACCACGGCGGCCACGATGCCCATGCCGGTCATATTGACCATACGGGACATGAACTGATGTTCCGCAACCGCTTCTGGGTCTGTCTGCTGTTGACTGTGCCGGTGCTCTTCTATAGCCATATGCTCCAGATGTGGTTTGGCTTCACCGCGCCGAGTTTTCCCGGCAGCCAATGGATAGCGCCACTCTTTGCCTTCATCATCTTCATCTATGGCGGCGTGCCTTTCTTGCAGATGGCGGGGCCAGAACTGCGGGCGCGCAAGCCAGGCATGATGACGCTCATCTCTCTAGCCATTACGGTCGCCTTCATCTACAGCGTGGCTGCCCTCTGGATCGATCCTGCCGGAGGCTTCTTCTGGGAGATGGCGCTGCTAATTGATGTCATGCTCTTAGGTCACTGGCTGGAAATGCGTAGCGTGCGCCAGGCATCCGGCGCGCTCAATGAACTGGCAAAGCTGATGCCCGACACAGCAGAGCGCATTGATGCCGATGGCAGCATCAAAAGCGTGCCCACCAACGCGCTCAAGCTGGGTGACCTGCTCTTGGTGCGCCCAGGCGCAAGCATCCCCGCCGATGGTGTTGTTGTGGAGGGTGAATCGCATGTCAACGAGGCCATGATTACCGGCGAATCCATGCCGGTTGACAAAGCACCCGACAACCGCGTCATTGCCGGCACAGTCAACGGCGATGGTAGCCTGCGCGTGCGCGTCTCGGCTTTGGGCGAAGAAACCGCCTTAGCGGGCATCATGCGCCTGGTGGAACAAGCGCAGAGCAGCAAGTCACCTACCCAGGTGCTGGCGGATAAAGCCGCGGGCTGGCTTTTTTATGTCGCTTTGGCCGCGGCGATCATCACCGCGCTGGCGTGGACAATTGCCACAGGCTTCAATGTCGAGGTCGTGCAGCGCGTGGCGACGGTGCTCGTCATCGCCTGTCCGCATGCGTTAGGGCTTGCCGTGCCCTTGGTGGTTGCCATCAGCACGTCGTTGGCAGCACAAAACGGCATCCTCGTGCGTGATCGCCTGGCGCTGGAGGAGGCGCGCAACATTGATACCATCATCTTCGACAAGACCGGCACCCTGACCGAAGGCAACCAGGGGCTGGTTGGCATGGCCACCGTCCCTGGCTGGAGTGAGGATAAGGCCCTGGCCCTGGCCGCCGCGGTCGAAGGGGATTCCGAACACATCATCGCCCAAGCAATCCGCCGCGCTGCTTCAGAACGCAACCTGGCCTTACCCGTCGTTACAGAATTTAGCGCCATTAAGGGGCGTGGTGTGCGAACGACGGTTGACAATCACACGGTTCACATTGGCGGCCCGCGCCTTTTGGAAATGTTGGCATTGAGAGCACCGGCTGCGCTGGTTGACTTTATTATGCAGGCTGAAGCCAAAGGCCAATCGGTGATTCACTTGGTGCAGGAGCAAGAGATCGTCGCCAGCTTTGCCCTGGCTGATGTCATCCGCCCGGAGAGCAAAGAAGCGATCCGGCAGCTTCAGGAACATGGCGTTGAGGTGGTCATGCTCACCGGTGACAGCAACGCCGTGGCGAAAGCTGTGGCGGAGGAACTGGGCATCAAGCAGTACTTTGCAGAAGTGCTGCCGGAACATAAGGATGAGCAAGTCGCCCAACTGCAGGCGCAGGGACGCAAAGTGGCGATGGTCGGTGATGGCGTGAACGATGCGCCTGCCCTGACGCGCGCGGACATCGGCATCGCCATCGGCAGCGGCACAGATGTTGCCGTGGAATCTGCCGATATTATCTTGGTGCAAAGCAACCCGCTGGATGTGGCGAAAATCTTCACGTTGAGCAGTGCCACCCGCCGCAAGATGATCCAAAATCTGTGGTGGGCAACAGGCTATAATATTGTCGCGATCCCCTTGGCCGCGGGCATTTTTGCCAACTGGGGCATTAACCTCTCGCCCGCTGTCGGTGCGCTGCTCATGTCCATCAGCACAATTGTCGTAGCGATCAACGCGCAACTACTGCGCCGCATCCCTTTGGGGAGAACGGCATAGCGTGGATTGTAGTGATCTTTGTGAGGTAACACGAAAGGATAAACAACGATGGCACAAGTACGCGACGTAGTGTGTGGGATGATGATAGACAGTGAAACCGCCCAACACAAATCCGAATACAAGGGGCAGACCTACTATTTCTGTGCGCCGGGCTGCAAGCGTGACTTCGATAAGGAGCCAGAGAAGTACCTTCAGGCAGGAAGTTCCGCGCAGGGCGCACACCACTAAAGTAATCGGAGAGGGATGCTGGTTGATTAGCGTCCCTCTCATGCCCTTGCCACATCCGGCTGCCCCTGTAGGCAAGAATGCCTACCCCCACAAGGCCGATCTGCCCTCATCAGCAGTTGCCACTTTTGCTAAAGTTGAACTAACAACAATTCAGGGCCTGCCAAACCGCGCAACAGCGACGCCGTGGTGGATGAAATGCTGGAAACGGCCAAGATAGTCATCCGCTATTGGTTTCCGACGCAAAGCCAAGAGTTGGCACTCTACTGTAAAAGTAGATACAACATGGACTTTGATGCCATTCCCGCACGTGAGGCTGTTGGCAGTGAACGATTCTCGGGCAACGGGTTTACACAAGTGCATGAATGGCTGGCAAGTAACGGCAAGCTAGATACGCTCAACCAGAATGACAGCAGTTGTGGCGTGTAGGAGCATTCATGGGCAGTATGCATATTGATCACCCAAACACGAACCTGCCAACGGCATATCCCAGGATCGCGCCGCAGGCACCGCACACCAGTGATATCACCGGCTGGGCAAACAGACTGGCCAGTGGCTTCATACGTCACGCAGTAGCTTTGCTGTTGTCTATCATGCTGTTTTTTGTGCTTCTGCCCTTTCTCGCCCCACTCTTCATGGCGTTGGAATGGTACGGTCCAGGCTATGTCATCTACCAGCTATATGCCCCTTTTTGCCATCAGTTGCCGCAGCGTAGTTGGTTTCTCTTTGGAGAAAACCTTACCTATACGCTCGACGAAATCAGCCAGGTCTATTCGTATACGAACGCCTGGGAGTTACGTTCCTTTGTGGGTACACCGGAGATGGGCTGGAAGGTGGCGTGGAGCGACCGTATGATCAGCTTCTATATGATGACCCCCGTCTTTGGTCTCTTCTATACGTTGCGGCGGCGAATGCCAAAGCCAATTCCTTTTCGGCTGCTGCTCGTTACAATTTTGCCCCTCTTTTTGGATGGCACCACCCACGCCCTGAACGACCTCATCTCTGGTGTAGCTGGCAATGGCTTCCGCGACACCAATGCCTGGCTGGCGCTGCTCACCAACCAAGCCTTTCCAGGGTTCTATGCGGGTGACCACTTTGGCACGTTCAACTGGTGGATGCGCCTGCTGACTGGGATTTTGGCCGCATGGGGCCTTGCCGCCTTCTTCTTCCCGTGGCTCGACCAGCTTTTGCGCGGGGAAGTGACACTGCAGGCAAAGCCATCTGCATCCCGCAGCTAGCGCCAGACCTTCCAGAGAGCAGGTACTCTATGTTCAAAGTAAATGCATCCAACCGCGGCTACATACCAGCCCTCTCCTTTCACAGCTTAACGCCTTTCTATGATCCGCTGCTGCAGTGGGTAATGCAAGAAGATCGCTTCAAACAGATGTTGGTAGAACAGGCAGGCGTTGACCAAGGTCAGCGTGTTCTCGACCTTGGTTGCGGTACCGGCACCTTAACGCGTATGCTCCAGTACAGCTATCCAACGGCGCAAATTACTGGACTCGATATCGATTCCGCTATCCTCGCCCTTGCTCAACGCAAAGCAGGGAGTTTGCCTATCCAATGGATACGCGGCGCAGCGACCGAGCTACCGTTGCCCAGTGACAGCTATGATCGCATTCTGACCAGTCTGACCCTCCATCACCTCACAACTGCTGACAAACAGCGTGCGCTGGACGAGTGCATTCGAGTCCTACGTCCTGGCGGGCAACTTCATGTCGTTGATTTTGGCCCGCCTCGTTCACCGTATGCGCACATCATTGCGCTGCTCATGCGGCACCTCGAAGAGGTTGCAGACAATCTTGATGGTGGTTTGCCCTTACTATTTATGGAAGCCGGCTTCACGACGATCTGCGAGTCTACTCCACTTATATCGTTGTTTGGCAATCTTTATCTACACGCACTCGAGAAGCCACTTGCGCCCACTTAGTTGGCGGCCTGGCAAAAGCACTTTGATGTAGCCCAATAGGCGAAAATGCCTACTCATGAATAGGCATTTTCGCCTATTCCAAATGGGTACAGCCTACCTTATAGTGCCTGCGCTGCTCAGGTACGGTGGAACTGTCCCTGGTTGCGAAGATTCTCGCTATCCGACAGTGGAGATCGACACTTGTTTTGTGACAGATTCCCCTTTGGCTGGCGTGATATCTTCGTACCCACTACGTGTATACCGCATTTCTATGGAGGGAATCACCATGAACCAGAGCAATATGTCCAATGGTCGCGTTGCACAAATGATCCAGACCCATCCGCAGCCGCCACGTTTGGCAATTGAGCAACTTGCGCGTGCGGTACAAGCACTCAACGAGTGCGCCGCTGTCTGCACAACTTGTGCGGATGCATGCCTGGCAGAACAACACGTTCCACAGCTTGTACAGTGTATCCGTCTCAACCAAGATTGTGCTGATATCTGTCGCACAACTGCTGCTGTCTTGGCGCGACCCAACAACCCTGACCCCAATGTGCTGCGCTCACTGCTGCAAACCTGCCAAGCCATTTGCGAGAGTTGTGGTAGTGAGTGCGAACGTCATGCTGAAATGCATGAACACTGCCGGGTTTGTGCTGAATCCTGCCGCCACTGTGGTCAACTTTGCAGCGAATTGATGCAGAGTGTTTAGGTGTAACTCAGGCTGGGAACAAGGTGCGGCAGGTCCCCTGCCCATTGGTTTTGCGACTGGCACGTTCATGGGCCAAGATGAAGCTGGCCGGTTACGGGAAGCTTTCACGATGGACGGAGTAGCCCACTCGTACTTCGTCCATCCGCCTAAGTGTCACACTTCTTATGTCTCTCAACGCACCGTGACAGATTGCATCTTACGCTTCCTAGCTCAGGAACCTCGATTTCACTTCATCTGCGATGGTCTCAAAAGGACCCATGTGTCACCTGTCCCTGCTTGTTTCGTACCGGCGATTTCGCCTTTGGTTCGTCACTCCTGCGCCTAATTGACGAGGCATCAACGATGAACGCCTGTTGTTGCTGATTGTCAAGCTTCGGGTGTACATTGGTCTGACCAGCATGATTGACTGCAATCTGCCGCTGTTAACAAAAACCCTCTACCTTGAGTAGTTTTCACAAGAAAAAGGAATGAAGAATGAGCGAAAATGGATACGATCCCAATGGCAATGGTGCCCAGACCGGCACCTTTGCCGTGAAGGCGGGCTTGGCGCAGATGTTGAAGGGGGGCGTCATCATGGATGTGGTGACGCCAGAGCAGGCGCGTATTGCGGAAGAAGCGGGCGCCTGCGCCGTGATGGCTTTGGAACGTGTCCCCGCGGATATTCGCAAGGATGGTGGTGTGGCGCGCATGAGCGATCCTGGCATGATCAAAGAGATCATCGCTGCGGTAACCATCCCCGTGATGGCAAAGGCGCGCATCGGCCACTTTGTCGAAGCGCAGATCCTTGAGGCGTTGGGCGTGGACTATATTGACGAGAGCGAAGTCTTGACCCCTGCCGATGAAGAGCACCATATCAACAAGCACAAGTTTAGCATTCCCTTCGTCTGTGGCTGCCGCAACTTGGGCGAAGCACTGCGCCGGATTGCCGAAGGCGCGGCGATGATTCGTACCAAGGGCGAGGCAGGAACGGGCAATGTGGTCGAGGCGGTACGCCATGCTCGTGCGGTAAACGGTGACATTCGTCGCATCCGGAATTTGGACGAAGATGAATTGTTTGCCTTTGCCAAAGAGATTCGCGCCCCGTTCGACTTAGTCAAGCAGACTGCGCAGTTGGGACGTTTGCCTGTGGTCAATTTCGCAGCGGGTGGTGTAGCAACGCCGGCGGATGCGGCACTGATGATGCAGTTGGGGGTGGATGGTGTCTTCGTGGGGTCGGGCATTTTTAAGAGTGGCGACCCTGCCAAGCGCGCCCATGCCATTGTCCAGGCTGTCACCCATTACACTGATGCTAAGATCTTGGCGGAAGTGAGCATGAATTTGGGCGAACCGATGGTCGGCATCAACCTGGATACCCTCTCCGAACAGGAAAAGATGGCACACCGGGGATGGTAGCACGATGAATGATCGATTGCGCCAAGCCCGAATTGGCGTATTGGCGTTGCAGGGGGCATTTGCTGAACATATTGCTACTTTGCACCGCTTGGGGGCCGACGCGGTTGAGGTGCGAACTCCGGCACAGATGGAAGAGTTGGATGGCCTGATCCTCCCCGGCGGTGAAAGCACAACGATGGGATTGGTGGCAGAACGGTGGGGACTGGTAGAGCCGCTGCGCACATGGGTGCATAGTGGCAAGCCTACGTGGGGAACCTGTGCCGGCATGATTTTGCTCGCCGATCGGGCCACAGGCCAAAAACAGGGTGGGCAGCCGCTGATCGGCGGGCTGCATGTGACGGTCAATCGTAATTACTTTGGTCGGCAAGTAAATAGCTTTGAGACGACCTTAAATGTGCCGAGCTTTGACCCACCTCTCAGCCCTGGTATTTTCATTCGCGCTCCAGCGATTGTGGAACTCGGCGAAGATGTTGAAGTGCTGGCGGAGCTACCGGACGCAGTGTATGTAGCTGTACGCCAAGGGCCGATCTTGGCAACTGCCTTCCACCCTGAACTTACGCCAGATACACGCTGGCACGCACTCTTTGTGGAAATGGCGCAGCCAGGATAATCCTCAAGCTCATGCTCGACAGCAGTGCAGGACCACCGTATCTACGGTTGCAGCATCCTGCGCTGCTGTTGCTGCTTGCGCCACCCGTATGCAGTCATGCCCCGCGGCTTGTACACCGAAAGCGTAGTCGCCACAAGCAACAGCATGAGGGCAAGCGCAGCGTGGAGTGCAGGGGATGCGTTTCGCACTATGGCAAGATCGATACTCGGATCTGCCGCCATGCTGGCCATGAGGCGAAACGTTTCCATGTAGATCAGCAAGACAAACGTGGCAAAGACATTGATGATGAGCTTGAAGATGACCCAGTAGTGACGGAACAAGCCCCATGTTGTGCCCAACGAGCAGACAAGACCGGTCAGCAGCGAAGCAATGGCCAGCGGTACGAGGATGAACCAGGCGGCTGGCTCCATCACAAGATAGGCGCCGCGCACCATCTGCGCGTTGTGGCTGCTCAAGCCGACAATGGCAAGAGCTAGGAAACTGGCAACCGCGCCGAGCCAGCCAACCGAGGAAGCTACATGCATCGTCAGCGCAAACTTGCGCAGGCCTGGCGACATAGTCATGGCTGTTGCACGCTCTGTTCTATGACGCTGGAGGGCGGCGTGTGTCCGCCGTGCCCGCGAAAGCCGCCGCCCGTGAGGTGCAGAATGACAAACAGCACAATGACAACGAGGGCGATAATCCCAAAGAAATACACCCATCGTGGCGTGCTAGGGACGCCGGTGCGGTCAAGTGCCACATCATCATTGTCATTAGGGTTAGGCAAGTCAGCCATGCGTATGTCCTCTTTCTGGAAACACTCGTCAAATCCGTTGAGCAGCATTATAACTCCGAAACGGCTCGTCTTGTAGGTGCTCTGAGCATAGACAGGCATTACTGAGCAGACCTTTTTGTTGTGACCCTGGTTATGGATACAAATTGCCGTCACCCATATCAGCAGAAGTGGCGTGTGCCATATCACCATATGAAATCCATGGGCGATCTAGAACGTGACGTACTGTCGACCTTTCGCCGCTTCATCGGCATCAAGTGGCGATTACCACGATTGTGCTGATACATTGGCTCCTAGCACCGTTTCCTGATTCTGCCCTACCATTGATTGCTAAGGCCACCTTCACTCGTGCCCAGGCAATAAAGCAAAAACGCTGATGCATTAACAAGTAGAGATCATAACGTTCAAAGATGATCTACTATCCACGGTCTTTATGTGCCGACGTAGCTGGTACAACCACAGTTCTACCTATCTACCTAACAAAGCCTCATAATTTTGACTAACTACACCAGATGCTTTATGCTCACTATCTGAATATATGTTCATATATGACGAAAGAGTGAGATCATGCACAATCGACATGCTGCATTACTCAGTGCTGATGCATTACCAGAGGATCTTCTAGATGATGTCGTTGACATTTTTAAGGCGCTCAGCGACGGCACGCGGGCACAACTGATTTATCTATTGACCCGTCGCGAATATAACGTCAACGAAATTAGCCAGTATGTCTCGGTTTCGCCCTCCGCCGTTTCCCACCATCTGGCGAAATTGCGCGCAACGCGCTTGGTGCGCACACGCCGCGAAGGCAACCAAATCTACTATTCGATTGATGATGTCCACGTAGGCGCACTCTTCCGCGAGGCGCTCTATCATCTAGATCATGTCCGCCGCAATTTGTCTGACCCGAGTCAGCCTGTAGAAGCACAGTTGGCAGCAACTAATTCTTAGAAACGTGAGTATACGAATGACGATCAAGAACAACGATCACACACATCCCCATCCTCATGAGGATGCGCAGACTCAACCTCACGATCATAGCCACAATCATAGCCACGATCACGGCGATGACCATGATCATCCCCATCCCCACCCGCATGACCATGAACACGATGGGCACGATCATAGCGACCATGATCACCCGCACGGCGAGCACGGCCATGATCACGGACCCGGTGGGCATGACCACCATCACGGCAAAGGCGTCTGGGGCTGGATCAGCACGATCTTCCATTTCCATGGTCACAGCCACCAACACGATGCGCTCGTCACCGATACAGCCTTTGCCTCCCATGAAGAAGGCATCCGCACTGTATGGATCGCCTTGGCGGCCCTTGCGCTTACCTCGGTACTGCAGATCGTCATTTACTGGTGGAGTGGCAGCGTCGCGCTTTTTGCCGATACCGTGCACAACATTGGCGACGGGCTTAACTCGATTCCCCTGCTGATTGCCTTCTATCTGGCGCGCCGCGCAGCGACACGGCGCTATACGTATGGTTTTAGCCGTGCCGAAGATGTGGCAGGTATCTTTATTGTGCTCTCGATTGCCTTCAGTGCCGGGATAATTTTTTGGGAATCGTTCCAGAAGCTCATCAACCCTGAACCACTCACCAGCCTAGGCTGGTTGTCCTTAGCTGCCATCGTTGGCTTTATCGGCAATGAGACGGTGGCCTGGTTCCAGATTCGGGTCGGGCGCAAAATTGGCTCGGCGGCGATGGTTGCCGATGGCATGCACGCTCGCACCGATGGTTTAACTTCACTCGCTGTGTTGATTGCTGTGGCTGGCTCCTGGCTCGGATTCCCCATTGTCGATCCCATTATCGGCATTTTGATCGGGATTGCGATTGTCTTTATCACCTGGGATGCGACCAAGACGATGTGGTACCGGCTCATGGACGCGATTGAACCCGAGCACTTGGAGCGTGCGGAGAAGGTTGTTCGCCAGCAAAGTGAGGTCAAGGAGATGCGCTGGCTGCGCATGCGTTGGATGGGCCATCGCCTACACGCCGATATTGGCATTGCAGTGGACCCACACCTGACGACGGAAGAGAGCCATCACATTGCCGAGCATCTGCGCCACGACCTCTTCCATGCCTTGCCTTACCTTTCTGAAGCGTTGGTGCATGTGGACCCGTGGAGTCCACAGTATGAGGAGCATCATCAGTTGACGGCACATCATGAACCAAAATTGGCTCCGGCACAGGCTGGATAGAGCAAGTGCCAATGAATATGACAATGGTTCCATGGTTGTTCGTCAGTCTCATTGTCTATGTGGTCTTGTGGCGGTACGTCAGAGAGTACCGCCACAATCATTGGACGCGCAGCGAGTGGATTATGGGCGGAGCAGGTTTCTTGCTGATGTTTGTGGCTTGGGCACTCTATTCTAGAGGCATCACCTGGCCGCGTATCCTGGCAAGCACCTGGATCGGCCTCTCCAGCGGTCTAGGCTTTGGCGCAACTAGCCGCTTTGTTGATCGCTACATTCGTCGTGCACGTTAAGCCGTCGTACATCGCCAAAGGAACGACTCGATATGAGCAAACTGAGGTCAGCTTTAGTATTTCTGTTTTCGATATGGCTGGTAGGCTGTAGTTCTGCTAGCACACCAGCCACAACTGCGCCTCTACCCACCATGGTTGTCGAGCCAACTGTAATACCCACAGCGGAAGCAACGCTACAGCCAACTGAACTGGTCGTGACAGAACCGGCGGAACCTACTGCGCCAGAGACATCTGCACCTATCACCGGAGAAGGCTCGCTCTTACCAGAAACGCTGGCAGAGATCGACAGCTTTCTCAATTCAGCCTACGGAGGGCAACCGTTTCAGGGGTCCGTGCTGGTAGCACGCAACGGGCAGGTATTGTTGCGCAAAGGTGTTGGCTTGGCTGACCAAAGCGCTGGCATACCCAACGAACCGGAGACCAAGTTTCGTCTTGGCTCGCTGACCAAGCCTTTCACCGCGGTTGCTGTGTTGATGCTCTACCATCAGGGGCTGCTCGATCTTGATGACCCTCTTTGCCTTTACTTAGAGAACTGTCCACCTGCATGGCAGGCGATCACTAACCATTATTTGCTGGTACACACCTCCGGCATTGTGGATATTGTCACGCTTGATGACTATGCCTCGTTCAAGACTGAAGCAACCACGCCCTTGCAGACGATGGCGCGCCTCACCGATCTTCCGCTCGATTTTGTGCCAGGTGAACAGTGGATGTATAGCAACTCGAACTATATTGTGCTGAGTGCCATCATCGAACGGGTTTCTGGCCAACGCTATGAAGCCTTTGTCGAGGCACATATTTTTGCGCCATTGGGTATGGCGAACAGTGGCTATGATCACAACAATGGCGAGACGGCCATTGGCTACTTGCCAGACGGCAGCACGGCAGAGTACATTGATATGTCGTTACCTGATGCGGCGGGCGGCCTTTATTCGACGGTCGACGACCTCTACCGCTTCGACCGAGCACTCTATACAGACCAACTGTTGCCAACGGAGTTGATCGAGCTAATGTTCACCGCCCAGGCCACGATTACACCGAACGACCCATATACGGGCTATGGCTATGGCTGGATCATCTTCGCCGATCCGGATGAGCCTCCACCGGGCAAAGCTGTCGGTCACAATGGCAGTATCGAGGGCTTCAGCACGGCTATGCTGCGCTTTGTAGAACAGGATGCCGTCGTCATCGTCCTCGGCAACGTTGAAAAGCGCAACCCGACGCTAGTGGCGCAAACGCTTGCCGAGCGACTCCTCTTGCAGTGATAAAGCGTAGCAGGGGCAACTTTGATGGTCCACATTGGCCAAATTGGGGTGTTATCTGAGTGCTCAATTGGTTAGCTAATGAAATAGCATCCATGACTATAGTTCGTATACGTTGGTCAAACCTGCTTTGACATTTCAGAAAGTGAACCTATAATAAAGACAAGAATCTCGGGTGTAATGGCTTTGACCGGTACGCAAGATGTAGTACCAATAGGAAGGCAAGACCACTGCATATAGTAGTATAGGCCAAGTGGTTGATTGAGGGCTTCATAATCCCTAGGTCGGTGGTTCAAGTCCACCCATCACCACACCCACTATTTCTAGTAGCAGCGTGTGCGACAAACGCAATATATTGTGGTTGGCCTCACGAAGAAGAAAAGTAGATTTTTGCTGGGTCTTTCGGTTACTCAGCAGCGCCGTAAAGCCCTTTTTGAAGGGCTTTTTTGTTGCCTTCCTACTATAACTTTATAACCGCGCACGCGCAATTCTCGCAATGCTGTCCCACAGTACACACCTAAGGCTGCCACATGTACAACACACCTTGCGTGGATATTTTGTATTGGGTTTGTAGCTTATTGTTGATACAAACGCAGTACGGAATCTGGTTATAGCGCGTTAGCGCTCACAGAAAATGACGCATTCGACCTACAACATACCCCCCTTGTCCGTCCCGCAAATATGTTCTACAATAGGCAGTCAAGTCTCGCGCTCGCTTAGTAAAATAGCGCCCCGCATGAGCGTATCACCTTCACGCTCAAAACGTAAGGATTTACTGCATGTTGACTGGTGAAATCCGCAATCGCATCGACGCCATTTGGGATTCGTTTTGGTCCGGTGGCATCTCCAACCCGCTGGAGGTAATCGAGCAGATCACCTATCTGCTCTTTCTACGGCGGTTAGATGAACTGCATACCCTGGAAGAGAATAAGGCAGCGCGACTTAAGCGCCCTATGGAACGGCGAATCTTCCCAGAAGGCAAGGACGCCAAAGGCCGCGCGTATGATGATTTCCGTTGGTCACGCTTCAAGCACTTTGCGCCAGCCGACATGTTTGTACTGATGAGTGATCATGTCTTCCCTTTCTTGCGGACGCTGGGAGGCGACGACTCCACCTATGCCCAACATATGCGCGATGCGCGTTTCACCATCCCTACGGCAGGGCTGTTGGCGCGTGTGGTGGATATGCTTGACCAAGTGCCGATGGCGGAACGTGATACCAAAGGCGACCTGTATGAGTATATGCTGGGCAAGATTGCGACAGCAGGACAGAACGGGCAGTTCCGCACACCGCGCCATATTATTCGCTTAATGGTGGAGCTAACCGCGCCGCGGCCCACGGATAGTATCTGTGACCCAGCGTCTGGTACCTGTGGCTTTTTGGTGGCAGCGGGTGAACATCTGCGTGAGCGACATCCCGACACGCTGCGTGACCCTTTGCTGAACAACCATTTCCACCATGCCATGTTTCATGGCTTTGACTTTGATAACACCATGCTCCGCATTGGCAGCATGAATATGATGCTGCATGGTGTGGAGAACCCAGACATTCGCTATCGGGATTCGCTAGCGCAGGATCATGCCGCCGATGCCGAGGCCTATTCGCTCATCCTCGCAAATCCTCCCTTTGCGGGCAGCCTCGATTATGAGAATGTGGCGAAGGATTTGCTGCAAATTGTCAAGACGAAAAAGACAGAACTGCTCTTCCTCGCGCTCTTTGTGCGCTTACTTAAGCCAGGGGGCCGGGCCGCGGTCATTGTTCCCGATGGGGTGCTTTTTGGCTCCAGCAACGCGCACAAGGAACTACGTAGGATGTTGGTAGAGGATCACAAATTAGATGCCGTGATCTCGCTGCCTAGCGGAGTCTTCAGGCCTTATGCCGGTGTCTCCACCGCCATTCTCATCTTTACTAAGACCAACTCCGGTGGCACCGACTCTGTTTGGTTTTACGATGTCACTGCTGACGGCTGGAGCCTGGATGATAAGCGCACACCGCTGTTGAGCGAGGAGAGGCTTGGCTCCACCCCCGCCACAGCTCTAAGCGATGAGGAACACGATAAGAACAATCTACCGGATATTGTTGCCCGCTGGCCGCAGCGCGACGGGGCCGAACGGGAACGTCCGCGTACTGCACAGAGCTTTTGTGTACCCAAGGCCGATATTGCCGCGCAAGGTTATGACCTTAGCCTCAACCGCTATAAAGAAGTGGTGCATGAGGAAGTGGAGTATCGTTCGCCGCACGAAATTCTGGCCGACCTAGCACGGTTGGAGGAGGAGATTCAAGAGGGAATGCAGGAATTGGAGGCGATGTTGGGATGAGTGGCCCATTCGCTAGTGCCAAACTTGGCGACGTTGCAGAACTCAATCCCAAATTCGCGGGGCAACTAGAAGGTGAGGTGTCGGTCTCTTTTATGCCAATGGCAGCAGTCATTGCAGAAATGACTTGCTCAACGCCTGGCGAAGAAAGACCCTACTACGAGGTTAGCAAAGGTTACACTCCATTTCTTGATGGCGACCTTTTAGTAGCAAAGATAACTCCATGTTTTGAAAACGGGAAGATCACTCAGGCCAGAATTCAGTACAAGTTTGGGTTTGGCTCTACCGAGTTCCATGTCGTGCGCCCCTATCGGCATCTTGTAGATGCTCGTTATCTTTTGCACTTTCTGAGGCAGGAGAAGGTTCGCCTCGAAGGTGAGCGAAAGATGACCGGAAGCGCAGGGCAGCGTCGAGTACCGGTGAGTTTTCTCGCGAACCTCGAAATTCCTCTCCCACCACTGGCCGAGCAGCAGCGCATCGCCGCCATCCTTGACCGCGCCGACGAACTGCGCGCCAAACGCCGCGCCGCCCTAGCCCAGCTTGATACGCTTACGCAGTCCATCTTTATCGACATGTTCGGCGATCCCACAACCAATCCTAATGAGTGGCCGAACTCCACCATTCTTGGCGAGGTTGCTGAAATTACTTCTGGAGTAACAAAAGGGCGAAAACTCAATGGCAAAGAGATTCGCTCGATTCCCTATTTAGCAGTAGTCAATGTTCAAGATCGACGCCTGGATTTGTCGACTATAAAGACTATAGATGCTACTGAGGAAGAAATTCAACGTTATCGTTTGATAAAGGACGATCTACTTCTCACAGAAGGCGGAGATCCAGATAAATTGGGACGTGGAACATTGTGGAATGATGAACTCCCAGAGTGCATACACCAGAACCACATATTTCGCGTCCGTCTGCGTTCTGATGTACTACATCCACTGTTTTTGAATTGGCTAATGAGTAGCCATTATGGGAAAAGATACTTTCTTCGCGCAGCAAAGCAAACGACAGGTATCGCAACAATCAACATGACCCAATTGCGAAACTTCCCACTTCTATTGCCGCCCATCGAAATCCAACAACGTTTTGCAGCCTGTGTAGCTGCTGTTGGAGAGTTGGCGTGTAAGCATCGCGCTTCCCTCGCAGAACTCAACGCACTCTTTGCCTCGCTCCAACACCGCGCCTTTCGAGGAGAACTCTGACATGTCAGCTGTACCGCCTTTCCCCGAAGGTTTGGTTGAGGGAATCGCACGTCTCTTAGGCGAGTGTGGATCAGGATCAGATATAACTCGCGTACTTGATGCTTGTGGGCTAGTGGACAACTCTGGTCAATCTACCAAGTGGCGACGCCTTTATTGGATATTCACAGAAGATCAACGCCAACATGGCTGTGCTAACCACATATTGGATTTTATCCGCGTTTTTTTGATACCTGCTCGCTACGTTGGGAATATTGACGTGTTTGAAGCCCGGCGTCAAGAGCTCAACGTTCACCTTGCCTTTGCCGGGATAGAGTATGGACAAGATGGACAATTTCATTTTAGAGATGCCGCCCGTACACTCGATGAAGCCGAAGCAAGAGTAAGAACAATTCGCGCGAAGTTTCAGGGAAGACGTATCCACCCAGAGGTCTTGAGGTATTGTAGGACGGAATTGATGCAAGACAACTATTTCCATGCTGTATTTGAAGCAGCAAAAGGTCTTGCTCAACGAATCCGGGACATGTCTGGAATACAGTTGGACAACGCGGCGCTTGTAGATCGTGTATTTTCTGTTGACCGACCAATTTTGGCATTCAACACACTACAGACTGAGACCGAAAAATCGGAACATAAAGGGTTTGCTACCTTGTTAAAGGGTTGTTTCGCTGCAGTGCGTAACCCATTGGCACACGAACCAAAGTTGCTTTGGCAGGGTGCCGATGACGCGGCTGACTACCTTACCCTGATTTCACTCCTGCACCGAAAACTAGATGACTGTGTTCGGACTGGATTGGGAAGCCCCTGATGACCACAATAAGCTTTGGAAGATAGGAATCACATGAGCCAGTTTGAATTCCTCCGAACAGAATGGCCCGACATTGCCGATGCCGCAGAAAGAGCAGAAGTGGCGACCTTTCCTGACCCGCGCACAGGTTGCTTCTATGCCCGTCGTGCGCTGGAGATGATCGTGCACTGGATGTATAAGCGCGACAGCGCGCTCAAGCTCCCTTATCAAGACAACCTGAGTACGCTCATCCATGAACCAACCTACAAGTCGTTGGTTGGTGACGTGCTCTTTACCAAAATGCGTTTGATCACAAAACTGGGCAACCAAGCCGTACACAGCGCCTCACCCATCGCCAGCGGGGACGCGGTGGCTGCGCTGCGTGAATTGTTCCATGTTGGCTATTGGTTTGCGCGCACATATGCCCAGGCCTCTCCGCCCCCGGCAACATTGGCCTTTGATGTCGATACACTGCCCAGGACGACACCCCTCCCACCCCAGACGCGTGAAACATTGCTGCGTCTGGAGGAAGAGCTGCGCGCTCGCGACGAAACACTTTCACTACTCTTTGCTGATAAAGCCGCGCTTGATGCCGAGTTGGAACGGCTGCGGGCGGAAGTAGCCGCGGCACGAGCCGCCAATAGCGCACGCCCCGATACCCACGACTATTCCGAACAACAGACGCGCGACTTCTATATTGATCTACTGCTCAAAGAAGCAGGATGGATGTTAACGCAGCCGCGCGACCGCGAGTTTGAGGTGGATGGAATGCCCAACAACACGGGCAAGGGCTACGTCGATTATGTGCTATGGGGCGATGATGATAAACCGTTGGCGGTCATCGAGGCCAAGCGCACCAAACGCGACTCCCGTGTAGGACAACAGCAGGCCAAGCTCTATGCGGATCGTTTGGAGGCGCGCTTTGGGCGTCGTCCGTTGATCTTTTACACCAATGGCTATCAACATTGGTTTTGGGACGACACGAATTATCCACCTCGTGCAGTACAGGGCTTTTACAAAAAGGATGAGCTGGAGCTGGCAATCCAACGCCGCACCACTCGCAAACCACTTGCCGCGGCACCGATTAACCAGGCCATCGTTGAACGCTATTACCAGACTCAGGCAATCCGCTATGTCGCTGAATCATTCGAGCGCGACAATCGGCGCAAGGCGTTGATTGTGATGGCAACCGGTGCTGGTAAAACGCGCACGGTAATTGCGCTCGCCGATTTGCTCATTCGTAGCAATTGGGCCAAGCGTGTACTTTTTCTGGCCGACCGCGTAGTGCTTGTCAAGCAGGCGGTCAATGCTTTCAAGCGTTTCTTGCCCGATTCGTCGCCCGTCAACCTGGTGAGTGAACGAGATACCGAAGGGCGCGTGTATGTTTCAACCTACCCCACGATGATGGGCATCATCGATGAAATGCAAAATGGACAGCGGCGTTTTGGCGTTGGTCACTTCGATCTGATCGTCATTGACGAAGCACATCGTTCAGTATTCCAGAAGTACCGCGCTATCTTTGATTATTTTGACGCGCATCTGGTTGGCCTTACCGCCACACCCAAAGATGAGGTTGACCGCAACACCTATAGTCTCTTTGATTTGCAGGACAAGACCCCGACCTACGCCTATTCGCTCGACGAGGCGATCAACGACGGCTACCTCGTGCCGCCCCGCGCCGTCTCGGTTCCCTTGAAATTCCAACGTGAGGGCATCCGCTACGACGAGCTTTCGGAGGAAGAAAAAGATGAGTGGGACGCATTGGATTGGGATGAGGAGGGCACGGTCCCGGATCGGGTAGAGGCTGAGGCCGTGAATAAATGGCTATTCAACGAAGACACCGTTGATAAGGTGTTGCTGCACCTTATGACACGGGGGCAGCGGGTTGCAGGTGGGGATCGCTTGGGCAAAACTATCATCTTTGCCAAGAATCAGGCACACGCCGAATACATCGCCGAACGATTTAATGCCAACTATCCACAATACCGCGGAGAATTTGCGCGCGTGATTACCTTCAAGACGGAATACGCGCAGAGTCTGATCGATGATTTTTCGGCCAAGGACAAAGCGCCCCACATTGCCATCTCGGTGGATATGCTCGATACGGGTCTTGATGTGCCCGAGGTAGTCAACCTTGTCTTTTTTAAGCTCGTGCGCTCCAAAACCAAATTCTGGCAAATGGTGGGGCGCGGCACGCGGCTTTGTCCCGATCTCTATGGGCCAGGGCAGGACAAAGAGTTCTTTTATATCTTCGACTACTGTCGCAATCTTGAATTTTTCAGTGAAGACCCAACCTTATCGGAGGGTTCACTGCAAGAATCCCTCGCCAAACGGCTCTTCAAGTCACGGCTTGAGTTGCTGGTTAATCTGGACAAGCGCATTGCACAGGAAGGCGGGCAGCTTCCTCCGATAGCCGCAGTGGCAGATAGTGAGGAACCACACAACGAATCGCAGGTGCGTTCAGCAACAGCCAGCATCTTGCAGCAAGAAGTGGCGGCCATGAACGTGGACAACTTTGTGATCCGCCCCAAGCGAGAGTTTGTCGAGAAGTATGCGCGTGCGGATGCCTGGCAAACTCTGTCGCATGAAGCTGTCGCCGAACTCAGTAATGAAGTAGCCGGGTTGCCTTCTACACGAGAGTTAGAGGCAGAGGAGGCAAAACGCTTCGACTTACTGGTGTTAAATCTGCAACTTGCCCTCTTGAACGCAGAACCTGGTTTCGAGCGCCTGCGCGGCCAAGTTATCAAGCTCGCGGGGTTGCTTGAGGAACGCTCTGCAATTCCGATGATCAATCAGCAGATGCCGCTGATCCAAGACGTACAGAGCGATGAATGGTGGCAAGATGTAACCGTCCCTATGTTAGAAGTTATGCGGAAGCGTCTGCGTTTGCTGATCCAGCTCATTGAGTACCAAGAACGCCGTCCCATCTATACCAACTTTGAGGACGTGATGGGCGGGGAGAGCGATTACAACTTACCTGGTTTCAGCGGCGGCGATGGTTATGCACGCTTCAAGAAAAAAGCGCGTGAGTTCCTACAAGGGCGACTGGATCATATTGCCATTTACAAACTACGCATGAACAAACCACTTACAGCGGTGGACTTGGAACAACTTGACCAGATGCTTCGGGAGAGTGGTATTGGCAATGGCGAGATGCTTGAGCGCGCCAAACAAGAGACCGCAGGGTTAGGACTATTTGTGCGTTCGCTCATCGGACTCGACCGCAGCGCCGCTAAGGAGGCTTTAGCATTGTTTCTTGCTGACAAGTCACTCAGCGCCAATCAAATCACCTTTGTCAATATGGTGGTGGATCACCTGACCGCACGCGGGGTAATGGAGCCAGCCCGTCTTTACGAATCACCCTTCACTGATGTCGCTGCCGCAGGACCGGATGGTATCTTTACCGGTGAGCAGGTCGATGAACTGGTCGCGGTGCTTGAGCAGGTAAAGGCATCCGCGGTTGCAGCATAACAGGTGGGCTGCCTTTACAACATATGCTCTTGCAGCACACGCTGATGCACGCGACGAGCAAGGGGTACATACACATCCAGTGTTGCGGGATCATCGCCAAGAATGTCAGCTAAGGTCTGGCGCGGTGTTCCTTTGGCAAGATGATGTACTACCATCGTATGTCTGAGGCTCTGTACGGAGGCATTCTCAATTCCAGCTTCACTCAAGTACTTCTCCAGCATCAGTTGGACAGAACGCTTGCCCATTGGCTTTTTGAGGGCCGTCAAAAATAAAGCAGTATCCATAGTCGGTTCACGGGTTTCAAGCCACTTCTTAAGCGCATTTTGGGCCTTGTCGTTCAAGGGAATGGTCGCATGTCCACCACTGCGCTTGATACGGATGGCACCTCGGGCATAGGTGTCCACGGACAGTGTCACATCATTCACCGATAGACCAACAAGCTCGGTGAGGCGAATACCCGTCTGAAGAAATAGCTGAATAATGGCCGTATCGCGGACACTGGAGCTGCACGCCTGGAGCAGATGTGTATACTCAGCCTCGGATAGAAAGCGTGGTTCTCCCCGCTCAACAGTTGGTGGAATCAACTGCTTCGCGATGTCGTCCTGTACCAGCGCATACTCATGGAGAAATCTAAAAAAGCCCTTGATGGCATAGGTCTTGCGATTTCGCGTGCTTGGTTTGTAACCTCTTTTTTCTAAATCAGCCTGATATATCCGCAAGTGAACCAGTCCTACCTGGGCAGGACGTGTGATACCACTTGCGCCAAGAAATGCCACCAAATCAACTAGATCGTTCCTATACTCAGTTTGCGTCTTCTTTGACTTAGAGGCGGCACTCATACCAAACCGCTCATATAAGATGAGGGCTTGTTCAAGACTCTCGACAGTACCGATTTCCGAGAGAAGGCTCCCCAAGCTGCCACTGTGTTTCATATAATGAATAACTTGTTATATAGGTTCAGGTTACCATGTCCGCTTGTCAGATTCAACCGATGTGGTTTCTGCCTGCAGCGGCATTTATGCAGGATGGAAACGGAATCCTCCATTGCTAATGGAATTGTTTTTCACAAAATAACTTCCATACACGCGTAACATATCCAGAAAGATCGCCTGACCCACCAGGATTTCATCCACATAGGAAGATAATGCGGTACCAAATGTTCCTATATTCTCATGCTCAGCCGTCCCAAGCACAGCCGTGATCCGGAGTGGGATTTCGGTGTCCTCTGCAATTTGGAGGGGATATTTCTCCAGGGCGGTAAGTGTTGCCTCACGAAGTGGGGTAGTGGGATACTTTCTGATAACCGTCAACAACTGATCATAACCAGCAAGGATGCCTGCCGTGCCCAAGTAGGCAAACTCCTTCACATGGCGTTCATTCGCGGTTGCAATATGGGTGGATAGCTCCTGTAGTAGTTGCTCGTTTTTCGGACCGAGCATCACCGATAGTGCGCAGTGCCAAACGTAGGGATGATTGAACGCGATGAGTTCCTTGCATAAAACCTCATCAACAGCCATCTGACTCTTCTGGGCGTGTACGACTTTCATGATTTGCGCGTACACCCTCGACAAGAAGCGTGCATTTCCCTTTTCAAGAAGGTCGTGGTTGTACGACGGGAGCGAGTATCCGGCTGTGTCTATCACACGCACCTCCATTTCATGGGCCGTGCAGCATTCTTGCCCTACTTACAGGGAGCAAATGAATCACTGTCTTTCTTCTTTCGGGACTCCAATTCTATCACACCGGACTTACCGATAGCTGTACCAGTGTACTTCGTCTAAGTACCACATAGACGCGCTTCGTTAGAAGATGCGGCGGCCCAAACGCGCGGCGCGGTTCGCCAAAGTAATACTTAGACGAAGTTATAGGCAGGCAACACAGAACAGAAAACTACGGATCTCACAGAGGCACAACCACACTTTTTCTCACTTGCTGACTGATCTGTCCCCCGAAAAACTGTACCAGTACGAGTGAGACTATCGGATATAATCCAGCAAGGAGGATAGTCTCATGGCAAGTAGAGGAACGCGGTACACGGAAGAGCAGATCATCCGCATCTTGAAAGCAGTGGAAAGCGGGACGACGGTAGCCGAAGTGTGCCGACAGTATGGTGTCGCCGAGCAGACGGTCTATCGCTGGCGCAACAAGTACGGGGGCCTCGAAACCAGCGAGCTGCAACGCTTGCGCACATTGGAAGCAGAAAACAGCCGCCTGAAAAAGATTGTGGCCCAACAGGCGCTTGACATTGACGCCTTGAAAGATCTGGTCGCAAAAAAATGGTAAGCCCTCGGGACCGCCGGCGTGCGGTCAAACACTTGGTGGCAGAACGAGGGCTGTCGCAGCGTCACGCCTGCCAACTCATCGGGATGCCACGTTCCAGCGCACGCTACCAGCACCATCTGCGCAGCGATGAAAACCACACGGTGGCCCTCATCCGCACCTATGCGGAGGAACAACCGATGTATGGGTACCGCATCATTGCGGCCATGCTCAAGCAGAATGGTCACCAGATCAATCGCAAGCGTGTCTATCGCATCTGGCGCCAGGAAGGCTTGCAATTGCCACGGCGTAAGCCAGCCAAGCGACGCTATGGCGACTCAACAGGCAGCTTACAACGTGCCACGCATCCCAACGAGGTGTGGACATACGATTTCCTGGAAAGTCGTACGGAGCGCGGTGGTAAGCTGAGGATGCTCACCATTCTCGACGAGTACACACGCGAATGTCTCCTCATCCATGTGGCGCGTTCGATTTCTTCACAGCAGGTGATCCGGATTCTGCAATGGTTGTTTCTGGTGCGCGGTGCCCCAAGCTATCTGCGGAGTGACAATGGACCGGAGTTCATTGCTGTTGCCCTGCAGCAATGGCTGTGCAAGCAGCACTGCCACACGCTCTACATCAAGCCGGGTAGTCCCTGGGAGAACCCGTTTATCGAGAGTTTCAATGGTACGTTTCGGTCCGAGTGTCTCAACCGTTGGGTCTTTGCCGATGGACGAGAAGCCCAGGAAGTTATCGAGCAATGGCGACAAGAGTACAATCATCATCGTCCGCACAGCAGCCTTGGCTATACGCCGCCCGCTGCTTTTGCGGAAAAGTCAAAACTCTCACTCCAACTGGACTAGTTCCTGGGGGCAGATCATGACTAATCACACTCGTTACCTTTTGATATGCTAAGTTGCTACAATAGGGGATGACAGAGCGCAGGTCGTATGCTAATCCATATCAGCTTCCGTTTGAGTGGAGTGGCAGTGCCCGCGAATTAGGGCAGCATGTGCGTGAATTGCGAGAGCCGCGCTATGTGCGCTCACCTATGGATGCCGTCGATTATTTCCTCAACCAAGTCTTTGTCCCATTTCACGAATTCCAACAGGAGCAGTTGTATGTACTTCTCCTCGATCAGAAGAACCGCATTACCCACGATGTAATGGTGTATAAAGGTACGGTCAGTGCAATTCAAGTAAGACCAGCAGAACTCTTCATGGAGGCGGTACGTCAAAACCGGCCTTCTATCCTCATGGGCCATTGTCACCCCAGTGGCAACGCTACTCCCAGCGCCGAAGATATTCGAGTGACGGAGATGATCTACGATGCAGGCAAACTTTTGGACATAGCCCTTCTTGACCACATTATTGTTGGCAACAATGTGTATACCTCACTACGTGAATCCGGTCTAGGATTTCCCGCCCCCTAAGATGAACGTCTGGACTTCCCTTTTTGCACAAATGCAATCGCGTCCACAATCTGACGCTCCAACCAATCATCGGCACCTCGCTTACTCAACCATTTCTCATTCTTGAGTGGCGACATGAGCATCATTTCACGCATCCTGAGGGCATCCCCATCTGTCCAGCGCGCCAAACAATTGAGTAAGCGAATAACCGTAAGAGAATGGTCTCCGTGGTCAAGCGTTGTATCCCCTTGAAAACGACGCAGATGCTGTGCGCCGTACTGGTCATGTGCAAATATGCGTTCCCAAAGTGACATAGGTTCATTTGCAGGAGTTATATGGTTTGAGTGGGAAGCGCGTTTATCCTCTTTGGCAGAAACGGGTGGCCGAAACAAGGCCTCAATGTCATCGTGTCTGAGAGGAGTAATGGTCGTCGGTGTGCCAACAAGATGCTGTCCAGTCAGTGTAAGAAATCGACTGTGAGAATAGACTTCAAGGCTGGTAGTCCGTACGTTTTTCTTATACTCAGGGCAGGTAACAAGGATGCGAAGGCCATGTAGGGAAGGGGAAATCTCGGTATAACTTGCCAGGTGACATATCACCTCCTGTGCTTCTGCGGCAATCTCATCATCTGCAACACAGTTGTCAGCATCAATACCAACAAATGGATCATCGCGGGTGAGAACAAAGCCCAGTCCCGCAACACCTCGCTCGCGATAGAGTGTGTAGGTCGAGAGGGCTTGTTCAAAGGTACACCACGTGTTGGGCCAATGTACACCGGCATTACCAAGCGTGCGCGGATTTACGGGCTGCTTGTCAGGCTTTTTCCCTTGTCCACGCGCCACATACCGCCAACAAACCCATTGAGGATAGGCGAGTACCTCAGGTGGCAGCTGCTCCGACACCACGCGGGGCATGAGCTCATTCTCCGGCTGCATGATGGGGCGATCATATTCAAGGGGCATAGAAGAAGTATAGCGAGTCGCAAACCACAGCTGCGACAAGGATTCGTTTCATACCAAACATACTCTGGAATTTGCTACACTTATAAATTGGTAGCCTGGTCCTTGTCACCGACTTCCTTTTCAACGGACTTGAGGGGAGCCGAGCTGTGCCTCGTTGTCGACACAACTAGTCGCTTATGCACTGGACAACACAGGCATGAGTTGCACGTGAGGACAACCAGGCTATTTCTTCCTTCCCGGACGCCCCATAATCATTGTCAAAAGGATATAACTTACCAGGTCAGGCTGCTTAGGCCCTGACGATGTGCTACCTGCCAAATGGGATCAACAAGAACATCTGAGCTCTGGAGTTGCTCCATTGTCGTAAACCAAAAACGTGATTGTCCGCCACATGCCTCCGTAATTGCTTTGAGATTCTCCAGTCGTTTCTCACTTGTGGTGACAGTCAAGACCCGCATACTCTTGGTATGATACCGTTCGTGGTACATGCCGGAGCGATAATACTCAATGTAGGAAATAACCTTCCGTGCCCATGTCCGTCGTCCCCAGGTCATGGAACGTCCTGTTTCTGTGCTTCTGTCCACCTCGAGGAACTGGTGATAATGATGGGCACTTGCCTTGAGATGGAAATAGGCATCAGGCACGACAGCGGCAGTCTGCTTGCGTCCTGTGGTGCTCGTGAGCGTTACCGTATCTTTCTGATATGTTTTCAACGTCCTGTCGTCGAGATATTTCTCAATCGTAAAGCCATGCCGCTTGGCAGAACGGATGCAAGCAACGATTACATCGATTATGGCAAGGTGATGCTCCACAAAAAGATGCCCCAGCTTTTCGTTCGGTTGAAAATCAAGCTCCTCCACAGGAACGCTCATATGAAGTGAAACCATTGCGGCTCCCCCAGATGCCAAACGATACACGTAGGGTTTCCTTCCTTCTGACAGGAGTTGTGGGAGTTCGTCCCGACTCAACAATCCCTTCTGAAAGAGCATTTTCAGACGGTGCCGACAGCGTGAGCTGGGGAGCGGAGGATGAAGGATGTGCGCCGGAACAAACAAAAGATTGGAAATCTGCTGTGGGGTAAGGGCGCGGTGCGTATATACAGCAAGCACCACATCACGATCCCGCTTTGTCAATTGAAACGGCGGCAATGCTTCTTCGTGAGCACGGGTTCGCTGAGGAAGTCTAGGCTTCCTCTCGGAGCGTTGCGAAGTCATCGTCTTCCCCTTGGGTGAATAACGGTAGATGGTGGTCATTATTTTTTATTCTAGCAGGCGATGGTGAGGGCTTAGGAGTGGTGGATTGAGCCTGGACATGCTCGCCCTTCGCCTGCTTTTGCCTGGCATATATCTCTTTGAGGAGTTCCTGCATTGCTACCCCGTTTTTTTGGCGCAAATAAGCAAGCGTTTGAGTAACCTGGCTTGCGTTTGGATACTGCCCTGTATCCATATGTTCAATACTCAGGTGATAGAGCCTATCGGCAACCGTGCCTTCGGCAAGTGCCGGACGTACCTGAAAGTGGAAACGCGGCAAACGGAACTTCGCCATCAGGTTCAGTAATTGCTCTTCTGCCGTAAACTCAACGCTGCGATAGTCAATTACTTCCGGTTCGGAATAGCCCAACGGCCGATCGTATTTATCAAATTGTTGGATACCAACCCAGACCGGCTCATATTTTTTGACCTGGTACGGGTCGTATGTGTGAAACTGGCGCGCTAGGTAATAGGCGTCATCGGGGTTAGCAATATTGCCGATGACTTGTGTGCCACATTGCATAAGGATGTTACGGACACGGTCATCCACTTGGGACAAATTCTGGTGGGCGATAATCGTGTTAACGCCATAATTGCGGGATAACACCGCCACCAACTCCTCCAAATCCTCGGCCAGCATCGAATTACCTTCTCCACTGCGGTGGCCCAAAAGCTGGGTCACCTCATCAATCAAGAAGAAGATTTCCTTGCCGCGACCTGACATGCCGCGCGCCTTGATATAGTCAATCAAGCTACGAAACCACCAGATCATTTTGAACTGACGACGTTCTGGATCCAGCTCCCGCTGAAAGTCGATGATAACCGTCTGCTTCCTCTCGATGACTGCATCCCAATCTACCCCCACGACGGACGCGGCCACACTTGCAAGCAGCGTTGTATCTGCTAAAAATGGCAGCAGTTTATTGCGAAAACTTGCCGTACGGCGTTCACGTAGTGTGGTATTAGGATCCATAAATTCGCGGAAGTATTGCACGGCAGGCGCTGTCTCTGGGTATCGCTCCAGTACCTTCCGCAAATCCTGTTTGTACCGTTGGGGGTGGTCGATGAGATCAACAACAAAGTCAAGCTGTTTACCCAAAGCTGCCGCAATCTGCCCCGCATAAATCGCACACTCATACAGGCTATTCCAACCTAAAATGGGAGCAGATTGGAGGTGCGGGTCTTGACGCTTGAGTACACCGGGGAAGCGGTTCGCAATCTGAAAAAGCGTGTCGTTCCTCAGCGAATGATAAAGTGGTGTCGGTACGATATAGTCGGTTGCACCAACATCAACATAGACAATACGCGGCCATAGCAGTTTTCGTTCATCAAGGCTCAGTCGACTGATTTTGTCGATGATGTTCTGTACGATGCCGCCACTTGGATCGAGAATGACTGTCGGCTGCTTGCGGATGAGCGTTTGCCAAGCGATAATGCGTCCCATCAAGCGACTCTTACCACTGCCCGGTCCGGCTACAATGTGGCAACCTAATTTGAACGCCGCATCGGAGAGAAACCCCAGATGAAGAGCAGAGGACGGAAGACGTGGGGTGCGTGCTCCTATAGGCTTTTGAGTCCTGGTTATGGCATACCCCGATGTATTTGACACCATAGTGATGACTCCATTTAGTAGAATGAAAGGGGTGAGGTTCGACTGTTAAAGTCGAACCTCTGCGGAAGTCACCGTCACTGCGTCGTCAGCTAGCGAAACAGGTGACGTACCAACCATCCCGCCCCTCGTTCGAGGCCATGCAGAGCAGAACTGACTGCCTGCTCAAGCCAACAAAAGGGGATTGGTCGGATTGGACGCCGCTTCTGCGGTTGTGCCAGAGTCACATACTGACGCATAAGGTGCTGCTCAACTGGCTTCCGCTCATCAAAACTGAACGTAATGCGCATAAAGACGATCACCTCGTTTCTTGGGAAGAGGAAGGAATAAGCCTTCACCTGCCCACGCCATATCAGGGGTTGGGTAACCATGCTATCGCGTCGGGAGGTGAACTAGGCGCTTGTGCAGCGGATTCGCGCCTGGCTAAAGATGCAGAACGATTGTGGGTGAGAGGCCAGAATGATTCTGGCCTCTCTTGGGACGACATTGCAGAATCACAGAGGCCTACTTAGGCACGTTCACAGACGGAGATCGTCCCACGGCGTTTCAAAACGCACGTCTTTATACTGGGGTGCGTACTTCTGCACCAGTTTAGTCAAGGCTGGACCGTCGCCGATAGCGCAGTCCAGTTCCTCGCCCAGTTGCTGCAACCCTACAGGATCCATCGCATCAAGTACTGCCCGCAGCGCACGATAATGGGTATCGGTTGTCACACCGAAATCATTAATTGTGGCGGGCGTCAGCGGCAGGTCAAGTGAGAGAGTGCAGATAAGACGCACCGTTACCGGTCGCACGGTGGTACCGTCAAAAAACGCGTAGGTAGTATCCACCAGTCTCTCGATCACTTTCGCAAAGTCATTGGCCATACAAGTGTTCACCCCCTTTCACACCATACAAACTGGTAACCATCACAGGCAGGAGGGATGTCCTACCCGCGTCGCTTACCGTTTGCCATACATCGGTGCAGGGAATTTGCCATTTGGTGGCGATTGACAATGAGAAACCGATCTGAATGTGCTGTAAGGCGAACCCCCATGTAAATCCGTTGTCGTCCCGGATGCTGGGCGCAGAGGCTATACTCTGCGCCCGATTCGTTATTCGCCGGTTCGACGCATTGGCTCAGCGTCCAAGCTCGGCTCGCAGTTGGGAGAGGCGGCAAGGCGTGAAGTAACGGTCCCGTTCGATGGATAACCCCAGCCCACTGCGAGTTGTCTGCAACTCGCGCAAACTAAAGTATCCCAGTTCGGGAAAGTCACCATCGACAAATCCATAGAAGATATCCGTACCGTCAAACGCGATCGCATACCACGTCCAATGAAAGTCTGGGTAGAAGAACTTGCACTGCACGATAGGATCCGGTTCATCCGCGATGGCCGAGAGCGGAGGGAGCCTGCTGCGTATCTCTTTGGTCAAAAGCATCATAAAGATCACCCCCTTCCTTACGGAATAACTGGTAATGACGAGCCAAAACAGGCAGACATCGGAGGATGTCCAACTATTGCGGCCCATTACGACAGTCCCCGTTTTGCCAGGGGCGACTTTTGTAGCTGCCAGACCAACGCATGATTCCAACCGACACATAACGATTGTTAAGGTACTGGACACGGACTAGCTCCCCTGTCCACGCAAAGGCAGATGCGTTATCTGCACTTGCGTCGAAAGGTGAACTCACTACGAGTCATGCCCTACCACGTCACCTGACGGGACATGTACGCGCTCCCTACCCCTCATCCAGCACTTCGCCAAGCGTGATAGCACGGAATTCAGGAACTGTCGGAGGCGGCGGTGGCGGAGGTGAAGGCGGCGGGGGAGAAGGCAGCAGGATTTTCGGAGGTGCGGCGGATAATTCAAGTAATCGAAGTGCGCTATACCCTTGCTCAAACACCTGAAACAGGCACGTGTGTCCCCCACGCGGCCCCATATTTCGTCGATGCTGAAGAGGAACTGAAACGTAGAAAGCGAAATAGCGATCCAAAAGATGCAATTTCGCAATGTTGATATAAATTTCCGATGGATTCTTTGGTAAATCAGAAAGCAATTCCTGGACGAAGATATTGAATCGTTCCGCGTAGACACAGAAATCCGATTTACTGTCCGGCACTTCAAATTCCGGCTGAAGCCAGGCTGACTCAAAGGATGGCATGGAAATCTCCCAACAATAGGGATGGAGAAAGACAAGCGTCCTTCTCCATCCTCTTTCAGCCGCCAAACAAACGTTGAAAAAAGCCCTTCTTTGCCTCAGGTGGCTCTGGTTCTGGGTACAACGGACGGTGAACCTCGTAGGCAATGCTCGTGGTGGCGACCTCAAGCGCCCCGAGCATCTCCCGCCCAAATATGCTCAACTGTCGAGTTGTAAATTCGTTAACGTATCTTTGTGCATCTTCCGTCCGTTGCTGCTGTTTGATTTCAATTACCTCTGCCAGTACATCATTAAAGGTGACAGCACCGTGGACATGTAACTCTGCAAACTGTGAGATAGCAAACTCAGCAACAGTGCTTTCGGCTTCAATCACAAATTGCTGCAATCGCATCTCATCAATAACCTTCTGTTCGCGCCGACTAAGCTGCTGTCCAGGATGATAGAGGGTCAGTTGCGTTCTTGCACCAGTAGGGTGTTTCGTGGCAACAGGTGGCAATCCAAACAAACTATCGGTGTGTCTTGGCATTGACCTGTCCTCCCTGTGTTTTCAGCAACTCATCCCAAAAATCCTCGGATAAGTCATCCATCCCGCGGCGTGCTTGGGCGGCTCTCTGCTGTGGCTTCCCTGACAGAGATGTTCGCTTGCCGTTGTGCGCTCGCAGGGCAGCGAGCAAAACATACAAGAACAGCAAAATGGTGGTTGCGAAAAGTACAACAGAAACCACATATAGCCAGACCATTACAATGGTTACCATATCCACCTCCTTTTGTTAGCGACCGAAAAAGCCCTCCAGCGCACGAACAAATGCACCTGGCTCTTGGTCCTCGGGCATATCCAAAATGTCGAGCACAATCTGTCGGCCAGCCCTACCTGTGATCTGACTCAGGTGATCGAGAAACTGTTGGCGGCGCACATGAAACGCGTGGTTTTGTGCAGCCGAGCCGAGATCGTCTTGTGCCAACGCTTTGTTAAGGCGTTCAGCATCGGACAGCGTTCTCAAAGCCACGTACTCGGCGTAGCTATGCAGTTCGCCAAGCTCCGCCATGCCAGTTTTGGCGATTTCCGTGTTATATCGCATATAGGCGGTGCGCTTCTCAAATTCGCGGTCAAGACCACGAATTAGGGCCGGATTCGACACGCGGACGACGTTAGTCATGGCTGTTGCTCCTTCGATGAATGGGATCTTGCTGCGGCACCAGTATGTTCAGGCACAATAGCAATCTCATCATCGTGAACTTCCCTCTCCGGCCAAGTGCGTAACATCTGAATAGAAGGCCGTGGATGAGAACGGAGAAAGTGCTGCGACATAGGAATGGTTCGTTTGGAAAAGGCACGTTCTTCCCAGAACAGAGTCTCTTCAAAATCAGCAAGCAAGCGGGAGCGCACAAGCGTATCACGACACGGATACTGCTTGGCAACCTTACAGAAATTCTCATCATGCAGTGCCTCTCGGCAGGTACGGAAACGCAGATACATTGATAGGTCCTTTCTGTGGCAATGTAACAGAGAAAAAAACTCGCGTATGCCAAACGAATGAACCGCCAAAAGCCGGGCAGTTCCAGGTGATGTACCGCTTCAGAACTCTCTTTCATGCAGACTGATTACATCCAAACGGTCGCGTAACAGTTCCGCCAGTCTACGTCCCCAACTGATGAAACTGTTCCTGATACGCATTATCGGTTACTTCTGTATCTATACAATGGCGGGAAGTAAGTATCTTTTCCTCGTCGCAAGGAGCATGTTCAAATACCCACCGTACAGCCTGGGCACGTCTTGTTACGCCAAGTTTGTCGTAAATACTGGCAAGATGTTTCTCGACAGTGTGGATGCTTATGACAAGAGCTTCGGCAATTTCGTTGTTTGACATGCCGCGTGCGAGAAGACACAATACTTCCTGCTCGCGCGGAGTTGGACCTTCATTGCGACGTCTTCCCATGGCTACCTCCTATTTCATGTCGAGAAAGAACAGGGCACTGGTGGGAAATCCTTCTTGGGGCATGTGCCTATATTCCCCAAGAAGGGCATCGTCTTGGTCATTGACGACAGTCCGAGTACGATTAAGAAGGGGCTAATCACACGCACCTCGTGCACCCCATGTGGCACCACAGCATTTGAGCAACCTATATCACCCAGCATATACGCGTTTTCAGGACGGAAAGCGATTCTGCAACATATTGCAACCCTGAAAATTATTGCAGTTGGAAAACACTCTCATGTATGACAGCCGGCACTACTTCGACCTGAGTGACTTTTTGCGGCAGCTTGTTGCACATCCTGCTCATAAAACCCAGAAGAACCTAGCCGCAGCCGTGGACGTAAGCGAGTCCACGCTCTCACGCACCATAAGGCAAGAACTCGGCATCAGTTCCCAGCTTGCCGTCGCAACTAATGTACGGCGGCACCTTGGGAAACTCCTTTCTCCTGAGCAGGATGAGTTTCTGAGACTCTTTATCGAGTGGTGTCTGGACAAGACATACGGCCAAGCAAGAGAAGAATGGCCGGAACGGTGGCATCGGATGCGAGAGGGTGAGGCTCTCCTCGGCATATACATAAACGAACAAGAAGAGCTGCATACCTCCTTACGCGAGATGCATCCCCTCTATCCACCGCCACCACTCACGATGCGCTTCTTCAACTACGAAGAGATGCTCGCACGTGCGTACGAGGGGGTTACGGAATGCAACTCTCCAGTATGGATTGAGGGACTGAAGGGAGTAGGGAAAACGCGGTTTTTACAGCAGTTGGTAGCGATCCTGAAAGAAGCTACCTCTGCCGACAAGGGGAAGCCTCCAGAGATCATCTGGCTCTCATGCGATCAAACGGCCCCTGATGAGGGCTGGTATGAGTATGTGCTCACTGCTATTGCCCAAAGCCTGCCACGTCGTGCACTGGCACATACATCTGCCTCAGTAGAAGAACAGAAGGCAAAAGGACGGGCGCTACTCAACGAGCTTGAACTGCATGCCACTCTGCTTATCCTCGATAACTATCATGTGGTAGACGACCCGAACCTTGACGAGTGGCTGTTGCAGGTGGGCAACCCAAGTGTGGTTGTTGTGTCAGCCATAACCCATGACAACCATGCATCCCTCTATGAGCGAGCATGGCAGGTGCCACTTTCAGGATTAGGTGCGCGGGATGGGGTCGAGTTGATGCGCTATTTCGCTACTTGGAAGAATGTGGGAACGGTTGTTCAAGCGCCTGACGAGGAACTGCTAACTGTGGTGACGCAGATGATGGGCCACCCCGAGGCGCTCCTTTCTGTCGTGATCGAGGCCAAAACAGGCATAAGTCCAACAGATGCGGCCTTGTATGTGCATCAGGAACACATAGACTGGGAACGTCGCTGGAGTCGCCTGAGCCCATCGGGACAGCAGGTCGGTATGGTCATGACCTTTTTTGCGACTAGTGCCAGACGCGATGCCATATCGCATACGGTACCCTTGAGCGGCGCTCCGCTCCAAAGGAGCATCGCCGAACTACTGGACCTGCAATTTCTGTATGTGTATGAGGCGAAAGGCTCAGAGGTTCCCCGCTACCAGATACACGCCTTGGCCCGGCCGTTTTTGCAGGAGAAGCTCCGGCAAGATCCTACGTTCGAGGCGGAAGCACGCCAGCGTTGGGTCGCTTACTATCTTGGGTTAGCGTCCCGACATACCGTGGGCAAACTACCAGAGCAGCGATACTGGCACGCGTTGAGCAACTTTGGGTTTGGTACTATCAGAGTGGAGTGGCCGAATATTGAGGAGGTCCTCCGGTGGGCCGACAGCGTGGGCAACAACGACATCATTCTCGAACTGATGCTTCTTCTTGTCCATTACCTCGACAAAATGGTGCTTTTTGAAAAACGGCTCATCTATGTCCGGCGGGCAGCAGAAATCGCTGGCATATCCGGCAGGATGGCAGAAGAAGGATGGCTCCGTGTGGATGGGCTTGGATGGACGCTCATGGAAGAAAGGAAATATCCAGACGCAGAGGAAGAAATCAAGCGCGGGCTCAAAATCGCACAAGCGCTTTCCAACCTTACCACCACAGAAAAGAATAGTACGGAGCGAGAGATCGCAGATAACGTGCTGGCACTCGGATACGCGTTTTTGGCCCGCGTGTATATAAAGCAACAACAGCTTAACCAGGCTCAGGAACATGTACAGGCTATCCGAGATCTCCAGTATTGGCCCGTCATCCAGAGCAGGGTGGACTATGTGAGGGGGCTGATTGCACTTGCTCTGCATCATCTTGACGAAGCTATCGAGCTGCTGCGAAGGTCGAACGAAGCAAGCCAGATTATGGAAATTGGAGGTTCACACGAACTTGGTTACGCATATCTGAATAGGGGGAAGGCCGGAGATTACGATTGGGCGAGAAAAGTATTCCTCGAAGTCATAGAGGCGTATGCACCGGACATCACCATCGAGGTAATTCAATGCTATCTTGGCCTTGCACACGCCTATGAGAAATTAGGCGATCTTGCCGAGGCTCACCTATATGCGCAAAAAGCGCGTGATGCTCTGGGCAGTATGTATCCAGGACACGACTTAATGAAAGATATCTGGAGGTTTTTGGACGAGCATTGTGGTTTGGCGTGAATCCTATACCTTCACCTAAAACGAGCGTCATCTGACATACCTCGGATATACACAGTGAAGCGGATAAAACTCAAAGTAATCTTTCTCATCAAACCAGGCGCATTTGAAGAGTCTCAGGGGAAGTTTGGTATGTGACGCAAGTGCCAGAGCGTAGATCGTGAGTTGGCTTACCGGATTGATTTTCTGCGCCTCCGGTTTGTAATCCAGTATGTGAATGTAACCATTTCGTACCTGGACTATGTCAATGTGACCCGTGATTGGGCCATCCTGCTCGGTAAGCGGTACTCGAAAACCAGCCTGTAGGAAATAGCGAATGTTATCTGGAGTAAGATAAACAGGCACTTCACAGGCAAGGGTCGAACTATCATTTATAAGCATAAAGTCTTGAATTTGGGGATGACGCTCTTTGTTACGCTTGGCAAGGACAAGTCCTAAAAGGGCTAAATCGTTGGCAAGATTTGCTTTCCGAGAGCGGGCAACCGGTGGAAGGTTCATGTTTACCTGGGAGGAACGAAGTTTTGGTTTGTTGGTATCGACTTCCTCTTGGACAAACATATGATGGGGGAATGAGTTCCCCATTACCGTATGAAGGTACGTCTGAAGTTTTGCATAATCCTGGGGATGAACAAGCGCCCTTTTTAGAAGTGCTAGTTTCGCCAAATGTAGCTTGTATCCATAGGTCTGTCGGTGTTTGAAAACATAAGACAGAATCATCTCCTCTGGTCTATAAAGCTTCTGTGCCTGGGCGCGCAGACGATTGAAGGTGCATATAGGCTTATAGCGTTCAAGCCACAGGGATATGGTGCGGCGAGGAACTTTGAGACGATGATGTCTTGCGATGAGCGCAGAAACCTCACTCTGAGAATAACCCAGGTTGTAGTAGCTCAGTGCTTTGATTATGACATGAGGGGGATACTTTACTCGTGCAATGGTTTCAGTTGAGAAATATCTGAAACAGGATTTGCAGAGATACAGCGGAATCACGCGGTGCTGGTTTCTGCGTGTGCCTTTGCGAATGATGGCGCGGGCATGACAGTGTGGGCAGAAGCGGGGTTTGTAGGGGACGGACATACAGGAGGAAATTATACCATTCGATACGCTGGCGCGCCGTGAAGTGATGCGAAGAACCGGCAGTGCGGGTAATGAGAAGTGCCGGAAAAGATCAGGATTTTGATGTTGTTAACATCAGCGCCTGGGGCACACTGGCTATCGTGGAATTGGTAGCTTTTAGGTTGTCGTGGCGGGACTCCGCATTGAGGGAGTTGACGTGTTGGGTGATGAAGAATGCTGGTGCGAGGGGCATGGGTGTTTTTGGCGGGCTGGGGTGGTGTTGAAAAACTGAGAACGAATACCGCTGTTCCTCTTGAACTGGTGCTCGTGGATCTGTATCATGTAGGAATATGGGCGTAATCCGCAGTCCGGTTTGTTCCTTTTGTCCTTCTCGTCGCCTCGTTGTTCTCTTTACCGCATCCTTCATTCGAATTGCAGTTTTCATGCCAAGTGCTGTCAACAAATAGATATGGTCTGGGCTACTGGAACGAATAAAATCTCATTATCTGTTGCAAATAGCATTCTTTAGTGATAATTTATTAGCATTACACAGTAAAATTATCACAATTTGTAAACTATGGCGCGATTACCAACACCAGGTGGAGATGCAGATACATGGGGAGACGTATTAAACGAATACCTAGAAGTCGAGCATAATGCTGACGGCACCCACAAAACGGACTATTTGCCCAAATCGGGTGGTACTATGACCGGCGATGTGAATATGGGCGATCACGTACTCTCGCAGGCGGAAATAAAAGACTACGGCGAAACCGTCGTGACTGCCAACAGTGGAGAAAGTTACGCAGTAAACCTTGCAAACGGAAACATACTTGAATTAACCCTTACCGCGAGTTGCATCCTCTCATTCTCGAACCCTCCAGCAACCGGTAAAGCCGGATCAGTAACCCTCGTACTTCACCAAGATGGAACAGGCAACCATACAATCACCTGGCCTGATAGTGTCACGTGGGCTGGCGGTACTGCACCGACTCTATCAACAGCGGCTGGAGCCATAGATATTATCCAATTATTTACTACTGACGGCGGGACAACCTGGCGAGGATTCTTGGCAGGGACAAATTTTAGTTAACAGTTAGCTAAGTACAATTAGAAGGAGGTATGCTTTTTACGAGATTACTTACTACCATTGCAGGCGGTGAGGAGTTTGTCGCGGTACGCGTTAGCAAAACTCCGAGTGCTACGGTATGGGAGGAGGTGCGTTCGCTTGGCTCATACGTATTGCTGGATATGCAGTCTGATGGCACGTTGTTGGCACGTGACAGCCAGCGATTGTGGAAATCAACTGACGAGGCCGCTAATTGGGCGGTGCTTACCTATCAGCTACCTAACAACACATTTTTCCCGTCGCCGATCATCGCGGCGCGCGTCATGGGTGATGGTAACGTAGTGGTCTGGTGTTATAACGGCAACATCTACCGCTCTAATGCCAATACGCTGGATACCGGATTTACTCAGGTTGGTACGACTGTCAACAATCCTGGCAAAACTCCCACCAACGCCTACGGCACATTTGTGTACAACCAGTACGCCATGTACAACGAGTATGGTAACGAGCCCGCCAACAATGCACACTACAGCAACGACTATGGCGCAACCTGGATAAACGTATTGACATTGCCTACCGATGCTGTGCCCGCCGATCAAAACCACATGCACAACGTTGCTTACGATCAATACGATGACATGCTGTGGGTTGTCAATGGCGACATGGGCAACCGCATGATCTGGTACTCGCTTGACCAAGGCACAACCTGGACGCAGTTGTGCGATTTTGGCGAGTTCGGCAGCATAGGCAACATGATTCAAGTAATTCCGTTGCCTGAATGCATCCTGTTGCTGACGGACGACGATTTGTCGGGGGCGTACAAACTGCGGAGACGGCGCAACCCCAACCAGGGCTACACCATAGATGATCTGGAATTGGCTTACAAAGTCGCCACCGTCACAGGTTCGTTACCCGTTGGAACACGCCCTGTCATACAGTATGGCGACGATGCCTGCTGTTATTTCTCATTTGAGTTTTATAGCTCGTCACAGTCGGCATTGCTCAGTCACATCTATGCCACACGTGATGGTGTGGCTTTCTACGACATTGCACAGAGCAGTTACACGCCGACTGGCAGTGGCGCGTTTGGTGTTTCGTGCCTCATGGGGCCAGCAAGTAACGGCTACATCTACGGCCAACACAGCCAAGGTGCAGGGCGCTACCTGATTAGATTTGCTGCACCGACATGGAGCTAGCCGCCAGCGAATAAGTAAAATCATTGCCACATGAACAACAAGTATGGATGAAAGTTTTACTGTGACAGTTCCCTGGAGTATTCAAAATTTACCGCCCATATGGACCACTGGAGAAACCAGAAGATATTGTTCTTTGTGAGGAACTAGTTTGCTGTGATATTCCCTGAAGGAAATGTTTGATGCCTCCCACTCCGACAACAAGTGAGAAGATAACCAGGAGAAACTGCTTACGGGTTAAATTTGATTGCATGAGTGATTCAAACATAGGAATATACTACCAAGTTGTGGTTGTTATTGTCAACTTATTTTTGGTCACGTCATTTTCTTCTTCTCGCTTATCCTTTCACTAAGCACCACACCAAGCAGACTAATTTCATACAGCAAAAACAAAGGTATAGCAAGCAGGAGTTGGTTAATGAGATCGGGCGTGGGTGTCAGAACCGCGCCTACCACACAACTTGCCACCAAGCTATGGCGCTGATAGCCAATCAAATCTTTCCTTGTCACGATACCTGTAAGAGATGTAAAGAGTATAAGCAGGGGAAGTTGAAAAAATAGTGAAAATGCCAGGATATAGCGGGTTACAAAGGTTAGATATTCGGAAGCTGATAGGAGCGGTGTTAAGTTCTCATTCTGGAAATATTCAGACACCAGTAAGGTAGCTGGCAGACTCACGGCATAACCATAAGCGGCACCCAGTAAAGCAAGTAGTGTTGAGGCCAAAATCCATATCGAAAGTTGCGGTTGAAACTTGCCGGGAACAGCAGGTTCGAGAAAACGCCAGAGATGATAAAGCGAGACGGGGCTTGCCAGCATCACCCCAGACAAAAAACAAATCTCAAAAGTAAAGCTCATCGCCCCCACAGGCGTGCCATAATACAGTTTTTCTTTACCAATCGGCCATAGCAGGAAAGCTATTAGTTGGTTTCGATGGAAGTAGCTAAAGCCTGTGGTCAATCCAATGGCGGCAACGATATACAATAACCGCCGACGGATTTCATCTATATGCTCAACAAAAGGCTTGGCCGTATCCTGCTTGTGCTGGAGGTGATTAAGCCCTACTTTTATGCTTGTCATTTTTTGAATCGGGTTCCAGCGGATCGCTGAATCCTTTGCGTAACTCACGAATAGCCGCACCGAGAGAGCGGGACAGCTCTGGGATTTTTTTGCCACCAAAGAGGAGTAACACAATCAGGAGAATGACGATAAGCTCTTGTAAACCGATTCCAAACATACTATAGTATATAGTACAAATAAATCTGATAATTGCAATAGATATTGCAACATTCTATGCAAGAGCCACATACACTACACGCTGCTTCCTTCTTTGTCAGGCTGAGTATCCGGGTACTCAGCCTGGTACTTTTCTTGGCGGTAACACAGACGCAGGTATATGCAGCCTACAATCAAGGAACCTACGGGAGTGGCGTCTACAACGGAAGCTCGACTCCTATACCAACGCCCACCAATTCCCAAAGCAGTTCTTCTGGCGGCCAAACACTTGGTGCGTCCGATTCCAAGCCGCCAAGCTGTAGCGACCAACCTCCAGGCAGTGCGTCAGACCTTTTTCAGATTGACCGCATAGGCAAATCTGCCCGTTTGTATTTTGCCCCAGCTAAGGAGCCATACAACAAGTACATTATTGCCTATGGCGTTGACGACCGCACCGAACAGTTCGGTGTCCAGTTTGATATAGGACATTCAACAGGAGTCATCGACTACACCATTAATGAGTTGGAACCTAGCGCCGCTTATACTTTCAAAGTGCGGGCGGGCAACGGCTGCGCGACTGGGGAATGGAGCAACATCCTCAAGGCAGGCCCGGTCACAAGTGTCAAATTGTCATTTTACCGTGTGGGTAGTAGTAGCAGTGGCGACGCCAGAACAAACACATCAGCTACTTCATATGAAGAGAACGTCGTTTCAGAACCGTCGGCAAGAATAACAAAAGCCATAGAAACGCAAAAGGTGAATCCGCAACCATCCTCACCTGCGCCCCGTCCCCAAATTCCCACAACTCAGAACCAAGGTGGACTCTGGCAGTGGATCTTGAATCTATTCAGGTGATTCTTCACCGACCAAGGTGGACGAAGGTCATCCAGAAAACCACACCTTTTTTCTATCAGTCTTGCTATACTTTTCGTATATGCCTGAAAGCGAGCGAAAATTCTCTATTCCATCGTGGGCCGAACTCGAACGCCGTCAGGATATGGCCTGGCTGAACGGAAATTTGCATCACTTTTGGCCTATGGCGCAGAGTGGGTATGAGGAGGTAGGGCGCGGCGCTCTGGTTTCTGATATGGTTATAGAGCCCCAAAACGGCATTCGGCCCATCGTCTACTGCCCCCAGGAATTAATCGTTGCCCTTGGCGATCATGATGCCATTCGGATGGTTGCCCAATATGAGCCGGAGTGGCAATTTGTGGCGATGCTCTTGAAGGCTGAAAAGCGAGTGAGTACCTATCGCATTGGTGTTTATGAGCGATGATCTGAACTGACTTCGACTCCCGAAAGTTCCACACCTACCAGTTTTTCGGCAAAATGGCGTACAAATTGCACAGTGGGGTTATGTAAGAAGGAGGCACACAAGAAAACGTGCCCCTTGTTTTTGTCAGGGCGTAGCGATTGAATTATGTACGTTTGAGGTTTGTCTCATCGCTGGTGTGTCTGGTTAATTTCATTATACAGAACTCCACACAGATGGCATGAGGATTTATTTAAGACTGATAGGGCAGGTTGCGGTGGTTGACTCCAGAACAAATGGTCTGTACAATCAGCACTTGATGATATCTGGCCCAGCTTATTATGACCTGGCTATCGAGTGTCACGACTGAACCAAATCCTCAGAAAGATGTAAATAATGCCATTTAAGATAAAGTTCACATATATGCCGTCAGGCTATGCGCTTGAATCTACACGCGAAGGAGAACTGGGGAAATTTGTTGTCCGTGAGTTTACCTCATCCGAGGATGGTGAACTCTTTATAAATCGATTGGAGGGCATTCCATCAGAGATAATTTCTTTGTTGCCGAATGATGCAAAGGTGATGGCATCAGGCATTGATCACTTGGTGGCTGTCATGTATCGGGATGGTACGGCAACCGTCTATGTGAATGAGCTGCCAGTAGTCGTTCGGATGCGAATAAAGCGGGGAATTAAAGCAGGGGAAGCAATATTTAAGGATGATATTGTAGACATTGAGGCTGCCGAATTTAGTGGTCTAGTTGTACCAGACGATGCAGGTCTCGTCGTTGTCTTTTCAGAAGGCTGGCGAAAGGCGCTTTTCTTTGACTTTACCCCACTGCATAAACCATACCCGAAGCGGGAATATCCTCTTTGGGATCTCTTAGGGCAATATTATAGTTATCTTTCGTTTCAACATCTCTTCAAAATCACTGATTCTGAGTGGACGACGCTCCTAACACAACAATGGTTCCCTTTTATTACGCTAAGGCATCGCACCATAGAGAAGATGCTATCGTACGTTCGATCAGGTTGGTCGCTTGATGATCTCCTCGAGATTATTTCAAATGAGGTACATGAAGCTCTCGATTACATGCTAGAGCGATGGGCGAACAACAACGTGCTGGCTCTCCACATGGCATTTTTAGAGCTCGCTGTTGATCATTATCGAAAGGGTGATTACATTAGCTCCACGACGCTTCTTTACACCCGAATTGAGGGTATTATGCGAACTTTGAATGAGCAATCTGTTATCCCGCTTAAAGCCACACAAAGGAATTTGGCAAGTGCCCCTTTTGACGCTTACCAAGGCATGTTGAACGATAAGGTAGACAGAAACAGCCTATTGTTACCTCACAAATTTAGGGAATATGTTGAACAGGTGTATTTTGCGGCGTTTACTCCTGGGCAACCCGCACCATTGTCTCGAAATTCCATCGGTCATGGCGTAGCAGTTCCGCAGGATTTCTCATTGAAAGCTGCCACGATAGGTCTGCTTATCGTTGATCAAATCTTTTTCCACGTTCCCCCAAGCACTACGCCCTAGTTGTGATAGTGATTGGCGGCTAGAGATGGGTTGGCAGTCTGCGTCGCTTGAGGTGAGTTTGGAAGGAAAAAACAATACAGCATAACAATTAGGAGATCCATGCTCTTCTTGACTGTGGATACTGCAAGAGGAACCAGAACTGCAATTTGAGGAAGGACTGGAAATGTCATCACCGGAGGATATGGCAACTCTCTTAGGTCTTATTGGTCTATTTTGCACAGGTATTGGCCTATTTTATGCAGGATGGCAACTGCGGCTATCTCAGAAAATTGCTCGAGGCGAATTTCTATTGCACCTCGACGAATTATTCCAGCAGCATCAGGGAATCCACGTGCGCCTCAGACCAGGTGGCGACTATTACACCGGCGAATGTAAACCTACCACCGCTGAAGACTGGGTAGCCATAGAACAATACATGGGGCTTTTTGAGAGGATCAAGATGCTTGTAGATGATCGGATTATCGATCTTGATACAATTCACAGAATCTATGGCTATCGAGTGTCTAACATTGTAGGTAATGACACTATTCGGCAAGTTAAACTTGAGCAAGAAAAGCAATCGTGGAGAGGTTTTATCGAGCTTTGGCAGGACCTTGAGAAAAAACGATGACTTACGAACTGACAAGCAGTGCTGCGGAGAAACACGGTACCAAATTGATGACAAAGTCTACAACAATGCTCTCACTCTGGAACAAGTGGTAGTTGAGTATAATAATTGCGGCGTGAGGTTTGAGTGCGACATGCAAGCAGCACAACCACACTTCTCTCTTAGGAGCAGGGGCGGTATTGGTGACGTTTGAGGTAGATGAGGTGATAGGACGAATGATGAGATTATCGGAGGGGAGGCGGATCACATCCTTGCATACCATATTTAGAACGACATCTTTGGGTAACAACATGGAAGATGCTAACTTTGAACATGTTAGGAGCGGGCATTGAACGAAAAACCATTAAGTGGAAAAGTAATTATTCACACACGCCTCCAACCTGGATCGAAAGATAACAACAATAGCCCAAACGAGTATTTTGTGGAGTTACCAAATGGCGAACTGCAGCCGATTAGCGAAAAGGACGCCCGCACAGCCATCGCCAGATCGCCGCAAATGGCAAGGAGCATAGAATTGCTGATAGAGTTAGGAAAGAGACGAGAAATCAGCAGTGAGGGCAGTACAGATCATAGCATCTAGCAGGACGATGCCAGAGCCAACGTGTGCTTCGTTCATCACACGTGTGTTGTCTGGAATACGGCGCATTGCTGTCAGCGGGCACAAGTGTAGATTCCGGTTGTCAAATCAGCAGAATTCCGGCGTAAAAGGCAGCAGTTGTGTTCAGCGATAGAGCGGTTATCAACAAAAAGTGTGGGTTTGGATAGTCTCTACATCACGGCGATTCATCCTC
>JADLDO010000050.1 GCA_020846635.1 Caldilineaceae bacterium
CGGGCAACGACAGTGGCAAGCGATAGGCTAGGCAGCACGTGGGTGCGACAAAGAAGGCTAAGCCTTTGCGCTGATCGTGCCCAAATGCTTTATTCGATTCTGCCACCGTGGTAATGGGTGACAACAACTGCTCAATGGTCGCCGTTGCCATGCCTTGGGCTGTCAACTGTGCTGTTGCTTGGGTAAGTAAACGACGCAATACCCGCGCCTCGGCCTGCAACTCGCGGCCACTGACCGCCGCGGTTGGCAAAAAGAGCGAGATACAAGGACCCTCCCACGCGTATAGCAGCGCTTCGAGTTCTACTTTATCAAATCGATCTAGATCTTTATAGGATACATGCATAATCAACCCTCCTCATCCTTGGTAGGATCGCACAACTTGTGCCAATCTCCGACTAAGTAGAGATTGGTTTGCGCTTTACACAAGTTAGGGTACCGCAACCGTCTTTCCCGGTTTGACACCAGGGCGAAACGGTTGTGTGGCAAGGTAAACCTCAGCTTGGGGTATCTATCACAGGTTACTTCCTTTAGTATAGAATACATCGATCAAAGCTGGCCCTATCCACTTTGTGAGTCTTTGATCTGGGTAGCAGGAGAGTTTTGTGGCCTAGTCAGGTGGGTAGGTCGTCACCGTCAAAGATCTCCTACAAACGGCGTCAAGAGCCAGTATTTACGTAAGCGCGGCTTTTGTGTTATACTGAGGGTTGGTCCAAACTTTCGCTTCCACGGGCGACGTTGGAGCATTCCACGCCAGCTACTCTGGCCAGCGTAGTAGGACTTTCGCAAAATCGAGCTGCGTAAGTTCTACACAAATCAGTCTATCGCTGAGGAAGGCGGTATGCTCCTGCCGGTGGATTACGATGGGTCGGCATGGGGCGCGCCTTCCTCCTCCCCATGCGTTAGTTGTCTCAACTTGGGGTCACCCTCGCAACCGTTGCTCCTCGCACTAGAGAAATGAGTGAGGAACTTATGGAGCATCATCCGCCTATTCGCCTTATGCTGGTTGACGATCAACCGGTGATTCGGAGTGGCATTAAAGCCTTTCTAGCCGCTTATGAAGAGTTTAAGCTGATCGCCGAAGCTGCTGATGGCGAGGAGGCCATTCGGCTGTGTACGCAGTTCACGCCAGATGTGATTCTTATGGATCTGCTGATGCCGCGCTTGAATGGGGTCAACGCGACCCGGATTATCCGTGTGCGGTATCCGGAAATTCAAGTGCTTGTCCTCACGAATTTTATCGAGACAGAGTTGGTGCACGACGCCTTAGCTGCTGGCGCTATCGGCTATCTCTATAAAAATATCACTGCCGAGGAATTGGCCATTGCCATCCGTCAGGCTGCGCAAGGGCGCAGTACCATTGCGCCCGAAACCATGAAATGTCTACTCCAAGATTTCCATAAACATCCTGCCTTAGTCGGTGAGAATCTGACCAGCCGTGAACGCGAAGTGTTGCAGTTGGTGGTAACGGGGATGAGCAACCGCGCCATTGCCCAAGCCTTAACGGTCAGTCAATCGACGGTCAAGTTTCACATGAGCAATATTCTGGCTAAATTGCATACCAAAGCGCGCACAGAGGTGATTTCGGTCGCGCTGCGGCATCACCTGGTTGCCCAGTAGCTTGTCCAGGCCACCCTTGTTCTGTACACTTAGGCCGTTTGCTCACACTGATAAACCGCGACCGTTTGTGTGGCAAAATCGAGCAGACTCTTGCGTAAGGCCAATGGTTTGACCACTGCAACGCCACCCCCCAATGCCAGGAGCCGGTTACGTGCCGCTTCTAGCGATGCAAAGGCGATCTCTAGGGTCAGCCAGCCATCCGGGGCTGGGGGGTTGGCTTGGGCTAGTTGCGCGCGTATGTGATCGCCAAAGTAGCTGGGCAACGCTGCCACAAAATTAGGTGCAACCCGCAATTGTACGACATATGCCACCGCACTTTGTTCCTGTTCCCTGCACCAATTCATCCAAAAGTCGGCCAGTTCGAAGGCGTCCGGATGCACAAACGGCGCTTCGGTGAGCTGTGCATTCAGCAAGTCTGCCACACGATGCACTCGTATGTTCCCTTGGTGGGCGCAGACCAGATACCACACCCCGGCTTTGGCTACCAGTCCGTAGGGTTCTACCACTTGATCCATCACCAAAGCCGGGCCGACACGGTAGGCGAGGCGTACCTTGCGATCCAGCCACACGGCTTGGTGTACGGTCTGGAGATGGGGTGTCATCTCCGCCCCTTGGCCCCACCAAATCGAATCGAGGTAGAAGCGTTGGCGGACACGCGCTTCCTCCTGCCGACGCTCCGCCGGCAACGCTGCCGCCAATTTTAACAAGGCTGTTTTCATCGCTTGGGTCACCCCTAAGGCACTTAAGGGCGCCGGAATGTTGAGCATAAAGAGCGCATGAACTTCCTCGGCGGTTAAACCGGTGAGGGAGGTCCGGTAGCTATTGAGCAGGCCATAACCGCCATCCTGCCCGGTTTCACTGTAGATAGGCACGCCGGCGGCGCAGAGCGCATCCACATCGCGATAGATGGTCCGCTCGGACACCTCCAGTTCTTGCGCCAATGTCTTGGCTGTCATTTGACCCCGTGTTTGTAAGAGCAGCAGCAGGGTAAGCAGTCGATCAGCACGCATAGACTTCTCCTTCATCGGATGACCAGGTGACAAGGTGGCAGGGTGAATATCAC
>JADLDO010000051.1 GCA_020846635.1 Caldilineaceae bacterium
ACTTCATCGCCATGCCGCCGCTGGTGGTTTCGGGATTGCCAAACATGACCCCGATCTTCTGGCGCAGTTGGTTGGTGAAGATCATGCAGGTGTTGGAGGATTTGACGACGCCGGTGAGCTTACGCAGCGCTTGGCTCATGAGGCGCGCTTGCAAGCCGACGTGCGAATCGCCCATCTCGCCTTCGATCTCGGCGCGGGGGACGAGTGCCGCCACCGAATCGACGACGACCACATCCATCGCCCCGGAGCGCACAAGCGCTTCGGCTATCTCCAGCGCTTGCTCACCTGTGTCGGGCTGGCTAACGTACAAATTATTAACATCCACACCGATCTTCTCCGCATAGGCAGGATCGAGCGCATGTTCGACATCAATGAAGCCACAAAGACCACCGTTGCGCTGCGCCTCGGCAATTGCGTGAAGACAAAGGGTGGTCTTACCAGAGCTTTCGGGGCCGTAGATTTCGATGATGCGCCCGCGCGGCACGCCGCCGACCCCCAGGGCAATGTCAAGACTCAGGCTGCCGGTGGGGATGGATTCGACATGCATCCGCGTCGCCTCACCGAGCTTCATGACCGAGCCGTCGCCATATTTCTTGTTGAGGTTGGCAAGGGTCGTCTCTAGCGCCTTTTGCTTACCGCTATCGGCTTTGTTTTCTTTTGAAATATCCATGTCTGTCTATCCCCTTTAGACGGGCCTCGATCTTAGAACCGAGTTGAAATAGGTCACAGCCTCTTACGTTTGTATCTCGTATGTAGTGCCTGTTATTATAGTACATTTGTTCTGAGATGTCAAACAACAAAGTTGTGGGTTGATCGTGCTTTTGTGCCCTTTAGGAATACTCTTTAGGAACAATTGTGCGATTCGTCCTGCTCGGATTATGCAAACTTGCTGAGATGTGTTACAGTACACTCTTGTTTAGCGGGCAAATGGTTGCACCGCAACTTATATGATAGATTTTATTGTGCGGGCTGAGAGTGCGACTTGGCTCCCAGGAGTCGAGGAGTACTCCCTATATGAATTTTGAACAATTTTCGCTTGACCCGCGTATTCTCGCGGGAGTCAAGGCGGCGGGCTATGCCTCGCCCACGCCGATCCAGCAGCAAGCAATCCCTGTCGTTATGCAAGGACGCGATGTCTTGGGGCTGGCGCAAACCGGCACCGGCAAGACCGCGGCGTTTATGCTGCCCATTCTCAACCGGCTTACATCGGGTAAGCTCGGCCCTGTCCGCGCGCTGATCATCGCGCCGACGCGTGAGCTGGCGGAGCAGATCCACCAGACCGCTGTTTCTTTGGGTAAAAAGACTAAAATCCGCAGCCTTGCCATTTATGGTGGTGTTGCCAAAGGGCCACAAGCCGCGGCGCTGCGTCGTGGGGCCGAGATCGTTGTCGCTTGCCCGGGACGGCTGCTCGACCACATGAACGACCGTACGATTGACCTCTCACAGGTGGAAGTACTCGTCCTCGACGAGGCCGACCGCATGTGTGATATGGGCTTTTTGCCCGACATTCGCCGTATTCTGAATCAACTGCCCAAGCAGCGGCAGACGCTTTTCTTCTCTGCCACCATGCCCGATGAAATTCGCGGGCTGGCGGATGGCATCCTGCAGAATCCTGTGACGGTGCAGATTGACCTGATTGCCCCGGCCAAGACCGTTTCCCATGCGCTGTATCCGGTGCCGGAAGGGTTGAAGGCAAAGCTGTTGCTGGCGCAGCTACAGCAAGTGGCGACGGGGCGCGTGCTCATCTTTACGCGCACCAAGCACCGGGCGCGCAATTTGGCGAGCGACCTGGACAACCGCGGCTATCGCGTGACTGCGCTCCAGGGCAACATGGCCCAGAATCAGCGCCAACGCGCCATTGATGGTTTCCGGCGGGGTGATTACGACATCTTGGTCGCCACGGACATTGCTGCCCGCGGCATCGATGTGGCGGACATTTCCCATGTCATTAACTTTGACATGCCGGATACCGCAGATGCCTATATTCACCGCAGCGGGCGCACAGGCCGCGCCGAACTCACAGGCGAAGCCATTACCCTGACGGTGCCTTCCGATGAAAGTACGGTGCGTGAGATCGAGCGGGCGCTCGGCACACGATTGGAACGTCGCCGCCTGGCCGACTTCGACTATGGCGCGTTTGTGCCGGAGAAGCAGCCAGTCGCCTATCCCTCGTCACCCACGCGTGGCAACTATAATGCGCGTTCGCTGAATCGATCGACGGGCAATGGCGCTGCGAACCGGGGTGGGCAGCGTCAAGCCACCAACTACAATTCCCGCCAAGCGACACCCAACAATGGGGGCGTGGGGGAGAGCAGTAGCAGCAATGGTAACGGCAGCGGCAACGGTGCGAATCGTCGCCGTCGACCCAGCGGGCGTTATCTCCAGCGCTAACCGCCAGCCTGTATTCCTGCAATATCCTTCGGTAAAGCGCAAAGGCCAGACAAGGTTCGCCCTGTCTGGCCTCTCTTTTTTGACCCTGCTTTTTTGCACCGCTCTTCAATTCTGCAAAAAGAAGCCCTTCCAGTTTGCATATTTCGCAGAAATGAGAGATATAATAGCTCATGGGTGCAATAGCGCACCGAGGCACTGTCCAGTTGCTCATGTGGCAAAGCCCGTTTGCCGGCATCGTGAGCTAGTCTGCGGCATCGCTATTCACCACACTGTTCATCGCAAAGTAGGAACTACCTCGTGCATCGTGTGCAGTGGGACTGCGCATCAATGCCGGAATGCTGCAAATCTCTACTCACACAATGCACCCCTAAAGATGTTTGCACGCGTCTGTTTGGGCTGATCCACCTGTTTTGTTATAACCACTCTTGAAGTTCCACCGCATTCGGCACCGTATTTTGCGGCTCCGTATTTCCCGCCGCACAATTCTGCACTCTAGTCATTGGTTGCACTCTAGTAGTTAACACCGGATTCAGCATCGCACCAACCGCCGTACTCGACACCGTTATCAACAATGCTTTCGACACCATAAGCTGAGGGAATGTGTACCGACGTAAGCTAAACCGAGCCTGGGAGACACTGCGGTCGATGCCTATGCCTGCCATTGCATCCGACCGCCTGGTTGAATTGCACAACGATCTTGCCTATTATGACACGATGGTTGCTGCCAAGATGCGTGACTATCTGCGCGGCAATATCATCAACCGCAACAAACTCGCCGTTGACAGCGAGTTGGAAGAAGGATTGCGCTCCTTCAAAGCTGAGACATCAGGGGAGGTAGAGTGCCGGCGTGAACTTTTGCGCTATAAGCGCCGCGTCGATGATGTGGTTCGAGAACTGCTGCGAATCAGCGACGAACGAGTCATCGCCAAGTAAGTAGACCGCCAGCGGTCACAACTCAATCCAGCGAATCTGGCTCACAGATGGTTCTATGTGGGTATTGATTCGTTTATACCCTTCTCTGCGGCTCACGCATTCACTACTTTCATTACTTTCACGACTGTCACGGTCAAACCTTCTGTTCTGGTTAAACCTGCGGTCCTCGATATTTGAAACAATCCACTACATGGTCGTCCACCATCCCCATGCTTTGCATAAAGGCATAGCAGATGGTTGGCCCCACAAAAGTAAACCCGGCCTTCTTGAGCGCCTTCGACATCGCCTGCGCTTCAGGCGTGCTGGTGGGAATGTTCTCACGCGTTCGTGGTGCTGTGGGGACAATGGGTTTATGGCCGACAAACGCCCATAACCAGTGGCTAAAGCTGCCCGTTTGCTCGACCAGGCGTAGATAGGCCTGGGCATTTTGTACCGCGCCCGCAATTTTCAAGCGGTTGCGGACAATGCCCGCGTCCTGCATCAGTGCGGCAAGTTTTGCTTCGTCGTAATTTGCTATCTTTTCCGCGTCAAAACCATCAAAAGCAGCGCGGAAATTCTCACGCTTATGCAGGATCGTGCGCCAAGATAGACCTGCTTGAAAGCCTTCGAGGATCAACTTCTCAAACAAGCGCGAGTCATCATAGACAGGCACACCCCACTCATGGTCGTGGTAGGCGGCCATCAAGTCGCTTTCGCGCGCCCAGAAACAGCGTGTGATGGGTTCGGTGGTCATCGAAATTCCTTTGGGTGATGGGTTAGGGACCTCAAGCTGCTACCTGGAATGATGCTTGACAAGCGGCACTATTTCATATACGTTTTCATGTGCGTTGTCGAACTGTTTTCCATTGTCAAAATTGCATTTTTTTCATAAAGCAGTGCAGTTCCGTATCACTCTGGCTCCTCATTGAATCGCACGCCGTCCTCACCTGAGCCTAGCCTGACTGGGTCGCGTCTGTGAAGTTGATCCGCTGTTCGTGCTGGATCAACGCAACTGAGATCGTGGAGGCTGATTATGCACGCAAACCGGCGATGCTTTGCATTGCTCCATCTCGTTACCGTCCTTGCGCTGTTGCTCTCAACATTAGGGGGCGCAACGCTGACGCCGCCGGCAGCACTGGCCGCGTCCACCAGCGATACCGTGACGCTGGCGGGGAGTCTGCAAGACGAGTTGGGCTGTGCCGGCGATTGGGACCCCGCCTGCACTAATACCGAACTGCCGCTGGACAGTGGCGACGACATCTTTCAACAAGCCTTTGACCTGCCTGCCGGTTCCTTTGAATACAAAGCAGCGATCAATGGCACATGGGATGAGAACTACGGGGCCAACGCCACCCCCAACGGCCCCAACATTCCGCTAACGCTTGACGCCGCAGAGACAGTCAAGTTTTACTTTGACCCCGCAACCAACTGGATCACCAGCAATCGCAACCACACGATTGCGGTTGTGGCAGGCGATTTCCAGAGTGAGCAGGGCTGCCCCGGCGACTGGCAGCCCGACTGTCTGCGCTCCTGGTTGCAGGACATTGATGACGATGGCATCTATCGCTTCTCGACCACTTCGCTGCCCGCTGGTTCCTATGAGGCCAAAGTCGCCATTGACGAAAGCTGGGACGAGAATTATGGCGCGGGTGGTGTGCCCAATGGCGACAACATCCCCTTCACCGTTGCCAATACAGGCGATGCCATTACCTTCAGTTGGGACAGTGAGAGCAAGATTCTCACCATCCAAACAGGCGCGCTGCCGCCGGTTGATCTGGCGGAAATTGCCGAGGCCCCGGCTCGTCACCCCATCGAGGACGACATCTTTTATTTTGTCATGCCCGACCGCTTTGCCAATGGCGATACTGCCAACGACGAGGGTGGCTTGAGCGGCGACCGGCTGGCAACCGGCTTTGACCCGACCGACAAGGGCTTCTATCACGGCGGCGACCTGGCGGGCCTGATGGAGAAGCTGCCCTATCTTGACGAGATGGGCATCACCGCCATTTGGATGACGCCGGTCTTTAAGAACAAGCCGGTGCAGGGCGCGGGCGCTGATGCTTCGGCTGGCTACCACGGCTACTGGATCACCGACTTCACCCAGTTTGATCCCCACTTTGGCACCAATGCCGAGTTGGTGCAGCTGATCGACGCCGCACATACGCTTGGGATCAAGGTCTTCTTCGACATCATCACCAACCATACGGCAGATGTGATCGACTATGAGGAGGATCAGTACAGCTATCGCTCGAAGGCTGACTACCCCTATCTGGATGCCGATGGGCAGCCCTTTGACGACCGCGACTATGCCGGTACAGACACCTTCCCCCCGCTCGACCGGGAGATCAGCTTCCCCTATACGCCGATCATTCCTGCGGGCGAGGAAACCATCAAAGTCCCCGATTGGCTGAACAATCCCATCTACTACCATAACCGCGGCGATTCGTCCTTCCAGGGGGAGAACTCGCTCTATGGCGATTTCTTTGGGCTGGATGACCTGTTCACCGAGCAGCCGCAGGTGGTGGAGGGCATGACCGAGATCTATAAGGACTGGATCTCGGACTTTGACATTGACGGCTTCCGTATTGACACGGTCAAGCATGTCAACGCAGAGTTCTGGCGTGCATTTGCACCTGCCATCCTAGCGCATGCCCAGGCCGAGGGCAAACCCGACTTCTTTATCTTTGGCGAAGTCTTTTCCAGCAACGAGCAGTTCCTCAGCTACTACACCACCGACAGCGACATGCCCGCTGTGCTCGATTTCAAATTCCAGGAGCGACTGCGCGGCTATGTCTCGCAAACTGGCTCTGCCCAAAACTTACAGAGCTTCTTTGAAGATGACGACTACTTTATTGATGAGGATTCGAATGCCTACAGCCTGCCCACCTTTATTGGCAACCACGATATAGGACGCTTCGGCTTCTTCCTCAACGCCGATAACGGTGGTGGTCTGACCGATGACCAAAAATTGGCGCGCAGCAAGCTCGCCAACGCTACTATGTACTTTGGTCGCGGCGTGCCGGTCATCTACTATGGCGATGAACAAGGCTTCACTGGCGACGGCGGCGACAAGGATGCGCGCCAGGATATGTTCCCCAGCCAGGTAGAGAGCTACAACGACGACGATCTCATCGGCACCGACGCTACGACCGCCGATGATAACTTCGATCCGACGCACCCATTGTATCAGGCGTTTGTCACCTATGCCGGGATCTACCAGGCGCATACGGCGCTGCGTACGGGCGCGCAGATCCATCGCTATGCCGCCGACGGGCCGGGTATCTACGCCTTTAGCCGCATCGACCGCGATGAGCAGGTCGAGTATGTGGTCGCGCTCAACAATGGCGCGGCGGCGACAGCCAACGTGCCTACCTTCTACGCCAACGGCGTGCAGTTCAGCCTTGTCTATGCCGAGGGGGGCAGCGTAGCAGACACGCTCACCACGGATGCCAATGGCGAACTTGCCGTGAGTGTGCCGGAGATGGGCTTTGTCATCTACCAGGCTGGCCAACCGATCCCCGCATCGTCCGAAGCCCCGGCAGTCAACTTTGCGAGTCTCGCATCGGGCCAAGAGGTGACGCTTGGCTTTGATCAGATCGACGGCAACCAGGTTCCGCAGCGGCTGGAAGTGCGCGCCGACCTCGCGGCTGATTCCTTCGCTGAAGTGACTTTTGCTGTGCGCGAGACGGGTACAGAGGAGTTCACGGTTATCGGCGTGGACGATAACGCCCCCTATCGCGTCTTCTATGACGCATCAGCCTGGCCGGAGGGGACGCAACTGGACTTCCTGGCTGTGGTCAACGACCTGCACGCGCATTACGAAGGGGCCTTTGTGGAGGGTGTCACGGTTCATTATGTGGACACGCCTCCGCCGCCACCCGGTGGTGCGGGCTATGCCGTTGTCCATTATCAGCGCAGTGATGGCAATTATGGAGATCCAACTTCGGACGACTTCAATGACTTCTGGGGGCTCCATGCCTGGGGTGATGGCCTGGCTAGCAATCCGGTGACCTGGGAGAACCCCATTCGCTTCTGGGGCGAGGATGACTATGGCCGCTTTGCCTGGATTCAACTGCAAGATTCGAGCAAGGACGTTGGCTTTATTGTCCATCGCGGTGAAGTCAAGGATGGCACCGACGCAGATCGCTCCTTCAACCCGGCGACCGATGGCCCTGAGATTTGGCTCAAGCAGGATGATCCTACCTTCTATACCTCGCAAGCCGCGGCACAGGGCTATGTCAACATCCACTATCACCGCGACGATGGCAACTACACGGATTGGGGGCTGCACCTGTGGGGCGACGGCATCAGCGAGGATGTAGTGACGGAGTGGGCCAGCCCACGACCTCCAGACGGCAGCGATGCGTATGGGATCTTCTGGCAAGTGCCTATCGAGGATGCCACCTTGCCGCTCAACTTTATCATCCACAAGGGTGATGAGAAGGACCCCGGCCCCGACCAATCCCTGATCCCCCAAGAGACTGCGGCGGTTTGGATTCAGTCGGGCAATGAGACGATCTATCCGCAACTCTGCGCGGCCACTGACACAGCCGTACTGCACTATCGCCGCCCGGCAGGGGATTATGGCGACTACAACAGCACGAACTTTGCCGACTTCTGGGGCTTGCACACCTGGCAAGCCGCCGAAGACCCCGGCTGGACCATGCCGCGCAAGCCGGATGCATTTGACCCCTTTGGCGCAGTTTTCAACGTGCCGCTCATCGACCCCACTCAGAACTTGGCCTATATCTTCCACCGCGGTGACGAGAAAGACCCAGGCCCGGATCAATTCCTGGATTTCGATACATACGGCTGCGAGGTCTGGCAACTGCAAGGCGCTGACCCCGAAGCGCCGTATATTTTGCCAGTTCTCTCAGGGCCACGTTCCGGCGCCGACCTGAGCAAAGAACGGGCGCACTGGCTCAACGCCAACACCATCGCCTGGGACACCGACATTGTGGCGGGCAACAGCTACCAACTGCACTATGCGCCGGAGGGCGGCATCATTCTGGAGAACAACGTGCTAACGGGTGGCAGCAGCATCCCGCTCGAATATGTCCAGGATGGGCTGCCGCCGGAATTGGCGGAAAAATGGCCGTACTTGGCAGCCTATAAGCTCTTTAGGCTGCATGATGAAGATCTGCCCCTTGTCCCCGATATTCTGAAAGGGCAGATCATTGTCTCCGCAGGCACAGCGAGTTTTGTCGCCGACGCCACCGGCGTACAGATTCCCGGCGTATTGGACGACCTCTATACCTATGAGGGCGCTCTCGGTGTAACATTCGACGGTGATACACCAACGATCCGCCTCTGGGCGCCGACCGCCAAGTTGGTCAAACTCCATCTTTTCGATGACACCAGCGGCGATGCCACCCAAATGCTCGATATGACTCCGGGTGAACAGGGTACTTGGGGCCTTGCCGGTGATCCAAGCTGGCTGGGAAAATACTATCTCTTTGAGGTTGAGGTCTATGTGCCAAGTACGGGCCAGGTGGAACATAACCTGGTAACAGACCCCTATTCACTGGGGTTGGCTCCGAACTCGACTCGCTCGCTAATTGTCGATCTCGATGACCCAACCACGCAGCCGCAGGGCTGGGGCACAGTTGCCAAGCCACCGCTGGCGGCTCCCGAAGATATTGTGCTCTATGAGCTGCATGTGCGCGATTTCAGCATCAGCGACGAGAGCGTACCCGCGGACCTGCGCGGTACCTTTGAAGCCTTTACCGATCCAAATACGCTTGGGATGCAACATCTGATCGCATTGGCGCAGGCAGGCTTGACCCACATCCACCTGCTGCCCGCTTTTGACTTCGCCACCGTACGCGAGATCAGGAGCCAGCAGGAAGAACCGCCTATCGAAGCCAACCCGGCCCCGGACTCGCCCCAGCCGCAGGAGGCACTCGATAGCGATGAGGATGGGGATGGTATCCCGGCGCGGGATGAGGATGGCTTCAACTGGGGCTATGATCCCTATCACTACACGGTTCCTGAAGGTTCCTATGCCACCGACCCGGCGGGCGTCACCCGTATTGTCGAATTCCGCGACATGGTACAGGCGCTGCATGAAGTTGGCCTGCGCGTGGTCATGGATGTGGTCTACAACCATACCACTGCCGCAGGTCAGGCCGAACGCTCGGTACTCGACAAGATCGTGCCGGGTTACTATCACCGTCTGAACCTGGATGGCGAGGTTGAAACCAGTACCTGCTGCTCCAATACCGCCAGCGAACACACCATGTTCGAGAAGCTCATGCTCGACTCGCTCTCGACTTGGGCGAGTGAATATGACGTTGACGGCTTCCGCTTTGACCTGATGGGCCACCACATGGTGAGCAATATGGAGAAGGTGCAAAGCACGCTGGCGGCAATTGACCCGTCTATCTATATCTATGGTGAAGGCTGGAACTTTGGCGAGGTGGTTGACAATGCGCGCGGCGTCAATGCCACACAGTTCAACTTGGCGGGAACCGGCATTGGCACCTTCAACGACCGGCTGCGCGATGCTGTGCGCGGCGGTGGCCCCTTTGATTCCGGCGCAGACCTCGTCACCAACCAGGGCTTTAGCAATGGTCTTTGGTATGACCCCAACGCCAACAACGACGGCAGTGATGACGAAAAGGCAAAGCTGCTGCTCTATGGCGACCAGATTCGGGTAGGGCTTGCGGGTAATCTGGCTGACTACCAGTTCATCGACCGTAACGGCAATCTGGTGAGCGGCAGTGAGGTGGACTACAACGGCAGCCCGGCGGGCTATAACCAAGACCCACAGGAACATATCGTCTATGTCGAGGCGCATGATAACCAGACGCTTTACGACAACAACGCCTATAAGCTGCCGCTGAACACCACACCGGAAGACCGGGTGCGGGCGCAAAACATGGGGCTGGACTTCGACCTCTTGGCCCAGGGCGTTCCCTTTGTCCATGCAGGTTCGGAACTCCTGCGTTCCAAGTCGATGGACCGCAATTCCTACAATTCGGGTGATTGGTTTAACCGGCTTGACTGGAGCTACCAGGAGAATAACTTCGGCGTCGGGCTGCCGCCTGCGGGGGAGAATGGGGCAAATTGGGATCTGATAGCGCCGCGCCTGACAGACCCGCTGCTCCATCCCGACCCCGCAGACATTTCCGCCAGCAACACACATCTGCAAGAGATACTGATGATCCGCAAGAGTTCGTCCCTTTTCCGGCTGGAGGATGAGGCCGCGGTGATGGCTCGGCTTGTGTTCCATAACACAGGCCCTGACCAGATTCCGGGCCTGATCGTGATGAGCCTGTCGGATGAGGTCGCGGCGCTGCCTGACCTAGACCCACAAGCCGAACAGATTGTGGTGCTTTTCAACGCATCGGACACGCCCCAAAGCTTTACCCTCGCCGAGATGGTTGGCCGCGACCTCCATCTACACCCGGTGCAGATGGCGTCGGCTGATCCGGTCGTGCAGGGGGCCACCTTTGACCCGGCGACAGGGGCTTTCACTGTGCCGCCGCGTACGACGGCTGTCTTTGTACAGGGCGAACAACAGGCGACACCAGCCATCACGATTGTCCTCGATACACAGCCCAATAGCCGCCAAAACTTCCGCTTCACAGGGGGCCTGGGCAACTTCCGGCTTGACGATGTTGTCCCGGACGACCGCGACCCCTTCTCACAGACCAAGACCTTTGCGGTCGAGCCTGGCGACTACACCGTGACCGAACACGTACCCGGCAAGTGGCTGTTGACCGAGATCCGGTGTGATCCAGCCGCGAGCGCGGCTGTCGATCTGGCGAACAATCAGGTGACGATAGCCGTTGCGGCGGGCAGCCACGTCACCTGCACCTTCGTCAACCAGGGCAAGAGCATCGTGCGCGCGCATAAATATGAAGACCGCAACGGCAATGGGCGCAAGAATGGGGGCGAGCGCCCATTGGCTGACTGGCGTTTTCTGCTCTATGATGCCCAGGGAACACTGGTTCCGACTGAGAACGACCTGACCAACAAGCAGGGCAAGATGCGCTATCCGGGCCTGCGCCCCGGCAATTACACAATCTGCGAGGAGTTGAGGGCTGGGTGGTTCAACACCCAGCCCGGCCTAATCGATGCGACCTACCAGCAGCCCTGCTATCTTTTGACCGTGGGGCCAGGACAGATTGCACAGGTTCACTTCGGCAACGTGGATCGCCCGGTAGCCCGGTCGGCGCAATCCTCTGCTATTCAGGGGATGCTGATCTTTGATGCGCCTGACGTTGAGGTGGACGAGGCGAATTACGACGCCGTTGACACAGACGAGGCGTGGCTCAACGCGCCGGATACAGTCGGGGGGCTGTTCATGCCCATGATTCGGGACGAATGATCTTTCGCTTGCGTGGAAGCCTCCACTCTATCTCTATGATGTTGCCAAACGTGCTGGCCTTTTGGTCAGCACGTTCTAGCGCGCTCACTGGGCGCATTTTCAAGCTTCACTAGACAGGACGCTATTGGAATGATGCTACCCCCAACGAACACGGCCCCAACGAACGACTGGTTTGATCGACCTATGCGCTGGGCGCAATTGACGCTGACCGAAACAGACCCGGCCCAGTATGACGTAAACTTTTGGCTGGACTACTTCAAGCAGGCGCACTGTGACGCCGCTTGTCTGAGCGCGGGTGGCTGCGTCTGCTACTATCCCACGCAAATTCCCTTGCACTACCGCAGCCCGTGGATGGGCGACAGCGATCCCTTTGGCGAACTCTATGAGGGCTGCCGCAAGTTGGGCATGAATGTCATTGCGCGCACCGATCCGCACGCTGTACATCAGGACGTGTACGATGCCCATCCCGATTGGATCATGGTGGGAGCCGATGGTCAGCCGGTGCGCCATTGGGCCGATCCAGAGTTGTGGGTGACGTGCGCGCTGGGGCCTTACAACTTCGACTATATGACCGAAATCCACCGCGAGATCATGCATATGTACCCGGTGGACGGTATCTTTTCCAATCGTTGGTCGGGACATGGCCTCTGTTACTGTGAGCATTGCCAGCGCAATTTCAGGGAAGCAACCGGCTACGAACTGCCCCGTTCAGGCAATGCCCCTGTGCGCTTCCAACTGCCGCGCGGACAAGAGGCAGAGGGCAGTGGCGATGACGCCGCGGTCAAGGCGTATATCGGCTGGTGGCAAGATCGTCTCTTTGAACTGTGGGACGTATGGGATGGCGCGATCCGCGCCATTCAGCCCCATGCGCGCTTTATTGCCAATTCGGGTGGCGCACATGGCATGCTCGATATGAAGCGTATCGGCGAAAAGGCAGAGATCCTCTTTGCCGACCGGCAGGCGCGGCATGGTCTGCAACCCAGTTGGGCGAACGGTAAGAATGGCAAAGAGTACCGCTCAACCCTGGGGAGCAAGCCCATTGGCGGCATCTTTAGCATAGGTGTCGAAGAACGTTATCGCTGGAAGGACTCGATTCAGAACCCCGCTGAGTTCCGCCTCTTTGTCGCGGATGGCGTTGCCAATGGGCTGCGTCCCTGGTTTACAAAGTTCGGCGGCATGATCTATGACCCGCGCTGGCTCAAGCCGGTCGCCGGTATGTACACGATGTACGCACAGTGGGAGCCATATCTACGCAACGAAGCGCCCATTGCACGCGTGGCCCTTGTCTATTCACAGCAGACCTGGAACTACTATGGGGGTGAGAAGGCCGCCGAAAAGGTGGGAGATCACTCCGAGGGCTTTTATCATGCGCTGATCGAGGCGCGCATCCCTTTCGAGATGGTGCATGATGGCCTGTTGGATGAAGAACACACACGCCCCTTTAAGACCTTGATCCTCCCCAACATTGCGGCACTGTCTGACCAGCAGTGCCAACAACTGCGTGAATTTGTGCAGCGCGGAGGCAGCATCGTCGCCACGCATGAGACTTCGTTGTATGACGAGATGGGTGTGCGCCGCGACGATTTCGGCCTGGCGGATCTCTTTGGCGTGCGCTGTGCAGGTGACGTCGAAGGGCCGGTGAAGAATTCCTATCTAGCCATCGAGCGTGACCCAACGACGCGCGTCTTTCATCCATTGGTGGCTGGGCTGGAAGATGCCGGGCGCATCATCAACGGCGTCCACCGCGTCCTGGTGGAGACAACCACGCCCCTGCCCTATGCCCCACTGACGCTGATCCCCTCCTATCCTGATTTGCCGATGGAGATGGTCTGGCCGCGCGTCAACCAGACCGATATTCCCCAGGTCTATATGCGTCAATTCGGTGAAGGACGTGTGGTTTACTTTCCGTGGGATGTTGACCGCACCTTCTGGGAAGTGCTGTGCGTGGATCATGGCAAGCTGCTCACCAACGCGGTCGATTGGGCGACCAACGAAGAACGCCCCGTGACCGTGACCGGCCCCGGCATGCTCGACGTAACGGTGTGGCAGCAGAAGAAATCGATGACCGTACACCTGGTCAATTTGACCAACCCCATGATGATGAAAGGCCCCCTTCGCGAGTTGATCCCGGTGGGCGAGCAGGTCGTGCGCCTGCTGATGCCGCCCGAAAAGCAGGTGGCGCGCGTGCATCTGCTGCGTGCGGGCATCAGCCCTGATGTACGCGTGGAGTCGGGCGCGATCACGGTGCGCGTCCCGTCGGTGCTGGAACATGAGGTGGTCGCGGTCGATTTCGGGTAGAACGCTGTTTTGGTTATGCCCCAAAAGGCAGAGGCAGATCGCGCCGGGTCAAGTCACTGACGGTTTCGCGACGTTGGACGAGGTGAGCCACACCGTCGCGCAGCCAGACCACCGCGGGTTTGCGCGCGCCGTTGTAGTTGCTGCCCATGTTGATATGATAGGCTCCGCTGGCGGGGACTGCCAGCAGTTCACCCGCGGCGATTTCGGGCAGCGGCAGATCTTCGATGAGCACATCGCCACTCTCGCAGTAAGGGCCTGCCAGCCACGCCGGGCCGAGGATGGCGCGGTCGGGGTCTGTCACCGGCAGGGCAGAATAGCGCGCGCCATAGAGCGCCGGGCGCGGGTTGTCCGCCATGCCCCCGTCGATCAGCAGCCAGCGACGGCTGGGGGTCTCTTTGATTGCGCCGACGCGATAGAGCGCCACGCCGGCCCGCGCCACCAGGCTGCGTCCTGGTTCCACTTGCAGCCGGGGCAGCGGCAGGCCGCGCTGGTGGCAGCCTTCGATCATGCGTTTGGCGATAAAGGCGATGTATTCATCCACAGCAGGTTGGGGCAATTCATCTTCGTGATAGGCCACGCCCCAGCCACCCCCAGGAGAGATCGTCGTGGGCAGCCAGCCGTGTTGCTGGTACAGCGTTTGCACCAGTTCCAGCACAGTGTCAATGCCTGGGCCAATCGGCGTGGGGTCAAAGAATTGTGAACCTTGATGGAAATGGAAGCCTGTTACGGGCAAGCCCTGTGCCTGGGCCATTGCCACCGCGGAGATGGCTTCTTCGGTGCTGAAGCCAAATTTAGAATCGTGCTGCCCTGTTTGGCGGTAGGCGTGGGTTTCTACCGCCACCCCAGGACGCACGCGCAACCACAACTCCGGCAGGGTACGCCCTTGTGTGGCGATCTGTGCCAGGCGTGCGAGTTCGGTGGGGTTGTCCACCACAATCACCCCGGCTTGCGCCACCGCTGCGGCCAAATCCTCATCGCTCTTATTGACGCCATGCACCAGAATTTGATGGCTCGCCAGATCAGCAGTGGCGGCAATGTGCAACTCGCCCGCGCCCGTACAGTCGAGCAGAAAGCCCTGACGCTGTACCCATTGTGCCGCCGCGGTGAGCATCAGCGCCTTGCCCGCAAAGGTGACACCTGTTTCGCTGGGATAGTGGCGCGCCAATGCCTCGCGATAGCTTGTGGCGGCAGCGTCCATTGTCGCCTGGTCATAGAGATAGAGCGGCGTGCCAAACTGTTGTGCCAACGCAGCCAGGTCACAGCCGCCGATGGTCAAGGTCGGTCCGGCAGGTGTGGCGGCGAGTTCGGTTGTAAGCGGAAAGAGGGGGAGGCGAGTCGCCAACATGTGCAATCCTTCGGCTAGAGAATGACGAACACGATACCCAGCAGTGTAATCGCTACCCCGACGAGGCTGGTGGGGGTAGGAAATTCGCCCAGAAAGAGCATGCCCAGGAGGATACCCCCTGTCACCTCTTGGGTGGCAATGAGGTTAACGGCTGTGGCGCGTGTGCGTCGCAGCGCGGCGTTATAGAGTGTGTGCCCCAGCGCCAGTGGCAAGAGCCCCAGGGCCAACACCGAGGTAATGGCTGTGGCTGTATAGCCATTGGAGCTAAAATTGAGCAGCGCCAATGGCAGCAGCCACAACCCAGCCAGCGCATAGACGCTGCCCGCATAGGCAAAGAGACCATAGTGACGGCGTTGGCTGCGCCCTGCAATGCTGTAGAGGCCAAAGCAGATGGCGCTGCCCCATGCCAGCCCGTCGCCTAGCGCCATGCGCGGGGTAAAGGCCGGCTCAAAGCCTGCCAAGATCGCCACGCCTGCCACGGCGACCAGCGTTCCCAGCCATCTGCGCGGGGCCATGCCTTCGCCCAAGAACCAGGCTGAAAAGAGCGCCACGAAGATCGGCGCGGTATAGGTGATGGCAAGGCTGTGCGCGATGGTGGTGTAGTTGAGCGAGGCAATATAGCAGCCAAAGTGCAGCGCGGCCACCAGGCCATAGCCCAAAAAACGCAGCCACGCGCGTCCGCGGGGCAGCGGTTCGTGGCGCAGTAGCGCGATTGCCAGCACCGCCAGCCCCGCCGTGAGCATGCGCCCGGCGCTGATCTCAAAGGCCGTGAGGCTTTGTGCTGCCCAGCGCGTCAGAATCGGGCTGGTGCTGAAAAACAGAACCGCCAGCGCGACCAAATAGAGCCCGCGTGATTCTGATAGGGGCCGAGGATCGGGCTGTAGGCTCACCGAGCGCGGGCTAGAAGCCGATGTTGGATGGGGTAATCGCCACGGCAATCAGCCCCACAACCATGCTGAGGATGAGCAGCAGGCTCAGGATATAGAAGGCTTTTTCGCTGCGGGTATATCGTCGCTTAGGACTCATAGTTTAGCTCTTGAATTTACCGACTTTTACTGAATCTTACCGATTGCTATCAATTTGACTGTACGCGTTGACTGTACGCAGCCATTCCTAGCGTTCATGCTAGGATATGATGCCACGGTGCTGAAAATGCATCAAATAATTATACCACAGGCGATTTGCGGATCGGGCAGCGGTGGATGATACACTTGTCTTTATGATGACACAGGGGCAGGGGCGACGGCAAGTGATGAGCTTGGCAACTCTGGCAGCAGGAGCAGGGATCCTGCTGCTGCTCTATGTCCTATGGACTGTGCCGCCATGGCTGCCCGACGGGCAGATCAACAACCTCGCTGTGATTCTTGTTTTCCTCGGCTTGCTCTCCCTTGTTTTTGGGATAGGCTCGTTGGTGGCACTGGCGCTGCACAGGCGTTGGCCCGCGCTGGCAGGTGTGCGCGACCGGCGGCGGCGTGCCGATCCGTGGGTGGCAGCGCGACAGGGAACCCTCTTGGCGTTGGCTGTTGGAGTCATGCTGCTTCTTACACGGCTGCGAATGATGGATATTGCCTTTGCCCTGGTGACATTGGTCTTGGCTGGACTGATTGAAGGTTTCTTTCAGAACCGGCGTCCGCGCTAGCGGTCACTTGATTACGATTTTGAGCAAGTCGGACGAGAAACCAGGATGAAAGTGAGTCTTTATGAATAGCATCACGCAATCCCCATTGCCTAATCTCGACCAATCTGTGTCTGCGCCCCTTCGTATTGTCGGGTTGGGGCCGGGTGCGTTGGCTGATTTGACGCTGGCGGCATGGCAGGCACTTTCTACCGCGCCGCGCATCCTGGCGCGCACTCGCCGTCACCCCGCCCTAGAAGAGCTAGGCGAGCGCATCCCCATCCAGATATGCGACGATCTGTATGAGCAGCACTCGGACTTTGCTGCGGTCTATGAGGCGATTACCGAGCGCGTGCTGACGTTGGCGCGGGAGCCGGGTGGGGTCGTCTATGCTGTGCCCGGTCATCCGTGGGTGGGCGAGGCAACCACGCGCCTGATCCTGGAGCAGGCCGCCGCAGCCGGTATCACAGTCCAGGTGATTGGCGGGCTTAGTTTTGTGGAGCCTGTCTATGCTGCGGTCGGGGTGGATATGATGGATGGGGGACAGGTGGTGGATGCGATGCTGTTGGCGCAGCAGCACCACCCCCAGGTGGAAGCCGGACTGCCTTTGGTTGTGGGGCAGCTTTACTCCGCCCAGGTTGCCTCTGATGTCAAACTTACGCTGATGAACGCCTATCCCGACGAACATCCCGTGACGCTGGTGCAGGCGGCAGGCACGGCGCACCAGGTGATCCAGACGCGCCCCCTCCTCGAATTGGATCATGGTGACGACTTCGACCATCTCACTTCGCTCTATGTGCCGCCCTTGCGCTATGGCAGTTTTACCGATTTGCAGGAGATCGTCGCGCTCCTGCGCGCCCCGGATGGCTGTCCGTGGGATCAGGAACAGACGTTGGAGAGTCTCTGTAAGGATCTTTTGGGTGAGGTGGCGGAGGTGCTGGAGGCAATCGACATGGAAGCGGGCGGGCAGGACAACAGTCCGCACATCGCCGAGGAATTGGGCGATCTCTATTCGGTGGCGACGATGATGGTGCAAATTGCCACTGAAGAAGGGCGCTTTAAGATGGCCGATTCAATACACGAGATTGTGACCAAGTTGATCCGCCGCCATCCCCATATTTTTGGCGACACGGTGGTATCAAGCGTTGATCAGTTGGTGCAGAATTGGGATGCAATTAAAGCCGCCGAGAAGGCCGCGAAGGGTCAAACGCAGGTCAGCCCGCTCGATGGTGTGCCTGCCCACCTGCCCGCGCTGGAAAAGGCGCGCAAGTTGCAGACCAAAGCCGCCAAAGCCGGTCTGTTGGATCGAGACGTACTGGTGCAAGCGCGGCCTGCGCTCAATCAACTGCTGGGCGATGCACCCGCAGCAGAGGTGCTGGGTGAACTGCTCTGGCAACTGGTAGCTCTGGCGCATCAGCACGACCTCAACGCCGAAGATGCCCTGCGCGCCTATGCGGTGGCCTTCCGGCAGCGGTATGGGTGAGAAACTATTCGCGCATGGCGTTGATGTCACCGCTAACGACACAGGCCGTAACGAACGCGCTCGTACAAAACAGAGTCATCAGTAGATAGCCGATGACGAGCATTGTAAAGTCCATCGTGTCTCCGACCTCCATTCCCGATAGGCAACTGCTGTGGGGTTTCTCACCAGCAGCATAGCTGCTCACCATTAACCAATTGTATTGGCGACTCCAACAAATTGTTAAGAAGATGTGAATATGGGTTGGGGCTATGCAGGTGCGGCTTGCGCGAGGATTGCAAATGTCAATGATTTGACCTGCTTATTTTGATGCTCTACTATGACTAGACGATCCGTTGGTCGGATAGATGTGAACAGATCGTGGGTAGGTCACACGCTATCAATCATGAGGGAATCAATCATGAGGAAGGACAATGATGGAGACAAAAAAGGCGTTGTCACCAGAGCAACGTGAAAAATTACTCAGCGCGTTGAAAACCCGTTTTGAGAAAAACATGAAGCACCATCAAGGTCTTGAATGGGCGAAAGTAGAAGCAAAGCTGGGAGCGAATCCTGAAGCACTGTGGTCACTCGATGCAATGGAAAGTAGTGGCGGTGAGCCGGATGTTGTGGGGCATGATCAAAAGACGGACAAATACCTGTTTTATGATTGTTCAGCGGAAAGTCCTAAAGGCCGCCGCAATGCTTGTTATGACCGTGAAGCGCAGGAGTCGAGGAAAGAGCATAAGCCGGAAAATAACGCGCTGGATATGGCAGCAGAGATGGGCATTGAGCTTTTAACCGAAGAAGAATATCGAGCGTTGCAGAAACTGGGCGATTTCGATCTGAAGACGTCAAGCTGGGTGAAAACGCCCGCTGAAATTCGAGAACTCGGCGGCGCCCTCTTTTGTGATTACCGCTATGGTCATGTCTTTGTCTATCATAACGGCGCGCAGTCTTACTATGCTTCGAGGGGATTCCGTGGCTCGCTCCGGGTCTAGAGTCTACCCAGAGGGCTACATTTGAATTTGAGAACTGGCTCGCAACCTGAATCCTCATCCCCACTGGGTTGGTTCCTGGGGACAGGTCAAATACTATCGCTTGCGGTCACATTCGATCTTCACTTTTTGTCCGCATTGTGATAATCTACGCTGGTATCGTGCCCCAGTAGCTCAGTGGATAGAGCACCTGTCTTCGGAAATTGTCGCTTACAGGTCATATCCATACCGCTATCGGGTGTTATGGCAAGACGAAAGGTATTTTGCCCGCGTAGCTCAGTGGAATAGAGCGCCTGTCTTCGGAACAGGATGTCGGGGGTTCGAATCCCTCCGCGGGTACTGGTAGCAGTAAAGGCAGCCATCATGTCCAGATTGCCGTCGAATCGCAGCGGCCAAAGTTTCATCGAATTCGCGCTGATCATCATCCTCTTTGCCATTGTGCTGCTTTCGATTTTGCTCATTCTGGGTGATGACCTGCGCACGTTCATCAACGACCTGTTCCAAACCTGGTTTCCGAGTTAAGCCGGTCGTAGGGTAAACAAAACCTCCACCCACAGGGGTGTTGGGATAAAGCGTCATTCGCCGTCAAGCCTGCCAGCACACCGGCGAATGATGTAAGAGAAGAAGCGTTCAGTCTTTCGGGGCTGGGCGCTTTTTTTGCGCCTCAGCCCCGACCATTCTCCCCAAAAACTAATTCTGAAAGAGAGCGACCGGGGCGACCGATTTTGGGTCGGGGTATCCCTTCGCCACCAACAGATCAATCGGATTGCAGCCCAGCGCGTCGGCCAGCTTGGTCGCTGTGTCGCTTGTCCACTTTTCGCCGCGCAAAATGCGGGTAAGCGTGTTGCCGTGGACACCGCTTTGCTCGGCGAGCTGCTGCAATGTCTTGATCCCCTTCTGTTCCATCAAAAACTCTAATCGGTGCTTGTCGATCCGGAACTGGTTGTCCATTTTCACCTCCTGCTCTCACTATACCACAACGAATTGTGAGAATGCAATAGGCATTGTGAAAATAGCGCGAAACTTTAAGGTGGATCGTCACCTTTCAGTATTGTAAATCACAATATAATGTGATAAACTACATTTGTAAGTGAGCGCCACACGAGAGCGTCACACATGCAGAGGAAAGGGAAGTACGATGGGTTTCATCAAAACACACGGGGATGCACGGAGATCGGCAGAACAGATCGAATTTCTGATGGGCGGTGGCGAGACCACAACGGTCAATGGCTTCACCTTCCAGTTAGTTGATGACGCATTCGTCATGTTGGCCGGTCATGTGCCGAGCCTCGGAGATCGCTTCACAACCGAGCAGCTTGTCAATTTTATCTGGGAGAATCGCGAGGACTTTGGTCGACAACGTGACGGCAGCAGCGTCGATCTCACCACGGCGAAAGTGCAAGCGCCAAAACCACGCAAGACCTACACCTTTAGCGGCCCAATGAGCGGCTGGCGTCCCGAACTGGTCATCTCGACCGACAGCGTTACGCGCCGCCACACGCAGAGCATCATGGTCAGCGAGTCCACCTATGACCGCTTTGCTCGCCTTGCCAACAGCGGCAATTACGATGTCGAAATCCTGGATGTGAGCAGCGGCGTCTCTTGGGAAATGCGCCGCAAGGCTCACAACTAGCCCCATCCAAAACGAAGGGCGGCGAATGCGCTCGAACGCACCGCCGCCCACATCAAACCCATCTCATCACAGAAAGGTCAGACAATGAATAGTGTAGCACCAGCAGTACCAGCCGTCAACAACGCACGCAAAGCCGCGGACACGCGCAGCCGTCGCCGCGCTGCCGGTAAATACCCCACGAAGGCCCAGAAGGATGCCTTTGCCAAGTACATGCGGCCCCGCCGCTTGTACGGCGAGCCGGTTTGGAGTGTCGAGGAATTGCGGGCACTCGCCACGCACCCACACCTGCACCCGCGACAAAGAGCGGCGTGGGCGGCAAAAGCCGACGCACTGGCGGCAGAGCTGGAAGCGGCAGACTACGCCGACGACATTGAAGACCGCGCCTTCTGGGCCGCAGGTTCCTGGTAACAGTCTCTCTCGATCACTTATCAGGGGCCGCGCATCTGACCCACGCGGAGAAAACTAAACCATGAACGACCTATTGAAAGCACTTTCCAAGCCCTTCCACCCCTCACACGTTAGCTGGAAGCCCGGCGCAGTCAAGGGCGAGCGCGCTCTGGCTTTGGCCTATGCGGATTTGCGCGCGTATATGAACCGCCTGGATGACGTGTGCGGCGGGGACTGGTCTGTGACTTACGAACCCTGGGGCGAGAATCGGATCATCTGCAAGCTCACCATCGCGGGCATCACGCGCAGCAGCACAGGCGAAAGCAGCAGCGAATCCGAACGCTCTGAGATTGGCGGCACTGTCGCTGAGGCACAGGCAATGAAGAGGGCGTGTGCCATGTTTGGCCTGGGACGCTATCTGTACACACTGCCAACCGGCTGGGCGGACTACGATCCCAAGACTAAGCAGTTTACCGCACAGGCAAAGGCCAAGCTCACCAATATGCTCGTACAGCACTATCGTCGCGCAAATGAGAGCGAAGGCGAACCCGCCGACCTTTTTGCGGAGCAGCAGTCAGGCGAAACATCCAACGATGGCAGTGGCGACGATGGCTCAGAATTAGCCGCATCCCTCGACCGTTTTAACGCGATGGGCAAAGACCTCTATGGCGACCAGTGGGAGCAGGTTTGCCGTCGCAACGTCAACCGCATCTCTGGTGGCACGACCCAGGAGAGCGGCGAATTGGCACCGGCGCAAATCGAGCAGTTGATCGCCGGTATGCTCAAGCTCAAGGAGCGGAAAACCGCACGGTCGCACATGGCCGTCGCGGCATGATCCGCGTCGGACTTGGCACGACGTTGGTCTATTGGGCGGGGGCTGGTCACTACAGCCCCCGCACCAGCCGCGGACTGACCATCTGGAGCAAGCGGGATCCCCCAGAGCGCGGCTCCGTTGGAGCAGACGTACCGGGAATCACACTCACCTATGCAGCCGACTGTTGGACACTCATTTACATGCCCACCCTCGCGGGCAAAGCCAGGGAAGGAAAGCAGACCATGCGGATAGCAGAAGCGGTAGCCAAGCGCAGGGAGCAGATCGAAGAGGCAGAGCGCCAGATCGCCCAAGAGCGCGCGGTTCTAAGCCAAAAGTTTGCCGCTGCCATGCAAGAGCGCCTTGAACTCCAGTACGGGCTAGAGTTCGCGCCGGAGGAACTCGCCGCGTGGACAGTGGATGTTCGCACCGAAAGCACCGGCGAGGCACGGTTCCAGTGGGTTATGCCGGTCTTTAACGGGCATGACGGCTATGTGGGCACCACGAAATATTTGTCGCTGGCTGAGGTAGAGCCGCCCGGCATAGATTTCGACTGGCGCGGTTTCAACGGGCACATCGATGGCGAAATCATCACCACTGACCTGATCGCAGCCTTGACGTTTGCCATGACCGGCAAGCGCCCGATAGGAACACAACCCGGACCAGAGAGCGTCAAGTCCCGCGATATTTCCTTTGAACGCCGCTTAATGACACTGGATCAAGGGAAGTTGTACGAGTTCCTGGATGGGACTATCGGCATGTTCCTAGAGTATGTCAACGTGCATGGTCATGGAGAGGGTAGCGCACGGAGCGCGGCAATTAAGGAAATGCTGCAAGGCACTGAGGCCATGATTGACCTGGCCGAACACGGCGAGCTCTAGAGCCTAGACACACGCACCCACCGGGGCCGGGACACCACCGACCCCTTTATCATCCATTTGACCATCACATGACCAAACCCAATCACATCAAAGCCTTCCTCAAAGCCATCGAGGGTTTTCGTTACGAACACAACATCATCGACCTCTTCCGCGACTGGACAGAACTGGTCGCCGCGGAATTGCACCAGGCTCCGTACCATGCGGGCTTGTGTGCCAAAGACGATGCCTTTGAGCAGGCAGAGGCTCGCTACATGGAAGTCGCCAAACGCTACCAGCGTCCCGATTTTGATCGCTTTGCCGAGATGTTGGCAATCACACGGATGGCATTGGCGGAAGAAATGCAGGACTTTTTAGGCCAATGCTACATGCAGTTGGAGATCAGCAATGAGCGCGCCGGGCAGTTCTTCACGCCCTACGAAGTGTCGCTCCTGATTGCCCAACTCGCCATAGGCAACCCATCACCGCAGATCGAGGAGACCGGCTTTATTACCTTGCATGAACCCGCCTGTGGCTCCGGCGGCATGATCATCGCCGTAGCGGATACACTCGAAAAGGCAAAGCATGACTCAATGGCTACGCTCTATTTCGATGCCGTGGACATCGACCGCCGGTGCGCCAACATGACCTATATCCAGACGGGTCTCCTGGGACTAACCGGCACTGTCTGGCACGGCGACACCCTACGCATGGAGATGCGTAGCCACAGGTTCACCCCCGCGGCGCGGGCTAACCCACAGCGCACCCATCGCATGTTGGACTATGTGGAAGGCCGCGACATCGAAAAGCCGCCCGCCATCGACTGGACACAACCGCTAGAGCAATTGACCTTACTAGTGGCCGACGCCCGCGGCCAAACGGGCAAGAAGGAGACCGTATGGCGCGCATAGCCATCGCTTGCACCGCCTGTCAAAAGCCGCTTGCAGGCGGCACCGACACCTTTGGAGATATTTGGCAGCCCTTTTGTTGGATCTGCTATGCAGAACTCAACAGCGGCCCACAAGGCCAATGGTACGGCCTTGCCCCACATCACCACGACCTGAGTATCACCGGCAGCATCATTGGCAGCACCGTCTTTGATCCGCTGCCGGAGCCGAACGCGAATGGTGAGTACGTGATGGGCGACCAGACGTTTATGCCGGACCCCCACGCGCCGGGCCTGGGCATTTGGGAGCAGCGCGCCTTGCCGGGTTGGCGGTAGGTATGGCTCGACGAGACTTTATCCGCCAAGAGGCTGCCATCGCACGTCGCTTCGCCGACCGGTGGCTCATGTCAGACATGAAGCAATCGTTGCTAGTAGGCTACTCTCGCTCGTACCGCTGCGAGTGCGGATTTGCGTGCCTGGACGCGGGCGAGATCTATGACCACGCCATGCAGTGCGGGAGCCAGCCAGCGCAAGTGCCGTTACTGGAGCTATCACCACGATGAAACGCATCCAACGCAAGCGCACCCGCGGCTGGCGAATGCCGTCCAATGCAAAGTATGTTGGGCGACCGACCGTGTGGGGTAATGACTTTGTCGTGGGCGTGGATGGCACTGCGGCTGAGTGCATCGAAAAGTACCGTGAACACTTTATCATGCCGACTCTACAGGTACATGGCATTGCCTACTTTGAGCCGTTGCGCGGCAAGGATCTGGCTTGCTTTTGCCCGTTCGATCAACCCTGCCACGCTGACCTGCTGATCGAACTATTGACCAACAAGGAACCCTCATCATGATCGCAACCAATCTCGCCTGGTTTTTCGGCATTACCACTACTCTTCTCTGGCTGCTCTATAAGCAGGCCGATGACCGGGCCGCCACCCTCGACCGCCGCGTCAAGGCCCTCCAGCGCAGGATTGCCCTAGAAGCGGAGAGCCGCGCCCATACAGAACAGCGAACCGCGCGGCTGGAGACGGCTTTCGATCACCAACAGCAACGCATCGCCCTGCTCGTCGGCCAAAACGAATTTATGGGGCAACAGCTAGAAGAGCGCAATCGCCGGGCCATACACCTACTGCCGCGCACGGGCAGCACCATCAGCAGGAATTGAGCCGCCAGCGGCCAGGACATTAGGAAGAGCCTCTTGATCACCGTCGCCCTCCTTGATGCACTCGACAACTTCCTGGATGTCGTGCGCGACAGCCGCATTGTCGCCACCTCTGGGTCCGACGAGCTGGGCGATGCCTATTGGCAAGCACGCAAATGGGTAGATGCGTGGCGAAACTATGTGCAGCCGCCCGCTATCTACCCGGAGCCTGCACCCGTAGAGAACTGCCCGCATCCCTATGACCGGGACTTTGCTTTTCTCAACCACGATCCGATTGAGGATGCCTGGTACGTCACGCGCTGCTGTACCGTCTGCGGCAATGTCGATCCACCCCACCGACTATCGCCCAAGAAGTCAAAGAGAAAGCCAACGAAAAAGGAGAACCAGGAGTCCTTATGACCATCCTCAACATCGACGCCAACGGCAGCCTCCAAATCCCCCTCCAGTCCACCATTGGTGAAAAAGTCGCCGTGCTGGGGATCGCCGGATCGGGCAAGACCAATACCGCTGCTGTGATCATTGAAGAACTGTTGTCGAACAACTTGCCCATGACCATCGTGGACATCGAGGGGGAGTATTGGGGGCTAAAAGAGCGTTTCGACATCATTGTCATTGGGCGTTCGGAGAATGTCGATATTGAAGTAGACGCCAGCCATGCGGCGCATTTTGCCACCTATTCCGTGGAGCAAGGGGTCCCCCTGATCCTCGACCTCTCTGACTATGACATGGAAGAGATGCATGAATTCATGCTCGCCTACTTCGCGGCACTGTGGGAGGCTACCTTTAAGGCCCGCCGTCCCTATGAGGTCGTCTTGGAGGAGGCCCACGAATGGATCCCGCAAGGCGCACGCGCACCGCTCAAGGAGATCCTGGTGCGCTTTGCGCTGCGCGGGCGCAAGCGCGGCATTGGCATGATCATCATCAGCCAGCGGTCGGCCAAGGTCGAAAAGAGCGTATTGACCCAATCCAGTGTCTATCTTCTCCACCAGGTCGTACACCCAATCGACATGAAGGTCTATCAGGAGATACTCCCCTTGCCTGGACGCATGGTGGAAGAGCGCGTTGGTAATCTCCACAAGGGGGATGCCCTAGTCATGGTCAGCAATACCGTCCACAATGCCCGCATCCGCTTACGCCACACCTACCATGCTGGTGCCACGCCTGAACTGGATGCCGGCCAGCGCGTGCAGTTGCGGCGCGCCGATGATGGCATGTTGGCAGAACTGCGTAAACTGGTCACGGCCAAGCCGGAAGAGGCAGTCGAGGCAGACGGCAAGACTGAAGCCGAAGTCATGCGACTGCGAGGGGAACTGACGCGCCGGGAGGGAGTCGTTACCGCGCACAAGGCAGAGATCGCCCGGCTTGCCGCGGAGGTGGAACGGTTGAAAACCGAGGTAGCGCGCTGGAAACAGGCTGCCGCAACCAAACCCGCCCCGATGGTGCCGACCAATAACTCCCATCCCCAACCCGCCAAGCGACCGGCACTGCTGCCATCGTCCCTGCCAGAGCCGTCGCGCGGCGTGGCCCAGCGCAGTGAACATGCCCAGGTACGCGAACAACGCCGCTGGGAGGCCCTGTTGCGCGATCTACGGCAGTTGCAGCGTTATAAACGCGATATCCTCATCTTCCTGCTGGAGCGCGAGGATGCGACCTTCACGGTCAAGCAATTGGCAAAGGCGCTTGTCCTGTCGGAAAGCACCATCTCGCGCAATCCACCGCTAGACGTGATCGAGATGGGGCTGATCAAGCGCAGCGGCACTCCCGGCCAATTCCGCTATCTATCCAATGCGCGCGAGAAACTACGCGAGATGTTCCCCGGTCTGGATACCGATGAGTTGATCGACAAGATGATCCGGCGGTTGAAGTAATGGGCTTACAGATCAAATTCAGCGCGCCTATGCGCCTTGTCAATTCGTCCTGATTAATGAGCACCTATCATCCCTAGCCTAGTACCAAAGGAGCAAGCCCATGCGAATAGAACCCCGTGAGACATTGGCTGGAGTCTCCATGTTGCGTATCCGTGACCTCATGCGCTGGATGCGCGGTGCGCTCACATTCTACTCGTCAGCCGGCATTGCCGCCTTTCTAGAGCTTTCCCAACCGCAGACCGAGACGGTGATTGCAGAACTCTTACAACGCCAAATGATTGTCCAAGACGACATGGTCGGGCGAGATGGGCAACCTCAGTACCGCATAGCGCCTTTGGGTGTGCGTATGGCCGCCGCCCGTGCCACCAAACCGATTAAGCGCGCAACGGCTGAACGCCTATTGAGCGAGTTTGAGGCACGCATTGAATCCGTTAATGAGGAGGAACACTTCCTTTATCGAGTCTCGCGCGTTGTTCTCTTTGGCAGCTATCTCAGTAACGTGCCTACACTTGGCGATATTGATCTAATTGTCCACTTGGAAGAGAAAGAGACAAACAGTGAGCGCCATAAGGAGCTTTGCATCGAGCGCAATCTCGAATTTCTCCGGCGCGGCTGGAATTTAGACTTTGTGACGCTCTACGCAGCATACGACATTTTGCCGCGTCGAGAGGTGTTCGTGGCACTCCGCAACCGTTCATCCTATCTCAGCCTCCATGCCTATATGGACGAAGTTGTGATTGAACACCAACCCCATGAAGTCCTTTATGGGGCAGCAGAATATGTGATTCCCGATGCTGTAAGGAGGCTATACGGCGTTGAGAGCGAAATGAGGACGGAGAGGGAGTTTGCCTAGACAGGAATTACCGTGGGACAGGTGGGCAAGCATCGTAACCGGCGCACGCTTGCGGAAACGTGCGCCGTTAAATCTAGCAAGTATCATTTTTAGAGAAGATAGGGCCGGTATGAGTATCAGGGCAATCGACACACAGTACAAGGGCTATCGCTTTCGCAGCCGACTTGAGGCGCGTTGGGCAGTGTTCTTCGATGCTTTGGGCATTAAATGGGAGTACGAAAAAGAGGGACATGATCTAGGTGACGCGGGATGGTATTTGCCCGACTTTTGGCTGCCCGCCCCCGGTTACTGGTTTGAAGTAAAGCCGCAAGATCGGCCAACGGAGAGCGAACTAAACAAGGCTATTTATCTCGCTTCGCTGTCTGGGCAACACGTTATAATTGCTTGTGGTACTCCAGGCATGAAAGCGTTAGATGGGTCAGCTGAAGAAGACGAGCTCATAGGGAATTTGCGATGGGTATGGCCGAGAAAAGACGTCGGCGATGACGATCACCTTGTTGATATGCAGTGGGTCCACAACCCGCGAGATGGTTATCGAGTCGGGTCGTTTGGTGGCACAACGATTGAGGAGTGGCATCTGAGGTCAGGATCAGAACTGGATTCAGATCCGTATCATCCGACAATTCTCCGCGCTTATTCAGTCGCCCAATCTGCACGCTTCGAGCATGGCGAAACACCAAGCCGTAAATGAGGTGACGCTCTTTGCTGTTAATGCCCGACCTCTCCTTTTGGACTCAAAAAGGTGCACATTCCCGCGGTGGGAGCGTGCGCCGGCTTATTGACGAGCAACTAGACAGACTAAGGTAAAAAGTAGCCACAGCCCACCCTGCAATATATTGCAGGGTGGGCTGTTTTATTAGAAATGGGTATCCCAATCAGGAAATGGATCTATTCGTACTTGCTTGTAGTAATCTTCGCGGGATTTAGTGCAACCTATCATCTTGCGAAAGAAGGGAGTTCGCACTCTCAATTGTTTCGCAATTGCGTTTTCTAGGCTGCCACTTATAACTGCTTTTCCATGTGATGATTTGGTGGCAATTGGCGGCAAACCATCAAGCTTTAGTACATACCAGCGGTGATCCGCGCCCTTCTTGTCTTCGACAAAGCCAAACTTCTTTTGAATCAGATCTTCAAAATCCCGATTTCTTATGCTCATTGTTATCCATAAAACGCTGGCGTGGGTCGGAGGTATTTTCTAAGCATTCCAAGCAGTTGTTGGCTTGGCGCATCTTCGTATTCAGAAATCAGGGTGTAGTACTCGATCAGGGAGATAACAAGATCTCTTTGCGCGCTAGCTAAACTAGCGCCCTCACCAAAAATGGAAAACATCTCGTCTACCAACAGGTACTGACCTTCCTCGTCAATCTCTACCGAAACTGAAAGAGGCTGGATTAGTTTCCATCCTGGCGCAATATTACCGACGAGTTCAATCTGGTTAACCTTTACTGGCGCGGCTACGAAATCTGTACCACCGCCGCGGTTGGGGTATAGGAAATAACCACTGTTTTGTACGCCTCCCCAAACTTTGAACTCCATTGCAGATGCCGTACCCGGAGTCGCAGTCCGCACCTTAACCATCTTGCTTACTCCTGACTTTCATCCGACTCATTTTCCTCTGGAGAGTACTTAGACATGAAGCGTGTGTGGTTTTGTACCAAAGCACCTATAAACGATTCCATTTTTTGCGTTGGAATAACAATTCGGGCAACACATCGAGAACGAATGGAACTCAACTGCTCTACTTGCTTCTGAATTTCCTCCGGTTCACCTAAAAGTAAAGGTGGAAAGACTTCGAAAAATGAAACGATGAACTCGCTTTCAGAGTGCTGCACAAGGAAATTATTTGCATACAAAGTTTGTAAATCTTCAGGGAAGTCCCATTCAATGGGAATATCTTTAGCTTCCTGTACCATGATTTTGTTCCTGTACCTCCAACAAACATTTTGCTTTTAGTATGGCAATGCTTGCATCCAAAGAACGAGCCAAGCACATTGAGATCAAGACGTCTTTGCCTTGTTCTATGAAACGGTAATTATTCACTTTCGTTCCAACGTATGTGGTGGACGGACAAAGACGCAAGTGATACAAGCTCAATAGCATAGCACAGATGTCAATGGAATGGCCGTTCTGAAACTTACAAATGGGAATTGGATTCAGGTGGAGTTTACGATTAGTAGGGGAAGAATAACCGAGACGGCGATAAACGTCAACCATCAAATGACGGAGCGTCCGCGTTGTGGCCGCCTTGGCAATATCTTCTGACACGACGGATGAGTTTGGCTGGGAACGTTATCGATTGACGCAAGAGGTGTTGAGGGAGTTGTTTTGTTGATAGACCACGAAGCTCAGTTCAAGCGTTTGTAATGCATGATGCATTACAAAATTGACGCTGCTACTGAAATACATTACGATCCACACATGACCAAGACTACTATTCTGCAACTCAGACTGACCGAAGAAGAGAAGGCCGCCTTTGTCAGTGCGGCGCAAATTGCCGGTCTATCTCTATCCTCCTGGGCACGCGAACGATTAAGACGGGCATCTATTCGTGAACTCGAAGATGCTGGTAGCGATATTCCGTTCCTCCCAAAACTTCCTGTACGAGTGAGAGACGATGCCTAGTACGAGAAATCAAATCAGCTTCGAAGAGCTTGGCCTGGGCGCAGTTCTTAATCGATCCCAATTACGAGTTCCCCTAAATCAACGAGAATACTCATGGGGTGAGCGTGAAGTCACCACGTTGCTGGAGGACTTTGCGAGGGCAATCAACGAGGGTGGATCGGCATATTTCCTAGGAACCATTGTTACTATACCACGCGACAATGGACAACTTGAGGTTGTTGATGGACAGCAGCGACTTGCCACTACCGCAATTCTCTTGGCCGCTATACGTGACTATCTCGCCACAAGCGATCCAATAATCGCGGAATCTATCGAGCATGAATTCCTCACAACAATACACCGAGAACAGCGGGAACGCGTGCCAAGGCTCACCTTGAATCTGGATGATAACGAGGTCTTCAAGTGCCTTATAACAGGAAAAACGGAAAACATTCCAACGCCAAAATTGTCGCATCGGCGACTCATGCATGCCCACAACCTAGCGAAAACCCAGATAAAGAAAATCGTGTCAAGCCTTAACGCCAAAGACCATGGCGATGTCCTCAATAAGTGGATTGAGTTCATCCAATACAACGCTCTGGTAGTGCTGCTGCGCGTCTCCAATGATGCCAATGCATACCAGATGTTTGAAACTCTCAACGATCGCGGCCTGAAGACTTCTCAATCGGATCTGGTCAAAAACTACCTGTTCGGTCGGGCTGGAGACAGACTTGGCGAGGCACAGCAGAAGTGGGCGTTGATGCGCGGTGCCCTAGAGAGTCTAGATAATGAAGATATCACAATCGACTTCTTGCGACACGCCATCATTACAGCACATAGTTTTGTGCGAGAGTCACAAGTTTATGAGGCGGTGCAGGAGATGGCAAGGTCATCACATCAAGTCATTTCTCTGCTGACAACACTTGAACATTTGGCGAACCTATATGTAGCCATACATAACCCAGAGCATGAAAAGTGGAATAGCTACCCGGATAACGTACGACGGTCCATCGAAGTTCTGAATATGTTCAACATCAGACCTATGCGACCGCTTATGCTTGCTATCGCCAGCAAGTTCAGCTCCAACGGTGCCGCTGACGCTTTTAAGTACCTTATTGTGCTTTGCGTCAGATTGTTAATCGCCGGTACGACCCGGAGCACCTCTGTCGAACTGCCACTAGCGACAACGGCGAACAAAATACAAACGGAGGAAATCACTTCAGTTGCAGAGGTCAAAAGATCCCTCAAGGATGTAATGCCGAGCAACGAACAGTTCCGACAAGCATTTGAAATAGCAACCGTTTCCAACGCAAGACTCGCTAGGTACTATCTGAGGTCGCTAGAAATGGCCGCAAAGAGTGAATCGGAGCCATGGTTAATCCCAAATGATGATCGGCAGGTTATTAATTTGGAGCATGTGCTACCCCACAAAACGGAGGGGCGATGGCCTCAATTTACCGAAGAGGAAGCAGCAGCGCATGTAAAGCGCATTGGCAACCTGACCCTTTTGCAGGCCAGCCGCAACTCTGACCTTCGAAGCAATGACTTTGAAGCAAAAAAGCGCATCTACGCAGCATCGCCCTATCTATTGACGCAGCAAGTTGCGTCTCTTGAGGACTGGGATGTTCGTGCCATAAACGACCGCCAAAAAGTGCTCGCTGATATTGCTGTGCGAGCTTGGGCACCATAACTGCCCGCTACCCTTAACCGGTGGGTTTTTGTGATGTCCCAATAAAAAGCGGGACCCAGCCTTACACCCACACCTTACGGCTTGGATGTTCCCCCGATAAGGGCTGAATCCCGTAACAGCATTGTACCAGGTTGCGCCGGGGGTGTCCATACCCAATCCATCCCAACTATCCCTGAATTTTTGCGAGGCACTCACCGGCAATCACCGTAGGACGAGACGAAACTTCGGCCAAGCCACCGCCCTATTTCCCTTGCACATCCATCCTATCACCGCTATACTCATCACAAAACATCTCCAGCCACACCACCCTAGATAGCTCAAGGTCATGTCCCTATCCAGCACCCCCCAAGCCTTTGTCGCCAAATGGCGAGACAATACACTCAAAGAGCGCGCTGCCGCACAAGAGCATTTCATCGATCTCTGCCGCCTGGTTGGGCATCCCACCCCCGCCGAAGACGATCCCACGGGCGAACGTTTCACCTTTGAAGCCGGGGCCGACAAGCAGGGTGGCGGCCAGGGCTGGGCCGACGTGTGGAAGCGAAACTATTTCGCCTTTGAGTACAAAGGCAAACATGCCAACCTGGACAAAGCCTATCAACAGCTACTCCAATACCGCGAATCGCTGCTCAACCCGCCGCTGTTGGTCGTCTGTGACATCGATCGTATTCTGATCCACACCAACTTCACCAACACCGTCAAACGTGTCGTTGAAATCAGCCTCGACGACCTGCTGACCTCAGACGGCATTCGCAACCTGCGCGCCATCTTCTACGAACCCGAATTCTTCCGCGCCGCCCAGACCACCGAGCAGGTGACGCGTGAAGCCGCGACTGAGTTTTCCCGCCTTGCCGAACACCTACGCAAGTGGGGCCATGAGCCGGAACGCATCGCCCACTTCCTCATTCGCCTGCTCTTCTGCCTCTTTGCTGAAGACATCGAGCTACTCCCCAACGGACTCTTCACCCGTCTCGTCGAGCGCGGGCGCACGCACCCCGACGCCTTCAACCGCCAGTTGCGCCAACTCTTTGGGGCGATGGCCGTAGGCGACTTCTTTGGCGAACATGCCGTGCAGCACTTTAACGGCGGTCTCTTTGATGACGGCAGCATTGTTGACCTGGATCGTGATGGCCTAAGCATCCTGCACCGCGTGGCATCGCTGGATTGGTCTAGCATCGAACCGTCGATCTTGGGGACCCTCTTTGAGCGCAGCCTTGACCCATCCAAACGCTCGCAACTAGGCGCACACTACACCAGCCGGGAAGATATTCTGTTGCTGGTGGAGCCGGTGCTCATGGCCCCGCTGCGCCGCGAGTGGGAAGGGGTGCAAGCTGCGGCGACCGGCCTGGCAGAGCGCCGCGATGAGGCCAAGGACGCGGGCACGCGCACGCGTCGCCACAACGAATTGCGCGGGATGATCCAACTCTTCTTCGACAAGATTGCTGCCACGCGTGTTCTTGACCCTGCCTGTGGCAGCGGCAACTTTCTCTATGTGGCTTTGCGCCAATTACTGGATTTCGAGAAGGAAGTTTCGCAATTCGCCAGCACCGTTGGCTTGCCCACGCTGTTCCCACAAAGCAACCCCGCCCAGCTCTATGGCATCGAACTAAACGAGTACGCCCACGAACTGGCGCAGGCAACGGTCTGGATCGGCTATATCCAATGGCTGCATGAGAATGGCTATGGCGTGCCCAGTGAGCCGATCTTAAAGCGGTTGGACAACATCAAGCAGATGGATGCGATCTTGGCCTTCGACGCTGAGGGCAAGCCGGTAGAACCGGAATGGCCGGAGGCTGAGGTGATTGTGGGCAATCCGCCGTTTTTGGGCGGCTATCGTATGAGACAGGAATTGACCGACAAGTATGTAGACTCACTTTTCAAGTTGTATGCAGGGCGAATTCCTGCACCTTCTGATCTCGTTTGCTATTGGTTTGAAAAAGCCCGTTCAATGATCAGGCAGGAGGAATCACAGCGGGCAGGTCTACTCGCTACCCAAGCAATCCGCGCGGGTGCAAATAGGCATGTACTTGAGCAAATCAAGGCCACAGGTGACATCTTTTTTGCTCAATCTGATAGACCGTGGATTCTTAATGGGGCTGATGTTCGTGTTTCTATGGTCGGATTCGACAATGGAAGTGAGCAACAGCGACAACTCAATGACAATGTGGTGCAAAGCATCAATGCTAACCTATCAGCAGGTGTGGATATTACAACTGCTGTCAGACTACCTGAGAATTTCGACCTTGCATTTGTGGGTAGCCTAAAAACAGGGCCTTTTGATATTGATGAAGAAACTGCACAACATATGTTGGCTGCCACCGATAATGTAAATGGTCGTCCCAATAGTGATGTGGTCAAACCCTCCGTTAATGGCAGTGATATTGTTGGGCGTCCCCGCAATCGCTGGATTATCGACTTTGGACACAATATGTCTCTTGAGGAGGCAGCCCTTTATGAATTGCCATTCGAATATGCCAAAACGCACGTCCATCCTGAAAGAAGTAAAAACCGTCGAGCCTCAAGAGCAGAGCGATGGTGGATTCATGGTGATCCTGCACCCAAAATGCGTAATGGAACTGCTAACTTAGCGCGCTTCATTGCTACGTCGCGGGTATCTAAACACAGGATCTTTGTGTGGCTACCTCAACCTGTATTGCCAGACTATAAAGTCTGTGTGATCGCAAGTGATAAGGATTATGTTTTTGGAGTATTGCAGGCAAGGGGCCATCAAGTATGGGCATCAGCAACTTCCTCACGACATGGCGTCGGAAATGATCCTAGCTACAACAACACTTCAACCTTCGAAACCTACCCATTCCCCTGGCCTCCAGGTACAGAACCCACCGACGATCCCCGCGTGCAAGCCATCGCCCAGGCTGCCCAAGAACTTGTCGCCAAGCGTGATGCATGGCTGAATCCACCCGGTATGCCGGAAGCTGAACTGAAAAAGCGCACGCTGACCAATCTCTACAACCAGCGTCCTACCTGGCTTGACTTAGGGCACAAGAAGCTGGACAAAGCTGTGTCCGATGCTTACGGTTGGCCCGCCGATTTGAGCGACGAGGAAATTTTGACGCGCCTGCTGGCGTTGAATTTGGAGCGCGCCGCTAATCAACCGTAAGGCTCCGGCACAGGCCGCGCCTACATCGACACCCACCCACGCTCACACAGATTGGAGTCCCCCTCACATGAAGTTCATTCTCCCGGCCCTCCTGATCAGCCTCGTCGCGCTTTCCGGCTGCGGCTCTCCCCGCCCTGCGAATGTCGCCGGCCAGTCGCTTGTCGAGAACGTACCGGCGGCAACTATGCCGACCACCACTGAACCGACGCAAGCGCCACCACTGCAAGGGTTTTCCCCTCATAGGCTGTTGGCAATCTGGTGATTCTTCTCAAGTGCTGCACGCTTTGCATTATATTTTTGCTTCAATTGATCTATATCAGCTTGCTTCAAACGATCTGCTATATCGTGTGCTTTCTTAAATCGCTGGCTGTTTAGGACGAGATACCATGCTGCCGCGCCAACCCCGATAATCCCCATTGATGTAACGAGCCACAAATTTCCGTTTATTCCTCCAACCATGGCAATACCTAAAGCCATTACCATAACGGCTGTAAGCAGCCACCCATAGGGCAACGGTTCTACGTTCTTGTGGTCTATAAAGTATATGCGCGCTTTGGTCGCATTGATCTCATCGTTGATGGCGGCCAACTCTTTTGTCAGTCGTGGTATTGCCAATTCTGCCGCTGTCCTATCAGAACTGACGCGGATCTGTCGCACGTCCTGAGCGATGGGCGCGAGGTAGATGGCTCCACCGTCGCGGTGTACCATGTGTTCATTGCCACAACTGGCACAGACGAGCAGGGCAATGCCATCACGAAGCTGGAGCCTTGCGCCACATGTGGGGCAGGTGAGGGTAAGAAAGTCGGGCATGGGGATGATTCCTTGCTGTCTGCAATTTATAGAGCCTGGAACAAAAAGATTTCAATGCGTGGATGATAAATGAAGTTTCGTCCTAAAAGATGAGAATATAGACCTAGATAGCCTATGTCATAGGTCTCATAATGTCCGGCCTTTGCAAGAAAGGAGCCTGTCAACGCTCCGGGCTCCTGTGCATTCTTGAAGGATGCCATCCGTGATTGCGCCTTTGGAGCATTGTACCTATACTAAACAAGTCTACCCACATCACCATACTCGATACTCGCTGATAGGAGTCCCCCAATGAAATACGCGTTCACTGCCTTACTTGCCGCGCTTATCGCCCTCACTACCTGGCTCCAAGCTCCGGCCCACTCCCCAGCGGCTACCATCCCGCTCACCATCATGTCGTGGAACGTCGAATCTGGCGGCAGCGATGCCGTCACGATTGCCGGCGAGATTGCCGCGTTCGAGGGCGTTGACCTGTGGGGCTTGTCCGAGGTCAACGGCGACGATGACGCGTTGCTCTATGAGACTGGCGCGGAAGTGGGTGAGGGTGCCACCTTTGCACGCATCACTGGCACAACGGGCGGCGCAGATCGCCTCGTTGCACTCTATGATGATGATAGGTTCGACCTTTTGGGGAGCAGCGAGCTCGACGAGATCAACGTGGGCGGCAATGTGCGTGCCTCGTTAGTCGTAACCCTGGAAGAGAGCGCCAGCGGCGTCCAATTCCTGTTCATGGTCAACCATTTGTATCGTTCAAATGAGGCTGCCCGGCACACCCAGGCCACGTTGCTCAACGAGTGGGCCGCTGCCCAGAGCCTGCCCGTCATCGCCACCGGCGACTACAATTTCGATTGGGACGTAAGCACGGAGGCGCATGATCTAGGCTATGACCTTATGACGACGGACGGTGTATGGGAATGGCTCAAGCCGGCGACGTTGACCACGACTCAATGTAGCGGATGGCCGTGCGCGTTCAACAGCGTACTGGATTTCGTCTTTGTGGCGGGATCTGCGCGTGACTGGCAAGCCACATCGGAGATCATCGTGTGCCAGGACGATTTTCCTGACGATATGACTACCAGCGACCACAGACCTGTTAGGGCAGTTTTTGACGTGCCGGTGCGGGGACAGGATATATCAGTTAGTTACATTTTTGTCCCACTATTGGTGCGGCAGCCTGAACTGGAGGCAACGCCTGAGCCTACGGCAATGCCGACTGTTGAGCCAACAGCGCAGCCCACGGCTGTACCCACCATTGTGCCAACCGTCCCACCATCGGGCCCCTGCCCATGCAACGCCAACACGCTAAATTGCTCCAACTTCAGCACACAAAGCGCGGCGCAAGCCTGCTTCGACTGGTGCGTCAGCCAGGGAGCGGGCGACATCCACCGGCTGGACGGCAACAACGACGGTGTAGCGTGCGAGAGTCTGCCAGGCGGATTTCGGGTGGTGCGATGACTACCATCGTCATACTTACCGTCTCCCCCGGAAAGTTCGATACGACCCGTTCCGCAAACACCGCCCTAGAAGAGTTCCCCGATAAGCATGCACGAATACCCAAGTGACAACCCATTTGGCAATCGCATCAGCTATCCCTTGCCTCCTGAAGACATCGAGGAGATAGAAGAGAGCATGAACGAACTGATCCGCGATTTCTACCCACCTGGTGAAAAACGAGACAACGCGCTGGAGATGGGACTGCCCGATAAGATCGAGGTATACATCGCTATTGCGGAACATGCCGAGACGGACCCGGATCTCAAGAGCATGGTGGGGCCAGAGTTAAAGGAAGGCTTGCGCGAGCTGCTGACAGCGGTGAATGCGTACTTCCACCGGCTCAACTGATGCGAAATTTACTTGTTCACACCTGTTTATGCCAGGGCCACCGGTGGACATGGCGAGGAAGCCGCAAGTCCTTACATTCTGATAGGAACCGAGCTAATGAGCCAGCCTGTACCACTATCACTGTCTGGCTTTGTCTCTCCTCAATTTCGGAAAATCGTTCAATTGAGTCGAGGTCAATGTCAGTATTTGTAAAAACCTTATGAAACCGGATGAAGGGCACCGTCTCAAATTGCGCGTGATCCAGTTGCAAGGTTCCGCTAACCGGATCGATCTCTTTGTTGTCGTATTTGCACACGTAAAGTTGAGCCGTAGTAATTATTATAGGCAGAAACACTGAGGCCCCACCCTGAAGGTTTGGTAGCGACATGTACTGCGCTGCAAGCGCCTCCACGGAATAAAACAAGTTTCCTGCGACCCGTTCAAGCATGGGTTTCTCTTTTGCCTGGCCATCTACGACGCAGAAATTGGCTACGTAGCTGCCTGGGCGATGAAGGAACTTGTCGAAGCCCGTCCCAATATCGTCGTGCTGGCTCCTGTATGCCCAATGGAGTGAAGAATAGCCCATTTCTGGAGGAGCGCTTTTAGGGCAAAGAAATATCCAAGGTGTTTCCTGTGCGTACCTCTTGCATTCTACTACGCCTACAAATTCATCTGAATCAATAATGAGGTCAACATAGCCGCTCTGCTGCCGATTAGCATGTTCCCAATAATGCTCTCTGCTAACCATACTCCACGCGCCTACTTGTTGCCTGTCACCCCTCCTGACTAAATGCTCGACGGCCTCTTGCAAGAGATAGCCCTGACCATTAACGATGTCTAGCAGCTTTCTGTTATTGTACGCCATTGTCAGATCCTGTCATGTGTGCCCAGCGACCAGTTGAGTACCTGACCCGATGTTCCTGCGCAGCTTTTTGGAATGGATGGAGGTAAGTAGAGTATCGTAATCCTTCATTGAGACGTCATCAGTTTTGGATAGCGGATTGACATTTGTCAAGATCACAAACTATAATAGTGTTAAAAGCGGCACTAAGTCCGAAAACCCTGCCATAGGCAGGGAAACCCCTCGGGAGGTAGCTTGGGAGACCAGGCGTAGGGCTTAGGTCGCTTTATTTATTGGAAAACTGAAAGTGCCAAATCGAAAAGTCACGCTTAAACCGTGGTGTGCTCCGCGAGAAACTTTGTAGTCCATACTGCTCCAAGATGTAGTTCATCAGGTCGCACTTAGCATCGCTTGCCCCTGATTTGTTGCAGTCTCCGTTCATCTGGAATCCAATTGCCCCCATCAACACGTCGGCAATCTGGATGTAGCAACATTGCTTTGAATTTGCCGCTTTGATTTCGCGGATCGGATGATGCTGAAACTTGTGTTTCTTTCGTAGCCCATTGTTAGCAATGGCACATAACGTCGAGAGCTTTTGGCTTGTGTTGCGTTGGTCCAGTGTGACTATACATTGGTCATCAGTATTAAGGTAACTCCCAAACATGTGCACAAGAAACTGATAGAGCAGGCGATTAATGGCATCGTCTAGATTATTTTTGTTATAACGCCGGAGATTCATTTGGTGCGTATCAACCACTAATGCTTTGAAATGGATGTACTTATTACACGAGGAAACCAGGTCTAGCAGGGATTTGTACTCCTGAAGTTTGCCCCTTGAGACTTTGTTCCACTTTAGCTCACTATGCATTTTGCTGTTTGAGCAGTAATTCAAGAATGACCTATTAAAGCTTTCTTCGTATCGTCTATCTAGGATCAGTCCACCAAGCACCATGAACCGGTGCGCCATATGACGACTTTCGTCACAGTAAATGTGCAAGAAACGCGGTGTTGTCATCAGCGTATCGCCCGCCTCGCCCAATCTAGCTAAAACAAAAACCATCGGCTATCCATCCGATGGGTGTGTGCGCACACGGAGGCATGTTATGCTTTTGCCACGGCCTGTCGCTGCGCCCTCAGCGACATCCATAGCCTCTTTCCTGTGTTAACGGCGCAGAAGGAGGCGTTTGTTTGTCATGGGGTAGGATAGCATATGGATTGGGTTCATCCAAACCGATTGTGATTTTTCAGGGGTGATGAACAGGTGATAATTGATGCCCATGCTCATACAACAGGTACCAATAGGAACGGCGCGCATTCCCGCTGTGGAGTGTGCGCCGTTGATCTAACCAATAGTCACAATACTTTTTATCTTGCCCTTTCCTTTTACCGATTCAGGAGGTGTTCTTGTTGTGAACAGCACGCGGACCTTGCGAGGCAAGGGCAAATTATGCATTTGCGCGTCAATGTCTTTGGTGTAACTAAGTGTCCACTCTTCTGTGCGGTCATTATGATGGCACTGTAATCTAAGCCAGTATCGACTTAGCGCCAGATCATATATGGTTCCTGTGCGTTCCTCGTCGCGCTCGGGGGCAATTTCCAGCCCGGCAACAAGCGTAGCTGCAACGGTTCTATCTACTAATATTTCTCGGTCATTATCTGATGAGCGAACGATGAGATCGCCATGCTTTGCAGCAACATCAGCAACCCTCTTTAGACGCTCAATCAGAACTTCCCCTCCTAGAAACCTTTCTGTGAGTAACGATGCCACTACTTTCGCATCGCCCTCTGATGCCGCACGAAGCGCATCAACCATTATTCTGAGGGGTTCGCTGGGTTTGACCAATAAGGGGATCTGTCTTGGTTTGGCTGGATGAAGGAAGAGCCTCACACTACCTTTGTTGGCCGTTATTGTTGGCTCAAAAGTATTGATAGTGGATTGTTTAAATTTCCCGCCGCTCATTCTTGCGGGCAGCATCAGAAGTTCTTGGCCTGCATTTAAGGCGAAGTCCCTTAGCGGCGTGAGCGTATTTACGAGACGAAACGTCGTAACCGCTTGATGATTTAAGTAGATCTCTACAGAATAGTCTTCTTGATCTGCAAAATTACGGTCAAGAATAGCCGTGTATTCTTGATTACTTATCTGAAGAGGTTGTTCTAGGCGGTCCGATAGAGTTGCCTCTGGTTCATGGAATACAATAACTTTGCGGTTATCGAGAACGACCGCACTGTGGCGCTCGTGCCCCAGTTGCGCGGCAATAGGGGCATTAATCTCGATTCCGGAAATCTGCACATCCAAAGCCGAATAACGACCATCACCAAATACCAGAATGTCACCTGGTTGAAATTCTGTTGATTCGGCCATAGCCTGAAGAAGTACGATTGGGTCAGAATGGTGGCGGGCAGGTACATCAACGCCGACCATGCGCCAAACTGCAATGAGGCGCGTGTCCCTATACTGCTGAACAGCTATGGCGCTACCGGGCTTCCATATCCCACCGCTCCACACCCCTTGAACAGCAAAGACAGTCCCTTCTCTTAAGCGACTGGGGTATCGTATTGCAGCTGACACAATCCCGCCGTTTACCGACACAATTTGCTCCCGTAGTGCCTTATACGCCTTTCGCAATCCTTGCGCTCATCTGGCGTTAGCCGAAGCCTAGCCGCATTTTTGAGAATGCATGATGACGCCTCTACCTCACGCTCGTTCCGGACCTGATGATCGCAACTGAAAGGGATATTGCCATCTTTTATGTACTGGAGAGCGTGGGCAAATTCCTCTAACCAGGTTAGTTTATCAACGCCATTTTTGTCGTGCAACTTCACGCAAATGGTGCCGTCGGCATCACTCATATCTGTGCTGCCAGGCAGGCCGAAAAATTCAAAGTATTCATACAAGTCAGGGTCTTCGCTACTGCACAGAATCGATATTCGGCAATGAGGATCAAGGTGTGGTTGGAGTGTTGCGAGCACAGTTCTAAACATAAGGACGGGGATTCCTATCGATAAGTGACGAGATGTGGGTCTGGGATGCCGCACGGGTTCATGAGCACAAAAAAACACCCCCGGCCAAAAGCCGAAGGTGCGGAGATCGTGGGGGAATGCTATAATACTTCCACGGTCGTCGCTGCGCCTACAGCGATTGACAGAGCCTCGCCTGTGTTGGTAGCACAGGTGGGGTTTTTTATTGGGCAGGACAAGCATACAAGACGCGCTACGAATCGTCAAACGACATTTGTAGGACTTGGCAGCCCCTTTGCCCTCTCGCGGCCCCCTACGCCGAATGCCCGATGACAGCCCCCACCTCGTGTGCGAACATAGGTGGGAACAGTTTGAAACGTCAATCACCTAGATCGAGGAAGTAATGCCCATAAGAGGTTTAGGAGTTCCCTTCCAGCACCCCTTGACCGCTGAGGACATCGCGGAGATCGAGGAAGGCATCAATCAGCTAATCTGCGCCCTCTTCCCACCCAGCAAAGAGCGCGAGGAAGTGCTGGAGATGAACCTTCCCGACAAGATTGAGCAGTACATCAGCATCGCTAATTATGCGGAAAAACAACCTGAACTCAAGGACATGGTATCCGGCACAGGATTAAAAGAGGATTTGAGCGATCTGCTCAACGCAGTCAACGAGTATTACCACCGGCCCAGCTAACGAAAGAGGCCAGGACGCACCAGCCCTGGCCTCTCACTTTGCCTCCCTCCACACCCCCTACGCCCTAGGCTCTCCCCCCAACAACACGCTATGCTGTGCCTGCCACGTCGCCACCAATAGCTGTACATTTTCCAGCATGGCCGCCAGTTCGCCGCGTTCGGCTGGCGTGAAGATCGAGTTAATTGCGGCGACAAAATCCGCATTGGTGCCACTCATGTAGAGCGTGATGGCATCGTCTACCTCCTGGCACTGCTGGTAGATCTGCTGCAATTTGGGCAGGAGCGCCGCCGCCTGTCCATAACTGCTCATTCTTTGGGTGACGATAGCATAGTTAGGCATTTACTGATCCTCTCCGCTAGGCTTGTCTTGCCAGTTGATCCACGGGCGTGCGCCCAATTCCTGCGCCAAGCAGCGCAGGCACATCACGAAATAGCCGTACTGTTCATTTTCATACTCGACTACATAGTCAGCGCCACAGACCGGGCAGTGCGGTTCTGCCGGGCCAAAAGTGGTAACAGTGCCCGAACTCCCGCGCCATTTTGCCGCCCCTGCTTGCACGAAAAACACCCCGCCACCTGTCGGGTTCGTGGTGGGGATCACCGACGCATTGCCAAAGGCGTATACCTTGGTGCCGCTGCCGAACTGCGTGCTGTTAAAGCCCCAGTTGCCTCCCCTAGCCAATGTGCCGTAGGTCACGTTCCCGGCCCCCGCGCCGTTGCCGGCGCGAAACAGCAAATCGTGGTCGGTCATCGCCCCCAGGAACGCCGCGCCCACGGTCGATGTGCCCACCAAAAATTCAATGTCGTTGGTGACATCGCGGCCCATAAAATAGGCGTGACCGTCGCCATGCACGCCCAGCACCGCTGTCTGCGTGGTCAGTACCGCACTACCCTCTGGCGTAACGCCCGGCCCGGCCACCGTCATCGCGTGCGTGGCAGGGGCCGTTGTCGTGCCAATTACCACGCGCCCGCCATCCAGCACCAGGATGCCCAGGTTGCCGCCATCATCCTCAATGCGTACACCCGCCACACTCGCCGCGCGCACAATCGCCGTAACCAGCATCGTCGCCAAGTAATTGGCAATGGCTGTCCGAATGGTTGACCACTTCCACCAGGCGAGTACACCGCTTGCTTCGCTGTCCGTGCCTCCCAGCCGGTCATCATCGTGCAGCGTCGCCTTTTCCGCAGCCGCGTTGATGGCCGCGGCCACATCCGCGTCCGGTGCATCGACATTGACCATTTTCCCGGCTGTGACATCCCACATGAATATCTGTCCGTCGGCGAGATCCGTGGGCAGCACATCCGACAGGCTCAGGAAGGCGTGTGGATGCGGCGGTACAGCGTAGGCAGTGTCCGAACCGCTGCCAGGAGCTTCTCTCAGCCTGTCGCGGCCATAAATGACATAGACCCCTGCCTCAAGCCTCATCTTCACCGGCAGCCCGTATTGCAACGGCACTGCGCCGCGGTTGAGCGCAATTGTGACCGTGGCATCGGCTTTCGTTACATAGGTAAAGTCGGGTCTGCCTGGCACGGCAAAGGTCACACTGTAGTCAGCATTGAGCCGTCCCAGCTTGGCATGTTCATAGCTGTCTAGCTCGGCCTTAGTCATAGCCTTTGGCAAGGCTTTGCGAAGACGTTCTTTCAGATTCATGCGGTTGGCCCTCCGGCTATGCCGAGGATCTTATGGAAACCAGAGCTTCCTGTGTCGAACAGAGTGCGAATGTTGCCCGTTCTGTCATCCACGGTTGTACCAAAATCATTGGTGTAGGCAATCACGGGAATTGTGTCGGCGTAGTTAATATCCCCGCCCCATAGGTAGAGAACATTGGGGTCTGTGCCACTAAAGGCCAGTTGAATCCCCGCCCTGGTAAACGCACCTCCCACCGATACGGGAGCAACAATATTGGCCCAGGTGTCTCCATAGTCGCTGGACACCCATGCCCCTCTGTAAACACCGGAGCCGCCGGTCGTGGTGTCATTGCCGTTGCCGCCCAGCGCCACATACTGGCGGTTACTATCGTAGGTGACGATGCTAAATTTGTGGTTGTTTGGCCCGTAAAGGCGCGTTCCGTCGCTGGGGCTAATGTCGGTAACAGTTGTGCCGTCCGCTTCCACACGCTTGAGACGATACTGCTCAATGGAAGAAGAGATATTGACCATGCCGTAATAGGCGAGCATCTCATCATCGTTGTCGGGCCAGGGCAGATGCACCGCATAGGCGGGACGGTTGGTGACGGCAATCGCCGGTGTCGCCAAAGCCGACCAGGTTGCACCC
>JADLDO010000052.1 GCA_020846635.1 Caldilineaceae bacterium
AGTCCCTTCGTGTCAGAGATCCTGCTCCCTGCGTGGAACAGGCAACCATAATCTGCACGAAGTGTACTCGGCTTGAGTGCTGATTTTTAGACCGAAATCGCGTCGCTTTCTTTACCGGAATTTACATATGCGGACCAAAACAAATGGTCAACTAGAAATCAATTTGCGAGTCGTACCATATGTCTCCCTTTTCCAGCAGACTATTTTGCCAGCATGACCCACAACTGAAACAGGAAGCGGCAATAGTACTTCGGGCAAGGGATTTTGCGTCATAGCTCCCTCCCAATATGCTTTCGCGCTTGCAAAAGCATCCATCCATGTTTGGCCTCCAGAGAAGTGTGCCATATCCCCGACGTGGATACCCCTCTTGCTATCTACAATCCAAATATCGAAAATCTGCTCTCCTACCTGTTGCTTTCGTGCGATATAGTCTGTGACAAATTGTTCGCCGTGCTCCAGGAACTCCCATCCAAAGAGGCATTGGAAACGCGATGGCAGTTGAGGGAAGTATTCGCGCCTGACGAGTTCCGCCACATACTCTCTTGTGACGCTGCCTCCGGCTTGCGAAGTCATGAGGTAATTCTTGCCATGAGCAGATAAGCCACCAGTCAGAAAATCATCAAGGAACTGCTTCTGTATACTGTGCTCTTGAAGCAAATGCTCACAGGATTCAAGTTGGATGAGTTGACCAACCACAAAGCTTTCGGGGAATCTGGAAATATGAAAATAAGGCATTGATGACCCAAACCTCATCCTTGTTGGTGATTTTATTGTCGTTCAGCGATCAGCGCATCTACCCCCAGGCCACCAGTGTTCCCACTCCAGCCGACACGGCGGTGGCAACTAACATCGCCACATCATTCTCTCTGTCGCCGTCACTCTGCGACATGGCTACAGCGAGTTTATAGTTAAGTGAGCATATATGCTACGTAATTGAGTAATGAAATTGCTTTTAGGCTATTGGTTTTTGTGCCGTAGTTCAATGACTCTCCATGCATGACTGCATGGCGGTTTAGATGGCTAAAGGACGGAGGTCTCTCATTCTCGGTGGCCGAAATCGGAAGATTCTTCGTTAGAGGACTTAGGAGGGCATTCGTCAGGGCCGTTCCTGACAATTGATCCACATAATCCGCCGTTCTCGGACGACCGGCTTTCCTTCTGAAGAGTAACCCTTTAGCAACATCGAAACATATCCCGTCTGTTTGCGCCAACAAGACAGGTATTGAAAGGTCATACTCTTGCTGTCGATGTGCTCGAAAGGCAGATGCAATTATCTTGGCACGAAGCGGGAACCTACCGATTACATCCGCCTCAATCTCGTCAATCCGATTCTCAAAGTACTTTTCAAGAGCTATCTCTGCATTAGGGTTGCCCTGTTTCAATCCGTCAGCTAGTTGTAATATGCCAGGTATAGCCATATCGGCACCAACGTACCAGCCGTGCTCCCCTAACTCTAGAAGAGCGTCTCGAAGTGCGGGTGACAGCTTATCGAGAGATTTCTGAATTGTGTCGGGAATATTAAGGCTGGCAAGGGCTTTCTCAATGTTAGCAAACTGCTTAGAGATAGACTCGAATATGTCGTTAACTGCTTTGGATGTTCTCATGAAACTCGCTAAGCCTGCAATCTCATCTTCTTTTCCCATTGCTCTGATTCCCTTTTTAACCAAAAGTGACTGCCTTCGTTGCCGCATAGCTCAGTATAGCAATGCAATAAAAAACACCCCCGGCCAAAAGCCAAAGGGTGTGCGGGATCGTGGGGGATAGTGTATAATTTATCCACGGTCGTCGCTGCGCCTACAGCGATTGACAGAGCCTTGTCTGTGCTACCAACACAGGCAGGGCTTTTTTGTTGGGCAAGAGAAGAATAGTCGAGGCCGCGCGTTCCGTCAAGCGACAAATGATGCAGGAGTAGCCTTGTGGCTACCGGCAAGCGAACAAAAAAGCGGGACCCAGCCTTACACCCACACCTTACGGCTTGGATGTTCCCCCGATAAGGGCTGGATCCCGCGCCGCCATTGTAGCAGCTTCCGCTGGGGGTGTCCATACCCAAGCCATCCCAACTTATCCCAAATATCCCTGAATTTTTGTCCCCTCCGCTCCACCTACGCCCAAGCCATCGTCCTATTTCCCTTGCGCATCCGTCCCATCACCGCTATACTCATCGCAAAACATCTCCAGCCACACCACCCTAGATAGCTCAAAAGCCATGTCCCTATCCAGCACCCCCCAAGCCTTTGTCGCCAAATGGCGAGACACTACACTCAAAGAGCGCGCTGCCGCACAAGAGCATTTCATCGATCTCTGTCGCCTGGTTGGGCATCCAACGCCCGCCGAAGATGATCCCACGGGCGAACGCTTTACCTTTGAAGCAGGAGCCGACAAGCAGGGTGGCGGCCAGGGCTGGGCCGATGTGTGGAAGCGCAACTATTTTGCCTGGGAGTACAAGGGCAAACATGCCAACCTGGACAAAGCCTATCAACAGTTGCTTCAATATCGCGAATCACTGCTCAACCCGCCGCTGTTAGTCGTCAGTGACATAGAGCGCATTCTGATCCACACCAACTTCACCAACACCGTCAAGCGTGTCGTTGAGATCGGCCTCGACGACCTACTGACCGCAGACGGCGTCCGCAACCTGCGCGCCATCTTCTACGAACCTGAATCCTTCCGCGCCGCCCAGACCACCGAGCAGGTGACGCGTGAAGCCGCGACTGAGTTTGCCCGCCTTGCCGAACACCTACGCAAGTGGGGTCATGAGCCGGAACGTATCGCCCATTTCCTCATCCGCCTGCTCTTCTGCCTCTTTGCAGAAGACATAGAGCTACTCCCCAATGGGCTGTTCACGCGCCTCATTGAACGCGGGCGCACGCACCCCGATGCCTTCAATCGCCAGTTGCGCCAACTCTTTGCCGCAATGGCCGTAGGCGATTTCTTTGGCGAACATGCCGTACAGCACTTTAACGGCGGACTCTTTGAAGATGACCGCATTGTTGACCTGGATCGTGAGGGTCTGAGCATCCTCCATCGCGTAGCATCGCTCGATTGGTCAAGCATCGAACCGTCCATCTTGGGAACTCTCTTCGAGCGCAGCCTCGACCCCTCCAAACGCTCACAACTCGGCGCGCATTACACCAGCCGGGAAGACATTTTACTGCTGGTAGAGCCGGTACTCATGGCCCCGCTGCGCCGCGAGTGGGAAGGGGTGCAAGCCAAAGCCACCGACCTCGCGCAGCGTCGCGACGAAACAAACGACGCAGGCACACGCACACGCCGCCACAACGAATTGCGCGGCATGATCCAGCACTTCTTCGACAAGATCGCCGCAACCCGCGTCCTCGACCCTGCCTGCGGCAGCGGCAACTTTCTCTATGTGGCCTTGCGCCAGTTGCTTGATTTTGAGAAGGAAGTTTCACAATTCGCCAGCACAGTTGGCTTGCCCACGCTCTTCCCGCAAAGCAACCCCGCCCAACTCTATGGCATCGAACTGAACGAATATGCCCACGAACTGGCACAGGCGACGGTTTGGATCGGCTATATCCAATGGCTGCACGAGAATGGCTATGGTGTGCCCAGTGAACCGATCTTGAAGCGGTTGGACAATATCAAGCAGATGGATGCGATCCTCGCCTTCGATGACGAGGGCAGGCCAGTCGAGCCGGAATGGCCGGAGGCGGAGGTGATTGTGGGGAATCCGCCGTTTTTGGGCAATAAAAAGCTGGCGGCAGAGCTTGGACGAGACTATGTGGAGCAACTTAGGCAACTCTATAAGGGACGAATTCCTAGCGGGATAGACCTTGTCGCATATTGGTTTGAGCGAGCGCGGCACATGATCGAGGTTGGTAAGACACGTCGCGCCGGACTGCTAGCAACTCAATCAATTCGCGCTGGAGCAAACAGAAAGGTGCTGGATCGTATAAAGACAAGTGGGGACATTTTTTATGGGCAGGCTGACCGACCGTGGTACTTGGATGGTGCAGCGGTGCGCGTGTCAATGGTAGGCTTCGACAACGGCATGGAGCAAAGCCGACTTTTGAATACAAGTAAGAGCGATGATCCTGCGGCTGCTTTATCGAATGCCCAGATTGTCGCTTCGATCAACAGTAATCTGACATCGAAAGTTGATACCACTCAAGCTGTCCGCTTGCCAGAGAATTTTGATATCTGTTTTCAAGGTCCTATCAAGGTAGGACCATTTGATATTGACAAACAAGTAGCTGACCGAATGCTTTCGGCTCCGATCAACATTAATGGGCGACCAAACTCAGACGTAGTTAGGCAGGCGGTAAACGCCTCTGACATCGTAAGGAGGTCGAGAGGCACATGGACGATCGACTTTGCTATGCGCTCGGAGGAAGAAGCATCCTTATACGAACAACCTTTTGAGTACATTAGGAAGCATGTACGGCCGGTACGGCTTGAGAATAAGGGTGAGGATCGTTACCATATTTGGTGGCAGTATTTGCGGCCTCGTCCCGAACTTCGATATGCACTCGCCGAAACAGATCGATGTATTGTGACGCCACGAGTTGCAAAGCACAGAATTTTCGTTTGGGTAGACTCATCCTCCGTTCCTGACACAAGGCTTTACATCATGGCCCGTGATGACGATTACTTCTTCGGTGTGCTGCATTCTCGTATCCATGAGGTTTGGTCTCTTGACACTTCATCACGGCATGGGGCTGGTAACGACCCGACCTATAATAACACCACCTGTTTCGAGACATTCCCTTTTCCCTGGCCTCCCGGCCAAGAAACCGCCGACGACCCGCGCGCCGAGGCCATTGCCCAAGCTGCCCAGGAACTCGTCGCCAAGCGCGATGCATGGCTCAACCCACCCGGCACGTCCGAAGCTGACCTCAAGAAGCGAACGCTGACCAATCTCTATAACCAACGCCCCACCTGGCTCGATCTGGCACACAAGAAGCTCGACGTTGCAGTAGCCACCGCCTATGGCTGGCCCGCCGATCTGAGCGACGATGAAATCCTAGCGCGGCTACTGGCGTTGAATTTGGAGCGTGCCGGCAAATAGACTGAAAATTAGTCCCACCAATCACAAAGGCCAGGGCACACCCACCCTGGCCTCTCACTTTGCCTCCCTCCACACCCCTACGCCCCAGGCTCTCCCCCTAACAGCGTCCCATGCTGCGCCTGCCACGTCGTTACCAGTAGCTGCACATTCTCCAACATGGCGGCCAACTCGGCGCGTTCGGCGGGCGTGAAAATGGCGTTAATCGCCGCGTTAAAATCGGCGTTCGTGCCACTCATGTAGAGCGTGATGGCGTCGTCAACCTCCTGGCACTGCTGGTAGATAGCCTGGAGCTTAGGCAAGAGCGCCGCGGCGTTGCCGTAGGATGTCATCTTTTGCTGAACCACTGTGTAATTGGGCATCATACCTCCTATGCGTTTGCTAGATTGGTGACGGTTCCTGAACTGCCTCGATATTTGAGCGCGCCCCCCTGCACGTACAAGACGCCCCCGCCGACGGGGTTCGTTGTCGGCACCACTGACGCATTGCCGAGGGCGAGTACCTTCATCCCGCTGCCAAATTGCGTGCTGTTGAATCCCCAGTTGCCTCCCCTAGCCAGTGTGCCGTAGGTGACGTTCCCGGCCCCCGCGCCATTGCCCGCACGAAACAGCAAATCGTGGTCGGTCATGGCCCCCAAGAACGCCGCGCCCACGGTAGAGGTCCCCACCAAGAACTCAATGTCGTTGGTGACATCGCGGCCCATAAAATAAGCATGGCCGTCGCCATGCACCCCCAGCACCGCCGTCTGCGTGGTCAGCACTGAGCTTCCTTCCGGCGTCACCCCCGGCCCGGCCACGGTAAAGGCGTGCGTGCTGGGAGCTGATGTTGCGCCGATCACGACGCGCCCGCCGTCCAGCACAAGCACGCCAAGATTGCCGCCGTCATCTTCGATGCGTACACCCGCCGCACTGACAGCGCGCACAATCGCTGTGACCAGCATTGTCGCAAAATAATTGGCAATGGCTGTCCGAATGGTTGACCACTTCCACCAGGCCAGCACCCCAGCCGCCTCGCTGTCCGTGCCTCCTAGCCGGTCATCATCGTGCAGCGTTGCCTTTTCCGCAGCCGCATTGATGGCCGCGGCCACATCTGGATCGGGCGCATCGACATTGACCATTTTCCCGGCCGTGGCATCCCACTGGAATATCTGCCCATCTACCAAATCCGTAGGCAGCACATCCGACAGGCTCAGGAAAGCGTGTGGATGCGGCGGCACGCCGTGGGGACTCGGCGGCAAATGGGTCAGCGCGTTGGTGGCGGAAGCATCCGGCCCCTTGATGACCAGGCTGCCATTCTCTAAGCGCACTTTCACCGGCAAGAAGGCGTTTAGCGGCACATTGGCTTCGTTGAGCGCAATCGTGACCGTACCGTCCAGCCGCGTGACATACAGGTGCCTGGGACGACCGGGTACGGAGAGGATCGCTTCCGTCTCGCTCTTGCGCCAGCCTAAAACCGCGCTTTCGTAGCTCTGGATCTCCGTTCGCGTGACCGCTTTGCGAAAATTTTCAATGGCGCGCTGCTTTAGATTCATGCGGTTGGCCCTCCGGCGATACCTAGAAACTTATGGAAACCAGAGCTTCCTGTGTCGAACAGAGTGCGAATGTTGCCCGTTCTGTCATCCACGGTTGTACCAAAATCATCCGTGTAGGCAATCACGGGTATTGTGTCGGCATAGTTAATATCCCCGCCCCATAGGTAGAGAACATTGGGGTCTGTGCCGCTAAAGGCCAGTTGAATCCCCGCCCTGGTAAACGCACCTCCCACCGATACGGGCGCAACAATATTGGCCCAGGTGTCTCCATAGTCGCTGGATACCCATGCGCCTCTGTAAACACCGGAGCTGCCGGTCGTGGTGTCATTGCCGTTGCCGCCCAGCGCCACATACTGGCGGTTGCTGTCATAGGTGACAATGCTAAATTTGTGGTTGTTTGGCCCGTAAAGGCGCGTTCCGTCGCTGGGGCTAATGTCGGTAACAGTTGTGCCGTCCGCTTCCACCCGCTTCGTTCGATACTGCTCGATGGAGGAGGCGATATTGACCATGCCGTAATAGGCGAGCATCTCATCATCGTTGTCGGGCCAGGGCAGATGCACCGCATAGGCGGGACGGTTGGTGACGGCAATCGCCGGTGTCGCCAAAGCCGACCAGGTTGCACCC
>JADLDO010000053.1 GCA_020846635.1 Caldilineaceae bacterium
CCGGCTTGGGCGAAACCGGCGATGCCTACCGCGTGTACCTGTTCAGCGTGTTTGATGAGCTGAGCCAGGACCTGCCGGGCCTGTTCGACCGCTACTCGCCCCAGGGCCGCCTGTTCCCGCGCGAGGCAGCACTGCTGCAAGTGCTGAACCTGATCAACGATGCCGACATCGCCCCGTTGTGGAGCGAGGACGAAACCATCGGTTGGATCTACCAGTACTTCAACTCCAAAGAAGAGCGCAAGGCGATGCGCGATGCCTCGCAGGCGCCGCGTAACAGCCGCGAGCTGGCTGTGCGCAACCAGTTCTTCACGCCGCGCTATGTGGTTGAGTTCTTGGTGGACAACACCCTCGGGCGTCTCTGGTTTAACGCCACAGGTGGGGCCACCGGCCTGCGCGATCGCTGCCAATACCTGCTGGTGAAACCGGACGAAACGCCCCAAGCCGCCACCAAGCTGCGCGACCCGCGCACCCTCAAGCTGCTGGACCCGGCCTGCGGTTCTATGCACTTCGGCCTGTATGCCTTCGATCTGTTTGCCGAGATTTACCGTGAGGCATGGGCATGGGAACAGCAGCATGGCCCTGGCTCCTTGGATGTTTCCACGCAGCCCCAAGCTGCGCTAAAGCCACTGAGCCAGACCTACGAAGATGAGTCGGCATTTCTGCGGGACGTGCCGCGTCTGATCATCGAGCACAACATCTATGGCGTAGACATCGACCCACGCGCCGCCCAGATCGCCTCGTTGGCGTTGTGGCTGCGGGCCCAGCGTGCCTGGCACGATGCCGGTGTCAAAGCCAAAGACCGCCCGCTGATTGGGCGGGGCCATGTGGTTGCCGCCATTGCGCCCCCGGCAGAGCGTGAGTTGCGCCAGCAGTTCGTGGCCAACCTCGATCAGCGCGACGCCGAGCTGTTCGAGAAGACCCTGCATTTGCTTAAGGGCCTGCCTGAGATGGGCGTGCTACTCCAAGTCGAGCGCGAGTTGCCGCACTTGATTCGCCAGGTCTATGTGGGCAAAGGCACCGGCCTGTTTGCCCAACAGGAGCAAGAGAACTGGCAGCAGGCGGAGGCTCGTCTGCGTACGGCGCTCACTGAATTCGCCCAGGCAGCCAAGTCGACGTATCAGGGGCGCCTGTTTGCTCAGGATGCCCTGCAAGGATTGCGGCTCATCGATCTGTGCCGTGAAGTGTTCGATGTGGTGGTGATGAATCCGCCCTTTGGCGCGCTTAGTCTTGGCGTGAAAGATGGTCTATCGAAAAGTTATCCAAACTCAAAAAACGACTTGCTAGCGATTTTCGTTGAGCGTGGTCTAGAGCTGCTCCGCGCATGTGGGCGGGTTGGTGCGATTACTTCTCGGACATGCTTCTTTCTCTCCGATTTCAAAAAGTGGCGAGAAAATGTAGTGCTGGGTCTATCCACTCCCGATGCCTTTGCTGATCTCGGTGTTGGCGTCATGGATGATGCGGCCGTTGAGGCGGCAGCCTATGTCTTGGAGAAAACGGCATGACGATATTTTTGCGCTTGATGAAGGAGAGCGACAAGCAAAGTGCAATGGTTTCGGCCATTAGCGCAAGTCGTGCTGGTTTATCCGATGATCGTGTTTTTCACGCCGATCCTATTGATTTCAAGATTATTCCAGGCGCTCCATTTTCTTATTGGGTTAATCAATCGATACGTTCGGCGTTTATAAAACACACTCGGTTTGAGTCGGAGGGGCGAACAGCAAAACAGGGGCTGGCGACTGCTGACGACAATCGATTCCTCCGTGTTTGGTGGGAGGTAATGCCGAGTGCCACCGATTGGTATTCCTTCGCCAAGGGAGGCGCACATTCTCAGCACTATGCTGACGTATATCTGATGGTCAACTGGACCAGCGATGGCGCAGAGATCAAGAACAACCTGAATGAAAAGGGCGGAATTCGCTCGAATGTTTGGATGTTGAAAGACACCGCGCCTAAATTTTTCTTCCGTCCTGGGTTAACGTGGCCACTCCGAACCAATGGATTGAGTTTCAGGGTAATACCGTCCCAATGCATTTTCGGTCATAAGGGGCCTGTGGGATTCTCAAGCTCTGATGATGAATTGTCTCTGTTGGGGTTGTCTGCTGTACTGAACTCAAAGCCGTTTGGCTACTTGGTTTCTCTGCAATTGGCACGAACTGAGCTAGCTCAATCTTATGAAGTTGGCTTGATTCAACAGACGCCAGTTCCAGAATTAAATTCGAGTCAGCAAGCCGATCTGGCTGTCTTAGCCCACCGCGCGTGGTCGCTCAAGCGCTCGCTGGATAGCATTGAAGAAACCTCTCACGCCTTCGCGCTGCCTGCTGCGCTGCGTGCTTGTCTGGGGGATTACGATCCACCCGCCATCAATGTGGAGCTGGTACGCATCCAGGCTGAGATCGACGCCATCGCCTTCGACCTCTACGGCTTTTCAGATGCCGACCGCGCTGCCGTGCAGGGCGACCAGGGTGCGGTGAATGAGGGCGATGCAGAAGTCAGCGCGGACGACGAAGGTGATGATGAGGACGATGCCCCACCCATAGATCAAACGGCAGGCCTGCTGAGTTGGGCCGTGGGCGTGGCCTTCGGTCGATTCGATTGGCGCCTTGCCACCAACGAACGCGCAGCACCTGCCGAGCCCGCCCCCTTCGACCCGTTACCAGCCAAGAGCCCCGGCATGCTCCCGGACGGTGCCGCTCCCTTCCACGCGCATGCGGGCATCCTGGTGGACGACCAAGGTCATCCCCACGATCTCGCGCGCCTGACTGAGGAGGTTCTTGCTCGTGTCGATGCGCCCGTCCCGGAGGATGTGCGCCGCTGGCAGCAGCGGGACTTCTTCGCTTTTCACCTGCAACGCTATTCCAAGAGCCGCCGCAAAGCGCCCATCTACTGGCCGCTGAGTACGATATCCGGCAGCTACACACTGTGGTTCTATTACCCCAGCCTCACCAGCCAAACGCTCTACACCGCGATCAACGATTTTGTCGAACCCAAGCTCAAGCAAGTCGGCGCTGAGGTGACGGCGCTGCGCAACAAGGGATCAAACCGCACCCGCGACGACGAAAAGCAGTTCGAAGCACTGCAAGCCTTCGAGCTGGAGCTGATTGAGCTGCGCGACACTTTGCTCAAGCTCGCACCCACCTACAAACCCAACCACGACGACGGCGTGCAG
>JADLDO010000054.1 GCA_020846635.1 Caldilineaceae bacterium
CACGTTAGGTGAAGTGGACCCGGTCGGATTCGAACCGACGATCTTCTCCTTGCAAAGGAGACGCCTTCCCGCTAGGCCACGGGCCCTCATCTGCCCAAGGTGCCGACGAGAGGACTCGAACCTCCACACCCGTAAGGGCAATAGATCCTAAATCTATCGCGTCTGCCATTCCGCCACGTCGGCCAAGCGCCTCGCCGTCGTGCGGTCATTAAGCGCCAGCGAAGTGTAGCAAGAATTACTACTTTACGCAAATTCGGGGCGGACTTGTACCCCCGATTCTGTCAGGTCGCTCGCTTGTGGCGACGGTATGAATACCAAGTGACCTGTACTGTCATCTATCTCAGCAACATTATCACCGCCACGGGCCAAAACCCAAAATTCGTGACAATGCTCTTATCTGGCAGTTTGTAGCCTGCTGGGTGTTACCCAGCCTCACTCGCACTGCTGCGACGAGATCACACAAACGCGTGACCCTCTCGCCTTGCTCCCAGTCGCACGCTCGCCTAGCCAGGCACATTGCTGTACCCGCTGGTGGGCTCTTACCCCACCCTTTCACCCCTTACTGGTATCGCCTGCAATGAAATCTACGATGATGTGCCAGCGGGAATCCTCTCTGTTGCGGTTGTAGTCAGCCACCCATTACCAGGTGACCGCCCTCACTTACGGTTTCGTGAGGCAACCTTTCCGCCACATGACGGAACGGGAGTCGGGAAGTTCCTCTGCCGGTCTACACCAGCAGCGACAGTTCTATCCGCCCTCTATTTACCTGTTAAGGCACAGATGCATCTCCTCAATCACCCCGGAAGGGCGCAGAATCACCGCATCTGTTCGTAAGGAGTATAGTACCAGCTACGAGGGAAACTGTCAAATGTTTCCCGTCGCATCTGCCTCAAACTCCGGTGCATCCAGGGTAAGATCAGGCTGGCGCGGCCCTTCCACCCAGACCTGTCCATCTGCCCAATTCTCCTGCTTCCAGATTGGCACAACCGCCTTGAGTCGCTCAATCGCATAACGGCACGCCTCAAAACAGCCGTCGCCACGGTGGGGCGTTGCCACGGCAATCAACACGCTCGGCTCGCCGATCTCCAAGCGCCCGATCCGGTGCAAGATGCTGACCGCGCCCACCTTGGGCCATTTCGTCTGGATCTCATCGCCGATCTGCGCCATCATGCTCTCGGCCATTTCAGCATAGGCTTCGTAGTGCAGAAAATCTGTCCCGCGTTCACCCTCTGCGGTAACAGTTTCGCCGCGCACCACACCGGCAAAAGTCGTAATCGCCCCATACCTGGGGTCACTGACACGCGCCGCCACATCGTCCAGCGACAGCGGAGCCGTGGTGATCTCAAAGCGTTTGCGTTCGCTCATCGTTTGCTCTCCTCTGCCACCCGAAACCGGCGGAAAAATCGCCACGACATCGCCCTCATGCAATGCTTGAGCCATCTGGGTATAGCTTTGATTGATCGCCGCATAGACAGGTCGCCCAACCAACTTCAGATTCGGCGTGGCCTCCCCAAGTATACGCATCAGGTCGCCAAGCGTTGTTCCATCCGGCACACTCATCTTCCGCTCGGCCCAGCCCGCCTGCTCGCGCAGGGTCGCAAAAAGCTTTACTGTAACCGCAATTGTCTCACTCATCATCGAACACTGATCTCTAGGGCCAGTACAGCCCTTTCTTATTTTTCGTTATAGCTGCATGGCTGGATTTACGTGCGCCGCCACTCACCCGATTTTCCACCCTGCTTTTCCAGCAAGCGGATTGCGCCAATCGTCATGCCCTTGTCCAGCGCCTTCGCCATATCATAGATGGTCAGCGCCGCCACACTCACAGCAGTCAACGCCTCCATCTCTACCCCCGTCTGCCCATTGCAACGCACCGTAGCCGTAATCACCACCCGCTGTTCGGCTTCGTCCACCTCAAACTCCACGGCAACCTTGCTTAACAGCAGGGTGTGGCAAAGCGGAATCAACTCCGGTGTCTTTTTCGCTGCCATAATGCCGGCGATACGCGCCGCCGCCAGCACATCGCCTTTGGGCACATTGCCATCGCGAATCGCGGCCAATGTGGCAGGGGTCATCCGCACCTCACCCGCTGCCACCGCACTGCGGCTGGTGATCGCCTTATCACCCACGTCCACCATTGTCGCGTGACCGTGGGCATCCAAATGAGTCAACTCGTCGCTCAACCTTCACCCCATCTCATCAACTTCACAGATCCCCAATCACCAGCGCCGCTACGACTGACCCAGCGGTCAGCGTCCCTTCCCCCTGCGGCAGTTCCAACAGTACATTGGCAGTACGCATGCTCAACAGGCGGCTGCTGGCCTGGATGCCGGTGCTAATCGCCCGGTAGCCTCCTTGCCCATCATTCAACCCTGGATCCCACGTCGCCGTGGCGCGATGATACTCCGGGCGATATGCATCCAGCGGCAGTGCCTGGTCCAAATGTGCCTGGATGCGCGTCAAGCGCGGTTCCCGCCAACCGGCGAGCTTGCGAATGGCAGGTATCACCAGCAAATAATAGGTCACCAAGCTGCTGACCGGATTCCCAGGCAAGCCGAACAGCAGCCGCCGCTGCCCATCAATATCCGCCGTTGCAAAAGTGCAGGGCTTGCCCGGCTTCATACGCAAGCGCCCAAAATGCACAGTCCCCGCTTCTTCCAAGAGCGGCTTAATCAAGTCCAGGTCGCCCATTGAGACACCACCGGAACTGAGCAGCAGATCCGCTTCATGCAGCCCACGCTCGATGCCCGCCGAAATCGAATCAACGCTGTCCCCCGCAATGCCCAGATCGAGCGGCTCGCCCCCTGCGGCAGCAATCGCGGCGACCAACATGGCGCGGTTACTATCCCGAATCTGCCCCGGCCCTGGCGTTGCATCCGGCTCCACCAACTCATCGCCTGTAGAAAGGACAGCCACGCGCGGGCGCGGATGCACACGCACTTGGGCGATCCCCACCGTTGCCAGCAGCCCAATCTCAGCCGCGCCGAGCCGCATCCCCGCGGCCAACACCTGCTGCCCAGGCTCTATATCAGAGCCGACAGGGCGCACATCCGCACCGGCCTTCACTCCCTGCCGCACGCGCACATGCATCTGACCATTCGCCGACCCAAGCCGCTCAGTCTCCTCCACCATCACCACGGCGTCGGCCCCCGAAGGCAGCGGCGCGCCGGTTGTGATATAGGCGACCGTCCCCGGCTGTACCGCAAAATCGGCAATGCGCCCAGCCGTCACCGTCCCCACCAGCGGGTAATCGCCGGGGCCATCCCCCGCCACGACCGCATAGCCATCCTTGATCGAAGCAGCAAAAGGTGGCATCGCTTCGCGCGCCACGGCTGCCTCGGCCAAAATCAACCCCGACGCCTGCTTAAGCGCGACGGTGATGGGTGGCAGTGGCGACGCTTGCTCAAGCACAATTCCCAATGCTTGTTCGACTGCCAGCATGGGATATTCGGATTCACTCATCTTGCCCTGCCCATTTGCCTCTGTCTATTGCATCTATCTATGGAAATCTGCGCGGTATCTAAAAAACATCAGCATCGACCGGCTCCGGCACACGTTCCATCACCTGCATGGCCCACGCCATCAATTGTTCATCGGCATCAAAAGGGGCCACCAACTGCATGCCCAGAGGCATCCCGTTCTGCGCCCGCCCAGCAGGAAGCGTAATCGCAGGCATCCCCGCATGGGTCCAGGGCAAATTCATGTTCGAATCGCCCGTGGAATTTAAGCCAACAGGTGCCGGCCCTGTCGCCGACGGACAACACCAAAGATCGATCTCCTCTGCCGCCATCTGGTCTTCCAACTGCGCGCGCAACCTCTTGGGGCCTTGTCGCAGTTTCTCTAATTCTTCGTCATCCACCGTTTGCCCGGTACGAATTGCCTCAGCCGTACGCGCACGGTAGCGCGCCGCATACTTGGCAAAAATCTCTGCATGCTCACGCGCAAACTCCCCAAAGATCAAACGGCGATGTGCGGCATTGAGTTCCTCGATCTGCTCCAAAGCCGCCACACGCTTGACCGTACACCCCGCCACCTGTAACATCAGCAATATTTCTTCAAAGACTGCCAGCGCAGCCGGGTCTGTCTGTGCCAAATAAGGCCCATCCGGCACTCCCAAAACGGGCAAGCCTTTCCCGCTGGCCTCCTCTGCATCGGCGAGTTCAGGTCGCCAGTCTCCACACAGCACAGACGCAGCCAGCGCCATCCCCGCCACATCTTGCGTAAAGAGGCCAACATGGTCCACGGTTGGCGAAAAGTAGACCAGCCCTTGCGTGGGGATGCGATCATACGAAGGCTTGAAGCCGACAATACCACAATAGGCCGCCGGGCGAATGATAGAGCCGATGGTCTGTGTTCCCAGCGCCAGATTGCACATGCCTGCCGCCACCGCCGCCGCCGATCCGCTGCTCGAACCGCCTGGTGTGTGGGAAGTATTGTGTGGATTCCGCGTTGGCCCTGGCTCCACAAAGGCAAACTCGGTCGTCACGGTCTTGCCCGCAATCAAGGCACCTGCCTCGCGCAGCATCGCCACCACGGTCGCTTCCGCTCCCGCAAAGGCTTCGGGCGGCACTTCGCTGCCCGCATGGGTGACAACGCCCTCCATATGAAAGACGTCCTTGACCCCAACCATGGCACCAAAGAGCGCAGGCAGGTCCATCCGCTCTGGAAAACGTTCACGCAGCAGCCCGATTTCGCCGCGCAGGCGCGCTAATCGACTCACCTCTGGTAAGAACGCATGAATTTCGGGATCGATTTGGTCGATGCGACGGCACATCTGCTCAAGGTAAATGGAAAGGCTGTGCTGCCCTTGCTGGAGTCCTTCCAACGTTGCCGCCAAAGGTGCAGAATTAAGATAGTTCATAGGGTTCCCCTTTGCGTCGATCGCACTAGCTTTGCTCTGCCAGTGCGCGCAGTTCGGCCTCCTCCAGAGTCCTCACGCCTAGCTGGCGTGCCTTATCGAGCTTGCTGCCCGCGTTTTCGCCCACTACCACATAGTCCGTTTTACTGCTCACCGAACCTGTCACTTTACCACCTCGTGCCTCAATATACTCTTTGGCCTCGTCGCGGGTCATGCTTGGCAGCGTTCCTGTCACGACAAATACTTGGCCCTCCCATGGTCGCGCGCCAGGTTCATGACTCTCTTCAACCACTTCATCGGCCACTCGCACACCTGCCGCCGCAAATTTCTGAATCAGTGCGCGGTTCGGTTCCAATGCGAAATAGTCAGCCACACTATCGGCAATCCGGCTCCCAATCCCTGGAATTTCTCCCAGTTCCTCAGCGCTCGCCTGCATCAACAGATCCAGACTATGATAGCGCGCCACCAGCATTTCCGCTACCACCTCGCCGACAAAACGGATACCCAGCCCTGTCAACAAACATGCCACCGGGCGTGTCTTGCTCTCCTCAACACCGGCTTGCAGATTCTCTACTCGCTTGTCGCCATAGCCCTCCAGCGTACGAATCGTCTCCCAGGGCAGATGATAAATGTCGGCTAGATCGCGAATATACCCCTCACTCACAAAGAGTTCAGCTTGCTTGATCCCAAATCCCTCAATATCCATCGCCGCCCGTCCGACAAAATGCTCAACACTGCGTACCAACTGCGCGGGACAGGCATTATTGACACAGTAGGTTGCGGCCTCACCCTCCGGGCGCACAAGCGGCTGCCCACAGACAGGGCAGACCTGCGGCATCTGCCACACTTCCTCATGCCCATCGCGCAATTCAACCAGGGGACGCAGCACCTTTGGAATGACCTCCCCGGCGCGCTTGACCAAAACCTGGTCGCCCACACGAAAGTCAAGGTCGCGTACATAATCCTCGTTGTGTAAGGTCGCCTTGCTCACCGTCACACCCCCAATTTGGACAGGCTCCAACACAGCATTGGGGGTAATGACGCCTGTGCGCCCCACAGCCACCACAATATCCAGCAGTTTTGTCACGGCCTCCTGACCTGCATATTTATAGGCAATCGCCCAGCGTGGGTCTTTGCCCGTATACCCCAAACGCGCCTGTGCCTCCAGCGAATCGACCTTGATCACCAGCCCATCCACTTCATAGGGCAGTTCATGGCGACGCTCACCAAACTCGGTCACATAGGCCACCAAATCGTCAAACTCGGCATCGCTAAAGAGCCGGATGTCGGGACAAATGGGCAATCCCAACTGCTGCAAATAGGCCAACGTGCCGCTATGGGTGGGAGGCATGGGCGCGCCTTCCAAGATCAACGCCTGGTACACCCACAGCTTCACTGGTCGCGTCGCCGTGATGCTGCTGTCTAGTTGGCGCAGGCTCCCGGCGGCAAAGTTGCGTGGATTGGCAAACGTACGACTTTCCTGCTCACTTTGGCGCAGGTTAAAGGCTTCGAAGTCCGCCTTGTCCACATAGGCTTCGCCACGCACCACCAGGCGACTAGGCACCTCGATCTCTGCTGCAGAACCATCTGCACCGGCATTGGCATGTAAGCGCAGCGGCAGCAAGCGCACAGTCCGCAAATTGGGTGTGATCGTCTCGCCCACTTCGCCGTCGCCACGCGTCGCCCCCAGCACAAAGCGCCCCTGCTCATAATGTAGCACAACTGTCAAGCCATCAAATTTCGGCTCAACGACATAGGCCAAGCGCGCCAAGTCGTCGCCTGGAAGCAGTCGTTTGACACGCTCGCGCCATGCCCCCAAATCTGCCGGCCCAAAGGCATTGGCAAGGCTGAGCATGGGCATTGGATGGCGCGTCTTGGCAAAGCGATCCGATACCACCCCTCCCACACGCACCGTCGGGCTGTCATCGCTGCGTAATTCAGGATGCTCTGCCTCCATCTGTTGCAGCTCACGGAACAGCGCGTCAAATTCCTGATCACTCAGCTTCGGGTCATCCAGCAGATAATAACGATACTGATGATAACGCACCGCTTCGCGCAACTGTTGGACCCGCGCGACCAGTGTCGGGTCGGCCAACTTCTGGTTGGGATTTTGACCTGTGTCCATCCCTTCACGCGCTTCCATTCTTACTGCTCCTCCACTTGATCCGTCATCACCCAGCCCACCAGGCCATCGGCGGCGCGCACGCGCGCCCAGCCATGCCCATCAACCACCACAGGATAGCGACTGTAATCCCCGCCTGGCTCCAGAACCTCCAACGCCACCCCGGAACCGTGGCTATCGAGGACCATCGACTCCAGCGACGCATCTGCATAGACCTCGACCCGCTCACCGCTCGCCGTTACACTATCGCCCGGCGCAAAGAGCCGCGCCACGACGGTTGGCGTGGCAACCGGTCGAGTTGTCGCGGTCGCACGCGGGGTGGGGCTGGGTGCAGGGGTGGCCTCAGCCTCAGCCGTGACCATGCCTCCGGCTGTCACCTCCACGCTGGCTGTGACCTCGCCGGTTGCCGTCACTTCGCCAGTGCCAGTCACACTATCAGTCACAGTCACCTCAGCGGTTGTCGAGACCGTCTCAGTCCCCGTCATTTCACCCGTTGCAGGAAAGGTGTCGGATTCCGTCATCACATCGGTCCCTGTGATGGCGACGCCTTCGCTAATCGTCGTCTCCGTCACCGCTTCAGGCACTACCTCCGGTACCACGGTCACTTGCGCCACTTCCGTTGCCGCACCATCGCTCACTTCTGTCGCCACAGGCAGTTCCATCCCGCCCACCAGCGGCGTCATGCGGACTTCGGCGGCGCTATTGCGTTGATTATTGGTCCGTTCCATGCCCATCGCCACAGCCACCACGACGATAACCACTACCAGCGCGGCAGCGATCCAGCCCAGCCACGGCTGCACATCTTGATTGGGGTCGCCTCTCCGTCCACTACGCCCGTTGCGCCCACTGCGATTGTTGCCGCGTGTCTCCTTTGTCATCGCCCCTCCGCCGCCTTGTGTGCTTTAGATCGCTTTGGTTGTTATGCCCTAGATTAACTCTAGGTTTATTCTGGGCTAATTCTTGCGTTTATCTTTGAGCATATGCAACATCTGCGCCAGCGGATAGGTATTGACCACATCTTTGGCCTCCACCCAGCCGCGCCGCGCCGTACCAATGCCATATTCCATCATCTTCATGCCATCGCGCACATGCGCGTCGCAGTTGATCGCCAGCTTGCTGCCAAGTTCCAGCGCCCGCCGCGCATAGACATCGCTGATGTCCAACCGCGAGGGATGGGCATTGATCTCCACCACCGTCCCTGTCTCGGCGCAAACCTGTAAGACCTGCTCCATATCGATCTCCGAGGGAGGCCGCGACTCGATGATGCGCCCGGTGGCATGGCCCAAAATGTCCACATGCGGGTTGCGGATCGCCTTCAGACAGCGCGCCGTAATCGTCTCGCGGTCTTGGCGCAGGCCGGAATGGATGCTTGCCACGACCACATCCAACTGTGCCAACACCTCATCGGGCAGCCCCAACGAACCATCCGCCAAAATCTCTACCTCGGTACCGCGCAGCAAGCGAAAATCCAGACCCTCGCGTTCATATTGGGCATTGAGCGCGGCAATCTCCTCGGCCTGCGCCAGCAAGCGTTCACCATCCAGCCCGCCGACCATGCCCAACCCGACGCTGTGATCGCAAACAGCCCAGTACGAATAGCCCCGCTCCTGTGCAGCCGCCGCCATCTCCGCAATCGGCGCTGTGCCGTCGCTCCAGGTCGAATGGCCGTGAAGCTCGCCGCGCATATCACCAATCTCGATCAGGTTGGGCAACTTGCCCGCGCGCGCCGCGGCAAGCTCACCATGATTCGTACGCAGTTCGGGCGGCATCCAGCGCAACCCCAGAAACTCATAGAGGTCGGCTTCTTCGGCAAAGAATTTCTGCTCACCCTCTTTGGCCTCACCGCTGCCCGTCGCCGTCAGCCCACGTTCATTCAGACTCCATCCCTGCTTAGTCGCAATTTCACGCAGGGCGACATTGTGCTCCTTGTTGCCCGTAAAATACTGCAAGGCAGCGCCCCAATTTTTCGCCTCGACCACCAGTAAATCCACGCGCAGCCCTGTTCCTAAGACGATGCTGCTCTTGGTCTCGCCCTTGCCAATAATATCGCTTACCTGGGGTAAGGAGACAAACGCATCCATCACCTCGCCAGGTCTATCACTCACCACGAGGATATCCACATCGCCAATAGACTCTTGCCAGCGGCGCAGACTGCCCCCCACCTCCAGCCGTGTAATCGCGTCCTCGCTCACCCGCTGGCGCAGCCCTGCCACCAACGCCTGTGCCAGCGGTCGCGCCTCGCCCAGCGGGGTACGCGCATCGCCGCGCTTGGCCGCCAGTTCAATGCCGCGCAGAATCTTTTCCTCGCTCTTGGCCCCAAAGCCCTTGAGTACGCGAATCTTTCCCGCTTCGGCGGCAGCTTTCAACTCGTCTACACTGGTAATATCCAGCTCTTGCCACAGCCGCTTGGCCGTCTTGGGACCGACATCGGGTAGCTGCACGATCTCCACGACCCCGCGCGGCACCTTCGCCTTAAGCTCCTCAAACTCCTTTGCCTCGCCATTGCTCAACAGTTCATCCAGCGCGTCGGCAATGCCCTTACCCACCGCAGGGATCGTCAGGAGTTTGCCTTCAGCGTGCAGTGTATTGATGTCTTGGCCCAATGTGCGGATCGACTCGGCAGCGTTCTGAAAGGCAATGACGCGAAAACGATTGGCGTCCAGAATCTGGAGAATATCGCCGATCAAGGCTAGTTCCGCAGCCACGTCGTGGTTGGCGAGTCGCCTGCGCTGGCTGCTGCCTTCCTCGCGCATCTCGAAATCGCGCATATCGGACACTTGAGATTCATCTACCATTGCTGCCCCACTTTTCTTTCCAAGCTTCTTTCCTGAAATCTGATCGATCCCGCCACTGCGCACCAAGCCGTTAGGCAACTTCCAAGTCAAACGTCTGTTCAGCCTCTTGAGGTATCTGGACTGGTACAAAATGCCTGGCAGAATATAAATAATCCTCGCCTGTCTCGTCCACAATGCGAAGCCAGCCGCCCTGCTCTTCTTTTTCGTCTGACATCACCTTATAGACACCTTATAGACCTTGTGGAGTATAAGATCATCTTCATAGCTCTTATTGTGAATGCACATAACAAATTTCGCGCTCATTCCAACTCCCTTTTGACCTTGATACGACGGCGGCCAATACCGTGACACTCATACCAATGAACCTCGACGATGATCTCGATGTCGTACTCTCGCTGACGAGTGTAGGCGCAATGGGTGCCATAATTCTATAGCCTGCGTTGGGAGGTACACATTCTATCCACTGCGCTCGATTATAGCACGGGGCATGGGCAAGACAAAGCACCCTTAGGCGAATACGCACAGATGTTCATGTCGTGGAGAACAGCATCAGCGCCAGAGGCTAAAGCCTTTGCATCATACGAGAGGCCTATTCACGATATTTGCCTAATGGTGTCTCTCTCCCCCTCCGTGTAGAATAGCCTTACACCGCGCTCTTACATGATAACCAGTTCCCGATAGATAACATACCAAACAGGGAAAGATTATGAAATGGATTGTGCTATTCTTCATGACTTTGCTGGCGGGATGTGCTGTCCTGATGGCCCCACCCTCGCCACTCCCTACCCCAACCACCGTCACCGGAACTTTGCTTCCAGTCGAGACGATTGTGCAAGGAACGGTTTGCAAAAAGTTGGAGACAGAGTACCAAGTGCTCTTCGTAACAAGTGAGGAAGCGTGGAGTGATGTACAGTCGGAGCTACTGGAGAGTATAAGCCCAACTACAGACACTGCGCGCATCGCAGAGGCAGTACAGCAAACTGACTTCCAAACACATGGCTTATTGTTGGCAGTGCGCACCTGCCATCCCAACAGCAGTTATACAATCACCATTGATCGTGTTGTGGAAGTCTCAAACGAGCAGCTTTATGTGTATGTGAAACTGCGTGATCCGGCTCCCGATCGCGGTACAGAACCAGCAGAAACTGGTTATTATCACTTCGCGAGAATACTATGGCCGGAAGAAAACGCAGATGATCCCACGATTGAGGTAGTGTCATACACTTTGTTAATTGGAAGTGACGAACCGATCATCGAGTAAATAATGCAATGCCCCCAAAACCTGGACATGCGTGTAACGAAGCAAGATGAGTCCAAGAACAGAAAGAGCCCATGATTACCCAGCGTAAATTAGTCTACTTTTCCGCTCTTTGTTTTACTCTTGCTACCATCATAGCTTGTCAATCCCAACAACCTGCTCCGCCGCAAGTTGACATTGGCGAAGAGCTTGCCTTTGAAAACATCGATGCAGCAAAAGACACCGACATAGGTGGCAGCGGCTATCCAGACCAACAGCCAGCCACCTATATACTCTGGGAATATGAAGATATTGCCCAGGTGGAAGATTGGATCACCGCAACTGCATTGGCTCAACTAAAGGAAATACTGGCTACGACGTCATAATTGAACGCATCGGTATCAGGGGCGATACACTAATAATTATTGCTGAGTTCTGGCAAAACCCTTCCAATATAGAAAGCGGTACCGCAGAAACCTCCCCCTATCACCTGGTTAGGATTGCCAAAAGCAACCGTCTTTCGTCTCACACTAAAGTCGGATTGTATAGCTACATCCAATACCATGAAGTTCCATAACGCTTACGCACATTCACACCTGTACAGAAACCGCATACAGCGTAAACTTAAACGTAAACTCCCCCGGCAGCAGCATATGCGCCGGCAGCACACCCGGCCCACAGCTACCATTGCCTAGCCCGCCCTGACGCGCATCCAAATTGAGGATCACCTCGCGCCGCCGCGTCAGGTTATGCGTATGCGTGGCTGCGGTCAGGTCTTCGGCAGTGTAATGATGCGCGCTAAAGTCCAGTGTCTCATCTGCCACCACCAGCAGCCCCGCGCCCTCTGCATCCGTGAGCCGCAGCCAGCGTGTCTCCGTATGATTGCCATGCTCCTGTGGCTTCATATAGGGAACGAATTGATCCGCCACGCTGCTCGTATAGACCCCAATCGCCGCACTCTCCTTGCGGTCTGTATAGCTCTCATGCGGCCCGCGGCCATACCAGGTCAACTGGCTCAACGTCTCCGGCAAGGTCAGCGTCAGCCCCACGCGCGGCAGAAAGAGCGGCTGCGCCCCGCCACAGACCACGCGCAGTTCCACCCCCACGCCACCATCCGCTTGCATGGCATATTGCAACAGGTAATCAAAGCGCGTTTCGTCGGCAGGTCGCAACATCTCGCGCAGCCCGCTCTCGCTCTTGTTGGCATAAAGCGCAAGTTCCTCACGCACATCCACCGGAACCTTGACACTGTTGCTCATCGTGATCACTTGGTAGATCACCGTCAACAGGTGGGCGATTTTGCCTTTGCGCTCTAGTTCTGCCAGCAGGGCAGCTACCCGGCTCTTCTGGTCATCGCCTTCCATCTGTTCATAGTCTGTGCCAAAGGCTTGACTGAGCAGCCGTACTTGACCTTCATCGGCAAATTGGCCCAACATGCTACCCAGCCGGAACATCATCTCGCCCCAGCGTGTCGCCTGTGCCGTATCGGCGTCCACCGCCGCCACTGCCGCGCCGCGCACTTCCACCTGCGCCCCCCACTCTTGCAGGAGGCTGACGCCATCCACCTGATCCGCCAGCCGGTCCAGACCAGCCTCGCGCCAGCGTTTGGCAGCCACCTGATCACCCCAAGTGTTGGCGTCGTTGTCCGTTGGCGCGCGCCAAATTTGCAGCCGCGGCCCCTTCTCGATCACGTTCTGCGTCCCCCGCGCCAGTCTGAGCAATTGCCCCTGCTCGCTGTCCACGACAAGTTGCAGCTCGCCTTGCGTCAAGGTAAGCGTACCCGGTGCGTTGGCGATCGTAACGGCGGGTTCTTCATCATCGGTCGCCACTTGCATCGGATTGGGCAGTTCAAATTGCCGCCACGCTACTTCATGCCCTGCATCGGCCCATGACGTCACCCCACGCAAGCGTGCGCGTACGGTCAGCCAATAATCCGCACCTGGCTCGCGCATAAAGCCATTGAGCGGTAAACGCACCGTCGTTGCTTGCCCGGCGGGGGTCGAAAGGCGCGGCAGCATGCCACTTTGCACAATCTTGTCACAGGCAAGCCCCGTCTCCGTCGCCACAGGCCCGATTTCCCGCACCTCCCACGTAATCTCAAAGCCGTTGAGGTCCAGTGTATGATAGCGGTTTTCGATCTGGATCAATCCGGGTGTCCCTGGTTCCGACTGCGAAAAGAGAATGGGTTCCAGCACCTTTTTATATTCCAGCAAGGCCGGATGGGGACTCCGATCTGACCCGATCAGCCCATTGCCACAGAAATTGCCATCGTTCGGTGAATCGCCGAAGTCGCCGCCATAGGCATAGAAAACTTCGCCCTCTGGCGTTTCCTGACGGATTCCCTGATCCATCCAATCCCAGATAAAGCCACCTTGCAGGCGCGGATAGGCAGCAATCGCATCCCAATACTCCTGCAAATTTCCGGTGCTGTTGCCCATCGAGTGGGCATATTCACACATGACAATCGGGCGCGTCTCTTTAGGATCCTTCGCCATCTCAATAATCTGTGCTACGCTCGGATACATAGGGCCAAGAATATCCACAATTGGCGCATCCTCGGCAGGATGATAATGAATTAGGCGCGTGGGATCGTGTGAGCGAATCCAATTTGCCATCGCATCATGGTTGCGCCCATAGCCCGATTCATTGCCCAATGACCAGACAAGAATGCTGGGATGATTCTTGTCCCGCTCCACCATGCGCACAGCGCGATCTACAAACGTGCTTTCCCAAAGCGGGTCTTTGGTCAGCAGATCCCAGACACCATGTGTTTCCAGGTCCGCTTCATCATAAAGCAGAAGGCCATAGCGGTCGCAGAGTTCATACCATCGCCGGTCATTTGGATAATGCGCGGTGCGTACGGCGTTGATATTGTGACGCTTCATCATCTCAATATCCTGGATCATGGCTTCGAGTGTGACCACATGCCCATGTTCCGGGTCATGCTCATGGCGATTCACCCCCTTCAGCACAATGCGCTTGCCGTTGAGATGGATCTGCCCCGCCTTTAGCTCCACTTTACGAAAGCCCACCCGGCAGCCAATGACCTCAACCAGTTGACCATCGCCATCGGTCAGCGTCAAAACCGCCTGATAGAGATAGGGCGTTTCATCCGACCAGTGCCGCGGATTAGCCAGCCAGTGGCTCAATGCCACAGTCGTCTCATGCCCCTGCGCCAAATCGACATCCTGCCACAGCGGCTCGTCAAAGACCGCTTCACCCCCTTCGTCATAAAGCTGCACACCCAGGCGATAGTTCACTGCCTGCGCGCTATAGGCGCGCACATGCCCCCGTACATGCAGCGTCGCCCCGGTATAGGCATCATCCAATTCTGGGCGCACCCAGAAATCTCGCAAATGCACTGCCGGTGCCGACCAAAGCCAAACGCTGCGATAGATGCCGCTCATGCGCCACATATCCTGGTCTTCCAAATAACTCCCATCAGACCAGCGCAGCACCTGTACCGCCAACAAATTCTCGCCCGGCTGCACAAAATTGGTGATGTTAAATTCGGCGGGCAAGCGGCTCTCCTCGCTGTAGCCCACCATCTGACCATTCACCCATACATAGCATGCCGAATCGACCCCCTCAAAATGCAGGAAGATCTGCCGTCCGGCCCACTCCTCCGGCAAGATAAAAGTGCGCCGGTAACAGCCGGTCGGGTTGTCATCCACCGGCACAGCGGGCAAGTTGTCTATGGGAAAGGGATATCGAATATTGGTGTAAATCGGAATGTCATACTTCGGCTTGCCACGCGCAAACTCATCGCCTAGCATCTGCCAATTAGAGGGAACAGGGATGCGATCCCACTCGCCATCGTCATACGCCGCTTGGGCAAAATCAACAGGCGTCGCCGCCGGATTCGGCAAGTAGGCAAAGCGCCATTCCCCATCCAGCCGCCGCATATAGGGCGACTTCTCCCAATCCAGCACCAGATCATCGAGCGCAGCACGCGCACATTCAATGCTGTCAAAGGGTACGAGGGTTGCGTGAGCAGCTTCCTTATTGCGCCCCGCCACCAACGGGTTGCACCAATCGGCTATCGACGTTTGCATTGCAAGCTCCTTCATCCCTCGTCCCTTATTTATCCCTCACTAGGCAGCGGTTTTGTTCCCGACGCAGGTGGTTCGGCCCCGGCCAGCAACCCCGACCACAGGACAAAGCTCACCACCCCAAGCAGCACGCCGAACCAGAGCGTACAAAAACGGATGAGCAAGGCCGCGGCTGTCGCCTCTGCCGTGGAAAGCGCCAAAATTTGCACACTCAGCGCCACCAAGCTCCCCTCAACACCGCCAAGCCCCCCCGGCATGGCAACCGCCGCGCCGATCACGGTACTGATACAGAAGATAAAGACCGCTACCAGAAGCGTCTCCATACCCGATGGTGCGCCAAAACCCACCAGCACTACATAGTAGGCTGCCCCTTCGGCTGCCCAACAGACAGCCCCCACTGTCAGCGCAATCAACAGATTACGCAGACCAAAGACAATGCGCGTACTCTCATATAGACGGTGAAGGTTGCCGGCAAAACGCTTGACCAGCGGCATACGCTCGCCGAGTCGCAGACCCCACAGCGCCAGTGGGCGAATCTGTACTACGGTAATAAAGACTAGAAAGACGGCGACGACCAGCCCTGCCACAAAGCGCGCTGTGCTGTTGGGAAAGACAAAAAGCCCTGCCGCAGCCAGGATCAGCATTGCCATCCCATCCAACATGCGTTCGGCCAGGATCGCAGGCGCGGTGACGCTCATGGGCGTACCCGTGACATTCCTGACCATATACGGCTTGAGGAACTCGCCCGCCTTGCCAGGGGTCATCACCATCAGCATGCCCACGCCAAAAATTCGCACACTGTCCCAAAACTGGATAGGAGAGCCAAGCAGTCGCAAATACCAGTGCCAGCGCAAACAGCGTCCCACATAATTGACCAGAGTCAACGCAATCACAGGCAGCAGCCACAGCCACGGAAAGCCTTGCAGCGCCGTGGTCAGTTGCTCCCAATCGGAGTAGAGCGCCAGCGCAATATAGACCAGCAAGGCAAAGACCAACGAGTATAGAAATTTGCGCCGCAGATCCGGGCTCATTGATTCACGCTCATTATGGATAGATGCCCCGCAAGCGAATCGCTTCCATGATCCGCTCCACCGCGATCACATAGGCGGCCATACGCAACGTACACTTCCGCTGCGTACTCACGCGGATCACCACATCCAAATTATCCAACAGCTTGCGTTCCATCTGGCGGCGCACCTCATTTTCATCCCAAAAGAAGGATTGCAGGCTTTGCACCCATTCGAAATAGGAGACAACCACCCCCCCGGCATTGCAGAGAATATCAGGGATAACCATAATCCCCTTGCTGTTCAAAATTTCATCCGCGTCTGGGGTCGTGGGGCCATTGGCGGCTTCGGCAACGACCTTAGCACGCACACGATCCGCGTTCTGCTTCGTCAACTGCCCTTCCAAAGCCGCGGGGATCAGAACATCGACCGGCAGTTCCAACAGCTCTTCATTGGTCAGCGCTTGCGCCTGGGGGAAACCTGTGACGCTCCCAGTCTCCGCCACATGACGAGTCAGCAGACGCATATCAAGGCCGTTTTCGTTATAAATGCCGCCATACACATCGCTCACGGCAACAACGCGCGCGCCGCGGTCATGCATGGAGCGCGCTGTCCAACTGCCAACATTGCCAAAACCTTGCACCGCAACCGTCAGGTCGTCCAACGAACGGGCCATCTGCTGTCGCAGCACAGCGCGTATTACATAGGTAACACCGAGCCCGGTCGCATTTTCTCGGCCAACCGACCCCCCAATCATCACCGGCTTACCCGTAACGACTGCGGGGATCGAATAGCCCTTGTGCATCGAATAGGTATCCATGATCCACGCCATCACCTGGGCATTCGTCCCCACGTCCGGCGCGGGGATGTCCCGCTCTGGGCCGATAAAGTTGCTGATCTCCGTGGCATAGCGCCGCGTCATCTTCTCCAACTCGCGCTTGCTCAACTTGCCGGGATCAACGACAACGCCCCCTTTGGCGCCGCCAAAAGGTAAGTTCATCAAAGCACACTTCCAGGTCATCCACATCGCAAGCGCGCGGCACTCATCCAGTGTTACTCCTGGATGGTAACGGATGCCCCCTTTGGTTGGCCCTTTGATCATGTTGTGATGGATGCGGAAACCTTCGAAGATACGCATAGAGCCGTCGTCCATCTCCACCGGAAAATGGACAATCAGTTCACGTTGCGGCACAGAAAGATAGGTACGGTGGTCATCATCCAGCCCCATAAACTGCGCCACCATCGCCAGTTGATGCTGTGCGACCTCATAGGCGCTCGCCTTTTGATGAGTGACCGAATGATTGCCTACCTTCTCCGCGCCCCGTACCTCGCTGCCGGGTGCAGCTTTACTCTCAATGTTGCTGCCAATCTTGACGCTGTCATTGCGACCGCTCTCCGCCGCTGCGCCGTCGCTTTCCGCTGCGCCAACGGGCATCTGATCTTCGTTTGAACGTTGTTTTGTCATGATCTCCTCCGGATCTCCTCGCCATTGAGTTGATGGTGAGTCACTTGATGAATTGAAAATAAACTGAAAACTTACGGCTCAACCAGCACCTTGAGGACGCCGCGCTGCCCCGCATGAGCCAACGCCGCCATTGCCTCATCCAGTGGATAGCGTGCTTCGATCATCGGCAGCACCTGTACGCTGCCGTTCGCCAACAGGCGCAAAGCCGGTGCAAATGGGCCGCAGCGGCTTCCGACGACCATCACTTCATCTACCACCAAACCACTCAGATCGACCGGCAGCGAATCCCCGGCAAAGGTGCTTTTCAGCACCAGCGTTCCACCGGGCCGCACAAGCCGGCGCGCGGCAGCAAAGCCACTGGGCGAACCAGTCGCCTCCACCACCACATCGGCAGCTTCAGCCGCCAACAGAGTCTCAGCCTCCGGCGTGCTGATCAGCGTCTTACTGCCATGCCACTGCTCAAGCAGCGCCAGATGCGCCGCATGGCGTCCCAGGATGGTCAGGTCACAGCCGGTGAGTGCCAAAACCTGGGCAATCAACATGCCCAAACGCCCATCGCCTACCAGATAGACACGCGTCGAAGGCTCAATATGAACCTGTTCCAAGATCTCCAACGCCGCGGCCAGCGGCTCGACAAAGACCGCTTGCTCGTCACCCACCTCGTCTGGAACCACATGCAAGTTAGCAACCGGCAAGGTAACAAACTCTGCCAGCGCGCCATCCTTGCCCAATATGCCGAGGCACAGACGTTGGCGACAATGCTTGCCCAAACCGCGCCGGCAGAGCGAGCATTCACCACATCCGATATTGATCTCGCCGACAACTCGCTTGCCAACCCACTCGGTTGCACCGGGCGCAGCCATCACCTCACCCACAAATTCGTGTCCCAACACACCGCGGAACCCACCCTTGTAGCCCTGGATGAGTTCAAGGTCCGTAGAACAGATCCCCACCAAGCGGACACGGATGAGCGCATCACCCACCTGTGCCGAGGGATTCGCTCTTGCAGCCTCAACGATAGGACCGCGATCCGTAAGGGACAAAGCACGCATAGCCATCTACACTTATTCTAGCACGTTGAACGCGCACCGCTAAGTGCGCTGTCAGTGACCTGCCTACCAATGAAAGTGGCGGCGAAGTTTACACCTCGCCGCCAGGTAGTTCTTTCATATAAATACGCTTACATTAGACCGGGACGGTATGCTCATTCGCAACCGGCTGCGGCTTCCGTCGATTGCCCAGCAACGAACCTTCTTCCCATGCCACCAGGATCGGCGCAGCACTAAAGATCGAGCTGTACGTTCCAGAAACCATCCCGACCAACATGGTCGCCATAAACTGCTGAAGGCTTGCGCCCCCGAAGAGCAGAATAGCGGAAACTACCAAGAAAACCGTGATCTGCGTACCAAGTGAACGACTCATTGTCTCCCACAGGCTGAGATTGGTCACAGTCGCCAAATCTTCACCACGGTACTTCTTGATATTCTCGCGCATGCGGTCAAAGATCACAATTGTATCGTTGACACTGAAGCCGATGACCGTCAAAATAGCGGTGAGGAAGAGCGCATCAATCTCCCACCCCGCAACCAGATTCATGACACCAATAAAGGTAACGGTTACCAATACATCATGCACCAGCGCGATCACGGCACAAGTCCCATAGCGGAAAGAGTGCGGAACTTGGCGAAATGCCCAGGCGATATAGAGCAAAATACCCGCCGAGGCGATCAGCACAGCCCCAATCGCTGCGGTGCTAACCTCATTACCAATGGCTGGGCCAATGCTGCGATACGAACGCTCCTCAAACGCGCCGATCTGCGTATTCAGCGCGGCGTTCATGGCTTCCTTCTCTTCAGGACTCAGGTCCTTAAGCTTGGCCTGAACCGTCTGTGCGTCGTTCACCGAAAACGCTTGCGTATCGCTATAACCGGCATCAACAAACACCTCACGCACAACCGTCGGATCAACCTCTTGTTCAAAGCGCATTTCCCACAGCGTACCACCTGTGTAGTCAATGCTCAACGGGAGGATTGTACCGTGAGTCGCCAGGGAATATCCCATGAAAACCAACCCAGGCACAATAAAGATCAAGGAGATAATATACCAAAGCAAACGTCGCCCAACGATATCGTACATAGCCAAAGTCATCCTTATTCTGAATTAATACCCCAGCAGCGCACGAGTCTCCAGCAACTTTCGCCCGGCAGAACTGAGAATTGCCCGCATAAAGGTGCGAGTGATGGTAACGGCAGTAAACATCGAAAGGATTACACCGATACTCAGTGTGATGGCGAATCCCTTGACCACGCTGGCCCCAAATGTATTCCCAAACCAATAGAGCACTGCACAGCTAATGAGGGTCGAAAGATTGCCGTCGCGGATGGCTAACCAGGCGCGATCAAAACCCGATTCGACGGCAAGACGGATCGAGCGACCATTACGCAGTTCGTCCTTCATCCGCTCAAAGATCAGAATGTTGGCATCTGTCGCCATGCCGACCGAGAGGATGAAACCGGCGATACCCGGCAACGACAAGGTAACAGGGATCAGCTTAAAAATCGCCAGGTTCAGCAACACATAGATGACAAGGGCAAAATCTGCCAGGAGACCCGGCAGGCGATACATCATCAGCATGAAGAGCAGCACCGCGCCAATGCCGATCAACCCTGCGCGCAGGCTGCTGTTCACCGACTCTTGACCTAAGCTCGCACCAATGGTTTGAATGTCCGCCACACGCAGCGGCACCGGCAGCGCACCATAACGCATCTGCACAGCCAGGGATTCAGCTTCTTCGCGGGTGAAAAGACCACTGATCGTTCCACTATCGCGAATCGCAGCATTGATTGTCGGAGCCGACAGAACGCGGCCATCCAACACAATCGCCATCGGCTGCCCAATATGCGTGCGTGTATATTCATAGAACTGGTCACTACCTGGGCCGGTCAGTTCAAAATTAATCACCCACTGCGAAAACTGGTCTTGTGTCGCCAGCGCATTACGCAGCACATCCCCTGTCATGACGGTTTGAAAGACCCGCCCCGGATAGGGAATGTTCTCTGGCGTCGCACTTCCAGCGGCAATGTCGGCTTGCAGATCATCGGCCAGCGTGGGGTGATTGGTGGTATTAATGACCATCCCTTGAGAAAGTGGCGTCCCCGCCGGATCGATAAATTCCAACTGACCCGTGGAGCGCAAGGTCTCCACCGCCTGATCCGGATTATCAACCCCCGGTAATTCCACGATCAACCGACTTGTCCCCTGCTCCTGAACCACAGCTTCGCTTACACCCAGGCCGTTGACACGGTTCTCGACAATCGTCTTGGCCGCAGTCATCGCCCCTGCCTGCGGCTCTCCCCCACCCTCGATGTCTGCCTCCAGCAAAACTTGCGTTCCGCCCTGCAGATCCAAACCCAACTTGAAGTTTGTCAGGTCACGGGGATTCTCGCTTCCAAAACTGACGACGCGCTCCACCCAAACCGGATGGTCGATGGGCAACACAATATACAGCGTCACCGCTGCAAGCAGCAGAACCAATACCAGCGATATCGTACTATTCCGCATACGGGTCTTTACCTCGACTCTACCTAGCGCAGTGACTCGCCCGACCGTAGGCAAATCGGACAACTTTGTGGACTATCAGCGTGCATGAATCAAACATAGGCCCCCAAGCAAACGGGCCCCGCTGAATCACAGGCCACACGAACCACAGTGACATTGACCAACAGGAGACCACTGAACAGGGGCAAACCGTTTTATTATAGGTTGGCCGCGATCCACTGTCAAATTGAAAAGGAAATGTCGAACACGACTCCACCTTCCATTTCATTCTTCCACTTCCCTCTTTTACTGCCCATCTGCTTCATCCAAGCCGCAAGTTGACCAGCGAGGATATAGCCGTTTACACTGCCTCCACTCTTTATATGCATTTCTTGATACACATTCATCCCTAATTGTTCTTTCAATTTCACGCTCTTACCTAAAGATACTTATGACAGACGCCGTTCTGAACTTCGCCCAATTTTCCCAAGCTGTTCAAGAAAACATTGCCCATGTCGTCATCGGCAAGCATGATGTGGTCGAATTGCTTTTGGTCGCGCTCCTGGCCGATGGTCATGTGCTGCTCGAAGATGTGCCGGGCATCGGCAAGACCACCCTCGCCAAAGCACTGGCGCGCAGCGTCGATTGTTCTTTTGCCCGCATCCAATTCACACCGGACCTGCTGCCCAGCGATGTCACAGGCATCAACTATTTCAACCAAAAGGCCCAGGAATTCCAGTTCCGCCCTGGCCCGATCTTCAGCCAGGTTCTTCTGGCAGACGAGATCAACCGCGCCACACCGCGCACCCAAGCCGCCCTACTGGAAGCCATGCAGGAGCGCCAAGCCACCATCGACGGCCAAACCATGCCCCTCCCTCATCCGTTTCTGGTGCTGGCGACCCAAAACCCAATCGAGTTGGAAGGCACATTTCCGCTGCCCGAAGCCCAACTCGACCGCTTCATGCTCCAGTTGCAGCTTGGCTATCCAACGTTCGAAGAGGAAGAAGCGATCCTCGACCGCTACGAACGCAGCGACCCACTCATCGATCTCAAACCCGTTGTCACACTTGATGACCTGCTTGCCCTGCGCCAAGAAGTAACCAGGGTTCACGTCAGCGCAGCCGTACGCCGCTATCTGCTGCAACTGGTACGAACCACGCGTGAACATTCGCTGGTGGTCTTGGGCGTCTCGCCGCGTGGCACGCTTGCGCTCTTTCGCGCAAGCCAAGCATTGGCTGCCCTGCGCGGCCGCGACTTTGTGATTCCCAGTGACATCCAAGCGCTCTGCCCCGCCCTGCTCACCCATCGCATCCACATCAGCCCCCAAACGCGGCTGCGCGGGCGCACCCCCCAACAGATCGTCACCGACATCACCGAACAAGTGCCCGTTCCCGTCAATGAATAGCCTGGCTCATGTTCCTACCAACTGCGCGCCACACGATAGACTCCAGCAAAGATACCCAGTTTAGCGATGCCTGGGTGCTGTTGGCGATCCTGCTCACCCTGGTTGGTCTTTCCCTCAACAACAGCGTCCTCACCACCGCTGCCGTTCTCCTCCTCGTCGTCGCAGGTATCAGTTGGCTATGGGCCGCGGCCAGCCTGCGCGAACTGACCTATCATCGCCGCTTCAGTGAAAACCGCGCCTTCCAGGGGGAAACCATTGAGCTTGCACTCGAACTGCACAACGCCAAACTGCTGCCCCAACCCTGGGTCACAGTGCGCGACCTCTTTCCCACCGAACTACCCGTCGCCGAAATCAAGCTGGATGTCAATCCTTCGACCAACTTGGCCGAGTTTCGCACCTTTTGGATGGCAGGCCCTTTCCAGCGTATCACCCGTCGCTTTCAGGTCCATTGTACGGTGCGCGGTTTTCATCCCTATGGCCCTGCCGACCTCACAACCGGGGATGCCTTCGGCTTCTTTGTTCGCACTGCCACCCAGCCCGCGCAGGAACACCTCATCGTCTATCCGCGCCTGTACACCGTTGCCGAACTGCGCTTGCCGACCAAGCATCCCTTTGGCGCGGCCCGCGCGCCCGATTCCCTCTATCAAGACCCCTTACGCCCTGCCGGAATCCGCCCCTGGGAGCCCGGCGACCCCATGCGCCGCATCCACTGGAAGGCCACAGCACGCCAACAGGAAATGCTCAGTCGCATCTATGAACCCAGCGAAGAACAGGTCATCCAGATTTTTCTCAATGTCGCGACCCTGGTGCGCCATTGGCATGGCTACATTCCCGAATTGCAGGAACGCGCTATCAGTGTCGCTGGCAGTTTGGCCGAACTCGCCTCGGCAGAGCGGCTGCCCGTGGGACTCATCGCCAATGGCGCGCTCCCCGGCAGCGACCAGGCGCTGCGCCTCTTACCCGGACGCAGCCCCAGCCAATTGATGCACATTTTGGAACTCCTCGCCGCAGTTACACCCTTTGCCACTCAGCCCATCGAGGAATTGCTGGTTGAGCAAGCTCCCCACCTCCCATGGGGCGCAACCATCGTCGTCGTCAGCGCCATCGCCCATGAGGAATTGCTGGTGACGTTGATGGAATTGGCCGCGGTCGGGCGGCGCGTCGTCCTCTTCACATTGGCCGAAGAGCCACCCCGCCGCCTCATGGGCAACGTCACCGTCTACCATCTGCCCCACCTGATCGATGACCTGATCGCGCCTGTCGAAGTCAAGCCCTCTGCCACAAGGCATACGCCATGATCCTGACCAATCGTCGTCTGCGCCTGCTCTATCTGGCGCTCGCCGGAATGGACATAGCCGTTCTGCTCCCCTGGCTTGCCACCTTAACCATTGTGTGGGCGCGCAACGGCAATTTGTCCGCGGTGCGTCTACAAACGCTGCTCACCGCCAACCCACTCCTGCTTTTCATCCTTTTTTGGGGTGTCATGCTGGGCTACATGCTGATTGCCGATCTGCTAAACCGCGCCAAAATCGAGGGCGCTGCCCGCGCGCTTCTCATCCTGGGCCTGCTCATCATGACCAGCCTTCTAGCCGTCCGTCTCTTGCTCTACCCAGAACTTGCGCCTGGTGATTTCATTTGGCTACGCGAAGTTGGCATTGCTGTCGCCAATCTGATAGCAGGCGTGCGCGGCGAACTTCTGTTGATCATCACCAACTACTTGCTCTGGTGGCGTGTTGCTGGCTACACAGATCGCAGCCTCACCTTTATGAGTGTTGGCTTGAGTTTCCGCCTGGGCATGTTGCTCGTCATCCTCGGCAGCGCCTTGCTCTCGTACCAGAGCGGGCAAAGCGATGCGGGTATCCTCTACATGATTCTCTTCTTCGCCTTTGGTCTAGCAGCCACCGCCCTGGCACGCATCGACCAAAAGGCAATCGGGGCCTCCAACAGCACAGGAGCGCTCCTGCCCTGGGATCGCTTTGCACAGCTTTGGATGCTCATCATCGGCATCCTCGCCACTGCGTTCGCCGCCGCCACACTTTATACCCCTCCGCTCTTGCGCGCCGTTCTGGGATGGTTCGCGCCGCTCGGTTTGCTTTTGCAATGGCTGCTCGCCGAGATCGCCTTCCTCGTATTTTGGCTGCTTACGCCGCTCCTCGAATGGCTCTCCGCGCGCATCCAGGCGCTCGCTGCAGAGTCCCCCCCGGTAGAACTTGCCGAGAATGTGCCGCCCCCAAATCCTCTCACCCTCACCGAGGCTGTGCAACAGATCGCCCTGCTGCGCTATTGTATTGGTGCTGGCATCATTTTCGTCGCTATCACTTTGTTTCTGATCTTCTTTGCGCGTACCATGCAGCGCGACCGCGCCACAGACCCAGAGGAGACAGGATCCGCCGAAGCCGCTTTGCGACCTGGAGCTTTGAATTTGGGGCTGGGTCGCTTGCGCGATTGGTTTGCACTGCTGAGGCGTTATGGAGTAGGCAGCCAATTGCTGGCAGCCATCAGTGTGGAGAATATCTACGCCAACTTGTCACGCTTGGCGCGGCGCAAAGGCTACCCGCGCCATCCGGCGCAAGGGCCGGATAGCTACCTGCCATTTCTCAACCAGGCATTTCCCGGCCATGCATCCGAACTGAACGCCATCACTACCGCTTACCTACGCGTGCGCTATGCCGAACGCCCTATCACTCCCCAGGAGCTAGCGGCGCTCAAGAGAGCCTATGCCGCCATCACCGCGCCGCCCCAGGATGGCGAAGAGCGCGCTACGCCTTAACCTGTTTCTGGTATAATGGATCGCGACTTCGTACATACGCATCCCGACCCGTCGCGCGGCAATAGCGTTGAAACGTAGCGGTCATATCGTGATCAGGATCATAGCCTTGCCGTCTTGCCCATTGATAGAACAAGATAATCTCCGCATCGGCTGTCACCAATTCCCAATAGAATAGCTGCGTAATCACCCCACCCGCCGCAGCCATGCCCGTCGTCGCATAGGCTTCTAAGGTAGGCCGCCGGTCATAGGGCACTCGGTAGTGGGTAGCCCGCCACCCTCCGGCAACCTCCGCTTCCGGCACACTGGTCAGCATCGCAAATTGCGCCGAAGGGTCGCCGTTGAGCGGCAGCCCGACACTCCCAGGGTTGATCACATGCCAATGCTGTTCACCGGTGCGATGCGAATTGTGGTTCGTCTGTGAACCAGCCGCCAAGTCGCTTCCGTTCTGTCTCGCCAGCGAAACGTGACGATCCACCTGTACATGCGTATGCGCCGAAACAAAGGTCTGCACATCGACACCGATCAATTCTGCCGCAATCGATTCCGCATCCTGTTCCGGATAAAAGCCTACACGATTGCGCCCTGGTACGCCATGAGCAATGGCGACTGGCTCTGTTCCAGGGATAAACATCACCCGCTCATCAGGTAGCATCCCCAAATAGGCCCCCTGGTCGGGGCGGATGCGCTCAACCAGCCAATGCAGTTGTCCCCAGCGTGACATATCGCTGCTGCCTTCCACCGCGCGCGTGGTGCCAAAATTCAGATAGTAAAACTCATGGTTGCCTCGCACCACCACCCAATCGTGCGCGCGCACTATGTCGATCACTTCAGCGCTAAACGGAGCCGCATTGATCAGATCGCCATCAACCACTACATAATCGGGCTGTAGACGCTCCAACTCGACCATAACCGCCTCAAGTGCCGCCAAATTTCCATGAATATCCGCCAGCAATGCAATCCGCATAACCCTTACCCACTCAACCTTTTTGCCTTGAAACCCTTGTGTGCCGAAACCCTCCCGGAAGCTCAGAGGCTTCCGGGAGGATGGACGCCTTCAGTTTTTCGCCGCCCGTATCAACAGCGTCTACTATACCCGCCGCCCACGCTCCAGCCAAACCAAGCAGCCAAGACAAGATATAGAAAGATAGATAACCGATAAGATAATAGGCGCAGCGTAGCCACTATGTTATGATGATGACCCGGTGATGTAGGAATTCCTCGGTTGCACAGCACCCCGTCTCATCTTGCAGCGGGCAAATCAGCCGGCCCATATCCTCGCCACCTTTGGTATGAGCTCTTTCGATCCCAAAGAGATAAATCGGAGAGATGAGATGACCATTTCCTATCAGCGCATCCTCGTCCCACTGGATGGGTCGGAGTTCGCCGCGCGGGCATTACCCCATGCAGAAACTCTCACCACCCTCACCGGCGCGCATCTGGCACTCCTTCAAGTCGTCCCCAGTGCGGGCATGTTGATCAGTGAAACAGCGGTTGGCACACCTGGCCTCGGCTTACCCACTGTAGACCCATTTCTAAGCGCTGCCCAATATGAAGCCGTCGAAGAGACATTGGTAAACGATGCCAAGACGGTTTTAGACGAAGCCGCGGCCCCTTTGCTTGCCAACGCGCTGCAAGTCGAAACGGTCATCCTCAAGGGCGCGCCTGCCGATGCAATTCTCACCTACGCCAAAGAAGAAAAGATCGACCTAATCGTCATGTCCACACACGGACGCAGCGGGCTGGCGAGAATGGTCTATGGCAGTGTCGCCGAAAATGTACTGCGCCATGCCCCATGCCCGATTCTCCTTGTGCGGGTAACAGGCGAATGAGGCAGAGACAAGGGAATCAGGGTAAAAGGTAGTTAGGGCAGATGGTACGACTCTTGCGTTGGGGCACATTGATCGTTCTACTCCTCGTCATCATTGGCGTGGCTGCGAACTATCCTATCCTGCGCGCGCGCCTCTTTGCGCCCATGCTCGCAACGCCCCCAGGCATGCTTGCCGTTGCGAACAGCGATGCTCTGTCAACTATCCTGCCAACCAGCACAGTGCGCCCAACGGCGCGCCCTACCCTACCTGCGACGCGCAGCAGTGTTCCCGCCCCGGTGCAGATTATTGCCCCTACAGCGCCCGCTTCTTCTACACAGGTCAGCAGCACAGCGATGCCATCGCCCCAAAGCCTCGAAAGCCCAACGCCGCCCGTGATTGCCACAACCTCGCTCTTACAGGCTATTGGCATAGCCGGTGAGATTACGCCCGTGGTCTTGGCCCCATCGACCGATGGCATTACGAAGCCCGATCTGCCGGCTCCTCCAATTTCACCGACCGTTGCCACACCGGCTGTTGTCACGCCAATTGTCGTCACACCGGTTGTCGTCACGGCACTACGGATCACGCCAACCGCATCGACTATCGTTGAGGTCACTCCCATCGTCGTGCTGACCGTCGAGGTTGCAACACCCCTCGCCACACCCACATCCATCGGGCCAACCGCCAACAGCGATAGCCCGCTCTACAGCGGGCCGGACGCAACTCATGCCATCGTGGGAGAAGTGAAGGTTGGCGACCCGCTGACGATTATTGGCAGGCACACAGAGGGAACGTGGTACTTACTGGCAAACGGACAATGGCTGCCCGGCGCGGCTGTCGACAATGCGCCTTTGGCGCTGCCCCTGGTCTTTCCGACAGTCACCCCGATACCGTCAGCCACACCGACCGTCACGCCGACACCACCCCCAACCGCTACGCCCGAAACGTCACCCTCACCCACGCCAACACCCACCAGCCTGGATGCCCCTGTCTGCGACTGTTCGGCGGATACCTATGACTGCCTCGGCAACATCTTTGCCAGCCGCGACGAAGCACAGCGCTGCTTCGAATACTGCTTCCGCCAAAAGGGAATAGACATCCACCTGCTCGACCCCAACCTCAACGGCCTCGCCTGCGAAAATCTACCCTAAGTTGAAGCAGATGGGTTCTTCAGCGGTCGCAGATAAATGGTGATTTCGCTGCGATTGTGAAAAAGCTGGCGCGCCCCGGCAATCGTATAGCGGTTACGCAAAATAGCGAAGGTGTGTTCCAAAATCGATTCCCGTTTCAATTCGGGGAGTTTGAGCGTCATCAATGCCCAGCCGTGGGGATAAAGCAGCCGCGCATAGCTGGTCATCAGCCGCGCTGAATCACGCCCATCCATACGCATATCGTTGACAATAATATCGAAGGGATCGGGGCCGGAATCCAAATAGGTCTCCGCAGTCATCCGCTTGTGGCGCACGCCCCGGTCACTAGCCAGTCGCGGATCAAGGTCGCCAGGGTCCACCGCGGTCACATACTGCTCAAAGTTACGCAGCACCCGCGTCCACCCGCCAGGAGCAGCGCCCAGATCGAGCGCTGTTCCGCGCGCGGGCAGTTCCAACCCAAAAATATCTATCGCTTCCAACAGCTTAAATTCAGCGCGGCTGATCTGCCCTTCTTCACGCGCAAAGCGGCGCATGCCCCCCGCCCAATCCGATAAATTGTGCGCCGTCGGCGATGCGCCAAGATAGAAGGTCGGCGGCTCACCAGCCTCACTCCTCACCGCCACAGAGATCACCTGCTCCGGCTGCCGCACATCGAGCGTCAGCCCAAATTGCTCCACCCCCACCTGCGCGATCAGTTGGTTCACTTCAAATGGTTTGAAGGCGACATGGGGAAAGATGCGGCTTTGTACAGAAAAAGGCATCGAGGGATCAAGATGCGGCAAGATCTCCTCAGCAGCCACCAATGCCACCAGCGAACGCCAATCGGCTCCCTCATCCAACGTCAGCACACTTTGCACCGGAGCCACATGGCGCACAAAGATCGGTGGCTTCTCGGCCCACGCAGCAGCCAAGTCTGCAAAACTGAGCGATCCATTGATCAACAGCACACCAGGGGCAAACTCAAGCCCGACCGTTGCCTTACCATCCACGGCGTAAAGCTCTTTAAGCGCCAAGTCGAGCGAACCCTCATCGGCGCTGATCAGGTGCTGGTACGCCTGCGCCTCCAATGCCCCTAGTGCCGCGTCGCTCATGCCACCTCCCGAATACCGACCTCAGCGCGGATCAGGGCCGCCAAGCTGCGAGTCCGCTCCGGTGCATCCCCTACATGCTGTGTTGCATCCAGCAGTTCTGTGATGCGCTCAGAGGGCAAATGCGCCAGCAGCCGCCCATCGTGCGTCAAGAGTTCTGCCAATGGATTCGCATCACCCGCCTGTACCGCTGCCCATGCCGCCATGCTATGCTCACGAATGACCTCATGCATCGCTTGGCGGTCGCCACCAGCCTTCACAGCCGCCATCAGCACCCGCTCCGTCGCGGCAAAGATGCCATACGCGGCCAAGTTGCGCGCAATCGGCCCCGGCCAAAATTGCATCCCCTCGACAAGTTTGCGGCTGCGTACCAGCGCCTCATCCATCAGCAAAAATGCTTCGGGCAAAAAGAGACGCCGGTTTGCAGAGTCGTCCAACGTCCGTTCCAAAAGGCTCAACGCTGCATTGTCCCACGCCACGCGCGGCAGCGCCGCCACCAGTCGCGTCAGGCTGTCGATATTCTCCGCCACAATGGGGTTGCGCTTAAAGGGCATGGCGCTTGACCCCACTTGCTTCTCACCAAATGGCTCGCTCCACTCACCGACGGGCGGGCTTTGCAAAATACGCAGGTCAAAGGCGAACTTGTGCAGTGTCGCACCCAGATTTGCCAATGCATTCATCACCGTCAAATCCTGTTTGCGTGGATAGGTTTGCGTGGCAACTTCATAGGCCCGCAGACCCAGCTTCTCCATGACCCGATCTTCAAGTTGGTGCGCGCTCCAGCCGCTCCCTGCCAACAACTCCGTATAGCTGGCGCTGGTCCCCACAGCCCCCTTGATCCCTTTGCCCCGAATTCCAGCGCCCACGCGGCGCAGCTCGCGCCAATCCTCCCACAAATCTTGTGCATACTGTGCCAGCCGGTAGCCAATCGTCGTGGGCTCTGCGGGTTGAATATGCGTAAAGGCCATCGTCGGCGTAGCGGCTTCATTTTCCATACGCGCCACCAACGCCAAAAGCAGTTGTTGCAGCTCGGCGACAATCAAATCCAAAGCACGTTGCAGCCGCAGCGCATCCACATTGTCCAACGCATCCATCGAGGTTGCGCCCAAATGGATGATGCCGCCCCCCACAGGCGACTGTTCGGCAAAGGTACGGATCTCGGCCATCAAATCGTGGCGAATCTCTGCCTCAATCTCCGTGGCGCGCGCGATGTCGATCTGCTCCTGGTGAGCGCGCAAATCCGCCACCTGCTCTGCGGTCACAAGCCCCACTTCCGCCTGCGCTTCCGCCAATGCCACCCAGAAACGACGCAAGAGGCGACGCTTCTCCACCTCGCTCCATACCCGGCGCATCGCCTCACTGCCGTAGCGCCAGGTTAGCGGAGACAGATAGCTCCCGTGGTCATAGCTCAACATAATTTCACCACCCGCTTCTGCTATTTAGAAGATATTGACTCTACTTTCAGCCCATTCCCTACCCCTCTAGTCTACCCCACGAAGTGTTCAATTCCGAATCAGATTACCTAACATCATGCACACTTTGTGCCACTGCCGCCCCCGTGTTACCATAATCATGTCGCGCAGGGATCATTGCGCGCAATTGCCTGTTTTTTGCTGCTTTCTGTCTCGATTGAGTAAACATTGAATGAACGCTGAATTCCATGGCTGAAAACCAACTCCCTGAAACCAAGCTTGATACACAGCTTGACATACGACTCGACTATCTAGCCGCTACTCCCAAAATCATTCCACTCCTAGCCACATGGCACCACCAGCAGTGGGGACATCTCGCGAACGCGAGCACGCTTGCACAGCGCAAAGCTCGCCTCAAGCATCATCTCCAGCGCGGGGCCATCCCGACCACGTTCGTTGCCTGGCATCACGAACAGCCCATAGGCAGCGCCAGCTTGGTCGCCAACGACATGGCGACACTTCCGGAATGGATACCCTGGCTTGCCAATGTCTATGTGCTGCCCGAATATCGCCGCCAGGGGATTGGCGCAAGGCTCGTCCAGCGTGTGGCGGCTGAGGCCCTCGACTTGGGCTACCCACGGATCTACCTCTATACGCCCGACCAAATGCACTTTTACGAGACAATGGGCTGGCAAACCTCCCACTTACGTCACTATCGCGGTGCCGACATGACCGTGATGACGCGCGACCTGATTGTCAATCCGCCGCCCACGGTCAAAGGCTCACTTGCCACACCCACCCAACCCGCCAGTGCCTAACGCGCACGCTAACGGTACCTAGCGACAAACATCTAGCGACAAATATACAGTCCGGCAGACTTTTCTACCGCACAGGATCAGAACCAAAGGGGAATCACCATGCGTCTCGAATCAGCCTTTACCATGGACACTTCCAGCATCAAGTTTGGCCCCGGCGTCACGCGCGAAATTGGTGCTGACATGAGCGCCCTGGGCGCGCGTCGTGTCATGGTCGTCACGGACGCCAATCTGGTCAAGAGCGAAGCGGTCGCCATCAGCCTAGAGGCGCTGCGAGCCGAGGGTATTGATGCGGTTGTCTATGATCAAGTGCGCGTCGAACCCACGGACGCCTCTTTTCAAGACGCCATCAGTTTCGCCACAAACGGCAACTTCGATGGCTATGTAGCCGTTGGCGGCGGTTCGAGCATGGACACGGCAAAAGCCGCCAACCTCTACGCGACTTACCCAGCCCCCTTCTTGGCCTATGTCAATCCGCCAGTGGGCGAAGGCCGCCCCGTACCGGGGCGGCTCAAGCCGTTGATCGCGGTGCCGACCACCGCGGGAACAGGCAGCGAGACGACTGGCACAGCCATCTTTGATTACGTAGAGATGCACGCCAAAACCGGCATCGCCCACCGCGCCCTGCGCCCTGTCATGGGGATTATCGACCCCGACAACACGCGCACCTTGCCCAAGATGGTCGCCGCCTGTACCGGGCTCGATGTCCTCAGCCATGCGCTGGAGTCGCTGACAGCCATGCCCTTCAACCAGCGTCCTGCGCCCGATTCACCCCGCATGCGCCCCGCCTATCAGGGAGCAAATCCCGTCAGCGATATTTGGGCGAGCCGCGCCATTGAAATGTGCAGCCAATACCTCGTACGCGCCGTACATGACCCGGAAGACGATGAGGCGCGCAGCGAAATGCTTCTCGCCGCAGCCATTGCCGGCATCGGCTTTGGAAACGCGGGCGTACACCTGCCACATGGCATGGCCTATCCGGTCGCGGGCATGGTCAAATCCTATCGCCCCGAAGGCTACAAAGTTGATCATCCCATCGTGCCGCATGGCATGGCAGTCATTGTCAATGCCCCCGCCGTCTTTCGTTTCACAGCATCCACCAACCCAGAACTCCACCTGCAAGCCGCCCGGTTGATGGGCGTTGATACGCGCGGAGCCGCACCCGACGACGCCGGAGAGCTAGTCGCCCAGGCCCTCATCGACATGATGCGCCAAACGGGGATGCCAAACGGCTTGAACGACCTCGGCTATACCGAAGCGGATGTCGATCAACTGGTGGCGGGCACACTCCCCCAACACCGCGTTACCAAGCTCTCGCCTCGTCCAGCCTCCGCCGACGACTTGCGCCAGCTATTTCTGGACTCAATGCGCTGTTGGTAACACGCCTAATCTAACAGTTAGCCCGCTACATTCGCCCAAATTGACATCTCTGCGCCGCCTGTGCTATTCTCCCACCTACAACTTTCCCAAGTTGCAGGCCACTGCACACTTCAACCGATGACCTAATCGGGATGTCCCAAGCCTTTGCGACATCCCCAACCATTCCGCACCAACACAATTGCAACCGTACAACAGACCGGCTCTGTTAAGCGGCCTGTCCACACGGTAGAGCGGCTGGCAGGAATAGGCACTTGCGTCGATTTGCGCCCTAGCTTCCGGCACAAGTGGCAGCCATTGGCATCACCTAGCGTTTACCACGCAGCCTCCGCTTGGCGAAAGGAACCAGCCAGGCGATCTGCACACATAAAGTCATTTGTTTCATACCCACAAGAGCAGCGTCCATTATCTCAGGAGGAAAGCAAATGCAGTCCAAACGCTTGATCTGGGTCTCGACCCTATTGATCGCCCTGGCGCTATTCCTGGCAGCCTGTGGCGGTGGGAGCAGCCCCGCTCCCGCAGCCGAAGCCCCTGCTGCCGAGGCGACCGTCGCAGAAGCACCCGCGGCTGAAGCACCTGCCGCAGAAGAAGCGGATACCGAAGAAGCCGCTGCTGAAGAAGCGCCCGCAGAAGAAGAACGGCTTGGCTCCACCTTGATCGGTGAAATCGAAGGCCCAGTCATCATCACCAACGTGGACGACTTCCCATCCGAGTTCAACGAGGCCCCGATGTTGGCTGACCTGGTCGAAGCCGGTGATCTGCCGCCTCTGGAAGAACGCCTGCCCGCCCGCGAAGAACTCCTCGTCGTCCAACCTGTGCATGAAATCGGCAAATATGGTGGCACCTGGCGGCGTGGCTTCACCGGCCCCGGCGACGGCCAAAATGGTCACCGTGTCGCAGGCAGCGACCGTCTGCTCTTCTGGGATGCCAATGCCTTCCCCGAAGTCGTTCCCAACGTTGCCAAGAGCTGGGAAGTCAGCGAAGACGGCACCACCATCACCATCCACCTGCGCCAGGGCGCAAAGTGGTCAGATGGTGAGCCTTTCACCTCTGCCGACATCATGTTCTGGTTCGAGCATATGTACCAGAATGAAGAACTCGTCCCGGTGCGTTCCTCCTTCTTCAACATTGATAATGGCGCAACGCTCGAAGCGCCGGACGAGTACACTGTCGTCTATAGCTTCCCCCAACCGAACAGCATCTTTGTGGATGTCTTGGCAAGCTCCGTCAACGTCTTTGGTGGCAACGCTGTCTTTGGTAATGTCGGAATGGGTGGCTTTGCCCCGGCCCACTACCTAGAGCAATTCCACCCTGACTTTGTCGAGCAAGAAGAACTGGATGCACTCGCCGCCGAAGAAGGTTTCGACAACTGGGTCAACCTCTTTAAGGACAAGAACACCTGGGCCGCAAATCCCGATCTGCCCGTGTTGACCCCGTGGAAGACAGTCAACCCCATCACCACCGACAATTGGGTGTTGGAGCGCAACCCCTATTACTTTGGCGTTGACTCCGAAGGCAACCAACTGCCCTATATCGACCGCATCTCCATGACCCTGGCCGAAAACCTGGAAGTCCTCAATCTGCGCGCCATTGCCGGTGAGTATGACTATCAGGCCCGCCATCTCTCTCTCGCCAACCTGCCCGTCTTCCTCGAAAACCAGGAGCAGGGCAACTACACCCTCTCGCTCGACCCGGCGCAGCATGGCGCAGATGGCGCGCTCATGATCAACCAGAGCTATGAGGCCGATCCGGAAGTCGGCAAGTGGCTCAAGAATGTAGATTTCCGTCGCGCGCTCTCGTTGGGCATCGACCGCGATTCCATCAACGAGATCATCTTCCTGGGCATCGGCGTTCCTGGTTCGGCAGTTGTGGCCGAAACGTCGCCTTTCAACCCCGGCCCCGAATATCGCCAACTCTGGTCCACCTACGACCCGGATCAGGCCAACGCCCTCTTGGACAGCATCGGCTTGACCGAGCGCGACGCCGATGGCTACCGCTTACGCACCGATAATGGCGAACGCCTGGTGATTGAGATCCCCTCGATTCCCGCGTTCATCCAATTCACGCAGCTAGGTGAGTTGGTCAAGGAAGATTGGGCCGAGATCGGCATCTTTGCCAATGTCGTCGAGCAAGAACGAACGCTCGTTGAGAGCGGTCGTGCAGCCAACGAACTCCATGTCTTCTTCTGGCAGAATGACGGAACCGACGAACTCTACCTCTACCCGTACCACGCCCTCCCGATCAACGAGACATCGGGCGTGGGGCCTGGCTTCGGCGTCTGGTATTCCACCAACGGCGAACAGGGGATTGAACCGCCGGACAATGTCAAGCACGTTCTCGACCTCTTCACACAGGGCTTGGCGGGTACTGCCGAAGAGCGTGTCACAATCGGTAAGGAGATCTGGAGCATCATCACCGACGAGGTGTGGACCATCGGCACCGTCGGCCAGTCCGGCGCGTTCATGGGTGTGCGTATTGCCAAGAACAACATGGGCAATATCCCCACACGCCAGTTCAACGTGCAGGCAGGTCAGACGCCCGCCATCTCTCGTCCAGCAACCTTCTACTACACGGACATTGACGAATAGACATTGACGAATAGACATTGACGAATCATCGTCGCCGGCCTGTTACGCGACAGGCCGGCACTGAGCACTGCGTCGGGGCGCAATAGTAACGCCCCGACGCCTATTCCTTTCATAGATAGCCTATGCTTAACTACATTCTCAACCGGCTCGTCGCCGGCATTATCACGGTTTGGGCCGCCTCGGTGCTCTCCTTCCTGGTCATCCAGCTTCCCCCAGGAGATTATGTCACCTCCTATATTGCCAACCTCCAGGCAATGGGCACGATGGTAGGTGCGGAGGAAGCCGCTGCGCTGCGTATCCAGTATGGGCTGGACCAACCGATCTATGTCCAATACTTCAAGTGGTTTGGCTTGATCTTGCGCGGCAACTTTGGCATGGCGATGGAATACAATCGCCCGGTCGCCGAAGTCATCGGCGACCGGATGACATTAACGATTGTGGTCTCAATCGCTGCGGTACTCTTTATCTGGGCATTGGCGCTGCCCATTGGCGTCTACTCTGCCGTTCGTCAATACTCGTTGCTCGACTACTTCTTTACGTTTATCGGCTTTATTGGCATCGCTGTCCCCAACTTTATGTTAGCGTTGATCATCCTCTACGTTGGCTTTAAGTATCTTCACTTCGAGAGCATCGGGGGGCTCTTCTCGCCCAACATGGCGATTGCCCCGTGGAGTTGGGAAAAACTTGTTGACCTGCTCAAACATCTACCGCTGCCCGCGGTTGTCCTGGGGCTGGCGGGCATGGCCGAGGTGATGCGCATCATGCGCGCCAACCTGCTCGATGAACTGCGTAAGCCCTATGTGGTGACTGCGCGGGCCAAAGGGCTGGCCGAACATCGTGTGATTTGGAAATACCCCGTACGTGCCGCGCTCAATCCCTTCGCCAGCACCATCGGTTATATCTTTCCCTTTATCGTCTCCGGCAGCATTATCGTCTCCCTCGTCCTGGGGCTGCCCACGGTTGGCCCGCTGCTCTTTAAGGCGCTCATTGCCCAAGACCTTTTCTTGGCGGGCACGATTTTGCTCCTGCTAGCCATCCTCACCGTTATTGGAACTCTGGTCTCTGACTTGATTTTGATGTGGATCGACCCGCGCATCCGCTTTGGAATGGAGGGGAACCGCTGATGGCTGAAGCAGTCGAAACCCTCACCGGGCAGGTGCAGCCCCCACTTCCTGATGTCGAAGCCGAGCGTGCCGCCGCCGACCGCATTTCGATGGCGACTCAGTGGCAGCTCATGTGGTGGCGTTTCCGCAAGCACCGTGGCGCGATGGTGGCAGCGGTCATCATCATTTTCTTCTACACCATTGTGCTATTCGCCGACTTCTTTGCCTACTCCCCGCCCGCCCAATCGGACGCGCAGTTGTCATTGCTGCCGCCGCAGCCAATCTTTTTCTTTGACGAAGGCGAATTTCGCCCCTATGTTCTCGGTCTCAGCGGCAAGCGCGATCCCAAGACCTTCAAACGTGTCTATCAGCCCGACCCAGAGAAGAAAATGGAGCTCGCCCTCTTTGCCGAGGGCTATCCATACAAGCTCTGGGGCCTTTTCGAAACCAACCGCCACCTGATCGGCGTCAAAGAAGGCAAGGCAGAGGAAGGAATCTTCCTCATGGGTACCGATATACAGGGGCGCGATGTATTCTCGCGGCTGATGCTCGCCACACGCACCTCGCTGACCATTGGCTTGGTTGGTGTCGCGCTCAGCCTCTTTTTGGGCATCCTGCTTGGCGGCCTATCCGGTCTCTATGGCGGCTGGCTCGACAGCATCATCCAGCGTATCATCGAGATCGTCCGCTCTATTCCGACCATCCCCCTGTGGATGGCGCTTGCGGCAGGCATGCCCTCGCAATGGCCCATCACCCGCATCTACTTTTTCATCACCCTGATCATTGCTTTAATCGGATGGACGACGATGGCGCGTGTGGTGCGTGGCCGGTTCTTGTCACTACGACAAGAGGATTTCGTCACCGCCGCCGAGCTAGCCGGGGCCAGCCAGTTACGCATCATCTTCCGTCACATGGTCCCATCCTTCCTCAGTCACATCATTGCCGCGACCTCGCTGGCTCTGCCTGCCATGATTATCGCCGAAACCTCGCTGAGTTTCCTCGGCTTGGGGCTGCGCGCGCCAGCAGTCAGTTGGGGCGTTTTGCTCCAACAAGCTTCAAACATTCAAGCCGTCGCCATTACACCGTGGCTGCTCTATCCCGCCATCCCTGTCATCATTGCCGTACTCGCCTTCAACTTCCTGGGCGATGGTCTGCGCGACGCCGCCGACCCCTACGGTTAATAGGAACCTCCATGCTTCAAAAAGCGATACCCGCACAAGCAACACCCATAGCCGACCAACCGGTGCTCTCAGTCCAGGACTTACGCACCTATTACTATCAAGATGAAGGCATCGTTCGCGCTGTGGACGGTGCGACCTTTGATGTCTTTGCAGGCAAGACCCTGGGCATTGTCGGCGAAAGCGGCTGTGGCAAGAGTGTCACCGCCCGTTCCATCCTCCGCATTGTCGAAGGGTCTGGGCGCATCGAATCCGGTGCCATCTGGCTCCGTCGACAAGGATCGTCAGGCCAGTTCCAGACGGTCGATCTGACCAAGCTCGACGCCAATGGCGAAGAAATGCGCTCGATCCGCGGCGATGATATTGCGCTCATCTTCCAAGAACCGATGACCTCCTTTAGCCCCTATCACACCGTTGGCAACCAGATCATCGAAGCCATTCGCCTGCACAGTGATATGTCGGCCAAAGAAGCCCGCAACCGCGCCATCGAACTGCTGCGCCTGGTGGGTATCCCCAAACCTGAACGGCGCATTGACGAATACTCGTTTCAACTCAGCGGTGGGCTGCGCCAGCGTGTCATGATCGCGATGGCGCTTTCCAGCGATCCCAAAATCCTCATTGCCGACGAGCCGACCACGGCATTGGATGTGACAACCCAGGCGCAAATCCTCGAACTCATGCGCAAAATCCAAGACGAACGAGGACTCGCCATCATTCTCATTACCCATGACATGGGGGTGATTGCGGAGACAGCCGATGATGTTGTGGTCATGTATCTTGGCCGCGTGGTGGAGCGCGGGCCGGTGGATCAAATCTTCCATGATCCAAAACATCCCTACACCCGTTCATTGCTGCAATCCATTCCCAGCATTCTGGCAGAGCCGCGCACCAAGCTCACCACCATCGCCGGCTCAATCCCCCATCCCTACAACCGGCCTCATGGTTGCCCATTCCACACCCGCTGCCCTGAATTTATGCGCGGCACCTGTGACGTACGCACCCCGGAGCTTTTGCCGGTTGCGCCGGATCAATTTGTAAGCTGCTTTCTTTACCATTCCTAAAAACCTATGGCGACTCAACCAACTCCGACCCAACCCACCAACGGCACGACATCATCAAACCCAGGGCAGAATTCTGGGCTAAAGCCCTTGCTTGAAGTCAAGAACCTTCGCAAGTTCTTTCCCATACGCAAAGGTATTCTGCGCCGGGTCGTCGGCCATGTGCGCGCTGTGGATGATGTGAGCTTTTCCATTCGCAAAGGCGAAACGCTTTCCCTGGTGGGCGAAAGCGGCTGTGGCAAAACGACCACCTCCCGCTGCATCTTGCGCGCCCTCAACCCAACCTCTGGAGAGATCAAGTTTCACAGCGACAATCACCAGATACTCGATGTCGCCAAACTCTCCAAAGGCGAACTGCGCCCGTTGCGCCGCGAAATGCAGATGATCTTTCAAGATCCTTATTCATCGCTCAACCCGCGCATGACAATTTTCGACATCGTCAGCGAACCCCTGTTGGTCAATGGCATGCACAGCACGGAGGAGCGACGCGAGCGTGTCAAACAACTGCTGGAGTTGGTGCAACTGCCGCAGCAATATCTCAATCGCTATCCCCATGCGTTTAGTGGCGGGCAGCGCCAGCGTATCGGCATCGCCCGCGCCCTCGCGCTCAATCCGGCCCTCATTGTGGCCGATGAGCCGGTCTCGGCACTCGATGTATCGGTGCAGGCGCAAATCGTCAATTTGCTGCTCGACCTGCAAAACGAACTGGGACTCTCCTATCTCTTTGTCGCCCATGATCTCAGCGTGGTCAAGCATGTCAGTGATCGCGTAGCGGTCATGTATGTGGGCAAGATGGTAGAGGTTGCTCCCACAACCGAACTCTTCCACCAGCCACGCCATCCCTACACAGAAGCATTGCTCTCTGCCGTGCCCAAACCCGACCCGCGGCTGCGTTCGCAGCGCATTATTCTCGAAGGCGATGTCGCCGATCCCGCGCATCCGCCCTCCGGCTGCTATTTCCATCCACGCTGCCGCTATGCCGTTGAACGCTGCAAGACCGAAACCCCGCAATTGGTTGAGATTAGCCCCAACCACCATGTTAGTTGCCATCGCGCCGCCGAATTGACGCTCAACGGCGTGCGTGAATAGCATTTATCCAATTCATGTCTTAGTCTGATCCACCCAATAGTCTGGAGTGACTCAATGAAAACGAATACCGCCAAACAGACCATGCTCGCCGGTAATCCCGCCTTTGGTTTTTCAATTGCGCTTGGTTCTGCGCTGAGCGCCGAAGCCATCTCCGATACCGGCGTCGACTTCATTCTCCTGGATCGTCAGCATGGTTCCTGGGGCGACGACGCCACCATCGCCGCACTGATCGCCATGCGCGGCGGAGCTGCCACGCCGATGGCGCGCGTGCTTCACAACGACTTCGGCCTCATCGGTCGGCTGCTTGATGAGGGCATGATGGGAATTGTGGTGCCGATGGTCAATACCGCCGAAGATGCAAAGGCCGTCGCTGATGCCTGTCGCTTTCCACCCACAGGCCAGCGCTCCTGGGGCTGGGGACGCGCCCGCGCCTATGGCAGTGACTACTCCGACTGGATCGATGACCAGATCTTCGTCGCCGTCCAGATCGAAACGGCTCAAGCGGTCGAAAACGCCGAAGCAATCCTGGCAACCCCTGGCGTCGATGGCTGCTGGGTTGGCCCCTCTGACCTTGCGCTCACGTTGGGTTTCCACCCAAGCAAGATGGACGAGCGCGAGGAACATGCCAACGCGCTCCAAAAGGTACTCAAAGCCTGTGAGAATACCGGCAAGATTCCCGGTATCGCAGGACGTTCCGTGACCGACGCCGTCAACCGCGCCGAATTGGGCTTCCAATTTGTTACCGCAGGCAGCGACCTGGGCTTTGTCCTCTCTGGAGCCGATGCCGCGCTCAAAACACTGCGCGCCGCCAACTTCAAGTCCGCTGCAAAAAAATAACGCACAACACCCCTCCCGGAAGCTTCTGAACTTCCGGGAGGGGTAAGCGAAATCCATCTATTATTTAGACTACTTATTCAAAACAAAACCCATGTCAACGCACGTCACCTACCAATACAATCCGGTTCCCTTCACCTCTGTCACCATTGACTACAGCTTTTGGTCGCCGCGCATCACCACCAACCGCCTGGTCACCATCCCCTACGACTTCCAAAAATGCGAAGAGACCGGACGCATCACCAACTTTGCCAAAGCCGCCGGTTGGATGGAAGGCGACCACGAAGGCATCTTCTTCAATGATTCCGATGTCTTTAAGATCATCGAAGGCGCAGCCTATTCGCTCAATCTCTACCCCGACCCCGAACTTGACCGCTACCTAGACGACCTCATCGCGCAGATCGCCGCCGCGCAGGAGCCGGACGGTTATCTCTATACCGCCCGCACCATCGCCGAGCGCAATGGCACACCGGAACGTCTGCAAGCAGATCGCGAGGGGCTGACCCGCTGGGCCAATACGCGTATCAGCCACGAACTCTATAACGTGGGCCATCTTTACGAAGCAGCCGTCGCCCACTATCACAGCACCGGCAAACGCACACTACTCGATGTTGCCATCAAAAACGCCGACCTGATCGACAGCGTCTTTGGCCCTGGCAAGCGTACCGACGTCCCCGGTCATCAAGAGATCGAAATGGGTTTGGTCAAGCTCTATCAGGTCACGAACGATCCGCGTTATCTCAACCTCGCCAAGTTCTTCTTGGATGAGCGCGGCCACGCCCACGGTCGCGACCTCTATGTCGCCCACGGCGACCCCGGCTACATGCAGGATCACCTGCCCGTTGTCGATCAACAAGAAGCTGTGGGCCATGCTGTGCGCGCAGGCTATATGTACTCCGGCATGGCGGATGTCGCCACGCTCACCGATACCGCCGCCTATATCCAGGCGATTGACACCATCTGGCAGAATGTTGTAGGGCGCAAGCTTTACATCACGGGTGGTCTCGGCGCGCGTCATCAGGGGGAAGCCTTTGGCGATGATTATGAACTGCCCAACCTCACCGCTTATGCGGAGACCTGCGCCGCCATCGCCAACGCCATGTGGAACCAACGCATGTTCCTGCTCCACGGCGACAGCCGCTACATTGATGTGCTGGAACGCACGATCTACAACGGCTTTCTCTCTGGTATCGCGCTCAGCGGCAACCTTTTTCTCTACGTCAACCCGCTCGCCTTTGATGGCAAGTTCGATTTCAACCGCCACTCGCTCGAACGGCAGCCCTGGTTCGACTGCTCTTGCTGCCCCTCCAATGTGGTACGCTTCTTGCCTTCGCTGCCCGGTTATGCCTACGCCCACGATGGTACAAATATTTACGTCAACTTGTATATCGGCAGCAGCGCCACCATCGACCTGCCCACAGGCCCAGTACGCATCGAGCAGACCACCAATTATCCCTGGGATGGCGAGATCGCGCTGACCGTCGAGCCGTCCAGCCCCCAGCGTTTTGCGCTCTATCTTCGCATCCCCGGCTGGGCGCGCAACGAGCCGGTACCCAGTGACCTCTATCATTATCTGGACTCCGGCAGCCCGCCACCACAGCTAACGATCAACGGCGCGCCTGCTGCCATTGACCTGGAACGGGGCTATGCGCGCATCGAACGCACCTGGCAGCCAGGTGACAAGGTGCATCTCAGCCTGCCGATGCCTGTCCGCCGCGTCAGCAGCCACTCCAATCTCAAGGACAACGCCGGGCGCGTGGCAATCGAGCGCGGCCCCGTCGTCTATTGCGCTGAGGAAATCGACAATGCCGGTGACATGGACAGCTATCACCTGCCCGATCATGCCGAACTGCGCCCCACCTTCGAGCCGGAACTCCTGGGAGGGTGCGTCACGCTGAGTGCAGAGTTGGGCAACGAGCGTTTGACCCTGATCCCATACCACCTCTGGGCGCATCGCGGCCTGGGCCAAATGGCCGTCTGGCTCAAACGCGCCTGACTCAAACGAGAATCGCAGCCCATAGGGGCATCCCTTATGGCTGTCCTCTGGATGCAAATCGTTACCTGCCCTGTCCTCAGACAGAGCAAACTACGAATGAGAGAGTAACCTATGCGTCAAAGTTTTACCGCAGTCATCGAGCGCAACGTCACCTGGCAAGGCGAGTTTAGCATCGAACCCTATGAAGCAGCCTGGGCGACCGAAGCGATTTACTTCGTGCGCGTCCTCGAAGCCGCCAATATGCCTGGCGATATTGTGGCACAGGTACAGATTTCGCCGGATGGCATCCATTGGTGCGATGAAGGAACCGTTATCCCGCTCTCCCCACAAGAGGGACTCACCTTTGCACGCGTCAGCCAGTTTGGGGGATGGCTGCGCCTCGTCGGTAAGCTACCTGACGACGCCCAACTTACTGTGATAGTATACTTGGTGCTGAAGGAGTAAACGCGCCCGTCGATGCCGGCGGCGCACTAGACCCGGTCAAAACCACCGGGGAACCACGCGAGGGTACATTATGCAGACCAATGGGCAGGAAGCACAGCCTAACACGACCCAAAACAGCCCCCAAAATACAATCGAAGTCGCTACCCTGGGTGGTGGCTGTTTTTGGTGTCTTGAACCAGTCTATGACCAGTTGCGCGGGGTCATCAGCGTAGAGTCAGGCTACAGCGGGGGCCACTTGGAGAATCCCAGCTACCGCGCCGTTTGTGGCGGCAATACGGGCCATGCCGAAGTCGTCCGCATCACCTTTGACCCCAGCGTTGTCTCATTCCGTGAATTGTTGGAGATCTTCTTCACCATCCACGATCCGACCACGCTCAACCGGCAAGGCAACGATGTAGGCACACAATATCGCTCGGTCATCTTCTATCACTCGCCCGAACAAGAGAAAGTGGCGCGTGAGGTGATCAATGAGGTGAATCAGGCCAAACTCTGGCCCAGGCCCATCGTCACCGAAGTCACGCCCATCACCAACTACTACGAGGCCGAGGATTATCATCAGGAATACTTCGCCAACAACGCCTATCAGCCCTATTGCCAGATGATAATTGCCCCCAAAGTCGCCAAGTTTCGCAAGCACTATTTTGAAAAGCTCAAGGCAGTAGCCTAACCCTATCGAGCCTGCTCAAACAGTGGAGGGACATAGGATGCTATGCCCCTCCACAACCATACAATCGACAGCCAGAGTTTGCCCGCACCATCAACCCATCCATGCGGCCCCAATGATCCTGATCCACTCATGTAGCAACCACTCATGTAGCAAAAGGACAATGCGTTGTGAATGAAGATCTACGGTTAGCGCTTTTGCGCGCCGACCCGCGCCTCAGCCGTTTTGACCCGCTGCCTCGTATCATTGCCTACGATGATTTTGACAACGGCCCACAAGGCTGGACATCCCTCGTCGGCAATTATGAAGGTTCCCTCAATACCATGCTGCCCGAATACCGGGGACTGCGCGGCCCCATGCTCTCCAACGTCACCGTTTGGGACACAGGAACCGACGGTTCGATGATGGGGAACTATGCCATGAAGCTGGCAACGCGTCCCGAAGCAGGCAGTTTGGCTGTAGCCATCAAGCGCCTTACCTTTCGCCAACTTGGCCCCGTCCGCTTGGAAGCCTATTTCACCTTCAAGCCGGAAGCATCTGAACTGCGCCTCTCCGAGACTGACGTACGCGCCTTTGGCGTGCTCTTTGACCTGCAAGACATCGACAATGGCGACCGCGCCGCCGAACGAGTCATGCCCCACGTCCGCTACCTCAACGCGCTCAATGGCGAACACGTCGGCAAGTGGCAGTTCAAATCCAAGCGTGAAGCCTTTGCCGACATCGGTGGCAGCGGCAAGACCAAATCCCATTTCCACCTAGCGCCCGAAGGCTGGGAGGATATTCCCGGAGCCAACCAACTGCTCTGTTACAACGAAATTGCCACCAAGCAAAACTGGTATTATCTGCGCCTCGATTTTGACCTCTCGACATGGGGCTTTGGCACGCTGCAATGTAACAACCGTGTCTATGATTTAGCCTCCATCAACCCCATGCGGATGCCCGCAATGGCAAACTTATGGTGTATGCTCAATACAGTCTTTTTTGTCGAGACCGATATCGATAAACGCGCCTTTCTCTATCTGGATTCCATCCTTCTCTCAGGTGATTGGGGATAAACATGGCCGACCGCTTAACTCGCCTCACCACTGCTTTGAGCAGTGCGGGCTATGACGCCTATATTGCCACGCAGCGTCCCAACCAACTCTATTGGACAGACAGCGCAGAACCCGTCAGCGATCTGCCCAATGCGGCCTTTATGCTCCTGTCCGCGGATGCTCAAGTGATTTTTCCGGGTCCTGCCTTCTACTATGCCTGCGTCGAGCATCTCCCCAACTATGAGATTGCCCCGACCGAAGTCGGTTCCCCCTCTGCCCAGACTCAGCTCATCGACCAGATCGCGCAGCGCGGCTATCGTCGTCTGGTGCTGGATAGTATGGGAAGCGAGACGGAAAAGAACCTACGCAGCCATCTGCCCGATGTCGAATTGGTCTTCGACAACAAATGGGGGCCAATCCTGCGCCGCACCAAAGAGCCTGCCGAAATCGAGATCATGCGCGAGGCGGCACGTATCTCCGACCTGGGCATGGTCGCCGCTTTTGCCGCGGCTCGCCCCGGTGTGAGCGGGCGCGCCATCGCCGCCGCATCTGCCGCCGCCATGCTTGAAGCCGGCGCCGAAGAAGCCAGTCTCCAAGTCGCCGTCGGGCTTGCCACAGCCTACCAGGGCACTGGCGATTGGGTCTATGCTCCACGCCGCGTGATCGAATCCGGCGACATGCTCCTGGTGGATATGGCAATTCGCTATCAGGGCTATTTGGGCGACCAAACCCGCACCGCTATCGTCGGTCAAGGCAGCGCGGCCCAGCGTGAACTCATCGACACAGTACAAGAGGCATACCGTGATACGGTCGCGGCCATGCGTCCCGGTGCATCCAGCCCCGACCTCTATCGCATCACCACCGACCTCATGCAGCGCAAAGGCTGGCGCAAATACTTCCCCCACCATATCTCCCACGGCTTGGGCCTGGGCGGCGACCTGCCGCGCGTCGCAGAAGGCAGTGACGATGTACTCCAGGTTGGCGACGCCTTTTCTTGTGAACCGGGCGTCTATATTCCTGGCTTGGGCGGCGCTCGCTTTGAAAACATGCTTCTACTCACTGAAAACGGCATCGAAGAACTTACAAAATCACCCGTCGACCCGGTGGTAGGCAACTAATTACCTGATTCACACATTAGAAAGGCTCGGTATCATGCGATTTGGCATGAGTGGATGTTTTCTCCCCGAAAATATGGACGATATAACCCCAGAGATGTGTCGCCGCGTACGCAGCCTCGGCTTCAGCGGAATTTTCACCCGCTTTCGCAGAAACGATCCCCACACCGCCACCAAAGCCCAGGCCCAACGGCTTCGTGACCTTTTGGCAGACGAAGGACTGCGCCTCTATCAATCCACCGGCTACTGGCAGAACATGGTCACCTCCGACGAAAGCGCACGCGCCGAGGCTGTCCGCACCATCCAAGCCGCGCTGCGACTCGCCGGCTGGATGGGGTCACGCGGCATCGACACCGGCCCTGGTTCCATGAATCCTGCCGGTCCCTGGTTTCCCCATCCTGATAACTGGAAGCCGGAAGCCAAGCGCCAATTGGTCAAGACGCTCAACGAATGCAAATCAGCCGCCGAAGATGCGGGTGTCTATCTCAGCCTCGAAAGCCACCAACTGGTCACGCTCAAGGATGCGGAAACAGCGTTGGAAGTGTTGGACGAGGTAAACTCACCCTGGGTGCGCTGTGACTATGATTCTGCCAACTGGATCAACCTGGACACCGTCTTTGACACAGGACGTGCGCTCAACCACCACTTTGACCTCTTGGGCAAGCACATTGTCAGTTGCCACGCTAAAGACATTTGGGTCGAAAACAAGCTGTGCGTCCATCTGCAAGATGGTTGCCCAGGCAAAGGCACGATGGACTTCAAGACCCTTTTCCGCCGCATGGAGGAGTTAAATCCAGACTTCCCGGTCATCTCCGAAGGGAACAACACCGACGAGCTGCCAATGGTCTCCGAACTCTTCCACAACACCGCGCGCGAACTCGGCATCCGCGTCCTCGACGCCAACGAGGAGCCGCAAGCGCGCGCAAATTAGCACCATAATCCTCCCGGAAGCTTGGAGCTTCCGGGAGGGTAGATGATAGAAGTATTTCTCAATTCACACCCCTAGAAGGGCTGTTTTTTTGTTATGTCGAATCTTCGTTTTGCTGCGCCCAAAGAACGCCGCGTTGCCCTCATCACCGGAGGCGCAAATGGCATCGGGCGCGCCTCCGCCCTACGCATCGCTGAAGAAGGCCGCGACATCGTCATCGCTGATCTAGTGGATGATGGTCACGCAGTCGTTAAAGAGATCGAGGCATTGGGCCAGCGAGCAGCCTATATCCCCACCGATGTCACTGACGAGGCAGCAGTCCAAAGCCTCGTTGAACAGACCGTCGCCAACTTTGGTCGCCTCGATATTTTGGTCTGCTGCGCCGGTATCCTGGGCAAGGAAGCGCCCTTCCTAGAGCAGTCCGCGGCACAATTCGACAAGGTGCTCAAGATCAACCTATACGGCGTCTATCACGCCCACCAAGCCGCCATTCCCCATATGCTCAACCAGGGCTGGGGCCGTTGTGTTACAATTACTTCGGGAGCACGCCACGGAGCCACCAATCAAGTACCCTATGGCGTCTCCAAAGGGGCTGTCTATTCCTTCATCGGGGCCCTCGGCAACGCCTATCCCAAGCAGAACGTCTTTATCAACGGTGTCGAGCCAGGTCGTGCCTTGACCAATATGGTCGTGCCGCGCTTCACGCCCGAATTTCTCGCCAACCCCGGCAATGCCATTGGCCGTTATTCGGATGCGGAAGAAGTTGCAGAAGTGGTAGAATTCCTCACATCAGAACGCAACACCTATACATCCGGTTCAGTCTGGAGTGTAAAAGGAGGTACAGGTTGAGTGAATCAGTCACCACACCAGCCGTCGAGGGTTCGACGGCTGGTAGTCCCGCTTCAAAACAGAGCTCGATGGGAATGTGGTCCACCATTGTCCAAACGCCCGAAGTGGTGGACTATTTCCGCGATGTCTTTAGCAAAGCCGGCGTCACCGTTGACGGCAGTAAAGAGGAATTTACTGTCATCAATGATGGCAATGCCTTCACCTTCCATGCCGGCATTGATGCGGATGTCGAATTTGTCGTCCCGCTCAAAGAAGAGAATGTCGCCAACCTGATACACTTCGCCAGTGATGGCAATTTCGACGCGCATGAATCATGGCGCATCGTCCAGATTCTCTTTACACCACTGACGCGCGCAGCCTTACGGTCGCCCACTGTCCGGCGCAACTGGGTGCGGCTACTGTCAGGTGCCGAAGCGGTCATCCATGTACATCTCGTGGATCCGAACGGAGGCAATGCCGCGCGCCACACGCTCGCCTATGCAGGCGATCAATGGCTCGTGATTCCTGGTTTGCATGGCAAACCAGGGCGCACTTATTGGCTTGATCCTGACCAGGCATTGAGCTTTCAACGCCAGCTTTATAGGGCGCTTAAGGAGGACAGTCTTGGCAGTTGGTGGCAGTTCGCCAACTGGTACCGAGAATGGCGCATGACGGTCTCGAGTCCAGGCTAAATGACATCCAGTATGCGCCACGCGCTTTCGGCGACCTGGAGTGGTGTGGGCTATGCCGCCATCGGTCTCTACAACCCCAAAAACCTGAGCAACGTCGGCGGTGTCTTGCGCGCAGCCTTTTGTTTTGGAGCAGCGATGGTCGCTGTGCAAGGCAAACGCTATCGCGTGCAATCCACGGACACCGCCGACGCATATCTTCACTTTCCACTGCTCCAGGTTGATGACCTCCACCAAGTGGTTCCATACCACTGTGTTCCGGTTGCCGTCGAGCGACGCAGCGACGCCATCTCCCTCCCCGACTATGATCATCCCCAAAGCGCCTTCTATATTTTCGGCCCAGAAGATGGCGACCTCGGCCCGGATGTTCTCAACTGGTGCCGCGACATTGTCTATATCCCCGCCAACCACTCGCTTAACCTGGCCGCAGTCGCCAATGTCGTCCTCTATGACCGCATGGCAAAGCACAGCTAATCCACCAAGCGAATCATTCACTTATGTATCGCAGTTAAAAAGCACAAAAAACGCGGTTGACGTCATCTACAAAGTCTGTTACGCTTTGGCAGCAGACGAGTCATGATCATGCTAAATGGTCAGACCAGTCACAGCATCACCCGGCAGCAACTTGCTATCCCATAGTCCGACGCGCTTCGTTAGCCAATACCACAACGATGCGCACTTCCCTTCGTTGCGCCGGCACATCCGGCTTGAGTTTGTAACGCAACTGCCTAAATCCATAGTCTCACCACACCACAGGTTTCTTCGGTCAGGGGGTGGTCTTTATGTGATCACAGCCACAGTCCCAATCCCTCTTCTGCACTATCGACGTTCGTCCCCACGAAAGGAGCTGAGAAAGTGTCTCACCGCACACACCTGGGCACACACTTGGTGACACGGCGTGAGTTTTTGCGCCTATCCGCAGTCGCATCCGGCATCGGTCTACTCACAGCCTGTGCTCCTGCAACCGCCCCGACCACCGGATCTACGCAAGCGGAAGCGGGTGCTGCCCCCGCCGCGGCCAATCCTACGTTGGTTTTTACAGGCTGGAATGCTGTTGAGTGGTATGACCCCGTGATCCAGGAATTCGTGAAGGAAAACCCCGATATTGATGCGTCATATCGTATGCTCTCCGATTACAAGCAGCAGATCACCTTGTTGGCTGCCGGGGAACAATGCGATGTGCTTGTGACACGCGATGACGACCGAGCAGGCTTTTCCTCAGCAGGCTTCATCCGTCCGGTGGGTGATGAAGAGGGGGTGCAGGCTCTGGTTGATGATATGTACCCTGGCAACCTGGCAGCAATGGGATCGGAAGGGGATCTCTTTGGTCTTCCCTACTACACCGACTTCCACACCTTCATGTACAACGCCAATCTCTTGGAACAAGCAGGCTTTGATGCGCCGCCGGAGACATTGGGTGAACTGGCTGATATGTGTGTCGCAATCAAGAGCCAGGGCATGTCTGACTACCCGCTTGGCATGTGGATCAATCAAGAGAGCAACTTCAAAGAGATCATGTACTCTCTGGTCTATGGCAGCCAGGGCGATTGGATCGATGACAACTCGGAACCGATCTGCGACCAACCCGGCTCTGTCGTGGAAGAGATTGTCGCGTGGACCGTTGCTGCCATCAACGACTTGGAGATCATGGATCGTGCCAATCTGGAAATGGCCGATGCGGATAGCGACTTAATCTTCCAGGCCGGAAACAGCGTCTTCCAGAGCGCCAACCGCTATGACCTGCGCCGTTTCAACGACCCCGAACAGACCCCGGCGGCTGTCGCCGGTGAAAAGGTCTTTAGGGCCATGCTCATGCCAGGTTTTGAGGGCGCAGGGCTGGGCGCAGTTACCTGGACACGGCAGTACACGGTCAACGCCACAGCCGCCGATCAGGAAGCAGCTTTCCGCCTCCAATATTTCGCAGGTGGCAAAAACGCGGCGGGTGAATACTGGACAGCCAAACAGTGGCACAGCCGCTTTGGTCTTGGTTTCGCCTACCAATCCCTAGCCACCGACCCTGACATTGTCGAAGGCGAAAATGCCTGGGGCGACCCGGAACTCTTCGCCAAACAAAAGGCTACCGCTGTCCCACGCAAGGGCCTGGACGCCCCCTGGTACTCCGAATGGGACAACCTCATGCAGGCCGAATGGCACAAGGCCATGTTGGGGCAGATCTCGCCTTCCGAAGCAACGAAGGCGATGGCCGACAAATGGCGAGAACTACGCACCAGCTACGAGTCGTCCTAGTTCGCGCCCATCCCTAGCGCAGAATTCGTGTGTTGGCGTTTCTCTTAACCGGGCAATGCCAACACACAGCCCCGTCGTAAATGACCGTTCCTAGACCAGACCAGGGCAGACTAGCTTATGATCGACAAGAATCTCAGCCCCGCGGGTGGCGTCAGTATCAAGCCACTGCCTGCCCCAACGGGCGGACGCGAACTCAGCAGATGGCAATCATGGCGGATGCGCTTCAATGAAAGCCCAGAGGTGCGCGCCTATCTCATGAATGGCCCCATGATTCTGGCGCTTTTGATCATCTCCGCCTTCCCCATCGGCTACTCCTTCCTGATTAGCCTGCAAAAATACAATCTGCGCCAACCCAATGACATCCGCTTCATTGGGCTGGATAACTACACAGCGGTTCTGGGCAACGCTGAATTTTGGGTGTCGCTGCGCGTGACCGCGACCTTCACCTTTGGTGCGCTCATCTTCGAGGTGCTCACGGGTGTGCTGCTGGCGCTGCTCCTCAACGAAAAATTCTTAGGGCGCGGTATTCTGCGTAGCATCATGCTGCTCCCCTGGGCCATCCCCGGCGTCATCGCAGGCGTCATGTGGAAATGGATCTTCAACCCCCGCTTTGGCGTGCTCAATGGCTTGCTGCTCCAAATGGGTGTCATCGATGAGTACAAATCTTGGGTCGGCTTTGACCCCAACATGGCAATGGCGGCCCTGATCTTTGTGCAAGTTTGGAACGCGCTGCCCTTTAACACCATCGTCCTGCTGGCTGCGCTGCAAGGGATTCCCAGCGATCTCTATGAGGCTGCTACTGTAGACCGCGCCGGCATGTGGAGCCGCTTCCGCCATATCACGCTCCCCTGGTTGGCGCAGCCGATCATGATCATCATGATTCTCGCCACAATGGGTGGGCTGCGCGTCTTTGACCTCATCTATGTCCTGACCGGCGGCGGGCCTGGGGATTCGACGCGTGTCGTCACCTTCACCGCCTGGAAAAAGGCCTTTGATGCGCTGGACTTCGGCACAGCCAACAGCTATGCCTATATCCTCACCTTCATCACCCTCATCATCGGCCTGATCTACATTCGCATTCTCTACAAGAGGGGGGAGATCGAGCAATGAGCGCAGTCCCCGAAAAGCCCACCACAGGCAGCCTCAGCGGTTCCATCTACAAATTGTCCCTACCGTGGAAGCAGATTTTTATCTACATTGCCGCTATCATCGCCTTTTTCTATATCGCAGGCCCCTTTGCGTGGATCGTCATCAGCAGCTTCATGACCAGCGAAGAGACAATGTCCGTCCCACCCCATTGGATTCCACACGAACCGACGTTGATGAACTATTCGGCCTATTGGAACCCTGACATTCTCAATACGCTGCGCGAGGAGCGCCGTCTGACCATCGGCGGCGTCGTCAATGCCGTACCCATCGCCCTCCGCAACAGCATCGTCATCGCCTTTTCTGTCGCCTTTCTCAACATCATCATCGGCTCACTGTCGGCCTATCCCTTTGCCCGCAGCCAATTTCGTGGCAAAACCACCCTGCTCGTCCTCTACCTCCTGACGCGCATGGTGCCTGCGCTGGCCCTCATTCTCCCGGTCTACTTGGTTCTGCGCCGGATCGGCGCGCTCAACCAGTCGTGGGGCTTAATCCTGATGTACATGACCTTTACCCTTCCCTATTCGGTCTGGATTCTCAAGAACTACTTCCAGACTATCCCGCGCGATCTGGAAGACGCCGCCCGCGTTGACCGCTGTAACTGGTTCCAGGCAATGGTGCGGGTCATTCTGCCTGTTTCGCTCCCCGGCATCATTGCCGTAGGGATTTACAGTTTCATGGCCTCTTGGGGTGAATTCTTCTATGCCATGATCCTGATTCAAACACCCGATGCGCGTACCATGCCCGTCTTGGTGTCACAACTCAGTACCGAACTCGGTCAAGAATATGGCTTCCTCACCTCGTCAGCGGTCCTGGCTGTCATCCCGCCACTCGTGCTGGCGCTCATCTTCCAACGCATGATCATTTCCGGCATCGGTGCGGGTGCCGTTAAGGGCTAGGAGCAGCAACTATGGCGCGTGTTTATTTAGAGCAGGTTTGCAAGAACTTTGGCGATTTTGTCGCCGTGGATACCCTGAACCTCGATGTCCAGGACAAGGAGTTTGTCACGCTCGTAGGGCCTTCCGGCTGTGGCAAAACCACCACCCTGCGCATGATTGCCGGTCTGGAAAAGGTCAGCACCGGCAAGATCTTCTTCGACAATGATTCGGTCGGTCATTTGCCCGCCAACCACCGTGACATTGCGATGGTCTTCCAAAGCTATGCGCTCTATCCACACATGAATGTCTATGAGAATATCGGCTTTGCGCTTAAAATGATGCGTATCCCGCGCCCGGAAATCGAGCGGCGCATCCAGTGGGCAGCAAAAATGTTGGGGATCGAAATGCTGCTCCAGCGCAAACCGCGCGATCTCTCCGGTGGTCAGCGCCAGCGCGTCGCCCTGGGCCGCGCCATTGTGCGCGAACCGGCTTGCTTTTTGCTCGACGAGCCACTCAGTAACCTGGATGCCAAACTGCGGGTCAGTATGCGCGCCGAGTTGAAGCGGCTCCACCATGACATCGAACGCACCTTCATCTATGTCACCCATGATCAAGCCGAAGCCCTGACTATGTCCGACCGCATCGCCATCATGAACCACGGCAAGTTGCAGCAGTTTGGCACGCCCGACGAGGTCTATTACCATCCCGCCAATGTCTTTGTCGCCGGTTTCATCGGCAGTCCACCCATGAACTTTGTCGACGGTGAAATCGTCCACGACAACGGAACCACCTACTTCACGCGCGGTGTGCTGCGTTATCCCATCCCGCCGCGCCTCTCTCAGCGCCTACAAGAACAAGGGCGCAGCAGCTCCGTCACCCTCGGCGTGCGCCCGGAAACCATCGGCGTGAGCCACAACGGCCCCGGCATCGCCGGAAGCGTCTATGTAGAAGAACCTCTGGGTTCCGATGTCTTTCTCACCGTCGAAGTGGAAAAAGCCTACGTCATCGTCCGCACCGATCCCGAATTCCGCGCAAGCTTTGGCGAGCAAGTCTACATGGACTTCAACCCTCAAAAGATCTACCTCTTTGACCAAAAGAGCGGTGACGCCATTCAATAGAAAGTCATGCCTTACAATTCATCAAAGGGTGGCTGCCACGCAATCAAGGCACAGCGCGGGAAGGTGCGCTTGAAGAATGTGACAGTCACCTACTTTTGCGCCTGCGAACCATTTCGACACCCAATCAAAAACTGACGGAGAGTATAATGGCCCATGTGCCGGATGTAGTTGAGTTAACCAAAACGCTGATCGCCATCCCCTCGCCCAGCCAACAATCCAACCAAATCATCGCCAGTCATCTTGCCACGCTCTTGCAGGAGTGCGGCTTTAACCTTGAGCAGCTATCCTTCGTGGAGGATGATCAGCGCAAAACAAGTTTGATAGCGCGCAAAGGCACAGGCGAAGGTGGCCTCGGCCTGTTTTCCCATTCCGACACCGTACCGGCGGACGCTGACGGCTGGGAGCCATTCACCCCCACCATCCAGGATGATCGCATCATCGGGCGCGGTGCCGCCGATATGAAAGGCGCGATCGCAGCCTCCATCGTTGCCGCCGCGCCCTACACTCCCGACCAACTGCGCCGCCCTGTTACCGTTGTCATTACCGCCGACGAGGAGATCGGCTATGGGGGAGCCAAGCAGGTCGTCGCCGAATCAAAATCGCTGGCAGGCAACTGGCCCACCTATGGCATCATCGCCGAGCCCACGCAGATGCGCCCGGTCTATGCTCACAAAGGCGGCCTGCGCGTACGGGTCACAGCCCACGGTCGCGCCGCCCACACCAGCACCGATAAGGGCATCTCGGCGAACTTCCTCATCGCGCCTTTCCTCGCCGACATGGCCGAGTTGAATCAGCTTGTCAAGCGTGAAAAGCGCTTTCAAAACGCCGAATTTGACCCACCCACCAACGGCTTCAACATGGTCATTAACGATGGCAATGCCGCTGCCAACGTCACCGCGGCCAAGACCGTCTGCACTGTCGGCTTTCGCCCCATGCCGGACGACCACCGTGAGGAGGTACTAGAGGCAATTATCGCCTCGGCCAAGAAACACAACCTGGAATTTGACTGGTATCTGCATGAGCCGTTTTATGTTGACCGCAACTCGCCGCTCATCCAAGCGGCACTCGCCGCCACCGGGCTGCCCGCCGCCGAAACAGTCCCCTTTGGCACAGAGGCAGCGATCTTCAAAGACCTCATGCAGCTTGTCATCCTCGGCCCAGGCAACATCGCCCAGGCTCACACCAAAGGCGAATGGATCGCCATCGACCAACTTCACAGCGCGGTCAATGTCTATCGCCAGCTAATCGATCACTTCTGCGTCAATAGTTGAACCCGACGCCGCGGTCTACATCGCCGGTCACAACCGCCTTGTAGACCGCGGCTGAATAGCCTGGTAAGTGTCGTCCCTCTACGACGCGCACCGAAAGCGGAGGAATCTCGTCATGCTGTGATAGAATAGATAAAGCATGATCGTCGTGACAGGTTAGGCTACCGGCGACGACCTGGAGATGAGGTAGATTTAAGACCGAATGGCGGAGCAGGACACAAGGCCAACAGCAGAAGAACCGGAACAGAGTCCGGGAGAAGTCCATCCAAAGGGGATCATGCCTTCCCGACGGCTGTTACCAATCGGACTGGGCTTAGTTGCATTACTCGTCGGCTGCTTTTGGTGGGGCAGCCAACCTCCCGCAGACCCGCTCACAGACCTCTCACCCACGATCCCTACCGTCACCCCATCCCGCAGCACCAGCAGCAGGCCCACACCATCGAGCGCAGCACTTACCCGTGTGGCCTCATCCCTGGCACAAGCGACTGAACCAACCTCGACCCCCACTGCCGTCATCGCCGACAGCGCGCTGATTCCGCTCCCCACCGTCACGCCCACACTGGTTCCCGCTCCCGTCGTCACACGTACCGTCGAGATAAACGGCAAAGCCACCCTGCGTCTACAACTCAACAGCGAAAGCTTCGAGAGCAGCGGTCAGCCCGTCACGGTGAACCTGGAACCACGCGCCTATGTACTGGGCGGCAACACACTTGCAGAGGAGGAGCAGTGGTGTGTACAACTCGGCCCAACCGGGCTCGTCTTTGATCTGCAATTCACACTCCAGCCAATCACAGAAAACCTGCACGTTGGCGGCGAACTCCAGCTTTATGATGGCTTCTGCGGAACATGGGGTAATCTGGGCAATCGCTTAGCCACTGTGCCGATGGATGTGACTGTCCCCGCCGGTTCCACTGCCCGCCTGGCCCCCACCATGCAAGTGCAAGGCAGCCTCATGGGGTTGGATAACCTGCTCAATATCTCCACCGGGGTCTTCTTGGAGCTGACCATTCGCAACCCAGCCCCCCGCTAGAATGATGGCAAGCTTGTCTCCACGTGGCCCAACTGGCGCGAGATAGTCGCCGCCGCCGCGCAAAGTGCCGCTGCAACATCGCCCACCTGGTCACGACCTAGACGCGATGCAGGCGCAGAAACACTAATCGCCGCGGTCACCCTTCCTGGATACTCAAAGATCGGCGCGCCCACACAGCGCGCGCCATCCTCATTTTCCTGATCATCCAATGCATAGCCCTCTTTCCGCGCCTGTGCCAATGCCTTCATCACGCTTGCACGCGTATGCAGCGTAAAGGTGGTTCGTGGCATCAACCGCGCCGGCAGATGGCGCGCCGGCTCATCGATAAAGGCCAACATCGCCTTCCCCAACGCTGTGGAATAGGCAGGGTCGCGACTTCCCAACGTTGCCTGCATGCGCAAGGAGTGATGGCTTTCCACCATCTCTACATAGACAACATCATAGCCATCCAAAATACCCAGGTTGACCGTCTCGTTAAAGCGATCACGCAGCGCCACCATCACCGGCAGCGCCACATCACGAATCCGCAATTGCTGACCCGCCAATTGCCCCAACTCAAAGAGCCGCGCCCCCAAGTGATACATATCCGCCTGGCGGTCGTGTGTCACAAAGCCACATTGCGCCAATGTCTGCAAATAGCGAAAGACCGTCGTTTTGGGCAGCCGTACCCGGTGACAGATCTCTGTCAAGGTCAAAGACCGCTGCTCGTCACCGAGGGCGATTAATACTTGCAGCGCCTTAAAGACCGGCTTCACCACATAAGGCTGTTCAATATCTCCCTGTTTTGTCGTCATATTGATTCTTGCCAATCACTACCTATTTGGAATGGCTCCTATTTGGAATGGAAACAAATCTTTGTTTCTTCTAGCGAAACAACAGACCCTTGACGTGAAATGGTTCGTACCATACTATGGGTGATAATTATCCACGTCAAATCCTTGATAATCGGTGGAGCAAGCGCCTAGCTTCGTTCCCATCAGCAGAAAGGACCATCCATCGTGAGCCAATGGCAGCGATCTAAAGAACTATACGAACTCGCACAAGAAACCCTCGCCGGCGGCGTCAGCAGCAATGTGCGCTTATTGGGCAAACCTCACCCGCTTTTCTTTGAGCGCGCGGAAGGGGCGATGCTCTACGATGTCGACGGTAACGGCTACATCGACTATGTACTGTCGCAAGGCCCCATGATTCTGGGCCATTCTCACCCTGCTGTGCTGGACGCGGTGAACAGCGCCATGCGCAAAGGGCAGCTCTACGCCGGTCAGCATGAACTAGAGATTACCGTCGCCCAAAAGATGGTCGAGATCGTGCCATCTGCCGAACTCTGCCGCTTTGGCCTCAGCGGCTCCGAGATGGTGCAAGCCGCCATGCGCCTGGCGCGCGCCGCCACCGGGCGCAATCTTATCCTGCGCTTCGAGGGACACTATCACGGCTGGTTCGACAACGTATTGATCAGCGTCGCCCCGCCGCTCGACAAGGCAGGGCCACGCGAGCATCCCAATGTCCTCCCAGGAACCGTGGGCCAAACCCTCAGTTCGCTGGAGGATTTCGTCGTGCTGCCCTTCAACGACCTGGCACTGGTCGAAGATCTCTTTGCGCGTCAGGGAGAAAGCATCGCCTGTATCATGCTCGAACCGATGATGTGCAACACCGGAGCCATTCCGCCCGAACCGGGCTTCCTGCAAGGGCTGCGCCGCCTGTGCGACCAGTACGGAACGATCCTCTTCTTCGACGAGACGATCACCGGCTTCCGCCTGAGCCTGGCAGGCGCGCAAGGCTATTTCGGTGTGACCCCGGATCTCTCCAGCTTTGCAAAGGCAATGGCAGGTGGCTTTGCCAACGCGGCTCTGGTGGGCAAGCGTGAACTGATGATTCGCTTTGCTCAGGATGTCAATCACTCTGGAACCTTTAACAGCAACGTCATTTCAATGGCAGCTTCTGCCGCGGCCATCGCTGAACTTGAGCGCGACAATGGCGCGGTCTATCGCCACATCAACAAGCTCGGCACACAACTCATGACAGGCCTGGCCGATCTGGGTCGCCGACTCCAAATCCCGCTGCATGTCCAGGGGCTGCCCTGCTCCTTCCACGTCTCCTTCACAGAGGAGCCACCCCTGCGCGACTATCGCGACTGGGCGACAAAAGCCGACAAAGCTCGCTACAATGATTTTTCCACTGCCATGCTGGAAAATGGTGTACGTCTCATCGGTCGCGGCATCTGGTACGTATCCGCAGCCCACACCGAAGCCCAGATCGCCCAAACCCTCGAAGCCGCAGAAAAATCCCTCGCCAAAGTCTACGCCTAACCATCACCCCTCCCGGAAGCTTCAGGCTTCCGGGAGAGTTTCTCTTTTTGGTTGACACACCCTACTTCCACATCAACGCCACACCCGTATACGCCTCCGGCTGGCGCAGCAACCCCTCATACGCCTGCTTAATATCCTCTGGCGGCAAGCAGTGCGAGATCAACGGCTCCACATGCAGCTTGCCATTCTGAACCCACTCAAAGATCGTCATCTGCTTGCTATACTGCGAAGGGCGGTTGCCAATATCCGGGTAAATGGGCAGTGACCATTCCAGCGCCCCGCGCATCGTAATCATACGCAAATGCACATCCGACAGCAGTTCCGTCAAATTGCCCTCCACAGGCACGCGTGGCGAACCCAGGAGGATGAGCTGCCCAAAGCGCGCCGTTGCCGCCAATGCCTGCATCACGACAGCGCTATGCCCGACCGCATCCACCGCAATATTGGCCCCCTCTCCCCCGGTGATCTCCATCACCGCAGCATGGGCATCCTCCCTATCACCCCCCACCGTAAAGGGGATTCCGCACGCCTCCGCCACTTTGCGCCGCGACGCCACTGGGTCCACCCCAATCACACGGCAGCCGCGCACTCCAAAGGCCTGTGCTGCCAGGTTGCCAACCATTCCCAGCCCATAGACTGCCACCCAGGGCGTATCACGAATCTCGGCGACATTGATGCTCGTCAACGCTACTCCCGCCATGCGCGTCGCCGCCGCCAACGTAGCATCCATCCCATCCGGCACAGGAATGACCAAACGTTGTTGGCTGATGATCACTGCGGAGCCATGCCTGCCATAGCTAAAGACGCGCTGCCCAACCTCGGCACGCGTCACCCCAGCACCCACAGCAAGCACCCTGCCTACATTGGCATATCCGGATCGCCAGGGATAGGTACACCACTGGTTGGGCAAAAAGACCCGCGGCTCGCGCCCGGTATAGTTGGCAAGCTCTGTGCCTGCGCTAATAAAAGTCGCCTCGGTTTCGACCAGCAGCTCATCTGGCGCAAGCGCCGTTTCATCGATCTGCCATGTCTGAAGTTCAACTTCATTTTGGCCGGTCACAACCACTTCTCGAATCTGCATAACGAACTCCCCTAGATGGTCCGGGCATCATCGCCGCGGCACTCGTTTTGATGGTGCTTCCCTATACTTTTTACAAATTATACCCTGTGTGCATTTTAACGGATTTGGGGGGAACGGCCCCTTGTGCTATCATTTTCGATTCTTGACATCCAACAACCATCCACCACGCCATCACAACCATGCGACTCTTTTGGGAAATTGTCTCCCTGGCGCTGCGCCGTCAACTCACCTATCGCGCGGCGATGTGGGCCGGGCTTGCCACCAATATCTTCTTTGGCCTTCTGCGCGCCTTCGTCATGATCGCGCTCTATGATGCGCGCCCAGAAGTCGCCGGAGTCACCCTGCAAGAGGCCATCACCTACACCGCGCTCAGCCAGGCGATTATCGCCTATCTCAGTATCTTTGGCTGGTGGGATGTCATGGACTCCGTCAACAGCGGCGAAGTCGCCGCCGACATGCTGCGCCCCATGAGCTACCTCCGTTTCTGGATGGCAGCAGACTTAGGCCGCGCTCTGGTCAACATCGTCTTGCGTGGCTTCACCATCATCGCCATCTACGGCCTCTTTGTCGACCTCTCACTTCCCCAGACGGCACGGCAGTGGCTAGCCCTGCCTCCGGCGCTCTTTTTCGGCTGGTTAGTCAGCTTTGGCTGGCGTTTCCTGGTCAACCTGGCGGCTTTCTGGACGCCCAACGCCCGTGGCATTGGCCGCTTTGCCTTTGGCCTCATCTGGGTCTTATCCGGTTTCTATATGCCGCTTCGTCTCTATCCCGACTGGTTTCGCACTCTCTGCGAACTCACTCCCTTCCCGTCTATGGTGAGTACACCCCTTCAAATCTTTCTGGGTCTGCTCGATGGGCCAGAGCTTCTTTGGGCCTTGTTCAACCAGATCCTCTGGTCGGTGATCCTCTTAGCCGTCGCACAACTTGTTCTGAACCGCGGCGTACGCCGGCTCGTCATCCAGGGCGGCTAACCATGACCCGTTTGAACGCTCTAACCTACAATCTGGCGCTCTACTTGCGCCTAATCAGCATTCAAATCCGTTCCCAGTTGCAATATCCTGCTTCCTTCTGGCTGGATGTGGCGGGAACCGGGATTTCACTTGCAACTTTCTTTGTCTCTTTGGCGCTCATCCTCCAACGCTTTGGGAATCTGGGAGGCTGGCGTTTGGGCGAGATTGCCTTTCTCTTTGGATTGCTCGAGGCCTCCTTTGGTGTGATGGATATGATCTTCGCGGGCTTTGACCCGTCGAACTTTGGCCGTGGTGTGCGCCGCGGCACCTTTGATCAACTGCTGCTGCGCCCCGTCAACATCACGCTGCAAGTGCTGGGCGATGAGTTTGTGCTGCGTCGTATCGGGCGCATCGCGCAAGGTATAGTGATCTTTATCATCGCGCTCAACCTCACCCATATCCACTGGACGCTGGGCAAAGTGATCTACCTGCCCTTTGTCGTTTTGGGAATCGTCACCTTCTTTGGCGGCCTCTTTATCATAGGTTCCACCATCACCTTCTGGACCGTGGAATCCATCGAGGTCATGAACATCTTTACCTATGGGAGCAGCGAAATGATCTCCTATCCGATGCATATCTACCCGGATTGGCTGCGCTCATTCTTCACCTTCATTCTTCCCGCCGCGCTGCTCAACTACTACCCGGCGCTCTATTTTCTCGACAAACCCGATCCCCTGGGGATGCCAATCGCGATGCGCTTCCTTTCACCCCTCGCCGGATTGCTCGTCCTGCTGGTTTCGCTGATCATCTGGCGCTTTGGCATTCGCCATTACCAAAGCACCGGCACCTAGTTTTATACTTAGCGCAGGGAGCCGCCTCTATGCCAAAAACAGAGTCACATACACACTCATACCCCATCATCCGGGTCGAAAAACTCTGCAAACACTTCACCGTGGCGAAACGCGCCGGCGGCATGATCGGCGCGCTGCGCAATGCGGTTGTCCGCAGCACCACCTTGATCCGCGCCGTGGACGATCTCACCTTTGAAATTCAACGGGGCGAACTCGTCGGCTATCTTGGCCCCAATGGTGCCGGAAAGTCCACTACTATCAAAATGCTCACAGGGCTGCTCGTCCCCACCAGTGGCGAGATTGCGATCAACGGCTTTGTCCCCTGGCGCGAACGGAGCCGCTATGTGGCGACCATTGGCGCGGTCTTTGGGCAGCGCACCACCCTCTGGTGGGATCTGCCGGTCATCGACTCGCTCAACCTCCTGCGTCATGTCTATCGCATCCCCGAAGCCCTGTTCCAACACAACCTCGGTGAATTTCGCCGCATCCTCGAACTCGACGAATTTATCACCTCGCCGGTACGCTCTCTCTCACTCGGCCAAAGGATGCGCGCCGACCTCTGCGCCGCCATGCTCCATGACCCCGATCTACTCTATCTCGATGAACCGACCATCGGCCTCGATGTCGTCGCCAAGGAGCGTATCCGTGAGTTCATCCGCCATATCAACCGCGAGCGCGGTGCGACCATCCTCCTCACCACCCATGATCTGCAAGACGTGGAAAAGCTCTGCGACCGCGTCATGATCATCGACCACGGTCGCCTTCTCTTTGACGGTGCGCTGGCCGATCTGCTCACGCGCTTTGGAGCCAAGCGCGAATTGGTGGTGGATATGGCCGAACATTATCCTTCACTCACGGTGGAAGGGGCCGAACTCACCGAGTATGAGGGGCTGCGCGCCACCTTCCAGTTCGACCGCGCCACGGTTACCGCCTCCGACCTGATCGGGCGAATCTCCGCGCAATATCGCATCCAAGACCTCAGCGTACGCGAGCCGGAGATCGAAAACACCATCCGCCGCATCTACCAAGACCGCTTACTAGAACAGGGTTAACGTGTTAAGTTTACAGTACAATGAGGATTAAAATCAGCCCCTAACAGATTGGCCTACGCATGAATTTCCTTGATATTGTCCAGCGCGACCAACCGCCTGTACCCTGGCGAGAGGGCGACAACATACCCTGGAGCGACCCCGACTTTAGTGCGCGCATGTTGGCTGAACATCTTACCCAGGCGCATGATCGCGCCAGCCGTCGCACTCATCTCATCGACCAGCACGTCGGCTGGATTCACCAGCTTCTTTTGAACGGAGAGCCAAATAGAATCCTCGACTTGGGTTGTGGGCCTGGACTTTACTGCAGCCGGCTCGCCGCATTGGGCCATACATGCACAGGGATCGACTACTCTCCCGCCTCCATTGCCTATGCCACGGGGAAGGCCAAAGAGGATGCTCTCGCCTGCACCTACCACCACGCCGACATACGTACTGCCGGCTATGGCAACGATTACGGATTGGTCATGTTGCTCTTTGGCGAGTTCAACGTCTTTGCACCTGCCGATGCAGCCAACATCCTTACCAAAGCGTATCAGGCTCTAAGGCCAGGTGGTCTGCTGCTCCTGGAACCCCACATCTATGACACATTACTACCTGGTGACAAGGCCGCGAACACCTGGTTCTCCAGCCCAGGTGGACTATTCTCACCGCTTCCGCACCTTCTCCTCATGGAGCAGCATTGGGACGAAACAATAGCTGTCCTTACAAACCGTTATTTCGTCATCGACGCCGCAACAGCCTCCGTCACACGCTACGCCCAATCCATGCAGGCATACACAACCATGCAGTATCGGCAAGTTCTCACGAAAGCGGGCTTCAACGCGATCAATATTCTGCCTGGCCTTGCCCATGACCGCATTACCCCTGACCCGGACTTTTACGCTATTGTCGCGCAAAAATCAAGCTAACCATATACTTCCCTGGAGGCAACTATGAAGATCACCGATGTGCGTACCATCTTTGTCGACCGCTACCTCTTTGTCCAGGTCTATACCGATGAGGGCATCGTTGGGCTAGGTGAATCCGGTGCCTGGGGCTATTTGGAAGCATCAGCGGGCGCACTGGAAACCTTCAAACGCTACCTGATTGGGCAAGACCCGCTGCGCATCGAGCATCACTGGCAATATCTCTACCGCTGGACCCACTTCCGCGGCGCGGCGATCATGGGCGCGCTGTCAGCAATCGACATTGCCCTCTGGGATATCGCAGGCAAGTTCTTTGGCGTGCCTGTCTATCAGTTGCTTGGCGGAAAGACCCGTGACAAAGCCCGCGTCTATTACCACGTCTTTGGCGACACGAAAGAGAAGCTCATCCAGGGCTGCCGTGAGGCCAAACGCCAGGGTTTCACAGCAGTCGGTCACCTGACACCCTTCTTGGATGAAGATCACGATGTGCCATTCTTCAAGACCCACGTCGATAAGATGCGCGATGCCATCGACACCGTGGCCGAATATCGCGACGCAGTGGGGCGCGAAGTGGACTTGTGCATCGAAATCCACCGTCGTCTGTCCCCTGCCGAAGCCATCGTCCTGGCGCGGGGCATCGAGGAGTTCCACCCCTATTTCTATGAAGACCCCATCCTGCCCGACAACTTCGATGCAATGGCGCTGGTCGCCCACAATATCCACATCCCCATTGCCACAGGCGAGCGGCTGCACACAATTCACGAGTTTCAAGCGCTACTGCGCCGCGGTGCCGTCCAATATGTGCGCCCCGATGTCTGCTTGGCGGGTGGCATCAGCCACAGCAAAAAGATCGCCGCCCTCGCCGAAGCGCACAATGTAGGCGTGGTGCCCCACAATCCGCTGAGTCCTGTCAGCACTGCCGCGTGTATCCAACTCGCCGCCTGCATCCCCAACTTTGCCCTACAAGAATATCCCCTAGGTGAAAACGTGCCACCCAAAAGCGAGATCGTCAAAAGCACGCTCCAACTGGAGAATGGTTTTCTCATCATCCCCGACGCACCCGGTATCGGCGTAGAATTGGCAGAAGACGCTGCCGAACGCCATCCCTATCGCCCGCGCAAGGTCAACACCCGGCTGCACGTCGATGGCTCAATCGTGGACCAGTAGACTCGATACAGAGAAAGATCACAGAGAAAGATCGATGTAGAGAAAAAAGTTACAGAAAGGTGAACCAGCTATGTCTACCCTTGCACCCTCCCCTGCCGAGGAGATTCGAGAATTCGTCATTGCAGGTCACGGCAATCTGGATAAGGTTAAAGAAATGCTGTCGGAAAGCCCTAACCTGCTCAATCGCAGTCATGAATGGGCCCCTAATGACACGGAAACGGCACTCCAAGCCGCGGCGCATGTAGGCAACCGGGACATTGCCGAGTACCTCCTGGCGCAGGGCGCACCGCTCGACATTTGCACCGCGGCAATGCTCGGACGCCAAGAAGATGTACAACGCCTGTTGCAAAAAGAAAAGACCCTGATCAATGCCACAGGCGCGCATGGCATTCCACTGATGGCGCATGTCGCCTTGAGCGGCAACGCAGACTTGGCACAACTGCTTGCCCAAAATGGTGCCAAGACAGGGATGTCGATGGCGTTGAGCAACGCAGTCAGCAAAGGCCACCTTGAGATGACGCGCTGGCTGCTGGAGAATGGCGCGCCCGATATAGAGTGGCAAAATTTCCAGGGCAAAACAGCCCTGCAAATCGCCACCGAACAGGGCAACGCAGAAATTGCCGAGCTACTCAGAGCCTATAGCGCCGCCTAACAAACTCGACAAAGCACCCGCAAGCACACCGTTCCCGGCGTTAATCCTGCCGGAAGCTTCTGAGCTTCCGGCAGGATTAACTGATGAATAACTTGTGAAGCCCCGTTTAGGGGGCGTTGACCTGTAGCCTCTGGAGTTGATGGCTGCGAACTTGGTTTGTTAGAGAATCACTTTATCCCCGCGCTTTATTTCACCTGTGCTACAGCATGTGCAACCTGTGTGTCGAGTTCATTGGCTCCTGTGACCGTGATGGCTGCGTCGCGCAGGATGCCATCCTTGAGTCCGTAGATGACGCCATGTACGGCTAGGGGTTGTTCCCGCTGCCAGGCGCTCTGGACGATGGTCGTGCGACAGACATTCACTGCCTGCTCGATGACATTGAGTTTGCATAGGGTGTTGAGGCGATGTGTGTCGTCTGTGCAGGTGGCGAGCAGTTGGGTATGCTTGTTGCGAACGTCTTGCACATGGCGCAGCCAATTGTCGATAAGCCCGAAGGCGCGATTGTGGAACGCTGCATCGACCCCACCGCAGCCATAGTGACCACAGACGATGATATGCTGGACACGAAGCACTTCAACGGCATATTGAAGGACGGCGAGGCAATTGAGGTCAGAATGGACAACCAGGTTGGCGACGTTGCGATGGACGAACATTTCCCCAGGAGGCAAGTCTACGAGTTGCGTTGCGGGGACACGGCTGTCGGAACAACCGATCCAAAGGTAGGCGGGTGCTTGCTGTTCGACAAGTCGCTGAAAAAAGGCTGGGTCTTCGGCGATCATGCGGGCAGCCCATGCCTGGTTACTTGCAAATAACTGGTTGACGTCGTGCATTCTTAGTCTCTATTCTCTAGTCCTGCTACTACTTGCCATGTGTGATTGAATTTGCACTGATCCGATTTTGTGGGATCGGTCGCGTGCTGTCAAACAGGGGCAGCCCTGGAAGGCATATAATTGCTCGCCAATTTTCTCATAGCAATTTCATATTTTTTCAGAAACGGGGTGCTATAGTAGTCAACAAGTCATTAGGAGTTGCCTGGAATTCGGTACGTACGTTACTTCGTTTTGACCCGACTCGTACTTCAATGTAGCCATTGTTCCGAGTAAAAAAAGAGTATGGACGAACCCTCAGCTTCGCAATCAGAGCTGTGGCAACGACGCCTTCAGCGCCTACGCACCCACGTACGGGGTGCATTGCCGTTCGTTTCCGGTGTTATTGCCGCGCTTGGCGGGCTTTTGCTTTATACCTTCCTCGTTCCTGCCCCAACGCCACTGACTCAAGATGATGTGAACGACACCGTTGCACAGGTGCTTGCATCGGCAACGCCTGCCCCTGCCTATTCTGAGCTTGCCTATCAGGTGGTACAACCTGCCCTTGTTTTCATACAGGTTCACACTCCTGGCGAGAATGGTGACGAGGAGGAGGCCAATGGCCTGGGGAGTGGGGTTGTCATCAATACCGATGGTGCAATTCTGACAAGCCTGCATGTTGTGACCAACGCCACAGAGATCCAATTGACCTTTGCCGATGGCACAGAGGCAAAGGGGCAGATTATCGCTACGCAACCGGAGAATGACATTGCAGTGTTGGGCGCAGACCGGTTGCCGGAAGTGCTGATCCCGGCGGTATTGGGCAACCCAAACGCCATGCGTGTGGGTGATGAGGCCTTTGCCGTCGGACATCCCTTTGGCCTCTACGGCTCGATGACCAGCGGCGTGATCTCTGGCTTCGAGCGCACCTTCCGGCCCCAGAACAGTGGGCAAAGGCTGCAAGGCTTGATTCAGATTGACGCCGCCGTGAACCCCGGCAATTCGGGTGGGCCGCTGCTCAACCGCTATGGGCAGGTGGTTGGCATCGTCACCGGGCTGGCGAATCCCACTGACGATACATTCTTCATCGGCATTGGCTTTGCTGTGCCGATTGATGTGGCGGGCGGGGCTGCCGGACTGCCTCCCTATTGATTTCGCCTTATCCAAACCGTTTCTAAACTGCATCCAAACCGTGTCCAATGACTGGCCTGATCCAATCGCATCCATCAAAGGGGAAGATCATGGAGCAAAATCACAATTCTGAGCATGGGTTGCCGATGGAACGGCTGCTGTACGAGGTGAAGAAGGTCATTGTGGGGCAGGATCATCTGCTGGAGCGCTTGATTGTGGCGCTGCTGGCGCGTGGTCACATCCTTGTGGAAGGTGTGCCGGGGCTTGCCAAGACGATGGCAATCAAGACACTGGCGGAGGCGATTGGAGGCGAGTTCAAACGCATCCAGTTCACGCCGGATTTAGTCCCCGCTGACTTGGTTGGCACGCGAATTTACAACCAAAAGACAGGGGAGTTCAATACCTCGTTTGGCCCGGTCTTTACAAATCTTTTGCTCGCCGATGAGATCAACCGGGCACCGGCGAAGGTGCAAAGCGCGCTGCTTGAAGTGATGCAAGAGCGGCAGGTGACGATTGGCCGCGAAACTTTCTCTGTACCGGACCCCTTCCTTGTCCTGGCGACACAAAACCCAATTGAGACAGAAGGCACTTATGCCTTACCCGAAGCGCAGGTAGATCGCTTTATGCTCAAGGTGCTGGTCGGTTATCCCTCGCAGACGGAGGAGTTTGTGATCGTCGAGAGGATGACGGGCATGTTGCAGGCTGTGCAGAAGGTTCTGACCACTCAGCAGTTGCTTGGCTTGCAGAAAGAAGCGGCGGCTGTCTATGTGGACCCTGCCTTGATTGAGTTTGCCATCAAGATGGTGACAGCGACACGCAGCCCGCAGGGGATAAACCTCAAGGAGATTGCGCCATATATCACCTTTGGTGCCAGCCCGCGCGCCTCGATCAACCTGATCCTGGCGGCGCGCGCATTGGCGTTTGTGCGTGGGCGCAGCTATGCACTGCCGCAAGATGTGTTGGATATGGCATTGGATGTGATGCGCCACCGTCTGGTGTTGTCCTATGAAGCCCTGTCGGACAACGTGGATGCTGACGATCTTTTGAAGAAAATCCTCAACCGCGTTCCTGTGCCGGAGGTGCCGCTGCATGGTCATGCCAACATCCGAGTTAACGCCTGAACGGATTCTGCTGCGCCTCGACTGGCAGGTCATCCGGCGGCTGGATGGCCTGCTGCAAGGGGATTATCGCACGCTCTTTTATGGCTATGGGGTCGATTTTGCCGACTTGCGCGAGTACCAACCGGGCGACGATATTCGCTATATCGATTGGAATGTTACGGCGCGGATGGACACGCCCTATATCCGCCAGTATGTGGAAGATCGCGAGATCACGGCGTGGTTTCTGCTCGACCTGAGCCCCTCGATGGATTTTGGTACGGTAGAGAATCAAAAGCGGACGGTGCTGATTGATTTTGTCTCGACGCTTGCGCGATTGCTCACCCGTCATGGCAACCGGGTCGGTGCGCTACTCTATGGCGGGCGGGTTGAGCGGACGATTCCCGCACGCGGGGGGCGAATTCATGTATTACGGCTGATCAACGACCTGCTCAAGCAGCCGCGCCTAGCGCGCACCCCTTCCACAGACCTAGCTCCCCTGCTCAAGGCGGGGCTGCATACGATCAAGAAACGCTCGCTGGTCTTTATCATCTCCGATTTCATCAGCGAACCGGGATGGGAGAAGTCGTTGAATCTGCTTAGCCAGCGGCATGAGGTGCTTGCCATCCGCTTGTTTGACCCGCGTGAGATGGAGTTGCCCGATATTGGCCTGGTGATGGTTGAAGACGCCGAGACAGGCGAACAACTCTACGTGGATACGCATGACCGCACGTTTCGCCGGCGCTTTCAAGAAGCGGCGCAGGCGCGCGAGGCTGCATTGAGCGAAGCGTTCAAACGCGCCGGGGTTGCTGCGTTGTCGCTTTCGACTGAAGATGACCTAGTGCGCGCCATAGTGCGTTTTGCTACACTGCGCCGCAAAAGGTAGTTGGGAGGGAATAGCAGGCTCTAATTATGTCCTTCATTTGGCCCTTGATGCTTCTCTCGCTCCTAATGGTTCCGGTCTTCTGCCTCTTTTATTTGCGCTTGCAGCGGCGACGGCAGCAGATTGCGGCGCGCTATGGCACGTTGGGCATTGTACAGGAGGCAGGTAAGCGTCCCTTGGGGTCGCGCCGCCATATTCCGCCTGCCCTCTTTTTGGTGGGCCTTACCATTTTGCTGATCTCGCTGGCACGCCCCCAAGCGGTCGTCAGCTTGCCCCGCCTCGAAGGGATGGTCATTCTGGCCTTTGATGTTTCCGGCAGCATGGGGGCCGATGACTTGCAGCCGACGCGCATGGAGGCTGCCAAAGTTGCAGCCCGCGATTTTGTGCTGCGCCAACCCGATACGGTACAGATCGGAGTTGTGGCTTTTAGTGAAAGTGGTTTTACCGTGGAACTGCCGACCAATGAGCAGGAGACGATTCTAGCCACGATTGAGCGTCTTACGCCAGAGCGTGGCACGTCGCTGGCGCGGGGCATTGAGGCTGCGCTGCACACAATTTTTGTAGAGGCTGAGCAAGACCCGGAGGCAGAGCGCTATAGCAACCTGACACCGGAAGCCACATCCACGCCCACACCAATGCCCGACGGGATGTATGCCCCTGCGGTGATCGTGCTACTCACCGATGGCGAGAACACTGCGCCACCCGACCCGATTGCAGCAGCGTTGGTGGCTGCGGATCGCGGTGTGCGGATTCATACCGTGGGGATTGGCAGCGCGGAGGGGACGATCCTTGAGGTGGAGGGGTTCACCGTTCATACGCGCCTGGATGAGCCGATGCTGCAACAGATCGCACAGATTACGGATGGCACCTATTACAATGCGGCCAACGAAGATGAACTGCGTTCGATTTATGAAAACCTTGACCCAGAGCTAGTGATTGAGCCGGAAAAGATGGAAGTCACATCGCTCTTTGCAGGGGCGAGTATCCTCCTGTTGTTGGCGGGAGGATACTCGTCGCTGTTGTGGTTCAGCCGGTTTCCATAGCGTCACGAAGCGGTTATGATCTTGCTCTGCTCGCTTGGCGCACTGGCAGGGATTGAAGTGGAGGTGAGTAGATGGACTTGCTTTGGCCCGGATTCCTCCTCCTGTTAGGATTGGTTCCGCTGATCATTGCGGCCTATATCTGGATGTTGCGACGGCGGCGGCGATTCACAGTGCGGTATTCCAGCCTTGCCCTGGTGCGCGCGGCACTTCCGCGCTATTCACGTTGGCGACGCCATCTGCCCTTTGCCCTCTTTCTGCTTGCGTTGAGCAGCCTGGTGGTTGCGATGGGACGTCCTGTGGCAATTGCCAGCGTTCCGGCAGGCACGACGACAATTATCCTCGCCATTGATGTGTCGCGCAGCATGTGTTCGACCGATGTTCCCCCGAACCGCTTGGTGGCGGCACAGGAGGCAGCGCTCTCCTTTATTGAGCGACAACCCTCCAGCACGCAAATCGGGATTGTGGCGTTTGCCGGTTTTGCCGCAATGCTCCAGGAGCCGACCACCGATCAGGAGATGTTGGCAGACATTGTGCAGAGTCTGCGGACAGAACGCAGGACTGCCATTGGCAGCGGCATCCTCAAATCGCTGGATGCCATTGCCGAAATTGACCCGAACGTAGCCCCCAGCGTGCTGGACAATGCCAGTGAATCGGGGCCAACGCCTGTGCCAAAGGGTGCCTATGCTCCGGCGATCATTGTCTTGCTGACCGATGGAGCAAGCAACCGCGGGCCGCTGCCGGTTGATGCGGCCCAGCAAGCGGTGGATCGGGGTGTGCGCGTCTACACGATTGGCTATGGTACGGCGAATGGTGCGATGATGAATTGTGGCGCACAGTTTGGCGAAAGTGACCCTTTTGGCGGCGCGCAGGCATTTGATGAACGGCAGTTCGGCTTTGGGGGAGGCGGGGGAGGTGGAAGTTTCCGGCGGGGCATTGATGAGGAGACGCTGAAGGAAGTTGCCGATATGACGGGCGGCGTCTATTACTCGGCAGAAAGCGCCGATGAGTTACAACAGGTCTTCCAGGAATTGCCGCTTTCGTTGATCATGCGACACGAAGTTACGGAAATCAGCGTTGCTTTTGCCGCCATCGGTGCGCTCCTTGCCACGGTGGCGATTGGGCTCTCGCTGCTTTGGAATCCACTGCCTTGATCGCGTGAGGGGCGCCCGATTTTGCCGTTGTATTCATTCGAATTTTGACAACGACGACAACAGTCGCTACGATGGTTTTGTTGGAATGATTCTATTGGTTTTCTCGCAGAAAGGAGGCACGTACATGGCAACGTCGAACAATCTATCCCGCTATCAGGGCAACGCAGAATGCCATTGTCTCCACGCCTCTCCGCTTGAGGGCGCATAACGCTCTTACAGCTTTGCACCACTAAAGAGACTCTGGTCACAGGCGCGTTTGCCCTGTGACCTTTTTTGTTCCCAAGATATTTCTTAGGACAGAGATATAAGGTCACGGGATGGCTTCGGCTTGCCCGTGACTTTCTTTTTGCCAAAAAACGGCCACGGGTAGGCGCACCCGTGGCCGTTTTGTTTTGAGGGGGCATGCATTTTATTTGCCGCCGGGGTGAACATGAATCAAGGTTGGAGGAGAAACTCTGTGAATTCTCGAAGCAAGAAATTCTTGTCTTATTACAAACCATATTTGGGATTGCTTGGCGCAGACCTGGCATGTGCCTTTGTTTTGTCTGCAATTACGCTGCTACTCCCATTAGGCGCAAGATATGTCACCCAAATTGTATTAGAAGGCAATACGCCCAACACGCTCAACCGGATCTATATAACGGGCGCGGTGATGCTTGCGCTGGTTGGCGTGCATACGCTGTGTAATATGTTTGTTGACTATCAGGGGCATATGATGGGGGCTCTGATGGAAAGCGACATGCGCGTTGAACTTTTCGAACATTATCAAAAGCTCTCGTTTGGTTTTTATGATGAGCAGAAAACAGGCCAGTTGATGACCCGGCTTACCAATGACATCTTCTGGCTTTCCGAGTTGTACCATCATGGGCCGGAAGATATCGCTATTTCATTTTTGAAGTTTGCGGGCGCGTTCATTATCTTGATCAATATCAATGTTGAGCTGACCTTGATTGTCTTTCTCTTTTTGCCCTTCATGGCTGTTTACGCGTTTTATTTCAATAAGAGGATGAACGTTGCATTACGGAAAAGCAAGGATCGAATCGGCGATATCAACGCGCAAGTTGAAGATTCGCTTTCCGGTATCAGAGCGGTCAAGTCGTTTACAAACGAAGAAATTGAAAAGAGAAAATTTGCCCATGAAAACCGTCGTTTTGTAGAGAGCAGAAGCGACGGCTATAGGAGCGAGGCGTATTTTTCGGCGGGCTTGGTCGCGTCCACACAACTCATTACCATTGCCGTTGTCATCTTTGGCGGAGCCAGCATCGTCAATGCTTCTTTGGATCTGGCGGATCTGGTGACCTATTTACTCTGTGTGGGGATCCTCATCGAGCCCATTCAGCGAGTCGTGAACTTTGCCAGGCTGTATCAGGAAGGCATTACGGGTTTTAGCCGCTTTATGGAAATGCTGGAGGTAGAGCCGGACATTCAGGACTCTGCAGATGCGATTGAACTTACCCATGTTCAGGGCAATGTAGCGTTTAGAGATGTAAGCTTCAGGTACAAAGAAGGGTATGGCTATGCCCTCAAGAATCTATCGCTGGAGATCAAAGCCGGAGAATATATTGCCTTAGTGGGGGCTTCAGGCGTTGGCAAGACGACCCTATGCTCTTTAATTCCGCGCTTTTATGAAGTGAACAAAGGGGAAATCCTGCTCGACGGCAAGAATATCAGAGAGATTTGCTTGCGCTCATTGCGAGGGAATATCGGCATTGTCCAGCAGGACGTGTATCTGTTTGCCGGGACAGTCTCGGACAATATCCGCTATGGCAGACCTGACGCATGCCAGGAAGAAATTGTCGAGGCAGCCAAAAAGGCGAATGCGCATGACTTTATCATGGCGCTGCCGAATGGATATGCGACGGATATCGGTCAACGTGGCGTCAAACTATCGGGGGGACAAAAGCAGCGGTTGAGCATTGCCCGTGTTTTCTTGAAGAATCCACCGATTATTATCTTTGATGAAGCGACAAGCTCTCTGGACAATGAAAGTGAAAAGGCCGTTCAGGATTCATTGGAGACGTTAGCCAACAACCGCACAACGCTTGTCATCGCTCATCGTCTCTCGACCGTCAGAAATGCACAGAGAATTGTTGTGCTAACGGATAACGGGATCGACGAGCAGGGGACGCATGAGGAGTTGATTACAGCGGATGGAACCTATGCCAATTTATACAACATGCAATTGAGAATATGAGAGCCGACACAGCCGATGTATTTTCTGCCCTTCGGCGCGCCACAGTATGCAGGGGTAGATGCTTTTGAGGCAGCACAGGCCATCTCCGATCCCCGGAATGGCAATCGGTAACATCCAACATCCTGTGGAGGGAACTTCATGTACAACGTAACAGAGCCCCGACAGTCAGAGCGGCGCCGCTCTCCGAACTGGTGGCGTATGCTTTCTATGATCGCGCTTGCGCTTGTCTTTGGCGTGTTTCTGCGCGCGACGCTGCTTTTGGCCGCGCCGGTGGAGGCGGATTTGGCACAGAGCGTGCCACAAGAAGCCGATCATGGGGGTGACGATGATCATGGCGATCTCGTCAGCCGCCACGGCATCCTGGAGAGCCGCCCCGACGGCATCACCGGCACTTGGGTGATTGACGGCAAGAGCTATACAGCCACCGAGAGTACGGTATTGGACGATGAGCGCGGCGCATTAGAGCCGGGTATCTGTGTGGAAGTGAAGGCGCTGAAGAGCGATCCAACGACTGCGGTTAAGATCGAGTCGAAAGAGGCCTTTAAGTGCGATGATGACGGCGACCATGATGACGATATCAAGCGCTACGGCATCCTGGAGAGCCGCGCCGATGGCATTACTGGGACCTGGGTGATTGGCGGCAAGAGTTATACAGTCACCGAACGCACCAAACTGGATGAGGATCATGGCGCGCTGGTTGCGGGCGTCTGTGTCAAGGTGGAAGTGCGGGAGAGTGAACCCACCGTTGCCAGAGAGCTTGAGTCCGAACACGAATACAAATGCAGCGGGCGCGGGAACGGCGATGACGACCGGGCAGAGGGCAAGCTCTTTGGCCTTGTCATGAAGTTGCCTGCCGATCTGAGCAATGGCATCTGGACGATTGGCACGATGACCTTTGTCGTCAGTTCTATGACTAATTTGGTCAGCAAGGGCGCTGTCTTTACCGAGGGTGTGACGGTGAAGGTGGATTTTGTCACGGACAGTGACAATATAAACTATGCGCGCAAGATCGAAATCAAGTTCGGTCGCGGGCATCTCTGCTGGCAGCACAACCGCGACGATGATCACGGCGACGATGATGGGGTTCGTGTCGCCTCTGACAATCACGACGATCATGGCAATCACGGCAAGCATGGCAGGCACAAAGATCATGGGCGCTACGGCTATTGCCCAGGAGCCGAGGGAAAGACCTATGGCTTGATTGAGATTCGCCCGTCGGATGCACTCACCGGGGAGTGGCAGATTGGCGGCGTCATCTATCTTGCCGACGATGCCACCCGGTTCTATGCGACAGATGACCTTCAGGTGGGAGAGCGTGTCAAGGTCGAGTACGTGGTCGATGCCGACGGAAACCGCATCGCCACAAAGATTCAGGAGTCGCTCGAAGATGGTGGCTTGCATGATCCGAACAATTCCAAGCTTGTGGGCTTTGTGGATGAGAAGCCAACTGCCTTTATTGGTGAATGGATGATCAGCGGCGTCCCCTTCGTGGCCGTTACCGAGACGATCTTCCTCGAACGCGCTGGTGTCTTTGAGGTAGGCTCCTATGTTGTCGTCGAGTATTCAATTACCGGTGACCAGCGCGTCATCTATGAGATTCGCACCCACGTTCCCCCAGGAGCCGGCGACAGCGATACAGTGGGCAAGTTGGAATCCATCGGCGGGGTACAAGCCGCTGGAGCTTTGCCAACGGCGGCAAGCGCTGTCTGGACGGTCAGTGGCGTTGACTATGTTGTGACCGAAGCAACGCAAATCGTTGATTCCGGTGGCGATTTGGTGGCAGGCAAGGATGTTGCTGTCAACAGCTACAGCGAGGACGGGCAGCAGATCGCGACCAGTATCCGCCTTATGGACGGTAGACTCTTTATCCCCGCGGCTGCGCGGTAGCTGTTGTGAGATAGAGGGTCAATAGAAGCGTAAAGCGAAGGCCAGAGCTCAGGACTCTGGCCTTCGCTTTTTATGAGTGCAAAATTATGTGTGCAAAGTCTGGCGCAAAATAGACCTTTCGATGTGCTTTTGGTAAACTCAGCGCATGGCGCGCAAAAAATTGCAGGGACAAGTAGCGATCGTTACCGGCGCAAGCCGGGGCATTGGCAAAGCGGCGGCTGAACTGCTCGCGTCTTTAGGCGCGACCGTGGTGGTGACGTCGCGCAGCGCTGAACAGGTTGAGCAGGTTGCTGCCACGTTACGCCAACAGGGGGCGACAGCGATCGGCGTCCCGGCAGATGTGGCGGACCCAGAGCAGGTAGAGCAGGTGATTGAGGCGACTCTGGATCAGTTTCGCCGTGTGGACATCCTCGTCAACAATGCTGCCGTGGTTTGGCCGGTGGAAGAAGTGGTTGACACGGATGCAGATGAGTGGACCTACAGCATACAAGTTAATCTCCTGGGCCCGTTTTACCTCACGCGTAATGTCCTCCCTCTGATGATGAACCAGCAATATGGGCGTATCGTCAACGTCAGCAGCGGTGCAGCTGTGAACCCAATTGTGGGCGCGAGCGCTTATTCTACGGCGAAGGCCGGGCTGGATATGTTTACGCGTGCGCTGGCGCAAGAGCTTACGAATTCAGGCGTCATCGTCAACAGTCTGCACCCTGGTATGGTGGATACGGATATGCAGGTTGACCTACGCAGCGTGGACACAGAGGGCAGCCAATTAGATTTTTCACGGTTCCACGATGCCCATGAGCAGGGGAAACTGCGGACGCCGCAAGCTGTGGCGCGCGCGATCGCTTGGCTGGCGGGGCCGTGGTCGCGTGACCACAATGGGAAAATCTTTAGCATTACCGATGAAGAGTGGATCCGCAAGGTCAATGCCGATTTGGGCGAATGAGCGGATGCCTCTTTTAGAGATTTCTAGTCGACCTTTTTAGCACTGTTCTCAGTGCTACGAGACGCAACACGAAACACAACACCAAACGCACAATTGAGGAGACTTAAACCCGATGGCTTACAAACATATCGTTCCACCGAGTCGCGGTGAGAAGATTACGCTGCAAAATGGCAAGTTGCATGTGCCGGACAACCCTATCGTCGCCTATATTGAGGGCGACGGGACAGGTGTGGACATTTGGGCTGCCAGCCAGCCTGTGTTGGATGCTGCTGTGGAGAAGGCATATGGCGGCAAGCGCAAGATCGAATGGATGGAGGTCTTTGCCGGTGAGAAGGCCAACGAGGTCTATGGCGAGGTGATTTGGCTGCCGCAGGAGACGCTTGACGCCATCGACGAATACATTGTGGCGATCAAGGGGCCGCTGACCACGCCGATCGGTGGCGGCATCCGCAGCATCAATGTGGCGCTGCGCCAGCGGTTGGATCTCTATGCCTGTCTGCGTCCTGTGCAATACTTTACCGGTGTTCCCAGCCCGGTAAAGCATCCCGAACAGGTTGACATGGTGATCTTCCGCGAGAACACGGAAGATATCTACGCCGGAATCGAGTGGGAAGCGCACAGCGCAGAGGTGAAAAAGGTCATCGCCTTCCTGCAAAACGAGATGGGCGTCAACAAGATTCGCTTCCCCGAAAGCAGCGCGATTGGCATCAAGCCGGTGAGCGAAGAAGGGACGCGGCGTTTGGTGCGGTCGGCGATCCAGTATGCCATCACCAACAACCGCAAGAGTGTTACCCTGGTACACAAGGGCAACATTATGAAGTTCACCGAGGGCGCGTTCATGCAGTGGGGCTATAAGGTGGCGGCAGAGGAGTTTGGCGCGCAGCCGCTGGATGGTGGCCCGTGGCATAAATTGCCGAATGGGATTATCATCAAGGATGTGATCGCCGATGCCTTCCTCCAGCAGATTCTGACTCGCCCGGCGGAATATGATGTGATTGCCACACTCAACCTCAACGGTGATTATGTGAGCGATGCGTTGGCGGCGCAGGTGGGCGGTATCGGTATTGCCCCTGGCGCAAATATCAACTATGAGACAGGCCGGGCCATCTTTGAGGCAACACACGGCACCGCGCCGAAGTATGCTGGACAGGACAAGGTCAACCCTTCTTCGGTCATCCTCAGCGGCGAGATGATGCTGCGCCATATGGGCTGGCCCGAAGCTGCCGATCTGATTGTCAAGGCAACGGAAAAGACCATTAGCGACAAGGTTGTGACTTATGACTTTGCCCGCCTGATGGAAGGGGCTACAGAGGTTAAATGTAGCGAATTTGGCCGCGCCCTGGTCAAAAACATGTAAGAAAATGATAGGCAGAGGAGGGCCAAGTTGCTCTCCTCTGCCTGCGGTTGTACCGGTTTATCCGTTTATGCTCTCCCTCGCTAAGAATTACGAAGTCAACATTGCTGCCATTCCACACCTTGCGATCCTCGGACAATTCTGACCCCTGGAGGCCGCGGCAACGGCCCATGACCGCGCTGCCCGCGGATATACGCGGCGGCGTCCATGTCGATTTAGTCAGTCCCGGCACAGTCACTTTTGTCCTCCATGCCCCCTATAAATCCTATGTGAGTCTAGTCGGTGATTTTAATGACTGGGACGCACGCCGCCACCGGCTGGTCACAGATGGTCAGGGGACGTGGTGGATCACCCTGCCGCATCCCGGCGCAACCCGCTATGGCTACTATGTCGTGATTGATGGGCAAGCGCATACATGGGTGGGTGATCCCTACGCGACGGAGGTGCGTTGGCAAGAGAATTCGCCGTGGGCCTATCTGCCTGCCCCGGCACCCGCTTTTGCGTGGAGCGATGAGGGTTGGCAGACGCCAGCCATGCGCGACCTGGTGATCTATGAGCTTTGTGTGCGTGACTTTGCCGGACTGTGGCGCGACAATCATCCCGTCTATGGGGATTTTCGCTCGCTCTTGAATTATGTCGATTACCTGGTTGATCTGGGGGTCAACGCCGTTGAGTTGATGCCCATCCAAGCCTTTCCCGGCGATTCGAGTTGGGGATATAATCCTGTCTTTTATTTTGCGCCAGCCCAGTCCTATGGTTCTCCCGATGACTTTAAGGCATTTGTCAACGCCTGCCATCGCCGCGGCATTGCTGTCATTCTCGATGTCGCGTTCAACCATGCGTGGGGGGAGCATCCCTATTACAACATTTATCCACCGATGTTTGGCTCCAAAGGCGAGTGGCTGACCGACTGGAACCCGTTCTTTCATCATACGCCGCAGGCGGTGAATATGTGGGGCGGGATCGATTGGGATCACTTTGCTCCTGTCACCACGCGCTATTTCCAAGATGTCGTGCGCTACTGGCTGCAAGAGTATCATGTGGACGGTTTCCGCTTCGATTGGGCTTGTGGTGTTGATTATGATTCCAATAATCCAATGCAACCAGGCTTTGATCCCTATCATGGCATGAGCGCAATTGCGTGGGCCGCGCGCCAGGTGAAGCCGGATTGTGTGCTGATCGGCGAATATTGGCAGTTATATGGCACGCATCCAGACAAAACTGCAGCCAAACTTGTGCGTGAAACACCTGTGGATGCGTGCTGGAATGGAACATTTCACCATACGTTGGATGATGTCCTCAACCAGCGTTGGGAGTGGGAGAAGCAGGATATTTGGCGGGCGCTAGGTGGGTTTCGCGAGGAGGGATTCCATACCGCAACCGAGGTCATCAATTACACATGCAGCCATGATGACGTGCGCCCAGAGCATGAATTAAAGTTCTACAGTGCGGGGCATATCACGCGGCCTCCTGGCATGAGCGTCGCCGAGATGGCCTTGCGTAAGGCCCAAGTGGGGTTGGTTGCGTTGTTTGCTGTGCCGGGCGTGCCCATGATCTACAGCGGGCAGGAGTTTGGCGATGATGCGCCGCGCACAATTGACTTTTGCCCGATCAATTGGGAGAAGTTGAAGCGCACTGCCCATCACCAGTATCACAATCTCGTCTGTCGCTTGATTGTGGCGCGGCGCACCTATGAAGCGCTGCGCAGTGACAATCTTTTCTTCGAGCCGGACGACTTTGTCCGCGACCAGGTTGTGCGCCTGCGCCGTTGGGACGAACAGGGTACAGTCGTTCTCTGTGCGCTCAACTTCAGTGGGGAGGAGCGCACTATCACATTAGACCTGCCTGCGGGTGGGGTCTGGCGTGACGTTGTGGCCGATCGGGTGTATCATCTTGATAGTGGTCAACATCAATTTACGCTGGAAGCATGGCAAGGACTGCTGCTCATCCCGATTTACATGCGTTGACTATATTCGCTGATTACATGCCTAACGGGCGGTTTTTGTGAAGCGCGTTACGAAGGTATTGCGACTTTTATGGTATGCTTACCCGCATAGTGCATAATGTTTGTGTAACCTCGTGTTTGGCATTTTTGAAGCAGGATTCAACCAGGATCGTGCGGCCTACAGCAGGTGGATTAGACTCTACGATTGGCTGATCGACTAGACTGCACCCTCAAAATCAGGTCATTTACAGTATTGAGAAATTCATTAGAAAAAGTAGCGAGGAGGTAGCTGTATGCAAGCAGTAGCGCTTTACCGTTCGTCGATTGGTAAAAAGGCGCTGATGGCGGTCACGGGGCTGATCTGGATTGGCTATGTTCTGATGCATATGTATGGCAACTTGAAAGCATTTCAAGGGAGCGTATACTTTAATGAGTATGCCGAAGGCTTGCGCTCGCTTGGTGCCCCGGTTTTCGGCCATTTGCATTTGCTGACCATTGCCCGCATTGTATTGGTCGTGGCAATTCTTGTTCATATTTGGGCGGCGTGGTCGCTTTTTGTGGCGGCGCGCGAGGCGCGTCCGGCTTCCTATGCCTCACGGCGCGTGGTGCAGGCAAACTATGCCTCGTTGACTATGCGCTATGGTGGCGTGGTGATTCTGCTTTTTGTTCTCTTCCATCTGGCGCATCTAACGTGGGGCATCAGCCCGGTTCACCCCGATTATATCCGGGGCGATGCATATCATAATTTGATTGTTGGCTTCCGGTCGCTGCCTGTGGTGATTCTTTATCTCATTGCGTTGGCGGCGTTGGCTCTTCATCTTTATCACGGCACTTGGAGTATGTTCCAGACGCTTGGCATCAACGACCACAATTGGGATGGAACATTTCGCGCGCTGGCATGGGTATTGGCAATTGTGATACCGGTCGGTTTTGCCGTGGTGCCTCTTGCAATCCAGTTTGGTCTGATCCTAGAATAATTTTGGAGGTTTGATTCATGGCAACAACGGTCACCCCCGCGGTAAAGACCTTGCCGACATTTACAGAGGCAACGCTGGATGCGCGGATTCCCCCGGGGCCAATTGAGGAAAAGTGGGATACCGCGCGTTTTGAGATGAAACTGGTCAATCCCGCCAACCGCCGCCGCTTTCATGTCATTGTGGTTGGGTCGGGCCTGGCAGGGGCAGCTGCGGCAGCTTCACTAGGCGAGATGGGCTACAACGTCTCCTGCTTCTGTTATCAGGACAGCCCGCGCCGCGCCCACAGCGTCGCCGCACAGGGCGGTATCAACGCGGCCAAGAACTATCGCAACGATGGCGACAGTATCTATCGCCTCTTTTACGATACAGTAAAGGGTGGCGACTATCGCTCGCGTGAGGCGAATGTCTATCGTTTGGCACAGGTGAGCAACAATATCATCGATCAATGTGTGGCACAGGGCGTTCCCTTTGCGCGCGAATATGGTGGTATGTTGGACAACCGTTCCTTTGGCGGCGCGCAGGTGTCGCGTACTTTTTATGCGCGTGGGCAAACGGGGCAGCAACTGCTGTTAGGGGCCTATCAGGCGCTCTCGCGCCAGATTCATGCGCGTACGGTGACGATGTATACGCGCCACGAAATGTTGGATCTGGTGGTGGTTGATGGTCATGCGCGCGGTATTGTTGTGCGCGATATGCGTACCGGCGAGATTGAACCTTTTGTGGCAGATGCAGTACTGCTTTGTTCGGGCGGCTATAGCAATGTCTATTACCTCTCGACCAATGCGAAGGGCTGCAACGTGACCGCTGCCTGGCGCTCGTACAAGCGCGGTGCCTTCTTTGCCAATCCCTGCTTTACACAAATTCACCCGACCTGTATTCCACCGTCAGGCGAGCATCAATCGAAGCTGACTTTGATGAGCGAGTCGCTGCGCAACGACGGGCGGATTTGGGTGCCGCGCAATCCCAATGACACCCGCCCTCCGAATGATATTCCAGAGAGTGAGCGCTGGTTCTATCTCGAAGAACGCTATCCCAGCTTCGGCAACCTGGTGCCGCGCGATATCGCGTCGCGTGCTGCCAAAAATGTGGTAGATGCCGGTCATGGCGTGGGTGAGTTAAAAAATGGCGTATACCTCGACTTTAAGTCGGCGCTTGCCCGCTTAGGCGAGAAGGTGATTCGCGAGCGTTATGGCAATCTCTTCGAAATGTATGAGAACATTACAGGCGAGAATCCTTATCAGGTTCCCATGCGTATCTATCCGGCCCTTCACTACACAATGGGCGGGCTGTGGGTAGATTATGAACTGATGAGCACCATCCCTGGGCTATTCGTGTTGGGCGAGGCGAACTTCTCGGATCACGGGGCCAACCGTTTGGGCGCGAGCGCGCTGATGCAGGGGTTGGCGGATGGCTATTTTGTGGCTCCATACACATTGGGCAATTATCTAGCGACAACCAAGCTGGCTAAGGTCGATTTGGAGAATGAAGCTGTCAAGCAGACGCAAAGCACAACCGCCGAGCGTATCAAGAAACTCATGTCGATCAACGGCAAACGCTCGGTGACATCGTTCCACCGCGAGTTGGGCCATATCATGTGGCAATATTGTGGCATGGAGCGTACGGCTGAGGGGCTGCGGACGGCGTTGGAGAAGATTCCGGCGCTGCGTGCGGAGTTTTGGCGCGATGCGCGTGTCCTGGGGGAAGCTGACGACCTGAATCAGTCGCTCGAACTGGCGGGTCGTGTAGCTGACTTCTTGGAGATGGCCGAATTAATCTGCATCGACGCTCTCCACCGTGAGGAATCTTGCGGCGGTCACTTCCGAGCAGAATACCAGACGCCCGAAGGTGAAGCTCTGCGCAACGATGAGAAGTTTGCGTATGTGGCGGCCTGGGAGTATGCAGGCGAGGATAGCCCGCCCCTGCTCAACAAGGAACCGCTGGAATTTGACTATGTCCATCTGTCGCAGCGCAGTTATAAATAGACGGCACACCTAGATTGCCGCCACCTATTCATCAGTATCAGCTATTCACAGGCGGGTGAACGGAGAAGAAGGGCAATTATGGATTTTAAGTTACGCATTTGGCGGCAGAAGAACGCAAGCAGCCAGGGCAAGTTCGTCGATTATCGTCTGAATGGTGTAAGCGCTGACTCTTCGTTTTTGGAAATGTTGGATCTGCTCAATGAGCAATTGATCGCCGAGGGTGAGGAGCCGGTGGCTTTTGACCATGACTGCCGCGAAGGAATTTGTGGCATGTGTGGCGTGATGATCAATGGCATCGCGCATGGGCCAAAGGCGAAGGTTACGACCTGTCAACTGCACATGCGTACCTTTAAGAGCGGTGATACGCTTTTGGTTGAACCGTGGCGCGCAAAGGCTTTCCCAGTGATCAAAGATCTGGTCGTGGATCGTACTTCCTTTGATCGGATTGTGCAGGCGGGTGGCTATATCAGTGTTTCGACCGGCGCCGCACCGGAGGCCAATGCGACACCGGTTCCCAAGAAGGTGGCGGATAGGGCGATGGACGCTGCGGCGTGCATTGGCTGTGGCGCATGTGTGGCAGCCTGCCCCAATTCGTCAGCAATGCTCTTTACGGGAGCGAAGGTGACGCACCTCAACGCGCTGCCACAAGGACAGGCCGAACGCTATGACCGCGCAGTGTTGATGGTGGATCAGATGGATGACGAAGGCTTTGGCGGCTGCACCAACATCGGTGAATGTGCGGCAGTCTGCCCGGCTGGAATCAGCATGGACGTGATCGCCACCCTCAACCGTGAACTCGTACGTGGCACGTTGGCAGGGGCGGGCAACCGCTAGATCTTCTGCTTGAGGATGATTTGAGCAAAGTTTGTGCAGATCGAAAAAGGCTCGCGGCGCAATGCCGCGAGCCTTTTTGGTTGGTGCCGATAGCACGCTAGCGCTTCAACTGGCGGCTTTGGGCGATCCTGGTATCCAGCGCTTTCTGTGCGGTGCGTACGCCAACCGGTGAGGCAGCGAAGTTCATGGCTTGGCCGGCGGGGATGGAGATCGTGGCGGCTGTGGCAATCGCATCTTGGTTGGCAGCGAGGAAAAGAAACTCCCAATTGTATTTCTCTTGCTGATGTTTGATGGAGGCTGCCAGCTTCTCCGTGGTAAAGACGCGACTGGCATTCTCTAGCCCATCGGTGAAGATCGCGACGATGACCTTACTGGGGCGCTGCGGCTCTGGGATACCGGCAAGGTGCGCGCCGAGGTCGTCAATGGTGCGCCCAACCGCATCCAGCAGCGCGGTTTGGCCGCGTGGGACATAGGTATTGGCGTCCAGCGCTGGAACTTGGCGAATGTCCTTGCTTTTGTGGACAACCAAGTATTCATGGTCAAAGAGAACCAACGTAAAGTTTGCGCGGCCTTCCACCTGTTGTTGTCCGCTGAGAAAGGAATTGAAGCCGCCAATCGCATCCGATACAAGCGTCTGCATAGAGCCGGAGCGGTCCAGAACATAGGCAATTTCGGTTAGGTCTTGTTGCATGGGTGTACCTCCTTGGGGAATAGGGTTGTTGGCACATGGTTCTCCGGCACATAGCACCTGCTAACCATCATCATAATGCTCGCGCCATATGTCCGGTGAACGAATAATTATAGCTCAATTGTTCCCCTGTGCAAAGTGCAATTTAGGCATGTTTTCGCCTATCTCCTGGCATAGACCTGTCCGTATCAGCAGCGCGACATGAGTTTGTAACATTGTTGTATAATAAGAGCGGCTTCCGGTCTGTATCCGGTGTGCAAAGGTCAACGACATGCTTGTGGTGAGTTGAACTGGCATTTTGAGTGATGATGGGATGGGTGTGCATGATTGCTCTGGGGACATCTTCATGGAGTTTTGACGCATGGCGCGGGGTTTTCTACCCGGATACCCTGAGCAAAACGGAGATGTTGGCCTATTATGCGCGCCAGTTTCCGACGGTGGAGGTCAACACCAGCTTTTACGCACTGCCCGAACCCAGCACGTTGATCAAGTGGGTGGAGAGTGTGCCGGTGGGTTTTACCTTTGCGCTGAAGTTTCCGAGGCGCATTAGCCATGAGAAACGGTTGGTCAACTGCGAAGCAGAGACGCGCGCGCTGATCGATGCGCTCTATGCGTTGGGGCCATCTGCGGGGCCTGCTTTCCTGCAACTGCCGCCGGACTTCAGCCGCAAGACCTATGGCCGGGAACTGGCGACCTATCTGGAATGGCTGGCGATCCAGCGTGGCGAGTTGGCAATGGCGGTGGAGGTGCGCGCCAAAGATTTGATGACACCGGCCTTTGCCCGTTTTCTGGCGGATCATGGCTTTGCATTGGTACTTGCCGACCGCAAGGGAACGCCGGATCTCTACGCAGAGTGGGCAGACATTGGAGCGGCGACGGGGCTTGCTATGATCCGCTGGATCGGCGATGATCGCAATGGGCCGCAGGGAGATCGGGAGATCAGCGCCCCGCAGGATGCGAAGTTGGATGAATGGGCGGCGCGGATGGTGGCTTTAGAAGATGCGGGCATGGCGGTCTTTGGCTATGTACATAATCCTTATGAGGGCCATTCGCCTGCCACGGTGCGACGGCTCCTGGAGCGGCTCGGCGCACGCGCGATGGCATGGCCTCCGGCGGAAGCAGAAGGCCAGTCGCCCGACCCGGACGAGGATGCCACGCAAATGCGGCTGCTCTAACCTGCTGATCGAACAAGGCGTCGCTCGCTATCAAACAAAAGCCAGGGATTACCTGGCAAGGGAGACGGCATGGATCGTGCATTACCAATCGCCCATAGTGAGGAGATTGAGCTTTATATTCGAACTTACTACTCGCTGCTGCGCAGCAGCGGGCCGGTGCGCGTGCGGAGTTTAGAGGAGACGCATGTCGCCATGAATTCCAGCCTGCACCAGCAAGCGGAAGGGCCGGAACTGGATATTTCGGCATTGGTCTATGTGGCGCTGCGCCTGCCCGATGTCATCCCGTTGACAAAGTTGATGGTGATGGGGCAGATGGAAGATGTCTTTCATCGCGATGGCTACGAGGTTGAAAAGTGGCGGCTTGTGCGGGCGCGCGCCCGGCGCAGGCTGCTCTACTTTAACGAGGAAGATGGGACACTGGCCGCGTTTATTGCCAGCGTCAGCGACATTGATGATCTAATTCCCTGCGTCACGACCTTCCAAATTGAGTGGAATAAGCTCCACCAGAAGTTGGTGACAGCCGATTTGCACGCGCGCCTGCTCGAGGTAGAGCAGGGCGACGGGGTTCTTTCGCCGGAACTCTTGGAGGATGTACGCAATGCGTTGAATTTGGAGGCTGCCGACTTTTCTCGCCTGGCACAGATTTGGCCGGGGCGTCTGATGAGCGATAACTTGGCCCGCGCAGCACAAAGCCGGCTCGACCTGTGGATCCGGGTCTTGGGGAGCGGCTTGAGCGATTACCGGCGGAGCGTGCAGTATTGGTGGCGGCAGATTGAAGATCACAGCGCTGAACTACGCTTGCCGGAACGCCCTATCTATTTTGTCAGCAGCAATATCCATAGCCTGGTCAACCTGGTGTCGGGTCACGCTTGGGAGTTGCAGGAGGAACTGATTGACTATGTACGCCAGGAGAACCCCGAAGAGTTGGTTGGAGAGCTAGACCAACTTGATCTGGAGGATCCGTCGGTGTTGGGCAACTTCCTCTATTACATCTCCCGTCTCTACGCCAGCCGTCCGCGCGAGCTTCAAAAGATCAACGAGCGTTCGGCAGAACGAGAGCGGCGATCCGGTATTTTACGGGTGGGCGATCCTACGGCGCTGGATGTGGAAGCACAGGTTTTCGAGATGCGCAGCCTGCAACGCAAATGGCTGGACCCACGGTTGCAAATTTTTACTGACCACTCATGGAAGCTGCTCAAGCAGAGTGATGCGCTGATCTTTAATATCGACTATCCATTGGGCATGGCCGCGTATCATATCTTTAGCCAAGTTTCCACCGCGATTGAGCAGATTCTCGGCGTCTATATTGTGGGCAAGGCAGCGACGCTCAATGGCCGCGTGGGCGATGTGATGATCCCCAATGTCGTCTATGATGAACAGTCGCGCAACTCGTATCTCTTTCGCAATTGCTTTACCGCGCAAGATGTCGCGCCCTTCTTGACGCATGGCACTGTCTTTGACAATCAAAAGTCGGTGACGGTGCGCGGGACGATCTTGCAGAACCGGCGCTTTATGAATGTCTTTTATGAGGAAGGGTATACCGATATTGAGATGGAGGCAGGCCCCTACCTCAGCGGCATCTATGAAGACATCTATCCCCGGCGCTATCCGGTGAATGAGATCGTCAATTTATTTATCAACGCGCCCTATGATATCGGCCTTGTCCATTACGCTAGTGATACTCCCATCAGTCGCCGCCAAACGCTCTTGAGCAAGAGTCTAAGCTATTTTGGCATGGATGCAACCTATGCGGCGTCGGTTGCGGTGCTGCGCCGTGTTTTTATGCAGGAGATTGAGCGCCAGCGTAAGTTGCAGCGACAGCGTGAGCCAGACGAAGAACCTTTGTTGGCAAGGATTGATGGTGAATGAGATTCAATGAGACGAGGTCGCTGTGATGGCAGAAGTCACTGATGCAGCAGCGGCGTTTGCCGCCGAATTGTCCAGCGGCAGCCCAGAGCGTCTGGCATTGGCGATTGCGCGCGTTGCGTATCCGGGGTTACAGCCGGAGCCGTTCTTGCAGCAGTTGGATCAAATGGCGGCTGTGGCGGCGCTGCGTGTCTTGGATACGGCTGCGGGCGGGCCGCGTGCGCTGGCGTTGATCCAGGCGATGCGCTTAGATTTGGGGATGCGCGGTAACACAGAGCGTTATTATGACGCAGCCAATTCCTATCTCAATATCGTTCTGGAGCGGCGTACTGGATTGCCCATTATGCTCTCGCTGATTTTGATGGCAGTGGGTCAGCGCCTCGGTTTGGATGTTGAGGGCGCGGGATTTCCGGGTCACTTCATGGCGCGCTACCAAGATGAGGAAGGGTTGTGGATCCTGGATCCATTCCACGGAGCCGTCATGACGCTGGACGATGTTCCGGCTTACTTTACGAAGCTGTTCGGTCAGAGTCCCGTAGATGTGGACGAAAGTCACTTTGCGCCTGTGTCAGCCGAAGCCTGGGCGATGCGGATTCTGAACAATTTACATGCGATCTATATCCACGGCGGCGAACTGACGATGTTGTCCAAAGTGGTGCCGCTGATGTTGGTATTGGAACCAGGCCGGCAGGAACTCTGGCAGGAACTTGGTTTGGTCGAGTATCGCCGGGGTGAGTTGAGACAAGCGGCACGCGCGCTGCGCCGTTATTTCTTCCTGACGGGCCATGTGCTGCTCAATGGCCCCGATGGCTCTGTCCCACCTCCACCGCCCACAATGGAGCAGGGGGATCGAGAGGTATGGAATTTGCTGGCGGAAATTGAGTTGGCACTGGCGCGTTGGAATTAGCCAAGAAGTACAACAAACTGAGAAGATGTCAAGAGGGGATCAGGTTGAGGCTATGCCAAAATACCGGCACTGGATCTGGTGGATAGCATGGGGTATTTTTACGTTGGTACGTCCTTTGTTTTGTCGTTATCGGGTCGAGGGTCGGGAGAATGTACCGATGACGAGCGGCGCGGTGGTCGCATGCAACCATAACTATGGGCCGGACTTTGCACTTTTGGCTTTCGCTTGTCCACGCGAGGTCTGTTTTATGGCAAAGGCGGAGGCGTTTACCTTGAATCCTCTCCTATCGGCAATTTTGCGCGCCGGCGGTGTGTTTCCTGTGCAGCGAGGCAAGAGCGATAAAGTCGCCATTGAGACAGCCGTAGAGCTTGTGAAAGAGGGCAATTTGGTTGCCATGTTCCCTGAAGGCACGCGCAGCAAGAGTGGCGTGTTGATGCATGGCAGGTCGGGCGCTGCGCGCATTGCGTTGGCTGCGGGTGTGCCGATTGTGCCGGCTGCTGTGACCAATTCGGCGGTGGTCTTGAAGCGCAAGGGGTGGCGGCGACCGTTGGTCACGGTGCGTTTTGGTGAACCTTTGACGTGGGATGCAAAGGATGATCATGGCGAGGGGGAAACGGAGACCGCCCGCGCCTTTATGGATGCTGTGATGGGTGAAATTGCCTTGATGCTGCCGCCGGAGTTGCGCGGGGAGTATGGAGAGCAACCTGTGCAGGAAAGTAGTACGGAGCAAGTAGCGGTTGTGGATTGAGCTGGAAGAAAACCTTCCCGGAAGCTGGGAGCTTCCGGGAAGGAGTAATGGCTAGAAGCCGGCCATGATCTTTTTGAGTGATTCGCGGCTGGGCTTGAGTTTGCTCTCCGGCAGATTCACAAGCGGCTCATCGACTGTGTGGAGCAGCTCGTTGGTGTCGGGCTGATCTTCGTTGATGTAGAAAAGCCCCGTGAGGAACTTCTGCTCGCGGCGGGCATGTTCAAGGGTTCGATAGGCAGCGTCGCGGTCGGTCGGATCGTAGTCCTCATCCAGCTTCTTGAGTACAATCCAGGAACCATCGTGCATCTGCACTTCGGTTTCGTCGTCGTATTCGTCAATCTCAATCTCGTCGTACTTGGGCACGAAGTTGAGTTCTTGCAACGAAACCTGATGCTCTTTGCCCCAGCCATAGCTCTTGGTTGAGGTGTCGTGGTTGTTGAAGGTGACACAAGGGCTGATGATGTCCAGGAATGCGATGCCGCGGTGGCTGAGGGCCGCCTTGAGCAGCGCTTCCACTTGCTTGGCATCGCCTGCAAAGCTGCGACCAATGAAGGTGGCATTGGCTGCCAGCGCTTCCAGACAGAGATCAAGCGGTGGCATGTCATTGACACCGGCATACTTTAGCTGCTGGCCCTGGTCAGCGGTGGCGCTGAACTGGCCTTTGGTCAGCCCATAGACGCCGTTGTTCTCGACGATGTAGACCAACGGCAGGTTGCGGCGCATGGCGTGCTTAAATTGGCCCAGACCAATCGAGGCGGTATCGCCATCGCCACTGATGCCGATGGCAGTGAGGCTGCGATTAGCGACGATTGCGCCGGTCGCCACCGAGGGCATACGCCCGTGAACGGAGTTGAAGCCGTGGCTGTAACCCAGGAAGTAGGCCGGCGTCTTGCTGCTGCAACCAATACCACTGAGTTTGATCACCTGTGTCTGGTCAAGACCAAGCTCCCAGACGGCGTTGATAATACGTTGGCTGATGCTGTCGTGACCACAGCCCTTGCACAAGGTCGAGGGTCTGCCACGGTAGTCAGTCTTCTCCAACCCGATCAGGTTGGTCTTGGGGGCACGAGGCGCGGGTGCGGCCTTCTTGACAGTTTCCATTTCTTTCCTCTTCTATACTTAACCCTGTCTAAATAGTAGGCGGGGGCGTGTGCCTTATCCCCTATTCAGAAGAGCCTTCGTTAGCAAATCATGTCGCCAGTGGACAGAACCGGATGCCGGTATGTCCGTTACTTTCCCAGATGCTCCACAATCGTATCGGTGATCCAGCGAGCAGACAAAGGCATGCCGGTACACTTGGCTGCTGAAATCATCTTAGGTGCAGATGTGGGAGCCGCGTTGATCAGAATTCTGTATAGCTGACCGTCAAAGTTGTTCTCGACGACGAAAATCTGGTCGTGCTGGTCAATGAACTCCCGGACGGTGGCAGTCAGTGGTAGAGCGCGCAGGCGCAGGTAGCTGGTTTCGACGCCCGCCGCGGTGAGGCGGTCGCGCGCTTCCAGAATAGCCGGATCGTTGCTGCCCAGGCTGATAATGCCCACTTTTGCGCCTTCGACCTTGTCGATAATCGGCGCAGGGACATATTGCCGCGCGGTTTCGAATTTGCGATGGAGACGTTCGAGATTGTGTTCCCAATCGTCAGGTCGCTCGCTGTAGCCCGCGTACTCATTGTGACCGGTGCCGCGTGTGAAGTAGGCCGCCATCTTGTGCTTGTTGCCTGGAAGGGTGCGATAGGCAACGCCGTCGCCATCCACATCCTTATAGCGACCCCAACTGCCGCCTACCTTTTCCAGGTCTTCGGCGGTCAATATCTTGCCGCGATCGAAGGGCTTCTCTGGATATTCGAATGGATCAGAAATCCAGTAGTTCATGCCCAGGTCCAGGTCGCTGAGGACAAAGACAGGTGTTTGGAAACGTTCGGCCAGGTCAAACGCAGTTCCGGCAAACTCGAAACATTCCGCTGGGCTGGCAGGAAAGAGAAGAATGTGGCGGGTGTCGCCATGACCCAGGTAATAGGTGCTAAGGATGTCGCCCTGGCTTGTGCGTGTTGGCAGACCTGTGGAAGGTCCCATGCGCTGGATGTCCCAAATGACGGCTGGGACTTCGGCAAAATAGGCGAGGCCGACAAATTCGGACATGAGGCTAATGCCGGGGCCGCTGGTAGCGGTCATAGCGCGTGCGCCCGCCCAACTGGCACCAATGACCATACCAATCGCAGCCAACTCGTCTTCGGCCTGGATGACAGCATAGGTCGCTTTGCCCGTCTCCGGGTCGGTGCGTAGGGTCGGTGCATACTGGTTGATTGCATCGGCTACGGAAGACGATGGGGTAATGGGATACCAGGAGACGAATTGGACGCCGTGATAGAGTGCGCCCAACCCGGCAGAGGTGTTGCCATCGACCAGAATTTTGCCCTCGTTGAAGCCGGTCATGCGCTCGACACGATAGGGCTGATTGTTGACGACATGATCTTTGGCGTGGTTATAACCGCGCTGCACCATGTCGAAGTTGAGTTCGATTGGCTTGCGCTTGCCGCCAAAGTTCCATTCCAATGCGGCCTTTACCTCGTCCATTTCAATGTCGAGCAAAAAGGCCAAGTAGCCGACATAGATCATATTGGCGATGTAGTCCCTGAGGTTAAAGGGCAGGTCTGCTTCTTTCACCAATTCTTTAATCGGCATGGGGATGTAGGTGACATCCTTGCGCCGCGCAGCAATCGGCAGGCTGTCATCGTAGAGAACGATGCCTCCTTCTGCGACTTCCTGCATGTCTTCGGCGACCGTGGCAGGGTTCATACAGACGACCACTTCGATACCATCGCGGCGTGCGAGATAGCCATCCTTGCTCAAACGAACGTTGTACCAGGTAGGCAGCCCCTGAATATTGCTCGGAAACAGGTTCTTACCTGTGACGGGAATCCCCATCTTGAAGAGTGAACGAATCAACACGGTGTTGCTGGTCTGGCTTCCGGAGCCATTCGCAGTGGCAACGTTGATGTTGAAGTCGTTGACTCTCTTAAGCTGTTGTTCAGCTTCGGAGAGGGCCTCTGCAACAATAACACTCATAACTTTCCTCCGGTCTGTAAAGGGAAACGTCTTAGTTCCACAAGAAAACGCCTTTGTTTTTTCGAGTAATTGCTCAAAATTTTTTTGACTAAGCCGCAACCACCTGTGGCTCATGCTGCGGATTTTCGATGGAGATACCTCTTTGGCTTAATAATTGCATGTGTTCGATAAGGAGTTGTTTGCCATAGGCAACATTCCCGGCCATGATTGCTTTGACGATGCGTTCATGGTAATCCCACACCTGCTGGAGATAGAAAAAATCGGCATAGGTATTTAGCTCGACAGCCTCATAGGCATCCCAGTAGGCCTCTAATAGACCCACGACAAAAGGATTGTTGAGCCGCCGAAAGATGCTCAAGTGCAACTCGCGGTGTTCTAGGAACGGAATCTGGATACGTGGTTGGTCTAGTTTGCTCTTGGCCGCATTTACCAGATTGCATAAATGTTGATGGTCTTCGGCAGTGAGCAAGGCAACGGCCTCGTCCCAATAGGCGGTTTCAAGGTGGGCGCGCAGGCCGCTAAAGAGGTCAAATGCATGAGGGTCCATTGCCATCGCCGTGAGGAGGCTGAGGCGGACGGGAGAGAGGAAACTGTATTCGGTGCGCGTGATGCCGCGGCGGGGGCTGGCTTCAACCAGGCCCAACATGCGGGCAACTTCCAACTGTTCGCGCAGCTTGCCGACGCTGATGCCAATCTCTTGGCTGAGGTCTGTCAACGAGGGCAGACGGTCACCCGTGGCAAAACCCTGTTCGATGACATAGCTCAAGAGTTCAGAATCCAGTTGGCGAGCGAACATAAAATTTCCTAACCGCGCTAATCATCTAATTAATACGAATAATCGAATGATACCACGGATGGCTTAAAATGTCAATTTTATAGCGTGATGAATCAGACGAGTTTATGGAGTGGCTGTTGCCGGTTCAGTGGCCCCTGCCAAATATTGCGCTGCGGCACCTGCGAGCAGCGCAACGCCTGTCGGCAGCATGCGCTCATCGAAGTCGAAGGTGGGGTTGTGGTGCGGGCTGGGTAACTCCTCACCAGGAGTGGCTGCGCCCACAAGGATGAAACAACCGGGCGCGCGCAGCAGAAATTCGGAGACATCTTCGCCTACCATCATGGGTGCAATTTGTGCTACCTGCTCTGCCCCCACGATCTCTTGCGCTACTTCGTGCATCAGCGCCGCGCCTGGGGCCGAGTTGATGACCGCGGGGATGCTCATGGGGTGAGTGATCCGGCAGGTTGCGCCAAAGGCCTGGCAGATGCCATCCGCGATTTCCTGCATGCGCTGCTTGAGCAGCTTCTCGACAGCGGGGTCAAAGGTGCGGATCGTCCCGGTGAGTTTCGCTTCACCGGAGATAACATTGGAGGTATCGCCGCTGTGCAAGGTGCCGACGCTGAGGACAGCCGTCTGTACAGGGTCAATGTTGCGGGCGATGATGCTTTGCCACGCCACCACGATTTGGGCGGCGACGAGCGTCGCATCAACCGTTTCATGGGGCATCGCTCCATGCCCCCCGCGCCCGTTCACCACCATCTCGAAGATCCCGGCATTGGCCCACAAAGGGCCTTCCTGCACGATTACCTGGTTGAGGGGCAGACGACTCCAGAGGTGCAGGCCAAAGGCAGCGCCGGGTTTGGGATTCTCCATCACGCCATCCGCCATCATCGCTGCGGCACCGCCGAGACCTTCTTCGGCAGGTTGAAAGACCAGTTTGATCCGGCCCGGAAGTTGGTGGCGGTATTTGACCAGGAGTTGGGCAACACCCATGCCGATGGCTGTATGACCGTCATGTCCACAGGCGTGCATGACGCCCGCTTGCTGCGAAGCAAAGGGAAGCCCTGTCTGTTCACGAATGGGCAGGGCGTCCATATCGAAGCGCAGAAGAACCGTCGGCGCGTCTGCGGGCAGGTCATCACCTTCGACCAATGCGACCACACCTGTCTTGCCAATACCCGTACTAACTTCCAGCCCCAGCCCGCGCAGATGGTCGGCAACAATGCCGGCGGTGCGAATCTCCTGGAAGCCAAGTTCGGGGTGCATATGGAAGTCACGACGCCATGCGACCAGTTGATCATAGGCGGCGTGGGCGTCTTGGTGTAGGTTTTGCAGCAGGTTCATTGGATGTAGTCTCAGCAGGGTTGGTCAGGGTTGATGAAACTGTGGGTCATCTGTGGGTTATGCCAGTTCGATGGCATCATCGAGCATGGCGTTGGTGGCGCGCACCTGGTCATAGTCACGGCGCGCACGCACCAGCATGTCGCCGATGCCTTCAATGCGTTCGGCGAGATCATCACCGCTGCGGCTAGCTTCCCAGGCGGCGCGGAGCAGATCTTCAAAAGATTTGCTGCCTTCGATGTTACCGAGGATGAGATCGAGTTCACCAATCACCAGTTCAAACATGCGAATCTTGCGCGCCAGGAGGTCAATCAGATGGGACTCAATGGTCTCATTGCAGCTAAGGTTGAAGATAGTTACATCGTTGGCCTGGCCCAAGCGATGGAGCCGCCCGATGCGCTGTTCGACGCGCATGGGGTTCCAGGGCAGGTCAAAGTTGATCAACTGGTGGCAGAATTGCAGGTTGCGCCCCTCGGCACCGCTCTCGGTGCTGACCATGACCCGCACACCGGGATCGCCCGCTTTTCTCTTACCATTTGAGCTGTCTCCGTCCCCGTCCTCGGCATCCCCACGGAATGCCCTGACCGCGGCCTCTTTTTGGCGAATGTCAAGGCCGCCGTGGAAGCTGGCAGTGCTGATGCCCCACGCGGTGAGTTGGCGCGTGATGGCTTCAAGTGTCTCTCGGTATTCGGTAAAGATGAGGAATTTGCCAGGAAACTTCTGCAAAATCTCACGCACAGCGATGAGTTTGCGCCCAATAGGGATAGACTCGGCAAGCTGGAGGAAGTGGCGCAGTTCGTCACGGGCGCGGTCCCCGTGGGCGCGGTCGTTGACCATTTTGCGCAGGGTGGCGGCAACCGCCTGGGGACTGCTGCTCAATTCGCGCTGGAGGGTCAGCAGGGTGAGGCGTAGATACTTATCGCTGTCGGCATCTTGGAAGCGGCGGCGAATGTAGTCGGTGACATCGGCGTACAACTCCCATTCGGCTTCGCTGAGGGTGAGGTGATAGATGGCTGCGCGCCGCTTGGGAAAGCTGATGTCAACTTTGCTGCGCCGGTTGCGGATCATCACATCGTTGAGCAGGCGGCGCAAGGATGCCGTGTTCTTGGGGCGGCGTTCGTCGGCGCTCTCCAAGAAGTGATGGCGGAAGGCGCGCACCGTCCCCAATTGACCGGGCGCGAGGATGGTGATGAGGCTGTATAGCTCCATCAAATCATTCTGTACGGGTGTCGCTGTGAGCATCAGCACATAGCGCTTGCGAATTTTGTTGACAAACTTCCAGGCGAGTGTGCTGCGGTTTTTGAGCTTATGTGCCTCATCGACGATGAGCAGGTCATAGTCGCGTGCGAGGATGGCCTCGCTGTGTTGGGTGAGCTTGGCGCGGTCGAGTGAGACAATCCAGCGTCCCTCCGCCGCTTCAGCCACTTCTCGCCACTGGCTGGGCTTGTCCATGACGGTAAATTCCTCATGGAATTTGTTGGCAAGCTCTTCACGCCACTGTTCGGTGAGCGAGGCAGGGGTTAGCACCAGGACCGTGTGGACAAGGCCCCGTTGGATCAGTTCTTTGGTGATGATGCCGGCTTCGATGGTCTTGCCCAGCCCTACTTCGTCCGCCAGGAGCGCGCGCCCGCGCATTTGGTGCAGGGCGCGGACGGCAGTTTGGATTTGGTGCTCGTAATGCTCGACATCAAGTTCTTCGAGACATAGCAGTTGGTCAAAGCCGCGACTGAGCCGCAAATTTTCGGCGGCAAGACGAAGTTGATAGAGACCCAGGGGTTCCGGTGGGCGCACGCGCCCATGCAGCCGGAAGAAGCTGTCTAGGTTCTGCTCGGTTTCAATCAGACGAGGGGGCAGGGTTACACCTAACTCAGCGATGCGCCCCGTTAGGTTGCGGTCCACGTTGTAGCGGTAGCCACAGCGAAAACAACGGGTGGCAACCTCGTCGTCCAGCCAGCCACATTCCGGGCAGCGTTTGCCCATGATGGTGGCGGGGCCTTTTGATTTGCGCGTTTTTGTGGTGGTCTGCTGGTCGGGTAATTCCAACCATTCAAAGCGTTCTTGCATAGGAGTGACTCTACAAGGGGAAGGTCATTTTTGCAAGTACGCGCCGGGGTCTTGCGCAAGATGGACAGCAACTTGCGAGACTACGATGCAATGGGTGTTGTCACTGATCATGACCCATCACGCGCAACAGCGGCTCAATCCCTACCATATCAGCAAGTGCCTTGAGCGGATCGGGCAGTTCGTCCGCCAAGAGGCTGTTCACATTAAGCTTAAAGTTTGGCAAAATGGTTGAGCGATAGATGCCGTCCGGCTCAATGGGAACCGGGCGATAGCGTCCATCTTCATCAAGCACCCAAAAGTCAGCGCGGGTTGAAGTGGGGCGTGGATCGATGATCCAGTATTCACGCACGCCATTGGCCTGGTATTCGTAGAATTTGTCGCCGCGGTCGCGAGCCACACTCTCGTTGGAGATGATCTCGATCACTAGATCTGCCGGTCCGTCAATCCGCTTTTCAGATATGCGTCCACGGTTGGCCTCAGCCACGAAAAGAATGTCAGGCTCGCGTGATGTGCCGGTTGTCTCCAGGCGCATTTCACAAGGAGCAGCCAGAACTTTCCCCAAATCGAATGCTTTCACAAAAGTCGCTAGAAGTGCTACCAAGAACGTGACAAGATCTTGGTGTCTAATCGTCGGGGGCATAAAGACAATCGCCTCTCCATTGGCCCATTCGGCGTGGGTGGATTCATCAAAGCTCTCTAGGAATTCTGTGTAAGTCATGGGTAGGCGTTGTTCGGTGATCTTATCTGACGGTGCTTGTTTCTCTTCAACCTGTTCGATCTCATGCACTTGATCCATAAAGATGCCTCCTCACCCTGTCTCCGTCGCTACCTGCTCCTCAGTATACCTCAAATTTCGCTACTTAAGGAGCCCTTTTGGCGTGCCTAAACGGGGGCTGTTACGCCGCCACTCCCGATGCAGGTCGCGCGCGTTGGCGTGCCCAGTTGCGTAGGGCGTCTATCTCCTCTTGCATCATCTGGCTGAGGGGGACGGTATCTTGCAGAACGTCGAGGAGATCGCCCATTTCGAGCGGGCGATTTTTGTCGAAGGCTTCATAGAGACCGGCGATGACTGCCTGCTCGATTTCGGCACCGGAGAGGCCATCTGATGCCATCGCCAGGGTGCTGAGGTCGAATTGCGCGGTGTCACGGTTGCGTTTGGTGAGGTGAATCTTCCAGATGTCGGCACGCTCGGCGGCGTTGGGGAGATCGACGAAGAAGATTTCGTCAAAGCGGCCCTTGCGTACCAATTCGGGGGGGAGTTGGCTGACGATATTGGCGGTGGCGATGACAAAGACGGGAGCCTTTTTCTCCTGGAGCCAGGTGATAAAGGAGCCAAAGACGCGGGCAGCGGTGCCGGCATCGCTGACATTGCTGGAGCCCACGCCGGAGAAGCCCTTTTCAATCTCGTCCACCCAGAGGACGACGGGCGCAATGCTTTCTGCCACGCGAATGGCGGTACGTAGGTTTTCTTCGCTGGAGCCGACGAGCGAGGAAAAGAGCCGTCCGACATCGAGCCGCAGCAGGGGCAATCGCCAGGAGTTGGCGACAGATTTGGCAACCAACGACTTGCCACAGCCTTGCACACCGACGAGCAGGATGCCCTTCGGTTCAGGCAGACCAAAGGCGCGCGCTTCGTCGCTGAAGGCACGCACCCGCTTACGCAGCCACTCTTTGAGGATTGCCAAACCACCCACGTTGGTCAGCCGCTCTTCGCTGGCATAGAACTCTAGCAAGCCGCTCTTGCGGATAATCTGCTGCTTCTCGGCGGTGACGGCTTCGATGGCATCACCATTGAGCCGTCCACCGGCTTGCACGATGGCTTTGGCGACGGCATTGGCGGCTTCGGAGGCGGTGAGTCCCAAGCAGGCTTGCACCAAACGGCCACGCTGACGCCGGTCGAGGCTGACTTCGATGCTGCTATGCTGATGGGTGGCGGTAATGATCTGCTCCAGCAGGCGATCCAACTGGGGGGCAGTGGGCAGCGCAAAGTCGACGACGGTGATCTCCTTCTCAAGTTCGGGTGGAATCTTTAGCACAGGGCCGAGCAGGATAATGGTCTTGGCGCTTGCTTCGAGGCCAAAGGCGGCTTCGCGCAGGCGGCGTACCACGGTGTGGTCACGCAGGAAAGGATGAAAATCACGCAGAACCCAAATGCCTGCCTCTCGCTCATCCAGAATCGCACTGAGCAGGGCAAGCGGATCGCGCTTGGTCGTGTCGGTTCGTTGGGGGGTGGCGCTGTTGACAAGGCCCGCGGTCGTACTCCAGATATAAAGCGGCTTGCGCTGTGTTTCGGCCAACGCTTCCAACTCTTGGAGGGCGCGTTGTTCCTCCGGCGTGACAACCCAGAGCAGGGCATAACGGGCGCGGATATAGATATCGAGTTCTTCGCGCATGGTGGCCAGCATGGAAGTAGACATGGAAGCAGACATGGAAGCAGACATTCATTCAGTCGTTTCTATCAAGGATACAAGTAATACTTTCGCAGTCGTGGTGTCAGCGCAGATATTGCGAATAGGGCCAAACTTTCCACTTTTCCAACTCCTCGCCATTCAGATAGACGCGGGTCGCACTCCAGCCATGTACATAGTCCCAGATGCGCCAGAAGCGTCGCATTTCACTCTTGCGGAAGATGATGCGGTAGACGATGCGCCGGTCTTCATCCATGAGTTGGCTGTAGCCGGGCAACTTCTGTGCCTGGATGAGAACATAGTCGAAGTACTCGGAACGGTTGCTGCCAAACTCTAGGATCAGCCGCCATCCTAGCTCCTCAAGGGATGGCTGTGCGTTCTCTTCGGCGGGCGTTGCAGGCTGGTTTGTGTCGAGCGCCGCCAGGTTGCTGATTGGGGCGCTTTCTTCTTCGTCGAGGTCGGCCACGGCGAGCAGATCACGCAGAGGGGCTTCCAGGGCTTGGCGCAGGTCGGGCTGGGGGATGAGCAGGCGTAGCCCCCTGTGCGCTGTACGCCACAGGCGCGGATTGGTGGCACTCGAATCGAGCATGGTCAAGCCATAGGCAAGCGGCGGCTGGCCCAAGATCGAGTTCAGCGAGTCGAGACGCAGTTTGAGAAGGTCGGCAGGCAGACGCTCGCCTAATTTCCAGGTTGCCAGGGCGACACCCAACTCTGCGGCAGTGAGCGGCGCGCCCAGCATGGCCTGGAGACCGAGGGCTGTGCCCAGGAGATCGGCAGGAAGGGAGTGTGCGCCAATCCACTCGGACAAGCCTACACCGTCCTGTTGCAGCCAGCAGGCGAGAAGATAGATGCGATGGAAGGCGATATTGTTGGCCCAGGCGGACTCGGCTGCTAATTGTGCCAACTGTGCCATGACAGGTGTACGAAATTCTGCTTCCAGCAGCCTGGCTTCCATGTTCGCCAAGTAGAGCTGCTGGTAGGCGAGGGGTGCAGGCGCTTCGGGTTTGTGGCACCAACTGAGAAAAGCATGGCGTTGGGTGGGTGTAAGACCCGCGTAGCCGGTGCCGGGCAGGGGCGGTGGCACAGAGGTAGTGGCCTGCTCCAGGCTGAGCGAAGGATCGATGGCACTGCTATCTTCAATTTCGTCCATGCCGGCAGCGGTGGGCAGGACAATGGGCAGGCCCGCGGCTATGGCATCGGTCAGAAGTGCAGCCAGTGGCTTGCTCCTGTGCGTAGTACGCAGCAGTTCGGGAATGGGTTGGGTGGTCGCTTTCTGTGTTGCTTTATGAGTAGTTTTCTGTGCCATAGGCTCCGCGTCATTGACTCTATCTGCCCTGAGATTGAGGGCTGGTTACAGTCAATGATACAATCGGGGCGAGTGGATGCCAAGCAGTGAGATACGTAGGGGCGAGAAATGATGTGGAAGGTCGATTTACATTCGCACACGATTTATAGCAGGGATTGTCTAACCCGGACTGCGGCTTTGATCGAACGGGCGCGCGCCGTTGGCTTGGACAAGATCGCGGTGACGGAGCATAACAACTTGGCTGGGGCATTGGCGGCGAAGGCGCTCGCCCCCGACCTGGTAATTGTGGGTGAAGAGATTAAAACCACCCACGGCGAAATCATTGCCTATTTCGTCAAGGAGTGTGTACCCAAAGGGTTATCGCCCCAAGAGACGATTGCGCGCTTGCGCGATCAGGGTGCGGTCATCAGCGTGCCGCATCCGCTGGATTCGTTGCGGCGATCGGCGATGGGCCGGGAGAATCTGCTGGAGATCATTGACCAAGTCGATGCGCTGGAGGTGCTCAATGCGCGCTGTGTGCGTGCCGCGGACAATCTGGCTGCGGCTGAAGTGGCGGTCGCGCATGACAAACTTGTCACCGCGGGCAGTGACGCGCATACGCTCTTTGAGGTAGGGCGCTGCACGATGGTAATGCCCCCTTTTGACGATGATGCCGAAAGCTTTCGAGATGCTTTGGAGCAGGCGCAGCCCCAGGGTGAAGTAAGCCCCTTCTGGCCGCACTTTGCTTCTACCTATGCCAAGTGGTATAAGCGATTTTTCCCTGTGCGCCTAGCTGAATAGCTGATGTACCGCACTCCAAGCGGAGATCGCTGCTTTTCTCGACCGCTTCGCTGCTGGATCTGACGGCTTGCTGTGCTATATCGGTCTCCTACCGGTGTAATTTAACGCAAGTTGCTACCTGCCGTTTAAGGGACTGTGTCATTCCGAAGCGTAGCGAGAAATCTCTCTGCGGCTGTACGTCTTCCAGAGGGATTCTTCCTCGCAGACCGGGAGCCCTTTGGGCGCAGAATGACAGACCGACAGTTCTCGTCTCCGCAGAATCCAAAGGGAGCAACTTGCGTTAACTAGCGGAATACCTGGGGCATAAACATCAACAAATCTGTCACATCAAGCGCCGCGCTGACATCCAGCAGACGCCCAATTTTCCCCTGATAGTCCGGATTCAGCGAATCAAGCTCCAGCCCCGTCGCCACCAGTTGGTTTGCCACCCCTAGAGGGGTTGTCGCCTCTGTGTGCATCTTTCCCATGACCAACACCGCTGCGCCACTGACAAAGGCAGTCGCCATGGAAGTACCGCTCCAGGTTGCATAACCAGGCCCTTGCTCGTTAACCATCGTGGACATGATGCCCACACCGGGCGCGGCAATATCGACCCAGCCTTCCCCAAAATTGGCAAAGGTCGCCTTATGCATCCCATGATCCAGCGCGGTCACGCCAATGACATCAGGATAGCCCGCCGGATATTGGATTTGCTCGGAACCGTTATTCCCGGCAGCCGCCACTATCACAATCCCTTGTGCCATCGTTTCAGCAATGACAGAGCGCAGGATCACTGAATCAAACTCGGTCCCCAGGCTCAGATTAATCACCTTGACGCCGGGCTGCTGCGAGGCCCATTCAATCGCATAGGCCAACAAAAAGGTATTGCCGCGGCCATTTTCATCCAACACGCGCACAGGCAAAATTTTAGCCGCGGGCGCCATCGCAGCGATCACACCGGCGACATGGGTTCCATGTCCCCAGGCAAGACCAGGCCCAATCTCACTGGGATCGTCGTCATCACTGATCACGTCAAGGCCGGGCAGCAGTAGTTTGCCCTTGAACTGCTCATGTGGGGTATAAACACCTGTATCCAGCACCGCTACCACCACGCCCTCACCCCGATACGACCAGCCCGCAGGCTTCAAGCGCACCTGCTGAAAGGCGCTTTGACCGGCGTACTCCTCCGGTTCGCTAATGCCGCCCCATCCCCATGTTTTGTAGCCATCTTCCTCGGGCACGCTCTGCACATAATTGACTTCTGCCCAGATGACAGCCGGGTCATCTTTAACTTCATCGACCGACGCCTGTTCATCATCTTCCGCAGTTGCAAACAGATAGATATTCGCCGTCGTCAGCAGCGCCGTTGTGGTCAGCCCATACCGCTCGGCAATGTCGGCGGCAGTGCTCCCCTCTGCCAACCGTACCACAATCTCGCCCGCCTCATAATCGTCGATGCGAATGCGCTCTGCCAAGATACTGCCATCCGCTTGGCGCCTACCCTTCACCTCTATCCACTGTCCCACAACAAAATCAGCGCGTTCTTTCTCCTTAAATCGGGTATCAATCGTTGCGGTGACAGTGAGTCTCTCGTTTTTGCTGATTGAAATTATCCATGTGCCGGTCAGCGTAGGCGAAACAGGCAGACTGATAATCGCACCTTCCCACTTCCTATTCCTGGGATCACCGTTATCGCCGCCTTCATCTTCGCAGTCTTCATGCCAGTCATCGTTACAATCATCGTCGCCCGCCATTGCCGCCTGCGCGCGGCCCGGTCCCCCGAAGAAGATGCTATCGCTGCCAGACCTCCCCCATGATCCCCCGCCGATCATGCCAAGCAGCAAAGCACCGTTCAGCAGCAGCGCCACAAAGCATGCCACAATGGGAAGTCGAAAACGACCAGCCCGCAGACATACCTTTGCGATTCGATCCTGCGGATTTGCGTGGTGTGTTCGCACGTTCATCGGGACTATCTGATTTTGAATCATAATCTTTTGCTTTCCCATCAGCCGATTGCGAAGAAAGGGGCCCAAAAATAGGGATGCTCTGCGCGCCGCAGCGCATTGAGTTGAGCCGCACGCAAGGCTGCGGCAGGCCGGACAGCTTGATCTTCAGGTGCGCCATTGCCTTGTAAAGTACGATAGAAGAATGCCATAAGTTCCGCTGCGCTGCGGTCATGTACATTCCACAAGCTGGCAATGAGGCTTTGTGTGCCCGCGGCCAAAAAACCGCGCGCCAGCCCCACAACTTCATCGCCCGCCCGCACTTCCCCTACGCCGCTCTCGCACGCGCTCAACACCACCAGCCGCGCCTGCAAGGGCAGCCGGTAGATCTCGCGCACATCGAGCCAGCCATCCGCCAACTTGAGCACCGAAAAGAACGAATTGTCGGGGCGAAACAGCCCATGTGTCGCCAGGTGCAAGACATCACTGGTCGAGGCAGCATCCGTTACATTGGTCATCGACGCGGCATCGTTATGATAGGTTCGCGCCAGGGGAAAAAACGTAGCCGCGGCTTCAATTTCCGCTTGCGCCTGCGGTATCCGCTCGTCATACGGGGCGAAGCCTGCAAAGCTTGCCAACGGCCTGTCGGCAAGCTCACGCCGCCGGCGAACAGCAATACTGGCGCTGGGGACATAGCTTAGTTCAACCTGCTCCAGCCAATAACGCTCGCCATCCCACAACGCATGAAACGGCAGCATATGCAGCCCGCCGTACGGGATTAACAAAATACGGGGAGCGACGAGCAGCTCGCACAGGGTCGCAACCAACTGTTGATATAAAGCCCCCAACGCCGCCTGCACCCCGCGCGTGAGCCGCTCTCGATGGCGCGCCACATACTCATTTCCCATTTCAGCGCGGCCAAGCTGAAAACGCAGCTCTGCTTGCGCTGCCGTGACAGCTTCGACGGTAGTCAGTCGCCGCACAACCTGCGCCCCATCGCGCGCGACCACAAATGCCAGCACTTCATCGCCAGCAAAGAAATAGGCCACTGCCTGTTGATCCGGCGCAAGGTTGGCCTGCAAATCTGCCAAGCTCACCGGCTCCGCCTGTGCCAAAAGCGGTGCGCTGCGCCATTCAAGCTGTTGCAGCGCGGCTTCTTGTTGAGCCACCTCACGGCTCAATCCCCCATCCAGCCGCCGGTTGCCGCTCTCGCCCAATAGCTGATTGTAGAGCCAGTGCAACTGCCGCCGCAAGGCCGCGCGCTGTGCGCGGATCGCCTCACTCTCATCCGCTATTCCGCTCTCAACGCTTGCCAGCAGCCGATCCAACAGGGCGCGCGAGCGCGCCCGCTCGACCACGGCAAACGCGGCGGCAACCTCATTATCACGGGGCAAAGGCGATACGAGCAGGCTCACCACCAGGTCGCCATAGATCGCCATCTTGTCATCAAGATAGGCAGTACGCACTTCCTCCAGCGGCAAGGTTGCTCGCTGGCGATCCAACAGCTCAACCGCCGCGCGAAAATGGCGGCGTGCCAGCGCATCATCACCCCGCGCCGCAGCAATGCGACCACGCCCATGCAGCAAGCGCAGGGAGAGATGGGGCAGCGGGGCTGTTTCCAACGGCTCCACTGTCGTCGAAATCCCCAGCAGTTCCTCAATCCCCAACGCCGCATCCTCAGCCTTGTCTGTCTCCCCGCTTTCGAGCCAAAGGTGCAGCCGCAGAAGCCGCGCCTCCACCAAGCCCAAGAGATCCCAAGCCACTGCCCCCGTTGGCGTGATCAACTCCGGCTCATTCAACAATTCGTCCAACATCTGCGCGGTGCTTGCAGAATCCCCCTGTGCCAGCGCCAAACGCGCCCGCGCCATCTGGGTGCGGTTGCGCCAAAAGAGATTGCCCAACTGATCATAGAGCGCCAACGCCTCGTCCAACGCCTCCTGGCTCGCCTGCCACGCTCCTTGTTGGAGTGCGAGCAGCCCGCGCGCATAACGACTTTGCGCCAGTTCATACGGCTGTCCTGTCTCTCGAAAGAGCTGCTCACAGCGTTCGAGCGCGAGTGATGCTTCGGGCAGCAAATTCAGGGCAGCATAGGCCAGCGCATGTTCCAGCAGCAGCTCATCGGCATGTCTTAAAACCGCCACTTGCGCCGCATCATTCCCGCTGGCGCTCACCGGCAAATCGCCAAGCAGGTCGCGGCTCGCCTGGTCAAAAGCCGCCAACGCCGCCGCATACTCTCCCAAGCGCAGATAGAGCCGGCCTAAATTCGTCTGGGCGCGCCCCCGGTTGACACCATCCCCCGCGCGGTCAAAATGCTCAATCGCCTCTTGGAGCGAACGCTCTGCCTCGTCGGGCGCATCCAAAAAAGTATGGGCGCTCGCAACATTCAAGGCAATATGACCGAACTCCGGGTCCAGTTCCCCCTGTTCATCTTCCGGCAAGGTTGCCGCAAAACGCGCCAACTCCACAGCCGCCTGCCCATACGCTTCGCGCGCCGCGGCGTGCTGTTCCTGATAGACATAGAGCGTCGCACGATTGCGATGGGCGCGCGCCAACAAGATGCGCACGCCAGGGTCGGATTCGACCAGGGCTTGCAGCGCGTCAACCGCCGCGTGAATTGCCCCCTCCGCCTCTGCATAGCGTCCTTGCATGGTGAGAACTTGCGTCAGGCCCAAGTAGCTGCGCGCAATCGCTCCACGCGCATCAGCCACACGCCAATGCTCCTGGGCGCGCAACAAGGCTGCTTCGGCAGCAGCCAAGTCACCGGAATGTACCGCAATACGCGCCTCCGCATAGGCGATCTGCCCCAAAAGCGTCTGCGGATTGTCATTCTCTGCTGCAATCAACATGGCAAGCGCCAGGGCATTGGCTGCCTGACGTGGTTCGACCTCAGCGCGCTCCAATGCCCAGTGTGCCAAGCTTGTCGCCCCCGGCACATTCCACCTATTGCTCGCGCGCAAATGGGCAATCGCCTCCTCCTGGCGCAGTGCGGCTATATCGGTTAGAAACGCGGGCGAAAGCTCGTCAGCGTCCTCCCCATCACTCATGTCAGCTCCAACGGCTTAATCACCATTGCCTGGCTATAGCGGGGCGTAATCACCAGCGCATAACGACCAGGAGGCACATGCTCTAGCTGAAAACGGCCATTGCCATCGCTCTGCGTCTCCAGCGCAACTGTGGAACTCTCAGCAGCCATCAGCTCGACGAGGGCAAGCCCGCTTTTGCCATCAGTGGTCTCGGTCATCAACTCACCGACGAGACGCAGCAGCCCATTTTGTGGCTCAATCATCAACTCAATTTCTGCCGTGTCGGTTCCATAGAGTATCCGATAGCTCGAACGGTTGCCGTTGCGTACACCGGCAGTGAGCATCTGGTCGCGGCTGTCCCATAGGGGTAAAGCCGCGACCCATTCGGCCAAGTTACCTAGCAGGTCACCAAGCGATCTACGGCCCGCGCCAGCTTGGCGCGCCTGCGTAAAAACCTCGAAATAGCGCTCCTCCACTGCATGCGCCACTTGGCTGCGTCGTGCAACCTCAAAGTCATCACGCAATTGCGCCAACGCCGCAAAGTGACTTTGGCACGCAGCGCAGAGACGCAGGTGATCAACCTCCGCAGGGGTCAGGGCCACACCATCCCAAATATTGCCCATCATGCGCTCTTCTGCTAGATGCTCCATAGCGGCTCCTTCGCCTCGCCTTTCATCCTTGCCCAATTTGTCCAATGATCCGGCGACTCTCCGTCATCGCCGCCTATCCATGTAGTGGCACACAGGCCCTGCGAAAATACATTCAGGACTCACCAACTACTCACTGCTCGTAATCCCTAAACCCTCTAGAATCAGACGCAGTTGCGCCAGGCAGCGGTTACGCGTCGGCCCAATGCTGCCTTTGGGCATACTCAACCGTGTGCTGATTTCTTCATACGATGGCTCGTCGATGTCTAAAAAGATCAGACTCAGCAACTGGCGACATCGCTCGCCCAAATGGCTCATTCCTGTTTGTAATGCTGCCTGACGGTCCCATCCTGCCACCAACTCGGTATAGGTCATGACCTGTGCATGGCCTACCAGATTGCCGCGCAGCATTTCGTTCTCGGCCACATCCACCGCTGCATCCGGTTGCTCTTGCCGCCGTCGCTGCATCATGCGCCAACTCACCCGGCGCGCCGTGGTCAGCAGCCATCCTCCTAGGCGCTCCGGCTCCTCGATACGCTCAAGTTGTTGGGCAAGTGCCCAAAAGACCTCCTGCCCCACATCCTCGATCTCGCCGCTGCTCAGCCCATAGCGCACAGGCACAGAATGGACCAGACGCCCATAGCGTTTCACGATCAATTGCCACGCCTGGCTATCGCCCTTTTGACAGCGCTGGAGCAGTTCGGCGTTGCTCGGTTCCTCAATTTGGGTCAGCATACAGATGTGCCCGCTTCTGCAAAACTTCGAATTTCTGTTTATTCAACACGTCTCGATCATTGCTCTTGATCATTGCTCTTGATCATTAAAACGCGATCTCTAATCTGCAAACATATCACGCGGCGCGGCAAGCGCAAAGGTCAGGATTGGCAGATGCGATCAAAATAACGTACGATAAATGTAGGATAGCAGCAGCAATGCGCCCACCGCAATCCATTGCTTGCCGCTTGGTCTCACATCGATTTCAGACATCGATTTCACACTCTGATTTCATACTGTACGAAAGTACGCTGGCTCGACAAATGCCTACGACAAACGCAATCCAAGCCCAAGCCTTGACCAAAGAGTTTCAAACCGCCGGTGGCGACGTGGTTCATGCCCTGGTGGGGCTGGATCTAACGGTACGACCCGGCGAGATCTATGCGCTGCTTGGCCCGAACGGCGCAGGCAAAACCACCACGCTCTCGATTCTCACGACGCTGCTCCTGCCCACCAGCGGCACAGCCACCGTGGCGGGTTTCGATGTTGTGCGCCAGCCTGCCGAAGTGCGCCGCCGCATCGGTGTCACCTTTCAGGAGATCGTCCTCGACCAGATGCTCACGGGACGTCATCTGCTCGATTTCCACGGTCAACTCTACGGTCAACCGCCCGCTGAACGCCGCGCCGCCATTAAAGAGTTGGCGGCACTCGTCGAACTGGAAGATGTCCTTGATCGCCAGGTCAGTACCTACTCCGGCGGCATGAAACGTCGCCTCGAATTGGCGCGTGGCCTGATGACCCGCCCCCAACTGCTCTTTCTAGATGAACCGACGCAAGGACTTGACCCCCAAAACCGCGCCGGCATCTGGCGCTATATTCGTCGCCTGCGCGATGAGATGGGCATTACGCTGCTGCTCACCACCCACTATATGGACGAGGCAGAGCAGTTGTCCGACCGCGTCGGCATCGTCGATCACGGGCAGATGATCACCGAGGGAACGCCCGCGGCCCTCGTCTCCCAATTGGGCGCGGATGTCGTCCAACTCGAAGGGGAAGGTGAACTCCAGCCATTGATCGATGCGCTCCAGGCCGAATCCTACGTCGCCCAGGTGAGCCATGCGCGCCCCAACGGAAATGCTGAAGGCGAGCCACCAACGACGACCCAACTGCTGCAAATCGGCGTAGACCAGGGCGACCGTCGTCTTGTATCCGTCCTCAACATCGCCGCCGCGCAAGGCTTCCAAGTCCAATCCGTCACCGTCAACCGCCCCAGCCTGGGCCAAGTCTTTCTGGCGCACACTGGCTACGCCCTGCGCGATTAGCATACCCTTCCCTGAATCCGTCCGTCATCGCCGCGCAACACATAATGAGTTCATCAATACACAAAAAGGGAGCAGTCGTCATGACTGCTCCCTTCTCATAAACCAACGCATATCAAAACGTAGTTCAAACGGAGACTTTCAGTTTTACGCCCCGTTCCCATTCAGCCCATCAACACGCCCCAGCACTGCCACCACATTTTGCCCGCCAAAACCAAAGGCGTTGACAATCGCGTACTTTGCATCCGCCGCTTGGGCGACATTGCCGACAATCGGAATGTCAATCGTGGGGTCGGGTGTATAGTTGATCGTCGGTGGCATCATGCCCCCGCGCAAAGCCATCACCGCAGCCACAGCCGACTGTGCGCCCGCTGCGCCCAGGCCATGCCCGATCATGCTCTTGATGCTGGTGATCTTCATGTCATAGACACGCTCACCAAAGGCCTTCTTCAGCGCCTTCGCTTCGCCCGCATCATTCAGCACCGTACCTGTGCCGTGTGCAAAGACCAGACCAATATCCTGAGGCTCCAATTTGGCGCTTTTGACAGCGCCGGATAACGCCCGCGCAGCGCCATCCCCCTCTGGGTCGGGCGCCGTAATATGATAGGCATCGCCCGTCAAGCGTCCACCCAACACCTCTGCATAGATCTTGGCCCCACGCTTGCGCGCATGTTCCTCTGTCTCCAAGATCAACGAGCAGGCACCTTCACCAGAGACAAAGCCGTCACGGTCCACCGAAAAAGGGCGGCAGGCATGTTCCGGGTCATCCATGCGGCTGGAGAGGGGGCCCATGCGCCCAAAGGCCGACATCGTCAGAACCGAAACGGCTGACTCCGCGCCGCCGGCAATGATGACATCCGCCTCACCCCGCTGCAAGAAGTGATAACCCTCAATAATTGAATAGTGACCGCTGGCACAGGCCGCGGTGCTGGTCATGATCGGCCCGCGCGCGCCTGTCTCAATCGAAACCAAACAACTCACCGCATTCGCCATCGCCGCAGGCACCACAAACGGCCCCACCGAGCGCCATGTCTTTTCAGCCATGCCCAGCGCGGCAAACTCAATCTCTGTAATGCCGCCCCCCCCGGTTGCCATCATCACACCCACATTGTCGCGGTTGCTTTCGTCGATGACGAAGTTCGCATCCTCCAAAGCCTGCTTGGCGGCGGCAATGGCAAATTGGGTAGACCGCGCTGTGCGTCGTGTCAGCTTGCGATCCATATAGTCGCCTGCGTCAAAATCTTTCACCTCACAGGCAATGTTCCACGGCATATCACCAGTCTCAAACTGTTCGATCCGGGCTGCGCCAGATTTCCCCACCAGCAAATTCTGCCAAAACGTTTCAACATCATTCCCAACCGGGGTAATAGCGCCCATCCCAGTAATAAAGACGCGTGTCATTTACCGTTTTGCTCCTAATTCAAACTATGGCTAATTCTTACCTTGTGCAGGATCATATGATCGCTGCTACCAATCACCGTCGCTAACAAATCGGCTTAATCTGCCAGCGTAACGGACTTCTATACAGTCATCTATACGAGCTATAACACCCATGAGAATAAAAAGTAGTGATGACTTTTAGCTTATGTACCATCCTTATGTACCTGCACTGTGAACCCGGTTCATGCTCAGGACGGATACACCCAATTGCGGGCACACGATTAGCACACGATTATAGGAAAGCTCACTCCTCAGGTCAAACTATCGAGCGCGCAAAGAGACAGATGGCACAGCGCGCCAAAGCCCGTAGCACGCCGAGGTTGACATCTCCTCTGGCTTCAGTGTATGGTTGCCCTGGAGCACTGCGCCAACTGTGCGTAGGTTCGTTTGACCAACTACCATCACTTGCTACAGGATTGGATGCAAGAATGTCCATGCCGATGGGATCACCGGAATCTACCACCGCTGTCACAGGGCCAACCCTTTCTCGATTCAATCTGACAGCATCGCATCTGGCATCGCTTCCGCCCGAAGTGCGCGACCAAGTCATGGATTATCTGCAAGCATGGGGAACCCCCGCCGAACAGCTTGCTGTCGTACAAATTCTGCGCGACACCCACGGCCCTCTCCTCTTTTTACTGGACTACCATGCCCTCGCCGCGCTCGCGCAAGGCAACGCCGATCTCGCGTTGGAGATCATCGAACGACGCCAGCGGCGCGGGGCGACCATTGCCAGCCAGGCCATCGAAGCGCGCGCGCTGCGCGCTGCCGGGCATGCCGATCATGCCCTCGCCGTTGCCGACGACATCAGCCAGGCCAACCCGCGCCATTCCCTGGTGGTGCGTACTGCCGCCGCCATCTACACGGCTGAGGGACGCTTTGAACAGGCAGAAGCGCTCATGAACGCCTACCTTCTGCACCGTCCCCATGACCTGACCGTCGAACTTGCCTTCGCCCAACTCGCATGGCAGGCCGGGCAAACGGCCCTGGCAAAAGATCATATTGAACGCTTGGGCGCAGGCATTCCGGCGGACCTGGATGACCAAGAGTTGCAGCAGTTGGCCGACCTGCACGCGGCCCTGGAGAACGAGCAGAGCGCCTTAGCTGTACGGCTAGAGTTGGAGCGACGTCGCCAGCAGCAGACCGAGCAGCTTACCGCGGCACTTGCGCCCTATGTCGCGCAGGATGGCGGCCAGGTGTACGACCTGGAGGAGCTATACCGCAAGCTAAACGGCCCTGACGCGATTGCTCTCACGCGCGACGAGCGCCGCAACATTCAGCTTGAGGCCGCCCGTCACTTTGGCTTCACCCGCCTGCGCGAAGGGCAGACCGAAACCATTGCTGCCATCCTGCGTGAAGAATCGATCCTGGCCGTCATGCCCACCGGCGCAGGCAAATCACTCTGCTACCAACTCCCCGCGCTCATCCTGCCCAAACCCACCCTGGTCATTAGCCCGCTGATTGCCCTCATGAAAGACCAGGTGGAAAGTCTGCCCGCCGCCGCCCGCCGCCAAGCCACCTTTATCAACAGCACCTTGACCGATGCGGAACTAGCGGCGCGCTTAGAGGGTGTGGCGCGCGGCGACTACAAGCTGATCTATGCCGCACCCGAACGGCTGCGCCAACTCCCTTTCCTGCGTGCCTTGCGTAACGCCGGGCTGGCCCTCTTTGTCGTGGATGAAGCCCACTGTGTCAGCCTTTGGGGTCATGACTTCCGTCCCGACTATCTCTTTATTCAGGAAGCGCGCCATGAACTGGGCGACCCTCCTGCGCTCGCCATGACCGCTACTGCCCCACCCCGTGTGCGCGATGAGATTATTGACTACATCAGCGGAACCAGCGGGCCAAGCCAGCAGCCCAGTGCTGAGGGCAGCCCAGAACAAGCCATCCATCCACAGCGCCCGCGCGTGATGGCGCTCGACATCTTCCGCAACAACTTGCACCTCTCGGCGCTCCACTTCCACAACGAAGAGGAGAAGCTGACCGCACTGCTCCAATTTGTCACCACCACCGAAGGCAGCGGCATTGTTTATGTCAACAGTCGTCACAAGGCCGAATCTCTTGCCTTTGCCTTGCGTGAGGCGGGTGTCGCCGCGGAAGCCTATCACGCAGGCATCGAGAGCCGCGGTGCAGTGCAAGACCGTTTTATGTCTGATAAAACCCGCATCGTTGTCGCGACCATTGCCTTTGGCATGGGCATCGACAAGTCGGATATTCGCTTTATTGTTCATTTCCACCCATCACGCAGCTTGGCAGCCTATTACCAGGAGGTTGGCCGCGCCGGTCGCGACGGCAAGCCGAGTCAAGGCGTTCTCTTCTACAGCAACAACGATTGGGCCAACCTGCGCCGTTGGGCGAAGGCCGACGAATACAATGCAGACCTGCTGGAGCGCGTCCTGGCCGCGGTGGCAACCCAACTGGGCATCCATCCCAGCGAAGATCAGCCTGCCGCGCAAACCACATCCATCAGCGGCCCTGTCGATCTGCGCCGCCTTCAGCAGGTGCTCGCCATAGACGAAACCACCCTGCGCGTGGCAGTCAGTATGCTCGAACGCTGCGAGCTCTTAGCGCGCGGCTTTGATGTCCCTCAGGAGCTTGTCATTACCTTGCCGCGCCGCCTCCCTGCTGCCGCCAAACTCGATCCTGAGTTTGAGCGCTTGCTACGCGGGTTGGCGCTTGGGCCGGGTCAGGATGCATCCTTCAAGACCAGTGACATCGCCAACTTTATGGGGTGGGAACTGGACGCCACAGAGCCAAATCTGCTCGATTGGGAAGCGCAAGGCTTTCTGCAACTCAAGAGCAGCCGCCGCGCCATGTTGGTAGAACTGATGCCGCAGCCGGAGGATATGCGCGAACGCATCGAACGCATGTTGAGCCAGTCGGCAGCCGTCGCCCAACGGCGCATCGACGATGTTGTGGGCTATGCCACCACCGAGGATTGCCGCCACGGCTACATCAGCGCCCATTTTGGCAGCCCGCCCCGCACCCATTGCGACGTTTGCGACAACTGCACAGGCATCCTCCCAGACCTGCCCCACGGCACAGAGTCCCTGCACACGCTCCCCGACGATGCTGATGTCGAACCTATGATCATTGATTGCTTGATGAGTCTCCCCCGCCCGGTGGGTCGTGGTGGTTTGGCGCGCATCTTGACGGGGAGCCTGCGCGCCCCTGTCACGCCGGACAAAGCGCGCCATCATGGACGCCTCAAGGCGATGGGGGAGAGCGCCATCATGGGCATCGTCGATGATCTCATTGCCGACAACCGCCTACGCCAATATGAGCGTCAAGGCTATCCCGTCCTGGCGCCCACATTGCGCGGGCGCACAGAGGCCGAAGTATGGCTGGCAGAGCATCCCGAACTGGCACAGATGGGCGAAGCGCCGCCTATTGAGGAAGGCAGCGCAGACGAACCTGGCGAAGAAGCCGCGGGTGACAAATATACGGCGCTCCAAAAGGCCATTTGGCTCTGGCGCAGGCGCAGCGCCGAGGAACAAGGCCAGCCCCCCTATATGATCATGAGCAACGAACTCATCTTGCGTATCGCAGAGAGCCGCCCGCAGACCCTAGACGAACTGGCCCAATTACCGGGCATGGGCGCCCAACGGCTGGAACACTATGGCCCGACCCTGCTCGATCTGATCCATCTCAACCCAGCCCAGCCCGGTGATGCTGATTTGATTACCATGCAGCGCAATGAGCCTCGCCCCAGCAGCTCCAGCTATGCCTCTGCCGCACCGGCTGTTTCACCCCAAGTAGAACGGCGCATCTATCTCAAGCTGCAAGAAGTACGTCAGAAGATCGCCGTTGCCGACCGCTCGAAGCCCTACCAGGTTGCCAACAATACATTGCTAAAGACAATTGCCCAGCAGGCCCCCACAGAGGAAGCGGCCCTGGAGCAGATCCCCGGCTTCCGCACCAGTGGCCTTGTTGCACAGACCACCCAAATCGTCACCTTCATCCGTGAATTTCGCAATGGCACCTAGCCTTTGTCAGCAAACCATCTTTCTGCTGTCAGCCTCCTGTCGTTGCAAGGCATCCAGTGGCACGTTATAATAAATGCTAGGATAGAACGTTAGAAAACCAGGCAGCACAGACGTATCCCGGTGTGTATCCGGCAGGTAAACGCCCAAAGTACTCATATGTCGCTCGCTATGAGGAGGAACAAAGGATCATGGCATCTCTACTAGACAAAGTTTCGACCCTGATTTCGGCCAACCTGCACTATATGGTTGACCAGGCGCTTCAGAACAACAGCCCCGCCGTCATCGATCAATACATTCGCCAGGTCGAATCCAACCTAGCGGATCTCGAAGACGCTGCCGCTGCGGTCGGCGGCGAAGTCAAGGGCATTCAGCGCCGCTTGACCGAGCAAGAGCAAAAACTCGCCGAGATGGATCGGGCCATTGATGCCTTCCTGGTGGAAGGCAACGAATCGGCTGCCGTGGCTGTGCAAAGCCGCTATAACAGCTCCAAGCGTTTGGTCGAAGCCTATCAAGAGCAGTTGACCCGCCAGGATGAGGAATTCAAGAATCTCCTGAGCGCCAAAGTGAAATTGGAAGCCCGCCTGGCGACCATGAAGGCCGAGCGCGAAGAACTTACCGCCCTGTTGGAACTTGCCAAGAGCAAGGAGACAACAGTCCGAGCCGTCAAGAGCCTCAAGGACCTGACCGGCTCCGGGGATGCCGACATCGCCCGCATTGCCAACAGCATCCGCTCCCGCCTGGATAAGGCTTCTACTGCCAGCGAAATGCAGTCGGCAAGCCTTGATGCGCAGATGGACGAAGTATTGGAAAAAAGCGCCCTGGACACGCAGTTGGCCGAGCGCAGACGCAAACTGGGCATCGCCCACTAAGGCACGATTGTAGAAACGTTGCGCCCGCCGCCCGTCGGGTAGGCGGGCGCACCTTCTTAAGCTCTCCTATTTCATGGATGGCTCTCCCTGTGTGCCGGTTGGCGTCCCGTCCTACGGGCCGGCAGCCACCTGGCACACCGTGACGAAAAGTAAATCAGCATGAATCGTACCCGCACAATTTTCATCGCCATTCTAGCCGTTGCAGCCGTGATTATCGCGGTTTCGCTCCTGCTCACTGCCAACAGCAGCGATCCCACAATCGCCGGGCTTACCGTGGAACGCCCCGACTCGGTCAACATTCGCATCCTCACCGCGCTGCCAATCGAGCCGTGGGTACGCAGTGCCGCCGCCGAGTTTAATGGTGGCGATCACACGATTGACGGTGTCCCCATCCAAGTCGAAATTGTCGCCATTGATGGACTAACTGCCCTGGGCCGTTGGGATCGCAACGAATATGGCGCGCTCGAAGCCGGCGTGGTTCCCGAAAATCTGAGCGACGCGCAGCGCCAGGCATTGGAAACTTTCCCCACTGCCTGGATTCCCGACAGCCGCTATTTGGTCGAGCTTGCCAACGCATCCTACAGCGAACGGTTGGGACGCGATGTCTTTCTCACGGATGGCGAATATCGCGCTCGCCCGATTGCCATTAGCCTCTTTGCGTGGGGCGTTTACGCCAGCCGCGCCGACGTATTAGAGTCAAAGTTTGGCGAAATCAACTGGGAAAGCATCCACGACGCCGCCATCGCCCGCGGCGGCTGGCCCGAATTGGGCGGGCAGTCAAGTTGGGGCTTCTTCAAGCTGGTCGTTCCCAACCCCAGCAAGAATGCTGGTGGGCTGGCTGCCATGATCTCCGCCGCTGGTGAATTCTATGGGCGCACCGACATCAGCGTCGAAGATGTCACCAATCCCGAATTTCAGGCATGGCTCAACGAGTTAATGGGCGCTGTCACCGATTTCAGCAGCGCCAGCGCCTATACCGCCGAGGACTTTGCCCTCTTTGGCTACAGCGTGGGCGATGGCGGGCAGCTTTTGGAGAGTGACCTGCTGCAAAACATGCAAGGCATCCTCACCCGCTGGGAAGACCCGCTGCAAATCTATTATCCCGAATATGTGACCTGGTTCGACTTCCCGTTCACGGTCTGGGTTGGCCCGGAAACCAGCGCCATCCAGAAGAACGCCGCGCTCGAATTCCAGCGTTTCCTGCTCAGTGACACCGAGCAGCAGGCCGCGCTGGCCTATGGTCTGCGCCCTGCTAACGCCAACATTCCGGTAGACGCCACCGATGAGAGCCTCTTTGTGCGCTGGGCCGACCAGGGTGTCCAGCCGGTCGTCCCCCGTACGACGGCTATGCGCAGCCCAGATCGGGATGTTCTGCTTTCACTGCTGCGTTGGTTTGAACTCAACGTGGCCCAGTAATGTGGCCGAGTGAGGTGATCTCCATGAGTCAGCAACGCAGACGACGCACTCCCGCAGAACAGGCGCGCCGCAACCGCAACATCTGGATAGGCGTCGGCGCGCTCCTCGTCGCCATGATCATTTGCGCCGCATCTGCCTTCAGTGGCGGCATGTGGGTCCTCGGTCTATTCGGCAGAGACGATGAGGCCGTAGCCACCAGCCCCACTTGGTCAGCAGACAGCGCCGAATTGACGATCGCCGTCTCTCCTGTCATGGCGCCCGTCCTGCAGGAGATGGCAAGCAGCTTTAACAGCCTGGATTTACACACACCAGACAACAAGAAGATGACCATCTGGATTGTGCCGGTAGTGCCGGAACAGATGGTCGAAGAAGCGATAGGGCTGCCCAACTATCAGGCCATTTCGCCCGACAGCAGCCTCTGGCTGGATCAACTAGAGCAAGAGTGGGCGGCGCGCCAGGCAGACAGTCCCACCGACACCCAAATCCCCATCGGCCAACGGCGCGTCAGCGCGCAGACACGCTACGCTGTCAGCCCGATTGTGATTGCCGCATGGGAACAGGTTGCGCGTGAACTCGGCTGGCCCAACCGTCCCATTGGCTGGCAGGAAATTCAGAACAAGGCGACCGAAGACCCCAACTTCAAGTGGAATCACTCCGCCACCAACAATGCCAGCGGACTCCTGGCGACTTTGGCCGAATTCTATGCAGGGGCAGGGCTGACGCGCGGTCTTACGGTGGAGGCTGCCACCGCTCAATCCACGCTTGATTATGTGCAGGCGGTCGAAGGCACAGTGCGCTTCTATGGCGAAGGCGAAGAGGTCATCACCAAACGCTTGGCCGAAGAAGGGCGCGGCTTCCTCGATGCCTTTGTCGCCCAAGAGCGTGTTGTCATCGACTGGAACAGCCGCAACCCGGATGACCCCTTGGTCGCCATCTATCCCGCCGAAGGCACACTCTGGACCGATCACCCATTGGCCCTGTTGGAGTTGGGATCGCAATCGAACGAGTTAGCAGTGACCGATAATCAACGGCTCACCTATCAGGCCTTTGCCGACTTCCTGCTCGCGCCCGATACCCAGGGCCGCTTCCTGAGCCTGGGCTATCGCCCTGCCGATTTGTCACTGGAACTCGATGCTGCAGGTTCGCCCTTTGCCGGTAATACCCTGGTAGATTGGCGACAGCCGCAAACCACTCTACAGATGCCGTCGCCTAGCGTCATCGAAGTGGTACGCAATGTCTGGTACTATACCAAGCGTCCTACCAACGTCTACTTGGTTGTGGATACCAGCGGCAGCATGGAAGGCAACAAGATTGTGCGTGCCCGCGAGGCGCTCGCCGCCTTTGTCCAACAGATCCAGGGGGATCGCGACCGCCTGGGCATCGTGGAATTCGCCAGCGGGACCAAGACCTTTCTGCCTTTGCGCGTCATGGATGAAAAGAATCGTGCGGACACACTCGATGTCATCAACGACATGGATGCCTACGGAGGGACAGCCCTGGTGGATGCCGTCTATGCCGCCGTCACCGACATTGCAGCACAGGATGATAGCGGGGCCATCAACGCCATTGTGGTCATGACCGATGGGCAAGAGAATGAGAGTTATTACCGGCTGCACGACCTGGAGCAATTGCTCAATAGCACAGGCAGCACCCGTCCGGTCATCTTCACCATTGCCTTTGGCAATGATGCCGACGAACCGCTGCTTACGGAGATGGCTCGCATTGGACAAGGCCAATTTCGTCGAGCCGACGAAACCGATATCGAAGAACTCTATCGCATCATTTCGACCTACTTCTAAGCATGCTAACCATGACCACCATTCGTTCTGAATTACAACAGAAGGCGCATGGCACGCTCATCCAATATGCGATCTTTCGCGTCGAAAGTGCGCTCATCATTGCAATATCGCTTGTGTTGACCTTTGTCTACCCACGCCCTTTCTTCTGGTGGCCTCGTTTTGGGTGGCTTCTCTTGGGTGTGGTGGCTTTAGGCGTCATCATCTATTCCAGCCTGACCGATGCTGAGGCCAATGCCCAAATCATGCTCAATATGTTCCAAGAGCAATTCAACCCGCGCGCCATTGCCGACAAAGAACTGCGCGCCAAGGTAGAGTCCGCCCTGGAATATCAACGGCGCATCGAAACGCAAATTCGCCAGCACAAGAGCGGCCTAATCCGCGATCGGTTGGAAGATACCGCCGGTCAGATTACCGCCTGGTTGAGCAATATCCACCAGATTGCCCTGCGCCTTGATACCTACCGGCGTGACGACCTTTTGGATCGCGAGCGTTCGGCGCTCCCCAAGGAAATCGATCAACTGATGGCCCAGCGCCGCACAGAAGGCAACGCCAAAGTGCAGGAACAGCTCGATCAGGTGATCGCGGGTAAGCGCGACCATTGGCAATCGCTGCGTGCGCTCGACGCACGCATGAAAGAGGCGTCGCTGCAACTGGACCAAAGTGTCACGGCCCTGGCGACGATCTACAGTCAAGTGCAGCTCATTGATGCCCAAAGCATCGGCAGCGGTCGCGCCGAACGGCTCCAGGCCGACATTCAAGAACAGGTGGCGCGCCTCAACGACCTGGTGAGCAGCATCAACGATGTCTACAATATCAATACTAAAGGACTTGGTTGATTCACGATGAGAAGTCGTCTGCTTCTAACCACCCTACTCCTCGTCTCGCTCCTTCTGGCAGCTTGTGGCGGCAGTCGTGCGGCAGATCAGGGTGAAGTCTATGTCTACGTCGCGGTTCCCCTGAGCGGCTTTCAAGCGAACGGTGGTCAAACCGTCTTAGGGGGTGTGCGACTCGCCGCCGCGCAAATCAACCGCAGCGGTGGACTGCGTGGCTATCAAGTTGTCGTGCGCCCGCTGGATGACCAATCGGATAGCGAAGTAGCGGTCGCCCAGGTCGAAACCATCCGCGCAGCCATCAACGACGGCGACACGGTCATCGGCGTGATCGGCCATCTCAACAGCGGTCAAACGCTGGCGGCGATGGAGCTTTATCAGAACATGCCCTTCGTCGTCATTACGCCCACCGCGTCCGAACAAAGCCTGACCACGCAGGGCTACACAAACTTCTTCCGTGTCAATGCCAATGATGCGGTTCAGGCTGCGGTTGCCGCCGGCTTCCTCGTCAATGACCTGAGCGCCCGCCGCGTTGCCGTGATCCACAACGACACCGAGTATGGGCAAGGGCTAGCGTCTTCCTTGGTCAAGGAGTTGGAGACACGCGGGGCTTCTGTTGCGGTCAACCTGCAAGTGACTGAGGGCCAGTCCATCTACACGAAAGAGATCGAACGTCTTCGCCAGGCGCAGGCCGATGCCATCTACTATGCCGGTTACGAGATTGAAGCGCCCTATTTGCGTGCTGCGCTCGTCGAATCAGGCATTAACCTACCTCTGCTTGCCAGCGATGGTGCTTTCCTCGCCGCCACCATTGACGAATCCGCAGGGACAGCCGACGGCATGTACGTCAGCGCCTTTGCCCCCAGCCCGCATAACGTTGCCGACGCCCAATGGTTCGAAGCCTACCAGGCTGTCGAATATCGCAACCCCGACACCTACTCCGTCAATGGTTATGTCGCCATGCAAGCTCTCGCCGCAGCCGTACGCGATGCCGACTCCTTCGACCGTGATGCCGTCGCCGAAGCCTTGCGTGACAACACTGTAGATACCCTGCTTGGCGACCTACGCTTCAAAGACGACGGCGACCTCGTCGATCCCCAAATCTGGATCTACCAGGTCCAAAACGAAGAATTCGCCCAGGTCAAATAATTCATCCTACTCCCCACCCGGAAGCCTTAGGGCTTCCGGGTGGGTTCCCTTATCTTCTCGGCGTGAGTTAGGCGTCAGTCCTCTACCTCGACGCGCTCCAGAATGCCTAGCACCTGAATCGGAAACATCACGGACTTCTGGGCATAGTCCAACTGGTTAAGTGTCCCGGAGATAACGGCATCGTACTCCGGAATCCAGTACAGGAAAGAACCCGATGACCCCGACACGCCATAGATATCTGGATATCCACGAAACAGAAAAAACAGGCCAGCCGGGCGAATACACCATAGGCCGTAGCCGTAGTCGACGCCGCTGGCGATGGCATTTTCGGTCCACTCCGCTTGGAAGCGCTCCAGGTCTACCGGCTGGCCGTGCAACAGCGACCGCAGCATAAGATGTAGGTCTGCGGTCGTGGTCGCCAAACCGCCGCCCGCCCAATCCAGCGTGAGGATCGGCGTATGTGCGGTGTTTAAGTTGCCGAGCCAGACATCAGCGTACGGCGCGAGATCGGCGTCCGGCGGATTCGTGAGCGTATGATACCAGGTCTCGCGCAGGCCAAGTGGCCGCAGTACCTTAGCGGCGACTACCTCATGGAACGGCTGTCCTGTGGCGGCTTCGACGATCAGTCCCAGCAGATCGTAATTGGTATCGGAATATGTGAAGACTTCACCCGGGATGCCTGCGGGTGGGAAGTGCTCCTTAGTGTAGGCCAGCACTTCGAGCGGCGTCCAGGTGCGGCCTGGCTCAAGGAGCAACAGTTCCTTGAGGTTGGGCGCACCGTCGACGGTTTTTCCCTCATAGTAATCAGGGAGGCCTGATCGATGACCTAGCAGTCTGCGGATGGTGACTTCCCGGAGAGCTGCGTCGCCGCCTTCTATCGGGAGGCCGGCATACGTCTCCGGTTCCAGCCACAGAGTCACATCATCATCCAGAGAAAGAACGCCTTCCTCGACCAGTGCTAGAACTGTCGCCGCCGTGAACAGCTTGCCGATACTGGCAGAGAGGAAAGGCGTGCTATCCGTCATCGCCGCGCCGCTGCGTGCATCCGCTACGCCGGCAGCCCACACGCCGGAGAGACCGAGTGCCGGTGCTTCTACGCGCAACACGGCATTGCGCACAGCATCGTCATCGGCAACAGCACCGCGCAGCATCTCCGCCAGCATATTTTCGGCTTGCGCCGGCGTCAGCGGTCTGGCGAAACTACCCATCGCGGCAGAGGCCGCCACGCCGCCTATGATGAGCAACGCGAGGACGGCCAACAACACAATGATCAACCTTCGTCTTTTCACGACTAGACTCCTAAGATCGCATAATGACCCGCGAACCCCTTGCGCCGGGCGTGGGTCGTGCCGAAGCGTATTACGACCTTTTTCGGTCTAGCTTCTTATCCTACAACACTCTCCACCTGCTTGTATCAAGCAGATGGAGAGATTGTATCCTGGTCAGGTGGACAGCTTTACCTGGCGTATTGCTCCAGCTTTGCCTTTCGAGATCTTGACCCGCTCAATGATGATGCACTACCTAGGTTATGGTGCGAAACGGATTTTGAATTGCAGAAGCCACTACGATTGCAGTACACTTCCAGAGAATGGCCTGTGCGCTATCTCCTCAGTGGGCCTCTGCGTCAACGCTAGGATTTCCGGCATCCCCCTGGCGGGAGGTGAGTTCCTGAAGATGCGGAGCGGCAGATGGGCGTATACGTTCAACCTTCCGTAGTGAGTTTCAGCAAATCGAGTTGAGAGAAAATAAGGTCGCATTGAGAACTGCATATGGCTACTATACCGACGACAACCAGGCGGCGTGTACATGTACGCCAGAAGCGCATGAACTGGCGAATCATTGCCGCCGGAATCCTAACGGCATTAGCCGGGCTGGGCTGGGTTGCCTTACATATCCAGCCAGCACCGTTCCCGGCTGTACCGCAGCCCGCCACACCGCCAGAAACAGTTCCCTTACCCCAGGGGCTGCCTGCACCCGTGGAGCGGTTCTACCGCCAACTCTACGGTGAGCGGGTGCCCGTACTCACGTCAGCCGTAATTAGCGGGCGTGGTAAACTGCGGGTGCCCTCAGACCGCGGCATTACTTTCCCAATACGTTTTCGATTCACCCATGATGCTGGGCAGGGATACCGCCACTATATGGAAGCAACTTTGTTTGGCTGGCCCCTCATGCGAGTCAACGAACACTTCCTGGAAGGTCAAGGTCGCATGGAACTGCCTTTTGGGGTGACCGAGGGTGAACCTAAGGTAGACCAGGGTGGCAACTTGGCCCTATGGGCCGAATCCATTGCCTGGTTGCCGTCTCTGCTGATAACTGATCCACGGGTGCGTTGGGAAGCGGCGGACGATGTAACAGCCCTGCTGGTTGTACCGTTTGGCGAGGGTGAAGAGCGATTTGTTGTGCGCTTTGATCCGGATACGGGCTTGCCCAACCTGCTGGAGTCTATGCGCTACAAGGGAGTAGCGGACACTGCCAAGACATTGTGGCTCAATCATATCTTGACCTGGGAGACCGTTGGCTCAACCCAAGTCTCTGGTGAGGTCGCTATTATTTGGCTGGACGAAGGTACGCCCTGGATACGCTTGATGACCGAAGAAGTTGTCTATAACATAGATGTGCAGGAATATATCCGAGCGAAAGGCCCTTAGCCAAATATGCTGCCCCTACTCGCCCCCAGCCACCCGGTAATGCACCTCGCTCAACTCGCGCAGCCGCGCCGCTGCCTGCTCCGCCGTAATATCCCGCTGTGGATTCGCCAATAGCTCATAGCCCACCATAAACTTCTTCACCGTCGCCGAGCGCAGCAGAGGCGGATAAAAGTGCGCGTGTAGCTGCCAGTGAGCATAGTCGCCGCCATCGGTCGGCGCGCCATGCCAGCCCATCGAATAGGGGAAACTTGTTTCAAACAGATTGTCATACTTTGTCAATAGCCGCTTGAGAATCTCCGCTAACGCATCGCGTTCATCCCCTGTAATCTCCGGCAGCGTGCGTACATGACGGCGAGGCAGCAGCAATAGCTCATAGGGCCACACACCCCAAAACGGTGTCAGCGCCACCCAATGCGCATTCTCCACCACCACCCGCTCGCCGGTCTGCACCTCTGCCGCCAAATAATCGACCAGCAGCGGTGTCCCCTTCTCGGCATAGTAGCGGGCCTGGTGTTGATCTTCCAGCGCGGGCAGCATCGGTACACGATGGCTTGCCCACAGCTGCCCGTGGGGATGGGGATTGGAGGAGCCCATCATCTCGCCCTTGTTTTCAAAAAGCTGCACATAGGCAATATCGTCGCGGCGGCCTAATTCCGTCACCTGCTCGCACCACACGTCCACCACTTGCCCGATCTCAGGTAGTTCCATCTCCGGCAGCGTGAGGTCATGGCGCGGGCTAAAACAAATCACACGGCAAATCCCTGTCTCAGCCTGGATGCGAAAAAAGGAATCGCTCCCCAACTCTACCTGTGGCCCTTGTGGCAGCAGCGCCGCAAAATCATTCTCAAAGACAAAGGTGCTTGTGTAAGCCGGGTTGACCACTCCCCCCGCGCGCTCATTGCCGGGACATAGATAGCACTTGGGGTCATGCGCCGGTCGCACTTCTGGCGCGCGCTTCTCCACCTGCCCCAGCCAGGGCCGTTTGGTGCGATGGGGCGACACCAACACCCACTCGCCCGTCAGTGGATTGTAGCGCCGGTGAGAATGTTCGGTTGGGATGAATTCGGGGCTCATGCGGAACCTACCTTCGCTTGTGCTGCCATCTCAGCCAATGCGATGGCCCCCAACATCCCAGATCGCCCCGGCAATCCGGGCGGCACGATATACTGGTCGATGTCGCGCGTAATCTCACTCCGCTGCAAATAGCCCTTGAGCAATGCTTGCACCTTGCTACGGATGAGCGGGAAGAGATGCACCTGCTGCATCACTCCACCCCCCAGGATAATGCGCTGCGGGGAGAAGATATAGATGATATTAACCAGCCCCAATGCCAGGTAATGCGCTTCCAATTCCCAGGCTGGATGCTCCGGCGGCAGTTCTGTGCCTTTCGTCTTCCAGCGCCCTTCCAGCGCAGGCCCCGCTGCCAGCCCTTCCCAGCAATCGCCATGATAAGGACAATAACCGGCATAGGGGTCAGCCTCCCAATCATGCGGCAGCAGCATGTGGCCCATCTCCGGGTGCATCAAGCCATGCATCAATTGCCCATTGACCATGCCGCCACCCCCTAACCCGGTGCCGATGGTCAGATAAACAAAGGTGTCCAACCCCTGTGCCGCGCCCCAACGATATTCGCCCAACGCTGCGCCATTCACATCTGTGTCAAAGCCGACTGGCACACCCAAAGCCTCACGCACCGGGCCGAGAAAATCCGTCTGTGCCCAGCCGGGCTTGGGCGTGGTCGTGATGTAGCCAAAATGCGGTGACTGTGGATCGGGGTCTACCGGCCCAAAGGAGGCAATCCCCACCCCGGCAAGGGGTCTCTCTTGGCTATGGGCGCGAAAAAAGGCAATCGCTTCGGCAATGGTTGCCGCCGAATCCCGCATGGTCGGGAAACTGGTCTCCGCCACAATGTTGTCCGGGCCTGTGCCCACGGCACAGACAAACTTCGTACCACCCCCCTCGATCCCGCCATACAAAGCCATATCGATTGCCCTATCCTAATGCGCTGTTGTTAAGTTCTATCGCGTTCTATTTTGATGCCACATCGGCTTGCGTAACACCTTGCGCCAGCGCGGTAAAACCCGCCTGTGACCAGCCTGCGCACGCCCCAATTCGTGCCACTAACTCGGCATGAAGCGCCTGGGCCGCCTCTTGCGCACGCCAATCGCCCCATGCTTGCTCCTGGTAGGTCTTGCCCGTGGCAGTGCGCGCCGTACGCCGTCCTCCGTCGCCATCGCCCGTAACATAGGTATCGACAATCACCCGGTCGCTGTGCGCCACCAACAGGGAGGCAAAATCCTGCACGTTCGAGTAGGGCAAACAAGGGCTTACAGTCGTCTGAACCTGAATACCTTGCGCCTTCGCTGCTGCCAGGGTCGCCCAACGCTGTGCAATGGAGGGACAACGCGGCGTCAATGCGCGCCGTACCTCATCGCGATCCGTCTCCACCGTAAAATTGAGCCAGCAGCGCGTTCCCAAAGCGCGTAACCGCGCAAAATCATCCGCCACCAGGGGCGAGCGCGTCTGTAGCACCAGCAGCCCCGGTGGATACTCTGCCATCACTTCCAAACAGGCGCGGCTCAACCGCCATTTACGCTCCGCGCCCTGATAGGGGTCGGTCGCGCTTGACATGAAGATCGCCAGTTCGTCCAGGGCGCCGCGCGCAGCATGTCGCTTCAACTCCGCCCGCAGTTTCTCAGCAATGCCCACGCGCGGATGCACATACTCTCCCCACGCCAACGCCGGTTGGTGAAAACGATGCACACTCAACCCCTGCACGTAACAATATGTACAGCCAAAGCCGCAGCCAATATAGGACTGAAGTGTGTGCGTGAAGCCCGCCAGAAATCCACCCGTCTTGGTCAACGCCGATGAGGCAGGGCGAGGCAGGTGCGCCATTTCTGCCGGATTCATTCGTGTGTCTTCAGATACAGTCATTGTTGTTGCTATTATCACTCATTTTAATCTGGAAACCAACCAAACAATGCCTTTTCCAAACTAAAAAGGACTTGACCACTTGGGCCAAGTCCTTGTCATATCCATGAGCAAAACAGATGGCGCGGCGAATCAGCTCCCAGCCATCACCGAGGCGACGACCCCCAAAAAGCCAATCGCACTGGCAATCGTCACCCCCATCACCACAAAGAAGATTGGCCCGTAGTTCTGGCGCGGCTGGCTGCGTTTGCGGCGCGTTGTTGTGCGACGCTGGGCCGATTCTGTGCGGGCATAGGTTGCCGCATAGCTTCTACGTTTGGTAGTCATGGCCTTGTCTCCTTGCCATCCGGCGGGACATACGGATCGATGCGCTGTGAATACACGACAGTATAGCACATTTGTACTAATTGACAAGTCATCCTATGAATATTCTACCTTAAAATAGTGCGCTGCGTAAAGAGAGCCCCACACCTGCAACTTTGCCGTGTACTTTGCGTAGTACTATACAGAGTCAGGAAGCGCCAAAGTGGTGCTAGACTTACCGTGAAAAATGAATAACAGACGAAAACAATAAATAGAGATTCTGGAGTATGCTTTATGAGTGTCATTGGCAATCTATTATGGTTAATCTTTGGGGGCTTTCTGGCGGGCCTCGGCTACATCGTCGGCGGCTTATTACTCTGCATCACGATTATCGGCATCCCCTTTGGCGTACAATCGATCAAAATCGGCGTCGCCACCTTCACCCCCTTCGGCAAAGAGATCGTGGAAGGCGACAATGCCAATAGCCCGCTCCGCGTGATTTTCAACATTATCTGGCTGATCCTATTCGGCTGGGAGATCGCAGTAGCCCACTTGATGGGTGCGGCGCTTTTAGCAATTACGATCATCGGCATCCCCTTTGCGCTCCAGCACATCAAGCTAATTCCACTGGCGCTTTTCCCCTTTGGCCGCGATCTCCGCTAACGCCCCCCAACTCCATCTGAGGGCAAGCAGAAGGGAACTCGCGCGGCTTTCTTAACTTTATGGTAGAATGGAACCCGCTATACAGTGTATTGGCAAGCAGTCACTGACAATGCCAAATTGAGCCGGGCTAAAAATGAACCGGCATTGTTGGTAGGCTCGAAAGTTAGGAGTATCTAGATTCCACACTTTTGCAGGTGATGGGCTGGCAACGTCTCAACGCAAACCTGCTTGCCATGCCACGCCAATCCAATCCGTATACTTGAGGATCATCGCCTGTGTCACCACTATTCATCTGCCTCATCACGCTGGCACTTACGAGTCCCCTACTCTGGATCATTCGACCTCATCGCTTTCGCCATATCGGTTGGCTTGCTGCTCTCCCGCCGGCTGCGGTGTCCTTTTGGCTCTTCACGCAGCTTCCCATGATTGCCGCGGGGGAAACGATCAGCGCCACCTTGCCCTGGTCATCCCTCCTTGGGCTGGAACTTGCCCTGCGCGTGGATGGCTTGGCAATCTTCTTCGGCCTGATTGTCACGGTCATCGGCGCGGCGATCGCGCTCTACACTGGCTATTACTTTGAGGATGAACCGCGGCAGGGCTACTTCTACGCCATGCTCTTTTTGTTCATGGTGAGCATGTTGGGGCTGGTTTGGGCCGATAATTTACTGGCGATCTTTGTCTTTTGGGAAGGCACCAGCATCACCAGTTATCTACTCATTGGCTTCAACGACAGCGACAAGGAAGCCCAGGATGGCGCTCGCCGCGCCTTTCTTGTTACAGGGCTGGGTGGGCTTGCCATGCTCTTGGGCATGGTGTTGTTGGGAACCAGCGCCGAAACGTATACCATCAGCGAACTGCTTGTCATCCCTGGTCTAAGCGCTACGCCCGTCGCATCCGCGGCCATCGTTCTGATCTTGCTGGGTGCATTTAGCAAGTCAGCTCAATTTCCCTTTCACTTTTGGCTGCCCGGCGCCATGTCTGCGCCCACGCCCGCCAGCGCCTATCTCCATTCGGCGACAATGGTCAAGGCAGGGATCTACTTGCTGGCGCGGCTCCATCCGGCCCTCAGCGATCATCCCATCTGGTTTTGGGGGCTGCTGCTCGTCGGCGGCACAACGATGGTTGTCGGTGCGGTTTTGTCTGTGGGCCAATATGACATCAAAGCCCTGTTGGCCTATGCCACGGTCAGCCAATTGGGCGTCTTTGTCATGCTCCTCGCCTTTCGCGACCCAACTGCCCACACGGCGCTGATCGTCGGCATCCTCGCCCATGCACTCTATAAAGGTTCACTGTTCATGGTCGCAGGAATTATCGACCATGCCACCGGCACACGCGACCTGCGCCGCCTTGCCAATCTGAGTAGACATCTGCCGCTGCTCACGCTGGTCGCCCTGCTTGCAGGATTATCCATGGCGGGGTTGCCGCCGATGTTTGGCTTCATTGCCAAAGAACTCCTGATAGAAAATTTTGTCCAGGTGAGCGCGGCGATGCTGGTCATCGGTTGGGTGGGTGAAACCTTCGCGGTCATTGCGGCGGCGTTTACCGTCGGTGCGAGTTTCATCATGCTGTGGGAGGTTTTCTTCCGTCGTGAGGCCACAGACAGCCAGCCGGCACATATCCACCACCCACCTTCGATCTTCTTTGTGCTGGCTCCTTTACTCTTGGTTCTGTTGAACCTGGCAATTCCCTTTCTGCTCGCACAGGTGGAAGGCGTGATCTTTGCGCCTGCGATTCGCTCCGTTGCGGCGACTGCCGTCGAAGTTCATCTGGCTCTCTGGCATGGCATCAACCTCACCTTGATGCTCAGTATCGTCGCCATCGTGCTGGGTCTGCTCATCTTTGCCGCACGCGCCCCGCTTCGCCGCTACCTGTCCAATTTGCCCGATGCGCTGAACGGGGCAAAGCTTTGGGAGCAAACCGTCCAGGGTACTTACGAGCTGGCAAATTGGGCAACGCTCCATATCCAGGGGGTAACGCTGCTGCAACAAGCGCGCAATATCCTCATCACGGGCGTCGTTGCCATGATCTTTGCGCTCATCAGCGCGCGGTGGAATGTTGATTTCCCCATTGACTGGACAGAGTGGCCCTATGCCTTTGAGGTCATCATGGCGGCGCTGACCATCTTTGGGGCGCTCATCACCGTAAACGCGCCCACGCGTCTCGGTTCGATCATCAGCTTAGGGGCGGTAGGCATTACCATCACCCTCTTTTTTGTCTTTCACAGCGCGCCCGACTTGGCCTTGACACAGCTTCTCGTCGATATTCTGACGGTCGTTCTCTTGATCCTCGTCTTCTATCGCATCCCCCCCACGAAAGCTGAAGCCCTGCCCAAAGAGACGGGGTATCGTAATCTCGTTCTTTCTGCATTTGTCGGCTTTCTCGGTTTCTTCTTTGTCTTGTTCAGCGTTAGCCAGCCTCTCTATCCAGTGATTGGCGACTATTTCTCGCTCAATGCAGTGCCTTTGGGCCACGGCGGCAATATCGTCAATGTCATCTTGGTTGACTTCCGCGCTTTCGATACCTTTGGCGAGATCAGCGTATTGGCGATCGCTGCAATCGGCGGCTATGCCGTATTGCGCGCCGGGCTCTTTCGCTTCCGCCCCCTCGTACCAGATGAAGGAGAGCGAACAGGCGCGGAGTCAGCAGGAATGGAGTCGGAAAATGAAGCGCAACGAGTCGAAATCCAACCAGTCCGAGTGGAGGAATAGCCCTCATGTCTGTACTCTTCTTGCGGCTGCTTGATCGACTTCTGACACCTATCCTGCTCTTCCTAGCCCTCTGGCTCTTTTTTCGCGGTCACAATCAACCGGGTGGCGGCTTTATCGCCGGTCTTGCGATGGCAGCAGCGTTTCAATTGCAGATTCTCAGTCGCGGCGATGCGTTTGTACGCGCGCGCGTTGGCCCCTATTTGCAGCCGATGACAGGCATTGGCCTGCTCGCCGCCTCCGCTGCGGCGCTCTTGGGCTTGCTGGAAGGCTCCTTCCTGAAGGCGATATGGGTCTTTTGGCACATCGGCCCGCTGGAAATCGAATTGGGCACGCCCCAGCTATTTGATCTGGGTGTCTTTCTGGTTGTGGTCTCGGTGGTCGTCTCCTACTTATTGTCGCTCAGTCTCAACAAGGAAGGTGAGAGCGAATGAACGGTCTCGTCGCCGCAATCGTGGCAGGGATGCTCTTTGCCAACGGCACCTATCTCATCCTGCGTCGCGAGCCGATCAAGCTGATCATCGGCTTGAGCCTCATCAGCTATGGTGTCAATATCCTTTTGTTTACAGCCAGCACCCTGCGTCGCGGCATCCCCCCCATTGTCCAGGACAAGGCCGCCTTTGCCGGAGACATCAGCCAATTTGTCGATCCCCTGCCACAAGCCTTAATTCTCACGGCGATTGTCATCAGCTTTGGCATCACCGCTTTTCTTCTGACGCTGATCAGACGACGCAATACACTCACTGAAAGCTATCTCTCCAGCACATCGGCGGAGATTACCGAAATTGCCAATGATCCCTTTGGCGTCCAGGCTCACTTTCTAACAGGGTTGGACGCTGATCCCGATGACTATGAGTGGCTTGAGGACACTTTTATCGCTACGGGTATCCAAACCAGCCGGATCGATCACGCGCAAGAACAAGAAAGTAGTTGACATGGAGTTGAATCCCAACTGGCTAACCGCCCCCATCGTGATACCGTCATTAGCGGCCTCTCTGGGTCTGTCCATCAGCTATTGGGGACGCCGCCAGGTTGACACTTGGCAATATCGCGTCACGCTGCTCGGCGCATTCGCCAACCTAGCGGTAGCCATCCTGCTGCTCGTCGTGACGCTGGGTGGTCAACGCCTCGTCTTGCAGATGGGCGGCTGGGTTGCGCCCTTTGGCATCACAGTCTATGCCGATGGTCTCAGCGCCATCATGCTCACGCTTACCGCCATCTTGGCAGTTGCCACCACCTTCTATGCGGGCGGCACGCTGGACGATCGCAAGCGGCTCAACTTCTATCCCCTGACGATGGTGCTGGTGATGGGTGTCAATGGAGCCTTTATTGCGGGCGATATTTTCAACCTCTATGTCTTCTTTGAAGTATTATTGATGGCAAGTTTTGCGCTGCTCACACTGGGCGGGCAGCTTAAGCAGATCAACGCCGGCATTCGCTATGTCTTTCTGAATTTGCTCGTCTCCACCCTCTTTCTCATCACAACGGGTGTCATCTACAGCACACTAGGCACACTCAATATCGCGCAGTTGGCCGAACGGATGCCCGATGTGCCGCGTTCCGTCCAACTGCTGGTGGCGGCGATGCTGCTGATCGCCTATGGCACGAAGGCAGGTCTTTTTCCGCTCTTTTCGTGGTTGCCCGACAGCTATCACACACCGCACCCTGCGGTCACAGCTTTCTTTGGCGGCCTATTGACCAAAGTGGGCGTCTACGCTCTCTTCCGCATCTTCCCCCTGCTCTTTCCACTCATCTTGCAAGAGTGGCAGTGGCTCATCCTGACCATTGCCGGGCTGACGATGCTCACGGGGGTCTTTGGGGCCATGTCCGTCAACACCATGCGGCGCGTACTCAGCTTTCAAATCATCAGCCATGTAGGCTTTATCATCATGGGGTTTGGGCTGGCCGCCAATGTGGATCGACGCTTGGCCGCTTTTGGCATGACAGCGGGGATTCTCTACCTTGCCCATCACATGCTCGTCAAAACCGGCCTGCTCATGGCGGGTGGCGCGGCGGAGCTTATCGCCGGCAGCGGCAGCCTTTTGCGCGAACGGCTTGCGGGCCTGCGTCAATTGCAACCGGCACTGGCAGCCATCTTTTTTATGACTGCCATGTCAATCGCCGGAATGCCCCCCTTCAGTGGCTTTATTGGTAAACTCTCGCTGGTGGAAGGGGCTGTCCTCTCAGGCCATTGGCTCATCGCGGCTGTGAGTCTTTTTGTGAGCTTCCTAACGCTGCTAACGGTGCTACGGCTCTGGCAAAAAACATTCTGGGGAGAACCTGTGCTACCGGCTGAGCCGCCGGCATCCCCCATCCGTCTGGGGCTGACCCTGACGCCCATTGCCTTGCTTTTGGCCCTGAGCATTGCCATCGGCGTCTTCAGCGAGCCCGTCCTGCGTTGGTCAGAGACAGCCGCCTATCAAGTGCTAGACCGGCAAGGCTACATTTCCGCCGTCGCTCCGACAGATGTGATCGAGTACACAGGCGCTACCGACATAGAAACCACGGATACAGAATCCACGGATACAGGGGTAACTGATACAGGAGGAACTGATGAGGAGTAGGCTGCAGCACGAACATCGATACATGCCCTATTTTCTGCTGACCCATCTTCTGCTGATCATCGCCCTGCCGGCCTTTTTCACGATCTTCGGCGGCATTTGGGACTATCTAATTGTGCTGCTGCTAGGCGTCTTGGTGCTCGCTGCGGTCGATTATCATTATGCCATCTACCTCTATTGGACAATCGCGTTTCTACTCTACCTGCTCAAAGAGCTTGTGGTCAGCAACATTACGATGGCATGGCTTGTCATCCAGCCCAATCCCAAAATAGACCCTGGAATCATCGGCGTGCCGCTGACAGCTTCCACGGATTTGGAGATTACGGCGCTGGCAATCTCGGTCGTACTCACCCCTGGAACCCTGGTCATCGAGCTGGGCAGGGACAAAGAGGGCCGCAACATTCTCTATGTCCATTCCATCAACGTTCGCGATCCAGAAGCATTTCGTGCCAGTATTCAAAATGGATTCGAGCGCATGATCTTGAATATCACGAGAGGAGCGCACGCATGATCAACACGCCCATTAGCTTTGCCCTGGGTCTTGAAATTCTCATCACCATCCTCACGATTTCTACGGCCTTCTGTTTTCTTCGTCTCTTTCTGGGGCCAACTGTTCCCAATCGTACCGCCGCGTTCGATACCATTGCTATCCACGCGGTGGCGATTCTGGCGCTCTATGCCATCCGCATCAATGCGCCTTCCATCCTCGACGTTGCGATCATCACCGCAGTGTTGGGCTTCCTGGGCACGACCATTATGGCACGCTACTTGGAGCGCACCGCGCCGCGCTACTATGCTCTCCAGCGCGACCGTGTAAACAACAGTGCAAACAAAAGCTCAAATCGCCGCGCAGATAGACGTTCAGATACAAGCACCGAGAACGACCAATCCTCACAACCGGCGCACAGGAGCAAGCCAAACTCGCCATGACGCCCCAAGAACTTGGAATTTTAACATTAGCCTCGATTGGCGTTTTCTTCATGCTGGTGAGCAGCATTGGCCTGGTGCGTCTGCCCGATGTCTATGCACGTATGCAGTCCGCCGGCAAAGCAACCACGCTGGGCATTGGCTTCACGCTGCTGGCTGCCGGTTTTTACTACGGGGAATGGGGATTGTTCCGCATGATTGTCTTGCTCGTACTCTTCTTTATCACCGGCCCCATTGCCACGACAGCGATGGCGCACGCCGCCTATCGCACAGATTACGAGCGCGAGATAGTTTTGCATTATGATGAATTAGCGGATGCCGAAGCCGATCAGCAACTTGATGGGCAAGTTGCCGGGAATGAGACCCCCTTAAACCACATTTCCGATGCACAGGCTTGATGCGTACATCCTGTCCGCCGGAGTGCGACCTCCGGCCTTGCCAGTCCGACCCTTAACGTGACCATTTCGACTAGAATCCAGATCATGAACCAACAAACCACACTTCTTTCCAATACATCAAATACAGATGAGCTTTTTGACCCTGCAATCGACCGGCGAAATAGCGACAGCGCCAAATGGAACTTCTACGGCGAAGAGATTTTGCCGCTCTGGGTCGCAGATATGGACTTTGCCTCACCCAAACCAATCCTCGACGCCTTACACAAGCGCATCGACCACGGCGTCTTTGGCTATGCCAGCGATCCGGTTCGCCTGCGCGAGCTCATCTGCGACCGTCTTGATTCCCTTTACAACTGGCAGATCGCGCCGGATCAGATTGTCTTTCTGCCTGGACTCGTCTCCGGCCTCAACCTTGTGGCCCGCGCAAGCGGCGAACAGGGCAGCGGCATCATGGTCAACACGCCCATTTACCCGCCTTTCCTCTCTGCCCCAACCAACCAGGAACGCGTCATACAGGACGTACCGCTGGCGATGAGCCAACGCAAGACGGCACATGACCAGAGCTATCTCCATTACGAAATGGATTTTGATGCAATGGACGCCGCGGTCGAGCCCAATACGCGCCTCTTTATGCTCTGTAACCCGCACAATCCCGTAGGACGCGCCTATGACCGCGCCGAGTTGGAGCAGTTAGCCACATTCTGTTTGCGCCATAATCTCACCATCTGTAGCGACGAAATCCACAGCGACCTTCTCCTGGGCGAAACCAAACACATCCCTATTGCCGCGCTCAATCCTGAGATTGCCGCGGCCAGCATCACCTTGATGGCCCCCAGCAAAACCTTTAACATACCTGGCCTCGGTTGTAGCCTGGCAATTATTCCCAATAGCGAACTTCGCCAGCGTCTGGAAAAGACGGCGAGCGGCATCGTGCCTCATGTGAACCTTTTGGGGTTTGTGGCAGCCACCGCCGCCTATGAGTATGGAGAAAGCTGGCTGGCGTCTTTGCGCGAGTATCTAACGGTCAACCGCAACCGTGTCTTTGACTTCTTCAAGAAGAACTTGCCGGATGTTGAGATGACCCTGCCCGAAGCGACCTATTTGGCATGGCTCGATTTCCGCGCCTATGGCATCACCGATCCCTATCAATTCTTTCTCGACCATGCCAAGATCGCGCTGGGATCAGGGACTTCATTCGGTGCACCGGGCAAAGGCTATGCACGCCTCAACTTCGGCACGACCCATGCCACCCTAGAGCAGGCCCTCGAAAGAATGGCCGATGCGCTCACCCGCGCCTAAAGAACCCCAGCCAGAGACCCCACCCCAGCCCTCCCCAGTTTGGGGAGGGCTGGGGTGGGGTCTCTGGCCTCTTGCCCCCTAATCATCCCCTACCGCCCTCAAATCCGCATCAAGCAGGGAACGCACCTGGGCGCGTTGGCGCAAAACGTACAGCGCCAACAGAACAATCGAGAGATAGACCAGCGTCGTCATCCCAAAGACGCCGCGCAGCCCAAACCAGACAGCAACCGCAGCCCCCACCATCGGCGCGATGGCACGCGCAGCCGCGTTGATGCTCGTATCTAAACCATAAATTGCGCCCTGGCTTCCCGTGGGGGCCCACAGGTTCATCAAGGCCGACAGGGCAGGAATCAACCCGCCCGCGGCAAACCCTTGCAGCGCCTGCAAAATGACCAACTGCCACACATTGGTCACAAAAGGCTGTGGCGCATATAACAAAGCTGCACCCAACGCCGCGCCAATCAAAATCTTGCTGTGCCCAATCCGGTCGCCCAATTTTCCCAGCCACACCCCGCTCAACGCCGCTGTGAACGACGCCAAACCAATCATCAACCCTGTAATCGTCGCCGCCCCCTGCGCCACCCCTGTCAGTTCCACGACAAAGAGCGCCACCATGGGCAAGAGCATTGTTTGCCCAAGACTACGTAGAAAATTCAACTCGTAGAGGCCACCCATCCCCGGAGATTGCAAGACCAGCCGGTAGGCAGAAAAGAAGCCCATTCTTGCCGCGCGCTGCTTGGGGACAAATTCCTCATGTACCCACAACAGGGTACACAGCCCCGACAATGCCAGCAGCGCGCCCGTGATCCAGAAACTCTCACGGAAGCCAAAAGCATCCCCCAACACGCCGCCGATCAGAGGCCCCACAGCGACCCCGACCGCGCGCGAAGTGTTCAGGACGCCCATCGCCTCACCAATGCGCTCACGCGGGGCCGATGCTGCCACAAGTGCGCTCGCCGCGGGTACGACGCCTGTCACCAAACCCTGAATGGTACGCAGAACCACCAACTGCTCGGCGTTCTGCACCAGCCCCATCAACACCAACAGAATCGCGCCCCCCAATGTCGCACGCACCAACATCACCTTGCGCCCATAACGGTCTGCATAGGAACCCCAGATGGGCGCAGCCAGCATCATGGTGAATGCTTGCGACGAAAAGGCCAATCCTGCCCAAAATGCCACGCTGCCCCCCGTCGAAATGCCCACTTCCTCGACATACAAGGGCAAAAAGGGAAAGACCAGGCTAAACCCGGCGGTGGAAAGGAGTTGCACCACCGTCAAAACATACAAGTTGCGTTGCCACCGTGGCATGCGAATTACTTTCTAGGGCGGGTAAGCCCGCTAGCGTCTCGCAGGTTGTTGTGGCAGGGCATGTGCGAACCCTGCTCGGCTATACGTCAATGTTGAACGTGCTGAGATAGGCCAACAGGCCCAGCGTCATGTTATAGACGGCATGCGTGATCATGGCGGTGGAAGTATTATAGCGCAGCCGCAGCCAGCCGAGTACCAGCCCCAGGATCAAGACCACCAGGGTAGAGAGGGTAATCCCATAATTGCTGTGTACTAATGCAAAAAGGAGTGATGAAAGAATGAGGCCAAAGCGCGGAAGCAGCGCGCCGCGGAACAGAGTCTCCTCCCCCAACCCTGCCGACAGGCCAATGGTCAAGATGCCAAAAGGCGTTGTAAAGAGCGCGCCCAACAGTTGTTCGCTCAACCGCTCGACATCGGCGTTCGCCCCCATCCCCAAAAATGAGGACAAAGCCTCAATCAGCAGTACGACCGGAACCATGCCCAAACCAACACCAATCCCAATCAACCACTCACGATCGCTTGGCATAGCAATCCCCAGCCGCGCCAGAGTCTCGCCCCAACTGCGCCGCGACAGCCATCCCACGCCCACCATTGCCAACAGCGCCGTTAGGATCTGCTGCACCCATAATGAGAGCAAGGTATTGCTTTCCGCCTCTTCTTCAGCGCTTGCCAAAATATCAGCCAGGTTCCCCAACCCAATTCCCAGGGTCATGATCAGATTGACAAGCACCAACATCGAAAGCGACAGCGCAACGGCATGAACGGGACTTTCTGCATTCAGCGCAGTAAAGCGCGCAAAAAGCCGGCGAACCGGGGGCAGCAACAAGATAATTCCCAATAATGATGGCAGCCACAGCCCCAGCGCAAGCAGCGGCAGCGATGCCAAAGGCATCTCTTGCCCCAGCGATTCAAAGAGCGACGGATCGAGCGTGGCGATCCACGACCCAAATTGCATCAACAAGCCCGCCAGCACGCCCAAGCCATAGAGTACAAACAGGAAGATATAGGCCACCAGCGCCAGCCCCTCATACGGTTGCTCTCGCTGACGGCGCCCCTCCGCCACGTTCGCAATCCATACAATCAGAAACAGCGGTACAAACATCGTCACCAAACTCAGAATTTCGCTCATAAGTCCCTCGTTACGCTACTCATCGCATACCCTTCCTCTCCGACTACTAGACAAACCGTTGGGGACGCCCTACAATAACCCATAGATGCCTGGCGGGCCGGCGAACTCGCCTGCTGTCTGCACAAATTCCGGCATATTTCTTGTACAAAGGATGAACTATGCACTCTCTAAGCGGCGTCTCAGAGGGGCAAAGATTGCCCGCCGCCCCCACCGCGGACAGAGCAAACGCTCAAAGCATTGAGGCAAGCCCCCCGATTATTCAACCAGCCACACAGGTCTATGTCCCGGATGTTGACCTCTCCTCTCTCTCATTGGACGAGCTAAGTACATCCGAAATTGTCTACAACCGCGAGTTGAGTTGGCTAGACTTTAACTGGCGTGTCCTCAACGAGGCGCTGGATGCGCGCAATCCCCTCCTAGAGCGGCTCAAGTTTATCGCCATCACCGCCAGCAACCTGGACGAATTCTTTCGCAAACGTGTAGGCGGGCTCAAGCGTCAAAAGGCCGCGGGCATTGCCCACTTAACCCTGCCGGGCCTCACCCCCGATCACCAGTTGCAGCTCATCTCCAAAGCCGTACGCCCCATGATCGAAGCACAGACCGACTGCCTTTCCCAAGAACTTTTGCCAAAGTTGGCGGAGCAGGGTCTGCGTATCTTCAAATATGCAGAGTTAAACTTTGACCAGCAGCAATGGCTGCGCGCCTATTATCTGCGTGAAGTCTACCCGATTCTGACGCCGCTTGCCGTCGATCCGGGACATCCCTTCCCGTTCCTCAGCAATCTTAGCCTGAGCCTCGGTGTCTTTCTGCGCGATCCAGTCACCGACGAAACGCAGTTTGCTCGTGTCAAAGTGCCACAAAATCGCTCGCGATGGGTCCACCTGGAGAACCCCTCGCATATGGTTCCGCTCGAAGAGGTCATGATCCATAATTTGGACACGCTCTTTACGGGCATGGACATCCTCGCTGCCTACCCCTTCCGCATCACGCGCAACGCTGACATTGCCCGCAACGAGGAAGAAGCCGATGACCTGCTCGATATGATTAGCGAGGAACTGCGCGAGCAGCGATTTGCCGAAGTGGTACGGCTGGAAATCGACGCTGCCATGCCTCCCGCCATGTCGGCAATCCTCCAGCACGAACTCAACCTGGAACAGAACGACATCTATCCGGTGGATGGATTACTGCGACTTGCCGACCTCTTTCCACTAGCCGAAGCCAACCTGCCCCATCTCAAATACGAACCGTGGACGCCTATGACCCATCCACGTTTGGTAGGGATCGACCGCCAGTCACGCACAGGCGATCTCTTTTCCATCATCCGCCAGGGAGACTTGCTCGTACACCACCCATACCATAGTTTCAGCGCCAGCACACAGCTCTTTATCGAGGCTGCGGCGCGTGACCCTCACGTCGTGGCGATTAAACAGACCCTCTATCGCACCAGTGCCGATTCACCGGTTGTCAGCGCACTGACCCAGGCAGCCGAACGTGGCAAGCAGGTCGCCGTTTTGGTCGAGGTCAAAGCTCGCTTTGATGAAGCACAGAACATCGAATGGGCGCGTGCGCTGGAAAACGCAGGCTGTCATGTCGCCTATGGTCTTGTGGGACTCAAAACCCATTCCAAACTGTCGTTGGTCATTCGTGATGAAGAAGATGGGTTACGCGCCTATTTTCATATCGGTACAGGCAATTATAACCCGAAGACCGCATCTCTCTACACAGACATCGGTCTCTTTAGCTGTAACCCCGAAATCGGGGCGGACATCATGGATGTCTTTAACTTCCTCACCGGCTACAGCCGCCAGACACAATATCGAAAGCTGCTGGTCGCGCCGGTCAACATGCGCCAGCGTTTCGCCGAACTGATCGACATCGAGATCTCCCATGCTCTCAATGGACGACCAGCCCACTTGATCGCCAAAATGAATGGGCTGGAAGACCAAGTCCTGATCCGCAAGCTCTATGAGGCCAGTCAGGCGGGTGTCTCCGTTGACCTCATTGTGCGTGGCAACTGTCGCCTTCGCCCCGGTCTGCCCGGTATCAGCGAAAATATACGCGTCATCAGCATGATTGGGCGCTTCCTGGAACATTCGCGCATCTTCTATTTTGCCAATGGCGGCGAACCCCGCTACTTCATCGGCAGCGCCGACTGGATGCGCCGCAACCTCTCCAACCGCGTTGAAGCGATCGTACCGATTGAAGACTCGCGCCTGCAAGAGCAGTTGGCACACATACTGCACATTTCGTTGGAAGATGAACGCCAGACTTGGGAGATGCTACCGGATGGACGCTACCGGCAGCGCCGCCCGCGGCCAGACGATACCAGCAGCCCCGCTGCACTCGGTACTCAAGCCTGGCTCATGCGCCAAATTCGCCACGCTGCCTCCCAAGTCACTGACGAAGAATAAAAGAAGAATCAAAGTCGAGCCATACCCCACCCAACTTTTTGGAACCCCACGCGTCGTACCAACGTCTCTAGCATAGACCTGGAAGCCGAGCGGCGTCTGTTCGTTCGCCGCTCGGCTTCCAGGTGGCTCAATTGCTTCTCCCCAGGCCAACGCCAGGTATGATTACGCAATCATCGCCGCAACAGAGTCTCGTTCTTCAACCAATTCCTGGCCCGTAGCCGCGAGCATTTGACGGTCAAAGTCGCTCAACGACAGGCCCTCCACAATTTGAAACTGACCATTTTGGACTGTCACCGGATAGCTGAAAATCACATCTTTGGGCGAGCCATACGCGCCGGTGCTAGGGATTGCCATACTGACCCAATCGCCCGCGTCTGTGCCACGATACCAGGTCTGCACATGGTTGATCGCAGCGTTGGCTGCGCTTGCCGCGCTGCTTTGACCGCGCGCTTCAATAACCGCCGCGCCTCGCTTCTGCACTGTGGGAATAAAAGTCTCGCGCAGCCACGCATCATCGCCGATCACCTGGCTGGCAGGTTTCCCCCCAATTTCGGCATGATACGCGTCCGGGTATTGCGTGGAGCTATGATTGCCCCAGATCGTCACCTTCTTGACCTCTGTGACCGACACACCCGCTTTCTGTGCCAATTGTGTCAGCGCGCGGTTATGATCCAGCCGAGTCATCGCCGTAAAACGCTCGCGCGGCACATCGGGGGCATTGCGCATGGCAATCAAACAATTCGTGTTAGCCGGGTTGCCCACGACCAGCACGCGTATGTCATCCGCCGCGCCTTTGTTAATTGCTTCGCCCTGGGGCTTAAAGATTGCGCCATTCGCCTCCAACAAATCCTTGCGCTCCATCCCCTTGCCGCGCGGGCGCGCACCAATCAAGAGCGCCCAGTTCACCCCATCAAAGGCCTGAGGCGCGCTGTCGGTCAAGACCATTCCCTTCAGCAACGGAAACGCGCAGTCATCCAACTCCATCGCTACCCCTTCCAGCGCTTTCAGGGCTGGCGTAATCTCCAACATATGCAAGATCACCGGCTGATCGGGGCCAAAAAGGTCCCCATTGGCAATCCGAAAGGCGGCAGCATAACCGATATTTCCGGCAGCGCCCGTAATGGCAACGCGAATGGGTGAACTCATTGAACGAACCTCCTGGTTCTATTGCTTCGTATAAAAGTGAGGTGCAAACGTCCGATAGAAATGTGTTAGAAATGTGTGAAACGCTTAACGGATACGCGTGATACCAATGGTTGTTACAAAGCTTTGGGTCCAATATCTGCTACAGTAGATCATCGGCTACAGTAATGAGTAATCCATAGACCACCGCGCCACGTATTCAGCGCAAGAATGATAGGATCGTTGATAGGCATCCTTGTTGCTCAATTTGTGGCTTGCGCGCTCGGCTGGTATAAAATTGATTAGGTCAATCTTCTATTAGCATACCCCCAGTGCAAAAATGCTCAAAAGTATGCACCCGGACGTGAGAGACGTAAGGATAAAACCAAATGTGATTTTGGGGATTGGCCTCTAGCCTGCAATCCCACCAGCAGCGCCTGTTAAGGCCGCCAGACAATACATCCGAACAATACATCCAGACATCCAGACAGAAGTATCCTGAGAATAAGGAGAACACGATTCATGAAACCCGCAATTCATAAGCGCCGCACGCTCAATTACTGCTTGGCAGCGGCGCTTCTCCTCGCACAGATCGTTGGCATTCTTGCCCTGCCTAAACCTGTCGCCGCTGAAGTCAGCGCCGACCCAAACGCCGAAATTGTCTACATCGACGAGAATGATTTCATTCGTGTCTTGGATACGCAGGGCGATCCGCTGGTTGAATGGGTCAGCCCAGATGGAGGATGGGACGATATCGTACTGGCGGATGTGAATGACGATGGCGACTTCGAGATCATCGCTATGGACAAACAGGGCGAGGACTCCTTCCGCGTCGCTGTCTTTGATCCTGTTGTCGCGCGCGGGGCAACTGATCCGAACAAGCAGATCAATGGCATCCCCTGGGACACCCTCTGGACAACGACCATTCAAGGCAACGGCCAATATCTCGTTGCGGGCAACTTTGACGATGGCATCCCCGGCGACGAGTTTGTCACAGGCTTCCGCGTGGGCGACACCTCGATTGTCACCATCTGGAACGCCAACAGCCTGGGTTCCGATGGAAAACCCACAGGTCGCGACTGGAAAAAGCACATCGAAAAAGAGTATCCCGACTATGAATACACCGGGGGTGTTGCCGGTCAGTTGAATGGCGAAGGGGCCGATGAACTCATTCTCTTCGACCCGGAGAGCGACATCACCCGGATGGACGTCTACAGCCCCGATAATGACCTGGCCCTTTTGGACAGCGAGACATCGAGCAATGATCGCTTCAAGCAGGGAGCCACAGGTCAGCTACGTGCCGGTGGCAACGAGGAACTTGCTGCCATTCTTACCGTGTCGAGTCCATCCAGAACCAGCCTCAGAACCTATGAAATGGACGACAGCAACGAAGTCCAGGAGGAGGAACTCTGGGCGTTTGCGCCTCAGCCCGACTGGCTCTTTTTGGCCGATATCAGTGGCAATGGCGACAAGGAGATCTTCTTCCTACGCAACTTCCCTGCAGGCAGTAATGGCGCGCGCCTCATCATGCGCGACGCCTGGGGCGATGACAACAAGCGCAACGAAGGTTTGATCGAATGGGCGCTCATGGATGGCGGCGACAAGAACCAATTCCGGTCAGGTGCCGGTGGAGACGTGGACGGCGATGGCAAGGACGAAGTGATCCTGCTGCGCGACGACCGTATCCGCATCTATCACTCGCCAGAGAATGGTCGCGAGGGATCGGGGAACTTTCAAGACATTTTCAAAGCAACCAACAACCGGCGTAACACACTTTTGGTCGGCGATTTGGACCGCAACGGCTTCACAACAGGCCCGGTCCTTGCCTCGGACAAGGTTCTCATCGACGCCATCATTCCAGCAGGAACCGTCAGCCAAGACTTCACCGTCCAGGTTACCAATATCGGCACGCCAGGGCCGGTGAGCGTCAACGCCATTATCCCTGCCGGTTTCGGTTGGGCACAGATCAACCCGACCCTTGTGACTACTCCGGCGACGATCCGTGTACGCTTTGATGCCACCTCGCTCAAGGCAGGAACCTATGGGGCTGTGATGCGCCTGGTTTCGTCGCAATCAAACGTGATCAACAATGACATTGGGGTAGAACTGCGTCTGACCGTTGTGCCACCGGCCCTGGCCCCAGTGCCACCGGTGCTGGCGATGTACAGATTGCCCGGCGAACAGACAACCGCCCCCTTTACGACCACAGTTCAGATACGCGGCAGCAATGACCTTTCCTTCCGCGCCGCCATCCTCGGCGTCCCCGCGGCCCCTGCTGGTTCGGCGACTGTCGCAACTAGTGAGGGATTAGAGGGAGCCATCACCGGCGGCGCGATTGATGCCGATGGCAACATCGTCATCTACGACGCGCAGGGCAACAGCCGCACACTGGGCGCAGAGTTGGTGAGCAGCGCGCAGGCAGTCACAACCACCGTCATGCTCGACCCGACCATCAGTTGGATCACGGGCGCGACCCTGGATAAAGCGACCACACCAGCAACCTTGTCAATCGCCATTGACCCATCGCTCATGACCGAGGATTACCAGCGCGAGCATGCTGTATTGATCCTCGTCGCCGATACCCGCGCCGGTACACCGTCGCAAAATGTCACCATTGTACCCATCGAGTTGGCAAATGTCGGCCATCTCATGTGGGTGTCACTCCTGAACAAGGAATAGCCGGCCCTCATTCAAGAGTACAACTTTGCGGTGACTCCGACGATTGAACCCCCTGTGCATCCTCGCGCTGGCGAGGATGCACAGGGGGTCTCGACCCTCATGCGAGATAGCCCCATACCCCCAAATGCTTGACGAACTGATCCCCACCATGTATTCTAGTTGGCATAATCCGAAGATCACACAGTTCCGGATCAGAAGTCACCTACCAAAGTGTCTCGTCACCCTCGGCTGCTTTGGCCTTACAGAGTAGGATGAATTGCTATGTTCTCTAAGTTTGGTCGCCAGTTTTTTGCACCTTTCGTTGCCTATGCCGTGGGATTGCTCCAAACTGCCGGTGTTTCTCCAAACGCGCTGACCTATACAGGTTTCATCTTGACCGCACTCACTGCCGTACTCTTAGCCGGTGGGTACTTCCGCTGGGGAGCGTTACTCCTGCTGGTGGCGTCCATCTTCGACATGCTCGACGGTGCGTTGGCGCGTGCCACCGAGCAATCCAGCCGCTTCGGGGCCTTCCTCGACAGCACTCTGGATCGCTATTCGGAAAGCATTACCTTTCTCGCGCTGGCTTTCTACTATTCCGGCATTCCTGGGGCACGCACCGAGTTGCTGCTGGTCGTCGTCATCCTGATTGGGTCGCTGATGGTTAGCTATACCCGCGCCCGCGCCGAAGCTCTTAACGTCGAATGTAAAGCAGGTATGCTCCAGCGCCCGGAAAGAGTCGTGCTGCTGATTGCGGGCCTCCTGATCGGCTGGTTGCAGCCGGTTCTCTGGATCATGGCAATCCTGACGAATATCTCAGCCATACAACGAATCTATGAAGTCTATTCCAACACACGCCAACTTCCATCCACCCTTGCGAATGCCGGTTCCGCATCCGGTGCGGCGACCAATGCGGCAACCAAAATCGTCCCGCCGCGCGATCAACCTCCTGTTCAAAGCTGAACCGGGGAGAACTTCGCCGCTTGGATTTGTGTCGAAAGAGATGCAATCCAGTTGGACTCGATTGCCCTGTACGATGACCGCGGCCATTTCGTTTTGATTGACAATCTTTTGATTGACGATCAACGAAAATGTGCCGTATTTTTTTAAGGGTCATTACGTCATATTGGATAGAAGGCCTTCGCACATTAGTACACACAACGAGCCGAAATTGCTTAAGGAATACACAGAAGAGGAGTTACTCGACCGGGCAGCAAATTTCGACGAAGCGGCTCTGAGCGAACTTTACGACCGGTACGAGTTGAAGATCTATAGCTACATCTATAGACGTACAAGCGACCAGGTACTTTCAGAAGATTTAACGGCGCAGGTATTTCTAAAGATGTTGGAGGCTATCCAGAGTGAACGTGCGTGGCACAGTTCCTTCTCAGGCTGGCTATACCGCATCGCCCATAATTTGGTGATTGATCACTACCGGGCGCGGGATCGCCAGAAGCAGGTGTCGATCGATGATATACCGCATATGCCGGACACAAGCAACAACCCTGTACGGGCAGCCGAAATCGCTCTCGATGCCGAAGCCCTACGGTCTGCCATGCGTCGGTTAACCGATGAGCAGGCCCAAGTCCTAAGCCTGCGTTTTCTCGAAGGCTATAGTTTTGGCGAGATCGCAGAGATGATGGACAAAACCGAAGGCGCAGTCAAAGCACTCCAACATCGAGCTGTGGCGACCTTGCGCCAGTTGCTTGTTTATGAGCCCTAGGCGGCTTGGGTACACAAGGCCAAATCGGCAAGTGCCTAAAACGCCGCAAGAGGTATGTACGACAGAATGATGCGTAACAAAAAGCACGCATTTCTGATATAGTTCAACCGTAGTTGAGTTTCTCGTTGCCTGTGCTGGATGCGAGTTACAGCGTACTCAGACCAAAGCAATCTCACTGAAAACTCAACGAGAAAGTTCGAGAGTGATGCTATGAACCGGAATGATAGGTTTTCTAAACCAAACGCTGAAGATTACTTTGCCACGGCGGCCAGCCGTCTTGAAGCCGGCGAATCCATCCCCGACATTCTCGCGTCCTATCCCCCGGCATTGCACGATGAGTTGTTAGAGATGCTCGCCATTGTTCAAGTGACCGATCAGATCCGGTCGGCCCCTGTGCCGCGGCCACCTGCCGCGCGCCGTGCTGCTGCCAAGCGTGCTTTCCTGGCAACAGCCGCGCAAATGCACGCCGACCAACTGGCCCAAATGTCGCAACCACAGCGCACTCCAGCGCGGCCTATCTCAAGGCCCGCTGCACGCCGAGCCGCCAGGCGGCGTATGAGTCCGTGGGAGCGCTTTACAACCGGCCTACAGGATCTCTTTGGCAGCGGTGCTGTGCGTTTGGCCCCATTGGTTCTCACCGTGGTAGTGGTACTTTTTAGCACCACCACCCTGGTCTCAATGGCCCAAAGCGCAGTTCCCGGTGACTGGGCCTATACGCTCAAGCAGTGGATTCGCCAACAGGAATTGGAATTTGCTCCTGAGAATCAACAGGCGCTTGTGCGTCAAGAGCAAGAGCGGGAATTGGCCGAAGATGTTGCGAAGGCCGCCAACCGCGCCGATGCCAACAGCGCGATTATCCAGGCGGAGGACACGCAGGTTTACTATGGCCGTAATGGTCGCCTGCTCAAGGTGGGCGGGCTAACGGTCATGGATCGATACCAGCCCGACGCCAACCTCGAAGTCTTTAAGGAAATGACGATTGAGGGCGATCTGCAACCGGGCGCACGCGTCGATCTGACCTATCAGATTATGCCTGGGCAAAGCGACACTGTACAGGGCATTGCCTTGGCCGTGGTCGCACCCCCCAATGAGGCCGAAATCATTGAGGTCGATCTGCCTGCCAATGAACTGCCACAAGCAGGTGCCTGTAGCGTATCGCAGCCCGAAGGCTGGGTACCCTACACCGTCCAGAGTGGTGACAATCTGACCTTCCTGGCGAACCGTGGCGGCACCACCGTCAGCAAGATCGCCGAGGTCAACTGTCTCGAATCAGAGATCATTGTCATCGGAGCCAAGCTCCTTGTCCCGGCGGATTCGCTCAAGACCGATCTACCGCTGCTCCAGTGTGGTAGTGACAAACCGGCCAACTGGGTGCTGTACGAAGTCCAAGCCGGCGACAACCTGAGCGTATTGGCCGAACGCGGTGGCGTCAGCGTTGCCGACGTGATGGCAGTCAACTGCCTGGATGGCGAAACCATTGTCATCGGAGCCAAACTCTACCTGCCAGAGAACGCAGCGGCAGAATAGTTCAATACCACCGTAGCGTTGAGTGGCGTGAGGAATCATTCTCACGCCACTTTCTTTTTCCCATTCCCTACTACCCTCTAAGCCCCCCGTACGGATGCAACGGATTGCGCCTGCGTCCCCCCTTGCGGCGAGTATCAACTGCTCAACGCAAGATACTAGCTGTCGTTGAAGACAACTCGACCACAGACAATTTGACCAGAGCCGCCACCTCCAGTACAATGAATCGTTGTCTGCGCTTTCGCAGCCGCTTCACCCTGCGTTCATTCAGGGGACCTATTTCGCCGTTAAGGGGCCAAGCCTGTGTTTGAGAGTTTAACTGACAAACTCCAGAATGTCTTTGAGCGACTTGCCCGTCAAGGGAAGCTAACCGAAAATGATGTCAATGTAGCGCTGCGTGAGGTGCGACTGGCGCTTTTAGAAGCCGACGTTAATTTCAAGGTTGTCAAAGAGTTCGTTGATCGCATCCGCGCCCGCGCTGTGGGCAAGGAAGTTATGGAGAGCCTGACTCCTGCACAGCAGGTCGTGAAGATTGTCCACGACGAACTGATTGAACTTTTGGGCAAACCAGCCCCGCTGAACCTGTCAGGCCCGCCGCCCCAGTCCATTATGTTGGTCGGTTTGCAGGGTGCCGGTAAGACCACAATGGCCGTCAAGTTGGCGCTGCGCCTCAAGAAGAGCGGGCAGCGTCCTCTGCTGATTGCAGCCGATATCTACCGGCCCGCAGCCATCCAGCAGTTGGAGATCTTGGGCAAACAGGTCGATGTACCTGTCTACAGCGAAGGCACTCAAGTGCCCGCGCCCACCATCGTTAAGAACGGGCTGCGGTTGGCTCGTGAAAAAGCCTATACCACGGTCATCATTGACACCGCGGGTCGTTTGCAGATCGACGACCAGATGATGCAGGAGTTGGAACAGGTACGCATGATCGCCCGGCCCAGCGAGGTCTTGCTGCTGGTCGATGCGATGACCGGGCAGGAAGCGGTCCATGTGGCAGAAGGCTTTAATGCGCGCGTCCCCTTGACAGGGTTGATCATGACCAAGATCGATGGTGACTCGCGCGGGGGTGCTGCCCTCAGTGTTCGCCAGGTGACAGGCGTACCCATCAAGTTCTTGGGCACAGGCGAAAAACTAGCCGACATTGAGCCCTTCCAGCCGGATCGCCTGGCAGGCCGCATCTTGGGCATGGGCGACGTGTTGACGCTCATCGAGCGCGCCCAGGATCAGATTACCGAAGAAGATGCCCTTGCGATGGAGCGCAAACTCCAGGAAGGGGACTTCGACTTTGAAGACTTCCTGGATCAACTGCGCCAGCTCAAAAAGCTTGGACCGTTGACCGACATTCTCGGCATGATCCCCGGCGTGGGTCGCATGGCAAAGGATATCGATATGCAGGACGCCGAAGGCAGCATGAAGCGCACCGAGGCGATCATCAGCAGCATGACGCGCGTAGAGCGGCGCAACCCCGATGTGCTGAACGCCGGTCGCCGCCGTCGCATCGCAGCCGGCAGCGGCACAACCGTCCAGGATGTGAACCAACTCGTCAAGCAGTTCCGCGAAATGCAGAAGATGATGAAGCAAATGGGCATCATGGGCGGCAAGAAGGGCAAAGGTCGCGGGCGTGGTGGCTTCCCCAAAGGCTTATCGGATATGTTCGGTGGAATGAACTAGTGGTATACTGTGTTAAAATTGCTCGTGTGAATTTCAAGAAATCTGCTTTTGAGTACGTGAATTAGGAATTAAGGAGAAAAACAGATCGTGGTTCGAATTCGCCTGCGCCGCATGGGTGCAAAAAAGAAACCCTTTTACCGTATTGTCGTCGCCCACAAGGAATCACCGCGTGATGGGCGCTTTATTGAAATTGTGGGAACCTATGACCCACGCACGCAGCCGGAAACTGTCGAACTCAAGGCAGATCGGGTTGCCCATTGGCTCAGCAACGGGGCCCAGCCTAGCGACTCCGTAGGCCGCATGTTGCGCAAGGCCAATCTGCTGGATGAGAATGGCAAGGCCGTTCCCGTCGCCGGCGAAGCTGCCTAAGTAGCCGTCGGCCAAACTGTCGTACCTGCCAGTGGCGAAGCCGCTTACCCTAAGGTCAAGAGTACACTTATGGAAGAACTGGTTCGTTTCGTTGCCCAGGCGTTAGTCGAAGAGCCAGACAAGGTCACAGTCTTTCGCAAGGAGACTCGGCGTACAACGATTCTCAAGCTGCGCGTGGCTCCCGGTGATACCGGGCGCGTGATCGGCAAGGGGGGGCGTGTTGCGAATGCAATCCGCGCCGCGGTCAACGTTGCCGCACGCCACCATGACCGCCCAGTCATCCTTGAGATTGACTGATTCACTGCGCGGGATTTTGACGCCGGATTCTTGTGCCGGAAGTTGACAGTGATCTTGTCGTGAATTCATTTCGGGCAGCGGAAGCATTCCTTCCGCTGTTTGTATTTCATCAACTGTGCAGATAATCAATGCCAAAACAATTGCCCAACACCGACAAGCGTCAGCGTAGCGCACGCCCTGTCGACACTTTTCTTCACCGCAACCAAAAGGTGCATATTCCCAAAGGCTATATCGCCATTGGCATGATCACCAGCGCACATGGCTTGCGCGGCGAAATGAAAGTCGAGCTGCATACCGACTTTCCAGAGCGCTTTGCACCCGGTGTCGTCGTCTATCTAGGCGTCGAGTTAGACAAAGTTACCATTAAGAGTGCGCGCCCACACCAGGGCCAACTCTTGCTACAGATCGAAGGCATCGACAACCGCACGCAAGTCGATGCCCTGCGCGGCGTCTGGATTTTCGTACCCGAAGACGAAGCCGTGGAGTTGGAGGAAGACACCTATTTCGTCCACGACATTATCGGTCTCTCGGTCCAGACCGCCAGCGGCGAACTCCTGGGCACAGTCGGACAAGTCCTCTTTACCGGGGCCAACGATGTCTATGTTGTGGAGACACCCGGCGAAAAGCCCCGCGAGATCCTTCTCCCTGCCATCGAGGAAGTCATCAAAGAAGTAGACCTGGACAACGGTATCCTCACAGTCGAACTGCTGCCGGGCCTGCTAGACGAGTAGAAGCACCCTTCTCCGAGGTGGGATTCTGCAATCGCGGTTGACAAGAACTCCCACCTAAAGTATCCTCACGCGCAGACAACAGCCCGCCATCTACCCAACCGTCACTAAGTACCTTCGCAGCCGTGGACGAAAAAGCCTACTGGGTCGCCCTCAACAAAGTCTCTGGAATCGGTGCCGTCCGCCTTGCTGCGCTCTTGACTGCATGTGGCAGTGCCGAAGCTGCATGGCGCGCCTCCATCCAAGAATTGCGCGCTGTGGGCATTGACCGGCGCACGCTTGAAAATCTGCTCCAGGCGCGGCGCGAGCTCAACGTCGAGGCAGAATGGGAGCGAGTCCTCAAGGCAGGGATCCAAGTGCTCACGATCAATGACGAAGAGTATCCGGTGAATCTGCGTCAGATTGACGCTCCACCCCCTCTCCTCTATGTGCGCGGCACAATCCAACCAAACGACAGTTGGGCCATCGGCATTGTCGGCACACGCCGCGCCTCAACCTATGGCCGCGAAGTAGCCCACAGCCTAAGCCGGGATCTGGCTGCCAGTGGCATCACTGTGGTCAGCGGTTTGGCCTTAGGAGTTGATACGGTTGCCCACAAAAGTACACTGGCAAACGATGGACGCACCATCGCCGTGTTGGGCAGCGGCGTAGACCAAATTTACCCACCGGACAACCGCGGGCTTGCCCAGGCCATTATGGAAAATGGTGCGGTAGTCAGCGAATATCCCTTGGGGACGCGCCCCGATGCCGGCAACTTTCCGCCACGCAACCGCATCATCAGCGGTCTGAGCCGTGGCGTGGTCATTGTTGAGGCAGGCAGTCGCAGCGGTGCGCTCATCACAGCAAACTTTGCTGCCGAACAGGGTCGCGATGTCTTTGCCGTCCCAGGCAGTATCCTACATCCTGGCAGTAGCGGCTGCAACGCCCTGATCCAACAAGGCGCTATCCCCCTGCTCAATGTTCAAGACATTCTCAACCACCTGGGCTTCGAGCAAGCGCGCAGCCAACAAGAGGCGCGTGCAGCCATCCCTGCCGATCCACAGGAAGCTGCACTGCTTGCCCATATGAACCAAGAACCGAGCCACCTTGACGAACTCGTACGCCAAAGCGCACTGCCCGCCCCCCAGGTAGCGAGCCTGTTGACGGTGATGGAGTTGAAGGGTCTTGTGCGCCAAGTGGGGGCATTAAGCTACGTCCGCAACTAAACGCGGCTGGTCAAAGACGACCAGCCAATCGCTAGAGCTAAGATACAGAAAGCAACGCTATGTATGCAGCCATTCTTGCAGGCGGTGTTGGAACTCGCCTGTGGCCTCGCAGCCGCCAAAGTCAACCCAAGCAATTTAGCGACATCGTCGGCAGCGGTCGCACCATGATTCAAGCCACTGCCGACCGCATCGCAGGGCTTGTTGCTCCGAACGATCTCTATGTTGTCACGGGCCTTCCCTATGCTGCGCTTGCTGCCGAGCAACTTCCCGAAGTGCCGACAACGCAGATCATTGCCGAGCCGAGCGGGCGTAACACCGGGCCTGCCATCGGTCTTGCCTGTGTCCATATTCGCCAGCGCAATCCTCAGGCTGTCGTCGCCTTCCTGCATTCCGATCATGTCGTACTCGACCCTGCTGCCTTCCGCGCCGCATTGCAGCAGGCTGAACCAGCCGCGCAAGCCGGTTACATCGTCACGCTTGGCATTGAACCCACCTTCGCGCACACCGGCTATGGCTACATCAAACGAGGCATACCCCTAGAGGGCTTGTCGCAAGACAGCAGCACGGTCTACAGCGTAGAACAATTTCTCGAAAAGCCGGATCGCACCACTGCCGAATCCTTTTTAGAGGAAGGCGGCTATTATTGGAACGGCGGCATCTTTGTCTGTCGCGTCGATGTCATGCTGGAGGAATTTAGCCGCCAACTTCCCGAACTTGCCGCAGGGCTTGCGCGCATCGACGCGGCACTTGCCCGCAGCCGAGATGCGGCTGATCCCATATTTCACGCCACCTTTAACGAGGTATGGCCCACGCTCCCCAGCATCAGCATCGATCACGGCATCATGGAACATGCCCAAAACGTCGCCACTGTCCCCCTCGATGCAGGCTGGAACGACGTGGGCAGTTGGGACGCATTGGAAGCCATTTTAGAGCAGGACGAAAGCCGCAATTTTGTGGCAAAGGGCGGGTTGCTGCCTCTGGAAAGCCACGGCAATATCGTCTATACCGACAAAGAGGTAGTAGCCCTAATCGGTGTTGAGAACTTGGTTGTGGTGGACACAGGTGATACACTGCTAATCGGTGACAAACAACAGATGCAAAAAGTAAAAGATGTAGTTGAGTACCTGCGGTCCCAGGGCCGTTCAGAGCTACTCTAACCCACCCCTCGCTTGGCGCAAGAGGAGATTCGGATGCAGTCGTACGACACCAACCGCCAGCCCGCCCGTCCCCGCGCTGGGCTGAATACAACTCTGCCGAGGCCCACGCCTGCCAGCTTGCTCTATGCAGGAATCGGTGGTGTGCTGGGGCTGCTGCTTGGCTTGATCTTTGCCTGGGTCATTTGGCCTGTGCAATGGACAGATGCTTGGCCCGCTGACCTGAGCCAGGAGGCCCGCGCCCAATATTTGGCTGCCGTGGCCGAATCTTATGTCTACTATGGTGATGCCCAAGCCGCCGAAGTTGCCCGCAACCGGCTCTTTAACCTCAATGAAGATTTAGCCACTGCCATCGCCGACGCGCAAGCCTTCTTTGTTGACAATCCGCAGGCCAGTTCGCGCGTCTATGTCAGCAACTTAGGTCAGCTTGCCCAAGCGCTCAACGTCCAGTCACCGGACATCATTATCGATACCCCGGTCGCCATAGCCCCAGCCGCAGGAGAAGCGCCAGCCTCCGGGGACATTGCACTCGCTCCCACGGAAGAGGGCGCTGTGGGCGACGGCGTACGTGCCTGGGTCAATTGGGCGCTGACGGTACTGGCAGCGATTGTGTTGGTGGGGGGCGGCTTCTATGTGGTTGGGCGTCTGAATCAGCGCCGCCTCGCGGGCAGCGCAGCCGACACGTTGGACGATGATGCCGACGGCTTTGACGACGAGCCTGGCGGCATCGGCTATATCCGTCCGGTTCCCGCTTCTGGCAATTCCCAACAAACCAATCCCTATATGCGCCCCTTGCGCGGCGCGGGTGGTGTCGCGATGCCCACCTCCGTCCCGCCAGCACGCGGCGCGCCCTCTCGCCACGGTGAAGAATATGGCTTTGACGATGACGACAGCGACGATGATCCCTATACAGGCGGCGGGTCAAGCCGGGCAATCGATTATCGAGAAGAAGACGAAATCTTCGATGATCCCGACGACGAGCTAGACAACTCCTTTGATGAATCTGAGACGCTCTATGCACCGCGACGGACTTCGCAGATCATCGATCCAATGGATCATGCGCTCGACACCGATCTGGAGAGTGATCTCGATGATGAATTGGAAGAGCTTGACGAGGATGTAGATGAAGGGGAGACATTGGCGGCTGAGCCGGCGATCCTCGCGCCAACGCAGTCAACCACAGGCCGCGCGCCTGGGCAGGTCCGTACACTCAACACCTACACCTTCCAATACCACGCGGGCATCGCCGACTATGACCAATCGCGCCCCATTGTCGATCCCGAAACCGGGCTACAGGTGGGAGATTGCGGTATGGGTGTCAATATGAAGAACAACATTGTCCAAAACAATCCCGACAATGTCATCGCGCTCGATGTCTGGTTGGTGGATAAGAAGCAGGAAAAGAGTTTTTCAAGCCAGGATCGCGTCCTGCTCAGCGAGTATGTCGTCGATCACAGCCTCGAACAGACCTTTAGCCGCGAACGCCCCAATGACCCCAGCCCGATTGTCCCGCAGCCAGGCACGACCTTTCAGATCAAAGGCCCGAGCCTCCTTCTGGATTGTGTTGTGACCGAAGCCACCTACATCAAGAATGGAGCCGCCGCGGGCATGTTCCAAAGCATTAGCATTGACATGACCGTCCGCAGCCGCGCCTAAGCTCGCTCCTCCGGGTCATAGAGCCGCTTATGCTCCTGAATGGCATAGCGATCGGTCATCCCGGCAATATAATCACAGACGACACGATGCAACCCTTCCTCATGTTCCTCGGCCCGCTGTTGGGTCTCCAGGGGCAGTTGGAGGGGTTGTTCTACATAGGCATTAAAGAGATCGCGTATCAGCCGCTCGGCCTTCGTCGCCATCCGCACCACGCGAAAATGACGGTAGAAGTTCTTAAAGAGATACTGTTTTAGCTCTAGGTTCAACTCCTGCATTTCCGGCGTATAGTTCGCCATGTTTTCCGGCTGCTGTCGCAGTTCTTCCAGCGTCCTGATGCCCGCGGCCTTGATATTTGCCTCGGTTGCCTGGATCGTATCGCTGATTTCAATCCCGACCAGCCGCCGGACAAAACGATGACGCATCATGGCTTGGCTAAGGTCCGCGTTACCATCCTCGCCCAAACTCGCCAAAACCCGCTGCGAAATCTCCAAACGCGCGACCGCCGCCGGTTCCAAAATCCCGCTGCGCAGCCCATCATCCATGTCACTTGTGTTGTAGGCGATCTCATCCGCCAGGTTTGAGAGTTGGCATTCCAGCGTGCCCTTCTCATAGGGGCTATAGCTGCTGGCATCCACAATATCGTAGGAGGTGTCATGCTTCACCACCCCCTCGCGCACCTCATAGGTCAAATTCAGCCCTGGGTGATCCGGATAGCGCCGCTCCAAATCCGTGATGATGCGATAGGTTTGCTTCTGATGATCATAACCTCCATGATGCTGCATCAAGAGGTTTAGCGTGGCTTCACCCACATGCCCAAAGGGCGGATGCCCCAAATCATGCGCAAGACAGATCGCCTCGGTCAAATCTTCATTGCAGCCCAAAGTGCGCGCCAGCGTGCGCCCCACCTGCGCCACTTCCACGCTGTGCGTCAGCCGGTTGCGATAATGATCCCCTTCCGAATAGACAAAGACCTGGGTCTTATACTCTAAGCGACGAAAAGCTGTCGTGTGGATAATGCGGTCGCGATCCCGTTGGTAGGCTGTGCGATAGCGATGTTCCTCCTCTGGATAGGTACGACCGCGACTTTGGCTGCTGCGCATGGCATAGGATGCAAGATATTCATCTTCGCGTGCTTCGAGAATGTCGCGGGTCAACATAGCCATCCCCTCTACTCTTTCCGGTTGGATTGGTTTGCGCGTGGTCGCTTATATTTGCTGGTCTGACATTTGCTTTCAGGAATATCTTATCATCAACTTCACAAACTTTTATGAGCGATCTCCATAGCGTTCGCCACCGTCCACGGTGATCACATCCGCCGTCACATACTCGGCCTCAATCAGATAGCGCACAGCAAACGCCACATCCCCTGGCGTGCCCCAACGCTTGAGCAGCGTACCCGCTGCCGTCTTTGCCGCGGCCTTCTCATTGTAGTTAGGGGGAGGCAGCACCGGCCCCGGCGCAACGGCATTGGCCCGGATCGTCGGAGCCAATTCCAGCGCCATTTGCTTGGTAAAGGCCAACAGGGCTGCCTTGCTCACCCCATGCGCGGCGAAATTGGGCCACGGCTCCCATGCCGACAGATCGACAATGTTGACAATCGCGCCCCCGCCGCGCGCCAACATCGACGGAGCCAGGGCATTGCAGACATAAAAAGGGCCATCAATCGAGATTGCCGTCACACGCTGCCAAGCCGTGATATCGTCCGTCGGAAAAGGCGTCCTCTCAAAAAGGCTGGCGCTGTTGACGATAATATCTACCCCACCGAATTCCTCGATGATGGTATCCGCCATGCTGCGTACCTGCGTCCAATCTGCCACATCGCACTGGATCGCCAGCGCCTTCACACCCAGGGCGCGTGCTTCGGCGACCGTCTCATCAGCGGCGCTGCTCGCGCTGTAGTAATTGACGACCACATGCGCCCCGGCGTGCGCCAACATCATTGTAATCGCCTTACCCACCCGGTGCGCGCCCCCTGTCACAAGCGCAACCTTGCCCCGTATCTCCATGCCCTGCCTCCTCATACCCTGCTTGATGAGCGCCCTTATCGTACCAGCGTCTTTGGCAAAAGAAAAGAGACGCAGCAGAGGCCGCGTCTCTTATGTCAATTTTCTAACAAAGTGGCATGTGCCGACTGTCTCCCCGCGCTTGCAGAGAGATGACAGCAGACGCCGCTACTTCCTACCCGAAGAGAGCGTCCGCGAAATAATCTCATCTTGCAGCGAACGATTGCTCTCGCGCCGGTTGCGCTTGCCTTGCTTCTTGCGGCTGACGTTTAGCTCCATACCCTCTGCTTCCATCGCTCGCTTGAAGGCCAACTCCATTGGCGAAAGGACTTCCAGATCCTCAAAGTCGTCCTCATGCTCGGGTTCCGGCTCCGGCTGTCGCCGAGAATCGTGCGGGCGCTGTGGCTGCGATTGTGGAGCGACCCACTGCTGCTCCTGTTGTGGCGTGGGGGCCGGTTCGGGCTCCTCGCGCAGACCCTTCAAACTAAGGTCCACCCGTCCACGGCGGCGGCTCAACTCAATGATACGCGCCTCAATCGTATCTCCGACCTTGACCACATCTTCGGGCTTGGCAACATACCCCACGCCCATTTCACGCACATGCAACAAGGCATCACGACCAATACCAATATCCACAAATGCGCCATAGGGCAGGATGCGCGTCACAGTTCCCTGGACAATATCATCTTTATTCAGGTCGCGGATGGTCTTGGTATTGGGATCAATGAGCGTCAGGCTGATGCGATTGCGGTCGCGATCCAGCTTCTTGATCCATGCCGTAACCTCTTGGCCCTCGGCAAGTACATCGGTGACCTTGCCCACACGCCGCACAGAGAGTTCGGAGATATGGATCAAGCCGTCACGACCCACGCCAATATCCACAAATGCCCCAAAGTCGGCGATCCGCTTAATGGTGCCGGTGACTTGTTGACCGACACTCAAAATACGCACGTTGGGCTTATTTTCTTCGGCATCTTGCTCGGCTGCCGCAGCTTTGGTATCTGCCTCCGCTTGGGGCTCGTCTGCTGCATCCTGCGCCACGGCCTCGGCGGCTTCCTCAGCGACAGCCTCATTGGATGTTGCCGTCTCTGCGCTGCTCTCCGCCGCAGGTGTAGCTGCTGCCGGCGTCTCACTGACTGCCTCGGCCTCAGGCACACTCTCGTGAGTCGATTCTACTGTTGTTGCTTCAGGCTGTTCAGACATAGCTTCTGCAGACGTAGCTTGAACAGACGATTCCGTCTGCTCGCCCTCATTATTGCTAGGCGCGTCCTCCGCTGCCATGATTTCTACTTGGTCACTCATGGATGTATCCTCCCAAAAGACTGCTGCACGTTATACAAAGCGCAGCTCTCCGCATAAATTACTTAGACATTAAAAATAGTATACCCCGTCAAGCTAGTGATGGGCAAAGATTCACGGCGCTCGTGAACATTGTAACAGACGAAACGCTGTCTGAACCGTCCTCCAGCCCTGCCGTATCCTCTTTGCTCAATTGTGGGACACACTCTATAATCAACACATTTCCCTGCCGGTCCGTTCGCGGCTGTGGTCTCTATACTATAGCCTCTTTGAATAAGGATGAGAGTAGTTGTGAACACATTGTATAAATCTGCCATCTCCGAACTAAAAGAACGCCTCCTGGAAATCAACGATCTAGCACGCGCGAACGATGTATTAGAATGGGATCAAGCCACCTATATGCCACCGGGCGGCGCAGAGGGGCGCGCTCGCCAAATGGCAACGATAGCCAAGCTCGTCCATGCACGCAGCAGCGATCCCGCGCTGGGTGCATTATTGAGCCAATTGCAGAGCCATACCGGTGCGCCCGCCACGGACGCTGCTGATTCGAACAGCGATGACGCGGCGCTCATCCGCGTCGCCCAGCGTGACTATGATCGCGCTACACGCATCCCAACAGAGTTGATGGGCGAAATTGCCAATCACATAGGCCGGAGCTATAGCGCCTGGGCAGAGGCTCGCCCCAAGAATGATTGGGCGACAATGCGCCCCTACCTGGAGAAAACACTCGAACTCAGCCGGCGCTATGCCGAGTGCTTTCCAGAGGCCGCGCACATCGCCGATCCTTTAATCGACGGCAGTGACGAAGGGATGACTGTGGCAATCATCCGGCCCATCTTTGCGGAACTTCGCAGCTTTCTCGCACCGCTGGTACAAGCGATCGCCGCCAAACCAGAAACTGACGCGTCGTGCATCTTTCAACATTTTCCCGAAGCACAACAATGGGCCTTTGGCGAAGCCATGATCCGTGACTATGGCTACGACTTCAACCGCGGTCGCCAGGACAAGACCCACCACCCCTTTATGACCCGCTTCAATTGGGGCGACTGCCGCATCACCACCCGCTTCAATGAAGACTATTTGGCCGAAGGACTTTTCGCCACGCTGCACGAAGCAGGCCATGCCTTGTATGAAATGGGCATTGATCGAAACCTTGACGGCACGCCCCTCGGTGAAGGAACCTCCGCAGGCGTCCACGAAAGCCAATCGCGCACCTGGGAAAATGTTGTAGGGCGCAGCCTGCCCGTTTGGGAGCATTACTACCCCAAGCTGCAAGCCGCCTTCCCCGAACAGCTAGGCAAAGTTGATCTAGAGACCTACTATCACGCCATCAACAAAGTCCAGCCGTCACTCATCCGCGTGGAAGCCGACGAAGTGACTTACAACCTCCATGTCATCATCCGCTTCGAGTTGGAGTGTGAACTGCTGGAAGGCACTCTTTCCATTGCCGATCTGCCCGAAGCATGGCACGCTCGCTATCAGGAATATCTTGGCGTCTCTGCCCCAAATGACACCGATGGCGTGCTGCAAGATGTCCATTGGTATGGCGGGCTGATCGGCGGCGCGTTCCAGGGCTATACCCTCGGCAACATTATGGCGGGCCAATTCAACGCCGCCGCGAGCCAGGCAATCCCAGACCTCGCCGATCAGTGGCGGCAGGCCAACTTTGCCCCCCTGCACGCATGGCTCAGCGAGAACATCTACCGGCATGGGCGCAAATATACGGCGCTTGATTTCATTCAGCGCATCACCGGCGGGCCGATCCAACTCGCCCCCTACAAAGAGTACCTCACGAACAAATACGGCGCGATCTACAATCTCTAGCCATAAAACCCTCCCGGAAGCTTCCGAGCTTCCGGGGGGGTCAAGGCCGAGACACTTTATTTCCAGTGAGCGTTCTCTTGGCAGCCTGCCCTAGATACCCGAGCGGATATTGAGAATGTCGCCGTCCTGGACAATATACTCTTTACCCTCCAAACGCAGTTTGCCATGCTTGCGCGCCTCCGCCATGCTGCCCAGAGCCATCAAGTCATCATAGGCGATGGTCTCCGCACGAATGAAGCCCTTCTGCAAGTCGCTGTGGATCACACCTGCCGCGACCGGGGCCGGTGTGCCTTTGGCGATGGTCCAGGCGCGCACCTCGTCCTCACCCACAGTAAAGAAGCTTTCCAAGCCGAGCATCTCGTAGCTAAAACGGATGGCGCGGTTGAGCCCTGGTTCGCTGATACCAAAGTCGGTCAGAAATTCGTTGGCCTCCTCAGGCGACATCTGTGCAAGCTCTGCTTCCAGCTTGCCGCGCAACACCAACGTGCGTCCATCCACCAAATCCCCAAATTTCTCGTCACCATCGTCGTCACCCGCATTGATAACGCGCAACAACGGCTTCAACGATAGCAGGCCAAAGCCCCCTAACATACGCCTTTCTTCATCAGTCAGTTCGACCTCGCGCAGGGGGCGTTCTTCCTCCAAAACAGCCATCAGACGTTGCAGCAAGATTTCCTCTTCCGCCATCCGCTTACGCTCTTCGGGCGTGCCACGCAGTTTCATACCCTTCAGCCGCTCCAGCCGCCGGTCAATCGTGGTCATATCGTTGAGGATCAACTCCGCCTCCATCATCGACAGATCGCGGCCCGCGTCAATCGTGTTGTCAGGATGCGCCACGCTCTCATCTTCAAAGGCGCGTACGACCAACATCAAGGCGTCGTTGGCGGCGATGGCGTTGAGCAGCGGGCCGCTGATGCCCGTCTTGCCCGCGCCCTTGCCCAGCCCCGCAATATCGTTGTAGGTGACTTGGGCATAGATGGTGCGCTTGGGCTTGAACATCTCCGTCAGTCGCTCCACACGCTCATCAGGCACATCGACCACTGCCGTATGTACTTCGAGTTGGCCGCTTGAAAAAGCCGCCGTTGCCGTTTGGCTGCGGGTCAACGCATTAAAAATAGTTGTCTTGCCACTATTGGGCAATCCAATAATTCCGATTTCCATAAACTCGATTTGCTTTCCTGTTTGTTTGTTTTGGCTGCCTAAGCAACGCGCGTCCCGCTCAGCCCATCATGGGCCAGCGCGACCGCGCCTAATAACCCAACATCATCCCCCAACGCCGCGGAGACAACGCTCAACTCTTGCCAATATTCAGGCGATTGGGCGCGGCTGCGGATCGTCGCCCACATTGTCTCCGCCATCAACTCCTGCGCGTGCATCCATACACCTCCGCCCAGCACAATCCGTTCTGGGTTAAAGATATGCAAGATGTTGGTAATCCCAATTCCCAAATAGCGTCCCGTAATCTGGAACTGTTCCAGGGCAAACGGATCGCCATCACGCGCCGCCTGGTTGAGCAAGCGCGGCGTGACTGCCTCTAGTTTGCCCATCGCAAGCTTGAGGACAGCGCTCTGCGCCCCGGCTGCGAGCGCGGCCTGGGCGCGCTTGGCAAGGTTGGGGCCGGATGCCAATCCTTCGAGCGTGCCGATAAGATGCGCGTCCGCACCACCCGCCTGCGTTTCGCTGCCATAGCCCGACCCCGCCTCCACGCCATTCTCAACCCATGCATCAATGGTCATATGCCCGATTTCGGCAGCCAGCCCTTGTCGCCCCAAAAGCAGACGGTTATCGACAATCACACCCGTACCAATGCCTGTGCTGACAGTGATGTAGACCATGTGGCGCACGCCCTGCCCAGCGCCATAGCGATGTTCCGCCAGCCCCGCCACGTTCGCATCATTCCCCACAAAAACCGGCGTCTGAAAATGATCGCCAAGCAGTTGGCGCAAGTTGACATTGCGCCATCCCGGCAGATTCGGCCCCATTAACACAATGCCCTGGTAGGGATCCGTCGGCCCTGGCGCACCCACCCCAATCGCCGCAACGCCGCCATCCGGCATCACCGCCGCGATGGTCGCATAGATGCGATCCAATACAGCGCGTGGGCCTTCATGCGCCTCCGTTAATCGGTTATGTCGTGCCAGCACAGTGCCTGCTGCATCCGCCAAAACCGCACGAATTTGTGTACCGCCCAAATCGAGCCCAACGACCAAATCACTCATTGCGATCCCTATGACCGTATAGTAAACCGTATAGTAAAGTGTCTACCGGCAAGAGGTCTACACCTCTTGCGTCTAATTTCCAATGCTCTTTTTGTGCCATCAGCCCCATTGTACCACGCCGTTAAGCCCTCCCTAAAGCCACACCAAAAGCAATGGTCATGATGGCTCAATTTCGGTGTGCAAGCGTATCAGAATTTCTTGCCAACTGGTGCTTGACATTGGCGCGGCGTCGTGCTATTGTAGGCAAGGTGCGCGGCAGTGTTTGTGTAACTGTGTATCTGCCCGCCCAAAGCTAGTTCGCCGTACTTCTATCGCTGCCACTTCACCGCAGCCGGAAGCACTTCAGGAGACGCACTCAATGCTTTACCCGATAATGTTTAGCACCATGAAATTCGTGGGGGGAATCTTGGGTTCCTTTGATGGGAGTCGTGCGTCTGTCGCCCGGTAACGGGAATGTTCGCAATTTGCGAGCCGCAGCGCACGAGTTTGGTGCCTGCGGCTTTTTTATTGCCATGATACGGTCGCTGATTGGATCGGGCATGGATGATAAAGACGTAGGCATAGAGAGCAAATGCTCGCCTACGTCTTTTCTTTTGCCTTTTAATCTCTGCAATGAACCGCTGTGACACGCCAGGACTGTCACAGCGCAAGCAGCGTAATTGCCAGCATTGATCATTGTCGCATCATTATTATCACACCTTTGTTGTTAAGGATCACCAGCCATGCTTTTTAAGCAACTGCCGGACCAACTCACACCCAATCTCAAGCCCATTGTGGCAGAGAAGAAGCGGCTCAAAGGCGTGTGGATGCTCGCGCAGGGCTACCGGCTGCCGTACATTACGGCAGGTCTTGCCCTGGGTATCTCCACAGGAGCCCGTACCGCGTCGCTGCTGCTCATCCAATATTTTGTTGACCGCTATCTGTCGCAAGGTGACCGCACCTATGCCTTGTGGATGATCGCGCTTGGCTTTGTCGCGCTTGCCGCTGTCCAGGGTGGCTTCACCTTTATCAGTGGCGCACTGTCGGCCCATACCGCCGAAAGCATCGCCCAACGGCTGCGCAACTTCGTCCTGGATCATCTGCAACGGCTGCCCTTTGCCTATCATGACGAAGTGCAAACCGGGGAAATGATCCAGCGCGCCACGTCGGACATCGACGCACTGCGGCGCTTTTATGCCATCGAGTTTGTCGAGAGCAGCAGGATTCTCTTTCTGTTCTTGATCAACTTCATCACAATCTACTTCTTGAATTGGCAGTTGGCGCTGCTCTCAATCATCGTCATTCCGATCATCTTGGCGATGTCGGTCTACTTCTTCCGCCTGATCTCGACCGCATATGAAGCCTATCAAGGCCAGGATGCCGTGTTGACGACCACCTTGCAGGAGAATCTGACAGGCGTGCGTGTTGTCAAAGCCTTTGCCCGTCAAGCCTATGAAGAAGAAAAGTTCGAGACTGCCAATCAAGGCAAGTACAGGCTCGGCAAACGTCTCTTGCTCATGCACTCGCTCTATTGGCCCTTCTCCGATCTGCTCTGTGGCATCCAGATGTTGGCTGGTTACACCATCGGGGCGCTCATGGCAATCAACGGCACGATTACGGTGGGAACCTATCTCGCCTACGCCGGCATGTTGCTCGCCATTATCTGGCCGATGCGTAACCTAGGGCGTCTTGTGGTCGAAATGTCGCGCGGTTTGGTCTCCTTTGACCGCGTCGCCGCCATCATTCGCCAGGATCGTGAAGTAATGGTAGAACCAGGCTTTGTCGCGCCGGAGCATGTACAGGGCGAAGTCACATTCGAAAATGTCAGCTTTGCCTATGGCACACCCGCACCCGCCGTGATCGAAACACTTCCCACGCCCGCGGCTCACGCCAATGGCAGCAACGGCGCAGGCAAGCACGAGGAGGGCAAAGCCACGGCTGAGAAAACAGTCGAGAAGAAAATCGAGAAGCAAGTATTCTCGACCCATGAGCAAACAACCGATCACTCTGCCACCCAGGGCGGCAAAGACGCCGCCAAAGAAGGCACAGACGCAAAGGCCAAACACAATGCTGTGGCCCTGCAAGAGATCAGCTTCAATGTCAAACCCGGTCAGCGCGTGGCGCTGCTGGGTGCAGCGGGCGCAGGCAAAACCACATTGGTCAACCTGCTTCCCCGCTTCTATGACTATACGGGCGGGCGTATCTTGCTCGACGGTGTAGAGCTAAAAGAATACTCGCGCGAGTTCCTGCGCCGCAATATCGGCATCGTGGAACAGGAGCCTTTTCTCTTCTCGCGCAGCGTACGCGAAAATATCACCTTTAGCGTAGGTCGCGAGGTTGACCAGGCGCAGGTAGAGGAAGCAGCCCGCGCCGCGGCCATCCATGACGTGATCATGACCAAGCTGCCTAAGGGCTATGACACCCTGGTTGGCGAGCGAGGTACGACTCTGTCGGGTGGTCAGAAGCAACGTGTTGCCATTGCGCGTACCTTGCTCAAGAACCCACGCATCCTGATTCTCGATGACTCCACCTCTGCGGTGGACACCGAGACCGAGGCATCCATTCGTGAAGCGTTGGAGCGGCTGATGGAGAACCGAACAACCTTCATCATCGCCCACCGCATCCAAAGCGTGATGACGGCAGACCTGATTCTCGTCCTCAACAAAGGACGCATCGTCCAGGCCGGCACCCACGATGAATTGATCGCCCAAGATGGGATGTACCAACGAATCTATGCGGCGCAGACCCGCATCGAATCCGAACTGCAAAAGGAGTTGAACCGTGTCGAATCCGCTTGAGTTCGAAGAAGAAGAATTCACAACCCAATTTAACGGTCGCACGCTCCAGCGCATTCTTGCCCAGACAAAGCCTCACTGGCCCTTGCTGGTGGGCTTTGTCCTGCTGATTGCTGTTGCCGCCTTCCTCGACTCGCTCTTTACCTATATGAGCAAGCTCCTGATCGACGAAGGCATTGTCGCTGGTGACCGCGCCGCCATCTTCCGTATCATCGGCATCTACGGCGCGCTCATCGTCGTCCAGGCAGGAACCGTCTTTGGCTTCATCTATATGACGGGCATCCTGGGCGAACGCATCCGTTATGACCTGCGCAAGACGCTCTTTGCCCATCTGCAAAAGCTCTCGCTCTCCTATTACAATCGCACGCCCGTCGGCTGGATCATGTCGCGCCTAACCTCCGACACGGACCGCTTGGCGGAGTTGGTTACATGGGGCATCCTAGATTCTGCCTGGGGTGTCTTTAACATCATCACCGCGGTGGGTTTCATGCTCTACATCAATGTGCCATTGGCCTTGATCGTGAGTGCGATTATTCCCGTCATCGTCGTGGTGGCAATCCAGTTCAAGAAGCGCATCATTGTCGAATATCGCCAGGTGCGCCGCATTAACTCGCAGATTACGGGTCAATACAACGAAACCATCACCGGCGTCCGCGTCATCAAGTCTCTGGGCCGCGAGCGTGAAAACCTTGAGGAGTTCGGCCAATTGACCAGCAATATGTACCGCGCAGGCTTTCGCGCGGCCTGGCTCTCGGCGCTCTTCCTGCCCACTGTCCAGTTACTTAGCTCTGCCGCGGTAGGGCTGGTCATCTGGTTTAGCGGCTGGCAGGCAGCGAATATCAATGTCGGCGGCACAACGCTCACCATCGGTGGCATCCAGGCCTTCATCACCTATGTCACCTTCATGCTCTGGCCTGTGCAAGAAATGGCGCGTGTCTATGCCGAGATGCAGCAGGCGATTGCATCGGGCGAGCGCATCTTCTCGCTGATTGATGCCGAACCGGAGATAGTGGATCGCCCTGGGGCAAGTGACCCCGGCACCCTGCGCGGCGACATCGTCTTTGACAACGTTGACTTCTACTACGAGCCGGAAAGTCCGGTTCTGAACAATTTCAATCTCACCGTGGCACAAGGCGAGACGATTGCGCTGGTGGGACCAACCGGAGGTGGCAAGTCGACCATCGTCAACCTGATCTGCCGCTTCTTCGAGCCAAAGTCAGGAACGATTCGCATCAATGGGGTGGACTATACAGAGTTAACCCAACACGCCATCCAATCGCGAGTCGGCATTGTGCTGCAAACACCACATCTCTTTTCTGGCACCATCCGCGAGAACATTCGCTATGGACGGCTCGATGCCACTGACGCCGAAATTGAGGAGGCAGCCAAGATCGTAGGCGCGCATGAGTTCATTCTGGCGCTGCAAAATGGCTATGATGAACAGGTTGGTGAAGGGGGCAGTCTGCTCTCCGTAGGCCAAAAGCAGTTGATCAGCTTGGCGCGCGCGGTGCTGGCAAACCCTGATATTTTCATCATGGACGAAGCCACAAGTTCCGTGGATACACTGACCGAGACGCTGATCCAACAAGGCATGGAAGTGTTGATGGAAGGGCGCACTAGCTTCATCATCGCTCACCGTCTCTCCACCATCCGCAATGCCAGCCGTATCCTGGTGATCGAGGACGGAAAGATCAAGGAGATGGGCACACACAGCGAACTGCTGCGCCAGCGGGGCCACTACTACCGGCTCTACACCCAACAGTTCCGCCGCGAACTGGAGCGCGAATACAATCCCTTTGGGGCAGACGCTGTTGCCGTTGGCGACGAGGACGATGCCGCGCCGGTTGAATCGCCCACCAGCCAACTAACACCCGCATAACCTTCCCGTTTGTGGGAACCTCACCTTAGACACCACCCTCCCGGAAGCTCGGAGCTTCCGGGAGGGTTTTATATAGTTATCTTGTCGTCATTTTGTCATCATTTTCATTAACGTTGCCGTTAACATTTCCATACCTGCTAACTTTTCCATTATCTTTTCCATATATTGCTGTGTCATATCTGTCTCTTTTTAGAGGCTACCAGGGGCAAAGGCCAATTGCGTAGTTGGCATTGCGCGCATGACAGCATATAATGGCATGATGACAGCGCATCCCTACATTCTGCCACCCTCGGTAGTTTGGCAGGACGCGCCTGGGTTGGGCAGATGCCCAGGACCGCCAACAACCACCGCAATGGACTTCGATTTATGAGCATGTTACGTAACCTGCCCTTTTCTGGTGAGTACCCCATCAGCCAACATTTTGGCGAAAGCCCTGAACTCTTTCGCAACGTTAGCTTCAAGGGTGTTCCCCTCTACGGTCATCCAGGCCTGGATTTCGATTTGCCCCCTGGTACGCCGGTGCTCGCTGTCCAACATGGTGTCGTACTGGATGTTCGTAACGACCCCGACGGCTATGGACAATCTGTCCTTCTAAGCCACCGTTGGGGTCAGACATTTTACGCACATCTAGATGAAGTACGCGTCGAAAAAGGCCAGCAAGCAGCCGCCGGTCAAACCATTGGACTCAGCGGCAATTCGGGAATTACGGAACACCCGATCCTACACTTTGGCTTGCGCCTGGTGCCCTACAGCATCGACGACGGTTGGTGTGGCTTCACAGACCCCGTTCCCTACTTGGCGCGCCTGACGCAGCCGCGCGGGGCCATCATCGGCCCCCACATCATCGGCAGTATTCGCCCGCACCTGGAGGTACTCTCGCGCTGGCGTCCGCGCATGATCACGCTGCTCGACCCCAGCCCGGATGACCTGTTGGCGCTGCGCGATGTCTGCCCCGACAGCACCATCGTTGCCCGCATCTTTGTCCCCGACCACGAAATGTCCGAGCGCATCCGCCAAGACCCGGTGGAAGCCGCTCAATGGGCGCATGAAATTACACAGACACGCATGGCCTATGGCGTGGACTATTGGCAGGTTGCCAACGAAGTGCATCAGGATTCCACCGGCCTGGGCATGCTCAACGAGTTTGAACTCACGCGCATGGCCCTGGCGGATGAAGCAGGCTATCGCTGCGCCATCCTCGCCTTCAGCGTGGGCAACCCCGACCTGCCCGAAAATGACCGCATGGCCGTTTGGCGTCATGTCTACCCTGCCCTGGCACACGCCGAAGCCAACGGTCATGTCGTCGCGCTTCACCAATACGGGATGCCCGACCTATGGGGCCCCAACAATGCCTATGACTGGTACATCTACCGCCTAGAGCATCAGGTCTTGCGCCGCCTGCCTTTCCGCCGCCTGAAATTCGCCGTGACCGAATATGGCATTGATGGCCTCATCCGCGGAGCCGAACCGTCCGGCTGGCAAAACTTTACCACGCCCGAAGGTTATGTCGAGCAACTGCTCAAATGTGGCCGTTATCTCGAACGTTTTTCCGGTCAGGTATTGGGCTATACGATCTTCACCCTCGGTCATTACAACCCCTGGCAAAGCTATGATATTATCGGCAAAGCCGCGGCCTATCTCGCCGATCTCTCTGAAAAGGGCACCTGGCGCGAGATCGATGCCCAGGTCTATGATATCGTCCCGCGCGACACCGATAACAGCGTGGAGCCTGGCCCCACCATCATCGCGGCCCTGGTCACGAAAAGCGAAGAGGAATTTCCGGCGCCTGAGCCCATTGGCGAGCCGGGGTTTGAGCAGGAAAGCGGCCTTGACGACGCGGAGGATGCGCCAGGCTTTGAAGCAGAGAGCGCCAAAGCAGAGTCTCCCATGCCTGAATCATCCAGGCCCAAAGGCCGGCGCGGCAGAAAGTCCTCAACGCCATCCACTGAGGATGCCGCGGAGAGCGTAGAAGGATTAGACGCGGCGGAGCCAGAAGAAACAGAGCCAGAAGCAGAGGCAACCGTAGAGCCGGCATCCACCCAGGCGACCGAAAACGATCTATCCAAAACACCAGACTTTGAAGAAACTACTGAAACAGTGGAGGTTGTCATGCCACCCGTTGCTACCGCGGTAGAACCACCGACAGAGACAGCCATCCTTGATAGCATGAAACCCGATACAACGCTACAAGAAGATGCAGAAAAAGATACAGAACAGGCCGCAGATCAAGAGTCCATCGACATGCTGACCAGCATGATTGCGGCCATGCGCGAAGGCACGACCGAAGACAGGCCCGAAGAGCCGGAGACTCGCCACGAGGTCGAAATGTCCGCTGCAGCCAACGCGGATGAAGAGCCCGCGCCGAGCGGCCCCCTGGTCGAGCAGCGCATCGCGCTCCCCTTCGCCGCCTATAACATGGCGATCAAGTCCATCCAGGATCGCCCCGATGGGCCACTCGAGGGTCAAGGCCCGCTTGCCAGTGATCCCTCCGACGCAGACGAAGTGGTCTACCTTGTCAAAGATATCTTCATGACCTATTACGGCTCCTGGGAGCCATCGGGCGAATACGAGTCTGTCCCTGAATGGGCGCGTGACGACTATCTACGCCCTACCTTTCTCGAAGCAGGCGCGGATCATCATCTCTTCGCAGCGGTCATCGGCCTTGATGGTCAAATGCGTAAAGGCCATGAGATTATCTTCTGGTCCGATGGTTATGAACGCCTAGAGGATCCCAGCTACACCGACTATACGCGCGAACAGACCAAAGAGAGTTCCGGCTGGGCCAATCTCTTTATGGCAAGCGGAAGCTCCTATGTTCCAGAACGGGGCGACAGCGGCCCCTGGTGTTGGGCGCCAGCAGGTGCAGCCGAAGTTGTGCTTGGGGGTGGTCTGCCCGTGGGACATCCCGTTTCGACCTTTGTGGTCTGGCAAGCCGTACCTCGCGCCCAGTGGGAAGCCACGCTGCCACAGCAACCAGGAACCGAGCCAGAACCCGCGCCACCTTCTGGAGAAGAGCCGGAGCCGGCCCCTCCCGACGAAGGGACGACCCCGCCGCAGCCCAGCGTGGAAGTCGAACGCCGCGTCAGCGAGTGGATCCCCCACTATAATGTCACCATCAAACCACTCGCCGCCCGTCCGGATCGTCCACAGGGTGACGTTGTTTACGTGGTCAAAGATCTCTTTACCACGCGCAATGGCTCCTGGGAACCGGAGACGCTGCCGGGATCAATCCCGCAGTGGGCGCGCGATGAATATCTCAAACCCTTCAACGCGCCCGACTATTTCGATGATGCCGGTGGCGATCATCATCTCTTTGCCGCGGTCATCGGTCTGGATGGCAAGCTCATACGCAGCCAGGAGATCATCTTCTGGTCAGACGGCTTCGAAATGCTTGAAGACCCCGAATATGACAACTATGTCCACCGTCAAACCAAAGAGAAATCCGGCTGGGCGAACATCATCACGGGGCCAGGCAGCAGTTTCGTGCCGGAGCGCAACGAATCCGGGCCCTGGTGTTGGGCTCCGGCTGGCGCTGCCGAGGTTGTTTGTGGTGGGGGACTCCCCGCCAATAACCACATCTCCTTCTTTGTGGTCTGGCAAGCGGTTCCTGCGGGCGACGTCAAGTTACCCGATGATGACCAGGACAGTTGGACCGACAACACCTATCTTCCCACGATTCCCAAAGCCGCCCCCAGCGCAACCGGCGAACACGCCCCAGGGCTGGAAGCAGGCTCATTGTGGGTGCATATGTTCCGGCAAGCTGCGTGGAATCGCCTGGGGCTAGAGCTGCCGGTCGATTCGGTCATCGCCATCTACGCCCGTCGCCAGCAATTAGGCAGGCCCGTAACCCAAGAATTCGAGCTGAACGGTCATCGTGTCCAGGGCTATCACGGCGGCATTGTCATCATGCCCATCGGGCAAACAGAGCGCATCAGCCACGTCCCCTGGTAGGATTGTTGTTTATTATCAGCCATCATAAAAGAGGGGCGCAGCGATTTGCTGCGCCCCTCTTTTATGATCTACGGGAATAGTCTATGTCTACAACAGTCGCCTACTGCTGTAAATGGGGAAGATAATCTCGCCCCACCACAATGCGTACATCGACGGGTGCAGATACATTCAACCCTTGCAAGCTCGAAAGCCCTGGCTCAAGTTCCAAATCAACGCCAAGTCGCTCGACGAGTTCATCGGGAATACCATAGTTGATGATGAGCGTGCGCCCATAATCACTGCGGTCAGCATCGCCAATCGAGACGACCTGATAGCCCTGACTTTGCAGCAGATCACGCGTGTGCGCTGCAACGCCCGGCTCGCCTGTGCCGTTCAGAATTTCAATCCGTACCCATTCGAGGTTGCCCATTGCCACGGCACTGCCGCTGCTGCCACCATTGGTCGCGGTGGGCGGCGCGAAAAAGGTCGCCAGCGCCGAAAGCACCCGCGCCCGATCAGGCCGCAAAATCCAGGCACCTTCTTCGGAATAAGTTTCCTCGCCATAGCGGTTATCTAGCACCAACTGGCGTACTTGCAGCGAGCTACCCGTTAGATAGTTGGCGAGTTCCAATTGTGTCGCCATCGGGATATCGGTATCGACGCTGCTGCGCATGGTCATGAGCAATTGTGGCAGTTTGGGCAGGAGTGTCGGCAGCATATCCGCGCGCAGCACCTTATCTACGACAGCGCGGATCACCTGTTGTTGGCGACCTGCGCGCCCATAATCATCATCCACATTGCGCGTACGTACATATTTCAGCGCCGTCTCACCATCTAAATGCTGTGGCCCGGCCTCTAAATAGAAAGTCTGCACCCCGTAATCTTGGGTGGGATACTCCGTGTCATAAATGGTAAAGGGTACCACCACATCAACGCCGCCAATCAGATCGACCAAATCTACAAAGCCCTGGAAATTGACGCGGGCGTAGTAGTGTACCTGTTGGCCGATAAAACTGCTGACCGTGTCCTTTGCCAACTGCGCCCCGCCACCCGCATAGTTATAGGTTTCGCCCAGAGGGTAAGCGGTATTGATGCGCGTCTCATAGCCGAAACCAGGGATGGGAACCCACAAGTCACGCGGCATGGACAAAAGCCCGGCGACCTGATTTTGCGGGTCAAAGTGTAGCAGAATCATCGTGTCGGTGTTCGAAATATCCCCTTCGCCAGGGCGTGCATCCGTTCCCAACAGCAGCACATTGATCGGCGGGATCGTCACCGCGGGCTGGTTCTGTGCGCTTTCATCGACAGCGCCTCCTTCTACGGCGGCCTCCCCTACTACCTCACTTGCTTGATCTTCCGGCTTATTCCAAGCGCCTGAGGTTAGAAAGTCAAGATTCGCCAATTCAGCCAGCGACGAGGTGCCTAAAATACGCAGGCGCGACCAATCATAGAGCCACGTGCTGGCAACCAGCGCGCCGCCAAGAACCACAAGCGTATAGAGTACGACAAACGTAATCCCTAAACGGCTATGCAAAAATTTTCCCCATCCAGAGCGCGTCTCCGGGCGGGAAGATGATGACTTGGTGCGTTCCTCAGAGTTTGACGACATAGATACCAGTATAGCATATGCGCTCGTTGGGCAAACAAGTTACAGCGAAAAAAACGCCGATTATTGCGCCTCAACTCCTGTGTAAAATGCCCGACAGTGCGCCGTGGATAAAACGTAGGTTTTAGGGAAGTACAGGATGGGCAAACAGTCCGGTTTGAGTCAGGATATACATGACCCCGCCAACCTCATCAATAAACAGTCCAGAAAGTCCGCGCAGCAGGTCATCTTCTGGGGCGCGTAACTGCCCGACATACGCGCCGCTCTTCTCATAAACCAGAATCCGATCCTGCCCTGCATCCACCAGATAGATGTAGGCGCTGTCCTGGCGGGTCACATACATATCGACAGGTTCTTCTGCCAGCCCGATACTGTTCTCCGGCGAAAAGGGAAGCTGCTCGCGCTCGCGATAGCGCAAGATCGCACCGTTGCTCATGAGCAGCCAAATATCACCGTCGATCTCCATCGAGATCAAATTCTCCAAGTTAACCGGTGTTCCGGGCGCAAACCAGGATTCGCCCACAGCCGCAGCCCCTCCAGGATTGTAGCGCAGGATGCTCCCTTTGGCCTCGTCCGCCAGATAGATGCGACCGCCATAGGTCTGCACTTGACCGATACTGCCCCATGTATCGCGGTCTGCCACCTGCATCACGCTTGCGCCTTCAACCCGTTGATCATAGCGGAAGACATTGTTGTTGCGATCGGTAATCACCAGATTAGGCCGGTCCTCAATCCCTGGGTTCAGCGGCAGCCACGCCAAATCTGCCAATGCCCCCACCGTGGCCCCATCCACAACATCCCCTTGACTGAGCAAGACTTGGCCCACCTGATCTGCGACCGTTTCTGTAGCCGGGTCAAAACGATACTGGAGCAACGCCTGGCGACCCGCATCAATGACAAAAATATCATCATTCACCACCAGCACATGCTGGGGGCGGGCGTCGGCAGGGAAAACAATCAAAGGCTGCGTCAAACCATAGAGCGGCATCACTTGCAAGACCTCTTGCAGTTCCAACTCGATGGTAGCGATCAATTGTGTACGATGCTCGTTCGTTCCATCCAACTCAATCGCTTGGGCCAATTGATCCTGTGCCTCGGTCAAACGTTCGCGAGCCGTGACCTTATCCCCCTGATCCAGTGCCGATTGCGCGCCCAAGAGGATAATTTCGGCGCGGGCCGTCATCTCCTCGGCCTTTGCAGTGATGCTTGCCCCCTGCCCCAAATTTACGGCAGCGACCACAGCAGGAACCAAGACCACGATGACGAGGGCAATCAATAAAAACAAACGTGCCCGTGCGCCGCGCGTGGGTGGAGGCGGCGCAAAGGGCGACATCTCCAACGCGGGCATCACGGGCAGCTCTGCGGCATCAGCCACTCTCTCGTCCAGCGGTGCTTCCGGCTGCGCTACGCGTTCGCGGGAGGAAGGAGGCTCACGCACAGGCGCGGCCACCTGTTCTGCTTCCAGCTCGTTATAGCGTGGCGGGAGTGACTTTTGACGCGGCACCGCAGCATCCTCAGCCACTTCTTGCCAGGCCGATCCCGTCTCTGCGTCATGGCTGCGATCCGGCAGCATACGCCCCAGGAAATCGCGCGCCTGTCCCATACGCAGATTCGCTTGCTCTTGCCACCGCTCCAACATGCCCGGCCCGCTAGGCTCGGTGCGATGGCGCTCTAAAGGGGTAGAGGGTGGAAAAATCGGGTCAAACTCATCACCAGGTTCTACGGGCAGATCGCCCCCAGCGGTCGCCTCAGCGGGAGGAGCCGCGAACTCATGATCTGCCTGGTAGGTGACTGGCGCTTCTTCAATCGGCAGTGCGGCATCCGCAAGTTGGCTGCTAGGGGCTTCAAAGCTGCGAGGTGACGCGTGCGGAGCCTCAAAGGGTGGCTCATCGCGCGTCACAGGAGAAACGCTGGATGGCGGTGTATTCACAACCGGCGCAGGCGGCAGCAGGTCACTCTTTGCGCCCTCCCACTCCGAACGCGCCAGGCTGGGCTGTGCGCCTGCGGGCGAAACACCGGGCAAAGGCATGCTGGGCGGCATGCGTGCAGGTGGCGACGTACTCAGCGCAGTCGGCAGCCCACCAAAGCGTGGGCGGCGTGGCGTAGGCCGCGACGTAGACCCGCCACCTGGGCCGCCACTACCAGACCCGCCAGAGTATCCACCCCCGCCATAATTCCCGCCGCCGCCATAGTTTCCGCCACCAGGACGCGGCGGCTCATGATTCGCGCCCAAGACAATCAACAGCCCTGGCAGCGGCATTTGTCCAGCCTGGTCAAAAAGTTCATCGGCGGCTTCGGTGCAGTTGTCAGCGTTGGTAAAAGCGACAACCGAGGCAAGGGTGCGTGTTGGCACACGGCGCAGCCAGCCCCCCCCGCCCAAGAACAAGGCATCATCTGCCTGTACGTCTTGGCGATAGACCTCCACAGGCGCATTGCCGTAACCGCCCACTGTCGTGCTGGGGTCCGAAGGAAACATATGTACCTTGTCGCTGACCCGTACCAGCGCAAAAGCAGCCCCGCTGGACGCAACCAGCAGTTTCCCGCCAATCAAAGCCGCGCACATGATGCCAAGTTGCAGCGGATAATGGGGAGTATGGGCATTGATCTCGCGCAACAACTGCTGGGTTTGCTGCACCGCCTCGACCATCACCTGTGATTGACTGCCTTTGGCCGAGTAGTAGACGCGCTGTACCTCACTCAACAGCCGGTCAACAATCGCCGCGCGGTCTGGATGGTCGCCGCTCACTTCGATGACCGCGTAGAGGCTGCCCCGCTGATGCTGGCGTGTACCCGGTGGCGGTTCGACCACACGCACACCCACCGGCGGCTCTGCTCGCGGCCCAGTGATGTACCCGATATAAGTGCTAAGAGAAGGTGGTTGCAAGGGACCGTCCTGTCGGGAATTCATCATGACAAGAATATTAGCCTGGTGCTTTTGGATTGTCAACGCACTATCCCAGCCATCCTGTGCGGATTTCTGGCGCATGCCCAAATTACACTTGCGCTGCATTAGGTATGAGACAGATAGCGCGTCGGCAACAATTGTGGCACAAGAAAGACAAAGATGCAAAAATACAAGAATTGACTACAAACAGGTATAGGTAGAAGGTACAACAAAAAGCGCAAATGGGAAAGTCTATGACAAAGGGGGATACCCTTCACTCCCATTGTTAGGATCATTGTTAGGATGAATGATTACGCCAACCCAGACAGCATCCATTATAATTGACAAGATTGGATATGTAGAATCACAAATTCGCTGAACTATTGGAGTCGCAAATATGAGTCTTTTGGTCATTGGACAATTAGTTGTCGGTTTAGTCTTGCTAGTTGTGGGTGCTGAAGCGCTTGTGCGTGGTGCATCCAAACTTGCCAGCGCAGTCGGTATTTCCTCGCTCGTCATTGGCCTCACCGTTGTTGCATTCGGCACCAGTACGCCCGAACTTGCGGTCAGTGTCCAATCAGCATTAAATGGGCAGCCTGACATTGCACTCGGCAACGTCGTTGGCAGCAACATCTTCAACGTCCTCTTTATCCTCGGTATCTCAGCGATTATCACGCCGCTCATTGTCTCGCAGCAACTCATACGGCTCGACGTGCCGATTATGATCGGTGTGTCGCTCCTCACCTATCTCTTTGCCTATGATGGGCATCTGGTGCTGTGGGAAGGCGTTATCCTGTTCGCAGGCATCATCATCTATACCGTCTTTCTCATCCGCCAAAGCCGTCGCGAAACGGCGGAAGTCAAAGCAGAATACGAGCAGGAATTTGGTGACGAAAAGCCCAAAACGGGCACAGGCATCCTGGTCGACATCGGCATGATCGCGGTGGGATTAGTCATGCTCGTCTTCGGCTCGCGCTTCCTCGTCAACAGTGCTGTTGCCATCGCGCAGACCATAGGCGTCAGCGAATTGGTGATTGGGCTGACCGTTGTCGCCGCAGGCACTTCATTACCGGAGGTTGCCACCTCCGTCGTCGCGGCCATCCGCGGCGAGCGCGATATTGCCGTAGGCAACGTGGTAGGCAGCAACATCTTCAATATCTTAGCCGTTTTGGGCATGACAGCCATCGTATCGCCAACGGGCATCAGCATTGCGCCTTCTGCCCTAAGCGCAGATATCCCGTTTATGATCATTGTGGCTGTGGCCTGTCTCCCCATTTTCTTTACAGGCAATCTCATCGCCCGTTGGGAAGGGCTGGTCTTTTTAGCCTACTACGTGGCGTACACCGTCTATCTGATCCTCAACGCCAATAATTCTGCGAATCTGCAAACCTTTACAAGCTTCGTGTTGTACTTCTTGCTCCCGATCACCATCATCACCATCATCGTGACTGTGGGACGCGATGTACGGTCACGCAGAGCCGAAACCCATCTAGCCGCGCGCTAACGGATCGGCTGGACAGATCCAGGTGCGTAAACAACTTGTCTGATAACAGGTAAAGCTCACCTGTGGCTTTCAGCAATTCGGCATATACTTCGTATAATGGCATAGATTTTAGCGGTATAGTAACGATGTAGCTTGAGTGACATAGTTCGGCGACATAGTTCAATCAAATAGAAGGCTCTTGGCAAGAGAGCCCTGAATCCCGCAGCCCGGCGAGTGGCGCGGTGTACATCACCCATCGGATAAGGAGTTTTGTCATGGCTCGCACGCAGTGCAGCGAATGTGACGAAGAAATCGAAATTCCGGGCCGCGTACGGCTTGGACAAAAACTTGTGTGTAACCATTGTGGCGCACAGCTAGAGGTTGTGGTCACAGAACCACTTGAGGTCGAAATTGCCTCAGACGACGATGACGACCTTTGGGACGACGAGGAAGATGATCTGGATGACGATGATCTTGAGGTCGATGATCTCGAAACTGATGACCTGGATGAAGATGAGCTAGACGAATTGGAGAGCGATCTCGAAATTGATGATGAGTTCGATGATGACGACCTCGACCTTGATGACGAGGACGACGATTTCGAGGACGACGAAGATATTTATGACGATGATGACCGTTGGAGCTAATCGGCGACGATTGGCACGCGGTTAGTCCCAAAGAGTAATCATGACTTCTGCACAACCCCGTTATCCAATCCCGGCGCGGATTCACCGTGTTGAGGAAGAGATCAAACGTAGTCGCTTCATCACGACCGTCGCCTATACGCCCACAGTCGCAGCAGCACGCGATTTTATCAGCGAGGTTTCTTCCGAACAGAGCGCCGCCAACCATAATTGCTGGGCCTATGTCGTGGGGCCACCCGGCACGACCGGCCAGGTGGGCATGAGCGACGACGGCGAACCACACGGCACCGCGGGCCGTCCCATGCTGACGGTCTTGCTACATTCCGGCATCGGTGACATCTGTGCTGTGGTCACACGCTACTTTGGTGGCACATTGTTGGGGAAAGGTGGCTTGGTCAAAGCCTACAGTGGCGGGGTGCAGCTCGCGCTGCGCGACCTGCCCACAACTGAGCGAGTGCCCAAGTCGCAGCTCGAGGTTGTCACAGAGTATAACGTGATCACCCCCTTCAAACGCATGCTCACCGACTTTGAGGTCGAACTGCTTAGCGAGGAATATACAGCGGATGCTACATTCCGATTGCAATTGCCAAGCGAGCATCTCGCCAACTTCATCGAGGCTGTTACATCGCTCACCAACGGCCTGGCCTTGATTGACCTGATCGAAGAAGAAAAAGACGAAGAGGACTAACGGCTCACCGGGTGACAGGCATTTTCTTCAAGCGCAACGCCCATCGTTGCGCCTGAAAAAAGATGCCTGTCACCTTTTCTCTCTCCAGATTCTTACTCCGCTTCCTGCACCTGTTGCCACGCTTGCTCCGCAGTGCGGCGGCAGACATCATAGCGAAACCCGCGCCGGGCGAGAAAAGCCATTAGTTTCTGCTCAAACTCCATCTTCTCCAACGCTGCCCAGCGATCAAGCTTCCCCTCAACCGCGGCCCAGGCAGCACCATCATCGTCCTGCTCCTCAAGCGTCGAATCAATCGTTTCCCGCTCCACACCCTTTTGGCGCAGTTCATAGCGCAAGGCCTGTGAACCTCGCGGGCGAAAGCGATTTCGATTTTCTACCCAGAAGCGCGCAAAGGCCTCATCATCCAAATAGCCCTGCTTGTGTAAGCGATTGACAACGATCTCCACAATCGACTCGTCATACTCCTTGCGCTTGAGATAGGTAACAATCTCCGCGCTGCTGCGCGGGCGCATACCCAAGTAGCGCAGCGCGCGCTGATAGGCCAGATCCACTTCACCGTCTTGCTTCAGCGCCTCTACATCTTCCGCCGCCAACCGCTGCCCCTTATGCAGCGTTGCCGCCAGGGTCAGGCTCACCGCAAAAGCATACTCGCCATCCACAAAGACATTCACCCGATCTTTGTTGCGCTTTTGCAGTTGCAGCGCCGTGATGACACCTGTGGTTATCGCAGTCGTATTCGCAGTCATAGATTCATAAAGCCACACGGAAAGGCATCCCTGTTTGATGCAATCAACAAAACAACCTGTGTGGTCCTCTCCCTATTTTAGCACAAATGTTTCTATCCACCTATGCGAACGCATGCCAATAACCTAAGTTTTGCCGGCCTATCAGCGAAGCGTGCGCCGCGTTAGCGAGAAGCCTCTCTCGCTGGAACATAGGGTATCCAACGTGACGCACGCGGCTCAAAATCTCCACAAAACCTAGCTAATATGGGCTCCTTGTGTGTTGACATAGACCGCATAGAGCGACTGGCTTGCCGTCATAAAGAGCCGGTTGCGCTTTGGGCCACCAAAGCAGAGGTTTGAAGTGGTTTCGGGCAATTTAATCTGTCCGATACGGTCGCCATTGGGGGCAAAGATATGCACGCCGTTCCCTTCGTCGCCAACCCATGCGCCCGTCGCCCAAATGTTGCCGTCAATGTCCGCTTGCAGGCTATCCGGCCCCACATGCAGACCGTCAAAGGTCATGTCGCTAAAGACGGACCCATTTTCAAGCGTATTATCGTCCGCCAAATCCCAAACTTTGAGATCGCCCGGCCCGGTATCAACGACATACAGCTTCGAATAGTCATGTGCGAAGCAAAGGCCATTGGGCTTGTCGATCTCATCCGTGACCATTGCCACCGCGCCACTGGTCGGATCGATCCGATAGACAGCTTCCTTCAACTCGATTTCACCTTTATTACCTTCATAGTTGCCCCAACTTCCATAGGGCGGATCCGTAAACCAAACCCCGCCATCAGGATGAACAATCACATCGTTGGGCGAATTGAACGGCTTGCCATCAAAGGTATCCGCCAGCACAGTCATGCTTCCATCATGCTCATAGCGCACAACGCGACGGCCTCCATGTTCGCATGAGATTTGACGACCTTCCCAATCAAAGGTGTTGCCGTTGCTGTTACCCGACGGATTACGGAAAACACTGACGTGACCGTCATCATTCGACCAGCGCATTTGCACATTGTTGGGAATATCGCTCCAGACTAAGAACTTTCCTACCCCATTCCAAGCGGGCCCCTCCGCCCACAACGTCCCGGTATAGAGACGCAGGATCGGCGTATTGCCGATCTTTGCCGTGAAGCGCGGGTCATGTACGATAACATCAGGCTCTGGATAGGGAGAGGGGGCGCGTCTGGACCATAATCGCGCTGCGCGAAGACAGGCTGCGCCCACGCTGCGCCGGCTGCAACAGCCGCAGCTTTGAAAAGCGTACGCCGCGAGAACATTCCATCCTGCAACTGGCTTGTGTTCTCTGCTTCCTTCATTGCTGGTTCCTCCTTAGTGAGTTGAACAATACTTTGCGTACCACTCGCCTGTCACTGCCTATCGATCAATCACACAACACGGACTCATGACAGAGCGCCCATGCGGGTGAATCGATCACGTCGCCGCTGGAAACGGGTAATATGAAAGAGCAAAGTAAACACTGAAGTTTGGGGAACGAAAACAGGGAAGCGATCTTCCAAGAGGGGTCAATGATGTTGGTATCGTTACCGGAAAATCAGCTAGATTCTATCCTGAATTCGTTGCAAGCGCAAACGTCCTTCTTTGGCACACTCGCCCCCTTAATTGACATCACTGCCACTCCCGGCAATAATAGGCGCATTAAGATCCAACCCACTTGCCTAGAAAGCGAAATCGCAGCCATGAACGTCTTGGTCACTGGCGGCAGCGGGCGCATTGGTCGGTATGTCGTGCGTGATCTTGTGGCCGCGGGTCATGTGGTCACCAACGCCGATCTCGCCCCCACACCTGGCCTGCCTGGCGGATTTCTACGCGTTGATCTGACCGACGCTGGCGATGTCTATCAAGCGCTCGCCTATACCCAGAGCCAAGCCGTCATCCATCTTGGAGCCTGGGCCAACGCCGGCATTGTGCCCGACACCCGCACCTTTGGCGACAACGCACGCGGTGCCTATAACGTTTTTCAAGCCTGCGCCGACCTCGGTATTCAGCGTATCGTCAATGCCTCCAGCGCCCAGGTCTACGGCTTTGCCAAAGCCGCGCCCCTCTATGCACCCGTGGATGAAGATCATCCGCTGCGTCCTTGCAACAGCTATGCACTGGCAAAAGTTGTGGGCGAACAGACCGCTGACTATTTTGTCCAGCAATTTGGACTGACCATCCTCTCCTTCCGTTTCATGGGTGTACGCATGCCCGGCGAGATAGCTGGAGAAATTGCGGCAATGGCTGCCGACCCGGCCTCCGGTGCGTGGCTCCTTTGGACACGCACCGACGCCCGCGACGCCGCGCTTGCCTGTCGCCTCGCCATCGAAGCCGCAGAAGTCCCCGCCGGCCCGTACAACATTACAGGGGCGCAGGTCGTCCTGGACCAACCCGCTGCCGAACTGGTTGCAACCCACTTTGGCGCAAGCACGAAGCTGCACGACTTGCCCGATCATGTTTCTCCCTTAAGCACAGCGCGCGCACAAGCCGCCTTTGGCTATCGCCCCCGCTATGTCTGGAACCAACGCCAACGCCACCCGGAAAACGAACCGGAAACCGAATAGAGTCTTACACCCCAAATCAAACCATCAATACGTTTCACAGGAACCTTAGAGAGGTACGCTTTCATGAAGATCGTAGATGTAACTGTCGAGACCTTCCACTACCGCTCCGGCATGGTGCGCGATTCCGACGGTCACGGCCATCCAGGTCCCGAACATGACGCCCGCCAATCGCTGACCACGATTATCACGGACGAAGGACTCAAGGGCTATGCCATTGCCAACATCAGCAAAGGTGTTCTAGAGAGCGTCATCAAGCCGGTGCTGCTTGGCGAAAGCCCCCATTACCGCGAACGCCTGTGGCATCAACTCAAAGAGCGCCAGCGCCTCAACCTTGCCACACTCACCGACAAAGTCTTGACCGTTGTGGACCTGGCCCTTTGGGATTTGGCAGGCAAAGCAGCCAACCTCCCCGTCCACAAGCTCATCGGCGCAACCCGCGACAAAGTCCCGGCCTATGCCAGCACCATGTGTGGCGATGACCTGGAAGGCGGCCTCAATACGCCTGAAGATTACGCAAATTTTGCGCTTTGGAGCCGTGATCGTGGCTATCCTGCCTTCAAACTCCACACCAAGCAGCCTCCCTATGCCGGTGCGCCCAGCGCCAAAGCCGACATCGAAGCCTGCGCCGCTGTACGTGAAGCCCTCGGCCCCGATGTGCCGTTGATGCTCGACCCGTTCCACTATTACAGCCGCGAAGAAGCGCTCTACCTCGCCAAAGAGTTGGAGCACCTGGAGTATTACTGGATGGAAGAGCCGATGGATGAACATAGCATGTCATCCTATGTCTGGCTATGCGAAAACACACGCCTGGCGATCTGCGGCCCAGAGACTGCCGAAGGCAAGATGCACACACGCGCCGAATGGATCAAGGCAGGAGCCTGTGACATTGTGCGCGGTGGCGTGGGCGATCTCGGTGGTATTACACCGCTGCTCAAGGTAGCGCACCTGGCCGAATCCTTTAACATGCGTATGGAAGTACATGGCGGTGGCCCCGGCAACCTCCACGTTCTCTGTGCGATGGGCTTCCCCGGTGAATTCTATGAGCGCGGCCTGCTCCATCCCTTTGTCGATTACGAGAAGCCGGCGCCCTGGCTCAACAAGATCAACGACCCCATGGACGACGAAGGCTTTGTCCACGTCTCCCAAGAACCAGGTCTGGGCCAAGACATCAATTTCGACTACATCCAAGCCAACCTGCTCGAAACATACTAACAGCCATCCCCTTCCCGGAAGCTTCGGCGGGAGCCCGCTGGGCGCGGGAAGGGGATCTTAGTGACTCACGCTACGCATACAGTCGAGGTACGGACACAATGGATTGTGTCCGTACGCGTAACCATGTGCGGTACATCAGTGAGTGAATACTCGCTACTTCCCACATTGCGACCTGAGGGCAACGCCACCATGACGACTGATCAAAACCACCAAGTAATCTTTTCACAACCCGGAGTCGCCATTGTCGAGCCGCGCCCCATGCCTTCCCCCGGCCCCACAGAACTGCTGATCCGCACGCGCACATCGCTCATCAGCCCTGGCACCGAGCGCGCCTTCTTCCTCGGCCTGCCCAACACCACCCAACGCTATCCCCAGCCCGCGGGCTATTGCAACGTCGGCGAAGTCGTGGCCTATGGCTCCGAGGTCAACGGCTGGCAAGTGGGCGACCGTGTCGCCTCTAAAGGCCATCACGCTGCCTATCTGCTCGAAGAAGCCGCGACCTGTCAACCTATCCCTTCAGAGCTTGGTGACGAGGAAGCGGCCTTTTTCAACCTTGCCGCCATTGCCCTACAGGGGGTTCGCAAGGCGCGCATTGAATTGGGCGAGCCGGTTGCGGTGCTGGGAGCCGGTTTGATCGGCCTGCTGGCGCTGCAACTGGCTCGCCTCCAGGGTGCCTTGCCCACCATCAGCATAGACCCAGACGCCAACCGCCTTGCCTATGCGCGCCAAAGCGGCGCGGACATCCTGCTGGCCGCGGGAGATGACCTATTGCCCCAACTGGCGCGACAGGTTGAGGGGGACGGTGCAGCCGTGGTCATCGAAGCCACGGGCCATCCCGACGCCATCCTCACAGCCCTCGAGATTGCCCGGCCATTGGGCCGCGTCGTTCTCCTGGGCAGCACACGCGGCGAAACCGACCATGTCAATTTCTATCGCGATGTCCACAAAAAGGGCTTGACGCTGATCGGCGCGCACAACAGCATCCGCCCCCAGCATGAATCATCCTCTGGCTTCTGGAGCGCATACGATGACCAGCGCGTGGCGCTGCAACTGCTGGCGCGCGCAAGGCTCAACGTCCAGCCCTACATCACCCATCGCTTTGCTTGGTCAGACGCACCTGCTGCCTATGAACTCCTGCGTAGTTGGACAAGCAGCGCGCTCGGTTTGATTCTGGATTGGAGTACCTCTCCATGAGCAATGAGCAACACGACCCCGATACGCGTTTGCGGGGCGAAAGTTTCTTCAATGAGCCCGGCGTGGCAGGCTTCACCCATCGCGCCTTCACCAAGTCAATGGGCTATGACGAAGCGGACATGGCGCGCCCGCTCATCGGCATCTGTAACACCTACAGCGAGATCAATAACTGCAACTCCAACCTGCGTGAACTGGCTGACGCGGTCAAGCGAGGCGTGCTGATGGCCGGCGGCTTCCCGTTGGAATTCCCTACCATCTCTCTGGGCGAAATCTTTCTTAGCCCCACTTCCATGCTCCATCGCAACCTGGCAGCGATGGACACCGAGGAAATGATCCGCGCCCAACCGCTGGATGGTGTCGTGCTGCTCGTCAACTGTGACAAGACCACCCCCGCCGCGCTCATGGGCGCGTGCAGCGCCGACATTCCCACCATTGCCTTATCGGGCGGCCCGGCCCTGAATGGCTGGTTTCGCGGGCAGATGCTCGGAGCCTGCACCGACTGTCGGCGCATGACCACCGAACACCAGGCAGGCACGCTCAACGACGAAACTTATCGTCTGGCCGAAGACAATGTCTTTCGTTCCAAAGGTCACTGCATGGTCATGGGCACTGCCTCGACCATGAATTCCATTTTGGAAGCGTTGGGCATTGCGCTGCCAGGCACAGGAGCAACGCCCGCTGTGGATGCGCGCCGCGTACGCCTGGCAGAGCATACAGGGCGCGCCATCGTCAATGTCGTGCGTCAAGGCTTACGTCCCTCTGACCTGCTCACGCGCCAAGCCTTCGAAAACGCCATCACCCTGCTGTGCGCTTTGGGGGGCAGCACCAACGCCGTGGTACACCTGCCCGCTATTGCCGGACGGCTAGGCATCGACCTGCCCCTTGATCTCTTCGACACCATCAGCCGCCGCACGCCGGTCATTGCCAACATTCGCCCCTCAGGCAAGTACCAGATGGAAGACCTTTTCTATGCGGGGGGAATCCCTGCCTTACTGCGCCAGCTACTCCCCCTGCTCCACGGCGACGCGCTCACTGTGACAGGGCGCACACTGGCAGAGAATGTACAGGATGCCGAAATTCAAAACAGCGATGTCATCCGCAGCCTCGACCAACCCTTGCAAGGTGAAGGCGGGCTAGCCATCCTGCGCGGCAATCTCGCCCCGGATGGCGCGGTCATCAAACACAGCGCCGCCACACCTGCCCTGCTCCACCATCGCGGCGCGGCTGTGGTCTTTCATGACGTGGACGACCTGCGCGCCCGCATCAACGACCCCGACCTACCCGTCACCGCTGACAGCGTCCTTGTGCTGCAAAACAGCGGCCCTCTGGGTGGGCCGGGAATGCCTGAAATCGGCAACTTGCCCATCCCCCAAAAGCTGCTGCAACAGGGGATTCGCGACATGGTACGCATCTCCGACGCACGCATGAGCGGCACTGCCTATGGCACGATTGTCCTCCATGTTGCCCCGGAAAGCGCCATCGGCGGGCCATTGGCGCTGGTGCAGGATGGCGACGAGATTGAGCTTGATCTCACCAATCGTCGCCTCCACCTGCATGTGGATGAGGCAGAGCTAGCGCGCCGCCGCGCCCAATGGCAGCCGCCCGCGCTCGCCTATCGCCGCGGCTATGGTCAGCTCTACCTACGCCACGTCAACCAAGCCCCCGAAGGCGCAGATTTCGATTTCCTGCGCGGGCGTGATCCTGTGCAAATCACGCTCCAGCCCAAATTCTAGCCGCTATTCACCACCCTGTAATGCATACCTGTAATGCATAGAGATGTACAACAGGCCCGGCCTTTCAAAAGGAGAACTACATGCAGACAGTTAAGCTACTCGACGGCACTTCCCTCCCTGTACTTGGGTTGGGTACGTGGAGCTATGGCGGAGGCAATACGCCGGACTACAGCCGCGACGCAGAATCGATCGCTACCATGCGCACAATTATCGGCATGGGCTATACTCACCTTGATACCGCCGAATCCTATGGCAAGAATCACTGCGAAGAAATCGTCGGTCAGGCCATCAAAGCCTTTGACCGCAGCGACATCTTCATCACGACGAAGGTTGCGCCCGAACATCTACGCGCCCTGGATGTCATCAAAGCCGCCGAAGGCAGCCTGCGCCGCTTGGATGTGGATGCCATTGACCTCTACCTGATCCATTGGCCCAACAAAGATATTCCTTTGAATGAGACTTTCGCCGGGCTGAATAAATTGCTTGGCGATGGTCGCGTTAAGCGTGTGGGGCTGAGCAACTTCAGCGTGGAACAGATGCGCGAATCCATGCGCCTCTGCGATGGCCCCATCATCACCAACCAGGTCAAGTACAACCTGCTCCACCGTGAGCCAGAGAACAATGGTGTGTTGGACTTCTGCCAGCAAGAAGGGATCGTGCTGACTGCCTATTCTCCGCTCAAGAGCGATGTCATGGATCACCCTGTCGTCAAGCGCATCGCCGCCGCTCACAATGCCACGCCCGCCCAGGTCGCCATCCAGTGGCTAGTGCGCCAGCCATTGGTCATCACCATCCCCAAATCCAGCGACATTGACCACGCCAAAGAGAATCTAGGCGCGCTCGACGTGGCATTGACCGAGGCCGAAGTCGCCGAACTCGACGCGATCTCCGGCTAGCTTCGAGAGTGGTTTATTGAACGCTAAATTTCTTAACACAAAGGGAGAAACTACATGGGACAATTAGACGGCAAAGTAACCATTCTCACTGGAGCAGGTACGGGCATCGGCAAGGGCATCGCCCGCGGCTTTGCGCGCGAAGGCTCGCATCTGATCCTTGCCTCGCGTAACCAGGCTAATCTAGAGGAAACAGCCAACGAAATTTCGTCCAGCGGCGTCAAGGTACTCGTCGTACCCACCGACGTTACGGATGAAAATGAGGTCAAAGCCCTCTTTGCGCGCACCATGCAGGAGTTCGGGCGCGTCGATATTCTCATCAACAACTCTGGAGCCTTCGACGGTGGGCCATTTGAAGAATTGACGCTGGAGACGTGGCAAAAAGTGCTGGGCGTGAACCTAACGGGCCCCTTCCTCTGTGCGCGCGAAGCCATGCCCATCATGAAAAAGCAAGGGGGTGGGCGCATCATCAATATCGGCTCAATCAGCGCGCAAATGTGCCGCCCCAACTCTGCGCCCTATAACACAACCAAGCATGGACTCGTCGGCCTCACAAAATCCATTGCCCTCGAAGGCCGCGATCACAACGTCGTCTGCTCGGTCTTACATCCCGGCAACGTCCTCACTGAACGCCGCGCCGCCAGCGCCAAAGCGCAAGATGCCGAACCGATGATGACCGTGGACGAACTCGCCCTCACCGCCATCACAATGGCCGCGCTGCCTCTCCACGTCAACGTCCTAGAGGCCATCGTCCTCCCTACCCAACAAGCCTACCTGGGCCGCGGCTAAACCGCTCAACCTTCTTCTCGGAAGCGGCCCAGAGGGCTCCCCGCTTCCGGGAAGATATTCTCAGTTTCATGCTTAATTTCTTTCGCTCTATCCAACCTCCTTCACCAAATACCTCCCCACGCTCCCCTCTCGACAGGCCCGCACAGCCTGGGGCAATGCCTCCAAAACATCTTGCGCGGTCATCCCATCCTCCCCTTTCGCTGCCGCTGCCAGATCCCCCGCCAGACCATGCACAAAGACCCCCATCCGCACAGCGTCATCAAAAACCAACCCCAACCCTGCCATCGCCGCAATCGTCCCTGTCAGCACATCACCCGAACCAGCGGTCGCCATCCCTGAATTACCGCTCATGTTTATGTAAACCCTGCCGTCGGGATAGCCAATCAACGAGTGCGCCCCCTTTAGGACAATCACAGCCTTCAGATTAGCCGCTGCCAGACGCAGCGCACCCACCCGATCCTGCTCAATAGTAGCACTGTCCAACCCTGTCAGCCGCGCAAACTCGCCCGTGTGCGGCGTCAACACAGTTGGCGCGGTGCGTTGGCGCAGGAGTTCGGACGAGTGGCTGATCGCGCTGATGCCATCGCCATCGATCAGCAGCGGCTTCTCCACCCCAGCCACCAGATCGCGCAGCAGCGTTTGCGTCTCCTCATGCAGCGATGTCCCCGGCCCAATCACCACAAAATCCAGCTTCGCCGCCATATCCAAAAGCCGCTGGCGATTGGCTTCCGCGATACTCTGGCTATCTGTCTCCTCCTGGGGCAGAAAGACCAGTTCACCCGCGCGCGCCGCCACCACCGCGGCCACACTCGCCGGAGTCGCCAAACGCACATAGCCGCCACCCGCCTTCATGCACGCCAGCGCGCTAAAATAGGGTGCGCCATAATAGGAACCGGCCCCCGCCACAAAAAGCGTGTCGCCAAAGGTCCCTTTATGTCCCTGCACCGCGCGCGATGGCAGCGTCACCGGATCGTTGGTCGCCATTTGCAGCCCATCATCAGCATAGAGTCCCGGCGCAAACCCAATGTGCGAAACCCACAAGCGCCCTCCTTGCCCATAGCCCGGATAGAGCAGATTGCCCGCCTTCGGCAACCCAAACGTAATGGTATGCGCCGCCTGCACCGCCACGCCCATGACCTGCCCCGTATCGCCGTTGACACCCGACGCAATATCCAGGCTCACCACAGGCTTATGGCTGGTATTCACAGCAGCAATCACCTCAGCAAAAAGCCCTTCGACCGCGCGTGAAATTCCAGTCCCCAATAGCCCATCCACCACACCATCGCTCGCAGCCAATTCGACTAAGATTGGGTCAACTGTCGAGGGCTGGATCAGCGGCAAACGCAGCGCCCGCACCATCACCAAATTCGCGGCTGCCGCTTCGCCAAAGCGCGCCGGATCACCCAGCAGCACGACTATGACCTGCGCGCCGCGGCTATGCAGTTGGCGCGCAACCACCAACCCATCCCCCCCATTGTTGCCAACCCCGCACAGAACCAGCCAACGCTGCCCGCGCACCGCATAATGATCGACAATCACCTGCACAGCAGCAAGCCCAGCATTCTCCATCAGCAGCAGTTCAGGAATCCCATCTTCATCAATCGCCTTGCGATCCATCCCCCGCATTTGGGCGACGCTGCTCACTTTCATGGCACAATCCCCTATCCAGTACTCTGCTATCAAATAGCCCTAACAAACAGATCATCAAGTTGCATAGCACACACTGTCAGTGCAATTTCTTGCCGAACAGACCATCAGCCTACAGGGCCAAAGTTGCCCCGCACCCAGCACGAGTTTACAATGGCCTAGCAACAAGCATCCAAGTGCGCCACGACTGCACACTATTTATCCGCGCCACCTATCCGCGCTATCATCAAGGAGCTATATCATGCCCGATACCATCCGTTGGGGCCTACTTTCCACAGCGCGTATCAATGACGCGCTCATCGGCCCCATTCAGAAATCCCCACGCAGTGAACTCTATGGCGTTGCCAGCCGCGACAGAGACAAAGCCCAGAGCTACGCCCTTGAAAAGAAGATTGAGCACGCCTATGACAGTTATGAGGATATGCTGGCAGACCCGGCCATAGACGCCGTTTATATCTCGCTGCCGAACTCATTGCACTGTGAATGGGCTGTGAAAGCTGCCGAGGCGGGCAAGCATATTCTATGCGAGAAGCCAATGGCTGTCACCCTGGACGAGTTTGACCGCATGGCTGCCGCGGCGGCTGCCAGCAATGTCACCCTCTTTGAAGCGTTCATGTATCTCCATCACCCGCAGACGCTCCACGCCCAGCAGCTTATCCGCGAGGGCAAACTGGGCGCGGTACAGTCAGTGCAAAGCTGGTTCCATTTCTATTTGCCGCCCGAACGCAGCACCAATATCCGCCTCAATGCCGGCCTCTCTGGCGGCTCCTTGTGGGATGTCGGTGTCTATCCCAACAGTCTTGCCATTACGATGATCGGACAAGGCGCGCCAAACTCCGTGTGGGCCAGCCAGATCGTCGGCGAGTCCGGTGTCGATGTTGCCATGCGCGGACAACTGCTTTTTGATAACAATGTCGTGGCGCAGATCTCGTCGGGTTTTCGTACCCCCTTCCGCGAAGGGGCCTTTATCGTGGGCGATGCGGGTATCCTCCACATCCCCGAACCGTGGAAGCCAGGGCTGACCGGGCGCGACAGCGTTATGACCCTCACCCACCGTGATGGCAGTGTAGAATCCATCACCACGCCAGCCATCGATCCCTATCTATGTGAGGTGCAGGCGATGGAAGCGTGCATCCTGGATGGAGCCGCGCCGGTGATCTCCCTAGCACAAAGCCGTGAATTTCTGCGCAGCGTCCTCGCCCATTATGAATCCGCCGCGAGCGGGCAGATTATCAAGCTCTGACCCTCAGCCGCGTCACAACCCACGCAGGAAAAATTACCGCCGGACCTTGAGGTCCGGCGGTAATGGTATAGCACCTAGCATGATCTCTTCTAGGAATGCGCGTCTACTCTGTTACTCCCGTCGCCGCCGGATCGAAATGCCACCCGCCAACGCGGCCACCACAGCCATCACAACCGCAAAGATACTTGCAACGGGCATCGGAGCCCCTGTGTTGGGCAAGCTGGCAGGTGCGCCCTTTTCGCCACTGGCGGCTTCTGCCGGTTCTTCCATAGCTTCCTCAGTCGCTGCAGCCGTTGGTTCGCCCATAGCTTCTTCGGTTGCTTCTTCCGTTGCAACCGCAGTGGCCTCAGCAGTAGGCTCGGCTGTTGCTTCCTCGGTCGTCTCAGCCGTTGGCTCTTCTGTAGCCTCTACGGTCGCTTCCTCAGTGGCTTCGGCTGTCGGTTCTTCCGTAGCTTCCTCAGTAGCCTCTTCGGTTGCTACCGCAGTGGCTTGTGCCAAAACGGTGAACGGAACCATAACGATTTCATCACCTTCTTGCACAGGCACATCGGGACCCGGGAACTCATAGACACCCTGGACACCCGCATCGACATGCAACATTGCCCACAAAGTAGCGCCAGCCTCAACGGGTTCGTCGAGCATGATGATCACATTCTCAGTCGTACCCGCCGCCACCGCAGTCTGTCCCAGCACAGCGCCAGGTCTGCCATCGGCGTCAGCGTGGATCACCATCCAGCCATCTTGCGAAGCCACGACCGTACCGACCGTCACCTGCGTACCATCCGACTCTTGGTCAGCAGCTTCTACACTAGCCGTACCTTCTTCGGCTGCCACGGCTGTTGGTTCTTCCGTCGGCTCTTCGGTAGCTTCCTCAGTTGGCTCAACAGTAGGCTCTTCTGTGGCATCTTCAGTTGGTTCCGCGGTGGCTTCCTCAGTTGGCTCAGCCGTAGCCTCTTCTGTAGGCACAGGTGTGGCCTCCGCGGTTGGCTCCTCAGTCGCCTCAGCCGTAGGTTCTTCCGTGGCTTCAGGCGTGGCTTCCTCCGTTGGTTCTTCAGTCGCCTCTTCAGTTGGTACAGGTGTAGCTGCCTGCGCGGCTTCGACGGTAGCTTCTTCAGTTGGTTCTTCGGTCGCCTCTTCCGTAGCCTCAGGTGTAGCTTCTTCCGTCGGCTCCTCAGTCGCCTCTTCGGTGGCTTCCTCGGTTGCCTCAGCAGTAGGCTCCTCAGTCGCCTCCTCGGTCGGTTCCTCAGTGGCTTCCTCGGTCGCCTCGGCAGTGGCTTCTTCCGTGGCTTCCTCAGTGGCCTCTTCAGTAGGCTCGGCAGTTGCGGCGGGTGCTAGATAAGTCTGCCCTGCGCCAACACCCTCATACATCACCACAGCACCAGAGCCAGGCGCGCCCACACCATTAATGGTGATATAGGCGTTGCCGTCGGCATCAAAGTCAATGGAGGTCGGGAAGGAGAGCCCCTCAACAACGGGAACGGATTCCTCGCCTTCAGAGATCTTGATGATCGCACCGCTGTTGGGCGTGGGTCCTTGATCGGTAAAGACCCCAAACTGCACTGCATAGAACTCACCATCCGGCCCGCGCCGGATGTCGGTCAGCATCGTCAGGTTGGTGGCATAGTCCGAACGCGCCCCCCCTGGCGTCACCTTCACAACACTGGCAGAACCAGGCACAAAGGGCGCGCCGCTCAGCAGCGACACATAGGCATTGCCCTCATCATCAAAAGCAACCCCCGTTGGCACAGGGTCGGTCAGCATCTCTCCCCCACGGTTCGGGTTGGGAAAGACACCAGGAATCGCCGGAAAGGTCGTTACCAATTCCACAACCGACGAATTCGGATCAATGCGCAGCAATGTATTGGCGGCAGCATCGGCTACCCACAGTTTGCCGTCGGGACCGGCAGCAATGCCATAGGGGTGCGATTCAAGAATTGTATTGTCGGGATTCATGCGCTTCTCGATGCGCCAGGTCGGAGCCACCTGCTCCAACGTCCCATCAGCACCGAGTTTAAGCACCGCGGCTGTATTTTCAATCGTCGGGCCAGGATTTTCTGCACCGTCGCCAAGCCAACCGCCGCTGGTGACATACAACTCATCGTTGAGCAGTGCTAGCTTTGCACCGCCCGTGGCTTCTTCGCCGACAAAAACCGAGGGTAACGTCGCCACATCCGTCTGCGTCCCGTCGGGATCGATACGCACAATGCGCGCGCTATCCCCATAGGTAGCGGTGGATGGCTCACCCGAAGCGGGATCGATCATTTCGATCTCTGTATCGCCCCCCACACCAGAATCGACGACCCAAATATTGCCGCTCTCATCAACGAGAATACCTTGGGGCGCATTGAAGCCTTCAGCAATGATCGTTCCCCCTTCCTGTGCCACGACCGTAGCGGCTGGCAACGCCAACGCCGTAATCAGGGCCACAAGGAGAAGCAACGCCTTGCCTGGTCGCTTGGTCATACCAGTTCTCCTTCTCTTGAGTGCTAAATGGAAATGAATGAATGAAGCCGTTTGAAAACTGGGTCTATTTGCAGCCGGAAAGCCTTTTGATGCTACCTCCCTTCGCAACTCGCCCTACTCACGGCTACAGGATAATGGCTACCTTGCTACTGCGCGGCCAGAAATGCAACCAGCGCATCTAGAGATGACAAATCAAGATGGGCATAGACTGGCATCCTGTGTGATGTAGCCGCATAGCCCGGTACAATATAAAGTTGGGGATCGACAATGCTCTCACGAATATAAGCTGTTGCAGTCGTCGCAGCTCCGTGATAGCTCTCATCCTGAATCCGTTCATTGGCAGTGGCCCCCATGCCGTTATGAACAGGGCCAAAGGTGCCACGTGTTTCTGCTGAATCCAATGTATGACACACGCCGCAATATTGCGCCCGGTAAACGGCCAACCCCTCTGCCAACAGCGCAGGGTCAGCAACAACCGGTACTTCAGGCGGTGCGAACGAAGTAGAGACGCTAGGACTCACAGCTTCGCTCTCGGTAAGCGTCACTGTCTCCGTCACGGTCCCTACTCCTGTGCCAACTGCAGTGACAACTTCCGTGGCAATTACAGTATCCGTAACAGGTTCACTCTCTTCAACGACTTCCCCGTTAGAAGATGCTGTCGTTGCTGAGACCGGCTGCACCGGCTGGCAGCCACTTATCGCCAAGCCCAATACAAACAAAAATCCCACATAGAGCACGCGGGGCCGTACACTCATGGTTCTTAGGTTCCTCTAGACGACATGGCGCTGTTGTTCTTATCTCTCAGGTGAATATGAATCGCTGATGATGAGCAGATAAAGGCATGGATGAAGGTCGCCATCCAACAAACAGATTATACGCTTTTTCAGCGGAGAATGTAAAACTCCCCACAATGAATCACTCTACGGCTTACTGAGTCGTCAACCAATAGCAATCGATCATGCGTGCCATCCTATGTGGATAGGCTCACGCGCTTTTGCCGTCCGTATGCTGCTGCTCCCAAAGCTGCCGCGTCACCTGGGCATGGCCCACATGCTCGGCCAAATGCGCCAGCGCATGCAGTAAACTAAATGCCGCCGTAACATTGCCATTGCGCGAGGCGGCAAAATGCTCCTGTTCGAGGTCTGCCAGGGTCAGCTCGGACAAGACCCCGCGCACATACTCCTGCAGCGACGCCAAACGCTGGCGCAACTGTGCGGCGTCTCCGCCCGTCGTCTGAAACTCGCGCTCACGCACGCGCCCCGACGGATCACCCGCCACGACATCCCCGACCCAATAGCGCGTCGAGCCAACTGCGTGGGTAGCCAGCACCGTCAGCGAATTCAGCTCCGGCCCCGGTGACCAATCCAACGCAGCCTGTGGCAAACCGTCCAACACGGCGTCAAAGTCTCGAATGAGTTCCCGCAATCGCTGCTCATAGGCGGCAAAAATGGCTTCCATCATCTCTCTCCTTGACTCTATCTCGAATGACCCTATCTCGAATGACGATCACGGCTCACACGACCAGTTGAGCAGCCGTCTCTTGAATGTGCTGCCATGCCTGCGCGACATGGTGCGCCTCGGTATGCGTCTGCCCAATACTCATACGCAACGTAAACTTATTATCTAGCTTTGTATGGCTCAGGTAGAGCGCACCGCTGGCGTTGAGTCGCTCAAGCAGTACTTGATTGAACGCATCCCCAGCCTGATGCCTAAAGCAGACCAGATTGAGCGGCGAGGGCGCGGCCACTTCAAAGTCACTGCTGGCCTCAACCCAACGTGCAAAATCCTGTGCCAGTTGCACATGGCGGCGAATATGATGGCGCAATCCCTCAACCCCATAGTGACGGATGACAAACCAAAGCTTGAGGCTGCGAAAACGCCGCCCCAACGAAACCTGCCAGTCACGATAGTCGATCACCGCGCCCGATTCGGTGGCCTGATTACGCAGATATTCGGGCAAAATCGAAAGCGCGTCGATTAACGCCTTGCGCTCTGCCACATAAAAACAGTCGCAGTCGAAATTCGTGAACATCCACTTATGTGGATTGAAGCAGTAGGAGTCCGCCAATTCCAATCCCTCCTGAATATAGCGAAACTCAGGACAGATGGCGGCTGTGCCTGCCATCGCCGCATCCACATGCAGCCAGACATTTTCTCGGCGACAGAGAGCGCCAATCGCAGGCAAAGGATCAAGCGCATTCGAAGAAGTCGTGCCCACCGTCGCCGCAACAAAACAAGGAATCAGTCCCGCCGCGCGATCCGCTTCAATCCGGCGCGTCAACAGATCGGGGCGCATGGCATAATGCTCATCCACGTCAATCAGCCGTAGATTCTCACTGCCCAAACCAGCGATTTTCACTGCCTTTTCTATTGAGGAATGGGCCTGGGTCGAGGCGTAGGCGACCAAACGCCCATCACAGCCGCGCGCATTGCTGGCAAGGCCGGTTGCGCGTTCGCGTGCCGCCAACAAGGCACAGAGCGCGGCACTGCTGGCGGATTCCTGGATGACGCCGCCACCGCTCCCCGTAGAATAAAACGTGGGTGGCAAATCAAGCATCTGCGCCACCCAATCCAATACATGCGTCTCCAATTCAGTACAGGCCGGCGAGGTCGCCCAGAGCATCCCCTGTACCCCCAGGCCCGCGGCCAACAGTTCGCCCAACACAGATGGCCCAGAGTTATTGGCCGGGAAAAAGGCAAAAAAGTTAGGGGATTGCCAGTGCGTCACACCGGGGAGAATGATCTTCTCCACATCGGCCATCATCGCCGCAAAGGATTCACCTGTGGCGGGTGGAGAGGGCGGCAATTGGCCGCGCACATCGCCCAGTGCAACCTGCGAAAGCACCGGCAGTTGATCGACTCGTTCGTAATATTGGGCGATCCATTCCACCAGTTCATGACCATGCTGGCGAAACTCATCCGGCGTCATATGATAGCCCGGCACATCAACTGTGCTATGAATCACTTCTCGACTCTCCATCTCCCCAGCCTTCCTCAATCCCACCCCCAGAGCGCCGTCCGCTTACAGATGTTCAGCCAACAACTCCTCCAGTTCAGCCAAAGGGGTCGCCGTTAGGGAAAGCCACTGCTTGTAGACAAGCGCAATGCGCGCAAGGCGGCTGCTCATGATGGCCTCAGCGCCCGGACGCATCCCCAGCGAATCCGCACCATAGCGCATCGACACCAGCACCGACACCAGTCGCTTGGCACAAGCCGCGGCTAAAAAGAAGTTCAATTCCTCTTGAATAGCCGCCTCATCCCACCCGCGCAACGCCAGATAACCGGCCCGCACCGCCGCCGCGGTTTCTGGGTCACGCTCCGAAGCCAGCAGCACCAGCGTCCACGCCAGATCAAAGCGCACATCCGTTGCCTGCAACTGCGTCCAGTCGATCACCCACGCTTGGTCTGACGGATCAACCAATATATTCTCATGGTGAAAGTCCCAATGCACCAGCCCCAACGGCTGCGGCGTCACCTGCGCGCTTGCAGACTCCAACCATTTCAGCGCCGGTTCCAGCGATTCAATCGCATAGCCGCCAATATACGACTTCCACAGCGCAAATTGATCGGCAATCTCAAGCGACTGCACCTTGTCGGCCCCAGGCAGATGGCTCCACTCCAGCCTATGCAGTGCGGCCAACAATTCGCAGAAGCGCGCCATCGCCCGCTCGCGCACAGCCGGGTCAGGGTCACGCCAAAGCTGACCTAGCGAAACGCCTTCAATCCGCTGCATCACCAGAAAGGCTCGCCCCAATGCATCCGGCACAGGCTCGACGAGCTCCACCTGCGGCACTGGATAGCCTCCACTTACCAACAGGGTCAATGCCCGGTATTCGCCCAGAGCCTTCGGACCGGCATCCGCGCCAAAATAGAGGCGCAGGACATACTCACCCGCACGCCACGCCGGCGCTTCAAAGGCATAGACATCGCTTTCCCATCCATTGCTCAAGCGGGTCAGGCGCGTAACCTGCACCGCTTGACCCGCCTGTGTACTCAAGTATTGAGAGAGGGACGATGACAGGACTTCTTGACCGAGCGATGGGACATCACCCATTCATCTATTCTCCTGCGGAATAGACATAGCGACCAAAGCGGTTACTCTGCTCCAGGGCCACAAACGTTTGGTGAATCAGGCGCGCCATTCCAACCAAAGCCTGCTCATGCTCATAGGAGCCATCCAGCGCATACTTGCTCATAATCGCCACAATGTAGGGTCGCCGTTGCAACTCCACAATCCCCACGTCGCAGCGTGTCCCCTCCACATAGCCCGGCTTGTTGGCGATGATGGTTCCTTCGGGCAACGCCACATTCAGGATGCCCCGCTTGGGCTTGCGTAGAATCTCCAACGCTTTCGCTGCTGCATTCGCTTCCGGCTGCCCTTGCCGCAGCAGCGCCATCAGCCGCACCAATTCGGTGGGCGTGCTGATATTCTCCTGCTCCTGCACCGCGGCCAACCGATCCATCATCTTCCGCCGCACGCGCGTCTGCGCCAGCCCCAACCCATCAAGCATTTGGTTGGTCGCCTCCAATCCCGCCATGCGCAAGCAAATGTTGGTGGCAGAATTGTCCGAGACAATAATCATCAGGATTGCCACATCCAGCAGCGTCAATTCCACAGGTCCCGCCAGATAGGCCAGTACCCCGCTGCCCAACACAATGTCATCCGGCTCCAGGGTCACGCGCGCCCCCAAGTCAATTTCACCGCGCTGGGCGCGCAGCAGAAGTTGCGTCAGAATATGAATTTTGATGCTCGAAGCCGTCGGGAATATCTCATCTGCGTTGATGGCAAGCTCTCTGCCGCTCGTCAAGTCCAACAGCGCGATCCCAGCAACTCCGGCAAAGTGGGAAACCGCACGCTCCACTTCATTTTGCAGCCGCTGCCATAGTAGAGTTTCATGCATAGGCGTTATGCTGTCACCAGACTCCCACGCTGCCACGCGCCGTCACATGGCCCGCACATGCGTTGATACCAGGGATCGTCCGGCGTAAGCGAACCACGCTGTACCGCCTGCCCCGTCATGCCCGACTTATAGAGGCTCGCCAAAAACTCAATCGTGCCGCGCACATCCGGCCCGCTTACAGGCGGACGTTCGCCACGCGCCATGCTTGCCAACATAGCGCGCAACTGTGCAGCATGTGACGAAGGCACATCCTCCGGTAACGTCGCCCACGCAGCCACTTCTTCGTCATTCGCGCCACCCGGCAGCCCCGAATAACGCCAATCCGCATTGCGATAGGAGTAAAGATGGGTCAATTCCACCGTGGCGTGCTGAAAATCAAAGCGCACATAGGAAGTCTCGCGCGGGGAAAGAGCGCTGTTGGTCATGTTCGCCATGGCGCCATTGGCAAAGCGCACGCTTGCCATCGAGACATCTTCCACTTCGATCTTTCGATCCAACGTGCCGATCATGGCGCGTACCTCTTGCCATTCGCCCAGCAGCCACAGCACAAAATCCATCGAATGGATGCCATGCCCCATCGACGTGCCGCCTAACTCTGTCACCCATTTTCCCCGCCACGGCACCGCATAATAGGCAGGGGCGCGATACCAGGTAATTAGGCTGTTGCAGACAAGAGGCTTGCCCATCACCCCCTGATCGATCAACCGCTTTAGATGTTGTCCAGCGGAACCGAAGCGCCACTGAAAGACACTGCTAGTGTAGTTGCCCGTACGGTTTTCCGCCGCCTCAATCAGGTCGAACTCTGCCAGCGACGCGCACAACGGCTTTTCACAAAGAACCCATGCCCCCGCCTCCATGCTCTTGATGCAGAGTTCGGCGTGCGTGCTGGGCGGTGTCGCAATCGTCACCAACCGCGGTTGGATGGTCTCCAACATGGAATCCACGTCAGTAAACGCATTGGGGATACCATGCTCCGCTGTAAAGCTCTCAACGCGTGCCGCATCAATATCTGCCGCTGCCAGCAACTCAACCTCTGCCCCTGCCTGACGCAGCGCGTTCACATGAGACTTAGCAATGCCTCCTGTGCCAATAATGACCGCGCGAATGGGTTCCTGTGCCATGCTTACCTGACTCCTCGTTGATTGACCTTCGTGGATACTACAGTGGATACTCGAATAATAGGATCTGCGCCTGCGTGGCTATCGCGCTGCGCCCCAGCGATCCCAATAGGTAATCGTGCGCGCGGGCACGCGCTGGGCCGGCTGAAAATCATCTCCCGTAAAATAGGCCACAGGCAGCAGCGCCGCCTGCGTGATGTTGCCAGGAATGTCCAAAATGTCAGCCACCTCTTGCTCATAGACAAGATGCAGCGTTGTCCAGGAGGCCCCCACCCCGCGCGCTCGCAATGCCAGCATCAGCGACCACGCCGCGGGCAAGATCGAGCCATAGAAGCCCGCTTGAGCCGAGGGAGCAGGATTCTCCACGCGCCCTTCGATGCAGGGAATAATCAAAACAGGAACTTCGTGCATATGTTCAGAGAGATAGATCGCTGAATCTCGCACCTTGGCGGCGCGTACCTGCCGCGGGTCATTTGTCGCCCCTCTCCCCCGCGGCCCACCAGCGCTAATGTACGCCTCGAAGGATTTGCGGTAATAGGCGGCAACTGCCGCACGTTTCGCTGGGTCGGTCACGACCATAAAATGCCACCCCTGCCGGTTAGAACCGGTCGGCGCTTGCGTTGCGATCTCAATGCAGCGCTCAATGATCTCCGGTTCCACCGGGCGCGTCAGGTCCAGCCGCTTACGCACAGAGCGGGTCGTCGTCAGCAGGTGATCAACAGTTGCCAAATCCATCATGCCTCCTCAATACGAGCGGGTGTCTCATGGGCGTCAAAATCCAGGCGCATCAGATGATCATGGTATGCGATCTCGACAGAGGTCGCGGGCAGGGCCGCGGCCCCACCATAAATGCTCTCCAGATGTGGAAAGCCCTTCAACGGCTGCGCCACGCCATCGACCCGCAAGGCTTCATGCAGCGCGGCGTGGAACCTAAAATCAATCTCCTGCCCCATCAGTGAGCGATACCGGGCGCGATCCGGCTCCAGCGTCAACGGCTGCGCCAACACTTTCTCCACAAAGTGGGCAAAGGTACCGTCGTTGGCGGCGCGCCCCATTTGCACCAGCCACACAGCTTGCGCCTCGGCACGCACTTCACGTTGCGTGGTGCGCCCTGCACTCACCATCTCGACACCACCGGTCGCTGTCAGCGCCACATAGCCATTCTCCTTGCGCGCCACTGCCCAGCCGCTTACGAACTGCACTTCGTCAAAGGCTGCCATCGGGAAATAGGCATGGCTAAAGTCCAACAGCGCATCCCCGTCGTAACCTTCACTCTGATCTTCACTGTGACTTTCAATACGCCCATACGCAACGGCAAGCACATTCTTCCATTGTGCCACGCGCACAGGCGCAGCACTCCCCCGCCAGTAGCTTGCTTGCCACACGCCATGATGGCTGCTGCATGCCGGACGATTGCCCAAGAGGATTGCATCCGGTCCCAGGGTCACTTGCCAGAGCAGCGCGGGCGTACCCGCTGCCCAATCGCCCTGTGCCGATGCCAACAGATAATCGCCAGTGCGGTAGGCGGCTCGATTAACACGCGGCTGCGACAACAGAGCAGGACGCAGATCCTGCCGCCGCTGCCAGGATTCCTGCTGCCGATCTAGCCCCACTGCGGCGATGATCTCCGGCAACGTATACCCCTCGGCACAAGCCAGCGCCACCACCGCGGCACATTCATCATTGTAAATGCCTTGTCCCCACCACAGGCGAAAAAGGCCACACAACGGCCCTAGCCGTCCATTCAACATCCAATTGGGCTCACCCTGATCCCGGCTTCCGCCCCACACACCCAGAAAACTTTGCAGTGCCAACTGATAGGCCAGTTTATCCAACAGCGCCGCGGCCATCTCCGCTACCGTGTCAGCGTAAGCCATATCGACCAAGTGGCTCAAGGACATCAGCGCATCGACATAGATCTGCTGGCTTTCGCCTTGCGGCAGCCCCATCTGGGCGCAAGCGCGCAGCCACCGCAGCACCACTTCTTCGGCATGGGCCCGATGCCACTCTCCGGTGTGCAGATCGCCAAAGGTGCGTTGAGGATAGAACTGTCCTGCCAACAGATGGCACGTCGCCGGAAGGATAGCGCCGTTCTCATCCAAGTGCGCCAGCGCGAGAGGTGCGCTCTCCTCTAATGCCCACGCCACCTCTTTAGGAAAGTCGGGCAGATCGCCCATGCGCGCCACCCAGCCCAAGAGCGCCAGCAGCGACCGTTCGCAGCCGCTCTCTTGGTGCGAAATCTGGGCCAGTGTCCGCTCAATCACCTCATGGTTCAAGGCGTCCCACTTGCCCAATGCGCCTTTGGCAATCTCGGCGCTGATATCCCCTGTGCGCCGCGCCGCATCCTCTAGCGCCTCCTGACGCCGCTCGGCATCTGTGCCATGATAGACCAGCGACCACTTGCCGTTGCGTATCTGCAAGGGCAGCCGTCGCTGCACGCGCATATTTTGCACATAGTATTCTTCAAATTGAGGCTGTAACAGCACTTCATATGCACCATCGGGAAACTGCGCCGCCTCGCCAAAATCGACCTTCGCCCCCCTCTGGATCATAGGGTTGGCCTCGCCAACGATGCGTCCAGCGGGGGTTTGCAGGCGTGCCGACAGCGCATCGACCATCTGCATCTCCGTGGGCCAACGCACGATTATGCGCTGTTTACGGGCATAGACGTCCTGCGATAGATAGGCAAGATCCATGACGGCAACCAGCTTTTGACGCCGCTTCACCGGCTCCAGCGATGTAGGCAGCGTGACCACGCCCCCCTCTATCCCCGGAATCCGCAGCGAAAGCATCAGGGGTAGATCGCCCTGTCCCGCAGTGGCAACGCGCACCCATATCTCGTTGGTGCCTTCGTCCAGGGTCGCCACAAAGCGCAGGTCGGTCGGCTGGTCGGGCAGTTCATCGTATGCAAACACAAATTCGCCGTTGATCCAGACTTCAACCGGGCTTGCCGTTGCCAGGATCAGCGACGCATGGACGCGGCTTGGCAATACGACCTGGGCATAGGCCCAGGCAAAGAGCGCATGGGGGGTTATCACCCGCTGCGCCAGGTCCACCCTTCGATCCTCAAGCGTGTTCACCACGCGCCACACAGCCTCATGCACAGTACCGTAGTCCATCGCCACCACGCAGGTGGCGCGCTCGGAGGGCAACTGCGTGATCTCCTCCACAGCCGCCAACTCCGCGCGCAGCGCGTGCAGGCGCGCCGCTCGATCCTGGACAGCTTTGAGCTTTGCCAGCGGCACCTGGATCGGCCCCAGCACCAGCCAATCGCCCACAGCCCCATGACGCAGCGGATACTCTAAATGTGCAGGTGGTAATTCTTCCAACAACTCACTCATGCCATCAGTGCCTTACAGTGCAGCCTTGAGTTGAATCAAGGTCTCGGCCTCTGGACGCGCCTTGTAATAGGGGTCGAGCGGATAACAGCCGGAGATCAAGCCATTGCGCGGCGCTGTCGTGCAGTCGCTAAAGGTGCGGCAGATGCGTTTGCGCTGGAACGGTCTGCCTGCCAGCGCATCAGCGGGCAGGTCAGGATAGGACAAGACCATACGCCCCAAACCCACAAAATCAGCGCCCCCGGCTCGAATCACAGCCTGCGCCACATAGGGAAGCCAATCCTGCAAATAGGAATAGCCGGAGCCGACCATGATCATGTCGGGCCGCGCTGCCTTAAGCGCCGCTGTGATCGCAATCTGGCGCGCCACTCCCACCAGCGGGTCTTCGGGTGGCTGATAGCCGTCGGAGGGCGGAAAGAGCGCAGGGCGTTGAATGTGAGGATTATAGTAAGGGCTGCCCGCTGTTATGCAGACAAGGCGAATCCCCAACTCTGCCAGCAAGTCCAGAAAGGCCAGCGGTTCGGTCAAGTCTATACCTACGCCGCTGCCATCCCCGCCAAAGGCATAGGGATAGCGCCCCGCATACGCAACAGCCTTGCCTTGCCGCTCATTTTCCACATCCGGTTGAAAAGGAATAAAGTCAAACGCGCTCAGCCGCACACCGATCTCCAGCCCCGGCGCTGCCGCGCGGATGCCCTCTGTCACCGCACGCACAAAGCGGGTACGGTTCTCAAAGCTCCCACCATATTTGCCGGGGCGATCCACCGCGGTCAAGAACTCATGCCCCAAATAGCCATGACAATGTTTCACATCGACAAAATCAAAGCCCGCCTGCTGTGCCAACACCGCCGATGCCACAAAATCCTCAATCAGCCGGTCGATCTCGTCATCATGCAGGAGTGGATAGTCGTCATTCAGCCCGAACTTGGCGTCGAGCAGTGGGTGGTGGTAGAGGATCTGCGGGGCCAAGCGCTTTTTGTCCGCAGGTCGAGCAAAGCGGCCCGAATGGGTTAGCTGCAACCCGATATACAGGTCATCGCTGCGCTCAAAGTGTTCTACATGCGTCTGCACCAACTGTTCACGCAGCCCGGCGATCTCCTCCGCTGTATCAGCGTGGATGATCAACTGGTTCGGGTTGGCTCGCCCATCGGGGCGCACTGCCGCTGCCTCTCCCCCCCAAATCAGCTTGGCCCCACTGCGCCCAAAGTTCGACCAGCGCCGCCGCACCAGATCACTGGGCCTGCCATCCGGCTCCGCGTCCCACCCCTCCATCGGCAGCACCGCAAAGCGGTTGCCAATCACCCGCTCCCCATAGACAAGGGGCTGGGCCAAAGGGGCCTCTTTGCCCTTGTCCATCTCTGCATCACAAGGCAGTTCGGTTCCTAATGCGCGACAATGGGCATGGAGATCATCCCGGCTGCGCAACGTCGCCACACGACGAATTTTCATTCTTTCACCCGGTTCATTCAGCACTTGTCTATGCGTATTATGATAAGAGTATAGCTTGCGGCCCAGCCCCTAGAGGCGGCGCAAATGGAAGCCACCATCGACGTTGATCACCTCGCCGGTGGAAAAGGGCAGATAGCCCTGGGCAATCGCAAGCACCGCGCGCGCCACATCATCCGGCTCACCCCACCGCTTCACAGGCGTCAGCCCGCCATCGATCAGCGCATCATAGCGCGCCTTGACCACGCTCGTCATATCGGTGGCAATCACGCCTGGGCGCACTTCATAAACCAAGATACCATATTCTGCCAGCCGGTCGGCAAAGAGCGCGGTCATCATGCCCAACCCAGCCTTCGAGATGCAATACTCTCCCCGGTTGACACTGGCCGTATACGCGCTCATCGAGCCAATATTGATGATCTTGGGTTGGTCAATCAGCCCTTGCCGGATCAGTTCAATCATCGCATTGGCAACGTGCTGCGTCAGGAAAAATGGCCCCTTTAGGTTCACACCCATGACCTCGTCATAGGAAGCCTCGGTGGTTGCCAGCAAATCCATGCGCTGGCGCGGGGCCATGCCTGCGTTGTTCACCAAGAGATCCAGCCGTCCAAAGGTATCCAGCGTCACCCGCACCAACTTTTCCCGATCTGCCGCGTCGCCAATGTCCGCCTGCACGACCAGGCTGCGCCCGCCCGCCGCAGTGACAGCCTCGGCGGCTTCTTGCGCGGCATCTACATTGCCCCGGTAGTTGATCACGACTGTCCAGCCCTGTGCGGCCAATGCCGTCGCAATCCCACGACCGATCCCCCGGCTTGCGCCCGTGACAAGCGCAACCGGGCTGCCAAGCGGCTCACTCATGGCCCAATACCTTGCTGACCGCTTCCAAAAAGAAGTGATCGCCCCACATGACGCTCTCGTTGACGCCTAAGCCTAGCCGCTGGTGGTACATGCCCTGCTTGAGAATCCCTTCCCAACCAGGCGTATCAACCGCCAGAAAATCCGGCCCGGTCAGCGTGTCCAAAATCTGATAGGCATATTGGCGATAGGCACGCCCGCGCGCCACATCACCTGTCAATTGAGCCAGTTGCAGCAACCCGCTGGCAGCAATGGCCGCGGCTGAACTCTCGTGAGGATAGGGCGAGTTGGGCTCATCCCAATCATTGGGCGGCACACCATCTGCAGGGGTGCGCTCGATGTAGAAGTTGGCACAATCCTCAGCGGTCTGCAAGTAGCGCGCATCTTGGGTAAAGCGATAGGCTGTGCCAAAGCCATAGAGCGCCCAGGTCAAGCCCCGCGCCCACGACGAATCCCCGCGCCAGCCCTGGTGTGTCGTCTGTCGCAAGAACTCCCCCGTCTCCAGATCAAAAATCCCCTCATGCGCGGTGCTGCCATCCCCGCGCGTAATATACTTGCGCGTGGTCAGGCAATGCTGGTTAGCAATCCGCAGCAGGTTCTCGTCGCCCGTTTGTTGTGCCGCATAAAAAATGATGCCTACATTCATCATAATATCAATAAACAGGCTTTCATCCGCAACAAACGAGCGCAGATATTGCCCTTTCTCCTTAAAGCGCAGGCTCATGGTCTTGCCGCCATGAATCACCACCTCATTCAAAGCCGCATCGCCGCTCAGGTCATACCAGCGCTTATAGGTTGACCAGAGCACAAAGCCGAGATCATGCACGTTGCAGTCATCTTTGCGATGCTCCACCAGACGCGAATAATGCTCTGCCTTCTCCCGCCAATACGCATCACCCGTGTGCTTATAAAGCAGCCACAACTGCCCGCCCAGGAATCCTTCACACCAATTCGTCCACGCGGCACCCTCATGTTTCCATTTGCCATTGACGGTATACATGGGAAAGTAATCGGGATGAGTCTCAATGAGGTGGCGCAGTTGCTTGCCCGCAAACTCCATCACAGTGGCGCACTTTTGGGTGAGCGCGTCCAGGTCAATCATGCATAACTCCTTTGTTCACATGGGATGTGTTCATAGTAGAAGTGTTCATATTGGAAGGGCCTCGTTCGAGTGAAACGAGGCCCATTTTTGCGCTAAATGCCCCCGTAAGGGCGCTACGTTAGTTCCTGATTCGTAGTGCCTATTGGCGATGAATCTCCTTGCCAAGCACGACCCGGCAGGGATGCACATAATCTGCGTAGGCTTGTGCAACACCCCCTTCGGAAGCGTCACCGGCGTGGATAAAGGCTCGATAGCGGAACGTGGCTGCCCCGCCACGCGCAAATCCTTCGGTTGGGTAGGAGAGACCTACGGTGAAGACGCCATACTCGCGGCAGCTATATTTGCCGGAGCCGCCGGGATTGCTCGGATGACCAAAGAGCGCAATGCCATCGGTTCCATTCTCCACAGGCCCCGAGAAATCCAGCCAGGAAAACTCGCCGCTGCGCGAGGCCAACTCCCCAATACCGCCCTCGGAGTTCTCAAGCTTGCCGCCATTCTCCCGTAATATGCCCATCATACCATCTGTACTCTTTTGTGCAAGATCGCGCACGCGTATCGAGTTGGCGACGCGGCAGGCCAATGCCACGCGCCGGTTGCCGGTGTCCGCCGGATCTTCAAGGCGCAGGGTCCAATCGACGATGCGTGTCGTGGCGTTCGGCGCATAGAAATGCACCGTCCGCAGCTCGCGCGCAAAGGGATAGCCACCCGGCTTCAAGTAATTCAACCGCTGCACAAACTTTCCATACACCCACCCATATTCGATACGCTCAAAGCCATCGTGCGCCATCTTCCCAGACGGCCCCAGCGGCGGGCGCAAGGACTCCTCCTCTGACCAGATGTTGACACCCAGGCAATCCTCCCCCCCATAGGAAATATAGAGCCCATGTTGGTGGGGATGCTCCCGCTCAATATCGCGCACGACATTGCCCTGTGGCCCATAGAGCGGCGAGAAGAAAGGCTTCCACACATCCCGATATTGGTAACGTCCCAATTCCGTCTGGTTTTGGGAAACCAGCAGTTCCTTCCCCATGTCGGTCAGGATCACCCGATCCTTAAAGACCGGCTTTCCGAGTGTCTGCACAGCAGGCGAATCCTCTGTGTCCAGCCCGATGCGATAGCGGCGCTCCTGGCGGGCAGGGAAATCTCCTTCTACGACCCACGTCAGGATGCCATTGTCGATCTGGGCAGGCGCTTGGCGCACCAGCGTGTTCTTCTCGTCGATTTCGTATACCTCTAGTAAGCGCGGATCAAAACGGCCCTGCTCCTCAGCATGCCACAACAACTGCTGAGGATCGAGCGCAACCGAAGCAAGTGCGTTCAATCGACCCACAGGCCCAGCCTGTACCTGCGCCTCTATAGAATAACGGCTCTGCATCTCAGCCATGCCGGATAACTCCATTTCTAATGAGTGGAGGTCAAGATAGATGTGGACAAAAATGGATACTCATACCAATCCAGAAGGCCAGCCGGCGATGCTGCACCGGCAAACAGAAGAATCGAGATGTACTTATCAGCAAAGATGCGCCCGCCACCTCGACCGGCAATCACAGCGCCGCTGGCATCCAGGTACTTCGCCGCCGGGCCTGCGCCAATTGGCTGTTCGGCCAACGCCGCAAATTGGCGCGCGGCGATACGAAGATAGCGATCATCATTGGTGATGCGGTAGGCATGGGTCAATGCCTCCAGCGCGTGCGGTGTGGGCGCAGTTCTCTGCAATGAGGGCAACTCCTTGTAGAAGAAGATACCGTCGGCCCCAAGACAATGCTCTAGCAGATCGTCCACCACCTCTACGATCAACCGCTTCACCCGCTCGTCGTCCTCGATGAGAAGATAGCGAGAAAATGAATTGACGGTCAGCGAGATCATAAAGGGGACGCGCGGCATACTGTGGCTGGTATAGGGAGCCAGCAGCGCGCCATAGGTGTCACGCCAAAGCAGGAACATCTCGACGAGCCGTTTGGCTTCTGCGCGCCATCTCTCCTCTCCAGTCCCCAAATAAAGCCCTACCATTGCCCGCAGCGCCCAACCACCCTCTCGTACGGCAGCGTCGCCGGGTTGGCGCATCTCCGGGCGCGCCATATGGCGCATAATGTTATCGCCCACCGAGCGCGCACCATCCAGACCCTCCGTACGTCCGGTGAGGAAGTAATAATCCAGGAAACCCTCAGTCCATTCATGCGAAGGCGTCACACGCCCCGTCACATGATAGCGCGTGTGGATCTTCAAGCCACCATGCAGGAGCGGATCGGGGCTGTAATGGCACAGGTCCACGTCGAGCCAATGCCGCGCACAGACCAATGCCGAATCCAGCACCCGGCGCTGCCCTGTGAGGCCATAGTAGAGCGCGCAACAGTGGGGCCGGTCATACTCGTTGTTGACCCACACATTCTCGCCGCGTCCCCGGCCCTGGTTTGTATAGTTCGCATCGGGCGCATCGCCGAAGTGGAACATGCCCAATGCTTTGGGGCGGCTGTCGTGTAGTTCATTGAAAAAGGTAATCAGCCGTCCTGGCAACTGTTCGGGAAAGAAGGTTTCAACCCACGGATTGTTGTCGCGAAACCAGGAACGAGGCAGCGAGGGACGGTCCGGCAGTTGGAATTGAAGACTGCGTACACTGCATTCTTCGATAGGCGTATCCGGCGCGTGAAAGTGGAGTTGCAGGCGATGGGTCTTTGCCATCCCCTGCAACAGGGGGGCATGCTCGGCGTCGTCTGGATAGAGCGAACAGACGATCCCCTCCGGCTCCACGCGCAATGTCTTGGGAAAGTTCTGGTGTGCCTGATGAACGGAAAGCGTAAGACCAGCTTGCTCATCGCGCCAATCGACCCAGAAATCACCATAAAAGGAGTCGATGAAATGCTCATTCGATTGGTAGAGCATCGTCTCCACGGTCAGCGCCATTTCCAGCGGCTGTTCCCCTTGCTGGATGGCTGTGCGATAGTAACCTTCCCCCAGCGCCAGGCGAGGCGTACCCTGGGCAACAGACCGAAAGACAAATTGCAGAGCTTCCAGCGCCAGTTCGGGTTCTTCTTCGGCATGGATAAACTGATGTTCAACCTCAATATAGGGCTTGCCCGCATACGCTGTCACCCGCCCGCGCAGTTCGATAAACTCCTGCCCCTCAGTCGTGCGATGTTTGCCGCGCAGCAATACCACGGCGCGCAGCGGGCCAGCCTCCTCGACAGTCAACTCGACAGGCCCCAGCGCGCTGGTCGCGGTCTTGCCGCTGCAACGCAAGGCAAAGCCCTGGAAGGGTGACTCATCCCAGAGCTTCGTGCCGTTCAGTTGCACATCCCGAACCGGCAGAAACCCCTCTCTAGGAATCGTGAACGACAAGGGGCCGGTGTTTACCACCATGCCTTCCGCACTCTCCTGCACAGTCACCGCAGCCATAGGAGGGGGCGCGGCATCGACTCCCTCTTCGATAGAGAAATGCAGCGTCTTATCCCGGTTGCCCGGCAGATCCGGTTGGAAGTGGATCAGCAGCCACTTGGCACTCTCGTCATCCCAGCGCGCCAGCACACGTTGGTGGGTGGGCAGTGTGCGCTCGCCATCGTAAATGACCAGATGTTGGGAAGGAGCCAATCGACCTCGTCCAAGCGGAATACTCACCGACACAGGTTCCAACTCCCGGTCGAGCTTGGAGATCTTCTCGAAATAGAGCGTACTCATGATCGTTTGTCGGTCTCACTTCTAGTGGGTTTACTGCCGTGGATAGAAAACGTCTAGCAGCGGCTCGATGTCGGTGTACACATGACCATAGTTCTCTTTGAATCGAGCGTGCATCTGCTCTTCTGTCTTGGAAGGAGAGTTCAGAGGAAACGACAAAGATTGTTTGTTCATCAAGGCAGATTCGGAGGCAGCCAGGGACATCTCCTCGTCCAACCTGCCTGCCTGTGCGCCATAGGTCGGCTCGGTGTTATTCAGAACAGCGTTGGCGATGCTCATCAGTTGATCGGCCATATCGATGCCGCGGCCATTGTTTTCACCAACGCCCAGCGCGGCATACGGGTTCTGCCAGGTAATGGTCTGTTCAGGGAGTTCAAGCGAGATCCGGTCGAGGACTTGGCTGCCATTCACCTCGATAAAGGACAATTGAGGCTCATAGGCAGTCGCCTGCGCGCCATTCTCATAATCCGCGGGGGACGTGTAATAGACGGTGTTGTCGACAATTGCGCCCTTTGTGCCGTCAATCTGCGAAATGCCGGTCGCCTTGCGACCCAGAGAACGCGCATGGATCACATTCGAATACATCATCGTTGCCGCCACACCATTCTCAAACTCAAGATAGCTATTGACCCATCTTTCCTCCGTGTGGCGGCGCTTCATGCGGTCGATGATCGGCACAACCGGGGTCACTTGGGTAATACCCAGAATCGACTTGGGCGGACTTCCGGCGAGCAAACGTAGCATACTCATGCCATGATAACCACCTTCATAAAAAATTCGGTAGATGCGCCCTACCTCGCCGATCACGCCTGATTCGATCACCTTCGCCTGGAAGCGCGCCATTGCCGTACGATGATAATTCTCTGCCACCTCAAGTTTGACGTTGTTGCGAGCCGCGGCTTCGATCATCAGATCGGCCATCGGTCGCGTCGGGGCAATCGGCGTTTCCACCATCATGTTGATGCCCGCATCCGCCAAATAACAGCAGATCGGATGGTGGGCATCACCCGGAACGACCACATCGACAACGTCCAAATCCTCATGTTTCACCATGTCTTGCACACGGCTGTAGGTATTGACGCCATGCTCTTTTGCGACCTCTTGAAGCGCCGCTTCGTCCTTGTCACAGACCGCGACAAAATCAAAGACATCCTTGAGTTTTGCGTAAACCGGCAGATGTGAACCTCGTCCGCGTCTCCCCAAGCCGATCAGGGCTAGCTTCAATTTGCGTGCCATACGATGCCTAATCCTCTTCCTATTGGTGATACCGATTTAGAGTGGATTGATGTGGATCGATCTGAACAGAGTATGGTCAGTGCCTACGTGACGCTTAGAACCTAGTAATTCGTACAGATCAATGGGCATACGGGTCTGCGGCATCCCGCAAGCCATCGCCCATGAAGTTAAAAGCCAAAACAGAAATCACAACCATCGCGGCGGGAGCCACCATGATCCACGGCGAAACAGCCACGGCTCCCACGTTCTGCGACTCCTGCAACAGCACCCCCCAACTGATGACCGGTTCGCGCAGCCCCAGCCCCAGAAAGCTCAAGGACGTCTCAGCCATGATCATTCCCGGTATCGACAGCGTCAACGCGGCGATAATGTGGCTGAGAAAAGAGGGCAGCATGTGGCGCACGATCAAGCGCATTTCACTCGCACCCGACAGCTTGGCCGCGGTGATAAAGTCCTCCTCGCGCAGTTGCAGGAAGCGACCCCTGACCACGCGCGCCATGCCTGTCCAACCGATGAAGGAGAGGATCAGCGTGATGCCAAAGTAAATCTGCAACACCGACCAGCCGGTTGGCAGCGCCGCGCTAAGCCCCATCCACAAAGGGATACTCGGAATCGAACGCAAGAACTCGATCACGCGCTGGATGATGTTGTCGACAGCCCCCCCATAGTAGCCTGAAACGCCGCCGAGAAAGATACCCAGCACCAAGCTCACCAGCACGCCCGCAAGCCCGACCGATAAGGAGATGCGCGCCCCATAAATCACCCGCGAGAACATATCTCTCCCCAGGCGATCTGTGCCCATCAGAAAAACTCCCTGCTCCTCATGCGGAACATCTACGCCAAAGAGCTTCCGATTCATGGGAAAAAGACCCCAAAGCTTGTACTCCTCCCCGCGCACAAAAAATCGAACGGGATAGCGGATGCTCGTATCCTTGTTATAGGTGTTGCGTAGCGTTTCTCGATCCAGTTCACGCACAGTCTGGTAAACAAAGGGCATATGCCAGTTGCCCTCCGCATCAACGACGTGAATCGAGGTGGGAGGATGGAACTTGTATTTACTGAACATACTCCCTGGATCGTAAGGGGCGACGAATTCGCAAAAAAGCGCCACCAGGTACAGGAGCAGCACAATCACGGTGCTGATGAGCGCCACTTTATGCCGGCGAAAGCGCCACCACATCAGCGTCCAGGCGGAGGCGACGTAGACCTTTTCATCCTGGCTTGGGGCCACGACTTCTGCTTCCCCGTGTGGGATCGAATCCGGGACAGCCGTTACGCTCTTATATGTTGTCATATCACATCTTCCCTCTATTCGAGCCGGATGCGGGGATCAACCCACGCCAACAGCAGGTCGGACAAGAGTGTCCCGATCACGGTGAGCGTGCTCAACAACAGGATAAAGCTGCCTGCAAGGTACATATCCTGCGTTGTCAGCGCGGTAAAGAGCATAGGCCCGGTGGTCTGGAGGCTGAGCACAATGGAGACAATCGTTGCGCCGGAAATCAGATCGGCCAACGACCAGCCCACCGTACTGAAGAAGGGGTTGAGCGCAACCCGCACAGGATACTTCCAGACCAGCTTTGTTTCTTCCACACCCTTTGCACGCGCCGTTTCCACATAGGGTTTGTTGAGTTCGTCCAGCAGGTTTGCGCGCGTAATCCGTACACCGCCCGCGGTGCTGCCGACGGCGAGGATCAACAGAGGAATCCAGATATGCGCGAGCATATCAAGCACTTTGGCCCAGCTCCACGGCGCATTGATATACTCAGGGCTAAACAGCCCGCCCACACTCAGCCCCATATAGCTCATGGCGACCCACATGATCACCAGCGCCAGCACAAACGTAGGCACACCCGCCCCAATAAAGTTGAGCGCTGTTACCAGGTAATCTGGGATTGAATATTGATGCGTTGCGGAATAGACACCCACAGGGATGGCAATGAGCCAGCTAACGATCAGGGTGCTGAACGAAAGCACGAAGGTCAACATCAGCCGCTCCCAGATCAGATCTTTGACGGGCAAGCGAAAATACATCGAATCTCCCCAGTCGCCGCGCGTCAGAATGCCCGTGATCCACTTGGCATACTGCACATAGGCAGGCTGCCCCAACCCATACCGTTCCCGCAGCCTCTCCAACTCCGAGCTATCCACAATGTCACCCTGCTCACGCAAGGTGGCCGCGTAGGTCGTCAAATAGTCGCCTGGTGGCAGTTGGATGATGACAAACGCGACGATGGAAATCGCGAACAAAGTTGGGATCATCATCACAACTCGGCGTATCACATAAGTCAACATAAGCCCCTCTACTGGATCTCTCTGCTAAGCTAAACATCTGTGTCACGTGAATTGGGGAGAGGGCGCGCGCCCTCTCCCCAATCTGCCTACAGCGTATGATTCTCAGGTTCTTCCCAGTACCAGGTTGTGTCATCGATAATATACTCGTAGATCGTGCTGCAACAGTCCCACGGATAACCGGCATGGACGCCCTTCAAGCCATTCTTGACAATCACCAGCCGCGGCACTTCGCCCAAAAATCCCACAGATGGCAGTTCCTCAGCCCAGATATCCAAAATCTGCATGAAAAGTGCATTACGCTCCTCTTCATTGGGGTTGGAACGGATCTCATCCCACAGGTTCCAAATATCCCAGATCCAATGATCGGCGGGTGGTTCCTCGGCGATGGGATGGTTGGGATCGACACGCCAGGCAGTCCAGGCATTGGCCCACGGACGATCATCAATGTTGGTGTGTTTGATCCAGATTTGCGGATCAGCCAGCGGCACCAGATTGCGATCCATAAAGCCCATCGTGCATTCGACATCATTCGACTGGTGTTGCTCAATACTCAGCGAACGGTCTACCCCTCTGTAATTCACGTCGAAGCCCAATTCCTTGAGAAACTCCAACGTCAAAAGCGAATCATCGCTTGCTTGGGCGGCCCCCAACATCGTCCAGCGAATCCGCTCGCCGCTGCCGTCCTTGAAGAGCCGGAACCCCTCAGCATCCCGCTCGCTGTAGCCCAGATCGTCCAACAACTGGTTGGCTCGATCCGGATCATATTCAAGATAGGCATTGGTCAATTTTTCGCTGTACAAGGGTGATTCCACGGGCGGGCCGTACTGCATCGGGGTACCGAAGCCGTCATAGTTTAGGTCGTTGAGCCGCTCCCGATCCACGCCCAGGGAGACAGCGATACGGAAATCTCGTTCTTGGAACAACTCACGCAGTTGCGGATTTTTGGCCGTCATGTTGAAGTGAATACCAAGCACCGCAGTCCAGCGCCAGGACTGTACGGCGTAGTCACCGCGCGCCTCGCTCTCCTTCAGAACGGTCAGATCAGTAAAGTTTACATGGCGGGATTGGCAGTCGATCTCACCATTGGCGATCCACAGCACAAGAACCGAAGGGTCTTGGAAAAGCCGGAAGGAGACAGTATCCATATAGGGCAACTGGTTGCCTGCCTCGTCCACTCCCCAATAGTAGGGGTTGCGAGTCATCGTGACATATTCGTCAGTCCAGGGGTTGTCTTGGATCCAGGGCGCATGTGTGGGGAGTTCGACATTGAGACGGGCGTCGTTCTTTGCCAAGAACAGCTCTGCCCACGACCCAAGTCCAGCTTCCCCCACCGCTGCTTCCAGACCAGCCTGATCCTCGGTATAGTCGATGTGGAACTGCTTCAGGTAGTGCGAAGGCATGGCAGGGATGTTGTTGACGATGCCGCCGCTGAGGTAAAAGAGCGAGTTGGGGCTGCTAAAGGTCACCTTGATCGTCAGGTCATCGGGAGCTGTCATCTCCAGGGGAACGCGCTCGCCATCCACCACGCTGGTCAGCCATTCGGGCGGCGAAGGCGTTAGGTCACTGTTTAGCTGAAAATCATTGTACCAGAACAGAAAATCGTCTGTGGTCATGGGCGTGCCGTCCGACCATTTCAGACCCTCACGCAGATGGAACGTAAACTCGGTAGCGTCGTCGTTCGTTTCCCAAGACTCGGCCAGCAGTGGAACGGTGAGCATCTCATGATTGATGTCAAGCAGTCCCTTATAGAGCATATGGGCAGCCGAACCGCCATCCGCCTGTCCATTGAAGCCCTTACGCATATTGCCGCCATAATTACCGACACCATCCAGCCCTACCGATACCAGAGGATTCTTGGGCAGCCGCTCATCCACCGCGGGCAGGTCCCCACTCGCCACCAATTCGGCCAACATCGGAGCCTCGTTGAACGTAGTCGGAACGGCGACCGGCGCAGATGTTGCCACCGCAGGTTGCGCGCCAACAGCCGCCGCAGGCTCCTCTACCGGTGCAGCGGGAGCAGCGCCACTCCCGCCACAGGCAACCGCCACAGCCCCCACGCCGGCAATGGCGGATAGCCGCATGAACTCTCTCCGTGAAACCTTAGTGCGCCTCGTTTTCTCGTTCATGACATTCCTTTCTTGCAGGGTATTGCAGACAGTAAGTCTGAGAGAATAAGTTACCGCTAGCCAAGTGGATCCATTTACAAGAGGTAATTATGTGCGTGTAAACATTTAGACAGACAGTTGTGCCAGGTCGACAGAGCCTTCCAACTCTAATTCTTCTGCATAGTGACACTGGGCGAAATGTCCATCGCTAATCTCGCGCAGCGCCGGCTTCTCGCGTATACAGCGATCCCCATCGTTGTAGGGGCAGCGGGGGTGGAACGGGCATCCTTTGGGAATTTGGTAAGGGTCGGGAACCGATCCCTGAATCGCCATGAGACGGTCGTGCCTGCCCTCAAGCGATTTGCGACCCAATTGAGGAATAGAATTCAGCAACGCCTGTGTGTAGGGATGTTTGGGTTGAGAGAAGATTTCGCCAACCGTGGCCGACTCCACAACTTCGCCCAAATACATCACAACCACATATTCGGTCATCTGGGCAATCACCCCCAGGTCATGGGTGATAAACAGGATCGCCATGCCCAATTCCTGCTGTAGATTGCGCATGAGCGTCAAAATTTGCGCCTGCGTGGTCACATCGAGCGCGGTCGTAGGCTCATCGGCAATGAGCAGCGAGGGGTGGCAGGAAAGGGCCATCGCAATCATGGCGCGCTGGCGCATCCCACCGCTCAGTTGATGCGGATAGCGATCAATAATGTCGTGCGGTCTGGGCATCCCCACCGACTCAAGCATCTTGATCGCATGGGTGCGCGCCTCGCCTTCAGAGACATCCTGATGCAGCAGAATCGCTTCTTCAATCTGTGACCCGATGGTATGCACCGGACTGAGCGAAGTCATAGGCTCCTGAAAGACCATTGAGATCTCGGCCCCACGAATCCCGCGGATCTCCTTGCCTCTGGCGTCAAGTTTTACCAGATCAACGCTCCTGCTCATACTGCTGCTATTGTTTGGGCTAGGGCCATTATTCGGGCCAGGGCGCGTAAAAGCTTGATGGAACAGGATTTGCCCTTCCACAATATGGCCGGGCGGCGGCTCAATCCGCAGGATCGAACGCGCCATCACCGACTTGCCACAGCCACTTTCGCCAACAACACCCACGGTCTGCCCACGATAGACAGTAATATTGACGCCATCCACCGCGCGCACAATGCCTTGTTCGAGGAAGAAATGTGTCTTTAGTCCCGTAATTTCCAACAGGGGGGAACGATCAGGCATGCTCAGTTGCTCCTTGTCTCACTTGGCCCGCCGACATGGACGATGCCACACCCCGTAACTTGAGTTGGCCTGCGTAATGACACCGGGCAAAATGATCCGGCGTGATCTCGCGCAACTCCGGTGTAACATGCACACACTGATCGCCATCATTGTAGGCACAGCGGGGATGGAAGTAGCAGCCAGTGGGCGGGTTAGCCGGGTCAGCCACATCCCCCTCCAGCGCCACCGGCTCGGAGCGGGAAAATGGATTGGGCTTCGGTACAGAGGCCAGTAGTGCCTCCGTATAAGGATGGAGCGGGTTTAAGAATAGTTCTTCTGTCACTGCGCTTTCCACCAACTGCCCGACATACATGACCGCTACACGGTCACTGATATGCTCCACCACACTCAAATCATGGGCAATAAATAAGTAGGTGAGCGCGAACTGTTCCTGCAAGTCCTGAAGTAAGTTCAAGATCTGCGCCTGGATGGATACGTCGAGGGCAGAAACCGGCTCGTCACAGACCACCAACTGCGGATTCAACGCCAGTGCGCGGGCAATCCCGATCCGTTGTCGCTGCCCCCCACTAAACGCGTGGGGATAACGGTTCATATATTCGGGCCGCAGCCCAACCACGCGCAGGAGTTCGGCGACACGCGCCTCTAGTTCTTGCCCGCGCGCAACTTTGTGATTGATGAGCGGCTCGCCCACATTTTGCAGCAGCGTCATGCGCGGGTTCAGCGAAGAATAGGGGTCTTGGAAGACCATCTGCATGTTGCGGTGAACCTTCTTCAATTGCGCGGGTTCGACATCCGTTACATTAACGCGCCCCATCTCCTTATCTCGAAACCAGATATCGCCCGCCGTAGGCTCAATCGTACGCAAAAGCACCCGCCCGGTGGTTGTCTTGCCACAACCGCTTTCCCCGACTAAGCCTAATGTCTCTCCTTCCCGTATCTGTAGATTGACCCCATCGACGGCCTTGACTTGGCCTACGACCCGCGAGAATAGGCCGCGTTTGATCGGAAAGTACTTACGGAGATTTTTGACCTCTAGTAGATAGTGTCCATCCGCACCGGCGCGCACACCGTCTGCTTTTGAATGCGTTATGACTTGAGTCAATTCTTCGCCTTCTCCTTCCCACAGGGTCTGCGTCGTGGATAACTCCCTACAAACAAATCCCGCCGTTCAAGCCAGTGCTAGAGTGAGATTCCAGGGTGCAAAACAACATCAAACGCATAACCATCATGCGTCTGCCCAGGGGAACACTTCTCACCGTTCACCAAGTCGCCACCTGCCTCTGGCTGAAACAGCCAAATGGGGATTCTTTTAAGCTAGTAATTTTTTCTGACTACTAGCCGTTTGATGCAATACCATATTCAGTTGTTACGTGATCACATGTAGCGGTTTAGAAAGGTTTGCGTAGGACGGGAAGCAACTTGACCATAATTGGGAAGCTGTCGAGTGCAGCCCGTATAGACCGTGAAATCTTGTCCAGGGCGTGCCAGAGGGAGCGATAATTGACTATGGCTGGCACACAGTGAAACTAAACGTTTGCAGACACGGGAAGCGATGTGAGCGCAGTGCAGGTGCTGGAACCTAAATGCGTCTTACTTGTCCTGGGTTGAGAGAGCCACTGGAAAGCGTGGCCCTGCATCGGCAAGCATGTTGAACTCGTACAAAATCATCCGGCGCGCCAATACGAGATCGGAGCTGAGAGATCCTTCAACTTGAGAGTCGAATCTTAGGCTACAAAACAAGAGTTGTCAAACGCTGTTTTTCCGTACCCCAGGTGACAGAGCGCTCCTTTACCTTCGCCTTGTAACTCAGCCCACCAAATTGGACGGTCCAGCTTTTGATCTACTTGCCACGGCGTAGGTACAATGGAGGCATGGACGACAAACAGCTTCCCACACCCATAGAGGCCGAAGACCTGGAAAACCTCCGGGTCGCCAAACGCAAGCTAGAATCACCCAGCCTCACCGTCGAATTGGCGGCACTGGTTGGACAGCCGCTGGAAGCAGGCATGAAGCTGCTTCCCAAGCGCTTTAGCGGTCGTGTACACGCCATTACCCAAGCCGCGCTGCTGCGTGCTATCGACATCGCCATTGGCAGCCTCGCCAAAAGCCCCAAGGTGGGCAAGCATGAAGCGATGCACCGCTGGCTCAGCGCCGGATCAGGCGCGATCGGCGGTGCTGTGGGGCTCTGGTCGCTGCCTGTCGAAATTCCGATTTCGACCACGTTAGTCCTGCGCGCCATCGCGGACATCGCGCGCGACGAAGGTCACGATCTGTCTCGTCTCGACGTGCGTTTGGCCTGTCTAGAAGTCTTTGCCCTCGGCGGCGCAAGCGCCCAGGACAACGCCGCGGAGAGCAGCTATTGGATCATCCGCGGTTCACTGAGCAAAGCCTTTGCCGACGCTGCCACCCACCTCACCCAGCGGGGATTAGTCTCCGAAGGCGCGCCGCCCCTCGTGCGCCTGGCAGCCACATTGGCCTCGCGCTTTAGCGTCAATCTTTCGGCCCAAGCCGCGGCGAAGGCTATCCCCGTTGTCTCCGCGGTGAGTGGAGCCGCGATCAATCTGCTCTTTATGCAACATTTCCAGGAGATGGCCCGCGGCCATTTCATCGTCAAGCGGCTGGAAGCCAAATATGGCAGTGATGCCATCCAACGCATTTATGCCGACCTTGACATCTAACGCCAGCCATCTAGCGCCCAGCCATCGAACGCCCCAGCCATCGAACATCCTGCTGCGGCTCATGTCGTGCTGCGACTTGTAAGGAATCCTCGTCATGAAGGACGAATTAAAAATCTTTGCCGGCAATTCAAACTATCCCCTCGCCCAAGAAATCTGCCGGCATCTGAACTTGCCCGTTGGCGAATTGGAGATTATGCGTTTTGCCAATGACAATCTCTTTGTGCAAGTCCTGGAGAACGTACGCGAACGCGATGTCTTTGTGATCCAATCCTTCACCCATCCGGTGAGTGACCACATTATGGAATTGATGATCACGCTAGACGCTCTGCGTAGTGCCTCCGCTGGACGAATTACCGCTGTTATCCCCTACTACTCGTATGCGCGCTCGGACAAGAAGGATGCGCCGCGCATCTCCATCACCGGGCGGCTCTTAGCCGATCTGCTCCACACGGCAGGGGCGAACCGTGTCCTGACTATGGACTTGCACGCGCCCCAGGTTCACGGCTTCTTTAGCGTCCCGGTAGATCACCTCACGGCGATCCCGATCATTAGCGATTATGTCAATAAAAATTACGGGCTTGATTCGGCAGTCGTTGTTGCAGCCGATGCGGGCGGGGCCAAACGCGTGGGTGCGATCGCCGAACGGCTGCGGCTGCCTATGGCAATCATCGATAAGCGACGCAAAGGCGATCAGGATGTGCATCAAGGATTTGTGGTGGGTGATGTCAAGGGGCGTACAGCCGTGGTCTTTGAAGATGAAATCGCTACCGGCAGCACCATGATCACCACTGTACAAACGCTGCTCGAAGCGGGTGCTGCCCAGGTCATTGCCGGCGCAACACACGCCATCCTGTGTGGCCCGGCGGTTCACAATCTACGCAATGCCCATCTGCAGGAACTCATCGTCACCAACACCTGTCACGTTCCACCCGAAAAACAGTTCGAGAACCTGACTGTGCTGTCGGTCGCCCCGCTCCTCGCCAAAGCCATCCGACGCATTCACTCCGGCGAAAGCGTCGGCGCTCTCTTTACCTAGTCCTAACCCTTCCCGGAACCATCCCCCTCCCGGAAGCTTCTGAGCTTCTGGGAGGGTTTTCGCGCTCGAACACTTCACGCGGCTACACCAACGCTACTCACCATCCTCCACCACATTGCCGTCGCCATCCACGGCGCGCACCGGCTTAATCTCCTCCAACTGCGGTTTGAGAACCTCAGCGTTGCCAACCACCACCATAATCGGGCTCTCCGCGTCAATATACTGCGCCGCCACGCGCTCAGCCTCCGCGGTGGTCACTGCCTCGATACTGGGTAAGTACTCATTCAACTCCTCAATCGGCACGCCGGTAAGCGCCCGCACAGCCAGTTGGCTTGCAAAGGCACTGGGGTCCTCCATTGCCAGGGCAAAGCCGCCAATGATCTTGCCTTTGGCGTTTTCCAGTTCCTCCTCTGGAATCGCTTCGCTCCGAACCTCCTCCAATTCGGCCAATATCTCCACAATCGCCGCACCTGCTGTCTCGGGATTAAAGTCGCCCAGCACGCGGAACGTGCCCTTGTCATTCGGGCGAGCAAAGCGGCTGTAGACCCCATAGGTATAGCCCTTTTCTTCGCGCAAGTTAAGATAGAGCCGCGAAGAAGAACCAGTGCCCAAGAGCGAGTTGACCACTTCGAGCGCATAGCGATCCGGGCTGCGCGCATCAATGGCAATGTTGCCAACCTGAATCGTGGCTTGCTCCGAGTCCGGGCGATCAACCAGATAGATCACCGATGTATCGGCGGGTTCTGGGTCTGGATAGTCAAAGAGTTCGGGCACCTCGGCTGGCATCCACATCCCGAAGGCACGTTCCGCCTGTGCCTGCGCTTCGTCAGCGGTCATATCGCCCACGATGATCAGCAGGGCATTGTTAGGCCGGTAGTAGGTGCGATGGAAGGTGCGGATGTCGTTGCGCGTGAGGGAAGTGACCGTCTCCGCTGTCTCAATATAGCTGTAGGGATGACCCGCAAAGGCGACCCGGCTAAACTGGCGATCCGCCATGCTGGTGGGATTCACAGCATCCGACTCTAAAAAGGTAAGCGTCTGTGTCTTGGCAACATCAAACTCGGCCTGTGGGAAGGTGCTGTAACGCGCCACCTCGCTTAACAGATCAAATACCAACTTGGTATCGGTTGTCAGCGCATCTGCCGAAACAACCGTCCACTCCAGCGCGGCACTCGCTGAAATCGAGCCGCCAACAGCCTCAATTGTCTCGGCAATCGTGGCTGCCGATTTCTTGACAGTCCCCTTGGTCAGCAGCGTCGTCATCAAGTCCGCCACACCCTGCTTGTCGGGCGATGCTGCCTTGTCCGAACCACCCACCACCAACTGCAACTGCACTTTGGGAACTTCGTGCTGTTCCACAAAGATCACCTCCAGCCCATTCTCCAGTGTAAAGGTGACAAAGGGCGGGAAATTGGTGGTCGGTTCACCCAAAGGAGCAGGAACCTCGCTGCTGGTGACAGTGCCTTCCGGCAGCGCAGAGATGGCGCTTTCGGGCAGCACCAAAGCGTCCGGCTCGCTCGCTTGCGTCGGCGTAACCGGCGCACCCGCTTCCACCTCGACATCGGTACTCAGCACCTCTTCGCCACTCTGCAAAGTCTGCTGCACATTGATCGGACGGTCACAGAGATAGGTTTGTGCCACGCGCTGAATATCTTCAGCCGTCACCGCCTCGTAGGCCTCCAATTCGGTCAGAATACTGTCCGGCGTATCAAAGGTCAACGTAGCGTCTTGCAGCCATTCCGCCGTCTCCAAGACAGAAGAACGGTACCCCGTCAGCGAACCTACCACCACTTGCCGCTTAACACGCGCCAATTCTGCGTCGGTCACGCCTTCTGTGCGTACCTTTGCCAATTCAGCTTGCAGCAACGCCGCCATATCCTCCAGCGAGTCACCCGTGTTTGGGTAAATGGCGCTGTAAAAGACCGACGTCCCCAGAAAGGAGTTCAGCCCGGCAAAGGCGGTTGCTGCCTTGCCTTGCTGCACAATGTTGCGCTCTAAACGGCTGCTATCCCCACCCGACAAAATCGAGCTAAGTACGCTCAGCGCATAGTAATCCGGCGTGCCGCGCTGCGGAGCCACAACGCTCATGGCCCAACGGGGAATCCGCACCAATGGATCGACGATGACTTCCTCACTCCCCACCAAACAGCCGGTCGCCTCGTCTGTTGCCAGCACAGGGAACTCGTCCGGCAGAGGATATTCGCTGAGGATGGGCGTGACTTCTTCCCCGGAAGGGATGTCGCCAAAATAGGCTTGGATCAACGCCTGGGCCTGCTCGATGTTGATTGCACCGACGACCACAAGAGTAGCATTGTTGGGCTTATAGTAGGTGTCGTGAAATGCCTTCACCTCGTCAAAGGGGGCCGACTGCAACTCCTCGACACTGCCGATCACAGGCCGCGCATAGGGTTCATATCCGGCCATTGGCTGCGTAAAGAGGCGCAAGTTGGCAATGCCATAGGGCGCATTCCCCACCCGCTGGTTGTACTCCTGAATGACCACCGCGCGCTGATTCTCATAGGATTCCTCAGTCACCTGCAACGAGCGCATGCGGTCCGCTTCCATCCACAAAATACGCGGTAACTCGTGCGCGGGGGCCAGTTCCCAATAGGCTGTCTTATCATTGGCGGTATAGGCATTGTTCTGTGCCCCAATCGGTTCCAACAGCGTGTCCCATTCGCCATCTGCAATATTGGCCGATCCTTCAAACATCATATGCTCAAAGAGATGGGCAAAACCCGAACGCCCCTCCGGGTCATTCGCGCCCCCCACGTGATACCAGATGTCCACAGCGACGACCGGGGCCGAACTGTCCTCGGCCAAAATGACACGCAGCCCATTGGGCAAGGTGTAGTCCATCGTCTCCAGCACATAATCCTCAAAGCGGATCGTTCCGTCATCAACGGCTGTCTCTGCATCAGCGACGGTTTGCGCCCTTGCCACCTGGACAGGCAGCAGTTGCACCACCAGCGCTACCAGCAAAGCCAAACAGCCCACGCGCATCCTGGACCTGCGACTGAGTTGTACTTTTTTGAAGTGTTGCATCGTATTGGTCTCCGCACTCATTCCTAGGCCTACTCCGCTCTTTTCACCACAAGTCGAAACCCGTTCATCCCCCAGCAAGCCACGCCGGCGGCAGCTCATCGCTCATCTCCCTCCATGCCTGCGCAAAGCCCGCTTCCTCCATGCGCGCCCGCACATCCACAATCAGCTCTTGCGCTTGCTTAGCATCTTGCTCATAGCCCAACTCAAGCAGTGGTTGATAGGCTTGCCAGCCCAAGCGCAGCGCCTCATGGACACGCCCCTGCTCATGCAGCCATTGCGCCAAGTTAAGCTGCGTCACAGCCACACCGCGCGTATCATCCGCTTCATTCGCCGCTGTCAAAGCGGCGCGATAGAGTCGTTCTGCTCCAACGACATCCCCCTGCTCCGCCACGATGCGCGCCAATGTTGCCTGCGTCGTCGAGACGCCCCGCCGGTCACTGAGCCGCGTATAGATGTCCAGAGCCACGCGCAAGCCTTGCTCCGCGGCATCTAGCTGACCGCTCTGGCGCAGCAGTTCCGCAAAGGTCGCCTGGACGCGCGCAATTTGGCGCGGATCGCCCAACGCCTGGTGGGTTTGCAGCGCCGTTTCAGCCAGCGCCAATGCTTCCTGTTGTCGCCCCTGGCGCGCCAAAAGCGTCGCCATTGCCACCTGCGTCACCGCAACCCCGCGCCGCTCCCCCACTTGTTCATAGTCGCGCAGCGCCGATTGATAGAGCTGCAAGGCCATCTCCTCATTGCCCCACTGCATTTGCAGAAAGGCCAAGTGACTGCGCGCAATTGCGCCCCCGCGAAGATCCCCCAACCGTTCAAAGGTCGCCAGTGCCGCCTCTGCAATCGCCATAGCCTCCTGCGGCTCTCCCAACTCGGCCAGCAGTTCAGCCATCGAATGTTGGACAATGGCAACTCCACGCACATCCGCCATTGCCTCTGCGCCAGCCAGCGCACGCCGGTATAGGTGCAGTGCCTCCTGCGGTTCGCCCATTTGCCGCTGCAACACAGCCATCGCATGGGTCACAACAGCCTGCCCGCGGCGATCTTCCAATGCCTCCACCGCACGCAGCGCAGCTTCATACAATGCCAGGGCTTCGCGCGGCCTGCCCATCTGCGCCACCAGCGATGCCAGCGCGCTGCGCACACTTGCCGCCTCATGCACATCACCGATGCGCTCCACCGTCTCTAGCGCGCGGGTATACAGATCATGCGCTGTTTCCGGCTCTCCCTGCTGGGCCAATAGACCCGCCAGCGCGCCTTGCGTCAGCGCCACCCCGCGCACATCGCCCAATGCCTCTTGTTGGGCCAACGCCTTTTGATATTCCGCCAACGCGACATCCGGTTGCCCTGTCTGTGCCACTAGTGTCGCATAGTGGGCGCGTGCAACACCAGCACGGCGATGCTCGCCCCGCGCGTCAAGCTGCTCAATGGACTGGCGTAGCAGTGTGAGCCCGCGCGCCGGATCGCCCTTCTGTGCCACCATCCCGGCGAACCCGGCATCTACCCACGCCTGCAGAGCGGCATCGCCAGCCCCCAGCGCCACTTGGCCTGCACGTTCGAGAAAGGCGATGGCTTGCGCTGTCTCGCCAAAGCGATTCGCCAAGTCCGCTTGTGCCATGTGCGTCTGTACGTGAATGCGAAGCATGGCCGAAGCATCGTGGAGCCGCGCCGCTGAAGCACGCGCAGCGTCCACGCCAGCCGCATACTGGCGGCGCGCACGCTTGGGTTGGCCTTGATGCGCGGCAATATCACCCAGCAGTTTATGTGCCTGCGCCATCCTGGCTGGGTCCTGCTCTTGCCGCGCCTGCGCCAATGCCGCATGGGCATGTTGCACCGCCACACCATAGCGAGCCGCCATCTCTGCTTGGTGGGCCAACGCCAGATCATCCCTCATCAATCTTGCCAAATCATGTGCGTAGCACCACGCCATTCTGAGACGGATCGCGCACCAGCCATCCCCCATCATGCGCCTGCGCCTCAACCCCCGCCTCGCGCAGCCGCGCCAAAACGGCATCCAATGCATCCTGGTTGGGCAGCACCACCTCATACCAGAGCAAGCGCGCCATCTCATCCCTCGCCGGTGGCACACCCACCCCGGCCCAAACATTCATCCCCAGGTGATGATGATAGCCCCCAGCCGAAACAAAGGCCGCCTGCCCCCCAAAATGCTGGATCAGGTCAAAGCCCACCGTATTCACATAAAAGGCTTCCGCTGGTTGCAGTTGCGACACATGCAGATGCACATGCCCCATGACCGTACCCGCGGGTATCCCTTCCCATGCAACGCCGTCCCCCGCAGCCAGGACACCTTGTGCATCAATCGGATCCGTCACCATCGCCAACTCACCGTTAGAACGCCGCGGCCATTCATCGCGCGGGCGATCTCGGTAAATCTCGATGCCGTGACCATCCGGGTCGGTCAGATAAAGTGCCTCGCTCACACCGTGGTTACTGGCCCCACTGAGCGGCGTCTGCATCTCGACCAAATGGCGCAGTGTCACCCCCAATGCCTCGCGTGAAGGCAAGAGAATGGCATAGTGATAAAGCCCGCTGTAGCCGCGCTGCGGGAAGGGCTTGGCCCCCGGCTGCGCTTGCAGCCACAAAAGCTCGCGCCCTTCCACCCCCAATACCGCGTGCTCCGGCGATTGGTCAAGGGCCTGCAACCCAATATGCTCCTGGTAATAGGCCAGCGACCGCGCCAAATCTGCCACAACCAGCGCCACGCGCCCCATGTGAGTCGCCGGATCAATCGATGTTCGTTCCATAGTCCCCTTCTTTTCGTGTCTAGTCTATTTGTAGGGTTGCGCCTACGCCTGTACTGGTGAGGATGCCAGCCCGCTCCGCACGTCCCGTTACCACATCCAGAATATAGGATTGAAAATCGCCCAACAAGAAATCGACCCACGCCGACGCATACAGGTTCACAGGTGTCGTCAACGCATAGCGGCTTGTCAGGTGCAAACGCACCAATTCACTGGAAATCGGCTCTATCTGATACTCGACCCACTCCACCTGCAAATGCTCTCCAGCCACATCACTCCACAGCGGCGTTCTCTGCGAATTTTCATGGTCGAGCAGCACACCAAAACGATAGCGATCATAAAGCTCCCACACCTGCACCGGCTCAATCACCTTCATGCCATTGTCATAGGAGGCATAGCGTACACCGTCGATTCCAGGCTGATCCAGCCTAGCTTCAACCGGATGGGGTAATCCTGCGGCCTGAAACCAGGCAAAGCGTTCTTCCTCCGGTTGAATCTTTGGCACCGTCACAAACTCTGCCCAAACCACTTCCGCAGGCGCAGCCACCAGCACCGCACTCTTGACCTCACGCACAACCGTAGGCGACTGCCACTGTGCTTCGAGCGGCGAGAACAGAAGCGGCATCAACAACAGCATCCCCAGAAAGCTGGAATTGCCCCCGCCTTGCTTGCGCGTAAACCACCAACGCATGATCACGCCGCCCAAGCTCGACATCACAAAGAAGAGCGGCAACCCCATTGCCACGCAGATCCAGGCTTCCATCGACAGGATCAGAACCGCCACGCCCAACAGCCCACAGGCAACCCAGGGCGCAAAAACAGCATAGCTCCAGGAACTGCGCCACGACGCCGATGCTAGCGCCACGGTCAGCGCACCAACGCCCACCGGAATCAGAAAGAGAAAACTAATACTGAGCGTGCCAAGCAGGAGATCGCTTGCCTGTTGAAAGAAGATCTCGCCCATCAACCCATAGGCGAGCGCTACAACGAACCCGACCACCGGCAGCGACTGCATGCACCATCGCTCCACCATACCTGCCTCCCGCATCCCTTTGAGTGACGGTCACGATACCGTCACAAAGCAGCTTTTTCAGCCACTGGTATTCGCTGCACCGACCGCCGCGCCGACATTGCCAAGATGAGCAGCCCCGCCAGTAGCAGCGCCATTCCCACCAGCGCCATCCCATTGAGCGACTCGCGCAGCACCAGCACACCCAACAGGGTCGCGGTCAGCGGTTCGCCCAAAGTCAAGGTAACAGCCGTTGCCACAGGCGTAATCGTAAGCCCTTCGGCAAAGAGCGCATAGGCCAGTGCCGTCGTGATCAGTCCCAGATGCAGCGCCACAGCCAGCCCACGCGCTTCAGCCAACCAACCAAAATCCTGCCAGAAAAAAAGGGGCGTCAACAAGAGCGCGCCGAGCGCAAAGACCACACCCATCGCTGCCTCTGGGCGTTGTGCCGCCACAAGCCCTTTAGAAGCAAGCACATAAATGGCATACGAAGCCCCCGCACCGATTGCCAGAAGAATGCCAATGGGATCAATCGTCACACTGCCACCGCTCAGCCCCAACAAGGCACAGCCCAGGGTCGCCAAGAGCGTCGCCGCTGCCCAGGGCCAGCCCGGTGTATCGCCGTTCACCAGCCAACTCAGCAGACCCGCCAATACCGGCGCGCTGCCGATGGCGACCACCGTTCCCGCGGCCACGCCCGTCCGATCCACAGCCGCAAAAAAGCAAAGTTGATAGGCAGCCATGCAAACCGCCGCGCTCAGGGTTGCCCCCAACGGCCACGGTCGCCCCGAGTGGAAGGATCGCCGCAGCAGCGCCCACAGCAAGAGTGCCATCCCACCGACAGCCAGGCGTACAGCGCCCACGGCCAACGGTGTCGCTCCCTCTGGAGCAAACGCCTGTGCCGTACCCGTCGTTCCCCAACAGACCGCAGCCATCAGCACAAACCATGTGCCATTACGCGCGCTTGCTGGTGCCAAATCCGCAGGCTTCATCTTAATCCTAATCTCGATCCTATGATCAGGTTGCAACCGCGCGCTGGTATCGCTGGCGCACATTCGGAAGCAGGTACTCATTAAAGGCGCGCTCTACATCATAGGCGGGCGACCAGCCCCACTCCAAACGCGCCGCTGTATCATCAATGTCGGCGGGCCAACTGTCGACAATCGCCTCCCGCTTCAGGTCTGGCGCAAAGCGAATCTCTGCCGCAGGAAAGGCTGCCTGTACCCGGTCACGAATCTGCGCGGCGGAGAGGCTAAAGCCCGTCACATTGTAGACCTGGCGGCGCAACGCCTCAACCGGCGCATGCGCCAGTTCCACTAAGGCATGTACGGCATCCGGCATCGCCATAAAGGGAATACGCGCGTCCTCACGCACAAAGCAGTCATACGGCTCTCCCCGCGCCGCCGCGTGGATCATCTCCGGCCCATAGTCGCTGGTGCCGCCCGCAGGCAGCGTAAAGGCGCTGAGCAGCCCCGGAAAGCGCACACAACGAAAATCCAGCGTAACAGGTTTTTGCGCCGCCAACTGGCGGTAATGACGGCTGTAGTAGGAGCCCAACATTTCACAATAGAGTTTGTTACAGCCATACATCGTACGCGGCTGATTCCATTCAAACTCACGCACGCGCGCATACAGGTTTTTGCTTTCGCGATCCGGCATCCCATAGACCGCAATCGAGCTTGGAAAGATAAACTGGATCGGTTGGGCACGCCACTGGCTCTGTTCCGCCGCCAAACGCAACAAGCCCAGCGTCCCTTCGACGTTGACCTCATGCGCCATCTCCGGCGTAATCTCGGCGCGGGTCGAAAGCAGCGCGGCCAGATGATAGATCACGTCGATCTCATATTCGCTGACCAAACGGGTCAACAAGTGTGTATCCAGCAAATCCCCCTGCACATGCGTGCTCTGGCTCTCTAGCTCGGTGGGCAGCGCGGCCAGGTCAAGGCTCACCAGCCGGTTCTCCGCCGCCAGTTCACGAATCAACGCCTGCCCTACTTCGCCACTCGCCCCCGTGATCAAGATTGCGCGCTTACGCATGGGCTAGTCAATGACCTCCAGATCACGACCTACTTGGGCAAAAATCGCCAATGCTTTGTCCAGGTCTTCGGGACTATGTGCCGCCGAGTTCATCACGCGCAGGCGCGCCTTGCCCATCGGTACGGTGGGATAGACCGTCGCCGTCACAAAGACGCCCGCAGCAAAAAGGCGGCGGCTAAAGTCCTGTGCCAGCGCAGCCTCGCCCAACATCAAGGGAATGATGGGCGTTGCGCTCTCCCCCGTATCAAAACCGAGCGCCACCAATCCCTGGCGCATAACCTCAGCATTGCGCCACAAGCGCTGCACCAACTCCTCCGACTCCTCCAGCATATTGACCGCCTCAATACAGGCAGCCACATCGGGCGCGGTCATGGCCGAAGAAAAGAGGAAGGGTCGACCCCGCTGTCGCAGCCAATCGACAATCGAACGCTTGCCCGCCACCAGCCCCCCAACCACGCCAAATGCCTTACTCAACGTGCCGATCTCGACATGCACGCGCCCATGCAGGTCAAAGTGATCGACAATGCCACGCCCCCCGCGCCCCAACACACCTTCGCCATGGGCATCGTCCACCATCAAAATCAGCCCATTCGCCTCCGCCACCTCGCAGATCGCATCGAGCGGCGCAATATCGCCATCCATGCTAAAAACCCCATCCGTGATGATCATGCCGCGCCCGTAGCCACTCGCCGTGTCGATTTGGCGGCGCAGATCGTCTACGTCATTGTGGCGGTAGCGCACCACCTTCGCCCGGCTCAGGCGGCAGGCGTCAATAATGCTGGCGTGGTTCAATTCGTCGGAGAAGATCAGGTCTTCCGCGCCCATCAGGGCAGGCACAGTCGCCAGATTCGCCATAAAACCGCTTTGAAACGTAATACACGCCTCAGCATGCTTAAACGCGGCGAGCCGTTCTTCCAACTCAATATGCAGTGCCGTTGTCCCGGCAATGACGCGCACAGCGCCGGGCCCAACGCCAAAACGCTCAATGGCCTCCTGCGCGGCCCGGCGCATCCGTGGGTGATTTGCCAACCCCAGGTAATTGTTCGCACAAAAGTTGAGCAACCGCCGCCCGTCAATCGTCACCCAGGCATCCATTGGGGATTCCAGGGTGCGAATGTTGAGCGCCAGCCCAGCCTTTTGCAACTGTTCTAGTTCATCTTCAATCCACGCAAGAGGATTGGAAGTCATCAGTTCTATCTCCTATAAGGAAAAAGTCCCTGTGTGGATGCAGTTTCTGTGAGGAACAAAATAGAGCGTATGTCGCGGTCATCCATCCTACACCGCCACCTACCTTCCGTCAAACCTACCAGAGAATCGGGCCTATTTCAGTATGAGAACAGGCGATTCCCAGAAAACAGACCGAAAACCCTTTCGCATAAATGCCGCTTCAACAAAAGCTGCGAGAGATGCTATAATGTCGCCAACAACAGACAGGCAAAAATATGAACCAACTTCTGAACGTCGGGCAGACTGTCCAAAGCAAAACATCGCGCATGCTGCTGACCGTCGACCAGTTCTTGGGCGGCGGTGGGCAAGGCGAAGTCTATCGTGTCGCGCTCCAATCGCAGCCGCTGGCGGTAAAGTGGTTCTTCCCCCACTATCTGCGCCAGGACCCACGGCTGCGCGAACGGCTGGAAAAAGCCATCCAACTCGGCGCGCCCAGCGACCGCTTTCTCTGGCCCCTGGAGATTGTCAATGCGCCCGGAGTCGCCGGGTTTGGCTATCTCATGGCGCTGCGCGAGCCAAACTTCAAGGGCCTGGCCGATCTGGTCACGCGCCGGGTAGAGCCTAGCTTGCTCACCCTCGCCACCATCGGCTTTGAATTGGCCCACAGCTATCTCCAACTCCACGCCAAAGGGCTGTGCTATCGCGACATCTCCTTCGGCAATGTCTTTTTTGACCCCGCCACAGGCGAGGTTCGCATTTGTGACAACGACAACGTCGATGTAGACGGTCAGCAGGGAGCCATCGGCGGCACAGCCCGCTTTATGGCCCCGGAGATTGTGCGCGGCGATAACACGCCCAGCACGCAGACTGATCTATTTTCGCTGGCGGTGCTGCTCTTCTATCTGCTCATGAACCATCACCCGCTGGAAGGCGCGCGCGAGGCAGCCATCCACTGCTTTGACCTGCCCGCCATGACCAAGCTCTATGGCACAGAACCGCTCTTTATCTATGACCCAAACGACGACCGCAACCGCCCTGTGCCTGGCTACCATGACAATGCGCTCGCCTTTTGGCCCATCTATCCCGACTTCTTGCACAAGCTCTTTATTCGTGCCTTTACCGACGGGCTAAGCGACCCATTTCATGGACGCGTGCGCGAGAGCGAATGGCGCGCTGCCCTGGTGCAACTGCGCGATGTGCTTTGCTACTGCCCAAATTGTAAGGCTGAAAACTTTTACGACCCTGAGGCCATCCGCAGCAATGGGACACAGGCCAACAGCGCGGGCAACTGCTGGGCCTGTCATCAGCCCGTACGTCTGCCCCCGCGCATCCGCATCCATCACAGCGGCGCACAAAGCGGCGGCCAGCAGGTCATCGTCCTGCGCCACGACAGCAAGCTCTATCCGCATCATGTGGATCGCAACCGTCATTACGACTTCAGCCATGCGGTCGCCGAAATCGCCTTCCATCCCACCAACCCCAATGTCTGGGGGCTGAAGAACCTTGCCACTGACAAGTGGGTGGCGACGACGGCAGCGGGTGAAGTGCGCGACGTGCCCCCTGGGCGCACCGTCACCATTGCCACCGGAACCCGCATCCAGTTCGGCTACAGCGAGGGCATCCTACGACTATGAGAAAGGATGAAGGGTGAAGGATGAAGGGTGAAGGATGAGGGATGAAGTGCAGCGAACAGACAGCCGGCAACGCGTCGGGCCATCATGATTCATCCTTCATAATTCATCCCTCATCCCTACGATACGCCGAACCCGGCCATGCATACACAGCCACAGCGCACACTCAAGCGTTTGCTCAAACAATATGGGCAGGAGTTGATCGACGACCCGCGGCGCACCGAAGCTCTATTGCGTGACCTCTGTGGTCAGCACACTCGCGAAATTTTTGTCCTGGTCAACGCCCAAAAACAGCGCGTTCCCGCCGAACTGCGCGCCGCGCCTGCGTGGATGCCACGCCAGGCGACCTTTTCGCGCCTCTCACGCCTGCTCCAGACCAAGCTTGCGCTCACGGAGGACGCGGCGGATTGGGCCGTAGCGGCCTGGGCCTCGGCGCTTGATCTCGATTCAGGCGCAAAGGGTGAAGGCTGGTCATGGCTGCCCACGCCCCTGCGCGCCCCTGCGCCACCACCGAGCCGCAAACCTCGCAAGAAGAAACGACAAAACGCGCCTTCTAGTGTACAATCCGGCAAAGAGAACTCGCGCCAATCTGCCTCCCGCTATGCCAAAGAGCGCGCGGCCCGCGCCGAATCGGGTTCGCACTTTCCAAGCATACGGTCAGGGGTGACGGCTGCGCTCTCAAGGATGCCTGTAGCCTGGATCAACGCGCTGCCGTGGATAGCCCTCCTGACCGCGTCGATCTTTTTGCTGGCGGTGGTCTATTGGACCTCGTCAGCCCGTTCGATTCCCATCGTGGCGACCGATCTCTCCGGCAGCGAGACGCCCGCCCCAGTGGAGAGCGCGATAGCCGAGGCTGGCGCGGCTCTGCCCGGTGTGACAGCAACAGCGCCGCTGTTGGACGCTGCGCCACGCGAGTACCTTGCCGCGGTGATGCCTTTGCCGGCGGTTGCCCAGGTAAATGTCGTTACGCTCTATATTCGGGAGCAGCCCACCATCGATTCCGACCCGCTGGGATTCTTAGCCAAAGGCGAGCCGGTCAACGTGATCGCCTTTTCTGCTGACGGGAGATGGTCGCAGATTGACCAACCAAGTTCGGGTTGGGTCAGCAATGAGTTTTTACTGTTCAACAGCCATGATGCTACATCAACATCCGTCCGCCTGGATGTTCAGCCAGGCCGCACCAACTCCTATGAAGTAATGGTACGCGCGGCCCCACACGCCAATGCGGAAGTCACGACAACACTGCCGCCAAGTACCGAAGTCGTCGTGGCTGCGAAGATGGGCGGCGAAACGGCGAGTTGGGTGCAGATTGCCGATCCGGCCATCGGCTGGATCACCACGGGAGATTTGACGCTGGCAGCGCCCTAGTGGCTGTTACGCTTCTCATGTATCAAACCGGCGCGTCCATACCGCCGTCCGAAAGGTCTATGAAGAACTCTACTTCCTTTGGCTCATCTTTTAGTGACGATAATTTCGAAAGCGATTTCGACGACAACGATCCGAATAACAACAGCAGCCAAGCAAATGAAGGCAGGAGCCGCGCGCACATCGTGCGCGACGACAGCGGCCTCGTCTCTACCGCGCCAATCGCCGAAAAGGCGATCTTGGTGGGGGTTGATCTTGCCATCGCCCCACAGCTCATGCCCCTCGAAGATTCGCTGACTGAACTTGCCCTGCTTGCCAAGACCGCAGGCGTCAGCGTGGCAGGCGAAGTCACCCAACGACTCGAAACTCCCAATCCCGCCACCCTGATCGGCTCCGGCAAGCTGGAAGAGTTGGAGATGATGGTGCAGGATCGCCAGGCCAACGTCGTCATCTTTGACGATGAGCTTTCGCCCCGCCAACAGCGCGAAATCGAAAAGGTCTTGGGGCAAGAGGTCAAGGTGCTGGATCGCACCGCGCTGATCCTCGACATCTTTGCCCGCCATGCGCGCACGCGTGAAGGTTCGGTGCAGGTGGAATTGGCCCAATACGAATATCGCCTACCCAGACTTACGCGCGCCTGGACACACTTAGCGCGCCAAGCGGGTGGGCGCGCCGGTGGAGCAGGTGGCGGCGTCGGCGTGCGCGGCCCTGGTGAAACGCAGCTTGAAGTGGATCGCCGCGAGATCAGCCGCCGCATTGCCTTCCTCAAGCGCCAGTTGGAGGAGATTCGCAAGCATCGCGATCAATATCGCCGCAACCGCCGCAAGAATGCCATGCCCGTCGTCGCCCTGGTCGGCTATACCAACGCCGGCAAAAGCACGCTGCTCAACGCATTGACCAATGCCCAGGTGCGCGCCGAGGATCAACTCTTTGCCACGCTCGACCCCACCACCCGCCGCGCCACACTGCCCAGTGGGCATGAGGTCTTGCTCACCGATACCGTGGGCTTTATCCAAAAGCTGCCCACCCAACTGATCGCCGCCTTCCGCGCCACCCTCGAAGAAGTAACCGAGGCCGATGTGTTGATCCATGTCGTCGATGCTTCACACGCCAACGCAGAAGATCACATTGCCGCGGTCGATGAGGTCTTGGAGGAACTTGGCGCGGGGAGCAAGCCCCAACTGATGGCCTTTAACAAGATCGACCGGATGCTGAAGGATGCAGAGGCGATTGCCGACGTGCGTGAGTTGATGGCCGAATATCCCTATGCCGTTGCCCTGAGTGCCGCTACCGGCCAAAATCTGGATGAACTTCTGGCGACACTCGACAAGCTATTGCGCGAGCGCATGGTGCCGATGGATCTCCTCATCCCCTATGCCCACGGCGAATTGGTCAATCTTGCCCATACGCATGGCTTTATTGAAGATGTGGAACATCTGGAAACAGGCACCCACCTGCGCGGTCGCATCCCGCTTGAACTCGCCGCTCGCTATGCGGGCTATTGGTTCAACCCGCTTGACCCCGCGCAGTATGTAGACCGCGATGACCGCGGCCTCACCGAGGCGATTGAGGAATACCAAGAAGCCGACCTCGAAATCGACTCAGGCGAAGGCCGAGAAGAATATCTGCAATATGAAGATGACGAGTTGGATGATGATCTGGATGGCTATGATCTGGATGAAGATCAAAACGACATTGAAGGCGACAATGCAAAGGTCTAATGATGAGCAAACCGCAAGTCGTGGTGACACGGCGCATCCCCCACGCGGGCTTGGAATTGGTTCAGGAGCAGGCTGATATACGACTGTGGGACTCGGATGAGCCAATTCCGCGCGCGACGCTGCTTGAATGGGTCCAGGGCATCGACGGCCTCTACTGCCTGTTAACCGAAAGCATCGACGACGAACTGTTGGATGCAGCCGGGCCCACGCTCAAGGTCGTCAGTACGCTCTCCGTTGGCTATGACCATATTGATGTAGATGCCTGTACGCGTCACCATGTCGCGGTCGGCAACACGCCGGGTGTCCTCACGGATACCACCGCCGACCTCGCCATTGGGCTGCTCTTGGCAACCGCACGCCGCATCCCCGAAAGCATCGATGCAGTGCGCCGGGGCGAATGGACAACCTGGAAACCGGAGTGGATGGCGGGCTACGACGTCTATGGCAGCACCGTGGGCATCGTTGGCTTGGGGCGCATCGGCACAGCCTTCGCCAAGCGCTTACAAGGCTTCGACTGTCGTATCCTCTATTACAACCCGGAACCCAATCCGGCCAATGCCGACGCAGTGGGGGCAGAGTATGTAGAGATGGATACCCTACTCGCCGAGAGCGATTTTATCTCCATCCATACCGCGCTCACCGAGCAGACCCAGCACCTATTTGACGCCGAGGCCTTTCGTAAGATGAAACCTACCGCCATCCTCATCAACACCAGCCGCGGGGGAACGGTGGATCAAGAGGCTCTCTATCAAGCGCTGGTCAACGGCGAAATCGCAGCCGCGGGGCTCGATGTGACCACGCCGGAGCCGCTACCGGCAGACCATCCCCTCTTGCAACTGCCCAACTGTGTGATTCTGCCTCACATTGCCAGCGCGTCCTACGCCACCCGCGCCCGCATGGCGCTCCTCGCAGCAGAAAACGTCATCGCCGGTGTAAAAGGTGAACCTTTGCCCTATCCGATATAACTCGTCTCCAGAATCATCCAAGCCAAACATGAGCCCGGCTTTCCAAATCTCTCTCCGGGATTGGGGGCGCAGACACAGCAACCCGTGTGGACTTCCCTGTAGACTGTGGGTCGGCGCGGCAGACGATTTCTTTGAAGATCACCAAAGCAGGGTGCATAATACCAGAGAGCGATTTTTGCATCCTTTTAACTTAGCGACGGGACTTAATAGCCCGTTCGCAAACCCATAATTTTGCCCCGGCGGACAATGCACCAGTGAATGCCCGCCAACATCTCCATAATTTGTGATGCTAGCCAGGAGAGATTGATGACCCAAAATACACTGACGGTGACGGATAATCGCACCGGCAAGACCTACGAAATTCCCATTGAAAACGAAACGATCCAGGCCGCAGCCTTGCGTAAGATCAAGGTCAATCCCGACGATTTCGGTCTAATGACCTATGACCCTGGCTACGGGGCGACTGCGTCCTGCAAAAGCAGCATTACCTTTATTGATGGCGACAAAGGTATCCTCCAATATCGAGGCTATCCGATTGAGCAGCTCGCCGAACAGAGTAACTTTCTGGAAGTTGCCTACCTGCTCATCTATGGCGAGCTTCCCGACAAAAGCCAATATGAAAAATGGGTGTATGACATCATGCACCACACCTATGTCCACGAAAATATGGCGCGCTTGTTGGAGGCCTATCGCTACGATGCGCACCCGGTCAGCATGATGATCAGCGCAATCGCCAGCCTCTCGACCTTTCACAACGAGGCCAAAAATGTGGATGATGAGTACACACGCAATCGCCAGGTAATGCGAATCCTCGGCAAGCTGCCCACTATCGCCGCCTTCACCTATCGCCATCGCATCGGTCGCCCCTACAACTATCCCAACAGCGACCTCAGCTATACCGCCAACTTCCTCTACATGCTGGACTACATGGGCCAGACCTCCTACGAGGTCAACCCCGTCTTGGCAAAGGCACTGGATGTCCTTTTCATCCTTCACGCCGACCATGAGCAAAACTGCTCGACCGCGGTCATGCGCAATATCGGCTCGGCCAAATCCGATCCCTACAGCGCCATGTCTGGAGCCACCGCGGCCCTCTATGGCCCGCTGCATGGTGGTGCAAACGAGGCCGTTGTCAAGATGCTCACGGAAATCGGCTCAGTGGACAAGATTCCAAGTTATATCGAGCGCGTCAAAAAGGGCGAGTTCCGGCTCATGGGCTTTGGTCACCGAGTCTACAAGAACTATGACCCGCGTGCGCGCATCATTAAGAAGATCGCCTATGATGTCTTTGAGGTGACAGGGACAGACCCGCTGTTGGACATTGCCATCAAGCTTGAAGAAGTGGCGTTGAGCGACGACTACTTTGTCTCGCGCAAGCTCTATCCCAACGTGGATTTCTACAGCGGCATTATCTACCGCGCCATGCGCTTCCCAACCGATATGTTCACGGTCTTGTTCGCCCTGGGGCGCGCCCCCGGCTGGCTCGCGCAATGGATTGAGCTTGTAACCGATCCAGAGCAACGCATTGCCCGTCCTCGCCAGATCTATCTGGGCGCGGCGGATCGCGATTATGTTCCTATGGACAAACGCTAGCAAGAAAGTGATTGCACCGCATGGTTCGCATCCTGGTTGTGGACGATAACACATCCATGCGCGAGGCCGTTTGTGAAATGTTGCAGGAAGCAGGCTATGAAACCATTTCGGTGGAAAATGGCCGTTTTGCTGCGCAGATTCACCGCAACGACCCCATCAATATCATGGTCACTGATCTGTTCATGCCCGAAACCGATGGATTGGAACTCATCCACCAATTCCGGCATGAATTTCCCGATGTGAAGATTATTGCCGTCTCTGGCGGGGGAAGCCGTGGGCTGGTAGAGCTACTCACAGTTGCCCAAAAGCTGGGCGCACAACGCACCTTGATGAAGCCCTTCTCCGGGGAAGATCTGCTGACTGCTGTCCAAGAACTACTTCCCAACCCATCATCCAACTAGCCTCATATCGCGCGTATAAGCGCAGGAACGGCCACAATAAATTGCATTGTGGCCGTTCCTCATTACAGTCTTACAAGACGCATGCATAACCCTCATTTGCCCTTCTCACGCGGCTCATTGATCCCCCGGTTGACAATCAGACGCACGCCGCGTGTGTAGGTAAAGTAATTCCATAGCCACTGCAAAAAGACTAGCATCCGGTTGTCAAAGCCGGCCAAATAGAGAAGGTGGATAAAAAGCCAGCTTAACCAGGCAAGATAGCCGCTCAGTTTCCAGCGCCCAATCTGCGCCACTGCTGCCGCGCGCCCGATGGTCGCCATGCTTCCCTTATCATGATAGCGGAACATTTCGGGAGAAGTGCCCGCCAGCCGTTCGCGAATGACCTCGGCTACATATTTGCCTTGCTGCATGGCAACAGGGGCGACACCCGGCAATGGACGCTCAACGCCATGTGCAAACTGGGCCAAATCACCGATCACAAAGAGATTGGGAAAACCGACCACACTCAAATCCGGCTCGACTATCACGCGTCCCACGCGATCCAGTTCCGCACCCGTTTGGCTCTGTACCACCTTGCCCAATGGCGATGCCTGCACCCCCGCGGCCCAGAGTACGGTACGACAGGGAATCTCCCTGGTACTCTCGCCGGTGCTGACTGTGACATAGCGGTCTGTCACCCCCGTCACTCGCGTCTTGGTCAGCACCGTGACACCGAGCCTCGTCACCATCTCCTCGGCCTTAGCCGAAAGGTCAGGCGGATAGGGAGGCAGCAACCGATCCACACCTTCGATCAGGATGATCTTGGCCTCAGCCGGATCGATTCTGCGAAAGTTCTCGCGCAAGGTCAGATGCGCCATTTCGCCCAATGCCCCCGCCAGTTCCAGCCCAGTCGGCCCGCCACCGATCACCACAAAGGTTAGCAATGCCTCTCGTTCCGCCGGGTCTTCTGTGCGTTCGGCCTGCTCATAAGCCAAGAGCACCCGTCGCCGTATCTCCAGCGCATCTTCCAGCGTTTTCAGCCCCGGCGCATCCGCCGCCCATTGATCATTGCCAAAATAGGAGTGCGAGGCCCCCGTCGCGATGATCAGATAGTCATAGCCAATGCGGCTGCCGTCTGCCAAGATGACTGCGTTGCCGGGGGCATCCAAATTGACAACCTCAGCCATCAACACCTGTACATTCTTTTGTCCACGCAAAATGCCGCGCAGCGGCGCGGCAATGTTGCCAGGTGAAAGCCCAGCGGTAGCAACTTGATAAAGGAGTGGCTGAAAGAGATGGTGATTGCGCCGGTCGATCAATGTCACACGGATCGTGGGCTCGCCGGGCTTATGCTTAAGCAATGCCTTTGCTGCATATAAGCCGCCAAACCCACCACCTACAATGACCACATGAGGATCCATCGTTCGATGCTACACTTTCTGCTTCGGGGGCAAACAAGGCATAGTCATTCACTATGGCTACAGATTGCGCGCTTCGTCACACGTAGGGACACCATCGATGGTGTCCTCTCCTCGCAGTGCAGAATGGACACAATGGATGGTGTCCCTAGGGGCGAGAAGCTGCATAACACTTAACTCACATCTCCATGACCATGCCAGAACTGTTCCACCTGGCGCGCCAACTGTGGATAGCTGATCAAGGTTGGGTCTTGTGCAAAGAGCGTCTGCGCGGCGGTGCGCGCGGTTAAGAGCGTGTCCATATCGCTCAACAGGGCCACACGCAGGTCGGGCAGCCCACTCTGGCGTGTCCCCAGAAAATCGCCAGGCCCGCGCAACTCCAAGTCTTTCTCAGCCAGGTCGAAGCCACTCTGCGTCGCCTCCAACGCGCGCAAGCGTTCGGCGGCTTCATCGCCCTCTGCCTTGCTCACCAGGGCGCAGTAACTCTTATGCTCACCGCGACCAATACGCCCGCGCAGTTGATGGAGTTGGGCCAGCCCAAAACGCTCTGCATCCTCGATCAGGATGACCGAGGCATTGGGCACGTCAATCCCCACTTCAATCACTGTCGTACTGACCAAAATATCATACTCACCCTCGGCAAAGGCGCGCATGACCTCATCTTTTTCCTGGCCTGTCATACGCCCATGCAGCAAGGCCAGCCGCAGATCGGGGAAAACTTCAGCCTGGAGCCGTTCATGTTCAGAGACAGCCGCGCCCGCATTCAGCTTCTCACTTTCCTCCACCAACGGATAGACCACAAAGGCTTGCCGTCCGGCTTGTGCCTCATGGCGCATAAAGCCATAGATCCGCTCGCGCTCGCGTGGGCTGAACCACTTGGTCTTGATCGGCTCGCGCCCCGGTGGCATCTCATCAATCACACTCAGGTCCAGGTCGCCGTAGATCGTCAAGGCCAAACTGCGCGGAATGGGCGTGGCACTCATGACCAAAAGGTGCGGCTGGACATCGCCCCTGTTGCGCAGGGCTCCTCGCTGCTCCACCCCAAAACGATGCTGCTCATCCACCACAACCAACCCCAGGTTGGCGAACTCCACCGCATCTTGAATCAACGCCGTCGTACCCACTAAAATATCAATTTCACCCGCGCTCAAAGCCGCCAGGATCGCCTCGCGCTGCCCCCCCGTAACCCGACCTGTCAAGAGTGCTACCTCCAGCGGGCGACCATCGGGGCGTGTCAGAGAACCCAATAACTTGCTCAGGCTGCGATGGTGCTGCTCTGCCAAAATTTGCGTGGGCGCAAGTAGGGCAGACTGTGCGCCATTGGCCGCGGCCACATACATCGCCGCTGCTGCAATCGCCGTCTTGCCGCTCCCCACATCCCCCTGCACCAGGCGCGTCATGGGCAGGGTGCGCGCCAAATCACGGTTCACTTCATCCAACACGCGCACTTGGGCATTGGTCAGTGCAAAGGGCAACCCTTCCCGAAAGCGTGCTAGCAGCGCGTCATCGCTGACCAATGCCAGAGATGTGGCTGTCTGCAACTCGCGGCGACGTTGCAGTACGCCCAACTGGATATAGAGAAGCTCGTCAAAGGCCAAACGTCGCAGCCCTGCCTTCAACTCATCCTGATCCGCGGGAAAATGGACTTGACGCAGTGCCTGGGCCAAAGGAGGCAAATTGTATTCGTCGGCAATGAAATCCGGCAGCGGATCGCTGACAAAATCCACATACTCATCCAACGCCTGCTTGATCAGCATCCGCAGCTTCTTATTGCTCACCCCCTCCGTCAACGGATAGACAGGGGTGAGCCGCCCCGTTGCCACCATCTCTTCATCAACATCTTCAAACACCGGGTTATCCAGCGTCTTGTGGCCCATGAACAGCCCGACTTTGCCACTAAAACGTAGGGTCATGCCTGGCTTCAACTGGTTGCGAATATATTTATTCCACCAATTGGCGCGCAGTGTCCCTGTGCCATCCGACAAAACCGCCTCAACGATCTGTCGCTTCATGCTAATCTTGCGGTCGCGCACCTCCCAGACATTGGCAATGACCGTCACTTGCTCGCCGGGCCGCATTTGAGCAATCGTGCGCAGTTGGCTAAAGTCGTCATGGCGGCTGGGCAGATGCCAGATCAAGTCAATCATGCGTGCAATTCCCAGACGTCCCAGCAATTCGGCGGTCGAAGCGCCCACGCCGGGCAATATGGTAACAGCAGCAGCCAGATCGTCGGCTGTGCGACGGCTGGCAGCCTGCTGGCGGCGCACGCGCTCACGCGCAACAGTAGCCGGCTCTGGCGTCGGCAGCGTGAGCAGTTCATCTTCGCCGCTGCGCTCTACAGATTGATCAAGCCTTTCGCCCGCTGCGGGCTTGGCCCCATTTGACTGCTTGTCAACCTTCTTACGGTGTGTCGTCGCCACAGGCTCAACATCCGCCTCATCTGCATACTCAGGCGTAGCAGCATCTCCATACGCAGGACTCTCATCCTCATCACCCGCCTGATCCACACCAATGTCCACGATTTCACCCGAAAGCGCCTTACGCATACTCTCGGCACAGACCAAGCGTATCTCCAGCGTGCCCGACTGATAACGCTCCATCAGCACGACAATCGTCGCCACAATGCGCGGATCGGCCTCCTCTTGTGCAGCATCCTTTTGCCAGCGCGCAGCCATGGCCTGTAATCCACCGATCACGGCGCGATTTCGCCAACCTTGTCGCTCTTCTAAATCTAAAACCCGCAATAGACGCTGAAAGGCCGATGTTGCCACGACTTAATATGCTCCTTCGTAGACCACGACACCTACCATATTGGGACCCAAATAGGCGGCGAGGCTGGCGGGGAAAGCGACATGCGCCACCGGCACATGCGGCAATGTCTCATGCAGACGCGCGGTCAGCGCTTCTTGCGTCTGGTCATAGGCGTGGCTCATAATGCCCACCTTCTCCACATTGGCAAATTCAATGACGAACTCATGCAGCTTCTCTACCACTTCATCGCGCGTTTGCACTTTTTCAAGGGGCGAGAGCTTGCCATCCTCCATCATTAACATCGCTTTGATGCCCAACATGGTTCCCAAAACGCTTTGCGAAGGGCCAAGTCGTGCGCTGCGCTCCAAATAATTCAGGCTTTCGGCAAAGAGCGCCACATACAAATGAGGGACAGAGCCATTGGTGATGCGCGCGATCTCGCTGATGGACGCGCCCTTTTCTGCCGCGATCGCGGCCTGCTCCACCAACAAGCCCAACCCATACGAGGTGCTGAGGCTGTCGATCACGCGAATCGTATAACGCCCCTTGAGCATCTCGGCAGCCCGGCGCGCCTGCTGCCACATGGGACTGAGCTCGCTGCTCATGTGGATCGAGACGATCTGCTCGGACTCTTTACCCAAGCGTTGGTAAACATCCAGAATCGTGTTAATGTCCGCCGCATGCACATCCGGCAAACGGTTCACCCCATTCGCCTGCGCCTCCTGCAATTTGGCAAAGAGAGAATCCGCCGAAAAATCGGGTGTCTCTTCCACCAACGACGCCCCAATTTTGAGACGATGGGGAATCACTTCAATTTGATACTTTGCCAAAACTTCCGGCGATAAATAGGCGTTGCTATCTGTAACGATTCGTACTTTACCCATCCGAAACCGACTTCTTTTGCTAAATTGTGTAGGAACAACCCTTTGGATGATCAGCGTCCAGTCTCTCGCAAAGATACAGCCACGCCAATCTGATTCAGCATACCCAACGCGTCGCCTAGACACAAATTTTCGTTAGGCCATGTTCAGTCTCACCTACACCCCATCCATACCACATCCTCAAACCAGCCAAAAGCGTCTACAGTTTGACACTTCTTTTTGCCTGTGTTATTCTATTTGAATTGTGTCACCAGTGAATCAAGCCGCGCGCCGCAAGCGCCGTGTGCAGAGAGCAAGTTAGTAAAGGAGCTTCATCATGGCGAAGTGTCAAAGTTGTGGCCGCGGCCCGCAATACGGTAACAATCGACCGTGGTCCCGCAAGGCGACCCGCCGCCGTTGGGACATCAATGTCCAAAAAGTGCAAGTGATGGAAGGTGGCAAGGCTATTTCCAAACGCCTTTGCACCTCCTGCATCCGCACACTGCAAAAGACGGTGTAACAAGCGAGAGCCGCCATTTAGCTTTTGTCTATTGACAGTATAAAGTCCCTTTGGTTCCAACGGCACATAACAGGCCGGGCGATACCAAAGGGGCTTTTTCATTCGAAAAGAGTCTCGCGCGGGCGGGCATTGCACAAAGCTAAAGCGGCAAGGTAAAGACAAATGTCGCTCCCTTGCCAATGCCCTTGCTCTCTGCCCAAATGTCCCCGCCATGCGCTCCCACAAGATGGCGGGCAATGGTTAGCCCAATGCCGTTGCCTCCACTGCTGCGGGCGCGTGATTTGTCCACCCGATAGAAACGCTCAAAAATCCGCGTAAGCTCCTCCGGCGGAATTCCAGCACCTTGATCGATCACACGGGTTGTCAGCGCAGGCCCTTCGTGCGTCACCTGCACCGCCACCTCACCCCCTTGCGGGGTATATTGCAAAGCATTTCCCAGCAAATTGACCAGAACTTGCGTAATGCGGTCCGGGTCTATGTCAATCTTGGGCAAATCGGGTGCAAAGCGGTAAGCCAGCGTCACCCCCTTATCGTCATACTGTGGCTTCAGACGATTGCCAACCTCCCCAACCAGTTGGCGCAGATCAACCTCTCTCTTTCGCAGAGGAATCTGCCCGCTTTCGGCAATCGAAAGCTCCTCCAGTTGAGTCACCAACCGCTGCAACCGGCTAACCTCATGCTGTACACTCAGAAATGTCGCTTCATCCGGCTCAAGCACCTCATCCACTAAGCCTTCCATTGTGGCGCGGATATTGCTCAACGGCGTTCGCAGTTCATGGGCTACGTCGCCGATCAACTCGACACGCCGCTGCTCCGTGGCAGCAATCGTGTCAGCCATCTGATTAAATGCCTGGGCTAGCTCATTTAACTCGATACTACGATACTCCGGCAGCCGTTCATGATAATGGCCCGCAGCAATATGCAGGCTGGCCCGTTTCATCTCTTGAATGGGCTGAATTATCAGTTGCCGGATCAGGAGCAGGCTTCCCGCGACAACCCCAATGAAAACGGTATAGCGGATGAGACTCGCTTCGGGCGTCCCCCTAATCTCACGCAGGACCAGAATCTCAGCCGCGACGATGACCACGTAAGAGAAAAGATGCAGCCACTCAATGCGGCGATAAAAGGTCAGCAAGAAGGTAACAAAGGAAGTAACCAGCCCCTTCAAGATCGTTCTCCGTCAAAGCGGTATCCTGCCCCGCGCACCGTGACGATGATCGCCGGATTGTCGGGGTCATCTTCGATCTTGCGCCGAATGCGCCGGATATGTACATCAATCACCCGCTCATCCCCAAAATAGTCATATCCCCATACGTTCTCTATGATCTGGCTGCGGCTGAGTACCGTCCCGGCGTTGCGAGCAAGAATATGAAGCAGTTCATATTCCGTTGAGGTCAATTCAACCTCAACGTCCTCTTTCCACACGCGGCGCGCGTCCGCATCAAGACGCAGCGTGCCAAAAGTAAGCGGTGACTCGGTTGCAGAGGACTCACGACCACGCCGCAAAATGGCTTTGACACGCGAGACTAATTCACGCGGGCTAAACGGCTTCGTCAGATAGTCATCGGCCCCCATTTCCAGACCAAGCACCTTGTCGATCTCGCCCGCTTTGGCCGTGAGCATCAGGACATAGACATCGGAATCGCGCCGTAGTTCACGCAAAACATCCAGCCCGTTCATACCGGGAAGCATGACATCCAGAATGACAAGAGATGGACGGAAAGAACGGGCAGCGCTCAAAGCCGCAGGCCCATCCATCACCGCCTGTACGGCAAAACCTTCCCGCTCCAGATAGGCCTGAACGGTCGTTCGTAGCGCCACCTCATCGTCAATCACAAGAATTCGCTGTTGCATGGTGATGATTATAGCATCCGGCAGCAGCGCGGCTCTAATGCCCTGTGTGCGGGGCCCACTTCTGTCATCAAATCTTCATAATCCCGTCAAGCCACCGTCAACGGCTCACGCCATACTGACGCCGTAAAGCTAAGACATGCAGCTAGAACATGAAGCCAAAATATGAAGTATGAAAGGGACTTTGAATGATCGACGCAATTTTTGTCTCACCAATGGTTCACCTGACCGTAGGTACATTGGTGCTTGTCAGTAGTTTGGTCGCGCTGGTTGCCACCGGGCGCGCAGCCCTGACCAAACGGCCATTTTCCGCCGGTGTTCATGGCATGTTTATTCTGTTTCAGATCATGCTGATGATACAGGCCTTAATCGGCATCAAGCTGCTCGACCAGGGACTTGGCCCGCTGCAACTCTACATCCATTATCTGGGCGGTGTAGCGCCTCTGGGCTTCATTCTGCTCTTCTATTGGTTCCCCGGCAGCGATAGTGTCGTCAAGAGCCGCCGCGCCGCAATTACCACCACACTCTCCTTCTTCTTTGTGTTGTTGACCTTTGCGGTAGGTAGCATCTATGTCGCAGGCGGTGCGTAATGTTCAGCGAAAAGCTTTGCTAGCTGCAAACTCCTAACGGCGATAACTCCTTTGCCCATAAAAAAGACCTTCTTGGAGCAAGTAGGTGCAGCCAACACCAACAATACCAAGAAGGTCTATTCTCGTCCTTAACCCAAGTTGCTTACACCGCCACTGCCTCGCGCGTCTTGGTCCCAGGTGACTGGCTGCGGCGCAACTGCCCACAACCGGCGTTAATCTCAATCCCCCGTCGCAGGCGCACAGTGGCCGAAATCCCATAGCCGCGCAAAATCTCGACAAACCGCTCAGTATCTTCATCACTGCTCGGCTGGAACTGGCTGTCTGGAATTGGGTTCAATGGGATCACATTGACATGACACAACAACGGTTGAAGCTTCTGGCCCAGCTCATGCGCCAGCTCGGCGCTGTCGTTGATGCCCTTCATCAGCGCATACTCAAAGGTCACGCGCCGGTGCGTCTTGGCAATATAACGCTGCACCGATGCCAAAAGCTCATCCACCGGATAGCCCTTGTTGATAGGAACCAATTGGGTTCGCAATGCATCGTTGGGCGCGTGCAAGCTCACCGCCAAGCCGATTTGCAGCCCTTCCTCGGCCATGCGATCAATCATCGGCACCAGCCCCACAGTGCTGAGCGTGATGTTGCGCGCACCCAGCCCAAACGCGCCGGGATCGGTCAATCTACGCAGCGCGCCCCACACATTCTTGTAATTGTGCATGGGTTCGCCCATGCCCATCAACACAATGTTGGTCACACTGCTGGGTCGCTCGACCTCGGTCATGGGCAGCGCACCAGGGGTAGCCAGATAGCGCGCAAAATAGAGCACTTGCGCCACAATCTCACCCGTGGTCAAATTGCGCGCCAGTCCCCCTTGTGCTGTCGCACAAAAGGTGCAGCCCATCGCGCAGCCCGCCTGGCTGCTGATGCAGAGCGTGCGCCGCTTATCATAGAGCATCAGAACCGCTTCAATCGTCTGCCCATCGTGCAGTTGAAACAGAATCTTGAGCGTATCACCCGCCATTGACACCTGTTCCACAACCGGCGTCATGACGCTCAACGTAGCCTGCTGCGCCAACTGGGCGCGCAAATTCTGAGGCAAGTTGCTCATCTCCTCAAAATCAGCGGCATAACGCTGGTAGATCCACTCCCAGATCTGGCGGGCGCGATAAGCAGGCTGGCCCAATCCTTTGACAAATTCAGTTAACTCATCCAACCCCATCTCCAACAGAGAAACACGACTCTCTGCCTCCGATGGTGTCAATAATGGTATTATGTTCATTGCTTTATTATAGTGCAGCCCACGCCGCCCGGTCAAAAGATCGCCGCCACCCAGAGCAAGCCACTCAGAGGGGTGGCCCTACAACACGCACTTTACACACTTACGCCATCCGCCACGCGGAATGCCTCCAACAACTGTGGCAGCCCCGGCACGACCAAATGGGGTGGGCGATCCATCGCGGCAAACTCACTTGCCGTTGTCACCCCGGTTGTCACCCCGGCGGTCATCATCCCCAACTCCAACGCGCCTGAAATGTCTGTTTCATAGCGATCCCCCACCATCAAGGTCGTGGCAGGCACAGTGCCTACGCGCTGCATCGCCTGTTCATACATCCCCGGATAAGGCTTGCCCACATATTCGGGCCTTTTGCCGGTCGCCGTGGTCAAGAGCGCCACCAGGCTGCCCGTCCCCGGCACTTGGCCGCGCTCTGTCGGCAGGGTCGGGTCAGAGTTGGTCGCAACAAAGCGCGCGCCATTGCGAATCGCCAGCGTCAGATCGGTGAGGATGCTGTAATTCAACCCAAAAAAGATGGTTGCCACCACCACCTCGGCGGCAAAGGGATCGGTCACCAACTCAAAGCCCTTACTGAGCAACTGGTCACGGATCGATTGCTCCCCCATCATCAGCACCCGAGTCCCCGTGGGAACCTGCTGCGCCAGCCAATTGGCGGTCGCCTCGGCGCTGCCCAGGATATGCTCCGGTGCGACATTGACCCCCATGCCCGCCAGTTTTTCGCTAAAGTTGGCAGAAGTGCGGCTCGAATTGTTGGTCACACAGAGCCAGCGCCGCCCACTGCGATCCAGATAGTCCAACAACTCTTGGACACCGGGCAGCCCCTGGTTGCCGACATACAGCACGCCATCCATATCCAATAGCACCGACTCCACACCCTTCAGGATCGCTGCATGTTCAATCCATGTAGCCATGACTTCTCCATCTGTTTCTAACGATTTTGATAAATTTGATTTGCAATCATTGGTTAAGAACTTGAGTCTATCATAAAACGGGGCGAGCGGTATTTGCACCGTTCGCCCCATCAATTCGCCCAAGTTAGGTTGCTTTATTCCGCAGCAGCCACGCGCGTACCCTCCTCACGCGTGGTCGCCACCTCATCGGGACACAGCCCTGTCAGCCCGCACCACTGCTCCTGTGTATAGGCCCAGCCTGTGCCAAAGCCCTTGCCCATCCACGCGTAGCCACTTTGCGCTACCGTACCCGCTTGGCTCCAGCCCTGTTGCATGCCCGACCACGCCGCTTCCCCCGTACGCGCCAGCCAACCGGCCTCGCCTGCCACGGTCGCAGTCGCTTCTTGCTCAACACCCAAAGCTGGTGAGGCCACATCCGCGCCCACCGTCACCGAGCTGCCATCGGGCGCGTCAAAGGGAACAAAGAGCTGTGCCTGGGCTCCCGAATCAAACCACTTTTGCGGCTCCAGCGCCGAACGTGCGCTGCCCGACAGCATCAGCCCCGCCGGGCCGATCACCGCTTGCCCTTGCGCCAGGAGTGGCGTGGCATCCACCTGTAACCACTTGCCCACCAAGCCGCCATCCATCCGGTACTCGCCCGCAAGCGTCAGTTTCGGCTCGATGTCGCGGCCAAGCTGCCCCTGCACATGAACAAGCACGCTTTGATGCAGCGGCAGATCGGTCGGCAGCCAGCCGCTTTCGCCTATCGGCCCCAATGCCTCGCGAATAAAGGCCATTTGCCCATCGGTGTGCAAAGTCACCTGTCCATCAATAAAGACGAGCGGCTGCGCCAAATCCATGATGATCGTGGCGCGCTGCCCTGCCGGGGCGCTTAAAGCCATGCCCTGCGTCGCCAAATGCAGTCCCGCTTGCGCATCTACAAAGAAATAGCGGCGCTCGGCCTGCAAGGGCGCGTCCAGTTCCGCCAGTGCAGCACCGCGGTCATAGCCCACCGTCACCCGCGCGGGCGTCACCACCTGCCAATCGCCCAGCAGCCCAAAGGTCGGCACAGGCGCAGCCGCGCTCCCGCGCAGCGCGGCGATTTTGCCCATCTCATCAAGCGTGATCACCAGGTCGGCATCAGCCAATGACAAATTGCCGGTCGGCAGCGTGATCGTCACCTCATCCTCAAGAGCAATCTCCGCTTTCCCCGGCAGTTGGCGCAACGCACTCTGCATAACAGAAAGCCACGCGCCTTGTGGCAGCCATGCCGCGCCCAGCCCCAAGTCTAATTCGGCGCGACAGACGCCATCGACACAGGTCAGCCCATAACGCTGATCTCTCTGCTGTGCAGACGGAGACATTGCCAGCGCCGGTTGCACCACCAGCAGCAAGACCATCCATGCCGTGACAACCGCAGCCATGATCCTTTTATGCATCACTCCTACCTTCCTCTACACAAGATCGGCTCTACACAGGATCAGATTGCGCCTCATCCTGCGCCTCCGCCAGATCCGTTTCGACATCCACTGCCGCGGTGGCGACTGCCCAACTCACGACAAACCAGACCCCGCCACCGATCAACAAGGCCATGGCAATGCTGGCAGGATTCGGGGGCACAGTACCGCGTACAATGCCCACCACCGTCAGCGCCAATGCCACCAGACCAAACGCCAGCCCAACCTTCAACGGCGTGCTAAGTCGTCCCATTTCTACCTCGCTTGCCTGCTTTGTTCAACACTAAATACTACCCGCTCATGGATCTACATGGGGAGGTGTGCCAACCTCAATGGTCGCACCACTGCCGGCCCTGCGCATGTCTTGGACATTCAACTGGAGACTCTGGCGGCCTTGCCATTCGTTCGCCTCCAACTGGAACACCAAGTCCACGCGGTCGCCCACCTGCAATTCGTTGGCCCATTCCCCTTGCCGAAAAGCCACGGCATCCAGCACCGAACTCTGTGCATCCTGATCCACGATCATCTTCAAATGTTTCCCGCCCCCCACAGTCCGCAGATCGCGCACACGCAGATTGCGACAAAGCAGATGCGGGGTCGGGTTGTCATATCCCGTGGGCTCCAGGCGCGCAAGCTGCCCCAGCGCCCCCCACGTCAACTGCTCAAGCGTTGTCTCCGCATCAATCCATAACGTTGGGCGCAGGTCATCTCGTTCCCCCAACGTAGCCCCAGCCAGCGCCGTTAGCTCTGCTTGCAGCGCGGGTAGATTCTCGCTCTTGACGGTAAAGCCCGCCGCGCGACTGTGCCCACCGTGGCGCACCAGATAGCCACTGACCGAATCAAGCGCAGCGCTTATGTCAAATTCAGCAATGCTGCGCGCGCTGCCGCGTGACTCCAGCGGCCCTTCCTCCACGACAATCGCAGGACGGTAGAAACGATCCGCAAGCTTGCCCGCCACCAGCCCGACAATTCCCGCGACAATTTCTGGGCTGTGGACAAAGATCATCGGCGCGTTGGCATTTCCATTCAGTTGTTCTTCAGCCGCCGCTTGCGCCTGATCGGTCAACGCCTTACGCTGGTTGTTGAGTGACTCTAACTCCGTCGCCAGGGTATACGCTTCGGTCACATCCGTTGTCCGCAGCAGTCGATAGGCCACTTTCGCATGGGCCAGCCGCCCGGCAGCATTGATGCGCGGGCCGAGCCGGAACGAGATCGCGGTCGTATCGACGCTCCCTGGGCGCAGGTCGGATTGGAGCAGCAGCGCTTCCAGCCCTGGGCGCTGGGTGGCGTTGAGCTGTGCCAGGCCCCGGCGCACTAACGAACGGTTATCTCCAAGCAGCGGCATCATATCCGCCACCGTCCCCAGCGCGACCAGATCGAGCAATTCCTGCTCAAGTTCCGCGGCTCGATCCCCATCAATGGTCGCATTGGGCAAATCCACTGCCGCGCGCAAAACCGCTTGGGCCAGCCGGTAGGCCACACCCACACCGGCCAAGCGCGTTGCCGGATTGGGAACGTCTTCGCGCTGCGGGTTAATCACGGCAAGGGCGGGTGGCAGCGTCGGGCCAATGGAGTGGTGGTCGGTGATGATTATATCCATACCCAACTGCTGTGCGTAGGCCACTTCGGTCACGCTGCGAATTCCGCAGTCCACCGTGATCAAGAGGTGGGCCTTCTCTGCAATTGCGCTCAACGCATCGAGGTTCAGCCCATAGCCCTCATCGACACGATCCGGTATGTAAGGCCCTACGCGCCCCCCTGCCGCCTGCAGCGCGTTCACTAAAAGCGCCGTGGCACAGACCCCATCCGCGTCAAAATCGCCATAGACACAGATCGTCTCCTGCCGTTCAATGGCCTGGAGAATCCGCTCCACGGCGGGCCGCATATCCGCCAGTTGATAGGGGTTTTCCAACACAGCATCCTCGCTCACCAGAAAATCCGCCACGCCCGTTTCGGATCGCATGCCGCGATTATAGAGCACCTGCAAGAGCAGCGGGTGTTCAGGAATGGAGCGCAGGAACTTGTCTGGCGCAGGTGGATAAAGTTTCCAATGTTTTCCCTGCCTGGTTGGCGGGGTCTGTTCATCGCTCATATTGGCACAACACTCTTCTTGACCAGGCTTGTCCCAGGGTTCAGGCGCATGTCAATTTGATCGGCTCAGACCGAATTATAGCGGTCGTTCCCCGGCTCGCCAAACATACACGACCAGGCAAGGCACAAAAGTTCTATTTCATGCTTTGCCCGACTTGGTGACTGTGGTAAGCTACAGCCATGTCCGAGATGCAAGATCGCCTTCGCCGTCTTGTCAACATGCGCCCGCAGCGCACGCGTCCAAACTCATCGCTTACCGATGCGGAGTTTAGCGCGGATGTTGACCTGTACCCTGATGAGATTGCCCCCTCTCCGCTAGACGCCCGCGCAGAGGATGAGGCGACAGAGCGCTTGCTGCCGCTCCATCGCCTTGTGCCTGGCTATGAAGTGGTCAACTCGGCTGGCGTCTGCTATTGCACCGTCCAGTCATTTCCGCTGGAGGAACTCCGCGGCCCCCATGCCTTAGGCAGCCTGTTGGATCTGCCCCCCGCGCTCTTTCACCGTTTCCATCCTACCTTTGGTCTAGGCGAGATGACGGACTACCGTCGCGCGGCCTTTATCGACACAGAGACAACGGGGCTGGGGGGTGGGGCCGGGGTCTACTGCTTTATGGTCGGCGTGGGCAGCTTTGAAGCCTACCAGCCCTACACCCCTGCCGAGCTACCCGCTGCACCCGACCCCAACGCCACACCGACCCACTTTGTTGTGCGCCAGTTTTTCATGCGTAACCCTGCCGAAGAAGGTGCGCTGCTGGTAGCCCTGGCCGATCACCTCGCATCCTACGAAATGACCGTCACCTTCAACGGGCGCTCATTCGACCTGCCTTTGCTGCGCCTGCGCTATACGCAAAATCGCCGCTTCCTGCCCATCAACCGGGATGCAGCCCTCTTACACGCAGACCGGCCCCATCTCGATCTGCTCATGCCCGCGCGCAAAGTATGGAAACGACGCCTGCAAAGCTGCCGGTTGATCAACCTGGAACAAATGATCCTGGGTCTACAGCGTTCCGAACAGGATGTACCGGGGTATATGATTCCAGAGTTGTACCAACATTATGTCCACACAGGACAGGCCGATGCCATGCGCCGCGTCTTTTACCACAATCACGAAGACATTGTGACGATGGTCGCGCTGGCAGATCATCTCAGCCGCGCCTTTGGGGAGACACCGGCACCCACGGCCACCGTACAAGGGCTGGATTGGGCGAGCCTGGGCCGCGCCCATGAGCGCGCCGGCGATCTTGCCCAGGCTGAAGCGGCCTACAACCATGCCCTGGAGAGTGTACGCAGCCCCGCCGACCGCAGCGATCTCCTGCGCGCGCTTGCCGATCTCTATAAGCGTCAAGGACGTTGGCAGCAAGCCATTGAGACATGGCAGGATTGGATCACTTCCGTACCTGGCAGTAATCCTACTCCTTATGTCGAGTTAGCCAAGTATTATGAATGGGAAGCGCGCGATCTGGATCAGGCTGAAATGTGGACAGCCTGGGCGCTGCACAATCTACAAAAAGCACATCCGGGCGCGCGCCGCCCAAGCGATCAGCGCGACCTGGAACACCGCTTGGAGCGCATCCGGCGCAAACGCTCGGCCCCCAATGGTTCTTCCGGCGCATCGTCCCCCGGCTAGGCCCTTCTGTATCTTTCTGTATCCTTTCTGGCTCTCCTCTGCCATCCATCATCTTGCGATTCCCACAATTAACCTCGCACTTACCTCTGTGACCACTCCTCTCCTGTCTATTGATCCTGTCGCTTAGGTAGGGTATATCCCCACTTGTATCGGCAGCACAGACCCCTATCTATCGTAAATCGACGTGAGAACAGGTATCCTGCACACAACAAAGTGATACACCGCAACGAACGACTTAGCGAACTGTCTAGTGAACACCAAAAGTATCGGCCCAACAATTCTTTGCCAAAGCATGCAAGATCAACGCCGCTGAAACTGTCTGATTAGATATGAGGTAGCCATTATGAGCGTCCCCACATCAACCGTCACTGTTGTCCTAGCGAATCGACCTCGTCTTTTCCGTGAGCTTCTCCAGCACGCGTTGAACACCGCCTCACCTCAATTCGAAGTGATTGAGGTGGCTGATGCAGCGCCTGCGGCTTCGGTCTTACGTGACGCACACTGGATAGTTGTAGACGAGGATTCCGCTACAGCCGTAGCGAAGATGAGTGTCAACCATCCTCATTTGGGCATTCTTGCCCTAGAAGGGCGAGGCAGCCGGGCACGCGTTCTCGCCCCTGCCGAACATGCCGCAGAGTGGCAGCAGCTTTCCGACGTGCCCACGCTTTCAACGCTTTTTGAACTGCTGTCGCAAGTGCCGGCGCGCCAATCGAAAAAGCTTGCACAGTAGAAGCTTGCCCAGCAATTGCCAAGAACCAGGAACAATATCGAGTGACATCCGGTTGCCCCGAATCAATCACCAGAATCAATAGCCAGAATTAGACGTAGGGCTGGATGTCTTTTCGCCCCGTCGATGCGGTGCGCAGCACATTCACAGCCGGAGATGCTCCTGCAAGCCGCATAGCATAGTCAAGGCAATCATATCAGGAGCCACCATGAACGAATATTTTAGCTTTAATGATCTAGAAACACTCATCGCCCACCAGGGCAAGCCCGCAGTATCCATCTATCTCCCAACCTCTCGCATCCCCACACGCGTTCAAGCCGAGAGTCTCCAATTTAAGAATCTACTGCGCGAAGCAGAAGAGCAGCTCGCGCAGTTTGATCTGCGCAGCACTGTCATTCGTGAGATGTTGGGGCCGGCACAGGATTTGATTAGGGATGCAGAGTTCTGGAGACATCAAAAGGATGGCTTGGCGGTTTTCATCGCCGAGAATACGTTCCTACGCTATCAACTGCCCTACAGCTTTGAGACAAAGCTCATGGTCGCCGAGAGCTTCCATGTAAAACCACTCATCCCCTACTTGACCAACGATGGGACCTTCTATATCCTGGCAGTGAGCCAGAACGATGTACGTTTGCTGCGCGGGAGCCGCTTCTCAGTGGATGAAGTGGACGCAGACACCTTCCCTACCAGTTTGGCCGAGGCGTTGCGCTTTGACGAGCCGGAAAAACAGCTCCAGTTCCATACCTCCACGTCTACACCAGGGTCCGGCAGACGGGATGCGATCTTTCATGGTCACGGCGGTGGCGCCACCAATGATGACAAAGAGCGAATACGACGATTCTTTGATCAGATCGACCAGGGCCTGCGCGAATTCTTACAGGATGAGACCGCGCCCCTGGTCTTTGCGGGCGTTGATTATCTTCTGCCGATCTATCGAGAGGCCAATACCTACCCGCATCTGGTAGAATTAGGCATCTCTGGAAACCCGGAGAGCCTGCGCGAAGAGGCGTTGCACCGGGAGGCATGGCGGATCGTTGCCCCCATCTTCGCGGCGGCCCAAGTGGCAGCCATTGAGGAATATCAAAACCTGATCGCGACAGGGCGCACAGCCACAAACCTGCAAAAGCTAGTGCCTGCTGCCGACCAGGGCCGAGTCGGTACGGCCTTTGTGGCACGCAACGACGTCGTATGGGGAGTCTACGATGCGGAGAAACAGCAGGTCGAGATACACGAAGCGTATTCGCCCCACAACCGCGATCTGACGGATCTGTTTGCCGTCTATACCATCCTGCGTGATGGCGCGGTCTATGTGCTGGACAACACGGAGATGCGCAAGCAGTTTAATCCGAATGTTCCAGCGGAAAAAAGCAGCGAGGAGATGCGCGAGGAAGCGCATGGCGAACCACCTGCAAAACCCGTGGCCGCGGCAATCTATCGTTATTAACCGCGCACAAATTGCCGGATCATAGAATGATCGAGTGTCAATGCAACTCTACATTGCTCTTGCCCTGACCGCTGCGGCGTTGGTGGCCTGGTTCATGGCGCTGCGTCTGCCTGCACATGAGCCAGACACGAAAATAGTGGGCCTAAGCCTGGTGCCCCTCGCCGCATCTTGGCTGGTGGCGCTGTTGACCCCAGCCGCCGACAACATGCTCTATAAAGGGGCTGTGGTGCTGGGGCTGCTGCTCGCACTGCTTGCGCTGGCACTGCGCCAATCGAATTTCCTGCCAGGCTATGCCGCCCATGCCCATCTGCTGATCACCTATGCGCTCTATGCGCTTGCCTTCTCCTCTCAGACAAGCGGCTGGCCCACTCCCTTTGCGCTCATCCTCATTGTCATCGCCGGATTGCTCTATTATTGGCTCTTTCCGTCGCTCGCTGAGTTGTGGAGTTCTGTCGCCGTCTATGCGCTCCTGCTCTTTCTGGCGACCTGGCAGGCGCTTGAGCTTGCCGTACAGCAACCGAGCGCGTGGATCGGCTGGGCGGCCCTGGCGGGGATGCTGTTGGCAACCATCGCCACGCTGCTCGAGGCACAAGCTCGCTTCCGCACCTTCCGCCCCACGTGGGCCGCGGCAGCACTCCCCCTCTTTCTCATCGCCCAACTCGCCATCGCCTGGTCTGTCTGGGGCTAACCAACCTATGCCCAATAAAACCCTCCCGGAAGCTTCTGAGCTTCCGGGAGGGTCGTTCTGCCAACTTAGGAATATCACAAACTCTTCTACTCTTGCGCTTCACTCTCCACCAACAGCCCATAGACCAGCACAGTGCCATTCTCGCCGCTGCTGCTGCGCGTCCACACCTCATAGCCAGGGCTAACACGCTCATGCAAGATCGCAGGGGCGGCATCTGTGGGCGGCAGCGGAGCGCCGAGAATTCGCACCACGCCACCCAAATCCGTCACCATCAACAAAACATTCGCATTCGGCGCCAGCGCAACCGTCCACGGCACATCAAAACGGGGAGCATGTCCCGCAGCATCCATCCTGAAGAAGGCGGCCCGGTCGCGGCTGTTGCTAAAATCGACCACAGGCTTAACTTCACCAGAGGCCACATCCACATAATAAGCCACCAACAGGGGTAAGCGCAGGTCACTGCTCAACGCTGCCACAACAAGCCCCTGACCATCCGCTGTCCATTGCAGGCCGCGCACAACCGCAGGCTGGTTGGACCATTGCGGCAGTGCCTCCTGCCATGCCACGGAGGTCGCCAACTGCTCCGGCTCCGCATCCACATCAACCAGATCAATCAGCCATAAAGCCTGGCTCTCCGAGACATCCATCTCCTGGGCGGGAGCAATCGCCACTGCCAACTGCGAACCATCAGGTGCAATGGCCGAAGGGCCTTGCAGATAGAAACGCTGCCAGCCAAAGTGCACCATTCCATCTGCCAAACTCTCGTCAAACGTACGCACAACCTCCGGCTCTGCGTCTGTCTCCGGGTTGAGACGCATCAGGCTCAAGCCAAAGCCTCCCGGTGCGTCGGGCGTGCTGCGCCAGAAATAGAGATAGCCAGTTGCGGGATCCCACATCGGCAGATAATCCAGCGTAAAATCCCCCTCGATCTCTGCATAGCGTCCTGCTGCCTCGTCATCGGTGCGATTGATGGCTTCGCCCTTCACCGTGTCGAACAGCCAGATATCGCTCTCCAATGCCTGAGCCGCCGGATCCTCGCTGAACGCCAGCCAGTTGCTATCGGGCGACCAGACCAGATGATAGGGCAGGCCTTGATAACCAGCCACCGTAAAACAGTTTTGGCCCGCGCCCGAAACATCCGCAATGCAGAGTGTGGCTAACCGGCGCGCCTGTTCGGGCACCAGCCATGCCACCAAACTGCCATCCGGCGAAAGCTCCGCTGCCACAGGCACTACATCCTCAATTGCGTCCGTGAGCAGCCGCGATCCGGTAATTTGCACGCCTACCGGCAAGTCAGTGGGGAGTGTAATCAATTGGCGCGGCACAACGGTAGAGCCCACTGTCGATTCTGGCGCGGGCGCAGGTTCAACGGCACTCGTCACTTGCTCTGTCTCCGTCAACGCCTCTACCACCGTGATCTCTTGACTTTCCGTAACCGTCTCAGTCGTGGTGGCGACAACCGTTGCCGTTACTACGGAACTTGCCTCGATTGTAGCGGTTGGCTCATCCGTGGCTGTTGGCTCGGCTGTATTCGTCGGCTCGACGGTGGCTGTGGGTTCAACTGTGTCAGTTGGTTCCACCGTGTTTGTCGGCTCAACTGTATCCGTTGGCTCAACTGTATCCGTTGGCTCAACTGTGTCTGTTAGCTCATCCGTGTTCGTCACCTCGACTGTGATCGACTGTATCCGGGTTGGCTCCGACACGGTGACAGACTCCGTGAGGGTTGCCGATCCCGTAACGTCTTCCGACGCAACAATCCCCCCGGACGCTGTCACCATTTCCGATCCAGTAATATCCTCAGAGGTGGTTACAAGTTCCGAAGTGGTGATCGCGCCTGTCGCGGTTAGCGTTTCCGTCACAGTGATCTCATCCGCAGCCGCCGCTTGGGACGCCGGCTCAACAGTCGCCGTTGGCGCTGCCACTTCCACAGTAGGCGATGCGATGGCTGCTGCCGTGGGTTCAACGGTAGCGGCTACCGTGGCGGTAGCCGCAGGTAGAGGGGTCAATGTTGGCACAGGGGTATCGGAAGGCTGTGAACGTGAACGGCCACAAGCCGCGCTCCACACCAATACACTGAGAAGAGCGACCACAAGGATCAATTTCCGCACCATAAATCACTCCCTACATTGCATAAGAAAAGAAGAAGCATAAAAAGGAGTAACCAAAGCAAGCCAATGCGCCAACAGGGAGAAGGACGCGGCGCGCCCGCACCTGTCAGTATAGTCACTTTCGCTCGATACGCAAAGCGTGTTTACGTAACTCAACTTACGCATCAGTCGCCGGACGCCATACAGTGGCTCCCGCGATCTCCTAGCAGCGCGCCCCCTCTGCTATACTGTTCGTCTGTACTCTGAAGTCATGAAGGAACCCTATGCACGCCGCACTACCCGCGCCAATCCAGCATTTACTGTTGTCCATTTACTGATGCCCATTTACTGTTCTCTAGGAATCACTGTTGATTGAACTCTTTGCTGTAACCAACCGTGGGATCGAACCCATCAGCGCCGCAGAGATGGCTCGACTGCGCGGCATGAAGATTACCCAGATCGCCTACCGTCGCGTCCACGCGCACTTTGCGGGTCAACTTGCCGAGTTGCTCGCCCTGCGCACTGTGGACGATCTCTTTATCCAGCTCGCCGAATGGCAGGGCATCGGCCCCCACCGCAGCACACTGGCGCTGCTGGAACAATTCGCCCTCGATCTGGGGCTTTGGCAAGCGGTCAAACTGCGCGCCGAGATTCGACCTTTGAGCGATTCTCCTACCTTTTCCGTCTCCGCCAATTTCGTTGGAAAGCGCAATTATACAACCGGCGAAATCAAGCTTGCCTTCGCCAAAAGCATTGAGACCATAACGGGCTGGCGCTATGTGGAAGATGACCGCGCCGGTGACATCAATCTTCGTCTCTTTATCGAACACGAAACCGCTCTGGTGGGGATGCGCCTAGCGACCACCCCCCTCCACAGGCGACCCTACAAACAAGAACATCTCCCCGGCTCACTCAAACCTTCCGTGGCCGCGGCCCTGCTCTTTGTTGCCGCTGTTGCGCCTGCACAGACGGTTCTTGACCCTTGCTGCGGTACGGGAACGATCCTGATTGAGGCGGCCTTGCTCGGAGCTGGTGCAAAGGGGGGTGACAATGATGCGGCTGCGATTGCCGCCGCCCAAAGCAACGCCCAGGCTGCCAGCATCCAGATCGACGTACGCCTTTGGGATGCGCGCGCACTGCCCCTGGCTGACGGTTCGGTTGATCGCATCGTTAGCAACTTGCCCTGGGGTCGCCAGATCGAGGTAGAGAGCGACCTTGCCCAATTTTACCAGGATGCTTGTGCCGAAATGGAGCGCGTCCTTGCCGGGGATGGTCGTATCGTGCTGCTCACCAATCTGCCCCACCTGGTCTCTTTTAGCCATCTGGCGCTCGAAAAGCAGTTCGAGATCAGCCTCTTTGGGCAGCAGCCTGCAATCTTGGTGTATCATCGGCAAAAGAAAAAATGATCGAAGTGATAATTTCAAGGATTTTCGTCCACAATGACCCGCCAGAACACCCCTTCTCGGAATGAACAACTGCAATATGGCGACCAGCTCATTTCCTATTCGGTGACGTATGCCAAGCGCAAGACGCTGGGCATCACCGTTCGCGCCGATCTCAGTGTCAACGTGCGCGCGCCACTGGAGAGCGACCTCGCTTCGGTAGCCGAGATCGTCCTCAAGCATGCGCCGTGGATATTGCGCCAACAACAGAACTTTGCCGAACGCCCGCCCAAGCAGCCGCCACGCCGCGCCGAAGCAGAAGCAATCTATCGCTACCTGGGCCGCGATCTTCGGCTCAAGGTAATGAAATTGGCAGATAACCAACCGCTGCCTGAACAGATCAAAGTGGATAAAGATATTCTACGCGTTTGGGTAAAAGACCCGCAGGACAAGAAACGCGTGGAGTCGTTGATCGAAAAATGGTACCGGCAGCAAGCCGAGATTGTCTTTCTGCGCCGGCTGCTTACACAATTTCCCCGCTTCAAGCAGTATCCAATCCACCTGCCGGAACTGGCGATCCGGCGCATGAAGGCACGCTGGGGAAGCTGTGGCACGAATGGCAAAATCACCCTCAACCTCAAGCTGATCCACGAAGACGAAGCCCTCATTGATTACGTGATCATCCATGAGCTTTGTCATCTCATCGAGCATAACCACAGCAAGCACTTCTACGCCCTACTCGACAGGATACTACCCGACTGGCGCGCCCGTCGTCAGCGCCTCAACGAGACCGCTGCGAATCACGAGACTGAGTGAACAGAGAACGATCGCATCCAACCAGAGAAGTCAGACGTGAATCTTTGAGAGATTCCACAAGTTCAGCGCGTTCACGAAAGCGGTAGACGCTATGGAACCCTTAACCAGCCGGCCCGCAGGCGAACAAGCAGCAGCAAATGAAGTGCCGCAGTCTGTGTCCAACCCACCTGCTTATTCGGCAAGCTGGCTCGACTATTTCTTCGATTGGGTACGGGCACTCCCAATGCCGGTTTGGTTATTCTACCTCTGTCTCTGCCTTCTACTCTTGCTTCTGTTTAGTGGCCTCAGTTGGCTGGAAGGCTTACAACCGCTGGGCTTCACCTTGCTACTTGCAGTAGATAAGGCAGCATATATCGTCTACTACCTGGCCTTGATGCACTACCTTGACGGTACGGCTGGCCGCGCTCTCAGCCAATTCCGCCCATTGTTGCAGGCGGACGAGAGCGACTTCGCCCGCTTGCACTATGAATTGACCACCTTGCCCGCTCGAAGCACACTGCTGGCGGGCGGCATCGGCATCCTCATCACGATCATCAGCCTACAATTCGCACCCGCAGATCCCATTCTGGCCCAAGTCGTCCGCCAACCTTCGACTCAACTGGCATTTCTCGTCGGCAATGCTATCCTGGCGATTTGCGTCTACCATACAATTCGCCAATTGGGGATGGTGAGTCGCATCCATGCCACCGTTGCCTATCTCAACTTCTACCGGCGTGGGCCTGTTTATGCGTTTTCACGGCTGACCGCACGCACAGCGTTGGGGTGGATTCTCGGCATCTCTTTAGGACTCAGCCCGCGCATTGCGCCATTTCTATCGACAGAGCATATGTCTTGGTTCTGGCTGCTTTGGCTGCCCATCGTGCCATTGGCGGCCCTGGTCTTTGTCCTCCCGTTGGTTGGCGTACACCGCCTGCTGGCGCGAGAGAAAGCCCGTCTTCAGGATGACGTGGAGCAGCGGGTCGAGGCTGTCCTGCTGCGCGTGCACCGGCAGCAGGATGCAGACAAGCTCGGAGACGTGAGTGAACTCAAGACCTTGTTGGACACGTTGCTGGTGGAGCGGGAGATGGCGGCAAAGCTGCCGACCTGGCCCTGGCAGCCGGGCACGCTGGCTGGCTTCGGCTCTGCCTTGCTGTTGCCTTTGGCAATCTGGCTGCTTCAGCAGCTCTTGATGGGGTGGTTTCCAGGTAATTAGTGCAGGCGCATCCACCAGACAAATCGGGCAAGTGAGGCACCGGCATAGGCGTAAGACAGAGATGAAAGCGGTCGGGCTGCACGCCTCCGCGACACAACCTGTACTTCTGACCAGTATATAGACTATCCGAGTGTGCAATCCATTCGCAGGGTGATTGGTGTAATTTATGAGGCAATATACCTAGCCGGGATACACCAAGCCCGAAATTGGGACCAAGCATAGAATGGAGGTTGCGACACTGCGCTCATGACCATACTCATTATCGGCTTTTTGCTCACCTCATTGCTTTGCACGATTGTGATCATCAGCGCTTGTGTCCTCAACGGTCGTACCGCTCCATACAGAAGCCTAGAGTTCCAGGCGAAGGACGACAAAGCGATGGAGTACCATCAAGAGCCGGTAGCATGCCAAGCTCACGGATATTACAGCAATCACGCCGGATATCTCGCCCAAGAATAACCAAAGCTTCGCCGGTACGAGAGTTTCGGGGGCGACGTATCATCATCGCTTACGTCTGCGAGTCTGCCTGAAATCCCTTGCCACCTGCTTCATGGGCGGCAAGGGATTCGAGCTTGCCCACCCAACTATCCTCTTCTTTCTCCTTTGGTTCTCCCGCCCTCAGGGGCGACCTCCTCTGTTGTGAAATTATTCGAGAATATTGAAATCTATTTGACAGCGGCGCAGCAGGATTGCGGGCCTATACTAAGACTCCGCACATGGTATCTTGTTAGCAAGGTCTTAGCCGCACTATGAAACCAGTTCGCACTGTACTCATCTGCGACGGAGAGAGCGAGGTTGCAGGATGGAATACAATCTTGAAGTTGTTGGAGATTAAGGCCGATTTGGCATCCACACGCCAGATCGTGCGTTCACCGATGGTTGTGGGAGGGTATGATCTCGTTATTCTCGATACGGGTGATGTGCAGAGCAACATCGTACTGTGTCGTATGCTCCGTCCGGTCCACAAGGGCGTGCTCTTGTTGTGTGCAGACGATCCGGATGAGTCCTACCTCATGCAAGGATATGGCGCAGGGGCCGATGATGTTGTTGCCAAGTGTGCTGGGGCTCGACTGCTTCAGGCCAAGCTAGCAGCATGGTGTAGACGCATTGAGTGGAATGTGTTGCGCCGCTACGGACTTCGTCCGCCGGAGGTCTAGCGTCACGAGTCCGTTTTACACCGCTGCAACTTCGGCTAGGTATTGATGAACGGAGCCAACCGCCACTGACACCTTCGCCAACGGCCCCGGCGACACGCTTTACAGAGCCGTAGCGCGCATCGCCTACAGCAAAGACGCCCGGCATACTGGTCTTGAAAGGAAGCGGCGGACGATCCAATGACCATGCCTGCACAGGAATGTCGCGGCCTGTCATGAAAAGGCAGGGTTGGTACGTCGCCACCCTGCCTTTTCTCATAGGAACGAATTACCACTCCTGATCTTCTACTGCCGCTCCTCTATTACCACCAATCTTCTACTGTGCGCCTACTGGTTGTTGACGGCTTAAGAAGGGCATTGAGAGAGAAAAATCGGGCTCCTCTGTCGTCACTGTTATCGTGTTGTCGGTACTCGTCGATGCTTGATTGCCGTTCCCTGCAGCGTCGTTGGCGACATCCGCCGGGATCGTAGCGATGACGGTGCCAGCACTGCTCATGCCACTCACGGCAATGTCAAAAGTGGTTCCATTGTTCGGGGCAATCTCGGTCGCTACGACATTGTTCGCGCCCGCTGTGCCGCCCAAGCTCACGTCACTGCCGGCGAAACCAACGACTGGCTCATCAAAGACCACCGTGAAGTGGACGGTATTGCCAGTGGTTGGATCAGCCTGGCCTGCCGCCTGGTTGATCGTCACCTGGGGAGCTGTGTTGTCCGGCACTGAGGTGTCAAAGGTGCGGCTGAACTGAGCTGCTGCCGTGTTCTCATTGCCTGCGCCATCCTCCGCCACCCCTGCAGCAATGTCCGCAGTAACAACTCCGTCCGCAGCAGGTGTCAAGTCAAAGGTATATGTGTCACCATCCACGGCTGCAAAGTTGCCCACTGTGCCGTTACTGACAGAGAGGTCGCCCGCAGCAAAGCCAGTTACATTCTCGCTGAACTGCACAGTCACGGGAATCGGCGAGACGTTTGTCGGATCAGGTGCAGACGAACTCATACTCACACTGGGGGGTGTGCTGTCCGGCACCGAGGCATCAAAGGTACGGCTGAACTGGGGCGCGGCGGTGTTGTCATTGCCTGCGGCATCCTGTGCGACACCTGCAGCAATGCCAGCAGTGACAATCCCGTCCGCAGCGGGTGTCAGGTTGAAGGTGTATGTGTCCCCATCTACAACTGTAAAACCACTGACCGTTCCATTCGTCACGCTGATGTCACTTGCAACAAAGCCATTCACGATCTCGCTGAACTGTACAGTTACAGGGATGGGCGAGACGTTTGTCGGGTTGGGAGCAGATGAAGTCATGCTCACACTGGGGGGTGTGTTGTCCGGTACTGTGGTGTCATAGGTACGGCTCAGCTCAGACGCCGCAGTGTTGTTATTACCGGCAGCATCCTGGGCCACCCCTGCAGCAATATTAGCGGTTACAACCCCATCCGCAGTGGGTATCAGGTTGAAGGTATACGTGTCCCCATCCACGCCTACAAAACCACTGACCGTACCATTAATCACGCTGACGTCACTAGCTTCGAAGCCGGTTACGTTCTCGCTAAACTGCACAGTCACGGGAATCGGCGAAACGTTTGTCGGGTTGGGAGCGGGCGAACTCATACTCACACCGGGTGGTGTATTGTCCGGCACTGAGGTATCAAAGGTGCGGCTGAACTGAGTTGCTGCGGTGTTGTCATTACCGGCAGCATCCTGGGCCACCGCTGCGGCAATGTCGGCAGTGACAACCCCGTCCGTCGTGGGCGTTAAGTCGAAAGTGTAGGTGTCCCCATCCACAGCGACAAAGTTGCCCACTGTCCCATTGGTCACAGAGAGATCGCCCGCACTGAAGCCGCTCACGATCTCGTTAAACTGTACAGTTACAGGGATGGGCGAGACGTCTGTCGGATCAGATGCAGAGGAACTCATGCTTACACTGGGTGACGTGCCATCAAAGGTGCGGCTAAACTGAGGTGCTGCGGTGTTGTCATTACTTGCCGTATCCTGGGCCGCTCCTGCGGCAATGTCGGCAGTGACAACGCCATCCGTCGTGGGTGTCAGGTCGAAGGTGTAGGTATCACCATCCACGGCGACAAAGTTGCTCACTGTGCCATTGGTCACAGAGAGATCGCCCGCCGTAAAGCCGGTTGCGTTCTCGCTGAACTGTACAGTTACAGGAATCGGTGAGCCATTCGTCGGGTTGGCTGCTGGCGAAGTGATGCTCACGTCCGGGGCTGTACAGTCCATGCAGAGCACGATCTGTTGGGCAACCCACTTGTCCGGCGCACCGGCATTTGAGATCTTGTCGCCCGTTGGGCCTGCGGGCCGAGGTTGATCCGACGCACGAACGCTCAAATCTCCATCTCCCGCAGGGGGAAAGGGAGAACGTTGGGTGAGGCGAGTCGTCATTAATGTGGGGTTTGAGAGGAGCGTTGCTTCCTTGATTCCGAAAGCTGCGACTAATAAGGAGTTTGCCTCAGCCGTAACACTCGTTGCGGTGAGGATGTCGCCCTCTCCAACATTGCCGGCGGCAGTAACAATTGGATTTACGGGGTCAACACCTGTGTAGCGGAGTATGCCACCGGCGGCTCTCGTCTGACCGGAGCTGAACGTCCAGATGTACGAAGCGGGCTCTGTTCCTCCCGCAACCTTGCTATAGATGGCCTGCCCGATATCACTGGCGTTGTCAGTCCGCAACACGAGCGTCCAGCCCTCGGGCGGATCGATGGTGGCACTTACTCCCGTGTGAAAGGCAATCTGGGCCAGCAGAAAATCTCCGGCAGTCATGGTGAGAGGCTGGGCGATTGTCAGCGTAGTCGCGCCCGCCGGTGAATTTTGGGCTGTGGTCGCATGTCCGAAGCCGATGGCTGCGAATGCGCTCACCGTCAAGACCAGCGCCAGCACTACAGCCGCTAGCACAGCAATCAAGCGCAGCCGGCCCGCAGTCATTGTTCCAAAGTGGGGTTTGGGGTTCATTAAACTGATTCTCCTTGAGACGAAGTTGAGCGATGAAGACTGTCACAGAGTGCGAGAGAGAATCATGGTCTATAGAATGGCAGCAGCTCCTTTCAAGCCATACATCAGAGGTACCAGCAATGCTGCTTTGCTTGCATCTCTGATGCAACCGCACAGCACCCTGGCGAATCACGATCGGTTGGAGAAAAATCTTTCGGCCTAAGTATTACGATTGTGTACTACTTGAAGATACGACGCTTCGGTACAGATTGAGGTATAGATTGAGCGAACAGCAATCTCCAATAGAAAACGGCTGCGCCTATCCTGGCGGATGGGCGCAGCCGTTTTCTAATTCATCACACAAAAACAAATGCCTAACGCAATTGTTCTGCGTACAGGCTGGGGGACAGGGATTCGAACCCCAACTGATGGTTCCAGAGACCATTGTTCTGCCGATTAAACTATCCCCCAACGATCACCATAAAAATTATACTATAGTGGATAGAACAGAGCAAAAACGATAGGTGTGTAGGCGAGAATCAAACCTTCTCGCCTACATGATTTTGCAAAGCCGCGGTCGCGTTCTCGACGCGTGCCAGCGTCTCTGCCCGGCCCAGCACTTCCATGCTCTCAAAGAGTGGCGGCGAAACCGTACGCCCTGTAATTGCCACCCGGAAGGGCGCAAAGTAGCTGCCCACCTTCACCCCGGCAGCTTCTGCCGCCGCGCGGAACTCGGCTTCCAGGGTCGCCGTCTCAAATGGCTCGACCGACCGCAGCAGCGCAGCACCAGCCCGCAAGATCGACACAGCCTGTGCGCCATCCAACCCCTTGCCGATCAGCAGGGTGGGATCGGGATACCGGATCGCGTCTGCTTCAACAAAGGCCCAATCCAACTTATCCCATGCCTCTGTCAGCAGCTTGATTCGCTCTTGCACCAGCGGCACCAACTTGGCAAGCCGCGGACTTTGGCGCAGTTCAGCCTCATCCAGACCCAGTTGCTTGGCAAGGAAGGGCGCAAGCCGCTGCTGAAGTTCCGCCGGATCCATCTCGCGAATATAGAGACCGTTGAGCCATTCCAGCTTAGGATAGGGCAGTGCCGCCGATGTGGGGTTGATGTCTTTCACATCAAAACGGGCAATCGCCTGCTCGCGTGTAAAGACTTCTTGCTCCGGGTCATAGTTCCAACCTACATTGGTCAGGAAGTTGAACATCGCTTCGGGCAGATAGCCCGCTTCCATAAACTCATGCACCAGAGCGAGATACTCCTTGCCCGCGACCACCACCTTGCGCTTGCTCATCTTCCCCTTGCCGCTGGGGTCAAGGATGACAGGGAGATGCACCAAAACAGGCATCTGCCAGCCAAACGCTTCATAGAGCAGTTTATGCAACGGGGCCGAGGAAATCCACTCCTCACCGCGAATCACATGCGTGATCTCCATCAGGTGATCGTCGACCACCACCGCAAAGTGATAGGTAGGCATGCCATCGCTCTTGAACAACACAGGATCCAGGATGGTGCTGTTCTCGACTTCAATATCACCGCGGATCAGGTCATTCACCACGGTTGTACCCTCCAGCGGTACAGCAAGCCGCACCACCGAGGGACGGCCCGAAGCCTCCAGCGCCGCGCGTTCGTCAGCCGAAATGAAGCGATGGCGACGGTCATAGCCCTGGGGCAGCCCTTTGGCCTTCTGCTCCTCACGCATGGCATCCAACTCTTCCGCAGTGCAGTAGCAGCGATAGGCATGTCCCGCAGCAATCAACTGCTCGATATAGTGAGCATAGATCTCCTGGCGTTCGCTCTGGATATAAGGGCCATAGGGTCCACCCTTATCCGGCCCCTCATCCCACTCCAATCCCAACCAGCGCAGCCCTGCCTTCAAATCCTCCAGGCTTTCCGGGTTATAGCGCTTCTGGTCAGTATCTTCAATCCGCAGGATAAACTGCCCGCCTGTGTGGCGTGCATACAGCCAATTAAACAAGGCAGTACGCAGCCCACCTAGATGCAGAAAGCCAGTCGGGCTTGGTGCAAAGCGCACCCTTGCCGGTCTTTGCGTATCGCTCATCATTGCTCGTTCCTGACGATTCAATCGGGTCCCACAACCCGCTCTCATCAGAGCGGTCATAAAGCCAAAGCGTACCACAGCAGCAGAGCAGCGTCAACTGCCGGCCGCGCCATTTGCCAATGATGACGCACCCATCCCTAATTCGTGACTCAATAGAATACTATCTACTACCACCCTCCTCTACGCAACATTGTGCCCCAGAGTTGCGCCCACTCTTTCGCCTTGATCGATCTTCGCCCGCACCACTTGCGTTAGGTGTGCAAACTCCGGCGTCCCCATGATCGCCAGTTCGCGCGGGCGCGGCAGGTCAACGGCGATCTCTGCCACGACTTGCCCCGGACGCGAACTCAACACCACCACGCGGTCAGCCAAAAAGACTGCCTCGCTGATACTGTGTGTCACCATCACAATCGTCTGCTGTTGGACACTCTGCAAACGTAGCAGTTCGTCATTCATCCGCTCACGCGTCAAAGCATCCAGCGAGCCGAAGGGTTCATCCAAAAGCAGCAATTCGGGCGCTTGCAGGAGCGCACGCGCCAAAACGGCCCGCTGTGCCATTCCTCCAGACAACTGTTTCGGATAATGTTCTTCAAAGCCCTCCAGCCCCACCAGTCTTAGCATCTGCAAGGCCACTTCTCGATCCGCTTGACGAACAGTACCTTGCGTGACTTCTGCGGGCAGCAGCACATTCTCCAGCACCGTTCGCCAGGGCATCAGGTTCGTGCGCTGAAAGACCATGCCCACCGCGGGATGCGGCTCCTTGATGAGCAGACCGTCGAGAAGCACTCTGCCACTGTCTGCTTGCGTCAAGCCGCCGATAATGCGCAACAACGTGCTCTTGCCGCTGCCGCTTGGCCCCACCAGGCAAACAATCTCGCCGCGCGCCACCGAGAATGAGATCTGATGCAAAGCGCGAACCTGCCGAGTCCCATCAAAGGCTTTGCTGACCCTATCCACGACCAGCAGCGGGCCATCCTGCTCAATCAACGCGCTCATGGCAAATAGTCATTGGAGAACAACTCCGCCGCGGGGGGCGCACTTTCAACCAGGTCAATACGCTGCATAAATTCCGTTGCGATCTCCCAATCTGCCAGGTCAGTAGCTCCCGGCTGGCTGCCGGTGTCAAGCTGCCAATAGGGCAGCGTGGCATCAAAGATCGCCCGGTTGATCGCCTCATTCTCGCCACCCGCTTCCGGTATAAAACTCAGGGCAGTGGCAAAAGCCTCGTCGGGATTCGCCAGCGTATACTCTACCCCACGCAGCGAGCCACGCACCAGCCGCCGCACCAATTCAGCATCATTCTGCAAGGTCGTTTCATTCGTCACAAGGCCATTGGAGGGCATGGTGAGATAATCATCCAGACCAATTGTCGTGATCGCCTCGCCTGCCTGCTCCAACACCACCGGCCCGCTCGCCGCATAATCCACCGCAGCATCGACACTCCCTTCGCTCACTGCCGCCGCTTGCGTAAAGCCGATGCTCTCCATTTGTACGTCACTCTCCTCCAGCCCAGCCGCTTCTAAAATGCCGCGAAAGGCCACATAGGTCGCGCCAAAAGGCCCTGGCAGACCAATACGCTTGCCTGCCAGATCAGCAGGTTCCGTAATCGCCACCGCCTCTTTGGCAAAGACCACCACCGGATAGCGCGTGTACCAGTTCATCACATAACGCACAGGCAAGCCCTGCGCGCGCCCGATGATCACCTGGTCGCCGCTGCCAATCATAAATTGGCGCTCGCCCACACCCACCAACTTCAAATAGTCATTCTCAAAGCCATATTCCAGGCTGACATCAAGCCCTTCTTCCGCAAAAAAGCCCTTTTCGATTGCCACATACATCGTGGCAAATTGCACGCTGGGGATATAACCCACGCCAATCGAAACCGGCGTCAACGCGTCTTGCCCCTCGCCCTCTGCGCTCACCTCTTGGGGCATCGTTACCGGCTGGCATGCGCTCACCAGCAGTACCAGCAGCAAAACCACCATCAACGCCATCTCCCGAACCCGCATCCTCAACACTCTGAATCCGATCATCATTGCCTCATGCGTCTAGTTTTCTTTTGAATGTATTTGAATCAACGGCCTATCGCTGCCAACGCAATGCCACGCTCTCGCCCCATGCCACCAACAAATAAAGGCCCTGTGCAATTACAACCAACGCCAGAACCGCGACAAACATCAGCGGCGTATCCAACACCCCGCGCGCCAGGTTGATCAAATAGCCCAACCCAGCATTTGCACCCGCAAACTCGCCCACCACCGCGCCCACTACGGCCAAAATCACGCTGAGCTTCAGCCCGCCGAAGATCACCGGCAGCGCCGCAGGCAGTTCAAGCAGCCGGAAAGTCTGCCACCACCCCGCACGCAACATGCGCATGAGATCACGCAAATCCTCATCGACATTGCGTATGCCCACCATCGTATTGACCAGCGTGGGGAAAAAGGTAATCAGGGCGCAGACCAGGACTTTGCTTGTCAAGCCAGAGCCAAACCAGATCACCAGCAGCGGCGCAACAGCCACAATCGGCACACTCTGGCTGGCAATGATATAAGGAGAAACCAACTTCTCCACCGTCCGGCTCTTGCCCAGTAAATAGCCCAGCACAAAGGCAGTCGCCAGCCCCAAAAGCAGCCCCAACGCCACCTCGACCACGGTCACTTGCGCATGGCGCAGCAGCGTGCCATCTGCCAGCATCGCCATCATTTTGCGCCAGACCACCAGCGGCCCCGGCAAAATAAAGACGGGATACTCCTGCCAGGCCACAAGGGCGGCCCAAAGCGCAATACCCGCGGCAATGACCACGGGGATCAACGCCTTATCACCATTTTGCTTAAGCCACTTCCACCGCATCCCTCCCGCCGAGACCGAGGTAAACGGCAGGGGTCTTTCAACGTCAGATGCCACGTTCCCACTCCTTGATACAAAAACGCCGCAAGAGGTTTCAACTTCCCCTTGCGGCGCAACTTGATGGTCAATTGCAACGCCAAACAGACATAGGCCGACACGCCCACGCTTGTATCCATCCACCATCCCCAAAACAATGCCCCCAAAAACGCCCGAAGCCAAGTTGACTTCGGGCACAAGGAACGGGATAGCAAACAGACACCACGGGCATTTCACCGACGGTGTGTACTGTTCACGTTGCTACCTTCTTCCATCCGGACTGTACCGTCGGCGTCGGTCTTGCAGGTTGCCCTGCGCACCGCACTCCTGCTTCCGGCGCAATGCGCCATCCGCTCGCGGGCTTACCATCGTCTCGCTCCAAAGCCTCATAGAGTACACATAGACTAATCGCCCTGGATGATGGATCACCGCCGGTCGGGAATTGGGTCAAGCCCTCACCCTGCCCTGAAGGTTCTGTCGTGATCTATGCAATTGTTACCTCTAGTATAGCCACAGGTAGACGATGGGTCAAGTGAGCGAATTCACATTGGCTGTGTCTCTACTTGGGGTAAGGCTGCACGACCTGAATTCAGTGCAGCATGTTGCGTATGGCGCTCCACAATCTCTGAAATCACCGCCACGGTTTTATCTACATAAAAAGTTCCGTCCGGCAGCGCCATCTTGTGATCCAAATAGCCGCCTCGCCCTGTATGCCCCATAGCTCCCATGTCAATCTTCGTTACCCTGCCATGACGGCGCGCCCGGTTCCACTCCGAAGCCATTGTCATCGGCCAACGGCCTGGGGCGAGCAATCCCCAGGAATGTACAGAGTCCTTTTGACCATATATATAATAGAGGTGATCTGCTGCATCAATACTTGGGTTGCTGGCAAAGACTCCGCCGATGGTGATGATATAGACGGGTGCATGCAGCCATTCTTTCAGATAGATCGCAGGCCCAACCGCCAACTGCCCTGCACCGCTGTAGCCCATGAGGAAGATAGGGCGCGCATCGTCTGGATTGTAGCCATAGCGGCGCAGCCCATCGACCATCACCTCGGCAATCGCTTGGTTATACATCGGCCCATAGCGTTTATCCGCCGAAATCATCAACTGCCAGATATTGCGTACGTTGATCAGGTAGCCTGCCAACACAGGGCCATTGAGCTTGCGCCGCAATGCCCAGCGCCATAAACGCGCAAAAAAGGGTTGGCCCGTCAGCGGCAGATTGTTGACCGAATAGGGAAAGAGGTCGCTGATGATCACCGTGTCGGGTAGGGCGCTCCCCAGGCGGCGCAAAAACTCCTGCTCGCGATAGCTCAAGGTTTCGCCGGTTGCCTTGCCGACACCCGAAATAAAGATCAGATAGCCATTGGGATTATCGTGAACCAGCTGATCTCCCTCATGGTGCGGCACGCCACCATCGTAGATCTTTTCGCCAAACCAGCCCGCCCACCAGCCAAGCAGTTCAAAAGGCGATAAGGCTGCCCAAATCAAAAAGCCGACCAGGACGACACCGATATAGGTTAAAATATCCGTCACAGTCTCCCACATGGCTACATTCCCCAACCCAAACCCCTAGTTCAAATCTTCAGTGCGGCTGCTGTTCCCGCTCCCCCGCGGCTGTCGCCACTGTTCCATCGTTTGCAGCCACTTTGGCCGCCTGCGCAGCCGTGGCACATCCGCCGCACCATAACGCAAAGGCACGCCCGCCGCGCGCTGCTCAATCCAGCGTCCCAATGCATAGACAGGGGCTCCCAGCGTGCGCCGCCACGCCTGCAACAGCAGCCAGCCTAGACCGCTTGTTGCAATCGCCTGCCACGTCTCCAGCCCAAGCCCGGCACGCACAGCAATGACAATGGCAAGCAGCGTCCACAACGAGAGCAGCACACCAAAGGGATTGCCCAGGAAGGGCGTCAATTCAAAGAAGGCCAACAATTGTGGCGCATAGGCCAATCCTACCGCTGCCGCCACCGCCATCCACGACACATCTGCCCCAAAGCCATAGACCCCCACCAACCAAACACTCGCCAGCCACAGCCCATAGCCACCCATATAGTTGATGACCGACGCGATCATTGCCAAAATAAAACGACGCGGGCGCACCTGATTGATAAACAAAACCAGGCTTTGGCCCAGAGCCTGTGACAGACCGGCAAGACCCACCACAATCAGCGCCATCCAAAGTCCCTGGCGCGATGCCTGTACGGCTACATAGATTTGTTCGTCCAGAGCGAGAGCTCGGAGAATCGCTTCCCCTACCGACGGCAGTTCCATAGTGATTACGGTCTGAACCAAGAATAACACCAAGACTCAAATGAGGAGCGGATTAGAGTTCTCCTGTGCAGATTATAACACGCCTGGCACACAAGAGTGTTGCTTTATGCCAACATTGGTATTCGCGTCCGGCTGAAGTATACTGACGCAGTTTGAAACAGTTACAAAATGTTATCGACAAACTATCCCTAGAGATCCATGTCATCTAACGCATTTTTGCATAAGTTTGCCGTCCTCATCGGCGTAGTCATGATATTAGCGGGTACGGTGCTTGGAGTCTTGGCCTACAACCAGCTCCCCACATTGCCGGGAGTCAAGAATAGCGCTCTGGCCGCTGTGCTGGATTCACCCGACACCCCATCTCCCCAGCCGGACTCGCCACTCTCACCCAATGGTCGTAGCACAGCGCAGCCGGCGGTGGCGAATGTCGCCGAATCGCTAGGCATTGCGCTGGGCGAGGGACTCCCTACAGCGTTGATCAGCGCCACGACCGATCTTGTGCTCAACCACACAGAGATGTTGATCACAGATCAGGACAGCCCCCAGGCTCAGATACTCTTTGACTGGGAGGCAGCAGAGGGTGAACCCTTCTACCGGCAGTTTTTCGCCGCAGCGACTCGCTTTGATACCATTGATCTCAGCTTGCGCAATTTGCACATCGAACGCGCCTGGCGAGGTGACACGCGCAGGTTCAAATCCATCGCCGTCCTCGCCACGACCCTACCAGCACTCACACAATTCATGGGTGAAGCTGGTGACTCGGTGGTGGTCTATGACGAGATGGATGCCCTGATCGCTGCCACATGGGCCGACCGGAACATCCTGGCGCTTGTCCCCTTTGAGCAGCTCAGACCTAGCCTCGCGGTCTATACGGTCGACGGGCAGACGCCTGTAGAGAATGCCACAAAGTTCAACCCTTCCGCCTATCCCCTTGTGGCGACGGTCTATGCACACACGCAACCTGGTGCACCCAGCAATGCGCTCAGCCGCCTGAGCGCCGCGCTGCCCGATACCAATCGCGACAGCAGCAGGCTCACCGTTGTCGCCATGACAGGTGTGACGGCGATGGTACGGCTCACTGCCGACCAAATGGATCGCCGCGGTGCCGCTTGGCCCGCCGAGGTTGTCGGCCCAGAGCTAGCGGCTGCAGATATTACCGCCATCAGCAATGAAGTCCCCTTCGTGCCCGACTGCGAAACCAACACAGATGAAGACAATCTGGTCTTTTGCAGCAAGCCGGAGTATATGGAGACATTAACTGCCTCTGGCGCGGATATTATTGGGCTTACGGGCAATCATCAGAATGACTATGGCCTTGAGGACGCACTCACATCGCTGACGATCTATGAAGACGCTGGTTTGCCCGTCTACGGTGGGGGTGCGGATCGAGCGGATGCCTTTGCTCCCCTCTTTTTGGAGCACAATGGCAACAAGCTGGCCTTTCTTGGTGCAAACAGCTATGGCCCCCCCTCTGCCTGGGCAACAGAATTCTCACCAGGGAGCGCCCCCTTCGATCTGGCGATTATGTCCGCTGCCATTCGCAGCATCAAGGACGCGGGTGAGGCCGATGTCGTCTTTAGCGAATTGCAATATCAAGAGAGCTACGCCGTAACGCCGCTCTACGATCAACGTCTTGATTTTGGCGCGCTCGCGCGCGCAGGCGCTGATATTGTCACAGGCGTGCAAAGCCATGTGCCCCAGGCCGTCGAATTTGTGGATGGACACCTAGTCCTCTATGGGTTGGGCAATCTCTATTTTGACCAAATGTGGACAGAAGATACCCGCGAAGGGCTGATCGTCAAACACACGATCTACGCAGGTCGCCACATCAGCACCCAGTTGCTGCCCACGCTCTTGTATGATTATGGGCAGCCGCGCTGGCCCGACGCAGAGCGTAAGGCGGCAATCTTGGCAAAGGTTTTTGGTGCCAGTGTCTGGGAATAACCCCGCAAAGTGCGTAAAACGGAATGTGGCACGCTTGCCGCTGGCATTGGAATTTCGTATACTGGTAGCGTATGAGAATTCTTTTAATGAGGAGTAACATTGCATGACAAAAAGTTCTGCATCTAGCATTCGTGGCACAAAAACACGGCGCAAGACCGACAACAACAATATCGGCATTTGGATTGTCGGTATCTCGGCTGCGATTGTCCTTGTCGTCGTCTTGGCTGTTGCCTTGAGCAACCGCACTGCCTCGATTGCTGCCGAAGTACCCGATCTCCCGGCAGAGTGGCTTGTCGGCACGACGATGGGCGACCCCGAAGCGCCGGTCACGATTCAGGCCTGGGAAGATTTCATGTGCCCCGCCTGTCGCCAATGGACATCGACCGTCGAACCGCAGTTGATCGACCAGTACATCAAGACAGGCCAAGTCCGGCTCGAATTCCATCAATTCCCGCTCTCCATCCACGCACCTGGCGCGGATATGGGCGCGATGGCGAGCCTCTGCGCCAATGATCAAGGCGCATTCTGGCCCTATCACAACCGCCTTTTCCCTGCACAAGACCAGGGACAAGCAGGCTTTACGATTGATGCCCTGGTTCGCTATGCCGACGAGTTGGGCCTGGACAGCCGCGCTTTGATGGAGTGCATGAGCAGCCTGAAGTATCGCGATCAAGTGACTGCCTCCGGCAACGAAGCACTCAGCCTCGGCCTCAACGCAACGCCCTCCGTGATCGTCAATGGGACGAAGATGACCAATCCCTTTGATATGAACGAAATGAAGGCGCTGATTGACAGTGCCCTGGCCGCTTCCGGCAGCTAACCGTCTGCTGGCGGAAAGGAATCGTTAGCTTTTTGATCTCGTTACGCTCATTACAGCCGCGCCGATTGACCGGCGCGGCTACACTCTTATTCATAGCCATGCTCTGCCTGGGCGCGCTCTGGGCCACTCCGCCTCTCTTTGCCCAATCGGGCATCACCGCGCCGGCCCCCGGAGCCTCGGTCAGCGGCGATGTTGTGATCATGGGAACCGCTGTCATCGACCCGTTTCAAAAGTACGAGCTTCACTATAAGTTGGAGCCAAGCGGGGATGATGCCTATATCTACTTTTTTGGGGCCACAACACCCGTCATGAATGGGCAGTTAGGTGTCTGGCAGACAGGCGGCATGCCCCCCGGCACGTACAGTCTGCGCTTGCGCGTGGTCAAAAATGACGGCAACTATGCCGAGTTCTATACACAAAATATCAGCGTGAATCAAGGGGCAGCCGCCGAGGAGTCGCCAACGCCCACAGCGACATCTTCTGAACCGACTGCCACACCGATCCCAACGGCAACCTTTACACCTGCACCGCAGCCCACTGTCGCTGTCGGCCAAATTGCCCAACCAGGGCTGGAGAATGTGGCAACACCCACGCCAACGCCAGAAGTGGTGGCAGTGGTTCCCGATACAGCCAGCACCGGTGGGCAGCCTGTTACAACCACATTGGCAGCAGCGACCAACGTGAACGCGGAGAGCAGTGGGGGCAGTGTCACCCGCGAATTGGGCGAGGCGCTCTCCATCAATCGCTTGCGCGGCCAATTCTTTAATGGGATGCGGATCAGCGCAGCACTCTTTTTGGGTGTGATTGCGCTGTATGGGGGCAAGCGGCTCTTTGATTGGGTCTGGACGCAGTTTTCATAGAGGTTTCATAGCAGCTAGACCGGCGTAGCCGAGCGCGCCGCTGCCAACAACCGAAATCGCACACGCGGGCAAGGGCCTCTATGGGGCAAACTTGCCTTTTCCGCGTTGCCATAAACCGTTGCCACAAACCGCAAATGAATGAAGGTTATGTCAAACACAAAAATGATTGTCGGCCTCGGAAATCCAGGGGCCCGTTATGCACACAACCGTCACAACATCGGCTTTCAATGCGTCAACCTCTTGGCCCAGCGTCATCGCATCGACGGCGGGCGCGCCCAACTGCGCGCCATGACAGCGGACGGTTGGATCGCCCGTGGCGACGCGCGCGCCAAAGTGATCCTGGTCAAGCCCATGACCTATATGAATGCCAGCGGAGAAGCCGTCGGCCCGTTGGCGCGCTACTATCATGTCGAACCCGATGACATCATCGTCGTCCATGATGACTTGGACATGGAAATGGGCAAGCTGCGGCTGCGCCGCAACGGCAGTTCCGGCGGTCAAAATGGCATCAAGTCCATCACCCAACATCTGGGTACACCGGAGTTTCATCGCGCCAAAGTGGGCATCGGTCGCCCCCCCGGACGTATAGACCCGGCCGCCTATGTCCTGCAAGATTTCAGCGTTGCTGAAGAAGAGATCTTTGGCCCCTTGCGCGAAAAAGTGTGTGATGCCCTGGAGTGCTGGATCTTCGAAGGGATCGAAGCTGCCATGAACCGCTACAATGGCTAAGAATTGCGGCTAAGCACGCGCCTGAAAGCTGACCCATGCATCTAACTGGACTTCTCGAACTGCTCAACCGTCTGCCCCCCTTCCGCCACCTGCTGGAAAATGGCAGCGAAACACCCCTGGCGCTTCTGCAAGCGGCGCGCCCATACATGACCGCGGGGCTGTACAACGCGCGCGGCAATGCATTGCTGCTGCTCACGGCGCGCAGCGAAATGGTGCAGCAGATTGTCAGCCAACTGGCGCTATGGCTGCCCGAACCCGAAGCGGGGGGGCCATCCATTCTTCCCTTTCCAGAGGCCGACGCCCTCCCCTATGAGCGCATCGGCTGGAGCAGCGCCACCCGCCAACAGCGTCTGACCGCGCTCTCGGCCTTGCAGAGCCGCACAAACGCGCCGCCCATCGTGGTTGCCTCCACACGCGCGCTGATGCAAAAGACATTGCCCACACGCGAGCTACGGCTGGCACTCCGTCCTGTCAAGGTCGGCGAGATCGTGCGGCTGGACCAAATGTCGGCGCGCTGGGTGCAGACCGGCTATAACCCGGCGGATGTGGTCGAAGAGCCTGGCGTTTTCGCGCGCCGCGGCGGCATCGTCGATATCTGGCCCCCCAATTTGCCCTATCCTGTCCGCATCGATCTCTTTGGCGACGAAGTCGAAAGCCTGCGCCTCTTTGATCCCGCCACCCAACGCACAATCCGCCAGGTGCAGCAGGTGGAGATTGGCCCCGGCAGCGAGGCGCTCTCTAAATATGGCCCTGCCGCCCTGCAACGGCTGGGTTTGCAGCCCGACCTGCTCAACGCCGCGTCCAACCTGGACGCCAGCGCAACGGGTTCGCCGCTGCAAGACCCCAACCTGCTCCTCGCCGTACGCGAAGAACTGCGCCGTGAGGTAGACTACCTGCGCGAAAGCCAAAGCTTTCATGGCATCGAGTGGTATCTGCCCTACTTCTATGAACAGCCTGCCTCGCTGCTCGACTATTTGCCAAGCGATGGTCTGCTGCTCATGGATGATGCCATTGACTTCTTCGCCACACTCTATGAACTGGAGACACAGGCCAACGGTCTCGCTGCCGAACTTCACCGCAGCGGCGAACTGCCGCGCGACTTTGCACGCAGCTACTTCACTACCGACGAGTTACGTGCCCGTCTGCTCCACGCCAAGCCCATCATCTTGGGCTACGGCGATCTTCTGGGCAAAAGCACCGATGCCAACACCCCGCTTGCGCGTGCCTTTATCCCTGGCCCGCGCTACGCCGGTAAGACCAAACAGATTGTGAGCGACATCGCCAAGCTGCGCGAGGCCGATGACGCGGCTGTGCTATTAACACGCCAAGCCGCGCGCCTGCAAGCCGCGCTTGCCGATGCCGACATTACGGCGCACGTCCATAGTGACCTGACCACCCCTCCGGCACCGCGTACGACAGTCTTGGTTCAAGGGATCGCGCCGGAAGGATTTATCTTGCGCGGCATCGAACGACCCCAGGCAAGCGGTGATTATGACCTGCACTTTCTGACCGACACCGAGCTTTTTGGATGGAGCAAGCCACAGGCGCGCCGCCGTCCCACCGCACACAGCACCGTCGCACCCGAAATTTTCTTTGCCGATGTCAAACCGGGTGATTATGTCGTGCATCTAGAGCATGGTGTGGGTGTCTATGATGGCCTGATCAAGCTCGAGTTGGGCGGCATGTCGCGCGAGTATCTGCAAGTCAGCTATGCGCGCAATGACAAGCTCTATGTGCCTGTCCATCAAGCCGACCGTCTCAGCCGCTATGTGGGCGCGGGCGAAAAAACACCCTCCATCAACCGCCTCGGCACAGCCGATTGGCAGATGGTCAAGGATCGCGCGCGCAAATCCGTCGCCGATATTGCCGAAGACCTGCTCCATCTCTATGCTGAGCGCGAAGTAGCCCGCGGTCATTCCTACAGCCCGGATGGCCCCTGGCAAGATGAACTAGCCGCCAGTTTCCCCTATGAAGAAACCGACGACCAGATCAACGCCATTGACGCCGTACGCCAGGATATGGAGTCTGATCGCCCGATGGACCGGCTGATTGCGGGCGACGTGGGCTATGGCAAGACCGAGGTGGCAGTGCGCGCCGCCTTCAAGGCGATCATGGACGGCAAACAAGTTGCCTTCCTCGTCCCTACCACCGTCCTGGCCCAACAGCACTATCGCAACTTGAGCCAGCGCCTCTCTAAGTTTCCCGTACGCGTGGAGATGCTTTCCCGCTTCCGCACACCTGCCCAGCAAGAAGCCATCATCCGCGGCCTGGCGGAAGGCTCCATCGATCTCCTGGTCGGCACGCATCGCATCCTCAGCGATGACCTGGACTTCAAAGATTTGGGGATGTTGATCATTGATGAAGAACAACGCTTTGGTGTTGCCCAAAAGGAAAAGCTCAAACAGCTACGCACCCAAGTCGATGTACTGACCCTCTCCGCCACGCCCATCCCGCGCACGCTGCATATGAGCCTCAGCGGGATTCGCGACATGAGCACAATCACGACGCCCCCCAAAGAGCGGTTGCCTGTGCATACCGTTCTGGCCGAGTATGACGATGTATTGGTGCGCCAGGCCATCGAGCGCGAAATCACGCGCAATGGTCAAGTCTTTGTGGTCACAGACAAAGTGCGCGGCATCCAGGCATTGGCCGACCGCATCCAACACCTCGTCCCCGAAGCCACGGTGGATATTGGACACGGGCAAATGGCAGAACGGCAGTTGGAAGATGTAATGTACCGCTTTGCTCAAGGCGAGTTCGATGTGCTGGTAGCCACCACCATCATCGAAAATGGGCTGGACATCCCCAATGCCAATACCATCATCATCAACCGCGCCGATCACTTTGGCCTTGCTCAACTCTACCAACTGCGCGGACGCGTTGGGCGCGGCGCCCAGCGCGGTCACTGCTACCTTCTATATGAAAAGTTCAACCCGCTCAGCTATGACGCGCGCCGCCGCCTTGCCGCCATCATGGAAAGCAGCGAGGAACTGGGTGCAGGCTTCCGCATCGCCATGCGCGACCTGGAAATCCGTGGAGCGGGCGATCTGTTGGGTGCGCGCCAGCATGGGCATATTGACAGCGTAGGCTTTGATCTCTATACCCGCCTCTTGGCCCAGGCGATCAACGAGGCCAAGCGCAAGATGCATGTCATCGACCAGGCGCTTCAACAGCAGCCCACAGAGAATGGCGCAGGGAACGGTACAGAGAATGGTAGCGGGCAGGGCAGCGATGCTGGAGATGGGGCGCTGCATCTGCAACCGGCGCAGGCACAGCCTTCTACCGGCACAGAGTTGACCGATCTGGAAAACTCATTCGACATCAACGACCCATTGGCTCCTCCGGTGCTGCTTGATCTGCCGCTCGACGCGCAGATTCCCCAGACTTACATCGAAGAAGAAAGCCTGCGCCTCCAGATGTATCGCCGTATTGCGGGCATGACCCATCTGGAGAGCATCGAGGAAATGCGCAAGGAGATGGTAGACCGCTTTGGCACAGACGATGTTACAGGCAGCGTTCCCGAAGAAGTGGAAAATCTCTTCTATCAAATCCGCGTTAAGATTCTCGCCTTGCGTGCCAATGTGCAAAACATTGGGCGCGAACTCGATCAACTGGTCATCCGCAGCGAAGCATTAGAGAACATCAACCGGTCGGCGCTGGAAAGCCGTCTGCACCAAGCCTTTGGCAGCGCGCCCAACCGCAACGATCCCGACGCCGCCATTCCGCGCGTCGCCCGCCGCGCCGTCTATCTCCCTATCGACGACGCCGAAAAATGGCGTGGCGCGCTGGTGCGCACCCTGGAGATCATGGCCTATAGCTGATATTGCCCCGCTGTTGGGGTGGCTTTGCAAGTTCAAAGTAAGAGCAAAGTATGGATTTCAGAGAGATCGCACGTCGCCGGATGGACAACCAGGGCCTTGTCAATCCAACGACAGACAATCCAATAGATGTCGTGGCGTGGCAGGGCGCTGTGCAAGCACAGGAATATGCCTTTGCCAAATGGGCTGTTGCGCAGCGCACGACAGGTATGAACGACGCCCAAATGGAGCAGGCATTTACCGACGGCACAATTCTCCGCACCCATGTAATGCGCCCCACCTGGCATTTTGTCACACCTGCCGATATTCGTTGGATGCTTGTGCTCACCGCCCCGCGCGTCAATCAGGTGATGGGCTCCTATTACCGCGCCCATGCATTGGACGACGCCACATTTCGCCGCAGCAGCGAGGCGCTCACCAGGGCATTGGCAGGGGGCAAGCACCTCACCCGCGCAGAACTGGCAACGGCTCTCCAGCACGCCGGTATAGTTACCGATGGCTTACGGCTCGGCTTTCTGGTCATGCGTGCCGAACTGGACGCGCTGATTTGCAGCGGCCCGCGGCGCGGCAAGCAGTTTACCTATGCGCTGCTCGAAGAGCGAGTGCCGCCCGCAAAAAGCCTAGCTCGTGACGAAGCGCTGGCCGAACTCACCAAACGCTATTTTCAAAGCCACGGGCCTGCGCTCATCAAGGATTTTGTCTGGTGGTCTGGCCTGACAGTCGCCGATGCCAAGCAGGGCATTGAAATGCTCAAACCCCAGCTTCAGCAGGAAGTTGTCAACGGTCAAAGCTACTGGTTTGCCGATTCCCCTGCGCCCGCCCAGAGAAGCAGCCCAGCAACCTATCTGCTGCCGGTTTATGACGAAGCATTGGCAAGTTTCAAAGACTACAGTGCCGCTGTGCCACCACAATTTGAGGGGATGTGGGACAATTCCGACCGTATCTTCAGCCACTATGTTGTAATCGATGGTCAGATCGTCGGTTCGTGGAAGCGCACCTTTGCCAAAGGCGCAGTGGTCATTGAATTCAAGTCCTTCGCCACCTGGAGCGATGCCGAAACGGAAGCGATTCATGCCGAAGCCCAGCGTTTTGCAGACTTCCTCGGCATGCCCCTAGCGCTGCGCTGACCTTCCGGTGACAGACACTTTCGGAAGTGCCTGTCACCTCTCTACACCCTCTTAGGTCACTTGTAGGATACTATGTGGGATAAGTGTGGGATAAATGTGGGATAACTTGTGGGTAATGGGGGAAAACAGAGCTGCTGCCTCCTGCCTAAGTCGTCGCCAACTTGCGGCGCATCCGCACATATTGGGCATAGTCAATCAGCACGCGGCGCGCAATATAATCGCGCGTTGTCGGCGCGGCCTTCTGCACATCAGCAAGCCGCGGCGTCACCAGCAGGTCAAAGGCATCTGCCCCCGCGCCGCTGCCATAGCTCACCATCAAAATTCGCTGCCCAGGCTCAGCCACATCCAGCACTGCCGCCAGCCCAATCATTGCTGATCCGGCATAGGTGTTCCCAATCTCCCCCACCAACAGCCCCGTCACCCACTGGCGCGCCTCAAAGCCCATATCAACCAGCGCACGCGTCGGAAACTTGCGATTGGGCTGATGAAAGACCACATGGTCATAATCGGCGGGCGTGCTGCCCATCTCCTCCATCATGCGCGCCGCCGCGGGCATGACATGACCGAAATAGCCCGGATCGCCACTAAAGCGCTCGGCGTGGCTGGGATAATGCGTAGAAGGTCGCCGCCAAAAGTCAGTCGTGTCGGAGACATGGCTGGACGTGCGCTGAATCACCACCAATGCTTCTTCCGCAGGCCCCAGGATATAGGCGGCCCCACCCGCACCCGCTGTATACTCCAGCGCATCCCCAGGGCGACCCTGCGCCGTGTCCATGCCAATCGACAGCGCATAATCCGCCATCCCGCTGCCCACAAAGCCAATCGCGGCCTGCATCGCCTCAGTTCCCGCCTTACACGCAAACTGCCAGTCGGCAGCCAAGACCTGTGGCGTGGCCCCAACCGCCTCTGCCACAATCGTTCCCGTCGGCTTCACCGCATAGGGATGGCTTTCGCTGCCCACCCAAACCGCGCGCAGCAGGCTCGGTTCAATTCGGGCGCGAGCCAGCGCATTGCGCGCCGCCTCAATGCTCATTGTCGCCGTGTCCTCATCCAGCCCCGGCACCGCCTTCTCCTTCACAGGGCTGGCGCTGTTGCCCTCCGTCCAGACACGCGAAATTTCGCTCCCAGGCAAACGATACCGCGGAACATAGGCCCCATAGCCGACAATGCCCACACCCCGCAAAGGTTGATTCAACATAAACGCTATAACCTCGCCTCTAGCTCACCGGTATCTAACGTACCGCACCTACTCACCCATACGCGTCCATGCGCGTCCGTAAGGACGCAATCGATTGCGTCCCTACCTCGACTGTCTGCGTAACGGGAGTTACTCACCAATACGCACATCACCCGCGCAGCGGTTCATCCTGTTCAATATCCCACAAAACAGCCACCAAAACCTATCTATCTTGCGCCAATAACTCTCGCGCCCGCTCCACACGGATTTGCCCCTCTTGCACCAGCCGCTCGGCGACCCAATCCACTGCCGCGCCCTCCGCCCCCGCCGCAATCGCCATCTGGCGCGCATGAAGCGCCATGTGCCCGCGCTGGATGCCATCCGTCGCCAGCGCGCGGATCGCTGCCAAATTCTGCGCCAGCCCAACCGCGGCCATGACCTCGCTCAACTCTCGCGCGCTGCCCACGCCCAGAATCTTCAACGCCACCTGCGCCACTGGATGCGCCCGCGTTGCGCCCCCAACAATGCCAACAGCCAGCGGCAACTCCAGGCGTCCATAGAGCAGAGGCCAATCAGCCTCATCAGGTAATCTAACAGCATCGCTTCGATAGGCACTAGACCCAAGCAACTCCATCTTTTCACGCACCACGCGCCAATCTGTCAGTGCCGCATAACGCCCCTGGCGCGCCGCATACGCATGGGCCCCCGCTTCAATCGCCCGCCAATCATTACCCGTCGCCAGCGCAACGGCGTCAATCCCATTCATGATCCCCTTGTTGTGGGTGGCAGCACGATAGGGGTCTGCCACCGCCAGCGCATTGGCATGAGCAATCCCCTCGATGACTGCTTCGCCGCCAAAGCCCGCGGTGGAAAAGGCATGTGCCGGGATCACCACCTCGGCCCATGCCCGGCGGCGATCGCTGTAGTTGCTCAGAATCCGTAAAAGCGCACGCCCCCCGCTCAACGCCTCCAAGCGCGGCGCAATCGCCTCCGCCGCGGTGTTAACGGCATTGGCCCCCATCGCATCGCGCACATCAAAGAGCAGATGCACGACCAACATTGGCACTGTCGGCGTCTGGGGCAACCAGCGCACCTCGACATCGACCGGCCCGCCCCCCAAACGCGCAATCGTCGGGCTGGTATTCGCCAGCGCCAATAGTTCTTGCTTTGCACCTAGAATCGCCGCAGTCGCCAGTTCAGGGTCAGCCACGCCGAGCAACTGCACCTGTGCGATCATGATCGGCTCGCTGCTGCCTGTGCGAAAACCGCCGCCCAGGCGTGCCAACCGCGCGGCAAAGCTTACCGCTGCCACCACCGATGGCTCCTCGACCACAAGCGGGATCAGATAGTCGCGACCATTGATCGTGAAGTTGGTGCCGATGCCCAAAGGCAGGTCATAGCGCCCCACGACATTCTCGATCATCTTGTCGCCACGTTCCACGCCCATGCCCTGTGCCAGCCAAGCACATTCTTCCGGCGTCAGCGCAGCCCAAGCCGCCAGCGTGGCGACGCGCTCATTCAAGGATAATTGATAAAAGCCACCCAAACGGGAAGTCCGGCCTTCAGCATCAGGGGAGGAAACAGAAGATTGACCCATACATTCTCATTCTCTGCGCTCATTCTCTGCGGCTCTGCGCGAGAAAATTCCTGATTCTCACGCAGCAGTGCAGAGGAAACAGCGTAAAAAGTCAGCTACCAAAGGCCAGCAGTGCGCGGCCAATCGGCAGATCCATCAATTGCGGCGCAACAGCCAGCCCCACAGAGAGGAACAAGACAAAGAGCGCCAGGGCCATGTTCAGGGGTTGCTCCCGCGCCAAAAAGCGGTTGTCAAGCGGGCCAAAGAGCGCACGCGCCAGCCGGATATAGCCGAAGATTGCGCCCGCCGATGCCAACAGCACCACAGCCGCCGGTCGCCAATCGGATTCAGCCACAATTTGCAGCGCCGCCCAATGCCCCGTAAAGCCTGCGCTCAAGGGAAACCCAGCCAGCCCCAACCCACCTAGCAAGAAAGCCGCGCTGTTCCACGGCAAGCGGCTGCCCGCGCCTTGCACACGCGCCAACGACAACCCGCCCGTGTGCTGCTCCAGCACTGCCAGCCCCGCCGCTGCGGTCAACATGCTCACCACGCGCAAGCCAAAAAGGAAGAGCACCAGCGACCACCCTCGCGACCCAGGAGCCGCCAGGACTAACAGAATGACACCCCAGTCATGCAGCGCCGAATAGCCCCATAAGCGCCCGGCGTGGGTCGCGCCAAAGGCAGCCACCCCGCCCCACACCGCCGTTACCAGCCCAATCCAGGTCAGCCATAGCCCCAATGGCGCTTGTTGGGCGACAAACTCAAAGGTCGCCAGCGTGCGATAGAGCAGGTGCAGCGCCGCCAGTTGGCCCAAAAGCGTCAGCAGTGCCGTGGTCACAGGGGGCGCAGATTGGGCAATAGCCGCCTGCGCGCCATGCAGCGGTACTGGAGCCAACAGCAGCACCAGCCCCAGCGACAACAGTTGCGCCGCCGTTTGCGCTGTCGATAGATCCTGCGGATTCAGCGGCATCTGTTCAATATACCAGGATGCGATCAAAAAAAGCGGAAAGGCCAGCAAGGGCGGGATGAGACTACGCACAGGGCCCGCAGGGATGCTCAATCGCCCTGCCTGAAGGACAAAGACGCCCACGGTTGCCAAAATCGCCAGCAGCAAGGGAATAATCAGCGGTGGGGCCAAAGGGCTCGTACTCAGGAGCGTGACTGTCACGTAGCCCGCTAGCAGCGTCAGGCTAAAGGGGACAAAGCTCCACCCCTGGCTCAAACAGGCAGCAATGGCGAAGGCCACAGCGGTCAGGAAGAACATAGCGATGAGCATCGGGATCGCCCCCGCCTCCAGCCGCAGCGTAAAGCCCAGCCGTTCGATGGAAGCGCCCAGATCCACCACTTGGCCCGTAACAGGCAGCAGCCAGAGTGGCTGTTGAAGATCCACCTGCCACAGGAACGTTGCCCAAAAGCCCGTCACCACAATGCCCAGCAGCGCCGTCAGTCGCTCCCACTGGCGGCTCAAATAGGTGATAACAGCCGCTGCCAGCAGCGTGCCGATCATCAGCAGCGGCAGGGTCAACCAGGGTGTGCCACTCATGGTCGCCGCCTCTGTATGAATTGGCGTGCCCGCTCCATCAACGCCGTGCCCCACGGCTGACGCTGTATCCACACAACCCACTCATCCACTTCTCGCCCCTGCATGACGGGCAGTGGTGCGATGGGGATGCCCAATTCAGACGGAAAGGTAATGTCCGTCACGACAGGCGCACTCTGTTCTACCGAAACCTGTTCGACCAGCACCAAGTAGCTGCCCGCCAGCGCCAAAAGCAGTGACAACATGCCGATCAAGGCCACCAATGCCGGGCTGTTGACAAGCACCGCGGTGCTGACTTGGATGGGTATGATCCACATCAGCAGGGCAATGGTGGCGAACAAGGGATTGTCACTCATACCCAACATCACCAACATACAAATGGTCAGCCAGACAAAGAGATCGACCAGTTGGGCTGCGACTTCAGGCAGCGGCACCGCAATATCCGCCAAACTCCAGGCTACATAGAGCAGGACGAGCAGTAATGCGCGCAACTGCCAGGTACCCGCTTGATAGAGCGTCGTGGTTCGGGTCATGCGCTGCGCTGAAAGGGCCAGGATCAAGCACGCCAACCCCATCACGACCACCATGACTCCAGCCCACTCTGCGGGCAATTGTCCCAGGCCGACCGCGGCGCTTGCCACGCCAACCTGTACGCAGAACAAGCCCAGCAGCGCCACCCGCCACTCCCAGAGGATAATCATCAGCGCCACCGCCGATCCAATCGCTATAGAACCCGCTGTGCCGCCAAAAAAACTCAGCAGTCCAAAGATGCTTTCCATCTTCCTCTATCTACAACTCACGCTCAACGCAGCAGCAAAAAGATCATGAGACACAAAACCATGACCCACCCCATGTATCCTGCACCTTCCAATACCTGCGCCACACTTGCCCAACCGCTGCTGAATTGATTCATCCCCCACCATGAAAGGCGAAAGAGCCATTGCAGCCGCGTCACCCGGCTGATGCGCTGGGGCCACGGGCCTAACTGTGCCCACAAGGCCGGTTGGTTCGACACCAGCAAGATGCCTAACGCCAGCGGCAGCGCCACTGTCACCCAAACCGGCCACTCGGCAATCACAGTCGGTGGGTTGCCCAACATCGGCGGGATGGCATCTTCCAGGCTTGCCAACGAAGCTGTCGCCTCGGGAAAGAAGCCCACGACCGCTAACGGAATCGCCAGTGCAACCACGGCGATCAACAAGCGTATAGTTACGCCCGACCGGAAATGCTGCTCTCCTCCATGCGCGCCCGCGCTCCAACTACGCAGCATCGCCGCCACTTGGATAGACTGCGCCAACACCAGCCCTACAAAGAGCAGCAGAAAGATCGGCCCTTCGGTCAACAAGCGCGCCAAAGAGGGCTGTGTCAGAAAGCCCGGTGTGAAAGGCACACCCGCCAACGCCAGCGCCCCCACACTGACCGGAATCTGCCAGCCCCACGTTTGCCACACCTGATCACCCACAAGCCACAATCCCCCACCCAACGCAAACGCCGTTGTCGGCCAGATCAGCCCGACCGGCCCTTCGCCGAAGGCCAGCGCGCCCGACAGCGCGGCCAGCCCTGCCGAGGTAATCAGCACAAAGGTCGTGTGATTGGGTTGATCGTTGGCAGTCCACGCTGCCAGGGCGCTGCCGGTTAGCGAGAGGATGAGCAAAAAGAGAATGTCGGGTTGCAGGAGGATATACTCGACACCCAGCCCCACGGTCCACCCCAACAGCCACAGCCCGCAGAGGACGGGAACCATATGATCCAGCAGCCGTTCGGCCACATTGACGCGCAATCCGTCACTGGGCAGCAGCCACAGGTGGAAGGGATAGATGCCCGCGCGGATCAGAGAGGCCAACAGCATCAACGCCACCGTTTCCGGCGGCAAGAGTCCATCCTGCAACGGCTGCCCGGGGCCGCTTGGCCCCGCGGGCAGCAGCCCGATTAAGAGCAGAAGCGCTCCCAAGAGACTTAGCCCCTTCGCCTGATGCTGCGGCGAATTCCAGCCTGGATCATCCTGATCTTCGTCATCGGAGCGCGTGGCCCCGCGCACCAGCGTAAAGAGATCCAGCACCACCCACGTCAGCATCGCGGTCAGAACGTTGCCGCTGCCGACAAAGAGAAGCCCTGCCGCCAGCACACCCAGATGAATTGCCAGGGAAGAATGGGCGCGCCGGTTCGTACCGGCAGAAGCCCGTGGCGTATTGAGGTCAAGCAGGATGCCCACGCCACCTAACAACAAAATCAGCCCCGAAATATACCAATTCCAACCATCCCCCACCCAAAGCAGGTTTGCACCTGTTTGCAGTGGCGGTTGCCAGGGCAGGCTAAAAATGGGCACCACCGGCTCGGTACGCAGGCCCAAAAAGAGCCAGACCGCCAGCGCCACAAAAAAGAGCGCCAACCCGGTCAACCAGCCAGGCCGACGCACCCAGCGCCCGACGAGCACTTCTACCATTGCGCCCAAGAGCAAAACCAGGGCGGGGCCAATGGGCGACACAATGTACTGCAAGATGGTCATCACAAACGAGGATTTTAGCACACGGCGCGGCGCGCTGCCAACCCAACAGCCCCCTAGCCACAAATCAACGCACGCATCACCTTGAGAGCTACCCTAGAGCAGCATCCCGCGCAGCACCGTGACCGCTTGACCGCGCATCAATACACGGTCACCCGCCACCTCCACACGCACAGTGCCGCCGCGTGGGGAGGCCTGGAACGCAGTCATCTCATGCTTATCGAGCTTTGCCGCCCAGTAGGGCGCGAGGCAGCAATGGGCCGAACCCGTTACCGGGTCTTCATCAATGCCCGCGGCAGGGCCAAAAAAGCGTGAAACAAAATCATAGTCGCCCTCCTCATCGCGCGCCGTCACCATCACCCCACGCGCGGGAATCTTGCCGAGCAGCGGGTAATCCGGCTGCAGCGCACGCACCTCTGCGGCGGAACCGACTTCTACCAGATAATCAAACTTATTGCGCCCCACATGGCGCGCCTCACGAATCCCCAATGCCCGCAGCAGCTCCGGCGCAGGATCGGCAGCTTCCGCCAGGATCGCCGGAAAATTGAGCTCGATCCATCCTTCCTGCAAATGTGCCGTCAGCACCCCGCTCAGGGTATAAAAGCGCGCTTCTTCCTCTGCCCACAGATAACCCGCTTCCCACAACACATGGGCGCTCGCCAGGGTGGCATGGCCGCACAGTTCGACCTCAACCGTGGGTGTAAACCAACGCAGGCGGAAGCCATCGTTCTCACGAAAGAGAAAGGCTGTCTCCGATAGGTTCATCTCCGCCGCCACTGCCTGCATCCAGCTTTCTTCAGCAGGCTCTTCCAGCAGACAGACCGCGGCGGGATTCCCACCAAAGCGTTGATTTGTAAAGGCATCTACATGATAGAGAGGTTTCTCCATAGCGTCCTCCTTCCCCATCACTCTCTCCTTGCCACCTCTGGCTGTGCGTGGCGAAGCAAGCCCTACTCCCGTTCACGCTTGAATAGACCGCGGAAGAAATCGACGATGGACTCTTGGTGAGAATTCTCTCAACTGGTTCATTTAGCCGCCATTGTACGGTCTAGCCCTACGATGCGTCAATCGCGCGCCCTGCCGCAAGAGCACCCGACCCGGAACATGATATACTCTAAACGTCACGTACATAGCGCATAAGGAGCCATCTGATGACCGACTTTCCACGCCTAGCACCCGTCCGCCAGCACTTAACCACCAGCCACATCGCCGATGTCGCCGCCCATGTAACCGAGCAACTCGCTGCATCCTCGCTGCAAAAAAGCATCCAACCCGGAATGCGCGTTGCCATTGGGCTGGGCAGCCGCGGCGTAGCCTGTATTCGAGATGTCGTCACACCTCTGGTAGAAACGCTCTTGACTTGGGGCGCGCAACCCTTCCTGGTTCCCGCGATGGGCAGCCACGGGGGCGGCACTGCCGAAGGACAGTGCGAAGTGCTGGTTGGCTATGGTTTGGCAAAGTTGGGCGTGCCGATTCTTTCCAGCATGGAAAGCATTGAAATCGGCACAACGCCAGAGGGGATGCCTGTCTACACCGATACCCACGCCGCGCAAGCCGACGCCATCCTCGTTGTCAACCGCATCAAGCCCCACACCGCCTTTCGCAACCAATGGGAAAGTGGCCTGATGAAAATGTTGGCGGTTGGTCTGGGCAAAGAGGCGGGCGCGGCCACCATTCATGGCTGGGGTCTGCGCGATGCCATGCCTGCCGCGGCGCGTGTTGTCCTGGCAAAACTGCCTGTCATCGGCGGCATTGCCATTGTCGAGAATGGGCAGCACCAGCCCACAGCCATCGAGGTCATTCCTGCCGCCCAAATCGAAGCGCGCGAGCCTGCGCTGCTCACCCTTGCATGGGAGCATCTGCCACGCATCCCCTTAGAGCCGTTGGATTTGCTCGTCCTACAAGAGATCGGCAAGGACATTAGTGGCACAGGCATGGATTTGAATGTGGTGGGCATGTGGCGACGCACCGGCGGCCTACCACAACCTGATTTCCGCGTGATCACCGCGTTGGACCTCACCCCGAACAGCCACGGCAATGCCGTAGGCGTGGGCTATTGCGATCTGATCTCGCAGCGGCTGGCAGATAAAGTGGATCGCCATGTGACCTATACCAACTGCCTGACTGCGGGCAACTTCAACGGTGGCAAACTCCCCATCACGCTGCCCACGGACCGCGACGTCATCACAGCCGCGCTGCCACGCACCTCTCCGGCGCAGGCACGCGTCGTCGTGGCGCGCAACACGCTCGACCTGGGCTTGCTCTGGATCAGTGAAACCCTGCTACCTCAAGTTGAGTCGATTGCCACCCTGGAACAAATCGGCCCACCGCAGCCGATGACCTTCGACGCGGCGGGCCAATTATCATTGCCCGAACTGACGATCGCTGCACACTAAGCGACACGCTCGTTGTCATTCCGACCAGCGGGAGAAATCCCTTCTCCGGTCGGAATGACAGGGTTATTCTGTATCCGTCACTGCTTCAGTCGATGAAACTTCCCCGCTCTCTGTCAACTCCTCAGTCGCCGTGATCTCCTCTGTCACCGTCACGGTCGCTGTGGCGGATACCGTCTCCGTCTGTGCCGATGTCGGCGTGATCATCGTGGTGGGCGCGGCAAAGCGCGCCGAGGGCATTGTGGGCAGCGCGCGCCGTGTTGCCGATGCGGGCGCAGCGCTATCGCCACCCCCACTTGGAGCCGCTGAACCGCCTCCGCCACATCCCGCCAACAGCACCAATACAGCGGCGACCAGCAAAATTGCCAGGATTCGTTCTGTCTTCATCTTTGCTCTGGACATGCGCCAACCCCATTCCCTTGTGCCAAGAAGTGCGTAGATTCTGTTTATTCCAATAGTTTTGGATCCAATGCATCGCGCAATCCATCACCCATAAAGGAGAAGCCCAACATCGAAAAGGCAATCATCAGCGTGGGAAATAGCCCCATATGCCAGTAGACGGAGATATACGCTGAACTGACACCCACCATCTTGCCCCAACTCGCGATTGGATCGTTGACACCGATGCCCAGAAAACTCAACCCTGCTTCGCCAAAAATAGCCGCAGGAACGCCAAAACTTACGGCGACCAAAAGGGGAGAAAGCGCATTCGGCACCAGGTGGCTAAAGATAATCTTGCCCCCTGGCACGCCCAGCGCGCGCGCCGCTTCGATAAACTCCTTTTCACGCAGTGACAAAAGCTGGGCGCGCGTCAAGCGCGCAATCCCGATCCAACTGGTAATGCTCAACGCAATAATGACGTTGCGTAACCCACCCCCTGCCACGGTAATCAACAAAATGGCAAAGAGCAGACCCGGAAAAGCTGTCATCACATCGATCAACCGCGAGATTACAAAATCAACCTTCGCGCCCAGGTAGCCCGCTAATCCGCCCAGCGTGACACCGACAACCACGGCAACCGTCTGCACCGTCAGCCCGACAATCATCGAGGTACGCGCGCCATAGATCAAGCGGCTCAACATATCTCGACCTAGCTCGTCGGTCCCCAATGGGTGTGCAGGATCGATAAACGGAAACAGGCGAACTTTTGTAAAGTCCACGGCATCATAGCGATAGGGAGCTATCAGGTCGGCAAAAACCGCCAAAAAGAGAAAGAAAACGACAATGACAAAGCCGATAACCGCCAGCCGGTTGCGAAAGAAACGGCGCAGGGCATCATGCCATAAAGTCCTGTGCGGCCGCGTCACCTCCTGTAAATGCAGGGGGACATTCAACCTGTCAAGCTTGGCCTCACTCACTAGTTACCTCCCTGGGAGCCCAGCCGGATGCGCGGATCAATTCGGGTGTAGACCAGGTCGGTCGCAAGATAGGTCAGCCCCCAAATAAAGGCAATCAGCAGAGAGAGCGCCATAATCATTGGATAGTCACGTGTGAAGGTACTGGTGACAAAGTATTTGCCCAGGCCCGGCACACGAAAGATCGATTCCACAAAAATGGAACCCGTGAGCAGGTTCGGAATCTCCACCCCCAGCACAGTAACCAGTGGAATCAACGCATTACGCAGCACATGCCGCCAGAGGATTACCTGGTTGCCCAAACCTTTGGCTCGCGCCGTACGCACAAAATCGCTGCGGATCACCTCCAGCACACTCGCCCGCGTATAGCGTGCGACCACCGACATAGGCGCAAGCGCATAGGCCAAAACGGGCATAATCCAATCTTTAGAGAAAAGACCTGGAATCACAAAATTTTCAGGCTCGTTCCACCCCCCCATCGGCAGCCAATCAAGCCGCACCGCAAAGATCAAGATTAACCAGATGCCGATGACAAAGTTGGGCAGCGTAATCCCTAACATAGCGATAAAAGTCACCGCGTTGTCGATCCAAGAATTTTGATTATAGGCCGCATAGACTCCAATCGGGATGCCCAGGCCAAAGGCGAACAAAATCGTCATCACCCCCAGTTGAAAGGACACACGCCAGGTCTGTGCAATCAGCGCAGTGACTGTGGAGGTCGGCTGCTGGTAGGGAATACCAAAATCAAAGCGCAGGACGTTGCCCATATAATTCAGATATTGCTGCCACACCGGCTTATCCAGGCCATATTTACGCATAATATTGGCTTTGGCAGCGGGTGGCAGCGGCTGTCTATCTTCGTCAAAGGGACCACCAGGCACCGCATGCATCATGCCAAAGGTCAGCATAGAGACGGCGATCAAGACAAACAACATGGAGGCCAAACGCCCCAAGATATAACGACTCATCTGCAATCTTCTTTCAACCCTATTCGCTCTATATGGAACAAGGAGTTGGACAGCCACAGCCATCCAACTCCTTGTTAGCTCCGGCGTAATACCGGTATCACTTAGTGCTTGGCGATATACTCCGTACCGATCACCCAGTCATTGCCCCAGTGGAAAGCCGCAATGCCCTGCGAATCCGGCTCGCGGAAGCCTTCGCCCTGCAAGTACGGCTTCACCAGATCGCCCTGCCAGCGGTGGGCGATAAAGACACCACCGACATCCTCGACAAGAATCTTTTCGGCATCGCGGAACATCTGCTCGCGTGCCTCAGGGTCGCCGACCATGCTGCTCGCCTCGGTCACAAGGCGGTCAAACTCCTCGTTCTTCCAGGAATGGCGTCCGCTGGAGAGCCAGATACCCAACAGGTTGGAGGGGTCGAGGAAGTCCATGCCATAGGAGACTGCGCCAAAGGTCAATGTCGTCGGATCCGCATTCAGCGCATCCATATAGACCTTGCCGTCCTTGTTGGAAACCTGAATCTCGATGCCCAAACAGTCGGCAATCGAAGCGGCGGCGGCTGAGTAGACAGCCTGCATGGCAGGTTGTTCGCCACGCAGCCAGAGTTCCTGTGGTGGGAAGCCCTCACCTCCTGGATAACCAGCGTCTGCCAAATACTGCTGGGCCATATCACAGTCATAGACCTGATACTCTTTCAGCACACCTTCTGTGTCCGACGCCGGGAAGCCGGGCATGAGCATGGCATAGGCAGGCATCGCCTTCACATCGCCATAGACGTTGGTCACAATCGCATCGCGATCCACCGCATGGGCAAAGGCCTTACGCACATTCAAATCGTCAAAAGGTGGGTTGTAGGTATCAAAAAGCAAGTAGTCTGTGCGGAAATCCCCATAGTGACGCAGATAGTTCTCGCTCAACACAGGGTCGTTGAGGACAAGCTCAAAATCTGCCGGTGTCAGCGACTCATAGCCGACATGGTAGATTTCGTCATTCTGGAAAGCCGCAAAGAAGGTGGACGGGTCCATATAGGTGTAGACGATCTTGCTCAAACGGGGCTGGCGCATGCCCTTATAGTTGGGATTTGCCGCCAGAACAATCTGATCGCCTGGCTCGATGGATTCGAGGATGAAGGGGCCAGCCGAAACCGAGGTGGCCGGGTCATTGTTGTAATAGGGGCCGACGGTTTCGAGCGCATTCTTCTGCATGACGAAGGAGAACTGCATCATGGCAGGCAGCGGCGGCCAGGGTACTTCTGTGGTGATCTCCAGCGTCAGATCATCCACGGCGTGGACGCCGAGTTCCTCCACGGGTACTTCACCTGCAATCGCCTCGTTCCAATTCTTCAGCACACCCGCATAGAACCAGGCAAAATCCCACGCATGTTCGGGATCGGCGGCATAGCGGAAGGTCGCCTCCCAGTCATGCGCGGTCAGCGGTGTGCCATCGGACCACTGCAAACCATCCTTAATATGGAAGGTCCAGGTCAGCCCATCTTCCCCAACTTCCCAGCTTTCCGCCGAGTTGGGAATCACATTGAAATCTTTGTCCAGGTTGACAAGCTGATCCTGGAACAAGTCACTGCCACAGAAACGCTGGTAGACCGAGACGGTGAAATCAAAAGTCGTCTGATTTGCGGTGATATTGCACGCTTCACGCAAGATCTGTTCTGAATAGGGGAGCGCGTCGTCGGGGAGAGTTGTGCCATAGATCGTTACATTATCCGCAGTTGCTTCTTCAGCGGGCGCTTCAGTGGCTTCTGCTGCGGCTTCTTCTGCCGGTGCATTGGCAGCGGGTTCCTCTGCGGCTGGCGCTTCAGCCGGTGCTTCGGGTGCTGGGGCAGCCGGCGCCGCGCACGCGGCCACAAACAGCAGCAGGAGCATCAGCACCGATACAATGCCATACTTCACACCGTATCTTGCCTTTGCTGTTGGGGTGGGTTGGGACGATTGCAAAGCATCCTCCTTTGGCCTATCAGCCATCCTAATCAAGGGATCCGTCAAGTGACTTCTTTAGTAAACTGCAACTGTCCATGACCTCATGATCAGGGGGCGATTCATGGGATCGATGAGCAGCAACAAACAGATTGAATCAGCCTTACGGTATGAAGTTGGTGCGTGGAGCGCATCCTCTCGTTCGCGCAGGTGGTGTATACGAGACAATGCAATATTGGGAATGCAATATGGGGTTGTGGCTTAAATTGAGGGGAGACCGAACACTTTTGCTGCTTCCATGATCGCTGCGTAAAGCATAGCCACATCAACGCAGCCATTTTTAGAAGAGCCGGTCACAGCCCCAGATAACAAACCCATCTGTAGAGTAGCCCCATTCTAACCAAAGATTCTACTCTATGCAAACAGGGCTAAAAACAGACAGGGCTTACCGGCTCTTTCGTAAAGAGAGACTCAAGGAAGGCGATTAGAGCGCAGGCACCTTCTCTTCTTGGAGAATTTCGGCAATCTTCGTGAGCAGCGTTTCTGCTCCATATGGTTTTTGAAGAAAGTGAGTAATGCCCACGCTGGCGGCTTTGGCAACCATGTCATTGGCAGCCAAACCGCTTGCGGCAATAATCTTGGCATGGGGGTCCAGCTTCAAGAGTGCCTGAATGGTGCTAAAGCCATCCATCCCCGGCATCATCATATCCGTCAGCACAACCCCAATCTCATTTTGATGTTCGGCATAGATCGAGAGTGCCTCGGCTCCATCCTCGGCTGTCAAAACTCGATAGCCAAATGCCTCTAGGGTTTGTCGCATGATAAAGCGAATGGCAGCCTCGTCATCCACCACCAAGACAACTGCGCCCGCGGGTCGCGGCAGTTGAGGCGACTCAATCAGGGGACTTTCTCGAAACTCGCTTTCGTGTACGGGCAAATAAATCTTGAACTCAGTCCCCCGTCCCTCTTCACTGTAGACATTGATAAAACCACCGTGGCTCTTCACCACCGCCTGTACCGTTGACAAACCCAAGCCGGTGCCTTTACCTACCTCTTTAGTAGTAAAGAAAGGATCAAAGATACGTTCGCGCAGAGCCGCAGGGATGCCGGTGCCACTGTCCGCAACCCGTAGCAGCACATAGTTGCCTGCTTTGGCAACCGGGTCCATGCCTGCATGATGGGAATCCACGGTCACGGCGCTGACCGACAATTCAAGTTCACCGCCATTCGGCATGGCATCGCGGCTGTTGACACAAAGATTGAGCAACACCTGATGAATGTGGGTGGGGTCGCCAAGAACGGGCCAAAGATCATCGCCAATCTTTACCTTGACATGGATTCTACGGTCAAATGTTTCGCAGATGAGATTCCCCAAATCTTGCACAATCAGACCTACATCCGTGACGATGCGCTCCCCGTCCATGCCCCTGGCAAAGGAGAGTACCTGGCGCACCATATCGGCTCCCCGTTGTGCGCTGCTCTCCAATGTATTCAGCAGTTTGAGTTCCATTGGCGTACGCTGCTGCCGTTTCAACATGCCCACAGCCAACAAGATCGGGGAGAGTACATTGTTCAAGTCATGCGCAATGCCGCCCGCCAGCGTGCCGATGCTTTCCATTCGCTGCGCGCGCATAAACTGCGCCTCCAGCTTCTTGCGCTCTGTAATATCCGTATTAATCGTCAGAATCGCCGACGGCTTACCGCACTCATCGCGCACCAGCGTCCACCGCGCTTCGATCAAGAGGGTACGGCCATTGCGGTCAACTTGCTGCATCTCGCCAAACCACTCGCCGCTTTCGGTCACTTGGCGGTATGCATCTTGATAATCTGTGCGATCTTTATAGAGCAGTTCCTCGGCGAGGCATCCAACCGCTTCTTCGGCGCTCCAGCCATAGAGTCGTTCGGCGGATCGATTCCAATAGGTAATCCGGTGGTCAAGATCACGCACCATGATGGCATCTTGCGCCTTGTCGAGAAGCGCGGCCTGTTGCCGCAATTGCTCCTCGGCGCGACGCCGCGCCGTTACGTCATTAGCAAGCACCAGCCTCGCCTCACGCCCGTTAAACTGGATCATATCCCCAGAGACTTCTACCTCGATGAGCGTGCCATCTTTCTTTCGATGCCGCCACAAACCAGAATGACTGCGCCGTGGCAAGGTAGAAATGACCTCTTCCAAGCTGGGAATATCTCTCACAGGTCTGATGTCGCGGATGGTCATCGACAGGAACTCATCCTCGGAATAGCCATAGTGCGCGATTGCCATCTCGTTCACGGCGAGAAAGCGCAGGCTTTGCACATCATAGACCCACATCGGGTGCGGGTTGTTGGCAAAGAGCAGGCGATATTGTTGTTCAGAGGCGCGCAGCCGATCCGTCGTCTGTTTGCGCTCGGTAATTGCCTGAAAATAGACAGCCAGACTCTCCACGGCTGGATAGGCGTGAACTTCAAACCAATGATCGAGGGGCGGGAAAAAAAGCTCGAAGTGAACGGGCTCTTGTTTTTCAACTGCACGATGAAGCTCTGTGAACAGGGGAGATTGCGTCGTGGGCGGAAATCGCTTCCAGACGCTCTGCCCAACCATCTGTGCAGAAGGATGCTGGAGCAGGCGTTCTGCCTCTTGATTGAGATAGACAAAGCGCCACTCTCGATCTAAAAGACAAAAAGCATCGGTCATTTGGTCCAATGTCATTGCGAGCCGCTGCTCTAAGCTGGTAACAATCGATTGGACGCTAGCGTGGTCCGTAAGATCACGCCCGACACAATAGAGGGATTGCTCGCCGGCCTTTGGCGAAACAGACCAGGCGATCAAGCGATAGGAACCGTCGCGAGCGCGGCAGCGGTTCTGGAAATCCAAAGTCACCACCCCATCCTGACAACGCTGCATCGCCTCGACTGTCTGGGCGCGGTCATCGACATGCACGAACGCAATGAAGGGCGCGCAGACCACTTCCTCTGCCCGATAGCCAAGTACCCGTCCAAATGTACGGTTGATCTGTTGAAGACAACCATCCATGCCGACGATGCACATCAAATCTGGGGAAAGGTCAAAGAAAGTTTCAAGGTGGTGCGTAGCGATATTAGGTTGCATGGCACAAAGGCGTCATTCTAAAAGCCAGTGATTCTAAAACGAATCGTGAAGGTTCTTTAGAGGTGTCAGCTTCCGCTGAAGAAGGAAGCGCCAAGAACGGCGTCAGCCCCCTTTTCCATATGCAAGGAAACTCTACTACGAACCTCACGACAACTCATCAGGTATTCGTCTGATATTCTACAATCGATCTACGCAATTTGTCCTAGAGAGCAGCCCGTTTATCTTCATCCTTATCAACGCCAAAGCTGCGCTCATAACGCTCACCGGCCTCAATAGAAAATGATAGCACATTTGCACGCGGCGGCAACGAGCAAGTGGCATAGGGTGTAAAGGCACACGGTGGGTTGTAGGCTTTGTTAAAATCCAAAACGACCTTGTCCGCCTCGTCTACATTGGCATAGAGATAGCGACCGGCCCCATAGCTCTGGCGGCCCGCTGTGCCGTCGCGGAAGATGATAAAAAGCTCCTCCCGCTTGCGCGTTGCCGAAGCCAGCAAACGCAGCGATTGCCCCTGGAGCATAAACTCGACCGCGCCAATACTCTGGTATTCTGCCTCGGTCTGTACGGAGGTCTTGACGGGAATTGCCGCCGGGCTGCCCTCACGCACAAGCTGGCCTTCCACACGATACGCCGGGTCGATCTCAAACCATTTACATCCCGTGAACGCCTGGATGGCAGGGTGGTTGCGGTCTTTGACCCGGATCGCGAGATCGTTGCTGAACTTGTGAACGAAGAAGCTCACGTCGCCCACTTTGACAACCGTGGGGTGTCGTCCGTTGCTATTATCGACCAACTCCACATGCTCAACCGGTGCGCCATCCACACAGACAGGCGTCTCGGTTGTCACTGTCAGCCCCACTTTTCCGTGTGCAAGCACAATAGTCCCCAAGTGGGCAGGTGCGCTTTGCGGCAACACAATCTCGTTGTCAGCGCCACTGCCCACCCGCTGTTCGCCCTCTTGCAGGATGAACAAGCCGGTGAGTGAAAGCCAGCCGTCGGGCGCTGCCAACGCCCGTTCACGATCTTTGCGCCAGGCCTCAATCTGTTGGCGATATGCCGAAACTTGCTCATCACTCATCGAGAGTCCAGCCTTCTATGGGGAGCCTTATGGCTCTGTGTGTGCTGTTGGTTGTGCATCCCTGCCGGCAGGCTTCCTGGAATAGCGGAAGGTGCAGCAGGGTGCGCCCTGCATAATCGTCTGTTCACGCTCTAGCTGAATTTCGGTATTAAAGCCTTCTACCAGCGAATAATCACGGTTGCAAGAGAGGACAGCCCCCAACTTGCCCAGGCCAAGCGAACGATACATTTCGGCATAGCGGCAGCGTGTGACATTGAAATCATAGCGTTCTTCGCTCTGTTCCAGGATCTCGATCTCCAACGCGTTGCCCTTGCGCCAATCCCCTGCCGATTGTGAAAAGGCCAGCAGCGAATCATCCCCCACAGCCGCAGCTCGTTCAGCCCCTTGTTTGCGTGCAATATTGATAATGGTCTCGCTCAGGATCGCCAGCACACGTTCACGCTCGAACTCATTGGCAAGCGCCTCGACAAAAGGCCCCAGAATACGCGCCTCGATCTCGCGCCGCTTCAAAACACCAATTTCATTCAGGGTATCGGGGGGAAGCGAATCAGGAACGAAGGAGTCAGGAACTAAAGGTATCTCACTCATGATCGTTTCTCCTCAACCATTCCAGATGGGACTGTTTCGGATTGGCCTAGTTCAGATTGGCCCGGCCCTGGTTGCCACCCCAGTGCAGGCGCAATCTGCGTAGCCACCTGCTCCAGAATCCGTATTGCTTCATCAAGAGGCGGCATGACAGGGCTGTATTGAAGAATAAGGTCTGTTGCATAAGGAAATACGAGGTCAGCACGCAGCCCCTCCGCCACTTCGTCGGGGTGTCCATAAAAGATATGCAGCCGCTCGCAGTACCTTTCAAGCGACTCGCCCGGCGGAAAGCGCCCACTTGTCCCCGATGCCTTCACCGTACGTAAAATATCGTCGCGCAGTGCGCCGAGCGCGGTTCGCTTGTCACTGGCGGGATAGATGCCACGTGACATCCCAATGCGCGGTTTTGCGTGCGGGTTTTGCCATGCCTCACGGTAGGCATGGACGACGGGGAGTTGCAGCGCATCGGTTGCCTCGTCGACGGCTGGCCCCAAAATGGAGCGACTCAGCAGCATTCCCAGGCCGCCGCGTGCCACATGCTGCGCCCCCACCAGGCTTTGCCCGCTCTGCCATATGCGATCCACAAGGGCGGGTGCGTTGGGCTGGAGCCGCAGTTCGCCCACGCCCAAAGGCTCGCCGCGCAGGGCATGTTGGATCGTCTTTAAGCCCTGCGTAGTCAATTCAAGACGCTGCGCCGGATCAATGCCAAAAGCATGGAACTCCGCCGGGTCAAAGCCGCTGCCAACGCCTAATTCGAGCCGCCCACCACTGAGCGTATCGACAAATGCCGCATCTTCGGCCACACGCAGCGGGTTGTCAAAAGGAAGAACCACAACGGCTGTTCCCAGGCGAATACGCCGCGTGCATTGTGCCGCCGCGGCCAAGAATGGAAACAATGAGGGCAGCCGCCCCACAACCTCTTTGAAATGATGTTGGGCAACCCAACCCACATCGAATCCGAGTTCGTCAGCGGCAGTGAAGAGTTCAAGCGCCTCTTGATAAATACGTCGCGGCTCTCCCGGTCCCTCGGTGTGGGTTAGAAATCCTAAACGAAAAGGCTTGCTCAACTTCTATACCCCCTTCTATTTTGGACCAGATTTTCGTTGAGCGTACCCACGGCGTCGTCTACCGGTCGTCTGCTCTTTGCTTTCATACCACAGCCAATCTTGAACACCGCGCGCACACGCTTCACATCATAGACGCCAATGTCTTGATTAGGCAAGTCACCGGGGATTCGTCCATACCATCAAAGAGGCGATTTTGCCTAAATCACTAGCTCTCCAATCGAAGCTATATCTCGATTTGACACGCAGTTTCGTTCCACCTACAATATATAAAATATTGCTTATATGTATTGGTAGGGAGCCAGCAGGAAACGCAGATGAACGACAACCTCCTATCGATCTGCACCGCGGATCACACAGATGAAACAATGGTGCGTGATGTCATGGCACATCTACTAGATGCGCCGACCGCGCTGAATGTCGCTGAACTCTTTAAAGCCCTCGCCGATCCGACGCGCATCCGCATTATCAGCGTCTTGGCGCACGCCGAACTCTGTGTCGGTGATCTCTGCCTGGCGCTGGAGATGAGCCAGCCCGCCGTCTCCTACCAACTGCGTATTCTACGCAACCTGCGCATTGTGCGCGCCCGCAAGGATGGCAAGCACGTGTTCTATACCCTGGATGACGACCACGTCTATCAACTCTATCACCAGGGTCTTGACCACGTTCAGCACAGTTGATTGAAACGATTCATAGAAGAAACCAAAGGTCTGTCATGCAGGAACTACAACTCAATCTGACGATGCTGCTGCCCCAAATAGAGGCCGAAGATCAATGTATTCACCTGCTCACAGAGCGGCTGGCGGCTGTGCGCGGCGTCGAACTTGCCCACATTGTCCAGAACAACGGCAGCGCTGCACTCTGCCTGCACTACGACCCCAATCTTGTGCCGCTTGGCAAACTTGAGCGGCTCGCCCATGAGACCGGCGCGCAGATCAACGACACCTATCGCCACGAAACGCTCCCTTTCGTGGGACTCGATGCCGCTGACAACGCCGATTCCTTATGTCGAGCATTGGCACAACTGCCGGGTATGCTACATGCCAATGTCAACTATGCCGCCGGTCTGCTTTATGTCGCCTATGACAGCGAACAACTCGCTCTTGAAACAATCGAGCAATTTGTTCACAAATGGGGAGTGCGCCTGCTCAACCGCGCCCCCAACCAAGCGCAGCCCGGAGCCTTACCATCGGCTCAGAGCCATGTTCATCCGATCCCGAAAGCGAGGGATGCAGAGCAAGCCCATGCGGAGGAACAGACCGGCGAGGCACACGCAGGTCACGATCACGGCAGCGCGCCCACCTTTTTGCCCCATTGGATGCAGGATCGCTGGACGCTGATTCTGGTCGCGCTGGCGGGCCTGTTCCTGCTCATAGGCTGGGCAGGCGAACGCTTCTTCAGTCTGCCTGAAGGGGTAGCCTTCATTTTCTATCTGCTCTCCTATGTCGCCGGGGGCTATGATGTGGCGACCCATGCCCTGCCAGGGCTGCTGCGCGGACGATTTGATACGGACGTACTGATGCTGGCTGCCGCAGCCGGGGCCGCGCTGCTGGGTGAATGGGCAGAAGGAGCCTTTCTTCTTTTCCTCTTTAGCCTGGGCCATGCAGGCGAACACTACGCCCTTGATAGAGCGCGCAATGCGGTGAATGCGCTCGGCACGTTAATGCCCAAGACAGCACAGGTAAAACGTGGCGCGTCCTTAGAAGAAGTGCCGGTAGACCAGCTCGAACCCGGCGATGTCGTGGTCGTGCGTCCGGGTGAACGCATCCCCGTCGATGGTCAGGTCGCGCAAGGCAGCAGCACAGTCGACCAAAGCCCGATTACGGGCGAAAGCGTCCCCGTCCCCAAACAGTCCGGCGACGAGGTCTTTGCGGGAAGCATCAATCAGGATGCAGCGCTTGATGTCACAACCACTGCCCTGGCGCGTGACAACACGCTTAGCCGGGTGCTCCGCCTTGTGCAAGAAGCACAGAACCAACAAAGTCCCACACAGCAATTCACCCAGCGCTTTACCCGTTGGTTTGTGCCTGCGGTTCTGGTGGTCGTAGCGTTGGTCATTGTCGTGCCACCGCTGGCGGGCTGGATGCCGCTCAGCGACAGCTTCTATCGCGCCATGCTGCTGCTTGTGGCCGCTTCGCCCTGCGCACTGGCAATTGGCACACCGGCAGCCGTACTGGCAGGCATCGCGCAAGCCGCCCGTCATGGTGTCCTGATTAAAGGGGGTGTGCATCTGGAAAACCTGGGCAGGCTACAGGTCATGGCCTTTGACAAGACCGGCACGCTGACCACGGGCCGTTTTGCCGTCACCGATCTGGTCCCGTTCAACGGCACAACCACAACCGAGCTATTGTCCATCGCCGCCGCAGTCGAGCAGCAATCCACGCATCCCCTCGCCCAAGGCGTGCTAACCGCCGCCCAGGAGCAGAACATTTCCTTTCCCCTGGCAAGCCAGGTAGAGAATATTCCGGGGAAGGGTGTCACTAGCGTTGTCAACGGTCAGCCTGTACAGATCGGCACCCTGCGTCTCTTTGAAGAAATCGACGGTGGCATCAGCGATCAAGCGTTGGCAGAAGTCATGACACGGTTGGAAGCAGAGGGCAAAAGTACCATGGCGCTGCGCCACGGCGACCGGTTTCTCGGCGTTCTCGCCCTTGCCGACCAGCCCCGTCACGGCGTGCAAGAGACGCTGCAACGCCTCTTGCAATTGGGTGTCAAACAACTGGTCATGCTCACAGGCGACAATGAAAAGGTCGCACGCCGCATCGCTGCCGAAGTCGGCGTCACCGATGTCCAGGCGCAGCTTTTGCCCGAAGACAAGCTCAGTGCGATCCGCGCGCTGGAAGCCGAACATGGGGCCATCGCCATGACCGGGGATGGCGTCAACGATGCACCGGCCCTGGCAACCGCAACCGTAGGCATTGCGATGGGAGGCGCAGGCACTGCCGTGGCGCTGGAGACGGCAGATGTTGCCTTGATGGCGGATGATCTGCGCCGCCTGCCCTTTGCCGTCGGCCTAAGCCGCGCCAGCCGCGGGATTATCCAACAGAATCTTGCCATCTCGCTCGGCATTATCGTCCTGTTGATTCTGACCTCTGTATTGGGTTGGATTCAGTTAGGCGGCGCGGTGATCTTGCACGAAGGCAGTACGCTTGTGGTCGTGCTCAACGCCTTGCGCCTTCTGGCTTATCGTTCAAAGGTGTAGGTAGTTCAAAGGTATAGAGAGTCAAAATCAAATCTCTCACCACTTCTCACTTGTCTCACACCGATGGAGGTTCAATGCTCCTACTGTTAGCCATTGTCCAAAGCGAAGATGCGCCCGATTTAGCCAAGAAATTGATGGAACAGGGGCTGCGTCTCACGCAGATCAACTCAAGCGGCGGGTTGTTTGGCTCCGGCAATGTCGCCCTGCTGCTGGGCATTGAGGAGGCGTCGTATGACACGGTACTCGACGCAATTGTCGAAACCTGTCACACGCGCACAAAGCATATCAGCGCCGTGGCGACCCCCGAACCAACATTTTTCTTTTTCACGCCGATGGAAGTGGAGGTGGGAGGAGCGGTCGTCTTTGGGGTTCCGGTCGAGCGGTTTATCAAGCTGCCGGATGCTTCACTCCCCACTGTCACCCACGCAAGCGCAGTTGACACAAACGCCGATGCCACAGCAGGAGAAGCCAAAGGAGAAAGCGGAGCTATGAAATTGGTTGTTGCCATTGTCCAGGGTGAAGACGCCGATGAGGTCATCCGCGCGATGCTGGCTGCGGGGCATCGTTTGACACGGATCAATACAACCGGTGGCTTCTTGCGCCGCGGCAACGCCACCCTGCTGATCGGCGTCGAAGCGCACCAGGTAGACGAGGTGATCGGCTTAATCCAGTCCGCCACGCCTCGCCGCACAGAATCTGCCCCTCTCGAAAAGGGCATCCCAGAGTACGCCGCGACCGTATTCGTGCTAGACGCTACTCATTTTATACGTATCTGAGATGAAGATACCTACTGATGCCATTATTGGTCGTCACTGTCTGGATGAGACAGCATGTAGACGGCATCTATCGATTTGTGACGTTGAAACCTATGAGGTAGCGCAATGGAACTTGAACTCTTTCAAGAAGTGGCCCTTACGCAAGATGTTAAATCGGAAAACTTGCGTAAGGGTGATGTTGCCACTCTAGTAGATTACGTGCAGCACCCGGACAGCGCCGAAAAGGGTGCAGTGCTGGAAGTCTTTAACGCTCTGGGGGAATCCATCGCTGTAGTAACAGTGCCCGCTTCAGCTATAGCGCCGTTGCGAGCTGACCAAGTTCCAGCAGTGCGGGCGTTATCCGAAGCGGCATAATATAAAGCAAAGGCGTCGCGCGGTGACGCCTTTGCTCTACACGACATTCGTTTTACGCGGCTGTCTTCTGCACTGGCTCACCCAACGTCTGCATAAGGCGGTTGGCCCAGGCAAACATGGCGACAGCATGGGTCAAGTCAAGAATCTCCAAGTCACTCAGCCCAACTTCGCGCAGCGGCTCTAAATCCGCAGCGGTGAGATGTGTAGGCGCAAGCGTCAGCTTTGCTGCATAATCGACAAGCGCCCGTTCACGCGCGGGCAGTTCGGTCAAGACCCCCTCATCCAAAAGGCGCTGGACAAGTTCCGGCTGTTTGGTAAGCTGCGCGTAACGCTGGCTGTGGACAGAGGCACAGTAGGGACAGCCATTGATGCGCGATACGGCAACCGTGGCTAGCTCTCGCTCCGCCCGTGACAACCCCTTTGGCCCATACATGACCGCGTTAAAGAGCAACGAGCGTTGATGCAGCGCTTCAACATCATGTACCAGCAGCAAGTAATAGGGATTGGTTTTGGCGCGAGAATGACTGGCCTCCAACACTGCGATCTGTTCGGGCGTCGCCGTCGCCGGATCAACGGTATCTAGCCAAGCACTCCAATCCAACTCGTCCAGTGTAAAAGCAAGCTTTGCAGCACTCATAACACCTCCGCCAATAGCTGTAGACCCGCCAACGTTCGCACCTGAAAGCTGAGAAAGGCGATCAACTGGGAAATCGTCACAATGTCCGGCGTCGAAAGGCCCTGTGCTTGCAGCTTGGCAAGATGGGCCGGCGTCGCTTCATGGGGCGCGTGGGTCAGCAAATCAACATGCTGGAGGATCACGAGCATGCGCGATGCGAGAGGGTCGCCGGGTGTCGTACTCTCGACCTCCGCAACAAGGCCGGTGGATGCACCAAGCTCTGCCAGGCGCGCCCGATAGTGCTCACGAAGCGGTTCGCTCCCTGTGAGAAAGGCAACTCGCAGCGCAATCAGCCCGCGCTCGATGGCACTGACGCCAGAACCCTCCGCCGGCTCCAGCAACGCGTTATAGCTGCCCTGAATATAGCGTGCTATCTCGCCTCGCTGCGCGCGCAACTCACCCAGAGGTGAATCAGCTTCGATCCCAGCGAGCGTATTGAGTAGATCTGGAGTGGCATCAACAACGACGCCATCCCTTGCTTCAGTCATTCTCTCATTCCTTTCAGCCGTGGATACTCTTTAGGGACATCATCCAGGCTACCCTCCTGTCGTGCGAAGAGGGCGGCCTCTTGGTAGAAGGCATTTTCAGCACTCGCTTGCCAATCGCTCACATTGGGCCAGCCAATGCGGGTCGATGGTTATGCCCCAGCCTGGTCCCTCTGGAATCTGCACCTTGCCATCTTTGGCCCCAAGCCGCGGCGCATAAAAGCCGGTCGTACTGCTCTGCGGCTCAACCGAAAACTCAACATAGGGGCCTGCGTTCGCAAGCGCACCCATCATGTGCAGCGTAAAGACCGTGACCAATGAGTGATTGGATGAATGGGGCACACAGCGTAAACCCGCGGCCTCTGCCATCCGCGCCACCTGTAATGTACGGCTCAACCCGCCCAAATAGCAAATGTCGGGCTGGCAGATATCCACAGCCTGCATCGCCAGTATCCGCTCCCACTGCTTCAGATCATAATCCTGTTCACCGCCCGCCACAGGGATCCCCAGCGCAGCGGCAACCTCAGCCGTCCAGGCCAATTCCCAATAGGGGCAGGGCTCCTCCAAGTGGCTGAACTGGTGCTCCTCCATCAGCCGCCCCACCTCAATCGCGCGCTTGGGCGTGAACCCGCTGTTGCCGTCAGCTAATAGGGTAATCTCATCGCCCAACGCCGCGCGCACAGTGCGGATGACACTCTCGGTGCGTCCGGGCCATTCATCCACGTCATAGCCCAGCCGTTTACCAATCTTCACTTTGAATCCCTGGTATCCGTGAGCATCGCGCAGCCGCACAAGTTGCGCGGCCAATTCCTCTGGAGCTGTCTCGCGCCGCATCGACGAGCCATAGACAGGAAATGGGCGTGGCGTCCCTCCTAACAACTCACAGACGCTCTTGCCCGCGACTTTGCCTAGCAAATCCCAGATCGCCGTATCCACGCCAGCCAGCGCGCGGCAGACATAGGTGCCAGGAAACTTGTAGGTGGCTGCCATCACCGCCTCACTAACCGCGTTTGGCTCCTCGACTTCCATACCCAGCACAACCGGTGCCACCTGGCGATGCAAGACCATAGCGGTGATGTCGACATTTGTGGGCGCAAATTGCCCCCAGCCTTCGCTCCCATCTTCGGTACGAACCCGAACCAGGCCGATACGCTGGCCCGCGGTGAAGCTCTCGACCGATTGGATTTTCATTTGGCTCTCCTTCTGCTTCGATCTATTTTATTTGATCTATTTTATTCATCTATTTTATTCGAGGAGTGGACAGGTGGGTATGTTTTTTGGCGGACAGGTTCGTGGTTGGCAATCCTAGATTTGGCAATGCTGGATAACAAGGAGTCTAACATGCAGCCGTTGGAGCGTCAATGAAAGCCAACAATGCAGTCAGCACTCTCTTCACCTGCGAAAGCTTGATCACGATTACCCTACACCGCAGATCGAAACCACGGAGACTCGGTCACGGCTAAAGTGTCCCCACCACTCGTCATCCTGACGTTCACCCCCCACGCGTGTGGGGATAGTTAAGGTTAGTCAACAGCGATATGTAACTTCGACGGTTCACCCCCACGCGTGTGGGGATAGTCTTCAGAGCGTGGCCGCGCATGAGACAACGGGCGGTTCACCCCCACGCGTGTGGGGATAGTCTCGAATGCGCGATGAAGATAAAAAATGCGACCGGTTCACCCCCACGCGTGTGGGGATAGTATGCCCCAGCCAGTGACCTTGCCGCGATGCCCCGGTTCACCCCCACGCGTGTGGGGATAGTAAGGCGCGTCTCAGGGAAAATGGCCCTGTATTCGGTTCACCCCCACGCGTGTGGGGATAGTAAAGCCTAAAGCGGCTAGACTTGCCAACGATGCGGTTCACCCCCACGCGTGTGGGGATAGTCATTAATGCTGACCTGAACATTTTAGAGGCAACGGTTCACCCCCACGCGTGTGGGGATAGTGGCCGGTATTACCGACGAAGAACAGGCCGGTGTGGTTCACCCCCACGCGTGTGGGGATAGTGTTTGCCAACTGACTCGCTGCATATTCCGCGGCTGGTTCACCCCCACGCGTGTGGGGATAGTTAGGATGGTTGTCTTTGCGTTCTTGCGTGCTTCGGTTCACCCCCACGCGTGTGGGGATAGTGCCAGGGCTGCGTATACGGCGATGCCATGCGCCGGTTCACCCCCACGCGTGTGGGGATAGTAGGTGGCGGGGTTCGGTGGTCATGGCGATAGCCGGTTCACCCCCACGCGTGTGGGGATAGTTCCAGTTTCTTCGTAATGGCGGGAATGTAATGCGGTTCACCCCCACGCGTGTGGGGATAGTGCGTGGGCGCGCAGGATCGGCGCGGGAAAGGGCGGTTCACCCCCACGCGTGTGGGGATAGTTGTAAAGCCGCCCATGCCGTTGGGGGCCAGCACGGTTCACCCCCACGCGTGTGGGGATAGTGAGGTCGCGGTCGAGGTGCCACCCAGCATGATCGGTTCACCCCCACGCGTGTGGGGATAGTGGGGGGAGGCACAGGCTTCTCTGTCCCCGCCGCGGTTCACCCCCACGCGTGTGGGGATAGTCTTTGTGCGTCCCGCCATCCCCGGCGCTACGCCGGTTCACCCCCACGCGTGTGGGGATAGTACCACCACGGCCGCGGGGACGGGACAGGTAGGCGGTTCACCCCCACGCGTGTGGGGATAGTATGCCCACCATGCCAGGGGGTAGCGGGCGCACCGGTTCACCCCCACGCGTGTGGGGATAGTATGCCCACCATGCCAGGGGGTAGCGGGCGCACCGGTTCACCCCCACGCGTGTGGGGATAGTGTGGAAGAGCGAGAGGGCAGGGCAATGAATACCGGTTCACCCCCACGCGTGTGGGGATAGTGTTGTCCATCTCTAAATAATACATGATCTCCCCGGTTCACCCCCACGCGTGTGGGGATAGTTTGATGGCGGGATCTTCCTGGGGCTCATCCTTCGGTTCACCCCCACGCGTGTGGGGATAGTACTTCATAGGCGCGCTGGCGGCTGATTTTCGCGGTTCACCCCCACGCGTGTGGGGATAGTGCTAATTGTTTCTGGAGCTTGGGCTTTCGCAGCGGTTCACCCCCACGCGTGTGGGGATAGTTTCCGTTAGTTTGTTTTGCTGAACGGACAGGGCGGTTCACCCCCACGCGTGTGGGGATAGTACACCCACGCCATAATCGTCCCCCGATCCCCCTGGTTCACCCCCACGCGTGTGGGGATAGTCGTCATCCATGCGAACCTGTAACCACGTATCTCGGTTCACCCCC
>JADLDO010000055.1 GCA_020846635.1 Caldilineaceae bacterium
GTCAATGTCGTTAAGTTAAGCGATTTCCCTCTGGGTAATGCCCGAGCATGCTCGTGATCAGATAGACCATACTTGAACGCTACCAGAGGAATCAGGCTGTAAATCCTATTGCAAAGCACATTGCCAATTGCAAGAATTCCTTAACTTAATGACATTGACTAGCTACTGGCTATCGGCTTCGAGTAGCTCAAACTGCCCCGTCGCCGTGTCATACAGGCCCCATGTCGGAGGGCCTTCCTTCCCCAGCAGTTCACCGGGGTTGGCCAGCACGCCCTTTCCCACCTGTTCGACCGCCTTGAGATGGTTATGCCCATAGCAGACCAGGTCAAACCGGCCGGATTGCGCGATGCGCCGCGCCGGCTCGGGATAATGGATGACGGCGAGGGCGCGGTTTTCGACGGTCAATTCGGTATAGATGCCGTGCAGGGTGATCTGGGGAAAGCGGGACGCGATGACCTGGAGCAAGCGACCGTCGCCGTCGTTATTGCCAAAGACAATGTGGATCGGCCCGGCAAACCCACGGCCCAGCCGGTCAATCATAAACGGCGCGCACAGGTCGCCACAGTGGATCAACACACCGGCCCCGGCCGCGTTGGCCCCGGCCAGGGCTTGGTCAAGGTGGGCGATCTGGTCATGGCTGTCGGAAAAGACGGCAATTTTCATGGCAGTTCTCCTTGTCCTCTAGGATATCCTCCTATGATATACTCCAGTCTATATGGATTGGGAGCAAATGCAAGCAAACCGAGCGCGACGTTGGGCCGTAGTGAAGGCGGGTATGGTGGCCGCCGCGTGCCTCGCCCTTTTGGCGGGCTGCGGGCAGGTCATCACCACGGCCCCGACTCCGACCCCGGAGCCGACTCCTACGATTGGCGTCGCGGTGGTGAACGCCACCGACGAACCGACGACCACCCCTGCCCCTTATACACCCGCGCCCACTCCTACCCCGACGGTAACGTCGACGCCGATCTTCTATACAATCCAGGCGGGCGAGAGCCTGCTTACGATTGCCAACCGTTTTAATGTGAGCCTCTCTGGGCTGCAGGAGGCCAACGGCATCCTCGACCCGCGCACACTCCAGATCGGCCAGCAGTTAATCATCCCGCGCGAGGAAGAAGAGGCCATAGCTGCCGATGCAACGGCCACGCCGACGCCGCTGCCGGTGGCGGTTGAAAACCTGCATTTCAGCGAAAATGCCATTGGCGGGCTGTGGGTCATGGGTGAGGTCCATAACAATACCGCGACGGCCTTGGAGCAGGTGCGTGTCGGCGTCACGCTGGTAGATGAACAGGGCAACACCATTGCCCAGAGTCAAGGGCTGGTGGCGCTGGATTTGGTGGATGTGGAGGAGCGCGCGCCCTTTGCCATCTTGTTTGGCGAAGAGCCGGGCGAGTTTGCCCAATTTCAAGCGTACCCTGTCAGCGCGATCCCGGCTTATGTCGGCAGCTATTATCGCGACTTGGCTGTGGAGGAGATTCAAACCGAGAGCGAGCGCTACGCGTCCTATACGGTGACGGGGGTGGTACGCAACCTGGGGCCGGAGGAGGCAGTCAGCGTGCAGGTGGTGTTGACCGCCTATGACCCGCTTGACCGGGTGATCGCCATGCGCCAAGTGGAGCCGGAACACAATGTGGTGCCGCGCGGGGGCACGACCACCTTTACCACGGTGCTTGCGCCCGTGGGCGGGCCGGTGGCGCGCATCAGCGCCGAAGCGCAAGGGCGACGCCTGCCCGCGCCGTAAACATTCAGTGCGCAAGTTGACAAGCGTCATAGTGTCTACCACAATGGAACCGCAACGGAACCTTTGTGGCATGGTTTGATCATTCAGTGAGTCCTTATGCGCCAATCATCGTCTGTATCACCTGTATCATCGGCCCGCGGGCTGTCACGCCGTCGCTTTCTTTGGGGGTTGGCCGCGATCCCACTGCTGGCGGGCTGCGGCTCATCCGCCAGCCCCACGCCTACCCCGCTGCCGGCTGCGTCCTCCCCAACGGACCATGCCGAACCGGCTCCGCCCATCGGCGCACGCGCACCCGGTGGGCTAGACCAGGCCGCGTCCCATCCCTACCGGCTGGAACTGCCCAGCATCGAGGTGGATATTCCCGTGGTCGAGTTGGGCTGGAATACGGCCACCAGCCAAGAGGGGCAGATTTTTTCTGAATGGGATGTAGCGGAATATGCCGCGGGCTGGCACAAAAACAGCGCGCTGCCCGGTGCGGGCGGCAACGTGGTCATGAGCGGCCACAACAATATCTTGGGTGCAGTCTTCCGCGAACTGGATCAGTTGAAACAGGACGATGAGGCCGTGGTCTGGTCCGGCGGCAAACGCTACACCTATGTGATTGACCGGGTGATGGTGGTGCCGGAGGCCCATGCCAAGCCGGAACAGCGCATCGCCAACGCGCAGTGGATCGGCCCTTATGCCGACGAGCGTTTGACGCTGGTAAGCTGCTGGCCGCGCAACGACAACACACACCGCATTATCGTGGTGGCGCATTTGGCCGGCGAGGCCCAGGCGCAGGCCGAGAGCTAGCGCCGCAAAGGAATTCCCGTCATGATCGAGTTGATTCGCACGCCCGACAGCGCCGCAGGTGCAGCCATCCAGGCAAAGCTGGCCGAGTTGGTGGTCGCCCATCGGGTTCTGACGGTGGATGCCGATCACCCTTCCCCCCTCAACGGCACGCCGCTGCCCGCGATTGTGGACGACGGCCGCGTGATCAGCGGCGCGGCCGCGCTGGAACGCTATTTGGCCGAACTTGCCCAGGAAATTGAACGCTGGCGGCGCTTCCAAGTTGACGCCTGCTATATTGACGACGACGGCACGGTCTGCTGACTCTGCTGTAGACAACTCCATAGTACAAATCAACTGAATACCCCTCTACATTCCAATGGAGATCCCCCATGAAAGATGCTCAGAAGCCAGATCATATCAGCCTAAACACACTCATTAACCGGCTCAAGGAAGGACGTTTCGTCGTACCCGATTTTCAACGTGAGTTTGAATGGAATCCTTGGGATATCCGAGATTTGATGCGCTCGATCTTTCTTGACTACTATATTGGCAGCCTACTTCTTTGGAAAGGTAAGCTCGAAAACTTCTCGGCTCTTTCATGTGAACCAATCTATGGTTATTCGGAGAGCGGAAATCCAGAGCATATTGTTCTGGATGGACAGCAGAGGCTAACTGCTATTTATTACGCCTTTCTCGCTCCTGATAAGGCACTTCCTAACCGATCGAGCCAATACTTCTATTATGTCCAAGTCGACAAATTTATGGCCGAGGAGTATGACAGTGCCTTCAACTATGATCGGATAACTTGGCGATGGTCCAAGCTTCTTAACGATCGACAGGCCCAGTTTGAGGAACACATTTTTCCACTGTCCGTAGTAGGTGCAGGTGGTTGGGAATTACCTAACTGGGTACAAGGATATGAACAATATTGGCGCGAGATAGCGGCGGCAGGCGACTCTACCAAAGCCGACAAGGCAAGGCATCATAGTGAAAACGCAAAAGCATTTGGCGAGCATCTCAAGGGTATTACCGAGCAGTATCAGGTCTCCTATATAGAGTTAGATCGCGATCTGGAAGTTGCTAAGGTCTGCGATATATTCACCCAGATCAACAGCCGTGGCATCCGGCTTGACGTATTTGACCTGATCAACGCCCTCCTCAAGCCAAAAGGACTCCAACTCAAACATATGTGGCGTAAAGCGGAGTCACGCCTGGAGTTTGTTGGCACGGGAAAAATGAACGTCTATATCCTCCAAGTAATGTCTATCCTTCGACAGAATTATTGTTCACCCAAGTATCTTTATTATCTTCTGCCTGAACAAGAGCGAACGGTCCGTAATCCAGATGGAACACGGCGCAAAGAAGTTCTTGTGCCAACGATCCAGGATTTTGAGGGACGCTGGAATGACGCTGTCGGCGCGCTGGAAGATGCAATCAAGTTGTTGCGTCATCCACAAGAATTCGGAGCTATCTCCGCTGACTATCTCCCCTATGTTTCAATTCTTCCCGTATTTGCAGCTTTACAAGCACATATTAGGGAGCTACCTGCTCCCCGACGGCTTGACGCACAACGTAAAATCCGGCACTGGTACTGGGCATCGGTCTTTATGAACCGCTATTCGGGTTCAGTCGAATCTACAAGCGCCCGGGACTTTCTGGATGTAAAGTCATGGATTGTGGACGACACCGCCGAACCCTCTCTTCTCTTGGATTTCAAGACGAGATTCCGGACCATTGATCTCCGCAAAGAGGTAAAGCGTGGAACATCGGTCTACAATGGGATATTCAACCTCTTTGTCCTCCAAGAGGCTAGAGACTGGATGACAGGAAACGTTCCTCTACCCGGCGACCTAGATGATCATCACATTGTTCCTGCCTCCTGGGGAGCGAAACACGCACAAGCCAGTGACATTCATACGATTTTGAATCGAGCTCCACTCACTGCTGATACTAATCGCAACGTGATTAGCGATCGATTACCTAACGCTTATCTGCCGGAGTTAATTCAGGAAAATGGCGAAAAGCTAGTGCGTTCAATTTTTGATTCCCACTTTATCTCGTCAGTCGCTCAAGCTATCTTGATGCGAGATCCATTCACCCCAGATGATTTCCAAGAGTTCCTAAACGAGCGGCAGCGCACCATACAGGAGGCCATTGAGACACTCCTCATCAAAGAGCGGATCGACTTACCACTGCCGTTGCGTGACCTGGATGAACGGATAGAACAAGTAGAGTTGGGGCTTCGCACAGTAATCGCTAGTGAGCTACAGAATGATTCTGCCCAGATGCCCACACACATCACCCAAAAAGTTGAAGAGCGTATCCAAAGCGCAATGAGAAGGGATCCCTCGCTCGGTCTAGAGTCGGACTTGCGTAAGAAATTGGAGTATAGCGATCTCCGGGAGCTCCAGGATATTATTATGATGGACCCCATTGTCAAGACAGTGAAGGGGCCGGAAATAAAGTCCCAGTCCTCCTTTCTTTAAGAAGCAGTGGTTGAGCGTCATGATCGACCGTGGCCGGCTGGCGGAAATAGACCTCCGCCGGGGTGAGATAGTCCAAGGCTTGATGAGGGCGGCGCTGGTTGTACAAATCAAAGTAGCGAGCAAGACCCTGGTGGGCCTGTCTGGGCGTGAC
>JADLDO010000056.1 GCA_020846635.1 Caldilineaceae bacterium
GCGTGACAGCGCACATTCGGGCAAAATTGTGCTTGAGGGTTCATCTTGCTCCACTTCTTTCTAGACAATAGAAGTGTGTAAGATGTCCCTCACTTTTTCCAATCCACCCTATTCTGTTGTGCTACCCGTGGTCTAATTTTGGGGTTCTCCGGCAGCTTTCGTGCTAACAGGCGGAGTGAGATTTTGACGATGCTATACTGCGGTTTTCACAATCTGTTGCGTTTCCGAATGAACAGCGAGTGTGATGGCCGCAGAGTTGAATTCGTGTTTGCTTCCTGGCTGTGTCATAGACCGGGTTGAACAAGGTGAGCAGGGTCTAATCATCTCAGCCCATGTGAGCGGTTCAGTGGCAACTTGTCCAACGTGCAAGCAGAGTTCGATGGGTGTCCATAGCTCCTATACGCGCTCGCCCAGCGATCTTCCGCTCGGCGAGCAAGCAGTTCGTCTTCGGCTACAGGTGAGACGGTTCCGGTGCAGCAATCCTGCCTGCGCTCGGCAAACCTTCGTCGAACGGCTGCCGGAGTTGGTTCCTGTCCATGCCCAATGTACCGCCCGCTTGACTCGAACCTTGCGTGAAGTCGGATTTGCGCTGGGCGGCGAGGCTGGTGCTCGCTTGCTTGGCCGTATGCAGATTTCGACCAGCGCCAGAACCCTCCTTCGGCTGTTGCGCACAGAACCGGAATCGTCAGCTTGTGCTGTGCGCGTCTTAGGCGTCGATGATTGGGCGATGTGCAAAGGGCGCACCTATGGCACCATTCTGGTCGATCTGGAACGGCACAAACCGGTTGATCTGCTGCCGGATCGCGGCGCGGCTACCGTAGCGGCATGGCTGCGCAATCATCCGGAAGTCGAAATCGTCACGCGCGACCGTTCCACCGAGTATGCTCGTGGCGTTAGCGAAGGTGCGCCGACTGGGCTGCAGGTCGCTGATAGGTGGCATCTGTTGCAGAATCTGCGTCAGATGCTGGAGCGTCTCATCCAGCGTCTTTACCCACAGCTACAGCAACTGCCGGCTGACGGAGAAGGGAAGCCGCCAGCCGGGACTCAAACCACCTTGCCACGGTCGCGCCTGCGGATGAATCCCAAGGACAAGGAAGCCATGGCTGCCAGCCGAGCACGTTCTCAAAGTACCCATCAACAAGTGCAGCGGTTGCGCAATACAGGATTGAACATTCGCCAAATTGCCCGCAAGCTCAAGATGAGCCGCACGACGGTGCGCAAGTATTTCTACTCGGAGGCGTTTCCCGAACGCGCCAAACGCCGGACGACCCAAAGCATGCTCGACGCTTATCTTCCCTATCTGGAGTCTCGCCACCAAGTGGGCTGTGAAAATGCCAAGCAGCTGTGGCGTGAACTGTGTGAGCAAGGTTATCCAGGCGCTTATGTTCAAGTCAGTCGCTGGTTGCGACAACGCCGTCAAGCGGTAGCAGCCTCGACACCCGGCCCCTATCGGGAGGCCGTGTCTAGAGGCATCCAAGAAAGGGCTGAGCAAACGAAGCCGAAAGAACTACCCTCCTACAAACCACTGGCCTGGTTGCTCATCCAGGAGCCAGAGACACTGGAGGCATCGGAGACGACCACGCTCAACCGCATCTGCCAAGAGGCGCAGATTGAGCAGGCGTATCAGCTCGCCCAACAGTTTCGCACGATGGTGAGACAACATGAGTCCTCGGTGTTGGACAGTTGGCTGGAAGCTTGTGCTACCAGCGGTGTATGTGATCTCGTCACCTTTGCTGGTGGCCTTCGCCAGGACTATGCCGCCGTGCGAGCAGCCCTGGCAACCCAGTGGAGCAATGGTCAAACGGAAGGCCAGGTCAATCGACTCAAGTTCTTGAAGCGCCAAATGTATGGTCGTGCCAACTTCGACTTGCTGCGCCGGCGCGTTCTCCATCCCAACTAATAGGGACATCAGTTTGAACTTGTACAATTGGTGAAGGAGCACCAACTGACCAATTGTACATCCTTTACTTGTGGTGCCTATAAGCTGCACGAAAGTTGCCGGAGAACCTGACATTGGGGCCAATTATATCGATGGAAACCGGCAGACAGCTGACGCTAGGGGAGTTAGCGCTGGCTAGTGAATTATCGCAACCATTGATCACAACGGCTGCTGCAGGTGAGTCTGAATGATCTGGTCTAGAGATGTTTGACCGGCTCTTAAGTGAAACACAGTTCAATCTTTATCAAACGTGAACCGTTTGGCGTCATTCAAATCATTCTGGCGATGGAGTTGTCGATCAGCCGCCTGGATCAGGTCATCCATACAGGGGAAGAGTTTGTTGACGCAGCGGAAGTCTTTGAGATGGCGCCAGAAACGCTCAATGGGGTTGAGTTCCAACGAACAGTACTTGGGCAGCCAAAAGATGAGGGCCCGGTGTTCAAAGAGACTGAGCGCAGCGAGACTCTCGCCACTGGTGTGATAGGGGGCATTGTCCAGAACCAGCACGCAGCGCCCGGTTGGAAACTGATCGGTGAAGAGATGTTCCAGAAAGGCGACAAAGGCTTGGCTGTTCTTTTTCGCACTCATGGTCCAGGTGACCGTGTCATCTGCTCAGTTGTAGGCGGCAAAGATATGATGCGTCTGCTGCACACCGGGTGCAGGCACAAGCGGCTGTTGTCCTCGCTTGGTCCAGCAAGCCCGCAGCGGTGGATGGAGAGGAGACTCAGCGTCGTTTCGTCCATAAAGAGAAGCCTGAAATCGTCGGCCCCTGCGTTTTTTTGAGTGCATCGAGCGTCTCTTGTGCGTTCGCCTTGGCGACGGGGTCTTGGCGATGACGCAGGTCATGCTTGGGCCGACGCAGGACATAGCCATGGGCTTTGAGCAACGCACCCATCCAGTTGAGGCTGATCTGGTCCCGGTCTTGTGGGCCAAGTGATCCCGCAGCCGTTGCCGCGTCCAGATGGCGAACTCGTAGCCATAGTCGGCGGGCGCATGCTCAAGGGTTTCGTCGAGTGCGGCGACGTAGGCGTCGGTGACCTTGCGCCGACTGACTGGCTTCGGCTTGTTCGCCAGCCCTTCGATGCCCTGGGCGAGAAAGCGCCGACGCCAGGCGTAAATGATGGGGCGACTGGCAGAAACGATCTCGGCTACCTCAGCGACCCGATGGTCCAAATGCAAGAGATGGATCGCGGTCGCTCGTCGCACCACCCGCGGTCGCTTGTCCCGCTGAATCGCTTTTGCCAGCGCCTTGGCCTGTTCATCGGTTAGCGTGAAATCCTGTTGTTTTGGCATATCTGCTACTCTACCGCAGATCGCCGTCAAGTTAAACTCTTGACATCCGGACATAACTCAGCATAAGGCGAGAAGGCGCTTGACAAAGGGCGGCAGGTCGCCGTGCTGGGCTTGGTGGTCTTGGAGAATCGCATCCGTTGCCATCATGTCCAACAAGCGGCGCA
>JADLDO010000057.1 GCA_020846635.1 Caldilineaceae bacterium
AGGCCAATCTACTGGCGGCAGCAAGCGGTGTAGCAGCGGGCTTGCCGGAAGAGCAGATTGTCGCCAATGCCACCATCCTGCTCTTTGGCGGCATCGAAACGACTGAGGGCATGATCGCCAATGCGTTTTACTTCTTGCTGACCCATCCGCCCGTATTTCAGCTTGTACGTACAAATCTACCCCTGCTCCCCGCCGTCCTAGAAGAGACCTTGCGCTTAGAACCGGCTGCCGCAGTGGTGGACCGCTATGCTGTGTGCGATGTACAACTAGGTGGTGCGTTGATCCAAGCGGGTGAGCTGGTGCGTGTCTCGCTCGCAGCGGCCAATCGCGACCCGGCAACCTTTGCCGATCCCGATCACTTTGACCCTTTGCGCACCAACTTGCGCGCCCATGTCACCTTTGCCCAAGGACCGCATGTTTGTCTTGGCCTACATTTGGCCCGCCTGGAGGCGCAACTCGCCCTCGAACAAGCGCTGACGGCGCTACCTGGTTTGCAATTGATGCAAACTGCGGCCGCGCAGCAGGCTGCCCAGCCACGCGGTCTGGTCTTCCGAAAACCACACGCGCTCCACGTGCAGTGGCGTGTATAACGTTAACTGAGCCTGCATGCTTTGTTACGAGCATCTGTAACGTTTTTAGGAGTTACGCACTTGAATCGAGCTACAGGAGACCTTTAGGGTTTGCGAAACCCTAAAGGTCTGAGCAAGTGCGTAACTCCTAGTTTTAATGTGTTAGCTTGTTTCACGTCGGATCAAACGCGCTTGGAAACGCCCGCGTAACTGCTTGTCAAACGCCCTGTTTGTTATGCTAGTTTACAGGAAAGCGATTGAGGAACAGGAGACAATCATAGGTAACCTACTGAACGATCCCTCTTGCGTCTTTATACTTACCGCTGCCGGACGCGATCAGCAGCCTGCGCCTAAGGAAGGCGAGCCACAGCAGAACAGCGCAGCGTAGCCTGGTTGCGACGGTGGAGGTGCACCATTCGACGTAAGTTATCTAGATTGACATTGAGGAGAATCACAATGAGTTTCCGCGATCAACCGCAACGAATCATGCTAGCGCTGATTAGCCTGGCAATCTGGCTGTTGGCTGCTTGTACAACACAGCCAAGCCAGCCGGCTGACGTAACACCTATCCCCAATGACTCAGCGGCTGAAACGCCCCAGGTATCACCCACCAGCGATCAAGCGGCTGAAAATACACGGCAACTGCTGGCGCGCCAGTTGCACATCGATCTGGCGACGATTACGCTCGTTGCCGACGAACCAACCGACTGGCCCGACGCCTGCCTGGGCGTCAGCTTGCCCAATGCGCTCTGTGCACAGGTTGTCACACCTGGCCATAAACTCACCTTTCAGATCAACGACCAGACCTATGTGATCCACACCGATCGCGATGGCTATCACACGCGCGTCGCGACTGCTCCGGCCCCTGCGATTGGGGAAACGCTGTTGGCGTGGGGCGGCACCTTCGACAATGGCGAGTGTATGGAAGCGCTCATCGGCACGGAAGGGGTCGGTTTTGGCTTGTGTGGTGGCCAATCTCAACTCGGTGGCAAATTTGTGACGGAAGCGCGCCAGACGGTCCTTGCGGCCTGGGTAGCCCAGTATGCCCCCTTTGATGCCGAGACTGACTTTGGCTCGATTCGCCTGGTGGGCACCGGCACTGCGCTTGCGACCCCCGCCGAACAGCAGATGATCGGCCGCTGGGCCCAAACAGTCGCGATGGAAGCAGCAGCAGGTGAGAGTCTAGCCGGCATGAGCTACCAAGGGCCTGCCCATCTCGGCAGCCCCGATCCTTCGAAGTGTGCCATGTTGCACCTGGGCGCCGCCAACGAAGCCAGTGTGGGCGCCTGTGACGGCAGCATGCGCACCGTCGCGCTGAGTGAGCGCACCGCTGCCGAATGGGGGCAGATGCGTGACCGCTTTGCACCCTTTGTCTACGAAACCGCGACTGAGACGCTAAACTTCGCCGGCATGGGCAGCGAAGCGGGTGAATCGTGGCAGCGCGCCATCTTGGCCTGGGCACGCGCCCGCCATGCCGAACTCGCCACCGGCCAGACCAGTGCGACCATCAGCACCGCGCTGAGCTGGCACTTGGGACAAGACTACAGCCAAAAGAATGTCTGTCTACACCTGACTGTGCTTGACTATGGCTATGCCTATGCTGAAGAGATCATGTGCGAAGGGCAGGATGTGATCCAGGTGACGGGCGACTGGTTGACTAGTGCCGAACTGGCGCAACTCGATTCCTGGCTCTACGACCGAGTGCCGGTCACCCTCGATCAGAATTACATAGATGGCGAAGGAACAGAGGCGATGAGCGAGGCTGAATTGGCTGCGGTCAACGACTGGGCGCTGGCGCTATGGACTAGAATTGGCAGCATCGGTAACGCCGCTCCTCCCGTCACGGATGCCCCCACTTGTCCTGAGTTTCAAGAGGGGCTGGCGATCGTGCGCGATTATCAGCGTGGTTTCTGTCTGCTAGTGCCGGGCAACTACACGGTCTTTGATACCAACCCGAACGAAATCGCCATTGCCAAGGACTCGCTGCTCAATGTGACGGACCCCCGGCTGCACATTGCCGTTGGTGCGGCGGAAGGGCGTAGCGCCGAGCAGGTTGCCGATGCACTGGTGGCGGAAATGGCTGGGGCTGAAATCACCCGCAGTACCCTTCAACTCGCCGGCGAGACAGCCGTGGTGCTCGACAATGTGCCGGGCCAAGACCTTAACCGGCGGGTGTTGCTGGTGCGCGATGATCGGCTCTATGACCTAACCTTTACGCCGCTGAGCAGTCCTGATATCGAAGCATTCTATACGACCATCCTCGCGCACTTTGTCCTGGTTGAACCTGAGTAATTCTCCATAGAGACGCCCGGCACTGACACAGGCCAATGCGCCGGGCGTCTGCTCCAACCGTAGGGATAAAGGCGAGCACCGATGAACATGCGTCACAACAACGATTCCCTTGTGCGTTTGCCCGCACTACAATTGCTGGGCCTCCTTTGGTTGGCGAGCGCCCTCTATTGCCTGAGTCAAGGCCATGCGCTTGTGCTTGGTCTGGTCACGGTTGCATCGGTGGTATGGGGTCTCCATACCTGGGTGAGTGTGCGGATAACCGACTCACCGCCCCCCGACCCGTCACCTAGCGTGGGCACGCGTGGGCGACTTTGGCTGCAAACGGGGATCATCGTGATCCTAGCGGCCATTGCCAACCAACCTTTGCCGCTTTGGCGCGATCTGGTCGATGGGTTGCGCAGTTGGGGGGAACAAATGTTACCGGTCGCCTGGGTGGGGGGACCCGGTAACGCGGTTGCCAACCCTGTACAATATTTTATGATTCCGTTCCTGCTCTTATTGCTGCTTGGCGCCAAGCCAAGCGCATTGGGCCTGCAGCGGGGACATCAAAGCGGGCGCGTCTGCCTGGTCTGGTTATTGCTGCTGCTTGTCATTTGGGTCGCCCTGCTCACGATGGGGCAACTGCCGGTGCAAACCCTAGCACGGCGCTTGATCGGTAATGCGCTGCAAAATGGCTTTTTTGAGGAGTTTCTCTTTCGTGGCGCGCTCCAGAGTCGCCTGACTAGACTGATCGCGCCAAACTGGGCATTGGCAGTTCAAGCCATCCTCTTTGGACTGTGGCATGTGAATGCGAATTTGAATCTGTTTGCCGGCGATGGGTGGAGCGCCTTGGCCTGGTGCATGGTCGCCCAAGCCCCGCTTGGCCTCTTGCTGGGCATCCTCTTTCAGCGCACTCGTTCGCTGCTTGCACCGTCAGTGGCCCATGTGATCATGAATGCGCTTGGGCAAACCTTTGGGTGATCATCGCGCACAATGCATGGCTTGACGCTACCTAAGCTAGACTAATGCTTGTCGCGCAATGCCTAATCCAACCGCAAAGGCACGAAGCGCATGAAGAAATTGCGCTGCGGGTCTGCGTGTGCTTTGAAACGCGAAAAGTAAGTCACATTATGGAT
>JADLDO010000058.1 GCA_020846635.1 Caldilineaceae bacterium
ACTTCATCGCCATGCCGCCGCTGGTGGTTTCGGGATTGCCAAACATGACCCCGATCTTCTGGCGCAGTTGGTTGGTGAAGATCATGCAGGTGTTGGAGGATTTGACGACGCCGGTGAGCTTACGCAGTGCTTGGCTCATGAGGCGCGCTTGCAAGCCGACGTGCGAATCGCCCATCTCGCCTTCGATCTCGGCGCGGGGGACGAGTGCCGCCACTGAATCGACGACGACCACATCCATCGCCCCAGAGCGCACGAGGGCTTCGGCTATCTCCAGCGCTTGCTCACCTGTGTCGGGCTGGCTGACATAGAGGCTGTTGACATCCACACCGATCTTCTCTGCATAGGCAGGATCGAGCGCATGTTCGACATCAATGAAGCCACAGAGTCCACCGTTGCGCTGCGCTTCGGCAATGACATGCAGGCAGATTGTGGTCTTGCCGGAGCTTTCGGGGCCGTAGACTTCGATGATGCGCCCGCGTGGCACGCCGCCGACCCCCAGGGCAATGTCAAGGCTCAGGCTGCCGGTGGGGATGGATTCGACATGCATCCGCGTCGCCTCGCCCAATTTCATGACTACGCCGTCTCCAAAGCGTTTGTTTAGCCCGGCCAGCGTTGTCTCTAGTGCTTTTTGGCGACCTTCAGTGCTCATCTATGACTCCAACCCTACCTGCAACAATGACTCCAACCGCACTTTTACGCATCACTTCATGCTTGTTTGGGGCGATATCCGCACCGCAAAAAGACCAGTTGTCGAACCACACAGGTATTTCAAAACAATAATGCATCAATTTGGCGTTGTTCCAAGATTACTATAGCGTTGGTTGCTAGTTTACTTTAGATAAAACGAAATCGCAAAAGCGTCTTTCAGATACAGCATGCATTCTTACAGAAAGCTGTCAGCAGCTACCAGACCCTACGCTTTTTTACCAGACAAAGTGGGGCAAGAACCTGCGTCCTCGCCCCACTGATTACCTTGTTTGATACATACTTCCCGATTTGCTTTACGGCTGTTTTACGTGTACTCGGTACACACTAGCCCACAGGGGGAGCATAGACCTTGTCACGCAGGGCCAGGATGGTCATCCGCAAGCCCTCGTCATGGTCCAAATCCTCTGCCACTCGTTCCACGCCATAGCGTATGGTGCTATGATCGCGACCGCCTAATTGGTCGCCAATCGCGGGCAGCGAAAGGTCATTTTCTTCGCGCAAGAGATACATGGCGATTTGGCGGGCCCCGGCAATCTCTTTGGTGCGCTTGCGTCCCGTCAGGTCCTCGGCGCGCAGCCCGAAATGTTCGGCCACAATGCGCACTACGCCTGCCGGTGGGCAGGGCAGCCGTTGTGGCGCGAGATTTTCCAACAGCGACTTCGCCAGGATCAAACTAAGCGTCTGGTTTGTCAGCCGCGCTTGCATCGAGAGGCGATTGAGCGCCCCTTCAAGCTCGCGGATGTTGCTGTCTACCCGTTCTGCCACCAAGAGCAAGACGTCATAGGGGACAGGGACACCCATGCGGTTGGCCTTCGATTGCAGAATCGCAACGCGTGTTTCGAAATCGGGCTGGGCGATGTCGGTCTGCAAGCCGCCCTCAAAGCGACTACGCAGCCGGTCATCCAACGTGGGCAGGGCCTTTGGAGGACGGTCACTGCTCAAGACCACTTGCTTGCCTGCCGCGTGCAGATGGTTAAAGGTGTGGAAGAATTCTTCTTGGGTGCTTTCCTTGCCGCCGATAAATTGAATGTCATCAATGAGCAGCACATCCGCCTGGCGATATTTTGTGCGAAATTGGTCGGTGCTTTGGTTGCGGATCGAGCTGATCAACTCATTGGTAAACTGCTCGGAGGAGCAGTAGATCATGCGAAAGCCCTTTTGACGCAGGCTATTGCCGATGGCGTTGAGCAGATGGGTTTTGCCCAAGCCGACGCCCCCATAGATAAAGAGCGGGTTGAAGGAATGACCCGGCGTATCGACAATGGCAAGCGCGGCGGCATGGGCCAGCCGGTTATGGTTGCCCACAACAAAGGTGTCGAAGGTGTGATAGGGGTTGAGTTGGGTGGCAAAGCGCATGTCATCGCCGCCAGGGGCGTATCCTGGGGCCTGTCCACTCATGGGGACCGGGTGATGAGCACCGTTTTGCCCGCTTGCGCGCAATACTTCTTGCACTGAAAGATCATCGGGCTCTTCGTCGATCCCGCTGCCGACCCTGATCTCAAGTTCGTGGTCGCTCTCATGATCCATTTCGCTTTCCGCGTCCCCCTGTACAACCGGTGTACGTTGGGAACTTAGATTGCTAGGGCTCTTTGGTGGACTCGTCATGGCCGGCTCCTCGGCTACAGCCTGATACAACGGCGCTGCCGCTGCCCGTACATGGTCTTGTACGGGGCGTGGACGCACCCGGAACTGGATTTGGACAGCACGGCGCATAATGCTGCTCAAACTGCGTTTGATCGTGTGACGCAGCCTGTTTTCCAGCCAATCACGGGCGTAGGCATTGGGCATGCCGATGATGAATTCACCATCCTCATAGCCAATGACAACCGTATCGCGCACCCAAGTATCATACGTTGACGACGGCATTTGCAGCGCCAACTCGCTCAACACCATACGCCAGACCGCATGGGGATCGAATTCCGCCGCGGTCTCGCGTCCAATGGGAACGGCTTCCTCATCCGCTGCCGGGTCAAGCCGGCTTGCCAACAGACGGGCATCCTCATCTGCGGCTAACATGGATGCTGGCTTCCCAGGGATTGTGTCAAAATTTGTACGACGATCTGCGCCATGATTTGCGAACGGCTGTTGTAGCCTATTGTCACCGGAATGGGAGCCATTTTGCAAATTGGCAGCATAGGCAGGCATGTCGTTGGGTTCCGGCTCATCTTCCATGCCTGATAAGGTTTCCATGCCGGGGAAGGTGAGTGTATAGCTTCGGCGGCGATCTGCGTCTGCCTCGTGGTCGGGAGAATAGGAGCTGTAGCCGTGGCGGTTGTCGCTGGTGTGTGGCCCTGTATAGGATGAAATTTGTGTTTTGCGGGGGGTAGACCACTCGTTGCGGGCGGTGCCGCCGCGAGCCGGTGGTCGCGGTGATGAAGTTGATTTTGGCGGCATAACTCCCCCTCCTGCAAGTTGTGACTACCCTGGAAGCAATGGTTTGCGCGGCAGCGGCTACAACCTCGTGAAGAAGTATGTGCAGTGCCGAAAGAACGGGTCTGCCCTGGCCGGCCCGTTGCGCTCAATCCAATACAACCAAAAGTAGCGATCTTCAATGTGCCACACATACCAAAAGATGCCATGCCAAAGAGATACAGCGGCGCAGGCCGTGTTGCATGGGATGGATCTGTTGTCTGTCCGCTTTCAATGCCAGTTATGCGCTGTTGAGTCGCATAGGCGAGGCAGTCACAACTATGGCCCGGGGCAAGTACGTTTCAGGATCACAGTATTTGAGATGACGTAAATGAGCACGTAATTGTGACGGCCAAATTGTGGAATCGGGATCGTATCCGTCTATCTATGTAAGCGATCACTCTCTTTTGTTGTACCCAATAGTGTAGCAGAAGTCGGGGCCGATGACAATGTAGGAGGTGGCCTCATCGTCTCATGGCCGTAAGAATTGTGGCAAGTTTAGTGTTTTGAACGCATGTGCTACGCGACATCTAGTACATTTTGGGAAATCCTCGCGAGATAGACAAATAAAAGCGGTAACTGTAAGCGTATAAATTTAAGGTGGAAATCTTCTTGTCGCGCGTGCATCCTATTCGCCTACGAAACTTGTCCACATTACGAATGCAGGGCTTTTCCTCATTATGCAAAAGTTATCCACATAATTATCCGCACTTATCCCCAATTGGTGGGATAACTTCGCTGTTCTTTGCAGGAGAATTGGGTGGCTTCTCCGAACAGGGTGAGGTGCTTGTTCAGATACTATGTTAAGATAGTGGGGTGCATGACGGCTACTTCAACTACTACACACGTTTCGTCGAAAGCTGGTGGCAGCGCCGTGATTTTGTGCGGGGCTGGCATAGGCTTCATGCGAGCGACCGCCGCTGGGTGCCTCCTTATCATCCTGCGCTCATGGCCGCGCTTACGCCTGGGCGCACGCCGCATCTGGATCGCCAGCAGCCTTCGCTCTTTTGGGTCGAAGCACTGCCGGGCAGTCCCAACACGGATGGCAAATTTAACGCGCAGCGCATAAACAGCGCGTTTATGGAAGAAGCGGTTGCAACGGCTGCGCTGTTGGTCGATCCGCGGCGGCGCGATGGCACAGCAACGCTGGCGATGCTGAGTGTGGCGAACGATGTTGAAAGTTTAGAGCGGCTCTTGTCCATTGCCCAGGAGCAAGCCTTTGCACGTGGTCGCTCGCGCCTAGTGGGGCCGGTGGCGTTCTCGCCCTACTTGGGCTATGGCGCGCTTCTGGATCATTTTGACCAAACTCCACCGCTTTACACACCCTATAACGCGCCATACTTGCCCGAAATCCTTGATGCAGTCTTTGAGCGTGGGCAAACGGCTCGTTTATATCATGCGCCTGTGCATAGTAATCCGAAAACTTCTCCGGGGCCTGCCTTTTTACGCCCGCTGCGTCCAGAGGATGATGCCACGGTACTGCCCAACCTTTTGGCCGCGCTGGATGGAGCGGCTGAATTTCCATCCCCTGATGCCACAGAGGTTGCTTTCCTGCTGGCGTGGTGGAGCATTGTGCCGAGTTTGGGCTGGATTGCAGAGGTAGAACAGCAGCCGGTGGGCTTTGTGCTGCTCCAACCCGACTTGGCTCCGGCGCTGCGGCGCGCTAAGGGAGGGCGCAACCTGCTTTGGCGGCTTTGGTGGCAATGGCGGCGCACGCAACCCGCCCGCAGTGGGCGCATTGTCGCAGGGTGCGTCTTGCCCCAATGGCGGCGGCAGGGGATTGGGAGCCAGTTGTGGGGCGCGGCACTGGCTTCTGCCCATCTGCAAGGCTGGCGCAATCTGAGCGTTGGCCCGGTAGCAGATGATGCTGCCGCCGCGGCTTTTCTGCTCGCCCACGACGCCCAGCCTCGCCAACGCTATGCCCTCTATGGCACAGAATGATGGCCCTCTGCCGCGCAGATACACTCTCTATTGGTATAATTGCGTTGCCGCCCTTGTGCCAACATAGTACAGTCGGTGACAGGCGGTGAAACCGATGGAAAAACAACGTATCCAAGTCTATGTTGAGCCTGAGCTAAAGCGCCGTATCGAACTGGCTGCGGCCAAGCACAACATGCCTGATTATTGACCGAGATCATGACCTATATCACTTTGACAATTCAGGGCGGGCGTACTCCACTGGCGGGTACTTTGCAGCCTGTTCAGGTGGAAATCACAGGGCCAACCATTGCCACGGTTAGCTCTACGGACAGTACACCCGCACAATCAGATGGAGCCGCAGCCACCCTCGACGCTGACGGCTGCACCCTTCTCCCTGGCTTCATTGACGTGCATGTTCATGGCGCGATGGGCGCGGATACGATGGATGCCGATCCGGCGGCGCTGGCGCGGATGGCGCGCTTTTTTGCCCATCATGGTGTCACAGCTTTTTTGCCCACAACGATGACGGCTGACCCTGCCTCCACGCTGGCAGCGGTGCAGGCAGTCGCCGCGGCAGGGGATCGACCCCATCCCAACGGAGCGGCCAGCCTGGGCGTGCATCTGGAAGGGCCTTATATCAGTCCTCGTTTCCCCGGCGCGCAACCGGCCGCCACCATCCGCCCGCCTGACCTGGTGGAGTTTGGCGCACTCTGTGCCGCGGGGCCGGTACGCATGATTACGCTGGCTCCCGAAATGCCGGGTGCATTGGCGCTGATCCGTGAAGCGCGGGCGAGGGGCGTGGTGGTTGTCGCCGGTCATACCGCGGCAACGTATGCCGAGTGCGAAGGGGGCATTGCCGCGGGCATCACCCAGGCGACTCACACCTACAATGCTATGAGTGGGCTGCATCACCGCGAGCCTGGCACACTAGGCAGCGTGCTCAGCAATGATGGCGTCTATGCCCAGTTGATCGCCGATAACATCCATGTACACCCCGCGGCCATGAAGATCCTCGCGCGCTGCAAGGGCATGGCGCGCACAATTTTGATCACCGATGCCATGCGCGCCGTGGGGCTGCCGCCGGGTGACTATGATTTGGGTGGGCAGGCCGTGACCGTTACAAGGGGAAGCGATGCACAGCCAGGGGAATGTCGCCTAGCCGATGGCACGCTGGCGGGGAGTGTCTTGACGCTGGAACGGGGTTTGGCGAATTTTGGCGCAGCCATAGGGCTGACCCTGGCGCAGACATGGCCTGCGACGAGCCTCTCCCCGGCGACGGCTTTGGGGCTGGAGCGGACGCGCGGCACGCTTGCCACGGGCTATCTGGCTGATCTCGTCCTGCTCGATGATGCCGGGGAGGTGGTGGCGACGGTAGTGCAGGGTCGCGTGGTCTATTTGCGCGAGCGTGAACGCTTACGCGCCAACGGTGGTGATCATGACCCGGATGGCCCCGGCAGCCTCTAGCGCGGCGGCTACAGGCTGTGCGCTAGCACGCTCGACCAGGGCAATGAGATTGCCGCCACCCCCGCCGCCACTGAGCTTGGCCCCGCGCGCGCCCGCATCCCGCGCCGCCGTGACCAGATGATCCAGTTGTGGCGTGCTGACGCCGATCTGCTGGAGCAGCGCATGGTTGCGGTCAAAGATCGGTCCCAACGCCTCGCACTCCCCCGCCTCAATCACCCGCCGCGCCTCCTCAACCAATTCGCCAATCGCGTCAAACCAACGGTCATAGCGTTGTGGGTCACGCTCGCGGCGACGACGTACCCCTGCGACGGTTTCGTGGGTGGGGCTGGCAACGCCTGAATCGGCAATCACCAGGGTAAAGGGTTTGGCTGGCGTAAAGACGCGGGGCGCAGTGCCTTTGATGAACCAGACAGGCTGCCCATAGGCGACGACGGTGTTGTCAATGCCGCTGGGCGTGCCGTGATAGAGCTGTTCACCAAGATAGACGAGATCGCTCACCTGCGCCGGGTCAGGCGTGCAGCCCACTTGGGCATGGATGGCGCGCACCAACGCCGCGTTGAGCGCGGCGCCACTGCCCAAGCCGCTGGCGATGGGGATTTCGCTGTTTAACTCGATCTGCCAATCGGGATTGGGGGGAAGGCCAAGTTCTGCCAGTGTCGCCCGCGCCACCAGCGCCATCGCATCCTCCGGCGGCGCATCTGCCAGGTGGATACGCCGCCGGAGATCATGCGCCACGATCCAACAGCCGCTCCCCGCAGCACCCGGCTGGATGGTGGCGCGGGCAACGCGCTCCCAGACGGGAACGGCGATGGCTGGGCGACCATAGACAACGGCATGTTCGCCCACGAGGATCACTTTGCCGGGTGCGCTGGCAGTCACCAGCTTCGGATGATCACGCAATGGCGGCAAGAATGACGTCTGGTACATCGCTGATGATGGTGTCTACGCCCAGCGAAGCCAAACGGCGCGCCTCGTCGGGGTCGTTGACCGTCCAGGTGTTGACCGCGGCAGGGATGGCTGTGGCCCAGAGCATATACTCTTCATCGATCAGCGTGTGGTGAGGGTGGAAGGCTTCGGGGCGAAGGATCGGGCTGAGCCAGATTTCGCGCAAAAAGGCAGGCAGGTGTTGTCCCGCATAGAGCAGTCCCAACGTTACTTGCGGGTCAATAGCACGCAGTTTGATCAGGGTCACCGGGTTAAAGGAGGAGACGATCACCTGGTCATAGAGATTGCCTGCCTGGATCAAATCGACCAGCGGTTCTACCTCGCTGCCACCCATCGGGTCTTGGCTTTTGACTTCGATGTTGAGCTTGATTTTGCCAGAGGTCAGCACCAGCACTTCTTCTAGGGTAGGCACGCTCACGTTGGAGAATTTGGCATCGAAGTGGCTGCCGGCATCCAGCTTGCCCAGTTGCGCCGCGGTCAATTCTGCCACGCGGCCCTGTCCATTGGTCGTCTCGTTGACTGTGAAGTTGTGCATGACCACCAAGACGCCATCCCTGCTGCATTGCACGTCCAGCTCAATGCCATCGGCTCCGAGGGCAATGGCCTGTTCAAAGGCGGGCAAAGTATTTTCGGGGGCGATTGTCTTTGCGCCACGATGGGCAAAGACCTCAGTTCGTTTTGGCATAGCTTCCTCAGGGATGGTGTAGGAGAGTAGAAGATTTCTGCATCATCTTTGCGTCTTTGCGGCTCTGCGCGAGCTAACTCTGGCTCTGCGGTTCGGCTTGCGAGAGTTCGACCAATTGGGTGCCGTCAATCAGGGCAATCGGTTTGCCCGCGGCCCAACGGCGCGCGGCACTGCTGATATTGCTGTTGGTGACAAGATAGCCCATGTGGGCATCAGCGTGGATCAGCGCGCCATAGAGGTCGCGCACAATCGGTTCGCCCACCACGTTGCGATAGAGCTTGCATTGCACAATGGCGATGCGCCCGTGGGCGTCGGTGACGACAATATCCACGCCGCCATCTTTGACATCGCGCACATTCTCAACTTGGTAGCCCTGGCGCGCAAAGATGCGTTGGGCTACATACTCTTCAAATTGTGATGGCGTGAGTTGGGCGATTTTTTCTAGCGTGAGCGCGGGCCACTTGCTCCCGGTCAGACGTGCCCGCCAACGGCGTATCGCCGACCACCATCCCAACGCCAGGGGGATACCTAAGACAATACAGGAGAGGGCCAATCCCACTTCGAGCCAGCCCGCCCTTTCCAACCCTTCCGCCCAAAGCCGCCAACCCAGCCAGCCATACAGCGCCAGCCAACCCACCAGGCTCAAGAGCAGGACAAGGGACTGGAGGTTAAGCTGTTTTGTAGGCCGCCAGGCAGGTGGGCGAAAGTTATAGGTGCGGTAGATGAGTCTCTGGGCCATAGGCTAAATGATGAGCCAATCAGGGATGAACGAATAAATCGGAACACGCTGAAGCGGCTTTGGCGCGTACGAAGCCCGCTTCAGCGCGCGTTGTTTTTTAGCCCAGGGCGGATGACAGACACCGCTAGACGTTGTGGTACATGGATTCGGTTACATACCAAAGAGTCGCCCCAACAGCCCTTTTTTCTTGGGCTCGGGGGCTGGAGGTGCTATCAGGAGGGGCTCCTCCTCTTCTTCTTCCTCCGCGTCGGGATGGATACCTAACTCGCGCTTGAGTTCGTCGGTCATCGCGTCCGGCGTCCACATGGGTTGCCAAACAATGTGGACATTGACATCGCTGGCTCCATGACTGAGCAGTACCTTGATCACGTTTTCAATAATTTGTGGCCCCATCGGGCAATGGGGCGTAGTCAGGGTCATGGTCACATTGGTCACAAGGTCAGGCTGGACTTCGACATTATAGACCAAGCCCAGATCCACGATGTTTTGATAGATCTCGGGGTCGATCACCGCGCGTAGATAATTGCGGGCGCTTTCTGATGTTAGTTCTTTGCTCATCAAGCTATCACTCATACAAGACTCTCAATCCTCTCTGCTTTCGTATAGCAGAGGCTAGTTGTGATCGGTCGAATGCTGACTTGGAACGGCAAGGCATCCTGATTAGACACGGCACTGCCCCCTACGAATGGTCTTTGCCATGCTCTTTTTGCAGCAGTTCGATCATAGTGCCGTGGGTCGCTTTGGGGTGGACAAAAGCCACCAACCCATGAACCCCTTGCCGTGGCGCGGCGTCGATCAGCCGCAGCCCTTGCGCCTCCAGCGCGGCCAGCGTGGCGACGATGTCTTCTACTTCGAAACAGATGTGGTGTGTGCCTTCACCGCGTGTCTGCAAAAAGCGTGCGGTGCCGCTGGTGGAGTCGGTGGGGGCGATTAATTCCACGGTGCTATTCCCGGCATCCAGGAAAGCGGCTTCCACCATCTGCTCGGCAATCGTAATCCGCTGTAACAGGCGAAAGCCCAAGCCGTTGCAATAGGTTTGCAGCGCGGTGTCCAGGTCGTTTACGACAATACCGATATGATCAACGCGCAAAAAGCCGGTCTGTGTCACCGCTTCGGCGCTGTCGTCGGCGTTATTGTCTATGAGCGTATTCATCCTCAGAGCCAACTTTCCGGTGTATATTCGCCGAAGACGCGGCGCAGAGCATCGCAGATTTCGCCCAGGGTGGCATAGGCTTCCACTGCCTCCACGATCAAGGGCATCAGCGCCGCATTCGGGTCATGGGCGGCGTTTTCTAGCTGGGTCAATAGCTCCGCCACGCGCGCTTGGTCACGCTGGCCGCGCACGTCAGCCAGGGCCGCGCTTTGGGCGAGGCGCACGCTTTCATCCACGCGCAGCAGATCGGGAGCCGGCGCGGCCCCGGTCTGGAAACGGTTGACACCCACTACGATCTGCTCTTTGGCTTCAATCGCTCGCTGGGTGCGATAGGCGGTTTCCTGAATTTCGCGTTGGATATATCCCTGCTCAACAGCCTCCAGCGCACCACCCAACTTGTCGATACGAGCGATGTAATCCGCCGCTTGCGCCTCGATTTGATCGGTGAGCCACTCGATATAGTAGGAGCCACCCAACGGGTCTACCGTATCGGCCACACCGCTCTCATAGGCGATGATCTGTTGGGTACGCAAGGCGATCTCCACCGACTTTTCGGTGGGCAGCGCCAATGCCTCATCCATGCCGTTGGTGTGCAGGCTTTGCGTGCCCCCCAAGACCGCGGCCAATGCTTGCGTGGTGACGCGCACGATGTTGTTTTCCGGCTGCTGTGCGGTCAGGGTGCTGCCGCCGGTTTGGGTGTGAAAGCGCAGCCGCCAGCTATCGGGCTGGCGCGCGCCAAAGCGTTCACGCATGATGCGCGCCCACAGCCGCCGCGCGGCGCGGAATTTGGCAACTTCTTCCAGGAAATTGTTGTGGGCATTGAAGAAGAAACTCAACTGCTTGGCGAAGTCGTCCACATCAAGACCCGCGGCCAAAGCATGCTGCACATACTCGATGCCATTCGCCAGGGTAAAGGCGACTTCCTGCACAGCAGTGCTGCCCGCCTCACGGATGTGATAGCCGCTGATGGAAATGGTGTTCCACTTGGGCGCGGCACTGGCACAATAGCGGAAAATGTCGGTGATCAGGCGCATGGAGGGCGCGGGCGGGTAGATGTAGGTGCCGCGGGCAATGTACTCTTTGAGAATGTCGTTTTGCACTGTGCCGCGCAGTTCTGTGCTGGGCACGCCCTGCTGCTTGCCCACTGCCACCACCATCGCCAGCAGCACAGCCGCGGGCGCGTTGATGGTCATGCTGATCGAGACTTTGTCCAAAGGGATGCCATCGAGCAGCGTTTCCATGTCGCGCAGGCTGCTGATGGAGACGCCCACCTTGCCGACTTCCCCTTCGGCAAAATCATGGTCGGCGTCATAGCCAATCTGCGTGGGCAGGTCAAAGGCGACAGAGAGGCCGGTCTGTCCATGCTCAATCAGGTATTTATAGCGGCGATTGCTTTCCGCCGCGGTGCCAAATCCGGCATACTGGCGCATCGTCCAGAGCCGACCCCGGTACATATTGGGCTGGACACCGCGCGTGAACGGGTATTCGCCAGGGAAGCCCAACTGCTGGGTATAGTAAGCATCTGCATCGGAAGCAAGGTCGTCGGGTGTATAGAGCGGCGCGACCGTGAGATCATCGCTGCTGGTGGTGAAGCGATCTTGGCGTTCACCAAAGCGCTGCATTTGTGGAGCCAAGACTTTGCTCTGCCAGTCGCGCTTAAGGCTCTGTAATTTAGAGGCTGTATCGATCATCGCCATAAAAGTCTGCTTGCTAGGCTCTGGTATCTATTCGCTTGGGCTCTAGAGTTCGCTGCGTCCCGACAGCGCACGGCCCAGGGTGATGTCGTCGGCATATTCCAGATCGCCACCCACAGGTAAGCCGTGGGCCAAACGAGTCACGCGTACCCCCAATGGCTTTGCCAGCCGCGCAATGTACATGGCGGTCGCGTCGCCTTCCAGGTTGGGATTCGTGGCAAGCAGGATTTCTTTGACGGGGATGGACGCGTCGCCGCTGTCGGGCGCAGGGTTGCCTTGTTGTAGACGCTTGATCAGTTGTGCAATTTTCAAGTCGTCCGGCCCTTTGCCTTCCATCGGTGAGATAGCGCCATGCAGCACATGGTAGACGCCGTTAAAGGCCCGCGTGCGCTCAATCGCCTGTACATCCAACGGCTCTTGCACAACACAGATGATGCTGTGATCGCGCTGGCTGTTGGTGCAAATGGTACAGGGGTTGCGGTCGGCAATGTTGTGACAGATGTTACAAAAGAGGGTATTGGCCTTTAGCTCTTGTAGTGCCTGCGCTAAGGTCGTGGCGATCGATTCATCGTTCCGCAGCAGGAAATAGACCAAGCGGCTGGCAGTCTTGGGGCCAATGCCAGGCAGCTTGGAGAAAGCGTCGATCAGTTTACTAACGGGTTCAGCAAGTGAGTGCATAGGAATCCTAGAAGCCTAATCCTGGTGGCAAACCAAGTCCACCTGTCAATCCACCCATACGTTCTTCTGCCAATTCGTCCACCTTGCCCATGACATCGTTGACCGCGCTCAGTACAAGGTCTTGCAGCATCTCAATATCATCAGGGTCAACGACCTCGCGCTTGATGGTGATGCTCTTGAGCTTCTTGTCGCCTGTGGCAACGACTGTGACCATGCCACCGCCCACTGTCACCGTGATTTCTTCGGTTTCGAGTTCGGCCTGTGTCTTTGCCATTTCTGCTTGTAATTTTTGCACTTGGCCCATCAAGTTGCCCATGCCGCCGCTGTTCATGCCGGGCAGACCACCGGGGCGCGCCCCGGCGCGGGTCACTGGGTTACGTGGTTTCTTACCTTTTGCCATCATTCTCTCCTCATTCTTCTTCAACGATCTGCGCGCCGAGATTGTTCACGGCATATTCGACCAGCGGGTCGGGTGCATCTTCGTCGTGGCTGATATTGGCCGCGATGGTGCGCGCCAGTTTGGCTTGCTCACCCAATTGGCACTCTAATTGTACCGGGCGACCGAGGAAATCGGATAAAATCGCCACGATGCGGTTGTGGTTCTCTGCCTGGTTCATCATCTGTTGTGCGAAGGCGTTGTTGCCAAAGGCGAACGCCACGCCTTGTTCAGAAACTGCAATATCGCGTACGGAATTGAGCGCGGCCCAGACTTTATAGCCCAAATCCGCCTTAACTTGCGCTTGCAGCGACTTCCATTGGTCGCGCAATTTCTTAATGGCCGTATGATCCAAAGGCGCAGGTTCGGCCTCAATGGGGGGTGTAACGGGCGTGCCGTTGGCGGGTTTCGTGTTGGGCTTCGGCGCGGCGACGGTGGCTTGTGCTGGCGCAGGTGTGGCAACTTGTGGCGGGTTCGCAGATGCCACAGGCGCGGGTGCTGTCGCCACTGCCGCGGGCGCTTGTGCGATGGCGACGCCGGTTGCGGCTTCGATAAAGGCGAGTTCGAGCGGCAGTTGCGGCTGATAGCTGCCCTTCAACTGGGTTACGGCCTCGCTAAAGCGTTTCACGGCGGCGATGGTCGTGGGCAAGGTCATGCGCTGTGCCTGGCTTTGCATCTGGCGCACGACTTCGTTTGGCAATTCATGCAGTAAGCCCGGATCCTGGGCCATTTGCAGCACCATGATCCCGCGCAGATGCTCGACGATCTGGTGGCAAAATTCGGTCAGGCTGGCTCCATCCAAGACCAACTGCTGTACCAGCCGCAGCCCTTGCGGAACTTGCTTGTCTGCCAGGGCGTCTACCAGATCATTGACCATCTGCCCGCCGACCGCGCCCAACACCTGTTGAACCTGGCGCAGCGTTACGGTCTGGTCGCCAAAGCTGAACATCTGATCGAGGAGGCTGACCGCATCGCGCATACAGCCTTGCGCACTGCGCGCAATCGCCATCAGTGCCTCGTCTTCGGCCTGGAAGCCCTCCTCGCTGACAATATGGCGCAGATGACCGGCGATTTCGGTGGCGGGGATACGCCGGAAGTCAAAGCGTTGGCAGCGGCTCAGAACGGTGGCAGGAATTTTATGGGGTTCGGTCGTGGCAAGGATAAAGCGCACATGGGGCGGCGGCTCCTCCAATGTCTTTAAGAGCGCGTTGAAGGCTGCTCCACTCAGCATGTGGACTTCGTCGATGATATAGACCTTATAGCGCCCTTCGGAGGGATGAAAGCCCACCTTGTCGCGCAGCTCACGCACATCGTCCACACTGTTGTTGCTGGCGGCGTCAATCTCAATGAGATCAAGCATACGCCCTTCGTTGATGGCAATGCAGGTGGGGCATTGGTTGCAAGGCCGGTCGGCTTCGGGCGCGGTGCAGTTGAGGGCTTTAGCAAGGATGCGCGCGGTGCTGGTCTTGCCGGTGCCGCGCGGGCCGGAAAAGAGATAGGCGTGGGCAACCCGGCCTTCGCGCAGGGCGTTGCGTAGGGTGTTGGTAATATGCTCTTGGCCTACAACCTCGTCGAAGTCTTGGCTGCGCCAACGGCGATAGAGCGCCTGGGTCATGATTCTCCTGACCGAAAAAACCTACCCGGACAGAAGTACGGACGCAATTGATTGCGTCCCTACGGACGGGTAAGTGCGTAACATCAATAACCACCGACAACCACCGACGACCACCGACAACTAGGTCAAATGCAGTGGTTATTGTAACATTAAAGGAGAGTTGTCGCAAGTATTTGCCCTATTTTCGACCATATGTGCTAATTTTGAGCCGCTATTTGTCTCTTGTGATAGAATCCAACAATGGCCGACAAGATCATTCACTCATTTCAGCAGCGCCGTCAGTTGAATCAAGAAATAGCCGCACTTGCCCAGACGCAGAATGAGGCCGAGTTGTTGGATCGCGTGCGCCAGTTGCGGCGTGATCATCCGTCCGATCTGCTGGCGGCGACGCTGATCAGGCATCTCGACACGCCCAACAGCCAATTGCGCGGCGGGCTAGGCCATCTCGCTGCCCTGCTGCCTCCCGATGAGGTTGGGCCGCTGCTGCGCAGCGCCGCGGCCAACCGCGGCAACGCCGCACAGGTGCGGGTCACGGCTGCGCTGATCCTAGAGCGTTTCTTGGGTGAGAGCCTGCCCCCTGCCATCCTCAATGACCTGAGCCAGAGCAATGAGGTTGCCTTCCAGAGCTTGCGCGAGGCAGTGGAAGAAGGCGCAAACAACCGCCATGTGCTTTTGGAATATGTGACGCAGATGCACCAGACCAACGAGCAAATTGCGCTCATGGTGATGGATCTGGTGACGCGGCTTGAGCCGGACAGCCGCGTTGATTTCTACCGCCTTTTGGCACAAGACGAATGGCCTGCGGTGGCGCGCATGGCGCTGGTCGCGTTGGAGCGGCTGGCAGTGGACAACGACCGGGCGCTCCAGGCATTGCACACGCTGCGTTTTATGCTGCCGCCGGACGAGTCCGAGTTGGTGGCGCGCACGATGCGCAAGCTTCAGTTCACAGGCCGCACCTACACCCCCCCGGCCCCCACGGGCTGGCGCGCGCTGATGAGTCCGGCGGATATGGGCGGGAGCTATTCGATCTGGTTTGTGCGCGACCCAGAGGCACCGCGGATCAACGGTGTGTTGCTGGGCATGGTGGTCAATCACCGGCTGGGGATACTCCAGACCTTTGGCAGCGAGATGCTCCCCGCCGAGCAACTGCCGTCACCCCATGCTGTGGGCCACTTGGTCACGGTGCGGACGGATAACGGACAGTCAGCGGTCTTGCTGGAAATACCGTTTGAGGTTGCGCGCTGGCTTGTGGTGCAGGTTCACGCGGCGCATTGGGCGGCTGTGCCACTGCGCCCGCTGCCGGGAGAATACCGGCTCTATGCAGATCGGCTGTGGGGGTTTGCTGTGCCGGAGATTGACCCCGCCCTGGCAGCCTATTTCAGTGAAGAGGATACGCCATTACCGTCCGCCGACGAACTGGACAAAGCTGCCGCGGAATTGCTGGCGCACCCCGCGATGGACGGGTGGGCATTTAACAACCGGATGCTGCTTCATTCGCTGGGCGCGGCTGGTTCCTCACTGGCGCAACTGCCCGCGCCGGATATCGCCGCGATCATGCTGCGCGAATTGTCACAGCGGGCCGAATATGGGCAACTGCTGGCTGCGCTCAGCGCGGCGTTGCGCGCCCAAGCGATCTGGCTGCATATCGCGGGCAATGTTGAGAGCGCGCAGCGTGCCTACCTCTTAGCGCGAACCATGCCGCAGTTGTCCCCTACCCAAAATCCGCTGTTACTGCGCCTGTTGGAAGCGGGGCTGGGGCCAGAGTAGCCGCGGTTGCCCGCCATCTCTCCTGCGGGTATAATGCCAGAGATTATCTAAATGCATAGCTTGATTGCAAGGCGATCTTGATCGTTCCGCTTTCAGATCTGTTGATTTGGCGGTAAAGGGAGATAAACGGTGGATATTGGTAATCTTACGACCATTGTCTTAATTGCGGCGCTCGTCATTACGCTGGCGCGGGCTGCGATTAAGATTGTGCCGGAGTATGAGCGGGGGGTGATCTTTCGCCTAGGACGTGTGCAAGCGGCGCAAGGGCCGGGCATCTTCTTTATCATTCCCATTGTCGATCAAATGATCCGCGTGGATATGCGCGTCGTGACAATGGACGTGCCCAGCCAGGAGGCGATTACGCGCGACAATGTGACGGTCAAAGTCAATGCCGTCTGTTATTTCCGTGTCATCGACCCCGTTGCGGCTGTCGTGAATGTGGCGAACTATTTATTGGCAACGGGACAGATCGCCCAGACCACGCTGCGCTCCGTTTTGGGGCAGAGCGAACTCGATGAACTGCTTTCGCAGCGCGACCAGATCAATCGCCAGCTTCAGCAGATTATCGACGAGCAGACCGAGCCGTGGGGTATCAAGGTCAGCATCGTTGAGATCAAGGATCTGGAATTGCCGCAGACCATGCAGCGGGCAATGGCGCGCCAGGCTGAGGCCGAACGTGAGAAGCGGGCGAAGGTGATCCATGCTGAGGGTGAATTGCAGGCTTCGGAGCAGTTAGCCAATGCGGCGCGGGTCATGTCAACAGAAGCGGGCGCGCTGCAACTGCGCTATTTGCAGACGCTAAACGAGATTGCCGCCGAACACAACAGCACCATCATCTTCCCGCTTCCGATTGAATTGCTGCGTGGCATCATTGGGCTTGAGCCACCCGCTGCTAAGCCGGGCAGCACAAACGGCAAGCCGCTCAATCCGCCCACCTAAAACGATGACTCTTTTCTATAAGTTCTATGAGTGCATCTTCTCATGACAACAACGAGTATCCTGAATCCAGAGCGTCCCAAAGATATTACGGTTGACCGCGCGGCTGGAGCGCTGCGGGTGACCTGGCTCGATGGTCATGCCAGTGTCTATCCTCTGCGCTGGCTGCGCGCCAACTGCCCTTGTGCCACCTGTCGCGAAGAACGGCGCAGCAGCGCGCTCAACACCGATGAGCTTCGGCTCATGTCCGGCCCGCTGCCCAGCGCCGAGATCGTCGCCGCCGAATTGGTAGGCAACTATGCTGTGCGTTTTACCTGGGCCGATGGACATGCCACCGGCATCTATGTCTTTTCGGCGCTGCGTGCAAGCTGCCCCTGTTTGGCGTGCAACCCCGATGGCCCGCCGCCGATATTAGCCGATGATTAAGGGATGAGGGATGGGTAATATCAACCAGGCTCACAGAAAAGGTCGCGGTTAGCTGTTATATTGACTCATGTACCGCAGAAGCCGCCCAGGGCTAAAGCCGCAGGGCTACGAAACGACGCCCCCTAAACGGGGCTTCAGACGTCGCTCGCGGAGTCCCCTTCAGGGGGCGTCGTTTATAGCCGCGCCCAGGGGGCTCCCGTTTTAACCTCCGGCGGGTAGGTGCGTAACGTGAGATACTAAGAGCTACCGGCAGGCGAGGCGATTAGGTGTGACCCTGCTACCTGAATAAGAATGAATAAGGAGTTGCTTGTGGGTACATCACTGTTATTATTCCGACTCCGTGGCATCGAAGTCCGTGTCCATTGGTCATTCCTTTTGGCTTTGGCCTATGGCGCGTTCATCTATCGCAACAGCGCAGCCGGCCCGCTGGTGGGAGCGCTCTATGGCATCTTGGTGATTTTGCTGCTTTTTGCTTGTGTCACGCTGCATGAGTTTGGTCATGCGCTGACAGCGCAATATTTCAAGGTGAAGGTGAGCCATATCACCTTGCTGCCCATTGGCGGCGTGGCGCAGTTGGAGCGGATGCCCGATAAGCCGATGCAGGAGTTCTTGATCACGCTGGCGGGGCCGCTGGTTAACTTTGCCATTGCGCTGCTGCTGCTGCCACTGATGCTCCTGCTAATGACGATGCAGTTCGGCAGCTTTCCCACGGATATAAGCGTGCTGCTCAACGAGATGCAGCGCCCCGGGCTGACCAACTTAGTCACCTATCTGGTTGCCACCAACATTCTTTTGGGTGTCTTTAACCTGATCCCTGCCTTCCCAATGGACGGGGGACGGATTTTGCGCGCGCTGCTGGCGATGGCGATGCCCTATGTGCGGGCGACGCAGATTGCTGTGTTGGTCGGGCGTATCATGGCGGGGCTGTTGGCGGTTTGGGGACTGCTCACAGGCAATATCATCATGATGTTGATCGCCTTCTTTGTCTATGTGGGGGGCAGTGCCGAGCGCGAATCTGTGGAGAGCAAAGCGGTTCTGCGCTATTTCACCGCGGCCCAGGCCCTAACGCGTGGCGCTGTCAATCTCTATTCCAGCGAGCGTCTGAGCCGCGCCGTTGAATTGATTATGAACAGCTATCAGAGCGATTTCCCTGTATTGGATTTGACGAGCAAATTTGTAGGCGTCTTGACACGCCCGCGCCTCATCCGCGCCTTGCAGGAGAGCGGCCCAGAGACACGCATCGTCGATGTCATGGTTCCTGTCGAAAGTGTGCCGGTCGTAGCGCCAACCACGAATCTGGCGGAGGTGTGGGAACAGATGTCCTCAGTTGGCTCGCGCGTGGTAGCGGTGAAGAATCAGCAGGAGTTCTTGGGGCTGATTACGCTGGAGGATATCAACGAGGTCTTCCAGGTCATGGGCGCTTCTATTGCCAAGACGGGGAAGCCCACGCCACTGGACAACATGCCAACGACTCCTCCTACCCCGGAGCCCACAGGGCACACCGCTGCCGATGCCTGAGTTTACGACCGCGACCGGCGTGATCTATTATGAAGAGATGGGGCCGGCGCAGCCGCGTGCCCCTCTGCTCCTGCTGCATAACTTCATGAGCACAGGGCGCACTGCTTGGGGCAACATCGCCGGTGAGCTGGCAAAGGAGTACCGGGTGATCTTGCCCGATCTGCCCGGTCATGGTCGCTCGGTTGGCTATCCGCCACACTTTGATCATCGGACGATGGCGGTGCAGATGGCTGACCTGGTGCAGTCTCTCGACCTCTTTACGCTGCATATCGCCGGGTGCAGCGCGGGTGGGGCGTTGGCGGAGTGGATGGTGGCGGAGGAACTGCTCGATGTGCGTACGTTGACGCTGGTGAGCAGCAGCTACAGCGTCAGCCCCGAAACGACTGGCGAGCCAATTGACACGCGCCCCGAAGCCTATCGTGCCGGGGCGAACTGGCTGGAGGTAACAGCCAAGCTGCATGATAGCTATCAGGGTGAGGGCTATTTTGAGCGGGAATTGCTGCCGGGCTATCGCGCCCTGACACCCGCCACGAGCATTGATCTCCAACTTGACAGCCTCGCCACTTGGGATCTACCTGTGTGTATCATCCACGGGCAGGAAGATGAGATCTTCCCGGTGGCACTGGCGGAACAGATGCATGCCACGTTGCCCAACAGTGAGTTGCACGTGATCCCGCGCCAGGCCCATTCGCTGATCTTCCGTAAGAGTCGCCAGGTAAGCGCAATCATGCAGGAGTTTCTGGCGAAGCATAGCGACTAAATAACCCTCCCGCGCCCAACGGGCTCCCCAACTTCCGGGTGGGTCTTACAATAAACTGGATCGATAACCAATCATGTCACAAACAATACGTCGGTTGAAAATCTCGCCTTCCATTTTGACCGCTGACTTTGGGCATTTGGCGACAGCAATTGCCGATGCTGCTGACGGTGGCGCGGACTATATCCACCTGGATGTGATGGATGGCCGTTTTGTGCCCAACATCAGCTTTGGCCCCAAGGTGGTTGAAACGGTGCGCGCCCTCACTACGCTGCCGCTGGATGTGCATTTGATGATCGAAGATCCTGACCGCTATTTGGCGGAATTTGCCGAGGCGGGGGCAAATTTGCTTACGGTCCAGGTCGAGGCGTGTCTCCATCTGCACCGCACTGTACAGCGCATCCATGAGCTAGGCTGCAAGGCGGGGGTTGCATTGAATCCCGCGACTCCGCTGGAGGCAGTGCGCGAGATTGTGCCTTTTGTGGATATGATCCTGGTGATGAGCGTGAACCCCGGCTTTGGCTCGCAGCGTTTTATTGAGACTTCCACCAACAAGTTACGCCGTATGCGTAAGACGTTGGATGAGCTAAATCCGCTGTGTGACTTGCAGGTGGATGGCGGCATTGATCTCCACAACATTGATGATGTGGTGCGTGCCGGAGCGAATGTGATTGTGGCGGGGAGTGCGGTCTATAACACGCGCGCAACGCCAGGAGAGAATATCAGCCAACTGCGTAAGGCGGCTTCGGCAGGGCTGTGGCAGGAGATCTAGGAACAATTTGGTGACAGTCACCGCGACTCAATGCCAGAGTGACACCACTTGATAGACAAAGGGCAGCACAAAGAGGATGCTATCAAGCCGGTCGAGGACGCCGCCATGACCGGGGAAGATATGACCGCTGTCCTTCACCCCCACTTGGCGTTTGAGTGTGCTGATTGCGAGGTCGCCAAAGAGGGCAAGGATGCCGGCAATCAAGCCCACGACTGCGCCGAGGATGGGACTGTAGGCGGCATTGAGCGGCGTGATCATGATCCAGAGTGCGCCGACAATTGCCGCGGTGACCCAGCCTGCAATCGTGCCTTCCCAACTCTTTTTAGGGCTTAGGCGCGGCCAGAGCTTATGACGTCCGAAGGTGACGCCGACAAAATAGGCGGCAGAGTCATTCGTCCACGTCAAAGCCAACCCCAATAGCACCCACCACATTCCATTGGGCAATTGGCGCAGAGCCAGGGCTTGCCCAAGCATCGTGCCGATATAGAGCGCGCCCATGCTCGTTGCCATCCAGGTGTGCATGGGCGCTTGCTTTTGGTGCATGGCATCGATCAAGGTGATGATCATCCCCGCCATGACAACAAGCGAGAAGGGGAGCAGTTGTGGCTGCCAATGGGAGAGGATCAGCAGCGCGAGCCAGACCAGCCCCAACGTGCGGCGCGGCTGGTAGCCGCCAATTTGCATCAGGCGGTAGAACTCTAGCCCACCCCCAATGCCAACCAGCATCAAAAACAGGGTAAGCCAGACTCCCCCCAACCAAATGGGGATCAAGACAGCCGGAAGGGCAACTAGCCCAACGAGGATGCGCTCCTTCATCGCGCGCGGCTCAAACTAGCTTAACTGTGGGGTTGAAGGACGCGGCCAAATCGACGTTCGCGGTGATTGTACTCGTCCAGGGCTTTGTACAATTCTTTCTCGTCAAAATCGGGCCAGTAGGTAGGTGTGGTGTAATACTCGGCATACGCCGCCTGCCAGATCAGAAAATTGCTCAAACGCCATTCTCCACCTGTGCGGATAATCAGGTCGGGATCGGGAAGGTCAGCCGTGTAGAGATAGTGGCTGAAGAGTTCCTCAGTCAGTTCCTCTGGCGCAATGCCGTCGGCGAGCGCGCTGCGTACGGCGTCGAGAATCTCGGCACGCCCCCCATAGTTGAAGGCGACATTGAGGATAATGCGGTCGTTGTGCTGCGTGACTTCCAGGGCATGGCGGATCTGTTTTTGCAAGTCCGGGTCGATGCCTTCCATGCGCCCGCTGTGGCGAATCTGGACGCCATTTTTGTGGAGTTCGTTTAACTGGCGTTTGATGGTAAGGCTGAGCAGCAGCATTAAGCCCGTGACTTCCTCTAGGGGGCGCTGCCAGTTCTCTGTAGAGAAGGCATAGATGGTCAAGACCTTGATGCCGTGGCTTACGCTGCTTTCCAAGATGCGCCGAATGTTGTCCACGCCCGCTTGATGCCCTGCCGCGCGTGGCAGACCCCGTTTTTGCGCCCAACGGCCATTGCCATCCATGATGATCCCAACATGATAGGGCACAGAGGGAAAGGGCGTATTGAGATTGGCGGGTGCAGCATGGTTATTCATCTCAGTGCTCATGGTCTTTATTTGCAGCCTCCTCGCCGCAACCGGCTTCGGCATGTGCTGGTGTAGATGCCGGTGAAGCGGGTACATAAAAGAAAGAAGGAGTGAGCGATCACCCACCCCTAACATCAAGCCCTTACCATTAGACGTTGTCTATCAATTCGTCAGCTAAATATCCGGCAACTACTAACCGCACGCTCATACCAGGTTGCACATCTCTAAAGTTGCCAATTGATCCTCAACAGGAGGATCAATTGGCAACTTTAGATCTTCATAATTTCTTCGTCTTTTTCGCGTGCGGTTTCGTCGACGTGTTTAATATATTCATCTGTCTTGGCTTGGATGCGATCTTGTCCGCGGTGTAGGTCATCCTCGGAGATCATACTTTCCTTCTGCATCTCGCGCAAGTCATGAATTGCATCGCGCCGGATATTACGCACTGCGACGCGGGCTTCTTCGGCACGCTTGGCGACGGTTTTTGTCAGGTCGCGGCGGCGTTCCTCGGTCAAAGAAGGGATGACAAGCCGGATCTGCTGACCATCGTTGTTCGGCGTAAGCCCCAGGTCAGATTTGGTGATGGCTTTTTCAATTGCGCCCAGATCACCTGGGCTATAGGGCTTGATCAATAGGATCTGCGCTTCGGGCACAGTCACAGTCGCCACCTGTTGCAGCGGCGTTGGCATCCCATAATAGTCCACCAGGATCCGGTCCAGCAGTGCCGGCGAGGCGCGACCGGTGCGAATTGAGCGCAGATCGGTACGCAGCGCATCATGCGCTTTATCCATACGTTCGACCGCATCAGCGATTACATCGTTAATCATTCCATACCCCCTTAGGGAAGTGCGTTACAACGGAATTCCGTCGCAAGGGATAGTTCGGCTGGGGGCATAATATGCTCCCTCTCTGAAAAAGCAGCGAGTCGCTCTATTTTAGCAAAGAAACGGCCTAGAAGAAAATGCCCAAGCCTGGTCTCTCAAGTGCGAATCGATTGAGCGAAAAGCCTGCTCGACCAGAGCGTATCAAGCCGAGATCATCGTTCCAACGGGCTCCCCGCGTACGACCTTTTCCAGCGTACCCTCGTGCCAGAGATTAACGACGTAGATGGGCAGGTCATTATCCATGCACATCGCCATGGCTGTGCTGTCCATCACACCCACGCGCATATTGAGCGCGTCGATATAGGTCAGATGTGCAAAGGGACGCGCACTGGCGTTTTTCTTGGGGTCGCTGTCATAGACAGCATCCACTTTGGTGGCCTTCACCAGCGTCTCCGCATCGATCTCCATGGCGCGCAGGGATGCAGCGGTATCCGTGGTGAAGTAGGGGTTGCCTGTGCCCGCGCCAAAGATCACCACGCGGCCCTTTTCGAGATGGCGTACGGCGCGCCGCTGGATATACGGCTCGGCTACAGCACGCACTTCGATGCCCGTCATCACGCGTGTGGGGATGCCCTGGCGCTCCAGTGCATCTTGCAGCGCCAACGAATTCATGACCGTTGCCAGCATCCCCATGTGATCAGCCGTGACGCGCTCCATGCCATGATCAAGGCCATCCTCTTTGCCACGCCAGATATTGCCGCCACCGATGACAATGGCGATCTGGACGCCCATGTTGATGACCTGGATCACCTTAGCCGCCAAATCTTCGGCCTGGCGAGGGTTGATGCCAAAGCCGCCTTCACCGGCTAACGCTTCGCCACCCAATTTTAAGAGAATCCGGCGATATTTCAACTCGGACATACTTCTCTCCTCCCTCTTCCTATTGCCTATAATTTCATCAACCTTCATCCCACAACCTTCATCCTTTACCCGATGCGCGGGCGCGGTGAATGGCTACTTGTGAAAGAAACTGGTACTCGACCGGCTCACACATGCTCAAAATTGTCTATGTAGATTGGTTCGCCACGCAACTTGGTTACCAAGCTTTTTCGTTGTTGAACAGTCGGTTGAACAGTAGACAAAACAATGCCCAGCCATTCATGGCTGGGCATTGTCGCCCGATTTATTCTTCGCCTATGGCTAGACGTGCAAAGCGGTTGAGCCGGATGTTCTCACCCAACGCAGCAATGCTATCCGTTAGCAGCGATTGGATGGTCACATCTGGATCCTTGACAAAGGGCTGGTCGAGCAAAGTGATTTCACTGAGCCACTTATCCAGCTTGCCTTCGACAATTTTATCAATCACCTGCTCCGGCTTGCCGCTGTTGACCATCTGCTCACGATAGATGGCCTTTTCACGCTCGATCAAATCGACAGGCACTTGATCACGCGAGACATAGAGCGGGCGGGATGCGACAACATGCATCGCCAGGTCGCGCGCCAACTGCTGGAAGCGGTCGGTGCGTGCGACAAAGTCGGTTTCGCAATTCAGCTCCACCATCCCCGCCATCTTGGAGCCCGCGTGAATGTATGTGCCGATGACACCTTCGTTGGTGTCGCGGCTTGCCTTCTTTGCTGCGGTGGCAAGACCCTTTGTGCGGAGGATCTCCACAGCCTTCTCAAAATCGCCGTTGGCATCGATCAATGCCTTCTTGCTGTCCAGCACCCCAGCGTTGGTTGCTTCGCGCAATTCCTTGACCATCTGCGCGCTAATTTCAGCCATTATTTTCTCCCAGATTTATTGACTAACAGAGCCCCCGTCGCAGGCCCTGGTTCTAAAACGGTGTCCGTATCGCAGTGCGATGTATGACCTATGCGTCGCCGTCTTCGTTGACATCCTCAATCGGGCTCAACTCGTCATCTTCATCCTCGATGGCAAAATCGGCGTAATCATCGTCGTCGCCATCTTCCGAATCGACGTCGACCTCATAATCTGCATAGGGATCGGCGTCTTCGTCGTCCTCATCCACCGTCTGCAACTTGGCAAGCGTGCTGGGTCCAAGATACTGCTCCATCTCGGCCAGTTCGCTGCGGCTGACTTGGCCTGTGTCGGCCATGTCTACTTCGCGAATCCTCATGCCTTCTTCGGCAGCGTTGGCGATGATACTGACGATCAACTTGACGGCGCGAATGGCATCGTCGTTGCTTGGGATCACATAGTCAATGGGATCCGGGTCCGAGTTGGTGTCTACCATACCAATGATCGGAACCTTGAGCTTGTTGGCTTCCTTCACCGCCAAATCTTCCAAGTTGGTGTCTACCACAAACAACATGTCGGGCAGACGGCGCATGGTCTTAAGACCACCGATGCGCTCGTTGAGCTTGTCCACTTCGCGCTGGATGCTCAACTGTTCCTTCTTGGAGAGGTTGCGGAAATCACCTGCATCAATACGACGCTCCATGCGCAGCAGATAGTCCAAGCGCTGCTTAATGGTCACCCAGTTGGTGAGCGTGCCACCGAGCCAACGTTGGTTGATGTAGGGCATGCCGCTGCGTTCGGCTTCCTGCTGGATTGTGGCCTGGGCCTGGCGTTTGGTCCCCACAAAAAGGATGGTGCCACCCTTTGCCACAGTCTCGCGCACCAGATCATAATACTCATTCAGCCGCATTACCGTCTGTTGCAGGTCGATAATGTGGATTTTGCTGCGCTCCGTAAAGATATAGGGGCGCATCTTGGGGTTCCACCGTCGGGTGCGATGACCGAAGTGGACACCCGCCTCTAAGAGAGACTTCATACTGACTACTGACATTTTTCATCTCCTGAAATGGGTTTGTCTTCCGCCCTGTTCATCCTACAGACTGACCACACAGCACAAGGCCAGCAGCACCCGGTCTGTTAGTCCCAGGACGTGTCAACTAGAATCGGTTGGCATGGTGAACATGCCGACTGGCAATTCTATCATAGAGTGGCGAAAAATTCAAAAATTAATAAGCAAGACCGTGAGCATAATCTCGTAGAGGCGCGGCCAGGTTGACAGGCGCGTGGCTGCCCTCCTATCATTGGAAGTGGCAACTGTCCGCCATCTTGGTATGACCGCTTCCCACCGAAGGAGTCCTCATGAAGATCTCTGATGTTCGCCTCTATGTGCTAGAGAATCCTGATCTGCCGGGGCGCGACCTGCGCTTGATCCAAGTACCCAACCTGCTGCGGATTCAATACACGCACAGCGCCACGCCAGGCAGCAATCCTGCGCGGCAGCATATCATCGAAGTGACCACCGATACCGGCATCAGCAGCCGCTGTACCACCACCCTACAGCCGCACCAAGTGCAGATTCTACGCAATCAAGTCCTGGGCGAAGACCCCCTACAGCGTGAGCGGCTCTACCAGATGTTGCACAAGGGTACGCGCTGGGTCTACCAGCCGCCGGGCTGGTTTGGCGACTTTGACAACTGCCTGTGGGACATTGCGGGCAAGGCCGCGGGGCTTCCTCTCCACGCACTTGTGGGGCGTGTGCGTGAGCGCTTCCCTGTCTATCTCACCGGCGGCGACGGCAGCGCCACAGAGTATCTGCGCGCCATCGAGCAGGGCCACAGCATGGGCATCCGCGCATACAAGTTCCATACCTACAAGGGCGGCAAGGCCGACATTCCCATTTTTCGCCAGGTGCGCGATGAGGTCGGCCCCGACTATGCGCTGCTCAACGATCCTGTCTGCTCCTACGACTTGCGTGAGGCGATTGAGGTCGGTCATGTTATGGAGGAACTAGGTTTTGTCTGGCTGGAAGAACCGTTCCACGAACAGAAGATGAATCTCTACCAGGAGTTATGCCGTGAACTGACCATTCCGGTTATGGCGAACGAGATGCTTATGCACGATTATGGCCTCTCGACTCAATGGCTGATCCAGGGGGCGACCGACCGGCTGCGCGCCAATGCGCGCCACGGCACGACCCAAGTGCTGAAGATGGCCCACTTTGCCGAAGGCTTTGGGACCAATGTCGAGCTCAACGGGCAGGGCGGGCTCTTTGGCCTTGTTCATGCACATCTGGGCTGCTGCATCGACAACACTGACTATTACGAATATTTCTACTTAAGCGGGGACGGCAACCGGCGGCAGGGAGAAAGTTGGGGCATGCTCAACGCGCCGCTGATCGAGGATGGTCATATCGCGCCGCCCGATGGCCCCGGTTGGGGCGCAGAGTGGGACGAGGCGCGCTTCCGCAGCCTGGTGGTGGCGGAAGTGTAGCATCAGCCGCCGGAGATTAAAACGGGGCGGCCATCCGCCGGAGGTTAAAACCATCCGGCTACAGTACAACGCCCCCTGAACGGGGCTCGCCAAGCCCCGTTCAGGGGGCGTCGCTTGTAGTCCTGCGGCTTTAGCCCTGGGCGGCCTCGCTGAGGCATATAAGGCGTCTAATTATCGCGGTCTTTGAAGTCTATAAAGCGATAGCCTAGCCCGCGCTCGGTGAAAATATAGCGCGGGTTGGCAGGATCAGGCTCGATCTTTTTGCGTAGGTAGGTGATATAGAGGCGCAAGAGGTGGTTGTCATTGACATATTCGTGACCCCAGACTTTGGTCAAGAGCGTTTCATGGGGAACCACCCAGCCGGCGTTTTGGATCAGATGGTAGAGCAGGCGAAATTCGGTGGGACGCAGGCCGATACGTTCGCCATTGACGATCACATCGCGGCGCTGAAGATCAACCTGGAGCCGCTCATCAATGGTGACAATCTGTTGATCGGGGCGGCCCGGCTGTTCAAAGCGGCGCAGGACCGCGCGGATGCGGCTGGAGAGTTCGCGCGGGCTAAAGGGCTTGGTAACATAGTCATCAGCGCCCAAGTCCAGCCCCTTGATGCGATCTTCTTCATCGGCGCGCACCGTCAGCATAATGACCGGGGCCTCGCTGATCTCGCGCAGCCGCTTGAGCGTCTCAAAGCCATCCATCCCCGGCATCTCAACATCGAGCAAGACCAAATCCGGGTTGAAGTCGCGCACCTTTTCCAACGCCTGCACGCCGTTGTTGGCCTCAATCGTGAGATAGCCCTCCAAATCCAAATTCATTTTGACAAAACGCACCATGCGCGATTCGTCGTCCACCACGAGGATTGTCTTTTTGGGTTGGTCGGCCATACGTTCCTGCCCTAACAGTAATGGGATTGATTTCGCATGAATCTTCGCGGAAGCTGGAAATCTCTCTGGGCCGCTTGCGCGAAGGGAGCATGTCCCAAGAGTATACCATATCCATATCTCATCCGGCTGCGGGTGGGGTTTTTGCTGAACGCGCACCCCTGATTTCCTCCTGCACCCACGGGTCTGTTTCTTCATCCTCTGCGCGGTTGAGGAAAACGGTGATGATCTCCTGATCGCGCTTGCGCTCATCGCTCAAGATTTCACCCAGCGCCCAGGCAGCATGACCACGCACAAGCGGAGATGGGTCGTTGAGCAGGGAGCCCAGGGGGGCGATTGCGTCCGCATGGCGCGAATTGCCCAAGGCAACGGCGACATTGCGCGCCATGCCCACACGCGTTGCGCGCAAGACAGGAGAGTTGCGGAAGCGTGTAGCAAAGGCTTCTTCCTCCAACCAATAGGGCGTGGCTGGCTCAAAGCCCCCCAGTAAGGGAGGCGCAATTCGGTCGGCCTGGGCGATCAATCCAGCCATCAGGGGCGTGCGTTTGGCGAGCCGCTGGTTCCAGGGGCAGACCTCCTGGCAGATGTCGCAGCCAAAGACGCGGTTGCCAAAGAGGCTGCGTAATGCGCGCGGGATGGGCGCTTGGGTTTCAATCGTCCAATAGGAGATGCAGCGCTGCGGGTCGAGATGATAGGGGCCGACAAAGGCGCTGGTGGGGCAGGCATCCAGACAGCGGGTGCAGCGACCACAGGTTCCCGTTGCGCTTTCGCCCATGTCGAGCGTCCCATCGACTGAATTTTCGTCCAGGCTAGCAGGGTTCAGCGGGATCAGCACGCGGCCATAGTCATTGCCCCACGGCAAGCCGTCCATGACCGCGGTGGGGTCGGGTGTGCTGAGAGGAGGCTGCACAGGGTCATAGAGCAACTTCTCCGGGATGAGAATGGTTGCCAGGATGAGCCATGAGCCATCGGTGGGGTGAATGGTGCAGCAGTTTTTGCCGGTGAAGCCGATACCGGCGCTGGCTGCCCAATCACGCTCCAAGACCGGGCCAGTGTCCACCAGGCATTTGCCCAATCTGCTGCGCCCAGTTTGGCGGCGGATAAAGGCGTCTAGTTCATAGAGCAGCGGGCGGATGATTTCGTGATAGTCGTCACCCCAGGCATATGAGGCGATGATACCGCGCGCAGGGTCATCGCGCAGGTCGGGCGGCAGGTCAAACTGGTGATAGTTGACGGCCAGGACGATCATCGTCTCGAAGGGGCCATGTGTGCGGTCGGCGAGCAAGGCCGGGTCTCGCCGCTTTTCGACATGGCGATTCAAATAGCGCATGTCGCCGGGGCGATCCGCCGCGACCCAGGCTTCATAGAAATCGGCGTGGGGAGCTTGCGAAAGTGGCAGCAGGCGACAGTGGTCAAACCCCAAGCGCTTGGCCTCGGCTCTCAAGGCGTGGGTTAGTTTGGTAGCGTCCATAGTGCCTATGATTCTTACATGGGGGCTGTCACCCGTCAAGCGGTGGACGTTGCGCGGGTGGTTGATCAGGTGTACTTCGTAGGGTTGGTTTCGCTGCTCTGGGCCGGATCTATGATACAATGGTCGGGCTGTGAACCAGGATGCTTCAGGGGATCGCTCCCGCGCAAGTTCCTGGCAATGGGTGTTGGTGGGCTATTTTATAGGGGTGTTGGTCAGAGGAAATTATGAACGGAAAGCGACTTTTTGCGGCCTCTTACGGTCATTTTTCAATTGATATTTTGAACTCAACTATCGCCATGATCTTGACGGCGGTAGCGGCGACCTTCGATCTGAGCGTAAGCCAGATCGGTCTTGCCGCGATGATCTACACCTTTGCCGCTTCCTTGACCCAACCCCTCTTTGGTATTTTGGTGGACAGGCTGCGCGGGCGCTGGATTGCCGGGTTGGGGTTGACGTGGACGATGAGCTTTTATGCGCTTGCGCCCTTTATGCCCAACTATTTGGCGCTGGTGACTTGTCTGTCGCTGGGTGCGCTGGGCAGCGGCGCTTTCCATCCCGCGGGCATGATCAACTCGACAATGGCAGGAGGGAGCAGACCCACCACCGCTACCTCGCTTTTCTTTGTTGGAGGCCAAGTCGGGTTAGCCGTGGGGCCAACGCTGGCGGGGGTGCTGCTGCAAAATTATGGATTGATGGCGATGCCCTTTATGGCGTTGGTGATGGCCCCCGCTGCGGTTATTATGCTCTGGCAGTTGCGCCAGCCTTATGAGGAGGTAGAGGCTCCCCAGACGAACGAACAGACAGCGCCCGCTACGCCTCAGCCAAGCAAAAGTACGGGTAATAGTATGGGGCGGCAAGCGCTCTATATTGCGATTGCTTTTATCCTGTTGATCACCTTCCGCTCGACAACGCAGCAAGGCTTTACAACGCTCCTGCCCAAATTCTTTTCCGACCAGGGCATTACACCCGCAGTCTATGGAGTCATGCTCAGCGTTTTGGGGCTGGCAGGAGCAACGGGAACCTTTGTGGGCGGCTGGCTGGGCGATCGCTTTAACCGGCGCATGGTGATCTTTGGCAGTATGACGCTCGGCGCGTTCTTCTCATTTGCTATGCTCCATGCCCAGGGTTGGGTCTACGTTGTGGCTGCGCTGGGTACGGGTATCATGATGAACATTCCTCACAGTATCCTCATTATCATGGCACAGCGATTGCTCCCGGCGCGCAAGGGGATGATCGGCGGCGCGGTGCTGGGCTTTATGTTTGCCTCCGGCGCAGCGACGACGGGGATCGGCAGTTGGATCGCCGATTTTGTTGGGCTGCCCATTGTCCTCTCCGTCTTTGCGCTGCTGCCGATTGGCGCAGGCATTTGCGCCTTGATGCTCCCCTCCACACGCGGTGGTGAAACCGTGGCAGAGGTGAAGCCTGTGGCGGAGGCTGCCCCGTCTGCGGCTGGGGATTAGGGCTAAACCGTCAATCCCTTCGCCGCCTGAGTAAATCGCCACCTGCCAGCACTGCGACCACAGCCATCACGACAGCCATGATGGTTGCAATGGAAGGCATGGGCGCGCCCGTCCTGGGCAATCCGGTAGGCGTCCCCTTCTCACCCTCGTCTACGGTTCCCTCGGTCACTTCTTCAGGCGTCGCCGCGCGCAGCGCAAGGCCCACAATCAGGGGGTCATGGTCAGAGAAGCGATAGGGGGCTGGCGTGTAGAAGTAGTCCACCTGGGCAGCCGATTTGAATTCCTCGTTGTAGTCCAATACAACCGGTTCGTCGGCGTTGACATGCCACTCGGTCGCGCCCGTCACCTGATTGAGTAGGCTCTCACTGGCAAGGGCGTGATCCAGATAGCCGGTTTGACCGTCAAAGACATACGAATAGGCGCCTGCGCTGCCAAAGCGCGCAAGCAAATCGGTATACCCTGCGTTCTTGATCGTGGTAATGGGGTCTTCCATCGCGTACGAATTTAGATCCCCGATGATCAAGAAGTCAGGATCACTGCTGCCGGTCGGGTCGGTTCCCAGCCAGTTGACCAGTGCGGCTGCGGCTGCTGTGCGTGTCCCGTTGCAGTTGCCCTGACCATCGCCTGCGTCCGGGTCGCCAACCCCGTTGCAATCCGAACCTTTGGACTTGAGATGGTTCACGGCAACGGTGAAGCGTTCGCCAGTGGCGTTCTCCTCGAAGGTCTGCGCCACGGCTGGACGGTTCAAGGTGTCGATAAAGGTGGGGTCAACCGTCGAGTTCAAGAGGACGTGGTCGCCAACCGGGGCGACAGTCGCCGGTTTATAGAGGATGCCGACCTTGATGGCATCGCTGCCAATAAAGCCGGTGTCGATGAAGGCATAGGTATCTGCGCCGAGCAGCGTATTCAGCCCGCCGATGAGGTCTTGCAGCGAGGCTGTTTCGTTATTTTCCAGCTCAAGCAGCCCCACAACATCCGCATTAATGGCCGCAAGCCCCGCGATGATCTTGGCGCGCTGGCGCTCAAATTCAGACGAGTTGTTGGCCCCACGACACTCTTGAAGGTTGGTCGCCGGGCCACAGTCGCTGCCGCCATCGTCGAGGGTCGTAAAGTAGTTGAGCACGTTGGCGCTGGCGACCTTGAGTGTGCCGCCGACATCTTGTGGCGACTCGGGGCGCGGATTGGTCGGGTTAAAGCTAACCATGCCCAACGGCTGTATACGATATTCGTTAAAACGCTGGTCGAGGATGCCGGTCAGGTTGTCTACGGTGTAGCCGGTGCGCAGTGTATTGGTCGCGCTCAGATAGGGAGATGGATAGATCACCGGGTCGGGGTTCTGAGCCGTCTGGGCGTCGTCAAGCAGGATACGGCTGCGGTCGTTCAACGCCTGTTGTTCCAGGGCCGGTGCGCCTGGTGCGGCGAGGTGGGTTGGCTGGAAGAGCCGCCCACTCACCGACAGGTGAACTTCGCCAAAGCGTCCCAGGGTAAAGTGTTCAGTCACCGTCAACTGTTGGGGAAAGGTCACCAGCATACCTTCTACCTGTTCCCATTCGGCAAGGTTCTCCACCGGCAAGTTGATCGTTGTGGGCGTGACGGAAGCGCCTGTTGCACAAACTTCCAGGCGGACGATATTCGTCAGTTCTGTGAGAGAAAGATCAGGCCCCCCAAACTCGGTAACGGTTCCCTCCACGTATACGACATCACCCACGTTAACGGCAAGGTTGCTAAAGACAAAGATGCCTTCCGATGTGGTGGTGTCGGCATCCGCGTCAGCGTCCTCTTCTTGCAGATAAAAGCCGCGCAGCAAGGGCGTATTGCCCTGATAATCCCCGATGACGACTCCTTCGACAGCGACCACTGTATTGGCGAGCGGGCTCGCTGCGCCACTGCCCTGGATTTCGTGAATCAGCGTCTCATTGTTGTCAAGGCAGCCATCAGGCGTGGGGGTGGAAACAAAGGTTTGCTCATTGTTAAACGCGCCCGGTGTTGCTGCAGCGGGATTGTTCCATGCGAAGTCGGCATAGACGGAGCCAGTGCCGGAAAGCTGCAACGATTGGCCCACCGGCTGTGAGCCATCTTCGCTGACGCCGATATCGGTGCTGGTAAGCCCATCTGCCGCGCCGCCGACCGCGGTAAAGGTTCCTTCATAGCTCAGAAATTGGACAACGCTGCCGCTGCTGTCCACCAGCGCAATGGCATCGGGTGCGCCATTTTGGAAAGTGCCGGTGTAATTGACCACGACGACCCCAGACCCGTCGCCCAGGTCGGGAATCGGGCTGGGGAGGGGATCGCTATCATAGACGCTCCCATTGCTCCCGTTATAGAGCAGGAGCTTCCAACCGCTCAGGTCGGTTCCGGCTGGCCCTGCGACCTCTACAAACTCTCCGACATCGGTGATGGCGTTGTCATAATGAATTTCGTTGATGAATACCGCAGCGGGATCGACGGTAAATGCCAGTGGCGCGGCTTGCACCGGGGTGCTTTGGGCAAAGCCAAAAACGATGGCACAAAGCAGGAGCAATCGGGAGGCACGCTTCCAGAACTGTTGCATGAGCTAAATTCTCCTTTGGATAGTAGTTGCGGAGTTAGCGTGTACAGGATTAGGTCGTGCTGTGCTAGATCGTGCAGTGGGCAAAGCGTGGGCGATGTAGGAGAGCGGCTGGCACAACATGATGACGATCAGGAATGTCTTTGGGTAACGTCTCCGGCTGTTGGCGTGTTAGAATGTAACGTTGTGTCTATGCGTTATGCTGGGTGCGTTATGCTGGCTTGATGCGGCAAATTGTTTTGATAATAAAAACATATTTATTTGACTAAAGCGTGCGGCTGTGATATGCTCTGATAGGCAGAAAGAGCGCAGCAAGATGGGTACACGTTCGATAGTATCCATGAATCCATCATTTTTCAGTAATCTGAAGTGTGTATTGTAGGTTGCGGCTACGACGTAGCTAGAGAGTTTTGATAGGACTATCCATGACGCTAAACGCCTATACGGATCATGCCAGTCCGGCGTGGCAGGTCATCGAATATATCAAGCGCAACGGCTCCGCCACTATCAAGGAGTTGGAAGATCTGTTGGGCGTGACCACCAACGCCGTACGCCAGCATCTCCAAGCGCTGCAAGCCGATGGCTATATCGAGCGCCGCCAGGTGAATACCGGGGTGGGCAGACCCCACCATGCCTATTCGATCAGTGAGAAGGCACATGAGCTTTTTGCCTGTCACTGTGATGACTTGGCATTGACCCTCTTGGAAGAAGTCTTTGCGTTAGAAGGCCCCGAACGGGCATCTTTGCTTTTAGACAGGGTGGGCGACCGTCTCGCCAAGCGCTATGCGCCTTCGGTGCGCGCGGAAGCGCTGCAAGAGCGGGTGGAGCAGTTGGCCGGGGCGCTTTACCAGCGTGGTGTGCTGACGGATGTAGACGTGGAAGATGAGAATACCATTATTCTCCATGCCTATAATTGCCCCTATCACGAATTGGCCCAAGAACATCGCTCCATTTGTGAAATGGACGAAGAGGTCATGCGTAAAGTCTTAGGCTCCGATGTCAACCTGAGCGCGTGCATGATGGATGGACACCGGGGCTGTTCGTTTGTGGTGAGCAACAAACCCGCTGCCGCCGCGTAGTATCCGTACAGTTCGGTTTGAAAGCTACAGACAGCAAAGGGGTGTCAGTCTATGCTGGTACTGTTGGTTTTGTAGCCATAAACGTTAAATTATAGAGTAATAGATTGACTGGATAGAAGCGAAAAGAGGAGTGCAACTTCATGAGTGTTTTAGAAATACGAAACTTACATGCAACCGTTGGAGAGACTGAGATCCTAAAGGGTGTGAATCTGACCTTGCATAGCGGCGAGATTCACGCGGTGATGGGCCCCAACGGGTCGGGCAAGTCTACTTTGGCCTATGTGGTTGCGGGTCATCCTCATTATGAGGTCACCGAGGGCGATATTCTGCTCGATGGCGAGAGCGTGTTGGAGATGGAAGCCGACGAGCGCAGCCGCGCTGGTCTCTTCTTGGCGTTTCAATATCCCGTGGCTGTGCCAGGGGTGAGCGTGGCAAACTTCCTGCGTACTGCCGTCTCTAATGTGCGTGGCTATACCAGCCAGCCCGCCGAGGAAGGCCGCGCCGGGATGATTGGCTCCAACCTCATGCCCATGCGCGAGTTCCGCCGCGAGTTGACGGAGAAGATGAAGGAATATAACGTCGATCCCAGCTTTGCCCGTCGCTATCTGAATGATGGCTTCTCCGGGGGTGAAAAGAAGCGCACCGAAGTTTTGCAAATGGCGATGTTGGAGCCAAAATTTGCCATCCTCGATGAGTCGGACTCTGGTTTGGACATTGATGCCCTGCGCGTAGTGTCGGACGGAATCAACAAACTGGCGACACAAGACCGCGGCTTCCTGTTGATTACCCACTATCAGCGCATGTTGAACTATGTAAAGCCCGACAAGGTCAGCATTTTCTATGACGGTCGTATTGTGATGACGGGCGGCCCGGAAGTAGCTGCCATGCTCGAAGAGCGGGGCTACGGCTGGGTAGAAGAAGAATTTGCCGAGAAACCAGAGGCGGAAACTGCTGCTGCGTAGGGATGCCCCGCGTGGTTTCCTTCAGCAGACAGGCACAATGAGCCGCAATGCAGGTATTATTGGTTGAGTAGCAAGGAGAGTAGTAATGGCAACAACAGCGGATCGTGAACAACTCACCGGCGTTAAAGAAGAATATCAATATGGCTTCTATGATGATGTCAAGCCGGTTTTTAAGTCTGAGCGCGGGCTAAGTCATGCGGTCATTGATGAAATTTCGGATCAAAAGAATGAGCCGCAGTGGATGCGTGACTTCCGCCACCAGGCGCTAGATATTTTCCTCTCAAAGCCCATGCCGAAATGGGGCGCTGACCTCAGCGGCATCAACTTTGACGAGATCTTCTACTATCTGCGCCCTTCTGCAGGCACAGAGAAGAACTGGGATGATGTCCCCGAAAACATCAAGAACACCTTCGAACGATTGGGTATTCCCGAAGCCGAGCGCAAATTCTTGGCGGGCGTGGGCGCACAATATGACTCGGAAGTGGTCTATCACAGCCTGCGCCAGGAATGGGAAAAGCTGGGCGTGATCTTCCTCGACATGGACAGCGGTCTGCGCGAGCATGAGGACATTGTACGCGAATACTTTGCGACGATCATCCCGGCTGCCGACAACAAGTTCGCCGCGCTCAACAGCGCCGTATGGAGTGGTGGCAGCTTTGTCTATGTGCCCAAGGGTGTCCATGTGGACATTCCGCTCCAGGCCTATTTCCGTATCAATGCCGAGAACATGGGCCAGTTTGAGCGCACGCTGATCATCGTGGAGGAAGGCGCAAGCATGCACTATGTTGAGGGCTGCACCGCTCCCGTCTACAGCTCTAACAGCCTGCACAGTGCCGTGGTCGAGATCATCGTGAAGAAGGGTGGACGCTGCCGCTATACCACCATTCAAAACTGGAGCACCGATGTGTATAACCTGGTGACCAAGCGCTCCGTGGCACAAGAAGGCGCGACGATGGAATGGATTGACGGCAACTTGGGCAGCAAGGTGACGATGAAGTATCCCGCCGTCTACATGATGGGGCCGAAGGCCCACGGTGAGATTCTGTCGATTGCCTTCGCCGGCAAGGGTCAGCACCAGGACGCCGGCGGCAAGGTGGTACATGGCGCTCCTTACACCAGTTCGAAGATTGTCTCGAAATCCATCAGCAAGGATGGCGGGCGCGCCAGCTATCGTGGCTTGCTCAAGGTTTCGCGGGGGGCCCACCACAGCAAGAGCAACGTCGTCTGTGATGCGCTGCTGCTGGATGAATCAAGCCGTTCCGACACCTATCCCTACATTGAGATTGAAGAAGACAATGTGAGCGTGGGGCATGAGGCGTCGGTGAGTAAGATTGGCGAGGAACAGCTCTTCTACCTCATGAGCCGAGGGATCGGTGAGGATGAGGCGGCAGCCATGATCGTGGGCGGCTTTATTGAGCCGCTGGTCAAGGAACTGCCGATGGAGTATGCAGTGGAGATGAACCGGCTGATCCAACTCCAAATGGAAGGCTCGATTGGATAATAATCCTGTGGGCGGACAGGACGCCTAGACCTTAGTGGCGAGTGGGGCAGTCACATACCGCTGCCCCACTCCCCGCCTGTCGTGTCGGGTGAGTCGTGCCCCAGTACTATATGGAGGAATAGAGAACGTGAGCGTTCTGATTAAAGATACAACGCCGGACCAAATTGAAAAGGCAGTAGCAGGCTTTAGCGAAGAGACGGTACGCGCCCTTTCGGCGGCGCGCCAAGAACCGGAGTGGATGCTTGCCCTGCGTTTGGAAGCATGGCGCACTTTTGAAGCAATCCCCTGGCCCGCGGCGACCGATGAACCCTGGCGGCGCACACGCCTGACCGGCTTCAACTTGGATAAGTTTACCCCTGTCGTGCTCGATGGCGACGCCAAGGCGCCCGTGGGGGAATTGATCCGTCATGAGTTGGATGAGATGGATTCAGCGTCGAGCCTAGTCTTTCAGGATGGTGTGGTGACCAACCGCAAGGCCAATGATGCGCTGGCTGCCCAGGGTGTGATCTTCACAGATCTGCGCCAAGCGCTGCAAGATCATGGCGATCTCGTACGACGCTACTTCATGACTGAAGTGGTGAAGGCCGACAACAATAAATTTACGGCGCTGCACGCGGCATTGTGGGATACAGGTGCATTTATCTATGTGCCCAAGAATGTCAAGGTGGATCTGCCGCTCCAGGTCATCCAATACCAGGCACGCAGCGGTGTCGGTGGCTATCACCACACGCTTTTGGTCGCCGAGGAGGGGGCCGAAGTGACGGTAGTGGACGATCTGGTCGGTGGCAAGGATGGCATGCAAAGCGCGGTCGTAGAGCTTTATCTGCATGACAACAGCACTGTGCGCTATATGAACTTGCAGGACTATGACCATTCCACCTGGAATTTCCTCAACGGGCGCGCCTTGATGCACCGCAACGCAGACTTGCGCTGGATCCAAGTCAGTTGGGGCAGCCGCTTGACAAAGGCGTTCCTGGATGTGGATTTGGCAGGGCAGGGTGGTCATGCCGAACTGTTGGGCATCTACTTCCCGACAGGTCGCCAACATATCGACCACCAGACGCTGCAAATTCATCGCGCGCCCAACTGCTTTAGCGACCTGCTCTTTAACGGGGCGCTCAAGGACAAGTCGCGCAGCGTCTACATGGGTTCGATTCGCGTCTATCCTGGCGCACAAAAGACCGATGCCTACCAGCGCAACGGTAACCTGATTCTCGACGGCACAGCGCGTGCTGATTCGATTCCAGGGTTGGAGATCGAGGCCGATGATGTGCGCTGCACTCACGCGGCGACGGCAGCCCAGGTGGAAGACGAATATGTCTTTTATCTGATGGCGCGTGGCCTCACTCGATCGCAGGCCGAGCGCATGATTGTGCAGGGCTTCTTCCAGGCTGTGTTGGATCGTGTCCCCGTGGCAAGCGTTGTGGGCAAGCTAGAGCGAGTTATCGAGCGCAAAATCGGTGGTTAGCGCACTCTCAAGTTCAATCTTTCCGTCCAAAGCCTAGCCTTGTGGCGAGGGTGGTGAGCGAGCTTATTGACTATAATGACGAACGGGCGACGCGAGAGGCAGCAATCTCCCGTCGCCCGTTTTCTTTGCAGAACTCAATTGCAGGTTCCATTGATAGAAGTTCCATAGAGGGCCGAGCGTAAAGTGCCGGCAGGAACGAGAAAAAGCAGAATGGTAAATCAACTGGAGCGAACCGGAGCAGCACAAACAGGGGTAGTCATTCCAGAGCTGGACTTGGCACGCATTGAGCGGATTCGCCAGGATTTTCCGATTCTGGCCCGCCAGGTGGGAGATAAGGCCCTGGTCTATCTTGACAATGCCGCCACCAGCCAAAAGCCCGAAGCAGTGCTTCAGGCGATGGACGATTATTACCGGCGCTATAATGCCAACGTCCACCGGGGCGTACACCGGCTGAGCGAGGAAGCGACCGCAGCCTATGAGCAAGCGCGGCTCAAGGTTGCCCGTTTTATCCATGCGCCCAGCGATAAGCAGATCATCTTTACACGCGGCACAACCGAGGGCATCAACCTGGTGGCGAATACGTGGGGGCGCGCCAATCTTGGCCCCGGCAACGAGGTTCTGATCACGGAGATGGAGCATCACAGCAACATCGTGCCCTGGCAGATCCTGCGCGACCAACTGGGCTTTACCCTGCGCTATATCCCGCTCACCGAAAGCGGCGAACTCGACCTGAGCCAACTGGACACGCTGATCACGCCCGCGACCAAATTGGTCAGTTTTGTGCATGTGAGCAATGTGGTGGGGACGGTGAACCCGGTGCAGGAGATTGTGGCCGCGGCGCGTGCAGTGGGGGCAAAGGTGCTTGTGGATGGCGCGCAGAGCGTACCCCATATGCCGGTGGATGTACAGGCGTTGGATGTGGATTTCTTTGTCTTTAGCAGCCATAAGATGTGTGGCCCCACAGGGTTGGGGGTACTCTATGGCAAGCGCGATCTGCTGGAGGCGATGCCGCCGTGGCAGGGTGGCGGCGACATGATCCGCGAAGTGAAGATGAGCGGTTCTAAATGGAACACGCTGCCCTATAAGTTTGAGGCGGGTACGCCTGCTGTCGCTGAAGCCATCGGTTTGGGCGCAGCGGTGGATTATCTCTCCGGCTTAGACATGGAGTGGATTCATGATCAAGAGCAGGCGCTTGTGCGCTATGCCTATGAACGTCTAAGCCAGATTGAGGGGCTGCATATCGTGGGGCCAGAGCAGCGGGCAGGGTTGGTGGCTTTTACGCTCAACGATGTCCATCCCCATGATCTCTCTGCGATCCTTGACCAAGATGGGATCGCGGTGCGCGCGGGGCATCACTGCGCCCAACCGATCCACGACCGTCTTGGCATTGTGGCAACGGCGCGTGCCAGTTTCTATTTCTACAACACGCCAGACGAAGTGGATTTGTTATGTGCGGGGCTGGAGAAGGCCGCGCAGATTTTTGCGCTGTAACGTTTGCGAATTTGAAACGTTTGCCAGTGGAAATGCTTATCGAAACGAGAATCCTATGAGTAGCGATCCATTTTATCGCGAAGCGATTCTAGACCATTATCGCCACCCGCGGCACAAGGGCCATTTGGAAGATGCCGATGTTCACTATCATGACCATAACCCGTTCTGTGGTGATGAGATCACCATTGAGCTCAAGGTGGAAAATGATGTGATCGTGGATGCCGCGTTTGATGGCCGCGGCTGTGCCATCAGCCAGGCTACCGCTTCCATGTTGATGGAGGAGGTGATCGGCATGCCTCTGGAAGAAGTACGCAAGTGGGATAAAGAGTCTGTGTTGGAAATGCTGGGCATTGAGATCGGCCCGGTGCGGCTCAAGTGCGCGCTGCTGCCACTCAAGGCGCTCAAGGCAGGTGTCTGGGGCCTTGAGGAATGGCCCGAATGAGGTTGACGAGTCAAATAGATCACCCGTATAGATCACCCGTATAGATCACATAGCCGAGGAATGTAAGCATGAGCGTAGGTGAGCTAGTTAAGGTTGCAACCGTTGACGAAATTCCGATCAACGGCAGTAAACTGGTTGAGATCGACGATGTTCGTCTCGCCATTTTCAATATAAACGATGGCTATTATGCCATTGAGGATGTCTGTACGCATGATGGCGGGCCACTGGTCGAGGGCGAGGTCGTCAATGGGCATGAGGTTGAATGTCCACGCCACGGCGCGCGCTTTGATATTCGCACAGGCGCGGCGCTGCGTATGCCCGCCTTTGAGCCGACTCCTGTATATGATGTGTATATACAGGGAGAGGATCTGCTGGTGGAGTGGCCCAGGTAGAGGCAAATCAATTGTCAATGAAAGCTGGATTTCATTGATTGGCCTAGTCCGTTGGTAGAATAGGATAGCTTCCCCCTGTGGGAAAAACTCGTGTAGATGAGAACACGAAAACAAGGAGAGATAACTCATGAGTTTGCCAAGTAACGAAGATATCCGCGAGTTGATCCGCGCGCGTGTGAACGACCCAGAATTGATGATGAACATTGTCGATTTGGGTTTGATCTACGACGTGGATGTAACGCCGGAGAAGTCCGCCGAAATTACTATGACCCTCACCAGCCCTGGCTGTCCTGCCGGGCCGGAGATCATCAGCTCTGTCCAGCGGGAGACGCATACCGCCTTCCCCGATCTGGAGGAGGTCAATATTCATCTGACCTGGACGCCTTTCTGGAATCCCGATATGATGTCGGATGATGCCAAAGAGGAATTGGGCATTTTTTAAGTATCTCCCCCAGCATGATCGCAGACTACCTATGCCGGAAGCCCATCACATTGTTGAGGGCTTTCGGCGTTCTAGGGAGGGAACCTCTGATGGCCGGTACACAAGCATTGCGAGGATTTGCCACCCTATGCCCCTTCATACCAACCGAGGTGATGCATGACGCTGCCCCTGCTCTTTGGGCCGTATGGACGTAATGCCATCGAAGTGATTGACCGCTTGCCGGACGCAGGAGCCAATGCCGTTTGGTTTCACGGTTTTGATGCGGGCGCATTTGAAGCCTGCGCCCAAGCGGGGATTGCCCCTTGCGTGGAGTTCAAGACCTTTCGCGCCGATTTTGCCGAGTATCCAGAGTTGATCCCGATTGGGGTGGATGGGCAGCCGATCCGCTATGGGCGGCTGGTGCAGGGGGTCTGCCTGTCGCAGCAGTGGTTCCTAGACGAGACTGAGGAGCATTTGGCATCGGGGTTGCAAAGCTACCAGCCTGTAGGCATCTGGCTCGACTATTTGACCTATGCGGGGTGGTTTGAGGAACCACAGCCGGATTTGCAGGAAAGCTGCTTCTGCGCTGCCTGTGTCCGCGACTTTTGTGAGGCCACCGGCATTGATGCCACGACGCCCGCGGCAATTTTGGCAACCGCCCAAGCCGAATGGACGCGCCATAAGTGCGTGCGTGTGGCTCGCTTTGCCCGCCACTATGCCGAGATGATCCGCGCCCAACTGCCTGGCTGTGTGGTGGGAGCCTATATGTGCCCGTGGATACCAACGGAGTTCGACGGTGCGCTGCCCCGTATTTTCGCCCAGGATTACGATCTGCTTGCTCCTGCTATTGATGTTTTTACGCCGCTTATCTATGCGGAGAAAAGCGGGCGCGATGCAGCATGGGGCCGGGAAGTGCTAGAGCAAGCAGCGGGGTTTGTCCCTGCCGAGCGCAAGGTGCAGTTGATCCTGGATGTGCTGGATTTTCCCGCCAGCCTGCAAGCTGTGGCCGATTCGCCTGTGCCTAGTTGGGGCATCCAGCTATTCGCGGGCGCGCCGGTCTTTGCCGGTGCCGAGCAGTCCGCCATGTTTGCGGGTGCGGTAGAGAAGATGCGGCAGCGGCTTGAGGCTGGCTAGGCTACAAACCCCCTACATCATTTCCGCGTCCGACACCCACAGCGTGAAGGTGCTGCCCACGCCTTCTTCGCTTTCGATCTGAAGATAGCCACCGTGGAGTTCGGCGACGCGACGGACGAGGGTTAGCCCCAATCCTATGCCGTGACCGTCGGCCTGGCGCTGGTGGAGACGGACGAAGGGAGCGGAGAGCTGCGCCAGCAGCGAAGCAGCGATACCCACGCCTTCATCGCGGATCAGCCAGCCGACATAGCCAGGTTTGGCGACGGTCGCCAGCCAAATGGTGCGTGCCCCCGGTCGGCGATAGCGGATGGCGTTGTCCAGCAGCCTCGACAGCGCCTCGCGCAGTAGATCCATTACACCAAAGACGATGATCGGATCGGGCGGTTCGGCGAGCAGGACAGTAATATCTGCATCTTCTATCGTCTCGCGCACCTCGGTGATGCACTCGCGCCAGAGTGCCGACGGATCAAGCGGATAGATCTCTTCGCTGGGCAGCGCCTCACGCGAGAGATTCGCCAAGAGCAAGAAGCTCTCTACGAGATGATGAAGCCGGCGGCTGCCTTCTAAAATGGCATCTACGGAATGTTGAAGTTCCTCACGCGGCAGGTCTTGACGGATGGCGTCCTGGAGGAATTCAGCATAGCCCATGACAAAGGTCAGCGGCGTGCGGAACTCATGTTGTACCAATCCTAAGATTTGGTTACGCACTTCTTCGATGCGCCGGTTGAAGTCCGCTTCTTGGTCGGCATAACGACGCAGCGCCGTACGCACCGCATGGAGCAACTCCTCCTCGCCGAACGGCTTGGTTAGATAGTCCACCACCCCTGAATCTCTGGCACGCCGCCGCTGCTCAGGCGAATCATGGCCTGTGAGGAAGATCACCGGCAGGCTGCGCGTCCGTGGACTGCTGCGGATGCGGTTGAGCAGGACGTGACCATCCATCTCCGGCATGACCAGATCGGAAATCACCAGATCGGGCGGATTTTGTGCAAGCAATGCCAGTGCCTCGTTGCCGTTGCTTGCGCTCTGTAGCAGATACCCGTGTGCTTCTAGAAGCTCGCACAGGCTGAGCCTCACGCCTTCATTGTCTTCTACCACCAGAATGGTTGTGCCCTGAGTTGAATTCGACGCAGGAAACTGATTCGATGAGACAAACATGACGGGCCAGTCTTGGATTAAGGGCGCACGTGTCATACGGGCAGCGCGCCGACCTCGAGACGAATTCATTGAACTACTTTCAGATAGATGACCCCCAGGGGAGGCAGGTGGAAAGGTGCTGAAAAATTACACTTTTGCCAGGGTAAAGCTTCGGCGACAACCGGAGTAGGATTTCCCACACCGCTGCCCCCATACGCATGGCGGTCACTGTTGAGCAGTTCTCGATATGAACCAGCCGTGGGCAGCCCCACGCGATAATCATGGCGCGGAACCGGCGTAAAGTTGCAGATCACGATTACGTTGTCGGCAGGATTCTCACTGCGACGGACAAAGCTGATGATCGAGTAATCGGCGTCGCTGATGTCAATCCATTCAAAGCCTTCCCAACTGGCGTCGATGCGATGGAGTGCCGGTTCCCGCTGATAGAGATAGTTGAGATCGGCTACAAAACGCTGAAGCTGCTGATGGTCGGCCCATTGGAGTAAGTGCCAATCGAGGCTGCGCGCCTCATTCCATTCTGACCATTGACCAAACTCTTGCCCCATGAACAAGAGCTTTTTGCCGGGATGCGCAGTCATATAGGCATAGAGAGCGCGTAGGTTGGCATATTTACGCCAGGCATCACCCGGCATCTTGTCCAGCATGGATCGTTTCAGATGCACGACTTCGTCATGGCTAAAGGCCAGGACAAAGTTTTCGGTAAAGGCATACATCAAGCTGAAGGTGATCTGGTTCTGATAAAAGCGCCGGAAGATCGGGTCCATCTGCATGTAACTGAGCATATCATGCATCCAGCCCATGTTCCACTTGAGATCGAAGCCCAACCCGCCCGTATAGGTGGGTCGCGTCGTCATGGGCCATGAGGTGCTTTCTTCGGCAATGGTCAAGATGCCGGGCACTGTCTCATGGGTGACTTCGTTGAAGCGGCGGATAAAGTCGATGGCCTCTAGGTTTTCGCGCCCCCCATAGCGGTTGGGGATCCATTGACCCGGTTCGCGACTGAAATCCAAGTAGAGCATGGAGGAGACAGCATCCACGCGCAGCCCATCCAAGTGATACTCCTTGAGCCAAAAAAGCGCGCTGCTGATCAGAAAATTGCGGACTTCGTTGCGCCCAAAGTTGAAAATCTTGGTACCCCAGTCCTGATGCTCTCCCTGGCGTGGGTCAGAGTGCTCATAGAGATGGGTTCCATCAAAGAAGGCCAACCCGTGGGCATCGCGCGGGAAGTGCGCGGGAACCCAGTCTAGGATGATGCCAATACCGTGTTGGTGGCAGTGGTCCACAAAATATTTGAACTCGTCTGGATTGCCAAAGCGGCTGGTGGGGGCGAAGTAGCCGGTGGTCTGATAGCCCCAAGAGCCGTCGTAGGGATGCTCGGTAATGGGCAGCAGTTCCAGATGAGTATAGCCCATTTGCTGTGCATATTCCACCAGTTGATGGGCCAAGTCTTGATAACTGAGGAAGCCGTTCGTTTCGGGAACGCGCCGCCAAGAGCCTAGATGAACTTCATAGATATTGATGGGTTGGTCGAGCGCTTGCCGTTCGGGCCGCGCGGCCACCCACTCGTCATCTTGCCAGGCGTATTGGTGCAGATCCCAAACTCGCGAATCGGTGCTTGGGCGCATCTCAGCATAGAAGCCAAAGGGGTCAGCCTTGTTGATCTCATAGTCCATGAAGCGCGAGAGTATAGCATACTTGTAATGCATCCCGACTGGCAAGTGCGGAAAAAACAGCTCCCACACCCCCATCTGCTCATGGCGGCGCATGGGATGGGCGCGGTTGTCCCAACCGTTAAAAGGCCCTACCAAGCTGACGCGTTGAGCATTGGGCGCCCACACCGCAAAATTGACGCCCGGCACGCCATCGATTACGCATGGGTGCGCCCCAAACTTCTCATAGGCGTAGAAGAAATTACCTTCACCATAGAGATAGAGGTCATAGTCGGTGAGCAAGGGCGGGAAGCGATAGGGGTCTTCCAATTCGAACTCGTTGCCACTGCCATCGACCACGACCAGCCGGTAGCGAAAGTCCGGTTCCTGGGGCGGCAAGACTGCCTCGAAAAAGCCTGCTTCGTCCCAGCGCGTCATGGGCGTGCGTGTCCCCGTGGAGTCCACGACAAAGACTGCGGCATCCAGCGGGCGAAAGGCGCGAATCACGAAAGCTGGTGTGCCCGCTATCTCCACGACATGCGGGCCGAGAACGGCAAATGGCGCACCGTGATAACCATGTACGATGGCATGGATCTCTGCCTCGTCAACCGTGGCATGTGCCGGCAAAAGCGTATCAGTTGGCGACGAGCTACTCGAATCGGGTTTCACTTGGTTTGCGCTCATGGGTCTGTTTTTCGTTATGTCTTATGCTAACCTGTCCGGGCCAATATTCCTCTGTCAGTATGCTGACAGTCCTACAGGTTTCGCGCCGCGTACAGTACATTCCTTGACCATGTTGACCCACGCCATCTCTACGACGAAGCCGCGCCGCTCATAGAGCGCAGCCGCCTCCGGGTGGTGGATCACGTGTGTCTGCACTTCAACGGTCTGAAATGCCCCCTTGTGGGGGATGGTCTTAGATTCCCCCCTGTAGGGGACTGTATCATACCCTCTCCAGGGAGGGGGAGCGTGTACGAGATCATACAGTGTGCGGTCGAGAAGATAACGACCCAGGCCATGCCCCCGCAGCGCAGGAGCCACCCAAAAACCGGCAATCGCGGCTCTGCCTGCCTGTCGCATGGGATACCAACTGATATGCGCCTGGAGCAGATGATCGCCCGTGACCAGCACATAGCCCGCATAGGGTTCGCCGCTATTGTCACCCCACAGAGCATATTCCTCGCGTCCGCGCGGCTCGCGACCTTGAAAGGGCATTTCATGGCTTATGGATACAAGCTCTAATCCCAATGCAGCCAAATCGGGCAAGGGAGGAGCCGGGCGTGGGGCCAGCTCAAGCTGCATAGAGACATCGCCTGCGTCGACTATCCGGTAGCCGCGGAACGCTAGAAAGTTGATGAGTGAACGATCATGGACACTGATGCCGAGCCGTTGGCTGGCACCAAAAAAGGGGGGACGTGGCCCTTCAACCGTACCATAACAGGGTTGGGCGGAACCACCCGCATGGACAGGACAATAATACAACCAATTTTCGGCTGCGCGCAACAGGCGTGTGCCGGTTCCCTGGCGGCGGTGGACAGGGTCTACGTAGAGCAGGGCCAGTTGATGCTGTTGTTCCCACTTGGCATAGAGGCCACTTTGGGGGGGAGGGCGGAAGGCATGAACCATGCCAACAAGCTGTGAGGGTGCGCCCGGCTGATCGTGCCAGGCGAGGATCAGCCCGTTGGGGTCAAAGGCCGCACAGTCGAGGATGCGGCTTTGGAAGTCGGCGGCGGTGATGGGATAGAAGTTGCGCTTGTCGGCAAAGGCATTGTTCCAAAAAGCCACCAAAGGCGCAAGGTCGTTTGCTTGGAAGGGACGCACAAGGGTGCGTTCGAGGGTCGTCATGGTTTCCGGTTCCTTTTGCCCTGGGCTTTCGCTGCTTCAAATCACCTGAACCCCCTTAACCACCGAGCTAGTTAACCGCCCAGATAGCGAGCGTATAAGCCTTTGGCGATTTCCTCATCTTCGGTGCCTTTGATGATGGCGCGGCTATCGGGAAAGACGGTGAACTCATAGCCGTCGATCTGGGCGCGCAGCAGATAGTCATTGCGCGCCAGTTGCTTGGCGACGGGCGCAAGCTGTTGGGCGATGGCTGCCAGGTCGAGCCGCGGGCCGTTGGTCACAGCAACCTGTACGGCATTGCGTCCACAGAGCGCGGCGCTGGTCGTGCCCACATGGGCATTGAGATATTCGTAGTCGCGTTCGGAAGGCTCCCTGCCACAGGCTGGACATTCCGGGTTGCGCGCCAGCGTAAATTGTTCGTAGTCGTGGCTCCACACATCCATGTGGATTATACCGGGATTCAGTTTGCCCTGCCCGCTGAGCAGCTTCATGGCTTCCGCTCCAGCCACAGCGGTCAGCAAGGCCACGCCGGGGCCAATGACACCGGCAGTGTCACAGGTGGGCGTTGTGCCGGGTGCGGGGATTTCGGGCAGGAAGCAGCGCAGACAGCCTGTCGCCGCTCTTTCGCCTGGCAAATTGGCAACCGCGCCATCGGGAATCAGGGTAGCGGTCATGCCATAGGCAGCGATGACCCCGGTATAAACCCACGGTTTGCCAAGCGCGAGACAGGCATCGTTGAGCAGGAAGCGAGTGCTGAAGTTGTCGGTGCCATCCAACACAACGTCGGCATCGCCTAGCAGATCCAGGACATTGCCAGGGTTGAGATCGGCGACAAGCCCTTCGACCGTGACATCGGAATTGACACGGCGCAGCTTGCGCGCCGCGGCTTCGGCTTTGGGCAGGTTGGCGGCAATATCATCCTCGTCAAAGAGGATTTGCCGCTGGAGGTTGTTGAGTTCGATATAGTCGCGGTCGATGATACGCACATGGCCCACACCGGCGCGCACCAGGAGATTGCTCAAGGCAGTCCCCGTTGCGCCACAGCCGACAATCACTGCTGTCGAGGCCAGCAGCCGCTCTTGGCTGCTTTGACCAAAGCCCGGAAAGATGATCTGGCGATGATAGCGGGCGAGGTCGCGAGTGATAGTTTCAGTCATGATCGCTGTCCAATAGAGTCTTTTATAGCCTGACCTGTTGCCATGCCCTGCAAGCCGGTATTGGGAAAGCCCTCCCGGACGCTTCCGGCAGGGTGGTCTACTCACGCGCTGCGGGATGCCTACGGCATGACAGAAGCTAGAGATTTACTGCAACCTATACAATCCCGGCAGCAGATAGTCTCGCGCGACCACGTCCCAACTCATGCGTTGGGCCACTTCCTGACCGCGGGCCAGCATGGTTTCCATCTCCTGGCGCGAGGTGGGCAGCCGCTCGGCAATGGCGCGGGCGGCGGCGACGCTGTTCTGGCTTTCGAGCCAATCGCGCACGCTTTGATCGATCCAAAGAGCATCATAAGGGCTGCCCAGCCAATAGTCAGGAGGGAGGCTCACATAATCGGCTACAATCATATTGGGCAAATTCTCCAGGCCACCGGCGGCACGCTCAGCAAAGCCCACGCACCCACAGACATTGGAGACACAACAGAGCGCGCCGTAGTTCAAGGGCTCGACTTGGGCGATGCCAAAGGGTTCGTAAATACTTTGCCCAAACTCCAGGTCGCTGCCACGGCGAATATCCAAGAACTCCATTTCAGCGGGCATACGCTTTCCGACGCGCTCGCGGTCCCAGCCGAATTGATTCACAAAGACTACTTTCGATTGTTGGCTGCGCTGGTTGAATGGCTCAACGCCTTCAAAGAAGAAATTAGCCTCCAGGTCAATCAGATCACCATTGTCGCCGCGATGCCCCACGGGCCAGCCATATTGCTCCTCCCACGCCGCCACCCATTCGGGACGGCGGCCCCCAGGTGTGGCAGTGCTGAGGACAAAGAGGACGGCGCGCTTGCCCTGCCTGCGCAGCATCTCATCCAGATGATCCATCACGCGTAGATCGCGCCAGAGTGCTTTGGAAAGCACCAGGCGCGTGACATGGGTAAAGACATAATCGGGCACATAGCCCAGGAGCTTTTCGCAATAGACCTGGAGCCGTCGCTTCGATTCGAGCTTGGCAAGGATGGTTGTGTCAGCGGAGGGCACACCGTTATAGACGAGATCGATTTGGGCATTGGCAAGTGCGCCACCCAGGAAGCGCAGTTCGTCCACCACCAGGTCGCCGACAGCAAAAAGACCGTCACAGGCGGCGACTGTACGCAGGATAGGGTGCTTAAAGAGATCGTCCTGGTTGCCAAAGACCGCTTCCAGGCTTAAGTTCCACTCGCGGGCTTTGCGAAGGGCATTGTAGAAGCGGGTGTCGTGTCCGGGGTGTTCTTCCACCAAGCGCCGCGCTGTAGCCGTTTCGTGGGCATAAAAGACGGTGCGCCACGCACCTGGCTCGGTGAGTTGGGCCGCGTAGACCACGGGCATCCCCAACCACTCATGGGCGATGATAAACTTTTCGGCAGGGGCCAGCTCTCTGCCCGCACCAATGGCGCGCAGGGCAGCAAAGAGCGGCGGCGCGATGTTGATATAGAGGTTGAACTCCGGGTTCCAGCTATAGCGGGAACAATCGAGCCCGTAATGTTCCCACAGATAGTACTTAAAGGAATCAACCTGCTGCCAGTTGGGCGAGGTCGCATCGACGAGGATGATCTCATGCTCGACAGCGCCAAAGCGGCGCGTGCCATAGAGGATGGCGATGGAGAAGGTCTGCTCCACCTGTTGCAGGGCGGCGCGGGTGGTTTCATCGACGTTGTGAATGATGGCGTGCAGGCTGCTGTAGCGAATGGTGATGCCGCTGCGAGGCTGGCTAAGCCGCTCAAAATAGAGTGGGTCGCCGGCGTTCATGGGGCCAACGAGTATGGTGCGTTGCACCGCGGCTAGGTAGCTGGGTGCGGCGAGCAGCCCATCGAGCACTGCGCCAATTCCGCCAACCTTAAGCCCTGCTTCATGGGTGGCATGGACGACCAATGGAATGGGTGTTGCCATCGCTGCATCCTCTCATTTTCTTGTGTTTGTCAAGGGCTATAGCGAGCCAGCCCACCTTGCGCTGTGCCGATCCAAAGCAGCCCATCCGAATCGACCAGCAAGCTGGTAATCTCAGGGTCGGGTAGCTGGTCTGTGGGGGCGGGCGTCCACTCAAGGCCGTTGAATGAAAGCAGCTCGTTGGTGCGGGTGGCGACCCACAGTTCGCCGCTGGGGGCAGCCGCCAGCGCGGTGATCGCCTGCCCTGCCAACCCCTGATAGATGGTGAGTTGGTTGCCCGCATAGCGAGCCAAACCCTGGTCCGTGGCAATGAGCAACTCGCCATTGGCTGTCTGCGTGAGCGCGCTGATGGTGTCACCGGGTAGGCTGCTGTTGCTGCGATTGAACAACTGCAACTGGTTGTCCTGAAAGCGCAGCAAACCGCCATTGCGTGTGCCAATCCAGACTGCATCACCGTCACGTTGCAGCGCGGTGATGTCTTCGCTGGGCAAGCCGTTGCTGCTCGTCAGGTTAAAGAAGGTAGCACCTGTCCAAATACTCAGACCGGCGTTGGTTCCGATCCAAATACGACTCTGCGCGTCCGCCGCCATCGCCTGGACGACCGTCCCGGTCAAGCCGTCATCTGCGCTGTAGGTTGTCCAGGTAACACCGTCAAAGAAGGTAACGCCACCTGTGCCAAACCAGACGCCCGTAGCCGTCGGGAAGATGACGTTGACGTTGATCGAGGGCAGGGGGCTGTTGGCGGGTGTGTAATTTTGTATGGGGGTATCGCTGTCGGGCGCATAGCGGGTAGCGCCCCCGTTGCCCGCTAACCACAGGGCGCTGTCAGACGCTTGTGTGAGATGACGGATGGTATTGCCGGGGGTGGCTTCGTCGGGTATGACCAACTGCCGCCAGTTTGTGCCATCAAAAACGCTGATACCGCCGCCCGCGGTGGTGTAATAGACCGAACCGTCGCTGTCAATCATCACACTGGTAAGCGGGGCTGTCGCCATGCCTTCTTCTTCGCGGTAAAAGCCAATACAGCCTTCCACGCCGGGGTCGAAGCGGCATAGATGGGTCTGGTCTGAACCGATCCAGATGGCTCCATCGCTGCTGACATCCAGGCCTGTCAAACGCCCGCTGGGAAAGTCCCCCCCGTTCGCGCCATAGCTGTCCCACTCCTCCCCGTCGGTTCGGTAGAGGGCGTCGGCACTGGTGAGCCAGATAGCTCCAGCCCCATCGGCGGCCAGCGCCTCGATGCGGTCATCGGCCAGCGGGCTGTTTTCAGTGGTATAGGTGGTTGTTTCGCCCTCGCGATAGACGACGAGGCCATTTGGGGTCGCCAACCAAATCGTTGCGCCACCGTCTACAACAGCAATGTCACGGATGGCGCTGGCAGTGAAGCCCTCGTCGGGGCCGATGTAGCTCCAGACTCCCTGGCGCGCATTAAAGAGATCCATCCCTTCCTGTGCATACCCCACAACGAGCAATCCATCTTCAACACTGCACCAAAGCGTTGAGACATCCTCATTACGCAGGGTGCTGTTGCTGCTGTTGAGCATCTTCCACGAGCCATTTTGGGTGTCAAAGATCTGGATGCCCAGTTCTCCGGCAAAGAGGATGCCCAACCCTGGCAGTGGGCAGACGACCGCGGCAATGGTGCGATTGGCAGAGAGGCCATCAAGCGTGGTGAATTTGACATAACTTCCAGTTGTTTTGTTCCAAGCGACCACGCCGCCGCCCGTTGCCGCCCACAGGGTGCTGCGCAGGGAGGCAACGCCATTGACAAAATTGGCGTTGGAAAAGATCTCGACCGTCGGGCCAAGTTCGGGGTCGAAGGTGGGTCTGATCGGGGTCACTTCTGGGGTGGGTGTGGCTGCGTCGGGAACGATAATAGCCGTCGCCTCAGGCGTCTGCGCGGGTTCTGCTTCCAGGTCTATGCTTACCGTGTCTGTTGCCAGGGCTGTTGCGGTGGCAGTCTCAGTTGCTGGTGCTGCCTCTATCTCTGCCGCGGCGGGCGCGGTCACACCCGCGGTCTTCTCCGGGGTGGGGGTGACTGCCTCGATCGTGTCGGCAGACAAGGTGGGTGCGGCAGCCAATGTTGCCTCCGAGCTTGCCGCCGTTGCCAGGGCAATGCTTTGCGTGGGGGTGGCGATAGACAGAGCCGTAGAGGTATTGTCGCGAATGGCTACAAGGATAACAGTGACCAGGACGGCCAATAATAAGATTGAAATTGCCGCCGAAATCAGACGAAAAGACGATAATTGCACAAGCCCTCTTCCTTCGCACAGTGGCTATGGCGATGCAGGGCATAAAGCGAGAGATCAAGCCGAATGAAAGGCCAAAAGAGAGGCCAAACCGAAAGATCGCCTGCTATGCTGCTATTTGGTTGGATAATAATGATAGACTTTTAGACCCTCTCCGGGATCATGAAGAAGTCAACAGGGGAATTGTAACATTGGCAGCATGGCGCGGCAAAGCAGATTGGGTTGGCGCGGCGTAGATGTCGGTGGTCATCATTAGATGCCAGCTTGCTCAGGCAAGGGAAGTCACTCATAGCATGGATCTCGACGGCAGATGTAGTGAGATACCAGGGGCATGTTATACTGGACAAAATAGGCTTTGTTATTTGGAGGCAACGATGACTACAAAAGTGCAGGATGTACTAGAGGAAGCCCGGCAACTATCGCCGGTTGAACAGTTGGATCTGATTCGCGCTCTGTCGGAATTGCTGCAAGCACAATATCTCGAATCGGCTTATCAAGAGAAGATTCCAGCCTCTGTCATGCGCGCCAAACCTGTTACCGACTTGGATGAGGTTGCTGGTGACTTTTGGCCGGACGATGAATCGATCGATGAGTTCAACAGCTTCATTAAGCAACAGCGCGAGACAGATCGATTAAGCGATCTGTGAGCACCGTCCTACTCGATACAGATGTTGTTGTAAATTCCGGTAAAGAAAGCGACGCGATTTCGGTCTAAAAATCAGCACTCAAGCCGAGTACACTTCGTGCAGATTATGGTTGCCTGTTCCACGCAGGGAGCAGGATCTCTGACACGAAGGG
>JADLDO010000059.1 GCA_020846635.1 Caldilineaceae bacterium
CCAACACCTGCATGATCTTCACCAACCAACTGCGCCAGAAGATCGGGGTCATGTTTGGCAATCCCGAAACCACCAGCGGCGGCATGGCGATGAAGTTCTATGCCAGTGTGCGCCTGGATGTGCGCCGCATTGAGTCGATCAAGCAAGGCACTGAGGTCATCGGCAACCGCACGCGCGTCACCGTCAAGAAGAACAAGGTCGCCCCGCCTTTCAAGGTGGCTGAGTTCGACATCATGTACAACGAGGGTATCAGCACCAACGGTGATCTCTTGGATTTGGGGGTGGAATATGACATCCTCTCCAAACGCGGCGCATACTACCGCTATAATGACGATCTGATTGGACAAGGCCGCGAGTCGAGCAAAGAGTATTTGCGCGACCACGACCAGGTGGCGCGCGAGATCGACACCCTGATCCGTCAAAAGGTAGGGCTTCCCACCAGATCAAACGGTACAGAGTCAGGCAGTGCGGGAACCGGCAATGAAGCAACCAGCAATGGCGCTCGTCCCCCAAAGCCGGCGGAAGCAGTTAGCACCGGCTGATCCAAAGGGCCACTTGACCAGCACTTTTGCTCAAACGGCATCACAGGATCCAGCAGCGCATCGTCGCACAACCTCACAGCAGCCTTTGCCAGCAGCGTTTTGCTCATCGGAGAGCGCTGAACGTTTCGGGCAACCACAGAACGTGTGGCATAGACGAGATTCGCTTTGCTGATGTTTGTCGCCGATGTTGCTCTCTGTCCCGACTCTGTGGCTCAGATGTTTGCGGGTAGTAGCGTAATGGCGGAGGGTTCCAGATACAGACAAGCGGTTTTGCGTCCCGCTTGAAGCAAGAACACACAGGGGCGTACCCACGCCCAGTTCGTGTGTTTCCTGCGCTGTAGCGTCGGCTACAGCGTTTTTTATTGGTGCAACTCACAGAGCTTGATACCCAGTATTAGGCATCCGGCAGGTATTATGTAATGCACATTATGTAATGTATACTGTGCATTGTGTATTATGTAACGCATATTATCCGACATGAAATCTAGGTCCCCGTCATGGGGAGAGTGATGTTATGGAATTTGGGGGCTGCCGGTTGCAACAGATAAATCACTCGACTACCGGCAGTGCGCCCAACAAGTTAAGGAACCGCCTATGGACACACTATCCATTATTCTCATCCTCTTGGTGGGGATTATTGGCGGCGGGGCCGCCTTCTTTGCCTATCGATATGGCCGCGCCAAAGGTCTCCAACAAGAGCAAGAACGACAGAGATCGCTGCTGCAGAGCGCCGAAGAACAAGCGCAACGACTTCTGACCGACGCAGAAACCCAAATCAAACAGCGCGAACTGGCGATTAAAGAAGAACAAGTCCAGATGCGCAATGAGATGGAAGAAGAACAAGTACGGCGACGTAAAGAATATGAACGATCTGAGGAACGGCTACAAAATCGGCTAGACAGCGCCGAGCGCCGGGCAGAACAGCTTGAGACGCGCGATCGCAAGCTATCCCAGCGTGAAAGCAAGATCGACCAGCGCGAAACCAGGCTGAAGACGATGGAGGAAGAACAGGACGCCGAGTTGCAAAGGGTTGCACAAATGACCCGAGACGAAGCGCAAAATGTCCTGTTAGAGCGCGTGGAGCAGAAGGCGCGCCAAGAGATGGCGCGCACACTGCGCGAGGTCGAGGCAGAAGTCTCCGAAGAAGCCGACAAGCGCGCCCGCGAGATCGTGACGATGGCAATTGAGCGCATCGCCAGCGACCATGTCTCCGAATACGCGGTCAGCAGTGTTGACCTGCCCTCCGACGAGATGAAGGGACGTATTATCGGTCGCCAGGGACGCAACATCCGCGCCATTGAACAGGCGATCGGGGTCGATTTGGTGGTGGATGACACGCCAGAAGCGATCATCATCAGCAGCTTTGACCCGATCCGCCGCGAAATTGCGCGCATGGCCCTGAGTAAGCTGGTCGCCGATGGCCGGATTCATCCGACCCGCATCGAAAAAGAGGTAGAGCAGGCTCGCCATGAGATCGACCGCATGATCCTGGAAGCGGGGGAACAGGCGACTATCGAGACGAACACCCAGGGCATACATCGCGAAATTCTAAAGCTTCTGGGGCGGCTCAAATTCCGCACCTCCTACGGCCAAAATCAACTCTACCACGCCATCGAAACCGCGCATATCGCCGCCCTGATCGCCAGCGAACTACACGCCAATGTCAAGGTGGCCCGGCTGGGTGGACTGCTGCATGACATCGGCAAAGCGGTCAGCCATGAGATCGATGGCCCCCATGCCATTGTGGGTGCGGAGATCGCCAAGCGCTACGGCGTCAACGAGATCGTGGTCAACTGCATCGCCAGCCATCACGGCGAAGTAGAGCCACAATCGATTGAAGCCGTCATCGTGGCGGCAGCGGACGCCATCAGCGGGGCGCGGCCTGGCGCTCGCCGTGAAAGTCTGGAAACGTATATCAAACGCGTGACCGAGTTGGAGGAAATCGGCAACAGCTTTGAAGGTGTGAGCCAAACCTTCGCCATCCAAGCAGGCCGTGAAATCCGTGTCATCGTTCGCCCCGAGGCTGTGGACGATTATGCGGCCATCCAATTAAGCAAGGACATCGCCAAAAAGATCGAGGATAACCTACAATATCCCGGTCAGATCCGTGTGACTGTCATCCGCGAGACACGCTCTGTGGACTATGCCAAATAGGGGAAGATCCCGGAGCAGGATGCCCTCGTAGGCGCTTTTTGTCGAGTCACGCCCCTTTTGCCAGAGAATGCCGCCTATTTCAGCTTCGAATGGGCGGCGTTTTGGCTTGATACAGCCTCTTTTCTGAGTGGATCATACGCTCTTTATTCGTTACTATGCGACTTTAGGTCTGTTATTCGACAAAAGTTGCATTGTTCTTACCATTGTCTTGTGGTAGAATCGCGCAGTAGACGCTTGCCCCTTGAACTACAGCGAAGTGCTTTTTGTTACAGCCTGCTTACAAATCCTAGACGCGCTGTTCTAGGCTGAGGGAACCCAACAATATCGCTCGGCCGTTTGGTCATTTTGCATACTTTTCTACAAATGGGTTGCAATTGCGTATCCATTATGCAATCATTACGTCAATATGAAATGACAACCATTGACCGACGACAGTTTTTCACTCGAAGCACGACGGTCTAGACAAACTCTCGTGCGACAGACAGACAGTTGAAACGATAGGAGGCATACATCCATGGCTGAACTCATCAAAGTGTCTGCCCAATCCCGTTCCACGGCTGTCGCTGGCGCGATTGCAGGAGTCATGCGCGAGCAGGGCTATGCAGAAGTCCAAGCGATTGGAGCCAGTGCCGTGAACCAGGCAGTCAAGGCAGTTGCAATTGCCCGCGGCTACCTAGAACAGGATCAGATGGACCTGGTGATCGTCCCAAGCTTCACCGAGGTGGATATTGAAGGCAACGAACGGACTGCCGTCCGCTTGGCAATCTTCAAACGCCCTGAAACTTTGGAAGTCACCGCATCGGCCAACCCAGGTATTGCAAGTTCGGATATCTAGCGTTCGGCATTCAGTACAAATGAAAAACGGGAGAGGCCACGCCGACCTCTCCCGTTTTTTGTCATTCCCAGTCTAGTCTACCGTCTTGTCGCCACCTGGGCGGCGCTGACGTGGGCGACGGCGACGGCGGCGTTTGCCCTTGCTCCCTGCATCGCCGGCACCCTCAGGAGCGTCGCCTTCCCCATCCTCGTCACCGATTTCAGCCTCCGCTTCGGCGGCTTGCGCGGCTGCACGGGTAGCCAATTCCTTGCGGACTTTGGCATTGTCCTCTTCGGCGCTGGCACGACGCTTCACCGTACAGCCGCCGCAGGTGCTACAGCCGCCACCGCTGCTGCTCTTGCTGGAAACCAGCTCTGACACGGTAAATTCAGCCATCACCATGTTTTCCAACATGACAGTGACCGACTCCTTCAGCGGATGCACATGGCGCACGCGGCCCACACCCTGCGGTGTCACCACCTCCGCCCCCAACTTGGGCATCTTCTTGTTCTGCTCTTTATAATAGAGGTCTTCATAGGAAAGACAGCAGAGCAAGCGGCCGCAGACCCCGCTAATCTCATCGGGGTTGAGCGGCAACTGTTGATTCTTTGCCATGCGGATGCTGACGGGCGTAAACTCGCGCAGCCAACTAGTGCAGCAGAGCTGGCGACCACACTTGCCCACGCCATCCAGCAGCTTAGCTTCATCGCGCACACCGATCTGGCGCATTTCGATGCGTGTGCGGAAGATACGCGCCAGGTCGCGCACAAGATCGCGAAAATCAACGCGCGATTCCGACGCAAAGTAGATCAGGAGTCGCCCGCCATCATAGTTATACTCACAGCGGACGATCTTAATGTCAAGACTGCTCTCACGCGCTTTGGCGCGACAGATTGCCAACGCCTCACGTTCTTTGTGTTCCCACAAATCCTTTTGCACCAGGTCCCAAGCATTGGCCCGGCGCACCACGCTCTTCATCTCTCCCACCACTTCGCTATCGTCAATCTGGTGGGGAGGCTGCACAACCTGGGCCACTTCTTGCCCTTTGGCTGTGTCCACAATCACAAAATCACTCGAAGCCAGGTTCAGATAGTCACCCGGACTAAAGTGATAGAGCTTGGTAACAGGCTTGAACTGAATTCCAACCACGACAGGCATAATCGAATCGTCTCCATTTCGGGACGGTAAACATCAGTAGAATTTCTTGCCTTCTTAACGCACCCTCTGCTCACTCATCTGCGGGAGCCGCAGCAGCAACACGTCCAGCGCAAGGCGTGTATTGACGGTGTGATGCAGATAACCTTCAATGCGCTGGATGGTATGGAGATAGTCACGCACTTCGGCATTCTCCAATCCTGCCGCATGACGGGAGATTTCTTCTTGCTGATCCACGTTACAACAGGCCTCTGGACAACCGACTTGGGCCAACAGCACATCACGCCACCAGGTTGTCCAAAGCTCCAGCATGGCAAATAACTGTTCATTATTGCGATCTGTTGCCATTTTCTCGACAAAATGCAACCGCTCGACGCGGCTGGCCTGCACCAACTGGCGCAGTTGTGCCAACTGCTCCTGGCGACGCCCCGCGCCTTCACGGTCACTCAACTGCTGCACAGCCCAACCCAAGCAGCCATTTGCCAGCCGAGCCAAAAGCGCAGCTTGATCTGCCGGGGCTTTCCACTTCTCTACCAGGGCATTTTCTACCTCTGCCACCGTCAGCGGACGAAGCTCCAACACCTGACAGCGGCTGACAATCGTCGGCAAGATGCTCTCCCGATCCCATGCAGACAAGAGCAAGATTACATGATCGGGCGGTTCTTCCAACGTCTTGAGCAGTTTGTTGGCAAAGGTAGGGTGTGCATTATGAAAATCTTGAATAAAGAAAACCTTATAGCGGGCTTCGACAGGCCGTAAGGCGGCCTCACGGATGATTTCCGCTGCTTGCTCTGCCCGCAACGTGCCATTGGCCCGATCCACCGCCCAATCCTTATCCAACGGCTTGTCGATTGGCTGGATCACACGGAAATCGGGATGGTTGCCATGCTGCAGCAGTTGGCATGCACGACATACGCCGCAGGGACGCTCTGCTGATTGCTCACAGAACAACCCCTGGACGAAGGCGCGCGCCAATGTGCTCTTACCCACTTGGGGTGGGCCTAAGAAAAGATAGGCGTGGCGAAGGCCACCCACAGCGGTTTGGAGCGTGCGCTGGAGGAAGTGTACAGCCCAGGCATGACCATAAACAGGCCAACCCGACGGCTGGAAATCAGCATTAGTTCCCAACATACCGTGACATTGTATCACAGCCATGTCGCAGGCTAAAATGGTCTAAAGAGACTTGTTATGGAAACTTAGCCCCACTCAAAATCACGACTCAAACTCATAGTCCAGCGTGTACGATGCCTGTGAGCCGTGGGGCGCGCGAAAGTCACCTTCACCGCGCAGCCCCTGCAACTCTCCCGTCCCCGAACCCACCACCACAAGCCAGGTGGCGCGTGCCATCTCGCCGTCATAGCTGCCGCTGAGTTGCAGCACAAAGCTCCCAGCCCGCCCACCGAGACGACCCGTTACCTTTTGCAGCCCGACATAGCTGGCTGAATTCTCGTTGGGATAGGCCATCAGGTATTCGACGGCTCCCTCACCCTCAATGCCACCTGTAAAAGATTGTGTTACACTGGCGCGTGTGAGCTTGCGACCACCCTCGAACTCATCATAGGGTTTCTCATCCCACTTTTTAGTCTCGGCAATCCCTTTTGCATGCATCATCATTCGATTTCCTTTCGGCTGATTTTTCGCCCGCAAACCGAGGATGAGTATAGTGCAAACAGCGGGCAAAGTATTGTAAAAGCGCGACAAAACAGAACTTTTGTGCTGCAAAAAAAATGCACCTTTTCAGGTCATACCATTCAGTACGCGTTGACTTGGCAAGAAATCGTATCAGGAGGCAAAAGTTGGTGAACCCAGTTGGGGAGAAACCTAAAGGGATTTTGAACCCAAAGATGAGGGAGCTGAAGTTTCAGTTGGCACGCTATGAGCCAACTGAGGATCTTCGCTTCTTTGTAGAACACTTTTGGCTCGTCACGTGGGATCTGCGCGAGCAAGAGCCTTACCTTTCAGAGACCTTGCCTCATCCTTCCATCCATCTTGTCGTCGAGCCCGATGTAGCGCACATTGTTGGCGTTGTCACTACCAAATTTAGCCGCCTTCTCGAAGGGCAGGGCCAAGCATTTGGCATTAAATTCAACCCTGGCGCATTTTATCCCTTTGTACAGACGCCTGTGTCTCACTATACCGATAAGACCGTCGGCCTCGCGGATGCTTTTGGGACAGCGGGAACACATTATGAAATGGAAGTGCGCGCCACCGCCGGCGATGCCGGCAAGGTCGCCGTAGCGGAAAGCTTCCTGCGCCAACTATCTCCGGCATATGATAAGAATGTCACGTTGGTCAACCTGATTGTCGATGCAATCAGCGCTGAACGCACCATTACCAAAGTCGACCATCTCGCCCACCGCTTCAACATAAACAAACGTGGCTTACAACGCCTCTTCCACCAATATATCGGCGTCAGCCCCAAATGGGTGATCCAACGCTATCGACTCCACGAGGCCGCCGAACGCATGGCCTCGGGCGAAGCCGTAGATTGGTCGAGGCTGGCAGTTGATCTTGGCTACTTTGACCAAGCCCACTTTATTAAGGACTTCAAAGCCATTGTCGGGCTTACGCCGGCGGAATATGCCAAGAATGCAGGCTGATCATTCACAGCCAAACATGGTATAATCGACCCATTGGCCCACTCGAACTCTGTCCCGCTCAAACGTTCAACAGCTCGCCAGAATATCCGCGCTCATGGCATCCATCTCTCTCCACCTACGCCGTTTACTTTCCGCTAGCTTCTGGTTGGGGAGTTCCTTGCTTTTGCTGTTCATCGCAGCGTGTGGCGAGCGTGCCACGCCAACAATTCTCCCTCCCCTCCAGCCTACAGCAACGATGCCTGCCGAGGTCGTCCCCAGCCAAACAGCATCCCCCAGCGCCAATGATCAACTGCTCGTCTGGCTGCCCGCCTTTACGGGATTAGCCGGCGAAGGCAGCGCGGGATCCACCCTGACCAATGCATTTCATCAATTTGAGCAGCATAACCCTGCTGTCCAATTAGATATTCAGGTCAAAGCCGAAAATGGCACTGCCGGCCTCCTGAATTTCCTGCGCAGCGCGCAACAGGTCGCCCCGTCTATCCTGCCCGATCTCGTTCTGATCGACACGCAGCAGCTTTGGCAGATTGCGGATCTGGGGTTGGTCACGGCGCTGAATGAAGAAGAACGTCTGCCCGCCGCAGATTTCTTCCCCGTAGCACGCGCAGCCGTTCTCTATCGGACAGAGACAATCGGCATCCCTTATGTCGTGGAAGTTACTCACCTCGTCTACGATGGCGACGAAATGAAGTCACCCCCAGGTAATTGGACAGAGCTATTGGCCGGTGACCACTTGCTTCTCTTTCCCGCTGCGGAAAGCGGCACAACCAACGTCACATTGCTCCATTATGTGGGAGCCGGGGGCGATCTGCTAGAGGATGGTGGAATCAGCGATCCAGCAGTCTTGGAGCAATTCTTTGCCTTTCTCGCTGAAGCGCATGAACAAGGGGTCATTCCCGCCAGCGTGCTCGACATGCCAGGCTTTAACTCGGTTTGGCGTGCCTATACGGAAGATCGTACCGAGATGGCAGCCGTACAAGTCGCACAGTTTTATCCAAATGCCACGGGCATCAAGCCACCGAGTTATGCGCTAGTGCCTACACAGAGCGGAGCCTCCATCACGATTGCCGACACCTGGGCCTTTGCCATCTTGACGCAAGATGCCCAACGCCGCCACCTGGCATTGGCGCTGGTGGCAGAACTCCTGGCCCCAGAGGTGCAAGGGCCGTGGAGCCAGTCGGTTGCCTATTTACCCAGCCGGACAGCCTCCCTGGCGCTGTGGACACAACCCGATGATTACCGCGACTTTGTTCAAGACCTGCTCGCTGATGCCACCGCGCCGCCCAATGGCCCGGCCTTTGCCGACTTTGCCCGCCGTCTCCAAGCCGCACAAGCGGGCATCCTGCGCGGGGAATTGACGGTCGAAGCCGCGATGGAGAGCATGCTGACGGTTGAGTAGGAATTAAGAACAAAAAGGGGGGAATCGTCCAGCACTGGACGATTCCCCCTTTTTTGTTTGCAATCAAGCTGAAAGCTGGTTGAGCTTACTTGACCTGGACGGTCGCGCCTTCGGCCTCAAGCTTGGACTTGGCATCCTCGGCAGCTTCCTTGGTGACTGCGGTGAGCAGCGTATAAGGAGCGCCTTCGACTGCATCCTTAGCCTCCTTGAGGCCCAGGTTGGTCAGCGAACGCACGACCTTAATGACGTTAATCTTCTTCGCGCCACCTTCGGTGAGGACGACATCGAACTCGGTCTGTTCCTCAGCAGCCTCAGCGGTAGCGGCAGGTGCAGCGCCACCGGCAGCCATTGCGACCGGCGCAGCCGCGCTAACGCCCCACGCCTCTTCCAGCAGCTTCACCAACTGTGACGCCTCAAGCAGCGTCAGCCCGTCGAGTTGTTCTTTGATTGCCTGTAAATCGGCCATTTTTTTTATATCCTCCTGAGAAATTCAGTTTGTCACAAATTCACACAACAACGACAAAACCATGAGTCATGCAGCAGCTACTACGCAGCTTCGCCACTCTGCTGCTCGACACGAGCATTGATGACCCGCACCAAGCTCGCGCTCGGCGCAGTCAGCATACGCGCCAGGCTAGAAGCTGGTGCGTTCACTGCACCCAGAACCTGGGCCAAGATCTGTTCCTTGGTCGGTAGATCGGCCAACGCTTCTGCATTCTTGGCATCCAGCACTGAACTGCCCAACAATGCACCGCTGACTTCGCCAATTCTCTCAGCCTTGATCCAATCCAAAATTGACTTCACACCGCGACCGATATCATCGCCCACAAACGCAACGGCATTTGGGCCAGACAACAGCGAATCCGGGTGCGGCAGTCCATTCTCCTCAAGTGCAATCCCCAGCAGCGTATTCTTCACCACCATAAAACCCGTGTCTGTCTCGCCCAACTTAGCACGCAACGACTGGATTTTGGCTACCGACATACCGCGATAGTTGGTGAAAACAAGAACCGAAGATTTCTTGACCTGTTCTCGATAAACATCGAGTAGTTCGGCCTTCCTTGCACGATTAATCGCCAAAGCGACATCCCCCCTTTCTACATCAAAATAAAACGGCGTCCTCTGAAAATGCAGAAGACGCCGTTGGGCATCAAAGGAAACTGAACCCGCTGCCAAGCCGCGCATAAGCAGAGCAATCTCAGGGTCCACTCGCCTCGGCAGGTGGCGAAACAAGGTTCGCCATTAAGCAATGCACCTGCTGTCTTCAGCATGGGAAACCGCGCACGTTTGCAACGCAGCGCGGCACTCTATGCAATTAGCGTTGCCAGTATACCCTCAACAGTGCAGCGCACCAAATTGGGAGAACCAGCAAACTTACGTGTTACTCGACCAAACGACCACTGGCAGCGTTCACATCAACCTTAACGCCAGGGCCCATTGTTGGGGCAAGCGTAACCCGCTTCAGGTAAACACCCTTCATCGCCGCAGGCTTCGCCGCCACAATCGCTTCCATCAACGCCGAAAAGTTCTGCATGAGCTTGTCGGCAGAGAAAGAAGCCTTGCCGATCGGTGCATGAATGTTAGAGGTCTTATCAACCCGGAACTCCACACGACCCAAGCGCGTTTCTTCAATCACGCGCGGCAGATCTTCGGCAGGCAGAATGGTGCCGGTCTTGGGGCTGGGCATCAAGCCGCGCGGTCCCAAGACACGCCCTAACTTACCCACCACACGCATCATATCAGGGGTTGCCAAGACCACATCAAAGTCGGTCCAGCCCTTCGTGATACGGTCGGCCAAATCATCGCCACCGACAAAATCGGCACCGGCATTGCGCGCCAGTTCTTGACCATCCGGCCCGGCAAAGACCAGGATGCGAACCTCGCGGCCTGTTCCGGCGGGCAGCGTCACGACGCCGCGTACCTGCTGTTCGGCATATCGTGGGTCAACGCCCGTACGCAGATGGAGTTCAATCGTTTCATCGAACTTGGCAGTCGCCAGTTCCTTCACCTTCTCGATAGCCTCTGCGGGCATATACTGGGTGGTCGGGTCTACTTGTGTTTTTAGCGCAGTAAAGCGCCTGCTGTGCTTCGCCATTTGTACTCCTCTGTGGTAGTAGCGGGACAAAATCCCTTCCACAACTGTTGAATCAAATTTCTTATTCGACGGTGACGCCCATGCTGCGTGCAGTACCTTCCACCATCTTCATCGCACTCTCCAGGCTCACGCCCACCAAGTCCTTAAGCTTCACCTCGGCAATCTCGCGCACCTGGTTCTGGTTGAGTTTGCCTACCTTGCTCTTGTTGGGCTCGGCACTGCCGCTCTTCAGGTTGATCGCCTTCTTGATCAGATCCGGCACCGGAGGTGTCTTGGTGATGAAGGTAAACGAGTTGTCGGTGAAGATGGTGATCTCCACCGGGATCACTTGACCTGTCAGGCTTGCTGTGCGGGCGTTGTATTCCTTCACAAAGCCCATAATGTTGACACCATGCGGGCCAAGCGCCGTACCGACCGGGGGCGCAGGATTGGCCTTCCCGGCTTGCAATTGTAGCTTAACAATTGCCTTCAGTTTCTTTGCCATGTTTGACTCCTTCTGGTTCTGGTGTGCGCTATTTTTCCTGGATTTTCAGCCATAGTGGCTGAAAATCCAGGATCATTGGTGCGGCTGGCAACCGCACGCTAGCTCCCAGGGACCAGCTTAATAGAAAATACCGTTAACAAAAACTGTTATACATCACGTTCCAACTGCAAGAAATCCACCTCGACGGGGGTTTCTCGATTAAAGAAGCTGACCAAGACTTTGGCCTTGCCCTTATCTGGGTAAATCTCATCCACTGTGCCACTAAACTCGGCAAAGGGGCCATTCAAGATACGCACATGCTCACCTGGTTGGAAGTTGACCTTGATACGCGGCTCATCCGATTCGATGCGGCGCATGATCTTATCCACTTCCTCTTGGCGCAGCGGCGTGGGCTTGTTGCCCATCCCCACAAAGCCTGTTACACCGGGGGTGTTGCGTACCACATACCAGCTATCTTCATCCATGATCATATTAACCAGGATGTAGCCAGGAAAGACGCGCCGCTCGACTTCTTTGCGCGCGCCTTTGCGAATCTCGATCTCGGTTTCCGTGGGCACTACCACATGCAAAATGTGGTCAGACATACCCATGGACTCCGCCCGATGCTCGATATTTTTCTTGACCTTATTTTCCATCCCGGAATAGCTGTGGATCACAAACCACTCCGGTTGGTCGCTCGGTTCAGCGTCTTCTGCGTCTAACTGCGCCGCGATCTCCGCATCTAACGCAGCTAGCTCCTCATCCGTATCATGCAGACCTTTTTGCTCGTCGGTCATGATTCTCTCCTTTTCCAGCCACCCGCAGTTCCCTGAACACGCCTACTCCTGGCTGGTACGGTGCGCTGCAACCGTTATCTCTGCGCGTTCTTGCTCAGAAGTTAGGTAATTTGCAGCAACAACGCGATGATCAAACTAAAGAACGAGTCAACAGCAAATAATGCAACTGCCGAGATCGCAGTGACGACAAGCACCACCGTCGTCAATCGTATGCCTTCCTCGCGGGTGGGCCATGTTACCTTGGCGACTTCAGCACGCGTATCTTTGAAATAGCGCACCAGGGCATTATCCGGCTTTATAGTAGTAGTAGAACGGTTCATAGTCCACCTGGTCTTATCAGACGCTGTACACAGATTTCCTGTTAGAATAGCCCAGTCAATCCACACGCACACTGGACAGCACCCCATAGTGTAACACGTGTGTATCAAACTAGGCCACAACCAACTCTCGGCGAAAATAACCACCGGCCTATACAAGCCGGTGGCTATTCTAGGCAGGCGAGGCAGGACTTGAACCCGCAACCTGCGGTTTTGGAGACCGCTGCTCTGCCAAATTGAGCTACTCGCCTATATAACACGGGAGACACACTGTTTCCAGTGCATCTCCCGGCGTGTACTTACTTCAGGATTTCGGTGATAACGCCAGCACCGACGGTGCGACCGCCTTCGCGGATGGCGAAACGAGAACCCGTCTCCAGTGCCACCGGCGAAATCAACTCCACCTTCATGTTGATGTTGTCCC
>JADLDO010000060.1 GCA_020846635.1 Caldilineaceae bacterium
AGTGGATGCACGGCGACTTGCCCACCTGACCTATTTGGTAAATGCAGAGTATCTTCTGTACGCCCTTGAATGGCATCGATGCGGGCAAAGGGAAGGCCTATGGTATCGGGCGTGCCTGCCAGTCGAATACTGTCCCTCAATTCGTAGCGGATGAGTGGCTGCGTTTGGTTGAAAAGCACAGTAACGAGCACTTTGTCACCAAAGAAGCCAGGCGGTACGGGCCGGTAGTCCTCATCCACAACTTCAACGAGTATATGATCTTCAAACAGAGACATCCCTTGATGAGCCGTTGTCTCGGCAGCAATGCCGCCGGTTTCCGTGGCGGCATACTGGTTGAACGGTAGGCGCCCCCAAGCAGCCTCGATGCGCCTTCGCGTCTCATCGGTCAACACTTCCGAACTCGTGAAGACAAGATGCGGGTGAATGCAGAGGTGTCCGGTGATTTGCGCATCGGCTAGAATGCGCGCCATCGATGCGTAGGAGACCAGCATCTCCGGTTGCCAATCGTTGAGCTGCGCCACAATACCTTCCAGCGGTTCACTGGCAGCTATACGCAGCGTAGGCATCCACCAACTCTTCAACGTCGCACCGACCTGCGCCGACATATGCCACGGCGTTGTTGAGGCCACGGAAGCCATCTTCATACGATGTGTGAGGCTCACCTTCTGGCCAGCCCACTCATGGGCCCGCGCAAAGGAGGCCAGTACTTCTGCCCACTCTGCATCATCGCATAGGAAGAACCCGGGCTGCCCTGTGCTGCCGGATGTGGCATTGACCCAATAACGGCCAAGATATCGCTCTCCCTCTCGAAAGCTTGCGACATACTCTTTAACATCGTTCAGATGGATGGCTCGATCCGTTACCAGGTCATCGAAATGCTCCATCACCATGGACTTGGTGAGCACCGGCAATTTGGATAGAGGAGAATCCGTATGGCCCTTATGGAACTTTTGGTAAAAGGGTGACTCGGCGTAGGCATGGGCGCGCAGCCGCTGCAATGCCTTCGCTTGGTATGCCTCTAGGTGCGATCGCGTCCACTGTTCGTGTCGTCGCAATTCTCTCAAGCTTGATAACACAGTCAACATCATTCGCATGTTCATTGTGTCTTCCTCGTTTTCCAGCCAAAGCCGATGCGTCTACTTTCTTGCCCTACCTTTGCTATCGGACCTGCAAGTCACTTTCTTCTTGACTGGCGTGGCTGGAGACCAATTGTCCCAGGCGTGGGAAGAAAGCAGGCGTATGGGTCGCATAGTCCACATACTGTTGGCCATACCTGACGATTGAGTCCTTCTCTTCGCGCCGCGCCAGCCGCACGTACATCGTGACCAGAATCGGGAACATGAGCAGTGTAATCACGGTCGGCCATTGGACCAGAAAACCAAACATGATTAGGATAAAGCCGCTGTACTGTGGATGGCGTATATAGGCATAGGGCCCGGTGGTGGCAATCGTGTGCGTGCTTTGCGCCTTATAGAGCACATCCCACGCTGAACTAAGCAGGAAAAACCCACCGCCGATCAAGAGATAACTCAAGAGATGGAATGGGCTGAGATGCGGGTCGCCCTGCCAGCCTAGGAGCGTTGTCCATAGATGCCCCTCGTTGTGTGCCAGCAGATCGATGCCCGGATAGCGGCTGGCTAGCCAGCCGGAGAGCAAATAGATCGTGAGTGGGAATCCATACATCTCGGTAAAGAGCGCCACCAGGAAGGCGGAAAACGCCCCAAAAGAACGCCAGTCACGCTCCGTGCTCGGGTGGGTGAAGCTGAAGGCGAAGATGATAAAGACTGCGGCGTTGACAATCGCGATCAACCACAGTCCATAGGCAGGCGCTTCTTCTGCGGTCATGATTTTCCACCTAGCAGCGGTGACTGCTCTTCCTTATTGTGTCCGCCGTGGTCCGTGTGACCAGCATGGTTGTCCTGGTCGCCATGTCCTCCGTGCCCTCTGTGCATAAACAAGTGGAGCAGTGGGCACAGGAGCAGCAGCGCATAAGGCAGCACACCGAAGACGTGCGCCGTATGCTCGGCGATTAGAAAGAACGCGGCAATGGCTAGAAAGGCCAGTAAGACCAAGCCGGTTCGCGATTTTAAGAATTGACCAACTGAAAAGGATTCCGCAGTTTGCATTGTCTACCTCATTTGTGAACAAGCTCTACACTCGCTGTCAACGATGTGTGCTTTTAGTACGGCACGGGTAGGTCGAATACGAACTCGATCAGCTAGCGGCAGTGCCTACAGCTGACTTGCGCTTTTTTCGGCCCAAAACCGGCTTCTTGCAGTATGTTCCGCAACTTGTCTGGATTGGTAAGCGCCACTTCGTATTCAATATAGACTTTCTCCGTGGCGGGGTTGGCGTAGACTTTCACCACCCCTGGCTCGCGCTTGAAAACCCTCTCGACTACCTGCGCATCCGCACTGCAACTGAGGTTAAACAATGGCAGCGTGACGGGCTTAATCACGCCGGCGTTTGTGGTTGTAGTGGACATGTTTGTGATCTCCTTGCCTATCGACATGAAACTGCTCCGTGTGCTCGTTGTTTGCCTACTTTGGCATTGCACACGTGTTACTTTCAGCGTAATAGATTTTGTGACAACTGTCCCGCGCTGATTAGCGCAGCACCAATAGGCAAGATGGCTTACGCGAGTTAAACGGCTAGGCGACTATAGAATGTTGGCAGAGGAAGTTATCACAGAATGAACGTGGAGTAGGGGATAGATGGAACAAAGACAAAGACGTGTGATGTCACGCCTTCGGGCGCGCACGAGGAC
>JADLDO010000061.1 GCA_020846635.1 Caldilineaceae bacterium
GGCTCCGGCTGGGCCCCCACCGCGGCCCACGACCAGTGATGTACAGCTTTACAGAGCGACTGCTGCGCCGGCGTGCGCCCAAAGATGGGCGTACTTCAGCCCGGAGCCGGTGTTGAACAACACGACCTTTTCGTCGGGCTTGATCCACCCTTGTTCGATGAGGTGGACTTGGGCGGCGAGACAGGCCGCGCCTTCGGGCGCGGGAAAGATGCCGGTATGCTTGCCCATTACCTGGGCGTAGTCGAGCATCTCTTGATCGCTGACGGCAAGCGCAGTGCCGCTGCTTTGGCGCAGCGCGGCAAGGATGAGGAAGTCGCCAACCGCAGCGGGAACGCGCAAGCCATCCGCAATGGTTTTGGCTCCCTGCCAGGGTTCGGCAAATTCATCCTCTTGGACAAAGGCGCGCACCATCGGCGCGCAGCCTTCGCTTTGCACCGTGACCATGCGCGGGCGCTGCGATCCGATTAGGCCCATTGCTTCCATTTCAGCAAAGGCCTTCCACATGCCGACAAGGCCAGTGCCGCCGCCCGTGGGGTAGATGATGACATCGGGCAGCGTCCAATCCATCTGCTCCGCCAGTTCGTAGCCCATTGTTTTCTTGCCTTCGATGCGATAGGGCTCGCGCAGCGTGCTGACATCGAACCAGCCGTATTGGGCCACGCCCTCGCGCACCTTGACGCCACAGTCGGTGATCAAACCGTTGACCAACGTGACGGTCGCGCCCAACTGTTCACATTCGGTGCGAAAGAGCATCGGTACATCGGCGGGCATAAAGACATGGGCGGGCAGACCCGCCGCGGCGGCGTAGGCGCTCATGGCTCCGGCAGCATTGCCCGCGCTGGGGATCGCCACTTCTTTGGCTCCCAATTCATAGGCGCGGCTGACGGCAACGCTCAACCCGCGCGCTTTGAAACTGCCCGTGGGGTTGAGTCCCTCATCCTTGATGTAGGTTTGGGGACAGCCGATCACAGTGCCGAGCCGCTGCGCCTGCACCAGCGGGGTATAGCCTTCGCCCAAGTTGAGCACGTTCTCACGATTCTGAACGGGAAGCACTTCGGCATAGCGCCACAATGATTGTGGGCGCTTGCGGAGTGCTTCGGGTGTCATCGTCAGTGCGGCGGCGTCCAGGTCATAACGAGCCAAGAGCGGCTTGCTGCACGCTGGGCAGAGGTTCATCAAGCGGTCGGCGGGATAGGTCGCGCCACAACGTCCACATTCGAGATGGGTTAGGGTTGAGCCGGTATTTGGTCTTGAATTCATAGTGATTAGAGACCCACGCTGATGTACTTGACTTCCATATAGGAGTGGATGCCCTCATAGCCGCCTTCGCGGTTCATGCCGCTCTCTTTCCACCCGCCAAAGGGGGCTTGGGGAACGGTGGGTACGGCGTCATTGAGGCCGACAATGCCATATTCCAGGGCCTCGGTCACGCGCAGCGCAGTGGAAATGTCACGCACCAACGCATAGGCTGCCAAGCCATAGTCCGTGTTGTTGGCCGCGGCAATGACCTCTTCCTCGCTGTCAAATGGGATCAGGGGGAGAACAGGGCCAAAGACCTCTTCGCAGGTGAGGCGCATATTGGGCTTGATGTTGGTCAACACCGTGGGGGCATAGTAATAGCCCTTGTCATACTCGCCGCCCGCGAGCCGTTTGCCGCCCGTCAACACTTTGGCCCCCTTGCCAACGGCATCATCGACAAAGGCCGCCACGCCGTCGAGCTGGTCTTGGTCAAAGAGTGGCCCCATTTCATTGCCCTCTTGCAAGCCGTTGCCCACCTTCATGGCGGCGACGCGGGCTGTGACCTTCTCGGTAAAGGTGTCGAAGATGTCGCGATGCACATAGAAGCGGGTGGGCGCGATGCAGCTTTGACCGGCGTTGCGGAACTTGGCAACGACGCTCTGCTCCACCGCTTGATCAAGCGCAACATCGGGAAAGACGAGCAGAGGCGCGTGTCCCCCTAATTCCAGCGAGATCTTGGTGATGCGTTCGCCCGCTTTTTGCATGAGCTGCTTGCCGGTGGCGGTACTGCCGGTGAAGGTCAGTTTGCGACAGGCGGGATGCTCCAACATGGCAGTGGTGACTTTGCCCGCGCTGCCGGTAATGAGGTTGACCACGCCAGAGGGGAAGCCCGCGTCATGCAGACATTCAAAGAGCAGCATAGAACTGAGCGGCGTCTGGGTGGCAGGACGGCTGACAATGGTACAGCCCGCGGCGAGCGCGCCGCCCAATTTGCGGCACATGAGGTTGATGGGGAAATTCCAGGGATTGACGGCGACGACAACGCCCAATGGCTGGTGGAGGACCCAATGGCGCTTGTGACCGTAATGGCTGGGGATCATCCGCCCATAGACGCGCTTGCCTTCTTCGGCAAACCACTCAAACCACATGGCACAGCCGATGGTTTCGGCCATTGATTCGGCAAAGGTCTTGCCATTTTCCTCGGTCAGCACGCGCGATATTTCTTTGGCACGTTCACGGATGAGCGCGGCGGCTTTGTCTAAGTGCCCGCCACGCTCATAGGCGGTTTGTGCCTTCCAGCCGGGGAAGGCCGCTGCGGCTGCGTCCATCGCCGCCAGGGCATCGGAGACTTCGCCATAGGCCGGCGTGGCGACCACCGCGCCGGTGGCAGGGTTTTCCACATCGACTGTTTTTCCGGCAGCGCCATCGCGCCATTCACCGTTGATATAGAGTTGGTAGGGCATGATTTACCTCAATGTGACTAGAGTATGTGACTAGAGTAACAATAGGATGAAAGAACAACTCTTCAAAAGCGTTTCAAACAATCTAGGGGTTCTCGCGACCGACCACGTAGAGCCAATCATTGCGTTGGTGGACAAAGCCAAGCTTTTGGGCGACGCGCCAACTGCTACGATTATCGGTGGATGTTGACCAGCTTGGTATGCGTCCACGCGCCATGATGTCGAGACAGAGTTCATAGGAACAGGCTGTGCTAAGACCTTCGCCTTGATAGCCTGGTTCGGTTGTCACGCCGATTTCTTCATATTCAGCGCCAAGAAGGAAGGTGCAAGCTACCGAGGCCAATCTACCATCGACCCAGGCCCCCCAACCATAGCCGCTTTGGGCCAGCGCAGGCCCACCGCCCCATGTCCTCGCTACCCAAATCGATTCGGCACTGAGCATGTTCAGATCATTAGCGTCGTCGAAAGAGAAGCGGCGCAGTTCCGCCGCAACCGGCGCAGGTTTGGCAGGTGGACCGGAGAGCGTGCCGATGAGGCGCGGCCACCGGATCAGCGTTGGGAAGGCGCTCTCCAGCACCGGGAGGAATGTTGCGGGCGCGGCGACATATCCGGCGAGGGTCTGCGCCAGTTCGCTGGGTTCCAGCGCCGCAGGATCGCCAACCATGAGGATGTTATCGGATGCTTCCACCACCACGACTTGCACGTTAGGCCAGCGATCCACCCAAGCGTGGCCCAGACCTGTGCGTAGAAAGTGGGCAGCAATCGTGGATGGACCGGGCGTTTCCGGTCGGAACCAGGAGCCAAGCATCTCCAGTTGGGCGCGGCTAATTTCGATCATGATAGATAATCATACTCGATTGTTGTAAACAGGGGAAAGGAATCGCACCTGTTGAATGCGGGGCGGCATGATGAAAACCTCGATTTTGCAGCGATAGGCGAGGGTGCGATGCCCGTTTCACGGCTTGAGCCATAGAGCCGTCTGTGATACGCTTACAGCAATGACACAATTCCTCATACCAATCCTGGTCGTAACCCTGGTCAGCTATGGCCTAGGTTGTTTCTCAACAGCCTATTACCTTGTGCGCTGGCGAACGGGCCAAGATATTCGCACGTTAGGCACCGGCACTGCGGGTGCGCGTAATGTTGGACGATTCTTGGGCAAAAGTGGCTTTGCGCTCACCTTCTTGGGCGATGCCTTGAAGGGAGCGTTAGCGGTTGGGCTGGCACGTTGGGCAGGCTTGCCTGACATTGGGTTGGTGGCTGCCATGTTGGCTGTGGTGGCGGGGCATCTGTGGCCTGTGCAGTTGGGGGGACATGGCGGCAAGGGTGCTTCAACGGGATTGGGCGCGATTCTGGCGCTCAATTTGTGGTTGGGGCTGATCACCGTAGGTATCGCGCTGCTCTTGTTGGCGATCCTGCGTAGCTTTACGCGCGCGGGGATGATTGCCACTGCACTGACACCGCTGACGGCATGGTATCTGGGATTGGACACTGTGCTGGTTGTGGGCGTGATTGTGCTGATCCTGTTACTGCTGTTTGCCCATCGAGACAACGTGATGGCGCAACGTTCACCCTCAGCGCCAATAGAGCCTCGAACACCCTAGTACACTTCAAGAAAGAACAATTTCAAGAGACTAACCACACAGACCTCTCATGAGTCAACTTAGGGGCATGTAGGGGAGATGTTGGGAAGGGGAGCGTGTTTGTGTATAGTTTCAAATTTGCTGACGCGGATGCTGAAATTGAGCAAATTCATCGTTTGAACTATGTTGCGTTTGTCGAAGAGATTCCGCAGCATGCGCCAAACCCGGAACGGCGACTGATCGATCAATTTCACCCGGAAAATACCTATGCGATTGGACTGGAGGAGGACGAGGTTGTAGCGATGCTGGCGCTGCGATCACAGCGTCCGTTCTCGTTGGATAAGAAGTTGACCGAACTGGATACGTATCTGCCGCCCCATCGTTCGCTCTGCGAGATCCGGCTGCTCTATGTCCAGCCGGCGCACCGCAACGGCAAGATCATGAAGGGGCTGATGGAGATGGTGGCGGTCTATGCCGTGATGCATGGGCATGACCTGGCGTTGATTTCGGGCACGACGCGCCAACAGCGTTTTTACAAGCACCTGGGCTTTGTGCCATTTGGCCCGCTGGTCGGGAGTGGCGAGGCGCGCTTTCAACCGATGTTCCTCACCGTCAACGCGGCCATGCGCCAGGCCCCGTGGGTACAAGCGCTGCAAGGCGAGCCGGGTGACGCGACGATGTACAATACGTACAATGCCAGCACCGGTGAGAATATAGCCGGCGAGCGCGACGTCAGTGAGAGCAGCGTGCAAAAGCAGGCAGCGGATCCACCGTTGACAATCTATGATCCACCTGTCAACTATCTGCCGGGGCCGGTCAATATCCCGCCTGCGGTGATGGCGGCGATGGGCCAACCGATGATCTCGCATCGCAGCGGGAAGTTCTTAGAGGATGTGGCAAGCTTGCAGGCGCGCTTGTGTGCAATGGTCGGCGCGCGCCATGCGGAGTTCCTCTTTGGCAGCGGCACGCTGGCGAATGAGGCAGTCGCCGGGCAGCTTTCGCTGCTGGAAGGGCGCGGGCTGGTTCTGATCAATGGCGAATTTGGACAGCGGCTCGCGGATATGGCGCAGCGGTGGCGGCTGCGCTTTGAATCCTATGCGGTGGCCTGGGGCGACACATTTGATTTGACTGAAGTTGACGCTTGTCTTGCCGCAGACCCGTCCATCGGTTGGGTTTGGGCCGTTCACAGCGAGACTTCCACCGGGGTGATCAATGATCTGCCTGGGTTGGCTGCCTTGTGCCGGAGTCGTGGGGTCAAGCTGTGCGCTGACTGTATTAGCTCGCTTGGCGTGGTAGACCTTGCCCTCGGCGATCTCTATTTGGCCTCTGCGACCAGTGGCAAGGCTTTGGGTGCGGTGGCGGGATTGGCGCTGGTCTTTCACAATACGACGTTGGCTCCAGCGCCAGAGCGATTGCCCTCTTATTTGGATTTGGGCAGCTATCGCCAAGCAAAGGGCATTCCCTTCACCATGAACACCAATTTGGTCTATGCCCTAGCCCTTGCGCTTGACATCTTTGGGCCGCGCACCTATGGCCTGATGGCACACCACGGCAGCGAGTTGCGCGCGGCGTTACGCAAACTTGGGCTGTGGGTACTCGCCTCAGAGGAGGTGTCGTCGCCTGCGGTGACGACGATTGTGCTGCCACCGGAGGTTTCATCGGTCGAAGTGGGTGATGGACTGGCGGCACACGGCTTTATGGTGAGCTATCAGAGCCGCTACCTGGCGGAGCGCAACTGGATCCAGATTTGCTTGATGGGTGATTACCGGGTGGATGCGCTGCCCGATCTCCTGCGCGTGCTTGGGCATCTGACGGCACGCTCGCGCGCAGTGCCAGAGCAGGTAGCAGCGTGATCCATGTGGCGCCAGGAATTGACCTGGACGAAAGCGAATTGGCGTTCGAGTTTGTGCGCGCTTCGGGGCCGGGCGGGCAAAATGTCAATAAGGTAGCGACGGCGGTACAGTTGCGCTTTGATGCAGCCCATTCGCCCTCCTTGCCGGAAGATGTGCGGGCGCGGCTGATCAAGCTGGCGGGGCAGCGGGTGACGGATGAGGGTCTGTTGATCATCGACTCGCGCGCCACACGCTCGCAGACACGGAACCGCGAGGCTGCGGTGGAGCAGTTGGTCGACCTGATCCGCCAAGCAGCGATCCGTCCCAAGAGCCGGCGTAAAACGCGGCCAACCGCTGCATCGCAACAAGAGCGCATGGAGCGCAAGGCAAAGCGCAGCCGCACCAAGTCGCTGCGGCGACCTGTGCGGCACGATGATGAGTAGCACAGGGGAGTAGTCAGGAGGTGATGGTCAATTCCATGCTAAACGGCTGCGGGTGGCCCAGTAGGTTTGAGGGGATTCGGCGAGGCTGTTCAATTCTTCCCAATCGGCGGGTGTTAGGGCTATCTGCAAAGCGGCAAGATTCGATTGTAGCTGTTTGGGGGTGGCTGCGCCGCTGAGGGTTACGTCTGCCCAGGGTTGGGCCAGGGCCGCGGCCAATGCTAGGGCGTCGATGGTGGCGGCGTGGCGCTTGGCGATGGCAGTAAGGCGAGCAAGTTGTGGCGCGAAGCCCGGTTCCTGGTTGCGAGTGGTCAGGCGACCATTGGCAAAGACCTCCTTGATGATGACCCCAAGCCCTCTCTCGCGTGCGCTTTGCAGCATGGGGCCGCATGAGGGTTCGAGCAGGTTCCAGGTCGCTTGGACTGTGTCAAAGAGACGCAGACCCTCTATGGTAACTTCGAGCGCGACAGCCAGCACTTCATTTTGATTTGCCCCGCTCAAGGACAGACCAATCAGCGTGCCCCGCTGTTTGATGGCAGCCAACTCTGCCAGTACTTCGGCGCGCGATAGAACCCCACTCTCCAACGTGGCGGAGTGAATCTGGTAGAGATTGAGAAAACTCCCTAGCTCCTTTTGACTCTCTTGCCATTGGCGCTGGAGCAGCGGCAGGGTGTGATCTTTGACTTCATGCTGCTCGGCTTCCACGTTCCAGCCTGCTGTATAGGCATAGCCCCATTTTGACCCGATCACCGGCAAATCATCTGCGTCAAAGCTGTGACCGGCAAGCCACGTCCCCAAAAATTCTTCGGCGCGGCCATAGGAGCGCGCGGCGTCGAAGTAGCGGATGCCTGCGTCCCAGGCAAAGTCTAACATGGCATGGGTATGTGCTTGCATGGCGGCAATCGAATAGTCGCCCTGGAGGTCAGCCGCATGGCCCAGGGTGATATAGCCCGGTCGTCCCAATGCTGCCAAGCCCATGCCGATGGGCGTCACCCTCTGTGAAGTGTGGCCCAAAGGCCGTCGCATCATCATCAAAATAGACTCCTGGCCGCCCGAAAAGAGGCTTTGATTTACACGAGTTGCACACTGGAGCATAGCATGGCACACTACTGCCCAGAAAAATGCCCCCGAAGCGGTCTACAGCGCAGACTCGTGCAGATCGCGTACCAATAAGATTAGCTGGATGGCTCACGCAGACTTCTCATCGCTCTCAAATTCGACAATGCACCCTGGGAGATGCCATGCGCTTGGTCTATGCTCTGATCGCCAGCGGGTTGTTGATCTGTGGAGGAGCGTCCGCGCAAAAGTCTCCTCTGCCTGTACCCCATGATGCCACATCCTATGCAGGTTCCGTGAAAAAGCATTCAGGAGAAGCCGGCGTTTCTCAAGCGGGAACGGCTCCGGCTGCTGCATGGTATGTAGGCTACTCGCCGGATTCATACCTGGGCTTGCCAAGCGATCTCTTTTTTGCCCAGACCATCCAAGCGCCATTTGAGCCGCGCCAGCCACCGGCGTTGGGTGGCGAGCGCCGTATCGATGATGGGCCGATATTGATCCCTTCGAACTATGCCCCATCCCCGACACCACTCCCGACACCGCTGCCAAAGTGGGCATTGGATAGCGCGCAGTTGATCGCTTATGATCTGCCTTCGTCCTTACCGGTCACTGGGCTTGCCATGTTCTATAACCCGGAGGTGATGCAAGAGGTGTTGGCGAACCGTCTGGCAATGGGGCAACTGTCGGCTTGCAGCGAGTGTATTGGGCATGTGGCCTTGTTGCGAGCCGGCGATCTGAACCGCCATGTCTGGCTGCAATGGGCGGATGGCGTGGTGGAAGGGCCATTTCTGGTGGCGGATGTCGCCGCGCCCCACCATGTCGCGCAGTTGCTGGCACGTAATTGGGTGGTAGATGTAGATTATAGGACGGCGGCACGCCGGGGCATTATCAACCCTGTGCCAGTCACCGTATGGGCCGCGCCTCCAGCAAGCAGCCAACCAGCATCCTCCCTCTTCACGCCGCCCCATTCGTCCTTGCTGACGCCAACCGTGACGCCAATCCCAATCCAAAACTGACTTCGTCGATCTGCGTGAGATGCGCCCGATTTTCGTAGAGGAGTTGCAGCTTAACCAGCAATCGGCTACGATAAATGGGTACGCTTGAATGCCACTTTCCAGGGTAGACAAGCGTGATGAGCAACAGCCCAGCGCCACTCGTAGGAGTTATTGATAGATCCCATTCACCAAACGCAGGTGGGCTTCCACTCCTGTTTTCAAGAGCGGAAGCCTATGTGCTACGCAGTCTGCACAAGACGGACAAGGAGATTGTCATGTTCGCCAAACCGCTCCCGGAGCAGACCCAAGCGTACAGACGCAGAAGCCCACGCCGCTGGCTGGCCCTAGCAGGCTTGCCGGCACTTTGGCTGTTGCTGACGACTACGCCGCTGTTTGCCGCCAATCCTCCGCCGGTACAGATATTTTATGTGCCTGCACCCGAAGACGATGTCTTCACTGCACTCAAAGGAATCTTTCCCGGCCCGGTCCCTAACACCCCCGATATTGCGGAACCGATTATTACGTATGTATCGATCTCAGTCATCGCGCAAGGTACCATCCTCTACTACGACCATTGGGAAGATGGCTATGAGATCGATATCAGCAACCCCACACAGGCAACCACCCAAATTTGGGGCGATGGCAATCCAGCCAATGGGGCTCCACCCGGCTACCCGGACGATCTGCTTGGGCCAAACACGATCATTGTATTGCGCTCCACGGTGACATTAGCGACACGCCAAAGCCAGATCGACTTTGATGGCGGCGACAAGTTTGGTGCCACGCGCTCGATTGCGGTGACGCGCGCGGCATGGGATTCGGGCGCAGGCACCTTGTTAGCGCTTGCGTTTGAGGTCTATCCTGTGGACGAGTGGGGCACTTCCTTCCGCGCCCCTGTCGGCACAGATACCCCCTCCTCCGAGCATTTTGAGTATGTGTCGCTGGTGATTATGGCAACGGACGATAATACCGTTGTGCAGGTGGACACCGATGCTGATGGAGTGTTTGACCCGCCGGTGACACTGAATGAAGGCGAAAGCTACCTCACTGCGGGGACCATCCAAGAAGGCGCAAGGATACAGGCATCCGCACCTGTGCAGGTGGGCTTGATTACGGGCGACATCAACGATGACTATGAAGGGCGTACCTTCGTCCTCTTTCCCGAAGAGCAGTGGAGCAATACCTATTACAGCCCCGTAAGCGCCAGCCCGGTACACGGTGCGCGTGCGTTCATGTACAACCCGCACAGCGAGCCCCTGACCGTCACGCGCACGATTATGGGCGGCGCTGTTTTGACCAGCGTGATTCCGGCGATGAGCAGCGGTTCGATGCTGCTGCCCGTCGGTTCGGGGGCTCGATTTGCCTCTGTGGATGGCAGGCCCTTTGCTGCAATTGCGGCAGTCGATACGGAGGATACATTCGATTCAAAGGGCGATTGGGGCTTTGCCATGATCCCCCAGGAGCAGTTGACGACACAGGTATTGATCGGTTGGGGTGTCGGCAAAGATCCGGATGAGCCAGGGAGCGAAAATAGCAGCCCGGTCTGGGTGACTGCCGTTGATGACGGTGGCACTGTGCAGATCTGCGTTGACTTTAACAGCGATAATGTGGGAGCCCTGACCGATGGCAATGGCTTCCACTATGATCTGCGGCTGGATCTGGCGGAGCTCCAGAACGCAAGGGTCTTTGATCCCGATGGCGATCAGACCGGAACACTGCTCTATGTCTGCTCAGATGTTGCTAACGAAGTTCCTACCTCCATCCTGGCCGCGGCGTGGGGACAGGACCCGGATATTTCTTCCCCTGGCCCGCCCGCGCTTGACCTGGGTACGACAGCCCCTCCAGCCGCCACCTTTGAGGCGGGCAAGGCGGCTGACATCATCGTGGACCTTGATGGCGACGGCAGAGCGGATGGCGGCGACACAATTCTCTACACGGTACTCATTCGCAATGCAAGCCGTGTGCCGATCAATGGCGTGACCATCAGCGACACAGTTCCGGCGAATACCAGCTATGTACTGACAAGCACGACGGTCAACACAGGCACAGGTACGCTGGCAGTGCCCGACAATGACTCTGGCACGCCGTTCCCGCTGGATGAAGGGGGGATTGCGTTGGGCGATCTGCCGGTGAATGGGCTCTTTACCGTGACCTTTGCCGTTTTGCTCGACAATCCGCTGCCCTCTGATATTGATCGTATCCGTAACGTGGCTATAGTACGCGCAGAGGGTGAGGAGCGCAGGCCGGAAGTGGAAACGCCGATAGACCTCAATCCTCTACCCGCGATTGACCTTGTAAAGACCGTTAGCCAGCCCTGGGTGCAGCCCGGCACATCGGTGGTTTACACCTTTACGGTTGAGAACAGCGGCTCGAATGTGCTGACAGATGTGCAGTTGCTCGACGACCAGTGTGCGGTTGGGCCTGCCAGTGGTGATGTGGATGGCGATGGTCTGCTGCAAGTGGCCGAGGTATGGAGTTATACCTGTTCACGCGTGATTACGAGAACCACAACCAATGTTGCCGTAGTGACGGCGGTAGATTTGTTTGGTCAAGTGGTCACTGATACCGATTCGGCGCGCGTGCAGGTGCCGATTCTCTATCTGCCATGGATCGTCAAGCCGGAGACGATTGAGCCGTGTCCACCGCCCACTGGCTGTCCGCTTGCCAATGAGATCAAGGCGCTGGCGGTGAACGAGACATTGAACCGGCTCTATGTTGTGGCACGCGACCCGGATGAACTGCTGATGGTCGATCCCGTCAGCAACGAAGTGTTGACACGCACGACAACCGGCGCGCAGCCGTGGGGGATCGCGGTCAATGAGCAAACCAACCGTGTCTATGTAAGCAGCTTTGTGGGTGGGGATGTGCGTGTCTATGACGGGACAAACCTGGCTTTGCTGGCGACAATCCCGGTTGGCACGAATCCATCCCTGGTCGAATATCTACCGGGTACGGATACGGTCTTTGTGCTGGTGCGCGGTGGCAGCCGGGTCGCCATCATCAATGGCTTGAGTCTGGTTCAGGATATCAGCAGCGTCGGCTCCGGGCCGTTTGGCATTGCCGCCGATGGCGTGAATCAGCGCATCTTTATCAGCCACCGCGATTCGGGGAGCCTGACGATGCTGCGCTTGGTCAATGGCTCATGGCAATCGTTCTTGGGGCCACAGTCCGACGATGGGCGGCAATACTTTGAGATCGAGTACAGCGCTACCAACAACCGCCTCTTTGCGCTGCGGGCAGATGCGCAAAGCAACTGGCTCATGGATGTTTGGGAGCCAAAGGACAACGACAGTTGGGGGCAAGCTGGCTCGCCCAAGATCATGCCCAGTGGTGGCGATATCAACCTGCCGGATGTAGGCGGTACGGCATTGGCGTTGAATGGCGCAACCGCCAACCTGTTCAATGTCAACACGGGTGCGGCATCCTTATCAGTGATTGATGTCGTGACGGTGGTTGAGATTGGATCGGTTGGATTGGGTACGGATCCCTTTGCCATTGCCATTGACGAGAGCCGCAATCAGGTATATGTGGGGTTGCGTGCTGGCGGCGCGCTGATCAAGTTAGAGGATGTGTATTAAGAACTGTCTCGTAAGGAGAAGTGACCTTCCCGGAAGTCTGAAGCTTCCGGGAAGGGGTAAAGAAAAGGGCCTTCCGGTCAGCCGGAAGGCCCTTGCTGTTTCTACATCTAACTGTTAGCGGTTGCGAATTGTGCTGGGCTCCATAGGGCGCTCCAGTTCGGGACGGCGGCTGCGCAGGTCCATCGCAACGGCGAAGATGAGTGCCAGGGCAGCCAGGCCAGCGATGATCCAGGCCAAGACGCTGGTAACGCTCGTTTCGGGCTGGGCGACCGGCTGGGCTGCGACCGCAACCTCGGTGATGACAGGGGCATTGCCCAGGGCCATCGGTGTGCGGCTGTCGGTCGTCAGGGCATAGACCCCACCTATCAGACCGCTGACGGGCAGCAGTTCGGCAACAGCCAGGTTCGCAGCCTCGTTGATGGGCGACCAAGCCTGCGCGCCATCGGTGCTGAGCGCAACGCCCGCCGCGGCCTCATGAATCTCGCTCGTCCCATACAGGTAGCTTGTCGCGACATACATGACTTCAGGCTGGGCCGGGTCGATTGCCAGGGCCTTGACCATCAGGCGCGAACCGGGAACGAAGTTCAGCCCGTCGTTGGCAGTGGCCCACTCTCGGCCATCGTTGCTGACAAGGAGGCCGCGATCCATCGTGCCGACATAAACTTTGGCAGGATCGGTGTTGGCAATGGCAACCGCTGTCGGCGCGCTCTGCAAGTTGCCAACGGCAACCCATGCAAGACCATAGTTCTCGGCGCGGTACAGATTCCATTCTGTACGAGCGAAGGCCATGCCCTTGCCTGTGCTGTCGGCGACAACTTCCAAGACGGGGGCATCAAGCAGCAGGTGACCGCTCAGGATGACACTTGAACCGACATCACGCATGCGGAAGAGCCCGGCGGTATCTGTGCCGACATAAAGGATGCGTTGCGCGCCATCTACCGCAATATCGGTGACACCACCGACATAACTATCGTTCAAAGGAATACGCAGCCAGCTACGTCCATTGTCCATCGTGCGGAAAATTGCCATTTCGTTGGCGGCACCGATGTAGACAATGCTGGGGTCTTTGCTATCCACCGCGACCGCACTGACGATGACCTGTTCTGGGGTGGCGACTTGTGTCCAAGAGCCGGGCTGCCCTTTAAAGAGCACGCCGCCGTCCACCGCATAGCTATCGGCTTCGGCTGCTACTGCGTTGAAGTCGCGCACGTTCGCCAGTTGGGTGCGTACGACTGGCGCGGGGCTGCCGTTGAGCGCACTCACGGCACCGGTAAAGACTGCACCAATCAGGACAAGGGTTAGGACGATTATGGCGATTTTTCGAGCGTTCATTCAGCTTCTCCTCTATTTCCGCTGCGGGTAAATAACCCGTCTTGTGCATGAGTCTAACAGGTACACGTAATGGTTGTTTGACTCTATTAACCTATAAGTCAGACCGGTTTCCTACGCTTCGTTCGGTCTGTTCTTTAAGATGTTCTCTAGCAACGCTGTTTGTTGTTCTGTCTCAATGATAGCAATTTTGTATAGCAACCGGAACGGCGTTCGTGCCAGTCTTTGTACTGCCACATCGGACACCGCACAACCTGTCGCTTTCGCCAGGTTTTATCAGGGTGACCTTCTATTAGGGAGACGGGAGGGCATGAGAATATGTTCCGCCAATTTCGAGGCGAATTTGACCAGGAGCAAGCCTTCTGCTATACTGGACTTCTGTCAACGCACACGGGGCTGTAGCTCAGCTGGGAGAGCGCTACAATCGCACTGTAGAGGTCAAGGGTTCAAATCCCTTCAGCTCCACTCCTGTCAGGCTTGAATCTGCCAAGAGCGATTTGAACCAGTAGAATTTGACAGGGTCGTGAGAAACAATAGAATAGGGCGACAGACAAAAATTCGTCGACAAGCAGTTGCGACTGATATTCGTATGACGATTGCTTGGGGCTATAGCTCAGTTGGGAGAGCGCTACAATGGCATTGTAGAGGTCAAGGGTTCAAGTCCCTTTAGCTCCACCTCAACCCTTCCGTATGCGGAAGGGTTTTTTGTTGCCTTGCGCCGGTAGCGTGGACGCGTGCTTTCGGCGATAATGGCAGCAGGTGGTTTCTGCACTGAATACACAATTACCACAACTACAACGCACGTACATAGCACGAAAGGAAAAACTGGTGGCAGAGCAAACACGCGCTTTGGATGAACTGCGCCCTGTCAATTTTGAGCTAGACTATGTTGTCTATCCTGAAGGTTCGGTCTTAATCAGCATGGGCCAGACCAAAGTATTGTGTAATGCTACCATTGAAGACAATTTGCCGCGCTGGCTCAAGACAGGCAAGGATCGCCACGGCTGGATTACGGCGGAATATGCCATGCTGCCGCGCGCCACGGCACAGCGCAATCAGCGCGAGACCCTGACACCTAAGGGACGCACGCAGGAGATCAAGCGCCTGATCGCACGCAGCCTGCGCGGCGCGGTGGATTTGGCGAAACTTGGCGAGCGCCAGATTATTGTAGACTGTGATGTGATTCAGGCCGATGGAGGTACGCGTACAGCGTCGATCACCGGTGGCTATGTGGCGTTGGCGCTGGCACTGCGCCGGCTGGAGAAGAAGAAGATCGTGCCGGCAGGCACGTTGACACAGGCCGTCGCCGCGGTTAGCGTGGGGATTGTCAAAGGCAAGGCCGCGCTCGATCTGGACTATGAGATGGACCTGGCGGCGGATGTCGATATGAATGTGGCAATGGCCGCGGATGGGCGTTTTATTGAGGTACAAGGCACAGCGGAGGGCGAACCTTTTAGCCGCGCTGCCCTCAATGCCATGTTGCTTTTGGCCGAGATGGGGATCCAGCAGCTATTTAAGTTGCAGGCGGCAGCGTTGGAGAGCGCGAAGATTTAGCTGGTGCGCGGCTGATTCGCCTCTGCGCCGTGACAATTCGCGTAAGGAAGCCCTGAACCACAGGGACAGGGGAGATCGGGTGCGACCTCGCTATAGGGCGCATCAAAAGAGGGTAGCGTGTCGAAATAGCCAGGCGGCGGGTCGGCGTCGGTCAGTAGCGGCGCAGATGCCGCCGCTGTTGTCAGGTCGCCCAGTCCCAGATTGACACGCTCACCGAGTTCTCGAAAGGGGAAGGGAAAGGCGTGGATTGCGTCCAGCTTTGCGGCTCGGCTCCGTAGGAGGTCGGCGTCGAGCTTGTTACCGGCAGTCGCAAAGAGAATGACGTTTTCACCTGGGTCGATGAAAGAATAGACATGGCCAAAGACCGCGTCCAGCGTATGGGCTTTGGCTGCGAGAAAAGGGTCGTTTGCCAGGAGATTGATCACGACGACGCCGCCAGGCACAAGACGACTGCGGCAGAGTTCAAAGAATTCGACTGTGGTCATGCGGTAGGGGGAATAGCCGTTGTCCAAAAAGACATCTAAAAAGATGATGTCATAGAGCGTTGAACGCGTTGCCAACCATTGACGCCCGTCTTCAATCGCCACATGCAGTCGCTCATCGGGCTGGATGCCAAAGAACTGTTTGGCGATCTCGACAATGGCCGGATCGATGTCCGTACAGTCAAGTTGGAGCGTGGGCAGATAGTGGTGTAAGAGCAAGGGGACGCGACCCCCACCCAACCCCGCCATGTAGACACGGCTGGGCTGAGGATGCCAGATCAGTCCCAGCAGCATGGCTTGTGTATAGGACTCCATCAAGCGCAGCGGCTGATCCAGGTCGATTTCCGACTGGATGACGCCTGTATCCGGGTCGGTCTGTTCGATGAGCAGAAAACAGAGCGAGGAATCGCTCTTGATGATCACATGGAAATGGATGCCGGAGGGTTCTGTGTAGATCGTCCCCTCCTTTAACTCGCGCAAGGGCTGAAGACGAGCGTAGATTGCTTCGAGATTTTGCTGCTGCCAGTCGTTGGGCGTAGCGCTCATGGTGGAGTTACCGTTATGGGAAATATCAAGATGAGAAATACAAATATCAAGAGATGCAGCCGTTTGAATTTTTGCGACAGCGTTCGCTGCTGATCAGAGCCGGTGGTGTTGAAAGACTTCTGTTGCGGCCTGGTGGACAAGAGAGTGGCGCTGGGCCAAACGGTCGATGTCCTGGTCATAGCCACCGCCCACGACACAGGCAACAGGAATACCACGGCTGATACACATCTCCAGCACAGACCGGTCGCGCTCAAAGAGGCCTGCATCGCTCAGCGCCAACTTGCCTAGCTTGTCGTCACGGTGGGGATCGACGCCTGCATCATACAAGACAAGGTCGGGCCGGAAGTGGCTTAGAAGATCAGGCAGTGTGGCTGCCAGCGTGCGCAGATAGGCATCATCTTCCATGCCAACCGGCAGTTCGATATCGAGATCGCTGCTCTGTTTACGAAATGGAAAGTTGTCGCCGCAATGGAGCGATAAGGTAAAGACGCTGGGATCATTCGCAAAGATGGCTGCCGTTCCATCGCCCTGATGCACGTCGAGATCGACAATGAGAATGCGCTCAATGCCCAGCGCGCTTTGGGCATGGCGCGCGGCGACGGCTAGGTCGTTAAAGATACAGAAGCCGGAGCCAAAGTCCCGGTGTGCGTGATGAGTGCCTCCGGCGGTGCTGGCGGCTAGCCCTTGTTCGAGGGCCAACTCGACGGCTACGAGCGTGCCACCGACCGCAGTACAGGTGCGATTGACCAGCGCGGGACTCCAGGGGAGGCCGATACGACGCATGGCGCGGTCGTCCAGAGTGCCGTTGCAGTAAGCATCTACATAGTCAGCGGAATGGGCCAATTCCAACTGCTCACGCGACGCGCGCGGGGGACAATGGAATTGATCGAGGGTGGCGATGCCGTTGCGTACCAGTTGTTGGTAAATTTTGCCAAACTTGGGCATGGGGAAACGATGTCCAGGCGGCAGTTCGGAGACAAAATCGGGATGAAAGACCAGCGGCAGAGGCATGATCGCCATGATACCCGCTTGCCCTGGGGTTGGCAAGACGAGGAGGGGTCAACAATCTGTCGTGGTCTTACTACTAAATGTCCAGGCCATCAGGTACAATGGCCGAATGTACAGTTACCAGTTTCGCAGTGCCGGTTTCGCTGGAAATGATCCGAGTGGATAGGAGTGTTATGAGCCAACAGCAAGCGTCCTCCGGTGACACGGAGCAACCCGAAGTCGCGTCGGCGGTAGATGCCGAAATGATCCAGGTTGCGGGGCGAGTGGTCGGGTTGGATTTTACGGCGTCTGAGGCGGAGTTGATGACCTATGCCGTCAACCTCAATTACGCGAACTATGAAACGGTGCGCGAGTTGGAATTGGGTAACGCTGCGCAGCCGGCGTTTCATTTTGATCCACGGCTGCCAGGCCAACAAGGGCCTCGTGCGCTGCCCCTGCGTAACTCGGAAACGCTGCGCGTGACGCGACCGGATCGCTTGGAGGAACTGGCCTTTTATCCTGTGGTGGCGCTGGCAGAATTGGTGCGTACGCGCCAGGTCAGCGCGTGTGAATTGACGGAGATGTATCTATCACGTCTCAAGAATTATGGGCCACAGTTGGCCTGTGTCGCGACGTTGACCGAGGAGTTGGCGCGGCGGCAGGCCGCGCAAGCGGATGCCGAGATTGCCGCGGGCCATTACCGCGGGCCGCTGCATGGCATCCCCTATGGGCTCAAAGACCTCTTTGCCACGCGTGACTATCCCACCAGTTGGGGCGCACCCCCCTATCGTGGACAGATGCTTGAGATGGATGCGACCGTGGTGGAGCGGCTGGCCGATGCGGGTGCGATCCTGGTGGCAAAGTTGAGCATGGGCAGCTTGGCCTGGGATGATGTTTGGTATGGGGGCAAGACGAAAAACCCCTGGGATTTGACAAAGGGCTCCAGCGGTTCTTCTGCCGGTTCGGGGGCGGCGACAGCAGCAGGGCTGGTGGCTTTTGCCATCGGCACAGAGACCAATGGCTCGATTATTTCGCCTTCGCGTGCCTGTGGCGTGACAGGGCTGCGGCCTACCTTTGGACGAATCAGCCGCCACGGGGCGATGACCCTGAGTTGGACCCTGGATAAAGTTGGCCCGATGTGCAGGACAGTGGGGGACTGCGCCCTGGTCTTTGATGCCATTCGCGGGACGGATCGGCATGACAGTGCTGTGGTGGATGTGCCCTTTGCCTGGGAACCGGCTGTTGACCTTTCAAAGTTTCGCATTGGCTATTTGGCAAACGAGTTTGAGACAGACGGCCCATCGCAGGCACTCAACAAGGAGACATTGGCCGTTCTGGCCGCGTCCGGGGCCGAGCTGGTGCCGCTGCAACTACCCGCGTTTCCCTTGAATGCGCTGGAAATGATCCTCTATGTGGAAGCCGCCGCAGCATTTGATGAATTGACGCGCAGCAACAGAGACGATCTTCTGATCCGCCAAGGGGAGAAATATTGGGCTAACCAGTTTCGTGTGGCGCGCCTCGTGCCTGCGGTGGAATATATCCAGGTGCAACGGCTGCGGCGGCAGTTGATCGAGGCAATGGTGATGACGATGGCTCAAGTTGATCTGTATGTTGCACCGGCTGAAGGCGACAATGTTTGGGTGACGAATTTGAGCGGTCATCCGGTGGTGACGCTGCTCAATGGTTTCCGCGGGGATGGGCTGCCCTCATCCGTCAGCTTTGTCGGCCAGCTAGACGATGAGGCACGCCTGTTGGCAGTGACAAAGGCATATCAGCAGGAGACCGAATTCCACACGAGTGTGCCGCCGCTGTTTGCGCCCTGAGCTTGTCTTTGCTGAGTATAGAATTCAGCAACTGTTTGGCATGCGTTATGAATCGGGCTATAATCGGCTGAGAGGGGGGCTGCTTTGTCATGCCGCCAAGCGACGTTTGGTTCTTATAGAATAGGCAAGAGGTGTAGCGATGAGTGAGATCACCTATTATGTGAACGGCGCATTTTTGCCCGCGACGCAGGCCGCATTGCCACTCAACGACCTGGGAATTGTACGGGGTTATGGTATTTTTGATTTGTTGCGGACGTATGGCAAGACGCCATTCCGGCTGCGCGATCATATCAGGCGCCTGGAAAGCTCTGCCAGCCAAATCGGTCTGGGGCTGCCGTGGAGTACGGAAGAATTAGAAGATGTCGTATTGCGAACCTATGCAGCCAACGACATTGCTGATGCTTCGATCCGGATTGTGGTGACGGGCGGGCCATCTGATAATTACATGACGCCCCAGGGCAATCCTTCGCTGGTCGTGATGGTGCATCCAATCACGACCTATCCTGCCCACTATTATGTAGAAGGCAGCAAGGCGACGAGCACGTTGGTTCCACGTACGATGCCAACGGTCAAGAGTCTGAATTATATCGGCGCAATCGTGGCGATGAAAGATGCGAGCAAGGCAGGCGCGGTTGAAGCGATTTATCTGGATGACCAGGACCGGCTGACCGAAGGCACACGCGCCAACCTCTTTGTCGTGCGTGGCAATCTGCTCATCACGCCGCGCGAGGGGGTATTGAAGGGGATTACACGCCAGGTTGTGTTAGAAGTGGCGGAGGGGCAGCTTGAGATTGTGGAAGGCCCTATCCACTATCATGATCTGGGGGTGCTGGACGAAGCTTTCCTGACCAGCACCACAAAGGAGCTATTGCCGGTGGTGCAGATTGACGAGCATGTGATTGGCAGCGGCAAACCTGGGCCAATCACCAAGCGACTTTCTGACCGCTTCCGCGCGTATGTGCAATCCGTTACTACGCCAATTACGGCTTGATCCGTACCAGAGACGCACTGCGCGGCAAAGTACGCTTCTCGACATATAACCCTCCTGGAAGCTTCGGAGCTTCCAGGAGGGTGTTCACCAAAAAAGGGGGATGAATGGCGCGCTGGAAGTGCTATTCATCCCCTCTTTGTTGCTCTAGCGGCTAGGCTTCGACAGGAATTTTGGCGGCGCGGGCTTGTTTGAGCGCGGTTTCATAAACCTCGTAGTGTTCCCCTTCGGCTTCGTCGGGATCGACGAGCTTGAGCCACATCGCCTCGTCGGGACGGTCTCCAGCGAGAACGCGGCGGCTGCCCTTGAGGTCGCTGACAGGGTCGTGCCAGCGCACTTCGCCTGCTTGCAGCAAGATGTATTCACCAGCATATTTGTCCACATACTTGCGCTGGTTGTCTTGGTAATGAAGCGCCTGCTCGGCGGTCGTGCGCCGCCAACTGACAACCGTGGACATGGAATCGGTCAGTGCAGCGTAAAATTGGCCGATGGGACGCTGCACCTCCGATTGGAAGTCGATTTCATCCAAGTTAACTGTGCCAAAACCCTGTTCGGCAGCGACGAGGAGCGAGTTGCGGTCGCGGTGATAGGGCGGGGTGAGCCAGTCACTTTGGGGGTCATGCCCCATGAGGTAGCCACCACAGGCATCGGTTGCAATGGTATGGTCGCCCGCAATCAAGGTATTGGGGGTCTGGGTGGGGCTTTCGTCGCGGCCATTGCCCCATTCGCGGCCCGCTTGGCCGATGAGCGCGTCCACAATGTTGAGCGCGGGGTTAAAGATACGTCCGAGGTCTGCCAGCATATAGGGCATACGCACAAGGTGGTGATAGTAGGTGCGTGTATGACCCTCCGGCTCACCAGGCATCAGCCCGAAAAGGTTCTTGAGCGTCAACGTAATGCCCATAAAGGCATGGTTTTTAATCTTCGAGACGGAGATGAACTCATCGACATCGACCGCGCTTTCGGGCAGGAGGTATTGGCGGAACATTTGCCCGCCACCGGGCACGCTGACCGTACGATAGGGGGGCTTCGTGCCGTCTACGTGGGTGACACCGAATTCGCGCAGAAGGGGCAGCACAGTGCCGGTGACCTGCGGATCGGTGCCTTCATACATGGCGTAGAAGCTGACATCGGTGTGGATGATCTCGGCATTGGTGCGCTCGCGCAGGAGGCGCAGCACAGCGCGCGCGACTTTGGCGCTGACCAACTGTTGCAGTTGCCCGTGGGCAAAGACCCAGCGATCTACCGGCTTGTCCTGGTTGAATTTGATGCCGATGCGCTTGGCTTTGGCAAGCTTGGCCCAGGCTTCGGTCAGTGGATCGGTGGCGCGTTTGAGGGCTTCGTAGACCTCTTCGTCACTAGCGCGGTGGTCGCAATGGACGGCACGCACCTTGTACTGTTTGTCGGTTGACATAAATTTGTCTCCTTGCGGATGGTAAGTTGATCGCGGATGATAGCCTTATTTTAGGCGACTTGGGCTGCAATAGCAACGATCACGCCCAAGATCATCAGCCAGCCGAAACGTTCATGCAACTTGGCAGTGCCGCGCAGTACCTTGTTGAGCCGCGCCGGTGCGTCGTGGATGGATGCGGATCGAATCAGGGTGATGGCGCTGGGGAGGGTTAACAGGGCGAGCAGCACATAGGGGGGCGCAATCCGCAGCAGCACCAACACGACGAGCAGGAGGTAGCTCCCTCCCACTAAGATCGTATACTCCCAACGGCTGGCTTGGCGACCCAGAATGTTGGCGAGGGTGCGTTTATTGTTGGCGCGGTCTGTCTCCAGGTCGCGCATGTTGTTGGCGTGGAGATGTGCAGCCACGAGCAACCCCACGGGCGCAGCCATCCAAATGACGGCGGGAGAGATGGTTTGGGTCAGGACAAAGTAGCTGCCCAGGACGATGACCGGCCCCATAAAGAGAAAGACCACAATTTCACCCAGGCCGGTATAGGCAAAAGCCGCCGGGCCAGCGGTATAAAACCAGCCTGCCAAGACGCTGAAGATGCCCAAGTAGAGAATAAAAAGACCGCGGGTGGCAACCAGGTAGAGACCTAGACCGGAGCCCAGCGCAAAACAGAAGATGGCCCCCCAAAAGACCTGCTGGAGCGTCAGCATGCCATCCTTGAGCGCGCGGTTTGGCCCCAACGTCTCCTGTGTATCTGCGCCCTTTTTGTAGTCGTAATAGTCGTTGATGAGGTTCGTACCGGCGTGAATCGACACGGAGCCGATCAGGGTCACGGCAAAGAGCCACCAGTTCCACGCGCCATCATAGGCAGCCAAAACACCCCCTAAGACGACGGGGGTAACGCTGGCGGTAAAACTGAGCGGACGCAGGGCCAGCCACCATGTGCGGACGAAACGACGCAGCCTGGGTTCGTCTTCAAGGCGGCGGACGCGGCGATTGCTGGGGACGACGCGCCAGGGGAGGAGCTGCCGTTCTAGCTCTAGCATAAAGGTGTTAAAGACCCAGCCAATCACCGCTACCACGATCAGCCCTGCAAAGATCGTGGCGATGTCATAAAGCTGGTAGCTTTGCCAGATGAGCGCGCCAATGCCGCCCTGGGGCAGCAGCAATTCTGTACCGACAATCACCGTCAGCGCAAAGCCCAACCCCAGATTGATCCCGGTCAAAATGCTGGGCAGTGCGGCGGGGAGCGCCACGCTCCTGACCAAGTCCCAGCCGCGTGCGCCGTTGTTGCGCGCAATGTCGAAATAACGTTCTTCCACATTCATCACGCCCGCCATTGTGTTGATGACGACGAGGAAGAAGACAGAGATAACGACAATGGCATATTTGCTGGCTTCACCAATGCCAAACAAGATCACAACCATTGGCACAAGGGCGATCTTGGGGACGGGGTAGAGTGAGGAGATCAAGGGCGACAAGATGATGCGCGTGGTGCGGCTCATGCCCATGACCAGGCCGATCAGCACACCGGGGATCGTCGCCAGCAGAAAGCCGACGGTCATGCGCCGCAGTGTGACGACGGTGGCAGTGACCAATGTGCCGTCGCGCAGCAGTTCTACCAGGCGCACGAATACTTCACTGGGTGCCGGGAAAAAACGCCGATCCAGCAGACTCGTTGCGACCAATAGCTCCCAAATGACCAAAAGCGCCAGGGGCGAGATGAAGTAGAGCAGACGATTTTTCATGATGTGTGCTTATGGATGGCGTGCATCAGCGAGTCTCGGCGGCACGCGCGGCGTCCACTTCGTCGCGCAGTGCCTCCCAGATGGTATAGGTCAATTCCCCAAAGAGCGGATCACGCTTTAATTCATAGGTTTGCCTGGGGCGCGCAAAGGGAATTGGGATTGTCGCTTTGATCTGCCCTGGAACAGAACTCATCACCAGTACGCGGTCGGCAAGGACGATGGCTTCGTCAATCGAGTGCGTGACAAAGAGAATGGTTTTGCGCCGGCTGCCGTCGCTTGTCTGCTCCCAGATTTGCAGCAGTTCGTCTTGGAGCAGGATGCGGTTTTGGGCATCGAGCGCGCCAAAAGGCTCATCCATCAACAGCACTTGGGGATCATTGGCAAAGGCACGCGCCAGCGCGACCCGCTGGCGCATCCCGCCCGAAAGCTGGTAGGGATAGGCTTCACTAAAGCCCGCCAAGCCCACAATTTGCAACATGCGTGCCACCACCTGTTCGCGGCTGCGATAGCCAACGCCGCGCATACGCAAGCCATACTCGACGTTCTCATGCACCGTGAGCCAGGGGAAGGTCGAATCACCCTGAAAGACCATGCTGTTGACCGGGCGACTGCTGCTTTCGTCGGCGTGGATTTCGAGCGTGCCTTCGGAGGGCCGATCCAGCCCTGCCAGAATACGCAGCAGTGTACTCTTGCCACAGCCGCTTGGCCCAACGATACAGACAAACTCACCGTCTTCAACGTGCATATCAACCGGCCCCATCGCGTGGAACTCGCGATTGTCGGGGCCGATAAAGGTTTTGGTGAGTTGATGGGTCTGGATCATGCTATTCCCAATCCACGGGGCCGCCCAATTCCTCGACCGCGGCTTCGGCATAGCTGGTGTTGACAAACTGGCTCATGTCTATGGGCTCCGTAAAACTCAATTGGCCCTCGCTGGCGAAGAAGCGTTGCAACTCCATCATGTCCTCCAGGGGGACTGCGCCATTGGGATCATGATAGGAACGATTGGCGCGCTCTACAACCTCTGCCGGAACGCCTGTGTATTTTTCGATAATGGCGAGGTTCTCCGGGTCATACCAGGCATCACCATTGAGGTCGCGCGCGCCGCGGATATAAGCCTTGACAAAGCCCGCGGCAAGTTCAGGGTTGGCTGTGGACCACTCTTTGTTATAGTAGATGACCGTGGAGGTAAAGCCATCGATAAAGTCCTGGCTCAAACGGGTGATCAATCCCTGATCTTCCGCCAGCGTTGCCAGCGGCTCCCCCAAAATGGCGGCGTCCAACGAGCCACTTTCCAGGGCCGGGGGCACATCACGAAAACCGACACCCAACACTTCTACATCGGGAAAATCCAGGCCACCTTGTTGGAGCGCACGCCAGAGCCAATACTCGGTGGCCGCGCCTTTAGAATTGGTGGAGACCTTCTTGCCTGCGAGGTCGGCTACTGTGGTGAGTTCGCCGCTATCGTAGCGCGCCTTGCTGACCACTAAGGGGCTGGTCAAGGGGGGGCGCTCTGTGTGCAAGGGCGCGACAATCTCAAACTCGATGCCACGCGCGACGGCGTTGAGCATCCCCGCGCCGATGCCACCCCCCGCCACATCAAAATTGCCTGCAGAGACTTGGACAACATTATCAGTGCCGCCTTCAACGGGTAGTAGCTCTACGCGCATCCCTTCTTCCTCAAAATAGCCCTTTTCGACGGCAACAAAGAGGGGGGCATAAATGGTGACAGGCACATGCCCGACCCGTACCAGGGGTAGCTCTGACGCTGCATCTTGAGGCGTTTCAGCGGGTGTCGCCTCTGCTGCCGGGGCTTCCACCGCAGGAGCCGGTGCCGTGGTTGGAGCCGTGGTCGGTGTAGTGCATGCTGCCAAGAGTGCCAACATCATGAGTAGAGCTATAAGCCTTTGCATAACATCTCCTGGGGCGATGCCCGTTGTATGGCTGAAGTTATCGTGTCTCAATTGTATTGGTTCTAAATTTTATTCGTTCTTGTATTGTTCGTAGTCGTGGGTATGGTTAGATGATAGCCGCGGGATGCATGATTGACCGTAATTGTTTGTATATTTTCGCACAAACTAAGGCTGTGCAACAAACTCAGAGGTGTAGAGTGGCTCTTCGTTGATCAAGACAGTTCCATCAAGCAAAAAATAGAGCGTTTGTGATTGCCAGATAGTTTGCATAATAGATCATAGTCATGGGAGAGAGAATTGCCAAATTTGCGAGGGAAACCAAATGACGCGCTTTCCGGCTTCTCGGCATAGGCTACCTGTGATAGCTTTCCCCTGTGGGACAAAATGAACCGATGTGAAGGAGATTAAACATGGCGGATCGTGTCTTGACACTGCGTGAATTGAACCGGGCGACGTTGGCGCGCCAGTTGCTCCTGGAGCGGGCCACATTGGGCGCGCCGGAAGCAGTTGAGCGGCTGGTCGGTCTACAGGCGCAGCAAGCGATGCCGCCCTATGTCGGCTTGTGGACGCGCTTGCGCGACTTTCGTCGTGAGGAGTTGGCCCGGCTGATCGAGGATCGGACAGTGGTCAAGGCGACGTTGATGCGCAGCACGCTCCACCTTTTCACCGCGGCGGATTATCTGCGCTTTCGAGCCACCTTGCAGCCGGTATTGACCAACGCTTTTGATGGGATTTTCAAAGAGCTAAAGGGCAAATTTGATGTAGAGAAGCTGGTTGCCGTGGCACGCCCCTATATTGCCGAAGCACCGCGCACCTTTGCCGAGATCACGGCGATGTTGATGGATGCCTTGCCAGGTCATGAACCAGGGCCTTTGCGTTATGGCGTGCGAACCCACCTGCCGCTGATTCAGGTGCCGGTTGGCAAGGGCTGGAGCTATCCTGGCAACCCACAATTCACCCTGGCAGAATCGTGGCTCAACCAGCCGCTTCCAACTGAGGAGGATCTGCGCGGTTTAATCCTGCGCTACCTGGCTGCGTTTGGTCCGGCGCGCGTGACGGATATGCAAACCTGGTCGGGCTTGCCCAAGCTGAAAGAAGTTTTCGAGACGCTGCGGCCTGAACTCGTGACCTACCGCGATGAGCAGGGCGTTGAGTTGTTTGACCTTTCGCAGATGCCGCTGCCCGCTCCCGATCTGCCTGTGCCGGTGCGTTTTCTGCCTGAGTTTGATAATTTGCTTCTCTCTCATTCGAATCGTACGCGCGTCGTCGCTGATGAGTTTCGCAAGAAGGTCTATTTGCCCGGCTTGCGGGTGAGCGCAACGATCCTGGTTGATGGCTTTGTGGCTGGCGCTTGGAAGGTTGAGAAGAAGAAAGGGCTTGCCTCACTCGTGATTCAACCCTTTGGGCCGTTGACCCAGCCGGATCGACAGGCTTTGCGCGAGGAAGGGGAAGCATTAGCGCACTTTGTGGAGGTTGATGCAAAGGGATATGAGGTGCGGTTTGAGGAGTAGGCTAGGGAGCAGGCGTCCAGGCAACGGGCAGGCGTTTGAGGCCGCGCATGATCGGGTGCGTGCGCCAGCGCAACTGGTCGGCGGGGATGGCGAGATGAAGATCGGGCGTCTGCTCTAGGAGGGCTTGGATGGCGATGCGTCCTTCCAGGCGCGCCAGGGCTGCACCCAGGCAGTAATGGACGCCATGCCCAAAGGCAAGATGGCGGTTGGGGTCGCGGGTAATGTTGAAGCTATCCGCCGCGGTGAATTGGGCGGCGTCACGGTTGGCGCTGCCTAGAACTACGCTAACCGCATCGCCGCGGCGGATGGTGACACCTGCGACTTCACTATCTTCAGCCGCATAGCGCATGGGCGCGCGCTCGACTGGGCAGTCGTAACGCAACATTTCCTCCACGGCGCTGGGCAGGAGCGATGGGGTAGCGCGCAGTTGCTGCCACGCGTCAGGATGCTGGAGCAGGGCAAGAGTGCCATTGCCGATGAGATTGACGGATGTCTCATGGCCCACCACGATCAGCAGCAAGATCATGCTGAAAAGTTCATCTTCGCTGAGGACATCGCCCGCTTCTTCTGCGGCGAGCAAGGATGAGATCAGATCGTCACGCGGTTGGGCGCGGCGGGCTGCGAAGATGGCGCGCAGATAGGAGATAAAGTCCTGCATGAGCTGGCGGGACTTGGCTAACTTTTGCGCGTTGCGCGCACTGTCCGGCGCAGGCGCAACCAATGCATTGGACCATGCGCGGAAACGATTGCGATCGCGCGCCGGTACTCCTAACAGTTCGGCGATGACGATAATGGGTAAGGGGAAAGCAAAGGCTTCGATGAGGTCGGTGCTGCCTTTGGCGTGGACAGCATGCAAGAGGTTGTGCGCCACACGCTCGATCTGTCCCTGAAGCTGTTCGACCATGCGCGTGGTGAAGGCTTTGTTGACCAGGGCGCGCAGCCGTGTATGCCGAGTGCCGTCGGCATTGAGCATATGGCGGCTCAGCAGACTCAGCAGCGGCGGCTCGGCGGGCAGCGCTTCTTGCTCGGCAGGGGTCATGGTGTTGCGCGCATCTTTGACAAAGCGTCTGTGATCACGCAGAACCGCGACTGCATCATCGTAACGAGTGATGAAGCAGGTTGCGCCGCTGCCGCTGCTGCTCACACGTCGATAGACGGGTGCTTCGGCGCGCAGCCGCGCATAGACTTGATAGGCTTCCGCTTTGAAGCGCGGGCCGAATAGGTCGTACCGGATAGAAGACATTGATTGCATAGCTGCTATATAGTAACAGAGTTTAGTCCTCACAGTTCATTTTTTGGATTGCCTTAGCAAACCTGGGGCTTTTCATATTGCGCAATGCTTCGTTTAGCACAACCTTTGCATAGAGCAGTTTCCCTTCATAGGTCGCCATTGAGAGTTGGCCTTCGCCAATTTGCTTGCGAAAATCAGCAGGAGTTGGGGTATCCATGTTGTCATCATGAGCCCAACCCGCAGGCTTTTGCGCGGCTGCGAACTTCATCATCAGCATTGCATAAAACATATGGCTCACCTGCTGCATAAGGAACAGGCGACTCCGTTGATAGGTAGTGGGCGGAGTGCCGAAATAGGCGGTGAGGTAGATCTCCTCTTGGGTATCGCTTGTTACAAAGGCATTGGCAATGTTTGCCAAATCTGCATAGCGATCATTTTGAAATGCTGCTTCCCAATCGATGATCCAAAATTTCACACCGTCAAAGAGTACATTATTGAAGTTCAGGTCATTATGACTCGAAACAAGATCCGGATCATGGCGCGGATAGCTCTGTTGGATCTGGGCGTAGTAGCGAAAATGCTCCGCGGTTGCGCTTTCCGGCAACATTCTTGAATTCCTAAACTCTTGTATAAATCCATCGACCCCGTCCAGGAAATTGACGAGCTTGGGAAAGAGCGGCGTGGCATGAATCGCCTTGATCGTCTTGGCAAGTTCAACCAAGAGATCATTATGTGTCGCAAAGTGGCCCGCAATCGCTGTCGTTTCGATAAAGTCGGTGATCGAGAGGGCATCTTCTACGCTGGAATAATAGACACGGGGGGCAACACCGGCTTCGGCAGCAAGGTTCATACAGGAAAATTGCCGTATAGGGTCGCTGAGTGCATCAATGTGCATGATCAGCCGGAGGACATAGGCTTTGCCCTTCACCATGATTTTGTAGACAAGCGCCGTAGAAAGTCCACCCGCAAGCGGTTCGATGCGCTCGACAGTGGTTGTGGAGAATGCGCTTTGCAGCCCTTTTTCAACGGCTTCAAGTTTCGTTTCTGGCAGCAGGGACATTAATGGCTGTTGTTCCAATTTGGACTCCTTGATTGAGTTCTTATACGGTACATCCTACTACGATTCAAGAATCGTAACATAACTAACGTTAGTTAAGAAATCGCAAGCCTTGTCTTGCTCGCGGTGGGCTCGAAACGAATGGATATAAGATGTATAATGGGGCCATGACGGCGCGCAAAATCCTGCATCTTGACCTAGACGCCTTTTTCTGTGCTGTGGAGGAACTCCATAATCCGGCACTGGTTGGGCGCGCTTTTGCCGTGGGAGGTCGCCCAGAGGAGCGGGGGGTGGTGGCATCTTGCTCGTATCCGGCGCGGCGTCAAGGGGTACATTCCGCCATGCCCATGTCACAGGCGTTGCGCGCCTGTCCTGGCCTATTGGTTGTCCCGGTTCGCCACCGTCTCTATCGCACCATGTCGCAGCGCGTGATGGAGCGCGTCCATCGCCTGACAGCGCAGGTGGAGCAAATTTCGATTGACGAGGCATTCGTGGATCTGTCGGCGCGCACAGAAGAGCCGGAAGCGTTGGCACGCCTCTTGCAGCAGAGTATCCGCACTGAATTGGGATTGCCCTGTTCCCTGGGAGTGGCGACGAACAAACTGGTTGCCAAGATTGCCAACACCGTGGGCAAGGGTGCGGCAAGCGGAGATACCCCGCCTTGCGCGATTACGGTGGTCGCCCCTGGGGATGAGGCGAGCTTTCTAGCCCCGCTGCCCTGTGATGCGCTGTGGGGGGTGGGTCCAAAGACCGCGCAGCGGCTGGCGGATTATGGGCTGCGAACGATTGGTGATTTGGCGCGGCGCTCGCTCGATGATTTTGAACTGCTTTTGGGCAAGACGGGGCGCGATCTCGTCATACGAGCGCAGGGGATTGACGACCGGCCCGTGGTCACGGAACGGGAGAAGAAGTCCATCAGCCAAGAGACCACCTTTACGCGTGATGTGGGCGATGAGGCTGAATTGCTGCACACGCTTCACGGGTTAGCCCTCGGGGTAGCTCGAGATCTGCGCCGCAGTGGGCTGTGCGCGACCACAGTAAGACTAAAGTTGCGCTGGTCGGATTTTACGACACCGACGCGCCAGATGTCACTGAACCAACCGGGTGACGATGGTGAGCAGATCTATGCCGTGGCGCGGCAACTGTTTGTGCGCCTATGGCAGCCGGGAGAGAAAGTGCGCTTGATTGGGGTGGGTGTCAGCGGTCTGACAGACCAGCCGCGCCAAATGGGACTCTTTGATCCGCCCGATGTGCGAACAGAAAAGCTCACGGCTACGGTGAGCGCCATGCGGGCGCGCTTTGGTGAAAAGGCGATTGTACGCGGCAGTGAGATGCGCCGCCGTCGGGACCAACGCAGCGGCGACGAGGATGGTATGGAATGATCGGTTTTGAGTCAGGCAAAGGGGAGTAGCGATGGATGTTGCAAGCGCGGTAAAGAGTATGTTGGCGGTACGTGTCTATCAAGATAGGCCGATTGCGGATGAGGTGGTGACGCGCATTGTTGAGGCGGCGCGATTGACAGGCAGTTCGCGCAATCGCCAGGATTGGGATTTTGTGGTCGTGCGTTCACGGGATACATTACAGAAGTTGGGGACGCTGGCAAGCACAGGGCCATTTATCGCCGACGCAGCGTTGGCGATTGCGGTCGTGGTGCCGGATGCGCCGGTGGGCTATATTGATGGGGCACGCGCTGCACAGGATATGATGCTGGTCGCGTGGGGTGAAGGCATTGGGTCGAATTGGGTGGGCAACATGAATAAGCCGGAGATCAAGGCGTTATTGGGGATTCCTGCTGAGAAGATGGTTTTGACGGTGATCCCTTTTGGCTATCCAGCAAAGAAAGTAGGCGCGGGTCGGAAAGAGCGCAAACCGTTGGCAGAGATAGCCCATGATGAAACGTTTGGCGTGGCGTATTCTGGATGAAGTGATAGCTATGTAGTAGACCTTCCCGGAAGCGGCCCAGAGGGGCTCCCCAGCTTCCGGGAAGGTTCTGAAATGTAGTTTACGCGCGCTGGAGTTCGGCAATTGACTTTTTTACAGCCTCGGTAAGCTCCTCCAAACAACCGGCAGCCAGGATTGCCGGCTCTTCTTGATAGAGCCCTTTGCCATAGCTCCCGGCGGCGAGCAGATAGGAAGCGCCAGTTTCGCCCGCCAGGACGGTGATCAGGATGGGATGGTTGGGGAAGGCGGCGCGCACCTCTGTTTGTAGAGCGTTGTATGGCTCGCCCGCCACGCTCACCCAATAGGAGTCCCCCAAGCGACGCACCGTATAGGTGTATGGATAGGTTGGACCTTCGGGCAGATTGCGCAAGCGGTTGAGCCAGCGGCGCGCACGTTCGGCGCGGGCTCCAAAATCACGCGCCGCGAGCGTATTGCCCTGTTGATCCGCTTCTGCCTGCTGCGCCAAATAGCTGTGCAGATCCTTTTCCAGTTGCGCTGGGTCGGGAAGCGCCTTTTGCATGAGCGCGACGACGTTGCTCCCACCGGCGAAACGTTGTGTATTCTTGGCGCGTGACTTCTCCTGCTCGATGTGATGCCAAGTTCCCAGGGTTGCGCCAGAGACCACCGGCCCGCGATAGGTGAAATCGTGGCCCGCCGGGTCCATTGCTGCCAGTACGGAAAGAGCTGCATAGGCTAGCTGACGCCCGTTGGCGTCGGCCACGACCGTATCGCCCACGAAGCCGCGGCGCGGCCCCAGATCGCCGCAGGCTCCGAGTGTAAAGATGCAGGGTGCGCCCGTTGCTTCCTCAACCGTCGCGCGCAGGGCCCCGACATAGTCCGGGCTAATCTGGGTGTTTTCCCAAGCGAGGGTGGTGGGATGGCAGGCGTAGTTGACAATGGATGCGCGCATGGTTCCATCCGGGGCTGTTGCGCGCACGACCAGTACCGTATCATCGGCAGGCGCATCGGGGTTAAAACCACAGGTGTAGATGTGGTTGTCCTCATCCCAATAGTCGCGGTTTCCCGCCAAGTTGCAGCGCCCTGTACCATAGGTTAGATAACATTCGCTGAGATCGTCCGCGGCCTTTTGCGCGGCGCTTTGTAGGCTGGCCTGTACCTCGTCCAGATAGGGCAGGATCATCTCGCCGCCCGGTAAATTCTCTCGGTCGGGGCTAAAAAGCCCGCCTGCGTGGGTATGGGAAAAGGCGAGAATTACCTGTTCGGGGCGGACACCCGCACCCGAGGCGACGGCATCGCGCATCCTCTGTTGGAGTTCACGCGAGCCAAGACTGACCATATCCATTTGCACTTGTACCCACGGCGCACCATCACCTGCCAGTGGCGCAAAGTAGAGAATATCGGCATAGAGAGGGCGATGGATGGCAGTGGCGCGGTGATGGCGCGCCGCGCCCCACATGGGGTGATAGATGCCGACCGGCGGCGTAATATCTGCGCGTGCGATGCCCAGCCGCAGGTGCGATGTGGGCGTCTGTTGTATTGTGGTGCTTTGAGAGTTCATAGGGCCTCGTTTGGGTCTGTTGGTGATGTTGGTCTACAGGCGGGGTGCTGTGGCGTATTTATCATCGGGATTTTGAGTATTGCCCAAGCAAGCTTTCGAGTCAACGTGTCGTTTTCGCACCCGATCAGGATTGCAGTCCGGCCTGGGTGTGGTAAGATTTTACGGGTTCAGCGCGTAGATGACAACTGCTCTGTCTGCTGCTGAATGGATTTGCCCGTTGTACCGGTCAATCGTGTTGGTCGATTGTGCCTCAATCTCCTACCTCACTTCATGCGCCCACTGCTTTGCGGTGTGCATGCTAGTTCACTCACTGCATCAACATCTAGCTTACTTCAATATTTCACGTTCCAAACCTGCTCTGGGAGTAATATCATGAAGATTGTCGATGTGGAATTCATCCATCTGGATGTCCCCTTTACGCCCCACACCAACCAGCATATGCAATATTGGCTGCCCCATTGGCGCATCTCGCAGATCTGCAAAATTACCACGGATACAGGATTAGTCGGGTGGGGTGAAACGCTGCCCAACTACACATGGGCGAAGGTTCCGCCCGGTGTGGAGGAGCAGTTGATTGGTCGCCACCCGGCGGATGTGATGTGGCAAGATCAGTTGGGGGCAGGTGTGCAGATGGCCCTGTTTGATCTGATGGGCAAGGCAGTGGGCGCGCCGGTCTATAAGCTCCTGGGGTCGAAGGTGCGCGATTGGTGTCCGATCTCATGGTGGGCGATGGACATGCCACCCCAGGATTGGGCCATCCAATGCGCCGAGGCCGTACGGCAGGGCTATATGTCTTCCAAGCTCAAGGCGCGCACATGGTTTGATCTGCATGCGGCGTTGCAAGCGGTTTTTGATGTGGTGCCGCCGCAGTTTATCTTGGATTTGGATTTTAACGCCACGCTGGACAACGCTGCCAATGCAGTACGTTTCCTGAGCACGTTGGAGCAGTATGAACAAGTGGCGATGTTTGAAAGCCCCATTCCCCAAGAAGATGTGGCGGGCAACGTTCAGATTCGCAAGCGCATCGACCGCCCGGTGGCGATGCACTATGGTAGCCCGCCGATTATGACGGCACTGGCGCACGATGTCTGTGACGGCTTTGTGGTGGGGCAGGGCGCTACGGCGAATCGCCGCCAAGCGCTGCTCTTGGAGCAAGCCAACAAGCCGTTCTGGCTGCAAATGGTGGGCACAGGCGTGACAACAACGTGGGCAGCGCATTGTGGCGCGGTCTATATGCAGGCCAAGTGGCCTGCGATCACCTGCATGAATATCTATGAATCGCAGTTGATCACAGAGCCGATTCAGATTCGCGGTGGCTTTATGCGCGTGCCGGAAGGCCCAGGGTTGGGGATTGAGATCGATATGGAACTGCTGGAGCGTTACCGTGTGGACTATGACTTCATTCCTCTGCCGCGCCATGTTTATCGCTATGTGCGCCCCAATGGCGAAGTGACCTACTATAAGGGGGACAAGCAGAAGCTGCATCGCACCTATCCCGACGATGCACAGCCCGTTTGCGAACCAGGGGCGACACTGGATGTGGTCGCCGACGATGGCAGCGCGGACTTTGCCGAGATTTTTGATGCGGTGGAAGATGGGCGAACCGTCGTGCGGCGGGTGGAGCCGGTTGCAGCTTAAGAGTCAATAACGCAAGTCAACTTTCAAGCATCATACCAAGCATAAGAAGTCAGTCTAAGAGGAGAAAAAGAAGATGACCGTTCGTCTCGAAGAACTAACGCGTGAGCAGATCAAGGCCATTGCGCCCAACGCTATCGCGGTTCTGCCCACAGCCTCGATTGAACAGCATGGGCCTCACCTGGCAGTGGTGACGGATACGCTTTTGTGTGGCACAGTGGCGCTGCGGGCAGCGGAGCGAGCAGCAGAGAAGTCCGGCGGGGACACGACAGTATTGGTGGCTCCGGTCATGCCCTACTGCAATTCGCACCACCATCGCCCCTTTGCCGGCGTGTTATCCTTGTCGGCACCGACCTATATTGCGGCGATCACGGACATTCTGGAAGGGCTGAAGTTGAGCGGCTTCCGCAGGCTGATGATCCTCAATGGACATGGCGGCAACACGGATTCAAACGCGGTCGTTGGTTTGGATTTTGTCAACCGGCTGGGGCATAACGTGGCGATTGCGACCGCTGCCTATTGGGACATTGCCCGCCCGGCGATTGTCGAAGCGGGGATTATGGAAGGCAAGCGTATCCCCGGTCATGCAGGGCGCTTTGAGACGGCAATGGTGATGGCGATTCGTCCCGAATTGGTCAATCAGGAAGGGTTGAGCCAGACCCGTGACCAATCCAAGTCCGATGGCGGGCTTTTCTCGAAGGGGCTGGTCGGCGGCACTGTACAGACGCATGGCACCTGGGGCGCTAGCGCGGGCTATTCGGATGAACCGGCAGCGGCGACGCCTGAAGAGGGCAAGGCGATGCTGGAGATTGTGGTCGATAAGGTGGCTGATTTTATGGTGTCCTTTGATCGGACGACGCGGTAGGAAAAGCCTAAATGAGACAACCTTCCCGGAAGCTCCTAAAACATTGTTGGGCTTCCGGGAAGGGGTGGGGGTGTGATGGAACAGATTTCGGCCTCGCGAGAGGCTTTGGACTTGCGCCGGATTGTACTTTTTTGTCTGCTGGCGTTTGGAATTTCGGGGTCGGCTGCGCTCTATATTGCGTTGAATGGGGGGCTGGCGGGGCTTTCTGGGATGCAAACGCTGCTGGTGTTGGCGTTGTGGTATATGCCGGCTCCTGCATTCGCCCATCTGCTGACGCGGCTGATAACGCGAGAGGGCTGGAGCGATCTCTGGCTGCGACCAAGATTTCGGCAGGGATGGCCTGCCTGGATCGTGGCGTGGTTTTTGCCTGCACTGCTGGTCATCGCCGGGGGAGCGCTCTATTTTCTGCTCTTTCCCCAACATTTCGATCCCACGTTTGGCGCGGCGCGGGCGCTGATGGAGCGGGCCGCGGCGGCGGGCAGTGAGTTCCCCTTTGGCCCAGAGGTGCTGATCCTGTTGCAGGTGGGGCAAGCCTTGTTGTTAGCGCCACTGATCAACGCAATTCCGACATTGGGGGAAGAATTCGGCTGGCGCGCCTATCTCCAACCGAAGTTGATCGTCTTAGGCTGGCGGCCTGCCATGCTCTGGATGGGGCTGATTTGGGGCGCATGGCATTGGCCGATCATTGCCTTAGGGTATAACTATGGCCTGGATTATGCGGGTGCGCCGTGGTTGGGAATGCTCGCATTTGCCTGGTTCACCACGACCTTTGGCACCCTCTTGGGCTGGTTAACGATCCGCGGCGGTAGTGTTTGGCCCGCGGTCATCGGGCATGGCGCGCTGAATGGCATCGCCGGCTTATCTGCTTTCTTTGTACAAGGCGAACCCAATCCGCTGCTTGGCCCGCTGGCACATGGCCTAGTTGCGGGTATTCCTGTGACTCTGGTTGCGCTATGGCTGTGGTGGAATGCACCGGAAAAGCGCTGAGGAGGAGGAAAAAACGCGTTTTACACTTTGGCTTGAATATGTATAATATCCTCAGTTGTATCTAGGTTGTACCTCGCCTGGTTGACATGATTTTTAGAGACCTCCCATCTCGGTCTGCCAAGCATCAATAGTTTTCACAAACTCTACTGAGCGGATTCGCAGTCCCAACAACCCCACACTGTTTTGATTGATCTCTGCCTCACCCTGGCACTTGTCCGGGTGATGGCAGGGATGCTGCCTTGATGGATGCTAGGTCACTACCGCGTGCATAGCAGCGCGCGAATTATCTCCTCGCTGCTTCATCTCCCGTAGTTTGACTCCCTGCATCCTATATCGACAAGATATCTGAATCTGTTATCTAGGAAGTAAGCTTATGACACTTGGTTACATCGCGCGACGTTTTGGCGTATTTCTGGTGATTATGTGGCTGGCAGCCACCGTGAATTTTGCGCTTCCCCGTCTAGCCCCGGTCAATCCTATCCGTGAAATGCTGCTCCAGGCGACACGTTTTGGCGCTTCGGGCAAGACTGATATGGAAAAGGTGGTTGCGAGCTATGAGGCCAAGTTTGGGCTAGACCAGCCCGTGTGGAAACAGTATCTCAATTACTTGGGCGACCTGGCGCGCTTTGATCTGGGCATTTCCATTGCCAATTTTCCAAGCAAGGTCCTCGACATTATCATGCGCGCCCTGCCCTGGACGATTGTACTGCTGCTCTTTTCAACGCTCATGGCCTTTGGGATCGGAACCATCCTGGGCGCGCTGATTGCATGGCCGAACTCACCGCGCGCGCTCAGCCTCTTGTTGGCCCCCCTCATCACACTATCGGCGATTCCGTTCTATCTGTTGGGGTTGATCCTGGTTTACTTCTTGGCCTTCTCGCTCAAGATTTTTCCAATCAGTGGCGGCTTTACGCTGGGTTCGATTCCACGGATGAACTGGAATTTTGTGGTGGATGTACTCTGGCACTCTGTACTGCCTGCGTTGTCCATTGTCGTTGCTTCTGTGGGCAGTTGGGCCATCGGTATGCGCGGGATGATGATCTCTGGTTTAGAGGAAGACTATATTACCTTTGCAGAGGCGAAAGGGTTGAAGGATCGGGACATTTTTACCAAGTATGCGCTGCGCAATGCCCTGCTGCCGCAAACGACCTCGTTGGCGTTGTCGTTGGGGTTTATCGTCTCCGGCGCTGTATTGGTAGAGATTATCTTCGGCTATCCCGGTGTGGGTTCGCTGCTCTATCGTTCCATCCAAACCTTCGACTACTTCATGATCTATGGGATCGTCATAATCCTCATTTTTGCGATTGGTATCGCCACGCTGATTATGGACTTGATCTATCCGCTGCTTGACCCGCGCATCACCTATCAGAACCGCTGATCAATGGAGCAATGGTTGAACCCGTGTTTGGACCAATGTCTGGACAAGAGCCATAGGCTCCTATGCAGGTTTTATGAGCCAGTTAGAAAGCAGAGCAAGTGAGTAGAATCATGCTGAGGGACAAACAATTATGAGTGGTACGGTAGCCGCTTGGCTCAGGTTGGCGCGCAACCCGTTTCTCATCGCCGGCATTATCCTGCTGGCGGTCGTCATCCTCTTTGGGCCTGTCATGTCACTCGTTGTGGATAAAGATTTGGTCAAGGTTGGTTCGACGCTGCCGGATCAACGGCCATCGGCGGAGTTTCCTTTCGGCACCGATACGGTTGGGCGCGATATTTTGGCTGTCATGGTCGTCGGCACACCGCTGACGCTGCGCATCGGGCTGATTGCCGGAACGATTGGGTTAGGGCTAGGGACACTCTTTGGTTTCCTGGCGGGCTATTTCGGCGGCTGGGTGGACACACTGCTCAAAGGGGCAGCAGACGTTTTGTTGACAGTACCGGGGCTGCTCTTTTTGGTGGTCATCGCCACAACCCTGCGCGGCGCGGTAAGTTTGAACATGATGGCGCTGGTGGTGGCGCTGCTGGCGTGGATGTGGCCGACACGCACCATTCGCAGCCAGGTACTCACCCTGCGCGAGCGGCAGTTTGTGATGGTGGCGCGACTTTCGGGTCTCAACGGCTTCGAGATCATTGTGCGTGAGTTGATTCCGAATTTACTCCCCTATTTGGCGGCTAGCTTTGTCAGCGCTGTCAGTTCTGCCATCCTGGCAAGCATCGGCCTTGAGGCATTGGGGCTGGGGCCGCAGAATGTACCGACGCTGGGGATGACAATCTACTGGTCGCAATATTATACGGCGGTCTTACGCGGGCTGTGGTGGTGGTGGGCCCCGCCGATTGTGATGATCATCATTACCTTTGTCGGTCTGTTCCTGCTCTCGATGGGGCTAGACCAGGTGGCTAACCCGAAGTTAAGGAGAGTGGCATGAGCGAGCCGGTGTTGAGAGTTGAAGACCTGCATGTCTATTATCATACACAGCGCGGGCCGGTGAAGGCGGTCGATGGCGTGAGCTTTACGCTGGAGCCAAATGCCCGCTTGGGCCTGGTGGGGGAATCGGGGTCAGGTAAATCGACGATGGCCCTGGCGCTGATGCGGATGATCAAGTCGCCAGGCAAAATCGAGAGTGGGCGGATTATTCTGGACGGGCAGGATGTTGTGCGGCTGACCCCGGATGAGATGCGCTCGGTGCGGCTCAATCAAATCGCGATGGTGCCGCAGGGGGCCATGAATTCGCTCAACCCGGTCACGCGGGTACGTAAGCAGATCGTCGATGGCCTGCGCGCCCACAACGTCTATATGAGCAAGCCGGAGATGGAGAAACGGGTCAATGATGTATTGCGGTGGGTTGATCTTGATCCCTCTGTTGCGGATATGTATCCCCATGAACTCAGCGGCGGTATGAAGCAGCGCGTCTGCATTGCGATTGCGATTTCGCTTGGCCCCAAGGTCATCATTGCCGACGAGCCGACGAGCGCGCTTGATGTGGTCATTCAGCGCCAGGTGATGGAAACGATTGGGCGCGTGCAGGAGGAATTGGGCGCGGCTGTGATTCTGATCGGGCACGATATGGGGTTGATGGTGCAGTTTGTAGACCGGCTGGCGGTGATGTATGGCGGCAAGATTGCGGAATTGGGTGATGTGCGCGAGATCTTTCGGGAGCCCCTACACCCCTATACGCAACTGTTGATCAACAGCCTGCCCAGGCTGGCGGATAAGGGGGAGTTGCAGGGTATCCCTGGGCTTGCTCCATCCCTGCTGAATGCACCACCCTGCTGTTTGTTCCATATGCGCTGTCCCCATGCGATGGAGATTTGTAAGAGCGTCACTCCTCCGGCAGAGGAAATTCGCCCAAATCGCGTGGTTGCCTGTCATCTCTATGAGGGCGCTCCCACCTTCGCTGCACCGGCGCTGAAGGAGAGCGTATCATGACGGCTTTCCTGGAATTGCGGAATGTTACTAAAGAGTTCGGCAGGGGGATTTTTCGCAAGAAGCGTACGGTTGCCCTGGATAATTTATCCATGACCATCAACACGGATAAGCCGGTGGTCAAGGCAATTGCAGGAGAAAGCGGCAGCGGCAAAACGACCCTGGGCATGATGTTGATGGGCTTTCTACAGCCCTCATCGGGCAGCGTGCTCTATCAGGGAAAGGACATGCGCAGCCTGAACCGGCATGAGCAGCAGAATTTCCGGCGCGATGTGCAGGCGATTTTTCAAGATCCCTTCTCGGTCTATAACCCCTTTTATCCGGTTGACCATGTGTTGGAAATGCCTATCGAGAAGTTCAAGTTGGCGAAATCACGGCGCGAGGCCCGGCTGCTGATGGAAAACGCCTTGTCTGCCGTGGGCATGCAGCCGGAAGAGACATTGGGGCGCTTTCCGCATCAGTTGAGTGGGGGGCAACGCCAGCGTATTATGGTGGCGCGCGCCTTGCTGCTCAAGCCGCGGCTGATCATTGCCGACGAGCCGGTCTCTATGGTGGACGCGTCGTTGCGCGCGACGATTTTGGAGAGTTTGCGTAAGCTCAACCGCGAATTTGGCATTTCGATTCTCTATATCACCCATGATTTGACCACGGCCTACCATGTCAGCAACGACATTATGGTGCTATACCGTGGGGAACTTGCCGAGGTTGGGGACGTGGAGCATGTGATCAAAGACCCTCAGCACCCCTATACGCAGCTATTGGTGGATTCAATTCCGTGGCCGGATTTGGATCAGACTTGGGGGACGAAAGAGATCAAGCTGAGTTCAAGCATTGCGCAGGTGAAGGTCAATGGGAATGGAGCCGTGGGCTGCAAGTTTGCGGATCGCTGCCCCCATGCAATGACGATCTGTGTGCAAAAATCGCCGCCATTGTATCTTGTGAACCCCACCCGCGCTTCTGCTTGTTTCCTGCACCAGGATGCTCCGATCATCCCGCGTGAGGAGATAGATCGACTCATGGCCTAATCAATGTATCTGAATCATGCGGACATGGGCCGCAAAGGAGGTGGGAAAGTGGCGCGAAGGCTTGGCCGCCTATCGCGCTAACAGGCTAAGAGACCGCGCAGATGGCAGCGGGCCGATTGATCGCATGACGCGAGGCGGGCCTGATGCGACATTGTACATTGCTTCGTGAGTTACACCATGAATTTCTTCGTGAAATGCATTGTGAATTGCACTATGAATTGCCCCATGAATTGCATTGTGAATTTCCAAGCTTGTGAACCATGAAGATGAGGAGGATGTACGCAATGAAGCTACGCAAATTGCAGATGTTGTTTGCCAGTTTGATGATTGTGGCAATGCTGGCGGCTTGTGGTACGCCGGCAGCCCCAGCCGCTCCCGCCGGAGATGCTCCAGCCGCGGGCGCACCCGCCGCGGAAGCGCCCGCGGCTGAGTCGGCGGATGCAGCCGATCTGCCCGAAGTGCCCCGCAACCGCACATTGATCATCATGGCGGGTGGCCCCAACCAGTATGCCTTGTTCAACAACCAGAACCCGTTTACTTCGTCTCAAGGTGACGCGTTCCACATGGGGACACTGCCCGCGACGAAGGAACCCTTGATCATGTTCAACGTGCTCACGGGTGAATATGAGAATTGGTTGGCCGAGAACTGGGAGTATAACGAGGACAACACCGAGATCACACTCTTCCTGCGCGATGGGGTGAAATGGTCCGACGGCGAGGCTTTTAACGCCGACGATGTGGTCTTTACGATGAACCTGCTGCGCGACAACGCCGACAGCATGACACATCTGGCTGACCTTCCTGTCTACTTGAAAGAGGCGCAGAAGGTCGATGACTTGACGGTAAAGATTATCCTCAACAGCCCGAACCCTGCCTACTGGGCGACAACGTTGAGCACGAATCATGGCCCCGTCATGCTGCCGGAGCATATCTGGAAGGATCAGGATCCGCTGGAGTTCGCCGATTTTGACTTGGAATTGGGATACCCAGTAGGCACTGGCCCCTATAAGCTGGTCTTTGCTTCTCCCCAACAGAAGGTCTATGACCTGCGCCAGGATTGGTGGGCGGCAGAGACAGGCTTTAAGCCGCTGCCCCAGGTCGAGCGCATCATCTATCTGCCGGCACAAGATGAGAGTCAAGCGGCGCAGTTAATCATCCAAAATCAAGTGGACATGGCCCCGATTATGCAGGTTTCCACGCTGCAGACGGTGCTTGCCCAGAATCCGAAGGTGATGACCTTCACCGGCCAAGAATCACCCTATGGCTATCTGGACTGGTGTCCGATTGA
>JADLDO010000062.1 GCA_020846635.1 Caldilineaceae bacterium
CCGACGAAGATTTCAAGCATATAGAATGGGATCGGCAAGAGGAAGGCAATCAAGAATGCCATCGTTGCCAACACGATCTCGCCGGCAAAGATATTGCCAAAAAGACGAAAGCCAAACGCTAGAATGCGGGAGAACTCGCTGACCAGTTCGAGAAGGCCGACAAAACCGTTGATCCATTTCATGAAGCCTTCCCCATTCAGGTTGAAGAACTTTCTGAAATAGCCCGGCCCCAGGGCGCGTATCCCCCAGACCTGCACCATGGTCATCACAAGCAGCGAGAGGGCAAAGGTCGTGTTCAGATCAGCGCTGGGCGGGCGCAGCAGCGGCACAAAGGTGCGATGCCCTTCCTCCGCCGCGGCTGGCGCAGCCTCCGCCGACACCGGTTCCACCAAGACCAAATTGCCGTCGGCCATGGCCAATTGGCGGTCCAGAGTCAAGGCATGCTCGCCCCCCTCTTCGGTCGCCGCGTCATGATAAAAGCCAATGCTGCCGACGCCGGGGATCAGCCCCGACCAGTTGGAGATGATCACAAAGAAGAAGATCGTCGCCACCCAGGGGAAATAGCGCCGCGCCGCGCTGCCCGCAATGCTCTCGGCCAACCCATAGAGATATTCGATCACCATCTCCATGAAGTTCTGCCATCCCGAAGGGATCAGCTTCATGCGTGCCGTGGCCAAAAGGGCCAACAGGATGATGATAATGTCTACGATGAGCGTCGCAATGATCGAATTGGTGAGCCAACTAGGACCGGCGGAGAAGATCGGTTCGCCCGACAGCGCCACATGCGGAGTAGGGACGGGGATAATAAAGCCGAGGATCAAGAGGATGATCACCCCGGCCCACACACCAGCTTTGACCGGATTGGCCTGTACCCAAGCCACAAACCTCGCCCACATGTTCTTTACTCTGTCCATAGTCGCTTACCCCTTTGGGTAGTGGGCAGTGCATAAGCAACTGCCATAGTCCTGAAAGTGGTCCTTTTGACTTGGCGCGGGGCGGACTAGAGCGTGTCAACGCTCGGTTCTGTTGCGGAGAGGGGTGCGGGCGCGACCTCATCGAATACCCGGTCCAACTCGCGCAACGCCGCCCGGCTAATCACAATGGCAGCGGTCGGAAAGAAGATCAAAATAGCGGCAATGGTGACAAACGGAAGCGTTCCTATCAGCAGGTCAACTGCGATTGCAGCCGCGCAGGGCAACACAAGAACCACTAGGAAAAGCTGTGATAACAGCCGGAGATTGATGCGCTTGGTGTGCATGCCCTGTTGCTTATGAATCCGCAAACGGCGCCCGCTCGCCCGTCCAATGCGAAAGCTGTACTCCGCTCATGGGCCATGCCCAGCCGACAGTACGGCGATTATAGCAGCCGACCATCGCTCGCGCAAATTTTCACATGCAAATTGAGCATTGCATTTGTCAAGATGGATTTGCGCTGCCCCTCCGCCTAGCGGCGCACGGCTTGGTCCTCGATCCACAAGAGTACGATCAACAGCGCCTCGACCAGCTTATCGGCATAGGCAAGCGGGGTGCGTGCGCCGATGAAGATCCACATGACCACCGTCACCGCGGTATAGAGCAACAGTCCCCAGCGCGCCCAACTGCGATAGGGCGTCAACGCGGCGATCGGCGCATAGAGCGCGGCCAACAGCGCCAGATAGCCCAGCCCATTGGCCAGAAAAAGCTTGTCAAAATCCAGAGTAAAGGCCAGATACAGGTGGACCAGCGCGGTCGTGATCGTCAGCACGACGATGCCGATCTGCAGCGCGCCAAAACGAGGTTGAGCCTGCGTCATTTTCCTTCTCCGCTCCGGCGATGTGGACTGCCCGCAGCCATGCCAGGCAGGATCAACGGCGGGTGTGTGCTGTTGTGTATCGTCTACTGTACACCAGCTTGCAGGTCAACGCAACCGCTTTAGCGCACGCCGGTTTTCCGATTTGCATCCCCATTGGGTACACTATCCCCACGCATTCTGAAGCAACAGAGCGAAGCAAACGGAGGGAAGCAAACGGAGAGAAGCAAACGGAGGGAAATAAGCGGAGGAGCAATGCAAAGTCATTTGGAGACAGCTTCACCCTATGCTACCCCTGCCCCGACCACACCGCTCGCAGCCTGGGGTGAATTGTGGCGCGGCGCGTGGGTAATCTTCTACAAACATATGATCAAGTTCAGCGCCAACAGCATGGAGATCGGCGGCACACTGGGCTGGCCGCTGCTGTGGGTCGCAACCTTTGGCCTAGGCATGGAGCGTGTGGTCCAGATAGATACCTTGGGTAGTGGCAGCTATCTCGCCTTTATCACCCCCGGTATCATCGCGCTGACCGCACTCAGCGGCGCGGTCAACGCGGGCATGACCCTGCTTGAAGAAAAGATCAAGGGGATTCTCAAAGAATACTTTGTCGCGCCCATCCCGCGTATGAGCATTCTGCTTGCGTCCACCGGTAGCGGTCTCGTCAAGACCTTAATCCAGTCGTTGATCATCCTGGTCATTGCCATACTCTTTGGCGCGCGCCTGACCGCTGACCCCCTAAACATGGCTGCGGCCCTGGTCTATCTGCTGCTCTATGTCATGGCCTTTGTGGGCTTTAGCAACGGCATCGCCGCACGCAGCCGCTCCGTCGGCGGCTATCACATGCTGCTTTTTGTGCTCAACCTGCCGCTGCTCTTTCTGAGTAACGCCCTGTATCCCCTAGACGCGATGCCGCTCTGGATGCGCGTCCTAGCCTATCTCAACCCGACGACCTACGCTGTGGATGGGATGCGCCAGTCGCTTTTTGGCATCGGCGCCCTTTCCCCCGGACTGAACGTGGCCGTATTGACGGCCTTTGCTGCTGTGTGCCTGCGCTTCGGGCTGACCAGCTTCCGGCGCATCCTGGAGCAAGGCTAGACGTATCACGATTCGACTCGATTATTCACTTCTGTTCATTCTATTCACC
>JADLDO010000063.1 GCA_020846635.1 Caldilineaceae bacterium
AGGTGTTGCCGCAATTCGCCGTTGCTGATGCTGAACTTTCACAGACGATCACCATGCGCAACCTAGTCTGTGCCTGTACAGGGGTGCCACGGCGCGATTTTCAACTGCTCTTTAATGCCAACGAGTTGAGCGCCGAAGATATTGTCGAGTCGTTGCAGGAATTTGAATTCTTCACTGCCTTTGGCGAAGCCTTTCAGTATAGCAACCAACTGGTTGCCACCGGCGGTTATGCGGCTGCCGCTGCTGCAGGTGCAGAATGGGGCGATCTCTTCAACGCCTACGCAGCCGAGTTGCAGGAACGTGTCCTTGATCCCATCGGCATGGGTAACACGACCCTCTCTTTTGACGAGGTGATTGACAGTGGCAACTATGCCATGCCGCACAGCATCGGGGTGGAGACCCCGTATGAGGTGATGCCGCTGGAGGAGGAGCGCGTGGTGCTGCCGGTTGCCCCGGCAGGCGCACATTGGTCAAATGTACTGGATATGGGGCGCTATCTGATTACAGAGTTAAATCGAGGCGTCACACCGGATGGAACGCGCGTGGTTTCCGACGAAAATCTGGCGGAAACGTGGGTGCCTCAAGTGCCGGTCAGTGCCGAATCCTCCTATGGCTTGGGCTGGTTTGTTGACCAATACAAGGGGCAACCCATGATGCAGCATGGCGGCAACACGCTGGGCTTCTCCTCCGATTTGGCCTTTCTACCCGAGGTTGGTGTAGGGATCAGCGTCATCAGCAATGGCCGCGTGACCGATGCCTTCAACGAGGCTGTGCGCTTTCGCCTCTTGGAACTGCTCTTTGCTCAACCCATGGAGTTTGACGCGCAGGCAGACTTTATCCATGAATCGATACGCGAGTTGATCGTGGCAGGTGCAGAGGATACGCTGCCCGTAGATGAGACGGCTGTTGCGCCCTTCCTCGGCGTCTACAGCAACCCCGAATTGGGTGAGCTTTTGTTGGAGTGGGAGGATGGTGCGCTCTATGCCGACGTGGGCGAGTTTCGCATGGAAGTGCGGGCGCAGGCTGCGGATGAGGAGACTGGCGAAGCAGGCGCAGATTCGCAACTAGGCGACAATGAGTATGTCATCTTCGATGCACCCTTTGCCGGGCTGCCGCTGCAACTGGAGCAGGCAGAAGACGAGCAGGCGCAGGTTCGCTTAGGTCAAGGCGTTGATGAGTATCTCTTCACGCTCGTCGAATAGGCATGTGACACATGGCCCGTAGCAGGTGTGCTTACCACCTGTGGGCAATCGCCATCCAAGACAATCTGTCGTCTTGTCAGATGATCTTCAAGCCCTCATCGAGGCCTGTACGGCAATGCCTCGGTGAGGGCTTGCTGCACCTGTGCGCTGCTTGCAAGGTCGGCAATGGTGTGGCTAAGTTTGAGTACACAGAAGTTAACTTACGCTCCCTGGGACTCAACTCATTTCAACCGCGCCAAGGCGTCTGAGCGTTCTCCTTTGCATCTGCGAAATCCCGGTGACCCTGCTGATATTCATACCGGCATAGGGGCCGGAGCCACTCAAGACCGCCAGGCACGTCCCCGTTTTTATATCCCAAAGACGAAGTGTTTCATCAGGTCCCCCACTAGCCGCTCTGGTTCCGTCAGGGCTGATGCCAACCGCCCAAACTAAACGTGTATGACCCTGCATCATGCGGATCAACTGGCAACTTTGCATATCCCACACAGCTACGCTGCGGTCAGCGCTGCTGCTGACCAGATGACGCCCATCGGCGCTAAAGGCAATGGCGAAGACGCGATCACTGTGTCCGCGCAGCGTCGCGCTCAGCACCGGCTGCCCAGGCGCACGTACATCCCATAGACAGACCACGCCGTCGCCCCCGGCGGTTGCCAGCGTTTGACCATCGGGGCTGAAGGCGACCGCATAGATGACACCCTCATGGCCGCGCCAGAGATGAAGGAGCATGTCGTTATGCATATCCCACAGCCGTATCTTCTGATTCCTGCTGACAATTGCCAACAAAGAGCCGTCAGGGCTAAATTGGATACCGGCGACCGGCGAATCATGCCCAGGTAAAAGTTGGCGCACTCGGCCACTCTCCACATCCCACAAGCAAACCGAGTGGCCGAAACCTCCACTGACCAGTGTCGCCCCATCGGGACTAAAGGCTAAGGCGGTCACGCGACCATGTTGGCTATATAAAATGTGGCGGCGTTGAGCGCGCGTTTGGGTAACTTCACCTGATTTTTCAGCCTCGTCGGGCGCTCCATTGACGACACGAGCCGGATTTGAAACATCAAGAGCCGAAAGCTGCCACACGAGAATTGTCTGGTCATCGCCGCCGCTTGCCAGCCAAGCGCCATCGCGGCTCAACGTTACCGTCTGCACAGCTTTGGTATGGCCCTGTAAAACTTGGTCGACTGTGGTGCTCTCCATATTCCAAAGGCGCACCAGATAGTCGTAATGGGCGGATGCCACGAGCTTACCGTTGGGATGATAAGCTAATGTGCGGATGCTCTGGCTGTGCCCAATGATCATGTGGCGAAGTCGTCCAGTCGGCGCATCCCACAACCGCACGGTTTGGTCACTGCCGCCTGTCGCGAGTGTACGCCCGTCGGGGCTAAAAGCCACTGTAAGAATGTCGCTGTCGTGTCCATGCAACACATGGCGAACCGCGCCGCTTCGTAAATCCCACAGCCGTGCGACATTATCATCGCCGCCATAAGCCAAGAAGTCGCCATCAGGACTGATAGCAATAGCATTCACCTCGTCGGGCAATGTCATCAAGGTCTGCAGAGGTTGCCCAGTTGGCGCATCCCACAAGCGCACTGTACCGTCGAAACTGCAAGTAGCTAGATATGCGCCGCCCCTGGCAAAGACCACTCCGCTGACGACATCGGTGTGCCCGCGCAACGTTGCGTACTCGCTGGCCGTCTGCATATCCCATAGCCGGACAGCATGATCGTAGCCCGCGCTTGCCAATGTCGTGCCAGAGGGGTGAAAGGCAAGCGCCCACACCCAATGCTCATGCCCATAGAGAAGTGCAATCGTCGCGCCCGTAGCTATGTCCCAGAGGCGCACCGTCTGATCAACCCCGCCACTCGCCAGCATCTTTCCATTTGGATGGAAGGCAACCGCGGTTACGCGTCCCTTATGCCCCGCCAAAATGCGCGGAAATGGTTCAGCTACTGGTTTGTCCACCACATTCCAAAGGCGTACCGTTTCGTCTTCCCCCGCACTCGCCAACAGCGTGCCATGAGGGCTAAAGGCTACTGACTTGATAGCACCCTTATGACCTTGATAGATATGTAAAAGCCGTCCGTCGGCAGCATGCCACAGCCGAAGGTCGCCACTGCTGCTGCCGGCGGCGAGCAAAGTGCCATCGGGACTGTAGGCAACGGCGTACATATAGCCAAAGCCTTCGGCAAAGCAACTGCGGGACAGATCAGCCTCTGCGAAATTCACGGCAGGGAGGTTGGCGTGGCGCAGGTCGGCTTGCCATACGCGCAATCGTGAGAAGTCATAGCCTGTTAGGTCAGCCCCCAGATCAAGCAGCAAATTGAGCAGATTGCCCGCACCATAGCCCTTTGGCGTTGAAGGCTCCATCCGCAGGCCGGCGAGGATGCGTGTGAGCTTGCGGATGGCCTCCTCTTTGCCCATGACTTCCTGTAAACGCTCCGCAAGCGGATGCAGGATCAGCCGCACCTGGCTTTGTCGCACATACTCACTTGACTGGGCTTTCATCAAGGCATGGCGATGCAAGTGGAGCAGCGTTTCTTGCTCGAACTCCTGATACGCTATCCCGATCAGGCGGTCGGTCAAATATTCCATCAGCACATTTTGTAAGGCAAAGCGTGTCTCCCCCAATGGAGCCTGGATAGATATGCCTCCGGTGTCGATTTGGTCAAGCAACGACCGCCGTCGCAATCCTCGCAGCGCGGTAATAAGTTCCACTGCCGAGCGCGCGGGGACCAGGTTGTCGCGCAGTGCCTGAAGTGAGATCGGCTCGCGCTCAACCGCCAGCCAGAGCAGAATCTCCTGTTCAAATGGAGGCAAACGTCCAAACTGCCAATCCAAAACCGCGCGGATATCCTCAAAGATAACCGCCTCTGTCGCCAAAAAGCTCTCAATATCGCCACCAAAGAGATCTAAAACAGTTTCGGCGACAAGAGTGAGGGCGAGCGGATTGCCGGAATAGCGATTCACCAACGCGGTCATCCCGCTGATTTTCTCTGGTTTTTCAGCCCCAATGGCTGCCGAAACAGGACGATAATGCTTTGTCAGCCCGCGATCATGCAGCATGGACTCGGCGGCGGCCATGTCGAGTCCATCAAGTTGGAGTGAGCGCACAGTAGAGAGGTTGCCTTCCAATCGTGACAATGTACCCTCATATTCACGACTAGTCAGCAGCAGACAACTCTGATGTTGAAGCTCACCAACGCGCTGGATTAACTGGGCGTACCCTTGGCGTTCGGGTCGTATTTGACCTGCCACATCAGGTTGAAAAACGCTCTCCAGATTATCTAACACGAGTAGGCAGCGTCGCTCGCGCAGACAATCCAGCAACAGCGCGAACTGGGCATCCAAACTTTCGGGCAAACGCGCCAGCGCATTGCCCGACAATATTTCTAACCAATCATGCAAAATCTCGTCCAGCGGTGGCGAGTTGATCAACGAACGCCAAAGCACAATGTCAAAGTGGCTGGCGACGGCGCGCACGGCGGCGGCAGCCAGGGTTGTTTTGCCGATGCCGCCCATACCCAGGAGGGCGATTAAGCGACAGCGCTCTTGCGTAAGCCATTTGGTCAGCCGATCTAGATCATATTGGCGCCCATAGATACGACCCTGCTCCGGCACATAACTTTGTGGGTGATAGGGCGAAGGCATTGTCCACGTGGCTGAATCAGGGGTGGCTGAATCAGGGGTGGCTGAATCAGGGGCAGTCGAATCAGGCGTTGCCAAATCGGGGAGTGGCGACAGAGGGTCTGCCGAAGAGTGCTCGCCCGCGGAATTCTCCGCTTGAATTTGACGGGCCAGGGCGGTCGTGGCGTCATCAGGTTCCACCCCCAATTCTTCGCTTAACCGGCGCTTGCATGCCTCATACTGCGCCAGTGCCTGCTCGGGTTTTCCCATCTGGCGCAAGAGGTACATCTTCTGACGGTGAGCTTCTTCGCGAGAGGGGTCCATCTGGAGGACGCGCTCTACCAGTAGATCAGCGCGTGACAAATTCCCGCGCGCCTCCCAAACCTTGCTCAAAGTCATCAATGCCTGTAGCGCCTGCAAGTGAAGGGTCTCGCGCCAAAGGACGGCGCAATGATTGCCGAT
>JADLDO010000064.1 GCA_020846635.1 Caldilineaceae bacterium
TCTCGCAAAACAGCGTTACAATATCCATCGGAGAATCCTTTCGGTAGCATAGGGCGTTCGCACTTCCTATCTTACCAAATCGGATTCTCCATTTCTTTGTTCTGCCTTACATCGAACTCACGTTAAAGTAGGTATCATGTCACTACGACTCTGCTGCTCTGCCATTCTTATCGCCCTTGCATCGCTTCTGCTCAGCGTGCCTTCCCTCCTGGCACAAGCGCCCACGATACAGCTTTGGCAAATCACCTTTACCGACCAGGCCGACCTCAACCGCCTCGCCACTGAACTGGATGTGTGGGAAGTTGACCATACCGCCCACCAGCTTCTCGCCCCTCTCTCGACCGAGCAAGCCGCACTTCTGCAACAGACACGCCAGCTCACCCTCGCGCCTGACCAATCACCATTAGAGCCACCCGCGATCAGCGCAGCCCAAACCAGCGGTATCCCTGGCTTTGCCTGCTATCGCACCCTGGATGAAACCTTTGCCACCCTCGACCAATTGGCTCTTGATTATCCCAATCTTGTCCAACAGGTTGATATGGGCGACAGTTGGGACAAAGCCGAACCCGAAGGCCCCGCAGGTGACGACCTGCGCGCCATCGTCCTGAGCAATCAGCAGATCACAACGCCCAAGTTTCGCTTCATGCTGATGGGAGCCATCCACGCCCGCGAGTACACAACCACCGAGTTGGCGCTCCGTTTCGCAGAGTCTCTCTTGCAGGAGTATGGACACGATGCCACCGCGACCTGGCTCTTGGATCATGGCGAACTGCACCTTCTGCCCATTGCCAACCCCGATGGTCGCCGGATTGCCGAGACAGGTCAACTATGGCGCAAGAACACCAACAAGGATGCTTGCTTCATCGAAAACGCGCCATCACCGCAATATGGTGTTGACCTAAACCGCAACAGCTCTTTCCAATGGAACTCATGTCCTGGCTGCTCCAGTGCCTACAGTTGCAGTGAGACCTATCGTGGCATCGCACCCGCCTCTGAACCAGAGGTAGAAGCCATTGAAGCGTACATGCGCAGCATCTTTGGCGATCAACGAGGCCCGTCGCTCGATGAAAGCGCGCCCGCATCGACGCCGGGGCTCTTTATTTCTCTCCACAGCTATGGGCAGCTTGTCCTCTTTCCATGGGGATGGACGACCACGCACGCGCCCAACGGCCACGATCTGGCGACCCTTGCCCGCCGCCTGGGCTATCATCTCAACTACCGCGTCTGTCAGGCAGGTGGATCCGGCTGTCTCTACCAAACCGATGGCACGACCGATGATTGGGCCTATGGAGAATTGGGCCTTGCAGCCTTTACCATCGAGCTTGGCACAGACTTCTTTCAATCCTGCTCCTACTTTGAGAGCAACATTCTGCCGCAAGGACTCGCTGCGCTCCGCTATGCCTTCACCGCGGCCCCTCGCCCCTACCAACTTGCCAATGGGCCAGAGATACTCGACCTTGCCCTCAGTCCCCAGGATTTGGGAACAGGAACCCACGTCACCATCACCGCAACTGCCAGCGCCAGCCGCATGGCCCCCCTTTCAGGCGACGGCAACAGCAGCTTAACCGAACCTGCCGATCCCATTCAGGCGGCACGCCTGACCATCGACCAGCTACCCTGGTCGGTCGCGCCCGCTACCCTCCCCCTTGCCGCGGTCGATGGTCAGTTCGACTCGCCGCAAGAAGCCGTCACCGCAACCGCGGAGATGGCCTGTCTACCGAGTGGTCGCCATACCCTCTATCTCCAAGCCCAGGACAGCGCAGGCGATTGGGGCGTTGCCGCCGCGGAGTTTGTCACGATAACAAATGACAGCCCCTTTACCGCCACAGTGCTGAACGACAGGGGCAGCACAAAAAGTGGGCAACCCCTCACCTATTCGTTCACGCTCACCAATACCAGCGCAACAACCGCTACGTACGCCATCGAAACCCGAAGCGAACTGAGCGCAACCGTGACCCCCTCTGCGCCGATTACGCTGGCGGCTGGCGCGTCCGCCCAACTTATACTCACCGTCACCCCAACAGAAAGCAGCGCCAGCACAGTTGCGCCAGCGCTGCTCATCATTCGTTCAATTGAAGACTCATCTCGCTGCCGCCAATTGCAAGTGACCACTGAAGTCATAGCTTGGAATTACCGGCAGATTTTACAGATGATCCGTAAGCCCTAACCATCCATCCGCTGCGCCAAATCAAAATCGTCACGGATGCGTCGCGGCTGGATGGTGCTTCGCTTGCGGAGCGCAACCGGCAGCCCCATCAGCCCGGCAATTTGCCCGCGCAGCCGCGCCCGCGCAGCCTCACCGCGCCAGTTGCGTAACGCGTCCACTGCGATTCCCACTTGCGCGCCCACGATACGCAGCCAATTGCGCCACAACAGCGTGCGCGGCATGTTCTTGGCAATCAGCCAAATGGTGTTGCGCCCCACATAATAGCTGGCGAGCACGCCCCCACCCGTCGCGCTGAGGTGATGATAGACGCGCGCCCCCGGCACAAAGAGAGCATTCCATCCCAGCAGTTGCGCGCGGAATGCGAAATCTGCATCCTCCACATACATCCAAAATGCCTCATCAAATCCACCCAACGCCGACCATAGATCACGCCGATAGGCCACAGCGCCCCCACAACCACCAAAGGTCGCGGCCTGCTGGTCAAATTGACCCCTGTCCTCTTGCCAGACGCCACGGTTGCGCGGGATGCCATCCAACCCCATGCTGTCGCCCGCCGAATGGATCATGTTGCGCTGGTCAAACAAGAGCAATTTGGAAGCAAAAATACCGGCTTCAGGATGGCTGCAGACCGCCAGCGCCAATTCCTCAGCCCAATCGGCCTCCGGCTCGGTGTCATTGTTCAGAAAGACAATGATCTTGCCACGCGCCACGTCGGCCCCCGTATTGCACGAAGCCACAAAGCCCAAATTGTGCCGGTTGACGATCACACGCGCCGCCGGAAAATGCTCCTCCAGCCACGGCACCGTCTGGTCATGACCGCCATCATCAACGACGATCACTTCGAAATCAGCAAACGTCTGGCGCGCCAGTGCATCCATCAGCGTCGGCAGCCAAGCCATACCATTCAGCGTTGGCACAATGATCGAAAGGAACGGGCTGGAAATGGGCTTGAGCGCAGGGTATGTGCGCGTTGGCCGCGCCTGAAAATCCTCCGGGGCAGCGCGGAATGAATCCAAATTGAGTGCAATCTGGTGGCGCATCACCACGCGGTTATCGTCGCGCAGCCCGCCGTAGGTGGCATCATCAACCAAAGGGTTCTGGTTGCCTGCTCCACGTTCGCCTTCCAACTTCTCTTTGGCCGCGCGCACTTGGGCATTGCGTTTGCTTGGTGGTTTCTTGCGCTCGGATTTCGAGGTATCGGGCTTTGGTTTGAATGAATCGTCGTTCATGGTTCTCACTTCTCTAAAGTGGCCGCTTGATCGCTTGTCTCAGCATAGGTGGCCTCTACGTAGGCTTGTACAGCTTCTTGCCACGGGCGCAGCGCAATCCCCAACGCAGCCGCCGCCTGGTTGACCAACACAGCATGGGGGGGTGGTGGCGCAGGCCGCGGCCACTCGGCAAGACGAATGGGCGTGAGTGCAATGTGCTCGCGCCTGGTGGCTTGCAGCACCGCTTGCGCCAGACCAAAGCGGCTCGTATGTCCCTGGTTCACCAAATGATAGATGCCATAACGCCCAGTCTCAACCAGGCGAAAGATCGCCGCCGCCACATCCGGCGCATAGGTGGGATTGCCCATCTCCTCATCCACCACGCGCAGCGCGCCATGGCGATCCGCCGCGGCCACAATCTTAGACGGGAAATTGTTGCCACCAGGCCCAAACAGCCAGGCAACCCGTACGACAAAGAGTTGATCCAAGACATGACTTGCCGCGACTTCTCCGGCGAGCTTGCTGCGCGCATAGACCGATGCTGGGCGCGGCTGATCATACTCGTAATAGAATTTTCCGGGCGTACCCTCGAAAACTTCATTAGTGCTGACATGCACCATCACTGCGCCAATGCGCGCACAGGCTGTTGCCAAATAGAATGCACCCAGCGCATTGACGGCAAAGGCCGCGTCAGGCTCTTTTTCAGCCCCATCCACATTTGTCCACGCCGCACAATTGATAACAAGATCGGGCCGCGCATCCGTTATTTGATCGACAATTGCAGGATCGGCAATATCCGCTTCTTGACGACCCCACACGGTCACTGAATGTTGCATATCACAGACAGCCTGTACTGCCTGCCCCAATTGTCCGTTGGCTCCCACAATCAACACATGCATCGCTTCGTCTACTCTCTGGTCGAAGGTTTGGCGAATTCAATCCGGCCTACCGGATGATCCAGAATCGGCGAAATAAGCGGCACAAAACGCACACCCCCCAGCGCGCGCCGCACCAACTGACGCCCCTGCTTCACAACAAGCCATAACATCTGGCTGCCGTCCGCCGGCCCCACAGGGATCACCAATCGCCCGCCATCTGCCAGTTGATCCCACCGCGGTCGGGGCCGCGCTGGAGCCGCGGCAGTGACCATCACGGCATCAAAGGGCGCATGATCAGGCAAACCCGCAGCGCCGTCGCCCACATAGATGTGTGGCCTGTACTCCAGTCCATAGAGCACTTTAACAGCCCGTTGGGCCAACGTATCATACCGTTCCACAGACCACACGTTCTCGCCGCGCACCTCGTCCACACGCGCCGTGAGTTCGCACAGGATCGCGGTCTGATAACCCGACCCTGTCCCGATCTCCAGCACACGCAGCCCCGGCTGAAGTTCCAGCGCTTGGGTCATCAACGCCACCACAAAAGGCTGGCTGATCGTCTGCCCCTCTTCAATCGGCAAGGCAGTGTCACATGTCGCCCACGGCTGCAAATCGTCGCCAACAAAGGCAGCACGCGGGACACGCGTGAAAGCAGCCCGCACGCGTGCATCGTAAATCTCCGGCCAACCGTGCAGCCACGGTGCATCCTCAGGCGTATCACCGGGTACATCGCGGCGGGGCATACACGCTCCCCCTAACCTAGCCTTCACTTGCGCCAACCACTGTGCTGCCATGAACGTGCTACCAGTCTCGTCGCATTGTAGCACACTGCCCGGCGACTACCACTTTCATCATGCATATCTACTTATGGACTGCATCTAGTCACTCACAACTCAACTCCGCCAAAATCATCTCCGGCAGCAAGTGATGCAGCGGCCAAAGATCGACAAATCCCACATGCCCGCCAAAAGGTTCAATCTTCAAGTCAAGCAGGGGTGATGCCGTGAGCCTTTCAAAATCCTCAACGACAATCACTGGATCATCTGCTGCAGTCAAGATCGTGGTCGGCACAGTCAGCCCTGCCAACGCATCGCCCAACACCGAATAGCGACCAAAGTAATCTTCGGCATCGCTGAAATCCGAGTAGTGTTGCACCAACCATTCCGTCATGGGCCGCAGCCGCGACATTTTGAGCAGCGGATGAAAATCATATAGGTGCGGAAATAGCCGCTCTTTTGCCAAGACCGAACGCAGCCAACGATTCCGGAAATAACGCCGGAACGGGTATTGGCTATCAATGCGATCCGTCGAGCGCGAGGGGTTGATGGCAGGGCTGATGGCGACCACGCGGCGCAGATTGGCAATCGGCTGTGTGGCATGGAGCATCGCTAACCGCAGCGCAAAGTTGCCCCCCAACGAAGGCCCCACGATATAAACAGGCAAATCCTTTGCCCATACCGCCACTTGTTGCACAGCGCACAGCGTCTCTTCGATCAATGTACCCAAAAAAAGACCTTGATTGAGCGCGTATGGATCGACATGCAATCGTGGCCCATGATCACGCAAATTCAGACGAAAAAGGTCGTAACCTTCCGCCAACAGCCGCCTTCCGGTAATGACCCCATAGGGCGAATGGCTGTTCCCCTCCCAGCCGTGGAGTGAGATGACCAATCCTCGACTGGCATCAGAAGTGTCGCGCCGGTTGTAATAGCCGACCAGCCGCACCGACGCGTCATATCCCGTCGCATCATGGCCTGCATCAAGCACCACCACTTGCTCATCCGTTAGCCCCCCTTTGAGGCGGCGCGCCGGATAGGAGGAAGCAAACGTCTGAATTCTTCCCCCGCGCAGCAAGCGATGCGGTCGAAAGGGGGAGAGGGTGGCGCTTGCGACCGCTCCCCGCTTTGAGCCGAACTTGGGTTTCCGTAGCTGTAGCTTTGGCATCATTTTCGGTATCATATCGTTCTTGCAATTCTATCACGCGTGTCCGAGTTGCACAGTTCTCACTTTGCGCCCGAACAAAGACCGAATGCAGTGCGACACACTCCAATTCCTGCCGCCTACCACCTGACAGCCATTGCCTCCTACATCAACCACAACATTGCGGGGACGTTCTCTCTAGTGTACCCTATACACAATCAAGCCAACCTACACAGAACGACGTACGAGCGAACGCCTATGCCAACCACGCTAATTCACCATGCTGACTGTGTTGTCACGATGGACGAAGCCCGCCGCGAGATTGTTGATGGCGCAATCCTGATCCGTGACAACGTGATCGAATGGGTCGGCTCCGCCGAGGAGTTACCACTGGCTGCCCTCTCCGCCGACCAGGGCATCAATGCGCGCGGCAAAATCGTGCTACCCGGTTTTGTCAATACCCATCATCACTTCTTCCAGACCTTAACGCGCGTCATTCCTGGCGCACAAAATGCCGTCTTGTTCGATTGGCTCAAAACCCTCTACCCCATTTGGGCGGAGCTTACGCCGGATGATGTTCGCATCAGCACGCAACTGGCGCTGATCGAATTGCTTCTCAGTGGCTGCACCACCAGCAGCGACCACCACTATCTCTGGCCCAACGGCTGCCGGCTCGATGACCAGTTCGAAGCCGCCACAGCCATTGGTCTGCGCTTCCACGGCGCTCGCGGCAGCATGAGCCTGGGTGAAAGCAAGGGCGGTCTGCCGCCGGATCGCGTGGTGGAAGATGAGAGAGCGATCCTGACAGACTCTCGGCGCGTGGTCGAAAGCTACCACGATCCCGAACCCTATGCCATGCGCCGCGTCGTCATCGCTCCTTGCAGCCCTTTCACCGTCAGCCCCGACCTCATGCGCGCCAGCGCCGAACTCGCTCGCAGTTTCAACACGGGTGTGCGGCTGCATACGCACTTGGCCGAAACCCTCGACGAAGACGCTTTTTGTCTAGAACACTTTGGTCAGCGACCCGCCCTCTACGCCGAGACACTGGGCTGGCTCAACCAGGACGTGTGGCACGCCCATTGCGTCCACATCAACCAATCCGAAGTCGAGCAATTTGGCAGCACGCGCACAGGCGTCGCCCATTGTCCTACCTCGAATATGCGCCTTGCCTCCGGGATCGCGCCTGTACGTGCCATGCGTAACGCAGGAGTGACCGTCGGCCTCGGTGTCGATGGCAGCGCCAGCAACGATGGCAGCCACCTGCTCGCCGAGGTGCGCCAATCCATGCTACTGCAACGCGTCCTCGGCGATCCCACCGCCATGAGCGCACGTGAGGCTTTGGAACTGGCGACCTTAGGGGGCGCAGCCGTCTTGGGTCGCGACGACATTGGGGCGCTGGTTCCGGGCATGGCTGCCGATATTATCGGCTTTGACCTCAGCGCTCCCACCTATTCGGGGGCTGCCATCCACGATCCTGTGGCGGCGCTGGTCTTTTGCCAGCCGCAGAATGTCGATTTCGCCGTTATCAACGGGCGAATTCTTGTGCAGGAAGGGCAGCCGCGTCACCTTGAGCCGGGCTTGATCGTCGAACAACATAACAAGGCCGCGCGCGCCCTACTCGCCCGCGCCGGCCTGGCATAGTCTCTAGAGCAGTCAATCATAGGCATCTGTACGCGCATGGAAGTTATTCTGACCCACGAACATACCGACTTTGACGCACTGGCTTCATTGCTGGCGGCGTCGCTGCTCTATCCCGAAGCGTTGCCGGTCTTACCGCGCAAGCTCAACCGCAACGTGAGCAGTTTTCTTGCGCTCTATCACAACCAGTTTCCCTTTATCACCTACAAAGACCTGCCGCGCGGCCCCGTCCAGCGTGCCATCCTGGTGGACACACGCGCCGTTAATTGGGTCAAGGGCATGGACAATTCCACGCCTCAAATTATCATTGACCACCATGTAAACGAAGAGCCACTCCCATCCCACTACCAACTTTGGCATGAGCCAACCGGGGCCAATACCACGCTCCTTGTGGAACGACTGCGCGAAAACAAGGCCGACCTCACACCGCTGCATGCCACGCTGCTGGCCCTGGGCATCCATGAAGACACCGGCAGCCTCACCTACTCATCCACCACCTATCGCGACGCCCGCGCCCTCTCCTGGGTAATGGAGCCAGAGCATGGTGTCAATCTGGATGTCCTCAACCGCTTTCTCACCCATCCCTTGAACGAGGCACAGCGCACCCTGCTGGACACCCTCATCGATCAAAGTGAATTTGTCGAGATTGCGGGGCATACGGTGGTGATCGCCTCCGCCGACGCCGTCGATTTTAACGACGAACTGAGCGCGCTGGCGACGCGCTTGCGCGACCTCTACGAGGCCGATGCCCTCTTTTTGGTCATCAACTTGGGGGACATCATCCAGGTCGTCGCGCGCAGCATCACCGACGAGATCAACGTAGCCGCGGTCGCAGCCGAACTAGGCGGTGGCGGACACCCCCGCGCCGCAGCCGCTCCCATCCATGATCGGGACGACATAAACGAAGTCCGTGACCAAATCATAGAGCTGCTGCATCGCTTCAGCCGCGCCGCCATTACCGTCCAAAACATCATGAGCACAGGTCGCCCCCAAACGCTCACGCCCGACATGACCATCGAAGCCGCGGCCACCCTCATGCGCCGCTACGGGCATGAAGGATTCCCTGTCTTGCGCCCGCTTGCCGATGGCAAAGAAGAATTGTTGGGCGTTTTAACCCGTCGCGAGGCAGACCGCGCCCTGAACCATGAACTAGGCAATCAGCCCGTCAGCCGCTTCATGAATACAGGGCAAATCACTGTGCGCCCCGACACGCCGGTCACAGTGCTGCGCCAACTGATGATCGAAAGCAATTGGGGCCAAATCCCTGTGGTGGACGATGAAAATCGTATCATCGGCATTGTGACCCGCACCGACCTCATCAAACTTTGGGACGAGGCCGCGCTCCCCAGCCGCTACGCTGAGGCCGTTGCCCAAAAGCTGCAAGACTCTCTGCATCCGGTCCAGCACGCGCTGCTGCGGCTGATTGGCGAGGAAGTCAGCCTTCTCGACTACACGGTCTATATCGTGGGGGGCTTCGTGCGTGACCTGCTGCTCAACGGTCGCCAGTTGGACATGGCCGCGCTCGATATGGATATTGTGATCGAAGGCAACGCCATCGCCTTTGCACAGCGCATGCAAAACCTCTATGGCGGTCGCGTTGTGCCCCACAAACGCTTCAATACGGCCAAATGGCTGCTCGACGATCCCGATCACCCTGTCCATACACGCAAGCTCTTGGCCGATCTCCATACCGAAGGCGCCATTCAGAACCTCCCGGCTCATCTCGACTTTGTCACCGCGCGCACCGAGTTCTACACTGCACCCACGGTCCTGCCCACCGTGGAAGATAGCAGCATCAAACTCGATCTCCATCGTCGCGACTTTACTATCAACACCCTTGCGCTCTGCCTCAACCCAAGCCGGTGGGGTGAGCTGTTGGACTTCTATGGCGGTCTCAACGATCTCAACCAGGGGCTCATCCGCATCCTGCACAGCTTGAGCTTTGTCGATGACCCCACGCGCATCCTACGCGCAGTCCGCTATGAACAACGTTTCGACTTTGAAATCGAGGCGCGCACCCTGGAACTCCTGCTCGATGCTGTCGAATTGCTGGATCGAGTCACACCCGCTCGTATCCGCCATGAACTCGAACGGATTCTGCAAGAAGAGCGCCCCGAAAATGCGCTAGCCCGCCTCGAGCAGTTGGGCATCTTGGCCCGTCTCGATCCCACGCTGCACTTTGACGAGGAAATGGCGCAGGGCTTTGCAGCCCTGCGCGCTGCGCGCGCTCAGGCGACCGGCGATGCTTTGATCCGCACAGAACCCATTGACCGGCTCTATTGGGGTATTTTGGTTGCACAACTGCCTGCTGCGACCCATGTGGCGCTCACCGAGCGGCTTGGATTGCGGAGTGAGACACAACGCCTCATGCGCGGCCTCGCCCAACTCCACCATCATCTACCAGAATTGCAGTTGCCTTCTCTCGCCCCCAGCCGTGTTGTTGCCATCCTGGAGCCGGTTGACCCCGTCGCCCTGGCGCTAGCCCCCATCCTGTACGCCGACCGGCCCCAACTCATCCACTATCTGCGCCAATATCAATCGAAGTTGCGCCATGTACATGCCGAACTGGATGGAAACGACCTCGCCAGGCTCGGCGTGCCTCGGGGCCCTTTATATTCCGAACTCCTCAAGACCCTGCGCGGCGGCAGACTCGACGGCATACTGCTCACGCGCACCGATGAGGAAGCCTTTGTCCGCACTTTCCTGCAACGGCCCTAAAGCAAGTGGCTGCTTTTGGGTAAGACACTCTTTTTGTGGAACACTCTCCGGTCTTCGTGTGCTTGTTTGTTCCTGGCTTTAGCTCTTTTCAGGAACTTTGCTAGAATAGATAGGGATACCGTTACGCTGAATCGCATCACCCGAATTTTACGTATTGTATTCATGATGGAAGAGTAGGAGCTTCGCAGTTACACAAAGGATGACCGGCACGCAACCCGTGGCACTCATTCTGCGCTGGCGCGGCTCCATATGATAAAGGATCACCTGTGAGTTTGGCTTTGTGGCGTGACATCGCACTCGTTTGGTTAGCATTACTCTGCTTCATCGGCCTGATCGTGCCACTGGTAGTGGCCGTCTTTGCCGTCAAAGGAATGCACGCAGCCGTAGACCACACACCACGTCTCTTGCACAAAGCTCAGGGATATTCGCGCGCGCTCCGCACCCATACGGAAACCGCCAGTGACCGCGTGAGCGAGCCTGTGATCCAGTTCCGCAGCCGCTCCACGCAAATTTCGACATTCCTTGACCGGCTGCTGCGGAGACCCGCGGCCCACTGGACGAGAGGAGAGAAAAAATGAGATATCGCACCAAAGCCTTAATCATTGGTACGGCGATCGGCGCAGCAGTCGGTGCCATCCTCGCCCTAACATCATCAGATGGCTATGACGAGGCCAGCAGCGCAGAAAATCCAATCGCCGCGCTCGGTCCCGGTGATTATTTTCAACTGGGTATCAGTATTCTGACGCTCGCGCGTCAGTTTGGAAGCATGCTAAAGCGGGTTTAACGAGTTATATAGGAGAACAACGTGACATCACTTCTCGGCAACGGCGCACGAACGTTGAATGTCGCCATCGTTGGCGCAGGACCCTCTGGTTTCTACGCTGCAGGGAGTCTCTTTTCACAAAAATTGGTAAACGTCCGCGTTGATATGTTTGATCGCCTCCCCAACCCCTTTGGTCTCGTCCGCAACGGTGTGGCCCCAGACCATCAAAAGATCAAGTCCGTCACCAAAGTATACGAACGCACAGCGTCCGATCCTCGGTTCCGCCTCTTCGGCCATGTCAACTTTGGCACCGATCTCACACGCGACGACCTACACCAATATTATGACGCGATCATCTACGCCGTGGGCGCCCAAGCGGACCGGCGACTCAATATCCCAGGAGAAGATCTCACAGGCAGTCTCTCCGCAACGGAGTTCGTGGCCTGGTACAACGGCCACCCCGGCTATGTAGACCTTGATATTGACCTGCATACCGACAATGTTGTCGTCGTCGGCGTGGGCAACGTCGCCATTGATGTTGCTCGTATTCTTGCCAAAACGGTAGATGAACTCAAAACCACCGACATTGCGGATCATGCTCTGGAGACGCTAGCCGCCAGCCAGGTGAAGAATATCTTCATTCTCTCGCGTCGCGGGCCGGCCCAAGTCAAGTTTACCAATGCGGAAATCAAGGAATTCGGCGACCTCGCTGATGCCGAGCCCGTGGTTGCTGCCGCAGAGTTGGAACTGGATCCCCACAGCGCCCAGGAAATCGCCAACGACAGAGAGGCGCAGCGCAATCTTGAAATCTTACGTGAATACGCAACTCGGCCCTTGCAGGGCAAAAAGCGCCAGATACACTTTCGCTTCTTAGTTTCGCCCAAAGAAATCCTAGACGACGGCAGTGGCCATGTCGGCGCGGTACGCATCGAGCATAACGAGCTACGCGCTACTGCCGATGGCTATCTCAACGCCCACGGCACAGGCGAGACCTTTATCCTCCCGACTGGCCTTGTGCTGCGCTCCGTTGGCTATATGGGTGTCGCCCTTCCCGAAGTGCCGCACGATGAGCGCACAGGCATCATCAGCAACGTCGATGGACGAGTCGTCGATCGGGCGACAGGCACTCCCGTCATGGGCGAATATGTCGTCGGCTGGGCCAAACGCGGGCCAACCGGTGTCATCGGCACCAACAAGCCCGACGCCGCCGAAACAGTCGAGATGATCCTCGCCGACCTGCCCAACTTGCCGACCGCGCCCAACTCCGACCCTGCGGCCATCGAGACGCTGCTCCAATCACGCGGACTGAACTACGTCACCATCGAAGGCTGGCGTGTTCTCGACCGCATTGAAACCATGCGCGGCAGCGACACAGGCCGCCCGCGTGTCAAGATCACAAGCATCGAAGAAATGCTCCAAGCCATTGAAGAAGCCGCCCGCGAAAGCATTCCCGGCTAAGGTTTTCTACGCACATGCATCTATACCACTCTCCCGGAAGCTCAGAAGCCTCCGGGAGAGTTTTCTCTACAAACTCTTTAGACTACGCCCCTTCCTCTACCAATTCCGCCAATACTTGTTCCGTCGCCTGCACTAACACCGGATAGGGTTGCGCCCCTGAGATCAAGTAGCGGTTGTCAAAGACCAGGGCAGGCACGCCGTTGAGACCATATTGCCGCGCCTGGTCAACATCAAGTTGCACCTGCTCATCATATTGGGGGTCATCCAACGCCGCGAGATACGCCTCCCGCTCCAACCCCACCGATACCGCCAAATCACCCAGAACCGAACGATCGCCAATATCCATCGCGTGAATCCAATACGCGTACATCAGCGCGTGGTGATAGGCTTTACCAACGCCTTGAGCCTCGGCAAACTTCGCCCCCACCAACGCCGGTCGGCTATCAATGCCAAAAGGCCCTTGATTCAATTCCAGCCCATATTGTTCACGCGCCATCGCATAGAGGCGCGGCTTATTCTCCTCAATCCGCGCCCGGTACTCCGCCGACATAGGCGGCGAACCCTTCGGACGCAGTTCATACGAATGCCATTGCACATCAACAGGGTGCGAGCCTTCCAACTTTTCCAAACTAGAGGAAGCCAAGAAGCACCACGGACAATTGTAATCGGACCAGACATCGATCCGCACACGCGGTTCAGTCACGCACAGTTCTCCTTCTCGCGTCAAGAAACACACACTCGCGAAACACACAGCGGCAATGACGGCTGCCTACATCTACAGCCGAGATTACCCCTCCCCAATGTCCCTGTCAAACCAAAGCCTACACCAAAAGCAACAACGCCTGGGCGGGCTACCCAAGCGTTGTTGACTAATCATACAGTTCAAGTAGCCCCGGTGTGATTCGAACACACGACCATCCGCTTAGAAGGCGGACGCTCTATCCGGCTGAGCTACGGGGCCTCATACGATGCCTTACGTTGCGATATTATACCCGATATTCGGACAGGGCGGAACATTGGACAGGGCAGACTGCACACATTTGTGCAGAGTGCAGATTTCGCTACAATCAGCAAGCGTAGCGGCAATCTCCAGAAAGAGTAGCGCTGCCAATTCGGCATTCGCATCGGGAGCCCTTGACGTGACTGCCTCGTCATTTACCCTCGACTTCTGTGTTGATTTCGGTGCCTGCAAGTATACTATATCCGTCAACATCACGACTCCTTGCTTACTTAGCAAAATTCTTGCCTAGAGAAGAGAGGCTATGCACAACGAACCACAAATCCTCATTGTCACAGGTGGTGGTCGCGGCATAGGCGCAGCAGTTGTCCGCCAAGCTGTACAAAAAGGCTATGCCGTCTGTTTTAGCTACGCCCAAAACAGTGATGCGGCACACCACTTAGTCCAAGAGTTGCAGGGGGAAGGTCATCAAGTCATCGCAGTCCGTGGCGACGTGGCCGATCCCGATGCAGTGTGCCACCTCTTTGAGCAAGCCGAACGCAAACTGGGCCTGGTCACCGCTCTTGTCAACAATGCAGGGATCACAGGCCGCATCGGTCTCTTTCAAGATGCCGAACTTGCAACCTTGCGCCGCGTGCTCGATGTCAACGTGCTGGGCACAATGTTGTGCGCGCAGGAAGCCATACGCCGTTGGAACAAGCGGGACGCTATCGGACGGATGGTCAATATCTCATCCGCTGCTGCCACATTGGGCGCGGCCAACGAGTATGTTCACTACGCCGCCACCAAAGCAGCGGTCGAAGCCTTCACAGTTGGCCTTGCTCGCGAACTTGCTGCCACAGGCACACGCATCAACGCCGTATCGCCCGGTACCGTCTATACCGATATTCATGCCGCCGCCGGCGAGCCGGATCGTCCCAAACGTGTGGTTTCACGCATCCCTATGGCCCGCATCGGTGAGGCTGACGAGATCGCCAACGCCGTCCTCTGGCTGCTCTCCGATGAGGCATCCTACATCACGGGGACTGTTCTGCGTGTGTCAGGCGGCCTATAGGACGATGAATACCGATCATCCACCCTCCATGCAGCCCCTTTGCTTTGCCAACTCCTACCCGCAGAGGGTATACTGGCCTCAAGATCGACCAGGCTCAACCTGCCGCTGCACGCTGGAAGGAATGGCAATGCCCCGCACCGCGCTCTATGATGCCCATGTTGCCCTAGGCGGGCGCATGGTAGAATTTGCAGGATGGGAACTCCCTGTCCAGTATCCCACCGGCCCCACCGCAGAACATCATGCCGTACGCACCGCTGCCGGGCTCTTTGACATTGATCACATGGGACAGTTCGAGGTGCGCGGTCCCGACGCCGAACCCTTCTTGCAGCTGATCCAAAGCTGGGACATCAACCGCATGGCCCAACAAGAGGCCCACTACGGTTTGCTTACCTATGCTGACGGCACGATTGTCGATGACATCTTTCTCTATCGACTCCCCGAACGCTGGCTAGTCATCGTCAACGCCGGCAATCGCGCCAAAGATATGGCGTGGATGCAGGCGCATGTCCACGATTTCGATGTTTCGCTGCTCGACGTGTCCGACGATCTCTATATGCTGGCGTTGCAAGGCCCCAAAGCAGAGGCCATTCTCCAGCCCCACACGCCGGACGACCTCAGCCAACTAGCGACACGCCACGCGCTCGAAACGACCCTTCTCAACCAGCCCACGATTATTGGGCGCACCGGCTACACAGGCGAAGATGGCTTCGAACTCTATGTACCCGAAACTGCGGCTGCCGCCATTTGGGATGCCCTGCTGGAGGGTGGCAAAAAGGATGGCCTGCTGCCTTGCGGGCTTGCGGCGCGCGACAGCCTGCGCTTTGAGGCCGCCATGCCCCTCTATGGTCACGAAATCGACGCCAACACTAACCCGCTCGAAGCGCGCCTGGGCTGGACAATCTCGTGGAATAAAGAGTTCATCGGGCGTCAGGCTCTGCTCAAAACCAAGCTCGAACAGCCCCAACGTCTACTCATCGGCTTCGAAATGATCGACCGCGCCGTCCCGCGCGAACACTATCCAATCGCCGTCAACAACCAAATCGTGGGCCATGTCACGACCGGTATGAAAAGCCCCACGCTCGATAAGTTCCTCGGCTTGGGCTATGTGCCTCGCCAACTCAGCGCGCTGGGTACAGAGATTGAGATCCTGATCCGCGACGTGCCCAAACGTGCTAAGATCGTCAAGCGCCCATTTTACGCGCCGCGCTACAAGAAGTAACGATGAACGTGCAATCCATCTTACAGGAGTCAAGGAATGGCTAGCTTCAAACTGGACGACAACGCCAAATATGCCGAAACCCACGAATGGGTACGCATCGAAGACGGGGTGGCCTTTGTAGGCATTAGCGATGCAGCCCAAGATATGCTCAGCGATATTGTCTATGTAGATCTGCCCGAAGAAGGCACAGCGGTCACGGCAGGAACGGAAATCGCCACCGTTGAATCGGTCAAAGCCGCCGAAGATATCATTGCGCCCATCAGCGGCGTGATCGTCGAAGTCAACCACGCGCTCGAGTCCACGCCAGAGATTGTTAACGAACGCCCATACTCCGCTTGGTTCTTCAAGATTCAGCCCTCCGAATCGGTAGAGAAAGAACTGGCAGCCTTGATGTCACCCAGTGATTACGACAAATTCGTCGCAGAGTCAAGCCACTAAATTTGATATTTTGGGCAGGCCCCAGATTGAGCCGCCGCGCACTTGGCTGTGGCGGCTGGCCTCGCTTCTGCTCTGCACGCTTCTCACCAGCGGCTGTGGCGATCTACGTGAACGTGCCCTAGCCTATTGGCCTTTTGGCTCCACCGCCACGCCGACCCCAACGACCACCCCCGTCTCTCTCCTCGGCTGGACGGGTTCCACGGCTGAAAATAGCCAACTGCAGGAAGCTATCCTTGCATTTGAGCAGGCACACCCCAGTTCGCCTGTCGCCGGGCGGCTCGTGCCTAACTATAACGCCACTTTAGAGAATGAATTAGGATCAGCCAATCCGCCCGATCTCTTTCTGGCCTACAGCCACCAATTGGCCGATTTGGTCGCCGACGGTCACCTTCTGCCCATTCCCGCCAACTATCCAGTCGCCGCCACCGTTTGGCCCAATTTGGTTGCCGGTCTCCAGGTAGATGGGCAAAATTACTGCTTTCCGCGTGATGTCGCTGTTCTGAGGCTATACTACAATCCCGCAGTCTTTGACCGGGCTGAAGCCGCCTATCCACAGGACAACTGGAGTTGGACGGAGTTCCGGGCCGCGTTGGACGCCACCGCAGACATCAACAATGGCTACCGTGGCCTCGTCCTGGAGTATGACCTCAGCCGCTTCTATCCCTTCTTGCTCCAATCCAGCAGCGACGACGATCTTTGGCAAGGCCCCGACGCCCTGGCTGCGCTCGAATACTTCATGGATCTCTATAACGACGAAGTAGCGACAACACCCGGCACATTGGACAGCAGTTGGAATGGCGAAGCCTTTGGTCGCGGGCGCGCGGCCATGACGATTGAGGGCAATTGGCTGGATGGCTATCTTGCCAGCGAATTCCCAGGCCTAAATTACGGTGTAGTGGACTTACCTGCTGGGCCGGCTGGCCGCGGCACAACTGCCTTCATCTCCTGTTGGGTCGTCCATGCCACCACCGACAACCCGACCGAAGCGTTGGAAATGGCCGCATTTCTGACCTCTCCAGCCCAAATCTCAGCTTGGACAAACGCATCGGGCAACCTTCCACCTTCTCAGGAACAGGCTTCTCGGGAACAGACAGCGACAAGGAATGTTGCTTCTGCGCTTGCCAGTGCTGCCCCCTGGACTGGCCCTGCCGGATTTGTGAACCGCGCCGAAACGGTCAACATTGCCATGCGTATGTGGTACAACGACCAGATGACAACCCCCGAATTGCTCGCAAGCCTCGCCACGATGAGCCAACATCCTCCCCTCCCCCAACCAACCACCACGCCCTCTGATTGACCCTCCTGATTGACCATGTGCCGCGCCTGGGCTACAATCACCTGTATGAACGCTAACTCCTTACTGCCAGAGCTTGCCCAGCGCATCCCTCCGGCACGCCTGCTCCAGCGTGCCGAACAACTCGCGCCCTATGAGTCCGACGCGCTGACTGCCTTTCGCACTCGTCCACAGGCTGTTGTCTTGGTGGAGAACCAGGCAGAGGTGATCGAAGTCGTGCGCCTCTGCCATCACTATGAAGTACCCTTTGTCGCCCGTGGCAGCGGCACCAGCCTTTCCGGTGGTTCATTGCCCATTGCCGGTGGCATCGTTATCGCGCTCAACCGGCTCAATCGCATTCTCCATCTCGACCCGGTGGCGCGCACAGCCATCGTGGAACCCGGCGTCGTGAATTTAGAGGTGACACGCGTTGCCGCGGCACATGGCCTTTACTATGCGCCCGATCCATCCAGCCAATTGATCTGTACGATTGGCGGCAACGTCGCCTTCAACTCTGGTGGTGCTCACTGCCTCAAGTATGGCATGACCAGCAATCATGTTCTGGGTATCAAGGCCGTTTTGCCCGATGGCGAAGTGGTGCAACTGAGCAGTTCGAGCCTGGAGAGCGTTGGCCCTGATCTCACCGGCTTTTTTGTCGGCTGCGAAGGACTCTTTGGCATTGCCCTGGAAATCACCCTGCGCCTTCTGCCCAAGCCCGAACGCTATCGCACCGTACTCGCATCCTATGCCAGCTTGCAGGCCGCGGGCGACGCCGTTACCGCGGTTGTGGCCTCCGGGCTACTACCGGGCGCACTGGAGATCATGGATCGCCTCGCCATCGAGGCTGCCGAAGCTTCGGTCAATGCAGGTTATCCGCGCGACGCGGCCGCGCTGCTGATTGTGGAGCTAGAGGGTGAGGCTGTTCAGGTGGAACACGAATTTGCCCAACTCCAACAACTCATCGCTGCCACTGGTGCGCAAGAGATCCGCATCGCCCAAGATGATGCCGAACGGGCGCGCATTTGGAAGGGGCGCAAAGGGGCCTTTTCCGCCGTGGGACGCCTCAGCCCCGACTATATTGTGCAAGATGGCGTTGTGCCGCGCAGCAAATTGGGTCAAGCCCTCGCCGAGATCGAGAGACTCAGCGCGCACTATAATATACGCGTTGCCAATGTTTTTCACGCGGGCGACGGCAACCTCCATCCCCTCATTCTCTATGACGGCCGCGAAGAAGGTGCGCTGCACCGCGCAGAGGCGATGGCGGGAGAGATATTACAGCTTTGTATCGACCTGGGCGGCTCGATCACAGGCGAACATGGCGTGGGCATGGAGAAACGCCAATATATGCCTGCCATGTTTAGCGAGATTGACATGGAAGTCATGGCCGATCTGCGTCGTGCCATCGACCCATTGGAGCTTGCCAACCGCGGCAAGATGTTCCCCGCCGACGATGCCCTAGCTGCGCCCAACCATGCACCTCACCCACTTGAGAAAGCGGGGATCATCAGCCGCGCATGAATGCAACGACCGCGAACCCTGTCAACACGATAAAGCATACGACGCATACACCGGCAACTGCCGGCGAAGTCCAAGAACTGGTAGCCACTCTGCCCAAGCTATTGCCGCACGGTGCGCAGACCAAGCCGCCCTTGCTCAACACCAGGGCCGAGCAAGAGGTTGCGCGCCTCGATATGACCAGACTCACGGGCATCATCGAATATGATCCGGGCGAATATACCTTCACTGCCTATGCAGGCACACCGCTCACCGAGATTACCGCGGCCCTGGCTGAATATGGACAAACTATGCCCTTTGACCCGCCGTTGGTACAGCGCGGCGCAACGCTGGGTGGCACGATTGCTGCGGGCATTTCCGGCTCCGGTCGCTATCGCTATGGCGGCTTGCGTGATTTCATTTTGGGCGTCCATTTCGTCGATGGTCAGGGGCGCTTGGTGCGCGGCGGCGGCAAAGTCGTCAAGAACGCGGCTGGGTTTGACCTCCCTAAGCTGATGGTTGGCTCAATGGGCCGTTTGGGTGTGCTCATCAGCGCCAGCTTCAAGGTCTTTCCTGCCCCCCTGGCAACCGCAACCTTGCACGCCCCATTGCCATCGCTTGAGCAAGCCGTTGCCGCAATGACAAAGCTCATGGGTGGCCCCTATGACCTGGAGGCGCTAGACTTACTACCACAGGATACCGGTACGTCTGTTACTCTGCTGGCCCGTATCGGAGGGCCTACCGATGTCCTTTCCGCACGCATGGAGCGACTGCGTACGTTGGTCGGCAGTGGGGACGCGGTGATGGACGACCAGCCCCTTTGGGATGAAGCCCGCGAGTTTACGTGGACGCAGAAGGACGTGCTGTTGGTCAAGGTTCCCACGACACCGCACACGCTCACGGCTTTGGATCATGCGCTGCGTGCAGCCAACGCCCAACGTCGCTATGCTGTTGGTGGAAATGTCGCCTGGGTCGCCTGGCCCCAGCCGTGGGCAGCGTGCGACCAACTGTTAACCAGTCTGGGAAGCAGCGGCCTCATCCTGCGCGGCGACTCCCCGCGTGCCCTCATCGGCGCGGCGGGACAGTCCACTTTCCTAAGCCGCATTCGTACGGCCCTCGATCCCAGCCATCGCTTTTTAGATTACGAGTAACCTACAGATCATGCAACACGCCATTGAACTCACGCCTCTCGGCCCGCAAGGGCCTGCTATGGCTGAAGCTGTCGAGAAGTGCGTCCACTGCGGCTTCTGTCTCTCCGCCTGTCCGACCTACAAAGTGCTGGGCGAGGAAATGGATTCACCGCGCGGTCGCATCTATCTCATGAAGGGTGCATTGGAAAACGAGCTGGCAGTGGATGAAATGCTGCCCTATGTCGATCGCTGTCTGGGCTGCATGGCATGTGTCACTGCTTGCCCTTCTGGCGTGGAATATGGCGACCTGCTAGCCCCCTTCCGCGCCCACACCGAGCCCAAGCGCACTCGTCCGATTCTTGACCGCGTGGCGCGCACGCTCATCAACCAAACATTACCCTATCCAAAACTCTTTCGCGCTGCGTCCCTGACGGGTAACTTAGCCAAGCCCCTCGCCAGGTTCATGCCACGCCAGTTCGCAGCCATGCTCGATCTCTTGCCCGAAGAAGCGCCACCGTTAACACCGCTACCCGCGCTCATCCCTGCCATCGGCCCACGCCGCGCGCGGGTTGCCCTGTTGGCAGGCTGTGTGCAGCAGGTCTTGGCTCCAAGCATCAACCAGGCGACGATTGAAGTGCTGACCCGCAACGGCGTCGAAGTGCTGATTCCACCCGCACAGGGCTGCTGTGGCTCTTTGGCGCTGCACACGGGCGAAGCACGCCTGGCACGATCACTTGCCCGCCGCAACTTCACTGCCTTTCCAACGGATATTGATGCTATAATTACCAATGCCGCTGGTTGCGGCTCCGGTATCCATGAATACGCATTGCTCTTTGCCGGAACCGCCGAAGAAGAGCGCGCCAAATCCTTTGCCGCCAAAGCGCGCGACATATCGCTCTTTCTTGATGAGCTAGGCCTGATCCCGCCGCCAGCACTGCCCACGCCGCTCACCGTCGCCTATCACGATGCCTGTCACCTAGCGCATGCCCAGCGTGTCACCCAGCCGCCGCGCCGCCTCTTGGCTGCCATTCCCAATGTGACTGTGCGTGAACTCTATGAGGGGGATCTCTGCTGTGGCTCGGCTGGAACATATAACCTGGAGCAGCCCGAAATCGCCCAACAGCTAGGGCAGCGCAAGGCCAACAACATCGTTGCCAGCGGGGCCGATATGGTGGTCATGGGCAACATCGGCTGCATGACACAGATTCGCACCCACCTGGCGCACCTGGGCCAGCCGATGCCGGTGCTGCACACCATCGAATTGCTCGCCCAAGCCTATGCCGCGGCATGATGTACGGACACCATAGGAGAGGACACTATAGAGAGTGTCCGTACGAATCGGGTAGTAAGAGATATTTTCGTTCCGTTCAGGGAGATAACCCATGTCCAAATTCGTCAAGGTCCAAACCCAACTGCGCGACCTGAGCTTGATCAAAAGCGCGCTCGATGACCTCAAACTCACCTACAGCGAAAACGCCAACTTCGTACACCGCTGGAGTGGCTTCAACGGCCAAGTGCCTTTAGTGGTGAAGGTGCGTAATGCCCAGTTTGGCCTGCGCGCCACCCCTGCCGGTGAGTATGAAGTGATCGGCGATGATATGCAAATGGCTGTCATCCGCCCAGAACTAGGCCGCATCCAACAACGCTATGCCTATCACGCCGTTCGCCAGGCAACCGCCGAGGCGGGCTTCGATTTGGTGGAGGAGAGCGTGGGCCGCGACCAAGTCATCCGCCTCACTGTGCGACGCTGGTCCTAAGCAGCCCATCAAAAGTAGGAGATAACGATGAATCACCAAGAGATCGAAATCGCCGTTCTGCCCGATGGTCGTGTCGAATACACTATCAAGGGTATCAAGGGCGCGGCGTGCGAATCCCTCAGCGCGCTGTTGGCGCAATTGGGACGCGTTGAGCATGAAGAGCGTACAGGGGAATACTACGAGCAGGATCCAGAGGCGCATTTACGCCTAAGCCATGATGCCTGAAGCAGATAGCGTCTGGCCCACGCTGCCCACAGAAACCGAAATCTATATCTTGCCCGATGGTGAAATTGTGGTGGCGGACCTGCCCGCAGAATTGGCCGCGCAGTTGGCACAGCTTACCCAGAACGGCCCAACAGAAGTAGAACCAATAGAATTAGCGAATCACTCTGACCATGTCTCCGATCAGCAGCATCCAACTCAACCTCTCTAGCCCGGCTGACAAGGGCAGGATTACCCAACTCTATCGCTATCTAGAGCTATTTAGCGAGGGAGATCCCCTCCGTCACAGCCTTTTCGTCTTTGCGCCCGCGACAGGCCCACTCCCCGTCGACGGCAGCGCGCCCAACGAGGATCAACTGCTGATCATCGACCCACCGGCAGACATCAATGACCGTTTTCGCGTGGGCAATCAGGTAGCCGCGCTCTTTACGAGCAGCTACGCCGCACCCACCAGCCTCCCGCTACTCCAGACGATGCCGGGCGGCGTCGCCCACATACGCATCGGCAACCACTTTCTCGATGTCTACAGCCAGCGCCACGGAACCATCGTCCATCTCCCTGCCGTGGGCATCATCTGCGGCGGCGAGTTTGGCAGTGATGGGACCGTCCCGCGCCTCGCGGCGGGTTCCGATGGGACGGATGAATTGGACACGCTGCGTCTATTGGCGCGCCTGGTCAAGCAGCACCGCCTTTCGCTCTACATCCCCCGCAGCGGCAATGAAATCGCAGACAAGGTGGTTGTGATGGAAAGATTGGCCTCAGATGTGGCCTATCTACATGGCCTGCGCCGCGTCGTTACGCCCCTGGCGCAGCGATACGAAAGCATGGAAGCCATCAGCGACCTAGCCGAAAGCGTCCTACCGCGCGAACGCCGTACACCTGCGGCCAAAGCGGCGCACGAAAGCAACGTCAACTCTCTGGCTCAGTCGGTGCGTTAGCCGGAGGCGCTTCAAAAAAGGGCGCCAGCAGTTTGCCCTGAACGGGCGTGTCAGGATACTCCACACCCAAATGGGCATAGGCAGCGCGTGTCGCCATCCGCCCACGCGGTGTACGATCCAAAAAGCCCAACTGTAGCAAATAAGGCTCCACCACATCCATAATCGTATCGCCTTCCTCGCTGATGCTGGCTGCCAGCGTATCCAGCCCGGTCGGCCCGCCACCAAACTTGTTGATCAACGAATCCAGTACGCGCCGGTCCAGATCATCAAGCCCCAGGTCGTCCACATCGAGTAGCTGCAACGCCTGTTGTGCCACTTCCACGTTGATATGCCCATCGGCTCGCACCTGTGCAAAATCGCGCACGCGCCGCAGCAGCCGCAGGGCAATGCGGGGTGTACCCCGCGCCCGCCGCGCAATCTCTGCTGCGCCGGACTCCTCAATTTCCACCTGGAGCAGCCCCGCTGCACGCTGCACGATTTGTTGCAGCGCGGCGTGGTCATAGAAATCAAAACGCTCTACCACACCAAACCGCGCGCGCAAAGGCGAAGTCAACAGCGCCAGCCGCGTTGTCGCCCCCACCACGGTAAACTTGGGTAGTTTTAGCTGAATGTTGCGCGCGCCGGGCCCGGTGCCCACAACGATGTTCAGCGAATAATCCTCCATCGCCGGATAGAGAATCTCCTCCACCGCTCGCCCCAGCCGGTGGATTTCGTCGATAAAGAGCAGATCGCCCTTGCGTAAGTTGGTGAGGATGGCAGCCAGATCGCCCGCCTTCTCAATCGCAGGCCCTGCCGTCACCTTGAGGTTGGCCCCCATCTCGTTGGCGAGAATATGGCTCAGGGTCGTTTTGCCCAACCCAGGCGGGCCATAGACCAACACATGATCCAGCGCATCCCCGCGCTGTCGTGCTGCTTCCACCAGGACCTCAATCTTTTCACGCAGGCGCTCTTGCCCAATCATCTCGTTCAGCGAACGCGGACGCAGCGCATGATCGATCTGCTTGTCGCCAATTTGCGCGACACCAGAGACGGTTCGTTCTTCACCCTCATGCTCAACGGGTGCAACCGCTTTTTCGGGCGCAACAAAGGAAGGAGGCGCAGCCGCTTTATTCATTGTCTTTCCTGACCGCTCGGACTTGCCCAGCGAACTCCGTTCATCAGCCATATCTTTTATATTTGCCCTTCACAAAATGGCACGTTTGTTCTACGCATCCATCATTATATCTCATCTGCTGCCAGAGTGGCGAACGCGGTGCGTGCCGAATCTTTGCCGAATGGAAGGCTCTTTGCTTGACGCGGCACCTAAAAGCTGCTATAACCTGTCTAATCTTTTCAAGGTGTCGGCACGTGCCGATCACTGATTACTTATATGCAGCAGATGTCATTCGAAGCACCCCTCAATAGGGTAGCCGGATTGGCCCTCTGCTGTTGAGGAGCATTAAGAATGTCTCGTGAAGATTTCGTAGTAAAAGAACAGATAAAATTACAACAAGCACGCGTCCAAATCGCCGAAGAGCTTGAAAACCTGCGTGAACTGATGCAGGCGGAAGTCGATGTGGAGCCGGATGAAGGCGACGCAGAGATTTTCGAACGAGAGAAGAATGCCGCGCTCATTGCCGTCTTGGAACGCAAGTTGGGCGATATCGATGCGGCGCTGCGCTCGATTGAAAAGGGCCAATACGGCACCTGTGAACGCTGTGGAAAGCCCATTGAAATCGAGCGGCTCGAAGTAAAGCCGGACGCCACCCTCTGCCTCAATTGCCAACAGGAAGTCGAACGGCTCTCCCGTCGCAACCGGCCCACGCGCCAAATCGAATGGTAATCGCTTGGGTCAGGGCAAGCGCCGATCTAACTGGTAGGGGTACCCCTTGCGGGTACCCGCTCCGGGTAAGCACCAGCCCCTATGTCACCAAATAATCGACCCAATCACCCGCCCACTCAACGCTGAGGAATTTGCTTGTGTCTTCTACCTCGTTTGGCACCTCATCCAACGTCTACCCCTCACAACATCCGTTGGCGCACCATAAGCTGTCGCTCCTGCGTCGTCGGGAGACTGAACCGAAGAAGTTCCGCGAGTTGATCGGCGAGTTGGCGATGATGCTCGTCTACGAGGCCACGCAAGACCTTCCCCTCAAAGAGCAGAGCATCCAAACGCCGCTAACCGCTGCCACAGGCACCTTCATGGCCGAGAAGATCGGTCTGGTGCCTATCCTGCGTGCCGGGCTGGGCATGGTCGAAGGGGCATGGGGCTTACTGCCACAGGCCGAGGTGTGGCACTTGGGACTCTATCGCGATGAGCATACCCTGCGCCCGGTCGAGTATTACAACAAGCTTCCAGTTGCCCCAACTGTCCAGCTTTGCCTGCTGCTCGACCCGATGTTGGCAACAGGCGGATCTGCCACTGCCGCCGTTGATGTACTCAAACGCTGGGGCGTCTCGCGCATCAAGTTTATCGGTCTTATTGCCGCTCCCGAAGGTGTGGCCGCGCTGCAAGCCCAGCACCCCGACGTGGACATCCACGTCGCCGCCATCGACGAACGGTTGACCAGCACCGCCGACCCCTTCCCCCCTGGCTTTATCTGGCCCGGTCTCGGCGATGCCGGTGATCGCCAATTCGGCACAGGCTAACTCGCCAGCGCATGCAGCGGTATGACATCCGCATTGTTGAGGGGCTGGGCGACATTGCCATACTGAATATTGCCATACTGAATATCGTCGCGAGCAATCAAGTGCGCCTGACCATCGGCGTGATAGCTGCTACGCACTAGTGGCCCACTCTCCACCCAACGGAAACCACGGCTTTCGCCCTCCTCCTTCAACTGCACAAACTCGTCAGGCGTATAGTAGCGTTGGATAGGCAGATGGAAACGGCTGGGCTGGAGATATTGGCCCATCGTCATGATATCCACATCATGGGCGCGCAAGTCATCCATCACCGTCAAAATCTCATCCCACGTTTCGCCCAGCCCCAACATGATCCCCGACTTTGTCAGCGAGAGCGCATCCATGCCCTTCGCCCGCTGGAGCAACTCCATGCTGCGCATATACTTGGCCTGGGGGCGCACCGTCCGGTAGAGCCGCGGCACCGTCTCCGTATTGTGGTTCAGAATTTCGGGCTTGGCATCCATCACGATCTGTAGCGCACGTTCATCTCCCTTAAAGTCAGGGATCAAAACCTCCACGGTACAGCCCGGTCGCAATTGCCGGATCCAGTAAATACTTTCGGCAAAGACCCACGCGCCGCCATCCGCCTGTTCATCGCGGTTGACGCTGGTCAGCACCGCATGCTGCAAGCCCATTGCCGCCACACTCTCACCCACGCGCCGCGGCTCGTCCGGGTCGAGCAGACCTGGGCGGCCTGTCTTGATCTTGCAAAATCCACAACTGCGCGTGCAGGTATCGCCCATCAGCAAAAAGGTTGCAGTACCACGTCCCCAACATTCACCGATATTGGGACACATCGCCTCCTCGCAAACCGTGTGCAGATGCTTGCCACGGAAAAGCCCGCGCAATTCACGATAGCGCGGGCTGTCCGCCGGGCGCACGCGCAGCCAGTCCGGTCGCCGCCCGCGCGTCAAGCCATTTGCATCGATTGCCGGCGCGGGGTCAAGGCGGATCGTGCCATGTGTATTGACCGAAACAGTGCCTTGCTCGCCAGTTTGCCCATTTGCCTGCTGGATACTTTGATCCATCCCCTGCTCCATCATTGCCCCATTCATTTTGCCACCCTACGAGTCAATGCAGGGCGGTTTGGCGCACTGGAGATCGCGCGGCCCTCCCGCTCTGCTTGCTGTACCAGAATCGTTGCTGTTGCCAATCCTACATATAACCAGAACAACACGGTCATATGCGGATAGGTCATGTTAAACCAATAATGGTCAAAAACCCCGCTCACCAGCGCGCCCAAGACCGCGCTTGCCAGCCCCAGCACAATCGCTTCAAGCGCAGGGCTAAATCCCTGCCGCCAGCCCTGGGCCATCATCACAAAGTACCCAACCATCACAGAGAGAAAGACGACCAGCCCGACCACCCCCATATTCTCAGCGATGATCAGATATAACATACTCACGCCTAAATAGAGGTCAATATCGGGTACGCCCGTAAAACCGACGCCAAAGATCGGATAACGACCAATCAGCGTCAGCGCGTCCTGATATTCGCCAAAACGCATCTGCGTCGCCAAATCCTGCCCGGCAAAGCCTTCCAGCAGCCGCGCCATATACTCCTGTGTCTGCGGCAAAAAGAGCAGCAGCGCCAACCCCACCAATCCCACCCAGATCAAGCGCCTGTATTTGAGCAGAGCCAGCAAAGCCAACGCCGCGCCCAGCCCCAACAGGGCCGAGCGGCTGTAGGTGAGATAGAGCGCCAGTGTCGCCGTTCCCATCATCGCCCATGCCATCCAACGTGGCAGGATACTCTCCCTGGCAGCCAGTTGTGGCGCGACCAGAGCCGCCACCAGGATCATCATACCGCCAAGCACATTGGGGTCAACCGCAGTGCCAATCGCACGCATCGTGCCTTCCGGGTCATCCTCAATATAGCGCAGCGCACCAAAGCCACCCGGATAGTCGAAGCGCGCCAGTCGGTCCAGGACAGCCACCGTCCACTCGTCGGGAATCACATAAAAGACCACGGCAATCATCGCCGCTGCCCAACCTGCCAGCATCAACCAGCGCGTGACCCACACCACTTCAGCGCGCGTACGCACCGTGTTGACAGCCACAAAAAAGAGGCCAATCCCCAACAGAATCTCGGCAAAGCGCCGCACAAAGAAGGAGTTGGCGCTGCTGTGCGTTAGGCCATAGACAAAGCTAAAGAGCGCCAGCAGCATAAAGAGCGCCACTGGAATCCCCAGAGGTGAGGTCAAAAAGTCCCGTTCTTGGCCGATGGCAAGTTTAAAGACCCAGACAAAGACCAACGCGCCCAGCGCCACATCCAAAAAGGTAGGCTTAAAGCCAACACTAAACGGCAGGCTGGCAAAGGGTAGCGCAAAGGCCACACCCACCAGCGCGATAAAGCCCCAATGGGTGTCGGTCAGGATCATGACACCACCCACCAACGCCACGGCTGCCGCAAGCGCAACAAGCGGCCCCGCAACACCCACAAACAGGGCAATGGCGATCGAACCCAGCCCTAGCACTGCGGCATAGAAGAGCCGCCGCACCTGTGGATTGGGCGAGAAGGCAAGTCGCTGAACTTGCTCAACTGGAAGTTGCAAAGTCACCCACCATCCCCTACTGCCCTTCAACCCGCACAGACCCCAGCGGGTAGCTATCAGCACCTTGTACCGTCAGACGTCGCGTCCCGCCCGCACTGTTCGGGTCATAAACGACAACAATCACCTGATAGTCATCTTCAATCAGGCTTCCTGGCAGTAGTATAGCATAACTCGTCACCGTCGCTGTGGTAACGCTTGCCATCCCCAAAGGCTGGTCAGTCTGTGCCACCAATTCCCCTGCTTGGTTCAGAAGTTGCAGGCTCACCGCATCCTGCTCACCAGGGCTTTCCGCACGACTCAACCAACGCAGATGCACCTCCAACAGCCCACCTGGTGGCACGACCTGGGGCGTGATCAGCGCGCCCGTGAGTTGCAGCCCGCCTTCATACGCAACCTGCAATGGCGCAAGCTCGGCAATGGGGCGCACCCACAGCGAGATCGGCCAGGCTGCGACCGTGGTACTCCCTACCCGCGTATAGTGCGCGCCTAACGCGCCCACCGCGATGCCATCCGGGTCCCAGGAAGCCGCGACCTGTTCCACCAGCACAACCCGCTCCACGCCTTCCGCCACCAGTCGCCCAACCTCCTCTTGCGCCCGAATCAGATCGCGCGCCGCCGGAGGCAGAACCAAATGGGGAACATCGCCTTGATAGTAATACCAGAGGGTCGGGTCAGGATAATTTTGCACCAGCCGCACCCGCGCCGGATCAACGCCTGCCGCCAGAGGCTCCAACGCCGCGGCTAACTCACGCCAGCCGCGTGTCTTGCTGTAGAGTGGCTCGCTCTGTTGGCGAATAATTCCCAATGCCATCCCCAGCAGCAGCGCCACCACCACACCGCGCCCCAGCCACATCGACCACCGCGCCTGACCAGTGACAGCGCGCGCTTGGCCCACTGCCGCGGCCATGAGCAGGTAAACCGGCGGCACTGCCGCCACCAAATAGCGCTCGTTGAAGATCGGTCGCCCCTGCGCGCTCAACCAGGTAGCCACCAGCGGCGTCAGCCAGTAGACGATCAAAAACCAGACCGCGGTCTGCCTCTGCCGTCGCCACAGCGCGATCACGCCCAGCCCGACCGCTGCCAACGCCAACGCTGCGAACCACGGCTGCATCGCATCTGGCACTGTCTCGCCCACGGCAAATGCACTGTGCGCCCGCACCAGCGCATCGACCCAACCGGGCGAATCGCCGTTGCCTGTATAGTCGAGCAAAATTGACCATGCCGCCAGCAGCCACGGCAGCCACATCAGCAGCAGGAGCAGGCCAACACCCCACCACGCCGCCAGCTTGCGCCCCGCCCGCGCCGCAATGGCCCATCCGCCAAGCGCCACATGCTGCGCCACGATCACATACAGGGCGAAATAATGAGTGTGCAGCGCCAGCCACGTCACCGGCAGATAGCCCGCAGCATTCCACAGTTGCGCGGAACGTCCTTCACTCTGCCACCAGCGCACCGCCAGCAGCGAGGAAGCCAGCGTCAACGCCAGGCTCATGCTGTACATGCGGGCATCTTGCGCGTGCCAGATTACATAGGGGCTTAACGCCATCAGTGCCGCTCCCATCGTGCCTGTCGGAAACGGCAAAGCCAACTGTGCCGCCAGGGGCAGCATCAGCGCCACTGCCAGCACACTCCACCAGACGCCCGTAAACCGCAGGGCAAATTCGCTCTCTCCCGCCACGCCCAGCCATCCGTGTTGCAGCCAGTAGGAAGCCACGGGATGCGGCTCATGCAGGTCAAGTGTATGTTCGACGATGTCGCCCGGCGACGAGAGGCTGAAAAAGTAGCCAAATGCTTCGTCGCCGCGCAGCTCTTGCCCATCCAATCCGGCACAACGCAAGCCAAACGCAACCAGCAGGATCACCAAGATCGCGATGCGTTGGCGTACCGCAATGAGCTTCGCAGGCTGGGTACTCATCGCTTCTCTACCTGCACCGGCCTGCGTGGCGATGCCAAAGAGCAGCGACCAGCAGCACAAACAGCGTCCCGCCGCTGCCCCACAACCCCAGACGCACCGAGAATGGACGGTAGCGCATTTCAAACAGCGTTTCACCCGGTGGCAGCCATATCCCCAGCAGCGTCAAATCGGCGCGCAGCGGCGCAAAGAAGGCGCGCCCCTCCGCATCATGCGTTGGGCACGCGTCGCCATCACAGCGCGGCTCGACCACCTCCCACCCCGGCAGCCATGTCTCACTGACGACCAGCAGCCCCCCCTGCTCGCTCGTCACATGGACTTGGTACGCATCCGCCGCACGCCGCGCCAGCGTCACCGTCGCAGAGTTGGCAGGTGCGTCGATGAGATCTCCAGCCCAACCACTCTCTGGCCCCAGAAGCCCCGTTTGGCCCAGGTCAAACTGATGATCTGCCAGGTGCGCCCATGCCGCTTCATCCTCGACTACCACCACATTGGGCACAAGCCATGCGCGCGGGTTGGCATCCGGCAGACGGTGCAGATACGTGGTGTCCGTCGTTTGTGGGAATTCGCCCAGCAGCGTGCTGGGTCCAAAGAGTTCGCGCCGCCAGGTCAGCACATGCTCCACCCCCAACAAGCGCCACATGCGGTCCAACGGAAAATTCTCGAAAAGGGCTGCATAGCGCGCCACGCGTAACGGGCTGCTCCCCCACACATCCTCCACTTGGGCGCGCATGCCATAGTCCTCATAGGCACGAAACTCGTTATAGACACGGCCCGGCAGACCGTTGGCCGCGCCGGATCGCTCCGCCACAGCCTCTATGAGCGCGCTGACCTCCGGCGCAACGCGCACTCGGTCCGCAGGCGTTCCCGCCACTTGATTGGTTCCCGCATTGACCCACACCAAGTTCACCACAACCAGCGCCACCATCCATGCGCCGCGGCGGGCTGTCCATCCTGGCAGCGCCACCAGCAGCGCCGCTGCCAGCCCCAAGAGCAGCGTCATGCCCGCAGTCAGCAGATAGCCGCCGTGATCAACAGCGGTCCGGCCCGGAAGCTGCCACAACAGCCCAAACGCATAGACCGTCGCCACAACAACCGCGCCCGCCAACAGCCCTGCCCGTCTGCGACCCCGCGTCGGCAGGCTGGGCAGCAGCGCCATGCCATAGGCTGCCAGCCCGCTCAACCCGACCACAACCAGGTACGCGGCCCGCTCTTGGCCCCGAAACCACGCCCAGCCTGGGGCCACGCGATAGAGCAAGGGGTAAAGCGGTCCATTTCCCCCCAGCGCGGCCAGCCATGCAAAAACCACCAACCCCAAACAGAAAAAAATACCCGTACGCCTGGACAGCAAATTAGTGGAATCCTCTGTCCGCTGCCCATCGCTGCCGGCAATCGCGATATAGACGGCAACCATCCCCAGCACAAGGCCAACAATACCAATATAGAGCGGCGAGTATTGGGTCAGCACACCCGGAAGGAGCATTTGCCAAAGGTCCTGGATCGGCAAACCACCAGAGACAAAGGCATAGTCTACGTTGGCGCGCACACTGAGACGGACAAACTCCAAACTGGGCAGCCATTGCGCCGCAGTAAGCCCTACCGCAGCCACGACCACCCCACTGACGCCAACAACAGCCGCACGCCGCAGCGAGCGATTTGCCAGGACCAAACAAAGCACCCACGCTGCCGTGGCATAGCCCAAAAACAAAAAGCTCTGGCTGTGCCCTGCCAGGAAGGCCGCGCTCACCGCGCCAATGCTGCCCAACCACCAGCGCCATTGGTGCGGACGCTGCCAGCCGCGCCCCAGGCACCACCAGAGCAGCGGCAGCCACACTGCCGTTCGCAACACTGCCAGTTGCAAGGGCGCATACCCTGTGACATAGCCGGACAGGGCAAACGCCACGCCCCCGACCAGCCCACTCCAGCGGCTCCCCGTCAGATCACGCGCCCACAGATAGGCAAAGCACCCGGCCAATGCTGTATGCACCACGGCTTCAACTTGCAGCCAATAGAGACGCGCCGCTGCATCCGTCACCGGCAGCGAAAGCAGGAGGATCAGGTTGCTTACAGGGTAATAGACCGCGGCCTGCACATCCGCCAAGAAGGGATGCCCTCCATAGGTGTATGGGTTCCAAACCGCTAGGTGTCCAGCAGCAAGCGCCTGATGTTGGTAGAGGCTGAAGGGGAAAAAATGATGGGTAAAGTCACCGTCGGGAAAGGCGCGCAGCCCCAGCAGAACGGGGCCATAAAAGAGCGCGGCCAAGAGACAGAAGCCGCCAGCGATCAGCCACTCGCGTCTCTGCGCGCGGCGGCCCGGCTGGCGGTTGCCCTTCACAGTGGCTGTGCGCTCGTCCACGCTCTGTTCGTCCACAGGCTGTCTACTGCACCACAACAAAGCCAATGCGAACAAAATCAGACCCATCCGCCGCGCGCAAACGGGGCGCACCTTCCTGCGCCGGGTTATAGAGTCCTGCGATCAATTCATAGCGACCAGGCGGCAAATTATCCGGCAAGAGCAACCCGGCGCGCTCAACCAACTCCGTGTTGGGCGGCAGTGCGCTAAAGGGTAAATAGCCATCCTCTGGCCCCGTATCCAACAGCGCGACAGGATACCCTTCCGGGCGCAGCAATTGCACAAACCAGCGCAGGTCGTCAACATTTTGCGCGGCCAATCGGTAGTAGATCTCCACAGGCAGCACGCGCCCCGCCTGGCTCAACGAGGAGACTCGTGCAGCCGAAACAATAATCTGGCTCGTTCCCGTCCCCACCAATGCCACATTGAGCGGTGTCAGCGGTGCATTACGCAACTGCGTCGGCGTGGCATAATCAAGCAGGCGGAAATCCCCATACCAAATGTCATTCGACTTATAGGCATGGGTCGCCAACCAGCGTTCGACCGTGTTCTCCGGGTCGTTGGGCGGCAAGCCACCTGTCACAAACCAAACGCGGTTATACTTTTCCAACACGTTACTGAGCGCCTCGTCAGCTTCTGGGAACTCCATGCTATTGGTCGCATAGCCATAGATCGGCAGTGTGCTATCACACTCTGTCCCCAGCCAGTTCATGGGAATCTGATAGGCAAAGGGCGCAATCGTCACCAACGCCTCATCGCCATCCGACAGCCGGCAAATTTCGCTGAGAATCGCCCGGTAGCCGCTCTCTGGGTCGCCATAGTGCGGATTGCGCCCGACCTCGCCCAGCCAGACTGTTACCAGCAGCACCGGCAGCAGCAGTGCCAACGCGCGCACAGGCACGCTGGGCAAGGCATCTGCTGCATACCCATCTCCGTTGCCCCGTTGTAATGCCAACCACCACTGTGCAAAGGCGACAGCCAGGGTGAAGATCACCGCGCCCCCCACGCCAAAGAGCAGCCATTGGACATTGCCGTCCGACCAGAGCCAAGCCAGGTCAGTATTGACCACAAAATTGTCCGCCATCAAGCGCCATTGGCCGATCACTGGGCTGTATAACAGATCGCCAAGCCCCTGTGCGGGCGGGCCAAAAGCGAGTGGATTCTCCCAATCGGTCGGAAAGATACTGCGTAGTTGAATCTCATAATTCACGAAATTGACCAGAACAGACGAGATCTGTACGAGGAACGACAAGGGAATTAACAGGAGCAGCGCCCAAGCTCCCGCTGAGAGGTTGGGACGCGGCGCGCGCCGCCGCCCCGATAACCACCTCGGCAGCATCCCCAGGATCAGCCCGCCTTCGTGGGTCAATTCATGCACCCACGGGGCCAACCACAGCACCAGGAAGGGAGTCAAAGGAACCAGAAAACGCGGTCCCCACGCAAAACCTCCCCACCACATCCACCACAGGCTATATTCCAACAGCAGCACCAGACTGAGCGCCCCTGTTACCCATCCCTCCAAGCGGTGATGGCGAAGAAAGACAGGCCAGGCGGCAACGCTGGCAAGAAAGAGCGGCGTAAACCAGAACAGCCCGCGGTAAGGGCTGATGAGCAGACCCCACAACCCTTGCCAGATGGGTGTTGTAAAGCCTTCACCCGCGTCAAAATGATAGCCGGTATCGAAGGCACTCCCAAAGCGTGCCTGGTTGTACCAGAGGAGCAAGCCGCCTGCAAACAACAGCGGCGCGGCAAAGAGCCCTACAGCAATGCCCCATTCTGTGCGGTCGACCATGGCCTCATCCGCATGGTCGCTGCCGCGCGCCTGCCACTGTTGCAGCCAGGGAGCCCCCAGCCCATACAGTGCCAAAATAAAGATCAACGGCGCATGGGCAGTCACGGTGGTCAGCGCCAGCCCGGCAGCGATCCCCGCCCACAATGCCCACATTTGCGGTCGTCCACTCAGCCACAGGCGCATGCAGTAAAAACAGAGGAGCAGGCTCAACGCGCTCAAGGGCTCGCCAAAGAACTGATTGGCATAGGGCCATGCGATTGTCCCCAAACCATAGACCAGCGCCAGCGCAGCCCCTACTCGATCATCATAGCCCAACTGCAGCGCGGTCGCCCACAGCAGCAGCGCGGTCGCGGCGGTAACAAAGCCATTCCATAACAACACGCCCTGTAACAGCCCCACGCCGACATCGACCTGCGCCAGCATATGCAAAAATAGATACCAGGGAACCGCCAGGACTGCGGGTGCAGGGCCCTTCTTGCTGTAGACATCGCCGCCAGGCCCAAACTCGCCCAACACTTCGCCAGGGCTATTCACCCATTGTGTCCACGCAATGGCGTTGGTGTTCACTTCCCCGCGCAGGCCAATCGATTCTGTGACCGCAAAGAGGCTCACCTCGTCTACAATGTGAAACTTGCTGGAGTGGCTCATCGTATAGATCGCCAGCAGCAAACCAAAGACCAAGATCATGCCATAGAGACGCGCGCTGCGCGTCAGACTCGCCGGTTGCAACGATGCTTGCATAAAAACTTACAATCCCTGAATCCGCAGTTTCAAGACAGCGGATGTATAGTCACGAAAGATGCGCCAAAAGCCGGTCTTGCTCGCCCCATGTCGGCGCAGGATGTAAAAGACAGGGACTTCCAGGATCTTCCAATCGCGCCGCCAGGCAACCAACAGCAAGCGGATAAAGTAATCACCATAGCCATAGAAAATCTTGTCAAAGATGGGCGCAAGCTGAAAAAGCCGCTCTTGGCGCACCGCAAAGAACCCGCTCAGATTGTCTTGAATCTGCGTCCGAAAGAGGGCGCGGATCAAAATGTTGTAGGCAAAGCTGAGGGTATAGCGCAGTGAATCCTCCATGCCGCCGCGCATCACAAAGCGGCTGCCAATCACAAGGTCATAGTAACGCAGCAGATCGACCATCTGTGGAATCATGGCAGGATCATGGTTAAAGTCGGTGTCCATGACGACAAGGGTCTGTCCATGTGCCACTTCCAAACCATGCCGGATCGATTGAGCGAGCCCCTTGTCCTGGGTTCGCACCACAACGCGCACCCGCCCCGCTTGGCTAAGCGCCCCCTCCCACCTGTTTTCGCCCCCCTCTGCAAGACCAAAACGCTCGCGTACCATCTGCGCCGTCCCATCCGGGCTGCTGTCATCCACAACCAGCACCTCATAGCTCGCGCCTGTGGGCTCCAGCTTGTCTACAATCGCCTCGATCAAGTCGATGATATTATCGCGCTCGTTGTAGGTGGGCAGGACAACGGAGACAGAAAGGGATGAGGGATGAGGGATGAAGGATGAAGTGGTCGTGTCAGCCATGAGCAGCAAAACGTCGTAGGGTGGCACAGATCCGGCTTACCTGCGCCGAACTCAATGTGGGTGAGCTGGGTAGATTAATGCCGCGGCGGCTCAGGCTCAAGGCAACAGGCGACGGGTTGCCGGAGCGATAAGGCGGCAGCGTATCCAGCGGGTGGAAAAAGGGGCGGCTGTCGATACGCTCCTGCCGCAGCGCCACGACCAACTCGTCGCGGCTCAGTGGAAAGGGCGAATCGATCAGCGCAGAAACCAGCCAGAAAACTGCGGTCGTCCCCTCCCCTTCCGCCATCATCGTAATACCGGGGACGCCCGCCAGCTCTTGGGCATACTGCGCGGCAATCGCACGCTTGCGCCGGATCACCTCATCAATTCGCGTCATCTGCGCCACACCCACTGCGGCCTGCATATTGGTGATGCGATAGTTAAAGCCCACCTCATCATGCCAATAGCGCCGTTCGGGCGGCATGCCATGATCGCGCAGTTGACGGCAGCGCGCCGCCAACGTAGCATCATCTGTGATCAGCATCCCCCCCTCGCCCGTGGTGATGATCTTGTTGGCAAAAAAGCTAAATGCGCCAATTGTTCCCCAACTCCCCGCGCGCCGCCCATCAATCGCCGCGCCATGCGCCTCGGCGGCATCTTCAATCACCCGCAGGTCGTGCGCCCGCGCCAAATCCATCAGTTCTGGCATGGCAGCCATCTGCCCATAGAGATGCACAGGCATGATGGCCCTGGTGCGCGGGGTGATCAGCCGCGCCACTTCATCGGGCGCAATCGTCCAGGTGTGCGGGTCAACATCAGCAAAGACAGGATGCGCCCCGGTGTAATGAACTGAGTTCGCCGAAGCCACAAAGGTCAGCGCCGGAACGATCACTTCATCGCCAGGGCCAAGCCCCAGCGCATGCACCGCCAGATGCAGCGCGGTCGTGCCGTTGCTTGTGGTAATCCCGTGGCTGCTGCCACAATAGGCGGCAAATTCTTCTTCAAACTGGCGAATATACTTGCCCGCGCTGCTGATCCAGCCGGAGCGCATCACCTCCTGCACCAAATTTTCCTCAGGCTCCCCCAACCACGGCTCATAAATGGGGATAAAGCCATCGGGCCGCTGGGATGTCTGATGCTCTAAATAGGGAAGCGGCTCTTTAGCGGGAGCTTTGGCAATCGTCGATTCGGTTACAGCAGGTGTACCAGTATCCATCACAGTTCCTATGGTTCGCTCTCTACAACTTCGACCGCGCCGATCATCGCTTCAACCCCGGCAGGGTTGCCCGCACCATCCACCACGCCCAACGGCTCCAATGTATCAGCATCATAGACCAGCAGCCCAATCGTAAACTCGCCCGGCAGCGCATCCTCCGGCACATCCAGCAGATAGACATTAAGTGGGCGATCTTCCGGCCCCCATTCCGCAGGCAGCAGATGCCGGTCATTGAGCAATCGCTCATCCCGCTGCGAGACGCGGCTTCCATCAGCACTGTACAAGGCCACGCGTGCCTTCAAGGGGCGAGACACCTCGCCGCCCGGCTGACGCTGCCATTGGATGACCACCGGCACGTTGCCGCCACGCGTGACTAGCCCAGGAGGAAGCGAAGCCGCCACCGTCTGCACTGCGGGCGCAAAAGCGACGGTTAGAGGCATTAAGTTGGGCGCAAGCACAAACTCATTCGGTGGAGTCAGTTGCCACCAATCAATCGAATAGCCCTGGAAGTTTTCCTCGCCGCCACGATCTCCTGCTTGATCCAACAGAAAGGCAACGGCGCGCCGCGGGTCGGTGTCACTTTCAAACCACTGTACCCAATAGACCTCGGCTGCCGCCGAAGCCCACGCTTGCAGCCGCTGGTCAATCGTGTTGATGTCCACAAAGAGATAACGTGCGGGTGCAGGTTCGCGTCCTGTGGGAAGAGCGGCGGGGTCAATCGCATAGCGCTCGTAATAAAAGCCGAAGGGATACTTTTGATCGACAAAAATCACGGCATCAGAACCGGCATGTTGACGCAGCCATGCCGTTACGCCAGCAATATCTTCACGCGCAAAGCGATCATCATAGAGATCGGCATAGATCGCTTGGGGCCAAAGCGCCAGCGCAATCGCCATCCCCACCACAGCCAGCGGTTTCCACAAACGGCTCCACGCAGTCAGCGCCACACCGACCAGCGCATATAAGGCGGGTGTAATAAAGCTGCTGTAGCGGACATTGAACGCGCCTCGATCCAGTACGGCGACATAATAGAGCGCCAAGCCCCCAAAAACCCAAAGCAGCAAAAAGGCGAGAGGCGTCTTATACGCGGCTGCTTGCCACGCCAGCAGCGCACCGCCACCCACCAGTACAACACAGCCCCACAGCCATGTACTCGCCCAACCCTGCCCTGGAATGGCTGAAAATGCATAACCGCCCCAATAGGCTTGCCAGTTCTCGGTTAGATAGCCCATTATCGTCGGCACAGTCAGATTCGGATTGTCATAGACCGGAATTTGGCGCATTGCGATCGGCGCAATCGGCGCTACCAGTATCACCGTTGCCAGGCCACAAACCAACATCGCCATCCACAAACGCCGCCTCTGTGGCTGTAGGCTTGCCCAGACTGCCCAGCCCAAATACCATGCCATCACGATAAACAACGCGTTGTAGTGAGTCAACAGGGCCAACGCGCTCAAAAGGACAAAGCAGATCAATGGCCCGCGTATGTTTCCCGGCTCACGCTCCGCACGCATCTCGACGCGCTGCCACGCAGCCACCAGCGCCACGGACGCAGCCAATAAGAGCGCAATGCCGACCGTATACATGCGCGTCTCTTGACTTTCCGCCAACCAAAAGGGTGAAAATGCGCCAATCGTCGCCGCCATCACCCCCGCCCAGCGCGCCTGCCCTGTAGGGCTGCACCGCCATGCCAGTTGATAGAGCAGCGCCACGCCCGCCACACCTGCCATGGCGCTGAGCAAGCGCGTCACCAGCGCCATCTGCGCCGGCTCCATGCCCATCACCAACCCGTTGATCCGTCCCCAACCGTGTAACAGCCAAAAATAGACCGGCGGGTGAATATCCAGCTCCGGCGCAATCGCCACTTGCAGAAAGGGACGCAAAGCCACATCAATGTTGCGTGCCTCATCCCACCAAATATCCTGGCGATCCAACCCGACCAGCCGCAGCGCCCACGCCAGCAAAATGATTAAGAGCAGCGAAATCCGCAGGACGTTGGCATAGGGTCTACTCGCGTGATGCGTATCAAAATGTAGCGTGGCGTGCTCACTCGTCTGCCCAGCAGAATAACCAAGTCCCATAAGCTTACGATTGTACCGTAGCGCACACACCAACGCCAAAAGTCCCCCTTTCCCTGCGGGACACGCAACCCTCATACCCAAGACGCGCAAACCATTCGCTAATGTTCTGCCAGTGTAATTCCAATCTCACTGTGCCATAATCAAACCAGCGTAGTCGGCCAAAACCCATCGCGTCTAATCATGCTGCTTGTGGAAGCAGCAGAGCGCGACAAGTCGATACAGAAAGAAAGCAACCCATGGCAATCGATAGCGTAATCCATACCAATAACCAAAGCATTGATCGCGTCCTGCGTGCCGGACTGCCAGTGCTTCTTGTCTTTTGGCATCGCAACGCAGCGCAGAGTGCCGAACTCAATCCAATCCTCGATCAATTGGCAGAACGCTATGCGGGGCGCGCCCTGGTCGCCAAGATCGATGCCGAGGCCGAACCGGACCTGGTCAAGCGCTACAACATCCGTCTCCTGCCGAGTATCGTCGCTATCAAGCAGGGCAATACTGAAACGACCCTAGCCGGGCGCGTTCCCGACCAGGCTGTGCAAGAATGGCTGACCTTCCTGGTCGATGGCGGCACACGTCCTGCCCAGGCATCAGGTTCCGGCATCCCGGCGACGACAGGCCAACCATTGCCCACCAATGGCAAACATCACGACAGCGCGAGCCGGCCCGCCACGGCGCGCGACCAATCCACCGCGCCCCAGACGATCACTGACGCCAACTTCGACCAGGTGATCAACAACAAAGTCCCTGTTCTTGTGGATTTTTGGGCAGAGTGGTGTGGCCCCTGTAGAATGGTCGCGCCCGCAGTGGAGCAGCTCGCCCAAGAGTTCGCCGGTCGTGCGGTCGTGGGCAAATTGAATGTGGATCATAATCCCAATACTGCGCGGCGTTACAATATTATGAGCATACCGGCTCTTTATATCTTCAAAGAAGGCAAAGTGATCGACCAGATCGTCGGCGCGCAACCGCTGCCGGTACTGCGCCAACGACTCGCGCGTGCTGTAGACGGCTAATTGAAACGCGCGCCAACCACGATCAGCAAGGAAGCAAACAATGGCGGATCTCGGACGTCTCTTGATGATAACGGGGGGTGGTCTCCTATTGTTGGGGCTCATCCTCATGCTGGCGGGACGCATCCCCGGCTTGGGTCAATTACCGGGAGATATTTCCATCGAACGGGGCAACTTCAGGGTCTATGCACCCCTGGGGACGATGGTTGTACTGAGTGTCATCCTCACCATTGTGATCAACATCGTAGCGCGCATGATGCGTTAGTGAAGCGACCCCCCCCATCAATAGACCCTCCCGGAAGCTGGGGAGCCCTCTGGGCCACTTCCGGGAGGGTTTTCTTTTAAGGGTTATCTACCAATACAATAATATGTGCGAAACTGCCGTTAAGGCTTGCTTCGCCCGTTTCCATTCTTTTGATCGATATTTTCACCGCTGACAATGCCGGTCGTGCGCCGTCCGCCCACCTGATTGGCGTATAGCTCGGCATTGCGCCGCTGGCGCTGCCATTCTTCCTCAATGGAACGCAGCTTATCATCCCGCCCCTTGACAGCCACTTGCATCCCTTCCAGCCACGCCTGCGCCGTCATCAGGAAGTAGTTGCCATAGGTCTCCTGCAATTTCCAAAGCTGCTGCATCATCGCCTCGTGAACCTTCAGGTCATGGGCAATGGGTGGGAAACGTTCCACAATATCGCGGTTATATTTATCCTGCTCCGACCAGAGATGCTCTTGGCGTAGTTCACCCTTGCGCCGTTTCTTCTCAAAGTCCTCGCGGAACTCATCCATATCGCGGCGAATTCGCTCTTCTGCCAAGCGTTGAAGCTCTTGCACCTGGCTTTGCTCGCGCAAAATCAAATCCTTAAATTCCTGCATCTCATGCACAGAGCGGCGCGCCACGTCGATTTGCTGGTGGAAATTCTGCACTCGCTCAAACGACTGCGCGACCAGGCTCTTTTGCTCCTCAATCGTCTCCTGCCAGCGGTTAATAATCTGCTCGCGATCAACCAGCGTGGAACGCACCTTTTCCATAAAGGTAATTTGCTGTTCACGCAAGGTCTCCACCGACGCGGGCAGCTTTTCAATATCGCCCGCGGTCTTGCGGATGCTCTCATCAAGTACCGGGATTCGACCCGCCACCGCTTCGATGCGCTTAAAGAGTTCGACCGTCTCCTGTTGGAGTTGGGCAATACGTTTGGTATCGCTCGTTCGCTGCTCGGCAAGGAAAGGAATCTGGCGGGTGCGCTCCTCAATCTCTTTCGCCAGCGCGCCGATCTGGTTGCGAACCCCCATGATCAACTCAGAGAGGCGGTTATCTTCGACCGAGCGCAGGTCAATCGACTCTTCTAGGCGCGTAATGCGCGGCAGTTCCTTGCGAACTTCGCTGATCTCCCGGCTCAGCATCTCACGATCCGCCATGCGCGATCGTTCCAGCTCACGCTGACCTTGTGCCCGGCTCTCTTCCACCCGCTCTACCAGCGTGGTAACTTCCAGTTTGGTGTTCTGAATCGCATGTTCAATCTGACCAAACTTGCCCAAATGCGCCTGCGTCCCTGCCAAGCGCCCTTCTAACTCTTGAATCCGCCGAGCCTGCTCAATAATATCTGCGGATTGTGCCTCCATACGCTGCTGCAAGCGGGCAATCTCGGCACGATCCCGCCTGTGTTCCTCATCTAACCAGTTTACCAACTGGGCAAGCTGTGCAATATCCATGGGAGTTCTACCTTATTTCCTTGAGCCATTGAGCCATTGGCGCTGTCCACCTAGTCCTCGGATTATACCATCTGGCGGGACACCCTATCAAACCACCGCCACCTGCCATCCATTCACAATCGTTCACAAGCAGTATCCCACTTGGCATCCCCTATTAAATTTACGAACGGGATATAGGCCAAGATACATTCAATATCTGGCGCGACAACTACGCCCCTTTTAAGACCATCCCGCAGGCAACGCAGCGTGTTTGGCTTGACCAGCACCCCGCGTGGCGGTACAATGGGGCAACGCACTGCCTTTCAATGACCGCTCGAAGGCAGCCAACATTGCTGCGGTCCAAACTATACGGTCTAAACTCGGTGACCGCGCCACTGCATGATTGCCGTCACCACAACCTATTCGAACCCTATTGAGTGCCATCATGCGCATTGGCCTTGACGCGCGGTTGATACAACACCAGCCCGCTGGGATTACGCGGTATACCCGCCATCTTTTGCAGGAGTTGGCTAGGCTCAACCAGCGCGATGAGTTTATTACATTCCAACACAGGCGTCACCGCACACCATTGATCGAACAGGCGAACTTTCGGCGTGCGACGCTCTTTGCTCCTGTGCATACCCATATCGAACAATGGCTTCTCCCCCTCGAACTGATCCGCTTCTCGCTCGATCTACTCCACAGCACAGATTTTATTCCCCCGCTCTATACCACTGTGCCCACCGTGATCACGGTCCATGATCTCGCTTTTCTGCATTGGCCCCACTTTTTAACAAAAGATAGCGCGGCTTATTACGGGCAAATCGACCGCGCCGTACGTCGCGCCGAACACATCATCGTTCCCAGCGAGAGCACGAAGCAAGACCTGACTGCCATGCTGGGTGTGCCGCCCATCAAGATCAGCGTCATCTATGAGGCTGCCGACGAACTGTTTGTACCCTTGCCGGTGGAGCCGACCCGCGCCGAGATCATCAAGAAGTACCACCTGCCCGAATCGTTTGTGCTCTTTGTAGGCACAATTGAGCCACGCAAGAATGTGGACGGCTTAATCCGCGCCTTCCACCACCTACGCAGCAAATATGGCGTCAATGACACTGCGTTGGTCATCGCCGGTGGCAAAGGTTGGCTCTACAACGAAACCGTCGATCTGATTCGCCAATTAAAGCTCGAACAATCTGTCTTTCTGATCGGTCGCGTCGCCGACGAAGATCTGCACAAGCTCTATGTCGCGGCCCGTTGCCATGTCCATGCCGCCCACTATGAAGGCTTTGGCCTCCCCCCACTGGAAGCGATGGCTTGTGGCACACCCACCATCGTCAGCAACGTCAGCAGCCTGCCCGAAGTCGTGGGCGATGCCGCCCTGCTCGTAGACCCGTCAAATTGGGAGGAGATCGCCGTCGCAATCCACCGGCTGCTCAGCGACGACCAGCTACATGCGGAAATGTCCGAGAAGGGCTTGCAGCGCGCACGCTATTTCAACTGGGAAAGCGCGGCACGCCGCACAATGGAGGTCTACCGGCTCATCGGAGATAGCAGGGCAGCGATTCCAGCCGCCGGCACGCCCGCCTCCTCGCGTCCAAGCAATCGCCTATAACCTGCGATGTCAGCGCCCACTGCGCTACCTCTATCACCTCAGTAACCCACCCAATGCACATATTGTTTCTTACACCGCAATTGCCCTATCCGCCGCGTCAGGGTACATCAATTCGCAACTACCATCTGCTGGCCCATTTGGCCCAGCACCATACCATCGACCTGTTAACCTTCCTTGCCCCAGGCGACGAGTTGCTGCCCGAAAGTCCACTTTATCGCCATTGCCGCCGGATCGGCACTGTGCCACAGCCGCTTCGCAGCACAGCCACACGCCTGATCAATCTCGCGACTTCGCTCCTGCCCGACATGGCGCTGCGCCTCGAAGCGCCCGCCATGCACCAACTCATGCAATCCTGGCTTGCCGACACAGCCTATGAGATCGTGCAGATCGAAGGCATTGAACTCGCCCAATATGCCCATCATGCCGATCTAAGTCAGAGTGATCCAAGTCAGAGTGCGGTCATCTTTGACGACCACAACTGCGAGTATTTGCTCCAACAACGCAACGCACTGACCGATCTGCGTAATCCTCGCCGCTGGCATGCCGCAGGATACAGCCTGATCCAGTGGGCCAAATTACGCCGCTATGAAGCCAATGTCTGCCGCGCAGCCGACGCCGTGGTCGCCGTCAGCCAACCCGACCGCGCCGCGCTCCAGCGGATCGCACCACAAGCCACGATCCACCTTGCACCCAATGGCATTGACTTAGCGACATACACCTCAAAGCAGAACAATTCGGAGTCAACGAACAGGCGCAAAGGCCATTTCACGCTACTTTTTACCGGCAAGATGGATTACCGGCCCAATATTGATGCTGTCCTGTGGTTTGCCGAGCGCGTATTGCCGCAAATCGTCGCCGCCCTGCCGGAAGTCCGTTTTCAGATCGTGGGCATGAATCCCCATGCACGCCTGGATCCCTTGCGCCACCATCCCAACATCGAGATCACTGGCAGCGTAACCGACGTCACGCCCTATCTCCACGCAGCGGACCTCTACGTCATTCCCATGCGCGTGGGCGGTGGCACGCGTTTTAAGGCGCTCGAAGCAATGGCCGCGTCGAAAGCCATCGTCAGCACCTCGCTCGGTGTTGAAGGGATCGGCGTCGAAACAGAGCGTGAAATGCTGCTCGCCGACTCACCCGCTGACTTCGCCGCAGCCATTCTGCGCCTGGTTGCCGATCAACGCGCGGGCGCTGCGTTGTCCCAACGGCTCGGTCAAGCCGCCCACGACTTTGTAGCGGCACATTACACATGGGAAAAGATTGTGCCCATCTTTGAACGTCTCTATGCCAATTTGCAGGAAGTCCACAACGCCAACAAGCCGCGCCTGCTCCCCACAATCGAGAGCGGAACGCACCATCACCAGAGAGGAATCCAACCATGAGCGACGCTGCGCCAAACCCACAATCCGCGATACGGGTAGGATTTATCGGGGCGGGCTGGACGGAACGCATCCAGATTCCCACCTACCGGCTGGCGGGTCTGACTGCCCAAGCAATTTGCGCGAGCAGGCCGGAGAATGCGAAACGCGTCGCGACCAACCTGGAGATTCCTGAAGTCTATAACTCCTGGCAGGAGTTGTTGCGCTCCGACACCATCGATCTGGTGAGTATCGTCACCCCGCCCCACCTCCACGCCGAAATCGCCATTGCCACGCTGCGTGCGGGCAAACACGTCATCTGCGAAAAGCCCACGGCTCTCAATGTTGCCGAAGCGGAAAATATGTTTGCCGCCGCGCAAGCCGTACCCAACCAACTGGCAATCATTGATCACGAGCTGCGCTTCCATCCACAGCGTGCCCACCTGCGGCGCTTGGCGCGCGAAGGCTATATTGGCAATCCGCTCTACATTGAACTGGACAGCCTCTATTCCCGCCAACTCGACCGCGAAAAGCCGTGGAGTTGGCACAGCAACGCCGACCAGGGTGGCGGCAGCCTCGGCGCGCTGGGCAGCCACCTCATCGACCTCGCCCGCTGGCTTGTCGGGCGCATTGATGGATTGTCCGCGCAGTTGCAAACGGGCCATTTTCTACGCCCCGACCCGCAAGGGAATGGCTCACGCCGCGTCAGCAGCGACGATGCCGCCCACCTGATGCTGCAATTTGGATCTGCTGTGCAAGGACGTATCGCCGTCAATGACCTGTATCCCAGCGACCGCGGCATGAGCGTCCTCATGGTTGGCACTGAAGGCGCTTTGAAGATCGATAACGAGGATCGCCTGTGGGGCATAAAATCGGGTGAATACGCCGGTGAGAAGTGGCAGGAGCTAACCGTTGCTGACGAGACTGCCGAGTTACCATTGCCCAACCGTCGCCCTTTCACCATCGGCTGTTACTATCTGGGTAAAACACTAAACGAGGTCTTAAGCCGCGGCCAGACGGTTGTGCCCGAAGCAGCCAGTTTCTATGATGGCCTTGTCGTGCAGCGTGTGTTGGACGCAGCGCGCCGCAGCCACCGTGAACGAACTTGGGTTCGCCTTTAAGAGAGCGTGTATTTTCTAGGTCGCGCTAACGCCCCCAACTCAGCCGTTCCTGGAACCAGTCATAGTCGCCGCGCCCAAAGTTGCCTGGAAGGTCGATGAGCTTGCGCACATTGCCCCCATCGGGCCGCATCACATAGAGCGACCAGACGCCATCCCGATCCGTTAGAAAGGCGATATTGTTGCCATCGGGTGAAGCTGTCGCCAGCCCCTCAACGCCGGGCAGGTCCGTGAGTTGCAGCAGATCGCTGCCATCAGGATTCATGCTGTAAATGTCCCAATTGCCCGTTCGATCCGACATGAACAGGATACGCGACCCCAAGTTATCGGTGGGCACATCTCCCGGCCAGCCCGTCGCGTTTGAAGGCAGCCCACCCTCTGTGTCCACAACATAGACGCCGCAAGTCGCGCCATTATCCCAGTAATTGCAGCCGTTGAATGCGATCCGTCCATCAGCCAGGAAAATCGGATAGCGGCCAAATAGCTCAAAAAACTGGTACATCATCGGAGGGCGCTCCTCCCGCTGCGTTAGATCGTCCTGCAAATAGAGGCGATATTGACGATCACCCATATGGAAAGAATCAAAGACCAGTTTCTTGCCATCCGGCGACCAATGGGGATGCCCGTCCTCCGAATGGGCGCTGATGATCCAGGGATTCTCCCCATAGAGCCCCATCTGCACCAGGTTATCCATCCCGCCCCCATGCGCGTTCGCTGCCAGCCCTCCCTGCGGGCTAAAGTCCGGTTGGCGGAAATTGGCAATGGGCGTGTTATGAGTACGGTTGGCGAGGTCCCAAACGTAGATATCGGGCCGATCCGTATGGGGGTTCCAAAGCGTATAGGCCACCCTGCCCCCTAATACCTCCGCAGTCGGCGCGGGGGTGCGCGTCGGTGTCGGCGTCACCGTGGGTGTTGCCGTTGGAATGGGCGTGAATGTCGCGGTGGGTGTGGGTGTGGCGCTCGGTGTTGACGTATCCGTAGCGGTTGGCGTCACGGAAGGCGTCCAGGTTTCCGTTGGCGTTGCTGTCTCGGTGGGTGGCGGCGTATCGGTCGGCAGCGGTGTATCGGTGGGAACGGGCGTCGCGCTCGGAATCGGTGTCGCTGTCGATGTGACCACCACAGCCATCCGCACTTCTTCACCCGGATTGGCGGCTGCCGCTTGCGCTGCGCCAGAGCTACTATCGCCCCCCAACCCAGCACTGCCCAGATTCTCACCGACAAGTTGTACGTTCCCAGCCGCGGCTAACTGCACAGGAGTGGGCGTCACCGTCGGCAAATCCACCAGGATGATGCGCCCGGCGCTTTGCCCTTCCTCCTGTGCCATGCGTTCAATCAGGGTTCCTGCCACGCGCATCGCGGCAAAGATCAGCAACAGTGCCGCCAGCCCGCCAACAGCCAAGAGTGCCAGCGCGGGCAGCGCCATCGGCTCGGCGCGACGTGCGGTGCGTGTCGCCCGCTGCCAAAGCGCAGACGCAAAGAGGGATTGAGCAGGAGAGGGCTCCAACTCCCGCACTGTCGCCGGACTTGTTTCATGCGCGGGAGGAGGGATATAGAGCGGCGGCGGTGTGTATGCAGAAACGGGCGTATGCGGGATCACAGGCGCTGCGGATGCCACCGGCTCAATACGGGCACGCGCCGCCTCCTGGGTAGGTGGCGCAAAAGGAGACTCAGCCTGCGGCTGTGGCTTAGCCGTACGTGTAGTACGCGGCGCTAACGGTGCGCCACTCAGCCCGCGCACCAAATCGCCCACCTGCGCCAGCCGCTGCACCGGGTCTTTTGTCAGAGCGGCCGCCAGCGCGTCGGCGACGGTCGTACTCACCGATGGCTGAATTTCATCGGCCCGCTTCGGTTGCTCCTCGGCAATACGCCACAAAAGATTAAGCGAATTGCCGCCCCCAACCGGCGGACGCCCCGTGAGCAGGCGATAGGCAATCGCTGCGAGGCTGTAAATATCGGCGGCGCGGTCGATCTGTTCATCGCCGCGCGCCTGTTCCGGGGCCAGGAAAACCGGCGACTTCAAACGATAGTAGAGCGGATGCCCGCTCTCGCCTGCGCGTGCAGGCACACCATCAAAGTCGCTGACCAGTACGCGGCCATCATCACCCACAAAGAGATTGCTCGGCTTCAAATTGTGATGCACCAGCCCGCGCCGGTGGGCATATTCCAGCGCAGCGCCAATTTGCTCGACAATGCTCAGGCTCACGGCAGCATCCCACGCGCCCGCGGTCTGCGCCAGCCGCGCCTCCAGCGTCATGCTCCCCACAAAATCCATCGCCACATAAAAGATCCCGTCAGCCTGCCCGGCATCATAGACGCGCACGATGTTCGGATGGCGCAAGCGCATCCCCTCGCGGCCCGCACTCACAAAATGGCGCGCCAATACCAAATCCTGCGCCACATGGGCACGCAGCACTTTCAGCGCGACCGGACGTTCATAGAGGGTATCCGTGGCGCGATAAACCAGGCCAATCTCGCCATGTCCAATCTCTGCAACCAGCCGGTAAGGACCGATTTGCATGGGCGCTGAGTCCATGAGCTACTCTACTTCTAACCGTGAGGTTCTGTTCGTGGTGAATCCGAGGTTATTGCGCTGCCAGACAACTTGTATACGTTCGGCATACGTTTCACAGCCTACAATCTTCTCTATTGTACGCTGCCTGGCGCAACCAAGCAACCACCGCATATGTGCTTTTGCCCCAAAACAATAACCCTGCCGCGCACATTCTCAGATCAATGCCTTTGCGCCCTCTTGCGAAAACTTCTACAATAGGCTTCAACCATATTCATACCCGCTTGTGGAGCTAGACACTTGACCCAAAATCAACCAGGCAAAGAGCCAATTCGGTGGACCGGCGTGCTCTTTGCCTTTGCCGCCACTCTCCTGCTTGTCACCGGCGCAGATGCCCTGATCGGCATCGGCAATAACGCCTCCGCCATTGTGACCGTCTTCGCACCGCTTGTTGCCGGTGCCGCCACCGCGCTCTACACCCGCAGCCGCGGAGGGCTCCATGCGCTCATCGGCGCTCTGATCGCGCTGCCCGCACTTGCCTTCATCGTCTTTCCCAACGCATGGCCTTTAGCGATCTTTGCCACCCTCTTTTGCATCCTGGGCGCAACCCTCACAGAGCTAGGGCTACGTCGCCCCACCACTTGAGGATACCCAAATACCACTGGGCGTACGCTTACAGCTTCCAGAAAATACCGCCTTTTATACTAAACTGGGCTATCATAGCACCTGCTCTGGCTCACACTCAGGCAGCACTGAGCCAACCTACGATGAACATAGCAACGCAACTAGATTCAGCTTTCTCATAAGAAAGGACATCCAAGCATATGGCTTCTGGACAATGGTCGCAACCCCCCGCGCTGGAGATCGATACAGCGAAGAACTACAAGGCTACCATCGAAACCGCCCGCGGTAATATCGTCATAGAACTCTATCCGCAACACGCGCCAAACACCGTCAACAACTTCGTCTTCCTCGCGCGCCAGGGCTATTACGATGGTGTCTCCTTCCATCGTGTCATTAACAATTTCATGATCCAGGGAGGCGACCCAACCGGCACAGGTCGTGGTGGCCCAGGCTATACCTTCGCCGATGAAACCAAGAACAACCCGCTCAAGCATGGCACTGGTGTACTCTCGATGGCAAACGCCGGCCCTGGCATCAACAATGCCGGGACAAATGGCAGCCAATTCTTTATCACCCACGCACCCCAGCCCCATTTGGACGGCAAACACACCGTCTTTGGCAAAGTAATCGAAGGCCAAGAAGTGGTCGATTCGATCCGCCAGGGTGACAAGATGGACAAAGTAACCATCGAGGAAAGCTAAACTTCAAAACCTTCCCAATCAACGCAGATCACTTTGGCGGAAAGGAGCCGGATATGGTGACCGCCCTCGTGTTAATCAATACGAAACACGGGCATATCAATAGCGTTGCAGAAGCACTGGTTGAAATGGAGGGTGTATCCGAGGTCTATTCAGTGGGTGGTCGCTATGACCTCGTCGCCATCATCCGTGTTCGCACCAATGAACTGATGGCAGACCTTGTGACCAGCGCCATGCTCAAGCTGCCCAACATCGACAAGACCGAAACGCTCATCGCCTTCAAGGCATACTCGCAGCATGACTTGGAGCGCATGTTCGCCATCGGTGCAGATGCCGAATAGTTGAGTGCTGGGCAAAGGTTGTTTAGCGATAGAAATCGATCCACTCAATGCCCCAGAATCTGGGGGCCGCGGCGATAAACGCTGCTGGAGCCTTCAAGTTGTAGCTGGGTGCAGTGGCTGTGGGCAAGGCAACTTCCATCCAATAGGGCGAATTGGCTTCAATGGCACGTTCGCTTTGATGGCGTGCTTGAATATGTTGGATCACCGTCTGATCGGACGCGTGAATGCTGACTGTCACGGTCTGATCCAACCAGCGCAAGCTGAATTTTTCCAGACCGCCGAGATGCAAGTCGAAAACCAAATGGTGGGGTGATGTGCTGCCCCACCATGTACCACTCGCTTGACCAATACCGCTCATGCTGTGAATCGTCGCGATGTAAGTGGCTTCGTCCTGCCCGGCAGCTTGCGAAAGCGTAACTTCATTGCCTTCACCGCTCACCGCGATGCCATAGCCCACATCACCGGCCTGTCCTTGATAGCAAGCTGCCAGCAAAGAGCCAATACCTCCCATGATGACCGCTCTACGGGACCATCTGCCCATCGCCGCCCCCTTTTGCATCCTGTCATCCGCAATCTATTTGCCCCATAGATTTGCCCCGCTCTCTCCATCTCAGTATAGTACGCTTAAGCATGCTGATGGCGTGCCCCAAAAAGCAAATCTGCACTAGATAGTGCAACAGAAAGCGTCTAAAAGGGAGTTCTCTGTGAGTCAACAAAATCTAAGTCCAAATGCCACGGCGTTGGATCAATATATCAACGATAACCTAGATCGCTATATTGACGAAACGATTCGTCTCTGCGCTCAGCCCAGCGTCTCCGCCACAGGCTACGGCGTGCGCGAATGTACCGCCATCGTCGCCGAAATGATCGCCGCACGCGGCTTCGAGGTCAAAACCTACGAGACTCCGGGGCAGCCCGTCGTCGTAGGCCACGCCAAAGGCACTTCGGAACGCACCTTTCTCTTCTATAACCATTATGATGTGCAGCCGCCGGAACCCCTGGAACTCTGGACCACGCCGCCGTTTGAACCCACCATCCGCGATGGCAAAATCTTCGCACGCGGCGTAGCCGACGACAAAGGCGAGATCATCGCCCGCCTCGCCGCCATCGACGCAGTACGCGCTGCGCATGGCGGCGACCTGCCCTGCAACATGGTCTTTGTGGTCGAGGGTGAAGAAGAAGTCTCCAGCCCCAACATTGCCCAATTTGTACAAGACCATCTCGATATTCTCGCGGCGGATGGCGCGCTGTGGGAAGGGGGTGGCGTGGATCATGAGGACCGGCCCGGCTCTGTTCTCGGCTTCCGCGGCATTATCGCGGTTGAACTCTCGGTCGAGACGATGAGCCGTGATGCCCACTCCGGTTCGGCCCACATCCTACCGAGCGCGGCCTGGCGCATCGTGCGCGCCCTGACCCATCTTAAGGACGAAAACGAGCGTATCCTAATCCCAGGTTTCTACGACCGGGTCATTCCCCCCAGTGCCGCCGACTTGGCGCTCATCGACGCCCAGGCTGACTATGAACCTTTCCTACGCAAGAACTACGGCGTGAAGAACTTCGTAGCCAACCGCCACGGCAAAGAGCTGCACACCTCTGTCTTTGAGCCAACCTGCAATATTCAAGGCATCGAAACCGGCTATCAAGGCCCCGGCACCAAAACGGTGATTCCGGCCAAAGCCACCGTCAAGCTGGACTTCCGCCTTGTGCCCGACCAGAGGCCAGAGGAGATCCTCGAACTGCTTCGCCGCCACCTTGACAAACAGGGTTTCGAGGATGTTCAAATCAAATTCCACGGTTCAATGGCACCCTTTAAGGCCACCGAAGATGACCCGTTGGTGCGGCTCACCCAGCGCACAGCCGCCGAGGTCTATGGCGTAGAGCCACGCCCGCTTGTGCCGCTCGGCGGGGGCAGCAGCCCTGCCTATGCCTTTTCCGGCCCGCTCGGTGGCATTCCCGTGGTCCACGCCGGCATCGGCTATCCCAATGCCAATGGACATGCCCCCGACGAAAATATGCGCATCAAGGATTTTGTCAACGGCGCACGCCATATCGCTCGCCTGCTGGATGGTTTTGCCGACCTCTAGCGCGGCGCTTGCCCATCTTGCCGCGAGGTGGTAGATTTGGCATAGACCGCTGCAATCTCTTACAAAAAAACGATGACTATCATTCACTCGTAGATGAGGATCGTTCTGCAAACAAATAAAAAACTATGAGCAGATCACCAGCAGACTCCTGGTATGTAAATGGCCCAACCCAAGAACGCATCTATTTGGTTGTGCGCCAAATCCCCCCTGGCAAGGTTTCGACCTATGGCGACATTGCCGCCATCGTCGGCGACTGCACCGCACGCATGGTCGGCTATGCGATGGCCGCGGCCAGGGGCGACCTCCCCTGGCACCGCGTCATCAACGCCCAGGGAAAGATCAGCCCGCGCGGGGATGGTGGTGGCGAAGAACTCCAGCGCGCTCGATTAGAGGATGAAGGCATTCACTTTTCAGATGGCAAGGTAGATCTGAAGAGGGTACGCTGGTTAGGGCCATCAGTGGAATGGAAAATCGCCAACGGCTTTGCCCCAGATCCAACTTGGCGGGAGAAATAAGATGCCGGTGGATAGCAGTGCGGGGCCTATCCTTGAAATGTTCTTGAGCATCGCCATTGGCATTGGTCTCAGCGCCGCCTGTGGCTTCCGCGTCTTTGTCCCCTTCTTGGTCATGAGCGTTGCCGCCCAGGCCGGCTACCTGGAACTAGCCTCCGGCTGGGAATGGATTGGCTCGCTTCCCGCGCTGGTCGCCTTTGGCATCGCCTCGATCCTCGAGATCGTTGCCTATTACGTGCCCTGGCTCGACAACTTTTTGGACACCATTGCCACCCCTGCCGCAGTCATAGCAGGCATCGTCGCCACAGCCGCGGTTGTCAGCGGCATGTCGCCCTTCCTCACCTGGACATTAGCAGCCATCGCGGGCGGCGGTGCCGCGGGCATCATCCAGACCGGCACTGTACTCATGCGCAGCATGTCCTCCATGACAACGATGGGAATGGGCAACTTCGCTGTTTCCACGAGCGAACTTGCCGGATCCTTCTTCATCTCTGTACTCTCCTTCATGCTGCCCATCTTCACCCTGGTCTTGGTGTTCTTTCTTGTGCTCTGGGTGTGGCGTCGCCTTCGTCGCCGCCGCATACCCGTTTAAGAGGGTCGCAGGTCGCATCGCCATCATGAATTGATATGCTATGTCCGAACTGACCATCACAAACCTCTGCCCCGATCATTTCGAGGCCCTAGCCGAACTGCAACGCATCGTTTACCCCACGCTCGGCGACCAAGAACTAATGCGCGTCGAACACTTCACTGCCCAATACCACCTCTTTCCACAAGGGCAGTTTGTAGCATTGATCGACGGTCGAGTGGTGGGGCAAGGCTCTGGTTTCTACATCGACTTTGATTTCCACCATACAGACCATACGTTCAGTGAGATCTGCGCGGGCTTCTACTTCACCCGTCACGACCCCAATGGCGCGTACTACTACGGTGCTGACATCAGCGTCCATCCCGACTTCCGCGGGCGCGGCATCGGACGGCGCATCTATGATGCCCGCAAGGAATTGGTGCGTCATGCCAGACGCCGCGGCATTGTCGGCGGCGGGCTGATACCAGGCTACGCAGCCTACAAAACCGAAATATCGCCACAAGCCTATGTGGACCGTGTTGTTGCCGGTGAATTGCACGACAGCACCTTGAGCTTCCAACTGGCGATGGGTTTCAAGGTGCGCGGCCTCATCCCCAACTATCTCGAAGATAGCGCATCGGACAATTGGGCCACCCTGATCGTATGGAGCAATCCCGATTTATAACACTCCTGCTGCAAGGAGGAATGAGCAGCAGGAGCGATCCTTCATTTCGTCAGGCAGGAGAGTTGCTGTTCCAAATATCCCGATGCCACTTCCACTGCCCATCCTCTTGCTTCCACACCACAACAAACTTTACGACATCAGCCACGGCTCCCCCCTCGCCACTCAGAGTCGCCTTGCCCACTTCATAGGCCATGTCGCCGCAAAGTTCAAGTTCGATCGTTTCCAGTTTGACGCTCTTGATGCCCATGTCCATGACGGCCTGCCAGAAGCCCCGCAGCGCGGCGCTGCCAGAGACTATTGCGCCGTTGGGTGGCAGTGCCTGACCACTAGACGAGTAAACCGCTGCTGCGCCCGCAGCATCCCCCTGGTTGTAGGCTTTCTCAAAGGCGCGGTTGGTGGCGTCAACACCAGACTTGACGGTTTTCATAGAGGTTGTATTCATCTTCTTCTCTCCTGACAGGATTAGAACTTCGCTACTCGTGCAGTCCATAAGCAGATGCAATCAGAGCTTACTGCAAGAAGCGTTCCCGGAACGTTGCAGTAGATCCCAACAGCGTTCCTTTCTTCATGCCAGGCATTCCGGCTGCGTGAGCGTCGCAACATGCATGACGAATACCCAGAGTTGTAACCGCGGACGTAGTTTCGGGAGAACATTTGATGAAGAATACAGAAGGAGGCTGTATCTTGCCTCATGCGCCAGGATTTGTCTAGCGATCAAAAAAGAGGGCATCCCACTTTGGGGCACCATAACGTGATGACCAACGTTACGTGCTTTTAGACAGGATCATGGGCGTGCCAAAAAACGAAATGACAGGAAATAGGCACTTGTTATAAAATAGCAGTATACGCACCGGACACAACCTTTGATCCACCGAAAAAAGCCAATGCCCTTCAAGCTGCATATCCAACTGCTGGGCGACTTTCGCCTTTTCCTGGACAATGAGCCTGTCAATGGCCCCCACGTCGCAAGGCTGCAATCGTTGATTGCCTATCTGGCGTTACATCGCCACGCGCCCCAATCGCGCAGGCAGATTGCCACGCTCTTCTGGCTTGACTCGACGGAGAAACAGGCCAACACCAATCTACGCAAGCTGATCCATCAGTTTCGCCAACTGTTTCCCGCAATCGAGAGCTTTCTTTCGGTGACCTACCATACGCTCGGTTGGTGCCCAGACGCCATGATCACGGTGGATGTGGACGGACTTGAGCAAGCGCTGAATTCCATTGAAGAGGCCGTCGCCAGCGGCGCAAGCGTCGACGCGGCCCAGGTAGAGCAAGTTATATTGCTCTATCGCGGCGAACTGCTATCGACTTGCTACGATGATTGGCTGCTCGCCTTGCGCCACACACTGCACGAACGAGTCGTCAACACATTGACTGAGCTATTGGGCAAACTGGAAGCCCAACATGACTATGCCGCTGGCGTTACCTGTGCCAAGCATCTTTTGAGACTCGACCCCTTGCATGAGCCTCCCTACCGCCACCTCATGCACTTCCGCGCGCTGACAGGCGACCGCGCTGGAGCCTTACGCGTCTACCACGAATGTGCGCGGCTCCTGGAGCAGGAACTTGGCGTCACGCCCTCCACCGAAACGCGGGCACTCTATGAACATCTGCTCCAAGTTGAGCCGCAGCCAACCTTGTTGATCCACGATTCACAGCCGATACACCTCAATCTGGTCGGTCGCCAAGAGGAATGGCAAACACTCCAGCAAGCCTGGCACAGCGCTGCCAGTGGCGGCACACACCTGGTGATGATCTGGGGTGAAGTTGGGGTAGGCAAGACCCGCCTGATCGAGGAACTGCTCCATTGGGCCAACCTGCGCCCCGGCAGTGCGGCATTGGCACGCGCCTACGCCGCCGAGGGCGCATTGGCCTACTCGCCCATTACAGAGTGGTTACGCAGCAAAGCGATCCAGCCGGCGGTGGCTAGGCTTGCACCCCTGTGGCAAACGGAATTGGCACGCCTGCTCCCGGAACGCTTGATCGAGCATACAAACCTTGCGCCACCAGGCCCCTTGAGCGACGACTGGCAGCGCCAGCGTTTCCATGAGGCATTGGCGCGCGCAGTGCTGGCGGCTCCAGGCCCTCAACTCTTGGTGCTGGATGACATGCAGTGGTGTGACGAAGAAACCCTAGAGTGGCTGCGCTATCTATTGCGCGTGGATGCACAAGCGCCGCTGCTGGTCGTGGGCACAGCACGCACCGAGGCAGTCGATCCGGCCCATCCGCTGCATGCCCTCTTACACCAATTACACCGCCTCAACCAGTGTACCGAAATCGACCTCGCCCCCCTAAGCGCATCCGAGACGACCGCGCTAGCCAGTCAGGTTGCCAACGAGGATATGAGTGCATGGGCGACACAACTTTACCAGGAGACGGAGGGGAACCCGCTCTTTGTCGTCGAAACGGTACGCGCAGGTGTGATCACCAGCCTCACAAAGCAGCCGGATGCTCAGACGGCACCACTCTCGCCCACCATACAAGCTGTCATCAAGGCGCGCCTCGCCCAACTCTCACCCTCGGCACGCCAGCTTCTGCAAGTAGCTGCTGTCATAGGGCGCGTCTTTACTGTGGACATTCTCGCCGCCATTGACGATACCACCGAAAGCACTCTCGTACAGGACCTGGATGAACTGTGGCGAAGACGCATTGTGCGTGAACAAGGAGAAGGATACGACTTTAGCCACGACAAAATACGCGAGGCCGCCTATTCCGAAGTGGCCCCCATGCGCCGTCGCTGGCTCCATCGCAGAATCGCCGAAGTGCTGGAGCATCTACACGGCTCCAATATGGACGAAGTCTATGGCACGTTGGCCGCTCATCTCGAGCGCGCAGGCGAGATAAACCGGGCCATTGTCTACTCCTTGCGTGCGGGCGAACACGCCTTAGCCGGCTACGCCCCCCAACAGGCTCTACGTCACTTTGCCCGCGTTCTCATGCTTGCAGAGGACGCCACGCTGCGCGCAAGGGCCTATTTTGGGCTGGGTCGTGCCTACTTCGACCTCGATAACCTTGACGAAGCCATCACACAAACCACTCAAGCGGCAGACTTGATCGGCACACTCGATCCCCGACGCCCCAAGATTCTCTATCTTCTTGGGGAGGTCTGGTCTGCCCGCTTTGTGAGTGAGAATGCGGAAGCCTATGCCCAAGCAGCCCTCGAAGCAGCGGAGGCAATTCAAGATCACGAGACGGTCTGCCAATCTCTATCACTCTTGGGCCAGCTATGTAGTGCGCGCGGCGACCTTGACGCAGAAGTGGGCCTTATCTCGCGAGCCCTGCACATCTGCCGCCAGGTGGGCAACCGCTGGCGTGAGGGACGGACACTGGCAGACTTGGCCTTCCTGCAAGCGCAAAGAGGCCACTTTGTCGAGGCGACTGCTTCAGCAGAACTGGCGATTGAATACTTGGAGTCTACCGATGATCAGGCGGCGATCGCGTTTGCCTGGAACATTCTGGGTCGAGCCCGCGGCGGGCAAGGAGATTATATGCCGGCCTTCGCCGCCTTCAAACGCAGCGGCGAACTCGCCAAGACAATTGACCACAAATCCCTCGCGGCCCAAGTGCCGAACATGCTCGGCTGGCTGCATCAGCAATTGTGCGACTACGAAGGGGCACTGGCGCTGGATCAGGCTGGCGTCGATCTAGCGATTCAGTGCGACAAATTCACCATTGAGATCAGCGCACGCATCAATGTGGCTCTGGACATCTTGCACCTCGGCGCACCTAACGAGGCCCTGGCACAACTGCAAAACCTCCAACAGAGAATTGAGCAAGCGGCCTTTGATTATCATGGCTGGCGCTGGCGGCTCCGCCTGTGCGATGCCCAGGGATTGTGCTATCTGGCCCTCAACCAACCGCACAAAGTATTCGCTTTAGCCGAGCAAGGGCGAAAGATGGCACAGGCAACATCAGCACAAAAGTATCTAGCCGCCAGCCATGCCCTCAGCGGCATGACGTTGGCACAACTCGGAAAGTATGACCAGGCAGTCACCGAGTTTCAGTCAGCCGTATGGCTGGCGGATCAGTTCGGCTATCAGCCCCTACGCTGGCAGGGGCGCTGGCACCTAGCCCAATGCTCCAAAACGACCGGGCGCGATGATATAGCGCGAAAATGGAACAGAGAAGCGGTACACATCATTGATACGATCGCTACGAAACTGACCGATGTACCTCTGCGTAGTGCATTTCTCAACTCCGCCCCAGTGCAGGACATAGTACAAGCGGCGGAGATTGTGAGTTTGCCGAGACTATGACGGTACTCTCTTGCAATTTTCCTCAATTCCGGCTTGACATCTACAGATGGCCGTGGTATCGTAGCCAACGTCGCAGGTGATTCTAGCCGTAAAGCGCGACACCTAGCTTCTCTGCCAATCTAAAAAAGTAGCTGCGCCAGACTCGAACCATGACGACCATAACCTTGAGCAACCAACAGAGCCATACCCCCAGCGGTATCAGGTCTATGCGCTTGCCTATTGGTCGTTTGCAGGCTGGCAATATGATCAATGCATCCGATGACCCACGCCAATCCTGGCGTGGGTTTTCTTTTGGTGCTTATTGGTTTAGCTATTATTTTTATTTTACCTACGCGTCGCCATCCAGCGCAGCGAGGCAGATGATGCCTGGTTAATCCCAGACAACGAAGTCTCAACGAGGGCGTGGAATGGCGAAATTCCCGCCCTCGTTTTTTTTGCCCTGTGTTCATAACCCAGCAGGAGATTTCTATGACTATTGTGGCCTTTCAAGGCGAACATGGCGCATACTCTGAAGAGGCGCTCATCCAGCATTTCGGAGAGGATGTCACCACCCTCCCCTGCCATGCCTTTGAGCACCTCTTTGAAGCAATCGAGAGCGGCAAAGCCGACTTTGCTGTGCTGCCCGTAGAAAACTCTACCGCGGGGAGCATCAACAAATCATTTGACCTGCTGCTAGAGCATGATGTCAAAGTGCATGGCGAAATCTTGCTGCGCGTTCGCCACTGCCTCCTGACAATGCCAGGACAGGGCAAGACCATTCGCGAAGTACGCAGCCACCCCCAAGCGCTGGCCCAATGCGAGGCCTATCTAAATCGTAACCACTATACCGCCGTACCCTGGTACGACACAGCGGGCAGTGCCAAAGACCTTGCCGCCACGCCAGCCGAAGGGGTTGCAGTCATCGCCTCCAAGCTTTCGGCCAAACAATATGGGCTGGAGATCGTCGAAGAGGGAGTTGAAGATTTACGTCACAACTACACACGCTTTTTTGTAATCGGCACAGGAGATGCCGAAGTCCAGGGCCCATCCAAAACGTCGCTGGTCTTTGCCATTCCCAACACAGCCGGATCACTGCTGCAAGCGTTGAACGAGTTTGCCAACCGGCGCATCAATCTCACCAAGATCGAGAGCCGCCCGCGCCGCAATCGTCCCTGGCAGTATGTCTTTTATCTCGACTTTGACGGTCACTGGCAGGACCCAGCCGCACGCGAGGCGCTGATCCAGTTGCTTAGCCGCGCGGCCTTCGTCAAACTGCTGGGCAGCTATCCCGCCGCAGCCACCACCATCACAGAGGAGACAACTGCCCAGACGGAAAGCCTTCAGATATAACAGCCATCTCGCGGACAGAAGTCCGAACCGTTTGTTAATTTCACTCGTCAATTTCACTCGCTAATTTCAGAAGCACACGCACACGTATTCACACGGAACTTGATACGAAAGAGGAGAACGAACCATGATCGTCGTCATGAAGGCAGGAGCATCTCAAGAGGAGATCAAAGACGTCATCCGCAAGGCGGAGTCGTTGGGCGTCCAGACCCATCCCATCTATGGTGAAAATCGCACCGTCGTTGCGCTGGTTGGCGACCTGACACGCGTCAGCCGCGAGATATTCAACGCTATGGATGGTGTTGCCGACACCATGCGTATCCAGGAGCCATACAAGCTCGCCAGCCGTACCGCTCGCCCCGACAACACGGTCATCGAGGTGGGCACCGTCAAAATTGGTGGGCCGGACGTGGTGATCATGGCCGGCCCTTGCAGCGTCGAAGGCCGCGATCAGATCATTGAACACGCCCATGCCGTCAAAGAGGCAGGCGCGCATATCCTGCGCGGCGGGGCCTACAAGCCGCGCAGCAGCCCCTACAGCTTCCAGGGTTTGGGCGTTAAGGGCTTAGAATACCTGGCTGAAGCACGCGAGATCACAGGCTTGCCGGTCATCACCGAGGTCATGACCGTCGAGGCGCTGCCCGGCGTTGTCGAATACGCCGACATCCTCCAGATCGGCGCACGCAACATGCAGAACTATGGTTTGCTCCAGGCAGTCGGCAAGACCAACCGCCCTGTCATGCTCAAGCGCGGCCTGAGTGGGACCATTGAAGAATTGCTGATGTGCGCAGAATACATTGCCAGCAACGGCAACTACAATGTCATGCTTTGCGAGCGCGGTATCCGCACCTATGAAACCGCCACCCGCAACACGTTTGACCTCAATGCCGTGCCTGTCCTGAAGCAGCGCAGCCACCTCCCAGTCGTCGCCGACCCGTCACACGGCACAGGCTACCGTGAGTATGTTCCCGCTATGAGCCGCGCAGCCGTCGCCGCTGGAGCCGATGCGTTGATTCTCGAAGTCCATCCCGACCCGGACAACGCGGTCAGTGACGGTCGCCAAAGCTTGGACATGAAGGACTTCGCGCAACTTGTCGTGAGTCTGCGCCGCATCGCCGAGGCGGTAGACCGCAAGGTCGCGCCACCCGTCGGTGCAGTTTCCCCCGTCGCCGCCTAAGCAAACAAGGATGAGGGATGAATTATGAAGGATGAAGGACAAAATGCTCGATCTGTCTTCATCCCTCATCCTTCATAATTCATCCTTACAAAAAGGACCTGAGCCATGATCATCGTGATGCAGCAACATGCTGACCCAAAACATATTGAAGCCGTTGTAAAGCGTGTAGAGGAGTTGGGCTACAAAGTCCATCTGAGCCGCGGCGAAGCCCGTACCATCGTTGGCATTATTGGGGCCGACGAACACAAACTCCAAACAAGTTCCTTTGAGGCGATGGACGGGGTTGAAAAGACCATGCGCGTCATGCAGCCTTACAAGGTTGCCAGCCGTGACTTTAGCCAAGAAGATACCGTCATCAACGTCAACGGTGTGGCGATTGGCGGGCAAAAGATCGTGGTGATGGCCGGCCCTTGCAGCGTTGAAAGCCGCGAAATGATTTTGGAGACTGCTCACGCTGTCAAAGAGGCTGGTGGTTCCGTCCTGCGCGGTGGAGCCTTCAAGCCCCGCAGCAGCCCCTACAGCTTTCAGGGGATGGGCGAGGAGGGTCTGCGCTATCTCGCCGAGGCACGCGAACAGACCGGCCTTCCCATCATCACCGAGGTCATGACCCCGGACGAGATCGAATTGGTCGCCGATTATGCCGACATCCTACAAGTGGGCGCGCGCAACACCCAAAATTACTCGCTGCTCAAGGCGCTTGGCAAACTGCAAAAGCCTGTCTTTCTCAAGCGTGGCATGAGCAGCACGATTCAAGAACTGCTCATGAGCGCCGAATACATCCTGGCTGGTGGCAATATGCAAGTCATGGTGGGCGAGCGCGGTATCCGTACCTATGAAACCGCCACCCGCTTCACCTTTGACGTCAACGCCATTCCCGTCCTCAAGGAGTTGACGCACTTGCCCGTCATTGCCGACCCTGCACATGGCACAGGCAAGTGGAACCTGGTCACACCCATCGCCAAAGCCGCGGTGGCCGCGGGGGCCGACTCGATCATGGTCGAGGTGCATCCCAACCCGGCAGAAGCCTGGAGCGATGGTGCGCAAAGTCTAACGTTGGAACGCTTCGCTACTATGATGCGGGAACTTCGTCCGGTGGCTGAGGCTGTGGGCCGAACACTCTAACCCGGTGACTGTTATAAAATTATGAAGGATGAGGAAGGCATCTCTCCGCTCTAGTGGTATTGACAGAGAGACCCCTACGGGGTGACAGCGTTTTTCATCCCTCATCCCTCATCCTTACTATGCTGGGGAGAGTTGCATGAGGAAACGCCTCGCCGATTGTCGTGTTGCCATCGTCGGGCTGGGCCTAATGGGAGCCAGCTTGGCGATGGACTTAATGCAAAATAACCTATGCCGCGAGGTGCGCGGCGTTGCCCGTCGTACGACGACGGTGCTGGATGCTTTCTTTGCCGGTGCGGTCGATCTGGCGACCAATGATGTACACACCGGCGTTATGGGGGCCGATATTGTGATTTTGGCAACGCCGGTGCGTACCATCGTTGACCAGATCAACGAAATCGCGCCGACGCTTTGGCCGGGTACAATCGTCATGGACATGGGCAGCACCAAGGGTGAAGTCTGTAGCGCGCTCGATAAACTGCCCGCGCACATTCAACCCATCGGGGGTCATCCCATGACAGGCAAAGAGACAGCCGGCTTTGAAGCTGCCGAACCCAATCTCTATCGCCATGCAACCTGGGTACTGACGCCGCTGCCGCGCACAACCGCCGCGACCGTGAGTCTGGCAACCGAATTGGTCGAAGCCGTGGGGGCAAACCCCGTCGTGCTGTCGCCGGAACGACATGATCGTCTTGTTGCCACCATCAGCCACCTGCCCTTTCTGGCTGCCAGCGCCCTTGTCCACACCGTCCAGGAAGTAGGCCAGGAGGACCCAACTGTCTGGGAGTTAGCCGCAGGGGGCTTTCGCGATACCAGCCGCGTCGCAGCCAGCGACACGCGCATGTTTCTTGATATACTAATGACCAACCAGCCCGCTGTCCTGGCGCAGCTCGATAGCTATATCAGCCATTTGACCGGCTTACGGAGCTACCTTGAAAATGGCGACGAGGCGGCCCTTTCCGCAAAATTGGCAGCCGCACAGGCCGCACGTTCGAAATGGAAACCAAAAAGATAAGGCCAAAATTATGACCCATCTAAACATTACAGGCGGCCACCGCCTCACCGGGCGCTGTCAAGTACCTGGCGATAAATCGATCAGCCATCGCGCTGTCATGTTCTCGGCCATTGCCAACGGCACCAGCACCGTACGCAACTTTCTCGACGGTGGTGACTGCCGCGCGACCATCGAGGTCATGCGCGGCCTGGGCGTCAAGGTCGAGGAACGCTCTCCAACCGAATTGGTGATCCACGGGCTTGGGCTGGACGGGCTGCAAGAGCCGTCCGATTTCCTCAACGTCGGCAACTCAGGCACAACCATTCGCCTGATGACCGGATTGCTGGCAGGTCAGAAATTTACCACCTTCTTGACAGGTACGCCGCAAATTCGCCGCCGCCCCATGTCGCGCATCGTCAAGCCCCTGCGCCAAATGGGTGCGGTCATCGTGGGTCGCCAGGATGGCAACTATGCGCCCCTCGGCATTGGTGGCACAACCCTGCGCGGGTTGGATTACACTTTGCCCGTAGCCAGTGCCCAGGTCAAAAGCTGCCTTCTTCTTGCCGGGTTGTATGGTCAAGGATTAACCGTCATCCGCCAACCAGGCCCAGCACGCGACCACACCGAACGCATGTTGGCGGCAATGGGCGCGCCCATCGCCACCTATGGCAACACCATCCACAGCGAACGCCCCGATCAAGAGCTTTCGCCCATCGAGATTGACGTACCAGGGGATATTTCCTCCGCAGCCTTCCTGATCGTCGCCGGTGCGATTGTCCCCGACAGCCGCATTACCATTGTCGGCGTCGGTGTCAACCCAACACGCACAGGCATCGTCGACGCCCTCGTCGATATGGGCGCGCGCATCGAATATCGCAACCAGCGTAACCAGTCGGGCGAGCCGGTTGCCGACATTGAAGTGCAATACTCAGAACTGCGCGGCGCAACCTTTGGCGGCGAACAGATTGTCACCATGATCGACGAACTCCCGGTCCTGGCTGTCGCCGCTTCTCAGGCCCACGGGCGCACCATCGTCAAGGATGCCGGTGAACTGCGGGTCAAGGAGACTGACCGCATCGCCTCGACTGTCTCCGAGCTGCGCAAGATGGGTGTCAACATTGAACCGACGCCCGACGGCTTTATCGTCGAAGGCCCCACCCGGCTCATGGGTGGTTCCGTCGAAAGCCTGGGCGATCACCGCTTGGCAATGGCAACTGCTGTAGCAGCCCTAGCCGCACAAGGCCCCACCACAGTCTTTGGCTCCGATGTCACCGCCGACAGCTTTCCCGGCTTCGAGTTCACCCTACAAACCCTAGGGGCCAATCTGGAAATCGCCGGCACGCCCGCCGCAGCCCTGCACGTATAATGACTACCACACCCATCACAGGCAAAACCGCCATCGTCGGCCTCATCGGTTGGCCCACAGGCCACAGCGTCAGCCCGAACATGCACAACGCGGCCTTTGCCGCGCTTGGGCTAGACTGGCGCTATGTCCCTCTACCTGTCGCAACCGAACCCAACGCGCGCATCGGCGAAGCCGTAGCTGGCGTGCGCGCGCTGGGATTGCGTGGGGTCAATGTCACAGTGCCTCACAAGCAAGCGGTTATGCCACACCTGGATGAGCTATCCGCTGCCGCGCTCGTCATCGGCGCGGTGAATACAATCATTGTCCAGCCGGATGGTCGTCTGCTCGGCGACAACACAGATGCCCCCGGCTTCATCGCCGACCTGCGCGACCACAACGTTGATCCCAAAGACAAACGTGTATTGATCTTAGGCGCAGGAGGCTCTGCCCGCGCGGTCGTCTATGGGCTTGCTACCGCCGGAGCGAGCAGCATCACCGTCGCCAATCGCACGCGAGAACGGGCCAATGAACTAAGCGCAACACTCCAGACCCATGTACCCAACTGCCCGCTGCGCGCGTGCGCCTTTCCCGACGATCTGCAAGCGGTCGCAGCCGAAAGCGACCTCATCATCAACTGCACGTCGCTGGGCATGACGCCCAATGTGGACACGCTGCCCTGGCTGCCCGAGTTGCCTTTCCAGCCCGATCAGGTTGTCTATGATCTCGTCTACAACCCGCGCCAGACGCGTCTCCTGGCGCAAGCGGCGCGCGATGGCGCGCAGACAATCGGCGGCATTGGCATGTTGGTCTGGCAAGGAGCAATTGCCTTTGAACGCTGGACGGGCGTCACGCCACCCGTTGACGTCATGCGCCAAGCCATCGGCGCGATAAAAGGATGAGGGATGAATTATGAAGGATGAAGGGCAGAAGGCTCGTTCTCCTGCTTCATCCCTCATCCCTCATCCCTCATAATTCAGAGAAGGAGAAGTCCATTGGCTACGACCTCAGCCACCATGCCCAAGAGCCCGGCAGTCAACTACCGGGCCTATCCCGACGAAAGCGGCCACTTTGGCCCCTATGGCGGCAAGTTTGTCCCCGAAACGCTGATGCCTGCCCTGGAAGAATTGGAAGAAGTCTATCTCAAGGCGCTCGGCGATAATGACTTTATGAAGGAGTTGGCCTATCTCCAACGCACCTTCGTCGGGCGAGAAACCCCCATCACCTACGCGCGCCGTCTGAGCGAACATCTGGGGGGCGCGCAGATATACCTCAAGCGCGAAGATCTGGCGCATACAGGCGCACATAAGATCAACAATGCGCTCGGTCAAGCGCTGCTCATGAAGCGCAAAATGGGCAAGACGCGCATCGTCGCCGAAACGGGTGCCGGTCAGCATGGCGTTGCCACTGCCACCGTGGCCGCGCTTCTGGGTATTGAGTGCGTTGTCTACATGGGCACAGTGGATATGGCGCGCCAAGAGCCCAATGTCTTTCGCATGCGCCTCTTGGGCACCGACGTGCGCGGCGTCGAGAGTGGCAGCAAGACCCTCAAGGATGCCATCAACGAAGCCATTCGCGACTGGGTCACAAACGTCCAAACCACTCACTACCTACTCGGCAGCGCGCTAGGCCCACATCCCTATCCCGCCATGGTGCGCGATTTCCAAAGTGTGATTGGACGCGAGGCGCTCTATCAGATGCGCGACAGCGAAGATGGCCCCAAGCGCCTGCCTGATGCCATCGTAGCCTGTGTGGGCGGGGGCAGCAACGCCATTGGCATCTTCCATCCCTTCTTGGAATATGAACAAATCCGTCTGATTGGTGTTGAGGCGGGCGGGCATGGCATCGAGAGCGGCGAACACGCGGCCCGCTTTGCCGACCCCGACAAGGGGCGTCTTGGCGTCCTCCAGGGAACCAAGAGTTTCGTCCTGCAAGACCACGACGGTCAAATTGCCCTCACCCACAGCATCAGCGCCGGTCTCGACTATGCCAGTGTCGGCCCCGAACATGCCTTCTTGCGCGACCTGGGCCGCACCGAATACACCTATTGCACCGACGACCAGGCAATGGAGGGCTTCAAGCTGCTCTGCCATCTAGAAGGCATCATCCCTGCGCTGGAGAGTTCACACGCTGTCGGCTATGTCATGCAACTTGCGCCCCAAATGGCAAAGGATCAGATCATCCTGCTCAACCTCAGCGGGCGTGGCGACAAAGACCTCGGTACGGTCATGCAAACCCTGGGCAATATTGAGAAAAAGGATGAGGGATGAAGCATGAAGGATGAAGACAGAGAACGAGCCTTCCGCCCTTCATCCTTCATAATTCATCCCTCATCCCTATAAAAACTGGAGAATCTTATGACCGGACTCGAACGCATTAACGCTGTCTTTGCCGACCGCGCCGCAGGAAAACGCGCTGCCTTCATGCCCTATCAGGCGATGGGCTATCCCACGCGCGCCGCCACGCTGGAGATCATCAAGGCGCTTGCCGAAGAAGGTGCTGACCTCTTTGAGATCGGCATCCCGCACAGCGATCCGCTAGCCGATGGCCCTGCCGTCCAAACTGCAACCTATACCGCGCTCACGCAGGGCACAACCGTAGCTGATAGTCTCGCCATGTGCCGCGAAGCACGCGCCGCAGGTGTCACCACACCCTTCTGCGCCATGACCTACTACAATCCTCTCTTTGCCTATGGCATCCAGCGCTTTGTCGATGACGCCGTCGCCGCGGGCATTGACGGGTTGATTGTGCCCGACCTGCCGCCAGAGGAAGCCGACGAACTGATCGCAGCCTGTCGTGCAGCGGGTGTTGCGAACATCTTTATGATTGCCCCCACCAGTACCGAAGCGCGCATCAAATTTGTGACCCAGCACGCCAGCGGCTTCATCTACCTCGTCAGCGTCGCCGGCATCACAGGGACACGAAGCGAACTGCCGCCCGACCTGGGCAACTTTGTCCAACGTGTCCGCCGCCATACCAACCTGCCTCTCGCCGTCGGCTTTGGCATCAGCACCGGCGCGCAGGCGGCTGCCGTCGCGCAGATTGCCGATGGTGTGATCGTCGGCTCTGCGCTCGTCAAAGCCGCGGGCAGCAGCGATCCGGTCGCCGCAGTACGCAAGCTCGGCGCTGAATTGACCGCCGGATCACACCTGGCGCAGCCCGCATAGGACGAGGATCAATCTTGAAATTTCAAAGGTTATCGCTTGCAGAGAGCGCGCAAGCAACCGGCACTACCGTCGTCATTGATGTTCTGCGCGCCTTCACAAGCGCTTGCTATGCCTTTGGTGCGGGTGCATCTGAGATCATTCTGGTCAGTGAAACAGAGCAAGCCTTCGCCCTACGTCGCCAATTTCCCGCAGCGCTGCTCATGGGCGAGGTCGGTGGTGGCCCCATCCCAGGCTTCGACTTCAGTAATTCCCCCGCCCATTACATAGATTGCGACCTGTCCGGCCATCGTCTCATCCAGCGCACCAGCAACGGAACCCAGGGTGTCATTCGTGCTGCCCATGCTGAAACGATCATGGCGGCAAGCTTTGTCTGTGCGGGAGCCACCGCGCGCTACATCCAGCAGCTAGCGCCCAGCCAAGTCACCTTCGTGATCACCGCATGGCACGCAGATTCTCCCAGCCTGCAGCATGGTGATGAAGATGCCGCCTGCGCCGACTACCTAGAAGCCCTGCTTACCACAGACAACCCTGAGGACAACCCCGATCCAGCATCCTATCTCGCCCGTGTCGCCGCCTCTCCCACCGGCAGACTTTTTCAAAGTAATACGCGGCCAGAATATCCCGCCACCGACCTACCCTACTGCACCCAGCTAGATCGCTTCCCCTTCGCCTTGCCCATCCAGCGCAACGAGCAGGGGCTTTTTATAATGAAACCTCACTGTAGCAATCTCTGACCACCACATATTAGAACGTCAATTATCACTACACGAAAAATCTGACCGCACCCTTCCCGGAAGCTTTCGAGCTTCCGGGAAGGTCATCTCCTTCTCTTACCGCACAATCACCGAAAGAGATAACAACCACCCCCACAAGTGGCTGCCATCTCACTCACAACCCTACCCTAATCAAAGAAGTCCTCATCTCCCACCGGCAAATACTTGCTTGCTCGATCAGGATTCAACTCAATCCCTAGCCCAGGACGATCCCACACCTCAATAAAGCCATCCTTAACAATCGGATCAGGCAGCCCATCTACAATGTCGCTCCACCAGGCGGGGTTCGCGCTCGGATATTCAAACGCAATATAGTTCTGGGGCAATGTCGCCGACACCTGCACCAGTGCCGCCAAGCCAATCAGCCCATCCAACACACCGTGTGGAGCCATCAGCACCCCATGCAGATCAGCATATTCGGCGATCCACTTCAGTTCGGCAATGCCACCAACATCAGCCGGGTCCGGCCCCACGATATTCACAGCCTGCGTTTCAATCAGCTCACGGAAATTCTGGCGCAAATAGATCTGCTCGCCCGTATGGATGGGGGTAGAGGTATGGTTTCGCACCTCACGGTAGAGGTCTGCGAGGACATAGGGCGTGTAGTCGCCGGTGATCATATCCTCCAACCACATAAGATTGTACGGCTCCAAGAGTTTCGCCAATCGAATGGCATCGGGAACCGTAAATCCAGGCCCCAGGTCCAATGCCAAGCCAATCTCATCGCCTAATACGTCCTTCATCGCTTCCACACAGGCCACAATGTGCTTAAGCCCGCGCTCAGTCAGCATCCCACGATTGGCGTACCGGGCCGCCTGGTTGATCTCTCCATAGTAAAAGTCGGGGATCGCCGTCGCCATCGCGCCATGAAAGCCAATGCCTTCTTTGACAATCGTAAAGCCCTGGGGAGAGGCCTTCATCCTGGCAACGTCCGCGGCATACGCCTCCGGTGTATATTCGGTCATCGGGAAACGAATCGAGCCATTATAGACGCGCACTTTATCTCGCACCTTACCGCCCAATAGTTTGTACACAGGCACGCCCGCAGCCTTGCCGGCGATGTCCCACAGCGCAAACTCAATCGCCGAGACCGCGCTGCCCCACGGCTTAAAAGCCCCCATGCGGCGGATCTTCATCATCACCCGCTCGACGTTGGTTGGGTCTTCACCGAGAATGTATTCTTTGTAGAAAAGCACATGGGGTTTCAGGTAAGGCTTGGAGGCTTCGATCTGACCGTAGCCGGAAATGCCTTCATCGGTGACAATGCGCACCACCGGCGTAGAACCAATCACCGCACATTTCAAATCCGTAATCTTCACGTCTACTCCTTACGTAGTTGCGGTTAGGGTCAAAATTGACCCGCGGATCAAAGTTTGTGGGAGAGATATTTGGTTAACTGGAAAAGCTGCGGTTTTGAAAAGAGATAGACTGCTTAGGGCTGCCCGAAACCAAATTCCGAAACACTAAAGAAAATCGGGATCATGACGATGGCCCCCACCAAGATCGCGGCAATCTCCAGATAGACCCAACCTTGCGCCGCACGCGTCCAGGCGCGCCCCCAACTGTTCGATGCGCGGCGACGGCTCTGGTAGCGGTAACGAACCGTGTGCATCTCCGCCTCGCTCACAGGCTCCAATGGCTGCACATCCCAGCCCGCATGGCTAAAAATGCGTGGCAGAGCAGAGACGACAAAAAACGCGCCCACGCCCAAAGGCAGCACGACCACCAGTGCAAAGATCAGCAGCCCCAACAGAACATCGAACCAATAGAACGAAATTGGGCTGTAATGGGCAAAGAGATCCACCCACACCCATGCCAAAAACCCAAGCATCGGCGATGCCAAAATCCAATGAAACAGCCCCCCATTGTCGGGGTCCGTCTCCACCAGGTCCGCGGGAACCACCCGGTATCGGGCCTGCGCGCCTTCACTCTTTTCGTCTACCATTGCCTATGAACGCCTTTTTCCGTCACCCTTACGCCTTGTCGCCGGTGGCTTCGCACCGCCATCTGCGGGCGGGCGCTTCTTTGATCGCTTGCCTGGGGTGCTTCTTGCCCGAAAGATCGCCAACCACTCGTCAACCTCTGACTTGCTCAACTGCACATCAACCTCTGTGCCTGCTTCGGGTTGCTCGCCGGCCTTGAGGGTCATGCGCTCGACAAACTCCTCGCCGCGCCAGGTGTTGACGCCATGAACCGCGGCTTCGCGCAGCAGGGCTTCGTCATTCGTCACCAGCGTCAGCCCCTTCTTCGCATTACGCAACCGCCGCCGGATCAGGTCATCGGCCTGAGCCGGGTCAGCCGCAAAGATCACCTCGACGCCGGCATTGCCCATTTTTACATCAATGCCACCGGGAATTCCCCGGTCAAAGATCACCGTGATTTTGCTGGATCGGCCCCTCGCAGCGCGGCTCTGCCACACCTTGAGCCGCATCACCAGCTTCGCCTCGTCATCTTCATCGCTCAGATGGATGTCGCTAAAGAGATTGCTGCCAATGAGATTATGGCCGTCGATCAACAGGCTCATAATTCATCCTTCATCTCTCATCCCCTTGATGCGGTTCCACATGCGCCACCAGCGCCCCACCGGATAGCCCGCCATCTTCGCCACGTCCCCCACTGCGCGTATAATGGGAACCCACAGAGCTGCCTGAATCCGTTCACTACGGGAGAGTGCGTGTCCCACAACTGCCAATCGCTGCCAGGGGCGACGGCAATAGGCCACAATCCCCACCAGTAGCCCAACCCAACCCAGCCAACGCGCAAATACGCCCCACAGACCATGCCCAACCAGCGCCGGAAACAGGACAAAGTAGATGAAATAACGAATCGCATGACGTTTGGGCCACAGCTTGGCCTTACCATCCCCGCGCGCATAGCGATAATACTGCGTCCAAAACGAGCGCAGATCGGTACGTGGGCGAAAATAAACAACGGCATCCGGCGCCCACACGAACGCCGTGGGTTCTTCAGGGCGCAGATCGTTGATGGCAAAATCAAAGATCAGGTCTTCACAATAGTCGAGCCACTCTGGATAGCCCCCGACTGCGGCCCAAGCGTCTTTCCTAAAAGCCACGGAGCGGCTGCTAGGCAGGAAGCGTTCAGGGCGCACATCGTCGCGCAACGGCAACACCGTTGCTGCCATCGCACTCTGAAAGACGCCATCAACATCCGGCACGAAAAAGCCGGCTACGGCGATTGGCTCTTTGCCCGGCGTTGCCTGCTCCCACGGTGACATCAAATGTTCCAGCCAGGTTGCCTCCAGCCGCACCCCTGCATCGGTCGCGGCAATCACAGGCCCTTGCGCGGCAGCAATTGCCACATTACGCCCGTGGCTGATATTGGCTCCTGGCTCCACTATCACCTTGAGCGGCACGCTGCTTTGCGCCGCCCACGCTTCAATTTGCGCCACAGTGCCATCGCGGCTGCCCCCATCGCAGATCACGATCTCGTCGGGCAGACGGGTTTGCGCCGCCAGCGAAGCCAGGAGACGCCCAATCGATTCGGCTTCATCAAAGACGGTTGCGATCACAGAAACAGATACAGAATCAGACATATCTTGATTGTGCCGCACTTCACCAAGCTTGCCAAGTATATCTACTTCCCACACACATCTACAACTCTCTCCAAATATCCCATTCGCCATGTCTGCACTCAATTGGTATAATGGGCCAGCTAAACTGGGCATGATATCCATCGCCATCTCTGCAAGAAGACAAATATCTAGCTGGAAAGTGGTATACATGGTGGAGCGAGTCTTTGTTGCGCTCGACCTGGAAACGACAGGGCTTGACGCCCGCTCTGATGCCATCATCGAAGTGGGTGCGGTGCGCTTTGCTTTTGATAAACGCGCCGACACCTTCGCCTGTCGCATCCTGGATCGCTTTGTCACCTTCGTCAATCCGCTACGTCCCATTCCACTGCGCATCCAACAACTGACCGGCATCCGTGACAGTGATCTGGCGGGTGCACCCTCCATTGAGCGCGTCATACCCGAGTTGTTGGCCTTTGTTCGTGCCGATGTAGAGGCTGTCATAGCCCACAACGCCGGGTTTGACTTCGGTTTCCTGCAAGCGGTCGGCGTAGACTTTCACCGACCCACACAAGATACGTTCGAACTTGCCTCGATTCTGCTGCCTGGCATGACAAGCTACAGCCTGGGCGAACTCTGCCGCACGCTCAATATCTCGCTCCCCGACGCACACCGGGCGCGGGATGATGCCGAAGCGACCGCTCGCCTCTTTACCCATCTCCTGCTCACTGCCGAAAAGCTGCCCGCGTGGATTGGTACGACGCTGGCGAAGTGCGCCAATGAAGGAAGCTGGGCGCCTCTCTCGCTGCTGGCACCCGCTTTGTCTTTGTCCGATGCGCTTGAACCGCCTCCGGTAACCGTCCCCTCACCCTTGTGGGATACAATCCCGGAATCACTGCTCGTCGACCAGGGCCCACCCCTCCAGGCTGTGCCCGAATCCGAAATCGAAAATGCCCTTAGCGAAGGGGGGGCTCTCGCCCAACTGCTCGGAGCCACCTTTGAACGACGCCAGGGGCAGCTCGACATGGCAAATCGTGTCCTGTGTGCGTTGAACAATGGCGACCATTTGTTGATCGAAGCGGGCACAGGCACAGGCAAAAGTATTGGCTATGCGCTACCTGCCGTACTTTGGAGCCTTGCCAACCAGCGGCGCGTGGTTATCGCCACCAATACCATTGCCCTGCAAGAACAGTTGCTGGAAAAGGATCTGCCGGTCGTCCACGCGCTCATGAGAGCATCCGGCCACCCCCATTTTCATGCAGCGCTGCTCAAAGGACGCAGCCACTATCTCTGTACGCGCCGCCTCTATAGCTGGTATCAGAATCGCCGCCTGCCATCCGTAGAACTGCGCGTCCTCGCCAAGATCCTGGTTTGGCTCTGTCACACCGAGACAGGCGATGTCAGTGAGCTTTTCCTACCCACGCAAGCCGAACGGTTGGTGTGGACGCGTCTTTGCTCCGACGCGTCCACCTGTTCACCCGAACGCTGCGGCTCCGGCTCTGGCGCATTTGTAGACTTCTTTCATGTAGCTCGCCAGGGTGCCGAAGCTGCCCACATCCTCGTCGTCAATCATGCCCTGCTGCTCGCCGATATTGCTTCGGGGGGTCGCGTCTTGCCCACCTACTCGCATTTGGTGGTAGATGAGGCACATCACCTGGAAGATGCCGCCACCGAACAATTAAGCTATCGTGTGGATTGGGCCGCGGCCATTGCCGTTATGCAGCGGCTCCACGCTGGGGCCGATCTCTACCAGGGCATCATGCAGGGTATCTGGAGTCAAGATGACGACGCAGCCCTTCACCGCCTGCGCCAACTGGCCCAAGAACTCAATAGCGCCACAGCCGGGTTACGCTCCTTCACGCAGACGGTCCTACACTTTGCCCAGCACCAGGACTCCGTCCGCCATGACTTCAGCTATGCTCAACGCGTTGGCCTTGACATGAATACTCGCACCCAACCGGCATGGACCGAGATCGAAATCCAGTGGGATGCCGCCAGCCATACACTCCGCAATGCCATCGGCAAAATGTCGACGCTGGTGCAGTATCTACATGAAAAACAATGGTGGATGCAAGAGCCTTTTGCCGCGCTCCTGCATGATCTTCAGGGGGCAAGCGAATACCTAACCACATTCTTCACCTGGCTCGACCGCATCATTTTCCAATCGCCTGACAATGACGCAAACGATGTTGTGACCTGGATGGAAGTCAATGAAGGCGTCACGGAAGTGAGCCTGGTGGCCGCGCCCCTCTTTGTCAATGAAACGCTGGAAACCGAACTAGTCCATCGCAAACGCAGCGTCATCTTTACCGGCGCTACCCTGCGTACGGGCAGCGGTTTTAGCTTTATTCGCGACCGCCTGGGCCTGTGGGATGTCACCGCATCCACCGTGGACAGCCCCTTTGACTATCGTAAAAGCACACTGCTCTACCTGCCGAGCGATCTGCCCGAACCAAACCAGAGCCACTTTCAGCAGGCAGTCGATCAAGCCATTATCAAAGCTGCCGTGGCAAGCTCCGGCGCGACGCTGGCCCTCTTTACCAGCTATGCCCAGTTGCGTGCGACTGCCGAATCCATCCGCGCCCCGCTTGATCGGCTGGGCATTACCGTTCTGCAACATGGCACAAGCAGCCGCCAGCGTCTCTTGCGCGAATACCGGGAAGCTGATAAAGCGGTCCTTTTGGGCACCCGCAGCTTCTGGGAAGGCATCGACTTCCCCGGCGATGAACTTCGTTGTTTGCTCATCGTCCGCCTGCCCTTTGCCGTACCCAGCGATCCTTTGGTTGCCGCACGCAGCGCGGAATTAGACAACGCCTTCCGCGATTACACTTTGCCGGATGCAATCCTGCGCTTCCGGCAAGGCTTTGGACGCCTGATCCGGCGCGCCACCGATCGCGGCGTTGTTGTCGTCCTCGACAGCCGTGTATGGCGCAAGGAGTACGGCCAAGCTTTCTTGGAATCGCTGCCGGAATGTACCACTCGTCACGCGCCGCTCGCCAACCTAGACGCCGAAATCAGCCGTTGGCTCAAGGGTGCGCCGGCAGCCGAGCGTGTACACAATTAATTCTCCATCTGTGTCCAATTCTTCGTCCGTGACCACTCGATCTCTGGCGCGCCGTTGGCTGTGGGGATTGGCGAACTGGGTTTGGCATTGGCTGCGCCGCCCCTGGCTCGCGATTATGGCGGGTCTTATCGGGCTGATGCTGGCAATTGCCGTCCTGCAACTCCCACAGTTGCCGGGCCAATTGGTAGATGAACAGGCCGCTGCCGCCAGTTGGCTGCTCAACACCAGCACTGCCTATGGCATCTGGGGCAACCTGCTCCTTGCGCTCGGCCTCTTTGACGTGCTGCGCAGCCCGCTGCTCTTTCTCTTGCTGGCGCTGCTCCTGCCCACAGTCGCTGCCCAATTGGCGGACCAACTGGGCGCGCTCCGCCAACTGCGTGCAGTGCAATCCTATCCCTTGACGACGCCCGCTGCTGCACCCGGCGAAGCGATTCCCATTGTACCGGTGCGCCCGCTCTACCGCTGGCGCGGTATCGTCCATGCGAAACCAGAAGTAGTCGCGAGTCTGCTGGAAAGTAAATTTGCCGTTGACTTTCCCGACACTACGCGCGTAGATGTTCCGCTCCTTGCACCCACTCCACCCGTGGCTGAAACTGAGAACGCCGAAGAGCCTGCCGGCACAGAAACTAGGCTATTGGGAACGCGCTTTCCTCGCCTACTGCTCCTGCGTCCTCTGCTCATGGTCGGCCTCTTGATGGCTGTGATTGGCGCTTGGGTTGCGCTGGCCTTTGGCTGGCAAGTCACCGCGCCCCCCTTAGCGCCGGGTGAAACCTTCCGTTCTGCCAACCGTAACCTCGTCCTGCATTATTCCGTTGCCATGACCGGAACGCTAAGTGGCGTGCTGGAGACAAGTATTCAAGGGGATGAAATCGCCCTTCCAACCGAGCGCGCCACGCGGCAAAGGGCGCAAAGGGCAATGATCCAGGTCCGTCCCACCTATCCAGGCTTGTGGATTGCGACCTCTAACGGCAGCGCGCGCTTAACGTTGCCTGGAGATGCCAAATTGCGTCCCTCCGTGGGGCTGGTCTTTGCCAGTCCTGGCAGTGAAGAATCCATTTTGATCCCTGACCAGGGTGCCGGGCTGCGCATTGTCCAAAAGGCCACCAGCAACGACTTTGTCCTCGAACTCTATCGCAGTGATACGGTCCAGCCGGTCTATCGCGCAGAATTGACCCAGGGAGGCCGCTTGTCGCTCCCGTTCGACCCGCGCGATGCCGAATTGGTGATCTCTACCATGCCCGGTCTGCAAGTCGATGTGCGCTACCTGCCCGGCTTGTGGCTCGTCTGGTTCGGCCTGGTTCTGGTGCTTGCCGGTGGATTGGCCTTCTTGCGCCCCACAGCATTTGTGCTTGCACAGGTGGCCCCCTGGACACCTGCACAAACCGCCGAAACCACGGTAGTTGTGCTACAATCCGATCATTCTGACACCATCGCCGGTCTGCGTGCGATCCTGACCGAACTCACCCCATCGCCCGAAACCAGCGAGACGGGCGAGGAATCCAACGACGAGCCGTCGCCACTTCAACCTTCGGGCGCGTAACTCTCGCCGGAGCAAGAGCCGTTTATGTCACATCCATCCACGCCGCAGCCACTCCCATCCCCCCCTATAGCCCAGCGCCCATTTATCATCGGCGTTGCTGGTGGCACAGGCAGCGGCAAGACCACGGTGAGCCGCAGCATCCAGGCATCCGTGGGAGCAGAGCGCATCGCCTATCTTGAACACGACAGCTACTACAACGACCGCAGCCACCTTCCGCCGGAAGAGCGCGCCCATTGCAACTATGATCACCCGGACAGCCTAGATACCCCGCTGCTTGTGCGCCATCTGCGCGCATTGTGCCGGTGGGAAGCGGTCGAAGTACCGATCTACGACTTCGCCACGCACACGCGCACCCCGCAAACCCAGAGCGTCTCACCTGCGCCCATCATCTTGGTCGAAGGCATTCTGCTCTTTAGCGAGAAGGAATTGCGTGAGATGATGGATATGCGCTTCTATGTGGACACCGACGCCGATGTCCGTTTCATCCGCCGCCTTCATCGCGACGTCGCAGAACGCGGTCGCACCCTCGAATCGGTCATCACCCAATATATGGAGACGGTGCGCCCGATGCATCTTGAATTTGTCGAGCCCAGCAAACGCTATGCGGACATCATCATCCCCGAAGGGGGCAATAACCGCGTCGCGATGGAGATGATCGTCAGCCGCATCCATGCCATCTTGGGCCAACAGTAGCCAAGCGCGCGCTCATCCTTTGAAAACGATGCCCACACCTGTAACAGTCACCCTGGACGCCGGGCCGGCAGTCCACCAGCGCGCCGGTCTCAGCCGCTATACCGAGCGGCTCATCGCCGCCCTACACCAACACTGCGCCGATGCCGTGGCGCTGCGGCTCTTCTACAACCGGCATAGTGGTCATGAACTGCCTCCCACCCTGCGAACAGTGCCGAGCCAAACCCTAGCGCTAGGCCAATATGCGTGGCGCTTGAGCATCCTTGCTAGCCAACTGGCGCGCACGACCTATTTCCCGCTACAGCGACGCTTAACTGGCAGCAGCCTCTATCATGCGACCGAACACCTTCTGCCCCGGCTCACGATCCCGACGGTCATGACCGTCCACGACCTCATCTTCGAGCGTTACCCGCAGCATCACAAGCTGACCAACCGCGCCTTCCTACGCGTGGGCATGCCTCTCTTTGTACGCTCCGCCACGCGCATCATCGCCGTCAGCCACCACACAGCTCACGACCTCAACACGCTCTATCATGTTCCCGCTGCAAAGATGGAGATCATCCACGAAGGGGTTGACGCTGAATTCCAGCCCGCCGCACCTGACGATATAGCAGCCATCCGCGCCCGCTACAGCCCCGACCGTCCCTATCTGCTCATGGTCGGCACACTGGAGCCGCGCAAAAATCATCGCCTAGCGCTGACCGCGCTCGCCCAACTCAAGGCACAGGGCTATCCCCACCGTCTCCTCATCGCAGGCGGCAAGGGCTGGCTTTTCGGCCCCATCACCGACGCGGTGACGGCAATGGGGCTTACGAATGATGTGATCTTTACGGGCTATGTCCCAGGCGAGGATCTGCCCGCGCTCTATAGCGGTGCAGATTGCGTACTGCTTCCAAGCCAATATGAGGGCTTTGGGCTGCCCTTGCTCGAGGCAATGGCCTGTGGCGCGCCGGTTGTCGCCAGCAGCGCCAGCAGCCTGCCTGAACTGGCGGGTGATGCAGCGCTCCTCATTCACCCGGATGATGGCGCGGCGCTGGCAGCCGCCATCCGCCAGATCCTCGATCAGCCCGAATTTGCCTCGACGCTACGCGCCCGCGGCCTGGCGCAAGCGCGCCGTTTCACCTGGGAAGCCGCCGCGCGTCAAACCGCCCAACTCTATCTTGAGATGGCATAATCAACATCATTTAGTTTACACTGTGCTTACGCAGCCTGCTCCCATCGCCCATGATGTGGCCCCACATAGCGCGATTGCGGGCGAATGAGCCGCCCGGTCGCAAGCTGCTCACGGCAGTGGGCAATCCACCCCGCTGCGCGCCCACACGCAAAAGTGGGTGTAAAGAGTTCTGTCTCCAGCCCCAAGCCATGCAGCAGCAGCGCCGTGTAAAACTCCACATTCGTTTGCAGATTTCGACCCGGCTTATATTCCTTCAGCAGCGCCAATGCCTTCTGCTCGACAAACTTGGCGAGTTCATAAAGCTTGCGCCGCTCACCTTCGACGAACATGGCATCCGCCGCCTGCCCCAAAACCTCGGCGCGCGGATCGCGCACCTTGTAAACGCGATGACCAAAGCCCATGAGCCGCTCGCCGCGCTCTAGCTTTGCACGCAGATACGGCTCTGCCGCCTCTGCTGTGCCAATCTCAAAGACCATCTCCAACGCCGGACCTGGCGCACCTCCATGCAGCGGCCCTTTGAGCGCGCCGATGGCCCCTACCACTGCCGAAGTCATGTCCGACTCTGTGGCAATAATCACACGCGCCGCAAAGGTCGAAGCGTTTAGACCGTGGTCGATGATCGTATTGAGATAAGTCTCCATGCCACGCACAGCCGCAGCATCCGCCTCATGGCCGGTCAGCATATAGAGATAGTTGGCGCTGTGGCTGAGGTCGGCGCGCGGCGCAACCGGCGATTCGCCGTTGCGTAACCGCCAATAGGCGGCAACGACCGTGGGCAGGCGCGCCAAGAGCGACTTGCTCACAAGTTCCTGATCCGCAGCGTCTACATTCAAATCCAGCGTGCCCGCCGCGATGCGCAGCGCATCCATGACAGGCTTTTTCTCCTTCGCCACAGCCTTCAAAAGTTCGACCGTTGCATCAGGTAACGCCCGCAACCCCGCCAACTCTTTGCTAAATGCCGCCAACTGCTGGACGGTTGCGCGCTCGCCATGCCAGAGTAAATAGGTCGCTTCCTCAAAAGTAGCATTGGGCGCAATTTCCTCAACGTCATACCCGGCAATGATCAACTCGCCTTTTTGCCCATCGACATGGCTCAACTTTGTCTCAGCGGCAACCACCCCCTCAAGGCCAGGGCGAAACTCGGAGGATGGTGCAGACGTTGATGCGGGTGCCGGTGTTGGTGTCGCCATACTTCTAGACTCCTTCATAGATGGATTGACCAGCCGGGACGCGACGGTGCGCCCTGGTTGCATTGGTCAGTATATGTTAGCATAGACACGCAGAAGTCAGTTGTCAATCTCGATCAACAAATCAACATATTCATGATGCTGCCCAACACAACCTATTTGACCGCCACCCAAGCCGCCGAATACCTGGGCGTCTCCCCTGCTACGCTCTACTCCTATGTTAGCCGCGGCCTTTTGCGCTCTGAACCGGCAGGGGCGAATTCGCGCAGCCGTCGCTATCTGGCCTCCGATGTCTATGCCCTACGCCAGCGCAAAGAACAGCGGCGCAACCCCGCAACCGTGGCGGCAGCGGTCTTGGATTTTGGCGAGCCTGTCCTCAATTCCGGGATCACGCTGATTCTCGGTGGACAGCTCTATTACCGTGGCTACGATGCCACGCACCTCGCCCGTGAACACTCATTTGAACGTGTCGCCAACCTGTTGTGGACGGGAGAACTGAGCGAGCCGTCACCAGCGCAACCCCTCCCCGCGAGTTGGCTGGCGCTCCTTGACCATGTTCCGCCCCAGACGACCCCGCTGGCTGCGCTCCAGAGCCTTCTCCCGCTGGTACAAACCCTGGACCCAAGCGCGCACGACATCTCACCGTCCGCGGTCGCGCGCCTGGGCCAGGCCATCATCCAATTGCTCATCGCCATCATCGGCGGCAACCCGCGCGCCCCTTCTGTGGTTGATGGACTCTTGAGCGCATGGCAGCCTTCCCTTCCCAATGCTGCGGCACTGCTCAACGCCATGCTCATCCTCACCGCCGACCATGAACTCAACATTTCGTCGTTCACGGCGCGCTGTGTCGCCTCAACCGGCGCACCACCCCATGCAGCCCTAGCGGCTGCGCTCGGCGCGCTCCAGGGGCCTCGGCATGGGGGGCAGACCCTCCGTTGCGAGGCGTTTCTACGAGAAGTTGCCTGGGATGGCCCACAGGCTGTTACCAATCGCCTGCGCCGCGGCGACCACTTACCCGGCTTCGGCCACATGCTCTATCCAGACGGCGACCCGCGCGGCCATTATCTCACCGAAGCAGCCCTTGCCGTTGCGCCCGATTCGTCGGCAGCCAGCGTCGTCCGCACCGCACGCGACACGGTCTTTGCCCAGGTCGGTCAAGAGCCAAGCCTGGATTTTGGCCTGGTCGCGGCAGGTCGCATCCTGGGGCTGCCCTCCGGTGCGCCCCTGCTGATCTTTGCCCTGGGCCGCATTGCCGGCTGGATCGGCCATATGATTGAGCAGTACCAGGCCGATCACCTCATCCGGCCGCGTGCGCGCTATAATGGACCACAGCCCCGTCTTGAGTAACCCAGTCACACAAGGAGTATAGATCAATGCCGTCTGCACCCACCTACCAACAGGGCCCCGACTCACAACGACAAGCCGGTGTCCCCCAGGGCACTGTCAGCCATTTTCAGCATACCAGTTCGGTATAACCACAGCATAACCCGCTCGATAGGAATGTTCACGACCCTGGCCCCTTTGTGCTACACTACACCTATGACAAACGTTCTGCCCGACGACTTTACCTTTAGCCAATCCAATCTACAAACCTATGCAGATTGCCCACGCCGCTTCTGGCTCACCTATGTCCAGCGCTTGCCCTGGCCCGCGGTCGAAGCCAGCCCTGTGCAGGAAGTTGAGTATGTCATACGCCTGGGCGATGCGTTCCATCGTGCCGTCCAGCGCGCCGAAACCGGCATCCCAGCCGAGTTGATCGCCGCCCAACTGGAAGATCCCCTGGATGCCTGGTTCGCTAGCTATCTTCAGTATCGCCCAAAAGACATCCCGACCCCTGTGACCGGCATAGAATCTGTCCTCGCCATCCCCTTCCAGGTGGGCAACGAAGGCCCCATCGTTCGCCTGATGGCTAAATTTGACCTGTTAGGCGTTGAACCCGGCTCTCGTGCCATCATCATCGACTGGAAAACCACGCGCAAACGCACCGAGCCGCACTACTTACGCCAGCGTCTTCAGTCCCAGGTCTATCCCTATCTCTTGGTCGAGGCCAGCGCCAGCCTCCCCTGGGGGCCAATTGCGCCAGAACAAGTCGAGATGCGTTATTGGTTCACTGCCGCACCCGACGAGCCGGTGCGTCTGCGCTATGATGCCGCACAACACGCTGCCAATCACCAACTGCTCCAACGGCTTGTCGCGCAAATTGTCGCCGGAGAGAACGAAGCCGATTTCCCCAAAACCCCCGACACCGAAGCCAACCGCGCCCGCCTTTGCAACTACTGCGCCTATCGCAGCCGCTGCGACCGCGGCATTCATGCAGGGAACTTAGATGATATTGCCGATGTCGATGAGGTGATGCGTGACAGCGAGATTGCATTGGAAATCAACCTGGCCGATGTTCCCGAAATTTCCTTCTAGCCTGCTTCCGGCACTGCCCTCAATCTCACTTGCTCATGGCTGAACCCTGGTCCCTTTTGCCACCGGCTGCACCTTCGCCAGAACTGATCGTCGCGGTCGGGGGGCATCCCCTTATCGCCCATTTGCTCGCCCAGCGGGGTATCACCGAACCAGCCCAGGCACTGGCATTTCTTGACCCGGCCCACTATACCCCCGCCCCACCTACTGCGCTCTTTGGGATGGATGAAGCGGCACGCCTTCTGCACGCTGCGATTCATGACCGCGCCAATATCTTGGTTTGGGGCGACTTTGATGTAGACGGGCAAACCTCCACCTCTCTGCTTGTCGCCGCGCTCCGTCGCCTCGCAGGGGATCAACGCGTGCGCTTCCATGTGCCCAACCGTTTCACCGAAAGCCACGGCATCCGCCTCCCCATGTTGGAGGAGAAACTCGCCGACCCCGATTTCCCGCCCGATCTCCTCCTGACCTGTGATACAGGGATCAGCGACGGCGAAGCGGTGGGCGTTGCCAAAGACCGAGGGCTGACCGTCATCATCACCGACCATCACGATCTACCGTCCGAACTGCTAACGCTGGTGCCAGGGCAAGACCCAATCGCGGGACTGGGTGCAGCCGCCGCCGGACAAAACTCCATACGCCGCGCCGATGCCATCGTCAACCCCAAGCTTCAGCCCGAAGGCGAGCCGCTGCGCACGTTGCCCGGTGTCGGTGTCGCCTTTAAGCTCATCCAGCAGTTGTACAGTCTAGCAGGCCGCGCTGGCGAAGAAAATGACCTGCTCGATCTGGTTGCGCTGGGCATCGTCGCCGATGTGGCACAGCAGGTCCACGATGCTCGTTATTTGCTCCAACTCGGTCTACAGCAGCTACGCCAGACTCGACGCACCGGGCTCTTGGCGCTCATGGAAGTTGCGCGCGTGAACCGCGATACGGTGGATGCCGAGGCCATCGGCTTTCAGATTGGGCCGCGCATGAATGCCCTGGGACGGCTGGAAGATGCCACCGTCTCCGTCGAATTGCTCACCACGCGTGACGCCATCCGCGCCGGGCAGCTTGCCGGACGCATGGAACGGCTCAACCAGCAGCGCCGCCTGCTGACCAGCCAGACCACTGCGGTCGCGCTGGAGATGGTTGACCGCAACCCTGCGCTTCTAGACTATAACGGACTTGTACTAAGCCATCCAGCCTGGCACGCGGGCATCGTCGGCATTGTTGCCTCACGGCTGGCTGAAGAATTTCACAAACCCACCATCCTCCTGCTCAATCCACCGGGCGAAGCGGCGCGTGGCAGCGCGCGCAGTATCCCTGGCGTGGACATCGGCGCGGCCATTGCCGGTTGCGCCCATCTGCTGCTAACCCACGGTGGGCATCCTGGCGCAGCAGGCATGAGCCTCACGCCCGACAACATAGACCGCTTCCGTCGCGAACTCGACAGCCAGATCGAACTCAATCGCATACCCGTTGCCGCGCCAGGGCGGCTCATTGACGCGCAGCTCCCGCTGGAAACCATCGATTTGGCATTTGCCGAGCAACTCCAACGCTTGGCTCCTTTTGGCAATGGCAACCCCACCCCCCAATTCCTCAGCACGCAGCTCACAGTCGCAAGCGACCGCCGTATGGGACGTGAGGGGCAGCACCGGCGGCTGGAGGTGAGCAGCTCCAGCGGGGCGCGCTTGCCCGTCCTCTGGTTCAACAGCAGTGAGGAACTCCCCACCGGCCCGCTCGATCTGGTCTACACCATCAGCATTAACACCTTCCGGGGCGAGCGCACGCTGCAACTCAACTATGTCGATAGCCGCGCCAGCCAGGCAGATGTCGCCACGCTCCCGGCGACCAAGCCGCTCGTCAAGCTCCATGATCTGCGCAATCAGCCCATCTCTCTTGAACAGTTACCGGCTCCAGCACAGGCTACCTGGTATGCTGAAGGAACGAAGCTCGATGCTATTGGCGTAGCCTACGCACCGCGTACGGCTGCCGCGGCGCTGCCGGGTCGCCCGCTGGTCATCTTCTCTGCCCCGCCTACCGCCCATCTGCTGCGCTGGCTGCATGACCGGCACCAGCCCAGCGCCATTTACCTCGTCGGTCAGCTCACAAACGATGATGGCATAGACGCCGTCATTCGTGCCGTGGCGGGCATGTGTAAATACGCGCTCCAGCGCGGTCAGCCTCTCCAACTCGACCGCATGGCCGCTCGTTTGGGCCTCACAACCCACATCATGCGCCACAGCCTGCTTTGGCTGCAAGCCAAGTCACATCTCTCATTGCAAGGTTGGGAGAACGATGATAACGTGCAAATCTCGGCGACACCCAGTGCAACCAGCGATCCCGAAGCCGCACTCCTGCTCCAGGCACAACTCACCGAACTCTTGGCAGAAGTACGCGCCTATCGTCGCTATTTCCTGCGCGCAAAACTCTCTGCCCTCGGTCTACCCGCGGCCTAATTACGTATGATCTTCAACAGACTGCCTAGACCGGCCCTTACCCCACGCCTCATCGAAGGCGCGATCCTCCTGATCGCCGTCGTCGTGCGTTTTTGGCGGCTTGGCTATCACAGCGTCTGGTTTGATGAAGCAATCAGTCTCAAATGGGCCGGATATGATATTGGCTACACTTGGGCCACTACCTTTGCCCTCGTCCAAGACAAACATCCCCCCGTCTACTATGTGGCACTGGGGCTTTGGCAGGATCTATTAGCCTGGATGGGGCTGGATCACAGCGACAGCGCCTTACGTGCGCTCGGCAGCGCCCTGGGCGTGTTAACGGTGTGGGGCATGTTGCGGCTCACGACCGCGCTCAGTGGGCGCGCCACGGGCTATCTGACCAGCTTGCTGGTCGCGCTCTCGCCCCTCCTCACCTGGTACAGCCAAGAATTGCGTATGTTCCAACCCGCCACAACGGGACTGGTCTGGGGTGCAGTTGCTCTCTGGCAAGCGTGGCAGGCAGCGCGCCCGCTTGCGCGCTTCGGCTGGTGGCTGCTGATGATCATCGCCATCGAAGCCGCCCTCTACAGCTATCTCTTTAGCGCATTCCTTCTCCCTGCCGCGGGGCTAACGCTGCTAGTGTTGTTCTGGCGCGACCGCGATCTGCGCCGCTTTCTCGAAGGCTGCCTCGCGCTGCTTGTCACCGGCCTGCTCTTTCTGCCATTGGCGCGCAATGCCTGGTCAGTCAACGAAGCAGAAAGCACCCCTGGTCAAGCATTTGCCGATTTTGGGGCCAACCTGCTTCGCCTACTGCACATCGACACGATCTGGCGCGTCGACTGGCCCCAACCCTGGATCAACGCCGCGCTTTTGCTCTTTGCTCTGCTCCTCCTCCTGGGCTTGCTACTGCCCTGGCGTAAAGCGACCTCACAACCTCGCCTCGATCAACCCTGGCTTTGGCTCTGGATCGGCATTCCCCTCTTGATCGCCAATCTTCTCCTCGCGCGCAGCGGCTCGATCTTTGCCGAAGATCGCTATCTGTTGTTTATGGCTCCCTTTGTCCTCTGGGGTATCGCACGCGGCGCGACGGCATTGGGCAGTTGGCGGCAACCGTTCGGATGGGCCGGTGGCTTGCTTAGTGTACTTGTGCTGCTCGCAGCGTTGCCGCCCCTCTGGACGCCCGCCCGCGTGCGCGAAAGCTGGCGCAGTGCCGCCGATTACATCAGCACCTATACTGCCGCTAGCCCCAACTTGCCTACTTCTGTCGTCACCCATGTAGCCTACACCTACGACGCGCTCGCCTGGTATCTTCGCCAAGCTTATGACGAAGATACACTGCCCATCTTTGCTCTCTTTAACGGAACCTTGACCGAAGCGGATATTGACACGGTTGTCGCCCCGCCGCTCAACGGCATCGTGGACTTTGGCTCAGCCACGCTCTGGCTTACGCAGAGCCACCTAGAAGGTGTGGACGATCAGCGCGTGGTCGAAGGTTGGCTCAATCGCAACTTCCCCCTGATTACCGAACAGTATCCCGCAGGCATCAAACTGACAGGCTATATCCTTCAGGGACGCATGGCGCAACCTCCCACACTCGGCCCAACCGCGCGCCAACTCGACGTGGAATTGCAGCCTGGTCTACGCTTGGCAGCCTGCGAGATCATGACGCCAATGGTCTCCGCTCGCGACGAGTTTATGCACCCTCCAAGTGGCTGGGTGCATATGCGTTTGTGGTGGCAGGCAACCGCTCCCCTCCTCACCGACTACACCGCTACCGCCAAAGTGATCGGCCCGGAAGGCGTTTGGGGTGACAAACTGCCACGCGACACCGAATCGCTACGCATGTGGCCCACAAGCACATGGACAGTGGGCGAATTTGTGCGCGACGAACTGGACATCAACCTCAATCCGTTGACGCCCGCCGCAACCTATCCCGTTGTGATTGGGGTTGCCGACGCTTTAGGTCAGCCTATTGGAGAAACCGTAGAATGCGGCCAGGTAACGATCCGCTAATTAAAGGATGAGGGATGAGGCAACCTGTCACCCCGTAGGAGTCTCTCTGGGGTGGTAGTTGGCAGAACGGAGAGATGCCTACGGCATGACAGATCTCTTGCCTTCCTCATCCTTCATCCCTTGAATCTGTCGCTCTAGCTGTGCAATACGCTCTCCCTGGCTCACAACCAACTCCGCCACAAAGCCCACCAGTAGGAGCAGCACACTGATCACCGCGAGGATGCCCGCGGCGATAAAGACAGGACGTTGTTGTGTCTCGGCAAAGAAATAAAGCCCTGTCAGATAAAGAAAAGTCAACAAACTCAACGCCATCCCTGCCAGCCCCAGCCCGCCAAAAAAGCGCATCGGAGCCTGGCTGAAAGTCAGCAGGAACTTCACCACCAACACATCCAGGAAGCTGATCGGAATTCGCTCCCAACCAAATTTGCTGCTACCGGCAGGCCGCGGGCGGTAAAAAGTCTTTACCTCACCCACCTTAAAGCCCTGATGCACAGCAAACATCAACAGGAAGCGATGCCAGTCGCTGCGCAAAGGCGGAAAACTCATCACCACCTCACGCCGCATGGCCTTGATCCAGTTGCCGTCATGCACCGGAACCTGTGCCAAATTTTGCATCACCCAGTTATAAACACCACTTGCCAGCACCTTAGAATCCTGCCGCCCTTGCCGCCATCCCGCCACAACATCCAGGTCGTTGGCCTCCATGTGCAGCACCAATGCCGGAATATCGACCAGCGGATCCGACTCCATATCCGCCGGGATCAGGATGATAATCTCCCCCTGGCTGGCCGCAAACATCTGCTGCAAGGCCGCGGTCATGCCCTGGCTGCGCCGGTGTGTAAAGACTCGTAAGGAAGGAAAGCGTTTGGCCGCCGCAGCCAATACTTCGGCAGTGCCATCCCGGCTGCCATCGTTGACCACCAGCACCTCGCCCACGCGGCCCAATTCGGCAAAGGCTGCATAGCTCCGCTCCACCACCAACCCGACCGTCGCTTCCTCGTTGCGCGCCGGCACAACAATCGTAATCGTTGGCTTAGGGTCAACCTGTCGGCTCTCGTCTCCGCGACTCAGTGCCTTTGCGCGGGAAGATATCTGCGCTTCTTGTGGAGACTCTGAGAGCTGTACATCACTCATACCGGGTCACGCGCCTCCACGAACTGCCGCACCGCGGCCACAACCCGATCCTGTTGCCCATCGGTCATCTCCGGGTAGAGTGGCAAACTCACACAGGTAGCGGCGACCGTTTCAGTCACGGGCAGCGATCCCGCTTGATAACCCAGATCGGCATAAGCAGGTTGCAGATGCAGCGGAACCGGATAATGGACACCCGCGCCGATCCCCTGCCGCGCCAACTCTGCGATCATGCCATCCCGCTCCGGCGTGCGGATCACATAGAGATGCCAAACCGGATCAGCAGCGGGGGCAACATAGGGTAGAACCACGCCGCTGTTTTCCAACAGAGCCGTATAACGCGCGGCCAATCGCCTTCTTGCGGTCGTCCAACCAGCAAGGTGGGGCAGTTTGGCGCGCAAAATCGCCGCTTGCAGCGTATCCATGCGATGCCCAAAGCCCACCTGGTCATGCAGGTATTTGGAGCGCCGCCCATGATTGCGCAGCAGCCGCACTTGCGCGGCCACGGCTTCATGCCGAGTCGTCACCGCACCGGCATCGCCATAGGCCCCCAAATTCTTACCGGGATAAAAACTGAAACAGGCGGCATCGCCAAAAGCGCCCACCGTTGTTCCGGCCCAAGTGGCTCCATGTGCCTGGGCAGCATCTTCGACAGTGGCAATGCCATGTTGTTCTGCAATCGCCTCGATACGGGTCATGTCCGCCGGCTGTCCATAGAGATGCACAGGAATGACCGCGCGTGTCCGCGGCGTGATGGCAGCGGCAAACGCATCGGAATCAAGTGTATAGGTCAGCGGATCAATATCGACAAAGGCCGGCTTTGCTCCAACGGCGCTGATTGCCTCGGCAGTGGCAATAAAGGTGTGCGCCACCGTGACAACTTCGTCACCCGCGCCCACACCCAAAGCGCGCAGCGCCAGTTCCAGCGCAGCCGTCCCACTACCGACCCCCACGCAGTGGGGGACATCACACCACGCCGCATAGTCGGCCTCAAAAGCCGCGACATCCGGCCCCATGATGAACTGGGCGCTTTCCACGACGCGGCGAATCGCCCCATCCACTTCGCTGTGGATAGCAGCATATTGCGCTTGAAGATCAACCAGTGGGATGGATTCAGTCATAAAGTTTGTACTTCACTAGGAGAAACTAAAAGGTATAAGCAAAAAAAACGCCGAGCGGTTCCGCCCAGCACGCAGACATATCGAACCGCCTATCGTTGGATTATACGGTATGGCAATCGCCAGTACAAACCGAGCGCGGCAGAATCCTCGTTCAGCGCATATCCTTGCGGCTATTATGGTGATACGGAGAAGCAATGTACTTGCACGATGGCAATGGTCACCAAGTATCAAAAGCGCATCTCCGGTCCCATTCTTGACCGCATTGATATTTACCTCGATATGACGCGCGTGCCGGTGCAAAAGCTCTCCTCTCTGGCTAGCGGCGAACCTTCGGCTACGATCCGCCAGCGCGTGGAAGCCGCCCGCGCCATCTAACAGGCGCGCTTTGGCTCCGTCAACAAGCCACAGGTGTAGATCAATGGCAACATGGGGCCGAGTGAGGTGCAGAAGTTCTGCCAATTGGACAAGGACGGACTCGCGATGATTCGCATGGCAGTCGAACGCATGGGACTAACGGCGCGGGCCTATCACCGCATGATCAAGTTGAGCCGTACGATTGCCGATTTGGCGGGGAGTGGGCAGGTGCAGCAAGCCCACCTCGCCGAGGCGTTACAGTATCGTCCGCGAGCAGCGATGTGAGATTGAGTTCTGACGCGACCCGTTTGTTACTACCTGCCCCTTTGGCTCCGCTCAAGACTTCCAGCACGACACGTACCTTCTGTTTGATTCAACTCAACACCAAACCGTATTTCTTGTAGAGCGCCAACGCTTCGTCCACCAACGCTCGATCAGGATAGTTGCCGTCGGCGGCGTCGAGAACCTGATCTACCTGCTCGACCGTATTAAGGCCGACAATGAGACTGGTGACAATGGGATGAGCGAGACCAAACTTAATGGCAAAATCAGTCCACGAGCCGCCGACTTGCTTACCCATCTCCTGCTTGACAAGTTCCAGTCGTGCGTAGGCTGCGTCCCAGCGTTTCTCCTGCATACGGTCATCAGCAGGAAGGCTGCTACGATCCACCCGACGATCGGTGAGTAGACCCGCTAGGAAGGGACGAATGCAAAAGAAACCTTGGCCGTTTGCCTCCATCTCTGGGAAGAACTGGGCCATTTCGATTTCGATAGGGTTGTAGTAGGCTACCATGCCGCTGAAGTCGCCGGTAGCAAGTGCCTCTTTCGCAAAACCAGGCGTGTAAGGAAAGGTAGTTAGATAGCCGACCTTTCCCTGGTCGCGCAGTTTTTCAAAGACGGGCATCATCTGCTCGTGGACGGCAGAGATATTGGGGATACGCTTCTCGTCGCTATTGGGCTGGTTGCGCTGTAGATGTTGGATCACCGCAATGCGATCCGTGTGCAAATCGCGCAGTGCCTCCTCGACCTGCGTTTGGAACTTGCTGGCGTCGAACTTGCCGCTGTCGCCAAAATCAGGCACGGTAACCTTAATAATGTGATGCAGGTCGTGACGCTTAGGGTGGTCTTTTAGGGTCTCACTCATGGCCCAGCGTACGCCGTACTCGTAGCTGGAATGAATGAAGTTGACGCCGCGCTCAATGGCGTATTCCAACGCCCGTTGACCCTCCTGGGATTGCTTGTCCTTGCCTGGTTCTTTGGCGGAAAAGCGCATAGGGCCAAAACAGATTTCTGAGACAGTGAGATCAGTGTTGCCAAATTGTCGGTAGTTCATGGTATCTCCCAATTGGTTATGAATGGCTCAGGATGGGATGGGGTTGGTAAGGCTCTTCGAGATAGGACATTTCCTCTTTGCTGAGTGAAATGTCCAGTGCGCCGACAGCGTCTTCGAAATGTTGCATTTTGCTTGCGCCGACTATCGGCGCAGTGACACCAGGACGGTGGAGCAGCCATGCCAGCGCAATCTGGGCAGGCTTGACGTTGTGCTTGCCAGCCAGCTCGACCACACGGTCTACCACGGCGAAATCGCTCTCACGATAGTACATGCGCTGGGCCATATTGTCGCTTTTTGCGCGCGTGGTTGTGCCCCATTGCTCACCCTCACCTTTGCGTGTGCGATTACCCGCCAGGAACCCGCGTGCCAGTGGACTCCAGGGGATAATGCCAATGCCCTCTGCCAAGCAGAATGGATTCATCTCGCGCTCTTCCTCACGGTAGACGAGATTCCAGTGATTCTGCATGGTCACAAAGCGAGTCCAACCTTCACGTTCAGCTAAGTAGTTGGCTTTGACAAATTGCCAGGTAAACATGGTAGATGCACCAATGTAACGGGCCTTTCCAGCCTTTACCACATCGTGCATTGCTTCCAGCGTCTCTTCAAGAGGCGTTTTGTCATCCAAGCGGTGAAGTTGGTAGGGTCAACATAGTCCGTGCCTAGGCGGCGTAGCGAGTTGTCGATGCTGGTCATGATGTGTTTACGCGAGAGACCGCGATCATTGGGCTTGTCACTCATGGGCATACCCACTTTGGTAGCGATGACAACTTCATCACGCTTGGCAAAGTCAGCTAGCGCACGTCCAGTTACTTCTTCACTGACACCTTGTGAGTAGAAGTTGGCCGTATCGAAGAAATTGATGCCGGTTTCAATGGCACGTTGGAAGATAGGGCGGCTGGCTGCTTCATCAAGAACCCAATCCCGCCATTGGGACGAGCCGAAAGCCATGGTACCCAAGCAGATACGCGACACTTGCATACCAGTACGACCTAAATTGACATAGTGCATTGCTCAATTATCCTTGCTGTTGATGGTCGGATTCAGTTTCTTCTGCGTAGTACGCCTCGATTTTGTGATCAATGAAGGCCAGAACGTCGAGTAACTCATCAATACGTGCTTGAACTGTCTCCCGATGGCTGATTAGAATTTCGCGGCGTTGGCGTGCAGTTTGCTTGCCGGTTTTGTACAACACCACAAAGTCGCGTATCTGCTCAATTGTCATCCCAGCAAGTCGCAATCTCTTGATCAGAATTAGACGACGTAAATCTGCCGCGCCGTACTGACGATGCCCATTGCTGGCACGTTGTATAGGGTCGAGTAGACCACTCTCCTCGTAATAATGCAGCGTTGAAATGGGCAAATCTATCTCGTTGCTAACCTCTTGAACGGTGTAACGCTCTTTCTGATTGATCATAGCCTTATGCTACATCCTCAAGTGAGCTTGAGGTCAAGTAGGGAAACGTTAGAAGTTTGTTAGAATGGCTGTGCTGCGAGAAGGTATAAACCGGAAAGGTATAAACAAGGCACGAGGAAACATCACGAATTGCTTCTGGATTGGTGAGAAGATATTATTGAGGAGATGAGTCTTAATAGTCTACTTTGGAGTTTTACACTGACTTGGTAGTTGCAGAAATCAACGTATGCTTCGATAGACAATAGACAAGCAAAAATGGTAAATTGCGAGTACTCTTGCCCCCAGGATGACACCCAGGGCTACGGCAAGGGATTGCTTTCCGGCTCAATGCTAGCCAATTCAGTACGCAGGCGCGCAAGTTCGCGACGTAAACGTGCCGCCTCATCCAGCAAGCTGACCAGTTCATCACCTGTGGCATTGGCGGCTGCTGCATCAACCTGGGCCAATTCGCTCTCAAGGCGAGCGATCTCCTCTAGCAAGTACTGCGCCTCATGCTCGCGCCCCATCTCCAGCATGGTTTCGTGGATCGTATCATCCGCCGCGGAATTGAGCTGTTGTGCCAACTCCTCAAGATTGTCCATAACCCACCGGCGCAGAAATTCATTGCCAACCGCCCACTGTCCAAAAATCTGGCGGAGATAGCCCAGCCGCTCCATGCCGTAAAGATACATCTGAATTTTGCGCGGCGGCAGATCATTCAGCACAACCAAGAGTTCCTTTTCTTTGGCAATGGTCAGTTCAGCCACAGCCAGAAGCAGACGCCGCTCCGTCTTGGTCAAATGCTGAAAATCATTCTGAAAGAAGCCGGTCAGGATATGATCCGTAGTAAGGTCTTCCTCACGCACTGCCCGCAGGCGTCCATTGCCCTGCTCATCCGTCTCAAAGAGCCGCTGGCAAAGATACTGGATCAGGTAAGGTTGTCCATTTGTGTGAATCAACACATCATCCACCACACCATCGGGTGCAAGAACCTCCTGATCCCCTTGCAACTGGCGCACCAAAGCGCGCGCAGAGTCTTCGTCCAGCCGCGTAAGGCTCACCAGATTAAAGCCAAAGAGAAATGGGCTCGTCGTCCACTCACTGGTAAGTTTATTCAATTCCGCCAACAATTTGGTGGAGGTCATAATCGTACGCACGCGGTGATCCTGCATCATCCGGCGCAATCGCCCCACCCAAGCGGGGTCTTGGCGGGCGATGTTGATCAGCACCTCCGCCTCATCCACCAGCAACAATAACCGCTTCTCCTGCTCCATCAATGCACGCGCAAGCGAACGCAAAATCAGCAAAGCATCTTGCCCGCTGAAGCTGTTGACATCCACGCCGACGGCAGCGAATCGATCGGCGACATCCATCAGCGCATAAAACAGTTCATCCGAAAGCTCGCGCGCCGACTCGCAGCCCTGCATGTCCCAGAAGAGCGGAACATAGCGACTGTCGGGCGCAGAAGTAACCAGTTCCAACTGCTTGAGCATTGAAGTCTTACCCATACGCCGCGTGCCTAACAACCAGATGGCACTATCCGGCGCATGAAGCAAATGTTCGGTTAGACGCTCGCGGCCATAGTGATTACGTCCTCGCACCCACCGGCCTACCACATAGGGTATGCGCATGTCCCTCTACAATCCTTCACGACCCTGTAATACACCTACATTAGGCGTACTCGAGATATTCCTACATCGTTGTTTATCACGAACGCCGCCTGGGACCTTGCGCTGCGTTGGTTTTGCCGTTTGAGTGATGATCTCCTCCATATTCATGGGGTGTGGATTCATGGGGTGTGGCATCGCCGTTGGGCTTGATGCTTTGCGGCTCAGCAGAAGATGACTCTGGACGCACCACGTCTTGCAGCCGATCCAGCAAGGAACGCTTCTGCCGTTGAGCCGCGCCACTCGATTTACCTGCGCGTTCGGCGGCTTCTAAACGCCGGTGTGCTGCTTCAACGTCTTTCAAGGTGATCCGTCGCCGCCGCGCTGCCAGCATATGATTTACTGCCTCCAGGCCATATTGCTGCAATTTGTACGGGCGACCGTTGGCATGATCCAGAATGAATTCCACAGCAGCCTGGTCATATTGATAATAGCCGCGCACCGGCTCCACCAGTAGTTCGATTGCCTGCTCGCGCGTGAACGGGGTGAGTGCGATATCGTTAAAAAGATTAAACCACGGGCTTTCGACCCGATCCCATTCCTTGCTGATCTGGATGCCCGCCACGACAGCCCCTAGCGTGGCAGCAAACTCACGCATGAAGATACGGCGAAGCTGCTGTTGCACAATCCGGTCATACCTGCTCATGACATCCATCTCGTCAATCAGCAGAATAAGACGCAGTTGCTTGCCCGGATCATGTCGCTCGCCATATTCTTCCAACACGTCCGTAATCTGGTTCAGATCACGGTTGAAATCGCGGTCACTATACTGGTTCTCTAGCTTTGTATAATACCGCAAGTCAGTCAATTTGGGAGTGATTTCAATCGCCGCGTGTTGCAATGTCTCTATGTTATATAAAGTCTCCTCAGTCAGGAGTTGGAAGAAAGCTTCCTGCGGCGTGCCTTCCAGATCCACATAGACAGGGACAAACCAATAGTCTGCATCATTCACTTCGCGCAGCGCATTGACAAGATGCAGCAGCAGCGAGGTCTTGCCGATACGCCGTTCTCCATGAATCATGATGCTGTTGCTGTGCAGTGTGTTGACGATGCGTTGCAGCAGCGCGCGGCGACCAAAGAACATATCGTCGCTGCGCACAGGCTCACCACTCACATAGGGGTTGAAGCCGCGTGCCAACGCCTCTCTGCTCCGTCGCCGGTTGCCGAGAATGACCAGCGTCATATAACCGCTGCCCAAAACAATCAACGTCCCAAGTGCCGCCAGCGTGCGAAAGACGCCAATCTCGACTGCGCCGAGTCCCGGCAGCATCACCAACACCGGCGGCGCGATGATTTCTACACGCTGCGTTTCAAACGCAGAGTAGTTGAAAGACTCATCGCGCGCCAGCAGTTCCAGCGTATAGATTCCCGGCTCGTCAAAGGTGTGACGAAAATAGTTATCGTCCGTAGCCTCCCACGGTGTCGTCACCTTTGGCCCCGCCACCCGCTGTAGGACGCGCAGTTGCTCCGGCGCAGTTTGAAGATCACCCGCCTCGTAATGGAGCATCAGCGATTCACCAACCGGGAGAACAGGTAGACCAGCGCTTCCTTCCACGGGTTCGCCGCTCAACGGCCCTAATTTTACCCAGGGAGGGGTCTTGTCAGGCAGAAAATAAGTCAGACCTGTCGAGCCGCCAAACCAATAGCCTCCCTCCAGGGTGCGCGCCACGGCAAAGATCACCGCGCTCTGCAAGCCATCATTGGCCCCAAAGGTATGTGAGGTGATGCCATCATAATGCGTGACCCCTGCCTCACTGCCAATCCACAGTGAGCCGTCCTGCGGATCGCTAAATACGGTCCAGAGCAGATTGCTCGGCAGAGGCCATGAGCGCGCTGCGCGCTGCCAGCGAATCCCATCCCAACGCACCAAAGCCTCGCCATCGACAATCGCCCACATGCCACCGGCAATCTGCGCGTCGGCGGCAAGGCTAAGACTATAGACCCGGTTGCCGGGCAGGCTGCCAGGGTCTTGGGGATCATGCACAAACTGTCGCCACTCCCCGTCCAATTCATGCACCCAAATACCGGCGTCGTTCGTTCCCGCCCAGACGCGTCCTAGATTATCCAGAGCCAATGACTCAATGCTGAACGCGTGAAGCGCCGGCACTTCGACCACTTCATGGGTTGTTACCGCATAACGAACTAACCCTCTTGCCGTTCCGATCCAGAGATTGAGGTCATCCACGATGAGGCTGGTCACGCTTTGCGTCGGCAGCGCTGTCAACTGGATAGGCGTATCCCAGCCACCATCCATATAGCGAAAGAGGCCCTCTTCGCCGCCAACCCAAATTGCGCCGCGCGCATCCTGTGCTAACGCATAGCCTACGTCTGTTGCGCCATCCGCCGCGGTAAAGACCGTTTCCGCACCCTGTGGGCTCGTCTTGCGGCGCACCCCAGCGCCACCTGTCACCGCCCAGAGCGCGCCATCGCGCGCCACCAAAAGGTCGTTGATATAGTTGCGTACATCATCCGCCGCGCCCTGCTCATCATTGATCCAGCGGTAGGGTTGATAGCGAAAAACACCGGCAGGCGTGGCGAACCAAATTGAGTTGTCCCCATCCACAGCAATCTGACGGACGAAACGGGTGGTCAGATTCTGATCACCTGTAAAGCCATAGTTGCTATATCCCTCCTCGTCCAGCCGGAACGAGAAGACACCAGCGCCATCGCTGCCTGCCCACAACAAGCCCGTCTGATCAAAGGCCAGGGATTGTACCAATACGGGCTCGTCGGCATCATCCAGCGTCTCATACCAGACCCAACGCCCATCAGCACGCGCTTGCCAACCAACGCCATAAGGTGTACCTACGACCAGCGCGCCCCCTGAGTCGCTGGCGATGGCATATACGCCGAGTTCAAGATTATCTTCTCCGGCCCCAACCTGTAACCAATGGCTGTCTCGGTAGCGCCATAACCCGTTCGAGCTTCCCACCCACACATTTCGGCCATCCTGCAAAAGCGCAAAGATCGGCTGGCGTCCAAGCGCATCGACCAGGACACTCTCCACACGATTAAAGCGATAAAGACCATCGTCGGTGCCAATCCAGAGTTCGCCTTCCGTCGCCAGCAGCGCGTGAATCGGGCTCTTGACATCCGCTGCCAAAGACCAAACCTGTCCGTTCCACTGCAGCACAAGACCGTTGTTGCTCCCTGCCCATAGGATTCCCTGGCGACCGTCGCGTGCAAAGGCTTGAATCTCTCCTAAGGATTGCTGCCCGGCAAGACTGCCACCAGCGATGCCGCCGCCAGCCACGCCCGCAACCGTCATATAGCTGTGCCACAGGCCAGTAAAGTGACTAAAACCATTCTCTCCGCCAAACCAGAGCGCATCTTGATCCACCCAGATTGCACGAATGTCGTTGGAAACCACTAGATCACGATCGCGTGTAAATTGCGTCCAGCGTGGGTCACGATTCCCCTCTTGAGCCACACCTTCAGCAGCGCGCGCATCACTAGTCATCGATTCAGTCCAGCCACCAAAGACAAACACCATCAGCAAAACGAGCAGCAATGCCCGCGCCATAGGGCGAGGAGTCAGACGCATTGACCACGTCTTACCCTCGCTGAGTCGATCTTTGATGTGACGATTTACGAACGACCGCTGTTCCGTCAGATACAAGCCTCCCTTAGGTCCGGTTCAGTAGAGCGGTTCCTGTTATAAAGCTTTCATTCTGATGACGTGAATTACGCCATCTTAGTGCGGTGTTCTTTGGCGCGACCTTTGGTGCAAATGGAGCCACAATAGGTTCCTACACGTTGAGCAACTCGGCCTATAAAGGAAAAAATCACCAATAGTGAATGCATATTACTGCCAGTGATACACGCGAAGTTTCCAAAGTTTACATACTATATGACGAAAACAGACCTATGTCAATACGTCAGAATAATTACATGCGGTTTCAGGATATCCGTCATCAAATAATTCCCAGTAATTACAGTTCTTAGGATCGAGAGCTGGCGCGAGGCTGTTTGCGACAATTCCTCACAGCCATTTACAATATTCCCACTCGCGCTTGTTGAACAATTGGCTCTCTCCCAACCAATGCAAGGCTATCAACAATGCAATGTCAACACCCCATCTTTTGTCGTTCGACAAGTGTCCTGCCCACCTGGCAGCGTACAGCCCTCTTCCTCTGTATTCTCGTCCTTACCTTAACCGTACTTACGATGTTCAACAGTGGCTATCCCGTCCATGCGCGTGATGCCGTGGGGCGACGAGACCGCCGCCCCGACCGCGAGGTACGCATCCGCTATCCCCAACCACAGCGCCCTTCCAGCGCAGATCAAGGCAATCGCCCCACGCTCCAGCGTGCATCAACCGCACCCACAGTGGCCCCTTCTACGCCCACAGATGCGACGCAAGCCGTTCCAACGGCAAACGAATAAAGAGATATGCACCAAACCCCAATAAAAAGTCCGTGATGGATCAACCTCCATCACGGACTGGCGTCTTCCCTGATTTAGCCGATGATCTACGATTATCTATCGGGCATATAGTTATCGGGCATAGGCGTTAAATGGGTTATGCTGCGCCAATTGTGCAATCATCGCCTCGTCACATCCCGCGGCCCGCAGCTTAGGCAGGAATTCACCGGCTAAATGGGTGAATGGCAAAACATCTCCGCCATGCAACTTGGACGGATCATACCATCCCCGATCCTGGCTCAATAGAAGCTGCTTCGCAAAACCTGCATCCAAAACCCGCTGCACCGCTTCCACATACCATTCATCCGCGCGCCCCCCAATTCCATCATATTCGAGCCACGCGCCCCGCCGCGCCATCTCCAAATGCAGTTCAAAGTCCGGCTCTACCTGCGTGTGAATCCAAATAAAGCGGCTGGCAGAATATCCAGCTTGCTCCACAACCGCCAACTGCTCACGCACGACCGAACCTCGAATCGTGTGGCTGCCAATAATCGCCCCCGTCTGCACGCCTGCGCGTGCCGCTGCGCGCAGTATCTTACGCTCGCTCTCGGTGAGGCCATCGTCGCTGGCGCTGACCTTGATCCACGCCGCAGGAATCCCCGTCTCTTCAATGCCGTGTGTAAGCTCCTGCATCATCCACGCCGCAATGGCCCCTTCATCCGCGTCGCGCGCCCATTGTGGAACCCACGGTTCCCGGTAGATGCCTGTGGGCAACACCACTGGGAAGTTTGTCACTTGTGAAATCGCCAGGTCAATGTCCGCGCGCCGCCCTACCCCCACGGGCGTACACTCGACAAGTGCCGTCACCCCTTGCGCCTTGATCTTCTCCACTTCAGGGGCCATCACCGCCACCGCTTCGGCGCTGTCCGCGGTGCGATAGTGAGCCGCCTCAATCGGCCCCAAATCCACAAAGAGATGCTCATGGGGCAGAATCATTCCCAATTCATCTGCTTGTTTAGATCCTAGTGTAGTGAACAAAGTTGCCATGACGAAATTTACCCAATCTGATCATCCCTGATCAAACTGAATCCAGATGTCACCCTGCCCGGCAGGCACATTGAGCGTAAATACATCGCTGTCACGCTCACGATTGCCATCCAGCACCCAGATAAAGTAGGTGCCTTCCAAAGAACCACCCGGCAAATCGCCCGCGCCGATCTTCGCTTGATAGTTATATGGCCCCATTGGCCCCTGGCTCTTATCAAGTGCAATACTCGTGGTATCTGCAAAGACCGAAATCAATTGGCCGTCACGCTCAACCCCCAAACGATAGTCACCCTGGGGCTGTCCGCCATCCACCCCACTGTGCATAAAGAACAAGGAAAGCTTCATCTCACCGCCGCCATTGTCGGCAAATGAAGGGCCGCCGGTTAATTTGAACTTACATCCATCATCGCCACCACAGCCCCCTGCATTGACCGCACCCGCGGCAGGTGGCGGCGCCGGTTCGGGGGTATTCTCCGGGGGCGCGGCTGGTTCCGCTGGTTGGGCTGGGGCCGCGGGGACAGGGGTAGCCGCGGGTGGGGCAACAGCCACAGGTGCAGCAGGAATGTTTTGCGCCACCGGCACGCTGCCACCGTTGTCTACCGTGACCAACTCGCCAAAGACCCAGGCATTTTGCCCGTTGACACAGCAAAACTGCCACCAAGTTCCCTCCGGGTTCTTGCCGATCACATCAAAGGCTTGCCCTTGCGTCACCGCACCAACCAAACCATAGTCCGTACCCGGCCCGCTGCGTGCATTGACCGCAGCCCCGCTGACCACCACTTTGGGAATCGGGGTTGGCGATGGAACCTCGGCGGTAGCCGTCGGCGGCTCCTCCGCTGCCACATCCGCAGCCGGGGCTGCATCAGCCGCAGGAGGCGCGGCCTCTCCCCCTGAAGGGACAACTTCCACCACCGCAGGCAGCTCTGCCGTTGGCTCAGGCGGCGCGGTAGGCGGCAGTTCTGGGGTCGGCGTAAAGGTCGGCACGATGACGCGATCTTCGGCCTCCGGCGTCGGTTCCTCTGCATTGCGCCCGCCAAAGAGCAAGCTGCATCCAGAGAGAAACAGGATCAGCATGAACAAAGAAAGCACTGCGACAATTCGGGGTTGTACCTTTTGGCCCATGTTTATTTGACCCATGTCTATCTTTCGGCTCATTGGTGCCTTTCGGCTCATAGAGTATCTCCTCACTCGCCAACTATCTTTTTGCCCGCAGGGAGCATGAAAATCGAGCAACAGCCACCCATTGATGCGTTTGCCGCGCCCTTATACCGCTGCCTTCTCCTGGTTTGGATCAAGCTCTTGCTCCGCCACAATCACCGCATAGCTGCCTTTTGCCGCAGCCACCTGCAATCGCTCATTGGGCGCAAGATCAGAGGGCCCGGTTACGACTCGCTCGTCAAGGTGCTGGACAATACTATACCCCCGTCCTAAGACTCGCGACGGGTTTAATGCTTCCAGTTGATGGTTGCGGGCTGCAACTCGCTCCTGCAGCCTATCCATTCGCCGGCCCACGGTCAAATGCAACCTGCGCTCGCGCTCATCAAGCTGTTGGCGGCGCTGATCCAACATGCGTTGGGGATGTAACCGCACCAAACGCTGCTCCATGCTGTGCAGTTGCCGCCGTTCTCCATCGATCAACCCCTCTATCTGTTCGCCCATCCAACCGATGGTATTGGCAAGCCGCAACCGTGTTTCAACCTGATCCGGTGTGACCATCGCCGCTGCTGCCGACGGTGTTGGAGCGCGTATGTCAGCCACAAAATCAGCAATCGTAAAGTCTGTCTCATGCCCAATGCCCGTGATCACAGGAACTTCGCTCTCGAAGATGGCATAGGCCACACGCTCATCATTAAAGGCCCACAAGTCCTCAATACTGCCGCCCCCGCGTGCCACAATTAACAGATCCAACGCCGAATGATTCGCATGATAGCCGTTGGCATTCCGTACCATGTCGGCGATCTGTCCCGGTGCTTCGCTACCTTGCACCAAACAGGGAAAGAGCACAATCTCCTGGAGCGGCCAGCGCACTGCGATCACGCGCAGAATGTCATGCAGTGCCGCTGCGTTGCGGCTGGTGACAATGCCAATCCGCCCATGCAGCAGCCGTACGGTTCGTTTGCGCGCCGCATCAAAGAGACCGGCAAGCTCTAGCTTGGCCTTGAGCGCCTCAAACTGCACATAGAGTTGCCCTCGACCGGCGGGCTGTATGCGGTTGACGTAAAGCTGATATGCGCCCCGCTCTGGATAGACCCCCACATAGCCAAAGGCGATGATCTGATCACCCTCATGCGGCAGCCAGGAATGGCTCAGGGCAGCGTTGCGCCACATCACCGCTGTGAGTGTCGCGCCACTATCCTTCATGCTAAAGTAAATATGCCCGCTGCTCGCCCGCTTCCAGTTACTTACTTCGCCGAGTACGCCCACATCACGCAGCGTGTCATCACGTTCAAAGAGCGCCACAATATGGGTCGTGAGAGCAGAAACAGTTAACGGATTCATGGTGTACTTTCATCGCTGGCATTTTGTAAGGCAGCAGATCCCCTGCCCAACCTGCGCGCCATTGTAACATAGGCATTCGCCAACCTTGAAGTTAAGACAAATCCACGCCTATCAATGCCGCCCAGCATTGTCCTACATAAGTGCCGCAGATTGTCCCTTGTCAACCCCACATTGACGCAGTACAATCATCTTATTCCCAGTGAATGCCACCGATTATGCCCACCGGGCCTTTGGCAGGAGTGCCAATCGTGTCACTAGATTTCCATCTCGATCGCGCCAATCCGGTTGCGCTCTACCAACAGATTGCCGAACACCTCAAGGCGCGCATCAGCGACGGACGGCTGCCTGCGGGAGCGCGTCTGCCGACGGTGCGCCAACTCGCCTCCGACTTGGGGGTCACGCGCTTGACCGTCCAAAATGCCTATGCTGAACTACAATCTGCCGGCTGGATCGAATCAACCGTCGGTCGCGGCACCTATGTAAGCCACAACGTCAACGGTCACTCCTTTGGCCGCGGCATGATGGCTCCCTTAACACCCGATGGCGTGATCAATGACATTTTGCAGGTAAACCAGATCGTCGGTCTGCGCTCAATGGTCAGCGCGTCCCCCGACCCGCGGCTCTTTCCAACCGAAGAATTTTGGTCCACACTGGCAGACCTGCAAGCGGATGCCCTGGCGATGGTGCTGTACAGTTCCTCTCAGGGCGATCCACAGTTGCGCGTCGAGATCAGCCAAGACCTGACCGAACGGGGCATTGACGCCACACCGGATGAAATTCTCGTCGTGGCAGGCGTCACCCAGGGACTGGCACTTGTCTCACGCACGCTGGCCCAACCTGGTGATACCATTTTGGTCGAGCAGCCGACCTATTTAGGGGTACTCCACACACTGAAGCTACACGGCGTCCAAGCCATCGGCGTTCCCCTCGATGAAGAAGGTCCCATGTTGAGCGCGCTGGAGCAAGCAATCCTCCAGCATCGCCCGCGCTTCTTCTATACAGTTCCTACCTTCCAGAATCCCACCGGGCGCTGTATGACATTGGAGCGGCGGCATGCTGTCTTGGAATTAGCCGCTACCCACGGTCTGATCATCGTCGAGGATGACATCTATGGACGTCTTGCCTATGACACACCCGCGCCGCCTCCTCTCTATGCGCTTGACACCCGTGGGCAGGTCATTTTTGTCAGCAGCTACTCCAAAGTCCTGATGCCCGGTCTGCGCTTAGGCTACGTGGTTGCGCCACAACGTTGGGCGGACCGGCTGCTCTCGCTGCGCCGCGCCACCGACCTATGCAGCCCCACTTTGCTACAACGCTCGCTGGCTTTGTTCCTACGCAACGGGGGTCTCAAACGTCACCTGCGCCGCGTCCTGCCCATCTATCGTGAACGGCGCAACACACTGGTAACAGCCCTGCAACGTAACTTGCCACCGTCGATCCGCTGGCGCTCGCCAGAAGGGGGCTTCTGCGCCTGGCTCACCATGCCAAGCTATCATCCCTTTAGTGACCTAGAGCAAGCGCTCTTACGTCAAGGGTGGGCCGTCGCGCCTGGCGAAGTATTTCTAGCCGAGCCTGCCCAGGAAAAATCGGTGCGTATTTGCTTTGGCAACCTGACGCCCGACGTTATCAACGACGGTGTAGACGCCCTCAGCTACGCCATCCGCGAACGCCTAAACGCCACCACCGAACCCGCCATCCAACGCGGCAACTGGACCCCCCTCGTATAGCAGCACATATATACCCTACAAGGAGCAGCTCGCCATGACCAAGTACGCCTTTTTTGAGGGAGAAATCCGTTCCATCCACGACGCCAAAATCAGCGTCATGACACAAACGTTCAACTATGGAACCGGCTGTTTTGGTGGCTTGCGCGGCTACTGGAACCAGGAGCGAGAGCAGGTATATGTCTTCCGCATCCTGGATCATTACCGCCGCTTCCTCCACAGCGGCAAGATCTTAATGGCCCATGTGCCCTACAGCGCCCAGGACTTGGCAGAGATCACCATTGAGCTGCTCAGCCGCGAAGGTTGGCGCGAAAACTGTTATGTGCGCCCCTTGCTCTACAAAGCCGATGAGACGATTGGCGTGCGCCTCGACAATATGCGCGATGCTGTCACCATCTTTTCAGTGGCAATGGGCAACTATCTCCCGCGTGAGGAGGGCTTGCGGCTTTGCACCAGCAGTTGGCGGCGTGTGGACGATACCGCCATCCCCCCACGCGGCAAAATCACAGGCGCGTATATCAACAGCGCCCTGATCAAGTCGGAGGCGCATCTCAACGGCTTTGATGATGCCCTGGTTCTCAACCAGGATGGACACATCGCCGAAGCCAGCGCCGCCAACTTGGTCATGATTCGCCACGGCAAGCTCATCGTGCCCCCCATCTCAGCCAACGCGCTCGAAGGGATCACCCTCGCCTCCATTATCCATCTTGCCCAACATGAGCTAGGCGTGGCATGCGAAGCACGCGAGATTGACCGCACAGAGTTATACTATGCCGATGAGGCATTCTTATGTGGCACAGGAGCCCAGGTCGTTTCCATCGCCAGCCTCGATCACCGTACCGTCGGCAGCGGCAGCGAAGGCCCGATCACCGCAGCCATTCGCGCCCTCTATTTCCGTGTGGTGCGTGGCGAAGAACCCAAGTATATGCATTGGCTCACTCCAGTGCCGCAGGTCGTCCCGGCCTAAAGTGTCCCCCTCCCGGAAGCTTCAGCGGGAGGGGTACAAGCACAACACTTATCATAGACACGCAATGATCATCTTCACTCGCTAGAGGAAACTTTTCCATGTCCAATCCATCCGCTGCTCCGGCCCCGACCCTAAAAGACTCGGTGCAAAACCAGTTCAACCCGGCAGCCGCCAACTACGCAACCAGCCCGATCCACGCCACAGGCGCAGACCTGCAAGAAATGGTCAACGCTGCCCAACTCACCGGCCATGAGCGCCTTCTGGACGCCGGCTCTGGTACAGGTCATACCGCGCTGACCTTTGCGCCCCACGTCGCCCAGGTTGTGGCGCTGGATCTCTCCGCGTCCATGCTTGATCAAGGGCGCAAGTTGGCGGAGGAAAGGCAGATTAACAACATCGAGTTTCGTCAGGGAGATGTGGAGCAGCTCCCCTTTCCCGATGCCTCCTTCGACCTCATTACCACCCGCTACAGCGCGCATCATTGGCCCAATCCATTGACCGCGCTGCATGAGTTTCGCCGCGTGCTGCGCCCAACGGGACGGCTGCTCATTGGCGATATTGTTTCATCCAGTGATCACACAATTGACACCCACTTCCAGACCATTGAACTGTTGCGCGACCCATCGCATGTGCGCGACCACACCAGAGAGCAATGGCTGACCATGCTGGATCAAGCAGGCTTCCAGAGCGACGTGCCGCACACCTGGGAACTCTACATCGACTTTGCTTCGTGGATTCAGCGCATCCACACACCCGCGGCCAACGCCGCCATGATCCAGACCCTCTTGGCCCAGGCACCCAGCGAAGTGCAGAGCGCGCTCAAGGTGCAGCCGGATAGCTCATTCACCATGCAGGGGGCATTGCTGCGCGGCCTGCCACGCGCCTAGATAGCAGCCATGAAAGTCCAGGCATCCACCCGCCGCGCCGAGTTTATCGCCGGGGTGCGAGCTATCTCGCCCTTGCTGATCGGTTCCATCCCCTTTGCGATCATTTTCGGCGCGCTGGCTGTGACCAACGGCGTGTCGCCCATGACTGCCGCAGCCATGTCGGCCTTTGTCTTTGCGGGTTCGGCCCAATTTGTCGCGGTCGGCATGTTGGCCGCGGGTGCAGACAACTGGATCATCATTCTCACAACGCTTATCGTCAACCTGCGCCATGTTCTCTATGCCGCCACGCTTGCGCCGCACATGAAGCACCTTTCGCAGCGTTGGCTGCTGCCGTTAGGCTTCTGGCTCACCGACGAGAGCTTTATGGTTGCGATCCAACGCTATAACCAAAACGACCGTTCACCCCTCAAACATTGGTTTCATCTGGGCACAACTGCTTTGTTTTATGTCAATTGGCAGTTCTTCACCTACGTCGGCCTCTGGGCAGGACGCGCTATCCCCAATCCAGGCGGCTGGGGACTAGATTTTGCATTCCCGGCCACCTTTCTGGGAATGCTCATGCCGCAACTCGTCAGCCGCAGCGTCGTTGCCTGCGTGATCAGTGCCGGAACTGCTGCCATGCTCTTTAATCCGCTTCCCCACAAACTAGGATTGATCATCGCGGCCTTCTGTGGAGTCGCCGCCGGAATCGTCGTCGAACGCTGGGCTCCTTCACCTACTGCACCCGAAGAAGAGCTAGAACACTCCGGGCAAAGCGCGTACCAAAGGGCAAATAAACCATGACCACCAATGATCTACTCCTGGTCTTGGGCATGGCGCTCGTCACCTTTGCCATGCGCTATCCTGTCCTTGCCCTGGTCAGCAGGCTGACCCTTCCCCCTTCTTTGTTAGCCGCGCTCAAATTCATCCCCCCCGCCGTACTGACCGCTATCATTGTTCCGGCGCTCCTTGCGCCCGACGGTGGCAAACTCGACTTCACATTCCGCAACGACTACCTGATCGCCGGTCTAGTCACCGCGCTTGTCGCATGGCGCACGAAAAATATCCTCCTTACACTCGCCACCGGCATGATTGCCCTCTGGGGCTGGCGGCTCCTCCTTGCTTGGCTTCCCCCTTTCTAGCCGCACCCGCCCTCTTTGACGACCTCTTACGCTTGTCTGATCTGCACCTCGATTATTCGCACAAAATTTCGACGCGGCTAAAATTTGTGCTATAATGTTCTCTGCGTTTCGGGCATTCTCGAAGCGCGCTGGCGCGTTGGACGCTCGTATTCCCTCACGAAGCCGAACAGGCCAATGCACCTTTGCTCTGGCGACCGCAGCAGTGCGGCGAGCCACGCCGATGAGAAACAGCCGTTGCTTACCCGTCGTGCTTGATTGGCTACCAGGGTAAACATAAGGCCTATGCACGCATAGGCACACCAAATTTGGTCAGCACAGAGGCGATCGTTTCGCCACTGTTAGATTGCATGTTTAGATTGCATATATCGTATAGGCCGGCATTACCGTCGCGCGAGACTACCCCGGCCCCAAACAGAATGAGGAGATTGGCGTATGGATCAATCCGACCGTAGCGTCCCACAGGACGGCGGCGCGCCGCTTTTGCGTGTCCTTCCCCTAGGAGGACTGGGCGAAATCGGCAAAAACATGTTGGCGTTTGAGTCAGGCGAAAACCTGCTCATCGTCGACGTAGGACTCATGTTCCCAACAGTGGACATGCATGGCATCGATATTGTGATACCCGATGCCCACTATATCTTTGAACGATTGGATCAGGTGAGGGGTATCATCCTCACGCATGGTCACGAGGACCACATTGGCGGGCTGCCCTATCTCATGGAGCAAGGGCTACAAGGGCCTGTCTATGCAACCGCACTCACACGCGGCCTCGTGGAAGGAAAGCTGCGCGAGCACAAACTCTTGGCCGAAACCGACCTTCACACCATCACCGAAGACAGCGTGTTGGAGTTGGGGCCTTTTGTCGTGGAATTTTTCCACACCTGTCACAGCTTTCCCGACAGCGTAGGCGTCGTCGTCAACACACCTGCCGGGCGCGTGGTTCATACCAGCGACTACCGCTTTGACCCGACACCCGTGGACGACAAACCCACGGAGACGGCAAAGCTTCGCCGTTGGGGTGATGATGGCGTGCTGCTGCTCATGGCCGACAGTACCAACGTCGAGCGTGAGGGTTCCACCCCCAGCGAAAGCACAGTTGAAACCATGCTGGAAAAGGCATTTGCCAACGCCAAGGGGCGCGTGCTCCTGGCGACCTTTGCCAGCAACATCGGTCGTGTCCAACAGATCATCAATGTTGCGCGCAAATATGGACGGCGCGTGGGCGTTGTGGGTCGCTCTATGGTCAGCAACGTTAAGATTGCCATTCAACTTGGCTATCTCGACATTGCCCAAGAAGATCTGCTCACTGCGGCGGAGATGGAAGGGCTGCCCGCACATGAAGTCGTCGTGGTTGCCACAGGCAGCCAGGGTGAGCCAACCAGCGCCATGGTTCGCATGAGCCTGGGCGATCACCGTCAAATCTCCTTGCGCGAGGGCGACACCGTCATCCTCAGCGCCATGCCCATCCCTGGCAACGAAGAAATGTTCAACCGCACCGTGGATAACCTCTTCCGCCAAGGGGTGGATGTCCTCTATCATGAGCTAGGCGATGTTCATGTCAGCGGTCATGGTGGTCGCGAAGATTATGAGCACATGCTCGAGCTAACGCGCCCACGCTTCTTTGTCCCTGTCCACGGTGAGTATCGCCATCTTGTGCTACACAGCCGCCTGGCGGAATCCAAAGGCGTCAAAAAGGAAAACATCTTTATTCTAGAGGATGGGCTCCCGCTCGAGTTTGGTCATTTTTCCAATCACAAATCAAAAAGCGGCGAAGTCGAAGCAAGACTCGGAACCCCCATTACCGCCGGCAATGTCTTTGTCGACGGCTTGGGCATCGGCGACATTGGCAACGTCGTCTTGCGCGACCGCAAACATCTCAGTCAGAACGGCTTCATCGTCTGTATCCTGGCGTTGGACGAGTACGATGGCGAAATTCTCTACGGGCCGGAGATCATCAGCCGCGGCTTTGTCTACATGCGCGAAAACGAAGACCTGATCAAGCGGGCGCAAGAAGTGGTGCGCAAGACGATCAAGAAGCGCGCGCCACAGCAGGTGATGGAGGAGAAAATCAAGGACGCACTCGCTAATTTCACCTACAAGGAAATTGGCCGTCGCCCAATGGTACTTCCACTCGTCATGGAAGTATAGATAGACGTCTAGAATTTCACGGTTCGTGCCGGATGCCGTACCGTGTTTCCGGCCTTCGAAACGGCACACCGGCCTCCGCAGCACATGCTGCGGAGGCCGCTTTGTTGAATCCGGCTCCGTCAATCAACTGTTCACAGGACACAGATAAGCTGGAGATAGCATTGGACGCGCTTGCCACGTCATGCTATACTGCGTCTGAACACTTGTTCTTATCTCACCCAAACAGCGACCAATGGCACAAAAACGACGCTCGCGTAAGAGCCGAAAAAAGTACGACCCAATCGACCAAATCCTGACCGTTGCCGCCCGACCCGAGGTACTCGGCCTGGTGTTGGTGCTTCTCGCAGTCTTTACCCTCCTGAGCCTGTTGACCTCGACCCGCGGCGCGATCACCGGACAGTGGATCGATCTCCTGGAACAGCTCTTTGGCATGGGTAAATGGGGCGTACCACTGGTCACAGGCGCGCTGGGCCTTTGGGTGGTCATTCGCGCCATCGACCGCATGCCCAACCTGCCCTGGCAAACGCCCGCGGGCAGCGGCATCTTATTTGTCGCCTACATCACCGCGGCCACGCTGCTCTTTCGCTCTGATCCTGCCAGCAGCGGTGGTGCAGTGGGGCTCTTTTTAGCAACCAACTTGGAAAATGCGCTAGGGCTGTGGGGTGCATGGTCGTTTGTAACGATATTGGTCATCACCGCCATTGTACTGCTTACCGATCGCCTGCTGCTCGACTTGGCCCAAGAAACCAGCGCCCTCTTGCAGGATTGGTGGGATCATCGCCGCCTTGCGCCCGTACGCATGCCCACGATCCGCCCGGCGTTGCCCATTCCCAGCGGTGAAATTCCCTGGTGGAAACGTCTCACCGAACGGCTGCCGCGCCGCCAGCCCCAACCCACGCTGCCACCCAACATGGTTGCGCCACAAGCGCCTGTTCATGCCATCAAGCCCCCCTCCACCCTCATCCAGGCACAAGCGCAGCCACTCGCAGGCGCATCACCTGTCCCGGCTGCACAGCGCTTGGCACGCACAACACCCATGCGCCCCGATGCGGACATTCTGACGCCGCGCATTGTCGGCGGAGCGCAGGAATGGCGGCTGCCGCGCATCTCGGATATGCTCGAAAACTGGGAACGGTCGGCGGACAGCGATGACCTGATTCGCAAACAGGGGCGCTTGATCCAAGAGACCTTAGCCCTCTTTGGCGTCCCTGCCGATTTTGAAGGGGCCTACAAAGGCCCATCCGTCACGCAGTATCTTATCAAACCGGGATACACCGAACGCAACACGCGCGGCGAAACCCAGCGGGTCAAGGTCAAAGTCAGCAAGATCGCCGGGCTCTCCAATGACCTCGCCCTTGCGCTGGCAGCGCCGAGCGTACGCATCGAAGCGCCAATTCCAGGGACAAATTATGTGGGCGTCGAAGTCCCCAATTCTGAGCCGAACAAGGTCGGACTCAAGGAACTGATGGAGAGCGAAGCCTTTCAATCAATGAAAGGCAAACTGCGGATTGCCTTAGGCGAAGATGTCAAGGGGCAGCCCATTGTCGCCGACCTAGCACGTATGCCCCATCTGCTCATCGCTGGTGCTACGGGTTCGGGTAAGTCCGTCTGTATTAACTCTATCATCACCTGCCTCCTATTGACCCACACGCCGGACACCCTGCGTATGCTCATGGTTGACCCCAAAATGGTCGAGTTGAGCGTCTACAATGGCATCCCCCACCTGCTCAGTCCGGTTGTCACCGAGGTAGACCGCGCGGCGGGTGTGCTTTTCTGGGCAGTCAAGGAGATGGAGCGCCGCTATCAGCTTTGTAGCAAGGCGAATTGTCGCGATTTAGAGCGATACAACTCCTATCTCGTCAAACGCAACGAAAAACCCTTGCCCTTCATCGTTGTTGTGGTCGATGAGATGGCCGACCTAATGATGGCTGCGCCCGAAGATGTGGAAAAACACATCTGCCGCCTGGCGCAAATGGCGCGCGCCGTGGGAATTCACGTCATCATCGCCACTCAGCGCCCTTCCGTCGATGTGATCACTGGCTTGATCAAAGCCAACTTCCCCTCACGCATCGCCTTTGCCGTGAGCAGCCAGATCGACAGCCGTGTCATCTTGGATGAACCCGGGGCCGAACGATTGTTGGGCCGCGGAGACATGCTCTTTCGCCCGCCCGATGCCAGCCGCCTGGAGCGTGTCCAGGGCACATTTCTCAACGACGACGAGATCAGTCGTTCCGTCCGCTATTGGAAGGGCATCCGCAGCCTCGATGGAATTGTCACCCCAACTGCGGAGGATGTTATAGTGCCTGGTGATGATCAGGATTTGCCCGATCTCGCAAATCTCGCGCGCACGCTGCCCAAGTCGCAGCCGTTCGCAGAAGGGATCAGCCAGCCGATGCTCTTTGCCGAAATTGAGCAGATGAAGGCTCATGATGCGCGTGACGAACTCTTTGACGAAGCCGTGGAGATCGTCAAGAGCAGCGGTCGGGGCTCGGTCAGTTTGCTGCAGCGCAAGCTGCGCATCGGCTACAGCCGCGCCAGTCGCCTGGTTGACCAATTGGAAGAGGCGGGTATCGTCGGTGCCGACCAGGGGGGCAATCAGGGGCGTCCCGTCCTCATCAACACAGACGAGCCACCCAAAGCGCAGCCCTCCGCTTCTTCGACACCGCCGCCGCGCATCATCGGTGGGAGTGGCGACGAGGATCAAGAACCGCCCGCTCGCCCGCGCGTCTGGATGTAGGGTGGCAGCACCCATGTCCTGGTTCGCTCACAGAATTTTGCCCACAGCATAACGAGAAGCATCTAGCTAAGAAAATTCGTAACATGCAGCTTAACCTACGTCGCGGCCCACTCTGGATCGCTGCTGGACTTCTCGTTGCCATAGCCGGTATCCTCGCCTTTGTGCTGATGAACAACCGCGGCACCCCCCAAGAACGTCTGGTCGCCGAGATCGAGCGTGAACTCGCCCGTGTACAGACGGTTCAGGGCAGGGTCAATATCACTCTCCAAAATGTCACATTAGAACAAGAGTTATGGGTGCAGCGCCCTGGCTTCATGCGCACCGAAACCGAAGCGGGGCCAAGCGCCTTTGCCGGCACGATTGTTGTGCTCAACAACGAGGAAGGCTGGGTCTATTCTCCTGCGCTCGACATGGCAACCGTGGTGGATCGCTCATCCTTCCAGGCAGAATTGGCTGACGAAGCGGGTGCAGGTTCGATCCTGGAGCGAATGCCGGATCGGATTCTCGCCGCCCTGCAAACTGAGACGCAGATCAACCAGGGCAGCCGGTCACAGGTAGCAGGGCGCGACGCTACCTTGCTGGAATTCGTCATTCCACCCAACGACCCATCCCTCCCTGCCGGTATACTCCAGGTGTGGCTAGACGATCAATATTCCTATCCGCTGGCCTGGCGCGACAGCGGCGGGCGCGAACTGCGCTTTAGCAGCGTGACCTTTAACGCCGAAATTGATCCGCTCACCTTTGTCTTTTTCCCGCCCCCAGGAGCCAGCGTCCGGCGCATCCAGCCCGGTCAATAGCGCCCCAACCCATCAGGAGCACGACGCGTGGCCACAACGCCTGCGCCACAGCGCGACATTTCCTTTGCGCGCTTGATCACGACCAGCATCAGCGCCCGCCTTTTGGTCGACATTGGCGCGCAAATGTTTAACCCCTTCTTGCCCATCTTCGCCGCGGGGCTCAATACCAATGTGGTGGTCATGGGGCGCTTGCTTGGCCTGCGTAGTTCAATGGGGATGCTGGCACCGATCTTCGGTGCCCTCGCCGACCGTGTCGGCTATCGCCAGGTGATGACGGGCGCGCTGCTTTTTGCTGCATCGGGCATGATGGTCGTCGGCAGCAGCCGCGATGTTCCCCAAGCGATCATTGGCATGATCTTGCTTGGAATTGGCTCGGCAGGCTTCGTGCCCATGTTGCAAGCCTACCTCAGCGCCCGCCTCCCCTATGCACAGCTCGCCCGCGGCATGGGCATGCTGGAATACTCCTGGGCACTGACCGGCATCGTGGGCCTGTCGCTCATGGGTCTTTTGATCGCGGCGACCGGCTGGCGCACCCCATTCTTTCTGCTCGGCACAGGGATGCTTCTCATGGTCTTTGTGCTGCGCACCCTGCCTTCCGCCCGTGGCACTCCGCCGGTTCCGTCATCCCATCCCGGCAGTTCGCCCACTGCCACACTTTCACAGCGCATTGGCAACTTCTTCCATGTCGAAACCAATGCCGTCTCCACCTATGCCACCATTTTCGCCACGGCTGCCAACTTCTATGCGGCTGTGCAATTTATGATCCTCCACGGCGTCTGGTTTGCGGATCAATACGGCTTTGGCGCGCGTGAGCTTGGCTATGTAGCCCTGCTCTTTGGCTGTTTCGATCTGGTCGCCAGCGTCTCCGTCAGTCTCTTCACAGATCGCTTCGGTAAACGACGCAGCGTCATCGTCGGCACGACTGGAGCCCTGCTGGGCTATCTGCTGATTCCCTGGCTCAACGTGGGTGTCATCCCAGCCGTTCTGAGCGCGGCATTGGCGCGCGGCTTCTTTGAGTTTGCCATCGTCGCCACGCTCCCGCTGATCAGCGAGCAATCTCCAAACCAGCGCGGCAAGATCATGACCCTAAGTTCGGCGGTCACGCTGGGCGTCTCGACCATCTGCTCCTTTGTCGCACCCGCACTATACACGCGCATTGGCATCACAGGGATTGCCGCCATCTCTGCGCTCAGTTCCGCCATCGCCCTTTTTCTCCTCATCACGCGCGTGCGCGACCACGAGGCCCCTGCCTAATCACAATGTCCCTGCCAGGAAATCCAACACTACCGGCGCAAAATCAGTCAGATCGCGGATGCGCGCCGCCGCTGCATGGCGCTCGGCCCCTAGCACAAGCGTCAGTGCCGGATTCTCCGTATGCTTGCCGTGGCTGCAATCCTCGACGTTCCCATGATCACTCGCCACGATGATCAACGTCTCCTCCAAATCTGCCGCGGCCAACAGCCCACCCAAAAAGCCATCAAAGACCGTAAAGTTCGCAATGGCCCCCGCCAAGTCTTGCCGATGCCCCAACTCGTCGCTGTACCAATGTTCAAAAAAGAGAAAATCATACGGGTGCGCCAACTGCCAGACAAAGGCCCCGCCCTCCTGCGCTGTATAAACGGGTGCGTCCACATAGCCCAAATGCTCACGCCAACCCCGATTCGTAAAGTCAGCAGCGATGGCCCGGCCCTCGCGCAAATCTTCAGCATTGAGCAGCGACTGGCCCGCCGACGTTGCCGCATACGGGACGGCGCTCAACAGCCGCTTGCCCCGCTTCACCGCAGCAAAGTAACCCGCGGGATAGGCGTTGCAGAAAAAGGCGTGCTGCCCCCGTTCCTGCACACGCCGAAAGAGGTTGCCTTCGTCGATTACGGCGCGCACGCGCGCATCGGGCCGCGGCCCATAATGTTCACCCAAGCGCTGTGGCGCATTGATGCCCGTCAATATCGCGGCTTGTCCCGTGGCGCTCTGTGGTCGCCCCGCAACCCCCATCTGTGCATCCGTGGGGATCAGTTCAGCATGCGGCGTCGTCAAACGCCCCGTCTCTGCCACCATCGGCGATCCATCCAGCAACCTCGCCAGCGTCGGATATGCGCCCGCGACAAGTGGATTGATTGTCGGGTCGTTTGCGCCCAGCCCTACCCCATCTAAAAAGAGAAAAATTACACGTCGCACGAAGCCATCACTACTCTCTATTAGGCGCTTTGGGGGCAAAATAGCGCGGCGGATGATGCCTGTCGATAATTTTCTGCTCACAGATATCACCAGTATACGCACAACATAGGCGTACGAACAGTCTGCGCGCACCCAAATCTACCGGAAGGCTGTGGTAAAATTTGGCACAACAACCATTCCTGCGCTCTACTCTTGCCCGCAGCTTGCTTGAGCCGCGCACTGATTGAAGGAGAGATTCATGTTATCAACCGCGCGTGCGGCAATGGAAGGCATCCTTTTCACCGATCAATATCAGCTCACGATGGCCCAACTTTACTTTCGGATGGGGCTGCATGAGCGCGAAGTCCTGTTCGATCACTTCTTCCGTCGCTATCCCAACTATGACAGCCATCAGGCAGGCTATTGTGTGAACGCTGGGCTTGAATGGCTCCTGGCGTGGATGCAGGAAGCGCGCTTTGGCCCAGACGAGATCGACTATCTGCGCAGCCAACAGACCAGTGCGGGAAGTCGTCTGTTTGCCGATGACTTCCTAGAGTGGCTGCTGGCGAACGGCGACTTCAGCGGCATCTCCCTGCGTGCCATCCCCGAAGGGCGCGTCGTCCACCCCAACGTTCCCTTGACGATTGTTCAAGGGCCATTGGCAATGGCGCAGATTCTTGAAACTTCATTATTGGCACACCTCAATTATCCGACGCTGATCGCCACCAAAGCCTCGCGCATCTCCGAGAGTGGTCGGGGGCGTCCAATCCTGGAATTCGGCATGCGCCGCGCGCATGAACGGGGGGCAAACGCAGGCACTCGTGCCGCGCTGATTGGCGGCGCGCAATTCACCTCCAACGTGGGTGTCTCACGTCTGCTCGACCTTCCTCCAAAGGGAACCCACGCCCATAGCATGGTGCAGCTCTTTATGGCGCTAGGCATGGGCGAACTGGGCGCATTTCAAGCCTATGCCGATGTCTACCCCAATGATTGTATGCTCCTGGTCGATACTGTGGACACCCTTGCCAGCGGCGTTCCCAATGCCATCCGCGTTTTCGAAGTGCTACGTCGCAAGGGCCATGAACCCGTCGGCATCCGCCTCGATTCAGGCGATCTGGCTTACCTCAGCATCCAAGCAGCCAAGATGCTCAACGACGCCGGTTTTGGCGACTGCGCCATTGTCCTCTCCGGCGATCTCGACGAACTGGTGATTTGGCAGATTCTCACCCAAATCAGCGAAGAAGCGCCCCGCTATGGTGTGGACGCCGACCACCTCATCAACAGGCTGGTCTATGGCGTCGGCACCCGCCTGATCACCTCTTGGGGAGAACCAGCATTGGGCGGCGTCTATAAACTTGTCGCCGTACGCGAAAATGGCACCTGGGATTCGGCCATCAAGATCTCAGATACACCGGCGAAAGTGCCCAATCCCGGCATGAAGCGCGCATGGCGGCTCTATGACCGGCGCGGCAAAGCCACTGCCGACTTGCTCTGTGCCATTGACGAAGATCCAACGCAAGCCGATATGCTCGTCCTGCGCCACCCCAGCGACCATACCAAGTTTCGCACAATCCAACGCCGCGAGCTTTCGGGGATGGAGGAACTCCATACGGACATTGTGCATGAGGGCAAGCTCATCGCCAATCTGCCGCCACTGGACGAGCTGCGCCAGCGCCGCATCAATGACGTGGAGCGGCTGGACCCAGGTATCCGACGCCTTGTCAATCCCCATATCTACCATGTTTCGCTCACACAATCGCTCTGGGACCTCAAGCAGCGCCTCATCACCGAAGCCCACCAAGCCACCGTCGCCTAGCACATAAAAAGCGCCGGCAGCCCTCCACAATTAGGCTGCCGGCACTCATATCGTCTGCATTTGTAGAGTCGCCCACCCCTATGCCTGGGTGAGCGACGCTAGACTTCTACACGACCTACCCCTCGTTGTCCTCGCCCGCACCGGGGGCTCCTTCCGCGGGGGTCTGGCTCGCTTCAACGGTCGGCTCCACAACTTGCTGTTGCCCTGCCGTTGCCGTCACCGTCGCGGTCGGTTCCACCGGATTCTCAGCCGCAGCGGTATTCGTTGGCACAGCCGTATTGGTCGGTACCTCCGCCACGGTTGCTGTCGGTTCTACAGTAGCCGTTGATCCTTGTGTGGCAGTCGGTTCCACGACAGGCGCGGTTGGCTCCAGAGTTGCCGTTGGGGCTTCGGTTGCAGTCGGCTCTACGGTTGCGGTCGGCACAGTGGTTGCTGTAGGCTCCGGCGTTGCCGTCGGTTCTACCGTAGCCGTTGGCACTTGTGTCGCCGTTGGTTCCACAGTCGGTACTTCTGTGGGAATCTCTGTCGCCGTCGGAGGCGCGGTCGGCTCTACTGTCACCGTCGGGGCTTCGGTTGCAGTCGGCTCTACGGTTGCGGTCGGCTCCGGTGTTACCGTCGGCTTGACCGGCGTCGCCGTTGCAGCGCCTGCTGCCGCGGCTGCCGACGCGTCATAGTTGAAGGTGCCACTTGCCTGCTTGCCAAAGTCATTCGTGGCAACCACGACCAGCACACGCCCGTCCTCGATGCGTGAGCCATCGGGCCAGCGCTCCGGCATGACAAAGCTCAAGCTGTAGTTGCCACTGCCATCAGTGGTCGCCGTTGCATAGCGTTCGGCATCCGCGGCCATCACCCCATTGCCGCCAAAAATGCCCAAGTACGCATTTACCGTGACATTGGCAGGGAAGCCTGTGCCATTCACCGTGACGTTCGTACCCGCGCCACCCGAACCGGGATTGACGTTTGCCGAAGGAGCCGGGGTAGCAGTGGCAGTTGGCGCGCTGACCGGTGTACTCGTAGGCGTCGCCGTCGGGGCCGGGGTCGCCGATGCCGTATAGCTGAAGCTGCCACCGGCAACTACGCTAAAGTCACTGTTCGCCACGACAAGCGCGACGCGGCCTGTGGGAATTGTGCTTCCATCCGGCCATTGGGCAGGCATGGTGAATGCCATGCTGTAATTACCGCGACGATCCGTGTTGGTGCTAGCATAGATTCGGTCACCCGCATCGCCACCCACCTGCGTATCAAGCGAACCGAGATAGAGATTCACTGCGGTATTCGCCGGGAAACCACTGCCGCTGACCCGTACCGAAGTACCCGCACCGCCCGAACCTGGCGATACGTCAATCGATGCATTCGGGGCTTCGACAAAGAAGTCGAACTGCACGCTGGCTTCCACGTTGAAATTATCGGTGGCGACAAGAATGAGCAGTTTGCCTGTCTCAATGTCATCCCCATCGGGCCATTCGTCCGGCATGTTGAAGGAGAGGCTGTAATTCCCCTGCCCGTCCGTATTGCCGGAAGCATAGTCTTCCATGTTGTCATTGGTAGCAGCAATGCCGACCAGTCCAGCCAGATAGGCGCGTACCCGTGTATTCGCCGGGAATCCTCCACCACTCACGGTCACGCGCGTCCCTGCGCCACCACTGCTCGGCGAAACCTGGGCGTAGGGGTTGCCACCCGTGGGCGGCGGAGCCTGATAGGTGAAGGTGGCGCTGGCTTCCACACCGAAGTCATTCGTTGCCACCAAGAGCACCAACCGGCCTGGCTCAAGGGCGCTGCCATCGGGCCATGTGCTGGGTATCGTGAAGTCCATCGAATACCCACCATTTCTGTCCGTCGTCGTGCTGGCGCGTACCTGGGCATTCGCCGCCTGTGCAGAGCTAGCCTGTACCACCGCGCCCAAGTAGAGATTGACCGTGGTGTTGGCCGGGAAGCCGCCACCCGTCACCCGTACTTGCGTACCCGCGGTTCCCTGTCCAGGCACGACATCGGCATAGGGTTCAACCCGCGCCGGCGTTGCCGTCGGCGAAGAACCAACCTTCTCCCACCAGACGCGCACGCGTGCGCCGCCTGTGCGCTCATAGTATTCGACGCGCACCCGCTCATCGCCATCCAGGTCGATCTCAGCGGTGTAGGTATTGTCATAGCTGCCGTCATGCCACTCATTAATGATCCGATCATCGCCCACCCAAACGCGCACACCATCATCGGATCGAGCAAAGAAGCGATAACGAGCGTCGTCAAAGTCAACTGTGCGAGTCCAACGAGCCGAGAAGTTGTCATTGGAGATGCGCGAGTCGGGCGAACCACTCCCCCAGTTAAAGTCAAGGTTGCGGTCATTGCGTACCACGCGCGGGTCGCCGTCCAGCCCCCGGTTATCCCAATACTCGCCCTTCCAGTCCGGGAAATTGTCCGGTGTACCGTCGATACGTTCCCACCAGAATTTGGCTACGGCCCAACTGCCGTCCTCATAGTACTCCACACGCAGCCGGCGCACGCCGCTGTTCACATAGATGTCACGCGTAATCTCGCGTGCGCTGCCATTGCGCCATTCATCGATAATCAACTGATCATCGAGATAGACACGCATCCCATCATCCATCGTCGCATGGAAACGATAGTTTCCGGCGTCAAAGTGTTGATCGCGCGTCCAGCGTACCGAGAAATCATCAGACGGGAAGTTGTTGGCAGGGCTGCCCGATCCCCAGTCAAAATTAATGCCGGAGTCGTTGCGTACAAACGCAGGCGAACCGCCCAAGTTCGGGTTGCTGTAATACTCGCCACGCCAATCCGGATAGGTTGTCGTCTCGACAGGCTCCCACCAGACGCGCACCTTAGCAATCTGGGTCGCCTCGTAGAACTCAACGCGTACCAGCGCCGACCCGGAGTCAACTCGCTTGACGGCAGAATAGGTCCGGGCGCTAGAGTCATGCCACTCGTCAATGATCAAATCGCCATTGACCCACACACGCACACCATCATCCGCAGTCGCAAGGAAGCGGTAACTGCCTGCCGACAGGTAGAACGAACGCACCCAGCGTACTGAGAAGTTATCGTTGTTGATCCCTTGTGCAGGCGATCCATTGCCCCAGTCGAAGTCGATATTGGCATCGTCGCGCACTAGTTTGGGGTTACCAATCAGATTGACATTGTTATAGTATTCCCCGCGCCAGCCCGTTCCTTGTGTCGGTGGTCTTGAAGTCGGCACCGGGGTCGGTGGCGGAGGTTGCGGCGACGGCACAACCGGCGCAATCGCCGTGTAAGAAGTATAGGCACGCGCCAGCCAGCCCTCCATGCCATCACGCAGGCGCACAAAGAGCCATGCGCCGCTGTTGTTCTGCCCCAACACAGTGAACTCTGTCCCGCGAGCGATCGAACGCTGTACAGGGAAAGCCGTGGAAGGCCCCGAACGGACATTGAGCGCACTGCTCACCACTGTACCCACATTCGACGGGCGCGGCGTCGGCTGCTTGGTCGCTGTCGCCACGGGTGTCGGCTGCTGTCCCGAAGAAGGGGCAGTCGTCGGCACAGGCGTAGCAGTCGCCGTGGGCGTTGCCGTCGGTGCCGGGGTGGGCGGCACTGACTCCAGCACCTCAAAAGGTGCAGATGCCTGCGCGCCATTCTCTAAGGAGTAGGCCACGACCTCTATCATGCCCGGTTCGCGCCAAATTGGATCCACCGGATAGGTAAAGGTGACGGTAAAACGGCCATCGCCATCGGTCGTGGCAATCGAAACGGTCGTCTGCACCGGCTCACCGTCGGGGACTTGCTCCAGGTTCACATAGACCGATTCATTGCTTGCCCATCCCGCACCAGAGACAAAAATCGTGTCACCTGGCGCGCCTGAAACGGGCGCAATGGCAATCGTTGCCGAGCTGCCGACGGGGGTGCTGCCATCCTGTGCCTCAATCGGCGTGACGACACACCCACTGAGCAGCCACATGCTGAGCATCACCAGCGCAACGGGCAGCCAGCGCTGCCACCTGACTTGATTGATTTGGGAATTACCCTTTGGTTTCCCTTGAGTTCTTCGCACACTTTGCATAAGAAACCCCTCTGAACTAAATCCGCACGAGCGGACGCGATAAGAACTGCGCGAATAAGACCGCGCAATTCAAGATAATACTGATCACTACTTACGTGACGAGATATAGGCTGCTGTTGTTCCGCCAAAACAGCACCTCAATCAATTAGGCGAAACCTACACAGCCCCAATAATTGCCGCACAATTGTCTGTCATTAGACATACGGCTGGCAGTCGCCGGAAGGTACTCATTGCGGGGAAAAGCTGCATTGGGGGAAATTGATGGGTATCGAGCAGGACCCTGGGCGACGCTGCCGTTCAGCGAAGACTCCTATCCTGGGATCACCCACATGATTAAGCCATTCAAAATAGCCAGGAGAATCGCCGAAATGATGGCGGCTAGAAAGTTGCGAATATTGAATCCCTTCACCAATGCCGCCGTGATATACAAGACCAGCGCGTTCAACACAATCGCAAACAGACCAAAGGTGATCAGCGTAATTGGAAAGGCCAAGAAGCCCAGCACCGGGCGCAAGGTAGCGTTCAATAACCCCAAGACCAGCGCAGCGATCAAGGCCGAACCTGTATCTTCCACTTCCAGGCCAATATTGAGGCGCGACAAGATCAATAGGCTTAACGCCGTGACCAAGAGTGTGACAAGAAATTCAATCATTTCCTTCTCCCTGTCCCTTGCAATTTAGTTGGTGCTATTGAGTTGGATACAGTCACTACTCAGCATACTACAGCCGCAACGTGATCTCTGTAATATCTAGAACAGACTACGCACCACCAGGAGCATTCCCAAGATCACGACCGGAATCCCCACGACCGCACCGATAATCGTAACGGTCAGCAGCACCCCGACGATCATCAGCACCAGGCCGATGACCAACCCCACAATCCGCCCGACAAGTTTGATGATCGTTGTCACCAACGACCACAGTGCCCTGAACGGCCAAAGTAGTACCGACAGACATCCATTTGATTGGTTGCGTGCGTCCATTATAGCAATTCTCCTTCTGTGACACTCTACGTTGTCCTGGGGAAATGGTTGCAAGGTTACTCGACCGCATAACCGTATAGAAGTATAGAAAAACGGATGTGAGGTTCCCCCACACCCGTCTTAGCTACCGTGAATCCCTTGAATCTGGGCACGCTACTCTTTAGGCCATGAATCACCGGTCACGAATCAACCCTGAGCACGTACCAGTAGCAGCGGACGGTCGGCGCTGTGCAATACACCCGCCGCCACGCTTCCATAAAAGACGCGCGACATACCTGTACGCCCGTGGCTTGCCATCGCGATCAATTTAACATTCTTCTGATCCGCCATATCCAAGATCGTGCGCACGACTGCCCCCTGCTGCACAAACGCCTCCACATCAATACCCTTCGCGCTAAACTCACCTTTCCGCGCGGCAAGGTAGACCTTCGCCTCCTCAAGAATTCGCTCGGCTAATTCCGTATCGTAATAAGGCACCATATCATAAGGCGTGACCATGGTCGTGGTCGGCTCAATCACCTGGAGCAAGATCACCTTCGACTTGCGCGCCAGCGCCAGGTCTTCAACATAAGGCAAAATCGTCTCAGCACGCTTAGAACCATCCAACGGAACTAAAATCACCTCGTACATACTGGATTCCTTTCCAGAGTTAGGCAGTGTCGCACCAACTACCCGTTGTGATTATCTTGCCCACCCAATCATACCGCACCATCTCCTGAAAGTGGCTCGCCATCCTGGCAGGATGATGCCTAGCCACATGGCTAAGACCCGCTTCGCCACCCCCTTATAGGATTGCTTGCGCGAATGCCTCTAGCCCGTCCATGTCATCCAAGTCCAACCATTGCAACAACGCGCGCTGGGCGCCCGCTTCTGCCAATGCGCCTAGTTGGTCTTGCAGCGCGGTCTTGGTGCCCACAAGGACGCCGCGCGCCTGAATGGCCGCGGCATCGCGATCCCCGACTTTCTTCTTCACTTCACTGTCGTTGCGCCCAAAAAGCACGTTGGTCATCACCGAACGGCGCACACTCTTTGGATCGCGCCCTTCCGCTTCAATCAGTTGGTTCAACTGCTGGTTCAGTTCAGCATAGCGCGGCGCAGGAACAAGGACACCGTTCCACTCTTCGGCATAGCGCGCCACCAGCGGCAATGTGCGCTTCGGGCCGTTGCCACCGACCAGCAAGCGAGGCCCACCAGGCCGCTGCGGGCGCGGCAGCAAAATTGCCTCCTCAAGATGATAATAGTCGCCATCAAAGTCCACCGGCGTATCACTGTGCAGCAGCCGAGAAATGACCTCTAGCCCTTCCTCAAAACGATCCAGGCGTGGCCCAACTTCAAGCAGATCGAAGCCAAAATTACGATGTTCGCGCACCTGCCACCCAGCGCCCACCCCCAACACCAGCCGCCCGCCCGACAGATCGTCCACATCCTTACCCATACGCGCCGTAAAGACTGGATTGCGAAAGGAAACAGGCGAAACCATTGGCCCAAACTCAATGCGCTGCGTATGGCTCGCCAGCCACGTCAGCGACACCCACAATTCCAGCGAGTCCAAGTCAGGCGGCTCTGCATTGGTGAAATGGTCGGATCGAAACAGCCCAGCGAAGCCCAAATCTTCCACGGCGCGCGCAATGCGCTGGAACCGCGGCCAATTCAGGCCATTCTGCCCCTCCAACATAATGGCAATTTCCATCGAACTCCCCCTTTTGCTGGCCTCTTGATAATGAAATTGATAATCAGAGCAATCCTGTGCAAGGCAGAATAACATGGAAATACAATAAGCTCGACTTTGCCCATTCTTGAGGCAAAGTCGAGCTTATTGTACTGTGTACTGCTGTGCGATCACCAATCAGTCGGATGCAGCGGCATCTAACCGGGCCGGCAAACGCGGCTTCTCAAGGCGAATCAGACCCTCGCGCACAATGCGCCACAAGGAAATCGCAATGGGGATTATGGACAATGTCCACAAGGTAAACGCTGTGCCATGCAAGAGCGCCTGGTATTCAGTAAAGAAAATACTGGCCCATAGAAACACGCCTCCCAGGTTAACCAGTACCAGGCTATACCAACTACCGCCCAATTGAGCCTCTTGATCGGGCAGGAACGCCCGCCGGAAGAAGAAGGGGATGATGGCATAGCCAAACTGAAAGACCCAACCATAGATAAGGGCCTGTGGCGCGTTTTGCTCGATTCCGGCACCGGGAAAGCCCGCTACGCCAAAAATGATCAGCGGAGCCACCAACACTGGAGCCAGAATCCAAATATAGGCTGTCAGCAAGTGCCAAATTCCTGGCTTGGACCACGCAGCCCGATCCCCCAAGAGTGGCTTGATCACATTCAACAGCAGCCAAATGGTGGCGATCAGGTGCAGCGTCACGCCTGGCACAGAAAACCAGTTTGATTTGACCCACGGACCGAGCACCAGACCCAATGCCCCCAAAGTCATCATCCAGAAGATAGGAGTGATTGAGCCGGGCCAGGCCAATGGCCGTTTCGCCCACACAGCATAATAATCAACGAGCAACCCGGCAAACACCAGCGACATAAAGCCCCAGTTGTTGGCATGGATATGCACCTCAATCGGAATCTGGATGCGTAGCCATTCACTCCACCCTAGCCAGAGACCAGTGCCGATAATGATCCCCACGAGAAAGTAACTCAGACCCATAACATAGAATTTCCGGCCACCAGATTCATGTTTCACCTCAGCGGACTTGTGTCCACCCATCGAACGCATCGATTGTAACTGCAAGATCAACAAGATGGTGGCAAACAAGATGAGCGTACCGCCGGACAAAATCAATGCTTGGTTGACAATGGGTATACCGATCAGCAGCGTCAGCAGACCCAGGTTCAGCGTAAGCCAGGTACCCCAGTGAAACGCTGGGCGCGGTTTCCTCATACGAATCGCCACGGCAATTGGCAGCAGCCCAAAGAGAACTTCAGTCATGGCACCCAATGTAATCACATGGATGCGCAACCAACGCAAACCGTTGAACCAGGGCAAAATCTGGAAGCTAGTCAGCGAGGTATCCACGGCGACCAGGACAGCCATCCCCACAAATAACGCGGCCATTAAAAAGTACAGATTCATCGTGTCAACTCCCGTTGCAGGCGTCACATGCAGCCTTGATAGATTGTTCCCTCACGATAGGCGCACAGCGAGGAAAGCCAGTCGCGTTTCGGCCTCCATGCCGCGTACTGCACCCTCCGGCATGATCACGGTCGCACCGGAAGAAACTTGCAGCCGTTCACCGTCTACAACAATCCAGCCATTGCCTTCCAAAAAGTGGTACATGGCACCCGCTTCGGCATGTTCCGGAATCGTCTGTCCCGCTTCCAATCCTGCCAGGATAATTTTCACCCTATCAGTGACCAGTAGCATCTGGGGTTGGGCTCCCGTGGATGAGTAAACGATTTTCTCGCGCCAGTCGGGGTATAAGTGGGTCTGTAGCATCCTAGCTTCTCCTCATGCTGCAACGATACCTTTTCAACACTTCTCTAATCATGAGAAACTTTACTATCGACATCTGTTCAACTCATTCATTGGGCTGGTGAACTGCCAGCATGGCAATCTCCTGAGCCGCAGCATGTATTCTCCTCCCTGCACCTGCGAAACCAGGTTGAGGGGTATCAAGCGATAGTCATAAGTTGGAGGCACAGGGCCAAGCAGAAGGTGCGTTACCTCCTGGCTCCGGCTATCCACCACGACTGCCGCCACTCTACAAGCCTCTTGTCCATCTTCCGTCAGCACAGGCATCCCGCGTTGAAGCAGAATCGGGGCATCTCCCACCTTTAGACGCAAAACGCCGCTAACCAATAGTTTCTGCGCCAGCTCCATGGCTGTGTCACCTGTCTCGTTGCTCTTTGATGAAATTACGCTCATTGCCTCGCTTGTTCCGTTCATCAACGGAAAAGGCAGAACAATCTTATTTTGCTTGGCGTCGATAACCGCTCACAATCACCGGCACAATGATTACAGCGGCAATCACATGCAAAAAGGCCGCGACCGAACTGGCTAAGAATGTCCTATCAGGAACCGGCAGAAAGTAATCGGGGATAAAGCTAATCAGCAAGACAACAACTGAAATTCTGACAAAAGTCTGCACAGGCTTAGGATTCCGCGCAACGAGCCACGCGAAGAGCGCCGTTGCGCCAACAGCAGGTACCAGTGTAAAAATGACCGTACGCGCATAATTACTTAACGGGGCAAAGCGGACAATTTCCGGCCAAAGCGAGATGGCGGCTGCCTGTGCGATGATCACGGCCACCACGCTGGCAATCACCGTGACCAGTCCCACCAGCAGCCATTGATTTCTGGCAAGCTGAACGTTAGGTTGCATGGATAGGGTTGTCATGCTTGATATTCTCCTTTTGGCACCAAATTTAGAAAGCAAAAAACGAATTACCCTAGTGCTAATGTAGCACTAGGGTAATTCGTTTTCGCCGACTTTTGTCGGATACTATAAAAGCCGGATTAGAGGGCGATATCCTCTAGTGCCGACCGATCCAGAATCCGTATTTGGTGACGCTCAACAGTAATGAATCCGTCACTTTCCAAGCTACGCAACGCCCGCTGTACCACATCAGCCACTGTACCCAACCGCGCCGCCAATTCGTTCTGTGTATACCAGCCAGGCCGCTGAAGCACATCATCGGTGGCGCTCTCGAGCAGCAAGCGGGCCAAGCGCCCCATAACCGGTCGTAGCGACAGGTCTGTTACCAATGCAAGCAGATACTGCATCCGTTCCGCCATCTTGGCAATCACATGCTGGGAAAATTTAGGCTGCTGGTGAAGTAATTCGATCAGGAGGTCGCGTTGGAGCAACCAGATACCCACCGGCTCAAGGGCAATTGCGGTCGCCGGATTGGGTTGGTTGGCAAAGACCGCAATTTCGTTAAACGTGTCGCCCGGCTCCAGAAAACGCAATATCTGTTCGCGGCCTGCCGGCGAGCTTTTGACCACTTTCAGCCAGCCGGATTGCAGATAGTAGAGACCTGCCGCAGCCTCTCCTTCTAAGACCACAATTTCGTTGCTGCCATACTCACGCCATCGGGCACCCGCGGCCAAATCGTGCAGGACCTGGTCGTCCAATCCCTGAAAAAGCGGAATCGTCCGAAGTTGCTGCCAAAGCTGATCATAGGTTGGGCGTTTAGACATGATTTTACGAGGTTATTTGCCTAGCCACCTAGGGAAATTCAGTGTATGCGACCGGATCGGGACGACACGACATCTTGCTCGCTAGAATGATGTGGGATTATACGGTGAGGCTGCCCCGTACCTGCTCGATCAGCGGGTCAATGGAGCGGATACGCTCATACTCGGCATCCCAGAACTCTTGCCCGCTCATCTTGCGTACATAGCCCGCTGCATAGCCAAAACGCGTCCACAAATCTTCCTTCATCTTCTGCAACCGTGTGTGCTGGCCTAGTTGGTTCAAATCGACGATTTCGCCCAGTGACGCACCCAAGAACACACTCTTGGCCCACAACTCCAGTTGATCGTCGTCCGGCTCGCCACCATTGCGCTCATAGAGCGCGCGGCTCACAGATGGATAGCGATCATACGAATCCGTGGCAATCGTCACTACATTATCATCTGGGCCTAATCCCAAATACTTCGCCGTCTTGATCGCGCCGATGATGTTGCAAATGCAGCTTGGCCCAAACTTACCGGCCAGTTCAATCGCCACCTCACCCGGCACTCCCAGCCGCTCCACGATAACCTCAGCGCCGCGCTGCATGACGACCATCCCGCGTACGGTCTCTTCATCAGGAATCAACATCAACAGGTCGGTGTTAAAGACATTGTGGATCAGCGTCACCATCTTGTCGCCGATGCCTTCAATCCGGTGCTGTCCCTGCCCCCCATTGTAGAGCGTGCTGCATTCGCGCGGCTCCAATGCCACAATCCGGCTGTCGGGCCAGAGCGATTTTACATAGTCGCCCGCGGCCAATGTCCCTGCGCTCCCCGGTGCGCTGACAAACGCCGCCACACGACTGTTGCCAATCTCCTTGACCGACTGCACAACCGCATCCCCCGTAACATGACGATGGAAACGATAATTGGGCAGCAGCTCAAATTGCGCCAGCACCACATACTTTTCAGGATGCGCCACATACGCGCTGTGGGTGCGCTCCAGCGTCAAAATCACATCCGACTCGGTTCCTGGTGTAAGATCCAATTCGCCACCATACTTGCGAATCCGCTCATAGCGTTCGGTGCTCATGTTATCGGGCATGACCACAATCGCCTCATAGCCCTTGAGCCGGCTGACATAGGCAGTACCAATGCCAAAGTTACCTGTGCTGGGCCCAATCACCGTCTTGTCGCCAGGGAGCAGCCCATACAAGGCTTCCTCCTCCGCCAGCGTCGTATAGGCCGGCCCCACCTTCATACTCCCACTGGGAAAGGCGCGCCCGCTCAACACGACAATGTTGGCCTGAACGCCTGTCAACTCTTTGGGCAGCACGATCTTTTCCACCTGCTCGCCCGTGTTCTTCCAATTGATGTTGAACAGGTTCAATGGATTACGATCGTCCTCCCGCGCGTGATTCGCTGCTGTACGCACTGCATCCGGCAGCAGCAGCGGGTTACGCATCTCCGCATAGGTCGGCCCAGCAATAATTGCACCACTCATTCGCCTCTCCCACTTTGATCGATGAACGATTCAGTATAAAAGACATGCCTACAAGCCGCGCCCAGCCAATGCCTCTCGCACAGCCCCCAACTCTGGCCGAACCATCAGGGGCTCGCCTGTCATCGACATCGCCGCGGCCACATCCTTGAGCCCGCTGCCCGTGTTGATGACCACCACCGTCTCATCCGCACCAATAAGCTCTTGAGCTGCCGCAGCCACCAACCCAGCATACGCCGCCGCCCCAGCAGGTTCAGCAAAGACCGCGCCCTGCCGCGCCAGGGGCAGCAGCGCCGCCAGTATCGCCTCGTCCGAAACCGCGATATACGCGCCGCCACTCTCACGCACCGCGCGCAGCGCCTTGACCGCATCGCGGGGCGCATCGACGCTGATACTATCAGCACGCGTGGTGGCCTGCACTGGCTCCGGCACCTCTAGTCCAGCGCGCCACGCATTGGCGAGCGCTGCGCTCTGGTCGGATTGGACACCATAGAGCCGCGGCATTCGCTCTGTCCACCCAAGCCGCATCAAGTCGCTAAAGCCTTTATGTACGCCCCCAATAATACAGCCATCACCGACCGGCACAAAGAGCGCATCAGGCACAGCCATGCGCGCCTGCCCAGGGCCACCCTGGTGAGCCAGCCACCTCGCCAACTGTTCACCGATTTCAAAGGCCACTGTACGCTTGCCCTCGGTCATATAAGGGTTATAGCCCGTATTGCGGTTATACCAACCAAACGCTAAACAGGCTTGCGTGCAGAGGTCAAAGGCTTGATCATACGAACCATCCACCGCCAAGACGGTACTCCCATAGACCAGCAGTTGCGCGATCTTGGCAGGTGGGGCCGTACGCGGCACAAAGATCACATTTGCCTGCCCCGCGGCTGCGCTCTGCCCTGCCAACGCCGCGGCTGCATTCCCCGTACTCGCTGTCGCCACCACAGAGCGCCCTTGTTCCTGCGCCTTTGCCACAGCAATCGCCGATGCGCGATCCTTCAGCGATGCACTCGGATTGCGCCCATCATCCTTGATGAACAGCCGCCGCATCCCCAATTCGGCAGCCAAGCGCGGAGCCTCCAAAAGCGGCGTTCCTCCCACAGGCAGCGGAGGCAGGCTCGTGCGCCGCGCAATCGGCAGCAGCGGCCAATAGCGCCCAATCGAGCTGTCCGGGTCGAGGGCCAAACGCGCCGGATCAATCACCTGCCGGATCGCTGCATAGTCGTAGATCACATCGAGCGTCCCCATGTCGCTTCCCTGGTTTGGGCGACAGTCGCAAACATACTCGATTTCATCCACGCCATATTCTCGACCACAGCGCAGACAGCGCAGCCCCATGACAAACCCCACGCCAGACTTCGCCCGCTGAGGCTGCAACTTATCACCGCTCATCGTCCCTCCTATGTCCAACGGGTGTATCGCGCTGCTGTACAGATTGACAGAAAAACAACATGCTATCTATAGAGTTATGCGGTATACTACTGTTCATTGCTGTGTTCATTGTGGCATGGGAGGAAACTTCCTGCCAACTGTGCGTTGACGTGGTATACTATAGCAATGCACAGTAGGCATGGTTGCGCGCCATCTATCTCGATCCATCGGGATGGATAAAGATGCATAAAGAAGGACCCGGAAGAATGTGCAACCGTGATAGACAATTTGTCGCCCCTACGCGATAATGAAAAAGTAGAGTGACTACACCGAAGATGAAGGATTCAGGAATGACCAAACTCGAACGCTATCCAAGCTATGCCGCGTGTGTGGCCCACGCCTTAAGTACTTCACGGCAACCTTTGAGCGTCGATATTCTCCTTACAAAGGTGGAGGGCCAACGTCCATTAGGTAAGGGAGCCCGCAGCGCCGTCTATCGGGCGATTGGTCAACTGTTTCAAGCTGTACCAGTTGGACCTGGGCGCTATGGGTGGCTATCGCATCTCTTGGCGAACAGCGTCTTTCGCCATCCCCTGACGAGCGAAGAGACGCGCCGTGGCTTTCTGTTGTTGGATGAGCTAGAACATATCGTTTTCTTCCCCCAGTTCTTCCAGACAAACCGGCCCGAAGAACGTGTGCTCAATATCGAGCTTTTTGGTGGCCCGACCATTCAGGCCGAAGCCTCGATTGAGCGCAAGACCTGGTCGCTTCAACTTGGGCCGGAGTTCACAGCCTGGTTTGATGAGCAAGGCGGCCAAAGCAAGGACGATCTGCTCATCTACGTCACAGATGCAGAAACGGCCAACTATCAATTCCGACTCAATCTGCGTGAAATGCGCGACGAACGCACCATCCGCCATCGCAATATCCAATTGGCGCTCCTTGCCGAAGAACTGGTTGCGGAGGATCGTCGCACACGTCCGGCCATGCCCACCTGGGAATTGGTGGCGCGGCTCATTGGCCGCGGCTTCTTCAACGAGCTGCCCGCGGCGGACGACCTGCACTTTGTCCTGCACGAATACAGTATGCTGCGTTTCCGCGACGGCTTGGGCTACCAACTAGAAGTCGGCGACGAGAACGAAGATTATCAGGGTCGGCGGCAGATGGCCCATATGCTCTCCCTGGAGAGCGACGAAGCGGATTTCACCATCATTGGGCCACAGAACTACCATGATGCCATGTGGGACAACTCCGCCATCGCCGATCTGCCTGCTGATATCTTGAGTGAGGATGATCATTGCGCTTCCTACCAAACCTACCTGGAGAATTTCCAGATTGTAGAACCGGATGGTGAAGCCATTTCCCATGACGACTTCCATCTCCTAGAAGCAGAATTAGAGATGTTGGTACGCCTGGGTCAGGAGTTTGGGCGACTCTTGCGCGACCAGGAAGAGCGCAAGGAATATCTGGCCGCGCTGCTCTTTATCGATCCCGATGAGTTCCTTGAGGGTGATTGGGATATGCCCGATGATCCAGATGGCGCGACGCCGCCCTTCTGGTCCAACTAGCTCAGGTTCGTTTCCGCATGTAGAAGCCATTTATGTCAACGACCGCCGCCACAGGGCTGGCGGTCGTTTTGTCCACAAACGCGGACACCTTTCTAATTTGCTCATAAACGCATCCACAATGAATAAACCCGTTAACTGTCGTTATTTTTATGGAGATTACTTCCGCGGCAAAAACAAAGAGGAGTGCCGGCTCATTGCCGCCAATCCCGAAAACAGCCGTCCCTGGCGTCGCAGCCTCTGTGATCGCTGCCCGGTGCCGGAATTGCTCATCGTCAGCAACAGCCGCGATCTTCTGCTCGAAGCTGAAGTCAAGCGCAAATTCCTGCGTGATAGCGTCGAAGTCACCTTTGCCATCTGTGGCAAGCACAAAATTCACCTGGACGACCCCCGCTACTGCCCCCAATGTGCCGCTGAACAGGGTGAACAGATCATGGTAAAGACCGGCAGTTAGCGGACACTTTGCACCCACCTCCGCTATCTTTGGACAGCCGGCGCGCCTTGTGCTAGACTTCTTTCTGTACTAGGTGACCGCAAACAAGTTTGCGTCGCCACAATTCAATCTCGGGGAGCTTGGGGAGCCAGGCTGAGAGGGCGATCAACCGTCGCCGACCCGTCAAACCTGATCTGGGTAATGCCAGCGGAGGGAAGGCGTCGAGCCGCATACGCTTGCCTTGCCCAATCAGGGCAAGGTTTTTTTGTTCATGGAGGAGTTATGCGACAACTATCGACCAAAGCGTTTTTTAGACCGATTTCTTTTTCACTGTTTGGCCTGCTGCTAATCTTCCTCGCCGCCTGCCAGCCTGTCCAGAACGTTCCTGCCACCGGCGCGGAGAGCCAGCCCGCAACCCTCGTTGTGGCAAGCCACGATTCCTTTACCATCAGCGAAGAGGTCATCACCGCTTTTGAGCAGGAGCACAACGCCACCGTCCAATTCCTCGAACTCGGCGACGCCGGTGAGGCGCTCAACAAGATCATCTTGAGCAAGGATGCGCCACTCGCTGACATCTTTTTCGGTGTGGACAATACGTTTCTCAGCCGCGCGCTCGATGCAGGGGTCTTTGCTCCCTACGAATCGCCGCTGCTGGCACAGATCCCCGACGAATTGGAGTTGGATCCAGAGCATCGCTTGCTCCCCGTGGATACAGGCTATGTCAACATCAACGCGGATCGTATCTGGTTTGAAGAGAATGAGATTCCCCTGCCTACCACCCTCGAAGAGTTGGCGCAGCCTGAATATGCCGGACTCCTTGTCGTCCTGAATCCAGCGACCTCCTCACCGGGTCTGGCCTTCCTGCTGGCGACCATTGCCCACTTTGGCGAAGATGGCTACTTAGCCTATTGGCAGTCGCTGCGCGCCAACGATGTCCTCATCACCGACGGCTGGAGCACTGCCTATTACGAGCATTTCACCGTGGGCTCTGGTGGCAGCGGCGACAAGCCCCTGGTTGTGAGCTACACCTCAAGCCCGCCCGCCGATGTGCTGTTCGCCACCGACGGACGAACGGAACCCGCCAGCGTCAACATCTCGCCAGAGAATGGCACCTTCCGCCAGATCGAATTTGTAGGCATCATCGAAGGCACACAACAGCAGGCATTGGCACAGGCGTGGGTGGATTACATGCTGGATCTTCCCTTTCAAAATGACATCCCGCTGCAAATGTTTGTCTATCCGGCCAACGAGAACGCAACATTGCCCGAACTGTTCACCCAATTCGGCCAAATCCCGCCTTCCCCCGCAGTGGTTGACCCCGCGCAGATCGATGCCAATCGCGAGGCGTGGATCGAAGCCTGGACGAATGTCATGCTGCGCTAGCAGACCGGAGAACCCTGCGCCATGACGCCACGCACCCTTGCCCGCGGCTTGCTCTATGCCTTGCCGCTTGCCTTTCTGGCAATTTTCTTCTTCTACCCGCTGGGCCGCATCTTCCAGATCAGCTTTCGCAGCGCGGGTGAGGGTGACATCAGTGGGCTCTTTACCGGCGGTTATTTTTGGCGGCTGCTATGGTTCACCACCTGGCAAGCCGCCGTCTCCACGCTGCTCACGCTGCTTGTTGGCCTGCCGCTTGCCTTTCTCTTTGCGCGCTACGAATTTCGGGGCAAGACGCTGCTGCGTGCCCTGACTACAATCCCCTTTGTTTTGCCAACGGTCGTGGTCGCCGTGGCGTTTGCCGCGCTCCTGGGGCCAAATGGCGTGCTCAACCAGTGGGCACAGGCATGGTTTAACCTCGATGCACCCCCCATTCGCCTGCAACAGACGATCTGGGCAATCCTCATCGCCCACACCTTCTACAATGTCAGTATCATCATCCGTACAGTGGGCGGCTTTTGGGCCAACCTCAACCCGCGCCTCGACGAAGCCGCCGCCATGCTGGGCGCGGGCAGTTGGGCACGATTGCGCCATATCACGCTGCCCCTCCTTTTGCCCAGCATCCTTGCCGCCTCTCTGCTCATCTTCCTCTTTTGTTTCACAAGTTTTGGGGTCATCCTCATCCTGGGTGGGCTGCGCTTTGCCACCCTCGAAGTCGAGATCTACCGCCAGGCGCAAACGCTCTTTAACTTGCCCGCCGCGGCAATCTTGTCGTTGATCCAGATGGCTTGCACCTTTGCTGTAATGGCGCTCTACACGCGTTTGCAGGCACGCGCCAGCCTGCCCCTCGAACAACGCCCGCAAAGCGCCACCGCGCGCCCGCCGCGTACATGGGGCGACAAGCTGGCGCTGGGCTTTGGCATGGCCTTCATCCTACTGATCTTGCTCTCGCCCCTGCTTGCGCTCATCTGGCGCAGCGTTTCCCTGGGCGACCAGGGGTTGACCTGGGCCTACTATGCCGAGCTAAGCGTGAACCGCCGGCAAAGTGCCTTCTTTGCACCCCCTGTCGTTGCCATTCGCAACTCACTCTTCTTCGCGGCCCAGACCGTCGTTTTGAGCCTGATCCTGGGCATCATCAGCGCCTATCTGCTGGCCCAGCCACGCCGCTGGACGACCGCGCTGCTAGAGCCGATCTTCTTGCTACCGCTGGGCGCGTCCGCTGTCACCCTCGGCTTTGGCTATATCGTGTCTATGGGATCGCTGCGCACATCACCGCTGCTCATCCCCATCGCCCACACCCTCATCGCCGCCCCCTTTGTCATCCGTACCTTTCTGCCCGCGCTGCGCAGCCTCGATCCCCGCTTGCGTCAAGCGGCTGCCACCCTGGGCGCGTCTCCGGCGCGCGTCTGGTGGGAGGTCGATGCGCCTCTCTTGGGGCGCGCGGTGCTGGTCTGCGCTGCCTTCTCCTTCACCATCAGCCTCGGTGAATTCGGCGCGACCCTGCTCATCAGCCGTCCCGACCTGCCGACCATGCCCGTCGTCATCTACAAAGCGTTGAGCCAACCGGGGCTGCTCAATTTTGGACAAGCGCTCGCCATGAGTACGATCCTGATGCTCACATCAGCCATTGGCTTAGTCGCCATCGAACGTTTCCGCCTCAATGACATCGGAGAATTTTAAGCAGCGCCATGTCCTCATCTTTCTCACCACCTATATCACACTCACCACCCTCACCAGGCTTAGTGCAGCCCCCCATCTTGCAGCTTGAAGCCATCTCCAAGACCTATCCTGGCGGCACGCGTGCGCTGATCGACATCCACATGGCAGTGGAACCCGGCGAAATCCTCTGCCTCCTGGGGCCAAGTGGCTGCGGCAAGACCACGCTGCTGCGCGTGGTAGCAGGGCTAGAGACACCTGACCAGGGCCGCGTGCTCTTTAGCGGGCGCGACCTCATCAAGGTGCCAGTACACCGGCGCGGTTTCGGCTTCATGTTTCAAGATTTCGCGCTCTTTCCACATCGAACCGTAGCCGAAAATGTCGCCTTTGGGCTGCGTATGGCCGGGATGCCGCGCCCCCAACAAGAAAAACGCGTCGCCGCCATGCTGGAACTGGTCAATCTACCCGGCTATGGCGCACGCACCATCTTCGAATTAAGTGGCGGCGAACGGCAGCGTGTGGCCCTCGCCCGCAGTCTTGCCCCTGAGCCGGCGCTCTTGATGTTGGATGAACCTTTGGGGAGCCTGGATCGGGGTCTGCGTGAAGAGTTGGTCGAAGAACTGCGTAGAATCCTCAAAGAGATGGGGGTGACGGCCCTTTATGTCACCCATGACCAGGACGAAGCGATGGCCCTGGGCGACCGGTTGGTCATCATGCAGCGCGGTCGCATTGAACAGGTGGGGACGCCGACCGCAGTCTATACCCATCCAGCTACGCCCTTTGTGGCGCGTTTTCTGGGCTTTGCAAACCGAATCCCCGCACGACCGAGCAAGGAGGGCGTTGATACGCCCCTAGGGGCGTTCCCCCTCGCTGCGCCCGTTGGCCCCACTGATCTGACGCTGCTCCTGCGCCCAGAGGCAGCACGCGTGGCCCCGCCTACCCAACTCACCGGAGCAGGCTTCCATCCCTGGGGCGACAAAGATGAGGTTGTCCTCTTGCGCGGGCGGTTGCTGGCGACAACCTACCACGGCAGCAGTTACCGCATCGAAATCGCGGTAGACCCATCATCCGGCTCCCACTCAGCCGCCAATTTGGTCTTCCAACTACCAGCCTTCCAGCGCACTGAACAGGATGCAACCCTGCGCCCGATCAACCTCCCCGCGGTGGGCGAGCCTCTTGACTTGCTCATTTATACCGATTTGGCAACGCTGCTTCCCTATCCAGCATTCACATCGTGAGCGTCTGCGCCCAAGACCCTCGCCAACGCTTCTGCCCCCGCCCGATCGGTCACAGCAAGTACCTCGTCGCCCGCTTCCATCGTGGTAATCCCGCGCGGCACCACCATCTTGCCCTGGCGAATGATGCCCGCAATCACACACTCGTCAGGCAAATTCAGATCCTTGATCGCCGTACCGATGACATTGGCGCCCGCGGGGATAATCTCCTCAACCAGCATAAATCGCCCGCGTCGCAGCTTGAGCAGCGTCATCATATCGCCCAGAGACATCTCCTCGGCAATGATTCCCGCCATAAACTCGGCCTGATTGAGTGAAATATCCACATGAAATGTGTCGTCAAAGAGCCAGGCAGTGCGTGGATTGTTTATGCGCGCAATCGTCTTGGGCACTTGATAACGCGTGCGCGCCAAAAAGCAAAAGGCCAAATTATCGGCATCATCCGCCGTACACGCCGCCGCGACATCGGCGCGGCCCAGTTCCACATGGTCGAGTAGCCCCGGATCGGTCACACTGCCCTCGAAAATAACTTCTGTCGGCAATTCATGGTGCAGATGCGCCAGGACATGACGCCGGTCTTCGACAATGCGTACACGATGCCCTTGATCCAAGAGCGAACTGGCAAGTTGCGCCCCTACCCGACCCCCGCCCGCCACAACAACAAACATCGCTATGCTCCTGCGCGCACGCGCGCCTGCAACTGGGTATAAGCAGCAATCGTCGCGCTGACCATCAGTCGATCCGCCTCTGCTAGTGTCATCTCCAGATCGGGCATATTGCCATGCCCGCGACGCACCAGCGAAGCCACGACCACAGCCAACCCATCGACAAGTTCGCGCACCGTTCTGCCTGCCCATGTCTTGGGGATTTGCACTTCATAAAGCGCCACGCCCTCGCCCAGCGTTTGTGATGGTGTTTCGGGCTGGCCCACCAGCAGCTCAACCGACCTTTCAGCGTTCCAGCGTACAGAGCTAACCGCCGTCAACCCAAACGCCTCATGCAAAGGCATCCAGCGCGGGTCGTAATTGCGCGTCACCACCTTCGGCACATGAAAGACCGTCGCCGCAATATGCGCCACGACTGCGTTCAGCGCATCGGAGTTGCTCATCGTCGCCACACAGTCAGCCTGCTCAATACCGGCATTCAGCAAGACATCGCGGTTTAGCACCTCTCCCTCGACCAAGTGGCCGCGGAAGTCACTCGCCAGATTCAAAAACGCCTTGTCTGTCACATCAATCACCGTGACCGCGTGTCCGGCGCGCGCCAGTTGGTTCGCAAGTTCTGCTCCAGCCCTTCCACAACCGACAATCATCGCGCGCATGGCTAGCCCTCCTTGAGCGCGTCTTCAGCTTCCAAATAGGGTATATCCGTGATGACCACGCCAGGATGGAACATCAGCGCCAGGCGCAGCCAGACCGCCGTCTGGGTGTGAAGCAAATGCTGCCACCAACGCCGCGGGACAAAGCGCGGCACAACAACCGTCAACACTTCGTCGGTGGATTGGGTACTGGCAACTTCCTCAATGTATTCCAGCAGCGGCTCCAACAGCGTGCGGTAGGGCGACTCCAGCACAACCAAGCGTGTGCTGCTGCCCCACGCGCTCCATTTACGACGAAATGCCGCCTCCTGCTCCGGGTCAATCGCCACATAGACCGCAGTCACATCGTCAGACAAGCTGCGCGCATATTCCAACGCCACCATCGTCCCCTGATGTACGCCGCCAACGGGCATGACCACGCGGTGGCGACGGATGCGCCGCGGCGCGCGAAACTCGCTCAACGACAACCGCTCGGCCAAATGCTTGTAATGGCGATGGATCAATTCAAAGATAATCACCAACACCGGCACGACAATCAGCACAATCCATGCACCGGTGCGGAACTTGGTCACGGCAAAGATCACCATCACCACCGCGGTACAAAATGCGCCAAAGCTGTTGATGATCATTTTGGGCTTCCATCCGGCTTCATAGCGCAGGGTAGATCCCCGCTCTACGAGTTCCGTACCCGGAGCCAGATGACCGATCTTCCACCAACGCCGCGCCATTCCCGCTTGTGAGAGGCTGAAGGAGAGAAAGACGCCAATGGCATAGAGCGGAATCAGCGCCGTGACACTAGCCTGGAAGATAACAATCAGCAAGCACGCAAGCAAGGCCAACGCGACAATGCCGCGGCTGTAGACCAAACGGCTGCCCCGATAGGTCAACTGGCGCGGCAAGTAGCCATCCGCTGCTTGCATAGCGCTCAAGCGCGGGAAACCGGCGAAGGCGGTGTTTGCCGCCATAATCAAGATCAGCGTGGTGGCCCCAATCGTAATCAAATAGAGGAGATTACGCCCCCCATAGACGGTGCGCGCCAACTGCGAGATGACCGTCTCATCCTCTGAGGGTATCGCGTCAATTTGACCCGCCAGAAAGGTAATGCCCAAAAAGAGCGTAGCCAGAATGACTGCCATCCAAACCAGGGTAATGGCGGCATTGCGGCTGCGCGGCTCGCGAAATGCTGTGACTCCATTGGAGATGGCTTCGATGCCGGTCAGGGCAGCGGTGCCGCTGGAAAACGCATGGAGAATCAAAAAAAGCGACACAACCGGCAGCGTCTGCACGATCTCCAGATGGGGCGGCTCTACCACCGTCCCTAGCCCACCTGCCAGCCAGCGCACAAGACCTGTGCCAACCGTCATCAGCATTGTCGCCACAAAAATATAGCTGGGAATGGCAAAGGCGATCCCCGCCTCCTTCACACCGCGCAAGTTCAGCACCATGATGATGAGAACCAGCACAACGGCTGTATGCACGCGAAAATCACTCAGCAGTGGAAAGGCCGAGACCAACTGCGCCACGCCCGAAGACATCGAAACCGCCACAGTCAAGACATAATCGGTCAAGAGCGCCGCACCCGCAATCTGCGCGGGCAGCTCTCCGAGGTTGTCCCGCGCCACAATATAGGCGCCGCCGCCGTTTGGATAGGCGTAGATCGTCTGGCGATAGGAAATGGTGACAATCGCCATCAGCACGACAATGGCAATAGAGATGGGGAAGGCAAAGCCAAAGGCAGCAGCGCCCGCCATTGCCAGGATAATGAGGATTTCTTGGGTTGCATAGGCTGTGGAGGAGAGGGCATCGGAAGCAAATACAGCGAGGCCAACAGTCTTGCCAATGGTCTGGTCTTCAGCATCCGCGGTGGCGAGAGGGCGCCCAATCAGCCATGTGCGCCACCTGCGATTGGGGAGTTTGTGGGCGACCCGATGCAATCCAGGCCGGTCCTCGTCATTCTCTGAAGGTACAATGCGCTGCGACATTCAATCTATTCGCCCACTTCTCATACCTGCTGGTGGTGGCTGGGACATCCGCTTTGCTAATGGACACTGTTCTGCTGCACAAGCTCCCATTCCGACCATTCGGACTTGCGGTGTACAACCAACGTTGCACATGGCACAGCCTCCGCAATCTGCTCTGCCAGATTTTCCAGATAGTCTGTGCCAACGTAGCTGCTCGGAGCATGCGCGCCAATGACCAAGAGATCTGCTTGCGGCTGCCTGCCTTCGCCACTGCAAATACTCGCCAGCACATCGGAGACAATTCCTGGGCGCACAACCATCTCGACCTTCACGCCTTCAGCCTTCAACAGGTTGAAAACGCGCCGCAATTCCGCCACACCCGGAGCCATCGCCGCGAGCGTTTCGTCATTCTCCAAAACGGTGTGAAAGTCGCGAAAGCGGGTATAAAACAAGGGAAGCTGCGATACGACGTGTACAAGTTCCACTCGTGCGTCATACGCCATCGCCAGACGCGCCGCAAGCCGCGCATCATGTTCACTCTGTGGGCCGCCGCCAAGCCCGACCACGATACGCTGCAAACGAATATGCTCACCTCGCGGAACCCAAATGGTCGCCGGGGCAGCACCCACCAAGCGACCAATGCGCGACCCCAACAACATCCGTACCAAGCCCCGCCGGTCATTGGGAGCAGCCACTACCAAGTCATACGGCTTGTCAGCGCATGCTTTCTCGACGGCTTGATCGAATGGCCCCTCCGCGGTCAGTACCCTCACTTCACCATGAACCATCTCGCTCCAAAGGTCAAGGTCGGACAGAGGAAAATACACCAGTAGATCAAGATTAAAGCTAAACTTTTCGGCTAAGAGTGCAACGGTGCGCTGCGCGGCCATGCGCTGAACACCGTCAAAATAGACTAAAACGTCCATGAAGGGTCGCCACCTACTTTCACAAAAACAACCTTTTCTCAAAGGAACAGCAACAACAAAGGGACAGCAATCAATACAGCGACAAACGTCAGCATGGACCAACGATTTGCCAGGACTGTATCGAGCAACTGGTTCATGATTCGCTGATAGGGCCGGTACATAAAGAGAAGAATGATCAGCGAAAAAAAGCTAACGCAGATCACCTCAACCAGCACAATGGTAAACGCGCGCGGGGAATTTAGCAGCAGGGATGCAAAAAGCGTATCCACAAAAGTTGTAATGTTTGCTCCCATGATATAAGGCACGATATTTTCGCGGCGGATATAGCCTCGTGTCGATAAAGGCACCAGCAGGGTCAGCGAAACCGAAACCGAAAGCGTCATGCTTGTAAAAAGCGCGCCGATGAAAAACATCACCATCGGACGGTAGATCGCATTGGCAAGGTTGGCGAAGCGCGAACGCTCTGGATCAACTTCGGGCAACACAGAATCGAACACCTTGAATGCGCCCAGCAAAGCGGCCAAACCGGCGATAAAGACTCCCCAAAAAGGCACAATGCTCTGAATCCAGACGACAATCGGGTCAAAAACAAGATCGATGGCGGACTCCAACGCGGCGGGCGTGCCAAACTGTATCCCGTCCAGCCATCCTCTTTGTAGGAGAAAGACCCCCAACGCTAAGGCCGGCAGGTAGATTGTGGCTGTGACCGCAAAGGCGAGTACCCCAATCGCCACACTCGCAACCCGGCGTTCCCCACGCAAGTAGTAGAGAAACCCGACAAAGAGCACGATGAACGAAGCGCCCAAGCGCGAGCCGGTCATCATCCCCAATGCGGCTAGGTCATTGAGCACCGCTGTGCTGTACAGGGTCAGCGCTATCGCCGCCACGGGCGAACCGCTCAGCACCACATAGGCGCCTAGCCAGCCAAATCCAACCGACTGTCGTAGCCCGGAAACATGCCATTGGCTCAACAACGGTGCCAGTTCACCGGCTGCCGCTTTGAGCAGTTCAAGCGCCAAAACAAACAGGGCTAACCCCACAACTGCCGCGGCTGCCCTGCTCAATCCCGCTCGAAGCATCAATTTTCTCGTGTCCAGTGTTGGCGTGCTGTCAGGTTCAATCACGTCTGGCCTTGTTCAAATGATCGCATAGAGAGTAGCATCACAAACAATTTTGTAAGCTTCGATAACGCGTGCTACTGAGCCGGCATCAATAACGTTTGGTCGCTCGTGTTCGCTGCGGCCCACGCTTGAGTGCCATTGTCAAGCTCGACAAACCACCATACAATCGTGTCTGTATCACCAGCGCGGTATTCTGGCCCACCAATAATAGTTGCCACAACACCGTCGGTCAGCGCGCCTATCACAAGACCACGATCAACGCCCGGCTCGCTGCGAAGCGCCAATTGCAGCCCAGGCACAACTTGCACCGGCACCCCAATGCCCAGATCCGAGCGTGCGTTGCGACTTGGCGACAACTCGCCACTGCTCACCACCGGCACATTTGAAGCTTCCGTCTCGGAAACGGCCCCGCCCCCAGTGTCGATGGGCGCTTCCTCTTGTGCTTCGGCAACAAGTTGGTTTGCGCTGTCCGGCGCACTGGGTACAACTGCGTTCCCCTCAGGGTCGCCCCGCCCCCCCAGCAGCGCCACGGCCATCCAAATCAAAGCCACCACCAGCAAAACACCTACGGCGGCTAGACCATAAGGCCGCCACTGGCCCAACGGCAAGGCCGTAACATGATTCATGGGGCGTGTACCCACCGGCGGTAGGCGCACCAGCATCTCTTCGCGCACCTGCATTGTCTCAAGGATGCGCACTGGGACAGGGTCGCCGCCGAGGTGACTTTCTTGTAACACCAGTCGCGCTTGGCGGATCGCCGCGTCCTGCACATGCGGCTCAAGTCCATCATAGAGATGCAACTCGGCACGTACCGGCTGCTGCTGACCATCTAACAGCACCAAAAGCCCGGCGATAGGCCACGACTCTATATCGGTGATGTCATAGTAATGGGCATGAATTGGTAAATGATGTTGCGCTGTACTGCTACGGCTGCTTCCGTCGCGAAGCAGCGGGGAATAATCGCCTGTTGTCATAGCCTGCCTCATGGCCCTGGGAGCGAGACGTCTACCACCCCGCCCAATGTGGCGTTGGCTTCTTGATAGTACAACAACCGCAAATGATATTCAACCGCAAGATGAGGGGTCAAACGCCCCGTCCACTCTACACTATCACCGATCTTGCGATAGGGATACTCACCCTCTGCCAACCCAGTCAAGATTGCACCCCGCTCGTCTTGGCCGGAGTACCCAAGCGTCATGCCGGGAAACAGTGCGCCCGGCGCAGTGGTCACACTGTGCGGAAAACGCATGACATGGCTGCCTGGAGTCGCCCCGACCGCTGCTGCTTGTGGATGCACATTTTCAATCACCAAGCGCTGCACGCCCGCAGCACGCACTTGGCCCGCTCCAAGATGATAGACGCGCAGCCGCAGATGATAGCTCACGCCACTCATCCCCGGCCAAGAGCCGTCAAAATCGAGCGAATCTCCCAAGCGGCGCGGGGCGCGCAGCCCATTGATTTCAAACTGCGCTGCGTCGTCCCCTGCCGCCGCGCCCACAAAGAGAATGTCGGTTCCCGGAATCCGCTGCCCCGTCGCCAGCGCCATCTCCACGGGCCCCTGAAAGGCAATAGCACCCACCGGCGTTTGTAGACCAGAGAGTGCCTCTAGCCCTGGTACATTGCCGAGCGTGCTCAAATCCGGCAGCCCCAGGTCACCCATCAAGCCCTGAATATCATCCCAATTGGCGGGCATCCCAGGAATCTCAATCGGAAGTTGTGTCGGCAGTGGCAAGGGCAGCCCACAGCCCATCAACAAGAGCGCAACACTGAGCAAACTAACGCAGCGAGACACGCCACGGGCAATATGCCCGTTCATCCAGGCAACCAACCTAATAGGCACCAATTTCATGTAGCCGATCATCGTCGATTCCAAAGTGATGCGCCACCTCATGCAGCACTGTGCGGCGGACTTGTGCGCGAATCGCATCCTCGTCGCCCGGAGGACAGAAGCGTAAAATCGGCCCGCGAAAGATTGTAATCTTATCCGGCGGCACCATGCCATAGTATTGCGTACGCACAGTCAATGGCACGCCCTCGTAGAGCCCCAATAGGGTATGTCCAGCTTGGACTCGCGCTGACCCTAATTGCCCGCGCGTGGGCCATTCCTCCACCGTTACCACCAAATTATCGATGGTATTCCACAGTTCGTCAGGAATTGAGTCCAGCGCTTCTTGGACCAACTCCTCAAAGCGCTCGCGCGCGACATAGGAGTTACCACCTTGAATCACCTGCATAAGACCCCACTCGTTTCAATCTGCCGCCTTTATGGAGACGACCTCTACACGACACCCTCTGCACTACGCCTTCTACACTAAGGAGCGGAGTAACTGCTCCAACACGATGATCCCAAAAAAGGCGATGATCATCGAGATATCGATCATCCCGCCCAGAGGTGGCACGAGCTTACGAATCGGCTCTAGCACTGGCTCGGTGATTGAATGGAGAAATTGCACCGCTGGGTTATAGGGGTCAAGATTAGGAATCCAACTCATCAGCGCACGCGCCAGCAAAACGTAGCTGTACAACTGCAAAAGAATAAGCACCAACTGGATGACGATCATTGATCACCTTTCTGGCTATATTGAGCGCCGAGCGCTTCGCTGCGCCGCGTCGCGGCTTCCACTGCGCGAATGATGGCCGCGCGCACTCCACTCTGTTCAAGTTCAAAGAGCCCAGCCGCAGTCGTTCCCGCCGGGCTTGTCACACGATTCTTCAGTTCAGCGGGATGAAGACCTGTGCTGCGCACCAGTTCCACACTCCCGTCAATCGTCTGCAACACAATCTTGAGGGCATCTGCACGACTAAAACCAATCTGCACACCCGCATCGATCAGAGCTTCTATCAGCAAGAACACATAGCCTGGCCCAGAGCCACTCAGACCCGTCGCCATGTCCAGATAATGTTCGTCCTCTACCATGACCTGCTCCCCCAAAGCGTTGAGAATCGCCTGGGTTTGCTGCCGCTGTTCAGGTGTCACAGCCGGGGTTGCCACCCATACCGTCATCCCCTTGCCGACCTGTGCAGGTGTATTGGGCATGGTACGCACTATGCGCTCATGCGCTAACCCCTGCTGCATCGGCGCGATCGGAACGCCCGCCACGATACTGAGGATCAAGGCAGTCGCCGGAATCTTGCCGTTTAGTTCGGCCATCACCTTTGGCAGAATTTGCGGCTTTACGCTCAAAACCACCACATCTGCATCTTTCACTGCATCGAGATTGGTGCTGGTCGTCTTGACACCGAAATGACTTTCCATCTGTTCACGGCGCGCCGCAACCGGATCACTTGCCACGATCTGTGCAGCCGTCACCACACCTTGCGCCACCATCCCCTTGATCATGGCCTCGCCCATCGCGCCACTGCCAATAAATGAAATCTGCCGGATCTCCGCCATCACCTGCCCCCCATGGGCTTATATTTTAGAGTCAACTGCCGTCACGCATCGACTCGTGAATGATCAATACTGCCGCGCTCCAAAGATCGCCGACCCCACACGCACCAGCGTCGCACCTTCTTCCACGGCAACTTCAAAATCATTGGTCATGCCCATCGAGAGTTCAGGCCACACCACCCCCGGATGCTCCAGCGTCACGCGCTCGCGCAGCTCACGCAGCCGCCGAAAGACAGGACGCGTCTCCTCGGCTTCAGCCACAAAAGGTGCCATCGTCATCAGCCCCGCGACCCGAACCCCTGAATACGCCATACACTCCGGCACCGCGGCCAAAAGCTCTTGCGGCGTAAAGCCATGCTTGCTCTCCTCGCCACTCACATTGACTTCCAAGAGCACCTCCATGACCGTACCCGCCGCAATGGCATCACAGTTGAGACGATTCGCCAGCTTGAGCCGGTCTACCGAGTGGATCAACGCAAAGGGGCCAATCGCATTAGCGCTCTTGCGGCTCTGGATCGTGCCGATCAGATGCCAGCGAATATCAGCCAATCCCTGCTGCTTGGCCTGCTCAACCTTAGGCCACAATTCTTCCACACGGTTCTCGCCAAAATCACGCTGCCCCGCCGCATAAGCCGTTTCAATTGCCTCAAAGGGTTGCGTCTTGCTCACCGCCACCAACGTAATCTGACTGGCAGTTCTTCCCACACGTTGGGCCGCGGCAGCAATGCGTTGCCGCACCATCGCAAGATTCGCCGCAATAACCGCCGGCGTGCCACTCTCCACCGCCACCCTCTTTCTATCACACGACTTCTATTACACTACGTTTACGTTCAAGATTCGTTGCACTATTGTACCAGTCAATACCTCCTCTGAAAAGGAGGCTGTATCGCCTGGCACAAAGCCCCTAGCATCTCTTATTGCTCCCCGCCATCGGCAGATACAGGCTCGGTGTCATGCCCTGTGTCACTGTAATCGGCAGCGTAGGCGTGATAGGGGCCACGACAGGCGCAGTAAACGTCACGACCTGCGGCTTACTCCACACACCCGGATAGCGATGGTTGGGGGCAATACCTTCGGGTGGCGCAGGTGGCTGTTCAGCCCGCGCGCGCACCCGAAATTCGTAGGAGCTATCCACACAGGGAGCCTGAAAGGTCATGCTCATTGGGTCAGTCGCGCCGATCAGCAGATCACGCCACTCACCGCTGGGCAGCGGTCGCGCCTGCACGTCAAAAAGCAGTTCATAGGTTCCCCCAATCTCCACAACATCTGCCGACTGCTGTCCCTCCCAATTCAGCATAATCTCACGGCCCCCTTCGACCGTCCCTGGCAACGCTTTCATTGCCGAAAGTGGCGCGCGCACCAGGCTAAATTCGTCCATAAAGCCCAGGTTGCCATGAAACTGAAAGGGGCTGGTCATGCGCGCAAAGACGGTAATCGTATCAGCCAACGCTGTGACGCTGGTGTACAGATTCTTCCAGCCAAGATTCCCGCGATTTTCCACCCACACAATCGCCGGGGAGTTATGATCTGTGCCCCCATAAGGATCAATACCGATGGCTTTCGCAATATAATTCCCGTCAGGACAATCCACCGGGTTATCATTGCCACACTTGCTAGACATCCAAGCGCTCAGGCTGTAGGCTCCCCCAATAGTCGCAGGGACTTGATGATAGAGGAGCACATCAAAGGGCTTCCCAGGCTCCGGCAGTCTCTCGAGATCCTGTGAGCGCACCGTAAGGCTGTCATAACCGCCTCCAAAGGCTCGCTCGATCCAGCGCCCCTCGTCGGATGTGCCACACGTATGGAGAATAGAAAGTCGCACACTCAGCAGGCGCGGCGAACCGAGGGCATAGACAGCCGTCCATCCATTGGGGATCAAAGTCTCCTCCCCAGTCGGATTGACCCCCGCGGTATAGCCATCTGCACATTCAAAACGAGGATTGGTCAGCTGCGGTCGTACAGGAGGAATCGTCCAATTGTTGCTCGAAGCCGTTGCCGTCGGCTCGCCACTCCACCACCAGAGCGCACACCCCACTGCCCAAATCAATGCCCAGCCGCCTACTCGAAGCCATCGCCTGTCCATAGATCTCCGCTACCCTTCGTTTGTCTTTTGTCTGCGAGTTTTATGGTTTTGGGGACAACCATGCCATCATCGCGAACAGGCCACAGCGCCCCTGTTCTGCCCGATGGCTGTAGAAATCATCAGTATGTTGGGCTGTGTCGATGCCGCTGACCTCAATCTGTTCCGGCAACACACCGGCCTCCACCAACTGCCCTACATTCGCTTGCCACAGATCAAAGTGTGGGCGGGCGGCTTCCCCATCTGGGAAGTGGAAATATTGATCTGCATTGGGGAGCTTGGCCTGGGCCATCGCCAGCACTTCCTCCCCAACCTGGTAGCTTTCCGGCCCGATACTGGGGCCAATGCAGGCGATCATCTGCGCCGGGTCACTGCCATAGGCCGCTTGCATGGCCCACAGCATCGCCACAGCAGCGCCGTTGACCGTCCCGCGCCATCCGGCATGACAGATGCCCAACGCGTGCGCGCTGGGATCATAGAGTAAAATGGGCACGCAATCTGCAAAGACCGTGGAGAGTGGAAGCCCTACGGCATCCGTGACCAGGGCATCAATGCCATCCAGCGTCTCCCCCACCTGCTCCCAATCGACCTTAGCCACGCCTGTACCATGAACCTGGCGCGCATGGGTCACATGCGCCGGGTTGATGCCCGCGGCCTCGGCAAAACGCCGCCGGTTCTCCTCCACCCGCTCGCGCGTATCGCCGCGCGCCACACTGAAATTCAATGTGTTCCACGGGGCTGGACTCACACCCCCATGACGCGTGCTCACATGCACAAGCACAGGGTAGTCCGCCAGCAAATCAAAGGTATAGGTTACAACCCCATTCGGATGGGTCACTCGGTGCATGGCTTGGGCTAACTCAACTCGATGGGTGAAACAGTCGTGGGATGAGTAGATGATACGATCTGCTGTTCTCGTTTTAGATGGCTCCACGGCTGCCAATCCTGGGCACGCCAGGGGCCTCCTTTGGCCGCGGGGATGGGACGATTCGCATTGTTGCCATAGCGGAAGGCCCACTCGGTATCACAGGCATGGCAGCTCAAGCAACCCGCAGAATCCGGCGGACAGCTCAACCCCGTCTCATCGCGTGCCGCCAATTTGAGTTCATAGTGAAAATAACTTTCGCTGACACCGCTTTGCACCACGTCCCACGGCAGCGCATCGCCTACCGCCCATGCCCCCACATAATCATCCTTCTCCAAGCCGGCGTCCTCCATCGCCTGGAAGAAGCTGCGTACCGTTAGCCCCCCCGCCGGAATCGCCAGCAAAACTTCCGCCAAGCGACGGTCGCCCCGGCTCAGAACAGCCTGCACCTCTGCCCAATCGGGCGCATCGGCGCGCACATCGACACCCTGGCGCGCCAGGGCCATGTGGATACGCTTTTGGCGGCTGCGCAGATCTGCGGTCGAAGCCATCCCCTCCCATTGAAAGGGCGTATGCGCCTTAGGCACAAAGGGGGTGGCGTTGATGGCAATACGCCGCTTGAAGCGCTTGCGTGCCTCCAATGTGAAGTCAATCAGCGCCTGAATATCATCGTCGGTCTCCGTCGGATGCCCCACCATGAAATAGAGCTTGAGTTGGGCAAAGTTGAACTCTTGCGCCAGGCTAATCGCCCGCATCATCTGTTCTTCCGTCTGCGTCTTGTTGATCACATTACGCAGCCGTTGGCTGCCTGCCTCCGGGGCAACCGTCAAATTTTGTGTGCCCCCCGCGGCCATCGCCTTGATCAACGGCACGCTGATCGGGTCCATGCGCATCGAACTCGCGCTGATGCTAGCGCCCATCTGCTCCAACGCCGTCGCCAACTCATCGATCTGCGTGTGGTCGCTCACTGCCGCGCTCACCAGGCCAATCTTGCGATGACCGGCAGCCACCGCTGCCTCTGCCGAAGCCAAGAGCCGCTCCAACGGCTGTTCGCGCGCCGGACGATAGACATAGCCCGCCAGACAGAAGCGACAGCCACGCCCACATCCGCGCGCAATCTCCATCAGATGCATATTGGAGAACTCGGTGTCGCCCGTATACAACTGGCTATCCGTTGCAAACTCCGGCAAATTACGCACCCACAGCCGCTCGACCTTGCGAAAGTGGGGATGATGCCGGTTCGATGGGCGCAGGCTCGGCACATACCAGCCCGCTCTGCCATCCAATTCAGCCAACAATGCGGTGTGATCGTCTATGTCCTCGCGACAGAGTTCAATCAACTGGGGCACTGCCTCCTCGCCCTCGCCAATCAAAATTGCATCAAAGAAGGGGGCAACCGGCTCTGGGTTCATGGTGACACCCGGCCCCCCGGCAATCAAGAGCGGCCAGGGCTGGCCGTTCCATTGCCTGCTGTTGGCCCGATCTGCCGCCAGCGGCGGAATGTTCGCATGGCGCAGCAGTTCGACCACATGAAAATAATCCATCTCCCACGAGATGGTAAAAGCCCAAAGGTCAAAGTCCGCCGCGGGTCGTTCGTTTTCCAAAGAGAGCAGCGGCTTGCCCGCTTGGGCCGCGCCTTTCTCCCAGAAAAAACGTTCGCAAAGCACATCGTCGTCGCGATTAAACATGGCATAGAGCAATTGCAGCGCCAAACTGCTCATGCCCACATAATAGGTATTGGGCATCGTCAGCGCCACCGCCAGCCGCCCACCCCAATCTTTGTAAATTGCGCCTTGCTCGTCGCGCTGCGTTGCGCGTGCAGTTCCGGCCCCCTGGGCACGATGCCCTGCCGCTTGATGCGTCCTTGATTGACCCTGACGTGCTTTATCCTTTGCCATTATCCTCTGCTATGATCTTCGTGCGCCATGCTTCACAAGCATGCCACACGACTCCAACTGCCAACCTATCCCACTGCCTGAGCCTTCCATTATACTCGAAAGTTGCCATACCATTGGCAAAGCCGCTTACAGTGCGCGCGCCCGACCTCATACACCCTCCTGGAAGCTTCTGACGGGAGCCCTTTGGGCGCGGGAGAGTTATCGCCAGGCATGTACGCTACAGCCACCCGCGCAGCCGGTAGACAACCATGCCAATATACTCCCGTAACGACCGCGTAGAGTAATCGAGCCGTTCGGAATTGGGGATAATCTTCAACACCCAACCATCTACCCCCAGATCGGATGTCCGCCCTTCGACATCCCAGGTCGCCAAAAAATCGGCGGGCGCAGGCAGCACCTCAAAGCCCTGATGCTCGAAAATCGCCACAGAACGAGGCATATGCAGCCCCGACGTGACCAACAGAATTTGGTTAAAACTCCTCGCATCAGCAATCTCACGCACATAGAGCGCGTTCTCATGGGTATTGCGCGACCGATCCTCGCGCACGATGGCCTCTTGGGGCACGCCATAGGCCATCAACAGTTCCTGCATTGCATCCGCTTCGGGTACGGTTGAGCCAAAAAACTCGATAAAGCCGCCACTGACCACAATAAAGGGAGCCTTGCCTTCATGGTATAACTTGGCGGCATAGCCAACACGGTCGCCCGCCTCATTCATCTCCGACATGGGTCTGGGAGGCAGGTGAGGCCGCGTCCCACCCCCCAACAGTACGATTGCCTGCGCCTGGGGCAATTCGCCCTGCGGTAGATAGCGCCATTCGAGTGAACTGACCAACCTGTGCGCCACCCACTCATTGCCAAAGGCCAGCAGCAGACCCAACGCCAACCCGATACAGACTTGCTGCACGCGGCGGTGCTTGTACATCAACAGCGCAACAACCAGAAGAATCGAAGCAAGACCAACAGGGTAGACAAACAGTGGAAGTAGTTTCGAAAGAAAGAGGAACATGAATGCTATGCCACCCAACCACGCGCCACAAAGCGCCCGTTGCTGCTCCCAACATATTGCTCGTCCAGCACAATCACCTCCCCACGCAAGAGTACAGTTCGAGGCCAGCCCGTCACAGCATGACCGTCATAAGGTGTCCATCCCGCATGCTCATGTAACGTCGCGGGCGAAAGTGTCTTGAGCCGCTGCGGGTCGAAGATTACAATGTCAGCATCAAAACCCGGCGCAATCTGACCTTTGCGCTGCAACCCCATTAGTTGTGCAGGCTGCGTGCAGCAGAGTTGAACCCACTGCGACAGGGACAGATGCCCGCCGCACACCCCATCGCTGTAGATCAGTGCCAAACGCGCCTCAATCGACGGTACGCCACCTGGGATCAATGTGAAATCCGCTTGACGTTTCTCACCCTCAAGCCAGGGGCAGTGGTCGGTGCTGACCATCGCCAATGTGCCATCCGCCAATGCCCTCCACAAGACTGCCTGGTCCTCCCGCGTGCGCAGGGGAGGCGCGCACACAAAGAGTTCGCCCTTTGGCCCGCCCAAATGTTCATCCGCGTTGAGCAAAAGGTACTGTGGGCAGCTTTCCCCTGTAATTCGCACACCGCGCGCCGTTGCTGCCTGAATCTCTGCCACCGCTTCGGCACAGCCTACGTGAAAAATGTGCAATGGACAACCGGCCAAATGTGCGATCTCGGCGGCACGATGGATCGCCGTGGCTTCCAGCCGCGCCGGGCGCGTCCGCTCATGCCAAATCGGCTCTGTATGCCCCGCGACTACAGCCTGTGTACGCAGCAGATCCAACAGCGGCCCCGTCTCGCTGTGCAGCACAACTCGCCCACCCGTCCTCGCCACCGCTTGGCAAACACGCAGCAATGCCACGTCATCCAGCATCATGCGTGGATAGGCTTGATAGAGCTTAAAAGTACAGCACCCTGCCGCCAACACAGCAGGAATTTCTGCAATCGAGCCATTGTCTTCTGCGTGCCAGGTGGGGATGGTCATATGCAGGCCATAATCAATCGCCACTTCGACATCGGCCTCGGCACGCCGCGCCGCCAGCGCATCATGCAGCGATTCGCCCGGCATCGGATCGACAAAATCGATCACCGTGGTCGTGCCGCCGCAGGCTGCGGCTATCGTGCCTGTGGCAAAGCTATCGGCGCTCACGCGCCCGCCCAACGCCAATTGCAGATGTACATGCGGATCAACCCCGCCGGGAATGACATAACAGCCGGTGGCGTCAAGCTGCCGTTTGCCCGCCAAATCCAACCCCACCGCAGCAATTGTCTCCCCCACAATCGCTACGTCAGCCAAAATTGGGCCACTGGCAGTGATAACAGTGCCACCCCGGATCACCAGATCAGCCGTCACTCCCTCACCCTTCATCACTCATCCCTCCACCTCAGGGAGTGACAACCCGCAGCAGCACACTGTCACTTGCAGCGGTCACGCGAAACTCACCCAGCCCAGCCGGAATCAACATCCAACTGACCGCGGCAAGGGTGAGCGGCTCGCCCGCCCAATTGAGCGTTGCCTCGCCCGCCAACACGCCCCAAATCTCAAACATTCTGCCGTCCGTTTGGCCCGCCCAGCCATTCCCTGCGCTCATCCGCAGCCGCTCAGTACGAAAATAGCGACTTTCGCCGATCACTTCAGTCGGCACTTGCGAGTCGGGTACAACCACAGGGGGCTTGACTTCCGGCTCCACCAAACCAAAATCCAATACATCCAAAGCCTGCTGGATATGTAAGGGGCGCGGGCGTCCCCAATCATAAATGCGATAGGTCGTATCGCTGTTCTGCTGAATCTCTGCCACCAGAATCCCAGGCCCCAGCGCATGAATCGTCCCGGTCGGCACAAAGATCACATCGTCTTTCTGTACCGGCATGCGATGCAGCCAACGCTCTGTCTCCCCTGCTTCGATTGCCTCCGCAAAAAGCTCGCGGCTTACACCCGGCGCAAAGCCGTAGATCAATTCGGCTCCAGGCTCCGCATGAAGCACGACCCACATCTCTGTCTTACCCGACTCCCCTTCATGCTGGCGCGCATAGGCATCATCGGGATGGACTTGCACCGAAAGCCAACGATTGGCATCAAGCAATTTGACCAGCAGCGGAAAACGCCCTTGCGCCAGATCGTCAGCATTGCGGCTGCCCACCAGGTCCGTTCCCCATTTTGCCAACGCCTCTTGCAAAGTCGCGCCTTGCAGCGCGCCATTGGCAATGGCACTAGCGCCATTGGGGTGGTCGGCAATCTCCCAGCTTTCCGCCACAATACCATCGGGAATCGTGCGTCCCAGGAGCGTCGCCAAATTGCGCCCTCCCCAGGGGTAATCCTTGAATACCGGCGAAAACGTCAGCGGATAAAGCGCAGGTGTAGGCATGATCTGGATTCCTCGCCTTGCGTATGGTCAGGATTTGGCATCAAAGGGATTACGCGCGTGGCGCTTTTGCGCCCAACAGGTCAGCGAGCCGCGACAGGATACCGCTGTCGTCATTCTTTGCCGCCAGGGGGTCCTTGTCGGGTGGTCTGTCTGGAAACGGTGGCAGATCCAGCATCTTGCGCCACACGTATGTCCCAATGAGTTTGATGGTCGCAACCACCGGCGCAGCCAACACGGCTCCCAGCAACCCGGCCAACGAAGTACCCATCAACACACCGATCAGCACGACCAGCGGATGGAGGTCGAGTGCATCTCCGACAATTCTCGGCACCAACACAGCGTTCTCAATTTGCTGGATGAGAACCATAACACCCAACACGATCAGTGCAAAAACCCACGGTGACAGCCCCCACGGATTGCCGGCTTGCACCAAAGCCATAATGACCGCGGCTCCCGTCCCGATAAAGGGGCCAATGATGGGTAGAAATTCCAGAACACCGGAGAGAAGACCCAACTCCAACGCATTGTTCACGCCCAAAACGCTCAGGCTAAAGGTGACTATCACAAAGATGACAATACCCAGGATCACTTGACCACGCAGATAGGCATTCCAAACTGCAATCGTTTCATGAATCAGCCGTTCGGCATCGCGCCGATAGCCCGGTTGGTGAGCCAGTTCGCCAATGCCGCGGCCAATGCGCGGCCCATCCATCGCCAGGTAGATAGAGACAATCAGCACAAACAGCGTATCGCCTAGCGTGCTAATCGTAGCCGTCGCCACGTTCGCCAGCCATAGGCCGCTGCGCCCCAAAACACTTTGCAAACTATTGCCAAGTTCCGCCGCCAAACTCTCCCAGTCGATGCTATCAAACACAGCGCCCGGCTCGACGACATAGGGGCCAAATGTCCACTGAATAGAGGCCCAGGATTGCGTGCGCTCCTGCACAGCATCGACCAAGCGCGGCAGAAATTCGGGCAGCGCTTCCCACATCCGCACCGACTGTTCGGCGATCACCAGCCCCAGGAAAACGCTCGCCCCCCCTACCACCAAGAGGAACAACGCATAGACGATGAGCACTGCATAGCCGCGCTTAATATCCGTTTTGACCTGGAGCCAACTCACCAGCGGATTGATGAGGTAGGCGATCACAGCGGCGAGCACCAACGGTGTAAGCAAAAATTGAAAACGCCAGATAACCAAAGCCCCCAAGATCAGGATGGCGCAGGTAATAATAGCTTTGGTCGCCAGCCCCCACGGCGGTGATTCTTTAAGCCACAATTTTGTAGAAACTGGTTCGTCTAGCGGCGACTCGCCAGGCAACACTTCTTTTCGCGATACTTTGGCTGCTGGCTTTTTGGCGGGCGCAGGCGTTTGCACTGGTTCGGCGGGTGGAGCAGCAGGCAATTTGGGCGTAGCAGCGTGTGGCGGCGTCTCATCACCGGGCTGGCTCATAGCTTCTTCAACCCCGCCATCGACACGAGCAGACGCTTGATCCCGATGCCAGGGAAGGCAACCGTAACTTCTTCCTCACTCCCGACCATATTGCTCTCCACCACCGTTCCCACTCCAAATTTGGCATGTTGCACGCTATCGCGTGATTTGAACTGTGTTGCTTTCGTTGGCTTGCGCCGCTTATTCAAGTCAGGGTCAGAGGCAGCGTTGCTGCGCCGCGTGGGCACGCTGTCACGCTTCTCCGGTGTCCAATACGATTGCCGCGTAGATGATGGCTGGCGCTTCGTGTCACTATCCCAGTGCGTGTCTTCGATCTGGCTGTCGCGCCGCCTGCGGCTATCCCGTCCACCGCTTTCCCAACGTGTCGAGCGATCATAGGCAGCTTCACGCCGCGCCCGACGATCCACCATGCCTGTCAATAAGTTCGCCGGAATATCTTCCAAAAAGCGACTGGGCTTTTGGACTTCGCTTGTGCCCCACAGGCCGCGCTTGTGTGCATGAACCAAGTAAAGCCGCCTTTTGGCGCGGGTGATGCCCACATAAGCGAGCCGCCGCTCCTCATCCATATCCTCCCGGTCGCCACTCTCAATGCTGCGCTGGTGAGGCAAGATACCATCCTCCATCCCCACCATAAAGACCACCGGATACTCCAATCCCTTAGCGGTGTGCAGCGTCATCAACGTCACCACACCCGCCCCCTCTTCAATACTGTCAGCATCGCTCACCAGCGCCACTTCCTCTAGGAACTGGCTCAAGGCATTCTGCCCCTCCTCCAACCCCACCATCCCAGGCTGGTATTGTGAAGCGACCGCGCGCAACTCCTGAACGTTGGCAAAGCGATCTTCACCTTCGTCTGTCCCATCGCGCAGCGAATCTACGTAGCCCGACTGCTGCAGCACCGTGTCAAGGAGATCCGCCACGCTGCCATAGCTGTTGACTTGGTATTGCGTAAGCCAGCCTTCCCATAAAGCGATAAAGTCCACCAGCGCGTTCTCTGCCCGCTTGCCCAAAGGCGGCGCTTCATAGGCAACCGTGGGCAGAAAGAGATTGTGTGCGCGCGCAACGACTTCCGGCCCATGATGCAGCACTTGCAGCGCAATGTACTCGCTGACCCCCATATCACGCGCCCACTCTTTGAGCACCTCATAGGTCTTGGTACCGATCCCGCGCGCGGGTACGTTGATGACGCGATCCAATGCCACGCTGTCCGTTGGATTGTGTACAAGCCGCAAATAGGCCAGTGCATCCTTGATCTCTTTGCGCTCATAGAAGCGTGTCCCGCCGACCAATTTATACTTCATGCCGCGCATGACAAAGGCCTCTTCCAGCGCGCGGCTTTGTGCGTTGGTGCGATACATCACTGCCACATCGCCCGTCCCAAAGACGCTCGACCTCACCAACCGCTCGATCTCGTCGAGAACATACGCCGCTTCCTCTACCTCGTTATAGGCTTCATAGAGGGAGACGGCAAGCCCCGATTCGTTCTCCGTATGCAGCTTCTTAGGCGTCCGGTTGCGGTTTTTGGCAATAACCTCGTTTGCGACATCTAAGATGGCTTGCGTGCTGCGATAGTTTTGTTCCAGCAGCACCACTTTCGCCTCTGGATACTCGTTGCGAAAACGCACCACATTGCGATAGTCGGCCCCACGGAAACGGTAAATAGATTGATCCTCATCACCCACGACAAAGAGATTGCGCTGTCCATGCGGCTCATTTGCCAGCAGCCGCAGCAACTCATACTGCGCCGTGTTCGTATCCTGGAACTCATCCACCAAGAGATACTGCCACTTCTGCTGGTACTTCGCCCGAATCTCCAGATTGTCCCGGAACAGCATGGTGGTACGCATCAACAAGTCGTCAAAGTCAAAGGCATTGTTGCTCTGCAACGCCTCTTGATAACGGCGATAGACTCGTCCGGCAATCTCGTCAAAGTAGGATTGTGACTTGTGATTTTCTGGCGTAATCAGTTCATTCTTCTGTGTGCTGATATGCGCCCGAACCGCTTGAGGGCTGTACTTTTTCTCATCCAGGTTCATCTCACGCAGCAGCGAACGAATCAATGACAACTGGTCGGCAGTATCATAGATGACCCAATCACGCGTAAAGCCCACCGCCGCGCTCTCCACCCGCATCACCCGCGCGCAAACGCTGTGAAAAGTGCCGATGGTCAGCCCGCCCAAGCGCGCCGGTTTCCCTGGCTCCGGTTTGCCAAACTTGTCCTCGAAGATCAACTCGACCCGCTCGCGCATCTCGCGCGCGGCCTTGTTGGTAAAGGTCACCGCCAGGATATGCCACGGTGCCACCTGGGCCTCATCGATCATATAGGCAATGCGCCGGGTCAGCACGCGCGTTTTGCCCGAACCAGGCCCTGCCAAAACCAACACAGGCCCGTGAACAGTCGTAACGGCTGTAGATTGCTGTGGGTTCAACCCTGCCAATAAATGATCCATCATGTTTTGTCTCTGCTGCGCTCTCTGATTCCTGGCCCCACGCCTGCGCGCCTACTCTTCACCGTGGAGCAAACGCAAATAGCTATCATAACGTTCCAGGGAAATGACCCCCATCTCCACAGCCTTGCGTACCGCGCACTCCGGCTCATGGTTGTGGGTACAATTTGGATAATGACAATCATGGATAAAGGGCACAAACTCGCGAAAATAGAAGCCGAGGCTTTGCTCGTCAATCTCGTAAAGCCCCAACTCACGAATCCCCGGTGTATCTGCCACAAAGGTATCAGTGCCAAACGGCAGGGCATAGAGCTGTGCCGCGCGCGTAGTATGCCGCCCTTTGTGAATCACCTCGCTAATATCCCCAATCTGGATATTCAACCCAGGCTGGATGGCATTGAGCAGGCTGCTCTTGCCCACACCACTGGGGCCGCTGATCACGGTGACACGGTCGCTCAACTGCGTTCGCAAAGCATCAATCCCCTCACCCGTGACAGTGCTGGCATAAATAACCGTATAGCCAATCGTGCTATAAAGGCTAAAAAGCGCCTCGGCCTTTTCGGCGCTCGCCAAATCCAGCTTATTGATACAAATAATCGCGGGCAGTTCGTTGGCTTCGGCAATGACCAAGAAGCGGTCGAGCATACGCAAATGGGGATCGGGTTCGGCAATGGCAAAGACCACCAAGACCTGGTCAGGGTTCGCCAGGATCACATCTTCGGCAGGCACAGAAACCCCAGGATGCTGGCGGCTTAAGACGCTTTCACGCTCCTCTATTCGCTCAATCTGCCCCCGATCCTTGCCGACCGGCACAATCCACACATAGTCGCCCACTGCCACCAACGTATCGCGACCTCGATCTTGCAGCAAGCGCCCGCGCACCTCCACCATGCGCACTTCCCCGCCCGCGCCCAAAGGGTTCCCGCCCTCCTGGCCCAGAATGGCGACATCATAATGATGGCCGCGTGCGCGCACCACAATCCCGCGCAACAAATTCGCCGAAGCGCGCTTGGGCTTGGCCTTACGTGAGCGCGGCAAATTGCGCCCAGCGCGCTCTGCTATCTCCTCATAATCTAATTCGTCATCCAGATATTCGTCTTGATCCTGGTTGGGCAATCGCATTCCCTTCTCCGGTGACCGGCACATTCCTCAGGCGCAACGATAGGAGTTGCGCCTTGAGTGGAAGTCATTGCATGAACACGTCGAGTGTATCAGCCCGCGCACGCGCCTGTCAACGTTGACGCTGGCAACAGGCAAAATGAGTTCGCGCTTCACAAACTGCCACCACATCTTTGGGCACTCTTACGCCTGCGCGAGCCAGCACATCCCGCAAATCTCCCAACGGCAGCCCAACCACGCTAGAGAGGCATCCGCTGATTGTCCGCGCCGGATCAAAGCTGGGGTGCTGGATGGCATAGGCGCCCGCTTTATCAAGCGGATCGCCCGATTGCACATAGAGCGCAATCTCGCTGTCGGAATAGTTGCGCATCCAGACCGTTGTGGTGTTCACCACAGTCTCCGCGTGACCCGTTGCCGGATTCAACACGCTCACAGCACTATGCACCTCGTGGGAACAACCGCGCATGAGCCTCAACATGCGGCTAGCGTCCGCCTCATCCTCCGGTTTTCCCAGAAGCATCTGCCCCAGAGCCACCACCGTATCCGCCGCGACGATCACAGCCTTCGCGCCCCTGCCAACTTTGGCGGCAACCGCTTCTGCCTTGCTGCTCGCCAAACGGACAGCCAATGCCACCGGTGCTTCACCGGGGAGCGGCGTCTCATCAATGTCGGCAGGCACTACAGAAAAGGCTAACCCCAAATCAAGCAGATAGCTCTGCCGGCGCGGGCTGGACGAGGCCAGAATCAGCGGCGCTGCATTAACCATGAAAATCACCCATCATAAAAGTCCTAGTAACGATACGAACGCTCATATCCCAACATCTGTTCTATTCCACCATTTTAGGGCTGTACAGCTTGCGCGCCAAATTGCACTTCCCGAAAGTAGGCCACCCATCTACGCGCCATACAGTTGTCTTTCAGACACCCCTCCGGTCGGTCACTCTGTTTATTTCATGCTATACTGCCAGCAGCCTTGTGCTGCGCGGTTTGTGCAGCTTCTATTCGCCAACTAGACACCTTGCAGGAGTTCGTATTATGGCAAATGCCATCGTTGCTCCCCAGCCTATCGCGGTGGAAGAAGGAGCCAAAGTTCTCATGGCGGGCGGCAACGCCATTGATGCTGCCGTGACTGCCGCCTTTGTCCAGGCCATCGTGGATCCCCACTCCTGTGGAATCGGTGGTTATATGTTGGTCAACCTTCACTTGGCAGGCGATCAGCGACCAGTCGGGATCGATGCGCCCGCCCTGGCGGGAAGCAAAACCTCGCCCACCATGTGGGAAGATAAGCTGCTGCGTCCAAATCCAGACGGTTGGGGCTATTTTTTGGAAGGCAAAGTCAACGACGCCGGCTATACCTCCATCTGCATTCCAGGCTGGATCAAAGGCATGGCTGCCATTCTCGAACGCTATGGCACGATCTCTTGGGCTGACGCCATCGCTCCAGCCATCCGCGTAGCGACCGAAGGTTGGGTTGTCAGCGAATTCCGCGCCAACACCTGGAAGCGCAAGGCTGCCTATCCTGAAGCCACTTCGCTGCGCGACTATATCACCATGCACGCCGAAGCCAGCCGCATCTATCTCAAACCCGATGGCGATACCTATGACAAGGGCGAAATCATCTGCAATCCCGACTACGCGGCGACACTCCAACACTTGGCGGCGCATGGGCCGGAAGATTTTTACACAGGCGATCTCGCTGCGCGCATGGCTTCCGATCTCGCCGCCAACGGCAGCAATGTCACCACTGAAGACCTGGCTGAGTATACGATACGCGAGGACAGGATCGTCACCGGAACCTACCGCGACTACACCATCACCAGCGCCGCCTCGCCCCACGGTGGGCCTACCCTCATTGCCATCCTCAACATCTTGGAAGGCTTCGACCTGCCCGCGATGGGTCATAATACCCCTGACTATATCTATACCGTGGGCATGGCAATGAAAGCCGCCTTTGCCGACCGCAACCCCTACATGGCAGACCCGCTTTTTAGCGAAGTGCCGGAGCAGTGGATGATGTCGAAAGAGCGCGCCGCTCACTGGCGCGACCGCATCAAGGCAGGTGAACAGATCGAGGTCAGTTTCACCCCCACAGGCACGCCCGATACCACCCAAGTAACCGTGGTAGACAACCAGGGCAACTGCATATCGCTCACCCACTCACTCGGCTCTTCCTCTGGCGTCATCACACCGGGCATGGGCTTTATGTATAACAACTCGATGGTCAATTTCTATCCCATTTCGGGCCATCCCAATTCGATTGCCCCGCGCAAATCGCGCACCACTGGCATGGCTCCTACCATTGTCTACAAGGGCGATAAGCCTGTGCTGGTGTTGGGCGCGCCCGGTGCAACACGCATCATCACCTCGATCCTCCAGGTCATCACCAATGTCCTAGATTTCGGCATGAACGCCACCGAAGCCACGCACGCACCCCGGATTGATTGCCAGGTGGGGGCCATCCGCGCCCACATGCGTATTCCCGAATATGTCCTGGCCGAAGTACGCCGCCGCCATCCCATCGTGCATATCCCCCAGAGTCATGGCGGCTTTGCGCTCGTCCATGCCATCACTATCGACCCTGTGACAGGAAAGCTAGCAGGTGGGGCCGATTCCGGTGCGGATGGCATGGCCCTGGTTGTATAGCGTGAACTGTTCGATACAGCCCGCATGACAACAAATTGAAACCAAACGCAATCCTTATTTTCAGGAGTAAGTTGTGACCGAACCTATAACCGTTGCTGCTTTTGCCGGAAGCCTGCGGCGCAAATCCCATAACCGCGGCTTGCTGCGTGCCGCCGCGGAGCTTGCCCCGGACTACATGACGATCAACATTGTCGATCTCGCGCCGATCCCCTTGTACAACGGCGAGTTGGATGGGCCGAACAGGCCCGCAGCAGTGCAAGAGTTTCTAAATCGGTTGAATGTGGCAGATGCGCTGCTCATCGCCTGCCCGGAGTATAATTACTCTGTCACCGGCGTGCTCAAAAATGCGCTAGATTGGGCCTCGCGCCAGCCAACGCCCGACCAGCCCCCTTCCATTCAAGGCAAACCCGCGGCGATCATGGGCGCGGGCGGACGCTACGGCACTGTGCGCGCCCAACAGCACTTGCGCTATATCCTTCTCCACAACGATGTCAAAGTGCTCAACAAACCTGAAATTATGGTCGTGCGCTCCGGTGATGCAGCTGACAGCGACGGCAACATCATCGACCAGACCGTTCGCAACCAAGTCGAAGAATTAGTCCACGCACTTTACAAGTGGACCATTCAACTACGAAAATAATACCGATCCATGCCAATCCGTATTGAAGTCCAGAGTCCACATGCCTCGGCGGCAAATGCCATCCTCCACGGCGCTGCCGCACTGGGCATTGACGGGCTGCGCGGCTGCACCCTTGCCCGCCTCTACTTTATCGAACATGACTTAACCGAGGCCGAAATCAATCGCCTCTGTACCATGCTCCTGGTTGACCCTGTCACCGAACAGGCCCGCTGGCGATCCGTTGATGCGCCCACGCCACCATCCGAGCAAGCATCGGGCCAACAGATCGTCGAAGTCACCTTTCGTCCTGGCGTCACCGATGTCCCCGCACGCGAGCTTGCGCGCAGCATGGCAGAGATCGGCATCGAGGGGGGTGAGGTCGTCACCGGCACACGCTACGAACTCGAAGGCGAGTTGGATACTGCCGAAGTGCGCCGTCTCGCCCGCCAACTTCTCAGCAACGAAACCGTCCAGCATTTCAGCCTGGAGCCGGTTATCCCCCACTTTGGAGTCGCCGCCGCTGCCAGCGGGGAAGTCGAGCGCGTGGCCCTAACCGGGTTGAGCGATGAAGAACTGCTCGCACTCAGCCGTCGCCGCCTGCTCTCACTCGATGCCAATGAAATGCGCGCCATCCAGGATTTCTATGACCAGTTGGGGCGTGCGCCGACCGATGTTGAACTGGAAACGCTCGCCCAAACCTGGTCCGAACATTGCGTTCACAAAACCTTCCGCGCCCAAATCGACTTTACTTGGGAAGACAGCACCGGGGAAGTGGTCAGCAAGGAGGTCATAGACGGCTTGCTTCGCACCTATATCCGCGCCGCAACTGACGCCGTCTATCCCACTTGGCTGCACTCCGCCTTTGTAGACAATGCCGGGATCATCGCCTTTGACGATACGCATGACCTCGCCTTTAAGGTGGAAACGCACAACCATCCCTCTGCCCTCGAACCCTTTGGCGGAGCCAATACCGGCGTGGGCGGCGTCGTGCGCGACATTTTGGGTGTCTCGGCGCGCCCGATTGCTGCCACCAACGTTCTCTGCTTTGGCCCACAGGAGTATCCCCACAGCCAGCTACCGGCAGGGCTGCTCCACCCCCAGCGCATTGCATCGGGTGTCGTCGCGGGCATCGCTGACTATGGCAACAAGCTAGGGCTCCCCACCGTCAACGGCTCCGTTCTCTATGATGAAGGCTATCTCGGTAACCCGCTCGTCTTTTGCGGCTGCGCGGGCCTGCTGCCCACCGGCAGCCATCCCACCAGCCCGCAAGCCGGCGATCATGTCGTCGTGTTGGGCGGGCGCACAGGCCGCGATGGCCTGCATGGAGCCACCTTCTCCTCTGCTGAATTGACCCATGACACCAGTGAGACGGCTGGAAGTGCTGTCCAGATCGGCGACCCTATCACCGAAAAAGGGTTGATCGAACTGATTGAAGCCGCGCGCGATGCCTCGCTCTACACTGCCATTACCGATTGTGGCGCGGGGGGGCTTTCCTCGGCGGTAGGTGAAATGGGTGAGTCGTTGGGCGTGGATGTCGAGCTGACCAACGTCCTCCTCAAATACCCTGGCCTGGTTCCCTGGGAGATCTGGCTATCGGAGGCGCAAGAACGGCTGGTGATCGCCGTTCCCTCCGAAAACCTGCCTCGCTTGCACGAACTGGCAAAGCTCTGGGATGTCGAGGTCAGCGTGCTTGGCACTTTCACAGGCGATGGCGATCTGCGCGTGCGCTATGCGGGTGAGGTGGTGGCGGATCTGCCAATGGAATTCCTCCACGATGGTCTGCCACGCCGCTATATGAATGCACTCTGGCGTGAACCGGCTCAGCCCGCGGCTAGCCCGGTCATCAAGGATGCGCCGAATGATCTGCTCCTGCGGATGCTCGCCCACCCGAATATCGCCAGCAAAGAGAAGATTGTGCGCCGCTATGACCACGAAGTGCGCGGCGGAAGCATCGTTCGCCCCTTTGGGGGTCCCGAAATGGATGGCCCCAACGACGCCGCAGTCCTGAAACCGCTTGGCACCTGGGATCACACGCGTGCCTTTGCCTTGAGCGCGGGCATCAACCCGCAGATCGGGCGCAACGACCCCTACGCGATGGCAATCAGCGCCATTGACGAGGCGATCCGCAACGCAGTTGCCGTCGGTGCTGACCCCGACCAACTCGCCATTCTCGACAACTTCTGTTGGGGCAATCCCACCTTGCCCGACCGCTTGGGTGCGCTCGTGCGTACCTGCCAGGGCTGCTATGATGGCGCGCTGGCCTATCGCGCGCCCTTTATCTCCGGCAAGGACAGCCTCTACAACGAATACAATGGTACTCCCATCCCAGGCACGCTGCTCATCTCTGCCATTGCCATCGTGCCCGACATGAATTGTACGGTGACTGCTCCCTGCAAGAGTCCGGGCAATCTGCTCTATCTGGTCGGCAGCACCCACGATGAGCTAGGCGGCTCGCTGCTCCACTCGCTCTATGGCAGCACAGCAGGCAAAGCGCCTGGCCTGCCCGATCAAGGGCTTGAAACCTACCGCCGCCTGCATCAAGCCATGTGCAATCACCTGATCCACGCTTGCCATGACCTCAGCGAAGGCGGCTTGGCCCTCGCCCTCGCCGAAATGGCTCTGGGCGGGCGGCTCGGTATCGAAGCCGATATTCCCTCCTCTGGTCTCTCGCCAATCAGTGCGCTCTTTGCCGAAAGCAACGGACGCTTGGTGGTGGAAGTCGCGCCAGAGGATGCCCTTGCGCTGGAAGCGACGCTAGCCGGTTCCTCATTCACGCGCTTGGGCGTCGTCACCGAGCGACAGCAATTCTCGCTTGCCGTCGATGGAACCCCCACCATCGATCTTTCTGTTGCGGAGTTGGTCAGCGCCTGGTCGCGCCAACCCGAAGGAGTCACCCCATGAGCCGGCCCAAAATTCTGATTCTCCATGTCTCCGGCACCAACCGCGATGCTGAAGCCGCCCGCGCCGCTGAACTGGCGGGAGGCGCACCGGAGATCGTTCACATCAACCAGTTGCGCCAGGGCGAACGCAAGTTGGATGACTATGCCATGCTGCTCTTACCCGGCGGCTTCTCCTATGGGGATGCCCTGGGGGCTGGCGCACGCCTCGCCCTAGACCTGCGCGTCTACTTTGAAGACCAACTGCACGAATTCGTGGATCGCGGGCGTCTGGTCCTCGGCATCTGCAACGGATTCCAAACGCTAGTCAAATACGGATTGTTACCCGGCGACCCGGCAGCGATGCAGCAGGACAACAGGGAAACAGTTACCCGCCGCGTCACCCTCACCGAAAATGCTTCCGGTCACTTCGAGTGCCGCTGGGTACATCTCCAAGTCAACCCAAACACTCCCGCAACCTACCTAGCACAGATCGATGACTTGATTTTCTGCCCGGTAGCCCACGGTGAAGGCAATTTTCAAGTGGTCGATGAGATCACGCTCAACGCGCTGGCGAAAGATAATCTGATCGCCTTTCGCTACGTGGACGAGGAGGGAAGGCCCATTGGTGGCGTCTACCCAGACAACCCCAATGGTTCCGTGGCAGATATTGCGGGCATCACCAACGCACAGGGCAACGTGGTCGGCCTCATGCCCCATCCTGAAGACCATATCTTGCCCATCCAAAATCCCTTAGGGCGCAGCAGCCGTCTCGGCCTGCCCCTCTTCCGCTCCATGATCGACGCCGCCGGAAAGGGATGAATTATGAAGAATGAAAGTCAGCAATCCTTCTTCATCACTCATCCTTCCTAAAATGAGGTAACTCCATGCTTGACCAAGCCGCTCTGCGCCGTGCCTTACCCTATGCACTCGACGGTGTTGATCTTCCCTTCCTCGGCCCCAAGTCCCAGGGCAAAGTGCGCGACATTTACCGGCGCGGCGACGAACTGATCCTTGTCACCACCGATCGCCTCTCGGCCTTCGACCGCATCTTGGGGCTGGTTCCCTACAAAGGGCAAGTGCTAAACCAACTCGCCGCCTTCTGGTTCGAGGAGACGCAAGATATTCTCCCCAACCATCTGCTCGACCTGCCTGATCCCAACGTCGCGGTTGTGCGCGCCTGTACGCCCCTGCCCGTCGAGGTCGTGGTGCGCGGCTACATCTCCGGCGTCACCCAAACCGCGCTCTGGTATCGCTACAGCCAGGGGGAACGCAATATCTATGGCATCGACTTTCCTGATGGCCTGCACAAGAATGACCCGCTGCCTACCCCCGTCATCACCCCCACCACCAAAGCCCGCGATGGCGGACACGACGAGCGCATTACCAGCGCTGAGATCGTATCGAGGGGATTGATTGAGGCAAAGCTGTGGGAGCATGTCAGCGACGCCGCCATTGCCATCTTCCAGCGCGGCCAAGCCATTGCCCAACAGGGCGGGCTGATCCTGGTGGATACCAAGTATGAATTTGGCGTGGATGCCGCAGGCAAGCTCGTGCTGATCGATGAGGTTCACACACCCGACTCCAGCCGTTTCTGGCGCGCTGACACCTATGCCAGCCGCCACAGCGCGGGCGAAGAGCCGGAGAACTTCGACAAGGAGTTCATCCGCCTCTACTACGTAGCGCAAGGCTACCGCGGCGATGGCGAACCCTTCCCCATGCCGCCCGAATTGGCTGTCCAGGCTGCCGAACGCTATATCACCACCTACGAAATGATCACCCAGCGCGCCTTCATCCCAGGCGATCTGCCTGCCGCCCCGCGCATCGCCCAAGCCATGCAGAAAAGGATGAGGGATGAAGGATGAAAGAGGAGAAAACCGTGAGTGAACCCACCCCGCTAGTCGGCGTCATTATGGGCAGCAAGTCCGACTGGGAAACGATGCGTCACGCGGCTGAGATGCTGCGCGACTTCAACGTGCCGCATGAATGTCGCGTCGTTTCGGCGCATCGCACCCCCGAATGGATGGTCGAATACGCCGATCAGGCCGAGAACCGCGGCCTCCAGGTCATCATCGCCGGAGCCGGCGGCGCGGCCCATCTACCCGGCATGGTGGCAGGACACACGCTTCTGCCGGTGATTGGCGTCCCCATCCAAAGCCGCGCCCTCAATGGCCTCGATTCGCTGCTTTCAATTGTGCAGATGCCCGCGGGCGTTCCGGTCGCGACGATGGCGATTGGTCGCGCCGGTGCAACCAATGCCGCCCTCTTTGCCATTGCCATCCTCGGGGCAGCGCATCCTGCTCTGCGCGTCGCCCTGGCAAGTTTCCGCGCCGAACGCGCCGCACAGGTGCTAGATGAAGTCTTAACACTGGACGATCCGGCCTGAGTTTTATGACAACCAACAAGCACCAACCTATTCTGCCGGGCGCGACCATTGGCGTCTTTGGCTCCGGCCAACTGGGACGCATGATGGCGCTCGCCGCGCGGCCAATGGGCTACCGCATCCACACCTATTCCCCCGACCGCGACTCCCCCACCGGGCAAGTCGCCGATCGCGAGGTGGTGGCAGATTATGAGAATGAAGACGCCCTGGCTGACTTTGTGCGGCATGTGCAGGTGGTCACTTTTGAGTTTGAGAATGTCCCCGCACTCGTAGCAAAAGTCGCCGAAGCCGCGGGCGTCCCTGTGCGACCCGGCGCAACTGTGCTGCATACCGCCCAACAGCGAGCGCGCGAAAAGCAGTTTCTAGCCTCGGCAGGGCTTCCTGTCGCCCCATTTGCATTGGTCACAACACAAGTAGAACTTGAGGCCGCTCTTGCCCAGGTTGGTACGCCCGCCGTACTCAAGACCGCAGCCTTTGGCTATGACGGCAAGGGGCAGGTTCGCATTGATGAGGCCAGCCAAGCTGGCGATGCGTGGGCAACGCTCGGCGGGCAACCTGCCGTCCTCGAAGCCTTTATCAGCTTCCAGCACGAACTCTCTGTCGTGGCGGCGCGCGGGCTTGACGACAGTTTTGCCCACTACGGTGCGCTGGAGAATATCCATCGCAACCATATCCTCGACCTCACCATTGCCCCGGCGCGTATTCCCGGCCCGGTGGCGGCACAAGCCGTGGAACTGGCGCGCGCAGTGCTAGAGAAAATGGACGTGGTCGGTGTACTGTGTGTAGAATTCTTTTGGGCCGGTGATGGCCGTCTCTTGATCAACGAGCTTGCGCCGCGACCGCACAATTCCGGCCATCTCACCATCGAGGCAGCACTCACCAGCCAGTTTGAGCAGCAGGTGCGCGCCATCTGTGGATTGCCATTGGGGTCAACCACCCTGGTGCGCCCCGCAGCAATGGCGAACCTGTTGGGTGATTTGTGGCGTAACGGTGAGCCGGATTGGGCCGCGGCCTACGCCACTCCCGGTGTCAAGCTGCATTTGTATGGCAAGCAGAGTGCCCGCATTGGGCGCAAAATGGGCCATCTTACAGCCATTGCGCCCAATGTAGAGGATGCTATTGCTAACGTGCTGGCCGCGCGGCGCGCCTTGCAGCGTGATTCAGCCTTGAGCGATGTGACATCAACGGGGCAATCGACCAGCGGTGGCAGATCGACCAAGAATGAGTAAATCAAGGAGTTAGGGGCCATGTTCCCGCATGAAGAAGTTTTTCCAGACGCGGATCAGACCGCAGTCGCCCTTGAAAATTCACAAGATGACAAGCCACACGAAGAATGTGGGGTCGTTGGCATCTATGCGCCAGGCCGCGAGGTAGCTCGCCGCACCTTCTTCGCCCTCTATGCGCTGCAACATCGAGGCCAGGAAGCTGCGGGTATCGTCACCTGCGACGGTCATATGGCACACGTCCACAAAGGCATGGGGCTGGTCTCACAGGTCTTTAATGAGGACAACCTACGCCATCTCCAGGGGCATATGGCGATTGGGCATAATCGCTATTCGACCACAGGCGCGCCCAAGCTGCGCAACACACAGCCCTATATTGTGGAGACGATGGATGGCCCGCTTGCCATCGGCCATAACGGCAACCTGATCAACGCGCCCGCGCTGCGCCGCGAACTGTTGGAGCGGGGCGTTGGGCTCCAGACCTCGACTGACAGCGAATTGATTATTCATCTGCTCTTGGGCAACGGTGGCGGCGACTGGCTGACCCGCATCCGCATCCTAATGGCGCGCATCGAGGGGGCCTATGCCCTGGTCATTCTAACCAGGGATGCCATCTACGGCGTGCGCGACCCCTGGGGACTGCGCCCGTTGGTCCTGGGCGAACTCGATGGCGGTCATGTATTGGCCTCCGAGAGCTGCGCCTTTTCGACCATTGGAGCCAAGCTTATCCACGAAGTTGAGCCGGGCCAAATTGTGCGTCTCGATGCCAACGGCTACGAAATTCTACAAGGCGCAGAACGGCGCAAGTTGGCCTTCTGCACCTTTGAGCAGATCTATTTCGCCCGTCCCGACAGCATCTTCAATGGGCGGCTGGTGCATCAAGTCCGCCAAGAAATTGGGCGGCAATTGGCAAAGGAAGCGCCCGCCGATGCCGACATTGTGATTCCTGTGCCGGACTCCGGTACACCCCACGCCATTGGCTATGCACAAGAGAGCGGTATCCCCTACAGCGAAGGGCTGATCAAGAGCCGCTACATTGGGCGCACCTTTATCGAACCCACCGACCAGTTGCGTAAAGTCGGCGTCGCCATGAAGTTCAACCCGCTTGTCGACAATCTTGAAGGCAGGCGCGTGGTCATGGTCGATGACTCCATCGTGCGCGGCAACACCTCCGGCCCGCTGGTCAAGCTCTTACGCAATGCGGGTGCGCGCGAAGTGCATGTGCGCGTCGCCTGTCCTCCGATTCAATTCCCTTGTTTCATGGGTGTGGACATGGCGACCCAGGAAGAACTAATCGCCGCCAACATGAGCAACGAAGAAATCCGTGAGTACATCGGGGCCGACTCGCTGGCGTTTATTACTATCTCCGGCATGATGGAAGCACTCAGGGCAGAAAGCGGCTACTGCAACGCCTGTTTCACAGGCAACTACCCGTTCCAAACTCAGATCCCACTCATCGAACTTCAGGAAAAAGAAAAATTCGCCCAGGTGTGGGGGAACTAAACGCAAAGACCATATATCTGCGCCATAATCTGGAAAAACACCCTCCAGGAAGCTTCTGAGCTTCCTGGAGGGTTCCTGAGTATCGATCCATTCGCTCCTAGGCTTATCTACGCCTTCTCCCCTATCACCTGTAAACTAGCCAGCGCATCCTCAATCGCAACCTCCTGCCGCTGCCGGTTGAGGAAGAAATTGACATGCGTAAAGCCTAGCTCTTTCAGCAATTGCAGCGCAGGAACATAATCCGCCGCCACGCGCGCCGGCACATGGGCATCGGCACCCAACACAACCGGGATGCCGCGGGCCTGCATCTCCACCAGGATCGAACGACCCGGGTTCATTTCGGGCAGTTTCTTTTGCAGGCCAGAGGTGTTGAGTTCCATCGCCGTCCCCGCCGCCGCGATGCGATCCAGACTCTCGGCGAGCGTGTCGGCGATACGCTCCACCTGCCACTCCTGTGGAAACTCATTTTTCACCAGATCAGGATGGGCAAGCGTATCAAACAGTCCCGTTTCCGCCGCCATTGCCAGATGCTCAAAGTAGGTGCGCTGGAAGGCAAGCGTATCCCCCGTAAAGAAGCGCTCCCTATATTGTGCGATCTGCGGGTGGACAGAACCCAGAATGTGGTTAAACTCGGCGCGTTGCAACTGCCTTTCCAGCCCAGCCTCCATCCCCGGCACAAAGTCGCACTCCATCCCCAAACGGACATCCACGCGCCCTTCCCAAGCCTGGCAGGCACGCTCTACCATCTGCACGTAGCTATCAAATTGATTGTCAGCCATACGCACACCTGGTGACCAGCCATCAACCGGCGGATTGTGACAGGTGACGATAATGCCAGCCAGCCCCCGTTCGGCGGCGACTGCGGCATAGGCTTCCGGCTCGCCCTGCGCATGTTTGCAGAGCGGCGTATGCATGTGAGACTCGTAAAGAATTGCTTCTGTTGTTTCCATAATCTCCCAACAAATCTAGCACTGCCGCCCCATTGGCAGCAGTTGGCGAATCATATTTAATGACTCTATTGTACCCATCCACACGCAAATGACCGAAACATCGCCTATCTACTGGTCTTTTGGCTAGATTGGAAGCTATCCTCACGCGGTTGAAAGGACAACTAGGGTATGCTACAGTGGACTGAAAATCTATCATTTGGGAGATCCTACCGGCTTCTCTCCCTTTATCTGGGGTGTCACCACTGTAAGGAGCGCGCATGTCTGACCGTCAACTCGTCAACCAAGCAACAAACCAACCGGCAAACCAACTATCTTCGACCTACCGCCGTCACCCGTTGGATGTCATCTTTGCACCGCGTAACGTCGCCGTCATCGGCGCATCGGAGAGCGAGGGCAGCGTAGGTCGTACGATCTTGTGGAATCTCATCAGCAATCCCTTTGGCGGGGCCGTCTTCCCCGTCAACCCCAAACGCAACAGCGTCTTGGGGATCCATGCCTACCCCAAAATTGCCGACGTGCCCGCTCAAGTGGATTTGGCAGTCGTTGTTACCCCCGCACTTACGGTGCCAGGTGTGATTGAGGAATGTGTTGAAGCCGGCGTCAAAGGCGCGATCATCATCTCGGCTGGCTTCAAGGAGATCGGCAAGGCCGGTGCCCAACTGGAAGAAAAAATCCTGCGCCGCGCGCGCAGCGCCCAAATGCGTATCATCGGCCCGAACTGTCTCGGTGTCATGAGTCCAATCACTGGCCTCAACGCCACCTTTGCCAAAGGCATGGCTCGCCCCGGCAATGTCGGCTTTATTAGCCAGAGCGGCGCGCTCTGTACCTCTGTGCTCGACTGGAGCTTCCGTGAAAACGTAGGCTTCAGCGCCTTTGTCTCCATCGGCTCCATGCTCGACGTAGACTGGGGCGACCTCATTTACTATTTGGGGGATGACAACCAAACCAAGAGCATTGTCATCTACATGGAAAGCATCGGCAACGCGCAGTCGTTTCTTTCTGCGGCGCGTGAAGTCTCTCTGAGCAAACCCATTATCGTGATTAAGGCGGGGCGCACTGCCGCCGCCGCCAAAGCCGCCGCGTCTCATACCGGCTCGTTGGCGGGCAGCGATGATGTCCTCGACGCGGCCTTCCGTCGCAGCGGCGTGCTGCGTGTGGAGACACTTTCGCACCTCTTTGCGATGAGCGAAGTCCTCTCCAAACAGCCGCGCCCGCGTGGGCCGCGGCTCACCATCGTCACCAACGCCGGTGGGCCAGGTGTCTTGGCAACCGACGCCCTGGTCGAAGGTGGTGGAGAGCTTGCCCCCCTCTCTGAAACAACGATGAGCGCGCTTAACGAGGTCTTACCTCGCCATTGGAGCCACAACAATCCCGTCGATATTTTGGGAGATGCAGACGCCAAACGCTACACCGAGGCCGTTAAAATCGCCGTGGACGACCCGGAGAGTGATGGCCTCATGGTCATTCTCACACCCCAAGACATGACCTATCCCACGCAAACCGCAGACCAGATGCGCCAAGCTGTTGCCCATACCAAAAAGCCTGTTCTTGCCGCGTGGATGGGCGGGCCGGATGTCGCCGCGGGCGTGGATATTCTCAATCGCGCCAACATTCCAACCTTTGACTATCCCGACATGGCCGCGCGCATCTTCAACTACATGTGGCGCTACACCTATAATCTGCGCTCCATCTATGAAACGCCTGCCCTGCCTGTCGCCAGCAGTGCCGAAGCCACCAACCAGCAGCATGCGTCCGAACTCATCGAAGCCATTCGCCAGGAGGGTCGCACCATCCTGACTGAATACGAGAGCAAGCGGATCTTTGCAGCCTATGGCATCCCCACGGTAGAGACCCATTTGGCGGCGACACCAGAGGAAGCGGTCGCCATCGCCGACAAACTAGGCTATCCGGTCGTCCTCAAGCTAAACTCCACGACCATCACCCACAAGACCGACGTGCAAGGCGTTCAACTAAACATTCGCAATGCCGAAGGTGTCCGCCAGGCCTATGCAACTATTGAAAAGGCTGTCACCGCACATGCCGGAGCCGAACATTTCCACGGCGTCACCGTCCAACCGATGGTCAAACTAGACGGCTATGAGCTGATCATCGGCAGCAGCCAGGATGTGCAGTTTGGCCCGGTGCTGCTCTTTGGCACAGGCGGCACATTGGTCGAAGTCTTTAAGGATCGGGCGCTAGGACTGCCGCCACTCAACACCACGCTGGCCCGCCGCATGGTGGAGCAGACCAAAATCCATGAAGCGCTCAAAGGCGTGCGCGGGCGCAAACCCGTTGACCTGGAAGCGCTCGACCGCCTCATGGTGCGTTTTAGCCAATTGGTGGTCGAACAGCCGCGCATCAAAGAGATCGACATCAACCCGCTCTTGGCCTCGGCAGAGCAACTGATCGCCCTGGATGCACGCATCGTCCTCCATGACCCCGACCTGCCCGACGATGAATTGCCGCACAGCGCCATCCGGCCCTATCCCGCCCAATATGTTCGCCCCTTTGTACTCCACGAAGCGGGCAAGGGCGACAGCACGACCGTTGAAATTCGCCCGATCAAGCCCGAAGATGAGCCGCTGATGACTGAGTTCACAATGGGGCTTTCGCCAGATAATCTCTACCTGCGCTATTTTCATGCCGTCTCTGCCAGTTCGCTCATCTCCCATGAGCAATTGGCGCGCTTGACCTTTGTGGACTACAACCGCGAGATGTCGCTTGTAGCAGTCCACACCGACCCTAAAACTACACGCCCGCAGATCATAGCCCACGGACAGCTCACCAAGCTACACGGCTCTAACGATGCCGAGTTTGCCATCCAAGTGCGCGATGCCTATCAGATGACGGGCCTGGGCACCGAATTACTCAATCGCCTGCTGGAGATCGCCCGTAATGAGGGGATCGAGCGCGTGGTCGCCGAGATCATGCCGGAAAATGTAGGCATGCGCCGCATCTGCACCAAGCTCGGCTTCACCTTCCATCGTATCCCCGACTCGCAAAACATCCTGGCGGAAATCGAGCTAGACCCCAAAGCGCCACCCGCCGCGGTCGAAGATGAAGCTGTGACCACCTTACCCGAATAACCCATCCCTCGATCAAAAAGCAGTGGGAGAAGCATGTAATGTCGCTTCTCCCACTGCTTTTGTCTATTCCCTCTGGGTTGATTGCTACCCTGCCACGCCCCAACTCACCGCTTGCTCATTCGTAAATGAATACTCCAGCGGCACATTGACCGGCAGCGGGCGTTGATTGCTGCCATCTGCCCCCATCACCCACAGCCGCCAGGCCCCCGCGTCATTCTCATCATCGCGATTGCTCAAAAAGACAATCATCTGACCATCAGGACTCCATGCCGGGGCCACATTGCTAGGCAAATTCTCTACCAACGCCGTAGACGGTCGCGTCAATGCCGAAAGCCCGCCGCCATCTGTGTTGATGGTAAAAATCTCCCAATGGCTCCCCTCGCGCGATTGGAAAATCACGCGGTTGCCATTTGGCTGCCATGCCGGGTCTTGATAATAGGGCGCTTGGACCAGCGCCTTTGTCTCTGCATCCGGCTTGTCAGCCGTTATCTCTAACCCAGTGCTCGCCTGGTAGACAATCCCGTCCGTCTGCCAGTTGGGTGCTTGCGCTGTATTCAACGCAGGCAGATCCCGAAAATTCTCACCGTTGAAATCGACACGGCTCAAGTTATATTCGGGGATGCCTGTCAGCGGGAAATCCGACAGAAACGGGTTGTCGGGTAGACAAATGCCAAAACCGACATCACGACATTTGAACTCACCCGACTGGCGCACAAACGCGATCCAGTTGCCATCCGGGCTCCACGACGGCCCGCGCAGCCCTTCACCACCATTCCAAATACGCCGTTCGTTCTTGCCGTCAACGTCAATCAAAAATAGCCCATGATCGCCGCCAAACCGCGTAAAGGCAACCGTCTTGCCGTTTGGGCTGATCGCCGGATCAAAACCACCGGTCAGTGGCGCAATCGCCCCCGACGCCAGGTCATAGACATAGATCGTGCCGCCATTTGTACTCTGAAAGACCAAACGCCCGCTCAAATCAGTGGGCGCAGCACTCACCCCACTCGCTACCGCGACAGGGTCTGGGGCGAGCGCTGCGGAAGGTGCAGCAGTCGGCGCGGCGACACCAGACCGCTCCGAAACGGGAATCCCCAGGATCGGACGGTTCAGCGTCACAAAGTCGGCAGAGACCCAGCCATAGCCTTCCACTACCTCCGGCAGGACAAGCTCAATCCAGGTAGCCGCGGCATTGCGCCCGCTCACTTCGTAGCTATCGCCAGGGTCGGCTTTGTCTACAATGGCAAAATTCGTGCCAGGCCCGCTGCGAATGTTCAACCGTGAATCCGTCACCGTCACACTGGCCGTAATACTGTTTGGATCGGTAGGTGCAGCCCCCTGTGGCGTGGCGTCCTCCTCCACCGGGCTTTGCGTTGGCCCAGGTTGGGCAGCAGTAGGCGCAGAATTCTCTTGCGCCCCTGTCGCGGATGGCAGCCCTGTGGCAGAGTCCAACACGGGCAATGTTTCGATATTAAAGACCACCACGTCAGCCACCTGCAACCAACCTGCCGCCCCCGAAGAAGCGGTCACAACCAGCCATTGACCATCAGTGCTGCGGCCCCATGCAGTCACCGCTGTACCCGTCGGCAGTTGCTGCGTTTCCGTACCACCCGGACGGTCATAGAGTCCTGCTCCCCCACCGCGTACCACAGCTACCAGGCTGCTCGCCCCCCCTGCCGGTGAACCGATAGCGCCCGTACCAGCCGCTGTCACAGCGGGTACTGAGGTGGGCGCGGCGGTGGGCACTACTGTCGGAACCGGCGACGGTGTAGGCGTTGGGGTCGGTGGCTGTGTTGGGGTCGCCGTAGGAATGGGGCTTGGTGTCGGCGTCGCGGTGGGCAAGGGGGTCGCTGTGGGTGTCGGCAATAACACAGGCGCTTGGGGAGATGTAGCCGTGACGGCGCCGGGGGTCACCGCGGCAGCGGGCAACGCGCCTTCTACCATCACAGGCAGTTGCTCGATGCCAAAGAGTACAACCTCGCTGACCTCCATCCAACCGGCAATATCGCCGTCATTGTGGACAACCACCCACAGGTTGTCGGCAGAGCGCCCAATCGCGGTCAGAACTGTGCCTGGCGTAAGTTCGCGAATCGATTCGCCACCGGGCGTGGGGTATAAATGCGCCCCACCAGCACCGACAATTGCCAATGTGCCGGCATTGGGCGCGCTCCCCTGTGGGAGTGACGCCGCATAGAGCCGGTGACTTGCATCACCTAGCCCAATGGCCAACACGGTGACGACAGCCACCAGGAGAACCATCACCCCTCGTAACAAACCACGGCGCATCGACAGCCTTAAACGCCGCTGCGCGCCCGTTGTTCGCTGCTGTTGGCAAGAGACATTTTGTTCTTCCCAACTCATACGCACTCTCCATCTATCGCCAATAATGGCCTGCATGAAATCGATAATTGCTGATTACTTTTGTTAGCGTAACGCAAGGCATCCGTTTTTGCACTTTTGAGCGAGACATTTGCGCGCGTCGGCCTTGATCAGTTTGACAAAGGGACAAGTAGATCATTACAATCCATTTCGTCTTCGACCGACCGTTCGGTCGGCGCACGTTGATGCATTTTGGCGTAGGTAGTTCGCTTTGTCAAAACTACCAAGAGGAAATCAATCATGTTGACCGTAGAGCAGCCCCCCACTCAAGCAACTCCCTCCAAAGAAGCTGTCTTGGACGCGGCACAGCGTCTAATTCACCAATATGGGTACACTGGCTTTTCCATGCGCGACCTGGCCCAAGAGAGCGGTTTGGCAAAAGCGACGATCTATCATCATTTCCAGGACAAGCGCGAAATCTTCCTCCAGGTACTCGAACGCGACCTCATCACAGTGCGTGACCGCATCACCGCGGCGGCTGCCACCCCCGGCGATCTGCAAACACGTCTACGTGCGCTCATCACGGCCTTTTTTGAACTCGCAACCGAACGGGGCGCGTTGCTCATTTCCACCTTGCGCCAGGCAGAGGGCATGGAGTGTGAAATCTACCACCTCATGCGCCGCTATCGTGACGAGCTATACCGCCCCGTTGTTGAACTACTGGCAGACGCAGTTGCCGACGGCTCGATCCGCCCGCTGGATCTAGAGCTAACGACCGTAAGTTTTTACGGAATTATCCAGGGCTTTACCAGCCGCCACCTGCTTACAGCCGATCTGGAGCTTGATGAGAAGGCTACCGATTTTATCCTTGACCTCTTGCTCAATGGCCTGCTCTCTCCACCCTCCACGGCACAATAGCCCTATCAAGTTCAACATTCATTACGCTAGAGTTCAAGGAATTGTTGCGCGTTATGCAGATCACTTTGCCCAACCCGTCGCTCAACCTACAACGCCGTCCCAAGCTCATCACAGGTATCCTGCTCATTGCAACAATTGCCCTCAGCAGTTGCGGCTTTGGCAATCCGCCTGCCACGGTCGAGCCCGCCACTGTCCCCACCTATGCGCCTGGAGCGGCGGTCACTGCGTCCGCGACACCCGTGACGCAGGAAGATGAGGCGTCCTCAGGCGTCTCGATAGAAGTACCATCCACCCAAACGGGCAGCCAATCCGCAGCCGCCCAGTCCGGCGCATGGATCTACACAGGCGAGATTGAGCCTGAGGAGGAAGTAACCATTGTCACCGAGGTGGGCGGCTATGTGCTGGAGCTAAATGCTGAAGAAGGCGCACACCTCAGCGCCGGAGATGTCATCCTGCGCGTGGACAGCAGCACCCTTGAAGCGCAGCGCGCCCAGGCCCTTGCTGGATTGCAGGCCGCCCAAGCACAAGTCGAATTGCTTCAAGTCGAAGCCAGCGAAACAGACATCGAGGCGGCACGCGCCGGGGTCGCCGCGGCAGACGCCGCCTATAAGCGCGCGCTCGAAGGCCCCACTGAAGAAGACTTGACGATGGCACAATCACAGCTTTTCCAGGCCGAAGCCGCAGTACGTCGCGCCCAGGCAGCCTACGACCAGGTTTCCTGGAACCCATTGATCGCGGCGCTGCCGGAAAGCCTGCAACTGCAACAGGCAACGCTCGCGCTCGAAGCTGCCCAAGCGCAGTATGACAAGCTGGTCAAGGGCAGCAGCGCAGACATTATCGCCGGGGCCTATGCCCAGGTTGCCGCGGCGCGCGCCCAACTGCAACGGTTGGAAGAAGGCCCCCAGGAGGCCCAAATCCAGGCCGCCCAGGCACAGGTACGCCAAGCCGAAACCGCGCTCTATCTTGCCCAACTCCAATTGGACAAAGCAACGCTGCGCGCCCCGATTGACGGAATTGTGGCACAGGTGAACCTTGCCGTAGGCTCTATGGCGCTGCCAGGATCGCCCGCGCTGCGCCTCCTTTCGCCCACCGTCCAGATCGTGATCCCGGTCGAAGAAAACCGCATGGCGCAGTTACAAATCGGTCAAGCGGCGCGCATCTTTGTCAATGCGTATCCCGGTGAGCTCTTTGAGGGCACGCTCGCTGCGATTGCTCCGCAGCTCGATCCAGCGACGCGTACAGTGCGTGTCACCGTCCGTCCCACGGGCGATGCCACGCGACTCACACCGGGTATGTTCGCCACTGTCGAACTCCTCCAAGAATAAATCTCCGTCTCTCCGGCGCAGAGGAATAAGCCTTTATGAAAATTTGGAATCTCTCGATCAAACAGCCGGTCTTCATGACCATGATCCTGACAGCCGGGATCGTGCTGGGTCTGCTTGCCTATACGCGCATGCCGGTGAACCTCTTTCCCGATGTAGAGTTTCCTGTCATTGTCGTGAACACAGTCTATCCAGGGGCAAGCCCGGAGGAGGTCGAAGAGCAAATCACGGCGCGTCTGGAGGATGAACTTAGTACAACAAGCGGTCTTGAATCGATCCAATCCACCTCTGCCGAGGCAGTCAGCACGATTATCCTGCAATTCGACCTCAATCTCTCGGTCGATAAGGTAAGCCAGGATGTGCGCGAGAAGGTCAACCTGCTCCGCAACCAGCTTCCCAGCGGTGTCCAGGACCCGATCATCCAAACCTTTGACCCGACGAATCTGCCCATTCTGAGTTTTAGCGTCGCCGACCAAACAGGCCAACTTTCGCCATCAGAGCTACGCAAGCTCGTCGAGGAAGAGATCCAAGCACCGCTGGAGCGTATCCCGAATGTCTCGGCAGTCGATGTCAGCGGCGGTCAGGTACGCGAAATTCAGGTCAACCTCAATATGCAGGCAATGCAAGCCCTGCGTATTGCTCCGCAGCAGGTGACAGGCGCGCTGCAAAGCGCCAACATCAACATGCCCGGTGGTACGGTAGAGGACAATGGTCAAGAGCTATTAGTCCGCACCCCCGCCAACCTACAGACATTGGCGGACATCGGCAATATCATCATCAGCCAACGCACCGCGCCCATCTACCTGCATGATATCGCCACCGTCACCGATGGCTTTGAAAAACAGGACCGATTTACGCGCCTCAACGGTGAGGATGCAATTGTCTTCAGTATTCGCAAAACCAGCGGCAGCAACACGGTCACAGTCGCGCATGATGTCAAAAATGAGCTGGAAACACTCACCACTTCACACCCCAACCTCAACGTCGTCATCACCAGTGACCAGTCCATCCAGGTCGAGGAATCTACCGATGGCGCGGTCGAAGACTTGCTCTTTGCTGCCATCCTCGCCGCCGTAGTGATGCTCTTTTTCTTCCGCGATCTGCGTAACACGCTCGTCACGGTGGCAGGCTTGCCGGTGATTATGATCTCCACGCTCTTCTTTATGGATCTCTTCGGCATCTCGCTCAATCAGATTTCACTCCTGGCGCTGGCGTTGGTGGTCGGGTTGGTGATCGATGATGGCATTGTCGTGCGCGAAAATATCCTGCGCTGGGTCGAAAAGGGCTTCTCGCCGCGCGTTGCCGCCAGCCTCGGCACAGCCGAAGTAGGTCTGCCCGTTGTCGCCATTGGCGCAACCATTCTCGCTGTCTTTCTGCCCGTTGCCTTTGCACAAGGCATTATCGGCAAATTCTTCCTCGATTTCGGCCTCACCGTCTCTATCGCCATGGTCATTTCGGTCTTTGAAGCCGTGACAATGGCCCCCATGCTCAGCGCCTACATCTTCAAGAAGCAGCCGGGAGCAATTGATGTCGAGCTAGACGAACTGGATCAGATCGAGGAACGAGGCTTTGCCATTGCTGAGGAGTGGGAGGATCACGCCCACAACAATAGTTGGCTGAACCGCATTTATGGCAAGATGATCGGGTGGACATTGCACAACAAGCTGTTGGCAATCCTGATCGCGGTCGTCATCATTGCTGCCAGCTTCTCCAGTATCGTCTTTATCGAACTCAGTTTCCTGCCTGCCACAAGCACGCAAGAATTCACCGTTGCCATGAGCCTGCCCGGCGGCACGCCGCTGCGTACGACCTTGCAGGAGGCTGTACAGATCGAGAACATCCTGCGGCAGCACCCATCGATAGCCGACATTGTCACCACGGTCGGGGGTACGGGCGCGCCGGAAGAAGCGACCTTCATGGTCAGCCTGCGTGACGATCTGCCAAACACCATCACGGCGAAAAGCGTGATCAACGAGCTGCGCGGCCCCTTAGCCACCGTACCGGGCATTATCTTCTCAACAGCCAGTGGTGGGCTGGGCAGTTCAGCCAGTGACGTGGCTGTGGATGTCATCGGCGTTGACGGCACTGACTACAATGCGCTGGGAGCTGAAGCCCAACGATTGGCGGCACAACTGGCGCAAGACCCGAATTTAGCCGACATTGATGTGAGCTACCGGCCTGGGCGACCGGAAATACAAATTTCCATCGACCGCCAGCGCGCCGCCGATTTGGGGCTGGATGTGATTCAAATTGCTGCCACCATGCGTTTGCTCGTCAATGGTGATGTTGCCACGACCTTCCGCGGCGAAGGCGACGAGGCCGATATACGGGTGCAATTGGATCAGGGCAGCCACTTTGGACAAGACGAAATTCTCAACATCAGCCTCCTGTCAGCAACCGGCAACCTCGTCCCCTTACGCAACGTCGCGCAGCTCAATGTCGCCACCAGCCCCAACGCCATTTCACGTATTGACCGGCAGCCAAGCATCTCCGTCAGTGCCAATGTCATTGGCGACAAAAGTGTACCGTCCGCGACCGCAGAGATCGTACAACTCATCAACAGTTGGCAAATGCCAACGGGGATGGAAGTGCGCCTCGGCGGCGATGCTGCCGACCAGGAAGAAGCCCTGGGCAGTATGCTCCTGGCGCTGCTTCTGGGCGTCATCTTTGTCTATATGGTACTCGCCAGCCAGTTTGGCAGCTTTATCCAACCGCTGATCATTATGCTTGCCATGCCGCTCGCCATCGCCGGGGCCATTATTGCCCTGCTCGTTGCCGGTCGCTCGCTCGACATGACCGCCATTATTGGCTTCATCATGCTCATGGGTTTGGTCGTCAAGAACTCGGTCTTGTTGGTAGATTTTGCCAACCGGGCGCGGCGCAAGGGCGCATCCGCCGACGAGGCAATGCTGATCGCAGGCCCTGTGCGCCTGCGCCCCATTTTGATGACCTCACTTGCCATGATTCTCGCCATGATCCCCATTACCCTGGGACTCAGTGCCGGTGGCGAGTTTCGCCAACCGATGGCAATCGCCATCATGGGTGGCATGATCACAAGCACCCTGCTCACGCTGCTTGTCGTCCCGCTTGCCTATGGTGTCGTTGTGGGTTTCCAGGATCGTCAATCGGCGCGCCGGAAACGCCGCCAAGCACAAAAGGAACAAGCACAAAAAGAGATCGAGCAACAGAAAAAGAGCAAACAGTTACAACCTGAAGGCAAGCCTCTGGCAGACAGCGAGGCAATCTAGCGCCATCCCTGTTTATGTCTATTGTCGTCCTGCATGATATGATACAAACGTTTGCGAATTCGTTTGTCAATCAGTTGGATGGATGATGGTTGCCCCCAGACTATCTGCTCTGCTACGCGGGGATCAATCGTTGCCAAACCAGTGCCAACCTGTATGATAAAGGCTCCATCGTTCTCATTAACCGCAGTCGGTGCGGCCCGTTCAATCGGCGGTCCCCCTGGCCCAGCCAAACCCCTTTTGCTCATTTTCCACGGTCACTTGGGAGCAGACAGCGCGTTCAACATCAATGCGATTGTGCGCGACCAATGGCCCACGGTTGAGCAACTGGCGATTGCCAGCGTGGTTGATCTTCATCATATCCCCCGCTACATGCGCCCGGCTGTGGAACTCACTCTCTCCGCCGCCTACCGTCAGGCAGCCAAGCGCATTCCGCAGAATCTCGACCCGACTCAGTATGTCGTGATTCTGCCGGATTGGGAAGGCGAAGTGACCGCTGCTTTTGAGATGCAAGAGCGGGTCAACGACATTGGCCTTGTCCTCATCACCGATCGCTGGATCCTCTTCGACAGCTACACCGGCCCCGATCCTCTTGCTGCTGTCGTGAAAATGGTGGCGGATGCGCTCAATGAAGCCCCCGATGCAGCGGTCAATTCAAACATCCCCTCATGAGCCTGCCCCACGCGTGAAATTAATCTGATTATGCCCGCTCTTGTCCACCGTCCAATTCGCCGCACACTCATTGGACTTGTGGCTCTGGTGCTAGCCGCCTTTGCTCTGCGCGTCGTCACGCTGGATCGCCTCGGCCTTGCCTATGATGAAGCAGCAACCGCGCTGATGGCGCGCGCGACGCCACTGGAGATCATCACATTTCATTGGAACGCAGCCTATGAACACCCGCCCGTCTGGGTGTTGCTCATGCATGGCTGGTCACAAATCGCAGGGCAGAGCGAATTTGCGCTGCGTTTCCTCCCCGCGCTGGCCGGAACTGCGCTCGTCGCCATCGTCTGGTGTCTGGCACGCTCGATTTGGCCGGATGAACCTCTGCTGCCCTTCTTGAGCGCCCTCCTCGTCGCCTTTGCGCCCGTCCTGCTCTACTACAGCCAAGAAGCGCGCATGTACACGCTGGTTGTCCTGTTGATGCTGCTCTCATTCCACTTGATGCTGCGCCTGCACGCCCAACCACGCTGGGGAACAGTGATCGCCTTCTGGCTGGTCAGTTGGGTCATGTTGGGGCTGCATTACTACGCCGCGCTGGGATTGGCGATCCAGGCGCTCGTCATTGTCATCCACGGTCTACTAGCTGGTGCCATGCGTCGTATCCCGTGGATCAAACTGTTCATTGCCTTTGCGGGTGCGCTCCTACCGCTCTTGCTTTGGATGTACTTCTCCCCCGGCTTCCGCACAACGCTTACAGCCGTCCTGAACTCCGTCGGGGCAAACCCTATATCCTGGCATTTCTATCTCAGCGACCTTTGGCGCGAACTCTCGTTTGGCTCCATCCGCTGGCTGCCACCCCAGGCCCGCGCGGGCTATATTGTGGCTCCCCTGGTCTTGCTCGGCGCGCTGCTCGTCGCCATCCAGCCGCGCCGCAGCACCAGGGTAGGTGTGGGTGCATGGATCGTGGTCGCCCTGGCGCTTCTGCCCATCCTCTCCGGCGTCCTGGCATTCCGCACCCTCGCCCCCCGTTATATCCTGTGGGCAATGCCCATGTGTTATGTGCTTGTTGCACTCCTCGCCGCGGTGCTCTGGCGTCGCCATTGGACGCTGGGCATCATCGTCATGCTGCTGGTCATCGGGGTGGACGCGCTTGCGCTGCAACATTACCTCGGCCCCTATCGCAAAAGCGAATACCGCGAAATGACGACCTATCTGCAAGCGCGTGGCGACCCACAGACAGAAATCCTCCTGCTCGAAGCGCCGCGCCAGCATCTCCTTGCCAAATATTATGTCGCGCCGCAGTGGAGCGTTTATCCGATGCCCACCGTTCCGCTCCCCTCCTACTGGCCTGTCACGGCCCCGCGCATCGTGCCCGAAGATGAGGATGACCGCATCCAGGCGTGGCTGGCAGAACATGAGGGAGTGTGGGTCAGCTACACAAGCGAAGTCGAGGTAGACGCGGGGGAATTCCTGGCGAAGTACCTGACTGCGGTCGCCTATCGTGAACACTGCACACAATGGCTTGATGTACGCCTCTGCCACTATGTCAGCCCGCACCAGCTTTCGCCGGTCGAACTCACACCCGCGCACCTTCTCTTTGGCGACGAGTTGGCGCTGATTGGCGCAAAAGGCACGTTCTATCATCTCGCGCCCGACACGACAAGGCTGCTCGTACAGTTGGATTGGCACGCCCAACAAAAGCCGTCACTCGACTATAAAGTCGCGCTGCGCTTGTTGCGTGATGACGGTAGCATCGTGGATCAAGCCGACGATTATCCCATCGGCTCCTTGCTCGTACCGACGACCTGGAATCAGGATGACCACAAGCCCGGCTATTTTGCCTTAACCTTGCCGCCTCATCTTGCCGCGGGACGTTACAAGCTTCAGGTCAGCCTCTATGACGCCAACACCCTGGAACCCACACCATCCACCGAGCTCGCTGATAGTTCAGCGGCCAACCCACCCGCCGCTGAACCGCGCACCATAGCGGAACTGCATGTTGGTGATACAATGCAGCTATTACCTGCGCCATCCAATCAATAGCTGAGATGATAGATAGTTGAGATAAAGGGCGCATTCGCGAATTACTACTCTTGGAAAGAAGAACCATCGCTGGCATGGCTTGGTCACGCAAAGATTGGTGGATCCTGTTGGCACTCACCGGGATCGCCATTTTCTTCCGTTTTTTTCAACTCGGTACGTTGCCGCCCGGCTTTCAATTTGATGAAGCATTCAACGCCATCGACGCGCAACTGGTCTTGGCAGGTGATCGCCCGCTCTTTCTGCCTGCCAACGCTGGCCGCGAGGTTCTCTACACCTATTGGCAGGCATTGCTGATCCGCTTCTTTGGCTTCGATGTCTATACCCTACGTCTGGCCTCGGCCATCCTGGGTGTTCTTGCCATCCCGGCAACCTATCTGCTTGTGCGCGGCCTCCTGCGCCACAACAGCCGCATCATCGCCACCGGCACAGCCCTGGTACTCGCCATCAGCATTTGGCACATACATTTCAGTCGCTATGGTATCCGCGTCATCTCCATGCCCCTCATCTTCAGTGGGGCCTTTGGCATCTTCTGGTTAGGGGCCTTTGCCGCCAGACGCCGCACGCGGCTGCTCGCCTATATAGGCAGCGGCCTCTTGACCGGTCTCAGCGTCTGGACTCATCCTACAGGCCGTTTGGCCCCTTTTGTCCTGCTAGGCTTCACCCTCTGGCTGCTCTGGCGCTATCCTGCGCGCCGCCGCTGGGGATGGGATACGCCGTTGGGCGGCCTTGTCATCACCGGCATGACCGCATTCCTCGTCTTTCTGCCCCTGGGCATAGAGTTCTATCGTCACCCCGAATTCTTCTTTAGCCACGCCTCGGAAGTCTCTGTCTTTGCCGCCAGAGTCAGCGGCGATTCGCCGGTTGCCGCCCTGCTCGACAACTTTCTCCATGTCTTGGGCATGTTCAGCTTTGCCGGCGACCTGGGCTGGACACACGGATTGGCTGGACGACCCGTTTTCGACTGGCCCCTTGCGCTTCTTTTCTATCTGGGGGTCGGGCTGGCAGTGGTGCGCCTGTGGCCGCGCCGTCCTGCCACAACGGAGAATGACCCGGATCAAGCCGCGCTGGCGCTTTTCGCCATTTGGGCCGCGGTGATGCTCTTTCCCTCCATTCTCAGCGAAGCCGCGCCCAACTACTCACGCACGCTTCCCGCCCTGCCCGCGCTCTTTGTGCCTGCTGGTCTAGGCATCGCGTGGCTGGTCAATCAACGCCGCCCACAGCCCTGGGTTGGCCCCGTCGTTGCGAGCCTCATCCTGCTCTACAGCGCGGGACAAATGAGCTACGACTACTTTGTGCGCTTTGCCCACAGCCCCGATGTCTATTATATGTACGATGGTGACAAGCTCGACGCACTCGACTATCTCAGCCAATACACAGGCAAGAACCAGGTCTATCTCTCGCAACTCTGGGGCGACATGCACTCCACGGTCTATCTGCTGCGCCAGGATCTGGGGATCAAATCGGTTGATACCGCGGATACTGTCGTGCTTCCACCCCCCGGTCAAGGCGCGCTTTATGCCTTCCCCCATGAACAGCTAGAGCGCGCAGAGCAGCTAGCCGGACTTTGGCCGGGGCTGACCGTCGAATCTGTGCCCGACCCCTACGGCCATATTTTGCTGCACACGGTACATATCGATGCTGGGACAGCCGCATCTTGGCCCCCAGGCTACCAACCTACCACCGAGGGCCATGCCACCTTCACTGACGCCCCGGCCCTGGTGGGGATGCAGGCCGCTTCGCCCGACAAGCAAATCAGTTTATTCTGGGAGGCCGACCGGCCAATCAGCGGCAGCCTCACCACCTTTGTGCATCTCATCGACCGTGACGGGCAGCGCGTGGCCCAGGTTGACAAACTCCCTGGCAATGGCAGCTATCCCACCTACGTCTGGACAACAGGCGAACGCGTCATCGACCGCGCCTATCCTGCCCTGCTCGACCGCTGTGCCGGGGGCGAAAGTGTGCGCGTACAAGTGGGTTGGTATGAACTGCGCGAGGGCAACCCGCAGCGGCCCCGCGCCGACAGCGCAGGATCCACCGCGCTCGCCGGTGAAATGACATTGCCCTATTTGGCTTATCCGTTAGAAACGTGGCAGCCGGACACGTCTATCAGCAGCCCTATCTCACCCACGCTGGCACTGGAGGGCTATAGCCTTCGTGACCAAGACCTACAAGCAGGCTCACCACTGACGCTTGATCTGCTCTGGCACAGCACCGACGCGGATAAGGACGCATCCGGCATGGCAGCGGTTCGCTTGAGCCTGGTCAGCGCCACGCAGCGCCACGAACTCTGGCAAGGCCCCATCGCCCCCGGCAGCGATTGGAAGAGTGGCCTTGCCCTCTGCCGCCGCATTCATACCACGCTGCCACAGGATTTAGGCACAGGCGATTATACACTGGCGGTAGACAGCCCCTTGCTCAATGCAGCGGAGCCAATTACACTTGGAAGTGTCGCTATTGGGCCTTCCACACGGCTCTATGAGCTGCCCGAATTAGCGCGCACGCTGCACATCACATTTACGGGCGAAGATGATAGCGAAATTGCACTGGTAGGATTGAGCGCCGAACCGCACCTGGACGCCGAAACCAACCAACTCGGCGTTGACCTGGTGTGGCAGCCTTCGACCCGCATCAACGCCAACTACAATGCGTTTGTCCATCTGCTCGATAGCACAGGTGCGATTGTTGCCCAGTCGGACGCTACGCCCGGTGGCGATAAGATTTCCAGCCGTTGGTTGCCCGGCGAAGTGATTCTCGACCAACATATTCTGACGCTGCCGCCAGAAGTCGCGTCCAGCAACGAGTTGGCAAGCTATCAATTGGTTGCCGGACTCTATGATCCGATTGGTATGCAGCGTCTGCTCGCCCGCACGCTGAATGGAGCGGATCTGCCCGACGGGCGCGCACCACTGGGTGCGCTTTCACTGCCATCACCCTAATCACTAAGGTTTCAATCCACTAGGCCGCAACGCCGTACTCGCCAGAAAGGACCCTCCCCGATGGATCTACATCCAGACCTGCACACGGACTTGCACAACACTTTGGATTTGCGCGAACGCTATCATGGTGCGCTCCTGGGCCTCGCCGTGGGTGACGCGGTAGGAACTTCCGTCGAATTCAGCCCGCGCGGCACCTTTGCGCCCGTCACCGACATGACCGGTGGTGGCCCTTTTCACCTTGCCCCAGGTCAATGGACTGATGATACATCTATGGCCCTTTGCCTTGCCGCCAGCCTTGTCGAACAGGGTGACTTTGATGCGCGCGACCAAATGGATCGCTACTGTGCCTGGATGCAGCATGGCTATATGAGCAGCACCGGCACCTGTTTTGACATCGGGGTGACGACCTCACGCGCGCTACAAAACTACCTCAAGACCAACGATCCATTCAGCGGCAGCGAGGATCCCCGCGCCTCCGGCAATGGCTCGCTCATGCGTCTTGCTCCGGTGCCAATGTTCTACTATCCCGACATCACCGAGGCCATTCACTACAGCGGCGAAAGCTCACGCACCACCCACGCCGCGCCGGAATGTGTCGATGGCTGCCGCTATTTTGCGCTGCTGCTTTGCCAGGCCTTTGCAGGCCAGGAGAAAGAGGCACTGCTCGCCCCACCCGACCCTGAACTGTTCTCCCCACCCCTGGCTCCCAAGATTGCAGCCATCGCCAGAGGCGACTATCGCGCCAAGACTCGTGACCGCATCGTGGGCAACGGCTACGTAGTCAACAGCCTCGAGGCTGCGATCTGGTCTTTTGCCACCACTGCAACCTACCAGGAGGCCATCCTCACCGCAGTCAATTTGGGTGACGACGCCGACACAACCGCGGCCATCTGCGGCCAAATCGCCGGTGCCTACTATGGCGTAAGCGGCATCCCCCCTGCATGGCTGGCAAAACTCGCCCTGCGCAGCGAGATCGAAGCCCTCGCCGACCGTCTCCTGCCCGCGCCGGTTTAGCTCCTACTTCCTGAACAGAGCTACAGCAAAAGGGGGAATTATGTCTACTCATCTAGCGAAGCATCGAGCAGCAATGGAGCGGCAGGCATACCCGGTTGTCGAGCAATTCGTTCAACTGCACCCTGAATATTCCATAGATGCGAATCAGTCCGGTAGCCAGAGCGTCACCAACTATGTGATCTTTGGACATCGCGGCCATGAACCTATCATCTTCAAATACTTTTGCGAAGATGAACGCAAAGCGCGTGAGATCTACGGGCTGCGCCATTTCGCCCAAACAGGATTGGTTCCAGAACTATTAGCGGATGACGGCAAGCGCCTGATTGTACAATCACACATCCCTGGCGGGTGGATTTCAAGTCCAGGGGATCCAGACTTTGACGCTGTTGAGACGCAGCGCGCCGGGCACACACTTGGGCAGGCGACTGCCACACTGCTCAACGTACCATTGACCCCACAGGCTGCGCGCGATTTTGAAAGTCGATTCTACGATGGCCTACTCCTGGAGAGGTACTTCCGCGACATCCTCGATGCATCTTGGCAGATCCACCAGAAGGTGGATGTTTACCGCGACCCACTCTTTGCCCGCTCGCTAGAAAGCATTGAAGCCAATCTCCCCTATATACTCAGACAAAAACGTCTCCTCTATCACCAGGACGCCATGAACATGCACTTTTACAAAGGTGCTTTCATGGGCTTCTTCGACCTAGAAATGTGCCGCGTGGGAACAGAGGCTATGCAAATCGGCTCGCTTTGGAATTTCTTCGCACTCCACGGCGAGTGGAGTGCGTTTGCTCAAGGCTTTGCCGTGGCTTCCGGGCGGCAGTTGGATGAACACGACCTAGCCGCCGGTCGCGCCTTCGCCCATTTCCTAGTCTGGCGCTATGCCTCACACTCTGGACGTTGGCAAGGTGAAGCGCAAGAGACGGGAACTGCAACAGAAAAGGAAGAAAAGGCCGCGGCCTATCTGCGCTCCATTGAGCTAAACAATCGTGTGGGGTGGTGAACCCTCAAGAAAGCACGCGACTACATCAAAATAATGCTACCTCCCCTCTCTGCGGCTCGGAGGCTCTGCACGAGCAACCTCCGAGAATCGCACCTTGTACGCCAAAATCTCGTCAACAAGATTGACACGCGCATGGCGCTGTGCTAGAGTTTTCGCTAATTGAATGATTGACCAGGCAAAGGCTATGACAGGGACATGCAGTTCAGGTCATGCAGCGCACAGCGAGCGATGGCTCAACGAATGTTGAACGGTGAAAGCATCGACGCTCATCCTGCAACTGTGACACCCTAGAGCCGACCGATGAACCCGGTGTCGTTGCAAAATAAACCGGCAGTAGTTGGCTTCCGGGCCGCGCCCGTTATCGCGCCGCAGTTTAACCTTGCGCGAGGTTTCTCTCGAATGGCAAGGCGAACTGCATGAGGCACGCGCAAAGCGTGTAAATGGCGGTGGTACCACGATGCGGCTTTGGCCCTCGTCCTCCAAGAGGACGGGGGCTTTTTGTTTTCCATGTTCGGCACGTTTCGAGAATGTTATGTCATCTAATTGAAGTTCAGGAGAAACCATCATGTCACTACCCGCAACGGCGCTCACGCGCAGCTATACGCATGAACTGCCCCATTTGACTGGTGAACGGGTTCTGCTCCAGGGCTGGGTTCATGCCCTGCGCAAGCTGGGCGGCGTCAGTTTCCTCATCTTGCGCGACGGTTGGGGAACGGCCCAGATCATTGTAGAGAACGAAGCCCAACTCGCGCCACTACAAGAGGGCAATCTCATGCCCGAAAGTGTCATCAGCATCGAAGGCGAAGTACGCGCCACGCCTCAGGCCCCCGGTGGTGTGGAGATCGGTGATCCCACGATTACAGTGCTGACCCCCATAGCCGAGCCCCTCCCTGTCGTGATCAGCAAGCGCGAGATCAACGCCGCGCTGCCCACGCTCCTCGATCATGCCGTCGTCGCCAATCGCCACCCAGCGCGCCGCGCCCTCTTTCGCCTCGGCGCAGGCGTCATGGCGGCATTCCGCAGCCATCTCAACGAACGGGGCTTCACCGAAATTCAGACGCCAAAGCTGGTCGCCTCTGCCACCGAGAGCGGTGCTAACGTCTTTGGCGTGGATTACTTTGGGCGGCGCGCCTATTTGGCGCAAAGCCCTCAATTCTACAAACAAGTCATGGTCGGCGTCTTTGAACGGGTCTTTGAGGTCGGCCCCGTCTTTCGCGCCGAACCACATGACACGATCCGCCACATCAACGAATATGTCAGCCTCGACGTGGAGTTTGGTTTTATCGAAGATCACTTTACCGTGATGTCCCTGCTGCGCGACATATTAGCGGGTATCTTCAACCATTTGCAGGAACAGTACGCACCCGAAGTCGCTCTGACTACGGCAACACTGCCCCATGTCCCGGCAACCATTCCCTATATCCATTTTAGCGAAGCACAGGAGCTAATCTTTGCGCGTCACGGCGTGGATGTGCGCGGCGAGCCTGACCTCTCACCCCAGGACGAGCGTTGGCTGGGTGAATGGGCGCGCCAGGAGTATGGGAGCGATTTCCTCTTTGTGACTGGCTATCCCATGCAAAAACGCCCCTTCTACACCCATCCCGACCCGGCGCGCCCAACCTACTCCAATTCCTTTGACCTGCTCTTCCGCGGCATTGAACTGGTGACAGGCGGGCAGCGGCTCCATCGCTACGATGACTATCTAGAAGCCCTCGCCCGCGCGGGCCAGTCGCCGGAGCCATTTGCGGCATACCTCGAAGCCTTCCGCTACGGTATGCCCCCTCACGGCGGCTTTGCCATCGGCATGGAGCGGCTGCTCATGCAGCTAACCGGCGCACCCAACGTGCGCCTAACCACCCTGTTCCCGCGTGATCTGACGCGCCTGACGCCGTAGGCGACAGTGAGAAAACCGGGAGGTCAAAATACAGGCCATCCATGCACATGAGCCATCTTTAGTTAGCCATTGCGGTATCTGGCGAACTCTTGTCACTTCCCCCGTCCGGTGCTATACTTTGCGGAATATAGGCTGCCAACAGGGTTCTTGATGATATTCTCGATCATAGCCCCAACCGCAGCATTGATTTCAGCCTGGGCGAAAGCCTAGCGCGCAGAGCAGTTCAAAGTAGCAAGGAACTTCCTATGCCAATTAGCACTTCATCGTTCGGCGATGAGCGCGATGGCCGTTATTCTGAGTATGAATCGCCAGAGCAGTTTGAGACAGAGAGCATGGACTTTGCCGGTCTGTCTGCAGAAAGCGCCGAGAATCTGCTCAAACGCTTAGGTGGCGGCGTAGCCGAAAAGAACAGCGTTGTCGAAGGTATCGGCTGGAAGGCGTTCATCCAACCCAACGATGCTGGCGTTACCGTCCAATTTGACGCGCACGACGAACTCTTGGACGATCTCATCCGCCGCTTTGAAGAAATGGCCGCACGCGCCGTCTAGACCCCACTCATGCCCAAGACGACCATTCGTGCAGGCAGTAATATCGCGTTTATTAAATATTGGGGGGTGGAAGACGCAGCCATCAACCTCCCCCAGACCAGCAGTATCAGCATGACGTTAGCCGATGCCTACACCACGACCACTGTGGAGTGGCAAAGCAGCAGCGCACAGGCCGGCGACCAAGATGACGACATTGTGATCGATGGACGCACCTTAAGGGGCGAGGCAGGGGCGCGTGTAGTACGTCACCTTGACCGTATTCGCGCACTTGCCGGAACCAACCAACGGGCGCGTGTCGCCAGTCGCAACAATTTCCCAATGGCGTCAGGCATTGCCTCCTCGGCCAGCGGTTTTGCCGCGCTGACCGTGGCGGCATGTCAAGCCCTGGGGCTTGACATGAACGCGACGCAGCTCTCCGCATTGGCGCGGCTGGGGAGTGGCTCCGCCTGTCGCAGCCTATTTGGGGGCTTCGTCCTCTGGGATCGAGGCTATGACCACGAAACCAGCGTAGCGCGCATGTTGTTCTTGCCCGAACATTGGGATCTGTATGATCTGGTCGCCATTGTCAGTCATGGCGAGAAAAAAGTCAGCAGCGAAGGTGGACATCGCCTGGCTGCCACCAGTCCGCTCAATCAGGCGCGGGTCGAGCATGTCAAGACCTTGCTGCCCATCGTGCAAGAGGCGATAGCCCAGTGCGACCTGGAGCAATTGGGGGAAGCCATCGAATGGGACGCCCTTGCCATGCATGCTGTCATGCAAACAGGCTCCCCCAGCCTGCTCTACTGGCAGCCAGGCACGCTAGAGGTCATTCAAGCCGTACGGCGCTGGCGTGACGAAGAGGGGCTTGCCGCCTATTTCACGATTGATGCCGGGCCAAACGTCCATGTCCTTTGCGCCGCAGAGGATGCGCCAACCGTGCAGGCGCACCTAGCGGCCTTGCCATCAGTGGTTGATGTACTTGTCAGCCGTCCGGGTCCGGCCCCCTACGCCGTGACCGACCCTTTGTTTTAATCACTTTGCAGCATAGAGACTTGGAAACATGCAAATATCTTGGACTCACAGCCATTCGGGAAGGAGAACTTGACCATGAGCAAGCTGCCAGGTGGTGCCCTTGCCAGCCGGCCCCTTCACTTCATCTGGATCGCCGATTGTTCCGGTTCTATGAGTGTGGACGGCAAAATCCAGGCGCTCAACAACGCCATCCGCGAAGCCATACCCCATATGCAGCAGGTGGCAAGCGAAAACCCCAACGCGCAGGTCATGGTGCGCGCCCTTGCCTTTTCGAATGGCGCACGCTGGCACATTTCACAGCCGGTTAACGTCCAAGACTTCCGCTGGCAAGACCTCAAGGCCGAAGGCGTCACCGATCTGGGCAAAGCGCTAAATATGCTGGCAGATGTCCTCAGCCCCGAAGCGATGCCGGGCCGCGCGCTGCCGCCTGTGCTGGTCCTCATTTCAGATGGACAGCCCACCGACAATTTTGACGCGGGGTTGAAGGCGCTGATGGATTCCCCCTGGGGCAAGAAAGCCGTACGCATCGCCATCGCCATTGGCGAAGATGCCGACCATGACATTCTCCAACGCTATATCGGCCATCCCGAATTTAAGCCGATGCAGGCCAACAATGCCGAAACACTGGTTCGTTACATCAAGTGGGCCTCCACCGAAGTCCTCAAGTCCGCATCATCGCCCGCGAGCCAAATGCTCGATATGACTGCCACCAATGTCAATGTCCCGCTCCCAGCCACACCAGACCCAGCCACCCCTCCAGATACCGCCGCCGATGTCTGGTAGTGTCACATGGGATGTCATGGGGGCTAGTGTGCGCGGAGCAAATCACATGCGCACCAAACAGCCCAACCAAGATGCCATCGCCTGGTATACGCCTGCCCATCGCGAAGATAACCTGATCCTGGCTATCTCCGATGGTCATGGCGCGCCGCGTTATCTACGCAGCCACAAGGGCGCGAAGCTTGCCGTCAAGCTGGCGCTGGAAATTCTCCAGGAGTTCGCCGCCGACCAAGAGGCCGCGGCCGAACTCGCCACCCTCCCCGATCACGCCGATGGACGTCTGCCGCGTACCCTCGTCCGCTCCTGGCAATCCGCCGTACGCCATGACCTGGCCGCGCACCCCTTCACGCCCGCCGAGCAGTTGATCTGGGACGAACAGCAGCGCAAGCAGGAGGATGACCCGATGCGCGCCTATGGGGCTACCCTACTCGCCGCCTTGATCACCCCGCGCTATCTCCTGCTCTTGCAGCTTGGCGATGGCGACATTCTCATTGTGGACTCAGCGGGACGCGTCGGTCGCCCACCCATGCCGCAGGATCCCCGCCTGATCGCCAACCAGACGACTTCACTCTGTGGGCCAACGGCCTGGCAGGATATGCGCGCCTACTTCCAGCCCTTTACCGCGCGCCCGCCTGCCCTGGTCATGCTGGCAACCGATGGCTATTCCAACTCGTTTGCCGATGAACAGGGTTTCACTGCCGCGGCCAGCGATATCCTCGACGCGATCCGCTCATTAGGCTCCCACCAAACGCGCGTGCAACTTCCTGGCTGGCTGCGTGCCACCTCCAAAGCCGGAAGTGGCGACGACATCTCCGTGGGCCTTGCCTATTCTGTCTATCGCGTATAACCAATTTTGCGTATCGCTTTTCCTGTGCTATCGTCATATCTATCGGTTTGTAGGCAACTCGCGCGCACAAACCGCGTATCAACTGGCTTTTTAGGATTTTTCTTCGCCAAAAAGGAGGCGTAATGGCAGCCCAAGTGATTGTTTCTGCCCCTGAATTGAATATTCGGATGCGCCTACTGTTGGTGGAGACAGTGGCAGCCTAGACTTCGCACGCCTTGTGCGATCCTGATTGAACCAAACAACCAATCAACCAAGCGTCTAGGCTACAACTGAGAAACGCCAGCCAACCTGTCTTTTAGCGGCCACGGGTGCATCCTGCCCTGTGGTCGTTTTTGATTGGTTCATTGGTGGCGCAGCCTTGACCGGCACGCGCCCGCCACAAATCCAGCATCTTCTGCGGCCACGGGGACAATTGTCCTGTGTGGTCGTTTTTTGTTGCCTATAGACGGAAGGTTTGAAAGGAGAGATAGATGATGAACCATAAAATCGATCAAAGCGCAGATCAAGTCGAAGTCAGAGGAATCGAGACAGAGGTGGCTTTGTCTTGCCCACATGGACTGAACCAACGCAGCCAGAAGTATAGACCGATTATCTACTCCAACAGGAAACCGAACAGTGAACAACAGCTTACAAAGCTTGAACCATAACGCCAACAACAGAACCTATCACAACCGCTACGAACTCTATGAGCAGATGTATGATCCCGACGTAGCAGAGGCAGAACGGAGCAGCCTTGACGCCAAGAACGCGCGCCCAAAGCCCAAGAAGAAGGCCGAGAAAAGCGTCGTTGCCGAATTAAGCAACGAAGCCGATGCACGCGACGGCGTTTTCGTAACAACCTACAAACCGGCACGCTTCGAGGAAGCCTGGCTGCGCGACTCGCTCCGGCCCTTCTATGAGATGGATCTTGTCAACGATGTCCTCGCCATCGTCAAAGGGGGCAAGGAGGCCAACGTCTACCGCTGCTTGGGTGGCCCCTCCACCCCGGAATTGGTGGCGGCAAAAGTCTACCGCCCGCGCCAGTTCCGCAACCTCAGCAATGACGGCATGTACCGCGAGGGGCGCGAAACGCTCGCATCGGATGGCAAGGTGGTCAAGAAAAATGACCACCGTATCATGCGCGCCTTAGGCAAAAAGAGCAGTTTCGGCACCCAGGTCGCCCATACCTCCTGGCTGATGTACGAGTTCAACACGCTCAAGCATCTGCATCAGTCAGGGGCAGCAGTGCCCGAACCGATCGCGGTGGCCGAAAATGCGATCCTCATGGGCTATATCGGCAACCGGCACATCGCCGCGCCCACGCTGCATGAGGTGAGCCTGGATTATCCAGCCGCGCGCCGCTTGTTCGACCAGATCATCCACAACATCGAAACGATGCTCAATGCCAACTGGATTCACGGCGATCTTTCGGCCTATAACATTCTCTACTGGGAAGGGGAGATCACCCTGATTGACTTTCCCCAGGTGACCAATGCGGTAGGCAACTCAAATGCCCGTTTCATTCTGACGCGTGATGTGCAGCGCGTCTGTGACTACTTCACCCTACAAGGGCTTACGCTCAACGCGCGCGGGCTAGCAGACCACCTCTGGCAGCGCTTCGAAACACGCAGCGAAAACGAAGTCCAGGCCGATCTCTCACGCACACTCGCCAAGTTCGCCAAAGACGAAGAGGACGAGTAGTACATCCCTACCCCTTCCCGGAAGCGGCCCAGAGGGCTTCCCGCTTCCGGGAAGGTTTTCCTTTTTACCACCCATACCGCTCCGGCCCCCACGGACGCGTCACCAACTCCTGCTTCAACGTCACCATCTGCCGGTCAGGCACATCCTCATAGGCCACCACGCCCGCACCCACCACGCTGTACACACCGATCCTGCGCCCCGGCATGATGATGGCATTGACCCCTGTCCGGCAAAAGTCGCCAAAGTAAGCTGCATTCGCCGCATGACCCGGAGTCTCTGCGCGCCCCTTGATCCGCCACGTCGTATTTCCATCGTCAAAACGCAAATTGCCGCAAACGGTCGCCGCGCCAAAGTCCACAGCCTCACCCACTACGCCCCAAATCTCGCAATAGTGGTAGCAATAGACCGTGTCAAGCGCCACACCGTCGAATTCAGCGCCATGCCCAAAAATACCACGCGCCCCCAACGTCGAATGTCCGCCGATCTGGCAATAATCGCGCACAATCGTGCCAGCGCCGATGATCGCCGAGCCATCGATGATCGCGCCGTTGAGCACCTGTGCGCCATCCCCCAACCAGAGATCGCCACGCACCACCACGCGGTTGCCAATCGTGCAATTCTCACCCAACACCACGCGCCCCTCGATCTCCGCGCCCTCATGGACCTTGCTGCTCGCGGGGATCACGGATTCGGTGATGGATCGCCTCATGGCATTGATAAGCTGGGTATTTGCCTCTAGAATGTGCCAGGGCTTATCCAAGTCGACGAGATAATCACTTGCCTCGACCACGCCAACCTCTTTGCCCTCGTCGATCATCATCTGCAACGATTGGGCAATGTCAGCCTCCAGCGGTGGCATCCCCCCCACCGGCACGCGGTGCATAATGCCAGGGTTGTCACGCAGATATCCAAATGCCTCAGCGCTCAGCGCATAGAGCCCTGTCAGGCGAAACTCACCCTCACGCGCATGTCCCATCACCCCGCGCAGCAGCCCATCACCGATTTCTGCCACCAGCCAATCGTTGGGTCGCTCATGCCCTAGCTTCTGTACCATCGCCAGTGCAGGCGACTCGCCGGCGTTCCACGCCTCAACCAATGCTGCCAAGTTAGCGCGTGCCGTCACCACATCGCCAGCCACAACTAAGCAATCATCTTGCAGGTATTGAGCACCCAATAGGGCAGCCTCGGCGCTGCCATTCGGTCGAGATTGGCGCACATACTCAACAGAGAATTGGCATGGGCGCAAGGCAGCGCGCACACTAGCTTCACCATGCCCCACCACCACCACGATCCGTTCGATGCCCAGTGCGGCCAGATCTTCGGCAATCCGGCGCACGACCGGCACATTGCCAATCGGAAACGCGGCCTTCTGGCGCACCGCGGCATAGGGCCAGAAGCGGCTGCCCTCTCCCGCGGCCAAGACTACGGCGCTACGGATGCGACGGTTCGCCATGCCCGATTCTCTCTAGCTCATCGTTGATACGCGCTACCGTCGCCCGCACCAATTCGCCCTCGTTCCCAGACAGCGCGCGCGTAATTAGGTCCGCAGTGAGCACATAGAGCCGCAGCCCCGCAAGCACCTGGTCACGCAACGCGGGCGGACGCCCCAATCCATCATCAATGCCGAAAGCCGCCGACCGGACCTTGACCCACGCCGTTGTCTCACCGACCGCGCGGTTCACATCGTCCCATACGCCGTTATCACTGGAGAGCAGCACGCCCCGCTGCACTTTGACAATCCCAGAAAGTATCCAGCTCAAGCCAAAACGGGCATTGAGCATCCGCCCAATATCATGGCGGCGCACCCCCTCCAATCCCTTGTGAGCCTCCTCGATGATGCCCACCATCTGTTCAGCAGCCCAAAGATCGGCCTTGCTCTGCATGGTGGCATCCCATACAAAATCACGCGCGCGCCGCTGCAAGCGAGCAAGCTGCCCCTCGCCATCCAGCAGAATTTGCGCGGTACGTAGCCCCATCAAGTAATCACACGCTACCGCTGGTTCGCTAAAGATCGTTTCGACAAAGGCGGGTGTGAGCGTACTGACCACCACCAAACGACCGTCAATCAAATAGCTCCCGTCACCGGGCAAACCTGCATCATCACGCGCCAGCCGTATCCAGTCCACATCACTATAAGGCCCGGCATTTCCTCGCGCGCGGCTGCCCGCCAGAAAGACGCCAACGGCCTCTGCGGGAGCAAAACGCTCTATCAATGTCGCCATGTCGGCTTGACCCAATGTCACCGGTGGCTGACTCACAACGTGATTTCCTTTCTTGCTGCCGCCCTATGCTGTCTTTCCAACATGGGTTGGCACAACGCCCACTGCCAGCCCGGCGCGCATGTCCATCCCTTCATCAATCATGCGCGCTATATCATAGCTAGGCGCATAGCCTAACAGCCGCCTGCCCTTGCTCAGATCAAATTCATAGTAGGTCGGCACATGCCCTGCCAACTTCACATCGACCCACGGCAGCCCCAGCTTCTCGGCTAGATAGGGCACAGCCTCCTCCCACGTAAACGCCCGCGGCGCGCCCAACTGAAACGTCTCGCCCAATGCCTTCTCATTGCCCAACACGGCCAGCAGTCCAGCGATAATGTCATGCACATCAGCAATATGCTTCTTATAGCTGCGCCCGCTGCCATCGCGCGCCAGCACCAAGCAGCGTTCCCCCTGAATTTGCGCTGCTTCCTCCAACTGCGCGGCGACCGCCTGCGCCTCCGGCGAACCCAGCCGCGCATAGGCTTTGCGCCAATGCGACAAATAGAACTGGCTAAAGTCAAGGATCTCCTCACCCGCCACCGTCAACGCAAAACGACAGATCGTAATGGGCAATCCTTCATTGCGCGCATAGCCCCGGCACAAATCCTCACCCAACAGCTTGGTCAAGGCATATTGCCCGCCCGGCTCCAGCGGAAATTCATCCTCACGGATCGGCTCTGCCACCCCTTCAGGTAAATATTTATTATAGAGGGCATCGCTGCTGGCAAAGACAAACTGTTGCAGCCGGCTTCCCAGCGCGTGAGCCGCTTCCAACATATTGAATGTGCCGCGCACGTTAATCTCAAAGTACTCGCTGTTGGTAAATGGCCCGCCCCCCTGAAAGGCCGCGCCCAGATGATAGATGGCGTCAACTCCCTCGACCGCAGCCGCCACATCTTCTGGATTGGTAAGGCTCCCTTCCACCAACTCTACATCCATTGTGGCAAACTTCTCCAGGCGCAGATCGCGCGTCCAGACCAGCCCGCGCACGCTGTGCCCTGCCTCCAGCAAAGACTTTGCCAAGTTTGCGCCAATGCGCCCGGAAATTCCGGTGATCAAAATGTGCATACGACTCTCCTCTACACTTGCCAGGGCGCACGCCGCTCGATTTTATTTTCGTCCAATACCAAACCCAATCCAGGGAGCGTGGGCAGTGCGACCACACCCTGTTCAGGCGCATAGAACTCGCGGTGGAAATTCTGCTTGCCCGGCTGATTGCGTATCAAATACTCCACATAGGGTACGGTCGCCGGTGATTGGCTGCCCGCCACATGCAGCGCGGCCAGCAGCGAATGACCATGCGCCACAAGCGGCACCTCAAAAGAGGAGGCCAATGTGGCAATCTTGACCAATTCGGTGATGCCACCCGTCCAGTCCGGGTCATTTTGCAGCACATCCACCGCTTGGTTGACGAGCAGTTCCTTCGTCTGCCAGCGGGTGTAGACATGCTCACCCGTAGCAACCGGCACCTGCGAAGCCGCACGAATCTTGCGAAACTCGCTCACCCGCTCCGGCGGAACCGGCTCCTCCATCCAAAAGGGACGCACTGATTCTAAGGCACGCACCATAGCGCTGGCATAGCTCACATTCCAGCCCATAAAGGCGTCAAACATGAGCGTGTACTCCTCGCCCACAGCCTCACGCACCGCATGCGCCATCATCAAATTCAGTTCCATCCCCACATCGCCATCGCCAGGGCCATAGCGGAAGAACCACTTCTGCGCCTTGAAGCCAAGCCCCTTATACTCCGCCGCTACCGCTGCGGCAGCCTCAGGCTCGATGCTAAAGCCGAGCATCGACGCATAGGCTGGGACAGAGGGGCGCGTCGGCCCACCCAACAAGCGGTAGACCGGCTGCCCCCACGCCTTGCCCTTCAAATCCCACAGCGCACAATCCACCGCGCTCACCGCGGTCATAAAGAAGCCGGATCGCCCATGCCGATCCATGCGGATCATCTGGTCGAAGAGCAACTCTGTCGCCAACGCATCACGCCCCACCAGAAAAGGACGTAACTGGCGCAAAATCGTAAAGCTCTGAAAGTCTTGAATCGGCCCCCACAGCCCACTCAGCCCATCTTCGCCAACCACTTCCACATAGGTCGCCTGGTAGGGAGCCCCCACTGCGGATGAAGTCGAGCCGCTGCGCTGGTTGAACTCTGGATAGATGTCTAGCTGCTGTGCCTGCCGTTCTCCGGGTGGAAACGTCGGCCCCTGGTAGGGGCCGTGGACGGTAAAGAGCTGCACGTCCTGAATTTTCATGGCTGCATCTCCGCCAGTTTTTTGGTTCGGTAGAATCAGGGTAGAGGAGGATCAATCCCCTAGAATCTTGTTAACCTCTTCCAGTTCAGCCTGTGACAGCTTCCAATCGGCGCTCGCCGCATTGGCCTGCACCTGCTCCAGCTTGGTCGCGCCGGAGATGACCGAACTAACGGCAGGGTGCGCCAAAAGCCACGCATGCGCCAACTCTACCACGCTGTGCCCGCGCTCCTTCGCCCAGGACTCCAATGCCTCGACCTTGTCATAGTTGCTGTCTGTCATGTACTTCTGGACATAGGGGCTGGATTCGCCGCGCGACCCGGCTGGCGCAGCCTGACCACGGCGATACTTGCCGGTCAGGAAGCCTCCCGCCAATGGGAAATAGGGCAAAATACCCACGTTGCGCGCTGTGCAATAGGGCAGCACTTCCCGCTCAATATCGCGTTCGAACATGTGATAATGGTTCTGCACCGAGACAAAGCGCGTCCATCCATGCAGTTCCGCCAGCGTATTGATCTCGGAGAGATGCCACGCCATGTAATTGGAGCCGCCGATATAGCGAACCTTGCCCGCGCGCACCAGATCATCCAGCGCCCGCAGCAGTTCATCCACCGGCGTCGTCGGGTCATAGCGGTGCATCTGATAGAGATCGATATGGTCCGTCTGTAGGCGCTTTAGGCTAGCCTCAAGGCCATTGATAATATGATAGCGTGACGTGCCATAATCATTGGGGCCATCGCCCGTTGTCTGGTTATAGACCTTTGTGGCAAATACAACCCTGTCCCATTTGCCGCGCAAGGCCACGCCCAATGTCTCCTCCGACTGCCCCTTGGTGTAGCTGTCCGAGGTATCGATCAGATTAATGCCCAAATCCAACGCACCATCAATGATCGTGTTGACGCCGGCCTGATCGACCTTGCCGCCAAATTGATTCGTACCCAGGCCAATTGTCGAAACGCGCAAGCCTGACTTCCCTAATTGTCGATATTCCACAATTCTCTCCTTGTTGATAGAACGTTCATCACGACCAGAAACGTAAGCCGCTAGAGTTGGCTCAAGAACTGGAAGATCGCGTCATTGTTGCCGGGCAGGGCCTCATGCCGGAAATCTGGATAGATCCGCAATGATTTCTCGCTGTTGATCTTGTTGTAGGCTGCAAACTGGGTGGAGGGCGGACAAACATCGTCCATCAGCCCCACGCCCATCAACACTTTCGCTTGGATGCGCGGTGCCAGGAATTGCACATCGATATAGCCCAATTTCGTGAAGATCTCATCTTCCTTTTCGTGCAGCGGATCGAAGCGCCGGAAGTATTCATCCAGTTCCAAATAAGCCTGCTTGGCGAGTTCCTTTTGCCAAATGCGCCGGTAGTCGGAGAGGAAGGGAAAGACCGGCGCTGCCAGCTTGATGCGCGGCTCCAGTCCCACACAGGCCAATGTCAAGCCACCACCCTGGCTGCCCCCGGTTGCGCCGACCCGCTCCGGGTCTACCTCCGGCATCTCCATGACCACGCGCGCCAACTGCTTGGTATCTAAAAAGATGTGGCGAAAGAGTAGTTTCTCCGGCTCGTCATTCAGCCCGCGCACGATGTGCCCGCGCAAAGTCCAGCCCGTCACCCCGCCCGTATCCTCCGATAGCCCGCCTTGCCCGCGGCAATCCATTGCCGCCACCGTATAGCCCTGCGCGACATAGCCGAGCTTATCAAACCAATCGCCCGCGCTCCCCGAATAGCCGTGGAACATCAGCACCGCCGGGTGTGGTTCCTTCACATTCTTCGGACGCAACAGCTTGGCATGGATGCGTGCGCCGCCCAGCCCTGTATAAAAGAGGTCAAAACATTCAGCAAAGTCAGTCTGAAACTCCGCGGGAATCAACTCCGGCTGCGGATCGACCTCTGCCAATTCCGCCAAACTCTTGTCCCAGAACTCATCAAAGTCGGCGGGACGAGGATTTGTTCCCTGATAGGTCTTAAGCTGATCAAACGGCATATCAAACGACAGCGGCATAACGTTCTCCTTGCTTTCCTCTATTGATCGTGTAGTATTTTGATTGAATAGGAGGGATACCCTTTGTAAGTACCGACTCTGGGTTAACTGATTGCTTCATTCGCCAGCCGGGCCACGCTTGCCGCCACACTGGGCGCGTCCCCAGCCGCCACCCGCGCCAGGGCCAATAACCCCAACAGCGTGTCCTCACTAGTAGGACATTGGCGATAGGGCAATCCAAAGCGTCCTGCAATCTCAGCGCGCAGCGGCGCAAAGCGCTGTGCCAGCCCCCCCGAAAAGACCAGCCTTTGCCACGGCTGCGGCGGCGACAAGCGCTCGGCACAAAGATGATAATTGCGCGCCATCGACTGGAACGTCGCGCGAAAAAGATGGCCGACCTGCAAATTCTCCTCGCTTAAGTTGAGCATCGCGCCCTGCGTACCCACCGGGTTGGCGAAGAAGCTCACATCCACCTGCATGTCAGTCTGCGGCGTGGCCTCAACCGCAGCCGCAATCGTCGCCCACGGATCACGCACCGTATACCCATCCGCACGCGCCAGCTCCGTTAACAACCCCACCAACGCATTCAAGGCTCGCCCCGCAGGAATACGCGAGATCACCTGCAAGAAGCCTCCATCAAAATAGGGGCGCGTCTCATACGGACCGGCCATAAAGGTTGGTGCAATCACAGCCACTTGTGAGCCGGTGGAGATATTCAGGGAGATTTCATCGGGCCGGAGCAGCGCCCCGACGAGCGCGCATTGATGGTCGCCCACCGGGGCATAACAGGGCAGACGGCGCGACCCGACCCTGATTTCGTAGCTGGGCGCGCTGAGATCCACGACCTGCGGCCATGCCAAAGCACCCAAGCCTAAGTCGTCCAACATCTCGCGATGCCAACTGCGTGTTCTCATGTCCAGCGCGCCCATCGACGCGCCCAGCGTTGGCTCGGAGACAGCAGGTGAACCTGCTAAGGTCGCCAGCACATAATCACCGATTGATACGGGCATGGCATCCTCTGGCAGCAGCCCGTTCGCTGCCCACCAAAAGAGTGTGCAGAGCGGCAAGCTGGGCCGTAGACCATTGCCCGTAACCGCCAGGACGCTGGGCGGCATCCGCTCTCGCAGTTGGTCATAGTAGCTCCCCGCCGCGTCTCCCACTGGATCGAGGATACGCTGATCCTGCCAGATGACCGCGTTGGAGAGGGCTGCGCCGCGGCTGTCCATCAGCACAGTACCGTCCATTTGGCTGCACACCATGACCCCTACAGCGTCCGGCGCAGCATCGCCCAACTGCTCTAATAGCTGTTGAGTTGCCTGGACAATCGCAGCCGGATCAATCTCGACATGTCGCGCCGGTAAAGCTGATAGGGCTGCGGGAAATGGGGTGCGTATCACATGGCGAATGGCCGCCTGATCCAGATCCAACACGGCCCCTTTGAGAAATGATGTTCCTAAATCGAGCGCCAGGAATTTCACACTGTTTCATCCGCTTCTAGCTTCGGCGCGCCGCCATAGACCATCAATATGACGAGGATGACACAGGAGATCAGCACCGTGACAAGAATGGTAGGCATCGTGATCCCAGGGCCATAGCGATCAAAGAGTTGCCCGATAAGCCACGGGATCAGCATCGCACCCAAACTGCTCCCCACCAGGAACATGCTTGTAACCACCCCGCTCATGCTCATGCGTCGCTCTGCCCATGTGATCACCGTAGGGAAGATCGAGGCGATAAATAGCCCCACACCAAAAGCGCCCACCCAAACCGACCAGGCACTTTCGGGCAAGAGAACCATCAGGCTGAGATTTAGCACACACCCCGCAAGGTCAACCATGAGGATTGTACGCGGGCGGACGCGGGCGGCAATGGGAATCGAGAGCAGACGCCCCAGCATAAACGCCCCCCAGTAGACCGATGTCAGATAGGCAGCAGCCGTCGTGTTCGCCAGCCCCATCTCTACGGCGTAAGTGTAAAGCCAACCGCCAACGCCTACTTCGGCCCCCACATAGACGAACATAAACGTCATGATGAGGCTCAACAATCGCCAGTTGACAGGGATGGCTCGACGCTGCCCTGTGACATGCGCGGCTTCATGCCGTGGGCTGTGCAGCCGCAGTAGCCAGATACCAATCGGTACGACATAGAGCGCCAGCAGCCAATAGCCCCAGCGAATGCCACCCGTCGCCAGGACAGCCTGGGCAATGACAATTGGCGATAGGAACGCGCCCACCCCAAAGAAGAAATGCAGCGCGTTCATGAATGGCCCCACCCGCGCCCGGTGTATCCAGACCACTAGGGCATTGCCCCCCACATCGACCACGCCTTCGCCAATCCCAATCGCAAAGAGGACCAGCGCCAGCGTCCATAAGAGCGGCAATAAGGGCGCGGAGACCATGCCCACTGCCATCACCAACAGCGAGAGCGCCATCACCGGATGGCCTGCCATGCGGTCATAGAGCCGCCCGCCCAGCAGCGAGCCGACCATATAGCCTGTGGCGCGCGTGGTGAACAGGAAAGAGATCTCACGCAATTCGGTATTGGTTTGGCTGGCTAATGCGGGCAGCGTTGGCCCCAGCGAGGATGAAATCAATCCTAGCCCAATAAACGCCCCATAATAAGCAAAGGTAGCCGCCAGGGGGCGCAACCTTCCACCCCCTGGCAACGTTGCCACCCGTTCAGTGACAGAACTCAAGTAAATCGTCCTTTATAGCGTGCCATGTAGGCCCAGCCGCAGCACTACCACCACTCTTTATCCGTGGGTGACTCAGCGTATGAGGGTACAAGCGATGCCCCATGCGGTCGCTCCGCCGTGGGCCGGAATGGGATTTTATCAAAGGAAGTGTATTGTATATCCAAATGGGGCGTCTCCAGCCGCACATGCCCCTGATAGCGCGAATCGATGACTGCTTCCAATGTCCCCGTAGTCAACAGCGTGCGCTCCACCGGATAGGAGGGCTTGCCGGTGACAAACATCTCCTCAGCATTCAGGCCCAGATAGGCGAAGTGCGGGTGGGGCTGCTCCACTCCAAGATAGAAATGGGTAGATTCTACCTTGCCCGATTGCAGGCGTCCGGCATAGCCAAACGATTTGATATAGCCGGTCAACATCAGGACATAGCCCTTAAAGCCATCGCGATATTCCACCACAAACAGGGCGGGATTCTCGGCGTGGGCACGCATTCCCCCCTCCGGCTTATCAGGAATGTTCGCCAACGCCGCCTCGGCCAAATCTACCGGCCATTCGCCTGCATCAGCAGCTTGCCAGATGGCATCGCCTTCTAGACAAGTCACCGCAGCCACGCCAGTCTCCCCCCCTACGCGCCGTTCCACCATACATTGCAGAGTCTCCAGCGTATGGAAGCCATAGACATCAATGCCTGAATAGCCCACCGCAAGCGCTTCAGCCAGAGGCGTTTCTTTTGGATGTTCAAGAAACGGGCTGCGCCAACAGGTCGGCAGCGACGACCCCGCCATAAAGGGCGCGCCCAACGCATTCATCCGGTCATACATCCACTTCGCATCGTGCCAATTATAGGAGAGATGTTTGTCGCTAAAGACCGGCACAGCGCGTTTGCTGGTCGCCATGACCCCACAGATCTGCTCCAAAAAATACTTGCGCGGATAGAGATGCTGTTCCTTCTCATTCCAGGCATACTCACCATGTTCGCCAATCAGCAGCACGCCATCTACTGCCAACTCCTTGCCACCGAGCCGCAGCGCCTCGACAATTGAGTTGTAGATGGGTACATCATGCTCTTTGGCAAAACGGCGGCTCAGATCATTGCCGGGGAATTGATCTACATAAAACGAGGCAATATCTACGCGCGGCGGCAGCAGCCCTTCATCTGTTGTGAAACCCTTGAGAAACTTGGTAACGATGACATCAGCGTGGGAGTGGGGACGGTAGGTCGTGATGATGGCGGCAATCTTCTTGCGATCCGACATGACAACTGCTTTCTAGCTTATTTTGCATTGGGTGGGAGAGGAATGAACCAGCAGGTTAAAAGCCTAGATTTTGGGCAGCACTCGCTTGGGAACTTTACAGACCATTGTAAAAGCCGGATCAAATACGTTGCCCAGGTCATACTCTACCGTTTGACCCAGGAGGAGGTGTGCGCCAACCGCGTCCAATCCATAGTCGCTTTGCAGCCAGCGTATCATCTCTGTCGTGGCATGTTGGACACATTGGTCAAGCGGGCGCGCGTTGCCGACGGTGAAGATGTAATCAGCGTTTTCGCCGCGCGGCCAATAGATCTGCTTGCCCTTCTGCACATGGACGGTGAATTGTACATCGAATGAAATCTCGACACCCGTCCCCACGATTTCGCCATCGCCTTGCACCGCGTGACCATCGCCAATGTGAAAAAGTGCGCCTTCCACCAAAACGGGGAAATAGACCGTGACCCCTTCGACAAAACCCCGGTAATCCATGTTGCCGCCATGCTGTGCCGAAGTTGCTGTCGAGATGGCCTCGCCCCGCGCCGGAGCAACGCCAAAACAGCCCACCATCGGCGCAAGCGGCAGCGTAAACCGGCCCAACTTGGTGTCAGCAGGCTCGATCAAGGTGACAGTACCCGCGTCATTGTCAACTTCCCAGATAGCCAGTGATTTTCCTTCTTCTGTGGGCCAGGGCAAGGAGCGCACATAGCTGGGATCAACGATATTCGGGGCGACCATCTTGCCTGTCCAGCCGTGAAGCCGGTTGGGGCGCAGCTTCTCCAGCTTAACCACCAACGTATCCCCTGGCTCTGCCCCTTCCACATAAAAAGGGCCGGTCATAGGGTTGCCGCGTTCGGTGATCTGCTCGTTCGAAGCATCCCCCCCGCGCGCATCTACGGTTGTCGTGACCACCGTATCGCCGTCGGCGATGCGGAGCACCGGTGTGTGGGAACCAATGGTCGTAAAATAATGGGTCGGCGCAAATTGATGAAGGGCCATCGCTCACTCCCTTTGTCTAGAGGTGGTGGGTTGTATAACTGCAAGCGTCCAGGGGCCAACGCGCATGGGTGTCATGCTACGTTGCCTTGCCCGCTCTGTCAAACCCTGACGGCTCAATCTGTCGCAACGAGGCCTGCGACATCGCGCATACATTTTGCGTGGAAAACTTGATCCAGAACGCGCAACGGGACGCCAATATGATGACGTCCCGTTGCTCCACCCTATATATATCAACCGCAAACCTCGGCGAGCCAATGCCAGAGGTGCGGATTGCCACTCAGTTTCGGGCGATCAAACTCAGTGTACTAGAGTGAATGAACCTATAAAGATACTTTGTAGTTCCAAAGATAAACGAGAAAGATTAAGCCTAGATTGATAATCTATAAACAATCTGTTAGCGATTTCCGCCAACGGTTTCAGAATTCCGAGCGATGATCTTTGACTCTGCCACCGGCTTGCTTGCCACGTTGACGCTGACCGCATCAGTGTCGTCCAACTCGACCTCCTCAGGATCAACCGCAAAATCCATCCTCTGTGCGGCAAATTCGGCCAATCGTGCCTCCTGTCCCAACGTGGGCTGTATGAAAGGACGCCTGCGGCGGATCGTCCTCCATGCCAGCGCAGGGGACATGCCCGTTGCCACCAGATAGGCTGCCACCATCGTCACCGAACGGCCCACCCCCAACATGCAATGAACATAAACCTCGCCGCCTGCCTCAATCTGCTGGCGGATAAAACGCACGCCCTGGCAGAGTTGGGCAATGGTCGGCGGTGTGTCATCAACGGTGGGCAAAAAAAGATACTGTTCTGGTGCGATGCCGGCCTCGGCATCGTCAAACTCGTCACGCATATTAACCACCGCGGTCACGCCGCGCGCCTGCAATTGACGCCAACCGGCGGCTGTATATTGTCCTCCCACATGCAGATGAGGCGTAATCCGGCTGTAGCGCAACGGCGGTGCGCCTCTGCTCAATCGCACCAAGTGGTCAGCCGTATACTGTGACGCTACCCAGAGACCTTTGCGCTGTACCTCACGGACCAAAATATGAAATACACGGGGTAGGTCAGCCAGGATACGAAATGTGATCCGCGCGCCCGCGCGCAGCCGTCGATACCAAGCCCTCATCATTGCATGCAGTCAAAATTCTTCATGGTTCGCTATGCGGTCAAATTTACTGTTGAATTACCATTCACAGGCATTGTCGTTAATGGCGGAGGGGGGACCACAACCTGAACGGCGGCAGGGAGAATGCTGACGCGTTTGGGCGTCTCACCGATCATCTCGCCATCACATTGCACATTACTCGCCGGCGTACTCTGCACCCGGACTTCTTTAGCTTGCCAATGGCGCACCGAGCGCGGTTGGCTCGGTTCCACACCGATCTCCTCGGCGACAACATCTTTAGCCTCTTGACTCAGGATGCCGGTTAGTAAGGTCATCACCGTAGGCAGGTTAGCGCTGTTGATTACAAATACATCCAACATGCCATCACTCACACTGACATCAGGGGAGAGTTGCAGCCCGCTGCGTCCCAAATTTGCCGAGTTGGCAATGACACAGGCGATGCCTTCTTCGCTCAGCGTTTGCCCGTCAATTTCAAATTCATAACGAATCGGCTGCGGTGCAGCCAGGGCCTTTAGGGCAGACAGGCCATAGGCTAGAGTACCCAAACGGTCTTTCAAACTACGGTCGGCCCCTTCCACCATGCGCGCTTCCAACCCAATGCTCAAGCGCAACAAGAAATAGCCATCATCGACCTTGCCCACATCAACCGGACGGTAGGTCAGTTCTTCATAGCAAATGACATTGCATGCATCCCCAAATGCAAGCGGGATACCTAGTTCAACCGACATGACATTCGCTGTACCACCAGGCAGAATTGCCATCGGCACGCCACTGCCCACCATCGCGCCCGCAACCTCCGAGACTGTACCATCCCCCCCATAGGCAGCGACCACGTCGGCCCCTTCCTGTAAGGCGCGGCGGGTCAGCGTCTCCGCATCACCCCACTTCTTGGTAAAATAGACTTCCCAATCAATCTCTGCCGCAGCAAAACGTGAGTTCAATTCCTTGATGTCAAAATTGCCTTGTCCACCCGCTGGATTGGCGACTACATAGACACGTCTTCTCATGTTCTGCCTCGCTTATGCAGTTACCGCTCTCAAAACGTTAATGCTCAAAATGCAATAGAAATAAACACGTTCGCCCAAACCAACTGCTTGGCACGTCATTAGGCCGATGCTACAATACATTTGCTACAATACAATCATCGTTGCAAGATCAAATTGATAAACTTATCATTGCCGAACTATCAACGGCGGCATATCAGGGCATCATCTATTATGCCGGGTCAGGCTACGTTGATATGTAGGCAGATAGCCCATTTGACGACTTTGAACTAATCCACCGACCGCAACCACACCGCACCCACAGCAACCGCAAGGAAAACCAACTCCATGATTACTGGCGTCTCCTACATGGGGCACCACAATCCACGGCACCTCGCGGCAGATCTGGCTGCCATGCATACGCTTGGGCTGGATGACCTATTTCTCTGTCTACAAGAAAATGACTTTCGTCATTTCACGGGCAAAGTACGCTTTGCGCCCGAATTAGCACGCGCCCACGGACTCCGTCCTTTGGCCCTCTTTTGGGGCGCGCTGAATCTCTTTGGCGGAGGTCGCTCCAGTCAATTTTTGCTCGAACACCCTGATGGTTTCCAGCGCGATCGTGCGGGCGATCTTCGTCCAGCGGGTTGCTATGTCAACCCAACGAACGTTGCCTACCTGCAATCACTCATCGACCAATGTGCTGGCTTGGGCTATGCCGGCTACTTTGTCGATGAACCGGTCCCGCTCGATTGTTACTGTCCTGCTTGCTGCGAACAATTTGACGCCACCGTCGGCGGAGATCTGCGCCAAGCAACGCCAGACGACGATGCACGCTTTCGCCATGATTGCGTTATCCGCTATATCGAGATCATCTCTGGCTATTGCAAGCAGCATCATCCACAGATGGAAACGATCTGCTGCCTGATGCCTAGCGAGCGCGCCATGTGGGCAGAGACGAGCGCCATAGCAAGCCTTGACAATATTGGCACTGATATTTACTGGGCAAACAACGACCGCGATCTGACCGAGATGCGCCCCCTGATGACAGAAATGGAAGAATGCACCCATACCCACGGCAAGCGCCATCATCAATGGCTCCATTGCTGGGGGGTCAAAGCGGGCCGCGAAGCGCGCATCATTGATTTAGGGGATGAACTCATCCGCGCTCGGCCCGATGCGCTCTACGTCTGGGCATGGGAAGGCCAGATCGGCACCACGGAAAGCTGCGACAACCCCACACGCGCTTGGGCCGCCGCCGTGGAGGTCATCCACCGCGCCCGCCATGCAGAGTAAAAACACGATTTCTTGCAGCTTATTTCATGCAGCTTGTTGATTGGAGGGACCATGCCCCATAGCCATTATTGGACCAGCGCCATAGATCAGATCGTACACGGTCAAAACCGCAGCCGCTATCGAGGTGCGCCGCCGCGCTTTGGCGATCAGACCCTTCCCGAACATTACCCGCCCGACCTCGGGCTTGAGCCGACTCACCTCTTTATCGACCTCTACGTCAGCATCCCGGCGCGGTCAGTCGGTGGGCGCGTCACAACCACGGTCAGCGCACGCCGCGCCGGTTCGCTCACGCTTAAACTCGACGCAGTAGATTTTGAAGATCTATCGGTACGCGACCTCGCCGATCATGCGCTAAATTGGCAGTACGACGGGCGCAAGCTGGTCATCACATGGGAAACGCCCTTCGCGCTCCAAGAGAGCCGCAAAGTGGAGGTGGCCTACCGGGTCGTTGCGCCCACAGCGGGACTCTACTTTGCGCGCCCCGATGAAGCCTATCCGAACCAACCCTATTATATGGTCAGTGACCATGAAACCGAACGCGCCCGCCATTGGCTGCCCTGTATCGATCTGCCCAATGTGCGTACATCGCTCGACCTGCGCCTGCGTGCCGATGCCCGCTTCACCATTCTCGCCAACGGCTACTTGGTTGAAGAAACTGAACAAGGCGATGGCACCAAAACCGCGCATTGGCGCTTGGAACAACCCTGCCCCAGTTATCTGATCTGTATCGCCATCGGCGAACTCACCCGCGCCGATGATGGCGAGTTCGTGCAGGATGGTCAGGCTATCCCCGTTGCCTATTATGCCGGTGCAGAACAGAGCGTCGAGGATCTGCGCCGCTCCTTCGCCCCCACCAAGCGTATGTTGGCCTGGATGACTTCTCAGCTCCAGTTGCCGTTTCCCTATCCCAAGTATTACCAACTTGCGCTGCCCATTGTCTCCGGCGCAATGGAAAATATCACGCTGGTCACCTGGGCCGACTCAGCAGTGCAGGACGCACTGCTGGCGCGCGAAATTGGGTGGCGTGTTGACCAGATCAATGTCCACGAAATGGCCCACAGCTACTTCGGCGATGCTGTCGTCTGTCGCGACTTTGCCCACGCCTGGCTCAAGGAATCTTGGGCAACCTACGTGGAGCAGCTTTGGCAGGAGGAAGTCGCGGGGGTGGACGGTGCCCAATATGTCTACTATCTCAATCGTGATGTCTATCTCAGAGAGTGTGACGAAAAATATAAGCGCCCCATCATCACGCGCCGCTTTCAATCTTCGTGGGATCTCTATGATGCCCATCTCTATGAAGGTGGCGCATGCAGGCTCGATGCCCTGCGTCACGAACTGGGCGATGAAATCTTTTGGAAGGCTGTCCGCGATTATCTCAAGCGCTATCTACACCAGGTGGTAGAAACCGACGACTTTCGGCGCGTCCTGGAAGAACATTCCGGGCGTTCGTTGGGCAAGTTCTTTGACCAATGGTTCCGCAGTGCCGGTTTCCCGGATCTCAAGGTCAGCTTCGAGTATGATGCCACCCGCCAAGAAGGCATCTTTACCATTGAACAAAAGCAGGTTGACAAAGAGAGGGAACTCCCTGTCTTTGAATTTACCACGGACGTTAGCTGGATGATTGGCAGCCAGGAAGAACGTCGCACCATTCATGTAAACGCTGAACGCCAGGTGGTCGTCGTACATCTAAGCGCCAAGCCCGACCAGGTACGCTTTGACCCCGATCACAAGGTGCTGCACCGGCTGGAGTTCAATCCGGGTGACTCGATGCTGCGCGCACAACTTACCAGCGCGCCTGATGTCATCGGACGTATCGAAGCAGCCAACACGCTTGCCAAGAGTGCAAAGCAGGCCAATATCCAATGCATTGTCGATGCCTTTCTCCAGGAGCCATTCTGGGGAGTGCGCTGTGAATTTGCAGCAGCGTTGGGCAGCGCCGATCACGCCACTGCCATCGAAGGTCTTGCTCAACTGATCCGCAGCGAGAATGAACCCCGTGTGGTGGTGAGCCTGCTGCGCGCCGCGGCCAACTACCGCAGCCCTGCCATCAGTGCAGCGATCCAAGCCCGGCTTCAAACAACGCTTGGCCCGGCCTCACTCCAGGCCGCGTATATTGCGCTTGGCAACCAGCGCGATCAAGCGCCTTTCGACCTGTTGGTGCATGCCTCGTCGCGATCTTCGCTGGATGGCCGCGCCCAATCCGGTGCTTTCGAGGCATTGGGCGCAACGCGCAATGCCGAAGCAATTCCCTTGCTCATGACCTACGCCTCCTATGGCAACAGCCCCAACCGCGCGCGACCCGCCGCGGCCAGAGCCCTGGCAACCGCAGCCAAAAACCTGGAACGATCCCAGCGCGCGCCCATCGTCGAGGCATTGACTGACCTGTTGCGTGACCCCTGGCAGAGCGTCAGTTTGGCAGCAGCCCGCGGCCTGGGCAACTTGGGTGAGGCTTCCGCCATCAGCGCGCTCGAAGCCTTTGGACGCTCACTGTCAACGCAAGATCAGGCTGCCGTCAATCGCATCATCGACGACCTGCGTGCCCAAGATAAGGTCGATGGCTCGGCACAACAAAAGCAAATTGACGACCTGCGCGACAAAGTACGCACCCTGGAGCAGCAGCTTCAAACCCTAACTGCACGCCTTGAAGAGACGGTGAATATCGACTAGGACGACGAACACTCCCCACACTCCATCAAACAAATTCATATAACAGTCTAGCGGAGGAACCAATGGCAGACCCGATTATCACCAAAATCGAGATCCACGAATATGAATACACGCTTGAAAACATGGGTCGCGACTACAACGGCTTCAACCTCGTCTACGAGCCGGGCGGCAAAGCGACCATGCGCGGCAAAATTCTGCGCGTCTTGACGGATGCCGGCATTGTCGGTGAATATGCAGGGGGCAGCAACACCGAATACTCCACCCTGCCCCAATTTCTGCACTACCTCATTGGCAGAAGCGCGCTCGAACGTGAGCGCATCTACTCCGATGTACGCCGCGCCCTGCGCCAGGTTGCGCGCATCGGCATCGCCCCGATTGACATTGCTCTCTGGGACATTGCCGGTAAGCTCTACGATACGCCGATTTACAAGCTGCTGGGTGGCTACAAAGAGAGTATCCCCTGCTATGCCAGCACCTACCACGGCGATCACCAGCCCGATGGCCTCTCTACGCCCGAAGCCTTTGCCGACTTTGCCGAGCAATGTCTCGAACTAGGCTATCCCGCCTTCAAGATTCATGGTTGGGGACGCGCACCGATTCTTCAAGAGATTGCCAACGTCCATGCAGTAGGCCAGCGCGTGGGCGGCAAGATGGATCTGATGCTCGATCCCGCTTGCGAATACACCACCTTTGGCGATGCCGTAAAGGTCGGTTGGGCTTGTGATGAAGAACGCTTCTTCTGGTATGAAGACCCTTATCGCGATGGCGGCATCTCGCAATTTGCCCACCGCAAGCTGCGCCAGATCATCAAGACGCCGCTGCTCCAGACCGAGCATGTCCGCTCCCTAGAGCCCCATATTGACTTTGCCATTGCCGAGGCGACCGACTACGTGCGTGGGGATGTCGGCTACGACGGCATTACCGGCGTCATCAAGCTCGCTCACGCCTGCGAAGCGTTGGGCATTGACATCGAGTTCCATGGGCCTGGCCCAGCCCAACGGCAATGTATGGCAGCCATACGCAACACTAATTACTATGAAATGGGCTTGCTCCATCCCAAAGCCCCCGCCAGCCACCCCGCGCATCTCTTTGCCGATGACTATCAAGACACATTGGAAGCCATCGACAGCCAGGGCCACGTACCCATCCCGCAAGGCCCCGGTCTAGGCGTCCCCATCAACTGGGACTGGGTCAACAAAAACAAAACCGGCTTTGTCGAATATTCCTAGCCGCTGTTCATCCCCTCACTCCTTCCCGGAAGCGGCCCAGAGGGCTCCCCGCTTCCGGGAAGGTAATCCCACGAGCCTTAATTTATAGTGAGCATTCAGCGCATTCCCCATCCCCCGTTTCCCGCCCTTCCCCGCGCCTTGTGGTACAATCTTCGATGTGACCCGTACGGCCTGCTCCTCTTGAAGTTCAAGCTGTCCATGATTTAGGCCGTATCCCAAAATACAACCGCCTACAAACTAGAGTGAGCACTTATGTCTACATCTCACCGTCCGCACACGCTTTCCACAGACGCCTTTGCCAAGCTGCGTACTGTCTCGACCGCAACACTGACCAGCCAGTTGCTCAAGCGCGGTTTCCACAACACCTTTATGCCGGGGATCTATCCCCTACGTCCCGATCTGTGTATGGTCGGCTATGCCTTCACCCTGCGCTATGTACCCACCCGCCCAGACCAGGTGGATGTTCTCTACGACAACACCAAGAATGTCCAGCGCCTCGCGGTTGAAGCAGTGAGCGAGGATGATGTGCTTGTCATGGACGCGCATGGGGATGTGCGTGCCGCCACCCTGGGCAACATCCTTGCCACCCGTCTCAAAGCACGCGGCGCGGCAGGCGTGGTGACGGATGGAGCCTTGCGCGATACCCCCAACTTCAAGAGCATCGAACTCCCCGCCTACATTAAAGCCGCCAATGCCATCACCTCCTTCGAAGTACATCACCCGGTAGACATCAATGTCCCCATCGGCTGTGCCGGTGTCCTGGTGATGCCCGGTGATATTATCGTGGGCGATGCCGAAGGGGTGGTCGTCATCCCCTCCCAAGTGGGCGAAGAGGTGGCGCATGACGCCTATGAGCAGGAGCGGCTTGAGGAGTTCATCCAAAACAAGGTAGCACAGGGAGCCAGCATCCTAGGGGTCTATCCGCCGGATGAGCGCACAAAGGCCGAATATGCCGAATGGCGTAAGCAACAAGGCTGATCGATCAAATATCAACGTTTCAACCTGAACCGTTTCAACCTGAATTGGAGCGAGCCATGTATCTAACCCGCCATACCACCCCGAACGCTTCCCAGTGGGCTGCGGATGGGCATTTTCTACCGCGTGGATTGACACTAGCTTCGTTGTTGGCGCTGCCGGCTGCGGCCATGAGCGCGGCGCTGGCAGCCATGCCCACAGGCGAAGCAGCAACCGGCGATCCGCTCACGCCGGTTGAGCCGGATCTCGAAGTATGGGGCTGCGGCGTAACCTATCTGCGCAGCCGCGACGCGCGCAAGGCCGAATCTGCCAGCAGCGCCGATGTCTATCAAAAAGTGTATGAGGCCGAACGGCCCGAAATCTTCTTCAAGTCGCTCGGCTGGCGCGTGGTGGGTGGCAGAGAACGGGTGCGCCTGCGCCAGGATTCCAAATGGAATGTGCCGGAGCCGGAGCTAACCCTTGTCATCAATGCCCACGGTGAAATTGTCGGCTATGCCATCGGCAACGATATGTCATCACGCGATATTGAGGGCGAAAATCCGCTCTACCTGCCCCAGGCCAAGACCTACACAGGCTCCTGCGCTGTCGGCCCAGGCATCCGCCTCGTCGCCGCGCAGGACATGACAGACTTGGCTATCCAAATGCAAATTGAGCGCGATGCACAGGTGGTCTTTGTTGGCGACACCTCCACCAGCAAAATGAAACGCTCATTCCAAGAGTTGGCCGACTATCTCTTTCGCGAAATGGATTTCCCCAATGGTGTATTCCTCATGACCGGCACAGGCATCGTCCCGCCGGAGGAGTTCACGCTGGCATCTGGTGACATTGTAAACATCTCCATCGGTGGAAAATCGCTCAACAATCGAGTTGCGTAGCGCAACTGGACACGATAACAGGGTCATAATAGGGTCATAACGGGGTTATGACAGGAATGATAGGAAAGGTATCATGCAAGACTACAAGAATCTGATTGACGGAAAGTGGGTTGGCGCGAGCAGCGGCAAAACCTTTACAAGTGAAAATCCAGCCAAACTGGGCGAGATTCTGGGCACTTTCCCCTCCGCCACCCAAGAAGACACGCGTAATGCCATCGAAGCAGCACGCGCCGCGCTGCCCGGCTGGGCCAATATGCCACCCCCTGCGCGCGGAGCCATCTTGGAGAAGGCCAGCCGTATTCTCGAAGCGCGCGCAGATGAGTACGCGGCCATCCTCACCCGCGAGGAAGGCAAGACCAAGACCGAAGCGATGGGCGAAGTCTCTCGCGCCCGCGATCTCTTTCGCTACTACGCGGGCGAAGGGTGGCGCATGGGTGGCGATGTGCTGCCCAGCAACGTATCGGGCGAGTTGCTCTACACACGTCGCGAAGCTCTGGGCGTTGTGGCGCTAATCACCCCCTGGAACTTTCCCCTCGCCATTCCGGCCTGGAAGATGGCGCCCGCGCTCATCTACGGCAATACCGTTGTCTTCAAGCCTGCATCGCTCGCGCCCCACTCTGGGCTGATTCTGGTCGAGGCATTGGTCGAGGCTGGTTTGCCCAACGGCGTCGTCAACTTCATCACCGGCTCTGGGCGCACCGTCGGCGACGAGCTGGTTTCCAGCCCCCATGTCCACGGCGTCAGCTTCACCGGCTCCTATAGTGTCGGTGCGGGCATCTATGAAAAAGCCATTAAGAACATGACTCGCGTCCAGTTGGAGATGGGCGGCAAGAACCCCATGATCATCCTCGATGATGGCAACATGGACTTGGCTGTAAAACTGGCGGTGACGGGCGGTTTCGGCCTGACGGGCCAAGCCTGCACAGCGACAAGCCGCGTGATCGTCGAAGAATCCGTTGCAGACGAATTTGCCTCTGCCCTGACCGAGGCGGCGCGCAATATGGTTGTCGGTGATGGCCTGGACGCAGGCGTCCATATGGGGCCCGCGGTCAGCGAGGACCAGTTGAAGACCGATCTGGAATATATCGGCATCGGCAAGGATGAAGGGGCCAAGTTGTTGACGGGTGGTGATATCGCCAAGTCCAACGGCCATTTTGTCCAGCCCACGGTCTTCGATCATGTGGAACCAGGAATGCGCATCGCCCAGGAGGAGATCTTTGGGCCGGTCATCGGCATCATGCGCGCCCGCAGCTTTGAACAGGCCATCGAACATGCCAACGCCATCGGCTTTGGCCTCTCTGCCGGTATCGTTACGACGAATCTCCAGCGCGCCTTTCAATTTGCCAACAGTATTGACGCAGGTGTTGTCAAGATCAACGAGCCGACCACCGGGCTTGCGCTGCAAGCGCCCTTTGGCGGCTTCAAACAGTCCAGCGCCAACACCTTTAAGGAACAGGGCCAAGCCGCCATCGAGTTCTACACCCGCACCAAGACGATCTACGTGGGTCACGGCTAGACGCTCTCAAGTAAGACCGAACATGATGGGGCGACCGGTGTGGCAGGCGCACCGGTCGCCCGTTCTTATCCTGCCTGTCCGCTCCCCGCAGAAGGGACATACGAGCCATGTCCTACCCAACCCAAGTAGCTGATGCTGTCGAAACGCTCTATTCCACACCGGGGCCACATCCCAATGGGCTGCAAGCCACTGCTCAGGGTCTCTGGTGTCTTGACCAAGAGACAAACCGCCTGCAACTGATGGATTATGCCGACGGCAAAGTCCTCATCGACCTGGCGACCGAATCGGATCGCGGCAGCGGCGTCACCGACGATGGCGACACACTCTGGATCGCCTCGACCTACAACTGCAAGCTGCTGCGCGTCAACCGGCACACAGGTGCAACCATCGCCGAGTATCCCAGCCCGGACGCATCCAAGACGGGAGCGCATGGTCTAGAATGGCGCGAGGGCAAACTGTGGGTTGCCAACCCGCCCTCCGCCACCATTTACCAGCTTGACCCTGCTGCGGATTGTGCCGTTATCCACAGCTTTGCTGCGCCCGGCAAGCGGCCCCACGGTCTCGCCTGGCATGGCGACGAACTCTGGTGTGTGGAGACAAATGACCGCGCCTTCTATTGCTATGACCCAACATCAGGCGCGATCCGCTTCAAGCTGCAACTGCCCGACGATGCGCCCGAACCGCATGGCATGAGCCTTTGGGAAGACCATTTCTGGTATTGTGACGCCGACACGCATCTCGTCTGCCGCCTGCCTGTGCCGATCATACCCTAAACTCAGGTTCGCACTTCCGCCAGGAGACACCAAAGGGAGGAGCATCATGGATGAACTCGCTGCCACAAACCGTGACCGCTGGAACGCTCTGGTTGCCGCTGGCGTGGAGTACACCCGCCCTTTCCTGGAACTGACCGTCGAATCGGCCCGCGCGTTTCTCGATCCATTGGGTATCATGGGCGACGTAGCGGGCAAACAGGTGCTCTGTCTCGGCAGCGGTGGCGGCCAGCAATCGGTCGCCTTCAGCCTATTGGGAGCCAAAGTCACTGTCCTGGACCTATCGGACAAGCAGTTGGAGCGCGACCGCGCCGCCGCTGATCATTATCGTACCAACTATCGGCTCAACCACAGTATCGACATCCGCACAGTCCAGGGTGACATGCGCCATTTGGACGAGTTTGCTACCTCCAGCTTCGACCTGGTCTATCACGCCTACTCGATCAACTTTGTCCCCAATGTCGCGCCCGTTCTGGCAGAAGTCGCGCGCGTCATCCGCCCTGGCGGGCTGTATCGCATCGAATGGGCCAATCCTTTTATCCAGATGATCGATTCGGAGAGAGATTGGGATGGAACGGGCTATGTGATGCGCCATGAGTACCTAGATGGGCGCGAAGCAACTGAACTGTATCCAACCTGGACAGTTGGCGAGGCAGATGGCGGTACGCGTGAGCTTGACAGCCCGCGAGAATTTGTCCATACCCTCAGCACCCTGGTCAACACGCTGGCGACCAATGGCTTTGTGCTTCTGCGCGTTGCGGAAGATGTAGGCCAAGACCCGACCGCGCCTCCTGGTTCGTGGAATCACTTCAAGCGTATCGCCCCACCCTATTTAACCCTATGGGCGCGTTATCGCCCCGAAGCCTTTGCTGAATAATTCTGCACATTCATCAAGCGCATAACGCGCTGTACAGCGTCCAGCCCGCAACAGAGCAGGAACGGAAAGATGGCGAAGAGTAAACGTTTTTTGGGCATCACCGTCATGAGTCCCTATTATCAAAACGAGGGCATTGAACCGCTGATTGCCAACCTGATCAAGCGCGCCGGCGTTACGGCAGTCGCCACCAACACCTCGGTCACTGCACCTGCGGCCGACGGCGTGGGCTCCTTCCAACCACCCGACGACGCCGGAGCCAGCGTCCGCCTCTTTGATCGCCCTCTTTGGGGCAAATCCGCCCTCTGGATGCAGAGCGCCCCTGGTCATCAAGCCAACCAAGCATTTTTTGCTGATTCCCCCTATCAACCCCGTCCTGGCGACGAACTAACAGAGCGCGAAGGCCCAATCATTGGAAAATTCATTGGTTCCGCCAAGTCTGCGGGCCTGCAAGTCTACATTCAAACCAGCGCCGCCGCGCCCCCTGGTCTACATTCAGAAGATATTCCACGCCTGCCCGATGGACGCATCCCGGAAGCCCGCATGGCAAACACAGGCAGCCTCGCCAGCCCTGCCATTCGCGCCTATAACCGCGCCTGGGTGCGTGACATCTTTGCCACCTACCCCGAAATCGACGGCATCCGCCCGGATTGGCCTGAATACCCCTGTTACAAACTCGACGAGGCATTTCAGGACTTCAGTCCCCATGTGGCCCAATGGGCGAGTGAGCATGGCTTTGACTTTGCTCGCATGCAGCGCGACGTTGCCGCCTTCTACCGCTACTTACACGGCAGCCTGACCAACGCCGACTTAATTGACTTTGCCACACCCGACCGCGGCAAGTTCACCATCCTCACGCTCCTGCAGCGTTACCCAGGCGTGTCGGAATGGCTGCGCTGTAAAGCCGCGCTCTCCACTGACCTGTTAGGAGAGTGGCGCAAGGCCATCAGCGCCTATGGCGGCGACGACAAAGAGCTTTCCGCCAACGCCTTTATGACACCGCTCTCACTGATCACCGGGCTGGATTTTGCCGCAGCCGCGCAACATTGCGCCTCGATTGCGCCCAAGCTCTACACCATGCACTGGTCGCTGATCATCAAGTTCTGGGGCGATGTGTTGATGGCGGCAAATCCTGGGCTAGACGAAACGCTGTTGGTGCGCGCGTTGGTGCATCTGCTCGACCTGGACGATGGCAGCGGTGGCACAACCATCGCCGACTACGGCTATCCCGAACCGGATGAACCGCACCCCATCCCGACCGAGGCCCAGCAGCGCAAGCTCGATCAGGTGATGGCCGCGGCGCGCGGACAGACCAAAATCTACGCGCTTGTGCATGGCTACGGCCCGGTCGACGACTTCCGCCGCCGCCTGCAACTGGTGGCAGATAGTCCGGTTGATGGCGTCTGGATCAACCGCTACGGCTATCTCAGCGACGCCAAACTCGACGCCATTGGTGAGATCTGGCAGTAACATGGAACCGCACATCCTTAACCTCGACTTTCCTGACGCCATCGAAACCGCGCGCCTCATCATCCGCAGCCCGCAAGCGGGAGATGGGCCAGAGTTTAACGCGGCCATCTTGGAATCTATGGAGGGACTTCAGAAATGGCTTGGCCTCTATAAAGAAAGTCCTCCTACCGTTGAGGAGACAGAAGCCCTGATGCGCCAGAAACATGCCGAATTTCTCCTGCGCCAGGACATGATGCTGCTCTGCTTTCTAAAAGGCAGCAATACTTTCGTCGTGAGCAGCGGTCTTCACCCAAATTGGAAAGTACCCAGCTTTGAGATCGGATACTGGTGCCGCCAGTCCTATCAAGGGCAAGGCTATGTCACCGAGGCAGTCAATGGCATCGCCGACTTTGCCTTCACCCAACTCAATGCCAAGCGTGTCTTTATCCGCTGTGATTCGGATAACTCCGCTAGTGCCAATGTCGCACGCCGCACCGGCTTCGAGTTTGAAGGCACGCTCCGCCACGATAGCCGCAACCACAGCGGCGAGCTACGCAACACGTTCATGTTCTCACAAATTCGTCCAGATGAAACAGGCTAACGATTAACCGCAAACCGTGTGAATGTCATCCCGACGCAGGAGGAATCCTCTCTCTGCTAGCCCAGCAAAGGATTACGAGCATGAAGATCGCCAAGATCGAGCAATTCTTTCCGCTGCCCCGCATACGTTTGGTCAAAGTCACCACGGACAATGACATCGTCGGTTGGGGCGAAACCACGTTGGAAGGTAAGCCCAAAAGTGTTCATTCAGCCGTTGACGAGTTAGCCGACTACCTCATCGGCAAAGACCCGCTGCGCATTGAACATCATTGGCAGCACATCTACCGCTCCGCCTTCTTCCGCGGGGGCAATGTGCTGATGACCGCGCTCTCTGGCCTGGATCAAGCCTTGTGGGACATTACAGGTAAGTACTACGGTGTGCCTGTCTATAAATTGCTGGGCGGCGCACAGCGCGACCGCGTCCGCGTCTATGCCCATTGGGGCATCCGCGATCTCAGCGACGAGGGCAAGGCCAGATCCAAAGAGCGGCTCGATATGCTTTCACGAAGTGGTTACACAGCCTACAAAGCCGGCCCGGCTGGCAAATGGCGCGGCCACGAACCGCCCGCGGTCATCGACCGATTTGTCGAGTGCGCCTATACCATGCGCGAATGGGTTGGCCCCAACGTGGAATTGGCCTTTGACTTCCACGGCAAAATGACGCCCGCGCTTGCCATTGAAATCTGCCACGAGATCAAAGGCATGCGCCCCATGTTTGTCGAAGAACCTGTGCCACAGGAAAATGTCGATGCGCTCAAACTCGTCTCCGACCATGTCCCGTTCCCCATCGCCACCGGCGAACGGCTGCTAACGCGCTGGGGCTTCCGCGAGGTCTTTGAGAAAAACGCCGTCGCCTACATCCAGCCGGACACCTCCCACTGCGGCGGCATTACCGAACTGAAAAAGATCGCCAACATGGCAGAGGTCTACTATATGCACATCCTCCCCCACTGTGCGATTGGCCCGGTCGCCTTCACCGCCTCGATGCACGTCGATGCCGCCGTTCCCAACTTTCTGGCGCAAGAGCAGATCGACCAGGGTTTGGGACGCGAGCTTTTTGTTGAGCCGTGGCAAGTCGTCAACGGTCATATCGAACTTCCCACCAGGCCAGGGCTTGGCTTTGAGATCAACGAGGAAGCCATCAAGCAGACCGCTGAATACCGCGAGGAGCTCGGCGGCGAACATTTCCACGAAATCGACGGCAGCGTCGCAGATTGGTAGAGCTGGAACACCATGAAGATTACCAAGCTAGAACTGATCAAAGTCCCCCCTAGTTGGGTCTGGGTCAAAGTCCATACCGACGAAGGGATTGTCGGGCTAGGCGAACCCTACCTGGAGAACCATGCCGATGCCGTGATTGCCGAAGTGCAGCGCATCGAACCCTTTCTTATCGGCCAAGACCCCACACGCATCGAACATCTGTGGGAGGTCATGTACCATTCCGGCCTCGGCTATAAGGGCGGGCCGATCAAGATGAGCGCGATCAGCGGCATCGATATCGCGCTCTGGGACATTGCCGGGAAGGCAGCAGGGCTTCCCATTCACAAGCTGTTGGGGGGCGCCACGCGCGACCGCATCAAGATGTATCGCGCCACCGGCGGCGCGCTGCCCCATTTCGTCCAGCCGGGCGAATCCTATCGCGCAGGGTATCAACGCACAGGCAACCAAACCGAACGGCGCGACCGTAACGATCCGGCGACCTGGGCCGAGGCAGCGCGCATCCTCACCCAAGAATGGGGCTTTCGCGCGCTCAAGGTTCACTTTGGCCCTGGGGAAGGGCTGGAAGTCACCTCGCGTGTCGATCACTTCGGCGAACTATTCGCCGCGGTGCGCGCAGGGGCCGGGCCTGATGTGGATGTGGCAGTAGACATCCACAATCCGCACCCGGCCATTGCCAACCAAATGATCGAAGTGTTGGCTCCCCATCGCCCGCTCTTCATCGAGGAACCCATGCCGATTGAGCGCGTCGATGCCCTGGTGGACATTGCGCGCCGCACCAACGCCCCCATCGCCGCGGGTGAACGCTGGATGGGCAAATGGGTCTTTTTTGACGCGCTGAGCCGGGGTGCGCTCTCCGTCTTGCAGCCCGACATCTGCCATGCCGGTGGGATTACCGAATGTCGTAAAATTGCCGTCATGGGCGAGGCTGCCTTTGCCAAAGTGGCGCTCCACTGCCCCCTCAGCCCACTGGCGCTGGCAGCCTCCATCCAACTCGATGCAGTGCTGCCCAACTTTCTGGTGCAAGAACACAACGAAGTGATCGATTGGCGCGAAAACGGACGCACCTACTTTGGCAAGGGCTATTTCAAGGAGCCCTTCGTCCTCGATGACGAAGGGTGCGTGCGGGTTCCGCAAGGGCCGGGGCTGGGCATTGAACTGGATGAGGAGGGCATGGCAGAAATCATGGCGCGCCCCTGGAGCAGCCAGCGCGGTTAATGCACAATTACTTTTAACTCCTAACGGTTGTCAAAATTAGAGTGATATAGCCGCATCTGTGGTAAACTAAGATTGAACTCTCGGTTCACCCGTTATTGCGGTAAGGTTACAATCGCTCCTAACCAGATTTTCCCGGATTTGCATCGCATCACGCGTTACCGCATTTCGCAGATCGCACCAGATATCGCACAATCGTAGATTCGTTCACTACAATCGCCGCGTCGTACATACTGCGTATCGCATCTAGAAACCCCGTCTATGAAGATTACCGATGTTAAGCCCTACCCCGTGTGGGTGGGCAGCCGCAACCAATGCCTGGTCAAGATTGAAACAGATGAAGGCATCTATGGTTGGGGAGAGGCTGGACTTTCCAGCCGTGAGTTGGCTGTCGCGGGTGCCGTCCGCCACTTCCGCGAATTTCTGATTGGCCGCGACCCCATGCAGATCGGGGCGCTGTGGCAGGAGATGTATCGCAGCCAATATTTTGAGGGGGGCCGGGTTCTCACCGCGGCCATTTCCGCCATTGATATTGCACTGCACGACCTTGTTGCCAAGTCCCTGAACGTTCCTGTCTACCAGCTACTCGGCGGCAAGCAGCGCGACTTTGTCCCCTGCTTCGCCACAACCGGCGCACATGGGCAAAAGCTGGTTGAAGATGTTAAGCTCCTGATGGAACTTGGCTGGAATGTGATCCGCACAGGCATCGTTCATCCTGACACAGGCGGCGACCGTCACCTGTACGAGCCACGCGAGTCGCTGGCGCTCACGGCAAAGTCGCTTGTCAACCTGCGTGAGCAAGTCGGTTCAGAGCCGGTCATCGGCATTGACTTCCATCACCGCTTGAATGTGGCGGAAACTGCTTCCTTCTGCCAGCGGATGCCCTCTGGCACGCTAGATTTTCTCGAAGAACCGATTCGTGATGAAACGCCGGAAGCCTATGAGGCGCTGCGTCGCATGGTGGATGTGCCCTTTGCCATTGGCGAGGAGTTTTCAAGCAAATGGCAGTTCTTGCCCTATATCGAGCGAGGCATCACCGACTTTGTACGGATTGATGTCTCGAACGTAGGCGGCTTGACCGAATCCATGAAGGTTGCCGGTTGGGCCGAGGCACACTACATTGAGTTGATGCCACACAATCCGTTGGGGCCGGTCTGCACCGCAGCAACGGTGCATTTGGCCGCGGCAGTCGCCAATTTCTTTTCGCTGGAAGTGCGTACATCGCCGACCGAAAAGCTCGGCTTTTTCGACAAGACGATCTTTCCGGTGCAGCATGAGCTAGACGGCGCACGCTTCCCGGTGCCCACAAGCCCCGGCTTGGGCGTAGAGGTCAACGAAGAATATCTCAAGCGCGAAGAATTCAAGTTCAGCGAGTCGCCCCATCTCCACAAACGCGACGGCTCGTTTACAAACTGGTAGCTTACCTGAATATAAGATGAAGTACGTTGCATGACCCTGATCTAGAGAAACCTTGTTGCTGTGAGGAGTATTGATTTGATCGTCCGACCAATCTACCACCTGCTGAGCGGAGGCATTGCTGCGGTCCTTTTGGCCGGCTGTGCATTGCTGCCTGCGGTCAACACGGACCGCGCCACCGATGGGTTACCGACCCCTACCCCGATTCCAACCGCTGTCGTGCCGATCAAGCCCACCTACACGGTACAGCGCGGCGAACTGGTGAGCCAGTTAGAATTCTCTGGACGTGTCTCGCCGGAGGTAGAAGAAAAGCTCTTCTTCCGCGCCGATGGACGCGTTCGTACTGTGCTGAGCAAGCGCAATGACATGGTGACGAAGGGTCAGATTCTGGCCGAGCTAGAGATCGATGCGCTAGAGCGCGAACTCGAAAGCGCGCAGCTCGAATTGGAACGTGCCCAAGTACGCCTGGAGCAGGCGCAAGGCGACCATGACTATCAGGTCGCCGTAGCCCAAGCCAACCTGGATATGGCCCAATTGCGTCTCCAGGCGATGCAAGGTGGGGCAGCCCCCGACCGCAACGCCATTGCCATCCAAGAGAAGGAAGTAGAGTTGGCGGCATTGGACGTTCAGCGACTCACCGAAGGGATTGATCCACTCTTGGCAAGTGATGTGACGCGTGCTGAATTGGCAGTCTCAAAACTCAATGCCGAAATTGCAGAGTCACAGATCACCGCCCCCTTCGATGGACAATTGCTCTCCATCGCGCTGACACCAGGCCAGGCTGTTACCGCCTATGCACCCGTGGCGACGGTCGCCGACATTGAGCACTTGGAGGTTAGCGCCGAGTTGGTCAGCAACCAGATGGATAAGCTCTCCGAAGGCATGACTGCCTCTATCTTTCTGACCTCGCGGCCCGGTGTCACGCTCAACGGCGTGGTACGCCAACTGCCCTATCCTTATGGCAGCGGCGGTCGTGGGCAGACGGTGGAAGACATGGACAAATCGACCCGTGTCACCATTGAAGCATCGCCCGACGAACAAGGCTTTAACCTCGGTGACCTTGTGCGCGTCACCGTCGAGTTAGAACGCAAAGCAGATGTGCTGTGGCTTCCACCGCAAGCTCTGCGCATCTTTGATGGTCGCCGTTTTGCCGTCCTCCAAGATGGCGATGTCCAGCGCCGCGTCGATGTAACGGTTGGCATCGAAACGCCGGAGCGCGTGGAGATCAAAGCCGGCTTGGAAGAGGGCCAAACCGTGGTGGGACAGTAGCGCCTTATGATGCAGTTCTTTGCACGCATCCTTGCGATTTTCGCCGTCGCCGCGCGACGGCTTGTGGCCCAGCAAGGGCTGGCGATTTCTACGGCCATTGGCCTCGTCGCGTCAGTCGCCATCGTCATGAGCATCCCGCTCTATAGCGATGCCGTCTATTATCAGGTGCTCCAAAATGAGCTCACGCGCCCGGCCAGCGAAGGAGAAATCCAGCGCCCGCCCTTTGCCTTTATGTTTCGCTATGTCGGCTCGCTCTACGGTCTATTAGAGTGGGACGATATAGCGGACGTAGATGAATATCTTTGGAACCGGGGTCCCGACCTTTTAGGATTGCCGAGCGTTCTCAAAGTGCGCTACTTCCGTACGGATAACTTCCGCCTCTTTCCGGCCTCGGATGCAGCCTACGCAGATGTACGCGATCCCCTTGCCTGGATCAACTTCTCCACTGCGACCGATTTCGCTGACAAGATCACCCTCCTCGAAGGGGCCATGCCCGCGGTTGCGGATTCTGACCCCGCATCGCCGATGGAGATCCTGGTCAATGTCGCCATGGCCGATGAATTCGGCGTGCAGGTTGGCGAGGAGTTCATCACCTTCCGCCGGTCAGAAAAAGAAGGTTCGCAGCGCACCGTCCAAGTCCCGGTACGCGTCGCAGGCATTTGGCAAGCCGCCAACCCCGCCGATCCCTACTGGTTCTACCGGCAATCTGTCTTTGAGGGGCAATTCTTCATCCCCGAAGATAGCTTTCGCTTACGTCTAGTTCCTCTGCTCGATGATGAGGTTGCACAAGCCCTCTGGTATTTTGTGCAAGACGGCTCAGAGGTCAGTTCGGACGATGTCGGCTGGCTCTTGGGCAACATCACCTTCCTGCAACAACAGGCAGCTTCTATCCTGCCCAACACGCGGCTGGAAGTCTCACCTTTTGATGCATTAGTGCGCTATCGACGCTCTTCTGGCGTGCTCAACGTCTTGCTCTATGCCTTCAGCATCCCGATCATTGGCTTGATGCTGGCCTTTATTGGCCTCGTGGTAGGGTTGGCTGTCAGCCGCCAGCGCAACGAAATCGCTGTCTTGCGCAGCCGCGGAGCCACGGTTCTTCAAGTGCTGGGCATTGCCGCGCTGGAAGCCCTGCTGCTGGGTCTGGTTGCGCTGGCAGCGGGCGTTCCTGCCAGCGAGCAGATCGCAAAGACCATCGGCGCAACACGCAGCTTCCTCAACTTTACGATTCTGGACACGGCTCTGCGCGTGGATATGACGATGGCGACCCTGCGCTTTGGCCTGGTTGCTGTGGTCATCACGATGGTGGCACAGGTCTTTCCGTCGCTGGGAGCCTCGCGCCACACCATTATCAGCTATAAACGCGAGCAGGGGCGCACCGTCAAGGCCCCGTGGTGGCAGCGCGCCTGGCTGGATGTTCTGCTGCTGATTCCGGCAGCCTATGGCACCTACTTGCTGCAACAACAAGGCAGCGTGGTCGTGCCTGGCGCAACCACAGGCAGCCCCTTTGGCAATCCCCTACTCTTCCTCATCCCGGCCTTGGGCGCGTTGGCGCTAACGCTCGTTGTCTTGCGCATATTGCCCTATATTATGGCGGGCATCGCCTGGATTGCCGCCAAAACTACCAGTGTGGGCTTTCTGCTTGCCACACGCTACCTTGCCCGTGACCCAGCCTTCTACACAGCGCCGCTGGTCTTGCTGATTCTGACGCTGAGTCTCTCGACCTTTACCGCATCGCTGGCACAGACGTTGGACGCACACCTGCATGACCAGACCTACTATCAAATCGGGGCCGATGCGCTCTTGGTAGAACTCGGTCAGACCACCACGACTTCGACCGGCTCCGGCGAGACTGCTTCCGGCACGACCGACACCGCTGCTGCGCCAGCCGCCACCGGCACCACAGGAGCCGCCGGCCAGTCAGCCATCAGCGAAGACCGCTGGGTCTTTGTGCCTGTCTCCGAACATCTCAATGTACCCGAAATTGAGGCGGCGGCGCGCATTGGTGACTTCTCAGCCAGCGTTCAGGCCCAGGGGAACTGGACCAATGCCCGCTTTATCGGCATCGACCGTCTGGATTTCCCGAAGGTTGCCTATTGGCGGCATGATTTCGCCACAGCCAGCCTCGGCTCATTGATGAATTCGCTGGCGATTGCACCGGATGGCATCCTGCTCTATCGCGACTTTATGCTGGCGAACTCCATCGCCGTTGGCGACCCCATTCAAATTCGCGTGACCAGCTATGGGCAGCGTGCCGAAATGACCATGATCGTGGTCGGTGATTTTATCCATTTCCCGACCTGGTATCCCACAGCAGAGGACGCAGTGCCCCTCATGGTGGGTAATCTCGACCACTACTTTGAAATGGCCGGCGGCGAGGTTCCCTACAATGTGCTTGTCAAGACCGATCCCCGCGCCAATATGCAAGAAGTCGTGCGTGACCTGCGCGAATATGACATTACTGTGCTGGATGTACGCAGCAGCCGCCAACGCATTGCCGATGAACAGCGCAAACCGGAGCGTCAGGGATTATTTGGTGTCCTCTCTGTCGGCTTCCTGGCTGCGGCTTTGCTCACGGTGCTGGGCTTCTTCCTCTATGCGCTCTTCTCATTCCGGCGACGATTTATCGAGCTAGGCACGTTACGTGCCATCGGCCTCTCTCCGGGTCAAATGACCGCATTCCTGGCATGGGAGTTGGCCTTTCTCGTCCTGCTCGGTTTGGGAGCCGGGACCGTCCTGGGCACACTTGTCAGCAATCTCTATATTCCCTATTTGCAGGTAGGCAATACACCGCAGTCCATGACGCCGCCCTTCTTGGTGGAGATTGCGTGGCCTGCCATCACCCGCATCTATCTACTCTTCGGCACCCTCTTCGTGGTGGCGTTGAGCGTCCTAGCGGCCCTTCTACTGCGTATGAAGATTTTCCAGGCCATCAAACTGGGCGAAACCGTCTAGGGCGAAGCCGATTACGGAGTTTTATACATGTCTGAGCCTTTCATTCAATGCGAAAATCTTGTCAAGATTTTCCAAGTTGCCGGCCTTGAGATGGTCGCCCTGCAAGGGCTAAACCTAACCATCGAAAAAGGGGAGCTTGTCGGCATCATCGGGGCAAGTGGTAGCGGCAAGTCAACGCTGATGAACATTCTGGGCGGTCTCGACCGGCCCACAGCCGGTAAGATTCGTGTCGACGGCCATGACCTGCTCAAGATGCCCGACGGACAGCTTAACAAGTACCGACGAGAGAAGGTCGGCTTCGTCTGGCAGCAGAGCACGCGTAACCTTGTTCCCTACCTGAACGCCATCCGCAATGTCATGCTGCCCATGACCTTGAACGGCGTGACCGGCAAGGAGAAGGAAAGGCGCGCTGAAGAGTTGCTCGACATCGTTGGTCTTTCATTACGCAAGCATCACCATCTGCCTGAGCTTTCGGGTGGTGAGCAGCAGCGCGTTGCCATTGCCGTGGCCCTTGCCAACAATCCTACGCTGCTCCTGGCCGACGAGCCAACAGGCGAAGTAGACTCGACCACGGCGAAGGCAATCTATCGTACCTTTCAGACCCTAAGCCGTGATCTCCACATCACCACGCTTATCGTCAGCCATGATCGCACCATCGCGCGCCATGTGGATCGCGTTGTGGGCATCCGCGACGGCATGCTCGCCAGCGAAACCATTCGCCAAACGGCTGAAACCAACGGCGCAAGTAACGGTGTCCATGGTGAAAGCCATGATGAAGAAGATCACAAATATGCCGAGCTGGTCGTTCTGGATCGCGCAGGACGCATCCATGTACCCCACGAATACCTGGATCAATTCAACATCAAGGGTCACGCCCAACTTGAAATTACCGCCGAGGGCATCCTCATCCGCCAAGCCGCGCAAACCGTCACTGAACAAGTCCAAGTGGATGGCGACAGCGGCAAAATGCGCCATATGGGGCATGCAGGTGCAATGACCGTCCAGCGCGAGAAGGGCAAAGGCGGCTTCTTAAACCGCTTCCGCCGCAATAAGGATGATTAAAGTGAGTCCATTGCCGGAACGTGATCGAGTACGTGATGTAGTGAATGAAGGAGATGCACATTGGCGTTCATGAACGGCAAAGCAAATGGCACAGCAAACGGTACGCCGTCGCAGCCACAAAACAGCGCACCCGCGCCTTCGACTCAGACGCCCATCGTTGAAACCATTGACCTTTGGCGTGTCTACAGGTTGGGCGATTTAGAGATCCCTGCTCTGCGCGGGTTGAACCTAACGATTGGTGTCGGCGAATTAATCGCGCTCAAGGGACGGTCGGGCAGCGGCAAGACAACATTGCTCAACTGTCTGGGCGGCTTAGACAAACCCACCAAAGGCCAAATTCGTATCTCAGGGGAAGAAATCGGCAACTGGAACGAGAACAAACTGACGAAGTGGCGACGCCACCAGTTGGGTTTCATCTTCCAGTCACTGGGTCTATTGCCCGCGCTCTCCGCCTATGAAAATGTTGAATTGATGCTGCGCATGATCGGTGTACGCGGCCAAGAGCGTCACAAGCGCACCATTGAATGTCTGGATATGGTCGGCCTCACCAAATGGATGGATCACCGTCCCTATGAAATGTCCGGTGGTCAGCAGCAGCGTGTCGCCGTGGCGCGCGCCCTTGCCAACCGCCCGCGCCTCATCCTCGCCGACGAACCGACTGGCGAGTTGGACAGCAAAACCGGCTCAGAAATGATGAATCTCTTTCGTTCCGTCGTGCGTGAGAACAACGTCACCATGCTGATGGCGACCCATGACAACGCCGTGGATGACCATGTGGACAAGGTGCTGCACCTGCGCGATGGCCGCGTTGTCACCAAAGAAGAATTCAACGCCGAGGCAGAGCCGGAAGCCGAACTCGCCGAAGCCACTGCCTAAGTTCACATCCCTTATCGCACACTCCTTGAGGCATCCATGAGCAAAATCGGCATCATCGGCTGTGGCACAATCAGTGGCATCTACTTAAAATCGCCGTCGCTCTTTCCCATCCTCGACATCGTCGCCTGCGCCGACCTGGATCGCTCCCGCGCCGAAGCCAAAGCCGAGGAGTTCGGTATCCAGGCGCTGAGCGTGGAGCAACTGCTCGCGCACCCGGAAATCGAGATCATCCTCAATCTCACCATCCCCGCGGCCCATGCCGAAGTCGCCCAGGCCGCGGTGGCGCATGGCAAATCGGTCTACAGCGAAAAGCCCCTGGCGTTGAACACAGCCGATGGCAAGCAACTCCTTGAGGCAGCAGAGGCCGCGGGTGTACGCGTCGGCTGCGCGCCCGATACCTTCCTGGGGGGTGGTCTCCAGACATGCCGCAAGCTCATTGACGACGGTTGGATTGGCACACCTGTCGCGGCTACAGCCTTCATGATGTCACATGGTCATGAACATTGGCATCCCAGCCCAGAATTCTACTATCAGCGCGGGGGCGGCCCGATGTTTGACATGGGCCCCTACTACCTGACTGCGCTTGTATCACTGCTCGGCCCCGTCGGGCGCGTGACAGGGGCCACCCGCACCACCTTCCCAGAGCGCACCATCACCAGCCAACCCAAGCATGGGCAGAAGATCACGGTGGAAATCCCCACCCATGTGGTCGGCGTCCTCGATTTTGCCCAGGGCCCTATTGCCACCATCATCACAACCTTTGATGTCTGGTCGGCAGAGCTTCCGCGCATCGAAATCTATGGCACACATGGCACGTTGAGCGTGCCCGACCCGAACACCTTTGGCGGCCCTGTGCGCCTGCGCCGTGCGGGCAGCAGCGAATGGCAAGAGATCCCCATCCCCTTCCACTATACCGCCAACAGCCGGGGCATAGGCGTGGCAGATATGGCCCATGCGCTGCGTAGCGGTCGCGCCCACCGCGCCAGTGGCGACCTGGCCTTCCATGTCCTCGAGATCATGGAATCCATCCATACCGCCTCGGACCAGGGGCAGCATCAGCCGCTCACCAGCACCGTACCCCTGCCTGCGCCATTCCCACTAGACCTGCCACTCGGCATCCTAGATGAATAACATCGTAATTTACCCCCTCCCGGAGGCTTCGAGCTTCCGGGAGGGTCGCTCAAGTTGACCTTTAACCTACGCCATGCCCACTGACAACTCCCACCCCCTACGCATCGGCATCCTCGGTGCTGCCAAAATTGCCCCACGCGCCATCCTTGCGCCCGCACGCAGCACTGCTGATGCCGCGGTTGTCGCCATCGCCGCGCGCGACTCCCAGCGCGGCAGCGCCTTTGCCCAACGCCACCAGATCCCGTGCGTCCACACTTCCTATGCCGACCTAATCGCCGACCCTGACATTGACGCGATCTACAACCCCCTGCCCAACAGCCTCCATGCCGAGTGGAGCATCCGCGCCCTTGAAGCGGGCAAGCACGTTCTCTGCGAAAAACCGATTGCCTCCAACGCCGCGCAAGCCGCGGAGATGGCAGCAGTTGCCCAGCGTACGGGCAAAGTCCTCATGGAAGCATTTCATTACCGCTATCACCCCCTCATGGCGCGCATCCTCGCCATCCTACAGAGCGGGGAACTCGGCACAATCCGCCACATCGAAACCGTGATGTGCATTCCCCTCTATCGCTATTGGGATATTCGCTGGCGGCATGAACTAGGCGGCGGTGCGCTCATGGATGTCGGCTGCTACACCATCCACCTCCTACGCACACTTGCAGGAGCCGAGCCAACCGTCACCCAAGCGCGCGCCTGGCTGCGCTCCCCACAAGTGGACCGCGCCGTAGATGCTCATTTCACCTTTGCCACTGGATCAACAGGACGCATCTACTGCTCCATGTGGTCGCCAACGCTCCTCAAATATGGCGCAAAGGTGATTGGCGATCAGGGTGAACTGCACATACACAACCCCTACCTGCCCCACTACTACCACCGGCTCATCGTCCACAGCCCGGCAGGCAAACGCAGCGAGCAAGTCGAAAAGACGCCCACCTATGACCACCAACTCGCCGCCTTCATCCAAGCAGTACAGACCGGCACACCCTTTCCCACGAATATGACCGATGCCATTGCTAACATGCGCGTGATTGACGCTATCTATGAAGCCGCTGGGCTTAAACCGCGCGGCATCTAGCCAGATGTTGACCACTCTTGATATAATTCTTGATATAATTGGAGGTATTGGCGGCATATATGGACAGTATGCTATCTGTCGTGCCGAGTCATTCTAAAGACGAACGATAAGGAACCTGCCGTGAGCAAACCTGACACGGACGAAGAAAAACTGCCCCCCCACTGGGAAAAAGTACAGAGCGCCATTTGGTTGATTGGCCTCGCCATTCTCTTTTGGCGAGGCTGGATCTTCCCCGGCATCCTCGTCTTGATTGCCATCAGCGCTATAACCCAAGCCGCGCTCTCTGCTTATGTCAAGAACAGGCGCGAGGGCGAGCAGCTTGCCACCACGCGTGAGCTGCATCTGCCCGAAAACTGCCCCAAATGCGGAGGGCCACTCAACGCCGCTACAGTGCGCTGGAACGGCAAGCAGAGTGCCATATGTCCCTTCTGTGGATCAACCGTCAAAGCGACTGTGACGCCCGTCGTATGAGCTTTGAACGCTATCTACCTGCCGGCCTTGACCGCGCTGCGTTAGCCGCTGTCGCCGGTCTCATCTCCGACACGCATATGCCCCTGCGCCGCCGCACCCTGCCCCCCAATCTCGCCGATGTGCTGGGAGGCGTAGATTTTCTGCTTCATGCGGGTGATGTGGGCGAATTATGGGTTTTGGATCAACTCAGCGCCATCGCTCCGGTCTTTGCCGTTCATGGCAATGATGACACCCAGGATGCCCAGCGCGAACTTCCCTTCCAACAGATCATCACCATCGCCGGTCAGCGTATCTTGTTGTGGCACAGCCATTTCCCGGATCGAGAGGAGGAAATGGCTTTTCGCAAGGATGACGATCTCTACCGCAGCCTGCAACGCTCGGTGGATCAAGCGCGCCGCGCCGGGGCAAAAGTCGTGGTCTTTGGGCATTGGCACATCCCCTTAGTCTACCGCGTGGATGAGCTTCTCATCGTCAACCCAGGTGCCCTGGCCTCCGGCAACGAATTTACACGCATGTTGGTCAATACCGTTGCCCTTCTCTTTGTGGAACAGAATGGCAACTGCCATGTTGTGCATATTGACCTTGCCAACCCGGCTGGCCCCTATGCGCCACAGATCGACTGGGATGCTGGATTTATGGTCGCGGGCAATCAATTTGCCAAGTCCATTCTCGCGCCCGAACTCCGAGGGGCAGGCTATTATCTCAGTACCTACCTAAGCCATTCGGAAATTCTTGCCATCCGCCCACTTTTGGCGGATGCAGCCAGGCCCATTTGGGAAAAGGGCGAGGGAGAGCTGACTGTCGCTGCGGTCGAAGCGGCCCTGCTCAACGCCACCGCTCTGCCCCCCGAACTCCATGCACGCGTGCAAGAGCTGTGGCAGAACTGGCGCAATCATCAGTAGACCCAAAACTTCTCGATTCTCACTCCCAACCCTCACAGAAAGGCAGTCATACCCATGCCTGACAAATCTTGGTTTCTCCATGACCGCTTTGGCCTCTTTATCCACTGGGGCATCTACTCTGTAGCTGCGCGCCATGAGTGGATCAAGAGTCGCGAGCAGATCAATGACGCCGACTATCAAAAATACTTCGATCACTTTGACCCCGATCTCTATGACCCGGCTGCCTGGGCGCAAGAAGCCAAAAACGCAGGCATGAAATACTTCGTCGTCACCAGTAAGCACCACGATGGTTTCTGCCTCTGGGATTCGGCCATGACCGACTATAAAGCCACCAACACCCCTGCCAAGCGGGACCTGCTTACGCCGATGGTCGATGCCTTCCGCAACGAGGGCTTCAAGGTAGGCTTCTATCACTCGGTCATCGACTGGCATCACCCCGAATTCTCGGTTGACGGGTTTCACCCCATGCGCGACGATGTGGAATATCGCACCGCCAGCCAAAACCGCGACATCACGAAATATTGTGAATATCTGCACAGCCAAACACGCGAGTTGCTGACGCAGTTCGGCAAGATCGATCTGATGTGGTTCGATTTTTCCTATTCCAAGCGCGATTGGGGGTGGGCGAAGGGCAAAGGCGCGGCCGAGTGGGATGCAGATCGGCTGATCGCGATGGTGCGCGAACTCCAGCCCGACGTACTGATCAACGACCGCTTGGAGATCGGTGGTGATTTCAAGACGCCTGAGCAATACCAGCCCGCCGGGCGCATGATAGTCAATGGTCAGCCCGTCACCTGGGAAGCGTGCCAGACGCTCAACGGCAGTTGGGGCTATGACCGCGATAATCTGGACTGGAAGCCGGTGGATATGCTGATCCGTATGTTGGTCGATGCAGTCTCCAAAGACGGCAATATGCTGCTCAACGTCGGCCCCAATGCCCGGGGTGAATTTGAACCGCGCGCCCTGGAACGACTGCGCGACATCGGGGCCTGGCTGCGGCTGCATGGCCGCGCCATCTATGGATGTGGCCTCAGTGACTTCACGCCTCCGCCCGACTGCCGCTTTACACAGAATGGCAACCGGCTCTATCTCCACATCTTTAGCTGGCCCTTCCGCCATCTTCACCTATCTGGGCTTGGCCCACGCGTGGACTATGCCCAGTTTCTGCACGATGGATCAGAGGTCAAGATGAGCGTCATCGACCCGCACCAGCCCGCCCAGAACACCACGCTCGGCGGCCTATCCAGCGACACGCTCACCCTCGAACTCCCTGTCCAACAGCCGGATATTGTGGTCCCTGTCATCGAATTATTCCTCAAGAGCTAAGAGTGCGCCCAGGAGCCATCAATGTCCCAACCCGCCGCTGACAGCGAAAAACTAAGTTTCGTCACCAAACTGGCCTACGGTTCGGGTGATCTGGGTACAGCCATTACCGCGGGCCTGCGCGCCTTCTTCCTGCTTTTCTTCTTCACCGATGTAGCCCGCCTCAACCCGGCGACGGCGGCGACTATTCTGCTGATTGGGCGCGTATGGGATGCTGTCAACGATCCCATTATTGGTTGGCTCAGTGACCGCACCGTAACAAAGTGGGGGCGTCGCCGTCCCTGGCTGATCGCAGGCGCGCTCCCCTTTGGCATCTTCTTCTTTCTGCTCTGGGTCGTTCCTCCTTTTGGCGACACGGGCAAGTTTTTCTATTATGTGATCGTCAGCATCCTGCTCGATACCGCCTACACCATCATCAATGTGCCCTATACCGCGCTGACCCCAGAACTCACGCGCGACTACGACGAGCGTACAAGCCTCAATTCCTATCGTTTCGCCTTTTCCGTCGGCGGCGCATTGCTCAGCCTCGTCCTCCATCCCATCATCGTATCCAGCGCGCCAGACCTCCGCACAGGCTACCTCATCTCCGGCCTCATCTGGGCCATTGTCTCGACAGTGCCTTGCTTCATCGTTTTCTTCTTCACCAGGGAACGCCCGGAAAGCATGGCCCCACCCACGGAAGAAGCAATCCCGCTGTGGGATCAGATCCGCATCGCCTTTGCCAATGGCCCTTACCGCTTCGTGATTGGTCTATACCTCTCCTCTTGGCTGGCGCTGCAACTTGTCTCGACCGTCCTGATCTATTATCTCACCTACTACATGGGCATTCCCGAACAAATTCCGCTGACGTTGTTGGCAATTCAAGGCTCGTCCTTCCTCTTTCTCTTTGTATGGAACGCGGCCAGCCATCGCCTCGACAAGCGCATCGTCTATATCATCGGGGCGAGCATCTGGCTTGTCATGCAGATTGCGCTCTACTTTGTCCGGCCCGACCAGCCCTACTTAATCATCCCCATTGGCATCTTGGCCGGGGCCGGGGTCGCAGTCGCCTATCTGATTCCGTGGGCGATGATGCCGGATGTCATCGAGCTTGACGAACTCAAGACACATCGCCGCCGAGAAGGCGTCTTTTATGGCTTCATGGTGCTGTTGCAAAAAGCAGGAATCGCGCTGGGTATCTTCATTGTTGGGCGCGCGCTGGCTGCCTCCGGCTATATTGTGCCTACGGATGCAGTTCCCGTCCCTGTCCAGCCGGATTCAGCATTGCAGACCATCCGGCTCTTCGTGGGGCCAATTCCTGCACTCATTCTGCTGGGGAGTCTCGCCCTGGCCTATTTCTATCCCATCACACGCGACCGCCATGCGCGTATCTTGCGTATCCTCGCCAAACGTAAATCACGACAGCCCGCTCCGCTGCCGATTATCACCTAGCGCGCATGACAGAAGTACCGGTTTATTTGCTGCCTTTGTCCTGCTCGTTAATTTTGCGATAATCTGTCGTTGACAAATCTCGTTAAACAGGTTAGAACAAGTATTCGGGGGGCAAAAATCGTCCAGAGTGGCTCTCAAGGCCGCCTGCGTAGGCCAGTCGTAGCCCAAGTGTAATACACTGGACAGATGCACGTTGACAAACTCGTGTAGAGTAGTGGTAAAATACGCGGCCAGATGGATAGAGGAGGGGCCTGTGCAGAGACGACAAACGTTACAAGTCCCGCCCCCGAGATCGATGCGTTATTTCTAGTCTGAGTATGTGCTTTAATCGAGAAGAAGGAGAAACCAAGAATGCCTTACACTTATGAGAATTCGAAGAAGAACAAGTACATCTTGCATTCTCGCCAGACGACCCTGAAGAATGGTGCCAAGCAGACAATTTATTTCTTCGCCAAAGAAGCGAAGGAGGGCGCGCTGGATGCCGTTCCCGCAGGCTATGAAGTCTCTGAGAGCAAGAATGGCTTGCCCGTTCTCAAGAAGAGCAAGTAATCCGTCATCACCTGTTCATCAACAGGATGGCAGTTACCAGTTGAAACAAAAAGAGGGCCTTGCTCGGCAAGGCCCTCTTTTTGTTTCAACACGATAAGATGATTAGGATGCCATTCGTTGCACGTTGACGGCAGTCGGACCCTTCTGCCCTTCCTGCACCTCAAACTCCACGCTTTCGCCTTCCTTCAGGGACTTGTATCCTGTCCCCAGGATAGCAGAATGGTGAACAAAGACATCCTTTGCCCCATCGTTGCGTGCGATGAAGCCGAAACCCTTCTGATCATTGAACCACTTAACTGTACCGACCTCGCGCGTTGCCACTTTGAAAACCTCCGTTGTGTGTGAAGAACCCTTGTGACGCCAGTTTGTTTCCAAAATGCCTAACGCTTAGAGGCCCAGGTAAGCAATATTAAGTAAGCAATATCTGGGTTGTGCTTGCACATCAGGAACAGAACTTACAGCGTCTTGCACGTGCGAGTATACACAGAACGCTGAAGGCAGTCAAGTTGCCTTCAGCGCTCCGCACAGAAATCTGAATCTACAGCCTAAGAATGTGAAAAATATTACAACTGCCTATTCATCATGGTCATGTCCATCTTCGCCGTGGGCATGACCATGTTCCAATTCTTCCGGCGTCGCCGGACGCAGCCCGACCACCTTGACATGAAAATTCAAGGTTTCACCTGCCAGCGGATGATTCAGATCGACCATGACGGTGTCGGTGCGAATTTCGGCAATGAAGCCCTCAACCGTCTCATCCGCATCCTCATCATAGAGTTCCACCGGCATCCCCAGGCTCAGATCCATGTCTTCGGGGAAAATCTCCAGAGGAACCTCCTCAAAGGCTTCGCCATCATATTCACCGTAACCATCCTCTGGGTCAACAGTTACATCCTTTTCCTGGCCGATCTGCATTCCATAGAGTGCAGCCTCCAGACCAGGGATAATCTCCCCATACCCTTGTAAGAACTCAATGGGGCCTTCCTCATCGGTGCTTTCCACCATTTCGTCTTCAATCTGTAACGTGTATTCCAGCTTGACGATGACACCGTGTTCCACATTCTCTAGGGCTGTCATTGCTCTCTCCACTTTCTGCTCAAAGGCTACCTTTGCCGGAACTACACGGCATCGCTAATGTTCAGGGAATTGTGCCACCCTTTTTGGTCCTGCAATCCGGTCTTTTCATCAGGTACAACACCCGGTTCGGCGTCCACTATACAGTGTTCCCCACTGCGGGTCAATTCACCCCTAGCCCAGACGATAAGCGGACTTTGCCAGCCCATAGGCGGCAGCGTGTGCCATTTCGTGGGCATCTTCCATATCAACGATCCCACGCACTACCAAGTTCGCCAGCCAGTTGGCATCCACGCGGCGTGCAAGGTCATGGCGGGCAGGAATCGAAGGATAGGCGCGTGTGTCATCATTAAATCCGACCGTGTTATAAAGTCCTGCCGTCTCGCTCACAGCCTCGCGGAAACGCATCATGCCATTCCATGAATCAAAGAACCACCACGGCGGCCCCAGCCGCACAGCAGGGTAATGCCCTGCCAGCGGTGCAAGTTCGCGGCTAAAGGTCGTCTCATCCAGTGTAAAGAGAATGAGCGTAAACCCCTGTTCGTTGCCATAGCGGTTGAGCAGCGGCCTCAAATTGCGCGTATATTCTGTTGCCAGGGGAATATCAGCGCCCATATCACTGCCAAAGCGCTCATAGAGCGGCTGGTTGTGGCTGCGCAAGGAACCAGGATGCAGTTGCATCACTAGCCCATCCTCCACACTCATGCGCGCCATTTCCATCAACATATGCCCGGTAAAGCGTGCGGCATCCTGTTCGCTGGCTTCCCCACGCAGCGCCCGTTGAAAGATCGCGTCTGCCTCTGCCGGCTCTAGCTCATGAGTATAAGGTATCGTTACGCCATGATCGGTAGCGGTAGCACCCATTTGCTTAAAGAAGGCTCGCTGCGCCTCTAACGCACGTATATACGCTTCGTAGCTGACAATATCAATCCCCGATACCTCAGCCAGCCGCTCGATCTCCTGCTTCCAGGTCGGAGCATCCAAGTTCACCACTGCATCGGGCCGGAACGTCGGGCGGATGCGCCCACCCCAGCCGGAATCACGAATCGCCTGATGATCGGCCAGCCGCGAGGTCGCCGCGTCGGTCGTACACAGCACCTCGATGTTAAAGCGTTCATAGAGGGCACGCGGGCGAAATTCCGGCGTGACAAGCTTTGCTTCGATCTGATCATAGATCCGCATCGCCGAATCGCTGGTCAGTTGCTCACGAACCTCAAAGAGATCGTATAACTCATGGGTCAGCCACATGCCGGTCGGCGTGCCACGAAACAAGTAATAGTGGTCGGCAAAAAGCTGCCAGATACGCCGGTGATCCTGCTCGACCGCGCTTCCGTCGCGCGCAGGAATCCCCAGCCGCTCCAGCCCGATTCCCTGTGAATACAACATGCGAAAGACATAGTGGTCAGGGATGATCAGTAGATCGGTGGGCGTGCCGAATTGGTAATTGGGATCGGCAAAGGCGCGCGGGTCCACATGACCATGCGGGCAGATCAGCGGCAAATTTGCCACAGCCTCATAGAGTTCCAGCGCCACGCGCTTTTGCGCCGGGTCAGGGTCAAAATAGCGGTCATGCGGCAGCCGCAGGGGCCTGTGCGGATGTGTCCCACTGCTTTGCATATGATTTGACTCAGCCAGTGTCATAAGGCGGCCTTTCTATACGAATTGGGCTCATCACTTCTTCTGCGCCGACCAACTCATCGACTCCCCACGCACCAAGAACGAGCGTTCATCATACATCCCCGGTCGCTCCACCGGCAGCACCCCGCTCTCCACAGCAACATCCAACGGATTCGCCCGCGTCAAAAGTGGCAGCATCACCCGTTCATGCATGCGTGCCGATTCATAGACAGCCAACATAATTTCTAATGCGGCCTTGCCCTGCTTGGCTTGCCCAAGATAATTCTCGTTCTTGCCCTCAATCCACTCCACAATGCCATAGGCTTGATCCACATGGGCATGACCATAGGGTCGCTGCTCCTTGTCAGTCGGCTCAAACTCCTTCCAACCACGCTTGGTCAGATAGCGCAGCCGGTTCTCGTTGACCTCAAGCATACCTTCGGTTCCATAGACATTGGCTCCAAGCTGATAGCTTGGGTTCATATCACTCTCAATAATCCCCTCGACCTCGTTGGGATAGCCAATCACACCAAAGCAGCGATCCTCGACACGATGCCCAAAGATATAGCGGTCAGTCTTGCGCTCCACCGAACCCATCACCCACTGCGGCTGCGGATCGCCCAGCACAAACAACTGAAAGTCAATGCAGTGCGTGCCCGTATTCATCATCCCCGACCGCACCGCTGACCACAAGCGTTTTGGCTCACCGATCGCACCATCCTGGATCAGCCGCTTCGCCTCCTGCCAGGCCGAATAGAAACGGCGCTGGTGTCCAATCGCCAGCTTCACATTGTTGCGCTCACAGGCAATGATCATTGCATCCGCTTCGCCGAGCGAAACCGCCATTGGCTTCTCGCACAAAATCGCCTTCGGTTGATGCACAGCGGCAGCAATCGTCATCTCAGCGTGCATCGGGTCCCACGAACAAACGCTGACAATATCCAGTTCCTCGCGCGCCAACATCTCGCGGTAATCCAGATAGCGCCGGCCTACGTGGAAGTCATGACCATACTGCGCCAATGCCTGTGGGTGCGAATCGGCGATAGCAACGATCTGGGTATGTTCGCACTCCTGCCAGCCGCGCCCATGTTCACGCGCAATTCGTCCGCTGGCAATGATCCCCACTCGATATTTAGCGGGCATCGTTCGTTCCTCTCTGAGTTCATTTCAATAAGAGCTAGGACCCACAAAAGCACCCTTTGGGGCACTCTCCCCAACAGCACCATTAACCGTCGAGCAGCCGCCCATAAAGTTCAACCTGGCGCGCCAGTGCCTCTTGATGAAGCGCATGGCGCTCGCCATCCGGCAGGTAAGTCGTCCCCAGCGCGGGTGGCAGTGCTGCGGGTCTTGGAATGACCCCCAACTGTTCAAGCGCCAGCAGAGCAAGGCCGCGGCTGGTCCCTTCCTTCTCCGCCAGCGTATGCAGCGGTCGCCCCAGCACATCGGCCATGATCTGGAGCCATGCCGGCGAACTCAGCAGCCCGCCACCACCGGCGATGATCTCATGCGCAACATCGCTTGGCAATTGTGGCAGAATCCGCTGGTAGATGAGCGCAAAGCGGTAGGCAATCGCCTCCAGCCCCGCCTGCAAAATGTCGATTGGCTGCGTATGCAGGCTCAAGCCTGTGATCGCAGCACGCGCATCTTCGCGCCAGCCTGGCGCGCGCTCCCCCGCCACAAAGGGCAGCAGGGTCAAGCCGTGTGCTGCCGGTTTGCTTGCCGACAATGCCTTTTCAAGCGCATCGCCATGAGGCAATTGCAGCAGCGTCTTGAGCCAGGCAAAGACGTTGCCACCTTCCGTGGTTGCCCCCCCAAGCAATGCCCGCGGCGCATCCACGCGATAGAGCCACAGACCTGCGGGGACTTCCTTAAGTTCCGGCCCCACAACCACGCGCATTGCGCCCGTGGTCCCCATCGTCAGCGCGATCCGGTCGGGCGCATCACAGCCCGAACCGATATTCGCCGCCGCGCCATCGCCAATCGGCAAGAGCCAGGGAATCTCAGCCAACGCGGGCCAGCGTTTTGCCCACTCTCCCTGCAAACCCTGGCAAGGGGTAGACAAATCGCCCAGCGGCGACAGTTGCTCGGCAGTCACGGGCAGAAGCGTAAGCCACTCAGCATCCCAGGCCAGATCGCGCCGGTTGAGCAGACCTGTCCACGATGCCACGCTGTAACTCACGCGCCACGCCCCAAAAAGCTGGAAATAGAAAAGCTCTCCTATGCTGACCCAACGCCGCGCAGCCTGGAACCATTGCGGCTGCTCCTCTGCCAGCCAACGGAAGCGGGAGGGCAAATAGGAGGTATGGATCAGGCAGCCCGTCCGGTCATGCGCCGCTTGCGCGCCCGCTGCTCCCAACGCTGTTCGCAAAGCCTGTGTCGCGTTGGCGTTGCGCGTATCCGCATAGGTAAAAAGCGGTGTGACAGGCTGCCCCTGCTCGTCCACGCCCAGCACATTGCCCACCAGCGTATCCACCGCCACCGCGCCGATCTCCCCGGCCAGTTCCCCGGCACGCTCCAGAAGTTCATCGACCACGGCAACCACCCCATCCACCAACTCGGCGGCGTCAAAAACCGCGCCCCCATCGGGTGTGGTCGTCATCTGGCATGATCGCTGCGCGACCATCTCCTCTACTTGCTGCGCTTTGGCATCATACAGAATGGCCCGTGTGGATGAAGTACCAATATCGATGGTCAGGATCAAGGGCAAACTCAACGACATAGGGGTGCGATCACGCGTCACAGAATCTAGTCCTCTACTAGAGTGACGAACTGGCGGGCATAGAGCCGCGCATAAAGCCCCCCGGCAGCCAGCAGTTCCGAATGGGTTCCTTGTTCGACAATTTGACCGGCTTCCACCGCGCAAATGATGTCGGCGTTGCGAATGGTGCTGAGGCGGTGCGCGATGACAATCGAGGTGCGCCCCTGCAGCAGCCGGTCAAGCGCATCTTGGATCAACGCCTCGGTCACGGTATCCACGCTGGCGGTTGCCTCATCCAAGATCAGAATACGTGGGTCCGCCAAGACCGCGCGGGCAATGCAGATCAGTTGTCGCTGACCAATCGAAAGATTGGAGCCCCCCTCCATGATGGCTGTCTCATAGCCATCGGGCAGCGCCAAAATAAAGTCATGCGCATTCGCCGACCGCGCCGCGGCCTCCACCTGCTCGTCAGTGGCGTCGTGCAGACCAAAGCGAATGTTGTCGCGCACTGTGCCGGAAAAGAGAAAGGGGTCTTGCGGCACAAGCCCCATCTGTCGATGCAGCGACGCTTGGGTAACATCGCGCACGTCAATGCCATCAATGGTGACGCTGCCATCGGTCACGTCATAGAAGCGAGCAATCAAGTTGGCAATCGAGCTTTTGCCCGCGCCTGTCGGCCCCACCAATGCCACCGTCTGCCCCGCCTCAATTGTCAAGTTGATCCCACGCAACACCGGCTCGTCGGGGTTATAGGCAAACTCCACATCGTGCAGTTCCACACGTCCCTGGATGCGCGGCATCTCGCGGCCATCCGCCGGATCAGCTACGGAAGGTTTCGTGTCAAGCAGTTCCAGCACCCTCTCTCCACCCGCCATCGCCGATTGCATGGTGGTGTAAAGCTGTGAAAGCTCTTGGATAGGAGAAAAGAAGCGCGAGACATAGGCCAGAAAAGCCACGACAACACCCAGTGTCAACTCGCCTCGTGCCACTGCCAGCCCACCAAACCAAAGCACAATCGCCGTTGCCAGCATGCTCAAGAAATCGACGGTTGGCAAAAAGACAAAGGAGAGTGACATGGCTTCGATGTTGGCATCACGGTTGGCCTGGTTGACCTCGGTGAAACGCTCCTGCGAAGCATCTTCCTGGGCAAAGGCTTGAATCACGCGCATCCCGGCAATATCTTCCGCCAGGTTGCCCACCACCGCGGCGATGCGCGCCCGTGTCTGGCGAAAGGCAGTGTGGGCATAGCGCGCAAAGATCACCGTAGCAAGCACCATCAGCGGCAGCACCGTAAAGGTCAGCAAAGCCAGCTTCGGGCTCATCCCGACCATCACTACGATGATGCCCACCAACAGCAGCGTATCGCCGACCAGCGTCACCATCCCCTGCGACAGCAGTTCGTTGATCACGCCAACGTCATTAATGACCCGCGACACGGTGACGCCGATGATATGCGTATCATGATAACCAATCGGCAGCCGTTGCAGATGGTGAAAGAGCTGCGAGCGCAGCGTCGCCAACACCTTTTGCCCCACCCACGACAGGATGTAGCTCTGCCCTGCCGTGGCCCCATAGATGCCCGCATAGGAGGCAATGGTCGCCAATGCTACCCAGGTCAGGCCCGGCACGTCCCCCTGGACAATATAGCGATCAATGGCGATTGAGATGAGATAGGGTGTCAACAGCGTCAGGCCGGTTCCCACCAGCATCAGCAAGAACGCCAGCGCCATCAGCCTGCTGTGCGGCTTGATATAGGCCAGCAGACGCATAAAGATATGCCGGTCAAAGGCGCGCCCCGCCTCTTTGCCGCCAAAGTTCGCAATCATCCCGCGCGGGCCGCCCCCAAAGTTCGATCCGCCCGCCCCAATTGAAAAGCTCATAGCCCATCCCTCCAGCCATACCCTTCCCGCGCCCAATGGGCTCCCGCTTCCGGGAAGGTTCTTTGTACGCTACAGACCTGATGCCTATAGCACCGGCGTCTTGTACAAGACCTGCCCCTTCACCTTGATCTCTGTATCGACAAGATAGCTTTGCAGCCCTGCACGGTTCGGTTCAAGCCCCAACCCTGGATGCTCCGGCACGTTGATTTGGCCGTTGGCATCGGGCAGCAGATGTTCAGTCGTAATATCCAGCGCCAACTGCTTCGGCTCGACGGGATATTCGCAGATGACATCTTCCTCGATACCGGCAAAGGGTTGCAGCGACGCGCTCAGTGCCAGGTGCGATGTGAAGGTATGGTTGACATAGGTTACACCCCGCGCGCGTGCATAATCCGCCACGGCTTTGGAAACGCTCATGCCGCCAATGCGCCCGGCATCAATCTGCACATACCCCAATCCGGCATAGTCGATCATGTGTTGGGCCATGTGAAAATTATGGCTTCCCTCGCCCCCCGCCATCTTGACATCTCCGGCTTGTGCAGCCAAAGCGGCATACTCCTTGAGCGCACCCGACACAAAGGGTTCCTCAAGCCAAGTGGCGCGACAGGCTTGCAGGGCAGGCAGCCGCAGTGAAGCGGCCTCCAGGTCATCCTTCCAAACTGTGCCCGCGTCGATCAGCAAAATGCCATCGTCGCCCAATCCTTCGCGCGCGGCCATAAACTGGTCAGCATCATCCTGCACCGTACCTAGCCCAATCGGCCCCCAGCCAAACTTGGCGGCGCGATAGCCCTTAGCCCGCGCCGCCTTCCCCTTCTCTAATGTCTCCTGCGGCGTATCGCCAAAGAGCATCGAGGCATAGGGGGTCTTAGGATAGGCGCGCTCATAGCCGAGCAGTTGGTAGACGGGTGCGTTGAGCCGTTTGCCTAACAGGTCCCACAACGCCATATCAATCCCCGACAGCGTGTGGTCGGCTTGGAGCAGATCCATGCTTTCAGCGCGCACCAGGTCGCCAATGCGATAGATGTCGCGTACATCGTTCAACTCTTGACCGATGACCGACATTTGCACCGGCTTGCAGGCGCTATGCGACATGGGACATACGAGGCTGGCAATGGAAACCAATGGAGCCGCCTCACACTCGCCCCACCCGACATCGCCCCCCGCCTGCACCCGCACCAGCAGCGCATCCTGCGAACCGTCACCAATGTTTAGCACCTGCGGCATTGAAAGATAGAAGAAATCAACGGCCTCAATCTTCATAATTTATCCCCGCTCGACTATACTACGCCCAAAATAACTCAAAATAACAACGCAAAACAATAGGTAAGAAACTAATCAGGAGAATTTGCAGTGAATACAACCCTCATGGGGATACCTGTCGAAATTGTGGCGATGATCTGCTTCGCCGTTGCTGCCGCCTATGCCACCTTCTGGCCGCGCCCACCGCGCACCGCAACCGAAGAACGTACCCCCTGGCAACAACTCGTCCTGCGCTGGTTCCATCCGCTGACCTGGGTGTGGCTCGGCCTGGCGCCCCTTGCCCTCAAATACATCAACATCGCCGCGGCCCAGTTCTTGGGCTTGCTCGGCCTGGCAACCTACCTCATCTTTATGTTCGTCTTTGTGCGCGAAAGAATGCGCTATCCTCAGGGCTAACCACATACCCATCCCGCGCCCTCTGGGCGCGGGATGGGTATGTTCGCGGGTTGCGCCTAGTGATACTGCTCCAACCCTGCAATCGCGCGCCCCACGCGCTCCGCAACCGCCGGCGGCACATTCGGGTTGAAAGGCCCTGAGCCATCCCCAGCATCAATGTCGTCAAAACCACTCTGCTGCATGGCTTCCACCACCGCCGAATAGTTATAGGCGCGGCCATTCATGAAGCGGATCTCCTCAAGCTCGCCGATCTCCGCCTCCACGGCTCGCGCCGCGTCATAGTCACCGCGCCGCTGTGCATTGTTAATGGCATCACTCGCCTTAGCATAGAGCACTGCGATCCCGGAGGTATGCCCCTTGGCTCCCTGCTCGGCGGCTTGGGTGCTGCGGTCGCCAATGCCCCAAATGACCAGCGCATTGTCGCCCACGCCCTCGATCATCGGCTTCACATCCGCCTCGCTGGTTCCCACCTTCACGCCCACAAAGTGAGGCGAATCGTTGAGCAGGCGCACAACGGCCTCCATATCACGTGCCTGGCGATGATAGTAGATAAAGCGCGCGCCGAGTTCCTCCCCATAACGCTGTCCAAACGCCATGAAATGCTCATAGATGCCTTCCGGGCTAAAAGTTCCGCCCAGCGGCATTATCAAATAGACATCGGGCGCGCGGTTGAGCTTGGATTGTTCCTCAATCAGCCTACCGGCGCTCTTAATCGGGTTCGGCACAATCGCCGACATCAACACCCCCTCTTTGCCCATCACCTGCCCAGTCACATCAAAGATGCGCGTCTGCTCCTCCGGCTCAACATGGTGGATCAAACTGGTTCCTGCCACCGAAACGACGCGTGGCTGTCCCCCCTCCAACGTATTGTTATGCATCAAATAGGCAACATTCATCGCATGGGCATCATAATCAATCGCCCCGTTGCGAAAGGGAATAATGGGAATGGTGGTCACATTGTTCAGCGCCTCTAACAAGGCTGGTGTCTCAATTGTCATGCTCTCTACTCTCCTATCTATTACGCTAAAATTCGCCAATTTAACCCTTCCGGGAAGCGGGAGTTCTCTGGGCAGTTTCCGGGAAGGTCATTTATGCATCATCAATTTCAACTTCCCTGCAAATGCCCCACTCGCGCCGCTTTCGCCTGCGCTTGCAGCGCCAGTTCCATGACGCGGAAAACATGCTCCTGCGGGATAGCGGTCTGCGTGCGATTGCGAATATCGTCCAATAGCTGGCGACCAAAGGGAAGCTCAACCTCTTTACAATCAATGTACTCCGTCTTTTCCTGATTCACCAGGAACAGATGGTCACCGCCCGGTCGTCCGGCTACGTCGATATTCTTACGCACCTCAAGATAGCCCTCGGTTCCAATCACCGTCAGCCTCGTATCGCCCCACGTATCCAGCCCCTCCGGGGTAAACCAATCGACGCGCACATAGCCCGTCGATTTGGGTGTCCGCAGCAGCATTTCGCCAAAGTCCTCAAACTCTGGATATTGCGGATGGTGATAGTTGGCAACTGTCGCCGCGGCAATCTCCACCTCCACAGCCTGTGTGAAGTAGAGAAACTGGTCAATCTGGTGGGAAGCAATGTCAATGAGGATGCCACCAAACTTCTCACGCACAAAGAACCAGGGGGGCCGCGTCTCATAGCGCGCCCGGTGTGGCCCTAGCCCAACCGTGTTGATCACCTCACCAATCGCACCCGCCTGAACCAATTCAAGGGCTTTGGTCGTGGCTCGGTTTTCAAGCCGCTCGCCATAGTCAATTGCATAGATGCGCCTGGTTTCTGCCTGCACCTTGCGGGCAGTTGCCACCTGTTCAAGCGTCGTAAAACCCGGCTTATCGCTCAGGAAGTCCTTGCCATGCTGCATGGCGCGCACCCCCACCCCCGACCGTTCGTTGGGAATTGCGGCGCTCGCAATGAGGTCGATGCTAGGGTCCTCAAGGATTTCCGCCTCGCTGCGCGCCAGTTTTGCCGCAGGGTAGGCTTTGCCGAACTGCTGCTGCAAATCGGCTTCAGGCGCATAATAGCTGACGAGCTGCGCGCCTGCGTTTAAGAGCAACTGCGTCTGCCCATAAATGTGAGGATGATTCATGCCAATCACAGCAAAACGAACGGGTTTTTCTTGGCTCACGATTTCCCTCTTTCTCCACGGTCATATTCCTTGAACCAACGTTCATTATCAATCATGCCAGTTTCAAATTTCCGAAATGCATCATCCACCGGGCAATAATCCACCTGCGCGCGTGTGCTGGTAATATCCATGCGCTTAAAGCGGTTATCCGAAACGCCGTGGACGATGGCAAACTGGAGATCCTCCACTTCGATGCACTGTGTGAAAAGGTGGCTCAGGTCGCGCTTAGAGACAAAAGCGCTCAGCGTACGCCCATCCGGCTTGTCGATCACGCGGTTGCCCTCAAAAGCGCCGATACGCACAGCAATACTCGACAGCCCCTCGGCATAGGCGAAATAGTGGGCGGTAGCTTCGCCAAAGGCTTTGCCCACTGCATACATATTCATCGGCTTAATCGGGAGTTCCGGGCGCGCTTGCACATCCAAAGGATAGCCTTCAATGACCTGGATGCTGCTGGCAAAGACCACGCGCCGGCATCCCTGATCTTTGGCAGCGCGAAAGATGTTGTAGACCGACTTGATGTTGTTGTCCAACAGTGAATCATAGAAATCCGCAGCGGGCGAGGGGTCAGCGGCAAGATGCACAACCGTATCCATCCCCGCACAGATCTGTTGACAAACGTCCAAATCAGCGGTATTTGCCTCAATCACAGGGTATCCGTTCGCATCACCAATGCGGCTGGCATCGCGATCCACCAAGCGCAGATCATAGCGGTCGCCAACAAAGGCGCGAAACGCCGTCCCGACACGACCTCCCGCGCCAGTCAACAATACTTTCCGTGCCATCATATCTCGTTTCTAGGTTTGGTTTTCGTTTCTTACGGATTGGATTTGGGAGCCAAAGCCGGCAATGGCGCAATGACTTCGCCGGATAGCTGCTGACCAGCCGCCACCTCAGCCTCGCGTATGACCAGCGTATCAGCCAGCCTTGCACCCGCACCGATCACCGCGCCCCGCTCAATATAGACGCGCGGGCCGATGGTACAACCGGGGCCGATCGTCACCCCGGCCTCAACCACAACAGGAGCAACCAACTGCACATCGTCCGGCAGTGGCGAATCAGAATGCTGCTCATTATCGGCTTCGTCCAGATAATGCAGGTTGATCGCCAGGAGATCCGCGGCATTGGTCACTTGCTTGCGCGCCGGGGTCAAAACACCTGTCACGCGCCCGCTGCGTTCGATCAACCCTTGAATCGCGTCCTGCAACTCATATTCGCCCCGCGCCGAGGGCTGTACCAGCGGCAGCAAATCCAAGATCGCCGGCGCAAAAACATACAAAGGCAAGCTAGAAATATTCGAGGGAGCTTCCTCTGGCCTGGGTTTTTCCACAATGCGCCGTACAAAGGGCGGCTCCCAGACCACCACACCCGTTTTGCTCGCCTCGGAAACATCAATAGGCATCAGGCTCAACGTAGCCGCGGCTTCTTGCTCCCGGTGTGTCGCCACCAATTCGCGCATGTGCGCGAGAGTCACCAAATTGTCACAGGCAGAGAGGATAAAATCCCCTTGCAGCAAAGGCGCGACCAAGCCCAGCGCATGGGCCATCCCCTTGCGTTCTTCCTGAACGACAAAGCGCACAGGAATCTCAAAGTTGGCTTGCGTGGCAAAGTAGGGGCAAATCTCCTCGTCACTGGGGCTGACCACGACAATCAGTTCATCGATCCTCTGCGCCACCAGCAGGTCCGCCACGCGCACACCCAACGGCCTACCTGCCACCGGGGCCATCGCCTTGCTGCGTGCCAATGTCAACGGTTGCAGCCGCGTGCCCTTGCCCGCGGCGAGAAGAACGCCTTGCATCAGACCGTCTTCATCAGCGGTGGCGTCGTGGCAACCACCCCGGCGCTGCCATCCGGTTCGCAAAAATGAATGGAGTAACTCTGCGCGACATCGGGATGCGCTGCCGGATAGCGGCTGTGTACCGCTGCGGCAATCGCCTCACCCTGGGCCGGATCAACCAAGGCGATACAGTTGCCGCGGAAACCTGCGCCGCTGAAGCGCGTGCCATAGACACCCGGCGTCTCACGCAGGATCTCATAAAGGGTAATCAACTGCGGGCTGCCACACTCGTACCACTTGATCGAGCTTTCACCAGATGCGTTGACCAATCTTCCCAACTCCGGCAAGTTGCCCTGCTGCCATGCCGCCAACCCCTCTTGCACCCGCGCCATCTCGCCAAAATAATGGCGCGCCCGCCGCATCAGTGGCGCATCCAACCGCCCTGCATATTGCTCAAACAATCCTGGGGCCACATGGCGCAGCCGCACATTTTCCGGTACTGGCTGACCCCCATGACCCAAGAGTGCCGTCGCCGCTTCGCGGCATTGCGCCACACGGCTGTTGTAATCAGTCCCCACTAGGGCATGGGTGACACCGGAATAGACAACCAGGATGCCAAAATGCTCTTTGAGTTCATCCTCGCCCAGGGCTGTCGGGATGCGCTCGACCGTCACCGATTCACAATCGATGCGTGTGAGGTGGCGATGGGCGCTGTGCAAAATGACGGATTGGTCGAGAATGCCGTTGTTGAGGCCGATATAGCGATTTTCGGTAAAGCGACAATGCTCAACATTCTCATGGGCATCGACCTCTAGTTCGTTGATTGCCTCCAATGCCAACAAATAGGCAATCGTCACGGCTGCCGACGAACTCAGCCCGCCGATGGGCATACTGCCACCGATCACGCCAATCAAGCCGCGCGCCAGGTGATGTTCCGCTTGCAGCGCCATGATCGCGCCCCGCGCATAATTCGCCCAGTCGCCTTTCTGATAGGCGGGTACATCCGCCAACCGAAAAGACGCGGGAGCCGAAAAGTTCAAGCTCTCCAGATGCACAGAACCATCGTCCGTAGGCACAAATGCCATCAGCACCGAACGGTCAATGGTCATGCCGGTGACAATCCCCAACTGGTGGTCAATGTGTGCGCCCAGCGGACAGATGCGCAACGGCGCACGTACCACCCGGATTGCAGCGGGATCAACATCTGCAATCTGGCGCAAACGGCGCACAAGTTGCTCAATCTGGTCAGCTTCACACAGGGGTTGGACAACCGGCGGATCACCCGCACTTGGGCTTGCTGGAACAGGGAATGACATAGGCGATAGCTTCCTGGAACGACACTGTAAGAACATCTCTGTCAGGTCAACCCCGTCAGAACAACAGGGCAAAATTGCCATGCTCGGCAAAGGCGCTGTCCGATAGAGTCACGACGCGGGCAGTTGTTTGTGGTACAATGCCCCTATTCTACTCGAAGCGTGCGTGACACGGAAAATGGAACCAGGAATTGGCTGCACTACCCGTCCTCTCTCACGCCAATCTTTGGAGCGATCGCATGAAAACCGTCTTGTGCTACGGCGATTCAAACACCTGGGGCTGCAACCCCGCCAACGAAGAACGTTTTGGCCTCGATGTGCGATGGCCCGGCATCCTGCGCACCACCTTAGGCACCGACTATTGGGTGGTAGAAGAAGGGCTGAGTGGTCGCACCACCGTTTGGGATGATCCCATCGAGGGGGACAAGAACGGCAAAACGCAATTGCCTTCCATCCTCTATACCCACCATCCCTTTGAGTTGATCATCATCATGCTGGGCACAAACGACCTGAAGATGCGTTTCTCGGTCCCGGCCTATGACATCGCCAATGGCGCGGGTGTCTTGGTAGATATTGTCAACAAAAGCGGCTGTGGCCCAAATGGCAGCGCGCCCCAAGTGCTGCTGGTCGCGCCACCACCCATCGCCACGCTCAAGGACTTTTTCGCAGACATCTTCGAAGCAGCCGACACGAAATCCAGGCGCTTCGCCCACGAATACGAACGCGTCGCCAAACTCTATGGCTGTCACTTCCTTGACGCCGGCTCGATCATCGTCTCCAGCGAACAAGACGGTATCCACCTAGACGCCTCTGAACACGCCAAACTAGCCCATGCCATCGCCGACAAAGTCCAACAAATCCTAGAATAACAGTCCACATCCCTCCGCCATACTCCCTCCCGCAAGTCTGAAGCTTCCGGGAGGGTTTGGAGGCACATTCCACCCCTCACACTCCCCGCACATCCACCCACTGCCCCGTCCGCTGCGACGCAATCGCCGCGTCTATCACCTCCTGCACAGCCACCCCATCCCACAAACTGGGCGTCACCGGACGATCCTGCACAATACAGTCAATAAAATAGCGATCACCCGCCGGCATCCGTGTAAAAACCTCATCATTCTTATGACGCGGCACCTCACCCCAAATGTGCGCAGGAATCGCCAGATTCACAAACTGCCCCCGGCGCACTCGCCGCCCGTACTGCCATCTGTGCGCCGCTGTCGCCGCCAAAATTACCAAAGCTGAAATCCGCTTCCACTGTGCCCTCGTCGCCATACAGGATGATATGCTGCTCCAGCCCGCGCCCGCCCGTGTACGCTACCGCTGAAGTATGAATCACGCCTTGGCTGCCATTGGCAAACTCCAGACTCAGCAGCGCGGCATCATTGGCAGGCACGACCGGACGCCCATCCTCATGAAAACGCTGCACATAATTCGCCAAGTGCGCCGCTACCCGCACAATGTCCCCATTCAGCCAGCGCGCCAAGTCAATCAGATGCGATCCCAGATCGCCCAAGATGCCGTTGGCGCGTTCGCCATCCAGACGCCAGCGATAGCGCGGCTCGCGCGCGTTGCCGTGCACATAGGTAATCTGGCAGTGTGAAGCCTTGCCCACCGTACCGGCATCCACCAGTTCTTTGACAAACTGCGTATGCTGGAACCAGCGCAGGGTAAAAAAGGTCATGTGCTTAACGCCAGCCGCATCGGCCTTTTGTGCCATCTCACGCGCATCGCCGGCATTGAGCGCCAGCGGCTTCTCGCAGACCACATGCAGCCCTGCCTCGACCGCAGCCAGCGTCATTGCATGGTGTAGATCATCCGGCGTAGCAATCACCACTGCATCGACTTCCCCAGACTCCATGAGCGCGCGGTAATCGCTAAAGACGTGGGGAATATCATATTTACGCGCCAATTCCTCTGAACGCTCCTGGTTGCGCCCACAGATCGCCGTCACCACAGCGTTGGCATGACTGCTCAGGCTGGGCAAATGCAGCGAGTCAGCATACCAACTGGTGCCAATCATCCCCACGCGTACAGAATCGCCTACTGGATCGGTCATTCGCTCTACCCCCTCTCGATGATGATTCATTGTTACAAATTTAGTAGCTATTATGGCACACCGCCAAAGCTCTCCACAATCGTCCCCGATCCGTCATCCGCCTTCAATGCTCCTGGATTGACACCCCATTGTGCCTCTACTATACTGAACTCACCTACTTCCCCACCCTTCACCGCTCAAAAGACAAGGGAGAAAGTCCATGAGTTGGGAGTTTGAAATCCTGGTTGAACCGAATGGCCTCAGCGAAGGCCCCGCTTGGGATGGCAGCGGGCTGCTCTTTAGCGTATGCCCCAAGAGTCTCATCATGCGCTATGTCCCCAGCCAAAGCGGCGCAAAGGGAGAACTCACTACATTTCGTGAGGGAACCAATGGAGCCAACGGGCTGATGCTGGACAAAGAAGGGCGTCTCTATGCCTGCGAAGGAGATGCGCGGCGCATGGTGCGCTATGAAGCGGATGGCGGCGTCACCGTTCTGTGCGACAACTATCAGGGCAAGCGGCTCAACAGCCCGAACGACCTTGCCATCGACAACCAGGGCCGTGTTTGGTTCACCGACCCCCGCTATGGCGAACGTGTCGATGACCTTGAACTCGACCACATGTCGATCTTTCGTCTCGATCCCCAGAGCGACGGCTCCTGGGAGTGTGTACGCATGACCTATGACACCACCTCCCCCAATGGCCTTCTCATTTCGCCCGACAACAAGACCCTCTATGTCGCGCAAAGCAAGTATGGCGAGGGCCAACTGCGCGAACTGCGCGCCTACCCCATCCTCGACGATGGCACGTTGGGCGAGTACAGCGTCCTGCACAACTTCTACCCCCACCGCGGCATTGATGGCATGTGCCTGGACACAGAGGGCAACATCATCGCCACCGCGGGTTGGGAATTGAGCGGGCCTGGAGGGATGATCTACGTTTTCGCACCCAACGGGCGCGTCCTGGAGACTCATCCTGTGCCTTGCGATCGCCCCACCAATTGCACATTTGGCGACGCCGATCTGCGTACCCTCTATGTCACGTCCATCGCAGGTCATCTCATGCGCGCACGTACCGACCGTCAAGGATTACTCCACTATCCGCCCAGAGTATAGGCCCAGAATATAGGCCAGGTGAAAGCCATGACGACAGCTTCTACAGAATCAATCGATCCCGCTGTACCCGCCTATCCGCCCGTGACACCCCTACGTGCAGGCCCGTTGTCGCTGCTCTTCAGCAATGGCGATCTACGCCAACTGCGCGTTGGTGACAAGGAGATCGTACAGCGCATCTATGTTGCTGTACGCGATCAGAACTGGGCGACAGCCCCTGTGGATCTGCGTGACGTCATGATTGATGACTACGGCAGCCACTTCCGCATCAGCTTCACTGCCATCCATCGCCAGAATGTCGGTCAGCAGGACGAAATTGGCTTTACTTGGCAAGGGGCCATTCGCGGAGATACCGACGGCTCGCTAGAATTCGTCATGGATGGCCGCGCTGATACAACCTTTCGCCGCAATCGCATTGGTTTCTGCGTCCTCCATCCTGCCTCCATCGCCGGAGCGGCTGTCACGCTCGAACACAGCGACGGCAGCCGCAGCGCCAGCCAGTTCCCCACCCTCATTTCGCCCCACCAGCCATTTATGGACCTGGTTGCCATGACCCACGAAGTCGCCCCCGGTCTACAGGCAGAAGTAAGCTTTGCAGGGGACATCTTCGAAACCGAGGATCAGCGCAACTGGACCGACGCCTCCTACAAGACCTATTCCACGCCGCTCTCCATTCCCTACCCTGTTACCATAGAGGCGGGAACCCCTGTGCGCCAGTCCATCAGCGTGCGCATCATCGGGGATCTACCGGCTGATGTGGTTGGCGGGACAGTCACCCCACCTGTCACAGTCACGGTGGAGGAGCGGACCGTCGCCACCCTCCCTGCACTCGGTCTGGGCAGTGCCAGCCACGGCCAACCGCTTTCGAAGAATGAAGCCAGCCACCTGCGCGACCTCAACCTCGCCCACCTGCGCGTTGATCTGGAGCTAGGCAAGAGTGATTTCCGCGCGACCCTAGAGCGTGCCACAGCCGATGCCGCGGCCATCAATGCCGCGTTGGAGATTGCGCTGTTCGTGGGCGAAGCCGCGGCAAGTGAACTGGCCGCTCTGCAAAGCGCCTTTCATGCCGTACAGCCAAAGGTTGCCCACTGGCTTGTTTTCGCTCGCTACACGAATATCACGCCGCCAGAATTGATGGAGAGCGCCCGACCGATTCTGCATGAGTTGGCCCCCAATGCCCCCATCGGCGGCGGGACCAACCTCTACTTCGTCCATCTCAACCGCACCCACCCGCCCATCGAGGTCTTGGACTTTGTGAGCTATTCGATCAATCCCCAAGTCCACGCGTTTGATCTCGTGTCGCTTGTCGAAAATATGACAGCCCAACCGGCGACCGTTGCCAGCGCGCGCGCCTTTTGCGGCGACCGGCCCATCAGCATCTCACCGATTACCTTGCGCGCCCGCTTTAACGCCGATGCCGCCGGGCCGGAAGCGTCGCCGGCACCGGGCCAGTTGCCCGACGCCGTGGATGTTCGCCAGCCCACCGGCTTTGCCGCAGCCTGGACCCTCGGCAGCCTCAGCAATCTTGCCCAGGCTGGTGTCGCCTCGCTCACCTACTACGAGACAACCGGTTGGCGTGGGGTCATGGAGACGGAACAAGGCTCCCCCCTCCCCGATCAATTCCCTTCTCAACCAGGGATGCTTTTCCCCATCTATGACCTTTTTGCTGCGCTTGCACCGTACGCGGGCGGCAACGTCCATTCTGTTACCCTCAGCGACCCGCAGCATGTGGCAGCTATCAGCGTAGCCCGCGGCAACCAGCAATGCACGATCATCGGCAATCTGCGCGACAGCAACCAGCGCGTCGCGCTTCATGGTCTACAAGGCTCCTTCACGCTGCGCACGCTTGGCGATCGCAAAGGCAGCATCCACTTCGACCAGGAGCAAACGCCCGTTTGGGTTGATTTAGCACCCTATGGACTTGTTAGTTTAGAGTATAATAAAGTGTAATCTCACCGGCTCCACGGGTCGAGCTTTTATTTAGTGTATATGAGGAACTATGCCCACAGACTATCAATTGCAGGATGTCGCCCGCCTGCCCCTGCCCACCGACAACGTTGCCATCACCACCCAACGGCTTGAGGCAGGTGCAGAGATCGTTGACGGCGACCAACGCTATACGCTCAGCCATACCATGCTGGAAGGCCATCGTTTTGCGGTCGCGCCGATCGCGTCCGGCGATGCGCTTCGCTCCTGGGGACTGCCCTTTGGCTATGCCACGCGCGCCATTGCGCCTGGTGATTACGTCGCCAACGAAGCGATGTTAGAAGCATTGGGCGGGCGCACCATTGACTTCGTGCTTCCCACCACGCCCAACTTTGCCGACCACATCGAACCCTACGATTTTGACGAAAATGGTTGGCAGCCGGTAGATCAGGTCGCCTGCCACCCCGACGCTCGCACCTTCATGGGCTATCGCCGCAGTGGAGGCCGCGGTGTGGGTACGCGCAACTACATTGTCCTCTTGGGGACGACCTCGCGCACAGGCAGCTTTGTCAAGCAGCTTGAAGAACGGCTCAAGGGGATTGTCGCCGACTATCCAAACGTAGATGGGGTCGTCGCCGTCGCCCACACCGAGGGAGGCAGCGACCATCCCAACAACCTGGAACTGCTGCTGCGTACGCTTGCCGGGTTCATGGTCAACCCCAACGTTGGCGCAGTTCTGGCAGTGGACTTTGGCGTAGAGCCGGTCACTAATCGCATGTTGGCAGCCTATTGCCAAGAGCATGGCTATGCCATCGATCAACTCCCCCATCGCTTCCTCTCGCTCACCGGCCCGTTCCAGGCCAACCTGGAGGTAGGAGAAGCGCAGGTACGCGCATGGCTGCCGCTGGTCAACCAGGCTCAGCGCACCCCAGAATCACTCTCTCATCTCAAGATTGGGCTGCAATGTGGCGGCTCGGATGCTTTCTCCGGCATCTCTGCCAACCCCCTCTTGGGCTGGGTCGCACGCGAAATCATCCGCTATGGTGGGGCCGCCAATCTGGCCGAAACCGACGAATTGATCGGCGCAGAGTCTTATGTGCTGCAAAAGGTGCGTGATATTGCCACCGCGCAAAAGTTCTTGGCAACCGTCGAAGCCTTCAAAGAGCGGGTTTCCTGGCATGGTCACAGCGCCGAGGGCAATCCATCCGGGGGTAACAAGTTCCGCGGGCTCTATAATATCGTACTCAAGTCGATTGGGGCTGCCAACAAGAAAGACCCCGCGGTGCGCCTGGATCATGTCATCGCCTACTCCGAGTTGATGGAGGAACCGGGCTTTTACTTCATGGACAGCCCCGGTAATGACCTGGAGAGCGTCGCCGGACAGATCGGCGCGGGCTGTAACATGATCTTTTTCACCACAGGCAATGGCTCCATCACCAATTTCCCCTTTGTGCCCACCATCAAGATGGTCACCACCACGCGCCGCTATAGGCTGCTCTCGCGCGAGATGGATGTCAATGCCGGGGCCTATCTCGACGGAACGCCGATGGATGAGTTGGGGGCAGAGACGCTGGATCTCACAGTGGCAATCGCATCCGGTCAACGCTGCGCCGGTGAAAAAGCAGGCCATGCCCAGGTGCAAATCTGGCGTGACTGGCGACAGACCGATCCCAGCCACCTGAAGGAGTTGCTCAACCAGCCCCTCCCCGACGGAGCCAGCCTGCCGGTGCTGCCCCCCGCTGCCCCGCGACCCGCAGTCACTTTCGCCACGCGGCGCAGCAATGGAACCCACGCCCTCGACCAAGTGGCGCTGGTGCTGCCCACCAGCCTTTGCGCGGGCCAAGTCGCGCGCATGGCTGCCACGCGCCTCAATCGTCAGGCATTGGGACGTGATCAGGGCATCTCACGCTTTGTCTCGCTGGTGCATACCGAAGGCTGCGGCGTCTCCGGTGGCTCCTCCGAAGAACTCTACATCCGTACCATGCTTGGTTACATGGCACACCCGTTGGTAGGCCCCTGCTTATTGTTAGAACATGGCTGTGAAAAGACCCACAACGACTACATGCGCCACCAACTAGCCGCCGAAGGGATTGACCCCAATCGCCTGGGATGGGCCAGCGTGCAGTTGGATGGCGGCATTGAGAATGTACTCGGCAAGATCGAAAGTTGGTTTAGCCAGGCCATCGACCAAGCGCCCCCCTCTGTCGAGGAGCGCGCCGGTCTTGAAGCCCTACGCATCGGCCTTGCCAGCGCCGGACCAGTTACGCCAAAGGCAGCCGCGGCCCTCTCCGAACTCACACGCCAGGTCGTCGCCGCGGGTGGTTCTGTCGTCCTGCCACAGAATACCGGGCTGCTCTCCGACGCAACCTATCTCGATGCGACATTGGGGAGCCAGCCCGCACTCCCAACCCTGGCCTATGGTGCGCCGATGCACAGTGTGGGCTTCCACATCATGGAAACGCCTACCGCCCATTGGGTGGAAACCCTGACAGGGCTGGGCGCAACGGGCGTCGATCTGATAATCGCCTATATTGGCGAGCACCCGCTCCAGACCCATCCCATGATCCCGCTCTTGCAGATCACCGATCAGAGCGAGGTACACAACGCCTTTGGCCCCGACCTCGATCTCTGGCTCGAAGGTTCAGCCGATCAGTGGCCCACCCAAATCTTGAGCCGCATCGCTGCCGTGGCGGAACATGCCTACGCGCCACTACTCTACCAACTCGGCAACATCGACTTTCAAGTCACCCGCGGCCTCCTCGGCGTCTCCATGTAACGCACCTGTCCCTTACCACACAAAAAGGGGGCTGGATGGCGGTGTGCCGTCCAGCCCCCTTTGCTTCAACGAAAGCCGCTGCTCCTAATTACTCGCTTCTCCGGTCGCATCTTCGCTTGTATCGACTCGTGCAAAGAAGATCGCTGTCTTGTTTAGCTCCGCATCTTTGGCGGCGACAATCGCCAAGACCTCACTTTTGTCACCGGTCGTCTTATTAAAGACGCAGATCGTTCCCTCTTCGACCGATTCACCACTGCCAAAACAGCCTGCGCCTCCCTCACTCGACCATCCCTGCCCTGTCATTCGTTCGTTGGAATAGAAATCCAATACAGCCTGTGGGATCGCATCCGTGGTATAGGCGATAAAATCCATCCGGCCCTGCAATATCGCCTGGAGCGCCAGGCGTGCCGCCAGCGGCATCTCCATGTCGGCCTTTGTCATGCCATCCATGCGCGGCACATCTGCCCATAGATCGCTCACCGTCCCTGATGACCTGCCACCCAAAAGCGAGCTGACCATGCCACAGGCACTGGTGAAGATGAGCGCGCCCACTAACAGCCCCAAGACCATAAACTTATGCTTCATTCCCTACTCCTCGTCTGATACTGCGTGTGATACTGCTGAATGTGCTGTGTAACCAAGCAAGTATCATAGCACATTCAGCAGTCCAGGCTTCAGATACGCCCTAAAAAGCGCGGTGTCAGCCTGCCCCTAGTGCTGGCGCGTCAAGTCGTTTTCGCCTGGCGCTGAAACCCCCTCATGCATGTTTGGCTGCGGGTGATATTCAACCTGCTAAGCGCGGCTTTTATCTTCACCGGCTTTGTGAAGTACGAGCGCAGCCAACACATCTCCGAAGCCACACTTCAAACAGCATAGCGCTCCCCAAAAAACGGCAACCCTTCTGCCTGGGCAGAAGGGTTGCCGTTTTTACTCAACAATTGGTTTGCCGGTTGGCATTAAAGTTGTGGTTCTATGGGAGATTCTATATCTGTCTCAGCGGCTTCTGGAAGCAACAACGACGCGACAATAGAAATCGTCAGAATGCTGGCGATGACCCCCAGCGAGACTACAATCGGGATATGGTAGAAGCCTTCGATCAACATCTTCACGCCCACAAAGACTAAGATTGCCGACAGTCCCATTTTGAGAAAGCGGAACTTTGTCACGATATCAGCCAAGAGGAAGTACATGGAACGCAGCCCCAAAATGGCAAAGACGTTCGATGTATAGACAATGAATGGGTCCTGTGTCACAGCAAAAATTGCCGGAATGGAATCCAGCGCAAAGACCAAGTCTGTCGTCTCGACAATCAACAATACGACAAAGAGAGGTGTTGCAAAGAGTCGCCCACCCTCACGCACAAAGAAGTCATGACCGTGATACTGCTGCGTGACCGGCATGAACCGGCGCAGGAGCTTCACCACAGCGTTTGACTCTACTTCAACGTTCTCATCATCCTTGTGTACCGCCATGCGAATCCCCGTAAAGACGAGAAATGCGCCGAAGATATAGATGACCCAGTGAAATTGAGCGATGAGAAAGGCACCAACACCGATCAGGACACCGCGCATGATCAGCGCACCGAGGATGCCCCAAAAGAGGACACGATGCTGGAAGATTGGTGGCACATTGAAGTAGCTGAACAACATCACAAAGACAAAGATGTTGTCAACACTCAACGATTTTTCGATCAGATAACCGGTGAGGAACTGCAATGCGGGCTCAGGCCCCGCATAGAAGTAAATACCTAGATTAAAAAGCAACGAAATCGAGATCCAGACCACTGTCCAAATCGCGGCTTCGCGCATACCCACAACGTGATCCTTGCGGTGAAACACCCCCAGGTCAAGTGCCAGCAGCCCCAGCACAAAGACATTAAAGATCACCCAAAACCAGATGTTTGCTGCCATTTTGTACCCTCCATTGCCTTTTTCCGCAGGGCAAAATGCAACAAAAAAGGCGAGACCCCACGGCAATCAGTCGTGATGGTCTCGCCCACAGTCTCTTACACTGTTGATCAACCGAAGGCATATCGATGCCTTGTCTTGACGATTGATCGATCTAACCATCGGGACTGGCTAGCAGGCTACTCCCCAATAGAGAAGGATTCTACCACAAAATAGCGTGGCGTCAATTTGAATCTAGGCCCGCAGCTACCAACCGCACCTATATCACTTGCTCAATGTGTTAAAGGGTGCCAAACCGCGGCTCTTCCAGTAGAGCAGCCGTTCGCGTAGCGCCTTCGGATAGACTCCCGCCAGTTCTTCGTCAGTGCGCGTTTCAAATTGCAGAACGATCTCACGCTGCCCCAGCCGCTGCGCCCTAATTTCCTGGCCTTTGGCAAGACCCAGGCGATAGCCACCGGGCAGACCTAACAGAATCACAAGTGTGATGATGCCGCATAGAACCGCCCCACTACGCCGCAAATTCGGGCTTTCCGGCTCTTTGCTGGTGGCGAGCACAACCGTGAGCAGATAGGTTGCAACAATACCAAGCAGCGTAATCGTCGTATAACGCGAAGTCAGCATATACGCCCGATCCCAATAGCCCATGCGCCCTCCCACAATGGTCAGCGACGATAGAAAGCTCAACAGGCCCAGGGCGACCAGCGACAAGGGCATCGCGCTCCACACCGCGCGCGTGCGCCAAAGCAGGACGAGAGCAAGCAGAAACACCACAACGACGATTAGACCACTGACAACAGCCAACGCAGCGTTTTGCGGGGCCAATAACGCGCCGACATTGGCAAAAATGAGTGAGGGTAAACTAAACGGCTCAGTGGATAACAAGCCAACAGCCGCCTCGAAAAACTCAGAGAGCGTGGCCGGTCGCACCAGTTGTGTAGGTGATGGCCGCGTGACCTGCGTTACATAGTTACGGAAATAGACAAACAAGATAGCCGCTGCCGCCCCAACCCAGCCCAGCAAACGCGAGCGGTTCACGCGCGCCAAAAGCAAATAGACCAGACCAGCGGGCCAAATCATCAGGCCGTTAACAAATGAAAAGGAGGCAACAACGGCGCACAAGATCGCCATCCCAAGTTTTGCCACCCCCGGCCTGGAGAGGAAATAGAGCGCCCAAACGCTGCCACAGACCATCATATAAATGGCGATCTGCCATCCCCACAACATATTTTCCCACTGCTCCAGGCTAAAGACCACGAACGCAACCGGCACCATTGCCCAGAGCGACACCCTGCCACTGGCGCGCAGCATCCGCCACAGCCCCCACAGCGTGAGACAGGCCAAAACCACGTTGAGATACATCGCCACGGTCACATCAAGCGCCACCGTATAGCGCAGCACAAAATAAACCAGGCGTGTCATCACCAGCCGGTGCTCATTGTGCGGAATCCAAAAAGCGTGGTGCCAGTTCCCCCCGTCCAGCCCCTTCATGCTCCACCAAAATTCCCACTCGTCCGCAAAAGGAACACTGACAGCGAAGGCACGCACAAACCAGATGTGAACAAGAATGGGGAGGACAATCAAACCAAGTGGCAGTAGGGTTCCAAAAGAGAACGTCTGGTTGGCGTTTTGGGGTGGCGAAGATCGCATCATAAAGATCACATCATCGAGAGGATTGCAGCTCAACTATCCAATAACAAAGATAGCGATCTCATCCAAGCTTTGCAGCAGGGTGGAGATCGCTATCTTCATTCCCTTCGTGACAACTCGCATTCCTACTCTTTCGGAAAAAGTCTCAGCGAAAGTTGTCTTTCTTTGGTAGCGCATAGGGGATTCGAACCCCTGTCTTTGCCGTGAGAGGGCAATATCCTAGGCCCCTAGACGAATGCGCCATGTTGTCACGGTATGCAGATTGTAGGTGATTTTGGCCTGTGTGTCAAATTTGCTTCCCCAACCAAGACGCTCAAATTCTGACCAGCCCTCCGCGCTGTGATATACTACCGCCGCGGTGTGCCCTGGAAACAGTTGATCAGTTACTTGATCAATCAGTGAATGGGACACTGCCCAGCTTCTCGACGCGGGTTCGAATCCCGCTTGCGCCAGGCGGCTAGCGCAACCGCAGCGAAGGGATAGAGTCAACATGCTATCGACACCTAAACAAATCACGCGCGCCCTCGACCGGGTGCTGCATCATGTGACAAAACCGGCCCGCTACACAGGCGGCGAACTCAACAGCATCGCCAAAGATTGGGAGGACCCGGCAATCCGCACGAAGGTCGCCCTTGCTTTTCCCGATATTTACGAGCTTGGCGGCAGCAACTTAGGATTGATGCTGCTCTATGACCTCATCAATCGCCGTCCTGACCTCCTCGCAGAACGCGCCTACTGCCCGTGGCCCGACTTCGAAACCCTCATGCGCCGCGACGGTATCCCTCTCTATGGATTGGAGAGCCGCCACCCGGTCACAGATTTTGATGTGGTCGGGTTCTCGCTGCCCTATGAGCAGCTATACACCAATGTCCTCACCATGTTGGATATTGCCGGCTTGCCCTTGCGCGCAGCCCAACGCACAGCGGCCCATCCCCTGGTGATTGCCGGTGGTTCCGGCTGCTATAACCCCGAACCGATGAGCGCTTTTTTTGATGCGATGGTCATTGGCGAAGGCGAAGAAGTTATCTTTGACGTCATCGAAGCCTATGAAGCGTGGCGCAGCGACTACCCTCGCCCCACTGAAACCAGCACAGCCGCGTCCGACTCCTGGCCCGACCCGGCGCGTGTTGCACTCTGGGAGCGGCTTGTACAAATTCCCGGCGTCTATGTGCCACACTTCTATGCTGTCAGCTATGGCGCGGATGCCACGATTGAGGCCATTACGCCCATCCACCCCGCAGCCCCTGCCGAAGTGCTCAAACGTGTCGTCACTGTGCTGTCAAAGCCCGTGACACGCTTTATCGTGCCCTTCGTTGATGTGGTGCATAACCGCGCCGCCATTGAGATCATGCGCGGCTGCACGCGCGGCTGTCGTTTCTGCCAGGCGGGCATGATCTTCCGCCCGGTGCGCGAGCGGCCCGTCGAGGAAGTGCTGCAAGCCGTGGACGAAATGATCCAGCACTGCGGCTTTGAGGAGGTGAGTTTTCTCAGCCTCAGCAGTTCCGACTATACCTATGTCGAAGAACTTGTGCGCCGCACCGTCGAACGACACGGGGCCGACAAACTCAGCATTGGCCTGCCCAGCCTGCGTATTGAGAGCTTTAGCGTCGATCTCATGGACCTGCTCGAAAAAGGTCGCCGCCGCTCCGGTTTCACCTTCGCCCCCGAAGCCGCTACCGACCGCCTGCGCGATGTCATCAACAAGCCCATCGCCTCAGACGACCTGCTCCAGACCGCCGAAGAGGTCTATAAGCGCGGCTGGACGACCATTAAAATGTACTTTATGATCGGCCATCCCACCCAAACAACCGAGGATGTCCAGGCGATTGCCGACCTCTCCAAAGAGGTCTTGGCAGTCGGACGCCGCGTCTTGGGCAAAAAGGCCAACGTCCGTATCGGTGTCAGCACCCTCGTCCCCAAACCCCACACCCCCTTCCAGTGGGTGCCGATGGAAGAAGATGCTGTTATCCGCGAGCAGATTGCCCTGCTCCAGCGCGAACTGCGCGGCCCTGGCATCAACTTCTCATGGAATAATGTCGAAGAGACGATGGTCGAGGCGTTCTTAACGCGCGGCGACCGCCGCCTCAGTGATGTGATCCAGCGTGCCTGGGAGTTGGGCGCCAAATTGGAGGGCTGGGGTGAGTGGTTCAACTTCCCAGCCTGGCAGCAAGCCTTTCATGAAATGGGGCTTGATATGGATTGGTACGCCCGCCGCGCCCGCCCAGTCGACGAAATCCTACCCTGGGAGCATATCTCTGCCGGGGTCAAAAAAGAATTCCTCGCCGCTGAATATGTCCACACCTATCAGGGCGGCGTGGTGGACGATTGTCGAGAGCACTGCTTTAGCTGTGGCATCCTCGGCCATTTCAAAGAGCAGCGTCGTGCGGCCCCCGATGATGGGTGGGCGTGCCCCAGTCTGGGACGCAACAAAAAGCGCCAGCCGGTTGACATTGTGCCGATTCCGCTCTACTTCAACGATGATATGTCACCCGAAATCACCGGCCAATTCGACCACCGCGTGCCGCAACGGCGTTTTGGCACCGTCAGCCAAAGGGTCGATGATGCGATCTTGGTCGAGACGCCAGGAGACTGACCATGAGCGAAGTGCATGAGAACGCTGCCGCAGGGGCCACACCGGCTGAGATTGACCCGCAGTCAGAGGATTCACAGGCGATTGCAGAAGAAACCCCACGCCAGCGACTGCGGCTGCTCTATGAAAAAGGCGAGCCGGTGAAGTTCATCGCACACCAGGACGAATTCCGCGTGTGGGAGCGAGCGCTGCGCCGCGCCAACCTGCCCCTGCTCTATAAACAGGGTTTCAACCCGCAGCCCCACATCGTATTTGCTTCGCCGCTGGGTGTGGGGATTACTGGGGTCAACGAACCGATTGACATTATTCTCAGCCCGCCCCTGCCCGTGGACGAGGTGCGAGAGCGGATCGTCGCCAAACTTCCTCCCGGTGTCCACCTGCACGCCCTCAGCGAAATCCCGCTTAAGGCTCCCGCGCTGCAAAACCTGCTCATCGGCGCCGACTATACCATCCTGCTCTATACTGACCCTGGCGAACTGGAAAGCGCGGCCATTGATGAAGCCATCGCCCACTTCCTGGCCCAGGGTGAAATCTGGCGCGAACGGGAGCGTAAAGGCGAGCGTTACACCTACAACCTGCGCCCGCTCATCTTTGAGTTGCAGAACCAGGGGTATGATGCCGAGCGAGAAGAACATCGTATCCTGCTGCGTGTACAACAGCGCGTCGGAGCTACGGGCCGCCCGGATGAAGTCGTGGCGGCTCTAGGGCTGGACAACCACGCGCGCACCCTACGTCGCGACCGCATCTACTATGCCGACCAACCGGACGACGCCGCCATCTTTGCGGCCTATCCCGTCATCGAGCAAAGCGCCATTTCCGCGCCTAAACCACCCCGGCACAAAGATCATCGCAATAAGCACCGCGACCATACCACGCCCGCGTCACCGGCCCCCAAAGGCCGTTCTATCAGCGAACGCGCCGGCGACGAATTCATCTAATTTCTCGTGGATAATTTCTAGTGGATTGGGGACTCTGCCAGTGCCTCGATCTCCGTGCGATCGTCAATATCGCGCAGGATCTCTCCATCCACCATCATAATCACCCGGTCGACAAAGCGACACATGCGCAAATCATGCGTCACCATAATTCCGGCGCGCCCCTGTTCGTGTATCAGTTCTGCAAAGGTGGAGACGACCTGAAAGGCGCGCTCCGTATCGAGGCTGGCGGTAGGCTCATCGGCTAACACGACCTCCGGCTCATGAATCAGCGCGCGTGCAATGGCAACTCGCTGCTGCTGCCCGCCCGATAGCTGGCCAGGATAGTTGCCAAGCCGTTCGCCCAGCCCCAATCGTGTCAATAACTCCCGCGCCCGCTCCTTGTCCACGCCCTTGAACTTACCATTGAGACGCAGCATCAACTGCACATTTTCTAGGGCAGTAAGATAGGGAACCAAGTTATTGGCCTGGAAGGCGAAACCAATCGCCTGCCCTCGAAAGCGCGTGCGTTCCGACTCGCTCATCTCTGACAAGTTCTGCCCAGCAATCGCAATTTCCCCCGAAGTCGGTTGCAGCAGTCCCGCCAACATTGCCAACATCGTCGTCTTGCCCGAGCCGCTTGGCCCCACCAAAGCGGCAAACTCGCCCTTTTGAACGGCAAAACTCACTTGGTTGACCGCCAACACCTGATTGCTACCTTCGCCGTAGCTCTTGACCACATTCACAGCCTGAAGCGCCAAACTATTTGCCGTCATCTATTGCGCCAGCCCCAATGCGGTCAGCGGTTCCACGCGCAAAAGCGCAAACACCGAGACCATTCCCCCTACCGGGCCAATGATCAAGAGCGACGCCACCGCTGAACCCACAGCATCCGCCGTAAAAACAACGGGTAAGGTTGGCGGGAAGGTCAAAGAGAGCAGCAGCGAGCCAATCGCCCCCACTGCCACGCCCAGCGCGTTGATGGCGACGATTTGCCCAATCGCAGAGAGGGCAATGGTCAACGTGGATGTACCAATCGCCTTCAACATGCCAATTTGTGCCACCTTCTGTAACGTCTGAATCTGAAAGAAGCCGCCCACCACCAGGATACCAATAAAGAGCGTGAAGTAACGTTGTGTATCCAATGTGCTTTTTTGCTCGATATAGCCAGGTGTAGACTCATAGGCAGTCACGCGATCGACAACCTCAATGCCTGATACATCGTTTTCCAACTGCGCTGCTACCTCACGCCACGCCTTCGGGTTCTGCAATTTTACCGCCACAAGATTCGAGACAAATTCACCGTTGTTATTCACTTCTCCAGCCCCACGCGGGCGAACCTGATCCCACGTAAGATAGGGGACGATCAGGGTTGGTTGCAGGATAAAGCCGCGGCCATCGGTTGTACCTGCCACAACAAGGTCGAAGAATTCTTCCTCCGTTCCCTGAATTGACTTAATCGTGATACGGTCGCCAGCCTTCAGCCCAGTGCGATCCACCACCCGTTTGTCAATAATCGCTTCACTGGCCCGGCTGCGCCCCAACTGTTGCCCCGTTAATACCGGGGGCTCACCAGGCGCGCCCGGCTCTACCCCCAGCAACGATACATCCAACGGTTCCTCCCCATCCGGCAGCACAATCGTCGTGCTGCTCGCCGCAATCTGTCCCACCGCGGCCACACCCGGCACACGCCGCATCTGGATTAACTTGGAGCGCCCTATACGGCTGGATGAGATAGAGAGATCAACATTCGACTGGTAGACCAATAACTCGGCATCCAGTTTCTCAATAAACTCCCGGTTGCCCGACGCCAACCCTTCTGCCAGGGCTGCGATAAAAAGCACCAACGTCGTTACCAGCGCAACGATCATCCCGATCAGCAAATAGCGCGCGCGGTTGTGCCAAATCTCTTTGAAAGCCAAATAGAATGCCATCTATCCTCCGCAGTGGACTAGACATCGCTGCAACTAACCATGTATCATAGCAGCATGCAGCCAAAATGCCTGAACCCTTACTCCTATAGCCGCTTACTCACTAAGGGATTTTTATGCCGTGGTTCTTTATACACTGCGAGAGCCATGTCTACTGTCAGATTCATCTTCATTGCCGGCCTATTGCTCTCTGCCTGTAACCATGTGCGTGCGCCTGCACCCTCCTTCTACGAAGTGAGTGGGAGCCAAGCCGAACGGGTGAACGCCGTCACGGAGATCATCAGCAAGTCGCAGCCATTGCCCACGCCGCTCATGGACGCCTATTTTGTCGAGGAGAAAATGGGCGACGGTGAACTCGGCCCTGCTGATTACCGTTCCTTCTATCGACTTGAAGTAGCGCCAGAGGATGTGGGCGCATGGCAAGCACTACTTTCTCCGCTCACAGGCATACCCGATTATCCCGCCCCGATGCAACCGGCCTCCTGGTGGGTCGACGAGGAGAGCTTTTCCCTGCTACAATTTTACGCGCCGGATACGCTGACCAGCCGGACACACGGATGGATCGCCATCTCACCAGAGAACGGGCACATTTTTATCTTCACCTACACAACTTGATCCACACTTATTTATCGTAAATCTCCACCCGTCAAATTTGACTTTTCACCCCTGGTCAAGTATACTTTCTGTTTGTGAACTCTTAGGCAACCTTGAATTGTCTGCCTAAATTCACAGGCTATCCAGCAAACTGGACAAAACGAATTGTGTCAGCACCCCATGCGACACAAAGCCGCTCCGAAAGCTTCAGGGCCATTCCTTTTCACCTGAACGCGGCTCATAGAGGGAGAAAAAGAGATGTACGCAGTCATTCGAACCGGCGGTAAACAATACAGTGTTGCCGTCGGCAATCAGGTGGAAGTTGAAAAATTGGATGGGGATGTCGGCTCCACCATCACCCTGGAAGACGTGCTCCTGGTAGCCAATGGGGACAACGTGCAAATCGGCCAGCCGACCGTCGCCGGTGCAACAGTCGTTGCCAAGATTACCGGGCAATATCGGGGCAATAAGATCATGGTCTTCCGCTATCGCCCCAAGAAGCGCATCCGCGTGCGCAAGGGACATCGTCAATATTTGACTCGCCTTCAGATCGAGTCCATTAACGCCTAAGATCCCAGCGATAGCTTCACGGGATATTTAGCGAGTTAACCCGCAGGGTTTATTAAGGAGAAGCAGACAATGGCTCATAAAAAAGGCGGCGGCTCCAGCCGCAACAATCGTGACTCGAACGCCCAGCGCTTGGGTGTGAAACGCTTTGGTGGCGAGTTTGTAACCGCAGGCAGCATTCTTGTGCGCCAGCGCGGCACTAAATTTTACCCCGGTCAAAACGTAGGCCAGGGCAAGGACGACACTCTGTTTGCAAAGAGTGATGGATTTGTAACATTTGAGTGGGCACGCGGCAGCAAGAAGCAGATTAGCGTGTACACAGAAAAGGCGAATTAAGATGAAGGCGAATATTCATCCGACATATTACCCGGAGGCGCGAGTCATTTGCTCCTGTGGAGCTACCTGGACAACGGGCAGCACCATACCGGAGATCCGCACCGACGTGTGCAGCACTTGCCATCCCTTTTATACGGGTGAGCAGCGCATTGTCGATACCGCCGGTCAGGTCGAGCGCTTTATGAAGCGTCTTGAACGCCGGCAGAGCGAGAGCGCCCGCCGCGAAATTGAGGTGCAGGCTCGCCGCGAGGCGGACGAAGCCGCTCGCAAGGCGCGCGCCCGCGGTGACAATCCAGAAGCCGCCGCTGCCGAGGTGTTGGCGAAGTACGACATCAAGGTGTAGTCTCCACACATGCCCCAGAGATCTCCCAGCAGGGCTGGTGCATCACTGGGCCTTGATTGACAGAACCCGAAGGGCAGAGGCCAACGTCTCTGCCCTCTCTTTTTTACATTCTTCTTCCAAACGCTTCTCATACCAACCAGCAACAAGACCATGATACAACACCAACCGACCGGTGGCTGGATTGAGCTCGTCTGTGGCTCGATGTTCAGTGGCAAGACAGAAGAACTCCTGCGCCGGATCCGCCGCGCCGAAATTGCTCGTCGCCAGGTCCAGCTTTTCAAGCCCACCATCGACCATCGCTATGGACTAGAACGCGTGGCGTCGCACAGCGGCCTCGCACGCGAAGATGCCGCGGTCGTCCGCAATGCGTCAGAAATTCTTGCCCTGGCCCAAGAGAGCGCCGACATTATCGCCATTGACGAAATCCAGTTTTTTGACTGGACCATTGCCGATGTATGCTCTACACTCGCCAACAGTGGCAAGCGTGTCATTGGCGCAGGGCTGGACCAGGACTTCCGCGGCGAACCTTTTGGCCCGATGCCGCTGTTGCTGGCACTTGCAGAGCGTGTCGACAAGCTCCACGCCATCTGTGTCGTCTGTGGCGCAGAGGCCAGCCGCACCCAACGCCTCATCAATGGGCGTCCTGCCCGCTATGACGATCCCATCATCCTCGTCGGTGGCAGCGAAAGCTATGAGGCACGCTGCCGCGCCTGTCACGAAGTGCCGGGCCGCCCCGGCGTCGTTGGCCCATTACAGGCTGCCTTCGAATTAGAGTAACAGCGCACCGCCCCCCTTCGCCAAGCAAACAGGGGGCAACAGCCCTTTGCCATTGCCCCTGTTTCACACTGTTTTGTACAACAAACAACTATTCCACGCCGATATCGAGAACCTCGCCGGTCAGTGTGTCAATCGTCACAGTCACCGTCTCATTCTCTGTGACCAATTCTACAACCCATACATCGACGCCCTCTAGCACCTCCGGCGTCGCAATCCGCTCGGTAACTTCGCCGGTGATGAGTTCTTCTTCCTCAGCCGCGTCGGTGGCAAGTTCAATCGCCTTGCGGGCGTTGATGCCATCCTCATCGGGCCGCGCCGCTGAAGCCGATGCGCGGCCCGAAGGGCGCTCGCCCAACGTCACCGGCACATCGAGCGTCTCGTCGCCGCGCAAGACCGTCAGCGTAATGACCTGTCCGGGGCTTGCCTTTGTCACCAAGAAGCTGATTAGGTCTTCAAAGCGCATCACCGTATTGCCATCGACAGCAATGATAATGTCGCCGCCACGCTCCAGTTCGAAACCATTTTCAACGGTAATCGTCTCGCTGCCCCCTTGAAGTCCGGCTGCTTCCGAAGGCCCACCCGCGACAATGTCGGTCACATAGACACCCAAATGATTGGCGGGCAGTTCCAACGCTTCAGCCAGGAACGGGGTGATGGATGAGCCATAAAGCCCCAGATAGGCATAGGAATAGCGTCCGTCCGCAATCAACGCAGGGATCACCCGTCGCAGAATCGATACCGGAATGGCAAAGCCGACCCCTGTGTTCGAGCGCACCTGCGACCGAATCGCAAAATTCACCCCCACGACATTGCCATTCAAGTCGAGCAGCGGCCCCCCTGAATTTCCGGGATTAATCGCCGCATCGGTCTGAATGACATCGGGCAATGTGTAATTGGCAGTAGTCTCCCCATCACTCAACGGAATCCCCCGCCCCATGGCCGAGACAATCCCTGTGGTCATCGTGCCGTCCAGGCCAAAAGGGTTGCCAATCGCGATCACAGTATGCCCCACGCGCAACTCATCCACCTCCGCCAATGGCAGCGGTCGCCAGGCCATCCCTTCCGGGGGAGTGACCTTGATTACGGCAATATCTGCTTGGGGATCGGCGGCAACCACTTCCGCATTAGCCCAATAGCCATTGCTAAAAAGCACCAGCACATCTTCCGCACCGCTTACCACATGATTGTTCGTGACAATATGTCCCTGGTCATCGTAGATGAAGCCCGACCCAAGCGCCTGCTCAAGTGGAGCCTCGCCGTCCTCATCGGGAAGCCCAAAGCCAGGAAATCTGGCAATACGGCTCGTCACCTGGATGTTGACCACCGAGGGGGAAGCCTGGCTATACAGGTTGGCAAGTGCCTCCTGGTCAGCCGTCAATGAGGCCACTTCCTGCTGAACCGGCGCAGCGCTCCCAATCGAAGCGGGCTTGGCTGCCACCGCACTCTGCTCCCAGAGCAGCGGGCCATAGAGTACACCCACGACTAACACAATCGCCAGCGCGCCGATGCCAACCGCGCGCTCCGCCAGCGTTCGCCGGCGTTGTGTACCTCGTCGTGATGCCAATGATACCAGTTGATAGTTGTCATCGATCATGTATTCGTTCTCCTAGAGAGTTGTCATGGAATGCATCAATGAATCGTCCATCAATTACTCTTCAAGCGCATCTGTCGCTGTCACAGCGGGCGAGGCCTCCAAAGTGGGCATAGGCGTAGGCTCCAGTTCCACGCCTGTCAGTTCAGCCAGCCGCGCAAGTGTTGCCTCCAGCGCGGCGACTTCCTCACCATAGCCCGCCCAATTCCCTTCGCGCGCATAGGTTTGCGCTTGTTCAAACTGCTCATTGGCCTGGGCGACCAATTCCCCCACTGTAGCAGGTGCGGTTCCTGTCTCACCACCCGCACCAGAGGTCACCACTGCGGGCGCTGTCTCATTGCCAAAGGTCGCCAATTCGGCAAACACCGGCTCCGCCAGCAGATCTTCACCAAAGAGATCGACCAGGGCCAGCCCCAGATTTTCGGCCATGACGACCTTGTCCACCGTTGCGACAATCACCCGCTGTAACTCAGGGATACGCCCGGTCGCCGATTGCAAATAGAGCGGCTCGACATAGAGCAGCCCACCCGCCACCGGGATCACCAGGAGATTTCCCCGGATCGGGCTGGAACCTTGCTGATTCCACAGGGTCAATTGGGAGCGAATGACCGGGTCCTGGTCAATACGCGCCTCAATCTGTTTAGGGCCAAAGAAGAGCGTATCCGCCCCAAACTCATAGACCACCTTGCCCCCATAAACATCCGGGTCACTGCGCGCCGCCATCCACGCGATCATGTTCTCACGGTTGGTCGGTGTAAAGGGCAAAATTTGCACATATTCCAACTCTTCTGAACCTGGCAACTGCATCAGCACATAATATGGGTCCATGCGTACGGTGCTGCTCTCAAATATCTCCTCCGGCCATGCCCACAGATCCTCGCGGTTATAGAACTCCGTGGCATCCGTCATATGGTAGGTGCGGTAAACCTCCGCCTGGACGCGAAACAAGTCCTCTGGATAGCGAATATGCGCTCGCAGATCAGTGGGCATATCGCTCAGCGGAACAAAGAGATCGGGAAAGATGCGCGCATAGGCGGCGGCAATTGGCTCGCTGGGATCCATTAGATAGAAGCGCATCGTACCGTCATACGCATTGACAATGACTTTGACGGGATTGCGAATGTAATTGAGCGATCCCGCCGGTTCGCTATAGGGAAAGCGGTTGCTCACCGTGTAGGCATCGAGGATCCAGTGCAGACGCCCTTCATTATCAACGACAATGTAGGGGTCTTGGTCATAGCTCAAGAAAGGCGCAACCTCATTCACACGCTCCATGATATTGCGCCGCCAGAGCAATTGGCTCTCCGCATCGATGTCCCGATTGAGCAGAATGTTAATATCAGCGAAGTGGATAGCAAAGAGCAGCCGCGCCCAGGTGCTCATGGCAATGCCGCTCTCTGCCTCAAAGCGTGTTGTGACATTGCCTTCGCCGCGAGGATAGTCGAACTCCGGCTCCTCCGTACGCGCAATCACATATTCATTGGTCAATTCACCAAAGTAGATCTGCGGTTGGGTGACGGTGATGATCCCTTGCGGCGGCAAATCTTTTACATAAAAGGAGGGAAGCCCGTCGCGTGTTACACGGGCAACGGGCGATGCAGCAACCCCGTAGCCGTGTGTATAGACCAGGCGACGGTTCACCCAGGTCTGGGCATCTTGCGAAAGATTCTCCGGAACCAGCTCGCGCGCCCCCAACATCACTTGATGCAGCTCGCCATCAATCTCATAGCGATCCACGTCAATATTATGGAACTGATAATAGAGCCGTAACGCCTGAATTTGATTGTACGTTTGCAACAAAGGACGATAATCCCACAGACGGATATTGCGCACAGTCTCTTGCTCTGCCAGCAGTTCGTCCACCCTGAGATCTGAGGAAATTTCATACGACCTCAGCTCAATCGTATCCAAATCATAGGCGGTGCGTGTAAACGCGATGTTATTCTCAATATATTGGCGTTCGAGATTCAATTCATTTGGGTTCACCTGGAAGCGCTGAACCAGCCCTGGATAGACATTTCCCGCCAAAATAGCGATCACAATCCACAGCCCCAACACGCCCACCATCGCCCGCCACGCCTGGCGCAGAAATGCCGTCACAAGCAGGAGAATAGCCGTAATCAACGTCACGATAAAGAGAATATTATAGACGGGCAGTTGCGCCCGCACGTCGGTGTAACCGGCCCCGGCAAAGGAGCCGCGCCGGCTGTAGACCAGTTGAAAGGCATCCAACCGGTATTGCCACGCCACCAGCGCCAGTAAAATCGCGCCCAAAATCGCCAGGTGGATCAACAAGGGACGCTGCACACGCCAGCCCCGCCAGAAAAGTCCGCTCACCAGCGCCACCGCCAGCAACGTCGCCGCTAGCAGGAAGATCAGCCACCCGCGCGCCCACAGCCAAATGGGGAGCGTAAAGAGGAAAAAACTCACATCCAGGTTGAAGAGCGGATCGCTCAGCCCGAAAGGATGCTGGTTCAAATAGACCAGCAGCGCCTCCCATTGTGTTGAAGTGCTCATGCCGACGAAGAGCGCCAAAATTGCGCCTGCGCCGACAATGAGTGTAGCAACACGCACGCCCGCGCCATCCGCAAAGATCTCCAGTGGCGTCCTCCCGCCTGGGCCAAAGGGCAGCCGCCGCGAAAGTCGCTGTGCAATCCACACGTTGATCGCCAAGAAGAGCCAAAAGACAACTGCACCCACAGCAAAAAGCCCAAACTGTGCCCACAGGCGCGTAATAAACACCTGTGACAGATTCAGGCTGTCGTACCATAGCAGGTCTGTGTAAAACGTGATGACGCGGTTAAACAAGACCAACAGTACGATGGGGATGACGAACCATAAAATTCTTCGTGGATTCCCGCCGCTTTCCACGGGGCGTCTTTGATTGGGGTCATTAGGAGGGATCCACCCACCTTCGCGCTGGAGATTCTCCTCCAGCGAACTGAGCAGATCGGCAAAAGGGTCATTTTTTCCCATGTTGGAGTCCTTTATTAAGAAGTCAATAGGTTGATTCTATCATCCAGTGGAGCGCCAGCCTGTGAAGTCGCTCCCTATCTGGCCCGCGCAGAACAAGTAAGCAACAACACCTTCCGCACAGGCGCACGCTCGCCATCTCTCACCAGGGCTGTGATATAATCGCGGCCATGTCTACACCCAAATGGCCCGATGCCCTACAACCGCCTCAGCCTGCCCACCTTCAGGAGTTGATCACCTCGTTTTGGGTAGACTTGGCGACTTTGGCAGATTTGCTTGCGCGCGAACAATTCCTCCTTGCCGCGGAACAAGTACACACCTTGCGCCAGACAGTCTTGCAGATGATGTTGGCGCTGAATGGCATCCAACGACCTACGACGCGCGACCTTAATCTCTATCTTAGCGCCAGCCAGCGCACAGCCTTAGAAAAGACATTGCTACAGCCGAGCGCGGAAGATGAACCAATGGCCGAGATCTGGATCGCGCAAGCCGTGGCGCTGGTAGTAATCTATCGTTGGTACGCACCCCAGTTAGAGGCCAAGTATGGCCTGCTCTATCCCCACGACCAAGAAAAGGCTGCGTGGCAGCTTCTCGTGGCAAACTTGCCCACCTGGCCTCGGCAGGTCACGACAGAGTGAATCCAGAAGCTATGTCCCTACGCATTGTCTTTGTCGCCCCATTTGGCCTAAAACAGAAGACCACCGTCTGGGCGCGCACCCTGCCTATGGCCCAGGCGCTTGTTGCCGCGGGTCACAGCGCAACCATCCTGATTCCACCGTGGGATTCACCCGAAGACGCAGGCAAGACAGAAACCATTGGCGGCGTGCGTATGCAACAGCTCCCATTGGGCGGGGGTCTGCTCGCAACGGTGCGACGGATGGTACAGGCTGTGGATCAAGCAATGCCGCATATTGTACATATTGTCAAGCCGCGCGCCCACGCCGGTCTTGTCCAGTGGTGGCTCTGGCAGCGCCGCCCTTATCGCCAGCAGGCAGCCCCCAGGATTCTGCTCGATGTGGACGATTGGGAACAGGCATGGAACCCGGTCAACCGCTATCACTGGTTTGTCGGTCAATTCTTGCGTCGGCAGGAAGAATGGGGAATCCGCCACGCCGACGGTATTACGGCTGCCAGCCGCTGGCTTGAGCAAAAAGTGGCAACGGTCGCGCCCCACATCCCCACCCTCTATCTTCCCAATGGGGTCAATCCCTTATCGGCTCCCCAATTCAACCGTTCTGCGACACCGGATCGTCCCCCTCAAGTTCTTTTCTTCACCCGCTTCATTGAGGTATCGCCCGACTGGCTCAAGACCTTTTGGGCGGAGTTGCACAGTCAGATGCCCAGCGCACAACTGGTCATCGCTGGAACCCCCGTCCAACCCTGGCTCGCCGCGCCATTTCAGACGGCGCTGGCTGGAGAGCCTCAAATAACATGGACAGGCTATGTCCCTTCCAATGAACTGGGCGACCTCTATGCCCGCGCGACCTGTGCGATCTTCCCTGCCACCCCCATCCCACTCCTTGAAGCCAAGTGCAGCGTGCGCCTCGCCACCACCTTACTACACGGCGTCCCCGTCATCGCCAGTGCTGTGGGTGAGCAATCTAGTTATGGCGCAGACGGTGCAGCCCAGCTTGTGCCCGCGCGCGCAACGCCTGTCGAATTTGCGCGCGCCGTGGTCGAGGTACTTCAGAACCCGGCGCAGCACGCAGCGTTGCGCGCCCACGCGACGGATCGATTACTGACACGCTACGCTTGGTCACACCTCACCGCACAGCTTCTCGATTTCTACACAACGCTTCTCGACCAGCCTCGCGCATCCACAACCTTACGGCAGCGGTAGCCGCGGATATTTACGACTCTCGTCCGGCTCATCAGCCGCGCGCCGCGCCGCTTCTTCGGCAATCTCCTCCTCCATGCGCTTGCGTGCGCGATACCGCTGGCGATCCCTGCCTTGCCAACGCTCCATCTCAATGCCAAGCGGCATGCAGCGCGCAAAGACCAAAAATCCCGTATGCCCATTCATGTTCTCGTCAGGTCGCAGCCGTTCAGGAATCGGCTTATAGGCGCGCAGCAGTAGTTCCTCTACAGCCACATCGGCAAAGCCATGCTGGTCAAGTCCGCTTAATAAGTCGGTGACTTGATTGGTCGTAGGCAGCAAACTGGCAAAGAAGCCCCCCGGCTTGAGCGCAGCGCGCGCGGCCCCCAGAAACTCCCACGGGGTGCGGACATCCAAAAAGAGCGCATCAACCCCCTCCTGACGGAATCCGCCATCAATCGAACCGAGCGACATCTCCACATACGGCAGCAGACCAACGCGCTCAAGATTGCGCCGCGCCAGTTGATGGGTGTCCGGGCGCACTTCATAGGTGTAGACCTTCCCCAACGGTGCCACAGCCCATGCCAGCGCTGTGGTCAACACGCCGGAACCTGTACCCGCCTCCACCACGCGCGACCCTGCACGCAGGTTCAACCGGTGAACCAAATAGGCGGCATCTTTGGGATAGATGATCTGTGTGCCTCGCTTCACATGGGTCATCAGGTCACTCAAGGAAGGCTCCAGCACCAATGCCGGCTGCTCCAACGTGCTAAGCACCACCGTACCCCACGGTTGCCCGATCATGTCATCGTGGGCAAAAATGCCCAAATGCGTATGCAACTGCTGCCCACGACGCAGCGTGATCAGATAACTCTTTTGGCCCGCGGCCATCAAAAGCACCAGGTCACGCTCTTGGGTGTGGGTCGTCGTGGGACGAAACCACGGCGATATTGCGGTACTATTCATGCCCGTACGATTTTCTTGTAAAGATTCATCCATAGATTTTGCTCAATTCGCCCTAATACTTATTTCGGTGCCAAGTTCGTCATCATGTAATAAGACCACATCATAACCACATCATGACACAAACTCACTGTAACGCATTGGGTGTAACGGATTCACCGCAACGGCTCGAGTATCCTGCTTCGAGGCTGGCGGTTCGATAACAGTTTGATGCATTGACAGCATCGCAAATGGTAGCATTGTGGCGGCATTATACGTGCAAACGAGTTGACATGCACTTGCGGGGTGTGTACAATACGACTTGGATGAGGATAGTGGGAGAAGCAACCTAATGATGACGCTGCAAACCCACGAAAAAGTACGTGCAAAAATACCTAGCAAGTATTTAGCAGCTTCTCACTTTCCTCAACTACGATCATTCATCCACCCACAGCGAATTCATTCTACCCGGATTTATTTCTACAACCGTCTGCAACCGTACCTGTCACAACTACGCGAATCATCCCTGCTCCAAAAAACGCGTATTTGCTGCTTGCATCTATTATCTATGCCCATTTATAGGAGGAATTGTTCATGCAAAAGCGGCGACTTCTAAGCTGGCTCACATTGCTCTCTGTCGCGGTCATTGTTTTGGCAGGTTGTGCGCCCCGCGCAACCAGCGGTGCGACGGCGAGCCAAGCTGCTCAGGATTCCCTGGTCGTGGATCTACCGGCTCTGGTCATTGACATCGACAGCTCTGGGCAACCCAGCGTCGGCAACGTCCCTCTTGCCCAACTAGGGGCGCAGTTCGCTCCGGGGATGCTGGATTCTTTGGTCGTGCCCAGCGACATGGTCGCTTTAATGACCGAGAGCGACATTCAGCATATCCAGATCGACAACAGCCCGAATGGTCTGCTGCTGCTCGTCAATGGTGAACCGAGTCCCTCAATCAAGTGGGACGGTCAAATCCTCTCTGACACCGGTGGCTTGATCACCCAGATGGGTGCAGGCGCGCCCGTACTGGAGAAAATGCTGCCTGTGGTTGCGAATTTGGGGTTTGGCGTCATCGTCCGCTTCCCGCTGCAAGAGGGTGTAGCCGCCATTCCCACCTATGTTGAAGGTGGCGAAGCAGCTTTGGCCTCTCGGCAAGCGCAGGATGCATTCCTGGCAACAGTAGGCGAAGCGCCGCCCACCATCACCTTGCCTGTCTTCTACAATGAAGATGGCACCTGGCGCGTGGGCGATCTCTCCGACACTGAATGGACCAACCTGACCGGCCTCCCGTTGCAAGCCGCACGCCTCCAACCGGGTATGATTCAGAGCCTCATTACCTCCGGCGTCACAGAGGTTTCAATCTTCACTAACAGTGATGGCCTGCACCTCAGCATCAACGGTCGTGCGCTCCCCTACATCGGTTGGGCAGATGGTGAGATCAATCACCTGCTCGGCCTGGGTGAACAACTGGGCCTGTGGAATACCCTTGCCGACTCTGGCATGAACATGGGCGAAGTGATCAGCATGGTTGAAACACTGCTGCCCGCTGTGCAATCAACCAATACCAACATCAACGTCTACTTCCCAGGCAGCTTGGCCCACGCCTCTCAGTAAGGTACTAAGCTCTCAAGACCACAGGGGGATGCGCGTGAAGTGCATCCCCCTGTTTATTTCTTCCTCTTATTTCTTACCTCTTATTTCCTACCTCAGCGTCCCCTACTCCAACATCGCCGCCCGCCCCAACGCACGCGCCGCAGCAATCAGGGGAGAGACATCACCCACCCCAATCCGTCCTTCCGCCACCATTCGCATATGCGGACGCTGGTCGCGCTGCACAGAAACCCACACAAGCGCGGGCGTGAAACGTGCATACATATCTTGTAGAACGCGTTTCAGCGTTCCAACATTCGTCCCGCGCGTCGCATATTCAGATCGGGCAAAGTCCAACTGGGCATAGACCCACGGCGCGCGGCCAGGGTTCACGCCCAGCGCGCGAGCAGGCGGCTGTCCTCGCACCCAAATGACCTCTGCGGTCGGCGCATCCTGAAAGATGCCGGAAATCTGCAAGCGCGCCCGTCGGCCTCCCAGCCACAGCCGCGCCAAATCCACGGGGTTGAAAATAGACACCGGCTGATAGCTAATGTTAAACTCGCGAAAGCGTTCAGGGGGCGGTTCAATCGTCACAGCAAAGCCCCAGGCTCCCGTCCGGCTGCGCGCAACATAGCGACCAAAGGTGGAGTCACTGACTGCAGCCAACATGGCGGTTGTACGCCGTCGCTTTTGCAGCCAGCCAGCAAAGAACGCCAATCCCAAAATGAGCGTCACTGCGACCAGGTCGGCAGCGACACTCGTTTCAGACAACCGGCTCCACAGATCGCCTTTGAGAATCTCGCCTAGAATCTCAGATACAATTTCAGACAGAATCGCCGCCCTATGGAGTTCAAAAACAACGTTACACGCCTGCTAGACAGCAAAAAAGTTGCCTACCAACTGCATCTCTATGACTATGCTGCCGGAATTGAGTCAGCCGTCCAGGTCGCGGACACTATCGGGCTCCCCACAGCCCAGGTCTTTAAGACCCTGGTCGCGCTGCCCGACCAGCCCAACCGCAAACCGATGCTCGCCATCATCCCAGGCCCCGACACACTGGACCTCAAAGTATTGGCGAAGGCCGCCGGTCTGAAAAAAGCAAAGATGGCCTCACACGCTGAAGCCGAGGCGCTGACAGGACTGCAAACGGGAGGCATCAGCCCCCTTGCCCTTATCAATAAGGGCTTCGAGATCTATCTCTCTGACCAGGCGCAAGCCTTTGACACTATCGCCGTGAGTGCCGGTCAACGCGGGGCCAACATTCAACTCAATGTCAAGGATTTGGTCAAGCTCACCAATGCACGCTTGGTCAAATTAGCCTAGCGCGTCTCCGTCACCTTACGCAGCCCGCGCGGATGGTCGGGATCGTAGTCACGCGCATAGGCCAGATACATCGCAAAGAGTTGGCCTGGAACAATGGCAGTCAAGGGCGACAGCCACTCCGGCAGCGTGGCCCTGAGCGGCAGTTGTGTGCGCCCCAGCGCCAATGTAGCCGCATCATCGCTGATGACGACCGGCTCTGCCTCCCGCTGTCGCAACACCTGGATAAAATCGCGAATCTCCGGCAACATGACGCCGGTGGGCGCAACCACAATCGCCGGGAAGCCATTTTCGATCAACGCCAATGGGCCATGCAAAAAATCAGCGCTGCTATAGGGTTCGGCAAGGGTGTAAGTCAACTCCTTGAGCTTTAGCGCCAACTCAAAGGCGCTGGCATAGTTATAGCCGCGGCCAATCACCACGCACGAAGTCATATAGCGATAGCGCTCCACCACCTGCGCTACCGTCGGGGCAACCGTCAGCACTTGCGCCACGGCCTCTGGTACGCCCGCCAATGCCGCCTGCATGTCGCCATCATCGGCCAAGTGCGCGCCCAACATGGCAATCGCCATCAACTCACTCGTATAGGTCTTGGTTGCAGCAATCGAACGTTCCTCGCCCGCGTGCAGTTCCACAACAAAATCAGCCTGGTTCGCCAAGTCAGAATCAGCAAAATTTGTAATCGCCGCGGTTAAAGCACCCTGTCGCTTGGCATCTTCGATCACGCCGACAATATCAGGACTCTTGCCACTTTGACTAATGCCAATCACCAGAGCATTCTTCAAGCGCGGCGGACGTTGATAGATGGTATAAAGGCTCGGCGTGGCAAGGGCCACAGGAAGACCGTTGAACGCGCCCAGCAGATAATTGGCATAGCGTCCAGCGTTATCACTGGTGCCTCTGGCGGCAATCAACACATAATTGATCTCCCGCCGCCTGATCTGCGCGGCCAACTGCCGGATCGTCGCTTGCTCCAGACGCAAGAGGCTCTCCAGAACAGCGGGCTGCTCATGAATCTCACCATAGAGATGGGACGCAGCGATTGTTGACATAGACAAGTCCTTCGACAAAACAAATGGCGCTCTGGCGCTGATAGCCGCGGTACATGACCTACCCATTATACAAGGCAGGGGGAGCAAGACCGAATCCCATTTTGAAGCAGCTCTCTGCCAACAAAAAAGCCGCCCAAGGGCGGCGAATCCATCTGAGAGACGCTTGTATGCTGCGCTGGCTTGTTCGACTAGGCAGCGGTGCGCGTGCCCGGCTTAACCGCGCGCACATAGACCATCCGTTGATCAAAGACCAGTGTGCCGCCCTGCCGCCTTGCATTGATGCCAGCCGCGTCTGTCTCAAGACCAGCCTCAATCATCTCACGCACCACCGCGGCATCAGCTCGATCCGTATGATAGATGGCAAGCCACTCATCCAAGCCACGCTCAAAGGTGACAGTCTCCTTTGCCTCGATTTGCAGCCCTGCGTCCGTCAGCAGCTTGTTATACTGCTCGGCACCCCGCGCCGCAACATGGGCAGCATTGCGCCGCTCCTCGATAGCATTCTGTGTCGCCCGCTTCACAGGGTTATCCACCCCCAATAGCTCGGCCAAGACCAAAATTCCACCTGGGCGCAGAACGCGCACAATCTCTTTAATGATTCGTTCGGGCCGGCGCGCATGGTTAAGCACCAGGCGACAGGTCACCGCATCAAACTGTTCGTCGCGGAAGGGCAAGGCGTGAGCAGGTGCGAGGCGATAGGTCGTGCGCGAAGATGCTTCGTTCGGGCGGCTCAGACGTAAATACTCAGCCTGCTCCAGCATCTCTGGGCTTATGTCAATTCCCACCACCTGTTTTGCTCCATCTTCAGCCAACAAGAGCGGGAGCAGCCCAATACCCGTCCCAATATCTAAAATACGCAAATCCGCGGGCAGCTTGGCAAAATTCAGCAAATGGCGAATACGTTGATGATCATCTTCCCGCTTCTGGTTCAGGTCGTTCATCGCCACCCGATTGTACACGCGCACCACCGTCGAAAGGTCTTCCAGTTCCTCTGGCGTGTGCGCCACTTCCTCGCGTGCGTTGCGCGGTGTCACCACGGGTGCTGTCAGATGTGAAATACGATTGACGTAATTCACGCGCCATTTTCCATTGACAAAGCAGATTTCGGTGATGCTTGTGTGGTCAATACGCAGATCGACCCGTCCTGGGCCGGTCAACACACGCAGCAGCGTGACGATGTTGGGGTTACAGGTCACAACCGCCAATGTCGTGCCCCAGTGTTCAGCAAAGAGCTTATCCAATGCAGCCATCAGGAGCGCTTCTTCCTCCGTCAGGGACGACACCGCAACCTCCGCCGCCGATGGCATCAGGGTACGCCCATTCATGCCACGGCTCTCAGCTTCCGCGGGCGCGGCAGTGCAGCTTGGCAATTCGCGAAAGACAGTGACAGGCAAGCCCATGGCCTGCCCAACGCGCTGGGCAGTCAGACGACACTGCAACAGATTATCGCTAATCAGCGCATCGATCAATTCATGTGCGCGCAGCCAGGTTGCCAGGAGATCGGCCTGCTCCCAGCCTTGTGCCGTTAGACCGCTGCTTTCATTTCCCAAATAATCATAGAGATCGTGCATATCCTCCGCATGGCAGATGAACAGCACACGCATCTCCGGCACTTCCTGAACCAATGAACGCCGGTTCAAGGCAGGAGTCGTTGATGGTGAATTTGAGGTTCTGTGCGCAGGAGGTTGGGTGTCGGTCACGGGAAGCGTATACACTTAGGCAGCAAGCGACCCGCTGCATGGGTCAACCCGGACTGGAACGATCACGCTCGTCCAGTGTGGATACAAGCACAAGCCGGTACAATACTCCAGTGCAGTCACAGCCTTGTAACAGCCCAGAGCTATCGCATCATACCAAATTCTGCCTAGCAAACCAAATCCCCTTTGTGACACCCAAGAGGAAGGGGCGTTAACGCCTCGTTAACCTTCGTTGACACCCATGCATATCATCTTGTACAATCGTAATTGCTGACAGTGGCGGTCATGCTTGTGTGCTACCGGCTTGGACAGCGCAGTTACCCGCTGTTCATAGTCCCTCTGGTCCACCATCGATCTGACCATCATGGATAAGATGCCAAGCGCCGCCACTCCCTGAGTCTTGGAAACCATGAGTCGAGCCAGCGCGGATCCCCAGCCTTAGTCCGCAACTGACTGCGATCTGATCTCCGTAAACGAATGAATGCACACCCCTACTCGCGATCGTTCGTCCGATCGACGATATTTTTTTGTACCATTTGACAATGTTGTCTCAAGATTGTCTTAGGAGGATGAAAGAATGAAGTGGCGCACCGATCAAATTCGGAACGTAGCCCTTTTGGGCCACGGCAGCTCTGGCAAGACCTCATTGACTGAGGCCTTGCTCTTTAAGACCAAGGCGATCTCTCGCCAGGGCCGTATAGAAGATGGAACCACCACCGCAGATTGGGACCCAGAGGAACACCGGCGCAGCATCTCGATTAATCTCTCTGTCGTGCCAGTCGAATATGACAACCACAAGATCAATTTCCTGGATGCCCCTGGCTATTTAGACTTTGCGGGTGAGGTCGCAAGCGCGCTCCATGTGGCCGAAGCCGCTTTGGTCCTGGTAGATGCCGTTGCGGGCTGTGAGGTTGGGACAGAATTGGCTTGGGATCGGCTGCAAGAGTTGGAAAAGCCCCGCATCTTCTTCGTTAACAAGATGGATCGTGAAAATGCGGATTTCCAAAAGGCGCTAGAGAGCCTGCGCAATACCTTAACGGGAGCCAGCATTATCCCGCTGCAACTACCCGTCGGGCAGGCGAATGACTTCCGCGGCGTGATCAGCCTGGTGACGATGGAAGCATACATGGGCCCGGAGGGGAAGGTCATGCCCATTCCCGACGACATGCAAGAGCAGGTCGCGGCGGCTCACACGCTCATTGTTGAAGCAGCAGCCGAGGCAGACGACGAATTGATCATGAAATATCTCGACGGCGAGGAGTTAACAGCCGAAGAGGTACGCCGCGGCCTACACTTGGGCGTGGAAACAGGCAAGATCGTGCCGGTCTATTGTGGCAGCGCAATCCATGACATTGGCCTCGAACGCCTGCTGCCTGCGCTGCTGCGCTATGTTCCCTCGCCCGAAGATCACATCATCACGGCAACCCGCAACGGCAGCGACGTCGAACTGAGCAGCAAAGCAGATGGCCCGCTAGCCCTCTCCGTCTTTAAGACAGTCATCGATCGCTATGTCGGTCGCATGACCTACGTCCGCAATTTCTCAGGTATGCTGAATAAGGATGATCGCCTCACCAACAGCCGCACCGGACACGAAGAACGCATTGCCAATCTCTTCCAGGTGCGCGGCAAAGACCTTACCGCCATTGATGAGTTGGCAGCCGGCGATATCGGCGTCATTACCAAACTTGAAAATGTCGTCACAGGGGACACGCTCTGTTACGCTACTGACAATATTGTTGTTCCTGGCCCAATCTATGCCCAACCGCTTTATTCAGTTGCGGTGGCCCCAGCCACGAAGGCAGACAGCGCCAAAATGGGCCAGGCGCTTTCGACCCTGACCGAAGAAGACCCCACCCTGCGCGTCGAAGTTGTACCCGCCACCCGACAAACTCTGCTGCATGGTATGGGCGAAACCCATGTCGATGTCGCGTTACGACGCATGGAACAGAAGTTGGGTGTTAAAGTCGAAATGTCGATGCCCAAAGTATCCTACCAGGAAACCGTCAGCCGCAGCGCCAGTGCCCAATATCGCCATAAAAAGCAGACAGGTGGCTCTGGACAGTTTGCCGAAGTCCACATGCGCGTGGAGCCACTGGAGAGCGGCGCAGGCTTTGAATATAAAAGTGAAGTCTTTGGCGGTGTCATTAGCGGCGTCTATCTCCCTTCCATCGAAAAGGGTGTGCGCCAAATCATGGAACAGGGTGTTGTGGCTGGATACCCCGTTGTTGACATTAAAGCAGTTGTCTTTGATGGCAAAGAACATCCGGTGGATTCGAAGGATATTGCCTTCCAGACCGCCGGACGTGAGGTCTTTCGACTTGCCGTACAGCAAGCCGACCCGGTCATCCTGGAGCCAATCTATCGAATCGCCGTCACAGTGCCCGAAGAATACATGGGCGATATAATGGGCGATTTCAATACGAGACGCGGGCGAGTTCAAGGCATGGAACAGAAGGGGAATCGTACAATTGTACGCGCAATCGTACCTTTGGCCGAAGTCATGCGTTATGGAACCGACTTGCGCTCGATGACCCAGGGGCGCGGAACCTACTCACTCGAATTTGATCATTACGAAGCGGTGCCTAAACATCTCGCCGATGCAATCATCGCTCAACATAGAGTGGAGGAGAGCGAACACGCCTAAGTCATTGCACACTGGATTGCAACCCAGTGTGTACACCTATGATCAAACGAACAGGGCCGACAGAAAGCTGTCGGCCCTACTTGCTTCAAATCGGCCAGGTTCCTGCGAACCGGAGTGCAGCGAACTTACTGCTCCAATTTCGCCTTTTCCATCGCCAACCCACGCTGCACGCGCGCAAACTCGCCTGCAATCTGTAAAACCTGCTTGGGAACATCAAGCCCTGGCAAACTCCCGCGCAAATGCGCTTCCAAATCGGCGCAGAGCCGAGAGAGGCGAACCGCACCGATGCTCGCGCTGCTCGACTTCAAGCTGTGTGCGGGGCGGAGCATACTGCTCAGATCGCCTTGATCGAATCCATTCTGAATGGCCCCCACCAAACCGGCAGACTCCTCCAAATAGGTGTTCAGAAGATCAAGCAGCACATCCGGCATGTCGGGCCCGACCATTTCGACCAGAGCTTGGAACTCTGTCTGCGAAATTGCTGGCGAGTTGCCTTCATTTGTCCCCGAACTCTGCAATGGTTGTTCGCCCATCTTCGCCGTGGCCCCCTGTGTCCCCTACTATGTCGATGTCTGTGTCTGTCCACTGGAGCGCATTCGTTTTTGACGATACATGCGCTTGTTCAATCAGTTTGTAAGTAAGCCTCTATCAAAATGCTACAAAGAGACAGCAATATAATTTGCTTTCTACAGATTATACCAGAATTGTGATTTGCTCGCGATCTGCAATTCTCAAAATAGCTGGCTGCCGCTTTTGGGGCTTGAACCAGGCACAGGCTATACTCGCTTTGAGAAGACGACAGCGCAGTTTGGGCATCCAACTTGATCAAACGGTGTCCCGCACGTTTCGCGCTACGGTATTGGGTTGTGGCTGAAGCGCGAATTACGTCGCTGGCGTCATAAGAATGTCTATCAAGATAGATCATGATACCGTTGCGAAAGGGTACTCTGGTTGCCCAATATGAAATCTGACATGTATGCTGTCAATGCGCTATTGGAAACGCTCTATGGAATTTGCGTCGTTGCGCTTGCGCTCTATGGCTTCCACAACCTCTGGCTCAGCGCCTGTTATCTCCTACGCCCCGCCCGCAAAGCACAAGCACCGGACAGCACATTCAGACCAAACGTCACTGTGCAATTGCCCATCTACAATGAACAGCATGTCGCCGAGCGACTCATTGACGCCTGCGCCCAACTGAACTACCCGCCCGACAAGCTACAGATCCAGGTACTCGACGATTCCGACGACGGCACAACAGCGTTGGTCTATGCGTCGGCGCAAACTTGGCAGCAGCAAGGTATCAATGTCGAAGTTGTGCGCCGTGAAACACGCACCGGCTACAAAGCGGGAGCGTTGGCCTATGCGCTCCCCCTGGCGACTGGCGACTATATCGCCATTTTCGACGCCGACTTTGTACCGCCCCCCGATTTCCTCCAGCGTACTATGCCATATTTTGGCGATTACAGCAATGCCGATGTCGGATTTGTCCAGGCGCGCTGGGGGCACATTAACCGGACTTATTCATGGCTGACTCGCTGCCAAGCGCTGGCCCTGGATGGTCATTTCGTCGTAGAGCAAACAGCACGCGATCGCTCAGGCTATCCCTTCGGTTTCAATGGTTCTGCGGGCATTTGGCGCAGAGAATGCCTTGAAGACCCGCAGGTCGGGGGCTGGCAGCCCGATACACTCTGCGAAGACCTGGACTTGAGCTATCGAGCGCAAATGGCAGGCTGGCAAGGACTCTATGCCGGTTCACTTGAGGTTCCTGCCGAAGTCCCGGTACAACTCCTAGCCTTCAAGCGCCAGCAGTTCCGCTGGGCCAAAGGCACAATCCAAACATTACGCAAGCTGGGCCGGCGCGTCGCAAGCCACGCTGCCTGGTCACCTGTCACCCGCATCGCTGCGTTCGCACACCTGACAAGCTACTTGATTCATCCCCTGTTACTGCTCATGCTGCTTGTCACGCTGCCAATGCTCCTGTGGGACATTGACCCGGCGCGCCCGCTGGCCTATCTCAGCATCTTTTCCTTCGGGCCGCCCCTGCTCTATGCACTGGCGCAAAAACGTCTTGCGCCAGAACGCTGGTTCCTGCGCTGGGCCTGGCTCCCCTTGCTAATGCTCATGGGTACGGGGCTGACGGTGAACAACACGCTAGCCGTCTTTCAGGGTTTCCGCCAACAGGGCGGTGCTTTCCTACGCACGCCCAAGTTTCGCATTGATCCGGGCCAAAGTCAGTGGCAGCAGAGCGGCTATCAACTGCCGCTGCAGCCAATGGTCATCGGCGAATTCTTTTTCTTTCTCTATGCCATTGCCACGATCATCGTTGCGTGGGCGCAAGGGCATTACGGAGCCGCGCCCTTTTTGGCAATCTATGCCGCAGGCTTTGGCCTCATGGTTGGCGTTGAACTCTGGCAGGCATGGCGCAGCCGCTCGGCCCGCGACAACCTGCGCCGCCAGCGAGACCGCGCACGCCTCCGCGCCGAGGCCGACCGCATTCGAGGATAGCGGCTGCCTGTCACTCTAGGCACAAATTTTGTCAAACCTATCTCACCCCTGTACAATGCTCTCCATTAGAGCAGGGGTTAATTGTGGCGAAGAACAGGTGACGAGGAACAGATGATGAGCAACAACATTACGGGTACGACCTGGCAAGGTGATCCTGAGGATATTATCGTCCTCATCAACCGTACACCGAACAACTATATCCTGGAACTGCCCTCAGGTCGCTATCGTCTCGATGCTGGGCGGCGTATGCGCACACTGCGCTCGATCATGCAGGTTCAGCAGGTCAAGCAGCTTGTCGATCAAGGCAGTCTTACGGTCGAAGGCAAAGTCTAGAGAACTGGATTACGCGATCCAGACGAAACTGCACTAGGAACAGATGCCAACGCTCCTACTGGTTGACGGCCATTCACAGGCTTACCGCGCCTTCTTTGGCGTCAAAACACCCCTCTCCACTCGCAACGGTGAACCCACCACCGCTGTCTTTGGCTTTGTGCGTAAATTTCTCAGCGTGCTGCGAGAATACAAGCCCGACTATGCCGCTGTGGCCTTTGACACAGGCGACACCTGGCGACATTCGGAGTTTCCCGCCTACAAAGCGACGCGCGACAGCATGCCGTCGGAGATGCGTACGCAGATCGAGCGCATTGTCGAATTCCTTGAGGTCTTTGGTATCCCCGTCGTCACCTATGAGAACTATGAAGCCGATGACATCATCGGCACGCTGGCGCACCAAGCCGCAGAGCAGGATGTCGATGTCCTGATCCTCACAGGCGACCGCGATATGTTCCAGTTGATCAACGAGCGCGTGCGTATCCTTTATACCAAAGGTGGCCCCACCCCAGAGACAGTCATCTATGGTCTGCCCGAACTGCGCGAACGCTACAGCCTTGCGCCAGACCAGTTTGTTGATCTCAAAGCGCTCATCGGTGACAACTCGGACAATATCCCCGGTGTCACAGGCGTGGGTGAAAAGACTGCCATCAAATATCTCACCGACTTTGGCACTGTCGCCAATCTCTATGAGAATCTTGACAAGATCAGCGGCCCCAAGACACGCCAAAATCTGGAACAGGCTCGCGAAGATGTTGCGCGCAACCAGCGGCTCATGAAAATTGATACCGACCTGGAGCTGACGTTCGATCCCACCAACTGTCGTGTGGGCGAATATGACCAGCAGGCGGTATTGCGCTTCTTCAACACGATGGAATTTCGCTCGCTTGCCAGGGAATTGCCACAACAAGCGGTCGAAAGCGAACTATCCCCAACCGGTGGCGATGGACAAATGGCGCTTTTTGCCGGCGAGGAAGCGGCACAGGGCGCGACTGCTTCCCTTGCCGCCCTCACAGTCACCACGCCCGCAGGCATCGCGTACAAGACGGTTCAAAGCGCCGCCGACTTAGAAGCATTGGTCGGGGCACTGCGCGGCGCGCAGTTAATCAGCTTTGATGTGGAAAGCACCAGCACCGACGCCATGCAAGCAGTTTTGGTCGGGCTGGGCATTGCCTGGGCAGAGGGGGAAGCCGCCTATATCCCCGTTGCACACAGCGAAGGCGAGCAACTGCCCTGGGAGACAGTGCGCGAAGCCATCCAACCTTTCTTTGCCAATGCAGATGTGCCAAAGGTCGCGCATAACGCCAAATATGACGTAACCGTTTGCCTGCGCCACGGGTTAACCATCGACGGCCCGATTCACGATACGATGGTCATGGCATGGGTGCTAGACCCTGGCAGTCACTCTCTCGGCCTCAAAGCCCAGGCTGCTACCCTGCTCGACTGGCACATGACCGAAATCACCGAATTGATCGGCAGCGGACGCAAGCAGATCACGATGGAAGCCGTTCCCATCGCACCAGCCGCAGCCTATTGTGGGGCCGACGTCGATGCCACGATCCGCATCTACGAGATCCTAAGCGAGAAACTCCACAGCACAGGCATGTGGGACCTGTATACACAGATCGAGCTGCCGCTGCTGCCTGTGTTGATCGATATGGAAATGACAGGCGTCTTGCTCGACGTCAAATTTCTCAACCAAATGTCCAGCCGGCTCGCAGAGCGGCTGCATGAGCTTGAGCAAGAGCTATTTACACTGGTCGGTCGTCCCTTCAATCTACGCAGCACGCAGCAGTTGAGCCAGGTTCTATTCGACGACCTGGGCTTCTCGACCAAAGGGATGAAGCGCACTGCTTCCGGCCATTACAGCACGGCTGTCGGTACATTAGAGCAGTTAGCCGCGTCACCAGACGACCTAACCGACCAGCAGCGCAGTGTCATCTCTATCATTATGGAGCAGCGCCAACTGGAAAAGCTGCGCAGCACTTATGTCGATGCGCTGCCCACCCTGGTGAACCCGACCACGGGCCGCGTCCACACGAGCTTTAACCAGGCGGGAGCCGTGACCGGGCGCATGAGCAGCAGCAACCCGAATCTGCAAAACATCCCCATCCGCACCGAGTTGGGTCGCGAGATCCGGCGCGCTTTTATTGCGCCCCCCGGCTGGAAACTGCTCTCCGCCGACTACAGCCAAGTGGAGCTACGCATCCTGGCGCATGTCACCGGCGAGCCGGGACTTGTCGAAGCATTTCTCGCCAACCAGGATATTCACGCCGCCACCGCGGCGCGGCTCTTTCATGTCTCGATCGAACAGGTAGATCGTGCCCAACGTGGTCTTGCCAAGACCATCAATTTTGCCACGATCTATGGGGTCAGCGAATTCGGGCTCAGCAGCCGCACCGAGATGAGCCGCCACGAAGCGCGCCAGTTTCTGGATCAATACTTTGTCACCTATCCCAAAATCCGGGATTACATCGCCACCACCATTCAGCAGGCCAATGAACAGGGGTACGTAGAAACCTTGTTGGGGCGCAAACGCTTCTTCCCCGAATTGCAGAATGCACGCCTGCCCTATAATCAACGGCAAGCTGTGGAACGCGCCGCGATCAATGCGCCCATTCAAGGGGCAGCAGCAGACATTATGAAGATCGCCATGATCCACCTGCACGACGAGTTGCTCAAGGGCGGCTATCGTTCGCGCATGCTCCTGCAAGTGCATGACGAACTGGTCTTGGAAGTCCCCGATGAGGAAAGCGCGGCCATGATCGACCTTACCTGTCATGTCATGGAATCGGCCTATACCCTCAATGTGCCGCTCAAAGTGGATGTAGAGATTGGCCCCGATTGGTATAACCAGGAACCAGCACAAACGAACAATCGTTGAAATCGAGAGATGATGATTAGAGACTCCCTACGTGCCCTGGTTCACGCTGCACTTCAAGCCGCCCAAGACGACGGAAGCTTACCCAGCTTTGAACTGCCCACTGTTGAGATCCAGCGGCCCAAACAAGCCGAGCATGGCGACTACAGCACCAATGTCGCGTTGGTGGCCGCGGCGCTCGTGCGCAAAGTCGACAACGCCAAAGCCAACCCGCGCCAGATCGCTCAAGCGATCGTAGACCATCTCCCCCCCAGCACCATACTCGGTTCTACCGAACTGGCGGGCCCTGGCTTCATCAACCTGCGTTTGTCCGACCAATGGCTCCAGCAGCAGGTATTGGCGACCATCGCCGCCGGCGACAGCGTGGGCAACATTGATCGCGGACAAGGCCAGCGTTGGCAGGTGGAATATCTCAGCGCCAATCCAACCGGTCCAGTCCACTATGGCGGCGCGCGCAACGGCGTCTTGGGTGATGCGCTTGCCAACGTGTTGGAAGCAGCAGGCTATTCCGTTCAACGTGAGTTTTACATCAACGACGGTGGCAACCAGTTCAATATATTTGCAGCCACCCTCTATGCGCGTTATATGCAGCAATTTGGGCATGACGAGCCCCTGCCCGACCAGGGCTACCCCGGCGACTATATGATCGACTATGCCAAGCGTATCATCGAGCAGGCGGGAGATCGTTTTGTTGCCCAGCCTAAGGATGAAGTCATCCAGCAATTCAAAGCCCTGGGGCGCGAGATCGTTCTCGAAGATTTGCACGAAGAAGTGCGCGCCATCGGCATCGAGTACGACAACTGGTTTAGCGAGCAAAGTCTCTATGACGAGGGCCTAGTCGAGCAGGCGCTTGATTACCTTGACCAGCGCGGCGAACTCATACGTCGTGACGGAGCCATTTGGTTCGAGGCGAGCAAATATCCCAAGAACGAAAAAGATGAAGTGGTCGTACGCTCAAACGGCGTCCCCACCTATCTCGCTAGCGACATCGCCTATCACTATGACAAGTTCATCCGCCGCGGCTTTGACCATGTCGTCAATGTGTGGGCAGTGGATCACCAGGGGCATGTGCCGCGCATGAAAGCCATGATGCAAGCCTTTGGCCTTGACCCCGAACGGCTGACCATTTTAATGTACGACCTGGTCAAGCTGATTCGCAACGGCCAAGAGGTCAAACTCAGCAAGCGCGCAGGGGAGATCATCACCATCCGCGATGTGGTTGACGAAGTAGGTGCCGACGCTGTGCGCTTCAACCTCTTGACGCGCAGCCCGGAAAGCACGTTGGAGTTCGATCTAGACCTTGCTGTTGCCCAGAGTAACGAAAATCCGGTTTACTATGTGCAGTACAGCCACGCGCGCATCTGCTCCATCCTGGCGCGTGCCGCCAGTGAAGGCTTCGACACCAGCGAGCTGCCCGACAACGCCAGCGACATACTGGACTTGCTCACGCATCCTGCCGAGCTTGCGCTGATCCGCAAGCTGCTCGAACTGGAAGAGCAGATCGAACTCGCTGTAGAAAAACTCTCCCCCCATAATCTGACCTACTACGCCATCGAATTGGCACGCACCTTCAACGCCTTCTACCGTGATTGCAAGGTAGTCGACGCAGAGCATCCAGACCTCAGCCGAGCGCGCTTGCTGCTCTCGCGCGCCAGCCGGGTTGTACTGGCAAAGGTGTTAGGGCTGATCGGCGTGCGCGCCCCCGAATCGATGTAATCTACCAAAGCTACACTACCTTTCCGCTAAATGTCTGTTGAAAGCAACCGTATGGCAACTTCGTATCGAGTACTTGTAAGTGATTCGCTCTCAGATTCCGGGCTAAAGCCCCTGCGCGCGGCACAAGGCATTGATGTTGATGTTCAAACCAATCTCAGCCACGATCAACTCCTAGAGATCATCGGCGACTATGACGCGCTGCTGGTACGCAGCAGCACCACCGTCTCCGCAGACGTCATCCAAGCGGGCAAGCGGCTGCGTGTGGTCGCACGCGCCGGTGTGGGCGTTGACAATATTGATGTCGATGCCGCCACCCAAGCAGGCGTGATCGTGGTCAATGCCCCCACAGGCAATGTGGTCGCCGCGGCAGAGCATACCATCGCCATGCTGCTTGCATTAGCTCGCCATATCGCCCAGGCCGATGCCCATGTGCGCGCCGGGCAATGGAAGCGCAACCAATTCTTGGGTGTGGAAGTGCGCGACAAGACACTAGGCACGATAGGTTTAGGGCGCGTGGCCCAAGAAGTCGTCCGTCGCGCCCAGGGGCTAGGGATGAATGTCATTGCCTTTGATCCTTATGTCACCAGCGAATATGCCACGCAGCGCGGCGTGCGCTTGGTAGACCTCGACATGCTGATTGCCGAAAGCGATTTTCTCACGGTGCATGTGCCGCTCACCGCACAAACGGCTAACCTCATCGACCGGCCCCAGTTGCAGCGGATGAAACCCAGCGCACGTATACTCAACGTCGCGCGCGGGGGTGTCATCAATGAGCAAGCGTTGGTCGATGCCCTTGAGGCAGGCGAAATTGCCGGGGCTGCGCTCGATGTCTTTGCCGAAGAACCGCTTGCCGCAGACAATCCTCTACGCAAAAGCAACAAGATCATCCTTACTCCGCACCTGGGCGGCAGCACCCACGAAGCCCAAGAGCAGGTTGCCGAGGATGTAGCGTTGCAGGTGATCGATGTCCTTAACGACCGTCCGGCCCGCTATGCCGTCAATGCGCCCATTATCCCACCCAAGGATCTCGACTTCCTGATTCCCTACATCGATCTAGCCGAGCGTATGGGACGCTTCCTGCAGCAGGTCAGCGGCGAGGGGGGCATCAATCGTGTTGAAATTGCCGCCCACGGCGATCTGGCAAACTACGATCTCGCCTATATCAAGGCTGGGGCCATCAAAGGGCTGCTCAGCGACGTGGTCGATATTCGGGTGAATCTGGTCAATGCTGCCCTATTAGCCGAGCGCCGCAACATCGATCTGGTAGAGCAGCGCTTGTACCAGCATGAAGCCCGCTATGAGACACTGTTGGTGCTAAAGCTGACGACACCGACCGAGACCTGGACGGTGCGCGGCAGCGTCATACAAGGTGAGCCTTTTATTGTCGGCATCAATGATCTCTGGGTAGATTTCCCTGCCAGCGGCCATCTGCTGCTGACCTCGCACCGCGATCGCCCAGGAATCATTGGCCGCGTCGGCACACTTTTGGGCCAGTCGGACATCAACATCAGCTTTATGCACGTCGGTCGGCGCGGCCCGCGTACCGATGCGATCATGGTCTTAGGCACCGATGAAGCAACGCCCCCTGCGATTATGGAGCAGCTAGAGGCGCTCAGTCATATCACATGGCTGCGCGCCGTTACTCTATAGACGTCACCAAACCTCATCAGATTCGTCATTTGATTCGTCTTGGATCTGATGAGAAGGCACGAACACGCGGCGGCAATTTGTCGCTTTACTTGTAGAAGGGAAACGCCGGTTTTTCTCGCTAGCGAATGCTCGATGGGTCTATTGGCTGCAACTGTGCAAACGCCCATCTCTAAATAGCCATTACGTCTAGATCGACATATAATCGGGCAGCATGACTGAGGCAACGATGAACCCTACAACCCAATCACCGCTTCGTCAGCTCGGGCAACTGCGTTCGCTGCTGGTCCTTTGTTTGCTCTGGTTGATCCCGACGTTGGCCTGTGGAAGCTTTGCTCCGCGCCCAACGCCGACACCTAGCCCTATCCCAGCGACACCTGTGTCTGTTCTATCCGGCACAGACGCGCAGAGCACCACGGTTGCTACCCCTCTTCCACAACTGCCCACCGACACACCGGTGCCGGCAGCTACCCCAACGGTGACCGTCACAGCCGCCACCGCGCCCACGGGAGGCACTGCGCTGGTAGCAGGACAGCAGGCTCGCGTGACAGCCCCCGCAGGGCTCAATTATCGCGAATCACCCTCCTCCAACGCCGGCCTGATCGGCCAGTTTGGTACGGGGCTGTTGGTTACGATCCTAGAAGGCCCCGTCTCGGCGGATAACTTCACTTGGTGGCGCATTGACGATGGGCAGGGCAATGTAGGTTGGGCCGCCGACGGCGATGGCGACACCACCTGGATCAGCCCCCAACTAGGCGATCCGCAACCTGTCAATCGCCCGCCGCGCGTGGGCGACCGTGTCGTCGTCTCTACCGGACAACTGAGCGTGCGCGCCACGCCAGGCACCGGGGGCCAACTGGTAACCCGCGTTGATCCGGGTCAGGAGTTTACCGTCCTCGCGGGGCCACAATCTGCCAATGGACTCAACTGGTACCAAATCCGCTCGGACAACGGCAGCATCGAAGGCTGGGCTGCCGACGGCGACGGCACAACACGCTGGCTCAGTCCGCTGGAATAAACGAGCCGGATTTACCGTCAATAAAACACAGAAGCGGGTGGCGTATCGGCACGCCACCCGCTTCTGCTGTCAAAGGAAGGAGCTTTGGAAGTATAGCTTAGTTAGGAATGACCAGCACCTGGCCTGCGTAGATGAAGTTCATGTTGTCGATACCGTTCGCGGCTGCCAAGTCATAGGCATTGACGCCATATTCCTCGGCAATCCACCCCAACATATCTCCACCCTGTACCGTATAGGTGCGGCTGCTTGCCTGTCGCTCAGACGCTTGCGCCGGGCGATCTTCTGCCGTTGGGCGCAAGGCCGGGCCATAGCGCACAGGCGCATCGGCTGGGCGCTCGCCTTGAACAACCTCGTATGGTTCAGTGGGGCGCGCCTGGTTCTGTGCTGCTCGGGGCTGTTCACCTTCACCCATTGCAGGCCCAGAAGCTCTGTTCCCCATCGTGCAGCCGGGAATCTCAAACTTCTGCCCCACATAGATGCTGCTGGCGTCGCTGATCCCATTGGCGCGGATAATGATCTCCATATCGACACCATGATCGACCGCAATTTGGCTCAACGCATCCCCAGGCTTGACCACATAAAGGCAGCTTGCCCCCTGATTCTGTTGTGGTCGCTCGCGATCTGGATAGCTGGGCCCTTGATTCACCGGGCCACCTTGACCAGGATATTGGGCTTCCTGCCGTCCATGCGACTTATCAGGCCTTTGTGAGTCACAGGCACGCAGACTAATCGCATCCAGATTAAAGTCCATCTCCACGTTGGTAATGCCAAACTTCTTCCAACCACGGATAAAGAGCACTGTGCTTGTCCCTGGAGCCTCAAAGCGCACTTTGTACTGTGCCAGCGGGAACGGCTGCGTTCGCGCGGTGATCGGCCCCAAATCCATCGTCGTCCACTCGTCAACCGATTGCCATCCAGCCTCTTTGCCCAGCCCCCATTGCGCCGCAAAGCGATAGGGGTCATCCTCGTTGCCTTCACCACGCAATTCGCCACGCAAGGTTAGCTCATAGGTTGCGCCGGGACGCAGCCCACCAATCCGCTGCGAGATGCCCGCATAGCGGTCGGCATCGGTCGGATAGACTGACTTGGAGTTGATCTCGATCAACTGCCCATGCTGTCCATCTGCCACCACAACATCCCATTCTTCATCATAGAAGCCATAGTTGGCAGCGCCACCATTGGTAAAGGCTTCCCAGCCTCGACCTACATCACCCCACGGCACTTCGACAAAGCCTGCTTCAAAGCTGCCGTTGTAAATGAGGTCCTCGCCACCACAGGAGAGTGGAGCATCCTGGCTCGGTGCGGCTGGACGATAGCTCGCGCCATCTTGCGGTCTCGATTCCTGGGGTCGGTACTCCTGCGGTCGAGACTCGTCGGGCCTTGCCTGCTGAGGCCGGTACTCTTGCGGGCCAGGGCCAGGCTGCTGCACAGGGCCGCCGATTCCATCCATTCGTTCGTTGGGATGCTGCGGGCCACCTTGAGGATGGTTGACCGCAGGGCCGGTGAGCGAGATCGCATCCAAATTGACATCGACCTCCTCATAAGCCACGCCCCACTTCTTCCACACGCGCACAAAGACGGTAATGACCTCGGAATCCGGCACTACTTGCGTCTGGAATGCGCTAAACGCCCCCGGCTCGGTGCGGTTGTAATAGCTGTTCCAACCGACATCCGTCCAGTTGGTCACGTCGCGCCAGTCGCCTTGCGGCTTGTTGAGCCAGCCGACCTGCACGCTGTAGCGCCAGGGGTCGCCTTCGAGGTTTGTCGTGCGGATCATCCCACGCAGCGATAACTTATAGGGTCTGCCTGGAACCACACGCGCTGTCTGCGAGATGCCCGCATAGCGGTCATTGTCGCCCGCAGCCATCCCTTTCGTGTTGATCTCGATCAGTTGGCTGGACTTGCCTTCATAGACCACGGATTCCCATTGATCGTCATAGAAGCCATAGTTGGCAGCGCCCCCGTTGGTGAAACAATCCCAATGGTTCCCCACCACACCACAGCCATCGACCTGGCGGAAGCCCTGCTCAAAACCGCCATTGCCCAGGGCATCCATTTCCGACGCGCTGGTGATAGCCGGCATCGCCGCCACCAACGCCAAAATTGCCACCACGACCAGACCTAAGCCGCCACTGAGCAAGCGGCGGTGGCTTTGAGGTCTGGCGTGTAACCACTCGCGCAGGCTCTGCGTTACAGAACCTATCTGTTTACGAAATTGCTGAAGTATCTGCTCCCGCATATGCGGTTCCTCCTTGATGACAGAATGATGAACCAGACAGGTAGACGCAGGCTCGCTCTGTGGGCGACCGGAAACTGCGCCGTACAACCACCAACTATCCTCTATGCCGCCTCTGCCCAGCGCATGGATCCCGTTATGAATCACTGTGGGCAGCGAAAAAATTCAACACAAAGCTCAACCATCAGCGATTCGCCGCTTGAGCGCGTCCACATAGGGATCGCGCCGTCAAGGCAAATGCCAATAGAGTCAAAGACAGATACTCAATTTTTTGGGAAACGGGAGCTACTTCCTCGGAATTGGCTGCCGGAAACAGCCGCTTCGCACCACTCCCTGTAGGGTTCCATCATTTATGACGCAGTAGTTGCGGAGTGGATACGGCCAATTTTGCGAAATTGGGGATAAATTGGGGATAATTTGGAATATCTGGGGAAAACCAGCGATAAATTGGGTAAAAGACAACCCTCCCGGAAGCTGGGGAGCCCTCTGAGCCCGGGAGCCCTTTGGGTGCGGGAGGGTCATGGGCCAACTCTATTCATTATTGAGAACCGCTTACTCAGAATGCAGCATCGCGCCCAAATTGCGTAGCGTCTGCTCCAAGACCAACACCGCTTGCCAATACTCATGCAAGTGCAGATGCTCATTGGGCGTGTGGTCGAGGCTGCTGTCGCCCGGCCCATAGGCCACAATGGGGCAGCCCCAAACGGGCGCAACGACATTCATATCACTCGTCCCCGTCTTGACCACGAATCCCGCCTTTTCATCGGGCGCAATCGTGCGAATCGCGGCCAGGAAGCTGCGTACCAACAGCGGGTCACGTTCGCTGCGCCAGGTCTGCTCATAGCCGCGCAGGTGCAAATCCACCGTCGCCGGAACGCCCGCAACGTGGACATCCAAGCCTGCCCCTTCGGGGATGGCTGTGGGCAATTCTGCCTTCCCCCCCACGCGCCCATTGAGCCACGTCACCAATGCAGAGGCCAACTGCACCACATCAAACGCCGGTGGCAAGCGGATCCCAATCTGTGCCTCAACCGTGTCATCCATGCTGAGCGTCGTCGCAGTCTGCATCCGGCGCAAGCTCGGCATCAACTGGTCAAAGGTGCGCGGGCGATCAACGTTGTAATGATCCGCATAGGCCGCGACCCAATTCCACAGATCCACTGCGACCGTTGCCACACCTGCATCCGGCCCCGCAGTGTGCATCATCGGCTGTGCCGCGGTTATCTCCACCAACAGCCTGCCCTTATAGCCCAGCGTGACGCGCGACCATCCGCTCGGCTCGCCAATCACACAGGCAGCGGGAACCGGATTCTTTACGCCATCAAAGCGATCACGGATGGTGCGGGCTCCTTTGGAGGTTGCAGATTCCTCCTCCACTGCGCCCACCACAACCACGCGCACGTTGTGGGCGCGTGCCCACGCATCGCCCACGCGCGCCGCTGCTGCCACAAAGGTCGCCAACGGCCCTTTCGCGTCCACGCTCCCGCGGCCATAAAGCGCAGGCCCAGCCGCTGTCTCCTCAACACGCACAGGAATATCACCCGGCACCGTGTCAATATGGCCCAGCAGCATCAGCACTTGTGGCGCGTCGCTTGCGCCCAATTCGCCCACTGCGGAGCCCGCTTCATCCACATAGGCACGCGCGTAACCCAACTCGTGCATCTGTTCAACCAACCAGCGGCTGGCAGCTTCTTCCTGGCGCGACAGCGAGGGAATCGCCACTAATCCCTGCAACAGTACCGCGGCGCGCGTTTGGTCTATGGTGGTTGTCGGTGTGAATTCCCGCGTCATCCCTCTGCCCATCTACCCTTACGCCGGCAGCACTCCAGCCAACGCCTGGATGCCAATCTCAAGTTCGTCGGGTGTAACAATCAAGGGAGGCAGCAGCCGGATCACGTTGCTCCCGGCAGGCAGCACCAAGACCCCATAATCATCCATCAGCATTTTGATATAGCGCCCCGCCTTTTCGCGCAACTCAATCCCCACCATCAACCCCGTGCCCCGGATTTCGCGCACAATCATACGGTCAAGCAAGGTCGCGTTCAGCCGCGCAAAGAGCAGTTCGCCCATCTCGGCAGCATGCTCGATCACCTTTTCATCTTGGTAAATCTGGATTGCCGCCAGCCCCGCTGCGCTTGCCAGTGGATTGCCGCCAAAGGTGCTGCCATGTGCGCCCTGATAGAGCGCAGTATTCACATGGTCGTTATAGGCGATCGCCCCCATCGGGAAGCCGCCGCCGATGCCCTTCGCCATGCAAATGATATCCGGCTGCAAATCAAAATGCTGATGCCCAAACCACTTGCCGGTGCGCCCAAAGCCCGTCTGAATCTCATCGATCATCAGCAGCGCGCCCCGTTCGCGGCAAAGTTTTTCCGCGCCTTGCAGGAACTCTGCCTCGCCCACGTTGACGCCCCCTTCCCCCTGCACCGTCTCCAGCACCACGACGCCGATACGCTCATCCAACGCGGCGTCGAGCTTCTCCAGGTTGTTATAGGGCACGTGGGTCACATCAAGCAGCGGCTCAAATGGCTTGCGGTATTTGGGCTCCCAAGTCATCGAAACCGCGCCAATCGTGCGCCCGTGGAAGCTGCGCATGGTAGCGATGATGCCCGTACGCTCGGTGACCAAACGCGCAAACTTCAAGCCGCCATCAATCGCCTCAGCCCCACTGTTGGCGAGGAAGATGTGATTCAAATGTGCGGGCAGCACCTCGGCAAGCTTGGCGGCAAAGAGCGCGCGGGTGTCATTATAGAGAAAGTTGGGACACGCGATCAGCGTCTGTGCCTGTTTTGCCAGTGCCGCGCTCAACACCGGATGACTATGCCCCAACATCGCCACCCCTTGCGCCGCGGTCAAATCCAAATAGCGTTTGCCCGTCGTATCCCAGAGCCAGCAGCCCTCACCGCGCGCAAAGACTGCCTCGCCCCGCCGCTGTGTTGTTCCCCCCAGCAGCCGTTCTTCAATCTCCGCTAAGTTTGGTTTCAAACTTGCTGATACCATCGCGTCACTCATGCTACCCTCCTTGTCGCTCTGTTGCCATACCCCCGACCACTACACCCTCCCAGAAGCTTCCGGGAGGATCCCCACAGTCATCTCTTATGTCAATCATGCAATCTGTGTACCGCCACCATCCAATGCCTTGCTTACTGGTGACTCGATGCGCCCATCGGCAAAGATTACCCGCTGCACTCCCTCGCCAATCGCCTCAACCGCGCCCATCACCTTTTTCTTCATGCGCCCTTCGGCAAATTGCATAAAGTCGTTGGCTTTGGCGCGTGGAATCTCACGGATCAGCGACTCCTCGTCGGGAAAATTACGCAGCAGCCCCGGCACATTGGAGAGAATCACCAATGCCTCGGCGTTGAAAGCCGCTGCCACCATCGCCGCCGCACGGTCGCCATCGACATTGATCGCCTCGCCCTGATCCGAAGCCGCGGGCGGAGTCAGCACAGGCAGGTATCCGCCATCCAACAGCAGGTGCAGCAGATGCGTATTGATCCGCTCCACCGTCCCTGTCCAGTCATCGCGCAGAACCATGCGCTTGCCGTTGACACGTACGCGCAATGTGTCTTTGCGCGTCCCTTCAAAGATACGCCCATCCAGCCCACTCAGCCCTACTGCGTTGATTCCCTGCGTTTGCAGCTTTTCCACCCACATTTTGTTCAATTGCCCGCAGTAGACCATCTCGAAAATTTCCAATGTGCGCCGATCTGTGCGGCGGCTGACATAGCCACTCTCGCTCGTCACAAACTCCGGTGGATGCCCCAATGCGGTAGCCACATCGTTCGTCGTCTCGGCCCCGCCATGCACCAGTAACAGCGGTCGTCCTGCCTGATACAGCGCAGCAATATCCGCCACAACCGCATCAATATTTAGATCCTTGCCCCCACCTACTTTAACGACAATCATCTTTTGCCCCCTACACCCCTCCCGGAAGGCTGAAGCTTCCGGGAGGGTTTTCTTATTTTATTTTCACTACACCGGATGCAGCCCCGGAAAACCCAACCCGGTTGTCTCATCCCAGCCATGCATCAAGTTTGCACATTGCAGTGCCGTCCCCGCTGCGCCCTTCATCAAATTGTCAATCGCGCAGATCGCAACCACACGCCCGCTCTGCTCGTCCAACTCAAAACCCACATCGGCATAGTTGCTGCCGGACAAGATCTTCGGTTCGGGATAGCGATAGATCCCCGTCTTTTCCTTGACCAGCCGTACAAACGGCTCATCGCGGTAGACCTGGCGATACGCTTTCCATAAGTCCTTCTCGCTCACACCCGGCTTGACAAACAGATGCGCCGTTGCCAGCACCCCGCGCACATTATCCACCGCTGTTGCGCTCAGATGCACATGAGTCTCCACGCCGGCCAGCCGCGCCGCTTGTAGAATTTCTGCACTGTGACGGTGGCCCGTGGGCGCAAAACTACGCATCACACCCGACCGTTCCGGGTGGTGCGTAGAGTCGCTAGACTTATTGCCGCCCTCGCTGCTCCCCACCTTGACCTCACAGATTACCCCGCGCTCGGCCTCCACCAATCCCTGCTTGAGCAGCGGCCAAATCGCCAGGTTGGTCGCGGTGGCATTGCAGCCTACCCCCGAAACATAGTGCGCGCCCTGGATTTCCTCACGATATAATTCAGGCAGGCCATAGACAAACTTGGCAAGCCATGTTGGGTTGGCATGCGCCTTGCCATACCAACGTTCATAACCGGCTGTATCACGCAGCCGGAAGTCCGCGCTCAAATCCACAATGCGCGGGGCCAACGTAGCAAACTCCTCAATGCGCCCCATCGCGCCCCCATGCGGCAGCCCCAGAAAGAGCAAATCGCATGCTTCAAGATCGGCGGCGCTGACAAACTGGAGTTTGCTGCGCCCGCGCAAGTTCGGATGAGTAAAGTGGACAAAAGCCCCCGCGCTGCGCTCACTGGTCACTTGCCCCACTTCAATGTGAGGATGATCCAGCAGCAATCGCAGCAGTTCACCCCCCACATAGCCGGACGCACCAACAATCGATGCGCGGATTCGTTCTGCCATCTCTCGCCCACTTTCCCTATGGGTTTACGCTTAAATTGTAGGGGTCGTGCCCTACAACTATCTGGCCCTAATCGCCACCTGTCAGCGACACCGGCTGGTAGACCGGCTCGCCGTTCTTCCAACCATTCGCCGCAGCCCATCCCTCGCGCGCCACGCGCAGCGAAAAGTCGACCATGCGCCCCGGGATGTCAACACCTGTTGGAGCAATGCTGTTGCGAAACTCCATCGTGTAGTTGACCTCGTTGATCAGCAATCCCCGATCCGGGTCTTCCAACACATCAATCGCCACAATCCCACCACCACATGCTTTCGCCGCCTTCACACAGATCTCATTCAACTCCGGCGTCACCGGGCAATTGCTCGACTTGCCCCCACGCGCGGTGTTCGTAATCCAATGCTCTGATCCCCGGTAGATGGCGCAAATGGTCTCATCGCCCACCACAAAGGCACGAATATCACGCATCGGCTTCTTGATATATTCCTGAATGTAATAGATGGTGTGGTGATAGCTGCCCAACACTTCCTTATGCTCCAGGATCGCCTCGGCAGCCTCGCGGTCATTGACCTTGCTCAACAACCGTCCCCACGACCCCACGGCAGGCTTCAGCACGACAGGATAGCCCAACTCCTCAATCGCCCGCAAGGCGCTCTCCGTGTCAAAGGCTATCAGCGTGCGCGGCGAGGGAACGCCCGCCGCGGCCAGCGCGCTCGTCGTTTGCAGCTTATTACCGCAGACATCCGCCACATGCGCCGTGTTCACCGTGGCAACACCGCGGTCATTCAACATACGCAGGCTGTACAACGCCCGGCTGTGATTGATGCAGCGCTCCATCACCAGGTCATAGTGGCTGTAATCCCCATAATGCGGGCCAGGGGTAATCTCAAAGACCAACTCCCGGTCGTCTAACAATTCAAAGTTGACACCGCGCTTTTCAAACGCCTCGAAGAGTAGCTTTTCCTCAACACGCACGCGGCTGTAGAGTACCCCGACCCTCATCTTATTCACCCCAATCTTCTTCTTCTTCAGGAGCCAACGCCAGTTCAATCGGTTCGATGCTCACGACCTCCAAATCTGCCCCACACTCAGGGCATTGGGTAATCTCGTTCTGCATTACATTCTTCAATTCGATCTCGGCAAAACATTCTGGACATTCTGCCGTGCCGGATACTGTTTTAAGCGCCATCTTCTTTTCTCCTTTTTCTCAATGAATACTTCATTTAATACTTCATTTAATGCTTCATTACTAATTCTTCATGACCCTGCGTGACTGTCACCGGCGAATCGCAACGGAACGCTCTGCCTGCAATGCCACACAAACCGCTTCGGTCACATCCTCTGTCGTCGCCTGTCCACCCAGATCAGCAGTCCACACCCCTGCCGACAGTACCGCGTCTACGGCGTTCTCAATGCGCTTGGCGATGTCGCCTTGCCCCAACTGCTCCAGCAGCAGCGCCGCCGCGCGAATCGTCGCCACCGGATTGGCGATGCCCTTGCCCCCAATATCCGGTGCGCTGCCATGCACCGGCTCTGCCAACACATAGCCGTCGCCCACATTGGCGCTAGGAGCCAGCCCCAGCCCGCCCACTAACGCCGCCGCCGCGTCACTCAAAATGTCTCCGTAGAGATTGGGCGCAACCACCACATCATAGCGCTGCGGCTCGCGGATCATGCGGTAGACCATTGAATCGACCAACTGCTCCTCGACCTCCAGCCCCGCATACCCCTCTGCCACATCCAGCGCCGTGGTGCGAAAAAGCCCATCAGACAAGGCAAGCACATTGGCCTTATGCACAACCGTCAACAAGGCTTTCTGCTCACCCCGGAGCGCAGCGCGACGCATGGCTATCTCACAGGCCGTCTGCGTCACGCGCGCCGACGCCCGTCGTGTAATCACTCGTTCGGCAACCACGCGCGCGCCATTCTTCTCCTCACGCTCCTGCTTTACATAGAGACATTCAGTATTCTCCCGCACAATGACAAAGTCAATCCCCTCCTGGCTGCCTGTTACAGGAGCCGAGAGAGCAGGGCGCACATTGGCAAAGAGATCAAGTTCTTTGCGCAGCGTCAGGATCGGGCTGACATAACCGGGTGTGCGCGTGCTGGGAGAACTGACAGCGCCAAAGAGCGCGCCATCACAAGATCGCACACCCTCCACTGTCGCCGGTGGCAGAGCATTGCCCGTGCGCTGAAAAGTCTCAAATCCAGCATCCAAACGGAGGTACTCAGCCGCCACCCCCGCCGCGTCCAGCACGCGTTGCGCGGCAGGCACAACCTCTCGCCCAATGCCGTCGCCCGGAATCAATGCAATTCGCAACCGTCGTCGTTCCATTTTTCTTTCTATCCCTTGCCCAATTTCAGATCGCGCAAAGTCTTGCGCGCCTTGTCCCCAAGCTGCGGTGGCAGCGCATCCAGCGCAAAGAGTTTGCGCTCGGCAATCTCCCAGCGATCCGTGGCGCGCTCCAGCCGAAACTTCCGGCAGAGATAGGTCGCCACATGGTCGCTCTTGCCTCCATTGAAGGAGGAGAAGATACCGACTAACTCGGGTGGCTCCAACAGTGCCGCACCCGCTTCTTCCCTGGCCTCGCGTGCCGCGGCCTCCAACGGTGTTTCGCCACGTTTCATGGAACCGCCCGGAAAGTGCCATCCCTCCATATACGTGTGGCGCACCAGCAGCACCTTGCCATCCTGCACCAAAATCATGCGTACACCTAATTCGATAGGGCGCGCCAGCCATGACCAGGCTTTGTGCAACAGGTAGGCTGCGCGTAACACCGTGGGCATCATGCTCCGCTCGCCAATTTCCGTTTTACGTATTCGACCAGCCCGCCCGCTTCGACCATCCCCATCACAGCAGGGCTGAGCGGGGGAAAGGCAAATTCGCCTGCTCCACAAGCAACGACCAAACGCTCCAGATCAATCGCCACCTGCTCCCCTGGCACAATGGCTGCCACCGCGGCTGGACAAGCGATCGCCAGCAGCCCATTGTTCAGTGCGTTGCGGTAGAAAATGCGACTAAATGACGCCGCAACCAGCGCACCCACACCGTTGTAGACTAGACAAGTCGCGGCCTGCTCGCGGCTCGAACCACAGCCCCAGTTGCGCCCCGCCACAATCACATCGCCAGACTCAACCCCGGCGGCAAAGGTGGGGTCCAAATCCTCCAACGCGTGGCGGGCAATGTCGGCGCGCTCGGTCAGCGTATACGTGTACTTGCCGGGAAAGATCACATCCGTGTTGACGTTGTCGCCATAGACCCATGCGCGTCCCTGAATCAGCGTCATACGACCTCCCTCTGGCTGTTGAAGACTTCTCGCGGATCGGCGATGCGCCCCATGACTGCCGAAGCCGCGACCACAGCAGGGCTTGCCAGATAAATCTCCGAATCAGGTGTGCCCATGCGCCCGCGAAAATTGCGGTTGGCGCTCGAAATCGTCACTTCCCCCGGCGCGGGGATGCCCATATGATTGCCCATGCATGGCCCACACCCAGGCACGCCGATCACCGCGCCCGCCTCGACCAACGTCTGTATATAGCCTGCCTGCAATGCATCCTGAAGCACTTGGCTCGAAGCCGGGATCACCAGGAAGCGTGTTCCTGCTGCCACCTGCTGCCCCTGGATCACCTGCGCCGCGGCAGCAATGTCCTCGAGTCGCCCATTGGTGCAAGTCCCCAAGAATGCCTGCTGCACCACCGTCCCCACCATCTGCGAGACCGGCTGCACATGATCCACCGAATGGGGACAGGCCACATAGGGTTCCAATTTGGCAGCATCATACGTATGGACTGCGGCATACTCGGCCCCCTCATCAGGATAGAGCGCGCCTGCCAACACGCGCGCCAATGCCTCGTCGCTCGTAAGCTGTTCGCCCCTCTGCCGCGCCCTGCGCGCCTGATAACGGGGCACCAGATAATCAAAAACTGCCTGATCCGGCGCAATATACGCGCTTTTGGCTCCAAACTCCGCCATCATGTTGGGCAGCACCATGCGCGACTCCAGCGAGAGCGCGGAAATGCCATCGCCGCTAAACTCAATGGCATAGTAAATACCGCCATCGGCTCCCAGATCACCGATCAAGCGCAAGGCGAAATCTTTGGCCGTCACCCCCAGCGGTAGACTGCCCTGCAAGACCACATGCAGCGTCTCCGGCACGCGCAGCCACAACTCACCCGTCGCCCACAACGTCGCCACCTCACTGCGTCCAATGCCCGCGCCGAAGGCTCCCAGCCAACCAAAATGCGTGGTGTGCGAATCCGCTCCCAGGATTGTCTCGCCAGGCAGTACAACGGCCTCTTCGCTTAGCACTTGGTGACAGATGCCGCGGCCTACTTCCCAAAAATTACGAATCCCTTGTTCCTTCACAAAGGCACGAATCTCAGCATGATTTTGCGCATGTTTAGTGGTAGGGGCCGGCACAGCATGATCCAATGTAATCGCCAGCCGTTCTGGAATGACTACACGCTCCTGACCAAACTCCAACCAGATGCGGCGAATAGCGGCGCTGTTGTCATGGCTTAAGACCACATCGGGGCGCGCGTCGATCACCTGCCCCACTTCAACCACGGGAAGGCCCGCGCTGCGCGCCAATGCCTTTTGCACAAAACTCTTGGGTGCTACAGGATGACTCACGGTTGCCTACTCCAGCCAGCCATTGAGCAGAAGCAGCGCCACGGCCGCCACCACTACCCGGTCTTGAATTTCACCACTGCGTACCGCCTCGCGCAACCAACGTACTGGCTGCCAGTGCAGGGTCACAAACTCTGCCGGGTCGCGCCGCGTCGCCTGTACCTCTGTCAAGCCCCAGGCTGCATAAACATGGCTCTGGGCAGGGCCAAAGCCGGGGTTATCCCAGACGACCCCCAAATAACGCACATGCTCGGCGTCTATTACCTGCGGCGCATAGCCCGTTTCTTCCAGCAATTCACGCAGCCCCGCCGTTTGCAACTCCTCATCCCGCGCCGCCCATCCACCCGGCAACTGCCAGATGACCTGCCCGACGCCGTGACGATATTCGCGCTCCAAAAGCACTTCGCCTTGCGCGTTAAAGCCAATGACCGCGACCCCAATCCCGCCCGGCTCCAACCGGGTATACTCATAGCGCCGCCCATCGGGCAGCACGACATCATCGAGCAGCACGCGGGTCCAACGGTTGCTAAAGGCGGTGCGTGTATCTACGGTCTGCCACGGCTGTGGATCGGCCATTGTCTCCCTCTTTGAACCTTCTAGCCATGAGCGGCGGGTAAAATATCCAGGCCCTCTGCGGCAACCATTTGGCTGTGATAATCACGCAGCAGCACATCCACGTCCTCCAGGCTGAGATTCTTTTGGTCGGCCAGCATCTTAATCTGCGCCGTAATATGCTTCACCTGGTCATCGCTCAAATTCAACTGCAATTGCTCGGCGCGCTGCTTCATGGCATTCCAGCCCGTCAAGCGATGGGCCACATGCACATAGCGTGTCAGCCCAAAATCGGCAGGGTCCAAAATTTCATAGGTACTGGGATTGTTGAGGATCGCTTTCGCATGGATGCCCGCCTTATGCGTAAAGGCAGTATAGCCGGTAATGTAGTTGTTGAAGGGCACATCCACATTGACCAGTCCTGCCACATAATTTTCCACTTCACGCAGCAGGGGCAAATGATACTTGCCACGGATCGCCACCGGGTCATGCACATACATACGCGCCACCAGCCCCCCCAATGATGTGATACCGTTGCGCTCGCCGATCCCCAATACAGAGGTGTCTACATGGGTAGCGCCCGCCTCCAACGCGCAAAACGCGTTTGCCACCGCGCAGCCCGTGTCATTATGTCCATGAAACTCAATATCACAATGCACCACGCCGCGCAGCGTCTTGACAAGATCATAGACCTGGCGCGGATTCGCCACCCCAACCGTATCGGCAATCCCCACACGATTCACACCGATCTGATCCACTGCTCGATAGACCGTCAGCAGATCGACCAAGTCGCTGCGGAAGGAATCCTCCGAGCTAAAGCGCACCTCAAGCCCCTGGCTCTTGACATACTCGATGACTTCAATGGCGCTCTCTATAATATAAGGAATATCCTTGCCGTGTGAAAACTCGCGCAGATAGCTGCTCGTACCAAAAACCACGTCAATCCCATCTACACCCGTATCGATGGCGAGTTTGGCATCATCCATATGGCAGCGTACGTGAGTCAATATTTTAGATTTCAGCCCCAAACCGGCAATGCGCTCACAATCGATGCGGCTTTGCGGGCTGGCGGCAGGGGAGGTCAACTCCAAGTATTCTACGCCAAAGGCGTCCAGTAAACGCGCAATTTCAACCTTTTGGTCGCTGGTGAAGAACGCATTGGCGAATTGTTCCCCCTCGCGCAAGGTAGATTCAATGATGGCAAACTGATCAAGACTCATGATGGCTCCTGCTGTTGAACCCGGCACACAGATACAACCTAAAAACCAGATAAAAATGGCGGGCAAAAACCGGCACAAAAAAACCGGCCTATCCGTCTGGATGGCCGGTTGGCAACCTACCGAAATCCGAGCAAGCTCGAATTTCCAGACGAATTAGTCCGGGCACTCTTTCTTGCTCTTCTTAACAAAGGTGGCGAACAAACTCATCGCCAACCATCTGTCATTTATAGTAACTAGGGTGTCAATGTGTCTATTTCTCAAGAGATTGACTTCTGATGAAACATAATGATGATTGAAAACCTGCGCTATCTTAGCAACTCAAATTTCGCCTGTCAAATCTCTCAGCCTAGATTTCGCATGATTGTGTATCCCCTAGCGTTCTGTCTCCGTTCCGGCGACAGCGTCCATTTCGTCGGTCTCATCTTCGCCGTTGTCCTCATTCTCAGCGTTTCCGAAATTCTCGGTGCTTTCGTACTTCGCCTCCGTTCTATGCGCCTTACTGTTTTCATTCTCAGCGGCACTTGCAGCAAGCATATCAACCGACGCTCTCACCCCGTGATTGTTATTCTCCCCCACATGGAAGGATGGCATCATCCCCATGTGCGCGTCCAATTGGGGAGGCCAGGGCTGCGTCACTGCGGCGATGACCACCAAGTCGTCCAGGCTTTGTAGCAACTCCGCTTCTCCGCGCCGGTTGGTCATGGGAGGCGCTACAACATCAGGCAGTTGATCCAACTCCGCCACCTTTGGCAATGCCTGGAGGCGCGCATAAAGGTGCGACAGGAATTGACCGGCTTGTTGCAGGGGGAGTTGCCGCCGGACAGGTGTCTCCGACGTTTCCCATAGATCTCGTAACGCCACAAAATCCCATTGCGCCGCCAACACGCCTTCACTGCGCAAGTTGCCCATCTCCACCAGGACACCATTGCTGCGCGGGGTCAGTTCCTGCGGCGCAAAGATGGCTGACTTGCCTGTAAACGGCGTGCGCTGCAACCGGCTCAACTGGTTGTCGCCTACCAGAAAACTCACCGCGGCAAAGAGTTGGTTATCCTGCATCCTTGCCAGCGTACCGGCCCGCAGCTTCTCATAAAGCAAATAATCCGTCGAGGCTGCTTGTACCACCAGCATATCAGCCCCTTGATAAGCCAGCAGCCGCCCGACCTCTGGATAGAGCACATCACTCCCCAGGATCAACCCGATCTGCCCCACCTCGGTCGCGATCACATCCCAGGTTGTGCCGGCTTGCGCCAGATCAGCATCAGCCGGGTGCAGCACCACTTTGGCCTGTCGCCCCACCATTTGCCCGTCACGGTTGTAGACCACTGCCAGATTGCGGATCACGCCATCCACCGGATCAGGTAGATAGGCGCTGGGCGCGACCACCGTCACACCGAATTCGCGCGCCAACCCGCCAAAGACCTCGTCATAGGCGCGCCATACGTCCTGGCTGGCAACATCCAACAGCGCCGCCAACCCGCGACGAAAATCCGCACCCACCATCGCCACCAACGTCCCCGCCAGCCCGCCGACCATCCGATCCCACAGCTTCGCATGGCGGCGGCGTCCGCGGTCATATCGCTTTAAGAGCTGCGAACGGAAATCCCTCAGAATCGGCGGGGCAACCATCACCCCACCCAGTTCCGGGAATACCACCAGCCGCGCTTGTTTGGCCGCGGCCACGCGCATAAAGCGGCGCAGGTCTTCGCGATATTCGTCTAATGTCAGCGGCAGGTGCATGCGTTGTTGCACACATGCCACCACGATTCGCTCCGCCACGCCGGACCTCCTCTCCCACACGGATATGATGTGTTGAGTATAGCATACCAAACCCACGCAAACTTGACCGTTTCCACACCGGCTGTTATACTCTTGCCGTTGTCAAGTTGTGCGCCCCCATCGTCTAGAGGCCTAGGACACAGGCCTTTCAAGCCTGCGACAGGGGTTCGAATCCCCTTGGGGGCACACGAAACGTCCGCTTCATTGGAGCGGACGTTTTATTTTGTCGTTTTATTTTGCCCTCTCCCCACGGTTGTCCCTTCGTTCCCCAACGCCCTTGACCTTCTTGGTTCTTACCTTCGATTCCTCCGGCACATTTGTTCGGTTCAAAACGGTTTTGTGGTATACTACGATCAGCGTGGCAGCATACTTTGCGGCATCGGGTCCGCACTCTCCCGCCACCTTAATTGCACTATGCCAAATCGCCAACGTCTTTACCGTACCCATGCCGTTGTCCTACGCCGCCGTGATTTTCGCGATGCCGACCGCATCCTCACGATTTTTACCCCCAACTATGGCAAGCTCGAAGTCATTGCCAAAGGCGTACGCAAGACGACCAGCCGCAAGGCCGGTCATTTGGAGCTTTTTAGCCATTGCACGCTGATGCTTGCCAAAGGGCGCACATGGGATATTGTGACCGAGGTAGTTGGGGTCGAGAGTTTCCGCAACATCCGACAGGATCTGGACAAAATCAGCCTAGCCAGCTACATCAGCGAGTTGATCGATTGTTTCAGCGAGAGTGACGACGAGAATCAGCCCATGTGGGATCTACTGCTTGTCACACTCCAGGAGCTAGACCAGACCTCCTCCGCCTACAATAGCAGGTTGCTGCGCCACTGGTTCGAGATGAGCCTGCTCTCGCTGACCGGCTTTCAGCCCCAACTGTTTCAATGCCTCAACTGTGATGAAGAATTAGCGCCGGTCAGCAATTATATGAGCTTGAGCGAAGGCGGCGTCTTTTGCCCTACCTGTGGTCAAGGCCGGCGCGACTTGGAACTCATCGAAGCTGATGTCCTGAAGGTGCTGCGTTTCTTGCAAAGCCGCCCGTGGGGAACTGTGCGCCAAGTCAACATCCGGCCCCACATCTTGGCCCAGGTGGACAATCTCCTCTACCGCTATCTGCTCATCATCCTCGAACGACAACTCAAATCCGTGGACTTTATGCGCCGCCTGCAACACATGGCCCAAGCCGCCGCGCCCGCTGCGCCTGTGGCTGCCACTGCTGACGCTTCTTTACAAGAGGACGTTGCCGACCTAAATGCAGCCACTATGAACGACATTGGCATCAAGGACGCCCCGCAACATGCACATACGTGAGTACCAACAGTGGCTTGAAGCGTGGGATCGAGAACGCACCTGGGATCGCATCCTTCCGAGCCACGTCCTCCTGCATGCCATCGAAGAGTTGGGGGAGATCAGCAAACTGGTGCAGATGGTAGAAGGCTATCGCGATCCCAAAGCGATGGACGCCCAAACCATTCGCGATGAACTGGCGCTTGAACTGAGTGATCTCCAGGTCATGATCTTCAAGATTGCCTATCTCTGCGGCATCGACATGGAGGATGCCATGCAGCGCGGCCAACTCAAGGCCGACCAACGCTTCCCCGACCCCTCGCATGGCCCCGCCGACCAAGCTGCCTACTGGCAGCGCTTCCAACAATACCTAACCAACGCGGGATTAGCGCACGATAACACGGCCAACACGCCACATTCGGCTGCACACAACAGCCCGCCCAGCGAAAAATCCTAGCCCCGTACACCTGTTATACCAACCTTTTCCAAAGACAGGTCAATTTCAGAACAAACGTGCGCGAAACTATTGACACCGCACAAATGTTCGTGTATACTTGGGATAATTTGGGAAACAAACGTTCTGGATTTGGGATATTGGGATAAATTTTGGAAATCGGTTCAAAACTGTCCCAATTCTCTCTCCAAAACCTCATCGACGCATACCGGGTGTAGCGCGGAAAGGAAGACCATGAGCAACCTATCAGAGCGACAACGCAAAATTCTCCAATTCATTGTCGGGTTTGTGAGCGACAATGAATTTCCCCCCACGATTCGCGAGATCGGCGAACAAGTGGGAATCTCAAGCACCTCCGTCGTCAACTATAACTTGGCAAAATTAGAAGAACTGGGCTTGATCAGCCGTCGTAAGGAAGTCAGCCGCGGCCTCTCCCTCAACTGGGATCGACTGCAAGAACTCTCCCCGGTGCTGGCAATGCAGGCGACGCAATCCGCGCCCCCCATGCCCGCGCACAAGTCTAGCAGCAACGGCAGCGCGTACTCTATGCCGTCGATGCTGCGCGTACCTGTTTTGGGTGCAATCGCCGCCGGTCAGCCGATTATGGTAGAAGCCCGCGCGCCTGAAAACACGGATGAGTGGTTCGAATTGCCCGATGGCATGATCAAAGCGCGTGGCCCGCTCTTTGCGCTGCGTGTCAAAGGAGATTCGATGATCGATGCCAGCGTGCTCAACGGTGATGTTGTCGTGCTGCGCCAGCAGGAAACCGCCAACGACGGCGACATGGTGGCAGCTTGGATCGAAGGCGATGAAGAAACCACACTAAAGTATCTTTATCGTGAAGGCCGCAACGTCCGCTTGCAGCCGGCCAATCCTGCCTATGCGCCGATCATACGCCCCGCCAACAAAGTCCGTATCAACGGTCGGGTCGTCTATATCATGCGTTCGCTCGATAACTGACACCAGTACGCGATACACCCAGGGCCGGTAGCGATGCTTATGCTACCGGCCTTTCTTCTTCCAGGAGGGCCCGCACAGCAACCCACTCTTCTGGCGTATTGATATTGCAGAAGGCTCTCGCATCGGGCGCGATCCCCAACGCGATCTCGTCCATCCACACAACGTCGAGTGTCTCCAACGCCGCCTGCACCCCCAGTTCGCCTGCCTCCAGTCGCGCCACCAACTTGGGCAGGCCGCGGCGATGCCATAAACTGTGAAACGGCTGCGCTTGCCCATCCACACGCGGAATGACAGCATCGATCCTCGGCTCCTGCTGGGCCACATGGACAAGTTTTGCAAAGATCGCCGCGTCCACAAATGGCATATCGCAGGCAACCACCATCGTCCAGCCCGCACAAGCCGCCAAACCCGTTGCCACCCCACCCAACGCACCCCCCTCTGCCCACTCGTCCTGCACGACAAGCAGACCCGCCAGCGCATCGACCGCGTCCTCGACCGCAGGATCATTCGTAACGACCACGACGCGATCCGTGACCAGCGGCAAAAGTCGGCGCACGATATGGACGACCAGCGGTGTGCCTGTCTCCGGCAGAGGCAGCAAGGCTTTGGCGTGCCCCATACGCCGGCTTCGTCCTCCCGCATTCACCACCAGCGCCATTGGTTCTTCCAGCATGCTATCTTCACCCATTCAGAGCCAATAAAAATCAGGCCCAACAAAAAAGGGTGAAGTAGCCATCTCACCGGCGACTCACCCTTTTTGAAGTTCATGCGCATATAGGTGCGCTTTGGCACCCCGACCTTAGTCAGAATCGAGAAAGCGCACCGCATCGCCTACGGAGGCAATTTTCTGGGCTTCTTCATCGCTGATTTCGCCGCCGAATTCCTCTTCGAAGGCCATAATCAGTTCGACCAAGTCCAGGCTATCCGCCTCCAGGTCATCGCGAAAGCTCGCGTCCATGGTGACATCGCCCGGATCAACACCCAATTGCTCGACGATAATGTTGCGGATGCGCTCAAAAGTTTCTTTTTCAGCCATGATTTCTCTCCTGTTGTGCTTTTCTCTTGTACTCTTGCAGCCAAATGACTTTATGCAAGTATCCCTGATTGAATTCTAAATTCTTCTAAAGACTCGAACTGTGCGATGCCGGACTCGCCTTCACCGCAGCGCAGACCTATCTACTGCTTTGCTTCTGCCTCCACTCGGTCAGACTTCGCGAGGCGCATATCTTCGTCCGCGTACATAGGCCCTTGTCCAATGCTTGCGCAATTGTAGTGAATGGGACAAGACCTGTCAAACATTTAGCCCATTCGCGTCACTACATTTCCCAACACCTCGACCCGATCTCCTCCTTATGACTCCATCACTCCGCCGATGCATGCATCGATCGGTCTCGATTACACTCATTCTACCAAATGAACACCCGACGAGGATCAAAGTTGCGGAGAATTCAACCTTGTTGTATCTTACGCATACCAAATTGAATGGTCGAGGTCCTCAGCGTCCGGCAAGCGACTGAGGAAAACAATTTTGGTAAGATTGTGAAATTTGGCGCCAACGCCGAGGAAAAAAATCCTGAGTCGCTTGCCGGAGCTGTGAAGTTTGAGGGGAGCTTACTTCACTGCGTCCA
>JADLDO010000065.1 GCA_020846635.1 Caldilineaceae bacterium
AACCTCGTGAATTAACTATGCTTCATTCCCTGCTTTAGCCGCTCTTTGACCGGCTGTACCAAAATCCGCCACAAAACCCATGATTTTGATGGCATGATGCTCCCGGTTGTGCAACGTACTGCCCACTAGGGCAATCGCGCACCTTAAAGAAATGATGCGAAAAGGGGGTTGACAACTGGGGAGAAGGCTCTATGGTAGCAGAGGAGTATAAAGGAGAGCCAAATGCCACCCCAAGATCGCGTTGATATTGCCGGCCACTTCGCCGAGTTGGGAGATCCAAGGCAGCGCCAAAATCGTGAGCACAAGTTCATCGACATCTTGATCATCACGATTTGTGCGGCCATCTGTGGGGCCGATGACTGGGTAGCGGTCGAGCAATTCGGCGCGGCCAAGCGGAGCTGGTTTGAGACGATACTGGAGTTGCCCAGTGGCATCCCCTCCCACGATACCTTCTGGCGGGTCTTTCGTCATCTGGACCCGGAACGCTTCCAGGCCTGCTTCATGAACTGGATGGCCTCGATCCAATCGCTGACCGCAGGTGAAATCATCGCCGTGGACGGCAAGCAACTGCGGCGTTCGCAGGATGCGGCGGCCGGCAAAGCGGCCATCCATATGGTGAGCGCCTGGGCCTCGGCCAACCGCCTGGTGCTGGGCCAACGCAAAGTCGATGACAAGTCCAACGAAATCACCGCCATTCCGCAACTGCTGGCAGCGCTCGATCTCCGCGGGTGTATCGTGACCATTGACGCCATGGGCTGCCAGACCGAGATCGCCGCGACCATTCTGGACCGGGAAGCCGACTATCTGTTGGCGCTCAAAGAGAATCATGGTCGGCTCTATGAAGACGTCGTCCTGCTCTTTGATGACCTGGAAGCGAGTGGGTTCACCGCCTATGCGCATGATGTCGCCAAAACCGTCGACGGTGACCACGGACGCATTGAAGTCCGTGAAGCCTGGACCATTGCGGACCCCAAACTGATAATGGCGCTCCGCACCGCCGACAAGTGGCCCCAGTTGGCAGCTTTGGTCAAGGTGCGCGCCCAACGCTATCTCAAAGACAAGCCCTCCGTTGATACGCGCTACTTCATCGCCTCGTTCCCGGGCACCGCCGCTCAGTTACTCGAGGGCGTGCGTACCCACTGGGCCATTGAAAACTCGCTCCACTGGGTGCTTGATATCGCCTTTCGAGAAGATGAGTGCAGACTACGCAAAGACAATGGCGCTCAAAACTTTGCTGTCCTGCGTCACATTGCTCTCAGCCTGCTCCAACAAGACGACTCGCTCAAAGTTGGGGTTAAGAACAAACGGCTGCGCGCCGGTTGGGACCAGAATTACTTGCTCGCTATCCTGCGTCCCCTCTTTACTTTACGATAAGTTCGCGATTGCCCTATGGGTGAGGGTTGCATGCGTTGAAGAGTGCTGGTATAATGCCAATCCCACCAACAGATATAGCGCACTTCCGGAGTTGGGAAGAACGGCGTAGGGGACCGGCAGAGATTTTGACGTTTTTGCCCTAACCTGTGGTGCGTTATAATTGTGCTATACAGGTTCGCCCCGCGAAGTCTGTACGAACAAAAAAGTTCTAACCATTCTTGCACACAAAGGGAGGTTTCTATGCTGAACCGAAGGAACTGGGTGGTACTGATTGTCTCGTTGTTGCTGGTGGCAAGCCTGGCCGGTTGTACGGCAGTAGGGGTCGCTGTACCGGATCGCCCGATTGCGGTTGATGTTGACACCGCGTTGGCGGCACAGGGCAAACTCACTGATCTGATGATGGGTGGCGTGGAGTGGAACGAGTCCGAATTCAGCAGCCTACTCAGCGTACTCCTGGAGCAGAACAGCGGCGAGAACAACCCAGTTACGGGCGTGAATGTATGGTTTGAGCCCGACAACCAGGTCGTCATCCGTGTCAATCTGAAGGATGGCGTACTGCCCTTTGGCAATACTCTGGATCTGGCCGGCAAAGTCGGTGTGACCGACAACCACGTTATGGTTGATCTGGCCCAGGCGGGCGTCGGCAATATGAGCATCTCCGGCGCCGTGTTGGCCCCGATCAGCGCGCAGATCAACGCCGCGCTGGCCGACCCGAGCTTGGGCGTGGCAGCGAATGTAACGACCGACACGGGCAAGATCATGCTCAGCCTCGGCGGCATGTAAGCTCAACAATTGCAGGTAATATGCTTCAAAAAGGGGCCTGGTCGCGCGACCAGGCCCCTTTTTGGGCTGCGATTCCGGTGTGGATTTGCTTTAGGTCAGATGAATAGGTCAGATGAAGTAGTGATCCAATTTGACCAGCCCTAGTGCAGTGTGCTACACTCACTGATCGTGGGTGTTGCCAACCCGCCGTAACGTCTATTGGTCGAATTCATGTGGTCGAATTCGTGGACGGCAAAGACCGGCGTGGCGGCTGTGTGACCGTTGAACGGGGCTGTCTTGGGGGCGCGGCTGTGAATCCCATCTGTGAATCGCGTCTGCGCGCCGGTCCATGCCCTCGTTATGATGTATCGCTATGATGTATTGTGTGTGATAGGTACTGATTTGCTCGATTATCCCAGAGACCTGGGCGCGTGGTTGTAGGTTACCAGGACTGCACGCCGATCAGAGATGCGAAAGTAAGGGAGGAGTCTGTTGCCGACGATTAACCAGTTGGTCCGTAAGGGCCGGCAGAGTATTGCCAAGAAAGAAAAAGCTCCGGCGTTGCGTTTTACGCAGAATACGCTGACGGGCCGCACACGGCGTATGAAAAAGGGCAACCCCCAAAAGCGTGGGGTTTGCACCCAGGTACGCACCACTACCCCCAAGAAACCCAATTCCGCGCTGCGCAAGGTAGCCCGTGTGCGCTTGTCGAATGGGATGGAGGTCACGGCCTACATTCCTGGGGAAGGGCATAACCTGCAAGAACACAGCGTGGTGTTGGTGCGCGGCGGGCGTGTGAAAGACCTGCCCGGTGTGCGTTATCACATCGTACGCGGTGCATTGGATAGCACAGGTGTGGACCGGCGCAAGCGGGGCCGCAGCAAATATGGCACAAAGCGGCCGAAGTAAGCTAGGAAAGTAAGAGAGAGAAAGCATGCGACGCAAGCGAGCTGAGATCCGGTCGGTAACACCGGACCCGCGGTATAACAGCATCGTGGTGGCCAAGTTCGTCAATAACATGATGGAACGTGGCAAGAAGAGCCTGGCCACACGTGTAGTCTATAACGCGCTGGATACAGTCGCCGAGCGCACCAAGCGTCCGGCGATAGAGGTCTTTGAGGATGCGTTGAAGAATGCGACGCCGCTGGTGGAAGTGAAGCCGCGGCGCGTGGGCGGCGCAACCTATCAGATCCCTGTGGAAATTAGCGCGAATCGGCGGCAGGCACTGGCAATGCGCTGGTTGATTGATAGTGCGCGCAAACGCGGCGGCCGCGATATGTCGGCACGCCTGGCAGCGGAGTTGATGGATGCTGCCCGCAACGAAGGCTCGACCGTCAAGAAGCGTGAAGACACGCATCGCATGGCCGAAGCCAACCAAGCGTTTGCTCATTTCCGCTACTAGGGGCTGAACCCTTTCTTTAGCGCAACCGAATAGACCTTAACGTCTTTAGACCAGTGCGGCGCCCTTGCCACAAGTGAACCATCTCGCGTCTGGCGCGGTGGGTGGGTGTCTACGGTAGACATCCACTCTCGTCCATGCTCG
>JADLDO010000066.1 GCA_020846635.1 Caldilineaceae bacterium
CACCCCCCTTATTCGCGGCCGAGATGGTCAAAACCGCGTTGGGCTTCGGTCAGACGCGCCGGGTCGTGCCAGGCCGGCGGCAACACAAATCGCGTTTCTGTTTGAATCTGACCAAACCGCTGATAGTAGTAGTTCACCTTTTTCGATGGGACGAAATACTCCTGCTGTAACGCCCTGAGCTGAGCCGCAATTTGCTCCGTAATCGCGGCCGGTGAAGCAGGGCGATAGAAATAGCCGTGGGCTGGGCAGGGGTCTTTTTCACACTGGCAGTGGACCAAAATCCCCTGGGGCGTCAGCCTAAACGAACGGGTGGCCAGCACGCGGTTGGTGGAACGCATGACAAACGCCACCAGGGTTAGCTCCTCTTCGTAAATTTGGACATCGACACGTATACCCTTCACTGTCGGTTTGGGCTTTTCTGCTGGTGGGGATTTGGCTTTGCCACGCATGGTTACCGCGTTTCCAGCCGAATTCGCAGCGCCTGACTTGGACCTGGTTCGGGCCGGCGGCTTGGCAGCCGGCGGCTGCGCTGGGGGTAGCAGCGCGCCCGCGCCCGAAGGGCGCGCGGTCGCTATCGAGGCGGCGGCCTCGCCCAAGGGTGCGCGTCCAGAGGGCTCCCGAAGATTACTGGGGGCTGGTTCAGGCAAGATGGCGGGCCGGCCCCCCGCAGCATGGCACAACTGTTGATGTTCGCCGCATGTGCCGCGCCCGCAGGTGGGACATTGGATCAAACTGGGGCGACAGACCGGACGATGACAAACGACACATTCGGCGATCTGCGCCGCACAAAGCCGGCAAAAGGCGCGCCTGCAATCGACACACTGGGGCGCCAGGCAAGCGGCGTGCGCCAAGTGGCCGCCTGCGCACAAATGCAACCTCTCGCCCGGTTGCCCGCACACATCACAGACTAGCGGCTCCAAACGATGCACCAATGGATCCCAGACAACCGTGCGTGTAATGGTCGAGGTACGGTTGCTGATGGACATGGGCAGGATAACCTTGGGCTGGGTGGCGAGCAGCACATTGACCAGCTGCATCTCGATATGCAGAGTATAACGGCTCCGTGCGTCCGCTAATTTGGCTGTTCGTTCAGCCTCCAACATCACGAGTTTGTCGGCAAGTCCCTGCCCGCGTTCGGCGTTATCAGGCGAGAGACGTGCTTGACGTCGCTGTAGGTCGCTGGTCATCTCGTCATAAAAGTCGTTGATCCGCGCCAGATCCAACATCAACTGACGCTCCATGCGCGCCGCGAGCGCCGCAATCTGGTCGGCCAGCTTGTCACGGAGTGTAGCTTCCGCACGCGGCAGCAGCGCCTGGAGCGTATCAAGGGCAAGGGCTTCGCGCGCGCGGGCGCCCTCTGGGCGCATAGCCGTCTGGGCGCGCTCCGGTTCCTGCCAGCGGAGTGGCGCGACCGGCAATTCCGCAAAAGCCGGCTCTGGATCAATGATCTCCAGGCGTTGGAGAATGACAGGGTCATCCACCGCATGGCCGGCCTGCACATCCATTACGACAACGGCTAGTTCCTCCCGCTTCTCCTCGCTGAGTAACGTGATCTTGAAATTGCAGAGTAGATAGTGATGCCGGACGGCCTCTTCCTGGGTCGCAGGCAACTCATCCATACGGGCATTCGCCAGGCCAAAGTGCTGACGCGCCAGCTCGGCTAGACCTCGTTTTTCGGTGCGCACCCCACGAATAAAGGTGCGCACGTTGGCAGGCTGGCGTGTAATGGTCTGGGCAATGTTCTCCACCAAGGGGTGGTTGACGCTTAGGCGTAAGACAGCGTCCGCTGCGCCCAAAGGATCCTCCTCCCCGCCGCTGGGCGCGCTTTGCGCTGACGGCGTAAAGGCAAGGCGAATATGCTCGTCAAGCGACAGGCCGGCAGCTATTTCCTCCGGCATCAAGACCTCGCAGACGCCAAATTCAGGCGGCATCACCACGCTGCCCGCTTCTTCCAAATAGCCGAGCACAAACTCACTCAGATGAAACCGCGCTTGGCCGCCTAAGGCGCGGAAATCCTGCCCCGGGCGCGCTCCCGGCGATTGGTCGCTCATTCTGGCCTGAAATCCTCCCCAAAGAGCGCTTCGTCATACTCCTTCGTCTGCTGATAGGCTGTACGCGCCGCCACCAGGGCATCGCCTAGCGCCACCATGCCGACGGCAAGCTGTTCATCCGTCTGCGCCTGGGTCCAGAGCTCGACCACCATCTCCTCAAAGTCCCGCTCATCCGCCAACTGCCCTAGAATCATATCGATTTCGCCAATCACCAGTTCAAACATGTTGAGTTTGCGGTCCAGAATGTCAAGCACATATTCCTCAATAGTCGCCTTGGCGGCCAGATTGAAGATATCCACCGGCTGCGTCTGGCCAATGCGGTGAATCCGGCCCACGCGCTGTTCAATACGCAGCGGATTCCACGGCAGATCAAAATTAACCAGGACGCGACAAAACTGGAGATTGCGGCCCTCCCCCGCTGCCTCAGTCGAGAGCAATACGGGCGAATTAGCATGAAAATCTTGGATCGCCCGATTTTTCTGTTGGCTGCTCAGTTCGCCATGATAGAGCGCAAAGGGGATACCCCAGCTTTGCAGGCGTGTGGCCAGCAGATCTAGTGTGGCGCGGAACTGGGTAAAGACAAGCACTTTCGCCTGCTTGACACCACTTTGGGCCTGCGCTTGCAACACTTTGTGCAGCGCATCGGCCTTGGCCGAAGCCTGTATACTTTCCGCCAGGTCGGCCAACCTTCGCAGTTCTGTTTGATACGTGGCCAACTTGTCCACCGTAGCCAGGGAGCGCAAGGTGCCGACCGTGGCCGCCGCCGAACTGCCGGCTTCGCGCAATAGGGTGCGTATGCCCAAGCGGTGGCTGCTGGTCACCGTACCGTCGCTCAAGATTTGCCGACTCAACGCGGCGATCCCGTCGTAAAGGTGGCGCTCGTCGTCATACAACTGCAACTGGACGGTGTGGGCGCGCCGCGGCGGCAACTGGAGTGCAATCTGCCCCCGCGAATGGCGCACCATCACATCGCGCAGCAGCTCGCGCAGCCGGCCGCGGTTCTTAGGCAAGCGTGGGTCGCCACGCACCACAAATTCGCACTGGAACTCCTTCGGGCTTTTTAGCTGCCCCGGTTTAAGCACGGTGACCAGATTATAGAGTTCATTTAGGCTGTTCTGGACCGGGGTGGCTGTCAGCAGGAGGATAAAGCGCTTTTGTAACTCGTTGACCAACTTCCAGGAGACCGAGGCGCGATTTTTGAGATGGTGAGCCTCATCCACAATGACTAGATCATACAGTTCGGCGGTAATGACCTGGCGATGCTCTGGCCGGCGTGCGGTAGCCAACGAGGCAATCACACGTGGGAAATGCGTCCAAGCCTCGGAGCCCTGGGCACGAAAGGCATCGTCGTTACTGGTGACAAAATCGGGGATGTCGAACTTGGTTGTCAACTCCTCGCGCCATTGCTCGACCAACCCCGGCGGCGTGAGAATCAACACATGCTGAACCATCTGGCGCAGCAGATACTCTTTCAAGACCAGGCCGGCCTCGATGGTTTTCCCCAATCCCACTTCGTCACTGAGCAAGCCACGCCCCCGAAAGCGCCGTAACACCGTGCGTGCGGCGCGGATCTGATAGTCGAATGGGCTAAAATCAATGGCTTCCAGCGCCAGCAGATCGTCGAAGCCTGTCACCAGATCAAGGCGATGCGCCATCAGGTGGAGGCGATAAGCGCGCGCGCTCGTCCCGCTTTCGGTTGCCGCAGCGGCTAAAATCTGATCTGCACCGGGCAACAGCGAAAAGACTGGGGTAATGGCAGGCGTAGTGGATTGATGGTGCTGAGCGCCCGCTTTGCGATCGGGTAGAGTGGGTCGCATTTAGCTGTTTTCAGGCCCCGTTGTTACAAATCATGCACCTTTGAGCGCAAGCGGCGCAAGCATCCCAAAAGGCCCCGTGAAGAACCCGGTCTTGAGTTACCAAGACCTTCACGATACCGGTGTAGCTCCACCACAGTCTGTCTGAGGATTCGTCAGCGCGTAGCGTCCACAGATAGAGTGGGAGGAGGGGCAGGCCCACTCCCATCAGACCCTACGGCTGTCTTCCGCCGGCCCCCCGAAGGTGGTTGTCTGCACGGCCTCGTGACGGGACACCCAATGGAAGTCCGCGTACTTTCGCGTGGGATGATATTGCCCAGAGGCTCAATCCCTATCCGCCTCATTATAAGGCAACATTCGCATGCTCCATCTTCCTTTACGACTCCTTTCGGGCAGAAAGCCAACGTGTTTTAACCGTTGGATGAATGCCCGCTACATCTGAGCCACACAGTATATATTTGCCGGAAGCATAACAATTTGCTACACTTCCGGTATGGCAAACGGGCGATGGACAACGAGCAACAAAGCGGTCTACAACATTGGCTATCACCTGATCTGGTGTCCGAAATATCGGCGCAAGGTGCTGGTCAACGCCGTTGCCGAACGGCTGAAAGAATTGCTCTGCGAAAAGGCGGCAAGCATCGGCGCGCATATCGAAAGTATGGAAGTGTTGCCCGATCATGTGCATCTGTTTGTCAAAGCTCCCCCTACGTTGCCGGCACACTACATTGTCCAACAGTTGAAGGGCTATTCCTCGCACGAGTTGAGGAAAGAATTTCCCAAGCTCAAAAGCCGCTTGCCTACGCTGTGGACCCGTTCGTACTATTGCGAATCTGTCGGCCATATCTCGCAAGCGACCATTCGTCGCTACATCGATTTGCAGAAAAACCAGTAAACAACCCCACGGATAAATCCGGGGGCTTTGTCCCTGACGCTACACGATACCCTGTGGAGTCGGGACGTTTGGCTGGTTTACAGCAGCCCGTCTGCGAATGTTCACAGACGCTACATAGTCTGC
>JADLDO010000067.1 GCA_020846635.1 Caldilineaceae bacterium
CATCCCTTGCAGGCTGCCTTTGCACGTGAGGGCGCTATCCAGTGCGGGTATTGCACGCCCGGATTGATCATCGCCTCAAAGGCGCTCCTGGACCACAACACGCACCCATCGGGAACAGACATCCGCGATGCGATCTCAGGCAACTTGTGCCGCTGCACGGGCTATAGTCAGATCGTGCGCGCCGTCCAATCAGTCGCCGAGAGCCTGGCGTCGGGAGTTGAGGCATGAATTACCCGATAAAGCCCCTCCCGCCCGTGGAATTACCCGAATTGCGCCAGGTGGGCAAGCCGCTGCGCAAGGTGGATGCTATGGGCAAAGCCGTTGGCGCCACGGTCTATGCTGGGGACTTCTCAATGCCGCGCATGCTGCACGCTAAGGTCTTCCGCAGCAGCCAGGTCTCTGCCAAGATAGTGCGCCTGGACGTGAGCAAGGCGCGCCAGCTACCGGGCGTCGCCTGCGTTCTGACTGGCGTAGACGTGCCGAACGCCAGGCTGGTCAGCGATATGCCCGGACAGACCGGGCAGAAGCAGCGCAAAGGCTCTGACGTGCCGGTGTTGTCATCGGAAGTGGTGCGCTTCTACGGCGAGCCGATCGCCCTGGTAGCGGCGGAGACGCTCGAAATTGCCGCCAAGGCATTGCAGCTGATCGAAATCGAATATGAGCCATTGCCAGGCGTGTACGATCCGCTGGAGGCGATGAAGCCGGGCGCTCCGGTGGTCTATGCGCCGGATAATCTCGTCAGCCACTGGAAGATCCACAAGGGCAACGTGAGCGACGGCTTGGCACAGGCTGATCTGATTGTAGAAAATACCTTTCGCGTGCCCTTCCAGGAACATGCCTACCTGGAACCGGAGGCCGGCGTCGCCTGGATCGACGAGCAGGGCGTGATCACGATCCGCGTTTCCACCCAGGTTGTCGAGCACTTCCGCAGCATCGCCCGCGCAGTGGGCGTGCCTCAGAATAGGATCCGCATCCAGGGCACGATGGTTGGAGGCGGCTTTGGAGGCAAGGAAGACATCACCGTCGAAATCTACCTGGCATTGCTGGCGAAGCACACTTCCCGCCCGGTGAAGTTGGTTTACACGCGCGAGGAGTCCTTCCTGGCGCACTCTAAACGCCATCCGTTCATGATTAGGCACCATACAGGCGTAAAGAAGGACGGCAGGATCACGGCCTCCAGGATCGAGATGATCTCCGATTCGGGCGCTTACCCTTATCTCAGCCCGTATGTGCTGCTCTATGCGGCCGTGATGGCCCCCGGCCCCTATCGGATTGATAACCTGCTGGTCGATGCTTACTCGGTAGCCACCAACAACCCGTTCACCAGCGCGTTTCGGGGCTTTGGCGGACCGCAAGCTTGCTTTGCTTACGAACAGCAAATGGATGCGATTGCCGATGAGCTGGGGCTCGATCCACTGGAGGTGCGCAGGGTCAACTATTTGAGGGTCGGCGACCGCACTTCAACCGGACAGATCATCGCTGGGGCAGCCTGGCTGGAGGAGACTGCCACGCGCGCCGCGGCAGCTTTGGGCGAAAAAACGCCCAACCAGGGATCCATCAAGGTCGGGCAGGGCTTTGCGTCTTACTTCCAGAGCTACGGACGCATCACTTGGCTGCACGACACCTCCCAGGCATGGGTCGGCTTGGAGCTGGATGGCACAGTGACCATCCGCTCTGGCGTACCTGACATCGGAGGCGGTCAGGCTAATAGCCTGTGCCAGATTGCCGCGGAGGTGCTGGGCGTGCCGTTGGAGAAAGTCTCGATCTATTGCACCGATTCGGCTTTAACCCCGCTGGCGGGCACAACCACTGCTACCCGGCAGTTGTATATGTCTGGCAATGCCGCCCTCCTGGCATCCACGAACGTGCGGAAGGTTTTGCTTGATCGCGCCTCTAAGCACTTCGAAGAGGAGATGGATAAACTCGACATCGCCGACAGCAAGGTTTTTGTCAAAAGCGATCCATCCCAATCGATAGACCTGACAGACCTGATCAAGCTCTGCGCCGCTGAAGGGCTGCACTTATCAAACTTGGGCATCTTTCGGGCGCCATTCACCACTCCGATCGACCCTGAGACCGGGCAGGGGCAGGTCTTTCCAGACTTCACCTTCGGCGCTTTTGCCGTCGAAGTGGCTGTGGATACAGAGACCGGCGAGTACACCATCCTAAAAGCTGTAAGCTGTCACGACGCCGGCCGGGCGATCAACCGGGCCACTGTCGAAGGGCAAATGGTTGGCGGCGGAGTGCAAGGTCTGGGCTATGCCACCATCGAAGATCTGATCGTCAAGGAGGGCGTCATCCAAACGCCATCTCTATCCGAGTACCTGGTGCCGACGTCGATGGATTTTCCGCCGATCCAGGCTATTATCCTCGAGTCTGGGACAGGAGTAGGGCCTTTTGGCGCCAAGGGGATCGGCGAACCTTCGCTCACTCCCGCAGCGCCGGCTTTCGCCCGCGCGGTGGCGGACGCCATTGGCGTGCGCATCAACGAAATCCCGATCACGCCGGGCAAAATAGTGGCAGCTTTGAACCACGACAAGGTTGGAGCCAGCCGATGAGCCAGGCACACGATCTGCTTCTCGTTGGCGGGACAGTCGTCACTGGTGCGGGGATGCGCCGCGCGGACATAGGCGTCAAGGGAGAAACTATCGCAGCCATTCAGCCGAGCTTGCCCCGCGAAGGCGCTCGAGAAGTACTGGACGTGAGCGGCAAGTATATCTTCCCGGGCATCATCGACGTCCACGTCCACCCGGTTTACCTGGACGATGTCGAAGCCTGCTCTCGGATTGCCGCCTACGGCGGCACCACCACGCTGTTGCACTTTGCCTACGCGCGCACCGGGGACAGTTTGCTGCAAAAGGTTGAGGAGATGTTGCACGACGCCCAGCGGCGTTCCTTGCTCGATTTTGGGCTGCACGGGGGCATGTTCGAAGCGCCGAAGCAGGTGCCCGAGATCCCGCGGGTGATGACGTTGGGCGTGCGCACATTCAAGTTCTTCTTAACTTACCTGAAGCAGGGCTGGTATACAGACGACTATCAGCTTATCAAGGCGATGGACATTCTGGCAGAGCACAACGGCATGGCGATCGTCCACTGTGAGAATGGTGGGGCGATCGACTACCTGGAGGACAAGTTTCTAAAGGGTCCGCAGGCATCGGCTAGGTTCTTCAACGCATCGCGGCCCCCAGCGCTAGAAGAAGAAGGCATCTTTCGCGCCATTCGCCTGGCTGAGGTGGTCGGCTGCCGAGTGTACATCCCTCATGTCACCGCAAAGCGAGCCCTGCGCCCTATCCGTATGGCGCAGGAAGAGGGTCTGCCGGTATACGCCGAGACTTGCCCCCAGTACCTTAATCTGACAGAGAGCATACTCGAGACGCGCGGCGCGCTGGCCAAGATCGGCCCGCCCATCCGCACGGCGCAGGACAGCGAAGCCCTGTGGGTAGGCTTGCGGGATGGCACGCTCTCGGTTGTCGCTTCTGACCACGCCCCCAAGGCTAAGGACGTATCGGGCGATTTCTTGATGCAGGGTTTCGGCTCCCCGCAGATTGAAACACTCTTGCCGGTAACCTACGACGGCGGCGTAAATCGGGGGCATATTAGCGTCGTGCGGCTGGTGCAGGTGTTGTGCGAGAACCCGGCGCGCATTTTTGGGTTATATCCGCGCAAAGGCACTCTGGCAGCCGGCTCGGATGCGGACCTGGTTGTATTTGACCCAAATCGCGAATTTACCATTCAGGCGGACAACCAGCATAGCAATGTTGGCTATACCCTGTATGAAGGGCTCACCACGTTGGGATGGCCCATGATGTCATTTCAACGAGGCAAGCGGGTGTTGTGGCAAGGCGAGATTCAAGCACAGCCCGGACAGGGACGCTTCTTGCCGACGTTAGAATCGCCGGCTGATCCGATCCTGTCATGACGCACGCCCAGAGAGAGGACGGAAAGGAGGAGTCTGGCGCAAAACAGCATCCTGTGCTCGTTGACTCTAGCCTACTAACCGGACCTACCAAACGAGAGGAGAAGTCATGTTTAAGAAGCCTATGAAAACGCTGGCCTTTGCGATTGTGCTGGGAGCGCTTTTGCTGAACGCGTGTACCCCAGCCGCGACCCCGACTCCTGCGGTTTCAACCCAGATTGTCCAGGTTGAAGTTACACGCGTGGTTGCAGGGACTCCCGAGACGATCATCGTTACAGCGCAGCCACCCGAACCGGTCAAAGTGGAACTGCCCGATTCGATCGTGATTGGGATTCTTCAGCCACTCACCGGCGCGCATGCCGTCTTTGGCGAGGAAGCCAAGATCGGCATCGAAATTGCCGCCAGGCACATCAACGAGGCGGGTGGCATTGAATCCATGGGTGGGCTGCCCATCGAACTTGTGACGGAAGACGCTGGAGAAGATGCCGACTCTGCTCGGCTGGGCGCCGAGAGCATCATCAGCAAGCATCACCCGGTCGCCATCCTGGGCCTTTACATCAGCCGTATGACGGCGGCGGCATCCGAAGTCACCGACCGGGAAAAGGTGATCCTGGTGGCAGATGCCCTGGTGGATTCGGTGACGCAAGCCGGGCGTCGCTACCTGTTCCGACCCGCCCCCAAAGCCAGCGCACACGGCGCCACCGCTGTGAACTTTGTAATGGATATCGCTAAGGCACAAGGCGTCGAAATTGACACGGTGGCAATTATCAACGAAGACTCGGCATTTGGCCGCGCCAACACGTTTGGAGCCCTGAACGCGGCCATCAACAACGGCCTGACGACGGTCTACCAAAAGGAATACCCTTACGACATCACCGACGCCTCCACGATCGTCAATGAGATTTGGAACTCGGGCGCAGACTTCGTTGTTCAGTGTCCCTATTTCAATGACGGCATCGTGTTTGCCAAGGCTTTCTATGATGCCAACAAGATCCCGCTGTTCATCGCAGGAATGGGCGCCTCGGGGTTCACAGACCCGCAATCCATCGAGGCTTTGGGCGCAATAGCGGAGGGGTACACCAATACCTATAGCTACAACCCGGCCAAGGACACGCCCCAGAACAAGAAGTTCGTGGAGGATTTCAAAGCCCAGACCGGGCACATCCCGACCGAGGCGGCCGGGATGAACTACTACGGCATGTGGATTCTCAAGGAAGCCCTGGAACTCTCCGGCCAGATGTTCCCGGATGACCCGCTCAACCCCGAGAATCTGCGCTCCGCATTTCTGGCCTTAGACCTGACATCGGGTCCGGCCATCGAGACCTACCCGGCCGACCACATCAAGTTCGATGGCGCCGGGGATAACCCCGATGCATTTGCCGTGGTCTTGCAGGTGCAGAACGGTGAGCCCAAGATCGTCTGGCCTCTGGAAGGCGCTGAAGCAGAAGTCATCTTCCCGAGAGTGGATAACACCCGCTAGACTCCAACCTTTACTCCGCCTCCCTCCGGTGCAGGAGGGAGGCGGACCTCTCAAGGATAACGATCATTATGATCCAGACTGCTATCCAGAGCCTGCTGGATGGAGCCATGCTGGGGGCTATCTACGCCCTGATCACCCTGGGTTTGGCCCTGGTCTTTGGGGTGATGAACGTGGTCAACTTTGCCCACGGCGATTTTGTGATGGTATCCATGTATGCAACATTCTGGGTAGCCACGCTCCTCGCCTGGGATGCCTTAGCGACGCCGTTGATCACCTTCCCTTTGTTGTTCCTAATTGGCATCATCATTTACCACACCATGATACGGCGGACTTTACGGCACAGTTACGTTATTCAGATTGCTGCAACGGTTGGGCTCATGTATTTTCTACGCGCCTCAGCCCAGGTCCTGTTCCAGGCACAACCCAAAGCCTTGCAATCATCGGTGATCCAGGGCAGCTTCCTGATTGGTAATATCACAGTGTTGAATTCACGCTTACTGGCGGCTGTGATCAGCCTGGTGGTCATCTTCTTGGTGTCGGTATTTCTGAGTAAAACCTGGCCAGGCAGGGCAATCAGGGCTGCTTCAGACGACCTGGATGTGTCGTCCTTGATGGGGGTCAATTATCAAAGGATCTATGCGCTCTCCTTCGGTTTGGGTACGGCGCTGACCGCTATCGCGGGCGGATTGCTGATGACTTTCCAACAGGTTAGCCCCGTCATGGGGGTCAGTTTTGGTCTGCTCAGTTATGTCGTCTTGGCATTGGCTGGGCTGGGCTCGACGGTAGGGCTACTGTTCTCCGGCCTGATAATCGGGTCTGCTGAAACTCTGACCATGGCTTTTTGGGATCCAAGGGCTCGATTGCTGGTCATCTACCTCATTTTCATCGTTGTTCTGTGGGTAAGGCCCAAGGGCATTTTTGGGAAGAAACAGTGAAACTGAAAACCTTGTTCTCAGCGCGAAACATCCTGATCTTGCTGCTGCTTGCCTTTGCAACGGTCATCCCGCTCGTTATGCGCGATGATAACTATGCTACCTTGCTGGCCACAAGTGTCTTGCTCTACGCCGCCTTGGCAACGGCTTGGAACGTCATTGGCGGCATGGGTGGACAGCTCGATCTATCGGCTGGGGCTTACCTGGGGATCGGCGCCTTTACTGCCGGGACACTGTTGCTGCGTTGGAACATCACCCCTTGGGCGGGGATGCTCCTCGGCGGCATCCTTGCCATGGGACTGGCGCTCATCGTCGGCACACCACTTTTTCGCTTTAAGGTAGGCGGAGTCTGGTACGCGCTTTCTTCCGCGGCATTAGTTGAAGTGCTCAGGGTAACATTCACGATGTGGGAGAGTGTTGGCGGTCCGACTGAGCGGTTGCTGCCTTATCACGAATGGTCGTTCTATCACCTGCGCTTCAGCACCTACATGCCGTTTTATTACATCTTGCTGGTTATACTGCTGATCGCGCTGCTGGTCAATTATCGGGTGCGCCGCACCCGGCTGGGATATTCCTTGCTGGCTTTAGCAGAGGATGAGGACGCAGCCGAGGTGCTCGGTGTCGATGCGCGCGGGAATAAGATCAAAGCTTTGTTGATCTACGCCTTTATGGCAGGCGTGATCGGCGGGGTGGATGTGTGTATCAAAGGCAACCTGTCGCCAAGGGCTTTTAGCGGCGTGCTAAGCACGGAGGTCGCCATCCTGGGAATTGTGGGAGGCATGGGGATCACTTACGGACCAATGCTGGGGGCAATCTTGCTGGTCAGCGCGCGTGAGCTGTTGCGCGCCCGGTTGGGAGGCGGACTGGAAGGGTTGTACATGGTAGTCTACGCCACGGTATTGATCCTGGTGGCGCTGTACAGCCCCCGCGGCATCGCCGCACTAATGCAGAATGCGTACACAAGAGTCCGAGCCCTTTTTGTGAGGGAGACTAACCTTGAGCGACCAACCGATACTCCAGGTATCTGACCTGACCGTCCAGTTTGGCAGCCTGCTGGCAAACCAAAATATCAGCTTGCGGATTTTTCCCAGAGAGATTGTGGGCCTGATCGGGCCAAATGGGGCAGGCAAGACGACCTGTTTCAACGCTATCACCGGGCTCGAAAGGCCAACTTCAGGCAAGATACTCCTAAAAGGAGTTGAAATCACCGGGTGGTTGCCTCACAAGATTTGCAGGCTGGGCATGTCGCGCACGTTCCAGGTGACGCGCGCATTTGCCCACATGACGGTGGCCGAGGCAGTGCGGGTTGGCGCGTACAACCGGCACTCAGAAAAGAGCGTGAGCGGCCAGGTGGCAAAAGTGTTGGAGTTCACGGAGCTGAGAGAGTTTCGGGATAAGCCATGCGGCGACCTGGGGCTGGCAACCCTGCGGCGCATCGAGCTGGCGCGGGCGATGGCTACTGACCCAGACCTGTTGCTTTTGGATGAGGCCGGTGCGGGTTTGAACGCCACGGAATTGGTTGGACTGATGAACATCCTCAGAAAACTCAACCTGGAGATGGGCGTCACGCTGTGTATTGTGGAGCACGTCATGCAAATGGTCATGGGTATTTGCCAGCGGCTTTTCGTCCTGGATTCGGGCGAGCTGATCGCCACTGGCACACCGGCAGAGATTAGCTCCAATCCTAAGGTGATGGAAGCTTATCTGGGGAAAAGAACCGCCTATGTTGCTTAGCATCACTGAATTAGAGGCAGGTTATGGCAAGGTGCCCGTCTTGCACCAGGTCAGCTTTCACATGGATGACGGTGAGACCGTTGCGATCATCGGGCCGAATGGGGCGGGCAAGAGCACTCTGCTCAAGGCCATCAGCGGTCTGGTGAAACCGAGAACGGGAACAATCGAGTATAACGGGAAACAGATTGCTGGGTGGCCTTCGGACGCCGTGGTACGCGAAGGCCTGGCATATGTGCCCGAGGGCGGCCGCCCTTTTTCAAACATGTCCGTGTATGACAACTTGCTGATGGGAGCTTTCAGCAACCGGAAGGTGTTGAATACAGGGTCTTTGGATACCATGTATGACATCTTTCCTGTGCTAAAGGCCCGCCAGGAACAGCTTGCAAAAACGCTCAGCGGCGGTGAGCGCCAGATGCTGGCGCTGGCACGCGGGCTGGTGTCGCGCCCCAAATTGATCATGCTGGATGAGCCTTCATTAGGTCTTGCGCCGAAGCTTGTGGACGAAATCTATGAGAAGATCCGCCTGTTTCGAGAAGAGCTTGGAATGACGGTGCTCCTTGTCGAGCAAAATACTAGCTATGCTCTGGAACTGGCTGACCGGGGCTACGTCCTCGAAAACGGGAGGATCATTTTGGAAGGCGATAGTAAGTTCCTGAGCGAAAGCGAGCATGTCAAGA
>JADLDO010000068.1 GCA_020846635.1 Caldilineaceae bacterium
ACGTTGGGCGGCGTAGAGCACGGCGTCGTACAGGTGGGATGTCAGCAGCGATTCGGGCGAGGTGAAGATGACCGGCATCTGTCCGTCTCGGATGGCGGCTTCGATCGTTGCCCTGGCTTGGGCCGGGGTATCGCCAATGCGCGCCGTAGGGAGCGCTTGTTCACCGCGCGCATAGGCAAAAAAACGAGCGGCCTGCTGTTCTTGATCTAGCGCCAAGGCGACCGTGGGCACAATGACCAAAGTCGATTCACGGCTGCGGCGCCCCCCGCGCGAGTCAAACCACGCGGGCAACAGCGTACACATGCTCTTGCCGCTTCCCGTGGGCAGCGTGACCAAGGTGGTCGAGCCGGGAGGCGCGTGAAACCAGCAGTCGACCGCGGCCTTCTGTGCGGCCGAACGATAGGTTGTCCACGGTACACCGCTGTCGCGGCTCATAGCGTAGAGCATGCCGTCGGCCACACAGTCGTCGCCAAGGCTGCGCGGGGCCAGTTCATCGACACGCTCGCTGTGGTCAAGCCAATCGGCGCGCCACGGATTGGCGTAGATGTGGATTGCGTCGTCGCTGCGTACTTCGCCGATCAGGCCTGCAGCTTCGGCATGGTCCCGCAGGGAGTGCCAAAGTGACGCCGGGACAGTACAGCCGCCGCCAAGCAGGCGAATCAGCTGACGCAGCAGCGCCACCAGATCGCCCGGGCCGGTTCGACGCTCGGCCTGGGGTGCGGCGTTTCGAAAGTCGAGATAGGCGAGGGCAAGCCGAATCACGGTGCGGCTCACGATGCGCGCGTGGCCTTCCAGGCTGTGCTGTTCACAACGGAGTTCGGCGACGATCCGTGGAGCCGTGTCGACATCCGCCAATACGTGCGCTATACGCGTGCGCCAAAGATCGAGGTTTGTGGACGGCTCACTCACGTTTGCGACCTTGCAGGTACCAGAAAACGGCGGATTCCGGCAGCCAAAGCGGTTGCTCCAAGCTGGTGAGTAAAAGATTGGCGAGCCGTTCGGCCTGGGCGATGTGTGCGGCGTCCGTATCATGGCCAACCAACCATCGCCTCGTCGCTTGTTCACTCTCGATTCCAGCCCATAGCTCTGCGCGTGCAGTTTCGAGTTCTTGGGCCGACGGCACACAAGTGTGCTGCAAATAGGCTTCTGCGCGTTGCTGACCTCGTTCGATGAGTGCGCTCCATTCGGACGGCTGGCGCATCCGTTTGAGCCGTGCGATCTGATCTACACTACCCAAGTCGGTGTCATCGTCGTTGGGGGCAGCCGCCAAGACTCTTAAGTAGCGGTCGTGACTCGGTGTCTTATGATCAAGTACGGTCATGTCGGGCAGCGCCAAGTAGACAGTACGGATGAGCGTAGGCAAGTAGGTATAAAGGCGTAGGAGATGGTGGGCAGTATACCCTCTTACCAAACAGGGGCGCGGGTCGAGCACGGCGCGATAGGTGAACGCCAAGAAGGCTAAGTTGGCGGTCAGTCCATGCACGCGCCGCAAGATCGCTGCAGCACGTGCCGGGCTGTGCGTCGCTTGTTCGGTGATCTGGTCGACCAAAGGGTCGCCGAGTGCAAAAAAGCGGATGCTCTCATGGGCGACCGCGGTGGTGCGGTCCAGCGTGCCGCGGATGATATCGCGGGTCTCCTGCGAGTTGGAGCGGCGCTCGGTTGGAAAATCAGGGATTTCATCCAAGCGGTAGGATGGCTTTGCCGCCAAAACGATGTTAGTCGCTGGACGCAGCGCCGTCCGATATCCGGCCGTTTGAAGGGCACGCTGCACAGGTGCGCGGAGCCAAGCGCCGTCACCATACCTTTCCGAAAATTCCTCGAATATACGTCGCCGTCGCCAATCGATGCGCCCTTCATCCCAGTAGCGCTCCTCGTCCACCTCGTCGCGCAGCTCAGCTGCGCGGTGGATCATCCCGGGCAACAAGCGTTGTAAACCCTGACGGGTATCGACGGCAAAGGTGTCTGCGACCTCGCGCTGCACATCTTCGAGTACGATCTCCATGCCGCTCATGGATTCGGTGAAGAGCTTGAAGCCTTCTTGCCAGAGTCGATAGAGCGCTTCTTCGACTGTGCCCAAGGCCAGGGGAGCGATGGAGGTCACCTCACCTCTCCGCCCAATGCGGTCGACGCGGCCAATCCGCTGTTCGAGGAGCGCCGGAGTCCAAGGCAGATCGACATGGATGATGGCGTCCGCAACCTGGAAGTTGCGCCCTTCGCCGCCGGTCTCGTCGAGTAGGAGCAGTTGGCATTTCTCCTCGTTTTGAAACCAATCCGCCTCAGAATCGAGCGTAGCGCGGTCGAGACGGCGATGAAACTCGGCCACAGCGTTGGGGCCAGCGCGGTGGGTCAATGCCTGGAAGAGGATGTCAAGGGTTGGGCCCCAACTGGAGAAGATGAGCAGCTTCTGACCTTTGTTCATGTAGTCGCGCGCGCAGCGCAGGACTTGGAGCAGCCGGTTACTCGATTCTTTGGGCCAACGCCGCGCCGCCGCGTTACGGAGATCCTTATGTGTCTGCTCGCGCCACACCTGCGCCCACTGCTCGATGCGACCGAGCAGACGGGATTCATCCGCAAACGGGGATAGGTCGTTGATCTTCTGGAGCGTGGCCGGACTGAGCAGGTCATCGGCACCGACGTCACCGCGCAGGCGAGCGGCGCGCACACGCACGAGCGCAAGCAAGGTTTCGGCGCTGCTGGCTGCGGCATGAAAAAAGGTGCACAGCACATCGACGGGGCGTGCAGTAGGAAGGGCAGATTCCAAACAAGCCTCTGCATAGTCGTGCAGCGCCCGCAGCGTTTTCTGCTCGAAATTGGCCGGCGTGTAAGTATACGTTAGGTCTAGCACGCGTGTGGGCAGGGGCAGTCCGGTCTTTTGGAGCGCAGCGCGGCGGTTGCGAAAGACGCGGCTGTCGATGCGATAGTTTTCTCTGAGATAGGCTAGGGTTGCGCGTGCATTGGCGATGGCGCGGTCGACCTCCTTGTGATCGACCGCGCCAAACAGCTGGCTTAACCGAGGATCGTCGGGCAACTGCTGCATGATCTGACTCAATTCGGTCTGGAATTCGCACACAGAGAACTCGGCGGGATCAGCAAGCCCACGTTCGAGATAGGCGATTGTGCTGCGCAACTCCTTGTTGGCCCCGACCATGGCTGTGAACTCTTGGACACCAACGCGATCATAGTGTGCCGGATCCAAAACGCGCAGCAGGTAGAGATATTCTTCGGCGCGATGCTCTACCGGCGTAGCCGTCAACACCAACACGCGTGCCGCGCCGGCGCTAAGGGTATGAAGAAAATCGTAGAGCGGCGGGGTTCGGCGCAGATTATGGACTTCGTCGAGAATCAACAGGTCCCATGCATTGGCTTGGACGTGGCGTTGGATGGTGGGCGAGCGTGACAGCTCTTCATAGGCTACCAACATGCCATCCGCCGCGCTGCGGGGGCGACCAGTGGCAAAAGCGAAATTGTCTGCGCTTAGGATGCCAAGTTCAAGGCGGAACTTGGCATGCATCTCGCGCTTCCACTGCTGGATAAGCGCAGCGGGCGCGGCCACAAGCACACGCCCAACCTGGGCACCACGACGGAGGCCCTGGAGAATCAGCCCGGCTTCGATGGTCTTGCCCAAGCCGACTTCATCCGCCAACATAAAGCGGCACGTACTACTATTGAGGACACGTTGTACAACCTCGGCTTGGTGGACCAACAGCTTGACGCGCGCGCCGAGTAACTCGGCAATACCATCGGTGGCGGCGTTGATCTGCGCCACTTGCGTCAATAGGTCCGTCCGCTCCCACGTATCCTGCGGGCGAGAAAGCGTATAGCTCTGCAGATGGTGCAGACAATCGGGCGCGTACCATTCGGCAGCAATGGCCAATTCACGCTCGCTGACGACCCGGATATGGTGGCCGTTGTCTACAAAATACTCGCGGTGTACGCCCGAAGTCTCTCCCAAGTTGCAGGGAAATATGACCCTGCCGACTTCACCACTTGCGCGATGGCGATAGGGTGTGCCTTTGGCAAGCCGGACACGGTGAACCGCGTCGCTAGAGACCGTGTACACAGGCGCTTGCGCGGCGGGTTGGGTTTGCCCCGACCAAATGGTGACGTCAACCTGGGTACGATGTGGATGGGTCGCCACGATCTGCGCCAAGAGCAGACCGTGCTGCGCCATCCTGGACGAGGAGCAAAGTGAAGCGCCGGTGACGCCTACGTACATGCCGGATTGGAGTGCCGCGGCTAGATCATCGGCTCGCTGAGATGTGTATAGGGTATTCAATGCCTCGGGGGAGTCCATGCGTACATTCGAATCTCATGCGCTAGTGCGTCAACTGGGCGCTTGTAACAGTGTCGGCACATGTTGGAAAACAACGCTTATCCATTATAGTATAAAATGACCGCCCTCAAAATCGATCATTTGTGGGAGCGTAGGTCAGACAAAAGTTGTAAGCGACTGTCCTCCATTATTTGATGACCTGTATGTACCGCCCATGAATGCACAGACTTGGTAACTGGACACACATTGGGAGACAGCATTTGCTTGGCAGAAACATACGTTCAGTGTATGATGGCCACGGACAGACAATCGGTATGCCCGTTTCATCACGCTACGTATTTGCACCACGTCGCCAGCCATGCCTCAAACCACCTTTGCAGTTCGCTGCGGATCTACCTGCCATCTCTAGTATCAATCTTACGATGAAGCTATCTTACACATTCTCCGGCCATGAATCGTTTCCTTGCCGCCAGTTTTGGCTGAAGAAAGGTTACGACTTTGTACGCGCCGGTGGACATTTCAGCAGCAATGACGCCATCGTCCGCTTGGGCGTGGGCAAGAACATGGTCGCTTCCATCCAATACTGGATGCGCGCATTCGGACTGATGGACGCGGACGGCAACTTGACGCAACTCGCCCATGCCCTGCTGGCCGACGACGGCTATGACCCCTATCTAGAGGATATCGGCACACTTTGGCTGCTCCACTATCTGCTGTTGGTGACCGAGCACGCCTCGATCTATTCACTTGTGTTTAATGAACTGCGTAAACAACGCATCGATTTTACGCGCAAGCAGGTTATCGATTTCCTGGATCGCACCAATCGCGAGACTGGCATTAACGTGAGTCCCAAGACTTTGCGCACAGATGTAGATGTTCTGATACGCACCTATTTGAGCGTGACAGGCCGCACCACCAATCCAGAAGATGACTTTGTGGCGCTTTTGATCGACTTGTACCTTGTGCAGCGGATGGAGCGCGCCAATGAGGCGGGTGAGACCGTCTATCGTATTGAGAGTAAGGATCGAGATGCGTTGCCGACTGAAGTGCTTTTGTTCGCTCTACTGCATCAAAACCGCGGCGATTCGTTCTCATTTGCCCAACTCATGGCCGGGCCGAACAATGTGGGCAATATCTTTGCCCTGACCCGCAATGGGTTGCAGCGGCATATCGATCGCGTTGTCAGTTCCACCCCGGATGTCGTCTTTACAGACAATGCCGGCATTCGCGAACTTCAATTCATACGCCGGCCCGACCCGATGGTCGTACTCGAGGGCTACTACCAAAATGCCCAAGTTTTCGCCTTCAGTTAATCTCGTCCGCGATGCGGACCGCGAACTCCAATACATTCCCACGGCAAACGCTGAGCGTATCTTTCGCCAATTGGTGGATGATTATACAGTGGGAATTCATGCCTTTAGTGTCATCGGCTCCTACGGCACCGGTAAGTCCGCCTTCCTGCTAGCCTTGGAGCGGACGTTGAATGGGGATGAGCACTATTTCGCCTGGCGCAATGGCGATCCGCATGGAGCCAAACATGTGCTACTGCCAGAGCTAAGCGGAGTCGACTTCGTTAATCTGGTGGGACATTATGGCTCGCTGCGAGATGCGCTCGGCCAAGCACTGCTCGTGTTGCCACATGACGATGCGATTCTTGCGGCGATCGAGAAGGAGTATGTATCTGCCCGGCAGCGTGGTCATGGGCTGGCCATCGTGATTGACGAGTTCGGTAAGTTTCTGGAGTATGCCGCCCAAGTCAATCCAGAGGGCGAGCTCTACTTCATTCAGCAATTGGCCGAGTGGGTCAATCATCCCGACCGCGACCTGATGCTGATCACGGTGCTGCATCAGAACTTCAGCGCCTATGCTATGGGGCTTGGCCGCGAGCAGCGTGAAGAATGGGAGAAGGTCAAGGGGCGGCTCAAGGAACTGATCTTCAGCGAGCCGGTCGAACAATTGCTTGAATTGGCGGCAGGTTTCACCAAGAACGGTGCCCATCTCCCTACGCCTGCTCAACTCAAGCGTTTGATAGATGCCATCCACACGGCGGCCGTCTTTCCCCATCGCCGCGGCCTGACCCCGGAGTTTGGCGCGAAGCTCTTTCCCTTTGACATCTTGAGCGCGGCCGTCTTGACCCAAGCCTTGCAGCGCTATGGTCAGAATGAGCGCTCGCTCTTTACCTTCCTCCATGCTAATGACTATTTCGGCATCAACGACTACGATCGTGACGCCCATCCCTTTTTCAACTTAGTCTGTGTCTATGACTATCTTGCCCACAACTATGAAAGCCTGCTCAACTCGGTACACAATCCCCACTACATGCAATGGGGAGTGATTCGCACCACCCAGGAACGGGCCGAAGTGGATGTGGACCCGGCGAGGGTCAACGTTGCGTACAAGCTGATCAAAGTCATCGGGCTGCTCAACATCTTTGCACCCGATGGCGCGCGCGTGAATGATAGATTCCTCAAGGACTACGGGGAGGTTGCCCTCGGTCTTGATCCTGCGGAAGTCGAAGCAACTCTCGGCGAACTCGAGACGCGCAAGCTACTTCGCCATGTGCGTTTCAAAGACTCCTTTGTGCTCTATGAAGGCACCGACCTCAATATTGAACTGGCGCTGCTCGAGGCTGAGGGCAAGGTTGACACGGTTGTCGCCTTGACACGGCCATTGGAACCTTATTTCACGTTCCCGTTGGTCTTAGCCAAGGCGACAAGTCTGCGCAAGGGGACGCATCGCTTTTTCGAGTTCCGCCTTTCCGATGAACCCCTAGACGCGGAGGGAATCGTGCCGCTCGATGGGTTTACCGATGGGGTTATCAATCTGGTCTTCGGCCAGGGTGTGGACGTAGATCGGCTTCACACCCACGTCGCGCCGCGCCATCCTGCCGTGCTCTATGGCGTCTATCGCAATGTGCAGCGAATTCGTCAGACGTTGCACGAGATTCACAAGATCAACTACCTGCTAAGCATCAACCGCGATGATCGGGTCGGCGTGCGTGAATTGCAGCGTCTGAAGGCCGAGGAGATTGAGGAACTGAGCCGGCAGTTGTTGGACGGGCTCTATGACCCCAGCGTGGTGACTTGGATATGGTGCGGGCGCACGCTCACAGTACCCGATCGGCGCAGCTTCAATCATTTGCTCTCACAGGTTTGCGATGTGGTATATACCAAGACACCCGTCTATCGCAACGAACTGGTGAACCGGCATAAGGTTTCGTCAGCGGTGGGCACGGCGCGCAAGGCGTTTTACCGCGCCTTGGTCGATGGGTGTCAGGCACCGAACCTCGGCTTTGACCCAAACACTTTTCCTCCAGAGAAGAGCATCTACCTCACGCTCCTGCAAGAGACCGGCATCCACCGGCAAGAGGAAGAGCAATTCGTCCTCGGGCGGCCGGCCGAGCCGTCATTTCGCCTGTTGTGGGATGCTTGTGAGGAATTCGTGGTCGAGACGCGCCACACCCCCAAAGATCTGGCGCAGTTGACCGAGAGGTTGCGCAGTGCGCCCTTCAGGCTCAAGAGTGGACTAATCGACTTTTGGGTGCCGACCTTTGTCTTTGCCAAGCGCGAGGCCGTGGCGCTCTATCACCAAGGGGTCTACACGCCAGAGGTGACTGCAGAGACACTTGACCTGATCCAAAAGGAACCGCACAAGTTCCGCGTGAAAAGTTTCGCGGTGGATGGAGTCCGGCTCGAATTCTTCAACCGTGTACGCAAGTTCGTGCAACAAGACTCGCGCACACACATCAGCAACAGCGGCTTTATCGAGACCATTCGCCCCTTTCTGACCTTCTATCGCAGCTTGCCGCCCTTTACGCAGCAGACGACTGACCTAGACGCCAGATCGGTGGCACTGCGCGAGGTCATCGCCAGTGCCACCGATCCGGAAAAGACCTTCTTCGAGGATCTGCCGCAAGCGTTGGGCTTTGCCGATTTGGCGGCAGGCGAGATCACTGAGCAACGTGTTGCGGCCTTTGTCGCCCAGTTGCAGACGTCAGTACGCGCTTTGCGAATGCGCTATGATGTTCAGGTTGACCGAGTCGAACGCTTTCTGCTCGATATTCTGGGGCTGCCCAACGTCCAATTCCCCGAATATCGTGACTTGCTGATGGCGCGCTATACCGCGCTGCGCGCCGAAGCATTGCTGCCGCGCCAGCGTACGTTGCTCATGCGCTTGCTGTCGCCGCTGGACGATCGCGATGCCTGGCTCAATTCGATTACCCAGGCGCTGCTCAACCGCGACATCCGGCGCATGGTCGATGGGGATGAGCAAACCTTATTCACCCGGATGCGCGCGGCCCTGCAAGAGTTGGACAATTTGGGCGAGCTGAATGAGCTGGAAGCGGACCTATCACGCGAAGCGCCGCCGGTTGCGTTGGAGATTACGACCACGCAGCTGGGCAGCCGCAAACTCTTGCACCGCTTGCCGCGCAGCAAAGAGCGCGACGCTGCGGCATTGGTGACGCGCCTGCGCGATCACTTGACGGACGATGAAATGATCAACGCAGGTGCGTTGATTCGCTTGCTCCAGGAGTTAATGGGCGATGAATGAAATTCAGCATGTACTTGGCATTTCGGGGGGGAAAGACAGCGCGGCCTTGGCAGTCTACCTAACGCTGCATTACCCGCAGTTGCCTATGCAGTACTACTTCATGGACACAGGCAAAGAGCTGGATGAGACCTATACATTCATCGACAACCTTGAGGTCTTTTTGGGTAAGCAGATCACGCGGCTCCAAGCGGCCAAGGGCAGTCCTATGGACCCCTTTGACCACTACCTGACGCTCTATGGTAACTACCTGCCATCTGTACAAGCGCGTTGGTGCACGCGCAAACTGAAGCTGGAGCCTTTCGAGCAATTCTTCGTGGGCGATGTGCCGGCTATCTCTTATGTCGCCATCCGCGGTGATGAAGACCGCGAAGGCTATATCTCGCATAAGCCCAACATTCAAACGATCTTTCCCTTCCGGCGCAATATCTGGAGCAAAGATGTGCTCACGAAAGTATTTGCCCCAGAGCACCGTATTGCGCTGGCCGATCTCTATGGCGAGGTAGTTGGCGGCGCTACACGCGCGGCCGCGCAGGAGTTGGTCAATCGACCCGCGACGGTGCAATTCACGCAGGCGCGCCGGCTCACGCTGTTACTCGATCTAGGCGTGGCGACCTTTAACCATGTGGTCTTTGGCGCGCTCAAGCAGATGAACTATCCCATGTCCCGGCTGGACGACTTCCCCCTGCTCGACAACGAGGATGTGGTTGACCGCGATGGCGTCTTTCGCCTTCTCGACGAGAGTGGTGTGGGGATGCCCCAATACTATGAACCTATCGAATTTGAGCACAAAGGGCAGAAAGGCCTTTACAACCGCAGCCGCTCCGGCTGTTATTTCTGCTTCTTTCAACAGAAGATCGAATGGGTTTGGCTCTATGAGCAACATCCGGAGCGCTTCACCCAAGCCATGGCCTATGAAAAAGACGGCTATACATGGATGGACGACGAGTCGCTGGCCGATTTGATTCAGCCGGAACGCATCAGCGCCATCAAAGAACAACACTTGCGTACCAGCGCCCAAGCCACCAAGACCAAGTCTGCCTATCTCCTCGATGTACTTGACGAAAGCGAGGGGGAAGGGTGTGCGGCGTGTTTTATTTGAGGTCCCAACGTCCTTTCATCTTTCTGCAAACCCAATCACAAGCGATGTGGATCGAATGAGGCGGCTACCTGCCAGGCATTCAGAGATATTTACTCATGTTACGCAGTAGATGGAGTTTGAACGAGACGAAGCGGCTCCATCGAGTGCAGGGATTGAAAGGCGGAACGCAGCGCCGAGAGATAAATCTTCGACTTCAAGGCATAGTGAT
>JADLDO010000069.1 GCA_020846635.1 Caldilineaceae bacterium
CTTCGCTATACTCTTCCATACAAAAGACCTCCTTGGTGCTTTTCGGTTGCTCATCACACCCGATTGAACCAAAGAGGTCTTTTGTTGTCCACTCATCCTTTCAAACTCCGGGATGAGTCATGTTGGCACGCCCGGAGGGACTCGAACCCCCGACCTACAGGTCCGCAACCTGTCGCTCTATCCACTGAGCTACGGGCGCACAATGATACACAAAACAGGTCTATCTACTATGGCGGGGAGGGAGGGATTTGAACCCTCGAGGGATGTATAACACCCCTACCCACTTAGCAGGCGGGCGCACTCGACCGGGCTATGCGACCTCCCCACACATCCGCAGCAGACTTTGATCGCTTCCTTAGGCGGAGGGAGAGGGATTCGAACCCCCGGTGACATTGCTGCCCCAGTTGTTTTCAAGACAACCGCCTTCGACCACTCGGCCATCCCTCCTTGTGCCCACACGCCCGCCCTGGAAGCCTATCCCCAAGTACGGCGGCGCGAGCGTGGCCGACACGCGGCAGCAGAAAGTCTTGCAAAGTCTGCCCGCTATAACAGGCCATAGTATACCCACCCGCCTAGTTTCTGTCAAATACTCCGGCGCGTTTCGCCACCGCCATCGTGTTGGCACGTCTTGCCTTAAGCCATGCGCCTTGCTTCGATCACAAAGGCCCCACCGCGCGCAAATCGAAGAAGTAGATGGCCGGAAGCCTGTTCGCTCACAGACGTCTGTTCGCTCATTGGCCTACCCTCGCCTGCTGCCCAAGCGAGTTGACCATTGACATGGGCCTGTGCGGTGACAATCGGCAAGAGGACTTGGCAAGCACTGCTTTCCGGCACGTCGATCACTAGCTCAAAGAGCGGGTCTTGCCAACGCCAGGCAACTTGGATGTCGCCGCGTGGCGTGGGAAAGCGCCCCTCGGCCCAGGCCAAATCCCCGGGTTGAGGCGCAATCGAGATCTCGGCAAAGCCATCCGCCAGAGGAGCAACGCCTAGCACATAGGTCGACAGGTCGTAGGTGGGGGTTGTAGACCAGGCATGGCACTGCGAAGCAAGCGGGCTCCAGTGTTCCCATAGCGTCGAACTACCCGCCTTCAACATCGCACCCCAGCGCGTGCGCATGTTGTCAAGCACCCACGTCAGTTGCCCGGTTTGAATCAGCCCCCGGTGGACGTGGTGCATGAAAAAGGGCTGGGCCAGGGTCACATCCTGTTCTTCGTCAAACGGACTAAGCTCCATGGTGTATAGATGGGTGCCCGTATCCGTCAACTTCACGCGTGCCGGATCGGTGATATAGGCCACGATCCTGGGCAGGCGCTCGTCAGGTGCAATTCCATAGGCCAGGCAGATGCCGTTTGCATGCTGTGAGACGCGACGGCTCTGCACCCCATCGGCGCGTGCATCTACATAGATGCCGCGCGTCTCATCCCATAGATGCCGGTTAATGGCGGCTTTGACCCCTTCTGCCAACTCACGCCTGCTCTGGCCGCGTGCGGGCAACCCGGCGATCTCGTCCAACTCCGCGCACATTTCCAGGGTATGCGCATACTGGGCGTTGATCACCGTGCTTTGCCCTTGCTTGTCTAGCTGCGCCCAGTCGACAAAGAGCCAATGCGGCAGATTGTTCAAAAGATGATCGTCGTCGACAAAACGTTCGAACCAACCGAGCGCCCTTTCGATGCCTGGGTACAGATCGGCAACGATGGCTGCGTCGCCTGTATAGCGCACATACTCCCGAATCGCCATCAGCCAATAGAGGCAGAAATCAGTGATAGTAATGAGGCTTTGAGCCGCGTCATTGCTGGGCGTAGCAGGTTGGGTCATCCCATCGGCACGCTGTGATTGCGTAACCTGGCGCAAAAACTTGGCCATCAAATAGGGGTCGCCAAACGCGGCGTAATTGGTCAGAGATTCGATATAGGCATCCCCCACAAATTGGCGCTGTTCGCGCTGGGGGCAGTCCTCAAACCCATCATGCATACACAATTGAAGGGTGGTTGCGCCTGCCTGCCAGACGCGGTTCAGCAGTTCGTCCGAGCAGGCAAATGAACCGCGCGCTTCGACCGGATAGGATGTGAAATTGAGCGATACCTGATGAAGCGTGAGCGGCTCGGCGGCATTGCGGATCGTCAATTGCAGATAGCGAAAGCCGGTCCACTCAAAGCGTTCCCATTGCTGCCGCCCTGATCGAGTGATTACCCGGTCTACATTCTCCGATGTGAGAAAGGAGAAATAACGCGGCTCGACGTGGTCGTCCTGCAACCGCTCCGAAGTGCCGATGTCGATGATGGCGCCGGCCGGCGCGGTGATATCGAAGTTGGGACGGCCGGTCACCGTAGCCCCAAAATCGAAAACTAGGGCGACAGCCTTGCCCGGCGTGGTCTGTACCGTTGCCGGACCGCTGCCATCAACCAGTTGATCAACCTGGTCGGCGCGGCATGTCTGAATCGGCCCAAGCGCTTCCGCCCCCATCTGCTCGGGCAACGTGGAGAGGCCGGAGACCTCAGCTACTTCACCGTAGTGATGGAGGCGCAGCGCATGGCGCGGGGTCTCGAGCAGAAGCGGAATGTCACGCGCCGCCATGACAGGAAAAGGGCGCACCGGCGGGGTGCGCGGCCAGTATTCCCCCTTCAGAAGTTGTGCGTGCGCCCAACTCGCGTCGTCGAACTCGGGCGCTTGCCACCCTACCGGCGAGCGCCGGGCATCGTACACTTCAACAAAGCCGACCCCGCCTCCCGAGGTATCCTGCTGCCAAGCCTTTGATTCGAGATAGCGCCACGTCTCATCGCTGTCAAGCGGCAGAAGATCGCCATTGCCAAGCCGAATATCGGTTTGCACAAAGACGCCGCCGCAGCCAAGGATATGCGCTGCTTCATGGCGCGGCAACTGGTACCAGGACATATCTTGTCCATAGCTGTGGGCCAACACGGCGATCACATTGCTGCCCGCGCGCAGATATGCGCTGATCTCATAGCTGTCATAATATTGAAATGCAGGGTCGCAGCGCGCCGGACCTCGCCCCAGAAACGCTCCATTGATAAAAAGCTGGTAGCGACCGTCGGCAGAGATATGCAGCGTTGCGGCTTGGGGCGCACTACTCAGGTCGAACGCTTTGCGAAAATAGACAAAGCGGTTCTTCTCTTGCGCAAAAGGACGGAGATTGGCAAAGACGCCTGCAATGCCAGGAGGAGGTGCAGGTCGCTCGCGCCAGATCCACTCGGCGCGGCGTACCCACCCCGCTTGGACGGGATAGACAACCACGGTAGATTGTCCTTTCAATTCTGCCTACTGCTGGTTTGTTGGCTGCTTCGAAATCTTAAGAACCCTACTTCAGAGTACCATCAGAATCACAGCTATGTCCAACAACAGGGTACATGAGTAGCCTAGCCCAGTTCGCCGAA
>JADLDO010000070.1 GCA_020846635.1 Caldilineaceae bacterium
CAACTTAATAGCTGGGCTGATTGCCTACACCTGGCGACCCCTCAAGCCATCGTTGGGCATCCGGCCTGATAACCACCTCGTGCCTGTCGCTATCCTTTAGTTCTCTTACATCGAACTGACGTTAAGTACAAACTATTTTGACGTTGAACTGTTTGTCCCCCAGACAAAGGTTTTCTCTCTCCTCGTGTTTGTGTCGCAATTGGCTCCTGTTCTTACCAGCATTCGCTGATCTGCACGACAGGGTAGCCTGTTTCCATTCGCTGCATATGTGTTGTTTATAGTGTCTTTGAGCCACTTGGCAGGCGGAGCGGTGTTCACTCCAACCGTTGGATTTAACACGGTCGAGGCAGTGGATCTCAATCTCATCCAAGATTCGGGCTCATCACCTAGTTGCAGTCGTCGCAGAATATCTCTTTGATGGAGGCAAAAGGATGATTACTCGACGTGATTTTCTAAGAATTGGCACCGTAGTCGGTGCCGGGGTGATCTTCTGGCGGGGTGACACTCTGTATGCGCGGTCGAATGAATCGCGTGTAGCCATGCCTATCGGGCAGATTCCTGGTGGCTCACTCGACCCGCTGGCGGTTCCCAAATTCCAGACACCGTTGTTGATCCCACCGGTGATGCCAAAGGCCGGAACGATTAAGAACAAGAAGGGTAAGAACGCTGACTACTACGAGATTTCGATGCAACAGTTCTCGCAGCAGATCCTCCCGCCCCCCTGGCCGGCAACGACGGTGTGGGGCTATGGTGCCGTTAGTGCAAAGAGTAAGCGTGGGCTGTTGCTGCACCATGCGCCCTCGCTTACCATCGAGGCTAAGTACAATACACCAGCGCGAGTGAAATGGATCAATGACCTGAAGGATGTTGATGGCAACTACCAACCTCATCTACTACCCGTGGACCCGACGCTGCATTGGGCCAACCCAACTGGGGGTCTTATGGGGAGGGATATGCGTCCTACCTTCACCTCAACACCCGGCCCGTACACTGGCCCTGTCCCTATCGTCACGCATGTGCATGGTGCTGCGGGCGTGGGTGATGAAAGTGACGGCTATGCTGAGGCATGGTATCTTCCCGCTGCCAGCAACATCCCGTCTGGATACGCGACGGAAGGCACCTGGTACAGCTTCTTCGCCACCAAAGCTGCTGCCACTTTAGGCGCAACTTGGGGGCCTGGATACGCTACATTCGAATATCCAAACCGGCATCGTGCCGCGACCAATTGGTACCATGACCATACGCTGGGCATGACCCGGCTCAACGTGTATGCCGGCCCAGCCGGATTCTATATCATTCGTGGCGGGCCCGAAGGTGACGGTGCTGTGCTCGACACTCGTTTTGGCACTCCAGCCGTGTTGCCAGGGCCGGCACCCAAGGAAAACGACAAGTTTCCTCCCAACAAGAGCTACTATGAGATTCCGATTGCCATTCAGGATAGGTCGTTCAACGCCGATGGTTCGCTCTTCTATCCCGACACACGCGCGTTCTTCGACGGCATCACCGGGCCGTATTTACCGGATACCGATGTATCGCCGATCTGGAACCCTGAGTTCTTCGGCAACATAATCATGGTTAATGGCAATACTTGGCCGTTCCAGAGTGTGGAACAGCGTCGCTACCGGCTGCGCTTTCTCAACGGCTGCCAGTCGCGCTTCCTGATCTTAGATTTCAACCAGATCCCCGGCATCGAAGTGTGGATCATTGGCAACGAGGGCGGCTTTTTGGCCGCGCCGGTGAACCTCACCGCCAACCACGGCAACCGGCTGCTGATGGGCTTGGCCGAGCGTGCGGATGTGATTGTGGACTTCACCAATGTACCCGTGGGCAACTATATCCTGGGCAATATCGGCCCGGATGAACCTTTTGGGGGTGGCGTGCCGGGCGAGGATTTTGATGTGGCAGACCCCGCGAGTACAGGCCAAGTGATGGAGTTCCGTGTCGTGCCGGCGCTGGCCCCGGATCCGACCACGCCGCCACAGTTCCTACAGTTGCCGGCTATCACACCTTATCCTGCAGAAACGATTACCCGCCCGTTGGCTCTGTTGGAGGAGATGTCGTCCTTCTTTGCTGACGCACCGGCGGAAGCGCTGCTCAGCACCGTGGCCGGTGATCCCAATGTCGCTCCAGGAGAGTGGACCAAGCGTATGTGGATGGAGCCGATCACCGAAAACCCAACACTCGGCTCCACCGAGCTCTGGGAGTTCTATAACGCCACTGCGGATAGTCACCCGATGCATGTGCATGAAGCAGCCTTTGAGGTTGTCAACCGGCAGGAGATCTTTGTGGATGAATCAAACCAAACCGTACAAGTTGTGCCTGGCACGATGCCAGTGCCACCAGAGGCCTGGGAAACCGGGTTCAAGGACACTGTAATTGCCTATCCGGGCCAGGTCACACGCATCCGTCTCCAGTTTGACACAGAGGGCCGCTTCGTTTGGCACTGCCACATTGTCGAGCATGAGGACAATGAGATGATGAGACCGTACCAAGTTGGGCCGATTCCGGCTGATAGCCCGCAAGCACTCGTCACGGCAAGCAGTGTGACTGGTGAGAACGAGGGGATCAAGACACACATCCCGTGGGTAAGCGGCCAGTAGGAACGAGACGAGAACAGTCTGCCGAGGCTAGAGGCTACCACGACCTCGGCAGACTGTGTGTTCACCCAAATCAATCACAACCTCTGTCACATTCTCAGCGATAATCCTACATGCCCATCGCCCGTTCAAGTGCGTTGGGGAAGCGCTGCTCGAAATCTAGTATGGCGACCCACTCAGGCTGGATCACCACGCGTGCCATCTGCGAGACGAGGCCCTTTACCTGCCCTACCCATGCCTCGCCTTGCTCCGCGCCAAAATAGCGGGCAGCCGAAGCGGCATACTCAGGCACGACACCATCCACAATCTCGACAGTGGCGCTCCCGCGTATCAATAACACCTTGTGAGGCCAGTTATTATCGTCGATCGTCACGGCTACTTTGGGATTTTGCCGAAGTGCATGAACCTTTGGCGCTTCTACGGGTGAGCCTAATACAATCTGTTCCCCGTTCCAATGAAACCAGATAGGTACCACACGCGGCGTGCCATCTGTCCAGACATATGCCACGCGTGCCGGAATCCGAGAGTGCAACAACTCTTGAGCAATTGGATCGTTCAGTAGAGCTAAGTCCCCCTGCTGTGTAGGCATTGCTTTCTCCTTTATGCCACAAGTAAATCCGCAGAAGCCTGTACAACTCTCCGATTGCGCCTGCAACTCCCTTGTCGAGTCCCCACATGGTTCAGTGGGGTACTTGCCTTAGGGTGTACTGCCTGAGCGTTGTCCGGTCATGGCGCTCCTCTTATTCGCTTTCAGTCTGTGCCAAATTGAGACAGGAAGATTGATTTTACCTCCGATCCTAGTGAGCGGGTAGCGCGGGCATCAACTCCGCCATTTCGACAGCGCGGGCAGCGCGCAACATCGTGGCTTCGTCCCACGGGCGGGCAATGAGTTGGATCGAGAGCGGCAGACCGGCCTGGTTGAGGCCGCAGGGTACGGTAACAGCAGGCCAGCCAAGCGCATTAAAGGAGTTCATAAAGGCAGTCGAGGCAGGTTCGCCCAACTTGGGCGCAGCGTCGGGATGAGCAGGTGTGCTGAGCAGATCGACCTGCTCGAAGATTGTATCCCAGCGGCGGCGGATGCCCTGGCGCGCCTGCTGTGCGCGCATAAAATCGCCTGGCCCATACATAAAAGCGCGCACCAAGCGCCCGCGGCAAAAAGGCCCGTAGAGGTCATAATGGGCAGCCAGCAGCGGCGCATGGAAGGCCGCAGCCTCCATTGCTAGCAGTGAACCGGAGATCGCGCGCAACGGATCCATCTCCGGCAGATCGACATCGACCAGGGTCGCGCCCTGGCTTGCCAGCGCATCGAGCGCCGCGTGCCAGCCTGCCAGCGTTTCATCGGTCGCCAACGGCTTATTCGTACCGTCCGCACGCAGCACGCCGATCCGCAAGCCCTTGACACCCGCCTGTAGATCCGGCGGCACAGCAAAGTCACTGTTGGGGCGCGTGCGCGGGTCGCGCTTGTCATAGCCTGCCAGCACAGAGAGCAGCAAGGCGGCATCTTCAACGCTGCGCGTGAGCGGGCCAAGATGATCCAGCGACCAGGAGAGCGGGTCACAGCCATAGAGGCTGACGCGGCCAAAGGTCGCCTTCAGCCCAACAATACCACAGAAGGCGGCGGGGATGCGGATTGAGCAGCCGGTGTCCGAGCCCAGCGCGCCAAAGACCATGCCATCCGCCACCGCGGCAGCAGAGCCGCTGCTGGAGCCGCCAGTATCGTGGTCAAGTTCCCAGGGGTTGCGGGTCAGGCCATAATGGGGATTGGTTGAGCCGGGCCAGTAGGCAAACTCAGAGAGGCAGGTCTTGCCGACGATGATCGCTCCCGCCGCGGCCAGCCGCTCGATGGCTGTGGCGTCGTGGTCGGTGACGCGCTCGCCAAAGACCTTTGACCCCGCGGTGGTGATCGTCCCCTTCATCGCCACCAGGTCTTTGGCGGCGATGGGAATGCCATGCAACGGGCCGCGATAATCGCCCGCCGCGATCTCCTGTTCGGCGCGCCGCGCAGCCGCGCGGGCACGCTCGTCTAGTACCAGTTGGAAGGCGTTGATCGTCGGGTTGCGCCGCTCGATGCGTTGCAATGCCTGTTCGGTAAGCTCGACGGGGGAAAGCTGCCGGCTGTGCAGCAGGGGCGCGATGGCGGCAATGGTGGCAGGCGCGTCCGCTGCATGGGCAGCGCGGGGCATGCTGCTCGGTGGCGCGTCGCCTGCATGGGGAATCTCTTCAATAGACCACGCGGCCAAATAGCCGGGCACGCTGGCGTTATCATAGGGAGCCACGGCCTGATTAAAGTCGTCGTATTGCGCTAGCGAGCCGCTCTCGACAAAGTTCTCAATGTCGGTATCTGTGGCGGGAACAGCGGCAGCGCGCAGGTTCATACGCAGGCGGTCAAGCAGGTCGGAGGCGTCAGGTGAAGTGATTGGCATGGTTTTGCCCTTTTCTGTCATATACTGGCGAGGATGAATCTCTCGACAAGATTAAACCACAATTTCAGAGGAAATTGAATCAGGCGCGCAGCCAGCGATCGAGCCAGGGATAGGCGTCTTGCCCATGCCAGACATGCCCACCGTCAAAAAAGTCTGTGGCGAAGTGATCTTTTTTGCCAAGCAGCTCATAGGCGCGGCCAATGATCTCGCATTGTTCGACCACATTCTGAATACCGCGCGGCCCGTTAAGAGGATCCTGGCGCGCCGCTTCGATCAAGAGGGGGCGCGGTGCGATCAGTGCCGCTACATCACCCATGTCCGCCGCCTCCCACATATGGGGAATATAGTTGCAGTCGCAATTGGCGGCGAGATAGAGCAGCGAATCCTCGACGCCGTACATGTAGCCGCTGATGACGGCACAGGCGATGCGTTCATCCAACGCGGCCAACCACAAGGTCTGTGCCCCTCCGCCCGAAAGCCCAATACAGCCGATCTTCTCCCCCTCTGTCTCTGGACGTGTGGCAATATAGTCCAGCAGCGCCATCAGATCCCATGTCCACATGCCCGCCACTGTCAACCCCAGCGGCATCCCCATGTGGGTTAATTGGCGGCAAGAGGAATCAAGCAATGCTTCGGGGGCCGCCATGAGCCGTTCGCGCCGTTCGCCAAAGCCGCGTGCATCGGGGCAAAAGACGACATAGCCTCGGCGCACCGTCTCTACGCCATAAGCATAGTTATGCTTGCGAATAGTGTCGGTGACTGCCGGGGATGCTTCAACCCCGGCGACGGCAAACTTGCCACCGCTGCTGTGCCCGTGTGTGGCGATGACAGCCGGGGCAGTGCGTGACGAGTCTGACAATGAGTCGGGAACAAGGATATAGAGAGGCATGACCACACCCGGTTCGGTGTCAATCTCCACACGCTGGCGCACATAGCCGTCGCAAGTCATCGACTCCGTGATGCGCGCATTCAGCGGCGTGGCAAGCATGCGACGGAGTCCCAATAACTCTTGGATGCGGGCGCGCAATTCTTGCTGCCATATGCGCCAATCTTCAACGCGGGTCGCCTGGAAACGTTGCGCGCGCCCGGTGGCCCGGAAACGGTTGTGAAAAGTTTGTTCGGTCTGAAAGAGTTGAGTCATAGGTAGCCCTGTCTGGTCGGATCATCTATGCAGCCGATAGGTGAGTAGGTAGGTGAGTAGATAGGTAAAATAATCGTCAAGATACAAGTATAATATGGCATATCAACAGCAAGTAATCAGATCAAATGATCCCATGCCCGTACTGTGCCGATTCAGGAGCTATCGTATGCTGCAAGGCAAGCGTGTTCGACTGCGTAGCATGGCCCGTGAAGACCTGCCGCGACTTTGCGAGTTCAACAACGATCTCGAAGTCGAATTGGCGGGAGGCGGCGATCCGCCCACCCCCCAATCGCTGGCACGTCTTCAGGCCGAGTATGATCAGGAGGCGGCGAAAGGTGGGCGTGACGGCTCTGCCTTCGCCATTGAAGCGGATGGCAAGTTCATCGGTCAGTGCGCCCTGTTCAACTTCAACCCCACTGCCCAGACTTGTGAATTAGGGATTACGATTGGCGACAAGGCCTATTGGGGGCGCGGCTATGGGCGCGAGAGCATCAACCTGTTGGTCGAATATGCCTTTCGGCAGCGCAATATCCATAAAGTCTGGCTCCAGGTTCATGCGAGAAATGAGCGTGCCGTCAGCGCCTATCAAGCGTGTGGCTTTCAGCAAGAGGGAAGGCTGCGCGCACACGTTTGGAGTAATGGCTCCTATGACGACCTGATCCAAATGGGCTTGCTGCGCGATGAATGGCAGAAGCCGGACTGACAGGAACAGGGGAACGCTGCCCGTCTATTCTCTCTCCGCGGCGCTGCGCCTCTGCGCGAGAACCAATCTCTTTTCACTCCGGCACGTTGAGATAGGTGCGAAAAAAGTCGCCCAGACGCGCCGCAAATTCTTCAGGATAGACCCCCGGCGCGCGTACATGGTCGATCTCATCGACAAACCAGAAGGTGGCATTGATCCCGGCTTGCTGCGCCGCGGCTTGCAGGTCATAGCTGTGGTGAATGGCGATGCGCGTGTCGCCTCTGCTGTGGACCACCCAAACAGGCCGGTCACCGGCACTGAGCAAGGCCTCCACCGGGTTATGTTCCAGCAAATCTTCGCCGCTCACAACCTTCGCCATCCAGATCGCCGCGGGCGCAAACAGGCTCGGATACCCGTTGTTTTGCATCTCCTCGCGGATGATCTGGGGCAGGCTGGCAAAAGGCGAATTGAGGGCAATGGCAGCGATGCGCGGTTCATGTTGGAAGGCAAAGAGTACCGCCGCCGCGCCGAGCGAGTTCCCCAGGATGCCAATCCGATCTGGCGCAAATCCCTTTGCCTGCACCAACCAATCCCACGCACCTAATACGTCCTCATACTCCTTGTTGCCAATGCTCGAATAGCCGTTATCAAAGTCGGAATCGCCTGTATTACGCAGGTCGATGATGAGGACATTAAAGCCGTTGTGCCAGAGGATGCCCGCCGGTACGAGCGCAGCCTGGGCATATTTGCAGCCGCCCAGCCCGTCGACTACGATAATGACCGGCTGATTGGGATCGGCTTCCACATACCAGCCGGAGATTTGCAATTCGGGCTGGCGGCTGGGAAAGCGCACCTCTGCATAGGTGGGCATGAAAAAGGGCGAGAAGTCCGATACAGGCCAGTCGGTGAGATTGGTAAAGTGATCGGGGCGGTTAGCGAGATGCATGTCACAACTGCCGCGCACATTCGCCAGCCGCGTATAGACCAGGTAGCCCATTGTAAAATAGGCAACGACGAGCAGCAGAATAAAAACAAGCAGTCCGAGTATCACTTTCCCACCCATTATCCTATTCCCTCTGTCTGGGCCGGCCAGACCCTAGTAGCGGTCAGAGCCTCGTGAACAATTCGGACAATTATCGCATAGTTTGGGCCACAAGGAGTAGCATGGACAAAGTACATCTGGATACAGACCTGGGCGGTGACATTGACGACCTTTGCGCGCTTGCCATGTTGCTGCGCTGGCCGGACGACATCGAGCTAACTGGTATTACGGTTGTGGGTGACACACAGGGCAAAAGAACCGGCGCGGTTCGCTATGTCCTGGGGCTTGAAGGCAGAAACGAGATCCCCGTTGCCGCAGGGGCAGATACCTCGCAAGGGTTTTACCCCTATGAATTGGGTCTGCCTCCAGAGGAGCGATATTGGCCGCAGCCGATCATCCCTTCGCCCAATGCGCCGGAGGAGGCTATTCGCCTTCTCAAGCAAAGCATCGAACAAGGCGCAACGATCATCGGCATCGGCCCCTATACCAATCTCTATCTGCTTGAGCTGCAACACCCTGGTATTTTAATGCAGGCCCGGCTTTTTCTCATGGGCGGCTATATCTACCCGCCGCGGCCTGGCTTTCCACAATGGCGTAACCAGGATGACTTCAATATACAGGTAGATGTTCGGTCGGCCAAGCATGTTCTGCAAAATTCCAATCCAACGCTCATCCCGCTTTCTGTGACCGCGGAGACGGCGCTGCGCCGCATCCATCTCGAACCCTTGCGCCTCTCTGGTGGTGTATTGGGACAGCTTATCGCCAAACAGGCGGAAGAATTCGCCATAGACGAGCAGATGGATCAGAAGTATGCAGCGAGCTATGAACGAGTCGCCGCCGATATCATCAACTTCCAACATGACGCCCTCGCCTGTGCGGTCGCGCTGGGCTGGCGTGAAGGCATCTGGATTGAGGAGCTTCCTTTGCTGGTGGAAGAAAGGGATGGCTGGCTTACCGAACGCATTGATCCCGCGGGCAAGCCTTTCCGGGTTGTGACAAAGGTGGATGGCCCCCGCTTTGACGAATTCTGGCTCGATATAGCAGGACGCGACCGCGGCCTCTTGTTCTCATGAGAATCTGATGAGTACATCCATGTGAATGGAGATAAACCTCCGAACTCTGCCTTCGAAAGGTGTATTTTGGGGCATGAGCTTGCTCACTAAAAGAGCAGCACGAAAAGCGCAAGCGGTGCCGGCAGTATGCTGCATGGCAGCCGCATCACGCACTGGAATACAGATTCGAAAGGATTCTCATTGTGTACAAAGTATCGAGTTGGCTAATTGCCGGCGTTGCCGCACTTAGCCTCACATGGGCAACGGCCTCCGTCGCCCTGGCAGAAGAGTATCAGTGTACAGGGACCGTCGGCACAGAATCGTTGGATAACATTGTTGTGCCGGACGGTCAGACTTGTGTCTTAAATGGCACGCACGCCGAAGGCAACGTCGTCGTGGGGACAGGCTCCACGCTTCAGGCAAGCGGCGTCTCGGTAGATGGCAACATTCAGGCTGAAGGTTCAACGAATGTAACGGTTAACAACGGCTCGACGGTAGGCGGGAGTATCCAGCTTAAACAGGGTGGAAGCGCAACCGTGGCCGGTGTGAATGTCGAAGGCGATATTCAGTTTGAGCAGAATAGCGGCGCAATTAGCGCTGATAACAATGTCGTCGGCGGCAATCTCCAGGCCTATACCAATCGGGGCGGGATCGACATCCGCAACAACCGAATCGACGGCAACTTGCAGTGCATAGAGAATAATCCAGCACCCACGGGCGGTAATAACCAGGCTGCCAGCCTCGAAGATCAATGTGCCGGCCTAAGCGGCACACCGCAGCAGCCTACACCTCAACCCACTACACAACCCACTCCAGTGCCCACCGTCCAACCGACGCCGACCACGCAGCCCCCAGGGGGTGATGAAACATGCCAGCGTACCATCGGCAACCAGACCTTTGAAAACCTGTTTGTGCCCGATGGCAAAAATTGTGTCCTCAATGGCACGCGCGTCGATGGCAACATCATCGTAGGCACAGGAGCGACGCTCCAGGCAAGTGGGGTCGTTGTGGGTGGTAACATCCAGGCCGAAGGCGCGGCGAATGTAACCGTTAACAACAATTCTTCGGTGGGGGGTAACATTCAGATCAAGCAAGGTGAGACTGTTGCCGTGATCGGCACCCAAGTCGAGGGTGATATCCAGTTTGACGACAACAGCAGCCAGATCACAGCCGACAATAATGTTGTGGGCGGCAACCTGCAAGCCTTTACCAATCGCGGCGGGCTCATCATTCTCAATAACCGCATCGATGGCAACTTGCAGTGCAACGAGAACAATCCAGCGCCCGTGGGCAGTAACAACCAAGCGGCAAGCCTAGAGGATCAATGTGCAGACCTGGACGTTCCTGCCAATCCAGAGCAGCCTTTACCGCCAGGGGGTGATGAAACCTGCCAAGCCATTTTGGGCAACCAAACCTTTGAGAACCTCACCGTTCCCGATGGGCAGACCTGTGTCTTAAACAGTACGCGCGTTAATGGCAACATCGTCGTGGGGACAGGCTCGACGCTCCAGGCGAGTGGCATCTCGGTGGGTGGCAACATCCAGGCGGAAGGTGCGAAGAATGTTATCGTGGTCGGTGATGACGATCAGGCGGTTGGCGCGACAAATGCAGCGGTCAGCGCGCTCTCGTCGGTGGGCGGTAGTATCCAGATTAAGCAGGGTGAAAGCGCCACGGTTGCCAATGTGCAAGTGACTGGCGATATTCAGTTTGAGCAGAACAGCAGCCAGATCACTGCCGACAACAATGTTGTGGGCGGCAACCTGCAAGCCTTTACCAACAGCGGCAGGCTTACCATCCTCAACAACCGCATCGACGGCAATTTACAATGCAATGAGAATACTCTCGCGCCGCTGGGCAGTAACAATCAGGCGACGAGCCTAGAGAATCAGTGTGAATCTCTCAGCGCACAGACCCCTGGATTCCCAGTCGGAATCTACATGCCCACCGTTTTGGCCCGGTAGTCTGTCTCATGTAGTGTTCTCACGATGATCTAACCAGTCGTCACGTCATTCCGCGCCCCGGGGCATACCAGAAGGGGATTCCTCCTGCGCCTGCCCCAGGGCGCGGAATGACAATGCACGCTAAATATGGCCCGGTGATCATCAAGACTCGCCCGTCACTGAGCCTGGATTTATTTGATAATGCGGTACAGAAGATGCGTGACCCTGGGGGATGTGATCACCCGTGTGCTTTCCAGTTCGATATGCGTAGCGCCTAGATGGTCGAACAAGCGGATGCCCTCACCGATGAGGATGGGTGCAAGATGAATCTGAATGGCATCCAGTAACCCTGCTTTGAGGTACTGTTGAGCATTATTTGCACTACCTCCAACCGCTACATCTTTGCCCCTTGCGGCTGTTTTTGCCTGTTCAAGCGCGCTTTCGATACCATCCGTGACGAAGACAAACTTTGTGTTGCCCTTTGCTACTCTTTTTGGAGCTTCGTGGGTAAGAACGAAATGCGTAGCCGTATGCGGATTGTCCACGAACCCATCCTGCTGCTCGCCCAGCTCATAAGTTCGCCGCCCCAGGATGATTGCCCCCAGCGTATTGATCGATTCTGCAACGACTTCGGCGTCGCTCTTCGCCACTTGCCCAGCAGGCGCAAAGTACCAATCATGCAGCCCCACATCAGCGCCGTTGGGTCCGGCAATAAACCCATCGAGCGACATCGCCATATCTAGAATGACTTTTCCCATAACACCTCCTGCTTGTCTTTTGTCAAGCGCATATCTTGTTAAGCCTCGTATGTTGTAATCTGGGCATTGAGTGGCGCTTCCAATTCCTGCCCTTGATATTGGGCTGACAGCAGGCGATAGGAGTTTGTCTGCATTGCCGCCAGCGTCACTGCCAGCCCAATCAACCCGGCAGCCATAAACAACAGTGCGATCCCCCGGTCTGTTCCTGTGCCAAACCAGGGCCCTAGCAGTTCCACGCCCGCGCCGGTCGTCATAAACGGAATGAAGATCAATTGTGCGATGGGGCCGACCATGAACGCCGTGATAGGCGAGGCCGCTTGCTCGATGCTTTGGGCAAAGCCAAAGACGCGTCCCTGCCGTTCGGGCGGGATTACCTTTTGCAGAATGGTCTGCTCTGACGCTTCGACGACTGGTATCAGGCACAAGTAGATAGACATACCCACTGTCAGCAGCACAATGGAGGCTTGGCTTGTAAAGAAGATGCAGATCGTCCACAAGATGATATTGACGAGAAAGAGCGTTCGCAGCGGGTTTTTGCCCAACCCTTGCTTGGCGACAACCAACCCGCCCACGATAAACCCTAAGCTTAGAAAGCCCCACAAAATACCCCAGGTCTGTACTGAAACAAGTTGCAAGCCATAGGCATCCATCAGCGACATAAAGACGCCACCCAAGAAGTTGTTGAAGGTTTGAAAGATGATCAGCCCGAAAAGCCCCGGCACGAGTTGTATGGTCTGGATTGAGCCACGGATGTCAATGCCCTGTGCATGACCTTCGCTGTGGATAATTTCCTTTTCCGGTATGGATATGGCCGCAAGGTGAAGCAAGACCACAATGCTCAGTCCGATTGCGCCAACGAGCGTCCAAAACATGCCGAGAAAGCCGATAACGAGGCCGCTCATGATGGACGCCGCGAGGAAGGCCACACCATTGGCTGTGCCGACCATGCCGTTTGCGCGCGCCCTTTGATCTTCGGATATTAAGACCGTAACGAGCGTTGAAAGGGCGATGCCGCGTAGATTGCCGGCAATGGCCCCGGCAAGTGCCAGCACGATGAAGACCCAAAGCGTAATGCTCGATGGATTCGTAAAAACATCAGGTGGGGTCGTGACATAAAGGATGCAGGCGACAGCATACAAAACCAGCGAAGCTATGCTTGAAAGAGTCATCGCCGTTTTCTTCTTGGTATGGTCCACAACCGAACCAAGCAGGAAGCCGGAGAGAGCGACTGTTACGAGATAGACGCCCGCCATGACCGACGTAACGATCACAGACTGTGTCTGTAGATAGGCCCAAAAGGTGACGGCAAACCAGACAAACGTATTGGTCAGTGAAGCAGCCAGTGAGTTTCCCAAAACGGCGTAAAAGAGTTTCGTCATTCGTTCAATCCTCCGGCTTACAGCAACGCTGCGACTGCGCTGCGTACAATGTTGGCGACAGCATGGCAGCGATGGTTGGGAACGGTGTAAATTCGGCCTGAGTTTAGGCTTCGAGAATGGCTTTTAACGTCTTTAGATCGTGCTCGATTGCCTTCGCATCCGCAGCGAATTCCTCATCGGACACACCCGGATGGCGATAGAGGGTAAAGACGAACTCGCTGCCATCGTTATTGGGAATGACGCGCATGGGATTGTTGATTGTTTCCCCAGATGGCAACGTGACATCATGATCCAAAATGCCAAAGTTGTTTTTAGCAGCGAATTTGACTTTGACGCTCCCCATAGGAGAGTCGGCAATCCACTCGTCACCGGCCTGGCGTATTGAACCACTCAGCCCCGCTGCCCATTGGGGAAGGTTCTCAGGATTCGAGACAAAGGCGTAAACCTCGTCTGCTGCGCGGTTGATTGGTGTACTGATATGTCTAGCAAAAAAGGTCATCGGAATCTTTCCTTTTCTCGACTTTAGCGATCGTGACTGCTTCACTTCCCGCTGGCGAATGACAGCCCCTTGGCGGCAAGCGCTCTGTGCAGTTGCTTTAGCGCGTTTGGCCCGATGCCATGGAGCTGTTTGATTTCGGCCTCGCTGACCTGGGCTAGCTGCTCAAGCCGTGTGTAGCCGGCCCCAACGAGCGCGCGCATGGCTGGCGCGGCTAACCCGGTAGGAAGATGGCTTTCCTGCGCGCTGCTCTGTTCATTCGTCATTTTTGGTTTCTTCTTACTAGCGTTCAACTTGTGGGTACACCCTGGCGATGCCATGCAGATAGGTAAGCGCAATCCCCTCGGCACCGTGACCTTCACCGGCATAGATTTCGCTGCTAACCGTCAAACTAGGGTAGTTGCCCTGCTCTAAGAAAGCAACAAATTGCTGAAAGTTAGGAATGTCATCCTCCTCCAACTCACCTACTGAAAGGTAAAGGTGAATCGGATTGCTGGCATTCCGCGCAGCCAACTGCGCGTCGTGTTGAATCCAATAATCATACGTGTGTTTCAGAATCGCGCTGCCGGAGATATAGCGCTGAAACGCATCCGGCTGCTGGAACAACGCATAGAGCACAAAGATGCCACTCGTCGAATAGCCTTGCAGACAGCGATCCGAGGGAATGGTGCGATAGTTCGCATTAATAAAAGGGATCATCTCCTGCGTAAGGGCATCTAAAAAGAGGTTTGACACACTATCGCTAGACGCACCGGGAACCCCGGGAATGTCAAAATCAAGGTCTCGCAACTGAACCCATTGATCAGAGGTTTCCATGTCATAGCCAATGCCGACAATGATCAGCTCAGGTACTTTCCTGAACCAATTGCTATAGGGCGTCAACCCAGCCGCCACACCAAAGTTGTAGTCACCGTCTAACACATAAATCACGGGATACGCCTGTGTAGAGGTCTTGTAGCTGTCCGGAAGAGCGACGGACAGGTGGTACTCCCGACCACGGATAGTAGAGAAGATCGTTCGCTCCTCTGTGCCGAACAAGGCTGCCCGTGGGTATTGTTCACTCATATATGCCTCCTTTAGTTTGTCATGCCGCCCAGATTCTGTTGGTCTTGGCTTCTTTTTGTAGATTATGATGGGCGGTACTGCCAGAGTTGAACCAGATTGCCCTCTGGATCCTTCAAAGTCGCAATAGAGAGGTCGTCGTAGGCTGTCGGATTCTCAACAAACTCGACGCCAGCCCCCTTCAGCCGCTTCCAGTCTGCGTCGAGATCATCGCTTGCTAGGCCGACCATGTGCCGTGCCGGGTCGCTGTTTCGCCCGCGCACCTCGCTGTGCGTGCCCAGCCCCAGTGCCGGGACATCCGGCGAATCGGCTCCCAGCAAGACGAATCCCGGTGATTCCAAGACTACCTTAAGCCCCAGCAGATCGCGATAGAAGGGCAGCAAGTGATTCAGGTCTTCGCTCCAAATCGACGCGCCGCCAAATTGCGTAATCATTATATTTCTCCTTCCACGGATAGGCTTGCATTGTGATCGGGCAATCCTCGCGCTGCAAAGGGCTTGACCTTCCAGCGCATGTAGGCCACAAAGGTGACGAGCGCAAAGATGACAGCCGCCATGATCGCGCTGCTGGTTTCGCCCCTGGACAAGTGCAGAACGGTGGCGCACGCCATCAAAACCATCAGACAGGCCGCGGTCACAGCAGTCAACCAGGGTAGGATGCGCGTGATCCCTGGCAAGATAAGACCCACTGCTGCGAGAATTTCAGCCACGCCAAGAGAAATGCGGAACCAGGGGGCAAACTCAGCATTCATGATATCGACCAATTCTGCGGGTGGCGACAGAAAGAGCCATCCATGCCACAGATACAGCGCTGCCAGTAATACCTGAAGAATCCAGAGTACAACATTCATCGCTTCTTCTTCTCCTTTTGTCTTGCGGATTTAGTGGCAATTAGGCCGGCACAGGCGAATGTACAGCATACATGAACCGTCGCGGCTGCGCCTGTTCGCGCAGACCGGCAAAGAGATCATCCTCGATCTCGCGCCCACCGTTGACCAGGCTCATGGCCCGATAATAGGTTTGCGTCGCCCACAGGCGGGTATGCAGCTCGCCGGACACAGCTTTGAGCCTGGGCAGATTGGGTAATTGGGTGCGGTGGCAGATGATGGCCTGCCAGGTCTGCTCCCAATAGCCGGAGATATCAATGCGGGTGGTAATCGCCCACTCCGGCCAAGTGGTAAAGTATCGCTCAACGCTATCCACCGGCATCACCAGATGACCAAAGGTGGACTCATAAGGCTCTTGCTCCGCTTGCAGAAAGGCTCGATAGTATAGTTTGGCGACGCGGTGGGGCGAGTCTGTGCCGGTGCCTTGATAGCTGGGATCGGCTGCCGCCATGACCGCGGTCGTGGTCAACTGGGAGATGGCGATGTGGTCGGGGTGTCCATACATGCCGTTGGGATCAAACGTGACCACCACATCCGGGCGTACCCGGCGCAAATGCGTCACAATCTTGGCAATAGCCTCGGCAGGGGCCACTTGATCCAACTCTCCATCCTGGTAATCCAGAAAGATGACCTTTTGCAAACCGAGCATTTGCGCCGCCGCCCGCAACTCGGCTTCACGCATGCGCCCTAGCTCCTGTGGGCCTGGATCATCGGCGGCTGGACCGAACCAGCCGCGCTCGCCGCGAGTCGCCATGACCAGATAGGTTTGGACGCCTGATGCGGCGTATTTTGCCAGGGTTCCCCCGGTCGCCAATGACTCATCGTCGGGATGGGCCAGCACACACATGAGTTTTAATGGTTTGTGATTCATCATTGCACCTGTATATCACCCGTTTATACTTCTTGCTCCTACAGACGATTCGTTAGAAATTCCTAAGCCGTTGCTATCAACTCTGTCCCACCACAAATCTGTGCCTATGCGCGCGGCTCATTTCGGACCACAACCGGAACAAGCACCGGCTCGACGCCCCCATGGATAGAATCAGGGTGTATAAAATCTGGGTGCGCGGGATGCGGTTGTTCCTCAATGCCAGAATCTCTGCGTACATCGCGCAGCAAGAGCGCAGCGAGGAGGGCCGCGCCCGCCATCAGCACGACGTTGATGACAGCGGTCAGATGCAGCCCCTGGGTGAACGCGTCCTGGGCAGCGTTGAGCAGCGCTGCGCCAAGCGGGCCGGGTAACTGGGCGGCTGCTGCCACTGCGCCGCCGATTGTGTCGCGCGCGACCTCTGCCGCCTCATGGGGGATACCGCTAGGGAGGGCCTGTGCCATCACGCCTCGATAGACAGCGGTGCCGATGCTGCCGAGGATGGCAATGCCGAGCGCACCCCCGAATTCAGAGCCGGTCTCGGAGATTGCCGATGCCGCGCCCGCGCGCTCCGGTGGCGCGCTGCTGACGACCATGTCAGCGGTCAGGATAAAGATCAGGCCGAAACCGGCGCTCATGACGATGTTGGCGATCACGACTATCGCCAGTGCGGAGTCTCCACCCGCCCGGGCCAGCATCCCATAGCCCGCACCTGCCAGGAGCAGCCCGAGTACAATCAAAGAGACTGGACGTACCCGGCGTACGATCACAGGGGCCAGATTTGAGGTCACGACGACAGCAAGTGTTCCAGGCAGCGACCACAGACCCGCCTGCAATGGCGACAACTCCAATACGAGCTGCATATATTGCGCGACGTAGAGAAAGCCTCCGAAGGCGACAAAGACACCGAGCGTATTCGTGACCACGGACGCGCTGAAGGCGCGGTTGGCAAAGAGCCGCAGGTCGAGCAGCGGGTCAGCGAGCGTCCGCTGCCGCTGCACAAAGAGCGTGCCAACGACCAGACCGGTCACGATCGAGAGCGCGGGCAGCCAGCCCCAACCGTCCTGGGCGATCTGCTTGAGCCCATAGATTGCCGGCAGCACTGCCACCAGTGACATGCCCGCGCTGATAAAATCTAAACGGCCTGCCTTTGGGTCACGATACTCCGGCAGCAGGATCGGCCCTACGATCAGCAGCAGCACCATCACCGGCACACCCACCAGAAAGACCGAACCCCACCAGAAGTATTCGAGCAGCACCCCGCCCACCAATGGGCCAACCGCGCCACCTGCCGCAAAACTGGTGCCCCATATGCCAATCGCGACCGTCCGCTCATCGGCATCGTGGAACATGCTGCGGATCAGGGAGAGGGTGGAGGGAGCCAGCGTTGCCCCGGCGACGCCGAGCAAGGCGCGGGTGGCGATCAGCATCGCCGCGCTGTTGGAGAATGCTGCCAGGATTGAGGCGATGCCGAAGGCAGCAGCGCCGATCAGCAGCAGCTTTTGGCGGCCAATGCGGTCGCCCAGTGTCCCCATGATCAGCAGCGACCCCGCGACCATGAACCCGTAGATGTCCACGATCCACAGCAGTTGGGAACTGCTGGGCTTCAGGTCGGCGCTCATGGCTGGTACTGCCAAATTTAGGACGGTCAGATCAAGGGAATAGAGCAGGCAGGGGAGGGCGATGACGGCGAGCCCGATCCATTCCTTGCGGCCTGCTTTGGTTGGGGATACTGCGTTCATGAGTGTTCCTTTCGCCATGCTGTTTGAACAAATCTGGGGCTGTACAAAATAACGACTCGACGGATCTGTTCAGTTTGAATTGATCTTTTACGGCGTAGACGCTTGGTACTCTTGGGGGAACACCGATGGAGGGTTTCAATGGATCTAGCACATATGTTCTAGTAATATACAACGATTACTTCAAAAAGTCAAGTACTAATTTGTTAAATTCTTTAGTGAGATTCATCACTTGAAGTCCTAGCAGGAGTGATGTATGCTATGAGGTATGACAACACGAAGTTACAACCAATACTGCGGGCTAGCGTATGCCCTGGACATAATCGGAGAACGGTGGACGATCCTCATCGTCCGTGAATTGATGGCAGGCCCGCGCCGCTTCAAGGATCTGATGGAAGGGCTTCCCGACATCAGCACCAATTTGCTCTCGGATCGGTTGAAGAACTTGGAGCAGGAGGGAATTCTCGTCCGTCGCGTGCTGCCGCCACCGGCAGGGTCAGCGGTCTATGAACTGACTGCATTGGGCAATTCATTGGAAAAGAGTTTGCTTGAATTAGGGCGATGGGGCGCGCAATTTGTGCCGCCCATGTGCGAAGGGGTCAACGTGCTGCATTTGGGTTCCTACGCGCTGACGCACAAGACCTTTTTCCGCCCGGAACGGGCGCAGGGAGTCAATGAAACCTACGAACTGCACATCGACAACGAGATTTTACATGTGCAGATTCAAGAGGGTGAGATTCACGTTCAGCAGGGAGAGGCGCACAAGGCGGAGTTGATTCTCCACACGGAAATGCCGATCTATCTGAGGTTGTTGTCGGGGCAGATTCAGCCGGACGAGGCCATTGCTGAGGGGTTGATTGGCCTAGAAGGGGATCCCAGCGCCTTGCGCCGGTTTCTCGATATGTGCGGGCTGCCGAGCCTGCAATAGTGGGACAACAGAAGTGGGCACTCATCCTGTGCCCACTTCTGCGTATTTCGCGGCGTTATGCCGTGGGAAAACCTCGTTCATCAACGGCGAAGGGCGTGACATCACTGGTCTGCACCAGCCAATCCAACAGGCGTCTTTCCAGTTGTTGGCGCACTGCGTGATAGGCTGGGTTTCCATAGCAGTTGGTCAATTCCTGCGGATCGCTGCACAGGTCATACAGTTCGTTTTGTCCGGTGGGCCGATAGACCAGCCGGTGGGTGGCGGTACGCATGGCGACAACGCGCCCCACGCTGTCTGGAAAGTCCTGCTGCTGTTGGCCTTTGGGGTAGTAGATGTGGGAGGCAGTCCGCGCAAACTTATCGCGGCTGGGCTTGCCTTCAAAGGCGTGCGGTTCGTGGCGCGCATAGCCGCCTTCTGTAAAAGCGGCTCGCTCCGCATTGCCCGCAGCCCCCTGTAATTGGTCTGCATAGCTGACCGCAAAGTGGCTGTGTTGGGCAGCAATCCCGGCTTGCTCCAACGTAGTCGCCATCAGGTCAAACAACTCCACCGGCTCATGCACGACATGACCGGCTTTGCCTCCTGGTGTACGCACGATGAGCGGCACGCGTGTAATAACGTCCTCTCCGGCGCTGGGCCACTTCTCCACCAAGCCATAGTCACCCGCATAATCGCCGTGGTCGGAGAAGAAAGAGACAGTTGTGCTGTCTGCCAGGCCAGTCTCCTCCAGTGTTTCCAACAGTTGACCCAACAAATCGTCGATCAACGCGGTCATGCCCAAGTAGACTGCCTGGATTTTCCGCAGCAGCGCGTCATGCATGGCGCGCTCCAGTTGATCCAGCCGCCGGTAGCGGCGGATCAACGCATGGAAATCGGGCCTGTTGGGCAGATTGGCAGGACGCAGCGGCGGCAGATCGTCGGGGTTCACCAGATCGTGCCAGGGTTGGGGTGCTGAATAGGGACAGTGGGGCAAGGTGAGCGGCAGATAGAGGACAAAGGGCTCTTTGGGGCGTGAGCGTAAAAACTCAATCCCCGCTTGCACATTGGCATAGTCGCCATGCTGCTCCAGCGGGCCGTTATAGGGTTCATAGAGAAAGCTGTAGTAGCGTGGGTCATCCACTGCAAAGGGATTGGGGCCAAATAGACCACTGCCCCGGCGCTGGGCCACATCCACGCTGCTTGCAAAGCTCTCGGTTGCCAGCAGATCGTTTTTGCCATACCAGTGAACTGCATAGCCGGCCTGTTTCAGATAGCGCAGTAGATTCGGCTCGTCGGGTCGCAGCATGTGCCAGAGCGTGCGATGACCGCGCACGTGGGGATACCAGCCTGTCATCAGGCTGCAGCGCGATGGGGTGCAGACAGAGTGTTGCACATGGCATTGTTCGAAGCGCGTCCCCTGGGCAGCCAACGTGTCAATGTTGGGTGTCTGCACCAGCGGATGACCATAGCAGCCTACGCTCTCGGCGCGCAGTTCATCGGGCATGAAAAAGATAAAGTTCATGGGTATCTCTTGAGGCTGTTCTCTTGGGGATGTTTTCTTAAGAAGTCTCTTGGGCCAGGCTGTCGGCTGGCCCCCAGGGAGCCAGTGCCACTGTGCCATAGGCGTTGAAGATCATGTCCTGTTCACGCGCGGCAAAGCGCCACATCTTGCGCACCAGCGATTGCTTGATCGCTTGATATTCCGGCCTCTCTGCTACATTCACCATCTCGGCTGGATCGTTCTCCAGATCATACAACTCGTCAAAGTCGAAGCCATTATAGACATATTTGTGCGATTGGGTCGCGACGATGCGCTGTGTGTAATACAACTCCACCCCGTTAAACTGGCTGTAGACGGCATCGGGCCAATCGTCCGGTGTCTCACCTTGCAGAAAGGGAACCATGCTGCGCCCGGTCAATCCTTCCGGCACAGGCACACCCGCCAGTTCTAAGAAGGTCGGCGCAAAGTCAGCCAGGGTGATAAAGGCATCTATGCTGCGCCCGCTCCCCTCAATACCTTTGGGCCAGCGCATGATGCAGGGAATGTGATAGGCCTCGCGGAAGGCAGCTACGCCCTTCATATATAGACCATGCGCGCCCAGATAGTCGCCGTGATCCGAAAGAAAGATGACCAGCGTATCATCGGCCTGACCACTGGCATCCAACGCGTCCAGGACCTCACCAAAGAGCGCATCTTCCAGGTTGCAATAGGCCCAGTAATGGGCAATGGATTCTCGTACTTCGTCTTCGCTCAGTTGATCCCAAAGCTGGCGGCGTTGGCGTTGGGCAATGCGCGGCTTGTCCTCCAGCGTATCCGCATAGCTGGCGGGCAGGGTTACGTCTGCCGGGTTGATTTTCTTTACAAACTTTTCAGGGACGTTGTAGGGGTCGTGCGGCCCCACCGGCCCCACAAAGAGACACCACGGCTTTTCCTGGCGGGTCAGCTCGCCCAGCGCATCCAGCGCAGCTTGCACCACCTTCGCATCGTGCAAGGCTTCATAGCCCTTTGGCCCCCCATCGGGCAGCGTCTTATAGAGCGCGATGTCACCCCATCCAGGCCGCTGCACATGCCCGCGGCGGCGCGTGTCGCCATTTGGGTTGTCCGGCAGTTTACCGGGTGGATTGACAGGGCCATGCCGCCACTGGTCAATGGTGCGATGGTGCAGCGTGCCTTTGTTCCCGGTCACTTCGCGTTCTTCCCAGCCCCGGTCGGCTGGCCCTTCTTCCACCGATACATGCCACTTGCCGCAGAGCGTCAGCTTATATCCCGCTTCGGCGAGCAGTTCCGAGAAGGTAATCACCCCCTCCGCCAGCCCATAATGGATGGCTGTCGGCGTGCAGACGTTGTTATAGACGCCGTGGCGGCTGGGGTAGAGGCCCGTCATAAAAGTGGCGCGCGATGGGCAGCAGTGTGCAGCGGGCGTGTAGGTCTGGGTAAAGCGGATGCCCTCGGCAGCAAGCTTGTCGGCGAACGGCGTGGGGCAGGGATGACCGGGCGCGACAACATCCGCCTGCTCCTGGTCAGTCATGAAGATGAGGATATTGGGGCGAGAAGCCATGCGTTTTCTTTCTCTTGTTCTTTTTTTGTGTGCGGTGTTAAATTCAATGATGTCTAGGAAACTGCCTGCGATTTAGGTGTCGAGCCATCTGGTCGATCGCGACAAGAGGCTTGTCGGAAAGGGGCTCTGTGGGCAGGTGGAAGCTGCTCTCCAGAGACATCCGTCTTTCTTCGAGCATACGTTCGTAGAGCGCCACGTAGTCGCGCGCCATGCGTGAGGCGCTAAAACGTTCCTCGAAAACTCGGCGGCACTCTCTCCGGTCGATTGTCTCCACGCGCTCTACTGCCTGCACCGTCTCTGCGAGATCATGCACAACGAAGCCCGTCTTGCCATCGTGCAGCACTTCCGGCACCGCGCCATGTTCATAGGCAATGACAGGCGTGCCACAGGCCATTGCTTCGATCATCACCAGGCCAAAAGGCTCAGGCCAGTTAATGGGAAACAGGAGGGCATAGGCGTTGCGCAGGAACTCCCCCTTCTCTCCTTCACCAACTTCGCCAACATACTCGATGAGCGGATGATCCAGCAAAGGCTTGATCTCCGCCTGGAAATACTCCTCGTCTGCCGGATCGATCTTGGCGGCAATCTTGAGGGGCATGTTGACCCGCTTGGCGACCTCGATCGCCCGGTCCACTCGCTTTTCCGGCGAGATGCGTCCGAGAAAAGCCAAGTACTCGCCAGGCTGCGCGCTCGCTGTATAGAGATCAACCGGCAGACCATGATAGACCGTACCCTGCCAATTCACCCAGGGCAACGGCTCGCGTTGGGCATTCGAAATAGAGACCAGCGGCATCTCTCGGAACTCTTGATAGAGCGGAACCAGGTCGGGGATATCCAGTCGCCCATGCAGCGTGGTCACATTTAGCATACCGTATCGTCTACTCAGCGGGAAATGCAGGTAATCTAGGTGAAAGTGGATGATGTCGAAATTGTCCACCTGCTGAACCACCTGCTCCAGCATGAGGATATGGTGGGCCATCTGGTCCACACACTCTGGATCGAGGCGCAGCGAACGTTCGCAAGGGGCCACCAACCGCGCTTGCGTCACCGAATCGCCGCTGGCGAACAGAGTCACTTCATGGCCCTGCTGTACCAATTCTTCGGTTAGAAACGAAACGACACGCTCTGTACCCCCATATAATTTCGGGGGGACGCTTTCATAAAGCGGTGAAACTTGTGCGATTCGCATCGTCTTTACCTCTTTGCTTTCTGCCACATACTTTCTGCCACATACTTTCTGCCACATACTTCGCCACATGCCTTTCGCAACAAAAAAACTGCGATCAACATCCTCACGAATAACACCCACAAGCAGCGGAATTCGGTAATCTTCCTACTGATCCAGCGGGTGCGTTGCCTTACACTTGTGGTGACACAATTCGGAAAATTTCAGGTTTTGCCCCGGCTGAGTAGATGGCGCACCATTGTGATCCAAATGTGCTGCCTGTGCGACTTGGCTACCCCTCCGTGTCGCTTGTGGCATCGCGTCCTGTACTCTTTGGATATGAGGCATGCTATTGGGCTGTACGCCAAGCTGTCATTCGAGAGGAAGGTGTCCACATTGCTCAAAGATCAAACGCTTGAGTTGAACCGCCACAGGCGGAAGTCGGCCATGCATCCCCTGATCCGCGCACTGCTGTTCGACCTGGATGGGGTCATTACCGACACTGCGGAATTTCACTATCGGGCCTGGAAGCAGCTCGCCGACGAAGAAGGTATCCCCTTTAGCCGTGAAGATAACGAGCAACTGCGTGGGGTTTCGCGCCGGGAGTCGCTCAATCTCCTGTTAAAGGGGCGGGAGATCGACGAGGCAACCGCCGAAGCCTGGATGGCGCGCAAGAACGGCTACTATCGGGAGATGATCGAGAAGATCTCACAAGCGGATTTGCTGCCCGGTGCCGCGCCGTTGCTGGCCCAGGCGCGCACGTCTGGGCTCAAAACCGCGCTGGTCTCTGCCAGCCGCAACGCGCCCGATGTGGTCGAACGCCTGGGCATTGCCGATCAGTTCGATGTCATCGCCACTGCCGGTGATGTGCGCCGCCAGAAGCCCGCCCCGGATCTCTTTCTGGAAGCCGCCAAACGGCTCAATATCGCCCCTGGGCAATGCCTGGTGGTCGAAGATGCCGCGTCGGGCATTGCCGCCGCTGGGGCCGCGGGCATGGTATCGGTGGGCCTGGGGCCGGAGGAGCGGGTGGGCAATGCGGATAAGGTCTTGCCCAGCCTGGATGGGGTGCAGGTGGACGATCTGTTGCAGGCTGCCAACTGGCGGATTGTCGAGAGTCGCTTTGATGCGAACCAGCAGCACTCGCGCGAGACGATCTTTACCATCGGCAACGGCAATCTAGGGACCCGCGGAACCTTTGAGGAAGGCTATCCAGACCAGCGGCAGGCCACGCTCATGCATGGCATTTGGGACGATGTTCCCCTTGTCTACACAGAGTTAGCCAATACCTTTGATTGGACGGTGATCGATCTGTGGATCAACGACCAACCCTTTCGGATGGACCGCGGGACAGTCAGCCATTACACCCGCTATCTGGACACCAAGACCGGCGAACTGCATCGTCGCCTGCGCTGGACGCCCCAAATCGGCCCCAGTGTCGAACTCCGCTTCATGCGCTTTGCCTCTCTGGATGATCCCCACGCAATGGCCGTCCGTTTGCAGGTTGTGGCGCTTGACGAGACGGTTACGGTGGCTGTGCGTGCTCGCCTGGATGGTCATGTGGAGAACGAGGGGCTGCTGCATTGGCGGCTGATAGAGCAGGGAGAGGAGCAAGGCACTGTCCATCTCTACGCCCACACCCGGCATGACAATCACAGCGTCATGCAGGCCATGCGCGTCAATCAAGCAGGTCTCCAAGCCGGCATCCGCTATGCCGACTCGCCCCGCTCTCCGGGTATGCAGATGGAGGGTACGCTGGAGCCGGAGCAGGTCTGGACGGTGGATAAGCTGGTGGCGGTATACACGGATCGCGATGGCGTTGATTTGCAGGAGGCCGCGGCTGAGAAAGTTGAATCATTGGCGAAGATGGGCTTCGACCGCTTGCAGGAGAACAACCGCGCCGCCTGGGCCGCGTTCTGGAACGACAGTGATGTGATCATCGAGGGCGATGATGAAGCACAGCAGGCCCTGCGTCACGCCTTGTTCCAACTGCGTATCGCTGCCTCCAGCCATGATGAGCGGGTCAGCATCGGCGCGAAGTCGCTGAGCGGCTTTGGCTACCGTGGGCATGTTTTTTGGGACACAGAAACCTTCATGCTGCCCTTTTTTACCTTTACCCAGCCCAACCTTGCCCACAACATGCTGATGTATCGCTGGCATACCCTGCCGGGAGCCCGGCGCAAAGCAGCCGCAGGCAGCTTCGAGGGTGCGCAGTTTGCCTGGGAGAGCGCGGAAACTGGCGACGAAGTGACGCCGCGCTGGGTCTTGCCCCCCTTTGAGAGCATCCGCCTGACAAGCGAGGGCATCCGCTGGCCCACAAGTGAGATCAGGCTCATCCGTATCTGGTGTGGCGACATTGAAATCCATATCAGCGCCGACATCGCCTATGCCATCTGGCAATACTGGAGCATGACAGGTGACGATGCCTTTATGCGCAATTATGGGGCTGAGATTCTGCTGGAAACCGCGCGTTTCTGGGAAAGCCGGGTGGAACCCGACATCCACGAACCTGGCACCTTTTCCATCTCAAACATCATCGGCCCCGACGAATATCATGACCATGTGGACAACAATGCCTACACCAACAGCATGGTCGCTTGGCACTTGCACCGGGCGCTGGAGATCATGACCTGGTTGGAGAGCAATGCTACCCACCGCGCAGACGAGTTGAAGGTCAGATTGGGCCTCTCGGCGGAACGGCTGGGCCGCTGGCGCGAGATCAGCGACAATCTGCTGATCCTGCACAACATGGAAACCGGCCTGATCGAGCAGTTCAAGGGTTTCTTTCAACTGCCTGAGGTCGAATGGGAACTGTATGAGGGGCGGACAGCCTCCATGCAGAGCCTATTGGGCATCGAGGGGGCCAATGCGCGCCAGGTTCTCAAGCAGCCTGACGTGATCCTGCTGCTCTGCCTGCTGCGCGACCAGTATGGGGCAAAGGAGTGGCAGGCCAATTGGGATTACTATGTCCCACGTACAGACCATACCTATGGTTCCTCCCTGGGGCCTGCCATCCACGCCTGGGCAGCCTGCATCATGGAACAGCCGGAGTTGGCCTACGATTTCTTCATGCTGGCCGCGCGGGCCGACCTTGACGATGTGCGCGGCAATGCTGCGGAAGGCATCCACGCCGCTTCAGCAGGGGGAATCTGGCAGGCTGCCGTCTTTGGTTTTGGTGGGCTGCGCATCCGCGGCGAAGAGTACACGACCGAACCCCGCTTGCCCGCCCATTGGAAGCGGCTGGCCTTCAAGTTCTACCTGCGCGGCCAGCAGCACGAAGTGGACTTACGCAATGAATGAGAGAAAGGAAAAGAGAACGATGAGATCCCTTCACAAGTCCCTATTGCTCACGCTGTTTGCCATTACTGTGCTGATCCTGGCGGCGTGCCAGCCAGCCACGACAGGAGGAACCGGCGCGCCTGCCGCGACAGAAGCACCCGCCGCAGAAGCGGCAACTCCAGAAACAGCCACAGGTGCCGTCACAGAGACTACTACTGAAACAACCACCGAGACAACCACTGAGACAACCACAGGAACAGCCGCCGGGGTCATTAACCTGCAATTGATGGGCTGGGCCAGTTCGGAGGGCGAAAACACGCGGTTGCAGGAGGTGATCGACCAGTTCAACGGCTCCCATGAGAACATCCAAGCAACCTTAAACCTGGTGCCGCAGTATGATGAGCGACTCCAGACCAGCCTCGCTGGTGGCAGCCCGCCCGATGTCTTTTATATCGACAGCCTGCGTTTGCCCGATCTCGTCGAGGCAGGTGCGCTGGCTCCCTACCAGGATCATGCAGTAGAGCCCGACGATTTCTACCCCAGCCTGCGCGCTGCCTTTACCCTGGACGGAACCTTCTGGTGTCCGCCTAAGGACTTTAGCACGCTGGCCCTGGTCTACAACCCGGCAATCTTCGAACAAGCCGGGGTCGAAGTGCCTACTGCTGACTGGACCTGGGAGGACATGCAAGCCGCCGCAGCCGCCATCTCCGAGAATGTAGACGGTGTCCACGGTCTTGTGCTGCCCCCCGACTTCGCCCGCTTTATCGCCTTCCTCTATCAAGCCGGTGGCTCAGTCGCCAACGACGACTTCAGCGAGGTGACGATTAACAGTGAAGAAGCACTGACAGCGCTCAACTTCTATGTGAATCTGGTGTTGGATGGGGCTGCCGCAACGCCCGCCGACCTCGACAGCGGTTGGCCTGGTGAGGCGTTCGGCAAGGGGCTGGCTGCCATGACCGTTGAGGGGAACTGGATTGTGCCTTTCCTGGAGGACAACTACCCGGATTTGCAATGGGAAGTTGTTGAACTGCCTAAGGGGCCAGCCGGTCAAGCGACGATGGCTTTCACGGTCTGCTATGGTGTGGCGGGCGCAATCAGCGCCGAGCGTCAGGCCGCTGCCTTTGAGTTGGTCAATTACCTAACCGGCCCGGAGGGCATGCAGGCATGGACCGACCTGGGACTTGCAATGCCCACGCGCGCCAGCCTGCGCGACCACTGGCTTGAGCAATTCCCCAAGCTGCAACCGTTCTTGGCTGGTGCCGACTATGCCCACCCGTGGCAGTTCCGGCCTGGTTTCCAGGACTTCACCGATACCTTTAATGCCGACTTAGAGCAGGCGTTCGCCGGTACGATGCTGCCCGAAGATGTGCTGACTGATGTCGAATCGGTGGCAAACGAGATATTGGCGCGGTAAGCGGACTGAGGGAGAAGAGGAGAGAATCCTCTCTTCTTCTCCCTGCCTTTTGTTCCTTGCATTGGAGGTGTAGCCGTGGCAACGGGTAGCCGCGCATCTGGCATTCGCGAACAAGATCGCCGGGACGCCATCGCCGGTTGGCTCTTTATGACGCCCGCCTTGCTTGTGCTTGGTACGTTTCTGGTGGTTCCCATCATCTTTGCCGCATATTACAGCCTCACCGACTGGAACGGCATCAGCCCGCCCGCCCAGGCAAACTACATTGGGTTTGACAACTACGTTGCGATTCTGGCTTCGGGGGGAGTTCGCCAATCCGACTTTTTCAAGGCGTTGAAGAATACGACCTACTTTGCCCTGGGTGTAGTGCCGCTGCAAACCGCGCTGGCTCTCCTCCTGGCGGTCATCGTCAACCAGCGGGGTCTGCGCTTCAAGGACTTTTTTCGCACAGCCTACTACTTTCCATCGATCACCTCGTCCATTGCCATCAGCATGATCTTCCTCTTTCTCTACCAGCGGGGTGGATTGATCAATCAGGTGCTAGAGGCGATTACCTTTGGCGCTTGGGAGCCACTTGCCTGGCTCGACACGCCCGACGGTCTGATTCATATTCTCTTGGAAAAGGTGGGCATCACCTTGCGCGGGGGGCCGGAGTTTCTACGTGCCAAGATGCTCGGCCTGACTGTTTGGGATTGGATCAGCGGGCCAAGTGTTGCGCTCACAGCGATCATGATGATGAACATCTGGACTACAATCGGCACAATGATGATCATCTTCCTGGCCGCGCTGCAAGATGTCCCCAACTTTGTCTATGAGGCAGCTCAGATCGATGGGGCCAATGCCAGGCAAATCTTCGCCAACATCACGCTGCCGCTGCTGCGCCCTACCATGTTCTTCGTGATCACCCTGGGCCTCATCGGCTCCTATCAGGTCTTTGATCAGGTCTATGTCATGACCGAAGGCGGACCGGCTAAGACCACCCTGACGATGGCTTATATCGTCTATCGCAACGGCTTCCGCAACAGCGATATGGGCGTAGGGCTGGCAACGGCGATTCTACTCTTCGTCCTGATCTTCGTTCTGACGCTGCTCCAGCGGCGCATTACCAGCGCGGAGGGGTGAAGTATGATGCTTATGTTTGAAGCGAATCAATCGGCACTCAGAGCAAGTTAGAGGAATCAAGGCGATGGCAACAACAACGGCTTCATCCGGTCGCGTGGCGCGCGTTCGCGGCGAATCCGGCTCCATGTGGATGCGGGTCCGCCAGATCCTCTCATATGCGCTGCTCTTTTTGCTCGCGTTCACATTCTTCTATCCATTCTACCTAGCCATAGTCACCAGCTTCCGCACCCTGCCCGCCATTGCTGCCCAGCCGGTCGTGGTTTGGCCGGAGGCATGGACGATGGACGCGTACGAACGTATGCGCAGCCTGAACGTGCCGCGCTGGGCCTTTAACAGCGCCGTGGTCGCCGTGATCGTTACGGTAAGTAATCTACTTTTTGCCAGCATGGCCGGGTATGCGCTGGCACGCATCCCCTTTCCCGGCAGCAACACCCTTTTCCTAGTCATCTTGGGCACGATGATGATCCCCACCATTGTGCTGCTCATCCCCCGTTTCATCATCTTCCGCTTGCTCAGCCTGATCGATACCTACGGCGGGCTGATCCTGCCCATGATGGTGCTGCCCTTTAGCATCTTTCTGATGCGACAGTCCTTCCAGTCGATTCCGCCCGAATTGGAGGAAGCCGCACGCATGGACGGGGCCAACCGTCTACAGACCTTCTTCATCATCGTGCTGCCGCTGGCGCGCCCGGCGCTGATTGCCTTGACGATCTTCACCTTCCAGGGCAACTGGAACGAGTTCTTGAACCCGTTGATCGTGATCAGCACGCGCCAGGAACTCTTTACCTTGCCATTGGGGCTGGCCTTTCTGCGTGGCGGCATCGGCCAAAATCTGCAATGGAATGCCATTTTGGCCGGTTCTATGATCACGACCCTGCCGATGGCGCTCATCTTCGTCTTTTTCCAGCGCTACTTCATCGAGGGGATCAGCTACAGCGGGCTCAAGGGATAAGTCCTATTGATCCTCTAAACATGAAACTTTTGAGGGGTTTGACACCCGTAGACGGAGGTGCTAGAGTAGCGTTTACAACGTTGTATTCAACGTTGAATATACTGTTGAATAGAATGTTGTAAGGAGCCGGAAGTGAGCACAACCATGCGCGATGTCGCTGCACTGGTTGGGGTCTCGATTAAAACCGTCTCAAACGTGGTCAATCAGCGTCCTTATGTCTCGGCGGATGTACGCGCAAAAGTTCTCGAAGCGATTGCCACGTTAGACTACAGACCCAACCGTACAGCCCAGGCTCTACGTACGCGTCGGGCCCGTTCTCTAGCAGCCATTGTTCCCGATATTCAAAATAGCTTCTTCACCTCTGTGATCCGCGGCATTGAGGATTCTGCCCACCGCGCAGGCTACATGCTCTTCCTCTGTGACGTTGAGGACGATCTGGAGCGGGAGGAGAAATATATTGACATTCTCAGTGCAGACACAGTAGCCGGTGTTGTCCTTTGTACCTCGGATGAAACCAGGCTGGAACGGCAGATCGATGCGCTGGCCGCGAGCAAGATCCCGCTAGTACTGCTTGAACGCGTGCGCGGCTGCCTGGAAGTGGACACCATTCTGGCCGAAAACGCACAGGGCAGCTATGAGGCCGTCCAACATTTGCTGGAGACTGGGCATCAGCGCATCGCTATCATTGCCGGGCCTGATGAGTATGCGCCGGGCCGGGAGCGGCTTGAAGGTTACAAGAGCGCACTGCATGACCACGGCTTGAGCCTGGAAGAAGCGCTTGTGCGCCGGACGGATTTCACGGTGAATGCGGCGCAAGAGGCAACAACGCAGCTCTTGCAGCTATCTGCACCGCCCAGCGCGCTCTTGGTCTGTAGCGGCCTCATGGCCCTGGGAACCGTCCAGGTGATCCGCGAGCGCGGCCTCAGGATGCCGGAGGATCTTGCCCTCATCATCTTTGACGATCCAGAGTGGAGCAAGGTCATCGATCCGCCGATCACGACGATAGCGCAGCCTGCCTATGCGATGGGACAGGCAGCGGCAGAGCTGTTGCTACAGCGAATTCAGCAGCCGGACATTCCTCCACAACACATTCGCCTGTCGCCCACGTTTATGCACAGACAGTCGTGTTGTTAACTCTTTACCGATAGCTTTTATTTCTAGAGGAGTTTTCCCAGAAGAGTTTTTCCAGAGGAGAAGGAAGAGGAGAAGAGAAATGAAAAGGAAGCTGACGCGACGTGAAGTCTTGACCTCTATGGCCGGCCTATCAGGGCTGGCGCTTGTCTCCGGCTGTGTCCAAGCACTGCCCTCGTCTGCCACAACGCCCGCGGCTGGGGATGCGGAACAAGCGCCAGGGCAGGAGGCAGTCACGCTGCGTGTCTTCTTTGGCGCAAACCCCGAAGAAGCAACCACGCGACAGACGATCTTTGATCAGTTTACCGAAGCCCACCCCAACATCAAGATCACGCCCGAAATTCCAACGCAAAATACCACCGAAGCCCTGCTCGTCCAGGTTGCCGGTGGGGCTCCCCCCGATGTGGTGATGGCCTGGGAACTCCAGTACCCGATCCTGGCGGAAAAGGGTGTCTACATGGAACTTAGCCCCCTGATCAGCGCCGATTTAGAGTATCAGGATAATGTCCTCACTGATTTCTACCAGTCGCATATTGATATGTATACCTGGAAGGGCGAACTCTATGTCTTGCCTGAACAGAATGCGGCGGTCGTCTGTTATTACAACAAAGATATGTTTGACGAAGCGGGCGTGGCCTATCCACCATCCGATTGGAGCGACACAAGCTGGACGTGGGACACGTTCCTGGACGCTTGCCAGAAGCTGACCAAGAAAGAAGGAGATGAGATCGTCCAATATGCTTGGACAGAGGCATGGTGGCCGCCGCTCTCGGCTGTGATTTTTGCCTATAACAACGGCGGCGACTGGTTTGACCGCTATCAGGACCCGACGAAGGTGACGATGACCAACCCGGAGGTGGTCCAGGCCTTTCAGTTCTACTCCGACCTGTGGAACAGCGAGGGAGTTGCCACCAATCCTGAGCAGTGGGAAGTACAGGCGGGCTATCAGATGTTTGCCGCCAAGAAGGCTGCCATGACACTGGTGGGTCATTGGTTCTATCCTGAATTTTCTAAGGAAGAGCATGGCCTGAACATGGACATTGGTGTCTTTCCGATTGGCCCCAATGGCACGACCTCCAAGACCGACCTGGGCGGTACGGGGATGGCAATTACGAAGTTGACCAAGTATCCAGAGGCGGCATGGGAGTTCTTGCGCTTCGAGTGCGGGCCAGAGGGTCAGCGTGTGATTGCCCGTTCCGGCCTCTTCGCGCCTACCCTGCAATCGGTGGCAAACTCGGATGACTTCCTCGGCTCGCACAGCGCAATCGAGAATGCAGCCGTCTTTAACACCGCGATGGAAAACGCTGTTAGTTTCCCGATTGGCCCCGCATGGGATGCGATGGCCGACCGACTTGGGCGCAATTTGGACGCGCTCTGGCAGGGCGACACCACTGCGGATGAGGCGTTGGCCCAGGCAGAAGTCGAGATGCAGCAGGCGCTAGACGAAACTCTGGCAGGTTAAGGAAATTGTAGGGTGTGCCTAGACCGCCGGAGGTTAAAACGGGAGCCCCCTGGGCGCGGCTACGAAACGACGCCCCCTCAACGGGGCTTGGCGAACCGCGTCTGAAGCCCCCTTCAGGGGGCGTTGTTTGGTAGCCCTGCGGCTTTAGCCCAGGGCGGTCTAGGCGCAACTCTTATTTTCAACCAGCGGGGACACGATGACAACAGGACTCCCAAGCAAGAAACCGGCGTCTTGGCGACGACAATTCGCCAAGACATGGACCAGCTACTTATTTATCCTGCCCAATGTCATCGGTGTTGTCGTCTTTCTGGCCTATCCCATCGTCTATTCGTTCTACCTGAGCCTGACCAAGTGGGATTTTGTGAGTCCACCTGAGTTCGTGGGGTTGCAGAATTACGTACGTCTCTTTACCCAAGACCCGCTCTTTTGGACTTCGATGAAGGTCACGATCCTGTATGTGCTGATGTATGTACCCACGGGGCTTGTCGCCGCACTCGCGTTGGCTTTGGTCATGAATCAGAAAATACGCGGCATCAAGCTTGTGCGTACGGCGATCTTTATGCCCGTCGTGACCTCGACAGTCGCGGTGGCGATTGTGTGGGTCTGGCTGCTCAGCAAGGACTATGGGCTGATCAATATGGCTTTGCAGGCTGTGGGCCTGCCTTCGGTGGGCTGGTTGTCCAATGAAACGACTGCGCTGCCGGCGATTGCAGCGGTGGGTGTCTGGAAGGCGATGGGCTATAACGCCATCATCCTCTTTGCTGCTGTGGGCAGTGTCCCGCGCATTTTGTATGAAGCGGCTGACATCGACGGTGGCAACGCGTGGAACAAGTTCTGGCATATCACATTGCCGTTGATTGCGCCCGCCATTGTCTTTGTCACAATCACCTCCGTCATCGGTGCCTTTCAAGTCTTCGACCAGGTCTTTATCATGACCGGGGGCGGGCCAGGGGATGCGACCTACGTCTATAACTTCTACTTCTTTCGCCAGGCATTTGGACAGTTGAAGATGGGATATGCCAGCGCCATGTCCTACATCTTATTCCTGGTCATGTTTGTCAGCACGCTGGTGCAACTGCGCTTTACGCGTGAGGTAGCCGGTGCTGCTGTCCAGGGTTCGTAGGCCCGCTTTATGACGACAAAGACAACTGACTATCCAACCATCCGGCAAGAAAATCGACAAGCCACGCAAACCAAGCAGCGGCAGCGACTCTGGCATGGTGTACAAAGGGCGTTATTCTACCTTTTTATCTATTTGGTTGTCTTCATCTCGCTTGTGCCCTTCCTGTGGATGTTGAACACGGCGCTCAAGCCGGGGAAGTATTCGATGCTCTATCCCCCCGTCTTCTTTCCGCCGGATATGGGGTTTCAGAACTTTCGTGAAGTGCTGACACAGACAGCCCAGGAGACGAACTTCCTGCTCTATTTCCTGAACACGGTCTGGTATAGCTTTTGGGTCGTGCTGGGCCAGTTGATCAGTTGCTCGCTCGCGGCCTATGCCTTTGCCCGGCTGAAATTTCCTGGACGCGACAAGATCTTCTATCTCTATTTGGGCACGATGATGATCTCGATTTGGGTGATTATTGTGCCTCTCTTTGTGGAGATGCATAAATTCGGCTGGTACAATACGATGTGGGCCATGACGGTTCCGGGGATGTTTGGCAGCGCCTTTGGCACTTTTCTCCTGCGCCAATTCTTTTTGACCTTGCCCAGCGAACTCGACGAAGCCGCAACGATTGACGGAGCCAATAAGCTTCAGATTTATTCCCGCATCGTCCTGCCTCTCTCCAAGTCGGCGCTGACCGTTCTTGCGGTCTTTACACTCCTCTCGGTCTGGAATGATTTTGTCTGGCCCCTGATCATGATCCCCGATCCAAGACTGTGGACATTGACGCGCGGCCTCCAACAGTTTGTTGGCGTCTACTATACGCGCTGGGAGTTGATCATGGCGGCGAGCGTCATCGCTGTGACCCCTGTCCTGATCATTTTCTTCCTCGCACAGCGCTACTTTGTCGAAGGCATCGCCATGACCGGTCTCTCCGGCCAATAATCCAGCAATCATTCATAAGGGGCCTTCATGAGCGGTGACAGCGCGCAGCACAAAGACCTGGCGACTTCTATCATCCTGGCGAATGCTCAGATCGAAATCCGTTTCGATGCAAGCAATGGGCGCATTACCGCCATTCGCAACATTTCCCAAGAGCTTGATCTCATCGCCTCTGTGCTGGACAGCCCGCCCTGGCGCTTGGAACTCGACCGAAGCCGTGAATGGATAGAATACTTCACAAATTTCACCTATACCCTTGAGGAAACTGGTACCCTTGCGGAAACCGGCGGCGAGAATCGAGCCGTCACCCTCCGTTGGGAAACGGAATTCGGCATCACGCTCGTCAGCCGCGTGGTCATCGCACAGGATGAGCCATCGATTTACTTTACGATTGCTGCCGAGAACCGCGGCAGCTATGCCATTGACAAGATCGAATACCCCTTCATCAGCGGCGTTGGCGCGCTCGGCAAGCCCCCTACATCAAGCTGCCTGGTTCATTCACAGGGAACCGGGTTTCTCTTTCGCGATCCAGCGCATACCTTTCTTGCAGAAACAGGGCGCAAACAGGGGTTGCGCTACTCCCCCTACCCCGAAGGCTTCAACGGCTCCACCATGCAGTTTATGGCCTACTATGCCGAGCAAAAGGGGGGCTTTTACTTTGCCACGCGCGACCAGGGCCACTCCATGAAGTGGTTCAACTTCTTCAAAGACGTGGACACCGCGACGCTGACCGTCTCCTTCATGCATCAGAATCCGGCTGTGGTGGCAGGGATGGACTTTGTGCCGGAGTATCCTATTGAGATCAGCGCGCTCTTTGAGGGCAATTGGTATGAGGCTGCCGAGCGCTACAAACGCTGGGCCATCCATCAGAACTGGACAGCACAAGGCAAACTGGCAGATCGAGCGCAGCGCGCCCACTGGCTCTTAGAAAAGGTAGGCATCTGTACCTTTGGCATTAATGCCGCGCATGATCGTTCTGCCTGGCTGGATGCCTTCCATCAGATGGCAGACACGCCCATCTTTCACATCCTCGGCCCCAATTGGGCGCGCACAGGCCAGGACTATATGAACTCAATTCCAACGGGCGCGCTGGAGGCGTGGCTTCCAGCGATTTTCTCCAGCGAGAATCTGGACGTTATCCGCCGCAACGGCGACTATTGGGCTCCCTTCGAGTTTGATCTTCTCTGTTCGCACCAGGGCAGCCGTTCCGAGCCGGTCATGGAATCGCGTATGCTCCTGCCCCATCAGAAATATAGTTTTGACCGTTATGTTTTTCCATTCATGTGTCCTGCTACCTCTTTTTGGCACGATTTCCACATCGCACGCGATCAACAGATCGTCGCAGACCATGCCCCGGATTCGATCTACTACGACATTTCCGTAAACAACGTGCTCATGGCCTGCCGCTCCACGCATCACAAGCACCAACCAGGGGGCGGCGCAGAAATTGTCGATGCTTATGCCGGTATGTTCGCCGGCACCAAAGCGGCAACGGCAGAGGCCGCGGGGCGTTATCTGCCGCTGGGCGCCGAAATGATCACGGAACTGATGATTCCGTACTTCGACTATTACCAGGCACGCGCCGAAGCCTCGCCGGTGAGCAGTTTTGAAGGGGACTTTTGGCGACAATGGCTGATCGAGGGCAAGGTCGAGAAGATCCCGCTCTTTGCCTATGTCTATCATGAGTATGGCCCCACGCGCATGGATGGTTGGGCCAAACTTTCGCCGGAAATCGGTGATATTTTTTACTGGGTGGCGAGTCGTGTCACGCTGTGGGGAGGGCTTTTTGAGCTGAACTATGAATTCAGCGCCCTAGAGACGCTAAATGGGAAGAATGATGACCCAACCGAGCATTATTTCCATTTTGATCCGCGGTCATACACCATTGATCCGCACAAAGCTGCCTTTGTGGGCGAGGTGGCGCGCATTCGTACCGGCTGGGCCAATCCCTATTTGGCCTATGGAACCATGATGCCCCCGCCTGAACTGGAAACGCCTATGATCACGCTGGATTACTTCCTCTACAACTGCGCCCAACGCCTGCCCCACTATGAGGAGCATGGCGAGATTTCGGTGTCCAGCGTCGCCTGTTCGGCATGGAACTATCAAGGAGAAAAAGCCGCCATCCTCTTTGTCAATTTGCAAGCCGAAGCCCAGACCGTCGAAATCCCTCTCGACCGAACCCGCTATGGTCTGAAGCAGGATCAAGCGGTTTCGTTATTTCAGATGAGCGAGGGCGAGGCCAGGCCGCTGGGCACACTCCAGCCGCAGCAGGTGTTCACGCTGACACTCCCACCACGCCAGTTCGTTGGGCTGGAAATGCGCCCGGCCTAGCGCATGGAGTCTATGTGAAAGACACTGTATCTACGATCTGTGGAATGGTCTATTGAAATGCAATGTGCTTGCGACCATAGTGAAAGGAGCCGCAAAGTAGGAGTGCTAGGTAGGAACGGAGGCCAGAGACACCATGAACATTACAATACTCGTCGTTGGCTATCTGCTCATCAGTGCGCTTTGCACCTGTGCGCTGATCAGTGCTTGCGTTATCAGCGCCCGTATGAAAGACAAGCAAGTACGCGTGCTGCGCGCTGTGCGTGTTCGGCCTTTTGGTCGCTCTGTAGCTAAATCCGCTCATGCCCACTAGCAGGCAAGTTCAGGGGGCAGCCTTTTGATTGGGATCTATATTCGTGGATGAAACCTCGATCACCGCATATATTACCGGCACGTTTGACGGTGTCTATCCTGTCGACGCGTGGGGTGACACCTTTTTTTTCTACAACCCTGGTCGCAGGCTGCCGGATGAGATCTATTTTGCCACGATCAAGAACAAAGACGACGAGTATGACCGCTTCTCGAATGTAGATCGCCCCTCAGTCTTCCGCCTTAACATCGGCATCAGCAAGGCTACCTACCGCGCGCTCTTTGGCGCACCCCCCTCCCGTCATGGCGCAGACAATGTGGCTGACACCCGCTATGACTTCACCACCCTGGATCAACTGCTGCCACACCCTGTCTATGGACGGATGTATTGGGTCTGTGTGCTCAACCCCAGCGCGGCAACGTTTGAAGCTGTGCAACCGTTGCTTGCAGAGGCCTATGATCTAGCCGTCAGCAAGTATACAAAGCGCGCAGCCCGCGCGTGAGTCTCAACGATTCATACAAGCCGCGCCTTCACAAGCAAGCCACCTTCTCACAAGATTTATAGTAAGCGTAGACACAACGCAAAGGTATACCCTGGTATAAGATGGTATGAAATTATGATCTGCAAAAAGGCTGCTGTCTACTCGACTGGCCGGTGCGGACCTTGTTATTACATGGGTTGGAAGGAGCTTGCTCTATGATGAAATATGGAAGGCACTTACGCTTTGGCTATTGTCTAAACCCGACAGCGGCGGATCCAAAGCAGCCATTGCGGCTGGCTGCGATGGCCGAGTCGTTGGGGCTCGACTATGTTGGCATCCAGAACCATCCCTATAATGCGGCTCATTATGATCCGTGGACGCTGCTGACCGCCATTGGTATGGGAACGTCACGCGTTTCGCTTTTCACCAATATGGGCGGCTTGTCGCTGCAATCCCCGATGAGGTTGGCGAAGGCGGCGGCTTCGCTTGATCTATTGCTCGACGGACGTGTTGAAGTGGGTCTCAGCACAGGCGCATCTTCTGATCCACTGGCGGGCGCGTCGAGCGAAAAACGCAATGACGAAGACGCGCTGGCTGCGATGGAGGAAGCAATGCAAGTCATGCGCCTCATGTGGAGCGGTGAGCGCTCGGTCGATTTTGCAGGGAAGTTCTACCCATTTGCCGGATTGCAGCCAGGCCCGGCACCCGCCCATCACATCGGCCTCTGGTTGGGAGCCAATGAGCCGCGCGCTTCGGCGCTGGCAGGACGTCTGGCCGATGGCTGGCTGGCTGACCATTATCCGGTCGCGCTGCCGCGTGATCTGGTGACGTTGAGCCAGCATATTGATGATGCCGCCGACGCCGCGGGCCGCGAGCCATCTGCCATTCAACGAATCTGGAACATTGCGGGAACCATCGGCCGCGAAGGACGTGATACGCTCTTCCAGGGTTCTGCAAAACAGTGGTCAGAGTGGTTTGCTGATCTTGCCGTGGATATTGGCATTGATACCTTCCTGTTGATGGAGGGAGAGAATGCTGAAGATCAGCTTCAAAGGTTTGCGCTGGAGGTCGTACCATATACCAGGGAATTGATGGAACAGTTCCCTGGCCGCTCGGTCTCCTATGGATTGTACCGCGCATACCAGGGAGCCAAAGCATCCGGTGCGACCCGGGCTGAGGAGGCGACAGGCAATGTCGACCTGGTTGATGAAACGTCAATGGGCTCCTTCCCGGCCAGCGACCCCCCCGCATCCAACTCATTTACATAGCGAAAACCAGCGCATACACGCATTATACTGTTGAGGGAGCATACGGATGGAGTATCAGAGCGAACCAGTGACCATGTGGTTTGATCGCCGGCTGGTCATGCGCGCCTCACCGATCCACGGCACAGGCACATTTGCGACCCACCCCATCCGCGCCGGAGAACGGCTGATCTGGGTCTCTGGTGGCATCGTCTATACTTCAGAAGACTGGCGAAGCGGGAAAGTGCAACTTGACCCGGAGCAGTATAACGAGGGACAAATCGGCGATGACCTCTTTGTTGCCACGCCCAAGTCACTCTATTACTACGTCAATCACTCCTGTGATCCCAATGTGTTGAATGACGTGGCGTGGCGCGATATTCAGGCTGGCGAGGAAGTGACAACCGATTATGCCTATTGCGAAGCGTCACCCGGTTATCTGCTGGAAGCATGTGCCTGCGGGTCAGCGATCTGCCGCGGGCGCGCAACCGGCAATGACTGGAAACTCCCCGCGCTGCAACAACGATACCGTGGCTACTTCACACCCCACATCGAACGCCTGATTCGGGCGTCGAGTACCTGCGCGGATACTTGAGCATAAGCATGGTATTTGGAGGACGCTATGCGCGATGATGTGAGTGATATTGCCCATTTTTATAACACCGATCCAGCAAGAGAGCATCTCCGTTTAGATCGGCATCAACTTGAGTATGACATGACTTGGCGCTATCTGGACAGGTATCTGCCCGCTCAAGGCTCTATTTTGGAAGTTGGGGCTGCCACAGGAAGATATACGCTGGCATTGGCGAAACGGGGCTATACGCTCACGGCGGTTGACTTGTCGGCGGCGCTCCTTGAGGAATGTAGAAATCGGCTTGCAGAGGCAGGGCTAGAGGGGCAGGTGCGCTTCGTTGTGGCTGATGCGCGCGATCTCGGCGGCGTGCCACAGAGGGGATTTGATGCGGTTCTCCTCATGGGGCCACTCTATCACCTGATCGTCGAAGCCGACCGGAAAATGGTCGTGCAGCAAGCGTTTGAGCGACTGCGCGAAGGCGGCATCCTCTTTTCATCGTTCCTGAGTCGCTTTGGCATGATGGGCGATTTGCTGAAGAACAAGCCCGACTGGATTGAGGATCAGGCCGCAGTACGGTCACAGTTGGAGCATGGCAAACGCCCGGATGATTCTCCGCGCGGTGGGTTTCGTGGATACGCCGCACAAGTGTCTGAGCTTGCCCCTTTACATGAGGCGATCGGCTTCGAAACGTTAACGGTAGCGGCTGTTGAACCTGTCATCGCCGCGGACGACGAGAGTTACAACAAACTCCAGGGAAAGCAGCGCCAACAATGGCTTGATCTGTTCTATGAGATGAGTACGGAGAGGTCAATCCTCGGCGCATCAAGGCATCTTCTCTATGTTGGCAAGAAATAACCGGCACCAAAGCGAAAGTACGGGGAGGGTCTACAGCCCTCCCCGTTACACATAACGCCGAACTGTGGGTACAAAGCTTGAACGTCGCTAGTCACTGTTCACTTGGTTGGGATCAACCTGGATAACCGAGATTAAAGGCAGACCCAAATCTCGCACTTTTCTCAGAAAGCCATGCAGTGCCGGCTGATCGACCACCGGGCCGGTTAACAGCGTCTCGCCGTTTTCTTCAAGCGTGACGGTCAGCCCTTCAAACCAGTTGGCCCAGCGGTGTTCCAGATGTCCTCTGATGCGAATTTCATAAACCCCGGATTCATGCTGACCCTCTATTGCTACGTCGGTTTCACTCATTTTGCGCCTCTTGCATTTCCCTCATGCTTTCCTTGCATTTTCCAGCGAACTTACTGGACTTCGGCCTGGCGTAGTTGGGGGCTCCGCGCGCTCAGTACGGGCTCCGGGGATTGCTTGCGCCGTTCCGACCAGAGCGCATAGCCCATCCAGGCCAGCGCTAGCCCTACTGGCACTGCCACCAATGCCTTGAACTCATGCGGAAGCAGCGCGCCGGTCAGGGTCAACGCAGAGGCGACGGCCAGCAGACCACCCGCCCAGCGCGACAGGACAGCGGCGCGGAAGGTTGCGATGCCAAAGAGCAGGCCGCCGAGTATATACAGAGGCCCTGTTAGCGTCCACAGTGTTGGGAGGACGCCGAGGCTCACCTCACTGGCATACCCACTGAAGATCCCCAGAAAGCCCTCCACAAACGCCGGTGACTCAGTGACCAACAACGGCAAGATCGTGGCTTCGGCAAAGGTAAATGGCGCTTGAAGCACCAGCCAGAGGCTCAACAGGAGAAAGCCGGCCAGCCCCAGCCATCCTGTCTCTTTCACCTGCCGGACGTAGAGCCCCGTCATGCCGAGCACGCCGAAGAAGGACATGGCGCTGGCGAGTGAGTGGACGATGATCCACCGGGGGGTGGGAACGGACAAAAGCGTTTCAATTGGATGGAACAGCCCAACGATCATGAAAAAGATTCCTGCCACCATCGCGGATGCCCCTGCCCAACGGATGAGCTTCGTGGTGTCCAACTGTTTGTCTCCTGCCATCAATGTGCTTTGCTTTGAGGTATTCATAGTATCTCCTTGTTTGAACTTCGTTTGAGTGTGTCGTTCTGTCTTTTCTTGCTTCGACATCACTATACAGAGCAATGTGGGGAGGTGTCTTCCTCATATGTGGGGATTGGTGTGGGGATTGTGATGGGGATGCTTGTGGGGAGATGTGGGAATTGATCGGATGACTATCGAGTACAAAATGAGACAAGCGGCCATCTGGCCGCTTGTCTCATTTTGTATGTGGTTTGCAGCGAGCTTACTTAGCTCCGGCCTGGCGAAGTTGGGGATTTGCCCTGCCAGGTACGGGTTCCGAGGCTTGCCCTCGTCGTTCCGACCAGAGCGCATAGCCCATCCAGGCCAGCGCAATTGCCATCGGTACTGCCAGAATCCGGTCGTAGGGATGTGCAATCAGCGGTGCTGTGAAGAAGGGGAGTACGACCGCAAAGGCCAGCAGGGCTCCCGCCCAGCGGGGCAGGACACCAGCGCGGAAGGTCGCGATGCCAAAGAGCACGCCGCCGAGCAAATATCCAGCCAGCCCGGTGATGGTATAGACCAGCGGCAGTGCGCCGAGGTCAAAGCCGGTGGCGTGTCCACTGGCGATCCCCAGGAAGCCCTCCACGTACTGCGGTGCCGCGGTCGCCAACACCGGCGAGATCAAGGCTTCGACGAATTGAAAGGCAGTGGTGAGCGCATAGAAAAAGCCCAACAGGAGAAAGCCGGCCAGACCCAGCCACCCCGTTTCTTCCACTTGCCGGGCGTAGATCCCCGTGATGCCGAGCATACCGAGGAGGCCCATGGCGATGCCCAAGTAGTGGACGATAGTCCATTGGGGGGTAGTGACAGACGAAAGCACGTCAAGTGGATGGATTACCTGGATGACAACGAACAAGATCCCTGTCCCCATCGCGGCTAAACCGGCCCAACGGATGAGATTCGTGGCTGTTGTCTTCATTTTGCTCTCCTTGATTTAGATATTTGCCGTTTGTCGTCTTTGCTTCGATATCACTATACAAAGCAATGTGGGGAGGCGTCTTCCCCATATGTGGGGATTCTTGTGGGATTGCTAGGGGGATGTCTGTGGGGATAGGTGGGGAGAATGGCAGGGATGGGCAGTGCTTTGGGGCTAGATCAAATTTAGCTCTTCTGCCCGTTTGACAGCTTCCCGCCGGCTGTTGACATTGAGTTTGCTGTAGATGCCCTTTGTATGGGTGCGAACAGTGCTCAGGGCGATCACAAGCTCATCGGCGATTTCCGGCCCGGAAAGCTCAGTGGCGAACAAGCGCAGAACTTCAAGCTCACGCTCACTTAGCGGCTCAATGAGGGGCTGCCCAATGAATGTTCGTGAGGTGAGGGGTCGCGCAGAGGGAGTGGTGGGGAGAGGAGACTCGCCCGCTCGGCTCGGCTGTTCCCCTTCGATAGCTGCCAGCAGCTTGGCCGTATAGGGAGGCATGATCTTCTGTGCAGCAGCGGCGCGCAGCAGATGCGCCATCGGTGGGCCTTCGTCCACGAAGATGCGGAAGTAGCCCTCCGGCTCCGCCAGCGTCAGGGCTTGTTGCAGCGGTATGAGCGCAGCCGCAATGTCGTCTTGTGCCTGGTGGGTAAGCGCCTGCACGATGAGGATTTCGATTACGTTCCCCGTCCTCTCCCCTGCTTCTGCTGCCTGCAGGAGGCGATCCAGCAGCCCCATTGCCTCAAGCAGGAGTTGCTCTGCGCGGTCGCTCTGATAGCGGGCCAAGAGCACCCGCGCCAGGGTGATGTGCTCGAATTCGCGCAGGTAGCTGAGGTTGTCGTGGGGAGAAAGGCTCTGTTCACGCGCCCAGCTGAGGGCTTCACCCAAGCGGCCTTGTGCGAGCCACACGCGCGCCCTGGACGCTGCCACAGGACGTATATCGGGGGAGAAGTCTGCCACATACAGACGATCTGCTTCATTGAGCAGGCTGAGCGCGCCCTCCAAATCGCCCTGGGTTTGCCTGATACGGGCCATCGCAACAGACCAGCGGGCGCGGCTGTGCGGCAATGCGCTCTGCTCGCTCAATGCCTTGCTTCTCTGTAGGTGCTGCACAGCAGCATCCAGATCGTTATGCTCATAGTGCAACTCACTCATGCCTATATAGTGGTTTGCAGTAGCTTGTAAGTACGCTTCGCCCTGCTTGCTCGCAAAGCGCAACGACTGCTCAAGCGTACTCATCGCCTCGCGCAGGCGACCTTGCGCCACCCTGATATCCGCCAAGAAGTTTGCACTATTGATCACGTCAGAGATGCTTCCGGCCAGTTGCACGCTTGCCATGCCCGCGGCATAGGTCCGGTGCGCTTGCTCTAGATCCCCGCTTGTCCACAGTGCGAGCCCTAGCAAGGCTGTGCCTGCGCCATGCAGCAGAATAGCGTCCGCAGGTGCGAGATCGATCACCCGCTGGGCATAGTGCAAGGTGTTGTCCACCTCGCCCAGAAGCTGCGCGCGTCCGGCCCGATAGAGGGCGATTGACCCCGGTAGATGGCGAAATTCCTCCTCGTTGGCGACGATCATCGCAGCAGGTCGCTCACCTGTCTCGGCGATTGTCTCCAGCCACCGTTCCGCTTTCTGCAGCCAGGGCTCAATCGCTTCCAGTTCACCACTTGCCATCGATGCCCAGGCATAGTTGACGCAGAGAATAGGCCGAACCTGCACGATCTCGTCCGGCAGCGTCTTGAGCCAGCCCAAGAGCGTGGGCCCCTCTCTGCGCCTGCCCAGGGCGGGGATTGCATACTCGATGAGGTTCGCCACCCGCACGAAATCTTTGGCCGCGAGTGCGTGGCGGATCGCCTGAGCCGTCGAACCCTGCTGCTCATACCACTCGCTCGCTCGTCCGTGTAGGGTGGGGACAAGATCGGGCTGCCCCGCCAGCAGATGCACCTGGAGAACGTCGGCAAAGAGGTGGTGATAGCGATACCAGTGGCGCTTGTCATCCAGGGGGACGACAAAGAAGTTGCCCCGCTCCAGCGCCCCCAAGCGCGCCTTGCCTTCCGTCTGACCGGTGACGGCATCGCACAGCGGGCCATTCAACTCGTCGAGAATGGCCGTTTGGAGTAAGAAGCTGCGTACGGCTTCGGGCTGACGCTGCAAAACCTCTTCGACCAGATAGTCCACGATATAGCGGTGGTCGCCCGCAAATGAGCGGATGAAGCCGGCAACATCCTCCTGGCCCTGCATCGAAAGCGCGGCTAATTGCAGCCCGGCAATCCAGCCTTCGGTGCGCCTTTCCAGCGCGGCCACATCTTCTGTCGAGAGGTTCAGGTTCATCGCCTGCAAAAATCCGGCGGCTTCGGTGGGGGTAAAACGCAGGTCTGCGCCACGCAGTTCGGTCAATTGGTCACGGGCGCGCAGGCGGGCCAATGGCAGATCAGGGTCTTCACGGGTGGTGATGACTAGGTGTAGCTGCGGCGGCAAGTGCTCGATCAGAAAGGTGAGGGCATCGCCAACCGCGCCCAGCGGGCTCCCCGTGTCAATCACATCATAGTCAATCACATGATAATCGTCCAGGACCAGCACAAACTTATCCGTGAGGGTGGCGATTTCATTGAGCAGAGCCGCCAGAATGGATTCAGTTGGCGCCGGCTGCGGAGATTGGAGCGCATCCAACACTCCCTCTCCAAGCTTGGGCGCAACCGTCCGCAAAGCGGCGACGAGATAGGTCAAAAAGCGTGTGGGCTCGCTATCGCCCTCGTCCAGCGACAGCCACGCCACCTGGCGCTTGGGGAGCGCCTGGGTCTCAGCGGGCTCCCCGGTAAGCCATTCGCTCACCAGCGTGGTCTTGCCAAAACCGGCAGGGGCCGAGATCAGGGTCACTTTGCGGTGCAGCCCGTGGTTCAGCCGCTCGACAAGACGGGGGCGATGGACGCCTGTGGGTCGAGGTCGGGGTACGTAGAGTTTTGTGGCTAAAATGGGTGTGGGCATGGAATGAAGGGAATCATGCTTCTCAATCGCTCGCGGCCATGACCATCTGCACACGCTTATATTGGCTCATGTAGAGGTTGTAATAGAAGCCCTGTTGGGCGATGAGTTCTGCGTGGGTGCCGCGCTCGATGATGCGGTGGTCATTGATCACCAACACTTGGTCGGCGTTGAGGATCGTGCTGAGGCGATGGGCAATGACGACGGCAGTGCGCCCTTTGAGCAGATTCAATAACGCCTCCTGAATCTGCATCTCTGTGCGCGTATCTACACTGCTTGTCGCCTCATCCAAAATGAGAATACGGGGGTCGGCGAGAATGGCCCTGGCGATGGCAAGCAATTGGCGCTGCCCCTGGCTAAAGTTATGCCCGCGCTCAGAGACTTTGGTCTGGTAGCCTTGCGGCAGAAGGCGGATAAAGCGGTCGGCGTTGGCGAGCTGTGCCGCCGCAATGACCTCCTCATCGGTGGCTCCCAGCCGCCCATAGCGCAGATTGTCCATCACTGTTGCCGAAAAGAGAAAGGTATCTTGCAGCACAATGCCAAGCTGCTGCCGCAGTGATGCCTGCTGTACTGTGCGGATGTCATGTCCATCGACATAAATTGCGCCGCCGGTGACATCGTAAAAGCGGCTGAGCAGGTTGATGATCGTGGTCTTGCCTGCGCCCGTCGGCCCCACCAGCGCAACCGTCTGCCCCGGCTGCGCCTGCATATTCACGTCAATCAACACCAGTTTGCCCGCTGTGTAGGCGAAATCCACATGGTCAAAGCGCACGTCCCCCTGGATCGAGGGCAGGGGTTGCGCGTCCGGTTTATCCTGCACCGAGGGCTTCTCTGCCAGGACCGCAAAGATGCGCTCGGCCCCTGCCAGCGACGATTGCAACTGGTTATAGAGCATGGCGATGGCGCGCATGGGACGGAAGAAATTCATAATGTAGATCACAAAGGTGGCAATCACCCCCACCTCGACCACACCGCGCAGTGCCAGCCAGCCGCCTAGGAGAACCGTCGCCGCAATCGTGATCGTGCTCATGGTGGTGAACATGGGGCCAAGCGCGGCAATGATCACATCGGCCTTGATCCCTGCATCACGGTTGGCCGCGTTGATCTGGCGGAATTCTGCCAGCGTCTCTTCTTCGCGCGCAAAAGCCTGGATGGCGCGCAGCCCCGCAATATTCTCCTCCATTTCGGCGTTGAGCGTGCCCAAGTTGCGCTGCACATTGCGGAAGAGGATTCGGCTGCGCCGCGTTACCTCGCCTGTGATCCAGAGCATAATGGGAAGAAGGATCAGCGTGCCAATCGCTAGTTGCCAGTTGAGGAAAAACATGGCAACCATGATCCCGCCCAGGGTCAAAATGTTGGTTGTGAATTCAATGAGCCCATTGGAGAGGGTCGTGTTGATCGTATCCGTGTCGTTGGAGACGCGGCTCATCAAATCGCCCACTGGGCGACGGTCAAAAAAGGCCATCGAAAGGTGTTGCAAATGGGCAAAGAGTTCGCTGCGAATGTCTGCGACCAAACCCTGGGCAACGTTGACCATCAGCATCCCTTGCAGAATGGACGCCGCCCCCGCCACCACATAGACACCGAGCATCATCAGGCTGAGGCGGAACAAGCCGGGCAGGTCGCGCGGGATCACATACTTGTCAATGGCGCGCCCCACCAAGATAGGCCCCAGCAAGTTCGCCGCGGTGACAATCAACACCAGCAGCGCCACCAGGATCAGAGTAGGACGGTAAGGCCCTAGATAGTTCAAGAGCTTGACCATTGTCGTCCGTGTATCTTGTGCGGCTTCACCGGTCAGATGCCCGCCACCCCCCACGCCCAAGCGGATCGGCTGTTGGCCCGGTCTATTTTGGTTCATCGATCCCTCAAGTTTCTAAAGAATCAGTCGTGCTTGATCCTGCAAGTGGGTTGGCCCCTACCAAAACCGAATCGTTATGCCTCTGCCAATGCCACATGCCCATTGCTGCCCAGTTGAGATTGATAGATCTCGCGGTAGATGGGGCTGGAGGTAAGCAACTGGCGATGTGTTCCTTGCGCGGCGATACGCCCTGCATCCAGCACCAAAATCTGATCCGCCTTGAGCACGCTGCTGATGCGCTGCGCCACAATAAAGGTGGTGCGCCCCGCCATCAACTGCTCCAATGCTTCCTGAATCTTGAATTCGGTATCCATATCGACCGCGCTGGTGCTGTCATCCAGGATCAAAATGCCCGGTGCCACCAACAAGGCGCGCGCAATGGCGATGCGCTGGCGCTGCCCGCCCGAAAGATTGACACCCCGTTCCTCCACCTGGCTCTCGTAGCCATCGGGCAGGGCCGTGATAAAGTTGTGCGCCTGCGCGGCCTGAGCCGCGGCAACGACCTCTTCCATCGGGGCATCGGGCCGCCCAAAGGCGATATTGTCGCGGATCGTACCGCTAAAGAGCGTCGTCTGCTGCAACACGACGCCGATCTGTGCGCGCAGCGACTCCGGCGCCCATTGACGCACATCAACACCGTCGATCAAGATGCGTCCGGCAGTTACATCATAGAAGCGCGGGATGAGATTGACCAGCGTGCTCTTGCCTGACCCGGTTGCACCCAGGAGCGCAACCGATTGGCCCGGCGTCACGGTGAAGCTCACTTCGTCCAATACCTCATCGTTGCCCGGTTCGGCACTCGGTGTGTACCCGGCTCCATGATCACCCTCGAATCCTGCGCCATTGCCATCGTGGGTTCCCCCATAGGCATCGTGAGAAGTGACCAGCGCGCTTGTGCCATTGCGTCCATTGCGATAGCGAAAGGAGACATCCTCAAAGACCACCTGCCCTGCCACTCGCTCGCGATGGGGTGTGGGGACGCTTTGGATGGAGGGCTGCGTGGCAAGCAGATCGAGGATGCGCTCGGCAGAGACCGAAGCGCGCGAGACCATTGCCAGGATATTGCTCAGGAGCAGCAAGGGAGCCATGCCGATCAGCAGGTAATTGTTAAAAGCCACCAACTCGCCAACGCTCAATCGCCCATTGATGGTATCCACGCCGCCAAACCAGATGATGGCAACCATGCCCACGTTCGTCACCAGCGCCAACAGCGGAATCGCCAGCGCCAGCAGCCGCCCGACCCGTACATTTTCACGCCGGTAGTCGCTGTTGCCCTCCTCAAACTGCTCAATGGCAAATGGCTCGCGCACAAAGGCTTTCACCACCTGCGCGCCCGCCAAATTCTCTTGGACAATCGTATTCAGGGTCGAGAGTTTTTTTTGCACAACGGCATAGAGGGGCTGGACATTGACAAGAATCTGGCGGATGATCACCCCGGCCACAGCCAGCATGACCAGCACAATCAACGTAAGCTGTGCATCGGTTAGAAAAGCCATGACCACGCTGCCCACGATCATCAAAACGGCGCGGATCAGCAAGGCTAACCCGGCAGAGGCAAACATGCGTACGACGTCCACATCGCTGGAGAGGCGGGTCATCAACTGGCCTGTCTGCATGCGGTCCAGGTTGGCAAAGGAGAGCGATTGGATGTGGCTGAATAGGGCGTTACGCATGTCATAGGCGATGCCCTGCGACAACTGGGCGCGGCAAATACCCTGTCCCAATGTCGCCACAGCGCCCAAGAGCGCGCTGCCAAACATCCACGCGCTGCCGATCCAAACCACATTCATATCACCCGCGCGAATGCCCTGGTCAATGACATATTGCAGCAGGCGCGGTACCAGCAATTCCATGATCACTGGCAGCACAGTTGTCAACAACCCAAAGATCAATGCCCAGCGATAGGGCAGCACAAAACGACTGATCTGACGTAAAGCTTGCATACGCAACTCAACCTTTGGTTGGGCGGAGCTACCCCAATCTCTGCCGGGTGTGGAGAGCAGTGGCAGATTTGGGGAGGAGGCAATCGACCAATAGTTTGTGATTCAAACTATTGTGAAGATGAACTTTAGCGGCAAGACGCCCGCATGTCAAATCAGACTTTGGGAACGAATCTATGACCGGTTTCCTCTTAGAGACTGGCCCCACCATCCACTTTGAGATTCGTACCCGTAATCATGCCCGCTTCATCGGAAGCCAGAAAGAGGAAGGCGTGGGCGATCTCCTCCGGCTGCACCATGCGCCCCATCGGTGTTCGCTCGACCCGCTGCTTCAGGTTTTCTGGGTTGTCGATACTGGTAGACCAGTCGTTGGGGCTGTAGGCTGTGCTGCGACGGAGAAAGGGTGTGTCCACATGACCTGGCGAAACCAAGTTGCAGCGGATGTTTTCGGGGCCATAGGCGCGTGCCGTTGCCCTGGTCAAGCCGAGGATGCCCACTTTGCTTGTGGCATAACCGGGGTTTGTGCCGGAACGGTCGGTGGCAATAGAGCCGATGTTGACAATGGAACCATTGCCCGCGCGGCGCATGGCAGGGATGGCGGCCTTGATGCCCAGAAAAGCCCCTGTCAGGCTGATTTCTAGGATGGTGCGCCACATCTCCTCGGTCTGCTCATCGAACGAGACGCGATAGTTGGCCCCGGCAATGTTACACAGCGTCGTCAACTGTCCGAACTGTTCTTCCGCGGCTGCCACGGTGGCTGCCCAATGCTCGGCGCTGGTCACATCTAGCTGTGTGAAAAGGGCGCGACCGCCCGTTTCGGTGATCTCGGATACAACCCGCGGCCCGGCTTCTTTGTCAATATCAGCTATGCAGACCGCTGCTCCTTCTGCTGCAAAAAGTTTGGCCTGTGCGCGCCCCATGCCGCTCGCCCCGCCCGTAATGATGGCAACCTTGCCCTCGAGTCGCTGACCCATTGAACGCTCCTATGTCATTATTCGTGTTCGTGATTTCAGGTTGGTGGTTGGGTGGAAGTGATTCGTTTGCCCCTGCATTGTAGCCTGACCTTGCCTCCAGTCAAACCCGGCGCGAGAAAGGTTGAGCGAGTGGGAACTCAAGCCACAAAGCGTGTAACGTAACAATGGTATCATCAATGGAATATCTGATAGAGTCGGGAGGAGAACCAGGATGAGTGACAACCAACGCGCCCAGGTGGGGCAAGATTCGCATGTTGAGGTCGAGCTAGTTGACGAGGAAAACAACCGCGAGCGCATGGCGTTTGATCTGGTGGCAGACAGCGCGGCGGATTTCGCGCTGGGGCGCGTAGGCGTGGGTACACCGCTGGGTAAGGCGATTCGCGGTAAGTTTGTGGGGAGTGTCGTGCCCTATGTCATGGGCGACATTCGCCAGGTACGTATTCTCAGCGCCAGCCCGCTGCAAGCGCCTGCCACCGATGATGCCGCGGCACGCCGCCAGGCCATTCTCGACGAGGCGCGCCGCAAGGCTGAACGCACCAACTCCGATATGTTTGCTTCTTCCTACAGCGGTAAATGGGGTGACTATAGTACGGATGAGATTGAAGGTGTGGATAATGAGTGAGTTGAGGTAGACTTTTCCACCTGTAGTACCCATTTTCCCATAACTTGCTTAGGGCACTTCTGCCAGCGGCAGATTCGCGTGTACATCCAGCCCCAGATCGCCCACGGCATTTGGGTCGTTCTGGAGGCGATAGTAGGCGGCGGCTCCGATCATGGCGGCGTTGTCGGTGCAGAGGAAGAGGGGGGGAATGTAGAGCGGCAGCCCTGCTTCATCGCACGCGGCTTGCGCCAGGCTGCGTAGCTCGGCGTTGGCGCTGACGCCACCACAGATGCAGACCTGGTGCGCGCCAAATTCACGCGCGGCATCCACTGTTTTGCTCACCAGCACCTCTGCCACCACCTTCTGAAAGGACGCGGCAATATCCGCTGCGACCTGCGTACCGGTCGGGTTCATCCCTTCCTGCTGCAACTGGCGCGTGAGATTGAGCACTGCCGTCTTTAACCCCGAAAAACTAAAGTTAAAGCGATGCTCACCCCGCCTCATGAGGGGATGCGGCAGGGGAAAGCGCGTAGCATCGCCCTGTGCTGCGGCGCGCTGGATGGCAGGGCCACCAGGAAAGCCTAGCTCCAGCAGCCTCGCTACCTTATCAAACGCCTCGCCCGCGGCATCGTCCAGCGTGCCGCCGATGCGTCGATAGCGCCCATGTCCCAGCATCAGGAACAACTCGGTATGCCCGCCGGAGACGATCAGCACCAATGCAGGAAAACGATCAACCGCAGGGGGCGTCTGGGCATTGGCAGGTACGATCCAGTTGGAATAGATATGCCCCTCCAAATGGTTGATGGGCAGCAGCGGCAGGCCGGATGCAAAGACCAGCCCTTTCGCCGCATTCACCCCCACCAGCAGGCTCCCCGCCAACCCTGGGCCATAGGTCACGGCAACGGCATCCAATCCCGCCACATGATCCAGCCCCGCTTGCTCCAAAGCCTGTTGAATGACAGGCTCAATCGACAGCACATGCTGGCGCGAGGCGACTTCGGGAAAGACGCCGCCAAAGCGCCGGTGTAATTCAATCTGCGAGGCGACCACGTTGGAGGCAATCGTGCGCCCATCCACGATCACCGCGGCCGCGGTTTCATCACAACTGGTTTCAATCGCAAGAATTTTAGTCATCGTTCTTCGTTCATAGATAAGTCGGTAGCTACGCCGGATGCCGTAGTTGGCTGCTCTGTTGTCGTTGGGCTGCGGCTGGCCCATGCCAGCACCACCAGCCCCAGCGCCGCCAGCCCTAGCAAGGCCAGTAACTTCGTCAAGCGCTGATCCACCAAGAGCGTCAAGATACCGAATGCCGCACAAAAGGCCCAATAGCCATAGACAATGCTACGCTCACGCAGCCCGCGATCCAGCAGGCGAAAATGGAGATGATCACGCCCGCCCTGCCCAGGGGCAACCCCTCGCCGCCAACGAGCCCAGATCAGCCATGCCACATCCAAGATCGGCATCCCCAGCACAAACATCACCGTCGCCAGGCGCGCCCCGCCAATAATACCCAGCGCGGCGATTGCAAAGCCCAGGAAATAGCTGCCTGTGCTGCCCATAAAGATGCGCTTCCAGATGAAGTTGAGCGGCAAAAAGCCCAACGCCGCACCCAACAGCGCCACAGGCAGCGTCGCCACACTCAACTGTGCCGGCTCCGCAAAGTAGAGCATGTGAATCGCCAGAACAATGCACAGGATCGCCGTCACCCCGGCCACCAGCCCACTTAGCCCATCCAGCCAGTTGATCGTGTTCATCATGCCCACAAACCAAAAGATGGTCAGGGGCCAAACCAACCACCAGGGCAGACCTTCGGGGCCAAAAAGAAAGCCGTCACCAAAGGGGCTGTTGATATGCTTGATGAAGATCAGCCCCACCCCGGCAATCAGCGCGGCGACGAGTTGCACCAGGTATTGTGGCCGGCTGCCCCACTGATAGCGGTCATCCAGAAAGCCCATCACCACGCAAAAGAGGCTGCCCACCAGCAGCGCAACCAGCCGCCTTGTCTCATTCGGGTCGTTGCGCGGGGGCAGCCACCCCGCCCAGGACGGAGGCAGGATTTCGGGCAGGAGCAAGGTTAGCAGCACAGTAAGGAAGAAGCCGCCGAAGATGGCAAGCCCGCCGGTACGGGGAATAACGCCCTGGTGGAGACGACGACCCCCAGGGCGATCTACTAATTCCAGCCGCCGCCCCACTCGCCCCGCAAGTGGCGTAAAGAGCAGCGTCAGCGCAAAGGCACAAAGCAAGACCAGCCAATAGTACATGGCATCAAGACGCGACAAGTGCGTCTAAACCGTCTCCATCTAGGGGCGCAGGTTATTCAGCAGGCGCGGGAAGGCAGTGGTTTCGCGCACATGATCCAACCCGCACACCCACGCTACCGTACGCTCTACTCCCAGGCCAAAGCCGCTGTGTACCACCGAGCCATAGCGACGCAGATCCATATACCACTCATAGACCTCTTGCGGCAGCTTGTGACGCTGTATGGCGGCGAGCAGCTTTTCCGGGTCACTCATGCGCTCGGAGCCACCGATGATCTCCCCATAGCCTTCGGGCGCTAGCAGATCCACGCTGCGGCAGACATCGGGGCGACCAGGTTCCGGCTCCATGTAAAATGCCTTGACCGCGGTGGGGTAATGGTGGACAAAGAGGGGCTTTTCAAATTGGGCGGCTAGATAGGTTTCGTGGGGGCTGCCAAAGTCATCGCCCCACTCAATAGCCGGTACTGGGTCTTCATAGCCAGGCACAAGCTCGCCGCGGCCCGCGGCCTCGTTGATCATCCGTACCGCTTCGTCATAGTGGATGCGCGGAAAGGGTGGGAGTACCTTTTCCAGTTGGCTGGTGTCCCGCTCCAGCACCTTGAGTTCGGCCTGGCAGTCGCTCAGACAGCGTTGGATGATGTAGGAGACAAATTGTTCCTCAACCTCCATCAGCCCTTCCAGGTCACAGAAGGCAATCTCCGGCTCCACCATCCAAAACTCTTGAAGATGGCGACGGGTCTTGCTCTTTTCGGCGCGGAAGGTGGGGCCAAAACAGTAGACCTTGCCAAAGGCAAAGATGTTGGCCTCGTTATAAAGCTGCCCGGTTTGGGCAAGATAGGCCGGTTCGCCGTGAAAGTCAATGCTAAAGAGCGTCGTGGTTCCCTCTGCCGCGGCGGGGGTGAGGACGGGCGTATCCACGTTCAAGAAGCCGTGGTCGTCCAGCCAGTCACGGATGGCGCGCACGATTACGGCGCGCACACGCAGCGCAGCCCACTGGCGCGAAGATCGCAGCCAGAGATGGCGGTTCTGCATGAGGAACTCAATGCCGTGATCTTTGGGCGAAATCGGATAGCTCTCGGCAATCTGTACAATTTCAATCTGGCGCACATCCAGTTCAAAGCCACCTGGCACACCGGGGGAACGGGGCTCGGCCTTCACCGCACCGGTCACGCGCAGGCTGCTCTCTTGGGTCAACTGCTTGGCGGCTTCAAATTCCTCATCGCTGACGTTGCCGCGAAAGATGACTGCTTGGCAGATGCCCGAACCATCGCGCACCTGCAAGAATTGCAGTTTGCCCTTGCCTGTCTTGTGATAGAGCCAGCCTTGCAGGGTCACGCGCTCCCCCACATGATGCTGCAACTGGTCAATACGCACAACCGGCGCGGCTGTGGTTGTCCCTGCCGGTGTTTCGGTTGAAGTTTCTGGCGGCGTCACAATCGTACTCCTCAAGAATAAGCAACAAAGCAACAAATAGGCGGCACGAAGCTGCCGCGCTAGGGCAACTCCTCGGCGTCGAGGTCATCCTCCGACGGGACATCGATAACACTGTCATCTAAATTGTTGTAAAACTCATCGGCAATGGCCCCATCCAGTAGCGCCGCATCACCGCTCTCCTCAGAATCCCAGTCGGGGTCTTCCAATAGGGCTCCCTCATCATCGCCCTCGTCTATGTCCGCATCGAACTCCCCATCTAGCTCCTCATCGATCTCATCCTCCACATCATCGCCCTCTTTGAGCTCCAGGGGTGGCATATAGCCCACACCCTTGATCTCATTGCCGCCATCTGGATAGAGCGGTGACAGGTCGATGTGGAAATCCTCCATTTTGCGCGTCACTTTGGAGAAATGCTCAGTGCGAAATTCAAAAGTGTCACGCGTCGAGGGGCGTAAGACATGGGTATAGACGAAGGCCGGGACGAGTGGCGGCAAGTCCTTGAGGGTGTTCTCTACCACCACCGGCTCGGACGCTGCCGTCTCGCTTTGCCCCCGCTGCTTGGCACGCATGCGGCGGCGGCGGCGACGGTCGCGGTTCTCGGCGATGCTCTTTTCAGCCGCTTTGACGCTATTGGACGCGTTGGGCTGTGCCCGCGGCTCGCGCGGTGGGCGAGACTCGCGCTGTTCACGCGCTTCGTTTGCCTCTTCGGGCTTACGCCCGCGGCGTTTACTACGCAATGAACGCCGGCGGTTACTCTTGCCGGTCCCTTTGTTGGCATTACTGTTGGCAGCATTGCTGCCTGGATTGGCGGGGTTATTCCCCGCTGCTTTTTCATCAGCCATGGAGTATTCAAGCCCTTACGGAACTGTATAGGTATTGATCACATCACCCTGGGCGTTGAGCAAGCGCGCTTCGACACCCTGCTGCCACGCAGGCTCGGTTAAGCCCCAATAGAGATCGATGGTGGTGTTTGCCCCCCCCGCACTGTGAAGCCGCACGCTTCCACCAGGGAAAACCGGCACATCGCTCAGAAAGGTGTACGCAGGCCCGCCGCCCCGCTGTAGCTGCCATCCCTGCAAGGTGAAGGGAGCGTCGCCCTCATTGACGATGATGACCTGCTCGTTGGCAAGGTCGCCAGGGCTGGTAATCCCGGTAATCCGCACCCCTTGCACGACCGGAGCCGCGGTAGGCGCTTCCTCACTGGATACAGTCTCCGTCACCGGGCTGCTTCCCTCGACGGGAATCACCAAGCGCTGGCCCGCAAAGACAAAGTTCGGGTCGCTGAGGTTGTTGGCCTGCAAAATCGCTTCCACGCTTACGTTGTAGCGCGTGGCAATGACCAACATCGTGTCCCCTGGCTGCACGACATAGACTGTCTCCTCCACCGCCTCGACTTGGGTTTCCGGTGTAGGCGTTGGCGAGGGCACAATCACCTCTGACGTGGCTGCCGCTGGATCGTTTGTGGCGGTTGGCTGGGAGGCAGGCACAGCTAATATCGGTTCAGGCCGAGGGGTGCTGATGGCGGCAAGTTCCTCAGGGTCGGGACGGCGGGCCTCAAATGCCCATACAACAGCTAACGCTATGACGAGGCTCACCATCGCATTGACAAGCACTAAAAAGGCAAGTTGGCCGCGATTCATGTCGCAGTCTAGTCCGTTGATTACATCTGCTATGCTCAGAGTGGCGCCTAGAAAAAAGCCCAGAAATGAACACAGAGCGGATAATGATGGGCGTATTGTACCATAGGCCCCAACAAACTGTCATGCACTAGCGCACGCGCACGAATGTCACCAAAACCCTCCCGGAAGCTCCGAGCTTCCGGGAGGGTGGTGTCCCTGTACTATGCCCTAATGCGAGTGTAGTCACTTTTCCATTCTGATGGTTGGGCGTACAATCGTACTGTTGCGCCGGATCGCTCTGGGCATGATTCATCTAGGGATTCACTGGGATTCATGTAGCTTTCACGAATGAATTAGAGAGTGGGCTAGAGAGTATATGACAACGCAGGCCCGTTCATTCACCATCCGAACTGTCACAGTCGAGGACGCACCCAGCATCCAGGCGATCTATGCGCCCTATGTCGCCAACACTGTGATCTCCTTTGAAGCCGCGCCTCCGAGTGTGGAGGAGATGGCGCAGCGGATTCAGAAAACGGTGAACAAGTTTCCCTGGCTGGTCTGTGTGACGGACGCGCAAAAGGGCAGTGGCAGCCCTGAAAATGGTGAACCAGGCACGCATCCCGCCCTTGTGGGCTATGCCTATGCATCAACGCACCGGGAGCGCGCCGCCTATCAATGGTCGGTGGATGTGAGTGTCTATGTCCATCCTGACTTCCAGCGGCGCAGCATTGGGCGCGGCCTCTATACGGCGCTCTTTGCGCTGCTGCGTCTACAAGGCTATGTGAATGCCTATGCGGGCATTGCGCTGCCCAACCCAGCCAGTGTGGGGATGCATACGGCGTTGGGTTTTCAAGCTGTGGGGGTCTACCGGCAGGTCGGTTATAAGCTCGGCGCTTGGCATGATGTAGGCTGGTGGGGCTTGTGTTTGACGACCGCACCCTGTGAGCCGCTGCCACTCAGGCCCATCAGTGATTTTGTCGATACACCTGCCTGGTCTCATGCAATCGAAAATGGGCAGGCTGTGATCCGAGAATCAAAATAAATGCTTGTTGTTTGTGCGTGTGGGTGAATTGAGAAGAAGGGAAAGTAAGACAAAATATGACTGTTGAACCGAAACGAAATTCCTCCACAATCTTGTGGATTGTGGGTGGACTCTTATTATTGCTTTTATTTGGCTGCGTAGCGACAGCCGGTGCAGGTGCGTTGTTCTTTGCGAGTACATCCTCTTCGTCTGTAACTGCGGCGACTCCGCGCCCTGTGCGGGTGATCGAGCAAGCGGCTGCCGTCGAACGACCCACCCCGGTCACTGTCATTGCGACGCCGGAAGGCGGAATGGACTATGAGACCGCTGTCCTGACCGCGATCTACGCGCAGGTCAACCCCTCGGTGGTCAATGTCACAGTTCTGACTTCTGGACGTGGCACGCCTTCGGAAAATCTCCTGCCACCCGATTTCGATGGGCTGCTCCCCTTTAGCAGTGGCTCCGGCTTTGTCTGGGATCTCGAAGGCCACATTGTCACAAATAATCATGTGGTGGAAGGCGCAGAGGAGGTGCAGATCACCTTTAGCGACGGCACTGTCGCGGTCGCCGAGGTGGTGGGTACGGACGTGGACAGCGATTTGGCAGTGCTGCGTATCGATCCGAAGGGATATACCCTCGTCCCGGTGCGTGTGGGACACTTGGAAGATGTGGTGGTGGGGATGCGCGTGGCTGCCATCGGCAATCCCTTCCGTCTGGAAGGCACATTGACCAGCGGCATTGTCAGCGCCATTGGGCGTTCCATTCCCGCGCGTGGCAACTTCAGCATCCCTGACTCGATCCAGACCGATGCCGCGATCAATCCCGGCAATTCAGGGGGGCCGCTGCTCAACGAGCAGGGCGAGGTGATTGGCGTCAATGCCCAGATCCGCTCTGAGGGAGGGACCAACAGCGGCGTGGGCTTTGCCATCCCGATCAACATTGTCGAGCGCGTTGTCCCTGCCATCATTACCGATGGAGAATATCTGCACAGCTATATGGGCGTCAGCGGCGGCACGCTCAGCCCTGTCTGTGCCGATTCGTTAGGCGTGCCCCATGAATTGCGCGGCGCAGTGGTCAACTCGGTCTTGCCCAACTCGCCCGCGGCGGATGCGGGTCTGCAAGCAGGCAATCGTGCATCGGGCACCCATTATCCAAGCATTTGCCCCGAACAGAGCGGGGGCGACATCATCCTCGCCATCAACGACCAGCCTGTGACGAAGTTTGACGACGTACTCAGCTATCTCCAGCGCATGACCAGCCCAGGCGACACCGTGACCCTGACCCTCTGGCGCGATGGTGAAACTGTGCAAGTCGATCTAACCTTGAGCGCGCGACCCGCAAACGTTCAATAGGGAAATAAATCACAAATATATCCAGATACATAAACAGGATACAGGATTACAGAATAGGGATTATTCTCTACATTGCTTCGTGAGTCCTGCTGCTACCTTAGTAGGAGCAGAAGCCGGGCGCGCAACTCGCATCTGCATGGGATACCATCCAAAGAAACCATCCGGCGATACCAGAACCGGGTATCCAAAAATGTGGAGACAATCGAGCAATGGACAAGAAGCTGAATCGACGCGCGGTGATAATGCTCGTGCTGAGCGTGACAACTGCGTTGGGCATAACGATGTGGTTGTCCTTTACCACTGCCTTTCTGCCTGCGTATGCACAAGACGAAGGGAACGCACCTCAAGTTGAACTGCTGAATAGTACGGGCGAGGGGCAGAACAGGGTTTTAACCAGCGGATCCCGAGCTTTAGCCCCGAATGAACAACATGTCTATCGCTTTGACTATGATGGAAATGAGCAGCCGATCCGTGTGTGGATGAGTGTCACGCCCGCCAATAGCGCGCAATTCCAGATTTGGACGGATGACAAGTATTTGGCGTTGGAGACGCAGCCAGACCTTGAGCCTTTGGCCGTTGGCGCACCCCTCACAGACGCAGCCGAATTCCTGCTTTGGGAGAGCAGTTCACCGGAGCCGGAGACTTACTATGTCGTCATCGCCACGACTGAGAATGCAGGTGGCGTAACGCCTCAATATCTGCTGAATATCTCCAGCCTGGGCCTATCCGCGGCTCAGTCGGGTATCGTCCAGCCGACCCCTGTGCCCACGCCCATTCCACCGACAGCAGTGCCGGCTCAAGAGGTTGCTCCGCCCACAGTAGACCCAAATCTGCCGACACCGGCGGCAATTGCCACTGCCGCCGGCATCGTGGATACCCACGACGCCAGCGTTGCGGTTGTTACCACGGCAATGCTCAATGTGCGTACGGGGCCATCCACCGCGTACATGGTCATCACCGCTGTGCCGCGCGGTACGATCTTGACCGTCTTAGGGCGCGACGCATCCAACACCTGGATCGCGGTCCGGCTTGACGATGGGCGAGAGGGCTGGGTCACTCGTTCACTGACCGACTACGTGGCCCTGGCAGTCGTCGTCTTGACACCAGAACCGCTGCCCACACCCACGCCAATACCGGGCTTTACCCCTGTGCCGCCATCAACTCCCGGCCCAACCATCATCGTCGTGGATGCCAATGAGCCGAAAGCGCTGGATGGCGACTGGCAGGTATTGCGCGAGGGTGAGACTCATTGGTACACCTTCCAATATCGTGGCGGCAATCTGCCTGTGCATGTTTGGATGGATATGGAACCGAACGGAGGCGCTGTGTTCAATATCCTGAACCGAGAAACAGCGCTGGCGGTTTTGGCCGGTGTCGCCCCCACTGTCGTCAATGCGATTGGGCGCGGAACCGCAAATCCGGTCGAGCCAGGCTACAGCTTCTGGCTGGCTAGCTTCCCGGAAGCCGACATTTTCTATGTGATGGTGCAGCATCAAGGGCCAGGCAATGTACTCTATTCGATCCATGCCGCGGGGCCTGGATTAGGACGCCCCGTTTTGCAATAACCAACTCGATAAGTCACGCGGTAGTCTGGGGGAGACTAAATTCATGGAGGAGACCCATTCATGAAAGAGAAACTACAACGATTCACTGTATTGGCGCTTGTGTTGAGCCTCGTAACTTTGCAGGCATTTGGCTCCATGTACCTCCCGGCCCATGCACAGGGGAGCAATGTAACCGGCGTTCTGTCTGACATGGGGGAGGGTGACAACCGGGTTCTCACCTCCAATTGGATTGTGCTGGCACCGGGCGAGCAGGTCACTTACAGCTTTGTCTATGATGGCGACGAACAACCGGTCACGGTGTGGATGAGCGCCATTCCCACCGACGCCGCCCAATTTGAGATTTGGACGGATGATCGGCTGGCGGATCGGAGCGAAGATGCGGAGACTGAACCCCTGGGACGGGGTACAGCGATGGCAGGTGAGACCGGCATCACCAATTGGGTGGGCGGTTCGCCGGCAGCAGAAACCTATTACGTGGTTGTCACCGCAGCGGGCGATACATCGGTTCGCTACCTGCTGAATATCTCCAGCCCGGCCCTGGCCGTTGACCAGCCTGGCGCTGTTGAGGCGGAGCCTGCCGCGCCGGGACCCCAGCCAACCGCAGACCCCACGATTGCTGTTGTCACCACGAATACCCTGAATGTACGCGAAGGCCCCGCAACCACCTTCCCGGTGATCACAACGGTTGCCAATGGCACAGAACTGACGGTGGTGGGCCGCGATGAAGCCAATAACTGGATCTTTGTCCAGCTTGCGGATGGTACGCAGGGATGGGTGACACGTTCGCTGACCGACTATAACAATTTGGAGGCCCCAGTCGTGGCCGCAGACGTCCTGCCCGCGCCGACCCCCCAGGCAGGCGTAACGTCAACCGTGACATCGACCATTACTTCCACGACAAACGTTACAGGCACGACCAACATTACAGGAGGGATCGGGGGACTTGCCGCGGCAATCACCGGCACAGTCGCGCTGGAGGAAGAGTGGCAGGTGCTGCCCGCAGGCGAAGTTGATTGGTACACCGTCCAGTATCGCGGCGGTGATCTGCCCTTCACGCTCTGGATGGATATGGAGCCCTTTGGCGATGCTGCGTTCACCGTGGTCAATGAGGAGACCGCTGCCGCGATCATGGCAGATACCGCGCCCGCCGATTTCGACGTGATCGGTCGTGGTATTTCCAATCCGGTTGAACCCGGCTATCTTTTCTGGCGCGCGGTTTTTGACGAAGCGGATACGTACTATGTGATGGTTGAAAATACGGGGACAGACGATGTTCTCTATTCACTCCACGCCCTAGGCGCAGGCGTAGGGCGGACGATTGCAACGGCTGACTAGCCTCTAGCATCACCCCTTAAACCAACCTCCCGGAAACTTCAAGCTTCCGGGAGGTTTTTCTTTATGCACCCGACTCAATCATCCAACTCAATGGTCTGTTCCGAAGTCCCTTGTCGCCAGACCCCATCACCGTTGTTAACCGCCCAGGCCGAGCGGATATGGATCGTGCGTTTGGCGCGGCGCGCGGGAGTCACCTCTGGGCGAGGCTGGGGTGCTGCGGGGTGTGGCACATGGGAGATAGGGGCATTCGAGACAGCGGTCTGTGCCAAGCGGTTTTGGAGGAGTTTCCATCCGGCGCGCACCACCAAACCAGCCGCCCCCACCAACACAGGCAGCGCCGCCTGCCCAATGACCGAAGGCAAGTTCGTGCGCTGCACAGGCAATGCCGCCTGACTGTCATAGCCACAGCGGGCACAATAGCGTGCCTCGACTGGATTCCCCTCACCACACTGTACACATACACGCTGCACGTTGCTCATCGGATCGCCTCACTTGGGATTAAGACACTTGCCCCTCTGCCAACTTCGTATCGAATGGCTAGTGTATCACCGCTCGCGTTCCAGAACAACCACATCGCAGGGCTGAGGTGTATCTCGCGTGGGTCTCTGGAGGGGTTCTTGGATGACAAATATCTGCTAACCGCTCCTTCCGATCTGTCATTTGGCGAATATGCGGGTATGATAGGACTTTATTGGTGAGTGGGTTTCCGTCGTTAACCCTTCGTACAATCCTGAGTTCAGAATCAGCTTATGCCACGTACACTTCGTTTACAGGATGGCAGCTATATGCGCCATCTCGATGTTCATAACCTTTTGCAATACCTCTACAACGGTCAGTGTGTTCAGGTCGTTGGCTTTAGCAACGTGGGTAAATCTGCCCTGCTGCGCTTGCTGGCCCAACCCGACGTCTGGACCCAGGAATTGGGCGAGGCCGGTCAGGAATTTCTGGCTGTCTATGTCGATTGCAACCGCATGTTAGAGATGAGCGACCAGGGCTTCTATGAACTGGTTTTGCGCTGTCTGCAAGAGGCCAGCCCTACCCTGGCGGCATTGCCCGAACTGCGCAGTGCCTATGAGATGCTGGTCACGCCTGCCAGCGAATTCCAGGTGCCGTTGGGGTTTACGCGCGGTGTGACTGCTGTGCTGCAAGCGACCCAACAGAGCGTTATCTTTCTCCTGGATGAGTTTGACGAGCCTTTTACGCAACTGGACTCGCGCGTTTTTCTCAATCTGCGTGCCTTACGCGACCGGCACAGCGCGCAACTCACCTATGTCACTGCTACAAATCAACCGCTGACTGTGCCTCCATCCACTCCGCATGTGGCGGAATTTTGCGAGCTATTTGCGCCGCGCACCTGGTTTCTTGCGCCACTCACGCGCCTTGATGTCGAGCGCAGCGTGCGCGCCTTTATGGATGCCTATGAAGCCGACTTTACCCCCGCAGATGTAGATTTTATCTTTCAATGGGCCGGTGGGCATCCGAACCTGGTGGAGAGTGTCTGTATCCATCTGGATGCCGCGCTGGATCATGCACGCGGGCTGCGTCCTTCTGAACATTGGGAACTGCACCAAAATGTCGCACGCCAACTTTTGAATGATGAACGCATCAAACAAGAGTGTGCCAAGCTCTGGGATGGCTGCACCCCCGAAGAGCAAGCCGAGCTGATCGCCCTCTGTCGCACCCCGCAGCAGCCCACCAACCAGCATGTGCTGGCGAATTTGGTGCGCCGCCATCTCGTCCTGCGCGTCGAGGGCCATTACCTAATCTTTTGTCGCCTGCTCCAGGAGTTCGTCCGGCGCAAGACCGTCGCCCAGCCTGCCGTTCCCACTCGCCTGTGGGTGAATGTCGAAAGTGGCGATGTCCTGGTAGATAACAAGCCCGTGGAGACGTTGACGAGCTTGGAGTATAAGCTCATGCTGCTGCTCTTTTATAATGTCGATAAGATCGTGGATCGCTATCAACTGGTCACTGATGTGTGGGGGGAGGAATATCTGGACGAGGTGGAAGACGCGCGCATTGAAAAGCTCATCAGCCGCCTGCGCCAAAAGATCGAACCCGACCCCAGCAATCCGCGCTTCCTGATGACCATCCGCAGCCGCGGCTACCGGCTGCAATTGGGCCAGGTGGACGAATAGACTTTGTGCTTCTTTGCACGAGCCAATTTGGGCAAAGAGGGCCTTCCAGCTATACTAAATGTGATCGCCAACTTTGCTATTTACCCTGGTTGCTGCTACTTTTGCAGCTTATTTGAACCCAATTCGAACCTATTTACAAACGAATTCTGTTGAAACGTTTGGCTTGCTTTGAGGAGAAATCGCATGGCGGATGTTGTCAATACAATCACGACTCCAGAAGAAGTTGCGCCAGCCAAGCCCAGCATCATCTATACAGGGTCATCCAACAACTTGGTTCCTGGCGCGGCGCTGCTCTTTGCGGGCGTCCTGGCTTTTTCAATGGGCATGACCGATGTCTTTTTTACCGAGGCAATGGCCTGGACCTTCGCCATTTGGGGCGTGCTGCTCATCTATGGCGGCTTGATTGACATCAATGAGACGTATGAAGTCACAGAGGATGCTTTGATCATTCGCAATGTGATGCGCCCGTGGGCGCCTCGGAAGACCTTTGATTGGGAGCGTGTCAACCGACTCGACGTTGTGGTGCATCGCAACGATGCCCGTGACAGCGATGTTACGATGCACGTCTATTACCAGCCCGAAGGGGAACTGGCAAACGAGCGTCGCGACCGCGTCTATAACCCTGCGTTGGCCCAGTTGATCACTGACTATGCGGGTCTGCGTCCTGCCGACAAGGATACGCCCAAAGATGTGACCCGCATCCCCCACAAGGAGAAGGCCACTTTTATCTGGAAGTAACCTTCTCGTACAATAAGACAACAAACAGCCCCGCTCGATACGATATCGAGCGGGGCTTCTTATTGGGCGAATCCAAGACGACTAAGCTACTTCGTATTCCTGATAAGAGATGATCGAGACTTCACTATGTAACTTTACGCGGGCACGCTGTCCATTTCGCGGATAAATTCCTCGGCCTTTTCGACTAGGTCGCGGCTGCCGATGTAGAGGGGCACGCGCTGGTGGAGGCTGGTCGGCTGAATGTCGAGGATAGGCCGCCGCCCATCGGAGGCGTATCCTCCGGCTTGCTCAACGAGGAAGGCCAGCGGATTTGCCTCGCACAATAAGCGTAGTTTGCCTTGTGGCTTCGCTGGGTTCTTGATGTCAGCCGGATAGTAGTAGACGCCACCATCGAGGAGATTGCGGTGGAAATCTGCCACCAGCGAACCGATATAGCGCATCGACAGCCCCTTGCCGGTTTCGTTTTCCCCTTGCAGCCAACGGGTATATCGCTGTACCCCTGGCGACCACTGCCGTTCATAGCCCTGGTTCACGCTGTAATACTTGGATTTGGCAGGCACCTGGATGTTGGGGTGTGAGAGCAGGAATTCGCCCACATGCGGGTCCAACGTAAAGCCGTTGACCCCCTGCCCTGCGCTGTAGACCATCATCGTGCTGGAGCCGTAGATGATATAGCCCGCAGCGGCTAGATTGCGCCCCGGTTGCAGACAATCTTCCAGCGTGCCGCAGTCGCCGATGGGGCTTTTGCGCCGGTAGATGGCAAAGATTGTCCCCACACTCACATTGCAGTCGATATTTGACGAACCATCAAGCGGATCGTAGATCAATACATACTTTCCATCCTTGCCGCCGCCAAAACGTTCGGGGATGGGAATGATGTCTTCCATCTCTTCCGACGCCATCACGGCTAGGCGACGGGTATGATCATTGAGGCGATAGATGGTGCGCTCGGCGAAATCGTCGAGCCTCTGCACAATCTCACCCTGAACATTCTCTACGCCAGTACTGCCGAGGATGTCCGCAAGCCCGGCGCGGGTCGTGTGGCTCGCAATCAGTTTGGCAGCCAGGGCCATGTCATAGAGGATATCTGACAAAACGCCGGTGGCATCGGGAATGTTGCGTTCCTGCTCTAGAATGAAACGCTCAATGGTAACAAAGGTGTCTGTAAACTGTGGCGGGGTTTGCATGGTGGACGTCCCTCTTTCTTCGTTGAAATAAGGATGGTCGATTGCGCTAGAAATGGCTCAAGAACAGTGTCAAAAGTCAGTTTCATCGAATTCGCTTACATGATTGCCGGCAAGCATACCAACTAGAGAAAATCCGCGCTGTGTTTGAGGTGACAATCAACCGAAAGCGGGGGACCTAGATCGTAACAGGCCCGCTGCCTAAATGCAACTGTGAGATTGTAAGGGCAGGGTCTCACTGCCCGGTATCATACATGCGCGTGTAGTGATAGAGGTTCGAGACCACGGCTTGCACATAGATACGTGGTTCGGTAATGGTCAACTGTTCGACAAAGAGCGCATCGTCGGCCCCGGCGGCTTCGCGCCATATATCGGAGTTGCCGGGGCCTGCATTGTACCCCACCAACGCCGAAACCAGATTGCCATCCAGGTAATCGCGTACCCAATCAAGATAATAGGCCCCGAACTTGACATTGATGTAGGGGCGGTAGACTAGCTCATTGCTGTAGTTGGGATAGCCCAGCCGCTCGGCAACCCACTGCCCCGTGTCGGGGATGATCTGCGCCAGCCCTTGCGCCGCAGCAAACGAGCGCGCTCCTTCTTCAAAAAGACTCTCTTGGCGAATGAGGCTAAAGAAAAGCAGCGGCTCAATGCCATTCGCGATCGATTCCGCGGTGATCAGATCGGCAAAGCGCCGCGGATAGGCGTGCTGCTGCAAGAAGAGCGGCGCATTTTCCACCAGCCCTGCCGGACTGAATTGCAGCAAGCGCGCCATCGCGATCAGGCTCAGACGATAGGCTTGCAGGCGCTCAAACTCCAGGCTCATCGCATAGAGCGTGGCCGAATCATTCTGATTGCGCGTATAGACCCGCTCCAGCGCGGCCAAGCCATCACCGCGCTCGTCTACCGCCAGGAACATTTGACCCGCAACCCAATCCGGATCGTCTGTCACCGCGGCGGGAAGCTGTCCCAGCGTATCCGCGTCCACCCGGAGCCAATCGGCCAACCACTGCTCGGCAAAGGCGCGGCTGCCATCATCCCCTGCCACGCGGCTGGGGGGGCCTGCCACGGCGCGCATATTCCGCATATTGACAATAGCACCGTCTGTGCCGGCGAGCTGGCGCATGGCCTGTGCCGCCATCACGCCATAGTAGATATCCGGCGCGCGTTCCACCAGAGCTTGCCAGGTTTCCTCTGCATCTGCCCGATCCCCATTGGCGGCTTGCGCGCGTCCCAACCAATAGCCCACCGCATCCCAACGGTAATCGGGATAATTCATTTGGGCGCGCCGCAATGCATCGGCGCTCTCGACATAAAGCTCGTTGGCAAAAGCGCCCACCCCCACTGTATAGAGTGCTTGCGGGGCGCGATCACTTTTGGGAAAGAGGTCGACAAGTGACAGAAGATCGACCGCTGCTTCCACCGTACTATCCTCGTTGAGCGCCAGCACGCCACTGCGCCAGAGCGCTTCTGGAGCCAACGGATCGTTGGGGTAGTCGCGCGCAAAGGTGCGATAGGTGCGGCGTGCGTCTGTGCCATCTCCACCGGCGGCTTGGGTGCGCGCGCTGTCGATCCACGCCTGCCCAAAGCAGGTGCAGTCGGGATATTCGGCGATCACGCGTGCAAAGACCGTGGCGGCAGAGGGCAAATCCCCCAACCCCAGATAGGCTTGTCCTAGCATATGCAGCGCGGTGTCGCGCCGCGCATCATCGGCGTCGGCAAGGTCGAGATAGGCTGTCAGGGCGTTGACTGCGGGCTGCCATGACGAGGCAGCCAGGTTGATCAGGCCCCGTTGGTAGAGATCAAAATCCACTTGGCGCTCGACCAGGCGAATCAACGCTTGATAGGCAAAGTTGGTCGAGGGCGCTTCATCGGTCGCCCTGCGCCAACGCACAATCGCGTTGGTTTCATCGCCCGCCAGCCGCAAGACCTCACCCGCCTGGTACTGGATTTGGGCCCGATAACCCGCATTGACCGCAACTTCCAGAATTTCGTCATAGGCAGCTACCGCCTCGTCATAGCGTCCTGCGCCAGAGTAGGTAGACGCCAGCGCCTCTAGCAACACCACCTGCTGTACGGTGTCGGTCGCCGCGTCTACGGCAGCACGATAGGCGGTGGCAGCATTTGCGCTATCCCCCAATGCTGCGTTGGCGCGGGCAATGCGCGGCTGCACCAGTGCCGCCAACTCTGGCGACTGCGCTAACGCTTGATCATAGGCGTCAATCGCATCGGCATAGCGCGCCATGCCGGTGAATACCAGCGCGCGCAGCAGATGGGCCTCGACTTGGCGATCAAAGGCCGCAGTGGGCGCACCGAGGCCCGTGGTAGCAGTGTCAAACTCAGTATCCAACTGCTCCAGCACAGCCAATGCTTCGGCATAATAGCCATCGGCCAAGTAGCCCTTAGCGAGGTAGAAGCGCGCATCCAAGCGTACCTCTTGTGTCGCTGCCGGATCGTTGATCAACGCGGCCAAGCGGCTGCGCGCGGCGACGAAATCACCCACACGATGCAGTTGAATCCCCTGGGTGAGCTGATCCTCCGGCGCAGGGGGGACAGTGGGCGTTGGGGTCGGTGGCGCAGGGGTGGGAGGCGGGCTTTGATCGGCGTTGGGCGCGATATCATCAATCGTAATCGTACGTTGGGCAGGCACTACGGGCTGCTCTGCCTCTAGGGGCGGTACGGGGGTTGGCTCTCCCGGTGCCGCCTGAATTGCGCCACTTTCCGCAGCCATCGCTTCTGTGTCAAAGGGATCCGGCGTCGAGGCGGCTTCCAGGCCCGCGACTTGTGCCTTGCCTATCCCTCCAGGGGTAGCGGTAAAGGTCGGGACAGCTTGCGTTGTTGGCGTCGCGTTGGCAAATGCCAGGCTGCCACTGTTACGAAAGAGCCAAAGCTGGTATCCAGCCCAAACAGCCAAAGCCATCAACGCCAGCCCACCAATGGCGGCGAATATCCAGAGCCAGAGCGGCTCACCACGTCCACTATGTTTAGAAAACCAGTTCATAGATTCTATTTGCTATCTAACATCACGAATGAATGCATGGCGAGACTTTTCGTAGGGACACGATCCATCGTGTCCCTACGCGTGACGAAACTCTTTGTAGGGACACCCTCTGGGGTGTCCGTCCTGCCTCGCGACTCGATGCCATGTCTCAACAACACAATCTTGGTGTTTTGTCTGCGTGCCTGTATCATATCGAGCATCATACATTTGGCTCGAAGCTCAAAACTGCTTCTAGTTGATACGCTCGTCCCAGCACGCTCGTTATTGTACTCGCGAACCGCCCGAACGGTTGTAATTGATCCGCCGGAAGCATCCATGCTTGCACTGAAACCTGAACACCTGACCCAATATGAACTTGTGGTTGGCATGGAAGTCCATGCCCAACTGCTCACGCGCTCCAAAATGTTCTGCCGCTGCGCCACCGACTACGCCGGTTCGCCACCCAACACGCGCGTCTGTCCCACCTGCTTGGGGATGCCGGGCGCGCTGCCGGTGATCAACCGCGCTGCGGTGGAAGCCACGATCAAAAGCGGGCTTGCGCTCCACTGCGAAATTGCTGAAACGGCTGTCTTTGCGCGCAAGAATTACACCTATCCCGATCTGCCCAAAGGATATCAGATCAGCCAATTTGAGCTGCCCCTCTGCGAGCATGGCTATCTGGATATCGAGCTGCCCGACGGCTCCAGCCAGCGCATCCGCATCCGCCGCGCCCATCTGGAGGAAGATACAGGGCGCTCTGTGCATGAAGGCATCTTCTCGCTTGTTGATCTGAACCGCGCCGGTGTCCCTTTGATGGAGATCGTGACCGAGGCAGACATCCACAGCGCAGACGCGGCCTATGCCTTTCTCACCAAACTACGTACCATCCTGCGCTATCTGGGTGTCAACAGCGGCGACATGGAAAAAGGGGCCTTGCGCTGCGAACCGAATATCAGCGTGCGTACGCTGGAGCAAAAAGCGCGCGGTGAGTATGGTACCAAAGTAGAGGTCAAAAACCTCAACAGCTTCCGTTCGGTGCGCGCCGCCATCGGCTATGAGATGCAGCGCCAGATCGAATTGATCGAGCAGGGTGGCAAGGTTGAGCAGGTCAACATGGGCTGGGATGAGGCGCAACAGCGCACCGTTCTGCAGCGCAGCAAGGAAAGCTCCCACGACTATCGCTACTTCCCAGAGCCGGATCTGCCGCCGCTGGTGATCAGCCGGGAGCAGGTTGAAGAAATCCGCGCCACCTTGCCTGAGCTACCCGATGCCAAGACTGCTCGTTATACGGGCGAGTGGGGATTGCGCCCAATTGAAGCGGAGACACTCACCAGCGAAGCATTGGTCGCTGAATTCTTTGAGGCGACGGTCGCGGCCTATGGCAACGGCCCCGGTCAGCCCCAGCGCGCCGCCAACTGGATCACAGGGGAACTTTTCCGCCTGCTCTATGCTGGTGGCGAAGGCCAAGACTTGCGCCAGATTGCGGATGTAAAGGTGCGCCCAGACCAGCTTGCCGCTTTGCTCAAACTGGTAGATGACAAAGTTGTCAATCCAAACACGGGCAAAAAGGTGCTGGAAATAATGTTTGAAACAGGCGACGATCCGCAAACGGTCGTCACTCGTGAAGGGCTGGCGATGGTCAGCGACACATCGGTCATTGACGAAGCCATTGCCGCCATTTTCGCCGAGAATACCGGCGAACTCGAACGCTATCGGGGTGGCGAGGAGAAGCTCTTTGGCTTCTTCATGGGCCAGGTCATGCGCGCCACCAAAGGCAAAGCCGATCCTAATGCCGCCCGCCAACGCCTCCAAGAACTGCTGGACAGTTAGCCTGCCCTCCTGTGTCTGCAACCTTCCCGGAAGCTTCAGAGCTTCCGGGAAGGTATAATTGGATTAATTCCCTGTAAGACGCCCGAAAGTCCTCTCCGGTTCCCATTGATGCCCACCAATCTCGCCGCTCTGCTCCACGCCCAAGCCGCGGCGCGCCCCAATCATCCTGCGCTGCTTGACCCTACACAGGCCCCCATCACCTTTGCCGCGCTCCAGGGTGCGGTGAACCGGGGCGCGTCCTTGCTGCGCGCTGCGGGATTGCTCCCTGGCGACCGCGTGCTGGTCTACCAGCCCATCTCGGCGGATCTCTATGTGGCGTTGGGGGCCTTGTTTCAAGCGGGCTTGACTGCCGTCTTTATTGACCCCGGCATGGATCGCGTCCAGCTTGAGCGTGCCGCTGCGCTGCTGGCCCCGCGCGGCTTTTTGGCAACACCGCGTGCTCATCTCCTGCGGCTCATCTCCCCCGCCATCCGCCGGATTCCTGTCCACTTTACTACGGGCAAATGGCCCTTGCCGGGTGCGCGACGATGGGGGCAGAAACTTCACCCCGAACCGGAGATGGCAGATTGTGGGGAAGAAACGCCCGCGCTGATCACCGTCACCAGCGGCAGCACTGGCACGCCCAAATTTGCCACCCGCACCCACGGCTTTTTGCGCCGCCAGCATGAGGCGATCGCTGCCTCGCTGATGATGCCCGCGGATACGGTGGTGGCGACCACGCTGCCTATTTTTGTCCTGTCTTTCCTCGCCTCTGGTCTCACAACACTGCTGCCCAACATGGACTTGCGCCGCCCAGGACGAGTGCAGATCGCGCCGCTGCTGGCCCAGATGCAAGAGGCAGGGGTGAATGTGATTGCCGCCTCGCCTGCCTTCCTCGATCAACTTGCACGATACTGCGCCGATCGGCAACTGTCGCTGCCCCAAATTCGCCAAGTCCTTAGCGGGGGCGCGCCGGTCTTTGTCGATCTGATGGATCAAGCGGCTGCCACAATGCCGAATGCAACCTTGCGTGCCGTCTATGGCGCAACCGAAGCCGAACCCATTGCCACGCTGGATTATCGCACGATCAGCGCCGCGGATCGCCACTGCATGGCAAAGGGCGCGGGGCTGCTGGTGGGCAAGCCGGTAGAGTCGTTGGCGGTGCGCGTCATCCCGGATCGTTGGGGGCAAGCGCAAGGCCCCTATGCGCCCGAAGCGTGGGCGGCGTTGTCATTGCAAACCGGGTTGCAGACAGGTAGAGGCGAGATCGTCGTGACAGGATCGCATGTATTGACCCACACCGGCCCCGGTGATGACCCAGCCCTCACAAAAATTCGGGTGGGCGAGCAGATTTGGCATCGCACAGGAGACGCGGGCTATTGGGATGAGCAAGGGCGCTTGTGGCTGTTAGGGCGCTGCTCGGCGCGCATCGACCGTACGCACCCAGATGGATTGCAGGAGTCACTCTACCCTTTTGCTGTGGAGACTGCCGCCCATACGTTCCCCTCTGTCAAACATGCGGCGTTGGTGGCGCAGGGAAACCGGCTGCTCTTGGCGCTGGAACTCTATACACCCCAAGAGGCGGACTGGCTAACCGAACTCAAGCAAACATTGGCCTGGGCGCGCCTCGATGAACTCCGCATCCTGCCCCACATGCCGGTCGATAAGCGGCATAACGCCAAAATCGACTATCCTGCGCTGCGACGGATGTTAGGCGAGAGATAGCCGCCTAAACCCTTGTGGAAGTTCTAAACCCTCCCGGAGGCTCGGAAGCCTCCGGGAGGGTAGTCGTGGCGGGTGGTAATCCTCACCACTGCACAGTTACAGGCGTTCCTTCGGGAGCCCACGTGTAGAGCGCCTTTGCTTCAGGAATGGTCATGTTGGTGCATCCGTGGCTGGTAGGGACGCCAAAGTTGGCGTGCCAATAGGCCCCATGGATGGCATATTCGTCGTCATAATACATGACCCAGGGCACACCCGGCAGGTCATAATCATCACCATACATATGCTGGCTCTTGTATTTGAGATAGATGGCATACTCGCCGACGCGCGTCGGCGTAGCATCTTTTCCGGTGCTGACAATGCTGTGCAGCACCACGACATCGCCCTGATAGGCTGTCAACGTCTGATCGCTGAGATCGATGACAATCCTGCGTTCGCCATCCACGGGCGCGTTCACGCCAAAGGCCTCGGCTGCGTCGCTCGGCGGCAGGATCCGCAACTCTTGCCCCACATGGACGCTGTCCGTGGTCAGGTTGTTGTCGCTCATGATCTGCTCGATGGTGGAGGAATGCGCTCTGGCAATTTTGGAGAGATTGTCTCCCTTTTCGACCACATAGAGAATCTCCGCCAACTCCGGCCTTGTGGCATGGGTCGCCGGTTCAACATCAGCGGTGAGGCGCAGCATTTTGCCCATCTGCACAATGTTGATATCAGTAATGTCGTTGAGCGCGATCAACTCATCCAGCGTCAGGTTATAGAGACGTGCAATGCCGCCCAGCGACTCGCCCTTGCGTATGACATGATAGCCATCAAAACCCGGCAAAGTCTTACTCTCGACCGGGGCTTCCACCGCAAGGGTAGATTCAACCGCAGCGTCAGCGATCTTCACCCCGACCGGCGGGATTCGCAGCTTTTGGCCGATGATCACGTGGTTATAATCAAGAATGTGGTTATAGGCGGCGAGTTCTCCTGGCGCAATGTTGTATCGCTGCGCCACGTTGGTCAAGTTATCACCGACCTCGATCACATGGATGATCTCAGCAGAATCGCTCTCCGTGGAAGTCGCCGCGCTGGGAGTGGCCGCGGCGGAAAGTGCCTCCAGCGAAATTGTCTCGCCGGGGAGCATCTCGACAGGCGTGATTCCCGCCGGAGCAGCCCCAATGGGCGGACGTCCAGGGCTGTTGTCACCCTGGGCATGTGCTCTAGTGGGCATCAAAAGCAGCGCACTGCACACCATCAGCAGACCCGCTGCCAAACGGCAATAAAGAATCGTCCGGCGACCCAGCGAACTGCCGCGCTGGTGCGCCATGCGATGAATGGTCGCAAAGTACATAATCTCAGTTATCCCCTTCATAGATCAGCGCTACCCCGGACAGGTCGCGCAGTGGTCATCGTATGAATGATGACGAATGAGCCAAGGGGATGTTACGATGGGATTGGCGAAAGGGGCTTATGCTGTAAAGTTCTCAACCTAGACATGCCGATCCAAAAAGGCACTCCAGGCTGCTAACTTGGCAGCCTGGAGTGCCTTTTACTGCTGACCCAATTCGCTTGCGCGGGTGCTGCTTAGATTGGATCTTTGTCTAGAACTTCCTGGCAGAGCATATAGGTCTGCTCGATGCCTTCATCAAAACCAACCTGGCCTGTCCAGATGGCCTGGAGGCTGTTGTTCATGGTGTCGATGAACTCGGATGCGCGGGCGTTGGCCGGGCGATACCAGGGGGCAGGGCCATCGGGGAAGGTCTCCGCAATAATCTTGTAGATCGGGCTAATCTCGGCCAGCCGGTCGCTTGCCCATACATCGGTGCGTCCACCGGGGCTGCCTGCGCCCCCAAAGACATGCTCGACGCCATCTTCGAAGGTGGAGAAGAAGTCAAGCACCTGGAAGGCTTCGCTGGGGTGCTTCGAGCCGCCGGTGATGCAGAACGCGCCTGCCGAAACCTGCGAGCCATGCAGACCATCGGGGCCCGCAGGGACAACCATTGCGTCCCAGGCAAAGGTCCAGTCTGTCACCTTTTGGAATTCAGCGACGAGGCCAGGGGTTGTATTAAACATACCGACTGTGCCCGCTACGAAGTTTTCACGCTGCTGGTCGCCACAGGTGCAGGGGTCAACCTGGTGAACGAATTGCAGATCGTTGAGCCAGCGCAGTGCCGCGAGGGAATTCTCTTCGGTAATCAGACAGCGTGTGCCCTCTGGGTTGAGTAACTCGCCGCCAAACATACGCAGATAGTTGGGAATATGTTCCTGACCGGTGCCGGTGCCGCGGAAACCCCACGTCTCCGGCGCATTGGTAATCGCCTGGGCTGCCGTTACCAAGTCATCAACCGTCCAGTCGGGCGTCGGCAGATCGGCCCCCGCCGCCTCAAAGAGGTCCTTGTTGTGATAATAGACGGTTGTGCCATAGTGCCCGTGGTTGGGCATTGCATGGAGTTCGCCATCCAGCGTCAAGGCATCCAGCAAGGATTTCCAGAAGGGGGAGAGATCGAAATTCTTGGCCTCAATGATGTCATTGAGCGGAATCATGACGCCTTTGGCCTTATGCTCCGGTGGGTTGTTTAGATAGGTCCAGCAGAGATCACCCACAGTACCGGAAGCTGCAAGCGCATAGACCTTCGCATACATCTCATCGCCGGGCAGTTCGTCTAATTCGAGGACCAGGCCGGGATTCTGCTCGTCAAAGAGAGGCTTGCGCGCCTTGTGCCAGTCGGCATGGGCACCCAGGCGAGTGTGGAACAATAAGGTGATTACCTCGCTTGCAGGAGCCGCGCCTTCGCTGCCACTGGCTGCGGGCGCCTGTTGGGTTGCGGGAGCACAGGCAGCAACGGCCAGGGTCGCAACGACGGCAGATGCCCCGCGCAGAAAAGAACGGCGGCTGATTTGCGTGTCGGTCATAGGGAAGTTTCTCCTTGTGAAAATGGTTTTAATGCGTGTAAGAGTACTTACGCTGGTATTTGTCGGATGGGTTTGAACAGCACAGTATAGACAGTAAAGAACACAACGTCAGGATGGTTGGCTAGGATAGGGTTCGACTTGGGAATTGTCGCAGTGCCTATCCCTTGATGCCGCTCATGACGATGCCGCGCACAAAGTAACGTTGGGCCACAAAGAAAAGCACGATGATGGGCGCGGTCATCATGACACTCGCCGCCATCAGCAGATGCTCTCTATGCTCCATTGAATCCACCTGGCTCGCCACCGCCTGGAAGTAGCGGATGCCGATTGCCAGAGTGTACTTGTTTTTGTCGTTCAGAAAGATAAAGGGTTGGAGAAACTCGTTCCAGTTCCCCATAAAGGTAAGAATGGCCGCGGTTGCCAGCGCCGGAACCGAAAGCGGGAGAATGATCTGCCAGAAGATGCGCAGATAGCCGGCACCGTCAATGCGCGCGGCTTCATCCAGGTCTTTGGGAATGGTCATAATGAATTGGCGCATGAGAAAGATCAGAAACGCGCCGCCGCCAAAGAAAGAAGGCACAATCAAAGGCTTAAAGCTGTCGAGCCAATGAATTTTGCTAAAGAGCAGATAGAGGGGAATCAGTGTGACCTCGATGGGCAGCATCATCGTGCTCAGCGTGATCATAAAGATCATGTCGCGCCCGGGAAAACGGAAGCGCGCAAAGGAGTAACCAACGACAGCAGAGGAGAGCACCGCGCCAAAGGTGGAAGTCAGTGCAACGATCATGGTGTTCCCGGTCCACATGCTAAAGGGGACCAGGCTGAACACCTCTGCATAGTTCTGCGGCTGAGGTCGCGCCGGGAACCAGGTCGGTGGATAGAGAAAGAGTTCGCCAGGTGTCTTGAGCGAGGACAAAACTGTCCAGGCAAACGGAATCATAAAGACGACTGCCGAGCCGACGGCAATGAGATAGAGCAGTGCCCGGCCCACAACTCGTTGGAAACGGAAACCTCGGACCGAAGGCATGGACACAGTTCGCCCACGATTGGTTAAGGCGTCACCCGCCATCAGTCAGCCTCCCCTGCATAGTAGACCCAACTCTTGGAGCCGCGGAACTGGATATAGGTCAAGACGAGCATGATAAAAAAGAAGAACCATGCCAGCGCTGAAGCGTAGCCCATTTCAAAGTATTTGAAGGCACGCGTGTAGATATGCAGCGCATAAAACCACGTTGCATAGGCCGGCCCGCCCTGGGTCGCGACATAGGCCGCAGCAAAGACGCGCAGCGCGCCGATAATGCCTAGCACCATGTTGAAAAAGATCGTGGGGGTTAACATGGGCAGGGTGACATTGCGAAACTTGGCCCAACCACCCGCCCCGTCAATCGCCGCCGCTTCATAGAGTTCTTGCGGCACACCTTGCAGACCGGCGAGGAAGATCAGCATGCTGTTGCCGCCGATGGCTCCCCACATCGCCATGATAATCAGGCCTGTCATCGCCCAATTCGGGTCACGGAACCAGCCCGGCGCGGTTTCCGAGTTCGTGAGCGAACGGATGAAGTGGTTGATGGGCCCCACATCCGGGTTAAAGAGCCAACCCCACAGTACGGCAGCCGCGACGATAGGTGTCAGGTGGGGGAGGAAGAAGAGTGTGCGAAAGATGGCAGTCCCTTTTAGCCCCTGATTGAGCAGGATGGCGGCAAAGAGCGAACCAATCAAGGAGATCGGTACCACGATGAGGGCATAGCGAAACGTAAGCCCCAGGGATGTCCAAAAGAGTCTATCCTTCGTGAACATGTCGATGTAGTTCTTCAACCCCAACCACTCGGGTACGTTCACGATGTCATACTTGGTGAAACTGAGGTAGCCGCTCGTGATCATGGGGCCGGCAATAAAGAGGACAATGCCAATCAACCAGGGGGACAAAAGTAGATAACCAGCCAATGCCTCTTTACCGCGCAAGCCCAGAGAGAAACGCGCCTTGGCCGTCTGCACGCTCATAGGCGATCCTTTCTATCTTATAATTCCAGGTTTTGAATGTAATACCGCTTGGCAGTGCGGGCTAGAGTGAGGTTTTCTGCGCATAGCGTGTCGCAATTTGTAGGGCAGCTAGGCGCAATTCAGGCCTATGTGAATTCAATTTGGATATGGCAATCTGAGGAGCAAGCGTATGTGGACCACGAGCTTCGGAAACCGCGGCCAGTATAGCATGGGGGTATAGGGGTGTCAAACCGGCTTGTTTGCTTTTACAGTCGTCTAGCATGAACCTGTAGGGGAAATCCCTGACAGGCGATGGCGGGGAATGCCTGACAGGGTGTGCATAAAGTAGCGGGAAACTCCTGCTACCGGGGGTGGGCAAAGCGGGCTACAATCAGGGCGTAACGAAACACAGTCAGTTCAGTGAAAAACAATCAAGCGCACATCAAGCGCACATCAAGCGCACATCAAGCGCACATCAAGCGCACACATAGAGCATAGATCAGAAAGGTAGAAAACAAATGAACGCCCTCACGACTCGCAAGAATGCCGTGGTACAGGACCCGCCCCTGGCACGCTTCCTCTTCTCCGATACGCGTGCCAGTTGGCTGTGGTTGTTGGTGCGGCTGTGGCTAGGCTACAA
>JADLDO010000071.1 GCA_020846635.1 Caldilineaceae bacterium
AAGGGTGTGGGGCTGTCAAGTGAAATTGTGGGCTCATCAGGAATTCAGGGGGTTGAGATGGATCCTTCCTGGAAGAGGCGCAACGATTCTGCCTAGACCGACAAATTCCTGCCTCTTCCAGGAAGGGTAACCCCCTAAGATCCGGTAGAACCAAATTGTGTAGCACGGGTGTGTCTCACCGTGTGGGCGTGTTTTGTCCGAACCAGGAGCGTCAGCGTGTGGGGAGACCACTCGCTGACGCTCCTGGTTCGGATGCACAGTGCGCCGGCGCTTTATGGGCGAGCGGTCGCCACCGGCCAACCCCAGTGGTTCAGCGGTGGCGATGCTGTCCATCTAGATCAGCGGTGGCGCGCCTAAAAGGCCACCTCCGCGATCAACGCGGCGAGATCGTCGCCCTGCTCCCCTTCCAACTTGCGGTGCATCACCTCGCCAATAAAGAGATCCCACATCTCTTGGGCCGACTGCGGTTTGTGCTCGGCCTTGAGTTTATCATAGGTATTTCTAACATGCAGCGCATCCCGGAAGGTCGGGGACCCGACGAAGCTCCACGCCCAGGCGATGGCGTCTTCCGGCCCACTGAAGCCACTGGGGATGGTCGGTTGTGCCTTCACGCCCTCGGCGTAGACTGCCTGCTCAATCCGCTCCGGCATACCGACCCAGTAGCCGGAATCGTCCCAGAGCGTCATGCCATATTGACCATGCTGCGCATAATCAACGCGCACCCCACGTCGGTCTCCATCGCGCACGATGGAGAGCCGCATGTTTACACTCTTGGCGATGCGGGCCAACTCGGTCGCCGGGATGCTGGTGCGCTCGGCCTTATCGCCATTTTGGGTGTGGGTCATCTCGATGTGATAGATCCAGAGCACATCGCAACCCCACTTATGCAAGGCGTGGGTGAGCCGTTTGACCGCCGTCGCCTTGGCTTGAAAGGGCGCGATTTTACTCTTGCTCTGTTTCGCCTGCTCCATCGCGTCCATGATGATCGGCTCTAAGATCGGCGTGATCGAATCGAGTAAGATCGTCCCTACATGGGAGCCGGGCATATTCTGGTCCAGAATCTGACAGATCGCGTCCACGCTGAGGGCATCAGCATGATCAGGACTAAATTCATAGAGTTCGTCGACGGCGTGTTGCGCCACCCCATGCAGCTTGTGATCCGCATCGATGGGCAGCAGCGGCCCGCGCATCTGCATCGAGAAGAGGCTTTTGCCGTCACCACTGCGCCCACTGAGCATCCACAGCCGCGGGGGCAGTTTGGTTGAGAGTTTTTTAAATGCCATAATGTTCTGCTTTCTAGAGTGAACGTTTCCCATAGTCATTGTAGCACAAATGTTCTGTCAGGGAAAAGCGGAAACAGGCTAAAATTACACTTTATCGGTGTCATAGACATGGGGCCTGTTCGGAAAAGAGCCACAGATGAACGCAGATAGCAGACAACTTGCAATGGTTATTTGCTTGTCTGTATACTAATCTGAAACACTGTTATTGTGACAACAACAACCAAGTAGTCGCTAGTTCACTGCGGCCTAAATAAACCCACAGTTATGTTGTGCCTAGCCGGTCACGGACCGGCTAGGCACTGGTGAGCGATTGGTTAATTTGCGCCATGCTGTACTAGCAGCGCTGTGTAACTTCTAACGCTCTTAAACTGACACAACTTTAGCAGACGCAGTGAGCGGTCGCTCACTGGCGGCGAAGAGAGGAAAAACCAACGTGGCACCCGAGCGTGGCTTTCGCCTGATTCAGCAATTTGTGGAAGAGCAACCAATTTACGCCAAGAGTTGGGCCATCTGTGTGGGCATCAACGAATACCAAGGCGGGCAGGGCCGGTTGGCGAACGCCGTCAATGATGCCAAAGCGGTTGCCCAGCTCCTACGCGACACGCATTGCTTTGAGGAAGTCCATACGCTTTATGATAGCGAGGCGACGCGCAGCGCTATCACCGCCTTGCTGAGTGATGAACTGCCCGCCTGCACTGGTCAGCACGACCGGCTCATCTTTTTCTTCGCCGGACATGGTGTAACCCGCCAGCGGGTGCGCGGGGAAGGGTATCGTGGCTATCTAATCCCCGCCAATGCAGAATCCGGCAAGTATGCCGATTATATCGAAATGGGCGAGCTTGCCCGGGCCTGTGCTGATATTCCCGCCAAACACATTTTCTTTATCCTCGATTGCTGTTTCAGTGGGGTTGCCGCGGTGGCTGCCCGCTCTGAAGCAACACCGCCCAAAGTGCTTGACGACCCCTACCTGCGCCGCATCACTAAAAAACATGCCTGGCAAATTCTCACTGCCGGCGACAGCGATGACGCGGTGGCGGACAGTGGCCTGCGCCCCGGTCATTCGGTCTTTACCAGTGTGCTACTCGATGGTCTGGCCGGCGCGGCTGATACGAACAGTGATGGTCTCATGACCGCCACCGATCTGTCGGCCTATGTGAAACCATTGGTGACCCTGCAATCGCAAGTGGCGACTGGACGCAGCCAGGTGCCCTTTGCTGGCTATCTGGCGGGAAGTGGGCAAGGCGAGTTTGCCTTTCTGTTGCCTACCGCAGAACTGAAAGCCAAGGTGGCAGGCAATGCACCTGCTAAGCCACCGGAGAACATCGTTCTCTCGCGCCGACAGATCGCTTGCCCCATCGACTTTGACTGGATCACGATCCCAGCCGGCGACTTCTTGATGGGCAGCGA
>JADLDO010000072.1 GCA_020846635.1 Caldilineaceae bacterium
CCACCGCCGGGGCCACAAAGAGCGCGATCAGCCCGAAGAAGGGCAGCAGCGAAAGCAAGAAGCCCATCTGGCTCTTGCTCAACCCCAGCGCGCTCAAGAAGAGCACAAAGATCGAGCCGAAAAAGGTGTATTGCACAAAAACGGTGTTGGCCGCGTTAGAGGCGATGCTCCAGGGCAGGCCGCGCAGTTTTTCGACGTTGGTGGGTGCGCTCGTGTGCATAGGCAGGACAGCCTAGGGGGCTGTGGCGACCTCCAATACATGCAGCGCCAGGAGCAGATACTCCGGATGATCCATGCCGGAACACTGCAATCCATGCAGACAGGCGCGCAATATCTCTGCCCCCGGTTCGCGGAAGGTCTCCGGCGGCAGTTGATCCAGCGCGGCGGAAAGCTGGTCAATGCCCTGGACTGCATCGCCGTGGGCAAAGGCATCTCCGGCTGCGGTCAGCGCCTGGGTGGCAGGCCCGCGTAAGCTCTTGTTACGCTCCACGCGGCGGCGCAGCGCGTCGATAGCCTGGGCCGCGGCCGTGTCCAGATCAGACCGGCTGCGGCGCAGCAGGTTGACAAAAACGTGTTCATCACCCACGATGCGCGCCAGGCTCAGGGCCAGCTCCATGCGCGCGCCTGGGTTCTGTGTAGAGTCCAGCAGGGCCAACAGAGGTTTGACCGCCTCCTCGGCATGCAGGTTGCCCAAGGCCGAGGCATACGCCATCTGCAGCCCCTTGTCGCTCTCCTGTTCCAGCCGCGCCAGCAGTTCGGGAATCATCTCCTGGTCATGCAGCGCGCCTAGCGCACGCGCGCTTTGGCCGCGGATCGAATGATAGGGCGAATGGAGCGCTGCGCGCAGCGCAGGCAGCGCGCTTTGGTCGCCCATACGCCCCAAAGCCCACAGCGCGATCGCTTGCAGGGCCAACTCGGTCCCGTTTACCACCTCGATCAATGCTTGGATCAAGCGCGGGTCGGAAGGCATGCGCGCAATGGCGATGATGGCCTCAAAGCGCACATTAAAGCGCGGGTCGCGCAGCGTCTCCACCAGTTCATCCACTGCCAGCGGGCTTTTGGCCAGGCCCAACTGCTCGGTGGTGGCGAGGATGGCGCGCTCGTCCTTGGCCGAGTAATAGCGCACCATTGCGTTCATGGCGAGAAACGGATTGCCGCGGAAGAACATCCCGGCAAACTGGCCCACGCCAAAGATATTGTCGGCGCGCATGCGCAGCAGCAGCAGCAGCGTGGCAATGGTGAGCACAAAGCCCAACACAAAGAGCGGTGTATAGGGGTCCACTGTCAGCCCCGCCCACGCGCCCTGCAACTCGGCGGAAGCATCCAACACCCAACCGCCGACCAACTGGCTGGCGCCGCCAACTACGCCCAGCCAAGCGTAGTGCAGCGCCATATACTCCATCTTCTTGGCAGGCGGTACCACGCTAACGAAGAGCAGCCGCCCGGCGCCGATACCCCACGCCATATCCGACACGCCGAGCAGCACAGCAATCCCCAGCGCCACATAGAGGCTGGACGCCGAGTCACGCGGCATCAGCAGCCACAGGATCGGCAGCACAATCTTGAGCGCCAGCCCAGAGATCATCACCGGCTTGCTGCCATAGCGGTCCGACGCCCAGCCCCAGGGCAAGCTGGAGACCAGGTTGCCCACCAGCGCGCCCGACTGCAACAGGACAATGGAGCCTTCGCGCAGCCCCACTTGCTCCTGCATAAAGAGCGGTAGGAAGGAGACCATCGGCACCGTGCCCACGGTGATCAACGCTGCGCCCATCAGATAGCGCACAAAATTGCGGTCGCGCGCGGCCTCGACCATGCCCTGCAGCGTTGACCCTTCCTCACGCGCGCGGCGCACGGGCGCGCCGCCGGGAATCTTGGTGGCCGCCCACACCGACACAAAACCAAAGACCACACCCACGCCGATCAGCAGCATATAGCCCGACAGCCCGACGAGCTGGTCGAGCACATAGCCCGCGACTGCCACCGCGGCCAGACCCACCAGCGTGGTATAGATGCTGTTGGTGGCCGAATATTTGCCACGCACCGCGTTGGGAATATATTCCTGCAGCCAAGGGTAGACACCGACCTCGGCCACCGAGCGCACTAACGCAAAGGTCGCGGTCACCAGGATCACATAGGTGAGCAGCCCCTGTGGGCCAAACTGTGCGGCCACCCAAGGCGTCAGCAGCAGCCCGATCGTCACCACCTTGCGCAGGCCAAAAAAGGTGATATAGGTGCGTTTATAGCCGAAGCGCGCCACCGCCGGCGCGACAAAGAGCGCCACCAGCCCGGAGAACGGGATCAGCGAGAGCATGAAGCCGACTTGGGTCTTGTTCATCCCCAAGGTGCTGAGGAAGAGCACAAAGACCGAGCCAAAGAAGGTGAACTGGGCAAAGACCGTATTGGCGCAGTTGGCGAAGATGCTCCACGGCAGCCCGCGCAGCTTTTCGACGGTCGTGGGTTCTGGAGGAGAGGTACTCAGTTGTTCATCAGCGGTGCGCTGGGCGGAGATGGTACTAGCCATGAGATCATAGACTCGCGGCGACCCATGCACATGGCAGCGCGCAGGTCAATCCGGCACAAAAAAAGGAGGGGACCAATTTGCCACGCAATGACCCTCCTTACACAAATATCGTAACCGTGTCCAGGATAGCATGCGCCCCGGCTCTGGACAAAACCGGGGCGCATGCTATCACAAATGCAGTCAAAATGTCGGTGCGGTTTTCCAACCGCACGTTGCTTGTCGGTGCGGTTTTCCAACCGCACGATCCTGCGACAGCGGCATACTTATTCCAGCGCGTTGGCCTTTACAAACTCCACGATCTCATGCACATAGGCAAAGGCCAGACAGGTCACCGTATCCGCACCGCCATAGTAGATCGCTATGCGCCCGCTCGGCGCATCCACCAAGGCCGCGCAAGGGAAGGCCACGTTCGGCACGTCGCCCACTTGTTCATAGATACGCTGCGGCGAGAGCAGGTAGGGTCTGCTGCGTGCGATCACTTTCCACGGCTGTTCCAGGTCCAGCAACGCCGCGCCAAAGCTGTAGACAAAGCCGTTGCACGACGTCAGCACGCCATGGTAGATCAACAGCCAACCTTCGTCGGTCTCGATTGGGATAGGCCCTGCGCCGATCTTGGTGCTCTGCCAGCCGCCACGCGTGCCCATCACCCAGCGGTGCCGGCCCCAGTGCTCCATATCCGGGCTTTCGCTGTAGAAGATATCGCCAAATGGGGTGTGGCCGTTGTCACTGGGCCGGCTGAGCATGGCGTACTTGCCGCGGATGCGCCGGGGGAACATCACCCCATTGCGGTTAAAGGGCAGGAACGCATTCTCCAGTTGATAGAAGGTGTTGAAATCGTGCGTATAGCCCACGCCGATGGTCGGGCCGTGATAGCCGTTGCACCAGGTCACAACATAGCGGTCTTCGATCCAGCAGACGCGCGGGTCATAGCGGTACATCAAGCGCGTCACTTCGGGGTCATCACCCTGGAACTCGATGGGGTCCGGCTCCAGTTCCCAACTGATGCCATCTACCGAGCGCCCGCTGTGGATGTTCATCTCGCGCGCCTGGTTATCACAGCGGAAGACCCCGGCAAACTGACCGTGATAGGGAACCACCGCGCTGTTAAAAATGCTGTTGGAGGTGGGGATCAGATCGCGCGGGATGACCGGGTTGCCGCTGTAGCGCCAGATCACACCGCCGTCCGCGGGACGCTCTTCCCAGGGAATGTTGGGTAGTTCAGTTCCTATAATCTTCAGGGGGGAAACGACTTGTGTCGTGCTCATTGGATATCTCCATTGCTACCATAATGCTTGATGTCGGTTTGGTGAATGCCGGAGTATGCCCGGTCAATGCCGATGGCTGCCTCTACTCCGGTTCAGGTACTCTGTGAATTTCTCTAGGGCTTCGGGCAGATTCTCCCTGCCAAAACCAAGTCTGAAGTGCAGAATGCCATAATCATAGACGGAGGACGGAAGCAGCATGATGTTTGCTTCACGGACCACCTGCTGACAGAACGCCAGGCTATCCGCCGCCCTCTTCAATCTGGGGAAACCAATGGTTCCGGCCCTGGGTCGTACCCACACAAATTGATCCTCGTACTCGTGGAAGAAACGATCGAGTAGCGCCAAATTCCGCTCAATTCTGGCCAGATGGCGCGCAATGATCTCGTCTTTTGCGCGTAGCGCAATCATGGACAGGATTTCGCTGGGGGCGCTGCCGCAAATCGTTGTATAGTCCTTGAGTGTCGCCATCTTGGCATAGACATCTCTGTCCTGGGTAATGACCCATCCGACTCTTGCGCCTGCCATGCCAAATGTCTTTGACATGCCAAACAAGGACACAGCTTTTTCATACAACTCACACGCCGCGGGCAGCCTATCCCCCACCCTGTATTCCAAGAAGCGATACATTTCGTCGGACAACAGATAGACGTTTCGCTGCCGGACGATCTCCACGATCCGGCGATAGTCTTCCGGCGCGGGCAAATACCCGGTCGGATTGTGCGGGAAATTGACAACAACCAGCTTGGTATTGGGCTTTATCTGATCTTCGAGAAAGCCGGGGTCAAAATGCCAGCCGTTTTCCTCTTGCGGCTGCCATTTCGTGACTTCGCACCCCAACCCTTCCGCAACTTCATACAAGGATTGGTAGCCCGGAAACGTACAGATTACATGGTCGCCCCTGTCCAAAAGGCTATGCAGTGCGAGGAAAATACCTTCTTCGGGCACGACGACCAGGCAATCACCGTCTGAGATGCCTTGATACATACCGGCGATTTCGGCACGCAGCAATGGATGGCCCAGGGATTCGGTATAACCCAGCGTTAAGTCATCCCATAACTGCCTGGTCTCCGCATCGGCAAGGTCTAGCAGATCGCGTTGTCGCAAGCCATCACAATCCGAGCTGGACAGCAGATACTTCACCGCAAACTCATATTCCGCAAAGTAGCGTTCCAGCTTGAAGGGCTTCACCTGCATCGTTTTTCGATTCTCATGAAGACGACAGTACACCCTTCAACGTGGAAGGACTGTCGCGAACTGGGAGAACATCTATGCGTTTTTTGTCGATTCTTGGTTTTTAGGGGACCACCATTGGCTTCGCTACATGGCACATCGTCAGGTAATTATAGATTTTCGGTTAGTGTAACCACGTTCTTGTAGAGTAGCGGCCGGCTATTCTGCCTAAGTCTAAATTTGGTACCGTGATTGTGTCCAGTTCTTGCATCAAAATCAACATAAAGAATGCCTGTCTCAATGACCTGCAAGAAACCTTCAAAATCGAATTCCTACAACATTTGAACCCTGTTGTACCAGTAGTATTCCTCCCCTTCTTCTCTCTTGACTTCAGCCTGGACGTAAAAACAGTTAAGAAGCTTAGTGCCGGCCTTATGCTCCAAATCCCTGAACCCCCAATAGGGCTGTGGGTATAGCTCGCCTAGGCCAATCCGCTTACTTACACTGTGCTTCCATTCGCCATGTCGAGGATCGACTTTATTTTCGTCAAAAGAGATGAGCACTTTTGACGCGTTGCGATCAACTCTGACGATGAACCCTCTGTCACTATGCACAACCCCACTTATGGTCTGCCGAAAGCTCATTTCATTGGTGGGATACCTTGCTCCAGCTTCATTATGACTCCAGCCGTACGAGAGTAGCAGCACGGAAGGCACGAACTTTATGGCTCGTGGAGAAGGCTCCATGTTGTTTATATTTGCCTAGGGTCTC
>JADLDO010000073.1 GCA_020846635.1 Caldilineaceae bacterium
AAACTGTACATCATAATAGAACTCAGGCGGTTTATTAACCCACGCAAACTGCTGGAGACGCTGGAGCGCCTGTGTGCAATAAGTCTGCGCCTCTTTCGATGCCCCAGTATGATAATGCGATAGTGCAATCGCAAGCAGGCCAATGAGTTCCCCGGCGTGACCGCCATACGCCACACCCACGGCAATGGATTGCTTGGCAGTAGTCAGCGCATCGGAATAGCTTCCAAACGTACATTGAATATACGCGCCGAGCGCCAGTAGTTTACTCAAGAGTTGCTGCCAGCGACGGACAGGCACTTCTGTCCCTTCCGCCGTTGCCAGCGACGCAGACAAGCCATTTAAGATGGATTGGACCCCTGCACTGGCCTGCTGAAAGGCGGTGACACCCTCGGCATAGAGACCAGCGATCAGATAGAAATTCCAGAGGGCATAGACGCATGCATCAAGCGTGGCGGTGATCTTCTCTGCCGCAGGAAGTTGGGAAGGAAGCTGCACAAGCTGGGTGATAGCCCAGGCCCACGCCTGCCGTACATTGTCCACTTCCTGTTGGATCTCTTCAACGGCTTGCCGCGGTTGGTCACGCGTCAGCATCCGCTCACGCTCCGCCACAAAATTCAGATAGAAGGCGCTATGGCGTTCCGCGACGGCAAAGGTCTCCTGTGCAGAAGCGTGTAATTTGTCAGCCGCAAATTGACGCAGCAGATCATGCAGTTGATAGACACCCACTCCTGGCTGTTGGATCAAGGATTTGTCGACCAGACCCGCCAACTCGCTCACCGTTGCGCCTGTCACGGTTTGCGCTGCCACCCGACTAAAGCGCCCGACAAAGATTGAACTTTGCGCCAGGATCGCTTGCTCGCGCGGTGAGAGCAGTTGCCAGGACGATTCCAGCACCGCGCCGAAATGGCGATGACGCGCATCCAGGTCACGCCGCTGAGAGACCAAGAGGTCAAGGTTATGACGGAGAGCCACCACCAGTTCAGCGAGGGTAAAATGGGGCGTCAAGGCCGCGGCTAACTCGATGGCAAGCGGCATCCCGCCCAGGGCGTGACAAAGGTCAATCATGGCGTGAAGGTTGTCATCACGCAGGGCAAAGCCTGGCAGGATGCGCTGCACATGATAGAGAAACAGACGGATGCTTTCATAATTCACCGCGTCGCGTTTGTCCAGCTTGGGAGTCGACGCAGAAGGGATTAGCAGCCCTTCGAGCCGGATCACTGTCTCCACCAAGAGTTGGAGTGGTTGGCGCGATGTCACTATCACTTTTACATCCGGCGCTGCCTGCAATAAGGCGAGGATAAATTCTGTAGCCGCCGTCGCCGCGCGCTCCTCGACGAGCAGATGCTCAAAACTGTCAAAGACTAAGAGCAACTGGCGCTGTGCCAGATATTGAAAGAGCGCGTTCGACAACACTGCTTGGTTCGGCGTAACGACCCCTAATGCTTTGAAGGCTGCCCCCACCAGGCCATCGGTCAGATTCTCCACAGTGGGCGAAATAGCGACCGTGGGAACAAACCAAACGCCGTGGGCAAAGAGGGCGGGCGATTCGCCAACCAACTGCTCCAACAAGCCCAGTGCAAGGCGGCTTTTGCCCATGCCGCCCATGCCGGTAATGGTCAACAGTCGCTGGGTCGGATTGCTGAGAAGTGAGCGCAATTGCTCAAGATGTTGACTGCGCCCAACCAGCGGCGGCAGGGTGCCGGGTATGTTGTGCAGCGGTGAAGGAGTGATCAGGTGACTGGGTGAGCGGATGAGATGGTCAAATTGCCCTGTGCGAATCTGATCATAGAGCTTGGTGGTTTCCGATGCTGGTGGCACCCCCAACTCTTGCTGGAGAAGATGGCGACAGTGTTCATATTGGCGGAGAGCGGCGCTTTTTTGACCTTGGGCGGCCATTGCCTGCATTAAGTGGCGGTGACCTTCCTCATACCATGGTTCGAGTGTCACCTGGCGTGTGGCATGATGTGCCGCTTGCTCATAGGCCCCTGCGTCCAAATGGTGGGCAACCAGCGATCCAAGCATCGCCATTGCCTGGCGATGGCATTGCTCGCGAAGCAAGAGCGCCCATTCCTCAAAGGGTTGATTCTCTTTGAGCGAAAGACCCTGGAGAAACTCGCCTTGATAGAGTGCCAGCGCCCGGCTGAAGTGTTCCAAACAGGTCGCGCACCGTTGCAAATTGGCATGGCCGTGGCTTTGACTATACTTCCAACTCCGCTGAAACGCATGGAAATCGACCTCAATTGCTTGGTTTTTCCATTGCAGCGCGGTGGGAGTGATGTAGAGTAATGTGTCAAGCTCGCCATAGGCACGGAATGCTTGTTTGAGAAAGAAGAGCGCTTGGCGCAGATTGTGACGTGCTCGCGTCTCGCTTTCCTCCGGCCAAAGTAGCGTGGCCAAAGTGGTGCGTGGGTGGACAACATCGGCCTCCACTGCAAGATAGACGAGCAGCGCGCGGACATGCTCGGTCGCAAACTTGAGCGGCACGCCCTCCCAGATTGCTTGAACAGCACCAAACACGTTGAGGACAAGCGACATTCGACCCCTAATTTCAGCGCATCATGCCTGAATTGTGTGCAATTGCCGTTGACAGATGCCTACTCGCCTGTAAAGGTTTGAATGCATGGGTAACGAACGGGTGAAGTATATCAAAACCCCAATCGCTCCTCAATTCGATTTTTAAGGCAACAGCCACCTAATTACCCCCGCTTTGACGTAAAAGCCACCATTTGACGTTTTTTTGACGCGGGTCTGCTATCTATACCCATGACATCCAGTTTAGGCAGGGAAATATGTCACACAGTTCACATTATCACTCCTACCTTTTACGCATGTGGCGCGACGACGCAGACCAGCCCTGGCGCGCGTCATTGCAAGATACAGCGACAAACGAAAAGCAAATCTTTGCCGATCCGCTCACACTATTTGTCTTTTTGATTGAACAGTTGAGGCTTGACGAAGAGACTGACGAACTCGCTCGCTTAGCTGCCTGGCTGAAGGTACATATTACGGATGATTGACACCATCGCGCCATGAACAAGTGCGGCCCTAGTGGTGTTGGTCAACCCTCCGAGAACCATCGAACTTACCATCGTTCCCATCCGGAGCAAGTATGAAATCTATTGTAGCGCAGCGTCGAATTGCGACCATCACCGCCATGATCTTCGCGCTCAGTCTCTTGCTGGGCTGCTTTCTCCGTCCCATAGTGACCAGCGCAGCAACACCGGATGCAGTGACGGCCGCCTGGGAACGTGCCCGCGCGGCCGGCAGTTATGCCTTTACCGGCGACGTCACCCAGGTCACGCTT
>JADLDO010000074.1 GCA_020846635.1 Caldilineaceae bacterium
GCCTGTGCGAAGCAGCCTGCGACCGTGCGCAGCCTAGTCGGCGGGCAGCCGTGTGACCACACCTGGCAGGAGGGGCTGCTGACGCTGCGTCTGCCGCGCCTTGAACTGTTTGACGCCCTGCGGATCGAGTAGAGAAGAGAGTTGCTTGAGGCGTGACCTAGTCGCCTGGGAGAAGACAACAGGGTTGAGCGCGACGTGTCTTTGTTAGTTATGAAGCAGGTAGGCTGTGTGAAAAGCAGCGAGTGGAGGTTAGCAGTATGATCCATCTGAGTCGCAAGCAGATCGGTTACCTGCGGGGCTACCTATTCATCTCCCCCTGGCTGTTGGGATTGGTCTTGCTCTATCTTGGACCGATGCTTCTCTCTCTCTACATGAGCGCGACGAACTGGGACCTTTTCACCGCACCGCGCTTTATCGGCCTCGAAAACTATCGCCGCATGATGCAGGACGGGCTGTTTTGGAAATCGCTGTTCAACACGGTGATCTATGTGGGCGGCCGTGTACCGCTCGTGCTGATCCTGGCGTTGGTTGTGGCGATTCTGCTTAATCAGAACATCCCTGGGCGTAACTTTTTGCGCACCGCCTACTATCTGCCGGTGGTCACGCCCCAAGTGGCGATGTTTCTTCTTTGGGTCTGGATGTTTGAGCCAAATGTGGGTCTAATCAACTATGTGCTAAGTTGGGTGGGGATTTCCCCTGGCCCCCAATGGCTGGGCCATCCTTTCTGGGCCAAGCCTGCGTTGATCATCGTCAGTGCTTGGGGTATCGGTTCGATCATGGTGATCTTTCTGGCCGGGTTGCAAGGGGTGCCGCAGCAACTATATGAGGCCGCCGAACTAGACGGCGCATCGGCCTGGCACAAGGTTCTGTATGTAACACTGCCGATGATTACGCCGGTCATATTCTTCAATCTGATCATGGGGATCATCGGCTCATTCCAGGTCTTTGCCAAGGCGATAGTCATGACGGGCGGAGGACCCGCTAATGCCACGCTGATGTATGTACTCTATCTCTATAACCAGGCGTTTCTCTGGTTTCGTATGGGCTATGGTGCGGCGTTGGCCTGGGTGCTCTTTGCCATTCTCTTTGTCTTCACCTATATCATGTTCAAGCGCTCGGCGTGGGTGTACTACGAGGGAAGAAAATAGCCATGGCTGAAAAGACGCTTCATCTGCCGGCACCTGCAGCTTCGACACATCTGGCGTGGTGGCAACACCGGGGAACCCGCTCCCTGATTGGGCGCACGCTCGCTTTCCTGCTTGCTTTGTTAGGGGCATTTGCATTTTTGATCCCCTTCCTATGGGCGGTGTCGACATCACTCAAACCCTCGTATCAAGTCTTCAGTGATCCACCGATCTGGATTCCGAGCCCGATGCTGTTTGGCAACTATCTTGATGCGCTGACTGAGCTACCCTTTGCGCGCTATTTCGCCAACACGAGCATCATTACGTTTGGCGCGCTCCTGGGTGAAGTGCTCTCCAGCACTCTCGTGGCCTACGGATTTGCGCGCATGCGTTTTCCTGGGCGCGACCTGCTCTTTTTGGTCTTGCTGGGTACGATGATGCTGCCTATGCAGGTAACCATGATCCCCATCTTTATCGTCTTTCGTGCGCTAGGGTGGGTTGATACGTTTCTGCCCTTGATTGTACCGGCCTATTTTGGCAGTCCATTCTACATCTTCTTGCTGCGCCAGTTTTTTCTGACCATTCCCGGCGATCTCGAGGATGCTGCCTTCATTGACGGTGCAACTCATGTCCAAACCTTGTGGCGTATCTTTGTACCTCTCTCTCTGCCGGCGATGGCGACGGTAGCTGTATTTAGTTTCATGCATCACTGGCAGGATTTCTTTATGCCTTTGATCTATCTCAACTCGAAAGAGCTCAAGACCGTCTCGCTTGCGCTGCAAATGTTTCGGGCGGAGTTTAGCACCGATTGGAATTTGATGATGGCGGCTGCAGTGACCACGTCCATTCCATGTCTACTGCTTTTCTTTTTTGCCCAGCGTTACTTCATCAGCGGTATCGTGATGACGGGGATGAAAGACTAAGCCAAGCCATATTCCCTCGGTGGGTCAATCGCTAGACATGCCGAGATTTGGCCAACTCGTGTTTGAACTGTGTGATATAGCCATTCAATCAAGGAGGATTCTGATGTCCGCAGGACCTACACACGTTTCGCGTCGTACATTTTTGCAGTGGACTGCGTTTAGCATGGCTGGTGCGGCCATGGCGGCTTGTGCTCCGACTGCGGCCCCAGCGTCGACTGACCAAACAGGAAGTGAAGCGGCTGCAGCGCCTAGTGCCGATACGCCCACGGTGGCTTTCTGGCTGATCGGCGGGCAGCAGTGGGACGATTTCTACAATCTAACCATCTTCCCGAAGTTCTATGAGGTCCATCCTGAAATCAAGATGGAGACGACGATTTTGGGAAGTTGGACCGATTTGTATAACAAGTTGGTTACATCGGCTGCCGGGGGAGTGCCACCGGAGTTGGCCCGTCAGAAAGACTTCTTTACGCCAGATTTTGCTGTGCGCGGGATTATGCAGCCATTGGACGACTACGCTGCGGCCTCCGACCACATCACTACTGATGCATATCTGCCTCTCGCCTGGGAGAACTCACACTGGGACGGTAAGCTGGTAGCAATGCCCTTGCACATCTTTATTCACTACTTGCACATGAGCAACGAACTGTTTGGCGGCGTGGGTCTGATGAATGAGGATGGTACGCCGCAGGTTCCCGATAATTGGGATCAACTGAAGGAGACGGCTGCAGCCATCTCTCGGCCTGATGAGGGCGTCTATGGCACGATGCTGCGTAGCTATGGTGGTGAGGAAGACACGGTCAATTTCTTCCATGTCATGTTGGCCCAGGCCGGCGGCGAGTTTATCGATGCCAACTACGAGAAGTTCCTCTTCAACAGCGAAGCGGGGCTGGATGCACTGACCTTCCAGGTCGGCCTCATCAAGGAGGGGCTATGTCTGCCGCCGGGCGCATCGACTGAAGGGGTTATCGAGAACAACAAGGTAGGAATGTGGTGGCACGCGGCGAATTATTGGGTTGCGTATCTGGACAACAACCCGGACTTCCAGTGGTCTACGGCGATCAACCCTGAGCGCGTGACGCGCGGCGCGGTGTTGCGCGGTAACCACCTTGGAATGTACGCAGCAGCTAAGGCGAAAGACGCTGCCTGGAAATTTGTGGACTTCGCGATGACGCCGGAGATAGACTACCTCTATGCCCAGACGGCGAACTACTTTACGGCGCGTGTCGAAAATTGGTCGAAGCCGATGTATGAGGGCAATTATGAGGGGCGACAGAATGTCCTCTACTCGACCGAGATAGAGCAATACATGCTCCCTGGCAATCAGCCGCAGCCTATCTTCCCGGGTTACCAGGAAAGCACGTTCAAGATCGGGGCGCAATTGATGGAGGCGTATTTGGGTACTAAGACTCCGCAAGAAGCTCTAGCGCAGGCCGAGAAAGAAGCCAATGAGGTTTTGGGTCAGGTAAGGGCGCAGTTCGGCCTATAGCCCATCCTCCACTCCTCGTCGCCGCACTAGAGCACATAACGCAGTAGTGTGTGAGAACGCACAAGCAGACCTCCTTGGACTGAACGGAAGGCGCCAACCGTCTGGACAGCAAGGAGGTCTGCTCAATCCTATGTATATGCTCTATCAGAGTCATGCTACACGCCCTATATCGTCCTGAGGAGCCTTATGAAGATTACAGATGTGCGTGTCCGTTTACTCTCCTATGTCGTTCCGCCCGAACGTCGCCATCGCAACGACTATGGATGGGTCGTGAAGCACGACACCCTTATTGTCGAGGTGTTAACCGACGAAGGTATTACGGGTATCGGGACAGGAATTGGCCGGCCGGAATCCATCAAGAGCATTATTGAATACCAACTGCGTGAGTCGCTGATCGGTGAGGATCCGACGCAGGTTGAGCGACTGTGGACCAAGATGTATGCGGGTTCGCGTATGGAGCCGAGTTTGGCACGCGGCTATCTCCTGCCTATTAGCGGACGTCGCGGGGACACACTGTGCGCGATAGCCGCCGTGGATATCGCGCTATGGGATATCTGGGGGAAAATTCTGAACCAGCCTATCTACAGACTGCTGGGCGCGGCCCGCACCTGTATTCGCGCTTATGCGAGCGGTGGATGGGCGCCAGGGGCCGAAGCAGGTGACGAGATCGCTGGGTATATCGCCAAGGGGTATACCGCGGCAAAGATGCGTGCCGAAGGTCGAGATGGTTTCACGATCGAGAAGTCCATCCGCCGCATCGCCGCGGCGCGGGAGGCCATTGGCCCCAACGTGGAACTGATGGTAGACGCCCACGGGTCGTTGGACGTATCCACCGCGGTTCAACTGGGGAAGCGGATGGAACCATACGACGTGGCCTGGTTTGAGGAGCCGATCTCGCCGGATAATCACAGCGGGTTGGCCGAAGTCCGGCGCGCCACAATAGTGCCAATCGCCACAGGTGAAAGTGAGTTTACGCGCTTTGACTTTCTTAGCTTGCTGGAACAGCGCGCCGTTGACGTAGTGCAGCCGGATATCGGCATCGCGGGTGGGTTCACCGAAGTGCGTCGCATTCTGGCGCTGGCGTCAGCTTATAATGTCAAGGCGGCGCCGCATAATTGGGGGTCCGGCATCCTTTTTGCCGCCAGCATGCACCTGATCCTGTCGGCACCCAACTGCTATATCATGGAAGTGGGGCAAGCTCACAATCCATTGATCCATGAGATCTTTCAGGAACCATTCGCCATACGGGATGGTTTCGTTTATGCATCGGAACGACCTGGTCTTGGCTATACACTGGCTGATGATCTTGAGGAGCGCTTTGCCTTTGTTCCGGGACCTACAATGGTTTATGCGTAGCGCTCATGATGTTTAGCGCAAGCTTTGTTCTTTTGGATCGGAGATGCTCGTGTAGGGTTTGCATGCATGAGCGTGACTCGCGAATAGCTTCAGGAAGGGGGCTACTCGGGTGGCGCTCTTGGGATGCAGCACGGCTATGGCCTTGAACGAACAAACGTCATAGGCATGAGGCGAATGGCTCAGCATGAGTAAATGTTACATCCACAGCGCCAGCACCGCCACCTTGGCCGTCCCCGTCCCCGCGCTGCGCACGACCGTCAGCGCCCCCGCCGCCGACACGGCAAAACGCCATGTGCCGCCCCCCGCCACCACATCCTGGCTGCCGC
>JADLDO010000075.1 GCA_020846635.1 Caldilineaceae bacterium
ACCATCGATTTTATCATAGCGTTGTTCTGTGTCGTTGATGACCGTATGCCAAGCCTGGCCAAGCACCCGCAGGCGCATTTGTGGCCGAGTGAGATTGTCACGATCGGGATTCTGTTTGCGCTCAAAGGGGGGCACTTTCGGGCGTTCTACCGCTGGTTGAGACGCGACTACGGTGACCTCTTCGGCGACGGTCTGCCCGAGCGAACGCGACTGCTGCGCTTGCTGACCACCCATGCCGACTGGTGTGACTTCTTTTTGGCTGAGCCGAGCTTCTTTACGGTGCTGGACAGCTATGGCATCGAACTGATTCACCCCATTCGCGAAGGACGCAGCCCACGGCAAGTGGGCAAGAAAGGCAAGTCCAACTGGCGCTGGATCGTCGGCATGAAGCTGTGCTGGCTCATCAATAAGTGTGGCGAAGTCGTGGTCTGGGGCTGGAACACCGCCAATGTGCATGACCAAACCTTTCTGCCGCTGATTGAACCCTATGTCGAGCAGACCATTGTGCTGGCCGATACCGGATTTGAGGATGCCGATGGCGTTCCCGCTAATCTCAAGCTCTGCCCGCGCGGTACTTGGAACGAGCGCATGGTGATCGAGACTGTGCTTTCCTTGGTCACCACCGTCTGTGGCTTGAAGAAAGTCTTTCATCGCTCGCTTCAACACTTTGCGGCACGACTTGCTTATGTCGCCGCCATGTTCAATGTCCTGCTGGCCTTGCATCGTACTCTTGCACCAGATGCTGACCCGCAGGACTCGTCACTTCATATCGCTCAGTTCTCACTATGAACTAGCACCATTGGTTACTAGCTAGAAAGCTTTTGTCATGTCAGAACGTAAAAAGATCGCGGCGATAGTCACCACCTATCGCCCTGAGTCGCACGCTGATGTCATTGTGACCAAATTTCTCAAGGGTTTTCCCAGTGACGAAGGCGTTTTGGAACCACGCGTAGACATTGTCTCAATGTATGTAGATCAATTTTTCAGCAATGACTTGAGCCGCCGCTTTGCCGCCGAACACAACGTGCCCATCTTCCAGTCGATTGTTGGCGCAATGACATTAGGTGGCAATGAGTTGGCTGTGGACGGTGTGCTGTTGATCGGTGAGCATGGGGACTATGCGTGGAACGAAAAAGAGCAACACATGTATCCTCGCAAGTATTTCCTAGAGCAGATCTGTGGGGTCATGGCGACGAGCAAGCGGGGCGTCCCCGTCTTTAACGACAAGCATCTTTCTTACAACTGGCGTGATGCGAAGTGGATGTATGACCGGATGCGCAGCCTGAACGCGCCTTTTATGGCTGGCTCGTCGTTGGTGACATGCTGGCGCAGCCCGTTTCTCGAACATCCGAAAGAGACGCCACTGCGCGAGGCGTTGGCTGTCTCCTATTCGGGGCTCGATGTATATGGCTTCCATGCGTTGGAGACACTGCAATGTATGGTGGAGCGGCGCGTTGGTGGTGAGACGGGTGTTGCTGCCGTAACGTGCCTAGAAGGGGATGCCGTGTGGCAAAGCGCAGATCGCGGAGAGTGGCCCCTTGACCTGGCGGAAACCGCTCTCGCCCACATACCAGATAAGCCCGAAGGGGACATGCGCTCGAAAACGCCAAATCCTGCCCTCTTCGTGGTAGAGTATCGCGACGGCTTTAAGGGCTATGTGCTGCTGTTGACCGGGTACATTGAACACTTTGCCTATGCCGGACGTTTGCAGTCGGGCGAGGTACAGGCTACGCAGTTCTTCCTTGCTGTCCAACAACCGCATGCCCATTTTACCTACTTGGGGCTGAATGCTGAGGAAATGTTTGTCACGGGTAAGCCATCCTATCCCGTTGAGCGCACGCTGCTGACCACCGGTACGCTGGAAGCGGCATTGGATTCGCGCTATCAGGGATATGTACGGTTGGAAACGCCACATTTGGATGTGAAGTACACCTCATTTGACAAAGTTCCGTGGCGACCAACGGCACCGCGCCCGCAACCTTCCGCACATATCGTGCAATACCCTCAGTCTGCTTCGGACAGAGATTGGTGGTAAACGTTGTGGAACGCGGCCAAGTAGACACAACATTCCCAACGATGCGGATATAAAGGATTTCGGGCTTGAGTTCACTTTCTCAACGGGCAACTTCTATACCAGGGGGTAATCTGCGCCCCCTGGCCACTACCTTCACCTATTATGCTGCCTTTGTGGGCTTGGGATTGATCTCAGCATCACTGGGGCCGACGCTGCCTGCGCTGGCAGAGCAAACTAATACCGCCCTGCGCGAGATCTCCTTCCTCTTTGTCACGCGCTCAACCGGCTATCTCTTCGGCTCTCTGCTCGGGGGGCGGCTCTATGACCGCATGAAGGGACACCCCGTGATGGCAGTGTCCATACTCATCATGGGGCTGGGCATGGTGGCGGCCCCGATGCTGCCGCTGCTGTGGAGCCTAGCGCTTGTGCTGTTGGTGCTTGGTGTGGCAGAAGGTACGCTCGATGTCGGCGGCAATGCACTGCTGGTGTGGGTACATCGCTCTGGCGTTGGACCGTACATGAACGCACTGCACTTCTTTTTTGGCTTAGGCGCGTTCCTTTCACCCATTGTCATTGCGCAGACGGTCTTAGCGACGGA
>JADLDO010000076.1 GCA_020846635.1 Caldilineaceae bacterium
AAGCGTCTGCGGGCCGGCTGGGACACTGACTATCTTCTGCGCGTCCTCGCTCCCCTTTGGGCCTAGTTCGCGATTGCCCTGGGGTCTATTTCACATTTGGGGCAGGCTGCGTAGGTGCGGTATCGGCGCCACTTGTGGCGCGCATGTTGTTCGTGGGTGCGGCCCTGTGCGGTTGGAAACCGCACCTACATGCGAGCGCCGCGCCCCCAAGCTGAAATGCACCCATTGCCCTGGATCTGCCAAGTTGCCAAGCGACACTATTGACATACGGTCAACTTTCATATACGGTATACACAGTACTGCCCAGCCAACACACCTCTACCCTGCAGCCTAGATTGCCAACTGAATCAACCTTTCTGCCTTGCGAAAGGTGTTTGTTCACGTTCCGTTACGACCCTCTGCTTGTTTGCCTGGGTAGTGAATTGCTCTCGTCAGGGAGAGCCTGTCTGCTCCATTTCGCGTCCTTACTGATTTCATGCCAGATTAAAGCGCTCCCGTATTGTGTCACTGTCACCCACTTTCATCCATGCGAAGAAAGGGAACACCCCATGAACACATTCAGTCGGCGTACATTTCTGAAGCGTTCCGGCATGATCACGGCAGGTATCCTGCTGGCGGGCTGTGTACCGGCTGCACAGCCGAGCACATCGGCAGGCGGCGAGCAGGCTCAAGCACCCGATTCGGCCCAGGTTACGATTCGCTATGGTCGCTGGGCGAATCCGGCTGAGATCGCAGCCGGTGAAGCCTTAATCAACCAGTTTCATGAGGCCCAGACCGAGGTCAAGGTTGAGGCGGCATTTTTGCCCTGGTCGGACTACTGGCCCAAGGTGCAGACCGAACTGGCCGCAGGCACGGCCCCCGACGTGATCCAAATGAGCGTCTGGTACATCGTTGACTTTATGGAAAACAAGGCATTGGTGCCGCTCAATGCCTATATGGAGACAGCCGGCATCACCCCTGATAAGTATTTCACTAACACCACGGCTCAGTGGGAGGTAAACGGCGAGATAGGATGCTTGCCCAGCGGTCTCTATGCCGGCGCGCTTTTCTACAACAAGGATATGTTTGACGAAGCCGGCGTCGAGTACCCCAGCGGTGACCTCACCTGGGATGAACTGCTCGAGATCGGCCTGCAACTGACCGTAGATGCCAACGGCAAGCGCGCCACCGAGAGTGACTTTGACCCCGAAAGCATAATGCAGTGGGGCTATTTGGCCGCGCCCAATTTCGGCAACGGCGTTTTTGAGATGTGGATGATGCAGAACGGGGGCGGCGTGGTGACCGCCGAGGGTGAATGTCTGCTCACTGCACCCGAAAGCATTCAGGCCGTGCAGTTCATCTTTGACCTCGTCAACCAACACCACATCTCACCCACCCCCGAGGAAATGCAGGGGGTGGGCAATCCCTTCCTCGGTCGCCTCGTCGCCATGATGCAGGACAATCACTCGCGTGTAGCCGAAGCCAACATGACCGAGGGACTCAACTACGATATCCTGCAGATGCCCATCCCCAACGAAGGCGAACGCAGATATGGCAACTACGGAGCGAACGGCAATGCTATCTATGCGCGCTCGGCCAACCCAGACGCAACCTGGAGTTTTCTCGAATTCATGATCTCTACCGATGTACAGATGGAGATGGCGCAACTTAAGGAGCTTCTACCCTTTAGCCGGGAAGTTGCCAACTCGGATGCCTACCTCTCTCCGCCTCCCGACAACATGATGGCCTTTGTGCTGGACGCTGAACTGCCCAGCTCAGCAGAGGTGAGCGCGCCAACCAAGCATATGGCAGAGTGGAATGCTGCGGCTCAGAAGGCTTATGAGGCAGCCTGGTTGGGTAATCTCACCATTGAGCAGGCTGCCCAGCAGGCATGTGACGAGATCACACAGATCCTCAGTTCTTAGGGTTCCGCCGCCATGCGGTGGGCGTCAAATGCCCACCGCATCCACCCCAGAGGGAAAAAAGCGCATGGCGACCGTCCTCTCTACCTCGCACTCTCCGGGTGCCTCGGCCAAGCGGAAGGGAAGCCGGCTGCAACGGCAAGAGACTCGCAATTTCTATCTCTTTATTTCTCCTTGGCTATTGGGGTTTCTTGTGTTTGTGCTTTTTCCAATTGTCTTCTCACTTTACCTGAGTTTTACCCAGTATAACATTGTGACGCCGCCGCGCTGGACCGGCGGCGTCAACTATGCCGAACTCGTTCAGGACCCCTTGTTCTGGAAGAGCCTAAGGAACACAGTGGTTTACACGCTGCTACACTTGCCCCTTGCCTTGATCCTAGCGTTGGGGTTGGCCATGATGGTCAATCGCCCGCTGCCCGGCATGGCGCTCTTCCGCAGCATCTATTATCTACCCAGCATCATCCCGATCGTGGCGACCTCACTGATGTGGATGTGGATATTCAACCTACGCTGGGGCGTGCTCAACATCCTTCTGCGCAGCGTCGGCCTCAAAGCCATCCCCTGGTTGGGCAGTGAACTATGGGCCAAACCTGCTCTGGTCTTGATGAGTCTATGGTGGGTGGGTACCAACATGGTTATTTACCTGGCTAGCCTGCAGGATGTCCCACAGTCCCTCTACGAGGCCGCCGAAGTAGATGGAGCGACGGCCTGGACCAAGTTCTGGCGCATCACCCTGCCCATGATCTCGCCCACGATCCTGTTTACCGTCATCATGGGCGTGATCGGATCATTCCAGGTCTTTGCCCAGGCTCACATCATGACTGAGGGGGGGCCGCAGGACGCCACCCTCTTTATGGTGCTCTACTTGTATAACAGCGCCTTCCGCTGGCTGCAGATGGGCTACGCATCGACGCTGGCATGGGCGCTCTTTCTCATCATCCTGACCCTGACGGTTGTGATCCTGAGGCTCTCCTCGCGACAGGTGTACTATGAATTTGACCAGAAACCGTAGCCGCCTCGATACGACAAGCGCACCGGCCACCTCGATGATGACGCTGCTTCAAGGCCGCAGATCTCACAGAATCCTCGTGAATACAGCAGTCTACTTGCTCTGCCTAGGCTGTGCGCTGATCTTTATTTTTCCTACGGTGTGGATGGTGAGCACATCGCTCAAGGATCTGGCGCAACTGTACCGCGTGCCGATTGTCTGGATCCCAGACCCGATGATCTGGCAGAACTACACCAATGCGTTTGATGCGATGCCTTTCGGCCGCTATATCCTCAACTCGCTGTTGATCATCATGCTGGTCACAATTGGAACAGCGCTGTCGTCGGCCTTCGTTGCCTATGGGTTCTCGCGCTTTCGCGCACCAGGCAAAGATCTGCTCTTTATGTTGCTGCTCTCGACCATGATGCTGCCCTATGCGGTGACCCTAATCCCTCAGTTCATCATGTTCAGCGCCGTGGGATGGATCAACACCTATCTGCCCCTTACCATTCCGGCCTACTTTGGCAGCCCGTTTTTCATTTTTCTACTGCGCCAGTTCTTTATGACCATCCCGCGTGAATTGGATGAGGCCGCCAAGATCGACGGCTACAGCGCGCTGGGCATCTTCTGGCGCATCATCGTACCGCTCTCCAAACCTGCGCTGATCACCGTGGCGGTTTTCACGGCCATATGGAACTGGAATGACTATCTTGGTCCATTGGTCTATCTCTCCAGCAAAGACAAATTCACCGTCGCCGTGGGCCTCTCCTTCTTCCAGGGTGAGCACTCCACGGATTGGGGCATGTTGATGGCCGCCTCAACGATGGCGACCGTGCCCGCACTCGTGATCTTTCTGCTGGCGCAGCGCTACTTTGTGCAGGGGATCGCCACCACCGGCATGAAGGGATAACGCTGCCAAGCATTCTCCCAAGATCTAGATCCACCCCATCATCTGCCACTCATTCCAAAAGGGAGGCGTCTGCTATGCAAACCACCAATGGTCTTGTGGTTGAGACAAGCCAAGACAGGCTGGTCCTGGCCAACCGCCACCTGCATCTTGAGTTCACATGTACACCAGAGGGAGGTTGGGCGCTATCCACGCTACGTCGCAATGGCGCACCGGACCGCAACTGGATTGTATCCGCCGCTGGGCGTGTGACCCCGTTGTGGCGGGCGCGCTTTCTGCATGAGCAATATCTCCCACCCGACGAAGGCGCACGCAGCCGGTGGGATGTGCGTCTGCATGAAAACTGGGTCGAGGCGGACAGTCTAATCCAGTCCCAGGTCGAGGTCTCGGCACAGGACGATGGAGAGGCAGCTACGCTCCGCCTGGTGTGGCGCGCCCTCCCTGTCACCGAAACCGGTGAGACCGCCGATGTCACTGTCAGCGTGACGCTGCAGGCAGACAGCCCGCTCAGCCAATGGCGCATGGAGGCACAGAGCACAGCAACATCGGTTGGCCTCTGGGAGACGCACTTTCCCATCCTCGGCAATCTGGCCGCGAGGGAGGAGACCACTTTGATTGTTCCGGCGGGCTGGGGGCAGGCCATCTGTCCTGCGGGCGCAGAGGAAGAGCTTTATCAGGGCCATTATCCGTCAGGTCGCTGTGTTATGCAGCTCATGTGCCTAACGGATGACCAGGAGACGATCTATTTCGCTGCCGCCGACCCGGCTGCCTACTACAAACGGCTGCTGGTCAAGGGCAACTCGGCGCAAGAGAGCGTGGAGATGAGCATAGTGCAGTACCCGGAGACGATGGGCGACCTGCGCAACCGCTATGCCTCCCCCTATGCGGTTGAGATCGGGGTGCTGCCCGGCGATTGGTATACTGCGGCCAAGCACTATCGAAGCTGGGCGCTGAACGCGCCCTGGACGGTCAAGGGGCCAATCGAGACGCGGGCGGATACGCCACAGTGGATCAAGGAGACAGTGCTGTGGGCGAACTCGGCGGCGCTGGCCGCCGATGCCGTCGAGCGCATTGTGCAGGAGACGACTGCATTTGCAGACTATTTTGGCGTGCCGACGGCGTTGCACTGGTATTCGTGGCACGAGATCCCCTTCGACGACCATTATCCTGACTATTTCCCTGCCAAGCCC
>JADLDO010000077.1 GCA_020846635.1 Caldilineaceae bacterium
CGGTGTCTGCTACTGTTGCTTCCACTGTTTTAGTGCTCATCATCGAATCCCTCTAATCAGATTGTTCATTTGCTGTGCCGGTGTCAAGACTTTCTTGACAGGTGTGACCATGCCCGCGCCATTCCCCGCGTAGGTGGGTGGGCGTGCCGGTGGCGCGGTCGGGTCTTGCGCCGGTTCGACCGGTTGACCACGCCCGGCCGCATTTCGTATCCACTGATTCATCTTGTCATTTGCTGCCATTGCCTGTATCTCCTGTTACCGTGTTCTAAAGGGAAGTTGTATCACGTCAGAGTCTAACGACTCTTCGCCGGTCCAGCCGTTATAGCTGCGAGCCGGTGCGCGCACAGGACGCTGCGCCCACCAGCAAGCCAGCATGACGGCAAAAATGAGGTCATCATGCTCGCCCTCGCGCCAGGCCCCGTAAGTATCATTGGCGCTTTCGGTGATCTTGATCTTGAAATTCAACATCTCTTGAACCAGCGTCGGACCTAGTGTTAGCCCCTCGGCAAATTTCAGGTTCTTCTCTTGCAGCGGCACTTGCACCGCTGCCACCAAATCGCGCTTGGGTACGCGCCAGTAGCCGCCCGCCACGTTGATGGCATCGCCCGCGGTGACCACTACCTTCTTGGGCCTGGGCGTCACCCCGGCCACAGTGAACATATCCGCCACCCCGCGCCCCACGCCCGTGGCATCGAGCACCAGCTGCGCCCCGCGCAAGAGGGGCATCTGCAACATGCCCACCCCCTTGGCTACAATGTCGGGGTAAAGCGTGCCGAGCGGGAAGCGTTCCAAATGGCGGCAGTGGAGCATTGGCGGCAGCTCCTTGCGGTAGCCGTCGAATTGCGCGATGCGCTCCACAATGGCCAGGGCCGTGTAATCGCTGGCTTGCCCCAAGTCTAGCCCGATAATGTAGTTGCTCATGTCATCCTCCAAACAACGGCTGTATGTCAGATGACATAGCCGCTTGAATGAGATCGTAGCTGAATACCTGGTCGGTCGTTTCCATAAATTCGCACATGTACTCTTGCAGAAACCACCATTCGCCGAGTGCGCGCCGTTCCTCTTCCAAGAATTCAGGGGTGATGCGCGGCACGTCTAGCGCAGTGATGCGGGTGCGGTGCCAACTCTCGCCGCCTTCGGTCCATTCCTGGTGAAAGAAGCCGCGCTTACCAAAGGGCGTGGTCAAACAAATCAGCCGCCCCCCACTCACCGCCAACATGGGGCGCGTGCTGTAATACAGCGCATCCTCCACGCGGCTGGCTTCGTCAATCACCAAGAGATCAACCCCGGCAAAGCCGCGGATGGTGGCTTCCTTGCCAGGCAAAGCAACGATGCGGCTGCCGTTGGCGAGTTCTAGTTGCAAGGCCGATTCCTGGGCCACAGGCACGCGGTGGGGAATGGCATGGTAGAAGGTCTTGACCGTCTTAAAGAGTTCGGCGCTTTGCCGCTGTGCTGCGCTCAGGAGTAGTGTCAGGCTGCCCGGCTGGTAAATGGCGGTGTGGGTCGCCAGGGCTGCCGTCACTGTGCTTTTGCCCGCCTGGCGACTGCACAACAGCAAAGCCCGCTGCCACTGGCTTTGCAATAGCTCGGCTTGCCAAGCGTCGGGTGTCAACCCTGCCGCGACCATCAACTGTGCCGGGTCGCCGGCGATGGGGTCAGCCGCTGCCGACAGGTTATTCGCCAGATGCGTGAAGAGTGATTGCTCTAAAGTCGGCACTGATTCCCGCCAAAATGCTTGGGTCGGTGACATGTTTTCTCACGGTGTCCGTAATCACGGCCAGCAGCGTCATGGCCTGTTCGGTCGTAATCATTTGCTGCATGGCGACCAAACGCTTGTGTTCGCTTTCCACCAGTTTCCTGCGCTGTTCGGTGAGTTCGACCACTTCGCGCCACACGGCATAATCTCCAGCGCCTGCGTCTAGGGCCGCGCCCAAGTCGGTTATCGCCACTTGCATGGCAGCGCTGTCTTTGCTGCGAATCGCTGCCACCATGGCCGCGTGGGCCGCCTGTGCGTCTTGCCAGCGCTGCAACGACAAGCCGCTGTCCAGATGCCCCAGCAGTTCGCTTTGCCGGGTGCCGATGAGTGCAATCTCGTCGCGCAGTTCCAGCAGCTGGGGATCAGAAAGCGCCTCACCATAACGCGCCGCCAACCGGGTGGGCAGATGCTTAGAATAGCGGCCCGTCTTAAAACTCGGTGAGGCGATGCCCGCTAAACTCGCGCCACCGTGGAAGCGACACTTCGAGGTGCCGTTGATGGCCGCATGACGGCATTGTTCGCCCCGTCTATTCTTAGCTGTGCACTGCGCCATGGAGTCTATCTTCCTTCATGGGGTGATCCCCAAACCTTTTTTTGGCTATGCGATGGCATGCGCTTTGCGATGGCAATCCCGGCATAGGCAGACAAGATCGTCGGGTTGTTCGTTGCCCATGCGCTCATAGGTCCGATGGTGTACTTGCAAACCATACGGCTGGCCACACTCTTCGCAGCGATAGCCGGCCCGGTGCATCACGTCTGCCTTGATAGCCTGCCAGTTCGCGCTGGCTAAATGTTCCAAATAGGTCGGGTTGTTCACATCGAATCTCTGCTTCCAACCTGCTTCCAACCTTGCATAGTGAGGTTGGAAGCAGGTTTACTCGTGTATTTACTGCCATTCTTCCAACCTTCCAACCTTATGTGGTGATCTTGTATTGGTATCCTTTATTAGTTGCTTATTTCGTTCTATTAAAAGATACCCCTTTTAGGTTGGAAGGTTGGAAGATAAGCGCCTCTACCTCTGGAAAATTGCCTTCCAACCTACTCATTCGAGGTTGGAAGGAGGTTGGAAGCAGGACGTTTTGACACGCCAAAATAGCCGTTGATGTTGTTCCGCTTAACCTTCGTCACGTTCAGCCGTTTCATTGCGCGTGACACGTCCATTTGCAAAGCTTTCGTGCTAACCGCGCGCACCTGTGAGCCAACATGAAACACGATGTCGGCGCTACTGGTGAAGGACACGCCCGCGCCTTCGATGGCATGGGGAACCACATCAAACAGAGACAGGATCGCGTCCCGCACAGGATCATCGATATTGAATTCGCCGTTGATGGCATCACGGATAGCCGTTTCGGTTTCGTCCAGCTTCCAGGCATCGGCGTCTTGTAAATACAGGGCGTAGGCCTGCGCCCAAACCTGGCGCACGTCAATGTCGGCGATATAGCCGCGCCAGTTGATAGCCGTCACCTCGACCGTCAGGAAGCGCCGGTTGCCGGTGGGATCGGTAAGAAAGCCGGCATTGTCCGGGTTCACGGTGCCGATAAAGCTGGCCCGCGCTGGCTTGTGTACTTCATTCTTGGCATAAGGCACACGGAAGCTATGCTCATGGCGAGTAATGAAAGCTTTGAGTGCTTCCACGTCTGCCTTGCGTGTGGTTGCGCCCAGCTCGCCGACTTCCCAAAGGAAATTGCCAGAAGCCCAGCGCTGGTGGTCAACGCTCTCCGGGTTGATGGCACTTTCAACAAAGTAATCCGGCATCGGCGAACATAACCAACGCGCAAATTCGCTTTTACCAATGCCTTGTTCGCTGGCCAGGACCAACATAGGATTTTGCACACGGGCCACTGCTTTGCCAGCCGCACCGATCAGCCAGCGGCGCAGCCAAGCAGCGAATACAGTGGACTTGCTGCCATCGGGGTACTCGATCACCGGGTGCGCATCCTCGAAGTAATAAGACAGCTTGCGAATGTGGTCTTGCCCATCCCAAACCAGGCCGTCCAGAAAATCACGCAGCGGGTCGTAACGATGCTCCCACGCATCAGCCAGCATGATGTCATTCATCAGCGCTTTGTTGCTTAGGCCACGATCAAAGAGATTGGCAATAATGGCTGCTTGTTCGCCGTCGTGCAGTATGCTGCCATCAGCCCGCTCGATGCGTTCGCGAACTAGATTCAGCTTGAAGCTATGCCCCATCGCCGAAAGCGCGTTCCTGATTTCCGTGGAAGCGCCGACCGCCCCGCTCTTCTTGCCCGCGTTGGTCTTTTTGGCCTTCTGCCGGTGCATCTCGTCACGTAGCTCGCCGAGCACGCCATCCGTCACGCCCAGTTCGGTCAGTCGAGCAAAGAGCCGCATCCTATCGCCCGCGGGCAGGGCTGCCAGTTGCGGCATATCATTCGCCAAGACGTTGACCAGGTTGCCATTTAGAGCGGCGAGACCCTCCAGATATTCGTCGAAGTTGGTGGGTTGCTGATTCGTATCGCTCATTGTGCGCTCCAGACGTAGTTGACGACCTTATCCATTTCGGAATCGTCAAGCTGGCGATCCCCCGGCTTATTGACTTGCCGCGCATATTCGCGCAGCACTCCGCTGGCTGCCCATTGCGCCAAGCCCTCGGCTTTCAGCCTGCCCGCCAGCCACAGGGCCAAACTATGGCGGCTGCCCGCCCCGGCATTGCGCACCGCCCAATCGAGCAACGTTTCAGCCGCGCCACTGGCAACATCTTTGCTGCGTGCGCGGTCCAGCTCGATACGTTGGCGTTCGGCTTCTTCTTCTTGGGCAATGCGGTCATCAACCAAGGTCTGGATACGAGAGAAGGGGAAGCGCCGCAACGAGTTCAGTTCCATGATCTGGACCGTGGGAAAGTCGGGTCCGCGCTCAGGCTTGCGATTTTGCCACCCCGGCAGGCGCAACACCCTGGCCAGGTCTTTGGCCCCATCGTCACCGCCTACCATGTCCACCCAAGCCGCCTGGCAGCGGCGCATATAGGTGCGGTTGTCGCCGGTGAGAAGAATAGGTTCGGTAATCCACCAGTAAGCGTGCAGGCCGCCGCCTGAATCAATGATGCAAGTGGGGAACAGCGGCAGTGTTTCAAGGTGGCTCCAAATCGCTGCCTTGCTGCCGCCATAGTCTTCTGCGTCGTATTCGGCGAAGACGGCATTGACGGCCGCCACCGTGGCAATGGTCGAACGCTGCCAGTGTGCGCCGCTGCTCTGCGCAGGATGAACACCGAAATAGACGTTCTTTCCCTGCCAGGCTGCCGGCACCGCGGGCCATTGTCGATTCAATGGGAACCAAAGCGAAATCTTCGCCTTGCGCCACTCTTGATATTTCTTCGAGAAGTATTGCTCGCCGTCGGGTGTCCAGTAGTAAGCCCACTGGCCGCCGCGCCAGAGGTGGGTCAATAGTTCAGTCGTCTGAGGGGAAAGGGTGGGCGTCGTCATGGCCGCAGCTCCTGCCATGCGGTCAACACCGCTTCGCTAATGGCATTTTCCAGCGTTGGGCTGGAGCAGGTCACGATGGGGAACCATCGGCCATCCTTGCTTTGCTGGTCGGGCAGCTTCACCCAAGCGCGCTGGCCATCTTGCTGGATGATCTTGCAGCCGCTGATGGCAAAAGCGCCGACCTTGATGCGAGCATAGGCTCGGACGCTGCCTTGGTTGGCAGGGCGAATTTCGAGCACTTCAATGCGGCTGTGCCGTGGTTCAGTAGGTTGCTGGTTGAATTGCTGGGAATTTCGTGCGATAATATTCATAACTGATCACTCCTGTCCAGTGATTGGTTGCCCCTGCCGCGACCGCCACCTTGCCCGGTGGCGTCGTGCTTTTTTTTAGGCAAGGGCTTGTTCGGCAGTTTGTTCGGATTCGATTTCCACGACACGCGGCCGCACAACCACCCGCGCATCCTTCAGAAGCGTGCGAATTACATCGCTTACGTTGCCGCCAGTTATCTCGGCGAGTTGCTGCGCGCGTGCCTGCTCTGTCGGGGTAAGCCGTACCTTCAACGTACAATCCTTACGTTCCATTTTTCGCCTCCAGACTAAAGTGTTCAGCTCGTAGCCCTATTGTACCGCGCTTTAATTGAAATTGCAATATACTAATTATTAAACTTGAATATTAATTAATAATATGATACCGTATGGTTGCAACATGATCCCAACCCCTACCAAGGAGAAGCAACCGTGAAGAAACAAATAACCACTCTTGTGGAAGAGAGAACGATTGAGCAAGCCCGCGAACTGGCTGGCAGCAAACGCAAAATTGGTGCGCTCCTGACCGAAATCGTAGACTTGGTGTATAGGCACCGCGATCTCCTGGAGACTAATGAACTGCAAGACTTGGTCATCACCACTCAGCCCTCACACCCCGACCTGGAAGCCATCGTTCGCGATCAGGATGAAACGATTGCCGAGCTGGCCAAGCGCATGGAGCGCATGGACCTGGAGTTGAGATATTTTCGGGCCGTGGTTGACAGCGCGACCAGAGAACATAAAGACGAAAAGCGCGATCCCACATAAGTGTTGAATTCCCCAAAACAAAATGCCCGCGGCGATCAGCTTGTGGCTGGGCCGCGGGCGTCTCTGGTGCAAATATGCAAAAATACACCGTCACCTTGACACAGTGAAATGCGTCAAGTATGATGACAGCACAAATGCATAGGATTGCATCAGAGGCGCACCCGCACGGTTTTCCAGGCCTGACAGCGGTTGCGCTTCTGCTATTATAGACTGACGTGATCATACCATAAGCAGTGACGGCACGAATAACGACAGTTCCGACATAATGAGAAGCCTCTGGATAATGTCGCCGCTGTAATGCCCACCCAGCCCCACCATTGCGCCCACCTATCGTGCTACCCCATCGCCTAGCCGACGGCTACGCGCTTGCCTATACTCCGCCACAGTCAACGGCCACCGCTGCCAATACCTTTGCCCATCGTGTACTGTGTCGAAGTCGAATAAGTTGAGCCGCCAGCAGCGTCGTGTGCGGTCATAGAGCCACAGGCCAGGGGCGCGCCCATCGTGGCCTATCTGCCGCTGCTGGATCATCTCGCGCAGCACAACCGACTCGCTGGGCATGATTCCCCACCGTTTATGCCCAGCTCGCCCCCATGGTGCGGGGAGCAGCAGCCGGTGCGTCACCGGGTCAATGTTGCAGAAGCCATCCACGTCAACCTCATAAGCCAGCAGGCAAAGCCGCTGCATGGCTTCCATGAAGAGTTCGACCACGGCAGCATCTGCATTGCGCCGGGAAAGTGATTCGGCTGCGCGCTGTATCGTCGTATATCGTTGTGGCGATGCTTGCGCGATAGATGACTTGCGCTCGACGGTGGTGATGATCCCATTGTGGTTATTCATGGTCGGCACCGTCTTTTGCGCGTAGAGATGCATAGCGTCGAAGGCGCTCGCGCTGCTCGTTTCTGACATAGCGATACATCAAGATCGCCTGCACCAAGGCGATGCCATCCGGGCTGGCGATATGGTGGATGGCCCAGCCCAGCAGCCACCAACCGAGGAAGGCCAGCCAAAAGACCATCAGCGCGCCGATGCTGAGTACCGGCACGCTGTAGCCCACCACGGCCACCACAAGCGCGCCGACGCCAAAGGCAATAGAGATGGGTACGGTTGCCACCTGAAAGCCTACAGAACGGTCTGTGTAGGTTGTATGGAGTGTGACGGAAGTTTGCGCCGTGGGCAGCATGGGCAGCTGCTCGCCGATGGGGACGATCTCGACGTGCTGCCGGGGCGCGGGTGCGACAAAGTTGTCGCGTTTGGTATACTGGGTCATAGCCAATTTTGGTGCCTCCAGCACCTGGTTGGTCAGCCCGCTGTTTTGAGTTCGCTGCTCAAACAGCGGGCGAATTTGTTTCGTTACTAATGCGTCAATTGCCTGCTAAATGGCTTGTCGCAACTTCGCCGGCCATGTCCACAACAGACTTGCGCCAGGACTTGGTGTCATCATCGGATAAGTCCTGGTCTATCCTGTCAAGCACGTTAGACAAATCACCTTGCAAACCATTGTTGTAAAGCTCGCCAAAAGCGCTAGACACCTGATCGTTGATTCGGGCATCTGCAAGGATGCGGTCAGAAAGTTGGCGGCGCAGCTCATCCAGCACCTTTGAGACTAATTCTAGGGCTGCCACTCCCTGTGGCGGGATTAACTTGCCGCTGCCGTGGATCTCCATCTTGTAATCAAGCCAGCGTAGAAAAAGATCTGTGGTCATTGCGTTGAGTTCAATACGGTGAGTTTGGAGCCATTGCGCCCAGCGCGGGTCAACGTATGTGCCAACCGGATGGCGCTTCTTGTCGCTAGCGACCCTTTCGACTTGCAGACCCATTTCTATCCCCTCGACGGGGTCAAGTCCGAAGTTGACGATCTTCACTTTCCGCCCTGGCCGGGTTCGTGTGCCATCCTGCAACGCCTGATATATCAAAGTTCCATAGGCATCGGCGTCATGCACACAGTAAAAGGTGATCTCTTCTTCAGTCTCGCCGAGTAGATCTAGCAGGTCTTTAGCTGCGCGTGTTGCCTGCCCCTTCGATGTGAGCAGGGCGCAGTCGTGACGTTCCGGCCAACGCTCTGCCTTGAGGATGCCAAAGAAGCCCTCTTTTTCGATGTACAGGATCTTATTGAAGGTCCATTCCGGGCGACTATAGCGCTCTACTTCCAGCGTGCCCAGCGGTATGTCCTCGCCTGTGTGCGGGTGGTAGAGCGTTCCGCGTGTGTCGCGATACATGCCACGTATATCGCCGAAGTCGTTCTCATAGTCGGTGAGAATTCTGGCAACCGTGTCGTATTCAGGCTCCTGCCCTGTCGCTTCTATCAAATAGGGTCGTAGCGAGTAGAAGAGTTGACGTTGACTGAATCGGTAGCGTCCACTTTGACTTGTCTTATTGACCGCACTGGCTAAATGATTGTAGACGATATCCTTTTGGCTGTGTCGGCGTGGAGCGTTGGCCCTGTTGCCTCTTTTTGCGCGTCGTGTGGCTGTTTCAATGGCTTCGCCTATACAGGTAAACATGGCCCGCAAATCAGGCGCTTTGCCATCGCTTGTAATGGGCATATAAGGAGTGATTACATTGACAATCACCCGTGCGACCTTTGCCCTGCCAATCTTAGCGACATAATGCTTGAGGCCCGCACCGATGATAGCAAGTTGCGCTTTTTCCGTGCGGGCTGTGACTTCAGCTGTGATCGGTGTTTTGTTGACAGCGATCATGATGTCGATCTTGCCGTCATTGTCGCCAAGATCGATCCATGCTTCCACTACAAAAGGAATTACAGCATTTAAACTTCCGCGCGCAGCCTTCAATTCGACAGCACCCTCAACTTTGGCATAGGCATCAGGGAGATCCTTGGCGGCCCCCACTATCCCCAATCGCACTGCCTTGACGGGTTTGGCAAGGGTTCGGGCAGATTCAAGCAATGCCTCGCTTTCTTCCCTCGTCAACGATGAGCAACCGCGCCCAAGAAAAGTGGCAGCGATCTTCCCTGCCTTAGCACCGCTGCACCCGTCAAATTCGGCTATCAGCTCCCTGACAGGCCTTTCGCCAGCCGCCTGAAACAGCTCAAAGAAGGCATCGGTGTCATACCAAAAGGGTGACGTTTTGCCCTTATAGCTGTCTCCAGTTGCCAACTGCATCGCCGATTCTGCCCAATCAAGAGCGGTAATATCAACGGGAAGGGCGTCACCGAAAACAATCTCAACGCGTGTACCTATGTCGCCAAAGTCGCCAACAACTTGCGCTCTGGTCGTGCCATCGTCCTGTGGGTATAGTGCCAGCCGTCGCCCACACGTTGATACAATCAATTCGCCACCAGTCGCCAGGACTGCACCGGCCACAACACGCAGACCATTACCCAGTGCGCCGCGCATAGGCAACCGTAATAGCTTGCTTGACACCAGAGGCCGCGCCACGGAGAAGAGGCGGGCTATATCGTTATCATCTCCCGGTATGCCATCTCCCTGATCGGAAATACAGAATCCGTTCTTTCCCTCAAGCATCACAACTTGGACATTGCCAGCAACATCAAGCGCGTTGTCGGCTAATTCTTTTGCGACAAGCTGAGGAATGGCAGGCACCGCAACTCCAGCCTTTTGGCTAAGGGTTCCTAGTGTACGGAATAGTGTCCAGTCCTCACGAATAAATGTTGTCATTGAAAAAATCCCCGAAAAAGCGCAATGCTACTAGCTGCCGGAAAAGGTCAAAACTTCAAACTCATTATGCCGGATACCTCTTGAGCAAATCATCCAACGTCAATTGGTCGCCAGCCTTCTCGCTTAAGAAGTCGAGTAGGCGATCCACCGTAGACAGGTCTACCCGCTTCGCTTTGCCCGTCGCCATCTGTGTGATGGTGTTGGGCGATATGCCGGTCGCCTCGCAAATGTCGCGATAGCTGATATTCTCGCCGCTAACACTCTCGGCGCGCCCAATCAATTCCTTCAGATGCCACTTTGACACCATTTTTCTCCCTTCTCGCAAAGTCATCGGTTCATACCTCCATTTTACATGAATGTAACAGTAAAGTCAATATATGTTACTAATTCGTCCATTTTGGTACTTGACATCATGCCCAAATAAGCCTATAATGTTACTAGAAGTTGCGAACTGCGCAACGCAAAAGAGGGCCAGTGAAACACCCGCGAAGATGACCACTGACCCCATATTGACCCCAAAGGAGTCAACATCATGTTAACACAACTTGCACCAACCGTCACCGTAGCATCGCCCAACGTGCCTGCCGTCCAGCTTTTCTGGCAGGGATATGACCAGTTCGTTTTGTGCGCTGCCAGCCGCGACTGGTTGTCGCCCGAAGAGTATGCCAGCATGACCGACGCCGAGCGCCGCGGCTATGAAGCTGCCGCCCGCCACGCTGCCGATACTGAAACGTTCAGCTACCTGGCAAACACCAACGCTTACGGCGACCGCACCGAATACTAAGCCTTCACCGTGGGGCGCGCATACGGACCACGCGCAGCACAAGCCACCATGAAAATGTCAGATATTTTCCCATCGAAGTACGTCAAGGCCGCCGACCTGGAAGGGCGCACCGTCACCTTGACGATCAAGACCTTGACGGTGGAAGAGATGCTCAACCACGCCAGCGAGAAGGAGCGCAAGCCCGTTTTGTATTTTGAACGTGCCACCAAGGGCCTCGTTCTCAACCGAACAAATGCCATGACCATCGCCGCCCTGTATGGTGACGAGTCGGACACTTGGCCCGGCAAGCGCATCAGCATCTACCCGACGCGCGTCAAAGCCTTCGGTCAGATGCAAGACTGTATCCGTATTCGCGAGGAGATCCCCGCCCAGCCCAAGCCACAGGCGCAAGCGGTGCCGGTCGAAGAGCAGAGCATTGACGACGCCGAAGATGTGGTTGACAACCCGTTTGACGCCTAGCATTCACCATGGGGGCTGCGCCTGTGGCCCCTACTTCCCACAACAGGAGAATTGACCATGAGCAGCCACGCCAACCAAGCCAAGAATAACCTGGTCTATTACATGCGCCTACTCGCCAAAAAAAGCGGCGTCGGGTGGGACTACGATAACGATTGTGAGATAGAGACCATTGTAGACGACATCATCGAAGCCGCTGCCGAGCAAGCCGCCAAGAAGGTGCTGCGTGCGCTCCCCGCCAACGTTCAGGAATAGGTTGCACACCCCCAAAGGAGACCTGACCATGCCCCAGCCCCAGCGCAAAGTCTGCGAATGTGGACGCACGTACTGGACAACTGTCCAGTTTGGCAATGAAACCAAGTGCGATGCCTGCTACCAAGCGCACAAAGAAGAGTTCCTCACCTGGCTGGACAGTTTGCCCGATGATGAGCATCGCGCGGTCTGCGAGCGCATTCGGGCCGTCGGTCTCGCCTTGGGCGTGCCGGTGCCACAGATGCCCGAACCGGTAAACGACCAGGATGATATAGACGCCGCGTTTTATGAGATGATGAGAGGCATAGACCTATGACCCCTGACAAGCGCACCGTGTATATGAGCAAGTTCCGCACATTCACCCCGGAGAAGAAGCGCGCCCATCTAGCCATCGCCATTGCTGCCCTGGCGCACGCGCTCAAGCGCCGAAGGCAGCCACCACGCCCCATAGCAGGATAGAACAAAGGCCCATCGGCTTCGGCTGGTGGGCCTTTTGTTTTGGCTGTAACATCGCGCACCGAATCGCCACGGTCTACCGTCAATCAAAGTGAACAGGGATGAACGACGGTAAACAGGAGGATGAACAGGTGAACGATACGAGTATAACGCCAGCGGAAGCAGGCAAATTGGTAGGCAGGTCAAAGGGCGCCATCATCAAGGCGATCCACGATGGCAGGCTCAGTGCTGAACGGGAAGTGAACGGGTCGTTCACCATCCAACCCGTCGAATTGTTTCGCGTCTATCCTGCGGTTAATGGCAATGGTCACCATGAGGTGAACGGCAACGGGGCTGAGGTGAACAGTAGTCAACACCTTGACGACGAGGTAAACACCCTCGCTTTACAGGGCGAGATTGACCAACTGCGGGGCAGGCTGGCTGACAAAGAGGAAGTGATTCGGGCCAAAGATATGGTGATCGCCACGCAGGCATCCACCATTGAGGTGTTGACCCAGGAGAACGCTCGGTTAACGGCAGTCATCACCCAGTTGTCGCCGCCCAAAGCGCAACGAGGGTGGTGGGCACGGCTGTTGGGAGGGGGGGCATAGGATTATGCAAGAACACCCATATAAAATTGGCGAGGGGATTGACAAGCACAACCTAAAAGAAGCGTTAACGCGCAGTGGTATGAACGCGGCAGACCTGGCGCGGGCCAGTGGGGTAGATAAGAGTTCTATCTCGAAGATGCTGAGCGGCGAGAAGCACTCCACCACCGCAACGATCCTGCTGCGGTTAGCGCGTGCGCTGGGTGTGACGACTGACTATCTGTTGGGGTTGTCCGACACGCCAGAATCCACAACGGTCATGCTTGGCGAGTTGCTGCTGGAACTAACGAGCGTAGCGCGCAAGCTGCCTGTGCACCGCCAGCGTGACCTATTGCTAATTGCGCGTGCTTTTGCTGAGGAGGAGACGAGTCAGTAGCCCTAGACCGCACAGGAAGGCCATAGCGACGTTTTAGCCTACAGGGTGGCATTATCTGACACGCACGCCCACAAGTGCGCTCACAGCGCGCGGAACCAAGCCAGCCATGAATCCCACCCACCACACCGTCACCCTCGTCAACCGTTTCGGCAACCCCATCACCGCCTCTGTCGTCTATGTCAAAGCCTTGGGCGATGGGCGCGCCGATGTGCATGTCGAGACCAACTTCTACATTGAAGCAGGCTATGCCAACGTTGCCACCTACACGGTGCCGGGCAATGCCACGAAGGGAACGTACACCGTAAGCGGCAGCGAATTCACCGAACGGCAGACCTATATCTACAAAGGGATCTTCGTGCGCTAACTGGTCCAGAGAAGCCGCTAACTGCCAGGCTAACTGTGGGCGCTTTTAGGGTGGCATAGATTCGCAGATAGCAGAACGTGTGTGCCGAAATTGCTTCTGATATCAGGGCGATATCGGAACGAATGCGCATAATTCCCCTGGCTTGCGGGCAAAACAAACCCCTGCACAAACACGTTTGCAAACAAAGGCGACCGCAGCCCGCGCCACAGTCGCCCCGTTTGTTGCTAGAGTGTGTCTAGCGCATTCGCTGTTGGAACTTGCGCGCCAGCCTATTGGCCAGCACTTCCAGATCCATGTCATTCGTTATGGTTACGTTGTCAAAGTGGATGTGTATGTCACCGCCCGCGCCACCGCCACCGCTGGCGGCCATTGCCATCGAATCGCTGTTGTTGTAAATGCGCGCGCCGCGGGGAACGTCTACAATCTCTGGCCCTTCTTCACCGACCCAAGTAGGGCCGCCACGCCAGTAGCTTGTGCCCGCCGCATTGCCGGGCACCCCACCACCCCCAAAAAAGCCAAGTAGTGAAGAAACCCAGCCCGGCATATCGGGCACCCATCCCAACAGGCTGTCTACCCAGTCGGGCGTATTGGGCATCCAGCCGACCAAGTCCGTCACCCAACTGGGCGTGCTGGGATTCCAGGCGAGTAACGCTTGATACCAGTCGGGTGTCAACGCCTTCCAATCAATAAGTGTTGGCACCCAGTCCGGTAAGGCAGCATCCCACGTGGTCAGGTCCGTGACCCAGCTCGGCAGCGCCGGCTGCCACTTCAGCAAATCGCTCAGCCATTGCGGCTGCTCAATCTTGATGCTGCCAAAGTTCAGCACCGCCGCAATTTCGGTGCCGATGCCGCGCGCAATGCCATAGATGGCCTCACGCACCGCGTTCGCCAACCCCACCAGCGAGGCGTCCAGCGTCGTCCAGTCAATCGAGGCCAGCGACGTGCGTACCCAGTTAGCAAAGCCGTTGGCAATGCCCTCGGCCCCGCTCACGTCCAGCGCCAGCAGGTTGGTGATGGCGGTGCTAATCCCACTGACCAGCCCGCTCCCCACCCCTTCCCAGTTGGCCCCGCTGATGGCCGTGGTCCAACTGTTGATCATGCCGTTGACATCAAACTTGATCGTGGGCAGCAGCGCGCCGATGTCCCTGGCCATGTCGCCGGCAATCTGGGCCACTTGCCCGCGCAGCGCTGTACCTAATCCCGCCAGCGCAGCGCCGATGTCGCCCCACGGAATGGACCCAATCGCACCCTGCACCGCCGTCACCAGCCCGGCAAAGTTCTCGCTGCCCATCACCCACATGAGGCCGTTGACCGCCAACCCCAACGGGGCCAGCAAAATGCGCTTGAGCACCCCGCCCCAGTCAATGCCGCTGAGGTCAAGCCCGCTAATGGCCTCGCTCAAATCGCCCACCAGCTTGGCAAAAACATTGCCCACGCTGCCCCACTCCACGCCGTTGATGGCCGTGGTCAACCCTGCCAGCACGCCATCGCGCAAGCCGTTGACATTGGCGCTTACCCCGCTAAAGTCTAAATTGCCGACCGCCGTACTCAGACCGTTGACCACGCCCAACAGTTGCGCCTTGAGTTGGTCAGCCTTGCCCGTGATATTGAGTTCGGTGTCGAGATTGACCATCAAGGCGAAAGCTGTGTCGCGGATCTTGCTGGCCAGCGTGTCGAAGTCGCCCGCTTTGAAGTCCTGCCACAGTTCGTCAAGCGTCGGGAAGGCCGTCTTATCGAAAGCCGCCTTGACCGCTGCGCCAAAGGAAAGCGCACTCGCCTTGAATGTGGTCATCTGGCTAACAATGGACGAAACAGCGCTGGCCGTCGCGCCCTGAATGCCCCCCATGTCCGCAGCCCAGGCTGCCGCGAGGGCTGCGCTGGCGGCGACTATCAGGCCAATCGGTGTAGCCAAGAAGGCCAGCGCTGCCGACACACCCGCCATCACCAGCATGAGTGGTCCGGCCGCTGCTAGCACCGCACCAAAGGCTATGGCGGCATTGATGACGGGCTGGGGCAATGCGCCGAATTGGGCCAGCGCATCCGCCGCGCCGCGCGCCACGTCGCCCAAGAAGTTAGTGAACGGCAGCGCGCTTTTGGTCAAAAAGCTCTCGAAGCTGCCGGACAATTCCTCAAGACCGCCGTTCAGCCCCTTCATGCGCGCATCGGACATGCCCGCGGCCGCACCCAGCGTATTGACCTCGGCATTTAGGTCGGTCAGCCCTTGCACACCCGAATCAAGCAGGATGTTGGCCGCGCGCAGGCCGTCCGTCCCAAACAGGTCTTTTAGCAGACTGTTGCGCTGCTGGTCGTTCAAATTGCCGGTCGCATCAATCAGGCCGGCAAGAATCTGCTCGGTGTTCAGCATCACCCCGTTGGCGTCATAGATGCTGATGCCAAACTCGTTCATCAATTGCGCGGCTTTGTCGGTGGGCGATGTCAACGACATAAACATCGTTTTGAGACTCGTTCCCGCGTCTGACCCCTTCAGCCCCCGATTGGCCAGCAGCCCCAACATGGTCAAGGTGTCGTCCAGTGGCACCCCGAAGCCGGCAAGTACCGCGCCAGACTGGCCGATTGCCATCGAGAAATCATCCACATCGGCAGTGGTGGCATTGGCGACCGCGGCGAACATATCCGCCACGCGTGTGGATTCGGTGACCTCCATGCCCCACATGTTCAGGGTGTTGGAGACAAGCCCCCCCGACTCCGCCAAATCCATGTTGGCGGCTGCGGCCAACGCCACAATGCCGGGCATTGCGCCCAAAACATCGGTGACGTCCATGCCCGCTTTCGCCATCTCAAGCTGGGCCGCAGCTACTTCGTTGGCACTAAAAACAGTAGCCGCACCAAGATCCAGCGCCTGGTCGCTCAGGAGTCCCATCTCGGCCATACTGGCTTGGCTAGAGAACTGGAGCATGTTCATGGACTGCTCATAGTCCCCGGCCATCGTCAACGCGCCTTTGGCAATGCCCACGAGCGGAGCAGTCAGGGCAAGACTCAGCCCCGTTCCTATGCCTGCCAGCTTCTTGGCGCTGGCCTCCATCTTCTTGCTAAAATCCGCCAGGCCTCTTTCGGCGTCCGAGGTGTTAGCTCCTACCTCGACCATGAGTTTGGCCGCCATAATTGACATGATTTCCCCCAATCAAAAAGCACCACGGCATCGCGAATCAGCGATGCCGTGGTGCTTCTCTCTTGGAAGGTCCAAGCATGTTAGCCGCTTGTGGCAGCCCACCTATTCAGTTGTCCTGTCACCTAGTCGCGTGCCCGTTCGACACTGCCCAGGTCTATCACATTCCACTCAAGCGCATCTTGGGTGATGGTCAGGTAAATCGCATAGCGCCCGGACCGAAGGCCCATCACGCGCCGCAAAAACTTAACCCATCGTTCAGGAAACATCGTCCCCACGCTCGTTTTGAAATTCCTCCGTATCCTTGCCCACTGCCGTCAGTGCGGCCGCTATCCACCCCGCCGGCATATGCTCCAGCGCCGCGCGGGACGGTTTGCCCGGCGTGTCACCTGTGCTGCCGAAACTCCACCCAGTAAGCACTTCGCTTAACAGCTCAACACCAACCGCGTGCATCTGAGCGAAGTCGCCGCTGTCTTGCGCCTTGAGTAGCCGCTGGTTCAATTTCTCCGCTCGTGGCGTAACCAGTTTAGCCGGGACATATTCCACCAGGGTGGACGCCCTTGCAAACTGCACCTGTACCGGTCGCGCTTGGCGCATCGCCTTGGTTTTGTGCACTGCTTTCCTCCCCTCAAAATAGCCATTCTCCCAGTGCGGGCGCGCAGTATCTCACCACACGCCCGCGCTGCCAGGAGACCCCATGGCCAGGTGTTAACGATAGAAGCCTTGCAGGCTGCGCACCGACGGCGCACTTTCCAGGGCGATGCGCTGCCGCCATTCGTTTTCCAGGTTCTCTAACTGGCGAACCAATGGCGCTTTCGTGCTGGCATGGTGGCGCTGAATCTGTTGGCGTTGGTTTGCCTGGAAAGCCACGGCCGCCAATTGCGCTTCGAGCGGCTGGATCTGGGCGCGGATGGCTGCCATACGTTCCAGCAGGGGTGGCAGCTCCTGTTGCGACTTTTTCAGACGCGCCTCTTCGACCGCAATTTTGGCCTGGGC
>JADLDO010000078.1 GCA_020846635.1 Caldilineaceae bacterium
AATGGCTGCACCACTTACCATACCTGCACATCCAGGCGACAATCCGCGAATCGCTGCAAATGCTGGGGGAACAGAGCTTCCCAGTCGCACCCTTGGCCGCGGCAGCAGCGAGTGAACACTTTGTCCAGCGCGCCCAGTGGGTTGAGCCGGCTTTTACCCGAACAATGGCCAAAGGTGCGGCGATTGACCAACTCTGCCAACAGGTGGATTATCTGCCGCTGGAGATTGAGTTACTGGCGGCCCGCAGTGACCTTTTTTCGCCACAAGCGATGGTAGAACGGCTGCAAGCGCACCCACTTGATCTGCTCAATGCAGAGATGCGTGATTTGCCGGCCCGCCAACGCACCTTGCGTCGCACCATCCAGCATAGCTATGACCTGTTGCCGAAACAGGAGCAGGCGCTCTTTCGCACGTTGGGGGTCTTTGCCGGCGGGTTTGATCGCGCAGCGCTGGCGCATTTGGGTTTTGCGGAGGAGTTGTTGTACGCGCTGTTCAACAAAGGTCTTGTCAAGACGATGACGCAACCGGCTGGGGAACGCCGGTTTATGTTACTGGAGACACTGCGCGCCTATGCCAACGAACAATTGAGCAACTTGCAGGAAGATCAGGCGGTTCAGGAGCATCATGCCCACTATTTCCTGGCAATGGCCGAGAATGCATTTCGACAGTTGGGACAGACGACAGAGACAGCCTGCTATGATCAGCTAGAGCGCGAGCACGACAACTTGCGGGCTGCGCTGCGCTGGGCGCTGACAACTGATCCACCCACTGCTTTGCAGATGGCAGGCGCCTTACGTGAGTTTTGGTGCATGCGTGGCTACTATACGGAAGGGCGCCAATGGTTGGCACAGGCCTTGCAGCAAAATTTGGCGTCACCCTCGTTTGCCAGAGGCAGGGCGCTACTGGCTGCCGGCAAAATCGCTCAGCTCGAAGATAACTATGGACAGGCCACAGCCCTCTTCGAGGAGGCGCTGCACCTCTATTCCCAGTTGGGTGACCAGTCAGGAATGGCGAATTCGCTTTATTTTCTGGGAAGCTTGGGCCGCAGTCACGGCGACATGCTTCGGGCAAAATCGTTATTAGAGCAAAGCTTGGCGCTGCACCGCGCCATTGGCGATAGTCACGGCAGTTCGAGTGCGCTTTGTGACCTGGCAATGATCGCCATGAAACAAGGTGATGTGCATGGAGGCAGAGCGCTCTTGGAAGAAGGTCTTGCCATTGCGCGTGCGGCCAACAATGAGAATCGAGTTGCCATCCTTCACGCCCGCGGTGGCTATTTCGAACTGAATCAGCGCGCACCGCACGTTGCTCTTTCACACTTTCGTGAAAGCATCCAAATAGCGTTACGTTTTGGTCATCGCGAAATGATTGTTTTTTGTCTAGGTGGTTTTGCAGAAATCAGTAGCTTATATAACGAAGCGGGAGAAGCTAAACATAGGGCTGTACGCTTATTAAGCGCGGCTGATGCTTTGCGTAAAACAATTGCCGACCCATTAGCCCCCGTGAATGACCCATTGTATCGACGCGCTCTGTCTTCAGTTCGCATTGCTCTGGATGAGGCAACCTTTGCACAGGCTTGGGCCGAAGGGCAGGCAATGACACTGGATGAAGCAGTCGCTTACGCGCTGGCAATGTAGTGTCTAGGCGCGCACCTGTTGACAGGCCGCCCGCAGCGAGGCAGACGCGCTGGGATCACGTTGGGCCTTGTGGCAAATTCTGGCCTCTTTGGCTCAGATCGAGGTGGATGCCGACCAGGCGGCGCAATTACGCCGGGAAGCGCAGGCCATTAATCAGGTAGCCTGCGCCGCCCAGCCCCACGATCCCCGCAAAGAGCGTTGTCGAATTGAGCAGCGACATGCCGCGGCCTATGGCCTGCGTCGGCGTCAGATCGGCGGCAAAGGCCTGGGTTACGCCGTTCGACTTCTCGGCAATGACGCTGGCGACGGCCGCGGCAGATGTCGTAAAGCTTTTGACCAAGTTCTGGTCCGAGAAATCCTCAACTCCGTGCGCTGGTACAGATAGATGGGCCGGCATCTTGGGCGAGTTCTATGCTGGCGTTGGCAGCGCGCCGATCTGCTGCATCACGCCCAACCAATCCTCTTCCGCCCATGCCTCTGCGATTTTGCCGCCGACGACGCGGTGAATCGTGATACCAGAAATGGCAACCGGCTTTCCGGTAGGGGCAATGCCACGCCATTCGCCTGCATGGGTCCCCCGCACTATCCAGCGGGTGATAACAAGATCTCCTTCCGCAACCATCTCCTCGATCGTTGCCTGTGAGTCGCCCCAAGTGTTACGCGCATAGTTCGCGACCCATTGCCTCAAGGTCTCCGACCCTTGTACTACCGGACGCCCTGAACGATAGATGACAACGTCGGGTGCGAAGATCTCGTCAACCGCATCGGCGTTCTTCTGATTCCAGATTTCAGCGTTCAGACGGTAGACAACAGCTTTCTTCTCTTCAAGTGACATGGTTCGTTCTCCTGTTGCTCGAATCTGGTCCATGACCTCCAACCAATTTTCCTCCCCCCACGATGTGGTCACCTTTCCGCCAACGACACGGTACATGTTCATACCTGTCAGGGTTATCGGCTTGCCGGTAGGCGCAACGCCGCGCCATTCGCCCACGTGAGTACCCCGAATCGTCCAGCGAACGACGACCAGGTCGCCTTCAGCCACGGTCTCCCCAATGTCTACTTGCCAATTTCCCCAGGTGCTACGATCAGAATCGGAGAGCCACTGTCGAAATGCCTCCCTCCCCTGAATTACAGGGCGACCGGATTGATAGAAAACAACATCCGGTGAAAATATCGTGTCGACAGCATCGGTGTTCTTGCGGTTCATAACTTCGATGTTGAGGCGATCAATAACCGCTTTGTTTTGTTCGATGGACATAGGTCTTCTCCTGTAGGTGAACCTTGCCAATACACTATGGGCGAACCCAACCATGCCCAGTAAAGCAAAATATGAGTTGAATGAGAAGGCGTTGCTGCATACAATAGAGCATACAAATCCGCATACATGAAGTATCGGGAGTGTGCAAGGGGATCACCGAGCCATGTCTATGAGCGAACAACCATCCTTTGGCCGTTGGCTCAAGCAGCGACGCAAATCCCTGGACCTTACCCAGGAAGAACTCGGCGCGCGTGTGGGCTGCGCACGCATTACAATCCAGAAGTTTGAGCTAGACCAGCGTCGCCCGTCGCCACTGATGGCCGAACGGTTAGCCGAACAGCTGGCGATTCCCCACGCGGAGCGTCCTGCCTTCATCCGCCATGCTCGCGGTTTACCCGTTGCCGATCCCTTGCGTGCGTCAGCACAAGATCCTCACCACACGGGCTCGTCCCATCCCTCATTTTGGGAGCAACAAAATCCCGCTCTGTCTGCCCCTCCTCTTTTTGTTGGCCGGGAGCGCGAGCTGGCTACGTTGGCGACTCGGCTAGACAAGGTGCGTCACGGGCAGGGACAAACCCTGTTCATCACCGGCGATGCCGGCCGGGGCAAGACGGCACTTGTCCAGGAATTTGCATTTCGGATGCAGAATGGCGATCCAGACCTACTCGTCACAAGCGGCTCCTGCAACACGCACTCCGGCATTGGCGATCCTTACCTGCCTTTTCGCGAAGCTCTGGCGCGGCTGACGGGAGAAGTGGATACGAAGGATGACGATGGATCAATCCCAGCTCAACAGACACGACGCTTACGGGGAGCGATGCCGGCCGTCCTTCCCATCTTGGTGGAGCACGCACCTGACCTGATCAGTACGTTTGTGGATGGAGGCAAACTTGTTGACCGTGCGATGCGCTTCGCCAAAGCTGATGCGCGCTGGTTCCAGAAGTTGACGAAGCTCGTCAGCGATGAGCCGACGATGCGGCTGGAGGAACGGCGCATCTTTACTCAGTTTGCCGCTGTGCTTAAGTCCATTGCCGCGCAACGACCGCTCTTACTCATTCTCGAAGACCTCCACTGGATCGATGCGGCCTCCACGAGTCTGCTCTTTCACCTAAGTCGCGCCACCGCGGACAGCCGCATCCTCATCGTCTGCACCTACCGTCCAGACGCACTTACTGAATGGAATGGTGCGAGTCCTCATCCAATGACACGTGTCTTAGGTGAATTCAGGCGCCAACAGGGCGACATCTGGCTCGACCTGGACAATGCCTCGAACATTGAGGGTCGCCAGTTTATTGATGCTTATCTTGATATAGAGCCGAACCGCCTGGACGATGCCTTCCGCAATCGTCTGCTCCAACAGACTGGCGGGAATGCGCTATTTATTGTGGAGTTGTTGCACATACTCCAGGAAAATGGCGACCTGTATCAGGACGCTTCAGGTTACTGGACGACCAGCGGGCTACTCGACTGGTACAGTCTACCCGCCCGAGTCGAAGGCGTGATCGTCCAGCGCATTGCCGGCCTATCCACGAATTTGCAGGCTGTCCTCACCGTCGCCAGTGTGGAAGGCGAACTTTTCACCGCCGAGATCGTGGCGAACGTCCAAGGCCGAACCGAACGTGAGGTGATCGAACTCCTAAGTCGGGACTTGGACCGCCGGCACCGGCTCGTCATGGCTGAGTCGTCGGCGTGGTCTGGCACGCAGCGCCTTTCCCAATACCGCTTTCGACATTCCCTCTTCCAGCTCTACTTGTATCATCATCTGGATGCAATCGAACGCGCCTATTGGCACGAGGCGATCGGCAGTGCGTTGGAGCGTGTGTATGGCGCCCAGATTGAACAAATCGCGGTCAAGTTGGCGCACCACTTTCGCCAGGCGGGGTTAACGGAGAAGGCAGTGACCTATCTGCTGCGCGCGGGCGAGCATGCGCAGCACTTGGGGGCAAACCAGGACGCTATCCATCATACGGGGCAAGGTATCGCGCTGCTTGCGGCGCTACCCGATTCGGCGCGGCATGACCAGCATGAACTCGCGCTGCAAATCGTGCTGGGTAATGCGTTGGCGGCAGTAGAAGGCGCAGGGGTGCGCGAGGTCGGAGACACATTCTTACGCGCAGAAGCACTCTGCCGGAAAGCGGGCAGCGCTGAGCAACTCTTAGCAGTCCTTGACGGGTTGCGCCGCCATTACACACTGCGTATCGAGTTGTCCAGAGCCAAACTGATCGCCCACGAGATGCTGCACGTGGCCCAGAGCCGGCCCAACCTCATCCACCATGTGGCGGCCAATCTTGCCCTTGGCAACATTTATGGATGGTTAGGCGAACTCACCTCGGCGCGGATGTACCTAGAGCAAGCCATTTCGCTGTATGATCCCCAGCACTCCCCGGCTTACCGAAGAGCGTACGGTCGGGACCTTGGGATCGGATGTCTGGCAAACTTAGTGGTCGTGCTGTGGATCCTCGGTTTTCCCGACCAGGCATTGCAGCGCAGCCACGATGCACTTACTCTAGCTCAGACGCTAGCTCACCCGCTTGGCATGGCCAATGCGCATACCTGGGTCGCCCTACTCTACTGGTTACGGCACGAACCCCAGGAAGCGCAGAGACAGGCAGACCTGGCGATTCAGTATGCGGCAGAACAAGCCCATCGCCTCTGGTGGGCGATGGCGCTCTGCATTCACGGTATCGCCTTGGTGGATCAAGGACAAGGAGAGACCGGTTTGCAGCAGGTTCACCAAGGGCTAGATGCTTATCGGCAGGTTGGCGCCATTTCGGCAACAGACCTGTACGCAGTTGACCTTGCTCGGATTTATGCAACCATGGGTCGAGCCGGGGAAGCTATCTCTGTACTTTCCCAAGTGGTGGCAGAAGTAGGGGTCAGTGAGCATCAGACCTGGGCGGCAGAAGTCTATCGATTCAGAGGAGAATTGCTGCTCATGATCGACGGAGGCAAGGAAAGTGCATCGGCCGATCTATTCGTAGAGGTCGAAACCCATTTTCATCACGCCATCAAGATTGCGCGCCGGCAACGGGCGAAGTCCTTTGAACTGCGGGCGACGACAAGTTTGTGCCGGATGTGGCAAGCGCAGGGCAAACGTGCGGAAGCCTATGCCCTGCTGTCGCCCATCTATGGATGGTTCACCGAGGGCTTCGACACACCTGACTTGATCGAGGCCAGAACCCTACTGGAATCTCTTGTTGACTGCACAGGTGGTTGACGATCTGCCGCTTACTCAATCTCTACTCCTAATCTGAGGTGATCCATAATTCCGAGCATAGAGGTGACTTGTGGTCCGCTATCAGACGTACCCGATAGATGCCAATATCCTTGGCAGTCTTCAGATGTGGGTGTTGGTCTGAAGCTGCAGCTGCCTAGCGTTGAGTTCGCACCCCTGGCTATGCGCCCAGTCCCACTGCGAGACCTTGACCAGGCGGATGTAGACTGTGGGTGCATCCACCTGCAGCCTCACCCCATAGTGATGAGCAAATGTGCATGATCGGTCCGATTAGTCCTGCTGCCCGAACTGACGCCCGGCGGCTACCAACTCGACGAGGCCATCTGGGCAGATGCTGAGCCGCTGGACGGCCCAATCGTGCGCACGCTGCTGCGCTGAAGACGCCCATAGGGTGACCCCATTACAGCCCGATTGACGGACCTAGATGGCATGGCTTAGGAGCATGTCAATCATTCCAGGAGTTGGCCCATTCCTGCGTGAAGAACTTATCGCAGCCGCGCTCTACAGATACGTTGGCATCAGCCGGCCTGAATCAGACCTCATTCCAGTAGCTGATTCGCACGCAGCCTGCAAAAAGCCGCGTTTCTGTTTGTGTAGAGTGATCCCACCTCGTATCTGTCAACTGAATCTGATATCCTTGAACGGCATCCACTGGCACGCAGCGTTATTGCCCACTGGCCTCTAGCGACCAGATCCGAAGTGCTACGCCCGGCGGCTGTATCAACTGAGTAGACTTCAGTGCCGAGGTGCGGAACAGGTGGGAATTATGAGGAGCGTACGCCGCATGATACAATCGGCTAAGCGATGCCAAGTGTGGTACCTTTCTATGTAATAGCTCGCGAAGATACAGCCATAAACGCAGTAGCAGCGTATTCCGAAAGCAAATGTACAGCAGGAGTCTTCGTTTTTGCATATTGGAGAGGGCATACTAGATGTAGTGGGTCCACTAGGACTCGAACCCAGAACTTGTGGTAGCGCGGGTCCCTAGCTCAATTGGCAGAGCAGCGGCCTTTTAAGCCGCGGGTTCTGGGTTCGAGTCCCAGGGGGCTCACTGCGAGGACTGCTCCGACCACTGGTTGGCAGCGGTTCTTTTTTTCTCGGCC
>JADLDO010000079.1 GCA_020846635.1 Caldilineaceae bacterium
AGATCGGACTATGTATGGCAGCATGTGGTTTAGACAATCTGCCAGCCGCGCGAATGCATCTGCAAAGAATCCTGGAAATCAGTCTACGCCATCGTTGGCCGCCGAATTGTGCAAAGGCACTAACCTTTGCCGCTATTATTGCGGCAAAAAGCAACCGGCCAGAACGTGCCTCGGAATTATTGGGCTTAGTCTTTCATCATCCACTCAGCCCAAAAGGATGGCTTACACAGTGGCCTTTGATTCCACGACTGCGTAACGAACTGGCAGCCACCCTTACGCCGGAGCTTTTTGCCGCAGCCTGGGAGCGTGGCATGCAGCGAGATCTGATGGCAACTGCACAGGCAGTGATGGCTGAGTTGACGCAGGATTCTTTGGTAGCCGATGATCCTGCAAATGGTCGTCAGCAATAAATCCACTGGACAGGGGTATTCCTAAACTGACATTCTCGCTGGCTGGTTGGCCCAACTCAGTGGTACTAATTGACCTTGATTTAAGCTGATCAGGGTTTAGCTCAAATCAACCGCGCCAAGATGGATGAGCGTTGCCTTTTGCGCCTGTGATATCCCAGTGACTTGGCTGATATTCATACCGTCATAGGGGCCAGAGCCACGCAAGACCGCCAGGCACGCCCCTTGCTGTGTATCCCAAAGACGAAGTGTTTCATCAGGTCCACTGCTGGCCGCTCTGGTTCCGTCGGGGCTAATGCCAACTGCCCAAACCAAGTGTGTATGCCCATGCATCATTCGAAGCAGCTGACAACTTTGCACATCCCATACAGCTACGCTGCGGTCGGCGCTGCTGCTGACCAGGTACCGTCCATCTGCACTAAAGGCAATGGCAAAGACGCGATCACTGTGCCCGCGTAGGGTCGTGCTCAGTACTGGCCGCGTAGGCGTACTCACATCCCACAAGCAGACCACGCTGTCACCACCGGCGGTTGCGAGGGTTTGACCATCGGGGCTAAAGGCAACCGCATAGATGATACCCTCATGGCCGCGCCAAAGATGAAGGGGCGTGTCGTTGTTCCCTGATCTTTCAGCGCCCATGGCTGAAAAATCAGAATCATAATGCATGTCCCACAGCCGGATATTTTGATTCCTGCTGGCGATTGCCAACAACGAACCGTCAGGACTGAATTGTGCGCTGGCAACTGGCGAATCATGGCCTGGCAAGAGATGGCGCAGGCGGCCGCTTTCTACCTCCCACAAGCAAACTGATTGGCCGAAACCTCCACTGACCAGTGTAGTCCCATCTGGACTAAAGGCCAAAGCAGTCACGCGACCATGTTGGCTATATAGAGTGTGGTGGCGTTGGGCAGGCCACAACTCGACTGTCTCGAATCTATCAGGAGCAGAAAGTCGCCACACGAGTATCGTTTGGTCGTCACCGCCGCTTGCCAGCCACGTGCCGTCCTTGCTCAGCGTTACCGTCTGTACGGCTTTGGTATGCCCGCGTAAGATTTGTTCGATTCTGCGACCCTCCATGTCCCACAGCCGTACGACATGATCATAATGGGCAGAGGCGACGATCTTGCCATTGGGATGATATGCCAGCGTGCGGATGCTCTGACTGTATCCTATGATCGTGTGGAGCAGTCGTCCTGTCTGGCTATTCCACAGCCGCACTGTTTGGTCACTGCTCCCTGTCGCGAGTGTATGCCCGTCGGGGCTAAATACCAGGCTAAGAATGTCGCTGTCATGGCCATTCAACACATGGCGAACAGTGCCGCTTCGTAAATCCCACAGCCACGCGGCACCATCATCGCCGCCGTAGGCCAACAGGTCACCATCGGGACTGATGGCGATAGCATTCATTTCGTCGGGCATTGTCACCAGGGTCTGAAGTGGCTTTCCGGTTGCCGCGTCCCACAGCCGTACCGCGCCATCGAACCCACAACTGGCTAGATTTGTGCCATCCCCAGCAAAGACGATTCCACTGACAACGTCGGTATGCCCGCGCAACGTCGCTCGTTCGCTTGCTGTCTGCACATCCCACAGCCGGACAGAATGGTCATAGCCGGCGCTTGCCAGGGTCGCGCCGGATGGATGAAAGGCAAGCGTCCATACCCAATGCTCATGACCATGCAGAACCGCCTTCATCGCACCCGTGGCCACATCCCACAGGCGTACGGTCTGATCGACTCCGCCGCTTGCCAGTGTCCTGCCGTCCGGGTGGAAGGCAACAGCGGTCACGCGCCCTGTATGCCCCTGCAACATGCGCGGGAATGGCGCAGCTGCCGGCTTGTCCACCACACCCCAAAGACGTATTGTTTCATCATCCCCCCCACTCGCCAATAGCCTCCCATCGGGGCTAAAGGCCACTGACTTGACTGTACTCTCGTGCCCTTGATAGATATGCAGGAGCCGTCCGTCAGCGACATGCCACAGCCGAAGGTCGCCGCTGCTGCTGCCAGCCGCGAGCAAAGCACCGTCAGGCGAGTAGGCAACAGCAAAAATCGAGCCAAAGCCTTCGGCAAAGTAAGTGTGGGTTAGGTCGGCTCCCGAAAAATTCGTGGCGGGTAGGTTGGCGTGGCGCAGGTCGGCTTGCCATACGCGCAAGCGTGAGAAGTCGTAGCCCGTCAAGTTACTCCCAAAGTTAAGCAGCAAATTGAGCAGGTTGCCGGCTCCATAGCCATTCCGGGGTGAAGGCTCGGCACGTAGGTCGGCAAGGATACGCGTGAGTTTGCGAATCGCCTCCTCTTTGCCCATTACTTCCTGCAAACGCTCCGCAAGCGGGTGCAGGATCAGCCGCGCTTGGCTTTGGCGCACATACTCGCTTGACTGGGCTTTAATTAAGGCGTGACGATGTAGGTAGATCAGCTTTTCTTGTTCGATCTCTTGGAGCGCTATCTCGATCAGGCGGTTGGTCAAATATTCCATCAGGACATTTTGCAGCTCAAATCGTATCTCACCCATTGGAGTTTGGGTGGATATGTTTCTCGTGTCAATTTGGTCGAGGAATGACCGCCGTCGCAATCCCCGCAACGCTGTCATAAGGTCCCCCGCCGGGCGCGCGGGTACGAGGTTGTTGCGTAGAGCTCGGAGTGACAGCGGCTCGCGCTCAACTGCCATCCAGAGCAGAATCTCCTGTTCAAATGGGGACAAACGCTCAAACTGCCAATCTAAAATCGCGCGGATATCTTCAAAGATGAATGCCTCTGTCGCCAAAAAGCTCTCGATATCGCCACCAAAGAGTTCTAGGACGGTTTCAGCAACAAGATTGAGGGCGAGCGGATTGCCTGAATAGAGATTCACCAGCGCGGTGGCCCCGACACGATGGTTTGCCAGTCCACGATCCTGAAGCATGGATTCGGCGGCGGCTACGTCGAGTCCATCGAGTTGGAGCGAGCGCACGGTCGACAGGCTGCCTTCCAATCGGGCGAACGTACTCTCATATTCACGGCTGGTCAGCAGCAGGCAACTCTGATGTTGAAGCTCACCGAGGCGCTGGATTAATTGGGCGTACTCCTGGCGTTCGGGTCGCATTTGTCCTGCCAGATCAGGTTGGAAAATGCTCTCCAGGTTATCCAGCACGAGTAAGCAGCGTCGCTCGCGCAGGCAATCGAGCAACATCGCAAGTTGCGCGTCCAAGCTGTCGGGCAAACCCGCCAGCGCATCATCTGACAATATCTGTAGCCAATCGAGCAAAATTTCGTCCAGCGGTGGTGAGTTGATGAGCGAACGCCAAAGCACA